>CAVYWC010000011.1:0-9374 GCA_963772045.1 uncultured Acidobacteriaceae bacterium | reverse complement strand
GCATTGCGGATAGAATGCGTTGAACTGAGCCGGACCGTGCTCTATGGGGATTGTTTGTTTTTCGTCCTTTGGATTGTCGGGTAGCCTTGCGGTATTCGGTATCGAATCAGACGCCCGTTTCCTGCGCCGGCAATCGGTAGTTCAGATCCGGCGGAGGTTGCAGTGACACCTCCGCGCCGGAAAAGCGCTTCTGAACGCAGCTCCCCCTCAACCTGAGTGAAGGCTGTTTGAAGAAAAGCGGCGTGTTGCAACAGGGCGTTCATGAGGAATCCAACGCGGCAACGATGCAGCCGAACGCGCCTGGGGGAACAATCCGGACCAGGATCATGTGGCCAATCTTGCACGCAGGGCATCGTCGTCGTACTGCTCTTCCAGCTTCCTACTGTGGTCGATGACGACGGTTTTAGCCGGAGGAGGCGCGCCCAGCAGTGCGCGGCACAGCGCCAGTTTCTTTCGCGCGCGCACGGTTGGCCAGAAAGCCGAACTGCCGGATACGCACGAAGCCGCCGGGCAGGATATGCAGCAGAAAGCGTCGGATGAACTCGACTGCGTCCAGCGTCATGACCTTGGTCTGGTTGCCGTCCGCATAATCCTTCCATCAGGAAGGTCACCTTGCCGTCTTCCATCGACAGAATCCGGCTGTTGGAGATCGCAACCCGATGCGTGTAGCGGGCCAGATACTTCAGAACCTGCTCCGGTCCGCCGAAGGGCGGCTTCACATAGACGACCCATTTGATTCGCCGCGCCTGTTGGCACAGGGCCGCGAACGCGGCCGGCTGCGCGAGCCCGGCCATCTCGCCGTGGAATTGTCAGCCGGCCTTCTCGAAAGCCTCCCGCAGATAAGTCAGAAACAGATTTCGGAACCGGCTGCTCAATACCCTCACGGGGAGAAGGAACGACTTTTCCGGCATCCGATCCAGCGCGCGCCGTCCGGGACGATGCCGCCGCCCGGAACGACGCAATGCAGGTGAGGATGCAAATGGAGGTTCTGCCCCCACGTGTGCAGGACCGCGAGAAAACCGATCGCCGCGCCCAGACGCTTGGGGTCGGCCGCGATCGTGAGCAATGTTTCCGATGCGGCGCGGAACAGAATGCTGATAGATCTCGCGCGCATTCTGCAGCGCCAGCCCGCCGATCTGTTGCGGCAGCGTAAATACAACGTGGAAATATGGGACCGGCAACAGTTCGGCTTGCCTTTCGGCCAGCCACTTTGCGCGCGCCATGGCCTGACACTTTGGGCAATGCCTGTCGCGGCACGAGTTATACGAGATGACGCGATGCCCGCACGTATCGCACTGCTCCACATACTCCACATGGCCGCCGAGGGCAGCCGTGCGGCAGTCGCGAATCGCTTCGAAAGCCTTTCGCTGTTGGGGACCGAGAACGTGTCCCCATTGCGCGAAGAACTCTTTTTCGTAAGTGCGGAAGACATCGGCCACTTCGGGCCGATGCTCGCTCATCGTTTCGGCGGAATGTCGTGCGGCCGGATCAGATCGAGTGAACCCAGCATTTCCAGCGGACTTCTGGTGGAGCGGATGGCGCTGTCGGAGAGATGCAGATAGCGCGCCGTGGTTTTCAGATGCGCGTGACCCAGCAGGGTCTGAATGACAAGCAGATTGACTCCGTCGTCCAGCAGATGCGTGGCGAAGGCGTGGCGCAGTGAATGCGGATGAACCGGCTTGGCGATGCCGGCCCTCCGCGCCGCTTTCCGGCAAGTTCGGAAAACGGCTTCGGTGCTGATGGGGCAGTCCGGCTTTCCGCCGGGGAAAAGCCATTCGGTGGGACGCTTCCAGCGCCAGTAGGCGGCCAGCACTTCGCGGAGCGGCTCGGCCAGCATGACTTGTCTGTCCTTGTGGCCTTTGCCCCCGCGAACCCAGATGACCTTGCGGTCGCGATCGAGGTCGCACACCTTCAGGTTGGCCACTTCCGATACCCGGAGTCCGGCGCCATACATGGTGGCGAGAATCGCCCGGTGGCCGAGGTTCTTCGGAGCTTCCAGCAGCGCTTTGACCTCGTCCTTGCTCAGAATGACGGGCAGCTTCTTTTCATAGCGGGGCAATGGAATCCGGTCGATGTCGATCTTCCGGTGCAGGGTGTTCTGGTAGAAGAAGCGGAGCGCGCAGACGGCCTGAATGTAAGTGGAGAGCTTGACTCGCTTCTCGTTGAGCAGGAACAACTGCCACGAGCGGATCTCTTCCGGGCCGAGCTGATCGGGCGGCTTGTTGAAGTGTTTGGCGAACTCGGCGACCGAACGGATGTAGCATGCCACGGTCGACGGGGCGTAGTTGCGAATGCGGAGATCCTCCAGCATCCGCTGTCTGAGTGCAGTCATCGGTGAAACCTCCACCGATCACGACATCAGGTATCACACCCCCAGGAAAGCGTCCCCGTGAACAAGAGCCACGAAATAGCGATGAACGCGAGGAGGGCCGAAGAGCCACCGGCAATTTAACATAATACGGATTCCTGCAGTTTTCAAAAAAGAGCCGTTCATGCGGAAAGAACACCGATAATTTTACGTAAGATATCCTATGCCGTAGGACTGCTGACCGGTGACCAACTGAGCGAAGACTGGCGCGGTGAATGGCGAACAGTACGGCACCTGTTGCCTTGCTCAACCTGATGACTGCCGTGCCGCCCGGCACCCCTTCAGGATGCAGAGTCCCGACAACCGTCCAAGCATCGCCGCGTAGATCGGCCTTGAATGGCCGTTCGGTAGCGATCTGCGCTTCGCCCCACTGAGCAATCGCAACAGCCTCGGCTATCTTAATCGCCGTGACTTCATTCGGGACGAAACCGTTCTTGGGGCGAAGTGACGTTGCTCCCTTCAGCGAGTCGTAAAGGTCTTTCCATTGCTCCGATTCTGAGGCTCTTTGGCCCACCAGGGTGAGCGCAAGAGCAGCCGAGCCAAGTGCCACGAGGACGGTTCTCATGACTGATTAGACACTATGGCGTGCTAACAATTCGCCCGGACTTCGTGCTCTTGAACTGCCGCTTGCGGCTTAGTTCAATGGGCTTTATGCGCAGCAGCGATTTATGCGGAGCAATGCTACCGCGAGCCGCTTTGGCGCAGAGTTGATCCAGATCTCCTTCTCATAAATCCGAAAGCGTCGGTGTCTCGTAATGAATGCGAGAGACACGATGCCACAGCGACACGCACACTGGTTGACCCGGCTGCGGAAACATCTCGCCGAAGATCAGGGCTTGGATAGCGGCACGGTTCGAGGGCCACATCTGTGTCGCCCGCGTGTTCCTGCGTTATCTGGATGAGCGAAAGATCCTGTTGAAGTCAGTGACACCGCCGGATCTGGAGCGGTATTTGACGCCGGCAGCGCCAGGCATATCGTTCGCGCCATGGACAAGTCCCTCACGATGAGAACCATTGGCGATCGTATTACACGGCGCCGATTCATCACCTACTGCGCGTGGCGCAAGGAGCAGTGGCCGCCGGTCCCAGACTTTGAGAAGCATGTGAACAAGCTCGGTGACGCACTCCGGCGTGACGGACTCGGAGCCAGCACTGTCAGAAACTCGCTCAAACATGCGCGTCGATTCCTCCGCTACTTGACGGCGCGCCAGGTATCTCCCGAACAGGCCAGTCCCAAGGATGTCGATGCGTTCATGCAGAGCGCGCTCCGCGTTTATCGCAAGACCGTTGATTCCCCTCCCAGTGTCGAACCTAAATGGCGGCGTCGATATCGGAAGGCGATTGACCGGTTGCTGGAATGCGTCCAGGGAGAATGGCCTCCACCGTCAGCCGGCAAGGCGCTGCTCAAAGCCTTCGAGGCGCATCTCGTGGAACGAGGCATACAGGAGCTGCACGTTTTTACGAGGCACTCTCGACTCTTCGTCGAATACCTCGCGGAACGTAATCTCGATGCTGCCAATGTCCAGCCGCCCGATGTGACAGATTATTTTCGGGGCGCTCTCAAGCGCTCGAAACGGCATCACCCGAATCTGGTTCACAAGCCGCGCACCTGGTTCAGAATGGGGCGCCGTACGGTTCACGCGATTCTGCGATTCGTCCAAGGGGAATGGCCCCCGGGATCCCGCCCGTCACCTCTGATCGGCCAGTTCAGAGAGCACCTCAAACAGCATCGATATAGCCCCAGCAGCATTCCCTTCTGCGTCGCAGCCGTGAACCAGTTTCTGCGCTATTTGCATCGCCTGGGGAAGCCGGTCGAGGCGGCACGCCGTACCGACGTCGCTGCCTTTGTAGAACAAAAGCTGGAGCAGTATGAAGAAGCGGCACGGCGGACCGCCACCAACCGAACGAAAGTGGCGCTCCGGATACACCGGCCCGATTCACCGCATGCTGCGGCTCGTTGACTCACAATGGCCACGCCCGGAGCCGCCCCGCAATGAGATGGAGCGTGTTCAGCGCGAACTGATCGACAGTTATGGCCGGTGGCTCATCGATGACTACGGTCTGTCGCCCGAAACCTTCAAGAAGAACGGGGACGAGGCGAGGCTCTTCCTTTCGTGGCTGGAGTCGAACCGCAGCGTGACCTTGGCTGAGTTGAACGTGCCGGATCTCGACGCGTACTTGGCTTGGCGTCTGCCTGCCCTTCGCAGATCGACTCGGAACGGAATCTGTGACGGCCTTCGCAGCTTTCTGCGTTATCTGCACTCCAAGAAAGTCGTTTCACGTGATCTGTCGCCGTCCGTCTCCGGCACCACTCTTTATCGATTCGAGGAGATACCGCGCGCACTCACTGAGGATCAGGTACAGGCGGTGATCCGATGCACGCGAAAGGACCACAGCCCGATCGGCCTTCGCGATTATGCAATGCTCCTGCTGCTGGCTACGTACGGTCTTCGTGCGGGAGAGGTGACGAGGCTTCAGTTAGAGGACATCGACTGGCGTGAAGAGCAGCTTCGCATTCGGCAATCGAAAACCGGCTATGAATCATTTCTTCCATTAGTCGCGCCCGTGGGAGAAGCAGTGCTGGGCTATCTGCGAAAAGGCCGGCCCCAGACATCGCTGCGTCATGTGTTCCTCCAGGCGATCGCTCCCTACCAGGCTTTTAAGCGCGGCGGATCGCTATGCACGATCATCCGCTACCGGCTGCAGAAAGCAGGCGTTGAGCCCAAGGGTCATCAAGGAGCCCACGCGTTCCGTTTCGCCCGCGCCCACAGCCTGCTCACCGCGTCCGTCTCCATCAAAGCGATTGGTGACCTTTTCGGACATCGCAGCACCGATTCGACGGCCGTGTACCTGAAGCTGGTCACCGAGGATCTGCGCGCCATCGGTCTGGAACTTCCAACAGGAGTAAAGATATGCGGCATTGGCCCGACAAAGAAGAAGCGCTCCTGAACGAGTTCCTTGACCATCTCGGCTATTCGCCGGAAAACGTTTGGGCGTACCGTTCCATGCTGCGGCACTTCCAACGCTTCGTCAGCAAGCGGAAACGGCCTCTTGCGGAACAGACTCTTCGGTCGTGGCTGAAGAAGTGCGCGGCGGAGTCGAAGCTGCCCTACGTGATAGATCGAGCGACGTTTGTAAAACGCTTCCTGGACTGGCTTGTCGAACGACAGATCGTGGTCGGGAATCCGTTCACGGCACTGCGAGAGCGCTATGAGAGCCGATCCACTGCGGCTATCGTCCGAGCGCTCCTCGATCCGCAGCCGGCGAAGGCTCTTGAGACGCTTCGGCCGCCACCTCGATATGCAAGTCACTTGGGCCCGATCATACGCGAACACGTTCAACGAATGCGGACCCTGGGCTATCGCTATCGTCATGAGGATTGGTTTATCCGCTTCGACAAGTATCTGCAACAGCGGCCCGGAGCTGGGACCGAACCCTTTGCGGTGCTGGCCCGGGACTATGCCGCGTCCGCATCATCGCCAGCGGGCAAACTCAATCATTTGCGCGTAACCAGGGTGGTGGCGAAGGCTCTCCAGCGAGCGGGCGTCGCAGTCACCGAACCGGCGACGGATCGGCTCCTTCTGCAGGAAGTCGCCCGAAAGCGGATACGTCCTTATATATACTCCGTGGCTGAAGTCGAAAAACTTCTCGAGACGGCCCGCAGTCACGACTCGTCAGCAGCGCCCCTTAGAGCGGCAACGGTGCACTGTATGATCGCGCTCGCCTACTGTGCGGGTCTGCGCCTGGGTGAACTCGCCGGTCTGCACGTGAAGGATGTGGACCTGAATGAAAAGACGATTGAGGTGCGCGATACGAAGTTCTTCAAGTCCCGTTGTCTGCCGCTTTCGGCGAGCGCGATCGAGGTGGTTCGCGACTACCTGATCTTTCGTGCCAGAGCTGGAGCGGCCACAGATCCGGAAGCTGCTCTGTTTTGCCACTCGCGAGGAGGCTACGGACGCGTGAGAGCTGGGTCGAGTTGCTGCGGACGATCATCCGCCTCGCTGGCATAAACACTCACGCCGGCCGCGGTGGCCCGCGCATCCACGATCTTCGACATACATTCGTCGTTCATCGAATGACGCAGTGGTACCAGCAAGGAATCAACCCGCAGGCTCGTCTGGCTCACTTGGCGACGTACCTCGGTCATCGCGATATCCACTCGACGCTGGTTTACCTGACGATCACCCAGGAACTGCTTCAGCAAGCAAACCAGCGGTTCCGAGTGGCCGAAGCCGATGTGCTGCAAGTCATCCAAGGAAAACTGTGATGCCTGTGAAAACGATCCCGTCACTGCCTAAACTGTTGTACGCGTTCTTCCACGAATGGCTGACTGAGCAGCGCAATGCGTCTCATCGGACGGTCCTGGCATACCGCGATGCTTGGCGGCTGTTTCTCTGTTTCGTCGCTGAACGACAGAAGATCAAGGTCGCATCGCTTAGCCTCGACAATCTGAATCGCGCCGAGGTAGCAGCCTTCCTGCAGCACATCGAGAAGACGCGCCGGGCGTCCATCGTTACACGGAACTGCCGGCTGGCCGCTTTGCGGAGCTTCTTTGGCTTCGTTGCCGCGCAGGAACCGCTCGCGGCTCTGCAGTGCGCCGAGGTGCTGCAGGTTCCGTTTAAGAAGGCGCCCAAGCGGGCGATTCGGTATCTCGAATCGGCGGAAGTGGCCGCCATTCTCAGCCAACCGAATCGGACCAGCGCAGAGGGCCAGCGCGATCATGCATTGCTCTCGCTGCTGTACAACAGCGGCGCGCGAATCCAGGAAGCACTCGATCTCCGGCCCAAGGATCTTCACCTGAAATCGCCTGCGCACGTCCGTCTTATGGGCAAGGGTCAAAAAGAGCGGATTGCCCCGCTGTGGCCCGAAACGGCGGAACTCCTGACCGCACTACTGCGTCGCACGCCGCGATTGCCGGAAGAGACGCTGTTCATGAACCGATATGGTGAGCCGCTGACTGCCTCCGGCTTCCGCTTTCGTTTGAGGCAATACGTGAAAGCCGCGATCAAGAAGGTTCCATCCCTATCTGAAAAGCGCGTCACGCCTCACCTATTTCGTCACACAACCGCCGTGCATCTGGTAGCCGCCGGTGTGGACGTGACCGTGATTCGAAGCTGGCTTGGGCACGCCGATCTTGAAACGACGAATCATTATGCTCAGGCGAATCTGGAAACCAAGCGCAAGGCTCTGGAACAGGCGGACCCGAAGCTGCGACCGGCCAAGCCGCCACGGTGGAAGCGGGATGCCGATCTGCTGGCATGGCTCCATTCGTTATAACTGGCAGGTCGTTATCGGCCAAGTAACTTCTGCAGCCCGCCTTGTAGTTCCTCTGCGGACGCGGCCCGCCCTAAGCCAAGCGCTTCTGCCGCAGCGTCCTCATCACCCTGCACCCAACTCCCCGATTCTAGTCGCTCCAGCAAGATTTGCAGAGCAAGAGTCTCCTTGCGCCGTGCCAGACCCCAGATGGCTTCATCCCGGGCCTCTCCAAATGAGTCGTCCAAACGTTTGCGAAGGGCTTCACGGACTTCCGGGCCGTCCACATCGTTGAGTGATCCTAAACCAAACGTTGCCCAGTTGCGGACCTCATCGGCTTGGTCCTCCATAAGCTCGATTAGAGTTTGCCTCGCCTCGCCCCCGGAGCAGCCTCCCATTCCGAATGCCACAGCGTGTCTGACGTCTGGGTTCGCGTGGTGTTTCATTCCAATCAGGGTCGAGATCGCTCTGTCGTCGCGCAAATGCGCTAATGCCCATGCTGCGGAGTGAACCACCAACGGACTCTCATCATCCAGGTGCGCGATGGCCATCGATACACACTCATCGACATACGGACGCTCTGAATCCGGCTTGCCTGCACCAAGCTGGGCTAACACATCGAGGCCCCGTGCCCGTGCCTTGGGATCATCAGAGCGGCAGTACTTCATCGCAACATCGAGGACCTCTGGCGTCGCCCTCAACCTGAGAGACGCCCGGCATCCCATGCGGCCTCGTCATCGTAGTCACCTTGAAGTGTAGCTTCAAACAGTTCCGGAACAGTCCTCGGATCATTGCTTCTGCCACTACCAAGAGCCTCCTGGGCCTGCCAAATCACCTCGGGTGCTGCGCGTTTGTCTTGACCCTCGAACTCAGCCATAGTCGCCAACTTCTATACTGCCCCAGATGACGGCCCATGCGCGAACTACGAGGAGGATATTTACGACGGTTTTATCGTGAGCAAGGCAGAGGCAAATTCGGCTGCCTACCGTTCAAACCGACTCTTGCTGCGCATAAATCGCTGCTGCGCATAAAACCCGTTATCGTGAGCTCACGATAATGCGTTTCGAAATATAACCGATGTCATGCAGCCAGAAGCTGGCCCACAGCCGAACGTCCCAGGGGAAGCCGTACAATTTGGACCAGGCGACCGCGAGGAACCAAGGGTGCAACACCGCGCAATGCGCACCGTACAAGACGGATCTCGTTCCAATAGTCATTGCTGCCTCCCCTATTCCCGAACTCTCGACCGCGAACCTCACCGCCACATTCACCGTCAACCTGCCCGCCGTGCCGCCGTCAACCGCTGATATCTCCGCCGCTGATTCTGCCGGTTCCGCTCTTTCTCCCTCGCCTTCCCGCACTTCGGGCATCGCACCGCGTTGGGAGAGGTAGTCTTGCAAGGTGTGCCGCAGTCGGCGCACTTGTAATGGCGAAGCTTCATTTGCAAATACATGGCCCACCTTCGCTCCACGCGCGGGGACTCTAGGTCGATGGCTCAATTGACGAGATACGCTCCGGGCCCGGTCGCATGACATCCTGTTGTCGGGCCGCCAAACTCCCGGCACGGTTTCTCTCCTTCACTGCGATCCGGCTCGCACCCCATCGTGGTCTGGAGACAGTGCCGCGTTCCACAACTGGATAGCAGCATCGCACCGATACTGAGCAATAACATTCCACTACTTACTGCCTTCTTCATACGATCTCCTTGCCGCTTAGACTCCCTGCGCTAGGGACACCGCGGACATTGCGGGTT
>CAVYWC010000010.1:0-862364 GCA_963772045.1 uncultured Acidobacteriaceae bacterium | reverse complement strand
GGGAAGGCGGGCACCATCAAGCAGCCTTTTTGCTTCGAGATCAATGACGGGGAGCTATTCGCGTTTGCAGGACTCTGGGACGGATGGCGCGATCCGGGCGCGCAATGGGTCAAATCGTGCACAATCCTCACGACTACCCCTAATGCCGTCACGTCGGCAGTGCATGTCCGCATGCCTGTGATAGTTCGCCGAGACGAGTACGACTTGTGGCTCGATCCCGGCATGAAAAACGTCAATAAGATATGCGATCTGCTGAAACCGTATGACGCGCGTCAGATGCGGCGCTACCCCGTCAGCAGCCGGATCAACCAAGTCGCCAATGACGATGAATCCTGCGCCACTCCGGTCGTGGTTGCTGAGGTGCAGCGCGGACTGTTTTGAAGGCGGGAACGCCCTATGAAGAAACCAACCATTCGCGTTACTAAATGGCTGAGCGACATCCCCGTTGAAGCTACCTGTTCCGCTTGCCCCAGCGTTTCGTTCCGAGCGAAGGGTTCAGGGCATCGGCCTAACCGCGAAGAGTACCAGAGATCTCTTCAGGCGCAATTCGACGCGCATTGTAAGGCCATACACTTCAGGGCGACATAATTGTGGGGATTGGCGACGATGCATGAGCAGAATACAGAGCAGTGAATTTGCCGGTACCGTCCAAGAGAACTTCCGAATTGCTCGTGACTCGAGAGCAACGCGGTAGGGTTGAGCTTGTACGAAGCTCAATGAGGGGCAAGAGGTCTCAAACGCCGGCCCCTTGCCCCAGACCCCCATCCCCGCTCAAACCGGAGATAGGGCAGTTGTAACTTGTCGTATTCTTACGTGAACGAAAGCTGGGGGCAGGTCAGGAAGATACCATGAACAACACGCCGACCGAGTTGGCGGTAGTTCCCAGTCCAGGATAAGTAGGTCTCATCCTATATTTGATGACCGGTCAGGATTCATTGAAATCCAAAACCTGCGGCAGCAGAGTGAACATTCGCGTCCGGTAGCCGGCATACACCAGCCCAATGCCCAGCCAAGCCAACCCAGCGTACTTTGTCCACGATTGCAACCCAAGGAGCAGAACAAAACAGAAAATACAGCCAAATCCCGGAACGAACGCGTCGATGAAAAACCGCCGACGCTCGAGTCTTTCCGGCGAATACCAGAAATGAAGTAAGGCAGCCAGATTGACTGCCGTGAAAACCAGCAACGCGCCGAACGTGACGATCTCAGCCGCGTGTTGCCAAGGGATCGACAGCACCGCGACGTACGCAACGACCCCGACAATCCACTCGTTGTAAACCGGATTACCTCTCTTGGAACTCAAATGGCCGAAGGTCTTCCTTGGCAAAACGTCATCACGCCCCATGCTATATAACAGCCGGGCGGCGCCGACGTGGCCTGCGAGTCCACAGGCCATGCTCGAAACCAGCAGTAAAATTCCGTAGGCTGCGAACAGTAAAGGTCCGCCCGCCATTCGCGCCACATCCATAAAAGCGGTTTCATGATTTTGCAGCGTAGTGTAGTCGGGCCACACCCGCTGCGCCAGGTAGACTTGCAAGCCGCTGAAAAGTCCGGTGAAGACGCAAACCAGCACCGAGGCGAGGAGCACATTTCGTTTCGGATTTTTCACTTCCTCGGCCAGGATAGAGACACCGTCAAAACCAACAAACACCAGGGCCGCGAACGACGTCCCCGCTGCCAAGCCGCGGAGATCGAAGGTCCCCGGGTTGTAAATCGGCTGCATGGAGAAAAGGCCGCCGAAATGCTGATGCAGCACGATGTAGCGAAAGGCTTGCACCAGGAACGCCGCTGTAACCAGCATCATAAATCCCAGCAACACTTCGTTAGTGCGCGCGTTAAATTTGATTCCTTGAACGGTCAGCACAGTGATACATCCCACGGTGACCGCGGCCAGTACGGCAAACGGAATCTGCGGCACCATGCGGTGGATCGCCAAAACCGCATAGAGTGCGTTCTGAATGGGTTGGAAGAGGTACTCCAACACCATCGCCCATCCCAGAATAAATCCTAAATGCGGATTCAATGTTCTACTGACATAGGAATAGACGGAACCTGCCGATGGATATACGTTGGCCATGCGGCCAAAGCTGACGGCGGTCACTGACATTGCCATCATGGCCAGCAAAAGCGTGGTTACCGCGTGCCCGTGAGACAGTACTTGCGCCTCGCCAAACAGCGGAACCGCGGCAATCGGAGAGGTCAGGATGATTCCGTAATAGACAAGGTCGCAAAGATTCAATACGCGCTTCAGATGAGGCCGGCCAGGCGGGTCCGATTGTGCGATCGCCGCGGTGGTTTGCACCCTTACCTCTTTTCCTGAAACCCCAAGAAGCAGGGTTCCTTTTGCGAGCTTCCTCACATTTTCGGCATGCAGCGTTGGCTGCTTGGCGTTTAGAACGCTGTTTCTGGCCCAAAGATGCGGCCGAGTGGCCGTGACTTCTCATAAACTCTTAATTGCAATTCGGCGCGGCACCAGGCTCGACTCTTGCTGGAAACTCCGCAGCAGCCTTGGCGATAGCCAGCGTCAAATCTAACGAACGGGAAGTGGCATCAAAATCTGTAAGCACTTCTTTAATAGGTTTCCCCATCCCACAAAATTGGTCAGTGTTCGGAAGCGCACCCGCTATTTCCTGAACTATTCTTGATAAATCCCTTGATAAATCCGGATCCTTTTCGTTTACAGCTTTCACACGCAAAAGCTCCAGAAATCCGTTGATGAGTTCTCCTTTCAGTGGTTTTTCTGTCTCCGAAGCGGCGAGGACAACCCCACCACCCTGAACAAATTGAACCGCCGGCGATATAAGACCCAGAGTCTCTACCAAATCATTGGTTTCCACGAGTCGAAGAAACCGCGGCAGGCGATTGCTCATAACCGGAACGAGAATTGGTTTGGGAAAATACTCATCCAACATTTGCTGCACTACCGGATAATACGCACGACGATACGTGTCATCATCCACAACTGCGGATCCAATCTTGAGATCCGTTTTCGTATATAGATCTCTGAATTTATTTTTCTCAACTATACCGCTTGCCAACATCGCTCTATCGTCAGCATTCGTTGTCCAATAAAAAGGGCCGGCTTTGACATCTTGCAAAGTATCGAAATCATGGAGAGCGTGGAAAGAATGATAGGTCGCCAGAAACCTAAATACCTTCATCCAGTCTTCCGGTACCTGATGATCATTTCGATCCATATGATCCAGAATGATGCGCAAATGCTTATCGTGCTGAAACAGCATAACGAGTTTATCGAGACTCATGTCTCCGTTTCTTACGAAATCAGAGTAAATTCCATATTCATAATCAGGATCGGTTGGATCCCTGGGATAGACACCGTTCTTCCAATCGGCATTTTCCTTAAAGCCATAGGCGGCGTACGGAACCATATCTTTCTCCCCTCTGCCTATGACTTGACGCGGATATACGCCTAAGGGGTAAATGTCGCCTCCGACCACCAATTGGTCAGCCATATCTATGCCGAAAATGCCCTTGGAAATATCGTGAATAAAGCCAAACAAACGCAACATCAGAGCTTCCCGATTCTGGGGCTCTCCCCCAACAACACCCACCTGGATACTGTGGAGATCTTGTGCGCCCCAGAAATTATCCGGATCTGTCGCATCAAAACTGAAACGCAGAAGATTGAACATCTGCCACATGCTCATGGGAACGACGGCGCCACGGCTTAACAGTTTTTTCTGATCAATATCCTTAAGAAGCGTGCCGGGCTTAATCTCATAGCCATTTCTAAAGGCGGCTTCATACCGGTCAATTGAGTTTCGAACTCCATCGACTGTCATCTCTGTGTGTTGTCTTGTGTAAATAACAAGGGGTGGAAAGTTAGGCTCTATACGATAATCACGGAATTCCGTTTTCTGTGTTCCAGCCATCGTCGGATCGCCCCCAGAGATCTAAACGCAACTGCTTCTTGGTGTAATTAGGCTACCGTGGCAGATCATCCATCACCGGAGTGGAAAGAAAAGCACCAGCCTGCTCATGCTCGGCAGGCAGACGTTCCATTGCCGCGTAGAGGCTCGGGTCAACCCACCTTTCCCTCAAGAACGCGAGTCGCTTAGTTGGATCCTCGTCCAAGGCAACCTCGAAAAGCGCCTTTAGTGGTTCCCGGTTCTGCGGTCGGGTGGCCAGAGTGTCCCCCACACTCGGAGCGGCGGCACTCCCATTCATGCCGCTGATTGGTTCGTAATTCTAACCTAAATTCTTACGCTGGTGTGCAATGGATTGCTGTCGGCACAGGACATCCTGAAGGGCGGCCACTTCCAAGTGCGCCTGTGAACCCGGCTACTGTAAGCACAGACTTTTTTCCAACCCCCAGAGGACACCCTTGACGAGGAGAACCATCAGAGCCGAACTTCAATGTCCCGAGACTATACACCTGTCAAAGCTTCGGGACATCTTCAGGACACTAATTTACGCAGGGAGTTGTGAGGCATCGCGAGCGGAAAGTCGCATTAGCAACTGGTTGAAAACCAGACGGCTGGCGGAGAGGGAGGGATTCGAACCCTCGGTACAGGTGTTAGCCCGTACAACGGTTTAGCAAACCGCCGCATTCGGCCACTCTGCCACCTCTCCGGCCTTTTCTGAGCGAGGAACGCGGGACTCTCTGCGATATTACACCACCTGCGTGAGACCCGGCCAGGCTTTACAGAAGGGCAGTAGTGCCGTTTGATTTCCACCGGCGTGTTTCCTCCACGCCGAATGCGCTGCCAAACGGCACCGCTACCCAGGTGAGTCCCGCCGTTGGCGTATAACAAGCCTCGTGATTTATACTCGTTGTTTGCCTTAACACCGTAGCAGCAATCAGGAGCAGCCATTTTTCATGCCTAAGCGTACGTTCCAGCCCAACCGGCGCAAGCGATCGAAGAAGCACGGATTTCGCTCGCGCATGAAGACCCAGGGCGGTCAGAAAGTTTTGTCCCGCCGTCGAGCGAAGGGGCGCAAGCGGGTCTCGGTGAAACCTGGTTTCCGCGAGTAATTTCCCTGTGGCGCGGTGCACTCCGCGCACCCGCTATATGAAGATCGAGTTTGAGGCGCCGTGAACGCCAGTGTGCCCGCGAGATCGAACCAGAGTGTGGCGCCGCGCCGCGGCCGAGCAACTTTTCCGCGCAGCACTCGTTTGCTGCGTCACTCCGACTTCGAACGCGTGTACAAGCAGGGACGCCGGCATTTCTCCGCCAGCATGACTGTTTTTTATCTGGCGCGGAGACCGGACGAGACAACGGTCCCTAATGCTCGTACTAATAACAAAGAGGATGCTGCCACCGGCCTTCGGGTAGGATTCACGGTTGGCCGCGCACTGGGAGGAGCTGTCGATCGCAATCGCATGAAGCGCCGCTTGCGCGAGGCCGTTCGTCTTTCGCGGCCGCCCCAGGCGCCGAACGCGGATATCGTGATCAATCCGAAGAAATCGGTGCTCAAGCTGGACTTCGAGACTTTGCTGAACGAGGTTCAGCGGGCACTCGTAGTCGTGGAACAGAAGCTCGCGAATCGGCCTGAGAACGCAACCTGCAACCCGAAAATTGCGAAAAACGAGACCTCGGAAGACAGAAAATAATTTCGGACAGCGAGATAATTAAAGCTGGAAAACAAATTTAAAGCTCGAAAATAAATAAAGATGCGTCAGATCGCCAGAAATGTCGCCCTGCAGGCCTTGCGAGGATACAAGTGGGCCATCTCGCCCCTGTTCCCCCCGGCCTGTCGCTACGTGCCCACATGTTCTGAATACGCGATGGAAGCGGTCGAGCGCTTCGGCATATTTCGCGGCGGCTTGATCGCTTTGTGGCGGCTGCTGCGCTGTCATCCCTTCGCGCACGGAGGCTACGACCCCGTGCTGCGGCCTTCAAGAACGACTAACAGCGGACCACCGACGGCGCGCGTATGTCGCCACGGATTGTAAGGAATCAATTCACTTGGCTGAATATCAAAATCCTCAACACGAGCCCGGCCATGAGAAGCGTCTCCTCCTGATCTTTCTGGTCACCTTTGTGGCCATGATCCTGTTTGAGCCTCTCTTAAAAAAGTACTTCCCTCAGCCACCCGCTCCGCAGCCGCAGCATACTCAGAGCGCAACTCAGCCCGCGCAGAATCAGGCCGAAACCACGGAAGCCGCGGCCATCCCCGCGGCCGTAGCTCCAACCGGAGTGACCAGGCAAGCCCCGAGCGAAACTGACACTGTCATCGAGAACGATCTTTACCGCATCACGTTTACCAACAAGGGCGCGCAGGTCAAATCCTGGATCCTGAAAAAATACAACAACGACGCGCAGAATGGCCCGCTTGATCTCGTCAACCCGCAAGCTGCCAAGCTCTACGGATATCCGCTGTCGCTATGGACGTATGACGAAGGCTTGCGCAACCGGCTAAGTTCGGCGCTCTATGTTCCGTCCGTCGAAGGCACGCAGACCTCGCCCACGACTGTAACGTTCGAGTATTCCGATCACGATCTCGCCGTTCGCAAGACCTTCCACTTCGACGAATCCTATGTGGTTGGAATCGAAACTGCGGTCGCGTACAAAGGAAGTCCCTTGCCTGCGCTGCCGGCGTGGCCATCGGGCTTCGGCGATCAGACCAGCGCGCCGTTCTACATGAAGGGACTGATTGATTATCAATTCAACAAGAACATCGAGCGGCTCGCGATCAAGAAAGTCAGCGGCGGGGCCACCATCCCGGGCCCATTCCACTGGGCCGGTCCTAACGATCAGTATTTCGCGGCGATCTTCATTCCCGACGATCCCGCGACCGCGGATATGGTCACGCTGCGCAACCCGCTATCAATCCCGCGCGACCCGCAGAAACCGGATGCGGAGAAAACCAATGTGGACGTGCTTGGCGCGGCTGTTGGCAACCTGCATGGTCCGACAGTAGAACGACTCTTCGCGGGTCCAAAAGAACTAAACGTTCTAAAAAAGATTTCCGTGCCCGGCCTTACCGGCGCCGATAACGACCTGAGCGGCCTGGTCGATTTCGGCTGGTGGGGCATTCTCGCCAAGCCGCTCTTCATCTGGCTGCGCTGGACGTTTTACCACATGGTCCCCAACTGGGGATGGGCCATCGTCGTCCAAACCCTCATCATCACGCTGGCTCTTCTGCCGCTTCGCATCTCGCAGATGAAATCCATGCTGAAGATGCAGCGCGTCGCGCCCCAGATCAAACAGATTCAGGAAAAGTACAAAAAGTACAGCCTGCGCGATCCGCGAAAAGCCGCGATGAACGAGGAGATCAGTGCACTTTATAAGAAAGAGGGAGTGAATCCCGCCGGCGGATGCCTGCCGCTGCTGATTCAGATGCCGTTCCTCTTTGCCTATTACCGCATGCTCGACACGGCACTCGATCTGCGCCATGCCCATTGGCTCTGGATCCATGATCTCTCGGCCGCCGATCCGATCTACATTTTGCCGATTCTGATGGTCATCAGCAGTTTGCTTACACAGCGCATGACGCCGCAGGCGGGCATGGATCCCTCCCAGCAGCGCATGATGAACGTGATGATGCCGCTATTCATGGGCTTCATCTTCTTTCGGCTGGCCGCCGGTCTGAACCTGTATTATGCGGTGGTCAATGTGATCAGCATCGCGCAGCAGGCCGTCATGAACCGCACCAAGCTCGGCAAGGAAATGAAAGAAATCATGGAAAAGCGCGCGCGGAAGAAGGATAAAGACAAGTAGCGGCTGCACTCTTTACGACGCAGGAAGTCGTGCACCAACGCCCGTGATTGTCATCGTGAGCGCAGTGGATGCGAGGAAGCGAGAACAGGCTCGGCGAGGAATTTACATCACGTCGCGATTTTCGTGCCGGGAACTCCTCGGCGGGATGGTGCCCGGATCGAGTTCCGCAGGATCCCTCGACTGCGCTCAGGATGACAAAAAAGGTGAACAGAAGGCTAGCTGAGAGCTGAATTCATGCCCATATCCGACAAACTCGCCGCCGCCAATAAGATCAACGAATTTCTCCAGACCGTCGTCACTCACGGCGGACTTCGCCTGAAATATCGGATCGTGGTCGACCCGCCGCTGCCCGAGAACCGCGACTGGGAAAAGCCGGAGATTCTCGTCGACTTCGCCGGACCCGACTCCACTCTGCTGCTGGACCGTGGCGGAGAACTCCTGCGCGCCCTCGAACTGCTCGCGCTCGAAATGCTGCGCCTGCCTTCGGGCGAGCACGAGAAAGTTTCTTTCGACTGCCAGAATCAGCGTTCGGTGCGCATCCAGGAACTGCGCATGGCGGCCAATGTTGCCGCCGAAAAGGTGCGTCAAACCGGATCTCCGTACCACTTCACTCCTATGTCCTCGCGCGAGCGCCGCATCGTGCATCTTGCTCTGCGCGATGAAGCCGATCTCTTCACCGAGAGCGAAGGCGAAGGTATGCGCCGCCATCTTGTCGTCTATCCCAAGGATCACAAAGCCGCCGGCCGCCCCGCACCGAGGACGATTCCATAGTTCCATCCATAATTGGGTCGACCGTGATTTGAAGATCGTCTCGTGAATAATTTCCCATGCCTCGCAACGTCCATGATTTGGGGATTTTCGCGTGACCCACAACGTCGACATGATTTGAAAGGGCGCGGCATGACAGCCGCGCCGAAAGATTGTCCCCATGGTAACCGCGCTTTAGCGCCTGAGGGCCTGCTTGGACACCCCCAAAGGCGTTTGGAGCAACTGGGGGAGATGTGCCTGATCCATAATTTCTTCGCGGGCAACCATCAGCATTCAGCCGGCTTCCCACTCCGGCAGGAGGTCTGCCATGAGAAAGTTTGCGCCTCAGATTTCCTTTTTCTTAGTACTTGTCGCCGCGACCATTACACTGGCTTGCGGATCGTCTCCGCACACGCTGAAAGCGATTTCCATCTCGCCAGCCACAGCCGAAGGACAAGCCCAGTTCACGGCCATCGCTTATTACACTTCGTCGCCGTCCCCTGTGAAGCCGGCTGTCGCGACTTGGGGCGCGTGCGCGCAGGGCACGCAGGGATGGCAGCCCACGTCAGACATTTCCATCAGCAGCACCGGTTCGGCCAAGTGCTCGACTGGTGCCTCAGGTACGTTCATAGTCTTCGCTTATGGGAGTAACGGCGGAGCGACGTGCAACGTTGAGATGCAATGCGGGCCGCCATGCGGCTCTATCTCGAACACTGCCCAACTGACTTGCCCGTGAGAGAGCCTCTGCGATTGGCTCTGCGTTGTGGGTATGCCCCGCATGGGAAGTTCCTTCCTCCCACTTACAGTGCTAATAACAAAGCGGAGATCGTGGTCGGAGAACTGCAGAGTCCTGCACAACCTTGGAGTGTTCCACTTGTGATGAACTAGATTCATCCTGCGTCCGTGAAGTAGGTTCGTCGCGCTCCCACTCTGTGACTAGATCGAAGGCACTTCCGGCGTGAGGGGAAAGCCCAATCGGCTCGTTGTTCCACCTGTTGATGATCGTGATTCGTAACCCCGCTGATTCCACCGGTCAGACAAAGATAACGGGCGGCCGGGAAAAGGCCGCCCTAGGATTCCGCCCCGAATTCGCAACCGATCCCGGCTTTTGCTTTACCGTCCCGCCCCAGCCGCGGCCGCTGCCGGCATCATGCCCGCGATCTTCATGCCTTCGATCCGCGTCAGCACGGCTTCCATGCTCGATCCGCTATCCACGCACGCGTCCACGTACGGATGCCGGCTTCCATCGGCGTGCAGCACCAGCACGCTGGTCTCCGCGTTCGTCTTCTTCACCATGTAAGGCAGATGATGGCGGTCGTTACGGCTCAAACTCGATCCCAGCACAACCAGGTCGAATACGCTCTTCTTCAGAGCTTCTTCCATAGCTTTACGTCCAATCACCGGCTGCAGGATGTGGCCCGCCTTTTCCATCGCTGCGGACTGCTGGTTCAAAATCTCTTGTTCCCCCTCGCCATAAAGAACCCTGAGTTTTGCTTTCGCCATGAGTGAGCCCTCGTTTTGTCTGGTACGCAACACACTCGTACCTGCTCATGACGTTAGCAATCGCCGGTTGCCCGGAAAACGTAACCGAAGGCCCACGACGAACGAGACTCTTCCAGTCCCCCGCCCCAGGGATCATGGCAATCAGACTATTTTTCCCGCTAAATCTCTCGCGCCCAGAGCAAAGGTCTTTGCCTGAAAGCCTGTACAGCGCTACACTTCTGTGCCGGAGGCTTTCCCCATGTCTGCCCCACTTCTCAGGAGAGCTATCGTCAGCAGAGCTGTACTCGTCTCGCTGTTGTGGACCCCGTGGCTCGCAGCGCAATCCGCCAATGCGCCGACTTCACAGACCACCTGCAATCTCGACGATGGACGCCAGGTTTACGTGCGCTACAACCCCATTCCTACAAACAAAGAGAAGATTGCCAACGGCAAGCCCATGATTCCCGGCGGCGCGCCCATGACCCTTTTCACCGAAGCTGAACTCACGCTGGGCAGCTCCGTGATTCCTATCGGCGCCTATAGCGTCTATCCGATCCCCGCTCGCGATCATTGGACGCTGGTCGTCAATAAGAACGTCACACCGGGCAGCATCTACGATCAGAAGCAGGATGTGGCGCGCGCTCCCATGGAAACCGCGCAAGTGGCGCAGCCCTCCGATGCGCTGGAAGTCGCCTTCGCGCACGTGGGTCCGCGCTGTACGCTGCGAGTTTATATCGGAAAGGTCGCGTCGTTCGCCGACTTCACCGCGAAGTAAGGTTAAAACGTGTAGGCCCGGAATTGCGAATCAAGGTTAAACGTGTAGCCCCGGACGCATTCGTCCGGGCGCGAAGGCAGCGAGCCCAGAACGCCCCTAGCAGTTCCCGCTAACTGACTGTCCACACACCCTGCCACTCACCGTGCAGCTTGTCTGTCCTAGCGTTAGCGTTACATTCATCGTACAGCTTCCGGAAGGATGCGGTCCGTAAGAAATCCCACCGCTCTCTGTCATCGTCAGCGGGTAATCGAAAATGTCGTTCGTGTAGCCGATCGTCGTCGCCAGCGTGACGTTGGGATCTCCGTTGATAGTCAGGTTCGATACGACACAATTCGTCGGAGTCACCGTGAGCGTGCTGCTGTCGGAGCCCGTGCCGGAACTATTAAGCGTCATATCGAAATCGCCCGAGACACTGATTGTTCCTCCGGCGGGACACGGCCCGGTATACGAGATGGGAAAAATGCAGGTCTGGCCACTCGACGTCGGCGTGCAACCCGACGACGTCTCCGGACGTGCTTCGCGAATGATCTTCGACAGACTCGCGTGGGCACCGCCCGGCCCACCGCCGTAAAACTGGCCCGTCATGGCGGATTGCACTGCGCTGACGAACTCCTGTGAAAGGGCCTGCGCCTGCGCGTTCGAGATGGAATTGTTGTTGGAGTTGCCGCACGAGAGGCAGAGAAGTGCCGCGAACACAACCACCGCAATCGAAACCAATCTGGTGGAAGCGAAGAATTCTAAATGGGACATCGCGACCTCCTCTCAATTTTCCGAGGATCTTCAGATGCGGAAAGGGGGCCAAAACCGATCGCGCCTAGCGCAGCCTTCGGGCGCGAAAACAAAAGTCCGTCGACAAAAACTGCCGCAGCGTAGCACGCGCCCCGTCGCGGGTCAATGTTCGCCGTCACAAGTTCGATTTCTATTTTCGAGAACACGCGTGCGCCGTCGCATTGCATCATTCGCGCGGCATTTACTCTCGCGGCACTTGACAGCGCGCCGCATACGAGCGATGAATAGATCTTCGTGAAATTTTCCAGCCGAAAGATTTCCACACAACGAAAAAAATTGTGCTAGTATGCCGGACTGACCCTGCTTTCAAACTTCGTCTTTAGTTTTTTTGCAGCAGCGCGAGAGAAAACAGGCGCAATCCGCAGTAAAATTAACGGTTCAAGCTACTTCGACAATCGCGGTATCAGAACAGGTGCTCTCACCAGCCGCCAGAGCCCCGTGGTGAACAATTCATATTATGTCAGCTCCGAGCACAACTCTTTCCCCGAATCCATGGGCGCGCATTCTCGACGCACTGGAAAAGAAAATCAACCGGCACTCCTACGACACCTGGCTCAAGCCCACACGCTACAGCCATACCAGCGGAGGCGTTCTCTTTGTCCGAGTACCGACGGTCGAGTTCCGCCACGCCGGCGACAAGTACGCCGACCTCATTCAGGAAGCGATCGACAATCTCGGCCTCGGCCTGAATGACGTAAAGTTCGTCACCCCCGAAGACGATCCCGCCTCCACAACCGTTCGCCATGATGGAGGCTTGTCTGCCGCCGCTGCCGCCGCCTCTCCTTCTCAGTCTCGTTTCGATTGGGATGGCGCCGCGCAACTGAATCCGCGCTACACCTTCGACGCCTTCGTCATCGGCAGCGGAAATCAATTTGCCCACGCCGCCTGTCAGGCCGTCGCCGAGCGTCCTTCGAAAGCCTACAACCCGCTCTTCCTGTACGGCGGAGTCGGCATGGGCAAGACGCATCTCATGCAGGCCATCGGCCACGAGATCAAACGCCGCCAGCCGCAGACGGCCATCTGCTACGTCTCCAGCGAGAAGTTCACCAATGACATGATCAACTCGCTGCGCTACGAGAAGATGACCAGCTTCCGCGACAAGTTCCGCACGGTCGACGTCCTACTCATCGATGATATTCAGTTCCTCACCGGCAAAGAACGTACGCAGGAAGAATTTTTCCACACGTTCAACGCGCTGCACGAATCGATGAAGCAGATCGTCATCGCCAGCGATCGTTCGCCCAAGGAACTCGCGGAGATCGAAGACCGGCTACGCAGCCGCTTCGAGTGGGGACTGATTGCTGACATTCAGCCGCCTGATCTCGAGACCAAAGTGGCCATCCTGCAGAAAAAAGCCGAGCAGGAAAAAGTCACGCTGCCCACCGACGTCGCGCTTTACGTTGCCTCGAACATTCGCTCCAACGTTCGCGAACTCGAAGGCGCACTGATTCGCCTGGTGGCCCATTCGTCTTTGATCGGCGCCGAAATCACTTTGCCCTACGCCCAGCAGGTCTTAAAAAACTTCATCGACTCGCAGGCGCGCAAGGTCACCATCGAATCCATCCAGAAGATGGTCGCCGAGCAGTTCGGCCTCCGCCTGGTCGAGATCAAGGCCAAGAACAATTCGCGGGCCATCGTTTACCCGCGGCAGATCGCCATGTATCTGGCTAAGCAATTGACCGAAGCCTCGCTACCTGAGATCGGACGGCAGTTTGGTGGCAAGCATCACACAACCGTTTTGCACTCAGTCGAAAAAATCGAAGAGTTGCGCAAGAACGACAAGGATTTGAACAGGCTCGTCAACAAGTTGACCGAACAATTAGGCGGATAATCGCGCATTCGCCCTGTTGTCCGGCCAGAAATTCACGCTTTCCTTCTTCCCCACTGTGCATAGGATGTGGAAGCTGTGAAAACCCAGGCTTAAATCGGAAGCGAGGCCAAGTTTCACTCCCGCCTCCGAATCGTTGGGGACGGATTACTAACATGAAGGGCGGGCCCGAAAGCCAGTGAGAACATGCGAGTTGTTCAAGTTTTCCACTTCTGCGCATCGCCTACGGTTACTACTGGTTTTATAGGTTTTATATTTGATATAAGGTAGGGTTCAAAGTAGGCTGAAGTGGAAGATTTTTGGGGAGATGTATTTTATGCCGGTGGAAGCCGCCGTTGCCGCGGGAACCATGGAAATCACAGTCACCAGGTCTGAACTGCTGCGGGAGTTGACCGCGACGCAGGGAGTCGTGGAGCGCAAGACCACCATCCCGATCCTGTCGAATTATTTGTTTGAAGCGGCGGGCGACCGCCTCGCGATCACGGCTACCGACCTCGACCTGAGTTTGCGCACCTCGTGCAACGCGAAAGTGAAGAAAGAAGGCTCGTGCACGATTCCCGCTCGCAAGCTGCACGATTACGTAAAGCTCCTCCCCGACGCTGACGTCACCATCAAACTCCTCGAGAATCACTGGGTCAGCATCCGTTGCGGCCGTTCGAACACAAAAATGGTTGGAATGGCGAAATCGAACTTCCCAACCTTGTCGGCGTTTCCCTCCGCAGGCAGCATCACGATTCCAGCGCAGGTTCTGCGTGGCCTGATCGCCCGCACCTCATTCGCAATTTCCAATGAAGAATCGCGCTACACCCTCAATGGCGCGCTCATGCTGCTCAAACCCGAGTCCATCACTATGGTCGCGACCGACGGCCACCGTCTGGCTCACTGCGAGCGCAATGGCGAAAAATTCGAAGGCGTTTCCGGCGAGATGAAGACGCTCGTTCCCAAGAAGGCTATGGACGAGCTGAAGTCGCTGCTCGATTCCACCGACGCCGACACCGTCGAATTCGCCAAGGATGAATCCACGCTATTCTTCCGCATCGGCTCGCGTCTGTTAACCTCGCGCCAACTGACCGGACAATTCCCCAATTTCGAAGCCGTCCTTCCCAAAGACAACAGCAAAGTGGTTCCCCTGAATGCCGATGAGCTGAATGCCGCGATCCTGCGTGTGGCGCAGTTTGCCGACGAACGCTCGCGCGCCGTGCGCTTGCGCCTGGAAAAAGGCGAAGTCAAAATTTCCGCATCTTCCACTGAAGCCGGCGAGTCCGAAGATTCTGTCGAAGCTCCCTACACCGGCGATCCGCTGACGATCGGCTTCAATGCCGTCTATCTCGTCGATTTTCTCAAAGCCGCCGGTTCGAGCGAAGTGCGCCTCGAGTTAAAGGATCCCCAATCCGCCGGCCAGCTCCGCCCCGCCGAAGGCGACGATTACAAATACCGCTACATCGTCATGCCCATGCGCATCTGAACGGCGGGCACTGCACCTCCTCCTTACCCACCGTAAAGGTCGCTTCCCTCTGGCGGCTCGATGGAAGAATCAACCGTCCTCTCGCTGATTTGCCACGTTCCCACCGGGCCGTCATACGCCAGGATCCAGCGGGACAGAACGTCGCGCCCAACTAGGCACCGAAACAGCGGGCTCGATAGTTCGCAGCAACAGACCTCTAAAATGTCGATCGTTCTCATACGCTGGCGAGGGAACTGGAGCGATGCCGCGAAAATGCCAGCTCTGAGCCTCCCTCCTACCGTTATGATCATCGTCTCACCAACCTGCGGCAGACCGGCCGCCCGCACAGCCTCAGGTGCCAATACTGTTCGTCCCGCCCCCATATCGAGAAGGGCGTCGGTCTCAAGGAACCTTCCCTTGCCGGAAGGTTCGGGTCCGTAGGGAGGGGGCGCTGCGGCGCCCAGAATCGGGGGTCCGAACAAGATCTTCAGCCGCGGCCCATGAATCATCAGGTCGCGCCGATCGCGGACGGGCGACAAGTACTCGCGCGCCGGAATCGAGAGACTGGACGCCGGCACAACGGCGCGCCCGCTCGAACGCCTAGGGACCCTTCGGTTTAGTTCCTCCGCCACGCTTCTGATCCCGAGCGCGATATTCTTGAAGGCTTCGTCTCGGTTGGCCCACGCCGCCACCGGTTTTCCGTCCTTCGGAAGAGCCTGCAATTTGGAAAAAGGTGCGAAATCCCAGTCGCAGTCACGGAGAATCACCGGCACGACCCGCGCCTCCCGTTGCTGGTGTCGCTCCATGGCGCGGGTCACTTCCCTATTCCAGCAATAATCGGACGCAATGAAATCCGCGCTCACCAGCAGCAGGATCAGATCCGCCCTATTCAGATGCTCGCTAATGTCATCGTCCCACTGCGCTCCGGTGCGATCCGTCGATCATGCCAGCCAGAGACGACGCCCCGCCTTTTGAGAATGCTGAGATGCGTCTCAAGTTCATCGCGCAAGACCTCGTCCCTATGGGAGTACGCGTAAAAAATCTCGATGGGTTTGAGCGGCAGGGCGGCGGCGTTTGATTCCGTCATGGCAGTGAAAACGAACCTAGCGCGAGCATCCTAAAACACCGAAAAGACCGGATCGAAGTCGAGGACCTGCCTCACCAGGAAATCAACGCCTGCTCCCCATGCGGCTACACCGGCGGAGTATGCAACCGCGAACTCGGGGTAAAAACCCAGAACCTCGCCACCTTTGACTACGACGTACTCCCCGGAATGATGCCCGAGCCACTCGTGCTTCCGAAGTCTGTAAAGCTCAAGCTCAGTCGTGAGGCGATTCGGTTCCTTCTCCACAAGCCGTCCTCCGTGGCTGCAACCGTAAATCCTGCTCCCGTAGTGGGCCGCAGTCAAGTCGTTGAGAGCTATCTTCATTGCGTCAGCCCTTACAATCTATTCCATGGAACTGATTGTTTACTCATCCCTTTATTGTCCGGATTGCCGCGAGGCCAAGCGTTTCCTCGACCAGCACAAAATCCCCTACCGCGACATTGATATTGAAACCACGCCCGGCGCCGCCGACGAAGTCGTCCGCAATACCGGCAAGCGGGCCATTCCGCAATTCGTCATCGATGGCGAATGGGTGCAGCCCTATCGTCCCGGAAAAGGATTTCTCTACGACGAAATGGCCGCGCGGCTAGGCGTCGCGCACAAGTAAGCGCCGCGCGCCCATTCACGGCACGCCGGCAATCTTCGCCCGTCCAGTCTGGACGACGCGCCGGTTTCACGACAATCCCGCTATTCCGCCGCAGAGCTGTGATCGTGCACGATTTTCCATCCCTCAGGAAATTTGCGAAACACAAGTGTGAACAAGCCGTGAGGAGTCTTGCCGTCAGACAGGGTCAGATGGTATTCGCCGCGCACGAACGCAGCATCGGCTCCCAGCGGTTCGATGCGCAGATTCGCAAATTCCAACTTGCCCATCTCGTGGCCGGGGGCCGTGTAGGTGGCGCGATAGTGATCGAGAGCCTGCTGCCATCCACGATTCTCGTGTCCGCCGGAGAAGAACGTCAGCTCAGGAGAATTCCAGTATCCGGACATGAACGCTTCCAGATCATGATGGTTCCACGCGTTCACCTGCCGCTGCAGCACAGAGGTCACCGCGACGTCTATCTTCGTCTCACCGGAAGTCGCGCTGGGAGGCGTCGCCTGCGCTACCGCTGGCAAAGTGAGGGTAAAAAGAAATAGGAGCTGGTACATGATTTCTCCCCAGCGCGACCTGTGCGTTCTAGCCGATTAGCCCGCCGCTTAGTGGCTCTCGTCACTCTCCGGCGCGTTGTCCGGCGTATCCACCTTCTGTCCCACAGTGCGCGGCACCACAGGCGGCGGCTGGAATTCCCCGGCATCTTTCCCCGCCATGGCTGCCGTCATGAAGTTCATCCAGATCGGCAGCGCAGCGTGCGCCCCGGTCTCCTTCGCCCCCAGAGATTTTTTCTCGTCATAGCCGACCCACACGCCACAGGTCATCGTCGGGGAGAATCCCACGAACCACGCGTCCGTGAAATCGTTCGTCGTTCCCGTCTTGCCGGCCACGGGAAACGGCAGCCGTGACGCGGCAATTCCAGTTCCATGGAGTACAACCTCGCGCAGCATCGAAGTCATGATACGCGCCGTGCGTTCGCTGATCACGTCTTTGACTTCGGGGAAATCTTCCTCCATCACACGTCCTTCATAATCCGTGACCCGCGTGATGTAGCGCGGCGTGATGCGCACTCCGTCATTGGGGAACACGCTATAGGCCGAAGTCTGCTCGAGCAGCGTAATCTCCGCCGATCCCAGCGCCACCGGCAAATACGGTGGCAGCTTCGAGGTAATTCCGAACCGTTCCGCATAGTCGATCACAGTTTTAATTCCAACTTTGCTCGCCAGCTTCAAAGCCGGAATGTTCCGCGATTGCGCCAGCGCTCGCCGCAGCGTGATGATCCCTTCGAATTTTTCGTCGTAATTATGTGGCGAGTACGGTCCGGATGGAGTTTCGAAACTCACCGGCTCGTCCAAAATCGTGTCGTCCGGACTCGCACCCTCGTCGATGACGGTTGTGTAAACGTACGGCTTGAACGACGATCCGACCTGGCGCAAAGCCTGCGTTGCGCGATCGAACTTGGAGTCATTGAAGTCGCGTCCGCCCACCAGAGCCTTGATTCCCCCCGTCGTGTTGTCGAGTGCCAGCAGCGCTCCCTGCGCGCCGGAATCCTGCTCCAGGCTGACCTTGGCCGCTCCATTCGCGCCCAGCGACAGAATTTTCACGTAACAGATATCGCCCGCCTTCAGAATGTTCGCCAGCTTCTGCCCCGTCCAGGCGACATCGGCTTGCCCCAGCGCGGCGGTGTACCGGCTAAATTTGAGCGTGGCGATTCCAGGGCCGGCCGCAGTGACCAGCGCATGAACGTATCCCCCGGCTTCGGGCTCGTCCTCCCAGTCAGGATGCGAATACTTTTCCAACGTGACGCCCTGGTCTGCAACGTTTTCCAGATGACCCTTCCATCCGTGACGACGCTCGTACGCAGCCAAGCCATCGAGCACGGCTTGGTTTGCCGCTTTCTGCAGATCCACGTCCAGCGAGGTGTACACCTTCAGTCCGCCTTCGTGCACTTGATCAGCTCCATACTTCCCTTCGAGATACCGCCGAATCTCCTCGACAAAATAAGGCGCCAGCGAATTCGGATCGTGCGCCAGATGCAGTGCCAGCGGCGCAGAGCGCGCTACGTCAGCCTGCGCCGCCGTAATCTTGCCGTCTTCCAGCATCGCGTTGATCACAAGATTCCGCCGCTTCTCCGCGCGATCGGGATGATTGATCGGCGAATACACCCCCGGTCCCTTGGGCAATCCGGCCAGCAGCGCGGCTTCGTCCAGAGTGAGCTGCTTCGCCGGCTTGCTGAAGTAATACTCCGAAGCCGCTTCAAACCCGTACACGCCGTGTCCGAGAAAAATCTGGTTGGCATAGAGCGTGAAAATCTGCGGCTTGGTGAAGTGGCGTTCGATCTGGATGGCGAGCATCGTTTCCTGCACCTTGCGGTGGAACGACCGGTCGGGCGAGAGAAAAAGATTGCGCGCCAGTTGCA
Organism: uncultured Acidobacteriaceae bacterium; assembly: GCA_963772045.1. Taxonomy (GTDB): domain Bacteria; phylum Acidobacteriota; class Terriglobia; order Terriglobales; family Acidobacteriaceae; genus Sulfotelmatobacter. The sequence continues at coordinate 843,498 of CAVYWC010000010.1, read as the reverse complement.
TCGTCAGAGTGGACGCGCCCTGCACCTTCCCGCCCGACTCAATATCGCGATAAGCTGCGCCCACAATCCGCCAGAAGTTAATGCCGGAATGGCGGTAGAAATCCTTGTCTTCGATGGAGACCAGCGCGTCCCGCAGCACGGGCGGAAAATCGTCATACGCCGCCACCACGCGGCGCTGTAGCGCGAACGAGCCCACCACGCGTCCGTGATCGTCATAAATCTCGGTGATCGAGCTCGGACGGTAGGCTTCCAGCGCATCGACCTGAGGGAGATCGGTGGTGTAGACAATCAGCAGGCCAGCAGTCGCTCCGATCAGAGCCGAAAGCAGCACCAGCAGGCCGAACAGCACGCGGCCCACAAGCTTGCGCCCGCCGATTTCCACCTCGGGCAGATCTTCATAAATCGACTTCATGACGGTGAAGAGGTCAGGATAGCACCTCAGACATTAGCGGCATTGAAAAGGAGCGTTGAACCCGGTGCCCATTCCTGGCCGCAGGGTGCCCCACTTCTCTTGCTTTTAGGAGAAGTGGGGATTTTCTAGACCCGAATGCAAAGTCAGCACTCCGGAGCGCGAACCAAAAAAAAATCGCGCGCCGGTAAGACGCGCGATTCCATTCATTTTGAAAACGAAACCTTAGCTCGACCGGCTCTTCAGAACCTCGACTGCTTTATTCATCTGGTCGTCGGTCGATTTCTTTGGCTGCGCCTCATTCGGCGGCGCGGTCTCTTCTTCATCATCGGGAACAAAGTTGTCGGCCTGATCCGCGACCAGCACGTTGGGCGTCACCGCAACGTCCTGAATCGCCTTGCCGCTGGGCGAGTAGTACTTCGCAATGGAGAGGATCAACGCCCCGCCGTCGGGCAATTGAAACGTCTTGGCCACCGATCCATCGCCAAACGTCTTGTCTCCTACCACATCTCCGCGAGCGTTTTCCAGAATCGCGGAGGCCACAATTTCAGCCGCTCCTGCCGTCCCTCGATTCACCAGCACCGCTAGCGGCAGCGTCGTAATCGCTTTTGCCGGATCGGCGTTGAACGATTGCCGCGGAAACTTCTGGCCTTGCAGATACGTGATCGTGCCGTGATTCAGAAACAGGTTCGCGACCGCGATGCCTTCCGTCTCGTCACCTTCGGCGCAATTGCGCAAGTCGAGAAGAATCTTCTTCGCGCCCGATTTTTCCAGCCCCTTGATCTTTGCCGCAACCTCCTGTGCGTTCCCTTTGGTCAGAGCTTCGGCCTTCACATAGCCGATGCCATCATCCATCATCTTGTCGGTTACTGGAGGCACAGGCACGATTGCGCGGGTAATCGAAATCTTCTGTGGCTCCGCCGGCTGCCGTCCGTGCACAACTTCCGCGTTCACACTCGTTCCCGGAGCTCCGGCCAGTAGATTCCGAATTTCCTGTAGCGACATCTCACGCGTGCTCTTGCCTTCGATCGATTCGAAAATGTCGGTTTGCTCAATCCCGGCTTTTTCGGCCGGTGACTCAGGCAGCACAGTGACCACGTCGGCATAACCGAAGCGCTTCGAGACCACCGCGCCAATATCGCCCTTGCCCTGGTTCTTGTGGTCTTCGTATGACTTGTAGGCTTCGGGGCTCATGTAGCTGGAGTTCGAATCGAGCGATTCCAGCAGACCGTGCAAGGCACCGTCCGTCACTTTCGGAATGTTCGGCTCGATCACATACTCGTCCTGCACCCGCGAGAGCACTTCGCTGTAGACTTCCAGTTGGCGGTAAGCGCCGTCGTTCGAGGAGGCATGCACGCCTCCCATCGAACCGGCGACGACGAACACGAGTACCGCAAGGGACGTGACAAGGATCGCTGCTTTAATTTTCATGGACATCAGTTTTGGCCGTCTTCTGGAAGGGGAAACTTCCGCAGGGACTTTAGACATTATATCCGGTAGATGCGTATTCGGAACCCCCGGCTGCCCGATTTTGTGCCATTTCCGCTTACCAACGAGTTTCCCTGGCATGGATAGACAGTGGACGCGTAGACGGAAGACGCTGTGTAATCGACAGTTAGGGAGTGCGGCAGATCCGGCGCAAGCTCGGCGACGTACCCCGTGTCCCTCTGTGGTGAAATCCCGTCTCTGCACCCGATTTTTCGCACGGTCAAGAAAGCAAGGCTTACTGTCCAGGCCGGAAGCTAATCGTCATCTGCGTCGACACCGACACCGGACGTCCATTCATCATGTACGGCTTAAACTTCCACACTTTCACGCCGTCAATCGCCGCCCGCGCAAAGGCCAGCGATCCTTGCAGGAACTTGGCGTCCTGCACGCTGCCATCGCGCCCGATCAGCAGTTGCAGAATGACCGTTCCTTGCTGTCCTTTCGCATTGTTGGGATATGCGATTGCCGGCTGAGCCGCCAGCAAGGCCCGCTCCGATGATTCCGGAACTGCGACCGGCTCGATCGAAGGCAACGCCGTCTCCGGGGCTCGATTCCCGCCCGCATCCGGCACCGTCGAAGCCATCTGCGATTTCAGGCTGGAAGGAATCGGAGGCGTCGAAGCGGCAACCAGCACCGGAGTGTTCGTTTTCTGCGTCGGCACCCAAGCCGCGGGAGTCACCGGTGTGACCGGAGCACCAGAGGAAGAATTTGCAGGCGAGGGCGCCGCCGGGCTCCCGCTTTGTGGTGTAGCCGCCGAACCTGACGGAGCAGGAACAGCGCCCGGCTGTACCACTGCAGGCGGCGCCACAGACGATCCCGTGCCCGGCGCATTGCCTGCCGCTGCGGATCCGGTCCCACCGCCCGCTGCCGCGGAATTCGGTTGCGACGGATTCGCCTGTACCTGGGTGCCAGGTGCTTGCACACCCGGCTGCGCTCCTGAGCCCGCGTTTGCAGCTCCATCCGCATTCGGATCGGCTCCGTCATCCGGCTTCTTCGCCGTAGGATCGATCACGGGCTCGACCCGAATCTGTGAAGGATCGGTGGTGGCGTCCGGGATCGGTTCGCTCACCGGCAGCTTGTATTCGTCGCCGGCCCGCCCGAAGTTCTCATGTGTCTCCGGAGCAGACGCCGGAGCAACCGGCTGCGGATTCAGCCACGCGTGCAGCTCACGCCCGCCGCGGCCCCATAATCTTTGCGTTGCAGGATGCCAGGGCGCTTGCGGCGCCGCTACGACTGCGCACGCCGCCAGAACAGTTGCGAACAGGATGGCGCGCTTCCCCAATCCAGAATGGCTACCGCTCACTCTTTCCGAATCGTCCGCCGAGTCGCTTCCCTCGGTAATGTAAGAGAATAGTTCCGCTTCCGCTGCCTGCTCGCGAGCTGCCGTTGGAGCGGCAGAGAGTGATGCCATCGGCGATATTGGCGCAGCCTGCGTTTCAGAAATCGCCGGCGCGCTCACTGGCGCCGAGTCCGGATGCGCTGCCATCTGATCGTAGCCCATCAACTCCGGCTGCTGCGGCGGAGGCGGCGCGGGCATTGCCACCGATGGAGCCGAGGGCAACGTCACCGCGCGCTGATTCAAGTACCACTGCAGCCCCCGCGGCTCGTTTGACTGCGGAGCCGCTGGCGCCGCCGGCGGCGCGGGTGCTTTCAACTCCGTACGCTCCGGACTTACCGCCGCCGCCATCGGCTCCAGTTCTGCCAATGGATCAATTGGGGCAGCCGTTGGCTCCATCGATTTCTGCTGCTCAGACTCGGTGTCGAATTGCGCACCTGGAGCTGGCTGGGCCGATGTCAAAAAATCCCCGGCGCGCAACTGGGCTTCATTTCCCAGTCGGCTCGCCGAAGCAGGCAGGGAAGAACCCTCATCCGAAGCTGCAGACGCGGTCGCATTTGCCATGGCCGTGGCCGAGTCCTGCTTGGCTTTGAGCAGAGAGCGCGCGGTCTCCAGCGTGTCCCGGACCTGGTTGATCAGAATCGGCTTGCGCAGCACCGAATTCGCGCCCGCTTGCAGCGCCTTGGGCACGCTCCCATCGTCGCTCACAATCGCCAGCGTGAGCGCCCGCTCGGTAGACTTGCGCGCGCGCGCCGCTTTCAAAAGATATTCCGCGTTGGGCTGCTCGTCCCAGTCTGCAATGACAATCTGAAACGATTCGCTAGCCACTCGGCCGATCGCCGCGGCTGCATCCGGACAGTGATCCGCCTCGGCCCCCAGCTCGGCCAGCGCCTGGCAAATGAGCGGAGCAGAAGCATCGTCAGACGAGAAGACGAGACAACGCAAATCCATGCCCGTTCAGACTAGGGCTGCCAGTAACCCGAAACAAGATTACCGAGGTGGAGTACTCCAGACTCTAACCGGGATGACCGCCCCCAAAGGTCCATGTACCACAGGAGCGTCTCGGACCCAGGCTTGGCTGCGGCGTCATCCTGAACGTAGCCGTTGTTCAGGCGAAGTGAAGAGCCTGCCGCGAGCGCAGTCGAACGGATCTCCCGCCGAACCGGCCCGGCGCGCAAGTCAAACTGCACCCGACGACTAGTCGGGGTGACGACGAACCATGCAATGTTTAGAATGCTCGGTTCGCGACTTAGATCGAGGTTCCCGGAAGAACATCAAGTGGGGTGTCCCATGTCTCGGAAAACGCACGCCCTCAAAGCCATGCCGCGTAGAATCTAAGGAGAGACGCGCCTTCAGGCGCTGGCTCTTGTACTCATGCAAACGGCAGAAGCAGTCATCATCGGCGCAGGCATCGTCGGCTCCAGCATCGCGTACCACCTGACCGCCGCCGGATGCCGCAACGTTCACGTCCTCGAGCGTGAATCCTCCACCGGTAAAGGATCGACCGGCAAGAGCATGGGCGGTGTGCGCGCCCAGTTCTCCACCCCCGTCAACATCCAGATGTCCCTCTATTCGATCCCGTTTTACGCCGGCTTCGAAGACCGCCTGGGATTCCCCTGCGATTACCGCCCGCAAGGCTATCTTTTCTGCGCCACTGCCGATCGCCATCTCGCCTATCTACGCGCGAATTACGAAAAGCAAGTGGCCATGGGATTGAAAAACGTGCGCATGGTCGATGGCTCCGAGATCCGCACCATGTTCCCGCAGATGCGCGGCGACGATATCATCGGCGGAAGTTTCTGCTCCACCGACGGCTTTGTCGATCCCTACAGCGCCATGAATGGATTCATGACCTGGGCCTGCGATCACGGCGCCCACCTGCGCAAGAACGCGGTCGTGACCGGCATTCAGCGCGACCAGTCCGGCATCTGCGCCGTCCAGATCGGCACAGAAACCATCGCAACCCGCAAAGTCGTAAACTGCGCCGGACCCTGGGCCGCAAGCGTAGCGAAACTCGCAGGCATCGATCTTCCCGTCGAGCCGCTACGCCGCATGCTGGTCCCCAGCGAACCCTTCGCCCAGTTTCCCCACACCGCGCCCATGATCATCGACATGTCCAACGGATTTCATTTCCGTCCCGAGAGTCGCGGATTCCTGCTGGCCTGGAATGATCCCGAAGAAACGCCCGGATTCAAGACGGAATTCGATCCCGCCTTCGTCGAGAAGATCTTGATTCACGCCGCGGACCGCATTCCCTGCTTCGCCGATTTACCGGTGAATCCCAAGCGCGCCTGGGCCGGCCTCTATGAGATGACGCCCGACCACCATCCCATACTGGGCGAGGTCTCCGAAGTCCCTGGATTTTTTCTGGCCAACGGATTCAGTGGCCATGGCGTGATGCACGCCCCCGCAACCGGTAAAATTCTGAGCGATTTAATTCTTACCGGCAAGACAGATCTAATCGATGCCCAGTTGCTCAACCTCGCCCGTTTCGCCGAAGACAGAATGATTCACGAAACCGCAGTGCTCTAGACGTGAAAACACCAAACCGCAAAAAGCGGAGCAAGTGGAAGAGCGGCCCTTCAGGGCCGCGTCAAGGAAACCTAAGAAGTAAGGGGCTTTAACCCCGGTGCGAGAACTTGCATTCCAGATCCGAGTGGAAGCGTAGCGGCATAAGAATGCAGCCCACAGGCGTAAGCCGTGGGGGGAAGGTGGAAAATAAATAAGCCCCGAAGGGGCGACAGAGCAGTCCGCGCACACACACACTCGAATTCGTGTCAGGGCGCGGCTTCGGCCGTGACAACGTGTCCAAATAAATGGCGGCTTTAGCCCCGGGGGGTGCCCCATGTCTCACCGGGTTTGCGAGACATGGGAAACGACACGCTTCGTAAGTGCCTGGTGTTCAGCGAAGCGGCGTTGATGCGGAAGGTTCGTATCAGGACATCGCTTCAGCGATGCCGCTTAGAATCTGTGAAGGACGCGCCTTCAGGCGCTGATCGGACATGCGAGAACAAAACTACTGGCTGACAACCACTGCAATGCCGGCGGCCAACGGCGACCAACTCCCCGAACACGTCGACGTCGCCATCATCGGTTCCGGATTCACCGGGCTCTCCGCCGCGCGCACGCTCGCCAAACTCAGCGCAAACGTCGCCGTGCTCGAATCGGAAACCATCGGCTGGGGCGCCAGCTCCCGCAACGGAGGCATGGTCCTTACCGGCATGAAACTTGGCGTCAACAAACTGATCTCCATGTACGGACGCGAACGCACGCAGCAGATGTACGCGGCCTCGCTCGCATCGATCGACTGCGTCGAGCAGATTGTCCGCGAAGAAGGCATCGACTGCGATTTCGCCCGCTGCGGCCATCTCGAGGTCGCCTGCAAGCAAAAACATTTTGACGATTACGCCCGTCAGGCCCAAGTGATTGCCCGCGAATTCAACCACCACCTGCGCGTCGTGCAGAAGCACGAGCTCAACAGCGAAATCGGCTCGACCATTTATTACGGCGGCATGGTCGACGAAATCAGCGCCGGATGCAATCCCGCTCGCTACGTCGCCGGTCTGGCCCGCGCCGCCATGAAAGTCGGATCGCATATCTTCGAGCACGCTCGCGTCGAGACCATCGCCCGCGAATCTCGCAACGCCAACGGCGGATGGAAGCTCTCAACCTCACGCGGTCCCTTGTGGGCTCGCGACGTTTTCGTCGCCACCAGCGGATACACCGGCCGCGCCACTCCCGCGTTGCAGAAAAAAATCATTCCCATCGGATCCTTCATCATCACCACCGAAATTCTTCCGGAGCCGCTGGCCCGCGAACTCAGCCCGCGCAACCGCATGATCTACGATTCGAAAAATTATCTTTACTATTACCGGCTCACGCCCGACCGCCGCATGCTCTTTGGCGGACGCGCCGCATTCTTCCCGGAGAACGATCACACAATTCGGCAGAGCGCGGAAATTCTGCGCCGCGGCATGATTGACGTCTATCCCCAACTCGCCGACGCCAAAGTCGACTACGTCTGGGGAGGCACGCTCGATTTCGCCTTCGACATCATGCCCCACGCCGGCCAACTCGACGGCTTGTACTACGCCGTTGGTTACGCCGGTCATGGTGTCGCCATGGCCACGTATCAAGGACAGAAAATAGCCGAACTCATCGCCTCCGATCGCAATGAAAATCCCAACCCGCAGAATCCCTTCGTCGGCATTCCCTTTCCCGGCGCGCCGCTCGGCTTGTACAACGGTAGGCCGTGGTTCCTGCCGCTCGCGGGAGGGTGGTACAAATTTCTGGACTGGGTGAGCTGAACAAATGGTGCCTGCGGGATATATGGCGAAACGAATTGCGAAGCCTGCTGATCTTCACGGGGCCAGCGTCGTGGATGTGTACTCAGTCAGCAGCCACGTGAGCGAAAACTTCGCCGACTACCGATTGGTGGAAGCATAATGGCTACTGGCTGTTCGATTCCCCTGACATCATTTGCGCGCTGGCACAGGAGCATGGGATCGCCTTGGAAGGAGCTACGCTCTTCTACTATGAAATCCACGACCAGCAGTTTGATGGGAAGAACTGGGTTCCCTTCGCTCCAGAAAAGTCATTTCCAACCAAGGTAATTCCTCCGCCAGGCAGGACACTGGCTGGTTTCGATGTGGTCACATTCTTCGCCGGAAATGCGCCGGAATGTTCGCCGCTGTCATACAACCGCCTCGCGCAAGAGATTGCCACCAATGCGCACTGCCTTTTGGCGTCTTTTGAAGAGGCCTACGAGAAGATTTCAGCCGGAGCACTTAAAGTGGCGGAGCCGGGCCCCTATCGCATATTCGCCGTGTACTCCGTGACCCCGTAAACATCGCCGTTTCGCAGGTGCACCAGGACGCACCATAACGGTGTAAGATGTTGTAATGCAGTCCACCAAACAGGTTCGTAGAAGCGTAACCCTGCCCGCCCGGCTGGCGAAACAGGTCCAGCGCATCGCCAAGAAAATGCGTCTCAGCGATAATCGTATGCTCGTCGAACTAGTCGAACGAGGTCTGGAAGCTCAGAAGGAAAAAGAAAAGAAATTTTTTGCATTGGCTGAGCGCTTTCGGACTACGTCCGATCCCAAAGAAATCAAGCACCTCGGTGACGAGATGGGACGATTCATCTTCGGTGAATAATGCCGAAAATCGAAACATGGTCGAGGATGCCGGTCGGAGTGCGCGCGCACCTGGTGGGGCGCATGCAGGATCGCAATATCAGTCTTGCCGATCTGAATCTTCTGCGGGTTTGGCTCGAGACGCATCCCGAGGTGCCGGAAGGGCCGTGGCACAAGGATCTCGGATCATTCAAACTCTGCGGTGAGGGCAAGCTGCCCAAAGCTTTTCTGCTTCCCGGCCAGGCTGCCATCGGTCGCAAGCTCTGAATACCATTAATCGATCTGGTATCCTGCCATCTTTGCACTCCAGCTGTGATTATTTGCTGCCAAAGATCCGGTCAGCGTGACTTCTCTGCTTCTTCCACCAGCGGACGCAGCACATCAATGGAAATCCCGATCGTCCCTCCGCTGAAACCGTCCATGAAGGCGGAATTCACCCCTATCACTTCTCCCTCGGAATTGAACACCGGGCCGCCGCTCCCACCGTGCGCGGTAGGCGCATCGTAAATCAGCTTGTCGCCCACCACGTCGCCAAGATGTCCCCACGTCGCCGAAGGACGAATCAAGGACAACGCCGCCAGTTCGCTGGCCGCGCTGATGTCATTGTGCCGGTAAGCAAGCCGGTCGTAAATTCCCGTCGGAGACTTCGCCACCATCCCCGCAATGCCCATCGGATATCCCACCACCGTCACGCGCTCTCCCGGAGTGCTAAGCGACTTCGCCAGCGGCAAAATCGGCAATCCCCGCACCGACTCGAGATCCTGCACCCGCAGAATGGCCAGATCAGAATTCTTCGACACCGCAGCCACAGTCAGGTTCACCGGTGTCGGCGAGCCCGGGAAAAAAACCACCAGCGTTTCCCGTGACCCGGTCGCTCCCCGCTCGATCATCGCTTCAGATTCCGTGTCTCCATACCATGGCTCCGCAATGTGCCGATTGGTGGCGAGCAGCCCGTTGCCCACTAGAAATGCCGTGCCCGAAGCCCGCGCCCGGATGGCCGGACGCTGACTCGCAAATCCCACATCGTACACACCATAGATGTAACCGATCGAGTTCCGGTACCGGCTCAGCACGGTGGCCGGCATGGCCTGCTCTTGCTTGAGTTGTTCCACCTCGGCGGTGAGCTGATGTACTTGTTTTTGCAGATCTTCCGCCGGCGCAGCCTGCTTCGCGAATGGCCCATAAAACTGCACCATTGCGATCGCGCCCAGAAACATCACAAACGCCAGCACGCCCTGGATCGCGCTCTGCCAGCTTTCGCACACAGGATTCGAGTCGGAGGCGGACTGTCCCTCCGTGTCGCTAATCTGCCTGAGGGATGATGTCTCGTTGGATGCTTCGAGCGGTTCAGCACTCTGCAATTCGGCCATAGGATCTCGAAGCTGCGCCCGCAAACTCGGTGATTCGCCGGCGTATTTATCGTTTAGCGGGCGGTTTTCCCACTCCCGCTGGGATTTCAGCCGGCAAAACCGTGCGAGACCGTATCTTCCCCCGCCAGCCTCAGCTTGGCTACGGTACTGAAGGCGATGTACGAGCGGTGCGGAATTCTCCGCCCCGCCGCCGAAGATTCGTATCAGGGCACCGCTTTAGCGGATGCCGGTAGGCCGCAGATCAGAACCGCGCTTCAGCGCCAGGAGTGCGGGTGGTCCAGCGTTTCAGTTGTCGCCGCCGCCATCGCAATGGGTGGCCCGTTCTTCGCGCTCTTTGCGAAGGGCGGAAATCACGAACGCGTGCAGCGATTGCTTTCGCGCCGGCAACGGCTTACGCTACACGGTCGCGAAACGATAAAGTGCCGAGGCTGCTCGGGTGAGGTGAAACATGAATGGTGTTCAGCGAATCACCGCGGTAATGGCTGGAGACTGGCCCGATCGCAGACCGGTCATGTTGCACAACTTCATGATGGCGGCTCGGGAGGCTCGCGTTTCCATGCACTGCTTCCGCTCCTCGCCGGAAGCGCTGGCCCGGGCATTTATCCAATCCGTGGAAAAGTATGGATACGACGGCATCATGGTCGACGTGGATACTGCCACACTCGCCGGCGCCGTCGGCGTCCCTGTCAAACTTCCAGAGGACGAACCTGCAGTCGTCAGTGGAAGGCGTCTCGCCAATCTCGCGGATGTCGACGATCTCGAACCGGTCAACATCGCAGACTGCGAGCGTGTGCAGGTATGGCTCGAAGGCGTTCGTCTTTTGTGCAAAGCGATCGGGAACGAGGTCTACATCCGCGGAAACTGCGATCAGGCTCCATTCTCTTTAGCCGCCATGATGCGCGGCATGGAGGATTTCCTCACCGACCTTCTGGACCCGGAAGCCGTGGAGCGACTCACGCGCTTGCTCGATTACGCGCTGGAAGTCGGAGTCTCATTCCTGAAGCTGATGGCAGCCACCGGCGCGCACATGATCTCCAATGGCGACAGCACCGGCGGGACAAGCGTAATTTCTCCCCGCCTGCACCGCAGATTTGCTCACCCCTATGAAAAAAGGATGGCAGAGGCAGCACATCGTCTTGGCCTGCCCTGGGCACTTCACGTCTGCGGCAGCACAGATCCGATTCTGGCGGACCTCGCGGCGACTGGGGCCGACGCGCTCGAACTGGACTACAAAACGGATGCCGCCAAGGCGCACGACGCTCTCGCCGGCCGGTCGGTCTTCATCGGCAATCTTGACCCCAGCAATCTTCTGGCACACGGTACCGCATCGGACGTAGAAAGGGTGACGAGAGATTTGATCAAAACCTTCTCGGATACGCCCCGCTTCATTCTCAATGCGGGCTGCGCCATTCCCGCCGATACGCCCTCGGAAAACATTCGCGCCATGATCCGAGTAGCAGCTGAATAAATGACGGCCGGGTGCCCCATCCTAACGCCGCTCATTTTGCGAACGTTAGGGTGGGGATTTTGACTTTTGTAAGAATCGGAACCACTCTCGACAACACGCGACGAACGACCTGTCCCACTTTTCATGAGCTGAACGCGCACCATAAGTGAACCAAAGTCAAAGTCCCGACCCCCCCTGCCCACTCGCCACTATTTCAGAAACTCAAGCGCGTCTCGGGACTCAGGTTCTCGGGACTAGTCGGGCTGATTTTCACCGCGGTTGTATCGGGACGGACTGCAGCAACTCGCGAATCTTCTGTTGCGAAGGATGGGCCGGATCTGACCAGAACTCGCAACTCCTTACTCCGATGATGCTGCCGCTGTAAAACGGGTTCCTCTTGCGGTCGCTCGACCGAAACGTTCCGAGAATTTTTACGTACTTCATATCAAGGCTCTCGCGGTCACGGAACATCTCCTTTGTCCCCTCGACTAGAACTGCATTCTCAAGGATCGAATGCAGCGCATCCTCCTGGTGAGCGAACAGTTTGTCGCCTTCGCGCTCGACGGTCAAAAATCCAATGACCGATACCAGTTTGCGGTCGAATTTTTCAGGAGTCGTGATGAGCTGAAGCATGCTTGCATAGAGGGGCGAGTCGACGGGCTGGCTTTGACCTTCATTGGCAGTTATCGCCACGCATATTATTGCGGCGAAGATAAACGCTCGTCCCCTCATAGCCCTCGCGACTCACGACTCAGCTCCCGCGACTAGCTCTTCCCCCGCAGCATCCCGATCACGCGCTCATAGTCATCCACGGTCGAGTACTCAATCACGATCTTTCCTTTACCCTTGCGATCGCGGATTTTTACGCGGACACCCAGCATCCGCTCCAGATCCGTTTGCGCTGCCCGCACATTCGGATCCACCCACCGCGCTCCGCTCTTCTTTCGTTCCTGTCCCGGCATCCCCGGGAATGAATCGAGCCACCCATTCATCTGCAGGACTAAGCGCTCCACCTGCTCAACCGTGTATCCATGCTGTACCGCGTACAGCGCGGCTTTCACCATCTTCTCGTCGGTCTCGAGTTTCAGCAGTTCCTTGGCTTCGGCAAACTTGATCTTCTTCTCGGCCAACAACTGCATCACTTCCCGCGGCAGCCGCAGCAGTCGCATATAATTCGACACCGACTCGCGCGACAATCCCACCCGTTCGCCGATCTGCGCCTGCGTCAATTTGAATTCTTCGCTGAGCACCCGAAATGCTTCCGCTTGCTCCAGCGGACTCAAATCCTCCCGCTGCAGATTTTCGACGATCGTCATCTCCGCCGCTTGTTGCTCGGAAACCCGCCGAACCAGCGCCGGAATCGTGGTCTTTCCCGCTTTTCTCGACGCATGCAGACGGCGCTCGCCCAGAACCAGTATGTAACGTCCTTCTTCTTCCGCCGGACGCACCACGATCGGTTGCACCACTCCATTTGCTTTGATCGATTCCGCCAGCTCCTCAAGCGCCGCGCCATCGTGCACATATCGCGTCTGAAACGGATTCTTATCAATGTCCCCGATCGCCAGATTCAGAACGAGATTGCCCGGAATCCGGGTCTCCGCCTGCGCCAGAATCGTGACGGCCTCGCCCGTGTCAGGAGCCCCGGGCTGTGTAAGGACGGACGCATTCGTCCGTGCGGGCGAGCGCAACTCGCCTGTCTGCTCCGTGTCTCCCGGTTCCCATCCGTCCTCCACTACGGCCCGAATCATCGGGACGACGCCCGGCTCCGGTTGTGTAGGGACGGCTGCCCCCGGCTGTCCAGTCGAGTGCAGCTCGATTTGCGGCGGCGTTTCGCGCCGACTTCCCGATCCCTCCGCATAACCCGGGTGCGACATCTGTTGTCCGACTCCGGGCGCTGCCGCAACCGGGGCGCTCACCACCTTCGGCCGCGGCAACAACGACTCCAGCCCGCGCCCCAGCGCGCGCCGCTTCTCGGCCCTTTCTTTGTCCGGTGGATGCTCTGCTTTATTCTGCGCTGTAGCTGTCGTCATCTTTTTATCTCTTCTCAGCGACCACATTTTGTTGTCATCCTGAGGCGCGGTGTTGGCGCCGAAGGACCTATGCAGTTCAGACCTTCCCAAATCTTATGCAACATGCATCTTCGATCCGTCGTCAGTCGACTGCGGAGAGCATAGCTAGCGCGGCGATACTGCAGAGGCCTCAAAGCCTCCCCAGCAGGGCTTTGAAAGCGCCAAAGGTTGCGTGCGTCGGCAGTAACACTAGCGCTAGTCCAGCCGTCCACAATAGCTTCTTATTGGCGATGACGTGATACCTCTGCAACGCGTAAAGCGGCCTCTCAACGAAGGGCCAACATTTTTCTTCACTTGCAGTACATCGATGCCTATCAATCTATTACATCGATGCCCATCAATGTGTCAGGCAGTCTTGTCCATCTCCTCCGCGGCCGGTGCCTCCTCCGCAGCCTGCTCTCCCCTGTGTTCCTCTGTGCCCCGTGCGGTGACGATCTCCGCCGCCGGCGCTCCCAAATCTGAGCTCTGCAGTCCTATCCCCTCCCTTTCAATGATCTCTTTCGCCAGCCTGATATAGCTCTCCGCGCCCTTCGATCTCGGATCGTAGACCAGCGCGGCCTTGCCATGGCTAGGCGCTTCCGCCAGCCGTATGTTTCGCGGCACAGTCGTCGCGCACAACTTATCGCCAAAAAAATTCGTCAGCTCTGTCCTCACCTGCTGCGCCAGGTTCGTACGTTCATCGAACATCGTCAGCACCACGCCTTCAATTGCGAGCACAGGATTCAACGCCGCGCGTATCCGCTCGATCGTGTCCAGTAACTCGCTGATGCCTTCGAGTGCGAAGTATTCACCCTGCATTGGAATCAGCACTGCGTCAGCAGCCACGAGCGCGTTCAGCGTCAGCAGGTCAAGCGCAGGTGGGCAATCCAGAACGACGAACTGGAAGCGATCGCGCAGAGGCGCAAGAGCGTCGCGCATGCGAAACTCGCGGCCATCCACGTCGACCAGCTCTAGATTTGCACCAATAAGATTCTTATGCGAGGGAATCAGCCAAAGCTGTTCCAGCTCTGTCGTGAGCAGCGCTTCTTCAGCTGTTGCCGCGCCCATGAGCATGTGGTACGAGCTGACGCGTTCAGGATCCTTGGCGAATCCCAAGCCGCTGGTGGCGTTCGACTGGGGGTCGCAATCCACCAGCAGCGTGTTCACTTCTGCAGCTGCAAAGGATGCAGCCAGGTTAATGGCAGTCGTGGTTTTGCCCACGCCGCCCTTCTGATTGGCAACGGCGATTACGCGTCCCATCGAATTGTTAGGAGAAGCCTTGAGCTACCCGGCAGCATAATGTGCATTGCAACTCAAAGCAATCAAGAACTGCTGTGCATGAAGTTGAATCCGTGTGCAAAAAGTGTTCCTGCAGGAACATTGAAGCGCAATCGTCGCCTGCGACGCGGGCTTTGCCAGGAGGCCAAGTGTTCCTGCAGGAACGCTCCCTCGGGGGCACTTCTGTTACCCGCGCTCTTGAGAGTTTTTCTTCCCCTTCCCCGCCCCTCTAGCGGCGATTTTTGGAAATTTTTCAAGATGAGTGTTCCTTGAGGAACATTTCAAAAAGGGATTCATACGGGAGAGGGCCCGGTGCTGTCCGCGAGCGGCGTCGCCTGGCAAAGGGGGTTGTCGGCTCTTGGGCGGGAGACAGAAATCCCCCGCCACATCCCCCCCGGCCAACGGAATGTTCCTTGAGGAACACTTCTCCCCGAATGGAGGGCTCACCGCCCCAAGTGGCACGAGAGCGCCGGTCTCCCGTTTTCACTTTTGGGGACCAATGTTCCTTGAGGAACATTTGTCTGGAAGCTCCCCCCGGGATCAGAAGAGACGAAAACGGGCCTCGTGAGTTGATCCCATAAAGACTGCATATCCCCATTGCTATCGCTTTATAGCTAGATTGTTCCACTTTTATGTCCGTTATGACAACCGAAGGTAACACGCATCACGCAAAATAGCCATCGTATACCACTCATTAACTAACCAGACTCCCCTATTGATGCGGACGCGCAAGCGCCGCCTGATTCCTTCCGCGGGCTAGCTGGGTCGAGTTGCGTGAGCTAGAACTCTGGAGCCAGAGAGCGGGATCGGTTCTGTTGGAAGCCCATTGGACTTGAAGTCAGGGACTTGGGCGAGGAGCGACTGGGCGATTGCGACCTGGGCTGAGCTGATGAGGAGCACGAGGCTGCCTGCTGGGGCGACCAGCCGTGCGGCTACAGGAAGTATGGATTCGAAGCGCTCGACGGCGCGCAGAGTGACGATGTCATGTGCGACTGGCTCGAGGGATTCTGCGCGCTCGGTTTGTACATTGACGTCCGTCAATGTAAGCACGCGGGCGATTTCGCGAAGGAAGGTGGCTTTCTTTTGGTTGGATTCGATCAGGGTGAGCGAGAGGTGAGGCTGCCAGAGTTTGATGGGGATGCCGGGGAATCCGGCGCCCGAGCCGACGTCGGCAAGGGTGAGCGCGGGGGCTAAAGCCCCGCTCATTATCTGGCCGTTCCCGCGGCCCTGAAGGGCCGCTCTTCCACCGTCGGAGGCTAGAACTTCTGCCGTTCTTTCCTCCGGTACGCGGCCCTCTCCGGCCGCTCTGCCACGTTGGTTTGAAGTCTCAACATCCTGCTCAGCTTCGGATTCAAAATCCTTCAACACAGAGGGCACAGGGTTCACAGCGGAGCGCACCGGGAAGAGGTGGCGGGCGGCGAAGAGGCTTTCGCCGAAGTGGCGGGTGACGATTTCTTGGGGATCGCGGATGGCAGTGAGATTGATGCGGGCATTCCAGCGAAGAAGTATATCGATGTACGTCGATATACGTTCGAGGTCGTTGCTTGTTAGTTGATCATTGACTTCGCCGAGAAAAGGCGCGAGTAGTTCGGCGATGCGGGCGAGATCCATCGGAGTTCGATTGTAGATGAGGGGCGAGGGTGGACCACGCGACATAAGAAGTCAAAATCCCCGCCCTGTCCCGAAAACGACGCGAAACAAGGACGAGGCACCCGCGACATAGAAGTCCCGGGCCCCGCGGCTAATCATTATTCAGGTATTCGCGGATGCTGCCGTCTACGGAGACGGCAACATATTTCTGTGAGCTGAGGTCGCGGAACTGGACGACTTTGTGTCCGGCGCGGGCGAGTTTGCCCCAATGGCTAGGCTTTTCGGCGTTTTGCTCGATGGCCTGATATTCGCGTCCAGCCGCTAGGAAGCGTGCGGTGCGAAGGCGCAGAGAGCCGATGCGAGTGACTCGGGAGGTGCGTCCGTCAACGACGAGTTGCGAGCCGGTCAGGAGTTGCTCGGCGACAGATTGGAAGATGGCGTGATCGAGCATGGTCTTGCTTCAAGTTTAAGCGGCCAATCGAAGATGAAGGGATGAAATCAAAATCCCCACCCTACGAAAATCGCATAGGGTGGGGCACCCTCGAAAGCTATCCGCGTTCGAAGGCGTGCTTTTTTTCTAATTCTTCCAGGACTTGACGGCGGGAATTCTCGAAGCGCTCAGCTTGTGACATGAGCGCGGGAGTGGCTTCGGCCCAGCCCGCGTCGTCGATGCGCAACAATCCTTGAGGAACGACTAGACGGCAGGCGATATCGACGAGATGCTCAGGAGTGGTTTGCACGTACTGGGCGTCGGAGGGGTCGGCGATGCGGACGCGATGGGGCACCGCGTTCTCGGCCGGGGTGAGGAGTTTGGTCTGCCAAAACACTTTGTTTTCGACGAAGGCGGCGATGGCGTCGTCGGTGGCTTTGCCGAAGATCCATTGCTGGCGCTTGAAATCGTAATGACGGCTGGAGAAGGGGACGGGGAGAAGTTTTCCGGATTTCAGGAATTCGATCTGGCGGCGATCGACTTCTTTGCGAAGCGAGTTGATGACGGGAGCCTCGGCATCCTTGGGATCGAGCGAAGGCATGATCGCGCGAACCGTTTGCGAGAGGTTGACCGAAACGGGCGCATGCAGGCCGTCGGAGCCCTCCAGGCGGATATCGCCGTGAAGGACCCAGAAGTCGGCGCCGGAAGTGGACGGATGAAATGGCCAATTCAGATGGATGGTGAGAGGAAGGCCGGAGAGAGTGACCCAGATCTGGTTGGTGTCGGAGGTGGACATCGGGTTTATTTTATTCGAAATTGAGGGAGGAAATTCTTTCACTACGGAGGGCACGGAGGCGAACGGGGGAGATTGCGAACCTCATTCCGCGTTCTGGCATGAATTCAAGGTTCGGAGTCGAAATCCCCACACTACGAAAACCGCGTAGGATGGGGGACCCTGGGAAATCTTTCAGCTGGCTTTGGGGCGTTTCACCTTTGTGCCCATGCGGAGGAGCTTGCGGACGGTGCCGGTGGGAAGGCGCTTCATCTGATCGTAGAGTTCGGTGACGGCTTCGAAAAATCCAGCCATGGCTTCGAGGCGTTCGCGAGTGTATTCGACGCCGGGCTCTTTGGGATTGAGATCGGTGAGGCAGCGGCGGAGGATTTCGCGGGTGGGATCGATTTCGCGGCGCTTGCGCTGTTCGATGACGAGGCGAAACATCTCCCAGACATCCTTCATGGATTCGTAATGCTCGCGGCGGTCGCCGAGTACGTGGACGGCGCGCACGATGCCCCAAGTTTCGAGTTCGCGGATCGAGGTGCTGACGTTGGAGCGGGCGACGCTCAGGGTTTCAGCGATCTCTTCGGCCGGGAGCGCGCGGGGCGAGAGAAAAAGAAGAGCGTGGATCTGGGCCACGGTGCGGTTGATGCCCCAGCGGGTGCCCATCTCTCCCCAGTGGAGGACGTATTGTTTCTGGACGGTGGTGAGTTCAGGCATATCGTATGTTCTGTATCGACTGAATGTACAGAAGCTCCCGATGGGCTGTCAAGAGGGTAGGGTAACCATCAAATAAATCCTGCCTCCACACAAATCCAAGGTCAAAGGTCAAATTCCCCACCCTACGAACGGCGCGTAGGGTGGGCACCCATCCGCGTAGCTATGCTTTGCCGTGGATTTTGGCCCACCACCAGCGGACGCCGACGAAAAGGAATCGCCAGTCCCGGAAGAATTCGGGGGGCTTGCCTTCGAAGGCGTGGCCGACAAATTGGAAGATCCAGCCTAGGACGAACAGAGCCAGAGCGACAATCCAGAGACGATGGAAGAAAAATCCTGCGAGGAAGAATGGGATGGAGAACAGAATCGCGGGAATTCCGCAGGTATGACAGATACGATTGACCGGGTGCTGATGACTTCTTTCGTAGCGGGCAATCCATTGCTCGCTGGTAAGTCCGCCAAGCATGCGGGAAATCATACACCTGGGTGTTGCGGGTAGGGAATACGGTGGGTTCGGTAGGCTGGGTGCAGTTGGGCTCGCGCGCGGGGGCGGTTCAGCGGGAGATCCTTCACTTCGCCTGAAAACCGGCTACCCTTAGGATGACAGCGCTTGTGCGACAGCGCTCTATGACGGAGCCGCAAAGAGACAGAACTACACCACTCTGATTCGGGGGGCGAGTTGAGACGGCTGGTGGGTGCGTGGTAGGATCCTAGGTTTTGGCAGGTTCGTATTCGGCGATCAAGTCGGGGTCCGCTCGATCCAGTCCTAATCTTCCTTGATAGGTCGCATCTTTCGCCGGGTCCTGCCGAGAGGAGCCCAAATTGAAAGTCTATTCTGGAGAAAACATCCGTAATGTGGCGTTGGTTGGACACGGGCATGCGGGCAAAACTTCGCTCGTGTCGGCCATGCTGTATACATCGGGCGCAACGCCGAGGCTGGGGCACGTGGACGACGGTTCGGCGACGACCGATTACGACGACGAAGAAATTGCCCGCAAGATGTCGATCTCTTCGGGCGTGGCGTTCGTGGAGTGGGGGAATTCGAAGATCAATCTTCTGGACACGCCGGGATTCAGCATGTTCGTGCACGAGGCGAAGATGGCGCTGCCGGTGGTGGATGCGGCGATCGTCGTAGTGGACGGCGTGGCGGGCGTGGAAGTCGTGACCCAGCGGGTGTGGAATTATTGCGAGGAATACAACACGCCGCGGCTGATCGTGGTGAACCGCATGGACCGGGAGCGGGCGGATGCGACGCGCGTGCTGGAATCGCTGGAGAAGGCATTTGGGAGAAATGTGATTCCGATCGAGCTGCCGATTGGAGCGGAGAAGAATTTATCGGGCGTGATCGACCTAGTGCGCATGAAGGCGTACACGTACGAGCTGGGCGGGAATGGCAAGGGGAAAGAAACGGAGATTGCGGCGAACGTGAAGGAACAGGCGCAGGCGGCGCATGAGCGGCTGGTCGAGTTGGTGGCCGAGGGCGACGACAAGCTGATGGAGAAGTTCTTCGAGGCGGGGACACTGGGGGAAGAGGATCTGGTTCCGGCGCTGCACAATGCGATCCGCGAAGACAAGATTTTTCCTGTGATCTTCAGTTCGGGACTGGGGAATATTGGCGCGGACCGGGTGATGGATTTTATTGTCGACTACACGCCGGCGCCGTCCGAACACGAGTGGGTGACGGGAGAAGCCGGCGGGAATGGGGATTCGCCGCGGCGGCATGAGAGCGACGCGGAGCCCGCGTCGTTGTATGTGTTCAAGACAGTTTCCGATCCGTTTGCGGGGCGGATTTCTTACTTCAAAGTCTTTTCGGGCGTGGTGAAGAATGAAAGCAGTGTGCAGAATTTCCGCAGCAATTCTCCAGAGAAGCTTTCGCATATTTCGGTGATGCAGGGGAAGATGGCGATTCCGATTACCGAATTGCATGCCGGGGATATTGGGGCGGTGGCGAAGCTGAAAGATACGCTGACCGGCGATACGCTGGGCGATAAATCGTCGCCGATCCAGTATCCGCGGGTGAAGCTGCCGGAGCCGGCGATTACGTTTGCGATTGAGCCGAAGACCCGCGCGGATGAAGACAAGCTTGGTCCCGGACTGCACAAGCTGATGGAAGAAGATGCCATGCTGCGGTTCTTCCGCGATCCGCAGACGAAGGAATTTCTGATTGCGGGGACGGGGCAGCAGCACATTGAAGTCACAGTTTCGAAACTGAAGAAGCGCTACAACACGCAGGTGAATTTGAAAGCGCCGAAGGTGCCGTATCGGGAGACGATTCGGGGCAAGGCTGACGTGCAGGGACGGCATAAAAAGCAGACGGGCGGACACGGACAGTTCGGCGATTGCAAGATCAAGATGGAGCCTCTGCCGCGCGGCGGGGAATTTGAATTCGTGAACGACATTTTTGGCGGGGCGATTCCGAAGAACTTCATTCCGGCGGTGGAAAAAGGAATCAAGGATGCGGCGGGGCGGGGATATCTCGCGGGATTTCCGGTGGTGGATTTCAGAGTTGTGCTGTACGACGGCTCGTATCACGACGTGGATTCGAACGATTTGTCGTTCCAGATGGCGGGACGAATCGCTTTCAAGAGGGCGATGGAAGTGGCGAAGCCCACTCTGCTGGAGCCGGTCATGTCGGTGGAGATTACTGTGCCCGACGATTTTGCGGGATCGATCATGGGCGACCTGAACAGCCGCCGCGGGCGCATCCAGGGCATGGACAATAAGGGCGGAAATACGATCGTAAAAGCCGAAGTGCCGATGGCGGAGATGCTGACGTATGGCGTGGAATTGACGTCGATGACGCAGGGGCGCGGGTCCTTCAATATGGAGATGCATCATTACGATGTGGTGCCCGGGCAACTGCAGGAGAAGATCATCGAGAAGGCGAAGGCGGAACGGGGAGAAGTGAAGGAAGAGGAAGAGTAGTTAGTCGCGAGTCCCGAGGTCCTTGAAACGGTGACCCAGGCTTTGAAGTTGCCGGGAGTAGGATCGATAATTTTGACCAAGTCCAATCGAACGTTCGCCAAGGTTATCGTATGGCGGAGACCGAACGCCAATCGCGCGATGGTCCCCGTTGCAAAGTGACTTCAAAGGTTGCGATAGCAAGGAATGTTCGCGTAGGAGACAAGCTCTCTATCGTTTATCTTCTGGAGAACCAATATCAGATTGATGTTGTGGCAGTGTCTGTGTTTGGCGAGGATCTCTGAGAGTAAAGCTTCTTGGCGGTAGCACCACGATTCCTGCCAGCACTCATATGACGACCTCTACCGTCTGCGCAACAAACCGGGCACGGTTTCGGCCGCATTCCACCGGCAAAGAACGAGATACCGAATCAGGAAATGATTACTTCGATGCGCGCT
This sequence comes from uncultured Acidobacteriaceae bacterium, assembly GCA_963772045.1. Taxonomy (GTDB): domain Bacteria; phylum Acidobacteriota; class Terriglobia; order Terriglobales; family Acidobacteriaceae; genus Sulfotelmatobacter. The sequence continues at coordinate 822,117 of CAVYWC010000010.1, read as the reverse complement.
ACTATACGTCTTCGATGGGACGGTTTATGTGTCCTGATCCGTTGCCGTGGATTCATTGGCAGCGCGGAGACGACGATGATCAGAAGAAGTTCGCGGCATACATCCAAGACCCACAGAATCTGAACATGTACGCCCACGTAACCAACAACCCGTTGGGCCATACCGATCCCACTGGGATGTCAGCCGAGGCGGATTTTCCTCTACATCAGCTGCAAAAACGAAACGGGCACCTTTGCGGATGCCGGTCCGAGTGAATCCGAGAAATGGTTATGAGCGACGCGCGAGAAAATCAGGCGCGGGCGCCGGCTGCTACTGGCTCAGGGGACGAAGTAGCTGACTTGTCTTCGCCATTGGCCTTCGACTGGGGCTGTCCGCCCTTCCGAATGTCGATGCCACCCTTGAAGTAGGCGCCGTCTTCGATGGAGATTCTAGCGGCGATGACGTCGCCTGTGAGCGAGCCATCGCTGCGAATGTCGACGCGATCGCTGGCCGTGAGGTTGCCGCGGACCTTGCCGAGCACGACGATTTCGCGGGCATTGATGTTGGCTGCAACGACTCCATTGCGGCCGACGGTGACGCGATTGCCGGAGAGATTAATCGATCCTTCAACGCGACCGTCAATGTAAAGCGACTCCGAGCCCGTTACCTCGCCCTTGATCACCAGCGACTTGCCGATGGTGGCCTGGTCGGCGGTAGTGGTCGCCACGGGACGCGCCATGGCAGGTTCAGCGGCCGGCGAGGTCATGGCAGGCGCACTGGGCGCGGGCGCAGTCGGACGCTCCGGTTCGCCGGGACGGCCAGGGGTCTGAGGCTGATTCGTGGGCTTCCACATGGATAGAGGTTTCCTTTCCTGGTTGGATTCGGAGTCACAAACCCGCACGTTCGTGACCAATGCAAATTGTACTCCCGCGTCTCAAAATGAGCCCTGTGGAAATTGCTTTATTTGCAATCAGTAGTTCCTGCTTCGTTACCTGATTGCAGGCCAGCGCTTTAAGGCTCGACAGGGCAGAAAAACTGGCGTTCTGTTACGTTCTCAGGAAATATTTGCCCAGGGCGTGTCCTTGCACCGTGCCGCGGAGTTATCCTCTCAGGGTCGAAGATTTATCGAAAACGGAAGTGGGGATTCCACGTCTAAGACTTCAAGGATCCAATGGGGGCGAAGCGTTTGATTTCATAGCGGGGAGAACAATCATGACAGAATCAGCCGTGGCCACGCCTGCCGGCGCCGTTGTGGGGCGTCCTGAACCGGGCGAGTACGCGCCTTACTACGATCGCTATATTTCATTGATTGCCGGGCCGCACATTTTGAGCGTGCTGGATTCGCAGCGCCGCGAGATGATGCTGCTGCTTTCCGGCCGCGACGAGGACGAAGGCAATTTCCGTTACGAGCCTGGAAAATGGAGCGCGAAGGAAGTGCTGGGGCACGTCTGCGATACGGAGCGCATCTTTGCCTATCGCGCGTTGCGGATTGCGCGTGGAGATCGCACGCCGATCGAAGGCTTCGAGCAGGATGATTACGTCCGCAACGGGCCGTGGGGGCGTGTGGCACTGGCCGAGGTCATCGAGGACTATATCGCGGTGCGGCGAGCGACGCTGACCTTGCTGCGCAATCTGGATGAGAGAGCGTGGATGCGGCGCGGGATCGCGAACAAGAACGAAGTCAGCGTGCGCGCGATCGCCTATCTGATCGCCGGACACGAACTGCATCATCGCCGAATTCTGGAGCAGACGTATTTCGCGGATCGCTAACTTCTTTGCCGCCGATTTACGCGGATGAACGCGGATTCACATCGATTTCCTATGAGTGAGATTTCAACTTCGCAACGGGCGCAAATCGAATTGCTACATGGGCAGGGGGCGCACGTGGATCCGATCGCGTGCGTGGAAGATGTTTCTGCCGAGTTGGCACGCCGCAAGCTTGACAGCTTTCCGCACACGATTGCGGGGCTCGTGTTCCACATGAATTACTGGATGAACTACGAACTGCGGCGCATTCGCGGGGAGCGGCCGAAATATCCCGATCATGACGCGGAAAGCTGGCCCACGCCGGATGCAGCGATTGACACTGCCGGGTGGGATCGGTTGCGGCGCGACTTTGGGTGGTTTCTGGCGGAATACGAGAAGATGGCGGGCTCCCCGCCACAGGAATTGCAACGCCGGGTCGAGAGCATGCGCGAAGCTGAGAAGAAGCGTGTGGGATCGGTAGAAGCGGTGTTGTGGGAGATGGTCGCGCACAACAGCTATCATGCGGGGCAGATCGCGATGATCCGGCGCGTGCTCGGGGCTTGGCCTCCGCCTGGCGGCGGAGACAGCTGGTAAGTGTTAGCATAATTGTAGTGCGGAGATTGGGTATGAACCGCAACCTGAAGCAAGCCGGAATTGCCCTTCTCGCAGTGGTCGGCGCTGGATTCCTGTTTCTGTGGTCCATTCCTTCTTCCGTTGATTTCCTGTTGAAAATGCGACACCGGTCGGGGCGCAAGCTAGTTCGAGGTTGAAGTGGCATATTCGCAGGAACGGTCAACGTGGTACTCGCTTGAACGCCGAGGGTTCGGTCGGGATGTTCGTCATCGCTCGTCATTCGGTTTTGGCGGGTGTCAGCATGAAATGGATTCTCGAAGTCGCTGAGGGAATCGGAGTCGTCGTTGCCCTCCTTGTCGCGGCGATCTTATGGTTTGCCCAATCCTCCATTGAGTCGTTGATTGAAGTGCAGCGGGCGTCGAAGGGCAAACGTAGTTAGCCGCAAGGACGCGGCAGGGCACGGCGGGTTATGCTGGAAGCTGAGGGCTGATCGTTGACCGCTTCCATGCTTTCCGACTCCGCCATCCTGAAACTCATCGCGCGGCAGCCCAAGCGCACCGCGGGATTTAAGCAACTTGTGCGCGAACTGGGCCTGCATGGTGACCAGCGCCGCGAGTTGAACGAACATTTGCAGAAGCTGGTTTCTTCCGGCGCATTAATTCCCATCGATTCCGATCGCTACGCGCTGCCCCAGGCCGCGGCCGACAAGAATGTTGTCGTCGGCCGGTTGACCATGCATCGCGATGGCTTCGGCTTCGTCATTCCTGACGTGAACTCTCTTCCCGCTGCGCTCAAGTCGCGGATGGTGGGAGACATCTTTATTCCTCCGCATCTGATCGGGAACGCGATGCACGGGGATCGCGTACTGGTCGACATCAGCAACGTGCGGCCGGACGGCCGCGCCGAGGGGCGCATCGTTCGTCCGGTTATCCGGGCGCACCCGACCGTTGTTGGAATTTTTCATTACGGCAGCCGGCGGAATTACGTCGCGCCGATGGATACGAAGATCACGCAGGAAATCTTGATTCCGCCGGGGATGGAATGGCCGGAGCGAGAAACAGCAGAGGGTGAGGACGAAGCAGTTGCGACCGAGATCCCTCGCTTCGCTCGGGATGACAAGAAAACGGTTGGGCGCAGACGGGAGTCAAAGCACAGGACGGTCGATCGCGTTCTGGGAGCCGAGGCCGCGCGCCGTAGCGAGTGGGATGATCTGGAAGGAGTGGTGGTCGATGTTGAGATCACCGACTGGCCGTCAGCGACGCAGAATGCGCGCGGGCGGGTGATGGAGATTCTGGGGCGGGAAGACGATTTTGGCGTCGATGTCGAAATCACGATCCGCAAGTTTCACCTGCCGCATCATTTTCCCGCCGCCACGCTGGAAGAAGCGCAGAACGCGCCGGCCACCATTCCGGCTATGGAATTGCGCCAGCGACACGATTTCCGCTCGCTTCCGATCGTGACGATTGACGGCGAAACGGCGCGCGATTTCGACGACGCCGTGCTAGTCGAACCTCTCGACAACGGCAATTTTGAGTTGCAGGTGCACATCGCCGACGTGGCACACTACGTCACGCCGGAATCGGCGCTCGATCAGGAAGCGCGGTTGCGCGGCACCAGCGTTTACTTTCCCGACCGCGCCGTTCCCATGTTGCCGCTCGAGCTCTCCACCGACATTTGCAGCCTGCGCCCGAAAGTCGATCGCCTGGTGATGTCGTGCATCATGGAGATCGACCACCAGGGCGAGGTGGTGAATTACGAGTTGTGCGAGGGCGTGATCTGTTCGGCCGAGCGCATGACCTACACGGCCGTGAATGCGGTGCTTGAAGGCGACACTGCGATGAGCGAGCGCTATGGTCCGCTGGTCGCGGGTTTTGAGCTGATGCGGGATCTGGCTTTGATTTTGAATCGCAAGCGGGAGCGGCGCGGGTCCATTGATTTCGATTTGCCCGAGCCGGTAATTGAGTTCGACGAATTCGGGCTGATGAAAAGCATTGCGCGTTCCGAGCGAAACATCGCGCACCGGCTGATTGAAGAATTCATGCTTTCGGCCAACGAGTGCGTGGCGCATCATCTCGAGTCGAACCATGTCGCGTCTCTGTATCGCGTTCACGAGAAGCCGGATGCCAAGCGGGTTTACGATTTCGAAACGATTGCCGCGACCTTCGGATATTCGCTGGGAGTGGGCGCGCTGCCAATCCATCGCGTGCAAATGAAAGCCGATCGGCGGGCTGCGCATGGGACGGGCAAGCGCGTGCGCGATATCGAAGTGCCGAAAGAAGTGCATATTACGCCGCGCATGTATCAGAAGCTTACGGAGAAAATCGCGGGCAAGCCGGAAGAGCGGATCCTGAGCTACCTGATGCTGCGATCGCTGAAGCAGGCGCGTTATTCGGAGGAAAATCTAGGGCACTTCGCGTTGGCAGCGACGAGCTATACGCATTTCACTTCGCCGATACGGAGATATCCGGATTTGATCGTGCATCGGATTCTCAAGAACGTGTTACGTCAAAACTCCCGCCCTGTCTCCGCAAAGGACGCGGAGACAAGGACGGGGCACCCCGCTTTAGAAGAAAAATCTTCGCCTTGGTCGAAGCGGAGGGATGCGCGGACAGGAGTGTTCCCCGCGCACGAGTTGGGCGGGCCGATCTCGGTCGAAGAATTGCATGAGATTGCCGAAGAATCCAGCCAGGCGGAGCGCCGCGCCGACGACGCCGAACGTGAATTGATGGAATGGAAGAAAGTGAAATTCATGCAGGAGCGCGTGGGAGAAGATTTCGACGGCTTGATCACCAGCGTCATCAAGTTCGGCTTCTTCGTCGAACTGACTGATTTGTTCGTCGAAGGCCTCGTGCCGCTGAACACGCTGACCGACGATCGCTACATCTATCACGAGAACACGCGGGAAATCATAGGGCAACGTGCGCGCAAGACATATCGGTTGGGACAGAGGATTCGCGTGTTGGTGGATCGGATTGATCCGGTGGAGAAGAAGATTCAGTTTGCGGTGGTGGAAGAAGTGGCGAAAAGCAAGAAGCGTCACCGGAGCTAAAGTCCGGCGATCTTACTCGCTCACGCGGCCCTGAAGGGCCGCTCTCTCACAGATAAGGAGCTGGATCGCAGCGCCAGGCGGGTTGCTAACTTCCGAGTGCTTTTTGGATCTCGTCTGCGATTTTCGCGGTGATGGTCCGCATCTTTTCTTCTGATTCGGCTTCGACCATGACGCGTGCGAGAGCTTCCGTTCCGGAGTAGCGCACGACGATGCGGCCGTTGCCATCGAGTTCGCGCTCGGCAGCTTCAATCGCGGTTTTGACGGCGGGCATCTGGGGAAAGGGAATCTTTTCCCGCACGCGAATATTCTGAATTTTTTGGGGAAAGACTTTCAGGTCGCTGACGAGATCGGCCAGCGACTTGCTGCTGCGAACGATGATGTCCATCAGGCGCAGAGCCGTGAGCAGGCCGTCGCCGGTGGTCGAGTCGCCGTCGCGAAAGATGATGTGACCGGATTGCTCGCCGCCGAGAGTCGCTCTGGTCTTCAGCATTTCTTCGAGAACATATTTGTCGCCGACATTGGCGCGCAACATGCGAATGCCCGACTTCTTCAGTGCGATCTCGAGGCCCATGTTTGACATGGTGGTGGCGACAACCGTGTCGCTTTTCAGCTTGCCGTGAGCGTGCAGATCGCGAGCTGCGACGAGCAGCACGGCATCGCCATTGACCACTCGCCCCTGAGAATCACAGAAGAGAGCGCGATCGGCATCGCCATCAAAAGTGACGCCCAGATCGAATTGCTCCTCTGATTCCGCAATTGTCTTAGCCAGCATTTCCGGATGCAGTGCGCCGCAACCTTCATTGATGTTTTTGCCATCGGGAGCAATGTGGATGAACTGGGCCTGAATACCGAGCGAGCGAAACAACTCCGGAGCCTCGGGTGTAGCCGCACCGTTGGCGCAGTCGACCAGAACGCGCAATGGACTCAGATCGGCGGAAACGCTGTGGGCCAGGGATTCGATGTAGGCACGCCGGAGTTCGGCCTCACCCGGCAGAGATGGCGGGGGGACGCGAAGCGCGGTGTCATCTGCGGAAGATGGATTTTCTAAGAGGGTGAAGATTTCCTTTTCGATCGCGAGTTCGCGCGCGTCGGTGAGTTTGAAACCATCGCCGGAGAAAACTTTGATGCCATTGTCAGTCCAGGGATTGTGTGAGGCGGAGATGACCACGCCGGCGGTGAACTTGCGGGAGCGCGCGAGATAAGCCACTCCAGGCGTGGTGATGACGCCTGCGCTGTGGACATCAACGCCAACCGCGGCGAGTCCCTCGGCGACGCGGTCGGCGATCCAGCGGCTGGACTCGCGTGTGTCCTGCCCGACGACAGCCTGCGGTTTGGGCGAGACGCGGGCAAGATCGTGGCCGAGAGCACGGCCGATGAGATACGTGCTTTGCTTGCTCAGCGGAAACTCTCCGGCTACGGCGCGGATGCCGTCGGTCCCGAAAAGTTGGCGGGTGGGCTGACTCATGAGGAGTTTCGCACGCGAAAACGAGAGCGTAAGGATGATAAATGATTTTGCGGGAAGTGGTGATTCTCACGTCGGACTAACCCTCGAGAAATCGCACGAACTCGACTGGTTCCGGACGCTCCGTGTAGTCTTCGTTGGCGGTCGCGTAGAGAACAGTGCCATCGCGATCGAGGATGTAGGTCGCCGGAATCGGCAATTCCCAACTGTCATCGCCATTCGTGAAGGGCAGATTTACGAAGGCCCGGCGATAGACTTGCTCCTGGGCGGCTGGAACGCGATAGGTGAGCCGAAACTGCTGCGCGACTTTGTTGGCGGCATCGGAGAGCAGAGCGAATCGCAGCTTGTGCTGATCGTGCATGAAGAAGCATTGCTTCACGGTTTGAGGTGAGATGGCTACGAGCGCTGCTCCGGACTCTTCGATCTGCGGCAGGACGAGGTTCATGGCTTCCATCTGCCCGACGCAAAATGGACACCAGCGTCCGCGAATAAAGCAGAGGATGAGGCGGCTGCGCAAGAGCAGGCGGCTGCGCAAGAGCAGGTTGGAAGACGAAACAAGTTTGCCGTCGTGATTCGGTAGTTCGAAGTAAGGCGCTGTCGCGCCGACGGGAAGAATATTTGCCGCAAGCTGCTTAGACTTGAGTTCTGCGACTGCCTGGGCGTGAATTGCCTGCGTCTCCGCGGGAACGTACTTCGCGATGAGTTCTTTACGTTCGACAAAGATCTCGCGGAGGGAACGCGTATCAAATCTGGGAGTCGATTCTTCGAGAGAACGCCATTTCATCGCAGTTGATCGTCCAGAAGCATCTGCCGAGCGGCTATGCGGTAACTTCTCCCCTGCCGCCGTAAAGCTCGCCCTCATCCGCTTGCACCTTGGCATCGAGGCGCTGAGCGAGCATCCACATCTTTCGAAGGACCTCTTGATCGGGACTCTTTACCACGATTCTGCCTCGCCGGTAGTCGAACCATCGGGCTCTGGGCGGCGCGGAATACGCGATCCAGACCGCGAGGCCCGGGTTCTCGTACCTGATCACCTCGCCAGTCCTCGGGTTCGAGGATTCGGCAACCCATCAAGCCGCATCTCGGGGTCAGATTTCAAGAGGGCGACCCACTCAACGAGGGAGATTTCGAGGCCATCCTGATCAGACCAGTGATTCTTTCTCGTTATGTGAACGTCGTATCCCAGTTTCGTTCCTCACAAGGTCAAAAGTGGCGGACAGGAGTGTCCGCCCCTCATGGACTCACATCCCCGGCATCTTCATGCTCGCCAACCGGCGTGCGAAGCTGGCTTTGCCCATCTGCTTGAACATCTTTTTCATCTGCGCGTACTGGCGCAGAAGATTGTTCACTTCCTGAATGCTGGTGCCTGATCCGCGGGCGATGCGCTTGCGTCGGCTGCCGTTGATCACTTCGTGATGCCTGCGCTCGTGCCCGGTCATGGAGTTGATGATCGCTTCGACGCGGGTAATCTGCTTTTCGTCGACGTGATCGGCGGCTTTCTGCAATCCCGAGAATGGGCCGATCGAGGGCATCATGCTCATCAGGTTCTTGATCGATCCCATTTTCTTGACCGAGCGCAACTGATCGCGGAAGTCCTCGAGCGAGAAACCGTCTCCGGAGAGCGCCCTCGACGCCATATCGGCGGCTTTTTTCTTGTCGATCTGCTGCTCGGCGCGCTCGATCAGCGAGAGAATATCGCCCATGCCAAGAATGCGCGACACGATACGGTCTGGATGGAACGGCTCGATCGCATCGTATTTTTCACCCACGCCGATGAACTTGATGGGCTGGCCCGTGACCTGCCGGATCGACAATGCCGCGCCGCCGCGTGCGTCGCCATCCATTTTTGTGAGTACGACGCCGGTGAGTGTGAGTTTCTTGTGAAACTCGTCGGCGGAGTTGACGGCGTCTTGTCCGGTCATGGCATCGGCGACGAAGAGAATCTCCGAGGGATTCAGCAGCTTTTTCAGCGACTGCATCTCGTCCATGAGTTGCTCGTCAATGTGCAAGCGGCCGGCTGTATCGACGATCAGCACATCGCATCCGGAAACCACGGCTTCGCGTTTTGCTTCCTTCGCCAGACGCTCCACGTCGGCAGTGCCGGTGGAGGAGGCGACGCCTTCGTCGGTCCCGCGGACGTACGCGTCCGCGGCAACATGACCTTCGTAGATTTGTGCCTTGACCGCCTGCGCGACGACTTTCAATTGCTCGCGCGCGGCGGGACGATACACGTCGACAGAGACCAGCAGGGGACGGTGTCCTCCTTGTTTGAACCAGTGCGCCAGCTTACCCGACGTGGTGGTCTTACCGGAACCTTGCAATCCGGCCATGAGGACGACGGTGGGTGGCTGTGACGCGAACTTAACCCGCGCCGTATCTTTGCCCAGCAGTTCGACCAGTTCGTCGCGCACGATCTTGATGACCTGCTCTCCCGGGGAGAGTGCGGTCATGACTTCCTGGCCGACAGCCTTGACGCGAATCTGGTCGATCAGCTGCTTAACGACCTTGAAGTTCACGTCGGCTTCGAGCAGCGCGAGGCGGATTTCGCGCAGCGCCTCGTCAATGTTTTCTTCGGTGAGGCGGGCTTGTCCACGCAGGGACTTGAAGGCGCGCTGTAGTTTTTCCTGAAGATTCTCAAACATAACAGATGTTCTATTTTAGCGAAGATTGGAGAAGGGACGAATACGTTCGCCCCATATCCGCACGGAAAGTCAGAATTCCCACCCTGTCGCAGAGAACGGGACGAGGGCGGAGCAACCGGGGCTAAAGCCCTGTAAGGTACCTTGACGGGGCCCTGAAGGGCCGCTCTTCCACGGTTCCGTTCCCATACGGTTCGGTGCCGCCATGGTTCCGTTTTCCGCCACGGTTGCGTTTCCGCCGATTCGCCATGATGGGCCGATCTTCCGCTTCGCCCGAGTTCTGCGGTTGTTGTCAGAGGTAGCGGAGCCACCACCAGTTTTCGTGCTGGCGTTTGAATTCCATGAAGACTCTGCAGGGAATGTAGAGCAGGATGACGGCGAGGGCCCATATCGCGTAAATAAACCCCAAGCCGTGACCATAGGACGGCGGCGGCAATTGCATCATGAATGCTCCGTGCATGAGCCAGTTCACGGGCTGATGCAGAATGAAGCCCACCCAGACCGCCAGACTATGGATCAGGAACAGGTGCAGGACGTAATAGAACAGGGGGACACGGCCGAAAACCCGAAGGAAACGAGCCAGTCCGCGCTGGGCGTCGAGCGTATCGAGCCAGGCCAGGAGCATGAGACAGGGTCCCAGCGTCATCAACAGGAATTGCAGAGACGGAGGGAATTTCATTGTGTTGAAGAAAGAAACAACGGTCATTACCAGAGTCGGCTCGATCCGCCATGAGCCAGCGGCATCACCCGCCCACGGCTGCAGGACGCGATGGCCATTGCCGTATAAATGAAAGATTCGCAAAACCAGGAAAGAAACAGTTAAAAGCAGACCCAGCGTGAATACGGACTTCCTCCAATTCCCTCGCGTCAGCAGAGCCCCGAGGGCGTAACCTGCGGCCATGACTCCGATCCAGGGGATAAGAGGGAAACCGACGAGGAAGATATTCCTGCCCGGCAGTATCCAGGCATAGCCGTGTCCAAGCAGCAGAAGCCAGAAGCCGGCGAATCTGCCGAAGATGCTCGGATCGATCGGGTCTAGCAGGTTGTGCATCACGATCACTCCCACGCCTGAGGCTGCAATCCAGCGCAGTGGCAGACGTACGATAATCGCCATCGCCACCATCGCCCACCCCAAGGCCCACAGCACTCCACCAAACCAGAAGTGAAAGATAAAAGTCCAAGCGTAGGAGACGACCGTCAAACTCAGCAACACGAGCCAAAGTCCACGCGTCCAATAAAAGCGCGAGATTTCGCCGACGGATTTCCCGCGTGCCAGCGACAAATATCCTCCCGTGCCGGCGAGAAGAAAGAAAACGGGAGCGCAGAAGTGGGTGATGAAGCGGGTAAAGAACAGGGGGCCGGAGGTATGGGCCAAATCTTCGGGGGAGAATCCGGGAGCAGAGAAATAGTCACGGACATGGTCGAGAGCCATCACGACCATGACAATTCCGCGCAAGACGTCGACGCAATCCAGGCGAGAAACATGGAGGTTGATCCTCTCCACCCGCAAAACGTCTCGTGCAACAGACGGAATTTGGGCGCAGACTGCGGCCTTCATAGAACCCCCATCGCCCCTTGATTAGCAATAAGCTAACATGGGCCGGGATGTTTGCTGGAGGGGTTTTCCGTGGCACACTGATTACGAAGGTGCTTGGCCTGCAGCGTGCCGATAGCGATTTAGAGAGGGTTGCGGTGGTTCGTTATGACTGATGAAATGCGGAGCTTCGATTCGCAACGCCCTGCAGAAACCTTTCCGGCAACTCCGCCGTTGTCTCCAGTACCCGCGCCGCCGCGGCGATCGATTTGGTATCGCATCTTCGTGGGTCCACGCGGCGTTCGCGCCGGCTGGAAGGATGTCATCTTCTTCTTGCTCTTGGCAGCGCTGGTTTTCTGCTTACATCCTCTGAGCAAGCTGCACGGCAAGGTGAATCCGAAGGTTCCCATGCCGGCGCGTGCGGTTCTTTTCGATGAATTTACGGGGATGCTGGCCGTGCTGATCGCGACGGCGATCATGGCTCACTGGATTGACCGCAAGCCGTGGGGCTATTTTGGCATGCCTCTACGCAAGGCTTTTCGTTCCAGCTTCTGGGTCGGCGCGGCCATCGGACTCGGCGCGCTATCGCTGCAGCTGGAAATCATGCATGTGGCCGGATGGTTCGATTTCGGCAGCATCCAGTTGCATGGAGTGGCGATCCTCAAATATGGCGCAGTTTGGGCGTTGATGTTCTTGCTTACGGGAGTCACCGAGGAGGGCCTGCTACGTGGGTATGTGCAGCGGGTTACGACGGATGGATTGAGCCGTCTGCGCGGCGGCTGGAGCTTCTGGGTTTCGGCCATGATTTTTTCGTTGATGTTCGGGGCCGGGCATCTGGGGAATCCGGGCGAAAATAAGTTCGGCATCTTCATGGTGTTTGTCGACGGCATGACGATGTGCTTCAGTCTCTGGTGCACGGGTGATCTCTGGTTCGCGATCGGCAATCATGCGGCGTGGGACTGGGGACAGTCGTTCCTGTTTGGCACGCCGGATAGCGGCGTTTATTTTCAGCATGCGCTGATGCATCCCTCGTTTCGTGGGCCGTTGCTGCTCTCTGGAGGTACGGATGGACCGGAAGGGAGCGTGCTGGTTCTGTTGTCGGAAGCGATCTTTGTCTTGCTAATCGCTATCATTTATCGCCGCCGAAAGTATCCACTGATTGCAGATGAAATGGCGGCAAAATCCGAGCCAGCTTGAAAAAACGTGCTGGGCGGGAACCACCGCGACCCGCCAGCTGTGCATCAATCGCTTCCACTAGACTGGAATTGAGGAGTCCGCACGCTCCGGGTGCCGGTTCTGCATAGAATGGCTGAATCCTTAGCCCAATTTTTTCTGCAAACTTTTCAGGCGCATCGGTCTGAGCTCGCATACCGCCAGCGCCGCGGATACCGGAGCGAATCGTTTACCTACGGCGAGGTTCTCGATCTCGCCCACGGGTTCGCGGCCGAATTCCAGAGACAGGGAATCACCAAGGGCGATCGCATCATGCTCTGGGGAGAGAACTGCGCGGAATGGGTAGCCGCGTTTTTTGGATCCGCTCTCTGCGGGGTGATCGTTGTTCCCATGGATGACGGGGCTTCCACGGACTTTGCCGTGCGAGTTTTTCGCCAGGTTCAGGGGAAGCTGCTGGTGGGGTCGCGACAACATCTGGAAGAGTTCGCGGCTACGGGAGATTCGATAGCAGCATTGACCCTGGAATTTCTGCCGCGGAGCCCGCACGACCGCGTCGAGCGTCCAGCGAATGTCGCGCTCGGGCGCGAGGACGTTCTGCAGATTGTGTTTACTTCCGGCACGACCGCAGATCCCAAGGGCGTGGTCATCACGCATGGAAACGTTCTGGCGAACATCGCGCCGCTGGAGCGCGAGATGCAGGCGTACTTGAAATATGAGCGGATCGTGCATCCCGTGCGATTCTTGAATCTGTTACCGCTCAGCCATGTTTTTGGGCAATTCCTTGGAATGTTCTTGCCGCCGCTGCTGGGCGGGACCGTGATTTTCCTGGATGAACTAAAACCTTCGGAAATCCTACGAACGATCCGGCAAGAGCGCGTCTCGGTGCTGGTCAGTGTGCCACGCGTGTTGCAGTCATTGAAACAGAAGATCGAACTGGATATTGAAGCACGCGGCGGAGGCGAATCGTTCCGAAATAAGTTTCAGTCATCCAAGGGGAAACATTTTCTGATCCGCTGGTGGATCTTTCGCAGAATCCGCCGCCAGTTTGGCTGGAAGTTCTGGGCCTTCATTTCCGGTGGCGCGGCGCTCGATTCGGAAACCGAGGAATTCTGGGACCGTCTCGGCTATGCGGTCATTCAAGGATACGGTCTGACGGAAACCACTTCGCTGATCAGTGTGAACCATCCGTTCCGCCTGGGCAAGGGATCGATCGGGAAGATTCTGCCCGGACGTGAAGTGAAGCTGGCGGAAGATGGCGAAATTCTCGTGCGCGGCGGCGGCGTGGCTTCGGGTTATTGGGACGATCGCGGGGAACATCGTGTGTCGGACAGGGAAGGCTGGTATCGCACGGGAGACGTCGGCGCACTCGATGAGGCTGGCAATCTGTATTTCAAGGGACGCAAAAAGGAAGTCATTGTCACGCCGGGCGGAACGAATGTTTATCCCGAAGATCTCGAAGCCGCGCTGAGAAAACAGCCCGAGGTGAAGGATTGCCTCGTGGTCGGAATCGATCGCGGGGGAAATGCCGAACCGTGTGCGGTGGTGATTTTGCGCGATCATACGCCGGTGAAAGAGGTGGTTGAGAAAGCGAATCAATCGCTGGCCGAGTATCAGCGCATGAGGATGTGGATGGAGTGGCCGCAGGAGGATTTTCCACGCACAAGTACGCAGAAGCCGCGGCGGAGTGTGGTGGCGGAAGCCGTGCGGGAACACCTCAATCAAGATTCCCCACCCTACGAAAATCGCCCTTCGACTTCGCTCAGGGCAGACTCCAGGCGGGCCAGCCGCGATGGCAATCCTTTGAGCGAATTAGTCTCCCGCATTTCCGGCCGCGCGGCGGGCACGCTCGATGAGAATGCGAGCCTGGATTCCGATCTCGGATTGAGTTCGCTGGATCGCGTGGAATTGCTTAGCGCCGTGGAAGATCGATATCAGGTGGATCTGAGCGAAACGCGATTCAATAACGTGCGCACTGTGGGTGATCTGGAACGCATGCTGCGGGGAGAAGCCGCGCCGGGCTTGGGGTATCACTATCCGAGTTGGACTCTGCGATGGCCGGCGACCTGGGCGCGATTCCTGGCACATTACATGCTGATGCGTCCCGCGATCATGCTGCTGGGCTGGCCGCGGATTGAAGGGCGCGAAAATTTGCGTGGAGTGAAGGGACCGTTGTTGGTGATCTCGAATCACATCGGCGACGTCGATCCCGGATTCATTCTGACGGCGCTGCCGGCGCGTTTTCGGAATCATCTCGCAGTCGCGACCGGCGGCGAAGCGCTCGAAGCGTTGCGAACGCTGCCACCCGAGCGGAACATCTTTCTTCGCATTTACGATCGCATGCAGTGGTTCTTAGGCGCATCGCTGCTGAATCTTTTTCCTCTTCCGCGCGAGGCGGGCTTCCGGCGCAGTTTTGCGTATGCGGGCGAAGCCGTGGATCGTGGCTACAGCGTGCTGGTTTTTCCTGAAGGCCGGCATACAACGGATGGGAAGATGAATCCATTTCGTTCCGGGATTGGATTGCTGGCGGAGAATCTCGGCATTCCGGTTCTGCCGATGCGAATCGACGGACTGTTCGAATTCAAGCGGGCGGGCAAAAAATTTGCGCCGCCGTGGAGAATTTGCGTGAAGATTGGAGCGCCGCTAATCTTCGAGCCAGGAACGGAGCCCGGGAAAATTGCTGTGCAATTACAGGCGACGGTGGAAAATCTGTAGAGGCCGCGGAGTTCCGCATTGCAGCGCCTCAGCAATTTGCTGAAAAACTCTTTTTCCGCGTCCGCAAGTTCCCTCAGCGGCTAAAGCCGTGGGTGGTTTTGCCGCGCCCTTTCAAAACTCTGCCTTTCAAGGGCGCCTACGGTGCCGTGGCCTTTGAAAACTCTGCTTTTCGAGAGCGCCTCCGATGCCGCCGTGATAGCATTCGCGTTCTACGAGACCGCGATCCACAGCAAGAATTCGTTTTTTAAAAAAACTCTTTCCTTGCAAAAGCGTTCGACTACTCCTCATCTACCTGCGACTCTTCCTGCTGCGATTCGATTTGCGGGTGAATCTCGGGGGCATTCGCGTCATGCAGCTGACTATTGAGCGAAGCCAGGTCCGTGGCGAGGAATTCCTTCCATCGTTTCATGGTGTCGCTTGCTTCGGTTTCAAGTTTGGCGAGGGCTTCGGTTTGCGGCGCGGTGGGCTGCGCATCGACGCCCCAGATTTGCTGGTAGAGACTGCCGGCCTCGCCGTTCACGCGCGTCACCGTCACTTCCGGCGAGGGAGGCGCGAAGAATCCTCCCGGCGAACCGAGCAAGGCGGAGAGTTTCTTTTCGAAGGCCTCGACATTTTCTTTATCTTTATCCTTAGAGTTGGCCTGAATCTTTTCCAATTGCTCGCGGATCGAGTTGCCTTCGAGAACGGCTCGCGACGAGTCGGTCACGAGCGAAGACAGGCTCATCTCGACTTGGAATTTCTTTTCGAGACCTGCGGCTGAGATTTTCACGCGCGGGTCCATCTTGACCGTCAAAGGCGCGGTGAGAGTCTTGCCATCCACCGTGAGTCGGATCGTGTAATTCCCCGGCAGGACGGTTGGTCCTAAGGGATAGTGTGGCGTGTCATGCGGGATCGCGGAAATTGGATATTCGTGGCGCGTGGCTAAAGGCGCGGGGTAATGGAGATCCCAGACCCAGCGGTGCATGCCGGCAGCCGGTGAGAGCGCGCTCCATGGCTTCACCCAGTACAACGGAATCAACTGCTTCTGTAATTCTTCTTGCGTGATGTCAGGCTTGTCGTAACTGGAAAACTTCCGCACTACTTTTTGGCCGTCCAGAATTTGCAGCGTTATTTCGTTTGCCGTCGTGGGCAGGAAATAGTCGAGGATCGCACCATCGGGCGGATTGGCTGCGACCGGCTCATCCGGAGGAAGAGGCGTGTCGGTGTAGGTATCGCGTTGCACGCGAATCGCGGGAGCGGGAGTGAAGAGATGAGCCGAATTTGCCAGTTCCGCCGAGGCCTGCCGCAGCGGGGTGATGTCGTCAAGAACCCAGAAGGACCGGCCGTGCGTGCCAACGATGAGGTCATCGTCGTGAATCCAGAGATCGCGCATGGAAGTGTGCGGCAGATTCAATTGCAGCGACTGCCAGTGATCGCCGTCATCGAACGAGAGCCAGACAGAATTTTCGGTGCCGGCGAACAGCAATCCCTTGCGAACTGGATCGGCGCGCACGGTGTCGACCGGACCGAAATCGGGAAGGCCGGAGACGATCAGCTGCCACGATTTGCCGCCGTCACGCGTGCGGTAGATGTACGGATGCGTGTCATTGATGCGGAAGCGGCTCACCGATGCATAAGCCGTTTGTTCGTCGAAGTGCGAAGCCGAAATTTGTGTGACCTTGCTCCATGCAGTGAGTTCTTTTGGAGTGATATTGGTCCAGTTCTTGCCGGCATCGCGAGTGATCCAGATCTGGCCGTCATCCGTGCCGGCCCAGAGGGTGCCGAGGTTTTTGAAGGACGGCGCGAGCGCATAGATCACGCCGCGCTGCTTTTCTGCGCCTTTGGGCAACATCGCGCCCACGCTTTCCGGGGCGCCGGGATTTTCGCGGGTTAAATCTGGACTGATCGTTTGCCAGGAACTTCCGCCGTCGGTCGTCTTGAACAGCACGTTGGCCGCGTAGTAGAGCGTGTGAGGATCGATGGGAGAAAACATCAGCGGCTCGGTGCGGTCGGTGCGGTATTTCAAACTACGCAGGGGAATCGGGGTGACGTCTTGCACCTGGCCCGTCGAAAAATGAAATTTCGAAACCTCGCTGCGGCCGCCGCCGAAAATGATGTCCTCGTTCAGGGGATCAGGGGCGACGTAGCCGTACTCGATCACGCCGACCGGATGCCAATCGCGAAAGGTGATGGCACCGTCGTTGCCGCGGCTGAGCGTGCACACCGAACCGCTTTCCTGCTGCGCTCCGCAGACGCGATAGGGAAAGCCATTGTCGGTGATTACGTGGTAAAGCTGCGCCGTGGGCTGGTTATACCAGGAACTCCAACTCGCGCCGCGATCGACTGTGACCAGCGCGCCCTGATCGCTGACCAGAAGAATAATGTCGCCGTTGTTTGGATTGATCCAGAGATTCTGATAATCGTCGCCGCCGGGCGCGCCGCGAAACCCTGACCAGGTTTTGCCGCCGTCGGTCGAACGCATCGTGACTGTGCTGGCTATGTAGACGAGATCAGGATTCTTGGGATCGACTTTGGGGATGGGCAGATCGCCTCCGCCAATGCGGCCGGAGGGACGCGGGTCGGTGGTGATGTGGGTCCAGCTATCACCCGCGTCATCGGAGCGATAGACGCCGAGCTTGCCCGAGGCCATACCGACGGTTGCGTACAGGCGCCTGGGGTCACTGGGCGCGATCGCGACGTAAATCTGGGAAAGATCTTTGGGCAAGCCGTTGGTCAACTGCTGCCAGGAATTGCCACCGTCTGTGGATTTGAAAAGGCCGCCGTTGGTGCCGTTGAATTCGTTATTGTCTTCCCACGGGCCTTCGCGAACTTCCCACATGGAAGCGTAGACGACATTGGGATTCGAGGGGTCGATTTCCACGTCCGACGCGCCAGTATTTTCGTCTTTGGAAATGACTTTTTTCCAACTCTGACCGCCATCGGTAGAGAGATAGAGGCCGCGTTCTTTGCTCGGACCATAGGGATGTCCAAGCACGGCGGCGAAAACTTTGTTGGGATCGCGGGGATCGACGGCGAGAGCGGGAATCTGCTGGCCATCCCGG
The DNA here is from genome assembly GCA_963772045.1 of uncultured Acidobacteriaceae bacterium. Taxonomy (GTDB): domain Bacteria; phylum Acidobacteriota; class Terriglobia; order Terriglobales; family Acidobacteriaceae; genus Sulfotelmatobacter. The sequence continues at coordinate 804,209 of CAVYWC010000010.1, read as the reverse complement.
AGGCCGAGATGAGTCCAGGTTTTTCCGGTGTCGGCGGACTTATAGATTCCATCGCCGACCGAGAGGTCAGGCCGGTGCAATCCCTCGCCGCTGGCGACGTAAATGATGTTTGGGTCAGATGGAGCGACGGCGATGGCGCCGATCGATTGCGTGGATTCGTGATCGAAGATCGGATTCCAAGTTCGGCCGTAGTCCTCACTCTTCCAGACGCCGCCGTTCACGGGCGCGACATAGAAGACATTCGCCTGGCTGGCGACGCCACAAGCTGCACGGGTGCGGCCTCCGCGGAGGGGACCGATCATGCGCCAATGCATGTCTTGATATGTGTTTTCGGGAACCTGCGACCAGACTGTTACAGATGAGATAACAACTAGAAAAGAAAAAAGACGAACCACCGTGCGCGAGCGCCTCACGTGTGTGCCCCCTCAGTTGAAACCGCAAACGAATAGCATAACTCAAAGGAGCAGGCAGAATTCATCGGGCTTTAACAATTGATTGTTACGCAGAGGTTAAGATTTTCGGCATGCTGAAAGAGGCCCTGAGCATCACCGATCAGCCTGGAACCCAGGCTGGACAACGCATTCTGACTCTGAATGGCCCGCTGGTTCTGGCCAACGTCTTCTCTTTTCAAGCGACGGTACGCGCCGATCAGTCGCAGAGTCTCATTATTAATTTTTCAGGAGTTCCTTATGCCGACTCCGCCGGAATCGGAGCGCTGGTCGGCGCGTACGTGACTCGGCAGAATGCGAAACGGCGGCTGGCTCTGGTCGGTGTGAGCAAGAGGGTGCGGGATGTACTGAAAGTTACCCACGTGGAGCAGCTGGTTCAATTTTTCGATTCGATCGAAGCGGCGGAGCAGAGCTAGGCCCTGACGAAGGCACTCTGAGTGGAGCCGTTGCTCAGGCGACGCGAACAATCTCACCGCTGATTTTCCGTCCATGGGATTCCGCGTGTAGCCGCAGCAGATCCTCGCGAGATCCCTCGCCTCGCTCGCGAAAACGCGAGGCTTCTGGATGACGTCGTACGCGTCGAAGCAGGCTGGGATCTATCTCTCGTTTGACTGTCGCCCTCCGCCCTCCTAACATTGAGCAAAACTCTGGTTCTCCTCTCCGTGGGAAATCATTCAAAACCATGATCAATCAGATGATCGCGCATTATCGGATCACGGGCAGGTTGGGCAGCGGCGGAATGGGGGTGGTGTATGAGGCGGAAGACCTGAACCTGGGGCGGAAAGTCGCGCTCAAATTTCTACCTCCGCAGCTTTCGCGCGACCAGAACGCACTGGACCGTTTTCTGCTGGAAGCGCGGGCTGCGTCGGCACTGAACCATCCGAACATCTGCACGATTTATGCCGTTGAAAATGGAGTTGGCGAAAGCGGCGAGCAAGTGTCATTCATCGCGATGGAATTGCTCGAAGGGCAAAGCCTGGAGCAGAAGTTGTACTCGGGACCGCTGCCACTTGAGTCGCTGCTCGAGTTTTCGATTCAGCTTGCCGACGCGCTCGACGCCGCGCACACCAAAGGAATCGTGCACCGGGACATCAAGCCGGCGAATATCTTTCTGACCCAACGCGGGCAGGTCAAGGTGCTGGATTTCGGTCTCGCCAAGCTGATTCGTCCGGAGTTGCAGATGACCACGCTGGGCGCTACGCAGGACTGGCCCAGTCCGGCCAACCTGACCAGTCCGGGAGCGACTGTCGGAACCATTTCGTACATGTCGCCGGAACAGGCGCGAGGCGAGGAACTGGATTCGCGCACGGATCTGTTTTCGCTAGGCACGGTTATTTATCAGATGGCGACCGGGAAGATGCCGTTTACGGGCGCGACATCGGCGGTTGTATTTCACGCCATTCTGGAACTAGAGCCTGTACCCGTGTCGCAACTGAATGGGACGCTGCCACCTAAGTTGCAGGAAATCATCGAGAAGCTTCTGGAGAAGGATCGGGACCTGCGGTATCAGTCCGCTGCCGATCTGCGCGGCGATCTTAGGCGGCTGATGCGCGATACCGAGTCGGGCAAAAAGATCTCGCGGGCGGCTTCGGGTGCGGTTGCGGCCGGGGCTGCTGCTGGCCATACGGATTCGGGTCAGCCGGTTGGGGCGGCTCCGGCGAGTGTGGCTTCGGTAGCGCCGGCGCGCGTGCGATCGAACCGCTGGGTTGTGCCGACCATTCTCATTGTGCTGACCGTTACTGTTGTCGGAGGCATTCGCGCGTTCCTGGGGCATCACCATCATGCTTCGTTTCAGAACTTCACGGTCACCAAGGTGACGGACACTGGCAATGTCACCGGCGTCGCGATTTCGCCGGACGGCAAATATATTCTCAGCGTCGTGCGGGAGAACGGCCTGGCTGCCCTGTCGCTGCGAAATGTTCCGACCAACAGCATTACGCAGGTTGAGCCTCCGGCGGAGGTTTACTACAACGGGCTGCAATTCTCCCCCGACGGCAATTATCTGTACTTTGTGCGCAGCGATCCCGGAAATAACGGCGACCTGAAGTACTTGTACCGCGCGCCACTATTGGGCGGCGCGCCGGAGCGGCTGGCCGCAGACGTCGATTCGAATGTGACCTTCTCACCGGACGGCCGCAAGCTGGCGTTTCTGCGGTATGACAATCCGGAACCGGGGAAGTATCAGTTGATTGTGCGATCGCAGGATAGCGGCCAGGAAACGTTGTTAGCTAGCGGCTCAAACAGCCAGCAATTGCTATTTCCTGCCTGGTCCCCCGACGGGGAAAAAATTGTTTGCACAGAACTGCAGCCCTCGGGCAGCGCCTACACCGGGTTGGTCGAGGTCAGCGTGGACACCGGGCAACAAAAACTGCTGTTCGGTTCGCCGGGCGCAGTCGTATATCCCACCTGGATGCCAGATGGCAGCGGATTACTCGTCCTGGTTGGGACTCTTTCGGCGGGGCTCGATCGATACCAGATCGCATTCGTGTCCTACCCGGAGGGAAAGCTCACGCCCGTGACGCGCGACACCAACAAATACACAGATCTCAGCTTGGCTAACACCGGCGAGATTCTGGCCACCGTGCTCAGCGAGGGGCACTGGAGTTTGTTTGTGGGGCCATCCGGATCGGGAGGAAATGAAGCCCACTCGATTGCGCTGGTGAGTTCCACCACGAATTTCACCTGGACGCATGATGGCCGGATCCTGTTCGATAAGGACGCATCATTGCATGCGATTGATCCAGGGACGGGCGCGCAGAACTCTTTTCTGACCGAGGCGCAGGGAGCTGGAGGAGATCCCTGGGAGTGTTCGGATCACGAGCATGTAGTTTTCACGCTTGGACTAAGCGCCAACAGCAATCAAGACATCTGGCGTTCCGACGAATCTGGGGGAAACCTGAAGCAGCTTTCCAATGGCAGGCTGGATGACTTTCCCGTATGCTCGCCAGACTCCAAGTGGGTGTACTACCTCGATAATGCTTCTCGCATGCTGATGAAGGTTGGGCTTGACGGCGGCTCGCCCCAGACCGTCACAAACTTGCGTTCAGAAGGATTCTTCGACATTTCTCCGGACGGCGCTACGGCGGCGTTCGTCACCGTGGACCACGCTGCCGGGCACAAAGAACGGATCATGTTAGTGTCGACCGATACCGGTCAAACCCGCAGAATGCTGGAATTTCAGCGCCCGATCATCACGAACATCATCCATTTCTCGCGCGACGGAAAGTCAGTGATCTACACGGTGCGCGATCGCGGCGTGGATAATTTGTGGGAGCAGCCGCTTGACGGGTCTGCGGGTAAACAGATTACCTCGTTCACTTCGGAGCGCATATGGGACTACCACTGGTCTGACGACGGCATCAAGCTGGCCGTGGTGCGCGGGCATACGGATTCTGATGTGGTGCTGATTCGGGAGCAGCAGCAGTAAGAAGCGCGGGGCCAGGGGCTAGTGCCAGGGATCAGGCCTGCGTGTTCCATTCGATTGCTGACTCACTTCTAATGCCCGATCGCTCAATCCAAAAAAAGATGAAGGGCGGCCATTGCTGGTCGCCCTTATTTGTCTTACTCGGTGAAGCGGTTTAGACACCCTTGACGTTTTCTGCCTGCCAGCCCTTGGGGCCTTTGACCACGTCAAACTGTACCTGTTGTCCTTCTTGAAGGCTGCGGAAGCCACTAGCCTGAATGGCCGAGAAATGCACGAAGACATCCTCGCCGTTCTGGCGGCTGATGAATCCGTAGCCCTTAGCGTCGTTAAACCACTTCACTGTTCCTGTTTCCATACTGTTGCTTTGTTCCTTTTTCTAGATGTAGCGCTGAAACTTTTCGGGTCTTCTGCAGGCAGGTCACACGCTGGGTTGAGCGGAGATGCTTGTACTGCGAAGGAACTCTAAAGATCAAACGCAGGAGTAGTTTACTAAAATTGCACCGTAAAAGCTACATAATTCCTTATGGGTTGACGGTAAATGCCTGAAGCTAAAGCGGTAATCGTAAGTTGAAGCTGGCGGCTTAGGGGTGGTCAGGAATCCCACCTCCCGCACAAAGCGCGGGAAGGATAGGGCAACCCGGGGGGTTACGAGAACGTAAGGTGGCCGAATTTGCGACTTCTCCCAGAAACAATCATCATGGAAACATGCGTTGGAAAGCCTTCTCGATAGTCATTGTATTTGCCTTGGGTGCTTCGGCCTGGGCCGGAATTGTTGAAGACGTTCGCGTTTCGTTGATTCGGAATAACTTTTCGGCTGCCCAGAGCGAGTTGGAGTCGTACCGCGGTTCGCTCGGGGTCACTCCGGAATACCTGGAAGCTTATTCCTGGCTGGCAAGGGCGGCGCTGGATGCGGGTCAGTATGAGCAGGCCGCGGAATACGCGAAGCAGACGAAGGCTCTGGCGGTGGAGCAACTGAAGACGCGTCCGCTCGATGCCGAGCCGCACCTGCCGATGGCGCTGGGCGCTGCGATCGAAGTTCAGGCGCAAGTGTTGGCTGTCCGCGGGGAGCGAACGAAAGCTGCGGCCTTGCTGCAATCCGCTCTGCGAACTTACGGCACAACCTCGATTCGCGCTCGTCTGCAGAAGAACCTGAATGTGCTTTCGCTGCAGGGACACGCGGCGCCGGCGTTGCGGTCGTCGGAGGTATCGCTGGGAGGAAAAGTTCCCAGCCTGGCGCAACTGAAGGGATCTCCGGTGCTGCTGTTTTTCTGGGCGCACTGGTGTGCCGACTGTAAGGCGGAAGCGCCGATCATCACGCAGTTGCGGTCGGAGTTCGCGTCCAAGGGATTGGCGGTGATCGGGCCGACGCGACTCTACGGATACACCGCGCAAATCGATCACGCCAGACCCAGCGATGAGCTCATGTACATCGACGCGGTGCGGCATCGGTTTTACTCGGGATTACTCGATATGCCGGTACCGATCAGCACGTACAATTTCGATGTCTACGGAGCTTCGACCACGCCGACGCTCGTGCTGCTCGATCGGGCGGGGAAGGTGGCTTGGTACCATCCGGGAGCGGTGGCGTACGGCGAGCTGCGGGGAGAGATTGAGAAGGTCGTGAGATAGGCTCCTCACCGCTGTGGGGATACGGAACAGGGACTTCGGTGCTCTCCAACCGAGGAACCTCGCGGCATACAATCCACTCTGGGCTCGAATGCGTCGATTCTTTTATCTGATCGCGTTTTTTACGTTGGCTGCCCGGCGGTTGCGCAGAGCCGTGGTGCTTCCTCAAACGGCGGAGGGACGAGCTACGTCTCTCAGGGTAGCTCTTCATGGAATGCCCCGTGTCCCGGTCAACCGAAATCGCTCAAGGAGCTGGCCGCGGCCTTCCGAGCATCGCGGCTTCCCCTGGCGTCGCAGGTCACTGGAACGTGGGAAATCGGATTCGTTTACTTAGACATCGAGCCGCACCGTCAGGTGGAGCACGCACTGCTGAACTGTGCTGGCCTTAGGCGAGAAGGCAAACTTGAATTTGTGCTGGTCGCAGATGGTTACCTCGTTGAGCAGCATGGGTTCGGCATGCCCTACTCGCGGACGAGCATGGTCCCCGATCACAAGGGCAGCGTTGGACTTGACGTTGATGAGGGCGCAGATGAGGGTCCTGAAAAGTATCGCTGTCGCTTGACCAGGCGTGGTACGCTCCTATGCCTCGACGCATACAGCGGGGAGGAGTTCAAAAAGATAGCAGTCGAAAAGAGCCAGATTTACTAGGTTGCTCCGGAACAGTGCCACGTCGGCTGCCTTAGCCTTTTTTCCTCACTTCCTCTAGCTTTCCCGTTTTCACGTCATAGATAAATCCGCGCACCGGGATGTGTTTCGGAATCCACGGGTGCGACCTCACTCGATGCACCTGCTGGCGAAGGTTTGCTTCCAGGTCGTCGAACCCATAGAAATGAGCCGGTTCGCTGGCAATCGCCCCCGTCTTCTGGGAGAGCTTCGCCCGAAGCTCGTACTCGTTCACCTTCAGCAGGCCACAATCGGTGTGATTGATGATGATGAACTCCTGCGTGTCGAGCAGATGGTGGGAGATGATGAGCGAGCGCAGGGCGTCGTCTGTGGCGATGCCGCCGGCATTGCGGATCATGTGCGCGTCCCCGGGCTTCAGTCCCAGGCAATGCTCGAACAGGATGCGGGAATCCATGCAGGCGAGGACGGCTACCTGTCGCTTGGGGCGGACCGAGAGTTCGCCCAAGGTGAAGTTGCGCGCGAAGATTTCGTTGGCTTGTAGAAGCTCGTCGGCTACGGACAAAGAGATCCTCTCTAAGGATGACAATCCCACTTCTCGCAAAGGCGGCGAGAAGTGGGGCACCCAGTGCCGTATTTTACCGGGAATTGAGAACGGAGAACTGAGAACTGTTTACAATCGGCGTTTGCGCCTCCATGAATCTTGACGACACCATCGTGGCGATCGCTACTCCGCCCGGACGCGGCGGCATTGGCGTGGTGCGGCTCGCTGGTCCGAATGCACGGGAGATTGCCTCGCCCGTGCTGCGGCTGAAGCATGAGTTGGAGCCGGGCCGGGCTATTTTTGGCGAGTTGCTTGAGCCTGAGGAAGTCAAAATCCCCACCTTGTCTCGCGAAAGCAGCGAGACAAGGATGGGGCACCCTCACGCCGAGCTTCGCTTGGCGGGACCCCTCGACTCCGCTCGGGGCGGGCTTACGAATGCGTCCGCCCCTACACGAGCAAAAATCGACGACGTCGTGGTCACGTACTTTGCCAAGCCACATTCCTACACGACGGACGATGTCATTGAGATTTCTGCGCACGGATCGCCGGTCGTGCTGCGGCATATTGTGGAGCTGTGCGTGGCGGCCGGAGCGCGTCTCGCTGAGCCGGGCGAGTTCACCATGCGTGCGTTTCTGAATGGCCGCATTGATCTGACGCAGGCCGAGGCGGTCCGGGACTTGATCGATTCGCAGACGCTGTATCAGGCCAAAGTTGCGGCGCAGCAACTGGAAGGTGCGCTTTCGCGGCGATTGCTGCCGATTAAACAGAAGTTAGTCGAATTAATTGCTCAGCTCGAAGCCGGAATCGATTTCGCCGAAGACGATGTTTCCGTGATGCCGGATCGCGCGATCCTCGATCGTATCGCTTCTATTCGCGCTCCTCTGGAACAACTGCTGGCCAGCTTTGCCTACGGCAAGATCGTGCATGAAGGATTGACGTTGGCCATCGTGGGCCGGCCGAACGTCGGGAAGTCGAGCTTGTTCAACCGGCTGGTCGAGCGCGAACGCGCTATTGTTACCGCGACTCCGGGGACGACGCGCGATCTGGTCAGCGAAATCGTCGCGATTGGCGGGATTCCGGTGAAGTTGGTCGACACCGCCGGAATTCGCGAGGCGCAGGATGAGGCCGAATCGATTGGCGTTCAGAAATCCATGGAAGCTCTGGCCGATGCGGATCTGGTGCTGGTCGTGATCGACGCTTCGCAGGAAAAAACGCGGGAGGATGACGAATTGCTGCAGGAGGCGGAGAAGCGACCATCGATTGTGGTCGAGAACAAATGTGATCTGACATCGGGGAAAATCCCCACTTCTCCCAACCCCAGGGAGAAATGGGGCACCCACACTACGGTTTGCACGTCGGCACTGACTGGGGAGGGGATTGGCGAATTACGCGAACGGATTCTGCAGCATATCGGTGGAGAAGCGGGAATGCAGAGCGAGGCGGGATTTCTGACTAATATCCGGCATCAGGGGCTGGTCAAAGATTCAGTCGCCGCGCTTGATGCCGCAAAGATTGCGGTGGCGGGGAAGATTCCGCACGAGATGCTGCTGCTTGATCTCTACAACGCGCTGCGGCCGCTGGATGCGATCACGGGCGCGACCACGACGGATGACATTCTGACCCTGATCTTCAGCACGTTCTGCATCGGGAAATAGAGAGATCAAAATCTCCACCCTAGCCGCGAAAAGCGCGGCTAGGATGGGGCACCCTCGAGACTCATTTCGACAACGCCGCCAGCGCTTCGCGGAAGAGCGCGTCAAACGATCCACTCTTGCCATTCCTCGTCGCGGTCGCGAGAGCTTTTTCTGCGGATGCGCGCTGGTACCCGAGATTGACGAGGGCCGAGAGCACATCTTCTTCGGTCGAGTTCATGGTTGGAGTGGACGGAGCTGCAAGGGGCCCGACTTCTGGCAGCTTGTCGCGGAGCTCGAGCACCATGCGCTCTGCCGTTTTTTTGCCGATGCCGGGAATGCGGATTAGCCTGGCCACGTCATTGCTGCGGATCGCGCCGACCATCTCATCGGCTCGCATGCCGCTGAGGATCGTGATGGCGAGCTTGGGGCCGATGCCGCTCACGGTGATCAGCTTTTCAAACAGCAATTTCTCCGAAGCGCGCAGGAATCCGTAGAGAGCGATGACGTCTTCGCGCACGTGGGTGTGAATGTGCAGAGCGACCTCCGCACCGACTTCCGGGAGATCGGAGAACGTCGGGACGCTGATGGTCACGTCGTAGCCGACGCCGGCGGTTTCGACGATGGCCTGGTTGGGATGCTTGGTCAACAGCTTTCCGCGAAGATGGGCAATCATGCTGCGGATATTGTAGCGGGTGAAGGCGGTAGGGGGATCCACGCCCGCTGCGCTCGCGGTGCCGGCCGCCCACGCTCGCCTGCGCTCGCGGTGCGGACGAATGCCATCCGCACCTACACGAGCATGAAGCACATTGCTAAGTGCCAACTGTCGATTGCTCTCTGCGGCGGGCCTGGATCTCGATGTAGACATTTACTAAAGAGACGGCTGCCGGAGTTACGCCGGGGATGCGGGAGGCCTGGCCGATGGTGCGAGGGCGAACGTTCGTCAGCTTCTCTTGCATCTCCCGCGACAGGCCACTTACCGAGCGATAGTCGAACCATTCCGGTATGGAATGCTGCTCGGCCTTTTTTAAACGCTCCATGGCGCGCTGCTGCTGCAGCAGGTAGCCTGCGTATTTGATTTCGGTCTCGATTGACTTCAATTCATTTCTTACTTCCGAAGAAATTCTCACCACAGGGGCCACAGAGTGATCTCGGTGGAAGAACTCGGGCGCGATCTGCTCCAACAGCGGAGCAATGTGGTCGACGGTGAGTTCGGGACGCTTGAGCAGTTGCGCCAGCGTTTGCCCGATTGCGGAAGAAAGCTCGGGCGAGCTGCGCTCGCCTGGACGGACGAATGAGTCCGTCCCTACACAATCAAAAGCACGTCCCTCGACTCCGTTCGGCTGCGCCTCACTTCGCTCGGGATGACGAGGCTGGTCGGGTGTTCGCGCATCGGCAATGGACGGCAGCATTTCTGACGTCAGGCGGGCGCTCTCCAGATGCATCTTCATCTTCGCCAGGCGTTCCTGCTTGGCCTGAAATTCACTCCACGCGGCATCCGAGATCAGGCCGACGCGGCGGCCGTGCGGAGTCACACGGCGGTCGGCGTTGTCGATCCGCAGGTGCAGGCGAAACTCTGCGCGCGATGTGAACATGCGGTAGGGCTCGTTCGTTCCCTTGGAGATCAGATCATCGATGAGAATCGCCGTGTAGGCTTCGGTGCGATCGAGAATCAAGGGCGACTCTTTTTTCACCTGCAGCGCGGCGTTGATGCCGGCCATCAGTCCCTGGCATGCGGCTTCTTCGTAACCCGAGGTGCCGTTGATCTGGCCGGCAAGAAAGAGGCTAGCAATCTTGCGGGTTTCGAGCGTGCGTTCCAGTTCGGTGGGATCGATGGAGTCATATTCGATGGCGTAGCCGGGGCGCAGCATTTCAGCGGTTTCAAGGCCGGGAACTGACTTCAGGATCGCCAGTTGGACCTCGACAGGCAGCGACGTACTCATGCCATTCACGTAGATTTCGTGCGTGTTCAGGCCTTCGGGCTCGAGAAAGAGCTGGTGCGTTTCCTTGTCGGGAAACTTCACAATCTTGTCTTCGATCGAAGGACAGTAGCGTGGGCCGATGGACTGGATCTGCCCGCTGTACATGGGTGAGCGGTGGACGTTTTCACGAATGATGCGGTGGGTCTCGGCGGTGGTCCAGGCGATATAACAGGGGACTTGCCTATCGTGATGCGCGACGCGCCTGGTGCGGAAGCTGAACGGAGTGGGATCTTCGTCGCCCGGCTGGACCGTGAAACGCGACCAGTCGATAGTGCGTCCGTCGAGACGGGGAGGCGTGCCGGTTTTGAGGCGGCATCCGCGCAGGCCCAGGCTTTTCAGAGCTTCGCCGAGAAGGACGGCGGGCGGCTCGCCGGAGCGTCCCGCTGGATATTGTTGCTCGCCGCAGTGGATCAGGCCATTGAGGAACGTTCCGGTCGTGATGACGACGGCTTGCGCTGAGACGGTGCGGCCATCGCGCAGGCGGATGCCGAGAACACGGCGTGCGCCGTCAACTGCGGTCGAGCTTGGCTCGGCCGGACAGCCGAGGGCGGTGGTCCCTACATGACCATTGCCGCTTTTCGGCTGAGAGCTGACGGTTGAGTGGCTATCTTCCAAAATCAAATCCGCCACTTCGGCCTGCTTGATCTTGAGACTGGGCTGAGATTCGAGGACTTCGCGCATTTTGAGGCGATAGGCCTGCTTATCGCATTGCGCGCGGGGAGACCAGACCGCCGGACCACGGGATGTATTCAGCAGGCGGAATTGGATGCCGACCGCGTCGGTAATTTCCCCCATGATGCCGCCGAGCGCGTCGACTTCGCGCACGAGATGCCCTTTGGCGATGCCGCCGATGGCGGGATTGCACGACATCTGCGCGATCAGATCGACATTGAGCGTGTAGAGCGCCGTCTTGAGGCCCATGCGCGCGGAGGCGATGGCCGCCTCGCATCCCGCGTGGCCGGCGCCGACGACGACTACGTCGAATTGCTCGGTAAATTGCATTTGGAAATCCGAGGATCGCTAGATTCCTCGACCCTGCTTGCTCTTTCATTCTAGCAACTTGCGCCGAATCGGTGATCCCACGCACTGGCTGGCAACGATTCCTCGTTTATAGTAGGTTGTCTCGAAAAATTGGGGAGGTTATGGATACCACTGATTTTTTCCAAGCCCTCGAAGCCCGGATCGCAAAATACGACTTGTTGTGTCATCCCTTTTACAAGGCATGGACGGCCGGGGAATTGAGCCGCGAAGAGCTGCGTGAGTATGCGCAGCATTACTATCATCACGTGCAGGCCTTCCCTTCGTATTTGGCTGCTCTGGGTCTGCGGCTGGAAGAGGGTGAGTTGCGGCGTGCGGTGCTGGCCAATATGTGCGATGAAAGGGGAGTGGAAGGCAAGCCGGGGAAGGAATCGGTTCCACACTCGGATCTGTGGCTCGATTTTGCGGAGGGCATGGGGTCGACTCGGAATCTGGAGTGGCATCATCCCCTGCCGGAGATCCGGCAACTCGTGGCGTACTTCCAGCGGATTGCCAATGAAGGTCTGGCCGAGGAGGCGCTGGCGGCATTCTACGCGTACGAGTCTCAGGTGCCGCGGATTGCCAAAGAAAAAGATCGCGGGCTAAAGGAAGACTACGGGGCTGACCACAAGACCTGCGGATATTTTTCTTTGCACGCGCAGGCGGACGTGCATCATGCGCGCGTCTGGCGCGATCAGCTTGAAAAGCGCGTGGCCGCCGATCCTGCCGTTGCGGAAAAAGCTCTGGCCGCGGCCGAGAATAGCGCTCGCATGTTGTGGAGGGCGCTGGATGGAATCGAGGCGCACCGGCTGGCCGTGGCGTAGCTTCGCATCATTCAGGATTTTTCGGGCTGGCGATTCGATACAATCGCCGGCTCATTCTTTTTTTGGGGACTCAACGTGGCCAAGGAAATTCCTCTCGGAGTTCGCGGCGAGGCCGAAGAGACGGTTGAGTTCAAGCACACCTTGACGGCGCATCATCCGGAGTTGCCTCCGGTGTACTCGACTCCCAACATGATTCGGCTGATGGAAACGGCGGCGTTCCAGGTGCTGCAGCCCTATTGCGAAGGCGACGAAATCACGGTCGGAACCTTAATCCACGTCGAACACCGCGCGGCGAGCGGGGTTGGAGCACGTATCAAAGCTGAGGCCGTGCTGGAGTCCTTCGACGGACGCTTCTATACCCTGCGGGTTACGGCCAGTGATGACGTGCAGGAGATCGGACGCGGCACGGTGGGGCGAGCCGTGGTAAGTGTCGGAAAATTCTTGGAGAAGATGCAACGCCGCTGAGGCACCGGCACCGCATCTTTCCGACTTTTCGGGTCTTTCCCACTACTCGCAAAAGCGGCGAGAAATGGGGCACCCCCCCGGTTGGCAGCGAGGCGGACAGGAGTGTCCGCCCTAGAAGTGCTGAAATGAACATCATCGGCGTCATTTCCGATACACACGGGCTGCTGCGGCCGGAAGCGCTGGCAGCCTTGCGCGGATCAGATCGGATCATCCATGCGGGTGACGTGGGCGATCGGGAAATTCTCGACCAGCTCGAAACCATCGCGCCGGTAACCGCAGTGCGCGGGAACATCGACAAGGGCGCATGGGCGCGGAAGCTGCCAGAGACAGAGGTCGTTGAAATCCGCGGAGTTTTGATCTATGTGCTGCACAACCTCGACGAACTCGATCTGAAGCCCGAAGCAGCGGGTTTTGCGGCCGTGATTTATGGACACAGTCATGTTCCCAAGCAGGAGATGCGGAGCGGCGTGCTCTATTTCAATCCGGGGAGCGCGGGACCACGAAGATTCAAGCTGCCGATTTGCGTGGGAAGGTTGAGAGCGCAGCAAGGGAAGGTTCGAGGGGAAATCGTTGTGATTGCAGAATGACAACTTCAGATCAAGAGAAACCGGAGCCGGCGCACGCGAGATCCCTCGCGCCGCTGGCGAAAACGCGTCGCTTCGGGATGACGCACGGCCGGACAGATCCGATTTCGAGTTGATTGGTTACAATCCCGCTAGTGTCGATTTCCTTCCATATTGAGAAAACCGCCGGGAAGGCCCGGTTGGGGCGGCTGATCACGCCGCATGCGGAGATTGAAACGCCGGTGTTCATGCCGGTGGGAACGTTGGCTTCCATAAAAGGCGTTCCGCAGGGCACGCTGGAGGAACTCGGGGCGCAGATCATTCTCGGAAATACGTATCACCTGTACTTGCGCCCGGGAGTCGAAATCGTTCGGCGCATGGGCGGGCTGCACAAGTTCATGTCGTGGCCGCGAGCCATCCTGACCGATTCTGGAGGGTTCCAGGTTTTCAGTCTCAACGAGCTTCGCAAGGTCACGGAAGAGGGTGTGACGTTTCGGTCACACCTGGATGGGTCTTCGCATTTTTTTAGCCCAGAAAGCGCAATGCAGGCGCAGATCGGACTAGGTGCGGACATCATCATGGCATTTGATGAGTGCACGGAGTATCCGGTGGATCGACAGCGGGCGCGGGCGTCGATGGAGATGACAGCGCGCTGGGCGGGGCGGAGCAAGAAGTATTTTGAAGAGCGTAAGGATGAAGTGCCGTGGGGTGGTATAAGGATGGACGCATTCGTCCGCCCCGCGGAGCGAAGCTCCACGCGTGAAGCGCTGGATTCGGCGGCGACCTCGGAGTTGCTCCGGGCAGCCGAACACTCAGGGCTTCGCCCTTCGGAACGGACGAATGCGTCCGCCCCTACACGTACTGAGCAGATGCAAGCGGCTGTGCCTGCTGGACGACCGGGGGCGGCTTTCCCTACACATTCCGGGCAGACGCAGACATTGTTTGGCATCGTGCAGGGCGGGATGGATCGAGAGCTTAGGAAGGAGTCCGCGGAACGCACCGCAGAGATTGGCTTTTCCGGATACGCGATTGGGGGACTGAGCGTGGGCGAGCCGAGGGAACTGACGCGCGAGATCGTGGAATCGACTCTTGAGCATCTTCCCGCCGACAAGCCGCGATATCTCATGGGAGTGGGCACCCCCGAGGAGATCGTGGAATACGCGAAGCTGGGCGTGGACATGATGGATTGCGTACTGCCTACGCGGGCGGCTCGGCATGGACTGCTTTTCACTTCGGAGGGAAAGATTTCGATCAAACAGGCGCGCTATGCCGAGGATCGGGAGCCACTTGATCCCAACTGCCAGTGCCGGGTATGCCGGCGCTACTCTCGCGCGTATCTGCGGCACCTTTATGCGTCCAATGAAATCCTGGCGCAAGTCCTGAATACCATCCACAACCTGAGCTTCTACCTTGACACTATGCGGAGGGTGCGGCATTCTATTCAACTTGGGGAGAGTTCGTTTTCTCTCTAGCTGGTTTCGACCGAAATCCTGAGGGTCACGAGGTAAAGACCTCTGGGAAGATCTCCCCGGATTCAAGCCTGAAGCTGAAAAAGCCCGGCCGAAGTCGATCTAACCCCCGTGGTGAAATAGAAGCCGTCGCGGCGGTAGTATTGGCGGGGAGAATTTGCGCGGACATCTCTGTTCCAGACCAGAAAAATGCACGTACTTGCGCTTCAAACCGGTACCGGTGGGATGGGATGGCTGGGCATTGCGCCGATCATCTTCATCTTTGCGATCTTCTATCTTCTGTTGATCCTGCCGCAGCAGCGCCGCCAGAAAAAGTGGCAGGGCATGCTCGACAAACTGAAGACAGGAGACAGGGTCACGACCAGCGGGGGATTGCGGGGCACGATTATCGCGCTGAAGGAAGATGCAATTCATTTGCGGGTTCCTCCCGACAATTTGCGGCTGGAAGTGACGAAGGCTTCTGTGATGTCGGTGACGACGACGGAAGAGGAAACGAAAACGAAATAAATCATCGTCGGCCCCCGGTCGTCCGCCAGTTCGAGGCGACGACTACCGACCGACGACCAACGACGCGTTTATATGAATAAGAATCTTGGTTGGAAGCTGCTTGTAATTGTTGGCGTGCTGCTGGTATTTCTGTTCGGCATCTTTGGGGTACCGAGCGGCTTATCCGGCCGCGCCTTGGGCAAGGCGGTCTCAGACCACATCAGTCTCGGCCTTGACCTCAAGGGCGGAACGCACCTCATCCTGCAGGTTCAGGTGAATGATGCGGTCAACGTGGATGCCCAGAATGCGGTCGAAGTGCTGAAGCAGCAGCTGCGCGCCCACAAGATCGACTACAGCGATATCACGCAGCCCGATCAGCAGAATAATCCCGACCATATCGTGATCAAAGGCGTGCAAGCCAGCGCGCGCACGGATTTGCTCGGCATCATGCAGGACCACTTGCCGGAATACGACATTACGGGCGGCCCGGACAACAGCTGGAACGTCTCGATGAAGCCGCAGCAGCTGGCGGACCTGAAGAATAAAGCGGTCACGCAGGCGATTGAGACCATCCGCAACCGCATCGACCAGCTCGGAGTGACGGAGCCGACCATTCAGGAGCACGGGCTGGGGGATTATCAGATCCTGGTGCAGTTGCCGGGTATTGACGATCCGCAGCGCGTGAAAGACATCATGCAGTCGACTGCCATGCTGGAGATCAAGCAGTCGCTGGGCGGGCCGTATCCGAGCGAGCAAGCGGCGATTCAGGCCCAGCCTTCGGGAATTCTGCCGCCTGATGCGATGCTGCTTCCAGGGCATGCCCAGCCGGGTTCGACGGAAGGACCGGCGTGGTATCTGGTATCGCGAGTTTCAGCCGTAAGCGGCAAGGATCTGCGAGACGCGGAGCCCAGTCGCGATCAGAATGGACAACCGAGCGTAAGTTTCACGCTGACGGGGGAAGGCGGACAGCGTTTCTATAACTTCACTTCCTCGCATGTCGGGGACAGTCTCGCAGTGGTACTCGATAACAAAGTGCAGGAAGTAGCGAACATTAAAGAGCCCATTCGCGATCGCGGCGAGATCTCCGGGGGCAGCATGAGCGACCAGCAGGCGAAGGATCTTTCCATGATTCTGCGCTCCGGCGCGCTGCCGGCAGGAATTAAATACCTGGATGAGGAAACCGTCGGACCCTCACTGGGCGCGGATTCGATTCGCGCAGGCGTCCGCGCTTCGGTGGTCGGGATGGCCGCAGTGCTGGTGTTTATGCTGATTTATTATCGCGGCGCCGGCATCAATGCGGACGTGGCTCTGATTTTTAACCTGATCATCCTGCTTGGGTTTATGGGTTATTTTGGAGCGGTGCTGACCCTGCCGGGAATTGCGGGCGTGATTCTTACGGTCGGTATGGGCGTGGACTCGAATGTGCTGATCTTTGAGCGTATACGCGAAGAGTTGCGCAATGGAAAAACGCCGCCGTCGGCGGTAGAGCAGGGATTCGCGCACGCCTGGGTCACGATCGTCGATACGCACGTCACGACCATTGTTTCCGCGGCCATTCTGTTCATGTTCGGAACCGGGCCGGTCAAAGGGTTTGCGGTCACTCTGACCTTTGGCTTGCTGGCGAACTTGTTCACGGCGGTTTTTGTCTCCCGCGTAATTTTTGATTGGGTGTTGAGCCACAAGCAGCGCGGCGAAGCGTTAAGCATTTAGAAGCAAGTTTTTCTTGTCATTTTGAACGAAGCGAAGGACTTAGGATCGCTAAGTAGAGATAAGGGGTTGGACAGGTGGAGTTCTTTCACGACGTCAACATAGATTTTCTCGGCAAGAAGTGGTATTTCCTCGCGTTCTCGCTGGTCTTTAGCGTGGCCGGGGTGTGCTCGATGCTGTTCTGGCACGGCATCCCGTGGGGCGTAGACTTCCGCGGGGGCACGCAGGTTTATGTGAAGTTTGCGCATGAACCGAACGACAGCGCCGTTCGCTCGGCAATGGACCGTGCCGGTCTGCATGATGCGAAAATCCAGCGCTTTGGACATGTTTCCGACAATGAGGTGCTCATTGATCTGGACGTGCGCGAGACCAGCCAGGCCGCACTCGATCAGGGCAAGACTAAAATCATCAATGCGCTTGAGACCAATGCTCCAGAGGGCAAGGCCGACCTCAACAATGCCAGTTCTCTCTATATCAAGAACTATCTGATTGACAAGGATCCGCTGCGTTTCGGCAGCGATGCCGATCAGAAGTATGGCGTGCTCGCAGAGCAGATTGTCGATTACCGCGACAAAACTTTGGGCGGCGTCCTCAATTCTATTGATCAGTTAAATAGCGTGGTCAATGCGTCGGTCGTGGCCTCGCTGAAGGACGGATTCTTCCTCTCGAATTTCGGTGTGCGCAATGTCGCGATTGTTGGGCCGGAAGTAGGGGCGCAATTGCGGAAGCAGGCTGCCCTGGCGACGGTGTACTCGCTGGCGGGCATGCTGGTCTACCTAGGGTTCCGCTTCGAGTGGATCTACGGTGTAGCCGCGGTGATTACGGTGTTTCACGATACTTTGATCACGGTAGGCGCCTTTTCCCTCACCAATACGCCGATCACGCTGACGGTGATCGCGGCGATTCTAACCCTGATTGGTTACTCCAATAACGACACGATCGTGGTATTTGACCGGATCCGGGAAAACATTAAGCTGATGCGGCGCGAAAAGCTGTCGGATATCGTTAATCGTGCCATCAATCAAACTTTAAGTAGAACTATCTTGACAGCGGGCCTAACCTTCCTTACCGTACTGGCACTCTTTTTATTCGGTGGCGAGGTGCTCCATGGATTCAGCCTCGCGCTGGTCATCGGCATTCTGATCGGTACGTATTCATCGATCGCCATAGCCGCTCCGATTCTGGTGGCATACCAGGATTGGCGAATCAGCAAAGGGAAGCGCCCCGTGGCAATGCCGGCCGGCAAAGCTAAATGAGTTACCTGATGGCCCCGTAGTAATGTTTGCGGTATGCCTTCTTACGTTCGAGGTCGGAAGGGGTTTCTGGACTCCGGTTCAGGGTTTTAAGCCATAGACCCAGCGGAGTTTCGGGCCGGGAGCAAAAACGGAGTAGCCGGTGTCTAAGTTCTTGTAGGGGTCTGAGTAGGGGAGAAATCTATGTTTGAAGACAGCCTGATTGAGTCTGGGGGCAAGCTCAGGACGAAACGTGGGCGGACGTCTGCCATCGCGTTCCTGATACAGATTGGAATCATTGTCGTGATGATTCTGATTCCATTGATTTTTACCGAGGCGTTGCCTCGCACACAGCTGATGACATTGCTGGTGGCTCCGCCGCCGCCGCCACCACCGCCACCACCGCCGGCAGCAGCGCCGGTCCGCATTGTGAAACAGATCCAAACCGACATCGTGAACGGCGAGCTACGCACGCCGACCAAGATTCCGAAAAAAGTTGAGATGATCAAAGAGGACGAGGCTCCTCCGCAGGTGGCCTCCACCGGTGTGGTGGGCGGTGTTCCCGGCGGCGTTCCGGGGGGAAGCATGGGCGGCGTAATCGGCAGTGTTCTCAGTTCCATGCCCACCGTTGCGCCCCATGTTGCGACTCCGCAGCGCGTTCGCGTGTCGTCAGGCGTACAATCCGGGCTTCTGGTCCGCAAAGTCAACCCGTCGTATCCACCGCTGGCGCGCCAGGCGCGCATTCAGGGCGTCGTGATTTTGCAGGCCCAGATCAGCAAGGACGGCAGCATTCAGAATCTGCAGTTGATCAGCGGACATCCGATGCTGGCACCGGCGGCGATCGAAGCCGTGAAGCAGTGGAAGTACAGGCCGTACCTGCTGAACGGAGAGCCGGTTGAAGTGGAGACGCAGATACAGGTGAATTTCACTTTGTCTGGAGGCTAGACTCTCCAGCGCAGTGTGAGTACGCAATCGTTCAGTAAAGTGTGAGTGTTGGCCCTCCCTATTCCAGCCAAACCGGCGGTAGGGAGGGGCTGTGCAGAGGCCCGGGCTTCGGCCGTCGAGTCTTGATCCCTCAGATCGAGACAACGCAGCCGCGCTCGGGCGCTGTGGCGAATGCTGAATGCCGTCCGGTTTTTTCGTTCCTAGCCAGCGATGGCCCAGTAAACCGCATCAGAGTGTCTATTGTACGTAGAGAGTTCCGAGGAGGAAAAAGCAACTCATGGTCGCACACGTAGCAGGTTCGTTACTTCATCACATTCCGGCCGCAGCCACCTGGATTATGCAGGAAGGCGGCGGTATGCCAACAGATCCGCTCGGCCTGTGGAAGCAGATGGGCTGGGTGGCACGCACGGTCGTTATCATTCTCTTCATCATGTCAGGCTGGTCGATCGGCGTGATGATTGATCGCTGGATGGCCTACAGCGCAGCTCGCAAGCAATCGCGCGCGTTCGCGCCTGCGGTCGCCGGCGCTCTGCGCGATGGCCGGATCGACGAAGCCATCAAGGTCGCCGAGCGCAACAAGAAGAGCCATCTGGCTAAGGTCGTTACGGCTGGGCTGATGGAGTTCAAAGCGCACCAGGATAGCCCGGGCGCGATCCCTGGCGAAACCATTGAAGCTTCCAAGCGCGCTCTCGAGCGCACAGAAGCCATTGTCCACGCCGAGTTGAAGCGCGGATTGGGCGGGTTGGCCACGATTGGTTCGACGGCGCCGTTCGTCGGACTGTTCGGAACGGTGATGGGCATTCTGAATGCGTTCACCGGCATCGCCAACACGAAAGCCACCGGTCTGGCCGCAGTGGCGGGTGGTATCGCGGAAGCTCTGGTCACGACTGCAATCGGACTGCTGGTCGCGATCCCGGCTGTGATGATGTTCAACTATCTGACCGGTCGCGTGGAAGCGTTTGACGTGGAGATGGACAACTCGTCGAGCGAACTGATCGACTACTTCCTCAAGAAGCGCGGCGATCGGCGGTAGGGAAAATCCCACGTCTCGCAAAATCGGCGAGACATGGGGCACCCACGTTGCAGGTGGGTTTCCCACATTCTGCATGAGTTGCTTGTCGGGCGCCGGAAGACCCCGGCGCTCGGCTCCTTACTCAAGGGCAGAGCTGACACTGTCCGGGTAGTCGTAGAAGTATAAGGAGATTCGGACTTATGGCATTAGCAAAGAGAGACGAAGGAAAGAAAGTTAACTCCGACATCAACGTGACCCCAATGGTCGACGTGATGCTGGTGCTGCTGATTATTTTCATGGTGGTTACGCCCATGTTGCAGAAGGGTGTCAGCGTGGACATGGCCAAAGTGAATAATCCGGAGCAGATGCCGGACGCGGACAAAGAAGATGCGCTGCTGGTCTCGGTCACGCGCGACGGTCAGGTGTATTTTGGCAGCGATCAGGTTCAGGTCGACACGCTAACGACCAAGGTAAAGGATCGTTTGGCGAACAAGCCTGACAAGCGCGTTTACGTGAAGGCAGATATGCGGGCGCATTATGGCTCAGTGGTGCAGGTAGTGGATGCGGTCCGCGCTGCCGGAGTCGATGATCTGGGTTTGCTGACGGACCAGAGAAAGACAACTACGCCTCCACCGCCTCCAGCGGCGGCCGGGCAATGATGTGAGCAGGGCATAGGAGAACCGTCATGGGAATGGCAGTTGGCCCGAGCGGAGGGCAGAACGCAAATATTAACGTCACGCCGCTGATTGACGTGCTGCTGGTATTACTGATCATCTTTATGGTGATCTCGCCGGTTACGCCGAAAGGACTGGATGCGCTGGTTCCCCAGCCGCCTCCGCCGAACGCGCCGAAGAACAACACACCCGACCGTACGATCGTGGTGCAGTTGATTGATCGCGGCGCCGGCCAGGAACCGGGAGTGAAGATCAACAACGAAGACGCGACTTGGGACAACCTGCAAGGGCGCCTGGAAGACATTTATAAACAGCGCGCAGAAAAAGTCATGTTCGTGAAGGCAGATGACTCGGTCGCGTTCGCCAATGTCGCCAATGTGATCGATATTGCCCACGCCGCCGGCGTGGACAAGGTCGGCCTGATCACCGCGAAGATCGAAGCCGGCGGCTAACCGCTGTCTGGATTATTGGCCCGGGAAACGTTTGTGTCGGAAACCCTCCTCGCCACGAGTTCGTGGCGAGGGTGGGCACCCCGCTAGGCATTACTTGTCAAACTGCTATCCCTGGGCCTACGATGCTGTGCCGAGGGAGAACTTATACCGCAATGAATAATCATTTAAGAATGTTCGCGCTGGCCGCACTGACGCTGGCGGTCATTTCGTCCGTGGGCTGCGACAAGCTGCGCGCCCGCGATCAACTGAACAAGGGTGTGGAATCTTACAAGAATTCACACTACGAGCAGGCTATCGATCATTTCCAGCACGCGGTCGAGTTGGATCCCAGTCTGATTAACGCCCGCATGTATCTGGCTACCGCGTATGTCTCGCAATATATTCCGGGCGTGGATTCTCCCGATAATATGCGGACGGCGCAGCAGGCGATCGATGAATATCAGAAAGTGATTGACGCCAATCCCGCGCGCGACCAGAAGGTCAACGCCGCGAAAGGCATCGCATACCTATATCTGAACGAGAAGAAGTGGGACGACGCGAAAAAATACTACCGCATGGCGTCGGACCTCGATCCCAACGATCCCGAGCCTTATTACTCGATCGGCGTCATCGACTGGACGGCGTGCTACCAGCCGCGCATGGAAGAGCGGGCGAAGCTGGGCATGAAGCCGGAAGAGCATTTGAATCCGAAGAATAAAGACCAGGCGAAAGTCTGTCAGGAGCTAAAAGAAAAGAACACGCCGGCCATTACCGAGGGCATTGATAGTCTGGATAAGGCGATTCAGCTTCGCCCAGACTACGACGACGCCATGGCCTATCTGAACCTCATGTACCGTGAGAAGGCGGACGTAGAATGCGACGATCTTGCGGCGCGGGAAGAGGATTTGAAGACCGCGGACCACTGGGTAGATGAAACTCTTCGCGTGAAGAAGGTGAAGGCTGAAAAAGCTGCCCAGAGCGCAGCGGGCGGCATCACACCAGATCAGGGCAAGTAAGAAGTAACCACAGCAGCTCTAGTTGAGATCACGGGCCTCATTCGGTTATTCGAGTGAGGCTTTTCTTTTTGTTGAGGAGGGTTGAGATTTGCTTTCCCGGTCATTGCCGGGTGTACAGGCAAACAACGACTTTGGAGAAATCGCGGCACTCGTTATGCGGGAAGGATTGGGGAAGCATATGCGTCAACATCGCGGTAGTGCGGCCGGCACCGCCGCCCTGGTTGTAGATGAACATAACCCAGACGCGTGAATAGTTCGGAAAGGCGCTGCGCAGGATTTCCGGAATCGGTTTGGCCTTGAAGTCGCTGTAGTCGAGGGCGGGGCCGAAATGCGGGAAAAGGATGGCAGGCCCCAGTTGCCGGGTGAAGTTCGAACCAGCTGTATTTTCTCCCGCGCGAAGAGAGCGGAAGAATTCGTAAGGCAGACGTGCTTCGGCGATATGAAAGATGATGGCGTCGCCGGGTTGAGCGTGATCCAGAATAAAATTGACAGCTGCTCCCGATCCGTCGCTCTGATCGTCGTAGTCGTGAGCGTAAATGAAGAAGACGCCTCGCAGCGCAAAGAATAAGACCAGGGCGAGCGCTGGAGCGATCGCCCATAATTTGCGCAGCCGCGCCACTCCCGCAGCGGCCAGAATGATGAGGGCGGGTTGACAAAAAATCAGAAAACGCGGGAGGAATACTGGGCGCAGAAATGAGAGCGTGATTGTGAGGACAATTGGGAAGATCAGCCAGACAAGGAGAAACTGAAAGCGCCAGATGTCAAAGTCTTGATTGCGCCGGGTTAGACTCGCTCGCAAGGGCGCGACAGCGACAACGCAAGCTCCCAGAAAAATCAAAGGAAGCCACCAATTACTGCTGCCCGAGAATTCGCGGCAGGCATTGAGCAGATCCTGCAATCCAGGACGATGAATCCAGCGGATCGGCCCGGCGCCGGTCTTGGCCACAAAAAACAGTAAGGGCAAGACCGCCAGTGCGATCGTTCTCCACGCCCGTCGCAGATCGGGTGCGGACCCCGTTCCTGCATCTTCCCGGTCAGTCGTGCCCACGAAGCGCAATACGATCCAGTGCGCCGCGACGAGAAGCAGCGCGTAAAAATGCGCATACACGGCCAGAATGGAGATAAGAATGTAGGCGAGCCGATTGCGCCGCGTCGGACGGCGCAGCCACGCAACCAAGAAACCCGAAGAAAGCGTCGCCAGTAAAACGAAAAGGGTGTAGCTGCGTGCTTCCTGCGCATAACGGACGTTGTAGGCGTTGCATGTGAACAAGGCCGCGGCGATCAACGCGATCCGGCGGTCGAAAAGTTGGCTTGCTAGCCAACAAATGGCCGGAATCGTGGCTACAGCGAATAGCACGGACAAGCTTCGGATGAAGAATTCGCTGCCGCCAAAATGCAGCCAGGCGCGCAACAGAGCATAATACAGGCTCATGTTTGCTTCACGCCACCAGATCACGCGTAGAAAGCTGCCCCAACGCAGCCGGGCCAGTTCCACGCTAAATGTCTCGTCGAACCAGAAAGGTTTTGAAGCTAGGTGTGCGAAACGGACCACCGCGCCAGCGGCTATGAGTAAGGAAAGCGCCAGGCCTTCCGTCCAGCCACTGGGGGCTATTCTCGGGCGGGAACGGTTTGTGGCCTGGTCGACGTGAACTTCCGGTAGAGGCATGCGACGAGAGATTGACTGTTTACCCGATGATACTATGCTAAAAGAACGAGCAGTTTTACAGGCATTTCAGGAGCCTTCAGGTCTGACGAATCTGGCAGCAGCCCGGCAGCACGAGCAAGTATCGGCCAGCGATCGCTGGAAGGGATGCGTGTCGGTGATTGTGCCAGTGTACAACGAGGAAGCTCATGTCGATGAGATCCTGCGGGCGATCCACGCGTCGCCGGTAAAGAAAGAAATCATCATCGTTGACGACGGCTCCACCGACGGAACGCGCGAGAAATTACAGAGTCTGCCGCCGCAGGAAGATGTGACCATCGTTTTTCACAAGAAGAATTGTGGCAAGGGGGCGGCGATCCGCACGGCCCTGGCTTATGCGCGCGGCGAGTATGTGCTCATTCAGGATTCCGATCTGGAATACAATCCGCAGGATTACGCCGCGCTGCTGCGGCCCCTCGAAGAAGAACGAGTAAATGTTGTGTACGGCATGCGGCCAGACCGGCCGGAGCGCGGGCTGCGATTTTTTCTGGGCGCGAAGTTGCTGACTCATCTCACGAACCTGCTGTATGGGGCGGGCATTCACGATGAAGCGACGTGCTACAAGGTTTTTCGCCGCTCCGTACTCGCGCAGATGCGGCTGGAATGTCACCGCTTCGAATTCTGCCCGGAGGTGACCGCGAAACTTTGCCGTATGGGAGAGAAGATCGAGGAAGTTCCCATTTCTTACAATCCGCGATCGGCGGTTGAGGGGAAGAAAATTCGGCATTCGGACGGTTGGATGGCGATTTGGACTTTGATCCGCTACCGGTTTCTGTCACGCAAACGCTGGGAGCCACCGGGCGCCGACGGCCTGTCGGCTCCGTTTGCTGTAAGTTTCATGCGAGCTCCCTCGGATCACGGGCGACTGGCCTAAGCACATTTAATTCCTCATCCCGATCACTGCGCAATCCGCGCGCCTCCGTTACAATATGCGGGTTTGACCGGAGATGAACTAAAACTGCCGGCCCGGAATGGCGATGTTCAAGAAAATTCTCATTGCGAATCGTGGCGAAATCGCCGTGCGGGTGATCCGCGCCTGCCATGAGATGGGGATTGCCGCCGTTGCCGTCTATTCGGATGTGGATCGCGCTTCGCTGCACGTGCGCAAAGCGGATGAAGCTTACCCCATCGGCGCTGCCGCAGCTTCCGAATCCTATCTCAACATTCCGAAGATTCTCGATGTTGCCAAACAGTCGGGAGCGGATGCGATCCATCCCGGCTACGGCTTCTTGTCGGAGAATGCGAAGTTTGCCCGGGCCTGCGCCGAAGCCGGTGTGAAGTTCATTGGCCCTACGGCGGCGGCCATGGATGCCGTGGGGTCAAAAACGAAGGCGCGGCAGGCGATGGAACGGGCCGGCCTTCCTTTTGTGCCTGGCACTTCGCGCGGACTGGAGTCGCTGGAGCAAGCCGAAGACGTTGCCGCACGAATCGGCTATCCGATCATGCTCAAGGCAGCCGCAGGCGGGGGCGGGAAAGGCATGCGGCTGGTGCATTCGGCGCAGGAATTGAAATCCGCGCTGGAAGGAGCGCGCAGCGAGGCGGAACACTCGTTTGGCGACAGCGAGGTTTACATCGAGAAAGCGATCGTAAATCCGCGGCACATCGAAATCCAGGTGCTCGCGGACGAGCACGGGCATGCCGTTTATCTCGGCGAACGCGAGTGTTCGCTGCAGAGGCGTCATCAGAAAGTGGTCGAAGAAGCGCCTTCTCCAATTGTGGACGCCGAGATGCGACACCGCATGGGGGAAACTGCCGTTCGGGTTGCCGAGGCGGCTGGCTATACCAATGCCGGCACGGTGGAGTTTCTCGTCGATGCGGAGAGGGATTTCTATTTTCTGGAGATGAACACGCGGCTGCAGGTGGAGCATCCGGTGACGGAGTTGGTCACGGGGCTTGATCTGGTTCATCTGCAGATTCGGATCGCCGCTGGGGAACCGCTTCCGTTTTCGCAGCAGGACCTCACTATTCGCGGACACGCGATTGAATGCCGCATTTACGCGGAAGATCCCGACAACAATTTCTTCCCAAGCCCGGGCAAAATTACGCTGCTGCTGGCGCCCTCCGGGCCGGGTATTCGACGCGACAGCGGCATGTATGAAGGGTGGAATGTGCCGATGGACTACGATCCCTTGCTGGCCAAGTTGATCGGCTACGGCACCGACCGCGATCAGGCGATCAGCCGGCTTACCCGCGCTTTGAGTGAGTATTTTGTGGGAGGAATTAAGACGAATATTTCGCTGTTTCGGCGCATTCTGCGGGATCCGGAGTTTCGAGCGGCCAAGATCGATACCGGATTTCTCGACCGCATGCTGAAGCGGAAAGACGATGCTCCACACGACATAGAGCCGGATCCGAAAGCTGTCGAAGCAGCGGTGATCGCTGCCGGAATGTTCGCGGCGCTTGGTCCGGCGGCTGCCGTAGAGGGAGAGCGAACTTGCGACGGCGCTGCCGATGCGAAGACGATATCGAATTGGAAGACTGCAGCGAATCGTGAGGCGCTGCGGTGAACGGCTGTGTGCTGCCGGGCGAGCGTTTTTCACCACAGAGGACACAGGGGAGCACAGGGGATTCGCGCTCTTGATTCGTGAAGGCTAGGAACTGGCAGCTGGCAATCGCTTTCTATGACCTACGACGTCACCGTTGACGGGAAGGGCTACCGGCTTGAGCTGAATCGCTCTGAGACTGGCTGGTCG
This sequence comes from uncultured Acidobacteriaceae bacterium, assembly GCA_963772045.1. Lineage (GTDB taxonomy): Bacteria > Acidobacteriota > Terriglobia > Terriglobales > Acidobacteriaceae > Sulfotelmatobacter. Next base: position 777,696 of record CAVYWC010000010.1, on the reverse strand, counting down.
TGTCGCGTAAACGGCCGTGAAGTGCAGGTTGACGCTGTGCTCGCTCGCCCGGACGTGCTCTCCTTGCGCATCGGAAATCGTGCGTTCGAAGTGAAATGCGAACGAGTCGGCGCCGACACGCATCTCTGGGTCGGCAGTCAACGTTTCGCGGCGGAAGTGCGGGATCCACGATCACTGCGCGGACGCGTCCGAGCCAGCGATGATCAAGGTCCCAAGAAACTGACTGCTCCTATGCCGGGGAAAGTGGTCCGCATTCTGGTAGAGGCAGGAAACGAGGTGCAAGCCGGCGTCGGAATCCTGGTGGTGGAAGCGATGAAAATGCAGAACGAAGTCAAATCGCCAAAGAAGGGAACCATTCAGAAAATTCTCGTGAGCCCAGGCACGGCGGTCAACGCCGGCGACGTGCTCGCGATTGTGGAGTGAGCCAGAGCCTTAGAAGTTTGGGATTGGGGCGAAGAGCGACTAATTGACCAACCCGTTGCTGTCGAGAATCTTGCGAGCGTAAAAGTTCTCGACCTTCGCGGAATCGCGCAAAACCTCGTAATAAGCAGCTTTCAACAACTGCTCGCGGCGGTCATGCAACTGGGAGCGAATGGCCTGCTGCACCCGCGGATCATTCAATTCGCGCTGTCCCGCCGGTTCCTTCGAAACCAGCTTCACAATGCGGTATCCGACAGGTTGTCTGGTCGCCGGATTCACCACGATGATGATCGGGCTGTATTGTCCCGGCTTGAGTTTCATTACGGTGTCGCGGGTTAGAGGGTCGGTACTGCGAAGAGACGACTCCGGAATGGTGCCAAGATCTCCGCCGTTGCCCGAAGTTTCCGGGTCTTCGGAATATCTCATGGCCAGCGTGGCGAAGTCGTCGCCGCTGTCAAGCCGGTTTGAGATCATCTGAATCTTCTTGCGGGCGTCCGCTTCGTTCTGGGCCTTGTCGTTCTGATTTTGCGCCTGCGGATTAGGCGCAGGAGTGACCATGATCTGCGCCAGATGATATTGCGGTTCGATCAGGTTGAACTCGGCCTTGTGCGCGTTGTAATAGTCGGTGATGTCCTGATCCGTGACATTGATCTTGGACGAAACTTCCTTGTTCATAACCTTATCGACGGTAATGGAACGCCGAATGTCGCGCTTAAAATCTGCCAACGTAATCTTCTTGTCCTTCAGCCGCTGGTCGAATTCCTCCTGGGTAAACGGAGCCTTAACTTCATTGAACTTGCGGTCGACTTCTTCATCGGTGGCAAGCAACCCGAGTTTCTCGGCGCGCCGCATGAGGATTTCATCGTCGATCATTTGATGCAGGATGTTGAGCCGCAGCGCGGTTGCCTGTTCACCGGTGGGGGACTGCTGCGCCGAAGCGACCTGGTTGTCGTAATACTTGTCGACGTCGGAGCGGAAAATCTTGCGGCCATCCACCGTGGCCATAACGTCACCACCGACCTGCTTGTTACAGGCCGTCAATAGGGCGAGAAACAAAATGGACAAGATCGCCGCGGTGGCGCGGCAAAGAAGTGAGTTCTTTTTCAAAATGATTGTCCTCTCAACACAAATGCTCAACCCCAGCGCCCAACGGACCGGCGAAGGATCCGGACACAAAGCTCAGTTCGCTGCCGGCCCAGAAACCGCCCGCGTGGGAGCCGGCACGGGCTGTCCCGCATCTTTGAGTGCGTTATTCAACGCGGCACGAAGGTCGCTGATGGGAACCAAGCCGTCGATGCGCTGCCCGTTGACGAACAGGGTGGGCGTCGCGTCGACTCCAATGTTGTCGCCTTCCTTCATCGATGCCTTAACTGCGTCATCGTTTTGCGCTTTCACGCACGCCTGAAGTTTTGCCGCGTCCAAATTATGCCTTTGCCCCTGCAGCAAGGTTATCTTGTCGATCGCGTCGAAACGCGCCACTGAAGTTTTCTCCTCATCGACTTGCTGCTTGTTGGCGTGGATGTAGTCAGCGAAATCCCAGTAGGCATCGTTGTTCTGGGCTGCCAGGCAGTTCGCGTCCACCGCGGCATGGGTGGCCCAAGGGTGAATTTCGGCAAGAGGATAGTCCTTGTAGATAAACTCCACGCGATCGCCGTATTCCTTGAAAATCTCAGGGAAAAGCGTCTGGTGCATGCGCGAGCAGTATGGACATTCGAAATCGTCAAAGTTCACGACGACCACTTTGGCGTCTTTCGCGCCACGTACTGGGCGTCCTTTGACATCGATCTTGTTCATTACTTCCTGGTAAGGGTCCCTGGTGAGATCAAATTTGGTCAAGCGCAGCATGGTGCTGCGGTCTTTTGAGACCAGAAACTTCAGGTCTTTCTGCTTTCCGTTGCCCTGATCCACGGTAACCGCGACTTCGTCATAGCCCGGCAGGTCTTTACTGGGAACGATCGCACCTATCTTCAGGTTCACGTCGGACGGAATGGTGTAATACGAGCGCACCTGGCGCTCGATTTTTCGAGCCAAATCAGGGGGAGTTGATTGAGCGAGGCACCCGAGACAAATCAGTAGGAGAACGAGGAATGAACGACGAATTAAAATCACCAAGAACCGCCTCAGCATCGCAGATTGACTCCTGATTATCTCACAAGGAACAGCCGTATCTCTGAAAGCGGGCGCCGAAACTAGCTTCGCCGGCGGAGCTGCTCGGCGGGCAGCAAGGAGTTCATGGAGCCGGAGCGGAATCCTTCCAGATCGAGGGTCACGAACTGGAATCCGAGAGCTTTGAAGATGGCGGTGAACTGACCTGCCATAGCGGGATCAAGGGCGCGGTGCAGTTCTTCCCGTGCGATCTCGATGCGGACAATGTCGCCATGATGCCGCACCCGGAATTGGCAAAATCCGAGGCCGCGGATGGCCTCCTCGCCCCGTTCGACTACGTCAAGGGCTTCCCGTGTGACCGGGCGTCCATACTCGATCCGTGACGATAGGCAGGCGGAGGCGGGCTTGTCCCAGAGGCGAAGCCCCGCTGCGCGCGCGAGCCCACGCACTTCCTGCTTGCGAAGCCCTGCTTTTAACAGCGGCGCGGCGACATGGTGCAGGTGCGCCGCTTGCTGGCCGGGACGAAAATCGTCCTGATCATTCAGGTTGACGCCGTAAGCGATGGCGTCAAAACCTCGTGCGGACCGAAGCTCCTCCATCGCCGAAAACAATCCATCTTTACAGTGAAAGCAGCGCTGGCCGTCGTTCCGGGCGTACTCGGGACGCTCGAGCTCAGAAGTCGTGATCACCTCAAGCGGAATGCTTTGTTCATTGGCGAACGCGATGGCATCGGCGAGCTGAGTGCGGGCCAGACTGGCAGAATCGGCAATCACGGCCAGCATGTTGTTCCCTAGAACCTGGTGCGCCGCCCAAGCCAAATATGCCGAGTCCAGGCCGCCGGAGTAGGCCACGAGCAGACGACCTAGGCTGCGCAAGTCGGCGCGCAGTTGATTTTCTCTGGCCAGCAGATCCGCATCCAGCGACGGCATGGGATTCATGGTAACAGCACTGGCGGGGGTCTGGCTTGGTTCAATAGAGGCGTTCCTGGGGCCGGAGATTGCCGAAGGATCCGATATTGGCCAGGGTGAAATTAAAGCGAAACAGATTTTCGTTGCGTACGTTTCCGATGGAATAGCGCCGATATTCCAGGGTCAAACCGCAGCAGTCCCAGTTGTAAGTGCTCTGCAGGCTGATGAATTGCGGCTGGTTTGTCTCTTTGTCGAAGCCGAAGTTGCCGGCGCCGCTGAATCCGCGGCGAGTCAGGCTGCCGTAGCCGAGTCCGAAGCGAAATTGCTGGAACTTGCAGGTCGGCTGAGTAGTCGAGCTGCTCGCGCCGCACGTGCCTTCGGTTGGAACGCTGGTTGTGTTTTTGGTTTGGGGAATCTGCAGAAAGGCATCTCCACCGCCAACTGTGACAGGGCCAAAATTGTAGTTCACAAGCAACGTGCTGGAATTGATGCGGCTCAGCTGGAAATCGTAATCCATATCCCACTCCGTGTCGGTCCGGCTGCTGGTGGCGATGCGCAGACGGGAAACGATCGGAGAAAGATGCCGCGGCTCGGTGAGAAATGCGATGCCGGTGAGCTCTTCGGTCGTAGTGAAAACATTGCGTTGTCCGGGAACGAGGGCCCCGCCAAAGGTCGGATCCAGGAAATACTTTTGGAAGACACTCCAAGTGACCATTTCCCGGATCGGCGGAGCTTGCACGCAAGGTCCTCTTTCAAAGCTGTTGTTGCGCTGCCAGGGAGTCGTTTGCCGTGGAGCAGTGCCGCCCACGGCGAGGGCGGTCATCGGGATTTCGCAGGGAGAAATCGAAGAGGGTTTACGTTTTGCGTAAAGGCGCGTGGTGAAACCGTATTCCACCTCATTGGTGTCGCTCAAAATGTCGTGCTCATCAAATTTGAGGATCTGATTGAAGTTGTTTACTCCGGTAACGTAGCGATACGTAACTTCGGGTTCGATGACGTGTTTCCATTTGCGGCCCAGAAATTCCTTATCAAAAACTCTTTCCATTACCGGAGGGCGCAGTTCGACCGAGGCGTCCAAAGCTTCGCGCGTGATGGGGACTCTTTCCGCGGCGCCGGCGGAGACACGCTCCGTGTAATAAGTTGCGTGCGCGGCAAGCACAGGCCGTAATGACCATTGGTGAAACAGCAGCGGCAATGAGATTTCCGGATCGAAATCGAGGCGCTCCAGCAGATTGCTCGTCTTGAAGTTGGGTTCGCTGCGCGAAAGGCCCGCAAAAGACGAGTCGAAGGACCACTCGAATGGGGAATGCGCAAGGATACGATCAACGCTGGAAGCATCGATGCTGGGTGCATGCCAGATCTCGACGTCGTTGAATCCCGGCGGGTTGGTAAGGGTGCCGTTTGCCTGGGCAACCTGAAAATAGTTCTGATAGCGCTCGACCGTGCTGCCCAATGCGAACCCGTCGAAGTCTTTTTCGAGAAACATCTGCGATTTGACTTCCGAGTTGATGGCTTGGGAAAAGGTGTCATTAAACGCCAGGCGAAAAAGGAAAGAACTCAAGTAATCGACATTGGAGATGGCTCGAATGCCGTCATAGTTGCCTTGTGCCTGCAGGCGAGCTTCTTCCCCACCTTCACGCAGGAGCTGCTGGCCGGAAGGAGTTCCGATCGCGATGCCGCGATCGATCACACCGAAATAATTGAGTTCGAGATAGGAAGTGTCCGAGGGACGCACGCGGAAGTCACCCCTTTGTAACCAGCCCCGCTTCGAGAAATATTCGCCGCCGATGGTGGCGTCCATGCTGCGATTGATATCCCAATAAAATGCGTCGCCAAACTCGGTTCCATTGGAGGAAGAGCGCCCGCCGGATGGGACCAGAAAGCCGGTCTGCCTGGCTTCCCGGTTGACAGGATGAGTGGCGTATGGAAAATAGAAGATCGGAAAGCCGTGCAGGAAAAACGTGCTGTCGTAGATGCTGGCATTTCCCCCGACATCCACGCTGACCTTGTGAGCGTCGAACTTCCACTTCGGATGCGGCAGCTCGCAAGTGGTGATCGATCCGTCGTAAACCAGATAGTGCTCGGGGGTATCTTTCTCGACCAGCCTGCCGCGGAATGAAAACGGGGCGGTTGAGGTCAGGACAGCGCGGTTGCCCTCGAAGCGAAACCCGGTTGTGCCCGTGACGTCATAGAAGCGCCCGGTTTCGCTGGTCAGATTGTAGGTTCCATGACTGGCCCGGATATGGTCGTCGTTGGGGCCTCCATCCAGACGGAAGTTTCCAGAAGCCGTGGCCTCGCCGGTATCGGAGTTATAGGTAGCCTCATCGGCCCGCAATATGTAATTGAGGTAGTGGATTTCGACATCGCCGTGGAGTTTGTACACGGGTCCGATTTTTTCCTGCTGAATGGCGCAGATCGTTGCCTCGCCGCCCTGGGCTGCTTCGGCTTCCGCCGCGCATGCGGTTTTAGGAGGCGCAGGTTTCTGCGGGCTTTTTTGTGACGCGGATGGTTCAGGGGCGGCATGGGCGCGAAGGGAGTTTTCCGCAAGCAACTGCCTGGTTACTAGGGCAGCGACGGGAAGCTGATGACAAAGAAGCAGCGCCGTGATAAGCAATCTAGTGCGGTGCGTCATCTCAAAAATTTTTTCAAAGCGAATATCATTCGGGAAAATCATTCGGAAGCGAATCAACTGGGGCACGCAGGCACCACTCGGTTAAAATGCCCCATGGGATCAAGGCATGCTGAACTTAGCACGCCCTAAGCCACCCGGCAAAGTACCGACCAAGGCCTTAGGATTCGCGCCGGCGAGTTCCCGGTTGTACGTTCCGCTTTGAGTACCGCTGGATTTACATGAATTGTCCGCAGTGTGGGGAATTTTCAGGAGAAACATGCCGGTGCGACTTGCAGCCCGGCGCTCTCCCATCGATGCCCAGCGGGACCGGCGTGAGCAATGATCCTGCCGCGCTTGATCCGTCAAGGGAAGAGTCCGGCGATGATGCCAACGCATGGCGGGACGAGCTTTCAGACCGGCTTAGTCGCTATCGTGCCCGTCGCAAGATACGTCCGCCACGTTATCCCTCTCTGAGCTTGCCGTTCGAGTCTGCCTCTTCATCGGCAGAGCGTAGCGTTGCCATGTCCTCACGTACGCTGGAACCAGTTGCAGAAACGTCTCTGGCGCTCAATGATGCAATTCCACTTCAGGAAGGCCCAGAAACGAGAACTAGCGGGAAGGCGCCAGCCATCGATGTTTCTCGGCTACGGTCTTCCGCTGCGAAGATTGGTAGCGCCAAGGTCATCGAATTTCCGCGCTTTGCGTGGGCTCCCCCTCCACCTCCAGCCGATCAACTAGCAGAACCGGTCAGTGATCGGCCAAGAATTCTCGAGGTTCCCGAGATTGTTCCACCGGCCCCGGCACTGGGCGGGATCACGATTGAGCCAGCAGAGGCTCAAGAGGTCGACAAGCGCCCCGGTATCGACTTCCCGCTGCAAAGTGCTTCGCTCAGTCGACGCGTGCTGGCCAGCATGGTGGATGGAGCGATCATCGCCGCGGCGGCCTCTCTATTCGGGCTTATTTCTTGGAGGCTCGCAGGATTTCGTCCGCCGACCGATCAATTTTTGGAATTGGCGGTTGGAGTCCCGAGTGTGTTCTGGGCCGTTTATCAGTATCTGCTTATCGTTTACTCTGGCCGCACTCCTGGAATGATGGCCGCGGGACTGACACTCGCGCGCTTCGACGGCACGGGGACGAAGCGGTCTCTGCGACGCTGGAGAATTTTGGGTTCATACCTGTCCGCGGCGTCGTTGGGTATGGGCTACGCCTGGGTTTTTCTGGACGAAGATGGACTCTGTTGGCACGACCGCATCACACATACCTACCTGGCGCCGAAGAAAAAGCTTGGGCGCGACCAAGTCGGCCGCTGATTTCGACTTCCATTCAAATCGCAACTGCCTTTATGCAGCGGGAATCGGTCCGTGCTGGAAGTGATATTGCAGAATGCGCGCCGCAAGGGCGGGGCCGAGGCTTTGCTCGTTGGGTTCGACCGTGCGCACGACTTCTCCGCGGCAAACGACCTCGGTGGCGGAGAGACCCGCGAGTTCAGCAGGAAGAACCAGGTTGATTTCCAACTGGGCGCTGGGCTGCAGCAATTCATCGGCGGTAAAAAGCATGCCAGAGCGGCTGATGTTCTCGGTCGTGCCCTGGTGCCAGTCATTCTCGCCCAGGCGACGATAGCGAAGCGGCAGGTGCAGCTGGAAGCGTTGGGCGCGGGTGGGCGAAAGTCTTGCTGTGCTCGCTGAGGGGCGGCGGACGAGGGGCTGCATGGTGGCCTCCGTGGGAACTGCGGTAGTGTCGAGCACTTCGCGCACCTTGGCTTTCAGATCGCGAAGATTGAAAGGTTTTTGGAGCAGCCGCACGTCGGCGTCCAGCGTTCCGTTACGTCCGACAACGTTCTCGGTATAGCCCGACATATAGAGCACCTTCACGTTCGGCCGAATCTCAGAAATGCGCTGGGCGAGTTCGCGGCCATTCATGCCCGGCATGATGACGTCGGTAAGCAGAAGATGAATGACGCCCTCGTGCGCCACGGCAATTTGCATGGCCACGGCGCCATCGGCGGCTTCGATGACCTTGTAGCCCTGCTTCTCGAGATATTGCCGCGCCAAGTAGCGCAAATTGGCTTCGTCTTCCACCACCAGGATGGTCTCGGTGCCGGGCTCGACGGGCCGAACCTCTTCCGGCGCCGAGACCTGCGCTACTGCGGGTTCGCCAATGGCTGCCACTCGCGGCAGATAGATTCTGAAGGTTGTCCCCTTTCCGACTTCACTCTGCGCCCAGATGTATCCGCCGCTTTGCTTGATAATCCCGTAAACGGTCGAAAGTCCAAGACCTGTGCCCTTGGGTCCCTTGGTAGTAAAGAATGGCTCGAAAATGTGGGACTGAGTTTCGGCGTCCATGCCCGCGCCGGTGTCGCTAAGAGCCAGCATGATGTAATCGCCCGGGCGGAGCGGCGCATGGAGGCGGGCATATTCTTCGTCGAGCGTGATGTTTGAGATCTCGATCGTCAGTTTGCCGCCGGAGGGCATTGCGTCGCGCGCATTCACGGCCAAGTTCATGATGACCTGCTCGATCTGCCCGGCATCGGCCCGCACCGGCCACAGGTTCTCCGAGGGAAGCATGACCAGGTCGATATCCTCCCCGATCATGCGGGTCAGCATCTTAAGGTTTTCCGTGACGATGCTGTTCAGATAAACGATCTTCGGAGCGAGCATCTGTTTGCGACTGAAGGCAAGGAGCTGGCGAGTGAGAGAGGAAGCGCGCTCGGCGGCGCTGGCGATCTCTTGCGCCGGAGCCCGGAGGTCCGGCTGTGCTCCCAGACGCTCCAGCAAAAACTCGGAGTAGCCGGAAATCACCATGAGGAGATTATTGAAATCGTGTGCGATACCGCCGGCGAGCCGTCCGACGGCCTCCATTTTCTGAGATTGTCGAAGCTGTTGCTCGAGAGCGCGGCGCTCGGTAATGTCTTCGGCGAAAAGCTCGAAAGCCGAGTCGCGGTCGTGGCCATTGCTGACCGAGCGCCCGGAGACGCGCACGCCAGTTGTGCTGCCGTCCCGACGCTTCCATTCCGCTGTCAGCCCTTTGAACGGCGCCGCAGCACGCAGATAATCGGCGAGTTCAAACCATTCGTCGGTATCGGCGAAGAGTGTGTGCACCGGCTTTCCAAGCAGTTGCTCCGCGGAGGAATAGCCCAGCAGCTCCAAGAATGCCGGATTCACATCCAGAAGCGTGCCCTGGGCGTCGCAGCGGCAGATCCCGTAAGGCGCATTAGTCACCAGCGAGCGAAAATTCAGTTCCGAACGTCGCAGGTTTTCCTGCACCGATCGCAATGCGGCGTTGAGCCAACAAATCAGCATCGCGATGAAAAAGAACAGTGACAGGCGGATGATGGCGGTCCGCAGCTCGCTTGGAGTATGCTCGCCGGCGAGCGAGAAGTAAGCGATAACGGTCATGGCGAACGAGGTCGCGACGACGCCCGGCTTCCAGCCTCCGTACCAGGCACTTACCATGACCGCGACCCCAAACAGGGCGAGTCGGCTTTCCGAGACATCCGCGAGCAGAATGGTGGGAATGAGAGCGAGCGCCGTGCTCAGCACAGCTACGCCGTAGCGCAGAATGGGCGCACGACTGGACGGCATGCGAAGCAGGGGGAAGGTTCCTCGCATGCCGTTTATGCTAGTGCTTAAGTTCAGAACGTGATAGTTACAGGAGTTCATCTGGTGCTTGCGTGTTGATAAGGTAGGTTCTTGAAATTGGCTGCGGGAGCATTGGCCGTCAGGACATCCCCGCAACGGCCAATTTTCATGAAATTGCTCCTGCCGGGAAGGGCCGGCGCTCGACTGGAAAACAAGCTGAACTGCGAATCTTATGAAGTTCGGACTATTCGGCGGAACATTTGATCCTGTCCATCTCGGACACATAGCCCTGGCGCGCGCGGCGCTGGAGCAATGCAAGCTGCAGAAAATATTGTTCGTGCCCGCAACTGTCCCTCCGCACAAGCAAGGGCAGCCGCTTTCGCCTTTTATTCATCGATTAGCTATGCTCGCCCTGGCCACCGCCGGCGAAAAAGCGTTTCTTCCCTCCCTGCTGGAGGCGCAGATGGACGACGCCGGAATTCGAACAAACCGACGTCCCAAGCCGAATTACACCATCGAAACTGTCAGGCGAATCAAGCAAACGCTGAAGACTGGCGACAAGCTCTTTTTGTTGATCGGCATCGACGCCTTCATGGAGATTTCCAACTGGCACGAACCCGAGGCGCTGTTGCGCGAGTGCGAGTTCGTGGTGGCCGGGCGCCCCGGTTATTCCCTGGCCGACGTGGCCAATGCCTTACCGAAAAGTCTTCGTCTCCGAACGGAAGTGACCATGCCATTCCATAAGCATCCGCCTACGGGGGACCTTGTGTTGCCGGGAGTGACGATCCATCTGTTGGGGGATTTGCGCCAGCCCGCGTCCGCCACAGCCATCCGCGAAGCTGTGGCGGCAGGCAAGTCGCTCGGACGCTTTCTCGATCCGCGAGTCGCCGAGTACATTCGAAAGATGGGGCTGTACAAATCGCCGATTTAGGCGTCTCTGCAATGCACTCGGGAGACTGTCCTCAGGCTCAATGAGTGTAATCAATGAGTGTAACCAGCCCCCGATAGCACTCATTGACGCCCAAGCAGGTTAGGCAGCGCGAAGATTGGGCAACCCGCCGTCGCCTCGACTGAGGAATCGGCCGGGCGCTGAGGCGGGAGTGGAAATAGTACCAGCCCCTCCGTGATCTCCTCATTCCTCGGGAACCCGGAGCATACTGGATGGAGTGACTCAGATCGTTCAAGCCAAGCCGGGAAGGCGTTCTCAGCGGCTGCAGTTGGCGGAGTCTATCCCCATCGTGCTTCGCCGCCCGGACGGCCACCGGATTCCGGGGAAGTTGCAGTGCGTTTCCATGACCGGCGGCCTGCTTGTGCCGGCCTCGCTCCTTCCGCCAGGTTCGATGGTCCGGTTGATATTTGTTACGCCGAAAGGGCCAGTGACCGGGACGGCGGAGATGCTGCACCCTGTTTCCTGGACGGAACAGCCGTTTCGTTTTGCAGCTATCCCGGACTCGGGTCAGCACCGGCTGCGTGCTGTGATCGATATGGTGTACGGACCTACGGGATAACGTGAGCGTCGAAAAATTCCCGTTACACTCATCCTCGGTTCAATGCGTAGTCATCTTCAAGAAGGCATTACCGTGCGAGCGCGAAAGTGGGCGACCGCGTTTTTGATAAGCCTCTCAAGAACTGTTCGATCCACATCTGCAAGCTTTTTGATGTAGAGGCAGTCCTTCCCTGTCGTGTGTTTTCCGAGTTTCGTCAGAAGTGCTTTTGCCTCGCTGTGGTCCCGCATGCTGTACAGAACCATGGCGGCCTTACGCGGTGAAAAGCTAATAAGCGGCACGTCTCCTTCACGGCCGCTGTCATAGCTGTCATACCGGTAGTGATAGCTGCCGAAGCCAATAATGGATGGTCCCCAAAGTCTCGGCTGTTCGCCGGAAACCCGTTGCATAAGTTCAGCGAGTTCTCTCGCGTCGGACCGTCGCGCCGGGTCAGTCAGAGCGTCGAGGAACGCAGCCACACTCAAATTCGTAGCCTTGGTCTTGTTTTCTGGCATTTTGGTCTCAGTTTCAGGACGGAAGGCTAGCACAGGTGTCGGCCTTCCGTTGCGGCCGCTTGGGGGGCATCGCTAACTGATTCATTGACGGAGGCTCCGTAATGCAGCTGTGTTGTTCACCGGTAGGGCAGAAGCAATACCAAAGTACAATGGACGTCCTTCATTGAATGACGCATTATCTCGCTGTGAAGCCACTTAGGGGCGCAAGCGGAAACGGTCGTCCGCTTCTATCCGTAGTCGATGATGATGAGTCCATGCGCGAGTCGCTGCCTGACTTGATCAAGGAGTTCGGCTTTGCGGCTCGAGCTTTTTCGTCGGCGGAAGAATTTCTCTCGTCTGGTTCCGTCGATGAGACTAGCTGCTTGATCCTCGACATCGCAATGCCGGGCATGAGTGGACCGGAACTTCACCAGGAGCTAAAGCGACGGGGAGAAGAGATCCCGACCATATTCATTACCGGTCAAAAAGATGAGGCAATTCGTGCTCGAGTGATCAAGCAGGGGGCAGCGGGATTTCTGCTCAAACCATTCAGTGACGCAGCTTTGCTTGCAGCCATTAAGACTGCGCTGCAACCCACCTGAGAATCCGCCAGCGAACCTCCGGGGCGACAAGGGATGCAGCGCACTCATCTGTTTACGAGGTAGAAGCATTGCCAACGTCGAGCACTACTTCCACTGTCTTCATTGTTGACGATGACGTGTCTGTCCGCGAATCGCTTGAACTTTTGGTCCGGAATGAAAACTGGAGGCCGGAGATCTTCGCGTCCGCGCAAGAGTTCCTCGACCACCCGCGAGAACTTGTGCCCAGCTGTCTCGTCCTTGATCTTTCACTTCCGGGCCTGAATGGCCTTGAACTGCAAAAGCGGCTTGCAATTGAACGCATCGACATGCCGATCATCTTCATCACCGGCTATGGCGATGTGCCGAAGTCGGTGCAGGCCATGAAAGCCGGCGCTCTCGAATTCTTAACCAAGCCCCTCGATAGCGACGCGTTGGTGGGCGCCATCCGCAACGCGCTCCAACGAAGTACGCTCGTCCTCGCTCAGAATGCGGAGATGCAGGAACTTCGGGACCGTTACGCCTTACTTACCCCTCGAGAACGGCAGGTGATGGCGCTAGTCGTCTCCGGGCTGCTGAATAAACAAGTTGGCGGCGAGCTTAGCATCAGTGAAATTACGGTAAAGGCGCACCGTGGGCAGGTCATGCAAAAAATGAAGGCGAATTCTCTCGCCGACTTGGTGAGGATAGCAGCCAAACTCCGGCCTGCGAAGCAGCCAATTCATTCAGCTTGGCGCTGATTCAGCCCGGTTACTTCGCGATAGACTGCCGGCGCATCAGACTCGCAATATTTGCGTTGACCGCTCCCCAAAATGCGCCCCTGTTCTTCATCCGGACATACGCCAACGGCTATGCATATATCGCTGTGCATCTGGCACTCTCCCACGGCAGCAACGTCTGCGACGCTTGCTTGCGAGACTTGATGGCGGACATCTCTTCAAGCCACCGCAAAACTCCAACTGATTCGTAGTCAGTCACCTTCAAACTATCCAGCGTTCCATTCAGCAATCACGCGGTTCGTCGTCTCACGGAACGCAATCCTCGCCCCGACTGATGCCAAGGTATCGATCGATACCATTGTCCAATGGATTGTCCTCTGAGCTTCTGGCTTAATCGCTTTGTCGATCGAATCCGGAAAGAAGCGGGTTATATGTCAGTGAAGGAAGCAGGAATCGCGACGGAAGAATCACGATACGGAGTCGTCGAAGTCCGACGGAATCACGTTCACGGTGAGCGTTTCGTGCCTTCGCATCGTGACCAGGAATCGCTGCGCGAACTGATTGCTGCGCCCAGCATCCTCGGAATCGCCTTTAGCTCTCGCGAAGCCGCAGTTGCGGTTATCCCAAATAGCCGATCGACAGACGGCGATTCAAAGAGCATTTGGGAGAAACACGCCTTCAGGCGGGAACACGACCACCGCGGACCTCAATTGCCGACGCAGCAACTCTTGCGCAGGGTCGGGCTTACGGGAACTCGACCTATAGCATGGGCAACTCTACGGAATGCTGTCGTAGCCGGAGTTCTGATGTTCTATTCCAGAAGCGTCCTGGGAGCGGTAATTCGGGCGTTTGTAGGCGCCTAGTTCTCCGGTGGCATTGTTTGCAGAGAGAGCGGCAGCCTCGATCGGGTGGGAGGAAACCATGACCTGGGTTAAGTGGATGTTTGCTTACATATTTGACTGTGCCCATCGGCACACCAGTTGGCCGCAGCGCGGCCGCAGCGGCCTCGATTACGTCTGCTGTCTCGATTGCGGGAGAGAGTTTCCGTATTCGACTCGAGTGATGAGCATAGTCAGCAAAGAGGAACAAAGGAAAGATCGAACTCCGTACGGCTGGGTGGAGATCGATTGTGACAGATCCGCACCCATATGGCGCGGTCCAGGGCAAGTTTGTCGATGGATACGTTGATCCAATAGCTTCCTCTCTGCTCCGTCTGCCGCTGATCGCAAGGGTCGATTGAACCCGCCGCACTGACCCACAGACCCTCGCGCGGAAAAACGCCCTCCGCGGAACCTGACGGACGGTGACACGGCTACGACGGTGTCGGGACGTCCGCTCCCGATTTCTGCTACCATTTTTCCACGCGAACGTGGAAGATCGATTGCCGTGCGAGGGGGTTCTCGCTATCGCTCATTTCCGACGTCGCAATGGCGGTGAAAGGTGATTCCGTCATCCTTCCGAATCGAAGCCGTAAGTCGTGTGCCGTGGTGCGCCGAACCGCGTCGGTTTGCATCTTGTCGTTTCCGACATTTGGGCATGGCGGGAATTCTATTGTCAACGTTTCTTCTTTTTGGTTGCGGTAAACCGGCACAGCCCGTAACCATCACATATTTCGATTCCGACGGTCGAGGAGTTCCTGGCGACCATCGGATGATTCCGGGCGCCTTTTTGCAGGAGTTCACCCGGGAAACAGGCATTCGCGTCAACGATCTTCCGACCCCAGAGGACAGCGGCTCGAAACTCGATCTTGCCATGAGCTTGCTGCGCAGCGGTGCCCCGTCCCCGGACCTTTATGGCGTAGATACGATCTGGGCCGGAACAATGGGTGACTACCTCGTCGACTTGCAACCTTACTTTGCCTCAGAGATTTCCTCGGAGGATCGCGACATCATCGAAAGCTACATGGACCGGGGGAAGGTCGTGGGCATGCCCAACCAGCCGCTGGGTGTGCAGGTCTTGATTTATCGGACGGACCTTCTCGCCAAGTACGGCTACAAAACGCCACCCAGAACCTGGGATGAGCTGGAGAAGATGGCCGTCCGGATTCAGGCGGGGGAGCGCGCAAAACGGAGGAAAGATTTTTGGGGGTTCGTCTGGGCCGGAGCGATCGCGACCGATAGCGAACAACTTATGATGGAAGGATTGGAATGGCAAGCGGCAGAAGGAGGCGGCCACATCATCGAGCCCGATGGAAACATTAGCGTAAACAATGCGAACGTCATCCGGGCTTGGGAACGCGCGGCACATTGGGTAGGTTGGATCTCTCCTCCAAGCGTGGTTTCTTACACCGCTACGGACGCAGAAAATAAATTTTGGATTTCGGGCGAGGCTGCGTTTCTGCTCAGCCACGCCATCGTGTATGAAGTTTTTGCCCAAGATAAGCCGTTCCGCGACCTGGCGGGAGTGACAAGCGTCCCTGCCGGAAAGAGCGCGCGTGTTGCCACCATAGGCGGCTACGCTTTGGGGATATCCCGCTTTTCGGTTCACCGCGCCGAAGATGTCAAGTTCATCCGCTTCATGCTTCGCAAACACGCGGAGTTCACAGCCACGCATCCGGAAAAGCCGGGCCGAAAGGTGGAGTACTTTGAAGTTCCACCCCTGATGAAGGAAATCTATCCCTGGTGGTACAAGCCGGGGGAAACGGGAGGGAGTGAGATAGTTTCGCGTCCGTCGTCGGTCGCCGGAGCGAACTATGAGGCGGTCTCCAAAGCCTATACTCGCGCACTCCATTCTGTGCTGACTGGGGAGTCCACAGCTCCGGCAGCGGTCGCGGCGCTTGAGAGTGAGTTGGTTCGGATTATGGGTAAGGATAAGGACGGGACTCAATCGGGAACAGGTTCGCACTGAGATGAATCGACTGCGACTCAACATTGGCCCACGCCTGGTTCTATGCTTCGCGCTCATCATCGTTTCGATGTTGGCGGGGGACGTAATCGTTCTATGGCAATTCCACATTGTCCAGGCGCAAGCGAAGCGACTCAATGAATATGACGAGGAGTTGGTAACTGTCTTACGGGTTCACTCCGATATGTTGAAGGTTCGCGACGCACTTGAGTCGCTCGCGAACGCAAGAAACTCCGAACGTCTGAAGGCCGAGACTCAAACGATGAATGAGGCCTTCGCGGAGGACATGCGACGTGCCCAGAGCGCGCTGTCGGTCGTGCATTCGGGCAACACCTCTGACCCGACGATTCTCCCCACGCTCGCGGTCGTCCAGTCGAACCTCCGATCGGAGAGCGCCTCTGTGATCGAGTTAGCGCAAGCAAATGATTGGAACGCCCTGCAAGTGCGGCTTGCCAATCAGCTACGCCCCCTCGAGTTTTCTACTTCTGCCTTGGTGGCAAGAGTCGACCACGAGGTAAGGACGGAGCATGCTCAAGCCGCAGCCAATATCCGCGAGGTGCAGCACTGGATTTTCATCGTTGTGCCGACCACGGTTGTTCTCACCTTGTTGATTGCCGGAACGTTGGGGCTCGTCATTACGCGCAGCATCACGCAGCCACTCGAACAACTGGTTGAAGGTTCCAAGATGCTGGCGCGAGGAGACTTCACGCATCGTGTTCTCATCGAGGGAGAAGATGAGCTGGCTCAACTGGGACGCGTATCTAATGATACAGCGCGGCAATTGCAGGATCTCTATGAGAGCTTACAAAGCAGTGAGGATCGACTTCGGCGGGTAATCAACACGATTCCCGCCCATGTGTGGAGTGCGCTGCCGGATGGTTCAGTAGACTTCATCAATCGGCGTTTGCTCGAATCCACCGGGCTGTCGATCGAGGCGTTGGTTGGATCCGGTTGGCAGTCGATCGTTCATCCCGATGATCGTACGAGATACATCGCTATGTGGAGATCGGCGTTGGCCGCAGGAGAACCCGTCGAGATTGAAGCGCGCGTCTGTACTGCAGAGCACGACTATCGGTGGTTGCTTGTGCGTAATGTACCTTTGCGTGATGGTCATGGACGGATCGTCAAGTGGTACGGTACCGGCATCGATATAGAAGACCGTAAACGCGCCGAAGAGTCATTGCGTAAAGCGCAGGCAGATCTCGCGCACGCGAATCGTGTAAGTACGATGGGCGAACTCAGTGCCTCTCTTGCGCACGAGATCAATCAACCGATCAGTGGCGCCATCACAAACGCTTCTACCTGCCTGCGACGGCTCGATCGCGAGCAGCCTGATCTCGAAGGCGCCCGGACCGCAGCCGCAAGGATAATTCGCGATGCGAACCGGGCAGCCGAGATCATTGACCGAATCAAGCTGTTTTTCAGAAAGGGTGTTGTCACAAAGGAGCGCCTCGATGTCAACGAGGTGATTCGAGAGATGGTGATTCTTCTGCACAACGAGGCGGTTCAGCACTCGGTTTCTGTACAGACAAAGCTGGCAGCCGATCTACCCCTCATTGTGGCGGACCGTGTCCAGCTGCAGCAGGTATTAATGAACCTGATGATCAACGGCATAGACGCCATGAAGGCCGTCGATGGCCCGCGCCAACTCAGGCTCGGCTCCCAGAATGAGGGCAACGAACAGCTTCTGGTATCGGTCGAAGACACTGGCATCGGACTTCCCCCGAACCAAGCTGGCCAGATATTCAACGCTTTCTTTACGACTAAGGAACATGGCACCGGTATGGGACTTCGTATCAGCCGAACGATTATCGAGGCGCACGGTGGCCGGCTCTGGGCTACGGACAACTATCCTCGTGGAGCAAGTTTCCATTTCACGCTAGGTGTCTCCTCGGACGCCAGAAGATTGGACGGCGGGAGCAACTGCTGACCAGTTCCTGAAGAATACAGCGTCCTGAGCCCGGCTCTTCATAAGGATGTTGGAACTATTTGGCTTCCCGACTTCCCTACTGTACCTCAACCAGGATATGTCCGTGGGCGGGGATTCGAACCACCCCGGCATACACATCGCCACTCCTGGAAAAGGTAGCTCCGGAGAATTCATAGGATTTATCCGGCCATAATGCAAATTCCTTTGGATCGAAGCTTATCTCCCGCTCCAGGAGAGCGTCGGCTAGATTGAAACAGTTCATTACGGCGCTCTTTCCGTCGTGGGCGGAATGGACATGGGTTTTTTCGTTGCTCCCGTACTAGAACAAAGCCTTGTTCTTGGTACTGTTTCAGGTCTGCTGCGCCAATCACACCCTTCGCCATTTTATTTTCCTCTTTATTTTCGAGCTCTCGATGTGGAACCAACGCTTGCAGTCTCAATCGCCTGCCCGATTCGTAGGTTCGATTGAAGCCCCAGTACCCGAGTTGCCGAAATTGCCCCGGCGCGGTCGAAAGCAGCGATTTTTAGGCTTGCAGCACGTTACGGGAGCCTCGGCCAGTTGAGTCAACGACGGGTTCAAGGGGCGATGCAGAAGGCGCGCTTCTCTAAGTTCGTCGGTAGTCTGCGGGAGTAGAATGCCGGCGCCCGGGGCGGACTTACTTCGCGGATGTTCTTGCGGTAGGAAACTGCATCGTTCGAACGATGCCTTCGCCTTCCTTTACATAGACAACCTGGTTCGGCTTGAGGTCTTTGAGTTTGTCCACTTGGCCGCTGGGCCAGCGGATTTCAAGTAGTTCTACTTCCGTCGCTTTGCCGAGGCCAAAGTGAACGCGCAAGTCGCTTTGTGAGAAATACCCCCCGCCGCTGCGGACTTCGTCGATCTGCTGGTGAGGTTTGCCCTCACCCGGTACGTGGGTTACGCACTTCAAGCGAGCGCCGATCCCGCTGCGGTTAGATTTCGCGCCGATGGTGCGAACCTTGATCCAGTTGTTGCCCGTCTGCGAGTCGCAGCGCAAAAGCTGCGGATAGTCGTTTACGACATTAACGACCAGGTCGAGATCGCCATCGTTGTCGAAGTCGCCGAAGGCGCAGCCGCGCGCGGCAATGGAATCGGAGATGCCCGGTCCGGCTTGCATCGATACATCTTCGAACCGCCCGTTGCGGAGGTTGCGATAAAGAAGTTTGCGCTGGGCGTATCCGGCCTCGGTTTTCAACTGCTCAACCTCGGGATAGACATGGCCGTTGCAGATCAGGATGTCGGGCCAACCATCGTTGTCGAAATCGACAAATCCGCAGCCCCAGCCGAGATACTTGGTGTAGAGGCCAAGTCCGGCGGTGAAGGTGGCGTCTTCAAAACTGGCGTCACCGAGATTGTGATAGAGCGAAGGCGTGTCGCCCGCGAAGTTTGTCTTTACGAGATCGAGATTACCGTCGAGATCATAGTCACCGGCAGAGATTCCCATGCCGGCCTGTGGCTTTCCGTCCGCACTCAGGGCGCAGCTGGATTCGAGCGCGATATCGACGAACTTGCCATTTCTCTTGTTCTGATAAAGTACGCTAGGAGTGGAATCATTGGCGACATAGATGTCGGGCCAGCCATCGTTGTCGAGATCGGCGGTAAGCACGCCGAGTCCATAAGTGCCATTTGCGCTGAGAATACCAGAGCTCTCTGAAACGTCAGTGAACGTTCCGTCGCCATTGTTGTGATAGAGCACGTTCTTGCCGCCATTCAATCCCGGCGGGCCGCACGCCACCATCACGCCTTTGTAGAGACAGGGACCGGATTCGGGCACAGGAGCGGTCGCCAAGTCCATCTCGATATAGTTGGCAACGAACAGATCGAGCCGCCCGTCGCAGTCATAGTCAACGAAGGCACAGCCCGTATTCCAGCGCTTTTCGCTGCCCGCTACTCCGGCCTTAGCACTGACGTCAGTGAAGGTTCCATCGCCGTTGTTGTGATAGAGCAGGTTTTTGCCAAAATAGGTCACGAACAGATCGTCGTAGCCGTCGTTGTCGTAATCGCCAACGCAGACGGCCTGTCCCCATCCGGAGTGCGCGACGCCGGCTTTGAGGGTTACGTCGGTGAACGTGCCGTCGCGATTATTCTTAAACAGGCGGGAGATGGGCTCTTGACCGGCGGGAAATCCTTCGAGGCGCGTGCCGTTGACGAGAAAAATGTCGAGCCAGCCATCGTTGTCGTAGTCGTAGAACGCGACTCCGCAGCCGGTGGTTTCGAGTAAGTATTTGTTCTTGTGTTCACCGCCGAAGATGGTCTTGACGTTGAGGCCTGACTCCCGTCCGACGTTGAGGAAACTTACTGCGAGCGGCGTACCTGGTGGCAGCGGTTCGACCAGCGACTGTGCTGGCGGTGGGGATTGCGACCACAGCGGACGCGCCAG
Organism: uncultured Acidobacteriaceae bacterium; assembly: GCA_963772045.1. GTDB lineage: Bacteria > Acidobacteriota > Terriglobia > Terriglobales > Acidobacteriaceae > Sulfotelmatobacter. The sequence continues at coordinate 757,625 of CAVYWC010000010.1, read as the reverse complement.
TCCCAGCACACTTTCGAGCGAGAAAACCGCAGCCGATCGGCTGAGGGACTTCAGGACTTTGCGGCGTGAACAAGACAAAAAGTACCACCCGGCCATACAACGCGTGCTGAAATTCAACCCTGAATCCTTATATTCGGAGCATCACGACTTTGCAAGCCAACGTCACCAACAAATCTCAGCGAGAACAATCAAGACGGGGTGGGTCAGTGTCCACCTGAAAACTCGAACCTGCAATTTGACCTCGTTGTGGTCGTGCCGCGAGCCTTCATGAACTCGGTTTCTGATATTGTGATAAGCGGTATTCAAACACGCGGGCATCAGAACGATTGAGCCGAACTACATCAAACTGTGCCACGGGTCGTCCTCGGAGCCATGAAAACCGCTTGAGGTCTCGGAGCGCACATACAGCCTTTGCAGAGCAATCACTAAGCGATTTGGTAGACAAGCCAGAAGCCGACGTAGCTCACTTGAGCAGCCAGTTCGTAACGCACTCAGTCTCGCGTGTGTTGTCGATGGTCCCTGGGAAGTCGGCCATTCAGTACTGTCCCAAGTCAGCGAAAAGACTCGAAGAGGACGAATGCGAAATACGAAAGGCTGGCGGACTAATGTAGATTCGGTCCGACCGATTACGGAATAAGCGGTTGATGACGGCTGAGCGCCGGACGGTTTCGAGGAGCAAAGCATGGGATATGCAGGCTTGGAGTTAGATGGTCAGGTCGCCGTAGTGATCGGAGGAACCTCGGGCATCGGACAAGTGATAGCCTGCGGGCTGGCCGAAGCTGGCGCCGATGTGATCCCCAGCTCACGCCGCGCTGAGCCGGTGGAAAATGCCGCGCGCCAGATCGAAGCTCTCGGCCGCCGCAGCTTGCGAGTCACGTCGGACGTGACAGATCGTGCCTCGCTTGAGGGCTTGCTGAATGCCGCGGTGAAGGCTTTTGGCAAAGTGGACATCCTGGTCAACGCTGCCGGCCGTACCAAGCGCACGCCGATCCTGGAAATCGAAGAGAGCGAATGGAACGAGGTTCTCGAAACGAACCTGACGGGCGCTCTGCGCGCCGGTCAGATTTTTGGCCGCCACATGGTGGAACGCCGATATGGACGGATCATTCACATTGCATCCCTTGGGTCTTTCCTTGCCCTCTATGAAGTGGCCGCCTATGGTGCCAGCAAGGCGGCGCTCGCATCCCTGACTCGAACCATGGCCGTCGAATGGGCAGGATCCGGAGTGTGCGTGAACGCGATCATGCCCGGAGTTTTCCGGACGGCGCTCAATGCGCAACTCCTCGACGGAACTGAGCGAGGGCAGGAGTTCCTGATGCGGACTCCGATGAACCGTTTTGGCAGATTGGAAGAGTTGGTAGGCGGCGCTGTTTTTCTGGCATCGAAATCCTCTAGTTTTGTGACAGGAACAATTCTTGCCGTGGATGGAGGATTTCTCGCCAGCGGAGTCAACCACTAAGTGTGCGTAACAGAGCGGGCCTCGCAAAAAGGCAATCGTTTACGAGGTCACCGCACAACCACTACGGAGTAGGTATCGAGGAAGGGTAACGTCGCTTCCAGTGTCGAGCCCTTCCATTGAACTTTCTGGAATGCTGCACTCTTCGTGTCGGGAGAAAAGAGAGATGGCTTACGTCCCACGAGCGTTTGGAATTGTTTTCCCACGGTGAGCCTCAGTTTGAATTCTCCGACTGGAGTTTGACCATAATTAAGCACATGGATGACGAGTGCTCTTCCATCCCGCACCGAAGTGAGGTTGGCAAGGACATGCGGGGCAGCACGTTCCAGTGCGACGCGGGTTGCATCCGGCGCAAGAGAATTGACTTCCGCCAAGACCTGTGCTTCCGCCGATTGATCCTTCATCAGGCCTTTTCCGGGATGAGGCAAGATCTCTGCATTCAAGCCAGTTACATCTGATGTCTCGGCGAAGATAGAGACTTTGCCTCCGCTATTCTGATAGTCGTGAATCATCTCTTTCTGCTCAGCGGATAACGATGAGTACGACGGAACGAGGACACCCTGATAAGCGGCTAGCTCTTTCATCGTAATGTGGCTCGCGACTCTGAAATCGCCCAGCACACTGTTCTTAGCCAGGAAGTCCAGGCGCGTTGCAGCACTCGGCCAATCGAAGTCGGGATTAAGATCGGGCAGAAAAACCGCCAAGGGCGCAACGTTCATTGCATCGGCGTAGAGTTCGGCGTGGTCCACCAGGAATCCGTTGTATTGGCTGATCGCCGACCAGGATTCGAGAGCTTTGGGATTTTGCGTAAGCAGGGCCGTATCGAAGGGGCCCTCCATGTCCCATGTATAGGACGTTCCAAACGCCGCCGCTTCCGCAATCGACAGCTTTTCTGATCTTGCTCCCAGGTAGGAAGTGCTGCGGTCGCCTTGATGGAAGTGAGAGTATTCCGAAATGATCGGCTTCACGCCCGGATTCAATCCTTTTACGAGACGATCACGTCGAATATTAGAGACTTCCCAATGGTTGTCCCATGCCCCCGGTTCGGCCCAGCCCTCGTTGAAAATAAAATCCATTTGCCGATTCAGCACGTTGAACGGAGGATAGAGTCCGAGGTTGGTGCAAAATGGAATGTCTGACTTCTTTTCGCGGCGGGCATAGTTCAAGAGCTGATCAAAAAAGTGAGCGACAGTGTCTGGCTCGCTGGGATGGGAATCGAGAAAGGGATTGTCGAAGAATATTGCATCAAGGCCATCGTCGATGATTGCTCCCACTCGACGCTTTTGATATTCGACCCAGCCGGGATCATTGATATCAGCCACAAAACGCATCACGTCGTGTCCATCTGAATACCTGTACGGGACGCCGTCGCTTCCTACCATGATCCATCTCACGGCTTGAGGGTCGTCTTTGAACAGGCTTTCCCAGAAGATCGAGATGGCACACACGTAGGCGGCCACCTTAATTCCGTGTGCATGTAGTTTCTTAACGAGTTCTCTCACGGCAACGCGTTGAGCTTCCTCATCGTGCCAGGAAAATCCGACGCTGTACGTGACCCACACGAAAGTAATCTTTGCCTGAACCAGTAAATCGATCATGCGATCGGCGTGCGTTCCATACAGGTTCGCTAATATCTCTCGGTCCTGGGGAGTGAATTGCGACGCCCATTCTGATCGCAAGGTCTTCTGGGTTTCGATGGCGCCTCCATCAAACCGCGCAAAGCGAACTGTTCCAGATTTCAGCCAATCTGGCAGTGGATGCTGGGAAGATTCGACTGCTGTTGCGGTGGCTGCTGTTTGTGCCCTCGCGGCGATGCTGAGCGCCACCGCAACACCTAAGAGGATCGAAGCTGTTCGAGACTTCACCGCAATCCGCTCAACCACAGTCACGCAGTACAGAAAGGCACTCAACTTTCGTGGTGGCATCTCTTTGTCCCTCTGTTCTGGATGAACATCATCCAGAAATAGCCGAGTGACGATTCGATCTCAACTTAAAGCGGCCTGCAGTATATCTTGTTTGACCCATCGCACCTGGGGAATAATCGGTTAGCGCAAACGCGAAAGAGCGAGCCCAATTGCCGGCTCCGAAATTGAATTGACACTCATAGACTAGTCTGTTATTGAATCGTCCCTAAGACGATACGAGCTGGGACGACGCCTTGAGGCGGTTGAGGCGAGGGACCATCTTGTGCACCAAGGAGAATCGGTGTCCAGTTCGAAACGAAAATTTCCCAAACGAATCTACGCGGTTAGCGTCATGATGTGTCTGCTGTCTTCCCTGATGTGGTCGCAAGGAGAGAGGGAGCACCTTACCGAGCTGCTCAAGGACGAGATCGTGTCTCCGGCGGTAGCGGACTTTCAGATGCGCCAGCATATTGTTCAAGGGGTCGCACCGCTGCCGAAAGTGCCGGCCACGCCCGCAGAATGGACTGCTTCGGCGGACCAGTTACGGCGCCACTTAGTGAATGACGTTGTGTTCCACGGTTGGCCCAAGCAGTGGGTCGACTCGGCGCCAAAGTTCGAAGAACGGGGCGTAATTGAGACGGGACACGGTTACCGCATCCGAAAATTGCGATTCGAGATTGTTCCAGGATTTTATTCTTCGGGTCTTCTGTATGAACCGGACGAGTTGGATGGAACAGTGCCGGCGATTCTGAACCTGTCTGGGCACGATGGGCCGCTGGGGTACTCCTATGAGTTCAAGCAGAAACGATGCATTAGTTTCGCCAAGCACGGAATCATGGCGCTGAATCTGGAGTGGTTCGGATTCGGCGAGCTCAGCAAAGAGGACAACGATCATTCATTCGCGGCTCATCTTGATCTGACTGGATCCAACGGTGTGGGTCTGTTTTACCTGGCAATGCGCCGAGGGATGGATTATCTCTACCTTCATCCTCATGTGGATCGAAGACGAATCGGAGTGACGGGACTTTCTGGAGGGGGATGGCAGACGATTGTACTGAGTTCACTGGATGAGCGCGTTAAGGCTTCGAATCCGGTGGCCGGGTTCGCGTCGACGATCTCGCGCGTGCAGGCGAAGGACTTCGGGGATATGGGCGACATTGAGCAGTCGGCGACCGATTTTCTGCAAGGTTCCGACTATCCCTACCTCGTGGCACTAATGGCGCCACGGCCGATATTGCTCACCTATAACGGGGAAGACGACTGCTGTTTTCGCGCAAGTTTAGCCAAGCCCCGGATCTTTGATGCGATCCAACCGTTCTTCAGTCTTTTCGGCAAAGTCGACAACCTCAACTGGCATGAGAATCGGGATCCGGGAGATCACAATTACCAGCTGGACAACCGGCTGGCCGATTACAGTTTCTTCACTAAGCAGTTTGGTCTGCCTCCGATTTCCAACGAAGCGGGTATTCCGGCAGAACTACGCAGCTATGAAGAGTTGGTCACCGCGTTGCCCGAAGACAATCTGACAATACTCGGATTGGCCCGCCAACTGGGTCGACAGATTACGCGCAGTCCAATTCCAACCACAGCTTCGGAGAGAAAGGCCTGGGCATCCTCGGAGCGTGACAAACTGAGAGAGATCGTCCGCTATCAGCCGGTGGAGTTACAAGATACCTGGGCCACGGCGATGACCAAGAACCGGGACGTGCAATCCATCTCTTATTTATTTCAACTGAACAATGGTTTGAGCGCGAATGGAATATGGTTGCGATCGATCCTGCAAAGTTCAGACACCGCGCCAGTGACGATCGTTCTGAATGACGACGGCAGAAGCGCCGCTGCCGATGTGGTGCTGCAACGGTTCAGTCGGGGCGAGCAGGTTCTGGCCCTGGACCTGATGTTTACCGGTTCGGCTTGGAAGGGCAAGGATACATTTGAGTTTGCGCAAATGCTGGGAGGCCTCGGCGAACGCCCCCTCGGCCTGCAAGCGGCGCAACTTATCCGCATCGTACGCTGGGCGGAGCAGAAATCCGGAACTGCGAAAGTTCGGCTGGAGGCGACGGGCATGAGAAATCAAGCTGCGGCGCTGGTCGCCGCCGCGCTCGAACCAGAACTCTTTTCAGAAATTACCGTACGAGATGGGATTCGCAGTTTCAGTTATTTACTGGAGAAGCCGGTCACCTACGCTCAAGCTCCCGAGCTTTTTTGCCTGGATCTTTATAAGGAATTCGATATCGATCGGCTGGAAGGTCTGGCCGCGCCCGCGACATTTCAGTCGCGCCAGCCACTGGAGTTGCCCGGAAGCAAACCGTAGTTCCGGAGATTCTACATCCGCGTTCCAGCGACTACCAAACCGAACTACGGCAACGTCACGACCGCGACCGAATACCCCCCTAACCTCATAGTGTCGCTGCTCAGATTCGCTATCGCCGGCGGCTGAAAACTTGTGGCCTGATCTACGAAAGCGACCTGGCCGCCGGCCGCGGCGGCAACCGAGACTTCAAACTTTCGATCCCTCTTGTTGATCAGCAGCACACGCCGGTGGCCATCGTGCGTCGAAAAGGCAAGAGCATAGACGCAAAGATTGTCATCCGCGATCTGTACGATTTTGTCGCCGGGTTGAAAGTTGTCATGCAAAAGCTTCAGAACCCAGAATCGCGCGTTCGGTCTACCATCGTTCCAGTCGACCATCGAAACACTGGGATATTGCGTGGGAAAGCCCACAAGTTGTGACTCGCCCGCAACGTCGATCCCCATCTTGGTCATCTCCCCGAAAAGATAGGCATACAGTGCACCGGCGAGGTTCCAATATGAATTTTCAATAGGTCTTGTAACGTGTCCGGGATCGTTTTGCCCACTGTCGTCGGCGGAAATGACACCCAGCTCATCAATCGTGGTTTTCGTTTCAGGAGACAAGCGCTTGCGGATCGCCTCGATGTAGCGCACGGTTTTCAGGAATCCGTCTGCCTGGTCGAAATATGCGAATTGCTCCACCGAAGGCGTCTCATCTACGGAGGCGTTCGCATAGAAGTGATAGGAGATGAAATCGAGCGGCACTCCCGGTTTATGGTTCTTGTGATCGAGGAAATATTCGAAATAGTGCGGGTCGGTTTCCGAGGCGAGCGCCAGCCCGACGAACTTCATGCCGGGCTGTACCTTCTTCATGGCAGTGACGACCTTGTCATACAGCCGGGTGTAGGTTTCCGGGTCAAAGTGATGCTCGTAGTCAACTTCATTCAGCACTTCCCAGTGAGAAATGGAATAGTGATAACCAGACTCGTGACGCTTGCCCAACTCATCGTTGAATCCTCCCTGGGTGTACCACGCCAGCATCCGTGCGTAATAATCGGCAACCTCTTTCATGGTGGGATCACGCAGTGCCGTGCCTTTTTCGTAGTCCCACGTCACCTGGTTCGGGTCGGCCGGATAGCTCCACGGTTGGTCGGAGACAAACATCCACTGAGGGATCGTACTGAAGTTCAGAATGACCGGATGCCCTTTCGTGGCATTTAGAAAATCGATCGTCATGGGATCAATCACGGTGAAATCCCAGGAAGTCTTGCCGTCCTTGGGGGGTTCCAGCTCCGCAACGCCGAGCTTCGGATAAGGGAGCCACGGCACGTAGCGGACATAGTCGGCTCCAAGGTCGTGCAGCGATTGGAACGCGTTGTCATGCACGGCTGACCCACGCCGCAACGGTGGATTGACGACGACCTGAAGGGTCGGAGTCGTCTGCGAAACCCGGACGATCTTGTCCCATCTGGGCGTAATCTTGATGACTTGGTCTTGCGCGGTTGCGGGCCACGAAAGCATCAACACCATGAGTAAGGTTGCTGGCGTCCTGGACGGCAACTTGCAGTTCATAGATTTCTCCGCAAACTCGATTTGGATTCCACTCATGCGCCAGTAATCCATCACCTTGAGCGATTCGCATCTTCGCACTACGCGACTGTGCCGTCAAACAGGTCTATTCTTGCGCTATGAAAGTGTGCGGAGCGGATGACCTGTCGCTGAAGCTTGCGACTGCAACCCGCCGCCGACTATGCTGGCCAATGACTTCGAGAAAAATGTAGGTTTCGGGTGCTCCATATGAACACTCCGGGCAATCAGCTCAGAGTAGGCCTCTTCGGGATCGGACTCGATACGTACTGGCCCCAATTTCCCGGCCTTCACGATCGGCTGGCTGGTTATACAACGCAAGTGGCGACACGGCTCGCCGGGCTCAATGTCGAAGTAATCAACCTGGGCTTAATCGACACTCCCGAGAAGTCTCTGTCCGCCGGGCACGCGCTGCGCCAGGCTGACGTCGACCTCATCTTCCTCTACGTGACTACCTATGCGCTGTCCTCGACGGTGCTTCCCGCCGTCCGCCGGGCAAAAGTACCGGTCATCATTCTCAACCTCGCTCCCGGGCCTGCTATCGACTGCGCCGCTCTTAACCGCATGGGGGACCGCACCAAGATGACGGGAGAGTGGCTCTCCTATTGCCAGCCCTGCTCAGTTCCGGAGATCGCCAACGTATTCAATCGGTGCCGTATTCCATTTTTCCAGGTCAGTGGAACGCTCGACGACGATCCCGTTGCCTGGGGTGAGATTGCGGAGTGGATCGAGGCCGCCAGTGTCGTGCGCATCATGGAGCACAACCGGCTCGGCGTCATGGGCAACTACTACGGCGGCATGCTGGATATTTATTCTGATCTTACTCAGCACTGTGCTTATTTCGGAGGCCACGTTGAAGTCCTCGAAGTAGAGGAGCTGGCGGCCTTGCGTAGAGACGTGCACGAATCTGACCTCCGGCGCCGAGTTGCGGAATTCAAAACTATTCTCGAAGTTCAACCCGATTGTTCTGCGACGGAATTGGAACGCGCCGCGCGCACTTCCGTGGCGCTCGATCGGCTGGTCGATATCCACTCGCTTGGTTCGCTCGCTTATTACCACAAGGGCCTGGGAAGCCCGGAGAATGAGGACGCCATCAGCTCCATGATCCTCGGAACCAGCCTGTTGACCGCCCGGGGAATTCCGGTGGCCGCCGAATACGAGATTAAGAACGCTCAGGCTATGAAAATCGTGGATTCATTCGGCGCGGGCGGCTCCTTCACCGAGTATTATGCAGTCGACTACAACGACGATGTCGTGCTGATGGGGCACGACGGCCCGGGTCATATCGCGATTGCCGAAGGAAAGATCAAAGTGCGGCCTCTGGACGTCTATCACGGCAAAGTGGGTCGTGGACTCTCCGTGGAGATGTCGGTCAAACACGGTCCGGTGACATTGCTTTCGCTGGTCCAGACTGTGGACGGTAAACTTCAGTTGCTGATGGCAGAAGGCGAATCCGTGGCCGGTCCGATTCTCGAAATCGGCAACACGAATAGTCGTTACCGATTTCCTACGGGCGCGAGGAATTTCCTGAATTCGTGGAACGTCCACGGGCCGGCGCATCATTGTGCGGTTGGAGTCGGGCACATTGCGAGCAAGCTGAAAAAACTTGGGGCCTTGCTGGGCATGGAGTGCATACAAGTCTGTTAGAAGCCGCCGCGTCAGAAGTGCGTCAAGAACTCCTCGACCCGCGCAAGAAACAGAACCCTGGGGGCGAGGCGAGCGGCAGTTTGGGACACTTGTGGAAATAGCGAGCGTGGCGTATTATTTCCGAGCCAGGCTGCTAAGCGGTTAGAACGCTGACTGCTTCCTGCATTTTAGCTGCCGCGTTCAGCAGATTCCTCCCGTATACACAAGAGGAACTAATTTTCTTTGAGGTTCGTTTATGAATGACGTCGTATCGCGTTTCCATTTTGCATGCGCACCCGATAGCTGGGGGGTATTGGATTACCCCGGGCCATCCTGGAATCAATCGTACGAGAAGATGCTGGACGAAATGGTAGACGCTGGGTACACAGGGACCGAACTGGGGCCGCACGGATTTTTTCCGACAGATCCGGCGGTGCTCCAGCCGCAATTGGAGCGCCGAAAATTGACGCTCCTGGGATCGTTCGTTCCCGTGGTGCTCAGCGATCCCGCTTCGGCGAAAATCGCGGTCGCACAAATCCGTAAAGTCGGCGACCTGCTGGCTACGCTCAAAGCTCCGTTCCTGGTTCTGGCTGACGCCCAATCGGATGAGCGCAACCGGTTGTCGGGGCGAGTGCCGCGTGATGGAAGCGCCGGGCTCAATGCAGCCCAATGGAAGAACGTCGTGCGGGTGGTAGAGGAAGCAGCCAAGGTCTCGGCGGAGTTCGGTCTGGATCTCGTCTTTCATCCTCACATCGCCACCTACGTCGAGACACCGGAAGAGTGCGAACGCTTCTTCGATGCAACGTCGCATACTGGCATCGGACTGTGTTTGGATACCGGACACTGCGAGTATGGCGGTGGCGACAGCCTTACTGAGGCGTCAAAGTTCGCCAGCGTGCTGAGGTTTCTCCACATCAAGGATGTCGACCGAAAGGTTCTCGAAGAAGCGCGCCGCAGAAGATTAACCTTCGAGGAGGCAATCGAAGAGAAAGTCTTCACGATCATCGGGCAGGGTTCGGTGGATTTTCCAGGACTTTACCGGCTCATGGAGAAGAATAACTACTCCGGTTGGTCGGTGGTTGAGCAGGATGTGAAATTCGGCGCAACCGCGATTCCACCGGCCGAAAGTGTAGCCGCCAGTCTTCGCTATCTCCGCGGAGTGGTAGCAGACATGGCGGCTGTGCCGGCACGATAACGGCCGGCGCCATCGCGTCGGTAGCTCAGGAAAAGGTAGATTCAACGCGGTCAGACCGAAAAGGATCATGACAGTGGCAAAACTTGGAGTGGGCGTTGTCGGTGTGGGGGAAATGGGGAGGCGCCACGCGGAGAATCTTTGCCGCTTGGTTCCGGAGGCGCGCCTTGTTGCCATAGCGGATGTTGCGCACGAGCGAGCGCGGCAGACGGCTGAGGAATTGGAAATCGAGAAGTACTTTTCCAACATTGAGGAGATGCTCGCGTGTAAGGAGATCAACGCGATCCTGATCGCGGTTCCTGACAAATTTCACGCGAGAGTGATTGAAGCTGCCGCCGCTGCCGGCAAAGACATATTATGTGAGAAGCCTCTTGCGACCAATCGCGGTGATGCTCGAAAAGCTCTGAACTCCGTGTCTAACGCGGGGGTTCGCCTGCAGGTCGGCTTCATGCGCCGTTACGATACTGCATATGCGGCCGCGATGAAACGAATCGAGGCGGGCGAGATCGGCGAGCCCGTCCTGTTTAAGTCACTCGGGCGCGACCGAGATGTCCCTCCGCTCTCCGCCTACCAATCAAACATCAATGGAATGTTGTTCTACACCAATACGATTCATGATTTCGACTTGGCCCGCTGGATGATGCGAGATGAAGTCATCGAAGTACAAGCTTACACAACAGTCGCGATTCGACCCGAACTGGCGCAATATGGAGACGTGGTCGCGAGCGTGGTGAATCTGAAATTCGCTCATGGAGCGATCGGCAACGTCGACTCTTATGCGCAAGCCATTTACGCCTATGATGTGCGCACCGAGATTGTGGGGTCGAAAGGTTCACTTTTTGTGGGCAGCGTCGATAAGACGCCGGTGACGTTCCTGAGCGCAGCGGGTGGGGCCAGTGTCCTCGCGGATCATTTCTTGAGCCGTTTTGCGGATGCGTATCTGGCTGAAGTGCGTGATTTCGTCCATAACATGCTGCACGATCGTCCACCACGTGTCACGGGTGAGGACGGCATGCGGGCGCTAGAGATCGCGATTGCGGCGGAGGAGTCCCACATAAAGGGTGGGCCGCGGGCCGTCGCGTGAGGATCATGAATGGTTTCGCGAGGGCCTGGAGCCGCCCGGGTTCTGATTGACCTTGTGCGCGTATCGCGAGGGTGCTCGAACTGGTGGCCAACGTCAATTTGGAAGGAACGCATGAATCTCACCAGCGCTGTGGCCTATAAGAGTTCCCTGCATGAGATGACTCAGTCGACGCCGACTCGTCTTTGGAACGATTCGGCCGCGGTCCAGGAACTCACGTATTCCATCGAGCACGGGGCAGTAGGAGCGACTTGTAATCCCGTCATCGCGCTGGGAGTGCTGAGGAAGGATCCAAGGCTGAAAGAGAGAATTGGCGCACTGATGCAGGAACGATCGGCGGCAACGGAAGGCGAAATCGCGTGGCAGTTAGTGCAGGATATCTCGGTGCAGGGTGCGGCCTTGTTGAAACCGATCTTCGACAGAGAAGGCGGGAAAAACGGAAGGCTTTCGATCCAGACCGATCCGCGATTCTTCCGCGACCCGAAGGCGATTGTGGAGCAGGCCATATGTTTTAGCGAACTGGCTCCCAATATGATTGTGAAGATTCCGGCCACTCGGGCGGGGATTCCCGCGATGGAGGAAGCGACGTATCGCGGAATCAGCATCAATGCAACTGTGTGCTTCACTTTACCGCAGTGCGTTGCCGTAGCAGAGGCAGTGGAGCGCGGCTTCGCGCGGCGCGAACGAGAGGGGGCGGATATCGCGAGCATGGGCCCCGTTTGTACGATCATGGTAGGCCGGCTCGACGATTGGTTGAAGGTGCTGATCGAGAAAGAAAATATTGCAGTCGATCCTGGCTATACGGAATGGGCAGGAGTGGCGGTTTTCAAGAAGACCTATCAACTATTCCGAGACCGCGGGTATCGCATTCGATTGCTGTCGGCAGCTTTCCGCAATCACATGCACTGGAGTGAATTTATAGGAGGCGACGTTGTCATCTCGCCTCCCTATTCCTGGCAGGTTCGGTTTAATGCCAGTGACGTGCCGGTACGGGATCGAATCGCCGAGCCGGTTGATGCGAAGATCGTCGAGGGACTTTGCAGCAAATTCGGGGATTTTCGTCGAGCCATAGGTGAGGAAGCCCTAACGATCGACGAGTTCGATGCGTTCGGGCCGACGCGGCGCACGCTTCGCCAATTTATGGCCGCGTGTCATGAGTTGGAGACGCTCGTGCGAGACGTTGTCGTACCGAATCCAGATATCGCTTGAATCGGCATGGGGTTGGATTCCGCATGGATCGTCCATACAGCGATTCGGTCACCGGCTCAGCCCAGCGGACCGGGAAAGTTAACAGCCGACTTGCAAACTCGTGCAAGTCTTAATTTATGGGTTCGGCTAAATCAAAGGATCGATCGAAGGGCACCAAGGCGGCGAACATCTATGATGTTGCGCGCGAGTCGAAGGTGTCGGTCTTTACGGTTTCGGCGGTCATCAACAATAAGACCCACGTTGGGAAGAAACTGCGCGAGCGGGTCGAAGAAGCCATCCAAAGGCTGAACTATCGCCCGAACCTCGTGGCCCGCAGCCTGGCCAAGCAGCGTTCCCACACGATCGGAATGATCGTGACCGACATCGCGAACCCGTTTTTCCCAATGGTGGTACGAGGGGCGGAAGACGCAGCCCAGCGTCAAGGGTACAACCTGTTGCTTTGCAACAGCGACGATACGCTGGAGCAAGAAGAAACTCAGATCGAGTTACTGCTATCCAAGCGGGTAGATGGAATTCTGCTGACGAAGGCTGCTGGCGACCTGCGTCCAGCGCTTCGGCAGATGATCAAGCAGGTAAACATTCCGTTTGTGCTGGTGATGCGGACTTATCCGACACTGACCAAGGATGCCGTCATCTCGGATGATTATCAGGGCGCTTATGATGCAGTGTCACACCTGGCTCGCGCCGGCTGCCGACGCATCGGCTTGATTAGCGGTCCGCTGAAAATCAGTAATGCAATTGCGCGGCTGCAGGGATTTCAAGACGCATTGCAGTCGCAGGGGTTGCCCGTTGAGAAGAATCTGATGATTGAAGGTGATTACCGGATGGAATCAGGGTTTCGTGCCGGCCATGCGTTGCTTTCGCATCGGCCGGATGGAGTCTATGTTGCGAATCACCTGATGACGATTGGCCTGTTACAGGCAGCCGAAGAGATGGGATTGAAGTGTCCCGACGATTTTGGGTTAGTAAGTTTCGATGATTACCCGTGGCTGGGAGTATTTCATCCGAAGTTGACTACGGTAGAGCTTCCGAAACACCAATTAGGCAGCGAAGCCGTGGAGTTACTAATTCGAAGGATCGGCGGAAGTACGGAGAAAGCCGTGGTGCGCAAGTTGCAGCCGGAGTTGCGGATTCGCGAATCGTGCGGGTTTGCGCTGCATGTAGCGAGAGGCACCACTACCGTTGCGAAGTGAGTGCCCCGAATGTTTCTTCGGGCATTCTCTCAGAAGAGCCTTTCTTTTCTGACTGCCGCCTCATACTTAGAGCGAGCCGCCCGCACGGACTCGACTTCCGAGACCTCGGCGATGGGTACATCCCACCAGGATTCGTATGCGGGGACGCGCTGATCATAGGCAGTCTCAATGACGACGACGGATGTCTTTTGAGAATTACTGGCGGCGCGGAGAGCCTGTTTGAATTCGTTCCGGGTGGTGGTTCGAACCGCTTCTGCTCCAAGACTTCTCGCGTTTGCGACGTAATCCACGGAGATTAGATCCCCTTCGAGTCTACCGTTACAGCGATAACGATATTCGGTTCCCATTCCTCGATTTCCGCACGCACGACTCAGGCCGCCAATGCTTGAAAATCCGTGGTTGTCCAGTACCACGATTGTAAGTTTGTATTTCTCTTGCAAGGAAGAGACGATTTCCTGGGCCATCATGAGATAGGAGCCGTCGCCGACCATCACGTAGACCTCGCGATCGGGGGCAGCCATTTTTACTCCGAGGCCTCCACTGATCTCGTATCCCATGCAGGAGTAGCCGTACTCGAGGTGATAGCCTTTGGGATCGCGAGTACGCCACATTTTATGTAGGTCACCAGGAAGGCTACCCGCTGCGCAAACCAGCACATCGCGCGGTCCAGAGATTTCGTTTACCACTCCGATGACTTCCGCCTGGCTGATCGGATGGGCCCGGCTGAGATTGTGGAGCCTGTCGACCTCCTTTTCCCAGGCATCACGAAACTCTGCGACACGGGTTGCATAAGAGGTGCTGACGGTTGTGCCCTGCAAGGCGCAAGCCAGTTCGTTGAGCGTGACCTGGGCATCGCCGACGAGCGGCAAGGCGGACTGCTTGCCGGCGTCGAACTCTCCAACATTGATGTTGATGAATCGCACTGCCGGGTTTTGGAATGCGGTTTGGGATGCGGTGGTGAAGTCGGAGTAGCGGGTTCCGATCCCAATGATCAGGTCAGATTCGCGAGCAAGAATATTCGCGCCCGGCGTTCCAGTGACCCCAATGGCCCCGAGCGCCTGGGCATGGTTGAAGGGCAGCGAACCTTTCCCCGCTTGCGTCTCCCCGACCGGGATGCCAGTTTGTCCAGCGAATGCGGAGAGGGCTTCGGTCGCTCCGGAATAGATCACGCCGCCGCCGGCGATGATCAAGGGTTGCTTCGCCGAGCGTATCCATTGCAGGGCTTTCTCCAGGAGTTGGGAGTCGCAGCGCGGTCGCGGGACTTGCCACACTCTTTTCTCGAAGAAGGTTGGGGGATAGTCGAAGGCCTCCGCCTGCACGTCCTGGGGCAGAGAAAGAACCACGGCGCCAGTCTCGGCCGGAGAAGTTAACACGCGCATGGCAGCGGGAAGCGCGGTCAGGATCTGCTCCGGGCGCTCGATGCGATCCCAATAACGTGCAACGGGCTTGAAGCAATCGTTAACAGAGATATCCTGGGTTGCGGAGGATTCCAGTTGTTGCAGAACCGGAGCTACGTTGCGGCGAGCAAAGATGTCACCGGGCAAGAGAAGTACAGGCAGTCGGTTTATAGTAGCAACCGCGGCGCCTGTGACCATGTTGGTTGCGCCGGGGCCAATAGAGGTGGTACAGGCAAGAGTGCGCAGGCGATTGGCCATTTTGGCGAAGGCGGTGGCCGTGTGCACCATCGCCTGCTCGTTGCGGAACAGGTAATAGGGCAGTCCGGGGTCCTGCTCAAGGGCTTGTCCGATGCCGGCAATATTGCCGTGGCCGAAGATACCGAGACATCCTTCGAAAAGCCGATTCTGCTCGCCGTCGCGCTCAGTGAACTGATTCTCGAGAAACCGGATGATAGCCTGGGCCGTGGTGAGGCGAGTTTTCATGGAGCCATGCTCCTTACCGTAATCATTTTCCGAAGCGTGAGCCGCGAAGAAGACGATAATGCACGATTCGAGGACGGCGAAAGGCCGGATGAGTTTCCAATTACTCGTCTAGCCTTTTACCAGTGGTAAGCGGGGATCCGTCTCTTTCCAGGTATCGCGAATCCAGACGTGCTGCGAATCCTCCGTAACCGCCAAGGCGCGCGCCGATCCCGCCAGAAAGTTCAGATAGTAGACATCATATCCGGGTCCGGCCACAACAGGGTGGAATCCGCTGCGCACCAGGACTGCATCCCCGTCATGAGCTTGCACGGTGCGGCCGACTGGGTTTTCGGCAGAATAAAGATGCTGAAGCGCGAATCCCTCCGGCTGGCGAATGCGATAGTAATAGATCTCATCCAGGTCTACCTCGTTGGGTGGACGGTGAACATCGTGTTTATGCGGCGGATAACTCGACCAGTTACCACCGGGAGTGTAGACCTCGATGACCATGAGCTTATCCGCAGGGAAGGAAGGAGTGATGACGTCGACGATCTGCCGCGATGCGTTGCCTCCTCCCCGCAAACTGCTGACAACGTTCTCCGGGGGAACCAAGCGAGGTTCCAGCCTGGCATTCGAGGGAGCCCGGCACTCCGCGATTTCGCAGTAGGTTTGAGCGATAAATGTGACGCGGTGACGGGTCGGGAGATATAGCGTATAGGGCAGACCTTCGAAAACGTTGTTTCGACGGCCGATCGTCTTTGTCCCCCATCCCCAATCGGCGCTGCACGTCCCGCCGAGCAGCACGAACGCAGCCTCCTCATCTTCGGTGGAAGCGGAATAAGAAGCGCCGGGTTGCAAGCTCCGCACGAAGAAAC
Source organism: uncultured Acidobacteriaceae bacterium (assembly GCA_963772045.1). Taxonomy (GTDB): domain Bacteria; phylum Acidobacteriota; class Terriglobia; order Terriglobales; family Acidobacteriaceae; genus Sulfotelmatobacter. Next base: position 741,351 of record CAVYWC010000010.1, on the reverse strand, counting down.
TCATCCACTCCCATCTTGCCTCGCCGCGTGGGAGGGCTAACAGTTCGCCGGATACGCCGTCGGGCAGGCCCTTTGAGTGAACCAGACTTTCGCTTTCGTCCATAGGATTTCGTTTGAGTCGCGCTCCGAACAGCTAAAAAAGCGGCCTTTTTTGGTGATCTAACCGCTTTGACACTATTGCAAATGCACGATACCTTGTCAATGGCAATCCCTGCTGGCGATACAATCTGGTAGTTTCGCAGGACGCGGCGAATGCCACCCATGTTCCCTGAGTTATCCTATGGCCAAGAACCACTCGGTCCCGACCGCGAGCCGCATTCGAGTCAAATTACCTACCGAGGCAACGACCGCCGAGGCTATCGGAAAATTCCGCTGGGTCATCTGCGCGCTCTTGTTTTTTGGAATCAGCAAGAACTACATGGACCGGCAAGTGCTGGGTGTGCTCAAGACCACCCTGCAGCACGATCTAGGATGGAATGAAATCGACTACAGCAATCTGGTGTTCGCGTTCCAGGCGGCCTATGCGGGGGGTATGGTGGTCGCCGGGCGTTTCATCGACCGAGTGGGGACTCGCATTGGATACGCGGCCTCGATCGTTTTCTGGAGCGTCGCGGCCATGGCCCACGCGGCTTGCACGTCGATCCTGAGTTTCACGTTCGCGCGGGTGGCCCTGGGACTCGGCGAATCGGCTGCGTTTCCGGCAAGCATCAAAACCGTCACCGAATGGTTTCCACAAAAAGAGCGCGCGCTCGCCACTGGAATCTTCAATGCGGGCAGCAACGTGGGGGCGATTCTGACGCCTTTGATTGTCCCCTGGATCACGATCCACCTGGGTTGGAGATGGGCGTTTCTGGTTTTAGGAGCCTCTGGCCTTCTCTGGTTTCTGCTCTGGATAATCGTCTACAGAGCGCCGGAGGAACATCCGCGTTGTTCGCCGCAGGAGTTGGCCTATATTCGGAGCGGCAACGATCAGTCCTCCGCCAAGATACGGTGGGCCACGCTCCTGGGATTCCGACAGACCTGGGCCTTTTTGATCGCCAAGTTTCTCACCGATCCCGTCTGGTGGTTCTATCTGTTCTGGCTGCCCGGATTCCTTCAGAAAGAGCATGGCTTGAACCTGGTGAAGTTAGGCTTGCCTCTGGTCGTAATCTACGTGATCTCTGATGCTGGCAGCGTCGCCGGCGGGTGGCTTTCGTCCCGGCTCATCCGGGGCGGGTTTTCTGTGAATGCCGGACGGAAAATGGCGATGCTGGTTTGCGCGGTCTGTGTGATGCCGATCGTATCGGTGTACAGGGGCGGAGGGCTCTGGCCCTCCGTTCTGCTGATTGGTCTAGCGGCAGCGGCGCATCAAGGGTTTTCGGCCAATTTGTTTACGACCGCTTCTGATATGTTTCCCAGCGAGGCAGTCGCTTCTGTAGTCGGGATCGGGGGGATGGCCGGAGGAATCGGGGGAATGCTGATTGCCAAGGTCGTCGGATATGTCCTGCAGGCGACTGGCAGCTATCTGATTCCGTTCCTCATTTCCGGCTCCGCGTATGCTGTCGCCGTGCTGGCCATGCAGTTACTGGCTCCGCGACTTGATAGGATCGAGAACCTCCAAACGCAGTCGAGATAGTCAGCAGGAGCATAGACATGAATCAGAACGAAAATACAAGGCGGGGGTTTCTGCAAGCAGCCGGAGTCGCCGTGGCTGGCCTCTCGGGTACCTCGAAAGTTGGAGCCAGATTGGCGGAGACTGCCGCATCGTCCCAGCCGCAACTTGTCTTCGACGTGCGCCAATTTGGTGCGAAGGGTGATGGGAAATCAGTGGATAGCCCGGCAATTAATCACGCCATAGAATCGGCAGCGAGTGCGGGAGGGGGCACGATCTTTTTCCCGGCGGGAACTTATTTGTGCTACTCCATCCGCCTGAAAAGCAAAGTCGCACTCGCCCTTGGCATGGGCTGCACAATATCGGCGGCGGACCCGCCATCGGAGAACAAAGCGGAAGGCTATGACCTGGCCGAATCGAACCAACCCTGGGAGGCCTATCAGGACTTTGGCCATAACCATTGGCACAACAGCCTGATTTGGGGCGAGAACCTGGAAGATCTGGCGATTCAAGGGCCGGGATTAATCTGGGGAAAAGGTTTGAGCCGTGGAGAGGGCCCCGGCCCGGTAGCAGAGGCTGCGGGCGTTGCCAACAAAGCCATAGCTCTGAAGAACTGCCGCAATGTTTTGCTGAGAGATTTTTCAATCCTGCACGGTGGACATTTCGGGATCCTGGCGACCGGTGTCTCTAATCTCACCGTCGACAACCTGAAGATTGACACCCAGCGCGATGGCATCGACGTGGATTGCTGCCGCAACGTGCGCATTTCCAACTGCACGATCAACTCTCCCTGGGACGACGCGATTTGCCTGAAGAGTTCGTTCGCGCTGGGGTATGCGTGCGACACGGAAATGGTAACGATCAGCGACTGCATGGTCAGCGGCAGCTACCTGGAGGGGGCTGTGCTTGATGCTTCGTTTAAGCGATTCCCGTCCAATTCCGACGTTGACCGCAACGGGCGAATCAAATTTGGGACAGAATCGAACGGAGGGTTCAAGAACATCACCGTATCGAATTGCGTGTTCGACGGTTGCTTCGGAGTCGCGATTCTCAGTGTGGATGGGGCGCGGATCGAAGATGTCACGATTTCGAACATCACGATGAGGGGAACCGTCGCATCCCCGATCTTTCTCCGCCTCGGATCTCGAATGCGAGGACCCGCGGGCGTGCCGGTGGGAAGCATCCGGCGGGTGAATATTTCTAACATCGTTTCTTCCAGCGGGTCCTCAAAGATATGTTCGATGATTGCAGGAATTCCCGGGCATCCGATCGAAGATGTGAAGATCAGCAACGTCATAATTCAACATCCCGGCGGGGGAACTCGGAAAGATGTCGTCCTCGAACTTCCCGAGAAAGAGAAAGAGTATCCGGAGCCGACAATGTTTGGCACGACTCCCGCGCACGCCTTCTTCATCCGGCACGCAAAGCGAGTCGAGATCAGTGATTTCAAGATTCTCACCCGGGACAAAGAAGAGCGCCCTTGCTTCATCGTCGAAGACGCCGACGACGTGGAATTCTCCAACATCAAATTTCCCGAGGGACAACAGGCGCCACGGTTTGTGTTGGTCGACGTTAAGAACTTTAGCGTGCAACGCAGCCACTCCGTGCCCGACACCGAGATCACGGAAGCAAAACACGAGGAGATCTAGCTCGCGGTGTAAAGGCCGAGAGGAATCGGCTGGCCAAACTTTGGGCAGATTATTTCTGTCCTTCCTGGCCCGTTTGGAACAAGGGACGACAAGTTTCGCGTTTTATCAGAGTCGTCGGCAGCAAGATCTCTGGAATATGTACTGCTTTCGACTTAATCTTTTCAATCGCCATCTTGGCTAACTGGCGCCCGACCTCGGGCGCCTCCACTCGTACGCTGGTCAGCGATTGCAGTCTTCCCATCCCATGCTGGTCGTCGAAACCGATCAAGCTCACATCTCTCGGCACGTCCAGCCCCGCTTTCAGAAGTCCCTCCCAGGCGCCGTGCGCGATATCATCGTTGCCCGCCAGGACCGCTGTTATGGCGAGCTTTTGTTCTAACGCCATCTGGATACTCTTCAGGCCGTTGAAAAATGTATTGTCGGAAAGTCCTAGTGTTTGTGCAGCGGGCTTGATGCCTGCCTCTTTCATGGCCTTGCAGTAGCCCTCGTAGCGGCTGCGGTACCAGGGTAGCGAGGTATCGCCGATAAAGAAAATATCTCTATGCCCCAGGGCGAGCAGGTAATGCGTTGCTTCGGCCGCGCCGGAAAAATCATCGAAACGGACGCTGTCAAAAGCTGGGCCAGGTTCGCTGCTGACTAGATTATTGGCCAGCAATACGTAGGGCAGGTCCCGTTTATCGAGGCTCTTCGTGAAGTTTTCGAAATTGGCTCCGGCCAGAATCACACAGTCAGCAATCCCGTGGCTCTGCAGGACGGTGGGCAACTGTAAGTCGTCTGCGGCCACAGTGGGCGAATAGCGGAAGCGGGTATAGAGCACGAAGAATCCCGATTCCTCGCAGTATTCCTCAACGCCCTGCAGAACCCGGGAATGGAACGGGTGGAGGAAATCGCGGTTACTCAGGATAAACGAGACCACCGGAGAGGAATTCCGGGCAAAGCTCTGCGCCCGTGCATTCGGCCGGTAATTCAATTCCTTTAACGCACGCTGCACTCGCGCCCGGAGCTTTGGGTTTACATCGGGCTGGTTGTTTAAGACCCGCGATACGGTTCCCACCGCAACTCCGGCGCTGTTGGCGACATCGCGAATGGTCACTGCCATAAACTACCTGTCTTCCTGGAAGGCTCAGCCGTGATGAAGCATTTCATGAATGTTTCATCATAAGAAAACTGACCTGCGCGGTCAAGCCAGCTTTCGTCCCCTTGCCAAGGCAGCAAAACCACCCTACTAAGGCCGATTACCGCGTGTTACCGTGCTACAATGCCGGGAATTGGGCTGAACGACGGACATTGCAAACCGTGCCTGTGAACTGGTTCATGAGGTCGGCCTGTGCGCGAGCTGCAAGTATCGAGAATGGGGGCGGTGCTGAACAGCGAAAATCCCGTTTTTCCTTCGCCAGGGGGCAGGTGTTCATTCTCTCGATACTGGCGTCTTTTCCTCTCTGCTTTCTTGATTTTGTTTGCCGCCGGCGCAGGACCTGGACTCGCGCAAGAATCTGCTCCGAGGCCGAAACCTCCAGTCGATGAGGCAGAAACACTGCTCGATGAAGGCAAACCTCGTGAAGCCCTGTCGTTGTTGGGTCGGATATCGGAGAAAAATCCAAAAACGCCGGGGCTCGAAGGAAAAGTGGGCAAGGCATACTTTCAGCTGCGACAGTTCTCGCAGGCCACGCCGCATCTGAAGAACGCTCTGCGGCAGAATGCGGCCGATCTCGAATCTGCGCAACTGCTTGCGCTCAGTTTCTATTCTGCGGGCAACTACCGCGAAGCCTTACCGCTCCTGGAAAAGCTTGGATCGCGCCTTCCCAGAGACGTCCCCGATGCTTCTTATCTAGTCAGTATCTGTTATGTCATGACCGGGCAGTGGGACAGCGCCCGTAAGGTTCTCGCGCAAATGTTTTACGTGCCAGCCGACAGCGCTATGGCTTACCTGGCGCTGGGGAAGTTGATGGTGCGCCAGCAGATAGTGGGAGCCGCCGTGCCCCAGATCGAAACGGCGCTGCGACTGCAGCCCAGCCTTGTCATGGCTCATTTCCTGCTCGGTGAAATCGACCTTTATCAGTCAAATCCCGAGGGTGCTATCGGCGAATTTCAGAAAGAGTTAGCCGTTAATCCCACAGTATGGCTGGTTTATTGGAGGCTGGGCGATGCCTACATGCGGTTGGCAAAGTATGACGATGCGGAACCGGTCCTGAAGAAAGCCATCTGGCTGAATGAGGCCTCCCCCGGAGCATTTATTCTGCTCGGCGAGATCGCTCTCAAGAAGAATGATCCGGCAATGGCGGTTGGATTCCTCGAACGCGCCCTATCGCTCGATCCGCAAAACTCCGATGCTCAGTACTCCTTGGCAACAGCCTACAAGGCTCTGGGGCGCGAGACGGAGGCGAATCAACACTTTGAAATCTCCAAAACACTACGCGACGAAAAACACGACAGTCAGAAAGACGGAATGCTGCCAGCACCTTAGGGTCGACCAGCGGCCAGGTGCGCGCCTCTCTGATACTCACGCTCGCACAAGAACAGCCGTCTTATGATCCCATCCAGGCGAAGCCATCTAAAAACCCTACTAGCCGCCGCAAGTGGCGCGTCCGTGGCTGGCCTGCAGCCGCTGGCAACGTTGGGCCTGACAACATCAATCCCATCTGCCGGCGTTCCGCCTCCGGACCACGAGCGCCGCATACAGTGGTGGCGCGAGGCCAAGTTCGGAATGTTCATCCATTGGGGTCTCTACAGCATTCTGGGCCGCGAAGCTTGGGCGATGGGAGATGAAGATATCCCGCTCGATGAATACGAGAAACTAGGGCGGCAATTTCAGCCGCCCCGTGACGTGGCGCGCAGCTGGGCGCGACTAGCTCGTGAATCCGGTATGCGCTACATGGTGATGACCACCAAGCATCACGAAGGGTTTTGCCTGTTTAACTCCAAACTTACTTCCTATTGCGCCCCGCAACTGGGTCCAGGCCGCGATCTGGTGCAAGAGTATGTGGAAGCGGCTCGTGCAGAAAACATGCGCGTCGGTTTCTATTACTCGCTCATGGACTGGCGCCATCCCGATTGGCGGCTGGCAAAAGCGGATCTCGCCGCCAGGAGGCGCTTTGTGGACTACACGCACGGACAGCTACGCGAGCTGATGACGAACTACGGGAAGATTGACATCTTGTGGTACGACATGCCGGTTCCCCTCGATGCGCGGGGCTGGCGGTCCGCGGAAATGAACAACATGGTTCTCCAGCTTCAGCCCGACATCCTGGTGAACAATCGCAACCTGTTACCCGGCGATTTCTCCACCCCGGAGCAATCCACCGCTGCAGCCAAGAATGACTGGGAATCGTGCATGACTGTTAACGATAGCTGGGCCTACCTCGCCGGCGACAATAACTGGAAGTCCACCCAGCAACTAGTACAGAATCTGGTGGAATGCGCTCGCGATGGCGGCAACTACCTACTCGACATTGGACCCCGCGCGGATGGTTCGGTTCCAGAGCCCGCCGTATCGCGTCTGCAGGCGATTGGTGGATGGCTGCGAAGAAATGGTGAGGCCGTCTATGGTACTCAGAGATGCCGCTTCCCGCACGGGAACATCGGGGTGTACACGCGCCGGGGAAATACGCTTTATACCATCGTCTATTTCTGGCCGGGAAACACCATGACGGTCGGCGGTGTCCGATGCAAAGTGCTATCGGCGCGGTTGTTAGCGAGCGGCCAGCCTGTCCATTTCGAGCAAAGAGGCAGCCAGTTGATTTTCGGAGGGCTGCCAGAAAAATCACCCGACGAACCGGTAACGGTTATCGCGGCAGAGTGCGATGCCGAGCCGGTGCAAGATGCACTTTCCTCCAAAGCCGATCCCGAGCCTTGACGCTCGCTGCCGGTGCACTTTACGTACTACTTACTCAGCCGGATCCGGACTGAGCTTTTCCCGTGGAGCAAGGCGGCGAGCCACAAAGTAAGTCAGCGCTCCACCGCCGATGATTGCTATGACACGCAGGGTTAGCACCAGCGCATGGTGAGGCATCGAGATGGCGGTCATGTAAAGCAGGAGAAGCAGAATAGCGACAATCCAGGCAAGGGCCGCGGCGCACAACAGACGGGAGACCCGTTTTGGAGGCTGCCCAGCGAGACCAGCCGGCCTTGGAGCGTTTCCCCATAGGCATGCCGCCACTACCAAACCGTAGGTAACGTACATTGCGAAGGTACAGATCGCAATAATTACAACCTCGACCTGAGCCCAGAAGGTAAAAACCGCCGTAATCGGGATGACGACCCAGATCGCATTGACCGGTACCTTGTGCTCGCTCACCTTTGAAAGAAAGCGAGAGGCCGGCACCTTCCCGTCGCGTGCCATTGCCCAAATCAGGCGCGTGATGGTCGTGAGATTGGCCAGAACGCAGGCAAAGATGGCGACAGATACGAGGAGTAGGGCGCTTACAACGACGTACTTTGGGAAATAGCTCCCGATGATATAGAGCAAGGGAGTGGGGTCGTGTCCGGCCACTTCCACCGATGGCACAGCGAGAGTGAAACCGATCAGGACGAGCAATCCAAACACAACCGCAAGCACTTCGGATACGACAATTGCGGTTGGGATTCGCTTTTCCGGAAGGTGGGTTTCCTCAGCGACATTGGCGGCGGCCTCAAATCCACCCAACGTCCAAACACTCATCAGCGACGCGGTCAAGAAGGCGACCAGGTAGGCGCCAACACTCGTCTGGTGGGGATAGGTAAACAAGAACGAAATCGGGTGTGTCTTTCGAATCAACGCCAGGCCAAGCAACAGAAACCCAATGAGCACCGTGCCCAGAATTTCGGCAATGACCGACACGTCGTTGACCACGCTGGCGAGCCGGATACCGAAATGATTGATCAACGCCGCGGCGACCAAGGTTGCCATGGTAGCGATCACCACGTTGCGGTTGGAATTCGGCAACCCGAAAAAAGGCACAAGGTAACTGGCCAGTGCGTATGCTACGCCCGCCATTCCCGTGATGAACTGCACGATCATGATCCAGCCCGCCCAGAAGGCCATGCGGTCGCCGGAAAGCGAGCGGGTCCATTGATAGGCATAGCCGGAAAGCGGAATCTGTCGGGCGAGTTGCGCGAAAACCATGGCGACAAGGAACTGACCCGCGCCCACGATCAGCCAGCTCCAGATGAAAGACGGCCCCCCGGCGCGCAGCCCGTCGCCGTAGTCGGCAAACAAGCCCGAGGTCATGCAGATAACCGAGAAGCTAAGGGCGAAGCTGGAAAAATATCCGAGGGATCGACTCAGTTGCTGATGGTACCCAAACCGTTCGAGCACTTGTTCGTCGCTACTGTCGTTTGCGATCGGCATTCTGCTTGGCGGGATACGTCTAATCGCTTAGAATGTGCGGATGCTATACCGATCTCCGGTTGGCGTCAAGGGTATCCTCGCGCTGGCTGTACTCTTCTTGCACGGCCAGTCCCTCGCGCAAGCAAAACCTACCAATTCCCCACTCTATCTCGATCCCTTGCAGCCCATTGACGCGCGAGTGGAGGATCTCCTTTCGAAGATGACGCTGGAGGAAAAGGCTTCGCAGTTGGTGAATCAGTCGCGGGCGATTCCGCGCTTGCAGGTCCCCGAGTACGACTGGAGAAGCGAAGCTCTGCATGGCATCGCCGGCGCCGGGCTGGCCACGGTTTTTCCCGAGCCGATTGGAATTGCGGCAACCTTTGACACTCCGCTGACGCGCCAAATGGCCGCTGCCATCGGCACTGAGGGCAGGGCAAAACATAACCAGGCGGTTCGTGCCGGCCGCCGCGACATTCTGGAGGGGCTCGACTTCTGGGCGCCCAATATAAATATTTTTCGCGATCCGCGTTGGGGACGCGGGCAGGAAACTTATGGCGAAGATCCCTTCCTTGCAGCGAGGATGGCGGTCGCGTTCGTGCGCGGCATGCAAGGCGAAGACTCGAAGTATCTGCGCGTCATTTCTACCCCGAAGCACTTCGCCGTTCACAGCGGCCCGGAACCTACCCGCCACACCCGGAACGTCGAAGTCTCCAATCACGATATGGAAGATACTTATCTGCCGGCATTCCGGGCGGCCGTCGTGGAGGGCAAAGCCGGCAGCATCATGTGCGCCTACAACGGGGTGAACGGCGAGCCCGCCTGTGCGAACAGCTTTTTGCTCGAACATAGCCTGCGAGGTGCGTGGAAATTCGATGGCTATGTCGTAGGGGATTGCGACTCCGTTGACGAGATTTTCAGTGAGCATCACTTTACGAAAACGATCGCCGAAACGGCCGCGCTCTCGTTACAGCGAGGCACCGACAATGAGTGCATCGACTCCTACTCGAAAGCTCCCGACAACTCCGACTATAAGAAATACCTCGATGCGGTATCCCAAGGACTGTTGACCGAGGCTCAGATCGACACTGCCGTCAAACGCTTATTGCTAGCCCGCTTTCGACTAGGCATGTTCGATCCGCCAGAAATGGTGAAATACGCGCAGGTGTCCAATTCGGAGATTGCCGGCGAGGCGAGCCGGGAACTTGCCCGGAAGGTAGCCCAAGAATCCATGGTCTTGCTCAAGAACAACGGCGTGCTTCCTCTTCGCCCGAACGTCAAGCGCATTGCGGTGGTAGGACCGCTGGCGGAATCTGCGCGCGTACTGGCAGGAAATTACGGCGGTACTCCATCCAGCACTACGACTGTGCTGGAAGGCATGCAAAAGCAGTTCGCTTCGGCCCAAGTCACATACTCTGAGGGCACAAACTTTCTGAGGCAGGAGTCCCTCATCCCACCCTCGGCATATTCCACCGCCGACGGACAACCTGGACTCATGGGAGAGTACTTTCCAAACAAAGAATTCAATGGACCTCCCCAGGTGGTTCGAAGGGATGCATACATCAATCTTGAGCCGCTGCCCCATGATCAGGATTCTTTGACCCAGCCGCCCGGACTTACGGACTTCTCTGTCCGATGGACAGGATTCCTGACTCCCGCGCAATCCGCGACGTATCGAATGTTCACCAGCGGTCACACTAATCGCCTCTGGCTGGATGGAAAGTTGGTGATGGATGATCCGGCTCCCGAAGACGCCGCGCCGGAACCGCTCGTAGCACTGCAGAAAGGGCACAAATATGCTCTGCGGCTCGAGTCCGTCGTTCAGGATGATGGCGGTTCCCAGTTGTCTTGGCTCTCTCTAATTTCCGATCCGCTTTCGCTCGCCCTCCAGCAAGCTGCGCAGGCAGACGTGATCGTTGCTGTAGTGGGTATCACGTCGCAATTGGAAGGGGAGGAACTGCGCGTGAAGGTGCCCGGGTTCAGCGGAGGGGACCGAACCAGTCTCGACTTACCTGAGGATGAAGAAGACCTTTTGAAGGCACTGAAGGAGACCGGCAAACCCGTTGTGGTCGCGCTCATGAACGGCAGTGCGTTATCCGTAAACTGGGCGAACAAGAACGCGGATGCGATCTTAGAAAGTTGGTACTCCGGCGAGGAAGGCGGAACCGCGATCGCCCAGACACTGGCGGGAGTAAACAATCCAGCCGGCAGGCTTCCGGTTACCTTTTACAAGGGTGTCGAACAACTGCCGAGCTTCGGCGACTATTCCATGGACAATCGTACTTATCGATACTTTAAAGGGCAGCCACTTTACCCGTTCGGTTATGGCCTGAGCTATTCCCGTTTTCAATACAGCAATTTGAAGCTTTCAACCGCAGAGTTGCATGACAGCGAACCTCTGGGTGTGAACGTGGATGTATCCAACGCAAGCGATCGCGATGGGGACGAGGTCGTCGAAGTCTACTTGACCTTTCCAAAGCTGAGCGGGGCGCCCGCCCGCGCTTTGGCTGGATTTACCCGGATCCACATTGCCAAAGGTGCGACGCGTCACGTAGAGATTACTCTTAGCCCGCGTGACTTGAGCATGGTGAATGAGGCTGGAGTTCGACTCACTGCGCCGGGTAAGTATCGAGTAAGTGTGGGAGGCGGTCAGCCTGGGACCGGCGCGCCGACTATGGATGCGCCACTCGTGATTCGGCGAGAACATATCTGGCCGGAATAACTTTGGGGAAAGTGAGTACGCCTAAGCCGAAACGTATCCGTTCTGGGGCTACATGCTCTCGCAGGGCGACTACCCTGATGGTCGAACTTGACTCCGGCTTGTATCACCTAGGTAAGATGAGCTCATGCTTTTTGGCGATCAAACCGTTTCGCACATAGAACGATCGCCTTGGCCCATAAGTCTGGCCTTAGGATTGTTCGTCATCTGCGCATTCTGGGGGATGCTTAGTGCTAGGGCGTCCGCGCAAGCCAAACCTTCGGCCGACTCATGGGAGTCCGACTATCAACAGGGGATCGCGGCTCTGGAGCGCGGCGATTTGATCGCGGCGCGCGCGGGATTCGATAAGGCGGTGCAGTCCAATCCCAGGAGTGCCGAGGCGCAAAGCATGCTGGCGCAGGTACTGCTGCGCCAGGGGCAAGTCGAGAAAGCGATCATCCATTTCCGCCAGGTCATCGAGCTTCGTCCGGAACTGGCTGAGGCGCGCATTCAGCTGGGGCAAGCCTACGAAACGCAAGGCAACTTCGAGTTGGCGGTGACGGAGTTGCGCCGTTCCGTGAAACTAGCTCCCACTGAGGCGGCGCCTCATCGCGAGCTCGGGCGAGCACTATCTCTGCAAAAAAAAACGGCCGATGCCGTTTCTGAGCTCAGCGCCGCAGTGCGCCTGGCCCCCAACCATGCGGAATTGCACGACGAATTAGGCTCTCTGCTGGCGCAACAGTCGCAATACAGCGATGCCCGCCGGGAATTCCAAGAGGCGATTCGTCTCAACCCGCAATACGAGCAGGCTCACCTGCACCTCGGCGTCACTCTTCTTGCCAGCGACGATATCAACGGCGCGTTGCTGGAATTCGACCGTGCAATGCAATTCGATTCCCGGGACGCCAGAGCATGGTTTTATCGCGGCAGCGCCCAGGAATCTCTCGGCAACCGCGAAGAAGCCCTGCGTTCTTTCCGGCGGGCGGGGGAGATTGCCCCGTCGATGCAGGATTTGCAGAGGCGCATCGGGATTCTCTGCCAGAGACTCGGCGACGTGGATGAGGCAGAGGCAGCGTTCACCAAAGCTTTGCAACAGACGCCGGATGATCCGGAAATCCACAACAACCTCGCGTTGACACTGCTCCAGCGGGGTGATGGGGATTCAGCCATCAAAGAGTTTCAGCGCGCCATCCAGCTTCGCCCCAACGATGCTTCGTTCCAGGGAAATCTGGGTACAGCCTACCTGCAGAAAGCAGATTTTGATGGAGCCATAACCGAGTTCCGAGCGGCATTGAAGCTTGCTCCTGACACCGCGAGCCTCCACTACGACCTTGCCCTGGCCCTCAAGCTGAAGGACGATCTTCCCGCAGCGATTGCGGAATGGAAAGAATCTTTTCGACTCGATCCCGGCCTCGCCGATGCACACTATAGCTTGGGAGTGACTCTCTGGCAATCGGGTGATTTCGCGGGCGCGGCGGAACAATTGCAAGCAGCAATAGGAATCCAACCCGACTACGCGGAGGCGTATTACACTCTGGGCACGGTCTACAAGCAGATGAAGAAGTATCAGGAATCCGCCATCGCCCTGCGCAAAGCGATCGAACTCCAACCCGACCTAGCCGGAGCCCACATCACTTTAGCTTCCGTCCTGCGTCAGTTAGGCGACACCGACGGCGCCGAGGCAGAAGCCAAGGCGGGTAGCCAGCTCAGCCAGGAGAAGACCAGTCTGCAGGCAGCAACTTTTGCCACCAATTCCGGGAAGAGGATGCTCGCCACTGGCGATCTGGATAGCGCCATCTCCCAATTCCGCGCTGCCATCCACTCCGTGCCCACTTACGCCATGGCGCATTATGAGCTGGCTGTGGCCCTCGCACAAAAAGGTCAGAAGGACGAATCCGACATTGAATTTCAAAAAGCGTCGGCACTGGATTCTCAATTGGTGGCGCCACACTAGTTTATGAAGCCGCATTCATGGGAGATGCTGTTGCCTGGTCGGACGTGCTGTTGGATTCCTCTTCTCGTTTTCTCGTTTGCATTCGCGCAACAACTGCTGGGTCAGGGAATTAGCCAGGGGCCTCCACCCCCGGCTACGGCGAAAACCATAAAATGCAAGGGGCGACCCGTTCCCCAACTCGAAGACATCACAGATCGGGCGGGGATCCGCTTCGAGCACGACTTTTCGCCGGAAGCGCACTCCATCCTCGAATCCATGGCTGGGGGCGTGTTGCTGCTGGACTATGACCGCGACGGATGGTTGGATATTTACTTTACGAATGCGCCGACCGTCGACGAAGCGTTGCGGGGCAAAAAAGCTCGTGGTGCGCTCTATCACAACAATCATGACGGGACGTTTACGGACGTCACAGAGAAAGCCGGCATCGCCAAGCCCTGTTATGCAATGGGAGGAGCGGTCGGCGATTACAACAACGACGGCTGGCCCGACATTTACGTGACCTGTTACGGCGGCAACGTGCTCTATCGAAATAATGGCGACGGCACCTTCACCGATGTGACCAAGCAGGCCGGTGTGGCAGATGGGCGCTGGTCGACGGGCGCGGCATTTGCCGACTACGATGGCGACGGCTTCCTCGACCTGATGGTCGCCAATTATGTAGATCTGGACCTGCAGCACCTTCCCGAGTTTGGGAGCGCCATGACTTGTCGCTTCATGGGAATCAAGGTGCAATGCGGTCCCCGCGGCCTGAAGGGCTCGGGCGATTCGTTGTTTCATAATAACGGGGACGGAACCTTCAGCGATGTTTCCAAAAAAGCCGGCGTCGATGATCCGAACGGTTATTACGGGCTCGGGGTCATCTGGACGGACTTCAACAACACAGGACGGCCGGATATCTACGTGGCCAATGATTCCACTGCCAGTTATTTATACCGGAACGAGGGAAATGGTAAGTTCACAGAGATCGGCATGGAGTCCGGCACGGCGCTGGGCGAAGATGGCCACGAACAAGCTGGCATGGGAGTCTCGGTGGGCGATTACCTGCACACCGGGCGGCCGTCGCTGGTCGTGACGGATTTTGCACTGGATAATACGCCGTTGTACCAAAATGGCGGCAATTGGGATTTTCAGGAAGTCTCCTACGCCTCGGGAGTCGGGTTGCCTTCCTTGCCGTGGGTGAAGTGGGGCATCGCGTTTGTTGACCTGGACAACGATGGCTGGTTGGACCTGGTGACGGTAGACGGTCACGTTTACCCACAAGCGGATCAGCTTCCGTCCGGTGCGAAATACCGTGAGCCGAAGTTGGTGCAGCTCAATCAAGGGGACGGCACGTTCTGCGACGCCACCGACCAGGCAGGTCCGGCAGTCTTGGAGCCCCGCGTGTCCCGTGGACTCGCGGTTGGAGACCTGTTTAACGACGGAAACATGGACTTGGTCGTGGAAGACCTGGTGGGCAAACCGATGGTGCTTCGGAACCACGGAATTCCAGGTCGTCATTGGGTGGGGTTTGAACTGGCGGGCCGCAAGAGCAACCGCATGGCGATCGGCGCCCGAGTCAAGCTGGTTGCTGGCGGAATGACTCAGACGGAGGAAATCCACAGCGGGGGAAGCTACCTCTCTCAAAGCGATACCCGCGTGCATTTTGGTCTTGGGAAAGCAACAAAAATTGATAGCCTCGAGGTTCGCTGGCCGTCGGGGAAAGTGGAAACATTCAGCCGCTTGGGCGCGGACAAATTCTACAACATTCTTGAAGGAGACGGAATCGTGCCCGCCGAAGGAATACGGCCGAAAGAGCTGCGCGTCCCGGCGGTGCAACCAAAGCGTTAACGACCAGTCGAGCCCGATGCAAGCTTCGAATTCCCTGTGAGTGCTGGGGCCGGGCTCGGTTGACTCTCCGCGAAACCGTGAACACTGAGCGCAGCTTGAGCGTGAAGCGACGAAGCCTGCTTCGACAATCATTGCTTTGCGGAAGCGCGTGGATCTGCGGCTTCAATCCATTCCGACTACCCGGGTGCTTCTCTCGAACTGCTGACGCGCGAGACGACGATTCATTACTTGGTGTAGTTCCCTTTTCCGGGGAAGGCCATCCACCAATGGGCGAACCGATTGGGAGTGAACTGGATGGACGACTTTTCACGGACCTCTCGACTCTGACGCCAGAAAATCCCGTTACCACGACGGACAATTTTTTTATCAGAACCCGCGCTTCCAAGCTGTTGGACCGATCGAACCCGTGGACGATTCACGTCGTTGGGCTCATTCACAAACCCCTGATTATTTCGGCTGAGGTGTTGGCTAAGAGGGCTCGTCCCATGGGCATTCATCTCACAGAGTGTTCCGGGAATACGCGCAGTGCGCATTTTGGCATGATGAGCGTCGCGGCATGGGAGGGCGTGTCTCTACAAGAGATTATCGAGACGGCGAAGCCGCAGAGGTCCGGCTTCCGCGTGCTGGTATCAGGCTTCGATCGCTACCAGGAAGAATCGATGACTTCCGAACCCGGCGCCAGCTGGATATTCAGCCCAGACCAACTGTTTTCGTCCAAAGCATTCCTCGCCACGAAGATGAATGGGCAGCCCCTGCGCCCGGATCACGGAGCACCTGTCCGTTTGGTGGTTCCGGGATGGTATGGTTGCGTCGGTATCAAATGGGTCAACCAAATTGAATTTGTTTCGGATGATACCCCGGCCACGTCTCAGATGCGAGAGTACGCAAGCCGTACGATGCAAACCGGCGTTCCTTCCTTGGCGCGTGACTACCGGCCTGCAATTGTTGAGATCGCGGCCATGCCCACCCGCGTCGAAAAATGGCTTTTAAGCGGTAAGATCCGGTACTGTGTCGCCGGGATTCAATGGGGTGCCTTGGCGCCGAGCCGGGGAATGGAAATCCGATTCGATCCAGCGGAGAGATTTGTGCCTGTGGAAATCATCCCATCGTTTCACGGCAATGGCTGGTGCTTCTGGAGTCAACAATGGAACCCGCCAAGAACTGGAAGGTTCACGATACGACTTCGCCTGAATCCGCCCAACATCGCTGCCACAAGGCTCAACTCGGGCTACTACGATCGCTCCGTGGATATTGCCGAGATATGAAGGGATTTCCCGCGACAACGTAGATTTTCTCTCCATTGACCGATCGGAATGCTCCGGCCCAAAAACCGCAGATGGTTCGTGAACTAGTTCATGATCGAGTGCATTCTGTGGGCTCCAGAATCTCACCTGAAAGAGCGCATCGGGCTACCTTTACCACCTCAAAAATAAGCGCCTAGCATTGGTTTTTTCGCTACTTCATCAGAAAAATATGCTTGACAAAGCGCCTAGACAAACTGTAGAAGGTGAATCGCTTCATGGAATGATGTTCAGCGCCCACATTCCTTGAGGGACCTGTTTTCTGGGGCTTCTTGGCGCTTAGCCTTTCCAAGTTCACTCGGATCGGAGTCTTGGGGGAGTCCAGTCGTTGGGGCGTCAGACCTGAATGGATCTGCGGTTTTGGTCAAGATGGGGAAATCCACCGGAGGTCGGGGAAATGCCTAGCCTTTTGCGCACGAGCTGCCAAAAAATTTCACGAGAGATCCAGCAACGGCTCTTCGCTGTCATGCGCAGCGTGCGCTTCCGCGCTGTTGTGACGGGGGCCTGCCTGAGCCTGACGCTTTCGACCATCAGTATGCCCGCGGCCAAAGCACAGGCCGTGTACGGCAGCATTGACGGGACGGTGGTTGACGCGTCAGGCGGCACCGTCGCCAACGCCAAAGTGACGATTACCGATACCGCGCGCGAGGTCGTCTACACGACGCAAACGGACGATTCCGGGCGCTACGACGAGAGACACCTGATTGCCGGACATTACCGGATCAAGATTGAGGCGCAGGGGTTCAAGAGCGTCGCTTCCGAAGTTGATGTCTCTGTCGACTCGGTTGCGACCTTTGATGCCATACTGCAACCGGGCACGGTTTCGGAGACGGTAAACGTGGTCGATGAGGTCCCGCTCCTGAAAACGGAACGCACCGACGTTTCCACTGTTCTCAGCACGACACAAGTCAACGAGTTACCCACCTATGGCAGGAATTTTTCGCAGCTCTTGCTTGTTACTCCCGGCACGGTCCAGTTCTGCTGGGGTGATACCTCGACGGAAAATCCGCAAAGCGGTCTGGCCGTCAATGTGAACGGTCAAATGTTCGTGGGAGTCAATACAATCCTTGACGGCACCGACAATCGCGATTTTCTCTACGGAAACATGCTGATCGTGCCCAACCTGGATTCGATCGCCGAGACGAAAGTGACCACTTCCAGCTACGACGCCGAGTTCGGGCAGATCAGTGCGGCTCTCGTCACGGTTTCCACAAAGTCCGGAACAGATCAGTGGCATGGCAGCGGCTTCTTTTATCGCCGCTCGGACGCGACGTTTGCGCGCGACCCGTTTGCCCAGGCCAATCCGGACCCAGTCACGGGCAGGTACATTCCGCCCACTCTCTGGGGCCAATTTGGCGGATCGATCGGCGGCGCGATCGTTAAGAACAAACTGTTTATTTTTGGCGACTACCAGGGAACGCGCGCCCACGACGGAGGATCGGCGACCGCCGTGGTTCCAACGCAAGCCGAACGCAATGGGGATTTCAGCGCGTGGGCGTCCAATAACCCCATTTTCAACCCCTTCTGTACAAGTGGGACCGGATGCGCCAACGGCATTCAGGACGATCTTAGCCAGCGCCCCCAGTTTCAATATAACGGTCGACTCAATGTCATCGACCCGAGCCTGATCTCCCCGGTGGCGACGGCTCTTCTTAACTACATTCCGCTTCCCCTTCCGGCACTCGAGAACGCTCCGGGTTATCAGCCGGGCCAGCCAAACTATGCCGCCAGCGCGGATGAGATCTACCATGGGGATGCGCTCGACGTGAGGGCGGACTACTTCTACAGCGACAAGCTCCGGTTGTTTGACCGGTACACTTTCACGCAGTTTCACAAGGAAGCCCCGGGCTTGTTTGGCGGAGCGGCTGGGGGCCCGCAGCTCAATCCAATCGGTTACACCGGAGTGGGCGACACTCGACCGCAAAGCAATTCGTTTGGCCTCTCGTATCCGGTCAAGCCGAACCTGCTCATGGATGTCCGCTTCGGCTGGTACAAGCAGCGCATCAATGTGAATCCCTTGGTGACCGGAGATTTTGCCACCCAGGCGGGGGCGCCTGGATTGAATATTCCCGGCGATCCGACGACCAACAGCATGCCCCACTTCTCCATCGGGGAGGGCCCCGGCGAATTAGACTTCGGGAATGGTCTCTACGATAACTGCAACTGTCCGCTGGTGGAACGGATGCAGCAATTCCAGGAAATCGGCAACTTGACCTGGACGGCGGGCAAACATACATTCAAATTCGGCCCTGATTTTCACTACAATCAGAATCTGCGCCTGCCTAGCGACGAGCACCGCTCCGGTGAGCTTTACAGCTTGAATAACCTTACGGTAGGCGAAACGGGAGGCAGCCAAGTAGGCGGCCTAGGTATGGCCGGCTTCCTGCTCGGCGAGGTGTCGCAATTCCAACGCTACATATCCCACGTGGACGACGCCGGCGAACGGCAGTGGCGATATTTCTTCTATGGGCAAGATACCTGGCGCGTGACTCCGAAGCTAACTTTGACTTACGGGCTGCGCTGGGAGATCTATCGTCCACAGAGCGTGACGGGAAAAGACAGGGGCGGGTGGTTTAATCTTGCGAACGGTGAAATCGACGTTGCCGGGGAAAATGGCGTCCCGCTGAGTGGGCCGGTAGTCACCAATCTCAAGAACTTTGCTCCGCGCGCTGGGCTCGCTTACCAGGTGAGCCCCAAAACAGTGGTCCGCATGGGTTATGGCCGGTCTTTTGATGTGGGAATGTTCGGCACGATCTTCGGACATACAGTGACCCAGAACCTCCCGGTGCTGGGAACTCAGCAAATCAATCCGTTGCCGAACGGTTGGGACCCGGCCTTTAATCTGGCGGTGGGACCACCTCTGCTTGATCCGGCCACCGTGCTGAATAATCAGCCTGTCGGGCCGGATGGGAATCACATCTATCCCGATGGATTTCGCGCTTGGGTTATGCCCTTCCACACGAACATGCCAACGGTCGATTCCTGGAACGCGACGGTACAACGCCAGATCACGCCGACGTTGTCACTGCAAGCCGGTTACGTGGGGAACAAGGGATCGCACATCTTTGTGGGTGAAAATAACTGGATTAACTTGAACACCCCAACGGAAGCCGGTTTCTGCCCGGGTGGAGGCAACGTTGCACCATGCGTCGACCAACTCCACCGCCTGCCGTACTACAACGCGCCGCATGACTTTGGCTTGACAACTGGTTTGCAATGCATGTGCAATCCCGGCGATAACCACTACAACTCCCTCCAGGTGCAGTTAGACAAACGCTTCTCGCATGGCCTCAACATATTGGGCAACTACACCTTCTCTCACGCCAAGAATCATGACTCACCAGATTTTCTCTACGATCCAGCTCTCCTTTATGGACGGCCATCGTGGCAGCGAGACCAGAACATAACCGTGTCGACCATCTACGAACTTCCATTCGGAAAGGGAAAGGCGCTGGCGGGCAACGCCCCGTCCGTCGTGAACTCCGTAATCGGTGGATGGCAACTGGTCAACGTGACTACTATTATGAGCGGCGCTGGCGTCAACCCGGGCTATAACGAGTGCGGTAGCGATAATGACGCCGGTGTCTGCTTCCCGAACGTTGTCGGCAGCTGGCATGTGTCCCATCCAAACAAGAACGGGTGGTATGCCACGACTGCGCTCGTCTCCGGCAGCCCCACGCCATTGCTCGCGAACGGACAAAGCAGCGGACCGTGGCAGCGGCCAGCAACGCCCGTCCCTGGCTTGCCCAGCTTTGGCGACGCCCAACGCAACAGCATCATCGGGCCGAAGTGGTTTGACAGCGACCTTTCCGTCGTCAAGATGGTGCCTGTCGGGGAGGCTCTGAGGGTTCAGTTCCGCGCTGAGGCCTATAACGTGTTCAACCACCCGAACCTGGGTAATCCCAATTCCTGTGTCGACTGTTTTGGAGGCGGGACGATTACAGGCCTGGCAAACAACGCGACCATGCGCAAGATGCAATTCGGCCTGAGGTTCGATTTCTAGCCGGATTGAGGGCTTGTGCGCGTTAAAACTTGAGAAACTTGCCGCAATTTTTGTTTGACTGTACACTCACTGCGCGGAGGATCGATCCATTTCCCCCGCGCTTTATGATGTTGGCCCGGCTGCTCAGCCTGCTACCTCTTACGATCGCTATCTGTTTTGCTCAGAATGCTCCCGCGGCCGCGCCTGATCCGCGGATGGCCAGTGCGGATGAGCTTCTTCGCGCAGGCAAGTCCCAAGATGCTCTAGTTCTTTTGAACCAACTCGCCGCCACGGCGCCAGCCACGCCTCGGATTGAAGCCAAAATTGGCAAAGCATACTTCCAGTCCGACCAATTTCAGAAAGCGGTTCCTCATCTCAAGCTTGCCTTGCAGCAGAACGACTCCGATGCGGAATCTACCCAGCTCCTCGCCCTCAGTTATTTTGCGGTGGCCGAGTACGCTGAAGCCATCCCGCTGCTGGAAAAGCTTGGCCCCCAGCTTCCTCAGAACAGCACCGACGGCGCCTATCTGCTTGCCAGTTGTTACGTCATGACGCAGCAGTGGGACGACGCTCGCCAGACATTCGCGAACGTGTTCTCTGTGCCCCCCGACAGCGCTATAGCCTATCTCATGTTTGGAAAGTTTCTTATCCGGCAACGGTTGGAAGACCGCGCCGTACCGGAAATCCAGGCTGCTCTGCAACGGGATCCTCGGGTTGCCATGGCCCACTTCCTTCTGGGCGAAATCGATCTTTATAAGGGAGACGCCCCGGCGGCCGTCGAGGAACTCAACGAAGAGCTGGACATCAACCCAACCGTATGGCTGGTTTACTGGCGCTTGGGCGACGCGTATGTACGACTTGAAAAATACGATCAAGCCGAAAAGGTCCTGAAAGAGGCGATCTGGCTGAATGAAGCTTCCTCTGGCGCCTACATCCTGCTCGGTCAAGTCGCCCTGAAGCGCGACGATTCGCGGATGGCTGCCGGAGTCCTGGAGCGCGCCGTGAGACTGGATCCACAAAACGACTACGTCCACTATTTCCTCGCCAAGGCTTATCAGGGTCTTGGGCGTACTACGGAAGCGAATCAGCATTTCGCCATCGCCAAACAGCTGCGTAATAACAAGCGTGCAGACGAAAGGGCCACTTTCGAACAGGGGCCGTGAGAAAAGCTCGTTTCGAGAGCCGGATTCTTATTACACTTGCTCCACGCGTTGTACTAAGAGGCGCTTCTCACGGAGGCGCGCGACTGCACCTTCATTGCTTATTCGGACGACTTTGCCATGCAAAATACACTGCTGCAGCTGGACTCCGCGGATAACGTATTAATTGCGCTTAGAGATCTGCGGGCAGGTGAACGGGTTGCATTTTCCGAACGCGAGTATCTCCTGGTTTCGGATGTTCCTGCCAAGCATAAGTTCGCCACGGAAGACATTCCCACTGAGGGCAACATCTTTATGTATGGCGTGGTGGTCGGTAAAGCAAGAGAGCGGATCCGCGCTGGCGAAGTCCTGAGCACCCGAAACCTGCGCCACGAGTTCTCGTCGTTCCATGAGAGTTCGGGAGCATACCAGTGGAAATCACCTGACGTGAGTTGCTGGGAGAAACGGACGTTTCTCGGATATCAACGATCCGATGGCCAAGTCGGCACTCGAAACTATTGGCTCGTGGTGCCGCTGGTCTTCTGCGAAAACAGGAATATCGACGTCCTGAAACAGGCGTTCGAAGAGGAACTCGGATTTGCTTCGCCAAAGATTTACCAGCAGCAAGTGGCGAAGCTGGTAAAGCTTTATCGTGAGGACGCTCTGCATGATCTCGAGATGCATGGGGCTGAACTGGAGTCTCACATGCCCGCGCCCTCCAAGGTGTTTGAAAACGTCGATGGGATCAAGTTTCTACTGCATCAAGGCGGCTGCGGAGGTACTCGCGAGGACTCGAATAATCTGTGCGCATTGCTCGCCGGATATGTCCACCATCCCAATGTGGCCGGGGCAACGGTGCTCAGCCTGGGTTGCCAGAATTCGCAGATCAGCATTTTCCAGGAAGAGGTTCGAAAGCGCGATCCTCATTTCAGCAAGCCGCTGCTGGTATTCGAACAACAGCAGAGCGGGTCGGAATCGAAGATGCTCACGGAAGCGATCCGGGCGACCTTTCTGGGTCTAGTTGATGCGAACAAATGTCGCCGGAGCCCGGCTCCGCTTTCACGTCTTTGTGTGGGCCTGAAATGCGGAGGATCAGATGGGTTTTCCGGGATCTCGGCGAATCCCGCGATTGGCCATGCCTCCGACATATTGGCCGCGCTAGGTGGGAGAACGATTCTTTCGGAGTTTCCCGAACTCTGCGGAGTAGAACAGCAGTTGATTGATCGTAGTGTGACAAAAGAAGTCGGCAATCACTTCATCGAGCTGATGCGCGATTATGCCGCTCGCGCGAAAGCCGCGCGTTCGGGTTTTGACATGAACCCCTCCCCGGGAAACATCCGCGACGGTCTTATTACCGATGCGATGAAGTCGGCGGGTGCGGCGAGGAAAGGTGGAACGTCCCCGATCACGGCTGTGCTGGATTATCCTGAATTCTCCGCTCAACCCGGGCTCAACTTACAATGTACGCCCGGCAACGACGTCGAGTGTGTTACGGCCCAGGTAGGAGCGGGTGCGAACGTAGTCTTATTCACCACTGGCTTGGGCACGCCAACCGGCAATCCCATCACACCTGTAGTTAAGATATCGACGAACTCCGATCTGGCGCGGCGAATGAAAGACATCATCGACATAGACGCCGGTCCCGTAGTTCTGGGAGACCGGACCATTCAGCAGATGGGAGAGACGATCCTGGAACTCGTCATCGAAGTGACGAGTGGTGCAGTCCGCACAAAAGCTGAGACGTTAAATCAGGACGATTTCATTCCCTGGAAGAGAGGAGTCTCTCTCTGAACACTGCATAGCCAGTGCGACTTAGGCGTTAGTGCGAAGCGGTACCACGAGCGAGGCCCAATGAACCGACGTTACTGCCTGACGCTGGACCTGCAAGATGATCCGAAGCTCATCGACGAGTACAAGCTATACCATGAGAAAATTTGGCCCGAGGTCGAACAGAGCTTAAAGGCTTCGGGTGTAGAGAGCGCCGAAATATACGTTCTCGGAACGCGGCTATTCATGATCCTCGAGGTAACCGACCAATTTTCTTTCGCCGCCAAAGCCAAAGCTGATCTGCAGAATCCCAAGGTGCGTGAATGGGAAGCCTTGATGTGGAGATATCAACGACCGTTACCACAGGCCAAGCCAGGAGAAAAATGGCTGCTGATGGAGCGAATCTTCAAGCTCCAATAGGAAGAATAGAGAACTCGGCTAGAATCGTCTTTACGGATGCGCCCCTTACTTTTGCGCGATGACGTTGTAATTTCCGGCCCATTTGTCGTTGGAGGTCAAGCGCGCTTTTTCCAAAAGGAACCCGAGCAGATTCATGACCGGGCAGATCGTGATTTCGTAAACGAACTTCAGCGGCCGGAGTTTTAAGAAGTCGTGAAAACCGAGATTCATCAGCCTGCAAAAAGCACCCAGGCTAAATACCTCCGGGACAATGCTCACTCTTGAGAAGGCAGCAAACAGCGATTGGAGTCCGAGAGGTAAGTAACGCCATCGTTCGTCTTCGACGAAGCGCGGAACCACCGCTCCCACACTCACCAGCAGAGAGCCGCCAGGCTTCAGAACCCGGTGCAACTCCGCGGCGGCATGCGCGGGGTTCTGGAAGTATTCAAACACACCGGTTGCAATCACTAAATCAAAGATGTCATCGCCAAATGGGACATTGTCTCCGCTCCCGATAACGTCCACGAATTCGTTGTTGTCCACGTCTAACGCGAGGTACTTTTTATATTTTCCAGCTAACAAGGGACGATACGGCTGGTAGCGGGCGCCAACATCAAGTATGGTCAGGTTATCTGGGAGGGTCTTCAGGTATTCGGCAAAGATAAGGCGGCGGGACCGGAGCACGAGGTAGTGAGGATTTCTCAGCGATGGATAGAGTCGCGCGTTCGCATTTCGGATGGCGTCTTCCCGCTTCATTCGGAATAATCAATATACCTGTCGAAATTTTCCGAGGATAGAACAAAACCGATTCACCGGCCTCAGCCCAGCGGTCAGTCGCCGACGGTTCCGATTTTCTCGCCAGTTTTCTCTCCGATCCTTTCGCCCTCCTTCAGCGTCCGGTCAAAGAAATCGGCGGTTGCGGCATAGGCACGCACCCAGTCCTTCCACATGAGAAAGCCGTGGATCTCATCCGGCAGGATCATTTGTTCGAAGGGCACGTGCTGTGCGCGCAACCGCTGCACCAGGTCGATCGTTTGAGTGAAGGGCACATTGCGATCGTCATCGCCCTGGATGAGCAGTACGGGCGATCTCCATGTGCTGATGTAAGCATCGGGCGAAGAATCCCACGCCAGCTTGATCGCGGCGTCCGCGTCCGGCGGACGCTGTGCCACACTGCCAAAATAGGGCCGCTGGGTGAGGAATACGCTCCAGTCATGAACGCCGTGGAAGTCCACGCCCGCCTTAAATAGATCGGAATTGCGAGCCAGACCCATGGCAGTCAGAAAGCCGCCGTAAGAGCCTCCCCACAACCCGATTTTCTCCGGGTCAACCTGTGGAAGCGATTGCAAATACCGAGCCGCCGCCACGACATCTTTATACTCCGCGGCCCCACGCCAGATTGAGTTGGGCGCTTCGCGAAACGCGCGGCCGTACATAATGCCGAGACGGTAATTTACGGACAACACGGCGTATCCACGACTGGCGAGGTACTGATTCTCGGCATACGCGTTGTGGTAGTAGTCCATGTAGTGGAAGCCGAGCATCATCTGGCGTCGCGGTCCGCCATGCGTGAACACCAGGCCCGGAACCTTGCCCGTCGCGTTCGTTGGCAGAAAAAGCTGGCCATGGAGCGTGACACCGTCTTCGCTGCGGAAAATTACCTGCTTCGGCGTTACTAACGAAACCGAGGGAAAGTCGCTGGGCAGAGCCTGCCGGGCGATCATTTCGCGACCCTTCGCCGTAACTTCGTAGGGCATGGCCGGTACAGTCGCGGTGGAACCGAGGCAGAGAATGCTTTTGTCGTCCGCGGTTTGATCACCGGTTTGAACGGGAGACCACTCCATGGTTTCGCCGCTGGTGAGGGCCTGCTGCGGCGTCCCGCCGGCGACATCCACGCGCCACAAGTGCCGCCGATCCACATCGTCCTGGTTGGAGGAGTAGATTACCGACCTCTTGTCCGCGCTGAGCGTGACATCTTCCACGTCAAAGTCGCCGGGCGTGAGCAGTGTGGCCGAGCCTCCGGTTGTCGCGATTGAATATAAGTGATTCCGGCCGTCCTGCTCGGAGACAAAGACGACTCGTCCGTCTGCCGCAAAATTGAGCGCAACATCTTCGGTGAGTCCGGGCAGAGAATCCTCCGGTTTTCCCCCGCTGCGCCATAGAACTCGAGCCGTGCCAGTAGAGGCATCGCCCATCCAGAGCGACCAAGGTTTGGGGCGGATCGGTATCAGTGGGAGCTTGTTCTCATTTCCGGCGGTGCGAATAAAGACAATCCATTTGCCATCGGGCGACCAGCGCGGGGAGGAATCCTTGTCCACGCTCGGCGCCATGTAGCGGATGAAGTCGCGATCGAAGTCATAGATGGCGATCAGGCTGTGCGCCTCCCGCTCGCTGACAAAGACAATGTGCTTGCCGTCGGGCGACCAGCGCGGCTCGACCGACAATCCGCGCACCGAAGCCAGTTCCTTGGCCTGCTGCTTTCCATCAACGCTGGCGAGCCACAACTTTTTCTTCGCGGACCAGACGGCCCACTTGCCGTCGGGCGAAAGTTCAATGTCTTCACAGCCCTCATCCGGGCAACCCATATCGCCTAAGAGGCGGGGCTCGGGACGTTTGGCATCCACATCGATGGCAAAGACCTGCTGCTTCGCCCCGTTGGTCCAACTCAGGGGGTTAGCGCTCTCCTGTTGGTCGTTCAGTTCGCTGCCCCGCGCGTAAAGCACAGAGTGACCGTCGGGGGTGAGTCGCAGGCTTGAGATGGGCTGGCCGTCATCAGCGACGTAGTGGGTCAGTTGGCGCGCCGTGTGAGCGAAATCCGGGCGATCCGCAACCCAGACGTTGCGCACTCCCCTAACGTCGAAGACCCAGGCGATGCGGCTGCCATGCTCGGCGGCAACGAGTTCGCTGGGAAAAGGCGAGCTCATGACCTGCTCCAAGGTGAATGGGGATTGCGCCCATACCGCCGTGGTGACACCGAGGATCAAACCAAGCGTGATGCGGGCACTGAGATTGAAAGATTGCATAGGGCGTTAGGGTAATCGAAAGTAGAGCACCCTGCCAATGGCTGCGATGTGCAGTTCGCCTCCGCGGTGAGCACCGGATTTGCGTCCTTGTGTAAAGCGAGACGAAATGCGTATCCTGATCGCCCAGGAGGCGTGCGTGAGCGAACACTATCATGATGTCGGCGACTTGAGATTTCTGAAGGAAATGAGCAAAGTCGCTCCCACTGAGTTTAACGCGTGGCTTGGACTCGACAAGATCGTCGGTCGCGAAGATGGAGCGATCCCCAGAAAGTATCGCGAACTGATCGCATTAGGGGTCGCTTTCACCACGCAATGTCCCTATTGCATTGAAGTGCATGTGAAGGCGGCAAAGGCTGCGGGAGCGTCGCGTGCGGAAATCACAGAAAGTTCGCTCATTGCCGCTGCATTGCGCGCCGGAGGGGCAGCGACTCACGGGGCGATGGCGTTGAAGTTTTACGATCAGGCGCCATGAGCATGCGCGAGGAGGTCACTTTCTTGGAGAGCCCTTCGCTGATCAGCTGAATTCGTTGTCCTTCCGCTCGGCTCATGTCTGACTGACGTCGCCGTGCGTTCAGATTGATTCCTTAGCCTTCCCATCCGCATTGCATCCGCCATCCGCAGATTTTCGTCCTGCTACATAAATCACCCGATAGCCAAATAGCGCTGCAAAGGATGAGGCTGGAACTACTTTAGAAGGAGGTAAGAATGCCCTCCGAACCAGCCCCCTTTCCGGCAAAGAAGTCTTCCGCCCCGTCCCCCGTGAAAGAAGTTCACGTACTTTGGCTTACTGCCGGGCTTAGTTGCGACGGCGACAGCGTGTCGGTAACCAACGCTGAGCAGCCTAGCATTGAAGACGTGATCCTCGGAGCGATTCCGGGGTTGCCTAAAGTTCAGTTGCACAATCCCGTGCTCGATTACGACGTGGGTGATGGTTTCATGAAGTACTTCTACCAGGCGGAACGAGGCGAACTCGATCCTTTCGTGTTCGTCGTAGAAGGCTCGATTCCCAACGAAAAAATCAAGAGCGAGGGCTACTGGGCCGCGCAAGGGACTGACCCCAAGACCGGCCAGCCCATCACGACTTGTGAGTGGATCGATCGGCTGGCGCCGAAAGCCTTGGCGGTCGTGGCCGCGGGCACCTGTGCCACATACGGCGGCATTCATGCCATGGCCGGCAATCCAACGGGATGCATGGGCCTGGCCGATTATCTCGGCTGGAACTGGCGCTCCAAAGACGGCCTGCCGATCGTGAATGTGCCGGGATGTCCGGTGCAACCTGACAATTTCATGGAGACGCTCACCTACTTGCTGTTTCAGGTTGTGGGCATCGCGCCCATGATTCCGCTCGATGACAAGCTGCGGCCCACGTGGCTCTTCGGGAAAACGGTGCACGAAGGTTGCGATCGCGCCGCTTACTACGAGCAGGATGATTTCGGACTTGAATACGGCACCCCGAAGTGTCTGGTCAAGATGGGTTGCTGGGGACCGGTGGTCAACTGCAACGTAACCAAGCGCGGCTGGATGCGCGGCATTGGTGGCTGCCCGAACGTAGGCGGAATCTGCATCGGATGCACCATGCCGGGATTCCCAGACATGTTCATGCCGTTCATGGATGAGCCTTCGGGCGCGCGTTTCTCCACCGCGGCTCTCACCCTGTACGGAAAAATGATTCGCGCCCTGCGCGCAATTACCAACAACACCGTCAATGGCGAACCAGAGTGGCGCCATGCCGGCGACGAACTGACTACGGGATACCACCCCAGACCCGGCGCATATCAATCGCACTCGGGCATCAGAGCTGCCTGACGGAGAGGACATCGAGATGGGAACTGTTGCTGAACCAATGAGCGAAACTCGCAGTAAAAAAAGAAATCTTGTGGAGATGAGCTGGGATCCCGTCACTCGAATTGTCGGCAGCCTGGGCATCTTTACCAAGATTGATTTCGACAACAAACAGATCGCGGAGTGCTACAGCACCTCGTCGATTTTTCGCGGATACAGCATCTTCATGAAAGGCAAAGATCCGCGCGATGCACACTTCATCACCAGCCGCATCTGCGGAATCTGTGGCGATAATCACGCGACCTGCGCCTGCTATGCCCAGAACATGGCTTTTGGCGTGAAACCGCCGCCCCTCGGCGAGTGGATCGTCAATCTCGGTGAAGCCGCCGAATATATGTTCGATCACAATATTTTCCAGGACAATCTGGTCGGCGTGGATTTCTGCGAACAGATGGTCAAGGAAACCAACCCTGGACTCTGGACCAAGGCGCAGCAGAAGAAAGCTCCGAACGCCGACAAGCACGGCTTCCGCACCATCGCCGATATCATGACGGCGCTGAATCCCTTCACCGGCAGCTTCTATCGGCAGACTCTTGAAATGAGCCGCATGACGCGGGAGATGTTCTGCCTGATGGAAGGCCGACACGTTCATCCTTCCACGCTGTATCCCGGCGGCGTGGGAACGGTGGCGACTCCGCAGTTGTTCACCGATTACCTGGTGCGTCTGACCAAGTACATCGAATTCATGAAACGGTGCGTGCCGCTGCACGATGACTTGTTTGACTTCTGGTACGAAGCCCTGCCCGGCTACGAAAAAGTTGGACAGCGTCGCATCCTGCTTGGCTGCTGGGGCTCGTTCAACAATCCCGCCGTCTGCGATTACCGTTACGAAACCATGTCGGACTGGGGCCGCGGAATGTTCGTGACCCCCGGGATCATTGTCGACGGACAGCTTGTGACCAACGATCTAATGGACATCAATCTTGGCCTGCGCATCCTGCTCGGCAGTTCCTTCTACGACGATTGGGAGAATGAAGAAACATTTGTTCGCACCGATCCACTCGGAAACAGGATTGACAAGCACCATCCCTGGAACCAGACGACTATCCCCCGCCCGCAGAAGCGGGATTTCCAGCGTAATTACACCTGGGTGATGTCGCCGCGCTGGTTCGATAAGCGAACCGGCGATCATCTCGCACTCGATACCGGCGGAGGTCCGATCGCGAGACTCTGGTCGACGGCGTTGTCCGGATTGGTCGACATCGGCTACATCAAGGCAACGGGAAACAGCGTGATCATCAATCTCCCGAAGACCGCGACTCTTCCGGAAACTCACTTTGAGTGGAAGATCCCGCAATGGAGCAACGCGATCGAGCGCGACCGCGCGCGAACCTACTTCCAGGCCTACGCCGCAGCGGCTGGTCTTTACTTCTGCGAAAAAGCGATGGAAGAACTGATGGCCGGGCGATCGAAAACCTGGGCTCCGTTCAAGGTGCCGGAAGAGGCAATCTCTTGCGGCTTCCATGAGGCGGTGCGTGGCGTGCTTTCCCATCACGTGGTCATTCGGGATGGAAAAATCGCCAATTATCATCCCTATCCTCCAACGTGCTGGAACGGCAATCCGCGGGATGTGTACGGCACGCCCGGTCCCTACGAGGATGCGGTCCAGCAGACGCCTATTTTCGAGGAGAACGGGCCGGACAAGTTCAAGGGCATTGACATTATGCGGGCGGTGCGCAGCTTTGATCCTTGCCTGCCCTGCGGCGTGCACATGTACCTGGGCAACGGCAAAGTGCTGGAGACGCGGCATTCGCCCATGTTCGGCGTGAATGGATAAATATTCTGCCGGATGGATAAATGACAACTCATGGACAATAGCGAGTTCCAGGCCCATGCCCAGCAGGTTGAAAAAATGGTGCAGCGCGTCAATGCGCTGCCAAACGATCATGCGCGCGCGGCCGCGCTCGCGCTCTTGCAGGCGGTGATGGATCTACACGGTGCCGCCCTGTCGCGCATCACGGAGTTGCTTTCGGAAACCGAGGCGCACCGGGACTCGCTTTCGAAACTTGCCGCCGATCCGCTGCTGTGCGGTCTGCTCGTGCTCTACGGGATACATCCCGTACCGCTCGAAGAACGCGTAGCCCGCGCCATCGAGAAACTTCGGCCCCGGCTCCAGAAGCAGGGCGGCGAGGTTGAGCTACTCGGAATCAGCGATACTACCGTGCGCGTGAAAATTCAAACGCAGGCGCATGGCCTTGCTGCCTCGCCCGAGAAGATCAGAAATGCAGTGGAACAGGCAGTTCTGGAAACCGCGCCTGAGGTTGTGAGCCTGGAGGTGGAGGGCATCGCCCCATCGGGTTTTGTTCCTCTGAATCAGATCCAAAGTGCGACGAAGGAAAAAGCTTATGAAGAATCCACGGCCTGACATTGATGCACATACTCCCGGAACGAAGCGGGCGGAAGAATGGACGTACAACGGCAAGCATAAGGAGCCAGGGCGCGAAGGCAAGGGACGAACTTCGCGCGATGCCACCGGCATCAACGCGGATCAACGCGCACCGATCGACCCCAGAATGCCGCACCTGCCCCCTGCGTAGGAAAATTGCATGGGCCCTGTTATCGATCACTCCGGTCGCGGATCGCTTGCGACTTTGCAGCGATTTGTGCGCAAACGGCGCGAGCGCGCGGAAGTGTGCGACCTGTGCGCCGCGGTGCTCGCAGAGCAACATCAGCATCTGTTGGATCTTGATAGCGGGCGAATTCTTTGCGCCTGCGACCCTTGCGCAATTCTTTTTGTCGACGAGAGTCGGCAGCATTATCGCCGAATTCCGCGCGATGTCCGACGAATAGATTTCTCGATGGATGACGCCGAGTGGGACAGCCTCTTGATTCCGATCAAGCTGGCTTTCTTCGTTTATGTCGGCAAGGCCAAGCGCATGGTCGCGTACTATCCCAGTCCGGGCGGTGCTATGGAATCGTCACTGGATCTCGAATACTGGAATGCAATCGCCGCGCGCAATCCAGCTCTGAAGCGATTTGCGCCCGATGTCGAGGCGTTGTTGGTGAATCGGCTTTCCGATTCGCCACGATACTATCGCGCTCCCATTGACCACTGCTATCGGCTGATTGGAACGATTCGCACGCAGTGGCACGGTTTTTCCGGGGGGCCGGAAGTTTGGCGGCACATTGACGAGTTTTTCGGGCAATTGGACGAAGCGTCGGGCGCCGGTTATGCCTGATCTGCATTTTCAGGTCGAAGATGTATTGGCCAGCAGCAACGCGGCGACGCCGCAGCTGATGTGCAAGCTGCGCATTGCAAACGCTGAACCGGAACCGATCCATTCCGTGGCCATGCGAGTGCAGATTCAGATCGAGCCAGTCCGGCGGCGCTACACGGCCGATGAACGAGCACATTTGAAAGAATTATTCGGCGAGCCTGAGCAATGGAGTAAGTCGCTGACTCCGCTGCTTTGGACGAATGCCAATGTGAACGTTTCCGGATTCACCGGGAGCACGGTCGTCGATCTTCCCCTCCCGTGCACATTTGACTTCAACGTTGCAGTGACCAAGTACATCTACGGCCTCGAAGATGGAGAGTTTCCGATTTCATTCCTGTTCAGCGGTACGGTCTTTCATGCCGGGCGCGTGGGACTTCAGATTGCGCAGATTCCCTGGGATCGAGAGGCACGATATCAACTGCCGGTTCGTGTCTGGAAAGAGATGATGAATCTTTACTACACGAACTCGGCGTGGTTGTGCCTGCCGCGAGACATTTTCGATCAGCTGTATGACTTCAAGGCACGGCACGGGATCCCGACGTGGGAGCAGGCTTTCGAGCGGCTGCTGAGCGTTACGGCGGGGGCGAAATCATGAATCGCGAACTGGCCGGGAAAGTCGCGGACAGCGTGTTGTACGAGGGCTACATGCTCTATCCGTACCGGCCGTCTGCCATCAAGAACCGCCAGCGATGGAGTGTTGGAATTCTTTATCCCCCGCTCTACGCCGAGGTTACCGGCGGGACGGAGCGCTCGCGTATGCATACCGAGTGTCTCGTGCGAGCCAACGCTGAGGCCTCGATTCAACTTGAGCTACGGTTTTTGCACTTGCACGTCCGACGGGTTTTGCGGCAGACACAGGATGGATTCGAAGCTGTGCCTTCGCTGTCCGTGGATGGACGGATGATCAAAAGCTGGGACGAACCCACAGAGCGTTCCGCCATCTTCGAGTTTTCCGTGAATACCGCGACGCGAAGCGTCGCATTCAATTTTGCCGGAACCGGCGAATCTGAGTCACTGCATGATGTAGCTGGACGAGCGGTCGGGAAAGCTTCCCATACGCAGCAGGAACTCCAGGGAGCTGTGTCGGCCGGGGCAGAAAATATTCGAGATGGGATCTGGAAGCTCACGGTCGACGCGATCAATACGACTCCGCTGATCGGAGATGCTCGAGACCGCAATGCGGCACTGATGGGCGCGCTGATTTCCGCACAAATTGTCCTCACCGGGTCCGGCGCTGAGTTCGTTTCCCTGCTGGATCCGCCGGAAGATTTGCGAGCAGCCGTTGCCACGTGCAGGAATGTCGGAAATTTTCCGGTGCTGCTTGGATCCACCGGCGAGCATTCGATGATGCTGTGCTCGCCCATCCTGCTGTATGACTATCCGCAGATCGCTGCAGAAAGTGCGGTCGATTTCTACGATGGAACTGAAATTGACGAAATGCTGACCCTCCGCGTCATGACTCTCACGGAGCAGGAAAAAGCTGAGATGCGTCAGGCCGATGAGCATGTGAGGAGTCTGCTCGAGCGCACGGAGGCGAGCGCGCGCGAACAACTCTTGCGTACGCACGGCACGCTTCGCGGTTTGCGGCATGTGGGCGAAGAGGTGGGCAATAAATGACGACGAATTGGAATCCGGAATCAGAAGAAACGCGAGTCGAGAGCATCAGCGTTTTTGGCGTTCCAGTCAAAGCTGGGGATCGAGTCCGGCTTTGGCCGCAGAAAAATGCCGATATCTTCGACATGGCGCTCAAAGGGAAGATCGCCATTATTGAAGCGATCGAGCGCGATTTCGACGATCAGACGCACCTCGCGGTCGTGCTGGAGGATGATCCCGGCCGCGATCTAGGCATGCTGCGGCAACCGGGGCACCGCTTCTTCTTCTCGCCGGAAGAAATCGAACCATTGGAACTTCCGGGTGAGGTGTCGCATGAAAGGTAGAGTGCTGGTCGCAGGAATCGGAAATATATTTCTGGGCGATGATGCGTTCGGAGTGGAAGTCGTCGACCGTCTGCAGAAGAAAGCGCTGCCCGTGCACGTCACAGTGAGGGATTTCGGCATCCGAAGCTACGACCTCGCCTACACCCTTATGGAAGATTGGGATTTGGTCATCCTCGTGGACGCGCTACCGCGGGGCGGGAAGCCCGGAACTCTGTACACGATGGAACCGGAACTTCCCAACGGCGAAGTCGGCGCGATTCTCGACGCTCACACCATGAATCCCGTGGCCGCGCTTCAACTGGTGAGCGCGCTGGGAGGGCGAGTTAGGCGCATGTTAGTCGTCGGCTGCGAACCCGCAGCACTCGATCCCCGTCAAGACGGCGAGCTCGGGCTGAGTGCTCCTGTCAAGCATGCTGTCGAAGGTGCCATTGATATCGTTGAGAGTCTAGTTGCCCGTGTTCGCAGTGAAGCAGCTGCGTAGCGGAAAGGAGAAACAATTTATGGCTGGCAAAATCGTGAAATGGGGTAGTCTCGCCGCAGTTATCTATACAGTGGTCTACTTCCGCGGCGACCTGCAACGCTATCTCAAGATGAAGATGATGTAACAGCGTCATGCAGCAATCGTCAGGGATGACTCGAGAGCGTGGAAACATCGACCCACGCTCGCTTTCGGCTGCTCGCGAGCACCGCATCCAGAATCTTCAATTGCCGCAATCCGTCCGCGAACTGCGGATATTCCGGTGGCCCCGGCTTCGTGATGGAACGATAGAAGCGGCGAAAAACCTGCTTGAACGTATCGTCGTAGCCCTCGCTATGGCCGCCGGGAAGGTCGGCGTAGGTGCGCGCTTCCGCTTTGAGCAGCGCCGGATCTTTCACATACACCTGATTGCTGGAGTCGCGGTGTCCCGACCAAAGCTCGTCCGGTTGTTCCTGGTCCCACGCCACTGAAGATTTTGTGCCGTAAATCTCAATACTCAGGCGATTTTTGCGTCCAGCGGAGACTTGGCTGACAGTCATGGAGCCTCGCGTGCGCGCGCCCATGTGAAACAGAACCGCGCCGAAATCCTCTGTATCGACCCGCATTTCCTCGTAATCTTCCGGGCCTGTGAGCTTGTTGGCAAACGTCTCCACGGAATGTTTCGGCCGTTTGCGCCTGGGATAAAAAGTTTGCAGGTCGGCGCACAGAGAAGTCACGCGCAAGCCGCTGACATGTTCGGCCATGTCAAAAAAATGCGATCCTATGTCCGCCATGCAACGGGAAGGCCCGGCAGCTTTGGCGTCCACACGCCAGTTCCAGTCCGTATCGTAAAGCAGCCAATCCTGCGAATAAGTGCCCTGGACCACGAGAATGTCGCCGAGATCGCCCGCCTCGCGCATGCGGCGCATCTGCTGCACCATGGGATAGTAGCGCAGATTGTGGCAAACGCAGTTGCGGACTCCATGTTTGGCGGCGAGTGACACGAGTTGTTCTGCCTCGGCCGCGGTTGTCGTCAACGGCTTCTCGCAAAGCACATGCTTGCCAGCGACAATCGCATCCTTCGCCATGGAATAATGCTGCGCGTTCGGGGTACAGATATGAACTGCATCGATGGCTGGATCGCGCAGCACTTCGCAGTAATCGGAAGTGAATTTCGCGATCGAGAAGCCGGCAGCCAAACGCTCCGCAGCCTCGGTATTTCTTCCCGCGATCGCAACCGCCTCCACGCCCTCAACCCGGCGCGCCGCCTCCAGATGCACGCGCCCCATGAATCCTGTGCCGAAAATTGCTGTTTTGATTGATTTCATTGTCATGGTTGATTCCCGTCATTCCTCACTGACGTTTCTTGCTAAGACCACCACGCCGCGCCCGGCTGCTCGCGGAGCACGATGCTGTTCAGAAAATTCGCCGCCTTGGTCAATCCCTCACTGGGTGAGAGCAGGCTGTCTTCGTGCTCGATCGAGAGCACGTGATCGTATCCGTACATGCGCAGCGTGGAAATGAACTCGCTCCACCACTCCGCCCCGTGTCCGTAGCCGCAAGTGCGAAAGATCCAGCTGCGATGGCGCTCGTCGGTGTAAGGCTTGGTATCGAGCACGCCCGCGCGCGCCAGGTTATTGGGGTAAAGTTGCGTATCTTTGGCATGCGCATGGAAGATGGAATCGCCCAGCACGCGGATCGCGGCGATCGGATCGATGTTTTGCCAGAAAAGGTGGCTGGGATCAAAATTGCACCCGACGTTGTCTCCGGCGATCGAGCGCAAACGAAGCAGCGTCTCCGGGCTGTAGACCACGAATCCGGGATGCATTTCGATCGCAATCTTCACCCCATGATCTGCCGCGAATTTCGCATGCTCCGTCCAATAAGGCGCGACCACCTCGTTCCATTGCCACTCGAGAACTTTTAAGTAATCCGGAGGCCAGGGACACGTAACCCAGTTGGGAGCGGTTGCATGTGGCGAGTCGCCGGGACATCCGGAAAAGTCGATCGTGACTGGAACGCCCAGCTTTTCCGCCAGCAGAATTGTCTTGCGGCTCACTTCCCGATCATGGCGCGCGCGCGCTGCGTCCGGATGCAGGGGATTGCCGTGGCAACTGAGAGCGCTGATGCTGGCACCGTGATCGGCAAGCACTTTTTGGAAATGGGACAGCGCCGAAACATCTTCGAGCATCGAGAGCTTGCAGTGGGCATCGCCGACGTAGTTTCCCGTGCCCAGCTCGACGCTGTTGATCTGGAGCGCTGCCAGCTTGTCGAGAACCGCATCCAGCGAGAGCTTCGCGAGCAAAGGAGTAAACAAGCCAACCCGCATGGTTTTCGTCTCCCCGAAGACCGGGTCATTTTACCGCAGCAGAGTTGTGTTACCTTACGGGCAACGGCACTGGGGACGACGTGCGTCAGGGGGAGATCGCTTGCGCTCGAATCGAATCGCTCTTTTCCTCTCTTCTTTACTTGTACTGCTCTTATTTTTGTTGGTGCTGGCAATTGTGTCGGTCGCGCAGAATCAGCCGGCTGCGGATTCGTCACTTCCACCTCCGCCCCATGAGAAGCAGATCCGTCTCAAGCACGTTCTCGTGATCGGACAGACCAAGGGATTCGAGCATGATTCCGTTTCCGACGGCATGGTGGCCGTCTACAACATGGGTCATGACAGCGGCCTGTGGGACGCTACGCTCCGCACCGATACCGAACTGATCACCAAAAAAGATCTGGGAAGAAATGCGAAGAATCTCGACTACTTCGATGCCCTGGTTTTCGTCAGTACGACCGGCGAACTGGATCTCGATGACAGCCAAAAGAAAGACATGATGTCGTTCATTAAGGAGGATGGAAAAGGCTTTGTCGGCGTTCATGCCGCGCTCGACACGAATTACAAATGGCCGGAATATGGCGAGATGATCGGGGGATGGTTCGATGAGCACCCGTGGTCGAGGTTCAATGCGCCGATCATCAACGAAGATCCGAGCTTTCCGGCGGTGCGCCACTTTCCCAAGGAATTCGTAAAGTACGACGAAATCTATCAGCCGAAGGAGTGGTCGCGCGAAAATGTGAACGTGCTGCTCAGTCTCGATCCCACGAAACTGAATTATGCCGATAATCCGCGCATTCACAGGCAAGATCATGACTTCGCGGTGGCGTGGGCGAAAATGCACGGCAAAGGGCGCGTTTTCTATTCGACCCTGGGCCACACGGAGGAAGCTTGGAGCGATCCCGACATCCGGAAGATGTATTTTGAAGCCATCAAATGGGTCATGGGGATGACCGAAGGCAGCACGGCTTCGCACCCGCGCCCGCAAAGGGAGCACTAAGCCCGAAAAATGAAATCCGATCGTTCGAGTTCTCGCCACTATTTTCTGCCAGCGGCTGCGTGGTTGTTGAGCATCGCGCTCTGCGCCGCGCAGGCGACGCAAAAGCCCACTCCAACGGACTCCATCGCCAGTCCAACTGCAGCAGTTGCGGGCAAAACCTATTCCCAGGATGTGGTCGAGGCCGGCCACGCTCTCTTTCGGCAAAACTGTTCTTTTTGTCACGGGCGCGATGCCACTGGCGGAGAGACTGGACCTGATCTCACGCGATCCCGATTGGTGACTCAAGACGTCGATGGCGACAAGATCGCGCCGGTGCTGCGCAATGGACGCCCAGACCGAGGCATGCCACGATTTGATTTTTCCGCCGAGCAGATCAATAGTCTGGTGGCGTTCCTCCACACCCAGCAGAACAATGCCGTTGCGGCCGGACGCCCCGGGAACGGCGGCCGGAAAGGCGTCGATGCTTCAGACCTGCAAACGGGAAACGCTGCAGCCGGCAAGCAATATTTCAATGGCGCGGGAGGATGCGCAGTCTGCCATTCTCCAACCGGCGATCTCGCCGGGATTGCCTCGCGCTATCTGGGCCTCGAACTCGAAAAGCAGATGCTCTATCCGAAACATGCGAAATCAAAAATCACCGTAACCACCGCATCCGGCCAAACCATCGCGGGCACACTCGCGTATGAGGACGAGTTCACGATCGCGCTCACGGATTCCTCAGGTACATATCGATCGTGGCGCACGCGCGACGTTCGCTACGAGATCGATGCGCCGGTCAACGCGCACGTGGAGTTATTCAGCAAGTACACCGATGCAGACATTCACAATTTGATGGCCTATCTGCAAACTTTGCATTAGAACAGGGATTTTTTGTATGGAGTTCACTGCGAAGGTGGTCGAGGATCCCAAGCGAAATGAATTTGCTCAATCATACACTCTGGATTTGCGTACTAGCTTTGATCGCGCTTGCGTCTGCCACGGCAGCCCGAGCGCAAGGGGTGGATCAGCAGATGCTGCTGCATCCTGCCACCGACAGCTGGCCCGGCTATCACGGCGATTACTCCGGTAGGCGTCACAGCTCGCTGAAGCAGATCACTCCACGGAACGTGCGGAATCTCGCGTTGGCCTGGGCATTTCAGACGAATCAATCCGCGCCCATCAAGTCTTCGCCGCTGCTTGTCGACGGCATTCTGTACTTTACCGTTCCTGACAACGTCTGGGCGGTCGACGCGCGCTCCGGCCATCAAATCTGGCACTACAATCATCCCACCAGCGAGGGCGAGCACATCGGTAACCGCGGCGTTGCGATGTACAAGCAATCTCTCTTCTTTTTGTTACCTGATGCCCACCTGATTTCGCTCGACTCGAAAGATGGTTCCGTGCGCTGGACGGTTCCGGTCGCGGATGTCAAGAAGGGCTATTGGACCAGCATGGCGCCGCTGGTCGTCGGCAACCACGTGCTCGTTGGGGTGTCCGGCGACTTCGATAATCTGAGCGGCTACATCCGATCTGTCGATCCCGAGAGCGGCGCAACCCAATGGCAATGGGATTCCACGCCTCCTGCTGGAACGCCGAATCAAACCACCGGAGGAATGACCTGGATGACGGGAACGTACGATCCCGATCTCAATCTGGTTTATTGGGGCACGGGAAATCCGACTCCGGTTCTAAACGGCTCGCCCCGGCCGGGCGATGATCTGTACACATGTTCGATCGTTGCCCTGAATCCCGACACTGGAAAATTGGCGTGGGCGTTTCAGGTTTCGCCGCATGACACGCACGATTGGGATGCGGTGGAGACTCCTGTCCTGGTCGATGGAGATTTTCACGGCCAGCCGAAAAAGATGCTGATGCAGACTTCGCGCAACGGTTATTTCTTCGTGCTCGACCGCACTAACGGCAAAGATCTGTTGACCGTTCCCTATGGTCCTGTGAACTGGTCGCTTGGAATCGATCCGCGAGGACGGCCCATTCCAAATCCCGCGAAGGAACCGGCTCCCGACGGACGCCTGATTGCGCCCGATGAAAGCGGGCTGACCAACTACCGTTCGCCGAGCTTCGACACCAAGACCGGATTGTTTATCGTCGATGCCCACCCGAGCTGGAGCATTTACTTCGCCAAGCCTGCGGATGGACTTTACGGTTGGGCCGGAGCCGACTACGACGTCTGGGGCAAAGGAGTCATTGAGGCGATCAATTATCAGACTGGCAAAATTCGCTGGAGCTACGAACTCGGACCAGGCGGATCCGGGGCGGGAGTGCTCACCACCGACTCCGGCCTCACTTTCACCGGGGATGCGATGGGCAATTTTCTTGCCTTGGATTCGACAAACGGGAAGACCCTCTGGCACGCCGGCTCAGGCTCAAAGATCGTCAGCTCTCCCACGACGTACGAACTCGATGGCCGGCAATACGTGCTCACCAGCAGCGGCAGCGTAATGTTCGCCTGGGTTCTTCCGGGGGCGGAGTGAGTGACACGAGGGATCGGTGCTCTCTTCGATCACCGCAGTTCGTTGTCACTCTACGGATTTCGCCGCATTGCGGTCTAGAGCGCATCCTGGATCACGTTTACCGCCGTTGTTGGATCAGCGACTTCCACAATCAGTTGACTGAATCGTTCGTCGTGCAAATCGATAACGATGGTTTTGTCCGGATGATGCACGTCCCAGAAAACCCGCTTTCCGTCCTGATAGAAGGTTCCAGCTGTGATCACTCCGGACACGTTGGTTCCAGGCATCCTCAGACCGTGCCACCAGCCCCGCGCAATCTCCGGATCGGCTCGGACGCCGCCAACATGCGCGAGGGGTATCTCCAGACTGCTCTTCCAAGCCCACAATTTGTCGGCACCACGAACATTTAAAACC
The DNA here is from genome assembly GCA_963772045.1 of uncultured Acidobacteriaceae bacterium. Classification (GTDB taxonomy): domain Bacteria; phylum Acidobacteriota; class Terriglobia; order Terriglobales; family Acidobacteriaceae; genus Sulfotelmatobacter. The sequence continues at coordinate 701,075 of CAVYWC010000010.1, read as the reverse complement.
AGCTTGCCATCCACTACGGTTAGATCGACCACAAGAAACTCCCGGTCGATACGATAACTCGAACTCTATCGCTCCGTCGAGTTTCAGGACGGATTTCTTGATTCCGAGCGCAAGCAAGACAGGAGCACTACTGATCGGAGTCTTCGGGTCGAGAGCCAGACTCATGCAAGCTATTGCGTAAGTAGACCATAAATGCCCAGTTCGGTTGCAGTGGGAACGAACACCCTGCCATTCGCGATGGTCGGAACCGTGAACTTCAGCGCTTGCCCGGCTTGGTCGCGGCTACCTGCCTGCGTGCTGTTGTAGAGTTCGTTTGCGACGTTGGTCGCGTTGTACGCGTGTAACACGGCCGGCCCGCTGGCTTCTGGATTGCTTCCGCTATAGCCTGAGTTATCGATATCCCAGATGATGCCGTTGTCGTTGCCATTCGCGGACAAGGAAGCTGTCGCGCCATGCATGCCGAAAACAGCTTGACTCATCGCGGTCGGACTGGAGGAGAGTTGCTGCCCTCCATCGGCGCCGGAATTCCAGCTAAAGGCGCGCAGCACATCATTGTTACAGTGAATATAGATCGACCCGTGCCAGTACACAGGGGTCGAGAAGATGTTGTTGTACTGTGCTGTACCGGTATGTATGGACTGGAGTACATTGTTCGTGCTGTTAAAGCCACCCATATCGAGCGGGTTCACGACGAAGACATTTCCATCCTTACCACCTCCGATAGTCTCCAGAGGATATTGCGAGTTGCCGGGGACGAGTATGTTGGAACCGCTGCCAAGATCAACATCGTACTCCGAGAGTGTGTAGTTGTTATCCGGCGAAAAATAACTCTCCACTTGCAACGTGGTCGGGTTCAGATACAAGAACGAATCGTTATAGCCAGTTTGCATGTAGGCCGGGGGCGGAGATATCCATTGATCGTCATAGTCAGTTCCGCTCATCAGGTACACGTTTCCAGTTGTGTCGTCAATAGCGGGCGCGCCTCCGCTGGCCCAAAATCCGCCACCCTGTGCCCCGTTGGTCGATTCGAACACAGCTTTCTGAGCCAGCGATGACTTGTCGTAAGCAATAACCCATCCATTCGGACAACTGCCGATGGCGAGATAGATCCAATTTGTAACTGGATTCAGCGCCAGTCCCATTCGCTGATAGCAACCGTTACCCAACTTATCGCCCGAATAAGAGGCAGTAACAGCAACCGGATTCACCTTATCCGCGCCGGTAGTAATATCCAGCGCGTGGAGTTGGTACCAGGCGCTCGCATTGCTGACGTGCGCCACCACGTACATCGTATTGGTCGTGGAATCGATTACCGGTGTCGAAAGTATGCCAACGTTCGGCCACGGACCGTAGGCATCGTATACCGGGATCGGCGGACCCAGATTCACGTGCCAGAAGGTTGTAGGATTCGATGAGGTTGCGTCCGCGTCAAACGCGTACACGCTGTTATTCTGAGTAGCCACGTAAACGATATCATGGGTTGCGCCGTTGATATTCACTTGCGGCACATAAAGCGGCTGCGCGTAGATCTGGCCGTCGACGGGATAAGACAGCAGTTTCCCGAACTGATTGGGATTCACATTCGCCGGGGTAAGTGTAACTTCCTGCGTGTAAGCACCGTCGCGTTTGTCGTCATTGTGATAGGTCAGCACAGCCGACTGACTCACGTTCACGATCGTCACTTGGCTCGTTGCCGTTACCGAGGAATACTGGTCACTGGATGCTCCGATCATATGAGCTCCGGTTGCGTTCGGCGCGGTGTAGAGCCCGCTTGCGCTGATCGTTCCAACCGAGCTGTTGCCTCCAGCGTTGTCGTCGACAGACCAAGTGACGCCCGTATTCGATAATCCCTGTACGGATGCGCTGAACTGCTGGGTTGCGCCGGGATCGAGCAAAGTAGTCCCTGGGGTGACGGTCAGACCGAAAACCGTTACTCCGGCGCTTGCCGACTGCGCGGGATTCATTACGCTCGCAGTAATCGTGTGATTGCCGACTCCTGACGGCGCAGTGTAGAGACCTTGGGCGGTGATGGCGCCGACGGCGGGATTTCCCCCGGTCACTCCATCGACGGACCACGTCACGGAAGGATTCGTCTGTCCCTGCACAGAAACGTTGAATTGTTGCGTTGTGCCTACGATCAAACCAACGGAGCCGGGAGTGATAGACACTGCGCCTTGGACGGTGACAGTGGCGCTCGCGCTTTTGGCGGCATCCGCTACGCTCGTTGCAGTAACGGTGTATGTTCCAGAACCGGACGGCGCGGTGTAAAGACCGCTGCTAGAAATTGTGCCTACGCTTGCATTACCCCCCGAGATGGAATTTACAGACCAGGAGATGGTCGAATTTGAAGATCCTGCAACGGTCGCAACGAACTGTTCTTGTGCATTGGGCTTCAGCGTGACGTTGGTTTGGTTCAGCTGCACCGTGATCGTGTTGGACTGGAGAGACGTTGTCGACTTCGGCATGCCTACGCATGCTGAAAGCGGCAGAGAGCAAACCAGAACAAGAATCCGCTTGCAGCTCTTTGACTGAGTGGCGGCCATACAGACGAGTGGTGCTCCTTCCGAAGGGGAGGTGGGCCCCCGCAGCGCAAGGATAGATGTCGCGCTCCAGCGTTTAGTTGCCGCATCCAAGCACCCAAAAGGCCATTTGCGTGAGTGTAGTGAAAATGAACTTGCCTCCGGGTAGGTGAGCAAAAACCTGCTTGTGCCGAAAGACACAAGCGCCATGAAAGGGCAGAGTGACCAATGATGTGAACGCCAGGGTTGAGCTGAAACTGCAGAGCGGCGAAGTGAGTGGTTGATGCGAAATGAGAGCCCGATGCTCGTTCGCCGAAACGAGCTACATCCCTCCCGCGCCACCCTTGCGCGCTTCGTCGTCCTGGTAGTCGATCTTTTTTCCCGTTCGCGCTTCGAGGGCTACGATGGTGGGGCGCACGGTGTTTTTCCCCAGCTCGAAGACGGCCGCGTGCTGCTCGCCGTGGTCGTCTTTCCAGCCGATGGTTAGAAAGCGCTTTTTCTTCTTTGTGAACAGGCGAAACGGATTGGCCGCCGTGCTGAACGTAAGCCGGCGAGCCACGTCCTCGCCGTATTCCAGATCGTTCACCTGGTCATAGGGGATCACAAGCTGTCCGTCTTTGAATGCGAAAATGAATTCTGTCTTGTTCCCCGTAGTGCAATAACCCTGGGTTCCTGCTCCAATGTCGCTCTCCGTTCCACCCACGTATGCCGACTTGTCGCTGGAAACTCCGGCCATTGCGATGAGGCTCACCGCCAGCAGTGACGCGAATAGCGCAATGGAACGCTTCATAATCCTCTCCTTCTGAAGAGCAGCGCCGGGCCGCCGCGCTGCACTATAGTCCTATCGAAACCGAGTGCAACGGCCATTGTAGCGGGTCTTCGGGTGCAAATTAAATTTCTCGAATGCTGCCCGGGTTGCGGACGTCACCGGTGCCAAGTTTTTTCTACGGTAGCCGATAAGAAGAATGTGATCAATAGTTCCTCAGGGCAGGCGGCCGGACAAGCTCCCGCGAGGGCGATCAAGCCGCTCCGATATGTAGCCAGGCAGCCAATTCTCGATCGCGACGAGAAAGTCTTCGGCTACGAACTTCTGTTTCGCGACGGAGTCGAGAACACGTTCAACGGCGACTGCGACGAAGCCTCGCGCGCCACGCTCGATCGCTCACTCGTCATGGGTTTGGACGTGCTCTGTGATGGACAACGAGCCTTTATCAACTGCACGCGCGATACGCTGATCAAAGGCTTGGTTACTTTGCTGCCTTCGGCGTCGGTGGTGGTCGAAGTATTAGAGAGCGTTCCTGCTGATCCTGACGTGTTGGCTGCCTGTCAAACCTTGAAGGCAGCTGGCTATCTGATTGCGGTCGATGATTTTGTCGCGGACGACGCGCGCGAAGCGCTCGCAGAAATTGCCGACATCATCAAAGTCGATATGCAGTTGACTACAGAAGCCCAGCAAGCTGCGATCCTGAAGCGATACGGGCCCTGGCGCCATCGCATGCTGGCGGAAAAGATCGAAACCCGCCCCGATTTCGTGCGCGCCCGCGATCAGGGCTTTGTTTATTTCCAGGGATTTTTCTTTCGCCGCCCGGAAAAAGTTAACACTCAGGATCTTCCCGGCAACAGTTTGAACTATGTGCGCATGCTGCAGGAAGTCTCGCGCGCGGAACTAAACGCGCCTGCCCTAGAAAGGCTGATCAAATCGGAAGCCTCGGTGTGCTATCGCTTGCTGCGCTATCTGAACTCCGCAGTATTCGGATTGAAAAATGAGATCCGTTCCGTGCGCCACGCCCTCTCCATGTTAGGAGAGCGGGAAGTACGGCGCTGGGTACGGCTTGTGGCCGCAGTCGGCGCGGGGCAGGATAAAACCACTGACTTGGTCCTATCTGCCCTGGTCCGCGGGCGTTTTGGTGAACTGCTGCAACCGCTGGTCCCGCACGGTGACTCGGATCTATTCCTGCTCGGCCTTCTTTCCCTCATCGATGCCATGCTCGAGATGCCCATGTCTGACGTCCTTGAGCGCGTTCCGCTCGATCATGAAACCAAGGCGGTGTTGCTGGGCAAGCCGAGCGCGCTGCGTCCGGTGTTTCAGTTGATGCTCGCGCACGAGAGCGGAGAGTGGGAAGCGGCGGAACAGCTGAGCGCGAGCCTGCATCTCGACCCTGGAGAAGTGGCCGGCTATTACTGGCGTGCCCAGCAGTGGGCCCGCGAAGTTTCCTCCGGGACATAACCGTCGCCAGTTGATTTGCTCTGCGATCGTTGTTCCGGTTCAGAACGATCACGGCTCTTCGACATTGGGCATTACTGGAAAAAATCGCAGTTCATCTCGGAATTAGCGGAGCCAGCCCGAGCTAGTTTTCCTGAGCCGTACCCAGCAGCATTCCGTTCTCTACATTTTCCACGCGCGCGCGCACCCATTGGTTTGGCTCGTGAACTCCTCTGAGACGAAGCTTGAGGTAGTTGTCGGTGAGAGCTTCCGTGGATCCTGTGGAGCAGGCGCCTTCGCCCACGAATTCTTGCTTGAGCGTGATGGCTTCAATCTCCCTGTCGACAAAACTCCGCATGAACGCAAGTTTTTTCTCGGCCGCAAGTCCCCGCAGAATGCGGTTGCGCTCGCGGGCGATATGCACGGGAACTTGATTCGTCATCGCGGCAGCAGCGGTGCCGGGTCTCGGGGAATACGTGAAAACGTGCAGATATGTGAATGGTAAATCCTCGATCATTCGCTGAGTCGCTTCGAATTCGCCATCCGACTCTCCGGGAAATCCGACCATCACGTCCGCACCAATGGCCGCTGCAGGCATCGCAGAACGAACGCTGGTGATCTTCTCGCGATAGTGCCATGGGCGATACTTGCGATGCATGCGCCGCAAAACCTCGTCGCTGCCCGACTGCATGGGCACGTGTGCGTGCTTCGCGATCCGCGGCGACGAAGCTACCAGCGAAATCAGTTCATCGGACCAGTCCATCGGCTCGACCGACGAGATGCGGAGCTTTTCGAGCGCGGTCTCGTCGAGAATCGCGCGAATGAGATCTTCGAAACGGAGCTTTCGGGGAAAGCCCTGGACCCCAGGCCTGAGGTTGTAGGTCCGACGTCCGAGATCTCTTCCCCAGCGCCCGAGGTTGATGCCGCTGATGACAACTTCGCGATAACCGGACCGAACCAGCGTATCGACTTCGGCGATGATGCGTTCGAGAGGCAACGACCGGCTCTCGCCGCGAACATAAGGAATCACGCAAAATGAACAGCGATTGTCACAGCCATCCTGCACTTTCAGGTTTGGGCGCGTGCGCTCGTTGGCAGCATCGAAAACCGGTGCTGCGAGAAGTTCCGTATGAGCAAAGATATCGGAGACGAAGATCGGTCGCTCGGCGTCGCGGGTTGCTTGTTGGCCGAATGAGTTGAGAGCTGAGACGGGAAGGAATGCCAGCTGAAACCGACCCCCCGTGTTCCCGCCGAGCACGATCTCCGCAAGGTGGTGCTTATGGGAGTTGCCGACGACTAGACTGACGCCAGGAAGAGAGGCGATTTCCTCGGGAGCGCGCTGCGCGTAGCACCCGGTCACGACAATTCGTGCATTCGGATTGCCACGGCGCACACGGCGAATCGCTGCCCGCGCATCCTGGTCGGCGGCCGCGGTGACCGTGCAGGTGTTCAGAACGACTACGGATGCCTGCGCCGCGGATGACGCACGGGCAAGTCCGTGATCCTCGAGCTGTCGCTCTACTGCCGCGCCATCCGCTTGCGTAGCACGGCAGCCAAAATTTTCGACGTAGTATCCAGACACCTGTCTATCGTAACCCAACCCGGTCCCCGAACGACCGGCAGGCATTCCGAAACACAGAACACTCGCGGCGGCGCCGAGACGAAGCGCTCACGCCGGGAGAACCCCGCGGGCACACGGAGGCCGCAGAATCAGACGCATAGAGTCGGCTAGCGAGCGCCCTCAGGCGGTCGCTGCCGTCCTTCGCGACTGAAAGCATTCTCTGCAAAAAACGGGACGGCCCTGCGTGGGCCGGAAAGGCACAGTGGTCTGCTTTCCACATCCCGAGCAGGTAGCTTGGGTCTCAACTTTGGTGAAGCGGTAGGTTTGTCCCGGCGCCGGAGGCGCGCCCAGCACCGATATCCGCTTAGCCTTGCACGCCTTACAGCGCTTTGGTTCGTTCTTGAACTGCTTATCGTGGAAGAAAAGCTGTTCCCCGGCGGTGAATATGAACTCACCCCCACAGTCGATACACTTCAGAACCTTGTCCTGAAACTCCATTTGAGGCTGGCTCCCTTCGCCCGTTTCTAGGCCCCACGCGCGGCGAAAGAACTGCGGTGGTACGAAGAAAAAACAGGGTTGTCTGTCTCCCCCTCACGATCCCCTTGGACTCGGCCCGCCACGCTCCGGAAGGGCGCGTGGTTACAAATACTGCGATTCATGCCACTGAAGCGTATGAGTATGAGTAGTCCCTGCTGCAGCTCACCTGGTTTGGGGGTCCAGATTGAGCAGAGCCGCCCCGGGAAGGAGCGGCCCTTTCCTGCATTAATCCTGTTCTTTGCGTGTCTTCTTGCGCGCCCGCTTGCGAGCCAGCGCAGCTTTGACGCGCTTCTTCTCGCCGGGTTTCAGGTAAAAGGAGTGTCGCTTGACCTCCTTGATAATGTCTTCCTGCTGTACCTTGCGCTTGAAGCGCCGTAACGCGTTCTCGAGGGATTCACCCTCTTGCAACCGAACTTCTGCCAATCCCGATACACCCCCAGACTCGTCCTAATAGGACCGTTTAGTTATTACAAGGTTTCGACCCTAAGTCAAGAGGAACCATGCGATATTCCAGCGTCAAAACGCGCCAATACTGAGGGTTTTCATTTTGAGACGCGGCGGAATGGTCGATTTCACACGGAAAAATTCATACAAAAACTATGGATCGCCAAACCATGGTTCACCCCACATAGCTCGCGAAAAATGGATCGCCCCGACACTCTGCGTGGTCGCTCCCGCGAATTCCGAGATCAGAAAATCATCTTCAACGCGAATTGAATCTGTCGCGGCGCGAAGGCGGCATTCGGTTTCATGAAGTTGTTCGGCAATTCGTAATATCCAGGATACGTCGTGACCTCAGTCGTAACGGAGCTTTGCACAAATGTGCTCGCATTCACGACCAAACCATTGGAAGTGATCGCAACACGCTGATTATCGCGATTGAAAAGATTGAATGTGTCCGCCGAAAAATTCAGCTTGTAGTGCTCGTTAAGGCGAAGCCTGCGCGTGAGGCGCAAATCCGCAGTCGCGTAGTCGGGTCCGGTGAATCCGTTGCGGCTGTATCCCGGCAGGCGGTCATTCAAATCGTTGCCGTCCTGATTGGGATCTCCGGCTACAGTGGCATTCACCGGCCGTCCGCTGCCGTAGTTCACCACGGATGAAATCTTCCACTCGTTGAAGCAATGCCCAAGAAGTTCGTGACCGCGATGGAACGGTCTAGGTTCCACGGAGAATGCGGCGACCAGACGTTGCCTCTGATCCGTGACGCTCGGACCCCGCTCCGCGCTCGGGTTGTAAGAATTCTGCACGGTCGCCGGTTGGCCGGCGACGAGAGCGTCCTGCCCATCGTCAATCGCATGCGCATACGTGTAGGACAGCCGCAAGTACGCTCCATGCGACACGCGCCGATTCATCGAGAGCGTCGCTCCGCTGTAGTAGCTCGAAGCCTCACTCTGGAATTCGTCAATCGAGCCAAGTTGCGCGATCGGCCGTCCCAGCGGATTGATGCACGGCGGCCAGAGACAGGTCAGCGATTGCGTGAACTGCCACGTGGCAAAGGAATCGACTGTGTAGTATCCGCCTTCGAAAATTGATCCGGTCGAGTCGAAGATGGGATACGTCGAAGCCACCGGAGGCGGCAGGTTCACGTCCAGCGCCCGAATCAGATGTTCGCCATGAACATTCATGACTGACAATGAAATCGTGGTTCGGTCCGCCACTTCTTTCTCGAGTGTGATGCTTGCCTGCTGCACACGCGGCGTCACAAAATTCGGCGCAAATGCCGAAACTTCATTCGTAACTCCCTGCGTGAATCCTGCCGGCAGCGCGCAGGACGCAGACATGACCGGACAGCTTACCAATGGGTTGGGATAACTCGGGAAAACCTGGTGATCGTAATCGTCGTTATTATTCAGGAACACCTGCTCATCGGTAACTCCGTTCTCAGCTTGCACGACTGAGTTGTAAATCTGCGGGATGCGCACGAAGAAAATGCCGTATCCCGCTCGAACTACCAACGGCCGCTTGCTGCCAAAGGAATATGCCAGCCCCGCGCGCGGAGCAAGGTTATGTGGTTGAAACGGAACCTTGCCCGCCGGCGGGAATAGCGGATTTGAGATCAAACCTCCGGTCGTGAAAGTTTGCAAATCCCAGCGCACGCCCAGAGTGAGGGAGAAATGATCGGTCACTCGGAAAGTATCTTGCGCGAAGGCGGCATATTCATTGGTGTCCGGACGCGACGTAGTGCTCCCGAAATTCTGCAAGTAGTAATGCGGAATCTCATGCGCATACGCCCGCAATGGCGTCAGATCGAGTCCCTCCTCCATCGGCTCAAACGTGAGCGGATCCACTTTGATCGGATAAAACAGATATTCACCGCTCTGCTGGCTGGGGAAAAAATCGTAAAGCCAGGTCAGCAGCCCATCCCCGCCGACTTTTACGGAATTGCGCTGCCCTTCAAAACTCAAAGTCTCCGCCAGATGCAGCCGATGTTCGCGCGTCTGGCGGGGCAGAAGATCGGAGCGCCCCATGCCGTCGAGAAGGTTGTCGATCTTGATCAGAACGTCGCTGGTATTGCTGTAAGACTGCTGCAGGTCGCGCGAAAATTGCGTGTGCAGATGGCTCATCCAGCGCGGGGACAGGCCGGATATGAGCGAGAGCGAACCGGTTTCGGTCGCGACCGCTTCTTCTCCGTTGTCACTGATCGAGTCGTAAGTCACCGGGCTCGCCGGATCGAGAAAAACATTGTTCGCTCCCCAGTAGCGCGACATGTTCAGCCGCAGCGCAAGCTGATTTTTCGGCGTGAGATTGATATCGATCTTCGCAAAAGACGAATTGCCGATCTGTGCCGCCGGATATTCTCCCGCCAGAGAACTCAACTGTGCCGCAGTCGCGAAAACCAGCGCCTGATCGGTCGAATCGTAATCCCCCGGCGTATATGGGCCCGTTGCCGCCTGCGGCACGACCTGTGAGCTGCCGTCCACGAATTCAACCACGTTCGGTTCATGAAACAAATGCTGATCGAACCCCAGAAAGAAGAAAACTTTGTTGCGCTTCAGCGGTCCGCCAATGGTGCCTCCGACCTGCTGCTGGCGATTGTGCGGCTTGAAGGCAAGAAACGGGTCAGAGGCGCCAACGGAGCTGTCACGCAGGTAGTAAAAAGCGGTTCCGTGCATCGCATTCGAACCTGACTTGGTCACGACATTCACAACCGCGCCCCCGGCGCGTCCCGATTCCGCGCCATAGGAATTCGTGGAAACCCGAAACTCCTGCACCGTGTCTGTCGACAATCCGTAAGGCTCGCGATAGCGTCCCCGAGTCTGAGCATAGAAGGCGTTATTGTTGTCGCCGCCATCCACCAGAAAGCTGTTCTGAAATCCGCGAATACCGCCGACCGACAGGTCGCCATTCGTGCTGGAATTCAAGCTTCTTGGGTCCTGCGTGACATTCGACGAAAACAGCATCAAGTCAGAAAATCGGCGGCCATTCAGGGGCATGTCCGCGAGCGCCCGTTCATCGAGCAAGGTCGAGACCGCGGCCGGTTTCGTTTCCACGAATCCTGGTTCGCCCGAAACGGTCAGCTTTTCCTGCGCGCGCGCCACGCTCAGGCGGAAGTCGAGTTCCGCCGCACCCCCGACGCTCAGATGCAGCTGTGGAGTGACCTGCGGAGACATGCCCTCAGCTTCCACTCGCAGCGAATAGTCTCCCGCAGGCAGCAGTTCGATTGCGAACCTGCCTTCCTGATTGCTGATTGCGATATATCGCGCGCTGGTTGCCGTGTTCACAATCGCGACCGCGGCATGGGCAATGCGGCTGCCGCTCGCATCCGTCACGCTACCGCGGATCGCTCCGGTAGCGGAATCCTGCCCCACAACGCATGCCGCACTAATGAGGATCGTAGCCGAGAGAAAAAGCGAAGCGCGCGCAAAAGTCATACTCGTCGTTCCTGCACCGCAGAATCTGCTCGGAGGGACGACCGGCGCGCGTTAACCGGACGCGAGACGGAAGCTGCGGAGAAGTGCCGGAAAGCGCTCTCAGGAATTGCGCGGCCGGAAAGCCTCTCCGCAGGAGGAAACAGAATTTTGTATAGCATCGCTGCGGGAAAACGTCAGTGATCGGGCGAATCTTTTTTGAGTGCTTTCCCGTGTTGGGAATGAAAACGAAGTGCGCTGCGCGGTCTTGGTGATGTCATCCTGAGCGCAGCCGCCCTTCAGGCGGAGCGAAGGATCTCCCGCGCAACGGTCCTCTCCCGCGAGATTCCTCGCCTCGCTCGCGAAAACGCGAGGCTTCGGGATGACGCATTGATGAGGCATCAGGGAGTGAGCGGAGTTAATCGAGTCCGTGTGCTCCCGACCCGCGACTCAAGACTCAGAACCCGCGACTGGCGACTCAGGACTCAGGACTCGCTCATGTTATCTTCAAGGTTCCCCGAAGCGCATGATTCGACCCTACAAAGGCGTGCGGCCGACCGTTCCGGCTACTTGCTACATCGACGAATCCGCCCAGATTATTGGCGATGTCGTGCTCGGCGAGCACGCCTCGATCTGGATGAACACCGTCCTCCGCGGCGACGTGCACGAGATCCGCATCGGCGCGCATTCTAACGTGCAAGACAACAGCGTCCTGCACGGGATGAAGCAGCTCTACGGCGTCTATCTTGGCGAATACGTGACTGTCGGCCATTCGGTCACGCTGCACGGATGCGTCATCGAAGACCGTTGCCTCATCGGTATGGGATCGATCATTTTGAACGGAGCACGAATCGGCGCGGGATCGATCATTGCCGCAGGCACGCTGATTCCCGAGAAAACGATGGTCGAACCGGGATCGCTGTGGATGGGCTCTCCGGGAAAATTCCGCCGCAAGCTTACGCCCGCTGAGGATGAGACAATCATGCGGTACGCTAGCAATTATCTGGGATACAAAGAGGACTATTTGAGCGAGCGGTAGCAGCGAATACCCGAGTGCCAAGTGGCGAGTACCGGGTGGCGAGTGAGGCATGACTCAAGGAGGTGTCATCCCACCAGCGGCGAAAGAAGCAGCCCGATGACAGCCGCGAAGCGGCGACAGAATACAGCCCACGGCGCAAGCCGTGGGTTCAACTCTCCGGGACCACGTCCGGGCCGACGACCAAGGGCTCACGACTCGGGGCTCGGGACTCACGACTCACGACTCACGAACGACTGAAGCATGATCAAAGCCATCCGAGGAACGCGAGATCTTCTGCCGCCGGAAACGGCGCTGTGGAATTTTGTCGAAGCCACCGCGCGCGACGTCTTCCGCGCGTACAACTTCCAGGAAATCCGCACGCCCATCTTCGAGTCGACAGAATTGTTCGCCCGCGGTGTCGGCGAAGAGACGGATATTGTTTCGAAAGAGATGTACACCTGGGAGGATCGCGGAAGAGCAGCCAGCGACAAGGCGCAGTCTCTCACCCTCCGCCCCGAGGCGACTGCCGGCATCGTACGCGCGTACATTGAGCACAAGATGTGGGATCGCGGGCTGAACAAGCTGTTCTGCATCGGGCCTATGTTTCGCCGCGAACGTCCGCAGAAGGGACGCTACCGGCAGTTCTATCAGATCGACGCCGAAGTGATCGGCCCGGCATCATCCGGCAGCGACTCGCCCGCGCGCGATGCGGAGATTCTCGAAATGCTGGCCACGCTGCTCGACCACCTCGGCATCACCGACTGGAATCTCGAACTGAATTCGGTCGGATGTCCCAATGACCGCGCCAAATTCAACGAAGCTCTGTGCCGGGCCCTTGAGCCGGTCAAAGACAAAATGTGCGCCGATTGCCAGCGCCGCTCCGTCACCAATCCTCTGCGTGTCTTTGATTGCAAAGTTCCCGAAGATCAGCCAATCATCGACACGCTGCCGCGCATCAGCCAGTTTCTTGACGAGCCGTGTCGCCAACATTTCGAAGCCGTGAAAGACATTCTGCGAGCGACCGGGGTCGAGTTTCGTGAAAACGACCGTTTAGTTCGCGGCCTCGATTACTACACGCGCACGGCGTTCGAGTTCACCCACGGCGCTCTGGGCGCGCAGAACGCAATCCTAGGCGGCGGGCGGTACGACGGATTGTCGGAAGCGCTCGGTGGCCCTCCAGCGCCTGGCATCGGATTCGCCATCGGCGAAGATCGGCTCGTCATGTCGCTTCAAGAAAGGCGATCGGCTGAGAGCATCGCGCCCAAGCCCGATGCCTATATCGCCCCACTCGGCCCGGGCATGAACCGTGAAGCGGCGCGGCTGGCCCGGGAACTCCGCCGTCACGACATAATCGTCGAACTGGGAGATGAAAATTTCCGTCTGAAGAAATCTTTTGAAATGGCAACGAAAGCCGGGGCGAAATACATTCTCATCGTCGGGGGAAACGAAGTGAAAGCCGACGCATTCGCGTTGAAGAATCTTGCGACCGGCGAACAGGTTTCCGTTGCGCGGGGCGAACTCGCGCGAACCATCCAAGGGTAGCCGTGGCGAAGACTTATCCCGAAATCGACTCTCATCTGGAAGCCTTCATCAAGCAGCAGCCGATTTTTTTCGTCGCGACCGCTCCACTCGATCCTGACGGCCACGTCAATGCTTCTCCCAAAGGACTGGACACGCTCCCCATCCTCGGGCCGAAAACCGTCGCCTATCTCGACATTTTCGGCAGCGGGGTTGAGACCATCGCTCACCTCCGGGAGAACCAGCGTATCGTGCTGATGTTCTGCGCCTTTCAGGGTGCGCCAAAGGTTTTGCGCCTGCACGGCCACGGACGCGTCGTCGAGCCGCACGAGCCTGAGTTCCCCGCTCTGCAGGCACATTTCCCCGTCTATGAGGGAACTCGTGCCATTATTGTTGTCGAACTCACGCGCATCAGCGATTCCTGCGGATACGGCGTGCCGCGTCTCCAATATGAGTCGGAGCGGCCCGATCTGCCGGCCTGGTGCCGCAAGCGGGGAACGGAAGGCCTCAGGATTTATCGCAAGGAGAAGAATCGGCAGAGCATCGATGGATTGCCTGGAGTGACCGACCAGATCGATTAATATCTTTCCGAACGGCACTTGTTCGACCCAGCACTTGTTCGAGCCATGCGCTTCAATCACCGTTTTCAAACCAGGGAGGGCGAAATGAAAATGTCATTGATTCCAGGATCGTGTTTCCTCTGTGCATTTCTGATCACAGGAGCGCTCGCGCAGACCGCCAACCCGCCCGCCAAGCCTCTGTCCCCGCTGGAGCAGACCCTGATTGCCAACGAGAAAGAATTCATCGCTGCCGCCAAGAAGGGCGATGCGGCATTTTTCAAGCGCACTCTCACCGACGATTTCTCATTCGTTTCCTTCGATGGTGAATTGGCCGGCCGCCAGGACATGATCGACGGCTTTTCCAGCGGTGGCATCGACATCCTGCCCTACGATATGAAAGTCGTGAGCGTGAACGATGGCGTGGCCATCGTGACCTATGATGTCGTCTTCCGCGTGCCGCGCTCCGAGGACGAAGGTCCACCCCCGCGCTATCAGCACTTCAGCACACTTTGGGTCAAACAAGGCGACGTGTGGAAGATGAAGTTCCAGCAGATGACGACAGCGCACTGGGGCGACTGGTAGACCGCGACGCAGGATCCAAGAAAAGCTCTAAGGCGCAGCTCCGGTCCAGCCGCAAACTGGAAGAAGCTCGGTAGAACCTCAGAAAATCGAATGCGGTCCAGGCCAGCCACCCGGACCGCATCGTACGTGGGTTCCTAAACTCCTTGGTCGCCGCTGATGCGGCGGAATGACCGTTTTGGCCCGACAGTACTCATGCTCGCGTGGAGCAATGAGCACCACCTTTGCCAAAACCAGTTGCTTCGCTGATCTCACGACCAACAATCGCAACTGCTACGGAAGCCAGCAGCCCTGTCCCGCTACAAGAGCAAGATGGGAGGAGGCCGCAACGCCCGGGCAACCAGTTCGCGCTGTGCGCGTTTTTCTGGAATTCCCCCGATAATTCACCCTCGAGAATTATCGGCTCGCCGCTGGCTCAACCGCAATCACTCGGAAAGTCTAGAAACTCACCACGTTTTTCGCTGCACCCACTCTCAGCCATCTTGTTCCGGCCCGCAACAGCAAAAAATTGCCTGCCTGTGAAAAACGTGTGGACGGCCGGACTTCCCTGTGGAAGAAAGAGGAAAACTTAGAACTTATGACTGTTTGAATTTCGATAACTCGGAGGTCTTAAGCCCGTCAACCCGCCCATGCAGTCAATGCAGCCGGAGCAATAGAAAACCAAATATATTTCCGCGGTCCAGGCGGAGTGTGGGCCCACGATAAATTTCAGCCTCTCGCCACAAACCGTAATGAGGCCGAGTTCATGCAATACCGCAGGCCGGTCGGCTGCGGACCATCGTCGAAAACGTGTCCGAGATGCGCGTCGCATTCGGTGCACGAAACCGCCGTTCGTACCATGCCCCAAGTCGTGTCGCGCGCCTCGATGACGTTTTCGGGAGCGATCGGCTGCCAGAAGCTGGGCCATCCCGTGCCGGAGTCGAATTTCGTTACGGAATCAAACAGCGCGCTGTCGCAGCCGATGCAGCGGTACATGCCGTTGTCGTGCAGGTTCCAGTACTTCCCGGAAAAAGCCATCTCCGTGTCGGCGTTGCGCGTGATGTCGAACCCGTTGGCCCCCAGTTGACGGCGCCATTCTTCCGCCGTCTTGATGACCTTCGCGATGCGCACCCTTTTCAGACGCACGCCGGAGTCCGCGAAGAGAACGATCTCCACGTACTGCGGTTCTGTTGAATTCGCGCCCGCCGCTCCGAGAACGACTGGTTTTCTCCATTGCCACAAAGTCAGTCCGGCGAAAGCCGCGGCCGCGCTCGCCAAAAAAGCGCGTCTGCGCATATTCGTGGATGGTTCGCGATCGAGATCGGAATCGAACATGTCCCCCCGGCTCACCGGGTCACGTACAGCTCGGGAAATTCTTTCTTCAGATGGTCGATTTTCGGCGCGTCGTTGAACACGATGTACGGATTGTTAGGATGCAACGCCGCGTAGTTCTGGTGATAGGCTTCCGCCGGATAAAACGCGGCCAGCGGCACCACCTGCGTCACGATGCGATGGCGATATACCTTTGCGGCATCGAGTTGCGCGATATACGCTTCGGCAATCTTCTGCTGCTCTGCATTCGCGTAGAAGATGACTGACCGATATTGCGTGCCTTCGTCGGGACCCTGCCGATTCAACTCCGTGGGATCGTGGGCCACCGAGAAGAACACGCGCAGCAACTCGCCATACGTCACCTGTGACGGGTCGAAAACGATCTGGACCGATTCGGCGTGTCCGGTCTCGCCCGTGCTGACGACCTCGTATTCCGCAGCCTTCGCCGATCCTCCGGAGTAGCCGGAGGTTGCGGTGATGACGCCCTTCACGTGTTGAAAGACGGCTTGGATTCCCCAGAAACATCCTCCGGCTAGAACCGCGGTTTCGCGGGTCGGAGCCGTGGCAACTTTCTCGTCAACTGTCGGCGCGGGCACGGCGTTCGACGCGCCCGTTCTGGCGTTGCCTGCGGTTGCAGCCAGCATCGAGCCCAACAAGGTTGCACCCAACAAGACGATCACGGTCTGGAACCAGGCTTTAGTCATAGCATTCCCCAAGATAACCTGCCTGATTGGAGTGTCGAAACGCACAAAAGTTTCGCCGTGTGTTGCGGATTTCGGCCGGGTGGGATCGTGCACGCCGCTTAAGTGTGGCTTGGGTCCATCGCTCGCAAAAACGCGAACTTTCAGGATGACTCAACTATCCGGGCAATGCAACTGAAGGGACGACTCAACCCGAGGAATGGGTATTCTGAATGAGTCTGAGACAGTTCACTCCTCCAGCTGGTCGCGCCGGAGTTTGCGGCTTTCGGCGAGCAAGGTCATGGAATGCATCAGGTTCTGAAGAGTGACAATTCCAATTAAGCGCTGATCTTCTACCACAGGAATGATGCTGGAATTTCTTGCCGTCAGTTTGCGAAACGCCGAACCCAGCGATTCTTTGCGCAACGAGACTTCGAAGATCTTATTCATAACGGCCTGCACATAGCCGTTGCCTTCCGCCCGCAGCGCGTCAAGAATGCGCTGCTTGGAAATGACGCCCACCATATCGCTGCCGCGAATCACCGGAAAATCGTCCTGCAGGCAATGCACGGCTTTGTCGAGAGCGTCCTCCAGGGTGTCCGCGGGCGACAGCGTGGCGAAGTCGGTGAGCATGACTTCTTCCAGGCTCACGTTGTCGAGCACCGACTGAAATACGAGCGCGCGTCCTTCCAGTTGCGCGGCGCAGAAAATGATCACTCCAATCATGGTGAGCCAGTTGTCGCTTAACAAGCCTGCGACCATCAGAACCATGGCGATGGCGTTGCTGATGGAAACAGCGCGCCGCGTGGCTGAGCTCAAATCGACCTTGCGCGAGAAAACAGCTCGTAGAATGCGGCCGCCATCCATGGGATAAGCGGGCAGGCAATTCAGGATTGCCAAATAGAGATTCGCCCACACCAGGCTGCTCGGCAGATTTCCCGACTGCAGGAACGGCCACTTCAAAAGCGGAATGGCCGGATTGACGGCCATCACGATACCGGCAGTGAGAAACGCGAGCGCCAGGTTGACCAGAGGCCCAACCACCGCGAGTCGAATCTCCCGGGCCAAGAAGCCGCTGTTGTTTGGCTTCTCCGCGTGCGGCTCGTCGAAGAGCGTGACTCCGGTCAGCGGCAACAGAATTGTGGCTTTCGGCACAAGTCCATAGCGACGCGCCCCCAGAATGTGCGCGCATTCGTGGGCCGCAACACAAGCCAGAATGATGCCGGTCAAGGCCAGGTCGCGGGGGCCATTCGCGCTCCCGTGATGCGCCTGGAACTCGTTCCAGAAAATGAAAGGCGGCAGCAGAAAAAATATCAGATGAATTCGTACGTCAACGCCAAACAGATGTCCCGCGGGAATAGACCAGCTTCGCATAGGGCTCGCAACAGTTATTCTACATGGAGGAGTTCCGCTCGGGTCGCGGCCAAAGGTACAGAGACATGCGGATCATTGCAGGAAAATACCGTAGCCGTCCGTTGGGTTCGCTGCCCGGCCTGGACATTCGTCCGACCTCGGACCGGCTGCGGGAAACGTTGTTCAACGTTCTGAGCGCGGGCAACCCGGCGGCCCTCGAAGGTACAGTCTGGCTGGATCTGTTCGCCGGAACTGGGGCCGTGGGGATCGAAGCGTTGAGCCGCGGGGCAAAGCAGGTTTATTTCGTCGAGTCGTCGGCTGCGGCCGCCGATTTGATCCGCAAGAACCTCAATAGCCTTGGCATTGCGAGCGGATTTCGCGTGCTCCATGCGGAGATGCCCGGTGCATTCTGGCGCATGGAACGCGAGCACGTGGCCGCCGACGTGGTTTTCATCGATCCACCCTACCGCATGAAAGAAGCATACCGTGCATCGCTGCTGGCCCTTGCCCACTCCCCTGTGATCTGGGCCATGACAGTCGTGATCGCCGAACACGAGAAGCACTTCGATCCCGGCGAGGAGTTTGGCCCTCTACGCAAGTTCCGCAAGGTGGTGCAAGGGGATGCCGTGTTGAGCTTTTATCGCAGGGCAAATTCCGCCGACATCGGGGATGACACTGCCGATCGAAGTGATCAGGAACGAAGGCATTAGCCGACGGATCGATTGATCAACGGCCCCACAAGATCCGCTTCCCCGCGATCTCTACTACATGATCAACTCGTCCGTGCGGCGCGCGATGGGATGCTGCATCTCCTCCAGATCGTTCTTGACCATGTTCAGGCCGTAGACGCACTGCTCGAAGTTCCGCGACAGGCTGGCAAACATGGGCGCGACTTTGGCGTACTCGAAATGCTCGAACTTCGAAACGATGTAGTAGCTCTCTTTGCCGGCTTTGATCCACTCGATAAAGTTTTCCAGCCGGTGACGCCGCAACCGAAGGTGATTGATGCTCTCGGGGAACATTCCCGCGAAAAACAACGCGTAATCGCCGATGTGTTTGCGCACCTGGCGTTCGCGGTCAAACGACGGAGCTGGACCGTAGACCGGGTCCGACTCCACCAGCATCTCGCCCACATCGTCCAGCGGGCGGCTGGACGCGTCGCGAATCTTGTAAAGCTGATCGGCTTCGCAAAACTCCGCCAGCAGATGGGAAACGTACGCCACAATCTGCGGATCGCGAATGCCGATTTCGTGAGCGTAATGATGTCCCACGAGATCTTCAAACAATTGCCGCAACGGATGCGATTCCGGAATCATGTCCAGGCCCCCCGAACCCCGCGCCCATGCGGGGTTACAGCGTCATTGCGAAGTAGATAACGCACTTTGGCTTTGCAACGCAAGTGACTTTTGTTTATCACTGCGATCTGTTTTCCTAATGTTGGACGTTGTCTATGCCGGCGCGAGTTGTAACCAGCCCTTTGCTGGCAGTCGCGCAACAGGGCTGCTAAAGTGGCGCGAGAAAACGTCGATCTTCTCTAATGTCGCGAATTCCTTGCTCTTACGAATTCGCGAATATGAGTCGACAAAAGCGCTCAGGGTCGCGTCTCGCTCACTCTGCGGTAAAAATGTTCGCGGGATAGGTGCCGCGCGACGAAGCCGTAAGCGGACGGAACGCGTGACTTTGGGGAATCGGAGGTAACTCTTTCGTAACCTCCCATTGCACATTTTTTGTTGCAGATTAACATGGCTGAAACGTCTTGCAGGTAATCTGAATATGAGGGGATTCGCCCATGGGCTCAGCCCGCGCTTCGAAGTCGTTGCCGCTGCAGGTGGCGGCAGTGTGTTATCGCAGACGAGGCAGCGCGATCGAGTTTCTGCTGGTCAACACCAACGGCGGAGGTAAGTGGACGTTCCCCAAAGGCTCGACCGAGCCCCGGCTCTCTCACAGCCAGGCGGCCGAGCGCGAAGCGAACGAAGAAGCTGGCGCCATCGGAACCATCGAGCCGCGTCACTTCCATCTCTACATTCATTCCAAGGGCATGTTCTGGCAACCGGGCGGCGTGCAGGAATTCGTCGTCAAGGCCTTCCTGATGGAAGTGCACCAGATGCGCCGTCCGGATGAATCGAACCGCAAGCCCACCTGGGTGAGCCCCGAAGAAGCCAAGCGCCGACTGGCCAAGGGACGCGAAGTGAAGTATCGCCACGAACTCGAATCCGTCGTCGACCGCGCCCTGGAGCGCATCCAGTTTCACAGCGAACTCTGGGGAGCGTATCCCGGAGCGCGCAACGCGCGGGTCGTGGCAAGCGCCAAAGATCCGATCGCAGACCCGGTTTGGCCGTAATTGTGCAGCTCAGACACGACCACCCTCCAAAAAGCTGACTCTCAGTAGCTGCGTTCCAGGGCGAACAAACGACGCAAGCTTATGCTATGGCCTGTTCTCGTCAACTACGCCCAAAGGCGATTGTTTCTCTGCGCCTCTTCTATCGTTCTGAGCATAAAATGCCAAGCGTCCGAGTTCGAAAGGAGTGATCAGTGACGTTCGACAGCTGGCCAGTATGGAAACGTGCCCTAACGCTAAACGTCTTGGGTCTTGCGGGTGTGGCGATCGGCTTCGCTTCCTCGGACGTGAAGTTATCGCCCGAGTTTGTGTGCCGATTGCGGTGTTCACTCTCGCGCTACTGAATTTCTTGATCTTTGTAGTGAGACCTCAAATTGTGGCGAATAGAGCCGCTGGGCGACGGGGTAGCACTCAAATCCCGTGACTGGGAACTTGAGCGATATGGCCTTGTTAACGGCAACCTTTGCCATGATTATCGTGAGCGACGATAATCTCCACATGGCATTCCGAGTGTGCTCCTTCCGTATTGCACTCCGAGCGGTGATTCTGTGTGGCGTCTTCTCTGCGGCGAGCACTTTCGGACAAATTGATAGATCGAAATTGCTCGAGAAAGAAGACGCATACATCCACTCGGAGACCGCTACCCACTTCTTTCGGGGATCCGTTCTGGTTGGAATCGACGGAAAGATTGTCTTCGAGAAGTCGTATGGGTTGGGAAATGAAGAATGGGGAGCAAATAACACCGTCCGTACGAAGTTTAGAATCGCTTCCCTCACCAAGCAGTTCACGGCCGCCTGCATTTTGCTTCTGCAAGAACGCGGTCGCTTGAACGTACGCGACCCTATCTCGCGATATCTAGCCGGTCTACCGACGGCGTGGCAGGCGATCACCGTCCATCAACTGCTTACCCATACATCGGGAATCCCGAGCTACACCAGCAGCCCTGAACTTGCAAAAATCAGACGCATCGGAGCGACTCCGCAACAGATGATCGAACTTGTCGCAAACAAGCCGTTGGACTTCACGCCGGGAACGAACTGGAGCTACTCCAACACCGGCTACATCTTGCTGGGCATGATCGTGGAAAAGATCTCGGGCCAATCCTATGCAGACTTCCTCAAGGGCAATATTTTTGGGCCGCTGCGGATGCGGGATTCGGGCTATGACAGAGCACGGGACATCCTCAAAGAGAGGGCTTCCGGGTACGAAATCATCGACGGCCACATCGCGAACGCAGACTTCATCGACATGAGTGTTCCATTCTCTGCGGGTAGCATCTATTCCACGGTCGAGGATATGTACCGCTGGAACGAAGCGCTGGAGAACGGGAAATTGCTCTCGGCTGACTCTCTGAAACAGATGTTCACCGAATACCCTAAGGCTACGCATGAAGGACAGCACTACGGCTATGGAGTCGTGATGTCGCGGCTCAAGTTTGGAAGGTTGCTCTACTACCACGGAGGAGGGGTTGAAGGATTTTCCAGCAGTATCCAACGCTACCCAGATGATCGAGTCTGCATTGTCATATTGTCGAACTTCGATTCGTACAAGCCGTGGGAGCTAGGTGACCACATCGCTTCCGACCTGTTCAATCAGCCTCTTCCTTCTGCCCATTAGATTGATGCTCCCATTCAAACTGAACCCACTCAGCAGTTGACGAAAAATCGCGTGGCTGTTGAAAAACTCGCTCACCAGAAAATCGCCGAAAAAACTTTGCGATAGGAAGCCCTACAAACGACGATCTCCGTTTTGCTAGACATTTTCTATCTCCCAAATTCCGGCTATTTTGGCAAGATAGTAGTTTTTCAACAGACACCCGCGATTTCACTCATTTCCCCGCAAAAAGGCGAACAAACGGCGCAAGCCGACGCAAACGCCCGTTCTCGTCGACCGACTGCCAACCATGAATAACCACTTGTGCCAGCTGCTTTCTGAAGCCTATACTGCCCCCGTTCGCGAGTAGGTAAGTCCGGGTAAAAGGAAAAGTCAGGTCAAACCTCATGAACTGGAAAAGTAAACTGGTCCTGGGAGCGCTCACCGCTCTCGCGATGATGGTCCTTACCTATGCTCTCCCTAGGGGAGGCTGGATGCGCGATGCAGCAGTGGTGCAATTCCCCGTCACCGTTGGGGTGTGGGCGATCTTCGTTTTGCTCTTCGTGAAGCTGAAATAGTTCACCCCAAGGTGCAAATCCTGCTAGCGGCCCATCATCTTCTCAAAATGCCTGATTTTTGTGCGGTGCTCCTCGAGCGCTGACATCGACGTATTTTGGTCGGTGAAAATGTCGCCTTCACACTCATTCTTGGACAGTACCCCGCTGCCGATATTGAACTTTTTCCTTAGCCAGCAACAAAACGTCTTTGCCGAAACACTTAGGTAATGTTGACTGCCCTTTAGCCGGTTGTAATCCTCCCTACAATGCCTCGAAAGATCGACAAGGCCCTCAAGCACCGGCCACCTAGAATCCGTGTCCCGCACCAACAAAAAGCACTCTTCACAATCGATAAGCAGAAGTTCATCGGTGTCATTCAGCGTCTCTCCCTGACAGGGGGATCGGCTCTGCTGGTGAAAGGGCCTATTGCTGCGGGAACACTCGGTGAAATGACTATGGCTACCGTTTTGGGGAAGGTGAACGCCCAGATTGAATTTTTGCACACGGGTGCGGACGGTGTTCCACTCGCGCAGGCATTCCGCTTCCTTGCGATGGATGAGGTAAGCAGCAATCGCTTCAAAATGGCTGCCGAAGAAATGCTTGCAGGTTTCTCGGACGTTAAACAAAAACAGACACCTGTTGATGTCGCGTTCGAAACTCTGCGGGAGAGCATCCGTCAGCTTTCCGGAATGCTCGCTTCCGGACGAAGAGCTAGACCGAAGGCGTGACCCGGACAGAGCCTGGTCCTGAGATAGGGCGGTTCTTGCCGCTGATCCGTTAGGGAATCGTGAAGTGTTGACAGATTCCGACTCTGCCCAAATCTCTTACTGATCCCCAAGCCCCTGTTACGATAATTCCAGCATGATTCACCTTGCCGGCGCCGGAAAACGTTTCGGCGCCAAACTTCTCTTCGAAAATGCAGATTGGCTGATCACGCCACAGGATCGCATCGGTCTGGTCGGCGCGAACGGTACCGGCAAGTCTACGCTGATGAAGATTCTGGCCGGCCTGGACACGCTCGACTACGGCGCGCTCACCGTCGCGAAGGGCACATCGGCGGGATATCTTCCGCAAGACGGGCTTACGCTTTCCGGCCGTACGGTTTTCGCCGAATGTATGTCGGTGTTCGACGACCTGCGCGCGATCGAAAGGGAACTCGAAACGCTCATGCACAGCATGGCGGAACTCGATCACACCAGTCCCGCTTTTGCCGACGTGGCCGACCGTTATGGTCGCTTAGAGCACGAATTCCGCACCCGCGATGGATACTCGATCGAGGCGGAAGTCGGACGAGTTCTGATGGGTTTGGGTTTCACCAAAGAAGACTGGCAGCGGCAAACCGACGAGTTTTCCGGCGGCTGGCAGATGCGCCTCGCTCTCGCAAAGCTCCTGCTGCAAAAGCCAAACCTGCTGCTGCTCGACGAGCCGACCAACCATCTGGATCTCGAAGCGCGCAATTGGCTGGAAGAATATCTTCACGATTATCCATATGCCTTCATCCTGATCTCGCACGATCGCTATTTTCTCGATGTCACGATCAACAAAATCGTCGAAATCTGGAACAAGCGGTTGTGGTTTTACACCGGCAACTACGACAAGTTTCTGGCGCAGAAGACGCAGCGCAACGAGCAACTTCAGGCGGCATACAAGAATCAGCGTGAGCGCATCGCCCAATTGGAAGTGTTTATCAATCGCTTCCGCTATCAGGCGACCAAAGCCAAGCAGGTCCAGAGCCGGATCAAGGAACTGGAGAAAATGGACCGGATCGAAGTTCCTCCGGAAGAAAAAACGATCCACTTCAAATTTCCACAGCCCAAGCCGAGCGGGCGCATTGTGGCGGAGTTCGAGGGTGTCGCGAAGAGCTATCCAGCCCGGGTTCGGGCGGGCGCGGCAGGCGCTGGGAAACCCGGCGCGCCGATCGAAGTTTTCCGTCACGTCAATTTCATGATCGAGCGCGGAGACCGCATCGCCCTGGTCGGCGTAAATGGCGCAGGAAAATCCACGCTGATCAAGTTGCTCGCCGGGACGGAGCCGCTAACCCAAGGCGAATTTCGTCTCGGCCACAACGTGCAGGCGGACTATTTCGCGCAGGATCAGTACAAAGAACTGAATCCGGATGCCCGCATTCTGGACGATCTCAGCGATGTCTCTCCCGGATCGAGCCAAACCGAGCTGCGCAACCTGCTCGGATGCTTTCTTTTCTCCGACGACGAGGTCTTCAAGAAAATCGGCGTTCTTTCCGGCGGCGAGCGCGGCCGTTACGCGCTGCTGCGCATGCTCCTGCATCCTGCCAATTTTCTACTGCTCGACGAACCCACGAACCATCTCGATCTGCGCGCCAAAGACGTCCTGCTGACGGCTCTGATGGAGTACACCGGAACCGTGGTTTTCGTGTCGCACGACCGCTATTTCATCGACAAGCTGGCGACGCGGGTTTTCGAGGTTGGCGATGGCAAGGTGGCAGTTTTTCCCGGCAATTACGAAGACTATCTCTGGCGCAAGCAAGGCGGCCAGGAGGTCGCGCCGACGCTCGCCGATGTGCCGGCTTCCCGCGTTTCGCAAAACCTGCGAGACCCTTCGACAGGCTCAGGGCAGGCTACGGGGCACCCCGCGTCTTTGAATGCATCCCTTGTGGGCGCCCCGCTTCTCGCCGATTTTGCCGGAAGTGGGTCTTCACCGCACCAACCTACAAACGGGGATCGCGGCTCGAATGGCGAGCCCAAGCTGGACGCTGCGAAAAAGCGGCTAAATCCCATCAAGCGGAAACAGATCGAAGATCGCGTCCAGGAACTGGAAAAAGAAATCGGCCGCGCCGAGGCATCCATCGCGCAATGCGAAACGGCTCTGCAGAATTTCATCAGCGCGGACGAAACTCAACGGCAGGCGGAGGAACTGGAGCGCCAAAAATCCAATCACGCCACGCTGCTTCGGGAGTGGGAAGAGCTTTCGGAGTCGTTGCAGGAGTCCTAGGACTATTCGGGTGGCTTGTCATCCTGAGCGCAGCCGGTTTTCAGGCGAAGCGAAGGATCTCCCCCGTCATGAATCTTGGATTAAGGTGATCCCGAGCCTCGCTGATAATGACGCGAAACTTCGGGATGACCGATTCCTTAACCTCGGACGGCTCTTCACTCCGCCCTGCGCACCGAAGCCGCGCTACGCCTTGTCCATCCAAAATTCGCCTCTCATACGTCTAAGAACTTGGTAGCATCGAAGGGGTCATCTTCATAGCAAAGTCCGGCACTGGCATCCGTAACGGCGTGTCCTGGGATGAAACTGACGAAGAACACTTCCGCCGTGCAATCCGTCGTCCATGAACTGATGGCGGAGCTGTACCTGCAAAGCGGGAGCGAAAAACTCGGGCTCACGCGCACTTGGTTTGCCGAAATTCTCTGCGAAGTTGGGGAAAGGCACCGCGGATCCGGCTCCGACCAGGAACTGCGTGCCTTGTTTCTGAGCCTGCGAGTCGATGAACTGGCCCTAGCTCGCGCCTGCGCCGCTGGTCACAATTCGGCGTGGGAAGTGTTTCTTACCCGCTTTCGCGAGAAGCTCTATCAATCGGCGCTGCGCATTGCGCGCGAAGATTCTGCCGCGCGCGAACTGGCCGATGCGCTTTATGCCGACCTCTATGGCACAAGTCTGCGCGATGGCCGCCGGGTTTCGAAACTGGCCTCCTACACCGGACGCGGCTCGCTTGAGGGCTGGCTGCGGACGGTGCTGGCGCAGGAGTACGTGAATCGATATCGCCGGACCAGGCGTCTGGTTAGCCTCGAAGAGGAATCGGAAGAGGGAATGCAGCTCGCTTCTCCGGAGCGCGCATCAACTCCGGCAGCCGATCCGCGCCTGAGCCACGCGACGGACGAGGCACTCGCCGGACTTCCCGCCGAGGATCGCACTGTTCTGAGCGCATATTACCTGGACGGCCGTACCCTGGCGGAAATCGCACGCATGCTGGACCTGCATGAATCCACCATCAGCCGCAAGCTCGATAAGCTGGCCAAATTGCTGCGCAAGCAGATCCTGGCTGGCCTGGCGCGGCGAGGCATGTCCCGCCGGCAAGCCGAAGAAGCCCTGGAAGCCGATGTTCGCGACCTCCAGGTAGATATTCGCCGTAGCCTTGCGCAAGATTCTGCAACTGGCGCGTTCTCCGAGAAGAGAGTGGAGGCGCGGCTCCGAGAAGGATCGCGCTGAGCGTCTTGGGATAGAAATCGCATGCTGAGCCGCGGAGCGGCGTAAAAATGCAGCTCACGGCGGGAGCCGTGAGTAGCGATTGAAAGCGAGCAAGCCCTCGGAGGGCAAAGAAAAGAACACGGCAGAAAGCTGAATGCAAAACATTCCCCAAATCGTACGCGAGCGGCTACAAGCGGGAGCGACAGTCAGCGGACATCCGGATGCGGACATTCTGACCTCTTTCGCAGAGCGGTCGTTGCGCCAGCCGGAGCGTGCAGGCGTGCTCGCACACCTTGCCGCTTGCGCCAACTGTCGCGAGATCGTCGCGCTGGCTTTGCCGGTGACAGAGAGCATGGAAACTGCCGCTGCCCTTGCTCGCCGCCCCTGGTTCACTTGGCCCGCATTTCGCTGGGGATTTGCGACCGCGGGGGTGGCCCTGATCGCACTCGGAGTCGTCGAATTCGAACGGCATCCGGCGGTGAATTCTGCAACGCTTGTCGTAAACCAAATCATGGCCAAGCAGAGCACGCCTGCCCAACCCATGGCCGCTGACGTACAGAATCAAGCTTCCTCCCAGAACTCATCGGCGACGCCCAAGGTCGCACCTCAATCGGGAATATCAACTCTCGCCGGGAAAGATCGCCGAGCGCTCGCTCATCCCCAGATGCATGTGCAGCCTACCTTCAAGGAATCACAGGCGGCTCAGGAGAAAGCGTCCCCGCCCGTGCTGATGGCACAACAATCAGCTAACCAGCAGCTTCCAAACGGCTCGGAGGAGCAGTTCGCGGCATACAATTCTGGTCCGCTGAGCCGGGCCAAGCCCGCAACCACTTCGCCTCCCCAGGCCAATTCCGCCGATGCAATCCTGGCCAATCCGCAGTGGTCAATCACGGCCGTCGGCGGACTGCAGCGGTCATTCGATCTGGGCAAGACTTGGCAGGATGTAAGAGTGAACGCGAGCGTCATGCCCGAATCCACCGGAGCGACTGCAGCCGGATCGATGAAGAGCGCAGGCGTCGAAAGCTCAGGTCAGGCGAAAGCGCTCAAAGCGTCCGCCAATCCGGTCTTTTTCCGCGCCGTCACCACGGCTGAGAACGAAGTCTGGGCCGGAGGGTCGAACGCTGCGCTCTTCCATTCCATCGACGGAGGCGATCACTGGACGCGGGTTCTGCCATCTTCTTCTGGCGCGGTGCTCACGGGCGATGTGATCAGCGTGGAGTTCTCCGACCCGCAACACGGGACGGTCACCACCTCGACTCCAGAAAGTTGGGCCACGAGCGACGGCGGTCAGAGTTGGCAAAAGCAGTAGAACCGAGGTCCGAGTCTCGATCTTAGCTTTGCGCTATTACCAAAGTGACATTTACAGCAGCAAAGGCGAACCCTACTATCCAGAGGTAGTTTGGCAGTTCTGGGGGAGGGCTGCCGAGGCGTCCTGGACTGAAAAGTCGAGGGCGCTTTTTCTTGTTTGGGATACATTCGCGTCGAGCACCTAGTACCCACTTCTCGGTCGCGATCACTGGGGTACTGGGTACTTGGAACTGAGTACTCGCAACTGGCTTTACCGCCCGCTGCGGCAGGCGGCGCAGTATCCGCCGATTTCCAATCGGGAAACCAGTACATAGAACCGGCAATCGGTTTCCACCTGCAGTTTGAGCTTATCGAACTGGTCGCTGACGAACTCAGTAATCTTGCCGCAGCGCAGGCAAGCCATGTGGATGTGATCCTTTCCCAGCTTGCGCTCATAGTAATGACCCTCGCCGTTGATGTGCATCAGATCGAGTTCGTCAATCAGGCCGTGACGCTTCAGCAAACGTAAAGTGCGGTAGACGGTGCTGCGATCCACGCGGGCGTCCAAGCGCTGCGCCTTCCTCAAAATTTGACTCGCGTCCAAATGTTTATTGGCGGTTTCGATGACGCGGAGAATGGCCCGGCGCTGCTCGGTCATGCGGATTCCGCGCTCGGCAAAATGGGCCTGCAAACGTCCCGGCATTTCAGTTTGAGGCAGAGGCATAACTCGCTTCTCTTTTTTCCCCGTCGCGACTGACTCTCGTCTCAACTGGTCGCAATCGGTGTGCGACGAATTCTTTGGCAGAAAGTGGACAGAAGTGCCCGTCCTCCGCCATCCTTTTAGATGTTAGCTCTAGATGCGACTGAGTTGCAACTGATATTAACTACCTCCCGGCGCTGATCGAATGAAGCCCTTTCGAAACCTACTCTCTAACCTTGTACGATCTGGCCTCGCAAGATCTAGCCTCGTGCGATCTAACCTCGCAGGTCTGCCCTTGATCCTTGTCCTGGTTCCGCTTGCGAGCGCGGCAGGTATTGGCGGCAGCATCTCCGGAACCGTGAAGGACCCAACGGGCGCGGTGGTTGTCGGAGCTTCCGTTTCCGCAGTCAACCTGGAAACTTCTGTTCGCGAAACTACTTCGACCAACGCTCAGGGAGCCTACATCTTTCCTGTTCTGCCGGTTGGGCGCTATGACATCGAGATCACGCAAACCAGCTTCCGGCCATACCGCCGCACTGGGATCGCGATCGATACCGACAGCGCCCTCCGCATGAACGTGATTTTGCAGCCCGGCCAAAGAACAGATTCGATCACCGTCACGGACAACGGTGTCCAGCCCGAGACTGAGAGTTCGCAAATGGGCCAGGTGATCGTCAGCCAGGAAATCACCGCCATGCCACTGAATGGGCGCAGTTATACCGATCTGATGACCCTTCAGCCGGGCATCGAGCCGGAGACTTCGATCACCGCCAACACCGTGCAGGACGTAGGCGCCAGCGCCCTAGCTCCCTCGGGTGATCTGAATCCGGGCACAATCTCGATCAACGGACAGCGGGAATTTGCCAACGGATTCATAGTGAATGGAAGCGATGTCGAAGAAGACGTCAACATGGGAACGGCGATCATTCCGAATCTTGATTCGATCGCGGAGTTCCGGATTCTGACCAATAATTTCGACGCCGAATACGGGGAATTCAGCGGCGGCCAGATCAACGTCATTACCAAATCCGGCACGAACTCATTTCATGGGAATGTATTCGAGTTCTTGCGAAATACGAATCTGGATGCGCGTAATTACTTCTCGCCCACGCGCGGTGCATTCGATCAGAGCCAATTTGGCGGTACCTTGGGCGGACCGATCCGCAAAAACAAGATATTTTTCTTTGCCGATTATCAAGGCACCCGGCTGACTCAGGGAGTCGACACGGGACAGATCCCCGTCCCTTCTGCCGAAGAACGCGCAGGAAATTTCTCGGCCCTGGCCAGTTCCTTTGCCACGATTCAGGCAAACGGAAACGTCGTACCTAGGACCGTGAGCGGGCCGGGATGGGCCGCGGTGCTCTCTCAGCAACTCGGTTACACAGTTTCTGCCGGAGAGCCTTATTACTTTGTACAAGGCGAGCACCAGGCCTCCAGTCCCGCGCTCACATATTCTGCGAATTGCGCGTCAACGGCTCAGTGCGTCCTGCCCACGCTGAGTATTCCGCAATCTGCGTGGCCAGGTCCGGCTGATCATCTTCTGCAGTACATTCCCGTGCTGACCAATTCCAATGGGACATTTTCGACCTCAGCCTTCGATCAGACCCTGCGCGACGACAAAGGCTCGTATCGGCTCGATGCCAACACTCGCTGGGGCATGTTATCGGCCTACTACTTTTTGGACGACTATGCGCAGAACAATCCCTATCCCGTGGCGCAAGGAGGGGCAAGCGTTCCCGGCTTCGAGGCCCACAACTTCGGACGATCCCAACTCCTCAGCCTGAGCGATTTGAAGAGTTTGAATGCCAACGCAGTCAACGAATTTCACATGAGTTATCTGCGCGACGGCGCGGTGCTGGGCAAGCCTGAGGGCGGACTGGGCGTAAGTCTGGCATCTCAGGGATTTGTCGTGCCGGCAGAACTGCCGAATGCAGGGGCGCCGAGCATTGTGGCGCTCTCGCCACAGACCGAGGGAGTTGAGAGCGTTTTGTTCAGCAATTTTTCGCTGGGAACAAACACGAACGAACTGAGGCAGATAAATCATACCTATCAATGGCTCGACAATTTTTCGCAGGTCCTACGCAGCCACACTCTGAAGGTGGGAGCGGAAATCCATTACGACCAGGTGAACGCTCATCCAGTGGCTCAGTTCAATGGGCAATTTCTCTTTTCCGGCAGTGAGACCGGACTCGATTTCGCGGATTTTCTTCTCGGTATTCCCAGCCAATTCAATCAGAGCCAGCTGAATCCTTTTTACGGACGAAATGAATATTTCGGCATTTATGGGCAGGATAGCTGGCGCGCAACCCCCACTCTGACATTGAATTATGGTCTGCGTTGGGATCGCATCGAGCCTTGGTACGAAAAGTACAATCAAATCTCAACCTTTGAGCCGGGACGCCAATCCATCGTCTTTCCCGGCGCGCCGGCGGGGATTCTTTATCCGACTGACCCGGGAGTGCGGCGAACCTTGGCCGCTCCGGGCAATGAATTTTCTCCCCGCATCGGCCTAGCCTACTCGCCGCAGCTCGATTCAGATTCTGTCTGGGGAAAACTGGTTAGAGGTCCGGGGAAGACCAGCGTGCGCGCCGGTTTCGGGATGTTCTACACCGCGATCGAAGCCCTCACTCTAAGTGTTTTGGCGGCCAACGCGCCTTATGGCACCACCTACAGCAGTCCAGCCCCGCCGTTGTTTAGCGATCCATTCATCACAGCATCCAGCGGCGAGAATCTCGGCCAGTATTTCCCGGTCAGTCTCGCGCCTCTGAACTCCTCCGCGAGCTATCCGGATGCCAATGTGAATTGGTCGCAATATATTCCGATTAGCGGGGTTCCCGGCTATTCCACAACCAATCGAATTCCCTACACCGAGGAGTACATGCTTTCGCTGGAGCGCGAGCTGGCCGCGAATACAGTGCTCAGCGTAAGCTATGTCGGCACGCAGGCACATCGGCTGCTCGTCTTGCGAGAGGCCAATGCCGGAGATCCGGCGCTCTGCCTGAGTCTGAGCCAGCCTTCCAACCTTGCTCCGGGATCTCCGACCTGTGGGCCGTTTGGCGAAAGCAACGTATACACGACCGCAGCCAACCAGACCATCTATGGCACGCGCGCGCCCCTGGGCTCCAACTTCGGCAGTGATACCGATCAGGCTACGATCGGAAATTCAAATTACAACTCTCTCCAACTGAACCTTCGCCATCAGGGCGATCGCTGGCAACTTTTGGCGGGATATACCTACAGCAAGTCGCTCGATCAATCTTCCAATCTGGGAGAGGAAGTCAATCCCATCAACCCAGGCCTAAGTCGAGCTCTTTCCGCGTTCGATGTCCGGCACAATTTCGTCATCAGCTACGATTACCAGCTCCCCCTGGAGCGGCTTTCTCATGCAGACAGCCGCTGGACAAAAGACTGGCAGCTTTCCGGTATCACCCGCTTCAGTACCGGATTCCCAGTGACTCTGTACAACTACGGCGACAACTCGCTGCTGGGCACGGAGCCGAACGGAGTCAACAACTTTGGCGTGGATGAGCCGCAATATACGGCGGGGCTATTGCAACTGAATCACAATCCCAGAAATGGAGCGCCTTATTTCAATACCGCTCTTTTCAGCCTGCAACCCTTGGGGCAGCCCGGAAACGCCCGCCGCCGCTTCTTCTACGGGCCCGGTATGTACAATTTCGACCTTGCTCTCCGCAAGAGCGTTCCCCTGACCGAGTCGAAGTCGCTGGAATTTCGCGCCGAAGCATTCAATGTCTTCAATCACGCGCAGTTCTATGGTCCGTCTTCCGTGGACGGCAACATCAGTGGGCCCACCTTCGGGCAGGTGGTCAGCGCCGCTCCTGCCCGTCTAATGCAGCTTGCAGTGAAGTTTACTTTCTAGACTAGAACTCGTCTCAAAATAGCTTTGGGAAGGGCACGGCTTGCGGAGGATGTGCAAGACTCCTTCGTGCGGGTTTTGGGAAGGGCACGAGTTCCAGTCGCGCCATAGGGTGATGGAAATGGGACAGCGCTTTAGCGCCTGAGGTTACGCCCTGCGCGCTTTTTCCCCCAGCCTGCCTGAGCTATGGAGTCATCTCCGATGTGGCGATCGGACGGAAGGTCCCATCGGTGGCCCGTTCCCGGCCCATTGCGACTTTTGAACCAATACATGCATCGAATTGGAGTGCTAAGATGGTGAGCTCGCCCCTTAGAGGGACGCACTCATACAGATCGCTAGGCCAGGCAACACCGCTCGGGTGAAGCGTCGGCCGACAGCGCGACGTTTACAACGAGGAGAAAAGAAATGGCAGGCAATGGAATCGTCGAAGTTACGGATGCGAACTTCGATCAGGATGTACTGAAATCAGATCAGCCCGTTCTCGTGGACTTCTGGGCGACATGGTGCGGCCCTTGCCGCGCGATTGCGCCCATCGTCGAGGAATTGGCCAAGGATTATCAGGGCAAAATCAAAGTCGGCAAAATGGACGTCGACTCCAACAGCGCCACCCCCATGCGCTATCGCGTGACCGGCATCCCCACGCTGCTTGTCTTCAAGGGCGGACAGGTTGTCGATCAGATCGTCGGCTACAAGCCCAAAGAAGTAATCGCGCAGGCCCTCAACAAGCACGTCGGGTAAGGCGGCGGTCAGCTATCGGCTTTGAGGAACGCCCGGGAACAAAACCGCCGGGCGTTTTCTATTTTGTTGTAGAACGGTCTTATCTCTCCGCCAGCGGCTACCAAGGAATGGTTGAGGGAAGTAATTCGAGCAGTTCGGGTTCCCGGAGTTCGCAGAAGACCACATATTGACCCCGGGTCCTCTCCTCAACATTGAAGTCGCCGCAAAGTACTGGGACCCCCGACCGGGAACTTAGGGTGGTGCCGCTTGTGCCCGGGTTTCCGGAGAATTGATCCGCTGCGTTCCGTGCGCCAACTTCCGTGCCCCAAGGCCTCGCACCTGAAGCGTCCGAGCGAAGCCAGCAACGCGGCCTCGATTGTCCCCGATCATAATGGTGGATATAGAGTTTGGGCACGGCGATTCTCCCTAAGTAAACCGGATAAAATTCCAATCCAGCGTACTTCAATACTTCCTTAGCACCCCAATCACTCTTCCCTGTACATCGACTGACGCGGCCGGAACGATAATCGGCTTCATGTTCACATTCGACGGCTGCAGGCGGATGCTATCGCCTTCGCGATAGAGACGCTTCAGCGTTGCGTCATTCTGATCGACCAGCGCGACGACGATGTCGCCGTTATGCGCGGTGCGCGTCTTTTCGACGAGAACATAGTCGCCGTCGACAATGTGCTCATCCTGCATCGACTCGCCGCGCACTTCGAGCACAAACACTTCCTTCGACTTGACGAAATCCGCCAAAGAAATTGTCTCGGGATTCTCCACCGCCTCGATCGGCTGGCCCGCTGCGATCCGTCCCAGCAGCGGCAGCACAATCCCCGTATTCACGCTCATGGCCTGCTTGAGCCGTCCCTTGGGAGGCAGCAGATCGATCGAACGGCTGCGGTTGTAGTCGCGCGTCAGCAGTCCCTTTTTTTCCAGATTGGTGATGTGCTTGTGCACTGTCGCCAGCGACGAAAGTTCGAGGCCCTTGCCGATTTCTTCAAACGACGGAGAATACCCGTTCTCCGCCACGAACCGCGAAATGAAGTCGTAGACTTGCCGTTGCCTGCGTGTGATGGCCATGCCGGTATTATTGGCGAACATAAGGCGAAAAAGCAAGCAGAATCCGTTACCAAAGAGACGCGGATGCACGGTCGCTGTCATCATCATGCAGATGTTCCAGCCGGAAAGGGCACGAACTTCACTCGTGCCATGAAAGCTGATCGAACACACGTCGCGCTTCAGCGCCTCAGGTCAGTTCTTAATCGCAGTTGGCTTTTTTGCTGACACCTCAGCGAACCTTTTCCGCCATTTGCGAGCCTAAATCTGCATTATGCTGCCCGCTTCGGCAGAGGCCAAACGAAGCTGGCATAATCAATACAGTTAGGAAATATGGCTTCCACGTGGACCCAACTGCGCCGCTCATCCAAAGCCCTCCACAGAAATGTGCGCGGGGCGCAGATGATCGCGCGCGCTCTGGCCTCGACTGACCATCCGCTGCTGGCGCACATCATCCCCATGCGCCGTTGCAATCTCGCGTGCACCTACTGCAACGAGTTCGATGATTTCTCGAAACCCGTGCCGATCGAAGAGATGTATCGCCGCATCGACAAGCTGGGCGAACTCGGAACATCGGTTGTAACCATTTCCGGCGGCGAGCCGCTCATGCATCCCGAGCTCGACGAAGTGATCCGGCGCATCCGCGATAACGGAATGATCGCGGGTCTGATCACCAATGGCTATCTGCTGGTCGCCGAACGCATTCAGCGGCTCAATCGCGCCGGACTCGAATGGCTGCAGATTTCCATCGACAACGTGAATCCGGATGACGTCTCGAAAAAAAGTCTGAAGGTGCTCGACAAGAAACTGCAATTGCTGGCCGAGCACGCGGATTTTCATGTCAACATCAATTCGGTAGTCGGCAGCGGAATCCGTTATCCGCAGGATGCGCTGGTGATCGGCAAGCGAGCCATTGAGCTGGGATTTACCTCGACCATCGGCATCATTCACGATGGCAGCGGACAACTGCAGCCCCTAGCCGAAGAAGAGCGCCGCATTTATCACGAGATGAAATCGCTCGAGAAGCGCAGTTTCACGCGGGTGAACGCGTTCCAGGACAACATCGCCAGCGGCCTGCCGAACGATTGGCGCTGCCGCGCCGGCGGCCGCTATCTGTACATTTGCGAGGACGGGCTGGTGCATTATTGCTCGCAGCAGCGCGGATATCCGGGAGTTCCGCTGGCCACCTACACGCGCGATGATCTACGCCGCGAATACATGACGGAAAAATCCTGTGCTCCGCACTGCACCGTGTCGTGCGTGCATCAGGTATCGATCTTCGATTCATGGCGCGATCCACAGTCGCCGGCTGAGCCGACGCCACGCGTGAAGCCTGCCGAAGAGCTCGTACAGATCAAGTAGGACCAGGGGTCGGGATCAGAGATCAGGGGTCAGGAATTCCGAATCAGTTCTAATCTCCGCCCGCGACCCGTGCCCGCTCCCGAATCGCGCATGATACTTACTTCTTCGGCTGTGCCGTCGGCGGCAGCAATCCATTCAATCGCAGATACATGGCCGCGGTACTGTAGTGATCCGCCCAGTCATTCGTCAGCGCAATCACAGCGAAGGCCATCGGACCTTTGTGCCCTCCGAAGAGATCGACCTCATCGCCGAGTTTGGAGTCGTCGAACTTGTCCAGCGCCGTCGAGCAGAAATCGAAGCTGGACTTCAGCGCCGCAACCAGCGTGTCTTTGCTGTCGGTATCTTTCAGCGGCATCGGCGGCTTGGGCTCGGCAATATTGCCGATCGTCGAACACAAATGATTGTTCGCTCCGATGATATGCAGAACGAGATGGCCGAACGTCATCTGCGGCTCGGTGGGTTTATACGAGAATTTGTCCGCCGGCATTGCCTCGACCGCAGCCACCAGGTTTTTCTGCTGGCGCGGCAGAATCTGCTTAACGACGGAAGTGACCGGATTCTTTTCCTGCGCGAACAACGCAGTCGACATGAGCAGCAGCACAGTGCAAATTGTGGTTTTCATTATTTCTCCTTCATGACACTTCATCGCTATCGGGAAAATGCTGCCGCAATGCCGACCCCGGCCAGAGCGACGGCAAAATACCAGCCGAACACGACCGCAAACGCTGTGCCTCTCTTCACTTTGCCGACACAGGTGAATCCAATAGCCGTCAGAATTAAGCTCCAGATCGCAAAAATGTCGAAAGGCGTAGCCAAAGAATAGCGCACAAGGGATTCCGCCGGATTCATGAAGTACCCCGGATTGCTGGCCACAGGATTGTCCGGCGTATAGCCATCGGGGCTCACCCCAGCCATCAAAGACGCTATCGCCAATAATAGCTGGATCACCATGGGCAGGCTGGCGTAAACCACGATCGCCAGCGAGCGTTTGTAAGAGACCGATACGCCTGCGGCGAGCTTCAAGGTCGCAAACAGGATCAGCGCAATGATGGCGAACCAGGCAATCCGCAGAACCGACTTGGAGTAATCGAAAATCACCGTCCCTTTGGTGCGCACGGCGATTTGCTTTTCCCGCTGATCGGGAGGCAGCCTGTCAAACTGCTCAGCCGCTTTTGGAACCATCTGAATCTGATTTTCGGTGATTGTTCGAAAGCCGATCTGCTTGTTAACCGTGTACACGAAGCCTACCCACACAATCGCTATAAGCAGGAACGGTGCCCACCAGCTTGCGTTGCGCCGCAAATCCGTAAAGGTTTTCGACGGAGCGATAAACGTGTTCACGATCCGTGCGCCTTCGGAGAGCGGCGCGGGTTCTGTTGCAACTGGGGATGAGCCGGGCAGAACGGGGGCAGCCGACATGAATGCCTCCAGCAACAGCTAAGATCGGACGAATTCTAGCCGCCCCCGCTCAGGCGCACAAGCGGAACCGGCTGGGTCAGCCAGATAAGTTCGTTATCATGAAATTGCAATGTCCCATGTAACGCCGGCGGTGTTTGCCGTCTTTGTCGCCGAGTTGGCTCCGGCCGCTGCGTTTGGATTTTTTCCTGAGGGCACCATGCAAGCGATCGCCCGGCTCGCCGCTCCGGTGCGCATCTTGCTTCCGATCCTCCTGGTGTTGCCTTACCTGGTAATCGCCGCCGCGTTTCATACGTTCCGCTGGGATTGGTTCGTACTCTACGCCGGGCTGCCGGTGCTGATTGCGTGGTTGTTAAGCCGGTCCGCGCAGGCCGATCCGGAGCAGCGCGGCACTTGGCGCGACGCCGTGGTTCTGCTCGTCCTGGGCCTGGCCGTCGATTTGCGTTGGTTCGAGCCCGCATGGCCCAGCGACTGCGAAGCTCTCGGCAAGATTCTGTTGGTCGACGCCGGTTTGTATGGATTTCTTGGAGTCCGTCAACTCACAGGCACAGGATTCGATTTCCGCCTGCAATGGAGCGACTGGAAAATTGGCCTGCGCGAGCTGCTTTTCTTCGCGCCAGTGGTGATCCTCACGGGCCTGGGCCTCGGCTTCATTCACCCGCACCCGAACCATCCCGCAATCGCGACCGCCCTGCTGCGCTGGATCGCGATTTTCTTCTTCGTCGCCGTTCCGGAAGAACTCTTCTTTCGCACCTGGGTGCAGAATCTTCTGGAGCGGCGCTTAGGACGATACGGCGCCCTGTTCGCCGCTTCTCTCCTCTTCGGGCTTTCGCATTTCAATAAACGAAATCTGATCGGTGAGCACATCAATTGGCGCTATGTGCTGCTCGCCTCCATCGCTGGCATCTTCTACGGTCGCGCCTGGCGCGACCGCCGTCGCATCGCCGCCTCGACGATTACTCATACCTGCGTCGATTGGCTCTGGTCGTGGTGGTTCTAGCAGTGCTTAACGCAAATTCGCAGCGAAGGCTGGGGCAGCCAATTCAGGCGTGACTCATGCAGAAGGCCAAATATCACCGCACGGTGGGCGGATGATAGCCCGCGTAGTGTCCCCCGGGGTGATACGCGAAGTATCCCAGCCCTACGCGCATGTGGTGAATCATGAGATCGGGCACGCACATGGCGACGCATAAGCCCAGCAGACCCTGCGCCAGCCCAAGAACCCATAGATTGCGGTACCGGCGGAAGAGCAGGCAGGAAACTGCTCCCCAAACCAACGTCGCCATCACCAGCGGAATATTCGGCAGATGCGCGACAGAAAACAAAACAGCTGCGCCGGCGATCGCGCGGTCGCTGGTCAACAGGCGCGTCAGCCGGGGCATGAAATAGTCCTGCAACAAAAATTGCTGGTAAATCGTCCAGAGAATGTAGCCGTAGACGTGGGGAAGCTCCGGATGGTAGAGCTCGTGCAGCGTGCCGACTTTTTGCGCAACAAATATTCCGGCGAAAGAAAGGCCGATCGCCGCCGGCAAGATCCAGAGCGAGGCGATCAGTCCGCGGGTACCCAGGCCAAGCTCGTCGAGCGTGGGACGCCGCGATAGCACTATCCCCAGCGGCGCCAGCAGAGCGATCGGCCCGAAGAAAAGTTGTTCCCGCGTGGGCAGCCACAAGACTGCCATGATGGCGGCAAACCCAATCAGCAGTTCCGGCAGATCCCGCGAGTAGGCCGGACTGCGCGAGTCCGTTAAAGACAATGCAGTGTAATCCCTGCTCGACAATATTGTTCTTCCTGAGACGCGCTGGCAGCAACTAGGAGTGGCACCGCACGCAATTGGTTGCAAAAAATCCCGTGTGGCGTGACTTTGCGTTGGCGCGCTCATACCCGCAGTTCATGCCGAGAGGTGTGGGGTAGCTTCGAGGAGACTTCGTGTGTAAGGATGCGCCGGTCTGCTGGTGATGAGATCAGTTTCTCCGATTTCCACGATTTTTCCCTTGTTCATCACGGCAATGCGGGTGGCCAGATATCGTACCACCGGCATGGAATGCGAGATGAAAAGATACGTGAGTCCGAAGTCCCGCTGCAGTTGCGCCAGCAGGTTCACAATTTGCGCGCCCACGCTGACGTCGAGCG
Organism: uncultured Acidobacteriaceae bacterium; assembly: GCA_963772045.1. Taxonomy (GTDB): domain Bacteria; phylum Acidobacteriota; class Terriglobia; order Terriglobales; family Acidobacteriaceae; genus Sulfotelmatobacter. Next base: position 662,184 of record CAVYWC010000010.1, on the reverse strand, counting down.
CGGAAACCGGTTCATCGCAGACAATGAACTTCGGCCGAAGCGCCAGGGCGCGAGCGATCCCGATGCGTTGCCGCTGTCCTCCGGAAAATTCGTGCGGATAGCGTCGCAGGGCGGATTCATCGAGTCCGACCGCGCGCAGGAGTTCCGCAACGCGGCCACGAATCGATGAGTCCTCGGTTCCTCCCGTTTTTGCCATTCGGTGGACGATCAGCGGCTCAGCGACGATGTCTTGCACGCGAAACCGCGGATCGAGCGACGCAAACGGATCCTGAAAGATGATCTGCATGTCGCGCCGCAACCGGCGCATCTCGCCGTGACTCGCGGTAAGCAGGTCGCGTTCTTCAAAACGAATTGACCCGGAGCTAGGCTCGATCAGTCGCAGAATCAGCCGCCCCAGCGTGCTCTTACCGGACCCCGATTCGCCAATCAGCCCCAGCGTTTCGCCGGCGTGAATCTCCAGAGAAATATCGTCGACCGCGCGCACTTCGCCGCGAGATCTCTCGCCGAAGGCGGATTCGGTATGCGAAAAAATCTTCGTCAGATTACGAACTTCGAGCAGAGCCACGTCTCGATGGTAACAAGAACAGGTTCATGCAGCCGCGGAGCGAAGCGAAGCGTGTTCAGAGCCCGGCATTTACCGAATGCACAAGAAGCGAGTCGCGTTACAGCACGCCGGCACTGCCTGGGTGCCGGGCGCCCTCATTGCGCGCCCCGCCCGCAACCGCGGACGAATACTTCCGCGGCTACATACTTCATCCCGCCGAGATCAGTGGTACCGCCGCCAGCGCGGCCAGCAGGCCGATGAACTTCCAGCGACTGAAATGCTCCTTCAAGAACAGCCGCGCCAGCACCACGGTGACGGCCGGATACAACGATGTAATCACTACGGCTTCATCCAGCCGCCCATGCTGGCTGGCCCAGATGAATAGAAGGCTTCCCGTAATGTCGAGACATCCTGCGATCACGGCGAAGACAATGCTCGGCCGCGGCAGCGCGACGGGAGCGCGAGTCGCCAGCACGGCGACCGCGGTAATCGCCAACGATCCCACGCGAGCAACGGTGGCCAGCCAGGCCGCCGACCCATTCGCCTGGTGAATACAAAGATAGAATCCGGCAAATCCCACGCCCGCCAGTGCAGCCATGGCAATGCCTTTGGGACTGCCCGTGTCATCGTTGGCTACGCTCGGCTCCGGCCGTGTGATCAGCCAGATCGACACAATCGCCAGCACGAAACCAATCATCATCCAGCGGCTCGGCGTGCCTTCCATGCCGATGTCGGCCAGGGTGGGAATGGCGGCTCCCAGTAATGCCGCGATCGGAGCGGTAAGGCCCATCTGACCGGCCGCCAGGGCTCGATAAAAGATTGCGAGGGCGAAGCCTCCGACTGTGCCGGCCGCGAGCGCCCAGACAATGCTCGTGCGCGAAGGAAAGCTGCCGCCTTGTGCCAGCGCGATCACCAGCATCAGCCCCAATGCACAGAAATGCGAGAAGGCCGTGACCACGAAGGCATTCCCGCGCCGCGCCGCGCATCCGCCAGAAAAGTCAGACATGCCCCAGACAAAGACAGCCAGCACAGAAAATCCTGCCGGAGCGAATTGGTTCAAAGACCCCACGTCGGACGAGGTTAACATGCCGCATCGGGCCGGGAAGGTGTGGCGGCACTCTTCCACGCGATTTGCGCGACGGTGAGCCTGTCTGGCGCGGGCATTCTTACCCGCGAACTCTCGCAATCGCAGACTCGGGACGACTTTCCCGCATGTTAGAATTTACCCAGCCGCTTCCACTGAACTCATTTCCTGGGGCTGGAATTGATCGAACTCGCACCATCCATTCTTTCCGCGGATTTCGCTCGCTTAGGCGAGCAGGTGCACGCTGCCTGCGAAGGTGGCGCCGCCCTGATCCACGTCGATATCATGGACGGCCACTTCGTGCCCAACCTCACCATCGGGCCTCCGGTGGTGAAGTCGCTACGTAAAGCCACAAATTTGCCGCTCGATTGCCACCTGATGATCGACAACCCCGACGAGTTCATCCCTGTCTTTGCTGATTCCGGTGCCGACTGGATCTCAGTCCACCAGGAAGCATGCCGTCATCTGAACCGCACGTTAAATCTGATCAAGAATCACGGCTGCCGCGCGGGTGTAGTCATCAATCCCGCAACCCCGGTCGATACCCTGACCGAAGTGCTCGAATTTGTGGATTACGTGCTGGTCATGTCGGTGAATCCGGGCTTCGGGGCGCAGCCCTTCATTCCTTCCACATTACACAAAATGCGGCGCTTGGCCGAGATTCGCAGGCAACGCGACCTGCCTTACCGCATCGAAGTCGATGGCGGTGTTTCCCTCGATACGGTCGCCGATGTGGTACGCTTTGGCGCAGAAATTCTCGTGGCGGGTAACGCTGTGTTCGGCCATGGCGATCCAAAGAAGAATGCCGAAGCTCTGCTGAAAGCCGCGACTGAGGCAACACTGTTGAAGGTGTAAGATTAGGGGACGGGACCAAGTTCGCTATGGCTCGGCTGGCGAACATCCCCGCTCATAATCAGTTCTCCCAGAGGTCTTATGTCACGTCGGACGTTGTCGATTGCCGTGCTGGGCGTGTTGTTGGCGCTCACCTCCGCTTGCACCAATAAGAAATCGGTCAACCCCCTGGCCAATGTCGGATCGAAACAGCCAGACAAGATCCTGTTCGACAAGGCCATGGACGCCATGCGCCGCAACCGTTTCGACGTGGCCCGCCTGACCCTGCAAACTCTGATCAATACCTATCCGGACTCCGAATACATCGCCCGCGCCAAACTGGCGGTCGGCGATTCCTGGTACGCCGAAGGCGGCACAGCCTCGCTAGCCCAGGCCGAGCAGGAATACAGCGACTTTCAGATCTTCTTCCCCAACATGCCGGAAGCCGCCGAAGCACAGATGAAGATCGCGCAAATCCACTATGACCAGATGGAAAAGCCTGATCGCGATTACACCCACGCCAAGCGTGCCGAGGATGAATACCGGAAAATGATTCTGCAGTATCCCGACAGCAAGCTTGTGCCCGAAGCCAAGCGCCACCTTTTGGAGGTGCAGGAGGTTTTGGCTGAGCGCGAATTTGAAATTGGGCACTTCTACTATCTGCGCCAGTCCTATCCCGCTTCCATCGCCCGTTTGAAGTCGCTGGTCGATGAATATCCGCTGTACAGCAAAGCGGATGAAGCTCTGTATTTGCTGGGACAGAATTACGAGGGACAGATGGCGCGTCTCCATGCGGCGCCCGCCTGCGACGTTCATGGACAGCCTCGCGGATGCGTCCTGGAAGCAGCCAAGGCAAAATACATTACCGAGTTCACCAAGGAAGCGGCTGACGCCTATGACCGGATTATCACCCGCTATCCCATCATGGACAGCGCCGACGATGCACGAAAACGCCTGGCCGCGTTGCATCAGCCGATTCCGCGTCCAACCAAAGCCGAAGTCGCTCGCAACAAAGCTGAAGACGACAGCCGGCGCGATGCCACCATGGCCGAGCGCTTGATGGGCATCATGAAAAAGGGGCCGGATACGAGTCAGGCCGCAACCGTCGGCGAACCTTCCTTGGTCGATCAACAGCCCATCGCCGCCCCGGAGATTGTGAAGAGTGAAACCATGTCGGCCATGGGAGTGCCCGAAAAAGGCAGTCTGGCGGTCGAAATCGTCAAGCCCGAGGCCAAGACTGACGCTGCAACCTCGTCCGACAATCCGTTTTCGAATGCTGCGGGTGCATCCGCCAGGAACTCGGCCGGTGCGGCGGACCCGAACGAGCTCAAGCCCGATCCCAATGAGCTGAAGCCCACCGATACTGCCAGCGCTGATGATAATTCGCTTCCTCCTCCGCCTCCGCAGGTCAACGAGCTTGCGGGCCAGTCCGCGCCGGGCCAATCCGGTCCTTCCACCACAATTGCCAGCGCGAGAATCCAGGGCTCGGAGCTGGCCAGCGACAAAGATATTTCCTCCAGCAGGAAGAAGAAAAAGAAAGGCCTGCGAAAGCTGAATCCGTTCTAGCCTTGAAAGGCGCGGCTTCAAGCCGCGCCGTAACGAACGGCAATACGACTGACGGCTTCAGCCATTGGGGATATCCTTAGGGTGCCCCGTCCTTGTTCCGCCGCTTTTTTGCCGAACAGGATGGGGACTCTGATTTTGGCCCGTCCGCGAAAGATTCCCGACTCCGGGGCAGCAGAAGGTTCGTATCAGGGAGTGCCTTCAGGCGTGCTAACACGGGAACAGGGTTCGTGTCAGGCCCTGCCTTCCGATCCACCAACCTAAACCGATTCGTATCAGGGCATGCCCTCAGGCATGCCAAATCGGCTCATAAGACAAACCGGCTTCAGCCGCCGTGCCCCGACCCCGCGCAACAGTCCTTGGTCGGTAGTAACTAGTTACTTCCCTTTCGCGTCATTGACTTAGGTAGTGCCTCAGGTTACCTTCGCGTTATCTCCCCTCATCAGAGGAAACTTTGGCCAGGAAGATTTTGCTCGCCGATGACAGCGTCACTGCTCAGAACATGGGGCGGAAGATCCTCGCCGATGCGGGCTATGAAGTCATCACTGTCAATAATGGTTCGGCGGCTCTGAAAAAGATTGCCGAGACCAAGCCCGATCTCATCGTGCTCGATGTCTATATGCCAGGCTACAGCGGCCTCGAAGTCTGCCAGCGCCTGAAAGAGGTCAGCGAAACTGCACGCATTCCCGTCCTTCTGACCGTCGGAAAACTGGAACCCTTCAAGCCGGAAGAAGCCAAGCGCGTGAAGGCGGAAGGTTTCATCGTCAAACCATTCGAGGCCAGCGAGCTGTTGAGCGTTCTCGCCAAGCTCGAAGACAAGATCGTCCCCCGCGCCGATTCCTCCAAGCCGGGGCGCTTTGCCCGCGCCATCGCTGCCGTCGAAGAGGGACGCTACGACAAGACCGTTCCCATCGAGGAAGACTCCGGATGGAAGAGCCGGATCTCGTTCCCAACCAGGAAGAAGGGGAAAGCGGTCGAGCCGGAAGATGGCGACGATCCCGCGATCTACAACGCCATCAATAAAGATTTAAAGACCGTCATCGAGCATAAACCGGCGCATGCGTCCCATCCGGCCCAGCACGAGCCGGCCCCAAACCACTCTGTCGTGCACCAACCGCTCGCAAGCCCAGACGGTCACGTGGATATGGGCGCTCTTGTCGCCCACGGATTGCCCGCAGACGTGACTCCGGAAGAGATCGCTGCACTGGCCGCCGCTGCCGCGAAAGTGCAGGGGATCACCGAAATTAAGAATGCGGAGTCCGCTGCAGCGGTGGTGCCGCAAGAGATCGGCAAAGAAGCGATTCAGAAGCCCGAGGAAGTCGGGTCTCGCCAAACTGAAACTGCGGCCCCGGTCGGAGAGGCCAGAGCCGAAGCCAAGGCGGCGGAAATCAAGACGGCCGAAGCTCCCGAAGCACAGCAAAAAGAGACGACGGAAGCCGCCAGCAGCCCAGTTGCTGCTCTTGTCGAGACAAAACTGCCGGATGCTCCCAAATCCGGCGAGAACGAAACCGCGATCGAGGCGGCCAGCACGGAAAAGACTTCGAACGAAGTTGCGGCTGCGGACTCCTGGGCTACCTTCGCTTCCGAAAAGCTGGATCAACAAAAGCTGGATCAGGAAAAGCTGGATCAGGAAAAGCTGGGCGAAGAAAAACCGGATCGAAAGAACAAAGACGAAGACGAAGCTCGCATCGAGACCGCAAAAGAGGAATTCGGCGCCGGAATTGCCGCTAACCTCCCTGCCATTGCTAGCTTCGCCACAGCAGCCGATCTTGCGCCCATCTCAGAAAATGTCATGGCCGCGCTGTCTGAAGCTCTGAGATCGCCTGAGCCTGAACCTATCCCGGTTGCCGTAGCTTCATCCCACGCGCATGCCGTTTCACGCTGGACTGCGGTTGCGGTCGCGCTGGCTCCGGAAGAGGCTACGATCTCGCTGGAAGACGAAATGCGAAGGGCGCAGGCATCAGCTTCGCTCGCCGCCGTCTCCTCCGGCCGATCCCCAGCCCCATTTCTGGTCGAGACTCAACCTTTCGACACTCAAGCTATAAACAAGCAGGAAGGAACTACCGCCGCCGCCCCGGCAGACGTTTCCACCGTTGCGCCAGCGCCGGAGCCGATATCGACATCACCAGCCGTTGCGGCAGTCGCTGAACCGGAAATTGCAAGCGTTGCATCAGCAAATGTTGAACCGGTCAGTGTTGAAACGACCAGTGTTGAAGCGACCCGTACTGATCTCACCAGAACAAGTGACGACGCTGGGGTTGCGGCGGAATCCACCCGGCCGGTCGTGAAGGAATTCGAAACCGTCGCGCCGCGTGAGCCCGAGCCTTCCCCCGCCCGCGCTGAGGTTCCTTTGGAGCCGTCATCAGTAGCTGAGCCCATCAGTAGAGCCGTCGCGGAAGTGCCAACTCCAGTTTCAACGACGGGGGAAATTTCCGCGGCGGCAACGAAACCGTCGCACTCGGTTTCCATGTCGGCCAGCGCCGAATCCGCAGTCGAACCTGTGTCTTCGCCAGGCATCGAGTCAGCTACAGTCTCCGCGGATGAACCGGCCGTTCCCTTTGAGCCCGCAGCTGAGGCCGTTGCCTCGGCGCCAGAAGCCATTTCGACCGAAAAACCTGAGCCGGAAATCACTAAGGCCGATGCGCCGTCGCTCATCACGGGGGCCGAAGCCTCTGAAACTTACATTTCTCAGGAAAGCGCGTCCCAGCAAGGCGTGGAATCGGCAGAGATCAAAGCGACGGAAGAAACTTCGGGAGGTTTAGCAGACATGGCGAAAAAGGAATCCGAGATCGCCTCAACCACCGCCGCAGCCTGGGCCAGTTGGCGCCGCATTCGCCAAACGGACAACAAGAGCGCGACCCCGGATAAGGAATCCGCAGCAGAAAACGCATCCGACGATGCCGCATCGCCGCGGGGCGAAGCTGCGATGGCAGTCGCCGCCGGTGCCGAAAAAGCTCCCGAGGACGTTGCGCCCGATTCCGAAACTCCGGAAATTGCCAGTATCGTCGATAGCGTGCTGGCCGATTTGCGGCCCAAGATCGTCGAAGAAATTTCCAAAAAATTAGGCAAGAAGAAGAAGTAACCGCACTCCATCCCTGCTCGTCTGCAGAGTGCAGGTGCGCCTTTCCCGACGCAATACCGGGCGTTTGGGGGATCGGCCCAGTTTTCAGACTGATCCCCACGACCCGATCCCCTCGATTATCGTTGTACATACATTTCTGTACAACATGTTCCTCAAGGAATATAGGTAAAATTTACCCAGCCTGTAAGTTGTGGGAAACTAACCACATGCATCACCGTCCATCGGCCTCATGCTCTCGCTCGAAATTTCTTCCATTGTGGATTTTTGTCTTGCTTTGTGCCTGCCCCGCGATGTGGGCTCAGGCTTCCCGGAGCGCGCCCCAGAAGGTCATCATCGATACCGACATCGGCGACGACATTGACGACGCCTTTGCCCTGGCGCTCGCCGTGAAGAGTCCAGAGCTGCAAGTCCTCGGCATCGAGACCACGTTCGGCGACACGGAAACCCGTGCCAGAATTGTCGACCGCTTTCTCGGAGAGGTCGGACGCTCCGACATCCCGGTGCTCGTGGGCAAAAGAACCTCGGCAAACACTTCTATGTCGCAAGGCCGCTACGCAGACGGAGGTCACTTCGCCAAGGCGTCCCATGGAGACGCAGTCGATTTTCTGTTGGCAGAGATCCAGCGGTATCCCGGTGAGATTACGCTGATTGGGATTGGTCCACTGATGAACCTGGGTGAGGCCATCGATCGAGACCCGGCGACGTTTTGCAAACTCAAGCGTGTGGTGATCATGGGAGGATCGATCCGGCGCGGCTATGGCGCTTTGGGCTACAACGAGCATGTTCCGCCGCAGCCGGAATGGAACATCGTGAACGATGTCGCGTCAGCCGAGAAGCTGTTCGCGGCAGGCGTTCCGCTCTATGTCATGCCGCTCGACTCGACGCAATTAAAATTGGATGAGGTGAAGCGCGCGTTTCTCTTCAGCCGCGGCACGCCGGTGACGGATGTGCTGACCGTCCTGTACCACATGTGGGGACAGGAGACGCCGACACTCTTCGATCCCATGACGGTTGCCTTCGTTCTGCGGCCGGAGTTGTGTCCAGTGACGCCGCTGCGTATCCGCGTCGACGAAAAGGGATACACTCGCGAAGAGCCGGGCTCGCCGAACGCCGAAGTGTGCCTCAATTCTAGTCCGGATAGTTTCTTTCAGTTCTATTTGCGGCGAGTGGGCGGGAAGAAATGAATTTTTTCCTCGGCAAGCTTTTAAATTCCCCATCCCAACCGGGCACAACGCGGTTAGGATAGAGCACCCGGTTGAACTCTGGGATACATTCATGAAAATGAAGCAAGCAATTTTCGCTGCAGTGTTCGCCGTTAGCGTACTGGCGTCGGCACAAACGAGGCAGGCCGCGGATCTGATCGTCAGTGGTGGAGCCGTGGTCACCATGAATGGCACCCGAGCCATCTTGCAGGATGGAAGCATAGCGGTGCGGGGCGATTCGATTGTCGCCGTTGGGCCGCGCGCAGAGGTTGAGCAGCACTACACATCCGCGCAGGTCATCGATGCGCGTGGGCGCCTGGTGTTGCCCGGTTTCATCAACGGGCATACCCACGTCCCCATGACCCTGTTTCGCGGGTTGCACGATGACGTCACGCTGAACGACTGGCTGCACAAGTACATCTTTCCAGCGGAAGCGAAGAACGTGAATGAGGAGTTCGTGCGCTGGGGTACGCGGCTCGCGGCGGCGGAGCAGATCCGAGCGGGAGTGACCACGTTCGCCGACATGTATTACTTCGAAGACGCCGTCGCCGAAGAGACCAAGGCAGCGGGTATGCGCGGAGTGCTCGGCGAAACCGTCATTGACTTTCCAGCGCCGGATAACAAGAGCGGAGCGGAGATGCTCGCTTACACGGAAAAGTTCCTCAATCGATGGCAGGGCGACCCTCTGATCCAGGCCGCTCCGGCTCCGCACTCGATTTATACCTGCTCGAAGAAAACGCTCCTGGACGCGGCGGCTCTGGCCAGGAAGTATCATGCGCCCATTCTGATTCACGTGGCGGAGATGAAGAAGGAGTGGGACGACAGCGAGAAGGAGCACGGGATGTCGCCGGTCGCGTATCTGAACAGCATTGGCGTGCTGGGGCCGGACGTGGTGGCGGCGCACTGCATCTTTGTAGATGCGGCGGACGAGAAGTTGCTGGCGGAAAAGCACGCCGGCTGCGTGCACAATCCGTCAAGCAATATGATGCTCGCGAGCGGCGTGTCTCCGGTGCCCGACCTGCGCGCAGCGGGAGTAGCGGTCGGTTTGGGCACGGATGGTCCGGCCGGCAGCAACAACGATCTCGACCTGATGGAGGAGATCGACTTGGCCGCAAAGCTGGCGAAAATTACCAGGATGAATCCGCTCGCCTTAAACGCGAAAGCGGTCGTGGAGATGGCGACCATTGACGGCGCGCGAGCTCTGCACATGGAGAAAGAGATCGGATCGCTCGAGGCGGGCAAGAAGGCGGACGTGGTGCTGGTCAGTCTCGATGAGCCGAACGCTGTTCCGATGTATGACATCTACGCGCAGATTGCTTACTCGCTGAAGGGTAGCGACGTCGAGACAGTTATTATTGGAGGACGGGTGGTGATGCGCGATCGCAAACTGCTGACCGTGGATGAGCCGGCTGTGCTGGAGAAGGCGCGTGAGTACGGCAAGTCGGTAAAGGCGTCGTTGGGAACGGAGTAGGAAACGTTGCGGGGTTCCGCGTTTCCGTTTTAAGAGTTTCAAGGTCGCGCCCAAGACCGAAGTCAAAATCCCCGCCCTCCCGCAGAAAACGCGGGAAGGACGGGGCACCCTCACAAGGAAAGAATCATGAAGATCGCAAAAGATGTGACCGAGTTGATTGGCAAGACACCTTTGGTGCGGCTGAATCGAGTCACCGCGGGATGCGTGGCCGAAGTCGCGGCAAAACTGGAGAGCCAGAATCCGCTGGCCAGTGTCAAAGACCGCATCGGCGTGAGCATGATCAACGAGGCGGAGCGCGCGGGAAAGATTCATCCGGGAAAGACCGTGCTCATCGAGCCCACCAGCGGCAACACTGGAATTGGGCTGGCGTTCGTCGCCGCGGTGAAAGGATACAAGCTAATCCTGACCATGCCCGACACGATGAGTCTGGAGCGCCGCGTCCTCCTGCTCGCGTTCGGTGCTGAGATCGTTCTGACGCCCGGGCCACGCGGCATGAAGGGGGCGGTCATGAAAGCGGAAGAGATCCTCGCGAACACTGCGGAAGGGTACATGCTGCAGCAGTTCGACAATCCTGCGAATCCGAAGATTCACTTCGAGACGACCGGGCCGGAAATCTGGGACGACACTGACGGTCGCGTCGACATTCTGGTTTCAGGCGTTGGCACGGGCGGCACGCTGACTGGCGCCTGCGAATACATCAAGCCGAAGAAGCCGTCATTTAAGGCAGTTGCCGTGGAACCGGCGGAGAGCCCCGTGCTGTCGGGCGGGAAACCGTCGCCGCACAAAATTCAGGGAATTGGCGCGGGATTTGTACCCAGCATTTTGCGCACGGACTACATCGACGAAGTGGTCAAGGTCTCGAGCGACGAGGCGATAGCGATGGCGCGTCGCATGCCGCTCGAAGAAGGATTGCTGGTTGGCATCTCGTCGGGCGCGGCGGTCGTGGCCGCAATCGAAGTCGCGAAACGGCCGGAGAATGCGGGCAAGCTGGTGGTTGTGATCATCCCGTCGTTTGGCGAGCGCTATCTGAGCAGCATTCTGTTCCAGGAACTGCGAGAGAAAGCGCTGCAGATTCCGACAGCGACGCTCCTGGCGTGATGTGAGCCGAGGCAGTCATCCAGCGAAATCACCCAAGCAAGTCAAGCGAAGGAAGTTCAATTCAGGCAAGCATGCCACACATTTTTTCCCTAATCCGCGAAGATGTGGCCAACGTGATGGAGCATGATCCGGCGGCCAAGTCGGGCCTGGAGGTGTTCCTCTGCTATTCCGGGCTGCATGCGGTGTGGTGGTATCGCGTGAATCATTGGCTGTGGAATCATCGCTTGTTTCTCATCGGCCGGTGGTTCTCGCAGGTGGCGCGATGGCTCACGGGAATTGAGATTCATCCCGGGGCGAAGATCGGGCGGAGATTGTTCATCGATCACGGCATGGGAGTGGTGATCGGCGAGACTGCCATCGTGGGCGACGATGTGACGCTCTACCAGGGGGTCACGCTGGGCGGGACAGGCAAAGAGCACGGCAAACGGCATCCGACCATTGAAAACAACGTGGTGGTGGGCGGGGGCGCGAAGATTCTAGGCAACATTGTGGTCGGACGAAATTGCCGCATCGGCGCGGGATCGGTTGTGTTGCGCAGTGTGCCGGATGATTCGACGGTGGTGGGCGTGCCGGGGCACATTATTTTTCGCGAGGGCAAGCGCGTGGTGATTACCGATCCCAAGCAGATCAATGATCCTCTGTCTGAAGCGTTATCCGCGGTGGCGACCGAAGTGCACAAGCTGCGCGAGCGGGTGCAGAAGCTGGAAGGCTCGGAGGGTATGGGCGAGCCACTCTCGGCGCGGCTGCAGCAGATCATGGAAGACATCGATTACCAGATTTAGACTGCGGCACTCGCAGCACCGTTCGCTATCCCTTTCTCGTAATCCCGAAGCCTCGCGCTCTTACCAGCGAGGCGAGGGATCTCCCCACGCGATACTTTGCAAGGGAGATCCTTCGCTCCGCCTGAAGAACGGCTCTGCTCAGGATGCGCACCAGCGGATCAATGCCGCACGCGCGCACACCGGTGGTAACGGAAAATCTCTCCTGCAATTTCATTTCCCCTTGACATTCCAGGCTCATTCTTTAAGATAAAGAAATAATATTCATAAGTGTGAATATTTATTCATTATGAATAAAACATTGCGGCAGCGGGCTATTTTGGATGCACTGAAGCACGGCAGCTTCGCCAGCCAGGAGGATATGCAGAGGGCGATGCGCAAGCGCGGATTCCGTGTGGGACAGGCGACGCTTTCGCGCGACATTCGTGATCTGAACCTGAGCAAGACGGCGCGCGGATATACCGCTCCGTACGGGGATAACGGAATCGGGATGGCTCTGCCTCCGGTGTCGCGGCTGGTGCGCGAGTTCGTGCTGGAAATCCGCACGGCGCAGAACCAGCTGGTAATCAAGACGATTGTGGGCAGCGCGCAGCCGGTGGCCGCGGCGCTGGACGAGGCGGAGTGGCCCGAGATTGTGGGGACGATCGCCGGCGATGACGCGATTCTGATCGTTTGTCCCGATAAAGATGAGGCCCGCAAGCTGGCGGGACGGATCGAGGAAATGCTGGGGTAAGTGGTGAGCGGCAGCGGAGCTTCGCTCCGCCGGACAGCCGAGGGCGGCTGTCCCTACAAGAGCGGCTGCCCTGCAAGAATTGAGTCGATGACTGGCAAACTCAAAACGGCGGTGCTTGGTGCGACGGGTTATTCCGGCCTGGAATTGACACGCATTCTTCTGCGCCATCCCAAAGTGGCGAAACCGAGTTTGCTGAAGCGGTCGGAGAACCACGGCAGCGCTTCCGACTTAGCGGATGTTTTTCCCGCGCTTTCGGGCAATGGCGGCTATCCGCTGAAGGCGTTGTCGTGGCCGGAACTGAAGCGGGCGGGCGTGGAGTTGCTTTTTCTAGCGACACCGCATGAAGTATCGCGGGCGCTGGTTCCGGAGGCGATGGCGCAGGGGTTGCGCGTGATCGACCTGAGCGGTGCATGGCGGCTGAAGCAGCAACAGCATCGGGCAATTTATGGATTTGAGGATTCGGACGCCGCTGTGGCGTACGAACTGACGCAGAAAGCGGTGTATGGTCTGCCGGAACTGAATGGCGATCTGGTCGCGAATGCCGCGTTGGTAGCCAATCCCGGTTGCTATGCGACTTCGGTGATCCTGGCGCTGGCGCCACTGTTGAAGGCGGGAGTGGTCGATCGGAGCCGTGGAGTCATCTCTGATTCGAAGTCGGGAGTTTCGGGAGCGGGGAAAGAGCCGACGGCGAAAACACATTTCGTTTCCGTCGCCGACAACCTGTCGGCGTATTCGGTTTTTAATCATCGGCACGTGGGCGAGATGGTCGAGCAGCTTGGATTAAAAACTCAAGAGCTGACTTTCACACCCCATCTGCTGCCCATTCCGCGTGGGATTCTGTCGACGATCTATGTGCAGCTGAACCGTCCGATCGCAGCCACGGAATTGGAATCGCTGGTCCGAAATTTTTATTCCGGCAAGCGCTGGGTACGCGTGTTTCAGACTCCGAAGCTTCCGCAGGTGCAATTTTCGCTGAACACGAATTACTGCGATCTCGGATTTTGTCTGGCGGAAGATGGGCGGCGGCTGGTGGTGATTTCCTGCATCGACAATCTGTTGAAGGGGGCGGCGGGGCAGGCGGTGCAGAACATGAATCTGATGTATGGCTGGGCAGAAGACGAGGGATTGCAATGACGATCGTAGTCAAAATTGGAGGCGCGGCGCTGGAAGATGTGGGCATTCTGCGCAAGTGCGCGAAAGCCATCGCGGAACTCGCGCGTGACGGGCATCACGTGGCCGTGGTCCATGGCGGGGGCAGTGCGCTCACGCGAGTGCTGAAACGGCTGGGCAAGGAAAGCGAGTTTGTTGGCGGCTTGCGCGTGACCGACGCCGAAACGCGCGATGTGGCGCTGATGGTGCTGGGCGGAATGATGAACAAGAAAGTCGTAGCTGCGATTCAGGCGGCGGGCATGCCGGCGGTCGGGTTCTGCGGTGGCGATGGCATGTCGTTTCGCGCGCGGAAGAAGTTGAGCAAAGGAAATGATCTGGGATTTGTGGGAGAAATTTGTTTTGCCGAACCATGCTGGATTGAAGCGCTGTGGCAGCAGGGCGGGATTCCGGTGTTGGCATCGCTCGCGCTGGGAGCGGATGGCGAATATTACAACGTCAATGCCGATGAGATGGCCGCGGCGTGCGCGGCGGCGTGTCACGCCAATGCGCTCATCTTCCTGACGGATGTGCCGGGAGTGAAAGATGCCGAAGGCAGCGTCATTCCCTGGCTGAGCACGCGCGAGGCGGAAGGTCTGGTAGCGAATTCGGTGGTCAGCGGCGGCATGCTGCCCAAACTACAAGCCTGCAAGCAGGCGCTGAAACAGGGAGTGGGACGAGTCAGGATTCTGCCGGCGACGGAAGCGGACGCATTGCCGCAGTTTTATCTGACGAAGTTGCCATGCGGGACCGAGGTGACGTGCGCATGACGTCCGAGCGAGAGGTGTTGAATAGTTTCCATGTCTCACAAAGTCGGGCGAGACATGGGGCACTCCGGTTTATCTGAACGCCCCACTTTTTTGTAACTCTTGAAAATACGTTGAATAGAGAGGAACAGAGATTGAATAGTCCACTGCAGAACAGAGCACCGGTTGTGCCGGAAACTTCCTCGGGAATTTTCTGGTGTCCGGATCTGGTTTCGACTTGCGACCTAGGCCCGCAGGGCGTGGAAGCGGTGTTGCACCTGGCCGAGCTGATGAAGTCGCGGCCGTCCGTGTTTCAGCGTTCGCTGGCGGGGAAACAGATGGTGATGTTTTTCGAAAAGCCGTCGCTGCGAACACGTCTGACTTTTGAAGCGGGAATCACAAGCCTGGGCGGAACCGCGATCTTCGTTGATCAATCGAAGAGCCGGCTGGATGCGCGCGAGAGCTTGAGCGACATCGCGCACAATCTGGAGCGCTGGATCGATGTGATCGTGCTGCGAACATTCGCGCACGCGACGATCGAAGAGATGGCGAAGCACGCGTCGGTTCCGGTGATCAATGCGCTGAGTGATCTGGAGCATCCGTGCCAGGCGCTGGCGGATTATTTCACGCTGCAGGAACGATATGGGAATCTAAAGAATATCTGCATGGCGTACGTGGGCGACGGCAACAACGTAGCGCATTCCCTGCTGCTGACGGCCGCGTGTCTGGGATCGTCGATTCGCATTGCAACGCCGAAAGGATACGAGCCTAGTGCGCGGATCGTTGCCGACGCGAAAAAGATCGCCAAGCAGACGGGGGCACAAATCGAGGTGCTGAACGATCCGCACGCCGCGGTTGCAGGAGCGGACGCGGTCTATACCGATGCGTGGGCCAGCATGGGACAGGAAGATGAAGCTGAGGTGCGAGCGAAGATTTTCCAGGCGTATCAGGTAAATCGTGAGTTGATGGCGGAAGCCGCGCCGCAGGCGGCGTTCATGCACTGTCTGCCGGCGCATCGCGGCGAAGAAGTCACGGATGAAGTGATGGATTCGGAAAATTCCGTGATCTTCGAGCAGGCGGAAAACCGGCTGCACGTTCAGAAATCGATACTTTATTTATTGCTGGGCGGCGCGGTGCGTCTGCCCGTGAGGAGCGCTCATGCCTGAAAAAGTTGTGCTTGCCTATTCCGGTGGTCTGGATACGTCGATCATCATTCCGTGGCTGAAAGAAAACTATTCCTACGACGTGATTGCGATGGTGGGCGACGTGGGCCAGGGCGACGACATTGAGGCCGTGGTCAAGAAGGCCTATGCGACGGGCGCGAAGAAAGTCATTGTCGAGGATCTACGCGAAGAGTTTCTGACGGGATATGTTTTTCCCGCGCTGAAGGCAGGCGCGGTGTACGAGCACAAGTATCTGCTGGGGACTTCGCTGGCGCGGCCGGTCATCGCAAAACATCAGGTGGAAGTTGCGTTGCGCGAAGGCGCGACGGCGGTTGCCCATGGATGCACCGGAAAGGGCAACGATCAAGTGCGCTTTGAATTGACTTACCAGGCGCTGGCGCCGGAGTTGAAGATCATTGCGCCGTGGCGGGAATGGAATTTGAAGTCGCGCGAGGATTGTCTGGATTACGCCGAGCAGCACGACATTCCGGTCGCCGCGAGCCGCGAGAAGATTCACAGCCGCGATCGAAATTTATGGCATGTCAGCCATGAAGGCGGCGAGCTGGAAGATGCGGCGAATGCGCCGTTGGCGAGCACATGGCAGATGACGCGCTCGCCGCAGGATGCGCCGGATAAAGAAGAAAAAGTGAGTATCGGCTTTGCGGAGGGGGTTCCGGTTGCAGTGAATGGAATGGAACTCGATCCGGTGTCGCTGGTTGAATTGTTGAATGAGATTGGCGCGCGCAACGCGATTGGGCGCGTCGATCTGGTGGAGAACCGTTTTGTGGGAATCAAGTCGCGGGGATGCTATGAGACTCCGGGCGGCACGCTGCTGGTGACGGCGCACCGCGAGCTGGAAGCGATTTGCCTGGAGCGCGAGGTGGCCCACTTCAAACAGCACATTGGGCTGAAGTATGCCGAGCTGGTTTATTTCGGTCTGTGGTTTACGCCGCTGCGCGAGGCGCTCGATGCCTTCGTCGAGAGCACGCAGAAGGAAATGACGGGCAAGATCACGCTGTCGCTCTACAAGGGAAATGTTTCGGTGGTGAGCCGCGAGTCGGAACACTCGCAGTATCGGACCGATCTGTCGTCGTTCACGATGGGCGCGGAATATGACCAGAAAGATGCGGAGGGATTCATTCGCATTCTGGGGTTGCCCTCGCGATCGCGGGCGTGTACGAGAGAAGAGGTTGAGCGATGAAGATGTGGTCGGGGAGATTCCGGCAGCCACTGGACGCCGGGTTCGAGCGCTGGCAGCGGTCGTTCGATTTTGACCGGCGATTGCTGCGCTACGAGCTGGAGGCCAGCGGAGCGCATGCGCGCGCGCTGAAGAACGCTGGAATCCTGTCGGCCGACGAACTGATCGCGATTTTGCAGGGGCTGGAGCAGATCGGGGAACGGGCTGCGGCATCGGCGTCGTTTCTGGATGATCCGGAAGCGGAAGACGTTCATCATTTCGTCGAGAAGCAACTGGCGGTGCTGATCGGCGATGTGGGTTACAAGCTGCATAGCGGGCGCAGCCGCAACGAACAGATCGCGACGGATCTGCGACTGTACGTTCGCGCGGCGATTGACGAGTTGCGGCAGCAGCTTGCGGAGTTATGCGGCGCGATTGTCGATCGCGCGGAGCAGTCCGGAAATGCTGCCATGCCGGCGTATACGCATCTGCAGAAAGCGGAGCCGGTGCTGGTGGGGCACTGGCTGCTGGCGTACGTTGAAATGTTTTTGCGCGACGCGGACCGGTTCGCGGATTGCCGCAAGCGGCTGAATGTTTGTCCGCTGGGATCGGGCGCGGTTGCCGGAGCGACCTTGGCGTTCGATCGAACGTTGATGGCACGGACTTTGGGCTTCGATGCTCCGACGGAGAACAGCATCGATGCGACCAGCGATCGCGATTTTGCGGTCGAGTTCGTCAATGCGCTCTCACTGCTGGCCATTCATTTGAGCCGATGGGCGGAGGAGATGATTTTGTTTTCATCGCATGGGTATGGATTCGTCGGCTTGCCCGAGGCTTACTCGACGGGCAGCAGCGCGATGCCGCAGAAAAAAAATCCCGACCTGCTGGAACTGGTCCGCGGGAAAACCGGACGAATCGTGGGCAGTGGAACGGCCTTGCTGGTTGCGATGAAAGGCCTGCCGCTGGCTTACAACAAAGATTTGCAGGAAACGCAGGAACTGCTGTTTGAACCCTCCGACACAATGCTGCAGATGTTGCCACTCGTAACCGGGTTCATCAAGGCGGTTGAACTTCATTACGGCACGATGGAGCAGGCGGCGCAGTCGGGATTCATGAATGCGTGGGCGGGCGCGACGTATTTGGTCAATCGCGGCGTGCCTTCGCGGCTGGCGCATGAGCGGATTGGAAAAGCGGTTCAGCTTTGTCTGGAGCGCGGCTGCGAGTTGCAGAGTTTGCCACTGACGGAATTGCAGAAGATCAGTCCAGCGTTCGGCGACGATTTCTACGATTCGCTGAAACTGGCTTCGGTGCTGGCGATCCACGACGTTGCGGGCGGCACGGCCCCAGATCGGGTGAGAAAAGCGATTGGCATTGCCCACAACAAAATCCAGTCTCTTCGCGAGGAGGTCCATGCGCACGCGTAAAGCCATCCTGCCGGATGCGGAACAGATTCACGAATTGATTGCGGGATACTCGGGCGACGGGACGCTGCTGCCGCGCACGCTGGCCGAGATCTGCGAAAACGTCAGAGATTTTGTGGTGCTCGAAGACGAGGGGAAGATCATGGGCTGCGGCGCGCTACATCTTTATGGCACGCACCTGGCGGAGATTCGCTCGATCACGGTTGCGCCGTGGGCGCAGGGCAAAGGCGGCGGAGGGCGGCTGGTCAAAGCGCTGATGACGGAGGCGAAGCGGCATCAAGTGGATTGCATTTGTCTGTTCACGCGCAAGCCCGAATTTTTTGCCCGGCAGGGATTTGCGGTGGCGCAACGCGAGGATCTTCCCGACAAAATCTACAAGGATTGCCATGCGTGTCCACGCTATCACTGCTGCGATGAAGTGGCCATGGTGCGCGGACAGCTGCCGAAATTTGCCATTCTTCCGGAACCGGCGAATTGGCTTGTGAAGCTGCAGAGCTGGGCTCCGAACGCCGGTGGGGAAGTGAGTTCGAGCTAGTTCTGCCTGGATTCTCTTCCGCCCCTTCGGGGCTTGATTGCTCCGCACTGCCTCCCACAGCTTGCGCTGTGGGCTGCATTCTTTCGCCGCTGCGCGGCTAACGCGCCGGAATTAGAGTCTGACCAAAGCGGCCCCTTGAGCGCTGAGGGATCGCGCCTCAGGGCCTAAAGGCCGACGATCTTTACAAATTGGTCGGCGCGGCTGAAAGCCGCGCCCTTTCAAGCCAAGCCGGGAACCCAAAACACGAAACCGCCGCCCTAAGAGCCGCCGCTGCGTTTCTTTTCTTTCGCGTCCGACAGTGTGCTCTTTGATTCGACTCTTGCGGGATTTCACTTTCGCTCGCATCATATCCGAAGGCAAAATCCCCACCCTGTCCCTGCAAACTACGCAGGGACAAGGATGGGGCAAACCTACCTTTGGCCATTGAGCCGCCGCGCTCTTTCAAATCAAACCGGATAGGGGAAAATACCTTCTGAACTGACTCACTCGGATGAAAAGCGACTTGAGCGGCCTACCATCGTGTTACTCTTGCGATTCGGGAACTGAAAATTGGGCGGCGTGAAAATCAAAACGAAATCCGAGTGCATGTGGGACCTCGTCAGCCTGGGCGAGATTATGCTCCGGCTCGAT
This sequence comes from uncultured Acidobacteriaceae bacterium, assembly GCA_963772045.1. Lineage (GTDB taxonomy): Bacteria > Acidobacteriota > Terriglobia > Terriglobales > Acidobacteriaceae > Sulfotelmatobacter. The sequence continues at coordinate 642,979 of CAVYWC010000010.1, read as the reverse complement.
CCTGGCGATGAGCGAATCTCGACGACCCGCCATTTTCGCGTGTGGGAGGGCGGCGGTGAATACAACGTGGCTCGGGGCTTGCGGCGCTGCTTTGGGATGGATACTGCTATTGTCACTGCCCTGGCCGACAATCCCATTGGCCGGCTCGTCGAAGATCTCATGCTGCAAGGCGGGGTAAGCCAGAAATATGTTCGCTGGGTTCCTTACGACGGGGTGGGCCGCACGGTTCGGAACGGGCTGAATTTCACCGAGCGCGGATTCGGCTTGCGCGGAGGCGTGGGCTGCTCCGATCGCGGGCATACCGCCGTTTCTCAGCTGAAGCCGGGGGAGATCGACTGGGATCGCGTCTTTTCCAAAGATGGCGCGCGCTGGTTCCACACGGGAGGAATTTTCGCGGCGCTTTCCGAGACCACGCCGCTGGTTGCGCAAGAAGCAATGGAAGCAGCAAAACGGGCGGGTACTGTCATCTCATACGATCTGAATTACCGCGCTTCTCTTTGGAAGTCGATCGGCGGCAAGGCCAAAGCGCAGGAAGTTAATCGCAAGCTGGCGCCAATGATTGATGTGATGATCGGCAACGAAGAAGATTTCACGGCCGCGCTGGGCTTCTCGGTGCCGGGGCTGGACGAGCATCACTCCAAACTGGAGTCGGCGAGCTTCAAGAAAATGATTGAAACTGTGGTGAAGGAATATCCTTCCATGGCGGTGATCGCGACAACCCTGCGGCATGCCAAGACGGCCAGCGTGAACGACTGGGGCGCGCTGTGCTACTGCGACGCAAAATTCTACGAGGCTACGAAGAGGGAGAATCTGGAAATTTACGATCGCGTGGGTGGAGGGGATTCGTTTGCATCAGGACTGATATATGGATTTCTTTCGGGCAAAGACCCGCAATGGTCGGTGGAATGCGGCGCAGCCCACGGAGCACTTGCGATGACGACGCCCGGCGATACGACGATGGCGACACTGGCGGAAGTATTGCAGGCAATGACGGCGCGCACAGCGCGAATTGAACGTTAGGAGTGAATTCCTCATGCCCACAATTGCAACGATGAGCATAGAAGATGTAATTCGAAAAATCGGAGAGGTAGGGATCGTTCCCGTGGTGCGCGCAGCTTCGGTGACTGAGGCGAACCGCGCAGTCGAGGCGATTCTTGCCGGAGGCATTCCGGTCGTCGAGATCACGATGACGGTGCCCGGAGCGGTGTCGGTGATTCGCGAAGTCGTGAAGCAGTACGGTGAAAAGGTGCTGGTTGGTGCGGGCACGGTGACGGATGCCGAGCAAGCCGAGTCCTGCCTTCGCGCGGGAGCCGAATTTCTGGTGAGCCCGGGGCTGTCCTTGCCTGTGTTGTCGGTGGCACGAGCCTCTGAGAAGCTGGCGATCCCGGGAGCGTTGACTCCGACTGAACTGATGAGCGCGCAAGAGCACGGGGCAAGATTGGTGAAGATCTTTCCTTGTGGCAATGTGGGCGGACCGAAATATCTGAAGGCGCTGAAGGGGCCATTTCCGCATGCGTCGCTGATTCCAACCGGCGGGGTGAGCGCGGCGAATGCGGCTGAATTCATCGCGGCGGGAGCGTTCGCGGTGGGCGTGGGCGGGGATCTGGTCGACGCGGCGGCACTACGCGAGGGCAATCTGGAAAAGATCAGCACGGCGGCGCGGGAGTTGGTGAGCGCAGTAGCCGCGGCTCGGGCGGCAGCGGCAGAGAAAAAGAGCAAGTGAGGACGCGACAGATTTGACGATTCACGTCGGAGGTCTTCTTCCGAGCCTGCCTTCCACTTTGAGCAAAACCACCGCTTTTGGCAAAATCGGCCAGAAGCGAGCGACTGTCGCCCGGACGGTCCGGGCCTACACGATCCGGGAAGAACTCAGAACCGAATTATTTCTTCGTCACCGGTTGACGCCGCTGGTGAGAACGCCGCCGTCTACCGGCAGGATTGTTCCCGTAACAAAGCTGGCCGCGTCCGAGGCCAGGAAAACTGCCGCTCCGACCAGTTCTTCCAACTCCCCAAAGCGATTCATGGGAGTGCGTAGGATAACTTCCTGTCCGCGCACCGTGCCCACGAGAAATTTTTCGCTGAGCGGAGTGCGGAACCATCCCGGAGCAATCGCGTTTACGCAAATGCCGTAGCGAGCCCACTCGATGGCCAGCGACTTGGTCAACGATCCCAAGCCTGACTTGCTCGCGCTATAGGCGGCAACTTCGAAGAGCCCGAGGAATGTCCCCATGGAAGCGATATTGATGACGCGACCATAGCGGCGCTCGATCATGTGCCGTCCGAAGACCTGGCACGAGCGCTCGTGCCGGTGAGATTGGTGTCGAGAATGTGGTTCCAATCGGATTCGGCGTAATCGAGCGTGGGCCCGCGTTTGGTGATGCCGGCGGCATTCACCAGAATGTCGACCTTGCCGAAAGCATCTTTGCAGGCGCTGAGAAGCTTTTCGAGCGATGCACGATTGGCCACGTCACAAGTCAAGCGCAGCGATTTTCGGCCAAGCGATTCGATTTCATCGGCGAGGGCTCGGACCAGTTCGATGCGACGTGCGCTGGCGACTACGTTCGCGCCGGCTCGCGCCAATCCGAGCGCAATGGTTTTCCCAATGCCCGAACTGCCTCCGACGACCACCGCGACTTTTCCATCCAGATCGAGGGGCTTGTAGCTCATCGTCAGCGAGTGTACCCAAAAGTGCGGGCTCGTGCAGGTACCGCGTTCGATAGAGATTTCGGCGTTCCTAATAAATTACTCTGGCATGGGCTTGAGCCGCGGCGTCATGGCCTGCAAACATGCGAGTGCGGCCAGATGGCAATCGGAATGGGACATGAGATCAACAGAACGCCAATTCGATCACTCGACGGGGCGCGAGGCGCCGGCGTCAAGGCTGATATCATTCTTTCCGCCGAGCTGCGGGTGAAACGCCTGAGCGCGCAATGGAGAAAGTTTTGAACACTTTTCTCAACACTTTTCTGAATGACGATTTTCTGCTTTCGACGGAAACGGCGAGGCGACTTTACCGGCAGTTTGCCGAGCCGCAGCCGATCTTGGATTATCACTGCCATTTAAATCCAAAAGATATTGCGGAGAATCGCCGTTTCGCCAATCTGTTTGAAATCTGGCTGGAAGGCGATCACTACAAGTGGCGCGCCATGCGGGCCAATGGCGTGGCTGAGCGATTCTGCACTGGGGACGCTGCACCTTACGAGAAGTTTCTGGCCTGGGCGCGAACCGTACCCTACACGCTGCGCAATCCGCTTTATCACTGGACTCACCTGGAATTGCAGCGCTATTTCGAGATTACGGAACTGCTGGATGAAAATTCGGCGCCCGGGATCTGGGAGCGAGCCAATGCAGCTCTCGAGACATTGACAGCTCAGGAAATCTTGCGCAAGTTTCGGGTTGAGGCGCTCTGCACTACGGACGATCCAGTCGATGATCTTCGCTTCCATTACCAGATTGCGAGATCGAATCTGGCGACGCGAGTCTATCCTGCGTTTCGTCCGGACCGGGCCCTGGCGATTGGAACGGCCCAGTGGGGGCCCTGGCTCAAAAAGCTGGAGAAATCGGCGAACGTCAATATTCGGCATCTGAATTCGTTTCTGGATGCGCTGCGCAAGCGGCACGACTATTTTCATTCGCTCGGAGGCCGGCTTTCGGATCACGGCCTCGATTATTGCTATGCGAATCCATGCTCGGAACGGATTGCGACCCGGATCTTTTCGCAAGCGCGCCAGGGGAAAGCCGTGGGCCGGGACGAGCATTCGCAGTTCGCTTCGTTCCTGATGCTGTTTTTCGGTCAACTTGACGCGGAGAAGGGCTGGACGAAACAATTGCATCTTGGCGCACTGCGCAACGTGAATAGCGCGGCGCGGCAGCAGATTGGCCCTGACACTGGTTTCGATGCGATCGGCGATTTTCCCCAGCTTGGTCCTCTAGCGGCTTATCTCGATGTGCTGGCGCGAGAGAATGCCCTGCCGCGCATGATCCTTTACAACGTGAATCCCGCCGACACGTTCGCCATAGCAACGGTGATCGGGAGTTTTCAAAGCGACGAGCCCGGCAAACTCCAATACGGCACAGCCTGGTGGTTCCTCGATCAAAAGGAAGGCATCACGGCGCAGATTGATGCGCTTTCGAATACTGGCCTGCTGTCGCGTTTCATTGGTATGGTGACGGATTCGCGCTCGTTCATGTCATACCCGCGGCACGAATATTTCCGAAGGGTCCTGTGTGACCTTGTAGGACGCGACGTTGAGCGAGGTGAATTGCCGAATGACGATGCGTTGCTGGGTAGGATGATCTCCGGTATCTGTCGCGGAAATGCGAAGCAATATTTCCGGCTGCCAATCGAGCGCTGACACGCCCGAACGAGGTGCGCATTACTCCAGCAGCGGGGAGTTGTCAAGACAAACTCCGTGTGAACCATCTCATTACTTTGGTTGCAAACTACATGCCATCTTTTTACTGAAGTCCACTTGCCAATCTGGCGCGAGTTGCCTAGCATCCAATCTGAAAGCCGGCCTACGGGGTTGGTGATGGTGGTCACCGATTTTTGAACCAACACCGAATGAACGGGGGCTTGACTCGAACTTAGATCCGGTGAGCGATGCTCCGCCATGCGGAGATGCCTAAAGGGTCTCGGCGGGCTCCCATCGTCTAACGACGGGTTCATTCTCGGCCCACCACACGGCACAGTGGGTCGGCTTTTTAAAAACCAGTCGCCAGTAACGCCAACCGCTCGTCCAAAAGCCCATGACGCTCGCTCAAAGCCGAGCGCTAAGAACCAAACAGCGGACTTCCTGTTAGACTGATCAGGAAGCGAATTCCCGATTCGCGCATCCAAATAAAATAGATGTTTCCTCAACTTTTCCATCTGGGACGATTTTTTCTTCCGACCTACGGCTTTCTGGTGTCGATGGGCGTGCTCATTGGACTCTGGATCAGCGTGCGTAACTCCGAGCGCCTTGGCATCAATGGCGACCAGGCATGGAATCTGGGCATTCTGGTCGTGCTCTGCGGAATTCTGGGCGCGAAGGTACTCTACATCGTAAATGAGTGGTCCTACTACTCGGCGCACCCAAGTGAAATTTTCAGCATCGCGACTTTGCAAGCGGGAGGCGTGTTTTCGGGTGGACTGATCGCGGCCCTGATCGCCGCAGCCTGGTATATGCACCGACATCATATGCCGGCGCTGGGGACCTGCGACGCGTTCGCTCCCGGCCTCGCGCTCGGCCATGCCATCGGTCGTGTCGGTTGCTTCGCCGCCGGATGCTGCTATGGAAAGCCGACGCATCATTTCTGGGGCGTGACCTTTACCAATCCCCTGGCCGCGTCGATTACGGGTACGCCGCTCGGGGTGCCGCTCGAGCCTACGCAGTTGTTCGAATCCGCAGTGGAACTCGCGAACTTCATTTTCCTGATGTGGCTGCTCAAGCGTAGAAAGTTCGATGGCGAGATCTTCGGCGCGTTCATGATTATTTACGGCGTGGCGCGATTCTTCCTGGAGTTCATCCGCGACGATCCGGGCCGCGGTTCGGTTTTTGGCGGCGTGATGTCGGGCACGCAATTGATTGCGATTGGATTGGTTGTCGCCGGCGGATTGATCTGGTGGCTGCGGCCTGGGTCGAAGCGGGTGGCCGCGCAGGCCGTTAGCGCGACACGGTAGCCACTAAAAGCTCTCGCATAATCCTTAACCGCGCCGATATTCTAGCCCTGCATGTCCGACCCATCGCCCAGAGTGACCTCTGTTGCACCTGAAAGCGAAGGTCAGCGCCTCGATCAGTTTCTCGCCTCGCATCTCGATGTCAGCCGCGCGCGGGTGCAGGAACTCATCCGGACAGGGAAAATTCTGCTGAATGATGCTCCCGCCAAAGCTTCGTTTAAGCTGCGCGGAGGGGAGCGCATCACGATTCTCGGTGCCGCTGAACGGCCGCCCTTGCGGGCGATCGCGGAAAATATTGCTCTTGATATTGTTTACGAAGACGACGATCTGGCGGTGGTCGACAAGCCCTCTGGCATGATGGTGCACGCCGGCGCCGGAGCGACTGAAGATCAAAGAAATCGTGGAACGCTGGTGAATGCATTGCTGCATCATTTTTCTTCGTTGTCGGGGGTTGGAGGCGAGATGCGGCCGGGCATCGTGCATCGTCTCGACAAAGAAACCAGCGGCCTGATCGTCGTGGCCAAAAATGACGAAGCCCATCGCAAGCTGGCTGCGCAATTCGCCCGGCGCGAGGTGAAAAAAACTTACATTGCTCTGGTCCACGGCTGGGTGAAGAAAGATCGCGGGACGATCGCTGCCAGCATCGGCCGAGACCGCATTCACCGCACGCGCATGACTACGCAGGTTTGCGGCGGCCGCGAGGCGGTCTCGCACTACGAAGTCGTTCGCCGACTCGAGACTGCCTATGGCAAATTCACGTTTCTGGAAGTGAAAATCGACACCGGACGCACGCATCAGATTCGGGTTCACCTGGCGTCGCTCGGGCATCCAGTGGTCGGAGATTCTCTGTACGGCGCGGCCAAGGAGCTGAGGGCTTCGCCTTTCCGGGGTGGCCGCGATCCCAGGTCTCGCAAAGGCGGCGAGACCCGGGGCACCCCAGCTGCTATCGAGGGGCAGCAAGCGATTTCACTTGCACGAAACTTCCTGCACTCGGCGCGATTGGAGTTGTCGCACCCGCGAACCGGAGAAAGAGTTTCGCTCCAGGTCGCTTTGCCAGACGAATTGCAGGAGTTTCTCGGCGGGCTGGAACAGGGCAGCTCGGGAGGCAGTCCGCCTCATCGATGAAGAGGTTGACCTCGTGAGCTCCGCGAAAAGATGGATATAATGTGAGCAGGTGGAACCCGTTGGGGCTGAACTCATTGTCGAATTACTCGTTCTTGCGTTCTCTCGTTAAGACAGCGCGGCTGGCTCTGTTGGCGGTTTTCGCCGTATCGACGGCGGCGCAATCCTCACAACCGCAGGCCCCGAGCCCGACAACACAACAGTCGCCGTCGGCGTCCGCGCGAGCCGGATCGAATGCTCCGGCTACACAGTCCGCCAAGCCCAAAGATGACAGCATCGAGCCGACGAGCCGATTCAAGATCAGTACCAACGAAGTCAACGTCGTCTTCACCGTGACCGACAAGCATGGCCGCCGTATCACCGACCTGAAGCAGAACGACTTCCAGGTTTTGGACGACAACAAGCCTCCGGCGCAGATCAGCAGCTTTCATGCGGAAACCAACCTGCCGCTGCAGGTGGCGTTGCTGATCGACGCCAGCAACTCGGTGCGTGACCGTTTCAAGTTCGAGCAGGAATCCGCCGTCGAGTTTCTCAACCAGACGATTCGACCGCATTACGATCAGGCGGTGGTCGTCGGCTTCGATGCGACGCCGGAGGTCACGCAGGATTTCACCGACGATACGGTGGCCCTGGCTCATGGAGTACGCGAATTGCGCCCGGGTGGCGGCACCGCACTTTACGACGCGCTCTACTACACGTGCCGCGACAAGTTGCTGAAGGCGCCGAACACCGGAACGGTTCGCCGCGCTGTGATTCTGTTGAGCGATGGCGAAGATAATCTGAGCCACGTGACCCGCGAAGAAGCGATCGAGATGGCGCAGCGCGCGGAAGCGATCGTGTACACGATCAGCACCAACGTCAGCGGAACCAAGAGCGCGGGTGACAAAGTTCTGGAGCGCATTGCCGACGCGACCGGCGGACACGCCTTCTTCCCCTTCCAGATTCGCGAAGTGGCCAACGCTTTCGGGGAAATTCAGGACGAACTGCGCAGCCAGTACGCGATCTCTTACAAGCCCGCAGATCTGAAATATGACGGCCATTACCGCACCATTGAAATCATCGCCAAAGACAGCAAGAACCTGCGCGTGCGCTCGCGTCGGGGATGGTACTCGCCGCTGCCCGCGTCTGCCTCGATCCGTTAAAATGCCCTGATCCATGCCGGAATACTCAGGCAGCACGCCATTCTCGAAAAAGCTGGGCATCAAGGACGGTTTTCGGGTGCGTCTTTTCGACATGCCCGCTAATGTTCGTGCGGAGCTCAAAGAATCTCCGGCTGATTGCCAAATTCTTCGCGGCGGCAAAGGGCAAGCAGACTTCATGATGCTGTGCGCCAACGTGCGCGAAGACTTGGAGGACGTGGATCATCTCGTGAGGCAACTTACTCCCGCCGGTATGCTATGGATCAGTTGGCCGAAGAAAAGCTCGGGTGTTGCCATCGATTTGACAGAGAATATTATCCGCGAGATTGGACTCGCCGCCGGATTGGTTGACGTGAAGGTTTGTGCCGTGACTGAAGTATGCTCGGGACTGAAATTCGTGCGACGGCTGAAAGATAGATAATCTGAGCTGCTGGCATTCTGGTTTCGGCGGGGATCCGTAGGTTTCGGCCAAGTTCGTATGCAGAGCTCTGCTCCGCTGGACAGCCGAGGGCGGCTGTCCCTACATCAGCATTTTGTAACCTTAAAGGAAAAAACTCATGGTGCGAGTGGGTCTCATCGGATTTGGTCTGGCCGGGCAAGCCTTTCACGCGCCGATCATTCGCGGGGTTCAAGGAATGGAGCTGGCGTGCATTCTCGAACGCCATAGCGACAACGCCAAGAAGAGATATCCGGAAGTGCGTGTTGCGCGCACGCTCGACGAAGTGCTCTCCGACGAAACGATCCAGCTGTGCGCCATCGCCACGCCCAACGACTCGCATTTTTCCTACGCCAGCGCCTGCCTCGAAGCCGGACGCCACGTCGTGGTCGATAAGCCGTTCACGCCGACGATGAGAGAAGCGAAGGAACTGGTCGCGTTAGCCGCGGACCGCGGACGCCTGATTACGGTGTATCAGGATCGCCGGTGGGACGGCGCTTTCCAGACAATCAAGAAGCTGGTTCGTTCGGGCGCGCTAGGGGAAGTCGCCGAATATGAAGTGCGCTTCGATCGTTTCCGCCTTGATCCTAAACCGAACGCCTGGCGGGAACGCGCTGACTTCCCCGCTGCCGGCGTGTTGTGGGACCTCGGTCCGCACGTGATCGATGGAGCGCTGGTTCTTTTTGGCGAGCCCGAAGCTATTTCGGCAGCGGCGTTGTGCCAGCGCGCGACTTCCATGATCGATGATGCCTTCGATGTTTTCATGCAGTATCCGCACCTGCGCGCCAGCCTGCGTGCCCGCATCATCGCCTATGCTCCCGGGCCGCATCTGCTGCTTCACGGGACCGAAGGTTCGTTTATCAAGTACGACATCGATCCGCAGGAAGCGATCCTGCGCGGTCCGAACCCTCCGGATGGCCTCGACTGGGGCGCGGATTGGGGCGAAGAACCGGAAGAACGATGGGGAACTCTCAGCCGCGTGAACGAAAAGCCTCGGAAGGTCAAAACCGAGCGCGGCGATTATCGCGGCTTTTACGCCAACGTGAGGGACGCGATCGAGAACAAAGCTCCGCTGGATGTCACGCCAGAACAGGCTCTACGCACCATGCGCGGACTTTTGCTGGCGCAGAAGAGCAGCCGCGAAGGACGAGTGGTGGGCTGGGACGAGGCAGTGGAGTGAGAAATCGGCTTCCGGACTTAGCACCCAGGGCTTGGTCAGATCACGTGAAAATCAAAATCCCCACCCTACGAAAGGCACGTAGGGTGGGGCATCCTCATGAGTAATAGCTGATCGAGTCATGCCTTCATCACGTTCTGAAACGTTGTCTGGAACTTCCCCATCTCTTCTTGGGTGCCGACGGTGATCCGCACCCAGTTCGGCATGATAGGCCAGGTGCGGCCGATGAAGACGTCCTGCTTTGCCATCGCTTCCTGAACCTGCTTCCCCGGACGCTTCACATCGACCATGAAGCAGTTCGATTCCGACGGGATGTACGTGTATCCGTTGTGCTCAAGCCAGTCAAACGTCTGCTGCCGGACCGTCGCGTTGATGAGGCGGCGCTCGGGAACTACTTGCGGATCCTTCAGGCTCGCCGTCGCGGCGACTACGGCGGTCACGGGCATGAAGTTCCATCCCCCGTGCTCGATGATTTTGTTGAGTAGATCCGGATGCGCGACCGCAACTCCGCACCGGATGCCCGCCATGCTGTAAATCTTCGAAAAAGTTCGGAGCACGACCACATCATTATTAGCTTTCACCAGATCGAGAGCGGTCTGCATCTTTTCCGTGAAGTGAATGTAAGCTTCGTCGACCATCACGATCGAATCCTTCGGTTTATTCGCGACGAGATATTCGATGTCCAAATGCGGGGTCAGCGTGCCGGTCGGGTTATTCGGATTGCAAACGTAGAATAGCCCCGCGTCCGGCGCGTCGCTCAGCATCGCCCGGACATCGTGAGCATAAGTTTTTGTGAGCGGCACCTTCACCACGCGCGCCTTGATGTGGTCCGCCATCATCATGCCCAGTTCGAAACTCGGATCGGCGGTGACATAACTTTTCTGCGGCGAAGTGAATGCCAGCACGCCGAGGCTCAGTGCCGGAGTGGAACCGGCGGTCACGCGGACCCAGGCCGGATCGACGCCTTCGAGCTGCGCGAAAGTCTTGATCAGGTCGTCGGTGAGATAAGAGGCGTAGCGGTTCCCCTCGGGAACGATTGCGGCCATGGCATCGCACGCGACCTTGCAGGGGCCGAGCGGATTCTCATTGGCATCGATGACGACGTCACCGGGCTTGGGGACGGGCATGAGTCGCCGCGCCGACTGGGCGAGCATTGATTCGGTGAAGGCTGGGACGAGAGCCGCTACCGAACTGGCGGCAGAAAATTGCAGAAATGACCGACGGGAGAATCGTGGCATGCGACACCTCTAGCCCAGAAGTGTAGCATCGCTAGCGCTTACCTAGGGACAGCCGCCACCGACTCTCCAGCAGGGCAAAGCCGCGCAGGGTGAAATCTACAGCCGCTTCCTGTACTCGAACAACTCCATCCCGAAAAAGTCCGTCACATGGCCCGACGGCGAAAACCCGTGCCGCTGATAGAAATGGATAGCCCGCTGCAGAGGCATCGTCGTATCGAGCGTGATGAACTTACAAGCCGCCTGCCGCAACTCAGTTTCCGCCGCTTCCAGCAGCGATGTCGCGACGGCTGTCCCTTGCCAATCAGACAATACAGCCATTCCCCGCAGATGTCCTTCTTCGCCGCTCACTTTGCATCCGATCGTGCCTATGATCTTCCCCTCAAACACCGCGACGAGGACGCACATCTCGCGAATGCGCTCTTGAACGGTGGCCGCATCCATGACAGTGTCGGCAAAAGCTTCGGGAGTGTACTGACTGTGATAGGGGGCGAATGCCGCCGCAAGGCAAGTCAGAATGTCTCGTCCATCATCCACGCAAGCTGGGCGTATCGCGAAAGAAGGTTGACCGCGCGGATCTTCCATTGAGGCGTCTAGGAGCAGCGAGGCGCTAAGCTTCAAATGGCCAGTAATTCCGCTGCCTAATCTTCAGCATTTCCGGCGTAGTATCCGGCGCGGGCCTGAATCTTGTAGTTCTGCTTGGATTTGATTTCGATCTTGCGGTAGGAGCCGTCCATCTTCGTATTGGTCGACGTATATCCGATGTTGTACTGGCTGCGCAGTTCGTTGGCAATCTGGTCGAAGGCATCGCGCAGCTTGTCGAATTTGTTGCCCACGTTGATCACGCGTCCGCCGGTAGCTTCCGTGAGCTTGCGCATGTCGGCTTCGCCTGTATAAGACATTCCGGCCATGAAGTACCCACCGCGATCCGCGCACAACAACACATACACGATCGCATCCGCTTTCTGCGCCGCCTCGATGGCGTCTCGGATCTTGAGGCGGCTGCCTTCGTCCTGACCGTCGGTCAGCAGGATCATGGCCTTGCGTCCCACTTCCTTGGCAAGCATGTCATGCGCCGAGAGATAGACGGCATCATAGAGCAGCGTTCCGGGAGCATTTTGCTGGGGCACGGGACCACCGCCCATGCCAGGAATGCCGCCGGTGAAATCCGAATTGATCTTGGCCTTGTTCAGCGCCACCTGCAGCCGATGCGTGTCGCGCGTGAAATCCTGCAGCAGGTCCACACTGATGTCGAAGCTGATCACGTAGGCCTCATCCTTGTCGGTGAGGATCTGCTTTAGAAACGCGCCGCCGACTTCTTTTTCCATGTCGAGGACGTTGCGCTGGGAGCCGCTGGAATCGATCATGATGCCGAGGGTCAGGGGCAGGTTCGATTCCGCCGTAAAATACTTGATGGTTTGTGGCTTGCTATCTTCGGCGACGGTGAAGTCGTCTTTGGTGAGATTGGGGATGAGCGCGCCATGCTTATCCTTGACGTTGTAAAAAATCTGAACAATATTGGCATTGGCTTTGAACGTTGCCACCGGCTGTTGGGACTGATCGGATTGCTGGCCGCCCGAGGGTGTCTGGCCACTGGTCCCAGAGGATGGCTGTTGCGCGCCCGACGCCGGCGGACTAGACTGCGCCTGCAGTAAAAGACCGAGGCCACAGAGGAGGACAACGACAGATACGGGCAGGACTCGGCGCAAGCGAATGCGTAGTTTAGGCATCGGACACTCTCGAAGGAATCTTTGTTAGTCTAATCCTGTAGCTTAGATGCACCAAATCGGGCGATTTGGGCATCCCATGGGGAAAAGGGGCGGCTTTTTTCAGAAATTAACTTATGGCACAACCCACAGGGCTTTGGAAGGGGAAAATCGGGCAGGGGGCTAATTTCCTGGTCGTAGCGAGTATCGTCTTAGGTTTGGGGATGACAGCCCTTCACGCCCAGACGAATGGAACTCAGAACCAGCCGCGAGCGTCTGGTCAATCGAGCGGGAGTCAACCAGGTCCGTCCTCCAGTCAGGGATCCTCCAATCAAAGCCAGGCGGATCAGGGCATTCCCGACGCGCCCTCTGCGGTTCAACCCCCTCCGCCGGCTGCACTGCCGCAGCCGACCAATCCCAGTCACGCGGTCGAGCAAGATCAGCCTCAGAGTAGCTCGTCCTCTTCCGGTTCGAGCGGAGCCACGCAGCCGCCGCCGAAAATGCCGCCGGTCAAGACCGTGCCTCCCGGCTCGATTCCACGCAACCAGCTCAATCCGACAGAAGGGGTCTACAAACTTCCGCCGGTGTCGGTGGGTTTCGTCTTGATTCCCGTTATGGTGAAGTATAGCGATGGCCGCTTAGTCGAAGGCCTCGGTCCGCAGGATTTCACTGTTCTCGACAATGGACGGAAGCAAACCCTGACCTATTTCACCAGCGATCCCTTTCAGCTCTCGGTCGCCGTCGTCCTCGACCTTGGCATGCATGAGGTCACGCTTAGCAAGGTGTACGAGAGTCTCGGTTCTCTGGTCGGAGCGTTCAGTCCCTACGACGAATTCGCCTTGTATACCTACAGCAGCTCAGTCAGCCAGCAGCTCGATTTTACGCATAACAACCAGCGTTTCGAGGACGCTCTCAACCAGATCAAGCTTTATTCCGGCCACAACAACGGCCCGCAGGCGCTCAATGATCCATTTTCCGTCGGCCCCACGGTCAATGGAGTTCCAGTGAACGGGCCACCGATTGCGCCAGTTCAGACCCCGACCCAGGAAGCGCACGTGCTCAATGATGCGATCCTGCGTGCCTCTTTAGATTTGGGGAAGCGTGACAAGGCGCGGCGAAAAGTCGTTCTCGTGGTCAGTGACGGCCAGGAATATGGCAGCCAAGCCAGCTATCGCGACGTGCTGCGAGTTCTGGAGACGCGCGAAATTCAAGTTCAGGCGGTTGTGGTCGGGGGCGGTGCGCTGCCTGTCTTCCGCCAGGTGGGCAAGATCCACCTGAAAGAGCAAGGCTTCTGGGACCTCCTGCCGAAATATACAAAAGCGACCGGCGGAGGTTCGGTCCAGGCCGAACTGACCCGCAATTCCATCGAAGACGCCTACGCCCGGATTACCTCCGACGTCCGGAACCAATACACCATGGGATATCCCATCAGGGCGACGCCCAGCTCGGTCTATCACAGCCTCGATGTCATCGTGGACCGGCGCGGCCTGAAGGTGTCCGCCAAATACGGGTACTATCCCGCTCCGACACCGCGATAAGCCGGCTGTCTCGGGCCGGGTCTTCGACCGGGCAGATGGGTCAAAGACTCGCCTCTAGACGTCCAAAAGGTTCACATCGACACCGGGGGGTCACCTGAGTAACCTGCCTAGGGTACCCTTCGTATGATATAAAGAGCCCGAACCACCAATTGGGACGTAGTGCGCGCAGCCGCCTGCCGAAGGTATCGGCGGGTTCGAGGAAAGCCTTTGAGTTTCATCAACTTCGCAGCCCGCGAGATCAATTGCAAGATCGTGTACTATGGCGCCGGACTGGGCGGCAAGACCACGAATCTGCAGCTGATTTATCAGAAAACTGCGGACCAGCAGAAGGGCAAGATGATCTCTCTGGCCACCGAAACCGAGCGTACGTTGTTCTTCGATTTCCTGCCGCTCGATCTGGGCTCGGTGCGCGGATTCAAGACTCGCATTCACCTCTACACGGTGCCAGGCCAGGTTTTTTACGACGCGAGCCGCAAGCTCATCCTGCGCGGCGTGGATGGTATTGTTTTCGTCGCCGACTCGCAGGAGCAGCGCCAGGATGCTAATGTCGAAGCCCTCGACAATCTTATGTCGAACCTGAAAGAGCACGGCTACGACTTCAATAAAATTCCCTACGTCCTGCAGCTCAACAAGCGCGACCTGCCTAACATTCTCCCCGTCGATCTGCTGACCACCGAACTCCGGCGCAAGAACGAACCGGTGGTGGAAGCGGTCGCATTCCAGGGCGTCGGTGTCTTCGAAACCCTGAAAGAAATCGCCAAGCAAGTGCTGACCGAACTCAAGGCCGGCGGATAGCTTTTAGAGAAGAACGAAGCCCCGGCCGATGTGATCGCCCAAACGCAGGGATTCCGAGGCACCCCGGATTGGCGTAAGATCGCCGGTTACCTCGCAATCCTATAGCAACATGGACAGACGTCAGTTCCTGGCCGCGAGCGCCGCGATCACCGGCTCAATGGCAGCAAAGCGCAGCTTTTCTCCGGATATCTTCACCTCCTCAAACATTGCTTATGCAGATATCGCAACCGTAGAACGGCTCGATGTCACGCGCCACCGCTTCGGAGTGAATTACACTCCGTCGCACAATTGGTGGTTCTGTTGGAACGATTGGAATTCTGATCCGATCAAGCGCGACCTGGACGCAATCGCCGCACTCTCAGCCGATCACCTTCGCGTGCTCCTGATCTGGCCGTACTTCCAGCCCAATCCGAAGTGGGTAAGCCCGCTGCACCTCGAACGACTGGACCAACTGCTCACATTCATGGGAGAGCGCAAGCTCGACGCGCTGGTCACGGTATTCACCGGCCAATTGAGTGGATGGTATTTTTTGCCACCATTCAATAAGCCAGCGGATGGTTTTTACAGCGACCAGGAGATGTGGGCGGCACAGGAGTTGTTGGTTCGGGAATTGGCGGGGGTCATGAAGCATCACACCAACGTCATCGGCTTCGATCTGGGCAATGAGCTCAACACTTGCTGGAGCGCGACGCCGAGCGTGGGCGACGCATGGATGCGTAAGATGTTCTCGCTGATGAACTCAACCCTGCCCGGACACTTGCACGTAAACGGAGTGGATGAAGATCCCTGGTTCATGAGAACCACTTTTTCTCAGGAGGCTCTGATTTCCGAGCAACGCATGCCGGTAATGCATTGCTATCCATACTGGACAGGAGCGTTGAACTACGGCGGCGCGATGGATCCACCGAGCGTGCATCTACTGGCGGCCATGGCCGCGCTGATCCGATCCTATGCGGGCACTCAGCAAAAGCCGGTCTGGGCCGGCGAATTCAATACCTGCATCGAGTCCTTGACAGAAAAACAAGAGGCACAGTGGCTGGAAAAAGCCGTGATGGCTGCGATTGACGAAGGCGTGAGCTGGTTCAGCTACTGGGATAGCCATGACGTCGACCGGAAGTTCGCGTTCAACTCACTGGAATACAGTCTTGGCCTGCTGACCAATGACGGCAACGTGAAGGAGCAAGGCCGCATGTTCCAACAACTGGCGAAGACGTATGGAGGGAGGCCGGTGAGATTTCCGACCCGGACTTTACCTGCGCCTCCGAATGAACGAACGAAGGATGCAACCTGGCAGTGGATGTTGGACTGGATGGGCTGGCGCCCGAGAACGGATAACTTGCAATGAAACTACTGGTGATTGGTTCCGGCATGATGGGTTCGGCCGCGGCGTTCGATATGGCGCGCACGCCTCAGGTGGATTCGGTAACGCTGGCCGACAGTGACTCCACTCGCGTGCGGAAAGTGGCAGCGCGAATCAACCGAATTGCCGGCGACAAGAAGGTTCGAGCCGTACGGCTTGATGCCAGCGATGAGAAGTCCGCCGCAAAGCTGATGAGCGGGCACGACGCCACGCTTTCCGCTGTGCCGTACTTTCTGAATCTTGGGCTGGCGCGTGCGGCAGTGGAAGCGGGCTGCCACTTCGCTGACCTCGGCGGCAACAATACGGTCGTCCGCCAGGAACTGGTGCTGTCGAAAAAGGCCGAGAAGCGCGGTGTGGCTCTGGCGCCGGATTGCGGGCTTTCGCCCGGCATGGCGTCGATTCTGGGCGGTGAGCTGGTGCGACGATTAGGAGGCCGCGCCGACGCTCTGCGGCTTTATGTGGGTGGGCTGCCGGAGCAACCTACACCGCCCTTTCATTATCAGCTCGTGTTTTCTGTCGAAGGACTGATCAATGAGTACGTAGAGCCGGCGCGCATTCTTCGCAAAGGCAAACTGACCACGATTGATCCGCTAACCGAGCCCGAAGAGTTCCACATCGCAGGATTCCCGCAACTCGTAGCATTCCACACCTCGGGAGGTACTTCGACATTGCCTGAGACATTTGAAGGGCGCGTCGGAGAGTGTTTCGAGAAGACCTTGCGCTATCCCGGCCACTATGATTTGCTGTGCGAACTCAAGGAACTGGGTTTGTTCTCCAGTGACAAGATCAAGATTGGCAAGGCGGAGATCGCGCCCAGGGCCATGATGTCGAAAATCTTCGCGGGCAAATTCGCTTCCAAGGGGCCCGATGTTTGCATCATGCGTCTCGAAGCGCATGAGTCGGTGAGTCGAGCCGGAGTGCGTGGATTGCTCGGCGGGCGATTAAAGGGGCGAGTCGCCTCTTTCACCATGGTCGATCACTACGATCCCAAAACCGACATGAGCGCCATGATGCGCACGACCGCGTTTCCTGCTTCTATCGTGGTGCAGATGCTGGCTTCAGGCGCGATCAGCAAGCGCGGGGGAGTCTTGCAGGAGCGCGACGTTCCGGCCGATTTGTTTCTCGATGAAGTGGGCAAGCGTGGGATCAAGATCGACTACGCGATGGAATGAGTTGCTGCCTCGGAGCGCGGCCGACGACAGGACGTCGGGCGTTGATGAAGCCCTTCCCGAATCTATTTTTGAAACAAGCTCCAGTTAGAAGAAGTAAATCACGTCCCCGGCGAGCATCAGCTGATTCTTCTTCGTCCCGTTGTCATAAGCCGGCGTGTCGTACGAACGCTCGAAGCGTAACTCCGGACGGAACAGGACAGTCGTTCCCACCCAATGTCCCCAGCCGAGAAGATGCTCCGTGTAGCGCGTCTTGAATCCGGTGCGCTGGCCGCGGATATCGTCGAAATATTCGTTGCGGATGGTCAGGTAGTCGTGTTTTGAAAACTCTCGCTCCACATAATTCACGATCGACCACTCCGGCGCAAAGCAAGTCACCTGCGTCGCGGTCGCGCAGACCGCGCCATTGGCGTCGGTTTCGAGCAGAGACGACGCTGCCGGGTTCAGCACATTCGGCGTGTCGCGCTCGTACTGATACCAGCTTTCCGTCGCGGTATGCCACTTGGCGTTGATCTTGTGATACCAGGTCAGATAGTACGCAGCCAGATTGTTGTAAGCGTATTTGCTATCGTTCAGGGAGTTCGCGCAAAGGTACAGGTTGTCGCCGCCTTGCTGCCATGAATACGCAAGGCAGGTATTGAACGTCGGCTTTGCATCCGGACGCGTCCACGGGACCGCCTCGCATCCGCCCGACAGTCCCGCCTGAAACAGCCAGTGATCGTTGATGCGCGTTGTCGTGTTGATGCCGCTCTGGGTGTAACAGTCATAGGTATAAGTGAGGGAATGGCTGTAGGTGTAGTTGTTCGGCGCTAGCTGCGCTTCGATGTCAGGCAGAGAAATATACCGCCCGATGCGGACGTCCATACCCTGAGCCACGTGCGGAAAGTAGAGATCTGCATAGAGCATGACCGGGTCGTATCCGTACTCGCGATTGTGGGTCAGCAGTTGCTGGCTAAACACGCCCTTGGCTGTGGTGAAGCGATAATCGAGGCCGTAAAGCTGCGCGACGCGGAATCCCCAGTCGAAATGATCAGTCTGCACCGTGTCCGGCTGCCGCTCGATGTAGAGAACCTCCTGATCGGGTTGAATCGTGTCCGGCCGTTCCGCGTAAGCGGCGGGCAGATTTGCATACCCGGGCTTGTCAGACGTACTGAGGTTCGCACCAAAGTTCAGCCAGCCATAAATCTGAACGCCGCTATTCTTCCATCCCTCAGCATGCGGACCGCTCCACAGAGCCTGCATCAACGGAGCGGACTGGGTCCAAGGCTTGGTGAGCACGACCGATCCGCCGTACGGCCAATCGGAAAACGGAAATGGCGGACCATCTACGGGCGAAGGGGTGCCGCGAAAGTTCGGAACTGGCGTGTCGCTGGAGGACATCTCCTTCCAGTCATCGGCATACGCCTTCAAGAATCTCCGAAAGAAATCGGGATACCACGTCGCTGGCGCGGCGGACTTCACGACAGCGTCGTCATTAGCCGCCGCACCGACTGGAGCATCGGGCGGTTCGCCTTCCGCTGCAACAGTCTGGCCGTAGCCTGTCATGCAGAGGAGTTGCATGACGCCCCACAATGCCGCCACGAAAACCCCCACGGATTTATGCCTCGTCATGGGGAGGAAGCATACGAAGCGCGGCGTAAGGAGTCCGTAAAGATTCCATGAACAATACGCGTACCCTCGATCATGATTATCGATTCACGCAGCACGCTGCCCTCCGCTCAGCGGGGCGGACGAAGGGTGTCCGCTCCTACACAGACCGTGTTGCGCGCTAAATGCGCTTGTTACTATCGGAACCAATGCCACTCCCTCGGGTTGCAGCATCGCTCTAGTACAATCAGTCGCGTGGCTGACTCCGTCCGCATCGGAATTCTGGGCGACTTCAATACCGAATCTCGCTCCCATCACGCCACCAACGACGCGCTGCAACACGCTGCCCGCAAACTCGGTTTGAAAGTCGAATCGGAGTGGCTGCCCACCCCATCATTGCTCGAGCCAGAAGCCGAGAAGAAGCTGGAAACCTTCGACGGTTTGTGGGGCTCACCCGGGAGTCCTTTCAAAAGCTTCGATGGCATGCTGAAGGGAATTGAATTTGCACGCCGCCGCGATTGGCCGTATCTCGGGACCTGCGCCGGATTTCAGTACGCGTTCATCGAGTTCGCACGCAACGTGCTCAATATCAAAGATGCCGACTCGGCCGAGAACAATTCCGGATCGAAGAACATCATCATCTATCCCGTGGCCTGCGCCGTGCCCGATCGCAAAGGCAACGCGCCCAAACTCTCCGGCGTAGTCCCCGAGATTCGCCTTCGTCCCGGCTCGTACCTGCAATCCTTCTACGGCAAGGACAAAGAAACGGTAACCGAGGAATTCTTCTGTAATTTCGAAATTAATCCGGAATTCGAGTGGGCCGCAATGGAAGCCGGTTTTCCCGTGGTCGCACGCGGGCCGAAAGGCGAGATACGCGCCATCGAATCGCCGACTCACCGGTTTTTCGTGGCGACATTGTTCCAGCCGCAATTGTCGTCCAAAGACAAGAACCCTCACCCGTTAGTACTGGCCTTCGTGCAAGCCGCCGCCGACTGGGGCAGAAAGAAGCTCGACGACAGCGTGCTGGAATAGCCGGAAGGAATGATTGTGTGAAGGGGGCGAACAGCCCTCCGTTGCAGGCGGACCTTGCCCCTGCCAGTTACCAAAGTCTCATCACCCAAAGTGCCCGCCGCACCCTCACCATGCGCATCTTTGGCTTCCGGTTCCCAGCCTCTACACTCGTCCCGATGTCGCCCTCGCCAGGCGGCCTCGGCAGGAGCCATCTTCGTCTATGCACATGCAAATGGTCAGCCAGTTCCGGATGCCATTTACGACCCTGATCAGCTACATCCCGGTCATCGCGACCATCGTCACGACTTTTTTCAGCATCATCCTGGCCCGCGCCACGCTTCGCTACGTGGAAGCCACCGATAAGGGGCTCGCTCTGGCCCGCGAGGAATTTGAACGCGAGTGGTCGCCCGATCTGCATATCAAGATGGAGCGCGTCTCGGCGACAGAAGCCAAAGTTATCATCACGAATTTGGCTAAGACCTCCGTTCTGTTGCAGCTTTTGCAATTGCGAAAGCTGTCGCATGCGATGCCCTTCGAACGCTGCCGGTTGAATGATCCTCTGGTTGGGGGCACAACCTGGACGCAGGAAATGGGTCGCCGGATTCTGGCCTGTACCGGTACGGAATTCGAGGGTCCAATCGCGGCTTCGGCCACGTTCTACGCCGCGGGCCGCATGTATCGTACCGACTGGTTTCGTTCGCAGATACAGGTTCGCGAGGGCCGCATTGTCAATCTTGAGCCGAGCAACATGCCCACGCGCCGCGTCCGAGTCGTCGAGCGCAAAGGGCCGGAGCGTCGCCGCGAATTCGTGCAGGACGTGACGGCGGAAGTTGCAGAGAAAGCCGAGCCCAAGCCGGATGAGAAGTTCTTTGTGACCGGCGCGTGATCGCGCGATCAAGGTCGCGGCTCAGGACGACAGCGAGCGCTCAATTCGAGGGGGTTCTTTCCGATTTGAGGCTGCGTAGCAGCAGCCGCACCAGCATGCCGTCGAAGCGTGTCCCACTCATCTGCGCGAGTTCGTCCAAAGCCTGTTCGGGAGTGCGGGCGGCGGCCGAGATTGATTGCTCGGTGATCATGTTTGCGTAAGCATCGGTGACCCCGATAATGCGCGCCCACAGCGGAATCTCCTCGCCCTTCAGCCCGCCCGGATAGCCCGAACCGTCAAAACTCTGATGATGATGTTCAATGGCATCACGCATCATAGAGCTGTGCGGAATCGTGGCCACAATTTCAGCTCCGATATGCGAATGCATGCGCACCAGACGAAACTCTTCATCCGTGAGCGGACCTCGTTTGTTGAGGACGCGATCCGGGATGAAAATCTTCCCTACATCATGAACGCGAGCGGCGTAGACCAAATCGGCCGTCTCTTCCGAGGAAAGACGCAAGGAACGTGCAATTACTTCGGTATAGCGGGCTACGAGATCGCCATGCCCGGAGGTTCGCAGTTCGCGCGACTCGGCCGCGCGGCTCAGCGATTCGATCGATTCTTTGAGCAGATGTACATTGCAGTCTTCGCCGCCGCAGAGCTTCTGCAAGGTCGCGATCAGTTCTTCCAGATCCCCGGGCTCAGTGCGCTCCCGCTGCAGAAATCCCTCGATGTAAGCAGAGATTTGTTGTCGCTGGCGGGCAAATTCTTCGCCCTCGGCAAACTCCTGCGCGGTCGAGACCAGATTGCCGCCGGAGCGCTTGGAAACGTACATACCAGCATCGGCAACTCGAATGATGTCCTCGATGGAGAATCCGTGCATGGGAAAACTGGCAACGCCGAAACTGCCAGTGATTTTGTGTTCGGCCAGCATGGGATCGGATTCGAGCCACAGGCGCAAGCGTTCGGCGAGCACCTGCGCCTGTTCAGCACCGGTTTCCGGCATGAGAACGATGAATTCATCGCCGCCGTAGCGCGCCACCACATTCGACTGGCGGGATTTCTGTTCGAGCAATCGGCCGACGCGAGCGAGCACGAGGTCGCCTTCGAAATGCCCCATGGTATCGTTGACTTCTTTGAACTTGTCGAGGTCGATGAGGACCACGGAAAACGGCCTTCCTGAACGCGAGGCGCGTTTCCACTCGGCTGATAGCGCCTCCCAGAAAAATCGGCGGGTCTTGATTCCGGTCAAACCATCCGTGATGGATTGCTGCTGCAGCTTCTGGAAGACGAAGGCGTTGTGCAATGCCGTCGCGAGCAAGTCGGCGAGCGTGTTCAGGATGAGGACATCCTGCGGCGTAAACGCGTTCTCATTCCGGCTCTCGACGTTGAGCACGCCGAGAAGTGATTCAGCATAAGTAATGGGAATGCAGAGTACGGCGCGCGAATCCTGCAGAATTCCGGTGAAGATCCCGGGCAACGAATTCTGCACCAGGGCGCGCTCTCCGGTGCGGGCGACGCGGCCGAGAATGCCGGTCCCCAGCGGGATCCGCTTGCCCTCTGCTTGAGCCGTAGTGCCGGCTTCGGCTTTGATCTCAATCTCCTTGGTCCCATGGTCAAGCAGGCCGATGCCGATGTGATCGAAGCTGAAATTTTTGTGAATCTCGCCCGCAATCTGGTTCAGCATGTGCACGGGATCGTCGCTGGAGATGGCGGTACGGGAAATGTTGTTCAGAAACGCGAGTTGCTTGGAGCGCCGCTGCTCTTCCGCAAACAGACGGGCATTCTCCATGGCGACGGAAATCTGTCCGGCCGCGGTTACGAGCACGTCAAGATCGCGCTGCTCGAAGACGAACTCCCGTTCCGGATTCAGCGCGACCATGGCTCCGGTGGCTTTGTTTCCCATCAAAATCGGCGCTGCAATCATGCACTTTGCCGGACGTTCGGGAACAAAACTGATCCCCAGGCGAGCCCGTGTTTTTTCCAGCTCGGAGCGAATCAGCAGAGGTTCGCCGCTGCGAATGACATACTCAGTAAAGCCACTTACGAGCGGGCGCGAGCGCTTGGGAGAAACGCGATTGTCGGTCACTTCAAGTTCAAAGCGGATCTGGTCGCCATCCTGAAACGCAATATAGAAATTGCTGGTGTCGAAAATCTGGCCGAGCTCAATTTGAATGGTGCGGAGGATTTCGTCTTGATCGAGACGCGAACTGATGGCTTTGCCGATTTCCGTGAGCAATTCGAACTCTTGAGTGCGGCGATGGGCATCGTGTCCAATAGCGTAATTTTCCAAGGTAAGTCCCAATTGCAGCGCCAGACCGACCATCAGGCGGGGACCGGAGGAGCCGAATGCTTGCCGTTCGGCGTGGGGAAAAAGCAGGACGCCAAAATTATGCTCACGGGTTTGCAGCGTAACCACGGTCAAGTTCCGAACGTTGGCTTCGAGCAGAATGCGCTTGAATTCGGCAAACGTGCCGGTTGCGGCCACGGGCAGAGGTTCGCGCATCTCGGGGAGATCATGCAGGGTATAGATTCCGCTGTGGCGATACGCGAGATCGGAGATGTAGTCTGCCGCGCCACTGCGCTCCAATGCGTCGACGAATCCAGCCGGAAATCCCTGTTGCACGGAAGGCAGCAGCCCGCGCCAGCGTTCAGTGATGCAGATTGCGGCCCGCCGCGTGGGGAGGGCGCTCATCAGCCTTTCCAGCGCAGCCTGCATGCTGGGCACAAGGTCTTCGGCAAAGAGCAGGCGGCGCGGATCGACTCCGAGCGTCGACAAAGCCAGCGTGTTTTCCTGCACCGCATTGCGCTGATTTTCGAACAGGACCATCACCATGGCGATGCCCAGCAGCATCTGCGGCACGGGGCCGAACAGTCGTGAGGCCGTGCCGAAGACTTCCATCAGCGGGTTATGCAGTTGCCCTACTCCCATCAGCACGGCCCAGAAGGCAAGGGACACTCCCAGGACCTGAAAGGCAAGTGATCCACGTTTGCTGCCGCTGACGTAAAACACGGCGGAACTGTAAAGAAGAATCGCGGCCAGCCCGATCCCCAGGCGGATTGTGGGCTGCACGTCGGGACGGAAAATTCCATTGACGATGTGGCCGCTCAGTGTGAGCACGGCCAGAGCAACTCCAATCGTGCCCACCGCGCCGTCGTACCAGCGGAATTTGTACGATCCGCGCATGAGCCGGGTCGAAGCGAAGATGCAGAGCGTCATCGCGACCAGAAAGAGCTCGCTGGCCAGAAACGCGAAAGGAGATGAAGGAAAGGCGTCAAACACGTAGTGCAGGGAAAACGCGCCCCAGGCCAACTGCCAGGCGCGGAAATATGCCTGCCGGCTCTGTTCCCTTAGATACGTAAACACCAGGAAGAGCAGCACCGAGACAAACCCCGGAACCAGCACCGTTGTGATGACAAGGTTGTTCATACGGACGGCAAGAAAACCTGAGACCTTCTGCTCACATCACACGCTGCGATGCCCGCAGAACCGAGCTGTAAGAGTTTCAAAGTGCGAAACGTAAAACCTTGAAACCTGAAACCTTGCATTTATGGTTTCATACCCGCATCTTCAAACACAACAGGATTTCGGTACATGCCTCGCGGCCATCGTCGGCCACAGGTTCTGCCACGGGAATGAGGCATTGGCGGGCTGCTCGGGTCCCCACTGCTTGACCGCCGTTTTCCGCGGCCCGTAGTATCGCTATAGACCCGGGAATGAATCAGACCGAGCACACATCCGCAGCTTTTCCGCGCGTTCGTTTCGCGCCTTCGCCCACGGGATTTCTTCACGTGGGCAGCGCCCGAACGTTCATTTTCAACTGGCTCTATGCCCGCCATAGCCACGGGACGATGATTCTGCGCCTCGACGATACCGATGTGGAACGGAACACAGAAGCGTCGGTGAACTCGATTTTTGACGGCCTGAAATGGCTCGGCTTGAGCTGGGACGAGGAGTACAAGCAATCCGAACGGCTGGAACTGCATCGCAAAGTAGCGTGGTCTATTTTTGAAAAAGGCTCGGCTTACCGGGATTTCACTCCTGCGCACGCGGGAGAAAGTGAGAAATCGGGCGCGCAGGGGACATGGCTGTTCAATCCTGGCATGCGCGAACTCTCGCGCGAAGAAAGCGACCGCTGTGCCGCGGCGAGAGAGCCGTTTGCGTTGCGTTTCCGCGTACCGCGCGAAGGGCAGGTGATGCGGTTTACGGATGCGGTTTATGGCGAACAACTCAAAGCCACAGCCGACATCGAAGATTTCGCGCTGCTCCGCTCCGACGGCATGCCGACGTATCACCTGGCCTCCTGCGCCGACGATGCCGACCTGCGCATCAGCCATATCATTCGCGGCCAGGATCATCTGACCAACACGTTCAAGCATGTGCTCATTTTCGAAGCTGCTGGTTACACGCCGCCGCAGTTCGCGCACTTGCCGTTGCTGGTCGCGCCGGACGGAACAAAATTGTCGAAGCGCCGCCACGGACCGGTGGTAAGCGTCACAACTTACCGCGACGCCGGATTCATACCCGAGGCCTTCATCAATTTCCTCTGTCTGCTGGGCTGGTCGCCCAAAGACGATCGCACCAAAATGAGCCTCGAGGAATTGACGGATGCCTTCTCGCTCGAGGGCATCAATCGGGCAAACGCGGTCGTGAATTTCAAGGAAACGGATGCAGCGGGGGCTGGGGTGGGGCGGGCACTCCTACCCGCCAAGTCCATACCCGAGGAAACTTTCGATCCAAAGGCCGTCTGGCTCAATGCCGAGCACATCCGGGCTTTGCCTGTGGACGATCTCAGCCGGCGTTTGCTGCCGATCGTGCAAGGGCAGTTTCCGAATGTCACTTCGGACAGAGTGCTGCAGATTGCGCCGCTGATTCGCGAGCGCATCAAGTTTTTACGAGACGTGCTGACGGCGGCCGATTTCTTCTTTGTCGATGAGCTTCCGCCCTACGACCCCGCCGAGCTCATCCCGCAAAAGGGCGATGCGGCGATGGCGCTGAAAGCGTTGCAGAAGGCACGGGAAGTTCTGGCGAATGTCGAGTTCAAGCACGATCCGCTGGATCACGCATTGCGCGGCGCCGCGCAAGAGATCGGGCTCAAAGCCGGACAGATGTTTCAGCCCATTCGCGTCGCCGCCTGCGGACGAAAGAATGCCCCGCCACTGTTTGAAACGCTGGAGGTGCTGGGGAAAGAAAAGACACTAAAGCGGATCGATCAGGCCATTCGAAACCTGATATGAGTTTGTAGGGACAGCTGCCCTCGGCTGTCCAGCGAGAAAAGCTCCGCGACGAACCCAGCCCGCAATACCGTGAGTTCGCTTTTTTGCGTCTTGCCCAACGTGCCGATGATCTAAGTAACGCACAACGCAATCCAGAAAGGTCTTTCATGAAAGCCGTTCAGATTTCCAAACCCGGTGGAGATTTCGAAGTCGTCGAGCGTCCTATTCCCCAGCCCGGACGCGGTCAGGTTCGCATCAAGGTGGAAGCATGTGGCATCTGCCATAGCGATGCTCTGGTCAAGGAGGGGCACTGGCCTGGTATTCAGTATCCGCACGTGCCCGGACACGAAATTGCCGGACGGATTGATGCGGTCGGCGCTGACGTGATTCTTTGGAAACCCGGCCAGCGCGTCGGCGTGGGATGGCATGGCGGGCACTGCTTCATCTGCGAGGCTTGCCGTCGCGGTGATCTTATTCTCTGCGAAAACGAGAAGATTACCGGCATCAGCTTCGACGGAGGCTATCAGGAATACATGGTGGTTCCGGCGGAAGCGGTCGCGGCCATGCCCGATGATCTGCCCGCCGATGAAGCTGCGCCGCTGCTTTGCGCTGGCATCACGGTTTTCAACGCGCTGCGCAATTCCGGGGCGCGCTCAGGCGATCTAGTTGCGGTCCAGGGCATTGGCGGCCTGGGGCATCTTGGCATTCAGTATGCGCGCCAGATGGGATTCCGCACGGTCGCGATCGGACGCGGATCCGACAAGCAGCCGCCGGCCAAGAAACTGGGAGCGCACGAATACATCGACACGAACAGCGGCCCTCCCGCCGAGGCGTTGCGGAAACTGGGCGGCGCACGCGTGATCCTCGCAACCGCTCCGGATGCAAAAGCAATATCGGCGCTCGTCGACGGCTTGGCGGGGAACGGCACACTCATGATTGTTGGCGCCGATTTCCAGCCGCTGACGGTCACACCCCTGCAGCTCATTTCGGGCAAGAAATCGATCCACGGATGGGCCTCGGGCACGGCGAAAGATTCCGAAGACACGCTGCAATTCAGTTCTATGAGCGGAGTCCGTCCGATGATCGAACGCTATCCGCTGGAGAAAGCGGCCGAAGCCTACGAGCAGATGATCAGCGGCCGCGCCCGATTCCGGGTTGTGCTGACGATGGGAAGCTGACGCAAGCCGGAAGATACCGGGTCGGAGTGGGCGACCTCTGCCTCATTTGACGCGAGCGGATCAGTGCGGAGTACTGCTTCCAACCGTTTGAACGACGACTGTCACGCGTACGGATCCGGTTTGAATGATCTGCACCAGCGGGTCGGAGACATAGACATTCGTGGTGAAAACGGCACTGCCACGAGTTCCCGTCGCATCGATGGGATCGGTGGTGGCTGCGTCGATTCGTTCCACGTGATGCCGCGGGCCGGTAATCGTGATTCTCGACGGATCGGCTTCGACCTTCACGATCTGCTCGCCATCGGCGAAGATGCCGGTCACTCGCGGATGGATCTCGACATCACGTGTCAGCCGGGTATCGAACGCTAGATGCAACTGGCTGGGAAGCACCTGCACAACGGTCACATCGCTCGGATGCCGCACCTGCCCGGAAGTAAGATCAAACGTGCGTTCGCCGGACTTGGCATCGCTCAGATCAATTTCGGCATGAACCTCGCTGGGCTGGAGTTGGCGAATGACGCGCTCCGGTCCGCGCACGCGAATCTGCGCTTCGGGAATGGATTCGGAACTGATCTCCAGGTGTGGCGGAACGTGGGCAAAGACCACGGGGGCACGCAAAGCCACTTCCGCAGGCTGCTCTTGCGGTGAAATCAGAAACCAGATTCCCGTGGCCAGCGCCAGGGACAGTAATTTCAGTCCGAAGTTATGGAGGACATAGCGATTGAAAAAGTTGATCAAGGCCGCGGCTCCGTATCCGTGCTGGCCTCGGGGCCGCGTTGCGGAGTGTGTTCCCGGATACCGGAATCGAAAATGGCGTCGGCTTCGTCCACATTCGGCGTGATTGGTGTGGGCAAAGTTACCGGCGCCATATAGCGGCGCAATTCGCTGCCCAGGCGCTCGCGGAGCTGATCCACTGTCAAATCGCGTTCAATCTGGCCGCCCAGGGCGAGGCTGATCGCGCCCGTCTCTTCGGAGACAACGACCGCGATCGCATCCGTTTCCTCGGTGATTCCGATGGCGGCGCGGTGGCGGGTGCCAAGCTGCGTGGAGAGTAAGGGATTCATCGAAAGCGGCAGAAAACATGCGGCCGCGGCGATGCGATCTTTCTGAACGATGACCGCGCCGTCGTGCAGGGGGGCGCTGGGACGGAAGATTGTGGCCAGCAAATCGTAGGAGAGGCGCGCATCGAGGGGAACGCCGCTTTCGATGTGAGTTCGCAGTCCGATTTCGCGCTCGATAACGATCAACGCGCCGGTCTGATTCTGCGAGAACAGATTCGCCGCCAGCACGATGTCATCATAGGCATCGCTGCCGCCATTGGAGGTGTGCAAGAAGCTGAGGCGACGTCCAAGATCGGCCAACATGTGACGGATTTCCGACTGGAATACTACGATCAGCGCGAAGACAACGTAGGGCAGTATGTGACTGAAGACCCAATTGAGAGTGACCAGTTTTTCGGTGGGCAGGAGGTAAAACGCGACCACGACAACGGCGAGGCCCGCGAGCATAGGAGCGGCGCGAGTGCCGCGAATCATTACCAGAAGCTGGTAGATGATCAGAGCGACAAGGAGAATATCGAGCGCGGCCCAGACGCCTTGCTGCCATGACGTGAAGACCGGCATCACCGCTGTTTCCTCCTATAGATCTCCTTGCTGCAAACCTCATTGTAAAGGAGATTGTTGCTTTGAAGCGGCGCCCTCGCGGCAATACCGCCATATCGTTATGGCGATGCCTACAGCAAGGATTAAGCGCTCAGTCCTGCTTCTTGATGACTGCGGCCTCGATAGTGCCACGCGCAAGGCGGGCGGAGATCGGGTCTCCAACCTGCACGTCGCTTGCGGCTTTGAGCAACCTGCCGTGGGAATCGAAGATCAAGGCATAACCGCGATCGAGGATGGCGAGCGGGGAAAGAGATTCCAGCGCGGTCTCCAGGCGCTCGCTGCGGACGCGATGCTGTAAGAGGACATTTCGCATGACGGCGACCAGAGCGGCGGTCCAGCTTTCCAGTTCTCTTCGCGTTCCGGAAAGGACAAGGCGCAAATCGTAATGCCGCACGGCCGCGGCAATCGTCTCGAAACCGCGCCTCAGGCGATCCAGCAACTGGCGCTGCGCCGTCTCCATGCGGTGCGCTAAATCGTCCAGCCGCTGCTCTCGCTGATGGATGACTTCCATGATGCGGACGAAGGCGCCGTGCTGCGCAAGTTCGGTCAATGCCTGGCGTCCCATGAGCAAGCGATATCGCATGGCGCGAGCCAGCCGCTGCCCAAGCGAAGCGGCTTGAGCTTCGATCTCCTGGCGTGAGCGGATCACCAACTCCGCCGCGGCGGATGGGGTTGGAGCGCGAAGATCGGCGACGAAATCCATGATGGTGAAATCCGTTTCGTGGCCAACAGCAGAAATGACCGGAATCTCAGAGCCGGCAACGGCGCGGGCGAGGGCTTCATCGTTGAAGGACGCGAGATCTTCGGCTGAACCGCCCCCACGCGCGACGATGATAACTTCGACGATCTGTTGCTGATTGAAATAGCTCACGCCTGCCGCCACCTCGAGCGCAGCCGCGTCTCCCTGCACCTGTGCGGGGAAAATCAGGATGTTCGCCGAATGATGCCGGCGCTCAAGAACGTTCAAAATGTCGCGCAGCGCCGCGGCCTGCGGCGAAGTCACAATTCCAATTCGACTGGGCAGCGATGGAATCGGTTTCTTACGTTCGGCGTCGAAGAGTCCCTCGGCTTGTAACTTGGCCTTGAGCTGCTCAAACGCCAGCTGCAAGGATCCGGTACCTTTGGGTTCCATGTACTCGGCGGAAATTTGCAGCTCACCGCGATCTTCGTAGATGGTGATGCGTCCGCGAACTACGACCTGTAATCCGTCGGCGGGGCGAAAGCGCAATAACCGCGTCGATGAGCGAAACATCACGACCCGAATCTGCGCGTTGTCGTCTTTCAGGGTGAAATAGAAATGGCCAGACTCCGGGGCGCGAAAATTGGAAATTTCGCCTTCTACCCACGCATCGGAATATTCGCGCTCAATGTGGGTGCGCACCGCCGCGACCAGATCGCGGACCTTCCATACGCGGCGTTCCGGCGGGTGGAAATTGAATCCCATTTGATCGGCGAGAGACATTGAAGGGAGTGTAACGCAGAAGCCTCAAAAGAAAGAGGTAGAAGGGTGCTCGCCGGGGTTGGACCGGCGAGATCAAAATCCCCACCTATTTCCGCAAGAAGCGCGGAAACAAGGAGGGGGCACCCGCATCGCTTCCACGGCTATAATCCTTCCTCATGAACCTTGAAGACAAAGTCGCGGAACTGAAGCGGCGCAACCGGCTCGCCGAAGATGGAGGGGGCGCGAAGAGGCGCGAGCGCCAGCACAAAGAAGGCAAGATGTCGGCGCGCGAGCGCATCGAATTTGTCCTCGATGAATGCACGTTCGAGGAAACCGACAAACTGGTCACTCATCGCTGCACCGACTTCGGCATGGCCGAGCAGAAAATCTACGGGGATGGATTCGTCACCGGTTATGGCCGCATTGAGGGCCGCCTGGTTTACGTGTTCGCCCAGGATTTCACGGTGTTCGGTGGATCGCTCTCGGAAGCGAACGCGGGGAAGATCGTCAAGATCATGGACCTGGCTGCGAAGATGGGCGCGCCGCTGATTGGGCTGAATGATTCCGGTGGGGCTCGCATTCAGGAAGGCGTGATGTCTCTAGCCGGCTACGCCGATATTTTTCTACGCAACACGTTGTACAGCGGCGTCGTGCCGCAGATCTCGGCCATCATGGGACCTTGCGCCGGTGGAGCTGTGTACTCGCCGGCTATTACCGATTTTGTACTGATGGTGGACAAGACTTCCTACATGTTCATCACTGGACCCGACGTCATCAAAACGGTGACTCACGAAGAAGTCACAAAAGAGCAACTCGGCGGCGCAATGACGCACAACGAAAGTTCAGGGGTGGCGCATTTTCTGGCGCATGATGATGCCGAATGCCTCTCGATGGTGCGCGAACTGCTGAGTTTCGTGCCATCGAACAACCTCGATGATCCGCCGCGCAAAGCGTGTACCGATCCTGTCGACCGCGGCGACGCGGCGCTCGACAAGATCGTGCCCACGCAGTCGAACCTGCCCTATGACATCAAGGATGTGATTCACTCTGTGATCGATGACGGATATTTCTTCGAAGTGCAGGAGCACTACGCGAAAAATATCGTGGTGGGATTCGCACGGCTGGATGGGCGCAGCGTCGGGATCGTGGCGAATCAGCCCGCCATGCTGGCAGGCACTCTCGATATTAACGCTTCGATCAAGGGCGCGCGCTTCGTGCGCTTCTGCGACTGCTTCAACATTCCTCTGGTGACGTTTGAAGACGTTCCGGGATTCCTCCCCGGCACCGCGCAGGAATATGGCGGCATCATCAAGCATGGAGCGAAGCTGCTCTTTGCCTTCGCCGAGGCAACCGTGCCCAAGGTCACCGTCATTACGCGCAAGGCCTACGGCGGAGCATATTGCGTGATGGCGTCAAAACACATTCGTACGGACGTGAATTATGCCTGGCCGACGGCGGAGATCGCGGTGATGGGACCCGAAGGAGCGGTCGATATTGTTTACAAACGAGAACTCGATGCCGCCGCGAATCGCGACGAGGTGCGGCGCGAGAAGATCGAAGAATTCCGGGAGCGCTTTGCGAATCCTTATGTCGTGGCCGAACGGGGATTCGTCGACGCCATTATCCAGCCGCGCGATACGCGCAAAAAGCTGATCCAGGCGCTTGCCATGCTCGAAACCAAGCGCGACAAGAACCCGCCGAAGAAACACGGAAATATCCCGCTGTAGGTGTGTGGCGCGGGCACGGGCTGACCCGTCGATTCTTAGGCGTTCAGTACTTGCTGCGATCAGTGGGAAAATCTGTGGCAGGAGTGCGGGCTGCTCATCGTGCGCTTTGCGCACGACACGGGGCGAATGTGACCGGGGCTACGTGCGAAAAAAATTAAGAGTTCCGAGGTGGTGTTGGGATCATTCGTCTCGGCCAGTAGCTCGCGTTTGACCCTTGCTTGACCTGCTGTCGCTGCTTCCCTTGCGGGCTGCTGCGCGCGATCTTCGCTTGGGCTCCGGGCTCACCGCCAACCGGAAAAACCACCCCAACGCCTCGGAACTCTATCTTGCCTTCGACTTGGTCTTCCCGTTCTCCTCGACCAGCGCATTGCTATAGACCCTTGCTCACCCTCCTTCTCACCTCGCGGTAAGAAAGTGACTCCGCTTGAGCCCCGGACGCCGCACCAACCGGAAAAACTTAGAAGCTGTCAAAGAACGATCTTGTTCTACTCCTTCTATTTTTGCAGTCAATGAAAAATATGCATTTGTAAGTATTGCTTTTTCAACTGAGTGCAGGCCATCCACAACGCCGTGACCGGATTTGGTGCAGCGGACGGACGAAGTTGTCAGCAAAACCCGCGTCCAATGCGGGATTTCTAGTGATACAGCCTTCTGGGTCGATATTAGGCTCGGGCAGGTCGTGTGCGCCATGCTGTGAAAATCGCGCAAAACCTCTGTCAGGCAAGCATTTAAGGAAAGTCGGGAAGCGGCGAACATCACGCGATTTCGACTTTGTCGTCGGCGAGTCGTTTGTCGTTTTCGTCCGATCCCTGGAGTTCAAACGAGTTGGTGATCGTGGCCTTGCCCTTTTCTACACTCGTGATCACGTAGGAGCAACCGAACCAGTGGGCTTCGGCGAGATCGGTCTTTGACCACTGCGCCGGATGGTCTGGGTGGGAATGATAGAAGCCGACGATGTCTTCGCCGCGCTCGCGGCCCACGCGCTGGATGCGGACCAGTTCCCGCGGATCGATGTTGTAGCGGTTGTGGGCGGAATCAGTGCGCGTGTTGCCGCAGCGCATGGTCGAAGTCACGACGCGCGCGCCGTCTTCTTCGAAACTTCCGAGCAGGACGCCACAGCATTCGTGCGGGTAGGTTTCTTCGCCGTGACGGCGAATAGCGACGTAGTCAAAGTCTCTTATCTTCAGCATCCGACTTGATTTTCACCACGGAGGCACAGAGGCATGGAGAAAAACCCTTCAATCAAAAGAGAAAGTGAACCGGGTTCTACAAGCCAGTTGGCGTTCCAAACTTCAATCAGATGCTTTCGCACTTCTCCGTGTCTCGGTGCCTCCGTGGTGAGATCACTCTTCCGTCCAGAATCTCTCGCTCAAATACTTTTCGCCGGAGTCGCAGAGAATGGTCACGATCACGGCCTCGTCGCGCTTTCGGCGCGACAGTTCACGGGCGATCTTCAGAGATCCTACAACCGCAGCAGCAGCGGAAATTCCCACCAGCAGGCCGGCGCCGCGGGATATGTGCCGCGCCATGGCGTAGGCATCTTCGGTCGCGATCTCCAGATTCCGGTCGGCTAGGGCCGGATCGTAGATCTTAGGCACCATCGCGCTGGGCATGTGCTTGGCGCCTTCAATCCCGTGGAAGGATGAATCCGGTTGCAGGGAAATGCATTGCACTCGCGGATTCAACTCTTTCAGCCGCCGCGTGGTGCCTACAAAAGTTCCGCTCGTCCCCAGCATTGAGATGAAATGCGTGACCCGCCCCTGGGTCTGCTGCCAGATCTCGTTGGCGGTCGTGTGGTAGTGTGCCTTCCAGTTGGCTTCGTTCGAATACTGGTCGGCATAGAAATATTGATCCGGATGTTTCGCCGCCAGTTCGCGGGCCATGCGGATTGCGCCGTCGGAACCGTCGGCGGGATCGGTGTAGAGGATGTTTGCGCCATAGCCGTGAAGGATCTGCTTGCGCTCGCGTGAAACGTTTTCGGGCATGCAGAGTGTGACGGGAAATCCCTCGGCCGCTCCAAGCATAGCGTAGGCAATGCCGGTGTTGCCGCTGGTGGCATCCAACAGAATTTTCCCCGGACGCAGTGCGCCGGTCTGGCGTCCTTCGGCCACGATGCTGGCCGCAGCGCGATCCTTCACCGAACCGCCGGGGTTGTACCATTCGGCCTTGCCCAAAAGTGTTATGCCCGGCAGATCGCGGGAGAGCGCATCCAGGCGCAGCAGCGGCGTGTTACCGATCCGCTCGATCAGGCTGTGACCCAGCGTTTCGCCCAGTCCAGATGCGGCGCCGTTGTGTCCGGTGTGCTTTCCCGGAGTCGTCATTTCCGCTATTTTGGCAGAAGCCTGCGTCATGTTCTGTATCGCACTACTTCCGTATCGCAGTACCGTGACCAACGTAATGTGCTACGGGGTCACAAACGAGGTATGTAGTATGTTGTTTAGATGAACAAGATCGCCCGGCGATGCTATTCGTGTAAAGTTACGCTCGGTCCTCATAAGATCGCATCTAAGCTGCGAGCCAAGCCGGCAAAGAAAGGTTGACAGCGAGAGTGCCTAAAACAATTGAAGCACGAACCTACGAAGAAGCGCTAGCCTGGCTGCGTGATCACGGCTTCGACGTAACCGACGCCCCCGGGACCAACGGCCGCGTATTCCTACGCAAATACAATGTTTCGGCCGCTATTCAGAAGGGGCCGGACGACAGCGTGAAGATCTTTGCCTATCCCGGATACCTGATTGGGAGCGAAATTTCGAAGCTGGTCAACCGCGGATATCAGCAGTTTTTGAAAACGTCCAAGGCAGAAGTTCCGGCTACTGCTGATCATTTGAAAGCTCTTCATTCGTTTGCCGAGGAACTGAAAGTTGCGCTTGGCTTGCCGAGCCTTTACAACGAGTCTTTGGGAACGGTGAGCGAAGCCTATCAGTACGACCGCATCGTGGATCGGGATGAGCCGGTGGCGGATCGCCCGAAGCGTCCGTGGGAAACGGCTGGGAAAGAAGCTGCCATCGCCGCGAAAAAGGGCAGGGCGTAGCCGCGGATCAATGACCTCAGCGCCTAGAGCCGTACTTCTGTTAAGGCTCTTGCGGCTCGGCTGAAGCCGAGTCCTTTCAAATCCTTCCGCGAACCTCAGTTAGGTACATTGGATTTTGCCGGACCGCCGAGCGTTCCGCGCCGGTCGAAGAACTTCCATTTATCCATCCCCGCCGGCACGGCCACGTCGAAAAATCCCACCATCATCTCGTCGGAAGTTTGATCGCCCCAGGTGACCAGTTTGTCTGGATCGGGATTGTGCGGGTTGTTTTTGGAATTGTCGTACCAGGCGATGGCGCGCAATTTCGTTCCGGCCTTCAACAGGCGCGGCTGGGCCAGCTTGTAACTTAACTGCCAGTGAAAGTGATAATTCACGCGCAGCAGCACTTCCACGCTGCCGTCGTCGTGGACAATATCGTACTCGAAGCGCTTTCCGCGCAGGTGCATATGGGGAAACAGGCTGAGTAGCAGCGCGTCATTGGGCAGAGTGCCTTGGACTTCTGCGCGGAAATTGTCGGCTCCCGGAGCAATGAGCAGCGCATGATTGTTGAGTTGCAGCGTAATCACCCGCTGCTTCGGTGGAGTCTTGGCGAACACGAGACCGATCTCCGTCTGGTCTTTGTCTGCAGTTCCATTGGTCGTGTAATGCATTTGGAAAACGAGATCCGAGCCTGCGGGAACGAACTTGGCCATGCCGTCGGGCCACTGGTCCGGTGAACTGCCCGGTGCATAGACAAGCAACAAGTCACTCGTGGTTTCGTGCGCCTGACGTTTCTCCTTGGGATCGGTCAGCGAAGACGCGGTGAACGGCTGGCCGACGGGCGCATGCCGCAACCATGGCGAATTTGGTGGACGAATATAGACGACCGCGTGGTGCACGTGGGCAGGACTGCCCGGCCGAAACTCCGACATTTGCACCCAGCGATCCTTAGCGAAATGCGCGGGCACGATTTCGTACGTGTATTCGACTTCGCCGTGAGCCGGAATCTCGACCGGCTTGGACATTTTCAGGACGAGATCCGGTTTAGGGATATTCCAACCGGTGGCCCATTTTCGCGGCGGAGGAGCATCGTGCGGGTCGCCGGCAGGTGCTCCAGTCTTAGCCCAGGCCGCGATCGCTGCGATCTGCTTCTCTGTCAGCGAAGGATCGTTGGCGAAGTGGCCATACCGCGGATCGGCGAACCACGGCGGCATCATCTTGGTTTCGACGGCATGTGCGATGGGCTTTGCCCACGCTCGCGTCTGTTCATAATTCTCGAGCGGCATGGGCGCCACTTCTCCCGCACGATGGCAGCTCTGACAATGATCCTGCAGGATGGGGAAAACGTCTTTGTAGAACGTGGGCGCGGGTTGGGCGGCTGGTTCCACCATCCTTCTCGCGCTTTTTGCCAGAGGGTGGGGTTTGGAAACCGAAGCGTACAGCGCGATCGAGAGCGTCACAGAGATAATCCCGAACGCCCTCACGATCGGAGAAACTCCAAGGTTAACGCCCAGGCCTGACGTGCGGAACGAGGTTCGTAGGCTGGCCGCTGATCGCAGAAGAATCCATGGTCGGCTTGCGAGAACTCCGCATTCACATATGGCTTATGATGGGCAGCGACGGCATCGACGACCGCCCGCCGCTTTTCCGGCGGGATATGCTTGTCCATTCCTCCCCAAATCAGCAAGATTCGCCCGTGGAGCGCTCGCGCGCGGTCGAGTAGGTCGGGCGCGATCCCGCCTCCATAGAACGAAACCGCCGCGCGCAGCGGCACAGTGCTGTCAGCGATGAACGACACACGCCCTCCCATACAGAATCCGACGCAGGAGATTTCGTCTCGCTTGACTTCCGAATTGGCATGCAGCCAATCATAGGTGGCGTGGATGTCTGCTTCGGCCGCCTCGGTCGTTACGGACTGGTAATGCGGCATGATCGAGGGAAAGTCGTTGTAGTTGCCCTCGAAACCGGCCAGGGCCGTTCGGTGGAACAGTTCCGGGGCAATCGCGACGTATCCCTGTCGGGCGAAACGTTCCGTGACATCGCGAATGTGCGCGTTTACCCCGAAGGCTTCCTGAAAGACCATCAGCCCAGGATGAGAACCGCTGCCCTTCGGCCGAGCGACATAGGCTTGCATCGGCGAGCTGTCAGCCACTTTGAGCTGAATTCGTTCGGTGACGATCCCACTTCGAGCCATAACTTTTCTTTCTCCGAAATCTGAGCCCGCCCCACCCCAGTCTCGCATAAAACTGCTGCTTCCGCAGGCGAGACGCGAGCATGTTTCCGGGCAAAATGCTACATTCATCAGTTCATGTCTGCGCCTAATTCCAGCTTTGTTCGCGCCTGCAAATCGCAACCGGTCGACCGCACTCCGGTCTGGTTCATGCGCCAGGCGGGACGCTACATGCCCGAGTATCGAGCCGTCCGCAAGCAACATTCGCTGCTCGAAATCTGCAAGAAGCCCGCTCTGGCTGCGGAGGTGACGATCACGGCCGCGGAGATTCTGCGGGTCGACGCAGCGATCATTTTCGCCGATCTTTTGCTCCCGCTCGAAGTGATGGGCCTGCCGTTTCATTTTTCTGCGGGGGAAGGCCCGGTCATCGAAAAGCCAGTGCGGACGAAGGAAGACATCGCGATCCTGCGCACGGATCGCGCTGGTGAGCTCGGTTACGTATCCGAAGCGGTGAGCCTGGTCGCAAAGCATTTTCGTGATCGTGTGCCGGTGATTGGATTCTGCGGCGCACCGTTCACGTTAGCCAGCTACATGATTGAAGGCGGAGGCTCGCGCAACTACATCCATGCTAAAAAAATGATGTACAACTCGCCCGAGCACTGGGACGCGCTCATGCGCAAGCTGGTCGCAGTGACTTCTGAATATGCAGCCGAGCAGGTGCGTGCAGGCGCCGACGTGATCCAGATTTTCGACAGCTGGGTCGGCTGCCTGAGTGTGGAAGATTATCGGCGATACGTTCTGCCGCACGTTACCAGCATGGTCAAGGATCTGCAAAGGGCAGGCGCGCCGATTATCTATTTTGGTACAGATAGCGCAACGCTTCTGCCTGCGATGAAGGAGACGGGCGCTGACGTGATCGGGCTAGACTGGCGCATTCCACTGGACGAAGGCTGGCAGCGGCTGGATCATGGTTGCGCCGTGCAGGGGAATCTTGATCCCGTGCTGCTGTTCGCGGATTGGAAAGAATTGAGGTCCCGTGCGCAAGACATTCTGCGCCGCGCCGGCGGACGTGCGGGGCACATCTTCAATCTTGGCCACGGCATCCTGCCCGAAACGCCCGTCGAGAACGTCAAGAATCTGGCGCGGTCTGTGCAGGAATATTCGTAGCGTTCTGCACCTCGGGAGGGCTAAATGCCTTCGAGAAGACGGGACTTGTCGCAGCGCGAACCACGCTGGCGCCGCCTGCGAGTCTTTCAGCAGCTGCTTTAGCCGTTCATAAGTACAGAATCGAAATGACTCGCATTGCTATTATCGGAGGCGGAATCTCCGGCCTCTCCGCCGCGTTCGAACTCGAACAACAGCGCCGCGGTGGGGCCGACGTTGAATACGTTCTCTATGAGTCTTCGCCGCGGCTCGGTGGTGTGCTTCGCACCGAGCACATCGACGGATGTGTCGTCGAAGCCGGCCCCGATTCGTTCGTCACAGAGAAGCCGTGGGCCGCCGATCTCAGCCGCGCCCTCGGTATTGGCGACCAACTCATCGGATCCAATGACGCGGAGCGCAAGACCTACATTCTCACTCGCGATCGGCTCATCGAAATGCCCGACGGGCTGATGTTCATGGTTCCGACGAAAATCCTGCCTACAGGAATGTCCCCGCTATTTTCCTGGAAAACGAAGTTGCGCATGATGCAGGAACTCTACCATCCGCCGCGCAGCGTCGATCGTGATGAATCGGTGGCAGCGTTTGTCGAACGTCATTACGGCGCGGAGATGGTCGACCGTCTTGCTGATCCGCTGCTCTCTGGCGTCTATGGCGGAGAAGCCGCGAATCTCAGCGTGCGCGCTGTCCTTCCGCGTTTCGCCGAGATGGAACGCACGCACGGCAGCCTCGGCCGCGCGATGCTCGCCGCGCGCAAGAAGATGAAGGCGGTCCGCAAATCCGCGCCGCCGTTGTTTACATCACTCAAAAATGGAATGCAGTCTCTGGCCGAAACTGTGTTCGCACAACTCACGCCCGCGTGCCTGCTGACCAACACCCAGGTTCAGGCAATCCAGCCGCAAGCTGGCGGATGGACCGTTTCTGCCGGACTGCAATCCGATCACTTCGATCGTGTCGTTGTCGCGCTGCCCACACGTGCTGCGGCACAAGTCCTGGGCAACGCGAGTCCGGAGCTGGCGGCTGAACTCGCAGCGATTCGGTACAGTTCCTCCATCACAGTGGGACTCGGTTATGATCGCGAGTTTCGTGAGTCGTTGCCACCCGGGTTCGGATTTCTTGTTCCCCGCAGCGAGGGCAAGCGCCTGCTGGCCGCAACCTTCGTGCACAACAAATTTCCGCACCGCGCGCCGGAAGACCGCGCCCTGCTACGCTGCTTTTTCGCCGGATCGAATGCTGAAAATGTCTGGTCTCTCGGCGATGATCAGATTGTCGGCATTGTGCGCGATGAATTGCAGCAGATTCTCGGCCTGCGAGCCGAGCCACTTTTCGCGCGTGTCTACAAGTGGAAATCGGCGATGGCGCAATACGGTGTCGGTCATCTTGAACGCTTGGATCGCATCGAGGGTTTGCGCCAGCGATTGCCGGGGTTGGGGTTGGCAGGCAATGGATACCGCGGCATCGGTGTGCCCGATTGTGTGCGGTCGGGACGCGAAGCAGCAAAACAGTTGCTCGGTTGATTTCGCGGGAGAGAGTCGTGTCCCGTGGTTCCCGTGTCTCGCAGAGGCTGCGAGACATGGGGCACCCACCTTTTTCCCTATCTATGTTGTCGACGCAAGTGCGCCATCACCAAACGGATCTCGTCGTAGGTGATCTCTGGGGGTAGGGCGTCTTTCAATGGCTTCAGCCTTTCTATTTTGTCCAACTCTACTCGCGCACAGGCCGCTTCAATGACCGCCAGTTTATTCTTACCGATCCAGGCGGTCTGAAATTCGAGTTGGCCTTGTTCCACCAAAGTGGCGACCGCATTCATCACGGTGGAAAGTTGCCGCCCGCGAATCGCGGCGATTTCCTCGAGGGTCTTGCCTTCCCCCAACAGCCGGATGGTCTCAATTGCCGGAGCAGATTTCTTCTGCGGCAGAGCGCTCGCTCTAGCTCCCTGGCGATATTGCTGAAGCGCGGCAAGTATCCCCTGGCCGTAAGTCTGAGCTTTGCGTTCGCCGATTCCGTTGACCTGGCGCAATTCCGGAATCGAGGTTGGTCTCGAGCGGCAGATTTCTTCGAGCGACGTATCGTGCAGCACGACGAATGCGGGCGTGCCTAGCTCCGTGGCTGCCTTTCGTCTCCATTCGCGGAGGTATTCTCTCAACTCGAAATCGATCTCGGGCGCAGTGCCCGATGGAGTACGCACTGCCAGCGAAATTCTTTTGGCCGCTGACGGAGCGGTCCCGGCCAGCCATTTCGGTGCGCTGCCACACACGTCGCAGGCATGGCACGAAGTCCATTTGGGAGTTTCGCCGAAATGGGTGCAGATCTGCAGATGCCGGCAGCGGGACGATTCGGCAAAGGCGCGGATAGTGTGATAGCGCTGCCAGGCGCGATCGCGCTCGGCGGCGTCCAGGATTTTGTTGGCGAAGAAACCGAGCAAGCCAGCATCCCGTTTGCGCCACAGCAGAATGCAGTCCGCTGGATTGCCGTCGCGGCCGGCGCGCCCGGCCTCCTGGTAGTACTGTTCCAATGACTTCGGCAGCGCGAGGTGGATGACGGCCCGTACCGTCGCCTTATTGATCCCAAGCCCGAAGGCGATTGTGCCCACCAGCACGCGCACTTCATCCGACATCCAACGCTCCTGATTGCGGCTCCGATCGCCATTCTCCATCTTCGCGTGATAGCCGACCGCGGAAATCCCCTGATCTTCGAGATAATCCACCGTCTCTTCGACTCGGTTGATCGTAGGGGCATAGACGATCACGTTGCCGTCGGTGTACTGGCCGAGCGCAGTGACCAGCAGGCCGGTTTGATCCCAAGTCTCACACTCGCGCACCAGGTAGCGCAGGTTGGGCCGGTGAAAGCTTGCGATGTATTTGTCGGGATGATGCAGGGCGAGTTGAGTGAGAATGTCGTGACGCACGACGCGAGTCGCGCTGGCGGTGAAGGCGGCGATCGGGCGCTCGGGAAAACTGCTGCGCAAGCGGCTCAACTGCCGGTATTCGGGACGGAACTCGTGTCCCCATTCTGAAATGCAGTGGGCTTCGTCGATGGCGAAAAAGGCGATCGGCACTTTCTGCAACCATGTCACGGTATCGCCGCGCGCCAGCCGCTCTGGCGAAAGATACAGCAGCCGATATGCGCCTTCGCGCGCCTGTCGCATCACCCGGTTCTGTTCCTCACTCGAGAGCGAGCTGTTCAGGACCGCAGCCGGAATTCCCATCTGCGCCAATTGCGCCGCCTGGTCCTGCATCAAGGCAATCAGGGGAGAAATCACGATGACGGTGCGGCCTGCGATCACGGCCGGTAACTGGTAGCAGAGGGACTTGCCTCCTCCGGTTGGCATGACCACGCAGGTGTCGTGTCCGGCAAGCAGACTGCGTACAATCCGCTCCTGCAACGGTCGGAAGGAGCTGTAGCCCCAATAACGCCGCAATGGGACTAATAGGTCTGCTTCGGAAGGCATGGGATCAGTATAGGGCGGAGTAAATTTGGGACTCAGAAAATCAAGGGCTTCCGAACATGGGGCTCCGGATTGGAAGGCTTAGGTTTGCAGCCTTCCATGCGCTCGCCGCGCCGAATACACGCAGTCGAATGCGATCCATGCCAGGGCGATCACGAGAAAGCACACTACGCTACCCTCAGGCCCGACCGATCCGCCGGTGAGCCAGACCGAACCGCGCAACGAGGAACTCAGTAGGTGTCCGGGAGTGGGCAGCCCGCTATCAGGAACGGAGTAGAAAAACGACTCGCCCCAGTCCCATGCGGCATGGAATCCTACGGCAAACCACAAACTGCCGGTGCGCCGCAAAGTCAGACAGAAGAATAATCCGATGCACGCGGCGGCCAACACTCCCGGCCAGTGCTCGCCTTCGTTTCCCAGATGTATCAGTCCGAATGAGATCGACAGTGTGAATGCTGCGGGCCAGAAACCGATACCGCGGGCCAGCGTGAATTGGGTGTAGCCGCGGAGCAGAAATTCCTCGAACAAGCCGACCAGCAGGAACATCGCCGACCAATACGCGGCGAATTTCGCTATGCGCATGCCATGCAGAACAATCCGCCCGAAATTGAAGTCATGTAACCCATAGAGAGCAAGGATCAGTGCGGAAATGCTTATGAACCCCCACGCCGCGCCTTGCCAAAACAGCTTTCCCGCGTCGCGACGAAGCGGAAGCCCGTACGCGGCCCAAGGCCGTTTTTCGATTCGGACAAGAACGATCGCGGGTATGACAGCGGAAAGGAGTCCTGCGAATTCGAACAGAGCTTCACTGACTCGCAGACTCATTCGTGGCGAAAACCGCACCCAATCCGCTACCCAGGAGTTGGTGATTCGCTGCAGTACAAGAAATGCCAGCACATAAAATACGAAGCCCCATCCTGAGCGCAACCCCTGAGGTCCGAGGAAAAGCGTTCGTGCGTAGGACGGCGCGGAGGCTGCAGCGAAGGTTGGCGCAGAAGTTCGTGGCGGCGCTTCTACTGGAGGGACCTTGTCCGGCCGCTGCTCCCGCTTAATCTGGAGATCGCTCATGGCGGAACGTGTGCGGAAATCTCTCCGACATGGTAAAACACTCGGCTCGACCTTATGCGGCCATATTTCACACGCGAGCGCTTCGGACAGTCGCAATTCCTCGCAGGACTTCTACTGCTCGCATTCCTCGGCCAGACCCTGTGGCTGGTGCGTGCCCAAATTCATAACGCCCAAGGTCCGCAAGACGAGGAAGCGGTTCGTATTAGCGAGGGATGGCGGCAGTGGCACGGACGCGGCATTGCTGGCGCTCCTTTCATTGAAATGCCGGGCGCGGATGCATTTCTCGATGCAGGTGGCTTTGATCGCGAACACTCGCCACTTCTTTATCTCGTGTCCGCAGCACCGCTGCTAGCATGGCCTCACGACCTGGATCGCGTGTCTTCCGCCTACTGGCAATGGCTGCCACGGCTTCCTTTCCTCGCGTTTGGTGTTTTTCTCGGTGCATCATTGTGGTACGTGGCGCGGCGTCTCTGCGGAAATACCGGCGGGTTTATCGCTCTCTCTTTTTACTGTTTCTCGCCTTCGCTTCTTCAGGCGAGCGCTGTTTGGCACGCCGAACCCGAGATCCTGGCAGCCTGGGGCTCGTTCGGCGCCGTGTTTACCTCGATTGCCGTGGCGCACACGTTGTACGCGCCACGCGAGGTGATTCTGTGGAACTGGCGGCGCATCGTGCTTCTCGGCGTTTCACTCGGCATTGCGATCGGGTCGCAATTTTCCATGATCGTGCTCATTCCGATCGCACTCGCATTTCTGTTGTATGTTGCTCCCGTTCGCCGCAAAGCTGCCGCGGTGATATGGGGTGCGGCCTGCTTGGTGGGCTTCGTCTTATTGTTTGCGATTTATTTTTTTCATCCGCAGGCATTGACGGCTAGCCTGCACCACGCTGATTTCTGGGGCGTTACCTTTCGCGGATTCGCGGTGCTGGGCGTCTACAAGCAAGTTGTTCTGCATATTGCTCGCGCGTGCCCCGCGCTTTTGCTCGCGCTGCCCGTGACCATCGTGACCTACGCCTCGTGGCCTCGGACGCGCTATTTCGGAAATACGGCACCGTTGCTCGTTGCGGTGCTGTTTTTTGCTTTGGCAATAGCTCGTCCGGATCTCGGCGGAGCCGGTTTCCTGCTCGCCGCAATGCCTTTTTTGTTCATCTTCGTCGCTGGAATTCTGGCTGACCTTTTGGAGACTCGGAACCGCCCGCTCGTCAGCGCATGCGTTATTGGAGTGCTGCTGGCTTACGTGGCCTGGAGTCTTCTCGCTCTGTCGCGAGTTGCCGCATGAGTCTTCGATGGTGAAGGATCACCATGCAATTACCGGAAGTCTGTTCGCACGCGCGTTCTTGGAGCACTACTCAACTCTGCTACACTTTTAAAACTCTCATCGAGGTCATCGAACCATGAACCGGAAAGCAGCGATTGTCATCACGTGTGTTTTCATACTTTGCGGATTGATGATCAAGCTGAAGGCACAACCACGCTCGTTCCCCACCTTGCCTTCGGTTCCGCAGACGACGGCCAATCCGCCACAGCAGCAGCCGCAGACGCAGCTAAAGACGGCCGAGCAGGTGTTCAAGAATATCCAGGTGCTGAAGGGAGTTCCTGCGGACCAGCTCATCCCCACGATGCAATTCATTGCTGGTTCCCTGGGTGTAGAGTGCGATTTCTGCCACGTGCAGGGAGGGTTCGATAAGGACGACAAGAAACCCAAACAGATTGCCCGCAAGATGATGGAGATGATGTTCTCCATCAACGCCGATAATTTTGACCGACATCGTGCCGTGACCTGTAATTCCTGTCATCGCGGTAGCATTCGCCCGCAGGCGATCCCGACCGTCATGGACGAATCTCCTGAGAGCGCGGTCGAGGTGAACAGTCTGGCCGGGCCGAGCATGGCCGAAGGCGAGTCTAAGCCCGCCGCCGGGCCCACTGCCGATCAGATTCTCGAGAAATATATTCAGGCCGTCGGAGGATCA
Organism: uncultured Acidobacteriaceae bacterium; assembly: GCA_963772045.1. Lineage (GTDB taxonomy): Bacteria > Acidobacteriota > Terriglobia > Terriglobales > Acidobacteriaceae > Sulfotelmatobacter. The sequence continues at coordinate 598,130 of CAVYWC010000010.1, read as the reverse complement.
TCCGCCGTTGATAAGATCACAACCCGGGTGATGAAGGGCACAATCGATTTCGGTGGAAAATCATTTCCCATCGAGATCTATTCCGAGGCCCCCGATCAGAGGATCTCGTTCACGCATATGCCCGGCGGGGACAGCGTAACCGCGTTCAACGGGCATGAAGGATGGCTCGCGATGACGGGCCGCCCGCCACGCGACATGCACGGCAGTGAGTTGGAGGCGGCCGCGATTGATGCCGATCTGCACCTGGCGACGCATTTGAAACAGATGTTCACCCAGGCTGAAATGCGCGGCACGGAGAAGATCGACGATCAGCCGACCTACATTGTTGTGGGCCAACGCGAGGGTAAACCGGGGATGTTGCTCTATTTCGATGAGCAATCTGGATTGCTGGTCCGTATGGTGCGTTTTGCCGACAGCGCACTGGGATTGGTTCCGACCCAGATCGATTACGCCGACTATAAGGAAAATGACGGCGTGAAGGTTCCCTTACGCTGGACGTTAGCGCGACCGGGGGGCAAGTTCACCATTCAGATCAGTGACATTCAGCAAAACGTCCCAGTGGATGAGAACAAATTCGTCAAGCCTCCTGCTCCCGAGCCCTCCAAAGGCGGGGGCCGATAGCGCTGCACCGCGCACTTTCGAGCGCGAAGCGCCGCTTCTTACGAGGAGGAACTCTCGGCTCTTTCGGAACGCATGCTCTCAGAATGCTCAGCGCTTTCCGATTCGATCTTTACTTCCACTTCCATGCCTTCTTTCAACTTGACAGAATGACCTTCTTCGTCGGTTAGCCTGTTAGGAACCCGAAGCTCGCGGTACAGATGGTCCGCGCCCTCGACGGCGATCTGGGCTTTCTCTGGCTCTCCCGATTTCGGATGAGGCTTGATGACTTTCTCCACTGTTCCCGGAAGCTTTGTGCTGGCTCTCTTTTTTCTACCACTGCTCGACACGATGATCCCCCCTTTCGGCTGATAGTGGGCCGCTGGAATTACCGCCTGGACTAAGGTCTTTGTGGCAGCTGAACCCATGCTGTCATTCCACATACCCGGGCGGAATAGGGGAAAACCCGTAGAGCCGGTACGGACCCATGCCAGTCCCGTCACAAGATCAAAGGAGGTATGGGCCGCACTGCTCGGCTTGCGGTTACGGGAGTTAAGTTGACCAGAATTCGCCAAGGGAAGCGCGCCAAAGTCCGCCATCATGGCCGGTGTTCCAAGCGGCGGCGGGAGGAAATTTCGCTTCGGATCAGTTCAGCCAGCCGCCACCTTGCAGATAACAATTGCTGATAGAGACGATAAATAGTTTCAATTTCCGGGAAGCGGCCACCTGACGGTACATTTGGCCTCGTTGGTTCCCTGCAGAGTAAATGTGGCCGCGTCACGCCGGGAAATCGAAGGGGGAGCAAATCTGTTGCTGATTCGCAAAACTTTGATTGCCGGAATGTTGTGCGCTCTCCCGCTTTTGGGGGTGGCACAGGCTGTTTGCGCACAGACTGCCGGAACGCAGATAAGCGCGACCGCCGATACGAGTGCGCGCGTGGCCAAGCTCGAGCAGCAGGCGGCGGATGCGAAGAGCTCCGCCGACAATGCCTGGATGCTCACCAGCGCGGCTCTAGTCCTGCTGATGACTGGCCCGGGGCTGGCCCTTTTCTATGGCGGCCTGGTTCGGAAGAAGAATGTACTTGGCACCATGATGCAGAGCTTCGCGCTGATGGCTGTGATTCCGGTGCTCTGGGCCTTATTCAGCTACAGCTTGTCATTTGGCTCGGGAACCGGCTTTATTGGCGGTTTTGAGCACGTTATGTTGAAAGGTGTCGGCGCTGCGCCCGACGCCGCTTACGCTGCCACAATTCCTGCCCAAACTTACATGGTCTACCAGCTCATGTTTGCCACGATTACCCCAGCGTTGATCGCGGGAGCGTTTGCTGAGCGCATGAAATTCAGCGCCATGCTGCTGTTCACCATCCTGTGGTCGATCATTGTTTACGATCCGATGGCGCACATGGTTTGGGGCAAGGGCGGATTCCTCAATGCCTCACTCGGTGGACGATTTCCCACGCTTGATTTTGCCGGTGGAACCGTGGTTCACATCACGTCCGGAGTTTCGGCGCTGGTGTGCGCGTTGTATCTGGGCAAACGCCTGGGATATCCGAAGGAACCGATGCCGCCCCACAGCGTGGTTTTGAGCTTCATCGGCGCATGTCTGTTGTGGGTTGGCTGGTTCGGATTCAATGCGGGGAGTGCGCTGGGGTCAGGAAGTCTGGCGACGAGTGCGTTCGTGGCGACTCACTTCGCCGCTGCCACGGCAGCACTGGGTTGGGCCGGAGCCGAGTGGATCCGCAACGGCAAGCCGAGCGTGCTGGGAGGAATTTCGGGAGCAGTAGCTGGTTTGGTCGCGATCACTCCGGCTTCGGGCTTCGTTACCCCAATGGCGGCGTTGATCATTGGCCTGATCGCCGGCGTCTTCTGCTACTGGATGGTCGCGAAGGTGAAAGCGAAGTTTGGCTATGACGATTCGCTCGACGCATTCGGCGTGCATGGGGCGGGGGGAACGATCGGTGCTCTGCTCACCGGAGTTTTCGCGGTTAGCGCTGTGAACCCGGTCTTCAAAGGTGCGCAGGGCCGAACGCTGGCTTCCGGGCTGATCGAGGGCAACAGCCACCAAATGCTGAATCAGTTTGTGGGCGTGTTGATTGCCTGGGGACTGGCAATTGTCGGCACGCTGATTATCCTGAGGTTCGTGGATGTTGTCGTCGGACTGCGAGTTTCAAAAGAGGAAGAGATCGAGGGCTTGGATCTCTCCCAGCACGGCGAAGAGGGGTACTATTGGGAACCGTCGGCGTAAGCTCGTCAGCGGAGTGATTCTTGCGGCACGACCGCCTGAGACACAGAGATAGGATCTGAGAAATCATGACAAAGGTTGAAGCTGTCATCCAGAATTCGAAGTTAGAAGCGGTCAAGACGGCCCTTCAGGAAATCGGGGTAGAAGGCATGACCGTGCTGGAAGTCCGCGGACACGGCCGACAGAAAGGCCACACGGAGGTCTACCGCGGACGCGAGTACAGTGTCGATCTCATTCCCAAGACCAAGCTTGAAATGGTGCTGGCCGATGGCCTCGTCGACAAGGCGGTCAACGCGATCTTGGGAGCTGCGCGCACCGGAAAAATCGGAGACGGCAAAATTTTTCTTTCGCGCGTGGATGAAGCCATTCGCATCCGCAACGACGAACGCGGCGAGGGAGCTTTGTAGGGAAATCAGTGGCGGCTTTAGCCGTTGGGGACAAAATACGGGAAGACTCCTCCAGCATTCCGCCAACGCTTTCCCGCAGCACTACGTGGCGGATTGACTCGATATGGCGGCGTCTTCCTTCATCAGCGAGCTTCGCGAATCCCTCAATGACCACTCCGCCCGAATTCGCCGTGATTTCGAAAACACAAGTGATGGCCGCGCCGCGGTCGCTCAGCGCACGCGCCTGATCGAGGACGTTCTCCACAAACTGTGGCGCGAATTTATCTCTCCGCCCGAATCCGCCCAGTCTTTTTCCGTCCAATCATTGCTGGATCGTCCTGCGAATTTGGCGCTGGTGGCTACAGGGGGCTTTGGACGGGGCTGGCTCTTTCCCTATTCCGACATCGATCTGCTTTTTCTGTTTGCCGATCGTGACGCCGAGCAAGCTTTCAAAGAACCTGTGCGGCGGTTCTCACAAGAGCTGTGGGATCTGCGATTGAAGCTCAGTCCCGCATCGCGCACGCTTTCTGAATGCGAGCGCTACGATCCTAACAATACCGAATTCACGATCTCTCTTCTCGATTGTCGGTATCTCGCCGGCGATCGCGATCTTTTCCGCCGGCTGCACGGTAAAGTGATTCCCAAACTCGTGATGCGCGAGTCGAAAGGCCTGGTGCAGGGACTGGCGGAAGTCACGCGTGAGCGCCACGGCAAATACGGCCTCACGCTCTATCATCTCGAGCCGAATTTGAAAGAGGCTCCGGGAGGGCTGCGCGACTACAACGTGGCGTGCTGGCTGGCGTTGATTTCAGCGATCGACAAACTGCACGACTGGCCTGAAGGCAGCCCGCTGCGTCCGCCCGTGCGCAAGCAACTCGAAGCGGCGCTGGATTTCCTGATGTCCGCGCGCTGTTTTCTGCATTTCCGGCACGGGCGCGACGAGAATACCCTGAGCTGGGAAGCTCAGGACGAAGCCGCCGCCCGCAAGATCGGCGCACCCGACGCCGAACAACTATCTACCGCGGACTGGATGCGCATCTATTTCGGTCACGCACGTACCGTGCAACGAGCGGTGACGCAACTTCTGGAAGAAATTCCCGAGGCCTGGTCCGCGCTGTATCGCCAGGTGCAAAGCTGGCGTTCGCGGCTTTCGACGTCTGACTTTTCTGTGGTCGATGGCCTGATTTTTCTGCAGCAACCTTCCGCGCTACAGGACCCCGAGGTTCTGCTGCGCCTGTTCCATTTCATGGCGCATCACGGCCTGAAACTCAGCGCCACCACCGAATTTCGCATCGAGCAGGCGCTTCCGGCACTCGCATCCATGCCTCCCCGCGGGGCCGAATTGTGGCTGTATCTGCAGGAAACATTGTTGCAGCCCTACGCCGCGGATGCCTTGCGGACTATGCATTCGCTGCGCCTGCTTACGCTCTTGATGCCCGAATTGAAGCCCATCGACTCCCTGGTCGTGCGCGATTTCTACCATCGCTTCACGGTCGACGAGCATTCATTTCTTGCCATCGAAAGCCTGCACCGGCTCAAGCAATCGAACTCCGAGTGGGACAAGCGCTACGCCCAGCTCCTGAGCGAACTGGAAGATCCCGAACTGCTCTACCTCGCGCTCTTGCTGCACGACACGGGCAAGGGTGAGCCCAATGGCAATCACGTGGAAGCGAGCCTCAACATTGCGAATCGCGCGATGGATCGGTTGGATGTTGATCCTAAAGAGCGCTCCGAAATCTTATTTCTAATTGCCAACCACCTGGAACTGTCCGCAGCTCTGCGCCGCGACATTTTCGATCCCGCCACGGTTGCGGCCTTCGCCGAAAAAATGGGCACGCCTGAGCGCCTGAAAATGCTGTGTCTTTTGACCTACGCGGATATCAAGGCCGTCAATCCGGAGGCATTGACGCCGTGGAAGGCGGAAAATGTATGGCAGCTCTATATCGCCGCGGAAAATTATCTGAACCGCAGCGCCGATCAGCGCGTGCACGCTGATGTCAATGACGAGAAACTGGCCCGCCTGCGCTCGCTGGCGCCGCTTGCCAAGATGAAATTCAAGGATTTTCTCGAAGGCTTTCCGCAGCGTTACTTGCTCGTCCACACAGCCGATGAAATTATGCGGCACATGCACATGGCGGATGAGTTAAGTCGCGATCAGGTGCAGGTGGAGCTCAAGCGGGGGCGCCACTGGTATGAATTGACGCTGGTCACAAAGGATCGTCCGTTTCTATTTGCCACGCTCGCGGGCGTGCTGGCTGCCTGGGGCATGAATATTGTCAAAGCCAACGCATTTTCCAACCAGGCCGGTACGGTCGTGGATACGCTGCATTTCACCGATCGTTTCCGGACTCTGGAACTGAATCTTTCGGAGTGGGCGCGCTTTCGGAACAGCGTAACCAGCGTGCTTTTGGGCGAGGCGGATCTGGCAAAAATGTTGCGCGACCGGCAGCGCGCCGACAAAGGCGCGATCGCGAAGGTGAAGGTCGATACCAGAATCGAATTCGACCACGCCTGCTCGGATACGACAACACTCTTGCAAGTCATCACGCAGGATCGTCCGCGTCTCCTGCATCGGATCGCCTCCTGCCTCTCCGATCAGCACTGCAACATTGAAATCGCGCTGATCGATACCGAGGGGCAGATGGCGATTGACACCTTCTACCTGACTTCGGATGGGAAAAAACTCACGGCGGAGCACGCCCGCAAAGTCGAGAAGGCGCTGCTGGAAGAATTAAAACCGGAGTGACGAATTGAGCTATGCCGCAATGCGCGCGAGCGCTTCGGAGATCAATCGATCCTGCTCGGCAAGCACGGTTCGCAGATCCAGCAATACGCGCCCTTCTTCCACCCGCGCAATGATTGGCGGATTGCATCCACGCAACCACGAGGCCAACTGGTCAGCGCTCAAATCTTCGCAGGTCAAAGCCAGCAAGCGCGTGGGCAGCAGCGATGACGGAGCCGCTCCGCCGCCGATCACCGACTCGCCATCCACAATCTCGCTTTTCAATTTTGGTGATTGAACGTGTTTGGCAACTTCTTGCGCGCGGTTGCCAATCTCTTCCGCCGTCAGCCGCATCATCTTAAATGCGGGAATCGTATCGTAGTCGCGCTTCACGTAGGCAAACAGCGTCGCCTCCAGCGCAGCGAACGTGAGCTTATCTACGCGCACGGCGCGAAAGAGGGAATTCGAACGCATGCGCGCGACCAAATCCGCCCGCCCGCTGATCAATCCCGCCTGAGGTCCGCCCAGCAGTTTGTCGCCACTGTAGGTGACAATGTCGGCGCCGGCACCAAGGCTGTCGAGTACGTTGGGCTCGCCGCGAACGCCAAAATTCTCCAGACTGACCAGCGCGCCACTGCCCAGATCTTCCATGAGCGGTAGCCCGCGCCGTCGTGCCAGATCGCATAACTCTGTGATGGAAGGCTGCTCGGTAAATCCGCTGATCTCGAAATTTGATCGATGCACGCGCAGCAGCAATCGCGTGCGCTCCTGGATCGCATTTTCATAATCCACAATCCGTGTGCGGTTCGTTGTTCCTACCTCACGCAAGATCGCACCCGATTTGGACATAACGTCAGGAATACGAAACGATCCGCCAATCTCGACCAGTTCGCCGCGGGAAACGACCACCTCGCCGCCCTCAGCTAGCGAGTTCAATGCGAGCAGTACGGCTGCGGCATTGTTGTTCACAACGATCGTCCGTGTGGCGACGGGCGCCGCGCCGGTTCCGGCAGGCCGCAGGCCGGTGGAATCGTCAATCTGCCCGCTTTCTCGATTCAGTAACCGCTGAAACAGCCGCTCCACGTGCACGTCGCGCTTGCCCCGTCCGCCCGAATCCACCTCGAACTCAAGATTCGAATAGACGCCTGCGATTCCGGCGATGTGCTCTAACGCAGGCTGCGCCAGTGGCGCACGTCCTAGATTCGTATGCAGAATGACCCCGGTCGCATTGATCACCGGCCGCAGCGAATAAGCGAGCTCCCGCAGAAGCTCTTGTTCGATCGCGCCATTCACGCCATCTAACGCGAGACGTAGAGAATGTGCATTCACCAATCCCGAAGCGATTTCCCTGCGCAGTCGCGCGACGACAGCCCGCGCCGCGTCCGTTACAGCAGCCGCCCCGTTCTCCTCGATGAATCCGGACAGCTGGTTATTGCGCATCAATTCGTCGACTGACGGCAGTTCACGGAACAGTTCCGATTTTGCAATGTTTTTCATGGACTGACTACGCCGTGGACCCACCTCTCACCCTCATTGTCAGAAGGGAGACTCGCTATTGCAGAGTGTGCAAATATGCCAGCAGATCGTCGATCTGCTGTTGGTTCAAAGTTTGACTATACGCTGGCATTTCATTCCGCCCGAGGCGAATGATATCGGTTACGCGTTCGTCAGTCGCCGGCAGACCACTTAGCCGCAAATATTTGTGCTGAAAGACTCCCTTGAGTCCGGGACCTTTTTTCCCTCTCGTGGAGTACGGCTCGTGACAGCGATCGCAATATTGATCGTAGATTTTCCGCCCTTCGGCCTGCTGAGGGTTCAATCCCAGTTCTGCATCGGATTTGCGCCGCTCCACGTTGCAGCCGCAGGTGATTGCCAGGCCAAGCGCGCAGATCGTGGCTACAGCCAGCCAGCGACCGCGTCCACCTTGACGTGCGTGATCGGCGTGCGCATGATCGGTCAATCTGCTTCTCCAGTACTTTGTTTCACAGATTCGCATGCCGCGTCATTTGTGCTGCATGCACCGTCTGATGCGGCTTTACAATAATAGACGAAAGGCCGCCCCCCGGTGCCAGTCGCTGTCAAACGAGTTCACGAGCCGCAATCCCGCGCAGACGGCATGCGCGTGCTGGTTGATCGTCTGTGGCCGCGCGGCCTGAGCAAAGAGCGCGCTGCTGTCGACGAGTGGCTGCGCGATCTTGCGCCTTCCGACGATCTTCGGCGCTGGTATCACGCGCGGCCAGCCGAGTGGACGAGTTTTCGGTCGAGATATCTGAAAGAACTGTCGCACGCCCGCGCTCAAGCGGCCCTGAAAAGAATTTATCAGCTTGCGCATCAGAGAAAACGGTTGACGCTCTTGTTTGCTTCGAAAAATGAAACGCAAAACAATGCAACTGTTCTGCAGGAACTGCTCGAAGGGGTGCGCAAACCTCCGACCGGGACCGGGCCGGCGACGGGGAACGTGCGCCAGCGTAGAGCCGCTGTTCGGCGCAGGTAGTTCCCCATCACTCCCTGGCTTTCCTGTACCGTTGATGCCCTGTCTCACGCTGTCGTTTAGAATTTTCCCGGCATGCGACCTGTCTTTCAATGGAATCTCAGAACGTGCACGTTGGAACTCGGTAAACGCACGTTGATTATGGGGGTGGTCAACGTCACGCCCGATTCATTCTCCGACGGTGGCTTGTATTTTGATCGTGCCAAGGCTGTCGAGCGCGCCAAGCGCTTGCTGGAGGAGGGGGCCGACATTATCGATATCGGCGGCGAATCGACGAGGCCAGGAGCAAAGGTCGCGCTTGTGAGTGACGCGAATTCAAGTGGTCTCGGTTCACCGCCCTCGCCTTCGGTAACTGAGGAGGAAGAACTGCAACGTGTCATACCCGTGATTGTGGGGTTAAAAAGCAAATATCCCAGCGCCATTGTTTCAGTTGACACCTATAAATCCACGGTGGTCCGGTCCGCCGTAGAGGCGGGCGCTGAGATCCTGAATGACGTGAGCGGCTTTCGCTGGGACCCGCAAATGCTGGAGACCCTCGTCACCCTGAAATGCGGCGCGGTTCTCATGCACATGCGCGGCCGCCCCGAACAATGGCGCACACTCCCTCCACCTGCCGATGTCGTGCAATTGGTCAAGCGCGAATTGAAGGATTGGTCCCACGTCGCAATCGCGGCGGGCGTGCAGAGCGAAAGAATCGCACTCGATCCTGGATTCGGTTTCGGTAAGAAGTTGGAAGAAAACTATCCTTTGCTCGCACACTTCGAGGAATTGCATGACCTTGGCTTCCCTCTGGTGGCGGGCGTCTCGCGCAAGTCGATGATCGGACGCATGCTTGCGCGCGACGGCAAGTCCGCTCCGGTTGAGGCGCGGCTCGTTGGCACGCTCGCGGCGGAGGTCGCTCTGATTCTAAAAGGCGTGCACATCATTCGCACGCATGACGTTAAGGCCGCAGTCGAGGCCGCTCGTATCGCCGACATCATTTTGCAAACGCAGTAATGATTGTCGAGCAATATTTTCTCAGAAGGCAAATTCTGATGCCGCTATTTTCGTGGCGCGCAACCATAACGCCAGCCCAGTACAATTCTCACCTAGAAGTCCTTGCTCACTGCCCTATGCTTAAAAGTTGGACGCCCTCGCGAAGCTCGCGCAAGATCCTCGCGTCACCATGCGCCGAGATGGGCCGGTCGATCCCGAAGGCAGCTGCGTCGTCTACTGGATGCAGCGCGCTCAACGTGCCATCGACAACTCTGCTCTCAATGTTGCGGTCGACGCCGCCAATGCGATTGGCAAACCGCTCGTCGTTTTCTTTGCACCGGTTCCTTTCTATCCGCATGCCAACCTGCGACACTATGCTTTTCTGAAGCAGGCAATTCCGGAGATCGCCTCCGAACTAGCCAGAAAAAATATCGGATTCGTTTTGCGCCGCTTCCCCGATCACAGCCTTCTGCGTTTCTGCGAGGAAGTCAGGCCCGTGCTCGTTGTCGGCGACGAGAATCCCATGCGCGAGCCCGAGGCGTCGCGAAAAAAAGCTGCGAAGAAATTGAAGAGTCCGCTCTGGACTGTTGATGCCGATGTCATTGTTCCGTCGAAGCTTCTGGAGAAGGCACAATACGCCGCCCACACGATCCGGCCGAGGCTGCTGGCGCAGCTCGAAAATTTCCTCGTGGCTCCAAGAAATCCTGCTGCGCACGTACGCTGGGCGAAGCCGGAATCTGTTTTAGCGCTGAACTTCGATTGTGAGATCACCGAGGGGTGGCCGCTGGACAGTTCTGTTCCCCCGATCGCAAGCTGGCGAGGAGGAACGCGGGAGGCATTTCGCTTGCTGCGCGACTTCATCGCACACGGGCTTCGCGGATATGGTACGAAGCGCAGCCGGCCGGAAATCGATCACACCAGCCGTTTGTCGCCCTACCTGCACTTTGGCCACATCAGCCCCGTTACGGTTGCGCTGGCTGTGCAGAAATCCGATATGACCGAACCGGACAAAGAAGCGTTTCTGAACCAGATCTTGACCTGGCGCGAACTCGCGATCAATTTCGTTCGCTTCAATCCGAATTACGACAATTTCGAATGCGCGGAACCGTGGGCGCATCGCACGCTGGCCAAGCACGCTAGAGATCCACGACCGGTGCTGTACAACGAACAGCAACTCGAGCATGCCGAAACCCACGATTCACTTTGGAATGCGACGCAGATGCAGATGGTTTCAACCGGATGGATGCACAATTACATGCGAATGTACTGGGCGAAGAAAATTCTGGAGTGGAGTCCTTCGGCCGCCGAAGCCTACCGCATTGCCGTGAACCTCAATGATAAGTACGAACTCGACGGGCGCGATCCGAATGGCTACGCGGGAATTGCGTGGTCGATTGTCGGGAAGTTTGACCGACCCTGGTTCGAGCGGCCCATCTTCGGTCAGATTCGCTACATGTCAGCCGCGAGTACTGGCAAGAAATTCGACAGCAAGAAGTACATCCAGCAGAATCTTGCGTCCAATTTGTTTCCATCAATTTCCTCCTGAACTCCGCGCCCATCCCGGTGTCGTGGCTGCGGGGCATTAGGGTTGGAAACGCGCTCAGAAAGCCTTTTTCGAATCCAGCAGAATCGTCACGGGGCCTTCATTCACCAAATCGACCTCCATGGTCTCTTGGAAGCGGCCGGTTTCACAAGGGAGGCCGGCAGCGCGAATGCGCTCGACGAACAATTGATATAGGCGGCGTGCCAATTCCGGCGGAGCCGCAGCGTCAAACGAGGGACGTTTCCCCCTGCGCACATCTGCATATAACGTGAATTGCGAAACGGCCAGCACGCTTCCGCCGACATCGACCACACTGCGGTTCATTTTTCCATCTTCATCCTCGAAGATCCGCAGGCCGGAGATTTTTTCAGCCAGGTAGGTCACATCCATTTCGCTATCGTCCTGCCCAACGCCCAGCAACACCAGCAATCCCAGACCGATCTCGCCGACGATCGATCCGTTCACCGTAACTTTTGTACGCCTCACGCGCTGGACGACAGCCCGCATAGATCCTCGTTTAGTGATGAAGGGAAAGGGGCATTGTCGCTGCCGTCGATAGCGAGCGGCATTCCAAAAGTCATGCCACGTTGCCACTCCATTTTCAGGCGCCTGGTGAAGCGTCGGCAGAATGGAGCATCATAACGCACCAGCCGTTTGACCCCACGAACACAGACCCATTAGGATTCTGAAGTGTAATCCCATAGATACTTGCAGTTTTGCGGGAACAGCCCGAGGCAATTCCTTTACACCGATTCGGCGGGACTATTACACTACACGTTCGCCATCTTTCGTAGTCGCAACGGCGCAATATGCAGCGAGAACCGGGCTAAGTGGTCGGGTTGAAAACGAAATCTGCGAAAAGAAAAGTTGAGAGCGCATCCATAGACACGCCATCACAACCGAACCATCAAATTAAAATCTAGACGATCGAAGCGAGGAGACCCATGGCAGCCGTAGACGAAAAAGTGAAACAGATTATTGTGGAGCAGTTAGGAGTGGATGAAGGCGAAGTGACGTCGAGTGCGTCATTTGTCGACGATCTCGGCGCTGACTCGCTCGACACCGTCGAGCTCGTAATGGCCTTTGAAGAGGCCTTCGACATCGAGATCCCCGACGAGGACGCCGAAAAAATCCGCACGGTCCAGGATGCTGTCGACTATATCGGCAAGCACGCCAAGGCGGGAAAATAATTTGGCGCGCAGGGTCGTAGTTACAGGTCTCGGTCTGATCTGTGGCGTGGGTAATTCTACCGAAGAAGTATGGAAAGCGCTGCTGGCCGGGCAATCCGGCGTCGCGCGCATCGCCGGCTTCGACGCTACGAATTTTGCCTGCCAGATTGCCGCCGAGGTCAAGAACTTCGACCCCCTGAATTACATCGAGAAAAAAGAAGTCAAGAAGATGGGCCGCTTCATCCATTTGGCGATCGCCGCCTCGGAGGAAGCGATGAAGATGTCGCAACTGAAAATCACGGCGGAAAATTCCGAGCGCGTGGGCGTGCACATCGGAAGCGGTATCGGCGGGTTCGACATCATCGAACGTGAGCACTCTGCTCTGATGGAAGGCGGACCCCGTAAGATTTCTCCTTTCTTCATTCCTTCGGCCATCGTCAATCTTGCCGCCGGACAGGTTTCCATGCGCTTCGGCGCCAGAGGTCCGAACGAAGCCACCGCGACCGCGTGCACTACAAGTGCGCATTCCATCGGCGATTCGTTCCGCATCATTCAGCACAACGATGCCGACGTGATGATCGCCGGCGGTACCGAAGCCGCCATCACTCCCATGGGGGTCGGCGGATTTGCCGCCATGCGCGCGCTCTCGACACGCAACGACGAGCCTGAAAGAGCCAGCCGTCCCTGGGATCAGGCTCGCGACGGCTTTGTCATTGGGGAGGGCGCGGGCATTATGATCCTGGAGGAGCTCGAATTCGCCCAGGGTCGCGGCGCATCGATCCTCGCCGAAGTTGTCGGATATGGTATGTCAGGCGATGCCTACCACATCACGCAACCGGCGCCCGAGCACGAAGGCGGATTCCGCGTCATGCGCAACGCCGTGCGTGATGCCGGCGTCTCACCCGATGTGGTTGGGTATGTCAACGCGCACGGCACTTCGACGCCGATTGGCGACACGCTCGAAGCCCACGCCATCCGGAACTTTTTTGGTGAGCACAAACTCGCCGTCAGCTCCACCAAATCGATGACCGGCCATCTGCTCGGCGGCGCCGGAGGGCTCGAAGCCGGCATCACCGTGCTCGCGCTGCGCGACCAGAAGCTGCCGCCCACCATCAATTTGGAGAATCCAGACCCCGACACCGCCGGTATGGATCTGGTTCCCAACCACTCGCGCCCCGCTGAAATCGAGTACGCGATGTCGAACTCTTTTGGTTTTGGTGGAACCAACGGCGCGTTGCTGTTCCGCAGGTGGAGAGAATAGACCTACCCGTTCGAATCTCCCTGTGAGTGGCGAAGTCCAGAGTGACGATCCCGGGCACTGACACCAATATCACTTCCCCGACAATTCGTGCCTGACTATGTCGCTGACCATCTTGCCGTCCACGCGCATGTCCGCGCCCTGGAAGCGAGCCATGGCGTTCTTCATCACCGATCCCATGTCTTTCATGGTGGGGGAATTCATTTCGGCGATGACCGCGCGGACTCCGGCAACGACTTCGGTTTCGGTCGCGACTTGCGGAAGATAAGATTCGATCAGCGTGATTTCGGCGGCCTCTTTATCGGCCATCTCCTGGCGTCCGCCCTTGGTGAATTGCTCGACCGCCTCTTTGCGCTGCTTAATGAGCGTGGCTAGTACGGCCTGGGATTCTTTTTCATCGAGCGGCGCCATCTTTTCAATCTCCCGATTCTGCAGCGCGCTCTTGACCATGCGCAAAGCCGAGAGACGGGGCTCGTCCCTGGCCTTCATCGCGGCAACAATGTCCTGCTGGATTCTATCGACGAGTGTCATGGAGCGATTATAGATGCGGAGATTGTCGGTTCGCCACGGAGATACGTAGAAGACTTGCTACAAAGGCATAGGTGTAGAGAGTCAGGTGCAGGAAGGGCATCGGAGACCCCCGCAACCCAAGGGCCTCGCATTCGTATTCTCCAAGAAAATGTAAGGTTTAGACACGATTGACCCGAAGCGTAAATGTAAAAACTTTGTCAATTAGCGATCTATTTCTTTGATCCGGAGACAAAGTTGTAGTCTTCTTGACTAGCGAATGACCGGGGAGGGATAACGTGTTGCGAATGGCGGAAAACATGACTGGGGCGTCTGGCATGCCGATCAGCTTGCCGGAAAAGGAAGCAAAAACCGTAACGCGGTCGTTGGGACGGATTCTGGTTGTCGAAGATGACCCCGCCGTGCAGAAGGCGCTGCGACGCTTGTTCGAAGCGGAGGGATACCTGGTAGAAACGCACTCCGACGGAACCTCCGGGCTGGAGAGCTTTCAGAAAACAACGCCCACGGCAGTGATTCTGGACCTGCGCCTGCCCAAAATGTCGGGACGGGACGTTTGCCGGCAGATCAAAGCGATTTGCCCGAATCTTCCCATTGTCGTGCTGAGCGCGGCCAGCGATGTTTCGGATAAAGTTCTGCTGCTCGAACTTGGCGCCGATGATTATGTGACCAAACCCTTCAGTCCTCGCGAATTATTGGCTCGAGTCCGAACCGCGCTGCGGCATAACGCTCCGGTGGCAAAGAGAACGCTGTTGAGTTTTGACACCGTCACCGTCGACATCACGCGCATGGAAGTGAAGCGCGACGGAACGCTCATCACGCTGACGGCCCAGGAGTTCAAGACATTGCAATTTCTTTTGCAAAATGCGGAACGCGTCATCAGCCGCGACGAGTTGCTCAGCGAAGTATGGGGATATCAGAATTATCCTTCGACCCGGACGGTCGACAACCACATTCTTAAACTGCGGCAAAAACTCGAACGTGATCCCGCCAATCCGGTTCACTTTCGTACGGTGCATGGGGTCGGTTACAAATTCGTAGGCTGAGACTTGGTAGAGAATTTCGAATCCGGCAAAGCCGTGAGAGTATCTGGGCTCCGCGGAATGGTCTCTTCCCTGCGGCTGCGCACGAGATTTCTCCTTTCCATGCTGGTCATCACGGCCGGTCTGACCACCACCAGCTTGCTGTTGGTTCGGCGCATGGTGGAGCGGAGGGTTCGCGAGAACATTGCCGAAGGGCTGCGCAATTCCGTCCAGACATTTCAGAATTTCCAGCAGGAGCGCGAATCCTTATTGACGCGAATGGCGTCACTGCTGGCCGATTTGCCGAACACTCGCGCTTTGATGACGACCCACGATCCCGCGACCATTCAAGATGCCTCGCAGGAATTACGGCAACTTGCGGGCAGCGACTTGCTCGCACTGGCCGACCGTCGCGGCATGATTGTAGCGCTGCACACCAAGGCTCCAGGGCTTTCGCGTGAGACTGCCCAGATCTGCTTCACCAAACTTTTGCAAGATGAGGACGCGAATCGATGGTGGTACGGCGGGCACCATCTCTATCAGACATTTGTCCAGCCGATTTACTTCGGCTCTCGCACGGATGGCTCTTTGCTCGGTTTTCTGGTGATTGGCGATGAAATCGATGCCAGGTTGGCGCGCGAGATCAGCAAGGTGGCCGCCAGCCAGGTCGCGTTTTCCTACAAAGAGGAAATCCTCGCGACAACGCTGCCCGACGCAGAGGCCGAGAGTGGAAATCTCCACGCACTCATCTCAGCTCCTTCACAATCTGCGCCCGCGGATATCGAACTCGGGGCTGAGCATTACCTGTCAGCAGCGCTGGAATTGTCTGCCCCGCAGCCCACGACAGTCCGGCTTACAGTGCTCGGCTCGTACGACAAGGAGGCACAGTTTCTCGGTAGCCTGAATCGATTGCTGCTGGCTCTGGGTCTGGCCGCGGTGCTGATCGGCAGCATGCTCGTGTTTTTTCTTTCCCACACATTCACCCGGCCATTGGCGGATCTGGTCGGAGGCGTGCGCGCGCTGGAGCGCGGGGATTTTCATCATCCCCTCGATTCGCGGGGCAATGACGAAGTGGCGGAGCTCACCCGAGCCTTCGACCGCATGCGCGTCAGTCTGCTCCGGATCCAGCAGGATCTGTTAGAGGCCGAGCAACTGGCGACCATCGGACGAATGGCTAGTTCGATCTCGCACGATCTGCGGCATTCGTTATCCGCGATCACAGCCAATGCAGAATTCCTTTGTGAGAGCGGGCTTTCGCGCGATCAAAAGGAAGAACTTTATCAGGAAGTCCGCGCGGGAGTGAATCGCATGACCGATCTCATCGATTCGCTGCTCGAATTCGCCCGCACACGAGAGTCGCTGAATCCAGCGTACGGAAGCGTGTGCGATGCGGTACAGCGCGCGATTCAGGCGGTGCGCACACATCCCCGCCATCATCGAGTCGTCATTGAAGAATCCTTCCACAGCTCTGCTATGGCCTGGTTCGACAGCAGGAAGCTGGAACGGGCGCTCTACAATCTGGTGTTGAACGCCTGCGACGCCGCGCCTGAAGTCGGAGGCAAAATCTTGATCGATATCGCGGAGACCGCCGAGGGAATAGTGATTGAAGTCGGCGACAACGGACCGGGGATTGCCCTGCCCATCCGCGACCGGCTCTTTCAACCATTTGTGAGTTACGGCAAGGAGAATGGCACCGGCCTGGGGCTGACGGTCGTGCAAAAGATTGTCCACGATCACAACGGCAGAATTGAGACCGAACGCAGGCCGGGGCAAACGATTTTCAGAATCGTGTTACCGATTGCCGAACCGGGTGAAGGGCAGACGGCCGGGGGAAACGGCCTGCACATCGCCGCAGAGTTGCAAAGAGCACCAGAAGATCAAGCCGCCGACTAGGGATCGGAGCATTCGAAGTATCTGCAAATCGCAGGGCGGGGGGATTCCATGGGAGATCATTCGATGCGAATGCGGGCGCTCTTTTTTCTGCTCGCTTGCCTTGTTTTCCATGACGGCGCGCTCGTGGCGCAGTCCGCCGCTGCACAGACGCGAGCATCCCGCGGAGCAACTCTCGCCGGCGAAGTGGAGCAGCTTCGTGACATGGTGGAAGAACTGCACCAGGAGAATGAGCAGTCGCGCGAGGAGATGAAACAGCTTCGCCAACAATTGGAAAAGACGCAAGCGGTCTTGGAGAAATTGACTTCAATCCCTGCTGCGCAGACTCAGACCGCATCCACAACTCCGGCCAACGCACAGCTGGCCAACGAGAAAGGCAGCGAGAGCAGAGAGAACATCGAAGAGCGAGTCGACAAGCTGGAAGAAACTGAGGCGCTGCTGAACGATAAAATCAACGAGCAATATCAGACGAAAGTGGAGGCGGCTAGCAAATATCATGTGCGCTTGTCGGGCATCGTTCTGATGAACGCCTTCCGCAATCACGGCACGTCTGACAACTTCGATTTTCCGGATTACGCGGCTGCTTCGCCAGGTTCTCCTCAGGCCAGCTTCGGCGCAACCCTGCGGCAATCAGAGATCGGACTCGAAGTTTTCGGTCCGAACCTCATCGGAGCCAGAACCTCTGCCAACATTCACATGGATTTTGCGGGAGGATTTCCTTCGACGCCCAACGGGGTCGAATTCGGCATCGCCCGCCTTAGGACGGCAAGCGCGCGCTTCGATTGGGCCAACACTTCTGTCGTTGCCGGACAAGATTCGCTTTTCATTTCGCCTCTGTCCCCCACTTCCTTTGCGTCTCTGGCCACGCCAGCGTTCGCCTACGCCGGAAATCTCTGGGGATGGATCCCGCAGCTGCGCGTCGAACACCGGTTCAATTTTTCCGATCACGAGAAACTTACGATGCAGGCTGGCATCCTGGACAATCTGACTTGGCAGACCCCGCCCGATTCCTTCTACCGATATCCAACAGCAGGCGAGCAGAGCGGCCAGCCCGCGTATGCCGCGCGGACCGCGTGGTCGACCCAAATCTTCGGCCACGAACTCAGTGCTGGCGCTTCTGGTTACTACTCGCGGCAGGACTGGTCGGGCCGCCATATCGATGGTTGGGCGGGTATGGGAGATTGGCAGGTTCCCCTCACCGAGCATTTCACCCTTACGGGAGAGTTTTATCGCGGACGAGCGGCCGGCGGTCTGGGCGCGGGCATCGGACAGACCGTGCTCTATGGAACGTCCTCCCCATACAACGTAACTGCGATTCGCGGAGTCGATTCCGCCGGCGGGTGGACTCAATTGAAATGGCAGATTACACCGAAGATCGAGCTGAATGGCGTGATCGCCGAGGACAATGTCTTCAGCCGTGATGTGATCGGATTCGCCACCGACCAGGACAACTACGCGCCGATCCTCGGCCGCAATCGGGGAGCTTTCGGAAACCTGATTTTCCGCCCGAGGTCGGATCTGATTCTGGCCACTGAGTTCCGCCGGCTGAGAACGTATCCTTTTTACGACACAAGTAGCGTGACCAACCAGTTGAATCTCGCAGTGGGAGTTTTGTTTTGATGAAAAGAATTCGGATCATTTTGATCTTGGCCCTGGCGGCATGCAGTTTGCCATCAATTGCACAGCAAGCGGAAGTGAAGGCTCGCGTCGAGCTAGTACGCAATGGCCGCGCGTCGAAAAACGCCGCCAACGCTGTCATCTGGCTGATTCCGATCGGCGCCGTTGCCCCGGACCCTCCGGCGCAGACGACGATTCCCCGCCTCGAACAGAAGAACAAGGCGTTTCACCCTTCGCTGGTTGTGGTTCCAGTAGGCGGGAAAGTCGAGTTCCCCAACCACGACCCTTTCTTTCACAACGTATTCTCGCTCTACGAGGGCAAGCGCTTCGATCTGCATCTCTATGAAAGCGGCGCAGCTCCTTACGTAAGATTCGATCGGCCCGGTGTGTCGTATATTTTCTGCAACATTCATCCGCAGATGAGTGCCGTGGTTGTCTCTTTGAGCACTCCCTATTACGGAATTTCCGGCGCGAACGGGGAGATCACGATCGCAAACGTTCCCCCCGGCCGTTATCGGATGCAGGTATTTCACGCATCCGCCGAGCCCTCGGATCTCAAAGCCTACAGCCGAGAGATTCGAGTCGGCGAGAGCGCTGAATCATTAGGCGATATGCGCTTGCATCAGGACGATCTGCTGGCTACGCACAAAAACAAATACGGACTGGACTACGATCCGCCGAGTCCGGATAGTCCCGAGTATGCTCGGCCTTGAGCCTAAATGCGAAGCTGTGATCCTTGAGTTCCGCTCTTCTTACGGACCGAAGGACCTGTGCATTTGTGGACTTGCGTAGCTACTTCGACCTGCTCTGCCACTTGTTCCACAGGGCAGTCCACAATATCTGCGATGCTTCAGCCTATGCGCCTGCATGCAGTACGATGGTTCCAGTCGCAAATGAACCATATGAATTTTTTGCGAAAACTCCATTTTCGTTTTTGCGGTCTCCTTCTTGTTCTGCTGCAACTCGGCTTCGCGCAAGAGGTCAGCTTCCGCATCACACCTCGGCGTCCGGTAGAGGAATTGCGCGCAGAAGCGCTCAAGGAGCGACCACCACACGAGCAGGGAACTTTCCTCAAACCCGATCTGGTGGAGTTGATTAAGCTCGATCCCACGATCAAGCTCGACATCCGCTACGCCACCTCGAACAATTTTCTGGGTACGCCCGTATACACTCAGGCGCGGGCCTTCCTGCAGCGGCCAGCGGCGGAAGCGTTGCTTCGCGCCCTCCTCGAACTCAAAGCTCAGGGATACGGGTTGATCATCCACGATGGCTATCGCCCGTGGTATGTCACGAAAATCTTCTGGGATGCTACGCCCGACGACAAAAAGATTTTTGTGGCTGATCCGGCAAAGGGCTCCAGGCATAACCGTGGATGCGCGGTGGACCTGTCCCTATACGATTTGAAAACTGCGAGGAAGTGAAAATGCCTAGTGGCTACGACGAGATGACCGATCATGCCTTTGCCGACTACGCCGGTGGCACGCCCGACGAGCGCGCTCGCCGGGCACTTCTGCGCCAAGCCATGGAAAAACAGGGGTTCAAGATTAACCCCGAGGAGTGGTGGCACTTCGACTATAAGGATTGGAAACAGTACTCAATCCTCAACGTGAAGTTCGAAGATCTCGGACAGTAAGGATGTTGCCGCAGTCAGGGCTGAGCAGCATCGGTCAATTTCGGCAGCATCCAGCGATTGATCAGCCGCTCATATGTCGGTTCTGGTAGTTGCACCAGCAGCGGCGTGCGCGCCGGATCAAGCCAAGTAAGCAAGCTCTCCAAATCGATTTGCGACATGGCCGTGCATCCAACCGTGGCCCGGTCGTGACTTTGCCAAATGTGAAGAAAGACACATGAGCCGCCACCCGGCTTGGGTGGGTCAGTGTCGCCCGTAACGGTGCCATTGTGGTCTACAACGATTCCCCAGCGGTATGACTCACCGACATTTCGCATGTGCTCCGAGCTGTTCCAGTCAGGAGCAACCACGGAGCGGTCCACGATGCGGTTATAGTACTTTGAGCGTGTGTCGTCTACGCACTCGATGGACGGGGTCAGGTTCAGATACGGCATCTTTAGTCCCGCCAGAGGCTGAGAAGAGTAGCCGAATGCGGTGCCTAGCGCGAAGATGCCCGCGGGCGACTTGCCGTCTCCTTCCCTCTTGACCGGCTCGGATGCTAAGCGGACATTGGAATCATCGGTCGCCATGATGCCAATACCCCACCCCAATCCATTCTTGCCGACGACAATCGAGATCGGCTTGCCCACGGGACGCCACTTTTCATGCGTAGTCGCACGCTCATATCGCTGCAGCCGTCCTTCGACGGCGTTCCAGTTCGGAGCCGTGACTGCGATCGTCTGTGTGGAACCGGCGAGAGCATCGGACTTCAACGTGCCGGCCTGAGCCGGGGCAGACATACAGCTACCCACGATCGATAGAAGACAAACGAGAATGGACATGGGTTTCATCGACTGCAGTGTACGGCCACCGCTCGCGGTTGCGCCATTCAATAAGAGTCTGCTCACACACATACGAACAAGCTGGGGGCGGACTATGAGTGGAACTCCACTCCCTGCGCCAAGTGAACTTCGCCACCCCAATTGACGGTATTGGTCTGCCGCCGCATGTAGGCTTTCCAGGAATCGGAACCGGACTCTCGTCCTCCACCGGTTTCCTTTTCGCCGCCGAAGGCACCACCGATTTCCGCACCCGAGGTACCCACATTTACGTTCGCAATACCGCAGTCGGATCCCTTGAAGCTGAGGAACTTTTCGGCCTCGGCTATGCTGTCCGTAAAGATACCCGACGACAACCCTTGCGGAACCGCATTGTGCAAGGCGATTGCTTCGTCGATTGTGCGGTACTTCATGACGTACAGGATCGGAGCAAAAGTCTCAGTTTGCACAATCGCGGCGTCATTCGGGATCTCGACGATGGTAGGCAGAACGAAAGTCCGCCTGCCCAACGGCGGTGGATCGATTGCTTTTCCTCCGTAGAGCACTTTCCCTCCCTGCTGCCGAACCGCCACCAACGCATTTTCATAGTCCGAAACGGCTTTTTCATCGATGAGTGGACCCATCAGCGTTTTCGGATCGAGAGGATTGCCAATCTTCACTTTTTCATAATTGCCAATCAGCTTGTGAATGAATTGCTCGTAAACGAGCTCGTGAATGATGAGCCTGCGTGTGGAGGTGCAGCGTTGCCCCGCTGTGCCGACAGCGCCGAAGAAGGCCGAGGCCAGTGCTCCAGTCAAGTCGGCCTTGTCGGAAATGATCAGGGCATTGTTGCCGCCGAGCTCGAGAATTGTACGACCGAGGCGGGCACCGACAACTTGACCGATGCGCTTTCCCATACGGGTCGATCCTGTCGCACTGATCAGGGTGAGGCGGCTGTCGGCCAGAATACGTTCCCCAACCGTTGACCCGCGACCTACGACCACACAAGAAACTCCGTGCGGAACACCGTTCGCATGGAAGACCTCGCGGATAATATTCTGGCAGGCGATGGCGCACAGCGGTGTCTTGCTCGAAGGCTTCCACACAACCGGATCACCACAGACAAACGCCAGCGCACTGTTCCAGGACCAGACTGCGACCGGGAAATTGAAGGCGGTAATGACGCCGATCGGCCCGAGGGGATGCCACTGCTCCATCATGCGGTGCATCGGCCTCTCGCTCTGCAGCGTCGGGCCGGAAAGCGTTCGGCTGAGACCGACTGCATAGTCGCAAATGTCGATCATTTCCTGCACTTCCCCCAGGCCTTCGCTCAAGATCTTTCCCATTTCAAGCGAAACCAGTCGTCCCAGCGCATCCTTTTTCTGGCGCAGCGCGACCGCAAATTGACGCACCATTTCGCCTCTCTTGGGAGTCGGCAGAGCGCGCCAGAATTCGAACCCTTTCGTCGCGTGCCCGACAACGGCGTTGTAGTCGGCCTCGCTTGCCTGTTCGACTTTCGCCAGCAAATCACCGGTGGTCGGGCTACGGACTTCGATGCAGTCCCCGCCGCTCGCAAACCAGCGATCACCATAACTCGCACCCGCAAGGCTCGTCTTCAACCCTAACGACTCAAAGATCGTGTCTTTCTCGCCCATGTTCGTGGCCTCCCAAATGTGTGGAAACGCTGTATCACTAAAAACAGTATGGATCACTCGGTGGTCATCCTTGCTTAACGAATTCGTCATTCCGTCGACTCAAGCTAACGCAGGAGCAAATTCAAATGTTTCTGTCCGTTCCTTGCATACGATATTGAGCTGTGCCAGTCCGGCCAGTACTCGGTTGTAGATGTTCGGGGTTACTGGACGCAGGACGCCCCTCGCATTGATCTGGCCACTGAGAATCATGTCCACCGCGATCGCCGCCCCTGTGAGCACTTCGCGGCTTGGTGGACCCCTACCCCGCTCGGAGTCGGTGTTCGACTACCCGTCTCGGAGATCTGTCACTCAGCGCACTGCACCACGGCCCACGATCGGCCAAAGAGCCTCAACGCGATCGCCGCGGACAGCGACATACCAATCATATAAGTTGACCGTTGGATCACAGTGGCCTGGAATCAGTTTGATCTTGCTGCCTAGCGACACTACGCCCGGAGCGTCGCTAAGATCCAGGATTCCGTGCTCGTCGGACGGCCGACCGTATCGAACACCTGGTAAATCCAGAGGCACTGGCATGCCTGAGTCGAATGCAAGAGCCTTGAGTCCGGCATCCACAACGGCGCAGTTCCTGTTGGCCATACTCATGATTTGCGTATACACAAAAAGACTCTGGCGGAAATCGCTGAATTCTGCTCCCGCCTCCGCAAGATTGCGCCGGTAGTCGGCGTCCATGAAAATGTAAGAACCAGGCTGTATTTCGTTATATACATCACTGGCAGCTTCGAACCGGTAGGTACCTGTGCCCCCGCCGCTGACCACGTCGCAAGAAAGTCCTTTGCCTGACAGCAAATCCAGGATTCGGCGTACAGTGTCAACGCTCTGCTTTATGACAGATTTGCGATCGGCGTGGGTTCGAACGTGCTGGGCTCGTCCTTGATAGGCCTGCAGCCCTTTGAAGTCGAGATTCCGGAGCGCTTGAATTCGCTGTGCCAATACAAGTACTGCTTCACCTCCTTGAACACCGCAACGACCACCTCCGACTTCTATCTCCACATACACGCCTAAGTGCGCGTCAAGGCTGGCAGCAACTGTGCTCAATTCCTGTAAATTATCGAAGTTATCGACGCATACAGCTATGGTCGCCCGTCTTGCCAGAGAGGCAAGTCTGGTGAGCTTGTGCAGGCCTATGATCTCGTTCGTAACGAAAATGTCGCGGACACCCCCATTAACCAGAGCTTCAGCCTCGCTTACCTTTTGGCAACACACACCGACAGCTCCACGCGAGATCTGATGCAGGGCGATGACGGCACACTTATGCGTCTTGGCATGGGGGCGTAATCTCATGCCGCCGTTGGCAGCTTCTTTCGCCATCTGCTCAATATTCCATTCGTACGCGTCAAGGTCTATAAGCAAGGCCGGAGTGTCGACCTGTTCAAGGCACATCCCGGGTTCGGCGGGTGGATCCCCAATGGGCACGTCTAACTCCTTTCAGAACTAGAGGACAAGTTCACCTTAGCACGTTGATCCCGAGCTGCTTGCGGATTCCGCTGTTTCACAACCGTAGTAGATCTAACACTAAAATATTTCACTGGTTTGGCTCTTTTGTATTCTTCTTTATGGCATGCTGGCCCCTGTTCCCCCCGGGCATTGGGTTGTCCGAACGTTGATTACTCCACCCGCCCTCGTGGTTTCAGTAGCATGTCTTTTATGGCAGCCGGACCGAATCTCATAATATCAATCATCATGCCCGGCCATCGTGCGATAGCGAATAAGTGTGATCACCGGCGTCCTTGACTCTCCCGATCATCTTGTCGTGAAGCTCCTCTCTAGGGAATCTGTGGGCGAGCACTTGACACTCGCAGGCTTGTGGAGTACACAGGCCTGTCCAGAGCGCGCGTCGTGAAGCGAGCGCAGCTTGGGATGCAGTGTCCTCTTTCTAGAATGCGGCCGCAATGGCAGCGAACATTCATGTTAGCGGCTCTGGAAAGATGCCCATGAGACGGGTGACGTTTCTTGAGCTAGCGGCGGGTTAAATCCCGCGGGAAGGCACCATCTCCGCCATCACTAAAGCCACCGCGCACCTGTCGCCGCTCGTCGACTATGCTGAACCTAGACCGATGCTTGCTGATCGCTAACAGTGGATACCGGGTCGTTCAGGCATATGAGGGGAAGCTGATCGTTCCCGATTGGCCGAGGATTTGTGTCGAGCCCGCCTAACTGGCGATGATGGAGATATCTGATGAGGCCAACTTGGGCTGAAGTTTCGCTGGCCAACCTACGGTTGAACTTCAGAAACATTCAACAGCACGTTGGAAAAGGCGTCGCGGTCTGCGCGGTTGTCAAAGCTGACGCCTATGGGCACGGAGTTGTGCCCTGTGCCCGGGCGCTTGAGGAAGCGGGGGCAACATGGCTGGGCGTCACTTCGACGGAAGAAGGAATTCGTCTGCGGCAGGCCGGAATTGCGGCGCGTATTCTATTGATGACTGGTTTTTGGCGAGGAGAAGAGGATGAAGTTGTCAGCCACAATCTGACGCCATTAATTTGGGAACCATGGCACATCGACCATTTAGCAAAAGCCGCAATAAAACTGGCTCGTGCCCCTTTTGCTATTCACCTGAAGATTGACACTGGCATGGCCCGTCTGGGAGCAAGTTGCCGGATTCTGCCAGAGTTCCTGCAACTACTGAAGACCACGCCAGCATTGCAATTGGAGGGCATCGCTACGCATCTAAAATCCGCGGAGATACTCGATGCAGACGACGTTACCGAGCAACTCGGCTGTTTGCGCAAGGCGCAGGACATCGTTGAAAAAGCCGGTTTCGAACCGATCCACTGTCACATCGCAAATACGGCAGCCCTAGCTGCCCGCCCCGAGACTTGGAATAGCATGGTCCGGCCCGGCATTTCCCTTTACGGTTATAGCCTCCACTTTCAATGTGACCGCGCCAGCCGCGGAGTATCGTTACCGAATATCGCCCCGGTGCTTTCCTGGAAAACTCGAGTTATCTCGCTGCGCGAGGTGGGAGCCAATCAAGCTATTGGATACGACGGAAGGTATGTGACTAGAGTTCCGGCGCGCTTGGCGACCTTGCCGGTGGGTTACGCCGATGGACTAAGCCGGCACTTATCCTCACGCGGACAGGTCATCATTCGAGACACATACGCCCCGATTGTAGGCAATATCGCGATGGATCTTACAATCATTGATGTCTCCTCCGTGCCAGATGCTACCTTGGGCGACATAGTCATCCTTCTAGGCTCCAGCGATCATTGTCTCATTTCTGCCTGGCAACATGCCGAGCTGCAAAACACCATTCCGTATGAGGTTCTCTGCCGGATTGGTCAACGCGTCCCCCGACAGTACATTGGATAGCCCACTATGAAACTTCTGGGATCAAGAAGAAAATTTCGAGCAGGGCGTTCGAAGAATAATTTCTTCTCTGCCGGCTGCGGGGTAATAATCCTCTTTCCAGACGGCCGGCCCTAAAGATGGACACACCAGTCAAGGACACTCACTCGCGCCCGGAACTGGCGCGTGACCTCGGGTTGTCACATGCTGGGGCGGTGGTGATCGGGACGATCATCGGGAGCGGAATCTTTCTTGTCCCTACTGAGATGATGCAAGCCGGAGGGTCGGCGCGGATTGTGTTTCTCGCCTGGGTGGTCGGGGGCGTGCTCTCTTTTTTCGGCGCGCTGACCTATGCCGAATTGGGCGCCATGAAGCCGCAGGCCGGCGGCGAGTACGTGTATGTTCGCGACGCATACGGGCCGCTGGCGGGGTTCCTGTACTCATGGGCTACGTTTCTGATTTCTAAGCCGGCTTCGATCGCGACGATGACTACCGGCATGGTGCGGATCCTCGGAACCTTTTCGGTCCTCTCTTTCTTCTCGCACGCCTGGTTCTCCCATACTTCGATTTCGCACCAATTCACCCTCACCTACGGGCAACTGGTGGCGATCGGAACCACTGTCTTGGTTTCATGGCTAAACTATGTTGGAGTGCGCCGGGCAGGAGAATTTCAGTTTCTGTTCACGTTGCTGAAGGTTGCGATCATCCTCGGAATCGTCGTAGTAGGTTTCTCGTATCGTGCAGGAACCTTGGCTAATTTCGCCAGTGAGTTTACCGGGGCGAAAGGCGGCGTGGCTGGTTTTTTCGCGGCTCTAGTGGCCGCGCTGTGGGCTTATGACGGCTGGAACAACCTCAACATGGTAGCAGGCGAGATCCGGAATCCGCAGCGCAATATTCCCTTATCGCTGATTTGGGGCGTGGCCACAGTGGCCGCGCTCTACATCCTGGTGAACGCGGCGGTACAGTATGTGCTGCCAGCAGCGGCGGTGGCGGCCTCGGAGCGCCCTGCTTCGGATGCGGTAGCGCTGGTGCTTGGGAAAACAGGTGCAGCCCTGGTGTCAGTGGGTATGGCAGTCTCAATGATCGCGACCTTGAACGGCACCGTCATGAGCGGAGCCCGCGTGCCGTTCGCTTTGGCGCGCGACGGCAATTTTTTCAAGGCGATTGCGGAGGTTCATCCGCGCTTTCACACCCCATCGGTAGCGATTGTGGCGCAGTGCGGGCTGGCGATCGTGCTGCTGTTGCTCGGAGGCAGCTTCCGGCAGTTTTTCTCGCTGACGATTTTTGCGGAGTGGGTCTTCTACATGATCGCAGGCAGCACAGTGTTCGTCTTTCGCCGGCGCGACCCGCGTGCCGAGCGGCCTTATCGCGTGTGGGGATATCCAGTGGTTCCGGTGTTGTTTGTCCTGGTTTCTGCGGCGCTTCTCTACTACACGTTCACCGACAATCTGAAAAGTTCAGTTGGCGGATGCCTGGTCATTCTGGCAGGCATTCCAGTGTTCTACTTTTTTAAGCTGCGTCGGATGTCGAGACTAAAAGTGATCGGTCGTCCGGCTGAATAACGGAGTGAGCGGTGGCAGACGAAGTCATTCTGATGTCAGAGCACAAGCAAGCGTATTGAGCCTCTAGTTCAGACAAGCGCTCGATCCAGGTGCACATACCCGCCGTCGACATAGTATTCTTGTCCCGTAATGGTTGAGTGCGGTGATAGGAGAACAACCACCATATCGGCAATCTCGCTTGGTTCCGTCATTCGGCGCCCCAATGGAATTCGGGAACTGATCTCACGCAGCTTCTCCGGCGGATTCTCGAATGTCTGTAACCAATTCTCATATTGCCCAGTTCTCACTTCGGCAGGCACGACGCTGTTCACTCGAATGCCGTAGCCTGCCAGTTCCGCACTCCAATCCCGGGTCAACTCCAGGATGGCTCCCTTCGCCGCGGCATAACCTGATGTGCCTCCCTGGCCTGTGATCGCTACTTTGGAAGAAATGTTGACGATTGCACCTCGAGATGCTTTCAAGAATGGGAGCATGGTGTGAGCGACCGAGTAGTAGTGCACGAGATTGAGGTGCAGTGAGGCCAGGAAGCCCTCAGGAGTGCCACGCTCCAATCCGACCCCGTCGTTGATACCGGCATTGTTCACCAGACCGTCGATATGTCCATACTCGCGTGCGAAGTTCTCGATCGCCCGGCAACTCGTCGAGATATCAGTTAAATCGGTCAAGATTGATTGACTCCGCCCGCCCTGCCCCCGCAACTCAGCCTGTAACTCCACAATTGCGGCATGATCGCGATCGAGGATTATGGGAGTTGCTCCCTCTTGCGTACATGCCCGCGCTATGGCGGCACCAATCCCCTTTGCGCCACCGGTGATGAGAACAGTTCTGCCTTCCAATGCCAAGTCCATAGACACCTGATTTTAGGCTGTAGCGCGCCATTGTGGGATTTTTTGCCTCGCACTGTGATTTACATCCACGAGTACAGACTCGTTTAATGAAATTACCGAAGCAAGATGCTCTCCCGCTCTTGCCGTGCTCGCCAGCGCTGGCCCGATCCGCGACAGTAATCGCGTCGTCGGATCAAAGCAGGATTATCACGGCTCTGATGCGGACGCAGCAATGGCCTGCAAAATCACTGAGATGTGTGCGCTCGGTCACTGCGGCGTAATGATATTTGCAGGACAACTTCGTTGCCGCTTGCCGCGTCATCCTGCGGCACACCAACTGCCCCGCTTGAATGCATGCAACCGCGCACCGACGTGCGCTTCGCAGCTGGTAGGGAAGAAGCCGCGCTGAGGGAGGGACCATGATCCGTTTCCGCAAACTTGCTCTGCTACTGGCCAGCCTTTCTATCTTATTGTCCTGTGCCGAAGTGTTCGCGCAAACCGGCACTACATCTGTACAGGGTACGGTCGTGGACAATTCGGGCGCGGCTGTAGTAGCGGCTAAGGTTGTCATCCAGAATGCCCAGCAAGCACTCGAGCGTGAAATTCAGACCAACGGTTCAGGAGAGTATAAATTCCTCGCGCTGCCTCCCGGGACCTACGCTATAACGGTGGAGAAGGCAGGCTTTCGGAAATACGAGTCCCACGACGTTGCTCTCCTGGTGAACCTTCCGGTTACCCTAAACGTGACCTTGACCATCGGGGCCACAACGGAGATGGTCGAGGTCTCCGGTCAAGCTGAAGCTGTGAATACGACCGATGCATCTTTGGGCCTTGCCTTCGGCGAAAACAGCATCAAGCAACTCCCGCTCGAAAGCCGAAATGTCCCCGATCTTCTCTCACTTCAAGCCGGCGTCGTCTATACAGGCAACAGCCCTGATATCGATACCTCCGTTGACACGCGCAGCGGCTCAGTCAATGGTTCTCATAGCGACCAAAGCAACGTCACCGTCGATGGCATCTCAGTCAATGACAAGGGTGGTCACGCATTCACCTCGGTTCTACCTGTCACCCTCGATTCCGTGCAGGAATTTCGTGTGACCACGAGCAATTACGGTGCCGAGCAAGGTACCTCCTCGGGTGCGCAAGTCACACTGGTGACGAAGAGCGGCACCGATTCATTCCACGGCTCAGTCTACGAATACAACCGGAATTCATACGTCAGCGCGAATGACTACTTCATCAAGCAGGCCCAACTGCAGTCAGGAGAGCCCAATCTACCTCCGCAATTGAATCGCAACATCTTCGGAGCATCCGTCGGCGGACCGATTCTAAAGAGCCGGCTGTATTTCTTTCTGAATTATGAAGGTTACCGCGATGCGGAAGCGATAAGCGCACTGCGAACGGTTCCGACGGCGTCCATGCGAGATGGCGTCATCGAGTACCTCTGCCAGACCAACCCCGATGGCAGCCCCAATACAACCCTCTGTCCCGGAAACACGGTTACGGGACTTAGCTCGGCTTCGTACACGGCTCCTCCGGGTTACGAGGCGGTCTCGCCGCAGACCATCACGAGTATGGACGGCACCAGTCTGGGCCCACATGGCCCCAACCCGGTGGTTATGCAATACATGAATTCCACTTATCCCCTACCCAACGATCTCACCACCGGCGACCTGGTAAACACGGCGGGGTTCCGCTTTCGCGGCAGCACACATTACTCGAAGAACTGGTACATCGCCAAGCTTGATTACAACATTACAAGGGATGGTAAACAGCGCGTTTCAGTCAGTGGAGCGCTGGCGAATGAAAATAATCCGCAAGCCCCCTTCCTGCCGGGTGCAGTTCCCGAGCAGACTATCGTCAACTTCAACAAGGGGCTCATCGGCTCCTACACATGGGTGATTTCGCCAACGCTGCTCAACAATTTCCGATACGGTTTCATCCGGGAGAGTTCAGGGACGGTCGGCGATAGTAACCTGCCGTGGAACCAATTGCTGGCGCTTTCACAAGGTATTACCTATTCATCCTCATTCCAACGTCCCATTCACAATTTCAACAACGACATATCCTGGGCGCGAGGTAAACACACTTGGCAGTTTGGGACCCAGATCGGAATCCTGAGAAATCCCGAGAGCAACACGAACAATTCGTTCAGCAGCGGAGTGGCCAACCCTGATTGGTTGCAAAATTCAGGACTTGCTGCGAACACCCAAGATCCAATGAATCCGTCTTACATCAATCCCCAAACTGGCTTGCCCGCGTATGGCTTGCCCGGGGTGGATTCGAGTTTCGTGAGCAACTACGACTATCCCATGGTAGCCTTGCTGGGCATGATCCCGTTGGTGAATGCAAATTACAATTACGGCCGCAGCGGCCAGGCCTTACCTCAAGGCGCGCCGCTTGCTCGTCGCTTCGGGGAGGATTCGTATGAGGTATACGCACAGGATTCCTGGAAGTTCAAACCCAATCTGACCTTGAACCTGGGCCTGCGCTACTCCTTGTTTTCGCCGCCCTGGGAAACCAACGGTTTGCAAGTATCACCTACGATCAGTCTCAACACGTGGTTCAGCGACCGCATGCAGGGAATGTTCCAGGGTTTGCCTTCCAGTGCACAGCCGCCCATTGCATATAACTGGTCAGGACCCGCGAATGGAGGCAAACCCAGCTATTACGGTTGGGACTATCACGATTTTGCTCCGCGATTGTCCTTTGCCTATTCGCCGGCGTGGACTGACGGAACGCTGGGAAAAATCTTCGGTGGCCCGGGCAAGACCAGCATCCGTGGCGGCTTCGCCATGCTCTATGACCGGGTCGGAGAAAGCATCGCCGACACCTTCGACCAGAATGGATCTTTTGGATTGTCGACGGAGTTGCAGAATCCGTCTGATTTCGAAAATTCAGTCATCGCTCCTCGTCTGACAGACATGCATGTGATTCCGCAAATGGACTACGCGGGCAATCAGATCTTTACACCCGCACCCGCGGGTACGTTTCCTGCCATTTTCCCAAGCGTCCTGGCAATCACCTGGGGGATTGATGACAAGCTTAAAACTCCGTATTCCTATAACCTCGATTTTGCCGTTAGCCGTGATCTTGGCTCGAAATTCACCCTTGAAGCCGCTTACGTAGGCAGGCTTGCTCGTCGCCAACTCGCTCAGGACGATATGGCGATGCCGCTCGATATCTATGACAAAGCATCAGGAATTGATTACTTCGCGGCTGAAACGGCATTAGCCAAAGTATTTCGACCCCAGCTTAATGCCGGCAACAATGCAGCGACGCTAGGGTTCACTCCGAATCAAGTGTCGGCCAACGTGCAAGCCTTCTGGACCAATCAAATCCAGCCCTTGGCTCCCGGCGGCGCCTATACGATCAATGGTTGTACTGGCGGCAGCACGCTAGGAACGACGAACCCGGTGGTCGCTGCCTTCGACGTCTTCTGCGCCACCCAGTTCAATGATTCTCTTGGACTTTACAATCTCGACACCGCGGGGATTCCAGACTTCAATATTCCGAATCAAGCGTATTATCCGATGGAGGGACCAAGCACCTATTACAGCCAGCAATACAGTTCGCTGTATGCCTGGCGGTCGATGGCGGGCGCAAGTTATAACGCTTTACAAGTAAGTTTGCGCCATAGCATGTCGCACGGCGTGCAGTTTGATTTCAACTACACCTTCTCCAAGTCGATTGACCTAGCCTCCGACGCAGAGCGGATCGCGCCTGCGAGCAGTATCAGCAGTTTGAATAACATCATTATCAATGCTTGGGCCCCGCAGCAGGAACGGGGAGTTTCGTCTTTCGATGCCACCCATCAGCTTAATGCGAATTGGGTCACGGAGCTGCCGTTTGGACGCGGCCAACTGATCGGGAACCAGGCTCACGGGCCGCTAGATGCAGTTATCGGCGGTTGGCAACTGTCAGGACTATTCCGTTGGACCTCCGGCTTTCCGGTCAACGTCGATAATGGCTACAGTAATTTCCCAACCAACTTTGAGCAAGAAGGGAACGCGAATCTAGTCGGGCACGTGACCACAGGTGCGTACCACCTCAGTACCGGCCCCGACGCTGGCAACGTCAATATTTTTGCGAATGGCCCGGATGCGATTAACTCCTTTGCCCCAGCCTACGCCGGGCAATCGGGTCAGCGGGACGTCATCCGCGGGGAGGGCTACTTCGGCATCGATATGGGCCTGGCCAAGAGGTGGAGGATGCCCTACAGCGAGAAGCAGAGCCTGCAGTTTCGCTGGGAAGTCTTCAACATAACGAACTCAGCAATCTTCGATGTGCAATCGAGTTTGTTAAATAGTGCTCTGACATTGGGCAGTGGCGGCAGTTTTGGAAATTATTCAGGCCTGCTGAACAATCCGCGCATCATGCAGTTTGCGCTAAGGTATGAGTTCTGATCTGGAGGAATAACCCATCCATTATCAACACGGCGCGGTACGGTAAAGGTACACTTCTCGTTTAGGTCCGTGTTCTAGGCGAGATCGCCGGGACTAGTGGATGAGGACAAAGGGCCGATTGAAAATACCTGCGGCTTTGCTGGTGCTAATGTGCGCAAGTGTTGCAGGATGGGCCCAGCAGGCGAAGTCGTCTTACTCGACTCCGCGTGTCGCTATCGACTCGGGCATACTCCAGGGCATTCATTTCAGTTCGAGCTCCGAAGATGTTGCATTCCTCGGGGTTCCTTACGCCGCAGCACCGGTGGGAGAGCAACGCTGGCGGCCGCCGCAACCTCTTCCGCCTTGGCACGGAATTCGCAGAGCGGATGCCTTCGGCCCGGCATGTCCGCAACTGCCGAGTCCGTGGTTGCCGGAGATGCTAGGTCGAAAGCAACTGACCACCGACGAGGCGTGCCTCTTCCTAAACGTCTGGACAACCAACCTGCACGGTGCGAAGAGGCTCCCAGTCATGGTGTGGATTCATGGTGGCGGGAATATTGAGGGGTCGCAGGAGTGGCCGCCACTCGGCCCAGTGCTGGCGAAGCATGGCGTCGTGATAGTCACGATCAACTATCGTCTCGGCGTCTTCGGCTATTTTTCGTACCCCGCGCTTACCGCAGAGTCGCCCCATCATTCGTCCGGAAATTACGGCTTGCTCGATCAAATGGCAGCCTTGAAGTGGGTGCACCGAAACATAGCCAGCTTCGGTGGTGACTCGCAGCGGGTCACGGTTTTCGGCGCATCTTCCGGTTCTCTCGACATCTGTGATCTGCTCGCCTCTCCATTGGCGGATGGTCTCTTCCAGGGCGCCATCCTGCAAAGCGGCGTTTGTGCGGACGGCCTCGCTCCCACCCTTGATCATCAGGAGGCCGATGGCGAGCGCATTGTCGCAGATCTGGGTGTCGCGGTCGATTCCCAGGTGCTCATGCATCTTCGCGCCATTCCGGTCGATGAACTCCTGCACCGCGCTAGCGAAGAGAAGGAAGTTGATTTCAATCCCGTGCTCGACCGCTGGGTCTTTCGCGAACAACCTGCGATTGCCTTCGAAGAAGGACGACAGGCCAAGATTCCTGTCGTTGTTGGCAGCAACGCAGATGAAGTCTCAATCTTCAAGAGTCCCCTCGTTGGAGGCCGATCGCACGACCCCGGAACGGTTGAGGCATATCAACAATGGCTGATCGAAAACTTCGGAGCGCACGCCCAGCAGCTCTTCGAAGCCTACCCAGCGAAGACGGATCACGACGTCACTCAAGCGGTTCGCAACTTGGAAACGGATCGCGAGTTCGGCTTCGGATCTCGCTTGCTGGCGCGCGAGGTCGCGGCTTCCGGGCAACGAGCTTACCTGTATAACTTCACTTACGTTGCTTCGGGCCCGTTCCAAGCGCTGGGCGCCTTCCACAGCGAGGAGAGTATCCTCCTGAGCAAACGGTACTGGACGAGTTGGGTCAGCAGTCCCGATGACGAGAGGCTTTCAGGTATCCTGATCGACTATTGGGTGCAGTTTGCGAGTACGGGCACACCGGGTGGCAAAGGGCTTGCGCCTTGGCCACCTTACGATCCGAAAACGGATGAGGCGCAGGAACTCGGCAGGCACGTAGGTCTGATTCCGGCGCTGCGGGCCTTGCGGTTCAAGCCGTTCGAACAGATGCTCTGGGAAGAGTTGCATCGGTGAGCCGTGCCGGTTCCCCACCAGCTAGTTACTTACGGACTACTGATTCTCGCAACCTGTGTGGTCCGTTTCTGGCCTTGGACATAACCGAGCCGATTCATCCTGTGATAGCGTAGCGAAGTCTCCAGCGCCTCGGCAGCCCCGTACAAGGGCGCCGATGATGCTAAAGAATATTCACTGCCCGAGCTGCCAGCAGGGCCACCGTTGTCAGGGAAATGAGCGCCTGAACCATCATGAGTAATTTGGCCCACGTTGATAGGACAGGGCAGTCCGTTGGCGAAAATGCAGTACTGGTATTGAAGGCCAGGAAAAGGTAATCCACAAACCCTGGGCTCCAGCATTGTTCTCCCATGTCGCGCTTAGCTTGCTGATCGAGAGTCATCTGCGGAAAAAGGAATGCTCCGTCGGTATGGACGCCGCGCAATTCACGCTCGCGGGGGCCACCCGCATCCAGTCGCCAATACCACGAGGCGAAGACCAGGATATTCGAAATCCACAAGGCAGCTGCGGAACGTAATAGATCCTTCGGAGCCTGTCGATGTGCGGGTAAAGCCGCGACCAGCAGTCCAAGCGACCAGATCATGTCAACAGTCACGATGGAGATCAGCAGATAGCCCAAGAACTTATTGAGGTTATCTTTGCCGCGCTGGCGTGCCCACGTTGTAGGAATCAGAAGTACTGCGACAACAACGATTATTAACCAGTCTGGCCCCGCTGACAGGGATTCCGGCAGAGAGAAGCGCAATCCGCCCACAGCAAGCAGGGCAAGCATTACAGGCCAACGTGGTTCTAAATGTTTCGAAGTATCTGGCATCGTACTCCATAGTGCAACGCCGAATTGAAAACAGCAATTCAGCGTCGTTTTTTCAAAGATTGTCGCATGACACTCTGTTACCGCGAAAAATGTGCACCGGCGGCTACCAGACTGCCGTCGCCTGTAAACTGGAGGCGCCGGCGACCGCCTTTCTGCGGTTATGTGCGATCGATCCCTCAAAAAGGCGAATAGAAGGCGCAAGGTTGTCAGAACGCCGGCTTGCAACAATTCTCCTCAACAAGGTCGCCCAGTTGTAAAATCCACAGCTCCTGCAATTCGCTCATTGGAGGGCCTCTGATGTTACTGCTCAGAATCTTTGGCGCAATGTCTTTAGTTGTCGCCAGCCTTGGTTCTGGGGTCGGACAGTCGCAACAGCGCGAAAAGGTATCCGAGGGCCAATACCAAAAATATCGTGAGGGAAAACTGACTCGAGAGGGGAACCAGTCATGGATTCTTTGGCGCATGCCGGATGGACGCTACGAATTGGAGGATCATTTTTACTTGGGCAACGCGGCCGCTGAGTTGGCGGCCGCAATGGGATCGCAGCATCTAAGCCCACAACTTCGGGAGCGCATGGCAGGACAGACGGCTCAGACCGGAGTTGATGTGAAGCTGTCTGCCGACTTCAAGGTCGAGTCATTGACAGTCAGAGGGACTCGGGTGCTGGACGGGAAAGCTGTCGAGTTGGAGAGGTGTTTAATTGCGGGTCACGAGATCAAGTGCAAGGGCGAGAGTGGTAGCGCAAAGCTCAACAACTATGAGCCTCCCGGGTTCTTTTATTCATTCCCATTTCCGATGTTATCGGTCGGACTGATCCAGCGTGCCGCATCTGGGGTAGGTGTGCCAGTCCCGCTGAAGCTAGCTGTTATGGACTTGGTACCTTTCGACCATCCCAGAGTGAAGCTTTCCCGCTGCCGTGCTCTCCTGACTTTGGTCGGAGAGGAACAAATTCAGCTCGGAGAGCGCTCCTACGCGACCAACAAGTACATTTTGGAAGTCGATTCCGAGGGAGGACCATTGGAACTTACCTTCTGGTTAAACGAGAGATTGGTCGTAGCGATGAGCGAAGAGAAGCTCCAAGGAGAGCGTTTGCAATTGATTGAATACAAGAAATTTTCTGATTTCTAGCCTGTGGTCAGTGATTGGTGAGAATCTCCATCGCGTTCAGGGTCCAGGGCGAGTGGGGAATCTGAGGGAAATCGCATGGCCTTGGCGATCGGAACTGTCATTTTGTAGAGAACGAGGCGTGATCGCGGAACGCGCTCGTATCAGCGGGGAAGGCTGTTAGAACAAGCCGCGTTTCAGGATGTATGAGGCTGCATGCTGCTGTTCATAACTTCTAGTGGGGGCAGATCGATGACACGAGGGTTCGGTTCTGGGTTGTTTCTAATCGTGATCGCTGCAATGTGCTCTCCATGTCGAGCGGGCTCGGCGGCTAAGTTAATTCCTCGCATCGAGCAGAATTTTTCGACCGGCTGGCTCTATGTGTCTCACGATATACCGGATGGAGAACGCTTTGATCTCGACGAAAAAGAATTCGAGCGGGTTTCTGTGCCGCATGCGAACATTCTCACCCCCGCCGAGACATTTGATCCTGACATGTTCCGCTTCGTTTCCTGGTACCGGAAGCATTTTCGTCCGGACGAATCCTGGAAAGACAAACTGGTAGGGTTGCGCTTTCAAGGGGTGATGACCGTAGCCGATGTTTACCTGAATGGAAAGCATCTGGCCACGCACAAGGGCGGGTATACGCCCTTTGAAGTCGATTTAACTCCCGGGCTGCAGTTTGGACGAGAAAACATCATTGCAGTCCGCGTAGACTCGCGAATCCAGCCCCATATTCCTCCGGAGGGCGCGCCGGAGATTTCACCTTCGGGACTTTATTTCTTTGCCAGCCGGGGACACCTTTCACGCCCAGCGCCAAAAATGTACGGGTATTACTTGTTCGGCGGTATTCAGAGGGATGTCGAACTGCGCATCACCGACAAGCTGCACATTGAAAATGTGTACTACGTGACCGCCCGGATTACGCCCGACGCAGCGGTCAGTGCAGCGATCCGTATCCGCAATAACCGTTCGGCCCCAGCCGAAACCTCGGTAAGCGTTCATGTACGAGATGCTGAGGGTCAGGAAGCTGGAGTAGCTGCTGCGAGAGTTAAATTGAACGCCGGGGAGGAACGCGAGGTTAAACTCGAAATTGATCCGATTCGAAATGCGAGGTTGTGGGATCCCGATCATCCCAATCGCTATATCGCGGAAGCCGAACTCGGCGATTCCTCTGGCGCGATCGACCGCGAAGCTACCTGGATCGGGATTCGGCAGATCGATTGGAATGATGGGGTCTTTCACATCAACGGACAAGCTCTGCAACTGCGCGGTCTGAACCGGCACCAGATGTATCCATTCATCGGAGGAGCCGTCCCTAACCGGCTGCAGCGCCGCGATGCATTGACCTTGAAACATGGACTCGGCGTGAACTCGGTACGCTCGTCGCATTATCCTCCAGATCCGGAATTTCTCGACGAATGCGATCGCATAGGACTGCTTGTCATGGATGAGTTTCCCAGCTGGCAGTACGTTGGCAAGGATTCAGAATGGAAGGAGAATGCGGTGAATGCGACACGGGAGATGATCCTTCGCGACCGCAATCATCCTTCAGTGTTTCTTTGGGGCGTTCGCGCGAATGAGGGATCGTTCTACGAAGAGGATGACCGCGACCTTTACGATCGAACCTACGGGCTGGTGAAGCAACTTGATCCATCGCGCGCCCCCGGTGGAGCGCGGCTGAGCGATGCATGGCACGGCAAGATGGTTCCGGAAGAGGTGCTCACGGTCAACGACTATTCGGAACCATTTCCTCAGCCCGCGACGGATAAGCCCTGGCTCGTAACTGAATTCGGAGATGCCAGACAGATCCCCGTTTGGGAACACGAAGATGCACTGCTCTGGGGCACGAACATGTGGATGCGCCATTACGACGCGCTGTATGCACACCCGGAATTTTCAGGGGCGATCGGGTGGGCTGCCTTCGACTACAACTCTCCGGAGTTCAATACACCCGTGGCAGTAACGGCGACACATTGTGTGGACGACATTTACCGACTGCCCAAAGGATTCACCGCCTATGCCATGGCCAGCCAAATGGATCCCGATCTATATGGGCCGATGGTGCACATTCTCAGTTATTGGGAGCGAGCCACACCTGACTTGTTGGTGGCAAGCAACGCGGAAGAAGTGGAAGTCAAGGTCAATGGGAGATCGATCGGACGCCAACGGGCTACTGAGTTCCCCCACTTGCCGCATCCAATATTCAAATTCAAGTTAGGGGAAGCCTATCAACCCGGAACAGTGGAAGCGCTAGCTTATCGGCACGGTGAAGTCGTCGCTCGCGAGGAACTGCGAAGCCCGCAGCAAGCCGAGAAGCTGGAGATTGCGACAGACGACGCGGCGATTGTTGCTGACGGAGAGGATGCCACGCGGGTGGTTGTCTATGCCGTCGATCGGAACCGGACTGTGAATCCCTACGAAGACCGTCGCACCAACATACAAGTAAGGAATGGAACACTGCTCGGAATGCCGACGACGCACCTCGAGGGAGGGCGAATCGCGTTCTACATACAGGCGCATCCACACCAGCAGGAGCCGATTACCGTGCAGGTCAGTGCCGAAGGCCTTGCAGCTGCGGAGGCAATGGTCACCGTCGAGCGCGAAACCGCGTTGACACCGTTCAGTCCGTTCGACCCGCGAACGGAGTCCCTGAAATTTGTCCCGGCCCGGTGGTGAAGCAAGGAAGAAAGTCTGAATCGCGAAAACGGAATAAAGGGGAGGGCTCTCGAAATCGACCGCGGTTCCGCCCGACCTCCTGCAAGTTGTTGAACAAATTGGTGGCGGCGGTAGGACTCGAACCTACGACCTACGGATTATGAGACCGTCGCTCTAACCACCTGAGCTACACCGCCAAAGCTGAAAATCGGGGAGAGAGTGCGAAGGGGATATTCAGCTACGACGAACTGGCTTCATCGCGGCAAGCCGCGTTCCAGTCGCACCCCTGCTTAATTCTAAGGGGGCAGGGGAGATCGGTCAAACTTCTCCGTCGGTGGTTTTCTAACTCCTGTCGGTGATCCGTGCGCTCCTTGACCCCTCGGAACGGGGGTGTTAGGTTCGAGGGCACACCATTCGCAGAGGCATTGTTCTGACCTGGGGACGAAAACCGCACACCTACACTGACCTTCACCGGCGTGATTTTCTGGTTCGTTTCTGCCAGGGCGCCGGAGCCACTCTGATCCCGAATGGTTGGTGGAAATTCGCGTTCCCTTCATCTGCTTTGGCCGCTTCCCAAGCGGCGCAGAGGAACCGTACTTATTCTCGCTTCCATATCGAGCCGCACTATCGCAACGAGCGTTCGCTAGATGCCACGTTGCGAAAGGTGCAGCCAGGCTTGGATGAATTCGTGTTGGAGAAGTACGCCCACGAGATCGCCGTGGTTCTTGCGACTTGGAGCTCGGGGCTGCGGCAAACACCCTCAAGCGTCCAGGCAATTGCGATTTGTCTGACAACGGAATTTTCTGGAACCTCATTCGAAGTCAGCGAGTCGCGACTGGCGCGCTCTGATTCGCTGCTGGAGATTCGCCGCAATGCCTTTCAAGGGAACGGTATCGGTCGCGAGGCGTTCATTCGCGGAATGCAAGCGTCGCTCAGCACCCTCACACAAATCATCACCGCGGAATTTCAGGTCACGGCCATCGCGATGGATCGATCGTCCTCCGACGCAAAATCTGACAAATTAGAAACGCGCATTCGTTACGAAATTGTCGGGAGTGGGGCAGATTTCCACCGCGAGCAACGCGTTGGTGACTGGGAGTTGTCGTGGCAAGGCTCCCAATCGGGCAAATATCGCGTCGCGAGTTGGCGGATGCTTGAAGAAACGCGAGCACGAGCGCATGCGCCCGTGTACCTGGACGTCGCGGCGAGCGCATTTGGCGGCAATGCGTCGTACGGATCGCAGATGATGCACGGCTCCGACTACTGGCGCACAATCCTGGATGGCGCGAGCGGAATCGACATCTACGGCCACAACGGAGTGTCAGTTGCGGATGTTGACAATGACGGCTTCGATGATCTTTACATTTGCCAGCCGGCAGGGCTGCCGAACCGACTTTATCGCAATCGCGGAGACGGAACGTTTGAAGATATTACGGAGTCCTCCGGACTGGGCATTCTGGAAAACACGGCGTGCGCGTTATTTGCTGATTTCAGCAATCGCGGTTTGCAGGATGTGATTCTTGTGCGGACAAGTGGGCCGCAGCTGTTCCTCAACGAAGGCAACGGCAAGTTTCGCGAGAAGCAGGATGCGTTTCAGTTTGCGAATGCGCCGGCGGGAACTTTTACCGGCGCGGCAGTGGCTGACTACGATAGCGATGGTTGGCTCGACATTTATTTTTGTCTGTATTCCTACTATCAGGGCACAGGGCAATACAAATATCCGTCCCCCTATCACGATGCCGAGAATGGCCCGCCGAATTTCATGATGCGCAACAACCGCAACGGAACGTTTCGCGACGTCACGGCGCAATCGGGACTGAATCAGAACAACAGGCGGTACAGCTTTGCCTGCGCCTGGAACGACTGCAACGGCGATGGCTGGCCCGACCTGTACGTGGTCAACGATTTCGGACGCAAGAATTTATATCGCAATAACGGGGGCGGAACATTTACGGATGTGGCAGCAAAAATGGGCGTGGAAGACGTCGGGGCGGGCATGAGCGTAGGTTGGCTCGACTACGACAATGATAGCGCGCAGGATCTCTATGTCGCGAACATGTGGACCGCGGCGGGCGTGCGGATCTCAATGCAGGAGAATTTCAAGAAGGACTCGCCGGAGCAGATTCGCGCACTCTATCAGAAGCATGCGATGGGAAATTCTTTGCTGCGCAATCGCGGCCCACACTTTGAGGACATGACCCGCGCGGCTGGCGTCGGAGTGGGGCGCTGGGCGTGGTCGAGCGACGGGTTGGATTTCGATCACGACGGATATCCCGATCTCTATATTGCCAACGGAATGGTGTCGGGACCCGAGCGCGAGGATTTGAACAGCTTCTTTTGGCGGCAGGTGGTGGCCAAGTCGCCCGACGATGCTCGGGCTTCGAACGAATACGAACAGGGCTGGAGCGCCATCAATGAGCTGATCCGCTCGGATGTCACATGGAGCGGATACGAGCGTAACGTCTTCTATGCCAACAATCGGGATGGAACGTTTTCTGATGTCTCAGGCACGCTGGGGATGGATTTCGTCGAGGACGGCCGGGCATTTGCCCTCGCGGATTTCGATCACGATGGACGGCTGGAAATTTGCCTGAAGAATAGAAATGCTCCGCAATTACGGCTGCTGAAAAATGTGGCTGCGAAGCTGCCGGCGTCGATTGCATTTCGCCTCCGAGGGACGAAGAGCAATCGCGACGCAATCGGGGCAGCCGTTGCGATTGAAACCGGCGCTGGGAGACAAACCCGCAGGATCGAGGCGGGATCAGGTTTTCTTTCACAGCACAGCAAAGTGGTTTTCTTTGGATTGGGCGAGGCCACGGGGCCGGTAAAAGCTACGATCCGCTGGCCGAGTGGCGTGGTGCAGGACCTGCGAGAGCTTCCGGCAAATCACACGATCTGGGTGAACGAAGGCCAGGAGCCGGTCAGGATGGAAGCATTTCGGGCGAGGGTTCCACAGTTCATCCCAGTTGCTGACGATGCTGTCGCGGAAGCTGATTCTCTTCCAACCTCGGTCGAAACCTGGCTTCTGGCACCGATTTTAGCCCCGGAGTTTTCTCTCCCCAATGTTACCGGGCAGGCAGTTTCCCTTTCTGCCTTTCGCGGCAAGCCAGTGCTGTTGAGCTTCTGGAACATGCAATCGAATGACTGCCAGCAACAGTTGCGGCTATTCCAAAAACATTATGGTCGCTGGGAAAGTCAGGGATTACAACTTGTGACGGTCAGTGTCGACGAGGCCGTCAATTCGCGGGAGAACGATGCGAAGACGAGTTCGTCGGGGGCTTTCGCGCGACAGCAGGGTTTCACATTTTCCATTTTGATTGGCTCCGACAGCGTGATTGCAACCTATAACATTCTGTATCGACAAACTTTTGACCGCCATCGCGACCTTACTCTGCCAACCTGCTTTCTGATCAATACGAGTGGCGAGATTATCAAGGTATATCAGGGACCAATTGATTCTGAGAGCGTCGAGAGAGATTCCCGCACCGTTCCTGCGACTGGCCAGGAGCGCCTCGCCCGAGCGCTGCCGTTTCCGCTTGCAGGTCATACGCTTGAGTTTGGGCGCAATTATCTTTCGCTAGGCGCGCTGTTTTTTCAGCGTGGCTATCTCGACGAGGCGGGAAGCGCATTTCAGCAGGCATTTCGCGATGATCCATCGAGCGCAGAAGCGCTGTATGGGATTGGCAGCGTGTATTTGAGCCAGAACAAGAACGACGCCGCGCGCGAGACATTTGAGCGGGCGGTCAAACTGCAAGGCACTTATCCCGGCACGTTGCCGGATTCGTGGAACAACCTTGGCGTGATTGCCACGCGCGAAGGACGAATCGACGACTCCATCACCTCTTTCGAGCAGGCTCTACGCGCGAATTCACACCATTTGGCGGCCCTCGATAATCTCGGGAATGCCTATCGCCTCGAGAAACGATGGGACGAAGCGCGTAAGGTGCTTGAGCGCGCAGTCGAGATCGCGCCCGAAGATCCGGAGGCGAACTATAGCCTGGGAATGGTTTTTGCCCAGACAGACGACGCGGCCAAAGCCGATGAATATTTGCACCGGGCACTGGCGGCGCGTCCAGTTTATCCGGAGGCACTGAACAATCTGGGGGTGCTTTACCTGGTCACGCAGCGGCGCGACGACGCGGTCGCGAGTTTCGAGCTGTGCATGCACGTTGCTCCTCGATTCGATCAGGCGTACTTGAACCTGGCCCGCGTGTATGCGCTCGAAGGCGCGCGGGACAAGGCTCGCGCCGTGTTGTTCGATTTGCTCAATAAGCATCCCGATCACGCGCAGGCGAAGCAGATGCTCGAGCAACTCCAGCAGTAAGTCCAACCACGCGGAGCTTCGAACGGGACATCCTGGGGCGACTGTCCCCACAGGAAGGACTGAAGGAAGAAAGCGCAGGGCTCACGGTCTCGGCATTGGAGCCGTCAACAGATCCACGAACATTTTGTAGAACCTCTGCGTATCGAGATCGACCTGAATCTCCACTGGGGGACCAACAATCCTTGGCTTGTCGTATTCTGACCAGCTTAACGTGTCGCCGTAACCCGCGCCGCGATCCAGGTTCATATCCAGATAGCGTGTTTCCGTCTTGGTGATCAGGCTGGGATCGAGCCACGCCGCAGCGGCAAGTTCATCCCACAAATAGTTGTACTTGCCACGAAGCCGTGCGTAAGTTCCAACGTACCGCGCCGCTGGGGAGTTACCAGCTTTAATTTCATCGATCAACTGTGGAGTGAGCCGGGTCTTCACGGAGATGTCGACCGTGGTGCAGACAATTTTCTTCCAAGGCGCCATGAGCACAATATGTGCTGCTTCCGGATCAAACCACAAATTGAATTCATGCCGGGGAGTGTTCACAAACTCCGGATCGTCGGTGTTGGGATTGAGACTGGCGCCCATGAAGACCAGTTCTTTCACCAGGTTGGTGAAATCGGGGTCAATCGAGATGGCGAGCGCCAGGTTTGTCATAGGACCGCCTTCGTAAATCGTGACCTGATTCGGATACTTGTGAACCATGCGGATGAGAAAATGCGCTGCGTCTTCATTCGACGGCTTGGTCGTGGGCAACCCTTCGGGCATTTCGCCGAGCTGATCGGCAGGATGATACCTACGTGGAGTCCATGCGCCTAGCCAGGGGATGGTTCCGAACTGCTGCTCCCACATTTCTGTTGCGTCCTGACGGCGAACGAGCGGATATTCGGCGCCGGCAACGACCGGAATGTCGGTGCGTCCGACCAGTTCGAGCATACGAAGTGTGTGCGCGAGTTCTTCTTTCAGCCACGCGTCGCCGGTAACAACGGTGATGCCGAGGATTTCTGTTTGCGGCGCCTGGATCAGCAGCAGCATCGATTGCTGATCGGTTCCCGCGGGCCCCGCCGCGTCCTGATCGATGATGATTTTCCGCTTCCCTGAGGATTGGCTCCATGACGGCAGGCAGGCAGTCAGTAACGCAGCGAACAGCACCCAGGGGACAAGTCTCATCCATCTCCTCCAGAATTATTTTGCGTGTTAACAGGGCTTCGAGTAGGGGCGATCGCCTTTGCGTGCGGGATGCAACTCTTTTTTCTTCGTGGCGATCTTTCTCAACTCGTGCGCCCGTTCAAATTCTTCCGCCAATTGCCGGGTGGCAAGATTCTCGCGGATGTGGGCGAGACGCTGTTCTATTTTCCACAACGCGTCGCCCAGATTCTTCTTGTTGGAGATGGCAATGTCGCGCCACATCGAATACGGACTCGCCGAGATGCGTGTCATCTCCTGCAGGGCACGTCCGCCGGCCGGCAACAAAGGAGCTTCGGCCCCGAACTCGTCGACCAGGGCCGCGGCCAGAGCGGTCGAGACCATCTGCGGAACATGGCTGATCCAGGCGCAGAGCCGATCATGTTCCTCGGCCGGCAGCATGGCGATGCGAGCCCCAATACGATCGATCCACGATGCGTATTCGGCGAG
This sequence comes from uncultured Acidobacteriaceae bacterium, assembly GCA_963772045.1. GTDB lineage: Bacteria > Acidobacteriota > Terriglobia > Terriglobales > Acidobacteriaceae > Sulfotelmatobacter. The sequence goes on along the minus strand of CAVYWC010000010.1, from coordinate 553,234 downwards.
CAAGCCATCGTTCAAGCTCTGGCCAGGCAGTGGCGTGATGAACCAGAGCGCGTTCTGAAACAGATCGGGATCGGCGGAATCGACGCCGCTCGATTCTTTCCCTGCCATCGGATGTCCTGCGAGAAACCGCTTGCCGGCATTGGCTCCAAAAACTTTTATCGCGCGTTCGACAACGACTGCTTTCGTGCTTCCGACATCAGTCAGCACAGCTCTGGCGGGAAGCACAGGTCCGATGCGATCGATCAAATCGACAATCGCGAGCACGGGGGCGGCAAGCACTACGAGTTGGCTGCCGCGCACTGCGTCGGAAGGATTCGGGGTGCCATCATCAATTGCTCCCCGACTACGGGCCCTTTCGAGAGTCGCATCACGATCGCATCCGATGATGCGGCCAGGAAATTTCTTCCTGCGCAGCGCAAGAGCCAGTGATCCGCCAATCAGGCCGGTACCGATGATCGTGATTTGACGAATGGGCATGAACGGACGTCAGCAGGGAGATACGGAGGCACAGACGGAAACTGTTACTCCGCTCACCTGTGTAAGCATTCGCCCCGCTTGAGTTCGAAAATGCATTTCTCGGTGTCTCTGTGCTTCCGTGGTGAAAGGAATCAGATTTTCCTTCCCACGGCCGGCGCGATCATGCGCAACTCGTCCATCAGTCTAGCGAACTGTTCCGGAAAGAGCGATTGCGCGCCGTCCGAAAGAGCCTTATCCGGATCGCAGTGCACCTCAATCAGGAGCGCATCGGCGCCTGCCGCGACCGCAGCGCGAGCCATAGGAGCGACTTTGTCGCGACGTCCGGTCCCATGCGAGGGATCGGCGGTGATCGGTAGATGCGAGAGCTTGTGAATGATCGGGATCGCCGAAATATCCATGGTGTTGCGCGTATAGGTTTCAAAGGTGCGAATGCCGCGCTCGCACAAAATCACCTCATAATTTCCCCCGGCCATGATGTATTCGGCGGAAAGGAGTAATTCCTCAAGAGTGGCCGCGATACCGCGCTTCAGCAGCACCGGCTTGCGAACCTTGCCCAATTCGCGCAGCAGATTGAAATTTTGCATGTTACGCGCGCCGACTTGCAGGATATCGACGTAGGGCAGCAGGAGCGCGATCTGAGAAATTTCCATGACTTCGCTGATGACAAGCAACTTGAATTGGTCGCCCGCCTCACGCAGCAGCTTGAGCGCTTCTTCGCCGTGCCCCTGAAATGAATAGGGCGAACTGCGCGGCTTGAAAGCACCTCCGCGTAAGACCTTTGCGCCGGACTCGGCCACGGCCTCGGCTGTAGTGAAGATTTGCTCGCGCGATTCCACCGAGCAGGGCCCGGCCATGACAACGACTTGATTACCGCCAATGTCAATTTCATTGCCCAGTCGCACAACCGTGCCTTCGGGACGAAAGCTGCGTCCGGCAAGCTTGTACGGGGAACTGATGCGGTGAACTTCCTGGACTCCAGGAAGTAATTCGAGAATACGAATGTCGAAATCGATTCCCGAGCCGACGGCACCCAGCACAGTCATGCGCGCCCCAGTGGAACGGTGCACTTCGAATCCCATCTTTACCAGGTGCTCGATCACGCTTTGGATTTGCGGTTCGTCCGCGCCTTCTTGCATTGCAACAATCATAGAAATAGGCCTTCAGCTAGTCATTCACTTCCGAATCCAACTCCGTTTCCGCTTCGGTCGATTGCGGCTCGGGGGCAATCTCTTCTTTCTGAATGTTGCGCATGACATCAATGATGCGTTCATAGATACGAACCATGTCGCGACCCGGCAACGGACCGTTATTTGCTGCCTGCACGTTGGCAAAAACCATACGTTCGCGATCCGGTTCGTAGATGGGCATGGAAGTGTTTCGCTTCAAGCGGCCAATTTCTACCGCGGCCCGCGCCCGCTGATTGAGCAAAGCTACGAGCTTGCGATCCAGTTCATCGATTTTCCGTCGCCAGTCTTCGATATCCATGAAACCTGCTCACACAGCTTCGCGAAGCATCACAGTGCCATTGCGGACAGCTGACGGCTCCTCACCAGCCGCTTCAGAAACTCACTTACTGCCGCGGCTTCGCGGCCCGAATTCCGCTCGATCGTTTCAACGATGGCGCTGCCCACGACCACAGCGTCAGCAAATTTACCGACTTCTGCAAATTGCTGGAAGGTGGAAATTCCGAAGCCTAACGCGATGGGCAGTTTCGTCACCCGCCGGAGACGCCCGACCAGCTTCCGCGCGTCTTCCGCGAGTTCCTGCCGCTGGCCCGTGACTCCCGTCCGTGAGACAGCATAAACGAAGCCACGCGATGTCGATGCGATGCGCCTGAGACGCTCATCAGGGCTTGTTGGCGCGGCGAGAAATACCGGGGCCAGGTCATACGCGTGCATGGCTTGCAAATATCCGCCCGCTTCTTCGACCGGTAGATCGGTCACCAGCGCGCCATCGACACCAGCGGCGCGTGCAACTTTGCAAAATTTGTCCAGCCCCATCCGCAGGATCGGATTGAGATACGAGAAAACGATCAGGCCGGTCGATTGCGCCCGCTCGCGAATTTCGGACGCGAGGGTGAGCACGTGCCCGAGTGTCGTTCCGAGTTTCAAGGCTCGTTCGCTCGCCCGCTGAATCACCGGCCCGTCGGCCACCGGATCGCTGAAAGGCACTCCCAGTTCGATCACGTCGGCGCCGGCTTCAATCGCGGAGAGGATAATCGCACGTGTGGTCGCGAGGTCGGGATCACCGCAGGTGACGTAGGCAATCAAGGCCGGTTTGTTGTAGAAGGTTAGTGGCATAACTGCAACGCAGATCGCAGAAATTAGAATTGCAAAATGAAGCTAGTTTGGGTAATCAGCTACTGACGACGTAGGTCTCAAAATCTGACTCTGGCTTCTTTTAATCGATTTTCAGGTTCTCCCGCAAAATTCCGATATCTTTATCGCCGCGCCCCGAGATGTTCACGATCAGCACTTCACTTTTTTTCATCTTTCGCGCCCGCTTCACCGCTTCCGCGACTGCATGCGCCGATTCGAGCGCGGGAATGATTCCTTCCGTACGAGCGAGCAAGGTTGTCGCCTCGAGCGCCTCTGCGTCGGAAGCGGGCACGTACTCGGCGCGCCCCGCATCTCGCAAAGCCGCATGCTCGGGTCCGATGGAAGGATAATCCAATCCCGCCGAAACCGAGTGCGTGAGTGCGATCTGCCCCGCCCCGTCCTGCAATACATAGGAATACGTTCCCTGCAGCACGCCGGGAGAGCCTCCGCGAAAACGCGCGGCATGATCGCCGAGGGATTCGCCCCGTCCACCGGCCTCGACACCAATGAGACGAACTTTGTTGTCCTTTATAAATTCGTAGAAGATGCCGATGGAATTCGATCCTCCACCCACGCAGGCAATGATAGCGGCGGGCAACTTGCCCTCGGCTTTCAAGATCTGAGCGCGAGCTTCGCGGCCGATCACGCGATGGAAATCACGCACCATGGTGGGGTAAGGATGGGCGCCCAGCACGCTTCCCAGGAGATAATGTGTGGTGCGCACGTTGGTGACCCAGTCGCGCATGGCCTCATTGATGGCGTCTTTCAAAGTACGCGAGCCGGAATTTACGCCCCGCACCTCGGCCCCTAACAGACGCATGCGGAAAACATTGAGCTCCTGGCGGCGCATGTCTTCTGTCCCCATGTACACGACGCATTCAAAACCGAGCAGAGCGCAAACCGTGGCGGTAGCGACTCCATGCTGCCCGGCCCCAGTTTCCGCGATCACGCGATGCTTGCCCATACGCTCGACCAGAAGCCCCTGGCCCAGGCAATTATTGATTTTGTGTGCGCCGGTGTGCAGCAAGTCTTCGCGTTTGAGATAGATTCTTGTGCCTCCGAGTTTTTCGGTGAGTCGCCGTGCGAAAAACAATGGCGTGGGACGGCCGGCATAGGTCTTCAGCAATTCATCGAGGCGCGCCTGAAATTTCTTGTCGCACTTTGCTCTTTCATATTCGTGCTCCAACTCCTCGAGCGCCGCCATCAGAGTTTCAGGAACATAGCGGCCGCCGTAAACCCCGAAGCGGCCGGGTTCGTGTGGCGCGGACACTCCTGTCCACGACGGGTGCTTCATCCTTATCTTCCCGTTGGAGGGCAGGGTGGGGACTTTGATCTTCTTAGCTCCTGACAGGATTTCCATCGCTAACTCACTTTTGCGTCATACTCACGCACCGCGCGCACGAAGGCGCGAACTTTTTCTGGGTCTTTCTTCCCTAGGCGCGCCTCCACGCCGGAAGCTACGTCGACTCCCCAAGGCCTGAGAATTCTCGTTGCGTTTTGCACGTTGTGCGGTTCGAGCCCACCGGCAACCACCAACCTCAAACCATGCCGGTGCAGCAGTTCTCTCACAGCCGCTACAGCGTCCCAGTCAAACCGCTTGCCGGACCCACCAGGATGGTCTGCGTTTCCGGAATCCAACAGCAGCGCGATCACGCGATCTCGGAACCTGTTCGAAACCCGAAAGCCAGCGATGACATCCGGGTCATCCGTGTTTCCGGTGAGAAAGTGACTGGCCCGGATTGCGGCGATCGCATGGCCAGGAATGTTCTCGAGAAATTCATCATTGAACGTGGAAATCTCGGGATCGAAGTAAATCTGCGCAACGGTCAGTTCGGCATAGCCAATGGTTTCCGATACCGCCGCAGCAGTTTTCCCCACAAACACCCCTATCTTCTCCACGCCTTCCGGCAACCTCGCAACGATCTCCCGCGCAGTCTCCACGCTGACGAACCGCGGACTCTTTTCGTAAAACACGAAGCCAATGGCATCCGCGCCAGCATTGACCGCGACCAGCGCGTCCTCGAGATTCGTGATGCCGCAAATCTTTACCCAAGTCATAAAGCAGTTGTCAGTGACCAGAGGCAGTCGCCAATAAAATCCGAGCCCCCTTTAGACCTCTCCCAGCTAAGCGCTCCTGGACCCTGCGCGGCTGGGTACTGGGCACCGGGTGCCGGGTACTGAAAGTAATTCTCGTAACGCTTGCCCCGGCGAAGAAGCACGCATGAGCGACTCCCCGATCAGGAACGCGTGATACCCGACCGCGCGCAGCTGCGCAATATCCTCGGCCGAACGAATCCCACTCTCAGCCACCCCGACCACCCCGGAGGGAAACTTCTCCGCCAGTTCAAACGCCTTACTCAGATCGACATGAAATGTGCGCAGGTCCCGAGTGTTCACGCCGATCAGATCGCATTCGGCATCGAGCGTCCGTTGCAACTCATCGGCGTCGTGCACTTCACACAACACATCGAGTCCGTGCGAACGGGCAGCAGATGCGAGCAGCTTCAATTCGCTTGCCGATAATGCGGCCACTATCAGCAGCAGCGCGTCAGCGGAGTTCGCCCGCGCTTCGAGAATCTGAAATTCGTCAACGATGAAATCCTTGCGCAGACACGGAATCGTCGCCGCTGCCGATGCTTCGCGCAGATTGTGCAACGATCCTTGAAAGAATTCCTCGTCGGTGAGCACCGAAAGCGCCGCTGCTCCGGCTTGCGCAAGTTCGCGCGCCAGTTCCGCGGGATGAAAATCGGGACGAATCAGCCCCTTGGAGGGTGATGCTTTCTTCAACTCCGCGATAATGGCCACTCCCTCCTGGCTTTTGGATTCGAGAGCCCGCCGAAAGCCGCGTGGAGTATGTCGCTCCGCCAGTTGCTCGAGATCACGCACATTCGCATTGTGGCGGGTTTGCGTGACCCGCGCTCGCGTAGCGGCAATGATCCTCTCGAGGACGGCAGCCATAAAGAGTCCTTCGATTATAAGGGAAGCGCCGCGTTCGTCAGGGGGGAAGCAAATAGCAGAGGGCTGCGGATGGATCGCTGATCCTATTCTGAGTAAGATTGTGAGGGAGCAAAAAAATCATTCATGAAAGCTTTGAAGATAAGTCGTCCGCACGTTTGCCCGAATCCAACCATCCCTTTGATAGGCCTTGTTCTTGCAGCCACGCTGGTTGTCTCCTCCTGCACTTCGCATCCCGCGCCGAAGCGTTATCACTTCACGGGTGAGATCATGTCGGTCGATATGCAGAGTCAGGCGGCCGTCATTAACGGCGACAATATTCCTGGTTTCATGGATCCGATGACGATGTCGTACAAGGTCAAGCCGCCGTCGATGCTGAACCAGCTCAAACCCGGCGACTTGATCGCAGCGGACGTTGTCGTGGTCGAGCCGGCCAAGAATAGCGAGGGTCCGTCGGATTATTGGCTGGAGAACGTTAAGGTCACGGGGCAGGCAAAAGTGCCGCCGCCTTCACCCGGACCGGGCGCGGCGCAGCGCATACCTGAGCCAGGCGATGTTGTTCCGGATTTTTCTTTCACCAATCAGGACGGCCGGCGCGTTTCGCTGAGCCAATACCGCGGGAAGGTTTTATTAGTGACGTTTATTTATACGCGGTGCCCGTTTCCTGATTTTTGTCCGCGCATGAGCAGCAATTTCGACGAGATCTACAAGCGGCTCGGCGGGGATACTTCGCTTGAATCGAGCACCCGTTTGCTTTCTGTCAGTTTTGACCCGGAGTACGACACGCCAAAGGTTCTTCGCGAGTATGCGTTTAAAGTAGCCCACACACATGATGCCGCGCTTTTCAAATGCTGGGAATTTGGCGCGCCCCGGAAGGATGAGCTGCCAAAGATCGCTGAGTTTTTCGGCGTGGTCTATCAGGCTGATGGCGGCCTGATCACGCATAATTTGAGTACGACGGTGATTGGTCCGGACGGGAAGATTGTGAAGTGGTACCACGGCAACGACTGGCAGGTTTCCGATTTGATCAAGGACGCGAGCGACGCGGAGGGACACAAGGGTTAGCGGCCTCGGTTCAGGATCGTCCCACGCCGTGGCAATAAAAAAGGGAGCGCTTGGCGCTCCCAAAGCGATCGCTGAACTGTGCGTCAATACTTCGGAATCTTCGGATCCACGCGATCCGACCACGCCGTGATTCCACCCGCCAGGTTCAGCACTTTCTTGAACCCTGATTGCTGCAGGAATGCGACAGCTTTGGCGCTGCGTCCGCCCATCTTGCAGTGGACGACGATCTCGCGGCTCGAATCCAGCTCATTCACCCGCCTGGGCAGATCGTTCAGCGGAATTAGATATCCGCCGAGATTGCAGATCTGATATTCATGCGGCTCGCGCACATCGAGCACAAACACCTCGTCTTTGGCGTCCCGCCGCCGCTTCAGTTCTTCCACTTGAATTTCCGGAACCCCGTTGCTCACCGCTTTCTCCTCTCCACGGATGCCGCAGAATTCGTTGTAGTCTATCAGCTTCGTGATGGTGGGATGCGTGCCGCAAACTGGGCAATCTGGATTTTTGCGCAGCTTGAGTTCGCGGAACTTCATTCCGAGAGCGTCGACGAGCAGGAGGCGCCCAATGAGCGGATCGCCAATTCCAAGAATGAGTTTGATCACTTCTGTGGCCTGCATCACGCCAACCAGTCCGGGTAAAATACCCAGCACGCCGCCCTCAGCGCACGAGGGCACCAACCCGGGCGGTGGTGGCTCCGGATAAAGGCAGCGATAGCACGGACCTTCTTCCGTCGCGAATACGCTGGCCTGTCCTTCAAACCGAAAAATCGATCCGTAGACGTTGGGCTTGCCCGTCAGCACGCAGGCGTCGTTGACGAGATAACGTGTGGGAAAGTTGTCGGTTCCGTCGGCAATGATGTCGAAATCGCGGAATAATTCGAGCGCATTCTCGCTGGTCAGTTTGGCATCGAACGTTCGCAGATTTAGAAACGGATTAATGCCCTTGAGCTTTTCCGCCGCAGAATCGAGTTTCTTGCGGCCCACGTCCGCAGTGGAGTGGATGATTTGCCGCTGCAGGTTCGTGTAATCGACTACATCGAAATCGACGAGGCCGAGCGTACCCACGCCCGCCGCCGCAAGATACAGCGCGAGAGGAGATCCCAATCCGCCTGTGCCAATGCACAAGACGCGGGCTGCCTTCAACTTCTGCTGTCCTTCCATGCCGACTTCGGGCATGATCAGATGCCGCGAGTAGCGCAGGATTTCATCTTTGTTCAGCGTGACTGGAACTTCCGTCGTAGTAGCCATTAACGTCCTTTTCTTGGGTTCGCCGCCCTTGTCGCTCTTCCTGCGACAGAATGGAAATTTTGACTTCCTGATTCTGCGATCGAAAAATTACGCAGTCACGAGTTCTTGACCACCGGCGCTTCCGCGCGTGGCGTCTGCCTAAGCTGTTCCCCCAGCGATCGACGGCACAATCGAAATCTGATCGCCGTCCTTCAGCGCGGTCCCTTCCTTCTGCAGGTAGCGAATGTCTTCGTCGTTCACGTACAGGTTCACAAAAGCGCGAAGCTTGCCCTCTTCCGTATACAGGTGCTTGCGCAGATCCGGATGCTGTGCGACCAGCGCGTTCATCGCTTCGCCGACAGTCGCTCCGCTGACGTCGACCGCAGCCTGCTTGCCCGCATATTGCCGCAATGGCGTAGGAATGTGAATCTTGCTCATAAATGTAATGTAAGACATGCCGCGACCATCAGGCAAGATTCAGCCCGGATCGTGGAGTCCCGGACGCCCTCGTCCGGGAAGCCAGTTTTCCGTGCGAGGCCACCGGCCAAGGCATACAATGCATGCTCGTTGGCGACAACCAGATTGAAGAAATGAATCTGGATGATCGCCGGCGGGAGGTTCTGCGATGCACTGGGCGCGACTGATGTTGATCATTCTTGGCGCCGGGATAGTGACTTCGTTAACCGATTGGTTCTTTGCCGGGGACTGGCTCCATCGCCGTCACACCTATCCCGAAATCTGGCGGCAGGGCGTCGAATCCAGAGCTATCGCCCTTACCAGTCCGCTGCCTTTTCTGACCTGCGGAGTTTTCGCGTGCCTGGCCGTGCGTCTCGGTCTACACTCCACCGCGAGCACACTCAAACTGGCGGCCGCAGTCTGGCTGATCGGTCCGTTGCCATTGATCCTGACCAACGCCGCGTTTATGAAACTCCACCGCATCTTCGTGGTCTCTTACGCGATCGGTTGGCTCGTGAAACTAGCCGTCGTCGCTGCTGCAGTCGGATGGTTCCTGCACTGATCGCCAGCAACCCGACGCCTGAGAGCCGGGCTTGCTACCATACTTCCGTGCTCCTGTTAGAGGTCCGACATCTCAACATCGCATTTCCGCCGCGGGCTGCGGAACGCAACGGCTCAGGTGACTCTAGCGGGCTGCACGCTGTGCGCGATCTCAGCTTTTCCATCGCTGGAGGAGAAGTTCTCGGCCTCGTGGGCGAATCGGGATCGGGGAAATCGCTGACTTCTCTCGCGATCATGCGCCTTCTTCCACCGCAGGCCGTCGTCTCCGGCGAAATTCTGTTTGCCGAAAACGATACTACGCGCAACCTGTCAGCTTTGGACGACGATTGCATGCGCCAGCTGCGCGGCTCCCGCATGGCAATGATCTTCCAGGAACCAATGACCGCGCTGAATCCCGTCATGCGCGTAGGAGATCAGATCGCAGAAGCTCTGCTTGCGCATCATCATAAGCTCTCGAAGCGCGACGCTAGCGAACGTGCCGTCGAAGCGATGAACGAGGTCGCGATTCCAGATCCCGCGCGGCGTGCCCGCGACTATCCTCATCAGCTTTCCGGAGGCATGCGGCAACGCATCATGATCGCCATGGCCATCGTCAATCGGCCGCAATTGCTCATCGCCGACGAACCCACCACCGCGCTCGATGTCACGATTCAGGCGCAGATTCTCGATCTGCTTGCCGAATTGCGCGCCAAGTTCAAGCTGGCTATGCTTTTCATCTCGCACGATTTCGCCGTCGTCTCGCAAGTCGCGGACCGGGTCGCGGTGATGTACGCCGGCACGCTCGTGGAACTTGGCACAAAGCGCGACGTCTTCAGCAACCCCGCCCATCCGTACACGCGCGGCCTGCTGCACGCCGTACCTGATCTAACCACCGATCGCAACCGTCCGCTCGAAACGATTGCGGGAACGGTTCCCGCGCTGCACGCACTGCCGCCAGGTTGTGCTTTCGAACCACGCTGCCAATTTCGCCTGCCCGAATGCTCGCAATCGTTGCCGCCGCTTGTCGAAGTCTCTACCGGACATTGGGCACGCTGCCCCGTGGTCAACAGATAGCCCTGCCGGAGTTCTTCTGCTCACCTGCCCCGAAGAGCTGAGCTCCAGCCGTTTTGCTCGAACATAGAGACTCTGGCTGCAACCCGCGGCCACACTTGAGCAGCGTTTCGTCTATAATCCCGAATTCGTCCGGTGTCTTCTTGCGCATACTCCTACTCAGCGATATCCATGCCAACCTTGAGGCGCTCGATGCCTGTCTGGCGGTGGCTCCCGAGCATGACATCGTCGTCAACCTGGGGGACATCGTCGGATACGGCGCCAGCCCGAATGAGGTCATCGATCGATCGCGCGCTCTGGGCGAGACTTTCGTTCGTGGCAATCACGACAAAGCCGTCACTGGATTGATCGATCTCGAGGATTTCAATCCGATGGCCGCGGCTGCCGCCGTCTGGACCCGCGACGCGCTGACTCCGGAAAATCTGGAGTGGCTGCGCAAGCTCCCGCACGGACCCGTGTCCCTGCCCGACTTTCCTGAGGTGCAGTTGGTCCACGGCTCGCCCATCGACGAAGATGAATACCTGGTTTCGCTCGGCGACGCACTCGCGCCGCTGATCACACTGAGCGTGCCGCTGACTTTCTTCGGACACACCCACATGCAGGGAGGATTTTTCGCGAATGGCTCGGGGGCCGATGGTTTTCGCCCGGAGTATCGCACAGTTGGCCAACCCGAATCGACCGTGCTGCAACTGAAGGACTCGGTGCGGTACCTGATCAATCCCGGCTCAGTGGGCCAGCCACGCGATGGCGATTGGCGCGCCGCCTTTGCTCTATTCGACAGCGACACGCAAGTGGTGCATTTCCACCGCACGCCTTACAACCTGAAAGCGGCGCAGGACCGCATCTTCCACGCGAAGCTCCCGCCACGCCTGGCCACCCGCCTCGCCGCCGGACGATGAATCCGCGTATGAAGAGCCCCCTACGCCTCTCCGGTCCAGCGAAGCTCGACAACCTCAACGCAGAGTGACGCACCCTGTTCCTGCCGTTGTAAACTCAAAACCATGGCTCCTTCGCATTCCACGTCGCAGCTTTTTGACAGCCGCGACAACCCTCCCGCTCACTATTTGATTGCCCACAGCGACGGCGGTGCGCGCGGCAATCCCGGTCCGGCCGGATATGGAGTCGTCATCAAAGATGAATCCGGGCATAAAATCGCCGCGCTGAGCGAGTATCTTGGCCACCAGACCAACAATTTCGCCGAATATCAGGGGCTGATCGCCGCCCTCGAATACGCGCTCCGGCACGGTCCCAAAGCGCTCAAGCTTGTCAGCGACTCCGAGTTGCTGGTTCGACAGATCAAAGGTATCTACAAGGTCAAGAATCCGACGTTGCAAGACCTTCACGCACGCGCGAAAGAGCTCATCGCACAGCTCGACTGGTTCTCGATCGGACACGCGCTGCGCGAGCACAATCAGGAGGCCGACCGTCTCGCCAATGCTGCCATGGATAAAGGCATGGGACGTGTGACGCGGCCACTCTCTTCCGGGAATCCGGACTCGACTCATGTGCCTAATGTGAATGGCGTGCAGGAATTTGAAGGCGTCGTCCGCAACGGATCTATCCAGCTGACCAACGGCGATCTACCCGACGGCACTCGTGTCCAAGTGCGGGTGAAGCGATGAAATTCGCCAACGTCCTGAACGCGCCGTAACCTCCGCGGTGTAACCGGGGAGACGTTAGGACAGGGCACCCCGCTTTGTACGATCGCGCGAGAAGACTCCCCAGCAAAATCGTGGCGCGATCGCATAATTCACCTGCACCAGAACGATGGCGGCGATGCTGTAGTAAGTGTTGAAGAAGCAGAGCGCCGCGCCGCAGGCATAGAGCGTCTGTGCGACGAGGATCCTCCGCACGACCGCAGAATGAATTTCATCTGGAACATCGTCTGCCAGTAAATGTGCGCGACTGGCGTAGCTCCAGCTCCAGAAAAGCGTCAGCCCGAGCAACAGAATATTGAGCCAGTAAACTCCCAGCGCTAAACGGTAGTGGATAAACTCGGCCAGCAGCGAGGTCGAGAACGGCACCAGGCACACGGCGCAGAGGAATGAGATGTGAATCCAGGCCAGATTGCGGTCGGTGCGGGCAAAATGATTCAGTTGGGTCTGCTGGCCGACCCAGAAGATGCCGAGAGTCATCACGCTCATCAAAAAAATCAGCAGTCGCGGCGCGAGCGCAACCAATAAGCGCCCCAGATCGTGCTCGGAATGGACAGCCTCACGCGCGGGTATGCGCAGATCGAGCACGAGCAGGGTCATGGCGACGGCAAAGATTCCGTCGCTGAGCGCGGCCAACCGCTCGACGTTCTGTCCGGCAACGCGATTGTAGAGCGATGGCATCTAAGTGGAGTTTAGCGGGTCGCGAAGATACCGTAAAACGGCGCCATCACTTTCGGACGGAACGGATTTTGGCTTGGCGCATCGGCGCAACCGGCACGCCATGAACAGGGGCGGACTTTTTGGGAACCTTATTTCGTGACCCGTACTGCATTGCGGGCAGAATGATCTTCGCTTCTTTAGTGGTCTTTCCCTGCCTGATTGCCGCAAGCGCTCGCGTGCAGAACCTTTCGGAGCAGCCCCACCCGGCCCGGAATCCGGAAGCGGCTCCGGCTCAGACGCCGCCAGCGAATGCGCAGAACAGCACCGAGAAGCCGAATCCGCCGGAGTCCGCCGAACAGAAGGTGAAAGATTTGCCTGCAGAAGCGGAGAAAGAAACCAAGAAGATTGGCGAGGTAACCCTGGTGAAGGTGCGGGAGTGGGAGATCGGCTGGCTCACCGGCCCCTACGCCGGACGGCAGCGTCCGCTCGTGCCGCTCACGAATCGCCAGCGCCAGCGTATTTATTTGCAGCAGACTTTTACCACGCCCAGCGCGTATATGAAGCGAATGATTGTGGGCGGAGTCGATCAATGGCGTGAGTCGCCTTTGCAATGGGGTGACGGCTGGGGGGCGTACGGGAAACGTTTCGCGTCACGCGAAGGACAATTCATTACTGCGAACACCCTCACCGCCCTCGGCAACGCCGCGCTGAGATATGAACCAATGTACGATCAGTGCCAGTGCAGCGGCTTCTGGCCTCGAGCGCGCCATGCCATCTTGCGAAATTTCATCACTTACAACTTCAGCGAGCACGAGTTGCGTCCGCAGTGGGCTCTCTACGGCGGCGCATTCGCAGGCGGATTGATTTCGTCCACGTGGCGTCCAAGCACGCACAGTCTGCTTACGAATGGTGTATTCGCCATGGTGGGACAGGCCGGATACGGATCCCTGCTGAATTTCTTTATCGAGTTCGCCGGCGACATCAATCGCAGGTTGGGCGGAAAACACTACCCGACCCATGCCGACAGTAGCGGAGTGAATTCGCCCGTGACAGCGGCCTCACGCTGGTGACGGCTTGCGCACAAACTGGGCTACGACGGTTCCCAGATTCAGCAGTGCCATCAGAGAAACAATGCCCAGTGAGATCACACAATATACGCACCAAACGCCGAGAACGTGGGCTTCAATGTTCGCGAGATAGAGCGAGAACGCCAGGCTGCCGAAGGTCAGAAGCAGCAGCCAACGATAGGCGCGGCGGAACACGACCAGCGCCATCACTATATAGCCCAGAATCCCCGCCGTAGCCACCGGCATTGCGCTGAGAATAGGAATGTGGCTGTGGATCCCCAACTGCTCGAACACCCCTCCCAGCACGGCATATGGGCTGTGATTGACCACGCCGCAGTCCCAGCGATCGTTGATGCTGCACGGAGAATCCCCATACTCGCGATAGTGCTCACGCAATGCGAGCGCCGATACCGTAATGCCCAAAACAGCCAGAATGATCAGTAAGTATTTCATCGTCGTCTCTTCATTATTTTAAATTCAAGTATGCCTTCCCCGTTACGATACTGGAACGAGATGCGAATTTGTTGTCGAATTGCAGTTTCCAGCGCATAATGATCAGTTTTCTTACCGTCTTCCTCTTAGATCAATGCGGATAGGAGACTCCCGTGAAGAGACTACCGCCAATATTCTTCGTCTCAGCACTGATGTCGGGTATCGCGATTTGTCAAACGACCCCCCAGCCTTCGGCTCCAAACCCGGCGCAGCAATCTGCCTCTCCTTCGTCAACGACGCCACAGCCGTCCCCGGTTCAGGATTCTGCATCGTCGGCCGGCTCCGCTAATTACACGTCGAACAAGGGCTTCGTGCTTGAGGACGGCACTCCGGTGAAGTTAAGAATCAATCGCACCGTTTCCTCCGCGGATGCTCACGTAGGCGACACGGTGGATTTCGAAGTCCTTGAAGCCGTGAGCCTCAACGGTACGCTGGTGATTCCCAAGGGCGGCCTTGCGTTTGCAACCGTAACTCAGGCGCAGGCGAAGCGGAGGATGGCCCGCGGCGGAAAGCTGGACATAAATATTGACAATGTCAAGCTGGTGGATGGAGATAAGGCCGCACTGCGAGCGGTAAAAGACATGAATGGCGGTGGACACACCGGAGCCATGGTAGGCGGCATGGTAGCCACCAGCCTTGTGTTTTTCCCGGCCGCTCCATTTTTCTTGTTCATGCACGGGAAAGACATCACGATTCCGAAGGGGACAGAACTTACCGCCTACGTGAATGGCGACATGAAGCTTGATCTGGCGAAGTTTCAGCCCGCTGCCGAAGCACCCGTCGTTACCTCCGCGGTTGCGCCCACATCTGGCAAGCTGCAACTCGCGTCTGATCCTCCGGGGGCTGACATCGAAGTCGATGGCAGCTTTGTCGGCAATACTCCTTCGGAAATTGAGATCGCCGCGGGCGATCACACCATCGCAGTGAAGAAAGCGGGATTCAAGAGTTGGGAACGCAATCTGAAGGTCAGCGGCGGCAGCAATGTGCACCTTAACGCCGAGTTGGAAAAGCAAGACAGCCAGCCCAGTCCCGATGCGGCTCCCAAAGACGCTGCTCCCCAGTAAGAGCGGCTAATCGTTCTATTTGTTACTCTGAGACCACCAAGGTTGGCACCGGGCCTCGCTTCTCGATGGTGCATCCGGATTCAGTAGAAGTGGTACGAGATTTATGCGAACAGACCTGCGAATAGTCATTGTTCTGGGCTTGCTTAATCCGTTTATTTTCTGGAGCGCTCTTTTCTCAGCCGCCGCTGCCGCGCAGCAGATGGCCGGGGCGGCACCGCAGAACCAGGCTGCTCCGGAAAGGAGTAGCCGAGCGTATTCCGGCATGTACTCGTTCCTGAAAGAAGGTGAGTTCGTACAGGTTTCCGTCGAAGACGGGGACCGCGTCAGCGGTTTTATTTCGCGATATGAAGACGAAGACCATGAGCAGGGCACGTTTATCGATCAGTTTTTTAGGGCGGCGAAGCTGGAGGGCAACAAATTGACCTTCACCACCAAAACCGTTCACGGCGTGTGGTTCGATTTCAATGGCACGTTCGAGCGGGGCGAAGGCAAGAGTCCCGGAGACGAAGCTTATTATCTTCTGAAAGGGATATTGACCGAGAATTCTTCCAATGCCGACAAGAAGGTCACTTCGCAAAAGCGCGAGATCGAGTTCAAGGCCTTCCCCAAGGGCGCATCTTCGCAGCGACCCCAATAAATACCCAGGAAATCATGAAGCGAGGGAGCTCGCGAAGAGTTGAACTACCGTCCGGCGCGAGCCGGAGACAAGGTCAACCCGGCAGCAGGTTTCTTTGCGCCCGCCCGGTCCTGACCATACACCAGATCGGGACCGCCTCCAGAAGCCGAAGAGGCTTCGGCGAGTGCGGCTGCCAATGCTCTGTAGGAGCGGCTGATCTCGAGATTTTCGTGCAGAACCACTGGCGTGCCATGATCAATAGCGGGGGAAACCGAATGGAACGCATTCGGGATTTTCCATATTACTTTGCATCTGGTTGCCTGCTCGACATCTTCGTCGGTGAACCCAGGAATCTTCTTATACCGGTTGAGAACGATGCGCAGGCGGTCGCGCTCGCTGCCTTCTTCCAGAAAGGTGTGAATCCGTCCCACGCTCCACAATGAAACAACGTCCGTCTGCGCAACTACCAGCACCGCATTGGACAGATCCGACAGCAGCCGGGTCGTCGGATCCAGACGGCTAGAGGCATCCACGACAACGAAGCGGTAATGGTTTACCAGGAAATCGAAAAGCCGCGCCAGTTCGCCCGGGGTGGGCTCCGTGGGATAGGGCTGCTGCGGTCCCGCCAGCAGATGCAAGCCCTCTTTGGTCGGAGTCATCAACCCGTCGAGCAGCGAAACGTCCATGCGATGCAGGTTCTGCAATGCGTCGAGCACGCCGAATGGCGGCCGTAAGTTGAGGTGCAGGGCAGCATGACCGATCGGGGCGAAGTCGACCAGAACTACGTCTCCGTGCGACTGCTGAAGGGCGACCGCCGTATTCACAGCCGCGGTGGTGCATCCCGATCCGCCCTTCGCGCTGAGGAACGTCAGTACGCGGGCTTTTCCCGCAACGCCCGGCGCTCGCGTCCGCATGGAGGAAAACCGAGTGAGCGCGTCCAGCAAAGCTTCCGAGCCACCTGCATGATCCACATATTCGCCGGCCCCGGCGCGCATGCTGGCGACGATGTTGGCGGGTTGCGTCATTTCGCCGTTCGCAAAAATGGCGATCTGCAAAGTGGTGGCGCGAATCAGCTCAATGGCGTGGACCGCGCGCCGCGGGTCATGGGCAGGGACATCTACGATTACAACTTCTGCGCGTGATTCCTGGAGTTGCCGAAGAATTGCATCGGTCGGAGTAACGGGGTAGCCGGTATGGGTGAAGACCGCACGTCCGAGGCGCGTAGCCTCCAGCCGTGTCTGCAGCGCGGACAAATGCTCCTGGTCCTCGGTCAAGAGGGCGACGCCAATCCCATGCATAGCGAGGTTCTCGCTGATTTCTCTCGGTGTTTGCATCTTAGAAAGAGAACACAACTCCCGCTAGTGACCTAAGTAACCAATCCCAACTCTAGCGTGCGATTACACACAATACCCGGAGTGCTTTTGCTAAGGGGCCCGGTGGGGGGAACGATACAAGAGAACCTCAGAAGCGCTGGCCTCCGATGCACGTCATTCTATGCCAAGACGTTCCAATTGGGAAGCCGCGTAAAATTTTTTTGTTCGCAGCATGCCGTTTGCTGTAAAAATTCCCGACCGCCCGCTAGCCTTCGACCACACGAGGGCTCGCGGGTGCAAAAGTATGAGATTCTTCCTCGTTGCTGGCATGGAGCGATGCCGCACGCGCCGTGCCTGTGCCGGACTCGATCATGTCGGTTAAATACTCGTAGCTGTCAAACCGTACCGCAACACCGACTCTGGGCGCGGCTGCATCCGCGCTTTCGGAGCTCTGAACGGCACTATCTCTGGGCTTCACTACCCGCAACACCCGTCCGCGGCAACGCACGTGCATGCTTTCACCCAGCGTGATTTCAGACGGCATTCGCAGCGTGAGTTCGATTTCGCTGCCCTCCGTCACTTGCACGTCGGTGAAAAGGAACACACCGCGCGAGCTGAGGTCTTGAGTGAATCCGGCGCCGTGAACTTCCCCGGAGCAGTCGCTTAAGAAAACGGGCAAGAGGAAGGGGAATCTTTGTCCGACGCGGCGTTCAACCCGAACTGGAGGGACGGTCATCGTAGGCCTCACCTGTACGGAGTTGCCCCGGGGCAAGAGCAAGCCGATACTCTAGCGCATCCCATCCGGCAAGGAAAGAGCGAAATTTCGTTTCGCCGTTATCGACCGCTGTGACTCTAGGAGACAGGCGTGAGCATGCCTGTTTCTTGGCCGGATGACTTAGAGGTCGTGAGTTTGCCAATACTTAGGATCCCACTTTTTCCAGCAGCACGACCGCGTGTGCGACGGCGGCGTGGTCGAGGTTGAGTCCCTCGGGCGTTTTCGCCTTCAACCCTACGCATTCGCAGGTGATCCCGAGCAACTCCGCGACGCGTGTGCGAATAGCTGTCGAATGCGGGCCGATTTTCGGTGCAGCCAGAATCAGGCTGGCATCAACATTGCCGACGCCGTAGCCGGACTCGCGTACGCGTTTCAGAGCTTCACGCAGAAAAATGACCGAATCCGCGCCCTTCCATTTCGGGTCGGACGGGGGGAACAATGCTCCTATGTCAGGCGCGGCGATTGCTCCAAGCAGGGCGTCGGTAAGAGCATGTAAGAGCACGTCTCCATCCGAGTGGCCGCCGAGACCCTTGTCATGGTCGAGTGTCACCCCGCCGATTTTCAGCGGAATGCCGGGGCAAAATTCGTGCGAGTCAAAGCCGTAGCCAATGCGCGTCGCAGGTCGTCGGTCGTTAGTCGGTGCCATTGGGTTCGCAGGTCAACAAAGCGTGCAACATTTGCTGGATGCGCAGTTCATTTTTGTAAATAGAATTCCGCCAGATCCATGTCTGAAGGAGTCGTGATCTTGATGTTGCGGGGTGAGCCCATGACGACGGCAACCTCAGAACCGGAGCGCTCTACCAGCGAAGCTTCATCCGTTCCCATGAATCCGTCAGCCGCAGCTTCGTCGAATGCTTTCTTGATAATGCCGTAGCGAAAGCCCTGCGGTGTTTGTGCCAGGACGATGCCGGCGCGAGGAATCGTGGCCTTGATGATCGCGCCCTCGGCCGTGCGCTCGACTTGCTTCACGGTATCGACCGCGGGCATTCCGGCGATTGCTGCTCCATATCTCTGCGCCGCGTCTATGACTTCGTGAATGATTTCTGGCGTCACGAAGGGCCGTACCGCATCATGCACCAGAACGATGTCGTCGGCGCCCGCTGCAATCTGATTCAGCGCGTTCTCAACCGACTGCTGGCGGTGCTCGCCTCCGACGACCAACTCGATCTTTTTCATCCCGTAACCGGGGAACTCGCTCCTCAGACTTTCCCGAAAGCCATCGATTTCGTTTTCACGCAGAGCAACCCAGATCTCGTTGACCGCCTCGATCGCCGCGAACTTACGGAGCGTGTGGACAACGATCGGCGTGCCCCCGAGCTGGGTGAATTGCTTGGAGGGATGCGCCTTCTTATCCTTTGCGTCTTTACTGCTTGAGACCAGGGCGCTGGGCATCGGCGCCATGCGCGTGCCCAAACCGGCAGCGGGAATGATGACGATCACCTTCATTCCGGGCTGCCAGTATACGGGCGCTAAACACCAGAGTTCAAATCCGGGAGATTGATTCCGGGCGCAACGGAGAGGGTGCAGGATCTCTTTTCAGCGGTGGCGTCGATTGCCGTTGCCATTTCTCCGAGCATACAGAGCTGATCCCACTACGCCGGCCGCAACTCCCAAAGCAAGGGCGAGTGATCCACGATGCAGATCCGCCCAAAGCTGATAACTGTGGAGATGCGCCCTATCGTCGAAGCGACCGTGTGCTCCGTGGTCTTCCTCTGCGTCCACCGGCTCCCAAAGATTGTTGGGACGTGATGGGTCATCTATTTCTCGGGTCTGCTGCGACTTATATCCCGTGCGCCCGAGATAATGATCCAGAACATCGGGCGCCATTTTATTGCCGACGATGGCACCGACCGTCGGCGCTCCAACATAGACCTCGCGGCGATCATGATGAGCCGCCCAATATACAGCTCGCGCGCCCACTTCCGGCTCGTAAATTGGTGGAACGGGCTGTGGCCTATGCGGGAGCCTGTTTTTTACCCAATCGAACTGCGGAGTGTTCATCGCCGGCATTTGCACCATGTTGAGCCGAATGTTGCTCTTGTCGTGAATTAGTTCGCAGCGCAGGGATGAAGTGAATCCCAGGATCGCGTGTTTCGCGGCGCAGTACGCCGACTGCAGTGGGATGCTGCGATAGGCGAGCGCGGAGCCAACTTGCACGATGGTTCCGCGATCCCGTGGGAGCATGCGCTTCAATGCCGCCAGCGTACCGTAAACAACGCCCAGATATGTGACCTCGGTGGCGCGTTTGTATTCTTCCGGTATCATCTCTTTGACGGGAGAGAATACGGTGACCATGGCGTTGTTGATCCAGATGTCAATCGGCCCGAATCGCCGTTCTGTTTCTTCGGCCGCGGCTTCCACGGCATAGGCGTCGGCAACATCGGTGGGCAGTGGTAGCGCCTTGCCTCCCATTGACTCGATTTCAGCAGCCGCTCCTTCCAGTCCTTGCTTGCCGCGCGCGAGCAAAGCCACCTGCGCTTTGCGCATTCCAAAGTCTCTTGCGATCGCTCGGCCCAGTCCGGCCGATGCTCCGGTTACAACTACCGTTTCAACTGACATGAAACACATCCTTCTCCAATTTCATCGTGCGTTCCGGTGAAAAACCTTGCTCGATCTCTTGTGCTTGTCCTTTAGAACTTTCCGTACGCCCAGCGCCCCCGCAATGACGGCGGCCGCACCAGCAACGACTGCCGCGGCTTCCATTTTCGATTTGTGAACTTCCTTTCGATGCTCGTCCACGAACTTCTGCTCCGGCATCAACGAATCCGGGCCTGCCGGACCGCGCTGGATTGCGAGTTGCAGAACTTCGGCTACATGCAGACCTTGCCGGTCGGTCATCTGCGAGATCTGTTCGCGACAACTGAATCCGTCGGCAATGATGATCTCGTTCGTTCCGGCCTGGCGCACGTGTGGAAGTAGGGCGCGCTCTCCGACCTTCGCCGACACGTCATAGTGCTCTTTCTCGAAGCCAAATGCGCCTGCCATACCGCAACACCCATCCGTCAGGACTTCTACTTTCATGTGCATCTGTTCGAAGAGTTTCTCCTCATGCTCAGCTCCTTTGATGATCGCTTTGTGATGGCAGTGCCCGTGCATCACGCCGTGTCTATGCAAGCGAGGCGGATGATACTGAGCTTTCTCCACCAGAAACTCAGAAAGAAGAAATGTGTTCTGCATGATGATGTGAGTTTCCTTTCGCTCTGGGAGAAGGCCATGGATCTCATCGCGCAACACAGACCAACAGCTCGGTTCGAGCACGATGATAGGAATGCCCTTTTCGGCAAACGGCATGAGCGCGTCGAAGATCCGTTCGAGGTACCGCTTCGCCATATCCAGGAAGCCGTAGTCGTACAGGGGGCGTCCGCAGCAGACATGGCCCTGTGGAACTTCAACGTCGTAGCCGGCGTGTTCCAGAACTTCAACGGCTGCTTTTGCGGTGCGCGGGAAAAAGTGGTTGTTGAACGTGTCGGGAAACAGCACCACCTTGTGCATCCCGGATATGTGTTTCCCGCGTTTCACAAACCAGGACTGAAAAGTTTCCGGAGCAAAATCCGGAATGCGCCGATGCGGCGACATCCCAACCGCGAGCTTCATGATTTCACTCACTCCGGGAGTCGAAGCGGCGAGATTCACGAAACCCGGGATTCGTGCCCCGATCTGAGACCACTTATCAATGAGCCCGAACGCGTATGCATATCGCGGCCGCAGGCGGCCCTCCCAGTAATGAGACAGAAATTCCGACTTGTAGGTCGCTATGTCTACATTCACCGGGCAGTCGCCTTTGCAACCCTTGCAGGACAAGCAAAGATCGAGTGCATCCTTGACGTGCTTGTCGCGCCAGCCTTGGTTGATGGTTTCGCCTTGCAGCATTTCCCATAGCAGGTGAGCGCGGCCGCGCGTCGTATTTTTCTCTTCGCGCGTGACCATGAAGCTCGGGCACATGGTCTGGTTTGTCGCGACCTCGGAATCCGTGCGCCGGCATTTACCGACTCCAACGCAGCGCAGCGTTGCGTGCGAGAAGCTGCCGCCATCTTCCGGAAATTTGAAATGCGTCTTCGGGGCGGCGGGGCGATAATCGGCTCCCAGCCGAAGATTCGCGTCCAGGGGATTGGGATCGACCACCTTCCCTGGATTCATCTTCCAGTCCGGATCCCAGATCGATTTGTATTCGCGAAATGCCTCGACGATTTGTTTTCCGAACATAATCGGAAGCAATTCGGCGCGGCATTGCCCGTCGCCATGTTCCCCGGAAAGCGATCCGCCATACTTCGTCACCAGTTCGGCTGCATGCTCCACGAAAGAGCGATAAATCTTGATTCCCTTTTCGCTGGTCAGGTCGAAGCTGATGCGGCAGTGGATGCATCCCATGCCGAAATGTCCATAGAGCGCGGCTTCGTAGTCATACTTCTTCAGCAGTTTGCGGAAGTCGCGCAGGTAATCGCCGACCGAATCCGTAGGAACGGCTGCGTCTTCCCAGCCCGGCCATGTGTCTTGTTCACCGGGCACGAACGCAGTTGCACCCAGCCCGGATTCGCGTACCTCCCAGACTGCCTGTTCGTCCTTCTCGTCGTCGTACAGTTTGCTCGTGGGGGGATGCGGCCTGCGCTTGAGATGATCGAGCATCTCGCGTGCGCGATCGTCGGCTCCCTGCTTGGTCTCGCCAGGAAATTCCACCATGAGCCAGCCATCGCCCGGCGGCAGCTTGTTCAGATACTTGGTGTGCAGTCCCTTCTTTTTCATGCCCTCGATCAGCTTGCGGTCAAGGCCCTCGAATCCCATCGGCTTGAATTTGAGAATCTCTGGGACGTAATCTCCAGCTTGATAAATGTCGGAATAGCCGAGGACGACCAGCGTGTGGAATGGAGGGTTATGGATAAGGTCGAGCGTGGCCTCGAGGATCGTGACCAGAGTGCCTTCGGAGCCGACCAGCGCGCGCGCAAGGTTTATCCTCGGATTTTCCTCGGATGTGAGCAGTTGATCGAGGTTGTAGCCCGAAATACGACGTCCGATGTTGGGAAAGCGCTCGCGGATCTGGCTCGCATATCTAGCGCGCAGGCGCATGAGCTTTGCCAGGATTTCGCCTTTGCGGCCTCCTTCACGGATGCCTTGCTCGATTTCTTCTTTTGTCATCCATCCCACACTCATGCGCGTGCCGTCGTAGAGCGTCACGTCCATGGAATCGACATTATTGGAAACCGCGCCATTCATCTGCGCGTGGGCGCCGCAGGAGTTGTTGCCGAGCATGCCGCCGAGCGTGCAGTGGTCGTGCGTCGCTGGATCAGGGCCGAAAGTCAATCCAAACTGGTTGGCCTGCTTCCGCAGATCATCCAGAATGCAACCAGGCTGCACCCGCGCTCTGCGGCGGACGTGATCGATCTCAAGCACCCTGTTGAGGTACTTGCTCCAGTCGAGGACGATTGCGGCGTTGCAGCATTGGCCGGCAAGACTTGTGCCTGCGCCCCGTGACAGGATCGGCGCCCCATGTTCGCGGGACACTCGCACCGCTGCAATCACGTCTTCTACGGTGCGCGGGATGACTACGCCGATCGGGACTTGCCGATAATTTGAACCGTCGAGAGAATAAAGTCCCAAGCTGCCGCGGTCAAAGCGTACTTCACCCTCGACGTTCTGCTGCAGTTCCTTTTCAAGGCCGCGAATATCGATAAGAGTCCGGCCCGCCGCTTTCTCTTTCTGGTGATCTAGCAATATCGGGAGCGCTGCACTCATACACGATTCCTTGTGCTTCTTCTTAATCGGCACGATGGGTTATGGAAACGCGCCGCCATCACACGATCTCGCGTGCCCTCTCTATAAGGGCTTCCTCCATGATCTTTCGCGCCTTCGGCTCCCCGCGCGCCAGGGACTCTACGAAGTGGAAGGCCTGTTCTGGTTTCACCGTCGGAGGCAAAGGCGGCATGAGCGGATCGACAACGGCTTCGAGTACCGCCGTCCCAGGCAAATCCAGGAAGTGATCCAATACGTCCGGCGCTTCTTTCGGATCTTCCATCCGCATGCCGGTCGCGCCGCAGGCCTCGGCGAACTTGGCGAAATCCATTGGCTGCAGCTTGACGCCGTATTCCGGATTGCCCAGCATCACCATCTGCTCCCATTTGATCTGCCCCAGATAGTTGTTCTTGAGCACTACGACTTTCACCGGGAGCTTGTACTTCACGGCGGTCAACATCTCGAAACCAAGCATGGTGAATGCGCCATCTCCGACGAATGCGATGACCTGACGATTCGGGTACGCAACCTGTGCGCCGATCGCGTACGGTAATCCGACTGCCATCGTCGCCAGATTGCCCGAGAGTGAATACATCTGGCCGCGTCGCGCGCGAATCTGCCGCGCAAACCAAGTCGCCGAAGTCCCGCTATCGCAACAGACGATCGCATCATTCCTCAGGCGTTTGCCTAGCTCCCATGCGACGACTTGGGGCTTCATGGGCATCGAATCCGACGTGCCCAGCCGTTCCATGTACTCCCACCAATGCTTCATGCCGTCTTGCGCCTTCTTGAGAAAGCTGCGATCTTTCTTGCGCTGCAGACGGGGAATCAACAGCTTCAAAGTTTCTTTGCTGTCCCCGACCAGACCAACATCCGCGGGATAGCGCAATGAAATTCGTCCGGGATTCAGTTCAATCTGCACCGACCTTGCTTCTCCTGGACTGGGGAGAAATTCCATGTAGGGAAAGGCCGTCCCCACCATGAACAGAAGATCGCAGTTGCGCAACGCCTCTTCCGACGGCTTGGTGCCGAGCAGTCCGATGCTGCCGGTGGTGTAGGGGCTGTCATCAGGAACGGCTCCCTTACCGAGCAACGCCTTCACAATCGGCGCTCCCAGGATTTCGGCCACTTGCTCGAGTTCATCGGTCGCATGCAGGGCACCGCGTCCTGCCAGGATGCAGACTTTTTTTGCCTGGTTCAGCAGCTCGGCGGCCTTGTGAATCTGGCTTTCGCCAGGAACCGGGATCGAGTCGGTGTGCACGGTCGAAACATGGTGTCCGGGATTACGCTTCGAGCTCTGCATCCTCGGGCGGTACGGCATGTCCTGAATGTCTTTCGGAATCGTGATGTGAGCCACGCCACGAAATGTCTCGGCTGTCCGGCACGCGATTTCCGTGACTGTCTCGATGTGCGTCGGCCCCATGACCCGCTCGTTGTAGATCGCTACATCCATAAAAAGTTTGTCCATCTCAACGTCCTGCTGGCCGTGGGTTCCGATGAGATCGTGATACGCCATCCCCGTAATCGCGAGAACCGGTTGGCCGTCCATCTTCGCGTCGTACAAGCCGTTCAGCAGGTGAATGCCTCCCGGTCCGGAGGTAGCCACGCACACGCCAAGCCGTCCCGTAAATTTCGCGTACGCAGTCGCGGCAAACGCGGCCGCTTCTTCATGCCGCACCTGGATGAAGTTGATCTGGTCGGAATGGGTTCGAATGGACTCGAAAACTCCGTTGATCCCGTCGCCCGGAAATCCAAAGATGGTACCGACTCCCCAATTGATCAATGTTTCGAGCAGCAGGTCGGCTGCAGTCATTTCGCTCTCCTTTGTTGTCTCATCGCCATCAGTTGCTTGTGCAACATTGCAGAATGGCCAACTCGTTTCGTTGTGCGGAAAGTTGCGCGCTCGGAAAAGTTTTCAGGTCATTGGCGAACAGCGTGGCTTGCAACCCCACTTCCCAGTCGGTGGAATGCCTAAAATATTTGCTGACTTGAGGTTTTCGCATTGGGACGCGAAATACTATCGGGCATTACTTGTATTCTTGGGCGCGGTTTGTACAGAAGACGAGAGGGCGGAATACAGGGCGTCCGCGCAAGGTATCATTGCCGCAACGTATAGAGATCGGCCTAGAGGGCATTTCGCGGATTGCAAAGCAACTTCGAGGAGAAGACCAGATCTGCTACGACGTGAACTTCTGCTGCTTCATGCGCAGCAAGCTTACGCATTTCTCACAGCTGCATTCGAAGCTTGGATCGGAGGGCAGGGTTAGATGCCCGCATCCGGCGCAAATGAACCAGTCGCCAGGGGAACGGGCTTCCATGATTCGGAATTCTCCGGCGTTGATGCAGTACGGGCAGCGAACCTGCTTGCCATCCGCCGGTTTCATCCACTGCATGGCCATGGCTCACCTGAAAAGATGTATGTGGGCTGGCGCTGAGGAGAACGAAACAGCTATCGCAACGAGAATCTGTCCCGCTTGCTTCTCGTGAGCGGCGGCAGCAAAAAGCCCAAAGCCGCACAATAGCACGGGATTCGTTCGATGTTACACAAATTCTGGAAACCCAGCAGCTGGCTTTTTGCACTGAGCGCATGAAAATCGCGTTGCGAGCCTAATGCATAGGTCCCTCGGCCTGCAAAGAACAAAGAACGCCGTCCTTAGGATCACAACAGTCGAGGATGACAAAACTAGGTTGCCGAGCGCTCGGGAACGACCACCGGCGACCGATCGCTGACTGCGCGGTGGGAAGCTAATTATGCACGTGAGGACTCTGTGCGGGATTGGCGTGGTGACCGGGTGGTTCTTTCACGACTTTCACCAGAAAATTCAACGGCAGATTCTTCGGCGGAAAGCATTGCGCATTGTCGCAGGCCTGGTAACGAAGGAACCCATGCATGACATACTTTCCCGGCACGACCGACTTCAGCGGATGCACAGCCAGCTTGACTGTGAAATCGCCGGTGTAGACGTTCAGCGCCTCGTCGGGCGAAAAAGGAAAACTGACATCCTGGCCTGGCGGATATTCAATTTTTCCCAGGGCGATATCAGTCGGCACGTCCATGCTGATCTTGGTCGGGATCAGGAACTCCGATTTCGGCGCGTTCGAGTTGATGTGAAATCCGGGGGCGACACGGAAATCCAGGTCGACCATAGTGTCCTGAGTACGCATTGCGGTGACCAGGGGCACCGGCGCGACCGTGACGGAAGGCGCTTTGCTCCGCGTGATTGGAGGCGCGATCGGAGTGTAAGTGACGGAGTCCTGTCCGGATTGGGCGAAGGCGGCAGCCGAGAGCAGAACCACGACACATGCCAATAATCTCCGCGCGTAGGCTCGCAAACGCATCGCGTCAACTGTCAGTACGAAGCGCGTCATTGATCCGCATCCTGGCCCCATGTATGCGGGCTTTCGCTCTGATTAGGTTCCTCGATCAACCATAAAACCGAAACTGCAACTGCCAATGTTACTTCGGTACACTCACCAAACCGGCAGTTGCCGAAGGAGTCGGTGCGGAAGACGTGTCGAGCGCCTTCTTGATCGCGTCCTCGATCTCGCTTTTGTCCTTCAGCCCGATGATCCTGTCCACGATCTTGCCATTGCGGCCGATAAAAAAGCTCTCGGGCAATGCGGGCACGCCGCCGTATGCATCCCCAACGGCTTCTTTCCCAAGCAGCACGGGATAGTTCACGCCCATCTCTTTGGCGAACTTCGCAATATCTTCTTTGCTGGAATCGTCCATGGCAACGCCGACAATCTGCAGCCCCTGGGCGCGGTATTGGTTCTGCAGCTCAATGAACCAGGGCATCTCGATCTTGCAGGGATCGCACCACGTCGCCCAGAAATTCAACAGCACGGCTTTGCCGCGGAAGTCAGAAAGCCTCATGTTCTGGCCGTCGAGCGATTCCAGGGTGAAGTCGGGCGCAGGCGTGGATTTGCTAAGTATCCCAGGCGCTTCCGGCCCCGAATGGCGAGCCATGTGAAATCCGAAATAGAGCATGCCGGCGACAATGACGGCGACTACCGCGAGAGCGAGAGGATTCCGGCCGCCCCCGCGTACCGGGGGCTCTGTCGGGGTAACCGGTGGTTGCCCCGAGTCACCTGCAGAATCGGCAACATTCTCGTGATGCTGGGAGACTGGCGCGCTGGCGACCAACGGTTGAGAATCATTGCCGTTGGGCGGCACTTCTAGGGAATCGCCGGACGTTACCGGGGATTTTGGAAGACTGGACATAAAAGCTGTACCTCAATCAAAAATCATAGTGCGAAACGATTCAAGAACGACAGCCAGCTTGAGATCAGCGTGAAACGGCCAATTACAAGCAGGATGCCGAGCGCGATCAGTAAACCTCCGGAAGCCACTTCGAGAGCGTGCATGTGGGAGCGGAACCGGCTGTAGAACTTCAGAAAGCGCTCCATCAGAAGCGACGTCAGCAGGAACGGAACCGCCAGCCCGAGCGAGTACACGCTCAGCAGTAGAACCCCCTTTACCAGTGTATCTTGTTCGCTGGCGAGCGTGAGAATCGCGGTCAGGATCGGGCCGAGGCACGGGGTCCAGCCGAACGCGAAAGCGAATCCGATCACGAATGCGCCGATGGGTGTGCTGCTGCCTTTCACATTGTGCAGACGGGCATCCTGCAACAGCCATTTAATTTGGAAGATGCCGGTCAGATGCAGTCCGAAAATAATGATGACTACGCCAGCCACAATCGAGAGCGTGTGCTTGTACTGCGCCGCCAGTTGGCCGATGCTGGTTGAGATCGCCCCCAGAGTGATAAAGACCACACTGAACCCGATAATGAATCCAACCGAGTTGATCATCACGCGGCGCATGAGTTGCGCCTGCGGCGATTTCAATTCCTCGACGCCTGCACCGGAAATGAGCGAAACGTAGCCCGGAACGAGAGGAAGAACGCATGGCGAGAGGAAAGAAATCAGTCCGGCGAAGAACGCGGCAATCGGAAGCGGAAGGCTTGACATTCGCTTTTATTGTACCCGTAGTGGCAGACTGCGACACGCTTGTACGAAAAACCGAATACAAGGACAAGAGATAAGACGCGCTGAGACGGACTAAGTTGCAGAACACTATGTCTAGTGGTGATTGACCCGCTGCGTCGAGACCGGAGCCGGAGAGGGCTCGGCTGCTGCTGCCGGCGATTCCAGCAATTTTCGGAAGACACCAGCGGGTAGCGTGGCCGATAGCACGGCCCGAGTATTCTCCCGGCGCACCTGAAGACTCTCAAAGAGTGCCTTCAAGTCGGCATCCGACCCAGGCGCTCCGACCGACAATTCGGCGGTGTGAAAGTTTGCCAGAAACGCGCTGGTTCGGTCGGTGATCTCCTGTGCCACCGCAGCGCTTTCGGCCCAGGCTTCCGCACGAAATCGCAACGCCCCGGTGTGGAGGGGCAGATGCAACGGGTTGTAGCTGGCCGAGACGACAAGATCCGCTGGCTCGGAAAAAATCGCAGACCACCCCGCGAACGCCGCGGCGGACGGTTCGACCCGGGCCACGAGCCAGACCGGACTGGCCCACGGAACCTGCTTGTAATAACGTCGCAGTAACGCCGGACCACCGAAGGGCGACGCCAACCGCCGCGAGCGATCGACCATGCCTCGAATCACTCCCGGATCGTCGTCGTTTGAAGCGGCCACGGAGTCCACGCTCAGAATGGCCACGCGAACCATCCGATCCTCGACTGGAATCGTGTAAATATCGACTGAGTTGTAATGCTCGACGGAATTCGCCGTTTGCTTCAGGTAGGCTGAGATTCGCTCGCCATTGAATTTACCAACGAAGACTTCGGAAAAACGCGGTTCGGGCGCCGACCCGCCGCTTCCGCCCCCAGGCCACGCTGCTGGATAGTGGGCCGCTACCGCAACGGACTCCAGATCGCGTTCGAATTCGAAGCCCGTGTCCTGGACGAACTGCTGATATTGTGGATCCCGGGAGACCGTCGGCAAGGGAGCGGAACTGAGTCTGCGCAGCCAACCGAAATCCGCGTAGAAAAAAGCATCGGCACTGGGTAGGAGCCGCGCCGCTTCAGGCGGAGCGTGCTTTCGTAACTGAACGGCTACGACCACCGCCCCGGCAATAACCAGCACCGCTAGAGCGAGGGGGAGAGTGCGTTTGAGTCGCATGAAATGCGGTGAAATTAATGATAGCACCGGGAGCGCAGATCGGGCAGGGCGAGTTCCCGTTTCGCCGGTTGCGCCAAAACTTCCCTGTGTGATAACTTAGCTAATTGTCCCGGACATGTGGAAGGGATCAGAGGGAGGGGTTCGCGCGAGAGCGCGTCTTCTCCGGACTGCTGGCGTAGCTCAGTCGGTAGAGCATCTGATTTGTAATCAGAGGGTCGGGGGTTCGAATCCCTTCGCCAGCTCCAGAAAACGAATTTCCCGGCAGGCGGCGGACTCGGTAGCGGCGCAACAGGTTTTTCCAACGCACTCCATTCGGAGCTTTTCCGGCGTGTAGAGGTATTTCGCGGTGCGGTCTTAACAGCACATGCCGCGAGCCTTGGTTTTCCCTGTGTTGCGAAAGTAGCGTTTTTGACGTGGTCTGCGGTTTTCCCGCGGGCGCTTTAGCGGTAGCACGGGTGCGGGTGGCTTGTAGCACGGTTTGATGGGCGTGGGTTTGAAAGGGACGGCCTTCAAGGCTGTCCGTAGAGGGAGCTTTTTCACGCGGCTGTAGCCGCTGCGGGTCCGACCGCCTCGCCCGAAAAGTTTCTGCACAGGTGGGTGAGTGGTTAAAGCCGACAGACTGTAAATCTGTTCCTCCTAGCGAGGTACGGAGGTTCGAATCCTCCCCTGTGCACCAGAAGTTGAGCTGCTAGCGCCGAGATTGCCGGAGTCGAGCGTTTGGCGGGAGCGCAGCCGCAAAGCGGCGTAAGAATAAAGCCCACGGCGTGAGCCGTGGGAGAGTCTCGCGGAACGAGACGTAGCCCCGAAGGGGCGAAAGAGTATGGTTGTGAATCGCTTGTTTGCTGAAAATCGTCTGACCGCCGCGCTGATCGCGTATGTCGCAATCGGAGTACTGACGGTGGTGACGATCACCGACCCGAAAATGCGGGCGGGAACGCTGCTGATTCTGGCTCTGTTCGCGGTGAAGTCAGTCCTGAGGCGGAAAGACGTGCTGCATCGCGACAAAGGGGCAAGCGATCCGGAATAGGTTTGCTGAGAGTTGAAGGGCAGCCGACGGCTGATTCGAGCCGATGTAGCTCAGTTGGTAGAGCACTCCCTTGGTAAGGGAGAGGTCACCAGTTCAATCCTGGTCATCGGCTCCATCGAGTTAGCGCGGGAGTTGAAGTGAGAGACGTCTCGCAGATTCTCAGGTGGGTGTATGTCGCGGTTGTTTTCGCCTACCTTGCGGTGCAGGTGCTCGCGCTCCTGCGGTTAAGAGGCGATCAGAAGAGACGCAGCGGTGCTGTTTTGACTGTGATGCTGGTTCTTATGTTTGGCTCTGATGCGATTCGAGATATCTTTATTCTTCGAAGATCGCAAGGCACACCAGATCGGGATGGTCATAATCGCGGTTGGAGCGATTGTAGCAACTTTGGTTTTGGGCAGGCTGTTCGGCAATAATTCCGACATTTCGGGCGGCCAGGATGACGTTGAATCGATACGGCCGCTGAAGTTGAATTGAGGGCTGACGGCCGGGGGCCGACGGCAGTTCTAGGGCGGGAGTAACTCAGTGGTAGAGTCACAGCCTTCCAAGCTGTTGGTCGCGGGTTCGATTCCCGTCTCCCGCTCCAGAGTTTAATGGCGCGCGGACGAGAGCGTCCGCGCCACGCGTGCAGGACATGTCGTTCGAACAGGCAACGATCAAGGTTCAGAAGGAGCAGCAATACGCGAAGCTGCAAGCGGCAGTGGAGCAGGCATTCCGGCCGGAGAACGTTGAGCGCTTTCTGAGGCAGCTCGATCGTAAGGGAATTCGGGTTCGCGGATTTGACGCGGTTCTCGCCCGGCAGGTGCTTGAGAAATTCGCCGAGCCAGGATCGAATGCGCGGCAACTGTATGAATCGTTACCGATTTCAGATCAGGCTCTGATCCGCGAGTTTTATTTATCGAAGCTGGAAGGCGTCGACGTCGCGCTGCGACACAAGTTTAAAAAGCTGTATCAGTACTATTGAGAAAAAAGTTGCGTAGGTCCTTCGGCGCCAAATAGCGGCGCCTCCGGATAACAAGGATTTGAGCTAGGAGCTAGAGCTTTAGGAGCTAGAGGCTAAGGAAATGGCGAAAGAAAAATTTGAACGGAATAAGCCGCACTGCAATGTGGGAACGATTGGTCATATCGATCATGGCAAGACCACGTTGACGGCGGCGATCACGAAGGTGCTGCAGAAGCACAATCCGAAAATTGTGTTCCGGTCGTTTGATTCGATCGACAATGCGCCGGAAGAAAAGGCGCGTGGGATCACGATCGCGACGGCGCACGTGGAGTATGAGACGGCGAACCGGCACTACGCGCACGTGGACTGCCCGGGCCACGCCGATTACATCAAGAACATGATCACGGGTGCGGCGCAGATGGATGGTGCGATCTTAGTTGTGGCGGCGACGGACGGTCCGATGCCACAAACGCGCGAGCATGTGCTGCTGGCCCGCCAGGTCGGTGTGCCTTATATCGTTGTGGCTTTGAACAAGTGCGACGCGGTGGATGATCCCGAGCTGCTGGATCTGGTGGAACTGGAAGTGCGCGAGCTGCTGAAGAGCTACAAGTTTCCCGGGGATGACGTGCCGGTGATTCGTCTGTCGGCTCTAGGCGCGCTGAATGGTGAAGAGAAGTGGGAGAAGCAGATTGATGCGCTGATGGAAGCGGTGGACAAGAGCGTGCCGCAGCCGGCGCGCGAACTGGATAAGCCGTTTCTGATGCCGATCGAAGATATTTTCTCGATCTCGGGGCGGGGCACGGTGG
Organism: uncultured Acidobacteriaceae bacterium; assembly: GCA_963772045.1. GTDB lineage: Bacteria > Acidobacteriota > Terriglobia > Terriglobales > Acidobacteriaceae > Sulfotelmatobacter. Next base: position 520,858 of record CAVYWC010000010.1, on the reverse strand, counting down.
TGACGGGCCGAATCGAGCGCGGCAAAGTGAAAGTGGGCGAGGAAGTGGAAATTGTCGGCTTCCGGGACACGCGCAAGACGGTGGTGACGGGCGTGGAGATGTTCAAGAAGCAGCTGGATGAAGGGCAGGCGGGCGACAATGCCGGGTTGCTGCTGCGCGGCATTGGCAAGGATGATGTGGAGCGCGGCATGGTGCTGGCCAAGCCGGGATCGATCACGCCGCACACCAAGTTCAAGGCCGAGGTCTACATTCTGACCAAAGAAGAAGGTGGGCGGCATACGCCGTTTTTCAAGGGATATCGTCCGCAGTTTTATTTGAGGACGACGGACGTGACGGGTGTGGCGGAGTTGCCGGCGGGCACGGAGATGGTGATGCCGGGAGACAACGTCAGCCTGGTGATCGAGTTGATCACGCCGGTGGCGATGGAGAAAGGCCTGCGCTTCGCGATCCGCGAAGGCGGACACACGGTAGGCGCGGGCACGATTGCGGAAATTATTCAGTAGAAGCTCGTCGCGAGTCGCGAGCCAGACTAAGAATTGAGTCCCGTAGGGACGACAGAAAAGCATGGATCCTTCGCGGCAAACCTGCCGCTCAGGATGACAAGAGTCAGGAGTTGGAGCAATGCCCCGAGAGATTGTGACGTTACAGTGTGGTGAGTGCAAAGAGCGGAATTACTCAACCACGAAAAACAAAAAGACGACCACGGATCGGCTGGAATTCAAGAAATTCTGCCGCCGTTGCCGCAAGCACACGCCGCATAAAGAAGTGAAGTAGTCGCGAGCCACGAGTCGCGAGGCGTTTCTTCGAGACTCAGGACCAGGAACTCGGGACTGGTGTAGGGGCGTAAGCTCAACGGTTAAACTGCCGGTCTCCAAAACCGGACTTGGGGGTTCGAATCCCTCCGCCCCTGCCAGAGTTTACGGCCCGAAACGGATGGACAAAGCGGGGAAGGAAGTAGGAGTATGGCGAGTATCGCAGAGCAGAATGCAATCGTAAGTACGGTGAAGGGCTGGCCCGAGCGCATCAAGTCTTTCTATAACGACGTGCGCTCCGAAATGCGCAAGGTGACTGCGCCCAGCTGGAAGGAAGTCAAGGCTACCACCACGGTTGTGGTCATCACAGTTTTTCTTTTCGCGTTGTACTTCGCCATCATCGATTACTTCATTCAGCATGGCGTGTCTTATATGTTCAATTACTTCAAGGTTCACTAACGCATGAGCAGTCTCCAAGAAACGCCACATATGCAGGACGAAGAAAAAAACGAAGTTTCAACGGGCGGCGAAGAACCGCAAGCGCCCTCTACAGACGCAGCGCCTGTCACTGAACCACCACACAATCCGAACATGAAGTGGTACATCATCCACTCCTATTCCGGATTCGAACGTAAGGTGAAAGAGTCGCTGGAGTCGCGCGTCATCGCGTTCGGATTGCAGGACAAGATCGGCAAAGTGCTGATCCCGACTGAGTCGGTGACTGAGGTGCGCGGGGGGAAGAAATACACCTCCGAGCGCATGTTTTATCCCGGCTACGTGCTGGTGGAAATGGACATGGACGATCACGTCTGGCATGTGGTCAAGTCGACGCCGCGCGTGACGGGATTTGTCGGTACCGGACAGCAACCGACGCCGCTCTCGGAAGAGGAGGTCCAGCACATCGTCTACAAGGTCGCCGATAGCCGCGAGAAACCGAAGCTCAAGGTTAAATTCGAGAAGAACGAGTCGGTGCGCATAACCGAAGGGCCGTTTGCCAGCTTTACCGGGATTGTCGACGAAGTGAACGAAGACCGCGAAACATTGAAAGTGATGGTCACGATTTTCGGCCGCTCGACCCCGGTGGAGTTGGAATTCAACCAGGTGGAAAAAGTAGCCTAGCTCTGGGACCCCTGTGGTCTTGCTTTTTTACCACACAGCTCACGGGGGAAACACAGAGGACTAAAGGGAATATTCGATGGCAAAGAAGATTACAGGTTATGTGAAGTTGCAGATCGCAGCGGGCAAGGCGACTCCGGCGCCGCCCGTGGGCCCGGCATTGGGCCAGGCGCAGATCAACATCATGGAGTTCTGCAAGCAGTTCAACGCCAGGACCAGCCAGAAGGAAATGGAAGGCCTGATCATCCCGGTGGTCGTGTCCGTTTATAGCGACCGCTCGTTTACCTTCATCACTAAGACGCCTCCGGCGTCGGTGCTGCTGAAGCGAGCGGCCGGGATCGCCAAGGGTTCGGGCACGCCGAACAAAGATAAAGTCGGCAAGGTCACGCTGAAGCAGGTTGAGGACATTGCCAAGCAGAAAATGCCGGACCTGAATGCGGCATCGATTGATTCCGCTATTAAGAGCGTGCGCGGTACGGCGCGCTCGATGGGCATTGATGTGATCGGCTAGCTTGTGTAGGGGCGGACGCCTTCGTCCGTCCAGTGAGCGCAGCGAGCGTGGTTTTGCTGGCAGCCTTCTCGAGGTGATTAGAATTCACGGGCGGGAGTGCCCGCGCCACACGGTCAAAGCACCACGGCTCTGCGAAACAACGCCGGGCGGTGGGAGACGAGGAAAAAGCAGATGAATAAAAAAGAAGGGAAGAATATCGCGAAGGCGCACGCTGCAGTCGAGAAACGCCCCTATGTTCTGCAGGATGCGGTTCCACTGCTGCAGAAAGTGAAGTACGCAAAATTCGACGAGACCGTCGAAGTAACGTTGCGGCTCGGAGTTGATCCGAAGCACGCCGATCAGATGGTGCGCGGCACAGTCGTTCTGCCCCATGGACTAGGCAAGTCGAAAAAAGTTCTCGTGATCGCGACCGGCGAAAAAGTCAAGGAAGCCGAAGCGGCCGGCGCCGATTATGCCGGCGGCGAAGAAATAGTCGAGAAGATCACGAAAGAAAACTGGACCGACTTTGATGCCTTGATTGCGACGCCCGATGTGATGAAATCGGTCGGACGTCTCGGCAAGGTTCTTGGTCCCAAGGGACTCATGCCGAATCCGAAAACGGGCACGGTGACTTTCGATGTCGCCAAGGCGGTGCAGGAAATCAAAGCCGGCAAGGTCGAGTTCCGCACGGACAAGACAGCGCTGGTGCACTGCCCCGTGGGAAAAATTTCATTCTCGCCCGACAAACTGATCGACAATGCCACTGTGCTGATTACCAGCGTGATCAAGGCGAAGCCGTCGGTGGCGAAAGGCAAGTACATCAAGGGATGCACGCTGAGTTCGACGATGGGGCCTGGGATTCAGCTGGACGTGGCTCCGATCGAGGCGGCGGCGAAAGCGTAAGCCGTGTGGCGCGGACACTGCCTGTCCGCGCGTTGCTAGTTAAGGGCCGGCGGGCAAGACTGCCCGTCCACACGAGCACTCAAGATTGAGAGGAATCTGAGATGGCGGTTACCAGAGCAAAGAAGGCGCAGCAAGTTGAAAAGCTGACCAACGACTTGGAGAACGTTTCCAACGTAGTCGTCGCGACCTATACCAAGCTGACGGTTTCGCAAGATTACGAACTGCGCAAGGTTCTACGTGGAGCGGGCGCTAAATATCAGGTAGTGAAGAATACGCTGGCGGAGCGCGCGGCCAAGGGCACCAAGGTAGAGGGTGCGCTGAAGGATCTGGCCGGCGTCACTTCCATCGCTTACACCACCGGCGATCCGGTCGCAATGGCGAAGGCGCTCACGAAGTACGCCAAGGACACTCCTGAGTTCACGTTCAAGATCGGCGTGGTCGAAGGCCGCGTCATCAATATCAAGGAAATCGAAGCGCTGGCCTCGATGCCTTCGAAGCAAGAGCTCATGTCGAAGCTGCTGTTCCTGATCAACGCTCCGGCGCAGCGCCTGGCAACCGCGATCAATGCAGTCCCGCGGAACCTGGCGGTGGTGATCAACCAGGGCGTGCAGGAAAAGAAGTTCAAGGAAGCGTAAGAAGCTCGTGTGGGGACGGGCTCATTTCGTCCGTCCAGTGAGCACAGCGAGCGTGGCTTCACTGGCAGCTTTCCCAAAGTGGCTGAAGTTCGGGGCAGAAGTGCCCGCGCCACACAGAACAAGTTTGGCTATCCATGAATCGGGGGTTGCGCGGTCCTTTCCGAGCGTTGTCTGGCGTGAGGAACTGAGACTTCGTCGCACTGGAGACCTGGTTTGCGGATGGCGAAAAAACGAAGAGACTAAATACTGGAGAACAATATGGCGGATCTCGCACAACTGGAAGAATCAATCGTGGGCCTGTCGCTGCTGGAAGCGGCGGAACTGGTCAAGAAGCTGGAATCGCGTCTGGGCGTGTCGGCGGCAGCAGCTGCTCCCGTGATGGTTGCGGGGGGCGGCGGTGCGGCGGCAGCAGCGGCTCCGGCTGAAGAGAAGACCGAGTTCGCCGTCGTGCTGAAGGAAGTCGGCGCGAACAAGATCAACGTCATCAAGGCCGTCCGCGAAGTCACCAGCCTGGGCTTGAAAGAGGCCAAGGAGCTGGTCGACGGAGCTCCCAAGACCGTGAAAGAGGGCGTGTCAAAGGAAGAAGCCGAGACCATCAAGAAGAAGTTCACCGACGCGGGCGCGACCGTAGAAGTAAAGTGAAGCTTGGGTGGGGGCGGACGCATTCGTCCGCCCCGCGAGCACAGCGAGCGTGGATCGCTGGCACCGAGCGTGACCGGAGCGTTTTACTTGCACTGTTTTCGGCATGGTTAGAGTTCGCGGGCAGAACTGCCCGCGCCACACCAAAAACTGCACCCATAGTGGTGCAAAATCGTTTTGCTGGCAGATTTAGACTTGTGAACCTAACGATCCGATGTTAGCATCTATGTAATGTCGCTTAATGGGCTTGATGCAGGGCAGGCGAGGCCCGCAAAAAGCTTTGAGCGGCTGCTCCGCGGGCAGGCGGGGCGGAAAACAGGCCGGAGAACTGGCGCGAAAGAGTTCAAATCAGAAATGGCAAAACGCCTCGGTTGGCGTCTGCGGGAAGCACTGTCCCGGCAGGCGCCCTGTTGTCTTTTCTGTTTGCCGATAGAGGTTCCAGGTTTGTTCAGGTTCTATACACGGTTCAAGTTCATTCAGTAAGCACCGCAGCGCCCTCAGGCGCATAAATTCCGCGGTTTGAGCGCGGCCTTCGGCTGCGCGCGAGATTGGGAGTCTCTTGACGATGAAGAATAATACCTTCCGTAAACGCTTTGATTTTTCCAAAATTCCGGCCACCATCCAGATCCCGAACCTGATTGAGGTTCAGAAGCGCTCTTACGACCGCTTTCTGCAGATGGACAAACTGCCCAGCGAGCGCGAAGACGGCGGCTTGCAGGCGGTGTTTCAGTCCGTCTTCCCGATCACTGATTTCCGCAACGTATCACAACTCGAGTTTGTGGATTACGCCATCGGAAACTGGGAGTGCAAGTGCGGCCACCTGAAAGGGCTGCACCACCTGCGCACCACCTGTAAGAACTGCGGATCGACGGTCATCACCGATCCGTTTCATCCTGGCGAAGTGCTCTGCCAGAAGTGCGGCACCTACAACGCCAACACGCCCGATTTCTGCAACAAGTGCGGCGACCCCGTTGGATTGCAGTTGAAATATGACGTGGCTGAGTGCGAAGAGCGCGGGATGACCTACTCGGCGCCGCTCAAAGTCACCATGCGTCTGACGATTTTTGATAAAGACGCTGAAACCGGCAATCGCTCGATTCGCGACATTAAAGAGCAGGAAGTCTTCTTTGGCGATGTGCCGCTGATGACCCAGAACGGCACATTCATCATTAACGGCACTGAGCGAGTGATCGTCAGCCAGTTGCATCGCTCGCCCGGCGTGTTCTTCGAGACGGCGAACAATCGCACCTACTTCCTCGGCAAGATCATTCCTTACCGCGGTTCGTGGGTGGAATTCGAGTACGACCAGAAGAACGTGCTCTACGTTCGCATCGACCGCAAGCGCAAGTTTCTGGGCACGATCTTCCTTCGCGCTCTTGGTCTGCGTTCCGGCGAGGACATTCTCAAGACCTTCTACACCACGGACCGCATTGCGGTTCGCGACAAAAAGCTCCACTGGACGCTGGATCCGAACAGCGAGAAGCCAACGAACCTGCTCGGCATGAAACTGGCGCACAGCATCAAGAACAAGTCCGGTGATGAGATCGCGCACTTCGGCCGCAAGATCAACGCCCAGGTTCTGAAGGAAATTCAGAAGGCGAAAATCACCGAGATCGAAGTCGATGTGACGGATCTTGAAGGCGCCTGGACTGCCGGCGATGTGGTCGACACCACAACCGGCGAAGTCATGCTCGAAGCCAACTCGGAGCTGACCGCCGACAAGCTGTCGAAGATTCTCGATTCAGGCGTCGTAGAAATGTCGCTGTTCTTCCCCGAGCGGGACGACGTGGGCACGGTCATCAGCCAGACGCTGAAGCGTGATTCGATCAAGACTCCGCAGGAGGCGCTGATTGAGATCTACCGTAAACTGCGTCCGGGAGATCCGCCGACGCTCGACACGGCGACGGCGTTGTTCCACGGAATGTTCTTTGATCCGCGGAAGTATGACTTCTCCCGCGTAGGCCGCCTGAAATTCAACATCAAGCTCTTCGAAAATCAGGAAGCGACCAGCCTGGAGAAGCGCACGCTCGATCCGGAAGATTTCTACGCGACGATTTCCTATCTGCTCAAGCTGCGCCGAAACATCGGCGCGGTCGACGACATCGATCACCTGGGCAACCGCCGCGTGCGCGCGGTCGGCGAGTTGATGGAGAACCAGTTCCGCATCGGCTTGGTCCGCATGGAACGCGCCATCAAGGAAAAAATGAGCGTGTACCAGGAAATGTCGACGGCCATGCCGCACGATCTGGTCAACGCCAAGCCGGTGATGGCCGCGATCCGCGAATTCTTCGGATCGTCGCAGCTGTCGCAGTTCATGGATCAGACGAATCCGCTCTCGGAGATCACGCACAAGCGTCGTCTGTCGGCACTTGGGCCGGGCGGCCTCTCGCGTGAGCGCGCCGGATTCGAGGTCCGCGACGTGCACCCGACACACTACGGACGCATCTGCCCGATCGAGACGCCGGAAGGTCCGAACATTGGACTGATCTCTTCCTTGAGCTGCTATGCGCGCATCAACGACTACGGCTTCATCGAGTCGCCGTATCGCAAGATCAAGAACGGGCGGATCATTGACTACATCACGATCGTGAACACCGGCGACACGGATTTCAAGGTCGGCGATCACGTCGAGAAGCACGAGATCGAGAAGATCAATGCCGAACTGAAAGAGAAGCGCAAGAAGCCGGCGCAGGTCGAGCCTTTCTCGTTCTATCTGTCGGCTTGGGAAGAAGACCGGCACACGATTGCGCAGGCTAACGTCGAACTCGATGACAAGGGCCGGATCGCCGCCGATCTGGTCAACGCGCGAAAAGCTGGGAACTTCGTGCTGGTAAGTCGGGAAGAGGTCGATTACGTCGACGTCAGCCCGAAACAGCTCGTATCCGTTGCGGCATCGCTGGTTCCCTTCCTGGAGCACGACGACGCCAACCGAGCCCTGATGGGCGCGAACATGCAACGCCAGTCTGTGCCGCTTTTGCGCGCACAGGCGCCGATCGTCGGTACAGGGATGGAAGGCGTCACTGCCCGCGATTCGGGGGCAGTCGTGCTCGCGCGCCGCAACGGTTTCGTGGATTCGGTCGACTCCGAACGCATCATTGTGCGCGTCGAAGGCGAACATCATCCCACGCAACTGTCGCGTGAGGTGGGCAGCGATATTTATCAGCTCACCAAGTTTAAGCGCTCGAACCAGAACACCTGCATCAACCAGAAGCCGGTGGTCAAGAAGGGTCAGCGCGTGCTCAAAGGCCAGGTCATTGCCGATGGTCCTTGCACGGATCACGGCGAGCTGGCGCTGGGACGCAACGTCCTGGTCGCCTTCATGCCCTGGCGCGGTTACAACTTCGAAGACGCGATCCTCGTTTCCGAGAAGATGGTGAAAGACGATTACTACACGTCGCTGCACATCGAGGAGTTCGAGATCGAGGCGCGGGATACCAAGCTGGGTCCGGAAGAGGTCACGCGCGATATTCCGAACGTCAGCGAATCGATGCTGCGCAATCTGGACGAAGCCGGCGTTATTCGCATCGGAGCCAGCGTAAAGCAGGGAGACATTCTGGTGGGCAAGGTCACTCCCAAAGGCGAGACTCAGCTCACTCCGGAAGAGAAACTGCTGCGCGCGATCTTCGGCGAAAAGGCCGGCGACGTTCGCGACGCTTCACTCTACTGCCCGCCCGGAATCGAGGGCGTGATCGTCGACGTGAAAATCTTCTCGCGCAAGGGACAGGAAAAAGACGAACGCGCGAAGGCGATTGAAGCCACGCAGATTGCGAAGCTCGAAAAGAACCTTTCGGACGAAATCCGAATTCTGACCGACGAGCGCTTGAAGCGGCTGGAAAACATTCTGGGCGGCAAGGAAGTGCAGGCCGACCTGCACGATGAGCGCACCAACAAGCGCTTGCTGACCAAGGGTGCAATCCTGACGCGCGACGAAATCGAGCGTATCTCAACCCGCAACCTGAAGCGCATCAAGTATGCGGATAAGGATCCGCGGGTGAACGAGCAGATCGACGAGATCGAGGAAATGACCTCGCGCCAGATCGACGTGCTCAAGAAGATCGTCAACGAGAAGAAAGAAAAACTCACCAAAGGCGACGAACTGCCGCCAGGCGTGATCAAGCTGGTCAAGATTTACGTCGCCATGAAGCGCAAGCTGAGCGTGGGCGACAAAATGGCCGGCCGTCACGGCAACAAGGGCGTGATCGCGCGCATTCTGCCGGAAGAGGATATGCCGTACCTCGAAGACGGGCAGCCGGTTGAGATCGTGCTCAACCCGCTCGGGGTGCCCTCCCGTATGAACGTGGGACAGATTCTCGAAACCCACCTGGGATGGGCGGGCTTCGAGTTGGGCGGGAAGATCACCCAACTGTTGAAGGAAAACACGAAGACGGAAGCGATCCGCCGCGAGTTGAAGGCGCTGTTCAAGGGCTCGCAGCTCGCCGACACGATCGCCGAAATGAGCGACGAAGAGCTGGAGTCGGTTGCTCCAACCCTCGCGCATGGAGTCTTCATGGGATCGCCCGTGTTTGACGGATCGAAGGAAGGCGAGATTAAGGCGCTGCTCGAACATGCGGGTCTGCCAACTTCGGGCAAGACGACTCTGTACGACGGCATGTCCGGTGAGAAGTTCGAACAGCCGGTCACGGTCGGCTACATCTACATGCTGAAGCTGTCGCACCTGGTGGACGACAAGATTCACGCGCGCTCCATCGGGCCGTACTCGCTGATCACCCAGCAGCCGCTCGGTGGTAAAGCCCAGTTTGGCGGACAGCGCTTCGGCGAAATGGAAGTCTGGGCGCTGGAAGCGTACGGTGCGGCGTTCATTCTGCAGGAGCTGCTGACGGCGAAGTCCGACGACGTTTATGGCCGCACCAAGATCTACGAGGCCATCGTCAAGGGCGAAGCCGCTATGGAGCCCGGCGTGCCGGAATCGTTTAACGTGCTGATCCGCGAGTTGCAGTCGCTCTGCCTCGATGTGGAATTGATCAAGGCAGCAGAAAAGAAGCCAACTGCGAGCGCGGCGGCGGATTAAAAAGTTAGTGGCCAGTGATCAGGGGTTAGTGGCCAGCACGGCGCGACCCTGATCGTTGGCGATGCTGAATCGAGTTTTGAAGAACGTTCTGCGAGGCAACGGCTCTCAGTCACCGCGGAACATAAAAAACTGGCAACTGGCCACTGACCGCTGGCCACTGCCGCAGAGAGCAGGAAGCGGAGGGACACCTTGTTTCGTTCGACCCCTTTTGAAATGGCAAATGTGATCGCGGACTTTGACGCCATTCGCATCAGCCTGGCCTCGCCGGAAAAAATCCGGAGCTGGTCGCATGGCGAAGTGACGAAGCCCGAGACCATCAACTACCGTACCTTCAAACCCGAGCGCGACGGCTTGTTCTGCGCGCGCATCTTTGGTCCGGTCACCGACTGGGAGTGCCTGTGCGGCAAGTACAAGCGCATGAAGCACCGCGGCGTGATCTGCGACAAGTGCGGCGTGGAAGTTACGCTCTCGAAAGTCCGCCGTGAGCGCCTCGGCCATATCGAGCTGGCATCGCCGTGCTCGCATGTCTGGTTCTTTAAAGGATTGCCCAGCCGCATCGGGCATCTGCTCGACATTTCTCTGCGCGACCTTGAGTCCGTGCTCTATTTCGAAGCCTACGTCGTGGTCGAACCTGGCGACGCTCCGGTGAAGGAGCGCGAGGTCATCAAGGACGAGGCCAAGTTCCGCGAACTCGATCAGCAGTACCGTCCCGCCGGATTCAAGGCCATGATGGGCGCGGAAGCGATCAAGGAACTGCTCAAGCGCGTCGACACTGACGGCCTTTCCACCGAACTGCGCGAGAAGATGAAAAACGAGAGCTCGCTGCAGAAGCGGCTCAAGTATGCGAAACGCCTGAAAGTGGTCGAGGCATTCCGCAAGAGCGGCAACAAGCCGCATTGGATGATTCTCGACGTGATCCCAGTGATTCCACCGGAGCTGCGTCCGCTGGTTCCACTCGATGGCGGCCGCTTCGCCACCTCGGATCTGAATGACCTTTATCGCCGCGTCATCAACCGCAATAACCGGTTGAAGAAGCTGATGGACCTGCACGCGCCCGAAGTGATTGTGCGCAACGAAAAGCGCATGCTGCAGGAAGCCGTCGACGCGTTGTTCGACAACGGCCGCCGTGGCCGCATTCTGCGCGGTGCCAATAACCGTCCGCTGAAGTCGCTCTCCGACACGCTGAAAGGCAAGCAGGGACGCTTCCGTCAGAACCTGCTGGGCAAGCGCGTCGACTACTCCGGACGATCGGTGATCGTGGTCGGTCCCGAACTCAAGCTGCATCAGTGCGGTTTGCCGAAGAAGATGGCGCTGGAACTCTTCAAGCCCTTCATCTATCACCGCCTGGAGCAGACCGGAAACGTCACCACCATCAAGCAAGCCAAAGAAATGGTGGAGCAGCAGGAACCGATCGTGTGGGACATCCTGGAAGAAGTGATCAAGGATCATCCCGTCCTGCTGAACCGCGCGCCTACACTGCACCGCCTCGGCATTCAGGCGTTCGAGCCTGTCCTCGTCGAAGGCAAGGCCATCAAGATTCACCCGCTGGTCTGCACGGCGTTCAACGCCGATTTCGACGGCGATCAGATGGCGGTTCACATTCCGCTATCTCCGGAAGCGCAGGTCGAAGCTAGTGTGTTGATGCTCGCCTCGCACAATATTCTTTCGCCGGCTTCGGGTCAGCCGATCACTGTGCCCACGCAGGACATGGTTCTCGGTCTCTACTACCTGACCAAAGCCAAGCCCGGTGCAAAGGGGGAGGGCCGCGCCTTCGCGAACGTCGATGAAGTGCAGATGGCGCTCGATGCGGGAGAAGTCGAGACCCTCAGCCCGATTCGTCTGCGCTACTCGGGCGAACTCATTGACCTCACTACGGCGTACGACGATCAGGACATCATTCATACCGATCCGGTGCAGGTCGATCGCGCCTTCATCAACACGACGGTTGGACGCGCCATCCTGAACGATCATCTTCCCAAGAATGTCACCGATGGCAAGGGCGGGCTGCAGAGCATGCCCTTCATCAATGGCCTTCTGAAGAAGAAGGGAATTGGCGCCCTCGTCAACTACGGGTACCTGCGGTTCGGACTCGAGACCACAGTCAAGATGCTCGACGAAGTCAAGACACTGGGCTTCCGCTTCGCCACGCGCGCCGGCTTGTCCATCGGCATCGATGACATGGTCATTCCCGACAGCAAGAAAATGCTGGTCAAAGGCGCCGAGAAGCAGGTCGTGGACGTTCAGCAGCAATATCTCGACGGCGCCATCACCAACGGCGAGCGCTACAACAAGGTCATCGAAATCTGGTCGGCGATCACGGAAAAGGTGGCCGATGAGATGTTCGGTGAAATGCAGAAGCGCGACAAGGAAGGCGAACTCAATCCGATTTACGTCATGGCCGACTCCGGCGCTCGCGGATCGAAACAGCAGATTCGCCAGCTCTCGGGCATGCGCGGATTGATGGCTAAGCCTTCGGGCGAAATCATCGAGTCGCCCATCACGGCGAACTTCCGTGAAGGACTGACGGTGCTCGAATATTTCGTCTCCACCCACGGCGCCCGCAAGGGATTGGCCGACACGGCGCTTAAGACCGCCGACTCGGGCTATCTGACGCGGCGTCTGGTCGACGTGGCGCAGGACGTGATCATCAGCGAATACGATTGCGGCACGGTCGATGGCATTTACGTGCAGGGCATTGTGGAAGCCGGCGAGATTATCGAGCCGCTGCGCGATCGAATCGTCGGCCGCGTGTCGCTCGAGAAAATCAAAGACTATGACGGCAACGTCATTGTCGACATTAACCAGGAAATCACGGAGGATCTTGCGGGAGCGATTCAGGCTGCCGGCATCGAGCGGGTGAAAATCCGTTCGGTGCTGACCTGCGAATCGAAGCGCGGTGTGTGCGTGATGTGCTACGGCCGCAACCTGGCTTCCGGACGCCTCGTCGAACTAGGCGAAGCCACCGGAGTCATCGCGGCCCAGTCCATCGGCGAACCGGGAACGCAGCTCACGATGCGTACCTTCCACATCGGCGGAACGGCATCGCGAGTCTCCGAGCAGTCGCGCCTTGAGGCTAAGAACAACGGTACGGTGCGCTTCATCGGATTGCAAACCGTTAAATCCAAGACTGGCGATCTGGTCGTAATGAATCGGCAGGGCTCCATCGCAGTGGTCGACGAAAAGAACCGCGAACGCGAACGCTATTCGGTTGTGTACGGCGCTAAGGTCAAAGTGAGCGAAGGCGCTCCGGTTACGCTCGGGCAAGTCATGGTCGAGTGGGATCCCTACACCTTCGCAATCCTCACCGAAATCGGCGGCACGGTCCAGTTCAAAGACTTGCAGGAGGGCGTGACGCTGCACGAAGAGGTGGACGAAGTCACAGGCTTGTCGCGGCACGTGGTCGGCGATTCTCCGGACGAGAAGCGCCAGCCCGCGATCGTGATCAAGGGCAAGAGCAGCAAGCGCTACCTGATGCCGTCGCGTTCGCACCTTATGGTGCAGGATGGCGACACCGTCAGCCCGGGCGATGTACTGGCGAAGATCCCGCGCGAAACCACCAAGACGAAAGACATCACCGGTGGTCTGCCGCGCGTGGTCGAGCTGTTTGAAGCCCGCAAGCCGCATGAGACTGCGGTCATCAGCGAGATCGATGGCACGGTCAAGTTCGGCGAGGTCTCGAAGGGCCAGCGCAAAGTCTACGTGGTCGCCGATAACGGAACAGAGAAGGAGTACTCGGTTCCGCGCGGCGTTCACATCAACGTGCAGGAAGGCGAACGGGTGAAAGCTGGCGAGCCTTTGATGGACGGCCCGCTCAACCCGCACGATATCCTGGCCGTGCTCGGCGAGAAAGAGCTGCAGGCTTACCTAGTGAACGAAATCCAGGAGGTCTACCGCCTGCAGGGCGTGAACATCTCCGACAAGCACATCGAAGTGATTGTGCGGCAGATGATGCGCTGGGTGAAGGTTGAAGATGTGGGCGATACGCAGTTCTTGCTCGAGCAACAGCTCGACAAGTTCCGCTTCCGCGAGGAGAACGATCGCGTGATTGCGCAGGGCGGCAAGCCGGCTACCGGCCGTCCGCTGCTCCTGGGCATCACCAAAGCATCGCTCTCCACCGATTCGTTCATCTCGGCGGCCTCGTTCCAGGAGACCACACGCGTGCTCACCGAAGCTTCCATCCAGGGAGCAGTCGATCACCTGCGCGGTCTGAAGGAGAACGTCATCGTCGGACGCCTCATCCCCGCCGGAACCGGCATGGAGTACTACCGCAACGTGCGTCTCTCGCCAGAAATGGAAGAGGCCGCGGCTAAGGTACAGGCGGAAGTCTCGGCGGCATATGAAGAGGCCGAACGCGCTCTCGAACTCATGCGGCACGAGGGCGAAAACGAAGATCTGCCGGCGGAATTGCCCGCAGCAGAATAATCCGTAGCGAAATCAGGTCGGGAGTGGATACAGTTCGCTCCCGACTTAACTTTTAACTATAAAGAATGCACGCGACCCCCCAACGAGTGCGGATCGAGGAACCTGCCACACTTCCCTCTTTGCACGCTGTGCCTCCCGGCCCTAATCTAGGGCAACGAATGCTGCGAACCCTCCGGCTGATATGGGTGTCGACGTGGCGCGCGTTTCAACACGACGCGTTTGCCACGGCCAAAGCGTCGGCCTATTCGGCGATCCTCACCTTCTTTCCCGTACTGCTGATCATCGGTGCTTCGCTCGCGAGCTGGCGCAAGGGCGGACCGTATGTTCGCGAAATCCAATACGCCCTGGGCAGTATTCTGCCGGCCGGCAGCAGCACCGCCATGACCTACCTGAAGGGCACAGCGAAGCATCCGGTTGGATTTTTATTCACGACATCTCTGATTTCACTGTGGACCGCTTCCGGCGTCATGATCTCGTGGATGGATGGCTTCCGCCGCTGTTACGAATTGCCGAAGACCTGGGGGCTGGTCAAAGAACGTCTGATCGCGTTCGGGCTTGTCATCTTCGCCCTCGTTCCCATGACCTTTGCGACTCTCCTGGTTGCCGTAGGCAGTAAATTTGAGACCCGGCTCCTGACTTACATCGACCCCGATTTCAGCGCCTATATCCTGCTGTTATGGGGCGGAATCCGCTGGGTCATTGCCACTCTCACCAGCATTTCCGTGATCGCGCTGATCTATCACCACGCCGTGCCGCGCACCCAGCCGTGGCATAGCGTGATTCCCGGTGCGACGCTGGCGACGGTCGTCTGGTTTTCCGTCACGATCGGATTCCGTGCCTACCTGCAGCATTTTGGCGACTTTACCACGATTTACGGATCGCTCGGCGCCGGCATGGCGTTGCTGGTCTGGATGTACATGGTATCCCTGGTTGTTCTGGTCGGGGCCGAACTGAACGCGTTGCTGTTCCCCAGGGCGAGACTGGGAAAAGAATTGACCGCAATTAACACCCGCAAGTCGGAGTAGGGGTGGGTGGGAAGCAGATGCCTCGGCAGACCGAGTCCGCCCAAGGCGGACGGTCCACGCTCCTCTCCGAAGTACCTCGCTCGTAGATTCTGGTTGGCAGCAACTAGCGCGGTCGCGCATACTTTCTAGAATCGCTCCAACGGTTCATCGTAACTTTTCCGTCGAGGACTCATTGAAAGCTAACAAAACGCCAGAGGAAATCCCTACCCGCAACGGACGCCGCGCCAAGATCATCTGCACCATCGGCCCGGCTTCGAATTCCGAAGCCGTGATGCGCGATCTGCTGCGGCTGGGTATGGACGTCGCGCGGCTGAATTTTTCTCACGGCTCGCATGAAGAGCACGCGCACAACATCGCCCGGCTGCGACACGCTGCCGAGCGCGAGCGGCGCACGATTTGCGTCCTGCAGGACCTGCAAGGGCCGAAAATTCGTACCGGACAACTCGAAGGCCATGAGCCCGTTCTGCTGAAGACCGGCTCCTCCGTGACCATTACACCCCAGAATGTGCCGGGCACAGTGAAGCGAATCTCGACTACGTTTCCCGATCTCGCCTGCGAAGTCACGCCGGGCACGCAGATCCTGCTCAGCGACGGTCTCATCGAGTTGCAGGTTCGGTCCATACGCGGGAAAGACGTGATTTGCGAGGTCATTCACGGCGGCACGCTGGGCGAGCACAAAGGCATCAATCTTCCCGGTATCGCGCTGTCGATTCCCGCGCTCACGGAAAAAGATCGCAAGGACCTCGAATTCGGGTTGAAGCATGGAATCGACGCCGTGGCCCTGTCGTTTGTGCGCACTGCTGCCGACGTGCGTACCGCCAAAAAAATCGTTTCTGCCCATGGCGCCGACATTCCCGTCATCGCCAAGCTGGAAAAGCCGCAGGCCATCGATCATCTGGAAGAAATTCTGGAAGTCGCCGATGCTGTCATGGTTGCGCGCGGCGATCTCGGGGTGGAAGTGGCGCCCGAAAAAGTTCCCGTCATTCAGAAGCATGTGATCCGGCGAGCGGCTGCCTGGCGGCGGCCGGTCATCACGGCCACGCA
This sequence comes from uncultured Acidobacteriaceae bacterium, assembly GCA_963772045.1. GTDB lineage: Bacteria > Acidobacteriota > Terriglobia > Terriglobales > Acidobacteriaceae > Sulfotelmatobacter. Next base: position 504,803 of record CAVYWC010000010.1, on the reverse strand, counting down.
GATGCTCGAGTCCATGATCGAAAACCCGCGTCCTACGCGCGCCGAAACCAGTGACGTGGCCAATGCTATCTTCGATGGCTCCGATGCCGTAATGCTCTCGGCCGAAACCGCGAGCGGACAGTATCCCCGAGAATCGGTATCGATCATGTCGCGGATTATGGTCGAAGCCGAAAGCAATCTCCGCGATTTCACTCAGCCGCGGCGGCGCGAGCGCCGACGGCTCTCCGTTGCCGAAACCATCTGCGAATCCATTGCCCATGCAGCCGAAGATCTGCCTATGGGCGCGATCGCCATCTTCACCGAAACCGGCAACACCGCTCGCATGATCTCGAAGCACCGTCCGAAGGCGCCGATCTATGCCTTCACGCACGTCGTTCCGGTCGTGCATCGGCTGAATCTGTTTTGGGGAGTGCATCCCGTGCGCTGCCGCCAGGCTCATTCGGCGGAGCAGATGGTCACCATGGCGGAGCAGGCTTTGGTTCGCCGCGGCGTCCTTGAGCCGGGGGACGTTTTGGGCGTCGTTGCGGGAACGCGCCAGGCCTCAGGCTCGACCAACCTCATGCGTCTCCACATCGTCACCAGCGAAGAAGCCGAACGCATTGTGCATCCGGAAGGACCTGGGAAACCGACCCGGCCCAGAGGATCGAAAAGCAGTTAACAATCGCAATCAGCCGATGAGTGCTGCGAGCTATAATCCCCACTTATGCCGCTAGCGAGTCTTGCAGGACCAGAGATTTTGTCTGTGGCAGTGTGGAAGCCCGTGCCCGACATGGAAGCCCAGTCGCTGGCGACGTGGCGCGAACTTACCTCCATACTGACGGCCAAGGGTTACGGACGCGATTTGCTCTATCGCGACTGTGAGTTGAACTATGTTCTGCTACGCTACTGGAAATCGGAAGACGCGCGCCGCGCCGCCCAGGAAGACGCCGACTTGCTCCGCTGCTGGGCGCGATTAGGAAATGAAATTGAGATCGTGAAGGTGTACGAGACGCTGAGGGAAGTGCCCGCCGAGAAATAGCAAAAACAATTCGTCAAGGGCTAACCACCTATGCACCACAAGTTGGGAGTCTGAGCTCCTGGTGGCTTGCGAAAACCAGGCGCTGGCCTGGTGGCCGGTTCCGTATGGAGCGACCAATCTCATTGAACGATGAACTTCCACACTGCGATCACAATAGCCAAGCCGATCGTGAAAATGATCCCTCTCGCCTTGAGAAGCTTCTCGTGCATGTACATATGTTTTCGCCCTTAAAGGAGAATCCCTTTTCTATTCGGGACTGTCAATCGGGCTTTTACGATGCGACCGTAGGGGCAGTTTCGGTCGTGCTCGCACCCATTTAAAATAATCTCTTGCTCGGCACGCCCACACACTTATTCGTCGACGACTCCGTCGAGCCTCACGTTCGCGGATTTCTGCATGTTCCTGACAATCCGAACAACGATGGCTTGGTCATCACCCATGGTGCAGGCGGGAATGCGCAAGCACCGCTGCTGATCGCGCTGGCTGAGACGTTCTGTGCAGCAGGATTTACCGTGCTGCGCTGCGATCTTCCTTTCCGGCAAGTGCGCCCCTGGGGACCCCCGGGTCCCGGCGAGGCGGCGCACGACCGCGAGGGATTGAAGAATGCGATTGCGATTCTAAAGAAAACCGTGGGTGCCCCAGTTCTCGCCGAAGTTGCGAGAACCGGGGCACTCACGGTTCAAACTCCGGGCCAGATCTTTCTCGGCGGACATTCGTACGGTGGACGGCAGTCGAGCATCCTATGCGCCGAAGAACCAGACATAGCCGCCGGTTTGCTGCTGCTTTCTTATCCGCTGCATCCGCCCCGCAAGCCGGAGCAACAGCGCACGCAGCATCTGCCCAATCTGCGCACTCCTGCTCTGTTCGTGCACGGCACCCGCGATCCCTTCGGCTCGATTGAGGAGTTAGAACAAGCGATCAAGATGATCCCCGGCAAGACGAAGCTGGTGGTGGTCGAAGGTGCAGGTCACGATTTGGGATTTAAAGGGAAGGCCAGGCGGCAAGAGTTGCCGAGAGAAGTATTCCAGGAATTCGATAAATTTTTCGACGTCTCATCCTGAGGGACTGTTTTCAACTTGAGCCAGTCTCCGACTGTCATCCTGAGCGGAGTTACTAGTTCGCGAAGTGAATCAGTCATGCAGTCGAGGGACACCTTGTCCCCCTGCAGCTCTAGCGGCTTATCGAAGAATTGTCACCCAACCTGACTTTCTGCCGGGAACGCCTTGCGCTGTCCTTCGATAACGCGAGTTGAGAGGACATCCTTCGACTGCGTTTTCGTCCGCTATCGCGGACGAAAACTTCACTCAGGATGACCGGAAACAAGTGCACTATGACCACGACGAGCGAGCGCCTCTGTACACCGCCAATCCTCAGTTCACCCAGCCCGATTTGCCGCCGCCATTGCCCTTGCGCGCGTCATCCTCGGGAGGGACGTAGTTGCCGTGCTCGTCGAATTCCACATTGCGATCGTGTTTCCGCATGTAGACTTCGAATTTTTTCGCCGCGCGCCGGCGCTTCCATCGGTAGTAGGAGTTGCGCAGACCGAAATAGCGTTCGCTAAGTCCTACATTGGCCATCGCCGGCTTCGGCCCGCGCTTCACGTACAGATAGCCGAATAGTAAGCCGCCAAGGTGTGCCACGTAAGCTACGTTTCCCCCACCCGACATGGCCAGCGCGACCGTGGCAACAATCAGAATCCCCACGAAATACTTGGCCTTGATCGTGAAGGGGAGCGGGATCAGCATGATCTCGTTATCGCCGAACATCATGCCGAAGGCGATCAGAATGGCGAAGACGCCGCCCGAAGCTCCGACCGTGGGCTGAAACGGATTGCCCAGGATGTGCGCATAGGAAAGCGCAATCGTCGATACGGCCGCGCCAATGACACCAACCACGTAAAGCTCAACGAAGCGGCGCGGTCCCCAAGCGCTTTCAATCGCGGCTCCGAACATCCAAAGGCCGAGCATGTTTCCAAACCAGTGCCAGAAGCCGACATGAATGACGCTGTAGGTTGCCATCTGCCAGATCCAACCATGCCGGATGACTTCCATCGGGATCAGGCCGAAGTATTCGAGGACATACCCGAACACAGGAATTCGCAGTATATCCAGGAGTTCCATCAGCAGAAAAACGCTGGTGTTGATTCCCAGCAGCCAGATCACCGCCCGCGTAAACGGGGGCAGGCTCAGCGTCATTGGTTCGCCACGTCTCACGGATTTCCTCTGTTTCTCTCGAATCTCATTCTACTCGTTCACCGCCGCGGCAGTTCTCTCAGCGCTCCGGGGCTGGAACGACAGGCAGGCTGCGATGTCCAGCGGCATCGACGGCTCTGACCGCGAAGATGTTTTCGTCTTTCGAAATCGGAGTGGTGAAGCGCGTTACATTTCCCACGCTCTGTGCGTGCTCCCAATCGGGACTGCTGGTCGGCCGCCAGACGATTTCATATCCTGCGGCCAGCCCGCCCGGCGAAGGGTCCCAGGTCAGCGTGGAGTCGTTCTCCAAGCCTTTCGTCAGCAGATGCACATTGGCCGGGGGCGCAGGCGCAGTGGCCATCGACGCCAGAGTCGCCGCATTCAAACGCGCCACATGCGCCACGTAATCGAAATCGACAAACTTGAGCAAGTCGCCATATTCGATGCCGTTTTCCACTCGAGGATTCTGATGCTGATGGTGAAAATCTTCGCGATACTCGGTGAAGCGGACGGCCGGGAATCCGTGCTGATTGAAGGAATAATGATCGCCGCCGCGCAGATAGCGATCCAGCCGGAAGACGAGCATGGGTGTCACGCCGGTGTCGTAGGTTTGGCCCACATCGGCGATGTAGCGCGCCAGTTCGCGCGATCCGGAATCGCTTTCGCCGCCCAGCATGCGAATGCGGCGTATTTCCCGGTCGGTGGCTGCGACTGGAATGCCCTCCGAAAACACGCGCACGACGGCCGAATCTTGCCCCGGATTCTTGTCGCCGCCGACAATGTCATCGTTCAGCACCGCTTCAAGATCCCAGCCCTGCTCCTTCGCCATTTGGGCAAAGTGGTGGCTGCCATAAAGCCCCTGCTCTTCCCCGGCAACCGTCAGAAAAATAATCGTCGCCGGAAATTTAATTTTGCTGAGCACGCGGGCACACTCCAGGCTGACGGCCGTGCCGCTGCCATCATCGTTAGCGCCAGGAGCATCGCCGCTGCCGTCGAAATTGTCGCTGTCCCGCGAATCGTAGTGGCCGGTAACCAGCACGATGCGCGTTGCGTTCACCGGATCGGTGCCTTTCAGCACCGCATAAACATTGGTGATTTGAGTGGGACTTGGAATACGATCAACGGGTTGCTCGAGGTAGCTGTCGGTCTTCACTTCGAGGCACCCGCCGCAGTCTTTGGAATAAGCTTCGAATTCCGATTTGATCCACTCCCGCGCCGCGCCGATCCCGCGGCCCTTCGCAACCGAGGCGTCATCCTGCGCCGAAATAGTGGAGCGAGTCCCGAAGCTGACGAGTTTTGCAATGTTGGCGCGAATGCGCTCGGCGGAAATCTGTTTCAACGCCGCGGCGATTTGCGGGTCGCTGTAAGCGGGCGTCTGGGAGCTTGCCGACCGCGCCGCGCACATCAGATGGAGAAAACTGAAACTGAAACTGGCAACTATCAGAGCAATTTTGGAGATGATTTTAACCATAGAGGGCATGGTTCTCAGCCAACCTCGAATGCGATTTCATTCCCACAAACGCGAGCGCCAGTGGACGCCCCAGAGTTGTCCACCCGTATTAAGGTTTCTGCCCGATCCCCTTGACCAACAGCCGGAGAGAATCTAAATATTATCAGGAGGATCTAACGGTGGACGGAGGCTTTATGGTTTTATGTCCTGAGTGCGACAACGACCTGGATGTAGAAGAGGAAGAAGTGGACGAGGGCGAAGTCATTTCTTGCCCCGAGTGTGGCACCGATTTTGAAGTGGTCACGATCAATCCACTGGAACTGAAAGCAGTGGAAGAGGGCTATGAAGATGAAGAGGAAGAAGTGGAGGAAAGTGAAGACGGTGATTACTCCTAAGCTCCGCCAGCGGACTGCTTCCTTGAAGTCAGTTGCCATCGCGTTTTTCATCACGACATTCCTGTGCGGTTCGCCTTCGAATCAGTTGAGCGCCACTCCGCAGCACACAAAAGCCGATAAGCCCTACGCTCTCATTTTTGGCACCGTCTGGGGACCGGATAATCACCCGGTTTACGGCGTCACTGTGAAGATCCGCCGCGCCACCGACAAACCCAAGAAAACTCGCTGGGAGGTTTACTCCGATCACCATGGCGAGTTCGCCCAGCGGGTTCCCGTAGGCGAATCCGATTACATCCTCTCTGCCAATGTGAAAGGCATCAAGGGCCTTGACGGCAGGCCCCTGCACTTGGCGCAGGAAGTCACCGTTCATATCTACGACGATGAACGCGAGGATACTGGCCTGCATCTCATCTACTAAATATTCCGGAAGCGTTTCAAGCGTGAGACAATGAGTTCACAATGACTAACAGGCGAATCGTGTTGGCCGGGGCTTTGCTGTGCGCCTTGCTTCTGGTCCTGGCGGGCGCCTCCAGCGCGACACCCGACAAAAAGGACAAATCCGCCGGCAGACTCGTCTTGGGCAAAGTGCTCGATGGTCAGGATAATCCTCTGCCCGACGCTATCGTTTACCTTACCAACACCCGCACCCGTTCCATCAAAACCTATATCGTCGGACCGGATGGAACCTACCGTTTTCCCGCGCTTTCGACGGCCATTGACTATGAAATCTATGCCCAATACAAAGGGCACAAGAGCGAGACAAAGTCGGTCAGCCAGTTCGATGATCGCTCGCAAGTCTATCTGGATCTGAGGGTCGATACGCGCTAATTCCCCCCAGCGCCTGCCTTCAATTTCACCCCCGGGACTCTGGTTGAGCAACTTTTCCCCGCCCTTCCGGGTTCAATATAGGTTGGGAACGTCGTGTGGAGGAAACTGTGTGGAGGAAACTGTGAAAGATTGGCTCTCTATTCCTACATCGAAGCGATGGACTGGCGTGGCACTGGCTCTGGCATTGCTGTGCGCTGCCGCGATCTCAATGCTGGCGCAGAACGGGTCATTGAGCCCCTATCAGGGCGAACAGGACGGCGTTTCCGCCGGCGGCAACTGGATGGCATTCAAATCGGAAGACAAGATGACCGGGGCTCACAAAGTTCGCTTCGAACTCCTGTCCAACAATTACTTTCGCGAAGATCCGGACTACAAGCCTCGCGTCGAACTGTTTTGCGAGGCCGGGAAACTGAAGCAGGCGCTTTTCAATCCGGGAGTTCGGCTCCCACCTCCCAACCGGCCGGGCTTCTGGGGACAGCCGCAGCTCGAAGTCGAAGTCCGCATCGACGATACGCACAGCTATCATGGCTGGAACTGGGAGCGTCAGTTTCTGTCAATGGACAAAGGCACGGCCCGAGGCATGATTCAGGCGCAGGTATTCAATATCGCGTTACCCACGCGCAGTGGACGGCAGATTGCCGAATTCTCCCCGCAGGGGCTCAACTTCGATATGCTTCGGAAAGAGTGTGATCTGATGCCGAAGAAGCCGAGCAAGAATTAAATACTGATGTCTGTGTAGGGGCGGAGGCATTCCTCCGCTCCGCGAGCGAAGCGAGCGCGTAGTCTCGAGCGTCTGGATCTCCTTCTCGCTGAGTTTGCCTACTGACGCCTCACAAGCCCGGTTTGCTTTCGATACTCGGACCCGGCACGGCTGTAGGGGCGGTAGTGACTGGTACGGCGACTGCCGGAGCATGAGGCGAAACCGGCGTTGCGGGGCGCGAGTACGAAGCACGCTCGTCCCACTTTCCAAAGATCATCTTGCCGGCCGTGGTTTGCAGCACCGAAGTGACCGAGACGTCAATCGTCTTGCCGATCATCTTCCTCGCGTTGTCAACCACAACCATGGTGCCGTCATCGAGATAAGCCACGCCCTGGTTGTATTCTTTTCCTTCCTTCAGGATGAATACCCGCATCGTCTCGCCTGGGAGCACAATCGGCTTCAGGGAATTGGCCAGCTCATTAATGTTCAGCACTTCTACGCCCTGCAGTTGCGCAACTTTATTGAGATTGAAGTCGTTGGTGATGATCTTGCCCTCGTACACTTTCGCCAGTTCGATCAGCTTGAGGTCGACTTCGCGAACGGCGGGGAAATCATCTTCCACGATCTGAATCTGCAGGTTGGCCACTTTTTGCAGGCGCTGCAGGATGTCGAGGCCACGGCGCCCCCGGTTCCGCTTCAGTGAGTCGGCGGAATCCGCCACCAGTTGCAGCTCTCGAAGAACGAACTGCGGCGTGACAATGATGCCGTCAAGGAAGCCGGTTTCGGCGATGTCGGCGATGCGTCCATCGATGATGACGCTGGTGTCAAGAATCTTGTAGCTTTTCTTGCCCTGCTTTTCTCCGCCGAAGATCCCGCCCAGCGCCGCCAGGTTGAGTAAATCGCCCTTGTTCGCGCCGACGATCAGACCCACATAGGCCATCAGGAGCATTACCAGGATTTGCAGAAAGCTCTGCGTGTTTCCGGGTGGAACACTGCTCCGGATCACGAGCGCGAAAAGATAAGCTCCGCAGATGCCCAGAATGCTGCCCACGGCAGCGCCGATCAGCCTCTTCAGGCTGATGGTCCGCAGCTTCCACTCAAACAGGACAATACCGGCGCCAATCAGCGCGCCAATGCCTGCATCAACCGGGGCCGTCCGTCCGAAGGGCTGAATGAGGAAGCAAGTAATGGCAACAACAATGACAAAAAGAAAACGTACCAGAACAATATCCACGGCAACCTCCCCGCGGATGCAGCATGCAGCATTGCCAAACTCTCGGCACGATGCACCCCGCCGCTTCCTTGCCGCCCCGGCAAGAACCGGCCTTGCGAATGTCGGGGCGCGTAAGAATCAGGGGGAATAATATGCGCCCCGTCCCGGCCTGAAGGGGCGTGGCCGGGTGGTTAGTATCTAATCGCAAGCAGTATATACCCGCTGTAAACGGTCGGCCACCCTGGGAGCGGATCATCTGGCTCGGCCTCCCTGCTACACTTTTCATCATGAAAGCGCTCGTGATTATGCAACTCTCCGGTCCGGATGCTCTCCACGTTGAAGACGCTCCTGAGCCAACGCCCAAGACTGGCCAGTCGGTGGTCCGCGTCCGCGTCGGCGGACTGAACTTCGCTGACGTAATGACTACCAAGGGCGGATACCCCGGCACCCCGCCTGCTCCGCTTATTGCGGGCCGCGAGTTCTCCGGGATCGAGGAGACCGGACGCCGGGTCATGGGTTATGCCCAGTGGGGCGCCTTTGCGGAAAAAGCCGCAGCCTACCTGAACATGCTGTGGCCTGTTCCGGACTTCTGGAGCGATGAGCAGGCGGCTGCCTTTCCGGTCAATTATTTCACCGCTTACCTCGGATATTGGCAGGCCGGGATGACAACTCCCGCCCGAGCTGGCCGAACGCATCGTGTTCTCATCCATGCGGTTGCGGGAGGTGTGGGTACCGCGGCCGTGCAGATCGGACATTTGCTGGGAGTGGAGATGTACGGCACGTCCTCTTCCGACGAAAAGTTGAAGCGTGTGAAGGAACTCGGGCTGCAGCACGGAATCAATTACAAACAGCACGACTATGAAGAAGTCGTGAAAAATCTCACGCACGGCGAAGGCGTCGATGCCGTATTCGAAATGCTCGGCGGCGAACATACCGCAAAGAGCTTGCGCTCTCTGCGCGATTTCGGCCGCGTTATTCAGTACGGTACGGTCACGGGAAAACAGCCGAAACTCGACGTTCGCGCCCTGTATGCGAAGTCGGCTATGGTCCAAGGATTGTGGCTGAGTTATCTTTCGCGAAAACCGGAAGTCATGGAGCCGGCCTGGCGTCAGCTTTCGGCATGGATCGCAGAAGACCGCCTCCACCCCCAGGTCGGACACGTCTTCCCACTCGACCGCGCGGTCGAGGCTTACGAACTGCTGGAGCAAGGCAAGAACTACGGGAAGGTTGTCATCACCCTCTGACTTGCAAGTGGTGAAGCATCCGAAACATAGCCCGGCAGACTCAACATTCCGCGGATCCGTCATCGAAGACCCATCGATCGCTCAGTAGAAAGTTGGCCAGCGAGCACGCCAGGATCGCGAGGGCATTCGCGGCGAGATAGTTCATGCCTGCGACACCAACCATAATTTTCATCAAGACTAAATTGCCAACAATTGAGACTGCTCCATTGGCCAGATGAAATCGCCAAAGCCGGAGGACAGAGCCTTGAGCCCGTTCCATGCGAATCCAGTGAGCGCCCCTTCGACCTGACCTTACGTCTTCTCCATCGGTACATGACCTGAGCCGATCGGCCCAGGTGAACTGCTGGTGCCAGACAAAATTATGCAGCACCGCGATCTCGACCGCGATTGCAGTCGCGACTAGATAATGAAAGTGCAGCACTCCCTTCGAAAGAAACAACCCGCCAAATTGCACGCCTATGCCGACGGCGCCCACCAGATTGAACTTGCCCCATCGAACCAAGGTCGAGGTCGCTGCTACTGGTCTCGTGCCCGCCTCTAAAGGCAGCTGACTGGTCTCACCCCAATCGTAAAGAGGAGGATCGTAAAGAAGAGGTTTGGAATTCACTCCGCGATCCTTTCTTCGCGATAAAGCAGAAGCGTGTTTTGCAGGGTAAACGCACCCAGCATTGCTGCCATGCCAGCAATCCCAATGACTCCGCCAACATCGAACAGACGATAAGCACGGCCGAAAACATGCGCGACCGGTTTCCAGAACAAGGCCAGGTTTCCGATCGCGAGCAGAATGCGCAGCTCCGTCGGACCAAAGCGCCAAAACGAGAGCCTGAACTCGCCCAGAGTATGAGTTGCAAGATACGACTGGATCGAGAGCGTAAGAAAGCCGATGAGCAATCCGATCGCGATCGCGGGACGCATGTAGCCCGATGCGGCCAGCCCTGCCATCAGCGCGAGAGCACCGAAAGTGTCGACCATGTGATCGACATAAAATCCATACCGGGGACGCTGCTGCTCGCGCACGCGGGCCAGCGTGCCATCCAGGGAATCGCCCAGCCAGTTCAAGGCCAGACAAGCGATAACTCCGATCAGGGCCAGCCGATCGAATTTGGCGAGGGCGTAAAACGCGCCTGCCCCGATCTGTGCCCCCAGGCCCAAAACCGTAAGTTGGTCGGGATTCACCCATTCCGGCGTACGCGCGGCCAAGTAAAGCAGCGCGCGTTTCTCCGGCGCTGCCATCCAACTTTGCTGGATGCGCAACATGTCTGGAGAAATTGGCATCGGCCTCATTTCAGACAGCAGGCGCGGGTCACCCTGTTCGCAAAATTCGGTCATCACCTGATTCGCTTGTGCTGCCATTCCTGCCTCCTTTGCGGCCTCCCGTACGACTGCCTGCCAATTTCGCTCGCAGGCAGTACTTAGGGCAATGCACGCATAGTCAAACCGGTATCAAAGGAAGATCAAAAGCTAAGTTGTTGAAAGCGCGTGGCTTGTCACGTCTTCTCCGCGATCCAACACAATCCAGAGCACTCGATTCAGGCACGGTGGGCGCTTGCGACGGATTCGCGCATCTTGTACCCCGCCTCGCTACATCTAAGAAGCTAGAAGCGGGATTAGCTGATTGCTAAGGCCACTCCCGAAACGCAAAGAAAGGCGAAGAGAGATGAAGCGATATTTTTCTCTGCTGGCGCTCGTTGCCATGGCTCCATGGTTATGCGCGTTGGCCAGTGCCCAGCCTCAACAGACGCCCTCAGAACAAGGAGTTCCTACGCAACTCGTGGTCACCGCCGAGCCGCGAAAAGGCAAAACCGTGCCGGTGATCAACCAGGACGACGTCTTGGTGTACCAGGGAAAGACGCGCGACAAAGTCACGGAGTGGATTCCCGCGACCGGAGATCATGCCGCGCTCGACCTGTTCATTCTGATTGACGACAGTGCCAGCGAGAATCTTGGTACGCAACTCAACGACATTAAAAAATTAATTGAGAGCCAGCCCGACACCACGAAGGTCGGTGTGGCATACATGCAGAACGGCATTGCCCGGGTCGTGCAGAACCTGACCACCGATCATGCCGCCGCGTCGAAGTCGGTGCGGCTGCCCATGGGGATCGGCGGCGCCAATGCCAGTCCTTATTTTTCGCTCAGCGATCTGGTTAAGCGCTGGCCCGACGACGGCGCGCCTCGCCGCGCGGTCATGATGATCACCGACGGAATCGATCGCTACTACGGTGAATTCAATCTGCAGGATCCTTATCTGGATGCGGCCGTTGACGACGCCTTGCGCGCCCACGTCATGGTTTCCGCCATCTACGAACCGGACGCCGGTCACTTTGGCCACAGCTATTGGGAGAGCTATTGGGGCCAGCTCTATCTTGCCGATGTTGCCGACCAGACCGGAGGAGAAGCTTACTACATAGGATTCACCGGACCGCCGGTGTCGTTCACGCCCTATTTCGATCAGATGGTGGACCGGCTTTCGCACCAGTACCTGCTGACTTTTCTCGCGCAAACGCCGAAAAAGGCGGGATGGCAATCGGTTCGCTTAAATTGCGAGCAGCCAAACGTAGATCTGGTTTCGGCCAAGAAAGTTTGGGTTGCGCCCTAGAGGATTGCGGAAAAAGTCGGAACCCGCACTGTTTTGGGAAGGGGGCGAGCTCCACTCGTGCCGCAAATCGTTCAAAAACGAGCTGCGGCTTCAGCCGCTGGGAGGGTTGTTTTTGCGGTTGGAGGACTTTTTCCGTAGTCTCCTGGAAGATTGTCCCAGTACACGGCGCAGTTGATTGCGCCTTGAAGCCGAGTTGCGGTAGTGTACCCACTTTCCCCATACGGGCGAGCAACTGAATTTTTCCGCGCGGATTACTTTCGATCACCTTTAATCGTTTGAGATTCCGATAAGATTGGAGTTCCTTATCGGATCTCAATGACCAGGTTCCTGCGCTTTTTCCGCCCATCGCACCAGCACACGGCTTTTTCCGCGACGCTTTTGTTGATGGGCACAGTTATGGCGTCTCGCGTCATTGGATACGCGCGCGAGGCCTATATCGCCTATGCTTTCGGCGCGGGATCCCAGACCGATGCCTACGTCGCTGCCTTCACCCTTCCGGATTTCCTGAACTACATCGTCGCCGGAGGCGCGGCCTCGATCACCTTCATCTCGATCTACACTCGGTTTCTGGCCGAGAAGCGTGAAGCTGATGCCAAGAAAACCTTCTCCATCATCATCACCGTAATGACTGCCGTGCTGGTTGTCGGAACCATCCTGACCGAGATCTATGCCCCGCAGTTTGTGCGCTGGTTCGTCAAGGGATTTTCCCCTGACAAGATCGATCTTTGCATTCACCTCACGCGCATTCTGCTGCCGGCTCAGATTTTCTTCTACGTCGGCGGAGTGGTTTCGGCGGTCTTGCTCTCGCACCGATTATTTTTATTCCCCGCATTCGGACCGTTGATCTACAACTTCTTCATCATTGCCGGAGGCGTGATTGGTGGTCACCATTTCGGAATCGCGTCACTCGCGTACGGCGCCTTGGTGGGCAGCTTTGTCGGTCCGTTCCTGGCCAGCGTGATCGGCGCCGCTCGGATCGGCACCGGATTCAAGCCGTCGTTTGATGTGACCAATCCCGCATTTCGCGAATGGTTGCGGCTCTCGGTTCCGCTCATGCTGGGAGTATCGCTGGTGGCGGCGGATGATTGGATTCTGCGGCATTACGCGGCCAGCGGTGTCGGCGATATCGCCCGGCTGAATTATGCGAAACGATTGTTCGCGGTGCCGATTGCAGTGTTGGGCCAGGCCACCGGACAAGCATCGTTGCCGTTCTTTGCGCGACTGTTCAATGAAAAGCGCCTGAAGGATTTTGCCCAGACGGTCAATGATTCGGTCTACCGCGTTGGCGCGGCCTCGTTCCTAGCCAGCGCCTGGATGATGGGCGCGGCGCTGCCCCTGATTGATTTGGTCTACCGGCGCGGAAGATTCAATTTCGCGGACACCCAGGCCACGGCAATCTACTTCTTCTGGTTTTCGCTCTCGCTGGTGTGCTGGTCGGCACAGGGGCTTTACGCCCGTGCGTTTTACGCCGCGGGCGACACTTTAACCCCCATGACGGCAGCAAGCATTATCACCGTGGCCTCGCTGCCCATGTATTCGTTTCTGTTTCACACCTTCGGGGTGATCGGCTTGGCGTGGGCGTCGGACATCGGAATCGGCACGAACCTGGTCGTGCTCGCTGTGCTGCTGCATCGCAGGAAATTTGTTTCCCTCGCCGGCCTGCGCTGGGACGAATTAGGAAAAGCGCTGCTTGTAGCTGCGGTTGCGGGCGGCATCAGCTTCAAGGTGGCGCAGGTCGTGCCACTCACTTCGGTCCGCTCCAGCCGTCTCGCCGATCTGATGCAGTTGGCCCTGGTCTCCGTGACATGGGCGGCCGCTGTCTTAGCCGGACTGTGGCTGCTCCGTTCGGATCTGCCCAGGGACCTGCGGCGGCACAAGCCCGCGGCCTATCCCGCCGTGGCGCAAGTGGAAACCAAAGAGATCCTCGAATCCGGAGGTCATCCATGAAGGGGAAGCTTCAGTGGTATGCGCGTGGCCCGCACGAAATTTTGATCCGGCAGACTCCGCAGGATGACATTAGGGTACCAGCGCAATCTGCCCATTTCGGGAAATAGTCCAGCCAAAAAGTTCGGGCACGACTGCCCTACCCGCCGCTGTGCGTTATCCTCAGGCAAGCTCGGGAAGCTTGCAGTACCTGCAGCTCCAAGTCCATTTTCTTGGGAGGCAAGATGCCGGCCTCGGATCGCCTGAGGGCACTGTTGGATCGAGAAGGTACAAGGTCGGCTCTAGCCCCAATCGCCACCTTTCTCGCCAGATGTCGAGGCCGAGGCGTCAAACGGATCTTTCACGACGGCGAAGTGTGGATGCATGAAACGACAACCGGTTACTTTGCCTATCAGCACCCATTCCTGCGGTTGGACCTCAGGCAAATTCACGAATCTGCGCGCACAAACTTCTTCTGGGGCTATCGCCCTCGCTTCGGCGATGTTGTCGTGGACGTCGGCGCAGGAGTGGGCGAAGAAACCTTGAGTTTTTCCCTTGTGGTCGGACCACGGGGAAAGGTGGTCTGCATCGAGGCACATCCCCGCACGTTTCGCTGTTTACAGAAGCTGGTGCGCTACAACCAGCTGGTCAATGTGATCGCCGTTCATCGCGCAGTCGCCGACGTTTCTGAGAGCACCGCCATGATCATAGATTCCGATACCTATGTCGGAAACCGCCTTTCTTCAATAAAAGGAGCTTCGGTGCGGACCATCACGATGGACGCAATTCATCGGGAGCTGGGTCTTGGCCGAATTCACTTTCTGAAGATGAATATCGAGGGCGCGGAACGGCTTGCGATTCGTGGCATGCGCGAAACCCTGAGGGAGACGGAATTACTCTGCATTTCGTGTCATGATTTCCTGGCGAAACGAACCGGAGATGAGAGTCTCAGAACTAAAAATGAAGTGAAACATTTCCTCCAGGAAAACGGAATCAAGGTTCTCGAAAGAGCAGATGGAAAGCCCTACATTCGCGACCAGGTCTGGGGTCTCAACCATCAGCTCATGAGAAATTCATGCGATCGGCAGCCCGCCTCGCGCGTGGAACGGCGCTATCAGACTACGCCGTGGTTACCAGCGTAATCGCTGGAGCCTCGGCGGATCTGTCAGAATACGAACGGTATCCCCCTGAACCTCCGCGATCATGGAAGTTCTTACACCTAAAGCGGCGCGCCGCAGCACGCGCATTCGCGTAGAGATTCCGGTCAGTGTCGTCAGCCTGGACCGCATGCGTCCGTTTGCCGAGAACTGCCTGGTACTGATAGCCAGCGCGCAAGGATGCGGCTTCCGCAGTTCACGGGCGCTGCAACTGGAAACTCCCATCATGCTGAACGGCCTTCCGGGCGGCGGCAGCGTGACAGCTCGCGTCGCCAACTGTCTGCCCCTCGGAAGTGACGGAAAGTACTTCCTGATCGGCGCATCCCTTTACACGCATGGAAATGTTTGGGGCATTGCGAATCCTCCGGACGACTGGAAGATCGCGGAGCAAAGTACGCCTTCACTGCCCGGCAAGAGCAACTCGCCCGCACCCTCCACTCCATTAAAAGTCAGCAAGAAACAATGGCCCTACAATCTGTTTGATGACAGCAGCGAGAATCGCCTCGAGAACAAGTAGCGGCCGCGCATACCAGCCACGTGGGGACGGCCATCCTCGGCTGCCCGGCCCAGATACCGAGCCGCAGCGTCCTCTCAAACGCTGTGAGCCAGGCCTCGCGCACAATCGACGGCGATCACCAATCGGAACCGATCCCGCCATCAGCGACGAAAAGCAGACTCTAAGATAAAACCGATTCTGCGGTCCTGTTCTTTCGTAACTTCACCCTCTGATTGCTCACTGTCATACTCTTGGCGTATGGCGGAAGAACCTCAATCAGCGCCTCGCGAAACGTCCAGGGTGGATACGGTCAACCCGTCCGCGTCTACCCCGGATGTTCCCCCGGCGAATCCTCCGCGCAAAGAAAATAAGTTGCTCGATCGTCCTTTTCGGGTGAAGCTTCGCGGCTCTGTGCTCGCTCTCTTGCGCTTGCCCAATCGGCGCGACGTCCGATCGGCGATTCATCAGATCTCGCTTACCGGAGGCGTGGTTCATCTCGAGAAGCCGCTGGATGAAAACCTTACCGTCGAAATGATTTTTCACATGGGCACCACAACCATTCGGGCAAAGGTGCAGATGCTGTTTCCCATGTGGGCCACTCAGGGATGGATGCAGCCATTTCGCTTCCTTGAGCTCTCGGACGAGAGTCGCGAAAGCCTGAACTCGAATCTCAAATCGCTCGTTGGCGACAAGACCTCGACCGCCGCAGCGGGCGCCTGAACCTGCAACCTCAACCACCTCGATTGCCCTCTCCCCGCATTTCTGCATGAGTAGGACCTGCAACCCTGAATAGTCCCTGCATTACTCTGGTCACCTTCACTTGCCTTCAACTTGCACTATCATCAGCGTTGGTACCCCCCTTATGAAACGACTCAGCTTCGTGCTCTCCCTCACGAACGACGATAACGACTATCAACAGGAACAAGCAGCGGCGGCGGAGAAAGCCGGGCAGCGGTTGGGTGTGGATGTAAAAATCGTTCACGCCAACAATGACGCCGTGGGCCAGAGCCAGCAACTGCTCGAATACGTGCAGAATCCCAAGCTGCGGCCGGATGCCATTCTGTTTGAGCCTTGCGGCGGGACAGCCTTCCCGCAGGTAGCTCGCGCCGCGGCTGCGGCGGGAATCGGCTGGGTGATTCTGAATCACGAAGTCGATTACGTCATGGACCTGCGCCGTAGCTACAAAGTTCCCATCTTCGCCATCAGCTCCGACCACGAAGAAGTTGGTCAGATCCAAGGCCAACAGTTTGCCGCGTTACTGCCCAATGGTGGAACGATTCTCTACATTGAAGGTCCGGCCAACAGCTCGGCCGCAAAAGAACGTACGCGCGGCATGAACAAGACCAAGCCTGCGAACATCCAGGTGAAATCGATGCGCGCGAACTGGACCGAAGAGAGTTCGTATCGCGCCGTCAGTTCGTGGCTGCGGCTGAGCACTTCACAGGTTATGCGCATCGATCTGGTCGGCGCGCAAGACGACAGCATGGCCATGGGCGCCAGAAAAGCCTTCGCAGAAATCGCCGGCGGAGACCGTTGGCTGAAGCTGCCGTTTACCGGTTGCGACGGAATGCCCAAAACCGGTCAGAGTTGGGTGCGCAGCGGCTTGCTGGCTGCGACCATCTACATTCGGCCGAATGCCGATCTCGCCATTGAGATGCTCGTGGAAGCCATCAAAAACGGCACCCAGTTGCCCGAGACCAAACTGACCGACCCGGAGTCAGTCCCCTCGCTTGCAGATCTAAGCGCCCTCGGAGGCGCGAAACAGAGGCACGGCGCGGGCGCCTGAGTGCGCCGACGAGCGCTGTTCGCCTCTTACCTCACCCGTAGTGCACCCCCGGCTTTATCCCCCACGGGTAGAGACATCTGCGAGGTCGGAGGTATTTTCTAGTTTTATCAGTGGGAGCTGCCATCCGAACCTCCAGGCCAGGAGAGATCGCGCAAAGGCAAAAACGACGACGCTGTGGATTCTGCGGCGATCCCCAATGAGCGACGGTGATGCCGATCACAGGAGGCCGTGTCCAAACGCAAGTCTGCCGAACGAGCGTTCGATAGCAAACGGAAGCCCGCCCTCGAGTTCGGTAGCGAACACAGACCTCGCTGGAGTCCAGTAGATTCAACCCGCGAGCAAGCTTCCATAGCGCGACCCAACCTGCCTCGTTTCAATCACGTGTCCGCATCCGCCCATCCACGTGATGTAAATCACGGATTCACGTGAGCGCCAGCACATTTTCGAAGTAGTTCCACCTTAGCGTGTGTGCCCATTGCGTCCCAAACGGACGCAGGGGCCCTTGGTACCGAACCGCGATGTTTGATCGAGCACAACCCTCGGGTCGCAGAACGATAGCAACGATGAGCAACGATAAGCGCCGTGCAGTCATTGCCGGCTCTATGGCTTCCTTAAGGCAACAGCGGTTTACGACAGCAGCAATCCAAACGGAGACGACATGCCGTTTCCCGGCTTGTTTTTGTCCTCAACCTCGATTCTGAATACTGGCCCCACGCAGGACCCCGAATTTCATTTGAAAGCACGTTCCACTCGTATCGGTAAAAACATAGAATGGCCGGACGCGTCCAGTAAGCTCGTGTTGACGGGCCGGATCGAAGGCGATTACGAAGGCAATTTCAGCGAGGTAGACAACCGCGACGTTTCCTCCATTCGCAGCAGCATGTTCTCCTTGCGCATGGCCGTGGCGCGTTTGGACTATGCCCCCAGCAGCAAGACAGACGTTTACTTCGAGGGCGGACAGGTTGGACTCTGTTTGGGTCCACCGCACTGCCAAATATTCTCGAGACCACAGCCCTGGGCTACTGGTACGGCGATATCTACGAACGTTCGCCGCAGTTCCAGCTCGGCTGGGTGCAAACCCTGGGTGGTTCGCGCAGTTTCAAGCTTGCACCCACCTTCGCGATTATGATGCCCAGCACCGGTCAGATCGAAAAGCTTGGCAGCCTGGGACTTCAAGGCCAAATCGCACAGGCTGAGCGCGAGGGCGCTGACTCCGCGCGTCCCGAGTTCGAAGGCAGATTGGCCTTGCAGTTCCAGCTCGATAAAGCGCCGGCCGTCGCTCCGGCTCAGATCTTCTGGAGCGGCTTCCGCTCCAAGCGCACTTCGATCGTTACCAATAGCGCCTACACCTCCACCCCGGCGTACTGCGCTGCCAACGTTCTGATCTGCTCGTATCAGAGCG
This sequence comes from uncultured Acidobacteriaceae bacterium, assembly GCA_963772045.1. Classification (GTDB taxonomy): domain Bacteria; phylum Acidobacteriota; class Terriglobia; order Terriglobales; family Acidobacteriaceae; genus Sulfotelmatobacter. The sequence goes on along the minus strand of CAVYWC010000010.1, from coordinate 486,400 downwards.
CGTTCCCGAATGGATTTACCGTCTCCAGCAGCCAATACGGCAATCAGCTCGGGTTCCAATTCCCCACTCTTTGGTTCACGTTGGTGGCAAGCACCTACTTTGGCGGTGATCTGCGCTTCTTCTTCGGTGGTCAAGTCAACACGTTCTTCACCGATGTAGGAGGCCTTAGCAACTCGGTTACGTTTACCCCGGTCGATGGCGTGGTCGATGCTTCCGGCACTCCCCAGCTAGCCTGCGCGATCGCGGTAACTCTGGCGACAGCCTGTCCGGCCGCCAATGTCGTAGTTGCCCCCGAACGAGCGATCCGTGCGTTTGGCGGATTCGTCAATCTCGGATTGCCGCTCTCCCGCTGGTTCAACGCGAATCCCAAAGGTCGCAACGCCGGCTGGCAGCTCTTCTTCGATCTGGGTAAAGATCAGGTCGTACATAAGGACCTGTACAACGTCAATGCGGAAGGAGTCTTGCCGCTCTTGATGGGCAAGATGGCTGTGGCCACCCTGTACTACAAAGTGAATCCGTACGTTACGTTCGGCTTTGAGCAGTCGATCTATGCTACTCGTCTCAAATCCGGTACTGACTACACCATCGCCGGGAACCCGAGCAATGAGTGGCAAGATCACCGCAGCGAGTTCGGCCCGATCTTCACGTTCTGATCGCGAGGATCTGAACCGGAATTGGAGGGAGTTGGTCTTCCATGAATATTCGTAGAGTTGCAGCCCTGCAAGCAGTCCTCTTATTGCTCGGCATGACCGCGAGCGCAGCGGTCAAGAGTGAAATGATCCGCATCAAGGTGCTGGATTCGGAGACTCGATCGTTGAGCCTCGGCAATGACGTCCCCAAGAATTGCGACCAGGTCAACTTCGACGCTTATTGCAACAACAGCAATGGCGCCCAGGTGATTAACACCTTGATGGTGCAGATTGATGACGGGCCTCCGTTCCGCATCACTTGTACGGTCGACGTAAGATGGTCCAGGTGCGCGCCATTGCCCAAGGGCGAGAGTTTCGACGCCAGAAGAGAGAAGCACGGCATCACAGTGTATTACGAGGATGAAAATGGCAAGCCCCGCAAGCAGTTATTCGCTCTCCTACCCGGCGAGGCAAAGCCTGAGCCTGACGTGACAGCGCTCCCAGTTGCCGGTCCGTCCAACCTCCCGGCCGCGGCTGAGTATTCCGGACCAGCCTCAACCGCGGAACCGGCTGCCGAGAACCCGCAACAACCTGTGAAATGCAGCTTCACCTCGACCCCTCCGGGTGCCGAGATCACGCTCGATGGGCGCTACGCCGGGAGCACGCCATCAGCCATAAGTCTGAGCCCGGGCCCCCACGTTGTGCTGATATCGATGCCGGGATTTGGAGAATGGAACCGGCAACTGGTCGCCTTCCCAGGGTCAGAACTGACAGTGAATGCCGTGTTGGAGAAGGCGCACTAGAACATGATCGAGCGACTCTGTCTCGCCGGCAAGATCAGTTCTTCATTTTTAACTTTTGTGAAAAAGGAGAAAACTGTGGCTGCTCATTCATCTGTGGCGCAATTGGAAGCTACTGAGCCTCATCTCAATCGGTGGTGGCATGTGGTGGGCGGAGTCAGCATGAATCTGGCGCTGGGCTCGCTCTACGGCTGGAGTGTTTTTTTGGCGCCGCTGGAAAAAGAATTCCACTGGAAGCGCGCCGACACGTCCAACGTCTTTATTATCGCGGTGGTCGTGTTCGCTCTGTCCTTCATTGTCGCGGGCCGCTTGCAGGACAAGCTCGGCCCCTTCCGCATTTCACTCGTCGGTGCTGTACTGGTGAGCCTGGGATTTTTCTACTGCGCCTACGCCGACAGTCTCACGAAATTTTTCATCTTCTTCGGCGTCCTGGGCGGATTGGGTAACGGCTTCGGTTACGCCACCCCGATCCCCGTGATGTCGAAATGGTTTCCCGACAAGCGCGGCCTCGCCGTCGGACTCGCGGTCGGCGGCTACGGCGCCGGTTCCGCCGTCTTCGGCCCACTGGCCGCGAGCTACTTGATTCCAACTTTTGGCTGGCGCACCACGTTCCAGGTCCTGGGTGTGATCTTCTTCGTGATGACAGTTTTCGGAGCTTTTCTGCTGAAGAATCCGCCTGCCGGCTATCGGCCTGACGGATGGACACCTGCTCCTGCCGCCAAATCCGCTGCCAGCAGCTATCAGTTCACTCCCAGCGAGGTCCTGCGCACGCCCACCTTCTACCTGATGTGGGTCGCCTATGCGCTCGGTTGCGCGGCTGGTCTGATGGTCATCAGCCAGCTCGTGCCCTTTGCCAAAAGCATCGGCATTCCCAGCACCACTCTGGCCGCATTCGGACTCGTCGTGGGCGCCGTCGGCAATGCCTCCGGACGAATTCTTTCCGGCTGGATTTCCGACCATCTCGGCCGCATCAATGTCTTGCGCCTGATGATCGGCATCTCCATGGTCGCCATGCCGATTCTCTATTACGTCGGCGCCAATGTTCTGGCATTGTTCGTCATGCTGTTCGTCGTGTACTGGTGTTACGGCACGCAACTTTCTGTCAACGCCGCGACCGCAGCCGATTTCTGGGGAACCAAGAACGTCGGCATCAACTACGGCATGCTCTTCACCGCCTGGGGAGTCGCCGGGTTGCTCGGCGGCCGCATCGGCGGCATGCTCTACGACAAGTACCACAATTACCAGATGGCGTTTTACACGGCGGCTGTGCTCGCCGCTGTAGCGCTCGTGTGTGAATCGCTGGCCAAACGTCCAGCGGTACCCGTAGCCATAAGCCTGGAAGCAAAAGAGCCAGCAGTCGCGTAGTGCGTGAAGTAATCCGGAGAGAGCAGACGGGAGGGTCCCCATTTCTGGTCGAATGTTGCCAGAAGTGGGGCCTCGGAATAACCCGTACCATCTCCGAATAACGAACGCAATTTCGAAATACGTCAGGGCGCAGTTGTGAGAACACCCTTCCACCAGCGCCAAAGAACTGCGGGCCCGCGAATATGCTAGATTGACTCTCGCGGGCCCATAGCTCAACGGTTAGAGCAGCAGACTCATAATCTGTTGGTTCCAGGTTCAAATCCTGGTGGGCCCACCAATTCGACGGTTGTCCGAATTAATCATCTCGACACGCCGGTCGTTGACTCTTCCCGAACTGCCGATTAGAGTTCGCTTCAGATCCTACACATCTCGCGAACGGTCCGCGCCTTGCGAAACGAGATCTCAGCAGGAGCAAACCTGATTTCCCAATCCGATTCCTCACACCAGATAGCCCCCTCGTCATGGAAATCCGCATGGCTGCTCGGTGGTGTAATTTTTCTCTCTTTCCTCTACTTCTACGAAGCCGGCGGGTGGAACCAGAACTCGCGCTTTGACCTGCTGCGCGCGATCATCGAGCGGCACACGCTGCGCATCGATGCCTATCACGAAAATACGCAAGACAAAGCTCATTTTCGTGGACACTATTATTCGGATAAAGCTCCCGGTCTCGTGTTTGCGGCAGTGCCGATCGCGTACGCTGCCCGACCGGCGCTGCGGGCCATTGGAATCAATCCGCAATCGGCACGCGGCGAGTTCGCGCTCTCCTATCTGGTGACCGCGTGCACTGTGGCTCTGCCCATGGCGCTTGCGGCCGTATGCCTTTTTTTTCTGGGACTGCGATTTGGCGCGGACTCTGCCGCGGCGGCATTCGGCGCTCTGGTGCTGGCTTTAGGAACTCCCATATGGGCCTATGCCAGCTTGTTCTGGGCGCACGCGCTGGTAGGAGCGTGCCTGGTGTTCGCCTTCGCCGCTGGGTTCAAACTGCGGGACGCCGTCTCTCCGAAGCAGGATTTTCTTTGGGCTCTCGCCGTGGGCCTCGCCGCAGGATGGGCCACGGTGACCGAGTATCCCGCTGCTCCAGTCTCCGCCCTACTTGCCTTCTACGCGCTTTCCCAGGCCTGGAGGCGCGGAGCGCCTGCCCGCTGGCGTGTGCTCGGCGGAGTCGGACTCGGCGCCGCCTTTTGCCTGATGGTGTTGCTTGGATACTTGTATGCGGCATTCGGGTCCATCCGGCCCAGCTACTCGTATTACGATCCCAATTCATTCGCCTTCATGCAGCAGCGCGGATACCTCGGTCTGACTTATCCCCATCCCGACCGCTTGCTGAAGCTTCTGTTCGGCTGCTCCCGCGGACTCTTCTTTGCGTCCCCCATAGCATTGGCCGCGCCTTTCGGACTTTGGAAGCTCTGGAAGCAGCGTACCTACTCTGCCGGAGCCATGGTTGCCGCAGCGATCGCGCTCTATTACTTCCTCTTCAACTCCTCGTTTTACTGGTGGAAAGCTGGTCGTTCCTTCGGCCCGCGTTACACCGGAGCATGCATTCCGCTCTTGTGCTGTGGCCTGGCTGTGCTTTGGCAGCGCACCAGCCCACATTGGCGCGGCGCACTCCTCGCGGTCGCCGCCTGTAGCATCGGATTAACCTTGATGGTCGTTTCCACCACTTCGCAATTATCTGTGCAGGATAATTGCCCCATGATTCATTCTATTTGGCCCGCGTTCTGGTCAGGACAGATGGCGCTCAATCGCGAATCGATGCTGACGGCAGCGGACGCCGGGTCCAGTGGGAAGTACGCCGCCTTCAATCTCGGCCAACTGCTCGGACTGCACGGACTATCGAGCCTGCTTCCTCTGCTCGCGGTGTGGGTAATCGCCGCGCTCTTATGGCAACGGCTTCAGCCCGCCACACCGGCGCATTGATGCCAGAGCAAGCAAGCCGCAGCAAGTCAGCCGTTCACTAGTGATGTCATCCTGAACGCAGCCGATTTTCAGGCGGAGTGAAGGATCTCCCGCTGAACTGCCGGATGCGCGAGCGAAACCGCACCCCGCAGCCGTCTTCCCCTGTGTCCCCTGTGGTAAGGAAGCAGTGTGCGTGTAAGATAAATTCGTGGGTATTTATGCCTGATCGAACATCCTCACCTCCGGAAATCGAACTTCTGCGCCGGGCTTACGAAGCCTTCAATCGGCGCGACTTCGAAAGTGTCCTGAATCGGATGCGTGCCGATGTGGATTGGCCGAACGGGATGGAAGGCGGTCGCGTGTCGGGTAAGGACGCAGTTCGTGAATACTGGAAGCGTCAGTTCCAGAGTCTGGACTCGACCGTCGAGCCGCAGGCTTTCACGACTGAGAGCGATGGCAGGATCGCAGTGACAGTGCATCAGGTCGTCCACGACAAAGCCGGCGAACTTGCCGTCGATCATTTGATCGAGCATATCTACACCATTCGCGACGGCCTGATTGCAAGCATGGAAATTCGAAATCCGAAAGATTGAGGAACGCTATGGAGCACACCGTTTTCTGCGTGAAGTTCAAAAGACAAATGCCGGGGCTCGACGAGCCTCCCTTCGACAACGAACTTGGGAAGAAGGTTTACGACAACGTCTCCCAGGAAGCCTGGCGCATGTGGACGGAGCACTGCAAGATGCTGCTCAACGAATATCGTCTCAACCCGGCCCGCCGCGAGGATCAGGAAGTCATCGTGAAGCAGCTGGAAATGTTCTTCTTCGGCGAAGGCTCATCCAGGCCAAAGGAATACGTACCTCCGAAAGAATAATCTTGGCCGGAGCTTCTCAGCAGATCCGGCAGGCTATTCCGCGGCTGTTCGCGTGTATTTCAAAAACGGCGCTGCTCCGATAGCCAGCGCGATGGCGGGAATCGCAACCCAGTTCGTCAGTCCAACTCCGAACGCGACCACACGAAAGAAGTGAAAGCCGTCGAGCGCGAGTCCCCAGGGCAGGATCAAGCTCATCACAACCAGCATCACCAGCGCAGGTGCCAACCCCGCAGCCAGCTGCGCCCTAATCGATCCGTTCGCGCGCTGCGACAAATACGCGCCGAGAGCGCCGAAAACCGGCAGCCCAGCCAGCCAGTGCCAGTAGAGCGACATCGCAAAACCTCCAACCCACACCGAATGCGGTTGAAAGCCAAGACTCTGCAGCACCATCAACAGCAAGCTCGCTCCCAATAAACTCAGAATTGCCGGGAGCCAAAACGTTGTTGTCCGTTTGTTCATGGTGTCCTCCTTCGATTTCGCTCTGCTGATCTTCATTGCCAGAACGCGCCAGTCGCCCGCTTCTTGCAGAGCAAGCTTGTCGGCTCCTTCTTCATTTACTCCCTGTGACCGCGCCTCGTCAGAGCTTTCTTCAAAATGCGTTGCTAGTTCCTCCGCAACTTCCGATCGCATATCGGGATTAAAACCGCCTCGGTTTAATTGCTTCTCAACAAATTCCTTCCAGTCAGGCACAGCTCACTCCTGCCAGGCTGTCCAGTGCATGGAAAAACGCCCGCCACTCCTGGCGCAGAGGCGCCAGCTGTTTGCGCCCGCTCACGGTGAGGTGATAGTAGCGGCGGTCGCGGCCGGCCCGGTTCGCCTGCCAGCGTCCCTCCACCCAACCACGCTTCTCCATCTCGTATAGCAACGGAGAGCGACGCCAGGGTAAATTTCAACGTACCTCCGGTTCTCTCGCCGATCTGTTTCGCGATCTCGAAACCGTAGAGCGGCTGCACCGCGAGCAATGCGAGAATGGCAATCTCGCCACTTCCCCGCGCGATTTTCGATCGAATGCGTCCGGTCATTCTTCCCGTCCGAGCACTATAGGAATCCTATGTTGCGAATATAGGATTCCTGTGTAGATGGCTTAACATTACGCTTGTACGTGTACCCTGATTACCTTGCTTCCCGGGATAACCCTCTGGTTACTATATGCACCAAAATTGATGCAGTATTCATTCCCCCGTAACATTCCCCTGCTACAACCGGACTATGGATCCGCACCTGTACAACACGCTGATCCTCTCCGACCTGCATCTCGGTGCAGAGACCAGCCATGCGCGCGAAGCCACGCGCGTATTGAAGGAAACCCGCTTCCAGCGCCTGATCCTGCTCGGCGACATTTTTGCGGATCTGAATTTCGCCCGTCTCACTAAAGATCACTGGAAGTTTCTGGGATTCATCCGCAAGCTCTCGAATCCCAAGCGCAACATTGAAGTCGTCTGGGTCGAAGGGAATCACGACCACGGCCTGGCGAATATCATGTCGCATCTGGTCGGCGTCCGTGTTTACCAGCGATACATCTGGAATTATGACGGTCTCCGGCACGTCGCCATTCATGGCCACCAGTTCGACGGATTCCAGGTGAATCGTCTAACACTGAGCCGGCTGGGAACTTCTCTCTACCTGCAACTGCAAAAGCTCGACTTCAAGAGCAAGCCCATCGCGCGCCTGATCGACCGGCTCAACACGCGCTGGCTCCGCATGTCGCCGAAAGTCTCATCCGGAGCTCTCGCCTATGCGCGCCATCACGCCGCCGCCCGCATCTTCTGCGGACACACGCATGAAGCCATCCACGTCGCACAAGACGGCATCCACTATTACAACTCCGGCGGGTGGGTCGATTCGCGCCTCACCTACCTCACCATTGACCAACAGGGAGTACAAATCCATGACTTCAACCAGGAATTCCAACTCGAATCCAGGGAACGAATTGACGATCGTGATTCCAGCCAAGAACGAAGCCCGGCTGATCCCGAATTTATTGAGTTCGCTGACGACTCAGGATTACTCGAAGATCTCGAGTACGAGAGTGTTAGTCGCTGACGCCAACTCGACCGACTCGACTCGCGAGGTTGTCATGCTGTTCCGCGATCGCCTCAGCGTCAGCATCATTCCCGGTGGAATGCCGTCGGTGGGCCGAAATCATGGAGCCGCGCTGGCGGATACACCTTACGTTCTTTTCCTCGATGCCGACATTGAGTTGGCCGACCGCTCCCTGATTCGCCGCTGCGTCGAAAAGGCGCAAGCCAGGCAGTTGCACTGCGTCACCACGAATATCATTTGCCGTGATGGCAATTGGATCGACAAACTAATCTATGTCGGAAACGATCTCTTTCAATACCTGTCGTATCTGCATCGTCCCTTTGCCACGGGAATGTTCATGCTGTTTGACCGCGCGAACTTCTGGGAACTCGGTGGATTTCACGAGAAGATTCATTTCGGAGAAGATTACCGGCTGACCCAACAGGTCGGCCGCAAGCGCTTCGCAATCGTGCGCGGTGGAGTCTACACCACCAATCGCCGCTTCAAGAAAATGGGCCACCTGCGCGTCGGCTGGCTCTTTCTGAAGACGGCGATGAACTACTGGAACGAAAATTACTTCTTGCGCGACCACAAATATTGGGCGAATGAGCCCGACGGCTTGCCGCACACATAATTTCTGCCCGCGAGAATTCGGGGGATTTCTACGTCAAAAGTTTTGTTGAGTGGCCACACCGCAGGACCCGGTCAACCAGCCGGGTCTTGTTTTTTGCAGACGAACTTCCGAATCCTCTCGCCTGCGCGTTATTCGTACCGCAAAGCCTCAATGGGATCCAGGCGCGAGGCCCGCACCGCGGGCACCATTCCGCTCACCAGCCCCACGGCAGTGAGGATGAGCGTGGCCATGATCAGAGTGCTCGGAGCAATGACCAGGCGGATATCCCCGGCTTCAGCGTGCTTCGCCATCGCGCTGTACAAAGTCAGACGTCCCACGGAAAACGCAACCCCATACGCCAGAATGACTCCCAGCGCCCCTCCGATGAAAGTGATAGCCAGAGACTCGGCCAGGAACTGCACCAGGATGTCACTCCTGCGCGCCCCCAGCGCCTTCTCCACGCCTATCTCCCGTGTACGCTGCGTGACCGAGACCAGCATGATGTTCATCAGTCCAACCCCGCCGATGCCCAACGTCAGCGTGCCGATGAACCCCAGCAGAATCTTTAGGCCCAGCGTAATCATTTCGAACTGGTGCACCTGTTCCATCAGGTTGAACACATACATGGCTCGCCGGTCCGTGGGGTTGAACTTGTGTTCTATCGCCATCACCGAGCGAACCGTGTGTTCCAGGTCCTCATAGGCAGGAGTCTCGTAGTTGAACCAGATGGAGTCGAGGTAGTGCGTATCCTTGACTCCACTCATGGTCGTAAACGGGACGTAGACCACGCGGTTAATGTTGTCATCGCCCCCCTGCATTTTAGGGCTTAGAATCCCCACCACCTCCACGCTTAGTCCATCGATACGGATGCGTTCGCCCAGTGCGTTCCGTCCCGAGAAAAGCTTTTCCTTGGCCTCGGAGCCAATGACGGCCACGCGGGCGTGCTGAATCTCATCCTCCGCGCTATAGAACCGGCCTTGCGCCAGCTTGAGCGCCCGGATGGCAAAGACGTTGGGATAATTGCCGGTGACGTTGAAGCTGAACGTTCGCGTCTCGTACTGGATGTTCGCCTGTTTGTCGGCTTCTGGCGTGATCTGCACGATTTGCGGAACGTTGGTGGTCAGCGTATCCACGTCGTCGAGGGTAAAGCGTATGGGCACACCCGCTTTCTGCCCGCCAGCCTGCATCGAACTGCGGCCCGGAACCATGATCATCAGCTGGGTGCCGAAGTTGGCGAAAATATTGGCGCACGCTTGCCCGAAACCGTTGCCGTAGGAGAGCAGCATCACAACCGTCGCTATACCCCAAGCCATGCCCAGCATGGTCAGGGTCGTGCGTCGTCGGTTATGCCGCATCGCACCGTATGCTTCGTTCAGCAAATCGCGGAACATACTCTGTAAGTCCTCACTCCTGCCGGAGCGCCTCTACCGGCGGCAACCGGGCAGCCTTGCGTGCCGGATACAGCCCCGCAGCCACCCCCGCCAGCGTCAAACATCCAATCGCGAGCATTGCCGACGCAGGCACCAGCTTGGGAGGATCAAAATTCCCCGCCGACGGCTGCGTACTTAGCACCGCCATTAACCCTCCGGCCACCCCATTCCGATCAGTCCACTCATCAGCGTCAGCAGGATTCCTTCCAGAAAAAACTGCATCAGAATGCTGCGGTTCGTGGCCCCCAGTGCCTTGCGCAATCCAATCTCCCGCGTCCGTTCACTGACCGCCACCAGCATGATATTGATCACGCCAATTGCCCCCAGCGCCAGGGTCACCAGCCCTACTGTGCCCAGAAACATGTTCATGGCATCGAAAATCTTGCCCATCATCTCCGCTTGCTCAACCGTATCCAGGTCTTCGAACGCGTCTTCGTCGTGATAATCGAAACCGTGATTACGCGCGATGATCTTGTGGACCTCTTCCCGCGCCAGCAGGTGCTCTGCCGGCACCCGCGGCTGATAGTTGATCAGAGAGATGGAGTTCTGATGGTTTTCGCCCTTGAGCGGAAAGAAGGTCACCATGGTCTGGAAGGGAATGTAGCCCCGCATGTTGGTGAGGTTTTCGTCCCCCCGGCCGATGCGCTTCAGCGTGCCGATCACTTCGAATCGTATGTCGTTGAGCAGAACGAATGCGCCCAGCGCCGGTCGTCCGGAGAATAGGTTTCGCGTCAGTTCGTCTCCGAGAACAATCACGTTGCGTCTTTGCCCTTCGTCCAGGCCATTGAGCCACCGCCCCTGCTTCAGTGGAAGGTACCGGATCTCGCCGTACTGTGGCTCCACTCCTACAATCTGTCCGTTCGCGCTGGCGAATTCGCTCACCGCGTGCATGTCATCGCGAGATAGGACTGGCACGGAATTGTGCACGTGCGGAGCCTCCGCGCGGATGTCCACATAATCCTGGTAGGTAAGCAGGTAGTCGCGCGCGGAGTTCATGCTGCCCGCAACCGCCGGAGCGCGGCCGGGGAAGATGAACATGATGTTCTCCCCGAATTCGGACAGCCCGCGCTTGTTTCCCGACCGGAACCCCTCCCCCAGACCAACCAGCAGCAGCAACGATCCCACCCCCCACGCCACCCCGAACATGGTAAGGAACGAGCGCAACTTATGCGCCCACAGCGTGCGGAAGATTTGCGCGAAGATGTCCAGGATCGTCCGCATACTCACCCACATTGTATCTTCGCCCAACTCTGCGGAAGGCAATCTTCACAGATTCAGACCCTTACCGTTAGCATGAACAGGCGCCGGGGTGGCCCACCCGTACCCTGCCCTGAGCGCAGCCGAAGGGCGGTTTTCGTAGGGTGGGGATTCCGTCTCGACAGTCCTGGCAGAAGTTTGATTTTTCCACACCCTCATGTGACGGATGTCCTTACCTTCCACAAGCGCTTCATCGCATCATCGCGCTGCGCCACGGCGTGGCAATACCCGGACAGAAGGAGTCCAACCCTTTTGTTTCCAGGATTTTGCCCCTAAGTGATTGAGCGCCATAGATTATTTTGCAATTTTGACTAAGTCCATGATTCCAGCAGATCGAGGGAGGGGGGAGGGGGGTATTCCCAACCGTAACGTGACCCGCAAACTTTCCCAAACCGAAACGGCCGGCCACGCCTTCTTCTGCCGACCAGGAAATAAAATTCCCGCCCAGTTCGGATTCGACATTGGATTGAATTAGACTCCCTTCTCAGCGGGGTTCTCATGAAGCATCTAGTGGGTTTGCTTGTGCTGTCCATTCTTTGTACGTCCGCGGCTCTCGCCGACGACGAAAAGACTCCCCATCATCACGACGCTCTGAACGAGACGCAACTCGGCACCGTGCACTTTCCCATTTCCTGCGATGCTTCCGTTCAGAAGCCATTTGAGCGCGGCGTGGCCCTGTTGCATTCCTTCTGGTACGAAGAAGCGGAGAAGGAATTCGTCGACATCGCCCGGGACGATCCGCACTGCGCCATGGCGCACTGGGGCATCGCCATGAGCCTGTGGCATCAGCTCTGGAACGAGCCGGATGCGAAAGTCATCGCCCGCGGTCTCACGGAAGTGAAACGGGCTGAGAAGCTGAAATCCACTCCCCGCGAGCACGCCTACATTGCCGCGATCGCCGCGTTCTATAGAGATTCCAGCAAGCTCAATCACGACGCCCGCGCCAAAGCGTATTCGGACGCGATGAAGAAGGTCTACCTATCGTCTCCTGACGATCACGAAGCCGCTGTTTTCTACGCGCTCTCCCTGCTCACCTCGGAACCGCACAATGACGAGACCTTCGCTAATCGCAAGCAGGCGGCTGCGATCCTGGAAAAGCTCTTTGCCATCGAGCCCGACCATCCGGGAGTCGCGCACTACCTGATTCACGCGTATGACAAACCGCAGCTGGCCGAGCTTGGCATCCCCGCGGCGCGCCGTTACGCTCAGATCGCGCCCGCTGCGCCGCATGCGGTGCACATGCCTTCGCACATCTTCGCGCGTGTGGGATTGTGGCAGGAGGACATCCAATCGAATCTCGCCTCGGTCGCCGCCACGCGCAAAACCGCAGCCATGGGCATGGGCGGCGAGGGCCATCAGTTCCACGCCATGGATTTCCTCGTCTACGCGTACCTGCAAAGCGGACGCGAAGACGAGGCGGCCAAGATCATTGAAGAAGTAAAAGGCATGCCGCCGATGCATGACATGTACGGCATGGGGTTCGATCCACGGACCTACGCGCTGACAGAGTTCCCCGCGGTGTACGATCTCGAGCTTCGTCACTGGAGCGATGCCGCCGCCCTGCAGCCGGTCGACGGCGCACTGACTGGCGATCGCGGCATCACCTACTGGGCCCGGGCCATTGGCGCCGCTCGCAGCGGCAATCTCACGCAAGCGCACACCGATCTCGAACAGATGGAAGCGATCCGGCGGCAACTGATCGCGGAAAAGAAGCCAGACCAGGCCGACGTGGAACTGGAGGACTATCAGGAAGCCTCCGCGTGGATCGATCATGCCGAGGGCAAAGATGAAGAAGGGATCGCTCTTCTGCGCAAGCTTGCCGACAAGAATGACAAGCTGGGCGACGAGCCGGAAGGAATTCCGGCGCGCGAAATGCTCGCCGACATGCTCCTCGAATCCAAACAGCCGCAGCAAGCGCTGGTCGAATATCAGACCGATCTCAAGCTGAATCCCAACCGTTTCAACGGACTCTACGGCGCGGCCCGCACCGCCGAAGAAGCGGGCAGGCAAAACGCCGCCGAGGAATACTATGCGGTGCTGGTGAAGACCTGCGAAGGCGGAAGCTCGACCCGCCCCGAGCTGAGCCGGGCCAAGCAGTTGCTGGCCAAACAATAGCCAGCGAGCACATCAGCGAGGGCGCACATTCCTCGAAAATTTCCCAACTCGTTTCCCCAAAACGGGTGTAGACTCTCGCTCAACTTTTTTAGTTCCCCGGGCCAAGGAGTTCCTCATGTCCGCTCGCATCGTTCTTCTCCTTGCAATTCTGATGTCGCTTCCGGCTGTCTGCCAGCAAGGTATGCCGATGCCCATGGGACGTCCGATTCAATGGCAGCACCCATTGCCGGAAGTCCCGCCGGGCGCGCGGGCTCAGGCTGTACAGAAGGAGGCCCACGAACTCTCCGCGCTCACCAGTTCCGTGCAAGCCGATCTTCAGCAACTGCAGAAAGGCTTGCTCTCCAAGGATCTCCACGACAAACTTAAAAAGATGGAGAAGCTCGCCAAACGCCTCCGCCAGGACGTGGAGCCGTAGCCTTAGCGCGTTCGTTCCACTGCGACTTCATCCTCAGATGGATCAATCCTGAGATGGATCAGTGGCCCAAGATTGGGGGACTAGAGGCCACCTGGCCGCGGAGGTTCGCCAGTTCTTTTCGTACCGCATCCGCCATCGGACCCTCGGGTTGCTCGGCGAGAAACAGCTGTAGTTGGTTCGCGGCATCGTTCGCCCGGCTCTCGTGTTCATATGCGCGGGCAGCGATATAGTGGACTTTCGCATACTTCTCGTGTTGGGGTAAGGCGTGAAGTTTCTGGGCACTCGCAATCGCCTGGTCGAAATGTTTATCGAGCAATTGAGCCTGTGCCAGCAGGGTTAAAATCTGCGGATTCGTCGGGTCCGATGCCGACGCCCGCCCCAACTCATCCTCTGCCTCACCGTATTTTTTCTCGACAATCGATAACATTCCGAGGTTCATCAGCGCCGGGGCAAAATGATCGTCCGAGGCAAGGGCTTTCGTGAGCGCCTCCCGCTCACGCACCGGATCTCCTAAATGTTCGTAAGCCGCGCCCAAGTTCGTATACGCTTCGACGTATTTGGGATAGATAGCGACGGCCTGGTTCAGATGCGTGACGGCTTTCTGCCAATCCTGATGATTCATCGCTGCGGTCGCCTGATCGAATTGCTTGCTGGCCGATTCCGGAATGTTGATGTCGCGCACCGCAATGGCAGGTGCAGCGCTCGCGGCGCTGTTTCCATTTTCTGCGGGTTTTACGCGGACGAAAACCGTCTGGGTGCTGCGTCGCGGATCAATGTCGAAGAAGTCGCTGGTTGTCGGCTGAATGCTTTGGCCTGTAACGGATATCTGGTACGTGCCAACAGGAACGTTCGCCAGGTCGGCGGTCCCGCGTTGGTCGGTATAGGCCTCCATCAACCGCGTACCACTCGACCCGCTGAGGAGTTCGATTTTCAGTTGCTCATTCGGAGCCCGGTCATCAAGGAAGGTCACGTAGACGCGAATATTGGCCGGATGGTTTTGAGCAGCCAGGTCACAAAAAGGCAGGCACAGGACAAAAAGCATCAGCCCAATAAATCGGCGGTCGCAAATCATGTTCTGCCTCCGGAAATCCCAGATGAGGCTAGACGCGTTTGCGCGCAATCTTACAACCGATGCGAAGTGGAGGGACAAGAAAAAAGCGCGGCTCCTTTTGGGAGCCGCGCCAGAAAAACAGTTCTCAGAACGTAATCTTCCCGTGAATCTGGATCAGCCTGCCCTCCACGCCAGCGCCTTGGAAAGCGCCGTACGGGGTGGTGGGCTGAACCGCCAGACTTGTCATTGTCGCAAACGGGCCAGTGAAACCTTGGACGAAAGGTTGCGGCAAGGCAAAGTTCGGATGGTTGAGCACGTTGAAGAAGCTTCCACCGAGCTCGAATTTCACTCGTTCGGTAATGAGGAAATTCTTGTTAATGTTCAGGTCCGTGTCAAAGTAACCAAGACCACGGAACGAGTTGCGACTGACGTTTCCCCAATCGCTGCTGTTCACGGAAAACGCGCTCGGGTTTACACAGGTGTTGGGGTTAGATGGCGATCCCGGGCTGCTGACTTGGCAGGTGGTTGCGCCACCGCTGAAGTCCGCGTTCATGAGCGGCACTCCGATCACCGGATTCGGGCTCTGGAACTGTATTCCGGGTTGGTAGACTTCCGGAGTCCAAGGCAGGCCGCTGTGAGCGTAGACGGTGCCGGCGACAGTCCATCCTCCCGCAACTTCATTCAGCATCTTGCTCTGCGTCTTAAACGGTAGGTCCCAAACATAGTTGGCAGTCAGGTTATGCCGCGCATCCGCATCGCCGTTGCTGTAGTTGTTGCACTTCAAGCAGTTCGGATTGGTCTGGTACACCACGCTGTAAAGTGCGTTGAACGGTGTTCCGGGATTTGTCGTAGTCAGGTCGTCCAGTGCATGCGCCCAGGTATAGTTCACGCTGCCTTGGAATCCATGAGTAAACCGGCGGGTGAAGGTCGTGACTAACCCGTCGTAGTTCGAGATGCCAACGCTTTGAAGCTCTCGAACGGCCCCAAACCGCGCATCCGTCCCCGACAGAGCAACGCCGGTGGTGCAGTTGTTGGCGGCGCCGGCCACCAGAGCGCAACTGAAGGAGCCCACCGGTACTTGCGCGAACTGCGCCCCGGTGAAATTAGCGGCATTCAGATTGGCATTCTGGATCAGGTTGTCGTAGCCGTGGGTTCCGACATAGTTGACGTTCAGGGTCATCTTCGGGCCGAACGCCTGCTGAATTTCAAAGTTCCATTCCAGGTATTTCGGGTTGTTGATCTGGTTGGCAATGGAGGTGTAGTTCGGCGGTGTGAAGAACTGATTGCCCGCCAAAATCGTGGCCAGGGTCTGGCCGCCACTAAACCCGGCTAAGAATGAGGAGTAGGAACCGGCTCCCAGGTCCTTCACGCTCGGAATGCCGCCGGAGGTGGTGCCAGGAGCTACTGGCGCACTGCTAGACGGCGAAACAGTGAAGCCAACGGTACCCGGCGCGTTTCCGATCAGTTCATCCATCAGGACGCCCTGATACAGGTCGGAGAAGATGCCAATACCGCCGCGAAGAACGGTGCTGGTATGTCCCAACGGACTCCAGGTAAAGCCGATACGCGGCTGCAGCGCAACCTTTTCGACATTGGGGAACGCGCTGTGCGTGCCAGCGTCGATGATCGCGTTATAGGGGGTATTCACATCATGGCTCAGTGTCGTGAATGGGGTGGATAGACGCGAATAGCAATTCTGCGAGCAGATTGGGTTGGAGTTGCGGTCGCCGCGCAGCGCGAGAGTGAGTTTCAGGTTCGGAGTGACCCGATATTCATCCTGAAAGTAGAGTCCCATACTGTAGAAACCGATGCGCACATCTCCATTGGTAGTGTAATTCTCGGTCAGATTGCCTCCGTCGGCACCGTTGACTAAGCCACCAGCGAAGTCGCTCATAGTCCCGAAGGTAACGAGGCCACCTGTATTGCTTTGCGCGTCGTAGTCGATCAGTATGTCGCGTCGGAAGTTGATGCCCATCTTGAAGGTCTGATTCCCCTTCGTGATCGACAGATCGTCAGTCAATTGCCCCATAGAGGAATTTCGGCCCTGAGGGAAAACAAAATCGGGCGTCTGGCCAGGGCCCGTGCCCCCGCCGATGTTGGTGAGGGAACCGTTAGCGACGGAGATAGTGCTGTATCCGCCCGTCGCGTTCAAAACCGCAGTCTGACCACTGTCGGGCAGGAAGATCGCCGTATACCAGAGACCCGACAGAATCGCATTGTTGATGATGTTGGGCGTGAACACGTGAGTTTCGTTGATCTGCCCTTCGTACTCCGGTTGGATACTCTGAGTGCTGAAGACTGGGCGGTCAATGAGGTCGGTCGAAGTTGGCTGGGACCCATGATCGGCCTTGAAGCGGCCAAAGAGTTTGTCATTGTTGGAGATGTTGTAATCGATTCTCTCCGTCAGCAACCACTCCTTGTTGTGGTTCACGCCGGAAACGACGCCCACAGTGGAGCAAGGCTGCCCGGCAAAGTCCGAGTTGGCGGGGTAGGGGGTTCCGTTCGTGGCATTGGCCTGATAGTCGGCTTGGGTGACGCCCCCGAAGGCCGTCCCTTGAAGAGTCGTGCCGGTCAGGTTCCCACAGCCTAAAGTTGGATCCGCGCCGTACTGCACCGGACTCGTTTGGCTAATGATCGGCGAGTGGGCGTAGAGGTTCATCAGGTTTGTATAAAAGGGCAACTGCGCTGATTGGGTCGCCGTGATGTTATTGATGATCGCAGTGCTGAGCCCGTTAGTGCCTTGAGTGGGCAGATAGACATGCTGTTCGCTGGGCAGTGCGTAGTACAACCCTTCCTGGTCCACGTAGAAGAACAACTTGTTCTTGACAATCGGCCCACCAACCGAACCCGCCCACATGTGGTTGACGGCGAAGGGCTGAACGTTCGGGGTTCCACCTGCGATTTCCGACTGTTTCTGGAACCAGTCATTGGCGTTGAACATACTGCTGTTGTAGAAAAACGCGGCATCGCCATGGAAAGCATTGCTGCCCGACTTGGTCGTGTAATCGACCTGCACACCGGCCTGACGGCCATACTGCGCGGTGTAGCCGTTGGAAACGACTGCGACTTCCTGCACTTCGTTCTGGCCAAGCAGCAGATTGCTCGATCCGGAGTTATTGAGGTTCAAGAAGGGATCGTTTTCGTCGTTGCCGTTCAGCGTGAACAGATTCGAGGTCGCCGGCAGACCGAAAGCGCTGAAGTTGCCATAGCTGCCACCGGTATTCATCAGGACGCCCGGAGCAGTCTGAGCGTAGGTGGTAATGTCGCCACCGGGGGTGGGCAGGGCAGTAATCTGTGTCTCGTTGAAGGTAGTGCTGATGTTGGCGTCCTCAGTTTGCAATAGAGGAGCTTCGCCGCTGACTTCCAGAGTTTCCGCCGTGCTGCCGACTTCCAACTTGATGTTGGCGGTTGTGGTCTGCGCCAGGGCTACGTCGACATTCTCAGTGACCGCACGGAAGCCTTGCTGCGTCAGCACAAGCTTGTAAGATCCAGGCTTCAACAGTGAAAACGTGAAGGCGCCGGTCGAATTTGTCGTCTGCGTAATCGCTGCGCCGGTGTCATTGCTCTTTAAAGTTACCGACACATTCGGTAGGACCGCGCCGGTGGGGTCGGTCACGACACCCGTCACGGCACCCGTCACGATGCTCTGCGCTACCACGCTCGGCACCAGCAAACCTATGAGAGCCAGCAACATCAACAGCATGCTTGCTGCTTTAAATCGCATTTCCTGCCTCCTTGAAAATCTCGTCGCAAAATTTCGACAACAAAATGGTTCGGCGCATCGACGCCTTGTCGGTCGATACGCGTATCGGTCTTTTTTCTAATTTCTAAGTTCGGGCCGTAAGAACGTCTTTTCGATTTTCCCGATGGCTCAAACAACAGAACCTGCACGCCCTTTGCTAATGCGTCCGCAGACGCCTCTGTCTCGCGGAGCCTAGAGCAGTTTGACCCGCTCATGCATATGCAAGTGGCAAACCAAAGTCACTCTAAGTTAAACCCTGTATTTTCAGCGGGATTGCCGCTTAAGGCTTTTCATTCAATCCGCAAACCCATAGAACTCTACGGATAGGATATGGCATTTCGGAGCGAAAAAGCCCCGTTTCACCAAAGGGACCACCCGGGGGGCACACAGAGGATTTGGCTTCGGTTACCGTTTGCGTTTTCTGGATGGCTTAGTGGGAACTTCTCCGGGGGCCAAAACGCGTCTCACGATCGGGGTGTTGAGCTTGTACTTGCGCTCGCTCACATTTCCCGCGTCATCCTTCACGTGCAGCACGAAGATGGGCAGAGTGCCTTCCTTGTCGAAGTTCTCTTTTCCAACCGTCACGGGCAAGACGCCGTTGAGTCCGTGCTCGCGGTATGCCGTCTCGTAGCGATGTTTTCTTGCATTCCAGGTAAAGACGCGGATCTGGTTGAAATCATAGGGGAGTCCGTCATGCGGCTCGGTCATCACGCACAAGTATTGGGGAACGCTCTTCTGGACGCCATCTTCGGTGTCCGGGACCTGATCAAGCACAAAAAACGCGACGAAGCGCTGGCCTTCGGCATATTGGGCAATGTCGAGCGGGACATCGACATCGACCATGCGCCCCAGCACCCAACCGACGCGGCCCTGATCGTCGCGGACCAAGTACCAGTCTTCCAGCACCGGCTCCGCCGCATTCTTCACTCCTTTGCCGCTTACGGAGACGGGCCGGGCCACGGGCGCGGCTCCAGCCTGCTTGTCCGCGGTTGCTCGCTTCAGAATCGAGACCTTCGCGCCGGAGGCGAGCTGATAGAGATGTTCGGTCTCACGTCCGGGCGTGACATGCAGGTTCGTATCATTGCGCAGAACACCCGGAGCCTGCACCGGATCGTCGCGATTGTCCAGAGTCAGCTGGTGCAGAGCGTCGAAGGTCTTCTGATCGACTAAGAACCGTTGTTCAATCCAGCCTTCCATGCCGCTCGCGGTTCGTACACGGGCGAAGCGCTTCTCGTGCTCGAGGACGTCCACCTGCTCACCATTCTTGACGGTGCCGACACGGTTGTAGACCGCGGCAACCTGGTCGCGCAGCACAGCCTGCGGAGCGGACACATAGGCCCGCTCCAGTATGCGATGCCGTCCGCGTCCACAGCCGCCCAGCAGCACGATGAAAATGAGGAAGATTGCAGGCGAGAAAGAGCGAGAACGCAGGAGGCCGGCCACGGTCACGAAAAAGTTACAAGGATGCACAGGAAAAATATTGGCGACCTTCTAATATAGCGCGAGAGAGAACTCGTTTTTCAGCACGAAAGTTTACGCCTGATGCACTCCGGCCCAGAGACATGCAGACACTAATTCGGTTAACATAAACGCACGTCCCATTCGCCGTCAGGGCATGCCCGCCCGAATGGCGGGACCCGGCAGCCGCGGTTCCAAACGCCTGCAGCCAACATTCATGGGACGTTTTTGGGGAGATGTCATCGAGCTATGAAGATCAGCTACAAGCGTGGTTCTGCCGTTGTGTTCACTTTGCTTTTCGCGTTCCTGCTTTCCGTCGCCGCGCAAGAGACGCCACAGACCGTGCTCCGTCCGCCCAAGGGCGCGCAAGTTGCGATCGTAGTTTTCGAAGATCTGGAATGTCCCATGTGTCGCCGCACGGCGCCGCTGGTCGAGCAGGCTTCCAGACAATACAACATCCCGGTGGTGTGGCACGATTTCCCGCTGCCCATGCATCCCTGGTCGTATCAGGCAGCGGTCATGGCGCGCTATTTCGATACGCATTCGAAGGCGCTGGGCATCGAGTTCCGCGACTACATTTTCGAGAATCAGCTGGAGATCACTCTGCAGAACCTGCGGGGATACGCGGAGAAATTCGCCACCGAGCACAAAGTCGATTTCCCCTTTGTGATCGATCCCAGCGGAAGACTCGCCGCCGAAGTGGAGGCCGATAAGGGCCTTGGGCAGGCGATTCACCTCGACCACACGCCTACGGTTTACATCGTGAGCAACCGCAACTCCGGCAAACCCTACATCGAGGTCAAAGACAACTCGCAGCTCTACGCCACGATCGACGCGATGATGAAGGATTAAGAGCCCGTCTGCATCGGATTCTCTTCGTCGGGTGCCCCACTTCTCTTGGGGTTGGGAGAAGTGAGGATTTTGATCGTTTCGAGGGCTCTAGAAGTAGGAAAGTAAGACCCCCCACTTCTCCTAAGAGCAGGAGAAGTGGGACGAGGCAATCGGCGGCCGTGTCCGGCGCTACGGGTTTACGGTAACCGTGATCGAATCGGAAGTGACCGTTGTAGTGCCGCTGAGGTAAGTCGCGTAAAGGGTAGTCGAGCCATTCATGCCCTGCGCTTGGACGCACATCGGATCTTCACTTGTATTAAACACCTCGACAATACCCGTAGTGCCCGTCTGCCAGCTTACGCTCTCAGTAATGTCGATGCCCCCTGGGTTCGCCATGGCTTGCACGCATTGAGTTCCAGTCGCTGTAGTGTTCTCAAGCAAAGTGATGTTGGTGTCCGGCTCGATCGAAATGCTCGTAACATTCGCTAAGCTTACGGTAGCAGTGGCAGTTGCGGTTGCTGTACCAGACGCAGCCGTAATGGTTGTCGTCCCTATGGCTACGCCGGTTAAGAGTCCTCCCGTGCTGATGGTTGCCACGCTGGGAGTTGCACTTGACCAGCATACTGTGTCTCCGGTGCAAGTCGTGCCGCCCTTAAGCGTAACTGGCGCATCGCCCTCGTTGTCTTGTCCGAGAGCGGTGAGCGGCGTGGTTTGTCCGATGGTTACCGTCGGACTCGGCGGATCAATTGTTACGCTGGTGATGGTTGGGTTCTGAAAAAATCCTTTGCAGCTTACGGCCAGGGCCAGCGTCCCCAGCATTGCGAATCCGCCGATCACGCGAAGGTTCCACTTCATTCCAGATATCTTCCTCAGGGCATTGTGCTGCCCGGTTTTCAAATCCTGTTCAGTTGTCCGCATGGCTCGAGAAAATTGTAGCAGAGACAATTCTGTCCGGCGCACTCTCCGGTACAATCCGCGCACAGTTCAGCAGTGATTGAGCGAACATCGAATGCTTTCATTTACCGATCTTTACACTGCGTCCTTGCATCCCCGGAAACACGCCAGCAATTCTCCGCATGGAAGAACGTCGGACCTGCCTCAACTTGCACAGAAATCATCACCGCGAAATTTGGCATGCAGCCGAGCAGCGCTGCGGTTGTCCAACTCGGTCAAGTTACAAGCCTTGGCCGGCCGTAGGCGCGAGCCCGGTAAAAGCTGCATAGCCAGCGCTGATTTCAGCGCCGGCCATAATGCGTGTCACCTTTCCGCCGCACAATAGGCGAAGCCATTAGGCTTCTACTGCTTGCGGTCTCCCTTTGGCTTTGGCGGATTCGAGTGCTCCGGAGGCGGACTCGATTTGTGCTGCTCCGGCCGCGAAGCATTCTGCGGATGCGATTGTGGTCGCGATTCATTGGCGTGGCTCTGATTCCCGCCACGCGAGTTCTCGCTATTGTTTTGCGATGCATTATTGTTATGCGATGGCGGCGTGAACGGACGGAATCCGTCGTTCGATCGGCCTGCCGCTCCGCCGTGATTCGACGCAGCGGCTTCTCGGGGAGACATGGCCGGCGCGTGATATTCGCCGCCCGCTGACCGCGCGGGAATCGCCGAGCGGCTGCTGAAATCGCCTGCTCGCGCGGTTGCGGCGATCGCTGGCCGGCCGTGATTCACATTCGCGAAATTGTCACGGTTCTGGCTGGCCATATGCTCGTGCTCGGTCTGGGCCGCCAACGCCGGCGTGTGCTGCTCGTGCGCGTACTGCTCTTCCTGCGGCGTCGGACGCGCCTGGATTCCGCCTGCGCCGCCGTTGAACGCGACATGGTTTTCATTGACCACGACCGTGCGCGTGTAGACGTTGGTCACGTTGGTGACGTTCACATTCATTACCGCGCGGTTATAGAAGAATGCCCCGCCGCGCCACTCGCCACCGGCAAATCCCAGGCCGCCGTAGCCGAAGCCGTAGTTGATGCCGCCATAGAAGCCGACGTGCGGTCCCCAATATCCGGCATGCCACAGGTAGAGGCCGCCGGCCCAACCCCAATATCCGGGAGTCCAGAGCATGCCGACCGGCGCCATCATCCATGTGCCCGGAACCCAGTAATAGCCGTCATCGTCGCTCCATGCCCAATAGCCCGGCGTCCACATGAAGCCCGGTCCGGGGCAGATGGGCTGCGCATAGACGGGCAGCGCCGGCGGCCCGATGCGCACGGAAATGCCAATCCCGATCTGCCCGAGGGAAGCTGCCGAAAAAGACATGATCACCAGCGCCAGCACGATCCAGCGCGCTACGAATCTTTTGGCAACGAAACTGCTCTTACCATCCGACGAATCGCATTTCATGAAATTGCCCCTTGGTGCCCAGAGGCACCCAGAGATTATTTCCACTGAATCAGCGGTCAGTCACGCAAGCCACACGGCAGCCCGCTTCTTTCGTTGTTAACCCTGAACTCCCAAGGATGTTGCAAAAAACAAAGCGGGCAAAATCGAAGGCGCATGGGCGAAGGAAAGGAGCTATGTCGCTCAGATTGAGGGCCGCAGTTCGCGACTAGAACTGCCATGGGAAGATTCCCTCAGCGGCTGAAGCCACGACGCCATTGTGCCGACATTACGCCACGAGTAGAACTCCTGCCCTTCCCAACATCCACGCAGAGGAGTTTCCTGCAAGTCTAGAAGCCCCGCTCCCAAAGCTATTGATGGGACGAGTTCTAATGAAAGCGTGGGGTGCCCCACTTTTCGCCGCCTTTGCGAGAAGTGGGAATCAGGCCAAGAGTGGGAACCAGATCGGAAGGTTAATGCTGCACGATGAGCTAATTCGCTTTTTTGGCACGGGCGATGGGTTCATCCACTGGCTTACGGCCGGCGAATCCTTCTTGCGTGCCGTGCCAGTGTGTGATCGATTGCTCGCCCAGCTTCCAGCATAACAGGATGATCTTGCCATCGACCAGGCAGGGAAAATCGAGCAATCCAATATCGAGATCTTTGACCTGAACGCCAATCGAATCGATCTCCGCCAGAGCATCTTTCGCGCGTTGCTCGGCCTTGGCGCGTTCCGCTTTTCGGCGCGCGACGGGCACCACGTCGAGGTGAGTTCCGCCATTCAGAAAAATGCGCTGGTTGAGCGCCTGCATCTCGGCTTCGACCTCATCCATAAGCTTTTTGGAAGTAATGGCCGTGCGCAGCAACGACTCAAGCACCGGCAGCAGCGACTGCGCCTCATCCAGAGTGAACGTGCGGTCTGACATATCAGGAATGTCACTATTTTACAGCATCTTCCATTCTAGCACGTACCGGAGTCGTCCCACGGCGGCGCTTTCTGCCGGCGGGGGAGATATCTTGCGTGCAACGCGCTCCTTCAAGAGCATCACGGATTGGCGCCGACCGGCGCCGCTACCGGGCCGACCAGCCCCTGGGCATCCCCAACAATTTTGTTCAGCGTTAGTTCGAAGTTCTTATCGCGATTCCCCTGCAGAATCGCCCACTGCACGTGCTCGGTGAAGGCCCACAACAGTATGTTGGTTCTAGGATCGCGAATCGCCAGCCGAAACTGCGGATCGTAGGGCTTCCTGCCGAGAGTATCTCCCTCGGACGCGAGGCCTGAAATGGCGGGTGCGCGCAAACCAATCTCAAACACCAGATCCGCTTCCGCGGGACTGCCAACCAATTCGTATCGCCCCCAAGTCTTCATCGCCGAAAAGAACTCGTTGTACGCACGATCGATGCTGCCGGTAAAAATCGGATCGTCATACCAGCGTTCGTCCTCGCCCGCATTGGTGATGAATACCTTTTTCGCCGCCACGATCTGCGAGGGAAGCGGCGCGACCGGCGCCGGAACCGGCTTGGTGCCCGCCGCCCATGCCGCGGACTGCAGAAACATCATGAAAACGACGGAAACAATTGCTGCCCGGTTAATCCTCATCTTAATGACCCTCGTCATAATGCCCCTCGTCATAATGCCCCTCGTCATAATGCCCCTCGTCATAATGCCCCTCCCAAAACAATAGACGCAGCCCAAACGTAAATACTGTGAAGCTTTCGTCAAGAGATGTAAATGCTCGCGGTGCCACGCACGAACACTCTCCTGCAACTGGGAAGTCGGGCCCTTTCAAACTGGCGAGTTGCTAGCGCTTGTCCGTGCCTCGGTGGCCCTGTGGTGGACCGGTCACGGCCTGGTTCTTGCATGCGAAGGATCGGGTGACGTCGCGCTATCAACGTCGACGTAAAGATTTTCACTTTGAGGCAGGCCCGGGGGATAGCACCTTCCATTGCGGTGGTAGTTGGTGCAGTGCGCGGCTACATCTTTGCGGCGTGGAGATTGCGCGAACTGCCAAATGTCGGCAAACGAGACTCCACTCTTCGCCGGACTCAGCGGATGCTCGGGAAACGCGCAGCCCGGAGACGGCGGGCACGCATCATTGATCGTCCAGAAAACAATGTCTCGTTTGGGGCGCGATTGCCCGGGAGTGGCCTGTGTGGCGCGGGCACTCTTGCCCGCGAAACTCTCAGGAAGTGTATCTGCCGCATGGGACCGAATATCTTCGGCGGTCACCACATTTCCATCATCCTTTGCCGGAATCCCCGAGCAATACACGCCCGCGCGAAATCCCCCGGCAGTGACCCCGTCAACCCACGAGTAGATATAAGCCTTCTGCTCGGGCAGCATGCGTCCGCCCTGCTCCTGATCGAGAAAAATAATCGTGCCCGCAGGAAATCCCTCGCGCCGTGCGGAAGCAACGGCGCTGGCCGCATCGGACTTGCCCAGCCTTGCGGCATTGTTGACCGACTTCAACTCCGCGTAGAGGCGACCGTTGAACAGCACGAGAAAACCGAATGCCGCCGCTTCAACCGCGGCGCGATGTCCCTTCCAGGTGTTCGAATTTTCTCCGGGAGGATTGTTCAGCCAATATCCCGTATAAGAGAAAGTCTGCCGCAACACTTTCAGATTCGCATCGCCAGGATAGTCATTGCGATCGAAACCGAGGTAATCTGATGGCCGTCCTCCCTGCGGCGCAGCACGGAATCCGACGACCAATAATAGAAGAGCAATTTGAAGAACAGATTTCATAGCCTCACAGATCGGCAAACCAGAATGCCACTGCGTCATCTGACACGCCATACGAAGCGTTCCACCACTGGACCGGGTAAGGCCAGTCGTTCTTCACCCATGGGACCTCCGGCCTCTTCGAGAACGGAGGGAACCCGTTTAAAAAGCCCGGCTTGGACGGATCGGAGAGAATGCCGCAGAACCCCAAGACACCGATGAGCGCGCGACGCTCGCTCGGGTTTGATGGAAAAACGGCCGCAAGCGATTTCACTAAGTCTGACAGCTTCGAGTGCGCAGGCAAGGACCTTGCCGTCTCAAGAATCTTCCATAGGATCGTGCGGTCACGGTCGACCGGCTGAGCTGCCCCCTCGATTGAGAACTGCTCCAGATCAAAACCGATGTAAAGCGGATTTATATGCCGCACCCCACCCCATTTGAACCTTTCAAAGTTCAAAACATTGAGATCCTCCGGGACGGCGCTCTCGTATGCTCCACAGATCGGGCAGCTGAAATGCGAGCTCTCTTTTCGAGACCAGCGTTGAAGTGGCATATTCAGGGACACTGCAAAGCTTCCGAGGGCAGCTCGCAAATTCAGTCGACGCGATGTAAGGCTGCCAAGAAACGCACGTGCTACCTGTGATTTGGAGAGCCGCGCCCGCGAACGCAGCGCCCACTCGACCATCTCATCATGGGTAAAACGCCTGGCATCGAACATGACCCCAGCCGCCTTGGCAAAGGCGATATCCTCGGGCGGGGTGTCGTAGACCTTCTTCCAACCCGTTGCGGACCAGTCAGTCGAACTGAGTATCTTCAGGGCTCGCCTATCCAATCCCGTCTTAGCTCCTCAATCCGCTCTTGGAGCTCGAATTTCAACTCGTCTTCAAGGCCGCAACGGTCGCCGCCTATCCGCGCTTTGGCTCGACTTCTCCGCGCCTCGTCCAAAAATACAATGCCACCACCCACATCGTGACGACCAGCCCCGCGCCGAATTCGGTGGTGATGTAGAGTGTGCGGCCGGCGGGCTTGGTCATGCCATCGAAAATCACTTGAATGAAAACGTTGTGGCTCGCGTGCAGGATCGCCGAGGTCCACAGGCTGCCCGATTTCAGCCGCAGCCATCCCCAGATGAACGCGGCGGCAATCACCATCAGCGTGAAGCAGGCAAGCGCGTACGCAGGCGTCGTGCCGGCGTTGTAGTCGGCGAACAGCAATCCTGGATAATGCCACACGGCCCAGATGCATCCGCTCAAAACACATCCCCAGGTGAAACCGGCCTGCTCGGCAAGCCGCGGAAATAGAAATCCGCGCCAGCCGATTTCTTCGCCCAGCGTGCGAGCCATGGTGCCGATCACGCCCACCGTTCCGTAAGCTGGAATTGCCAGCAGCAATGCGGCCGCGGTCGGATGATGCGCAAATCCGAATGCCTTACCCGCGGAATCCGCAAAATCGTGGAACCCAAACGATCCGTGAATCAGCACCCACACGCCGACATAGACCGGCAGAGCGTACAAGATCGGAATCACGTACGACCACACCTGATACCGCGTGGGACGCCAGTTCCAGCCCAGGCTCGCGACATCAATCCGCAAGAGCACGCAGGTGACGATCGCGGCGAATCCCGGGCACCACATGATCAACGCGCCGCCCATGCCGTTGCCGACGCGAAGATGTCCGCTGTGAATGATCAGGTAATAGGGCAGGCAGGAAAAGGCGAACGTTAGAAGCAGGAAGACGAGGATCTGTTTACCACGGGAAGCCATGGCACCGCATGTTAACACCGCGCGGACAGGAGTGTCTGCGCCACACGGTCCGCTATCCGCCGATGTGAACCATGGTCCGCGATGCCGGGACGAAATCCGGCTCGCCGATGTGGTGCCGCTCTTCTTTTTTCTCCACTACGCCGCGGATGCACTCTGCCAACTCGTCGTCGCTTGCCCCGCGCCGCATCTGGGCGTGCAGATCGTGATCCCAGACCGAAAACAGACAGGTGCGGATCTTCCCATCGCTTGTGATGCGAATGCGGCTGCAATGGCCGCAGAACGGATGCGAGACGGGCGCGATGATTCCAATCTCGCCTACGCCATCATCAAACCGGTATCGTCGTGCCGTCTCCGAGCGCCCGCGGGCAATCTCGACCAGTGGACGATACTCCGACATGCGCGCCACAATTTCCTCGAGTGGGACTACCGTTGCCCTCAGCCACACGCGATCTTCTTCCAGCGGCATGAACTCGATGAAGCGCACGATCACATCCTCTTCGCGCGCGAACATGCCGAACGGGATGATCTGGTCTTCGTTGAATCCACGCATCAGTACGCAATTGACTTTTACCGGACCGAGACCAACGCCCCTCGCCGCGCGAATTCCCGCCAGAACGTTGTCATATCCATTCGGCACGCGCGTGATGCGAGCGAAGCGATCGGGATCGACTGCATCCATCGAAACGGTCACGCGGCTGAGTCCCGCGTCTTTGAGAGACTGGACTACATCCGCCAGCAGATGCCCGTTGGTGGTGAGAGCGATGTCGATCTGCTCCGATTCGTGGAAGGGCACGGCTGCAGCCGTGCCGTTAGAGCCCCGCGAAGATTGGGGCTTTAGCCCCTGCGGGCGAAGCTTCGCCAGTTCCCGCACAAAGTCGACTACGCCATTGCGTAGCAGAGGCTCGCCGCCGGTCAGACGAATCTTTGTGATCCCCATGCCGACCAGCACGCGGGCCATCCGCAAATAGTCCTCGAATGGCAGATCGCCGTAGAGCGCACCTTCGTTCCCCGTACGGCAATAGACACACTTGTAGTTGCAGCGGTCGGTGATCGAGATCCGCAGATCGGTGATGGCGCGCCCGAATTTGTCGTAGAGATCCACGGTATAGTCGCCTGGCATCGGTCGTTGGTCGTTTGGCAGATCGCCTTGCCAGCGACGAACGATCATTCGACGAACGACTGTTTTCAGGGAAAAGACGTGCAGGCGGGAACCCTCCCGGCAGGCCGTTTCCTTTCCAATGCGCTTTCCGCGCGGGAGGCGCCGGCGTTTCCACCGTCACCCTCGAAATGTGTGGCGCGGACACTACTGTCCGTGCAACCCATCCCTCGCCGCCTTAGCCTCGGGTATGCCCACGGGCCCAAGCGGTCAGAAACTCAGACTCCATTATAGATTGACTGATATAGATTGACCCGGCTCAACGAAAGTCGCACTAATCCGGACGCCCGTCACTTCACTCCGGCTTGGTTTTCGCCAGCTTCGAGAGCAGCCCCTCTGCGCGCGTGCGCATGATCAAATCCTTCATGCGCTGGCGGTCTTTCGCTGGCCACATTTCGTCAAGCGTATGCCAGGCCTCAGCCTCGCGTCCGCTATAGAGATACGAATACACGATTTCGAGCACCGTACCCTTTGCATCTTCGAAATCGGCCGCAAGGAACTTCCCAATATTCCCCTCGCCAATCTTTGCCCGTGCCTGCGCAATTTCGCTGTCATACTGATCGACGAATTGCGGGCTGACATCGCGCAGAGCGGAGCGGGTCACCTGCAGAACCACGCGTGGCAGCGGCGCGCAGGCATGACACATGCCGTCGAAGTAGTCGAAGGCTCCGTCGCTGGTCATAATGCGGTATCCCCCGCTGGCTTTGTCCTTAAAGGCGAAAAACGGCGATTGATTTTCGATCGACGGCAAAAGGAGCGGCCGGTCGCCCAGATCGACCATCTTGTACGTGTAGCAGCAGTGCGCCCCACCCGAGTAGCCCTCGAGTATCAGGCCAGGATTGCCGTCGCCGAACAGATCCCACCCGGTCCCCTGATGAATCGAAACTGCCCAATCTTCGAGCAGGAGTATCGGCGCACCGGAGAATCCGCTCAGATAAGCCCGGCAACTGTCTTCGTTGGATTTCGAATCAGCCGCCGGCCCGATCCGCACTTCATATTTGCCCACCGTGGAAGTCACGGTCTTATCGCCGTGTCGGCAGCCGACGGCCTCGACCTTTTCCCATTTTGGCTTTGGCCACTCGGCCTGCGCGTAGAGAAAACTCGTGCACAGCGTGAACACGATTAGCGTGACGAATCGCATAACCGAACGTAGAACCTCTGACCCCTGCTCTATCGCCCTGCTTATCTCAACTCCCTTTCAATGGCCGCCTCGGCCAACGGCGCCATCACCTTGAATCCGGCCGCATTCGGATGCAGCCCATCATCCGCTAGATCCTTCTTCATCATGCCTCGCTCATCGACCATGGCCGAAAAATAGTCGAGATACAAATCTCCGCTATGCGCGCAATATCTCTTGAGCCATTCATTCAGCGCCAGAATCCTCGCCTGCGGTCGCTGCGCAAAGAAATCCTTCGAGCGCTCGGTATAGTTGTGCACCGGCAGCACCGACTCGAAAATCACGCGAATGTGATGCGTCCGGGCCAGCTCCGACATGGACGCGTAATCCGCCTCGATATCTTCGTTGCGCATCGGACCGGTATTGCCGGCAATGTCGTTCGTCCCGGCCAGAATCAGCAGAACCTTGGGATGAAGATCGATCACATCCTGGCGAAAACGCACCAGCATCTGCGGCGTAGTTTGCCCGCCGATGCCGCGATTCACGTACGGCTTTCCGGGAAAATAATCATCGAGCCTCCATATATCGGTGATCGAATCGCCAAAGAACACCACGCGATTCTCCCCCGCTGCCGGTAGCCCCAGCTTGGCATTGGCCTCGCGATAGCGCGACAGTTCTCCAAAATCGTCGGTGAACACCGCGATACGCGAGGCACGATACTGATCGAGCCCGGCAAAGCCGGTCGGCGGAATGGCGGGAGCGTGGACCAGTACCTGCGCCTGCTGGGCAAAAGCGATCGCAGCAAGAACAATCGACGACAGAAGGAGCAGAACGACGCTCCGCGCGAAACAACCTACGAAACACGGCACGACACGCGGCACAAAAGAACGGCGTGATTTCGGAATCATGTTGGCTCTCATCCTGTTCAGGCTTGGCGCACCATGATACCGCGGCGCGGTCGGGTTCCCCACTTGATCCTGTTATCCCGATCGAAGTGAGACACCAGTGAACGCGCGTATTCAAGATCCCCTAGCCGCACAAAACGCGGCTACGGGTGGGGCAACCGGCGTCTGCGGGAGATTGGGTGAGGGCGAGATTTGCATGCGGCCCGATACGCCTGGGCTGCTGGACAGCCGAGGGCGGCTATCCCTACACGGGCCGCGCCGGTTGGCATCTTTCGTCATTGGCCTCCCGCCCCTGTATCCACCGTCACACCCTGCCGTGACATTCCGCACTGAGTTTGCCGCGGACTAAGCACAGCATCTGAGCGTAATACGGCTTTTCGCGCCGTATGGGTCTCAGGGGCCCTCCAGCGGCGCGGACGTTGTCTGTTCAGAAGTTTTCAGTTCGGACCCCTGCTCGCCATCCGCGAGCCACTTCTCTCAAAACTCGAATCTCATCTCGGTCGGAGGATCGCATGCTCCATCTCGACACCGGTAACACCGGTTTTATGATTTTGTGCACCAGCCTGGTCATGTTGATGACGCCGGGCCTCGCGTTCTTTTATGGCGGCCTGGTGGGCCGCAAGAACGTGCTGGCCATCATGATTCAAAGCTTCGTCTCCATGGGCTGGACCACCGTCATCTGGTACATCTACGGCTATTCGCTGTGCTTCAGCGGCGACTGGCACGGAGTCATCGGCAATTTTCACTACGTATTCCTGCGCGGCATCAATCTCAGCACGCCGTCGCCCAACGACACGATTCCTGCATTCGTCTTCATCGCTTATCAAATGATGTTTGCCATCATTACTCCCGCTCTCATCACTGGAGCGTTCACTAACCGCGTCACCTTCAAGGCCTACATGCTGTTTCTGACTGGATGGCTGACCTTCGTCTACTTCCCCTTCGTTCACATGGTGTGGGGCGGAGGATTTCTGCAGCAATGGGGCGTGAAGGATTTCGCCGGAGGGATTGTCGTCCACAACATTGCCGGCATTGCGGCGCTGGCTTCTGTGATCTACGTGGGCAAACGCCGCGTGCAGGACCGCGGGCCACATAGCATTCCGCTGGTGGCGCTGGGCACAGGCCTGCTCTGGTTTGGCTGGTACGGATTCAATGCCGGCAGCGAAATGCGCGTGGATTCGGTGACCGCGACTGCGTTCCTCAACACCGACGTGGCCGCGTCGTTCGCTGCGATCGCGTGGCTCATGGTCGCGTGGCTCAATGAGAAGAAGCCAAAATTCCTCGGCTTGCTCACCGGCGCTGTTGCCGGGCTGGCCACGGTGACTCCAGCCGCAGGCTACGTTTCTCCGACAACCGCCGTTATCATCGGCATAGTTTCGGGCGTGGTCTGCTACTACGCGGTCGAAATGAAGAACAAGCTGCAGTGGGACGACGCGCTCGATGTTTGGGGAGTTCACGGCGTCGGCGGTTTTCTCGGCATCGTCATGCTGGGCATCTTCGCCAACCGCCAATTCAATCCCGAAGGCGCCAATGGATTGCTCTATGGCGACCCGGTCTTCCTGCTCAAGCAGGTGACGGCCGTGACCTTCTCGTCGGTCTGGGCGTTCGCGTTTACCTATGGCATGTTGCGCATCATCGATGCTTTCACGCCAGTCAAGGTCAGCGAGGCGTCAGAGGAGATCGGCCTCGACGAGTCGCTCCACGGCGAACACGCCTACGAGCAACTCACCGACAATGACGTAGTTCATGAACTGGTGAAGTCTGCCCACTCATGAGGCACAGGTCATGACCGCGCGAAGCGTGATCTGATTTGTCCGAACGCTGGTGGGATAGGGGCGATGCAGCATCGCCCCTTTTCTACGACTCGCGAGTTGGGATGGGCCCGGGGCCGGGCAACGGGCAGTGGAAGTGCACGGGATCAGGCTCGCCCCGTGAATTTCTGCCGCCGTCGCCTTGACTCCGGCTACTGAATAGGTGCCGAGACGTGCTCGTGCACGATCAGCCACTTGCCGTTCTGATTCTCAAAAATGGCAGTCCAACGGAAATTGCCCATTTCGACTTTGCCCGCCTTGCTGGTCATCTCTTCCGCAACCGTCGCCGTCACCCAGGCCAGATCTCCGTGCGGGTGAATCGCGAGATCATCGTTCACCCTGAATTGAGCACTTTTATAGCTGGCGACCAGTTCCTTCGAGCCCTTTGCATATTCGTCCCAGCTGGCGTATTTCAGCGGGGCGATGTCGAAAAAAGTGTTTGGGCCGGACGCGTAATATTGCGCGACATTGTCGGGTTCCAGCGTGGCCCAGCCATCCCAGATCTTCTGTACATAAGCCTTATCCGGTGCAGCAGGACCGGCTGCCTTCCGGGCGGGAGTCTTGTTCTGCGAAAAGGCGTAAAACGCGACTGCGAGCACGCACACAAGGAAGAGAGTCAGGCGCTTGAGCATATTTACCTCCGGCTGAATTCGGAGGAATTCTCGCACAGGCGCGAGAGAAGCTCAAACGATCTTCGAAGGAGATGGAAGTCAGAGGGACACCGGTCGGATGTCCCTCTGCCGCCGATTACATCCGCACATCTTTGATGTGCGTGGCGATGTACCACTTGTTGCCGAATGGATCTTTCACCGCCGCGTTGCGATCGCCGTAAGGCTGGTCAGTCGGCTCTTGGAACGAGGTCGCGCCGGCGGCGACGGCTTGCTTGTACACCGCCTCCATGTTCGGAACATAGAGGTAGAACATCGGTTCCATCGGCTGATATTTTCCGTGCGCCTCGCCCATCTCGAGCACGGAATCGCCCAGGCGAACGACCGCGTGGTTCACGACTCCGTTCGGCGACGCGTACTTCGCCACTTCCTCGGCGTTAAATGCGCGCTTCAGGAAGCCAATGAACGGTTCGGCGCGCAGTGGATGCAGGTACGGATTTACGTTGTGCAATCCACGGGGGACGTAGCTCTCGCCCTTGGCGGTGGCGATGTACCAGACGTTTCCTGCAGCATCTTTCACCGTGGCTGAGCGTTCGCCATAATCCTGATCGCGCGGCTCGTCGATCGAGATCGCGCCTGCCGCAAGCGCCTTCTGATATACAGCGTCGGAGTCTTCGACATACACATGCAGCGCCTGCAGTTGCAGCGCGCCCGGGAATTTCTTGCCGGGGATGCCGCCGCCCATCATGAGAACTGAATCGCCGAAACGGGCTTCTGCGTGCACGCCCGTGGGCATTACAACTCGCTCCAGTTCTTCGGCTCCGAACGCCTGTTTCACGAATTCGAGCTGCGCTAAGCCATCCGCCGCGACCAGATAGGGCGTGACCATGCGGAAGCCGCGAGGAACCGGATCTACGCTCGGACGGTCTTTGCGCATCGGGCCGCCTTCAGGACCGACGTGCAGCTGGCCGTGCCGGCGATGCATCTCTTCGACCGACAATTCTTCGATCACCTGACGGATATTCCACGAATATCCGAACGGATCACTCAGCGTAGCGTCGCGGATTCCATAGAACTGGTCTCTGATCGGGCGCACGATCTTCATGCCCGCTTCCACTGCGTGCTCCACAAAACGGTCGGCATTCTCGACCTGAATACTTATGCTCACGGGCGAAAATCCCAGCGTTTCGGCGCTGAAGCGGCCACCCTCGGGCCATTCGCCCGCGAGATTAATGGTCGAATCTCCGATGACGATTTCGGCGTGCGGAATGTCGCCGCCAATCTCGAAACGGAACGTTTCTTTCGCGCCCAGCGCTTTCGTGTAGAACTCGATGGCCTTGGCTGGATCTCGGAACGACAGATTGGGTGACGCGCTGACATGCACGCCCGCAACGGGTTCAGAAGTTCTTGTTTCAAGAACGGTAGACATACGTTTTTTCCCTTCTAATTCGGATTTCAATCGTGCCTTGAAACTTGCGCTCGGCAGATTGCGCAATTCTGCCGCAATGCGCACCAGTGGCTCGATCTCCGCGTCTACCTTCCCCATCCGGCCATCGGCTTGCGCCAGCATTCCCTCGACAGCCCGGTTCAGCTGCTCGATTTTTTTCTGGTCGAGCTTCTCGCCATCGCCCTTACCCGGATTTAGAGAGCGCTTAGGCATCGGCACCCTCCATGCGCGCCCGCAACGTGCTCAGCGCGCGAAACTGTAATTGCTTCACGGCTCCTTCGGTCTTCTGAATTTCTTTGGCCACTTCCTTGATGCTTTTTTGATCCACAAATCTCGCCACGACAACTCGCTTTTGCTCAGCCGGAAGCGTTTCGACCAGCCGGAAGAGCGTGGCTCGCCGCTCCACTTGTTCGATTTCAGCCGGAGTCAGATTCCTCGTCTTGCTGAGTGCAGATGCGGCTTCGCCGCTGGCCATCTCGATCTGCCCGTCGTCCTGAACCTCACGCGCCGCGTGCTGCCAGCGATCGTTGATCAGATTTGCGGCAATCCGAAAAAGCCACGCCGCAAACGGAATCCCACGCCATTCAAAGCGTTTCAGGTTCGCCAGCGCCTGATGGAAAATTTCCGCCGTGATGTCTTCCGTCTCGGCGCGATTGCCGACGCGGCGGATCACATAGGCATACACGCGTTCGAAGTTTAATTCGTAAAGCTCCGCAAAGCGGGCGGGGTCGTGCTGCGCAGCTTCGATCAGAAGCCGCTCGTCCGCTTCTTTCTTCAGAGCCTTCAACGAATTCTCCGTGGTTTCCTTACATTTGAATAACGGTTGCGGGGGCCGAAAAGTTACGGCGCGAAATTACTGGGCGACTGTGCTTCGAGGATAGTACAGCGCCTCCAGCGCAGCCTGCACTTTCTTTGAGACCGTTTCCAGGTCACGCATAGTCATGCCCGTCGTCGAGATCGGCTCGCCCACGCGCATCTCCAATGGCCGGCATTTGATATGAAAGGTGTCCATCGGCAGGAGTTCAAACGTTCCGACCAGCGCCACCGGAACAATATCCACCTGCGCCTTGATTGCCAGAAAGAACGCTCCGGGAAGGAATGGTTTGATGTGGCCGTCGTTAGTGCGGCCGCCTTCCGGAAAGATGACGAGCGGCATCCCCGCCTTCAATCCTTTGAGCGCCGTGCGGATCGCGCCCACCGAGCGCGAGGGATTCTGCTGATCGAGGCAGATCTGCCCCGACCGTTTCAGTTGCCATCCGACCACGGGATACACGAGCAATTCCTTTTTGAACGCAATGCGGAACTGAAAGGGCAGATTGACGTAAAGCACGGGAATATCCAGAGCGGACGCGTGATTGGAGGCGTAGACGTGCGGCTTGGTCGTATCGATCTTTTCGAGTCCGGTGACGGCGACCGGCGAAAGAATCGTCTTCATGATCAGCCACGACCACGCATACGAGAACCAATGCAGTCTGCGGCCAGAGCGATCGAACATGCCGCCGGGAAGGGCGACGATTCCCAGAAAGATCGTGTAAAACCAGATCAGCGGGTCAAAAATAAAGTACGACCGCAAGCGGCTCAACCAGCCGTACTTTCGGCCCGGAATCGCAGGCGGGCTCGCACTCTCCGGGCCGTGCGATGGCGCCGGGGGCTGAGTGCCGCTTCCCACTTGATCCACAGAAGAATTGGATGCCGCCATTGCTTTAATTCTAGGGGAAAAAAGAATCAGATCGCGGCTAAATTCGCACCTCGAGAATGCGCATCGCTTCCCCGACCAGATAAATTGATCCCGTTATCACCATCAACTTCCCCGGCCCGGCCAGGCCGCGGGCGCGCTGCAAAGCAGACGGCACATCGGCGACCGCCTCGATCTCGGTTCCCGTGCGGCTGCCGGCCTGCTGAATCTCGTCCGGTGACGCCGATCGGGGATTTTCCGGGCGGGTTGCAATCACGCGCTCCGCCAGCGGAAATAAGATCTCGGCCATCTCCGCGATCGCCTTGTCGCGCATGGCGCCAAAGACGAAAATCAGCGCACGCTCGTCGTATTGCTCAGAGAGCGCCGAACGCAGCGCCCATGCCCCTGCAGGATTGTGCGCCACATCGAGGGCCATCTCCGGCCATCCGGCACGCGGCGCCAGCACCTGAAACCTGCCCGGCCAGTGAATCTGGCGAATTCCGCGCTCAATGGATCCGGCGCTAATGCCGGATGCTCGCTCCGCGCCCAATCCGTGCTTGGCCAATTCTTCCGCCGCCGCGATGGCCAGCGCCATGTTCCGCAATTGATGCCGGCCCACCAGCGGTGTCTCGATCAGGATTTCTTTGCCCATCACTGCCAGCGGATATCGATAGAACGGTCGTAGAGTGCGTACCGCGGTCTGGCCGCCGCTGGATGCTTTCTCGGGACTCGGGACTCGGGACCCGGGACTCGCAACCAGGTATTGGGTAACGCCAGGCGAAACCGGCGGCACATACTGCACCGCGCTCACCCCGCGTGCGCCGGCATCGAGGATCGCGTTACCGATCACGTCGTTAGCTTCGGGTTGCTGCGGCAGAGTAACGACCACGCCGCCAGGCCGGATGATTCCCGCCTTCTCGCGGGCAATCTCCGTCACTGTATTACCCAGAAATTTCTGATGATCGAGCGAAATATCCGTAATGACGCTGAGCAGCGGTTCGACCACATTCGTGGCGTCGAGCCGCCCGCCCATGCCAACTTCCAGCACGGCAATGTCGATCCTCTCCCGGTTGAAATGAAGGAACGCAATCGCCGTCATCATCTCGAAAAAACTCGGATGCCATGGCAACGAGCCCCGCTCGATCAGCCTCTCAGAAGCAAGGTCGACCTCGGCGTGCAAACGGGCAAAGGCCTCATCATCGATCGCCTCGCCATTGATGCGAATGCGTTCGTTGAGGCGCACCAGGTGTGGCGAGGTGTAGAGAGCCGTCTTCAGACCGGACGCTTGCAGGATCGACGCCAGCGTCGCCGCGGTCGATCCCTTGCCATTCGTGCCCGCAATCAGCACGCTCGGAAATAAACGTTCGGGATGGCTGAGCTCCTCGAGCAGCAGGCGCATGTGTGCCAGGTTGAATTTGTGCGAGGGCGTTTGCGCCAGTTCATGGCCCAGCGCAAACATGCTCGCAACCGCGGTTTCGTAGGACATGGGGCAGCAGGCGTCGGACTTCCGACCTCAACCGTCACCTTTCGCTATTCAGATTATCAGCAGGCGTGCCAAATTCCTGACGGACTGAAGTTCTGCAGCTGGGCTGATCCCGCTGAGGCTGAGCATGAGCTTGAGGTCCGAAGTGTGAGTTCGAGGTCTGAGGTCCGGTTTAAGCGGCCATAAAATCCAGCGCCCGCGCAATGTAGGGCTTGAGTTGCTTGCGCGGGACTACGGCGTCGAGCATGCCGTGCTGCAAAAGAAATTCGCTGCGCTGAAATCCAGCGGGGAGTTTTTGCCGAATCGTCTGCTCGATCACGCGAGGTCCGGCGAATCCAATCAGC
Source organism: uncultured Acidobacteriaceae bacterium (assembly GCA_963772045.1). GTDB lineage: Bacteria > Acidobacteriota > Terriglobia > Terriglobales > Acidobacteriaceae > Sulfotelmatobacter. The sequence goes on along the minus strand of CAVYWC010000010.1, from coordinate 448,555 downwards.
GCTCCCGGCTCGGCAATGTTCAAATCCCCCAGCATCGCGAAAGACGCGGTCACACCGCCAGTCGTGGGATCGGTGAGTAGCGAGATATACGGAACTTTGGCCTTATCCAGCCGCGCCAGTGCCGCAGAAATTTTTGCGAGTTGCATCAGGCTGATGACGCCCTCCATCATGCGCGCTCCGCCGGAGGCGGAAACGATGATCAGAGGCGTATGCGTGTCTACCGCACGCTCGACCGCGCGTGCAATTGCTTCGCCCACAACCGCTCCCATGCTGCCGCCAATAAAGGAATATTCCATCACGCTGGCAATGACCGGCCTGCCCTGGAGCTTGCCGTGAGCATTGATCACCGCGTCTTTGAGGCCGGTATCTTTCTGCGCCTGCTTCAGCCGCGAGGCATAAGGCTTCAAATCCACGAATTTCAGCGGGTCGGTCGAAGACAGGTTGGCGTCGAAAACCTCGTACTGATTGTTGTCGATCAACTGGGCCAGGCGCGTACGGGCGTCGATCCGAAAATGCTTTTCGCATTTCGGACACACGTTCATATTCTCTTCCAGATCTTTTTTCCAGATGATCTGCCGGCAACTGTCACACTTAACCCACAAGCCTTCGGTGCGGACCTTCTTCTCGCCCGAAGTGTCCAACTCGCCGGATTCGCGCTTAAACCAAGCCATAAAAGTCCCGCGTCCCGAGCCCTGGGTCCTGAGCAAAAACGTAGCCGCAGCATCCGATTTTCCTCGCGACCCGCGAATCACGACTCTGGACCACCATCAATACTCAATTCCCCTCTGCGCCATCACACCCTTTTCGTACGCGTGCTTTACCTGGCGCATTTCGGTAACGGTGTCGGCAATCTCCACAATTGTGGGGTGCGCATTGCGGCCCGTCAAGATAACATGCGCCATCTCTGGTTTGCTCCTCAGGCTCTCAACCACTTTGGCCGGGTCGAGCATGCCGTAACTGATCGCGTAGTTGATCTCGTCGAGAATCACCAGATCCCACTCGCCGGAATGAATGGCTCGGTCGGCTTCGACCCAGGCTTCCTCAACCATGCGGACATCTTCCGGATCGGGCTTCTCTGCGCCGACCTTCACGAAGCCGCGGCCCATCTGCCTCATCACGAACTTGTCGCCGAAAGCCTTCACGGCATCGAGTTCGCCGTAATGCCACGATCCTTTGAGGAACTGGAGCATGAGCACGCGCATGCCTTGGCCGACGGCGCGCAGGGCCGTCCCCATTGCTGCGGTTGTCTTGCCCTTGCCCGGCCCCGTATTCACAATGATCAGACCGCGGCGGATATCAGCCATGCTTTTCTCGGCCGCTTGATTCTACTAGAAGACCAGTTCAGAAGTGGTTTGGGCAGGGCCCGGCTTTAGCCGTGACGGTAACGCAACTGGTGAGGGCTTTAGCCCTTGAGGCGATCTGACGTTCGCCCATCATCGAGCCGCATTGAATGGCGCCCCGCCCCGTTTGACCGATCTCACACCGCACGGTTAAAATACTTAAGTTTGCCTGTAATCGCTCCCGTTCTGCGGACGCGTGCCTTGGGCCGAAACGCCGAGGCGAAAAACACAGCAAGCATAGACAGCAGAGAAGATCAGTAGCCCCGAACGCGCACGTGTGCGATGGAGCTTCGTTCTCAGGCTAATTCTATCGATATTTCTTGGAGGCAGCATGTACGCGGTGATCCGCGCTGGTGGCAAACAATACCGGGTAGCGCCGGGCGATGTGATTCGAGTAGAGAAACTGGGCGCGAATGGCCAAGTCGAGTTCCCCGTCGTGGCGCTTTCGACCGAGGACGGCCAGGTCGGCCGTCAGTCCGACGCTCGCGTCGTCGGGCAGGTCATGGAAGAAGGCCGGGGCGCGAAGATCCTCGTCTTCCATTACAAGCGCAAGAAGCAATACAAGAAGCTGCGCGGCCACCGGCAGGCATTCAGCGCCGTGCGCATTACTGAAATCGCGTCGAACGGCCAGAGCTTCAAGGCTCCTGAATTGCCGGTGAGGGAAACGAAGGCGAAGAAAGTCAAGGCCGCTGAGAGCGAACCAGTAGAGACGAAGCCGGCGAGCGCAAAGAAGAAGTCGGCTGCGAAGAAAGCCCCGAAGAAAGCGGCGAAGAAGAAGTAGAGAGTCGTGAGTCCTGAGCCCCGAGTCGCGAGAAACGCGTCCCGGCGCGGATTTTGGACCGGTACTTCACCCGATTCTGATTTACTGAGAAAACTGACAACCGAGAACTGAGAACTTCTTTATGGCGCACAAAAAAGGACAAGGCACTTCACGAAATGGCCGCGACTCGAATTCGCAGCGGCTTGGCTTCAAAGCATTCGGCGGACAAGTTGTCCCCGGAGGCACGATCATTGTGCGGCAGCGTGGTACGCGCGTAAAGCCCGGGCTCAACGTGGGCCGCGGTAAAGACGACACGCTTTTCGCCAAGATCACTGGCCGCATCAAGTTCCAGGACAAGGGCTCGATGGGCAAGTTTGTGATGGTCGAGCCGGTCGAAGCCAACTAGATTTTCTGGATCGCAACTCCGCGGGCAGAAGTGCCCGTGCCACATTCTTTTTGAATTGGGGCCTCGCCTCCGCGACGAGGCTTTTCCTTTAGTCCCGAGTCCCTAGCCTGAGTCGCCAGCGTCACTTAACAGACAGCAAACGGCTCGGGACTCGGAACTCAGGACTCGGAACTCAGAACTCAGGACTCAGGACTCAGGACTAGCGTGTTCATCGATGAAGCCAAAATTCGCGTGAAAGCCGGAGACGGCGGGAACGGCTGCATGGCCTTCCGACGGGAGAAGTTCGTACCCCGCGGAGGCCCGTCCGGCGGCGATGGCGGCAAGGGCGGTGATGTGATCATGGAATCGAGCGAGCGCCACAACACGCTCGTGCATTTCCGCTTCAATCCCGAATACACCGCGGAGCGCGGCCGGCACGGAGAAGGCTCGAACAAGACCGGCCGCGAAGGCAGCGACATTCTTCTGAAAGTTCCTGTGGGAACGATCGTCTATGACGACGAGACGGGCGAGAAAGTTTATGACTTTTCCGACCCCGACCAGCGCATTGTGATCGCTCGCGGAGGCCGCGGAGGCCGTGGCAATGCGCGGTTCGCAACCTCCACGCATCAGGCTCCGCGCGAGCATGAACTCGGCCGACCCGGCGAGGAACGGAACTACCGGCTAGAGCTCAAGCTGCTCGCTGACGTCGGTCTGGTCGGATATCCAAACGTTGGCAAATCCACGCTGATCTCACGAATTTCTGCGGCGCGACCGAAGATTGCCGATTATCCCTTCACCACGCTCCAGCCGAATCTCGGGGTCGTCGTAGTCGGAGATGCGAAGAACGAATTCAGCTTCGTGGTCGCGGATATTCCCGGTTTAATCGAAGGCGCGCATACCGGCTCCGGGCTGGGTACGCAGTTTCTGAAGCACATCGAGCGCACGCGCTTGTTGGTTCATCTGGTGGATGTTTCCGATGGCAGCGGACGCGACGACGTGATCAAGGATGTCGATGTAATTCTTGGCGAACTGGGAAGCTTTGGAGCGCATCTCGAAGACAAGCCCATGATCATGGTTGCCTCGAAAATCGATGTCGCCAACAAAGACAGCCTGGCCGCGTTAAAAAAGTATTGCAAGAAAAAGAAATGGAAACTCTACGAGATTTCGGCCGTTACAGGCAAAGGAATTGAACAACTGAAGTACGCCATGGCCGACGCCGTGAAAGCGAATCGGCAGAAACAGTAATTACGTGGCTTCAATTGCGTATCTTCGCATTTTGTTCTACCATCCGTGACAATGGTCCCACTGTCCAGCAATCCTGACCCGAACGATAACGATAAGAGCGATAAGCGCGACCGTCTCGTATCGGCAGATCCCCTGGAGGACGATTCCTCGTTTGAACTGAAGCTGCGGCCGCAGCGGCTGGTCGAGTTCATCGGACAGAAGAAGGTCAAAGAAAATCTCCAGATCGCGATTCAGGCCGCTCGCTCCCGCGGCGAGGCCATGGATCACGTGCTTCTCTACGGTCCTCCTGGCCTGGGCAAGACCACGCTGGCCAACATCATCGCAAACGAATTAGCCGTTCATTTTCAACCCACGGCCGCGCCGCTATTGCAGATAAAGGGCGATCTCACTGCGATCGTCACCAACCTGCAGGACAAACAAGTCCTGTTCATCGACGAAATCCACCGCCTGCAGCCCGTGCTCGAAGAATTGCTTTATTCCGCGCTGGAAGATTACAAGCTCGACATCATCATTGGACAGGGCCCGTCGGCGCGCACGCACACCCTGCAGGTCAAACCATTCACGTTTGTGGGCGCGACCACCCGCGCCGGGCTCATTTCAGCGCCGCTTCGGGCGCGTTTCGGGATCGTCCTGCGGCTTGAGTTCTACACGCCGGAAGATCTCCGCATTATCGTCGAACGCTCGGCGCAACTTTTAGGCGTTCAGATCGACGCCGCTGGAGCCATCGAGATCGCCAGCCGCTCTCGTGGCACGCCGCGCATTGCCAACCGCTTGCTGCGCCGCGTGCGCGACTTTGCCCAGGTCCGCGGTGCGGGCACAATTGATGTGTCCACGGCCAAAGCCGCGCTCGAAATGCTCGAAGTCGACCAATACGGTTTCGACGAGATCGACCGCCGTCTGCTGCTGACCATCATCCAGAAATATCAGGGCGGACCCGTGGGCGTGAACACTCTGGCCGCAGTGCTGGCCGAAGAACCTGACGCCATCGAAGAAATCTACGAGCCGTTCCTGATGCAGATCGGATTCCTGAACCGCACGCCCCGCGGCCGAGTGGCCACGCAACTAGCCTACGATCATTTCGGCATCACGCCGAATCGTCGGCAAGCCTCGCTGTTCTAACGGCTGATCGTGTCATCTTGCTTGTCATCCTGAGCGCAGCCGCTTTTCAGGCGGAGCGAAGGATCTCCCCGCAAATGCCCTGTGGGTTGGGAGATCCCTCGGCCCGCTGGGGAAGGGTAGTGTCCTAGTCAACCACAAAGGGCACGAAGGAACACGAAGGATGTAAATGCTGGTTTCCTTCGTGTTCCTCCGTGTCCTTAGTGGTTTAGCGAATCCAGGACACCACCTGGGGAAGTGCGTGCCTTCGGGATACCGCGGAGGAATTAGAATTCCAACCGACCACTATCTGCGGTCCTTGGTTTGCTGAATCGCGCGCCAATCCTGTAGAATCTAATGACTTGAAACGAGGTTAGGACCCATTATGAAGGCAGCTATTCATCCCGCATATCACGAAGTGCGCGTGCACTGCGCCTGCGGAAGTACGTTTATGACCCGCTCGACCCACAAGGGTGACATCGCGGTAGAAATCTGCTCGAGTTGTCATCCGTTCTTCACCGGTAAGCAGAAGCTGATCGATACCGCCGGCCGTGTGGAGCGCTTCCGCCGCAAGTACGCCAAGAACGCCGAAGCGGCGAAGAAGTAACTTCCTTCGCCACGGATTTACGCGGATTCTCGCGGATACACCGAAATCCAGCCCTCGCCCCGGCGGGGGCTTTGCTTTGCAGCTAAAGCTACGGTGCAGGCTGACGCTGGCTTCTAACCTGGACCCAAAGGCCGACGAAGATCCCCACAACCGCTGTGATCACCTCGCTAGCAACAAGCTTTGCCTGAAGGGCCCAAGGTATAGCGCCGACCTCTACCAGAGGCATTTGGGCCGGAAAATTTTGGCGGATGATGATGTTTACGAGTGTGACAATCCAGCGGCTCAGATCGCGGTGCAGTTCGTAAAGAATCTGGTCGGTTCCCACATAGATCAGGAGGGCCGCCAGTGCTGAGGGCCCGTATCTCTTGATTTGGGTCCACCCGCTGCGCAGAAGGCTATCGTCACTCATGACTGTTCGTCCTCGTCCCGACTGGTCGGTTCCAGCGATGGGCCATCCTGGGATTCATCTTGTGGGACGGGTCTCGGTGCTGGATGCAGCCATTCCGCCAGCCCATAGGCCGTCAGCAGATAGAGCGCAATCCTCACGCCGGACAGAATCAGAGTGTCCCAACGGAATGGCGAACTGGGAGACCTTTCAAGAACGGACTGGGCTTGATGATGGTAAAAGATCCAGGATCCAGTCCGCGCCACGGTGACAACAAGCTCACTGGCAGCCTGTACTGCCAACAGTGCGATGAGGATCGACCCGATGTACTGGGTCAGCAAAATGTCTCGCAGCCGGCTTAACATATGAGGGTTGCGGTTCGCGATCGACAGCGGATTGTGTCACATCGCCCTGAATTTGCAAAGAACGTAGAATATCCAGGTGAAGAAGTTCTGGGACAACCCGGGCCAGTGTGGGGCGGACGCGCCCTTCGACAAGCTCAGGGCAAGCCATGTCCGCCAGGCAGCGCCACTGAAGCCGGTGCCCGCCAGCTCGTCCATCGGCGGTGTAACAATTTCCCCCGCCACTGTTCTCGCGCCCATGGCCGGAGTGACCGATACCGTCTTCCGTCGCTTCATCCGCAATCTGGGCGGATGCGGCCTGCTCATGACCGAGTTCACCTCGGCCGACGGCGTCCTGCGCAAGAAAGATCAGAAGGCCAAGCGCTACCTGCATTTCTACGACGACGAACATCCGATCTCGGCGCAGCTTTTTGGCAGCGATCCGCAGGTGATGGCCGAGGCCGCGCGCATGGTCGAAGGACTTGGCTTCGACCTGGTCGACCTGAATCTCGGATGCCCCGCGAAGAAAGTCGTGAAGTGCAATGGCGGTTCCGGCTTGCTGCGCGATCTGCCGGCGATCGGCAAAATCTTCGAGGCAGTGCGCGCGGCCGTAAAGATTCCTTTCACGGTGAAGTTTCGCGCGGGATGGAACGATGAAGAGATCGTCTGCGTCGAACTGGCCCGCATGGCGGAATCCTGCGGCCTGGCCGCGGTGGCGCTGCACGCCCGCACGCGCGAGCAAGGATACAGCGGCAATGCGCGCTGGGAGTGGATCGCGGCGGTAAGAGATGCTGTCACGATTCCGGTCATCGGCAACGGCGATATCCGCAGGCCGGAAGACGCCTGCGCCATGGTCACGCAGACCGGATGCGATGCCGTGATGATCGGCCGCACCGCACCATCAAATCCGTGGATCTTCCGGCAGATTCAGCAGTATTGCGCAGGTGCGGGGGCGGACGCAGCTTGCCCTGAGCTAAGTCGAAGGGTCCGCCCGGTCGAGCCAAGCTCGGTCTCTGAAGCTGCAGGAATCGAATCTGCGGCTAGGGCATCCGCATGGCCTTCGGCCACCCCGGACGAATGCGTCCGGGGCTACACGAATTGTTATGACCATCCTTCGGAAGCGGATCGTTACCAGATGATCCGCACCTATTTTCGGATGCTGATTGAGGAAGAGTTGCCCGACGCGGTGGGAAAGATGAAACAGTTTGCTTCATGGTTCACGCATGGCGTCCCGGGCGGCGCGGGATTGCGCAAGGCCATCTACGAATCCAAGTCCGCGCCTCAAATTCTCGAAAATGTGGAACGCTTCTTCGAATCGAGATTATGTGGCGTGGCCGCCATGGCCCGCGAGCTTTAGATTAAGCCGCAAGAAAGATCAAGCCGCGAGGGCGCCCCACCCTACGCGCTTTTCGTAGAGTGGGGACTGACTTCCCTGGAACTCAGTCACAGTTTCTTCTCACAGCACGATCAGCGCAATGGTTATGCCTGGATGGTTTAAGTCGTAGAGAAAATACTGACCGTCAACGAATTCAATGTAGCAGTTGTCGTTGTAGGACCATCCTGCCGGCCAGGGCTGGACCAATTCGAAGTTGTAACCCCCGTAGGCGAAGCGGTCTCTTCCATCCACCCGCTGGATGTGATGCACGGCGAAATGGTGGTTGCTGCCGAAATGCTCACGATAATGGGCATCGTCGATGCGGCGACCCGTGCTCGCATGCTCGTCGCGGGCTGCCTGGTCGTGTTTGTCCTGATCTTGCCGGTCTTGAGCTGCCTTTTCCTGCACTTGCTTGTTCTGATCGCGCTTGTCCTGATCTTGCTTGGCTTGGTTTTGATCATGGCTCTGTTGGTCGTGTTGCTCTTGTGGACGAGCATCGCTATTGCGATCGTCTTGATGGTCGTCCTGAGCGAGTGCGGGAAGCATGGCCGCGAACAGCAATGCCATACAGATAACGCCTGGAACTGCGAATCGTTTCATGCGCGAACCTCAATTGGGATTTTTCATGCACGTTGCGCCGTCTCCCCAAAATCTGGGGACATGATCCAGATGCGGCCGAGAAAGAGGCTGTTGTCGGCCAAGCAAAGGACGAGACCGTAGATGGTCACCCGGACGACCTGAGACGAATCAGCAACAGACGAGGATCAAACGAGGATAAGGCGCGATCGAAAGCCAGCGAATGGCGCAGTCTTGCCCGCAGCGTCAGGAGACGCGCTCTACCGCCGACCTTATGATCTCGGTATCCCTGCCACGAATCGTCTCTGTTGAGCTTGCGGCGTCCAGACTTTGCTCGCCACGGCGGATCAGCATCATCGCGCCCAGAATCGCCAGGCAGGCGACGACGACCCGCGGCGTCACCGGCTCAGAAGCCAGCAGCCATCCCAAGAAGACCGCGACCACGGGATTCGCATAAGTATGGGTTGCAACCAGGGTTGGCGGGCAGCGCTGCAATAGCCACATGTACGAGGTGAACGCGACGATCGATCCAAAGATGACGAGATATGCCAGCCCGCGGATCGAGCGCATCGAAATGCTCGCCCAGTGCACGCGCTGAAATTCGCCGGTCGCGGCAGCCGCCATCCATACCAGTGCCGCTCCGCAAACCAGCGGCACGGCCGTCCGCGCCACTGCGTCCGAGGGCAGCTTCACTTTCGGTGAAATCACCACGCCTGCCGCCCACGAAACCGATCCGAGCAGTACGGCGAGCACACCCAGCAGCGTCGATCCCTTGGCGGTGAGATCGGCAGAGGTGACGATCGCAACGCCTACCACGCCCAATCCCAGTCCCAGCGCGCTGATACGGCTGATGCGTTGCTGTCCCATCATCCACGCCAGCACGAGAATGAACATCGGCTCGGTCGCGACGAGCAGAGCCGCCAAGCCCGAGGCCACATACTGCTCCGCCCAATGCAGCGCGCCGTGTCCCACCAGAAAGAAAAGCGCTCCGACGATAAAGCCGGAGATCCAATGCTCACGTCTCGGACGAAATCCGCGCGTGTACGCCCACCCGAGCAGAATCGTCCCCGCGACGGTGTGCCGGATGCCAACCACGATCAGCGGAGGAATGGTCTCGACTGCATAGCGAATGGCGAGATACGTCGAGCCCCAGATCAAGTAGATCGCGGCGAAGGCCAGCGCCAGCTTGATGCCGTTGTTCGTGGGACGTCCGCTTACAGTTTGGCTTGGCTTAGGCACGATCACAGGTCTTCCTCCTATGTTTACCATCCTTTCTTTGTTCAGTTTGCACTGGGGCTTTATGCCGTGAATTGCCATGCTCTGGCGGATGAGGGCCAAAATCTGCGCGGGTCGCTCCAGGAACATGATCTAACCTCTAAATCATTGTTTAACAGTTAGGCTGATCGTAGACTCGCATTGCTAACTTGTCAATACTATTTTGATGGTTAGATAATAAGGTGAACCTCAATGGCAGAGACTTATTGCGGGAAAAAGATTCAGCGGCGCCGTCCGCCGAGATTCGATCTTGTCGGGGGAGCGTTGTGCCTGGACTTTCTAAACACGCTCGACGATCGCTTCACCAGCGAGCCCAAAGAATTGCTCAAAAATTACATCGACTTGGCACGCTTCGGGGAAGACACGGGAATTCTTAGCGACTCGGAAGTCGACCGGTTGTTTACGCGCAGCCAGACGTCTCCAGTCGCGGCACAAGAAGCGCTGTCGGCCGCGATCGAATTGCGAGAAGCGATGTACGCCGTCTTCTGGGCAATTGTGAATAAGAGACCTGCGCCACGCGCAGCGCTAACGACCTTAAACCAGTTCGTGCAGGAGGCGGCGCAGCACGCGCGACTGGTCGAAGCAGGTGGACGCATCGAATGGAAATTCGACGACGCCCTCGACTTTGATGCCCCCTTGTGGCCCATTGCTCGATCGGCCGCGGACCTGCTGGCCTCAGATGAACTTGCGCTGGTGCGTCCCTGCGCCTCGAGAACCTGCCTGTGGTTATTTCTCGACACCAGCAAGAATCATCGGCGGCGCTGGTGTGACATGACAAAGTGCGGGAACCGCGCCAAGTTCCAGCGCTTCTACAAGCGCAAGAAAAAGCTTGCCCCCCGCGGCCGAGAATCCAGTTCCCGCACATGACCGCTCATTCCCGGCTAATTTGCTGCGCGGCCAATCTCGGGGTCGAATCTTCCTGCTGGTAACGATCGATGTGGGTCTCGGGGTCGTCCCGGAGATGGCGAACGATATTTTTGAAATAACGCAACAGCGTGCTGAAGTTGGTATCGTACCAGCAACAGGATGTCATCTTGGGGGAGAAGCCGCAGATGAAGCGGAATTGCCCAAGCGCAGCCGGTGGCTGGCCAAGCATAGCGGCAGCCATACGGTGATTGCCGTCGAGAATGGTGAGCGGTCCGGTGGCATTGACTCCGATGAGCAAAACTGTAGGATTAGCCACTCCCTCACGAACCGATGAGCTGAGCTTCCGCAATTTGTTGAGGAATTCATCTTCGCCGGGATCCTGAACCTCCGAACAAAGCTGTTCCATCACTTGCGGCAAGTAGAAGCTGCCCTTGGCCACGCGGCGCCATTGCGCCCGCGGAAAGAATCGAATCCGGGAAATGTCTTTCAACGCAAGTCCGACGGCAAACCACTTGGTGTCGGCGGGCAGCTCGCGCCACATGGCTCCGCGACGCAGGAACAGCAGCGCGCGCCTGAGTTCGTTCTCCCGCGCATGGCTGAGGTCTGGGCGATGGACAATGGCCTCGAATGCGACGCGATAGCCGTCGAACTCAGGATGATGGAATTCGCTGCGTAGAAATTCTGCAATGACTTCTTCTTCCGTCAGCTGACGCAGCAGTCGAATCCGGCGATAATCCCGGCCAGCCTGCGATTGCTCAATGTCTTCCACAAAAAATGGGATGATCAGAACCGCCAGCAGTGCCAGCATCAGCACCAGTTGAATCAAGACGACCTGCCGGAGAGTCTCATGGAAAGCGCAGATCCCCGCGATGAAAATTCCGGCGAAGGCCAACTGCACCCAGCTGGTGTTCGCGACCTTGCGCGACATTTCGTGGGTAATGATGACCGAGCTGATGGCGAAAACTCCCGCGGTCACGGCGCGCAGGATGAGTAAGGTGGAAATCGTGTGCGTGCTCCAGTGCTCGAACTGAGCTCCGAAAATCGTCTTCCACACAAAACTAGGCAGAAGATACAACCCACCGATCAGCACGGCCAGAATGCAACATACCAAGGCGAGAGAGACGACGAGCACGGACCGGCTTTCCCGCTCGGAAGACTTGCCGGCCGATACGGGAAACATTGTATTCACCACGGACCACGCGCACATGTTGACCAGACGGCCAACCAGGGCCGCGGCGGCGTACAAGCCGGCATCTTCGGTGGAGAAAAAATGCTTCACCAGAACAATATCGAAATTATTGATGATGGTCTGACCGGCAAAGTAGACGATTGCCTGCAGGCCCTCGCGGAAAGAATTGGCGATCGATCGAATGCGGAATTTCGTGATACCCGGAGTCGGAAATGCGGTGAAGTAGGCGAGAACGACGGCCAGCACGCTTGCCAAAACGGCGCCTTCGACGCCCCAGCCGATCCAAATCAGCAGGAATACTCCGGCGACGCGCGCGACCCCCTCCACCATGAAGTTGACCGCGAGCGCTCGAAACGCGTGCACGCCCTGAACGTATCCGCGGCGTACTCCCAGAGGAATGTAGAAAGCCGTGCCCAGCGCCAGCAGATCGATCAGGTGCTCGTGCGGCAGGTTCAGATAATTTGTGACGGGACGCTGAAATAACACCAGCAGCAGCGCGATGCCGACACCAGCAATCCAGGATCGATGGTGCAGAGTTCCATATACGGCCGCTCTTTCGTGAGGCTGGGAAAGCCGGGCGACATATTTGGCGCAGACCACCTGATAGGAAAGCGTGAGAGCCGACATCAGCATCAGCATCGTGTAAACGGTCGTCGCGTGGGCAAAGCCGGCCGGCCCGAGCAGCCGAGCGGTGGCGACGTTGTACACAAAGTTGGTGATGCCGACCAGACCCGACCCCGCCAGTAGGACGAGGCTTCCCCCCACGAGCTGCGACCTCGTGGTTCGAGACGGTGCCGGTCGATTTCCGAAGGAGCCCTTATTGGAGGTCTTCTCTCTGTGGGCATGTCCGACGGTCGGAGGGTTCATAGGTTGTTCATCGAGTACCAGAAAATCCGGCACCGTTCCCGGTTGTTCTTCCTAGAACAGAGTGAGATGCACGACGGGCAGAATAGTGTTACGCGTCGATCCGGCAAAGTCGTAGAACGATTGTTGCTCGAGCCCGAGCGAGAAGCGGATGGGATACGAGACGGGCACCTCGCCTCCATCTTTCAGAGTTCCATGCATCGACCGCACGTACGAGACGGTGAACTCGCTTTGCGCGTTGTCGTACTCGTGGTATCCCTGGCCGCGCGAGAGCAGAAACGATCCCTGCACGCTCCAGCGGGGAGTCGCCCGGATATTGAATCGGGCTCCCGGCAACAACGCCTGCGCAATGGCATACCTGCTCTGGAACACTTCCCAGGAACGCAAGGATTCAGCCAGCACAGCAGCCGTGATGCGATCGCTGAACTTGTGCTGCAGACCGAGATAGGACGCGGTCGTGAAGTACTCGATGACTTGCGGCCGATACAGCAGGTCGCGGGCAGAGTATCCCGCAAGAAGTGCTGTGTTTCCCCAGGGCCGGCCCACGGTGAGGTCGATGGTGCCGAACGCATCGCGCGAATGTAGGTCGGCGTCGGTGAAAGGTCCGGCTTCGCGGCTGGCGCTGCCGTGGAAGGTGAGCCAGTTGAAAAACGAACTGCTGGAGATGTAGAGAAATTGCCGGAATAGATTCTGGCTCATGAACTGCGGCGAAATCGTATCGCGACGGATCGTATACTGCAGTCCGCCCGTGAATGTGAGTGAATTCGAGCCGATGTGGACAATCGGCGAGATAGCGCCGTTGAAGAACGTGTCGTAGGTATTGCGATCCTGTACGACGTTGATGCTGGGAAATAGAAAGCGGCCGGCGGTCAGGCTTTGCCCGACGAATCCCGAGATCACCGGCAGATTTCCCAGGTGGAAACGATAGTGCGTGTCGACCAGGCTCTGGTAGGAATGGCGCGGAGGCGGTAACAACGCGGGAGTGTTCGTGACCTTCAGAATCTCCGCATCGAGCGTGTAGATGTTGATGTCTTCGAGCGCGGGAGCGAAATTTCCCTCAGGAAGCAGACTGACGCGGTCGTTGATTTCGCGGCCTTCCTGCTGGGCCTCATCGAACTGTGCGAGGTCTGCTGTCGTGCGATCGTCTTGTCCGGCGACGGAATCTGCCTGCGCGAAAGCCGAGAGGGCGCGCACGGAATCCTGCCGCTGACGATAAACGTTCGCGGAAGTCATCATGTACTCATAATCATCCTGGTACCCGCTGGCTGGGCCGAGTGAATCCAGTTCTTTTTCCGCTTCGTTGGTCTTGCCTTCGGCTAGATATGTATTCGTCAGCCCAAGTGCGACTGAGGGTGCGCTTGCTCCCGCCAGATGCGCCTTGTCGAAATACATTTCTGCCAGATCGAAATCGTGGATGGCGAGAAAGATGTTGGCGGCGTCGAGAATGTCTTCGGCCGAAATCGATTCAGAGTCGGCACGCGCTTCCGCAAATCCCAAGGCGATTTGCCGTTGCGTGGCGGTGTACTCTCCGCGCTCGGCGAATAAGTGTGCCAGCGAGAGGCGGACTCCTAGCCGGTTTTCCCCCGGGAGTTCGAGCGCGCGGGAGAAGCGCTGCATCGCGGCATCGCGCTCGCCGAGAATCAGGAAGGCATCGCCGGTGGCCATCAAGACCTTGGATTCGCCATTGCCATAACGCTCTGCGACTGTGATGTCGCGGTGGGCTGCGTCGTGATTGTTTTGCTTGGCTTCCACTTGTGCGCGCAACGCATAAATATCAGGATTGGTCGGCGCAAGCTTTTCCGCGATACCAAGTTCCACGACGGCCTGGCCAAACTTTCCCCAGTGGTAGAGCGTGTCCGCATAAGCCAACCGCGTCGGAAGATCGTTGGGCGCTTCCCGCAGGGCGATGCGATATTCCGCCGCGGCGTGCGAGAAGTCCTGCGACTGGCGATAGGCCTCGGCTCGAGCTAAGTGCCACGGGTGTGTCTTGCCCAGCAGCTTTCCGGCAGATTCGAGCTGCACGAGAGCCGAACGCGGACGATGCAGTTGCAGATCGGCATAGGCCAGCCCAAGATGGGCTTCTCCATATTTCGGCTGCAGCTGAAGCGCGGCCTCAAAATCGCTCGCAGCCTTGATCGGCTGCTTTAAATCGTTCAACACAAAGCCGCGATCCACATAGCCGGTCGCCATTTTCGGATTGGACTTCAGAGCCTCGGTGAAATCATCGAGAGCGGCCGGCAGTTGCTTATCGCGAACGTTTAAATAGCCGGAGATCAGCGCGAGATCTTTGTCTTTAGGAAAGCGTGGGCGGTATTTCTTTACTAGCTCCGCAGCTTCGTCGTAGCGGCCCAAATTGTGGAGATCGTAAGCGAGATAGACGACCCCCTCACGATCGTGCGGAAGCTGGTCGAGAACCTTATAGCCCAGCTTGGCTGACTCTGCATAATCGCCCTTGAAGGTGAGATAACGCTCACGCTCGCGCATGACCAAAGGACTCTCGGCCATGGATCCATGAGCGCGGTCGAGCCATTTTTTGGCCAGATCGAGATTGTGCTCCTCAATCGCAGCATTCGCGCCTCCAGCGACGATGAGGGCATTGGTCGGCATGCGCTCGTACGCTTGTTCGTACTGAGCGCCCGCGGCATGATAGTTCTTTTCGGCCGTGAAGAGATCGCCGAGAGCGAGATAGGGCGCAAAGTCTCTGGGATGGGCGCTGGCCGCGCGCTTGAAATAGTCTTGGGCGGCCTCTACGTCGCCCTGATCACGCGCCATGTAACCGAGCGTGGAGAGCGCGGTGCGATTGTGAGGATCGAGTTCCAGCACTTTCGCGAAGGTTTTTTGGGCGGCGTCCTTCTGTCCGAGCCGCCATTGCAGGCTGCCGTAATTTAGCAGGACATTCACGTTTTTGGGCGCGAGTTGCAGGGCTTGCTGCAGATCGGTATTCGCGGCGTCGGTATTGCCGGACGCGGCTTCAATGGCAGCGCGTAGACGGAAGAATTCAGCACGCGATGACGATTCCACTGGGACGTTTTGAATCTGTGACCAGGCGGCATCGAGCTGCTGCTTAGCCGCAACGGCATCATCCTGGCGGACGTAGAGTTCATACAGGTTCAGCCGAAGTTCGATTGCGTACAGCGGTCCCTCGGGAACTGGATTCGGCAGGCTGTTCAATGCCATCTTGTATTGCGCGGTGGCGTCGGCCAGACGATTCTCGGCTTCGGCAACTTGCGCTTCGATGGCATGGAGCCGATAGCTGTTCCGCTGAATCCTTTTGGCATCTTCGAGAAAGGGACGCGCGGCATGTAGCTGGCCTAGATTCACGAGGGATTGCGCCGCGCTGAGATCGAGCGGGGCATTGCCCTTCGCGGATTTCGCCACCTCCGAATAAATCTGGGCTGCCTTGTCCTGATTTCCGGCGAGCTGATAGGTGTACGCGAGTTCGGCTTCGAGGTCGGTTGATTTCGAAGGGATCGATTGTAGCGTGGTAATCGCCAGATCGTATTGGCCCTGATCGCGATATTCGCCCGCGACCGCGCGCAGCACTTCCGGATTCCTGGGACCGCGCTGCCGGGCGAGCTGCAGGTAATGCCTGGACTGTTCTTTATTACCCAAGCGATCGTAGGCGCGCGCGATCAACAGCTCGGTGCGCGGAGAAACCTGAAGCGCATCCGAGCGCTTCAGCAGATCCAGCGCCCCTTTCGGGTCGGAGTTGAGCATCAGTTCGCCGGCAATCTCGAGGCTGTTTGCGTCTCTGGGATTGGCGCTGATTACGCGGTGGAGCAGGCCTTCGGCGTCGGCATCACGGCCCATCTTGGCGTACGTTTGCGCCAGTCCGGACAGGCCGCGAATCGAATTTGGCTGAATGCGCAGTCCATGATCGAAGGCGTCGATCGAGACGTCATACTGACCCGCGAGACGAGCCGCATACCCAAGCAGAAACCAGATTTCCACATTCTGCGGCGCTGCTTGAGCCGCGTGTTGGGCAAAGGAGACGGCGTCGCGATAATTGCCGCGATCGATGGCGTCCTGCGCAGCGCGTGCTTGGCGCGCGACTTCAATACCCGATCCCCAGCCCAAGCCGTTTTGCAATTCCTGAGCGGAAGAAGAGGTGGATTGAGTCCGTTGGCCTGAGTTGGACGCCCCGCCATTCACGCTGTACGTCTGGCCGAGAGCGCATTGGAGGAGGGTGACAGCACAAAAGCTGGCGAGCGGAAGTCGGCTTTTCACGAAATCACCACACTGCTAGGTTCGGCATGCAAATTCCGCAGTCATTTCGTTGCGGTTTCCATCTGATGCGACGAGAACTTGCAAGGCTGCCGTGAACCGCTCTCATCGCGCGTTAGCACGCCGGGAACTGCGCGTAACTGAATGAAATGGAAGTAAACCTTCGCCGGAGGTTCCGAATCTTAAAGCTCCGAACCTGAAGGAAGGCCACCGGAAACGCCACTACGATGCCAGCGGAAACCGTAATCAAACCGAGCGACAAATATTCGCGTCCGCTTCCGTTGCTGGGCATTCTGCTGGCCGCTTTTGCGATTCACGGCCCTCTGTTGATGATGCAGCTTCCCGCGGGTTCGTTCGACGCGAACTTCCACATCTTCTTTGCCTCGCACTACGTTCATCATTGGTTCAATCCGTGGAATGAAAAGTGGTTCGCAGGTTTTTCTCAAACGACCTATCCTCCGCTAACGCACCAGTGGATTGCCCTGCTCTCCAATCTTGTGGGCTTGAACATGGGCTACATGGTGGTGCAACTGATTGCAGTCTTGCTGCTGCCGGTGGGGGTATACCGATTTGCGCGAATCTGGGTGGATGAAACCGCGGCCAGTTACGCGGCCTTGGGCAGTGTATTTCTGGGAGCGCTGGCGTTTCTCGTATATCAGGCGGGGCAATTGGCGACCGTGGCTTCCGCGGCGCTCTACCTGAACGCGCTGCCCTACTTTTTTGAATGGATAACTTCGGCCTCTCGGCTTTCACTGGTGAAAGGCGTTGCAGTGGGATGGGCCGCGGCCGCAGCTCACCACGTTACTTTAATTTTCGGCCTTGTTCTCTTTGCCGGTCCGGTTCTGTGGGTCGCGTGCCTGGATGCGAAACATGACCGCGTTTCCGCTTCGATTGGTGGCGCGGTTGGGCGCGCCCTAGTTTTTGGGCTGCTTATCGCTGTGGGAGTAGGCATCATTCTGCTGCCCTACTGGATCGCGATTATCCAGCATCCCATTCGCCAGATTCCGATTCCACACGATAGCCGCGCGAACTTCCTGTTGAAGACAACGGCCGGAATAAACTACTTCATCATTCCGTATGGCGCGCTCATTCTGACGTTTCCGTTCATCCTGCTGCGTGGCGCCTCTGTGGCTCGACTGCGCCCTTTGGTCTGGGGATTCTGGGTGACCGCAATTTTCGGCCTAGGCGGAACAACGCCACTGCCGCGATGGGTGTTGGGCCGCGCGTTTGAAATTTTGACGTTCGAGCGTTTTACGTTCTGGGCTACGCTGCTGGCCATGCCCATTGTTGGTTTGCTCGCGGCCGAATGGCTGCGCCGTTTTCGAACTAAGGCGGCTGTGGGCCTTTCGTTCGCCGCGGTGGGGACTTTGTCGCTGGCGCTGGCCTGGGTAGCGATCAATCCCTATCGTCCGACGGGAACGCTCAACGTCGCGCCGGTAGATGCTTTCCTCAATCGCGACGGGCACGATGCTTATCGCTATCTCACGCTGGGTTTCGGGAACGAGCTTTCAAAGGTTTCCACCTATACCGCCGCCGGCACGGTCGACGGTGAATACAACTCCGCCCGTCTGCTGCCGGAAATGACGCAGTACGGCTCGGCCCAGCTGACGAATGCAAAATTCTATGGCTCGGCGGGAATGGATTCGGTCCGCAGCATGCTGCGCCATGCGAACCGTTATGGATTGAAATTCATTTTTGTTCACGATCCGTACTATGAACCGCTGCTGACGTTCGCAGGCTGGCGGAAGATTGAAACTTTCAACCAGGGATCGATCACAGCATGGGAAAAGGACGACGTTCCGCCGGCGCATCAGATTCAATCCGATGCCATCCCGCCTGCGTGGCAAGGGATCCTGTGGGGGACGCTGCCGATCGGAGCCAGCTTGCTCGCGATCTTTCTAGAAGTGTTCTTTCCAAACAAGCGCCGAGGGCTGGTGCCTGTTCCAGTTCATGCACGGAAAGAAAATCAGTTTGTCGCCTGAGAAGCGCCCATGAAATATTTTCTGCCGATCTTTCTTGCCGTCCTTACCGCAGGCCTCATCATCCTCGGCTTGTATCAGACGCCAACCGCCAGCGCAGGCACAGTCGGGATTGCCTCCGGCTCCGCATTGCTTGCTCCCAAGCCGGATACTCCCGACCGCGCCCTGACCCTCTTTCTTGATGACATGCAGCGCCGTAATTGGCGAAAGGCTTTCGGGGACGTCGCCCAGGCCAACGGAGTCGACGAGGAATCAATGATGCAGGATTGGAGCGGCTCCAACGGCAGCTTGCGCACGTTCTCCAGTCTGGAAGCCTTCCAGCTCTGGCCGCTGCATGAAACTTCAGACGATGCGCAGATTCGATCGCGCTTGCACTGGAGCACTCCGGTCGGGCCCATCGAAGAGGTCCGCGATTTCCGGTTAACGCGCGATGGCAAAATCTGGAAGGTGATCTTCGCGAAGATTGAATTGCCCAGCGCGCCCGCTCAAGTGGTTCCCATCACCTACTTGCGCTGGGATCTGGTCTCCGGCGGCGCGCGAGATTCGTGGGGATCGCATAACGTTGACGCTCCGCGGGTTCGCATCATCTCGATGAATGCGGTGGATTCGGCGGAAGGCACAGTGATCGTCGGCGAGGTCACCAACGAAGATACGGTTCCGGCATTTGTGAATGTGAATGCCGCGCTGATCGATGCCAAAGGGAAGACGATCGACGAAGAAAGCAGCTTCGATCGGATTGCTCACATTCTCTTGCCCAAAGAAGTTTCGCCCTATCGCATTGATTTTCCCGGAATCCCGCTGGCGGAAGTGAAAAATGTTCACATGGATGTGCGGCCGGCCCTGGTGCCCGCTTCCGCCGATCCCGTGATCGGAGTCATCAATCAGAAGATGGAAAAAGACGCGCAAGGAAATTCGGTGCTGCACGGCGAGCTGGTGAATCAAAGCGGAGAGACGGTGAACATTCCGCACGTGATCGCAAGTTTCTATGACAGCGACGGTCGCGTCATCTGGGTGTCCGACGGGTACATCGATCACGCTCTGGTTCCGCTGGGTTCGGAACCCTTCGCGGTTGAGGTTCCGCGCACGTTGGCGTCAAGGGTGCAGAGCTTTCATGTGGTGGTCAATCACTACAACATTAAAAATTCGTAGACGGCTGTTACTGGCCGCAGGGGCAAGCCTCGCTCTCATGCTGTCTGGCTTGCCGGCAGCGGCGCAGGAAATCCGCGTGCCGCAGTCGGTTGCGGCGGGAGGCGACGCGACCCTCTCCACCGAGGGAAGCGGCACAGCCACCTTCTATTTGCTCGGACCCGGTGCAGCGCAGAAAAAAGAAGTCAGCCTGGGAGAGGACATTCATATTGCACCGGACCAAGTTCAGTACGCGGGACAATATCTCGCAATTCTTTGCTCTGCTAGCTGCAAAAGCGCTGACTTTTTTGTTACGGCCGCGAAGCCGGCGAGTCTGGCGTTCCTAGTTCATCCGTCGCGAGTTCCGGCGCGCCAACCGGACGCGGTAAGCGGCGTCGCGCTGCTCTTTGACAAGTTCGACAATTTCGTGCTCACGCCAGCGATAATCAATTTCCGGGTGAAGGGCGCGAGCGAAACTCTATTTTCCCGTGCAATTCCCACGCACGGTGGCGAAGCGTGGTTTCGTACCTCCTCGGGAAAAAGTGCTGGCCCGGTGCGGCTGACCGCTTCCGCCGACGATCTCTCGGCGCAGCGCGCCTTGCAGCAAGTTGCGTCCGAGCCCTGCAATCTCCGCATCCGGGCGCAGCAAACCCCCACGGGGATCGAAGTCGAAACCGAACCGGTTCGCGATTGCGCAGACAATCCCGTATCCGACGGCACGATCGTCACGTTCACGGGCACAGACCCGGAGGGGAAGATTTCAATCGATGCTCCTATCAAAGGTGATGTAGCGCGGGCGCGAATAAAGGTTGCAGAGCCGGTCGTCATTTCCGCCGCGTGCGGCGTGGCGTTGGGAAATGAATTGCGAATTGATCAAAAGCAAAGGCAACAGCAATGAAACGATCATTCGGCCAAGTCGCGCGTCTCCGCTGTTTCTGCTGGGTCGGGGCAATGTTGTTCCTGCTCCCACTTGCCGCACCCGCCGATGGTCCGGACATCGCCGTGCAACTCGATATCAGCAAAGCTGGCCCGCGGAAAGTCGAGGGCCAGACAGAGGGCCGAGTTCTCGCTGATTATCGGCTGGCGTGGGTGGATATCGCGCAGGCGCTGAACACGAATGATCCAAGTCCATTCGATGGCCTATTTGTCGGTACGGCGAAGAAATGGCTGGATGAAAGAGTGGCGGGCCAGCGGCGATCGGGACTGACCACCAAGTATTCAAATCAGAATCACAAGCTGCAAGCCGTTTTCTACGCGCCGGAAGGCGATCTGATTGAACTGCACGACACCACGGAATACGACACGCAGGTGCGGGCCGCGAGCAAGGTGATCTACGAAGATCACGACGTTCATCGTTATGTCGTCCTCATGACGCCAGGGGCGGATCGCTGGGTGATACGGCAGTTGCTGGAAGTGCAGGAATTCTGAAGCTTCTCGGCAGCGTTCTTTTTTCTTCTGCGGATTAGTCGGAGGTCGCTCGCCACGCGAGTGGGGCGGAGGAATGCCTCCGTGCCCTACAGTCGGACGCCAACCGTCTCCGCGAGTTGCGGCATCCAACCTGGACTTGAGAATAACTGGGCAGTGGAGACGTTTCTTGGCCAGGGGATTTGTCGGCGTCACGATCGCGTGTTTCCTGCTTATCGCAGGATGCACCACACCGGGCTTGCGTCATCCACTCACCAAGAATGAGGAAGCGCCCTCGGCCTATCCACGTCTTCTCGCCGTCTACATGCCCTGGTTCGGCGATCACGTGCACATAAATGTGGGCTACTCCAGCGAAGATCCCGCAGTGTTACGGCAACAGATCAAGCAGGCGCGAGATCGAAGCATTTACGCGTTCGTCGTGGACTGGAACGGCGAGCGCAACCCCTATTCCGATCACAATTTTGGACTTCTGCAGCAGCAGGCAAGCGAAAGCCATTTTCACGTGGCGCTGCTCTACAACGAGGCGGAAGAAGACGACGCTGACCAGGCGACCGACGACGCACTGGCAGCCTTCCATCACGCGTATGCAGCTTACATCGGCCCGCAGGCGCCCTATCGCGACGCGTATTTGATCTATGAAGACCGGCCGGTGATTTTTGTTTTCCCCAAAAGCGGACGAACCGATTGGAAACGCGTCCGGCAAAAGTTGAGCCAGTGGCAATCGCCGCCGCTGCTTATCTATAAAGATCAACCCCCGGCGCAGTATGCGTCCGATTTTGCGGGATCGTATGCGTGGGTACAGCCCGGACCGGAAGGCTGGAAGCCCGATGGAAGCAATTGGGGAGAATCGTATCTGGCAAATTTTTACCGAACGATGAGTGAGAAGTATCCTGACAAAATTGCGGTCGGCGGAGCCTGGCCGGCCTTCAACGATTCGCACGCAGCCTGGAGCTTGAATCGCCACATCGACGCGCGTTGCGGCCAGACCTTTGAAGACACCCTCGATCTTTACCACAAGTACTACAACGATTCGCGACCGCTGCCATTTCTGTTGATCGAGACCTGGAACGATTATGAGGAAGGCACCGCGATCGAGAGGATGAGTACTCTTACGGCGGCTTGCCGCAAGCCCGCCAGAGCGCAAGAGACGCAAACCTCAAGCGCGCGCTGAGCGTCACAAGGTTGTGAATTCCCTAGAATAAATCCTGGATTTCAAAACTCTGCGGAAGTTTCATCATCAGCAGGTTGGGACCCGGGAATTCGTCGGCAGCTTCTTTCCAGGGGGTCAAGCTTGGGTGCGATCCTGAAATTCTTCGTGCCAAGCCATCTGGATGGCTTCGAGCTTACCTTCGTTCGAAGCTTTCGGATCGCCGGCAAAACTCGGGAGTTCGGTCACGTAGCGATGCAGATCGGTGAAGCGAACCATGAGCGGATCGAGCTCGGGATGAGTCTCCGACAACAGGATGCCGATATCTTCGGCATCGTCCCAGGTGAGTGATTTCGGCATAATCGCTCCTTACTTGTGCAGTCGACTCGTACGCTCAGTGTTGTTCCTCGGAAACGTAATTCCGGTTCCAGGCCGGAATCTCGACTACCACTTTGCCCGGCTTTGTGATCCGCGCCTGGCAGCCGAGACGCGAGTTTAGCTGCAGATCGGCAGCCATGTCCAACCGATCGGCCTCGTCGTCATCCATCTCCGAAAGATTTTCGGCGCCTTCCTTCACCCACACATGGCAAGTGGTGCAGGCGCAATTGCCACCACAGGCATGGTCGAGGGGGACGCCGAAATTCAGCGCCACGTCGAGAATGGATTGCTCCAAACCATGATTCTCGTACGGCAGCTTGCCGTTCTCGAACTGTACCGTTTTTCCTTCCGGCAGGAATGTGACTTGGACCGTATTTTCGGCGGGCGCTTCTTCGGTAGCTGTTCCAGCGCCATGTGATTTTTCTTCAGCCATCGCTGCTCCTGAATTTCCTCTGTGTCCTCTGTGTCCTCTGTGGTTAGAGAAACCCACCACAGGGGGCACAGAGTTCCACAGGGGACTACTTGAATTCTGCTTTTGCCATCGGATGCGGTGCAGTCGGGCCTTCGCCCACATCGGTCTCATCCATGTTCTTGCCCTTGAGCGCGGAGGAAACGGCAGTGTCCATCATCAGTTCGGCCAAGCGCATCGTTCCCTGATTGAGCGCGTCGATGGCGCGGCGTATCGCCGCATAATCTTCTTCCGCCTTCACCGCGAGCAGTGACTTCTCCATTTTGGCAATCTGCTTCTTTTCGTCGCTCGTGAGCTGTCCCCAGGCCGGGCTCATTTTTCCTTTGTCCAGAGCGGCTAGAATTGTATCCGCTTCATTGCGCACTTCGATGAGTTGGCGCCGACGAAAATCCTCTTCGGCATTGTCGAAGGAATCGAGAATCATGCTCTCGACCTGGTCGTCGGTGAGTCCATAGCTGGGCTGCACCTGAATCTCGGCTTCTTTGCCACTGCGTTGCTCGCGAGCAGAGACGTGCAGGATGCCGTTGGCATCGATCAAAAATTTCACTTCCACGCGCGGAATGCCCGCCGCCATTGGCGGAATACCCTTCAGGTCGAAACGCGCAAGCGAGCGGCAATCCTTCGCGAGTTCGCGCTCACCTTGCAGAACGTGGATCGCGACGTTCGCCTGCCCATCGATCTGAGTCGTGTAGAACTGCGTCGCGGAGGCAGGGATGGTCGAATTCCGCAGAATAATTTTGTCGGTCACGCCCCCGGCCACTTCAATGCCGAGCGAAAGCGGAGTCACGTCGAGCAACAGCATATTCTCGGTGGCTTGCGAGCCGCCGCCGAGAATGTTCGCTTGTACCGCCGCCCCCAGAGCGACCACTTCATCGGGATTCAGGTCCGTATGGGGCTCGCGCCGGAACATTTCTTTCACCAACGCGCGAACTTTTGGAATGCGCGTCGAACCACCGACCAGCACGACTTCGTCGATTTGTTCCGGCTTGAGATTCGCATCTTTCAGCGCCTGCTTGCAGGGGCCGACGGTGCGGTCGATGATGGGGTGAATGAGTTGCTCAAATTGCGCCCGCGTAATCTCGCGCTTGTAGCGCTTGCCGTGAGGCAGTTCAATATCGAGTTTGACCGAAGGCTGAGAGGAGAGCGCGATTTTGGCGTCGATTACGGCCTTACGAATGGCCTGTACGGCTTCGGAGTTGCGGCGGAGATCGAGACCGAGATCGCCGTGAATATCATCGAGCGCGATCGTGATCAGCAGATTGTCAATGTCGTCGCCGCCGAGATGGGTATCACCATTGGTGGCCATGACTTCGAAGATGCCGTCGTGCAGTTTGAGAATCGAAATATCGAACGTTCCGCCACCCAAATCGTAGACCGCGACGACCCCGTTTTGCTTCTTGTCCAGACCATAGGCGAGCGATGCCGCCGTAGGTTCATTGACCAGACGCAGCACTTCGAGCCCGGCAATGCGGCCAGCATCTTTTGTGGCCTGGCGCTGCGCATCGTTGAAGTATGCGGGAACGGTAATGACAGCTTTCGTAACCGGCTCACCGAAGTAGCGCTCGGCATTCCGTTTGAGCTGGCGCAGAATGAGCGCGGAGATTTCCGGCGGAGTATACGTCTTTTCGCCCAACTTAATACGCAAGACCTCCCCTGGCTGCAAATCTTCCGCCAAACGAAAAGGAAACAGATTCAGCTCTTCCTGAATGTCTTCCATGCCGCGTCCCATGAGGCGCTTAATGGAGTAGACAGCTCGCTCCGGAGTCTCGATAAGATATCCGCGAGCAGCATTCCCGATGATGGGCTGATTGTTCGCGTCGAGCGCAACTACCGACGGCACTAGATTCAAGCCATCTTCGCCGGGGATGACGACAGGCTTTTCCCCTTGCATGAAGGCCACCAGAGAATTCGTGGTGCCGAGATCAATTCCGACAATGTGATCGCTTGCCATTTATTCTTCAAGCACCGCCCTAATATCTCTCACTAGATTTCGTATGTAATTCCGCCGGTTCAGCACGTCGACCATCTTGGTCGTGATCTGTGTGCGTTCATCCACATTCGCCTCGGGTCCGCAGTCAATCAGGTGGTCCCATTGTTTCCAATAGCCCTGCAATTCATCGAGGAGAGAATCGTATTTCTCCTCCAGTTCGAGTTTTTGCCTGCCGATTTCTTCGATGAGCGCGGGATCGTCCTCGCCCATCTTCTTCTGGCCGCGGAGTTCTTCCAGCTGCAGGTTGAGCTCGAAGACTTCTTCGAGCAGATCCGGCGGGACAATCTGCTTCTTGATCTCTCCCGTGGCGCGCGCGTGCTCGGTCGCGCTCTTCGATTGTTCCTCGAGTTCCACGCCTTCCAGTCGCAGCAGATATTGCGTGCGCTTGATGGGATCGCGCAATGTGCGGTAGGCATCATTGAGTAGTGAACTCTGCTCCAGACTCCATTCCTGTTCCAAGGCGCTGGCTCGGGCGCTCAAGTCGGGATGCAGCTTGCGGCTCAGTTCGTAGAAGTCTTTTTCCAACTGCGCTACATCGATGTTGAGTTTTGGCGGCAGGCCGAAGAAGGTGAAGTAATCCACGGGAGCAGGAGGCTGCACTCTGCCGCAGGAGGCGCAAAAGTGCGCCGCGCGCATCGAACCGCACGACCAGCAGGAATGAGTATCCTCTGGCAGCGGTTTCGCGTGAATCGCGGTAAGCTCAGATTTAGTCATCACAATTCCTTAACGTGCTCATCGCTGCTGTTCGCTCAACCGGATTGTCGGGTGGCGCACGCAGTTCGCGGACGGGAGTGTCCGCGCCACACAGGTGCCGGCCAGGCGTCAGGCGGAGAACGAAGTACCGCAGCCGCAGGACTTCGTGGCTTGCGGATTCACAAAAACGAAGCCTTGCTGCATCAGCGTCTCGTGATAATCCAGGATCATGCCGTGCAGGTAGATGAATGACTTCGGATCGACAAAAACGCGCACG
This sequence comes from uncultured Acidobacteriaceae bacterium, assembly GCA_963772045.1. Lineage (GTDB taxonomy): Bacteria > Acidobacteriota > Terriglobia > Terriglobales > Acidobacteriaceae > Sulfotelmatobacter. The sequence continues at coordinate 422,544 of CAVYWC010000010.1, read as the reverse complement.
TCTGCGAACTGGAAGATGCGGTCACGCTCGCGGGGCTGCGTATCGAAACGGATGTTATAACTCAGGCCGGAGCATCCGCCGCCCTGCACGCCGAGGCGCAATCCGCCCTGCTCAGGCGAAATGCCTTCCTTGGCCATCGCGCTGCGAATCTTCGCGATCGCCTTTTCGGTGACCGTGATTCCCTTGGCAGTGGTCTTCTGGGCGGATTGTTCAATTGCGGTTGTCATCTTGTTCCCTGTCATCCTGAGCGAAGCGAGGAATCTCTGCAACTCGCCGGGGAGTCCATGGATCCTTCGCTTCGCTCAGGATGACAAAATATTATTTCGCTTCTGCGGCCACCGGCTTCTCGGCTCCCTGCTTTTTCTTCCAATCGCCGATCGCAGCCCGGATGGCGTCCTCCGCCAGCACCGAGCAATGAATCTTGACCGGAGGCAGCGACAGTTCCTTCACGATCTCGGTGTTCTTGATCGTGAGCGCTTCGTCGATAGTCTTGCCCTTCACCCACTCGGTGGCAAGCGATGACGAGGCAATGGCCGAGCCGCACCCGAAGGTTTTAAACTTCGCGTCTTCAATGACGTTGGTTTCGGGATTGACCTTGATTTGCAGCTTCATGACGTCGCCGCACTCCGGCGCGCCAACCAGGCCGGTGCCAACGTCCGTGCTGCTCTTGTCCATCGAACCGACGTTGCGGGGATGGTTGTAATGATCAATGACTTTGTCGCTGTATGCCATTTGTTTCTCCTAAATTAAAATCCAGAGAGATTCAGTTCCAGTTCTTGCCTAACTCTTCTGCCAGCTTTTTCCCGCTGGCTGTTACGTAAAACCAAAGCTTGCTCAGATCAGACGGCAAGTAGGTCACTGGCAGAGCAGGAGAACCATCAGCCGACAAGTTGTATGCTTGCGCATAACCATCTCTAATGAGTTCCTCCAATGCCTTCTGCGTCGCTGAACGGGAAATACTCTTTACTCGGCCCGACGCACATTGGGTCGCGTCACGGAAAATTCTCTCGAACTCCTCGTAATCGTCGGAGATAGCCCGCAGAGTGCACTCCCTGACATAATTCTCCGAATCCAGCTTTACTCCCCGGCCCACTTCACGTCCTTCAGATTGATGCCTTCCTTGGCCATCTCGTACAGCGGAGAAAGCTCGCGCAAGCGCTCCACCGTTTCGGCGACGCGGTCCGCTACGTAATCGACCTCAGCTTCAGTATTGAAACGTCCTATGCCGAACCGGATCGAGCTGTGCGCCAAATCATCGCCAGCACCGAGAGCCTTCAACACGTACGATGGCTCCAGCGTCGCCGAGGTGCAGGCTGAACCGCTGGAAACGGCGATATCGTTGATGCCCATCAGCAACGACTCGCCTTCCACGTACGCGAAGCTGATGTTCAGATTGCCCGGCAGCCTGTGCTCCATGGATCCATTGATATAAACCTCATCCAGGCGATTCATAATGCGGTCACGCAAACGATTGCGCAAGCCCGCCAGATGGCACGATTCTCGCGGCATGTCTTCGTGCGCGATGGCGCAAGCTTTGCCCAGGCCGACAATGCCCGGAACATTCAATGTTCCTGACCGCATGCCGCGCTCGTGGCCACCGCCGTCAATAATCGCGGAAATCTGTACGCGCGGATTCTTGCGCCGCACATACAATGCGCCGACTCCCTTGGGCCCGTACATCTTGTGGCCGGAGATCGACATGAGATCGATATTCTGCTTGTTCACGTCGGTGGGAACTTTTCCGACCGCCTGGGTCGCGTCGGTATGGAAGATCACGCCGCGCTCGTGACAGAGTTTGCCGATCTCCGCGACCGGCTGCAGCACACCAATTTCATTGTTGGCAGCCATGATAGTGACCAGAATGGTCTTGTCGTCTATCGCGCGCTTCAGGTCGTCAAGATCAATCAAGCCGTCTTTCTGCACCGGCAAATAAGTGACGCGATAGCCGTACTTCTCAAGACGCTTGCAGGTGTCGAGCACAGCCTTGTGCTCGGTAACGGCCGTAATAATGTGGTTGCCCTTTTCACGGTACATCTCGGCCGCGCCTTTGATCGCGAGGTTATCACTCTCCGTCGCGCCGGAGGTGAAAATGATCTCTTTGGTAGTCGCGCCGACCAGCTTAGCGATGCGCTCGCGCGCCGTCTCCACGCCTTCTTCCGCCGCCCATCCGAACGAGTGATTGCGGCTAGCAGCATTGCCGAATTTCTCCATGAAATAGGGCAGCATCTCTTCCAGCACCCGCGGATCCATGGGAGTGGTCGCGTGGTTGTCCATGTAGATGGGCAGCTTGATGCCCGTGTTGTCCACGTTCGAAGGCTGCGCTTGCGCCTGGGGAATTTTCACATCGGTGCTCATCGATTGCTCTCCTACCTTTTGATGAATCTTGCCATCGCAGCGGTTCAGGCGAGGTTCTTTATGTAATCGTCACCAGTTCGGCCGGTTTGGCCGCTTCCGACGCCGGTTCCTCCGGCTCTTCCCGCATATGCGAAATCTTAATGCGCTTCAATACGGCCTCGATGCTGTCATTCACCTTCCGCAGCGGCTCGCGGATATTGCAGCGATCCGACTGGCCGCACTCTCCGCGGACAGTCACGCAGGAGGTGATAAATAAAGGCCCATCGATAGCCTGAATGACTTCAAACGCCGAAATCGTGTGCGCCGGACGAGCCAGGGTGTAGCCGCCATTGATGCCGTGCTGCGAGTGCAACAGCCCTGCCTTCGCCAACCGCTGCAAAATCTTGGCCAGCGCCTCCGGGGGAATGGCGAAGGCATCCGCCACGTCTTTGGCGCTGCGCGAACTTTGGCTTGGGCGCTCGGCCAGGTGCTTCATGGCCATGAGCGCGTAATCGGCTTTTTTGGTCAGTTTCAGCAATCTTCGAATCCAGGCGAAACCCGACTGATAAGGTCGGATAGAAACCCGACTCTTTCCATCGCCTTTTATTGTACCTCGGGCGTGGGCAGACCGACAAGGGCTTGCAGCGAACTCGGAAAAGACTGCATCGGACAGTAACTATCTTCAACTGAGCGGTTTATGAAAAGGCGACCAATTCCATCGCAAGGGGCGAACTATCCAAGGTCTGGCCAGAATCCAAGCCTCCGGGTTGGAGGGTTCCTTTTCAGAAAGGCTTGACAAGCTGCAAGGCCGGTCTAAAATGACCGAAATCCTGCGAGCCTGTCCCTTCGCACGGGTGCATTCTCAGGGACACTTCCGGGTTTATGACTTCAAAACCTCCTTCCCCTTCTCAAAACGTAGCGACGCAGCCCTGTAAGCATCCTCGTGTGCAAATCGTGAGCCGCGACGAAGAGGCCGAATTTGTCGAGTGTAAAGACTGCGGCGAGATCTTCGAATCCAGCGAGTTTAAAGACATGAACATCGAAGAGAGCACGCGCGACGAGTTCTAGAAAAGCCAGACAGTGACGAATGTAATGAATGGAAGCACTTCCGCGTTGCCCTGAAACCCAGCCGGTTGCTATGGTGCCCACGGGAGCGTGTGCGCCCCGCTCTGTTCCCATGCTCAAGTTGGCTCTCGTCGTCGACGACTCCATGTTGATGCGCTACACGGTTTGCCGCTTTCTTGAGGAGCGCGGCTTCACCGTGGAGGCCGCCAGCAACGGAGTGGAAGCGCTGGAAGTTCTGGCGCGCGTTCAGCCCCAGCTGATCATCACGGACCTGCAAATGCCGCAGATGTCGGGGAGCGAATTGATTTCGGTTTTGAAAAGCAAGCCGGAGATAGCAGACGTCCCCATCATCGTCGTGGCCAGCCGGTCCAGTAGTTTCGAGGAAGCGGAAAAACGCGCAGACTTCGCGATCCACAAAGATGTCGATATCGATGCGCAGCTGGCCAGGGCGCTCGATGCCGTGCTGGGCAAATGCAAGAAACATCGGTCCGGTGGGAAGTGATTCTCGCCTATCGCAGCACCAATCCCGCCTCCGCCGAAAAATCCATGGGCGCGAAATCTTTGCTGATAAATTTTGGGTAAGCGGCCGCAGCGATCATAGCCGCGTTATCAGTCGAGAGCGGACGCGAGGGAAAGAAAACGGGTAAGCCCTGCTTGGCCGATTCATTCTCAAACGTCTTCCGCAATTCCTGATTTGCGGCGACCCCTCCGGTAACGAACAGGGTCGCTACTTCATATTCCCGAGCGGCAGCCAGCGTTTTTCCCACCACGTCTTCGACAATGGCACGCTGGAAGGACGCAACCAGATCGAGCGTTTGCCGATCACTATGAGCTAGATAGTCCTCGAGTTTCGGTTTTGAGATTCCCGCCAACGCGCGCCGGCGCACTTCGATGGCAGCCTGCATATTGTGCGTTTCGACATAGCGCAGGATCGCCGTCTTGATGCCGCTGTAAGAGAAGTCGAAGCGAGGACCCTCATCTACTGGATCAACCGCCCGGCCGTCGTTTCTTCCGCGACGGTCGCGATGCTTAATGTGGGCCGGAGGAAACTTCACTGCTTTCGAATCGCCATGCGGCGCAAGACGGTCGATAACCGGGCCCCCCGGATATCCCAGCCCGAGCAGCTTGGCAACTTTGTCGAAAGCCTCGCCGGCCGCGTCATCCCGCGTGTGCCCGATGTTTTCGTAGGTCCAGGAATCACCGTTTTGCGCGGCAAGGTAAAGATGCGTATGTCCGCCAGAGACGACCAACGCCAGCACAGGGAACTGCAATTCATGATTTCCCTTTTGCCGCTCCTCCAGCAGCACGGCGTGGATGTGACCTTCCAGGTGATTGACTGCGATGAGCGGTTTGTCGAGCGCGAAGGCTAGCGCCTTGGCGTAGCTGATGCCCACGAGCAGCGATCCGGCCAGACCGGGGCCGCGCGTGACCGCGATGGCATCGACCGAATCATAAGTACGGTTTGCCTCGTGCAATGCCTGGCGCACCACGGGCACAATAGCTTTCAGATGCTCGCGGGATGCGAGTTCGGGCACAACGCCGCCATAGGGCTGATGCGTCGCGATCTGCGAGGCAACCACGTTTGAGATCAGCTGCTCGCCCGAGCGCACGACCGCGGCTGCTGTCTCGTCGCAGGAGCTTTCGATCCCGAGAATGTATGCGTCAGGCATTGTCCCCATTTTATTAGAATTCCGGTAGAGCATAAAATTGGTCCTGGAATCATGCCCGATCTCCCTTTCGCCAAGACGATTGTTGCGACCCTTCGCCAGCGCGGTTTTCAGGCGTATCTGGTGGGCGGATGCGTGCGCGATCTGCTGCTGAAACGCGAGCCGAAAGATTATGACGTCGCGACCGACGCGACTCCGCAGCAGGTCATGGAAATTTTTCCGGATACTTTCGCCGTGGGAGCACAGTTCGGGGTTGTGCTCGTTCCCGTGCCGGACGGAGCTCCTGCGCAAACCGGGCCTGAAAATATTTTGCAATCTGAGACCGTGGAAGTCGCCACATTTCGCAGCGATATCGGATATTCCGACGGCCGGCATCCCGATGAAGTGCGCTTCAGCCGGAGTCCGCAGGAAGATGTGGCGCGGCGCGACTTCACCATCAACGGCATGCTGCTCGATCCGGCGAGCGGCGAGGTGCTCGATCTTGTCGGCGGACGGAGGGATCTAGAAGCGGGCATCATCCGCACTATCGGAAGTCCCGAACACCGATTTGAAGAAGACAAGCTGCGCATGCTGCGCGCGGTGCGTTTCGCAGCGCGATTCGAATACGAGATTGAACCATCAACTTTTGCCGCGATCCGAAAACTTGCCGACCAGATCCGCGTTGTTTCCCGCGAGCGCGTGCGCGATGAACTCACTCGCATGCTCACGGAGGGGAATGCGCACCGCGCCTTTTTGCTTCTGGATCAAACTGGACTGCTGCAGCACACGCTTCCGGAGATCTCCGCGATGAAAGGTGTGAAGCAGCCGCCGGAATTTCATCCCGAAGGCGACGTGTTCGTGCATACGCTGATGCTGCTAGACAATCTACCTAAGTCTTGTCCCGTGACGCTGGCCTGGGGCGCACTGCTGCATGATGTCGGCAAGCCGCCGACATTCCGCGTCGCCGCCGATCGCATTCGCTTCGACGATCATGTGGAAGTGGGCGTGAAAATGGCGGAGGAGATCTGCCGCCGCCTGCGATTCTCCAATGGCGACACGGAGCAGATTCTCGCTCTGATTCAAAATCACATGCGCTTCGGCCACGTCATGAGGATGAAGGATTCAACGCTGAAGAGGTTCATGCGCCTGTCGCGGTTCGATGAGCACACGGCACTGCATCGAGCCGATTGTCTGGCCAGTCACAGAAACCTGGGCTCATACGAATACGTTCAACAAAAGAGGCGTGAGATTCCGCCGAAAACCATGCGTCCGTCTCCGCTGGTCACGGGAGACGATCTGATCGCGGCCGGTCACATTCCCGGACCGAAATTTCGCGAAATCCTGAACGCGGTCGAAGATGCGCAACTGGAAGGCCGCCTGCTTTCGCGCGATCAGGCGATTGAATTCGTGCACCGCGAATTCCCTGCGTAAGCCTTCTCGGGTGGTGTCCTAATTAACCGCCAAGGGCACGAAGGCGCACAGAGGAAACCAGCGTTTACGCTCTTGGTGTTCCTTCGCGGCCTTAGTGGTTTAGCGAATTTAGTACGCCATCACTTCTCGCTGGCCGGGTACGCACAGTGGTCGAAATGCTAAAATCATTGCTCTCGTTGGCAATCTTCCCAGCAAATGCGCAGCATGGAACAAGCCGGAGCGGGACTCGAGAAACTTATGGAGCAGTTTCTGCGGCAGGTCTCGCCCGCGGAGGCGCCGCTCCTGGCATGGCCCCTCGTCTGCGGCTCGGTGGTCGCGGACCGCACACGCGCCCTGACTTTTGCGCAGGGCTTGCTGCGCGTGGAAGTGGCCGATGCCGGATGGAAGTCCGAACTGCAGGCGCTGGCACCGCGCTATCTGGCTGACATAAACCGATACACGCCGGAATCAGTAAAGAGGATCGAATTTGTCGTAGCTTCTCCGAACGGAGCGGCCGTTAACTCTCGCTGATCCCATTCGTTTTGTATTCACAACCATGAAAGTTTATTCACGTCTGTGAAAGTAACTGAAAAAGACGTTGCGTACGTCGCCGATCTGGCGAATCTTGAGCTCACGGACCAGGAGCGTGCCGGAATGCTGCGCGATCTGAATTCCATTCTTGAATACATCGATCGCTTGAACGAACTCGACACTTTCGAGGTTCCGCCCATGGCACAGGTTTCCGACCGCTGCGGTGTTGACGAATCGAAGCAGGGCACAGCGCGCTCTTCCTATGCGATGCGCGAAGACATCTTCGAAGGATTGCGCAAGTCTTTGCCGCAGCATGAAGCCCTGGCCAACGCACCGGATGCCGATGAACAGTTCTTCCGAGTTCCGAAAGTGATTGAACGCTGAAGCTTCCCGCGAAGTGATTCCATGAATGTCGCCGCACTTACCATCGATGCTGCACGTTCTGCCGTCGAGAGACGCACGAGCACCGCGCTCGCGCTGGCCGAGGCGCATTACGAGCGCATTCAGAAAGAAGATGGTCAGATTGGCGCATATCTCACGCTCTGTCGCGATCGCGCCCTGGCGCAGGCCGACCACATCGATCGCATGGCCGCCGAAGGTAAGCCCTTGCCGTCATTGGCCGGCGTTCCCGTCGCCATTAAAGATGTGATGAGCACGCGCGGAGTGCGCACCACCGCAGGCTCGAAGATGTTGGAGAGATATATTCCGCCGTACGATTGCACCGCGGTCGCGCGCCTTGAAGCGGCCGGGGCCGTCATCCTGGGCAAGACCAACTGCGACGAGTACGCCATGGGATCTTCGAATGAGAATTCCGCCTATCATCCGGTGCACAATCCTCGCGATCTGGGCCGCGTTCCTGGAGGATCTTCGGGCGGATCGGCTGCTGCTGTGGCCGCGGATATGGCAGTCGCAGCGCTCGGTTCCGATACCGGTGGATCGATTCGCCAGCCGGCATCGTTCTGCGGCGTGGTGGGACTGATGCCGACTTATGGCCGAGTCTCGCGCTACGGCCTGATTGCGTTCGCGTCTTCGCTCGATCACATCGGGCCGCTGACGAAGACCGTGAAAGATGCCGCGACCGTTCTCCAGACGATTGCGGGGCGCGATCCTATGGATTCCACCTCGGCCGATGTCCCCGTTCCCAATTACATTGCCGAACTCGAGAAACCCATTCGTGGCATGAAGCTCGGCGTCGCCAAAGAATATTTCGGAGAAGGATTAAATGACGAAGTCCGGCAAGCGGTGGAGGCGGCGATCGAAAAGCTGAAGAGTTTGGGCTGCGAGATCGTGCCTGTTTCCTTGCCGCACACGCCCTACGCGATTCCGACTTACTATCTGATCGCAACCGCCGAAGCATCGTCGAACCTCGCGCGGTATGACGGCGTTCGCTACTCTCTGCGTGCCCATGGGGTAAAGACCCTTTCTGAGATGTACCGCCGCAGTCGCGACCAAGGTTTCGGTGCCGAGGTAAAGAGGCGGATCATGCTCGGAACGTACGCACTGAGCGCCGGCTACTACGATGCCTATTATTTGAAAGCGCAGAGGGTGCGCACACTGCTCACGCGCGACTTTGATGAAGCGTTCCGCAAGGTCGATGCAATCCTGACGCCGACCAGTCCAACCGCGGCTTTTCGTCTGGGCGAGAAATCGAATGATCCGCTCTCCATGTACTTGGCCGACATCTACACGGTCACCGCGGATTTGGCAGGCATTCCGGGCATTTCGATCCCTTGCGGCGAGACGAAAGAAAAGTTGCCCATTGGCCTGCAGATCCTGGGCAAGCACTTCGATGAGTCAACGATTCTGCGGATCGCGCACGCGTACGGCTCCGGCGCCTGAACATCCGCGGTAAGCCTCGCCTTTAGATCTCGGACGCTCAGGCAAATGGCGTTGCTTTCTGGCCTGCGGTTCATCGAGAATGACCGTCATGAGATTTCCCCTCCTATTGTCGTCCTGCGGCGGACTGTTGATCTTTGTCGGATGCACTTACGTCGCCCACTATGGCGGAATAGCAATCTTCTATCCAAAACAGCAGTCTGCCTGGTTCAATTGCTGGAAACGCAGGACGCGGGCAGGACCTCTCAGAAGGTCAGATGAGGCAGGCTGTCCGAGAGCGCTCAACCGATTGCAGGGCGGACGCGCAAACTCAAATTAGAGCGAACGGTAGTAGCTCTCTCCCGAGCAACTGCGGCAAAGGACTTTCCCATCCTGCTGCACTTCCCGGCGGAAATTGATTCCCTCTCCGCAAGTTTCGCAGACCACTCGTTCGCCTTTGTAGCCCGGTAACTCTTCCGGAGGCAGTTCGACCTTCACCCATTGCGTCGTAAACAAATCGTCGTCCGAGATTTCCCGGTAGGCCAGCATCTGCTGCTGATTTTTATTGGCGATTTCAGGATGCATCTGCCGCGCCAGCGCCTTCGACGATTCTTTGGCCGCGATGCGAATCGCCTTCCCGGTGTTCAGGTCCACAAACGTCGCGGCGACTTTGCCCCAGTCTCGGAACTTCAGCGCGCGCTTGCCCAGTCGGCAGCCTGTCACCACGGCAACTGCGTCGGTGGCGCAACGATCAATCTCGACAAATGTCACCAGGCGTTTGCGGTCTTTGCCCTGCGGCTCGTCGATCGCAAGCTTGCGGAGCCCCAGCATGGCGAGCCGCACTCCGAGCACTTGCCCGGCACACAAATGCCCATGAGCCTGCTCTGCGTCGCGCAGATATTCATCGAGGGATTTCATAAAGGCAGCCTTCAGCTCTCAGCCGTCAGTAAAGCCATACGTTGGATGCGCCCCAGGTTCGCGTCGCTCCGAAGTTTGCGGAATTTAAGGAAGCTATTTTCTTCGCCGGCGGATGCCGTCCTTCGTGATTTCGACAATGATTCCGGCGTCGAGGAGTTCGGCCCGAATTCGGTCGGAGGTTTTGAAGTCGCGCGCGGCGCGGGCGGCCTTCATTTCGGCGACTTTGAATTCGATGGCGGAATCCGGGAGTTGGCTCGATTCGAACGCTGCGCGCAGCGCTTCGCTGATGTCTTTCTCGCGTCCCTCCGCCAGCGCCCAATCGAGAACGCGCTTCATCTTCGGCACGTCATCGTCATCGAGGACGGCAAAGATCTCATCGAATTTCGTCAGCGCGGCGAGCAGAGGAGTGACATCATCTTTCTTCAGTGATCCTGCATCGAAAGTCGCATTCGCCTGCCGCACCATTTCGAATGCGGCTGCCTGCGCTTGCGCCGTGTTGAGATCGTCGTCAAGGGCGTTCCTCATGCGATCGACGGTGTCGCCGGCGAGTTTCTGCATGTCTGGATTGGCGCCGGCAGAGAAGTTCCCTGTGCTCAGGCGCAAACGGAAGTTCCGCAGCCGATCGACCGACACAGCCGCTTGTTTCAGCCCGTCAAAAGTGAAGTTGAGCTGATTGCGATAAGGAACAGAGGCGAGCAGATAACGAATCGAGGACGGCTTGTGTCCTTTGAGAACAAGATCGCGCAACGTGAAGTAGTTTCCCAGACTCTTCGACATCTTCTCGCCTTCGACGAGAAGAAAGCGCGCATGAAACCAAAAATGCGCGAAGGGCTTGCCGGTAAGGGATTCTGATTGGGCAATCTCATTCTCATGATGGGGAAATAAGAGGTCTTCGCCGCCCGCATGCAGATCGAAACTCTCGCCCAGTTCCTCCATCGACATTACCGAGCACTCCAGATGCCAGCCGGGGCGCCCCGGCCCAATCGCCGTATTCCATGAAGCTTCGCCGGGCTTGGGAGCCTTCCAGAGCGCGAAATCGCGAGCGCTATCTTTGTCGTATTCGTCCACGTCGACCCGCGCCCCGTCAAGCATTCCGCTGAAATCTTTTTTCGAGAGCTTGCCGTATTCCGGGAATTTTGCGATGTGAAAATAATATGAGCCGTCGTCGGTGCGATATGCTACACCCTTTTTCACCAGCTCGGCGACGAACTCCGCCATCTCCGGAATGTGTTCCGTGGCGCGCACCAAAGTTGGTTGCTCGATGTTGATCATAGCGGCGTCTTCAAGAAATGTCTGCTGGTACTTCGCCGTATATTGCTGAACGCTGACGCCATCGCGCGCCGCATTGCGAATGATCTTGTCGTCGACGTCCGTGATGTTCATGACGTGGCGGACTGTGTATCCCGACTGCAGCAACACGCGGCGCAGGATATCGACGGCAACGAAGGTGCGGAAATTCCCAATGTGGCCGTAGTCGTAAACCGTGGGGCCGCAGGCGTACATGCGGACTTCGTTGTCGCACATGGGGCGGAATTCCTCGATCTGCGACGACATCGTGTTGTACAGGCGAAGCGGCATCGTTCCAAACGCAAATACGAACCTAAGATTCTAGGGGTGGGCCAGAAAGCGGGTCAAATGACGATCATTCGCTATGAGCCGGTGGCAAACCATGAGTCTGTTTCCGCAAACGCTGCTGCACCAGAATCACGTAATGCAGTGCGGACAGAATCGTGAATAAGAACGTCGCCCGCAGAAAAATAACCCGGGGAATCCAGATCCAGCGCGAACGGCGAACCGCAAACAACAGAACAAAGAATACTGCGCTGATTTGCGAAAAAGTATTTGCCTTGCCGAAAATGCTCGGGCGAAAATCCCGCAGGCCGGCAATGGCGAACAACACGGCGCTGGCGGCCAGAATTGAAATGTCGCGGCTGAATACGACCACGGTGTACTTCCACGGTATGTTGTGCAGAATAGAGAGCACAAGAAACATGGTGCTCAAAAGAAGCTTGTCCGCGATGGGATCGAGGTATTGTCCCAGTAAGGTTTGTTGCTTCAGCCGGCGCGCCAAAAGGCCGTCGAGGCCGTCGCTCAACCCGGCGATTACAAAAATGATGAGAGCCGCGAGGTAATGACCATCGACGAGTTCGATGACGACGAAGGGAACAAAAACCATCCGCAGCAAAGTGAGTTGGTTGGGCGCTGTGAGGATTTCAGAGAGCTTCACCGAGACTCCTTGGCAGGATGCGAGGACGAAGTTGCGGCCGCTTCGCGTCCTTCCCCCTCCCGTCGGCTCGGCTCAGGCGCGAGCGCCGCGGAAGGATCGAGCCCGGTTTTCGCGAGAAAGCGCTGGGAAAGTGACGGCAAACTCCCGTCGGGCAAGTCGAGTTCCACGCGCTCGATGCGGTGCATGGGGAAGAAAACGACCGCAGGACTGAACGGCTCTCCGTCTTTCACCATCACCGTGAGATCTTCGAATGAAGCCAGTTCGACGCCACTCATGCTCAATCCTTCTGGCGCCACCGCCAGAACCATGCCCCAGAACTTCTCCCGCGGATTGGACAAGTTCACAATCACAAGCGCGCCGGGCACAAACGGCGCGCGCACTGGAGGTGCGGATGCAACCTTGCGAGCTGGGGAGGAGCTTTTTTCCACGAAACGATTGTCACCGGGGCAAGCCTGCATTGCAAGCGGTGGCGCACTGACGAAAGTTCACGAAGCGATGGTCGGCGCCATTGTGGCACACTGAACTCATGGATCGACTCGCGCTCGGTGACTTTGAAATGACCGCCTTATCGGACGGCAGGTATCCGCTCGACGGGGGCGCATTTTTTGGCGTGATCCCCAAAGTGATGTGGTCGCGCAAAGTGCAGCCCGATGAGCGTAATTACGTTGCGGCGGGGCTCAACTCGCTGCTGGTTCGCACTGGACGGGAGAACGTGCTGATCGAAACCGGGATGGGCAATAAGCTTTCCGAGCGCATGATCAAATTCTACGGGCAGCCGGCAAAGCTGCTCGACAGCTTCCCCGCTGCTGGCGCCTCCCCGGATGACATCGATATAGTGATCAATACGCATTTGCACTTCGATCACTGCGGATGGAACACAATTCGCGACCGAAACGGTGACATCGTTCCCACGTTTCCTCGCGCGAAATACTATGCCCCGGAAGGTGAGTGGCAGTACGCCCAACAACCGAGCGAGCGGGACTCGATCAGCTACATCTCAGACAACTACGACCCGCTGGTGGCAAGCGGACAAATGACACTATTGAAGGGCGGCGAAGAAATCGTCCCTGGCATTTCGGTCAGAACCTTCCCTGGTCACACCGCGCACATGCAGGCGGTCGTGGTTCAGAGCGCAGGCAGAACGGCATGCTATATCTCCGATCTCATCCCGACCACGGCGCACATCGACATTACGTGGGGCATGGGTTTCGATCTTTATCCGTTGCAGACGGTGGAAAGCAAGAAGCAGTATTACGCGCAGTCCATCCCGCAGAAGTGGCTAACCGTGTTTACCCATGATCCAAATATTCCCTGGGCGTACGTCGAACGCGACAGCGCGGGGAAGTTGGTTGCTAAAGAGGCGTCCTAAATTCAGTGTGGGTGTGCGCAAATGATGAAAGTTGGGGTCCAAAAAGTGAAAGTCTGGACCCCAAAAGATGAAACTGAAGTAAGCTATTGAAACCAATGACATAGGCGCGTGTTAGCCCGCTAGAAATGGCTGCCCTTGCGCTTCGATGGTCCGGCTCGACCGGTTCGGCGCCTTTCTTCCTGAAGCTGCTCCTCACCTCTTCCTAGGGTTCCTCGCTACAGGTTCCCCTTCATTTCATCCAGCCACGAGGATCACATCAACGGCGGCGGCAGCCTCTTGGAGCCTCGCTACGCGTCGACCCGTGCCGAACTCGTGCTTCTGGCGCAACACGACAGCACGGAAGTGGCTCAGTACGACACAGACCGTGAGTGGTTCCCGGACGACGGCATCTCATCCCGTGAGTACAACCGATACCTGTATCCTTGCGCTTCTCGGCATTGCAAAATACGAACTCGAGACCCGGCGCTTACCGTTACCAAATCTTGCTAGAGTCGCACACCGCGATTTGTGGGAGTTAGAGCGAATTTCTTACGACTGCGATGGTCCGCGCCACTACCGGATTCTCGGTCATCCAGTCGCACTCTATGAGCTAAGGGGCATTAACGACGTGTCCCTCTGCCCCGAATGCGTACGGTCAGCAGGCTTTGTTGAAGCGCATTGGGATTTAGAGCTAATGACAGGTTGTCCTGTGCATCGAACCCGTCCGCTGTCGCACTGCCCGAACTGCCATTTGGGCTTGCGTTGGCTGCGGCCGGGCCAGCTCGAATGCAAATGCGGCGCGGAGTTCACGCGAGTTCAAGGTCCAATTTTGCCTGAAGACGAAGCTGAACTGCTGGATATCATTCGCCGCAAAGTCTTGGGGCTTCCTGTTTCACAGGAGAGCACCACTGGTATCCCTATATCTCAGCTATCTGGGCTTAGCCTCAGGGGATTGCTATCTCTGATCCGAACTCTCGCGCGATTCCATTTGCACGTAAAGACCGTCAAGGAGCTTGATGACACCCAAGCCGTCGTGACGGCTGCTGCGTACGTGCTTCGCTCGTTTCCGGCCAACTTCCACGCACTTCTCGGGACAATTGGGGAGCAACATGTCCGAGAGCGATGTGGCTCAGCAATCAAAAGCCAGTTTAATGATATCTATCGAAGCATTTTTCAGTTCAGAGCTGGAGAGGCACCTGAAACCCGGGATTTCTTGGGTAGCGCATTCTTAGACTTTGCAATTAACCAATGGGGTCGCGGAGTGGTCGATAGCAAGCTGCTGCCCCGGCTGCAAAAGGGTATTCCCAAGCGCATGATCACGCGTGCTGAGTTCGGAAAACGTTTCGGAATCGGGAAACGTACACTACGACGAGTGTTGGCCATGAAGAAAATCCGCACGATTACCCTTCATCCCGGGAAAAAACAACGCACATTCATAGATCTTCAGCACCTGCACGAGCCTCCTCGCGTACCCGGGAACATCTTCACGCTGCCAACCGCGGCCGCGGCGATTGGCATCGGAGTAAGGACTCTCAGCAAATTGAGAGCATCCGGCCATTTTGAAGTCAAGCACCTTATTACGCAAGACGGATATCATGAGCGCGACATTAAGCAATTTATTGAACGACTGCTCGCTTTGAACCCCAATCCAGTTAACAAGACTCTCCCTGGTGATTGCATCACATTACACCAGGCTCTGTGCCGATATCACGGAACCGGCGACGGCACCGCGAGTATCATTCGTGCGCTCCTATCCGGCGAACTGCGGGTAGGGGGAAACATCGACGGAACAGTCCGAGGCTTATTTCTTTCTCGAGCCGAATTTCAGCAGTTCGGCAAGAACGAGCGAGCTCGCCAGAATGGTAATGCTAGAGCGTGTTCGGAAGTCACGAAGGAAATATGTTGCGATTGCGGCTGTGTCACGGGCTTAGTCGCTCGGAGATTGATTGATGGTTGGAATACGCCGACAGGTTTGCGAATTTCAGAGGAGTCGATCGCCAAGTTCAAAAAGCAATATGTGTCACTCGCCTCAATCGCCCGCGAAATGGGGAAGATTTCGCGAACTCTTCTGCGCCATTGTGCAAAAAACCACATTCCTCTACTTGTTGTGAAACATCCGTATGCGGAAACAAAGCACGCGTTTATTCGTGTAAGAGATCGGAATGCGGTGTTGTCCTATCGGCCTGTCCGTTTGTGGAGCAAATTACGGTCCTCGACCGAGCAATTTGCCTGTCTCAGTGACGAGGTGTACGCAGAACAAGTTTACCCTCGCCTATGCAAGGCAAGTCCCCCGCAAATCGCTGCAGCCATCGGAGTCTCAATTGCTTATGCATCCGAGATTCGTACGGGAAG
Organism: uncultured Acidobacteriaceae bacterium; assembly: GCA_963772045.1. GTDB lineage: Bacteria > Acidobacteriota > Terriglobia > Terriglobales > Acidobacteriaceae > Sulfotelmatobacter. The sequence goes on along the minus strand of CAVYWC010000010.1, from coordinate 406,898 downwards.
ACGACGGCCGCATCCGAGGCACTGGCAGGCGTTAGGGGAACTAGTGGGGGTGGCGGCGCCGTCTTTGTCAATTGCCCCGGGTGGCCATACGCAGGCTTAGATTCTACTCGTGGTGCCGGTTGCGATTCGACGGCAGTCTGCGGTAATGCCATGGTGCGGCACTGGGAGGCCGTCGCCATGGGGAAGCAGAAGGTTAAGCCGAATTATCGTCGTCGATTGCTTCGACTGCCGGATCTGGATCACTGCAAGAGAGCAGTGCTCAACAGCCTCGGCTCGCCCGCCTCGCGGCGTGTGTACGAGTACGCCATCGATCAGTTCATTGCCTGGTACTGCTCCGAGCCCCGACTGGCGTTCAACCGCATCGTCGTCATGCGCTATCGCATGTACCCGGAATCGCGGCATCTGGCCGCCAACACCATCAACCAACAGCTTGCAGCCGTGCGCCGTTTGGCTCATGAAGCCGCCGATGCCGGTTTGCTGAGCCCCGAGTTGGCTGCGGGCATCAGTCGCGTAAGAGGAGTCAAGCAGCTCGGATTCCGGTCCGGCAACTGGTTGAGCGTGGAGCAGAGTTTGGAAGTGCTCAAACATGCTTGTGGCGACAGCATGCGCGAGAAGCGCGATTACGCGATGCTGGCCATGCTGTTCGGTTGTGGCTTTCGCCGGTCGGAACTGGTTGGCTTGGAGTTGGACGACATCCAGATGCGCCAGGAGCACTGGGCTGTGGTCGATCTGATCGGCAAAGGAGGGCACATCCGCACCGTGCCGATGCCCAACTGGGTCAAGGCCGCGCTCGACCAGTGGACACGCGCTGCCAATGTCACGGAGGGCAAAATCTTTCGAAGGGTAGCGAGAAAGGGAAGGGTGTGGGGCAAGGGTTTATCGCAGAACGTCGTTTGGTACGTAGTCAGAACGTGCTGCCAGAAAGCCGGCTTGGAGCACATTGCGCCCCACGACTTGCGGCGGACCTGCGCGAAGCTGTGCCACGACCGCGGTGGTGAGCTTGAGCAGATTCAGTTCTTGCTGGGGCACGCCTCGGTCCAGACCACGGAACGTTATCTCGGCTGCAAACAGAATCTGGGACATCCAGTGAACGATCTTGTCGACCTCAGAGCCGATGGGCAGCAACAGACGAAGCATGTGGAATCTATCCCAGCGAACGGGGCCAGTGAAGCTGTAGAAAAGGCATCTGGGCGAGGCATAGAATGCGGCCACCGAGGATCGGAGAATGAGCGGCCCATCTGCGACCCCCAACAAGTATCCCTACCCGAACGAGCCGACTTGGTCGAGGTCGGAAAAGGCCATCGCCCGCGCAGTCTTCGACGCTGCTCTGAAGCGGGAACTTCACGAAGTCATGCAGGAGACAAAGCAGAGAGCGACACAGATCAAGGAACCCGCGGACCTGTGGGAGTTGGAAAGTTACTTGACCCAGCGTCGTAAGGAGATCGACCGCAAATATGATTTCCGTTCATCGCGACTCGCGCCGGTCTTTGGGAGACTCTTGTTCGAACATCGGGTCAGCGAAAACGAGCTACGCGGCTTAGGCGAGGACAAACGAAAAGCGATCCATTCCTGCGCTCAATTCCTAGCCGAAGACGCAGCGTCACCTGGATTCTGAGCGCTATGGCCTGTTATCGACATCTATGCGCGGAAGAGGACTGCTAGGAAGGTTATCGCAACGACTGCACCGATGATTGAGGTCGCCAGTGTGAGCGGTCGCCACCACAGGGGCATCCAAAATTCACTTCCGGTAAGACTTGTGACTCGGATTCTCCCTGCCCGTATTGTTGGCCGATAAACCTGAAGGAAGCCGCGCAGGGCAGCAACCAGAACGATGACCATCCCGGTTCCCGTGAATGCATCCTGATTTGTCACGGCACGATTCTACCGCCGAACAGTCAAAACGTGTAATGGCCTGTTCTCGTCAACCATTGCCAGTTGCTGAATCGTGCCTGTCAATTGTTTCTGCTTCCGTACCTTCGGAGGGTTTGGAATACAGCCACAACGCAAGCAGGTAGGCAACTAGAAAGTAGAAAGCCGTCAAGGTGACATTCGAGATGAAGTACAGCTGAATCGTGGTGTCGCGCAGTTCGCGGTTGCCACTAAAAACCTGCCTTAACATGGAATTGATCGCTGGCATGAATGCCGCGAAGAATGCCTCGAAGCCACGCGCAATCAAGTAGCCTATTGCGATAGCACCGATATATTGATTGAGTAATATGACTTTCAGTTGCTGCTTCATTTGACGTAATGCTAGCCAGCAGTGCAAGTCATGACCAGTACTTAGCCCGATTCTTGGCGAAAAATCCTGTTAACGCTCAAAATCCCCCGGCTGCGGGTTCTGAGTCAAATCGCCTGTTAGCGCCAATCATCCGATGAGGCACGTGCAACACACGTCTTCGTAGCGTAGTCTAGCGATGTAGCACGAGGTACAAAATGGCTAATCTTAGCGGACCACAACCAGATGTGCAGTTTTGTCCGCGCTGTAAGGGCGAATTGCGTACCCTTGCCAGAAGTGAGATGCGGTCAAAGGGGCATAAACGAAGCGACGGAACAGTTTCTCCCGATACGCACAGCTACGAATGTTCCAACTGCAAGCATCGTTTCGAGATCAATCAAGAGCAGTGATTTTTTCTGCGGTGGCCCAAGGGAGAAAAGCGGTATGGCCTTTAATTCCAACACTGGGAACTCTTTCAGTGAAGCGGGGATCGCCACGTATGCGCCATGTGAGCCTGGCGTATACGGCATCTATAGCAACCAGCAATGGATTTATGTCGGTGAATCAGAAAACATCGAGAAGAGTCTCTACGCTCATCTACATCGCCAGTCAGAGGAAAGCTACTGCATTTTAAGCCGCGGCCCAACGCACTTCGTTTTTGATCTTGGTGACGAGATGTGGCGGAAGATTAGGGCGGAGGGCCTAATTGAGGAACTAAGGCCAGCGTGCAACTGGACATAGGATTGAGCTGGTTTTTCAACAAAGGCCTTCGCCAACGCACACATTGTGGCAAGGTTCTCGAATTCTTTAGCGTGCTCCCTGTTTACCGAACATTGGCTTCAGTTCAAACCAAAGTGCATCTTCTAGAGCCTGCAGCACCTCACACGAAATGACGGCTGGGTACTGGGCACAGCATATCTTCAGGTGCAGATCGAGTTGCCGTGCCCATGAAGCCAGCTGAAGCGAATAAGTTTGTCTGTGCCCAAATCCCAAGTGCTCCTTTATTCTCCGGTGGATCTCTTTTTCCGAGCTCCCCACATAAAGGGTGGACGATGGCTCGTTTGGTCGTGCGTATTGCCGCTCGCCCCTCTCTGCGTCCTTTGCTCGCTCAAACTCTTGTAAGACGACCTCATTGCTGGGGCTGTCTGTCAAGCGTGATATGACATATAGAAATCGACCACCTGCGCGAGACCACTGTTTAATTTTGTCAATGAGGGGCCGAGCGTAGCCCTCCTTTTCAAACGCTCTAGTCTAGAACTCCCAAGCCTCTATTTTCTCTGGCAGGACGCCCTTAACAGCAGACGCTTTGCGCAGCAGATCCTTCTCTGCCTTCTGTGGTAGTGACTGGAAGTACGCCATCGCTTCTCCCTCCCTCCGGCAAGGGCAAGTCTAAAGCAACTGGCATTGCGAACACGCCAACTGTTGTAACATCCCCATAGCACTCAAATTCCCCGGCTGCGGGTTCTGAGTCAAATGGTCTGATAGCGTCACTTGCGGGTTATAGTTATCGAATGAGAACAAGACTTACGGCTGCGATTCTCGTTCAAGTCGTGGCGCTAAGCCTATCGCTCGCTCAAGAGTCACGCCCAATTTCGGCACAAGCGGACATTAACGCGCTCAAAGCGAAAGCCGAAAGCGGAGATGCCAAGGCGCAGTACGGCCTAGCGATGGTTTATTTGGACGGACGAGGCATACCAAAGAACGATTCCAAGGCGGCCTTTTGGTTTCGAAAGGCGGCGGATCAAGGGAATGCCGCGGCCGAGTTCAGCCTTGGGATGTTTTACGAACATGGCTGGAGTTTTCAACAAGACTACGCGCAGGCGGTGCATTGGTATCAGAAAGCTGCTGAACAGGGTTACGCAAAAGCGGAATCTAAGCTCGGGTTATTGTTCTATTCAGGTCGAGGTGTTCCGAACGATTATGCTCAATCCGCTGTTTGGTTTCGCAAGGCAGCAGACCAAGGTTTTGCGGAGGCGCAATACAATCTTGGCGGAATGTATTTCTCTGGTAAAGGTGTACCTAGAGACTACGTCCAAGCTGCGATTTGGTTCCGCAAAGCTGCCGAACAAGGTCATTCCGATGCACAGTTATACCTTGGCGTCCTATACGCCCAAGGCAATGGCGCTCCCCAAGACTATGCGGAAGCCTATTTCTGGTTCGATCTCGCTGTGGCGTGCAAACTGGACGCCACTCACCCGGAAGTAGCCGCGAAAAACCGAGACATAGTTGCATCTCACCTAAGCCCATCCGATGTTTCTCGCGCACAAAACCGGGTGCGAAAATGGTTCGAGGATCACGCGGCCACGACGCCCTGCTCCTGATGTACAGCAAACAGGCAAAACGGATATTTCGTGCCGCATCGTCAGCCAACAGGTAGCTGTCAGGCTAAGGTGGACGGGGTCAATCCAGAGCTTTGGTCGGCCCGATTGGCGAAAAATCCCCATAGCACTCAAATTCCCCGGCTGCGGGTTCTGAGTCAAATGGCCTGTTCTCGTCACTTGTAGAACACTAGTCGTAAAATGGCCCCAAACTCCCCCTAGACTTGGACGACATGACACCCGCAGGTTACATGGCCAAACGAGTTAAGACTCCGGTGGGATTTCATGCCGATGGCGTGCTCGATGTGTATTCGCTCAGCAGTTGTATCAACGATGACTTTGCCGACTACATCCAGTACTGGAAGCATAACGGGCATTGGCTATTTGATTCACCAGAAATCATTGAAGCGGTCGCTCAAGAAAATCACATTCCGCTCGAAGGAACATCGCTCTTTTACTACGAAGTGTACGAGAAGGAGTTCGACGGGAAGAATTGGCTCCCACACCAACCTGATGCGACGGTTCCCACAGACGTTCTTGCACCGCGTGAGAAGAAGCTTGAGGGGTTCGATGTGGTCACCTTCTTCGCACACAGTTCACCCGAGTGTTCGCCACTTTCGTGCAACGGTATGGCGCGTGAGATTCACACCAACGAGCATTGCTTGCTAGATTCTTTTGAAGATGCTTACGCGAAGGTGAGTGCCGGAACATTCAATCAGGCCGAACCCGGTCCATACCGAATCTTCGCCGTCTATTCTGTCCCTTGGGGCAACAGACCATAGTTGGCGAAGAATCCTGTTTACACTCATTGAGGTTCTGGCAAACCACATGATAACCAGAGGTTCGTGGGCGAAGGAGCGAAAGCTCGGCATTGCTGGCCTTGCTGCTGTCGTCACGGGCTTCGGTATGCTTATCTGGTTTAACACTCTACATCCGTCTGTGCACCTTCCCTAAGACCATTTTCGTGGACGCTCGTTCTGCTCAGCCTCGCGTCGCCGGTGGCGTTTCTCTGGGCCGCAATTAGAGACAAATGGTGGTGGGCGATTGGTTTGCTTCCAGCCATTTTTCTCCTACTGGGAGTGATGGGAACTTTTGAAGGCTGCTGACGCAGGTTCCTAACTGGCGTAACATCGCGATAGCGCTCACCGACACGCAAAAAGGCGAACGAAAAGCGCACGCTTGTGACATGTGATTTAAACAAGTTATCATTGCGCGGCGGCATGGCGCACACGGTAGACATTTATAACGAGATCGACTTTCTTCTCTGGCAGAAGGATCTACATAGAGGCGAATTTCTGATGATTGCACAGACTTCGCTTTCCTGATTCCAACGAACTACGGAGGCGTCGCACGTTGCCGCTTCCTCTGTGTTATTGCGTGACGGTAACGGTCAGTATAGCGGTCTTGCTGGTGCCGCCCGTGACGCCCGCCGTAACCGTGACTGTGCTCGTGCCGGCCGGAGTGCCTGTGTTGCCGCCGCCACCACTGCCTCCGCCGCTGCTGCCGCACGAGGCCAGCGCCAGTGCCAACCCCAGCAGCACAAGCAGGCCCAGCAGACGCATGCCGCACCGCGTACGCTCGCCGCGCGCCGCGCCCACAAGCCCCAGCGTCAGCATCGGCAGCAGCAAAGCATAGGCCGTTTGCGGACCGCGCCCCGCCCTCAGCAGCGCCGATGATGTGGGAGCGGTGGTGGTGATGGTTATCGTCGTTACGTCCGAGTTGCCGCCGCTCGGCGTCACCGTCTGCGGACTGAAGCTGCAACTCGCTTCCGCCGGTAAGCCGCTACACGCGAAGCTGACCACCGAGTCGAACCCATTCTCCGGCGTGACTGTTAACGTCGCCGTCCCGCTCTGGCCAGCCTTGATCGTCAGCGAAGTGGGGCTCGCCGAGACCGCGAAGCTAGGCGGAGTTGGAGGAGGCGGGGACAACTTGAAAACCGTGCCCCAATCAATGCCGTTTAAACCGCCAAACTCGGTGGTTCCGTAGAGGTTGCCGGAGGCGTCTTGGATCAATCCCGCCACGGGCACGGCACCGTCGGTGCATTGAGTGCCCCCTTCCGAGCAGAAGTTGTACAGCACGCTCTCGGTGTAGCCGCTGTCACCTGGCGAAAGCTCGAAGACCGTGCCGCCGGCACATCCCTCGCACTCCCAGGAGAGTCCAGTGCCGCCATTTGAGGTCGTGCCATATAGGTTGCCCGAAGAGTCCTCGATCAGTCCCGCATCGGGACTGGCGCCGTCGGTGTAGTCAAAGCTGTGTAGCACGCTCTCGGTGTAGCTACCGTCGTTGTTTGGCGCCAGCCTGAATACCGTGCCGCAACCGGGACTATCACAACTATTGACGCCGCCACTGGATGTCGTTCCATAGAGGTTACCGGAAGCGTCTTCGATCAAACTCGCACCATATGGGTATCCACCATCCGTGCAGTTGCTGCCCCCCTGCGAACAAAAGCTGTACAGCACGGCCTCGACGTAGCCGCCACTGCTCGGCGAAAGCTTGAACACTGTGCCGCAACCAAGCCCAATACAATTTTGAGCGCCAGTTCCGCCAAGTGCGGTCGTCCCGTAGAGGTTGCCGGAAGTGTCTTCGATCAGAGCGGCATTGGGAGCAGCGCCGTCGGTGCACTGGTTGCCCCCTTGCGAGCAAAAACTGTACAGCACGGTCTCTGTATAGCCGTCGCCGCTTGGCGAAAGCATGAAAACTGTGCCATAAGCATAAGCTCCATTGACCAAGACAGGGCCGCTACCGCCCAAGTTGGTTGTGCCATAGAGGTTGCCGGCAGAGTCCTCGATCAGGCCGGCAAAAGGGTTGGCACCGTCCGTGCAGGCGGCGCTACCCTGGGATTGCGAGCAGAAGCTGTATAGCACGCTCTCGGCGTAGCCGTTGCCACTCGGAGTGAGCTTGAAGACCGTACCTCCTCCATTGGCACCGCCGTTGTAGGTCGTTCCATAAAGGTTACCCGAACGATCTTCGATCACGCCAGCATAAGAGTTAGCGCCGTCCGTGCAATTGGGTTGGGAACAGAAGTTGTACAGCACGGTCTTGGTGTAGCCGCCGCCATTCGGTGTAAGCTTGAACACCGTGCCGTAACCGCAAGAACCCGCATTACAGTCGGAAGCATTGGTGCTGCCTCCCCCATTGGTTGTTCCATAGAAGTTGCCGGAAGCGTCTTCCATCAGGCCGGCAAAAGGCTGAATCCCATCAGTACAGTAAACGCCGCCTTGCGAGCAAAAGTTGTACAGCACGCTTTCGATATCCAAATTGGACGAGGTCTGCGCGCTGGCCGCCCAGCGCGGCCGGTGGAGGCGCCCTTGCCCCGGCCCGTTGTCCGCAGGGAGCGCTCCAGCGCCCTGCGGGCCGCGCCGCCAGGATGGCGCTGCGGTGCCGCCAGTATGTGCCTGCGCTGGGGCGTACCGCGCGCCCACGAGCACTATTGCCAACGCCGCAACGAAAACGCTCCTAACACTTTCACGGTCTGCTATCGCCCAAAACACGGTTTTCTTCTGCATTGACTTAAACAATCCCAACGAATGACGACGGCGTTGCGCGGTTTCGCTTCACCGATATCGACTCGGATGTGAATGCTCCTTCAAACATCGTCCGATGCCCGCCGTCGAAAGACTTCACCGGTCGGCATTTTATAGCACCCGGCGCCAGCCGGCTGTGAGGCGAATCACCGAGGAAAGCGGTAGTTGGTGAAAAATCGCGATAGCGCTCAGAATCCCCGCAAAAAGGCGAGGAACTTGAGTGCAATCGCCTCGATGACGCTCAAAATACACACTCCCACATCTCGACGCTACCTTCGGACGTGCATTGGTTGTCATCAACCTTATGAATTGCGTATCCCGGAACTCATTCACGCTGCGGACGCGCCGCGCTGAGTAAAATTTCACGTTATGACGGAAAATACGTTGGGGATTTCGCTTTTTAGGGCATTTTGCTTTCAGCTTTTGCGGGCTTCTAACCGCAAGTGCTTGAATCTTTATGAGGCTGAATTTCACGTTTCGGGTACACGCACATTCAGTAAGCCATGAAGGACGCGAAGGATGTAAACGCTGCTTTCCTTCGTGCGCCTTCGCGCCCTTTGTGGTTAATTAGGAGACTACCTAGAGAGCCGTAGCGTTGCGCACCTCCCGCAGGGGCTCAGTCGAGCAGGCAAATCGCGCTCCAAAATATCGCGTCGAACGGATTCCACAGCGGCAGATCTTGTTGTCGAACGCCAAGATATTTTGCGTCCGTCCGCGCTCCGACCGAATCTCTATGACTTCTCAGGAAAGCCGGTTTTTCGGGAAACTCGGTCGATTCAGGGCGACCAGAGCCGGCTTCCAAGTTCCGCCCGGTCGCGTTACAGTACTTAGTCACACAAATGCAGCTCTTGTTAGGCCCGCTCTCGTTATGCATAGAAAAGATTCTTTTGAGCCATACCTGCGAAATAGCCTTCTGGTGCTGATTGCGGCAAGCGCCATGACTCTTGGTTGCAGCACGAATGCCGCGCAAAATCCGCAGGCCGCCGGTTTTCATGCCATGCCTGTCAAAGTGATGCGGGCCGAAGCTGTTCCCATCCAGGACGCGGGCGAGTATGTGGCCACTTTGAAATCGCGGGATTCGACCGTGATCATGCCCCAGGTCGAAGGTCAGATCACGCAGATTTTCGTACATTCCGGCGACCGCGTGCAGGACGGCGTTGCTTTGATGGAGATCGACCCACTGAAACAGCAAGCCACCGTGAGAAGTCAGGAAAGCTCGCGCGCAGCGCAACAGGCAAACCTCGCCTTGGCGAAACAGCAGTATGAGCGCACACAGGGACTCTTCCAGGCCGGGGTCGTCGCCCGGCAGGACTTGGATCAGGCCAAAGCGACCCTGGACGCGGCCCAGGCGCAAATGGAGTCGCTCGACGCTCAGGTGCGGGAGCAGGAAGTCCAGTTGCACTATTTCAAGGTAGTTGCGCCTCGCGGCGGAATCGTGGGTGACATCCCGGTTCGCGTTGGCGATCGGGTCACCACCTCTACCCAACTCACCACCGTAGATCAGCCCGGCAGTTTGGAAGTGTACGTCTACGTTCCCGTGGAGCGCTCTCGACAGTTGAGAATGGACATGCCGGTGCAGGTGCTCGACAGTAATCGGAAAGTTCTTGCCGACTCGCGCGTGAGTTTCATTTCACCCCAGGTCGACAACTCGACCCAAACGGTGCTGGTGAAAGCGCGAATCGCCAATGGCAACGATGCTTTGCGGCAATCACAGTTTGTCCGGGCCCGCGTCGTGTATGGCACGCATCAGAACCCCGAGGTTCCGATATTGGCTGTGACTCGGTTGGCGGGCCAATATTTCGCATTCGTGGCCGAGCCGCAGAATGGCGGTTCGTTCGTCGCGCGCCAGAAGCCGTTGAAGGTCGGACTGACCGTGGGCAACGATTTCGAAGTGCAAGATGGGTTGAAGCCCGGCGACAAGGTGATTGTCTCCGGCACGCAATTTCTGCTGGACGGGGCGCCTGTAATTCCGCAGAGCTAGGGTTGAGCCACGCGTCATCGGGCTCCTGCAAGGGAAGCCTACCAGGTTCGGAATTTTCCATCAGTTTGTACGTATGCGGAAGTTGGAAACAGAATGCAAAATCATGGCGATTCTTCATTCTGGATTCTGACTCCTGAATTCTGATTTCGGGACTCTTCATGTTTGTTAATTTCTTTATTCGCCGTCCGGTATTTGCCAGTGTTTGCGCGCTGCTGATTGTTCTCGCGGGCGTAGCCGTCCTGCCAACGTTGCCGATCGCACAATTCCCCAACCTGGCTCCGCCGCAGGTAGGTGTGACCAGCAGCTACATCGGGGCCAGTGCGCAGACCGTCGAAAGCGCAGTCACGATTCCGCTGGAACAGCAGATCAACGGGGCCGAGGGAATGAAGTACATGACGTCCTCCAGCGGCAACGACGGAACCAGCAGTATTGTCGTTACTTTCGATCTGACCCGCGATCCCGATCTGGCCGCCGTCGACATTCAGAATCGAGTGAACACCGCCTCCGGACGACTTCCGGCTGCGGTCAAGGCGGTGGGCATCACCACGGCGAAGACATCGCAAAACTTCGTTTTCGGCGCGGCCGTCATCTCCGATAACGACAAATATTCCACGCTGTTCATGAGCAATTACCTCGATGTGTACGTCCGCGACGCGCTGAAGCGCATCAAGGGAGTCGCTGATGTACAGATTTTCGGGGAACGCAAATATTCCATGCGCCTGTGGCTCGATCCGGTTCGCATGGCCGGACGCGGTCTCACCGCGCCGGATGTCGTAAGTGCGCTTTCTGAGCAGAACGTGGAAGTCGGGGCCGGGCAGGTGGGACAGCAGCCCGCCATCAACGGACAGCAATATCAGGTCAGCGTGCGCGCCATTGGCCGCTTGAGCGAGGCGACTCAGTTCGACGACATCATTTTGAAGACGAACTCCGACGGAACCCTGGTTCGCCTCAAGGACGTTGGCCGCGCGGAACTGGGCGCGGAAGATTATTCTTCGGATCTGCAGTTTAATGGTCGCAACTCCGTGGGAATCGCTGTCGCCCAGCTTTCAACTGCGAATGCTCTGGATGTGGACCGGCGCGCCATTGCCGAGCTCGATCGTCTCTCCAAAAGCTTCCCTCCCGGCATGCACTACAAGATCGCATTCGATACCACCGACGCCGTGGGCGAGTCCATCCGCGACGTGGGCTTTACCGTGGGTCTCGCGATTGCTCTGGTAATCCTCGTCATCTACATCTTTTTGGGCGACTGGAGAACCACGATGATTCACTTCATCGCCACTCCGGTTTCTCTCATCGGCACATTTGTGTTCGTGAAGTTGCTCGGGTTCTCGGTCAACACCCTCACTCTGTTCGGCATTACCCTCGCCACCGGGTTGGTGGTGGATGACGCCATCGTGGTCATTGAAAATATTGAGCGCCACATGCGGCAGGGCGAGCGCGACTCCAGCAAAGCGGCGTCCGCGGCGACCACCGAAATCACGGGCGCGGTGATAGCCACTTCCCTGGTGCTGATTGCTGTGTTTGTGCCGGTTGCTTTCTTTCCCGGAACGACCGGCATTCTGTTTCGCCAATTCGCCCTGACCATCGCATTTTCCATTGCGATTTCCGCCTTTAATGCCCTCACTCTGGCTCCGACCCTGGCGGCGATTCTTCTGCGCAGACATCACGGAGAGAAGATGTGGTTCCTGCGAAAGTTTGATCAGGGCGTCGAGGCCCTCACCGTCGGCTACCGTCGCCTGCTGCACTACCTGCTGGGCTACAAGTTCGCCATGTTGTTGTTGTTCTTCGTTGGCCTGGGCGCAACCTATTTCGTCTTCCAGCATGTGCCCCTGGGCTTCGTGCCGGATGAAGATCAGGGCTACTTCATCGTGGTGATTCAGGCGCCATCCGGAGCGTCGCTGGAATATACGAAGGCGATTGGGCAACAGGTTTCGAGCATTCTATCCGGCGTGTCGGAAGCGGAAGGAACGTTTTCTATTGCCGGTTTCAGTTTTGCTGGCGCGGCGGCCAATCAGGGACTCATGTTCGTGCCCCTGAAACCCTATTCCCAGCGCAAAGGCCAGGAGCACACCGCCGCTGCGATTGTGAACCGCATTCGGCCGCGGCTTTTCGGAGTTTCCGGAGCTATCGTATTCGCGACGCTGCCCCCCGCGGTGCAAGGCCTGGGGCAGTTTGGAGGATTCCAGTTCGTGGTGCAGGATCAGGCTGCCCACAAGCTGGAAGAACTCGCTGCGGCGACACAAGGATTGATGCACGAAGCCAGTCAGCGCAAAGATCTTGCCCAGCTCTACACCCCGTTTACCGCCAACGATCCGCAGTACCTGGTCACCATCGATCGCGAGAAGGCAAAGAGTCTCCACGTCCCGCTTTCGCAGATTACCGACACGCTGGGTGTCTACATGGGATCGTCCTACGTGAACGACTTCGATTTTAATAACCGGTCCTATCGTGTTTACGTGCAGGCCGACAAACAATTCCGTTCCACGGCGGCGGATATGACGAGGTTTTACGTCCGGTCCGACAGCGGTGCCATGGTGCCCCTGGAAAACCTGATCAGCATTTCCGAGACGACAACGCCGCAGGTGATCACGCATTACAACCTATTCCGCTCGGCGGAGATCGATGGTTCGCCGTCGAAGGGATACAGTTCCGGCCAGGCGATCGCCGCCATGGAACAGCTGGCTGCGAAGATGCCACAAGGATTCTCCTATAGCTGGACCGGACTCTCGCTGGAGGAATTACAGGCGGGTGGAACGTCGCTGATTCTGTTCGGATTGGGCTCGCTGGTCGTCTACCTTACGCTTTCGGCGCAGTATGAAAGCTTCGTGCTTCCGTTTATTGTTTTGCTGGCCGTGCCCATGGCCCTGCTGGGAGCTCTCGGCGCGCAATGGCTGCGGGGTCTGCAGGACGACATCTTCTGTCAGGTCGGGCTCGTCATGCTTATCGGGCTGGCGAGCAAAAATGCGATTCTGATCGTCGAATTCGCCGAACAACTCCGCGAGCGCGGAGTGCCTCTGGTCGAGTCCGCGGTGCAGGCGGCGACCATTCGCCTGCGGCCGATTCTCATGACCTCGCTGGCGTTCATTCTCGGCGTTGTGCCACTCGTGATTGCAACCGGAGCTGGCGAAAACGGCCGCCATTCCGTCGGAACGACGGTCTTCGGGGGCATGATTATGGCCACCGTGCTGAATCTCTTCTTCATCCCAGTCCTCTATCTGATCATCGAAGGCTGGCGCGAACACGGGAAAGCGCCGGAGCATCGATAGAGCGCCGGGCGTAACTTGCGAAAGCGTCTTCGCTCCCCGGGTGACGAACGGGTAATATCAGGAAAAAGATTCGGAGCAGGCTACACCTTCAGGGGCAGCGTTAGGCGGCGTAAGTCACTCACCCCTTCAGACGCTGCGCCGTGTAACTTGATTCTTCCTGCAAGCCCCGAAACTCGTCGCCCTTGCCTTCCTTACCCGCCTCATTGCCGTTCTCGCTGGATTCGACCCTACGCTTTTTGGCGACTTCCCTCCTGCGCAGCTTAGCCATCCACTCCCTGGAGTACATGGTGCCGCGGCATTTGGGCGAGCCACAGTGACAAGGCGCTGGATCTTCATCGTCGTACAGGTTGTAGTCCCAAAGAAGCTCTTCGCCGGCCGCGATATCGCGCAGCGCCAGGATCCAGACCCGGCCCTTGATCTCGTCAACCTCGCAATTCGGTTCGCAGGAATGATTCAGGTACGCGCCCATCCCCTCGCCGTCAATGACAGTCTTGCCGTCTTCGAGACCATACAAGTAGGTACGGGGCGCGCCATCGTAACGGCGGTCGGCTTCTTCCGGCGTAATGCGCGGTCCCTTGTATTCGACTACGCGGGCGCCTTTGCGAATGGGAGACGTCGTGAACACGCCGACCGCGTGAATGGGAGACGGACGGACAGCTAAAGGCATGCAACCAATTTCGCACGACTGCTCAGTTTTAGGGAATACGGAAAATCATGGAGCGCAGTCGAAATTCGACGCTGCGCCAGGTCTACGGATCATAGACCGCGCTGCCGTAGCCCTGTTTCCGCGCCGTTTCCTGCATATCGTCGAGGTCCTTCTCCTGCTCCTGCAATTGAGCCTTCATGCCCTCGACTTGCTGCTGCTTCTGTTTTTGATTCTCGTTCCATTCCACACAGCCGGAGACGCAATTCGGCGGAGCGTACTGGATCGACGCGCTGAGCTGATCGATGTCGTTCTTGAGAGAGGCAATCGCGTTCTTCTGGGAAAGGATTCGAGTCGTCCAGTATTCGGGCGGATTCTTTACCTCCTGGTTCCCGGGGTCGGGAGACGGAGCGGTATCCGTCATAGGCGCTGATGGCGCTGTGCTGGGGGTGCTGTGTGCCGCGATGTCATCGTTGCTGAGGACTCTCTTCTCCGACTTCGGGGGCCGCACGCTCTTTGCCGCGTTGTTCTGCGAAGATCCCGCGGAATTTCCCGCGTTACTCGGAGCGTTGTTCGATTCCGCATCTTTGATGGTGCTGGTTGGACTGTCCCGAGTATCTGTTGCATCCGCGCTCTTGGCAGACGAATCGTTCGACCCAGCCGAATTGGATGCGACCTTCTCATCTCGCCCTGCGGGGTTGCCCGATTGCGCATCCTTCTGTTGTCTTGCGAGACGCGCCTGACGTGCCACATCGCCGAGAGAAGGAGAGGCGTCGTCCTGAGCGTGAGCGGCTGAAATTAGTCCGAAACTGAAACTGAGGAGAAGAATCAGGAAATATGATTTCCGCATGGAAGAAATCTCCAGGCCATCTATCGGCGGAGGGAGGGCCTTCATGGCATCGTATCTTCCAAAGCGCTGGAATCGAAGTTACTTTCGTTCATGCGACGAGCGCATCAGTAGAAGTTGATGCGGGAGCGGTATAACTTGCCTCGACGCCTGCCTGATCTTTTTGCGGCTCTCTGTGGCGAGATGTGAGCGTCCTTCTCCACTTGCTCGGTCTGGCGTTTTCAATCCGCGTGACGACGCAGTTTCGAATCGCACTTGGCCAAGTCGTCGGCTAGGAGCCGGTCGATCAACTCGATGACCCCATCTCCGCGCGGAGCATTGAGAACAATGTCCGCTTGTTCTTTGAGCGACGGCAACGCATTGGCGACTGCGGCCCCGCACCCGGACATACGCAAGAAGGGATGATCGTTTTCGGCGTCGCCGACCGAAACCACGTTATGCGCCGAGATGGCCAGCTCTTCCAAGGCGGCTTGCAGGCCGCTGGCCTTGTCGATGCCAGGGGGGAGAACCATCACAGAGCCTTTATTGAGCGTGACCTGCAGATGGAGACCGATGTCGCGAATGGCATCGAGCACGGCGTCTTCATGCGGATGCCACGATGCCACCACGGTGCGGCCCGGGACAAATGGAATTTGTCGTTCCCGAAGCAGGGCCAGAAATTGCTCAATCGGCGGATCGCATAAAAGTTTTTGTTCGCGAGTTGCGGGCCGGTACAGCAGGCCACCATTCTCGAGGACCACGCGGTCGAACAGATCGAATCTGGAGAAGATGCCCGACAGATCCGGGAAATGCCTGCCAGTGACCAAAACCAGCTTTCGGCCGGAGGCGCGGAGGTGTTCGAGAGCGGCTATGGCTCTCGGTTCGACATGCCCGTCCTGGGCGAGCGTGCCGTCGTAATCAGTGGCCAGGAGCAGGAAGCGCATTGAATTTCGATGCTGCCAAAACCCCAAGCGGACCGGCCACGCGTGGTTTAGCATGCGGGGGCGTCAAACTGGCGGAAGCGAGTGGGGGTCGAACCCACCAGCGACAGGCAAAACCTGCCGCTCACCGGTTTTGAAGACCGGGACGATCACCGGACCGCATGCGCTTCCGTTTTCACAATAAATGCAGCCGGTCAAAGCTACTGAGAAAACTCAAAATACTCGTCGGTAGCGATGACGCGGGCCAATCCCTTTCGACTTCGCTCGGGCAGGTCCGCGTCCACATCTCACGCCTACACACACTACATCACGCTTCGATCGTCAGCTACCTCGGCTGCTTCGTTATTCGCAGATAGGGCTTCAGCGTTCGGAAGCCGGGGAACTTCTGCTGCGCTTCCTCGTTGGAAACGGCACCAGTGATGATCACGTCATCCCCGGGTTTCCAATTCACGGGAGTTGCGACCTTATGTGACGCCGTAAGTTGCATGGAATCGATTACACGCAGGATCTCGTCGAAATTGCGGCCCGTGGTCATGGGATAGCTGATCTGCAGCTTGATCTTCTTATCGGGACCGATCACAAACACCGTGCGCACCGTGGCGTTATCGGCGGGCGTGCGGCCCTCGCAACTGTCGCCTACATCGCCGGGGAGCATGCCGTAGAGCTTCGCGACTTTGAGTTGCGGGTCGCCGATCATCGGATAGTTCACCTTTACGCCCTGGGTCTCTTCGATATCGCCTTCCCATTTTTGGTGGCTGGAAACGGGATCGACACTGAGGCCGATAATCTTGACATTACGCTTCTCAAACTCGGGTTGGAGCTTCGCCATGTAACCGAGTTCGGTGGTGCAAACCGGAGTGAAATCCTTGGGGTGCGAGAACAGGACCGCCCAGCGGTTGCCGATCCAGTCATGAAAGTGAATCGTGCCCTGGGTGGTTTCCGCCGTGAAATCGGGGGCAATGTCGTTAATCCGTGGAATGCTGTGAACTTCGTTTGCGGTGGCAGTTGCCATTTTGATTTCTCCTTTGTGATTAAATCCGCTGTGGAACAGAACTGCTCCACTCACCTGAAAGCTTTAATAAGGGCGGATAGACGACGAACCCACCCTCTCGCCGGGGTGGGTGGGAAGAGTTTCGAACTTCCTACCCACACAAAAAGCGACAGCAACAACACATGCAGTCGCAGGTGCAGGAAGAAAGCATGCCTTAGGATAGAGGTCGAAAACGGCAAGTGTCAAACCGGACGGGGATTGGGCAGGCAATTTGGCCTACGCGGGAAGCCGGTTTTGCGCGAGATCCTTTCGACTGCGCTCTGTCAAGTCCCACTTCTCGCAAGAGAAGCGAGAAATGGGACACCCCATTTTCATATCGCTTAATTAAAATCTTTGCTGGGCTGGGGGGCTCATGAAGAGAGCAGCGCGCAAGCTGTCGATGGCACAGTGGGACGTGTTCAGTAAGACTCCGCTGGAAGGGAATTCGCTGGCGGTGTTTTTTGATGGGCGCGGATTGAGCGATTCCCAAATGCAAGCGATCGCTCGTGAGATGAATCTTTCGGAAACAACTTTCATTTTACCTCGGGAGCCAGAGATCGAGCGCGAACGCGGGGTACGAGTGAGGATCTTCACGGTGCAGGAAGAGCTGCCATTTGCCGGTCATCCGACGTTAGGAACGGCTTTTGCGCTGCGAGGCATGACTGGAGCGCAGGAAATTGCTCTCGAGTTGAATGTAGGCAAGATTCGAGTGCTGTTCGAAAATGCCGATGCGGCAGGTGAAGCGCGGTTTGGCGAGATGACGCAGATTGATCCCACTTTCGGCGAGCACCATGATCGCGAAGCCGTGGCGCGAGCATTGGGAATGCGGGGGGAAGACTTCGATCCTTCACTCCCGATTCAGACGATTTCGACCGGAGTCGAGTTCGCTGTCACTCCTCTGAAGTCGCTGGCAGTGATCCGCAATCTGCAAATTGATTTGCGGCGAGCTACTGAATACATACAAAAGACGGGCGGAACATTTTTCTATTTCGTGACGCGGGAGACGCTCGATTCGGAGGCTCGGCTGCATGCGCGGATGCTTTTCTACAACGGAGAGGATCCCGCGACCGGTTCAGCGGCGGGCTGCGCTGCGGCGTGGATGGTCGCAAACGATGTGACCGAAGCTGAGCAGCGGGTGCTTATCGAGCAGGGAATCGAAATGCTGCGTCCAAGCCGGATTTTCGTTCGTGCCTCGCGGCGCGATAACCGTGTAGTTAACGTACGCGTCGGGGGCCATGCGGTGGAAGTGATGCGGGGTGAACTGCTCCTCTAAAGTGCCATCACAAGTTCGCGAAAACATTGCTTTCTTGCGGCAAGAAAAAAAGCAATAGCCAAAAAGTCCCATTGGCATGCTTGCCACTTTACAGCGAGGCCGCGTGTCGTTAGCATGCGAAGTCGAATTGACATTGAGTTAAGAACTCTGCTGCACGTTTATCGACTTACCCGAAATCGAAATCTGATGAAACCAAAGCGCACTATTCTCTGTGTAGATGACAACGAACAGTCTCTCTCCCATCGCAAGATTGTCCTGGAGACGCGCGGATATCGAGTGAGCGCCTTCTCGCGAGGAGAAGATGCACTGCAACGGTTCCTCGACGGCGGCATCGATCTGGTGATCGCCGACATGGCGATGCCCGGGCTCGATGGTCCGCAACTGATCGCAAAAATAAAAGAAGCGTCACCGGCGACACCAGCGATACTTATCTCCAGTAAAGTGCGGGTCTACAACCATGATTCGCAAGCGGACGTATTTCTCACGAAAGGCATGTACTCGCCGGCGGATTTGCTGGAACGAGTTCGCCTGCTGCTGATGCGGAAGCGAGGGCCGAAGCGGCTGCAGCAACGTCCGACTTCAGTCACGGATCGTGTGATCGTAGCTTAAGATCCATCTGATCACAGCTGATCTCATTTTCCTGGCCAATCCAGTTCCTGGCCAATCCAGCGAACGACGGGAGTTCCTGCCTGCGAGCAGCATCTGCACCCGAGAAAGCGCCGCGTTCGTGTAAGATTTTCATGAAGATGGGTTCAGCATTCATCGAAGCGCGAAATCTGCGCAAAATCTATCGCGTGGGCAAGATCGACGTCGAAGCCCTGCGCGGCATTTCTTTTGAAGTGCAACGGGGAGAATTTGTCAGCGTGGTCGGCCCCTCGGGCAGTGGAAAATCGACGCTCTTTTACCTGCTTGGCGGTCTAACGCATCCCGACGGCGGCAGTGTGATTCTCGACGGCCAGGATTTGGCTACGCTTAGCGATGCGGACCGGACGCGTATGCGCAAGCGCAAGATCGGGTTCGTGTTCCAGAAATTCAATCTCCTGCCGACCCTGGATGCGCGGTCGAATGTCCTGATTGCACGCGAGATTTCCGGCAATGGACGTCACGATGCGGGATATTTCGACCGCATCACGGATCTTCTCGGTTTGAGCAAGCGTCTGGGTCACCGGCCGGCGGAGCTTTCCGGGGGCGAGCAGCAACGTGTTGCTTTGGCGCGAGCCCTCATCAACAAGCCGGCGGTGGTGCTGGCGGACGAACCTACGGGCAATCTCGATTCCAAGAACTCCGAAATCGTGCTTGGCATGTTGCGGCGATCGAATCAGGAACTCGGTCAGACTGTTTTGATGATCACGCACAATCCGGAGGCGGCGAAATACGGAGACCGCATCATTCACATGCGCGACGGTCAGATCGTAAATCCGGAGGAAGATCCACAATGGGTGGCGCGGTGAAACAGCTGGAGAGGTAGGTGGATCCGATGAAGGACTTTTCAAAGATCGAGTCATCATCTCGGCAAAACGCCGCGGAGATAACGCCATTGCAAGGTCGTCGGTAGTGTCCTAAATTCGTTAAGCCACTAAGGACACGAAGGAACACGAAGAATGCAAAAGCTGGTTTCCTTCGCGCGCCTTCGTGCCCTTTGTGGTTAATTATGAAACCACCGGATCGGCCTAGCGCCGCCCGGAAATGCCTGGTGATGCTATGCTTGATTGATCCGATTTCTCGAAGATTGTGAGTTAACGCGCGAAACCCGCCTCAGAATCAAATCGATGAACTCCAATTCAGAACCTCCCGAAAATCAGCCCGCCTTGGGGAACTCGGAATCCTTCGGCGATATCCTTTCGCAATTTCAAAAAAGTCATTCGCACAAAACCGAAGGCGGCAAACAACTGCAAGGCACTGTAATTTCCGTGACGCCTGAGGCCGTGTTCCTTGACATCGGCTACAAGTCGGAAGGCATTCTTCCGGTAACAGCTTTGCGGGGCGAAACGCTCAATCCCGGGGAAAAGTTGCTGGTCAGCATTAAAGGGCGCGATCTGGATGGTTATTACGAAGTCTCGCGCTTCAAAGTTGAGCGGCCGATGGATTGGTCGGCACTGGAGAAAGCATTCGCCGAGAAGTCGGCCGTGCTGGGTACGGTGAGCGCAGTTGTGAAGGGCGGATTCAGCGTCGATGTGGGCGTGCGCGCATTTATGCCGGCTTCGCGCAGTGGTGTGAGTGATCCGGCGCAGATGGAAAACCTTGTCGGGCAGGAGATTCGCTGCCGGATCATCAAGCTCGATGTTACGGACGAAGATGTTGTCGTCGATCGGCGAGCGATCGCGGAAGAAGAAGAGCGAGCGGCCAAGGATCGACGATACTCGCAGCTGCAAGAGGGCGAGATGGTGAGCGCAGTCGTGCGCAGTCTGACCGAATACGGCGCATTTGTGGATATTGGCGGAGTGGATGCGCTGCTGCACGTGGGCGACATTTCATGGAGTCGCGTCGGCAAGCCGGCAGATGTGCTTTCGGTTGGGCAGCAGGTTGAAGTGAAAGTGCTCAAAATCGCGAATGATGCCGAGAAGCACCGCATTTCGGTTGGCCTCAAGCAGCTTCAGCCGCATCCGTGGGACGCCATTGAGGGAAAGTACAGGATTGGAGATCGCGTGCGCGGGACGGTCACGCGATTGGCGGACTTCGGAGCGTTCGTCGAAATTGAGCCCGGCGTGGAGGGCCTGATCCACATTTCGGAGATGTCATGGTCAAAAGGCAAAGTAAGAAAAGCGGGCGATGTCGCTAAGCAGGGCGAGATCGTCGAGGTAATCGTTCTCGGCGTGAACGTTGGCGAGCGCCGCATGTCGCTGGGACTGAAGCAGGCGCTGGGAGATCCCTGGGTTGATGCGGCCGAGAGGTATAAGGTCGGTTCCGTGGTGGAGGGGCCGGTTGCGAATCTGACCAATTTCGGCGCCTTTGTTCAGATCGGCGAGGCATTAGAAGGCATGATTCACGTCAGTGACATCAGCGCGGAAAAAAGAATTAACCAGCCCGCGGACATGCTGCGAAAGGGGCAGATGGTTCGTGCGCAAGTTCTCGCGGTTGACCCTGGAAAACGGCAGATCCGGCTGGGCATGAAACAACTGGTCCCAACTGGGTTGGATGAGTACGTTGCCGAGCACAAGGAAGGCGATACGGTAACCGGCCGCTTGATGGAGGATGCCGGTGAACGAGCGCGGGTCGAACTGGGCGAGGGAATTTATGCCACCTGCAAAATCGCCGCGCCGTCTGCGTCCAAGAGCGAAGCCGTCGCGCCGTCAAAAGCGGATCTTTCATCGCTCAGCTCGATGCTGCAGGCGCGATGGAAAGGCGGCTCCGCGGGTCCGGCCAAACCGGAAGCAATTCATGCCGGACAGGTGCGGAGTTTTCGCATAGTGAAACTGGATCGGGCTGCAAAGAGCATCGAGTTGGAACTGGTGTAAAGAGAACAGTCGAGGCGCACTTTTGCAGAGAATCAGCGTCGCTTCGCGAGTACTAAGCTGTCTGATTGTGACCTAAAAGATCCTTCTCCACGGCCTCGACCGCCGACTCCGCCGCCCGCCGGCCGACATTGGCTCCGATGTCGCCCGCTTTTTCCTTGGCGGCTTCCGCGGCTTCTTCTGCTTTGCGTCTAGGTAGTTGCATCAAATCCCGCCCTTTTTCGGCAACCACGAGACGAGTTTCTTCGCCGCGCGCCGGAGCGAAGATCAGTGACAAAACCAGACCGGTGGCAAATCCAAGGACAAAGTTCATGCGAGTCTCCTTCGCAGAGATTCAGAGCCCAACAAGATTCAGAGTAAAATGACGTTCCAGATTGGATGTACCGCCCTTCCGAGATGTTTGCCGCGGCTACCGAAGGACGGGGACGGCCGCTGTTGCGGCCCTAAGGCGCGGCTATGCGCCATTGTGCGCCACTCGTTGCGGCAGCAATAGGCTGCATCCGGTCCACAATTTGCGCATCATCCCATGGGATTTAGGCCGCATCGAAGAATTAGCGGAAAGAAATGGAAAGTCTCTCGAATCCACGGTGCGAGCGCAACCGCCCGCTGCGAAATCGAATGGGTCAGGCGGCCAATTCCACAGAGGCCTTGAATTGCTTCGCGACCGCGCTCACCCGATTCTACGAAATTGACTACCGAACAGGAGGTTCTCCATGGGGCTGATCTCCGATTCTGTGCTGAAGCATGTTCCCACGCGCTTGAGTGTCGACTCTCTCGCGCAGGTGTTTGCGGACTGTCCTCAGAGGGATTTCCGAGTGCGGCTTTGGGACGGAATGACTTGGGGTTCGAGTGAAAGTCCTCGATTCACGCTTGCCATCAAGCATCCCAATGCGCTCCTGGAGATGTTCGTATCTCCCAGCGAGTTGGCTATGGGCGAGTCTTACATCTGCGATGAACTGGATGTTGAAGGTGATATCGAAGCGGCGGTTGAGATGGGTGATTACCTGTTGGCACAGGAACGGCATAGTCTTCCCGCCAGCTTGCGACTGGCAGGAGTCCTGGGAAGGTTGCCGGGCCGGCACTCCGATCCCAAGCCCGGGGACGGCGTTTCGGGAGCGCTTCATTCGCGCGAGCGCGACCGGAAAGCCATCGGCTATCACTATAACCTCCCGCCAGAGTTCTTCGCGCTTTGGCTCGACGGGCGCCGGATTTATTCTTGCGCCTATTTCGAAAATGACAACTGCGATCTCGAGACGGCACAACGTCACAAGCTCGACTACATTTGCAGAAAACTGCGGCTGCAGCCGGGAGAGCGCCTGCTCGACATCGGTTGCGGCTGGGGTGGAATGCTCATTCATGCAGCCTCCCATTATGGTGTTGAAGCTTTGGGCATTACGCTCAGCGTGCGGCAGGCGGAGGTTGCGCGCCAGCGTATCCGAGAGCTTGGCGTGAATGACCGCTGCCGGGTTGAGGTCTGCGACTATCGCGACTTGGAACTCGACGGACAGTTTGAAAAAATCAGCAGCATCGGAATGTTTGAGCACGTGGGCGAGGCACAACTGCCGGAATACTTTTCCCGGGTATGGCGTTTGCTGCGTCCAGGGGGCATTTGTCTCAATACAGGGATTGCCGCATCAGCCACCTACAGGCGGCAGGGGCCGTCGTTCATCGACCGTTACGTGTTTCCCGACGGCGACCCAGTGCCCATCAGCACCAGTCTGCGCGCGGCGGAACTGTCCGATTTCGAAGTACGGGACGTGGAAAGCCTGCGTGAGCACTACGCTTTGACCCTACGCCACTGGGTGCACCGGTTAGAGCGCCATGTGGAAGAGGCAACACGTTTGACCAGCCAGATGACCTATCGCATCTGGCGGCTGTATATGGCAGCCTCAGCCCATGCCTTCAGTACGGGACGGGTAAACCTGTATCAGGTGTTGCTGGTTAAGCCTCTGAGAGGTGCCAGCGGCATGCCGCTGACTCGCGCCGACTGGTACCGTGATTGGGAAGCGTAGCGCCATCGCCAAGTCGGTCGAGGTAGCGGTCGACAACTGTGGGCTTTAGTTCTCGTTGGCTGCGACAGAGCCTGCTGATTAAGACAGCAGGGTTGCCGGTTGCCCGAGTGCATCGGCAAGATCGTCGAGAAATCTCGCTGCGCGCGATCCGTCCGCGACGCGGTGATCGCATGAGATCGTCAGGGTCATCATGGGGCGGACGACGGCGTTGCCGGCACGCGCGACAACGCGGTCTGCAATCGCTCCCACGGCCAGAATCGCAGCCTGGGGCGGAGTGATGATTCCGCTGAACTGGTCGACCTTGTACATTCCGAGATTGCTGATCGTGAAGGTTGCGCCGGCGATCTCGGAGGGAGCCAGCTTTCCGGCTTTCGCCCGATTGGTCAGGTCGAAGCGCCTTTGCGCGATGTCGACCAGGCTGGCGGCGTGCGCATTCGGGATTACGCCGGCAACTACCCCATCATTTACCGCAATGGCAACGCCCATGTGAACGTAGTCGTGCAGACGGATTCCGTCCGGAGTCCAACTCGCGTTCAGCCGCGGATGTCGGAGCAAGACCTGGGCGACTAACGACACGAGAAGGTCGGTATGCGTAATCCGAAGGCTCCGCGTGCGTTCAATGTCCAGGGCGATGCGGCTGCGGTAATCGTTCAACGCAGTGGCCTCAAGATCGCGGCTCACGAAGAAATGAGGGACAGTGGTCCAGCTCTGAGTCGTGCGCTCGGCCATGATGCGGCCGATGGAGGTGGGGACTTCGAGCTTGACAGATGGTATTTCGGATGCGGGTTGAACTGCGCTGAGGCCGGATACCTCTGGGCCGCCGGAAGATCCGATGGGTGCTGTCCCTACGGTGGCGGCTTGCACATCGGAGGCGAGGATTTCGCCGCTCGGCCCGGAGCCTCGCAGCGCACTAATGGCGACTCCGAGCTCTTTCGCGAGGCGGCGAGCCTTGGGGGAAATCTTCGCGCCAGAAGTTGACGTCGCGTCCGCTGAAGTGGGGACGGTCACGGATTCAGCTTGCGATGTCCCCGTCTTTGCATGCGAGGCAGTTCTTGCGGTCGGAGAAGCCGGTGCGAGAGCTGCATCAATCGGCGGTCGCTCTCCCGGAGCGACGATCCATGCGATGGTCTGGCCGACAGGAATTTCGGTGCCTTCCGATGCTGTGATTCCGGCGAGCACGCCATCTGCGGGAGATTCGACTTCGACGACAGCTTTGTCGGTCTCGATTTCGAGGAGTGGTTCGCCTTTCGAGACGTGGTCGCCCTCCTTCTTCCGCCAAGAGATGAGCTTGCCGGTTTCCTGCGCCATCTCGAGAGCGGGCATCACAACGCTGAAGGGCATAATCTTGTCACGGGACTACATTAAAAACTTTTCACCACAGAGACACGGAGACACAGAGAAAGCAACACCATAAAGGATTCGGGGACGTTATCGTTTTGCCTCGAGACGCCTCGCAGCATCCATTAGTTTCAAGAAAGTTGTTTTTCTCCGTGACTCTGCGCCTCCGTGGTGAGGATTACTGCGCAGCTTATCGTGTCACTCCCACCCGCTCCGTTTTTGCGCTGCTCTCGATCATCTCCAGCACGCGTTCGCTGGGCGCGGCTTCACTCTCGCGGGTTGTCGGCAGCGGTCCATTCACGGTGAAATAGTGCGCGCCCGCTACCAGAAGTTCTTCCGCGGGGAATCGCGTAATGACTTCGTGCCCCGTGGGCGTGACAACGATTTCTTCTTCAATGCGGGCTGCGCTCCAGCCGTCGGTTGAAGGCCAGAAGGTTTCGAGAGCAAAGACCATTCCCGGCTTGAGCTCGACTGGATGGTCGAGTGAAACCAAGCGGCTGATCACCGGCTTTTCCCAGATGGCAAGTCCGATGCCGTGCCCATATTGCAATGCGAAGCAGGCTTCCTCGTTGGGAAATCCGAATTCTTCGGCTTTCGGCCAGACCGCCGCAATTTCTGCTGTGGTCCGGCCGGGACGAACCAGCTCGATAGCCGCATCGAGATAATCCCGGCAACGCTTGTAGGCGTCGACCATGGCGTGCGACGCATAGCCCACCGTGAAGCAGCGGTAGTAGCAGGTGCGATATCCCATATAGGAGTGCAGAATGTCGTAGTACACGGGATCGCCCGGGCGCAGAACGCGATCGGAGAAAACGTGGGGATGCGGGTTGCAACGTTCGCCGGAAATCGCGTTGACCGCTTCTACGTATTCGGACCCGAGATCGTAGAGGACTTTGCTGACCAGGCCGACGGCTTCGTTCTCGCGCAGGCCCGGCTTCATGGCACGATAAAGCTCGTCATAGGCTGCGTCGACCATCATCGCGGAAGTGTTCAGCAGCGAGATTTCGTCTTGCGTCTTGATGACCCGAGCCTCGGACATTAGCGCTTGACCGTCGACTACTTCGAGACCTTCCCGCTGCAGCGCGAACAGGACCGGCGGCTCTATGATGTCGATGCCAACCGGCTGTTTATGCAGACCCCGCATTTCGAGTTCAATGCGAATCTTTCTTGCGACATCTTCAGCGCGGCCCATCTCCGGAGTCATGGCGCCGCGAAGGATGGAGATTCCCGGACGAGAACGCTCGCCGAGCCAGGGGCAATTCAGTTGGTGATGTTTCGCGGCAGATCCGAAGTCCCACAGAATGGGCTCGTCGTTTTGGGGAAGAAGAGTGAAGCGGTTAGCTTTGTCCTGCGCCCATGTGCCGATGTGCGTGGCTGTGATGTAGCGCACATTGTTCATGTCGAAGCAGAGCAGTGATCCCATCGATGACTTGGCCAGCAGGTCTTTGGTTTTCTGCAGTCTCTCGCGGCGGAGCCGATCAAAGTCGATGCGGTTTTCCCAATCAACCGCCATGGTTCCGTGAGTCTTGAGTGCCATGACAAACCCCCTAACCACTAAGGTCACGAAGTACACGAAGGGCCCTTAATCATTCCTTCGTGTGACTTCGTGCCCTTGGTAGTTCCTACGTCTTACTGCAAAGCCGCCGTGCGGCGTCGAAAACCGTTTCCTCCGTTGGCACAGTCTCATCCTCAAGTGGCGGAGAAAATGGAATCGGTACGTGCATCGCTCCCATGCGCTTCACGGGCGCATCCATGTCGTAGAATGCGCCTTCGGCGATCACCGCTGCGATCTCTGCAGTTACGCCGTACCGACCGTATCCTTCATCGAGAACGATGGCCCGCGACGTCTTCTTGACGGAATCGATAATGGTCTTTTCATCGAGCGGCCAGGTGGTGCGCGGATCAACCACTTCGGCGCTGATGTCTTCCTCTTCGAGCAGACTGGCCGCACGCAGCGCGATCTGCACCATACTGCTGGTCGCGACTAGAGTGATGTCGTGACCTTCTCGCTTGATATCCGCTACACCCAGCGGGATCGTGTAATCTTTGTCGGGAACTCGGCCTTTCAGCTTGTACATCATCTTGTCTTCGAAAAAGATGACCGGATTTTCATCGCGGATCGCGGTCTTCAGCAGCCCCTTTGCATCATAAGGCGTCGAGGGCAGGACAACCTTCAATCCTGGAATGTGGCTGAACCAGGCGTGCAGCGATTGTGAATGCTGCGCCGCAGAGCGGCGAGTTGCGCCCAGCGTCGTGCGCATGACCATGGGGACTTTCCAGTGTCCACCCGACATGTAATGCGCTTTCGCGGCCTGATTGACCATCTGGTCCATGGCAAGGGTGATGAAGTCGCCGAACATGATGTCGACGACAGGGCGCAATCCGGTCATGGCTGCGCCCACGCCGATTCCGGTAAAGCCCGCCTCTGAGATCGGGGTATCGAGGACGCGTTGGGAGCCGAATTCTTCGACCAGGCCAGAAAGAACTTTGAAGGGCGTTCCGGCTTCCGCGACATCCTCGCCAAAAATGCAGACGTGGGAGTCGCGGCGCATCTCCTCGGCCAGCGCTTCCCGCACCGCCTGCGCGAAAGTGATTTCGCGATCAGGCATAGACATCCTGCGTGACTTGATCTGCAGTCGGATAGGGCGCGGTGATCGCGAATTTCACCGCGGCTTCCATTTCTTCGCGGACTTCCTTCGCAATCTGTTCCAGTGAGGCGCTGCCAGCATATTCGTGGTCCACGAGCCATTTCGCGTGCAACGCAATCGGGTCGCGTTCCGTCTTCCAGAACTGCTCTTCCTTTTTCGTTCGGTAATATTCGCGATTAATGTCGCCGACATGATGCCCACTGTAACGGTAAGTATCGGCTTGAAGGAACGAAGGACCAGCGCCGTCGCGCGCGCGTTTCACGAAGCGCGACGCCACTTCATGCACAGCTCGAACGTCCTGACCATCGACGGAAGCGGATTCAATCCCGAAGGCCTCGGCGCGGCCGAGAATCGTGCCAGCCGTGGTTTCGCTGAAATGCGTGTATTCGTTGTAGAGATTATTTTCGCAGACGTAGATGACGGGCAGCTTCCAAAGCTGCGACAGATTCATGACTTCGTAAAGCGAACCCTGGCCGAGAGCGCCTTCGCCGAAGAAACAGACCGCAACACGTCCATTGCCCAGATGTTTGGCGGCGAAAGCTGCGCCGGTGGCGATACCCACGCTGCCTCCGACGATCGCATTGGCCCCGAGATTGCCCGTTGCGGGATCGGCAATATGCATAGAACCGCCCTTGCCGCGGCAATAGCCGGCCTCTTTCCCGAGCAGTTCGGCGAACATGCGATCAGGGGACGCTCCTTTAGCGAGGCAATGTCCGTGACCGCGATGCGTGCTGGTGATGTAGTCCTCAATGTGCAGCGCTTCGCAGATGCCGACTGCAACCGCTTCTTCCCCACTGTAGAGATGAGCGAGGCCCGGCATCAGGGCGCGAGTGTAGAGCTCGTTTACCTGTTCTTCAAACAGCCGAATGCGCACCATCTGGCGATATGCCCGGAGCCAGCGATCCTTTTCGCCGGTGAAATCATGACCAGTCTGCGGCTTCGGGGCAGCAGTGTTCACTTCTTGCCTCCGGCGCTGATGGGTGTCGTGACGCCAGACATTGTCGCGAGCACATCGAACATGCAGGCGAAATCGTATTTCGTCCATCCCATGGCGCGAGCGGCAGTAAGGAATTCATTGCTGGCCGCCGTCGTGGGCAAAGGCACGTCGAGCTGACGGCCCAGTTCAATCGCGAGGACCATGTCTTTCTGCATCATGTTCACGTCGAACCAGGCTTCGGGCGGCTGCTGCAAGACGAACGGTCCGCGGTACTGGATCATCGGCGAAGCGATGGCGCTGTGAGTCAGCACATCGACTGCGACTTCGCGCGCGATGCCGCTTTTCTCAGCGATCAGGACACCTTCGGAGAACGCCAGCATCTGCACGGCCAGGCTCAGGTTGGTCGCGATCTTCATGGCGAGCGCCAAGCCGTTGTCGCCGACGTGCGTGACCTTGGGGCCGATATCAAGCAACAGTGGTTTTACCTTCTCGAATGTTTCCTTCCGGCCGCCGACCATCACCGACAGTTTGCCTTCTTGCAAGGTGATGACGCTGCCGGAGACCGGAGAGTCCACCATGTCGGCGTCGCGTTCGCGGACTTTCGCGGCGAGTCCGCGACTCACATTCGGGCTCACCGTGCTCATGTCGAGGAAAATCTTTCCCCGGCCCAATCCGGCCAACAATCCATCCGGACCTTCGGTGATCGCCTGGATCGCGGCGGAATTGGTGACCATCGCGAACGTGTAGTCGGAAGCCTCGGCAACTGCTCGCGGGGAATCGGCCCACTGCATGCCTTTGTCGATGAGCCATTGCGCCTTCGAGCGGGTGCGATTGTACCCGGTAACGCTATGGCCCTTGCTCAACAGGCGTTCCACCATGTGGCCGCCCATGACTCCAAGGCCGACAAATCCAACTGTCCCCATCCGCGACTCTCTTTCGAAAATATTGCCCCGGTTAATTCGAATGTTACCTTGCAGCCGGCCCTTTTCCCGAGGGCACCTGACTGTCATTGCGCACTTGCTCGAGGTGCTCGCGCATAGCGTCACCGGCTGCTTGCGCATCATGCCGCTCGACCGCTTCCAGAATTCGCTTGTGATAAATCTGGCCACGGTCGGGGCCGCCGGGGACATTGAAGATGCGCAACCGCTGTTCGCGGAGAAGGGCCACAATAGAATCCAGCAACGCAAGAATCAGGGGATTGGCTGCGCCTTCGGCCAGGGCAAGATGAAAATCCAGATCAGCCTCGATATAGGCGTCAGGATCCTGACGGGAGCGGTCCATGATGGCGACAGCCTCCCGCATAGTAGCCAACTCGGTTTCCTGGATGCGTGCCGCGGCCAACACTGCAATCTGTGGTTCGAGCATCGCTCGCACTTCGGCGAGATGGGTCGATCCTTCCGGCTGGCCGATCTTCACCATCAGGTCAAGCGACTGACGGACGGCGTGTGTGGTGCCATCGGTAATGAATGTACCGCGACCCGAAAACGCCTCGACCAATCCTTTTTCGCGCAGAGCCTTGACCGCCTCGCGCACGGCAGTACGACTGACACCGAAACGTTGCGCCAGTTCCCGTTCGGGAGGCAGTTGATCGCCGGGCTTCAGAGTTCCAGCGACAATGGACTCTTCGATCTGTTGGACGATTTGTTCGTAAAGCCTGGACGTACGAACGAGCTTGTACACCGGTGCTCCCCCTGCACAGTGTGGCGGCGGTCCGAGCGTAACCCCAGCGATGGTCTGGTTACTATACCGCACATCCGGTAGCGTGAGACGGGATTGTTGATGGAGAAGCATGTTTGATCGTGCGTCGTTGTCTACAGGTCGGGTGGTATGACCAAGGATACCGTTCCGAGCGTGAACGCGTCAACTGGATCGCTTCAACGACTTTCGTGCCCGACCCACTTATCGGTAAAAGTCGCGGCCTTTTACCTTTCTGCAGAGCACAAGTTCCAGTGCTTCCCTGATGCGGACGAGGTGAATTCACTTGACAGTGCACGAAAAATGATGGTATGGCTGTCGGACCAGCAAGGAGGGGTTCTATGCTATCCGACTACGTGTGGGGCTTCGCCTCGCGCAAAACCCGCACGGATGCTGCCGCTTTTCGCCTGGTCGTTGGGCTCGCAGTGCTTGGTAGCGCCCTGAATGTTTCAGGGCAGTCTACTTATGGTCGGATTCTTGGCACCCTCAGCGATGCCAGCGGAGCCGCGATCGCGGGAGCCCAAGTCATAGTCACCGACGTTCAGCGTGGCACATCGCGGACGCTCACCACCGACCAATCTGGTGCTTACGTCGCGGCCGACCTGCAGCCGGGTAACTACAAAATCCGTGTTCAAGCGAAGGGCTTCAAAACCACAGAGCGTCCCAGCGTGCCGGTCGAAGTTGCCACCGATGTGCGCGCGGATTTCACTCTGCAGCCCGGCCAAGTCTCCGAGACCGTAGTCGTGCAGGAAGACGTACCGCTCGTGAACACCACTTCGGCTACGCTGGGCGGCACGCTGAGCAATAAGGAAATCAATGATCTGCCTCTAAGCGGCCGCAACTATGAGAACCTGCTGCAACTGCGGCCTGGAGTCGTGCGCTATCCCGGCGGCGGATTTTCCACTACCAGTTCGAACGGCCTGCGCGCCGAAGACAACGCTTATTTCATTGAAGGCCTATTCAACAGCGAGCCGTACTCCGGGCAAGCGATCGTCAATGGGGCGGGGATCGCCGGAGATTCGGCAACGATCCTGCCGATTGATGCCATCCAGGAGTTCAATGTGCAACAAAATCCTCCGGCAGAGTACGGATGGAAGCCCGGAGCTGTGGTGAATGTCGGCCTGAAGAACGGCACGAACAGTGTGCATGGAACCGCCTTCGGGTTCGGACGGGATGGCGTGATGGATGCCAGGAACTATTTCAACGATGCACCCAATCCGAAACTGACGCGTACTCTCGAGCAGTTCGGAGGCAGCATCGGCGGTCCGATCGTCAGAGACAAGGCATTCTTTTTCGGAGCCTATGAAGGCCAGCGCTACAACGTGGGCAACTCTTACGGAGGCGTCACCAGCCCTTCGATGATGCACATGGCACCGAATGGAACGTGTTCGTTTGGGTTCGCTGGCGACTGCATGAACAGCATTCCCGACGCGATCGCGGATTTGTTAGAGCCAGGAGCTGTCTCAGCGGATGCGATCGTTAGTCCGGCAAGCTTGCTCATCTCCGGGTGCACCGTTTCAGGCGGCGCGGTCACGTGTAGTGGCAGCGGTTTTCCGTTGAACAATCAAACCGATATCGGCACGAGCCTGACTCCCGTTGACGCCATCACTATTCCCAACGGATTCAATAACAATGTTCACGTCGATAATGCAGTGGGAAGAGTTGACGTGCACCTCAACGACCGCCATTCGATAAACGGAACGTACTTCTTCGGGAACAACACGGGCACCGTCGAAGATTTTCCTGAGCTGCAGCAGAGATGGCTCTCTGACATTCATACCCGCGCGCAAGTGGTCGGCGGAAGCTGGATCTGGACGCCGAGCGCGAACTGGGTCAATGAAGCGCGAGTCGGCTATAACCGTCTGTATCAGCCGACGCTTCCCGGAGACATCAATACGCCTGCCTCGACTTACGGATTGGATACAGGCGTGAGCGGCCCGTACACTGGCGGCTTGCCTCGCATCGGCTTTGGAGGGTATTTCACGGGACTCGGCGGATTCAAATGGCCCAAATTTCAGGGACCGGATTCGATCACCCAGTTTGTGGATCACATCTCCTACGTGAAAGGCCGGCACGCGCTGAAGTTCGGCGGCGAATTGCACTATGACCGCGTCAACAATGCGGCCTATGGCAATGCGCGCGGCAGCGTCAATTTCCTGGGTGGGGTTGCGAGCGGAAATCCGGCTCCCAATGGGTCCAGCCCGCTCGAAGATTTCTTTGGCGGTGCACCCTTGAAGTCTACCGTCGAGGTGGGCAATCCCACCCTGCAGTTGCACAACTGGGCCTATGCCGGTTTTCTTCAGGACGATTGGCGCGTTACGCGCGACCTCACGCTGAATTTCGGAATTCGATACGAATACTCGAGCGTTCCGCAGGACTCTCAGAATCGCTTGGGAAATTTTGATCCCAATCTTGGCATGGTGCAGGTTGGACATCAGATCAGCAGCCTTTATAGTCCCGATCACACCAACTTTGGCCCGCGTGCCGGCTTCGCCTGGGACATCCTGGGCAACGGCAGAACTGTTCTGCGTGGCGGAGGCAGTTTGCTCTATGAAACCGTGAACTGGCAATCGTTCGTTGCCTTCAACAATGCCTTTGGCCCGGGCAGCGTGCCCACGGGCGCCCCGATCGACGCCGCCGGCGATACTTCGGGCGGCACCATTACCACCGGCAATGTCACGGTAAAGAACATCGCCAATTATCCGCTAACTTGGGACGCCGCCAATGGCCCGCTGTATGGCGGAAGCACCGTGAACTGCACGTATCCCAACTCCTGTCCTATCATGACCGTGGATCGCAATCTCACGACCCCTTATGTTGCGACTTGGACGTTGAACCTGCAGCATGCCTTTACCTCGAACTTATCGATGGAGGCAGCTTATGTGGGAAATCACGGATCGAATCTGGTCGGCATCCGCGATATCAACCAGCCGCCAGTCGGCGCTGATTACGCGCCTTTGTGCGCCACGGATCCGAACTGCGACCTGGATCAGCGGCCTTTCCATCTCAAGTTCCCCTACCTGAGCAACATCTTCCAGATGGGAAATGTCTATCGCTCCAACTACGACGGTCTTCAAGTCACGTTGAACGCACG
The DNA here is from genome assembly GCA_963772045.1 of uncultured Acidobacteriaceae bacterium. Taxonomy (GTDB): domain Bacteria; phylum Acidobacteriota; class Terriglobia; order Terriglobales; family Acidobacteriaceae; genus Sulfotelmatobacter. The sequence continues at coordinate 373,705 of CAVYWC010000010.1, read as the reverse complement.
CAATTACCATGGCCTGAGCATGGTCGCCGGTTACACGTATTCGCACGCACTCGATGATGTGGCCGCCAATTGGGACTTTGGCTACGGTTCAGGCCTGCCGCAGAACGCGTATGATGTGGGCGCCGAATATGCCAACAGCGATTTTGATATTCGCCAGCGGCTGACCGTTTCGCTGACCTACGCTATCCCTGGCCGCAACGGTTACGGACAGATGCTGGATGGCTGGGAAATTAATTCCATCACGACCATCCAGAGCCCGCAATTCTGGGGCCCGATGGATGAAGGAACAAATGCGGCCGGCATCGGTCCCTTGCCCGTCAGCCCACCCGCGAACAGTCCGATTCGTTGGAGTTTTTATCGTGCGGGCACTGCCAGCCTCGGAAATCCGTCAGATTTCAAATCTGGAAAGGGAGTGGCGATTCCGTTCTATCCGGCCGGGGACCCAAACACGCCCGCGACTTGCATCGCTTCCGCTCTTGCAGAAGACGGTGGAACGCCTGGGGCAGAGACGACTTCATTAAATAGCTTCGGCTGCTACGCGGCCGGAAACTCTGTCATGATGGCGCCTCCGCTCGGTCAATTCGGAAATATGAGCCGCAACATGTTCCCGGATTCCGCCTTTCGCAACTTCGATTTCTCTCTCGCCAAGAATATCCATTTCGGCGAGCAATATCGTTTGCAGCTGCGAGCGGAGTTCTTCAATATTCTCAATCACCCGAACTTTGCCAATCCGTACGGCGGGCAGAACGGGTTCGGGCTCAACGATCCTTCTGCCGCGTCGTTCGGCTGCGGATGCGCTACGCCGGACATTGCGGCGGCGAACCCGGCCGTCGGCTCCGGAGGACCACGGTCGATCCAATTGGCGGCAAAGTTCGTTTTCTAAGTTCGGTTACAACGAAAGGCGGGGCCGGATTTCCCTTGGTGTCCGGCCTTTTTTGATGCATCACTTTTTCCGGGATAAATCACACACATAAGGAAAACCGGCCATCATGAGAACTCCATTCGGTTGCGCACTGCTGCTGGCGGGCTTGGTGCTGACATCTTTGTTTGCTTATTCGCAGGAACGGCGGGAACGCACGATCGAAGAGATCAAGGCCGAGGCGATCCATCGCGCCGAAGTGGGACAGTACCCGTTGATCGGACTCGATCCGGGAGATGTCAAAGAGGCATTTCAGGACATTCACACTTCTGATAAAGACGAATGGGCTGCAGCGTTCATGCATGTCGCAGACCGTTATTTCAACGAGGCCAAGTCGCTGGAGAAAACCGACCCAACGAAAGCAAATGCGGATTACATCCGAGCCTGGCGACTGTATTCGTTCGGTCGCTGGCCGATTCCTTCTTCGCCGGGCAAACAGCGGTCATATGAAAAAGCGATTGAGGCGTTCCTCGATCACGCAAAGTTCTACGATCCGCCGCTAGAAGTCGTCCACATTCCGTTTGAGGGCAAAGAGATCGTTGGCTATCTGCGCCTGCCGAAAAATGCGAGAGGCCCAGTCCCGCTCGTGATTGCCATCAACGGTCTCGACAGCCGCAAAGAAGATCTGACTGAGAGTTTCGGTGCGATTCTTCCATCTGGCATTGGATTTCTCGCTGTAGATGGTCCGGGCACGGGGCAGGCGCCGATCAAAGTCAGCGAGAAGTCCGACCGCATGCTCTCGCGGGTCATCGATTACGCGCAGTCGCGGCCAGAGATCGACAAGAACCGTATCGCGATTCATGGCGTGAGTTGGGGTGCATACTGGGCGACAAAAATGGCGATTGTCGAGCGCGGACGTCTTCGCGGCGCTAGCGCGCAGTCGCCCCCGATTGATGAATTCTTCCAGAAAGACTTCCTGATGAATTCTCTGCTGGGGAATCGCGAATACCTATTCGATCAAGTCCCGGCGCTAATGAACATTCTCGACGGCGTGCACACGTTGGATGAGATGACGGAGTATCTGCCAAAGTTGTCGCTGGTTCATCAGGGATTACTAGGTAAGCCGATGGCGCCAATGCTCGTGATTGCGGGCGTGCGTGACACGCAGGTTCCGATCGCCGATGAATATCTGCTACTGAGCAAGGGAGATGTTCCTAAAGAAGCCTGGATCAATCCTGAAGGCGGCCATCTTGGCCGGCAGGTTGGGGTATGGCCCGATCCGAGAATTTTCAAAGAAGTGATCATTCCCTGGCTGGTGAAAACGCTGGGAGCTCCGGTGAAGTAGGGGCGGTCTTGTGTGCGGAATTTTCGGCTATGGAAATTAATGGTTGAGCCTGTGGCGCAGATTCTGCCCGCTGTCAGTATTCACAGCGATTGCACGTGCTGGGTTCGCTGACTGGCGTCCGACATCAGAGCTGCCGCGTGGCGAAAACCGGAAAGACAGCCGCGCATCACGGAGAGGCTGGTGTAGTAGTCGTTGTACCGGAAAAATCCGGTTTGCCCTCGCCACATAGGATACAGATCGCATGCCCGAAGCCACTTCTCGTGCACGGCTTCAATGTCGAGGTAGGTGTCTGGTACGAAATTCTCGATATCCTCCCAATTTTCGGGGTAGAAGACTTTTGAAACCACATGCGCTGGCCGGTCGCGCGCGAGTGTTTCCAAAGCCGCATAAAAGATCGCATCGCGCACGATCAAGTGGCAATTCTGATGATCCTTGTGCCAGCTTCCGCTCCAGTGCGTCACCACGATGTCTGGTTGCTGCTCGCGAATTGCGTCACACACTTGGAGCGAGATTTCCTCGTTAAAGGGAATCTCCGCATCGCGATAGTCAAGAAATATCGCCTCGGCCCCGAGCATGTGAGCCGCGTTCTCCGTGGCTGTGCGTTGCATGGCGCCGTACTGCGCAACGGGAATGTTTTTCGGCGCTCCCTTCTCGCCTAGGGAAAGGCTCAGCAGAACACCTGCTCCCCCTCTTTCGATCTGCTTCGCAAGAACGGCTCCCATCGTGAACATTCCGTCACCGGGATGAGCTGCGATCGCCATAACTTTTCCGGGCCTTGCTGCGGCTGAATCTTGTGTCAAGCCAGATGAACGTGGGATTGCCGACAGGATTGCTGCGCCTCCCATAGACTGAGCGAACGAACGCCGATTCATTCCTGGTCCTTTCCGGCCTTGCGCACTCGCAAGGAACGCCACGCCAGATGAGCACAACCGAGCAGGTTCACGTTTTCTCCAAGCTTAGTCACAGCCAATTTCACTTGCTTAGCCGCGAGCGGTTGCGCCCGCTCCAACATCGCGCTGCGCATCGACTTGAAATACAGGTCAGATGCACTTGCCATCCCACCCCCGAGGGTCACAATTTCCGGGTCGAAGAGGCTAACCATGTTCGCAATACTGAATCCAAGCAACCGGCCTGCGCGATGGAAGATGTCCAAGGCCAGCGGGTCTCCTTTGCGCGCGGCGCCGGCGACTTCGTGAGCTGTGATTTTAGAGCGATCGAATTGCGACAGACTGCTGGCTTCTCCACGTTGTAAGCGTTTCTGGGCGGCCCGGGCGATTGCAGGTCCGGCGACCAACGACTCCAATTCTCCGACGGATGTAGACTCCGGCGTTTCGCCGGTGATGGTGAGCCACCCGGCGCAGCCGGAGAGTTCATGCGCGCCGCGGACAACGCGTCCACCGCTCATGATGCCGGCGCCGATGCCTGTACCGATCATCATTACGATCACATCGGACTTGCCCCGCGCCGCTCCCCGCCAGCATTCACCCAGCAACGCGGCATTGCGATCACTCTCGACCACCACGGGGATTCCAAGCGAGCGCTTCAGACGAGCGGCAAGCGCCATCCGTTCCCATCCAGGCAGGTTCGGAGCCCACACTGTTCCGGTCGGGCGAACCAGACCGGGCACCGCGATTGCGGCCGCGGCGAAAAACTCCTTGAGCTCTTTGCGTTGCGCGAGATCCTTGGCGAATTGAATAATCTGGAGAACCGGAGCCGAGGGAGAACTGACATCCACTGGTGCTGTCTGGCGGGAAACAATGTTCCCCTTCCGATCAACGATGGCAGCGGAGCATTTTGTTCCACCAAGGTCGACCGCTAAGACGTAGGGCACCATAGATTCTGTCAGTTCCGAAACCATCAAACAACGAAAGACAAATGTGAGTCTAAAGAATTGCTTTCTCGGACTTTGCTATAGGGCCGGTATTATGCCCGCGCGACAACAGCATCGCCGATAACAAAGTGATGCCAACCGCTCCGAGCGACGGCACGATCATTCCCGCATGAACACTGAGGCGTTGCGAGACCTGGCCGACGGTCCAGGGGAATAACATTCCGCCTACCAAAGCGATCGAGAACAAAAGTCCAAAGACAGTACCGGCTTGTTGCGAGTAGCGGTCCCCCGCAATGGCCAAAGTTGTGGGAAAGATCGGGCCGTAAGACAATCCGATCAAAGCTGTGCCGGCAAATAGCAGAATCAGTGACGGCGCAGTTAGCAAAATCGCACAACCGAGTAGTGACAATAAGGCCATTGCCAGTACCAATCGAGATTTCTCAGTTCCTTGCAGCACTCGCGCTGCCAGCATTCTGCTCACCATGAGCGCGGCCCAAAAAGAAGCCAATACCAGAGTCGCCGTCCGCGGAGAGTACCCGGCGCTGTTCACATAGGTAGAGGTCCACCCGCCGATGCATGCCTCATTCCCCGATTCAAGAAACAAGATGAATCCCAGCAGCAGAACTCCTTCGTATCTCGCAACGCCGGCGACTTCTCGCAATGAAAATGCGCGGCTCGCCTTCGCCGGCGGAAAAGACATCAGTGCATAACCGACCGCGCAAGCGATGGCGAGAACAGCGCAGAACAAGAACAACTGCGGAATCGTGAAATGTCCTTCAATGCTGGCCGCGAGCAGGGGAACGCAGATCGCGCCAATGCCGAAAAAAATTCCCAGCAAATTCAGCATAGGTCCCCGTTGGTCGCCAGAGACGTCGGAGACGAGCGCGTTCGTGCAGGTATTCAATCCGCCTCCACCCAGTCCCAGTAAAACGGCTGCCAGGCTTGCCGACGCGAAGGAATGGGCCATTGCGAATGAAACCATCGCCGCGGCAACGATCGCAGCGGAGACAAATAGGGTTGCCTTATTGCCCAGGTGATCAATCAGCGGACCAACCAACAACGAAGCACAGAAAATGCCCAGATAGAGCAGAAGGAAGAGCTTGCCCTGCTGAGCGAGATCGATGTGTAAGCGTGCCCGCATTGCAGGCAAGCCAAAGACGGTTCCCAGAATTGCGAGAACAATTCCGAAAACGAGGATGCCGGCACAGGCACTGATGAAAAGCGATCGCAGCCGCAGAATTTATCTCCTGAGCTATCTTTTTAGCGAGCGTTCGTATTCTTCGTAGACTCGATTATTGTTATCCGCCGGTATGTCAGCAACATTGGGCGAAACGAAAACAGGAGGATTGTGCCCCTTGGCGGCAAGGTCAGAGGCCACCTCAGCGATGATTGCCATTGCGATGGTCACGGTCGAAACTGTCGATCCCGCAGCCACCGGAGCTTTCCATCCCTTCACCGTCACTAATGCATCTTCAGCTGGGATGCAATTGTCGATCACATAATCAGCAACGTCCGCTAGTTTTTTGCCCGATGAATGGGTGGGTTCACGTTTGCGGTAATTATCCATGGATGTGATGGCCACTGTGGTCAGGCCGCGTTTCTTGGCTTCCAGCAGCACTTCGATTCCGGCGGCATTCAGGCCGCCATGAGAAAACACCAGCATCACGTCGCCGCTGCGAATCGGCTCGTTTTCGAAAAGAACCGCGGCGTAACCCTCGCGACGTTCCAGCCAGAGAAGACCTTTTGCCCCACCGGAGCCAATCACATTCGTCCACATCAGGCGCATATCCATCAATGGACGAAATCCGGGGAAGGCGCCATAGCGCGGGAACATGTCCTGAACAGGCAGGACGGAATGCCCGCTGCCGAATAAATGCACCAGACCACCACGAACGATGCAGTCGGCCATCACCGCTGAAACCTTTTCAATGGTTGCGGTTTGTGTGTCCCAGATTCCATTCAGCACTTGCGTGATGCGCTCGCGGTATTGGGCAACGCTCACAATGTTCCTCCGGCAACACGAAGTTAAGAAACAATAAGACTTTTACACGAAAGCGTTCATTCAATAATCGATTCTATAAATTCGTACCGCCTGCGCCGGAATATCCGCTTTCAATTCCAGATTTGTTCCGGTGGGCGTCAGTTTCTCACCAGTCACAATTTCTCGAACGCTGAAGGCAGGTTTTTCCAGAACGCGGCCGAATTCTATCGATGCGGGCTTGTCTTCGTGATTGAAGAAAAAGATGAACCGTCCCTTGCGAGCATACATTTGGCGAAGTTCCAATCGTGCCGGTGCTCGCAGATTTGGTTTCGACAGCCCCGCCCATGTCTCCAGGATGCCCGCCAGTGGATGCATCGCGACCGGATGCTCAAAGTTTTCCTGTCCGGCAAAGCTGCCAAAGATGATCGCGCTTCCGTTGCCGTACTGGTTCTCGAATGCGATTGGAGCTCCGTCAGGTAAGAACGCCAAGGCACGAGCCGACTTACTTGTGGTTTCGAACTGCTCCTGGAATTTCATCCCCTTGAATTCCGAGTCTCCCCATTTCACCTCGAACTCTTTGTCTGGAATCAATTGCTTCTCGCGAACACCTAGCATTTCGTCCCATCCAAAGCCAGGAATCCGCGGCTCGGCATGGCCGCGTTCATCGACCCACCCGGGACGTGCTTCCACAAAGAGGTGCCCGCCATGGGAAACGTATTCTTTCAAAACGCCGGCTTCCTCACTGGTTAGCATCAGAGGATAAGGGACGATGACCAGCTTGTATTTCTGAAGATTGTCCTGGGCAAGCTCGCGCGAACTGAGGACATTCACTGGCAGATTCCGCTCAAAAAAAATTCTGTGATATCCGGCGACCGCTTCATGGATCGAGTTGCGGCTGCCTTCCGCGTCGTATCCTCCCAACAAAGGAACGAGCGGACTGAACACCAGTGCCACTTCCGCCTGCTCTGGCCGCGACTGCAAAAGAAGATCAGAATTCTGCTGGATGACCTTGGCCATCTGCCCGGCATGGCGGCTACGCTCAGTCAACGTGCCATCCAGATTGATCATCCCGTAGCCGCCAGATTCGTATCCGGCGTTCATGGGATAAAACGCGTAATAATTGATTGCACGGGCACCCCGTGAAACCATGCCCCATGTCCACATCTCCAGATCGCTGGGCGTGACAGGTGATCCAATGACGGTGCCGTGCACGCCGTAGCCACTTTGCAGTTCGCCGACATAGAATCCACGCCCAGCCGTCATATCACTAGTGAGATCCATGGCCAGGACTTGCCGTTCGAGGGTCCAGTTGTGCTCCATGGCCGTGAGTTTTGGATAGAAACTCGTTCCGAAGAAATCAACCGAGTCTTTCATCAGGAAGTCGTCGGTTGGGTCGTACGGATCAGCCAGGGTCCGCACGAGTGGAGACGGATTCGGTGCGTGGCTGGTGGTGACGTGGTCCGGATCGACCGCTTTTACTGCGTCGTTGCGAATCTTTAGATCTTCAGCCAGCTTGTAGCCGTAATAGACGCGCCAATCCATGAAATCGGTATAGGTCAGAATTGTGCCGTAACGCGGAGGCTCAACCTGCTTCCAATCGGTGAACGTTCGATGCCAAGCTTGGTTGAGCTGAGCGAGCGTCCCGTACTTACTCTTAAGCCACGAGCGAAAGCGTTCCATGCTGCTGGGGCAGTAGCAAAACATCGGTTCCGACTTGTAGCCGATGCGAGCCCAGTTCAGCGCGGCCGGTTCGCTCCACAGGTCCCATCCATAAAATGCAGGACTGCCTGCCGCATGTTTTGCCACTTCCTGAAAAAAGTCGAGGACCGCTTTCCGCACACCCCGATGATCGAAGCAGTATCCGGGTGCAGCCTGTGAATTGATCGGCTGCCCGTCTTGCGCCGCATAACGGCCATCCGGATACTTCTGGCCCACCCATTCCGGAGCGGAATCGACATAAACCTGGACGACGACTTTCAAGCCAGCTTCGCTCGCCAGGCGCAACAGTAAGTCTAAATTTTCGAGGTGATATTCGCCTTCGTTTGGCTCGCCAACGTTCCACTCAACCCAGGTTCGGACCGTGTTGAATCCCAAGTCTTTGATCTTCGATAAATCTTCTTTCCACAGCCGGGGTGAGTCCGGAGTGATGGCCGCCAGCATGGGGGCACGTGCTTTGCCGCCGCTGTACCAGACGGCAACCGGAAAGAAGGTTGGTTCGCGAGTGGTGATCTGGCCGGCTACGGAGTGCGACCGGATCAAGGTATTCTGGGGGCCAGATTTTCCAGGTGAGGGGCTAGGCGACGCCGTCATGCCCAGGCTAAGAAAAAAAGCGACAATCAACGGAATTTGTTCTTGCCTGAATCCTTTGTTCCTCACTCGATCCTCTAAGACGAGCCATTGTACATGTATGCGAAAAACAAGCGTGAATTTCCAAACAAGCAGGTGGGAGCGAGCCGATTCGGGATCTCTCGCCGGAAGGGATTGCCTATTTGCTGGACGTGAGATGATTACGAGTCTTCTGGCTGCGATGCAGGCCATACTGACTACAGTCTGAAACGAGGGAGCGCATCAACACTGGGGTAGGTCATAGTTCCGAAAAAAATGGTGGACAGTACCATGCGGGATATGTGTGGATGATTTCTGCAGTCGCCGCGGCCAAGGATTCGGCACAAAATTCTGTGGCTGAAAAGAACCCCGTGGTGCTGTTGGTGGCATAAAGCTCAAGTTCGCGGGACGAGGTCCGAAAATAACTGACCAAGTTCATAAGGGGGGCGCTTGCGAGACGGATGGTTGGAACTGATGCGAGAGTCGAAGGTGCTCGCCGGCATTCTAACGTGGACAAAGTGTGTGCCAAAACGAGCGGGCACTTTAGTTTTCTTATCACCTGCGCTTTTTCTGGTTGCGCTTGTGGCTGGTGGTGGTGATGGACAATTGCAAAATGCGGGATTCGAGTCGACGACTCCGGGCGAATTCTGGAATGTCGATCGTGACGAAGCGAAACAGTCCTTATCGGTCAACATCGATCAAAATGACGTAAAAGAAGGACGGCAATCGCTGCTCATCTCAGCGGATCAGCCGGTGCATTTAACGCTGCGCCAGGAAGTCTTCTTGCCCATCGGCACGCTGTGGCGGCTCACGGGATGGGAGAAGTCTCAGGCGTCCCCGGTTTCCGCTGCGAAAGATGCGGCGTGGGAGCAACCGATTCCGGGCCCCCGCATTGGGATCGAAGCGCAGGTTGGAGATCAAGGGTTCAGTACACCGGCGGGGAGCAGCGGAGAATGGCAGCAGGTCAGCTTCCTGTTTCGTGTTCCATCACCGGGCCGAATGACGGTTGCTCTGAATCTGTTCAATCACCAGAGTGGCAAAGTGTGGATCGATGATATCCGGCTTGAGCGTGTGCCGGAACCTTCAGACACGGAAGCAGTCACGATTTCTAGTGAACGTCTCAGCCAACGGCCGATCGATCAGAAGCAAGGCGGGCAGTTCATGGAGCCACTCTGCGATGTCTTGCCGTCGATGACGGCACAGCAGGTCCGCTCGACCAGCTTCGAAGAAGAAACTCCCTGGAACTATTCGTACAAAGCCGCCGTGGATAAGCCTTACCGTCCCTGGTATCCGGACGGAAGCGTGCACGTCGCCACTTATTCCTTCGACACCGAGAATCCATATAACGGGAAGCGGTCGCAAAAGATTGAATTGCCCCTGGCGAATACGTGGGCGGGCATTTCGCAGGACGGCTTCTATCTCGAAGTCGCCCACAGTTATCGCTTACGGCTGCATATACGCGGCGAAGGTGGGGTTCCGGTCCGAGTGTCGTTGCATGGCAGCGGGGGCATGATTGCGGGTCCGGTTTCACTTGGACGCGCAACAAGCGATTGGAAGGGCGTGGATGCCGTGCTGACCGCGAAACGCGGCGACTCGAATGCTACACTGACGATCGAATTCAAGGGACCCGGAAAGCTTTGGCTGGATCGTGTGTACTTGATCGATTCCAATGCTGTGCTGGGTTTGTGGCGTTCAGACGTTGTGAATGCCATGAAGGCAATGAATCCCGGCATTGTTCGTTTTGGCGGCAGTGCGATCGAGACCTTTGAATGGTCTGACACGATCGGCAACTGGGACAAACGCGTCCCGTTTCCTGATGACCCGTGGGGCGGTCTGCAGGAGAATTTCGTCGGAGTCGAGGAGTTCGTTCAGTTGGTGCAGCACGTCGGTGCTGCACCGCTCATCTGCCTGCGCTGGACGGGCAGAAGTCCGCAAGACGCTGCGAACGAAGTCGAGTACTTCAACGGCGGCCCGGATACGAAATGGGGCCAGGTGCGCGCCAAGAACGGTCACCGCGAATCGTATCACGTGAAGTACTGGGAAGTTGGCAACGAGGTGGGAGGGCCGGAGTACGATGCATCGCTCGCTGCGTTCGGTGAAGCCATGCGTCGCGTCGATCCTTCAATCAAAATTTCATCATCCTATCCCAGTCCCGACACCGTACGCCTTGCGGGAGCAGTGCTCGATTTTCTCTCGCCACATCCGTACTCGGTCGGAGATCTCAATGGCACCGAAAATGTATTGAGGTCGTTGCAACAGGAGATCAGACAGGATGGAAAGGACAAGGACATCCGTTTGTCTGTTACAGAGTGGAATGCCACCGGCGGAGACTGGGGACTGACGCGCGGGATGCTTCACACTCTCGGAAACGCTCTGGTTTGCTCACGTTTCCAGAACATGATGCATCGCTATAGCGACTTGATCGAGATTGCCAATCTCTCCAATTTTTCGAACAGTCTTGGCGGGGGACAGATTCAGCCCGGGCCGGGATATCTTTACGAGATCCCGGATTACTCGGCGCAGATTCTTTACCAACGAGCGGCGGGGACGTTTCCGCTTGGCGTGAACCGCAGCAATCCACTCTCGTTTTATCTGCGCGAACCGGACTTGGATGCAACTGTGAGCCCGGATGGCAAGACGTTGCGCATCTATGGAGTAAACTCCACGCCTGATCTGCGAAACGTCAGTTTCACTCTCCCCAATAGTTTCGGCACGGTTGCATCGGCGCAGGCTTTTGTTCTCGGAGACAGCAATTCCGTGCCGGACTCGGAAGCCATGAACCTGCGCGACCAGCCCCATCGCGTATCCGTCAGAGGCAAGAATGCAGCATTTAGCGGGCACAAGTTTGATTACGGGTTCACGCCCTTTTCCGTGACTTTGATAGAGCTAAACCTCGCCGGAAAGTACAAGTTCGAGTAATGTACCCCTAACGGCACATGCGCTGTTCCCAATCCTCCGCGAACATATTCAACTTTGCGTCAGGATCTTCCGGGTGTGCGGCAATAATGGATTCGTCCACTTCTATGCCCCATCCCGGCTTGGTTGGTACATCGTAGTACCCGTCTTTGACTTTCGGGGTTCCGGGAGTTAATCGCTCACGCCACGATACGTCATAGTCCTGAAATGTTTCCAGAATCAGAAAGTTCGGTATATTCGCTGCCAAGTGAATACTGGCGATTGTTTTCAGAGGGCCATCACAGTTATGCGGTGCCACGCTGACGTAGTACGCCTCGGCAAGTGCGGCAATCTTTTTCGTTTCCAGGAAGCCGCCCGAGTAAGTGATGTCCGGCTGGATTACGTGTGCTGCCCTGTGCTCCAAAAGATCGAGAAACCCATAGCGGCCGTAAATGTGCTCTCCAGTGGCAACTCTAACTGCAGCACCTGCTACTACCTGAGCCATGGAGTCGTTGTTGTGCGCAGGAATTGGCTCCTCGCACCAAGCCGGGTTATACGGCACCATGGCGCGAATTGCCTCTAAAGCCATAATCGGGCTGAAGCGCCCATGGAACTCAAGGAGGATGTCAACGTCCTCCCCCACGGCCTTCCGAACAACTTCCACCGTTTGGCACGCTTTGGTCAACCCGGCCCGGGAAATCTCTCGCCCACCCGGACCAAATGGATCGAACTTCAACGCCTTATAGCCTCTCGCCACAACTTGCTGCGCCTTGTCCGACACTTCTCGCATATCCGCGATGCTGCTGTACCATCCATTCGCGTATGCCTTAACTTTGGATCGAACCTTTCCCCCAACCAGGTTGTACACTGGCTGCCCGCAAGCCTTACCCAGAATATCCCACAGAGCCATCTCAATGCCCGCCATGGCAGAAAACATAACGGGACCGGAGTTATGCTCGATTTGATAGAGACGAAACCAGAGATCTTCAATGTCGAAGGGATTGTGTCCGACAACGTACCGTCGCGCATAATCCTGGATGAGTTCGCGGACCGCAGTCTCCTTCCACCCTAAAGTGCCCTCACCCCAACCAACAACGCCTGTATCGGTTTGAATTCGTACGAAAACGTAATTTCGCCATGCCGCTCCAATAAGGAACACCTGAACGTCACTAACCTTCATTCCTGTCAATTCCCCTTTCATTCGCTAGCTAACCGATTTCTGAGGCCGGGAGTTACTGCGCAGTGTATCCGCCGTCGATCACCCAGTTCACACCGTTGACATAGGTTGCGGACGTGCTGCATAGATAAGCAACCAAATCGGCAACCTCTTCGCAACTCGCGAAGCGCTTGACCAGATAATCCTCTACCAGCTTTGGAGGATCGATGACGCCAGCGGCGATCAGGTTCTTCGTAACGTAGGTCTCCACGGCGCCAGGGCTTATCGCGTTTACCCGAACTTTGAGTTCCTTCACCTCGACGGCCATGGCCCGAGTCATGGCTACGATTGCACCCTTTGTGCCTGCATAGGCGACAAGGTTCGGATTGCCAACGAGCGCATTCACGGAAGCAATATTCACGATTACAGGATCGCTCGGCCGCGACTGGGCTCGCGAGATCTGGCGCAGGAATTCCTGCGCCAGGAAAAAGGGTGCACGTTGGTTCACGCCCACAACGCGGTCAAATTCGGTGACCGAGACCTCCACCATGGGCTTATGGAAACTCCAAGCGGCGTTGTTAATGAGAGTATCGATAAGTCCCAGTGTCTTACCCGCCTCGGCAAACACAAAAGCGCCAGCATCTTGTTCAGAAAGGTCCTTGACGACTGCAAAGGTTTGCCCAGAAATAAACGGATGTTCTTTGACCCGAGTCAGTACGGTAGCGTCGCTATCTACGAGGAGCAGGTGCACTCCATCCCCCGCGAGGCGGCGCGCGATGGCAAGGCCCAAACCCTGTGCCGCGCCGGTTACAATCGCATGCCGCGCTGGGGATTCACTATGAGCCCGCTTCTCTGGATTGGAGTTATTTGGCATTTCCTTCCCCCACCCCAACTCGTCGCAATTCCTGCTCGCTTACCTTGCGATCAGTTCGCCGGGATCATAAGGCCGGCCAAGCATAGAAGTCAATGCGGGACGGTGTCCGTTATCCGGGACGAAAAAGCGTTTCTTAAATGAGGTATGATACCTGTCCAGTTTGCAGGAGTCCTGAAGTGGCTGCGAAACGGATTACTAAACCGCACGGGATCCAGATAGACAAGAACTATATCGAAGTGATGGGCAAGATTTTTGCCATTTTGGAACGCCTGGTCGAGACCAGAGGCAGTCGCAGATCAGTCCCTTTTGCTGACTTGGCGCGAGCAGTCCCGTTTGCCCGCACAACCGTTCATCGAATTCTGTATTCGCTGGAAAAACTCGGCTATGTTGAAAAGGACGAAATACGCTCGCATTATCAGTTGTCGTCAAAGTTCTTCGAACTTACCGGACCCGTGTCGCACTTCCAGCGATTGCAATCCCTTTCGAAAAGCGTAATGCAAAGTCTGCTTCTTCGATTTGGGGAGACCGTTAACCTGGGAGTCCTTGAAGATGGCAAAGTGGTATACATTGAAGTTCTCCAGAGTCCTAATGCCCTGCGTATAGCTGCCGTTCCAGGAGAACTGAATCCTGTACACTGCACCGCGCTAGGAAAAGCGATGCTCGCGTTTCTCTCACAGGAGGAAATCGATGCCATCATCGAACAGAATCCATTGATTCGAAGAACGCAAAGCACCATCACGCGCAAAGCTCATTTGCTTGAGCACCTAGCCTCCGTACGCGAGCGGACAGTGGCGCTTGACATGGAGGAAAACCTGAACGGAGTGATTTGCGTGGCTGCGCCTATATTCGACCAGACCGGCCGCGCCATTGCGGGCCTGAGCGTTTCTGGTCCTGCAACACGTATGCAAGCCAAGTTGACCAAGGTTCAGCAGGAAACCCGCAGTTCAGCGCTGGCTCTATCACGCATGTTATGTCCGAATCCGTTGCCCTTAGAGGTTGTATTACCTCACCGGAAATCCGTGTCACTGTCCATCCCTCGCGCATAGCAACCCATTTTAGAATTCCGTTATACGGACGATCTTGTCGTTCTGTCAGTGTTTAACGAGCTAGTCCAGGATTAAGGCTTTGTCGGATAACTTACACGCACCGAGACAATTTCAAACGCATGCACCGGAACCGTGATCCGATTATTGGCTGTGATTGATAAAGGCGAACCTTCCGCATTCTCCATTAAATCGCTAATGTGCGCCGAGGTGGCGCCAGACGGAATCGAGAGTTCCACGTTACCACTCTTCCCAGCCCATTCGTAAAACCGGAGCACCAGAGCATCGCCCTCCTCGGCCTTCTTCACAGCCGTTAAGACCACATGGTCCTGTCCGACGCTTACGAACGAGTGTTCAGCCGGAAGAATTCCCGCGTGGGGTTGCACCTGTTCGCCACTCAGCTTGTAGTTGAAGTCATAGCCGCGCCGAACGGTTAGGGCCTGCCGCCAGTCACCGTTATGCGGATACAGAGAATAGCTGAAACTGTGATGGCCTCGATCGGCCTCGGGATCGGGCCAGGTGGGCGAACGCAGCAGTGAAAGTCGTAGTACATTTCCTTTCGCGTCGTACCCATACTTCGATTCGTTGATCAGGCTGAAGCCGTGCTGCCCATCTCCCAAGTCCGCCCAGCGAAGTGCCGGCACCTCGAACTTGGCCTTTTCAACAGAATTGTTGCGGGTTGTGGGTCGCTCGATGGAACCGTACGGAATCTCAAAGGTCGCCTTATCACTTGATGCCGCCAGTGGGAACGCGGCCTTCAACAGAATGTGATTGGCGTGCCAGTCGATTTCATTGTGCACGTCCACGCGATCCCGGTTGGCGTACATCGAGATATCCTGAACGAATTTGGATCCCTGCCATGTCCTCACCACCCGCACAGTCGCCCGCAATGGCCCTTCCTCGACTAGCTTGACCGAATCAACCATGTCCAATTTCGTAAACTGATCCTCAAAATCGCTGTCGATATTCCAGGCATCGTAGTCTTTCGGAGTGTCCTTAAACGCAATCAACTCATTCCCACATCCATTTGCCGCAATCGACTCGAAATGCGACTTCTTGTCATAAAGACTGGTAATGCAGCCGGTCTTGGCATCCACAGTCATTCTCAACAGCGAGTTTTCCAAAGTCAGTCCGCGGACTTGCAGATCGCTTTTTGCGGCAGAGGTACGCGGAACGGCGTATAGAACTTGGTATCCGAGAGAGGGTACCCTGCTCGCTTCGATGAGTAACTGATAGGTATTCAATGTCGGGTTCGAAGATAGCACCTGAAGTCTCTGGGGCACACCCTTCGAATTCACAACCGAAATCGCCCCTTGAGTGGGGCCTAGCATCTGAATCTCTACTGGCAGGATATCGGTTCTCTCCCAGGCCAGCGGATTCACAACAATGATTGGCACGCCATCGCCGCGAGTATTGATTTGAGTTGCTATCGTGTGCCACGCTTGAGAAGTCGCGTGTTCCGTCACCAGGCGCACAGAATCGTAGTCGCGCTGTGCATCCTTATATATCTCGCTAATTCCCGACCCAGCCGCCAAGTCATGAAACTGATTGAAGAGTACCTTCTTCCACTCCTCATTGAGCTCCGCGCCGGGATACACATCTCCGAAAAGCCAAGCTAAAGAAGAATACTTTTCGGCATTGAGCATCTGCTCTTCGCTTTCCCGCATGCTCCTCTTGTGCTGGGCTTGGGTCGTGAAAACGCCACGATGGTATTCAAGGTACAGTTCATCGTTCCAAACGGGCAAACTGAATTTCCCTGCCGCAGGCTTCGGCAATTGGGTATCCCGGTCCGCCAGGGTTTTGTAGTTCCAAACTGGAGCATGATCGCTGTCAGCCTTGCGCTCGATGTCGGAAAAGAAACCCTGAGCCACTCCGAAATTCGCCTTCGGATAAACAACATCAGATCCAACCCAGCGCATTCCTTCATCAAGCATCGCGCGTGTCGGTCCGCCGCCGTGATCGCCGACTCCGAAAAGATGCATCATTTCCGGTACTCCAGGATTGAGCGACTGGGCAGCCTCAATATCTCTTGCCATGCGGAGCGGTTCAATGTCATTCGCGTAGTCATGTGGAAAGTAAGCAAGTACACGGCTTCCATCCGGGGATTGCCACCAGAAAACCTTTAGTGGAAGTTGATTGGTATCGTTCCAGGCCATCTTCTGGGTCACGAAGTAATCGACGCCAGATTTCTTGTAGATCTGAGGCAATTGCCAGTTATATCCGAAGGAATCGGGATTCCACCCGATGCGCACGTCCGTTCCAAATTGTTCTTTGAAGAATCGCTTGCCAACCAGTAGTTGGCGGACGAGCGATTCTCCATCCGGCATGTTGAGATCGGGCTCGACCCACATACCGCCGACCATCTCCCATCGGCCCTCCTTCGCGCGGTTCACAATTTGCTGGTGCAGTCCCGGGTATTTTCGGTATATCCAGTCGCTGTAGGCAGCCGCCGATTGCGTGTAGGTAAATTGCGGATATTCGTCCATCAACTGCAAAGCCGTGCCGAAGGTCCGCCGGACAACATCCACCGTCTCCGTCCAGGGCCAAAGCCACGCCGCATCGATATGCGAATTGCCGGTCATCCGTAACGAGGTCTGCTGCAACTCAGGCTTCAGCGGATCCAGAAGATTCTGAGCTTGTTTAAGAGACGCATCGAATGCCGGCTGGTTGGACTCGGCGAGTGCACCCAGATCGATTGCAGAGGCAGTCTCTTCTAACTCACCTCGCGTCTTCTGAGGATCGGCTGTATGCGGCGACAGGATGGACACTGTCCCCATCTCATCGAAGAGCCTCGAAGGACTGGGCCGGGTTGAGGAGAACTCGACACGAAGCGGAGCTCCCAAAAAGTGTTTTTTGTCTACCGATCGCAACAATTTCACGGCGACTAGCACCTTGTCGCCGGGATGCGCTTGCTCAAACAAGACCATGGGCTCCAGACTGTCGCCCATGGCTACACGGCGGCCATTCACGTAAATGATGGCAGTAATCGGGCCGTTCGCATCGTATTGAAAATCGAACCAGATTCTGCTGCCGGTCAGGTCGTAACCGCTCAGTGTCTTAGGAACTTCGATCCATCGCCGATACCACTCTGCTTCCGGTGGTGCGAAACTGCCCGCGCTTACGACTTGCCAGGAACTGTCGTCGAGATCGATTGCCTCACCGTGAGGTACGTCTCCCGGATGGAGTCTCCATTCATCATCCGGAAGATAGACCAGTGAATCCAGTTGCTTTGCAACCGTAGTAATTGAGTCAGCCGAAGCTGCAGTGACCCTCTGCCAGGTTACGTGCTGCACTTCGCCACCTGCTGTCCAGGATCCTTCGATACGCTGCGAGTCCGCAGAGAGCGATCCTTCATACGAAACCGGACCACCTCGCATCTTGACCGTGGCGTTCTCCACTGAAACCGCGTCCAATGGCATGCCAAACACGAAGCTTTTCGGGATGTCGACAATGGCTGTTGCCGCGCCCGCGGCCTGAGAAATGTGAACGACGTACCGGACGGGCTCGCCATACTCCGCGACCGAAGCTTGCCAATTCCCTTGAAGATTTTGGGCAGACGCGGACGGCAACAGCAGAGCTGCTGCGAGAAAGACATATAAAGATTTCATTTCAGCTCCAGTGTAGGAAGATGAGCGGCTTAGTTGCGTAGTGTTTTGGATTGTGGGTCAGCGAGCTCGTCATATTCTCGGTTTCAGAAGCTTACATCAACTCTTGGAGCATTCCATGCCGATAAACGAATCCGCAGATCCGACCGGCTTGCGATGGGCGGATTCACAATCGGATCCAATCCCGACATATCCAGCCGCGCTATACCTCGGAGAGTGGCCGTCTCTCCTGGCGCCAGCCAGAAAAAGTTGTCACTCCAAAGCACCGAGTACGTGTCAGGAACCAGGTCCACACGTACGGGATAAGCAGGGAGCTTCCCAACGTTTTCAACTGTGACCGTCAACTCCGCTTCTTTGCCCAATTGTTTTTCGAACTTAGCTGTACCGCGCAGGGCAGTAGAACAGGCCTGCACCTGCGGCTTGAGCCACGGTCCCGTCTTTGTCACGTCCTCCGTGACTGGGGCTGCCTGCCAGCGCTTTCGCGCATCCGGGTCGGCCAGCATCTTCAAAATGCGGAGCCAGTATACTCTGCGGGAAATGGCTTTGCCTTGACTATCGTCGAGAGTAAGTTCGAGAAATAAATATCCTTCCGGAGTATTGGCCGGGATCGTCCATGAGATCGGGTGGTGCTCGCTTGACTGCCCGTTCCCCGGAAGCTCCGCGGTCCATCTCTCCTCATGCACCAGCTGCATGGGCTGATCGAAGATCCGCGTCCGGAAGTGGCTGCCCTTAATGGTGCCGTCCCCATCATTTAGAGCAAAAACCACGGCTTTCAAGGTATCTCCCGGCCCCCATGAAAAGAAGCCCGTGTCGGCCATGATGTGAACGGGCTCATTCGCGTGCTTCGCGGCATAATAAGGAATTTGCGGCTGACCGCACCAATCAATGATGTGCCAGCTGTTGCAGACCGGACCAAGCGAGTTATAAGTCCATAGCGCTTCCCCTCCAGTATAGGGAAATTGCGCGCGCCACTGCTCCAGCACGCAGCCCAGGTTGTGCTCGTATCCCATCTGACTGCAGTCGATCAACTCTTCAATGTCCGCCTTGCCAAAATCCGCATACCAGGTAGCTCGCTGCCAGCTTCGGACAAACGTGTACGAAAGTTCGGCGCTGCGATCCCGAATCGTCGGATACCTCCGCTTAAAAGCCTCGACGTCGTAGCCAACCGGCTTTTGCACGAGTTCTTCCGCCGGAACAATACGCTTCAGCAAGGAAAAATTGGCAAAACTGCTGAACGACCACTCGGAGATGAAGTTATGCCCGCGATCGAAAATCTTGTGATACCAGTTCTCGTCTCCCGTGTAGAGCCCATCAGGTGGTTCGTACGCGTGATAGTCCCCGCCGCAGGGGGAATTCATCCGGAACGGCCGGCTGCCGTCATAACCCGCGAATATCTCTCGCACCAGTCCGAGAAGTGCTTCAATGCCATCGGCAAAGGGATCGAATTCATTCCCGCCGACGTAGACCGCGGTCGATGGATGCTGCCGCGTTCGCAGTACGGTCTGGGTTAACTGCTCGCGCCAGACTGCCAGTGATGTCGTGCCCGGAGTATCGGTCCAATTCAGCGGCACCTCTTGCCACACGAAGATCCCATGTTCGTCGCAAAGGTTATAAAACTCCTCGCTTTCAAAAATAGAGGTTCCACCATTCAGGCGAAGCATATTGAAGCCGGCGTGCTTGGCCGCCCGTATCATCCATTCTTCTCGCTCGGGAGCAAGGGCTAGCACGTCATCGCTGGCCAGCCAGCAGGCGCCCTTGACATAAAACGGGCGGCCGTTCACGACCCACAAATACTGATACGCTTCGTCCTCGAGAGTTCTGTCTGCGGGCGTAGCGCGGGGGCTGTCTGCGGGTGACGGATTGCGCTTCAACTCGAGCGTGCGGATTCCGAATCTGCTGGTGATGAAATCCGATTGTTTGCCGTCGCGCATAAGTTTCAATTCGAGACAGCTTTGGATTTGTCAGGACGATTTCTCTTTCCCAGAACGAATTTCCGGCCGGAACCTTCTGTTTCGATGCGCCACGCCAAACTACCTGCTGATTGGAGGTATCGACGATTTGTGTTTCGACGACACCGTCGAAAACCGAGGCCGTATTACTCAGCATGGCCTGCGCCCAGAGCCTGGCAGTGCCTGAGCCGATCGCATCCGTGCGCACGAATGGCGCCTCCATATAGGCTTGGCTGGTCGCGATTAATCGGATGGGCTGATATAGGCCGATGGTGCGATACCGGTTTCCCCACTGATATGACTCTGCATCTTCCGCGTCCGGCTTAACGACTCTTGGGTTATGATTTTCACTGCTGCTATCGTAGTTCGGAACTAAGTCGTGCGGCTCGTGTACCAGCCTTACCAGTAGTTCATGGTCTTTGCCCGGAACAATTCGATTGGTGATGTCGAAAGTGGGTCCGCCAAATGCCCCTTCGTGTCCTCCTAAGAAGTCACCATCCAGCCAGACGAGCCCCAAATAGTCCATGCCATCAAATCTGAGGCGTATAACTGAATCACGCCAGGTTTTCGGAATGATAAAGCGATGCCGCAGATACCAGTCCTGCTGCTGAATCCACTGCAACGTCTTGTAGTTCTCTCCAACCCAAAGATTTGGTACTTGCGCCGCCTGCATCAGCGCATATTGCATGGGGCGCGGCATCTCCGTCTTGATCCAGTTACTGTCGGACGAGTATTCGCCAGGAATGACGCTATTGTTTGCTCCGAGCAGTTCCCAGCCATCGCGAAGCACAATCTCCTGGCCGCAATTCGCTGATTCGGGTGAGTTGTAAGCTGCTCGTGCCTGCACCGGCGTCACGGCGAAGACACGCTGAGCAAGCAATTCCCTCAATTGCTCCGTTTCGCTCTGGGTTGCAACTTTGCTTGCGACTGCCTGGCTCCTCAGGGCCGTTTGTGGAGTTGCATCTTCACTTGTATGCCCGACTACAGGCGTAATGGCGGCAGCCGCGCCTGCCCCGAGTAGCGTCAAACAATCTCGCCGCGAGATTCCTCTGTGACCCATGCGTCTTGTCCCTTGTCTATGTAAAGACTGCCGTAGAGCGGGTGCTTGATTGCCGTCTCGATCCAGGAAACGCGGAATCGGAAGCTTCTGAATCAAGCCGCTCATGCTACAGAAGGGCTGCAGTGAGCGTCAACGAAAAATCGACGCGTGTCCGGATAACGGAACGGGTGTCCGCATCTTTTCTTTCCAGGGCGAAGGTCTTGGTTCCTGGGCGCAATCAACTAAGGAAGCCGAGGGTGAATTTAAAACGCCGTTTAAGATCGGGATTCCGTCATACGGGCAGACAAAAGAGTTTCCCAGGGCATAGTGTACGATACATGCCTGTCGTGGGGACGTCACTCCGGCGCGTTTTGTCGAACTGGCGTAATTCTCCTCTGCACACGAACCCAACGAGTCCCTCATGTCTTTTTCCCTGCAGTGGATCGACTGGTGTGTATGTCTCACAGTATTAGCTTTCAGTATTTTTCTGGGGCTTTATCTTGCGGTTCGAAAAAAGTCTTCGATCGACAGTGCCCATTTCTTCCTCGCCGATCGCAGCTTGTCGTGGCCACTCGTAGGTGCGTCTCTGTTTGCAACCAATATTGGCGCTGAACACCTCGTCGGTCTTTCTGGAGATTCCTATCGTTACGGCCTCGGCGCAGGTGCGGTCGAACTCACGACTTGCATTTGTGTCGGCTTTGCTGCGGCATTTCTCTATCCCTTTTACATTCGCAATCGCGTATTCACCACTCCTGAGTTCCTTGAAACTCGTTATCACCCGGCGGCAAGAGCGCTTTTTTCGGGGCTTATGCTCATGATCTCCATTACCACGAAGATGGCTTTCCATCTATATGCCGGCGCACTGGTACTGCGAGGTTTAGTGGGTTGGGACGTCATGACCGTAGTCTGGATCATGGGTGCCGTGGCAGCCTGTGTAACCATCATCGGAGGGTTCACTGCGATAGCTTATACGGACTCCATACAGACAGGCATCATCATTCTCGGATGCAGCCTGATGGTCATCACGGGATTGCACCGTGTTGGTGGGTGGCACGCGCTCGTATCAACTGTCCCTCAAGCCATGCATATCGCCAAACCATACGATGATCCCAACTACCCTTTTTGGGGTGTGATTCTCACGTCGTTCTATGGCGGCATTTTTTATTGGGGCGTGGACCAAGTAAACGTACAACGAGTCCTCGGAGCCCGCAATATTGATCAGGCACGCTGGGGCGGGATGTTCACGATTGTTCTGAAGTTCTTGCCGGTTTTCATCTTTGCTCTTCCGGGCGTGATCGCTCTGGCACTTTTTCCCGGCCGAGAAAGTAAGACAACGTTTGTAACCCTGCTCAACGAACTCCTGCCCACCGGGGTCCGCGGCTTGGTCCTTGCCGCACTGTTGGCTTCCCTGATCTCTTCGACTTTGTCTGTCATGAATTCTGTTTCCACACTTGCGGTTCGGGATTTCATTCTCCACTTCCGCCCGAAGACAAGCGAACGCGCCCAGGTCTTTCTAGGACGAATCGTCATCGTAATTGCTACTTTGCTTGGGATCATGGCCGCCTACGCTGTGTATAGAACGCCAGACGGACTATATAAATATTTGCAAACGGTCTCGATCTATCTCGTTATGCCGGTCGCGCCAGCGATCATTTTTGGTATTTTGAGCAAACGGGTGACCGCGATGGGCGCACTCGTTTCCGTGATTGTCGGCTGCATACTGGCTTCAATTTTCGTAACGGACCAATTGCTTGGTGTCGCCGGAGGCAGCAGACTTTTTCCCTGGCTGCATACCACGCTAACCCTCAATTACACCTACCGTGGCCTGCTGGGAACGATCATTATTGTTATCACGATGTTTGTCGTTTCCTCGTTCACAAAGAAAACGGACCCCGCAAAACTCGAGCAACTCACCGTGAGCTGGAAGGGCAAGTCGGAGCGCTTTGCTGGGATCTTTGACTGGCGCGTACAACTTGTTGCACTTTCGATTATCACGATCGTGCTTTACTGGGCGCTTTGGTAAGCGCTCCAGCAGGTGTACATCGGAAGTCTCGAAAGTATGATCACAAACAAACAAAAGCATCGAGCCGCGGGCGCGTACTCTCGAGTTCCCCCGCGCGCCTTTTTCTCTAACCGAGAAGGTGTCCTGGCTTCTTATGGATATAGCAGATAAATCGATGAAGGCCGCAACCGTTTCGAGCGAACCAGAGGGCGCCCTCGCTCGCCACGGGTACAAGCAGGAACTCAAACGCGAAATAGGTTGGTTCTCCAGCTTTTCGATGAGTTTCTCGATTATTGCCATTACCACCGGCCTATTCGCCACCTATGGCGCCGGACTGCAGACCGCTGGGCCGGCATTCATCTGGACCTGGCCGGTTGTTGGCCTCGGCCAACTACTTCTGGCTCTAGTCTTCGCCAAACTTGCCCGCCGAATTCCATTGGCGGGCATGGCCTACCAGTGGACGCGCGAACTTAGCGGAGACTCATTAGCCTGGTGGACTGGATGGCTTATGATCATTCAGATACTCACTGGCTTATCCGCGGTCTGCTACGCTCTGGCCAGTTACGCCCTGCCTGCGCTGGGTTTGCCGGCAACGGACCGAGCCATCATCACGGCTACGACAGCCGTTTTGCTTTCCATCGCGATCATTAACCATCTGGGAATAAAGGTCGCCAGCCTGGTAAATGATGTCATGGTGCTCACTCAAATTGTCATCATTCTTCTGGTCGGCGTCCTTCTACTGTTTCTTGCTGGGAAGCACAACACAAACTCATTTCACTTCCTTTTCACGCATCCGGGACATCCGGGCGGCCTCGCATTCCTCGGCCCGCTGGCATTCTCGTCGCTCATGGCAGCCTGGACAATCACGGGTTTTGAGAGTGCCGCGAACCTGGCCGAAGAAACAACTTTTCCCGAGCGGCGAGTGCCCTTCGCCATCGTCTCCTCCGAGATATTCAGTGTCATCATCGGCTTCATCATCCTGCTTGGATTCACTCTGGCGATTCCCAACCTTGAAGTTGCCACAAGGAGTACAGCTCCGTTCGCCTACATCATGGATCATCATTTCCCCCACGTTTTCACGAACGTGGTCATGGCTATCATTCTGGTTGAGATCTATGCCTGCGCTCTTGCGAATTTGACTATATTAGGCAGGATCGTCTGGGCCATGGCTCGAGACCGCCAGTTACCGGTATCCTCATGGTTTGGAGAACTCAGTGCGCGCAAGGTTCCTGCCAATGCCATGTGGTTCACTGCTGCCTGTGCCGCAGTCTTCACCTGGTGGGCAAAGTTTCAGATTGTCATCGCCGGAGTCTCGGGCTTAGCCGCTTACATGACTTATGTCATCGTCGTAAGTTGCGCGTTGCACAGTTCAGCACAGGAACAACTCGGACCAAAAGAAGAACCGATAATCCCCAAAGCTCTTGGAACCGTCGCCTTGGTATGGCTTGTCATCTGCCTCGGCGCGCTCGCCCTGCCGAGCTCTGCGTGGATCAATGACAGGGCGATCGCGGCAGCTCTAACCCTCGGAGTCGTCGTCTGGCTCGCTGCCCGCAAAAATCGCCGTATCAACTTTAAAAATTCCTGCACGAGCCAAACCATGATTCATTTCGTGGCTTGCGCTGCGCTGTTCACGGCAACAGTTACTCTAGCGCAAGGAAAAGATGGAAAACTCGACCTCGCCCCGACCCCGCCCATGGGATGGGCAAGCTGGAACTACTATTTTTGTAACTATGACGAGCGAACGATAAGGAGTCAGGCGGACGCGCTGGTCTCAACCGGCATGCGGGATTTCGGATACAAGTACGTAATCATTCAGGAGTGTATTGCTCCCACTCGCGATGCGCACGGACATCTTGTGCCCGATGCCGCTCGTTTTCCCCATGGCATTCCCGCCCTCGTCAGTTACATCCATTCGCGAGGTCTCAAAGCCGGCATATACACGGATGTAGGTCCTCTCACTTGCTTCTCGGACCGACATTACCAGGGCAGCTACAATCACGAATTAGAGGACGCGAGTACCTTCGCAAAGTGGGGAATCGATCTGGTGGAAGTTGATTTTTGTAACAAACCGAAGGACCACACAGCAAAGGAATTGTACGGGCGAATGTCGACGGGAATCCGCCACAGCGGACGCGCCATGCTGTTATATATTTGTTGCTGGGGAGAAGAAAATCCTTGGGAATGGGCGCCCGGAATCGCCCAGTTATGGCGCACCACCGAGGACATTAGCTATGACCCGGGCCGGGTAGCATGGACCTCTATAGTCCGGAATTTCGAAACTAACGCTCTGCACGCCGTCTTTACCGCTCCGAACAGCTGGAATGATCCCGACATGCTGGAGGTCGGCAACCAAGGCCTGACTGCACTCGAAGCTCGCACTCACTATTCTATGTGGGTGATCTCTTCTGCTCCTCTTTGGGCGGGAACTGATCTAGCCCACATGAATTCGGAAACTCTGACCACGTTGACCAATCCCGAGGTAATAGCGATTGATCAGGACTCTCTAGGCGCCGGCGTGCGGCGAGTGCCGAGTCATAGCGGTGAAATCTGGTCTAAGCCTTTACGGAACTGGAATGGACAATTCCAGGCCGTCTTCCTCCTTAATCCAGGGTCGACAGACAGAACCGTCTCACTGAAGTGGCGTGACCTCGGATTGTCTTCGGTCACCACCGTGCGCGATGTGTGGACCCATAGCGACCTCACTTCCTCGTCGCCCGAATACTCCGTGCAACTTCCGCCCCATGGCTCCATGCTTCTAAGCCTATCTGGAATTCCATCGAACGATCGACGGTTGACCTACGAGGCCGAGTGGCCCGGGAATGTACGCGCCCAGGATGCAGTGTTGGGTGCTTGCCAAGGCTGCTCGAGCGGGTATGCTGTCATTTTAGCAAGATCGAGCACGAAGTCAGGCAGCTTGAGTTTCCGGCAAGTTGACGTGACCAGAGAAGACGATTACACGATTTCAGTTGCGTATCTCAGGAACAGTACCTCCAGCAACATTCTTCATTTCTCAGTGAATGACACTATCGATCAGCCCGTCATAGTGAAAGAAGAAAAAGGCACTGTCCCGATCCGAGTGCGCCTTCAGTCTGGCAGAAACAGAGTTACTATCCGCGCACAGAAACTAATCATGATCGACTGTCTGACTGTCGGCCCATTAGTCAGCTTCTCAAGGCACAGAACTCGGTGATATCGATCACATCTTTCAGAAGCAGCCAGTGTGATAGATTCCTTCGTGGTCCACACGCGGCGCTGGCCGCACCGCATGTCCTAATACGCAGGCACTAGCGAAATATGGATCTTAGTCACGGAGAGGAGACCGGATGCTCGCTGCTATTCTTCACGATTTCAATCATCTGACGCTGGAGGAAGTTCCACGGCCCGAACCTGGTCCAGGAGAAGTCCTGGTACGCATCAAGTCGTGCGGATTCTGTGCCACCGACTTCAAAGCTATCAAGGGAATAAGGCGTAATGTAGATTTTCCGCTGCTCCCCGGTCATGAACCAGCCGGAATCATTGCCGGCGTTGGACCATTCGTAAAGAACGTCAAAGAAGGAGACGAGGTCATACTCTCCCCCAGCGGCTTTTGCGGATTCTGCCGCAACTGCCGCGTCGGATTAACTCACTATTGCGAGCATTCGTACTCCACCGGCGGAGATGGAACCGATGTCCGTCCGGGTAGTTTCGCCGAGTACACCGTGACCGGCGCGAATGTCGTATTCCACAAGCCGAAGAATCTCAGTTTTGACGTTGCGTGCCAGGGAGAACCCGTCAGCGGCGCATGGAAAGGACTCATCCATTATTCTGAAATGAAAGTCGGCGATGATGTCGTCGTCATCGGTACAGGCGGCATCGGCATGTATTGCCTGATGGTGGCAAAGGCTGCTGGCGCCGGACGTTTGATTGCCATCGACGTCAGCGAGTATGCCCTCAATACGGCGCGCGAACTCGGGGCTACGCATACCATCAATCCCACCAAGTGTGACCCCAAAGCCGCGGTGTATGACATTCTTCCTCACGGCCCCGATCTCGTTGTAGAAGCTGCCGGCCCGGTAAAGGCTGTCGAACTGATGGTTAGCCTCGTCCGCCGCGGTACTCGCTGGAACATCTTCGGCATCACGACGCACGAAAAGTTTGAACTCGACGGCGGCCTCATGCACTTTCTCGAAGCCCGCATGGATTCCAGCTTCAGCACGACTCCACAAGCGATCGAGAAAGCCATTCGCCTGATGGAGCGTGGATTGGTCAATGTTGAAAAAGTAATTTCGCATCGCTTCCCGCTGGCAGAGATCCACAAGGCGGTCGAAGCCATGGGATCGCCCGAGCGAAATAAGGTCGTCATAAATCCCTGAAGGGATCAGGCGACATCGCGGTACCTAACCACTTGTTTTCACGTTTTCGGGGAGCGCAGACCCAGGGACACTTGTTCCACCGATTTTGCCTTGCCGCTGAATACAACTGCAAGAATCAATAACCCGAACAATGTGTCCTCCGACTCCGGAGTGAGTCGGAAGGGCGATCCGAATCTTCGGTGAGTTTCTTCCCGAATCGGGGCCAGTTTGCAGGCAAGGCCACCAGAAAACACCAGACCTTTCCATGATTTTTCCGGCCAGAGCCTTATTGCACATTCGTAGTAGCTTTTCGCCATACTGCGAAAAGAAGCCCGGAATAAATGGCCGACGGTCAGATTGTCGGAACGAATATTGCGGATTGCTCCTCTATCTACTCCGCTGTCAGAAAACAAATTCAGGTCGACTTGTAAGTCAGTTTCATGGACCTGTTCTGTGGCATCAACTATATATGCCCACGGATCATGCCCACTCTTATTGTCGGGTGCTAGCTCCGCAATTAGATCGACAAGGACATTCAAGGCCCGCCCCCCCGCCGGATGGGAAAATGTGTGAATGAACTTCCCGTCAAAATACGGGCGGGTTTGATACTCGCCAAAGTCCAGGGTCTTAGTCAATCGGCTGACTTGCGCCCCCGTGGCTATATTCAATGACAGTTCGTCCTCACCCAAGAGGGCGCCGGCCAGTGCAGCCTGCGCGTCCCCGACAGGTGTGTAACAGGGCATTGTTCTCGAACCCAATTTCAAGAATCCGACAATCTCTCCTTGTTTTCGCACCGGGGGCCAGCAAAGATTACGCAGACCTAACGTGTCAATCAAGCTGGCGTGCCAATCGAACGTTTCCAGATTGAAAGCACCATACGCGCTCGCATTTGTTGCTTCTACGCCCGCATCTGCGCCGCACAATGTGCTGAGCACAAAATCCGGAAGTGAAACCGGAGTCAGGCCTGGCGCAAGCTTCCTCTGTTCTTTGAGCCAGTAAAGAAAACAAATCGGTCGCGCGGGCTCAAGTTCGTTGCCTAACTGCCTGCGCAAGTCTGAACTCGTGCGCTCGCGAATCGAATCAAAGTAAGACCCCGCCCCGGAAGGATGTGCTTCAAGGGCTCGTTCATCGCGCCAGGTGATGCAGTTGGACACAGCTTCCCGCTTCCCATTCATCAGCACGAGTCCATGCATCTGCGCGCACATCACCAAGCCTTCGCAATCTGGCGCATGCGCCGCAATTTGCTCGATGAGTGCTCGCACCGCGGCTACAACCGCTTGCGGATCATATTCACAATGGAGTGGGCTGCCTGTGCGCACCGGATCGGGGAAGGGAACTCGCGTCACGTGCTGGAGTTGCCGCGTCTCTGGTTGCAAAACGGCTGCTTTGATGAAAGATGTGCCGATATCAACGCCCAGGAATGACATTCAAGCTCCCGCCGGAAGTAACCACATCCCAGCGCGCCAACTGGATTATGCGCTCACGGCTGCGCTTGAATATACCGGCATGGAGCGAGCGGTATCAAACAACGCGAGTATGTTTTCCGGTGGAACGCCCGCTTGAATGTTGTGGACGCCCGCGCAGACCAATCCCCCGCCTGGCGCCAGAGCCTTGACGTTGTATTCCACTTCTCGAGCTACATCTTCTGGTGTGCCGAACGCCAGCGTTTGCTGGCAATCGGCCGAACCGCCCCAGAACACAATCTTGTCTCCGTAGGCTTGTTTCAGCTTAATCGGATCCATGCCTTTGGCGTTGACCTGAACCGGATTCAGAATATCCACCCCCATCTCGATCAACGAAGGAATCAGGTTGAAGATGGCCCCGTCGGAGTGCAGCATAGTTTTCATCCTTGTGTTCTGGTGCACCCAATCCAGGCCGCGTTTGTAGTAAGGCAGAATCAATTCGCGGAACATCTTTACCGATAGCAGCAATGACTGCTGCGTCCCGAAGTCGTCCGTAATCTGCATGATGTGAACTTTGTCACCCACTGCGTGGGCAAACCGCTTGAGGTTGGTCAGCCACACCGTGATCGTCTTATCGAACAGTTCATGTACGTACTCCGGCTCGCTGCCCAGTGTCGTCCACCATGCTTCAAAGTCTCCCGTCCCCATGCCAGTGAAAAGCTCCTGTGGAGGATTCACGCAGGAAACCAGCGCGTAATTCGTATTTTTCGACAACCATTCTGCCCGTGCTTGCACACACTCGAGATCCTCGTTGCTCCACACGTAGGGCTGCCATTTGTCGACGTCAATGTGCGCGGCACCAGGAAACTTCTCCACTCGATCGAAATAGAATCCATCTTTCGGCATTCGTGCGATAGGTACTCCATGGCGCGTCATCGAATAGCTGCCATCCGCTTCTAAC
Source organism: uncultured Acidobacteriaceae bacterium (assembly GCA_963772045.1). Classification (GTDB taxonomy): domain Bacteria; phylum Acidobacteriota; class Terriglobia; order Terriglobales; family Acidobacteriaceae; genus Sulfotelmatobacter. The sequence continues at coordinate 344,106 of CAVYWC010000010.1, read as the reverse complement.
ACTGGATTGAAGCCGCCGGGCACCAGAACCGGTGTCCCGTCGAACAAGCGCCATTCCTTCCAATTCTCTTTACGGATTCCAAGACCAGGGTTGGTCTCATTGCGGAAAACTCCAACCGCGTCGACTCCCAGTCGGTCCATAATCGGCTGTTCGACTTCCGCCAGCAGTTGAATCAAATCCACCATCTGTGTGGGAGTGTGCAGACCCAGATGTTTCTTGAGTTGGTGGCACGCCGATGCAGAGATGCCCGATTGCCGCGTCGCTCCCAGATCAACCGGTACTCGGTCAGGCTCCTGATGATTGATAGCGCGAAGGACTCGTTCCCGAGATGTCATGCGATCCCCTTTTTTCGCAGTAACCACAGCGCTGCTGGAGTCAGCTACAGCGTTTGCCGGATCGGCGCTGGACGTGTACGCCTGCTACACAGCGCCCGCCCCATGTTCAGTGTAACGCTGCTCACTATCTGCGATCATGATCACAAAGCCGAGTGACAACGCGCACTGTGTTCTTTGCGGGCCGCGCCCAGTCTGACTTATAGATCGTGGCGGGCGCTCTGCGCCCTTCAATTAGCAAGAACCAAGCCAGCGGATGATCGAACGAAAACCATGAACATTCGAGAGAGATTTCTCGCCACCATGGCATTTGAGGATGTCGACCGCGCCCCCCTCTGGGAATGGGATTACTGGCCCGAAGCTCTGCAGCAATGGCAAGCTGCCGGAGCCCCCCTGCGCCACGATCGCAACCAAAGCGTGAATCCTAGTGCCGACCAGGAAGAAGGCGCTTTCGATCCCTGGAGCTCAATCTTGTTGAGCGATGTCCCTTTCGCTGAGGACTCGCGGCTCGATTTTCAAATCGATCCCGGTGCTCGGCGTGTGCCTCTGAACTCGTTCATTTATCCGCTTTTCGAGTACAAGATTATCGAGGAGCGAGGCGATGTCATCATCTCGCAAGACGAGCGCGGTCATATCCGGGAAGACAAGAAAGGCCGCGCCAGCATTGCCAACATCATCAAGCCTTTGGTCGCTTCTCGCGAAGACTGGGAACGCGTCAAAGCAGAAAGATTGCGACTGAATCTTGCCGGGCGCCTACCCGCGAACTGGTCTGAGCTGCGCGACGCATACAAGACTCGCGAGTACGTCCTGGCGATCGGAGGACACAGCGGCCTCTGCGGCATCTATCATCCCACCCGCTACCTCATGGGCCCGATACAGCTGCTCTATGCCTTTCACGATGATCCCGAACTGGTTCGAGACATCATGAATCATCTCGCCGATCTGCAGATATTTCTCATAGATAACGTCCTCAACGAGGTCGACGTGGATTTCTGTTACGCCTGCGAGGATCTGGGATTCAAGAACTCTTCCTTCATCTCCCCGGCCATGTTCCGAGAATTTCTCTTGCCTTGCTATAAGCGTCTGACCTCAATGCTGCGCGACCATGGAGTCAAAATTATGGTGGTCGATAGCGACGGCTATAACTGGGGGCTCATTCCATTATTCATCGAGGGCGGCGTCACCGGGATGGGGCCAATGGAAGTTGCCGCCGGCATGGATGTCGTCGAACTCCGCAAGGCCTTTCCCAAGTTCCAGATTATCGGCGGAATCGACAAGCGCATTCTGGCAACAACCAAAGATGCGATTGATGCAGAACTTGAGCGCAAGGTTCCTCCGCTAGTTCATGCCGGAGGCTACATTCCCTGCTGCGATCACAGTGTGCCGCCGGAAGTCTCCTGGGACAACTTCCGGCACTATCGCCGTCGCCTAACCGACTTAGTCGTTCCCAACCACGTGACCGCGTAGTCTCTAACTTTATAGGCCTAGAAGGAATATTCCTTCTAGCGCGAAGGCTACTGGTTAGGACACACTGGTTCTAGCTCACTTCAACGACTGTTTTAAGTCCCTGGTGCCGGGTTACTTCTTCAAAGCGTTGTGGAACCTCATCCAGCTCCACACGCTGCGTGATCCAGATTGAGCTATTGATCACGCCATTCTCGAGCATCTGAATGATCCGCGGAAAATGTCCTGCGCTGTTTCGCGAAGCGTACAGAGTCAACTCGCGATGATGAAAGAGCGGATCGTCCACCGGCACGGCACCCTGCACGATGCCCACCCAAACCACGCGGCCCCCGAAGCGAGCGCGAGCAAAAGTGCGAGCCATAGATTCCGGATTGCCGGTCGCATCGATCACTACATCGGCCGAAGCGTCCTCGGAGTCGGCCAGCACTTCGACCCCAAGACCTTCCAGCCGGGCTCGCCGTGGCGCTACGCTTTCAATCGCCCGGACGCGTGCTCCAAGCGCCAGCGCCATTTGTGTGATTGCAACCCCAATCGGTCCTGCGCCCACAACGACGAGTAACTCCCCGCTCTGCAGGCCCGATCGCATGACTGCCTGTGCCCCGATGCTCAGCGGCTCTACGATGGCTAACTGATCAAACGTTAGACGCGACGACTTGTATACATGATCCATCGGTACCGGCAAAAATTCTCGCATGCCACCATCGGCATGCACGCCCATCACGCGTATGTCTTCGCAATTGTTGTAATGTCCGGCGCGGCAAGGCGCACATTTCCCGCAGTTCAAGTAGGGTTCCACCGTGCAGCGGTCTCCCGCCGACAAGCCCCGATCGTTGGGTGGCACCTCGACAATCTCGGCCCCGAGTTCGTGACCCATGATGCGCGGATAAGTGAAGAATGCTTGCCGTCCGTGAAAGGCATGAAAGTCCGTGCCGCACACACCTACCCGATGCACACGCAATAGCACTTCTTGCGATTCCGCTCTCGGCGGGTCTGCATCTTGGGCCACGAGGCAGCCGGGTCGCTCAAGTACTACTTGTTTCATATAAGTCCCTCAAGATTCACGAGCGCGCATTCTTTAATTCATGGCCGAGGAATTGCTGAGCCAGAACCATTCGTAATCCCTGCTGTCGAATCTGCAAAAACAGATCGGCAACTTCCGGCGCGATGGTTGAGATATCGATCTCCTCACAGGTTGCTTCTGCCAAGCGCAACAACACATTTACCGCAAATGTAACGGCAGATTCCCGCGAGACCGGCTGGCTCGCCGCCCAGCAGGTCGCGATATAGTCGGCATGTACATCTTGCAGCTCAACGTGAAGCGCGGTCGTCAAGGTTGCGGCTAGCGTTAGAAGAAGCCTTTTCGGCAATTCCTGGCGCAGCTGCATGAAATCGCGAATGCTGGGAAACAGCCGAATGGCATTCTTGGTGGTCAGATCGACGCGAATCCCCTGTAATCGATGTTCGATCGTCGGATTGCCAATGCGCTGATAACACTCGCGAGCATAATCCGAGTTGGCTGCCGCTTCATCCGAACCCATAGCCGGGATAATTTCTTGCCAAATGGTTTCCTGCGTAAAAGGTCCCACTTGAGGATCTCTTACCGATTCCGAGACGATGTTGAAATCCAGCAATATACCCAGTGTGGTCAGAACCATCTGCGGGCCGTTCAGCAGTCTTAACTTGCGCCTGCGGAACGGCGACAGGTCCTTCACAAAACGCACATTCGGGGTGGCAATGTGCATCGGAAAATGCCGCTGCGTAAACTCGTCCGCCTGGATGGCAAACAAATAATACGGCTCGCAACAAGTCATCAGATCATCGCGATATCCGATTGCTTCACACTCCTGCGCCAGCAGTTCGGCTCGCGGCGTACCGACCACAATGCGATCGACCAGCGTGCTCGCCACATGAATCGAATCCTGCAGCCATGCCACGAATCCGGTACCCAGTTCCCAGGCTTCAGCTTGCTGCAACATTAGCTCGCGCATCACCGGCCCGTTGTTGAGAACCAGTTCGGTCGGAATGATGGCCAGATCCGCATCTACCCCATCCGTTGCTTTCCAGCGCTCAAAAAGCAATCGCACCAGCTTGCCCGGAAAGCTCCGCGGCGGTCGAGCATCCGCCGGATCTTCCTGATCGAACTTCAATCCCGTCTCCGTAGCATTGCTCAGAACCACCCGAAGTTCGCGCCTTCTGACGGTCTCCTCGATCTCCGGCCACGCTTGATCCGCAGCCAACACGCGGCTCACCGAACCAATTACCCGCTTCAGTTCGATCTGCCGGTCACTTTCGAGACCTCGAAGAATCAGGGTGTATAGGGAATTTTGTCGCCTGGCAGCAGCCGAACGCTTATCGGCCTCCCGTTGCACCGCCAATATCCGCCCCTCGTAGTGCCCACCTGCGTTCGCTGACTGCACGAAGTCCGGTACAAATCCACGCATGAATTTGCCCCAGCCCAATTGCAAGATCTTTTCAGGCGCTTTCAGCAAGCGGGTAGAAGGTATTTCCAACCCTCGATTGTGAAACTGCGGCAGTACATCGGTGGAAAGACTCGGGAGAGATAGGTCTAAGTCAGTATCAAACATATGGATCGAACTCTGGAACCCGGTAGTTTCTCACGTTATTAGCCCAGATCGGAATACATCTCATAGGGTTCGTGCAGCTTCGTGATGTAAAACGGAACGAACCCATCATCGCTGTAGTCGCAATGCAAACGCGATTGATTTCGTTTGGCATCCTGTCTCTCCGTGGACGGCGTATGTTAACCTCAGGGTCGATGTTCCCGTCGTACATTCTCAAAAGTGCTCAACCATTGATGACCAGTCTCAATGTTGATTTGCCTAGCCCGGCAAATAACTCCAATCCATCAAGTCAAGGAATGACAATGTACCTTTCATCGCTTCGCAATCTCGTGTTGTCCGTGGTCGTTGCGCTGTTGCTTGCGCTGAGCGCTTTCGCCAAGACTGCAGACCTCCAGATTTATTTCATCGACGTTGAGGGAGGTCAATCCACTTTGCTGGTTGCGCCCTCGGGTCAGTCCCTTCTCGTCGATACCGGGTGGCCAGATTCCAACGGCCGCGATGCGGATCGTATTGCCGAGGTGATGAAGAATGCCGGCCTGAAGCACATCGACTATCTGCTCATCACGCACTATCACACCGACCACGTCGGTGGTGTGCCGCAACTGCTCGAGCGCGTCAAGGTAGGCACCTTCATCGATCACGGTCCCAATCTCGAGAATGACGAACTCGCCCCCGAAGGTTACGCCGCTTACCTGAAGGCAATCGGATCCAGCAAGCGCATCATTGCCAAGCCGGGCTATCGAATTCCCATTCAAGGCCTGAGCGTTGAAATCGTCGCTGGCGCCGGCGATCACATCACTCTTCCTCTAGCCGGGGCCGGACAGCCTAACCCCTATTGCGCTTCCGAAACTAAGTGGCCTGCCGACCATACGGAAAATGCAGCCTCCCTGGGCTTCGTTCTCAAATACGGTGACTTCCGATTTATTGATTTTGGCGATCTGACCAAGGACAAGGAATTGAACCTAGTCTGCCCCAACAATCTGATCGGAACAACAGATCTTCTCCTCGTCAGCCATCATGGAATGGACATGTCGAGCACCAAGTCATTCGTCGATGCTCTTCATCCCAAGGCGGCGATCATGGAGAATGGCCCCAAAAAAGGTGACTCTCCGCAAGCCTGGCAAACCGTGCACGATTCTCCCGGGCTCGAACAGCTCTGGCAACTGCACTACACGGCCAGTTCGGGCAAAGACCACAACGTCCCTGACGAGTACATCGCGAACCTGGACGGCGACTCCGACGGTCATTACTTCAAAGTCGTGGCGCGCTCCGACGGAACTTTCAGCGTCACCAACTCGCGCAATAACATCCAGCGCACTTACAAGAAGTAGCTGACTGTCGACGAGCGAAGCAGCCATGCAAGTTGCTCGGCCGCTTGAAGTTGGCCGGTTTTGCAGCCCAACCGTGTATAAGATCGGTCCTAGTAGCTCTCGGCAGTTACCGCGAACAAGAGCAGAGTAGTTTCTCCCGCCGCGTAGCCCGATCCGGTCTGATTCGGCAGACTGATCAGCGGACGCTCGGCCGGGAGCGCATCTACGATTACCACAATGTGATCGATCATTTTGTGTTTAACGGCCGTCGTGTAGAGAAACGTACGGTACTGTTCATAACTGATATTTCTCGTGTATTCGACCACCGGCGTACTCAGGATCGCTATCGGATTCAGGCGGGTAGCCGATGATAGCGAGTTGCTCCGGGTTACTTCTAATCCCCAGCGCAGTGGGATCTCCTGTTTCGTTCCGTCGGCGTAGTAAATCACATAGCTTCCCATCTTCCCGCCGGCTTCACCACGCGTCGGATAACCATCGGGCACCGTAACGTTCCCGAGGAAATGCACGCGGTCGGCTTCTGCATGTACCGGGATCTCCAAAGTCTTTCCCATCATGATAACCAGTGGCCGCGTGTGTCCTTCTACTTGCGAAGTTTCAAACGGTATGGGACCGATACGCAGCGAAGCGGTATCCCAGCTCCAGAAATCCCCGGAACTTATGCGCAGGTAATCGCCAAAGTTTTCTTTCCAATAGGCGACGCTCGCCGACTGCAGCGCTTGCCATTCATCCGTCTGCTGTTCGGCCACGTGCTGCAACGAAATCGGTTTGAATTTACTCTCTGCGCTCGCAGTCACACGGGCGCCGGCCAACAGCACTGGCGCGCGAGAAGCGGCGGGAGGCACTCCGATGTCGTAGCGATACAATTCTGCAAGCCGCGAGAAAACGTCATGCCGCACTTGTCGATCCGCCCTGACCACCCCTTCGGCGAGCGTAGATCCATCCATCGAGATGTCATCGCGCATGTACTGCGTCATATCAGCCCATTCCCAAAAGAAATCGCCGGCAAGCTGGCCTTGCTGCACCAGCGAGCCCAACGCCCGCACCTCACGCGATAAGAGGCGCGGCAACTTTCCCACTGGCCCACCCCACTCCGTGAATACCATCGGCTTGGCATCACCAAAAATTTTGATTACCTCCGCGAAGTGGTGCTCGTCATACGTGTAAGGATGCGCGCTGTAGAAATCGAAATTCGCGTCATCAAACATGCGCTTGACGGACTCCAATTTGTCGTCCGGCGCGGAAGGCCCGGGCGTCGAAACAAGAATGCTCGGGTCCAGCGCTTTAATTCTTTGCCGCGCTTCTTTCATCACTTCGACCGTTGGAGTGCTTTCGTTTGCCAGCAGAATCGCAAAGAACGCCGGATTGTTCCAATCTCGTTGAACCACCCGTTCCAGATTACTGATGCCTGTCTCGATCGTTGATCGCGGTGCTTTGCGAAAGTCGATCCAGGTCAGTCCCGATTCCTCTGTCACCAGAATTCCATCGCGTGCAGCTTCATCGATCTCGGGTGGAGCGTGAGGATAGTGAACCAATCTCACCGCATTCGCGCCCAGGGACTTGATCATCCGGAAGTCTCGTTCAATTTGTTCCTCGGTCAGCGTGTATCCCTGATCGGCGTAGAGTCCGTGCCGTGCCACTCCCTTGAGCACTAGTGGACGTCCATTGAGCAAAAACTTATTACCCTGGACCGTCAGACTGCGGAACCCGATGTCTGTCTCAAGTTTGTCCTGCCCACTCGGTGAATTCAGAGTTACCGACAGGCGGTACAGATCGGGATGTTCCGGCGACCACAAATTCACCGAATCCGTGGTCCAATGCAATGAAACGGTTGTCGTTCCGGCGTTCACTTTCGAGCTCTGCTGCGCATGTCCGGCGCCTGCGCCCTCTCTCGTTAGATCAGAACTTACTTCCACATCCCGAGAGCCTGTCGAGCGGACGAAAACGTCGAGCGTACAGTCCGCACTTTTGAAGTCAGGCGACAATCGATAACTTAACCTCGCATTTTCGATATACGGATCGGTACGGATTTCCGCGTGCGCATCATAAATAATTCCGCCCGAACTCTCCCACGCTGCGGCCGGCCCCAACCCCAGCGGAACCTGCCAATCGATCAGTTCCATAACGACGCGGTTCGGCCCCGCCTTTACGTCACTGGTGATATCGAACACATACGGCGCATAAGGACCGAGAATTCCCTCTCGATGACCATTCACTCTCAGTGTGCCATTCCCCGCGATACCCTCAAATCGAAGTAGCAGCCGTTGCCCGGCCTTTAGTTGAGGAAGCTCTACGACCCGCACCAGATCCGCACTACCAATCGGTCGATAAGACGAAGGTACAAGAACGTTGTCATAAAGTTGGCCGGCGACCCAGCGCTCCCAATAACCTGCAAGTGAAATCTTCTGCTGACCTTGCGCACCAATTGTGGACAAAATAATTGCACTTAGCAGGACGGATAATCGGCCGAAGTGCCAGCGAGCGAGCAAGTCGGAGACACGCATGTTTTCCTCCCTTGGTAGGAGCCGGTTCTGGAACTCACATCCAAATCGCGAACCGTGAGTGAAAAGAGCCAGTCATTATAGCCAAACGAGTTTCGGAACCAGATTCCGTTTTCGCGGTAGTATAGGAGCCCGATCATCAATCCGGCAAAGGGGCTGCAATGTTGCGCGCACGCGTCGTGCTTCTTCTCATACTCGCAATCGCGATTGTCGTAATGAAGACTCCCGCATTCGCCGCGGCTCAAATCAAGCCTTATCGCGTCCTCGTTGTCATCTCTGATCAGTGGAAAGATCCCCGCAGTTTTCTCGTCAGCGGTGGCGGAGAGTTTCAAACCATCGTCACTATGTTCAAATCCTGGGGAATCCCATTCGATATTCTGCGGCTTGACCAGACCCTCATGGACCCCAGTCATTTCACCGATTTCTCCGGCAATCCGCGTTATGGTGCAATCCTGTGGGACGTTCCCGATGACGTCTCCGATGCCGATCAAGCACTTGTTTCCGATGCCATCCAGAAATTGCATATCTCTCTCATCGCGATTGGCGACCGTCTCCAGCAACCGGCCATCCAGCAATTGCTCGGGATTCGCTACAAGAGCGAGCACATGAACAGTGCGCATCCGATGGTCACGGGCTCTTCCTTCATTTTGCGCGGGCTACCTGCGGATCTCCGCCAGCAAGGGCCCGACGCTATCGCCATGCGCCGCGTTCAGGTGGATGTTACTAACGCGAAGATACTCGCCGAGGCGGGCGGCATGCCGCAGATTACTGAACGCGAAATCACGAACGACACGCGCGCTATTTGGATTGGTGGCGATATCGACCGGATGCTTCTCTATCAACCGATGCGCACCGCCCTGCGCCGCGCCGTAACTGAGGCCGTCGGCTACTCGCTAACGAAATCGTGGACAAAGACAATCGTTCTCACGATGGACGATATGGGCAACGCGCAGAATGCGTGGCTCGAGCACTGGCACTATCCCGCCCTCGCCCAGGAGCAGATCCGGCACTCCATCATCAAACCGTTACAAGCGCATCACGCCATCTTGTCACTCAACATCGTCCCCGGTTTTGTGGATGATGCACAGCACCGGATCGTCCCGACCTGGAAGCAGCAGTTCACGGATGGCTTCGGCACGAAGCAGGATTATGTTTCCACCAAAAAGGGCCTTGACGAAGGCATCGCTCTGGGCGTGCTAGAAATTGAAAGCCACGGCTGGACTCATATGCAACCCGACCTCACCTCTCCTCCTGGCCCATGGTGGGGAGCGCCGCTCATGGACGAACGTGCAGAAGTGGGTTGGTACCGCGAGTTCTACGACGTCCGCAGAGGACACGAGATCCCAGCAGCAGAACAGAGATTTCACATGCTGCAGTCGGCCGAATGGATCGAAGGAGAATTCGGGCAGTTCCCTCTGGAATTCTCGACCGGCGGCAATGGAGTATCTCGCAGTCCCGATAACAACACTTGGCGGATCGCCGCCGAAGCCGGCTATGGCTATTACGGCGGATACTTGGGGAAAGATTTGGCGGTCGAGGGCCGGGCCGATTCGAACGCCGACTTCGGTGGCACCGACGACGTCCCCTTATTGCTTCCCGCTCCTCCCGACGGACACGACCGTGGAATCAGTCACGATCCCGAAGGATTCGCCAAAGTTTTCGACCGCTATCCCGGCCACACGTTTACGGGCTTGGACGAATATATCGGCTACCAGCATGCCGACATTCGGACCACATCGAACAGCGTTGGCGCAGTCCCGGGTCTCAAGATTTCTTACGATCCCCACTACTGTCGTGCGTTAATCGCCAAAGCATCAGATTGGAACTTTGACGTTGCCGACTGGCTTCGTCCCAGCCTGCAGTCGTCGCACCTTTTGGTTGACGGGAACAATGTCGGATCCATCAAAGACGAAATCACCATCGTCAATTTCAAATCCGGCAGTCAAATTCACACCGTGGAACTGCGATGAGGCTCTGCAGAAAAAAGATGAACTCAGAATGTTGTCTTACCGTCGCGCCCACAAAACTTGCACTCACCAGCAAAGGAAAGCTGAACGTTTACCTGTACGCGCTATTCCTGTGTTTCTGCCTCCCAGCCCTCGCTGTACCCAAATCTGAAGACACGGTCGAGCTCAAAACCGGCTGGCGCCTCGAATCGTCGTGGAACGTCGTGCAAGACGGAAGCTTGATCTCACAGTCCTCCTACAATGCTTCCAAATGGCATGACATTCATGCCATGCCCGCGACCGTCTTGCAAATCCTGCAGGAAGACGGTGTCTACCCCAATCTCTATTTCGGCAAGAACCTGACCGAAACCGTTCCCCGCGACCTGTTTCGTCAGGACTGGTGGTACCGCACCGAGTTCACGGTTCCAGCCGATCACACTGTGCACTGGCTTGTTTTCAAGGGCATCAATTACCGCGCAGAGATATGGCTCAACGGCAAACGTATCGCCAACAACCGCGAAATCGTCGGCATGTACAACGCTTTCGAATTGAATGTAACCCGCGATGTCAGACCGGGATCCGAAAATGTCCTGGCCGTGAGGGTCACTCCCGAGCAGGCGTTCGAAGACATTGATGGTGTCGAACTGGCCGACGCCTGGTTCGATTGGATCAACTCCAGATATCTCGGCTTCCGTATCCCAGAACAGCAGATCGGCATCTCTTATGTCCCCGATAGAAATGCCGGCGTCTGGAAGCAAGTCTACTTGCGCAATACGGACGAAGTAGAGATTCGAAATCCCTACGTCAAGTCCGACCTCCCGTTGCCCGATATACATTCGGCAACACTGACCGTGTATTGTGATTTACAAAACGCCACTCGGAACCGCGTCGAAGGCGTTCTCGCCGGCGAAATCCTCCGCCAGGGTAAGAAACCGATTCACATTGAGCAACCCGTCTCCCTCGCGCCCGGAGAAGCGCGCGGAGCTATGTTCGCGCCCGAGAATTTTCCGCAGCTGCACATCGCCAACCCCGATCTCTGGTGGCCCTACCAATGGGGCCCTGCCAATCTCTACCAGCTCAAATTGCAATTCACCGCAGCAACCAGAGTCTCCGACCACGCCGAAATCAATTTCGGCATCCGCAAGATCACGCAGCATCGCGACTCCGACAACACGTTTCCGCAGCTTGGAGGCGGCGGAAATTTCTACCTCCAGATCAATGGCAAGGATTTCCTGGTGCGGGGTGCCGACTACGAACCCGACCTGCTCTACCGCTACGACGAGGATCGTGAAGCTTCCATCCTGCATTACGTCAAAGATATGGGTCTGAACCTGCTTCGCTGGGAGTCAAAAATTTCCAGCGAACACATCATCGACCTGGCCGATCAGGAAGGAATCCCGCTGATGTTGGGATGGATGTGCTGCAACCAGTGGGAGAAATGGAACCAGTGGGACTCCGAAGACCATCGCGTCGCTCGTGAAAGTCTGCGCGCCCAGATTCGCATGCTTCGACCCCACGCCTCGGTTGTGCTCTGGGCCAACGGCAGTGACGGACTAGCTCCCGTTGACGTCCGAAAAGATTACAACCGCATTTTGTCCGACTTACACTGGCAAAACGCTGTCGTCGACACCGTTTCCAGCTTCAACAAAGATGCCAACGGAAAAATCGTCTGGAATGGCATTCGCATGGAAGGCCCTTACAGTTGGCGGCCTCCCTCTTATTGGTTTGACATGCGTTACCGAGGATCAAACGGCAGTTGCGCCGAACAGGGTGACAACGAAAGCATTCCGCCCTATGAAAGTCTGAAGAAATTCATTCCCGCCGACAAGCTTTGGCCCGTGAACGACACGTGGTTCTTCCATGCCGGATCCACTGAACGCAACGACACTCTTTCCAACGCTTTGTTGGTCGTTGAAAAGCGCTACGGACCTTCCCACAGTGCTGCCGAGTTCGCCGAAAAAGCGCAGATCGCGCACTACGAAAACACGCGCGCCCAGTTCGAGGCTTTCGCCGCCGATGGTTGGGAAACTCATAAGATGACCATGTACTGGATGCTGAACAGCCATTGGCCCTCGTTCTTCGGTCATCTCATCGACTATTACCTGAAACCCGGAGGCGCATATTTCGGCGCGAAAAAAGGTCTCCGTCCCATCAGCATTGTCTTCGACTACTATGCCACCGGAGATCGATCGAAAGCACGCATCATCGCCGTAAATCAGACTCTCAATCCACTTACGGCCGTCCGTGCCTCGGTCGACCTGATCGATCCAGACGGTACGATCAAACTCACCCAATCAGCGCAACTAGATCTCCCCCCGATTTCTTCCGCGCTGGCGCTCGAACTTCCGCGCCCGAAAGATCTTGCCCCCGTCTTCTTCGTCCGCTGCCGTCTGTTCGCCAGTGACAATCACGTGCTCGCTGAAAGCGTCTATTGGCAGTCCAGCAGCCCCGACGAACTCGTCCCGCCCGACAAAGAAAACGCCTTCGACTCCTCCCAGTTATCCTGGGCCGACCTCAGCTCGCTCAATACCATGAAGTTGGCCAGGATTTCCGCAAAATGCGAACGGCAGGAAGCTGACGGCTCGTCCATCGCTCGTGTCACCCTAAAGAATGAATCCACCGTGCCCGCCTTTTTTGTCCGCGCGGAGATCGCCAGCACCCCCGATGGTGACGAAATTCTTCCCATCACCTGGAGCGACAACTACGTCACGCTCTTTGCCGGCGAATCGAGTACCTTGGAGGCTCGCTACGCCGCACCCTCAGCAGCCACTCCCAACTTCGTTCGGATTGCCGGACACAATCTGCCCGTCATGGTCGAGCCGCTTTCCGATTCCTCGAGAAGAAGCGCGCTTCGACACTGAGCGAAAAAATCAGGATTACTCTGAGTGATAATCAAGGTACAATGTCGGCCTGCCGCGTTGGGGAAGCGACTGTCATCATGAAGAAAAACACCGCTCGTAAGGGTCATTACGACAAGAATTTCATCGCCGTGACCCAGAGGGTTTTTGCCGTGTTGGAAGCGCTCAGTCACCAGCCCAAGGCCGGCGTGGGCCTCGAAGAAATCACCCAGATCAGCGGACTTCCCAAGACCACGGTTTTTCGCCTGCTCTATTCCATGAACAAGCTGGGCTTCGTTGAACAAGCCCCTGACACTGGGTTCTATTCACTATCCGGTCAGTTTTTTGAACTCGGAACCAATGCGTTGCCCTACCAGCGGCTCACCATTTTAGCCAAGCCGGCCATGCAGCGGCTGCTCCTGAGTTTCGGAGAGTCCGTGAACCTCGCCGTCCCCAAACTCGGAGGCGCGATCTACATTGCAGTGGTCGAGAGCCCCAAGCCTCACCGCGTGGCCGCATCCGTCGGCGGATTCTCCTTCCTGCACTCCACTTCCGTTGGAAAGTGTATCGCTGCCTATCTCTCGACTGAGGAACTGGAAAAGCAACTCAGCCGTCACGGCATGCCTCCTCTCACTTCAGCCACCATCATTTCCCGCCAAGGCCTGGAAGATGAGATGGCGCGCGTGCGCAGCGAGGGCGTCGCCGTCGATAACGAAGAGAACGTCCAGGGCATTATTTGCGTCGGTGGACCAATCTTTTCCAGCGCCAAACAGCCCATCGCGGCCATGAGTGTTTCCGGACCTGCCGTTCGCATGTCGCAGAATCTTTCGGCCATCAAGATAGCGGTTCGCGAAGCGGTCCAAACCATCTCAATCCTGCTGGGAGCTCCCGAGGAGCGTCAGCAACTCCCCGAGCAGACGCTAACCTCCCCAGATCGCTGAGCTGCTTTCACGGCCCGCCTTGTCTATAAAGCTTCCCTGAAGAACTCAGGTTCATTCCTGTTTCCGAAGGGCGAAGCCCTTTGGGGGAACTAGGCCCGGAGAAGAGCTCTCGAGCAAACTTAGTGCTGCCGCAATGGAATTGGGGTGTCCTCATCTGCCCCTGCCCGGCAGCGAACCCCGGTGCCCAGTACAGAGCGCAAACCATCCAGACCTTTGCGCATCAGTACTTTGCGAAGAAAATGGAATCCAATTCCGTTCCTTAATTCCTAACATCCGTACGGCAATTTGTATGTTTCTCCTGAATAACATATAGAAATCGAAACGATTCAAACAGCTTGCGCTTTTTTCCGGTGGATATTGACGATTTCCACGATGACTGTAGTGTTTCTATCCATTTACTGGCTGTGCCTTCCTAATGTGTTTCCACTACGAATATCCTTGACAACGTTTCGAATGCCTTGCTACGCTGCGCACGATTTAGCAGGGGAGCCTCGGGTCGCTCTCTATCTGCAATCAAAGTGCGGGCTGAAATTTTACGGAGACTGCGCATGCGAAAACTGACGGGAAGTTTGCTCAGTGGCGAACCAAATGTGCCGAACGGAAAGCGTTCCGCGACGAACGACTTGCTGACGCGCACCGGTGCGGTAAGCTGTGCGATCTTACTCATGCTGCTTTGCTTGTCTGCCAATCTGTTTGGGCAGCAAGGCCAGGCCAGCATCACTGGAACAGTGCAGGATTCTTCAGGGGCTGTCCTGGCCGGCATTGCGGTGACGGCCACCGATAATGCAACCGGCGTAGTGACCAGGACCACCACCAATGGCGCCGGCCTTTACACGATTTTGTACTTACAAGTCGGTACATACACCGTTCAGGCAGAAAAAGAAGGTTTCAAGACTGAGGCAAAGACCGGCCTGGTGCTCACCGCAGAGGAACGCGCTTCTGCGAATTTCACCCTCAGCGTCGGCCAGGTCAGCGAAAAGGTCGAAGTCTCGGCCAGCACGCAGGCCGTCGAAACCGAAACGGCGGCACTGCAGCAGGTGGTCAACGAGCGCGCCATTATGGAACTGCCTCTCAACGGGCGCAATCCCGCCGATCTGGTGTTCCTGACCCCAGGAACGACCAACCTGCTGAACCCAAATCCCGGCAACGGCAACAATTTGAGTGACGTGGGGCAGCACCAAAGCTACACCACGTTCCCCGTTGAGACCGGAGCTTCCAGCGGCGGTGGGCGCCAGGGCAGTACCCTCTACTTTTTGGACGGCGCTTACAACATGGACAACTATCACCTGTTGGGCGCGCCCTTCCCCAACGCCGACGCAACTCAGGAATTCCAGGTCATCGGCAACAACTTCGATGCCCGCTACGGATTCACTCCCGGCGGCGTGGTCAGCATCGTGACCAAATCCGGTACCAACCAGTGGCACGGTGATTTGTTCGAATACATCCGCAACAACGCGGTGAACGGTACCGAGTATTTCTCGCAGTCGACCGATCTCATCAAGCGTAATCAGTTCGGAGGATCGATCGGTGGCCCGATCGTCAAGGACAAGCTCTTCGTCTTCGGCAACTATCAGGGCACGCGCCAGCATCGCTCGGTTCTAAGCGGTAACGGCTACGTTCCGACCACGGCGATGCGGAACGGCGACTTCAGCGCGTATTGCCAGAGCGGTTTCAACTCCGCCGGCTTGTGCCAGGACACGAACGTCGTGAACGGAGTCACGTACATCGCCAACCAGCTTTGGAATCCCGCCACCGACGGGATCACAAACTCCCAAGGTAACATCGTGGGAGGATCCACCGGCGTGAACAATGCGAGCTACACGGCGGCCGATGTTGCCGCTCACCCGGGAATGTACTTCCCCAATAACTACATCAATCCGAGCACTTTCAACCAGCCCGCCGTTACCCTCGACAATCTGTTCCCCACCAATACGGCCGATCAATATGGCCGAATTGCCGTATCCGGCTGGCCGAACATCAATGACTACAACGAAGAAACCTTCCGGGTGGACTACAACATCACTAACAACCAGCGCGTCAGTGGTCGCGGGTTTCTCAACTTCTTCAACCAGCCGCCCACGTCGATCAGTATTTTGAGTTCGGACCGGTCGTGGATCTCACATTGGCAGAGCTATGCCGGTACCTGGACTTGGACGATCAATCCCCACATGGTGAACAATTTCACCGGCACTTACAGCCGCTTGTATGACTACAGCAACAGCGGCCTGGAAGCGAACGGCAAGCGGATCTGCTATTCGCAGTTCATCACCGTTTCAGATCCCAGCACCACTCCTTGCTCGATTGAGGGATTCACCGTCGGCGGCGGATATGACCGGGGCCAGATCCCGCTGAATGCTCAGAACTTCAACGGCATCAACCGTTGGAACTACGGCTTCGCCGACTCGATCAGCATCACGAAAGGCAAACACCTGATCGTTGCCGGCGTGGATGTCATGCGGCAGTATTGGTATGAAAACACTGACTGGCTGGCTCTGCCGATCATCAACTGGAGCGGCCAAGTGCCCAACGGTCAATACACCGGATCTTCGTTCGCTGACTTCCTGCTCGGAGACATAGGCAGCTACGAGCAGGGTGGAGGCGAATCCAACGTCATTCACGCCTGGATGATTGCGCCCTACGTGGCCGATCAGTATAAGGTCAAACCCAATCTCACACTCGACCTCGGTCTGCGCTGGGAACCCTGGATCGCTCCAGTGGTTGCTGGCGGCCGTATCTCGACCTATATCCCCGGAGAACAGAGCACCCGCTATCCCAATGCTCCCCTAGGCTTGGTGTTCCCCGGCGATCCTGGCGTTGCGAGCGCCGGCTTGCCCAGCAACTATGGGCGTTTCTTCGATCCGCGCATCGGTTTCGCATGGCAGCCCAAAGGAATGGGAAACACCTCCATCCGCGGTGCGATCGGTATGTTCGCCATCCCGATGGACTACGCGAACTTCAATCACGCGTCGGACTTGGCTCCCTTCAGCCCCACCTATGATTTCAGCGGCGGTTCCATCGTGAACAACGCGACTGTTCCCGTCATTCCTTTCTCTACCCCGTGGTCGGCTTACTCTCCTCTAGGCGGCCAGAATCCCTTCCCGCCGTTCTCGTCGCCGGGCAACGTACCGGGTTCGAACGCCACGTTCGCACCCCCGATCTATATCCAAGACGGCTTTGCCCCGAATTACAAGGGTGGTCGGACCTATAGCTGGAACCTGAGTATTGAGCATCTGTTTGGTGCTCACTGGCTAGCCAAGGGGGCCTACGTCGCAAGTGAAAGCGACCACCAATCGCTGGCAGTGGACGAAAACTACGGCCAGTTCTTTGGCGCCGGCAATCCCGCCAACGGCACACGGCTGAATCCGAACTTTACCGAAGCGCTGATTGTCAGCTCTCCCGGGACCGCGAGCTACGAGTCCGGCCAGTTCACGATTCAAAGGAATTTCGCCAACGGTCTGCAGTTCAACGCAAACTATACGTACCAGCACACCATCGACTGGTACAGCACATCAACCACGGCTTTCACAGGCAGCGTTCCCAACCCGCGCTGCATACCTTGCAACAAAGGAAACTCCTCCCTGGACGTACCTCAGGCGGTCAACTTCAACTTCGTCTACCAGACGCCCAGTCTGCGAGGAATGGGCCGGGCACTAGACGCTGTCCTAGGTGGCTGGCAATTCAGCGGCATCTGGAGTGCCCACTCCGGCAATGCAACCAATATCGTTTCCGGCGTAACAACCGCGTGGGATGCTGTGGGAGGCGACTTCCCCGATTACGCCTCAAGCTCCCACTCGGTGCATACCAGTAATTGGCGCAACGCCCCCAATTTCAGCACAACCACTGCCTCGTATCTCGACAAGACTCAGTTCACGATTCCGCAGCAAGGCTCCAAGGGAGATGTAGGACGCGATCCGACTGGCTTGTTCTATCCCGGATGGAACAGCTGGGATACCGGTCTATCCAAGTACTTCAACTTCACGGAGCGCTACAAACTGCAGTTCCGTTGGGAGATGTTCAATGCCTTCAACCGCGAAACCTTCGGTTGCATGGACGGCAACCTCCAGGACGCGCAGTTCGGGCGCTTCGGCTGCTCCGTCAGTACACCGAGAACGATGCAAGGAGCTCTGAAGTTTTTCTTCTAACCCTCACTTGCTTGGGTTCGAGGATGGATGGGAAGAGGCGGCCAACCAGCCGCCCCTTCTTTTTTGCCAATCAGAAAACGTCGGGTGGGCATTTTCAGATCCGGAGATGAAAGTTCAGGGTGCCCCATGTCTCCCCGATTTGCGAGACCTGGGGATTTTCGCAGTGACGCTCTTTCGCTCACGACCATTCTGATTTTCAACAGGGGAAGGTAGAAAGAGGTGATTTGTCTGTTTTCAACTGGGCAGCGCAAGGTTTGTGACACATGTCCTTGCCTTCCACAGACCTCATCGGCCATCCTGTCATCGCCAAGCGCCGGGGGAAATCTCAGCACGCACAGCATAACTCCTTGTCGCTCAAGATTTTGCCTCTACGCTGTTGAGTGCCATAGATTATTTTGCAATTTTGACCTAAGTCGATGATTCCAGTAGATCGGGGGGAGAGAGGTATACCCCCAATGCAAACTCCCCGAAATTGAATGGCATGGGCTGCCGCCGCCCTTGCGCAGCTTTGAGCGAAACTCCGCTGGTCGCCAGGTTACCGCGTTCTCCAACCACCGATTCCACAGGACCGCAAATTGGAATGAATTCCGTTTATTTGCTTTCGTCTTTTCCTTGCAATCCACATTCTTCCGGCGTAGCATCTGACGTTTCATTCCCGTAATCGAAACGTTTCAGTGTCACAAGGTACCCTGCGATGATCAATCGGCGTGGTTTTCTGGGCACGCTTGGCGCCTCCGCGGTCCTCACTGCAGTTCCCGTTCTTGGCCAGGACAAAGACCATAACAACCCCACCGTTTCCTCCTCCCGAAAGCACGTTTCGCTCAACGGAGAATGGCAACGCCTGATCGACAACAGGTCTTGGGACGTCGTTTCAGTTCCCTCGTCCTTGCATCCAAGCGGCTTTTACACCCTGAAACGCAACCTCGTGCTGCCAAAGCTCGCTGTCGGCGAACGTGCGTTCGTCCACTTTGAGGCAATCACTTACTGCGGCAAGTTGAAGGTCAATGGCAAGCCGTTAGGCACACTTGGACCCTATGTTCCCCATGAGTTCGAGCTCACCGACATGGCTCGCGAGGGCAACAACGACGTGGAGCTCGACATGGCCGATCTCGTGCCCTGGCCTGACGGCACGGGCAAGGACGAAATCGCTCTCGGCGTGAATCCCGGATGGGAGGCCTATGGCGGCGTCATCCGCGACGCCTGGGCCGAAGTCCGGCCCGCATCCTACATCGAGAACGTCCGCTTAGCGTACACGCTGAGCAGGGGCTTTCACTCCGTCGCACTCAAGCCGAGAGTCATCGTTTCGAGCACCGGCAGTTCGAGCGGCCAGATTGTGTTCGACCTCCTCGATCGCGACGTGAAGGTCGCGGGAGCGACGCAGACCGTCAACCTGAAACCTGGCAACAACGAAGTGGAGCTTACCGCTGATCTGGAAGCTCCATCGTTGTGGTCTCCTGATGTGCCGAGCCTGTACGAACTGAAAGCCAGTCTGAAGACCGCCGATTCGGACGATAATTGGGCCTGCCGCACGGGCTTCCGTGAGATTCGCACCGAAGGACGGCAGTTCCTGCTCAATGGCGAACGCCTCGTGCTCAACGGGGTGTGCCGCCACGACATGTGGAAAGAGCAGGGCTTCACGCTCACTCGGGCACAGCAGGATCAGGATATGCGAATGATCAAGGCGCTGGGCTGCAACTTCATTCGCCTCGTGCATTATCCGCATGATCGCCACATCGTCGAACTGGCGGACGAAATCGGCCTGTTGGTAAGTGAGGAACCGGGATACTGGGGCATGGACTTCCGCAAGATGGATCGCGGTCAAATCGAGCTTGGATTCAGCATTCTCGAAACCACGATTCGACGCGACTGGAACTCCCCGGCAGTCATGGCCTGGCTCCTGTCCAACGAGTGTCATCTGGTTGAGGAAGTGATGCGTGAGGGCAAGCAGCGCTGCAATGCCATGGATCCGATCCAGCGGCTGGTTTCCGTGGCTAACGACATGAATGCGAGCACCGTGAAGCCGCTCTTCGTCGCTGCGGGAATGGACTTCTTCGATCAGCATCCCTACACATACGACGTTCAACAGTTCAACGATGAAGCAGAGTTCGATGGACCCAGCAAGCCTCTCACTTTCACGGAGTGGGGTGGCAAAGCCATCGGACAGTCGCAGATCGTCATGCAGAACGAGGTGGATCGGCTGATCGATCTGGTCGAATCCGGGGCATTGTCTGGGCACATGTTTTGGTCGTGGCAAGACTTGCGCCAATACAGCCGCATCGATGCCGAAATGCGGAATGGCGTGCTGGAATCAGGAGTTGTCACCGAAGCACGGGAACCTCGCGATGTCGTTTACCTGGAACTAGCGCGTCTGTATCAGCGGCGGCGCCATGCAGATGAGCAGCCCGACGCCGCCCCTGAGATTGTTCCCCTGCGCTGGATGCCATGGTTGCGAAGCAGTTCGTTTGCGACGGTCGATCTGCAATCGCTTCTCGAAGCACCTGATAGTCAGCGCGCATGGAACAGTTTGAAAGATCGTATGGCGGACTACTGGCAACGGACCGCGCGTGATCAATGGAAGAAGACCGGTGAGGACTTGTTGCTTTGGAAACAGAGTCAAGTGCAGATTGCCGGAGTGTCCTTCCGAATGCAGATCGCAAACGGCCGGGTGAGGCCCATCGTGGTCACGCCCGAGACTCCCGAGGTGGTAATTCCGATCAATCGACGCTGCGACAAGCTTCACATCCTGGGGCAGGTCACATTTGCGGGTGGTTTTCCTGCTTCTGGCAATGTTGGTGACACGATTGCGACCTATACGCTCGAATACTCCGGCAAGAAGAGCAAAAAGATCCCTTTGCGAAACGGATATGAAGTTGCACAAGCCAACCTCATCCAGGACGCAACCCGACTGGATCCGCAGACGACGGAGTCGCAGAGGGCACTCATGTTCGTCAAAGACACGGCGCGAGAACACTATCAGGTGCTGCTCTACTCAATTCCGGTGGAAGGCGCAAGTGTGGCCAAGCTTCGCTGCCGACTCAACGGCCAGCAGCCGGCTCTAGCCATATTCGCGATTACAACTGAATCGCCAGCGACGCCAGGGAAACGCAGTTCGACACATACCTCATAAATGCACAGCTCGCACAAATAAAGGACACGTGATGGCGGGAACAGGACTGAATTCTTACGGCGCAGTAGTCAACTTGAATGGGGAATGGGAACGATACGTTCACGGCAAACTTGTTGGTTCGGTTCAGGTACCGTCGTCCTTGCCGCCCAGCGGGGTGTACAACCTGCGCCGCGAATTTCTCCTTCCTGCTCTCGCTCAGCAAGAACTCCTGATTCTTCGGTTCGAGGGCATCCTCTATCACGGGACAGTTCTGCTGAATGGCAAGAAACTCGGCACGACCCTTCCCTACGTTCCGCAGGAGTTCGACGGCACGCAGCAGGCGCGCGAAGGTCAAAACACCGTAGAGATTGAGATCATCGACGCGGGCACGGGGCCAAACGGTGTTGGCAAGGATGAAGTTGTGTTTGGGACGACTGGAGGCTGGGAAAGTTGTGGTGGCATCATTCGTGATGCTTATGCCGAGATTCGTCCCGGCAGTTACATCGATAATGTGCGCTTTGGTTATCGCTTCGCGGATGGCTATGGCAAGGCGGCCTGTTCCGCTCGCATTTTCGTCTCGTCCACACAATCGGAGCGGGGTGAGTGCGAGTTGGTGCTTACCTGGGGACCCGCTGAGGTCGCTCGTACCAAGGGCCAGATTCAACTGAAGCCGGGGTCGGGCAACAATACCGAGCTGACATTCGATCTCAGCGACGTCGCTTTATGGTGCCCGGACGAACCTAACCTTTACGGCCTTGCGGTGCGATTGAAGACACCTACGAGTACACACCAGTGGTCATGCCGCACAGGTTTTCGCGAGGTCAAAATTCAGGGTCGGGATTTTCTGCTGAACGGCAAACGTCTGGTCTTAAAGGGCGTCTGCCGTCACGACATGTGGGATGGTCAGGGCTTCACGCTAACTCCGGGGCAGCAAGAAAAAGACATGCGGATGATCAAGGCCCTGGGCTGTAATTTCATACGCCTGGTGCACTACCCGCATGACCGGCGAATTATTGATCTGGCAGACGAACTGGGCTTACTGGTCAGCGAAGAGCCTGGTTATTGGGGACTCGATTTCGAAAAACTCGACCCGCCATTCGTTGAGCTTGGATTGCACGTCCTGGAAACTGCCATCCGGCGGGATTGGAATTCACCGGCGGTCATGCTATGGCTGCTCGGAAATGAGTGCAATTTCACCGCTGAATACCTGAAACAGGGAAAGCGCCTTTGCAACAGCCTCGATCCGATCTTCAGGCCGGTCTCGGTGGCTCACATCAATGGCGACATTCCCAAAGCCAAGAAGTTGTTTGACGAAACCAGCCTGGACTTTTACGACTGGCATGCGTATGAATTTTCAGACGATAAGTTCATCAAGTTTCCGGAACAATTTGGGTCGGCTAAACCGCTCACGTTCACCGAGTGGGGCTGGGAGGATGGCGGCCATGGAGATTTGTTGTACGAGCGCAACTTCGACATGCTCCTCGATCAGACTGAGGCCGGCAAAGTCGCGGGTCACGTTTTCTGGAGTTGGAACGACATGCGGCAGTACACCCGCGAGGACTGGGCAACTCGTAACGGGATTCTGCTTTCCGGAGCGGTAACGGAGGATCGCAATCTGCGGGAGCCCATCTATTCCCGGTTGGCAACTTTATTTGCTGGCCGCCACGAAATCGATGACTACACAGCTCCTCCAAGTCCTAAAGTATTACCGCTCAGATATACTCCCTTCTCGCCCGGAAGCAGGCACAACGTCGTCGACCTGCAGCCGATTGTAGAAAGTCAGTCCGGGAAAGACAGTTGGGCCGCTTTTGAAGCCAGCATGAGTAGGTTTTGGTCCACCGTTCCGATGGCCGACGAGCAGTGGAGCAGGACAGGGGGGCGTTTCAGGTTCTGGCAGCCAGCGAACCTTGTCATCGGAGGCGTCTCCTTCCGCTCAGCCGTCATCGATGATTACGTCCGTCCCGTGATGTTAACGCCAGAATTTGCAGAAGTGACTATCCCGGTTGGGTGGCAGTGTTCTAAAGTACATTTTCTCGGACAGGTTACATTTCCCGAGGGCTATCCCTTGCGTGGACAGTCAGGGGAAGCAGTGGCCGTTTATTCAATTGTAGACAGCCATGGGGCATCGCAGGATTTTCCGGTTCGCAACGGACTCGAAGCAGCCCAGGCGAACCGAATCTATCAGGCTACGCGTGTCGATCCGATCGCAACGGAAGCGCAGGTTGCCCTGGAATTCGCCAAAGATATCGTGCGAGAGCGATACCAGTTCCTGTTGTGGTCATTGTCAGTGAAGCGGGGTAACGTACACCACATTCGGTGCAAATTGAACAGCGGACGGCCAAGCCTGGCTATTCTGGCCATAACCACAGAGACGTAAGACTGATTAGATAGACTGCTTCGGTTCTTATATCCTAGGCTGCACCGAGAGGCTGTGCGTTACACGAAATGGGGGCTCCCGAACTGTGTTAATGAAACTCAGTCACCTGGACATCGCGATTATCACGTCGTACTTCGTTCTTGTCCTGGGTGTAGGTTACTTCCTCAAGGGAAAGATCCGGAGCTCCGCGGATTTCCTTCTCACCGATCGATCCCTTAGCCACTGGATTACCGGTATCGCGTTCATGTCCGCGAATTTGGGGTCCCTGGAGATCATGGGCCACATCGCGAACGGCGCCAAGTACGGGATGCGCACCAATCACTGGTATTGGACCGGCGCCATTCCCGCCATGGTGTTCTGTGGCATCTTCATGATGCGCTACTACTACAGCAACGGAATTCGCAGCGTGCCGGAATACTTGCGCATGCGCTTCGACTACCGTTCGCACCTGTTGAATGCCATGAGCTTTGCCGTGGTGACGATCTTGATGTCGGGCATCAACATGTTCGCCTTTGCGGTGGTCTTCCACAGCATGTTGGGCTGGCCTTTCACGGCAAGCGTCCTGCTCTCTGGCGGCGTGGTTTTGCTCTACACGTTCTGGGGAGGATTGGCGTCTTCCATCTGGAACGAAGTCTTGCAGTTCTTCCTGATTCTGTTTGGGTTTCTTCCGCTTTCGTTCATCGGCTTGCACGAGGTTGGCGGCTGGAAGGGCCTGGTCGCGCGCCTTCCCGACCAGTATCTGCATACATGGAAGGGCATGGGAGGTCCGGGAGATCCGTTGGGAGTGGACTGGTGGGTCATGGTAGTTGGGATCGGTCTTACGGCAGCCCCGGCATATTGGTGTACGGATTTTCTTTTGGTACAACGCGCCATGGCCGCGAAAGATTTGTCGTCCGCCCGCAAGACACCGCTCGTTGCTGCCATTCCAAAGATGCTTTTCCCTGCGATCGTCACTTTGCTGGGCATGGTGGCCCTCGTCGTCGCACCCGAGATCGTTACCAAGGACTACAATCTGGCGCTTCCTATGCTTCTTGGCCGCTACTACGGGACGGGGATGCTCGGGTTGGGGCTGACAGCGCTCCTGGCCAGCTTTATGTCGGGAATGGCAGGGAATGTGACGGCGTTCAACACCGTTTTCACTTACGATCTTTACCAGACTTACCTGGTCAAGAATAAGCTCGACTCACACTACCTCAGGGTCGCGAAATGGGCAACGATCTGGGGGACGGCGTTGAGTTGCGTCTCTGCCTACGTTGCTTTGCGCTTCGACAATCTCATGGATTATATGCAGTTGATTGGAGCGCTATCCATCGCACCGTTCTTCATTGTTTTCGCGCTGGGGATGTTCTGGAAAAGAGTCTCTGCCACTGCGGCTTTTTATGGTTTGTTAGCCGGTTTGGTCTCGTGCTTCAGTGAGTACATGCTGTACCGGTTAGGCATCCTCCATTTCAAAACGCCGATGGCGTCGAACGTCTGGACCTCGGTCTGGGCCTTCGTCGGCGGCACAACCGTCACTGTGATTGCGACTCTTCTGACGCGTCCCCCTGAGCCCAAAAAGATCGAGGGACTAACCTTTGCTTACTCCGTGAGTTTGGAGAAGGAAGAGAAGTGGTATCAAACCCCGGAGTTCTACGCCATTGTTGTTTTGGTGATGTATGTAATCCTCAACATCAAATTTTTCTGATTCATACGGATGGCTGATGCAAATCTTTCCCAACGTTTATGAGATTAAGTCGCTCTTCGGCGACCGGTATATTCAGCAGTATCTGTTTGTCGGGGAGAAAGTCGTACTGCTTGATGCGGGCATCATCGGAACTCCGAATGACGCGATTTTCCCGTACATGGAGAAGATCGGAGTTTCTCCGCAACGGCTGAGCCTGGTGATCGCGATGCACGCCGACTCGGACCATCACGGCGGCTTGCCGGCGATCAAGGACGCGTCTCCTTCTACTGTACTTGCTTGTCATGAAGGCGACCGTGAGTTGATTGAAGATCCGGAGCGGCTGTACGCGGAAAGATATAACTTTCTGGCGAGGGAGCATGGCCTCGGATTCGGCCGGGAAGGCATGGTTTACTCGCCTCGGCCCTGCAAAATCGAGGCCAAACTTTCAGCCAACGAACTGATCGAGATTTCTCCCGAATGGAATCTGCGAGTTTGGCATGTGCCAGGGCATTCTGAGGGTCACCTCGCAATCTATGATGAGAAGAATCGGGCTGCGTTCACCAGTGATGCGGTTCAGGCTGGCGGATATCCGACGGTGACGGGTGGAACTGCGTTCGGCCCGACCTACTACACCGTGAACGCGTATCTGGCCACGATCGAATTTCTGGAGAATCAGCCCATCGAGCACTTGTTCACCGGGCATTGGCCAAGCACTCATTATGAGCAGACCAGGAAATTCCTCTCGCGATCGCGAGAATTTGTTGAACGTGTGGATGAGTGCATTGTCCAGTGCCTCAAGCAACACCCTCGCGGTGCTACCCTCAAAACGCTTCTGAACGAAGTCGGTCCAAAGGTCGGTAACTGGCCCACGGACGCAGGCATTTTCCTGCAGTTTGCGATGTATGGTCACATGGAGCGAATGAAGCAGAACGGATTGCTTCGCTCTGGCAAATCCCTTCCGATTGAATACGCGCTGGCGTAAAACGGATTCTCCTCACGAAAGTGCGGAATCCATTCCGAATGCGTTGACGTCGCGATCTGCCCCTGTTAGGCTGGCTTGCCTGCGGGGTTAGAGCGGAATTGAGCTTGTCGGACAAGCTCAACTTCAGCCGCGTCGATTTTCATGGCAGCAGAATCCTTCACGATCCCGGCTTTGTCCGTTCCCGTCGTTGCCACACCGGACGTTTGCGTCATCGGTGGCGGCGCTGCGGGAATTGCGGCTGCCGTTGGGGCAGCTCGCTGCGGAGTGCATGTCCTGCTGGTGGAGAAATATGGATTCTGCGGGGGCGCGACCGTCGCCGGAGCCAGCGGATCGATCTGCGGATTGTTCAGCAGCGGAGATCGGCCCGAGCGGATCGTGTTCGGATTCGGCGGAGAATTTCACGATCGGTTGGCACGGTCTTGCGGCGTGGGCAAGCCGGTGCCGTTCGGCCGAACGATGCTGGTCCCGCATGACAGCTTCGTTTGGAAGGAAGTCGCCGACGGCTATCTGCGCGATGAAGCGATTCAAGTCCTCTATCACACCAACTTTGTCACTGCGTTCTGCAACGGCGAGCGAGTAGAGACACTGATTGTGCGCATGGCAGAAGGATTACGGGCGATCCGGTCGCAAGCTGTCATCGATGCGTCGGGAGACGCAGAACTCGTACACGCGATAGGTGGTTCTACGACCGTCGGCAAGGATGGAACCGCACAGACGCCGACGATGATTTTTCGCGTTGGCGGCGTCGATATGGTGCGGTTCATGAAGGGCGATCCGGCTGAAATCAGCGCGGAAGTTGCGGCGGCGGATCGATCCGGGGCTTACAGACTTCCTCGTCATCACGTGTACCTTTTTCCCATGCCCAATGGACATGACGTGCTGTGCAACATGACCCGAATTACCTTCCCTGACGGCACGGTTCCTCTTGGAATTCGAAGCGCCGATCTCAGCTTTGCCGAGATGGAAGGGCGAATTCAGGCGTGCGAGTATGCGCGTTTCTTGAAGGACAAGATCGCTGGATTCGAGCACTCGTACATCGTCGACACGGGAGCCCAGGTGGGAATTCGTCAGAGTCGTTCGATTGCCGCCAAAAGGAGGTTGGCTAATGTGGACGTCTTAAAAGCGAGAAAATGCGCCGGCGCAGCGACATTTTCCGCCTGGCCAATCGAGAATCACAGCGCCGGCGATTTGAAGATCACCTATCTCGACGATGATACGTACGACATTCCGTTTGAAACACTGATTCCTGTCAGCGGAACCAATCTTCTGGCTGCGGGGCGATGCCTGTCTGCGGAACATGAAGCCATGGCTTCAGCGCGAGTTACGGCGCAGTGCTTCGGAATGGGATATGCAGTTGGCGCCGCATCAGCTTTGTTGCTTCAGGAAAGAATCAGTTCCCAAAACCTGACGGGTGTCGAAGTCGAGGCCTGGATGCAGGATCATCATTTGAAAACCGCGAGGGAGCCATAGATGTTGCGGAGTAATTTCGAGCGAGGGAGCACGCGATGGGCTGTTCGGCGCGCACAATGGTGTGCAATGGGCATGACCGAAGAGGACTTCATCAAGCCCAAAATTGCGGTCGTGAATTCATCCTCGACGCTGTCAGTCTGCTACATCCACCTGGATGAAATCTCGCGGGAAGTACAAAACTCCATCCGGCAACTGGGCGGGTTGCCATTCGAAATTCGCACCGCCGCCCCCTCAGATTTCGTGACTTCCGCGGGCAAGAAAGCGCGATACCTGCTTCCCAGCCGCGACCTGATTGTGAACGATATCGAAGTGATGATCGAAGGAGCTTGCCTCGACGGCATGGTGCTGCTCTCCTCGTGCGATAAGACCACGCCTGCGCATCTCATGGCAGCCGGGCGTTTGAACGTTCCGTCGATCGTTGTGCCCTGTGGATATCAACTGGGCGGTAGCTGTGGGGGTCGCGACGTCGACATCGAAGAAGTCTATAAAGCGGTTGGGACAGTCGCGACCGGCAGTATGAGTGTCGATGATTTGGAGGCCTGGACTAAGGTTGCGATTCAGGGGCCCGGCGTCTGTGCCGGCCTGGCAACGGCGAATTCGATGCACATCATGGCGGAGGCGCTCGGGATGACGGCGCCGGGCACTACTCCGATACGCGCGGGGAGTCCCAAACTGATGCAAGCGGCTCGGGCTTCTGGCGAAACTGTCATGAAGCTGGTTAGGGATGACGTGGTTCCACGCAAGATCATCACGGCCGCTGCCATTCGGAATGCGATACGCGTGGCGATTGCGATTGGAGCCTCAGTCAACGTCGTGCGGCATCTCGCCGCGATCGCGACCGAAGCCGAACTCGACCTTGATGTTGTCGGCCTATTCGAAAGCCTCGGGACAAACATTCCGCAGATCACGCAGATCAAGCCCAACGGTCCCGATCGCATCGAGGACCTTGATCTGGCGGGTGGAACGCGGGCGGTTCAGGCGAGACTTCGCGAGCGGCTCGAACTTGATGCCATGACGGTGACCGGCGTTCCGTTGCGCACTGTGCTGGGGCAGCCCATAAAGATAGATGACAACGTCATCCGTACTGTGGACCATCCCTTCCGTCCTGAGCCTGGGCTGGCTATTTTACGCGGCAGCCTGGCGCCCGATGGCGCGATCATGAAGCTGTCGGCGGTTCCTGGATCTCTCAAGGAATTTGAGGGCCCGGCAAGAGTTTTTGAGGATGAAGACGCCGCCATCGATGAGCTCGGCAAGGGTCACATTCGAGCAGGGGATGTGGTTGTTTTGCGAATGATGGGGCCAGTCGGAGGACCCGGGACCGTCTTTGCTTGTAGCCTCATGGCGGCGCTGGTAGGCGCGGGTCTCGGCGATTGCGTTGCCGTCGTCACGGACGGTGAACTCTCCGGCTTGAACCGCGGCATCGCCATTGGCCAAGTCATGCCGGAAGCGGCCTGTGGAGGGCCCCTGGCCGTGGTTCAAGAGGGCGACATGATCCGAATTGACGTTGCTAGACGCCGCATTGATTTGAAAGTGAAGGATCTTGAGGTCAGATTGAAAAATTGGTCTCCGCCAAAGCGGGAGCTTCGTCCGGGCTGGCTTTCCATCTACTCGGAGATTGTGCAGCCCATCCAGCGCGGGGCCGTGCTGGGGCGGAGGCGCGTGCTTGAACAAACCGATGTTGCGCGGGAGAGTGTAGCTCCGCCAACCCTCGCGGAATCCATTCCGAAAAATTGACCACCATGGGCAACGGTGATACACTCGCGAGCATGTGACGGCGTGCGTTTGCGCTCCGCTCTGCTCTCCCCCAAACTGACAGTAATCCCCGTTGTAGCTCCACAAGTCGAAAGGAGTGAACAGATGGCTACGTTGCCAAGAGAACTCTCGATCGCAGTTGGTCCGACACAACTTTTTATCAATAATCGCTGGGTAAATTGCAAATCAGGCAAGACGTTTCCTACCATCAACCCGTCGACCGGCGAAGAAATATGCCGGATCGCGGAAGCGGACGCGGCCGATGTGGACGAAGCAGTGAAGGTGGCACGCGACGCATTCGAAAACGGTCCCTGGCCGCGGATGTCGGCTGCGGAACGAGGACGTCTGCTCTACAAGCTGGCTGACCTCGTCGAAGAGCGCGCCGACGAATTGGCGATGCTCGAATCGCTCGACAATGGCAAGCCCTACCACGTGGCCAGAGCTGCGGACCTAGGCCTAGTTATAGCCACGTTCCGCTACTATGCGGGCTGGGCCGACAAGGTTCAGGGTAGAACGGTCCCCATAGCAGGCAATTACTTCACCTACACGAGACATGAACCGGTTGGAGTGGTCGGACAGATCATTCCGTGGAACTTTCCCCTATTGATGCTGACATGGAAGCTGGCTCCTGCATTGGCCACCGGGAATACGATCGTGATGAAGCCGGCTGAGCAGACTCCATTGACGGCGCTGCGCATGTGCGAACTGATTACCGAAGCCGGATTCCCCGAGGGCGTGGTCAACATGTTGCCGGGATATGGCCCGACGGCAGGAGCAGCCATCGCCAGTCACATGGACGTGGATAAAGTGGCGTTCACGGGATCGACGGAAGTCGGGCACATCATCATGGAACTCGCAGCCAAGAGCAATCTCAAACGCGTGACGCTTGAATTGGGCGGCAAGAGTCCGAACATCATTTTCGCCGATGCCGATATGGATGAGGCGGTGGAAGGAACGCATTTCGGTCTATTCTTCAACCAGGGCCAATGCTGTTGCGCCGGTTCCCGCGTCTTTGTCGAAGCCAAGTGCTACGACGAATTCGTGGAACGAAGCGTTGCCCGTGCGAAAAAGCGCAGAGTTGGCGATCCGCTCGATCCGGATACCGAGCAGGGTCCTCAGGTCGATGACGTGCAGTTCGAGAAGGTCATGGGCTACGTCGACACCGGCAAACGTGAGGGCGCCAAACTCGCGTGCGGCGGCAAGCGGGTCGGTTCGCGGGGCTATTTCATCGAGCCTACCGTGTTCGTCGATGTCAAAGATGATATGAAGATCGCTCGCGAAGAGATTTTTGGCCCCGTGATGAGCATCATCAAGTTCGACCACATGGATGATGTCGTCCGGCGAGCCAACAGGACGATGTACGGTTTGGCTGCGGCGGTCTGGACCCGTGACATCGGCAAGGCCCACGCCATCGCGAACAAGGTTCGGGCCGGGACGGTGTGGGTGAACTGCTACGATGTGTTTGACCCCGGCGCTCCATTCGGCGGGTTCAAGCAGTCCGGCATCGGGAGAGAAATGGGTGAATACGGATTGCAGCAGTACACCGAACTGAAGACCGTTACGGTTAAGCTCTGACCGAACCGCGGCAAAGCACATGAAGCTTAAGACAGCCTTCTCAGCGGACGTTGGTTCGGAACGTCCGCTTTATTTTGCATGTCGCATTTTGAAAGTTTGTGCGGCCGTTTTGCTATGCATGCCAAATCTTGGTTTGGCACAACGTCCACCGTCGGAAATTTTTTCTGGTTCCCTTCCACCTGGAGCGGTGCCGCGGATTCATGGCCCAAGAATCTACGGAGTTCGACCCTGGCATCCTTTTCTATTCCGCATTCCAACGACTGGCGAACGCCCCCTCAAGTTTTCGGCGAAGGATCTTCCAGCGGAACTCACGCTTGACGCCAGCGCCGGAATCATTTCCGGACGCGCGCCCGCCCGTGGGACTTATACCGTATTACTGACCGCTGAAAATTCCCATGGGGGTGATACTCAACCTTTGCGCATTGTGGTCGGAGACACGCTCGCGCTAACGCCTCCCATGGGATGGAGTTCCTGGTACATGGCGCACACGGATGTAAGCGACGAATTGATACGTAAGCAAGCCGATGCTCTAGTGTCGAGCGGGCTAGCCGACCATGGATACTCTTTCGTGAACATTGATGACGGTTGGAACAGAAATGCTCGTTCCAATGATCCAATGGTCAAAGGTGCTGCGCGGGATGAAGAAGGCGCTCTTAGGCCGAATGAAATGTTTCCCAATATGATCGCGTTGACAGGATACATTCACAGTAAGGGCCTGAAGGCGGGTATCTATATTTCGCCTGGTCCGCGGACGTGCGCAGGCTATGAAGGCAGTTACGGACATGAGCAGCAAGATGCGGAGCTTTTCGCAGCCTGGGGGTTTGATTTCCTGAAATACGATTTCTGTTCTTACGATGAGCTCATTAAGGGCAGTCGCCGCCGCGAAGATCTGATCCGGCCCTACCGATTGATGGGATCTATTCTCAAATCTCTGGACCGAGACATGGTGTTCAATCTATGCCAGTATGGTCTCGGTGACGTATGGGAATGGGGCCGCGAGGTGGGAGGCAACTTCTGGCGAACCAGCGACGACGTCGGCAGCGGAATCGACGGTTCATTGTGGAAGAGCACGGACGCGTTCGGATTCGGAGAAGCCGGCAAAGAACAGTGGGCCGGCCCCGGCGGTTGGAATGATCCCGACAATATTCTGATCGGGCAAATTCTCTGGCACGATAAATTGCGTCCAACGCCGCTCACGCCGGACGAACAATACACATGGATTACGCTCTGGAGCATGTTGAACGCGCCGCTCATCCTCGGAAACGATCTGACAAAACTAGACGCTTTTACATTGAGTTTGCTCAGCAACGATGAAGTGATCGCCGTGAATCAGGACGCTCTAGGGAGACAGGCTGTTCGTGTCTTGAAGATGGGTTCCGTCGAAGTGTGGGAGAAAGACCTGGAGGATGGCTCGAAAGCAATTGCATTCTTCAATCGCGGGCCGAGTGCGGCTCCCGTTCACGTGGAATGGTCCGCGTTGGGGATCACGGTCAGCGTCGATTCGCGGGACCTTTGGGAGCATCGCGACCTGGGCAACACCGGTCACGGACTGAGCGCTAATCTGCCGGCACACGGGACGAAATTCATCCGAATTCGTACCGGTGCGGCGCATTCCGAAGAGCGGAATTGATTCCGATTTATTGACACATTTTCTTTTCAGGTGTTAGTTTTGTATGACTTGGAGGTGAGTTACGGACCGACTGCGTGATCTGGCGGGAGTTGTTCCGCCTATGTTCACCCCCTTTGGGGATGATGATCAGATTGATTTCGCCGGTCTCGCCGCCGAAGCACATTATCTGCAGGAGGCAGGTGTTTCTGGCATGGTGGTTGGCGGGAGCATGGGAGAAGGCGCCGGAATGTCGCCTGATGAATTGGAACAGGCGGTTGAAACCGTTATCGAGGCAGTCGGCGGGAGTCTACCGGTGCTGGGCGCCATCATCGCAGACAGCTCCGCTGAAGCGGTTAGGCTTGCGCGGGCATTGAAGAAAGCGGGCGCCGAGGGTTTACAGGTACCACCACCGCACTTTCACATTTCGGCGGATACAGCTGTGTTGGCCGACTATTATCGCGCGATCACCGATGCCTCCGGAATTCCCCTGCTTATCTACAACGTGATGCCGAGCGCACAAGCCGCCATCGAATCTTTGCAGGAGCTTGTCGCGGAGAATCCCGCCATTGTGGGGATCAAGCAGAGTGGCCGCAACATTCATACGCTGGTGGCGCTGGTGGCGGAAATGGCTGGCAAGATTAAAATCTTTTCTGCAATCGACGATATCATTTACCCGTCGTTCATGATCGGCGTTGACGGCACCATCTCCGGCACTTCCGCGATTTTCCCCCGCGAAACGGTAACCATGCTGAACGCCGTTAAGGCCGGCGATTATGAACTGGCGTTGAGCTTGCATAACAAGCTTGCTCCGGTTTGGAGAGCGGTTGACGCTGCGGATTTTAGCTCTCGCGCCAAGTATGCTGCCCTGATGGCGAATCGGCCAGTTGGTAAACCGCGGCGGCCCTTCCAGTGGCCCACAGGTGGGGTTGCGAAGGCGATTGAGGCTGCGCTTCGCGCCGGAGGCTTGCTGAAAGAGCTTCTGCCTTCCGCAGTGGCTAGCGAGCAGGAAGCGCGAGCATAGGGTTAGTCGGGCTCCCGAGCAAAAGGCGCCGATGTTGCCCGTGTTATTAGGCAGTAACCGGCAAGGACTTTCACAGAGGAACTTGTGCAAAGAACTCAATCCCTCCCATCGGGTGTTATCGCCGACGTCATCATTCCCTATTCCAGCGTCGAGGAGCCCGATTTTGATCGGCTTAGCCGTGAGGTAGAACTACTCGATAATGCAGGTGTACAGGGCCTCTCGGTGGGAGGAATTTTGGGAGGAGTAATCGGCGCTACGCCAGACGAACTTTCGTCCTTGTGCGGCGCGATCAGACGCTCTTCGAAAAAACCGCTGTTTGCGACCGTATTTCCCGACGCGTCTCCGGAGGCCTTGGAACTTGTCCGTGCTGTGAAGGAGGGCGGAGCCGACGTCATTCTTGTCGCGCAACCGCACTATCTCGCTCAACCTGGAGTGGAAGGGCTGGCGGAGCTGTTCGGGGAACTAAGGGCTCTGCTGCGGCTCCCGCTGCTACTGGCAGATTGTCTTGCCGGGAGCGTAGTGGGTGCCGATTCAGCCCGAATGCTAGTCCAAAGGAAGTTGGTCGATGGTGTATTCGAAGCGGCGGACATGCACGTGCTCGTCGATCTTTTGTACTCACATCCGGACGTTCCGGTTTATTCCTGCCTAGAAGATCTACACTATCCTGCGCTAGTTCTTGGAGCTCGCGGTTTTATCTCAAATATCGCGAGCGTGTTCCCGCGCGATTGCGTTGAGCTCTATACATCTTTCCAGAACAACAATCACTCCAAGGCACGGGAAATTCATGAACGACTGGTTCGCCTCTGGCGGGTTTTGAACTACGGAACGGAACGAGAGGCGAGGCTGCGATGTGCGTTGGCGGCGTGCGGGCGTCCTGTCGGACCGGCAAAGAGTCCCTATGGCAGGCTGGCCCCAAGTTCCAGCGAACATGTCATGACCGCTCTACGAAAAGAACATGCCCTATGACGGTTGCTCGCTGAAGATGCACTCTCTAGAGCACAATCTTTCCGATCGCTCGCAAGCGAGGTACGTCAACGTTGGAGGGCCGCTCTGATAAGGATTATTTTCAGTATTCATAATCGTCGATCATTCATGAAAAGGGGAACTCAAATTGAGCAATCGTGTGATCGTGATTAGTGGTGGAAGCTCGGGAATTGGCAAAGCGACGGCGGAGTTGTTTGCTCGCGACGGCGAACATGTCGTGATTCTCAGCCGTGGCGAAAAGGCAGGAAAAGAGACTGAAGCTGAGATCCAGAGCAAAGGCGGGAGCGTTCTCTTCCTGAGAACCGACATTGGCATTGAAAGTCAGGTAGAGGCAAGCTTTGCCGCGGCCGCTGATAAGTTCGGAAGGATTGATATTCTCTTTGCCAATGCGGCCGTCCAGATCAATAAGCCAATCGATGAGACCACGAAAGACGATTGGGATCAGATGATCTCGGCCAATCTTACGGGCACGTTTTTGTGCTGCAAGGTCGCCAGCAAGTACATGAAGAAGCAAAAATCGGGATGCATGATCATTTGCTCCTCCGGCCATGCTTTCATGTCTTACCCCGGTTACACGGGTTACGCTGCGACCAAGGGTGGCCAGGTGGCATTCATGCATGCCGCTGCGCTCGATCTGGCGCCTTTCGGAATTCGAGTAAATTGCATCATCCCGGGCGCCACGGACAGTCCGCTACTGCGCTATCACTTTTCTATCCATCCGGAAGATGAGCAGCGAATCCTTTCTAAAATTCCGCTCGGCAGGTTCGGGAGCGGGGAGGATATTGCCCGCGGCGTTCGCATGCTTGCATCGGCGGACGCGGGCTATATTACGGGTTCATGCCTGATGGTGGAAGGTGGGTTGCTCGCGCAGGGCTAAATCCAGACGCGTTGCATTTCAGGCTGGCAAAACATGATCGGTCATCGGTACGGTGTAATCTGTGGCTTAAACGGCGGCTAAAACGAAACTCAATGCTGTGCCGCTGGCAAGGCTTATAGGTTCGATGAAGTCGATCTGCACTGTTCTTTGGTCGATACTTAGCTCGTGCCGCTGCGCAGGTTCGCCGCCTGCAACTTGCAGTTTCGTGATCGCAACCTTGTGCGCACCCGTGTCATTTGTCACAGTCAAGTAGCGCAACGGAAGTTGACCGTGAGCTACTTCTAGCCTGATCGACTGCGCTTTCGGTTGTATTTGTTGGCTGTACTCTCCCCACGCTGAACCCGCCGCAAAGAAACATCGAAAGTCTTCAGAATTGACCGCTGGGGAAAAGGCCAAGGCGTGATCGGTCCGGGAGTAGTGAAATCCTGAGAGCGCCATCAGCACCGACCAACTGGCCAACGCACGAGCATAGTGAGACCCGCATTCGACCTCATTCCACGGATTCCGGCGCAGGCCGTCGTACCGTTCCGTTACTCCTTTGACGATGGCTAGTCCCTCTTCGACGAGGCCGTGATGAATCATGTGAGCTGCCACTTGAAACTCAATTCCTGTCCAGACCTCGTCGGAGTACACGAAGGGCAGCGTGGGACGCCCGCCATTCGGCCAACTGCATAACAGAAGACCTTTTTCGTCATTCAGCGCATAGATCCGTTGTGTGTTCGGCAGGTCGTAGAATCCATTCTTGAAGTTGTACCGATAAATCGATTGCAACGTCTGCTTCATCCGCTCCGCAGGCAATCCCACGTCCAGGCCGATCATGTCAGCAAACCAGCCGCCGAGAAGCTGATCTGATAAGCAGCCCGCGCCAAATTGATACCGGATCTTGCCATCTTGGACTGTGCGGGTGTACCAGTCAGGGTCGGCGTATTTCTCCATGGGACGAATCTTGTCAGCGGGTGGAATTTTCTGAATGTAAAACTGTCCATTCCAGAGCCGCTCAATGTTTTGCAGTCCCTGTTCTCTGATTTGTCGGTAAGAATCCGCTGATTGTTCGTCGCGTAACTCATGGGCCATCAGCTCGCCGGCGCGGAGAGCACCAAGATAGAGGGTGCTCATCATCGGATTCGGACCATAGAATTCGATGTCATACGTATTGTGCTGCTGTCCCTCCATCAAGCCATCTTTGTCGGCGTCCCAATGGGTCCAGGCAAATTCGAGGGCTCGCTTGGCTCCCGGCCAATGCTGTTTCAGAAATTCCGTATCTCCTGAAACCTGCCATTCGCGATACAGCTTCATGATGCAGCCCATTTGCCCATCAGCCGCTGGAAGGAAATTCCACTGCGCACGGCCGAGAGGAATCAGGGTTCGAAAGGCCATGCTGTTGTCTTCGCGCATGTTGTAGGTGAAATCCGTACGGCGCATCGAACGCTCCAGTTCCGGATAGAGAAACGCCAGCGCCTGTTCGTAATTCCATACGTGCGTGCAGTTCAGCGGACAGCAGCCCGCATTGTCGTCGCAGCCTTCAAAGGCGAAGAATTGTTTTCCCTCAAGCAGCATGCAGGTGTTAGTGCGCAGGATCGCCGCTTGCGTGGAAACGGCTTCGAGCACATGGCCGGGAAGGCTGCTCGAATAGAACGCTCGCTCGAACTCACGTGTCTTCTGCTCGAGTTCGTTCAGACGAGAAATTGTGTCCCGTCCGATCTCCCACGCGCTCTGGAAGCGGGCACCGTAGTAGTTCTTCAGTTTCTGCCCTTGGACTTCCTTTTCTTCGTTCCAGTAGTTTTCACGGTTGGGGAAGTACCAGGCGAGCAAAAACGTAATTGTTTTCGATTCGCCGGGGAGCAGCCGAACGTGCGGCACCAGAGTTGCGTAATTGGTTTCGCCGTCAGCCGAAGGGCCTGTGGGCTCGGCGTCATGCAGTTGACCGGAAGAGGCAAACTCGTCGTACCACTCCTGAAACGGATCCCACCAATCGCCATGAGGCCATGCTGTTCTCGCAGTCAACGCTTCCGTGGTAGTCATCAACGCCATCGAGCCGAATGGAATGTCTTCCGGGCTGTACTTTGCCGACGTCATATCCAGTCCGGAAAGGCCCAATCCGCCCGCCGAGTCTCGGCGAAGGGATGTGGAATTCTTACCGAAGCCCGGATATCTCCTATCATCAAGGTTCGCTTTTCCGTCATAGCCAATCGCGTTGAGCAGCGAAAAGGCTAGGGCGAGATCCACTGGTCTATCGCAGGTTGACTTCATCTGGTAATGGAAAATAGCGACGGGAAGGCTGGAGTCGTCGACGTTCAGGGGAATAAATGGATTGAAAGCCTCAAGTGATATTGAAACCGGGACGGCTGCATCCTCGAATGCAATGCGCGCGAATGGGTACGCCCCGGTGAAGGATGCAGATCTGAACCGTGGGAGCCCTTCCGCGGAATCCCGGCTGAATCCGCCAGGGCCTCGGTAAGGAGGTTCCAGAGGCGCTTCGACCACCTTTACGATTGCTGCTTCTCCCTCGGGGCGGGCCCAGAGCGCGACGAAACTGAAAGGTAAAATTTTTCCTTTGCCCGGACGGTTGAATATCTCCCAGTCACGAAGTTGGCCTCGCCCACCCAGAGAAATGGTTCCTGTGCCGATCCCGCCCAACGGAAACGCGACTTCTGAGAGCCGCGGTCCTGACAGTGTCCTCTGAGTTCGCGGCGCGAATAATGCTTTCCGGGAGAATGGAATCACGGAACCGGCGTCCGAACGAAATGCCTGCTGGATGGCGGGCTCTGACGCGCCACCGAGAGCGGCGAGACCCAGGGCTGCCGCTGAAGTGGAACCCAGGAACTCTCTCCGATTTATTCCTTTCTTCTTGGCCATCTTGCGCCTCTCTGAGTGATTATGCGATTTCAAGCATGACCGGGCGTGTGGGAGGCTTGGGAGAAAAGCACTCCACGTGAGACACGGCGGCGGTAATTTTCTGTTCAGCCGTGATCTTCCCGATCGAGTGCTCGATGATTCTCCTCAGTTCATCAGGCGCGGTGCATATCCGGGCGTTGATGATCACAGAAGCTTCGTTGCAAGGCGATAACCCGTGCATCATTCCCCAGGCGGGATGGCCGCCACTGTTGGTCAGCGCAATCCAATCATTTCCCTCCGCAGTGACGAACATTATCTTTATGTGTGCAACCGCGAATTCGTGGTGTGCGCACATCCGTTGTATCGAGGACATCAAATGTTCACACAACTGTCTGGGGCGAAACTGGCGATGGGAGGACACGTCGACCGTAGCATTCAGCCAGGCCAAGGTAGATTCGGCTTGCCCGTAAGTCTCATAGTCAAGTTCAAGTTTGCGTTCTCCGGCACTCGCGGTGAGGATGTCCTCCACCCATTGGCTCACACCGGAAGCGGTCTTTGCCGAGATGACGTGAATCGGGGCGCCAGAGTTGAACCGACGAATCAGTTCCCGGGTTTCGCTGACTTCCTTGTCGCTCATCAGATCGGATTTTGTGAGAACAATCAGATCCGCCTCGGCCAATTGTTTTTCGAACAGATACTTGACGGTGTCCGCAAAACCCGCGCTGGTTGCGCTCATTTCTCGAGCGCGGTCCGGATCGACCATGATTGTCAGAGGTGCGACTTCAAACTCAGTGGAATGGTAAATCCGCAGCCGGCTACAAACCGTGGCTGAGAGGTCGGTGCAACTGCCGACTGCTTCAGCCAAGATTACGTCCGTCCGGAATCTCTCGACCAACCTATGGGAGTGCCTCGCGAAATCCTCGAACTTGCAACAGAAACAGCCACCGCTGATTTCTTCCGCGGGAAAACCATGGCTGGTTACGAGCGCGGTATCGACCAGGTTTTTTCCCTGGTCGTTGGTGACGATCCCAACCCGCAGACCACGAGCGGTGATGATGCGGGCAGCTTCTATGATTGCGGTTGTCTTGCCGGACCCGAGAAACCCGCCGACGCAGGCAATCCTTGGCATGATATTCCGCTTTTCGGTTTCGTTATGGGTTTCAGTCATCTCTCGCTCGCAGGAAAATCGAGACTGCGGCCGACTGAGGGGAGCGAGTCGTACTCGCCAGCTCGAATCGGATCGTTTATATCACAAGCGCATCAGTGGCGCTGCCAGCTTTTCTGGAGTCTCTTTGCCGAAGCATTGGGGCCCGTTTGAAAGCCTGACTGCCTCCGCAGCTGCAAAGTGTCGTAATTGCCGGGAAATAATAAGACTTTCGTCCTGCCGGGCGCCGGTGTTTCGAGAGTTAGGAAAAATCCGCAGGTAACTCCCGGAGTCTGGAATTGGGTTCGGCCTCTTGACTGTTCATTTTGTTTGAAACGTTTAGAAATACATAGTAGATTGGCATGCTGGTTAGGGCTGAACCAGCGGCCGGAGCGGGCACGGGGTTCGAGCCTTAGAGCAATCCTCTACCGGTGCGGATGGCCAAGTTTGTGGCAGACTGTTCTATCTTCTGCAGAAAAAATCGATGACCCAATATGCCCCCGATTCCGTGCAGCAGGAACCTGTGGGCAGAGTCATTCCTTCCCCAAAGTTGCGGTTTCGCCACGGACCGCTCTATTCGCGCCTGAAGAGCGTGATCGGGCTGGTCGCGATCTTTCTGATCGCCCTGGTGGCCAGCCCGCACTCTCCGCGCGGAGGACTGGTCTTTCTTGAAGCGGGGAACATTACTGATATTCTTCGGCAAGTATCGGAGATCGGGATTATTTCTCTCGGGATGACCTTTGTCATCCTGACGGGCGGAATCGATCTGAGCGTGGGGACGGTTCTGGCCTTTTCCTCCTCGTTAGTGACGCTCGTGCTGACACGCGTCGCTTTCGGTTGGGCGCCATCGGTCGGCATCATGGCCGCGGTCGTGACCGCCCTGGTGGGAGGTGCCCTGGTTGGACTCGCAAATGGGGCGATCATCGCACGGTGGCGAATCCAGCCGTTTATCGTCACGTTGGCGACAATGATTGGTATCCGTGGTTTGGCGCGATGGCTGACCTCAAATTCCAACGTTGATCTTGGTTTCGGAAGCGACATCGCTTCGGTTTTTGCGCAGACGCTTTCCACCAAAGCAGTCGTCATCGGTTCGTATGTGGTGCTGTCGGTTGCACTCGGCGCTCTTCTCTCCAAGACAGTCTTCGGACGATATGTGCGCGCCGTAGGCGATAACGAAAAAGCTGCGGAATATGCGGGTCTCGCCATCACGCGAACAAAAATTCTCGTGTATACGATGACCGGCCTGCTGGCGGGCTATGCCGGTGTGTTGCACGCCGCACAAAATCATCAGGGGAATCCGAATACGGGCGTCGCTTACGAGTTGGAAGCAATTGCCGCCGTCGTCATCGGGGGAACCAGCTTGATGGGCGGCAGCGGTTCAATCAGCGGGACAGTGGTCGGCACGCTGATTATCGGCGTTCTCACAAACATTCTTCGTCTCAACAATATCGACAGCAACCTCGAGATGATCGTGAAGGCCGTTATCATCATCGGCGCCGTTCTGGTTGCAGCAAACCAGCAAGGAGTCCACATGAAACGGAGACTTCTGCTGGCCCTCCTTGTTGCGCTGCTCGCGCTCGGGCTGGCAGATTGCAATAGATCGGCGCAACGCTCCAAACGATACTTCGTCGCATTCAGCCAATGCAATAACGCGGAGCCCTATCGCGCTGCGCAGAATCAGCTCATGCAGAAGTTGTTCGCTGAAAAAGGCGATGTGCAGCTGGTTATCGAGGATGCCCAGCAGGATAACAGCAAACAGATCGCGCAAATCGAGACCTTCATCCGGCAGAAGCCGGACCTGCTGATCGTGGCTCCGAACGAGCGAGCGCCTTTGACCGAGGTGATGGGGCGCGCCATGACGGCGGGCATCCCCGTGATTTGCCTTGAGCGCGACATCACTCAACCGAATTACACAACTTTCGTCGGCGCGGATAATCTGGCCATTGGCCAGATGGCGGGCCAGTTCATTGTGGACAGTCTCACCCATAAACATGGAAAGCCTGAGGGAAAGGTCGTCGAGATTCGAGGCTTGTTAGGAGTCGAGGCCGAAATGGAGCGCTACAACGGAGCGCATGCCGTCATGAATCGTTACCCGGGTATTCGCGTGGTGCATGAGGCCGTGGCGGACTGGTTGCAGAGCAACGCACGGGACCGAATGTCAGAAATTCTCCGCGCTCAACCTGAGATCGATGTGGTCTACGGGCACAACGATCCCATGGCGGTCGGAGCCTATGTTGCGGCTCGCGACCTGGGCCGCGAGAAAGACATGATTTTCATAGGGGTCGACGGTCTAGGTGGACCAGCGGGCGGGATCAAGAAAGTTATGGATGGCGTTCTCGCTGCCACTTTCTACTACCCACTCTGTGTCGATAAGGCGGTGGAAATCGGTGATCAAATCATCCGCAATCCGAACTTTCATCCCGAGAAGCAATACATTCTTCAGCCGGAACTCATCACTTCCGCGAACGCCAGCCAGATGTATCAAAAGCTCACCTTCTGAGATGAAATGATACCCATATTTGAGGCTCGCAATATCAGCAAAAGGTTCCAAGGGACGCAAGCGCTGCGGAATGTGAGTTTCTCACTGCAAAAGGGCGAAGTTCACGCGCTCATGGGTGAAAATGGCGCGGGCAAGAGCACTTTGGCGAAGATTCTTGCCGGTGTAGTAGCCGCGGATGAGGGAGAAATCTTAATTGCCGGTGAGAAGGTCACAATCGACCATCCTTTGCGAGCCCAGCAACTGGGCATCGGGATTGTCTTTCAGGAGCTTGACCTTTTTTCGCATCTCACGGTGGCAGAGAACCTGGCGATCGCAAATCCTTCCGTCCATGAGTCATCAATTGTTCGCAAGTCGCAGCTTCACCGGTGGGCTTCGACCTACCTGCAGAGAGTAAGACTGGACGTTGATCCTGAAACTCGATTGCGCTCGCTGTCGATTGGACAGATCCAGCGAGTGGCGATCGCCCGGGCTCTGAGTCTGGCTTCCCGCGTGCTCTTGCTCGACGAACCGACAAGTTCGCTCACCGAAGACGGCGTCCGAACGTTGTTCGAAGTGATCCGGCAGTTAAAGGAAGATGGAGTCTCGTTCGTCTATGTCTCGCACAAAATGGCTGAGGTACGACAGATTGCCGATCGAGTAACCGTGCTGCGGGACGGGCAGCTTGTGGGCACTTGCCCCATCCATCAACTCACCGCCGACGATCTGATCACGCTGATGGTTGGCCGTAAGCTCGATTGCAAGGCACGGGCCGCCCGAAATTGTGGACCGGAGATCGTGCTCGATGTCAAAGGCCTCAAAACGAGTTTCTTGTCGGACATTCATTTTCAGCTGGCTGCGGGTGAAGTGCTGGGAATCGCCGGGCTAG
The DNA here is from genome assembly GCA_963772045.1 of uncultured Acidobacteriaceae bacterium. Taxonomy (GTDB): domain Bacteria; phylum Acidobacteriota; class Terriglobia; order Terriglobales; family Acidobacteriaceae; genus Sulfotelmatobacter. The sequence continues at coordinate 301,273 of CAVYWC010000010.1, read as the reverse complement.
TTGGAGCCGGAAGAAGTGAGTTGGGAGCAACTATGTTCGGCTTGCGAGAACGGCTGGAGGGATCGGTTCAGTTGAAGGGAGCCGATTTTCATCCCGACTCTCCCGCAGAGGCGATTCGTCAGGGTTTTTGCCTTTTGCCTGAAGATCGCAGATGGCAGGGAATTTTCCCACAGATGTCGGTGCGGGAAAATGCTTCAATCGCCGTGATTCAAAGCTTTGGCCGGGGAAAATTCCGCAAGGAAGCAGAGAAAATCAACGCCTACCAGAAGAAGCTTGCGATTTCGGCTTCGCCCGAGACAGCCATTTCGAGGTTGAGCGGCGGCAACCAGCAGAAAATCGTTCTCGCTCGCTGGCTCCTGGCCGAACCTTCGGTACTCTTCCTCGATGATCCGACCCGCGGAATCGACGTTGCGGCGAAGGAGCAGATCTACTCGATCATTGATGAGCTTTCCAAAGGTGGCAAAGGAGTGATCCTGGTGAGCTCTGAATTACCGGAATTATGGCGCTGCTGTGATCGGATTCTGGCGTTGCGGGAAGGACGCCAGGCTGGAATCGTCACAACGGCCGAGTCGAGCCAGGAAGAAGTGCTCCGGCTGGCAACGGGCATCACGAGCTCATCCGCAGCATGACGAACCGCTTTTGAAAACATCTCGCTGTCCGGCGAAGGAGGCAAATGTCAATCCGAGCTGTCTTATTAAGTCTGGCACTTTGTGTTTCAGCGGTCGCACAGACCGAAATGAGTACGACCGACCTGCTGTCTGGTCTTCCAGCAGCACGTGATTACGTTCAGAAACGATCATCGAGCTATGACCGTAGCGGAGGCAATGCGGATTCTCGTGTCATCGCACCCGGTCAGACGCTTACATTGGTCGACGACGCAGGCCCGGGCATCATTACACATGTCTGGTTCACGATTGCATCGCCCGAAAAGTATCACCTCAAGAAACTCGTGTTGCGAGCCTACTGGGATGGCGAGGCAACGCCGAGTGTCGAGACTCCTGTTGGCGACTTCTTCGGTCTGGGGCTGGGAGATTATGTGCTCTATCAATCGCTGCCCTTGCAGGTTGCTCCCGACAACGCGTTGAATTCGTTCTTTCCGATGCCGTTCCAGAAATCTGCACGCTTGACGGTAACCAACGAGGGGAGCCGCGCGGTCGATGCTTTCTATTTCAATATCGACTACCGCTCTTACAAGCACGCTCTTCCTCCGGATACGTTGTATTTTCACGCGCAGTATCGGCAGGCTACGCCGGCAAAAGGCTGGACGAACCGATGGGAGAGCAACGGCGATCCAGCCATCGACGGCAAGAAGAACCTCGATGGTAAAGATAACTATGTGTGGCTGGAGGCGAGTGGGCGTGGCCATTTTGTCGGCGTAACCATGTCAGTTCTTGAGAATCAGGACGATTGGTGGGGGGAAGGGGATGACATGTTCTTCATTGACGGCGAAAAATTGCCTTCGATCAACGGAACCGGAACCGAGGACTACTTCCTGGGGGCATGGGACTTTGGCGGACATGCTTTCTCATATGAACTGTACGGTGCGCCGGTGGTTGGGGCGGAGCGTGCGGGGCGGGGTTCGTCCGTCTATCGTTTCCACCTCGATTCGCCGATTCCATTTACGAAATCGATCAAGGCGACGATTGAGCACGGACACGCAAATCATCGCTCAGACAATTACTTCTCGGTCGCCTATTGGTACCAGACGGAGCCGCATGCGCCCTTTCCTCCTCTGCCTCCGGTCGCAGATCGCTTGCCCAAGCTTTATCCGGTTGGAGGTCCTGGAAACGCCGGCAAATAAGGTGCCCGGTATGTTAGACACATTTGGATCCTGCAGTCTTGATTAGACGAGCGGGTGCGAAAAATTCTCTCCGGGAGTTCCTGAGCGGCGCTCCCGGAATATATTCCAACCTATGAAGCGGGCTTTCTCGCCCAGCGCATGCTGTATGCGAATGAGTTCATTCCACTTCACCATGCGCTCGCTGCGGGAGAATGAGCCGACTTTCAGCTGCCCGGCGTTGGTCGCGACTGCCAAGTGGCTGATGAATGCATCTTCGGTCTCCCCGGAACGCGCGCTGACCACCGGTAACCAACCAGCGTTTTGGGTAAGGCGAATCGCTTCGATCGTTTCGGTAACGGTTCCGATCTGGTTCGGCTTGATGAGCACTGCATTCGCGATGCCAGCTTCAATACCCTTCTGGATCAGCTTCGGATTCGTACAGAACAAATCATCGCCGATGATCTGAATTTTGCCGTCCAGAGCGGCGCGTATTTTGAGCCAGCCGTCCCAGTCTGTGTCAGACATCGGATCTTCCACGGAAACGATTGGATACTTCTCACACCATCCCACAATGAGCCGCGCGAACTGATCGGAGGTAAAAGTCTTGCCTTCTCTGGAGAAGCGGTACAAGCCGGCTTTGGGGTCAAACAAATCAGAGGCAGCGATGTCGAGCGAAATCGCTGCATCCTTGCCTGGAATGTAACCTGCACGCTCGATAACTTCGATCATCAGGTCGAGAATTTCTTCGTTTGTATCGAATTCTGGCCAGTAACCACCTTCGTCCGCAACTCCAAACAGTTTCTTACGCGATCTTAGTACGTCTTTGGCCGCGTTATAGACATTGAAAGTGATTTCCAGGCATTCTAGGTACGTCCGTGCCCCAACTACAATCAGAAGAAAATCCTGAATGTCCATGCGGTGATCGGCGTGAGCGCCGCCGCCGACGATCTGAATTTCAGGGAGCGGGATCAGAGTTCCATGGTCTTGAACGAGGGATTCACAAAGCATCTCGCCACTGGCGCGGGCTGCCGCGTCAGCAACTGCCATAGAAACGGCAAGGATTGCATTCGCTCCCAGGCGCGCCTTGTTCGGAGTGCCATCAAGCTCCACAAGAATCCGATCAATAGAGGCCTGATCGTCGGCATCTAATCTCTGGATAGATCGGGCAATCTCGTCGTTCACATGCTGGACGGCTGTGAGTACGGATTTTCCGCGAAAATATGAAGAATCGCCGTCGCGCAGTTCTAACGCTTCGTGAGAACCTTTGGAGGCTCCGGATGGCACTAACCCAGATCCTCGAATACCGTTTTCGAGGACGACATCGGCCTGCACGGTCGGATTGCCGCGTGAATCGAATATCTGGAATGCGGAGACTTCTGCGATTCTCATTTCAGCTGCGCCACACTTCAGTTTGCAGGCCCCTGAACCAGTCCACAACCAATCGATTCAGGTCCATCCCTGGTCGGGCCAGGCGATCCGATACAAAGGCTCTCACGAAATTGCGCTTGTCCTCACCATTTACGTATTCAACGGGCGATTTACCGTCGATGCGCGCCAGCAAGAGCATCAGCAGTAGTTTCGCTGTCCTTGAAGAAAAGACAGCGCCGGCACTGCCGTGAAGTTCTCGTTCCGAGAAATAAGTGCTGATGAATTCTTCGATCAGCTTCTCAAACCCATGATCGATGGGAGCACGGTAGAGCGACTTCAAAAGTAAGTGATTTATCAGAAAGGCCAGATCGAATGCCGGATCTCCATACCAGGCTACCTCACAATCGAGCAACACGAACCGGCCGTTCCCAATAAGAATGTTCTTGGGGCTGAAGTCCCCGTGAACCAGACACTCCCGAGTTTGCTCCAGCCGGAGAGCTTCCGCTTCAAACATTTTCTGTAGTGCGGGATGGCGTCTGCCTGTGGTCAGAAGGTAAGGATCTGTTCTGAGTTGATGAAAATTCGGAGTGGTATCAAATCGACGTGCGAGTTCCGCGTTGCCGTACGAAATGCGGTGCAGCATGCCCAACAGTCTTGCCGCCTGCGCCGCCACTGCTACGCGACAATCGCCGGCCAGAAGTACTTCCTTCCAGTTCTTATACTCCGGTCCGAGATACTCCATCGCGAAGTAGCCATCACAAACCGCAAGAACACCGGGAACACAATCCGGAATAATGCCCCGCAGATAGTGCAAGAACTCGTACTCAACCCGGTTGCGTCCTGTATCCGCTTGCCAATTGTCCTTAACCTTAAGTCGGGGCAAAGCTCGCTTTACAACAAACCGTTTGGCCTCCTGCTCGACGAGGAAAACGTCAGACGAGACTCCGCCTCCAAGCGGAGTTATCAGTACCGCATGGGCGGAAACCAATCGATCGCGCCGCAACAGCTCGAGAATGTCATCTCCGGCCATAGTTGCGCGATCGAGCTTCTGACTAATCTTCGTGAGAGATGATGCGCACCTTGAAACCCAATTCCTCCGAGAGCGCAATCATCTCACTAAAGATATCGCCATAAGCCACGGCAATGTGATTGGACATGTAATGAGCCATGAGGGTATCGCGAGGCATGCCAAGATCGGCAGCCATCAACGGCCATTCCCGGGTTGTGCTCGTCCACCATTGCTCCCGAACTTCGGCGGGTAGTTTAACGACTTCACCTTTTCCGATGTCCATCCACAAGACGCTATCGCGAATGTAGCTTCGGGCCCAGGTCACCTCGCCCGGCAGGCTTTCTCCCGTGAAGGTACCCCCCGGAGTCGGAAAATACGCCGCGGGCTGACGATAAGAATGCACACCCCGAAGCGTGCTCGGGTCATGATTAAACGCATAGGCGCCACTCGATCCGGAGTTCAGGAGAACCCAGATGAATCGGTTATCCCACTCTCCACCCCAGCGCACGTCGTGGAAAAACACTGCCTGATGGAGTCCTTTGCGCTTCAGCAGCCTCTTCATCAGTTCCATCGGGATCACGTTGCCTTGATCGGCCTCGGTCGCGCAAACGACGGTGTCGCCGTTCGATTCTGGACGGCAGGTGGAGTTGAACAAACCTTCGGCGAAATCCGAGGGTGGACGCAGCGGAATCAAACCGAGTTGATACTGCCAGCCAAGACAATCGGCCTTGTATTCGCCGACTAGATCGAGCACGGCCAGATAATCACGAAGTTGCTCACAAGTTGCACTCTCGTCAAAATCGGACGAACCATTTTCGCCCCAGTGGAAAGCGACGCCGCGATCTCGTACGAATGCAAAAGCATCGTGAATGCGCTTCGTATTCAGCTTTCTGCCCCGATCTATGATCCAGGCCTGGTCTATTTTGTGCTCGGCGAACCCGTAGTGAGGGAGCAGTCGGGCTCCGAAATACCCATTAATCATACCCATCGAAGTGTCGCCCAACATCAAAATCAGAATTCGCCGCGTTTTGATTTCTTGCGCCACAGCGTGGGCCAGGCTCCGAGCATCAGCGGAAACCGGGGCAGCGTAGGAAAGGTCCGATTCAGGATAGGAGATTCTCCCGGTCTCACACCATTCGGCGAGGCGGTTCATGAAATTCTTGTCAGAGGTCCAATCTTTCGAATCGGTCCAAATGCGCGAAAAACGGCGATCCAGGCTTTCCAGGGAAGCACCAGTGTTGAGCAGCCCCACCAATCCCGGCCATTGACCTGAAAAATTGCTGGCGAGTAAGAGAGGATTGTTCTTGCCCACAACTCCTTCCGTCGTGTGCGTGGCATAAAACCAGTGCACGCAGACCCCTATCATCGGATCGTCAATCGGGCCCAGCTTCTCCATGGATTCATGCGGCTTCGAGATAAAACCTTCGATCAAGCGGGGTTCACGACCAAGTTTTCTAAGCGCGTGTTCAAGTTGGCGGGTGGCTTCCTCAATGCTCGGTCGTGCGAGGTCATTGGGGGCTTTTCTGCCGTCCCCGGGCCAAAACATGAACACTGGTTGTCCCATATCAGCTCCGTCGAGGCTCTTCGAGTGAGAGTATTTCCACAAAAATCCTGGCTGAGATTGTAATGGCAGAGCTAATCTACTCGAAAAATCGAATCGATTCAACTGTATACGCTCAAACGTCTTCTGTAAGGCAAAGACAACCCTTGAGACTCCATAAATTCAAGAAAACGCTGGACAACATCTTTTAATCGCGCTTAAATTCATGCCTGCACGCAAGTGTTCATTGGGTCCCAGCAGCCACTTGCAAAAAAATCGATTCGAGGTATTCTATTGCGCTCCAGCCTGGAGGCGGTTAGGATTGCAACTTTGCATGAGTCCTTTGCCGAAGCATCGTTCTTACACCATGCGCGACGTTGCCCGGCTGGCTGGCGTCTCCGTAGCGACAGTCTCGGCCGTCGTAAATGGCAAACAGGTGGTCCGACCGGTGGTGGTGGCGCGGGTTCAGGACGCCATGAAGGCGCTGAATTTCCATCCTGATTACGTTGCGCGCAGTCTCCGGGTCAAGAAGACCACGACGATCGGCGTGGTTGTTCCGGATTTTTCCAGCGGATTCTTCGTGGATGTGTTGCGGGGAATTGAGGATGCAGCGCGCAGTGTGGCCTATTCGGTGCTACTGTGCAACTCCGATGACGATGTAGAACAGGAACGCCGTCACGTGCGCGCTTTGCTCTCGCGCCGGGTGGACGGCATATTGTTAGCGTCGACCGATCTCTATTCGATCACTGAAACGCAGTTGCGGTCGGGCGCTCCCATCGTGCTTTTCGATCGGGTCCCCCCGTCGTATCAAGGCGCCGGGGTGATCGTAGACAACGTTGACGCCGCCTATCGGGCGACACAACATCTGATAGAACTCGGCCACCGTGATATCGCATTTATCGCCGGAAGACTCGATCTCTCGACGGCGTCGGATCGTGCGGAGGGCTTCCGTCGAGCATTAGAGGACGCGCACTTGCCGCTGAATGGAGCTTACTTCAAGCGTGGCGACTATCACCCGGAAAGCGGATATCAGAATGGGCTGGAACTGCTGAAGTTACAGCCGCGGCCAACCGCGATTGTCTGTTCCAATGGCGTCATGACCTTAGGCCTTCTCCGCTCAGTACACGAACTGCAAATCCGCTGTCCCGAAGAAATTAGCATCATCGGATTCGATGAACCCGCACCCGACAGTTACGGTTTCAGTCTGAGCACCTTACTGCGTCCAGAATTGACGGTAGTGGCCCAGCCGGGCTACGAGGTTGGACGGCAAGCCGCGCAAATGCTTCTGAGCATCTTGACGGAAACCGACCATCCTGACCCCGACCAGAACCGGATGGTTACTCTTAAAGCGGAACTGCGCGTGCGAAAGTCGACCGGTTCACCTTCAAATTGATCGATCACCCCTTCATTTCTCGCCGCGAGGTCGCCATGCAGAGCGCGTGGAAAATCATCTTGAGTGCAGCACTTGTGCTTCTGTCTGTTTCGGCCGGGGAGGGCAAGACCAACGTGACGAAAGCGCCATTTGGAAAACTACCAGACGGCACACCCATCGATGTTTATACCCTCAGGGAGGGGCCGATCGAGGCGCGGGTCACGAATTATGGAGGATATCTCGTCTCACTGAAAGTCCCAGACCGTAACGGCAATTCGGAAGACGTTGTGCTCGGTTTCGATGATCTGGATGGATACGTCTACAACACGACGCACAAAGGTACTGCTTTTCTCGGACCGATCGTTGGACGCTATGCCAACCGCATCGCGAACGGTAAGTTCACGCTGGACGGTAAAGAGTATTCGTTGGCCATCAATAATGGTCCCAATGCCCTGCATGGCGGGCCGCATGGATTTCACAGCGTCGTCTGGACAGGGCGCGTAATCGCCAACGGCGTCGAACTGACGTATCTGAGTAGAGATGGGGAAGAAGGTTATCCGGGAAATCTTTCGGTTGAGGTTCGCTACACGCTGAGCAAGGGCGCGCTGAGCCTCGATTATTCCGCCACAACCGACAAGGACACGATTCTCAACCTGACCAACCATACCTACTTCAACCTGCATGGACAAGGCCGAGGCGACATATTGAATCATTATCTGACGCTGCACGCCTCGCGGTTTACCTGGGCTGATTCCAACCTCGTGCCCACAGGAGAGCTTAAGTCGGTGGAAAGGACGCCATTGGATTTCCGGAAATCGACTCGCATTGGCGCACGCATCGACGCGGACTACGAACAACTGCGTACCGCGGGCGGATATGACCAGAATTGGGTGCTCGACTCGGGAGGCAGGTCTGTGGCGGAAGCAGCCGAAGTCTACGACCCAAGCAGCGGACGCGTGATGCGGGTTCTGACCGACCAACCGGGGGTCCAGTTCTACAGCGGCAACTTCTTTGATGGAACAATCCGGGGCAAGGGCGGAGTTGTCTACCGTCGACGTTCGGGATTATGTCTGGAAACCCAGCATTTTCCCGACTCGCCAAATCACCCGAAATTTCCGACAACCGAGTTGAAACCGGGTGAGCGCTTCCATCGGACCACTGTCTTCAGTTTTTCCACACGCTGACAATTCGCTGCAGTTCTAATATTCATTTTGCAACGATATTCGCGTCAACGCATGCGGTTTGCGTTCTTCGTAGATAAGTCCTTTCATATTGACACTTCAGCCCACAAGCGGCTAGCATGGCTACTCTCTAAACGATAAGAATTATCGCTGCAAGGTAAATGCAAATCGGGCAGCGCCCGATTTCGCGCCACCTTACGTAATTAGATCGGAAACCGTATGCGTACCGTGCAATCCTTCATTCGAGGCGAGTGGCGCGATGGCACAACTGCTGTCGCAGACGTAAACCCCTCACAACCTTCTGTTCCGTTGGCCCAGGTTTCTCTGGCGGACCAAACGCTAGCCGAACAGGCGGTACAGGCCGCGGTGAATGCGGCCACCTCGTGGCGAGACACTCCAGCCCCGGCTCGCGGCGAAATCTTGCGGCGAGCCGCCGACCTTCTGCAGCAACGGACCCCGGACATTGCTCGCGATCTCGCAGCGGAGGAAGGCAAGACGCTGCCCGAAGCGGCGGGAGAAACAGGTCGAGCGGTTGCCATTCTCCGCTATTTTGCCGCCCAGACTCTCGAACCTGATGGAGACACTTACCCGAGCCATTCCGCGAAAACGTTTCTTTACGCCGTGCGAGAACCGATTGGCACGGTTGCGGCCATAACGCCATGGAATTTTCCAATTGCGATTCCAGCGTGGAAGATTGCTCCGGCTCTCGCTTACGGCAACAGCGTCGTTTGGAAGCCGGCGGAGATTGTTCCTTTGACCGCTGCGCACCTGGTGCAGGCGTTAGCTGACGCAGGTTTACCTGCGGGAGTGCTGAACCTTGTCCTGGGCCGAGGATCGGAAGTGGGAGACGCAATCACTACTCATCCCGGGGTCCATGCCATCACGTTCACCGGTTCCAACAAAGTTGGCCGCAGCATCCAGGCTAGGGCCGTGGCCCTGGGCAAGAAGGTTCAACTGGAACTGGGAGGTAAAAATCCGGCGATCGTTTTGGCCAGCGCCGATCTCGATGTTGCCGCCGATCAAGTAGCTCGCGGAGCATTTCTGAGTGCCGGACAGAAGTGCACCGCGACCAGTCGCGTCATCGTCGATAAGGCGATCTGGAATGAATTTCAGAAAAAGCTGGTCGAGAAGGCGGAACAGATGACATTGGGCGATCCGTTGGACGCAAAAACAAAAATTGGCCCGCTTTCTTCTGAGCAGCAATTTGAGACCGTACGCTATTACCTCGATATTGCAAGAAAAGAAAAAGCAAGGTTTCTAACTGGAGAACTACCGGCCAGTGACGGTAGTAAAGGCTACTTCATTCGTCCGACAGTTCTGGACGGTCTCTCTCGGCAGAGTGCAGTTGTGCGGGAAGAGGTATTCGGACCGGTGGTTGCACTTTTGCCGGCACAGAACGCGGATGAAGCTATCGAACTTGCCAATGACACACCGTTTGGCTTGAGCGCCAGCATCTTCACGAACGATTTGAATCATGCCATGCGGTTTGTTCGTAAGATCCGGGCGGGAGTAGTGAAAGTAAATCAGGAAACCGCGGGCCTGGAATTTCACGTTCCATTCGGCGGAATGGGTGAGAGTTCTTCCGGCAGCCGCGAGCAGGGTAAGGTCGCGAGAGACTTTTTCTCACAGTGGAAAACGGTTTATATCGACACGTTCTGAACCAGGGAGTTCTTTCCAGTTCAATGCTACACGCCGACAGATTGCGGTTGTGAATCCAACCCTAAAACGTATATGAATCATCCACCACAGAAGGAAGTATTGAAACTCGGGCGGACCATCTCCATCGAGTGGATCGCTGGGTCAAAACATAGCGCAGAGAATTTCGGTAATCCCGGCGTGCCAGTATTTGCGACTCCCGCGGTGGTTTGGCTGCTTGATTCTCTAGCCCATGAATGCATTGTCCCTACGTTGGAGGAAGGCCAAGGCACGCTAGGGACCAAGATCGATATCGAACATCTTGCCGCCACACCGCTGGGAATGAAAGTTTGCGCCAGCGCAGAAATCGTCAAGATCAGCGGCAAACGAGTGCTGGTAAAAGTCGAAGCACATGACGAGGCGGAAATGATTGCCAGGGGCACGATCGAACGTTACATTACCGGATCGATTCCTCGCTTTTTAGAACGGACTTACGCCAAGAAGAAGCAAGAGAATGCTTGACTTCAAGGTAACCGACGACATCGCATGGTTGACTTTGCAGCGACCTGCCGCTCTCAATGCAATCAATCGAGATTTAGCGAACGCGTTCTACAACCGAATTCAAGAACTCGAACATCGCGAAGATGTGCGCGTTGTAATTACACGTGGGGCCGGCAGAGCATTTTGCGCAGGAAGCGATGTGCGTGAGCTTAGTACGATGAGTGCTGAGGAAGCCACGCGAAATGAACTCCGGTTCGCGGAAATTTTCGCCGCTCTGGGTCGCTTACCTCAACCAACCATCGCCGTTCTACATGGACACGTACTCGGTGGAGGCTTGGGGTTAGCCGTGTACCATGATTTTCGGATTGCGTCCGTGACCGCTTCTTTGGGCATGCCGGAAGTCGAATTAGGATGGATTCCGCCCTGGTCGGTGGGCCGGCTCGCGGAGATTGTAGGATTGGCAAAAGCGCGATGGCTGCTGCTGACCTGCAGCCCAATCACCGGCAATGAAGCGGCGAAGATAGGTCTCGTGGATCAGGCTGTACCTGAGGATCAACTCGAAACCTGCGTGCAACAACTAGCGACTCGCCTCTCGGCCATGCCTTCGGAGGGCATCGCACAAACCAAGGGATTACTGAATCGCATGTCTCCTTTGCGCGACTTCCAATGGGATGAGTTGGCTTCCGCGGCCTTTCGACATTGCTACTCGACTGATGAGGCTCAGAAGCGCATCGGTGACTTTACGAAAAACAAAACCACCCGATAGATCTAAAAACGTGGATATCGTTGGCAATCGGACTCTGTACTCGATCTTTCGATCCCATGCTGACCAACAGCCAGATCGTCTCTGGCTTACTTATGAAGGACCGGATGATCGAGTTACCAGGTGGACATTTTCGGAGTTTCTGGACACAGTCCATCAGGGTGCGAATCTTCTCGCCAGTCTGGGTATTGGCCCCGGCGACGTTGTAAACCTGCACCTGCCGAATCATCCCGCCTATCCCCAACTGATTCTAGCCTCGTCCTACCTGGGGGCGATCGTGCTACCGACCAGTCCGTCGTGTACGGTAGAGGAACTCCGATATTTTCTGGAACACTCGGAAGCGAAACTGATCGTGACCGAGCAGAATCGTCTCGCGTCAGCGAAGGCAGCATCTGAGAAGAAAGACTGCCCAGTCATCCTGATCCAGCGTGATTACCGCAGCGATGGATACAAATGTTACGAAACGGAACTCAAGCGCCAGAGCCGCACGGTTTCAGGTGGAAAGGGAACTTTCGATAAGGTTCTTCAGATTCTCTACACGTCAGGGACAACCTCACGGCCAAAAGGCGTGATGCTCACCAATGCAAACTTTGTGTATGGCAGCGAGGTTTTTCGTTCCGCCACTGGGCTCCGCTGTGAAGAGCACCATCTGATTTCACTTCCGCTGTATCACTCGGCCGCGCAATGTCACGCACTTTGGCCCTCGGTCATAGCAGGTTGCAGCGTTACGATCACATCCCGCTTCAGCGCCAGTCGATTTTTCGAGCAGGCGGCACGATACGAAGCCACGATGGCGGCATTGTTCGGTGCTCCCCTGCGCATGCTCCTCAATCAGCCTCCGCAACCTACCGATCGCACACACAGAATGCGAAATATTACGTTCGCGCAGAGTCTTACACCGGCGCAGTACCAGGAATGGGACTTTAGATTTAACGTCCCTCTTCAGCAACTGTGGGGCATGACGGAATTGTGCGCGCTACCGCTGATGAGTCCTCTTTCTGGAGAACGACGGCTGTCTGCCATGGGCAGACCTGTCCTCGGCTATGAGTGCCGAATCGTAGGGGAGGGCGGAGAAGAGCTCCCACTGGGAAGACCCGGGCAATTGATTGTGCGAGGGGTGCCCGGACACTCCATGATGAAGGGATATTTGAAGAATGAAGCGGCTACCCGACAAATCATTCGCGAGAGGGATGGGGCCATGTGGCTATTCAGTGGCGATACCGCCATGTACGACGAAGACGGGTTCTTCTATTTCCTCGATCGCAGCAGCGATATGATCAAACGATCTGGCATCAATATTTCGACATCCGAAGTGGAATTGGTGATCGCGATGTTGAGTGAGGTTGCCGACGTATGCGTCTGCGGATTGCCGGACTCGACTCGCGATGAACTCGTGGCAGCGGTTGTCGTCAGACGCCCGGAAGCAACCCTGACGGCGGGACAGATCCGCTCTCATTGTGTGGTAAACCTGGCGGCGCACAAAGTTCCGGAGAGAATTGAATTTTTCGAGAAACTGCCGCGCACATCCGTGGGAAAAGTACGAAAGGATATCGTTCGCGAGCAGTTACTTATGGCGACGCGAACGCCCCATGCGAAGTAACAACCGGAAAGAAAGTCCCGTCCCAATGTGATCCTGCTCACGGCGAACCATTCCTGTACGTCGTAAACCTCAATCATGACCGAACCAAGCTCGTCGGAAATCGCACCAGAGATTTCAGAGAATTCTGGAGGTTCGAGAGCAGGTGAGAGATCCGCAGCTTACGATGCCACGCGACTGCAGAATTGGCAGATCTCGCAACTGGCGGAACAAAACATGCCTGCGCCGCGGGAGTGGGCAGATCGACTCCGACTGGAACCGAGCGAAGTCATTCCTATCGGCCGTCTTTGCAAGCTCGACTTCCTCAGGATTATGGAGCGTCTGAAAGCCCGGCCAGACGGCAAGTACATCGAGGTTACGGCCATCACGCCGACTCCTCTGGGCGAGGGGAAAAGCACGACCGCCCTCGGCCTCATGGAAGGTCTCGGGAAACGCGGGAGGAATGTGGGTGGCTGCCTGCGTCAGCCTTCAGGCGGCCCAACCATGAATATCAAAGGTACGGCCGCGGGCGGCGGCAACGCGCTACTTATTCCCATGACTGAGTTCTCCATGGGCTTAACGGGGGATATCAATGACCTCATGAACGCCCACAATCTGGCGATGGTCGCGCTGACCGCCCGCATGGAACATGAACGAAACTACGATGACGCTAAACTCGAGCGCCTGACGAAGATGCCGCGGCTTGACATCGATCCCACTCGCGTCGAACTGGGCTGGGTGTTGGACTTCTGCGCGCAGTCGCTGCGCAACATCATCATCGGAATCGGAACAAGAAGCGACGGCTACATGATGCAATCGAAATTCGGCATTGCTGCCAGTTCCGAGTTAATGGCAATTCTTTCGATTGTCCGCGACCTCCCAGATTTGCGTCGCAGACTGGCGGAGATCACGGTTGGCTACGATAAGAACGGAAGGGCCATTACGACTGGAGATCTGGAAGTCGCAGGCGCCATGTGCGCCTGGATGCGAAACAGCATCAATCCGACGCTCTGCTGCACTGCGGAGTACCAGCCCTGCATGGTGCATGCCGGGCCGTTTGCCAACATCGCTGTAGGGCAGTCGTCCATTATCGGCGACCGCTTGGGATTGAAGATGTTCGACTATCACGTCACGGAAAGTGGCTTCGCTGCAGACATCGGCTTCGAGAAATTCTGGAACGTGAAATGCCGTTACAGCGGCCTCAAACCTCACGTCTCGGTTTTGACGACAACCGTACGCGCTCTGAAGATGCATGGCGGGGGTCCGAGAGTCGCTTTGGGACTGGCTCTACCCGACGAGTACACAAAGGAAAATCTGGCATTGCTGGAGCAGGGTCTTCCCAATCTGCTGCACCACATCGGGATCATCCGCAAATCAGGCATCAATCCGGTGGTCTGCATCAACGTGTTCCAGACTGACACGAAAGCGGAAATATCCCTTATCCGCGATGCCGCCGAAAAGGCGGGAGCACGGTGTGCCGCTTCCGAACATTGGGGGAAAGGCGGCGAAGGCGCTGTGGACTTGGCGGATGCCGTGATCGAGGCCTGTGAAGAGGAAGTCGACTTCAAATATTTATATCCACTCGAAATGAAGCTGCGCGACCGTGTGGAACTGATCGCAAAAGACGTCTACGGTGCCGACGGGGTGGCGTGGACCACGGAAGCCATGGCAAAGTGCGAAGCTCTTGAAGCCGATTCGAAGTTCGATGACTACGCTACGATGATGGTCAAAACCCACCTTAGCCTCAGTCATGATCCCGCTCTGAAGGGCGTGCCCAAGGGTTGGGTTCTGCCGATCCGCGATGTACTTGTCTATTCGGGAGCAAAATTTCTCTGTCCAGTTGCTGGAACGATCAGCCTCATGCCGGGTACATCGTCGAATCCCGGCTTCCGCAAATTAGATGTCGACGTGAGCTCGGGTAACGTGACCGGGTTGTTCTGATAGTAAGGAGCACATATGTCAGTCATTGAGAGCTGCCCTCTGTTTCGAGGATTCAGCAAGGACGCACTTCACAGAGTCGAGGAGTGCAGCACGACGAAAACTTATCCGACGGGGACCTTCATCTTTCAGGGAGGAGAACCGGCTGATTACTTGTGCATCCTCGCCACGGGCCGAGTCCGGTTGCGGGTGGGTCAGGCCGGGCAGGTGGCCTACTCCCTGAGCCAGAGCGGAGACGTGTTTGGCTGGTCCAGCATGGTGAAGCAACCTTGTTACACGCTTTCAGCCCAGAGCGTATCGGAGGCCACGATCATTCGGATCGAGAGGCTGCGCCTGCTCCGGATTTTCGAGAACGATGCGGCTAGTGGTGTCGTCTTTTTTCAAAATCTGGCCGAACTGATCGGACAGCGACTTTTCAATTCCTATAAAGCCACCGTATCCGTACATGGGGAACGGAGCTCATTGTCATACGGATAATCCGCCAGCTCAATGCGGCGATCATGAAAGTTGGGCTCACATCGCGGTGTGATCCAAATCACAGAGAAGAACAACTCCGCCACCGAGAATGGTTCGATAGGTTCTCCGAATGGACGACTGTCCCCCGAAAGTACCTCATGGCGGCCCGGCGGTGGACGCGCCTCCCGTTTCTGGAGTCTGCTCCAAAAACTTCCTGCGCTCAGCGCTCAAGAACGGCGATTTTGTATGCACGGCCGAGCTGGTTTTGGGACGCGATCATGACGCGCGCGAGGCGGAAACTTTTGTCAAGCAAGCCGCGCAGAACGGAATCCGGATCATCAGCTTAACCGACCTTCCCGGCGGCAACCCTGCCCTGCCACCGGAAGCGTTTGTTTCCTACGTCCTCGAGCATGGCCTGACTCCGATTGCTCATCTCACGGGCAAAGACGGCAACCGATCCTTTCTCGAAGCGCGATTGCATGCGCTGGCTCGCCTGGGAGTCGAAAATATATTGGCCCTGACCGGAGATGCCCAAAAGACTGGATTAGCGGGCAAGTCGAAGCCCGTGTATGACCTCGATTCCGTGCTTATTCTCTGGCTTATAAAGTCTTTGCGCGCCGGCCTCAACTACTCAATCGGGACAAGGAGCGAGCACACCACTCCGTTCAGTTTCTTTCCTGGGGCAGTGGTCAATCCGTTCAAGGTGCGGGAAGCCGATCTGATGATGCAGTTTTACAAGCTGCAACTCAAGGTAGCAGTCGGTGCGAAATACATCATCACGCAATTGGGATTTAATCTGCGTAAGCTTTACGAACTGAAGCAATACATGGACCGGGAAGGCTTGCGACGTGTACCGGTGCTGGCTAACATCTACGTTCCTACCGCGAAAGTCGCACAGATGATGCAGGCAGGCGAAATCGCCGGCTGTGTAGTCACTGATGATTTGATAAAGCGGCTCGAGAAAGAAAAGAAGCCTGAGCGTTTAGAGCGCGCCGCCGTGATGCTTGCTGCCGTGCGCGATCTAGGATTTGCCGGCGCTCACATTGGGGGATTTGGCCTGACCTGCAAGGACTTTCTGACAATTCAAGAAAAGGCGGCTGAGATCGGCAAGAACTGGGTCAGCCGATTGGATGAACTGATATTCCCAGTTGCGGGTGAGTTCTATCTGTTTCCCCGAGACACTAACGGACTCAGCAATGGCCGCGGTGAATATCAGGTGACCGCTGTTCAGCCGCGGGCTTCATTTTCGCAGCGCATCTCCGAGAGAGTCCATCGTTACCTGATTAAAGACGGTTCTTTCGGAGCGCGCTTCTTCAAGGCAAGGCTAGAAACGAACCCTCCACAAGCCGCAAATGGCTGGCGGCACGGGTTCTGGTACAAGCTGCTGGAGCCCTCCTCGCTTTATCGCAAAGCGACACTGGGATGCGCGAGTTGTGGTGATTGCCTGCAAGATCACCTTAACTATGCGGGGTGTTCGATGCGCTGGTGCTACAAGGAATTGCGCAATGGGCCTTGCGGTGGTTCGCGCATCGACGGTGCGTGTGAAGCTCATCCGGAATTACCCTGCATCTGGAATCTAGTCTACCAAGGCACGCTTGCCGTCGGCGATGACCCGCGGAAGTTTGGCCATATCCTTGTTCCGCCGCGCGACTGGAGTCTGGATAAGACAAACGCACTGGCCAACCGGTTTGCTGGCTTGGACAATTTGTCCAGGAGAACCGATCTGACGCCTGTTCCAGCGACAGCTGCGACGGATAGAGGTCAAGAATAGGGAAAAAGAGGGAGTTATTCAGCTTATGCTCATTATCGGCGAATTGATCAACTGTACTCGCAAGAAAGTCGGTGAGGCTGCGCGCAAAAGGGATGCTTCATTCTTTCGAGAATTAGCGCGAAAGCAAGCCGACGCCGGCGCTCATGTGTTAGATGTCAATGGCGGCATTCCGGATCAAGAAGTTGAGCTTCTACGCTGGCTGGTGGATCTGGTGCAGGAAGTTACCGACTTGCCTTTGAGCCTCGACAGCGCCGATCCTAACGCTTTGAGCAAGGCTCTTGGGTTATGCAAACACCGGCCATTGGTGAACTCCATCAGCGATGAACCGGCGCGCTGGGCTCTGCTGCCTGTTCTGAAAGAGTACAAGCCGAAACTGATCGCGCTTTGCATGTCGGAAGCTGGTCCTCCCTCGGGCGTCGAAGATCGCGTAGCGACCGCGAGCAGACTCATTGACCGCCTTGCGACAGAGGGCTTCGTCCTCGATGATCTTTATGTGGATGCCTGCGTAATGCCGGCTTCGACCAGCCAGGATCAGGGTCCAAAATTGATGGCAGCGGTTCATCAGATCGTGGAACGATATCCGGGCATCCACATCAGCGCAGGTGTGAGCAATGTCTCGTTCGGGTTGCCGCAGAGGAAGTTGCTCAATCAAGCGTTCCTGCTGTTACTCATGGCGCATGGCCTGGACGCTGCGATCGTCGATCCGTGTGACCAGCAGTTGATGATGAATGTGTCGGCGGCGGAAGCATTACTTGGCCGCGACGAATACGCCGGAGAATATTTGCGCGCCTATCGCCAAGGGCGGCTCAGCATTGCGGCCGCTGTGCCAGCCTAGTCTTCAGACGCAGTCGGGAATCTCATCTCCTCGACAAATTTCTCCTGGAACCCAGGGTCGAGGTTGAGCGCAACGTGCTTTATGCGCTTGCGTAGGGAGCGGAAAGAAAGGCCCTCCCCATCTTTTTCGAATAGGCACATTTTCGCGCCCAGCAACGCGGTATTCCCGGCGGGGGTGATCATTTCAGGTGGAAAATTCAGAAGGCCGATTCGGCGAGCGCTGCCGCGGTTGATGTAATTGCCGAAAGCCCCCGCCAGATAGAGATGCTCTAGTTCGGTCGCGCCAGCCTGCTCCGATAAAATTTTGATCCCGGCAGCAATAGCAGCTTTCGCCAGTTGCAGTTCGCGGATATCACTTTGTGTCAGCGAAATCGAAGAACAAACGTTCCAGTCTTCTCTCCCATTCGAAAAACGCCCGGAACTTGTGATTACGTCCAGGTCTAAGCCGGCAGCGACGGCGTCAACTAATCCACTCCCGCATATGCCCTGCGGAGAAATGTCTCCCAGGACATGGCATCTGAGGCCTCCACCTTCAATTCGGACCTCAGAAATTGCGCCGGTGGCCGCACGCATGCCTGCGGAAATCTTTGCTCCCTCAAACGCGGGTCCCGCAGCAGTTGAAGTGCAGAGCATGGATTCATGATTGCCGATGACAATCTCGCCGTTGGTGCCAAGGTCCACGAACCCGACAACCTTCTCATTCTCATGAAGTCGGGTAGCCAGGATGCCCGCGAGTATATCGCTGCCTACGAATCCTCCCAGACAAGGCAAAAACTGCACCATCGGATCGCCTTGCAGGTTCCAACCCAGTTCAGAGGCATGGAATTGTTGCAAACCGTTCCGAGCAGACTCGAAGGGATAATGCGAAAGCGGCTCGATGTTGACGGCGCAGAAAAGATGGTGCATGACCGTATTTCCGACGATCACCACGCCGGTGATGGGATCATGGCCGCTAGCGGCAGCGAGTAACTGCTGGATCATCCCGCCTATCTGGTTGCGTATTGTGTTCTGCAGTTCGTGCTGGCCCCCTTCGAGCACGGCAAAATGGATGCGACTCATCACATCTGCGCCGTACCGGGCTTGGGCATTGAGAGCCGTTTTCACGGCCCGTACCTTTCCGGTTTGCAGGTCGACTAATTGGGCAACGAGTGTTGTCGTTCCCAAATCAATCGCCACTCCAAACCCTTCGCGTGGTTCAAAGCTGAACGGGTTGTCGTCGACCAGAATGGCCGAATCCCATTGCCGAAGTTCGATTTCGAGATCACTCTCCGGCACGCACTGGCAGGCCAGACGCCATCCCTGAGAAATCTCTTCCGGCGAGAGGATCTCCCTCTGCGCTTCATTCAGGCTGGCAGTGCCGCGCAATAAGCGAATGCGGCAGCCGCGGCAGCGCCCTCGTCCGCCACATGGAAACTCGACCCCCTGCTCGAACAACAGGTCGCGGAGTGGCTGGCCACGAGTTGCGGTCACCTCGCAGCGTGTAGGTTGCAGGAGGATTCGGATTTCAGATTTCGTGGCCAAAGGAGTCTAAGGCTGATATCAGTTTGTTACGGCTGCTTCTCAATCCCTATGATTCCATCATCGTAAGTGGTGGCGACTCGGCAGCCGGGAGGGATAACGAGAAACTCTGCCTGATCCCAGTCCCCGTTTACGAGACGTTGGAACATTCCCATAGAGCCTTGGACTTTTTCAAACTTCCAGTTCCGCGTCTCAGCTTTCTGCTTGGCCAAACTCTCAAAACTGCCATCCGGTTCAATGCCCATTTCAATGAAGGTGATCTTGCGATATTGCTTCTCAGGATCGCCAAGTTGCTCCCATAGGTACTTCGCGTTGTCCTCACCGTAACGTTTGACTAGATCTTCAAAGCTTTGTTGGATTTTTAATTTACTGCCGATGGTGAGCTGGCTCAGGTCGCCGGTCGCTGTGCCACGCTCAATCCAGCCCGTAGTCTCGAAATAGACACCGGGGTTCTTTTGGAAATAATCGAGGTAGCGTTCCTTGCTGCCCAGAAAAAGGGTAATGCAATCGTGAGCGCGGGGGATGATCAAAGGCTTTTCACGGCTGGTCAACCCTACGACGCCGTTATTGCAAAGCCCGTATCCGACCAGGATAGCCTCGTAGTTGGAACTGTCTACCCGGTCGATCGCGCCTTGGAGCCGATCGCGCATTCCCGCGGTTCCAATGTCGTGCAGCCCCTTGGGCAGGAACTCAGCGTCCACCATATGCGGGGAACGAGCTATGACGGAGCTGAATTCCCGGTAGAAAATCTCACAACTGATTAGCTTGAGCTTCATGGGGTGCGAAATGAACGTCTTGCAATCGTGACATGGCGCGGATGAACTCGGGGCTAGTGCCGCAACATCCGCCTATAAATGTGGCGCCAGCGGCTATCAGGGAAGGGACCTGACCGGCAAAGAAGTCGGGGGTGGTGTCATAGACGATGGAATCTCCGGTCGCCCGCGGTAGTCCGGCATTGGGTTTAATCCATATCGGCCGGTCGGTATTGGCGCGAAGCCGCCGGCACAGGTCAACGAAGGCTTCGATTCCCCTTCCGCAATTCGCCCCGATGATATCCGCATCCGCTTCGGTCAGTTCTTTTGCTGCCTGCTCCGGCGTCACTCCAGTGAAGGTCCGATCTTGGTTCTTGCCCGAATCAAAAACCATCGACACTGCGATGGGGAGTGCGGTTGCTTTCGCTGCTTTCAAAGCGATCGTTGCCTCGGCCAGATCGCTCATCGTCTCAATCAGAATTCCGTCGGCTCCGCCTTGCGCGAGCGCTTCGGCCTGTTCGGCGAAAGCAGCAGATACTTCCTCTTCCGTGATGTCTCCCGTCATGAGGAGCTTTCCGGTCGGCCCCATCGAGGCAAAGACCGATGCCCGGCCTGCCGATGCCGACCGGGAAATCTGGACTCCGGCGAAATTGATGTCCTTGACCTTGGGCTCTAATTCATGTCCAGCCAATGTCACGCGATTCGCGCGAAAGGTGTTGGTCAGGATTACGGCACTTCCGGCGTCGACATAAGACCGTGCGACCCTCGCCACCCGATCTGCACGGTTGAGGTTCCAGCCGTCGGCAATTTCGCCCGGCGAAAGTCCCACCTTCTGGAGCTCAGTGCCCCATGCGCCATCGAGCAGCACCGGCCCTCCTGCAGTCAATCGCTCGATGAACGCATTCATAAGATCTCCGAATATAGCACGCTCCATCTCTTTGCTGATTCGGAATGGGTTCCGCTCGACTCTTGGAAAGCAGAAAGGGTTACCTGAGTGTAGAAATGCTTGGAATCGGCATGCATACAAGAGGTATGATTATCGGTCCCGATCTCAAAGCAGCCTTTAAATTCCCAGGGGACAATCAGGGGTGAGAGGACTGATATGGCCGATCTTAAGAAGCTGTATGAGGCAGTACTGAATGGCGATAGTAAAGGGTCGATTGCAATCACCAAGGAGGCGATAGCGGAGAAAGTCGATCCCATGGAATTAGTGACCGGTCACATGATTCCAGCAATGGACGAGGTTGGCAGACGGTTCGAGTGTTCAGAGTATTTTGTTCCGGAACTCTTGCTCTCCGCGCGTGCAATGAAGAGCGCGCTGGAATTGATTCGTCCGTTGCTGGCGGCAAGCGGGGCACAGCCAGTTGGGCGCGTTGTGATAGGCACCGTCAAGGGCGACCTTCACGATATCGGCAAGAACCTGGTTTCTTCTATGCTCGAGGGCAGCGGTTTCGAAGTGAAGGATTTAGGCACCGACGTTTCCCCGGAGAAATTCGTCGAAGCCGTTCGGGAGAGCAAAGCGCAGGTTGTTTGTCTGTCTTCGCTGCTAACGGTGACTATGCCGTCTATGAAGACTACGATCACCGCCCTCGAGAGTGCGGGGCTGCGAGGGCAAGTCAAGGTTCTGGTAGGCGGAGCGCCGGTAACTTCACAATATGCGCAGCAGATTGGCGCGGATGCTTATGGAGAGAACGCCAATTCCGCAGTCACCCTCGCGCGGAAGATGGTCGCGGTGGCACCTCAGGTTCCTTCTTAGCCTTTGCGGAGTTTGCCCCTGCGCACTCGCTTTCCAGCGCGAGATAGTAGTCAATCAGTTCATCGGCCACTCGTGAATTGTAGCGATCCCAGGAGTACCCCGGGGAGCGCATGGTGGCGTTCTTGATCAGCTTTCTGTGCGCAAGCATTCTCTTGAAGAAGGCGATCGAGTGATATAGCTCCTGGTTGCTGAAAACAAGCACGGGCACCAACTCTCGAAATAAGCGTACCGCAGCCGCACGATCTCCGGAGGAGTACGCCCGATAGATCGCCGCATAGACTTGGATCAGCGCACATTCCGGAATCATGGCATCCACGCCACGGTCCAAAGCCTCAATCAGTTGAGGAACGGCCCAGCCTCCAGAGATATAGAAGTCACTACCCAACGCCTCGCGCACGACTGTGTATTTTGCTCCCGCGGGCACGGTCTCGATTTTCAGGCCAGCTAGCGTAGGAAGTTGATCCCGCAGCCTTCGGATCACGTCGAGGGTGAGCCCCGGCCCGTTCCATTGCAGGTCCTGAATAATGATTGGAACGTCGCTTGCGCTGACGATACGCTGGAAGAATCTGAGTAACTCCGCTTCATTCCCGTAAAGCGCGTTGGGCACCGCGACTAAATAGGCGGCTGCCTCAACCTTTTCAGCAAGTTTCGCAAAGCTGCGGCATGTCTCTGGATCGTCGGCAGATGCCCCTACAATGAACGGCAAACGGCCGCCAATTGCGGTGCCTGCAACCTTCACCAACTCCTCGCGTTCCGAAAGCGAAAGCGCATGTACTTCACTGGCGACGAGCGGAGCGGTTAATCCATTCGCTCCTCCGGTCACGCTATGCTCCACTAGAAGCTGGAGGCTGTCATAATTGATCGAGCCATCGGGAGAGAAGGGCGTCTCAAGCAGGGGAACAATTCCACGCGGGAGGTTGGGGATGACCATTGCGTTCGCTAAGAAAACAAGTTACGGAGTTCTAGCTGTCCAGCAAACTGCAGGCGACCATGGCGCGGCGCACTTGTTCCCGTTCCGCCGGACCCAGGGGTTCGAAGGGCTCCGCCAGAATGTCGCGGCAAATGCCCTTCAACGAGACGGCACATTTAAGGCTCCGAAGATACGACGAGGGTTCCGAAGTCGTACGATAAACGGTCGAACTGATTTGTACGATGCGGCTGTGCAGTGGCCTGAGAGTATCCAGATCTCCTGCTGCCGCGGCCTTGCACATGTCGACGAACAATTTGGGCTCGATGTTCGAGCCTCCGCACATTCCACCGTGCCCACCCAGGAGGATTGCCTCGGCGGTTAACTCTTCCGGTCCGACGAGCAATGTAAAATCCGGCCGGCCGCGAAACATCCAGACCAATTTATGGAAATAGATCATGTCATAGCCGCTGTCTTTGATGCCATAGACCTTCGGCAGTTCAGACAGTTTGCGAACGGTATCAAGCGCCAGCACGTGATGCGTGTTGGTGGGAGCGTTGTAAAGAAAAACCGGCAAGGGGAGTTCTGCCACCAGTCTCTGCACATACGCGACGAGTTCCCGCTGGCTGCTTGCGAAGTAATAGGGCATGGCCAAAACCAGACCATGCGCGCCACGATCGGCTGCGTGGCGACCCAGAGCTAGAGACTCATCGAAAGACGAGTCGGTGATACCAACAATGACGGGTATTCGTTCGGCCGAGTGACGACATGTCTCGCGGATCACGTCCCGGCGAGTTTTGTAACTCAGGGAAGGCGCTTCACCGGTCGTTCCGAGAATAAAAAGGCCATTCACTCTCCCGCCGATCAGATTATCGACAAGCCTCTCCAGGCCGCCAACGTCCAGACTGTCACGATCACGAAGCGGTGTGATCATCGCGGTCACGACGCCGCGCAGTGGAGCAGGCAGATTCACAATTTATCCTTTTTTAGATTCAATTTAAGACTTCCATTCGGCGTAATCAGATTGAAAGCGAGTTCAGGACGACACCTCACTCCGCCGAAAATGCCAGTCTTCTTCGAAAAGAGAGATATCCGGATTTTCGTGGTAGGGATGCCGCTTGATCTCTTCCAGGTTGAGATCAGCTCCGATACCGGGGCCCTCGGGTAATTCGAAGTAACCGTCCACAATCCGCGGGAATTTCGTTAGAAGATTTCGTTCCCAGGGTTCATTGAAGTCTTCAAATGTCTCCTGAAGCCAGGAGTTCGGAGTGGAAATGTCGATGTGCAAGCACGCGAGAGTACAGATCGGGCCTTGAGCGGCGTGGGGGATCACGGTGCCGTAGTGGGCGTCCACCATATCTGCGACTTTTCTTGAGCCCAGGATTCCGCCCATGTGCAGCGGTTCGATATTGATGATGTCTACGGCCGCGTGACGCAGCAGCTCGGCAACCTGCTGCTTGGACGAGAAACTTTCGCCGGTCGCAATTGGAATTTCCAGCCGCTGAGACACTTCCGCCATAGCCCCGAGATTTTGGTGCGGAACCGGTTCTTCGAACCACGCTGGCCGATACGGTTCCAGGCGCTTGCCGATGCGAACTGCCGTGGATGGAGAAAAGCGGGAGTGGGCTTCAATGGCCAAAAGCACGTGCGGGCCGACGGCCTCGCGTACCGCCGCGACCAGGTCGATCGCCAAATCCTCGTCCGGAGGCGTCAGGTGCGTCATGGCCGATCCGAAAGGGTCAAACTTCATAGCGAAGTAGCCGCTGGATACGACATGTTTGGCCGCCTGGGCGAACGCATCCGGCGTCCGCGGGCAGCGGTACCAGCCATTCACATACGCGGGGATGCGCTCGTGAACGCGGCCGCCCACGAGGTTATAGATGGGCTGGCTGAGTGCCTTGCCGATAGCGTCCCAGCAGGCGATTTCGAGCGCTGAAATGGCGCACATCTTAATCTGGCCGCCGTCGGCATAGACGTGGCGCAGGAGCCGGGTCACGAGAGTCTCAGTCTGGAAAACTTCGAGACCCAGGATGAACGGCTTCATCTCGTGAACCGCCGCTTCCACCGTTTTTGACAAATGGCCGAGCGACCCCTCGCCAATTCCGTGAAGGCCCTCGTCCGTATCGAGTCTTACAAACAGCCAGTTTTTCCAGGGATTTCCGATCAGATAAGTTGTGATCTCGGTAATCTTCATAAAGGCGCGAGTCGCAGACAAAAACTATATGTGCTTTCCTGATTTCCGTCAATTCGGAATGCATACCGAATTAATAACTCGCCTGACATATATACATATGGGAGGCATTGCTCTTGACCTCGTCCCGACTCCCGGAGCCGGATACGACTTCGATTGGAATGGCGCATGGTCATTCCAATTCGATCCGCCGAACGGCTACGAGGAAGTAATCTTTTGGAATTCCTCCAAAAGTGCATTCGGAAGGCGTTCCGATGCATTTGATGGCAGGTTGCCGATGGGCTATACTGCTTTTCCACGGAAGGCACCGATATTCCCGCTGATTCAAAATTAAAGAGGCTCACGCAATGCTCACGCTGAATGGCATTACTCCTGTCATGGCAACATGCTTCCGCGAAGACGAGACGATCGATGACGATGGACTTCGCAAACAGATTGATTTCGCCATTGAGGCGGGTGCCGTAGCCGTCTGTGGACCCGGTTTTGCAGCCGAGTTCTATAAGCTTTCGGATGCGGAGCGATACCACTTTGTCGATGTGCTGGTCGAGCACACGCGAAAACGCGTTCCAGCCATCGCAGCCACGAGCTGCGGGTCGACGTACAGCACGATTGAGTTCTCGCGCTATGCCGAAAAAATCGGGGCGGATTGTGTCATGGTAACAGCTCCGCGCACCGCGCCGTTAGCCGCGACGGAGATTATCCGGCACTATAGTGAGCTGTGTGACTCGATTCAAATTCCCGTGATGCTGCAGGACGCGGACTTCACCGGCGCGGGCGTGCCCGCTAAGGTGTTCGTCGAACTTGCGCACAAGCACCCCAACTTCCGTTTTGCCAAGCTCGAAGTGCAATTGCCGGGCGAAAAGTGCGCGGAGATCGTTCAACAATCCAAAGGTCAGGTTCAGATCATCTACGGTCTGGGCGGTATCGCCATGATGGATGGCTTGGCACACGGCGCTTCAGCCATGATGCCCGGCATCGCTTGCATAGAAATTTACGTCCGCATCTATGAGCTGTACAAGCAGGGACACCATGCAGAGGCCAGACGACTGTGTGAGCGCTTGATCCCCTATCTGGCTTTCGCTCTACAGAACTTGGAACTGGCGATCCGTATAGAAAAACGGGTGATGTACAAGCGAGGTATCCTGCCCAATTCCCGCGTGCGCAAACCCACTCTATCTCTCGGAGCCACTTATGAGAAGGAATTGGAAACTCTAGTCGATGAGGTGATTGCGCTCTCCAATGAATGCCGCGCGCAGTTGGTCGCCGGATGACGCGGGCAACAAGAAATGGACTGGACCCGGCGAAGTTCCGTTTTTTCAGTTCACGATTGCATCCGCGGCTCGTTCTCCGGGCACGACAGGTTGTGCCTGAGTCCGCACGAGCAGGGCCAGACAGCCGGTGAAGGCAAGGGCAATTCCCAGGAACACAATGCCATTGCGAAAACCGCTGCTTGAATTTCGAAGTGCTCCAATGGCATAGGATCCAAACAGCCCTCCCAAATTCCCCAGTGAATTGATGAGCGCGATTCCGGCGGCGGCGTGTTCTGGTTCGGTCATTGTGGAAAGTGCCCAGAAGGGTCCCATCATTGAAAATTCCGCCACGATGGCGACGCTGATTGCGGCAATCAATTTTGGGGCAGAATGCGAAAAACCTGCCGAAACCAGCGCCACTCCTCCAATCAGAGCAGGAACGGCAATGTGCCATCGATGCTCGCCCGACTTGTCGGAATGGGCTCCCGCGAAAATCATCACGACCAGTGCCAGTGCATACGGAATCGCTGTCAGAAAACCGATCGCGATATTGCCGGCTGCCGAGAGATTGCGAATAAGCGAAGGCAGCCAAAACGTAATGCCATAACCTGCACAATTCGCGCCAAAATACACGCCGACAAGCATCCAGATGGAAAAACTGCTGAAAACCTTCAGGACACCGCCCCTTGCCCCGAGTTCAGGTCTCCGGCTCTCCAGCATTAGTGCATGAACCAGCCACGTACGCTCTTCTACCGACAGCCACCGGGCCTGCTTCGGAGTGTTTGTGAGACAAAAGAAGACGCTGAGGCCGAGAAAAACTGCTGGAACGCCTTCCAGGAGAAACATCCATTGCCACCCCGCCAGTCCGGCCTGATGCAGATTCAGCAGGGTCCCGCACAATGGACCCGCGAGCACGGCAGAGAGCGCTCCGGCTGCCACGAACCAAGCCAATGTTTTCGCTCGCGTGTTTTCCGGAAACCAACCTTTGAGATAGAAAACAATTCCGGGGAAAAAACCAGCTTCGGCGGAGCCGAGCATGAATCGCAGCAGATACAAATGCCATGGATGCCGAACAAGAATCATCGATGAGGAAATGAGACCCCAGGCGATCATCAGCACGGCGATCCACCGCCGAGCGCCAATGCGCTCCAATACCATATTGCTGGGCAGTTGGAAGATCACGTAACCGGCAAAGAAAACTCCAGCCGCAAAACCATAACTGGCATCACTGAGCCGCAAGCGGGATTGAATCTGGAGCGCCGCGAATCCGATGTTGATGCGGTCAACGTAGGCAACTACGTACAGAAAGAACAAGAGCGGCACAAGCCGCCACGTCACCTTCGACAGCGCGCGCTTTCTCAGAGCGATAGCACCCGAGTTCGCCGTAGAGTGGGCCAAGGACAAGAGAGTACCTGAGCTTTTAGCTAAATCACGTGGAGGTTGCGGTGAGACGCCTCTACTTCATTGCCGGATCTTGTCCTGGACCACCAGTCATCTCGATCTTGGGAATTCTCTTTTCCACTGGTGGAAGAGGCGGATACGGTACGTGCGGCTCTTTCTGGTACCAGTACGCCACGGAAAAAATATTGTCGGAACGAAGATTTGCCTGACCATCTTCGATCGTCACTCGGATGGATTTGTGGAATCGGATCGGCGCCTCGAGGTGCCAGCGGTACATGGTGAATCGAGAACCTGGCTGCTCGCCCGTGAACTCGACGATGCCAACCAGCGGAGTCGCACAGAGCTGTCCGAATCCCCACGCGCCATTGAAGTAATCTTCGCCCCCGGTTCCATTGATCCGCGGCGTCTTTTCTCCATCAATGAAAATCATGTCGTCGCCTTCATTCCAGGCGCCCCATTGATTGTTGAGCACCGACATCATCACGCCCACGAATTGACCGTCCCCTTGCGCGTCGAGAATAACGTAGTTGTTCTCGCCAGTCTTATTAAGCCAGCGCGGATCTTTATGAGCGTCGGCGAAATCGTTGCCATAGAAATTTCCCTTGTACCACCCCTGGCAGGGAGTACATTGCCGATATTGTGCATGAAAGTATCCGGTATCAGGCGGAAGTGAGCGCAGCTTCACCCAATCGATGTTCCAGTAGTAGTCCGTGATCGGCTTACTTCCCTCATTGGTGATGGTGATGCGGCCATGGGCGCGAAACGGCATGGGAAAATACGAATTCAGCGCCTGCACCGGGTTCACGGTAATAAGCGCAGATTGAAAAACTGGTGGAGTTCCGAATGCAAGACCGAAAAAATTTCCGATTGGACTTTCAACACTTGGATCTTTCTCGCCATCCCAGTAGGCGCGAATGACGACCTTCTGATGCGCGTAGACCTCGGACCACCCCGGCAATGTAGTCCAGATGTGCCGAATCTCTGCCGGACCGTTCTCATCGAATATGGTCACAGTTTGACCGGGATCGACCGACACATAATCGTGATTCCCCCCGGTATGGTCAAAGCTCGACGCGCGCTCCGAGTCGTAATCCTTCAGCTGGGGAAGATCTGAAACCGAATACTGGCCCCAGAGAACACCCGGTACAAGAACCAGGAATGCGATGTAAAAGACGATCTTTTTCACCTAAGCCTCCCGGCAAAAGTTCGGCAGTTGTTCACCCCAGTTAACAATTCCACTCTCTCGCAAATGGCGCTTCAGATTCGTCAGTGCGATTCGCGGGGCACAGCCGCACCGCTGCTGCCCACCAGGAAGTCGAGATCTGCGCCTTCATGAGCCTGCAGCACGTGATCGACATAGAGTTTGATCCAACCGCGCTGAGGCCTGGCCGGGGGTGTCCATTGCGCACGGCGCTGTTCGAGAACCCGATCTTCGACTTCAAGAGATACTTTACGCGAAGGCACATCGAGCTCGATGATGTCACCCGATTGCACCAATGCCAGTGGTCCGCCGGCCGCAGCCTCGGGAGAAACGTGCAGGACCACAGTCCCGTATGCAGTGCCACTCATTCGGGCATCCGAAATGCGCACCATGTCCCGGATACCTCTGCGCAGGATCTTAGGCGGCAGCGGCATGTTGCCAACCTCTGCCATACCCGGGTAGCCGCGTGGTCCGCAGTTCTTCAAAACCATGACACAGTTTTCATCGATATCGAGACTGTCATCTGGTACTCGCGTATGCAGTTCTTCGACACTCTCGAATACCACCGCTCGTCCACGATGGCGCAATAAGTGGTCGCTCGCTGCCGAAGGCTTAATCACTGCGCCATTCGGAGCGATATTGCCCCGCACCACCGCAATGCCGGCGTGGGCTTTGAATGGCTGCGCAAACGTCCGGATCACCTCGCGATTGCTGCACTCCGCGTTGGCAACGTTATCCCACATGGAGCGGCCGTTTGCAGTGACCGCTTCACGATGCAGAACTCCGGCTTCGCCCAGTTCTCGAAGTACGACGGGGACGCCGCCAGCGTAGAAGAAATCTTCCATCAAGTGTTGGCCCGAGGGCTGCAAATCGACCAGACACGGAAGACTGGATCCCAGGCGGTCCCAGTCGTCAAGAGACAGCGGCACGCCAATTCTTTTCGAAAGGGCAAGCAGATGGATCACAGCATTCGTGGATCCTCCGATTGCGGCGTTGTTGAAGATAGCGTTCTCGAAGGCGGCGCGCGTGAGGATCTTCGACATGCAAAGCTCCTCGCGGACCATCCCAACGATGCGGCGCCCGGTCATCTGAGCGAGCGTATTGCGGCGTGCGTCGACCGCCGGGATGGCGGCATTCCCAGGAAGACTCATGCCTAGAGCCTCAACCATGCTGGCCATGGTCGATGCCGTGCCCATCGTCATGCAGTGACCCTTGGAGCGATTCATGGCACTCTCAGCTTCGAAAAACTCACATAAAGGCATCGTGCCAGCGTTCACCTCGTCAGTCATCTTCAGCACGCCGGTGCCAGAGCCGAGTTCCGTGCCCCGGAACTTGCCGTTCAACATGGGGCCGCCCGAGAGCCCGATCGTTGGCAAGTTGCAAGACGCCGCCCCCATAAGGAGTGAAGGGGTGGTTTTGTCGCAGCCCATCAGCAACACAACTCCGTCCATGGGATTCGCACGAATCGTCTCCTCTACGTCCATGCTGGCGAGATTACGAAAAAGCATTGCGGTAGGCCGCATCTGCGATTCGCCCAGAGACATGACCGGAAACTCCAGAGGGAAACCACCCGCTTCCCAAACTCCTCGTTTGACGCAGTCCGCTAGTTCGCGAAAATGGGCGTTACAAGGATTGAGCTCAGACCATGTATTGCAAATCCCGATGACCGGACGTCCATCGAAGAGATCTCCTGGCCAGCCCTGATTCTTGAGCCAGCCGCGGTGAAGAAATCCGTCACGATCGTGCTTTCCGAACCATTCTTGACTGCGCAATTTCTGCATATACGTCCCTTAATATGAATTTGGAGTAACGCGTAAATTTTGTGTGGGGCACGGATACGAGTACCCTAACCCTCGGGTTCCAATCTGCGTTGCATAAATGAATGTTCCGCCGCGATGACTTCGTCACTCATGCGTGACAAGCTCCGCACCCCGGTGAGCGTTTCGGAGGCATATTCGGGTGAAAAGGCGTTCTGGGCCGGACCTGCAAATTCAACCAGAAAGATTCTCGCGTCATATAACGGAATTTCTTTGCCCCGCTGCACTTTGACCTCCACGATCGAGAGTGTGGCACTGGAAGTATTCACAACGTTACGAAAGATGATACTGGGCCGATCGTCTATTGTTTGGTGGATTTGCTGAATCGTTTCAGATCTAACATAATACGGCACATATTTTTCTGCACGGGAAAAATTGATATGGGAAAAAAAAGGCTACTGAGCTTTGTCATTGTAATCTTCCTCTCCGTTACGGCGCGATCTCAACAATCTCCGGTGGAAAATCTCGCACGCACCGCCCGCGCCAATGTCTCCAGTCAATCGGAAGGTACGAACGCAGCGAACGTCAACGATGGCAACATTGAAACCGAGTGGAGAGCTAAGGACGGAACTTACCCCGCAGAGAGCTGGGTTGAATTGAATTGGCCGCAGCCCGTGAGCTTTCAAGAAGTCGTAATCCGCCAGGGCGGATCTCCGAAGCTCTCCCATTTAACTCTGGAGACTCGGGACGTACAGGGTCATTGGCATACCCTGCGATCAATCGGAGATTCGCAAAGTCTGCTTCCCCGCGTCATCCTGGCACAGTTTGAACCGCAAACAACGGCAGGTCTGCGGATTGCAAACTTTGCAGGCGAAATGAGTCTCAGGGAAGTCGAGGCTTACAACCGGAAAGATGTTCCGATTGTGGAAATGGCCTCGGACTTGTTGAATCATATTTTTGGCATCGTGACTGACGCGTTCGGCAGTCTGCCCGTCGCGAATGCGCCGGTGCAAGTGCGGGGCACAGCTGGCGGAAAACCGTGGCAAGAGTCGAGCCGGACCGACCAGGGCGGAATCTTTCAGGTGGAGATGCCGGTGGGACTGGAAGGCAGCGCGACGGCGACCGCAACTGTTCCGGGCGGAGGTCCGGTCCAACAAACTTTGCAAGCGGGCGATCTTACGCCTGGTTTAAGCCGGGCTGACGAATCCGTTGCGGCTGTCAATCTGGACGGCACCTGGAAATTTCAGGCCGATCCCAGTCCCGATTTCTTTCGAATGGGTTTTCCCGACTCCAGTTGGAAAGACCTCAAAGTTCCGTCGCACTGGGTGATGGAAGGCTTCGACAGCATGACGGGAACCGGTGGTTATCGAAGACATTTGCAGATACCTTCGGAGTTCCGCGGACGCCGTATCAAACTACTCTTCGATGGCGTGTACAGCGGGGCAGAAGTTTGGTTCAACGGTAAGCGTATCGGATCGCACGAAGGCGGTTTTTCTCCTTTCGAGTTGGACGTCACCAGTGCGGCGCATATCGGAGGCGACAACTTGCTGGCCGTGCTGGTTCGCGAGAAAACCATCTCCTCTCACTTGGACAACATGAGCTATTACGCGAATTTTCCGCTGACCGGGATTTTTCGCCCTGTAAAACTCTTCAGCGTGCCTGAGACTCATGTCCGGCGTTTTCACGTGCAGACGGTATTCGATTCCGAATATCGAAATGCCACATTGACCGTCGATTTATCGGTCGAGAACGAGTCCGCCCGCGAATTTAACGGCCCACTCATCTTCTCCCTGAAGGACCCAAGCGGCGAAGCTGTTCCTCTTTCAAATGAGCGAATAGACGTCAGCTTGGGGGCATGGTCCCGACTGGAAAAGAAGATCGACTTTGCGTTGACGAGCCCGCAGCATTGGGAAGCCGAGCACCCTCGCCTTTACACGCTTAGCGCCAAGCTCTCTGGTCCAGAAACAACTGAATCGGTTTCGCGCCGTTTTGGTTTCCGCCAGATTCAGATTCGCGGGAGCGAGTTCCTGATCAATGGTGTCAATGTGAAGCTTCATGGAGCCAATCATTACGAAATGGACCCGCTCTCGGGGCGCGCAGTCACACCGGATCTTACCCGCAAAGATCTCGAGATGATGAAGGATGACAACCTCGATGCCATCCGTACTTCAACATTTCCCGCGGTTCAGGATTTGTACGACGACGCGGACGGAATGGGGTTTTACATCGAAGAAGAGGGACCCTTCTGTTGGGTCGACGAGAGTTCAGATCTCCGCTATTTGCCGATTTTCGTTCAGCGAACGGCCGAGATGCTGGATCGCGACCGGTCTCATCCCAGTGTCGCGTACTGGTCCGTGGGCAACGAGAGCACATGGGGACCGGATTTCGAAGCAGCTCACCAATTTATAAAAAGGCACGATCCCACGCGTCCATCCAGCGCCGGTCAGAGCGCCACTCTCGAACTGGACACGATGCATAATCCGATCAGCCTGGAACGGATGCGCGAGCGGGAACATGTAAAACTGCCGATCATGTGGGATGAAGCGATGGCGCCCTTTCAGGGTGACCTGTGGGGCGACACTCGTGAAGTCTGGGTCGATCCTGGCGATCGCGACTACTACATCAAACCGCTAATTCCAGTTTGGGATGCGGTACAAGTCAGCAAGAACGTGCAGGCGAGCATCATCTGGGCCTGGGTGGACGACGCCTTCCTGGTTCCCGGCCGCGACTCAGAATACGGGCGTGGCAGCATCGTTCAGCCATTGCATTTTCTTGATCGCATTTATCACCTGCCGGGTCGCGGCATTGTCGGCGACGCGCCGTGGGGGATCGTGGATGGATGGAGACGAAAGAAGCCTGAATTCTGGCACGTGAAGATGCTGTTCTCGCCGGTCCATATGCACGACCGCGACTTACCCGGCTGGAAGGTTGGAGAGCCAGCTACTTTCACCGTAGACAACCGCTATGAGTTCACGAATCTGTCAGAGCTTACTTTGAAGTGGCGTGTTGGGGACGAGAAAGGGACGATGCATCCTGATATTGCTCCGCATTCGACTGGACAGATTTCTATCCCCGTCGGCGCACAGACAAAGCCAGGTGATTTTCTGTTGCTTGAGTTTTTTGACAGCCACGGAAAACTCGTCTATTCCCACCGGATGCAACTCGGAACCGCGCCGCCGGCGGCCGAGATCGTTTCACATGCCAATCCTCTTCGATACCTGCATGAACCATCCTGGCTTGGCGGTCCCATGGAACGAATCATCGGCGATAACTTCGAAATCGCCTTTGACGGAGCGAATGGGCGCATTCGCCGCGCTCTTGTCGATCGCCACTCGGTCCTGTATGAGACGCCGAAACTTCACATTCTGCCGATTGAGGCCACACTGGAAGAGTTCCCGCTTTTTGAAACCTGGCGTCTAACCAAGCCGCTCGACATTCATGCAGTGGGAAGCGACTATGAGGTGGTCGAGACCGGAACCTATCGCGATTTCGCCGGCGAGTTGCGGTTCCGCATCGCCCCGCAAGGCGCAATGCGCGTGAGTTATGAATTCACTTACACCGGTACGGACGTGCGGGCCCGTGAAATCGGACTGCAGATCGGAGTTCCTCTATGGTGCGACAGGTTGCAATGGAAGCGCCGCGGCGAATGGACTGTTTATCCGGATGATCACATCGGACGCAATGAAGGTACAGCGATGGCCCACGCGCTGGGTCAACAGACGGTCCCGCCCCAGCAACCTTTTGCTCTCGATGACACGCCGATTGGCACCAATGATTTTCGCAGCACAAAACGTAACTTCGTGTTCGGCACGTTAACTGACAAGGATGGTTATGGTATCGGCATCGAGGCTGTCGGTACCCAGCATTTGCGAGCCGAGGTTGATACCGATCTGATCGAGGTCAATGTGAACGACTGGTTCGGCGGGGTTGCCGCCACGGCTTGGGGCGAATGGTGGCAGAACTATGGCAGTGGTCGCGAACTAAGATCGGACGACCCCAATGAAGGAGTTTCAAGAAATAAGGTAAGTGGAAGTATTCAGCTGTTTCTTCTTAGCCCAAAAAATTCGTCCGCATGGCTGCAAAGGTTCCAAGGAAACTTCGGCGGGCCTGATTCAGACTGAGTTCTGGAGCGACGAACAGTTACTGGATCGATTTGTCTGGCGCCCAACGTTCGGCGGGTTAATCGTACCTCACTCGGTAGCAGACCATCTTTAAGGCCCGAGAGTGCGAACACTACTTGGAAGTTAAGCTTCGCCCTTCGACAACGGTCAGGTAGCGATTCATTTTAGGCTTATTGATTCGGTCGATCTGGTGACTCGGTCGCGGCCACTTAATCTCGATCCAGTCAATCTGGCTTTTGGCCGCGCCCAAAATCAGGCGTGGGTCGTGGCTCGACAGAAAACTTCCGCCGGCGGTCTTCTGCTTTGAAAATACCCGGCCGCCAGCACTCCAGCGAACCAGCGCACCCGTAGACTCCGGATTCGTGTTCTTCGCCTTCAGAATCAGCCCAACCCAGTTGTTTCCACTGGCGGCAGTGTTCATGACAACGTGAACCGGCCCGCCGTTCTCAGCGAAAACGATATCTGGATAGCCATCATTATTCAGATCGCCGATAGCAAGACCGCGCGACGCGTACTTCTTTATGAACGCGGGTCCCGCTTCCTCACTTATGTTCTGCATTCTTTCTCCGGCTAGGTTGTGCATGAGTATAAGCGGCTGGTGAAAGCCAATTCCGGCATTTCGTGTTTCTACGGCGTCGTCGGGATGCCCATTGGACAGGATCAAGTCCGGCCAGCCGTCATTGTCGTAATCAAGGAAATGCAATCCCCAGCCGCTCATCATGCGGGTTGCCTGGCTAACGCCAGTTTTCAGATTGACATCATCAAACACTTCTCCGCCGAGATTGCGGTATAAAGATGTCGTTTGCGTATCGATATTGCCGACGATCAGATCTTCCCGGCCGTCCTGGTCGAAATCGCCGGCATCAACACCCATGCCGGAGCGCGGCGCGCCTTCCGCGCTGAAGCCGACTCCGGATTCAACCCCGATCTGCTCAAACTTCTTGCCGCCCCGATTCATCCAGAGATAGTTTGGCAAGATGTCATTGGAAACGAACAGGTCGATGAATCCATCATTGTTCATGTCAGCAGCTACCGCACCCCAAGCCCTTCCCGGCTGAGAGCTGATACCGGTGCTTGCGCTTACGTCAGCAAATTTGCCGTTGCCGAGGTTACGGTAGAGTTCGCTCGGCATGGGTTTGAACAACTTCGGCGTACAGTAGTAAGCCGATTGGGTGTTCCCCGTCTCGCCTCCATAAGACTCGCTGGCGGAGCAGACGCGAAGGCTGGAGTAGTCAGCGAATTCTCCGATAAAGAGATCGAGTTTGCCGTCGTTGTCATAGTCGAACCAGACGGCGCTGCTGCCCCACTGAGTGGGTGCAATGCCGCTGGCACTCGTTACATCGGTGAAGGTGCCATTCCCATTGTTGTGGTAAAGAACACATTTTCCATACCCGCTGATGAAAATGTCCTCGTAACCATCACCGTCGTAGTCTGCGATGGCCACGCCTTGTCCGTATAGATCCGCGTTGAGTCCCGCTTCCTTGGAGACGTCGGTGAACGTCCCATCCCTATTGTTCCGATACAGTACAGGATGCAGCGGCACATCGGGTTTATAGAAGA
Source organism: uncultured Acidobacteriaceae bacterium (assembly GCA_963772045.1). GTDB lineage: Bacteria > Acidobacteriota > Terriglobia > Terriglobales > Acidobacteriaceae > Sulfotelmatobacter. Next base: position 265,135 of record CAVYWC010000010.1, on the reverse strand, counting down.
CACTCGTTCCAGAGTCGACTAGCAGGATGTCCATCCATCCATCGTTGTTGTAATCGAAGATCGCGACTCCCGGCCCCGTAGATTCTGGGAGGTAATGCTGAGGCGAAAGACCATTGTGATGAATCCAGGTAATTCCGCTTTCATTGGCAGGAACCTCACGGAAAAGGGGCGTCGGACCAACCGCAGCCGCAACGATAGCTGCAGATATTAGTGTCACCAACCCGGCCCGGGGCAGGCACTTCGGCATTCAGAAATTTTACAGGAAGTACCGGTGCGTGAAGCAGAGAAAACCTCCCGGACATGGCGATCGCCGCAGACCTTCGAATGCACGCGCATAGTGCACCGTCCGAGCGGCGCGACGTCGCTGTAGAATGGCTGTCATGCTGAAGTGTGCGGCAGTATTGGCACTGGGGCTGCTTCTACCAGCGGTGTTGTTAGCGGAATCCGCAGAGAGAGATTCACTCGCGCAAGCCTCAGCTTTTGTGCATGCCGGCAAGGTTCGTCAGGCAGAAAATATCCTGCGCACGGCAGTCGCCGCGCACCCGAACTCCGAAGCGTTACACGCCGCGCTTGGTCGTTTGCTCTTCAAACAGCAGAAGTACGAGGACGCTGTGCAGGAGCTGGGTCTAGCCTTGCAAATCAATCCTGACTCGTTGGAAAACAGCTTGCTGCTTTCTGAAGCGCTCGTTGGATGGGGACACTTCGGAGTTGCGGTAGAGTTTCTGCAGGCAGTGGAGAATAAATTCGCCAAGGACGCAGCCTTCCATTACGATCTCGGCCTCGCTTATTACAGTGAAAACAAGATCAAAGAGGCGAAAACGGAGTTTCAGGAATCTGTGCGACTGGGACCGGAACTCGACCGTGCTCAATACCTGCTTGCCGCCTGCATCGCTACAGAAGGCGATTACAGCAAGGCGATTGAGATCTTTCGCACGCTAGTGAAACAACATCCGGCCAATGCAACCTATTGGATTACGCTTGGACAAATGCTTCCGCAATTGGGCAGTGATTATTTCCCTGAGGCTCTGCAAGCTTGCCGTCGGGCCCGAACCCTGAAACCCCACGACCCCCATATCCAGTACGTCATGGCGACTGTACTGATGCAGAACGGTGATTTTGCCGCGGCCCGGCCGCTTTTTGAACATCTCGCCAGCCTGGATCCAAAGGAATTGTCAGCGCATGTGGCCCTTGCCCGCATCTACTCCCGTCTCGGAGAACGTGAACTGGCGCGCAAAGAAACAGCGATTGTGAACCAAATCGAACAGACAAACACATCCCAAAATACTTCTGGCACGAAAGCAAACAAAGACGCTCCACCGCCGCCGCAGTAGTAGCGGCGAAGGCCGCTCGCATGCGCCTCCGCGCTCCCGGCAGTCAATTACCAGCAGTCAATTAAATGCCAGTGGCAGATTGTAGCGGCCATCAGCACGTAAATCACGTAAATTAAAATTTCCGGGCGTTCGCTGCCACGGCACTTGGAGGGTGCGGGTTCGCGAAGGCCCGTGAGGACGCGGGTTTAAAAGCGAAGCCGATCCAGATATTGGTAGCTGACGGTCGCAGTCTCCATCGGGTTCTTGGGATTGTCATGCTCGACGAAGTAGTGCTTGATTCCTGCATTCTGCGAGTGCGCGAAGATTCGCTTCCAGTCGATAACCCCCGTTCCGACATCGGCCAGAATCGTCATGTTCTCGCCGGCAAACCTGCCGGAGCGAACACTGGCGGCGTCGGGAATGCTATGCACGTCTTTGATGTGAACCATGCAAAACCGCCCAGGATAGCGCTGAAAGTATTTGACGGGATCTTGGCCGCCCACGGTGATCCAGCCCAGATCCATCTCCATCTTCACCAGGTTCGGGTCTAAGTTTTCCAAAAGAACGTCATAGGGAAGTTTTCCATCCGGGAGCGGGATAAATTCCACCCAGTGATTGTGGTATGCGAATTGGATTCCCGATTTCTTAGCCGTCTCTCCCGCCTGGTTGAGGATTTCGGCAGCGTGTTTCCACCCGTCTGGTTTGTTGCGGACTTCCTCATCGATCCAAGGGTTGACCAGGTAAGTGCGACCGACGATCTTGTTATCCTCGATCACCTTGGGAAAGTCCGCGCCCAGACTATCCCAGTCGACGTGATAGGAGGGTGAGGTCAAACCGGCACGCATTAAGGCCTCACGCATTTCTTTCGGTGGTTTGTCGTGGCCCTTCCCTGACTCAACTTCGCGGTAGCCTATGGCAGCAAGTTTCGCCAGCGTACCGTCATAATCGAGCTTCAACGATTCGCGGACCGTATATAGCTGTATGCCGATGGTCTGAATGCGGTGTTGCTCTCGCCCTGTAGCCCATGACAGTTTGTTTCCGATCATCGCGGCTGCGGCAGCCCCGGAAATCCCGCCCAAAAAAGTTCGCCGATCCATAGTGTTTCTCCTGTTTTTGTGCCGAGTGAAAGCCAAATTCTGCAGAATCTAATTTCTGTCTGGAGCAAGTACTGACCAACTCTTAGCTCTTAATCTGTCGGGTTGCAGGATCCCAAATTGCGGGAGTGCGGTGGAAATATGCATAGTTAGCCAGGTGGCAACCCAGAGCGGCCGCGTTGCCGAATTCCTCGTTTTCCGTCACGCGTTTGCGCGAGCGCACGGCCTCAAAAAAATTGGCCTCGTGGTCGACCACGTCATCGTAACCCGGTGGAACGGCATAAACCTCGGTCTGTTCATCAATCGTCGAGTGTAGCGGCAACGGTGATGGATTGTCGGCACTGAATTTTGCCAAGTACTCGTCCCGCAAGTTATCGGGCCACCAGGAAACCGTATACTCGTCGGGCTGCGGCCGAATGTCCTGCGGAGTATAGGACACCGTGGAGTCCCGGATAATCAGCGTGCCCTTACGGCCATAAAAAGCGAAGAACTCACCTTGATTGTTGTTCAAATTGCAGCGAAGCGAAACTCGAAAGTTCGGATAATCGTAGTAAGTCTCAATCAGGTCGGGAAAGTCGCGTCCGTCCTTGTAGTGAAAAAGTCCGCCCGCGGACTGTGCTCGCTGCGCAACCGTGTTAGTTCCGGTCACAAAATGAATCCCAGAAATCAGATGAACAAAAAGGTCTCCCGCTAATCCAGAGCCGTAATCGGTGAAACAGCGCCAGCGGAAAAAGCGAACAGGATCAAATGGCCGCATGGGAGCGCCATTGAGGAACGTTTTCCAGTCGACGGTCTGTTCATTGGCATCCGGCGGAATAGGGCAAACGAAGGCGCCTCCGGGATCGTTGCGGTCCCAATGGGCATCGATCGCATAGACCTCGCCAAGTTTGCCGGAATCATAAATCTCTTTCGCCCGGGCGTAGAGAATTGAGCTTACGCGCTGGCTTCCAATCTGGGTGATTCGGTTTGCCTTCTGCGCGGCCTCCACCATAGCAAAACCGTCCTCGACCGTGTGGGACATTGGCTTCTCGCAATAGACGTCTTTGCCCGCGGCGCAAGCATCTACGAAAACCCTGCGGTGCTGGTGATCGGTCACCGCAACAATCACTGCGTCGATGTCTTTGCGATCGAGAATCTCTCTGTAATCGCGCGTGATCGGGACACTTCTTTTCAGCGCCTTCTGAGCCGAGATGTGCCGCGAATCATACAGATCACAAACCGCAACGCATTCTGCCCCGGGCACCTGCAAGGAGGCGTCAAGCAGGAGGCAGCCTCGAATACCGACACCAATCGCCGCAAACCTCACCTTGTCGCTGGGCGCAACCGGACGCGGTGACGCCCAAAGAGACCGCGGCTGCAGCAGAGTGGAACGTGCCGCGGCACCAGCAACGGCAACTCCGCTTCCAGCGCGAATGAAGTCGCGACGAGTCCAACTACTATGCGTCATGCCAGATCACCTCACCAGAATTGACATTTGTATTTCCGCAAGCGTGAACATGTTACATGACTCCAAGAATTCCATGGCCGAATATCCGTAATACGGAATGCATACCGAAATCTCGGTCCTCGTTATTCAAGCGGGCTCTACCGGAACACCATTGAACGTGTGGACTGCGTCAAGCATGGCCACGATGTTTTCGACCGGCGTGCGCGCCTGCACATTGTGAATGGTGTTGAAGACGAATCCACCATGATGAGAGAAGATTCGGCACCGCTCCAACACCTGCCTGCCAACCTCTTCGGGTGTGCCAAAGGGAAGCACGTGTTGCGTATCCACCCCACCGCCCCAGAACGTAATTCGCTCACCGTAAGCATTTTTTAAATACTCGGGATCCATGCCAGCGGCCGAGCACTGCACAGGATTCAGGATGTCGAACCCAGCTTCAATGAAAGACGGAATGAAGCGCTCTACCGAGCCGCAGGAATGTTTGAAGGTCCTCCACTTCGTGTTCTCGTGAATCCATCCATTCAGCCTCGCGTAATAAGGGTAATACAGTTCGCGAAATGTTTTGACCGAGCAAAAGGATGATGTCTGCGTGCCGAAGTCGGTTCCGCATACCAGGATCGCATTTACGGAATTTCCAACAGTTTGATAAATGAGCTTCAGATTCTCCAGGCCGATCTCGCACTGGCGGGAAAAAATTTGGTGAATAAGATCCCGGCGGCTGGACGTGGACATATACCATTCCGCCACGTCGCGGATGCCTTTCGGATTTTTCAGCGAAACCCCGGGCACCTGCGCAATATCGCCGAATGCGGTCCCCACGCTACTCATGATGACACCGCGCCCGGTGCTCTGGGCCAGAACTGCGGCGGCGCGCAATTCTTCAAGGTCCCGCTCCTCAAGCAGGTTGAATTCTTCCAGGTTGTCTTCTGGTTTTAGCTCTTCTTCGACGATCGTTGGCTGGCGAATAATGGCATCAAAAAAATAACCTCCCTTCGGCATACGCCCGCTTGGCGGCGCGCTCAAATCGCCTTGGGGATGGATCAAAATATCGCCATTGGTATGGCGGTTGACGCAAAATTCTTCGGATACGAGGACTTCAAGTCCGTCCGGCATACGCCAAGGCCTCCAGTCGCGGTTGCGGAAACCGAACGATGTCTTCGGACGATAAACCCCCTCCACGTCGATCCCCATAGCTTGTTTCAAGTCTTCGTCGAGCATGCCCAGCATTTGATACGGTTCGTAAACTTTGACTAGCCTTTTCTCCAAGCCAAAATAATCCCGCAGAGCCGCTATGCAGCTCACATGGATGCCGGTGACCGGGGTGCCCCCAAAATCGATCGGAACTCGGTCCGGTTCCTGGTGGGATAAAGCAGTGAGAATCCGGTCTCTGCTGGCCAGAGCACGAGATGCCGTGGTTACGGTTTTCATGTCACCTCGTCTGCACATACTCTGCCCGCGCGGTCATTGTCCGACCTCCGCTTCAGCCCTCAGATCCCTCATTCCGGGAATGAAAAATGGATCGGGCAGCTCCTTATAACTTTGGATCGCGACAGCGTCGAAGAGCAAATCGGGCATCGTGGCGTCACTCGGACCCGTGAAGACAAGGTGATGCTCACCTTTCTTCAGCCAGACAGTCCATCCCGGGTACCACGAAATGTCTGGCGTGGCATACACATCGCGCGTCAGGTGTTCGTCCGGATTCAGTGTGTCGTACTTCTCCAAAGGCGCCTCTTTCCCATCAATCGTGAGATGGAGTTGATGCGCCGCTTTCCCCGAATTGGCTGAGATGCGGACGTAATAGTTGGAGTTCTCCTGCAAACTCACATTGAAATCAAACTCGGACTCACCACTAGCCGACGTGGTCTTGAGAAGTTCGTGACTGTAGGTTTCGCTTTCGCTCGGCTGTTTCTCCAGATTCTTGATTCCAGTTGCCTCATCTGCCGTGAGCACAACGGCATTGGTTGGCTTCACTGGTGCCAGCGGATATACGGAGGTCAAGAAGGTCTGAACCTCCTGGTCCGTGAAGTCATAGTGATTGTCAGAGAGGACCTTGCCGTCATTGTCATACACAACGAGGTCGGCAAAGAATCCGCCGGGAACGTGCCAGACGTCTCCTGTATCTTTGCCGTCGATCACGATCACGGTGGAGTCAGCCGGCAGGTCGAAGATGCGAGTCAAATCGGTGACGACTTTCCCGTCTCGCGCACGCAAGCGATAGGTCAACTTGGCACCTTTCCAACTGTGGAACCAGTAGTCGTTCACCACTCGCAGATCTTTGGCTCCCGCGAAATCGAAAAACAAAATTGGCAGAACGGCCCGGTTTGCATTTTGGATAGCGAAATATGCCGGCTTGGGACGCCCGTTGAAGTTCACTGGCGCACCGGAGTAGGCGAGGGGGTAGGCGTCGTCGAAGCGACAATGAATCAAGGCAGTGGTTGGATCAAAGCGTTGCGCCCGCGCATTTTCATATTGAAATTTGTGGTATTGCGCGTAAAAGCGCTCGCTGGGTTTGATCTTCGCCAGCACATATTGTCGGATTTTCTCGGTTGGCCACGCCGCCGGTTTCGGGGCATCGGGGAAAACTGGGTCGTCTGACCATCGGTACGAATCAAAATTGTCCCAGATAGGATCGACGGAATCGAACTGGAAATAATTCTCTCCGGCCATCTCGCGGATCGCCTGCTCGGAAGATAATCCGTAAGAGCCGGTCTCGCTGACGAAGTTCAACTTGAGGCCAGTCCAGAGGGAAGTCCGCCGCTGCAAACTGTCGGTCATGTTGGGATAGATATGTACGTCGAATTCGCCGTGTCCGGAGGCGCGCGTCAGGGGACGAGTGCCGTCCAGCGCCCGGATCACAGCCGAGATCCGGTCTGAAAAATCAGGCTGCCCTCCTTCATTCCAGGCTGACCACCCAACGATTGAGGCATGGGAACGAGTCTGGACGAGAGTCTCGCGAACTACGCCAAGGATTTCTTCGCGGATCTGGCTCGAACGCGAGTATTCCCATTGCAACGGCATTTCCTGCCAGATCATCATCCCCATTTCATCGCAGAGGTCATACATATCCTCCCCCGATTCATGCGCGATCATGCGGATGATGTTGATGTTTGCGTCTTTCTGCATCTTGACCCGCTGGGCGTAGCCACGACGGTCCATCAGCGATCTCCAGTGGATATCATCGTTCAAGATTCCCTTCAGGAAAATGCGGTGATGGTTGACCAGCACATAATGCTCGTGCTCGTTGAACTCGACTTGGCGTATGCCGACACGAATGAATTGAGTATCGGACAGTTCGCCGTTGCGGAAGGCTTCAACCTTCAAGACGTGCAGGTAAGGCGTGCCTTGCTCCCAGGGATACCAAAGCAATGGATCGTTGATGGTTAACGGCAGTTCCACGGGAACCTGGCCCGCATTCAATTTCACTGCCTTTGTGGCTGTAAAATCGCGCGCGCGACCACCGGCGTGCTCCGGCTCAGTCAGAGTCGCCCGTATTTCGGCTTTTCCGAATGGGGCCGCATTTTTTAGGTTGAGCTTCACCGTAACGTTGGCGCGCTTCAAGTCCTGACTAAGGTCAGTGGTGGCCCAAAGTTCGTCGATGCCTGAATCTCCGCGGGCGCGCAAACTCACGGAACGATAGATGCCTCCCGTCGAACCCTCTCGTCCGTACGGCATGATGATGTCGTCTGTGGTGTTGCCTTGAACTAACGTCTTGTAGTTTTCATAACCAGGGTCCAGCGGGCAATCCACCCGAACCACCACCAGGTTCGCTACTCCTTTGTGCAGGACCGATGTCACGTCAATTTTGAACGAGCTATAGGGACCGATGTGGTGCCCGACATAGACACCGTTCCACCAGACGCTGGCTTCATAATCGACTGCGCCAAAGTGCAATTCGAACACAGAACCGTGGAATGACGCTGGCACCTGAATCGTACGGCGATACCAAACAACGCCATGATGATCAACTCCCTGCACAAACCACTGCGAGGGCACCGGCATAGTCTGCCAAGCAGACGCATCGTAGGACGAACTAAAGAACTGCTTGCGGGTGCCTTCATTTCCCGGGTCTGCCCGATAATTCCAAGTTCCGTCCAGCGAAATTTCGCGCGAGTGGTCGATCAGCTTTTCTAAGGGAGACGGCGGAGCTGGAGGAGTATCTTCCGGATACGGCCGCACCATTTTCCCGTTGTAAAAAAGTGGGTTGATATGGGGCCCGTTCTGCTCCAAAGTGACGGCTGCCAGCACTAAGCTGGTCTTCGCGCGCGTGCAACGAAATTCCACCGATCGAATCGGCCAATCTGGATGATCCAGCCGGTGGCTGAAAATCATGAGTTGGTCGTGGGCTTCGACCGGAAGCTCTTCGTTGAGGTGGTACGCTGCCTCGCCTGGGGGAGGATCCTGGGGCTTGAGCCCGTACGCAAACTCGGCATCAGGGACGAAATGGCCATAACGGAGATCGGCCACGTTCTCTCCCGCGATCAAGGGGACAATTTCTCTCTCCCCGTTGGCGTAGTGAACTACATATTCCCCCACGGGAGTTTCAGCATCAGGAGCGACGGGAAAACCCGATCCGACATTTCCGATGAAGTGCAGTTGCTGCCCAGCGTAGCCACCCATCGGGATCACGACCTCAGACGGATAAGTTGCAACTCTGGGATCGGCCACGAATTTTCCCTTGGCCTCAAACTCTGTAATCACCGGCGAGTGTCTGCCATTGCTCGCAGAGCGAACTTCGAAATAAACACCCGTGGCCTCGGTCCCAGAGACCGGAAACTGCCGCCAGATGCCGCCGATTGAATACTCTCCTGAGATCGACGCAATCTCTTTGGAGGATCCATCCGCCAAGATCAGGCCAACCGAATAATCGCGAGGCGTGTAGTTAGGACCGTCATCCGACAAAAACCGGATCAGATTTACCTGTGCCGGCGCTGCGAACGTGACGACCATCCTAGCGTGCCGGCTGTTATCAGGAGGCTGCCAGGAAGTGGACTTGTCCCCATCGATCGCATTTGCAGCCCCACGCTCTGCGTCGTCATGAGGATCAATGGCATGTTTTTGGACTGGGACTGGACCTTCAACTTCTTGTACAGCTTTTCCGCCCGCTTCCGCGCTGGAGACATCGTCGCCCAGTTCCGGACGCCAACCGTCTCCCGCCACCCTTACCACGCCTGTGTCTTTTCGATACCAGAATGGAACGCCCAACCTTCTCCAGACTTCCATTCGAAATCCCGTGTAATTCCAGTAGCCAGTCCGGTACAGATCGAGACTTGAGTCGTTCCCCAGGGATTTGAGACTGGCACAGCGAAATCCGCCCACATGCAGGAGTCCATTTTCGACTTGCTGGGCGTGCGCAAAACTCAGGGAACAGATTATGAACAGAGCCAATGACGCGATCGATATTATCTGCGTCCGGGATTCGGAAGGATGCTTCACGCGAGGTTTTCGGGGCGCCTGAATGCAGCAGGATCGCGAATGGATGACCGCACAGGATTATCCGCAACGAGCGCAAGGCTGTCAATTCAGAACATAGTTCCAAATTGAGTTGGGGCCTACATCGATTTAGCTTGGCACCAAGCTATAACCACTTGGAATGACTTGGTCAGTGTTCTGAATTGCAGAACGAAGTATTATTTTATTGACAGCATCTCTCGACCCGTGCTATTCCTTCCCGAACTCTGTGGGTATTGGGGAAAACCACTATGACACGTGCGGTTAATCTGCTGTTGCTTTGTGCAACTTTCCTCCTCTCAGTTTCTCTCGTGTTCGGCCAGGGAGGCCGAGGCACGATCAACGGAACGGTTCAGGACGCAAGCGGCGCGCTGGTTGCCGACGCTCAAGTCACCTTGACAAGCGTTCTCACCGGGGCAGTTACGAAGGTCAGGACGACCACCGATGGTCACTACTCCGCGCCATTCCTGCAACCGGGCAAATACGACGTCTCTGTGGTGAAGCAAGGTTTTGCGACGCAAACTCAGACGGGCGTCGTGCTGGATACCGATCAGATCGCTTCGGTGAACTTTAGCCTGAAGCCGGGCTCGGAAAATGTGAAGATCGAGGTTCAGGCCAATGCTACCGCGATCGATACCACGACCGGCGAAGTGGGTCAGGTCATTGATTCAAAGACCATCACGGAACTGCCTTTGAATGGCAGGAATCCCGCGGCATTGGTGGCCTTGGCTCCCGGTGCGATGGACGCCAATCAGGTCTCGAATTTCAATACGCCCGGACCCGGCAGCGGTTTCCCGACTGAAACCGGCGCCTCGGTAAACGGCAGCCGCATGGGTGGGGTGTATTACCAACTCGACGGCATGATCTCCATGGATAACTACTTCCAGACGGCCGATCCGTTTCCCAACGCGGATGCCACAGAAGAGTTCCACGTCCTCACCAACAACTTCGATGCTCAGTACGGATATACCGCTGGCGCCATCGTCAGTGTGGTCACCAAGGGTGGAACGAACCAGTGGCATGGCAACGCGTTCGAGTTTCTGCGCAACAACGATTTCAACGCCAAGGGGTACTTCTCGCATATAGCCGACCCGCTCAAAAGGAATCAGTTCGGCGGATCGCTCGGGGGTCCCATTGTGAAGAACAAGCTGTTCATTTTTGGCAATCTCCAGCTTACGAGGCAGCTGCTGTCTTCCTCGCAAGGCTACTCGTACGTGCCGAATAACAACGAACTGGCTGGCGACTTCTCTCAAATATGCGGCACCGGCTTCACCAATGGCATCTGTAACGACCGCGATTCGAATGGAAATGTCATCAACCAGCTGTATCAGAGCTGGAGCGACCATACCGCCGACAATATCTACCCCAACAACCAAGTGGACCCCACGACCTACTCGGCCTTTGCGACGAATGTCGAAAAGATGCTTCCCAAAACCGATGCGGCGAACGGGCAGTACTATGTGACTGGCATCATCCAGAACGACTGGTCGAAGGAATTCACCATCCGTAGTGACTACAACCTCTCCAACACCCAGAAACTCACGGGACGCGTTTTTTACGACAACTACAACCGGCCGGGTTACAACGGAGGTGGCGATCTTCTCGCGGCGAGCGGTAATTCCCGCGGCTGGTTCGGTCACGACTTGAACGTCGTCATTTCCCACACCTGGACCATACGCCCAAATCTGCTCAACAATTTGTATGGTGGCTATCACAAGAACAATACCTCGTCGATACCGGGGCTGGCCCCATTGAATTTCCAGCAGCTCGGATCCAATCTGAACACGACCAGTCAATGGTTTGGATGGTTTCAGACCAACGGCTTCAGCGTCTCTGAAATCCCGGTGATTCAAGGGCGTCACAACTGGAATGTCGCCGACACGATCTCCTGGAACAAGGGCAAACACACCGTCACGGCGGGAGGAAGCATCCTCACGCAGTACGGCCTGGAACAAGCTACCTGGGAAGGAGACCCGGGTGTCTCTTTCAACGGTTCGGTGACCGGAGATTCCGACGCGGATTTCCTGCTCGGGCTACCGAATCAAGTCCAATCGTCCGGTGGCGAGTACAACAAATACGGTGCGACCAGCATGGCGCTGTTTGCCCAGGACAGTATCAAACTCACCCCCAGTCTGACGGTGAACCTTGGCGTGCGCTGGGAACCTCAGATTGCGCCGGTTTCGTTGGATCACCATAAGACGGTAGATTTCATCCCCGGGGAACAAAGCCAACGTTTTACCAACGCACCCGTGGGCACGGTTTATCCCGGAGATCCGGGCGTCGCCGCCGGTGGGTGGAACAATCAATGGGCTACCTTCTTGCCTCGTATAAGCGCTGCCTGGGCGCCGAACGAAATTCCTAAAACTAGTTTTCGCGGTGCCTATGCGCTAATGGCGGTCCCCTATGATTACTCTTACTATAACCACCAGAGCGCGAACGCTCCCTTCAGCCCGGCCTACAACATTAACTACAATCAGGTCGGCAGTTGCACTCTATCAATCGCTGATCCATACGCATGTTTCGCTCCGACAAACTTCGTGGATCCATTTCCTCCGTTCGCGGGCCCAGGGCTGCAACCTGCCAGCAATGTCGCCTTCGCCTTGCCGGAAGCATTGCAGGCGGTTTTCACCAAGGGATTCCGGCAAGGTAGGGAGCAGACCTGGAACTTCAGTATCCAGCATGCCCTCAGCAACGACTTCCTCATGTCGGTCACCTATATCGGCCGGCACGATGATTTCCTCCACATTCCTATCCAGTTGAGTCCGACCGTTTTCAATTGCGCTCCAGTTTCGGCGACCTGTTCACAGACGGATTTTAATAACAATGGCACCGTGCCGCTGCTTGCGCCAAACTACCAATCCATCCTGGCGTACCAGTCGATTGGCAGGGCCAACTACGACGCTTTGCAGATCTCGGTCGAAAAGCAATTCAGCAAAGGTCTTGAGTTCACTTCGAACTTTACCTGGTCCAAAAACCTGGATGAGAGTTCGCAAGCATCCATTTCCGACGTCGGGTCGATCTACGATCCGTTCAATCCTAGCGCCGCCTACGGCATCTCCGACCATAACTCACCCCGCATCTGGAACAACACGTTTGTGTATCAGCTGCCGGCGCTGCATCAACTTGGTAAAGCCGGCGATGCGATCCTGGGTAGCTGGCAACTTGGTGGACTGTGGGTTTTGCACTCCGGACAACCTTTCACGGTCAACGGAGGCAACAATCCCGCCACACTTTGTGGAGACTCCAATGCCTCTTGTGCGGGTGTTAACTCGGACCATGCCGACCGTATCGCAGGCACATCACTGGATCAGCATCAAGGGGGGAAGGCCCATTGGCTGAACCAGTATTTCAACACTGGGGCGTTTACCTTTAACGCGCCCGGTACCTTCGGCAATGGGGGGCGAAATACGTTGACCGGGCCAGGTTGGAACGAGGCCGACCTGTCGATTTCCAAGAACTTCTACTTCCGCGAGCGCTTTCGCATGCAGATCCGGTGGGAGATGTTCAACGCTTTCAACCGGACCGATTTCTGCAACCCGAACAGCGATTTCAACCAGCAGGCGACGTCCAACTTCGGGCAGGTTACTTGCGACAATGCGCTTACATACTTCGCCAGCAGTTCGGCGCGCGTGGGACAGGCAGCTTTGAAGTTCTACTTCTGATCGTGTCAGCGGGCTGGCTCCGGCCAGCCCGCTGGCATTTCTCTTTGACACTCGACTAAAATGGCGTCTCGGAACCCAGCATGCATCGTTGTGTCCTCTGGTGTTTGTCCTGTTTCCTTGCGGTTGGTTTAGTTGTTCAAGGGTCGGCTGCGAATTCTGTCCTGCACGATGAACCAGGGTGGAAATTAGGCAGTGTCCTGCCTGTCCCACGGCGGGAAGGGGAGAGCACGGAGTCGCTCTGGCGCAAGGCCAAGGCCGCGATGGATCAGGGCAACTTCTCCGAAGCGCGCCCGCTCCTGCGCCAGGCGGTGCAGCAGGATCCCACGGACGGTGCCTTATGGTTTCATCTAGGTGCGAGTTGCGCGGAACTCAATGAAATTGACGAGGCCATCGCAGCATTCGAGCGGGCTCGTTCCCTGGCTCCCCGGCAACCGGACACATATTTCAATCTGGGCCTCATGTACTGGCGAAAGGGAGATGTCAACAAGGCTAAGGAGTCTTATCGCGCCGGATTAGCACTTCGTCCGAAAGAAACCAGCGCTCTGCGGAACTACAGCCTCCTCCTGATGAAGACCGGGGATTACCGCGCGGCGGTTGAACCATTACAGCGTCTCGAGAACGACCCTAAGCTGGGGATTTCATCACGCGCGGCGTTGATCGAATGCTACCTGAAAACTGGACAGCAAGCGGCGGCGGAGCGAGAGTCAGACGAGATCATCCGGGACAAAGTCGCCGGGCCTGTCGACCAGACCAATGTTGCCGCAGTTCTCCTGGCGAACGGAGCCCCTGCAAGTGCGGAGAAGCTGCTCAAGAATAGTCTGTCCATCGATCCCCACCAGGCGAACGCCAATGACGCACTGGGAGAGATCTATCTGAAACAGAAAAAGTTCCCTGAGGCGGCGCAATGCTTTCAAACAGCGGTGCGGCTCGATCCCGATTCCTCCGAATATGCTTTCGGCTTTGTACGTGCACTGTTGGGTTTGAAACGTCCCGCGCTCCTGCTCGACTTCTTGAAATCTGTGGAACCCGAGTTCGGTGCCCTCCCGAACTATCAGTATGCGCTTGGTCTGACTTACTACAATGAGCACCATTACGCGGATGCCGCCGCGATTCTGGAAAAGCTCTTAACCAGCAATCCTCCCCGTGCGGACAAGGTGGAGCATGTATTGGGCGATTCCTACTTGTCGATGGGTAAGTTAGAGGAAGCGGCGGGCGCGTATCGAAAAGCCATCAATGAGAATCCCAAAGAGCCCGACTATTATGTCGCATACGCGACTGCGCTGCGCCGGGAGGGTACGGACAACCTAGACGATGCAGTCGCACGGCTTAACAGTGCGCTGCAGATCACCCCCGGCGATTGGCGCATCCAGTTAGAACTCGGACTGTGTTACGAATCGAAGCAGAAATTCGCCGACGCGGCTGGGTTCATCGAACAAGCAGCGAAATCTCAGCCGGGGTTGACCGCTGCGCACGTGGCGCTGGCCAGAATTTATTTCAGGTTAGGACGTAAGGGCGATGCCGAGCGGGAAAAGAAAATTGCTACGGATCTCGAACAGAAACAGCAGCAAAAAGTGGTTCGAGAGTACTCCACCGATAGTCTTATCGATGGGACGACCCAACAGGGTTCCGGAGCATCTGCGCATTAAGAACTGTTCATAAGGACGGCAGTTGTGCGGGTCCACATAGGCGGGCAAACAATGAAATCTCGATTCATTCTCAGCATTGTCGTTGTCGCTCTGACTAGCGTTGCGGGCCGAAGCCAAGCGGCGAAGAGCAGCGGGGCGAACCGGGATTTTGCAGCCGGTTGGAGCGATGTGACGGCGCCCCTCGATATGGCCACAACGCCTACTTATCCGGGAGACACCCGGCCGAAATTTGAATTCGTAAGGAGCTTTCCAAACGGAGACACAGTGACTTTGTCATCTTATTTGATGACAGCGCATGCCGGGACTCACGTTGACGCCCCCCTACATTTTGTAGCGAAAGGAGCGGGCATCGATCAGGTGCCGCTTACCACCTTGATGGGACGAGCTCGGGTGATCGATTGCTCGCCGGATGCCGTGGCGATCGATACACCGGAACTTAACAAGCACAACTGGCGGGGAGCAAAGAGAATCCTATTTCGCACGCGAAATAGCCGTAACTCATGGATGACGGATCCAAATTTTCACGAAGACTTCACCTATATCGCACCGGACGCGGCGCAACTCATGGCAGACTCGGGAGTGGAGCTCGTGGGGATTGACTATCTGTCGGCGGAAAAATTTGGGGCTCCAGTGGCAAGAACTCATCAGATTCTGCTGGGGCGGAATATCCCGATTGTTGAAGGGCTCGACCTTCGCACCGTCAAGGAAGGAGAGTACGACTTCATCATATTGCCGTTGAAGGTGGTTGGTCATGAGGCAGCGCCTGCGCGTGCTCTTCTGCGCCCGGTTCATTGAAGGATTAAGATCGAGGCTCCGCGGGCCCGTACGTGCGACCCATGTAACACTACGCTGAATAGAACAGCGTGCCGCAATCTAGAACCGCGCTGGGAAGCACCTGTCATTAGGGTCGGTTAGGGTTAAAGCGCTGCCCCGGCCGTAGTGTCGGCATCGCGGGCGACGCGCAGGGAGGCATCCTGAGGGTTGTAGCCGAGTCCCGTAGAAAGCCGGCCTACAGCTTCAAGCAGATGCTCTTTCAGGGTCATCAGACTGTCGCCGCGGAGCCGCTGAATCGGAAGTGAAACGCTCACCGCGGCTATGGCTTTGCCGGTAAAATTGCGTACTGGTGCTCCGAGACAAACAACCCCGGCAACATTTTCCTCGAAGTCGTAAGCCACGCCTTCATTTCTCACTTTCTGCAAATGTTCTTTCAGGCGCTCCTTATCTGTGATCGTGTTCGGGGTAAGGCCCTTCAGTACATCCATCTTGCTGTAAAACTGATCGAATTCGTGGTCCGACATACAGGCGAGGATTGCCTTGCCGAGCGCGGTGCAATGCGCTGGGTTACGAGTGCCCACAGCTTCGCTGAGTCGCAGCCTTTCCATGGTCTCGAACTGTGCGACATACAACACGTCCATACCGTCAAGCACCGCAAGATTAGCCGTTTCCCGGCCAACGCTCACCAGATCACGAAGAACCGGCAAACCATGTCGCACCAAAATGTTTTGCTGCACCAACAAATCGCTCCACCGAAGAATGCGCGATCCCAATGAGTAGTGAGAGGTGAAGGGGTCGAACCAGATGAGATCGAACTCACGTAATGTGGCGAGCAGGCGATGAACCGTGCTCTTCCCCATTTTCAATTCTTTGCTGAGGGCAGCGATCGTGGTGCCATGCTGAAAACGGCCGACTGTGTCAAGAATGCACAAGGCTTTGGTCAGCGATTTGACGGGATATTTCGCCGCGACTTTGCCGGATCGGGATTCTTTTATGGCGAACAACGTTTAGCTCGAATCAGGAATTATGAACTCGATTCCAGAACACTCGATCATATCTCAAATCAGCCGTCGAAGGTCTGATAGGGCTTTGCGAGCCATAAAGCCCCGTGACGCTAGGTCTTGGCGGACTGATACGCAGGTAAGCGAACATTTTCCAGAATTTTGCGCGCCCCTGCTAGCTCGGTTCTGCCACCGTTTGCGTAAAACCGCATATCGCTGCCAATTGTGAGCAGTTGCGCTCCCAGCTCGGCATAGCGGTTACATTCCGTCGGAGACCAGGTAGGAAGACCAATAGGTACTGACTTGCGGCATGCGAACTCGATGAGATCGTCGACCACTTTCTGGACGGCTGCAGAACCCGCCTGGCCATTATTGATGAAATTGGCCAGATCCCCATTGCCGATATACAGCCCATCGAGGCCTTTAACATTGAGAATTTCTTCAACACCGCGTACCGCTTCCGGCGTTTCGATCTGAACGAAAAGAAGAATTTCTTCGTTCGCAGCCTTGCGGTATTCTGCATCAATTTTGCCATACTGTCCGGCGCGGGTCGGCCCCAAGCCGCGCCGCCCCAAGGGGGGATAGCGAGAAAACTCAACAGCTCGTTCCGCGTCCGCACGGGAATTCACCATGGGGACCATCACTCCATCAGCCCCGAGGTCAAGAGCCGCCTGAATGTAATTCCTGGAGTTGAGCGCAACCCGCACGACTACCGAACTTTCACTGCCTTTGCAAGCCATCAGCATGGTGCGCAGGTTTTCCTGGCTGAGCGGGATATGTTCCATGTCGATCAGCAGCCAATCAAATCCCAGATCTGCCATCATCTCTACAAAGTACGGGTCAGAACACCCTAGCCAAGTACCGATAGCGGGCTGGCCCCGTTGCAGAATCTGTTTCAACTTGTTTGACATGTGCTCGTTAGCTCCGAGTCAGCAAGGTAGAGACTGCGAACTATTCTGCCATTATTATCGTTCAAAAGTCCACGATAAAGAATGGTGTTCTAAATTCATGATACGCTGCCCGGTTAGGGATACCATGTCCAAGCCGCGATCCAAGGGTTTGCGATACGCACTTGCAAAGAGATTCTATTGCGCTAGACTTTTCTCTCTCCGGTCAGGTGAATTGAAAACCCTTCCTGCAGATTCCAAAAGAACTCTCTTGAGCATCCATGGAATCCCAAGACGCTCGAGGGGGGCGTTATATACAAGGCTTTTCTCTTGCATTGTCCTGCAAATCGTTTGCCTTTTCGTAACGTATGCGCCCACCCAACAGTCGTCCCACGCCCAAACTCAAGGAAAGAGTGCCAAGGATGCCGAAAGTCCTGCTGCGGTTCAGACCAAAGACCCTCAAGCGCGTTATGTCGGTTCAAACGTTTGCGGCTCTTGCCATCGCAGCACGTACGCCAGTTTCCGCCAGACATCGATGGGTCGCTCCATGCTCCCCGGCGACACGGATTCTGTGTCGCTGCCCCTTCCGGCAAGAGTGTACGACAAGGACAGCAATCAATATTTTGAGGTGATGCGTAAAGATGGCAGCCTGTTTCAGAGTCAATACTCTCTGGATTCCAATGGCAAGGACACATTCCGGCAAGTTTGGAAGATAGCTTACGTCGTTGGTGCGGGAGATGACGGTTTCGGATTCCTGATTCAAAGGGATCATTACTTGTTCGAAGCTCCTCTATCCTATTTTACGACGACACAGTCTTGGGGTTTTTCCCCTGGATTTGAAATTCACAACCGGGCGTTCACGCGGCCCATTCTTGCGCGATGCATTGTCTGCCACAGTGGTCGTTCCAATCCGGTTGTGGGCCAGGTTGGTCTCTACAAAGATCCGCCCTTCGATGAACTCGCGGTCGGATGCGAAAACTGCCACGGCCCTGGCGATCGACACGTTGCGGAACGCACTCAGGAGGAGATGGCGGGCGTGCCGCCCGCTTCGGGCGCTGACGCCAGCATTGTGAATCCGGCGAGACTCTCGGGATGGTTGGCAGACAACATTTGCATGCGATGTCATCAGGGGCAGGACGTGCGGGTTGAGACGCAAGGAAAAACGATACAGGACTTTCGTCCGGGGATGCCATTGGGGAAATATGTGTCCATTTTCAAAGTCGCGCCCGAAGCCGGGGCAAGCACCACCGCGCTGCCCCTGGAGCATTATTTTGGGATGACTCTGAGCCAGTGTTACCGGGCGAGTCGCAATCTGCACTGCGTTACCTGTCATGACCCTCACGAGCAATCGTCGTCGGCTGACGCCATGGCTAATTACCGCGCGCAATGTTTGCGCTGCCATAGCGAAAAGAGCTGCCGGTTGGACCCCGGGAAACGGCTTTCCACCTCGCCGCCTGATGATTGTTTGACCTGCCACATGCCGAAACGTAAAGTGACGACCATTGCTCACGCGGCTCTAACTGATCACTCGATCCCCGCGAGAGCTGGCTCAGCATTTGCAGCATCAGAGGAGTCCACTCGCGGTGATAAGCCCGAGCTGCTGGTTCTAACCGCTCCGCCTGACGACTGGAAGCGGCTTGACTCCATTCCACAGGAAACTTTGTTTCAGGCGTACGACAGCCTGGTTCGTGAAGGTCACCGGGAATTTGAGTTTCCCCTGGAGCAGCTCGTGCCGCAGATGGTTGGCAGCACGGATCCCGCGGTCCTTCGCGGCTTAGCCCGCTCAGAGCTCGGCAAAAACACGCCCGCTGCAACGTTGAGAGCCATCGATTACATGAGGAAGATATTTGCTGTCACTTCCCCCGACATCGATGACTCTCTTTTTCTCGCGGATTTGTACACTCGCACTCAGCGGGAGAAAAAAGCCGTTGAAATTCTTGAGGAAGCGCGAGTCGCAAGTCCGTATTTCCGCGAAGTTTATGAATTGCTGGCAAACGATTACATGGATTTGGGTCAATACGGCGACGCCCTAGCCGTTCTTCATCAGGGCATTGAACTTTTCCCTGACGACACAAAGCTCCAGTCGTTGCTAAAAAGAGCTGATTCCGTCACCCTCGGACCTCCGAACTGACGCATCGCCATCGAAATGGCTGCTGCAAAGTTGGGCATTTGTCCAAGTATTCCGCGGTAAGAAGCCGCTCGCATGTCTGTAGAGGTGTCTGCGCGCCCTCAGGCTTGTGACATCGGAATCAGCCGGAGAGGATGCGAAATGGCAGAAGATGCAGTCGGCGGCCCAGCCGCTCGTGTTTTCTTGTCCGCCTTCGAGCCCGATTCAGCCGTTCCGGTTGAACACGATCGACAACGAAGGATCACACATCGGGAGACTGTTGCTCTTTCAGGCAAATACGAGGAAAAAATCTGGAGGCGCGGGTCGGAATCGAACCGACGCATAAAGGTTTTGCAGACCTCTCCCTTACCACTTGGGTACCGCGCCCCTGACTTACGCAAGCGGCTGCGTCACTGGGAAGCTGGAAAAAATCTGGAGCGGGAGACGGGATTTGAACCCGCGACTTCGACCTTGGCAAGGTCGCACTCTACCGCTGAGTTACTCCCGCTCGTCGGATCTATTCTACCGCAACGCCTATGTGGTCGCAGCGCGCATTGATTATAGCAATGTTGCCGGACCGGGACCGCACCAGAAGACGGAGTCCTACGGGGTGGGAGAGTTGCGTCGAAAGCTGGGAATTCTCGATTGCATTTCGCGCCCTTGTGCAGGACAAGGTCGAGACATCGGCGAATCATATCGACGAACCATGATGACAGCTGGACCGCCTCCGCCGGCCTTGCTTCCGCTGATTCCGGCCAAGGCGACTCCCGCGATGACCAGACAGGTTCCCACAATTTTCGTTACCAGTTGCGTACCGTTGAAGGTTTCTTTCAGCCACTGCGGTCTGAACCTCGTCAGCAGAAGAGCGCCCAAGAAGATGACGGCGTAGCGGACTCCCGAGATGGCTGAGACCAGGTCCGGGTGCGTACGGCTGATGGCATATACGACCAGGAAGGACCCGACTCCGGCCACAAAGCGATTCAAGAAATACCAGAACTTACTGCGCGGTTCGGCGCCGCCGGAACTGGCGAAAATTTGCTTTCTCCACGAGGGCGGCACGAGCAGGCTAACCGAGCCAACGAACGTTCCGAGGGTGAACCATACGTAGGCGCTGACGAAGTTCGTCCGGTCATAAGCCATTTTCTGCAGCACATTCGCCAGGCCAAAAAATGTGGCCGCCATAATCACGGGAGGGACTAATCTTTTCAAAGGAAACTTTTCTGAAAAGAACATGACGAAACCGCCGGCGCACATAATCGCAAAGCCGATCAGTTCTATACCCCCGACCTGGTTCTTCAGCAGGGCATGACTGAATGCAGCCGTTGCCCCGGGAGCGAATCCCCCCATAATTGCGAGCGCATCCGAGGCTTCGCCGCGCTTCAGCGCCGCATAATAGAAGAAAGATGCGATCAAATCGGCCGCACCTGCGGCGAACGCAATGCCAATGACCTCAAGAGGAGGAGTTTTGTAACCGAACGGGATCAGCAGCAGACCAAATATGCTGATT
Source organism: uncultured Acidobacteriaceae bacterium (assembly GCA_963772045.1). Taxonomy (GTDB): domain Bacteria; phylum Acidobacteriota; class Terriglobia; order Terriglobales; family Acidobacteriaceae; genus Sulfotelmatobacter. The sequence goes on along the minus strand of CAVYWC010000010.1, from coordinate 244,252 downwards.
GCGCCCAGCCAGAAAACGTAGCTGAACAGGTTTTGCGTCCCGCGGCGCTTGAGCAGAACCTTGTCCCAGACAAGCGATATTCCAATCAGGCCGTGTGCAATGATCGCGATCAAAATGCCATTGTTGAAGAAAGAAAAGGCCAGCATCGATAGCTCATCCGACGATCAGCAAATTTGATGCTGGCGATCGGGGCACGCACTAGAACTGGTCTCATACCGCCCGCCGCATGGCCGGGGTTGGCCTCAAATCTCCTGCAACGGCCAGGACGCCTTTCCTTGGTGTCTGGTCGGTACTGCTGCGGCTGCCATGGGTGACAAGGGGCGCCTCGCGACCTACATTAACTCGATTCAATCCAAGTACGTGAACCGATGGGCGAAGGCTGGTAGCTCGACTTCCGTTCATTCGAGACAAAGTGAGGGTTGAGATAGGAGCCGCAGGTCAAACCGGTGGACCTCATTTGATGTAAGTACCCGCTTTTGTGGGTGTTAGACCTTGGCGCGCGGCTGGCTGGTCAGATCAACATGGCTGTGCTAGCCTGTTGCGCACGTGGGGGAGCCCCAAATCCCGCATGGGCCATGTCAGATAACCAGTCCGCCGAAATTACCCGACTTCTGCATTCCTGGCGGGAAGGAAATCGTGAGGCCCTCGAGCAACTGACTCCGCTGGTTTATGAGGAACTACATCGTCGTGCCCGGCATTACATGGCGCGCGAGCAGCATGGACATATTCTCCAGACTACGGCCCTCATCAATGAGGTGTACTTACGACTGGTGCGGGTGAATTTGGAATGGAAGGACCGCGCCCATTTTTATGCCGTGTGCGCCCAGATCATGCGACGGATTCTCACCGACTTCGCCCGGTCTCGTGGATATCAGAAGCGGGGCGGCGATGCGCAAGCGGTTAACCTGGATGAAGCGATGGTTGTATCTCGGTCGGTTCCGTTCGACATCGTCGCGCTCGAAGAGGCTCTGTCTCGCCTGGAACAAGTCGATGGGCGCAAGGGCAAAGTGGTTGAGCTTCGATTCTTCGGCGGACTGACGGTCGACGAGACCGCCGAGGTTTTGAAAGTTTCTCCAGATACCGTGATGCGCGATTGGGGACTGGCCCGGGCATGGCTCTTGCGCGAACTCGATCGGGGCTCGACCGGTGAATCCTGAACGCTGGCAAAGAATCGAGCAGATCTACAACGAGGCCATAGCTTGCGACAGCAGCCGGCTTTCGGCCATGCTGGATCGTTCCTGCGGCACTGACGCCTCCCTGCGCAGCGAAGTCGAATCCCTTCTGAACTATGGTCAGCGCGCCGAACCCGCTCTAGAAAAACCGGCTCTCGAAGTCTTGGCCGAGGTTCTGGCGGGCGATATAAGTCGCCAGCCGACTCCCGCTGAGAAGATGATCGGCGTTCGCATCGGTCAGTACAAAATCGTAGAAAGGCTCGGCGCCGGCGGCATGGGCGATGTCTATCGCGTCGTGCGCGCCGACGATGAGTACCAGCATCACGTGGCACTCAAGCTGCTTCGCGATTTGCTTCGTGAGGACGACTCGAGTTTCTTCCTGACTCAGTTCCGCAACGAGCGGCAGATTCTCGCCAACTTGCAGCACCCGAATATCGCCCGGCTGTTTGATGGCGGCACCACGGAGGACGGCATCCCCTATTTCGTGATGGAGTTGGTGGAAGGCCAGCCCATCAATGAGTACTGCGATCATCAGCGCCTCTCGATTCCCGAACGGCTCAGACTTTTTCTCCAGATCACGTCTGCGGTGCAATATGCCCACCAGCGGCTGATTGTGCACCGCGATATCAAGCCGGCAAACATCCTTGTGAAGGCCGATGGTGTCCCGGTCCTGCTCGATTTCGGCATTGCGAAAATCATTGATCCGGCGGCGGTTGCGGGTTCCCCGGCTACGCTCACCGCTATGCGCATGATGACCCCGGAGTATGCCTGCCCCGAACAGATCAGAGGAGAAACGATCACGACCGCGACCGACGTGTATTCGCTCGGAGTCGTGGTTTATGAATTGCTATCAGGGCACCGTCCATACCGCATCACGACCAAGAATCCTCTGGAAATTGCCCGCGTGATCTGCGAGGAAGAGCCGAAACGGCCGAGCACGATCGTGGCGCATCCCGCTCCGGGCGGGCAAGGTGGTAACGGTGAACGGAGCGGCGAACCGCCGAGAATTGAACCGACGCGGCTGGCGCGACAGTTGCGTGGCGATCTCGATGCTGTCTTACTGAAGGCGCTGCGCAAGGAACCGGAGCAGCGGTATGCGACGGCGGGCGAACTGGCCGACGATATCCGACGCTATCTCGAGGGGCGGCCGATCTTGGCGCGCCGGGGAACGGGGATGTACCGTGCGCGCAAGTTCGTGGTGCGCCACCGCGCGGGCGTGGTAGCCACTGCATTCGGTTGTGTTCTTGTTGTGGCTGGAGTGATTTCCATTCTACGGGCGGAGCACACGGCGCGCGTGGAGCAGCAGCGCGCGGAGCAGCGATTCAACGATGTCCGCGCCCTGGCCAATTCTCTGCTGTTCGAGATACACGACAGCATCCGCGATCTGCCAGGATCGACCCCGGCTCGAAAGCTTCTGGTCGATCGCGCTCTCAAGTATCTCGACAGTCTGGCACGTGAGTCGTCGGGCGATGCCGGCTTGCAGCGGGAGTTGGCCGCAGCCTACGAAAGAGTCGGCTCCGTGCAAGGCGATCCGATGTATGCCAATCTCGGCGATACCGGCGGCGCCATCGAGAGCTATCGCAAGGCGCTCCGCATCCGGGAAGCTGTCGCGGGAACGACAAACTCTCAACAACAGGACCAACTCGCCCTGACTGATGTTCTCATGGCGATGGGAAATACGCTCGTCTTCATCGGCGATCTTCAAGGCGCTCTGAGCGCGCTGCAAGAAGCTGAGCCGATCGCCCAGCAACTCGCTTCGGACCACAAAGGGGATCCGCTATTGCAAGAGAACTATGCCGGCATGTGCTTCTCACTGGCTCGCGCCTTCGCCGAAACCGGAGACCTGGCGCGTTCCGCCGAATATTATCGCAAGTCGGCGGAAATCCGCGAAAGCATTATCGGCGGATCGCGTCAGTTGCAGATCGACAATCAAACAAAATTGGCCGGTTCCTATGGATATCTCTCCGGCATAGAGTCTTTGCAAGGCAATCAGGATGAAGCCATTGAGCTTCAGACCAAAGCCCGGGAAATTCTCGCGCGACTGCTCGCCACCGAACCAAACAACGCAACCATCCACGGCTTTTTGCTGCAAAGCGACTACTGGACGGGATACTACCTCGACAAGAAGGGAATGCCGGCGCAAGCCTTAGTCCATTTCAAAATTGCCCTTGCCGGACATCAACAGCTTGCCGGACAGGATCCGAAAAATACGCTCGCGCTTCGCAATCTGGGGAAATGCTACATGAGTGTGGGTATAGCGCTGGCCGAAAGTGGTAACCCTACCGCCGGAATTCAGTCGGCCGAGAAGGGAAATTCGATTCTCGAAGCGCTCGAAAATAAAGACTCTTCGCACGAGCAGTACAAGCTCATCGACGTTGCTTATTCCCGAGCAGCAGTTGGAGAAGGATATGAGCGACTGGCATTGACTAGGCGGCTTTCAGCTGCCGATCGCGCCGCAGCCTGGAGGAATGCGCGGGCCTGGTATGTCAAGAGCCTCGACATGTGGTCGTTATCGAAGCAGAAAGCCCCGCTCGGCAAATGGGACGAAGCCGAGCCCGATCGAGTGGCGAAGGAAATCGCGAAATGCGACACGAGGCTGAATCATTGAATCGAGCAATCTCGGGAATGCGCCGGAAAATTCAGCTTCACCAACTTGCTTTCGATATTGAAGCAACTACCGCTTCGCGGAACTGAGCAGCGAGGGCGTTTGTTCCGATCCTTCTTGCACACTAACTTCGAGCGCGCCCACTTTGTGGTTCAGGCGGGCGATTTCATGCTGTTGTGCTGAGACCATGCGCAACTCGTGGCGAATCTGGCGCTCCTGCCTGGCGATTTGTCGGGTTTGGACGCTGATTTGTTTCTGCTGCTGCTTGACCGCTTCAATCAGCAGCGCGGTGAGACGGCTGTAGTCCACGCCGCGGGCATCCTTTCCGTTATCTTCGTAGGTAACGACTTCCGGCACAACCTTGCCGACTTCCTCTGCGATGACGCCGATTTCGTGTTTTCCGGTCGCCTTCAGATCGTAGGAAACGCCTTGCAGGCGCTCGATTTTCGCGAGCGCTCCGCTGAGCGGATGAATGTTGGTTTTCCAGCGCCGGGAGCTGTACGTGGCCCAGCCGTCGGCAAGGGCCGAGCCGCCACCCTGCACGATGGTGAAGATGTTCGTCGGATTTTGCGTCTGGATTCCCACATAGCCGGGAGTGGTGAGAGTCATGATGTACTCATCATCATTGGCAATGCTCAAGCCACCGGCAGAGGTTTCCGTTCCGGTCGCGCCAACCCTGAAGTAATAATTCGCTCCGCCAGACGCGGAGTTGCTGAGCTTAATGGCGGCTCCAAAGCCGTTCGTAGTCGATTCCGGCCCGCTGATGGTGAGCTTGGCGTTGGGCGCCGCAGTTCCGATGCCTACATTCGGGCTCACCGTCGCGCCGTTCACGCCCGGAATGCTGCCCAATACCAGAGCGTTGCTTTCGTTGACTTGAGAATTCGCGCCGATCGCGGTGGCGTTCGTCAGAGTTCCGGTGCTTAGCTGTGTGCCCGAGCCGAGGAATGTGTTGTAGTTGCCGGTTACGGCGGAGTTGTCTGCGGGAAAGCCTGCAGTGTGGCCTACGGCAGTATTGCCGCCGCCGCTGGTAACGCTCCCCAGTGCGAACGCTCCGACGGCCGTGTTCCAAATGCCGGTGTTTTTCGAAAGTGCTCCCACGCCGTTTCCGGTATTGGCGATGCCTGGCGTGGAGGCGTTGCCAGCAAAGCCGGTGTAGGCGCTGGCAGCGGCATAGTTTCCGAAGCCAAATAGATTGCTACCAATCTCAAAGCTACTCGCGGCTACAACCCCCGTCGCGGCCAGATTGCCGTTGACGGCCTGATTGCCGGTGAAGGTGTTGGAGACGGTCAGAAGAGGTACCTTGGTCAAATCCACGTTGAGGGTCGTGGCGCCGCCCAAAGAGACTACGCCCCCTCCCGTCAGAGCCGTGCCCGCTGTCACCGTCAGCGAGGAATGGGCCAACATGGCGTTGGTCACTCCCGCGCCTGGGATCGGGAAAATTTGTCCCGGGGCAAATGTCAGAACGCCCTTGCTATTGATGCTCAGTATTTGGGCGGGCGCCGCAACACCAGAAGCATAGAGCAGGTTTAAGGTCCCGGAAGCATTGGCGGTGTTATTGGCTGCCGGCTGCGCTTGCCATTGGAATTTCTGGGGCACGGCTGTGGATGTGGTCTTGTTGAATACTGACGCGACGAAATCCTGCGGCTGCGAATTCTTTCCGGCAGCTGCCGCCGCTGTGCCCGTTGCCGGCAAGGTGAGGGAGCCGCGAATGTTGGCAGTGCCATTCACGTCCAGGGTTGCCCCCGGAGCACCGGTGTTGACGCCGATCTTGCCGGTAGCACCGGCACCGGTCTGGGTCACGATGGAGCTTTGAATGTTCGTGGCCGTGCTGAATAACGGCAGGGTGTTCACGGTCCCGCCGCTGGTGGTCACATCGGAAGACGTCGCCGGAGAAGGAGAGTTGGAAGTGGCGGCCGCGGCAGGGGCCGTCGTTTGCGCGCTACCGCCGACCGGCACCGCGAGCAAGAAGGCTGAAGCCGGCAGTCCCCCCAAGGTCTGCGCGTCTCCAGCCTTCAGTGCGTACGGCACGCTTAGCAGCATCACCCGGGCTTGCTCCGGCTGATTGGCCGGTTGCACCCCGAGCCAGCGTGCATCTCCAGAACTGAATACATCGGCGGGAAGTCCCTCTGCTGTGGTGGAACCCAGCATGACCGAGTAATGGCCATTGCTGTCCGCCCGAACGCTCTGTGTTTCGAGCCACAAAGGCGCACCGCCTTGCGGATCCTTGTAAAGGGCGAAAGTCGCACCGACGATCCCGGTCAAAGGCTTGCCGTTTAGGTCGGAAAGCGTCCCTCCAAATTTCATTAACTGCGGGATAACTGACCGAGGTTGTGATCCTGAAGCTGCTGCGCCCGCGATATTTGCGTTGGCTACAGAACTAGTCTGGGCGGCGACCATGGCGAAAGACCCAACCAGACAGAAAACGAGTGCGAGTCTCACGGAGTGCAGCTTCATTGCGCCCTCCAGGGGCAGATTAAGGGGAAGCCTGGGTCGAGGTCTTAACCAGCGGCGTTTCTTGTCTGCCGCTTTAACTGATAAAGCGCGAAAACGGGAAAAACACTGGCACGATTGAAAAAGAATTCTGGCAACCGGGGCGTCTGAGTTTCATCCTGCCAGGCTGTTCGGGCGCCGAAAAGTCTATAATCCGTGCTCACGGTTCAGCCGATTCTCCGTCTATCTCTATGCAAGCCCGGATACGGCATACATACCGGGCTGGTAGAAGGACGCAACAGAAATGCCGGCCGATGCATGGGCGGTAGCACTTGCGATTGGCGAACTGGGCCACTCGAAACCGAACAGTGAGAGGGCAGAGAGAGTCAGTAGGAACCAGCACCCAGCGCGGGACCCCATGGCTGCGCAGGAACGCCGCATAGATGACACGATGCTGATCCGCGAGGCGCAGCGCGGCAATCGCGCGGCGTTCGAGGAACTGGTTCGTCACTATGACCATTCGGTGCTGCGGCTGGCGCTGCATCTCACCGGCAGCGAGCAGGACGCGCAAGACGTCTACCAGGACGCCTTTCTGAAAGCGTACAAGAACATCGGAAATTTCCGGTTCGAGTGCTCCTTCTACACCTGGATTTACCGGATTGTTACGAATCTGTGCCTGGATCATCTGCGCAAAAAAAACGTGCGCAAAGAGGATCCTTCCGTAACGAAAAACTCTGATGGCGCCGAGTATGACCTGCTCGATCAGGTGGCAGATGGTCGGGCGGCGGCGAATCCGGAGCGGGATTTGATGCGGCGGCAGCTGGGATCGCGAATTGCCGTAGCGCTGGAGAAGCTGACGCCGCGCGAGCGCATGGTGTTCGAGTTGAAGCATTATCACGGATTGAAGCTGCGCACCGTAGGTGAGATTTTGCATACAACGGAAGAAACTGCGAAAAACACGTTGTTTCGCGCAACCCAGAAGTTGCGCGGGGCGCTGGCGGATGTCAGGTAAGTGAGTTGCGAACCCCGAATTGTGAGTTGCGAGCTATGAGTTTCAGCGAGGAGGGCTCAGCGCTCGGGACTAGGGACTGAAGGTGGAAACATGAAATGTGAATGGTTGAGAGAGAATATCGTGCTCTACGTTTATGGCGAACTGGCGGATGACGCCCGCCACGAACTGGAGCAGCATGTGTCTCGCTGTGCGGACTGCGCTGCTGAATTGAAGGCCGAACAGGATTTTTACGTGCTGGTCTCGCAGGATCGTGCGGTCGATCCCACGCCGAATTTCGTGGCCGCATCGCGGATGCGGCTGCAGGAAGCGCTGGAAACGGCGAAGCAAGGCAACTTCTTCAGTCGATTGGCCTTCGATCCGGCGAGTTGGCTGCGACAGGTACGCTTTTCTCCCGCGCTGGCTTCGGCGATTCTGATTGCCGGATTCGCGGGTGGCGTCGGCACCTCTTACAAAATCTACGGGTCGCATCCCACCGAAACCATTGGGCATCAGACCGCTCTGGCCCAGACGCCCTCCGACGCTTCCATCGCTGGTATCAGCTCCATCACGCAAGAGCCGGGCACGAACCAGATCAGCATCAAGTACAACACTCTATCTACGCAGGAAGCGCAGGGATCGCTGAACGACCAGAGAATTCAGCAGTTGCTGCTTTACGCCGCGCGCAATAACTACAACTCCGGAGTGCGCGTGGATTCTGTCGATCTTCTGGCGCAGAAAAGCAGCGATCTGCAAGTGCGCGATGCTCTGATCTACGCGCTGCAGAATGACACCAATCCGGGCGTGCGTTTGAAATCCCTCACTGCCCTGGGAAACTACGTGAAGGACGACGCGAATGTGCGCGACGCCGTGCTGCGCGCCCTGGTGAACGATACGAATTCCGGGGTACGCATCGAGGCGCTTCGTTTGTTGGAGCCGGTGGAAGCTGATGGCAGCGTCCGCGGCGTTCTGATGACGTTAGCGGCCAAGGATCAGAGTCAATACATCCGGTCGCAAGCGCGAACCATGCTGGCGCAGTTGCCGGAGATTGATTAGGAAAATCCCCACCCTGGCCATAGGACGCGGCTGGGATGGGGCACCCGCCATGCGAATCGGGTGTTTGGAAAGAGTTGAATCGGTTGAGAATCGAGGTGGGACAATTGAAACGCGCGCTACAAGTCGTCGTCCCGGCTCTGACGCTGGCATTGCTTGCCTCGTTGGCCGTGGCGCAGGAAACACATATCAGTCAGGAAGGCGGAGCCTGGGCACAGCAGATCACGGGTTCGCTGGCTGCGGTCAGGAACTTGAGAGTGAAAATCGATACTGGTTCCATCGTCATACGTGGCGGCCAACAGCAGGGAATCAATTACGCCGCTCATATTCGTTTTGGAACCTCTTCCGAGCAGGAAGCTCGCCGCCAGTTCGAAGAATACAAGGTCACCGCGTATGTGAAGGGCGATACGGCCTGGATCGTCGGCGATTGGCAGGGGAGAAGACAGCCACGTCATTGCTCGTCCGAGTTTTCCGTCATGGTTCCGCGGGACATGACGTTGGTGAAACTGGAAACCGATGGCGGCAGTGTGGACGCGACGGGAGTGACCGGCCACGTCGAAGCTGAGAGCGGCGGCGGAAGCATCCACGTCGACGACGTCGGCAACGGTGTCAGGGCGGAAACCGGTGGTGGCTCGATCAACGTAGGCACGGTTAGCGGAGAATTGGGCCTGCACACCGGCGGCGGATCGATCAAGGTGCATCAAGCGAATGGAAAAGTTGTAGCCGAAACCGGCGGCGGAAGCGTGGAAATTGACTCCGGCGCGCAGGGTGCCATTATTGAAACTGGTGGCGGCAGTATCGGAGTGCATCACTGCAGCGGAAGGGTAAAGGCTTCCACCGGTGGCGGTGGTGTGGAGGTAGCTGATATAGACGGGCCCGTCGACATTGACACGGGAGGCGGCAGCATACGCCTTACCTCTGCCAAAGGGTACGTTCACGCCCAGACCGGCGGAGGCGGAATTGAGCTTCTCGGGGTACCTTCCGCGAAGGCAGAAACGGGTGCAGGCGGAATCACCGTGAAGCTTGTGAACACCGGTGGTGAACGTAGAGATTCGGACCTGGAAACTTCCGCCGGCGACATCACGGTATACATCGCGCCCGATGTTGCACTGAATGTCTGGGCGAGCGTCGACTTGGCGAATGGGCATCGCATCACGTCGGATTTCCCGGATATCCATATCCACAGCGAAGGAGATTGGGGATCGAAGTCCTATTCGGCGGACGGCAAGTTGAACGGCGGAGGTCCCACACTCAAAGTGCACACGTCGAGTGGAGACATCTCCTTCCGCCGGGAGCGTTGAAACAGAACTTGCGATCGCGTCGGGTCCTAAGCGATTCAGAGCAGGTTCCAAGGAAGCTCGCATTCGAGGAAATGACCATGAGCAAACACCTTCTGATCAGCATTGCATTATTGCCTCTTTTATTCACTTACTCGCACGCCGCCCAATCAGGGCCGGCGGATCCATCGTCGCAAACCTGGGTGTTCTCGAGTGACAACGACGAGGGTGGGGAATCGTGGCTTGGAGTCGGGGTTGAGGACGTTACCCCTGACCGCCTGGCTGCGCTGAAGATGAAAGAAGAGAAGGGCGCCGAAATCACGATGGTGGATCAGGATGCTCCGGCGGGCAAAGCCGGACTGAAGGAACACGATGTGATCGTGTCGATGAATGGCACCCCGGTCGAGAGTGCGGCGCAACTGCGGCGGATGATTCACGAGATGCCGCCGGGCCGCGTCATCACGCTCGGCCTGAGCCGCAACGGTCAGCCGGTCTCGGTGAAGGTACAGCTTGCGAATCGCGAGAAGGAAATATCGATGTTTGGTCCGAAATCCAAGGAATTCGAAGTGCACATTCCCGAGATTCATGTTCCGGAAATCGACATTCCCTCGATCAGCATGGTGATGGCGACGGCTTCGGTGCGTAGCGGTCTTACAGTGGAAAACATCACTCCGCAACTGGGCGAATTTTTCGGAATCAAGAATGGAAATGGAGTGCTGGTGCGCAACGTAGAAAAAGGCAGCCGGGCGGAAAAAGCCGGCTTTCACGCTGGAGATGTGATCGTGAAGGTAAACGATCAGCCGGTGCATGATACCAGCGACTTCACTCACGCCGTGCACTCGCGCACTGGAAATGCGATCGGCATCGTTGTCATGCGCGACAGAAGGGAACAGAACCTGAATCTGATTCTACCGGATCGAAAAGACTCGGGCGATCTCTGGAATGAAGAGAGCTTTCAAAGCGAGCCGCAGGTTCAGGCCCAGTCCGCGTTCGCGGTGAACGAACTGAGAGAAGAAATTGCCCGGATGCGGCCGGGGATCGAAGAGGCGGAACGCGAGCAAATGGAGAACGCGCGCACGCTGCAAGGGCAGGCCCGCCAGTCGCTCCGCGAGGCACAGGAAGAACTCCACGAGCAGGCGCAGAAGCAGGCAGACGAATTCCGAAAGCAGCAAGAAAAAATGAGGCAGGACCTCGAACGCATGGGCGCCCATGGCGGGCAGTTGTTGCAGTCGCTTGAATCGCAACGAGAACAGTTCCGGAAAGAACAGGAACAATTCAGGCAGCAACTGGAACAGATGCGTCAGCAATACCAAAGGCGCCGGCTCGACATCTGACGGTCGTTTCTGAAATTCACGCGCGGTTGGAAGCAGCGCGTCCCAGCGTGGTCAGGCAGACGCGGTTCCTCCCCGACTGCTTGGCCGAGTAGAGGCCGACGTCGGCAGCTTGGACCAGTTCATCGCGGTTCGCGCCGTGCTCCGGAAAGATGGCAATGCCGGCGCTGATCGTCACCGTGCGCGGAACTCCGGGGAAGTTCCAGCTCTCTACCATCCTTCGCAGTTTTTCGGCTACTCCTAGGGCGTGCTCGGCATTGGTGTTACTGAGAAGAACGGCAAACTCTTCGCCACCGTACCGGCACACCACGTCGATTTTCCGAAGTTGCTGATGGAACAATGATGAAACTTGCCGCAGGACTTCATCTCCAAGCAGATGTCCGAACTCGTCGTTGATTTTCTTGAACTGGTCGATATCGGTGATGACCAGGGCCATGCCGGACCGGCTACGGCGCGCCCGTTCCATTTCTTCGGTGATGCGCATTTCGAAGAAGCGCCGGTTGAAGATGCCGGTGAGCCCGTCGAGATACGAAAGATGGCGGATTCGCTCAACGTATTGCGCATTCTGAATGGAACTGGCGAAGATGTCTGCGACTGATTCCAGCGCCTGCGGGTCACAGTCACGAAAGCCGTCTACTTGCGCGCTGTGTAAGGTGAGAACGCCGAGCGTTTGGCCGAATGAGATCAGAGGAATGCTGATGCGCGATGCGCATTCGGCAAACAAATGGAATGCGTTGGGGGTCAAACGTACATTTCTCTCGAGCAAAGTGGAACTGGCAGAGAGGATTTCTGACCACGGTTCGCAATTTGACGGCAGGCGTCCCCCCACAGCCACTCTGGGTGTCAGCGTTCCGGCATGCGCGCGCAAAACGAGGTCGCCATCTTCGCGCAGGCACAGAGAGACATGCGGCACCTGAAATTCCTGCTGAATCAGAGAGCAGACGCGTCCGAGTAAGTCGTCGAGATCCATAACGGCTGTGCTCTGCTGCGCGATCTTATTGATGGCTTGCAGTTGCCGCGCGCGCTGGCGCTCCAGCGAATAAAGGCGCGCATTCTGCAGCGCAATGGAAGCCTGGGTAGAGAACAAGGTCAAAAGATCGATGGTCTCGTGGTCGAAATTCTGCAGCCGATCACTCTGGCAATCGAGTACTCCGACCACTTTTTCGCCCAGCATCAAGGGAATCGCGAGTTCAGAACGAGTCGAGAGCGCAGAACAGATGTAGCGCGCGTCCTGGCTGACGTCGGGAGCGTAAACCGGCTGTTTTTTTGATACGCAGGCTCCCGTGATCCCCTCGTGACAGCCCAGGCGGAGTTTCTCACTGCCAGGATCCCAGCCGATTTGCGAGCGGACGCACAACTGCTGCGTTTCCGCATCGAGCAGGAGGATGGCTGCATTCTGCAGGCGAAAATAGTCTCGCGCGATGCCGAGGATCCGCTGCAAGACCTCGTCCAAGTCGAAGGTCGACAACACGGCCTGGCCGGCGTCGTAAAGGACGGCAATTTTCTGCATGCAAACGAATTTTACTGGCACGACCGCAAAGCCCCGATGTTCCCAAAGTAACCGGGGTCGTTGATTTGCTATTTCACGACGGGTGCGGCCTCGAAACGTCTATTTCCATCTTCTCGCGGTTCGAATCAAGCCATAGGCCACCAGGCAGAGCCAGAAGTCCAGGAGCATCCCGAGATCGAGGTGCTTAGGTTGGTGATGAGCCACGGGCGGGAACGCAGGCGCAAGCAGAAAGTAAGCGATGTTACCTAAGACGACGGCCGCCAAGGCCTGAACGAAATTGACCAGCACCGATTGTTTAGACACCAGCGACCTCCCGCAGGTTTGCCTATACTGTTGTAACCCAAAGGAGGACCGCATGCGGCTGCTTCTGACCTGGATATTGAGCGCGGTTGCGGTTTGGATTGTGGCACAGATCGTGCCGGGAATTTCGCTGCGGGGTCCGGTTGCGGCCCTGATTGCAGCCCTGGCCATCGGATTCATCAACGCTACGATCGGTCTGGTGCTGAAGGTCATAACCTTCCCCCTGACACTGATCACGCTGGGATTATTCTGGCTAGTCATCAATGCGCTGATGTTGAAATTGGCTTCGGCCGTGGTTCCGGGATTTCGCGTGCAGGGATTTTGGGCAGCATTTATCGGAGCGATTCTGCTGAGCATCGTGAATCTGCTGCTGAAGTGGATGGTATTGCCACAGAAGGAAAATCGGTGAGGTCACGAGTTATTGACTGGGGACGAGAGCGACCAGATCCTGTGTGAGTCTAGCCAGAGATTGTGCGACGTTTCTGCGGGCGGTTTTTGCCAGGATCGCGCCTTCCAGCGGTTCGGACACGGTCCATAAGAGCATATTTGTCTTGGGATCTAAAATCGACAGTTTGAATCGCGGATAGCCGGCCAGTATTTCAAAATTCGCAAGCGTTACTTGCAGGCCCACATCCGCATCCGCGGGACTGGCCACGATTTCGAAGCGACCTGAATTCTTCACGTCCGCGTAAAACTGGTTGTACACTCCGTTCGGTCCTCCGACGTACTTTGCGATCCGCGGATCATTGTTGCCTTCAGCGTTGACAACAAAAACCTTCTTTGCGCGAGTCACTTGGGGCGGTACGGGCGCCGGCGTCGGTTCTGCAGTCTGTTGGGCTGACAGGGGTAGAACGAACGAGAGGAAGCCGCTAAAGAGGCAAAGAATGATATTTCGCAACGCGTTTGACATGACCTTCCCTTCTAAGTCGACCGCTTGCGTGGTCTAATGGCCTGCCAGTCTTCTTCCTTGAGAATTCTTCCCAGATTGCTGAACTCACCTGCGCCTTGCAGGAATTCGCCACCGTCCATGCGGATGACTTCCCCGTTGATATAGCCGGAGCCATCACTCACGAGGAAAGCGGCGAGATTGGCCAGTTCTTCGATCGTGCCGAATCGGTGAAGGGGATTACGGTCGAGAGCGATCTTTTCAAGTTCAGGAAGAGGCACCACGCGGGAAAAAGCTCCCTGGGTGGGGATCGGGCCGGGCGCAATCGCATTCATGCGAATGCCGCGATTGCCCCACTCGACGGCGAGGCTGCGCGTGAGGGCTTCGACTCCCGCTTTCGAGACTGCGGACGGAACTACGTATGCCGATCCAACCGGCGCGTACGTAGCGGAAATGCTGAGCACGGCGCCGCGATGGCCAGACTTCAGCCATCGGCGTCCGCAGGCCATCGTGCAGTGCAGGGTTCCGATGAGCACGATGCCGATGACCGACTCAAAAGCGCGCGCAGAAAGCTCTTCCGTGCGCGCAATGAAATTTCCGGCAGCGTTGTTGACGAGGATATCAAGCGGCCCCTCGCTCCAGATCTTGTCGATCATGCTCTCGACCGCGTCGAGATTGCGCACGTCGCAGGCGAGGGCGTGGATGGGGCCTTTGGACGCGAGTTCGGCTCTTGTTTGCTGCAAGACTTCCTCGCGGCGGCCACAGATATAGACCGTGGCTCCGAGTTGAAGAAAGCGCGCGGCCATGCCTTTGCCAAGGCCAGTGCCTCCGCCGGTGATGAGGATGCGCTTCGCAGCGAGAAGGTCGGGTCGAAACATTTGAACAAAGTGAACTTGAAATTGAGTGACGGTGCGATTGAAACGCTACTCGCACCATCACAGTTTTTCAATTGCGAATTCCCGAATTACACGATTGACAAATCGCAAGCGACGCGAAATCCGTAGTCCGCATATTGGAACTCTGGCGGGATGCTCGACCTTGCCGAGCAGCGTGCAACTTTGATGTGATGGCGCCAGGAGCCCCCGCGCGAGGATTTGCGGGGTGGTTTCATAGACCTTTGTTCCGTACCGCGTGGATTGCGCTCTGGCGAAATCGAGTAAAAGTTCGGATCGTACCAGTCGCTGCACCATTCGTGTACGTTGTCGCAGATGTCAAAAATTCCGTACGCATTCGGCGCGTAGCGGCCGACCGGTTCAGGCCCGTTCTGCCAGCGTGATGCATACTCCGGCAAAGATTGCGGCGGGTCGTCGCCCCAGGGGAATTGTTTTTGTTCGAGGCCGCCACGGGCGGCGCGCTCCCACTCGGCTTCCGTGGGCAAACGGTAACGCCGTCCCTTTTGCGGTGAGAGCCATTCGCAATAACGAACTGCCTCAAACCATGACACCCCAGTCACAGGCTGTTGAGGATGATTAAAATTCGGGTCTTCGCGGAACGGTGTCGGCGGCGAAGTGGTTGCGCGCAGAAACAGATCGTACTCGGCGTTGGTGACCTGGGTTGTCGCAAGAAGGAAGGAGTCGATCCAGAGACGGTGGACCGGCCGCTCGCAGTCCTGGCCGGAGTCGGAACCCATCAGGAACCAGCCTTCGGGAATGCGTACGAGCGCAGGCTCCGCCATAGGTGAGCTCATGAATTGCGCCACGGAGCGGACATTTGAAGTTCAGTTTAAATCAATTTCTCCGGAGCGCACCGGAACTCGGTTGACGCTTAAAGCCCGCGGAGATGATCCACTACCTCACGCAGATCGTTTTCCTGGAACAGGCGGATGGCAGCTATGCCCGCGGCGCCCACTTTGAGGCAAGCTTGCGCATTTTTCAGAGTGATTCCACCGAGAGCGAGCACGGGAATGCTGGCCTGGCAAGCTTGTTCGAGCTGGGCCAGACCGGTTGGCTGTGAGCCGGGTACGTCTTTCTTCTCAAACACTGGCGCGAAAACGGCGAAACTTGCACCGGCTTCGGCGGCCTTCTGGACTTCTCCCGGAGAATGACAGGAGACTCCGATCAGCGGATCGCGGGCATGAGTGCCCGCGCCACACTGGCCCGCGGCACATGCCCATATTTCTCTTACTTCCTGCGGGGAGATATCCTCGGAGCGCAGATGAACGCCGTCGGCTTCGACGGCGAGTGCGATGTCGGTTCGCGAATTGATGAGAAGAGCAGTTCTGAGTTCCGGCTTTCTCAATTGGTTGAGAATCGTGACCGTCTCCGCGGCAAGGCCTTCGAGATCCCGCACCGGCAGGTCTTTCTCGCGAATTTGAATGTAATCCATGCCGGCTCGCGTCGCTTCGGCGATCTTTTCGAGGAGACGCTTACGCCGGGTCGGCTCGTCGGCAGCGAACGAGGTTCGGTCGGTAATGTAGTAAAGAAGGCAGCTTTCAGCCATCACACCCAATGAGTTGCCGAGCTGCGCCCGGCCGGACAGCCGAGCGCGCTGTCCCTACATGAATTACCGATTTACGGTCTGGTTTTCGCGATGTCGGGCAGAACTTCACGTTCCTTTTTCGGGGTACCGCCGAGATGATACTTGGTCAGGCCGTCGCGCAGATATTCGAACGCTTCATCCGCGGAATCAACGACCTTAAACAGGTTCAGATCTTCCTGCGCCACCGCGCCCGCATCGACGAATGCCTGAAAATTGAGGATGCGGTTCCAGTACTCGCTGCCGTAAATGATCACCAGAATCTTTTTCGCGAGCTTATCCGTTTGCGCCAGCGTGAGGATTTCGAACAGCTCGTCCATGGTGCCGAAGCCGCCCGGAAAGATCACGAGCGCCTTGGCCAGATAGGCGAACCAGAATTTGCGCATGAAGAAATAGTGAAACTGGAAATTCAGCGATGGCGTGACATAAGGATTGGGATGTTGTTCGAAGGGGAGCTGAATGTTAAGCCCGATGCTTTTCCCTCCCGCTTCGTGGGCGCCGAGATTGGCGCCTTCCATGATTCCGGGGCCTCCACCGGTCGTGACCACGAAACGATGCCGACGGGCGGGAATGGTGATCGACCACTTGGTGAGCATATGCGCGAGGCGCCGGGCGTCTTCATAATAGCGGGCCATGTTTATACCCGCCTGCGCGCGTTTCAGGTCCTGCTCAAGCTGAGGTTCGGGCACTGTCGCATGATTGTTTTTGATCGCGCTCAGAGCCTCGGCGGCAGCATTGCTGCAGTGGATGCGAGCTGATCCGAAAAAAACGACAGTGTCCTGAATCTGCTCGCGTCGAAAGCGGGCAAGCGGCTCCTGATATTCCGCGAGAATCCGCAGAATGCGGCCGTCCGGGCTGTCGAGGAAGGGTTCGTTCTGATAAGCCACCGGAGCGGCTTTAAGCTGGTCTGTCATGCTTTTTCACATTCCTCACAGCCGCTCGCAGCGGCGAAAATTGAGGTCATCCTTGCATCCTGCACTGCGCGAGATTCAGTGAGGCAGGGCCCCAGAATACCTCAGGCGCGGGTTGCTGAGAACACCCGTCCGCCTGTCTACTGCCCCTCGTGGTAGTGAAGCGCCTCCCAGAAACCAATCCAGATATCGAGCAGGCCAAGCCCGCTGCAGATTCCGCGAAAGAAGCCGCTGGAGACCACGACCCGCAGCCCCGGATAAGAGAGCAAGAGCGTGTTGTCGGTCCATTCGGACGTCCAGGGGAGGATGATCAGCAAGACTCCGGCGACGGCACTGATCAGAACGAAAAGAAAAACCGAGATGCGGTGCATCCACACCTGCGTGCTGCGACGATTTGCCGCCTTTGCCTCGTGGGAAGGTTCGAGCACCGAGGTATGGACCTCGGAAGGTTGCTGCTCATTCTCCGGCTTGGGCGGAGGGCTGAGCGGACTGGGATGGCTCATTTCCGGCGATCCCCTTTATAAGGCTGGGTGGAGTGCGTCGGCGAATAAAAACTGGGAATGCAAAGCGGCAGCAGAAAACTTGGGTTGAAAGCGTTGGGGGTAACACCCATCCAGCTATTTTACGACTTCAGAGCCTTAATGCGCTCGGCCACGTCGCGGTAATCAATGTTGCTGCCGTAGACTTCCATGAAATGCTTCAGGGCCAGGGGTTTGTCGCCTGCCGTCTCGTGGGCGGAAGCCAGTTCATAATTGAGAGCGACCCGCGTCTCGCCGTCGATCGTGGGAACCCCAAGAGCTTTCTGATACCAGCGGACGGCCGCTTCCGGCACTCCCTTTTCCAGGAAGCACTGCGCCAGCCAGGTGTAGGTTTGCATGATCTGCGGGAAAGGATGTCCGCGATCGAAAGACTGGCAGGCCTTCTGAAGTTCGCCAATCGCTTCGTCGAGCAAGCCCATCTCGCGGAAGGCAATACCGAGATTGTAGTGCGTCTCCGGATCTTCTTCGGAAGCGGCAACTCCCGATTCTAGGTCCTGTTTGAGTTCCCCGAACATTTCCGCAAGATCGACTCCCGCCTCTTCTCCGAAGGGCGATTCTTTGGAGGCGGCCGAAGGTGCCGGAGCATGAGACACGGGCGGCGGCGCCGGAGCTTCGGTCGTCGGCGCAGCCCACGCTACGGATGCGGTTGGCGGAGGCGGTGCGGCCAGGTGAGAGGCCGAACTGGCAGAAGCCGCGGCACTTGCAACCAGCGGCGTTGGGACGCCAGCGGCGACGGGGGCGGCCGGTTTCGGCTTGCTGACCGGAGCCTGGACCACTGGCCTCACAGCCACTGGTGTGGCCGGAACTCCCGGAGCTGGCGCGGCTTTCGGGAAGTCCTCTCCCAGAGATGCTTCCACGTCGGCGACAAATTCGCCCAATACTGAAGCCGCGGCGGGGGCTGGAACACGTGCGGCTTGGTTGTGATGCGGGACCGACTTGTGCTGGGGCGGGGCAGCGGGCGCCTTTGGCTTGCGGGCACCTCCAACAAGGAAAGTGTCTCCCAGTGAAGTCTCGAGATCAGAAACAAATTCGCTCAGGACGCCATGAGCTTTTTCAGGCTCGGCAGACGGCGGCTGGGGCTCGAAGCTTTCCTCCATCACGGGTGCTCGGGCCTCTGCTGCTACCGCCGGCATCGCCGGAGCAACCTCAGGCTCAACCAGGGCCGGCGTTTCCTGGGGAACAGGTTCGAATGTTTCCGCCGAAGGAATATCGTCGTCGGTCAATTCTTCAACTGCAATCTCTGCCGAAACTTCCGGAGCCCGTTCGGCCAGCTCCCGAGCTCGGGCTTTCTCCTGCTGTGCCGCTTCCATGGCGGCTTCGACTTCAGAGCGAATCTCATCCAGCTTGGCGTGATCGCTGGTCAGGGTCTGCAGTCGGGCCAGAGTGGCCATCGCCTGCTCGGGCATGCCATGTGCGATATAAAAGCGGATCTCCTCGACCGTTTCGTCGGTCTTGGCGGCTGCGGCGGAGTCGTCTGCCGCATGGACTCCGGCTTCGGAATCTGCCTCATCTGCAGCCGCAGGGACGGTCTCGGGTTCCTCAGGAGCACCGACCTCGACGGTGATTGCGTCATCCCATTCGGAAGAGAGGTCGATTTCAGCGGAGGCGGCCGGTTCGGCGGTTAACCCGGGTATTTCGGCCTCAGCGGGTGTGACCGGCATCTCCTCCGGCGCCTGCGCGTCGGATCCGGACCATGAGGAGTCGGCGGGGGCTGAGGATTGCACCGGCAATTCGGCCTCTACCACTTGCGCCGGATGCTCCTCGGCGGATTCCTCGGAGACTGCATCCATTGAAATCTCAGCTTCGGAACTCGGGAGTTCTTGAGATTCCGGAGCTTGCGCGTCGAGGAAAATATGGGGTTCCTCGTCCGGAACTGTCACGGCGGTGGAAGAACGCTCCTCATAACGCTCGGCGAGTTCGCCATAGCGAGTCGCTTCGTCGGGATACTCCGCATCCGAATAGAGGGTCTGCAAAGTCCGGCAACAGACCGCAGCTTCCGCAAAGCGTCCGGCCCGGGTGTGCAGGGCGGCTAAACGTTGATTGATGCGCAGATCGTTGGGCGCGAGCGGCAGTGCGGTCAGCAACGGCCCCAACGCTTTGGCCGGCATATTGTAAGAGATGAACAGCTCTGCGTCCGTCAAAGCGGAGCGGACTGACAGCGAGACTTCGTCCGAATAATGCTGATGGATGGAAGGCGCGGTCGCTTCCAGATCGTCGATGAGAACGACCGCTTCTTCCGGAGTGATCAGCTTGGTTCCGGTCGTGCCGCCCAGACGGCTGACCACCTGCTGATAATTTTGCATGTGCAGGGGATTTTGCGGCTCAATCTGCGCCAGTTTCTGATAAAGATCGCGGGCGCGGGGCAGATCGCCGGATTGCACGCTGGCATGCGCCAGCAGTTCGATGACTTCACCGACATGCGTCGTTTCTCCGGCCTTATTGAAAAGATCAAGCAGCTTCTGCAGCGAGTCCGTATTTTCCCGCACATGGCCGATGATCGCGTGCAGATGAGCCAACACCTTCTCGGAGTTTTCCGCCAGCAACCGCTCGGCATGCTGGTCAAAGACCTGCAGCGCGTTCTCATATTGGCCCGCCTGCATGAGCGCGTCGGCAAAGGTCGAGATCGCCGCCAGATCGTTATGGATGGTTAGCAGTTTGTTGGCAATTGTGCCCGCTTCCGATAACTGCCCGCTCTGCAGATAGGCTTTCAGAAGATCGCGCAGCGCGTCCGGATTGGAATCGATATCGGGGATTTTGTGCAGGATTGAAACCGCGCCTGCCGCATCGCCGGACTCCAACAGGTTTTTCCCCTGCATCAGCAGGGCATAGGTGTTGCCCGGATCAAGCGTGAGCATGCGCTGCAGCACTTCTTCCGCGCCGCTCAGCGATCCCTTGGCGCGCATGCTCTCGGCCGCGGCCGTGAAGATCTGCCAGGCCTCGGTCTTCTTTCCCAGCCGCACATACACTTCGGCCAGACGAATCCGCATTGTGCTGTTTTCCGGGTCCATCTCCAGAATCTTCTGGAAGATGCGTACCGCGTTTTCCAGCTCTCCGGCTTTCAGGAATTCTTCGGCGACCTGCAGGTACTGCGCGCGAGCGTCGTTGAACAGCCCCTGCTGGGTATACAGTTCCGCCAGTTTCAGCAGGCCCTCGAGCGACGGCTTGAGCTTGCTGATCTTCTTGTACATGGCGATCGCCTTGACCGTGAAGCCTTGCGTGGCATAGGCATCGCCGACACTCTTGAAACACTCGGTGGCTTTGTCGCTTTCCCCGTTTCGCGAATAGAGATCGCCGACCGTGTTGGTGACGGTCAGATCCTTGGGGTCATTCTTGAGAATTTTTTCGTACTCGGAGATGGCATTCTGCAGTTTGCCCTGCTGGACATACTTCTCCGCATTGGCGAGAACCTTCTGTTTATTGAAGCCAAACAACGCCATAAGAGTGCGAACTCCAGACCCTGGTCTCAGTACAAAGTCTAGATATCAGAAGCCGGGAACGCGGCAGGCTGCGCCCCAGTACAGTTTTCGACGGCCATGTCATCTGTCGGCAGATGGCCGTCCGGACAAGCCCAATTGTACGTCGCAAGGTCATGGATCGCATGGTTACCGAGGGTTACCAAAAGGGAGTGTACCGAAGGGTTACCAAGGGAATAGAAGAATGATTCCGTGCGGTCGAGGCCAACTGGCCATTGTCCTATGGGCGCGCGAGCTCAATCCGGTCCCGTGTGCGCGTGTACTGAATGCCTCCCATGCGGCCAATCAGGTCGAGCGAGTCGCGGTCCAGGCGTCCTTCTTTCTGATGGGCTTCGTCGATATGAATGGAAAGAATTTCGCCGATCACCAGGCTTCCGCCGCCCGGAGCCGGAGAGAACTCAAGAATCTGATGCAGCTTGCATTCAAAACTCACCGGCGATTCGCCGACTCGCGGCGGATGAACGAGCCTCGATGGAACCGGCGTAACCTTCGCCAATTCAAATTCGTTTACGCTTGCTCCGTATTCACCGCTGGTCAGGTTCATGGGTTCCAGCAAATCGCAGGTCACAACGCTGATCACGAATTCTTCGGTCGCGCGGATATTGCGCAGTGTGTCCTTCGGCTCTCCCCGTGAAGTCTTGCCCGCTTCCTGTGGCGGGCGCAACGATGGCGAGAATGCCAGGAGCGGGGGTTTGGCGGAAACGCAATTGAAGAAGGAAAAGGGAGCAAGGTTCGGTTGTCCCGCGGCGCTCAGCGTCGACACCCAGGCAATCGGCCGGGGCGCCACGCAACTGATGAGGACGTTATAAAGATCGCGTTGCGGAAGCTCTGAGGGCGTGACGTTCATGATTCCGAGTATAGCTTTTCACTGCCGGAGCTCTCAGCGATAGACATCCCTCGCAACGACAACCGTGTTGCTGTGAATCGTCACTGTATCTTCTATGTTCTGCGCGTACCCGCCGGCAAAAGTCACCATGATGGGAATATTGCGAGTGCGAGCTACGCGAAACACAAGTTCGTCGCGTTTTTTTAATCCATCGATCGTGAGCGCGAGCCCGCCGAGTTGATCTTCTTTGTACGGATCGGCGCCGGCAATATAACAAAGCAGATCGGGCTCGAACTGCCGCAGCCCGGAGCTTAGCGCATTATCGAGCCAGGCCAGGTAATCACCGTCGCTGATCCCGTCAGGCAGGTCGACATCGATCGAAGACGGCGGCT
Organism: uncultured Acidobacteriaceae bacterium; assembly: GCA_963772045.1. GTDB lineage: Bacteria > Acidobacteriota > Terriglobia > Terriglobales > Acidobacteriaceae > Sulfotelmatobacter. The sequence goes on along the minus strand of CAVYWC010000010.1, from coordinate 222,084 downwards.
TCCAGAGCGGATAGTTGTTGTGCTGGTGCAGCGAGATCGTGAAGACGTCGCCGGCATGAGCCTCGCGCAGCTTCCCGCCCACTGGCACCCCATCGGCCGTCTGGAGAGTAGAGCTGGAGACCGAGGGCAGCAGTGAACTCGCTGTGCGCATTCCGGCAAAAATCGCGGCCGTGCCGTTGCCCTGATGCACATCGCAGTCGAGAGTCATAGCGGTGCGGATCCTGTCGTCACGCTGCATGCGCCGGATCGCGACGGCGACATCGTGGATCATGCAGAATCCCTCGCCATGGTCCGGAAAAGCGTGATGAAAACCACCGCCGATGCTGATACAGACTTTATCCCCGAGACTCAGCCGCGCCGCCAGGATCGACCCTCCCGCAGCTAGCCAGAAGGCCTCGGCCAAATCCCGCGAATATGGGACTTCCATTTCCATTTCCTCTCGGGGGCTGAGCGCACCGGTCGTGAGTTTCCTCACATATTCGGGTGTGTGCACCAGTAAGATGTCCTGATTCGTGGCGGGTTCCGGCTCAACAAAATCCTCTGCTTCGGCGACCCCCTCGGAGATCAGGCGGTCGTGAATGCGGCGGTATTTTTCGGCTGGAAAAACGTGATTGCCAATGGGAAGGTAATACGCGTCGCTGTAGACGAGTTTGAAGGGCAGCATTCTGGCCTTCGATGATAACCTGTGCACTACTGCGGGCGGTTTCCGCCAAAGATCTGCCGCTACTCATACGCCAGCGCATCAATCGGATCGCGCCGGGCCGCCTTTATCGCGGGATACAAAGCTCCGCCCAGTGCCCCCAGAAGCGCAATTAGCGCTGCCAAGAGCACCCAGTGATAACTCCAGAACAGGTGCATGACCGGGTGTTCCAGCAGAATGATGTGCCGGGCCAGAAAGCTGATACCGACCCCGGCGGCGATTCCAAGGGTTGCCAGCAACGTCGTTTCCCGCAAGACGACATTGACGATATACAGCTTCGAAGCGCCCAGCGATTTTAAAATCCCGATCTCTCGCGTCCGTTCCATGATCGCTGTGTACATCGATTGAAAGATCACCAGAAACCCAACCACCACCGCAATTCCGATCACGATGCGAATCGCCAGATTGAATCCGGGCAGATTGTCGGGGGTCATCATCGTCAGATATTCCTGCATGGAACGGACCGAGTACTGTTCCATACCGGGGGTTGATTTGATCGCGCTCGTGACCTGGGCGGAATCGGCGGGGTTAGCCAACTTCAGATAAAAGGCGGAAACCTTACCCTCGGAGCCCAACATGTTCTGCATGGTCGACATCGGAATAAATTTACGGCCGCCCATGCCGTGGGGGACGACACCGCAAATGCGGAAGGGCTTATTCAAAACGTCGATCGTGTCGCCCACTTTTGTGTGAGTCATCTGGGTATAGTAATCATCGACGATCACGTCGTTCGGAGCCTGAAATGGGCCGCCGGAGAGAAAGCGAAAAGCGGGAATCAGTTTTTCGTAGCTTTGAAGGTCAATTCCATAGATCAATTCGAAGGGCTTCTGGCTGATTTCCCAGATCACCGGGGCGACTACGGCGACATTGGGAACGCGCTGAAGCACGTTGCCGACCTTGGCCGAAATCGGCGCGCCGCTGGTGCCAAGGAACATCGAGGACCCGGGCGGATAGACCAGCAAATCCCAGCCGATATCGCTCTGATTCTCCTTCGATCCGTTCAAAATACCGTAAAACAGAGCTATTACCAGAAGGATCATCGTGACTTCCAGCGCAACCGCGCTGGCCGCGATGAATGATCGCGTGGGTCGATGGGCCAGGTTTGCCACCACCATTTTGTTGATCATAGAAAGCTGTGATTCTCAGATCAGAGCTCGCAACCGGAGCCGCCTCGCTACCGCACCAGCATAGATGGTTCCTTTTGCTCAACCAAGCTCGACTGCGGACGGTCCAGGTGAATCACTTCCGCTCCGGGAGGCTGATCCAGCACGAACTGATCCTCGCTCAGCGTCTGGTTAATCTCGACCTTCAGCATGTTGAATGTGAAGTCGTACTCTTCCTGCGGCAAATTGACTTCGATGCGTGAAGGATAGCTAATCCCATCGTAATCTTTGTAATTCGCGTAGCGCGAGTCGGTGACTAATTTCCCATCCGGGCCATAAATATATTCACGCCTTATTTTCAGATCGGTGCGCCCGAAGACGATCTTTCGAGACAGCCGCGGAGTCTTACCCAACTCGATGATAATCAGCTCGTAATCTGGCTGCAGAATGCTATGACCTTTGGCATCATGCAGCAGCTGATACCCGTTGTCATCAAGAACCGCCAATTCCGTCTCCGGATCTATGCGCTCAATCAGCAAGGCGTCGTAGATGTTCTGGGGCCGGATATTTTCCATGGGATTCTGTGTGCTCGGCGTGGGCACGTTCTCCATGCCGATCACGAAGCGATTTTTGGGCGGAATCCAAAGCTCGAATTGTGTTCCGTTGCTCACCATGTCAAAGGCTGTCGTGCGCACGATCGGCATCAATCCGACCATGTGCAATTGCTCCGGCTTGCGAGCCAGAATGTACCCTCGAATCTCTTTGTAGTCGGTAATCTCTCCCTTTTTGATTCCGCCGGCGGAAGCGTCGATATCGACGGTCGCCTTGAGCGAACGAATCGAATCCGCCTGCTGGTTCACAATATCGATCAGTTGCTGCCGCGAAGCCTGCAGAAGAGGAGCTTTGGAATAGCGTTCTTCGACGGGATGCCGATGCAGCAGGCATCCGCTGGTCGGCAAAACCGCAATCATTAAGGCGATCAGCCAGAAAGGCGAGCTACGTCTCATCAAGATAAGGACTTACCTCTATAAGTACTTGAGTATACAGTGCCGGAACGGTCCCACGCCTGAACCCGTGTCTGTAACATGCAAACAATGATGCCGTAGGCCAGGGCGGTCTCTGGATTCGATGCGGCAAACGAAAGACAGTCGCACTATCGTCAGGTCACAGGCGCAATCGGCATCATCTAAACTTATCTCGGGACTGCGAAGGCAACGGTGAAGAAGCTCCTTGGTCTCATTTTCGTGCTGTTACTCGCTGCCTGTGGGTGGTTTACCTGGAGCGTGATGACTCCGGTTGAACCGGCGCCTCAGACCGTCGTCTTGTTGCGCCCGGGATATTCGACGCACCGCATCGCCGCCGAACTCGAGCATGCGCGCGTCATTCGCAGCGCCCACGCCTTCGTTCTCTGGCACTACCTCGATCATAGGCGCTCGCTCAAGGCCGGCGAGTACTTGTTTGAGAAGCCGGCCAGCATCATCGATATTCAACGGCGGCTGCGTCGGGGCGACGTGTATTTCCATACTGTGGTCGTGCCCGAAGGCTACACGATGTTCGACATTGCCCGCGCCATTGAAGCCGCGGGTCTCGGTCCGGCGCAAGAGTTCGTCAAGGCGGCGCAGAGCAATACTCCTCTGATCTCCGATATCTCTCCCGGAGCGCGCTCTCTCGAAGGCTATCTTTTCCCCGATACCTACGAATTCACCCGCATGATGACCATGGACGAAATGGCGGCGGCCATGGTCCGGCAGTTTCGCTTGGTTGCAGGACAGATTGGCCTGATCCAAGGTCCGGCCTTGATCGCCGCCCATGATGCGCAGGCGATCGCACCAGGCGCCGGAAATTCCGCCGATTCTCCGAACGAACTGGAACGTATCGTCATCATGGCCTCGATCGTTGAGAAAGAAACTGCTGTTCCCGAAGAGCGTCCACTAGTGGCCAGCGTCTATTACAACCGGCTAGAGAAGCACATCGCGCTCGACGCCGATCCCAGCATCATCTATGCCGAACTGCTGGCCGGAACCTACCAGGGCGCACTGCACCATGCGGATATGCGGTTCAATTCGCCTTACAACACTTATCGCAATGTCGGTCTTCCGCCGGGCCCGATCGGCAATCCTGGGCGCAGTTCGCTCGAAGCCGCCATGCACCCAGCGCAAACCGATTACTACTATTTCGTCGCCGACGCCCAGGGACATCACCGCTTCGCCCGTACGTTAGAAGAGCACGATAAGAACGTTGCCGCATATCGGAAGGCGATGCGGGCGCGGTAAGCGCCGTCCTCGAACATCGGACTTCGGAATCCTTTGTCTTCCTCAGGCCCGCGTATGTTTGCGGGCCGAACGACCTACGCATCTGTCAGGGAGCGCGGAGGTCCCTCGGCGCAAACGGCGAGCCTCAGGATGACAAAACTGGACATGCGGTTGACCTTCTGACAGGTGGGGTCAGAATTGTGACGTCTGCTTGCGATTTTCCATCCACGCCTGCAGAATCAGCACGGCCGCCATACGATCGACGGCTTGCCCGCGCTTCTCGATCGAAAGATCAGTTTCCCGCAACAAGCGGTTCGCTTCCGCCGAGGTGAGCCGCTCGTCCCACAAATGCACGGGCAGTTTGAATCGTTTGCGGAGTTCTTCGGCAAACTCCTGCATTTTCCCCGCTTGCGTGCCTTCGGCGCCGCTCATGCGCAGCGGCAACCCGACCACGATCTCTTGCACGTCATACTCGCGAATCATGAGGCGCAGGCGATTGAAATCCTGCCGCTTGGTCGTACGCTGAAGAGTTTCGAGACCTTGCGCGGTGATCCCAAGCGGGTCGGATACTGCCATTCCGATGCGGCGGGATCCTACATCCAGCCCCAGAACACGGCCTGTTTTTCGCTCCCGACGGGCCGGACTGTTGGGTTCGAGCTGGCTTGCACCTGTCATATTGACTTGTCGATGGGTCCAGGGCTTGTTCGATACGCCGGGAGATTCACAGGGAAATCGCGCCAGAAAGCTATTCCAGGATCATTCCGCCGGTCAGCTCAGAAATGCGATCAATGTGGTGTTCGACACACCATTCCTCTAATTCGTCGATGATTTTTTCGGTCGCACACGGATCCCAGTAACTGGCGGTCCCGATCTGCACCGCGCTCGCTCCGGCCAGCATGAACTCGATGACGTCGGCGGGAGTGGAGATCCCGCCCATGCCGATGACCGGAATCTTCACGGCGTGCGCTGCGTCATAGACCATGCGGACCGCGATCGGCTTGATCGCGGGACCGGAAAGCCCGGCAGTCACATTGGCGATGCGCGGCTTGCGCGTCTCCGGATCGATGGCCATGGCGACAAATGTGTTAATCAGCGACAGGGCGTCGGCTCCGGATTCCTGCGCGACATACGCCATTTGCGCGATGCTGGTCACGTTCGGCGACAGCTTCACGATCAGCGGCCGCCGACTCACCCGCTTGGCCGTGGTTACTAATTCATCGAGCGTGCGCGGATCGCTGCCGAACTGCAAGCCTCCGTGCGCGGTGTTGGGACACGAAACGTTCAGCTCGTAGGCCCCGATCCCTTCGCCTTCGTTAAGAATTTCAATCGTTCGTTCGTAGTCTTCGCGCGTGTAGCCGAAGACGTTCGCAATCACCACGATGTTTTTGATCTGACGCAAGCGCGGCAGCTTCTCTTCGAGGAAAGCGGGCGCGCCGATATTCTGCAGCCCAATCGCGTTCAGCATGCCGGCGGCTGTTTCCCACAGCCGCGGCGGCGGATTGCCGATCATCGGCTCCTTCGACAGTCCCTTCACCACAATGCCGCCCAGCTTCGTCAAATGGACTACATCTTCGAACTCGACGCCGTATCCGAAGGTTCCGCTGGCGGCGATGACCGGGTTCTTCAACGGAATCCCCGCAACATTGACGCTGAGATCTGGCGATCTTCCCGAGTTTGCAGTCATGGGTGTCGCTCTCCGGATTCAGGATTAGCTCCGGCATGATGCGAGGGGGCGAGCGCCTCCGTCAGCACGCGGCCGACAGCATGAGTGGGCGCGTTAATGCCCAATAATGACGCCAGCGTGGCGACCATGTCGACGGGTTCGACGCTGGTGCGATAGGTCCCTGGCCGAAATGGCAATCCGTAAAATGCCAGCGGCACATGCGTGTCGTAGTTGTAGGGAGAAACGTGATCGGTGCCTCCACCGAAGCCAACCGTGTAGATGTTGGGGATGCCCATCACGTACCAGCTTCCCCGGGGAGAATAACTGTTCAGATATTTACGGCCAAGGACGGTGTTGGGCGCATCGCCGGCGGCCAACTGCCCTTTCGTGTAGTAGCCGCGTAAATCGGCGGCATGTTCGGCGGCTTCACCGACGGCTTGCTCCGCCTGGCGTTCAGAAATGTGCAACGCGGTGAAGGACTGCTCATCGAGCCAGAACAGCGGATAGTCAGACTTCACGTAAGAGGCCGCATGGCCGTGCGCCAGCCTGGCTGCAATCGCATCGTTGATTTCGGCTTCGATCTTGCCGCGATCCAGATTGCCCGTGGGGATATGAAGCGTTTGGACCTCTTCTGGCAGCGTGGATACGCCATGGTCCGCCGAGAGTGCAATCCAGGTATCGGCGAGCCCGATCTGGTGACCGAGGAAATCGAAGAAATCTGCGAGATCGCGGTCGAGATCGAGTGCCATCTGCTTCATCTCGGGCGAGTCCGGCCCAACCTTGTGCCCGAGAATATCATTCGGCGACAGGCTGATCGAAAGCAGGTCGGTGGCGGGACCGCGCCCGGCATTTTCGTAAAGAATAAGATTCCTGGCAAATTCCAATTCGTATTCGTTGGCGAACGACGTCGGACCAACCACGTCGTAGAACCCAGCCTCAGAACCGTCTTTTTTCTTGCGATGCGCGGTCGAGCTCAACGTCACACCCCGCGCATCTTTCCATTCGCGATTCCAATACTTATTGATCTGCCTGGCATTAAAGTCCAGCACCCACTGCGGAAGACTGTTGCGATAGTAGGTTGAAGTGATCCACTCGCCTCTTTCCGGCTCGATCCAGTAGGCTCCATCGGCTGCGAAACCACCAGGCAGCACCGCGGCGCGATCTTTCAGCGAGAGTGCAAACACGCGGGACTGACCTTGTGTCGCCAGTTTCAGTTCGTCGCCCAAAGTGTCGGCCATTAGGTTGTGCGGCGACGCGCCGGTCTTATTTCCATTGACGCCGAGCAGCTTCGTCGTATCATCTTCCACCGACGTGACCATCGCCTTCTTGCTCGGGTCCCACCACTCGTTGCCTACGATGCCGTGTCCGATCGTGTACGCGCCAGTGAACAGCGTGGCGTGTCCGGGAGCCGTGCGCGTGTTGGCGTAGTTGTAATTGCAGTTTGTGAAGTAGGCGCCATGATCGAGAAGCAGGCGGAAGCCGGCATCGCCGAACTGATCACGATAGCGCTCCAGATAATCTCCTCGAAACTGGTCGATGACGATCACGACCACCAGCTTGGGATGCGCATTGTAAGCGGAAGCGAATCCGGAGAGCGCAGAACTAAGAATGGCCAGCGCGATTACAGAGAGAAAGACCAACTGTCTCGCGGCCGATCTGGGGGATGATCTCATTGCGAAGGTAGTTTACACAGCGAGCGCAAATCCACCAAAGCGGCTTAAGAAAGTGTGAACCAAATATGGAGACAGGCCCTCAAAACGGAGGAGACTACGCTGGGTTGAGCGCTGGCGTTACACGCGACAGATTGTGTCTATCCTGCTCGGAGATCGTATCCGTCGCGGCTTTTTCCGCGCGAGACGTGGACAGAATCGAAAGCGGCTTCGCTCGCTGCGATCGGCGATTGCTTACAACACGGAGCAGAACTGCCACTCCGATCCCCAGCGCCGCGCTGAAAGCGACGAAATACCACAAGGCAGGAAGTCCGAGCACGAAGATCAGAGCGCTTCCGGCCGCGAACAGCAGGCCGATAAACCCGCCGCCGACCGGGAGATTGTGCATATTGATGCCGGGATGCTGCTTCTCCGTCATAGGATTTCCTCAGTCTTTGGAAATCATCCCACCTTAGGGTTGAGCATGCAAGCTCTTTCAAAGGAGACGCCCAAAACGAGCAAGGGTGCATTCTGCCGCGTTTTTCCGATAAAGTATGAATGCACTCACAATTGCGCGCCAAACTCGCCCATGCTCGATCTGACCTTTGTTCGCGAAAACCTGCCCAAGATTGAAGAGATGCTGCGGCAGCGTGGCATGGACCCGGCTGCCGTGCTCAAGGGCTTCCGCGAAGTTGACACCGAGCGGCGTCAGGCGATCACCGAGGCTGAAACGCGCAAAGCGCAGCGCAACAAAGCGTCCGAGGATATTGCCAAGCTGAAAAAGGCCGGCCAGGACGCGAGCGCGGCCATGGCGCAGACCAAGGAGTTGCGCGAGCAGATTCAGGCGCTGGAGAAGACGGCTAATGATCTTGATTCCCGCCTGCGCGCAATTCTCGCCACTATTCCCAACATGCCTCACGCCAGCGTTCCGGTCGGGCGCAGCGCTGACGATAATGTTGAAGTGCGACGCTGGGGCACGCAGCCGAAATTCGATTTCACTCCCAAGCCGCACTGGGATCTCGGTCCGGAACTTGGCATTCTCGATCTGGAACGTGCAGTCAAGCTTACGGGCGCTCGCTTTGCCGTCTACTGGGATCTTGGGGCAAAACTGGAGCGGGCGCTCGCCAACTTCATGCTCGACCTGCATACGCGCGAGCACGGATATACAGAAGTCCTGCCGCCCTATCTGGTCAATTCCGAGTCCATGTACGGCACCGGACAGCTGCCCAAGTTTGCCGACGATCTGTTTCGCGTCCCACACGGCGACAAGGATCTCTGGCTGATTTCGACGGCCGAAGTCCCGGTCACCAACCTTTATCGTGATGAAGTGCTGGAGCAATCCCGCCTGCCGATTTCGCTGACCGCCTATACGCCCTCGTTCCGCAGTGAAGCCGGTTCTTACGGAAAAGACGTGCGCGGAATCATCCGTCAGCATCAATTTCAGAAGGTCGAATTGGTCAAGTTCACGCGCCCGGAGGATTCCTACCAACAGCACGAGAAGCTCACGCACGATGCTGAAGAGGTTTTGCAAAAACTCGGATTGCATTACCGCGTCGTGGCGCTCAGCACCGGCGACCTGGGCGCATCCTCGGCCAAGACGTATGATATTGAGGTCTGGCTGCCGGGCCAGCAGTTATTCCGAGAAATTTCGTCGTGCTCGAATTTCGAGTCGTACCAGGCCCGGCGAGCCAACATCCGCTATCGCCCGGAAGGCAAGAACAAAGCAGAACTCGTTCACACTTTGAACGGCAGCGGGCTCGCCGTCGGCCGCACCTGGGTTGCGATTGTTGAGAATTATCAGCAGCCGGATGGAAGCGTGGTGATTCCTGAAGTGTTGCGGCCCTATATTGGAGCAGAACGAATCACGAAGAAGAGTTTCTAAGAAAGAAGCCGTCGCAGATCTCGGGTTCACGCAGTATCGTTCCAGGCAGTTAAGGAGCAGGACTTGGAGAGAGCCGATTCCACAACCGCGGAGGCGAGCGCGAACGTTTCTGTGAATGCGGTCTGGCGCACAATCCGCGGCTACATTCTCTGGCAATACGAGCGCGGCACTCTGCACTACGACATCATGGTCACGCTGATTCTGCTCTTCATATTCTTGTCGCCGCGCCTGATCGATTACAATGACAAACCCATCGCCAGCAATCCGCATCCCACTGAAGTAGAAGTCACGACCGATGCCAGTGGGCATGTCTTTTATCAGGTTGCGGCCAGCGATATTTCAGCAGGTGACGACCACTCCGTTCGCCGGCAGTTGCTGCGCATCATCGAACCGATTTCGGGAGCAGTTTCGATCGTAAGTTACGAAACGGTCACCGATCGCAACGGACTCGTACAAAGCTACAAAGTGCTGGTGAAACGCGAATAAAGTCAGAGGATTTCGGCGCGAGAAATCAGACATGAAAGGATCATGGATGCTCTTCCCGATCGCTTTGGCTTGGGCCGTTCTCCGCTTGGGAGCGGCCGCGCCTCAATCCCCCGCAAGTCCGGTTCTGGATTCCGTTCTCAAGAAAATGGACACGGTCGCGGCCCGATTCACCAGCGCACAAGCCGACTTTCAGTGGGACAAATACGAGAGAGTCATCAATGAAGTCGACGATGTCCAGACCGGCGTCATCTACTACCGGCGCACCGGAAACAACGTTGAGACGATGGCCGACATACGCAAAGATGGACCAAGTATCAGTGAATTGAAAGGCCAGCCGAAGTACGTGCTCTTCAACGATGACAAGCTTCAAATGTATGAGCCCGGAACGAATCAGCTGACGATCTACAATCTGGGCAAGAACAGCTCGGAATTTGAAACGTATCTCGTGCTCGGCTTTGGAGCCGGCGGGCAGCAACTCGTGAAGCAGTTCGATGTAACGTATATCGGGCCCGAGACACTTCAGGGCGTATCGACCGCCCAGTTGCAGTTGATCCCGAAGTCGGAGAAGGTCCGCAATACCTTCAAGCAAATTTTCTTATGGATTGATCTCGATCGTGGCATCTCGGTGCAGCAGAAACTCGTCACCCCGCAGGGAGATTATCGGCTGGCAAAGTATTCTGAGATCAAGTTGAACGAGCCGATCAAGAAGGAAGTTTTTCAGCTGAAGACAAACAAGAAGACGAAAACCATTGCGCCCTGATGCTAAGTCTTTGACTATAAAGGGCAAAAGAAAAGAATGCCGGGAAGTATACCCACAACGATATACTGACCACATCTCAGTTAGGTTCATTCATGGCTAAAGTTTTTACTATTCCAGTTCCTCCCAAGCTAGGCAACAAACGCCGGGAACGCACCTCCGATCCACGGTACGTCGAAGGTCAGCGCCTGCTGGTCGAAGCGATGAAGTATCTGGTGCATGTCGACCCGGTCACAAACCGCCCCGCCATCGAACTCATTTCTGAACACGTCCGCACCCGTTTCCGCATGAGCGACACGCCGCTGGGGTAGCCACACGATTTGATCAGTTCTTCCCTTACCACACTCTGAAATCAGAACGAAAGCCGCAAAGCAAGTTGGATAATTCGGGGATCGCGTGTGGCCACAATCTGACCGAATTGGCCGCTATAGATGTTGGTCACCGGGTTCATGAAATTCGCGTGATTGAAAATATTGAAAAACTCCGCCCGGAATTCGAGCTTCGCGCGTTCGCCAACCAAGGCGGTGGTTTTGGAGAGCGCCATATCCAAATTCACCAATCCCGGCCCGCGTAAATAATTGCGCGGCAATGTTCCGTACGTGGCGAGAGAAGGATTGGCGACCACCTGATCATTGGATGGAAGTACGGTGGGTCCGGGAGTGCATGGGAGGGGATCGTTGCCATCACCGCACTGCGCGTTGCCGAAGCTATTCGGATTGACCCAGAAGTATCCCGGCAATTCTCCCAGGCTCGATCCCAAATTCTGAAGTTGGCGTGGGTTGAGTGTATTCGTCGGACCGACGATATCCGCATGGACGTTATATGGGTCGCCTGCTCCCGACGGACCCTCCGCGCCCGGATCGTACTCGTCGCCGAGCTGCGCGAAGACATCGTAGGGAAATCCAGTGCGCCAGGTGAAAATCGGGAACAGGCTCCAGCCTTGCGTGAGACGCTTGGGCCCAGATTCGAATGCTCTATCCCAGGGCATATCCCAACCGCCGCTGAACGTGATCCGATTACGCACGTCCTGATCGCTCGCTGCCCGGAACAAGCCGGGATTGTAGGTCGGAACGGTGCTGTTCCTCTGCCGGAAACCGGACGCATTGTCGATACTGTGCGACCAGGTGTAGCCGAGAATGAAATACGTGCGTCCGACGTAGGGGGAATCGGCAATTTGCCGGCTAAGGCTGCCCTGGAAGCTGTTGTACCCTGCCTGAGAAATGTTTCGGAATTCAGGCAACGTGGCGTAACTGCAGGTCGCATTCGGATCGGCGTTAGAGGAGCTGTTGCCCGATTCGTCGAGGCACGAACTGTTTCCCGGAGTCAGGTTCAGGATGCGATCGGTCGTCCCCAGGTTGAAGGGATTAATATCTTGCAGCGAAGTAAGCCCGTGCGAACTGCTGCCGACATAGCTCAGTTCAACAACCAGATTGCGTGCGATTTCGCGTTGCAGGCTCAGGTTGTATTGATACGTGTACGGAGTATAAAGGTGCGGATCGACTAGGTAGACGGATCCGCCAGAATTGATGGGCAAGAATCCCGCGTCCAAAAAGTTCAGGTCCGAAGGCGGATTGTGCGAAGGGAACGGATTCACCGTGCCGGTCGCGCCAAAAGGATCCTGGTAGAAACCTACCGGACCGGTCTGGCCACTTACGGTCGGGAAGAACAATCCCACCGACGAGAAAAATGGCGGCTGGCCATTAAACTGTAAATTATCCTCGCCCTTCAAAATGTCATAGAATACGCCAACGCCACCGCGAATACTCATCTTGCCATCACCGCGGGGGTCCCAGGCAAAACCCAGTCGCGGCGCGAAATTGTCCCGGTCTGGGAAATTAACGCCACGCGGAGCATGGGGGTCGCCAGGAAACAGCATTCCGATGGGCGCATTGGGAAATACCGTCGATGGAGTCGTGACGCTTGGGATTATTGAGAAGCTGCGCCCTTCTGTGTCGAGTTTTGGGGAACTGTATTCATAACGCAATCCCCAATTGAGCGTGAAATTCTTGGCCATGCGCCACTCGTCCTGCATGAAACCGTAATACGCCTTGCTCCGAATGTCTGACGGCGCGGAGGGGTACTGGAAATACTCCGAGGGGATGCCCAACAAAAAGTCCGCGAACGAGTTGCCCGATCCTGAGCCTCCGGAACCAATGAAGTCCCATTCTCCGTTCACGTAATAGTCATAGACCGTGTTGTTCTGATAGTCCGAAACACCGCCTCCGAATTTCCAGTTGTGACGGCCGTGTATGTAAGTAAGCGCCTCGGTGAATCCGAACGTGTTGTTCGTTTCGTTCGTCGGTCCCTGCTCGCTATATCCGATATACAAGCCATTGTCGAACCAAAGGTTAGGCGGCCCCGTCGCCTGGTCTGGGGTTGTGCCCATTCCCAACGAGGAGGCGGTGAGCGAGCTGGCCGGTCCCACGGTCGCGTCCTGGAGATGCTGGTTGCGTTGCACAAACACATTGAACTCGTTCAGCAGGTTCATCGATAAAGTGTGCGTGTAGGCAAGATTCGAAAAATAGTTATGGTCGTGACCGAGGTTCGAATACCCGGGCACACTCGCAAAATTGAAGGGATAGAGCTGGGGTTCGCGGTGGCCACCGAGTGTGAGCGAAATCTTGTCTTTCTGGGTAAAGAGAAGGTCGAACTTCATCGTCAGCTCGTTGTAGTTGTCGGTGTGCGCACTTTGATAATCGTGCTGACCGAGAGCATCGGTCGGGATTAATCCCTTTCCGATGTAGTTCTGGGCGACCGGATCAATGGTCGTCGGATCGATAATGCCGCATGCCGCGCTGGCGGGGTCGGACTGAAAGTAGGGATTGGCCTGCAGAAAAGCAGCAACATTAGGATCCGCATTGGGGCAGTTGCCAGGAGTCCCGCCCCCGGAGAAATCCCCCTGCAGTTGCGCGGGCGTGTAAACGGTCGTTTCACCGGTGGTCTGCTGCTCGGCCAGACGTTGTCCTTGATATCCCACAAAGAAAAAGAACTTGTCTTTCTTGAATGGCCCGCCGAACGTACCGCCGTATTGATTGCGCTTCAGATCATCGCGGGGCAGCCCATTGGCATTATTAAAAAATGTGTTTGCGTTGAAGGCATCATTGCGAAGAAACTCAAACAGACTGCCGTGCCAGGCATTGGTTCCGGACTTGGTGACCACGCTGATAACGCCTCCACCATTTCGTCCGTATTCGGCCGAATAATCGCTCTCCAACAGTCGAAACTCGGCGATCGTATCCGGATTCGGGTTATAAACCACGCTGTTATCAAGAAGGTTATTGTTCAGAGCGCCGTCGAGAAGAAAGGTCACTGAATCAGAGCGTCCTCCCGCAATGCTGTACGTCCCGGCGGCGGAGCTGTCGTCGTTGGTTTCGGTAACTCCAGGCACCAATTTGGCCAGATCCAGCACATCGCGGCCATCGAGCGGAGCACGCTGGATGGTCTCACCCACGATGCTCGTTCCGACAGTCTGATTGACGGTTTCGACGTTCGGGGCCTGGCCGGTGACGTCAACCACTTCGGTGGCCCGCCCAAGAGCAAGTTGCGCGTTGAGTCGCAACGATTGGTTGATCTGCAGAGCCTGATGTTCGAAGGCCTGCTCGCGGAATCCCTGCATTGCGATCGTCACTTTATATGAGCCGATCGGAAGCGAAAGCACCTCGTAAAAGCCATTCTTATCGGTCACAGTGGAACGAGAGATCTGAGTGCCCACATTGATCACACTCACCTTGGCGCCGACTACCGCGGCGCCGGTCTGATCGCTCACATTGCCGATAATCCGGCCTGTCGCTTCCTGCGCAACCGCAACCCCGACGCTAAGAAGTGCTGCCGCAGCGAGCAGATGCAGGGCTCGCATCTTTCGCAGGTGCTTTAACGGGTCGGGCAAACCAAAACATCGCGCAGTACCGTGCATATCGACTCCTTTGTTGAAAAGGCCAAAAGGCTGTGGCATGGAATAGGGCCCAGGATGCGAAAGTAGGAGACCCACCCGGTACCTGATGGCGCGATATTTTGCTACGTGGCGTTGGTGACTTTCAAGAAGATTCGCAAAATTCCACAGTAATTAAACGTTTGAATAGCGAGCATCGGGGATTTCGTTCGGGATCGCAGATCGTGCCGATGCGCGAAAGAACACGGCCGACGCCAGAACGATCAGGGCAGGGAAACACTCAAGCGTGTAGCGCGGCTCGGGATTCTCCATCGTTCCAAGAAACAGCGAGCGCAGCCCAATAAACACCACAAGTAATCCAAGGAACTTGAGGTGGCGAGCGCGCACGAAGCCCGCCAGCCCCCAGCCGACGTAAATCAGATTCACGATGCCGAAGCCGATACTGGCAGCGAGCCAGCGTGGATCGTCGTTGAACTCCCACCAGCGGGGATCCGAGGGAAGCAATTCTGTCCGCGGACGCAGCCACATGTCTGTGATCCGGAGTGCAGGGAGCCAAAGGTAATAGCGCAACGGCGCGGCGTGAATTCGCTCGGCCGCCAATGCCGCGAAGCGCGCATCGAGTTCCGGACTCACATCACGATCGCGGTTGTAATCGGCCAAAAGCGCGCGCGTCTGCTCGCGCTGCTCGGCAGAATCGAAAGCTCGATTCGGCAGCTTCGCGAAATCAATTTCGTCGCCCGGCACGTTCCAGTAAATATCTTCGACAGAAACGTAGTCGGCCATCCAGGTCTTTATCCAGCGATTGAAGCCCGGCATCAGCGGTTCGTCGGAATCATTCGCGTAGCGCGGGGCCAACGGCTCGAAGCGATGCATGGTGTGCAGATTCCGCAGCGTCCACGGAATCAGTGGTGCCAGCGCGCCCGCCGCGACAAGGACTCCGGCAAGCAAAATGGCCGTCGGGCCTCCCGCCGAGTATGATCTGCGCAGGGTTTGCAACAGGATCCATAGCAGATAAATGCCGATTGCCAGTAGCACAATGCCGCCGTCGGGTCGCAGGAGAATGGCCGCACCGACGGCCAAGCCGCAGCCAAGCCAGATCTGAGAATGCCGCCGCCGCTTGCCGCCAACCGAGTGAAGTCCGGCGAAGGCAAGATCCAGCGCCAGAGCCGTGAAGAAAATCTCCAGAGTCTCGGTTAACGCCGTCGCGGCATAATTACTCAGAAACGGAGAAAGCCCGGTCAGAAGAAAGGCCGCCTTCGCCGAGCGTTCCCCGAGCAGGCGACGCGCTAGATCCGCGATTAGGAAACAGGTGCCGAGATCGAACAGAACCTGGATGAGCAATGCCGCACGGAAATTTCCGATTCCGAATAGGTAGAAAACCGCAGCCAGAAACGCCGGATACCCCGGGAGGCGCGAAAGCGTTGGCATGAGTTTGCCTGAATTGGTCACGGCATAAATCCCATGCTGCATCCAGTTTTCTGCGATGTTCGCGTAAAGCCGCGAATCGTCCACGACCGCAGGAAATCGCCAGACGAAGAAAAGACGTAGCGCCAGCGCCGCGAAGATCGCCAGCTGGAAAAACTTCCGGTTATTTTGTATCAATCCCCGCATCGCTGCAATAGGAGGAATATAGCGCGTTTGCGGTGATCTCCGCTCAGATACAATGCATCTAAGCAGCTCAACGGACTGAGCTCACCCTGTCCCCGCTGAGAATTGACCGTCTGCCGCTCGCGGCATACGATGAACGTTTCACCCATGCCTGAACCGGTTTTTTATGATCCGCGGAGAGCCCGCTGGAAACGCCTGCGACGAGGATTCGACGTCGCGGCGGTTCTTGTCTCCGCTCTTATCACTTTCTTTGTATACAGCGCCGTGCGCGACGAGCGACTTCCCGAACTGCTGTTTTTCCCTCAGAAACGCAATTTTAAGGCGCTGAAAGAAAATGAAAAACAAAAGGCTCGCGATCGTCTGAAAAAGATTGCCGCGCGGTCCCACCGCAGATCCAAGCTCGCCGCTTCGCAGGTCAAACTCAATCAGGAAGAAGGCATTCGAGCCGCTTTTTACGTTCCCTGGGACGCGGCCAGTTTCTCTTCTCTGCGCGATTTCGCTCACCAGATCGACATGCTTTATCCCGACTGGCTGCACGCCCTTACCGCAGATGGCCGGCTGCAAGGTATTGACGATCAGACCGGGAAGTTCTTCGACGTCGTACAAGGCGAGAGCGTTCGTCAGGTCGACGATCGCGTGATGCCCTTCCTCAACTCGGAAGACCCCAGCATGGAAGTCTTCCCCATGATTAACAATTTCGATGGCGCTAGCTGGATTGGCGGCATAACTGGATTTCTTAACGATCCCGACGCGCGCACTACATTTCGCCACCAGGTCTCGCAATTTCTCTCTTCTGGCCGCTATCACGGCGTGATGATCGATTTCGAAGCATTTCCGGCCAGCGGCCAGCACGGATACGTCGCTTTGTTACAGGAATTGTCCGCGGATCTGCATGCGCGGGGCATGAAGCTTTATGTTTCTGTGCCGCCGCATAACGGCGAATACGACTACTCAGCCGTTGCCGCGGCTGCCGATGGCGTGGTGCTGATGAATTACGACGAACACTATCCCGGTTCTGCGTCGGGGCCGGTTGCCTCCCAGGACTGGTTTGTTCGGAACTTGGAATTCGCCAAGAAGGTGATTCCCCAGGAAAAAATCATTTGTGCCATCGCCAACTACGGATATGACTGGGCGCTGAAGCCGAAGAACGGCAACCTTCCTCCCAGCGAACACGATAGCCCCGCCAGCGCGCAGGACGCATGGCTGTCGGCGCGTGACTCCGAGCAGGACGTCAACTTCGATGATGACGCGATGAACCCGCACTTCAGTTACCTCGACGAACGCGGCATTCAGCACGATGTCTGGTTTCTCGACGGGGTAACAGCTCTCAACCACATGCGTGCGGCGCAGAATCTCGGCATCCAGACCTTCGCTCTATGGCGGCTGGGCGGCGAAGACCGATCCCTCTGGCGGGTGTGGGACGTTCCCGGTGATCCCGGTGCAGTTGACAAGTTGAAAGACGTCCCGCCCGGCGCTGATGTCGACATGGAGGGGCAAGGCGAAATCCTTCGCATTGAAGACAAGCCTGCCCACGGCACTCGTGATCTCCAAGTGGACGCGAACAGCAAGCTGGTTACCGACGAAGTCTTTCAGAATCTGCCCGAACCGTACCGTGTGGGACGTTACGGGTATAGTCCCGACAAGGTCGCGATCACCTTCGACGACGGCCCGGATCCGGAGTGGACTCCGAAAATTCTTGACATCCTCAAGAGTAAACACGCCACCGCTACGTTCTTCCTCATTGGCATTCAGACCGACAAGTTCTCCAGTCTGGCTAAACGTATTTACGAGGAAGGCAATACCATCGGCAACCATACCTTCACCCATCCCGACGTGAGCAACATTTCGACGGCATACATGAAGGTAGAACTGAATCTGACGGAGCGCCTCTTCGGCAGCCTGCTCGGAATCCGCGCCACGCTGATGCGGCCGCCCTATGCCATTGACGAGGAGCCGGACACTGCCGATCAGGTCCGTCCCCTGGAAGTTCCTCAGGAGATGGGCTACATCACAGTCGGCAACCGCATCGATCCCAACGACTGGAGCGAGAATCCGCACCACTCCGCCGAGCAGATTACTTCCTACGTGCTGGCGCATCTCCCCCCGTGCCGTC
Organism: uncultured Acidobacteriaceae bacterium; assembly: GCA_963772045.1. Taxonomy (GTDB): domain Bacteria; phylum Acidobacteriota; class Terriglobia; order Terriglobales; family Acidobacteriaceae; genus Sulfotelmatobacter. The sequence continues at coordinate 203,982 of CAVYWC010000010.1, read as the reverse complement.
CCGAGGATCTGCGCTGCGGCAACATCGTGCTGCTGCATGATGGCGGCGGTAATCGCGCGGAAACTGTGCGGGCGTTGCCCATGATTATCGATGGCATCCGCGCCCGCGGATATGAGGTTGCGCCGGTCTACGAGTTAATCGGAAAAACGCGTTCTGATGTAATGGCGCCGCTGCCAACCAGCGGACTCTGGGCGGCGCGCTTCGATCGCTTTGGCTTCTGGCTGTTCGACGCCAGCATTGTTGGAATTACCTGGATTTTCCTGCTCGGCGACGTGCTGATGACCGGGCGTCTCCTTTCCATGGGAGCCGCCGCAGTTTACGATCGCGTTCGCGAGAAAATCTTCGGCAAGCCGGCGGAAATCGCCTCCTACCGGCCCAAAGTTGCCGTACTCATCCCCGCGTACAACGAGGAGAAAGTCATCGAGCGCACGGTGCGCGCCGCACTCAACTCGAATTATCGGAACCTGCGAGTGATCGTAATCGATGATGGATCGCGCGATCGCACCCTCGAAGTCGCGCGTGACGCCTTTGCCATGGAAGAAGCCTCAGGACGGGTCTTAATCCTCACCAAGTCCAACTCTGGCAAGGCTGAGACCCTCAATTTCGGCATTGAACACATTGGAGACGCAGAGCTCTTCGTTGGCATCGATGCCGATACCATCATCGCGGCCGATGCCATTTCGCGCCTGGTTCCACACTTCATCAATCCCAAGGTTGGCGCGATCGCGGGTAATGCCAAAGTCGGAAACCGCGTGAATCTCTGGACCCGCTGGCAGGCACTCGAGTACATCACGAGCCAGAATTTCGAACGCCGCGCACTCGACGTTTTTGGGGCAGTGAGCGTCGTTCCTGGTGCCATTGGCGCGTGGCGTGTTTCCGCCGTGCGTCAGGCCGGCGGCTATCACACCGACACCGTCGCGGAAGACGCCGACCTGACCATGGCTCTGTTGCGCCTCGGATACCGCGTCGAGTACGAAGATCTGGCGCTTGCCTATACCGAAGCGCCCACCAATGCAAATGGCTTGATGCGCCAGCGTTTCCGCTGGTCGTTCGGCATTCTGCAATCGGTCTATAAGCATCGCACAGTTGTGGCACGCAAGGGCGTGCTGGGGTGGATTGCCCTGCCGAACATCGTTATCTTCCAGATCCTGCTTCCGCTGGTATCGCCGCTCATCGACATCATGTTCGCCGTCGGAACAATCTGGTATTTCATCCAGAAACATTTCCATCCTGATTCCACCGATCCGGCGAGCTTCGACAAGCTCCTGGTATTTTTCTTCGCGTTCCTTGTAATTGATTTCTTGACGTCAACGATTGCGTTTGCACTGGAGCGACGTCGTCCCGAGGAAAAAGAGGACGTGTGGCTGCTCAGCCAGGTATGGCTGCAGCGCTTCGCCTACAGGCAGCTATTTTCCGTAGTGCTCTTTAAGACGTTGAAGCGCGCGCTCGAAGGCCGCAAGTTTGCCTGGGACAAATTGGAGCGCACGGCCGCAGTAAACTACGTCCCGGCGGAAAATCATGAGCATGTCAACGTTCCGTAGGAACTGGAATTCGCGGCAGTCACGACGGCGCGATTCAGCAGCTGATACAGCTTTTCTGACAATGCCTCATAGCGAGGCTGCGTACCCGCATCGAATCCCTGGTCATTCCACGAACCCATGCCGCCAAACACCCACGCATCCTGGCAGGCGGCGAGAAGTTTGCAGGCGGCAACCGGCAAGAACTCAGGACGAGTTAGATCGCTGTGATACTGGTCGGAGTACGGCGGATCGGAATGCAGGCGCGATCGCGCTGACTTGAAGAGCTCGGCGAAATTGTCGAGCTTCTGCGCGCGCGCGAATTCTTCGATCGCGACGAGATGCTGGTCGAATTCCTGTAGCAACTTTTCCAGATTCTCAAGACCTTGAGGTTGGACCGTGGGCTGATCCTTGGCAATTCTGGTGTACGTCACCCGCCATATCTTTCGATCCGCGCGCGCGCGGTCGCCGAGCTGCCAGCGAGGCTCCCAAAAATCGGATGCGCCCGAAATTTGAGACTCGATCAACCATCGTCCGCCACCGCCAACGAATCCTACTAACACGCGATCAGCCGGCTGAGTTTGACCCGAAGGTCCGTATATCATCCGCAGCGTGTTTACGCCTTGTTGACGTAGTACTTCGAACCATTCCAGCGGCTCGCTGGCAAAAGTCTCCTCTACCCGCTTGTTTCCTTTTTTGCACAAATCGACAAAGTTAACGCACTCGCAACCCTGGAACGTGCTGTTCGCGGGATAGAAGTCTTCTGCTATATTCCGCTGAAGCAGAAACGCATTCCCGTAGATGATCAGAGCGACAGCCTGAGCGATCGACGTTTGCATGAATCTCGATGACTAACGGAATAGCAGCGGCGCGAACTCCGCCAGATTTCTGCGCCAGACCATCCAGGTATGCATCCCCGGAGTTTCGATATCGGTATGCTGCACACCCTTTTCCTTCAGCCACGCGCGCAGATTTCGATTCACGGTGATCAGATGGTCTTCCGTGCCACACGCAATCCATAGCAATCGAATCTGCAGATTCGCGCTGGCATCGAGCCCGGGAAAATCTTTCTCGAACTTGTCGGGAATGCCGCCGGAACTGAACGCCCCAATCCAGGCAAACTTGTCGAGATTGTTCAATCCGGCCAGTAAAGATTCCGAACCGCCCATGGAAAGTCCCGCGATGGCGCGCATCTTGCGATTCTTGTTCGCGCGGTATTCGCTCTCGACGCGCGGCAACACTTCTGTCAGCAGCGCTTCGCGAAACTTCGAGAAATTTTCATCGCGCACATCGATATGGCTCCACGCTCCCCAGCCCAGACGGATCATCTCCATCGTGCCGTAGCCGAGAGGCATGACCACAATCATCGGCTTGGCCTTACCTTGCGCGATCAGGTTGTCGAAAATCACGTTGGCGTGCCCGACCGCGGTCCATCCGCTCGCGTCGTCGCTGAACCCGTGCAGCAGGTAGAGCACGGGATATTTCTTTTTCGCCGCGGGATTGTAATCCGGAGGCGTATAGACGTAATAATCGCGCTCGTCGTTGCAGACCGTTGACTTGTAAAAGTGGTGATGAATCTCACCATGCGGAACATCGCTCAGTTCCCAGGGAAGGCCGGGGCCGGGGACATGAACAGCATTTGCCGGCGTCAGCAGATTAGGCACCGACAAATGGTTGTAGGGATCGAGCATGCGCACGCCGTCGACAATAATCGAATATCCGTAGTAGTCGGGCACGAGCGGCGCGGTCGTAACAGTCCACACGCCCTTTTCGTCCTTCTGCATCGCCACGGGCTCCGTGCCCTCGCGCTCGAGTTTCACCTCCTGGGCATTGGGGGCAAGGAAGCGAAACGTAATGCTATTGTCGGCGTGCACTTCCGGCGTGCCCAGCCAAGGAGGTGTCTGCGGAGGTGTACCGGACGTAGATTTTTGCGCCGCAGCCGTGCCCAACGTAATTAAGGTCAAAGACACGATCACGAGAACGGAGTGACAATTCATCGGGGAACTCCGCAGATTTCAGGGTTATCGAGCGGTGCAATTCTATTTCGTGAGGGTGGGATGAGGCTAGTGCGAGCGGCAATTCAGGCAGAGCTAGCAACTTTTCCCCGCCACTTGCAGTCGCACGTCCGCGCGCTGCAGGGAGTCCAGGGCGCGTTCAACATCCACGTTCGTATCGCCGCTGGCCAATCGTTGCTCGGCGCGTTCCTTGGCTTTGCGTGCGCGCTCGACGTTGATTTCCGACGGACGCTCGGCCGTCTCGGCAAGAATAGTCACTTTGTCTGGCAGGACTTCCGCAAATCCCCAGGCGACCGCGAGCCGCTGATCGGCGGTGCTGGAGTTTTCGCTATACGTGATCTCGCCCACTGACAGTTCAGTGATCAGCGGCGCGTGTCCGGGCATGATCCCCAGATATCCGTTCTTGCCGGGTATCTGCGCTTCTTCCGCCCGCGTCTCGACAACCTTCTTTTCGGGCGTAACGATCTCGAGTTGGAAAGTCTCTGCCATCGTTATCAGCTGTCTGCTAACAGCCATCGGTTCTGACAGCTCTTCGGTGTAGCTGAGAGCTGAGCGCTAAAAGCTGACGGCTCGTCTTACGCTGCCGCCTTCATCTTCTCCGCAGCCTGCAGTACTTCTTCGATCGGCCCCTTCATATAAAACGCCTGCTCAGGGATATCGTCGTATTTACCTTCCACGATCGCCTTGAAACCTTTTACCGTGTCGGCGATCTTCACGTAGCGGCCGGGCGCGCCCGTGAACTGCTCGGCCACATGGAACGGCTGCGACAGGAAGCGCTGAATCTTTCGCGCGCGAGCGACGGTCAGTTTCTGATCTTCACTGAGTTCGTCGATGCCGAGAATTGCGATGATGTCCTGCAAGTCTTTATAGGTCTGCAGCGTTTTCTTGACTTGTTGCGCGACGTCGTAGTGCTCTTGTCCAACAATGCGTGGATCGAGAATGCGAGAAGTCGAAGCCAGCGGATCGACTGCCGGGTAAATTCCGATCTCAGTCAGCGCTCGCGAAAGTACTGTAGTGGCATCCAGGTGAGCAAACGTGGTCGCCGGAGCGGGATCAGTCAAATCGTCGGCAGGAACGTAAATCGCCTGCACCGAAGTGACCGAACCTTTCTTGGTGGACGTGATGCGCTCCTGCAACTCGCCCATCTCCGTCGCCAGATTCGGCTGATATCCGACCGCGCTGGGCATACGGCCGAGCAGCGCCGAAACCTCCGATCCTGCCTGCGTGAAACGGAAAATGTTGTCGATGAACAGCAGCGTGTCGGCGCCTTCTTTATCGCGGAAATATTCCGCCACTGTCAGTCCGGTCAGAGCAACGCGCAGACGCGCGCCCGGAGGCTCGGTCATCTGACCATAAATCAGAGCGGCCTTCGACTCGTCCGGCTTGCCCGGCTTGATAACGCCCGACTCGGACATCTCGAGCCACAAATCGTTGCCTTCGCGCGTTCGCTCACCCACTCCGGCAAATACGGAGTAGCCACCGTGCTGCTTGGCGACGTTGTTAATGAGTTCCATGATGACGACGGTCTTGCCCACACCCGCGCCACCGAACAATCCGATCTTGCCGCCCTTCAAGAACGGTTGAATCAGATCGATGACCTTCACGCCCGTCTCGAACATTTCCGCCGTCGTGGCCTGCTCGTCGAAAGCAGGAGCGAGACGATGAATCGGCATCCTCTCTTTGAACTCGATCGGCCCGAGATTGTCGACCGGCTCTCCGATGACGTTCATCACGCGCCCGAGCGTGCCGCGGCCCACAGGAACGGAAATTGGCCCGCCAAGATCGATCGCTTTCATGCCGCGCACCATGCCGTCGGTCGGTTCCATTGCAATACAGCGCGTGCGTCCCTCGCCCAGATGCTGCTGCACCTCGAGGATCACGTTGATGGGCATCGGCACCTGGAAGCCGTCATCCACCACTCGGACGGCTTGATAAATTGGCGGCATCGTGCGCTCCTCAAATTGCACATCCACCGCCGGCCCCGCTATTTGAATGACATGTCCTATGTTTTCTGGCATAAATTCGCTTCCAGCTTTTGCTCCTGCTCGCCACTCGGCTCGCAACTCATTACATCGCTGCCGCGCCGCTGACGATCTCGATAATCTCCTTCGTAATCTTCGCCTGCCGCGCCCGATTCATCACCAGGGTCAGCGAATCGATCATGTCCGTCGCATTGTTGGTGGCCGAATCCATGGCGGTCATCCGCGCCGCATGCTCGGCCGCAACCGATTCCAATAGCGAGCGAAAAATCTGACTGCTCACGTACTTGGGCAAGAGCGCGCCGAACAAAGCCGCGGGCGGCTGCTCATAGATGTAATCCACCTGCGCCATACCGAACTGCGACGCCGCTTCCGGCCCAGCTTCCGTACTGCGCATGCCCACACCCGCGCTGATCGCCGCCTCTTTGGCTCGCTTCCGCTCCTCTTCCGGCAACTCTTCTACCAGGCGCACCGCACGCTCGCCGATCTGCTCGATGGGCAGAATCTGCTCCACGATCAGGCGCTGTGCAATCACCGACTTGAACTCATTGAAGACAACATACACGGAATCGATTTCCTGCCGGCAGTAGTGCCGAATAACGTTGCGGGCTAGCGCCGAAGCCTGCGCAAATTCGACTTTGCCGAGGACGCCAACATGCTCGCCCGTGATCTGCACCGTTCCCGCGCGCTCGCCGGCTTCTCTTTCTGGTTCAAGAGATTCTTCCAGTTCGGCCAGGCTGCAAGTTTGCACCGTCGCAGCGGGAAATCTGCGCCGCAGGAAGTCGCGTCCCTTGCGCCCTACGGCTTCAATGTCGATGTTCTTGCCGTTCTTCGATTCCAGGAAACGCATCGCCGCTTTCGTAATGTTCGCATTAAACGCGCCCGCTAAACCCTTGTCGCCGGTGACCACAATGAGCAGAATCGTGTTCTCCGGTCGCTGCGCCAACAAAGGATGCTTCGGCTCGCCGGTTTCCGGATCAAAAATATCTGCCCTCGCGACCAGCGACTTCAGCACATTCGTGAGCATCTGCGCGTAGGGCCGCGCCGACAGCGCGCGTTCCTGCGCCCGGCGCAGCTTCGCCGCCGAGACCATCTTCATGGCCTTGGTGATCTGCCGCGTGTTGATCACGCTGCGTATGCGGCGACGAATATCGAGAATGTTAGGCATTCAAAACCAGTTGTCAGTCGCCAGTACCCAGTGGCGAGTCTTCCAATTGCGAGTCCTGAGCTGGAACCGCATCGCCTGGCAACTCGGGACTAGGGTCTCAGGACTAACGACTACTTCGCTACCGCTTCACGCGCTTCCACGAACTGCTGCTTTGCTTCCTTGATCACACCTTGTAACTGCGCCTTCAGCGCGTCATCGAGGATCTTCTTTTCCATAATCGTCCGCAGCAGGCCGGGATTCGTCGTGTCGACGTATTGATACAGATCTTTCTCAAAGTCACGCACCTGATTGACCGGCAGGTCGTCGAGAAATCCGCCCGTGCCGGCCATAATGATCAGAATCTGCTTCGAGAACGGCAACGGAGAAAACTGATTCTGCTTCAGCAACTCAACTAACCGCTGACCGCGATTCAATTGCGCCTGCGTGGCTTTGTCGAGATCGCTGCCGAATTGCGCAAAAGCCGCCAGTTCGCGATATTGCGCGAGTTCCAGTTTCAGGCTGCCCGCCACTTGCCGCATGGCTTTGATTTGCGCGCTGCCGCCGACACGGCTAACCGACAGTCCGACGTTGACCGCGGGCCGCACGCCCTGATTGAACAAATCGGTTTCGAGATAGATCTGGCCGTCGGTAATCGAAATGACATTGGTCGGGATGTATGCCGAAACATCGCCCGCCTGGGTTTCAATGATAGGCAAAGCAGTCAATGATCCGCCGCCATTTTTGTCGCTCAACTTCGCCGCGCGCTCGAGCAGCCGGGAATGGAGATAGAACACATCGCCGGGATACGCTTCGCGTCCCGGCGGCCGCCGCAGCAGCAACGAAATTTCCCGGTACGACGCCGCATGCTTCGACAGATCGTCATAGATCACCAGAGCATGCCGCTTCGTGTCACGAAAATGTTCGCCCATGGCGCAGGCGGCATACGGCGAAATGTACTGCATCGGCGCCGGTTCTGAGGCCGAAGCCGCGACCACGATGGTGTACTCCATCGCTCCGAAGTCTTCGAGGATCTTCACGACCTGGGCAATCGACGAACGCTTCTGCCCGATCGCGTTGTAAATGCAAATCAGATCGTTGCCCTTCGAGTTGATGATGGTGTCGAGCGCAACCGCAGTCTTGCCGGTCTGCCGGTCGCCGATGATCAACTCGCGCTGGCCGCGGCCGATCGGGATCATGCTGTCGATCGCCTTCAATCCCGTCGCCATCGGCTCGCGAACCGGCTGGCGATCAATCACCCCCGGCGCCAGTCGTTCCAAAGGGATGAACTTGTCGCTGGTAATCGGGCCCTTATCGTCGATGGGCTGGCCCAGCGAATTCACGACGCGCCCGACCAGTGCATCGCCCACGGGCACGCTCATGATGCGGCCTGTGCGCCTGACCTCGTCGCCTTCGCGAATCTCGGTGTACTCGCCGAGCAGCACGACGCCGACCTGGTCTTCTTCTAGGTTCATCGCGATGCCCGATACATTGTGCGGGAACGAAAGCAACTCGCCCGCCATCACCTTGTCGAGTCCATAGACGCGCGCGATGCCATCGCCCAGCGTGATCACGGTGCCGGTTTCGTCCACGGAAATCTTCGATTCGTAGTTCTCGATCTGCTCGCGGATAAGCTTGGTAATTTCGTCTGCCTTAATTTGCGCCATAGGTGTCAGTCGCCATTGGCCAGCGTCACTGGCCAGCCTGAATGACTTCTTTAATCTTCTCTAACTGCCCTTTCACTGAACCGTCATAAATCGTGCTGCCCACGCGGACCACGGCTCCGCCCAAAAGGGAGCCATCCAGTCCGAATCGTGCGCGGACCTTCTTGCCTGTCAGCTTCGCTACTTGCGATTCAAGCACACGCCTTTCGGGATCGCCCAACTCGCGCGCGCTGGTGATCTCGGCCTCGGCAAATCCCATCCGCGCGTCTAACTCTTTTTCCAACTGATCCGCAATCCGCTTCAGGAAGTGCATCCGCCGATGATCAATCAACACCGCGACCAGATTCCGCGCGTGACGTTCAATGCCCTCGCGTTTTACGATCGCATCCAACAGCCTGCGCTTCTGCTCGGCCGGAACTGCTGGATTCTCCCACACTCGCCGCAATTCCGCGCTCGCCTCCATCAGGCCGGAAAGGCTACGCAAGTCCGCGACGGAGCGACTTGCATCCAGGCGTTCGCTGAGGATGACGTCCGCAAAAGCCCGGGCATAGGTGTTGGCAACCGAGGCCAAAGGCTAGTGTCCGTCCTTTCCGATGTTGTCGGGCGTCGTGCCTAACTGTCCGGCAAAATTGCGCACCAAGGCTTGATCCGTTCCCGCGTCAATGCGAATCTGTTTCTCTGCCAATCCCACCGCAAGATCGGCAGCGTGCGCCGTCAAGAGGCGGCGAGCGGCTCGAGCTGCCGCCGAAATTTCCTGCTCTGCTCCGGCAACGATATTGCGCGCTTCCTGCTCAGCGGCTACCCTGATTCGCGCCTCTTCCGCGGATGCTTCCTGCGCCGCCGAATCCCGTATGGCATTGATTTCAACATCGATCCGTGACAGCCGCGAGTCGATCTCGGCCAGCCTGCGCCGGGCTTCGTCGCTCGCCCTCTGCGCGTCGATCATCGCCGCCTGGATATCGGCGGTCCGGCTGCGAAACATCGCGGGTACACGCTTGTTCCAAGCCCATGCGATCAGAGCCGCAATCGCTGCAAAGTTCAGCAGCACGCAAAGCCAATAAGAGTTCTTCGGGTTCAATCCCGTCAATCGCCCGATCAAACGTACTGATCCAGACTGTTTGAATTGTGCGGTTGCGTCTTGTTCTTCACCGGCGGCTTCGCGGGTTTCGCGTGCCAACTGTCCCCCGGGACTCAAGTTCTGGTCGGATTGCTTTTCCTGCTGCGCCGGTGCGGATTCCTGCGCATGGATCCACACTCCCGTCCCGGTTCCCATCAGCAGGAATGCGATGGTCCACGTGCTCGCCAATTTTTTCGCTAGACGAATCAAACTCAACGCCCCACTCCTGCGGGCTGCAGCACCCTGCGTATGATTTCGTGCGCCAGGGTTTCCGCTTCCGCCTGCAGGGTACGTTCGGCGGCGGCTCGATCCGCATCGATGTCCTTCTTTGCCGCCCCAACCTGCGCCTGAGCTCTGTCGCGAGCCTCATTCACTGCATGCATGCGCGCCTGCAGGGCGGCTTCGCGTTGCGATTCCATGGCGCGAAACACTGCCGCTCGCGCTTCTCGCAAGCGCTGCTCGTACTCGGCCGTGCGCGCTTCCGCCGCGGCGATGTCAGCCCGCGATCTCTCGACGGCTCCCTCGGTCGCCTCTCGACGCTTGGCTAGAACCTGCTGTAGCGGCCTGTGCACAATAACCGTGTACAGCCCATAGAGCGATGCAAGCAGAATAATGGTCGGCACCGACCCGAGCAGTAATCGGCCTAGTTGGTGAAGCGTTTCTGCCATGTAAATTGAACTCGGGTCGTCAGCTTCGCTCGTGTTGATCTTCGATCACGCCGATCTTTTGACCCGGCCAGGGACCGAATGAGGGCTCTGAAAACTGTTAAGTCTAACGTCAGGAGGAATTTGTGTCAACGCAGAGATCGCACGACGGACCGCCGATTTTGCCGCGAGGCTGGAAGGGCGATCGGATCTGTTTGTTCACGGTAGGAACCCCTCGACTTTCTCTGATTCTTCGCCCTTATGCGGATCGTAGATTTCTACATATAACTCTTGACTTCGCCGCCAAGAGGATTACCATAAATACATCACCTCCGATCCAATTCAGGATCGAATGGGCCGATAGCCAAGGAATGTCACCGCTTCTTGGTTGCCGGCCCATTTTAATTCTGGTCGCTGGATCGAACGATCCACGTGCCGCTGCTAGAAATCCACCTTTTCAGCGTTGCCCTGTTGCGTACGGCTGGGCGTAGTACCCGGTTCGTGTGCGCGACTTAAGTCCCGGCTTTCCAATTTTGACTTCCAGGTCATGATATTCATCCGGATGATCCGCCGGCGGAGAATCGAAGGAGAGCGTGTAGAAGGCCGGTGCATCTTCCAAACAGCTCGTAATCTGTTTGACTATGTCATTACTGATATTCAGGACGCGCCCTCCACTCTGCGCGGCTAGCACCTGCAGCGCGAGATTGCCATTTTGCGCTTTCTGATACGAAGGCACGCCCTTCAAGAAGGCCTCGTAATAAAACGTTCGGAATTGGCCAGCATCGTTCATTCCCAACGGATCAATGCTATACAGGGTGATGCGCGACTCTCGCAATTCCTGCGACAGAGCCACGATGCTTCGGAACAGCCACTGCTCGTTCTTCTCACTGACCATCACGCGAGGCCCGGACAGCGTTGCCCACCCCGGACTCATCCAGATAACCAACTTTCTTCCCGGTTGCTTGGCTTCATAATGCGCCAGGCCATCGAGAGCTTGAAGCGAGAGCATACGCTGCTCTTCCGCACCATATACTCCGGCTGACCGGCCAAGCGCTCTTAAGCTAGATTGGCTGGAATCCAGCGAATCTGCCAGCGCCTTTCCGTCGCGGGTCGGCGGCGACAAGAATTGCGCGGATTTGTCAGTGAACATCACCAGCGATGTGGGCGCGGAAAGCCGCCCATCCTCTTGCCTTAGGAATTTAGCTAATTGCGTTTTCCCGAAGCCTACGGCCTGAACGCCTGTGTTCACGGCGTCGATCAGGAAAATCACTTGCAGTACTGGATCAGTGGCACGGCTGACTGCGTCCGTTGCCCGGAAGGACGTAATCTTCCTCGGTTGACCGTCGTCGAGAAGCGTGAAGTCCTGCTCTTGCAAACCTGCAATCGCGTTGTGACCTTTGTTGGTCACGACAACATCGAGCCAGATCCTGTGATTCTCACTGGCCGCCTGCGGAGACGGGGCCGAAGCCGAAGCCTGGCTGGATACTGGTGTCTGCGCCGGAGGTGCCGTTTGCGCTAGCGCTGAAAGAGAAAGGCAAAAGGAGAGATAAACTGTCGGCAAACAGAATCGAGTTCGCACGGTCCACCTCAGATCAATCGTGAACCGGCATGCCCTTCAGCGTTGCTCGGTCGCATACGGCTGCGCGTAATATCCAGTTCGGGTACGCGCCTTGAGTCCCGGCTTGGCCACCTTCACCTCCAGGGCGTGGTACTCGTCGGGGTGATCCGCCGGTGGAGAATCGAAAGAGAGCACGTAGAAAGCCTTGGCATCCTTCAAACAGTCACCAATCTCTTTTGTGACATCATTGTCCGAGTTCATGACGCGTCCGCCACTTTGTACCGCCAGAACCTGGAGCGCGAGATTGCCGTTCTGCACTTTGTTGTAGGCAGTTACTCCTTTTAAGAAGCTCTCGTAATAAAAGGTTCGGAATCCGCCAGCATCGCCCATCCCCAAAGGATCGATGCTGTACAAGGTGATGCCTGCTTCGCGCAATTCCCGCGACACAGTCACGATGGTCTGGAAAAGCCACTGTTCCACCTTCGGAGTAAGCTGCACGTTCGGCCCGGTCAGCAAAGGCCATCCCGGGCTCAGCCAGAGCACCAATTTTCTTCCCGGCTGCGTTTTTTCATAGCCGGCAAGCTGATTGAGAGCCTTGAGCGATAAATCCAGCCTCTCTTCCGCGCCCCAGAATCCTGCTGATCGATTCAGCGCGCGCATGCCAGGTTGGTTGGAATCGAGCGACTCTGCCAGCGTATTTCCGTCACGGGTCGGTGTTGGTTGGATGAGGGTAGACGTGTCAGTAAATATGACCAACGACGTCGGCGCGGCAAGGCGACCATCATCCTCGCGCAGAAACTTGCTCAGCTGCAGCCGTCCGTAGCCGACGGACTGAACCCCCGTGTTTACTGCGTCGATCACAAAAATCACCTGTAAGGCCGGATCTGTCGAACGGCTCGTCGCATCCGCGGCGCGGAACGACGTTATCTTTCGCGGCTGTTTGTCATCCAGCAGTGTGAAATCCTGCTCCCCGAGGCCGGGCACCGCGTTTCCAGCTTTGTCGGTCACCACAACATCAAGCCAGATACTATGATTGTCGGTGGACGCCTCCGGAGACGCGCCGGAGGCCGGAGCCTGGCTGGATCCAGGTGTCTGCGCCGCAGGTGCTGTTTGCGCTAGCGTTGAGAGAGAAAAACAAAAGGAAAGATAAACTGCCAGGAAGCAGAATCGAGTTCGCACGGTACACCTCAGATCAATCGTGAACCGCAGAGACTTCGAAGACGAGAAGCTGGGACGAAGCCCCTGTTTCAGCTTAGTTCCGGGTGGCTGACACTGAAAACGCCTCTACTTTATCACGCTCGATCCGGATACCAGGAACTGTTGAACCCTCCGTGCCACCGACTCCGGCGCATCTGCTTCCAATTCCACCGCGCCATCCAAATATTTTCGCGAATAAATCCGGGCCCGCGCTTCCAGCATCGCCAGCGCCTTGCCTTCGCTTTGCGGCACGCGCAAATACACGCGGCTCACCGGATCTTCCTCGATCATCGCGTCAATTCGCTCCAACAGTCGATTGAGCCCCGTACCCTCGACTGCCGATACATAAACGGTTCTCGCGTTATCGCGCGCGGAATCAGCAAGCAGGCTCGCGGCTACTTCGTCATCCAGCAGATCGACTTTATTCATCACGCGCAGCCGAGGCTTTTTCTCCGCCTCCAGTTCTTTCAAGACGATTTCCACCTGCGCATCCTGCTCGGCCGAGAGCCGGCTGCTCGCGTCCGACACATGCACAATCAGCGACGCGCGCTGCACCTCCTCGAGCGTCGCGCGGAACGACGAAACCAGCGTATGAGGTAAGTTGCGAATGAATCCCACCGTATCCGAGAGCAGCACCTTCCGTTTTGACGGTAAGTCCACGCCACGGATCGTGGGATCGAGCGTGGCAAACATTTTCGGGGATGACAACACGCCTGCCCGCGTCAGCGCATTGAACAGCGTTGACTTTCCGGCATTCGTATAGCCGACCAGCGCCACCGTTGCGACCGGAGCTGATTCCCGCCGCTGGCGCTGCTGCGCGCGAATCCGCCGTACATTTTCGAGTTGTTGCTCAACATGCCGGATGCGCCGATAGATTTTTCGCCGGTCCGTTTCCAATTGCGTTTCGCCGGGACCACGGGTCCCGATCCCGCCGCCAAGTTGCGACATCTCCACGCCCCGCCCGGCCAGCCGCGGCAGCAAGTATTGCAACTGCGCTAGTTCCACCTGCAACTGGCCTTCACGGGTTCGCGCATGCCGCGCAAAAATGTCGAGGATCAGCTGCGTCCGGTCGATCACTCGCCGATGAACAATCTTCTCGATATTGCGCTGCTGAGAAGGGCTGAGATCGTGATCGAACAGCAGTACATCGGCATTCACCGAAGCCGCAGCACCCGCCACTTCTTCCAACTTCCCCGCGCCGATCAGCGTAGCCGCATCCGGCCGGTCGCGATGCTGCAAAATCTCGCCGGCAACCCTCGCTCCCGCGCTCTCCGCAAGGGTTCGCAATTCAGCGAGTGATTCTTCCGCATCAAATTCCGGGATGCTCGGGCGAACATCCGCTTTTGCCGAGCCATTGGATGTGGCGTGTGCCACTGCCGCATCTCGCGCCGCTGCTGCTTGCGCGGAAACCGTTCCTTTGGCTCGCCGCGAGCGCACGTCTAAGCCGACCAGAAACGCCCGTTCGCGTCCCTGCTCTTCCTGATTCGCTTCGCTTCCAACAGGCACATTCATGCTGGCGCGCAGCGGTTCGCGAGACACCTTGGATGGAGAACGTCGCAAGCCCGGAACGCCTTATCCCTCAGTCGCGGTCGCGGTCGCCGCGCTCGCCGTCGCCGAGCTATTCGCGCCCGCAGCCGACGTCCGTTCCGGGTGAACCGCATGTCCGACGTGCGCCGGCATCACCCGCCCCATGACGACCGTCGAAATGGCGTGCTTGAAGATGAGTTGCTCCTGACCGTTCGCCTCCAGCACCACGGAGTACTTGTCGAAGGAGCGGATGCGGCCCGTTAACTTCACCCCGCTGAGCAGATAAATCGTAATGCTCGACCGCTCTTTACGGGCCGTATTGAGGAAGGAATCCTGAATGTTCTGCGCCGGCTTGTTGCTTTCCATAGCCGATCTCCTTGTTCGCTAGACTGCGGACAAAACACTTACCCGCCCGCGAAATTCCTTTCGCAAGCCGGCTCAAGTACAACAGCAGGCTCCCGAAGTCCTGCAAGGACCACGGGAACCAGGGGGGACATTCCCGCCGGACTGTGCACTCTGATTTCGCAGAAGCGGTACATCCCGGCTGAGAGATGCCAGTACAATACGGCGATCTCCGCTGCTTTTCAACCCGGAAGTTGACCTGCCTCGGAGGGCATAAAATTTGACAGTCCTCGCACGTATTGTGCAGACTTGCCTCAATGGAAGCAGCGCGAATGAATCTGCGGTTCGTCCTTTAGCTTTTCAGACGGATCGGGTTTTTCCGAGCGCCAAATTGTGCCAACCTGCTTGGGTTTAAAGCTCTATAGTCAGAACTTGACCAGGAGATCTTATGCACCACGTCATCGTGACGTCGCTGGCTCTGCCAGAGATTACCGGCGCAGAAGCCACGCAGCTCCTCATCCGGTGGTTTCATATCCTTGCCGGTATTCTTTGGGTTGGGCTGCTCTATTTTTTCAACCTCATTAACGTCCCGTTCATGAAGCAGGTCGATCCCGCCATGAAGCCCAAGATTTTTCAGGCGCTCACTCTGCCAACGTTGAACTGGTTCCGCTGGAGTTCTCTGCTTACCGTTTTCCTCGGACTCTGGTATTGGGGACAGTTTCTCGT
Source organism: uncultured Acidobacteriaceae bacterium (assembly GCA_963772045.1). GTDB lineage: Bacteria > Acidobacteriota > Terriglobia > Terriglobales > Acidobacteriaceae > Sulfotelmatobacter. Next base: position 188,552 of record CAVYWC010000010.1, on the reverse strand, counting down.
TGGAGCCGATGCAAAACTGCAGGGCGGCAGCGCCGGCGCGACGATCGGACTTTTCCTTCTGCTGTGGATCGCCGTCTGGGCCATTTTATTTTTCGTGATCAAGAAGTCCACGCCCAACGGATACCTTCTCGGCATCATTACGACCCTCCTGGTCTATGCCGCCGGATGGTTCTTTGTGCATCACACTCCGGTCGGGGCCGACGACAATCACGTGCTCTGCATTGGCGTCGGTGGCGGCATGGGCATCGTGATGCTATTCAACGTATGGGGCATCATCTGGCCCATGAACAAGAAGATTATCCGCGGTACGCTCGCCGGCGCGCCTCCGGTGAACGCCGCCGTCATGTCGCGCCAGGCATTCCTCGCTTCCCGTACAAACTTTTTCTTGTCTGTGCCGTTGATCTTCTACATGGCCGCCAGCGCGCATTTTTCGAGCACAGTCATTTTCGGGAAGTAACAACGGTTGACACGGCGACAGCCGTCCCTCGGCTGTGTAGTTCTTATCGACGGAGCAGTTCCATCTTTGCGATCAGGGCTGCGATCGTCAGAAGGGATCCGACGAGCGCATTGTATTCGCGATGCTGCCGGTACAGATCAAACGAGAATCTCCCCGCGTTTTCTCGTGGCCGCGAATATGGAGTGAATCGGGGAAACATTCTCGGGACTTTGCCCGCGTATTCGTCGAATTCAGAAAACCTCTCGCGCAAGAACTTTTCTTCATCGCCAATCACGGGCACATAGATCGCAAAAAACATCACAACCAGCGCCAGCCCGATCCACCAGCTACGCGCGGCGATGGCGAATCCCACGCCCATCAGCAACGATCCCAGATAGAGCGGATTGCGCGTGTAACCGTATGGCCCGGACGTTGCCAGGGCTTCGTTTTTGCGCACGTGTCCGGAAGCGAGTGCCCGAATGAGAAGTCCCGGCACAATGGCGATTGCGCCGAAACCGAGGAACGGCCGGCTCGGCCGCGCCAGCCATAGATAGAGCACGGCCAAGGCAAATCCCAGAGGCACGCGGATGCGGCGGGCTATTTTCGGCCAGTTAACTTTCCTCTCCACGGGCGACTGATCAATCATGCGGCGTTTCCCTCGCCGAGCACGTCAGCAAATCGCGGGCAGCGCTGACGACGCTTTCGGCGGTGATATCGAGCAAGCCTTCGTCGGGCCGGGAGCGGCGGGCGTGAGTCGTCGGGCTCGCCGGACTGCGAAGGACCAGGCTGCAAGTTCCGTAAGGCCCGTTGCGCGCAGGATCGGTCGGTCCGAAAATAGCCACGACTGGCACATGCAGCGCCGCCGCCAGGTGCAACGGCCCGGTATCACCTCCGATGAACAGCTTGGCGCGACGCGTCAGTGAGATCAGTTCCGTGATTGAGCTCTTCAGCAGCGTCGCGGTGTCTGCGCTGGCAGCACGAACCGCAGCCGCCAAGTCTTCTTCCCCGGGACCGTAGTTAATGATCGATCGAATGCCTTCACGCGCGAGAGCCTGGGCAACTGCCCCATAACGCTCAACCGGCCAGCGCTTCGCTCCCCAGCCGGCCCCCGGATTCAATAGAGCAAAATCGGACAGTCCAGCCTTCGCCAGCATCGTGTCGACGCGCTGCTCCGCCGCGTTGTCGCGAGGAAGTTCCACGAACGGCTTCGCGAATTTCGTTTGCGCGAACGCTTCCAAAACCGAGAGATTCTGATCGACGACATGCGTACCGCGCGCGATCGCGCGTCTCGTGTACCAAAGGCTCGCCGGAGACTCCCAGGGCGCGGCGGCGCCCCAAACCGCCCGGGCCCCGGACCAGCGGGCCAGAATCGCAGATCGAATCGCACCTTGCAGATCGATCGCGACCTCGTAATCTGCGCTCCGCACGTCGTTCGACACGCGCGCGATCTGCAGCCCGGTCGTAAGCGTGAGAAGCGACTTCTTCCATCCGCGCAGATCCACCGTATGCAGCCAGTCGACCAGCGGCCGTTGCGGTGAGGGCGCACCGCGTCGTGGCGCAGTCGGCGCGCATAAGAGTTCTGCCCACCGTTCTTCGATCAGCCAGCCGATCAGGGCTCTCGGAAACGCTTCGCGCAAAGCCCCGACCGCAGGCAAAGTGTGAAGGACATCTCCCATCGCGCCCAGGCGGACTATAAGGATGCGTTCGCTCTCCGCCATAGGTTCAAGCCCTGCGCTCAATGCTTCCTCGGAGACAGGTGTGCTCGAATGATGTCGCTGCTGGAATGATCTTTAGAGTCGCCGACGATCTCCACCCGGCCTCCGCATTCGCGGACCGCATCGCGCTCGGGAACGGAGTCTGGCGTGTAGTCCGTTCCCTTGGCCTGAATGTCAGGATGGATCTCGCGGACAATCGCACGCACATCGAGCTCAGGAAAAATCACGATTGCGTCGACCGCCTCAAGGGCGGCTACGATTTCTGCCCGCTCCTGCTCAGGAACAACCGGCCGCCCCTCGCCCTTCAGTGCGTGCACGGATTGGTCAGAATTGATCGCAACAACCAGTCTTCCGCCCAACGCCTTGGCCGCGATCAGATAACGTACGTGCCCGACATGCAGCAGATCGAACGCCCCATTGGCGAGTATGGTGCGCTCCCCCCCCCGCCGCCATTCATCAGCGAGGCGTCGAAGTTCGTCGCGAGTAACAATTTTGGTTTGGTTGTTCAATGTGTAATGGATCTTCGGCGCTCGACAATAAGAGCAAGTTTTAATGCGGCCGAGTCACGGGCGGCGCCTGCTCTATCGCTTCCAACAATTCCTTTTGTGACGCGGTGGCCGTTCCTCGTTTCATCACGACGATTCCGCCGGCGTAGTTAGCGATTTGCGCCGCTTCTTCCGTCGTAGCTCCCGCCGCCAATGCCGCAGTATAAGCCGCAATGACCGTGTCGCCCGCGCCGGTCACATCCGTGACTTGATCGGAGCCAACAATTGGAATGTCGATCGGTTTGTGCTTGTTATCGAATGCAACCATGCCGTCACGCCCGCGCGTGATCACCAGCGATTGCAATTTCATACGCTGGATCAACTGCTCTCCTGCACTGACGAGTCTATTCCAGTCATGCCCGACTCGGAGGCCGAGCGCCTCTTCGACTTCTGGCTCATTCGGAGTAGCCGACGTGATACCCGAATACTCGAGCATGCGAAAACGCGAATCAAGAATGATGGGCAACGTTTGCACCTTGCCCTTTTCCCGCAACGCGGTGACCAGCGCCGGCGTCGCCGAGCCGTATCCGTAGTCGGAGATGAGCAGGGCGTCGGAAGCGTGGGCATAATTCCGCGCCGCCAGATAGAGCTCGCGCGTGAGATGCACATTCGGCGGTTCCTGCGGCTCGCGATCCACCCGCACGACCTGCTGCCGCGCGGTGTGGGCCATCCCCGCCAGAATGCGTGTCTTGGTTACGGTGATGAAACTTTTGTCCTTCAGGACGCCACTCACGGGAATTCGCTTGTGGCGGAAATGTTTCAGCAGCAAACGTCCCGGCTCGTCGTCCCCGAGAATTCCGACGGGCAGAACATTTACGCCAAGATCAGCAAGATTGTTGGCGGCATTCGCTCCGCCGCCAGGCACGACGATGCGCTCGCGGTGCTTCAAAATCAGCACCGGAGCCTCGCGCGAGACGCGTGAAATCTCGCCGAACACGAACTCATCCGCGACCAGATCCCCCAGCACCGTGATGGTGATGTTGGGAAATGCTTCCACAATTTTCTTGAGCCTTTCGGCTTCCTTAGGATGTTTCGTCATCGTAGTTCGCAAGTTTTCCGGTTCCGGCTGCGCCTGCTGTTACTGGATTGTTACTGTGATGACCGGCACACTGTCGCCCGTTGACTGCGCTACAGGCAAATTCTCTCACGCCCGACGTTTTCGTTCCTCGATGGCTCGCAGCATGGTATCGAGAACGTTAGCTGCATCGTCCAGATTCATGCGAACCGGCACCACGCACAGCGGCTCCAGCGCCGCAAGGTGAAACCCGAGATTGACTGCGTCCTTCTCCGTGGTCACGAACCCACCCGCTTCGCTTTTATCCTTGAGTGCAAGCAGGTCCCGGATGTCCGATTCACTATAAGCGTGGTGATCGCGATAGAAAGCTTCGGCGGCAGGTTCGATATTTGCGCTGCGCAATTGCAGGATAAAATTCTGTGGCCGTGCGATTCCGCAGAAGACCACCGGCCGGGGCGGAACATTCTGCGGGATGATGCCCCGGCGCACTCGCCAGATCAGCTTGTCATGGATCGGGAAAGATTCCGGCGCTGCCCCGCTGGTAAGCACAACGGCATCGGCCCGGCGCAAAGATCCGAGCGGCTCGCGCAGGCGCCCCGCGGGCAGCAGCCGATCGCTCGCATCCTGAGGAGTGACCAGCACGATATCGAAATTGCGGTAGAGCTGCCGATGTTCAAATCCGTCGTCCAGTAAATGCAGTTGCGGCCCGAATCTTGATTCCGCCAACACTCCCGCGTCGAAGCGATCCTCACCCACGATCACCGGAACCTGCAATCTGCGCGCAATCAGCAGCGGTTCGTCGCCGAATTGTGCGGACAAGCCGCCGGGATCGACCAGCAGCCTACCTCTGGATTTCCGTCCGTAGCCACGCGAGAGAACATCAAAGTTGATCCCGCGGGATTTCAGCAGCTCTCCCAAGAGAATTACGAACGGCGTCTTGCCCGAGCCGCCGGTCGAAAGATTGCCGACACTGATGACTGCACCATTCAGGCGATGGGATCGCAAAACGTTGCGATCATAGAGCGCGTTGCGCGCTGCCACAATACCGCCGTAAATGGAAGCAAGAAAATTCAATGGTGATGCGCAGCCCTGGCGGAAACAGGTTGCGCGGAGCTCGTGGCAAGCAGTTTTTCGAGCGCGTCTACGGTACGCAACGTAGCGCCCGTCTGCGCTTGCACGGTCTCCAACGCGCGTTTGCCCAGGGCGCGCCGCTCGGCCTCATTGGCCAATAAACGGCTAAAGGTCGCGGATAATTCGTCCGGCCCGACAATCCGCACTGCATCTCGGCCCTGAAAGAGCGAGACAATGTCACGAAAATTCTCGGTGTGCGTGCCTACGACGATCGCCAATCCATGCTGCGCCGGCTCGATGATGTTGTGCCCCCCCCGCGGAACCAGGCTGCCGCCTACGAACGCGAGATCCGCTAATGCATAAAGCGCAGCCAACTCGCCCACCGAATCCAGCAGAAGAACGCGGCCCGCGAGCGCTTCTCCTTGCCACCGTGAGCGGCGGAACAACGGCAGGCCGGCCGCAGCGATCAGGCTTCCGACTTCAGCAAAGCGTTCCGGATGGCGAGGGGCCAGGATCATGACAACCCCCGGATACTGTTCCTTCAGATTCTGGAAGGCTTTCAGCAGCAGCGGTTCTTCTCCTTCCACAGAACTGCCACAGACCAGCACGGGACCGGTTTTTTCAGCTGCGAGGGATTGCCGAAGCCTTTCGAGGACAGCTGGCGGCGCAGGTGCGGACACGTCGAATTTGAGATTGCCAGTCACTTGCACGCGTCCGGCTGGAGCGCCGATCGCACGCAATCTGTTACTGTCCTGCTCTGTTTGCGCAAGGAACAATTCGACATGCGCCAGCATTTTTCCCAGTGCCCAGCGAAAACGGCGGTACCTGGGCCAGGATCGGTCCGAGATGCGTCCATTGACCACGGCGATTCTGGCACCGCTCGCATCTGCGAGCCGCAGAAAGTTCGGCCAGAATTCCGTCTCCGCCAATACGATCAGCTCCGGCCGCAGCGCGCGCAGATAGGGACGAATGCTAAACGAGAAATCCATGGGGAAATAAAAGACGTTTTCTTCACCGAAGCGTTTTCGCGCCAGTGCTTGTCCCGTGTCGGTTGTGCTCGTCACCAGCACTCGATGATCGAATCGGCGGCGCATTTCCTGAACCAGTCCGCTGACCGCCAGAACCTCGCCCACCGAAACGGCATGCACCCAGATCACCCTCTGGGACTGCGAGCCGGGGTCACGTAACAGACGCGCGGGGACCCCGCCCATACGCTGGAGAAAGCCGGAGCGATACTTGCCATGTCGCAGTACCTGATAGAGCCAGTACGGCGAGCTGACGAGCATGGCCAGTGCGACCAGCAGGCTGTAGAAAAAGTAAATCAAACGAGTCATTCTACCCCGGATCGCGAACTAGGCCGCTAAATCGGGCCGCCCCAACCTCACGCCAGCCCGCCTATAATCGGAGTCATGCAAATCGCGCTCGCTACGCAACCTTCATCCAATCGCCAGCGTTCCACGCTCTTTCGCGCGGTCATCGCCGGTGCGGCATCCGTTGCTCTCGCAGGCCTGCTTATTCCTCTTTTCGCGAAATCCAAGACTTTCGTGAAGCCAGTTGCCGAACCGGCGAAAACGTATCCCGCGCACGACAATCATACGGACGAGAAGGTCGCCATCGCCGCCGACCCTTACGACACGGAGCAGAAAGCAAAGATATTCACCATAAATTTTGCCGAGCACGGATTCCTGCCGGTATTTTTCGTGGTGACGAATGACGGCGATCAGCCGGTCTCCATTGCAAACATGCAGGTCACGCTGGTCAAGCCCGACCGCGCGAAACTTACGCCGGTATCGCCTGACGATATTTACCGGCGCCTCGCGAATCCGCAAGGACAAACCCGGCCGAGTGCGATCCCGATCCCGCACAAGAATGTGAAGGGCGCCGTAACCCAGGAACAGCGGGATGAGATCGAGATGTCACAATTCGAGGCCCGCGCCGTTGAACCGCACTCCAGCCAATCCGGATTTCTGTTTTTCGACGTGGCCGGCGTCTCCGCGCCGCTCGCCGGCTCCAGCATGGAGATTACCGGCGTCGACAACGCGAACGGGAACGAACTGATGTTCTTCGAAATTTCGATGGATAGCTATTTACATCCGTCGAAACCCTGAAGAAGCCAGGCCCAGACCACGCTTATAATCATCCTGAATGTCCACCCCCGCCCAGAGTTCGATTGCCGCGGATGCCGGCTTTGGGCCGGTAATCGGACTCGAAGTGCACGTCCAGCTTCTGACCGCGACCAAGATTTTCTGTTCCTGTTCCACGCGATTCGGCGCTCCGCCCAATACGAATGTCTGTCCGGTCTGCCTCGGGATGCCGGGAGCACTGCCCGTCCTGAACAAGAAAGCTGTCGAATTTGCCACCTTGGCTGCGCTGGCCCTCAAATGCCGCATCAACGACACTTCAATCTTTGCGCGCAAAAATTATTTTTACCCGGACCTGCCCAAGGGCTACCAGATTTCGCAATACGATAAACCTCTGGCTGAATATGGATTCATCGAGATCCCGATCGGTGAAGGCAAGAGCGGGCAACGAAAGAAGATCGGCATCACCCGCCTGCATCTGGAAGAAGACGCCGGCAAAAGCCTGCACGAGGGCTTTCCCGATTCCGATGAGAAAACAGCGATCGATCTCAATCGGACCGGCGTGCCGCTCATTGAAATTGTCAGCGAACCCGAAATTGCGTCGCCCGACGAGGCTTACGAATATCTGACGCGCTTGAAAGAGATCATCCTCTACACCGGCGTGAGCGATTGCAATATGGAGGAAGGTTCGCTGCGCTGCGATGCCAACGTGAGCGTGCGTCCGCGCGGGCAAAAGGAATTCGGCACCAAGACCGAAATCAAGAACGTGAATTCATTCCGCTTCATTCGAGAAGCGCTTGAATATGAGATCGCACGACAAGTAGGCGTGATCGAGTCTGGCGGCAGGATCACGCAGGAAACCCGCCTGTATAACGCCAGCGAAGGCAAAACTTACGGCATGCGTTCAAAAGAGCAGGCGCACGACTACCGCTATTTTCCGGAGCCGGATCTGCTTCCGCTTGTGGTTGACGAAAAATGGCGAGCCGAGATCGCGCGGATCTTGCCTGAACTGCCCGAGTCCAGACGCGCTCGGATGGTGCACGAGTACGGCATCACGGAATACGATGCGCAGGTGCTGACCTTCTCCAAATTGCTGGCCGATCAATTCGAAGAAGCGGCACGGGCTGCAAAGAATCCCAAGCGCGTGGCGAACCTCGTACAAGGCGAACTCATGGGACGCCTGAAAGCGCAGGGCCTCCAGATTGAGCAGTCGCCAATATCGATGCGTGGCATCGCGGCCTCGGCCGATCTGGTCGAGTCGGGAGCAATTTCAGGAAAAATGCTGAAGGATCTCTATGACCTGTCCTTCGCTCGCGGCAAGGATTTTCCCGTCGTTTACGACGAAGAGGGATGCCCCCAACAATCGACCAACACTTCGGCGCTCGAGAAGATCATTGATGAAGTGCTCGCGGCCAATCCCAGGCAGGTCGAGCAATATCGCGGGGGCAAGAAGACTATGCTGGGATTCTTCGTCGGCCAGGTCATGAAAGCCTCTAAAGGCCAAGCCAGCCCGCAGATCGTCAATGAATTGCTGGCCAAAAAGCTGGGTAATGTGTGAGACCGGGCGAGAGACCCGTTTCCACACCTGCCTTAGGATATGACTTCCGTCATCTGCTCTTTTTCTTCCCAGAGGCTAGCATCGATGCAATGAAGCTCAAACTCGATCGAATCATCAGCATCGCCACGTTGTGCGCCTCGTTGCTGGCGATTTTTCTTGTGATAAAGAGACCGGCGCCGGTCGCGCCCCCGCAAACCCCGGCGATGGTCCAGGACAGTAACTCGCCGGATCCGAGCACGATGAAGTCGAACGATGGAACGCCTCAGGGCAGTACTTCCAGCGTTTCCAGTTCACCTCGAACCAGCGCATTACTCAGCGCTCAGACATCTACAGCTTCGTCTGGCGTTCAGAGTGGCAAGGCCGACGCTAAGCCGAATTCGGATGAGATCAGCGCCGTGCTGGCGCAGGCCCTCGGAGTGGCGGGCGCTGGGGGTCTAAGCCCCGACTCGAACCTGGGCAGCGGTGCGCCTCCGATCAAAGATCAGCAAGTGAGTGTTGACGGCGATCTTGTGCACGGAAAATTCCTTACCGAGATCGCGGGCAAAGATGTCTGGATTACGATTTCCGGCCATATCGGCGAGAAGGACGGCTTTGCCACCTTCGATCCCACGGAGTTCAAGGTCGGCGACATGGATGTTCCCGTATCCTTGGTGAATCCGGCGCTGCAGAGGAAGCTGGCCGAAGAGCGCGACCGGTTGAAGGTAAACGGAGGAGCTAACTAGAAACGCCAATCTGTAGCCTACGCTGGTATGAGTCGGTTTTCGGCCGCCACTTTCGCGTACCACTTGCCTGAATCTTTCACGGTTCTTTTCTGCGTCTTGAAATCCACGTAACTGAACCCGAAGCGCTGGCTGTATCCTTCCGCCCATTCGAAGTTGTCCATCAGGCTCCACGCATGATAGCCGCGGACGTCCGCGCCTTCCGCCATGGCCCGCGCCAGCGCAGAAAGATATTCGCGGTGATACGTAATGCGGCGGTCGTCATGAATTTCCCCGCTGGCATCGGGCGCGTCGTTGTAGGCGCAACCGCTCTCGGTAATTTCGATTGCCGGCCGGTTGTAATCACGAGTAATGCGCGTGACCATGTCGTACAAAGCTTGCGGCCACACTTCCCATCCCATGTCGGTCTTGGGCCCGGCTGTGGCGAATTCCATTTTGACCGGAAACAGCCATTCCTGCGGGTGAGTGAGTCGCTCCAGCGCGCTTGTTGCAGACGCAATCGTGCGGTAGTAAAGATTGATACCTATGAAGTCGAGAGGGGCCCGCATCTTCTCCATGTCGCCCGAGCGAATTCCCATCACACGTTCGGGGAAAAACGTGAGCGCCTCAGGATAGCTCCCACGCAACGCGGGATCGAGAAACCACGTATTAACGATGGCGTGAGCGCGCTCGGAGGCGAGTTTATCCGCTTCCGAATCACTCGCCGGTTCGCACCAAGACATGCTGAACGCCGTGCCCACACGCCCATTCGGCTGCGCCGTTTTCAAGGCCCGGAACCCGGCTCCCTGAGCCAGGTTGACGACGTGCGTAGCCCGCAAGAAATCCAGCAGACTCTTGCGCCCGGGCGCGTGCGTACCTTCCAGATAGCCGAGATCCACGAAGGCAGCGGGCTCGTTGAACAGCATCCAATCAGAAACCCGATCCCCCAGGGCGCGCGCGGCTACCTGTACATAGTCTGCAAAGCGCGACACAATATCACGGTTCGTCCATCCCCCGGCATCTTCGAGAGACTGCGGCAAGTCCCAGTGATACAGAGTCACAAACGGCCGGATTCGCGCTTCCAGCAGCGCGTCCACAAGCCGGCTGTAATAATCGATTCCCTTCGCATTCAGGCCACCCGTGCCTGACGGCTGAATTCGCGGCCAGGAAACTGAAAACCGATAGCTGTTCAGGTCCATTGCCCGCATCAGCGCGATGTCTTCCCGCCAGCGATGATAAGAGTCGCAAGCGACATCTCCCGTGTCGCCATTCTTGATTTTTCCCGCCGTGTGCGCGAACCGGTCCCAAATCGATTCGCCCTTACCATCTTCGTTCCACGCGCCCTCGATCTGATAAGCGGCAGTTGCCGTGCCCCAGAAAAATCCTTTGGGAAACGCGAACTCAGCGGGCGATTCGAACTGTGCAACGGCAGGGCGAGACGTCGCCACCGTGCCTGCTCTTGAAGACACGCTGCACGACGACAACAGATCTGCAGGAAGCGCAGCAAGGCTTCCAGCGGTTAGTGCAGAACGTATGAACTTGCGTCGTGTCTGGCGCAATCCGGCGGGGCTCCCTCAGGCATTGTAGCGAACTACTGAAAATGCTCACGCGGATGTAGGAATGACTTCACTCCGGATTCAGGCTGTCATACATCTTCCAGAGCGTGTCAGCGCCCGCACGGTAAATGATCCAGCCGGTGCCGACATCAGAAGTTTCCCGGAACAACAACTCTCCACGACCGTCACCATCCGCGTCAACCGCATCGATCAGATCCAGGCGTGGAGTTACGTCGAGATGGTACTTATCGGTGATGCCTGTATACAGTTTGTGCAGGTTGTTATAAATATCGGGATACGCCACGACGGTCATCGAATAGGTGAGATTGCTATAGGGGCCGCTTGGCGCGCTGGAAGCGGTCGCCGGCACGTGCGCGTCCGCACTGAAAACCATCACCGGCTGATTGCTGACCCACAAATCGTAAGCGACCATCTTCACATTTTCGAGAACCGGCTCGGGCGCCTTTTTCGTGGATACACGATGTAAGGCGTGAGAAGAGTGCGCTTCGGGCGTGATCTCTTCTTTGGCCTCGGCTTTCAAGTATGAAGTGAGTTGCTGCTTGGCCAGCGCCAGCATCTGGTCGCGGCGCTGCTCTTCCTCGCCTTTGAGCCATTCGAAAGTATAGGAATGCAGCTCGGAACTATGGGCATCGGAGATCGCCGGTACGAGCTCAATGGGCTCGGCTGCGGCTTGAACTCTTGCGCTGGCTGCGGCGGGCGAGGCGGCCTTTGGCGACGGCGTCAATCCCGGTTTGCTATAGCCGGGAATGTCTTCGTCGGCGAACGATTCTGCGGGTTTTCCGTGCCGCAATCTCGGACGGTCGGCGGAGTCGGCTCCGCTGTCATCCGTCGGAACATTTGCCCCACTCTTCGCCTTGGCGCTCTCGGGTTTGGAACCAGACCCAGTCCCCGCCGCATCGGGAGAATTCTGCCCTGGTCCTGAGGTCGAGCCAGTTTGACCGCCGGGTTTCGAATCGGCAGGGGTTGAAGTCGAGTCGGGGGACGATTCCGGCTTGGCGAGTCGTGGCGGTTCGTCGCCCGAACCACCAGAGCTAGCCGTTGAAGAAGGCGAAGTCGATGGACTGGCGGCTGGCTTCGCCTCTGGATAAACTTTCGTGGGGTCTCTTGTCAGCCGCGGAGCAGCATCCGTATCCGTCAGCCCTAACGGCACTGCCGCGGCCTTCATCACCGTGCTTTTCTTCTCCATTCCCGCCGGAACCCACGACCCGGTGGCCAGCCATGGGGTTGGCGCGTTGACCGCGTTGCTGTGCAGTGCACTGCCCACAGTGAACAGCCCTTGAGAGCTTCCCGTACGCTCGACTTCGTAGACGGTTCCAGACTCCAGCGCCATGGGGACAGGGTTGGCCTTGTACGCGCTCGCATCCCAAAACTTGCCGTCGATCATGATCGTGATCGGCACCAGCGAAGCCTTCCCCTTTGAACCGAGCTGCATAATCGCCACCGCACGCGGACCTGGGTCTTTCTTGGTCGAAAGTTTGTGTTCCGCGGGCATGATCTGCGGTTGGTCGTCTTGAGCTCCGGCCGAACCGTTCCACAAAACCGCGCAGGCCAGCACTACAAGCGCAAGGATGGTGGTCGTGCGCCTGGAGATTTCGTGCTCTAGAATCAGTCGATGTAAAATCACAGCGGCTGGCCGTTCATTTGCCGCTCTATTTTCCGTTAGCACGAATCAACCTCGATCTCCCATAAGGAACGTCCATGAACATCCATGATAAAGCGCCTGACTTTACTTTGCAGGACGAGAACGGGAAAGAAATATCGCTAAAAGACCTGCGCGGCAAGACTGTCGTTTTGTATTTCTATCCCCGCGCCAACACTCCCGGTTGAACCGTGGAAGCGCGCGGGTTCCGCGACACATACTCTAAGATTCAGAAAACCGGGGCCGTGCTGCTTGGCATCTCCCCGGATACCCTAAAAGCGCAGAAGAAATTCGCCGATAAGTTCAGCCTTCCCTTCACGCTTCTGGCTGACGCCGATAAGAAAGTCGCCGAAGCTTTTGGCGTGATGAAAGAAAAGAACATGTATGGGAAAAAAGTGATGGGAGTGGCCCGGACCACGTTTGTGATCGGCCCCGACGGCAAGATCGAGCACATTTTTGAGAAGGTCAAGCCCGACGGACATGCCGAAGAGGTGTTGGAATATCTCAAATCGGCTAAGAGCGCCGCGTAGGTTCCTTCTATGGGAAGCCGTGTTTCATTCACCACGGAGGCACGGAGTCACAGGGACGACATTGGCCCGTCTTGCCTTTCTCCGTTCCTCTGTGACTCTGTGGTGAATTCGATTTGATCCGCCCAGTCGGTCGCGAGTTTTTCGCCCGCGATCCACGCCGGGTTGCGCGGGATTTGCTCGGCAAAGTGCTGGTTCGAGCAGGGAACCGGGATCACGAAGCGCGCCTCACTGCCCGGATCGTTGAAGTAGAAGCCTATTTGGGGCAGCACGATCCTGCCTCGCATGCTTTTGCCGGACGCACCCTGCGCAATGAAGTATTGTTCGGCCCGCCCGGCCACGTCTACGTGTACTTCATCTACGGCAATCATTACTGCCTGAATGTTTCCTGTGAGCCCGAAGGGCAAGCCGGAGGCGTTCTCTTCCGGGCTCTCGAGCCGCTCACCGGAATCGAACCGATGGCCCGTGCGCGAGGAATCGCGATCCAAAATACGCGCGATTTGCGTCTGCTCACCAGCGGCCCAGGCCGTCTGGCCGAGGCGTTCGGCATCACTCGCGCCCGCTACAATGGATGCGACTTGACGAAGCCGAGCAGCGGCCTTTGGGTCGGCGATGACGGGTTCCCGCGCAAAAACATCCGTCTGTCTCCCCGCATCGGAATCACCAAGGCTCCAGACCGAAAGCTCAGATACGTACTGGCCGGGAATCCATTTATCTCCGGTCCGAGGCGCCTCGCCGCCGAAGTCTGAGAAAGCGACCGCACAGCCAAGGCAGTTCCCGCTCTTGACAACGGGTGTACACTTCACCCCGGGACAAATGGGGTAAGAACCAGCGCTGGGCAAGGCTTTTCACTGAAACGTAAAAGAGCTGGAAAACATAGAACCCAGCCCAGCCTTGCGGCATCTCAACACTTACCAGAACGTTGCTACTGAAAGAAGTCCCTTCTATTGCGGAGCCTCGCATGTCATCGCTGGCGCGATCTCGTTTTTTGCTGGCTGCGTTTTTCAGCGTGGCTCTAGCGGTGCCGCTGTCTGCCGAGGCTGCGGCGGTCGGACATGCTCAGAAAAATCCTTCCTACATTGTGATCGGCTTCGTGGGCGGATTCGTGCGCCACAACAATCCAAATCACGGGCCAGTCAAGGTGGCCGAACGCATCAAGCGTACGGATTCAGGGAATACTTACGTGCAAGTGTTTGAGAATCGGCACCGAAGAGCCGCCTACAAAACCGTCGTGCATCTTCTGGACCGCGATCACGACGGCATTCTCAGCCCACAAGAAATAAATGGTGCGCGCATCATTCTCTTCGGCCAGAGTTGGGGAGGATCTGCAGCCGTGATGCTGGCGCGCGATCTGCATCGCGCGGGAATCCCCGTGCTCCTTACCGTGCAAGTGGATAGCGTGGCCAAATTTTGGCAGAACGATAAGGTCATCCCGGCGAATGTCGCGGAAGCAGTGAATTTTTACCAGCCTCATGGACTCATCCACGGACGCCGCCGCATCACCGCCGCGAACCCCGCCCGAACTGAAATTCTCGGTAACTACCGCTTCGATTACCGGCAGACACCGGTTCGCTGTTTGAACACGCTGTCCTGGTCCGATCGTTTGCTCACGCCCAGCCACGCCCAGAGTGAATGCGATCCCCGTCTTTGGGGCGAGGTCGAAGCGCTCGTGCGGGAACAGATAGTGCCAGGATCCAGCATTGCAGGGGTATCTCCGCAGCCCTAGGGAGCCGCGGTGCGCAATCTATTGCACCGTGGCGACTTAGCGATATTTTTGCGTGGGCAACTTCCCAGCTCTGATAGGATTCCAATTGAGTAGTGTAGTGGGGTGGGTTGTGTTCCTGCATAACTCGCCTTGTTAGGTGGAAGGGGCCAATCATGAGAATGTCCACCTTGCCGAACTTTCTTCTCACAGCGATTTCTTCTGTCATTCTCGTTTGCTTACCCACCCCGGTTTTTGCCCAGCACGGCGGAGGCGGCCACGGCGGTGGTGGTTTTGGCGGAGGTGGCCACGGCGGTGGCTTTGGGGGGGGTGGTGGCTTCCATGGCGGCGGTTTCGGAGGAGGCGGCTTCCATGGCGGTGGCTACGGTGGTGGCGGTTTCCATGGTGGCGGCTATGGCGGATACCGCGGCGGGTATGGTGGATCTCGCGGCTTCGGGGGAAGCTTTGGGAACAGGGGATCCTTCGGTCGCTCTGGCGGATATTCGAGCGCCGGGAGAGCCTGGGCAGGAGATCGCGCAGCGACCGCCCGTGCCGGCATGGCTGACGGCCAATGGCACGGTTTCGGTGGCTCCCGGATGGCCGGAAACTTCAACCACGGTGGTGCTTTCGGAGGCAGCCACGCTGCGTTCGCGGGCGTTGGGCGTGGCGGATACGGCATTGGGCGTGGCGGATACGGCGGCGGGTACGGATGGCGCGGTGGCGGCTGGGGGTATCCTGGCTGGGGTTGGGGTGGTTGGGGCCTTGGATTTGGCTGGGGTTGGGGACTCGGTTTTGGCTGGGGACCCGGTTGGGGTTGGTCTCCCTTCTGGGATTGGCCGGCGTATGGTTACACGGCGTGGGGACCATGGTGGGGTAATCCAAATTACGGCTACGATTATCTCGATCCCTATTGGTGAGCGGGACGCGCTTTCCTGAGCAGAACGTTGTCGATCAGCCGTGTATTTCCAACATAGGCCGCCACAGCCGCAAGCGTGGAGCCAGAAATGTCTTTCACCGGATCCAGCGTATCCGGATTCACGATCTCAAAATAATCGAGACGCACTGCGGGTTCGCGGCTGAGTTCTTCACGCCCGGCCTCGAGCAGCCGAGCAGCATCGCGCTCGCCCGCATCAGCCAACTGCTCTACCCGCCCCAGGGAACGACGCAAAACCAGAGCCTGTTTCCGCTGATCGGCATTTAGATAAGCATTACGCGAGCTCATCGCCAGCCCGTCAGGCTCCCGAACAATGGGACAGGCCACGATGTCGACGGGCAGATCCAGGTCGCAGACCATGCGGCGAATGATCGCCAGCTGTGCCGCATCTTTCTGTCCGAAGAGGGCCAGATCCGGCTCGACAATGTGAAATAGCTTGGCAACGACCGTAGTAACACCGCGGAAATGTCCCGGACGCGAGCGGCCGTCCAACTTTTCACTCATTTCCTCAACCGTAACCGAGGTCAGAGTCCCCGCCGGATACATTTCTTCGACTTCAGGAGCGAACAGGAAATCGACGCTCCCCCGCTCCAGCAGTTCGCGGTCGTGCTCAAACGATCGCGGGTACTTCGCGAGATCCTCGTTCGGTCCGAACTGCGTCGGATTGACGAAAATGGATGCGACCACGACATCGCTGGCCGCCCGCGCCGCACGTATCAGCGATAGATGGCCCTCGTGCAGCGCTCCCATGGTGGGGACCAATCCCAGGCGCCTCCCGCCCTGTCGCGCGGCCCTGGAAGCGGCGCGCATTGCATGAATTTTAGTAAGAACTTTCAATCCCGTGTAGGCAGAACCCATGTAGGGACAGCCGCCTTCGGCTGTCCAGTCGAGCAAAGCTCGACGGCTCACGCGCAACTTCAATGCGGAAACTTTGTACTCTCACGCCCCAGGCACCCACTTAATAGCCACATTGGTTTCTTCAAGAAATCCGCCGACCAGACCCTTGTTGCGCCGTATGGCGATACCGTCCTGATCCGATGAAGCCGTCGTCTCCGTCGCCGCAACAACCCGTCCATAAGGCCAATTCGACCGTGGTAACTTGGCCAGAGCGCCAATCACTTCTTCCGGCTTCAGAATAATCTCGGCGCTGTCGGCGGTATCGAGCAACGCCACCCCATCCGCACGAACAATGAGGTAAGGATTGCGCCAGTTCCGGGTGTTCTGAATGTGATCGTAGGTCGCAGGGTCCGCGGCCGGGATAGCCTGCAAAATGGCGGATGCAGACGGCTTCTTCGGTCTACTCTGCTGGGAGCAGCCCAGCAAGCCCGAAGCCAGCAGCAGACAGAGTATGAGACGAGGGCGCAAAACGCTCACTTGCTCCGTTACCTCGCAACGGCAGGGACATCATGCTTCGCCGCCCAAACCAGCGCGATGATCCATCCGATCACGCTCCATCCCAGAAACAGATTCAGTAGCAGGATGGCCACCGTGTCACGCTTGCTCTTGATGAGGGCGATAATCGTAGGCAGGAAGTACAGCACGAAGCCGAAGCCGAAAAACGGGAAAAACAAAAAGCCGAGAGTCATACATGCCTCGCTTTTAATAGCCTAGCACTATTCCAGGCGTGAGTGTGCACCTGCTGAAGGATACGTTCGCGGGGCATTATGGTTCCATCTGGCGGAGATAATTTTCACCGATTCGGTGCTATCTAATGCCGCCAGGTTGCCGCCGCCATGTTATCGCCGCATCGCCCGTTTCCGCGCCAGCACCGTATCCAGACCTTCCCGGGTGTCCTTCGGCAGGTGATACGACTCCTCATCGGCTGGATATTGATGCGACTTCACGTCCGCCCGAAACGCCTGCACTGCACTCATAATCAGCGCCGCCGCATCGCCATAGCGCCGCACAAACTTTGCCGGAGGCCCAAACGTCAGGTTTAGGATGTCGTGAAAAACCAGAACTTGTCCGTCACATTCCGGGCCGGCGCCGATCCCGATCGTAGGCGCGCTCACTTCAGCCGTAATCAGCGCCGCTACTTCGCGCGGAATTCCTTCCAGGAAGATGCACGACACTCCGGCACGGTCCAGAGCCGTCGCGTCTCGCATAAGCTGCTCGATCGCGGTCAGATTTTTACCTTGCACTTTGTAGCCGCCCATCACATTCACGGATTGCGGCGTCAACCCGATATGTCCGGCGACAGGAATCTCGGCGTCGATGATGCGGCGAATCAGCCCGGCGCGTTTCTCGCCGCCTTCGAGTTTTACGACCTCCGCGCCACCTTCTTTCACAAACCGGGCCGCATTGAGCACCGCGTCTTTCTCGTCGACCTGGTAAGAACCGTAGGGCATGTCGGCCAGCAGCAGCGCGTTACGCAGGCCGCGGCGCACTGCCTTCACGTGGTGCAGCATATCGTCCATCGTGACCGAGAGCGTGTTTTCGCAACCCAGCATGGCCTGTGCCAGCGAATCCCCCACCAGCACCATGTCGAGGCCGGCTTCATCGACCAGGCGTGCGCTCGCATAATCGTAAGCCGTCAGGCAAGTAATCGGTTCGTGTCGGAGTTTTTGTTCCCGCAGGGTTGCGGTCGTGATTTTCGGGCGGGACTCGTCAGATAGTCGCCCGCTGATCGGGGTGAGACTCATGTTCCCTCCAGTGCCCCTCCGGCCTGGCCGGATAGAGCCTGTCCAGCGAATAAGCCTGTTCGGCGGGTCTTGGCGCCTACAGGATTAGATGCCGCTCGGGGTATTGTAGCCGGGAATTAACGCCTCGTCCATCCCAGGCATTTAGAGGTTTTTCTGGAAATGCGGACGCGGTAAGACGCATTGCATGATGTCTTACCTCGGAGTAAGATTAGCGCAATGGCAACCTACCGTACCATCATCAGTTCCAAAGGTCAGGTAGTGATCCCGGCCGAACTGCGCGAACAGCTTGGTCTTCAGAAAGGCACGCAAGCCACGTGGGCCGAAGAACAAGGGCGCTTGGTCCTCACTCCCGTGACAGAACGCCTTCTGGACGAAATCCAAGGATTTCTAAAGCCCGGTCCTGGTGAGCCTTCGATGTTCGAAGAAGTGTTTAAGGAGCGAGAACGGGAACGGGACCGTGAAGGGAAAAAGCTGTGAGTCCCTCTTCGCGCAGCCATGCGCGACGCTATGTACTGGATGCGAATGCTCTTATCAGCTTCTTTGAAAACCGGGTCGGAGCCGCGGCACGCGTGCGCCATCTGATGGAAGACGCCCTTCGCAATGAGTTGCCAATTCTCGTGTCAGCGGTCAATTGGGGAGAAGTCTTCTATATCGTCTGGCGGCTTCGTGGCGAGGTTCAGGCGTTCGCGGCAGAATCGAAGTTGCGGCAATTGCCCATTGCAGTGATCCCCGCGGATCTGGATCGCGCTACTCGTGCTGCCGCTCTGAAGCAAAGACATAACCTAGGCTACGCTGATGCATTCGCCGCCGAACTTGCTATCGAACGCGGCGCCTGGCTGGTAACTGCTGATCCGGAATTCCTGAAGCTCAGAAAGGCACTCTCGACGTTTCCACTCCCTCGATATGAGAGGTGAATTCGCGGAAACTCATCTTCAACCGCCAGGGATTCTCGGCACAAGGCTAACAGAATACCGACCAACCGCATGCCGCTACGCGCTGGCAGCTTCCTGCCCGCCCAGCGGCAGGAAATATTGCGTGCCCTTGATCGGCTCAGTGACCTTGCGCAGCAACTCCTGCAAGTCCTCGTTGCGATCGACGAAATCGATCTCCGAGGTATTCACGATCAGCAGATCCGAGGAAGTGTAGTGAAAGAAGAAGTGCTCGTAGGCTTTGATCACTTCTTCCAGATACTCGTCGCTCACCGCGCGTTCCCCAGGCGCATTCTTCTTTTTGAGGCGCTTTTTCAGTACCTCAGGCGCGGCCTGCAGATAAATCACCAGATCGGGCGTGGGTAGCTGCTCGCGAAAATGGTTGTAGTAAAGATTGTAGGTATCAAGTTCTTGATCATTGAGATTCAGGTAGGCAAAGAGCTTATCTTTTTCGAAGATGAAATCCGCGACCACCGTTTTTTGCGACCGCGGACCAAGATCAAGTGCGCGCAACTGCTCGAACCGCCGCGCCAGAAACGCGAACTGCGCCTGAAACGCGGCGCCCCGCTCCCCTTCATAAAACGCCCCCAGAAATGGATTGGAATCCGGCTCCATGACGCGCTGTGCATTCAGCCGCTCGGCCAGAATGCCCGCCAGCGTGCTCTTGCCGACTCGGATCGGTCCCTCCACTGCAATATACCGGGGTAGCTCGAAAAGATTGGCCATGGGGAAGTGCGCTTGATCCGGAAATGGCAGCATAGCTCGGATGTGGCACGGTCGCAATTGAGGAATGAGTTAACACCAGTGGAAAAATTTACTGGAGGAATTCAGATGGAAGATTTGAGACTCGAATCCCCCTTGCGGCGGGGCAGCCTGCGAATTTCATCTGCTCTGCATTCTCAGGTCCGAAATCTTCCCTCGATTTACAATTCTTCTCATGCTCGGAAGCGTATTAGCGGGAACCGCTGCGGGAGCGACGATCGTGGCTGCGGGCTATCAGTCGATGTCGCCTACAGGCCAGTGGTATGGCCGCACATTCACTGGCTTGAGCCGTGGCGCAAAGCGACTGGCACTCACCTTCGACGACGGTCCCAACGATCCCTACACGCAGCGCCTGCTCGACGTTCTTGCTCGTCATGACGTGCGTGCGACCTTTTTTGTGATAGGAAGCTATGTTAGGCAGCGGCAGGATATTGTTCGCGCAGTCGCAAGCGCAGGCCATGCCATGGGCAATCACACCTTCACGCATCCCTTGCTGATCTTCAAATCAGCGGCCCATGTTCGCCAGGAACTATCGGATTGCCGCGCGGCCATTCACGACGCCATCGGCGAGCACTCGAACCTGTTTCGTCCGCCCTTCGGTGGGCGAAGGCCAGATGTTCTTCGCATCGCGCGCGAACTTGGGTTGGAACCGATTATGTGGAATGTCACAGGGTACGACTGGAACGCGCCGCCCGCAGACGAGATCGAACGAAAAGTCACAAGCCAGATCCGCGGAGGCGACGTGATCTTGCTCCATGATGGCGGCCACAAACAGATGGGCGCCGATCGTTCCCAGACGGTGCTGGCGACGGATCGGCTCATCACACAATACAAGAGTGAAGGATATGACTTCGTGACCGTTCCGCAGATGTTAGAAGCTGCGACTCAGATTCCCGCGTACCAGGCGTAACCATCCTCTGCGTTTGCGCCTCCCAGACCCTTGCCGAAGCCTTTGAGCGAGTCTGTCACGGTCATCCGGGTAATGAATTTGACACTCTTGTAGCCCAGTTGGCGGGGCACGCGCAACCGCAGCGGTCCGCCAAATGACACTGGAAGCTCTCCGCCATTCATCGCATAGGTCAACAGGGTTTGGGGATGCAGTGTGTCGCTCATATCGATGCTCTCCCACCAATCGGGCTCGATGGAAAAATAAACGACATATCGCGCTTGCGGCAGGACGCCGGAGGCGTTCAGCAGTTCATGCAGTGGCGTTCCGATCCATTCGGCGATATAGGACCACCCCTCTTCGCATACAACCTCGGTAATCTGGCTGTGCACAGGAAAGCTACGAATATCCGACAACGAAAACGATGCGGGCCGCGCGACCATGCCATCGACGGAGAGCCTCCAGTCCGCAAACCCGCTGGCCTGGTGGCGTTTGAAGGCATCGTTAAAGGGCGCGAGTTCGTTGGGGAAAGGAACCTTCGAAATCATGCTGCGAGGAAACTCCCGGGCCAGCGAGTGTTTCGTCAGCAACCGCTGCGCGGCATAGGTTAGCGTTTCACCCGGACCATAAATTCCGCCGCTATCAGGCGGAACGAGTCCATAGCGCTTCGCCAGTGCGGCGGCCGCAGCCAGTCCCGAAACCCCCGCGGTGGCGGCTAGACCTGTGGTGACGAACCTGCGCCGTGAGATCTTGTTCATACGCCCTCCTCCGACGTCCGCTGCCGCCGCGCGACGGCGCGAGCAATCATCGTTTCCGTAAGCATTCTCCCGGTCACCATCGGCCGCATGCGACTCGTGAATCCAGCCAAAATCACCATCGTGACGTGGACGATTAGAAAGAGCAGGAGAAATCCGGACACGACGAAGTGAAAGGTGCGCGCGGATTGCCGCCCTCCCAGACCATTGACGATCGCCGGAACCGCGGCATTGAAGCCGGGTGACAAGGCGAGACCGGTACAGATCACCAGGGGAAAGAGCACGAAGATCACGATCAGATACGTCACCCGCTGCACGGAGTTGTAGGAAAGGCCTTCAGCTTCCTCCGGCCGCTGCAGACGAAGGTGCTTGGCGACTACTGCCACGAACGTCCGCCAACTCCTGTCCCCCGGCGCCGGAAACAGGTTGCTACGGAAATGCCCCGTCCACAATCCCCACACGACATAGAGGATGCCGGTCAGCACCACCGCCCACGCCGCCTCAAAATGGAGATACCGGCTCCAGCCGTTCTGGTCGGGGAGCACATATCCGTACCCGGTGGGGACCAGATTCCTCGAAGCGGGAATCGGTATCTTGAACAGCGGCTTGGTCAGATCATTGCCGGTTTCGCCCCAATAGAACCGCGGATGCGAGACCACGATTTCAGCTCCCGTAACTAGCAGAGCAAAAAAACAGACGGTGGTGATCCAGTGAGTCGCACGCACGAACCCAGCATGCCGGGGAGCTTCCGAATTCCGGGGTGAGGCGGCGTCAGGCACGCCGGAGAGCATAGCATGTCAGCCGAGACGAGCGCAGCGTTCATTCAAATTTCTGGAGTCGCAAATAATTGAAAAGAGAAAAGCTTGTTGGCAGCCGGACCTGTAAGTTGAGGCGATCACGCGGCGTGCGAGCCGCGTGCCGAGATCCCGAGCAAAGCGAAGGACCTCCCGTTCCACGAAATGTTGACAGCCGGACCTGTAAGCCGAATTCCCCGGACTGCATTGCAAACAAACAAGTTATTTGAAATCAGTAGACGCGAAGTGTCAATGATGTCAACTTTGGCAGTGACGGCAGGTTTTGCGTCACACCGGCGTCACAATGGGCGGTCAAGACGATTGTTTGCTCGTAGTCGCGATCAGCCTACCTACAAGTTTGCCTTGGCAAGTCGACGCAAGAAGCTCTCCTTAGCGGCGTGTGTCTGCCGGATCTTCTCAAGTTCCATCTGAAATTTGGCTCTCTTGCCCCGGCGGACTGCGAGATCATGCAAGTCGGTCAGCAAGCCAACCGCCCTAGCGTACTCGTTGGGCTGCCGCTTCAGGATATGTAGGGCGACCTCCTCCCAGATTTCCGGTTCGCGTCGACTTAGTTG
The DNA here is from genome assembly GCA_963772045.1 of uncultured Acidobacteriaceae bacterium. Taxonomy (GTDB): domain Bacteria; phylum Acidobacteriota; class Terriglobia; order Terriglobales; family Acidobacteriaceae; genus Sulfotelmatobacter. The sequence continues at coordinate 165,711 of CAVYWC010000010.1, read as the reverse complement.
ATCGAGATATCGAGTCCGGCTTGCTTCGTCTTCCGCTCTTCGTTTTGCCGCTTCCGCAATGCGCTCTTCGTTCAGTAGCCGGGCTCTCTCCTTCGCACGCGCATGGACCGCTGCCAGAAGATTGCCCACTTTGCGCCGTTCGCTTGCAAAGGGCACGTCCGAGGGTTGCTGTAAGTCCGTACACCGGAAACGCCGCATGAGGTCGTTTCGCCAGCGCTCGCCCTGCTCCACGACCGCAGTAATGAGCAACTCGTTCTTGTCCTTTTCCGACAGGCCTCGAATCCATGCGGACACCTCTTTGCGGCTCGGTCCAGCAGCGAGTGGTTTTGAAGCCTGTGCAGCAACCTCGACGAGGTCCTCGTTGATTTCGAGGAATTCGATCAGAGCATCGAGGGAACCGGACAATTCTTGCAAGCCTGCAGGCACGGGCGGCTCCATTTCATCTTCATCAAGTCCTCCATCCTGCGCACTGCGAAGCCAGCCGAGATACAGGCATCGGAGGTCGCCGCGAAGCAGGTCTGAGCGCAGAGGCATGAGGGAGGCCATCCATCCGGTCCCGTCGTCCTGGCCATCCCACTCCGACTCACATCCAAATTCAACGATCACGAATCTCGTGGTTCTTCGCACACGTACGGTCTGGCCTGGGATCATGGCCTTGAGCAACTTGTAGCCAACCGATTTCTGTGGGAGGCGAATATAGAACTCATGCGTCCCCCAGTTCGCGAAGTAGACAAAAGCGTCAAAATATTTCTCCAGTAGCTTGCTCGGATTGGCTTTCAGGTCTCCCCATTCGTAGTGGTTCGTGAAGCTCGTTGTGGTGATTGCGGCCCGCGTCGAGATGGAACGTAGCGCGGCCATCTCTTTTTTCGTCAGTGGACGGTCGATTGCGCGGAAATCGTAATACTGGTATTCGCTCACCAGGATCCTCGGCGCCAGTGGCGATAAGCGACAATCCATTCCACGCCTGCCGGTGCCGGCGTTGGCAAAGGCAGATCCAGGATTGGGATCTTCTGGCGCGTTTTGCCTCGACGGCAAATGGCAACAATTTGGCCATCTAGCGTCATGTCGATCTTCTCCACGTGAGCATCGACGCCGAGAACCTTCACAGGGAACGGCAACGCGAGGTGTTCCTCAATCATGGTGAAAAAACCGCCTGCTTGTTCTTCTTCGCCGTAAGCATCCACGATCGCCTGTTCGATCAGTTCCTTAAGCCTCGCCTTGCCCAGCGAAAGGAGATTTGTCCCAGGTTCTTCTTTCAGGCTCGGCGGATGCAGAACCACCGGGCGACTGTTCCGTTTTGTCATGTTTTTCCGTTGATCAAAGGCTCTTTGGAAGATCGATTTTCAACATTCTGAAAGAACGACGTTTCGTTGCTGGCGTCCCGGATCGTATAGCCGATCAGGTTGTACCCTTTTAGGCGACGCGCGTACATTCGCGCCAGCATAGGGACGTTGGAATCCACGTAATCGTAGACTCGCACAACGCGCTTGGCATCATGAAGTCGGTGGAGACGCCCTACGTATTGCTGTAGCGTTCCCTTCCAGGAAATGGGCATTGCCAGAAAGAGCGTATCCAAGCGAGCGTCGTCGAACCCTTCGCCTATGTAGCTGCCGGTCGCCAGAATGACTCTCGGCTCGCACTCGGGCACAGCCGCAATTGCCTCTGCTGTCGATCGTCGTTGTTTCTTGCCCATGCCACCCTTCAGCGTAAACACGTGGTTCACCTTGCCAGCAAGCTCCGTTTCGAAGTATTCCAAGTGCTCAGTTCTGCCGGTAAGAAGCAACGGTGAACGCCCGTCTGCGGCTGCCTGGACGAGATCCGTAAGGATCAATTCATTGCGGACCCGGTCATCGACGAGGGCGGCGTACACTTCCTGAATCGTCATATCGGTTTGCTCAGGCGGCAAGCAATAGTCTGTCAACCGAGGAACTACCTCATGTTCGAAAGGGGTAGCTGACGTCATCGAGCGGGCGCTGAGCTTGAATCGAATCGGACCGCACTGCATATAGATGATGGGATGGTGTCCATCTTTTCGCTCGGGAGTCGCTGTCAGTCCAACGATGTACTTCGCTTTCACCTGTTTCATTACCTGCTCAAAGGTAAACGCCGATAGATGGTGGCACTCGTCAACTATTACTTGACCATACTCTGCCACGAAGTCTTTCACGCCTTCCTTGTCGTGGCTACTTTGAAGAATGGCAATATCCACACAACCACTGCGTTTTGTCGTCCCTCCTCCGATTTGTCCGATTGACTTGGCGGGAAGGTTGAGAAACATTGCCAATCTCGCATGCCACTGGTCTAACAATTGTTGACGATGTACCAACACCAAAGTATTCACCTTTCTTGCCGCGATCAGCCATGCTGCCACAGCCGTCTTGCCAAAAGCCGTGGGAGCACAGAGAATTCCTTCATCGTGCTGCATGAATGCATCAACGGCATCCTGCTGTAACGGGCGCAGTCGGCCGGAAAACTCTACCTCTATCGGACGACCAACAAACCGTTCGTCAGTGACTTCTGGCTTGATGCGGTGCGATTTCAACAGCTCGATGACCTCCACCAGGCAACCGCGTGGCAGGGCAATGTGGTTAGCCAGGTCCTCGCCACAGGCAATGACTCGTGGCTTGTTGAAAGTGGGAAGCCTCATTGCCTGCGCCTTGTAAAATTCGGGGTTCTGGAATGCCCCAAGGCGAAGCAACCGGTTGAGCATCGCGGAAGGAAGATCCTTCTTTTCGATATACAAAAGGTTGGCGCGAACAATTCGGACCTGCACCGGAAGGGGGCCTGGTATTAGGCGCTCTGCTCGCTTTCTGGATGGCGGCAATGTCCAAGGGTCTTGTCCCGCATCTTCCGCAGAGCTGATTCTCACTCCGATAAGGTCCCCACCTCGTTGAGCTTCCAGCACGACGGCCTCAGCAGCAGAAACAGGCATCCGTTTCACGCCCGCCAGAAAGGCCCATTGATCATCATATGGACGAAACTCCGCATCTATGAAGACGCTGTTTCCATCTGCGCGCGGAAGCTTCTGCAGTGGCAGCGCGATCAGGTTGCCAAGTCCGCCCTTTGGCATGGTGTCTTGGTTGGGAAAGAAGCGGTCGTATGAATCCAGTCCAAGTTGGTGACGGGACTCCATGGCCCGAGTCAGGATTGCACAGCCCAGTTTTCGCGCGGTGCTTGCGGGAACTGGATGGTCGAAGAAGATCCACACATGGCCACCGTTGCCTGAGCGCGAACGCTCCAGTGCCGCTGGCACTTTCAGTTCGCCGCATACGGCCAGAAACGCAGTAGCATCCTTTTGCCATGTTTTCTTATCGAAATCGACCGCGAGGAACCAGCAGGTCTCATCCTGCAGTAGCGGATAAATGCCGACGGTGTTATCTCCGACGAGGTGCCCACGGACTACCTCGTCAGTCAGCGGTCTGAACTTCCGAGTCTGGCGGTCAACCTTCTTGCGATCCTTGTCTTTGGCGCGAAGATAGGCCTTCCAGTCACGATCTGCCTTGGGCATGTACCCAGATCGCCCGTCGGCGTTCTCCCAGCGAACTGCATAAACGTCGTCGCGTCCGTGGAAGAGGCTCCGGAACAAAGCAATGCGTTGTTCAGCTTTCAAGACAGGGGTATACGTAATTGGTTGGGTGCTCGTTCTGACGGGAATGCCGTTCGGGGACTGCACCACCGGAAGCTGTATGCCGTGCTCTTGCAAAAGACCCCGCAGACGAACATTTTCTTCCCGTAGGCGCTGCACCTCAGCAAGAGCAGATTGCAGGTCCAAAAGTTTGGGATCAGATTCGTTCACGTAAAGCCATCATCACCTTGTACTGCCAGAACTCGATCAAAGAATAATCTCACACCTTGCGGACGTCCCTGTGTGTCCGTGGACGAAGCGAGAAAGCAGTCCACACACCACGCCTTTTCTGGGGATTGTCAGTTCTTTTTCGCAATGGATGGCGGGTTTTCCGCAAGGGTTAGGCTACGCGAAGGTGGCATCGTTCATCGTTCTTTCCGCTGAGAATGGGATCAAGTGTTTTGGTGCAGCGTCTTGGAAGTTTCGCGCGTAGTAGAGTGTGGTTGGCCCTTTCTTCGGGCTCATCTGCAGGGCGATTCTCAAGCAAACGAAGACCGAGCCGACGTCTGAAACCGTTCAACTGCGTCACACCGGCGTCACAACGGAATTCGGTGTTCTGTAAGTGATTGAAAATAAGAACTTGTGGCAGCCGGACCTATAAGCCGAATTTTGTCCGTCGGATTGCTCCGTCGGGACGGCCATTCCTCTGGGCCGCGCATTACTGCGCGGTTCTAGCGACCTACCCGGAGGTTTAACGCACCGAGCCGGCACGTGTCCCGCCGTCGCTGTGAACGCTCCGTCATCCTCAGCGATGCGTTTCTGGCTGAGCCAAGGATCTGGCGAGCGCGCAATCGGCCCGCTTTTTTGCGGACGAACTGCAGCGCGTTTCGCGCGCGTCCCTTGAAAAGCGCTCACAGCGACGGCGGGACTTCCTCCCTATTTGGTCTTGCTCCGTGTGGGGCTTGCCCTGCCCGCGGCATTACTGTCGCGGCGGTGCGCTCTTACCGCACCTTTTCACCCTTACTCCGCCGCCGTTGTGAACGCTTTGTCATCCCGAGCGACGCGCTCTTTGAGCGCAGGATCTGGGCGAGCCGCGAAGCATCGCGTGGTTTGCCATGCAAGACTCACGTTTCGCTCGCATCCTCTGAAGCGTTCACAACGGCAGCGGGGCGGTATGTTTTCTGTGGCACTTTCCGTCCACCGGGCTTGAACCCGGCGTCCCGGACGTTATCCGGCACACTGCTCTGCGGAGTTCGGACTTTCCTCCCCGCCCATTCTCGTAAGAGCCGTTCCTCTCTATGCTCCTGCCAGAATGGGCGGGGCGGCCGTCCGGTCCGGCTGCCTACATCCGTATTATAACGGACCACGTGTGCTGGGCTTCGTGTGTTTTCGCCCTGTGGAGGCCCTCAGGATTTACAATCGTGCCGCACTGTACTATCGAACTCGGCGCCCAAGCCCCAGTAGAGAATCTGAATCTGTGCACATTCTCGAATCCATCCGCATCGCGCTACGCTCGCTATGGGCCAATAAACTGCGCTCGGTGCTTACCTTGCTTGGCGTAGTGATTGGTGTGGCTGCCGTCATTGCAGTCGTGACGTTTGTATCAGGTATCAACGACTACGTCGCCAAGAAGATATTCAATCTGGGTGCGGATGTTTTTATCGTCTCGAAAATGTCGGCCGTCGAAACCAATGTGGATCACTTTCTCGAAGCTGAGAAACGTAAAGACGTGGTTCTCGATGATTACGAGGCCGTGCGCCAGGCTTGCCACCACTGCGAATATGTAGGCGCGATGATGCGAGGCACCGGCAAGGTCAAGCACAACGAGCAGTCCATCAGTGACACTACTATTCAGGGGATTACGCCTGCGGTTGCGACTATCCTCGACACGGATTTGACCTCCGGCCGCATGCTGAACGAAACCGACCTGGAAAATCATTCGCAGGTTGCGGTTGTCGGCACCGACATTGTCGAGCACGTGCTGGATAACACCGATCCCCTGGGCCAGGAAATTCGCATTGACGGCTGGACTTACCAGGTCATCGGCGTCGGAAAGAAAAAAGGCAAGACGCTCGGCCAGAGTGCCGACAATTACGTGTTGATTCCTGTCACCGTGTATCTGAAACAATACGGAGCGCACAATAACAGCGTTTCGATCTGGGGCAAGGCCTTCACCACCGGCTCTCCCTTGAGCCAGGCCATTGATGAGGCGCGGGCGGCGCTACGGGTGCGACGCCATGATCGTCCCGGCGCCGACGACAGTTTCGAAATCGAGACCAACGAAAGCCTGCTCGGGATTTGGTCGGGGCTGAGCAATACATTTTTCATGGCCACAATCGGCATTGCCGCGGTTTCGCTGGTCGTTGGCGGGATCGTCATCATGAACATCATGCTGGTTTCGGTGACCGAGCGAACCCGCGAAATCGGCATCCGTAAGGCACTTGGAGCTCGGCGCGACGATGTGTTAATGCAATTCCTGGTCGAGTCATTGATTCTGGCATTGATGGGCGGAGCTATCGGTGTCCTCTCCGGCGTGGCCTTCGCTGAGATCGTGACCGCGCTCATCGGAATGCCTTCGTCCATCAAGTTATGGGCCGTAGCGGCGGGATTGCTGGTCGCAGCCAGCGTTGGAGTATTCTTCGGAGTTTATCCGGCGCGCAAGGCGGCGCGCCTGGATCCGATTGTTGCGTTGCGGTTTGAGATGTAGGAATTGAATCCTTCAGTCATTGAGCCATGAGTGATTTCATTAAGTCCGCAACTACACTTGAATGGCCCGATGACCTAATGGCTCAATGAATAAATGATTTCATGATTCGCAAAGATGAATTCGGCGAGATTGTTCGGATGGCTGCGGATACGATCCGCAGCAACAAGCTGCGTTCCGCGCTGACGGTGCTGGGCATTGTCATCGGCGTAGCTGTGGTGATCGGCGTATCGTCAATTGGACGCGGCCTCGACGACAACGTGCGCGATCGTCTGGCTACCGTCGGGCCTAACGTCATCTTTGTTTTTCACTTGGACCCACTCACTTTTGGGCGCCTGTCAGAAGAGATGCGCAAGCGCAAGGAACTGACCGTCGACGACGCTGTCGCCCTTCGCGACTTGCCTCATGTTGAAGCTGTCTCGGTGGCTCTGCGCTTGTTTAATCAGCAATTCGGCACCGGCACCTACGCGGTTAAGTATGAAGATCGAAAAGCTAAGAACACTATGCTCGAAGGCAACACCGCTTCGATGCTCGACGTCGAGGATCTTCCGCTCGTCAGCGGAAGATGGTTCACTGACTCTGACGACGTGCATCGTTCATCGGTAGTGATTCTGGGCAGCGATACCTCCAAGGAGCTGTTCGGCAACCAGGACCCGCTTGGGAAAGAGGTCTCCGTAGAAGGGCGTCTGTTCCAAGTCGTAGGTCGGTTGGGACCAATCCAGTCGGTAGCCAATGCTGGAAAAGATCCTCTCAACAATCGCGCCATTTTCCCGCTCGGCACCTTTAAAGAGCTGCACCCGGAGATGAAACAGCACTGGATTGTTGTCAAGGCTACATCTCACGAGGACATGCCGAAGGCGATGGACGAGATTCGCGAAGTATTACGGCGGAGACGCAAAGTTCCGTTCGATAAGCCGGACAACTTTTCCATGTTCACGATCGAGTCTGTCGGCGAAGCCTGGAACCAGATTACGGGGGGCCTGTTCGTGGGCATGTTCGCGATTTCGAGCGTTGGACTGATTGTCGGTGGCGTCGGCGTGATGAATATCATGCTGGTGAGCGTGACCGAGCGAACCCGCGAGATCGGAGTGCGTAAGGCGATCGGCGCGCGCAATCGCGACATTCTGCTGCAATTCACCCTCGAAGCGATCATCCTGACCGCCGTGGGCGGGATCATGGGCATTCTCACGGGCGCGATTCTCGTGTGGGCCATTCCCGCGATATGGCCTTCGCTGCCTGCGCGCATGTCGATGTTCTGGGTTATCTTTGGCTTCAGTTCGGCCGCGGGAGTCGGACTCATTTTTGGGATTTATCCCGCGTGGAAGGCAGCGAACCTTGATCCCATCGAATCGCTGCGCTACGAGTAATTCGCCGGCACTGTGTGATTCGTGCGGGTCCGATTCGAATCAACTCGAGTCGCACCAGTTCGATTCGTATCAGGGCACGCATTTATGCGTACCGCAACAGTTAAAACTTTCGCGCCTTTAGGCGTTGGTTTGAACCTGGGCCACGGAACGCTCACATCGAACCTGCATGATTCTTAGAATTCTTGAGCTCCTTGCGATCTCTGGATGTCTCTCCAGTTGCATTTATTACCTGATTTGTAATCTCTCGGCCGCAGCGTTCCGGCGTGAGCGTCGCGCGAGCGAGAGTACTCGTGCGACAAACGATCCTCCCGTTTCCATTCTCAAGCCCCTGAAGGGTGCCGATCGGGAAATGTATGAAAGTTTTCGCAGCCATTGCCTGCTGGATTATCCGGAGTACGAACTCATTTTTGGCGTAAGCGATCCCGGCGATTCCGCAGTCGATTTTGTGAAGCAGTTGCAGCGTGAGTTTCCCGATGCCGCGATCAGGCTGGTCGTGTGTCCTGAGAAGCTGGGCGCGAATGTGAAGGTGAGTAATCTGGAACAGATGCTCAAGGCGGCTCGTTACGAGCATTTGCTGGTGAATGACAGCGATATTCGAGTGCGGCCCGATTATTTGCGCCGAGTCATGGCGCCATTCGCACACGAACGCGTAGGTATGGTGACTTGTCTGTATCGCGGAGTCGCCGCCCGCACGCTCGGATCTCGACTGGAGTCACTGGGCATCAGCACAGACTTTATTCCCGGAGTGCTCGTCGCCCGCCAACTCGAAGGTGGGCTTCACTTCGGGCTTGGTTCGACCCTGGCATTTCGGCAGACTGATCTCGTCCGCATCGGCGGATTCAGATCTATCGTCGACTTTCTTGCTGACGATTACGAATTGGGCCGGCGAATCGCCGATCTCGGCTTGCAGGTGCGGCTTTCCCACGTAGTCGTCGAGACGCATCTTCCTGCCTATGATCTGCGCGGATTCCTCGCCCATCAATTGCGCTGGGCCCGCGGCGTGCGCGACGCGCGGGCCGGAGGCTACGTCGGGCTCATCGCAACATTTGGATTGATGTGGGGACTCCTGTCTGTCGCCTTCGCGCCAGCCGCGCCATGGTCCTGGGCCGCGCTTGCCCTTACTGCGGTGGCGCGTCTTTCCGTGGCTCTCGTTGTCGGGAGAAGCATGCTCAAAGATGGCGAGATACTGCGAAATCTCTGGCTGCTTCCCGTGCGCGACTTGGTTGCGGTCGCCATCTGGATCGCAAGCTTCCTGGGTCATCGAGTCACCTGGCGAGGAGATCGCTTCGAACTGAAGGACGGCCGCCTCATCCGCCTGGAACATTAAGAACTTCGTGATGGCCGAGCAGTCCATCAGACCGCCCGCCAATTCTACGTTCGCAAAAACGAAACTCAGCGCAGTTGCGACTCGGGGAGTTAGCCCGTCAAACTTATGAACCTAGGTGTTGTGTCCCGCAGATTCGCGACATAATCTCGAGCCGCTTTGAAAGAGCGCGGCTTCAGCCCCGCCGCTAATCCTCCCCCCATTCACGCGGCTTTAGCCGCTGCGGTAAGGACGTCAGTCGTGCGCAACCCCATTTTCGAAACCCGCTCTAACAAACAGTGAACGAATGCTAAGCTCCACCAAACAAAGGGAGCGGCTGGCTTGTCATACAATTCTCTGGCTTCCGGCAGAACCCCTGTGATATCTTGCGCCGGACTAAGGGCTCTCCCCCAAATGCCGCTACTGCGCGGAAGCGTTTCTAAGCCGGCGCCCGCAGTAGCGGCTTGCAAGGCGTCTCATATAAAGGCTGTGCCACCATGCAACTGCGTACGACAATTGCCAACCGCTACAGTTCGCTGCTGAAGGTCAACAACATTGCGCTCACCACGCCTACTGCGGGGGGCGTATTCCAGGGCATGTGCAGTGTGCTGAAAGAGATTGTTCCCTATGAGCGCGCCGGACTCAGTCTCTACGATCCCGATCATGACAGCCTGAAGATCGTGGATGTCTACGGTCCGCATGAGAACAGCATCTTTGGAGTGGGCAACCTCTTGAGCCGTAAGAATTGCGGGACGGGTTGGGCGTTCGAGCATCAACAGACTCTGTTTCGTGGCGATCTGGAAACGGAATCAAAATTCCCCGGCGACAAAAAGATCATGGACGAAGGCTATCGCTCGATCTGTACCGTGCCGCTGGTAGTGCAGGGGAACAGCGTTGGCGTGGTGTCAGTGATCGGGTCGCGCAGGAATCAGTTGTCCCTCGATCACGCCGAGATCGTGGAAGAGATATCGAAGCAGATCGCCCTGGCCATTACTTCCATTGCTCCCCGATGCGCCACGCATACCAATACCAAGGTTGTCTGTCCGCGTTGCATCGGTGCTGCGGGAGGGAAGAGCACAGTTTCCCGGCATCGCGAAGACCTTTCGAATTGGGGCCGAAAAGGCGGGCGCGGGCGTAAGAACTTGAATCTCAGTTGAAATGAGTGGGGACGGTGGTTCAGAATGTGCGGCGTGGTGCGAGGCAATCCAATCACTTGCTGTCCGATCCACCGGGATACCGAGCTGATTTGTCCTCGCTGCATCGGCAGCCGCGGCGGCAAAAGCACGACAAAAAAGTACCGCAGAAAGCTGTCACGCTGGGGCAAGTCCGGCGGACGCCCGCGCCTCAAATAACAGCAGAGATGGAATTCCGGGGCGGCTAGGCTCCGGCTGCCCCTTTTCGTTTCTCCAGGGCCCGGTAGATGGCCTGATCCGTGCAGACTTCGTAGTAGTGCCGCTCCGTCCACCCCTTCACCGAAAAGTCTTCGGGATCGATCCGCGGAATTCGGCTCTCCCGCACCACAATCTTGCGGAAGATATCGTGATCCACCGGCACCGTGGCGCTGAACAACCGGTACTCGCCCTTGTCCGACGGCAGATTTGACGGCAGTCGCGCCTTCAGGGGTTCCAGCGTAATCTCCTGCTGCAATTTGTGAAATGCGGCTTCGTTCATGCGAATACCGCTCAGATTGAAACTCAAGGTCACATCTTCGGGGGACGTCTCCGGCTCGACCTCGGCAGCCTGAAACGCGTAGACGTGGAACGGACCGGCGATCGGTTCCATGATCTTGCGTGCCCGCTTGTTGCAGGAGGAGAGCCGGTCGCTCTCATTGAGTGCCTCGGAAATCATGATCTGGTGTTCGCCATCCATCAGGTACAACGGAGCCGACTCCTGCAAGGTGATTCCCAATCCCAGTTCCAGTTGAGGCATGGCGGAACGCTGCATCAGTTCGTTGTATCCGCGCACGATTTCAATGATCTCGCGCGCCAGCACGCACATGCGGCTGACGGCCAGACCGGGTTCGCCTTCGCGCTCGAGGATCGCGAGAATAATCGCATCGCCTTCGAGAAAGACTTTCTGTGCGCCGTACTTTTCCAGCAGTTTGTTGACCGGATCGTAGAAGTTCAAACTGAAATACGAAGCCGGATTCAGTCCCTTCTCCATCATCAGGCGGGTCAAACGCGTGGAATCGCGCACATCAGCTTTCAAGACCACATGCCGCAGTACGCGATCCGCGTCGCCAACTCCCTGCTCCTCCGGAAGCAAGAACTCGTACAACGTCCCGTTCACGCGCGAGAGTTCCTGCAGCCGTTCGTTCGATACCAGGCTCACCGAATCGAGGGCGCCATTCAAAATCTCCAGCCGCCGCAAGTCGCGGTGATAGTGGAAGAAATCGGCAAGAAAACGCGCCGCCACCTTCGCCCGCTCCGCGCCGCGGCAAGCCGCCACTTTCGCCACCGCCGCGTACAAGCTGTTCGGCGAAAGCTTGCCGTGCTCCTGGATCAGCCTTTCCACCCGGTCGCATTCCGTCCGGTCGATCAACGCGCTCTTCAACTGCTGCGGATTGATGCGTGGGGCGTACTCGCTGAGCAGTGGGACAACGTAATACGAGGCGATCACGTTTTCCATGATGTGCTCGTCTTCGAGCAATCGCACCCACGCGGCCAGCCGTTCCTGTTGCGCCAACCCTTCGTCGGATTCTTCCGGCGTCCCGGTTCCTACCAGCAAACGCGCGTTGTCCGGAACGTTCGCCCAGGAATCAATCGTCTCGGCGCTGACGTCTTCTCCGTATTGCGATCGCAGAAATACAGAGATCACTTCCCGGATACGTCCGTAGCGATCGGGATCGCGATCCCAGTTCCCCAGCATCACGTAATGCTCGGCGCATAGGTAGTCGTCGCGTCCGTCTTCCGAGAACACCAGCCGGTTCACAAACAGCGGATAGGTGAAGTAGCTGCGCGCCACCGTCTCTTCTCCGAACAGTGACCGCCGTGTCCGCGCCAACGTGCTCTTTTCCACTTCCCGCAGGGTCTCGAAAATGTCCAGACCCGTTTTGCGCAGAATGATCCTCTTGCGTACCTGGAATGTGGCCAGCCGCTCGCGATACTCATGCGCTTTCTGCTGCCGCATGTTGTCGTAAGTCTTCAGCAATAGCCGGCAACGTTCTAGCACCTGCGCGAACTGCTGATTCATTTCCGTGCGCAGGAATTTCGTCACCGCCAGTCGCGCCAGAACGTCCACCGGCAGCTTGTTCTGCTTCTTGGCCCGGTTCAGCGAGGCAACCTGCAGTTCGGTCAGCAGCGACTTCCAGTCCGAGGAATCACTCTTCGGACGGAGTGCCTTGCCACTCAGATTTCTCAGCCATGACGGACCTAGCGAGGACTGCGGGGCCTCAGCCGCTAGCAATCCTTCCAACTCGCCGTGGCGGGCGATCAGGCGCGCGATGTGTGCGCGCGCAGCCTCAGCAAACCGAGAACTCAGCACCACATCGTGGCGCAAGTTATCGACCCCAACCGCCAAACCTTCGAGCGAAACGAACGGCGTGGAGGCAGCCAGCTTCGGCGGCGCAGGCTTCTCCGGCGCTCCGCCCAATCGGAAGATGGGAATACGGGGCATACGAGCTGAAGTTCGTTCGGAAGTTGCTGATTCCAAACGTACATCGAGGCTAACATGCGGAGAGAGGCGACAAAAGTTACCTAGGTTACGGGGGCAGGCGCTTCGGGCATCGCGCCGCTCCGCCAGCTTTCGGGCGCGCAGCGCGAAGCCGAGCGACATATGTGCCCCGCCTTTTTCCACAGCCGCCCACACCCAACTTGTGACGGATAACCTTGACCGAGAATACAGAAAGCGCATAGTGGAACCATGCGTGGACAAGCTCAAAATTCGGACCGCATGCGGCCCTTCGACCGAGCTGGCATAAACCCGGGAAAATGCCTGCTGAGTCCTTGTTTTGGAATATTTTCCTTGTAAGTTATTTGTTTTGAATATTTTGCGAAAAAATGGGCATATCACCCCATCCGAAGCCACAGAAAACAGAGACCTTATCGAAATAGCACAAAAAAAATTAAGTGTATACACGTGCCGAAAACAGCCGAGTTCCGTAGGGCCCGGACAGCTAAAAGCCGCTTCAGTCCAATCTCCGCGCAGACCGGAATTTTTGCGCGGCGCTTTACCGAAGTCAAAATCCCCGCCCTGTCCGTGCAAAAGGCGCACGGACAAGGACGGGGCACCCCTCGAGGAATGTATTCGGAATCCTAACCGCCGAGCTTCGCTCGGCCGTACAGCCGGGGACGGCTGTACCTACATTACTGATTTATTGCTGGCTCTTGATTCTGGCGGTCGCGAACTCGTCGCCTGGTTGCCAGCCGATCAACCTGGGCAGGCTGGCGGCTTCCCATCCCAGGGCGAAGCCGAAGCGCGCCATGGCTGAGTCGCCGGTGAAATCCATCTCCGGATGGTACTCGTCGCTGGGCTGATGGTAGTGCTTCTGGACGTACGCGCGTTCCTGCTCCACTCCCCACGATTCCGGATGCCCCTTGTACTTCATCCCTTCATTGATGGAGAACGAAGGCACGCCTACGCGGGCGAGGCTGAAGTGATCGGAACGGTAAAAATGCCCGGCTTCGGGAATCGCATCGGGACGAATGGCCAGCCGGAACTCCTTGGCCATAGCCTGAACGTCGGGATAGAAAGTCGTCCGCTCCGCGCCGGAAACTTCCACTTCCTCGGGCGCGCCCAGCGGCATTACGTTGTCATAGTTCAAATCAAGCGTGATTTTTCCCGCGGGTATGGGAGGATGCTTGCCCAAATATTCCGACCCGAGCAATCCCTGCTCCTCCGCCGTCACAGCCGCAAAGAGAATCGACCGCCGAGGCCGGCCTGACGCAGCGCCATAGACTCGCGCCAACTCCAGCAGAATGCCGCAGCCGGTCGCGTTGTCGCTCGCGCCATGGAAAATGTTGTTGCCGGGCATATCGGGACGAATGCCGAAATGATCGTAATGCGCGGTATAGAGAACCGCTTCGTCGGCGACTTTGCGGTCTGATCCCGGCAGGATTGCCACAACATTGTTGGATTCGAAGTTACGGATTTTGCTTACCATGTGCGCCTTAAGCCGCGCCCCAAGATTCACGGGATGAAAGTCGCGCGATTTCGCGTCCTGGATCATCTTGTCGAGATTCATGCCCGAAGCCCCCGCCAGTCGCGAGGCAACGTCGTAGTGAATCCACGAAGCAACTTTCAGCGCCGGCCCCTCGACTTTCAGCGCGGCTCTTTCCCCGGAATTTGAGTTTCGCACCACTTCCCAGGGATAGCTCGCCATCTCCGTCTGATGAACTAGAATTACCCCCACCGCGCCTTTGCGCGCGGCTTCTTCGTATTTGTAAGTCCAGCGGCCGTAGTAAGTGAGAGCCTTGCCCTTGAAGAATGCGGGATCATTCGATGGCGGCTCGTTCACCAGCATCAGCAGGACTTTGCCGCGCACGTCCGCGCCCTTGTAATCGTCCCAGTTATACTCAGGAGCCTCGATGCCATACCCGACAAAAACAATCGGCGCATCGACATCGGATTGCGGTTGTTGCGTCTGATCGTAGGCGACGTATTCATCGAGCGGCTTCAAATTCATGGTCTCGCCCTGCTTGGGTACGAGCGAAAACTGGGTTTCCGGAAGTGTCGTGATGCCGACCAGAGGAACCTTCTGCATGTACGTGCCGTGATCGCCGGCGGGCTTCAGACCGTATTCGGCGAATTGTGTGGCGATGTATTCGGCCGCAATGTCGCCCCCGCGCTGGCCCGTTCCGCGACCCTCCAGCAGATCATGCGAGAGGAAACGAACATGCCAGCGAATGTGCTCCGGCGAAATTGTTTCCAGCGCCGCAAAGGCAGCGCCCGGCAGTCGAACCGAGCCCGCCGATGCGTGCTTCACTCTGGGTGGGGGAACGGGAAGCGGAAGTCCTCCCTCACTCCAGAGCGGCAGGCTCAGGAAAACCGTCAGACATGCGCAAATAGTCTTTCTCATGGATGGCCTAGACAGCTCTCTCCCCAATCGCGAGGCTATCTTAGAAGTCGTTTGCTTATTTTCCAGCTGAAATCGCTAGGACGATTGTAATCGAGGGCGCTTCGCGGGTTGCAAAACAACGGCAGAATTCCTGCACGAGAGTCCAATCGCGGCCGGGAGGATGGACCCAGAAGTTGATGTCCGCAGGTGTAGCCGTCCCGCGAGATGGCCTGTTTGAATCTGTGATGCCGCCGACCCGGCGGCTAATTTTTCGATCCTCAACCAGCGCGGGAATCGCGAACGTCTTCCCCCGGCTTGAAAATGGGTGCTGGCGCAGCTTTTCCGGCTTCCGCCAGCTTGCGGTTGATCTGTTCGAAATCGGCCTTCAACCAGCCGACGCTGGACACCTCGATTTCACCATCCTCCGCGATCCAGAACACGGTCGGAACATTGGTCAGACCGTAGGCATTCGACACCGGATACTTCCCCATCTCATCGAGCAAGACCGGGAAAGTCACGCCGAATTCCTTGAGAAATGCCGCGGTTTCCTTGGCATCATTCTGCGAGATGCCGATAATCCTGACTCCGTTGTTGCCGTAAGTCTTATACAGCCGCTCGAAAAATGGCAACGCATACTGGCAGGTTGGACAAGAAACCTTGAAGAAGGCCAGCACGACGGGCCCACGCGAGAGGTCTTCGCTGAGTGAGAAGCGTTTTCTGTCGGGTGTCTTCAATGTGAAATCCGGAGCCTTCTTGCCAGTTGCTAACGCCGTCATCGGTCGTGCCTCCTGCTTGTGGTCAAAAGCATTCAGGATCGGAGACTCATTATCGTCATACCTGCTTCATCGGGCGCTGCTTCTTCGATCCCTGGATCACCAATCTTAGATGATGCGATCCGCTCTCCGGATTGAGAAGCCCGCGACTGAGTTACCCTCCCGAGGGTCTTCTTCGACAAGAGTCCGGCTTTCCGCAGGATCTTTCTCGCCAGGCCGGTCAGGGCGAGCCTTGGTAATCGAGAGAAGCCGATCCACTGTTCCCGGTTATGGCCGACCACATGCCACACGCACACCGTATAGTCGGTGACTGTTATGGAATGCTTCACCGTGAATAACCGTTTGGCGTGATCTGCGGGTTGTTCGATCTCTGGCAGTTCCCACATTCCTGGCATGAGCGACGCGTCCGGCGGCCGCTGCACGAGAGATACCTGGGATCCACTGCCATTTCTGGATCGGTAATCCAATGCGTAATGAATTTCGCGCTTCCTCTGCCGAGTCGCCTTGGGAGCTCCCGGCACCTCACCTCGCGTGGCACACAGGTCGATGACCGGACACGTCAGACACACCGGAGCACGCGGGGTGCATACGGTCGCACCCAATTCCATCATGGCCTGATTGAAATCGCCGGGACGTTCGAGATCGAGCAAGGTTTCCGCGTTCCGCCACAATTGCTCGCCGGCAAGATGCTTCCCGCTCACCCGCTGCAGCACCCGCTCCACATTTCCGTCGACCACCGCGACAGCCTCACCCAGCGCAATACTGGCAATGGCCGCGGCCGTGTAACGGCCAATGCCCGGCAACTCGCGCCATGCCTCGGCTGTGTCGGGAAATTCTCCACCAAGCTTTCGCGCGATGATTTTCGCTGCCGCATGCAGCATTCGCGCCCGCCGGTAATATCCCAAGCCGCTCCACGCGGCTAAGACGCTGGATTCTCTGGCGACGGCCAGCTTCTGGACTGAAGGAAATCGGCGGAGGAATCCATGATAGTGCTCGATCACCGCCGCGACCCGTGTCTGCTGCAGCATGATCTCGGAAACCCATACGCGATAAGGATCGTGGCTATTTCGCCACGGCAGGTCGCGGGCGTGAACGTCATACCAGGAAAGCAGTCGAGACCGGAAACTCTCCGCCTTCGTTTCCACTATCAATTCATCCGCGCATTTCATCGAGCATGCATTCTAAATGGAGGCACAACTGCATTCTGGGAGAAAACAGATCGCAATGCTGGATCTCGCCAAAATCGCCAGCAACAGCCATTCCGCCATTGACCCAGTCGCAACGTCACGAAATAATACTCTTGCCTGGCATCCGCAACACTGCGTGAATCGGCTCACGCTCGATCATTCCGAGGAAAGCCATGAACGACTTCAACCGCAAGGTGGAAGACGCGTCGGCGCGTGTGAGTCAGACCATCAACGAAGCCGTCGAGCGCCTGGAGAAAGAAATTCCCGAATTCATCAAATATCTGAACGACGACATCGTTCCTGTCGTGCGCACGCACTCCAGCAAAGCCTTGCGCACGGCGTCGGAAAAGCTTGCCGAAATGGCCAATTACATGGAGCAGCAGCAGAAAAAATAGCCGCTGCTGCGAAGCGTTGTTTCACGCCGTATCGCATCTACTTCGTCTGTCTTGCGATGATTCTGATCGTGCTGTTATTGGTGTTGCTCTCGGCCTGCGGACATCCTAAGCAAGCCCACGTCAACGTCCCTCCGCCGCCCCCGCCGGTATCGACCGGCGAAACTCCCGCGGCGCAGCCTTCGGCGAAGCTTCCGGGAAACGAAAATCCCGCCACAGCTAAGGGGGAAGAAGAAGCCGATCTGGCCGAGCCCACCATCCCTCCCGACACCAAACCCATTGTGACCGAAACTGGGCTTGCCAGCTGGTACGGCCCTCCCTATCACAATCGTCGCGGCTCGAATGGCGAGGTCTACAACATGCATGCCATGACCGCCGCGCATCGAACCTTTCCCCTGGGCTCGATCGTGCGCGTGACGAACGTGAAGACCGGCTCGACGGCGCTGGTCCGCATCACCGACCGCGGACCATTTATTCCTGGCCGCATTCTCGATCTTTCGCTCGCGGCCGCGCGCAAGCTCAATGTCTGGCAACCGGGCACCGCAGAGGTCAGAGTCCAGCTGATGCAAACTCCCGTCCCCATCGATTTCGGCGGAAAGTGGGCGGTGCAGATTGGCGGCTTTCCTGACGAACACTCCGCCAGCAAGCTGGCCGACCACCTCACTCGCCGCTATCACACCGCCAACGTGCTGCGCTTCAAGAGTCCTGCCGGGGATTGGTGGATTCGTGTCCGCGTTCTCGACGACGCTCGCGAGCGCGCCTACAAGCTCGCCGCGGAAACCACAACTCCGGAGGGCGCAGTCTTTGTGGTCCGGCTGGACTAGTCTTCTTAGGCTTTGAGTTCGCTACTTCCTGGGATCAGGCTCGCCGCTGGCATCCGCTCTCCCTCGATGCTATCGTTTCTTTCGAACGCGGGTGATCGATCATGACTGACCCTACCACCAGCTGCCTTTTCTGCCGCATCCTTCGTGGCGAGATTCCCGCCAAAAAAGTTTATGAAGACGAGCATGTGTTCGCGTTTGAAGACATCAATCCGCAAGCGCCTACGCACGTGCTGATTGTTCCCAAGAAACATTTCGCGGGGTTGAAAGAGGCGCAAGCGGAGCACACCGAAATAATCGGCCGTTGTCACTTAGCCGCGGCTGAGATCGCCCGCCAGCGCAAGATCGAGCACGGATACCGCACCGTCGTCAACGTCGGTCCCGCCGCCGGGCAATCTGTGTTTCATCTGCACGTGCATTTACTGGGAGGGCGAACGCTGTCCTGGCCGCCGGGATAGGTTAATGCGGACGAGTCGCCTCGTCGGACTTGCTTCAGTAACGCCTCAACTGAGAAGCACACGCCGTTGGGGGCGCGCTTCCACGTGACCAATGATTTCGTTACTGTATCGTCGGCGCTTCGTCCTCTGGCGCGCCATGACGTCGTAGCAATTGCGGCAGGTTCTGCGAGAATGCCGAGCGCGGCAGCACCATGTCGCAGCCCACCTCGTGAGCCTTCTGCTTCAGATCTCCCTGCACGTGCGACAGGAATCCAATGATCGACGTGCCCTTCTTCAACTTGCTCTTCAATTTCGGGATCAGCGTGAGCGGCTTGGCGTTGGCATTGTTCAAATCGAAAATAATCAGCGATGGCTTCTCTTCGCCATTCTGCTGCATGCGCTCCATGAGGTCCTTATCGTTTTTGACGAACTCGACCTTCACGTTGAGCTTGCGCGCGGTTTCCTGAATCTTGGCCAGGAAGAACAGGTCTTCGATGAAGGCGAAGATGCGCGAGTTGCCGTTTTCGCTCGTGGCCGGCAATGGATCGGGTTCCGGCTGCGCATAATGGGGAGCAAATCCCGGACGCTGCCGTCCGCCCTTGTGCCCATTATTGTTTCCGCCACCCATGACGGCGCGATAGCTGTGGTCCATGGGAGCGGTATAAATCCCGTCCTGATTCTGGCGGTTCTGCCCCGGTCCCTGGCGCTGGTTGTGAGGACGGCGTCCACGCCGTCTCCTGCCTCGTCCTCCTCCACCGGAGGGTCTTCCTCTTCCTGGTCCTGCGTTCATAGTCCTCTCAACTGTTTTACGAATGGCTACAAAATCCTGCAATTGGCGAAAGCCCGCATTCCCGCGACGTGGCCCTGTCAGACGCGCGCCATTGCTGCGCACTTTCTCCGTGTCCTGCGAGATTGCGGGTTGCGGCTGGACACACCGTGAAACGAACCCCAAAATTGCTAAACTGATGCTATTTTCGCCAGCGATATCTCTAGTCTTAACCGGGTTTCCGTATTTCGGATCCGTATGCGCCGCCTCGGAGCGGTGGCGCGGAAGGCCTGCGCGGGAACGAGGCCCGTAATGAGAACAATATTATGTTACTCGCCCCGCTCTGCCGATGCAAGAGCCCAACGCCGCCCGTTTTGCACAGATGGACATGTCTAACTGGCTTCCGTCCGGAATTGGAACCGCACCCCGCCTCCCTTGTCGTGCGCTAGATTTTAGAGATGCCCGCCCCGGCTTTCGCCTCGGAATTCTATGTGGCACTCGCCTGTGCCGTCCTTTCGATGCATGCGCTGTTCATAGGTTGGGTCCTATTTGGTGCATTGCTCACGCGCTCTCATCCCGTTCTGCGCGGGCTGCATGTGGCTTCACTCATCTGGGGAATTCTGGTGGAACTTCTTCCCTGGCCATGTCCATTGACTTTGCTCGAGAACTGGCTCGAAGTACACGCCGGAATCGAGCCCTATCAGGGCGGCTTTCTGCTTCATTATCTCGATAAGCTGGTTTATCCGGATATTTCTTCCGCGACCCTGACCATTGCCGGCGTGGTTGTCTGCACGTTCAATCTCGGGTTCTACGCGTTGTCTCTGAGGCGTCAGCACCGGGGCAAACTATGACGGAGCAAAAGGAGATTGAAATTGCTCCCCACTTCTCCTGCTTTTCGGAGAAGTGGGGATTTTCCACAAAGCTGCGGTTGAAGCAGCCTCCGTTCGCGAAAGCCTGCGTCCCAAGAAAAGGCCATTGGGAATTCGCCCCAACCGTCAGGCCGCAGATTGTTGTCGATAAGCCGGGACAAAAGACTCGCCTACAAACGTTTCGAAACTCGTGGGAGTAGTGTTCTGTGCCGTGCGAGGTTCGAGCGCATGCATGTATCCGGAGTTAAGTGCGGAGGTCATCTCCAGAAGCAGGCGGGCAAATTGCTCCGACATTCCCATATGCACCAAAACCGCCCGAAATTGATCATCGGGCGCTTGGACATACTTAAGGTCGGGCTTGCCGATTGCCTGCCCGATGATTCGGGCGACTTCGGTGTAGTCGAGATCGCGCTGTCCCAGCAGTTCTCGGGTTTGCTTACCACTGAACTCTGCATGCAAGAGGGCATGAGCGGCGGCTGCTCCAATGTCGCGCGCGGCGATCATCGGCAGTTTCAGGTCCGGACGCAGAGGTCCCACGGCCGAGCCCATCTGCCGGATCGCGTTAGCTTGAGGCAGAGTGTTTTCCATGAAGTAAGCGGCGCGCAGGTGGAGAACATTCGCGCCCTGAATCTGGTTCAGCTTTTGTTCAAGGTTGTGAAGTCCGACGACGGGACCGGTTCCGCTAGCCTTGTCGGCTCCGACGCTGCTGAGCGCGACCACATTCTTCGTTCCCGCGTGTTGCACGGCGGCGGCGATCGCATCACTTACGCGATTGGAATATACTTGCGGATCCGGGCTCGCAGTATTGGGTGGAATCATGACGTAGGCCGACTCGGCCCGGTCGAAGGCTTTGGTAAGAGTTCCAGCGTCGGTGGCATCGGCGGTGAAGATTTCCGCACCTTTGGCCGCGAAAGGCTGTAAATGGCCAGCGTTTCTGCCGACCACGCGAACTTTCTTCCCGGCGTCAAGAAGTTGGTTTGCCACTACGTGTCCGGTATTGCCGCTAGCTCCCAGTACAACATACATAAAGTTTCCCTCCATGCTCGCCTTGGATGCGCAACCCCCGGCTTTGGACTCGGATCTCGGTGGCGTCGGTGGTTGAAAATCCTTCTCCCCACGGAGGCCACGGAGGCCGCAGAGGAACACGGGGAAAGCCCGCGCGATAATCCCTAGCGCGGGTTGCTTCGGGGCAGGGTGTTCTGCGGAGGCGTGATGGGTTCCTGAACGATGCTGCTGTCGCGGCGGAGGAGGACGGCTGGGCCGCGCTGTCGCCGGCGCGCTTCCTGCTCGAGCGTCAACTGATTCTTGACTGCGCTGTCATTGTTGTCGGCAACCTGAAACAGCGCCTCACCCTGCGCGCTCTGACGGGTTGCCAGTCCCACCACGGCATTCGCATTCCCCGCGCGGGCGGCTTCGTCGTAGTAGAACTGCGCGGTTTCCCGGTCGCCCTGCAGCTCGGAAAGATATCCGATATTGTTCAGCACGAAGGCGTTCGTGGGATCGAGATTGTAGGCCTGGCGGAAGTCGACGGTTGCGGTATGAATGTCGTTGCGGTTAAGAGCCGAGACTCCGCGCAGATTCAGTTGTGCGACCTGTGCTGCCAGCGTGTTTTCGATCGCCATGCGGGCGCGAAGTAGCTTGGCGTTTTCGGCGGCCATCTCAGTCACGTGTTTGCCGCGCCACTGCTTGTTCAGAGTGACAATTGCGGTTGCAGCCGAATGGCTGTCGGCAGCCTGCTGGTAGAGTCGCAAAGCGTCGTGCGTCTCGCCTTCCATTTCTTTCGCTACGCCGAGATTGTTCATGGTGAATGCATTCTGCGGATCCTTGCGCAACGCCTGCGTGAGCAGGAGATCCGCTTCGGGAGCGCGTCCGAGCGAGAGCAGGCGAACCGCCTCCACGTTGTCGTGGTTCATCTGCATGGGCAATTCCGGCACGGCGAGCGCGGCTTGCATCGGCTTGCCCTGCAGCATTGCGGGCGAAGAGCGGGCAATCACGGCCTCGCTCGCGTTCTGACTGGCCAGCGTGTAGAAATCGTGCGCCCGCTGCACTTCTCCTTTCAGCTCGGAGATGTAGCCCAGATTGTTCAGCGTAAAAGGATCGTCGGGATCGAAAAGATAAGCCTTGTAGAAGATTTTCTCGGCCTCTTCATAATCATGCTTGCGGAGAGCTTCCACGCCGTCTCGATTCAACCGCTGAACCGGCGTCAGATGAGTGCGCCTGGGAATCTCGATTTTTATATCCCCGGCCAGCGCACTTTGCGACAGCGTAGCAGCCGCTGCTAGGGCCAATACACCAGCCAACATCTTCCACAAGAAACCTCGTTTGCCGACACTCTCGCCTGCTCTACGCATGCGACTTTCGATGCCAAATTGTCCCAGTAGTTTGTCGTTCTTGTAGCCGAGTGCATGTGCAATTGTGACTACTCTGCGGGGCTGGTGCGCATCCAATGCGTGCGGAGGGAGTGGACTGCCAAACCTGCATGAATCAAGTCCGGGAAAAATCCGTCATCAGCCGTATCTTGAGCAACACGTTGCTGGTCATCACTCTGTCGTTCACCACTATTTCGTTCGCCGCGTTAGCCCATGGGCAAGCCACCCCGGCGAAGGCAGTCGAATCCGCGGCATCGGTTCCGCCCTCAGCTTCTGACAAGTCTGATCCGCCGATTCGAGCCACGAAGACGGCGGAGAACACGCCTGATATCATGCTCGATCCGGCCAGCCTGGTTCCCGACCTTCCCCCGCTTCCGGCGGCAACGGCGTCGCTGATCGGGGGCACCATCGAACACGTTGATCCAGTGCAGGACGAAATCACGATTCGTATCTTTGGCGGCGGCAAGATGAAGGCGCTGTTTGATCCGCGGACGAACGTTTCACAGGACGGGAAACCGGGATCGATCGAGAAATTGAAAACCGGACAAAGAATTTATGCCGACACTATTCTTTTGAATGGCACAGTCTTTGCGCGCAACATTCGGCTCAGCGGGTCGAGTCTGCTGGGCCAATCCCAAGGAGTCGTGGTCTCGTATGAAGGCAACAAGAACTTGCTGGTGTTGCGCGACTTGCTCTCACCCGCGCCGATGAATCTCCGTCTGACCTCGGGCACTCAAATCACGCGAGGCAAGCGAGAGGCGTCGATCAGAGATCTGGTTCCAGGCACGCTGGTGTCGGTGAATTTTCTTTCCGAGCCCGGGAGTCGCCCGGTGGCACGCCAGGTCACGATTTTGATCACGCCGGGAACGGAGTTCAGCTTTACCGGCCGCGTTACATCGCTCGATCTGCATCTGGGACTTATGGTCGTAACCGCGATCGACCGTAAGACGTACGAGATTCACTTTGATCCAGCGACTCTGCCCGTTAGTCCTGACCTGCGTGAGGGGGCCGCAGTCACCGTGCTGACGCGCTATGACGGGAATCAATACGTCGCTCGTGGCGTCACGGTTGATAAAGATCCTAAGAATTAATCTGTTCGCCACTTTACTTTGCACTCTCCTCTGCACTGCGACGCCTAAGAGCACGCCTCTTTTCGGCTTCTTTGCGGCACAACTCAAGTTATTCCACTGCCAGTAGCTGAAGCGTTAATGGCCCACAAGTCTCTCCCGAAGGTACCTCAACCGGTGTTATCTACCCGGCCTTGAGTTTCCCGTCTACGCTGACTCGTTCCTAGACAGCGCGCGGCCGGATCACGAGGAAATTTATGGCGGGGGGCGCCTTTCTCGCGTCCGGGCAAGAAGTCCGGCTTCGTTCGGACTACTCTCCTGAGGTTTCATGCGTCGTCACGTAGTTGCAGTTGCCGTTCTGCTTCTGACTTTCTCCGTTTTTGGATGGGCCGGTAATCCGTTCGTTGTGCCTACCACGACATTGAGCGCGCAAACCAACAACAACACCAGCGCCGCGAATAGTTTTCCCACGCTTCCCGATGGAAACCTGGGCGCAAGCAATATCAGCAAAGTCAATGTGCATTCGCTGCTTTACGGGGGCGCCACTACGAAGATCTATGCTCACTTGCTGTTGTGGTGGGGAGAGTCGAAGCATATCAATATTGGCTACAGTTCCACCGATCCCAATCAAATCCATAACCAGATTACGGACATGGTCAACCGGGGCATCGATGGCGTGATCATCGACTGGTACGGTCCGGGCAATGCCATCGACCAGGGCACGCAACTGGTGATGGCCGAGGCGGAAAAACATCCAGGTTTTACTTTTGCCATCATGGTGGATAAAGGCGCGATTGAGTGGGATTCCTGCTCAGGCTGCACGCCGCAGCAGGCGCTCATTCAACAGCTGCAGTACGTGGAGCAAACCTATGTTCCTTCGCCAGCCTATATGCGGATTGACGGGCAGCCGGTGGTCACAGACTTCAACGTCGATATCGATTACCCGATCGATTGGAACGCGGTCAAGGCGGCGCTGAGCACTCCTCCTAAGTTTATTTTTCAGAACAGCAGCGGATTCACCGAGACGTTAACTGCTGGCAGCTATTCCTGGGTCATGCCGACGACCAGTGATTATGGAATGGGCTACCTGAGCAGTTTTTACGACACGGGGATGTCGCATCCGTCCGAACAAACAGTCGGCACCGCGTACAAAGGATTCAACGACACTCTGGCCTCATGGGGATCGGACCGGATTATGGGTCAGCAGTGTGGGCAGACATGGCTACAAACCTTTGCCAAGATCAATAGCCTTTACAATACCGGCCGCGAGTTGCCCTACTTGCAGCTGGTCACTTGGAACGATTACGAGGAAGGCACCGAGATCGAATCGGGCATCGACAACTGCGTCAGTGTGTTGGCATCGGTCTCGGGCAACGCCCTGCAGTGGAAGACCAGCGGCGACGAGAACACCATCGATCATTACACGATCTACATCAGCACAGATGGGCAGAACCTGATGCCTCTGGAACAAGAGGCCACGGGAAATTCTTCGCTGAATCTTTGCGGCTTTCCCGTGCCGGCTGGAAACTACCAGCTCTTCGTTCAGGCCGTGGGCAAGCCCAGCATGGCGAACCGAATAACAGGAGCGATCAACTACACGTCCACTTGCAATGCGGTAAGTGGAGGAGGAGGCACGGCGGCGTTATCGCTGGTCGCGTCTCCCGCGAATCAAAGTCTGCAGACAGGGAAGTCGGTGACTTTCACCATCACTGCGGTGGTGCAATCGGGGACGTTCAGCAATCCAATTGCGCTGTCGTGCGGGAAGCTGCCCAGTTTCCTGAGCTGTTCCTTCTCGCCAAGTTCCATTACCCCGAATAACGGGAGTGCGAGCTCAACGCTTACGCTGGCCGCCGCGGCCGTCACCGGGGCGGAGCTCCGGAACGGAAGGCAGCGGCTGGCTTATGCGCTCTGGCTGTTTCCGTTTGGGCTTGTCGGGATCATGATCGGCGGACGGCGCAGAGACTTCAGGCGTTCCGTCTTGCTGCGGATTGTCGTGATCGTCTGCGCTCTCGGTTTGACCATGACCGTCATTTCCTGCGGAGTTTCCCAGGGCAGTTCCGCTGCGGCCAAGAGTTATGCCGTCACCGTCACCGGTAGTTCCGGTTCCACGCAACTGGCCACGACCATCACCGTCTCCGTTCCGTAGAGCGTCACTGCGGGAGGGAAGAAAAACCACGGAGCGATCGACCCAGTTGGTCGAACTGCGAGTGATCGCACGCAGAAAAAGCGACCGGGAAGGCAGCCAGTTCGGCAGCTTTCCCACGACCGCCATGTGACGGCGTGCTGTCATGTGCCGCTGCAGCTCAAAATGGCGCAGATATTTTCGGATGACAATGGGCATGGTCATGCGCAAAGCGGCAGAGAAATTTTGCAGGGCCATGGAGCGTAGATTCTCGGGACTTTGCAGGAGGTCAGTCACGCAATCGGCCAGATCCTTCGCGTCGCCGGGCCGATAGAACTCAATGGCGAGATCTTCTTCCTCGGCCATCTGCCGGAAGTCTTCGAGGTTGGCGCAGACCACCGGGACGCCATAGGCGCACGCTAGATGCGCAACGCCACTCGAACCAGTGGACGACGAATATGGCATGACGAGCACGGAAGCGCTTTGGAACAGATTCTCCACTTCCTCTTCCTCGACGTAACCGGTGAACTCGATCGCCGGATGCGAAGCATATTTTTTTTGCACCGACTCGACATAACCGGGAGCCTGGGGATGATTGCTTCCGGCGATGACGAGTTTCACATTCGGAAGACGATCGGAAATTCGCTGGAACGCGTCAATCATCAACTCCAGTTTCTTGTACGTGCCCCATTTTCCGAAGGCCAGGATGCGTTGCGGATTTTCGCGTCGTGAGAAGTCGGGATACTGTGGACTGTGCGCCAGAGTGCCATGAGCGCGGACATGCACGTTGTCGCCTCCGTAACGTTCTGACAGAATTTTCTGATAGCGCGGCATGAGCACGGATACCGAGTTCGACAAAAGAAGCATCCTGGTTGCTACTGCTCCAGCCAGCCGATAGGCGCCAGGGAAACGAACGCCGATATCCTTGAGATCCACAGTGTCCATCAGATGATGCAGGGTCACGTGCGTGTATTTCCCCGCGAGGCGAGTGAGAAGAGGTGTCATCAGTCCGGCAAAAGCGTTGATCGGATTATTCCCGAATGTGCTGAAGAGCAGGTTGAACCACACCACGTCGGGATGGAGTTCGCGCAGATGGGCGAGCAGGCGAAAGGCGCTGTTCGGACGGTCGGGAGACCAGCAGCGTATCACCGAGAAGCCATGGAGTTCCGGCGCGTGGGGAGGGATTTCGTCACCGAGGATGGTCAACTGGACAAAGGAATTGCGCTGAAGTTCCTGAGCGATATGAAATCCATATTCACTCAGGCCTCCATGGCTCGGCGGAAAGGTAGTTACCAGACAGATTCTCATTCGGCATCTCGTGGCGCTTGGTTTTTGATGAGGCCGCTAGATCGAATGTTGGCGCGGTTTGCAGCTCACGCGTAAAGGATTGTGCAGCGAACCTTTACGTTCAGTGCAGCATCGCCACAAAAGAGCCGGGCCGGGCCGACTGCGGGCCGGAGAGGACGGGCAGCAGGGCCGCGCGTATTTTCGAGGCAGTTTCGTCGATGCAAACGTTCTCCACCACTATCAGATTTCCGGCGATCTCGCTCAATGCCAAATAGGCCTGGCGATTGCGGTGAAGAAAGTCCAGGGGATATTCGGGCTTGCGCGCACGCGCCGCTTCCGGATCCGCATCGAGGATGCAAGCCAGATCCGGCGCGGGTACAAGCTTCAGGATGAGCCGCGCAATCCCTCTCAAGAGGTTATTTGTCAGCGGTAAGTTCGCGAGTTCGTCGTAGATGTAGCGATCGAAGATGATCACATCGTGACTCTGCGCTTGCTGCAACTTTCGAACCTGCAACAAAAGACTCAGAGCATCGGAAAGATACAAGGCGAGTCGCACGATTCCAAGCGGCGCAGAAGTCACGTTCTTGTCTCGACGCTCGACGGGCTTTTCGGGAGTGCCTACTCCCTGGTCGCCGCCAAAGGCGCAGTGGCTGGCAATTTCTCGCCAATGCGCGCCAACCACAACGTCGTCCCACATGCTGAAGGTGGAAACTTTCAAGCCGGACTGGGTGAGCCAGGTTTCGAGCGCCTCGATCTGAGTGCTCTTGCCGGCTCCGTCGATCCCGGAAAAACTGACAATGGCTAATGGTCGTTTTCGCACGGTAAGTTAGTGGGCGCCCGGTGGTTTGGGTGGAGTCGCAGCGGTCAGGGCAACAATGGCGCCGATCGCAACTCCGGCGGCGATGATCGCACCCGTCTTCAAGATGATGGTCCGGACGCGGCGTTGTTTCGCTGGCGCGATGGCTACTCCGGCCGGCTGTGAACCGGTAATCGCGTTCACGGTTGGTGCTTCCGCGGCAGCAGTGCCCACCGGCCTCTGCGCGGATGGAGCCTGGGACGAGGAAGATTGCTTGGAGGAAGATTGTGCCGATGAAACAGTGCCGGAGTCACTGGCTGCCGGCTCCAGCAGCGCGAGAGAATTTTCCGCGTTGGCTTGTGGATGTGCAGAACGAACCACGCCGGGACTGTCTGGAAGGCTCGGCTGCTTCGGATTGCGATCTTCGGTTGGCGCAGCCTGATTGGCGTTTGAGGAGCTTGGCGGCGCAGCGAAAGAAGATTCCGCCTGCTGCGCCGCCATCGGTAGCGTACCGCCCAGCAACCCCGCGATTGCGAGAGTGCAGGCGAGATCCGAAATAGTCTTCCGACCTGCGCGCATGATCAGACCTCCGCAGAGCAACAGAACGGTTAACTGGCTGCCTTGAATTCGGCAATGCTTTCCATCCACGTCTGCTCTTGGGGAATCTCGTGCAGTGGATAGGAGTGAAAGCTCTGAACCGCTTCTTCGGCGCTGTCGAAGACTTCGAACAGTCGATCAACCTTCATCAGCTCGAGAATTACCGCGGACCCGGGCGCGACCGCGGCCAGTTTCACATCGCCATCACGTTTCATCGCTTCATCCATGCAATGGAGCAATGTTTCGACGCCGGTGCTATCAATATCCTTGATCCCCGAACAATCAAGAACGATGCGTGGACGTTCGGTCTGGAGAAAATGTTTCAGGTCGTCGCGAAAATCTATAGCTTGGGATTCGTAGAGCCGCTCCGGCACTTGCATTACGATCACAGGTCTGCTGGCACACATTGGTTGCTCCCCTAAGATTCAAATTCAGTTCTTCTATTTACTGAGCGGATCCTATCCACGAGCCGTTCTTGCGGCGGAGAACTGCGATACGCAGGTTTTGGCACGCGCAGTGGAACTCGTTTCGGCGCACATGCCGGCAGATTGGAGCGCAGCAACCGGTCATCGCAAATTTCGACTAGCACATCGCGTTCCAGGTTGAGCAGCTTATTGCCCTGAACAATCGAATGACGCACATCGAGCCAAATACCCACGTACGTGCCTGGCAGGATAGAACTGTTTTGGATCACGGTACCGTAGTCAATGTACGAATCGCATTCCACATTGCTAAAACGCGTAATCACGGCGCGCTCGCCGATGGTGCACTGTTGGCCGAGATATGCAGGGCCGACAATGCGGGCACCGCGCCGGATTTCCACGCCCCGGTCCATCCAAACTCCAGGCCGAATCTGCTCACCTATGAGATGCAGATGGCAGCGTCCCAGGAACGCATCAGTCGCGAGTTGACGAAAATCCCGAGGGTGAGAAATTCTCCGCACATATTCCTTCACGAAGTACGACGCCGGAAAGAAATCGGGGTGGAGCAGCGCCGCAGTCAATGAACTACCGTTTGTCTCTGCCGCTGGATCGCAGCTCATGACCCAGAGGTCCAACGCACCTTCGCGATCGGAGGCGCGGGTGACGGTTCGCTCGCCCTGGCGATGGAAATCGAGCAGATCAGACAGGTCGGCCTCAATGTAAGCGCTTGGTTTAGCGATGAATGCGCAGTCACAGCCGTTTTTCCAATAGCTCTCGAGAATCTCGACGACTGCCGACCATGCATCGTCGGCGACGCGGACATTGACGTTCCCTAGTGGAGCGCGAAATACCGGGATGGAGGTTGCCAGATGCGGAGGCACAATCAGCGACGTTACCTTCACGTGCATGCTACGAAGGCGCTCGATGGTATGCTCCAGAACCGATCGCCCGAGCAGGTCGATAAATGCGATAGGTCCCTCCGCAAACGGCGCCGCGGTAGTCAAGTCCGCGACGCTGGATGGGGAGGGGCTCTCATCAGTCCGGCTCTCTTCTTCAACAATAACTATGGCCCCGACATCCACGTAACATCTGCCCTTTTGCGTTAGATTGGTAGCAATCACGCCGCTCGTGGTTCCTTCACAGAAACAACGGCCGGAGCCGTCAGAGCGGGTTCAGAAGCGTCGTAGTTTATCGGTGTCAGACAGGCAGAAAGGCGAGGATTCGTCCGGCGCCGCGGAATACGGCGCTTGGGAAACAGCAGATCGCGCATTTTCAGCTTCGCTTTGTGAAGTTGGGATTTGGAATTTCCGATCGAACACTGCAGCAGGCGTGCGATTTCGTGATGTTGATAGCCTTCGATTTCGTGCAGCGCGAAAACTGTGCGGCAGCCTTCGGGCAGAGATTCAATGGCGCGGAGCAGAGCGATGCGATCGACCGCTCCGGTCAGCCGGGGATCCTTCCGTCCAATATCGTGCGATAGCGAAGGAGACTCAGCGGATACCGGTTCATTCAACGACAGCACCGCTCGCGATTTCTGGCGGCGCAGTTTCATCAGGACCGTATTCACTGCGATGCGGTACAGCCACGTGGAGAAGGCGGCCTCGCCGCGAAAAGTCCCGATGGTCCGGAAGACCTGCAGAAATGCTTCCTGGGTCAGATCCTCGGCTTCAGCCACGTCCTTCGTCATCAGGAGGCAAACGGAATAAACGCGTTTCTTATGCAACTCAAACAGACTGGCAAAAGCTTGCTCGTCGCCTCGTTGAGCACGCTGAACCAGGTTATGCTCGGCACTATGATTCTTGGCATCTTTTTGAACTGGAATCAAGTCCGCAGCGGTTGAGGAAATTACGCAGGTCGCCATGGTAGTCTCCTTCGAATCCTTGTTCTTCGTCTCGGCCTTTACTCTCTAAAAACAGGTCCGAGAGCGTCCAGCCTGCAAAGAGACTAAAAAAAATCTGGCAACTCCTCTATCGGGATGTGGCTGTAATTGATATTGCGTGTTGCTGTACGCAAACCAGAGAAAAACTTAGAGTTGGCGAATCTTTTTCCACGAGAAAGCGACTCCCTGCAGCGAAACGCGCTCTGGAGGGGCTGAATGGAGGCAGGACGAACTAAAGTGGGTTGTCGTAAGTTGACGCCCGGGGTCAGCGGGGTCAGCGAGAAATGGAGGGAGTCCGTGCCCGAGTATTAGTTTTTCAGTACAGACGGAAGCCGACTTCTACACTCACCTGGACATTTACGGGCTGGCCGTCTTTACGCGCCGGTTCAAAACGCCACTGTTGGACAGTTTCGAGCGCTTTCGCGTCGAGGCCGTAGCCGAGACCGCGCACCACACGAATGTCGCGCGGATGTCCTTCTGCGTCGACGATCAGCCACAGAATGCAGGTTCCCTGGATCTTGGCTTGGCGCGCAGCTTCGGTGTACTCGGGATCGGGAGTGTCGAGGGGCTTGGGCGCGGTGATTCCGCTGCCAACTTTGTAAACGCCGCCACCAATTCCACCGCCGCTGCCGGGACCAACGCCTGCGCCATGTCCTGCGCCGACTCCGCCGCCCGACCCGGCGCCGATTCCGCCGCCGGTTCCAATTCCATTCGAGGGCGGAGCCGACGGTAGCGGCACCGCCTCGGGATTGCCCAGGTTCGGCATGTGATTCTCCGCCAGGTGCACCTGCGGTGGAACCACTACGCTAGGCACAGCCGCGAGTCTCGGATGTTCGTTGTGTAAAACGATCTGCGGCGGCGTGAACTGCTGCACGTCGAGTTTCGGCAGATTCGCTTTGGGTGCAGGCAACGGATCGTGCTCCCCGCCTCCGCCCCCGCCACTGACCTCCCTCCTCGCGGTCTGTATGGTGTAAGTATCCGGGGAAGGGGCAATAAGCGTAACCACTTCCCGAGGCTTCGTCTGTTGCACCACATGAGGTCCGAATGAAGCCGCGACGATGAAGCCGATCAGTACGGCGTGAACCATGGCCGAACCCTTCAGCCCGGCGGAGCGATAGTTGTTGTAATGTCCCCAGACTTCAATGGAATTCAGAGGCTGCTGCACGCTGCTTTGTGGGGGCTGGCGGAGTGTCATGATCTGGGGTCCCTTGAAGTTACTCGAATATTCACAGCAAACTGCGAAAACGGCGGAAGGTCTGCAGTCCCTGCCTCACGGCCGATTCGCCCGCGGCACTATAGATGCGGTGGCACAGAGAGCGGTTTACGTGCGCAACACGCAGCAGTTTCATCGCTAGAGGATTGAGGTATGAGGAGCGTTCGGAAAGTCCGTGCAAATGGCGTGAATTGATGGGAGTGGATGCGGAGGAAAAGTTTTCGAAATCTTCAGATTGCGGTTCGATCTACGACCCTGGTTGTACGGTGGAGTCTCGCGACTACAAACAAAGGTTTGCTGAGGTTCATCGCGACATTGAGCCCGCCGCGAGACAGTTCATATTTCGAGCAACCGATGAGGAGCCCTGAGTAGGTGGCCAGCTTTTTAGAGGGTTCTCACGCTGAACCTACATAGATGACAGTATTGTGCTACGGCCCCTCCGACTCTATTCTCAAATCCTCGACACAACGCCCCAAAAGCGGGTGCTGGTTTGCTGGGAACAATCAGCACCCGCTTCCCCATCCAGGTGGAAATTCAGATCAGTTCAGAGGTGGGCCCCACGGAATCGCGCAGCAGCTGAAAGCTACGAATGCTTCTCAGGGCGTGGAATGGATTCTCGAGGGATTAAAAGCGCTCCCGGCGTTAAGGGGTAGAAAGCCGGATCAGTCGCCGGCCTGCGCGCACTCGTTCACTAAAGGGGTTGGCTGGCAGACCAGTGGCGACGGGATGATGACTTCGAGCATTGTGCCGGGATTCGCGTTCGATACCCGGAGTTCGCCACCAAACTCTTTGGCGCGCTGCTTGATGCCTCGTATTCCGACGCCCAAACTTTCCGGCTGTAGTTGGGCGATTTTCGCGCCGATCCCGCGGCCGTCGTCGCGCACGCTGACAATAGTCTGAACTCCGCGCTGCGTCAGCGTGATCCAAACGCGAGTTGCAGCCGCGTGGCGGAAGACGTTGGTGAGAGCTTCCTGAACGATGCGGAAAATTGCTGTTTCCAGATCAGGCGAAAGGCGAGGGAACTCTTGCGGCTCGACATGCAACGAAGTCTGAATCCCGCTGCGCTCGGCCAACCCATCGGTATACCAGGAAATCGCTGATAACAGTCCGACTTCGTCGAGCAAAGGGGGATGCAGCAGGTGCGACATGCTGCGAACCTGCTGAATGGCGCGATCAATAATGCTGATGCCTTCCGTGCACGCCTTCCTTGCAGTGGGAGCTGATTCATGCTGCAAGGCGCTATCGAGAACAATCTTTGCGACGGCGAGTTCCTGGCCCAGCCCGTCGTGCAACTCGCGGGCGATGCGGCGGTGTTCCTGGTCCTGCATGGTCATCAGGCGGACGGACAATTCGCGCAGTTCGGCCGTACGCTCATCCACCATTCTCTCCAGTTTGGTCGCGCTTTCGCGCATGGATTGCTCGAGCAGCTTGCTGTCATGAATATCAGAACAGATGCCGTACCAGCGAACAATTTCGCCCTTTTCGTCGCGAATGGGAACGGCGCGCGCCCGAAACCAGCGATAAAGATTGTCGCGGGATCGCAACCGATATTCCGCTTCGTAATTGGCCCCGGACTCCACGCAGTTGTTCCATTCCGCCGTGGCTTTGTCTTTATCGTCGGGATGCACATACTCCATCCAGCCCAAGCCCTGAGCGCTGCCGGGCGCGGCGCCGGTGTATTCATAGAAGCGGTCGCTGATGTAATCTCGGGCTCCGTTCGCCTGGCGGCTGAAAATAATATCGGGCGCGGTGTGAATGATGGCGTCGAGTTCCTGATTTTTATGCGCGAGCATCAGATTGAGCTGCTCCAGAACTTCGGCGCGCTTCTCCAGTTCGTCGGTGCGCTCTTCGACGCGTTTCTCTAATTCTCGATTGAGCGCCTGCAACTCGCGCGTCTTGCGGTGCAATTCGGCAAATACTTTGACCTTTGCCCGCAAGAGCTCAGGGATGACCGGAACCGAAATGTAATCAACCGCCCCGCGCTGATACCCTTTCAGACGGTCCAGATCGGTGAGGTTGATGGCGGAGATCAGGATGATCGCTGTTTTTTGAAAGCGGGGATGCTGTCGCAGCATGCTCGCCAGTTCAAAGCCGTCGATTTCCGGCATGTTGACGTCCATGAGCACGATGGCGAATTCGGTCCGCAGGAGCTTTTCCAGCGCCTCTTTGGCGGAAGTTGCTTTGATGAGGTTCTCGTTCAGTTCCTCCAGCATGACTTCATAACTGAGAAGCTTTGCCGGTTGATCGTCAACCAATAAAATGTTGACCTTCTCGTCTGCCGTCATTCGAGTCCTCTGTCCCCATCTGCGATTGAAAACCTACCAGTATTCGTCAGCGATGCAGCCACATCCGTAACGCGGAAAGCAACTGCTCCGTGTTCACAGGCTTGGCAAGGTATTCGGATGCTCCAGCTTCCAGGCATTTTTCGCGGTCGCCTTTCATCGCCTTCGCGGTCAAAGCAATGATGGGCAATCGCCGGAACTGCGGGTTGGCGCGGATTGCCTGCATAGTTTCGTATCCGTCCATCTCAGGCATCATCACGTCCATGAGGACGATGGCGACGTCGGGAGTGGATGCCAGCATCGCGATGGCTTCGCGGCCCGTGCTCGCGGTGAGCACATTCATGCGGCGACGTTCCAGGACGCTGCTCAAAGCGAAGATGTTGCGCACATCGTCGTCGACAACCAGCACTCGCTTGCCGGCCAATGCTTCGTCGGATCGGTGCAAGGTTTCGATCATCTTCTGCTTGGCGGCCGGGAGATCGGAGACGACACGGTGCAAGAACAGCGCCGTTTCATCCAGCAGGCGCTCAGGCGATTCCACGCCCTTGAGCACCACGCTGCGCGCCAGCATATGCAAGCGCGCGTCCTCTTCCGGGGAAAGCTCCTTCCCGGTGAAGACAACGATCGGCAAATCGCCAATCTCCGGCGTGTCGCGGAAGCGCTCGAGCACGTCAAAACCCGACATGTCGGGCAAGCGCAAGTCCAGAACGACGCAGTCAAACATTTCCTCAGTCACGAGCTTCAGAGCATCGTTGCCTGTAGCGGCTGTGACCACTTCAATGTCTTCATAGCCGAGCAATTCGCGGATGCTGAGTTGTTCTGCTGGATTATCCTCGACCACGAGCAGACGCTTCTTGCGAGGGGAGGAGTACTCCTTGATCCTCGCCAGCGCCATCTCCAAGCCATCCGCAGTGGTGGGCTTGGTGACAAAAGAAAATGCTCCACGCGAGAGTCCATGGTGCCTGTCCTCGTCGAGGGTCAGCATCTGCACTGGAATGTGGCGCGTCGCGGGATCCTGCTTCAGGTGATTGAGCACGGTCCAACCCAGCATGTCAGGCAAGAAAACGTCGAGCGAAACCGCGGTGGGATGGAACTCCTTCGCTAAAGCCAGAGCCTCAGCGCCACCGGTCGCGACCAGCACTTTGAATCCTTTATCGCGGGCGAGATCACGCAAGACCCGCACGTAGTGAGTGTCGTCCTCGACGATCAGCAACACCGCATCGTTGGGCTGCAGGTTGTCTCGGTCATCGGGAACGTGCTCGATCACGCGTTCCGCCACGCTGACGACCGAGACCGGCACGGGCGAAGCTGACGCGACCACTTTCTTTTCCGCCGCAACTGCTCCGCTCGATGGCCCTTTGTAAATCAGAGGCAGGTAAAGCGTGAACGTGCTCCCCTGTCCAGGAGCGCTGCGCAACTGAATTTCACCGCCCAGAAGATTGGCCAACTCGCGGCTGATGGCCAGCCCCAATCCCGTCCCGCCGTACTTGCGGCTGGTGCTGGCGTCTGCCTGCTGGAAGGCCTCGAAGATGATGCGCTGCTTGTCGATTGCGATGCCGACACCAGTATCGGCCACTTCGAACGCAATAACTGGCGTGGATTTTCCGAGGATCGGATGATCGGTGCTCCAGCCTGCCGCCGCCAGCGTGACCGACAGGCTGACCGTGCCTTGCTCGGTGAACTTGAATGCATTCGAGAGCAAGTTCTTGAGCACCTGATGTAGACGCTTGGAGTCTGTCACCAGGCTTCGGGGCAGGTGCGGATCGGTATGCACCTGGAAGGCAAGATGCCGGCTTTCCGCCTCGTGACGGAATGGCCGTTCCACGGTATCCACCAGGTTGGCGAAGAAGACTTCTTCTGCTTCGACCGAAACCGTGCCCGACTCAATCTTCGAGAGATCGAGAATATCGGTGATCAGGTTGAGCAGGTCCGTGCCGGCACCGTGAATGGTGCGGGCAAATTCAACCTGCTTGGGCGTGAGGTTCCCGTCAGGATTGTCGCTGAGTTGCTGGCCGAGAACAAGAATACTGTTCAGCGGCGTGCGTAACTCGTGCGACATGTTCGCGAGGAATTCCGATTTGTACTTGGATGTGAGCGCCAACTCTTTGGCTTTGTCCTCGAGAGCGCGGCGCGCCTGTTCGATTTCCTGGTTTTTGCGTTCGACTTCGACGTTTTGCTCGGCCAGCTGTTGCGCTTTCTGCGCCAGTTGTTCGTTGGTCTGCTGCAACTCTTTCTGCTGCATTTGCAGCTCGGTGGCCAGCTGCTGCGACTGCTTCAACAAGGCTTCGGTCTGCATGGTGGCTTCAATGCTGTTGAAGACAATTCCAATGCTGGCCGTGAGTTGCTCCAGAAATGCCAGGTGGGAGGCGGTGAACGCAGTGAGCGAAGCCAGTTCGATCACAGCTTTGACGCGGTCTTCGAACAGCACCGGCAACACAATCACATTGCGCGGAACCGCTTCGACCAGCCCGCTGCGGATCGAAACCGTGTTGGGCGGCAAATCCCCGATCAGCATGCGATGCTTTTCCGCGGCACATTGTCCGACTAATCCTTCGCCGATCTTCACGCGGTGCAGTTTGTCATCGTCCGGATCGCTGGCAAATGCGGAGAGCATGACAAGCTCGGCCGAATCGTCGCTCTCCATCTGATAAATCAATCCCTGCTGCACGTTGATGAGGGGCGAGAGTTCCGAAAGCAGCAGGCGGCCGACCGTGGCAAGATCGCGCTGGCCTTGCAACATTCCGGTGAAGCGAGCGAGGTTGGTCTTTAGCCAGTCCTGCTCGGTGTTGCGGTCGGTCGTCAGCCGCAGGTTGTCAATCATCGTATTGATGTTGTCTTTGAGCTGCGCCACTTCGCCGCGGGCCTCGACCTGAATCGAGCGCGTGAGGTCGCCCTTGGTAACGGCGGTCGCAACTTCGGCAATGGCGCGCACCTGATTCGTCAGGTTGTCGGCGAGCAGGTTCACGTTGCCGGTGAGATGCTTCCAGGTTCCGGCGGCGCCCGGAACATTGGCTTGTCCGCCAAGACGGCCTTCCACGCCGACTTCGCGAGCGACCGTC
Source organism: uncultured Acidobacteriaceae bacterium (assembly GCA_963772045.1). Lineage (GTDB taxonomy): Bacteria > Acidobacteriota > Terriglobia > Terriglobales > Acidobacteriaceae > Sulfotelmatobacter. The sequence continues at coordinate 128,439 of CAVYWC010000010.1, read as the reverse complement.
GTGACCTGGTCGGCGAACGTCGCCAGCGTGTCGGTCATGTTGTTGATGGTCTCCGCAAGCGCAGCCACTTCGCCCTTCGCGTTCACTGTCAGCTTCTGCGTGAGTTCGCCATTGGCGACGGCGGTCACGACTTTCACAATGCCGCGAACTTGTTCGGTGAGGTTCGCGGCCATCACGTTGACGTTATCCGTGAGGTCTTTCCACGTTCCGGCCACGCCGGGGACTTCGGCCTGCCCTCCGAGTTTGCCTTCTGTGCCGACTTCGCGGGCCACGCGCGTCACTTCCGCCGCGAAGGCGTTGAGCTGGTCGACCATCGTATTGATGGTGTTCTTCAGCTCGAGAATTTCGCCCTTTACATCGACCGTGATCTTGCGGGACAAATCGCCCCGGGCCACGGCCGTGGTCACTTCGGCAATGTTTCGCACCTGCGCCGTGAGATTGCCGGCCATGGCGTTGACCGAGTCGGTAAGATCCTTCCACGTTCCGGCCACGCCGGAGACGTTAGCCTGTCCGCCAAGCCGGCCTTCTGAACCGACTTCGCGGGCCACGCGCGTAACTTCGGCGGCGAACGAACGTAACTGTTCGACCATTGTATTCAGCGTTTCTTTGAGCTGCAGAATTTCGCCGCGGACATCGACCGTGATCTTTCGGGACAAGTCACCGCTGGCAATGGCGGTTGCTACTTCAGCGATGTTTCGCACCTGCGCCGTCAAGTTTCCGGCCATGAAGTTGACGTTATCGGTAAGGTCCTTCCACGTTCCCGCAACGCCGGGGACGTTCGCCTGCCCGCCGAGTTTGCCTTCCGTGCCGACTTCGCGGGCCACCCGCGTCACTTCGCCCGCGAATGCATTGAGCTGGTCGACCATCGTGTTGATGGTGTTCTTCAGTTCGAGAATTTCTCCCTTCACGTCGACGGTGATTTTGCGCGACAAGTCGCCGCGAGCTACGGCCGTGGTCACTTCGGCGATATTGCGAACCTGCGCAGTCAGGTTGCCAGCCATTGAGTTGACCGAATCGGTGAGATCTTTCCAGGTTCCAGCCACGCCCGGGACTTGAGCCTGACCGCCGAGTTTGCCTTCCGACCCGACCTCGCGGGCCACGCGCGTTACTTCGGCCGCGAACGCGTTCAATTGGTCGACCATCGTGTTAATGGTTTCTTTCAGCAGCAGAATCTCGCCGCTGACGTTGACCGTGATTTTCTTCGACAAGTCGCCGCTGGCGATGGCCGTGGAAACTTCCGCGATGTTGCGCACTTGACCCGTTAAGTTGCTGGCCATGGAATTGACGGAGTCGGTGAGGTCTTTCCAAGTTCCACCGACCCCGGGGACCACCGCTTGTCCGCCAAGTTTGCCGTCCGTTCCGACTTCGCGAGCCACGCGGGTGACTTCCGACGCAAACGAACGAAGCTGGTCGACCATCGTGTTGATGGTGTCTTTCAGTTCGAGGATTTCTCCCTTCACGTCGACGGTGATCTTGCGAGACAAGTCGCCGCGGGCCACGGCGGTCGCGACTTCGGCGATGTTGCGCACCTGGCCGGTGAGGTTCGAGGCCATGAAGTTGACGTTATCCGTAAGGTCTTTCCACGTGCCGCCGACTCCGGGAACCAGAGCCTGTCCGCCGAGTTTGCCTTCTGTGCCGACTTCGCGGGCCACGCGCGTAACTTCGCCGGCGAACGCGTTGAGCTGATCGACCATCGTGTTGATGGTGTCTTTGAGCTCGAGGATTTCTCCCTTCACGTCGACCGTGATTTTGCGCGACAGGTCGCCGCGAGCCACGGCCGTTGTGACTTCGGCAATGTTGCGGACCTGCGCCGTGAGGTTTCCAGCCATCGAGTTGACGGAGTCGGTCAAGTCCTTCCACGTGCCTGCGACGCCGGGGACGTTCGCCTGTCCGCCAAGCCGCCCTTCGGAACCGACTTCGCGGGCTACACGCGTCACTTCGCCGGCGAAACGATTGAGCTGATCGACCATCGTGTTCAGCGTTTCTTTGAGCTGCAAAATTTCGCCGCGGACGTCGACCGTAATCTTTCTTGAAAGATCGCCGCTCGCGATCGCGGTTGCCACTTCGGCAATGTTCCGTACCTGGCCGGTCAAGTTGCTGGCCATGAAATTGACGTTGTCGGTGAGATCTTTCCAGGTTCCTCCGACGCCCGGGACGCGTGCCTGCCCTCCGAGTTTGCCCTCGGTTCCGACTTCGCGGGCCACGCGAGTGACTTCACTGGCGAACGCGTTGAGCTGGTCGACCATCGTGTTGATGGTGTCTTTCAGTTCGAGAATTTCACCTTTCACGTCGACCGTAATCTTGCGGGATAAGTCGCCGCGGGCTACGGCCGTAGTTACCTCGGCGATGTTTCGCACCTGCGCGGTCAAGTTGCCGGCCATGGCGTTGACAGAGTCGGTGAGATCTTTCCACGTTCCTGCGACGCCGGGAACGATTGCCTGTCCGCCCAGCTTGCCTTCGGTTCCGACTTCGCGGGCCACGCGCGTCACTTCCGAAGCAAACGAGCGCAGCTGGTCAACCATCGTGTTGATGGCTTCTTTCAGCTGCAGAATTTCGCCGCGTACGTCGACCGTGATCTTTCGTGACAAGTCGCCGCTGGCCACGGCCGTTGCCACTTCCGCAATGTTTCGCACCTGGCCAGTCAGGTTACTGGCCATCGAATTCACGGAATCGGTCAGATCCTTCCACGTTCCGGCCACACCCGGAACCAGCGCCTGTCCGCCGAGTTTGCCGTCGGTTCCGACTTCGCGGGCCACGCGCGTCACTTCGGCGGTGAACACTCCGAGCTGCTCGATCATGGTGTTGACGAGCTTCGCGGAACGCAGGAACTCGCCTTCCAGAGGCCGCCCATCGACTTCCAGCCGAACCGTCTGCGTCAAATTGCCCTGAGCTACGGCCGCAATCGCATGAGTCACTTCCGCGGTGGGACGCAGCAGATCTTCCACCAGTGTGTTGACTGAAACCTCCATCTCGCCCCACGCGCCGCGCGACTGGTGGAAGCGGGCGCGTTCGCGCGTTCTTCCTTCTTTACCAACGGTCTGTCCGATGCGTTTCAATTCCCCCGCCATCTGCTGGTTGGCGGAGACGATTTCGTTGAAGGCGTCTGCAATCTTGCCGGGAAGCCCGGTCCATGAACCGGGAAGGCGAACCGAGAAATCGCCGTCGCGCACGGCATGTAGTGCGCCGAGGATCATGGCCAGATCCGACGAAGTTTCCGCCGAAGATCCGTTGCCGTTTGTCTTGGCTTGCTGTTGATCGCCCTTGGCGCTGATCGTCAAGGTGCTGTGTTCGCTCTTTTTCAAGACTTATATCCTCCGGCATTGACGGGGGACCTGGCGCACGCCAGTTCGTCAGCCTGTAATCCACACAACGCAAATTCGTGAAAGCAAATTCGAGGGACCGGAACCACGCGCAGCGCGCCATTTGCACGACCCAGGAATCCGTGAAAATGGCGCATGGCGGGCGGTCCGTCTGGGAATTGATACCACGACCGTGGCGGCCTTCCTCTAGGGTCTTTACCGTACATAGTGTGGCTAGAGGGTCAGAGCCTTGAGGAGTGTCGCAGCAACGGCATCCGTTCAGGCAGAGGTCGCCAAGGCGGGGTCATTCCTCAAGAAACCGGCCTCAAGAAACCGGCTTCCTGTGCCCCCGTGCAGCGGAGCAATTCCAGAGCCCATCCCATGTCGGTCTTCTCTGCGCAGGAGAGATACAGCAAGACGCCAAGGTTGCGCAACTGATTGCCAAACTGCCTCGCCTTGTCCTCGGGGAAGCCAAGCGCCGCCAGGGCGCCGGAGTCGCCGGAAGCATCGCCGGTCATCAGAGTTTGGAAGAACTCCTGGGAGCGAATGAAGAATCCGAAACGGGGGATGAAAACCGCTCCAAATTCCGACAGCCAGCCGATCAATCCCGCTGCCTCCTGGCTCGCCACGCCATCGGCCGAGCCGGTGCTGGCCTGCCGCACCAGCGTAGAGATCGGATGTTCAGCCGGCAGCATCATACAAATGCTTTCCTTGTCGAACCCTCCCCGCAAAAGAGCTTCAGTCACGCCTTCGAGGCCGGTGGTGTGCGGGTAAACCGCATATGCGGCGAATGTGTTCGCAGCCATAAATCCAAATCTCCAAAGACGCTATGGCTATCAATCTTGATGGATCCGTGCTTGATCTATCTGGGCCGATTTCCGAGGGCGCGGACGATCAGAATCAGTTCGTTACAGCATTCGTGAAATAAATAACCGAGAACTGACCTTACCGAATTCGTCTCGGTCTGCAACTAGGGTGAATCCGGTACTGGAATGGAGTTTGTTTCCTCTATGGAGATGCCACGTGGGGTTGGCGCCGAACCCCGAACGCTCTCGCCTCCACTTTTCGCTTATAACCCAAAAGCGCAGCCGCACATCTTAGGTAGAGTCGCGCCATTTCGTTCAGGGTTACAAGTTGGGGCTACAGGTTGAAGGAGATCCTACGATGGCAAGACTTCTGTTGAGTATCGTGATGGTGCTCGGCCTGTGGGGGCTGTGTCTGGCGCAGACCTCGGCGCCTTCTGCAATCAACCATGCGGCAACGGGCGCTCAGGCCGCGCAACCCGAGTCGGCGGCTGCTTCGCAAACCGCGACTCCGCGAATCGCGCCGGGCAGCGTGATTCCGGTGGAACTCACCAAGACGATCGATGCTAAGAAGGCCAAAACCGGAGAAGAAGTCACTGCGAAGGTGACGCAAGATCTTAAGGCCAGTAACGGCATGATGCTCATGCCCAAAGACACCGAGATTGTTGGTCGCGTCACCGAAGCCCAGGTAAGAAATAAGCAGGATAAGGAATCCGAAGTCGGGATCGTTTTCGATCAGGCGGTCACGAATACCGGGAAAGTTTCCTACCCACTCTCGATTCAAGCGGTGATCTCGCCGCAGGCGCTGAATCCCAGTAATAGCGGCAACGCTGGTGCTAGCGAGGCGCCTTCGTCCGCGATTCCGGCTCCAACGCCTGACGGGGCTGGACGCGGCATGGGCGGTGGGCGGGCTGCGCCGACAAACATGCCTCCGGCAAACACACCTCCGGCAAACACACCTCCGGCAAACACACCTCCGGCAAACACACCTCCGGCAAACACACCTCCGGCAAACACACCTCCGGCAAACACACCTCCGGCAAACACACCTCCGGCAAACACACCTCCGGGCGAGACGGGTGGCGAAACCTCGGGCAGTGGCAATCAGCGTCCTGCCATCACGGGCCAGACCCAGGGTATCGTCGGATTCTCGCATCTGAAGCTCTCGACTCCCAGCAATCCGACGCAGGCTTCGGTGATCAGTTCAGAAAAAAATAATGTCAAGCTGGAGAATGGAACTTTGATGTTGTTGCGCGTGGATCAAAATCAATAAGGAAAATTGGGTTAAAAAATTCGAGACGACGTTCCGAGGAGGATGTAGATGAGAAAGTCATTCCGTCCGACGTTGTTGCTGGTCGCCGTTTTCGCGCTAGGTTTTTCCACAAAAGCTGGTGCTCAAGTTGGGATTTCCGTGTCGTTCGGTCCGCCGCCTTTGCCCGTATACGAGCAACCGATATGTCCCGGAGATGGATATATCTGGACGCCCGGGTATTGGGCCTGGGATGCCGATGATCAGGATTATTACTGGGTACCGGGAACCTGGGTCGAGGCACCGGAGGTCGGATATCTATGGACTCCGCCCTGGTGGGGCTGGGACAACGGAGCTTTTCTTTTCCATGAAGGATACTGGGGCCCAGTTGTTGGTTTCTACGGAGGAATCGACTACGGCTTCGGTTATTTCGGCAACGGCTTCGACGGCGGGCGTTGGCAGAATAATCACTTCTATTACAACCGCGCCGTGATGAACGTCAATGAGAGGGATATTCACAACGTTTACGACCAAAGAATCAATCATGAGACCGTGAATCACGTGAGTTTTAACGGAGGACCTGGCGGCATCAACGCACGGCCGACGCCGCAGGAGGAGAGGGCCGCCCAGGAACGGCACATCGGGCCGGTGGCGAGTCAACAGGAGCTGATGAGGACGGCTCAGGCGAATCGGGATCTTCGTGCGAGCCAGAACCACGGCAAACCTCCGGTTGCGGCCACTGCCAAACCCACGGAATTTCGCGGCAAAGGAGTCGTAGCCGCCAAAGCAGCTGGAGGCGAGTATCACCCTCCTGCAAACCGCGCCGCCGCAAATCGCGGCAATGCCAGGCCGGAAAACAATCGGGGTGCGGAGTCGCGACCGGAAAACAATGCGGGTAAATCGGCGGTTCATCCTAACGAGCTACCTCCCATGCAGCACCCGTCCGCGCCTAATACAGGGAATGCGAAGCTCGACCAGAAATATCAACAACAGCAGGAAAAGCTTTACAACCAGCAACAAAAGCAGCGGCAACAGCTGCAGGCGCGGCAGGAGCAGGAACATCAGCGAATGCAGAAAGCTCCTCCGCAAAAAACCCAGCAGATGGAGCAAAGGCACCAGCAGCAGACGCAGCACTTGCAGCAACGGCAGGCGCAGCAACAGCAGCATATGCAGGAGAGGCAGCAGCCGCCGCATAAGAAGTGACAAGCGGTTGGCAGACGGGCTGGTTCAGGGCGCGAGTGTCAGTCTCGAACCAGCTCGTCTAATACTCCGCCTTCCGGGCTGATGAGCTGGATTTGAAGCGGCATTTGGCCAAGAGCGTGGGTTGAACAGCTCAGGCAAGGGTCGTAGCAGCGAATCACGGCCTCCACCCGGTTCAGCATGCCGGGCGCCAGCTTCTTGCCGTGAACGAAACGTTTCGCCACCTGCAGCACGCTGCGATTCATAGCGAGATTGTTGTGCCCGGTGGCGATGATGAGATTGGCCCAGCGAATCAATCCTTGCTCGTCGATTTTGTAGTGGTGGAAAAGCGTGCCCCGGGGAGCTTCGCAGGCCCCAACTCCTTCGAGCGCATTGGGCCGGGCCAGAGCGCGCACGTGCTTGGACAGAATGTCGGGATCGCTCAGCAACTGTTCCATGCGCTCGACGCAATACAAAATCTCAATCAGCCGCGCGTGATGATAGTGGAATGAGCTGAGCACCGCCGTTCGTTGCAACTCGTGAAATTCCGCCAGTTCCTGATCGGCTCGAGGCGTGCCGCAGCGGTCGGCGACGTTCAGCCGAGCCAGCGGCCCGACCCGATAAATGCCATCCGGAAAACCTTTGGGCTTGTAGTAGGCCGATTTGAGATAGCTCCAGGGCTCGACCTTCTCGCCAATGTAGTCGAAGTATTGCGTGGGATCGAGATCGTCGGCGACCACATGGCCGCTCGCGTCGACGATGCGCAACTTGCCATCGTAAAAAGTCAGGCCATTGTCTTTCTTGACGATTCCCATGAAGAACGTGGGGAAGTTGCCGAAGGTGGCAATCTCTTCGCGAAATCGCTCCATGATGCTCTTGAACCATTCCAATGTGCGTTCGGTAATGGCCAGGGCGTCGGGCAGGGCGCGCAAGATGATATCCCGATTCTCGACGCTGAGCGGTTCGCTCACACCTCCGGGCACGATCCACGCCGGATGAATTCGCTTGCCACCCAGGCGCTCGATGATCTGCTGACCAAACTGCCGCAGGCGGATTCCGTCGAGAGCCAACTCAGGACTTTTTTCCGCGACGCCGAAGATGTTGCTCTTGGCCGGATCCGCGTCCATGCCCAGCAGCAGATCGGGCGAGGAAAGATGAAAGAGGCTGAGCGCATGCGACTGCACGACCTGCGCGAGACCGAAGATGCGCCGGAGCTTATCGGCTGTCGGAGGAATTCGGACTGCCAGCAGTGAATCACAAGCTTTGGCCGACGCGATGAGATGGCTGACCGGGCAGATGCCGCAGATGCGCGCCATCAGCGACGGCATCTCGTAAAATGGTCGGCCTTCGCAGAGCTTCTCGAATCCGCGAAACTGCGTGACGTGAAAGTGCGCTTCCTCAACGCGTCCCTCGTCGTTAAGGTGGAGCGTGATCTTGGAATGGCCCTCAATGCGGGTCACCGGATCAATCACGAGAATCGCGCTGTCCTGCTTCACAACTTCTCCCATGTTTTCGTTACAGTGATTAGAGCTTGTTTAAAAAAAATCCCCCGTCCCAGCGCCTGTCGCCGCATCCGGGGCGGTGCTACGCGCCAAAGCGCGTTCTCGGACTCAAATCCGGCTGCCGCCCTTCGAGTAATTCGGTCACCACATAAAAAATCGTGTCGGCGGAGGGCGGGCAGCCTGGAACAAAAACATCTACCTGCACAAATTCGTGAATCGGACGCGAATTGGGCAGCAGCGCCGGAACCACCTGGTTGGGAATGCCCGGGTCAAAACTCACATTCTCGCGATAGGCCCGGTCATACACCGCCTTGGTTCCGAACGGATTGCGCATCCCGGGCACATTCGCCGTTACGGCACAATCGCCGAGAGAAACCAGCGTCTTCGTGCGCTGGCGGACGATCCGGATTTTGTGCAGATCTTCCTCGCTGCTGACTGCGCCTTCGACCAGGGTCAGGTCGACGTTTTCCGGAAATTCCTTCGCATCCACGAGCGGGCTGTAAACCAGATCGGCCATTCCGGCCACGGTCAGCAGACGCTCGTCCATGTCGAGGAACGACATGTGGCATCCGGAGCAGCCGTCGAGCCAAACCGTCGCCATGCGTTTTTTACTCACGCTTTGTTCTGTGCTCTCGGCGCTCATTCATTCTCTTTCCGCATCAGCGTCAAGTACGGTAGGAATTGCCGGCGCTTGAGCATCTCCGCGACCGAGCGTCCTTTTTCAAACAGCGCGCCCGTCGGACACACGTGCACGCACTTGCCGCAACTGGTGCAGGAATCCGATGATCCCCAAGGCTGGTTCAGGTCCGTGATGACTTTGGCGTCGATGCCGCGGCCCATGATGTCCCAGGTATGCGCGCCCTCGATTTCATCACACACCCGCACGCAGCGTGTGCACAGAATGCAACGATTGTGATCGATGACAAACCGGTCGTGCGAAGCGTCGACCTCTTCTTTGGGGTAGCGATAGGGGAAGTGAACATGCGTGATGCCGAGCCGCTGCGCCAGCATCTGCATCTCACAGTGGCCGTTGGATACACAGACCGAGCAAACGTGATTGCGCTCGGTAAAGAGCAATTCCAGAATCATCCGGCGATAATTCTCGAGCCGCGGCGAATCCGTCGTGACTTCCATGCCTTCTTCAACCGCGGTCACACAAGCGGGAAGCAGCTTGTTCTGGCCTTTGATTTCAACCAGGCAAAGCCGGCACGCGCCCACATCCGAGAGCCCATCCATTTCGCAAAGGCGGGGAATGAAGATGCCGTTCTGCCGCGCGACATCGAGAATGGTTTCCTCTTGCCGCCCGCTCAGATCGCGCCCGTCGATGTTCAGAGTCTTTACGCTGGCGATCGGCCTCATACGGTCTCTCCCGCCGTCTGCCTGTTGCACACTCCCGCCGGACACTTGTGATCTTCGACGTGCGCGCGATATTCCTCGGCAAACGAGCGCCGCGTGCTGACCACGGGATTCGGCGCCGACTGCCCCAGGCCGCAAAGGCTGGTGTGCTTGAGCAGATCGCACAGTTCCTCGAGCATTTTCAGATCTTGCTGCGTGGCCGACATGTTGCCGATCGCGGTGAGGATGCGGTGCATCTGGTACGTTCCTACCCGGCAGGGGATGCACTTGCCGCACGACTCGGTCATACAGAAATCCATGAAGTACTTGGCCACGTCGACCATGCATGAACTTTCGTCCATCACGATCATTCCGCCCGATCCCATGATCGAACCGGCTTTGGCCAGAGATTCATAATCGACCGGCATATCGAGGCATTCTGCGGGGAGGCATCCGCCGGAGGGGCCGCCGGTCTGTACGGCTTTGAATTTCCGCCCTTCCGGAATGCCGCCGCCAATATCAAAAACCATCTCGCGCAGCGAAATCCCCATGGGCACTTCGACCAGCCCCGTGTTCTGCACGCGTCCAGCAAGCGCGAAGACTTTCGTCCCTTTACTCTTTTCCGTACCGATCTGCGCGTACCAGTCTCCGCCTTTGCGAATGATGGGCGCGATGTTGGCGAAGGTTTCCACGTTGTTTATGAGCGTGGGCTCGCCAAACAGCCCTTCCATAGCGGGGTAGGGTGGCCGCGGACGAGGCGTGCCGCGCTTGCCTTCGACCGAAGCGATCAATGCGGTCTCTTCGCCGCAGACGAAAGCTCCTGCGCCCAGGCGAACGTCAACGCGAAAACTGAAGCGCGTGCCGCAGATATCGGTCCCCAGCAGCCCGATGCGCTCGGCCTGGCGAATCGCCGTGCGCAGGCGCTTCACCGCCAGCGGATATTCGGCGCGGGCGTACACGTATCCTTCCGATGCGCCGACCGCGTAGGCCGCGATCAGCATGCCTTCGAGCACGCGGTGCGGATCGCTTTCGAGCACGCTGCGATCCATAAACGCGCCGGGATCGCCCTCATCGGCATTGCAGATGACGTATTTTTTTGTGCCCACCGATTTCGAAACCGTGCTCCACTTCAAGCCGGTGGGGTAGCCGGCGCCGCCGCGTCCGCGCAGGCCGCTCTTAGTGACCTGATCGATGACCTCCCGCGGGGTCATCTCGGTCAGCGCCTTGATCAGCGCCGCATAGCCTTCGGCCGCAATGTAATCTTCGATCCGCTCTGGATCGATGACACCGGAATTTTCCAGAACGATCTTTTTCTGGCGCTGAAAGAAGGGAATATTCGTCGGACAGACCAGCCGCGAAACCGGCGCGCCGCTGAGACTATCCAGGATCGCGGCGCCGTCGGCGGCCTCGACCTTCTCATAGAGAACACCCGTACTGGTCGAAACCAGCGGACCCTCCGCGCATAATCCCATGCAGCCGACGCCCTTCACCTGGCAGCGTCCTTTCGTGCCCCGGCGGCCGACTTCCTGATCGAGCGCGTCTTTGACCGACTGGCTTTGGCAGGAGAGACATCCGGCGGCCACGCAGACATTCACGCGCTCGGTGAACTGGCTCTGCGCCGCCCGTTCCGATTCGGCGATCTCGTCAAGTTCCTCAGGCGTCATGGCTGGCCCATTTCTTCAGGTGCTCGCGGACGGCGGCCGTGCTGACCTTGCCAGCAACCTCCTGATCGTAGACGACTGCCGGCGCCAGGCCGCACGAACCAAGGCATCGCGCCGTGAGCAGCGACACCTTCTTATCGGCCGTGGTTTCTCCGGGCACAATGCCAAGGTCGCGCTGCACCGCATCCAGCAGCTGCGGAGCTCCTTTGATGTAGCACGCCGTCCCCATGCAGATCACACAAGTGTGCTGGCCCGCGGGTTTCAGCGTAAAGAAGTGATAGAAAGTTGCAACGCCGTAGGCGCGGCTCAAAGGGACGCGCAACGACATGGCGACGTAGCGGAGGGCTTGTTCGTCAAGATACCCGAACGCCTCTTGTACCGTGTGCAGCGTCTCAATCAGACCGCGGGCTTGCTGGCCCTGGCGGCGGATGGTGGCATCGACCAGCTTCCAGCGCTTGTCCTGATTGGGAGGAGCGGGTTTGGCAACGTATGAAGACATGATTTTTCACACCGGGTATAAGAACAAATAAAGCCGAAGCATCTCTCCGGATGGCGAGACCCATACTGCAAAGAAAATTCTGCATAAGAGAACTATTCATTCTAGGCTTCGACAGGATCAGTCGCAACGACCTATGACCAAAGTTTTCGCTGGCGGGTTTCATTTTGGATATTGTGAGCGGCATTACGGGAAGACCGGCTTCACGTTGTGCCTTCTCCCGATGACCCAAGAACGCATCATCGACATCAAGCAAACGCAGGCAACGCGGATGCCTGGTTCTTCGATATCGATGGCAGCGTGCGGGTGACTCGCGACGGGGTCTACTGGAAACCTACAAGCTGGAGTCGCCGTCAAAAAGCCAAGGCTCCCAGACTTCCGGACTTTTCAATTTTTCTGCCAGTGCGGCGCTGCCGCTCTTGTAGAAGTACATCCAGTTGTCGAGTTTTCGATGGTGGGGGGCAGCCAGTTCCGCGCTGGCTTGCAATGCCGGAGGCAGGCCGATCAATTCCAGCATGTGGACCGATTCCCGCCGGCAGCGTTCGAACGCGGCCCACAGCGCTGCCATGAAAAAAGTCTTGGATTTTTCCTCGTCGAGACACTGGAAATCGGCCAGGCATACCCGGTTGAGTCCGACTTGCTGGCGCTGTTGCCGCAGGAACACGGCATAACCCGTCATACCAGTCGCGCCGTTGAAGGTGTAGATCCATACTTCATTCCTACGGATGGCGAACTTGAAATGCCAATCCAGGGTTTCGCGATCGCGAACCGCAAGCAGCAGCCTGGATTTCTTCTTCCGCAAAGCGGCCCAGAAGTCGTCAAAGCGCTCATCGAAACCCTCCACTGCAACCACAGACGGGTCGTTCGCTCCATTTCGAAACCCGCTGCCTCTGACTCGATCGCGCACAGCTAAGCCCAGCGCCACGGGATAGCTGAATCCCTTGGCAAAGCCCCATCCCTTTTTCGTCAAGAAGCTATCCGTAAAGCCGCGCGGGTGAGTGATCCAAAACAGGCTACGATCCCATTCGCCCACCGGAACGCGAACGTTTTTGAAAAGGGACGAGGCCACGGCGGACTGAGAGTTCACGCTCGTGCCAAGGAAAAGATCCACGTTCGCCTGTTTATAAAACGGGCTTAGCAGCATGAGCGCATAACCGCGGTATGCAGTGTCGACTACCCAGGATCGAGTGGCAGAGGCACGCACATTCCTGCCCTCAAATTCGTAGTGCAGCGGGATATTGCCCAAGTACCCCGGAATTCTGCCGTCGGCATCTTCCAACACCCATCCGATGGGGAACTTGCCTTGCATCTCGCGATAGGCTGGATTGTCTTTCCAAAGATGCTGCCAGGCCGAATCGTCCTCGAAACTCAGACCAAACTTGTGAGCCAGTGCGGCGACAAGTGGATGATCGTCAAAGCGCGCTTCGCGCAATCTCGGTGATTTCAAGGACCGGGACAGGGAAGCGGCTTGAACCTCAGAATCAGAATTCATGGAAGCGGGCGCGGTTCGCCGATGCAACTGCCAGCCGCTGTATCTTAAACGCAAACTTGTCAAAGTGAGAGTGTAGGATCAGGGACGCGTCTTGCGGGAAAATGCTCAATTCCGCTGCAACCGCTGCACTCTCGAAAGCCTACCCCCCTGATCCAGAGTTCCAGTACAGGTCTGGTGCATGTTAGCCTATCGGCTGCAGGGTATGGGCCAGGATTCTCGCCCCACTTTGCCCTGCTTCGAAGCTCTTCGATGGGACTGGAACCAAAGCCCGGCACAAGCTCTGTATCTGCTTACGCGCAAAGCACTTCCGCTCACACGGAAGCGGACGAGATCGCGCAACTTTCGAGCCCCGACGGGGTTGAATGGAGTGTGGGAACGGCTGCGCTCGATTCCGGCGTGCTGATGGCTGCAACGGCGGCACCCCCCTCCTCGGTGATCCCGGGTGCGATTGCCGGGGACCCGGTTTCGGACGCGCAGATGATGCTGCGCGTGAAAGCCGGGGATCAGTCGGCATTTGATTATCTGGTTGCGAAGTATCGCCGCCCGATGGTGAGTTTTATGTACCGGATGGCGCGCAACGCCGCGGTCGCGGAAGATCTGGCGCAGGAAGTTTTCCTGCGCATCTATCGTTCGCGTGCAAGCTACGAGGCGAGCGCGAAGTTTACGACCTGGCTCTACCGGATTGCGACCAATCTAGCCGTCAATCATGCCCGCGACACGCGTCACGAACGGCCGGAAATGACGGTCAGCCTGGATGAACCGGACGAGGAATCCGGCACCACGTTCGAACTGTCGGATGGCAATCTTACGGCGGAGCAGGCGATGGTCCGGCGCGAGCGTTTGCTGGCGATCCGGTGCCGGGTGGAAGCGCTCCCCGAGCAGCAGAGACTGGCGGTGGTCATGCACAAATACCAGCAAATGGATTACAAGCAGATTGCCGATGTGCTGAAGAAGAGTGAGTCTGCCACCAAGTCGCTGCTCTTCCGGGCTTATGAGACATTGCGGGAACAGTTAAAAGAATATATTTAGAAAGTATTTTTTCTGGTGAAGCGAAGGGCGGGAATCGAGGAAGAGGTCATGAATTGCGAGCAGATTCGGGAACGGATGCCCGATGTGGCAGCGGGATTAGTCGAGCCCGGGGCAGACGAAACTAAACACATCGAAACTTGCACCGCATGCGCTGAACAGTTGAAGGCGATGCGGGCAACGATGTCATTACTGGATGAGTGGCGGACGCCGGAGCCTTCGTCGTATTTTGATGTTCGGCTGCAGGCCCGACTGCGGGAAGAAATCGCAAAGCCGCAGGCGGGCTGGCGCTATTGGCTCCGCCGTCCCGTGCTCGCCGCCGCTCTCACCGTACTGATGGGAATCGGCGTCGGGCTGTTTGTCACGCATGACAGCAGGGTTCTGAATCACGGCCAGGAGGCCTCGCTGAATGAGAGCACAGAGCCCGGGACGGCGGTGAGCGATCTGCAATCACTAGAAACGAATCACGATCTATATTCTGATTTTGAGTTGCTCGACGACCTCGAAGTGCAGCAGAATGTCACGGCGAACCCCTAACCCGGCTGCTTTCGAACCGCAATTTCGGCGAAGTCCATGGAGAACCGGGAACGTGAGGCAGGTGAAGCAAATCACGGGCTGGCTCGCGGCCATCGCGTTGGCTGCCATTCTGCCACTTCCCTGTCTCGCCCAAAAAGGCAATTTTCATCCCCCTCAGCAGAGCCATTCCCGCCCGTCATTTCAAGCCCAGCATCCGCAAGCGAATCGGCAAGCGCAAGTCCGTCAGCAACGGCGCGGACACGCGGGGGACTGGCTACGACGCTATAAAGATCTGCCGCCCGCCGACCAGGAACGCGCCCTGCAGAACGATCCTGGATTTCGCCGGTTGTCTCCCGACCAGCAGCAGCGGCTTCGTCAGCGTTTACAGCACTTCTCGAATCTTCCGCCGCAACAGCAATTGCGCATGCTGAACCGCATGGAAACCTGGGAGCATTTGACTCCCGACCAAAAACAGCAGGCGCGCCAGACGTTTGCACAGATGCGGCAACTCCCGCCCGATCGCCAGCGGATGGTGCGGACGGCCGTCCGCGATCTGGCAGCCATGCCACCCGATCAGCGCGAGCGAGTCATTGACTCTGAGCGTTTCCGGGGAATATTTTCGGATCAGGAACGTGACATTATCCGCGGTGCCGCCCGTCTGCCCCTGGCACCAGCCGAGAACGGCGAAAGCGCCCCCTAAGGCAAAACCGAATATCTAGCCCCGGACGCATTCGTCCGGGCTGACGCGCAAAGGGCGCAATGAAGAGTGCTGGAACTGGAAAACAACTGCATAGCGGATGCGCGAGCACGTCGCTCGCGCTTCGCGGCTACACGAACTATGTAGGCGCCTTCGGCTGTCTGGCAGAGCGAAGCTCCGCAGTCTAATTACCGTCGCATCATGTTCCTTGCAACAAAGAACACGTTCGCCGGGCGCTCGCCTAACCGCCGCATGAAGTAGGGATACCACTCGGTGCCGAACGGGATATACACGCGCATGCGCCATCCCTCGCGGACCAGGCTCTGCTGTAGATCGCGGCGAATGCCGTAGAGCATCTGGAATTCAAAAGAATCCCGATCGATCTTTTCGCGAATTGCGAAGGCCTGCGCCTGGCGGATGATTCTTTCGTCGTGCGTGGCCAGGCCGTGATAAATGCCGCTCGTCATCAGGATTTTCAGCAGCTTCACGTAATTCACATCCACGTCGGCCTTGCTTTCGAATGCGATGCTAGCTGGTTCTTTATAAGCGCCCTTGCACAGGCGGATGCGGACTCCGTTGGCCAGCAGATCGGCAACGTCTTTTTCCGATCGTTTGAGATAGGCCTGAATCACGGTGCCGACGCTGTTGCCATTTCCCGGCATGCGATGTAATTCGTGAACAAAATCGAGGGTGCGTTGAGTGTATGGAGATCCCTCCATATCGACGCGCACAAATCCGGCTGGCTTCATCGCTGCGGCTTTAGCTACAAGTCCAGCTACCTGATCGCGGGCCAGCTTCTCATCGATATCCAGGCCCATGTGGGTGAGTTTCAGACTGATATTCGCATTCAGTTGATTGGCCGCGATCGCGTCAAGAATCTGATGATAGAGTTGCGCGCTCTGGCGGGCTTCGTCCGGGTTTGTGACGTTCTCGCCGAGATTATCGATACTGACGCTCATGCCGGCTCGGTTGACCGCCTGCGTGGCTCGCACCGCGTCGGCGATTTCCGTGCCGGCGACGAACCGGCCGGAGACTCGTTGTCCGAGTGCAGACCGCTCGGCGAAGTTTCGCAAACGTCGATTTTCAGAAAGATGAACGAAGAATGCCCTCAACATGGAGCACCTGCCTGGCGTGGTATGAATTGGCTCTGAACTTTATGGGAAGAACTGCATCGAGCGAAGATCAGAAGCACAGAATTTTGTATCACAATCGGCGATCACTGGCTGTGTAGGACCTCACAGCCAAGTCACGCCCGCCGGACTACTCGATCAGCCGAAATCAACAGGAAACAGGAATCACCATGCGTAATGCGCCGTATAGGTGACGACCTTCTCACCGTCAGGCGCAACGCTCACCGGAAATTCGATCGTCTGGCTGTCTTTTTTCTGAAAGTCGTCAGACTTCCCGACAATCTCCCATCTGGTTCCCCGGTAAAGGTGTTCGACCACGCGAACGCTCGCTTGTTCTTTCTTGTGATTGCGGATTTTGATTTCAAACGATTCGGTCGCCTCGCGCCTGCCCATGTCGACAGTGTAGTTGGTGCGCTTGCGCTCGCCGAAGAGATCGAACGCGTTGCCGGTGTAGATGCGGATCATTTCGTCTTTCGGTGTGTGATCGATGTTATTCTCGCCGGTGAATTCGATTTGTCCGTCCTCATTGCGCCGGTAAAAGCGCACCCGCCCCTTGGGCAGCGGCATGCCAAGGTGGTTGGCCTGCGAGTTGGCAAGCTCACGCATCACCCAGATCTTGGGATTCGATTCCGTCCCATAGGAGTGATCGTTGCGAATATTGTCCCAGCCCCAGCCGTTGTACCGGTTGGAGTCAATCTTCACACCATCGTAGATATAGAGTTGCCTGCTGGTGACTC
This sequence comes from uncultured Acidobacteriaceae bacterium, assembly GCA_963772045.1. GTDB lineage: Bacteria > Acidobacteriota > Terriglobia > Terriglobales > Acidobacteriaceae > Sulfotelmatobacter. The sequence continues at coordinate 111,317 of CAVYWC010000010.1, read as the reverse complement.
CCTGGGCATGAATAAATTCCACCTGCTTGGTTTCGCGGTCGCGCAAGGTAGTCGCGTGCTCAAGCGTGTAAAGATGGTATTCATCGAAAGTTTTTTCAGTGACAGGCGGCGAGAAAACTCCGCCATACACGGCCACAGACTGTGCCGCGGCCATGATGGGCATGCCTTGCCCTTGCCTCATCTTGTTCACATCTCCCGCCATGAGCTTGATGCGCGCATTCTCGAATGTCTTTCCCGTTCGGTTGTCCATCGTGACCCAGCCGACGACATCAACCAGATCACCTTTTTCCGGTGCAATCACGTCGTAATCGGCTTGCCACGTCATCCCGCCAGTCACGTATGACAATTCGGCGGGAAAGTCCCCCGCCTTATCAGTCACAAGCAGCCATTCCAGGCGTGGCTTCAGAATGGTTTCGGCTGTGAGATCGGGGAAGATCGGATTCCCAGGCAAACCGAAGCGCATTTTGCCTTCGACTTCAATGATCGGTTCCTCTGTGCCCCCATAGTTCTGGTTGTATCCATTGAGATTGAAGGAGTCAGGCCGGATGTATCCGCTGCGGACAACTTTCCCCTTGATGATCGAGTGGTCGGGCAGCTCGAAATCGATGGTCCGCCCCTCATAGAGGGCAAGCAGCGATAGCTGGGATACCGGATCAGCGCGGTAATTCTGTTCCAGCACATCCACAGCGTGTCGTCCGGCGGGATCGCGAAGAATGACCGAGTCCGGTTCCAGGTGCATGGTAATGTCGTTGACCGTGAGCTGGTTTTCGCCCGGGTGAAGATCCAGCGGAAGCTGCTGGCGAACTACCGCAAAGTCCTGGTTATAAATCGTAAGAGAAACTTGCTGAGCAAAAGCGCTGCAGCACAGAACGGCGACACAGACGAAGCGAGCAAACATTGCGGCCTCCACGAAATGTCTCAATAGCCATGAGCCATAGACACCGCAGGACGGCGCGCCGGCTTGCGTCCACGTCTATGACGTACGTAGAACGCGACGATAGCCAGGTTTTGCAGGCTCATGTGAGCGGAGGGTTAGCGCCCGTGATCTTCGAGAAATTTCTCGACTTCGATCGCCGCCATGCACCCCGTTCCCGCGGCCGTGATTGCCTGACGATAGCGGCGGTCCTGCACATCGCCGCAGGCGTAGACGCCATGCACGCGGGTAAAGACATAGTTGTGCGTCTTCAAATAGCCGTCGGCGTCCATATCCAGCTGCCCCTCGAACATTTTTGCGTTGGGAACGTGGCCGATGCCGAGAAACAGAGCGCTGGTGGGATAGTCCCAGACCTTACCGGTCTTGACATTCTTCAGTTTGAGAGCCGTGACTTCCTGCTTATTGTGGTCATAAACATCCTCCACAACTGTGTCAAGCAGGAAGTGAATCTTCTCGTTTTTCTGCGCGCGCTCCAGCATGATTTTCGAGGCGCGAAAACTGTCGCGCCGATGAATGATAGTGACCTTCGTCGCGAAGCGCGTCAGGAACAACGCCTCTTCCATCGCGGAGTCGCCACCGCCGACTACGACAATCTCTTTCCCGGAGAAAAAGAATCCATCGCAGGTCGCGCACGACGAAACCCCGTGGCCAATCAGTTGCTGCTCATGCGGCAGGCCCAGCCATCGCGCCGAGGCGCCGCTGGCTATGATCAATGCCTGTGCGTGCACGACGTTGTGCCCGATATGCAGCAGGAACGGACGCTGGCTGAGATCGACGCTGGTGAGGTGGGCCAGACGGTACTCGGCGCCAAAACGTTCCGCCTGTTTGCGCATGTTTTCGACCAGTACCGGGCCAAGAATTCCTTCGGGAAATCCCGGGAAGTTCTCGACCAGTGTAGTGAGAGAAAGCTGGCCGCCCGGTTCGTGCCCCTCAATGACCAAAGGTTTCAGCTTGGCGCGCGCCGTGTAGAGTGCAGCGGTATGCCCCGAGCATCCGGAGCCAATGATGACTACGTTGCGAGTTTCACTCATGGATGTTTTTTCTATTGCCGATTAGATGGCCGATCTGAAATTTCGATGCACAGTGGCCGACGCGCCACCACGAACGGAGCATTCTACTGCTTTGCCGGGGAAGATTTCGCGCGTTTCGTTTTCGCGGTGGCTTTCGGCGTCGACGCACCGCTGATTCTGGCCAATTCCTGAGGTACAAGCGTTCGCACTCCCAACAATCCGCGATAGTTTCGCAGCACATCCGACGCGCTATCGAATAAAGGTTCGTAAGCGCTTTGATCCGGTGGCGGACCTGCTTCGCTCCCGGAGCAGCGGGCCAGCGCAACCGACGGCTTTCCAAATCGTTCCAGCCGAACGCGGCTCGCCGGAGTACTTGCGGTGAGCATCTCCTCCGCGCTCGTGACCGCCGACGCGCTGTCTTCAATGGATACTTCCATCAGATCCTTGGGATCGCGCACGTGCAAGACCAGGGTTTCAATCATGTTCTGGCCGTCGTTGCTGAAGGAATACTGCAAGCTGGCAAACAGCGCCTGCACCGCGAACTCCCGCCTGAGCCGGACATAACTCGCTACTGGCGGTTCGCCAGCCGGGGCAGGATTCGCGCCGGGGCGCATAAAACTCGGCATGTCGGTCAGCGTCGAGCGGCCGCGGGAAACTTCGAAATCCGTGCCAAACAGCGGCTGCTTCGGAATGCGGGCCAGCGCGGTTGCGATTTCTTTCTGCTCCTCCACGGACGGCGTGCACACATTCAACATGTGAACCTGCACTTGCGGCTGATCGGAGGGCGCATTGGCTGGCGTCTGCTGAGCTGCGACCGGCAACCAAGACGCAACCAACAACGCAAGAAGGGCAATACCTGTTCTAAGCACGGCGAAATTCTAAATGAGATGAAACGAAAAATCTTGAACTGGGAAGGCCGGCGATACACCGCGGTAACATCCCGCGCTTGAGGCGCGCCCTCTCGCCGGATCATTGCACCGTCGGGCTGCGCTCGCTGATGTAAGTCTCGACCACGGCCTTCCACTTTCCCTGCGCTTTCAGGATGAACTCGACCGCATCGCGCAACGCTCCATCACCGCCGGCATGCAGAGTTATATAGTGGGCTTCCCGCTTCACTTCCGCCCGGGCATTCTTTACCGCGATCGCCAGACCGCCCGCGCGCATGGCGGGGAGATCGATCACATCATCTCCCACGAAGGCAACTTCCTCGTGGCGAAGTCCGGCTGCGCCGACAATTTCATCGAAAGCCGTACGTTTATCTTGAATGCCTTGCCGCACGTATTCGAGTTTTAGATCCCGCGCGCGCAGCGCCACCGTCTCGGAGACTCGTTTGGTAATCAGTCCAGCCTTAATGCCGGCCAGTCGAGCCAGCGAGATTCCGGCCCCATCGTGGGCGTGGAATCCTTTGGCTTCGATCATAGTCTGGCTGTGCAATCCGAACCCGCTCTCGCTGCCATATTTGGCAGACTGTCTTGCAGAATCCTCGAGAACACTCTGCTGCGTGCCCGCCGGCGCCGGGAAAATGAAGAGCTTGCCGTCGGTCAGAACGCCGTCCACATCGAACAGAAGCAATTTGATTTTCCGGGCGCGAGCTTGCGCGGAATTGTTTTTGGCCATCGTGCGGGATTTTAGCATTGCCTGCGAGTCATCAACCTATTTCCACCTTCTCCCGGTACTGCGCGATCTGCACATTCCATCCCAATTGCTGTTTCATCACGTCTCGCAACTGTCCGGCCGCATCGGGCTCGCCGTGGACGAGATACGTCGTCGCCGGCTGGTTGCGAAAGGTGCGCAGCCATTCGAGCAATTCCGGCGGGTCGGCATGATCGCTGAATTGTTCGAGCGCCTCGACTTGCGCACGGATGGGAACGTAATCGCCATAGATCTTTACTTCGTCGGCCTTGCTCTTGATCGTGAAGCCGCGCGTGCCCGGCGCCTGGAAGCCGATGAACAGCACCAGATTCTTCGGCTCTGGCAAGCGCTGCGCCAGATGATGCAGGATGCGACCCCCGGTCACCATGCCGCTCGACGAAATAATAATCGCCGGCATTTGCACATGGTTGATCTTCTTCGATTCTTCCGGCGTCAAAGCAAAGGTGAATGCGGGCCACCGGAGCGGCGAACCGTAGCGCTGAATCATGGCCCGCGTTTCGTCTGTGTATTCTTCAGTGTGCTTCAGAAAAATCTCGACGGCTTTGATGGCCATGGGACTGTCGCAGAAGACCGGCATGCGCGGAATCTGGCCCGATTCCATCAGGTGCTTCACGATGAAAATAAATTTCTGCGTGCGTTCAATCGCGAACGCCGGTACGACCACGCTCCCGCCGCGTTTCGCTGTTGCCGTTATCAGCGAGGCCAGTTCGGGCAGCGGATCCTCCTTCGGATGTAGGCGGTTCCCATAAGTCGATTCCATCACGAGGACATCGGCCGTTTCGCCCTCTTGCGGACCGGAGTGGACAACCTTCCCGGGCGCAACCTTATGATCGCGCACTCGACCGATGTCGCCGGTGAACAGCAAGCGCCGCGTCTGGCCGTTTTCTCGCAACGAAATCTCCGCCATACAGGAACCCAAAATGTGCGCCGCAGGCACAAAGCGGAAAGAGATTTCAGAGCAGAGAGATGTCGTTTGGCCCACGCTCACCGGCTTGAAATAGCTGAGAGATTTCTGTGCTTCTTCGGCGGTATACAGCGGCAACGCAGGGTCATGCTTCGATTTTTTCGTCTTGTTGTAGAAGTTCGCGTCTTCTTCCTGCAGATGACCAGAATCGGGCAGGATGATCCCACACAAGTCGATGGTCGGCGGCGTGGCATAAATCGAGCCGCGAAATCCTTCTTTCACCAGCCGTGGAATCCATCCGCAGTGGTCGAGATGCGCGTGGGTCAGAATCACCGCATGGATTTCTTTTGCCGGAACCGGAGTGTCGCTCCAGTTGCGCTCCCGCCAATCTTTTTGGCCTTGAAACAACCCGCAATCCACCAGAACCTTGAAGCCATTGTTTGTGAAACCATCACCCGTGGAACCGTCTCCCGCGTTGATCAGATGTTTCGATCCTGTCACCGTCCCCGCCGCGCCCAAAAACTGGATGTAGGCCAAAGTTCCTCCTGGACTGTAAAAACGTTACCACAGGCGGGTAGCATCACACCGAACTCGCAACCGGCGCTTAGAAAAAAGTGTCATCCCGAACGCCCGCGCTCTTGCCAGCGGGCGGAGGGATCTCCCGCCACATGCATCTGCAGGGAGATCCTTCGCTCCGCTGAGAAGCGTTGCGCTCAGGATGACGCAGCTGACTCCCACGAAACGTGTTTCTCCGTGACCAGCCTACTCTTGCGGAGTCCCGACGGTGAAGTTGTTGTTGCTGATATCGCTCTCGGGCACGCTGCCATCATTCACAGTGACTTCCAGCGGTCGCGATGGAGCTTCTACCCGGATCGTCGCTTTGCTTTTCGCGCGAACTTCAATGCGCTTGGTCACGTCCTGGTCGGCGCCGGCAAATTTCAGGATCACTGGCACCTCAGCGCCCGCGCTGCCAAGGTTATCGACCGTGACCGTAACAATGTAGGACCCAGCCATGCTCGGTCTCGGGTACACCGACTCGATCTTGAAATCCGGCAATCCCCGGTCGCGATAAACCCAGCCGTCGAAAAACCATTCCAGATCGCGATCGGTCTGAGCCGCGATCAGCCGCTGCATGTAGGAAGGTTCCTTATCCTGCTCGGGACGATACGTCGCCAGCGCCTTCTTCAGCACCGTGTCGCTCACCATATCGCGCAGCATCCACCAGACATACATCGCCTTGCTGCGATAGAAGACCTGATCGGTCGTGTTTACCAGCGAGTGGCTCGCTTGATCTCCGGGTGACAACGCAGTCGCGGACTCAATCTGATTTAGGGTTGCCCGATGCGCAGCCATGTACTCCAATGCTGCCGGCCGTCCTTTTTCCTGTTCGACATACAGTGCCTGTGCGAAGTGCGCCAGGCCTTCGTAGATCCACGGACGGAACGATAGAAACGCCGCATGCGTGAGCTGATGCGCTGCCGCCAAGCCGCTGGACTGGGCACTCAGCCCGGCAAGTGGAGTCAGACGCAGAGATGCGCTCTCCGAAGGCACGGCATCAGGATCCGGAAGGTCGGCGGTCTGTGCTCTCTCGCGCAGAACCCCAAACCAACTCGTAATGAGAGGAACCGCTTTTTCCGCCGCATCGGCATAAGTCTCGGCCCCGACCGCGTCCGTTGGCAGATTGAAAACCGTAATCGACGGACGATTTACGGCCCCGTAGTTCGCGATCACAAACGTGGCCGGGGATTGCGAAATATCGCTGTAGGCGCATTGGGACGAAGGCGGCTTGGAACTGCCAGCATGAGTGGTCTGTCCGCTGCAGAGCCCGCTGCTAACAACGACCGGCTGCGTTCCGTTGCTGGTGGGATCTGCATTCTCAAATGCAACTTTCATTTTCGATCCCACCTCCCGCTGCTTCCACCGGCCGAGACTTTCCTCCAAGCTGTCGCTATCGGAAAGATTCGCCGATTCGGTCGCAATCGGATACCACGCCACGTTCCCGATCCCGCGCACGGCCGTGAAACTCGTGCTGATCTGATCCCAATCGGCGCTCTTTGCTGCATCGTCGGGCGTGCCGATGCGCGTGAGCCGTGTCGCATCCAGAGTGATTACGCCTTCGTAGCCGATCTCCAGATCCACGCTGCAGTGCGGAGCAATTTCTTGCGGCAAGCTGACGATTGCTTCGGAAAGCGCGCCCGTATGATCGATATCGGACGCGTAGGGCTGCAGCGCGAACTGCGGCGCCTTGCCGCCGACGGTTATGGATCGCCAATCGAGCGAAGACGAAATCTGCAGCACCGCAATCTTCTGCGGCGTAGATGAATCGTTGCGCAGCGTGATCTTGCCGCGGACCCCGATCCTCTGTTGCTCGGGCTCGATGCGCACGTGCAGATCGTAATTTGTGAAGGTGAAGGCTTCGCGGTCGAGAGCGAAACCACTCACCACAGCGGCACAAAGGAAACAGAGAACAGTAGAAACTCGGATAAACCACGTCATTGAGAAATTATTTGCTATTTGAGGATGTGCCGGCCCGGCGCTGTCGCACGATCTCATACAAGACGACCGCGGCCGCGACTGAAACGTTCAAGGATGGAACTTTGCCCAACATCGGGATCGAAACCAGGAAGTCGCATTTCTTCTTCACCAGATCGTGTAATCCTTTGCCTTCGGCGCCAAGCGCGAGAGCACAATCCATGTTGTAGTCGATCGCGTCATAGAGTTGCTTGCCATTTTCGTCCAGCCCAACCGTCCAAATGTTGCGGTCCTTCAGTTCCTCGACCGTACGCGCAATATTCGTGACTTTCGCGATGGGAAGATGCTCGCTGGCGCCGGCCGAAGCCTTTGCCACGGTCCCAGTTACGCCCGCGGCCCGGCGTTCGGGAATCACCACGCCATCCGCTCCGGCCGCGTCAGCCGTGCGTAAAATCGCGCCCAGGTTGTGAGGATCTTCCACGCCATCGAGGACGACAATCAACGAATAATCGCCGCGCTTGGCCTCGATCACGTCGTCCAGATCGTGGTACTGCTTGGCCGACGTAACCGCGACCACTCCCTGATGCGCCGCATTTCCGGCGATGCGGTCCAGTTCCGTGCGCCGCACAAAGCGAACCGGCACGTTTAATCGCCGGCAATCTTCGATGAGCCGCTGCAGCCGCAAATCGTGCCGCTCCTTCGCCATGCCGACCCACGCAAAGGCGCGTCCACGAGCCTTCAGCGCTTCGCTGACCGCGTTAATACCGTAAACGCAATGCATGAATCTATCAGTGTACTGGAATGCCTGATATAGCACGGACTTGATCTGAGTTATTCTCAGGGGTGCCCCATCCTTGTCCCGCCGCTTTTCGGCGGGACAGGGTGGGGATTTTGACTTTCATACGAGCACTCCGCAGTTTCGACTGGGCGATGTCGAAGCGGAGAGCGGACGGGGAGTGCCCGTCCTGGACACGAACCGATCTACGGCGCACCCGCGCCCTGCGGCGGGAATAGATTCAGATTCTCCGCTTTCCACACCATCGCATCGTGAATGCGATGCCTGCCGCTTGGATGATCGAAGAAAATCCATTCTTCCACCGTTCCCGGGCTCATCTTGCGATATTCGCCAAGATGAATCGCCGCTTGGGCGAAGCCATCCGGCTGCCGGCTGGCGTTCAATCCAAACATGTCGGCCTCGTGCTCCTGCGTGCGCGTGTACGTGTTCAGCACGGGCGTGAGCACGAAGAAAAAGATCGATCCCAGCAAGATCACCAGAGGAAGTACCGCCGTGTCGCCAACTCCGCGGATCTGCCACTTTTCTCCCCAGCGCTTCAGCGATGCGTCGAGCGACCAGCGCAGAAACGCAAAGAAAATCACGATCACCACTGACAAGAACAGAATTCCGTTGTAGATGTGATCAAGCACATAGTGCCCCATCTCGTGCCCCATCACCGCCTGAATTTCTTCCGGCGATCCGCGGCGCAGCAGGTTGTCATTCAGCGTGATGCGCATCGTGTGGCCGAATCCGCTGACGTTGGCGCTCATGCGCGTGGTCTGTTTCGAGGCGTCGATTTCATATACGTCATGCGCTGGGATTCCGTTGGCCCTCGCCATCCGAAGAATCGGCTGAGTAATTTTGGGATCATCCAGCCGCTTCGGCGTGTTGAAGATAGGAACCAGATACACCGGGGCGATCAGAACTACGATCACGGCAAAAACGATGCTGACGGCCGCGCCCCAGATCCACCAGGTGCGCGTCAGACGGCGAACCACCCCAAACAACACCATCGCCAAAATGCCGCCCAGAACCAGGCTGACTAGCAGCCCTTTGAACTGATCCCACATCCACGGGCCGAACGTTTGCGTCGCAAGTCCATACTTATGCTCGCGAAAATAATCTTCATATACCGAGAGCGGAAACATCATCACGGTCGTGAGCACCAGGTACTGTACCCAGTAAAGCAGCGTCTGCAGCGGCTTGAAACGCGTGATGCGCTCGGCCAGATTGCGCATGCCCGCCGACCAGCCAAGATTCAACAGCACCAGCATCACCGCGACGACGTAAAGAAAATCCCACAGGATCATCCAATAGCCGCCTTCGAAGTAGGCATCGGAGCGGGCCTTGGCCTGCGGAGGGATGAGTGCCAGATAAGCATCCGTGGCGGCATCGGGGTTGAAATTCGGCGAACCCTGCGCCCCAGCAGGCACGCTCGTGATGGTAGGCATGGCCGTTCCGGGCAATTGTCCCGGGGTGGAATCCGCTGCGACAGCGGCGCAGGACAGCATCGAAACGAGCAGCAGAAGAAAAACCAATTGGCGATTGTGCAAAGGGTTCCCCTTTCGGACAGCTGCAGTATACGCATCCCGCATGGCCCGGGTTCCTTCTAAATTGTTGCGGAGAAGTCGGCGTTCACCCCGAACACGAAACGCACGTCACCGAGAAGCGGAGCCGAATTGTTCACTCCGCAGAGCGTAGCCCCTCACTGGAATTCTCCGCGAATCTGGGAACGACGCCCGGACCATGACGTCCGGGTGCCCATATGCCTCAACTCCAGGTCAGCTTGCTCAGATAGGCGTAACTCTCGGTGATGCTCTGGAAGGGATTCTCCGCCTTGTCGTGTTCGACAATGTAGTGCTTGATGCCGGCCTTCTGCGACTGCGCGAAAAGTTTCTTCCAATCAATCACGCCACTTCCCACCGACGTAATGTCTTTCAGGCTGTCGCCGAAATTCTGACCCCCGCCCGCTGTGATGGGCGGCAGTTTCTTAATATCCTTCACATGAACCAGGGGAAAGCGCCCGGGATATTCATTGAAATACTTGTACGGATCGCCGCCGCCCACCGTGATCCAGCAAAGATCCATTTCCATCTTCACCAGATGCGGGTCGCAGTCCTTCAGCAGCGTGTCATAAGGCATTTTGCCTTCGACCGGAAGAAATTCGAACCAGTGATTGTGATAGGCAAACTGCAGTCCGGCCTTCCTGGTCTGTTCTCCGCAGCGGTTGAATTTTTCGGAAGCCTTTTTCCAGATGTCCGGCGATTTGCGCAGCTCCTCCGGAATCCATGGGCAAACGATGTACTCGAGACCAATCGTCTTGGAGTCCTCGATGACGGAGGGAAATTTTTCATCCAGTTCGTCATACTGCACATGCGTGGCTGGGGCAGTAAGACCATTCTTGTCGAGCACAGCGCGCACCTGCTTCGGCGTCCGCCCGAAATATCCCGCGAATTCGACTTCCTTGTAGCCAATGGCGGCAACCTTGGCGATCGTCCCATCGAAGTCGTCCTTCATGAAGTCGCGCACGCTGTAAAGCTGCACCCCAACTTTGTGGATTCTGTGAGTTTCGGCAGCCCATCCGAATTTTCTGGTGAGCAGGGTGGCGGCGCTAACCGTGGTTGCTGTTTCCAGAAACGTGCGGCGATTCATCATGGTATGAGAAGTACGAGAACTCATGAGGTGTGATCCTCCCAAAGCCAAATCTAATCCGGCAAAACTAACCCAGCAAAACTAACCCAGCAAAACTAACCCAGCAAAACTAACCCAGAGTATTATACTGCGCTCCGTCCCAAGCGCAGTCCGAACGGCCTTTGGCGGGACATTCCGAAATTTCGATGGACTTAAGGTTTCACCACCTGCAAGTTGTTGGTAACGGAAAAAACTCCCGACACGCCCTTGGCCCGCAAGCCGGCGAGATTTTTATCCGCATCGCTGTCCACAACTCCCTCCAGCGCAACCCGCCCGCTCTTCACGATAATGCGGATCGGCTTCAGCACCCCGAGTTCGTATTTCTGAAGCGCAGGATAGCCATAGATTGCGCGAAAAAGGCGCATGCGCAGCCCGCGGTCCATCGGCGAAGGCGGTAGGACTTCAATTTCATTGTTCACCTTCTCCACGCCTTCAATGCGCTTCACCACATTCTCTGCATCCGGCTTGATGGAAGGCAGGATCACCTGGCCAGTTAGGGTAACGTCATAGCCATTGACTTGGTAGGCGAGGTAGTCAAACACGTCGACGTAGGGAAGCATCAGCAATTCGTGCCGGACTTCGCGCGCGATTCGCTCCTGGGCATGGGCTGAAGGTTCGCTCTGCACGTCCTGAGCAAAACTGGGAGCGCAAACAGCAGCAAGACAGGTCACTAGCATCATGAGTGGACGCATAGTTTCTCTCCGGAACGAGGGTGGGGTTCAGAAAGTGTACTACGAGGGTAGTCGCATGAAAAAAGCTGGCGCCGCTCGACATCAGCAGGCGAGCATTCCGGAGCGATTTACGCCGAAGCGAATTTACGGACGAGCACGGCTCAGCATCATGCCGTTGCCCGCGGCACGCTTCACTGTGAGGTCGGCGCAGTTGTTCGCGACCCAGTCGGCTCCGGCTTCACGCAGTTCCGGTTCCGCAGAGGTCGTCCGGAACGCAATGACCTTCGAACCAGCCGCCTTGCCCGCGCGAATTCCGGCTGGCGCATCTTCGAACACAACGCACTCGGAAGCTGGAAATCCCAACATCGCCGCGGCTTTCAGATACGGCTCGGGGTCAGGCTTGCCATGAACAATGTCGGTGGAAGTAATGAATCTTTTCGGAACCGGAAGTCCCGCAGCTTTGATGCGGACCTCGGCCAGCGCACGCGTGCACGAAGTCACGATGGTCCAGCGGTTCTCCGGAATGCTTGCCAGCAGATCGAGCACGCCGGGCAGGGGAACGACTCCATCCAGGTCTTCGATCTCGCCCCGCTCAAGAATCCGGTTTTCGGCTTCATGATCCGCGCTGGGAAGGTATTCGCGAATCGTGGTAAGGCTGGGCCTGCCGTGTGCGCGCGCCACCACTTCCGCCGGATTGAATCCGTGCGCAAGCGCCCACCGGGTCCAGACCCGCTCTACCGCAGGCGTGGAATCGACCAGCACTCCATCCAGATCAAACAGCAACGCGGCGCAATGAAGCTGGGTCATGCCGGCTACCACGTCCTGCGCATGGGATGAGCTTCGGTATTTAAAACGTTCTTGCTCAGATCGAGAGTGTCAGGCGCAGAAAAAAGCAAGTAGAGATATTTGAGCGTTTCGGCGAGAAAAAAGTTTCCATTTCATCGTTCCTGGTCTTCTTGTTGACGTCGCTTAGAGCGGCATATGCCGAATCCGTTCGGCAATACTTTGTAAGGCTATCGAAAAACACCTTCCCCATGTCGCGGTAGCGCGGATCGTGGGTGAAGCGATAAAGGTAAAAAGCCGACTCCATGATCTCCGGGCGCAGTTCATAACCATTGTCGACGATGCTCATCTTCCGGTAGTTGATCTCTTCGGGTTCGACGCCAAACGTCGTCCACATCTTATAGGCGGAATCTTCCAGTTTTCGCGCACGGTCGAGATCGCCGGAAAGCGCCAGAGTGCCGGCGAAAAATGCATCGAGCGCTCCGAAATTCGTGCCTGCGCGCGCTCCCGTATTCATATTCGCTTGGCCATACCAAAATCCAGTTGAGGCCTCGTCGGCCAGATACTTGTTGACCGCGTCGATGCTCGAGTTCCACATGCGTTGGCAATCTTTGTCGTCGAACAGCAGAGACGCCTTCAACAGATATTCGTAATAGGAATCGATTCCGCCGCCGATATGACTGACCGGATCCGTCCATTTCCCGGTTTTCACATTGATGCCCGATCCCACTAGTCCGATCGGCGAACGGCTATCGTACAGTGCAACCACGGCCCGTTTCGCCTTTTCATAATAGATTGCTTTTCCGGTCAGCTTGCTGAGGGTACCGAATTCGATCAGTAGCGTGCCCACTTCCGCGGGGTTCGTCTCTTCACCGCGGACCGTGCCTGTTTTAAGATTCACGTAGACGTAAGGCATTCCGGTCGGAGAGTTGAACGCGGGCAACAAGCCTGTGCCCAGATCATCGGCCAGCGCCAGCAAACGCCTATCGCCACTCATTTGATAACTGCTGAGCAGGCCGCCTAGCATGCGAATCGTAATCTCAAAATTCTTGACGTAAATGTCGCGATCGAACGACAGATTGGCGGCAACGTAATTGCGCGTCTTCGCCGCCTCGTCATTCATGCCCATCAGCATCATTGTGTCCAACGCATCGACCGGGGTCATCAGCATCGAATTGACGTACCAATCGTGATAGCTCTTACTCAGCGGCTTCAGTTCATCATGCCCCCACGCATATTGTTTGTAGCCTTCCCACGCGTGACGGAATTCCTGGCGCACTCGTTCGGCCATCTCAGCATCGCTGGCGGACGCAACATCGGCCGAGAGTCCCGCCTGACTGGAAGCCGGGGAGTTCGTGCCAGCGACTGCCTTGACTGTCTGCGCGATCGCCGTGTGCGAGAGAGTACCCGCCAGGAAAGCGATTGCGATCTTCGGGAATATGGTCTTCGCCCCTGCAGCTCTTATGTTCATCACGGCAGGATTGTAAATGAATCGGGAAGCAGCTCTTTCGAACTGCAAGCAGTTCTTGAGAAACGAGAATAGGAGGTGTTTCAAAAGTATGCTTTGAAAGGGCGCGCCTTCCAGGCGCGCCGCTGGGAGCCGACAAAAAACGGGGCTTCAGCCCCTGAGGGCCACGTCAGCTCTCGACAGAAGTATTTTTGAGATACGCTTTAGAAAGAAAAAGGCGCAATCCCCGGCGAGATCGATTCTTCGCCGCGGCTGCACCCTTCGCAATCAGGACTGAACGATCTTTTCCAGGGCCGGGCGATTGCGGATCACCAGCGTCGATCCTTTGAGCTGCAGCAGCTGTTTTTTCTTGAACTCGGAAAACAGCCGGCTGACCGTCTCGCGGGTCGTTCCGATGATCTCGGCAATCTCCTCGTGTGTCAGCGTGAGCTTGACTTGGCTCGCGCCGTCGTTCGGCGCGCCCTTGGTCGTCCACGAGAGCAGAAGCTTGGCAAACTTTTCCGATGGCGAAGTTGCCAGGCCCAGTGTCCGGATTTCCTCATACGCCGTGTAATAGTTCCGGCTCAACTGCTCCGCCACGCGCAGGGCGACCTCTCCGTGCTCCTTCAGAAACTGCAACAGCGATTCGCGAGAAATAAAGTTGGCCTGCCCCGGTTCCATCATTTCCGCTGTGACCTCATACGGACGGCCGGAAACGACTGCGTTCAGACCAAGCACATCGCCTGCTTCCGAAAGCTTCGTGATGATGGTTTTTCCTTCGCGAGAAGACGTTGACAGTTTCGCTTTCCCGGCACAGAGTACAAAAACGCCGCGGGGCTGCTGCCCTTCAATAAAGAGCATTGCTCCCTTGGGATAAACGGCGGTGGATTTGATTTCGTTGAGACGTTGACCGGCATGTACCGAAAGGTTGCAGAAAAGATGTTCTTCCCTCACCGAGCAGGTAAGACAGTTATCAAGAATATTAAGTCCGTATGGGGCGCGCATAAGCACCCTCCTGAGCGCATTGTAGCACTCGATTTCGAGTTGTGATCGGCATCACCAGGGCTCGTGATTACGGGCATATTCTAAGCACAGACGAACATAGAAAACTCTGTCATGATGGTTGAAGTGTTGAAAAATTTCACATTGCTGCTAGGTTCTGAAGTTATGAAAAAATGGCCGTGCCCGTCACCGAGCAAACAAATCCTGTGACACACTTCTCCAGTCCTTCGCTACCTTCGGATTTAGAAATGCCCAATGCGGTCAGACCTGCTGCCCGCGCTTCACTGGACTCCTTTTTCTTTCCCCGTTCCGCAGCCGTCATCGGAGCGACCGATCGGGCTGGGACCGTCGGCCGCACCTTGCTCGGCAATCTGCTGGAAGGTAAATTTCCTATCAAAGTTTTTGCTGTGAATCCGGCCCACGAGGAAATCCTCGGGCTGAAAACTTACCGCAGCATCGCAGAGATTAAAACTGCCGTCGATCTGGCGATCGTCGTCACGCCCGCGGCTACGGTGCCAAACATCATCAGAGAGTGCGTCGATGCCGGGGTGAAGTCGGCAGTCGTTATTTCCGCCGGGTTTCGCGAGCAAGGCCCCGAGGGCGCGCGACTCGAAGAAGAAATTAAGAACCATCTTCGTCGCGGATCTTTGCGCCTGATCGGCCCCAACTGCATGGGATTCATGAATCCCACGATTGGTCTCAATGCGACGTTTTCCGGGTTCATGCCGCAAAAAGGCAGTGTTGCCTTCCTCAGTCAGAGCGGCGCCTTGCAGACGGCCATCCTGGATTGGAGCCGGCGCGAGCAGGTCGGCTTCAGCACGGTCGTCTCTACCGGATCCATGCTCGATGTCGACTGGGGCGATCTCATCCACTACTTCGGAGACGATCCCCACACCAAGAGCATTCTTCTCTACATGGAATCAGTCGGCGACGCGCGCTCGTTCCTTTCTGCGGCGCGCGAGATTGCACTGACCAAGCCCATCATCGTAATCAAAGCAGGACGCTCGGAAGCGGCATCGCGTGCCGCCGCCTCGCACACCGGTGCTCTGACCGGGAGCGACGAGGTTTTCGATGCCGCATTTCGCCGCTGTGGTGTGCTGCGCGTGCAAAACATCGCCGACCTTTTTTACATGGCGGAAGTGTTGAGCAAGCAGCCCAGGCCGCGAGGTCCGCGACTCACCATCGTTACCAACGCCGGAGGGCCCGGTGTCCTCGCTACCGATGCGCTGATCGCCACCGACGGCGAGCTCACCACACTCACAGCAGATTCTTTGCGCGCTCTCGGTGAATTTCTTTCTCCGCATTGGAGCCGCGCCAATCCCATTGACGTGCTGGCCGACGCTGATCCGGAACGCTTCGTGAAAGCCATCGACATTGCGGTCAAAGATCCGGGGACGGATGGAGTGCTCGCCATTGTCGCGCCCCAGGGGCTCGCCGATCCCACACGAGTCGCGGAACGCATGAAGTCCTACGCGCATAGCTCGGGCAAGCCGCTGCTGGCCAGCTGGATGGGCGCGGACGAAGTCGCCCAGGGAACAGCAATTCTCAATGCCGCCGGTATTCCGACTTTTGCTTACGCTGATACGGCAGCACGCGCCTTCACCTACATGTGGCGCTATACCTACAATCTGCGCGGACTTTACGAAACCCCGGCTCTGGTGGAAGGGCCCGAACCTTCTGATCACGACCGCCAGACTCTTGAAGAATTCGTGCAGAGAGTGCGCACGAGCCGGCGCACCATGCTCAATGAATTTGAAGCCAAGCAACTTCTTGCCAACTATGGAATCCCGGTCGTGGAAACGCGTGTAGCCGAAACTGAAAACGAAGCGGTCGCCCACGCGGATGACATCGGCTATCCCGTCGTTCTCAAAGTTCTCTCCCACGCCATCGCCCACAAGACTGACCTTGATGGCGTCCGCCTGCGCCTGCAAAATGCCGAGCGCGTGCGGGAAGCATTTCGCTCCATTCAGGCTTCCGTCGGAGAAAAAGCCGGAGCGGAACATTTCGCCGGCGTCACCGTGCAACCCATGATCCGGCGCGACGGCTACGAACTGATTGTCGGCAGCAGCATCGACGCGCAGTTTGGCCCGGTCATTCTCTTCGGCACCGGCGGCGTCATGGTCGAAGTCTATCGCGATCGGGCCCTTGCTCTGCCGCCGCTGAACACAACCCTGGCCCAGCGTCTGATGGAGCAGACGCACATCTTTTCCGCGTTCAAGGGCGTGCGCGGACGCAAGCCCATCGATGTCGCGAAGCTGGAAGAACTTCTGGTGCGCTTTAGCCGGCTGGTCGTTGAGCAGCCTTGGATCAAAGAGATCGATATCAATCCTCTGCTCGCCACGCCCGAGCACTTGCTCGCTCTCGATGCGCGAGTCGTGCTGCACGATGCCACACTCTCGGCCGCGCGCTTGCCGCGTCCCGCCATCCGGCCTTATCCGGCCCACTACATTCGCACGTGGCAACTCAAGGATGGAACGCCCGTCACCATTCGTCCCATTCGTCCCGAAGATGAGCCGCTCATGGTGCGCTTTCACGAAACGCTCTCCGAGCGCAGCGTGTATCTGCGTTATTTCTGTTCCCTCAGTCTGAGTACGAGAGTCGAGCACGACCGCTTGGTGCGGATCTGCTTTGCCAGCTATGATCGCGGATTCGCTCTCGTCGCCGACCGCCTGAATCCGGCAACCGGCCAGCACGAGGTCGTAGGCGTGGGCCGCTTCAGCGGGATCAATGCCGTCGAGGCCGAAGCCGCCGTCCTGGTTACCGATCAATGGCAGGGTCGTGGACTGGGAACGGAGTTGCTGGCCAGCGTGGCGCATGTAGCGCGTGAAGAAAATTTCCAGCGTCTTTCTGGCGAGATCTTGCGCGACAATCTGGCCACGCAAGCTATTTTCAAGAAAGTAGGATTCAAGCTGCAGCCGATGGACGATCCGTCTTCGGTTTCCGCCGTTCTGGAACTCTGGCCCCAGAAATAGCCTGCGCTTAAACTGTCGACAACGGCTTCGCGACTTCCAGTTGCGGTTCGAATTGCAGCTTGGTGCCAATGGCTCGTGCCACCAGACAGAGTTTTTCCGCGCGTCGAAGCAAGTCGAGCGCCCGCTCGCGCTCGTCCGCCGAGTTGATCTTCAGATTGGGACGCAGCACGATCTGGCTGAAGCTATATCCGGACTCAGCCTTTCGAATCGTGCCGCTGGCTTCCACCTGCAAATCCGTGAAGTTGAACTCCGCCGTGCCCGCAATCGCGCGCAGAGTGGTCGTGTAGCAGCTCGCGATGGCGGCCAATAGGAGTTCTTCCGGCGTCCAGCGGCCCTCTAGCCCGCCGAATTCGGCCGGCGCGGTGAAGTGGATCGCGTTCGGCGCCGAATCTGACTTGGCCAGGCCCGTTCGTCCCGAAGTCCACCAGGCGGCGACTCGATATACGTGCTCTTCGCTACTCATTTTCTTTTCTCCCTCCCTGGCAGAAACTTGCAGGTTCATGGCGGCCCTCAACTCAGGTTGCCAATGAAATAGGCCAGAATTGCGAGCCCGTGCTGAATCCGAATCAGGCCACTCCAGCTTTTGGGGCCGACGCTCGCTCTTTTTCGATCTTCTCGATCTGTGCGCGCAGCCAACTGGCTAACGCTTGTTCGGTCTCAACCTGGCTGCCCATGCGATAGAAATCTTCAAGCGTTTGTTTCTCTTTCGTCAGCTCAATGAAGCGGCACGCCACGCTCTCGTTTTTCCGGCCCTCGGGCACAAACTGTTCCAGCAAGCAGCTCTCACAGGGATGCTGCCCGGCGGCATCAGAAAAATTCGGGCAGATGGGAGAGTCCTCAAAAATGGCCGGCGCGCGCCAAGGCGCATGCGGAGAGCGTCCATACCCGCCGTCTTCCAGAAAGCGCAACTCAAACTTAAGAACTTCCAGTATGTCTCGATTGTCCTGAGTCATAGGGCACCTCAATTTCGAGCTAGGATGACAAAGTCAGAGAGCAATCTCCGTATATTCCGTCACCAAGTTTTGTGATTGAGATCACACCCGCTGCGAACCCTCTCCAGCGAGTGCCAATGATTTGCGCCGATTTTGCAATCATTCTGAAATGGTCCGCGTGATTCAATTCACACTTCCTCGTGTTTCGAATCACGACGCGTCGCACCGCTCATTTTTCGCGCCCGCCGGCCATCACCTGCAAGTGCCTGCATTTGCGGGAGATCGGGAATCCATGTTGTGATTTCCATCACATACCGGAGTGACTTATGCCATAGGTCGGCCCTGCTGCCCATGCGAACCTACGGCTGCAATCCAAAACCAGGACTCGCCAATTCAGGGTGAATGGCCTGGTGTCCTGGAGTTTGAATTGCCAGTCCGGCGACGGATTCGCCGATTGGCGGTAGGATGTCTTGCGGCAAATTCTTCTCAGGAGGAAGAACGTGAAACTTCTCTCTTTTCGATTGAGCTTGGCGATTTTGCTGGCTTGCGGAGCGATGGCGATGTGCAGTGCATCGGCAGCAGCTCAGGATGCGGCGGCTACTTACAAATCGAAATGCGCTATGTGTCATGGCGCCGATGGCAAGGGCGGAAAAATGGGAACGAAAGATTTCGCCTCGCCTGAGATCAAGGCCATGAGCGACGCGCAGTTGACCGCAACCATCACCAAGGGCAAGCCCCCGAAGATGCCGGCCTACGGCGAGAAGCTGAAAGATACCGAAATCAAGGGACTCGTCGCTTATATCCGCACGCTGGGCTAGGAGTTCAGCCAGTTCGCTCTGTGCGGTTTTAAGAATCAGTTGATTCAGAAAGATTGGCGGGTGGGAGTATGTCCACGCGAACAATACGGAGACTTTTTGCGCCCGGGGTCGCTCTCACCCTGCTTCTTGCCGCTGGCAATCTCTTGGCTGCCGGCGGAAAACAATCCGCGAAACCGACCGCCGCCGACTGTCTCGCCTGCCACGGCGACTCTTCCCTGACGCATGACGTCAAGGGCAAGCCGGTCAGCCTCTACGTAAATCCGCAGACTTTCAAAGATTCCATCCACGGCAGCATGTTTACCTGCGTTGATTGCCATAACGACATAAAAGGTCCCGTGCATGACACGACGCCGAAGAAGATCAGCTGCGGCACCTGTCACGCCGACGAGCAGTCCGCCTACGACCGCAGTTTCCACGCCAAGGCCGTGCAGGGAGGAATGCACGCCGCCACCTGCGTCGATTGCCACGGTAGCCCGCATGAATTGCTGCCGGCGAGCGATCCTAAATCCCGTGTTCACCACACCAACATTCCCGCCACCTGCGGTTCTTGCCATAGCCAGAAATTTGTCATGGAAGATGGCGGCCAGAGCGCGCAGATGGTCGCATCCTACGAACAAAGCGTTCACGGACACGCGGTCGCGGCTGGATCCGAGAAAGCTGCCGTCTGCACCGACTGCCACGGAACTCACGAGATTCTCGACGCCAAAGATTCCAAGTCGCCCATCTTCAAGTTCAATGTCCCGTCCACCTGTGGCCAATGCCATCAGGACATTGCTAAGCAGTTCAAGGCCAGCATTCACGGGCAAAGCATCGCCCAGGGGAATTGGCAGGCGCCCGTCTGCACCGACTGCCACGGCATCCATTCGATTAAGTCGCATCTCGATCCCAACTCGCCCGTGAATGCGCAAAACGTGGCGCAGGTTACCTGTGCCCGTTGTCATGAAGGCGTGAGATTGTCGCAGGAGTTCGGAGTGCCCGGCCGCCGCCAATCCACTTATCTGGCCAGCTATCACGGTTTGGCGTCCCGGCTCGGATCGCAAGTCGTCGCCAACTGTGCTAGTTGCCATGGCGTTCACAACATCTTGCCCTCGAGCGACCCGCGTTCGACCATCAATTCGGCCAACCTCGCCCATACCTGCGGACAGTGCCATCCCGGCGCCAATGCCGAGTTCGCCGCCGCAAAGGTTCACGTCGATGCTCCACTGTCCGCCGATATCGGCAGCAAAGCGGTCCGCTGGATTCGCCACTTCTATCTGGGCATGATCTTCGCCGTCATCGGCGGCATGCTGCTGCACAATTTCATTCTCTGGCGAGCGAAACTTGTCGCCCGGCGCAAATCCGAACATCAATTCGTGGTTCGCATGCCGCTGCGCTTCCGCTTGCAGCATGCCACGCTCCTCACCAGTTTCTTCGTGCTGGTCATTACCGGCTTTGCCTTGAAGTTCCCCGGCTCCTGGTTCGACAGCATGCTCGGATTGGGCGAGCATCTGCGCGGCGTGTTGCATCGCATCGCCGCCGTCGTCCTGATCGGAGTCAGCCTCTATCACCTGTTCGACGGGCTCTTCACGCGCGCGGGCCGCCGTCTGCTGCGCGACCTTTTCCCCACCCTCGACGATATTCGCGGAGCTTCCCAGAATTTGGCGTATTATCTCGGAATCAGCAAACGCAAGCCGGAGTTCCCGCGCTTCAACTACGCGGAGAAGGCTGAATATTGGGCTCTTGTCTGGGGCATGATCGTGATGGCGGTCACGGGAACCGCGTTGTGGGCCAAGGTTCTGGTCGGCAATCATCTGCCACGCTGGTGGCTGGATATCTTCACCGCCATTCACTTCTACGAGGCGGTGCTGGCCACGCTCGCCATTGTGGTCTGGCACTTCTATCAGGTCTTCCTCGATCCCGACACCTACCCGATGAACTGGGCGTGGTGGGACGGCAAGATGCCTCTCCACCATTACGAAGACGAACATGGCCTGGATCGCGATGCCTTAGATCCAGCGCACGCCGCCATCCGAGCCGAATCTGAGCTGGAAAGCGACAACGAAGAGGCGACCACTGGGGTCAAGCATGGAGAATGAAAAACCTTTGGCGGAACCGGTAGAAGCCCGGCACCGGTTGCGCATGTTGCTGCGCAATCCCATCAGCCTGGCAGGCGTCGCGCTCGTCATCGTCGCCCTTGCCAACATTTTTCTTTTCGTTCTACTCGACGCGATCGCGGCCAAACCGAGCCCCTACATCGGCATTCTGGCCTACATGATTTCACCCGCATTCCTGACTATTGGCCTACTCCTGATGCTCGGCGGAGTCCTGCTGGAGCGGCGCAAGAAAGTCGCGCCCACCCAGTTTTATCCGCGTATCGACCTCAACGATCCCAAGCAGCGCAGCGCCGTGTTTTCCTTTGTAGCTTTTCTGGTTGTGTTCGCGGTCATCAGCGCCGCGGGCAGCTACAAAGCGTACGAATTCACCGACTCCGTGCAGTTTTGCGGACAGCTCTGCCACACGGTCATGAATCCCGAATTCACCGCCTATCAGCTCTCCCCCCACGCCCGTGTGGCCTGCGTCGATTGCCACGTCGGGTCGGGAGCGACCTGGTACGTAAAATCCAAGCTCTCTGGCGCTCACCAGGTTTACGCGGCGATCTTCAACACGTTCCCCCGGCCTATCCCCACGCCGGTGCACAACTTGCGCCCAGCACAAGACACCTGTGAGCAGTGCCATTGGCCCAAGAAATTTTATGGCGGCCAGCTCAAAGTCTTCACCCATTTTGGCGACGATGAGAAGAACACGCCACGCCAGATCCGCCTGCTGATCAAGACCGGCGGTGGCGATCCCGCAACCGGAGCGCCTGAAGGTATCCACTGGCACATGAACATCTCGAATAGGATCGACTACGTTGCGGCCGATGACCAGCGCCAAGTGATCCCCTACATTCACGTCCAAGACCTGCAGGGACGAGTCACCGAGTACTACGCCAAAGATTCCACCCTCACCAAGGATCAGATCGCCAAAGCTCCGCGCCATCACATGGATTGCGTCGATTGCCACAACCGTCCCACGCACATCTACGTTCCGCCCGATCAGGCGGTCGATCAGTCCCTGCTCGCGCACCGCATCGATGCTTCTCTGCCCTTCATCAAGCAGCAGGCGGTCACGGTGCTCACCGCAACCTACGCCACTACCGATGCCGCCAAGCAAGCCATCGCCAGCGGATTACAGAATTTCTACGAGAGCAAATATCCCGATCTGGCCAAGACCAAGCAGCTGGAGATCCGTAACGCCGTCACCGAAGTGCAGGAGATTTTCGCCCGCACCACTTTCCCCGAGATGAAGCTCAACTGGCAGACCCATCCCAACAACTTGGGCCACTTCTATTACAGCGGATGCTTCCGCTGCCATGACGGACAACACGTCAGCGCCGACGGCCGCGTCATCAGCCGCGACTGCAACCAATGCCATACCCTCATGTCGCAAACTGACGTCCCGACCGCCTACGGATCGGCAACGCCGGTGACATTCCAGCATCCGGTCGACATCGGCGATCTGACCCAAGTTAACTGCGCCGACTGCCACACCGGCGGCGTGGGCCCGTAACGTTGTGAGAGATCACGGCGGTAAACACGAGCTTCGATCCTCGTCTCTGGCCCATTCGCGTGATCTCAAGACGGGATTAGTGGTGACTTGAGCGCTATCGCGATTTTTCACCCACCATCCATTCGTGCGCGCTAGCCGCAGAGCACGCGGAACGCGATGTTGCTTTGCAATGTGCCGCTCGGAGTTGTAACTTCCACATTCCCCGTAGTGGCGCCGTCTGGAACGGTCGTCTTGATCTCGGTCGCTGAGACTACGGTGAACGTTGCGGCTGTCCCGTCGAACGTCACAGAGGTCGCATCGGTCAGGTCGGTCCCGAGAATCATGATTTTGGTTCCAGGGTGCGCCGCTAATGGCAGCGTCCTCACGAAGGGTGGCAAGCCGAGGGATATTTTGAAGACCGTGCCCGCGGCGGAGCTTGTGCCATCTTGGCCCCTAGTCGTTCCGTACAGATTGCCGTCTGTGCCCTGTACCAAGCCGCTCATCGCCGTCCATTCGCCGTCTCGCCGGGGAAATGAGTGTAACCGGATTTTACGTTGACCATCGTCTTGAGATTTGCCCTTAATCCCAATACTCTGGAAGTATTCGAATCGTAACCGAACTCGGTATAAGAGCCGGCAGCGCGGCGATTGCTTGCAGGACAATGACGAAGGCGACATACTCCACGCTGCACTGGCAACGTGGCCTTTGATCTTTGATCTTTGCCCGTGATAACGCGTTTACCTTGTAAGGCGTATGAAAGCCGAAGAGAGCGGACTGGACAATTCTCTCGGTGTACGTGGCCTGCGACATTTTCGTCGGGATAACTCCAAGGGGGTCATCCCATTCCGGGCAATCTGTGATTCTAATCACATCGCCCTGTGAACCCACGCTCCGACATCCACACCCCTGTTAGCGCATCCTGAAAATATCTCAGGGCCACTCCGGTGGTTGCAGTACGACTCTGGAACGGGGGAAGTCAATGAAACGCAAGTTCAAGACCATGGACGCCAACGAGGCGGTCGCGCACGTCGCTTACCGCGTGAGCGAAGTCATCGCCATTTATCCCATCACCCCTTCCTCGCCCATGGGCGAGTGGGCGGATCAGTGGGCGTCCGAGTCGATCCCGAACGCCTGGGGCAGCATTCCGCACGTCATCGAGATGCAAAGCGAAGGCGGAGCCGCCGGCGCTGTCCACGGCGCCCTGCAGACTGGATCGCTGGCCACGACTTTCACGGCGTCCCAGGGATTGCTCCTGATGATCCCCAACATGAACAAGATTGCCGGCGAGCTTACGCCCACGGCGTTTCACGTTTCCGCCCGCACTGTGGCCACACACGCGCTATCGATCTTCGGCGATCACTCCGACGTGATGTTCTGCCGCACCACCGGCTTCGCCATGCTCTGCTCGAATTCGGTGCAGGAAGCCATGGATCTGGCGCTGATTGCGCACGCCGCATCGCTCGAAACGCGAATCCCCTTCCTGCATTTCTTCGATGGCTTCCGTACTTCGCATGAAGTCAACAAGATCGAAATGCTGAATGAAGACGACATGCGCGCCCTCGTCAACATGGATCGCGTGATCGATCATCGCCGCCGCGCCCTGTCGCCCGACCATCCGGTGCTGCGCGGCACAGCGCAAAATCCCGATGTCTTCTTCCAGATTCGCGAAGCCGCCAACAATTTCTATGACGCCGCTCCGGCCAAAGTGCAGGCCGTGATGAACAAATTCGCGGAAGTTGTCGGACGTCAATATCACCTGTTCGACTACGTCGGCGCGCCCGATGCCGAGCGCGTCATCGTCATGATGGGTTCCGGCGCGGAAGTCGCCCACGAAACCGTCGAGCACCTGAACGCCCGCGGAGAAAAAGTCGGTCTGCTGAAAGTCCGTCTCTATCGCCCATTCTGTGTGAAGTCGTTCCTCGAAGCCCTTCCCCCCACGGTTCGCCAGATCGCCGTTCTCGATCGCACCAAAGAATCGGGCGCGATCGGCGAACCGCTTTATCTCGACATCGTCAACGCTTTCCATGAGGGGTCTCGTGTAGCCCCGGACGCGTTCGTCCGGGGCGCGGGCAAAGTCCGCGTAATCGCCGGCGGACGCTATGGCCTGTCCTCCAAGGAATTCACTCCCGCGATGGTCAAGGCCGTCTACGACAACTTAAAGCAGAAACAGCCGAAAGATCACTTCACCATCGGCATCAACGACGACGTCACCCACACCAGCCTCGTCTACGATGCTTCGTTCTCTACCGAACCCGACAGCGTAGTCCGCGCATTGTTCTACGGTCTGGGTGCAGACGGCACCGTCGGCGCGAATAAAAATTCCATCAAGATCATCGGCGAAAACACCGACAATTACGCGCAAGGATACTTCGTCTACGACTCGAAAAAATCCGGCGCCATGACCGTTTCGCACCTGCGCTTCGGTCCCCAGCCCATCCACTCCAGCTATCTGGTTTCGAAGGCCAATTTCATCGCCTGCCATCAATGGATCTTCCTCGAGCGCTACGACATGCTCAGCGCCCTGGTTGATGGCGGAGTCTTCCTGGTCAACAGCCCTTACGGCAAAGACGAAGTTTGGGATCACCTGCCGCGCACCGTACAGCAACAGCTCATCGACAAAAAGGCGAAGTTCTATGCCATCGACGCCTACCAGGTCGCGCGCGATGCCGGCATGGGCTCGCGCATGAACGTCGTGATGCAAGTCTGTTTCTTCGCGATCTCCAAAGTCCTGCCCGGCGAGGAAGCGATTGAAGCCATCCGCGAATCGATTCGCCACACCTATGGACGCAAGGGCGAAGAGGTAGTCCAGAAGAACATGCGCGCGGTCGACGAAACTCTGGCGCACCTGTTCGAAGTGAAAGTCCCTGCCACAGCGACGAGCACAATCGAAGTCCCTGGAGTTTTCCCCGGAGCGCCAAAGTTTGAGCGCGAAGTGCTCGGCACCATCTATTCCGGCCTCGGCGACGAACTGCCGGTCAGCGCATTTTCCTGCGATGGCACCTTCCCCACGGCAACTGCGCAATGGGAGAAGCGTAACCTGGCGCTCGAAATCCCGGCGTGGGATTCGAAAATCTGCATCCAGTGCGGCAAATGCGCCATGGTCTGTCCCCATGCCGTGATCCGCATCAAGGTTTATGACAGTAAAGAACTTGCCGCCGCGCCGGTCACATTCAAAGCCTGCGACGCTCGCGATAAAGAATTCAGCGGCATGAAGTACACCATTCAGGTCGCGCCGGAAGACTGCACCGGATGCGGCGTGTGCGTCGATGTCTGCCCCGTCAAAAACAAGAGCGAGGTTCGGCTGAAAGCCATCAACATGGTTCCGCAGCCGCCTCTGCGCGCGCCCGAAAGCGAGAACTGGGAGTTCTTCCTCAAGATTCCCGATCTCGATCGCCGCAAGATCAAGGTGACGAACATTCGCCAGCAGCAGATTCAGGAGCCACTCTTCGAATTCTCCGGAGCCTGCTCGGGATGCGGCGAAACTCCATACCTGAAGCTGGTTTCACAGCTTTTCGGCGATCGCACCATCGTCGCCAACGCGACCGGTTGTTCCTCCATCTATGGCGGTAACCTGCCCACCACTCCCTGGGCGAAGAATGCCGATGGCCGCGGCCCGGCGTGGTCCAACTCTTTGTTTGAAGACAATGCCGAATTCGGCTTGGGCTTCCGCGTCTCGATCGATAAACAAACCGAATTCGCTCGCGAGTTATTGCTCACCTTGGCGGACAAGCTCGGCAACGATCTTGTCCGCGCCATCCTCGACGCGCCTCAGAAAGATGAAGCCGACATCTACGAGCAGCGCCAGCGGGTCGACATCGTCAAAGATCGTCTCGCGAAATTGAACTCGCCCGAAGCCGAGCAGCTTCTCGCTCTGGCTGACATGCTTGTCAAGAAATCGGTCTGGATCGTCGGCGGCGATGGCTGGGCTTATGACATCGGTTACGGCGGCCTCGATCACGTGCTGGCCAGTGGCCGCAACGTCAACATCTTGGTGCTCGATACCGAGGTTTACTCCAATACCGGAGGCCAGGCCTCGAAGTCCACACCACGCGCCGCCGTTGCCAAATTCGCCGCGGGCGGAAAACCGGGACCGAAGAAGGATCTCGGGATGATGGCCATGACCTACGGCAACGTCTATGTCGCCAGCGTCGCCATGGGTGCGAAAGACGAGCACACGCTCAAGGCATTCCTCGAAGCCGAAGCCTACGACGGCCCCAGTATCATCATTGCCTATTCTTCCTGTATCGCGCATGGAGTCGACATGACGACGGCGATGACCGACCAGAAAGTTGCCATTGAAGCCGGCCAGTGGCTGCTCTATCGCTACAATCCCGAGCGCGCGGCGGCGGGCGAGAATCCGCTGATTCTTGACTCGCGGGCTCCTACGCGCAAGCTGCAGGACTATTTGCTGCAACAGACGCGCTTCAAGATGCTCACCAAGAGCAAGCCGGAAGACGCGGCCCGCCTGTGGAAGCTGGCGCAGCAGGACGTGGAGCGCCGCTATCGCATGTACGAATACATGGCCGCTCGCAAAGACACTCCGGCACAGGCGAAAGAATCCGTCGAGAAACCTGCGCCGGCTGCGGAGAAACCCGCGCCGGCGGGAGCAACGAAATGAGGTTGCCCCATCCTTGTCGGGTTTTTCGTGACAGGGTGGGTATTTTGACTTTGATGGACTCCATACATAAGGAGTAGTTCATGATCGATCTGACCACCAAGTACCTGGGCCTCCGGCTCCGTTCCCCACTAGTTGTTTCCGCCTCGCCGCTATCACGCGATGTCGACGCCATCTGCCACATGGAGGAAGCGGGCGCATCCGCGGTGGTTCTCTATTCGCTCTTCGAAGAACAGTTGCGGCAGGAGGAACTCGATCTTGACTATCACTTGGCCGCTGGAACGGAAAGCTTCGCCGAATCGCTCACCTATTTTCCGCAGCCCGGCGAATTCCACACCGGCCCTGAGGGATATCTCGACCATATCCGCAAGGCCAAAGCGGCCAGCAACATTCCTATCATTGCCAGCCTGAAC
The DNA here is from genome assembly GCA_963772045.1 of uncultured Acidobacteriaceae bacterium. Taxonomy (GTDB): domain Bacteria; phylum Acidobacteriota; class Terriglobia; order Terriglobales; family Acidobacteriaceae; genus Sulfotelmatobacter. Next base: position 83,658 of record CAVYWC010000010.1, on the reverse strand, counting down.
GGATCGACTCTGGGTGGATGGACGAAATTCGCCGCACAGATTGAGCAGGCCGGCGCGGATGCCATCGAGTGCAACATCTATTACATCCCCACCGATCCCAAGCTTGCCGCGGACGCGATCGAAACCACGTACCTCGATATTCTGCGCGCGGTCAAATCGGCCGTCACTATTCCGGTCGCGGTCAAGCTCAGTCCGTTTTTCAGCAATCTGGCCAATATGGCTCACCGCCTCGACCAGGCGGGAGCGGACGGGTTGGTGCTGTTCAACCGCTTCTATCAGCCGGACGTCGATCTTGAAGCCTTGGAAATCCGTCCCAACGTACTGCTGAGCACGCCGCAGGCTTTGCGCCTGCCCTTGACTTGGGTAGGAATTTTGTATGGCCGCGTGAAAGCCGGCCTGGCTGCCACGGGCGGGGTCCACAATGCCGAAGACGTGATCAAACTGCTGATGGTCGGGGCCAACGTGACCATGATGTGTTCGGCTCTCATGCGGCACGGGATCAATCATCTGCGGCATATTGAACGCGAACTCCGCGGCTGGATGGAGGAGCACGAGTACGAATCGGTAGCCCAGATGCAAGGCAGTATGAGCCAGATGAAGTGCTCCGATCCGCAAGCCTTCGAGCGCGCCCAGTACATGCGCGCCGTGAAAGGCATGCAGCACATTTACATGGCAGGATGGCGATAATGTCGTCGAAAACTTGGACTTTGAATCCGGCAGATACTTCTGAAAACTCTCGGGCAGGATTCGAGAAAGCACGCCGCGAACGCCATCGCGCTCTGATCATCCCGCGTGAACACGGCGCCTGGGGATTGCTGCTCGTCCCCATCGTCACCGGGGCAGGCGCAGCCTTCCGCCAATGCAGCCACATCTTCCCTCTCATCCTCTTATCAGCGGCTGCTCTGGCCCTGTTCTGGTTGCGGACTCCGGCGGAAAGTCTTCTCGGCACTTCCGCCATGCGGGCTCAAACCAGCGAAGAATCTCGAACCGTGAAGCTGGCCATCGTGGTCTTGGGAGGTATTGCAGCTCTGGCTCTGTGCGCGTTGCTCTGGGCGGGCAAAAATGCCGATCTGTGGCCGCTCGGCGCATTCGTAGCCGCCGCTTTTGTCGCTCAGGCCCTGCTCAAGAAATTAGGTCGACGCGCCCGCATGCTGTCTCAGATCGTGGGGACCATCGGTCTTACCGCTGCCGCTCCAGCGGCCTACTACGTGATTACCGGCAGCTTCAACGCGACCGCATGGATGCTCTGGCTCGCTAACATCCTCTTCGCCGGCGATCAGATTCATTACGTGCAACTCCGCCTTCACACCGCAAAGATCGAAGGCTTTCGAGCCAAACTGGCGCAGGGCTGGGCGTTCGCGCTCGGCCAGGCTTTCATGACCGCCGTCCTTACCCTGGCTTGCATGTCGCGGCTAATGCCGGCCATTGTCTCGCTGGCATTCGCTCCGCTTCTTTTTCGGGGATGGTTCTACTTCGTGCAGGAACCGAGCCCGTTGATCGTCCGCCGACTCGGCTGGGGCGAGCTGAAACACGCCACCGCGTTCTGCATCCTATTCATCGCAACCTTCACGCTCGCCCGATAAGAATCGTGTAGGGCGGACGCAGCCCTTAAGCTTGCCCTGAGCAAGCGAAGCGCGCCGAAGCGTCCGCCCCGCGAGCGAAGTGCGCGTCCGTAGAATCATTGAAGCTCGGAAGAGGAGTGGAGCCAGCGTTCGCCAATACCGTCTCTTGAATGTACATACAAGCATGTACATAATATGTTCCTCAAGGAACATATGTAAAATCTGCATAGCAATAGAATCAGTGACTTACGGGGTAATCACGGCCGCGCCGTCGATCGCGTCATTTTTCACCGCCAGCAACGCTTCGTTCGCCTGATCCAGCGAGAACACGGTTACCTTTGGTTTCAGATTTATCTCTGCGGCGAGCGCCAGGAAATCTCGCGCGTCCGCACGCGTCATGTTGGCTACGCTGCGAATCTGCCGCTCGCCCCACAGCAGCCGGTCGTAATCGAACTGAGGCATCCGATCCAGATGAATGGCGTTGATCGCGACCACTCCGCCCTTGCGAAGGCTGGATAAAGCAGCGATCACTACATCTCCAGCAGGTGCGAACGTGATCGCGCGATCCAGTTCCACTGACGGCTTCTCAGTTTCATTTCCAACCCAAGTCGCGCCCAGCGACTCGGCCAGCTTGCGATGCGACTCGCCTCGCGTAGAGATATACACTTCACATTTCCACGCCTGCAGCACAGCGATCGCGAGATGGGCCGACGCGCCAAAGCCGAACAGTCCAACCCGTTCGCCTGGTTGCACGCCTGCCACACGCAGGCTGCGGAAGCCAATGATGCCCGCGCAGAGCAAAGGCGCGGCGTGCAGATCATCGAGCGCGTTGGGCAGAGGAAAGACGAAATCGGCGCGGGCCAGCGCGTACTCGGCGTAGCCGCCCGGAAAGGAGTAGCCGGTGAACGTCGGATGGTCGCAGAGATTTTCTTCGCCGCGCCTGCAGCAGGGACAGGTGCCATCCGTGCCGCCGATCCAGGAGACGCCCACGCGCGCCCCGACCGGAATCTCCTCCGGGGCGCCAGTCTTGGCCGCCGCATCCGTCGCAACATGGCTCGTCGCAACATCGACGACTTCACCCACGATCTGATGACCGGGAATGATCTGGTCATGGATCGGCGGAAGTTCTCCCTCCACGATGTGGAGATCGGTGCGGCAGACGCCGCAAGCACGCACGCGGAGGAGCACGTCTCCTAACTGCAGTGAGGGTTGGGCAATCTCAGCGATTCGCAGAGGATTCTGAGCGATCGGTCGCGGCGAGGTGAGGATGGCTGCTCTCATAGAAATCCCAAGTCTATGATGCCAAGCCATCCTGGTGGTTGCGCAAGAATAGCGCGACAAAATCGACGATTTCCGCCTTGCGAGAGATTGCGGTTGGCACGATTTTGCTTGACTAAAGCCTATGAACGAAAGTAAAAGTTGTAACTCGTAAGAATATGAAAGCCGGACCGCTGGAGGCAAGTATGCGTGTTTATGGCCGTTGGACAGGTTTGATCCTTCTCACCGGGGCAGTTTGCCTTTGCACAGCAAACGCACTGGGCCAGGCAAGTTATCAAGCGCAGATTCGCGGCACGGTCACGGACCAGAGCGGAGCTGTCCTGGTAGACGCAAGCGTCACCATTACGAATGACGCAACGAATATTTCGCAGCAGACGCACAGCGATAACCATGGGCAGTACTTCATTGTGGGACTGCGTCCGGCTGCGTACACGATCAAGGCCGAGAGCAAGGGATTCGAGACCAACGAGAAAAAGAATATTGTCCTGCAAGTCGACCAGCAGACGACCGTGGATTTTGTGATGCGCCCCTCGTCGGTCAGCGAGACGATGGAGGTCACCACCACCGCTCCGTTGCTCGACACCGAGAGTGCGACCCTGGGAACCAACATCAGCAGCGAGTACGTCAAGGAACTTCCTCTCGCGAACCGCGATTTCTTTGGCTTGACCTTCCTGGCCGCAGGAGTGACCGAAGTGGCGGGGTCGGGCACGCAGGACAACTATCCCTCGGGAACAAATTTTACTTCCAATGGACAGCGCAACGCGACCGCCGACATACAGCTGGATGGAACGTTGCTGAGCGCGCCGGAGCAAGGCGAAGGAGGAAACTCCAACGTTTATTACGAGCCGTTGGTCGAAAGTCTGCAAGAGATGAAAGTGCAGAACAACAGCTTTTCGGCTGAGTTCGGCAACAATGGCGGGACCGTGGTCAACATGGTCATGAAGAGCGGGACCAACGCCTTCCACGGCAGCGCCTGGTATTTTTTTCAGCGGTCGGAGTTGGACGCGCGCGATTTCTTCAATCCCGCCAATGTCGGCCCCAAACCCGACAGCCGCCGCGACCAGGGTGGATTTACGCTGGGCGGCCCGATTGTGAAGGACCGCACGTTCTTTTTTGTGGACTTCGAAAAGGTTGACAGCTCCAGCGCATCGAGCGGGGTCGTGACCGTGCCCACGTTGGCGGAGCGGACCGGCGACTTCTCGGCAGATACGAATCCCGCTACCGGGGCGCCCCAGAACATTTACGACCCGAACAAAATCACTTGCAATGCCCAGGGGGTATGCACCAGACCACAGGTGGAGTACAACGGGCAACTCAACATAATCCCGCCCAGTGAAATTGACCCCATTGGATTGGCCGTGCTCAATCTGTACCCAAAGCCCACCAACAGCGGTGAATTCAATAACTACAACTACACGACGCTGACGAATGCTCCGGATTATCAGTTCGACATCAAGATAGACCACCAGATCAACGACCGGAACCACATCAGTGGCCGTTACAGCCGGGGCTGGAGCAACTACACCACCCCTCTCACCCTGGGCGATGGCTTTGATAATGACGGAATAGGGAGTGGTGTGACGGTGGCGCAGAACGGCTCAGTCGAATACACCTGGACTGTCAATCCGCGGATCATCTGGACGAGCCATTTGGGAATTGACCGGGTGCACGAACTGTCGATACCAAGTATCCCCACGATCTCGAGTTTCAATGCTTCGCTGCCGAGCGGAACACAGGGGTTACCGGCAGTCTTCCAGCAGGCCAACGGGATCGACAAGATGCCCACGTTCGTGATGCAGGGGAATCTGCCCTGGACTGACCTCTACGATCAGTGCTGCATCAACACTACGTTTGGCCATACGCTGGCCAACTACTCGTCGCAACTGGTGATCTCCAAGGGATCGCACCTGATCAAGTTCGGCGGAGAGCAGAGACTTTTCTACAACAATTTCTGGCAGCCGAATTATCCGACCGGGCTTTTGACTTTTACGGATGACGTTACGTCTCCGACTCCGGATAGTAACTATGATTCAAATGGAAATACTTCGGGAAACCCGTTTGCCAGCCTGGCTTTTGGTTATGGCGACAATATCAACGCGTCGAATCAGTTGGTGGTCACGCCCTCGGTCGCAACCCGCTCGCTAGATACGGGTTTTTATATTCAAGATGACTGGAGGGTAACCTCCAAATTCACGCTTAATCTTGGCCTGCGTTATCAGTGGAGCTCGCCCTACACGGATCGAAACAACCAGATTGAATTCAGCAATTTCACGGCCGATAGCGGCGTGAATCTCAATACGAGCAGCGTGCAGGCGGCTTTGACGAATCCGAATGGGGCAGCTACCAGCATACCTTTCCCCTCGTCGATGGAACTGCTCGGCACCACGCAGTTTGCCACTTCCAGCAGGAGGACGGTTCCGACCTACTGGAAAGACCTCGGACCTCGACTCGGCTTCTCTTACCAGCTGGCTTCGCAAACAGTGCTGCGTGGCGGGGCGGGAATTTATTTCGGGATGAGTCCGGTCACAAACTTCCAGTATCCCGGCTCGGCATTTCGCAAGACCGCGAACCTGTTTTTTACGAATGACAACTTTGCCACTCAATACGCGACGCTGCAGAATCCGTTTCCCGCCGGGTATACCGGTCCGCAGGGTACGCAGTATGGACAGTTTGCGAACTGGGGATATCAAAATCCGAACGATCTGGGCACAACGGCGGCGCGAGACGCCAACATTTACCAGTGGAATCTGGGAATCGAGCGGCTGCTACCCAGCCAGATTGTGCTGGGCGTAGATTACTCGGCGAATCGAAGCACGCACCTGCCGTGGTCGGGGACGAACAACCGCGACTTCATTCCCTCGGCACTATTGGCGCAGATTTCCGGGACGGTAACACCGACGGACGGAAGCTGCCAGCTGGACAGTTGCGTGAGCACCTTTCTTGACACGTACGTGCCCAACCCGTTTTACGCGATGTTCAATACGCCTTGCACTCCTTCTGCAGGCAATCCCTGTTTCAACGAACCCAACTCGAACTATGGGGAAGCGACGCTTCCCTTGTCCTATCTGCTTGCCACCTACCCGCAATTCGCCCAAGATTTCGAAGGGCTGATGCTGGAGGAAGCCAGTTCCTGGTACAACGCTTTGCAGGTACGGTTTCAGAAGCGGACCACGCACAATATCAGTTTCGAGGGGAGTTACACGATCTCGAAGGCAACCGACGACTCCTCGGCGGGGAGGAATAATTGGGTGGGAGCGCTCGGTAATGCGCTTCCACAACAACTAGACCGTTTGAATACCGAACACAGCATCGGCGCTAACGACACGCCACAACGGCTGGCGGCGGCCGTGGTTGTGGACCTGCCGGTTGGCCGCAAACAGGTGATTGGCGCCAATATGAATCGGGTCCTGGATGGGGTGATCGGAGGCTGGTCGGTCGCGACGATGATCACGGAACAATCGGGGCAGCCGATGGCGATCGGCATGGCGACCGGGCGTTTGGCGAATGGCAGCCAGCGGCCGGACGTGGTCTGCTCGCAACTCAAGACCGGCATCAGCATGCATACTGTCGCGTTAAATTGGCAAAACGCGGGGAACGGCGGTCCAGCCTTCCTCAACCCAAACTGTTTTGCCGATCCGGGAGACCAGAACCCGGGCAACGCGCCACGCTACTTTTCCGGCCTGCGCGTCGATGGCATCCACAACGCGGATCTGAATCTCTACAAATCGTTTGTGCCCAAAGAAGGTACCAGGATTGAGTTGCGGGCGGAGATGTTCAACTTCACGAACCACCCGCGCTTCGCGCAGCCGAGTTCTGGTGTGTCAAGTTTGGCCGGGGCAAATCCATTTTTTGGAGACATTACCGGCGCTGCCGGCGGGGAACTGCCACGCTCCTTCCAGTTTGGAGTGCGGTTCGAGTTCTGACGCGCGGATGAGCATAAATTTTTCGGCTGAGTCTTCCATGAAAATAAAGTTGGCGTTGGCTATGTCGCTGATTGCAGCATGCGGGCTGGTGTTGCTCGCGCAGGAAGGTCCTTCTGGAAAATATCCCGCCGGTCAGGACTGGACCAATTATGTTCGCATCGGCGCGTATGGATTGCGCGGGGGAGATGCGATCGACATCGTGCGTAAGGCGCAGGCCAGCGATGTGTTTGGGATCGAGGTGGACAACGACATTGAGGGACGGTACGAAAGCTTTGTTCATCCGGAAGAAAAGCTGAAAGCAATTCACGCGGTCGCGGAGGAGGCGCATAAGGCCGGGAACTATGCGTTCGTCTACATTGCTGGGACGGAGTGCATCACGGCGCACGCGGATCAGACTCCGCACACGCTGGCGAAGGAGCATCCGGACTGGCTGCAGCGCGATATCCACGGCAAGCCGGCGATTTTTGGCGGAGGCACGGCGTTTTGGATCCGGCCGGGGGATGAAGATGTGTGGGTGAGTCCGTATGCTCCAGAGTGGCGGAAGATATACATGGAACACGTGCGGCAGATTGCGGCCACGGGAATCGATGGCATTTACATTGACATTCCCTATTGGATGACGCACTTCGAGGGATGGGAAAACACGTGGGCGAGCTTCGACGATTACACCGTGGCGGCGTTCAAGCAGCAGACTGGACTGGATGCGAAGCATGATCTGAAACTGCGAGATTTTTCCGATCCGGCGTTTCGCAAGTGGGTAAAGTTCCGGATTCAGACGTTTACGGATTTCTTAGCCGAGATCGCACGCAATGCAAAGGGAGTGAATCCGAAGATCAAGATCATTCCGGAGATTTATCCAGGAATCGAAGAGGCAGCGGTGCGGGTGGGTGCGGACGTGTACAGCCTTTATCCAGTGGTGGACGCGATCGCGCATGAATACGAATTTGGCGAGGGCGATCACATGGCGTCGGAACGGACGCCGCTGGATTGGTTCCGATATCAGGTGGGGATGCATTCGTTTCGTGCGTTCGCGCAAGGGCCGGCAGGCGTGTACAAGCCAACCTGGATTCTGAATTATTCGTGGGATGGCGACAAGAAAGTCGATGCGCGGCAGGCGATGATGAATCTGGCAATGTCGCAGGTGATGGCGGGGGCGAACTTCTGGGATGCTCCGGGGCATTCGATGGCAGGGTCGAATGATCTGCCGACGCGCAAGAAAATATTTACATGGATTGCGGGGCACGAAAAGACGTTTTATTTGCCGCGATCGCCGCTTGATCCGATCGGGGTCTATTTTTCGCCTCAGACGCGCGATTTTCATACCGATGAATTTATTGCTTCCTATCGCGGGATCTTAATTCTGCTGATGCAGAAGCATATAGAATTTCAAGTTGTCACGCCGCGAAACCTGGCTGAATTCCACGGGCAGACGCTTGTTCTACCGGATGTGCGGGAGTTGGGAGAAAACGAGAAAAGCCAGCTGCAGGCTTTCGTTCGCCATGGCAAGAAACTGATTATCAACGGAGCGGATGCGACCGGCATAGCGGATGCGGCGAATGTGGTGCGATTTGCGGAGGATCCGGGGAAGACGTACAGCGCAGTTCTGGAAAAGGATTTCGAGCATGCGTCGCCGGATTCGCAGCAGGTATTTCTTGACAGCTTGCAGGGATCGAACGCGGTCAAGATCAAGGCTGGACCGCACGCCGCAACGTCGATTGCGCGAACCTCGGATGGTCACATCAACGTGTTCTTTGCCAATTTCGATGGGCTCGTCGGTGGATCGAATCCGGTGCAGACGCCGCAGAAGGATGTGGTGGTCAGCGTAGTTTCGAAGCCCGACAGTAAAGGATTCTTTCTCCCGTTTCTCGGGAATGTGCAGCCGGTCGAGGGAACCCGTCGAGGAGACTCGATGACGTTCGCGTTGCCTGCGATCACGAAAGGCGCCGTGTTCTGGGTGGAACAGTAGGGTAGAACAGTAGACCGGGATTCAACGATTCTCGTTCGATTCTCGTTCCCAATTCCTCGTGCGCGAAACTGCTTCCGTCCAGCGATCGCGCAGGGCTCTCGCCTGGGATGACGGCATTTGCGGGTCGAAGCGGCGGCCCTTCTCACTTCTTTCGCAACCGGCGGGCCAGAAGTTGACAGCAAGCGCGGCGAAATGTGCTGCGCCCAGAGCAGTTGTCTCGGTCGTTGCAGGCCGCAGGACAGGAACGCCCAGGATATCGGCTTGAAACTGCATCAGGCTATCGTTGGCGGCAGCGCCGCCATCCACGCGGAGTTCCTGCACGGCGTTGCCCGAATCCTTGCGCATGGCGTCGAAAAGATCCGCGACCTGGTAGGCAATGCTCTCGACCGCAGCGCGAGCGAGGTGTCCGGCGGTAGTGCCGCGAGTGAGGCCGAAGATGGAGCCGCGCGCGTAGGAATCCCAATGCGGCGCGCCGAGACCAACGAAGGCCGGAACAAAATAGACGCCGCCATTGTCGGAGACAGATTTTGCCAAAGCTTCGATGTCCTCTGATTTGCGAATGAGCCCCAGGCCGTCACGCAACCATTGCACGACCGCGCCGCCGACGAAAACGCTGCCTTCGAGGGCGTATTCGGTCTTGCCGCCACGCTTCCACGCAATCGTAGTTACGAGCCGATTCTTGGAATCGACCGCACTCGTGCCGGTGTTCTGCAGCATGAAGCAGCCGGTGCCGTAGGTATTTTTGGTGAGACCCGGGCGAATGCATTGCTGGCCGAAGAGAGCAGCCTGCTGGTCCCCGGCGATTCCTGCGATCGGGATTCGTTCGAGACCGGGCGTGATCACCTCGCCGAACAGGCCACTCGAAGATCGCACCTCGGGCATCAGGGGGAGTGGAACGCGAAACAGACCGAGTAAGTCACGATCCCATTCACCGGTGTGAATGTTGAAGAGCATGGTGCGCGAGGCGTTGCTGACATCGGTGGCGTGGATGCGGCCGCCGGTCAGTTTCCAGAGCAACCAAGTGTCCACGGTTCCGAATGCGAGTTCTCCCGCTTGCGCCAGAGAGCGGGCGCCGGGGACGTTTTCCAAAATCCACGAAATCTTGCTAGCGGAAAAATACGAGTCAATCAGCAGACCCGTGCGCTGCTGGATCAATGCAGCATAACTTTGCGCGCGAAGTTGCTGGCAGAAATCGGCGGTGCGGCGGTCCTGCCAGACGATGGCGTTGTAGATGGGCTCACTGGTTTCACGGTTCCAGATGATCGTTGTTTCGCGCTGGTTGGTGATACCGATTGCGTTTACGTCGGTGGGCCTGGCCTGAGCCTTCGCCAAGGCTTCCAGCGCGACAGCGATTTGCGAGGACGCGATTTGTTCTGGATTGTGCTCGACCCAGCCGGGCTGAGGAAAAATCTGGTCAAACTCGCGTTGCGCCACGGCACGGATTGCGCCTTCTTCATCGAACAGAAGGGCGCGCGAGCTGGTGGTCCCTTGATCGAGTGCCAGGATGTAAGGCAAGAGTTCCTCCGTCGCGCGAATACATTATTCAGGCGCAGATCGATATTGGTGAAAATCGATGCGACATGAATTCAGAACCGAAAGTGAGTGCTTGCGTCGCCCCTACGGGGCTTGCTCCGGGTTTGCGCTTTTCCCCGGGCTTACGCCCGGGGCTAACGTATTCCGCCCCCTTCGGGGCTACAGTTACGGCGTGTCACCTGACCAGTCTTCCTCAAAAGTAGTTCTCACGCGCACGCTTCAGGGCACACTCATTTTGTTGACAGTTCCGGCGCGTTTTCGCGCTTGCGGTTGGCTGCATCCATCACAGCCGATCTCAGCAGGAATCGCCGGATGCCAAAGTCATACAGCGCGGCACCGGCCAGTCCGCCAAGCAGCGGCGCTATGATCGGAATCCACCAGACGTGAGTTCCATCGGTGAGGCCATTGTTGCGAAAGCCAGCCACGACGGTAAAGAGGCGCGGGCCGAAGTCGCGCGCGGGATTGATGGGATAGCCATGCATCCCGCCGAAACTCATGCCAATCGCCACTACGACCAAGCCAATCAGCACCGGAGTCAGATTCGCCCCGGGAGGTGCGTTGAACTCGTCGATGATGGCGAAAATCAGAAGAACCAGCAATCCGGTTCCGATCAACTGATCGAGAAATCCTGCTTGCGGAAGGCCGGGGAAGGCGGGAAACGTGGTGAACACTCCGGCGGTGCGCTCCAGCTGTGGGTCGACACGGTGAAACGCGGGCAAGTAATCCCAGAAAACGAGCGCGGCCGCGGCGAAAGCTCCGGTAGTTTGAGCGATCGAGTACGGTAACACTTTGCGCCAGGGAAAACCGCGAAAGACCGCGAAAGCCAGAGTGACCGCGGGATTGAGGTGCGCTCCTGAGACTTTGCCCGCGATGTAAATGCCCATGGTAACGCCGAGTCCCCAGCCCAGAGTGATGTTGGTGTAGCCGCCGTGAATGGTCTGGCCGGGATTGTTGGTGGGAAAAAGTACGACCATCGCGACCACGCCGATACCGAAGAGAATCAGCACGAAGGTTCCCAGGAACTCGGCGATGAGTTCAGCCTTCAGCGTGGGCTTGGCAGTCATATTCGCGCGGTGGTTACGATTCGAAACCGCGAAGTAGTGTATCAGGCTCGGTTTGCGGCACAGCCGATCAAGAGACCGTCAGAGCTTGCGCGCCATCTTCGGCCGCGCAGATGTAAACCTGCGCATCGACGCCTGTGGCGGCACGATAGCGCGGCGCGATTTGTGCGGCGAATTTTTCGGCATCTTCCTGACGCACGAGATTGACCGTGCATCCTCCGAAGCCGCCGCCGGTCATGCGTCCGCCGATGAAGCCGGGCAGGCCTTCGGCCGCTTCGACCATGAGGTCGAGTTCGCGGCAACTGACCTCGTACAAGTCGCGCAGGCTGCAATGGGATGCATGCAGGAGCTTGCCCACTTGGAGCAGATCGCCTTCAGCGAAAGCACGGGCGGCTGCGAGGGTCCGCTGATTCTCATGGATGATATGCTTGGATCGCTTCAAGATATCCGGCGGAAGATCCGCGGCATGCTGATTGAGCAGATCGATAGAAACGTCGCGCAGTGCGCGAACGGAGGGATCCCATTGCGCGAAATTACGAACAGCTACTTCGCATTCCGCGCGCCGCTTGTTGTACGTGCCAGTGGCGAGGTCATGTTTGACCATGGTGTTACACACCACAAACTGAATGCCGGGAGGAATGGGAACCAGCTGGAAATCGAGACTTCGGCAATCGAGAAGAACAGCGTGTCCAGCTCGACCCATGCAGGAGACGAACTGATCCATAATGCCGACGCGGGCTCCGACGAAATTGTTCTCGGCACGCCGGCACAGCTTCGCAATTTCCGCACGCGGCAGGTCGGCGCCGGTCCCGTTCATTAGAGCGAATGCGGAAGCGACTTCGAGCGCGGCGGAGGAGCTCAGGCCCGCGCCGATCGGAACTTCTCCGTGCACGAGCAAGTTGGCGCCTTCCAGGCAAGCTCCGCCCAGCTGCAGTTCGCGGGCGACGCCGAGAATGTAGTCGCACCAGGAACCGGTGCGGTGCTGAGGAAGGTTTTCGAGATCGAATTCGAAGTGATCAGAATATTGTTCTGAGTAAATTGCCAATCGGCGATCGGGTCGCGGAGCAGCGGCTACGCAAGTCGAGAACGCAATGGCGGCGGGCAGGACGAAGCCATCGTTGTAGTCGGTGTGCTCGCCGATCAGGTTGACTCGCCCGGGCGCGCGATAAACTTGAGGACGACTGCCAAACAGCTTTTCGAACTGCTGGGACAGACGGGAGATATTCATCGGATGGTTTTCACCGGAAAAGAACCGAGGCTATTGTCTCTTAAAGTTCAAAATTTGCGGAATGTCACCGGCTGGCGAACTGCATTAGCGCGGGCTACCTCAGAAGATGCGCGGGTTTCTACTCCAAATTGAATTTGCCGTCTATACTCGATTCCCACTGAAAGCCGGCGCGAGGGAGTCGATGTTGACGAATCCGCGCGGATTCGGTTCCTGCCATCGAAAAATCCCACTTCTCCTAAAACCAGGAGAAGTGGGGCACCCGAAGCGGGAGCACTCACATGGACAACTCTTTCATGGCGCGCGCCATTCAACTCTCTGTGGACAACGTGGTTTGTGGGAATGGCGGGCCATTCAGCGCGGTCATCGTGAACGACGGAAAAATCATTGCCGAGGGAGTGAATTGCGTTACGGTGAAGAACGACCCGACGGCCCACGCCGAAGTGGAGGCGATTCGTCAGGCTTGCGCCAAAATCGGCAACTTTGCCCTGAAGGGGTGCGAGATTTATGCCTCCTGCGAACCCTGTCCCATGTGTCTGGGCGCGATCTACTGGGCGCATATTTCCCGCATCTATTTCGGTAACGTGGCAGCGGAGGCGTCGGAGATTGGATTTGACGATTCCTTTATTTACCGTGAATTTGCCCAGCCACTGGGGGCGCGCAAGATCCCGATGATTCAAATGATGCACGACGAGGCTCGGGTTGCGTTTCGCGCGTGGCAGGAAAAGCCGAACAAGACTTTGTATTGAAGTATGGAAGGCCAGCGTCATGAAACTCGAAAGATCTCAGTTGAAGAGACTGCCGAAAGTCCTGCTGCATGAACACCTGGATGGAGTGTTGCGTCCGCAGACCGTGATCGAACTGGCGCGGAACTCGGGGTACACGGGGCTGCCGACAAGCGACCCGAATGCTCTCGCGGAATGGTTTCATCAGGGGGCAAACCAAGGAAGTCTGGCTAAGTACCTCAAGGGTTTCGATCACACGGTTGCGGTAATGCAGACCGAAGAAGCGTTGGAACGCGCGGCCTACGAGCAGGCAGAGGATCTCAGCCAAGACGGAGTAGTTTATTTCGAGACGCGGTTCGCTCCGCTGTTTCACACAAAAAATGGGTTGACGCATCAGCAAGTCGTGGCCGCGGTGTTGAAAGGACTGGCGCGCGGGCGGGAAGATTTCGGGGTGCGATCTGGACTGATTATTTGCGCCATGCGGAACATGAATGTCTCGCTGGAAATGGCCGAACTGGCAGTCGATTTCCGGGAGCGGGGAGTGGTGGGGTTCGACCTGGCCGGGGAGGAAGGCGGGTATCCGCCGAAGAAACATGTGGACGCGTTTCACTACATTCAGCGCGAGAATTTCAACATCACGGTTCATGCCGGCGAAGGTTTCGGGAAGGAATCGATCTGGCAGGCGATTCAGTATTGCGGCGCACACCGGATTGGCCATGGCACGAGGCTGATCGATGACATCACTGCTGCCGAGGGGAAGGTGGCCAAGCTCGGAGATCTCGCGCAATATGTGCTGGATAAGCGGATCCCGCTGGAAATCTGCCTGTTGAGCAACGTGCATACAGGAGCTACTCCGAGCCTGGATCAGCATCCTTTCAAAATTCTTTATCAGCAAAAATTCCGGGTGACGCTCAATACCGACAACCGCCTGATGAGCAACACGAGCATGACGCAAGAATTTGAAGCGGCCGCACAAGCTTTTGGCCTTACTCTCGACGACTTCGAAAAAATCACGATTAATGCGATGAAGAGCGCGTTCCTGCCCTACGATCAGCGCTGTGACTTTATTTACAAGAGATTGAAGCCGGGCTACGCAGAAATTCGCAGGGAATCGGCGACGTAGAAATTTGGCGGACGCCGCGTCCTAGAGATCCCGAGATCTCGTGTCTGGCCGGTACGGGAAATACTTTGATCCCGCTAAAAAAAATCGTTTTACAAAATTGACAGACTGGAACAGCTATTTCTAAGATAGGTGCATCCCACATTTCAAAGCTGGTTTGGCCAAAACGTTGAGTTTTCTCGCGTTGCCGGCAAATACATATGATTAAAGTCAAAGATCTCACCAAACGTTACGCGCGCACAATTGCCGTCGATCAAATTTCATTCGAAGTAGCGAAGGGCCAGATCGTTGGATTTCTCGGTCCGAACGGAGCGGGAAAAACCACGACCATGCGCATGCTCACGTGCTTTTTGCCGCCTTCGGCAGGAACGGCGACCGTGGCCGGATTCGACGTGCTGGAACAGCCGCTCGAAGTGAAGAAACGGATCGGCTATCTGCCGGAGACGCCGCCGATTTATCCGGAGATGGAGACGGTCGAGTATCTCCGCTTTGTAGGCAAGCTGAAAGGCTTGTCTGGCGCGGCTCTGCAGAAGCGCGTGGATTACGTATGCGAGCGCTGTGCTATTGCCGACGTCAAAACGAAACTGCTGGGCAAGCTGTCCAAGGGCTACCGCCAGCGAGTTGGGCTGGCGCAGGCGATCATTCACAATCCCGACGTGCTGATTCTCGACGAACCGACGGCCGGATTGGATCCCAAGCAGATCAATGAGACGCGCGATCTGATTAAAGATCTGGCGGGCGAGCACACGATTATTTTGAGCACGCACATTCTCCCCGAGGTCGAGCAGACCTGCGAGCAAGTAATCATCATCAACAAAGGGAAGCTGGTCGCGACCGATTCAGTGCGCAATCTGCGGGCCCGGGCGCGGGGCGCGGAAGCAGTCTTGCTGGAAGTTGCCGGGCGCGGCGGAGCTTTTGACGTCCCCATCGTGCAACACAAGTTGCAGCAGGTGCCGGGTGTGAGCCAAGTGCTCTGCAGACAACAAAGCGACGGTTACGCCGTTTTCGAAGTGGAGAGCGAAAAAGGACGATCGGTGCGGGGCGATCTGGCGCGCGCGGTGGTGCAATCCGGATGGGATCTGAATGAACTGCGGCCCTCGGCCATGAGTCTGGAGGAAGTTTTCCTGCAGCTCACGGGCGGCGAAGCATCCGCCGGGCCTGAAAAGCCCGCCGAGCAGGAGGTGTTGCAATGAGAAATGCGTGGACGATTTGCAGAAAAGAACTGGGCAGCTATTTCGCTTCACCCGTCGCCTATCTTCTGCTGACAATGTTCGGTCTGATCTTCGGATATTTTTTCTGGACCGCGTTGCGCTTCTTTGTGTTTGAGGGAATCGAGATGCAGATGCAGGGGCAATCGATGCCGATGAACATTAACGAACAGATCATCCGGCCGCTGCTGTCGAATGTAAGCGTGATCGGATTGTTCTTCATTCCGATGATCACGATGCGGCTGTTTGCGGAAGAGAAGCGCACGGGGACAATCGAATTGCTGGCGACTTCTCCGGTGCGCGATTTGGAAATTATTGTGGGCAAGTGGCTGGCGGCGCTGATCATGTACTCCTGCCTGCTGCTGTTCACGGCTTTGAATTTTGCTTTTCTATTCCGCTACGGCAATCCGGATTGGAAACCGCTGCTGATTGGTTATCTCGGCTTGCTGTTGCAGGCGGGAGCGTTGCTGGCGATTGGAACATTTATTTCCACGCTGACGAAAAATCAGATCATTGCCGGGGCGGCGACGTTTGGCGTGTGCATTTTGCTGTGGGTGATTGGCTGGGTGGGCGAGTTCGAGATGGCCGGCTGGGCGCGCGTGTTCTCTTATTTCTCAGTGGTCTCGCACTTCGAGTCGTTCGCCCGGGGAGTGCTCGAATCGAAAGACGCAATTTTTTATGCAGCCGTAATTTTCCTGGGATTATTTTTCACCGCGCGATCTATGGAATCGCTGCGCTGGAGGTCATAGATGGCAAGCCAGTGGCTTAAGGCGAGACAAACAAAATACGTAGCCTACGCGACGACCTATATCGTGATTGTAGTCGCAGTCGTCGTCGTCGCGAACGTACTCGCCGACCGTTACAACAAGTCGTACGACTCCACGTCCAATAAGCGCTACAGCTTGTCGGAGCAGACGGCCAAGATCGTCAAGGGCCTGAAGCAGAACGCGACCATCACCTACTTCAATCAGAGCACGCACTTCCGCGAAGGCAGAGACCTGCTGGACGAGTACAAAAACTTGTCGCCGAAGGTCCATGTGGATTACGTCGATCCGGACAAAGATCCTCAGGTCGCGCGGGCCGCGGGCATTCGCAATCTTGGCACCGCAGTCGTGCAGGTGGGCGCGAAAAAAGAAGAAGCCAAGAGCATGACGGAAGAAGGCATCACTGGAGCCTTGATTCGGGACCTGAAGAACACGACGCGCACGGTCTGCTTTACGCAGGGCAGCGGCGAGCATCAAGTGGACGACAGCGACCGCGAAGGGCTTTCGCGCTTCAAGGATCTGCTGGGAAAAGATGATTATGAGACCAAGAGCGTCGACCTGCTGACCAAGGCTGAAGTTCCGGCCGACTGCACGACTTTGGTCGTTGCCGGACCGACACGCAATTATGAACAGCCCGAAGTCGATGCCATCAAGAAATATGTAGAAGATGGCGGACGCGCGCTGTTTATGCTGGATCCGCCGCTGAAGCTGGGGCAGTCGGAAATTGCAGACAACGATGCGCTGACGAATCTGCTGCAGAGCTGGGGCGTGACCGTGCAGAAGAATCTGATTCTCGATCTTAATGCGGTCGGGCAGATTCTCGGCGTCGGGCCGCAGGTTGCGCTGGTGACGAACTACGGGTCGCAACCGATCGTGAGCGACATGAAAGGTGAAGCGACCGGGTTCCCTCTGTCCCGTTCCCTTGAGATCAAGAACACCAACAAGACGAATGTGGAAAAGATGTTCGACTCATCCAGCACCAGCTTGGCGACGGACAATCTGAGTTCGCCGAAGGTGAACGTCAATGATCCCAAGAACACGAAGGGACCTCTAACGCTCGCCGCCGCGGGGACATACAACACGGGCAAAGAAAATTCCCAGGGACGTTTCGTGGTGGTGGGCAGTTCGACCTGGGCCGCGAACCGGTTCATCAATTTCAACGGCAACAGCGATCTCGCTCTTAATACGGTCAACTGGCTTTCGTCGGACGAAGATCTTATTTCGATTCGTCCCAAGGCGCAGGACGATCGTCGCATCACCATGACCAGCGCGCAAATGAACTGGGTCGTTATCACCAGCCAGTTCCTGCTGCCTGGGCTGGTTGTGATCGGTGGAATCGCCATGTGGTGGAAGCGGAGATAGCGACATCGATAAGGAAGCGATCCCGACGCGCGATCTTTGCGTCGCACAAAACGCGTCGCACAAAACGCGGGGATCGCCGATGTCCTTCGCCGCGCAAAAGCAGCTTGCTCAGGATGACAACAAACACCTCTCAGTAGCCGAATAGAACTATGAAACTGCGGAGTCTGATTCTTTCCACCGTCATATTGCTCGCTCTCTTGGGCACACTCTACTGGTCGGAGCACCGCAAGCCGAAAGAGGAAACAACGGTTTCGGCGGACACGAGCCCGGCGATTCTGAAGCTGGATGAGGCCTCGATCACGCAGGTCGATCTGAAGAAGAAAGACGCCGCGCCCATCGTCCTTGCCAAAAGCGGAGGATCGTGGCAGATCACCGAACCGAAGCCACTCAGCGCCGATCAGAACATGGTTTCGAGCCTGGTCTCGTCGCTCTCGTCGTTGCGATCAGAGCGCGTCGTGGATGATAAGCCATCCGATTTGAGCGCCTATGGCTTGACCCAGCCTGCGCTCGAAGTCGATCTCACGGAAAAAGACAACAAGAATCAGAAGCTCTTGATCGGCGACGACACGCCGACCGGCAGCGCCGTTTATGCCATGCTTGCGGGAGATCCCCGAGTTTTCACGATCGCCACTTATAGCAAGAACAGCCTCGACAAGTCGGAGAACGATCTGCGGGACAAGCGCTTGCTGACGGTCGCCGCCGACAAGATCAGCCGCTTAGAACTCGACAGAAACAATCAAGCCATCGAGTTTGGGCGTGACAAAGAGGAATGGCAGATTTTGAAGCCCCGGCCGCTGCGCGCCGACACGCTCGAAATCGGAGAACTCGTCCAGAAACTCACCGACGCGCGCATGGATTTGAGCGGATCGGATGCCAGCGAAAAAGATGCGGCCTCCGGATTTGCCCACGGCACACCGGTTGCGATCGTGAAAGTTACCGATCTGTCGGGCACGCAGGAATTGCAGGTTCGCAAGGACAAGGACACGTACTACGCGAAGTCCAGCACAGTCGAAGGCGCATACAAAGTGGACTCCAGCCTCGGCCAGGCCATGGACAAGGGTCTCGACGATTTCCGTAACAAGAAAGTTTTCGATTTCGGATTCAGCGATCCGGAGAAGGTCGAGATGCACAGCGGGTCGAAGGCTTACTTCCTGAGCCGGAGTGGCGCCGACTGGTGGTCCAACGGCAAGAAGATGGACTCCATGGGCGTGCAGGATTTCGTTTCGGCGTTGCGTGATCTCCAGGCGAATAAGCTGGTCGATTCGGGATTCACCAGCCCAGCGGTTGAGATCACCGTTACCTCCGACAGCGGCAAAAAAGTGGAGAAAGTTTCGATCGCAAAGTCGGGGAATGATTGCGTCGCGAAGCGCGAGGGCGATCCAACCCTCTATCAACTGGACGCGAACGCCGTTGACTCGCTGCAGAAATCCGCCGACGGTATCAAGCCGGCTGCGACAGCAAAGAAATAGATCATAGGGCGGGCCAAGGACGTCCAAGACCTATGGAAGTTCTGTCTGTGCCCGTCGTCTCTTGCAACACTCCTGTAAGCTTCCACAACAAGTCCCGTTGCGGCGTTATCCGTCCTCTTTAGGAAGATTCAAATCACCTCATTCCGTGACGCCGATCACTGAGGGCAGGCTTGCCATCAGGCATAAACACTGCATTCAATTCGCTTGTGGATAGGTGCTGCACGCCTATTCAGGAAGGACGCTTGGAAGACGTAATTGAAGCGCAAAGGCTTTCCGGTGATGTAATCGAACTACTTTCATAGGCCCTTTTTCTATCCATACCGGACCGCCTGCTCAGACAGCCTTCCAACCTTCGGAGCGAATAGAACACAGAGATCAATGAGCTTGGCGGCGGTGGTCGTTTGCATCACGGCCACGCTGACGCTGTAGTGTGCGCACGCAATCGAGTTCGCTAAGGGAGGCTTGTCCATGAAGACAAGCGAGAAAGATACGATCGCGGTTCACCTTCGCAAGAGCGGCGTTTCACGCCGGAATTTTCTTCAGCTCTGCTCAACCTTGATCGCTGTCGCACCGGTCGGTCTGACCCTGACCAGCAAGGCGAGCCTGGCGCAGGTCGCACGGATCATCGGCAAAACGCGCCGGCCGTCGGTGATCTGGCTGCACTTTCAGGATTGCACGGGGTGCACCGAGACCCTGCTGCGCACTTCGGCCCCAGACGTTGCCCACCTCATTCTCGACATCATCTCGCTCGATTATCACGAGACGCTGATGGCAGCTTCGGGAGCCCAGGCGGAAGCGGCGCTGCGGTCCGCGATCGAAGACAACGCCGGCAAATATGTGCTGGTGGTCGAAGGCGCCATACCGGCGCGAGATAACGGCGTCTACATGCAACTGGCGGGCAAGCCTGCGATTCAGGTGGTAAAAGATGTCTCGGCGCAGGCCGCCGCGGTCATCGCCATCGGTTCCTGTGCTTCTTGGGGCGGAGTGCCGTCCGCCGATCCCAATCCTACGGGAGCGATGGGTGTCGAGTCGGTCATTTCCGGGAAACCGATTGTCAATCTGCCCGGCTGTCCGCCCAATCCGTATAACCTGCTGGCCTTGGTTCTGGAGTACGCGACGATGGGGCGCCTGCCGGAAATGGATGAATTCCATCGGCCGAAATTCGCGTATGAACGCGTGATTCACGAGAACTGCCCGCGTCGCGCCCATTTCGATGCGGGGCGATTTGCTCATGCCTTCGGCGACGAAGGACATCGCAACGGCTGGTGCCTCTACAAGCTGGGTTGCAAGGGCCCGGTCACGCATGCCGCTTGTTCGACCCGGCATTTCAACGAGATCCCAGGCGTGTGGCCGATCGGCATCGGCGTCCCTTGCATGGGCTGCACTGAGAAGAACGTGGTGTGGAAGATGGGCACATTCGAAACGGTTCCCATCCATCTGGCAACTCCTCCCGATACATATCCGCCGATTTACAGCACGGCGGGAAAAGTGCAAGTGGGTGCCGCCGGACTCGTGGGCCTGATCGCTGGGGCGGTTGGAGGCGCGGCCTGGGTCGCCTCGCAGCGATTCCAGAGCAGTACGGAAGCGGGCGTGGCACGGGTACAGGCCGACATTGCCTATGCCGAGAAATTGAAATCGAAACCGGGCGACAAGCCAGGCGATAAGCCCGGCGGTAAGAAAGAGGCCTGATATGGCCATCACTCGTCGAGAACTCTTCACGCGGGTTGGAAAAGGCGCAGTGCCGGCTGTCGTGGCTGTGACCGTCGGCACCGATGTGCTCAAAGCGGCGGAACCGATTCCGGTTCCCAGCGCTGCCGTGGGTTTGCTGTATGACGCGACCGTCTGTATCGGATGCAAAGCCTGTGTCGCGGCATGCGCGGAGGCGAATGATACTCCCCCCGACACGCGTGGTGATTCCCTGCATCAGGCGCCATCGGATCTGAACGATCTCACCCGCAACGTCATCAAGCTCTACAAAGCCGAAGATGGATCTGAGTTCTCGTTTGTCAAGCGCCAGTGCATGCATTGTCTCGATCCGGCGTGCGCGGCCGGATGTCCATTCCAGGCGCTGCACAAGGATCCGCAAAGTGGAATCGTGGGCTGGACGGCGGAAAAGTGCATCGGTTGCCGCTATTGCACGATCACCTGTCCCTTTTCCATTCCTCGTTTCCAGTGGGCCGGTTTCAATCCGCGCGTGACCAAGTGCGAACTGTGCAGCCAACGCCTGGAAAAAGGTTTGCAGCCGGGATGCACCAGCGTCTGCCCCACCGGAGCCGTGATTTTTGGACCGCGGTCGGTGCTGCTGCTGGAAGGCAAACGGCGCATTCAGAACAATCCCGGGCGCTACTACCAGGAACGCATCTACGGGGAACACGACAACGGAGGCACGCAATCGCTGTACTTATCCCACGTGCCTTTCGAAAAACTGGGACTGCCCGAGCTCGGTCCGGAGTCGGTTCCCTCGAGAAGCCTGCGGTGGCAGAGACGCTTTTATCAGTATTTCGCGCTGCCCGCCGTGCTGTATGCCGGGCTTGTCCAGGTGATTCGCACCAGCATCAAGGGTCACGAAGAGGAAGCGCACGAACGCGAAAAACAAACCGGATTGAGGGCGCAATTATGAGCGCAAGCCAAGCAACAATCCCAGCAACAATCCCAGCCCCGGGCAAATCGCGCTGGGAACGCTATGTGCCGGTCTATGGTTTTCCCGTGATCAATTCCTTCTTCATCGGGCTTTCGCTGCTCGTGGTGCTGGCGTTGGTGCTGACCGCCTACCGTGAGTTGGCGGGACTGGGTCCGGTCAGCGGAATGAATGACGCTTTCGGCTGGGGAATCTGGAAGACGTTCAATGTGATGGTGATGACCGCGCTCGGATCAGGTGCCTTCGCGGTGGGAATTGCCGCCTGGGTTTTCCGCCGCAAGAAATTGCATTCGCTCATGCGCATGGCCCTGCTCACTAGTTTCCTCGCCTATGCTTGCGGGCTCTTGCTGCTCGGAATCGACGCCGGGCGCCCGTGGAATTTTTACTGGATGGTGTTCCCGTGGAAATGGAACATGCACTCACCTCTGGCCGAAGTTGCGATCTGCATGTCGATTTACGCGATGATTCCGCTCGCGGTGGAAAACATTCCCCCTGTTCTTGAGCGGCTGTGGTATTTCGATTCGCGGCTGCGGCCGGTGGTGACGATCATCGAGAAACGGTTGCATTACTTTTTCCCGTGGATCATCGCGGGCGCATATCTATTGCCCGGAATGCACCAATCTTCCCTGGGAGCGCTGATGCTGCTGGCCGGCGAGCGCGTGCATCCGCTGTGGCAGACTCCCTGGCTGCCGGTGCTGTATCTGGGAGCGGCAAGTTTCATGTCGTTCGGCTGCGTTGCGGGTACGACGATGCTTTGCTGCCTGGTCTGGAAGCGGGGCATGGATATGGACGTTCTCGACGAAGCTGCGCGCATCACGGCATGGTGCATCTTCGGCTGGCTGGCGCTGCGGCTGCTCGACATCGTGTTCCGGGGCGCGCTTGGAACCGCATTCCATCTGGACCGCTTCGCCGGCGTTTTCTGGCTGGAGACGATCACGATTTCGCTCGGCGGCTGGCTGCTCGTGCGCTCGCTGCGATATCACGATCCACGGCGGATGTTCATGGGTTATGTGCTCAGTTCCGCGGGCGGCATGATCTACCGCTTCAGCCCCACCACGCTTGCCTTCCGCCCGAACCCCGACGCGCTCTACTTTCCGGCGACGATCGAGATTTTGGTTTCGCTTGGTTTTATTTCCCTGGGCATTCTGGGTTTTCTGGTCGCAGTCAAGCGCCTGGCGATCTTGCCGGCTCCGTTAAAGGAGTGGCATGACATGGCGAGCTATTTCCGCTTCCGGCGGCCCTACATCCGCTGGACGGGCTATTTCAAGTTTGGATATTTCGGCGAGGAAGAATCCGAGGCCACGCCCCGCTCGGATTAACGGCAAACTTTTATGGCACAACGAATCACCATCGATCCGATCACTCGCATTGAAGGCCACCTCCGCATTGACGTGGAGGTCGAGAACAACGCGGTCAGCAACGCCTGGGCATCCTGCACCATGTGGCGCGGGATTGAAACCATCCTGCGCGGCCGCGATCCGCGCGATGCCTGGCTGTTCACGCAGCGTTTTTGCGGAGTGTGCACGACCGTGCACGCCATGGCCAGCGTGCGCGCCGTGGAAGACGCGCTGGCGCTGGAAATTCCGCTGAACGCGCAGTACATCCGCAACCTCATTCTGATCGCGCATGCGCTGCACGATCACATTGTGCATTTTTATCAGCTCTCGGCGCTGGACTGGGTCGATGTGATGCAGATTCCGAAAGCGGATCCGGCGGCCACTTCGAAACTCGCCGAGAGTCTTTCCCCGTGGACGCGGAACTCGCGCAACGAATTGAAAGCCGCGCAGGATCGCGTGAGCGCGGTGGCCAGCAGCGGTCAGCTGGGAATTTTCCAGAATGGATATTGGGGGCATCCGGCGATGCGGCTCTCGCCCGACGTGAACCTGCTGGCGTTCTCGCATTATGTGCAGGCGCTGGAATATCAGCGCAAAGCGCTGCAGGTTGTCGGAATTCTTGGATCGAAGACGCCACACATTCAGAATCTGACGGTAGGTGGAGTTGCCAACGCCATCGATCTGGATAACCAGAGCGCGCTCGGGATGGAAAAACTGGAGTTGATCCGCACGCTGCTGACGGAAGTCACGCAGTTTGTGCAGCAGGTGTACTTCGTGGACGTCTGCGCAGTTGCTGCCATGTACCCCGATTGGTTCAAGATTGGCAGCGGCGTGCGCAACTACCTTGCGGTTCCTGATCTGCCGCTCGACTCCCGCGGATCGTCTTATGATCTGCCCGGCGGGTACATTCGTGACGGTGATCTCGCGGGCGTGAAAGGGTTCCAAACCGCTTCTGACGCGGTTTTCCGGCAATCCGTCACTGAAGACGTCATGCACGCTTATTATCAGGGAGATAAAGCTCTGCATCCCTGGGCCGGTGAGACTGAACCAGCTTTCACCGGATGGGATGGCGAGCAAAAATACTCCTGGGTGAAAGCCCCGCGCTTTAACGGCGAACCCATGCAGGTTGGGCCGCTGGCGCAGGTTCTGATCGGGTACTCGCAGGGACATCCTCTGACCCGCAAGTACACCGACCTGGCGATCGAGAAGATCGCCGCGATCGGCGGGCTCCACGCCACCCCTGCCGCGCTGCACTCCACCCTGGGCCGTCACGCGGCTCGTGCCATTCGCGCCTGCATGCTGGCGGAACTCGCGCAGAAGCACTTGCAACTGCTAGTCGACAATATTGCCAAGGGCGATTACACCGTGCACAACCAGCCAGTATTGCCTTCGCATGAGGTGGAAGGCGTGGGGACGCACGAGGCGCCGCGTGGAACGCTTTCGCACTGGGTCGTAATCAAGAACGAGAAGATCAAGAATTATCAGGCCGTCGTGCCTTCCACCTGGAACGCCAGCCCGCGTGATCGCAGCGGGGCTCACGGTCCCTACGAGGCATCGCTGCTGCACACTCCGCTGGCAAAACCCGAGGAACCACTGGAGGTGCTGCGTACGGTGCACTCGTTCGATCCATGCATGGCCTGCGCCTGCCACGCCTTCGATCCCTCGGGACGAAAAATTGGAGTCGCGAAGATCCTGTGAAGAGCGCACTCATTGGCGGAATCGGAAATGTTCTGCTCGGCGATGATGCCGTCGGGCCGTATGTGGTGCACCTGCTCGAGGCGCTCTATACCTTCGGCGAGAACATCGAGATCGCCGACCTCGGCACTCCTGCACTCGATCTTACCCATCGACTCTCCGCCATGAACACGGTGATTCTTGTGGATTCCGTGACAAGTGACGATCATCCGTCGGGAACGGTTTTGCTTTACGCCAAGTCCGATATTGTTGGCCAAAGCCCCTCTCAGCGGCTCGATCCCCACTCGCCGGCACTTTCCGAATGCCTGATGGCGGCGGAAATGCTGGGCTGCAGCCCGGAACACGTTCTATTGGTCGGGATTGTCGGCGAACGCTACGAACCCGGGCTGCCGTTGAGCCCTGCAGTTCAGCAATCGATCGCAGCGGCCATCGACGCTATTCTTCAGGAACTCGATCGGCTCGGCTTCGAGTTTGAAAAACGCGCCCTTCCCCTGGAGCCTGGAATCTGGTGGTGCGACGCTGATTTCGGCAGCATTGCATCGTGCTAGTGTTCGTGCGGATACACCTAGTCCCCCCGCGTCGCTTCGCTCCGCCTGGCGTACAAATGCGTGCGCCCCCCACAACCTTCTTCTCTCATTCAAATTGCAGCAGCACAATCTCCGGATTGGAGCCCAGGCGCAATGGCGGTCCCCAGGTTCCCGCTCCGGACGAAGTGAAAGAGTACATGTTTCCGATCTGGCTCAAGCCGTAAGCAAACTGCCCGTAGATGCGGCGCACAATCCAGCTGTAGGGAACGAATTGTCCAAGGTGAGTATGCCCGCACACTTGCAGCGAGAAACCGGCTGCTGCGGCAATGTCGGCATGGTCGGGAGCGTGGGTCAAGAAGATGCTGGCGCGATCGCGATCCAGGTGCAGATTTGTGAAGAGAGAGGCTAGCCCTTCGCCGGACGCCGCATCTCGATAGGAAACACCCACGATCTGCAGGCCCTCCACGTCCACCTTCTCATTGCGCAGGACGCGAACGCCGGCGTTCTCGATGGCTCGCAGATATCCGGTATCGTCACCGAATTGCTCATGATTGCCGGCCACAAAGTGGACGCCGTGTGGCGCTTTCAACCGCCGCAGAGGCTCCGCCGCCAGCTCCACGTCGATCGCCGTGCCGTCGTACAGATCGCCCGCAATTAAGACTGCATCGGGCTGTTCGTGTAAAATCTTTGAAACCATTCGTGTCAAAAAACCGCCGTTTCGCACGTGTCCCAGGTGCACATCACTGATCAGCGCCACTCGTCGGCCGCGCCAAACCGATGGCAGGTTGGGAAGCTTTACTGAAACCCTTGTCGTTCGCGTCCAATTTGCGTTCAGTACGGCGCAGATTCCAGCCGCGACCGCGGCTCCGAACAGCCATTCCACGAGGCGATGGAAATTCAGGGGAATCGAGGCGAGCTGCGCAGCTCCGAGCACGGTCCAAGCGGCAACGGAGGCGAACACAAGGAATGTCAGCCATCCCAGCCAGACGGCGGCAACCCGATAGAATGTCCGCACAACCCAATTCGTGTAGCGAAATGCCAATAACGATGCGCTGACGAAGCTCACGGAAAGCAGGGCGGCTGCCAGCAGTATCCACCGCTTGTCGTCGCTCCCATAGACCCAGGTTTCATAGACTAAGAAATGCGTTAAGAACAGAAGCGATTGGATAATGAGGATGAAACGAATCAAACGTTTGAGGCGCATATTGCATTGGATTCCGAAGTACTCATTTTCGATTTTCGATTGGCTCGGCTTAGCATCAGATCGGCTCGGCCTAAGATCAGGTCCGGGATGCGTTGCAAGCAGAAAGCACGCCTCCTATCGACCTGGCACGCAATTTGCCACCCTGATCACGGCAACCGCAGCCGCTTCGCTGATCGGCGTGGCGCTCTTATCCCTCGCATCGGCCCAGGCATCGTCCCAGGCGGCGAAGCCTTTGCCGCCATCGAAAGCTCCGGCTCAGCCGAGTTCTTCGGCCACGCAGAATTCTTCAACTCCGAAGACCGTGCCAATCCAGGCCAATCCACTGCCTCCGCTGCAACTCGATGGCGCTGCCATACTCCACAATTTAAACGAAGTGATCAGCTGGTATCGTCACGCCACAACCGGCGTGCAGTCCGTCGGACTGCCCAGCGACACAATCTACCAAGACAACACGAAAAGCCTGGGCGAGCAAGTGGTGCGGCTCGCATTTCAGTCGGCCAGAGCCGAGGCTGCC
Source organism: uncultured Acidobacteriaceae bacterium (assembly GCA_963772045.1). GTDB lineage: Bacteria > Acidobacteriota > Terriglobia > Terriglobales > Acidobacteriaceae > Sulfotelmatobacter. The sequence continues at coordinate 56,550 of CAVYWC010000010.1, read as the reverse complement.
ATCATCACTGCGCAACAGAGAACTGGGGTCACGAACCAAACCTCAACTGAAACGACTCAGCAGCAAAACCTGGAGCAACTGCAGGCCAGAACTACCGCGCAAATCGATCAATTGCAGTCGCAGATCAAGACTCTCGACGGGCAGATTCCCCGGGCACCTTATGCGCGCCGGAGTGCTCTGATCTCGCAGCGCGATGCTCACGAAAGCGAATTGGAGCTGCAGAAGGCGCTGCTCGACGCCATCCAGAAAATGGCCGCCTTCGTGGAAACGAACGGCGAAATCGCCGGCGGCCTGGAAGGCAGCATCAACCAACTCGCCAAGTCGATTCCAGAAGTTCTCGGCTCCTCCGCCAATTCGCAGAAAGCCACTCCGACTTCCACTTCCGGCAAACCATCGCTGGCCAATTCCGGCGGTCTGATCAGCGAGGCCATCACTCTTTACGACTACATGACGGCCATGCACCAGATCGACGGGTTGATTAGTGAAACCGGGAGTACGAGTGACGTTGCCGATCAGTTGCGTACGCCGCTCCGCAACGCGATGCGAGCGACCATGCAGCAGAGCCAGCAGCTCGCGAATCAGCCTCCGGTCACCGATCCGCATCAGCTGGAGATCCAACGCCAGACGTTTCAGGCCCTCACCCAGCGCTTCAAGCAGCTTTCCGACGTGCTGCTGCCGCTCAGCCAGGAGATGGTCGTCCTGAACGACGCCAAGACGAACTATTCGCAATGGCGCGATTCGATCGGCCGCGAATCGAAGTACGTGCTTCGCTCCGTGCTCCTGCGCGTGATCTCCATCGCGATCGCGCTGATCGTGATTCTGGTTCTCTCGGAAATATGGCGCCGGGTCACGTTCCGTTACATCGGCGATCCACGCCGGCGACGGCAGTTCCTGGTGATGCGCCGGGTTGTGATCGGCTTTTTGATCGTGATTGTGCTGACTTTGGGATTCGTCAGCGAGTTCAGTTCGCTGGCGACGTTTGCGGGTTTCATCACTGCCGGCATTGCGGTCGGCCTGCAAGCGGTACTGCTCTCCGTCGCCGCGTACTTTTTCATCATTGGACGCTATGGCATCCGGGTCGGCGATCGCATCAGCGTCGCGGGTGTGACCGGCGACGTCGTCGATATCGGCTTGGTGAGGCTCTACATGATGGAACTCGCCGGCACCGGACTCGACCTTTATCCCACGGGAAGAATTGTCGTGTTTTCGAATGCCGTTCTCTTTCAGGCGGGCACGCCGCTTTTCAAGCAGATTCCCGGAACCGAGTATGCGTGGCACGAAGTAGTCGTCAACATTGCGCCGAATGGGAACCATAAAGCCGCGCAGGAAAAATTGGTTTCCACGGTAAACGCTGTTTATTCGAAATATCGCGGCGACATCGAACGGCAGCACGCTGCCATTGAGCGTCGCGTCGATATCCAAGTCGCGGCGCCGAAGCCCGAAGCCAGGCTCCAGTTTGCCGACACCGGGCTCGAGTTGCTCGTCCGCTACCCAGTGGATATCCGCAAAGCTCCAGAGATCGACGAACAGATGACACGACAGGTATGGGAGTTGACGGAAACCGACCCCGAGCTGAAAACCGCAGTCACCGGCACGCCCAAGATTCGTTCGGCCGTAAAGGGTTGAGTGCTCAGATCCGAGCTTTGAGGGGACGAGATATTGTGCGCCGGCTTCTCGATCCGGTTCTATGGCGGGGTCGCGCCCCGGCGAGCACAAGCGCGCAAAGACGGTCAGTAAAATCTGGCGTCAAGCGATCGTGGCGGAGCAGAAATCGCATGTAGATCGGCCCGTACAAAGAATCAAGAAGCAGGTCCGGATCCACATCCCGGCGCAGTTCGCCGCGCAGGATCCCGCGCCGCAACGTCGCATAGGCCTCGCGGCGCCGAGGCTTCAGGAAGCGTTCAAGAAACGCTTCGATCAATTCCGGATCGCTTTGCCCCGCGCCGAGGATGGCGGAAACGATGCGTCCCTCGGGCCCGCGAAAGACCTTCGTCAACTGGCGCATCTGCTGGCTCATATCTTTGTCGATGGATCCCGTATCCGGGAAATGCAGATTGGGCGTGACCGTGTTGGCGAAGGCGTCTGCGATTAAAGCGCCCTTGTTCGGCCACCAACGGTACACAGTGGCTTTTCCCACCGCAGCACGATCGGCTAATTCCTCGATCGTAAACTCGGAAAAGCCATTCTCCTGCAGTAATTTCAGCGTGCTGCGCAGGATGGCCAGGCGGGCATGCTCACTCCGCGGACGTCCCGGAGGGCGCTTGCCGTTGCCATTTGCGCCATGTCCGTTGACGCCCGGCTTTTGCCGCATGAACCCACGTTATCATATAATTGCCTGATCGTAATTAGAATCCGATACGCCTAGTATCGAATCTATTCTTCATCGGTGGGAGCGGGCTTGCACGACGGTCCATGTCCGCGGTTCATAGCTGTGCTGGTATTCCCTCATGTGGATTGTTGCCCTAGCGCTTCGGCGGCCTTATACGTTCGTCGTGATGGCGGTCGTCATTCTCATCCTGACTCCGATCACGATTCTGCGTACTCCCACGGATATCTTTCCTGAAATCAATATCCCGGTTGTATCCGTGCTGTGGTTCTACGGGGGCATGTCGCCGGTGGATATGGCGGACCGCATCGTGTCCAACTCCGAACGCGGAATCACCACCACCGTGAATAACATTGAGCACATGGAATCCCAGTCGGTTTACGGGCTGGGTGTGATTAAAGTATTTTTCCGCCCCGGAACGGACGTCAATGGCGCGGTCGCGCAAATCACAGCCATTTGCCAGACCACCGTGCGTGGCTTGCCCCCCGGCACTACTCCGCCGCTGGTCATCAGCTACAGCGCTTCGACAACTCCCATCATTCAGCTTGGACTGAGCAGCAAGACTCTGCCGGAGCAGCAACTCTTCGATCTTGGGCAAAATTTCCTGAGAACTTATCTGGCGACGGTTCCGGGCGCCGCAACTCCTTATCCGTACGGCGGAAAGATTCGCCAGGTGCAAGTCGATCTGGATCTCCCGAAGCTGCAGGCGTACGGGCTGTCCCCCGCGGATATCGTCACTGCGGTGAACGCGCAGAACATCATCCTGCCGGCGGGCACGATCAAAATTGGTCCCATCGAATACGACGTGGAGATGAATGGAACGCCGGAGACGATCGCGGAACTGAATGATCTGCCCGTGAAGACGGTGAACGGCGCCACGCTCTACATGCGCGATGTCGCGCATATTCGGGATGGATTCGCCCCCCAGACCAACATCGTCCGGCAAGACGGAAACCGCGGCGCGTTAATGTCGATTTACAAGAACGGAAACGCCTCTACCCTGCAGATTGTCGCCGGAGTGAAGGACATCGTTCAGGTAGCGGCTAAATCGCTTCCGACGACGCTCAAGATCAGCTCTCTTTTTGATCAGTCACTGTTCGTACGCGCTTCCATCGAAGGAGTCGTCCGGGAAGCGATTATTGCCGCCGCGCTCACCGCCGTGATGATCCTTATTTTTCTGGGCGATTGGCGCCCCACGATCGTCATTTCCATCTCCATCCCGCTTTCGATTTTCGTATCGATCATCCTGCTGGGGGCGATCGGCCAGACCATCAACATTATGACGCTGGGCGGGCTGGCCCTCGCCGTCGGCATCCTCGTCGATGACGCGACCGTCGAGATCGAGAACATCGAGCGAAACCTGGCTATGGGCAAGGAGATGCGGCAGGCCATTCTCGATGGCGCGCAGCAGATCGCCGTGCCCGCATTTGTGTCGACGCTCAGCATTTGCATCGTGTTCGTGCCCATGTTCTTTCTGACCGGCGTAGCGAAATTCCTGTTTGTGCCCTTGGCCGAGGCCGTCAGTTTCGCCATGCTCGCCAGTTATCTGCTCTCGCGCACTTTAATCCCCACGCTGGTCATGTACATCATGCGCGGACACGAGCATCGCGCCGCCGGGCCCAAAACTTTCATGGGCCGCTTCCAGCGCGGCTTTGAGCGAAAGTTCGAGGACTTTCGCCGGGGCTACGAAGCCCTCCTCGAAACAACTCTGGAGCACAAAGGCCTGTTTGTTATCTGCTTCCTCATTTTCTGTATTTTGTCGCTGGGACTGTATTCATTTCTCGGTCAGGACTTTTTTCCGCAGGTCGATGCCGGCTTGCTCCGGCTGCACGTTCGAGCCCGTGCCGGATTGCGAGTCGAAGAAACAGCCCGCCTTTGTGACCAGGTCGAAGCCGCTCTGCACCAGGAAATTCCTCCCGGACAATTGCAGACGATCCTGGATAACATTGGCCTGCCGAACTCCGGCATCAATCAGTCCTACAGTTCCAATGGAACCATTGGCAGCAGCGACGCCGAGATTCTCATCGCTCTCGATCCCGAGCATCATGTTCCCACCGCCGATCTGATGAGGCATCTGCGCGAATTCCTGCCCCGGCGCTTTCCGAGCGTGGAGTTCTTTTTCCAGCCCGCCGACATCGTGACCCAGATTCTCAATTTCGGTTTGCCCGCGCCCATCGATGTACAAGTGGTTGGCGCGGATTTGCAAAGCAACTACGTCATCGCGCAGCAGATTGCCAACAAAATGCGCCACATCCCGGGCACCGCCGATGTGCACGTACAGCAACTGATGTCGCTGCCGTCGCTATATATGGATATCCAAAGAACGCGCGCCACTCAGGTCGGCCTCACGGCGGGGCAGGTGGCTCAGAATGCCTTGGTCTCACTCAGCGGCAGCTTCCAAACGGCGCCGAATTTCTGGCTGAATCCGCACAATGATGTGACCTATCAAATTGCTGTGCAGTCGCCGCAATACCGCATGACGAATCTGCAGGATCTCATGAACATTCCACTGGTATCGCAGCAGGGCCCGCAACTGATGGGAAATCTGGTGCAGATTACTCCCACCGTGCGGCCGGCGACCGTGAATCATTACAACGTGCAACCAGTGATCGACGTCTACGCCAGCACGCAGGATCGCGATCTGGGCTCAGTCGCAGTCGACACCAACAGAGTCCTCCGGACATTTGATGGCCACTTGCCGCGGGGCACGCGCATCGTGATGCGCGGACAAGTCGAAACTATGCGATCGTCCTTCATTGGGCTGGGCGCGGGATTGGTCGGCGCGATTGTGCTGGTCTATCTCCTGATCGTCATCAACTTTCAGTCCTGGCTCGATCCCTTCATCATCATCGCGGCGCTGCCGGGAGCCCTAGCCGGGATCTGCTGGTTCCTGCTGCTCACGCACACGACTTTGAACGTTCCCTCGCTGACCGGAGCGGTTATGTGTATGGGAGTGGCGACGGCGAATTCGATCCTGATGGTCAGCTTTGCGCGCGAGCAGATGGATGAAGGTGTTCCTGCCTTGCGGGCCGCCGTGGCCGCCGGATATACGCGCGTGCGTCCGGTTCTGATGACGGCCTTGGCCATGATCATCGGCATGGTGCCCATGGCGCTGGGAGTCGGCGAAGGTGGCGAGCAGAATGCTCCGCTGGGACGCGCGGTCATTGGAGGATTACTATTCGCGACTGTGGCAACATTGTTTTTTGTACCGAGTGTCTTCGCCATACTGCATGGACGCCGGGAAGAGCGGCGGGCGCGGCAGTTCTAAGAAAAAAAATGAAGGGGCACAGTCTGAGGTTTTCCGGGAATCGGGGTCGAGCATGAGTTTGGAGAGCGAACTGAGGCAATCGACAATGGATGGCGAGACGGGAGCGAACGACGCCGGCGTGGCAGAGAGCGCAGATCAGCCAGTGCACCCGCACAGCGCTCAAGCCCAACGCGACGAAGAGATCGCCGCCATGGAAGCGCATTCCCGCCATCAGCCGCCCACAATTCAAAGGCCGCCGGAGATTCCACCGGCGCCTCCACGCAAAGCTCTGGTCATGGTGGGGGTGGCGCTGCTCGTTCTGCTGATTGGTGGCGGCGTGACGCTGATCGGACATGCCACTCATGAGCGCGCCTTGGCCAAGGAAACCGAGCTCAACACCATTCCTACCGTGGCCGTCGTTCATCCCTTGGCCGAGAAACCGGATGAGGAACTGCTTTTGCCGGGTTCGTTGTTGGCCTATGAGGAATCGCCGATTTACGCACGGACCAGCGGCTATCTCGTTCGTTGGTACAAAGACATTGGCAGCCGTGTCACCGAAGGCGAGTTACTGGCAACCATCGACACCCCCGAAGTGGATCAGGAATTGAATCAGAGTCGCGCTGCCCGCCAGCAAATGCTTGCGCAGTTGGATCTGGCGCGCATTAGCTCAGAACGCTGGGAGAATCTGCGGAAGACCGATTCCGTCTCGGCCCAGGAGGCCGACCAGCAAACCAGCGGATACAAGCAGGCGCAAGCCAACCTGGCTGCCGCCGACGCCAACGTCCGCCGGCTTGAACAGCTGGAAGGATTCAAAAGGATTTATGCTCCGTTTTCCGGCGTAATCACCAAGCGCAACGTCGATCCCGGCGCGCTCATCAATGCTGGAACCGGGGCTGCCCCCAATGGAGTGCCGACCACTGCAACCACCGGCGCCGAGCTTTTTGACATTGCCCGGATCGATCCGCTGCGCGTCTATACCAGCGTTCCCCAGGCCTATGCGCCCTACATCAAAGTTGGCGGCGAGACCTATATCACCTTGCAGGAGTTCCCCGGCCAAAAATTCAAAGCCCGTGTCGTGCGGACGGCCGATGCGATTGATCTCAACACTCGCACCTTGCTCACTGAGGTCGATGTTCCCAATAAAGATGGGCGCCTTTTGCCCGGCTCTTTCGGCGAGGTGCACTTTGCCGTGGGTTCCAATGTCAACAAAGTAACCGTCCCGGTGAATGCGATGTTGTTTCGTGCGCAAGGTGCGCAGGTGGCCGTGGTCGGTCCGGACAACAAAATACAGCTACGGCAGATCAATATCGGAAAAGATTACGGAACCAGCCTGGAGATCATCGCCGGCGTTTCGGTTGCCGACCAGGTTGTGATTAATCCGCCCGACTCACTCGAACAAGGTCAGCAGGTCAATGTGGCTCCGGCGCCGCCGGGAGAAAATCCGGGTCAACCTTCCCAAGCACCGCAAAATACGCCGACTCCGCAGAAGGGGAATGGGTGATGCGCCGAGTAGGAGCCGTAACCTCCTTACCTGTTCTCGCCTTGCTGATGCTCGCGGCCGCCTGCACAATTGGACCGAGATACAGCCGTCCACCGGCGCCGACTCCGGCACCGGACGCCTGGAAAACACAGCCGCCCTGGGAACAAGCTGCGCCCAAAGACACCATCCCCAAGGGGCCGTGGTGGGACGCGTTTCATGATTTGGCGCTCAACGACTACGAGCAGCAACTGTTGCGCGCGAATCAATCTCTAATCGCGGCTCAGGATCGCCTGAATCAAGCGCGTTCGCTGGCTCGCGTTGCTACGGCGGATTTCTTTCCGCAACTTGCGGCTGACCCTAGCGCATATCGTGAACGGGGAGCCGGTAATCGTCCGCTGAACGGCATTGTTGTTCCTGGTATCTCGCCGTATACGGAAAACGTGTTCACGATTCCGTTCTCACTCAGCTACGAAGCCGATCTTTTCGGACGCGTGCGGCGTAACCTCGAAGCTGCAAACGCGACGCTGCAATCCACCGCCGCCGATTCGGCGAACGTACAACTAGTTTTAACCGCGGAACTCGCTGCCGACTACTTCACGCTGCGCGAACTCGATGCTGAATACCGAGTCGTCGAAGAATCAGTGGGAGTGCAGCGCAAAGGGCTGGATCTGGTGCAGCAACGGCATGACGGCGGGATCGCCAGCGGACTGGAAGTTGCCCAGCAGGCGACGTTGCTGGATTCAACGATTTCACAGGCGTCTTTGGTACAGGAATCGCGCGCGCAATACGAACATGCCATCGCGGTGCTGGTTGGCCAACCGGCTTCGAACTTCTCTGTCCCGGTTGTGCCACTGAAGGCGACTCCGCCGCCGGTTCCTCTCGGCGTGCCTTCGGAAGTACTTGAGCGCCGCCCCGACATCGCTACCTTGGAACGCGAAATGGCGTTTGAGAACGCCGAGGTTGGGTTGGCGCGCGCGGCGTTCTATCCGCATATCACGATCAGTGGTTCAGGAGGTTGGCAGAGCACTTCGATCACGTCGCTGCTGAACGCTCCCAGTCTGTTCTGGTCTCTGGGAGCGGACGCGCTGGAGCCTGTGGTGCAGGGCGGCCGCAATCGCGCCAATCTCGCCGCCGCTCGCGCTGCCTATGACCAGGCAGTGGCCAATTATCGCCAGTCCGTCTTGACCGCTTTTCAACAGGTGGAAGACGGAATCAGCAATCTGAGCACGCTGGCAACGGCGCTTTCCACGCAGGATGCGGCTGTGCAAGACGCGCGTAAAGCCTTGCAGATTGCCAACAATCGCTACGTCGGCGGGGTTACGAGCTATCTCGATGTCATCACCGCGCAAACCACGCTGCTCCAGAGCGAACGCCTCGAAACCCAACTGCGCGGGCAGCAGATGGTGAGCTCGGTCTATCTGGTGAAGGCGCTGGGCGGAGGCTGGGATGCCAGTCAGATCCAGAATCAGCAGGTTCATCCTAAAGCTGGACAGATCATCCAGCAGTGATATTCTCACGACCGCTCCGGCCCTGACTCCTACAGGATTCCCCCTATTCAGAGGGTCGTCCGGAAATCAGTACGATACACTTTGAACAATGTGTGCGTTCGATTCTCTTCCGTTGCGATACCAATGAAAAACCTGGCACGACAGCCTAATTCTTTGTGCTATGGATTCAGCTGTTTGCCTGAGGCCTGTCAATGCGGCTCTTGCTAGTCGACGATCACGAGGTAGTCCGGCGCGGCGTTCGTAGCCTGCTGTTCGAGCGAACCGATTACGAGGTTTGCGGCGAGGCGGTCGACGGACACGATGCCGTGGAGAAAGCTCGCGACCTGAAACCGGACGTGGTGGTCATGGATGTGAGCATGCCCCGTCTCAACGGATTAGAAGCCACGCGTCTGATCCGCAGCGCGCTTCCCGCCTGCGAAGTCGTCGTCCTCAGCCAACACGACTCTCCGGAAATGGTTCGCCAGGCGCTCAAGGCCGGCGCTCGCGCGTATGTGGTCAAGAGTTCCGTCTCCAAAGACCTGTTCACCGCGCTTTCCAGAGTTGCCCGGCATGAAATATTCGTGCCCGCCTCGATTTCCAGCGTGGCAACGACGTCCAGTCCTCTCGACGTCCAGGAAATTCTGCAACGCAGCGCGGCTTTCGAACGAGCCTTGCACGCGAGCGAGAAACTCTATCGGACGACTTTCGAATTAGCTGCCGTCGGAGTTTCCCACGTCGCGCCCAGCGGACGCTGGCTGCGCGTCAACCGCAAGCTCTGTGACATCGTCGGATACACCGAGTCGGAACTGCTGAATACCACATTCCAGGAGATGACTCATCCCGACGATCTTCCCGCCGATCTCGCGGAAACCGAAAAACTGATTCAGGGCACTCTCGACACCTTTTCCATGGAAAAGCGCTACATCCGGAAGGATAAATCCCTGGTCTGGGTCAACCTGACGGTTTCGTGCGCCCGCGATGCCGACGGAAAGCTGAAGCACTTCATCAGCGTCGTCGAAGACATAAGCGAGAGAAAGCGCGTAGAAGAAGCGTTGCGCGACAGCCAGGCGCAGCTCACGCTTGCTCTTGAGTCGTCGCGAACTGCCATGTTCGACTGGGATCCCGCCACAAGGCGCGGCACCTGGAATCCGCAATTAGCCGTCATCTACGGTTTTAATCCGCAGGGAAAGTACATCACCGCCGACGAGTGGAATGGTTTGTTTCATCCGGAGGACAGCGTAAGGCTCGCCCGGGAGTATGACCAAATCTTTCGCGATCCGACGCAAGACAGCTTTAAATTTGAATTCCGCATGATTCGTCCCGACGGTGAAGTGCGATGGATTCTTTCGCACGGCCATATCGTGCGCGATGCCAGTGGAACTGCAGTCCGGATGATCGGCACTCATGCTGACATTACAGAAACGAAGCAGGTGGCAGAGGTACTGCACCAGCGCCAGGCGGAACTAAGCGAAGCACAACGGCTGGCCAAGGTCGGCAGCTGGCATTGGACTCCAAAAACCAATTCCGCGACTTGGTCTCCGGAGATAAATCGGATTCTCGGACGCGATCCCGACGCTCCCGCTTTCAACCACTCCTCCGCGGACAAGGTTTTTTCTCCCGAAAGTTGGACCCAGTTACAAGCTGCTATCGACGACGCTCTAAAAAATGGGACCTCCCATTCCCTGGAGCTTGAGCTCATCCGTAGTGACGGTGAGAAACGATTCGTAATTCTCAAAGCCGAAGCTCAGCGCGATTCGCATGGCGCGATCGTCGCGCTTCACGGAACGCTGCAGGACATCACCGACAGGAAACATGCCGAGAAATCCCGGAGCCTGCTGGCCGCGATCGTCGACTCCTCCGACGACGCAATCATCAGCAAGAATCTCGATGGCACCATCACGAGTTGGAATCAATCCGCGGAACGAATGTTCGGCTACTCGGCGTCCGAAGCGGTGGGACGGCCGATCACGCTGATTATCCCGCTCGATCGCCGCGAGGAAGAAGTCGAGATTATCTCGCGACTCCGGCGAGGAGAGCGCATCGATCACTTCGAAACCGTGCGCCGGCGAAAAGATGGCACGTTGCTGGAACTTTCCTTGACCGTCTCCCCGCTCAAAGACGCCGAGAGCCGCGTAATCGGCGCATCCAAAGTTGCCCGGGATATCAGCACCCGGAAATCCACTGAGCGGGCATTGGCTACCGGCACGAAGCAGCAGAAGGCGCTGTTCCATCTGGCTGACGAATTGCATCGCGCCGTGTCCCGCGATCAGGTCTACAATGCCGCGTTCGATGCTCTCTTCTCCGCCCTGGGTTGTGATCGGGCTTCGATCTTGCTCCTCGATGACTCCGATGGAATGCGCTTCGTGAGTTGGCGTGGATTGTCCGATGGCTATCGCGCGGCGGTCGAAGGACACTCAGCATGGAAGAGTGGCGAGCCGAACCCACAGCCGATTTGCATTCCCGATATCGATTCCACGAATCTCGAAGAGTCGCTTACCGCTACGATCAAGAAAGAAGGTATCGGCGCGCTCGCGTTCATTCCTCTCGTCTCGAACGGCAAATTGATCGGAAAGTTCATGACGTATTTCAACGCCCCGCATGGCTTCAGCCATGATGAGATCGAACTCAACCTGACCATCGCTCGCCAGCTGGCTTTTGCCATCGATCGTATGCGCAACGAACAAGCGCTGCGTCGGAGCGAAGCATTGCTGGCCGCGGAAGCCACCGCTCTGGCCAAGCTGAATGAGTGCAGTTCGCGGCTCTGGCACGTGCGCAGTTTGCACGAAGGTTTGGATGAGATGCTGGCGGCGATCATTGAACTGCTCGGCGCCGATAAAGGGAACATCCAACTTCTGGATCCGCAACGCGGCGTCCTCACTATCGTGGCGCAGCGCGGATTTGACCCGAAAGTTCTCGAATTTTTCCGTGAAGTGGCCGCTGGGGACGATTGCGCCTGTGGCCGGGCGCTTCGTGAGCGAAACCGAATCATCATCAAGGATGTCGAAACCGATCCAGCTTACAAACCTTATCTTGAACCGGCCCGAGCAGCTGGGTATCGCGGGGTGACGTCCATTCCGCTGGTCGCGGGCGACGGGTCCCCGTTGGGAATCCTTTCCACCCACTTCGCGTTCCCGCATGAACCCATGTCACCAGAACTGCGCGCTTTGGATCTTTACGCATCCCACGCTGCCGATTTCATCCAACGATGCAAAATCGAAGAAGCCCTGCAGCAAAGCGAAGCGCGCTTTCGTACCCTTTCGGAAACGCTCGATGCCGAAGTCCGTGCGCGCACCCGGGAGTTGGAGGAAAAGAATGCGGACCTGTTGCGGCAATCGCAACAGGTTCGCGAGCTTTCTCAGCATTTGTTGCGCACACAAGACGAAGAGCGGCGTCATATTGCGCGCGAATTGCATGACAGCGCCGGGCAGACCTTGACCGTACTTGGCTTGAATGTTGCCCAAATCGTGAATCAGGCCGGGCCCATCGCTCCCGCACTGGCGAAGGGCCTGGAAGAGGTTCAGGATCTGGTGCAGCAGGTGCATGGAGAAATTCGCACCACTTCTTATCTCTTGCACCCTCCATTGCTGGATGAAGCTGGACTGTCGTCCGCGTTGAACTGGTACGTGCAGGGTCTCAGCGAGCGTAGTGGCCTCGCGATTTCACTCGATCTCGCCGAAGACTTTGGCCGTCTGCCGGGAGGCGTGGAATTGGTCATCTTTCGGGTCGTGCAAGAGTGCCTGACCAACGTTCACCGTCACTCAGGCAGCAAGACCGCGAGCATTCGGCTCTGCCATGATGCCAAGCGCATCTTTCTGGAAGTACGAGACCAGGGCAGCGGACTTCCTCCCGATCGCCTGGCGGATGTTCAACGGAACGGTTCGGGCGTTGGCATCCGGGGAATGCAGGAGCGCCTGCGTCAACTCGGCGGCGAAATGAAAATTGACTCCGACGGCTCCGGCACTTGCGTCCGCGCCACCATCCCCATGCCAAAGGAAACTCGTTCGGCCGATGTGGAACCGTTTGAGGCTGCGGTTTAGCCACTCGTTGGGCGACCGCAGTGAGTTCTCCCTATAATTGATTCCCTCATGGGCGGCCGGCTTGGCTCCGCGTTCCGTTGGCTGTTTGATCCGCAGTATAGAGCCGCGCACCGCCTGATTCCGCGCTGGTTGTTCTTGCGCGCCCTGGGCTTCATTTACTTCTCGGCTTTCTTTTCTCTCGTCTTTCAGATCAAAGGTCTCATCGGTACGGCAGGAATTCTGCCGGCCGACAACTATCTTCGCACCATCGCACAATCGCTCGGTCCTTGGGAAAGAATCTGGTATGCGCCAACCCTACTTTGGTTTTCAAGCGGGAACGCCACGCTCGCCGCGATCTGTTGGGCAGGCATGGTGGCTTCGATCCTGCTTTTCCTGAATCTTTGGCCAAGAGGAACGCTGGCTCTCTGCTTCGTCTGCTTTCTGGCCTTTGTGGCCGCGGCTCAGGATTTCTCCGGCTATCAGTCCGATGGCATGTTGCTCGAAGCCGGATTCATCTCCCTGTTTTTCGCGCCGCCAGGTTTCCGGCCGGGTTTGGCTCGGCGGTATTCTCCCCCGCGCGCCAGTCTTTTCCTGTTGCAATGGGAGTGGTTTCGCATCTACTTCGAATCCGGGATGGCCAAAATCCTGAGCGGCGATCCGGAATGGCGCCATTTCACGGCCATGGACGAGTACTACCAGAACGGACCGTTGCCGACTTGGATCGGCTGGTACGTGCAACACCTGCCGCATTGGTTCCACGCGGGAACCGTCTATGCCACGCTCGCGCTTGAACTCGGACTGGTATGGATGCTGTTTCTGCCGCGCCGCTGGAGGATCGTCTGCTTTTTCATCGTCACGCCGTGGGAGATCGGCGTCATTCTCACCGCGAACTACACGTTCCTCAACTATCTGGTTCTCGCCCTCGGCGTGCTCTTGCTCGATGATCGATTCCTGCAGAAGTTCGTGCCCACAAAATGGCGAAAGCCGGCAGACCTGAATGCCGTGCAGCCCGTGGCTAAAACTGCTGACGCGGCCGATTTCGCTGCGAAAGAGAATTCCATCTCATCGAGCGCGACGCTTCGTCGAGTGCGGAGAGCAGTCGCTCTCTCGATAAGCTCAGTAATGCTGTCTTGGATCTTCTACGCAACCACGGCGGAAATGGTCGCAAACTATCCTCTTCCTACTGCTCCGATCATCGCGCTCGAGCCGTTCCGCATCGCCAACCGTTACGGACTTTTTGCCGTCATGACGCGCGGCCGATATGAAATCGAATTCCAGGGCTCCACGGACGGGCAGAATTGGATTGCCTATCCGTTCCGCTACAAACCGCAGGCCCTGAACCAACCACCAGGAATTTATGCTCCATACCAGCCGCGGTTTGATTGGAATTTGTGGTTCGCATCTCTGGGCTCGTGGGGCGATTATCCAATTGTGCCGAATACCGAAGTGCGATTGCTTGCCAACGAAAAAGATGTGCTGGCCCTGTTCGCCAGTAATCCGTTCGCGGACCAGCCGCCGCGGATGATTCGCGTCGTGCTCTGGCAGTATTGGTTCACGAGTATGGCAGAAAAGCGGCAGACTGGGATGTGGTGGCGCCGGCACTGGCTCGGCCTGTACGCGCCCACGGTGGAGCGCGCAAACAATGGCGAAATCAATGTGATCGAATGGCCGACGGTTCAGCCGAGGGAGTAGCGGGATTTGAAGCATTGGGCGATATTGATTGCACGAGATGGATTGCGCGCGCCGGAAGAAATGTGATTTCTCGTGCTGGCCTGATTTGCGGGACGAAGGCAAGAGTCCATCGAAGCGAAGAGTTTCGTCGCCATGGCAAAGGGATTAACCGCCTGCGTCGTCGGCTCCGGCCCCAACGGTTTAGCGGCCGCGATCGTGCTCGCCCAAGCCGGATTGCATGTCGATGTCTTCGAAGCGGAGTCCACTCCCGGCGGCGCCGTTCGCACCATGGAGTTGACGCTGCCGGGCTTCTTACACGACTTCGGATCGGCGGTTCATCCGCTGGCCGTTGGTTCTCCATTCTTTTCATCATTGCCGCTGCCAGATCATGGATTGCACTGGATCCATTCGCCGGCTGTGCTTGCCCATCCCCTTGATGATGGCAGCGCGGTCGTGTTGGAACGCGACCTGGACCATGTGCGAGCCACGATTGGGGAAGACGCCGGCGCTTGGATCCGTCTCCTGCGGCCCTTCGTAGAATCTTGGCAAGAGTTTGCCCCCGCCGTGCTCCGTCCCATCACCCCGCTGCAGAAGCATCCATTCCTGATGGCCCGCTTCGGACTCAACGCAATGATGTCCGCAAAAACGATTGCGCGTCGCTTTCAAACGGAAAGGGCGCGTGCCCTGTTCGCCGGTTTGGCCGCGCACTCATTTCTCGCTTTGGATGAGCCGCTCAGCGGCGCATTCGGCATGCTGATGGCCATTGCCGCACATGCGGTAGGCTGGCCGATTCCGCGCGGCGGAGCGCAATCACTGACCAATGCGCTGTGCGGCTACTTGTCGAGTCTCGGAGGTAGCGTCAGAACTTCCTCGCACATCGTATCGCTCGCGGAAGTTTCCGGATACGGTTTGATTCTTTGTGACGTCACACCCAGACAGCTTCTCCGAATCGCACGCCAGAGTTTGTCCGACCACTACAAACGCAGCCTGGAGCGCTTTCGTTACGGCCCCGGCGTCTTCAAAGTAGATTACGCGCTCAACACTCCTATCCCGTGGAAGAACTCGGAGTGCCTGCGAGCCGCGACCGTTCACCTGGGCGGCCCCTTTGAAGAAATTGCCACTTCCGAATCCGCGACACGAAAAGGAAGAATCTCCGAGCGACCCTTTGTTCTTCTCGCCCAGCCCAGCTTATTTGATTCCTCGCGCGTTCCCGCCGGAAAACACATCGCGTGGGCATACTGCCATGTTCCCAACGGTTCCAATACAGACATGCTCACTCGAATCGAAGCTCAGATCGAGCGCTTCGCTCCCGGGTTTGGCGACTGCATTCTGGCCCGTCGAGTTTTTTCTCCCACCGATCTGGAAGCGAGGGACGCGAATCTGGTCGGAGGCGACGTCGGTGGCGGGGCTATCGATCTTGGCCAATTTTTATTTCGACCGACTTGGCGGACGTATGCCACTTCCGCCAGCCATCTCTATCTCTGTTCAGCCTCCACTCCGCCCGGAGGCGGCGTGCATGGCATGTGCGGTTATCACGCCGCCAGAATGGCACTCGCACGCCTCACCGGAGGCCCCAGCCTTCGTTGACTGGCTCCATTTCCCCCACGTAAGATCAAGGCCCAATGACACGGCACGGCCAGCACATTCCACACACTCGTCAGAAACGTTCGCATTATTGGAACAAGGTCCGGATCGTGTGTCTCGTCCTGCTCGCTTTCTCACTCACATATCCCTCCACCTCAGTTCTCGGTCAGGCGTCGAGTTATAAATATCTCCGCATTGGCAGTGACCAAGATGTCTCAACCAAAGCGACTGCCGGTTACGCCCTGATGGGTGGAGGTACCGATTTAGATGAAGCTTTCCGCTTCTTATGCGCTAAAGGGGCGGCCGGGGATTTCCTGATCCTGCGTGCCGCTGGCGATGACGATTACAACTCCTACGTGAACTCGCTGTGCAAAACCAATTCTGTGGCAACCCTGATTATTCCCAGCCGCGAGTCGGCGAACGATCCCAAGGTCGCGCAGATCATCCGGCAGGCGGAGGCGATCTTTATTGCGGGAGGAGATCAGGCGCGCTATATCAACTGGTGGCAACACACGCCCGTGCAAGACGCGCTCAATGCGCATATCGCGGCGGGGAAGCCTATCGGCGGCACCAGCGCCGGCCTGGCCGTGTTGGGTGAGTACATCTACTCGGCTCAGGGCGACGCGCCCGACGATCCGGACCTGACTTCGATTCAGGCTCTTTCCAATCCATACTTCAACCGTGTAACGGTACGCCGCGATTTCCTGAAAATTGATCTGCTGCGCAACACGCTGACCGACTCCCATTTTGCCAAACGCGACCGCATGGGACGTTCGTTAGCTTTTCTCGCGCGCATCGTACAGGACGGATGGTCTGCGAACCCGCGCGAAATCGCAGTCGATGAAAAAAGCGCGGCCCTGGTCGAGACCACTGGCGACGCTCAGGTCATCGGGCCGGGAAAAGGCGCGTACTTCATCCAGGTCCAGGAGAGCCCGTCAACCTGTCGGCCCGACACTCCGCTTACCTTCCACGATCTTTCCGTCCACCATCTCACGCACGGACACTTCAACCTGAAGAATTGGACCGGTTCCGGCGGAATCTCCTATTCGCTTTCTGTCGATCGAGGATCGGTGAGCAGCACCGAGGAGAAGGGCAGCATCTACTAGCGGAAATCGGCCAGAACGGACAGGGTGCCCCACTCTAACCGCGCTTTTCGCGGTTAGGGTGGGAGTCTTGATTCTCCGAACTATGCCGCTGCGATGCGTCGAATCAAATCTTCCTGTTCAGCCTTGCTTTCCGCGCCGATGGTGAAGGCATCGAGCACGCCCAGCGACAGCGCGTACTTGATGCCTTCGTTCTGGCGATCCCGCAGGTCGCCCTGCCCGAGAATTTTCATTCCCACGACGGCTTTTTCCGCAGCTTTCATTTCCTTCAACACAGGGACCACAGTAGCCGGATCGGCGTCCATATGCGAGCCGATTGGATTGATTCGCGCAAAATCAACTTCCACCCAGGGCGATTTCGCCGCCGCTCGCAAGGCCTCGATCGTGTGACACGAGCAGCCATGCGCGCGGATGATTCCCTTCTGCTTCGCTTCCGAGAGCACATCCATGGCTCCGCGGTAGCGGTCCGTCCAATCTGCTTCGCCCATGCAATGCATGAGGCAAATGTCCAGATAATCCGTGCCCAGTTCGCGCCGGAAGCGATCCAGGTCGGCTCGCATGGTGGCCGCATCACGCGCCCAGCTTTTCGACAGCACTGTAACTTTGTCGCGGGGCACATGCTTGAGCGCTTCTGCGACGTGAGGATGGCTCCCGTACGAATCGGCCGCATCGAAAAAGCGCAGCCCGTGATCGTACCCATTCAGCAACAAATCCGACAATCCCCTGACGCCCAGAGCCGTCTGATGCGAGTGATGTTCGGACCCGACCGTCCCTGTGCCCATTGCCAACCTGCTGGTTTTAATTCCGGTGCTGCCCAGAGTGACAGTGTCGGAGGCGGCGAACTTTCTGGGCAGTGTCTCGTCTGCAAGCGCGCTGAGGATGGATTTCGAACTGAGCCAGACTGCTCCCAGGCTTGAAGCGGAGCGTGCGAGGAATTCGCGGCGGTGCATGAGTCCCTCCGGCGGCGAGGTGATTTCCTCAGGCTACACGAAACCGGGACGCGGTGCACTGGACGAAGCGTATAACACTCTATTGCCGCGAAGCAGCTATTCAAACTGCCTGCGGAACTCCACTAGTTGCTGCTGTACCTCCGCAAGCTCCTGCCGCAAACGCGCCACTTCGTTTTCCAGGCGGGCCAGGCGATCCGTCCCCGAGAAAGCGCTCGGCGATTCGGTCGCGGGCCAAGCCGCCTCCGCTATTCCCTGCGCCGGTTCACCCGAGAACAAGTGCAGGTAGCGGGATTCTTTCGTCCCCGGCTGCCGCGGCAGCACACATACCAGCGGCGGATCGCGTTGCGCGAGACGGTCAAGCGTTGCGACAACGTCATCAAGCGTTTCGAAGTGATACATGCGGTCGGTGCGTCCGCGCAGTTCGCCGGGAGTTTGCGCGCCTCGCAGCAGCAAAACACACATCACCGCAATTTCACGCCGGTCGAAATTGAAGACTTCCTGGAGACGATGTTCAAACTTCGGCACGCGGCAGTCAGCGCCCGTGGCCGGACCCGCCATGCGTTTCTCCTGCAAAGTGGAAAGCGCCTGCCGGACCGCAGCCTCGTCGAGAGTCATCACCGGCTCGCGGTTATTTTTCTGATTGCACGCGTTGACCAGTGCATTCAGCGATAACGGATAGTAGTCGGGTGTAGTGATGTCCTTTTCGATCAGCGAGCCGAGGACTCGGCATTCAATCTCGTTCAAGTTGAGGGACATGAGTTCTGGGTCGAACCGACATCGATTTTACTGCAGGCTGGCTGACGCGAGCTCATGCTCAGGCAGATCAGACTCGGAATGGTGCAGCCAAAAGCCGGAATGGCAGCGTGATTCCGAGAAAGATGACCTCAAGTACGCCATGAACGGCGACGCCCACGATCCGGAACGGCAGAAGCAGAAGCCACACCAACGGATAAACCACCAGCGCCAGAATAGCCAGAGGCCAGCAGAGAACGAACAGGATGCACCACAGAAGAAATTTGACCATGGCGAAGACCCTCCATAGATTGTACGTTTCCCCGCGGCGATATGTTCCGTCACGCCTCTTCCTCGCACAAGTGCGGGCTTTCGCCTGCTAACATTCTCTTTTCATCTCTGTTTTGACCCGCAAGCCCGCCAACATGCTTGAACTCTCCACTCCGGTGCAGTACGTCAAAGGCGTTGGGCCGCGCATTGCCGAAATCCTCGCCGCCAAGGGAATCCGCACCGTCGACGACCTGCTTCATTATCTGCCCTTTCGCTACGAAGACCGGCTGAATCCGCGCGGGATCGCGGAGTTGCGCCCCGGAGAAATGGCGACTGTGATCGCGGAGGTCCGAAACTCCGGACTATTCCGCACCCGCCGCATGCCGATTTTCCAGCTTACCGTCGGCCAGGGACGCGCGCGCCTGCGCTGTCTCTGGTTTCATGCGACGTATCTGCAAGATAAATTCAAGCCCGGGCAGTTGATCGCACTCTACGGCAAAGTCGAAGAGGACCAACGTAGCCGCGAGTTACAGATCATCCAGCCGCAGTTCGAAATGCTCGGCGACGCCGAATCCACGGATGGCGCGGCAGAAAAAAAAGCGGCCGAATCGCTCGAGATCGGCCGCATCGTCCCCATTTACGAGTCGGCAGGCCAGGGAAAACTTAGCCCCCGCTGGTTCCGCCGTGCGATCCGCTCCACGCTCGACAATCTGACTCCCGACCTGCCCGAACCGATTCCCGCCGTCGTCCGCAGCCGCATGGGATTGATCTTGCCGCGCTCCGCCTTGTGGAACGTGCACTGGCCCGAGCCCGGCGAAAGTCTCCAGCAACTGCAGGAATCGCGCACGCCGGCGCACATCCGGCTCATTTTCGATGAATTGTTTTTTGTCGAGCTTGGTTTGGAGTTGAAACGGAAACAGCAAAAAGCGCAGACCGGAATCGCCTTCCGGCTCGACGATCGCGTGCGCACGGCCATCCGAAAGATTCTGCCCTTTCATCCCACCGCGGCCCAGAAAAGAGTTTTGAAAGAGATTGCCGGTGACATGGAAAAGCCTTATCCCATGCGCCGTTTGCTGCAAGGCGATGTGGGATCGGGCAAGACCATTGTCGGCTTCGAGGCGGCGATTATCGCCATCGAAAACGGATACCAGGTCGCGCTCATGGCGCCCACCGAAATCCTCGCCCAGCAGCATTATTTTTCCGCGCGGCGAATTCTGGAAAATGCCGGATATCGCATCGTTCTGTTGACCGGCTCGCTCGAAAGCGATCGTAAACGTGAAATTCGCCGCCACATCGCGCAGGGGAATGCCCAGCTGGTAATCGGCACTCACGCTCTGCTGGAGGAGAAAGTCGAATTCTCGAAACCGGGACTCGTCATTGTCGATGAGCAGCACCGCTTCGGCGTGATGCAACGCCTGAAGCTGATGAAGAAATCCGGTGATGACCGTATGGAAAAATCCGGAGATGATCGTGTGGGGACGGACGCATTCGTCCGTCCCGCCGAGCCCAGCGAGGCGGTTGCAAGCGATGTCGCACATTCGGAACCCGACGTCCTCGTGATGACCGCAACTCCTATCCCGCGCACCCTCGCTCTTACGCTTTACGGCGATCTCGATCTCAGCGTTCTCGACGAACTTCCTCCCGGCCGCACCCCGATTGTCACGAAGTCGGTAGCGGATAGCGATGCGGCCAAAGTTTGGGACTTCGTCCGCAAGCAGGTCGCAGCGGGACATCAGGCCTATGTGGTCTATCCCGTCATTTCAGAAAATGAAGAAAGCGAGCTGAAAGCCGCGGTCAAAATGTATCGCGAACTCAGCGGCAACATCTTCGCCGATCTGAAAGTTGGCCTGCTGCATGGCCGTCTCGACGCCGACCTGAAAGAACAGGTCATGCGCATGTTCCAGAAAGGCGAACTGCAGATTCTGGTTGCAACCACGGTGATTGAAGTCGGCGTAGACGTGCCGAACGCCACGGTGATGGTCATCGAGCACGCGGAGCGTTTTGGCTTGGCCCAGCTTCATCAGTTGCGCGGACGCATCGGCCGAGGCGCGGCAAAATCGTATTGCATTCTCACGACCGGCGGGAAAGTCACGGAAGACGGACAGCGTCGGCTGGACGCTATGGTCCGTACCAACGACGGCTTTCAGATCGCGGAGCTTGATCTCGAGTTGCGCGGGCCGGGAGAATTCTTCGGGACCCGTCAGGCCGGCATGCCCGACTTCCGCGTTGCCAACATCATTCGTGACGCGCAACTGCTCGAGGCCGCCAGGCGCGAAGCCCAGTCTGTGCTGGCGGGTCCGAACGCCGAAGTGTCCGCAGAAGAAATCAGCCGCGCTCTGGTGCACAT
This sequence comes from uncultured Acidobacteriaceae bacterium, assembly GCA_963772045.1. GTDB lineage: Bacteria > Acidobacteriota > Terriglobia > Terriglobales > Acidobacteriaceae > Sulfotelmatobacter. The sequence continues at coordinate 35,337 of CAVYWC010000010.1, read as the reverse complement.
GCGTGCTCGCTGGCAGCATACGTACGGTCTGGTGGAAGTGGGATAGACAGGCGATTCCAAAGCTTCATATCGGACCCAAAGCTCCCCTTTTCGCAAGGGATCGAATCCTCTCCGCGCGGCGGCGCGTGTAAACAACGATTGTAAGATGGATGCCGAGTCCAACAGCGACTCCCACCACATGTTGGATCCAATGAAAGCCGGATTCCCTGATCACCAATGCCAACGTGATCGCGCTTAGCGGAATAAAAAGCGTGAGTGCGGTCCAAAGCCCGGGATTGTACTCCCGCCAACCAATCGCCGCTGCAATATGCAAAAACGAATTGATCAACGTCAGATAGACGAGGCTGAGTCCCCACCCGATTCCGCAGAAACTCGCGGCGTAGATCGAGAGCAGCCCCACGCCCCACACGCCGGGAAGATTAATGCGAAGAACAGCGGCGTGGGTCAGCGCTTCGGTCCCGCCGAAGACTCTGCGGTTTACGAATTCGCGGAAGCGGTCCCCGGAATGTTCTTCCACCTGGTGGAACATGTACGCCGGGAGCAGGGAGTAAATGAGTAGCCATGCAGCATTCCACTGCAGGGCCAGAATCGGCAAGAGCAAAGATAGGAAGATAGCGGTCGACAGCGCCGCCGGAACCCAGTGACGATTGAGCCATTCTTCCATGCCATGAAAGTGTTACATCGCACGCTGGCAATCGCAAGGCGCGACTCGGAACGGCTCAGCATGGGCTTCCAATTGGCAGCCCGACTGTCTTGAACTGATAGAATCAAGACGATGGCCGGAACGTCCCAACTCATTCAAATCGAGACCGGCGCACCCGTGCGCTCGCCGAAACCGCAATGGTTGCGCGCGAAAGCTCCCGTGGGAGACAACTTCCACGATCTGAAGCGGCTGGCCCGCGGGCTCGGCCTGCACACCGTCTGCGAGTCGGCGCAATGTCCCAACATCGGCGAATGCTGGAACCATAAGACCGCGACGTTCATGTTGCTGGGCGACATCTGCACGCGCCGCTGCGGTTTTTGTGCGGTGCCGAAAGGGCGTCCGGACCCGATCGACTGGGATGAGCCCCGCCGCGTCGCTGAAGCCGTTGCCACGCTCGGCCTTAAACACGCGGTGGTCACCAGCGTTAACCGCGATGATGACAACATTGGCGGCGCGAAAATCTTTGCCCAGACCATCCGCGAGATTCGCGAACTGACTTCGGATTGCCGCATCGAAGTGTTGATCCCGGATTTTCAGGGACTCGAACAATCCCTGCGCATTGTGCTCGATGCCAAGCCGGATGTGCTCAATCACAACACCGAAACTGTTCCACGCTTATACCGCGCGGCCCGCTCCGGAGCTCGCTACGAACGCACACTAGCCTTGCTGGAAAGCGCGAAAAAGATCGCGCCCCGCATGGTGACAAAAAGCGGCGTAATGGTCGGGCTGGGAGAATCCAGCGAAGAGTTGGTCGAAGTTTTTCGCGATCTCGGCGCTCGCGGCGTCGACATTCTTACAATCGGCCAGTATTTGCGTCCTTCAAGAGATCACCTGCCCATCGCTCGCTTCTATGAGCCGGAGGAATTTGCGTATTTGCGGGACCAGGCGCTGCGCTTCGGTTTCCGCCATGTGGAATCCGGACCGCTGGTGCGCTCCAGTTATCATGCGCACGAGCAAGCCGATGCAACTCGACCGCCAACTGCGCTCTGTTAGCCCGAGGTGGCGGGCCCGCAGCGGCAGATCGAAAGCCGGAATTCCGCAATCGGCCTAGAAAACATGCATCTTAATGCTGAGGTACTTCTTGGGATTCTGCCGGAACGCCTTTATGAAATCCTGCGTGTCAACCAGCAGCGTATTGGCATTGTTGTAGAGGGTCTCATCTTTCAACAGTTTGCCCATTGAACCTTGCCCTGCTTCGAGTTCCGTAGTGATCTGCGAGAGCTTGGTGATGGTGGTGTCAAGCTTCTGGGCAAGTTCTTCGTCTTTGGTGAGCTTGCCGATTGTGCCCTTGCCGGCATTGATGTTGTCGGTCAGCGTTTTCATGTTCGCAATCGTGTCGTTGGCGTTATTGTAGAAGGTGGGATCTTTCAGGAACTTTCCTGCCGTGCCCTTACCCGCCTGCAGGTCATCGATGACGGCATTCATCTTGTCGAGGGTGGCGAGGATCTTATCATAAGCGTCGGTCCGGCTGATCAGCATTCCCAGGCTGCCTTGGCCATTGCCAACCTGTTCAACAATCTTTTCAAAATCCGCGACCGTTCCGGCAAAACGATTGTAGAGCGTAGGATCGTAAATCAATTTCCCCAGCGAGCCTTTGCCGCTCTGCGCGAACGCCAGGATGTTGTCCGCGCGCTGTATCAGCACGTTGATATTCTCCAGAGTGCTCTGGCTGGCCCGCACCACCTGATTGAAATCCGGATGCACCTGCGTCGGAAGCTCGGCGCCGTTCCTTGCTTGAGCACCCTTGGCATCGCGGCTATCAATATCGATATAGGTCTCTCCCAGCACGCCCGCGGTATCGAGCGAACTGACGGAGTCGATTCGCAAATCGTAATCGTATTTTGTGCTGACCTTCATCGTGACTTCGACCGGCGTCAGCGGCTTGTCGTGCACAATGGTGATACGCGTGACGTTGCCAATGTCAACCCCATTCAGCCGCACCGGAGCGCCTGCACGCAGACCCTCGGCATTGTCGAAATACGAATGGAGGATGATCCGCGGAGTGAACAGACCGGTAGTTCCCGACATCAGAAACAGCAGCACGGCGAGGGTCACACTGGCTAGAATGACGGTGATGCCAACCCGCAGTTCTGACCAGCGGAGCTGTTGCCGGCTAGGCAAGGTAGCTCCTCAGCATCCGGTATTGCACGCTGCTTCCTGCCCTTCCTGAGAGTTCGAAATGCCCCTTCACACTGTGCCCCACGCCCACCGCAGAATCATAACAAAACCTTAGCCAGCCCTAGACGCTTTTCCTCCCAATGGTCGGAAGCAGTAACCAGGCGGATGCGTAGGCGATTGCGCCGCACGCGAGCGTCACGCTCAAGCCAAACTGGATCGCGATCACCATGGCCAGCACCGATCCCAGCACGCTGGCCGCCGCATTCATTGCCCAGGCCCATTCGACCGTAGGATTTCCGGCAACCGCAAGCGCATCCGGTGATCTCGCTAACGCCCGCAGGCCGGTTGGAAACGGCATTCCCATGACGAATCCCAAGGGGACGAGCAGCAGAACGCTGATCAGCAACCGGTATTCGAATGGCAGGCCGACCATCCCGGCCAGACGCACCGGCAAGAAAAACACGTAACTCACAATGGTAGCGACCGCCAGGGCCAGTGGGATCCAACCCATGCGCGGCAGCGGCAGCCAGAATCGCGAGGAAAGACTCCCCGCTCCGCTGGAGAGCAGCAGCAGAAAGATCACTACCGTCAACGCGTACGTCGGATTTCCCAGGAACAGAACGAAACGCTGTATGAATGCGATCTCCACCAGAATGTAGCCCAACCCAATCGCGATGAAATAAAGCAGCGGAATCGGCGAGTCCCGCGCCGCGCCGCTTTGCAGAGCCAGCGGCAAAATCAGAAAAACCACAACCGCACAGACCGAAATGATCAGCACCAGAAGTAAAACCAATACTCCCAGGTTGACTTTCCAGTCGATCCCCTTGCGCAATCCCTCTTCCCCGAGAAGCTGCGAGGCTTTCAAAGTGAAGAAGAAAAACGGAGCATTGTCCGTGACCGGCGCAACGTTGTAGGCATAAGAGCGCGCGAAGGCATACGGATTATTGCTGGCAATCAGATCGGAAAACGGATTGTGGCCCGGCCGGGACGGCAGATACAGGGCGTGAAGCTGGGAATAACGCGCTACATGATCGGCTACCGCGGTTTCTTCCGAGGGACTGAAGGGCGTTTTCTTGGCCAGCACCACCACAGGAATTCCATCCGCATTCAGCTCGCCTTGGGACGCCACAATGAAATGCCGCGCCGGATCAGCCACACCCAATCGGTGCAGCGCTTCCATGGCCACAGCCACCACCCGCAACGCCTCGCGCGGGTGCCGGAATTCCCAGCGCGTGATCGCAACCATTCCATCCGGCTTGAGATGCTCGAAATATTCCCGAAATGCTTCGACCGTGTAGAGGCTGTTTTCGCTGAGCGCGAAAGCGCCCGCGGCGGTCGACGCCCAGGTATCGACCAGCGTCATCTGCACCACATCGAACTGCTGCGGACTGGAGCGAAGATACGATCTCCCATCGCTGACGTGAATATGCACATCCGGACGTTCATACAGATGCTGGGAGTAATCTGCATACCGCCCGCGCATGATCGTCGTAGCGATGATGGGATTGATTTCGATCCCAGTCACGTTGGGACTGCCGTTCGCAACCGCGCGCAAAACGTCAACTCCGCCGCCCGGGCCGATGATGGCAAACTCGCCGTGCGGCCGCAGAACATTGGCCAACGCCGGCGGCGCCGACATGAGATCGCGCTCCCATTCCGTTTCGTGCCACTTCGCCACGTCGGCATTCATGATGTACGTCGACGCGTCGGCGTCAATCACGATCGCCTTCGCCTGCCCCTGCCGGTCCACTTCCACCCGCGAAATCGCATTCCAGCGCGCAAACTCGACCCACGCCGGATCGCGAAACATTCCCTTGGCGTAGACCACGTCGATCAGTCGTCCCGAATGATTCGCAGCAATCAATGCGGCCAGAAGAACCGCCAGCACCGCCGCCGCTTGGCGCCGCCGCTGAGATTCGGACCACACCATCGCCGCAACCGCTAACGCTACTCCGGCGCACACAACGGAGTTCGGACCCCCCAGCCAATTCAACACTGGCACGATCGCCAGGCAGGCCAACGCGCCGCCGCATAAGTCCGCGCCATACAAGCGCGGAATGCGCTGGGATTCACGAGCGAAGACAACGGAAAAAAGCAGACCCGTCAAAAAGAAAGGAACGGCCGCCGCCAGATACATCACCGTCAGCCGCAAGAAATTCCTGCCGGAAACCTCCAGCGAAACCGGGACGTGCAACACGATCTCGAGCACAACCAGCACCAGCACAGAATTCGCTACGCAAAGTTGCGCGGCGAACCTGCGCGTGTCCACGCCCGCCAACCGGCTTCGCAGCAAATAAGCAAACACGCCGCCCCCGCCCAGCCCGAGCAACGCGATCGAAATCGCCAAAAAGGCAAAGTGATAAAACAGGACGACAGAAAACAGCCGGGTCAATGCCAGTTCCAGCAGAAGTGCAGCAAAGCTGCCCAGCCCCAACCCGCACGACAAAACGGGTTGCGGAATCTCGGAGCGCACGGAAGTAGGCTCAACGGTCGACGCGATACCGGCCATAATTGAAAATGAATCGGACGCGCCAGTCTAGCAGAAGCGTTGCCCTTCAGAATGATCGCCAGAATCGAATGCCGCGCCCAGAAGGACCATTCGGAGATAGGGACGGATGGGTTGCAAGCGCGAATCTGTAGCGCCAAGCTGCAGGCGAAATCCCGAGGCATGGGCCTCAAATGTGCAGGAACTTTAATGCGCAGAAACTTTATGGTAGGCCCGAATGGACTCGAACCATCGACCTCTTCCGTGTCAAGGAAGCGCTCTAACCAGACTGAGCTACGGGCCTATCGTTTCTCGATTTTATGATGTTTACATCATCCGTGCAATTTTCACGCGCACCCAAGAATCTCCGAATCCAAACTCGCACGAGCGTACTACGCGAACATCCAGGTAGTGGGCTACTTTGAATTTCTCGCGTCATTGCTTAGGAAGTAACTGCCCGCGAACGAAAAAAGAATAACAACGAAAGCAAGCGTCTCTATAAGCCAGAAATAGGCAGTTCCAGAGGCATATTTACGAGCGGACAGGTCCACAACAAGCGCTACGCTCAGAAAGAGCGTCCTAAGAAAGACAGCAAGACCACTTGCTAGTCGCCAGAACCGGGTCATTTATGCCGCTCTTTCATCTCGACGAAATTGTAACGCGAGGTAATTGAGGGATACAGCAGCCTCGTGATTCTCCAGCTTGCCCAAGTATGCCACGTTGCGTCGCGGCCTCGAATCGAAAGTACCCCCCCCTCCTTCGTTGACGGGCGCGTGCACCCTTCGTAAGATGAAGGTCATCCCGGGGAAACCCTCTTCCTTCATGATCGGCCAGACCATTTCGCACTATCACATCGTCGAAAAACTCGGCGGTGGCGGGATGGGTGTGGTCTACAAAGCTGAGGACAGGCGCCTGCATCGCTTCGTCGCCTTGAAGTTTCTTCCCGAGGAACTGTCCAAGGATCCGCAAGCCTTGGCTCGTTTTCAGCGTGAAGCGCAAGCCGCGTCGGCTCTGAATCATCCCAATATCTGCACCATCTACGATATCGGCGAGCACGAGGGCCGCGCCTACATCGCCATGGAATTCCTGGACGGCGTCACGGTCAAGCATCTCATTGCCGGACGTCCCATCGAAACCGACCTGTTACTGTCGCTGGCCATCGAGATCTCGGATGCCCTCGATGCGGCTCATGCCGAAGGCATTGTTCATCGCGACATCAAGCCGGCGAACATTTTCGTTACCAAGCGTGGACACGCCAAGATCCTCGACTTCGGGCTGGCCAAAGTAAGCGCGACGAAATCGCAGATGCCCGCGGACGCCACTGCGACCGCGGTCGAGACCCACCTGACCAGTCCCGGTATGGCGCTGGGCACGGTCGCATACATGTCGCCGGAACAAGTGCGGGCCAAAGAATTAGATGCTCGCACCGATCTGTTTTCCTTCGGCGCGGTGCTCTACGAGATGGCCAGTGGCATGCTTCCCTTTCGCGGCGAAAGCTCGGGAGTAGTCCAGCGCGAAATTCTCGATCGCGCTCCCATGCCGCTGGCGCGCATGAATCCGGATCTGCCGGCGGAACTGGATCGCATCATCACCAAGGCGCTCGAAAAAGATCGCGATCTGCGCTACCAGCACGCGGCCGACATTCGCGCCGATCTCAAGCGCCTGAAGCGCGAGACCGATTCCAGCCGTACGCCGATCAGCGGGTCTGATGCGGGCGTCTCCGGGTCATCCCAAATCAGCACATCGGCAGCTTCCACATTCAGTTCTCAAAGTGGTGGGACCGCGGCCGGAACCGCCTCCAGCGGCCCGGCGCACTCCGCACATACCAGCAGTTCTGCGGTGGTTGCGGCCATGAAGCAACACAAATTCGGGGCCGTCGGAGGCATGCTTACCGCCGTCGTCGTGCTCGCGGCTGCTGGGGTTGGAGTGTATTCACTCCTGCATCGCGCCGGACCCACTCCCTTTCAGAACTTTTCCATTCAGCAGGTCACGAATTCCAACAAAGCCGTGGTCACGGCGATTTCGTCGGACGGCAAATATCTGCTCACGGTTCTCGACGACAAGGGCCTGAACAGTCTCTGGCTGCGCAACATTGCAACCGCCAGCGACACCCAAATCGTTCCACCCACCGCTACCATCGCGAGCGTTGCTTTCTCTCCCGACGGAAACTATGTTTACTTCCGCAAAGCGGAAAACGCGATCAATAGCGATTTCAATGTCTATCGTTCGCCGGTGCTGGGTGGAACGCCCCAGGTCGTGGCCCGCGATGTCGACAGCTCGATTACGTTCTCGCCCGACGGCACGCGCATGGCCTACTTCCGGGCCAATGATCCCGAGACCAACAAATACAGATTGCTGAGCGCGAAACTCGACGGTAGCGACGAGAAGGTTCTCTTCATTCATGCTCTGGATTACTTGCCGCGCTGGCTGGCCTGGTCTCCCGACGGCAAGAAGATCGCCTATCCCTACATTGAGCCCCCGTCATTTGGCGGCATCGGTCAATTCGACCTCAGCACCGGAAAAATCCAGACTCTAAACTTCGCCAACGACGAAATCGTCCAGTTGCAGTGGTCCAATGGCGGCGACGGATGGTTCGTCACCTACCGGCAAAAAGGTCCGAACCTCGCCCGCTTGCAGATCGGCTTTGTATCGCCTTCCGATAGCCAAGTGCGCCCGATCTCGCGGGATACCAACAGCTATTCGACTCTCACCCTCTCGGCGGACGGCAAGACTTTGGCCACGGTCCAGCAAAAAGCGGCCAGCAACCTCTTCCTCCTGCCGAGTCAAGGCGGCAACTCCACCGCCACCGCGTTGACAGTCGAGGGGGAAAGCATCGGCAATTTCAATTGGGCTGCGGACGGGAGTTTGCTGACCTCCGATTACGCGCGTCTCATCCGCTCCGATCCTTCCGGAAAGAATCCGGCTGTGCTGACGAGCGATCCCCAGGCCGCAATCTTCGCCTTCTCTCCCTGCGGCCCGTTTCTCGTCTTCCCTTGGGCTTTTCACGGAGGAACGAATGCAATCAGCCTTTGGCGCTTGAATGCCGACGGCTCGCACGCGACGCAGCTCACCGATGGCGCAAATGACGGATGGGAGCGCGAAATCGCATGCTCGGCCAATCAGAATTGGGTCTATTTCTTTCGTGACGTCGAACACATCTGGCGCGTGCCTCTGAACGGCGCACCGGATTCCAAGCCGGAACCGGTTGCGCCCACGGCGGTCGCTCACGGCTTTCAGACCGGCCGTGGCATGGGCATCTCGCCCGATGGCAAAACCCTGGCCTACCTGGTGGAACTTGTCGATCCCGAGTCGGAACATGGGACCGGGAAGATTGCATTGCTCGATCTTGAAACGCTGAGCGCGCCGCGTTTCATCGATCCTAATCCCCACATCGCGGCCGGCCCGCGTTTCACTCCTGACGGCAAAGCGCTGGCCTACCCGGTCCGCGAGAGTGGCGTCGACAATCTTTGGATCCAGCCCCTCGATGGCTCTCCGGGCTATGCCATCACGAAATTCGACTCCGAGCAAATCCACTCTTTCCATTGGTCGCCGGATGGCAAGAGTCTCGGCATACTCCGGGGCCACACCGACTCTGACGTCGTCCTTCTGCAGGAATCCAAGCCGTAGAGCGCTTCGCGATTCCGTCGCCAGCGGGACTTCCTCAACACCTAGAAACTCAACCCCAGCGCACTGCTCAAGAACGCCGCCAGTGGCGACATCTTCCCGCACGCCCCGGTGAAGGTCGCCATGAACGTCGGGCTGCAGACTTGTTTGTCGCTGAACTCGACCGCGGAGCCCAAGTCGCGTAACTTCAGATCGTCTACGAACTCGTGATCGCTGCAAAATCCCCGCGGAGGCCGGCTGAGCCGATTGGCATCGTCCCAGTTCACCAGCTTTCGTACCGCGCGCCATTCTTCCGCCCGCGAGACCATTGCCGTCCGCACTTTCAACAGTGTCCCCGCCTCTGGATGCCACAGCCCCGACGCCGCAAAGCAACCCTCCGCCTCCAGATGCAGGTAGAACCCGGGAGAGTGTACGTCTTTGCCGCGATGCGAAAACCGCATGGCCACGTGCGTCTTATATGGACGTTTATCGTTCGAGAAGCGCGTATCGCGGTAAATGCGGAACAGCGAACCCCGCGTCGGACGCGCATCCGCCACCAGGTAAGGAGACAATTCGCGCAGCGGCACCGCAAAATCTTCGATGAATCGCAACGCCGGTTGCCTCACCAGGCTCTCGTATTCCTCTTTATGCCGCAGAAACCACTCCCGATTATTGTTGCGCTTCAGCCGCGCAAGGAACCGGAACAGCTCCGGTGTGAAGTAAGCAGCCATGTAGATAAGTTATCGCAGTTCAGCCGGGATGGTGAGTTTTGAGGTCGAAATCCCCGCGCTATGAAAGGCGCGCAGGGTGCGCACCGGGCCCGCACAGGGTCCCTCGACTGCGTTCGGCTGCGCCTCACTCCGCTCGGATGGTAGAACTTTTCGGGATGACGGGTCGTAAAGTCAATCCCCACTCCCGCAAAAAACGCGGGAAGGATGGGGCACCCGGCCCTGGAAGCATGGGCACCCGTCCGTGGGCAGGAGTGCCCGCCCCACACCCGAATCGCGCCACACGCGGATCACTCGACCAACATGCAGTCGCCGTAAGAGTAGAAGCGATATCGTTCCTGCACCGCGTGTTCGTAGGCGCGCAGAACATTTTCTCTGCCCGCGAATGCGCAAACCAGCATGAGCAAGGTGGACTGCGGAAGATGGAAGTTGGTCAGCAGGGCGCGCACGATGCGAAAACGGTATCCGGGATAGATGAACAGATTCGCTTCGCCAGAGCCGCATCGCACCGCGCCTTCGAATTGCTGCGCCGCGTATTCCAAAGTCCTGACCGTCGTGGTGCCGACGGCAACTACCCTCCGGCTTCGCTCACGCGCACGATTGATCTTCTCCGCTGCGTCTTCGGAAATCGAATAAGCCTCCGAGTGCAATTGGTGTTCCTCTACATTTTCAGTGCGCACGGGCTGGAACGTCCCCAGCCCAACATGCAGAGTAATCTCGGCAGTCTCGATTCCACGTTCGCGGATGCGGGTCAGAATGTCGGGAGTGAAATGAAGTCCCGCCGTCGGAGCGGCAACCGAACCCCGTTCGCGGGCATAGATTGTCTGGTAGCGGTCGCGATCGCGCGAAGAATCGTCGCGCGAAATATAGGGCGGAAGCGGCACATGTCCGATGCTTTCAAGCGCGCCAAAGAAATCCGGTACGGGATCAAAGCGAATTGTGCGCTCGCCAAACTTGCCCCGCGAGATTACATGGGCGCGAAGTTCGTCACGCTCGCCGAAGGACAGATGCTCGCCGACGCCGATCTTCCTGCCCGGTCGGACGAGGCACTCCCATTGGTTCGGCTCCTGTCTGAGTTGCCGGGTGAGGAGCACTTCGATGCGCCCATGAAGGAAATCGCGCGCGGCCGGATTGTGCGGGCTGACCGGCTGAGCCTTGATCCCGCCGCGGTGCCCGTAAAGCCGGGCAGGGAATACCCGCGTGTTGTTAAAGACCAGCAAATCGTCGGGCCGCAGAAGATCGGGAAAGTCACGGAATTGCCGGTCTTCTAGATGCACATCCGGTATATGCAGATCGGCCATTCGCAGATCAGTTTCGGTGGGTTGCTGTCGGCCCACTTGGAGATGGAGCAGACGGGAGCCCGCGCGCTCGGCCAGCGGCTCCTGGGCAATCAGTTCTTCCGGTAGGTGGAATTGAAAGTCAGAGACCAGCACGCACCTCGATTATAGGGACATGACCTGATGGAAACATGGTCGAAAATGCCCAGCCAGTGCGGGGCCGCAAGGCAAGCAGGATCAACCTATAGTCGATAAGTGGGGCGGGATCGGAGGACTGAAGAGCTCCAAGTCGCTGAAAATTTATTGTTCGCGGACCCAAGTGCTGCTACCATCGTGTGCTGGGCGCGGGCCGCTTTTCCGTTAATCCTCCCCCCGAAGGATCATCTTGCCTGTAGAGCGCAAATACCGGGAAGACATCGTCCGCTACGGTCGCATGCTGCACGAGCGCGGGTTTGTCGCGGCCATGGACGGCAATCTCTCCGTGCGGCTGAAGCACGATCGTATTCTTGTGACTCCAACTTGCGTGAGCAAAGGGGCGATGGAAGCGGCGGACATGGTGGTGGTGGATGGCGAGGGCCGACAGGTCTCGGGCCAGCGTCATGTGACCAGCGAAATCGGGATGCACCTGCTGATCTACAAACGGCGTCCGGATGTGCAGGCAATCGTCCATGCGCACCCGGCGACCGCGACCGGATTTGCCGCCGCCGGAATTCCATTGACCGAGCCTCTGCTCTGCGAAGTGGTGATGGGCCTGGGATGCATCCCACTGGCCCGCTATGGTACGCCCGGCACTTCAGAATTGGCTGAGACTTTGGAACCGTACGTAGGCAGCTACGATGCGATTCTCATGTCGAACCACGGCGTGGTCACTTACGGCGATACGCTCGAACACGCGTATATGAAGATGGAAACGGTCGAGCATTTCGCTCAGATCGCGCTGGTGACGCACCTTCTCGGACGCCAGCAACCGCTGCAGGAAGGTCAGATCGAAAAGCTGATTCTGGCGCGCACCAAGTACTTTGGCACGAAGATGACGCCATCTATGCCAGTTCCGCGCATGCCCGAAGAAGTCAGCTGATCCCGGCCGAGCGGCTCACTCCCCACCGAATCGAAATCGTAAGCCAGCTCGGAAATTCACCGGCAGCGCCGGATATCCCACGACTTCGTTGTAGCGGCGGTTGAGCGCGTTGTTAATCGTCACATATGTCGTGACATGCGGATTGATGGCGTACCATCCACCGGTGTCGGCGCGCAGGTAACCGGCGGCATGAGTGATGCCGAAGTTATAGAAGTCGGAGTCGGCTCGTCTTCCGACGAAGCTTCCACTCAAGTTCGCACCCCAGCGCGTTCCGCCATAGGACAAGATCTCCGTAGCCGAATGCTTGGGACGCCGCAGCAGCGGCCGTCCCGGATCGTAGACCGCATCGTAGGGAGCGGGATTATCCAGATACTCCGACGAGGTAAACGTGTAAGCCGTGTTCAGCATGAGCCGCGCACGCAATTTCCCCTGTAATAGAACTTCTGCTCCTTGCGCGAACGCCTTGTTCACGTTCACATATTCCCCGGGGAAGTTCGGTGGCAGGTTCATGATCACGTAGTTGATCTGGTCGAGAAAGAGATTGTTGAAGTAGGTCGCGATCAGTTCATATCGGGTGCCGAAGAGTCCCTGTTGCAGTCCGGCTTCGAAGGCGCGCACCCGTTCCGGCCGGAGAGCAGGATTGGGAATGTCATAGGGATCTCCGGGAAGTCCGTTGAAGGTTTCTTCCAGCCGCGGCTCCTTGAATCCGGTGGAATAGGAGAAGCGCAAGCGAGTCCCAGAAAGAGTCCGGCTACCGCGAAGGGCCTGCAAAGTGAGCGCAACCCGTGGGACGCCGGTATTGCCGAAGGCGCTATCGTGCACGAAGCGTCCGCCGACGATCACACCCAGCCTGCCCAGGACCAATTGCTGTTGCGCGTACAGATCCTGATTCAACCGTCGACCATGATTCTGAGGGCCATAATCGAGGTCGCCCACGAACCCGTTCTCATTCTCGATGCGATATCCGAAAGTTGTGTGCGCCCAGGCTTTCTCGGAATAGTCTCCCTGATATTCGAATCCGCCGCGGTTGATGTGGTCGACTTCGTTGGAAGGGTAATCAATGGGATCTCCGAATGGGTCGATGCGCGACGGATCGCCAGGATCCGTTTCGTTGTAGCGATAGACGTAGTCGAATCCGGTGAGGCGATGCCGCCATCCGGAAGGCGCGGCGAAGGTGAGTTCCACGACGCCCAAAGCGTTATTCAGTTGAGACCACTCGGATGGATTGGGCTGCAAGAGCACGAGCGGCTCGGCGGATCCGTTCGAAGGAACCAGCGGATCGTAGCCGTTGAAGCTCCATTCGCCGGGAACTCCGCTGTGGCTGTTGGAATGGCGAAAGCGCGCGCGTAAAGCAGTTTTGCGGTTCAACTGCGCTCCGACGTTCGCGCCTTCAAGCGAGTTGGAGTAAGTATCGTTGACGCCGGAGCCGTTGGTGTTGAATTGATCGCCGAACACGTTGTAGTCGAAGAGTCCGCGAGCACCGGCCAGAGATGCATGACCGCTGGCGGTTTCAAAATTGCCTCCATCGGCGGCAAAACTCAGCTCGGGAACGCGAGTGCTCCCGGTACGCGTCCAGACCTGCACCACGCTGGTCATCGCATCTGATCCATACAACGTGCTCTGGGTGCCGCGCACGAATTCCATGCGGTCGGCTTGCGCCAGCGAGAGTGCGCCGAAATCGAACGTGCCTCCCGGTTCGTTGATGGTGACGCCATCGACGATCACTTTGTTGTAATTGGATTCGCCGCCGCGCACGAAAAGCGAGGCCAGACCGCCAGTCTGGCCCGCCGTGTTGATGACCGCGCCGGGTAGAAAGCGGACTACGTCGTTCGCGGCGATGGGCTGCAGGGTCGTCAGTTGGCCGCCCGTCAGTGTGTCGACGTCGGCGCCCGCCGCTTCGCCGGGAACCGGAGTGCGGGTCGCGCTGACTACAACGGTTTCGGAAGCGGTGGCCAAGCGCAGCCGGACCGTAACTTCCGCCTCCGGATTGGTGATGGTTTCTTCAGCGAATCCAGGCGCAAGAACTTTGAGTGCTGAAGCCGCTGCACCGTGGCTGTTGAGCACCGCGAAGCCCGCGGCAGAAGTAGTTTGGGTGGAAACTACTTTTCCAGCGGCGTCGAGCAAAGAGACTTGAGCTCCGCGTACCGGAGCAGATTGGGGATCAACGACTCGCACGTTGAAACTTCCAGACGAATTCGCCGCAACTGAACCGAGGCTTAGAAGAAGGGAGATCAGGAGAATCGAAACGGTGCCGGAAGCTACGCGCATACATCCTCCTTTGAACGCGAAAGAGGTTGAAGGTGACGGAATGCGCCGGTCTCCTGGCTTTGCGAGTGAGGATGAAGAGATATCCAAAGCGCCTGCGGCCTTCCCGGATTTCTCCAGTGGCCGGAGGCATTTCCTCGCTTACAGTTGCGCGACAGCGCGGGATTTCCACCCGCTTCCCTGTCTTCGCCGAGCGGCAAAGACGCGCCTTCCGATAGGTTGGTAAAGAACCGATAAATCCCTGCCCATGAAATCTAAAAGGAGGGGGAAGCGATGTCAAATGGGGCTGTTACAAAACCCCTACTTTCGCCGCTCCGGGGCGCGCGTTTATGCCGCTTTTGAACCCACGGCTTGCGCCCGTGGGCTGCATTCTTTCGCCGGTTCGCGGCCGTGATCGTTCCGCTACTAGTGTTTCATCTTCGCCACCGGCCTACGACATACAGAAGCAGCGAAAGCACGACGCTGAGCAGAATTGAAGTTGCGAGCGGGAAATAGAATGTCGTGTTCTTTCCGCGGTAAATGATGTCGCCGGGAAGTTTTCCCAGGGGCAAGTGTGTGCGTCCAAGCAGAACGAGCGCCAGGCCCGCGATGACGAGCACGAATCCGAAGAAGAGCAAGAGCTTGCCGAAGTCTGTCATTCTGCGATGTCTCTGTTTTTAGTCTATCAATCTCCTCAGGTTCGGTTTCAGTCGGACATCCATTGGGTGGTGGTGCAATTTGACTCAGGCGCGAAGAGGGTTTGGCGGGAGATCCCCTCGACTGCACTCTGTCGAAAATCCCACTTCTCGCAATAGAAGCGAGTGGGGCACCCCATTTTCATACTCTTTCGTTGGCCGAAAGGGCCACCGGCACTCAGGGCAGGTTGCATCTCCGACCTTTAATCTTTGCATTGCAAAGTACTTGCCAATAGAGTCTATGATCCGCTATGCTAGAGCGCATGCACGATCCGCAGCGGCACAGGGTCCGGCGCATTCTCCGCAGAGCGCCGGTTGTGCGGGCGAACGGGGCATCCGGTTCGGTCAATCCGGTTGACGATCTCCGCTTCATTCGCGACACGATGGAGCGTTCCGCCGCTTTCACCGCGGTTTCTGGCTGGGGATACATGCTTATGGGCGCAACGGCGCTCGGTGCAGCGGCCCTCGCCGCACGGCAAACTTCTTCATCAGCATGGCAGCGCGTCTGGCTGGCCGAAGGTCTTGTTGCCATCGCCATCGGACTTCTCTCGTGCACCTGGAAGGCGAACCGGCGTGGCTTGCCGCTTTTTTCCGGACCCGCCCGTAAAGTCGCGCTGAGTTTGTCTCCCCCGCTGGTCGCCGGGGCGTTTCTGACGTTTGTGTTACTTCGGGCAGGCCTCGATTCGGCTCTGCCCGCGAGCTGGCTCCTGCTCTATGGAGCGGGAATCATCACCGGCGGCGCATTTTCAGTCGCTATTGTTCCGATTATGGGGATCTGTTTCATGGTGCTCGGCGGACTAGCCGTGCTCGCGCCCGCCGCCTGTGGAAACCTGTTTCTGGCCGGGGGTTTTGGCGGGCTGCATATTGTTTTTGGATTTCTCATTGCCAGGAGGCATGGTGGCTAAAGCTTTACCGGCACATACAAAGAGCGGAAAAGACAAGCTGCGCGTTTCAGGGCGGGGTGAGCGGTTGCGTCGCCCAAGTCGCCATGAAACCGCGCTAGCCCCTGCTCCCTCCCTGGAACTTCCCGAACTCGACCGCTTGATTCACGAACGGATACGCCTGGGAATTGTTAGCGCTCTCGCGACCAACGACTCGCTCAGCTTCAAAGATCTGAAGCGCGTGTTGAAAACGACTGATGGCAATCTCAGCGTGCACGCGCGCAAGCTCGAAGAAGCGCAATACATTTCCTGCGTGAAGTTTTTCGAGGGACGGGTCCCACGCACGGAGTATCGCCTGACCGCAAGCGGCCGGCGCGCTCTGGCGGAATATCTGGACCAGATGGAGCAGTGGATCCGCGTCACGCGCGAAGAAAAGTAACCCTCCATCGTTTTCTCTTTCTTTCGTAGTGTCTGGTTGCGCACACCGTGTGCTGCCGAACCCACGCATGCATTCCCTGCGACCCCAATAAATGCTGCGGAATCAACGCCGCGGGCTATGGCCTGTCTTGTGCATTGGTCCCATTGCTGCTAGACGGCAGGAGGTGACCAAACATGACCCGAATCCACTTGAATGCATCAGGAAATTCCGCAAGAACCCGCATGCTGATCGCGTGGGGAAAGAACATGAAGAACCTTTCGACCAATTCTCTGGGCAACGTGAACGCGTTGGTGTTCGCTGCCGTGCTGATCGTTTGCTCCTTGGGGGTCGGCTGCTCCAGCGAGAAGCCGAAACCTGTTGCTTTGAACCAGAGTCCGATTGCGCAGACGCAGAGCAAGGCCATGCCGGAACCGGTGCCGGTGATGCAAGCGGAGAACAAACCGGCTGCGAAGAAGATCGTCCATAAGAAGCCCGCGACCGTAAATTACACGGACAAGAATTTTGGCGTGAGCTTCGAATATCCACGGCGATATGCGATCGACACGGGGGATGCAGCCGCGGACCTTCTGACCTCGAGTCCAGTGCCCATGAACTTCGTTCAGCCCGGCGGAGTCGCTTTGGCGGCCGTGGAGTTGCCCGAGACTGGCTTTGCGAATACCGATTTTTCGTCCGCGTTTTTCGACGTGAGCGTCGACAAGAACCTCACTGCTGGGCAATGCAACGAGTTCGCTGTGCCCGCGCCGAAAGCACCCGCGTCTGGCAGCGCCGTTGACACTGGTTCGCAGCCTGGCGTCCCGGTTACGGCAAACGAAACCACGCCTTCAGCGACGGACACGCCGACCTCCGCTGCAACGCCAGTGTCGACACAGTCTGGAGCAGAGCAGGCGGCTTCGACTTCAAACGTTCCGGCTACGACTACCGTTGCTGCTAGGACCACCGTACCGCCTTCGGATTCCAAAGCTGATGCTAAGACGGAGTCCGGCTCGAAGCTGATGCTGGGCGATCTTGAACTGCATGCGACCGAAGCGGTTTCGGGAGAAGGCACACGGCAGAGCGATGCAAAGTACTTCCATGTATTCCAGAATGGAGCATGCTACGAATTCGCGCTGAATGTCACGACCGTGGCCTCGGAGGATGGATTAATGAAGCACGTCAACCGAGACAAGGTTTTCGACCGGCTGGAGAGGATCCTGGCAACGGTGAAGATCGATGACGTGAAATCTCCGGATGTGAATTCCGGCACTCCCGCGACTCCAACCGTTGCGGAAAGTCCGGCAAATTAGTCAGGAAGAAGAGTCTTAGAATTTCTGATTCACTACGACCGGACCCACCCTATCGCACACGCGAGGGGGTGGGTTTTCTTCTCTTGGATTGCAGCCAAGTTTTGAGAATTTTCGAATCAAAGACGGAGGAGCGGACGCGTCAGGCAAGTGGGGCCTCCGCCGCCGTTGATGCAGAGTTCTCTGCCGGGAAAAGTGCGGACATCGAATCCGGCGCGGCGCAGTCGTTCGTTGGTTCTGCGATTTTCTTCCAGAGCCAGCAATCGTTTGTTGCCCAGCGCGAGCACGTTGCAGGCCAGCGCGTCGCGCTCAGAGGGATCGATCTCGACGAAATTGAGATCATGCGACTTGAGCAGCTCGACGGTTTCCACTGCGAGCCAGGGAATGTCGACGAGCACCGTGCGCTCATCGAGCAGGCTTATCAGCGACATCAGGTGCAGACAGGTGGAGGGTCCCAGTCCGTGAGGCAAAGGCACCGACAAAACTTCTACACCTTTGGGCGCGAGTACATAACGGACCTGCGCGATGCCGGCCGCGTTTGTGCGGTAGCTGCGGCCGATCAGCAGAGTTTTCGTGTTGAGCCATACCATATCCCCGGCCTCGGTGGTTCCTGGGGTGAAAACCTCTGCCAGCGTTGGAATACCCAAACGGAGACAAAATTCGCGCTGGTGCCTGCCTTCTGCAATGCGGGTGGGCTTGCCCGGGCGCATGATGATCGATCCGAAATCGGTGGGAAGAGACGCATCGTGGGCATAAACCGCGTCCAGAGAAAGATCGTCCAGAGGAAGATCGTCCCCACAGAGATCGTCCCCAGAAAGATCGCGTAAAGAAGGATCGTCCGCGGGCAGCAAGTCAATCACCTCGGCTCCTGCGTTGCTCAACTCGCGGCAAAGCGATTCATGCTGCGCTTGGGCCTGCGCGAACTCGGGCGCGTGATGGAATCCGAGATCGTGCCACCGAGCGGCACGTTCGGGCAGATGCCATCCCGCGGTGCGCGGCGAGCAGACCAGCACTCGCGCCAACGGAGCGACCATGGAGTGGCCGTTGAAAACTGTCTGTGTGACGACCTCACTCATCCGGCGTTTGCAGTGACTGATCTGAATCTACTGGGTAGTTGTGGGAAACGCAATCTGGGATTGAATGCTAGAACTCGGCGTGAAGGCGGAAGCCGGGCACGAGGACGGGTCCGCGAGCGCGGTTATATCCGGGATGGTCGATGTGTTGCAGACCCGGGCCCGCGTAAATTCCCCGCCATACGTGCAGCGTGTAATAGGATTCGAAAATGTCTTCGCGTGCGTAGCTGAGTCCGCCATCCCCCAGCAGGAAACCGATGCCCCCGCGAGCGAGATATTCCTGATGGTCCTTCTTGATGGCATTGGTCACAAAGGCCACGCCGGCGCGGTCCTGCTTGCGGTGCCACCAGGTGCCGTTGGCGCCTACGCCGCCGGAAAAAGTCTGATCATCTTCCGTGTATGCAAAAGATTCCGTCTTGCCGTTGTCCCATCCAAAGCGGCCGAAGGCGCTCAGGTAGCGGGTGAGATTTTGCTCGAAGTTCAAGCCGAATCCGTATTTCCGCGTGATGTGCCAGGGATGGTCGGTGATGACCGGCGTGGTTCCGGTTTGCTGAGCCAGAACAATCTGGTCGCGGTAAATGCCCATATTGGCAGAGTTGGTGTAGGCGAGCACGCGAATCGCGCCGGGCTTTCCGGGAATGATTCCGCGCCGTAACTCGTATTGATAGTTCTCGGCATGAGCCTGCCACACCTTCCAGACCAGATCGATGCCATTGGCGACCTTCGGCATAAGACCCTCGCCGAAGCGGAAGCCCCAGTTGCGCTCTTCGTAATCGGCGACGAAGCCGATGGTGTAGCCGCGAGTATCGGCAGCGTAATCCCAGGCACCGTTATTGCAAATCGTCCAGTTGAGGAACTGGAAATGCGTATCGGAGCCGACCGAATTGACGTCAAAAAAATCGGCCATGCTGAACTTGCCAAAGCGCAGCTCGATGCGACGCCGCGGCAGTTCGTCAAAAAGCGACAGGGAACTGCGGTCATTTTCGACTTTGTCGGAGCTCAGGGCGAAAACTTTGTCGAGGATGCCGCGCGCGAGATACGGAGTTTTGCTCAACAGCGGATTGCGAACAATGTCGAGATCCGTATTTCCCGCCAGCCCGAAACCCTGACTCAGCGCGGAACCGCCGGCTTCTTCGAGGTTGCCAATAATTTCGAACGAATTGGTGACGCGCACGCCACCGTACAGTGTGAGAACGCGGGAGAGCGCTTTCTGATAGTTAGGCTGGAGACTGTGCGATCCGCTGTAGGGTGCGGAAAAGGGCGGATGCGTCTGGTAAATGAAATTCGCCTGACCGCTCAGCCATAGGCGCGAGGTCGCGAAGTGGGGAAGCATCGCTTCGGTGTCGAATTCGGCCGGCGCCTCGGAGTCCGGCTCGGGGGCGGGCGGCGCAGGAGCAAGATTCGGCGGCTGGACTGTCTGCGCGGACGGCGACGGGAAGGAAGCATCCAGTCGCTGCGCTGTGCCGGGAGGAACCAAGCAGAAGACCAGCAGGAACGCGGAGACTGCTTCGACAAACCTAAGTGGCCGAGGGATAAGCCGACGCCAGAACCCGCTCGACACGGCCTTGCTGAAAAATCTCCGAAATCTGTGGTCGATGATTTTCAATTACAGGTATCCCATCTTCCGGATGAAGTCATCCGCGATGACGCCCTCCGTGCGTGAGCTCAAGGGTTCTGTGACCCCATCCACCAGTTGCCGTTGCGAGTTAAAAATTGGTCATTAACTATAGAAATGCGTGCGGTTAACTATAATTAACTACAAACAAAAACGTTCAACCAGAGAGACAGGCCACCCCGGCCCACTGAGCCTACGTAGAAATGGTTAAAGGAATGTTACTGAGACGGTGATGGCTGGAACGCC
Source organism: uncultured Acidobacteriaceae bacterium (assembly GCA_963772045.1). Taxonomy (GTDB): domain Bacteria; phylum Acidobacteriota; class Terriglobia; order Terriglobales; family Acidobacteriaceae; genus Sulfotelmatobacter. Next base: position 14,872 of record CAVYWC010000010.1, on the reverse strand, counting down.
GTCAGCGGGTGTCCGCTGACGGCGTCCACTGCATTTGCAGTCTTTGCTTGCCATTGCTGTCGGTGACCGCGAGCCAGTTCATGCGTACAGGTCCACGTTGCGAGATGCCATCGAACTGCCGGATGGAAATATCGTTGTATTGAACCGCACGCGCGAGCGGAGTCGCCGCCATCGCCATGAGTGGTGCGAATTGAATCATGCAAGCCGTTTTCGTTGCCCTCCTTTCTATAGAATTCAGCCCATCGATTCGTTGCCATCGTCATAAGAAAGCTGTAAAGCGTCCTCCTCGACTCAGCGGGACCGCGCTGCGGGCGGGCCAGCGGTCTCTTGTCAGATGTATCATACCCCCCTAGGGTATATCAAGGATTTTTTGAAGGGGGCTCCGGGCAGCGGGCGAAAGGATTTTGAGAGTTGCTGGAAGTGTTGCGGAGATGAGCGCAGGGCAGGAAATTCAAAAAAGGACAGTCCGGAGCCCCCGAGACTGTCCTGGAAACCCTCCCGGTTAGAAGGGCTGCTTGATGACCTCAAATTACCGCCGCTATGTTGCAAAGGGATGGCGAAATGATGAATATGTGGTTAATTTGTAAGCGCCCGCGCTGCTATAGTGATGCGTTACGTCTGCAGGTGAGCTGACGCCTTTGGGTTGTTCTTCGTTTACGCGGAGGCTTCGATGCCTTTGACCACATCGCGCAAAACCGAGCAGTCGCGCCGTTTGCAGCAGCGCGCCGAAAGCATGATTCCGGGAGGAGTCAATTCACCGGTGCGCGCTTTTTCCTCGGTCGGCGGAGATCCGCCATTCATCGCGCGGGGCAAGGGCTCGCACATCTGGGACGCAGACGAGAACGAGTACATTGACTACATCGGATCCTGGGGGCCTCTGCTTCTGGGCCATGCCGAGCCAGGGGTACTCGATGCGATTGTGGGGGCGGCTTGCAATGGAACAAGCTTTGGCGCGTCTACCGCGTCCGAAGCCGATCTGGCGGAACTTGTTCTAAGCGCATTTCCGCACATGCAGAAAGTCCGCTTCGTGAGTTCCGGGACGGAAGCCACGATGTCGGCGATCCGCCTGGCTCGTGCTTATACGAAGCGCAAATACATCATCAAGTTTGAAGGCTGCTATCACGGCCATGCGGACTGCCTGCTGGTCAAGGCCGGCTCGGGAGTGGCGACGCTGGGCATTCCGGGATCGGCGGGCGTTCCCGAGGAATTCACGCAGTTCACGCTGGCTCTTCCGTTCAACAACTTGTCGGCGGTGGAGCATGCATTTCAAAAGTTCAAACATGAAATTGCCTGCGTGATTGTCGAGCCGGTGGTGGGCAATATGGGCTGCGTTCCGGCGGCCGATGACTACCTGGTCGGACTCCGCCTGATCACCGAACGGGAGCGGTCGGTGTTGATTTTTGACGAAGTGATGACCGGATTCCGGCTGGCCTTTGGGGGCGCGCAAGAGTTGTATAACATTCGTCCCGATCTGACGACGATTGGGAAAATCATTGGCGGCGGCTTGCCCGTCGGCGGCTACGGCGGGCCGGCCGAGATCATGGACCTGGTCGCCCCGCTGGGTCCGATGTACCAGGCGGGAACGCTTTCCGGAAATCCTCTGGCCATGGCGGCGGGATGCGCCATGCTCCGGCAATTACGCGACCGCAAATCCGAGATTTACCCGCGCCTCGAAAAGCTGAGTGGAGAGTTGGTCGAAGGCGTCGCCCAGGCCGCGAAAGATTCTGGAGTGAAACTCACGCATAATCGCGTGGGCTCGATGTTTACCTGGTTCTTCAATGCCGGTCCGGTGACGAATTGGGACTCGGCTTCCAAGTCAAACACGGAAGCATTCGGAAAATTCTTCCGCAGCATGCTCGACCAAGGAATCTATTTACCCCCCTCGCAGTACGAAGCGGCGTTTCTGAGCGCAGTCCACACAGAAGAAGACATTCAGAGGACCATCGCGGCGGCGCGTGAGGCGTTCACGCTTCTACGTCGCTAATTGCGCGGAGTTGCTTCCAAGCAGGAGCGGCAAGAAAGTTACTGTTGCTGTGGAGGTTGCTGGGGCGCGCGTTGGACCAGTCCCGGGTTCTCCTGTTGTTGCTGCTGTAGCTGCAATTGCCGTTGCTGCATTTCCTGCAGAAGTTCCTGGGGCGTCTTTATGCCCGACTGATTTTGTTGATCCGCATCGGCCGTGGGCTGGTCGGCGTTCGGGTCGGCATTCGCGTTGTCGTCGACCGGTTGAGCGGTATCGGCATCATTGACATCATTTGACGCATCAGGCTGAGGTTGATCGGCGTTCGCGGCCTGGTCGACCGGTGGGGCGGCCGAAGGGTGATTCGCCATATCAGCGGCACTTCGCGCGACTAGCACGACCCGGGTCAGCGCCTTCGGATCTTGCGGCGACCCCAGCAGCACGAAGTTGAAGCGCGAGCCATTCAGCAGTTCGGCCATGACTTCCTGCGCAGGACCGGGCCCCAAGTTGGTGACAACCCGCTCGCGCGCATCAGGAACATCGATTTCCGCCCCGGTCTGTTTGCGCACAGCGCGCAAAATATCTCCCAAGGTTGAATTCGGAGCCACGATCGTCAACTGTCCATCTTCATAGGTGACGTGCGGCGCTACGGGGGCGATCGAATCCAGAGGAATCTGCTGGATCGGTCCAGTCGGACCGGAGGGCAGGGGAGGCAGTACAACCTGCACCTTCTTTGCCTTGTGATGATGTTTCACAGTCGCGGTATCGGCGAATACTGTTCCCAGGCACAGGACCATGATCCCGGCAAACCGCACGAACCTCAATCCGGCTCTCACTTCCTATCCTCCCAGGAATTCCGCCAGGAATTTACTTTCGGGGGCACTGCAGGACTGCCTCTCCGTCAATTTTATCACTGCCATTGCCAGCACTGGCAGCCACGCGACATCCTCTTGAACAAGAACGCACAGAAGCCGAACTCTTGCATCGTGGCGGAGATCAATTGCTTGTGCCGTGTCTTCCGTCCTACTGTAAAATCCTGATGGGTGATCACCCTCACCCGAGACTACACTAGCGCTGGTTTCAAGCTCCTGAAACTAAAGGCGAAAATAAGATGCCAAGGGCGCGTCGTTGGTTCCGGCCATGCTGGCTTCTTCCATTGTTTCTTTTCACTCTCGGTCGCGGCGTGCCGCTGCTGGCGCAGAATTGCCAGAGCTCCACTGATCTGGAGGATGCAACCCGTGCCGCCATAACCTCAGCCGCGCAGCGTGATTTTGAGATGGCGGCCAAAGGGGACACGGCGTCTCTCCGTCAGAACGCGATCGCGAGCCTGGCAGCAAATTTTTCTCCCATCGAAACGACTATCAAAGATCATGAGGCCGATCTTGAGGGAGCGCAGGCGACGGCGAATTCGGTATTTCTGCTGGAAGCAGACGGGACCGCGCCTTTACCCCATGCTGAATTCTACTGCGGAATTTTCGGTAAGAACGGACAGACGCCCGGCAGTGCCATCTTTGATCTCAATAACCTTCCGCCAGGGAAATACGGGATCGTGCTGCTTGAAGCTACTTCTCCGAAAGCAAGAACGGACTTCTCCCTGATTCTTCAGCAGGAAGGCGCCGCTTGGAAATTGGGCGGCCTATACATCAAAGAGGGGCAGATCTCCGGCCACGATGCCGACTGGTTCGCCACTGAGGCGCGCGCCTACAAAGCCAAAGGCCAGTTGCACGACGCGTGGCTCTATTATCTTCAGGCGCGGGGCCTGGTTTCTCCGGTGCCTTTCATGGACACATTGGCGCTCGATAAGCTCTACAACGAGTTTCAGAACGAAAAGCCGGCCGATGTTCCCGCCGATGGCCAAACCGCAGATCTGAACGCCGGAGCTGCCACCTATAAATTGACTGCGCTTTTTCCGCAGGCCGTAGGCAACGATCTCGATGTGGTGGTGAAATACCAGGTGGCTGACGCTTCTAATTCGAACCAGGCCTACGCCAGCAATACGGCGGTGATCAAAGCTCTGGTCGCGAAGTATCCGGAACTGAGAGACGCATTTGCTGCGGTGGTCGCCCGCGCCGTTGATCCTACCGGCCGCGATTACGGCACGCTCCTGGCGATGAAAGAAATCAAGTAGTAAATCCTTTGCCGGGTGCACTCTTCCCTGGTTCTGGCTTCCGCTGTGGGGAAAATCTTAAAAGCTTGAAACGCAGAGGGCACGGAGGACCAAAGAGGACAACGGAGGAAGACACGAGCCCGAAATGCCTCACCCTTCAGCCAGGGCTTGTTTCAAGAGACACTCTTTGGGAGCCTTATCGTCTCGCAGCCCTAGAAACACCGGAGCACGCAGTTTAGGCCTTGTGCCGTCATTGGCACCATGGGTCCACTCCGCGAATTCGACCTGCGCGATCAACTCCGGCTTGACCCAATGCGTTTTGCGCAGCGCCTCTACCTCGCCGTGAAACGGATTCTTCTTCGTCTCCCGCTCATTAAGTTCCTTCCAGATCGAGGCCAGCAACTTGTGATCGAATCCGCTGCCGACCTGACCGACATGAATGAGCCGCTGATTCTCGTCGTAAAGTCCCAACACCAGCGAACCGAAATATGCCCGACTTCCTTCCGGCTCGGTATAGCCGCCAACCACGCACTCGATTTCATGCCGAATCTTGATCTTCAGCCACTCGCGCGAGCGGCGCTCCTCATAACAACTCGTACGACGTTTGGCAAGAATGCCCTCGAGACCCTTCTGTTTGGCAATGTCGAATAGCGCCTTGCCTTGATCTTCATAATGATCCGAGTAGCGCAGGGAATCGCCGATCTTGACGATGGAGACTAGCTTGCGTTTGCGCTCCTCGAGCGGCACGCTCCTCCAGTCGTAGCCATCGAGGTAAATGAGATCGAAGGCGTAATAGAGGACGGGCACGTCGTGATCGGGAGTGGCGCGCTTGCTGAGGGAACGAAATCCGGTGCGCTGCTGCATCAGACTGAAGGATGACCGGCCTTCGGCGTCGAGCGCGACGACCTCGCCGTCGAGAATGGCCTGCTTGGCCTTGATGAAGTGGGGCAGGTCTTTCAATTCCGGATAGCGCGGCGTGAGATCGTTCTGATTGCGTGAAAGCAAACGTGCTTTGCCATTCGCGATGAATGTGACCGCGCGGTAGCCGTCCCACTTGATTTCGAACAGCCAGTCTTTGCTGTCGAAAGGTTCAGTGACCGATTCGGCGAGCATGGGATGAATCGCGGTGGGCATGGGTCGCTTAACAGGAGAGGCGGCACAATTCTCGGCCGCGGAGGAGCGCGGAACGTCTTTGACCACGGAGGACACAGAGGTCACGGGGGATTTCTTGGATTTCAGCGGAGCAGGCGCCGACAGTCGCGCTGAGGTGGCTGGTTCAGACAATCGCTCTGGGGGTTTAGTTTTTTTCCCTTTTCCGCTGGGACCCTCTGTATTGTTTAGTTTTTTTTTCTGATCGAGTTTCGCAACCGCATCGGCCAGCCAGGCGGCTTTCAATTTGCCGCGCGAGGCGGGACGGCTGCTCGTCCACTCCTTCGACCGCGCGTCTCCGGCGATTTCGTCCATGCTCTTCCCGCTGAGAACGGATTCATCAATGTCCCCGGCATCGTATCCTTCGACGACATGGTCGTCGTGCTTCTTGATCATCAGCCATTCCGTGCCCTTGCTCCCCGGACGTCGTGACTTCATCTTGATCAGCGCGAAATCTCCCTTGAGACGTTTGCCATGCAAGCGAAATTTCAGATCGCCCTTGGCGAGCATCTCCCGCGCTTCCGCGTCCGTGCCGGGAACATATTTGCCGTCCACAGGAACAGGAGAAAGCGGCTGCCAAGTGCCGACATCCCACACCATCACGATGCCCGCGCCATAATTTCCCTCAGGGATGTTGCCTTCAAAATCGAAATAGGAAACCGGATGATCTTCGACCTGCATGGCAAGGCGCTTATCGGCTGGATCGAGCGATGGTCCCTTGGGCACCGCCCACGACTTCAGCACACCATCGAGCTCCAGGCGGAAGTCGTAATGCAAGCGTGTGGCCTCGTGCTTCTGGACGACGAAGCGATGCCCCGATTTGCTGGCGACTTCCGGAGGAGGTTCAGGCGTTTCTCCAAAGCGCCGCTTTCGTTTGTATTCTTCAAGAGCCATAAGCCAATTTTAACCACACAGAGACGGGATCAGAAGGTCTGGCCTTTTAAGGCACCTAAGTTTGGTGCTATAAGTGGCAGTTGGTTGCATGGCAAAAGCAATCGGGAAGGGAGCATTCAATTATGCGAGAGGGACGTGCACTTATCGTCATGCTGCTGGCGCTTGCGACTGTCTCCTTGACCGCGCAGGAGAAGTCCTCTCCGGGAAAGCCCTCATTGGTGGTGAATCTGTTCACTGCAACAGCCGACTTGAATTGGCCTTACGACTTCAAACAACTGCAACTGCAAACGATCACTGAGTTGAAGATCAAGGATGGGCCGGAGTTCGAAGTGGTTACTGAGGCTCCCAAGGAGACATCCGGCAAGACTTACGTGCTGGATGGCGAAGTTCTCGCCTGGCGCCCCGGCAACCGAGCCGAACGAATGATGGTGGGCTACGGGTCCGGAAGGGAAACGGCGAAGATTCATTATTGGCTCACGGATGCCGCAACCGGGAAGAAGGTCTTTGAACATACAGACGTCATTCGGCAGGCTTTCTGGGGCAATGCCTATGCGAACTCAGTCGGACAGCTCGCGCAGCCCTTCGCTGACAAGATCGCGGTGCGCTTGAAAGAAGCCAAACTGACGACATAGAAAAGACGACGGTCCTGATTCACCCGTCCCCCGAGTTCCACGTCTACTGACAAGGGCTGCCGGCCACCGATCGCTCATCCATGAAACGGGAATTTCCTGAACAGCCGATCATCGGCGTAGGCGCAATCATCATTGAGGACGGGCGCGTGCTGCTGGTGAAGCGAGCGCATCCGCCGATCGAAGGGCAATGGTCGATCCCGGGTGGCGCATTGGAGATCGGAGAACTGATTCGCGAAGCGGCCATGCGGGAAGCGCGCGAAGAAACCGGATTGATCGTCGAACCGGGAGAACTGCTGGGGGTTTTCGATCGTGTACTGCGGAATCCGGAACAGCGTGTGCAATATCACTACGTGCTGATTGATTTCCTCTGTCGCCGAACCGGAGGCGAATTGCGCGCCGCCGACGACGCAGCGGAGGTCCGCTGGTTCACGCGAGAAGAATTGCCGGCGCTGAATCTGGCGCAGGATACGCACCAGGTAATCCTGAAGGGGTTCGAGAAAATCGGAGTATAGCTACGGACCCGGCGGAGGCGCAGCAGGCACCCGCTGTGTGAAATTCAACTCATTCGGCGGAATTTCATAGAGCACGCCTACGCGTATCCAGATAAACAGTGCAATTAGGATGACCAGAGCACTTGTGACCGAAAAGGCCACTTGACTAGGCGAAAGGTGATGAGCCGGTCTCGGATTATTCTTCGCGAAGAAGAACGATCGGATCGGTAGCACGAGCCCGAATACCATCAATGTGAAAGCCGCGACTGCCTCCGCCCAAACGCGGGGCAATCCGCTTTGCGAGGATGCGGCATAGAGCCACTCCGAGACCGAGACGACCATCTTGCTCCGGACCAACGGCGCGATGAGCAGCGGAAATGCCCAGACCCAGACGATCACGAACATGATCGCCCATGCCCAGGCAGCACGCTTTACATAGCCCGTCCACGTGACGATCAAACCAACAAGAATCACAGCGAGAGAGGCGAAGCCTAGTTCCGATCTTCCTACCCAGAAAGCCGGAGCGAGCGACGTAAGCGCAACGGTGAAGAGCACACCGGATATGAATGCCGAATCCGCCCGTATTCTCATCCCAGCCTCCGAAGGAAACTGGCGTGTCCCGACAATTGTTACCAGCAATTCGAGATTTGCCAGTCTTAGGCAGTTCTAGGTTCCTGAATCGGCTTTTCCTGAAGCGTCGTCGTCTTCCCACTCCGCTTCGCAGGCGCGGCAGCGCCAGGCGGAACGATGGAAGGGAATTGGCACGTTCACGGCCATGCTGAGATAAGCGGCGGGATCGAGTTCCTGAAAACTGACGTCCAGCGAATTGCACTTGGGACAACGGGGCTGCTCATACAATCCCACGCCATGTACGTAAAGGCCTTCGAGGATGGGCTGATCGAGGAGCGCTTTGGCTTTGAGCACGTCTTCCGCCCCGACGCAAAGTTTGACTCCGCCGACGAAGTTAGAGATGAACCAGTCGAGGCGAACGAGGTTTTCGTCGCGCAGGAAACATTCAATGCCCGCCGATTCCAGGCTGCCCTTGGCCAGCAACGCCTCTGGAAGATCGCGGAACTGGCGGATGGTCACGAGCGTCCGCAGGTTGAGCTCTTGTCTCGGTTCGGCGTGTTCGTCTGGAACCTCGAGGTGGCGGTGGTCGAGTTCGTCCTCCAGCGCTTCCCAGGCCGCGTCGGTCAGAGACTCCGGTTGGCGCGCCAGATGCTGCAATTCATCATCGGTCATGGCGGCGTAAGTCTTCGCCAAACGGATGCGCTCGCCGGATTGCTCCAGATTGGACACGAAGGCCAGAATACTGTGTTCCGCGCGGAGTGCCAAGTCAGGCTGCTCATGCCGCGGACAGAAAACGACCAGAGTTTCTCGAAGCCATGAATTCGTGAGCCGCCGGAAAACAGCAAGTCGTGGGCTGCCGAACTAGACGGGGGGACCTAGGCCACGCTGGCTATCGGCGTTTGAACCACCGGAAGGGTGACAGTCAACGCGGTCCCCGTGGGTCTGGAATCGATTTCCATACTGCCGTCCAGGTCGCGCAGGCGCTCGCGCATTCCGGCGAGCCCAACACCGGTGCCGGCGGTGCCATCCCGAAGGCGGTTCAGCAGGACGGGAGGTATGCCTTTGCCGTTATCCTTGACTTCCAATCGAATACAGGAGGAGTCGAACTGCAGGCGCACGTCGACCGCAGAGGCGTCGGCGTGTCTGTGAATGTTGGTGAGGGCTTCCTGTACGGCGCGAAACAGCGCAATCTCCACCGGCTGCGGCAATCGTGCTTCGACGTCGGGAGGCAGGTCGAGATTCACGGTGAGACCACTGCGCCGCGAGAAACCGTCGACGTAGAGGCGCGTGGCGGAACCGAAGCCGCATTCATCCAGTAAAGGTGGATGCAATAAATGAGAAATGGTGCGGGTCTCGGTCAGACAGCGTTGAACGATTTCCGCGCATTCCGCCGCCAGGTCTGCCTGCGCGCGGTTTGCGGCGGGAAAGGTATCGAGATTTATTTTTAGAGCAGTCAGGTATTGTCCCAGGCTGTCATGGAGGTTTCGGGCAATGCGGCGGCGCTCCTCATCCTGCAGAGAAATGATCTTGGCATTCAGCCTTCGGGCAGCCTCGTGAGATTTCAGGAGTTCGGCGGTGCGTTCGCGCACTCGACTTTCAAGTTCTTCCTTGGCTTGCCGCAGGTTCTCTTCTGCTTGCTGCCGCCTCAGAAACATGCGCCGGTTGGACTCGCCCAGCACGATGATGACGCCGGAGAAAAGCAGGAAACCTAGAAACCCGAAATACTCCACATGGTCCTTGCCCAAGAAGGAATGATAGGGTGTTCCTGGAATATGTCCTCGATGATCCGAATTCGTTCTGCCTCTCGATATCGCGCAAAGGTGCATACCTGCGGATGCTCCCGGTTGGGCGCACGGAAATCCAGAGACTGACGCAGCAATTTGTCGACGAAGTTCGGGCAAAAGGCGCGGGGATCGACGGTGCGAAGCAGCTCTACGCTTGGCTGCTAAAGCCTATTCCAGAAACAGCGAAGGCTAACAAAGTTGTCATCGCACCGGATGGGATACTGAATCTCCTGCCGTTTGAAGCGCTCCGAGACACCCAGGGCGAGTACCTGTTGAAGTCGCACGTGATCAGCTACGTGCCTTCGGGCACGATTCTGAATGTCCTTCGACGCGCAAAGATGCAGCCGGCGGCACCCAGGCCGTTTCTGGGCGTGGGTGACGTAGCGTACGAAAACCAAGGCAATGTGGGGCGCAAAATGCCGGCCCCAGACACAACGCGAGGCCAGATTCTACGGGGCATGGCGGATCTCTCGGGGATACAGCTACACGACCTTCCCCAAACCCGTGACGAAGTCCAAGGAATCGGTAAAATCGCCGGACAGGAATCGGTGATCTTGCTCGGCAAAGACGCCACTGAAACTGCTTTCAAGAAGGAACCGCTCGATCAGTTTCGCATCTTGCATCTGGCTGTGCACGGGTTCGCCGACACCCAGTATCCCGAGCGATCAGCTCTGGTCTTGGGAAAAGACCCAAGATCGGGTGACGACGGATTGCTGCAAGTACGCGAGATCATAAGGTTGCGGCTGAATGCCGAACTGACCACCCTATCTGCTTGTGACACTGGAGTTGGCAAGCTGCAGGGACAGGAAGGCATTAGCAATCTGGTGGAAGCATTTCTAGTCGCTGGTTCACAGTCGGTTGTAGCAAGCCTGTGGAGCGCAGACGACACCTTCGCCAGCGCATTGATGGAGCGGTTTTATCAGCGTATGGCCCAGGGCGAAGATACCAGTTCGGCTCTGCGGAACGCGAAACTGGATCTGCTCGCGAAATACGGCGACCAGGTCCGTCCATTTTATTGGGCAGCCTTCATAGCTGTGGGAGAGACTTCCACACCGATTGGCATAAGACAACAATGAATCTGACTCTTGAGGAGCGCACGAAGATTTTCGACAAGGTCTGCCGGCTGGTGGAGACCAAGCATTTCAATCCCGCCATGAATGGCGTGGACTGGAAGTCTTTGGTTCAGAGCCGAAGGGAGCAGATCCTTGCGAGCACCGAACCAGAGGCGTTTGAGAAGGAAGTCAACAGGTTAGTGACAGAGCTTAAGACCAGCCACACCGGATTTCGACACGCCGGCATGCGGAACATACCGGCTCGGAACGCGATCAATGCAACCATGCAGCGGACCGCTGTCAATGGCATCGAACGGTGGATGTTCCAGGACGTGCATCAGGGCGGCCCAGCCTACTCAGCCGGCATCCGGCCTGGCGACTTGTTGCTTGGATGCGGCGAGCGAGGCATTCGGCCTCCGGAAGGTCTGGCGTTTTCGGCCGGAGAATCGGCAAGTCTATTGATCGAGAAACTCCATGGAGGACAGGAGAGGGTCCAAGTCCAACTGCCGATGCCAAAGTCGAAGAAACATCCCGTCACCGCTCCCGAAACGGTACGCACGGAGAAACTCAGCGACGAAATCGGATGGCTCAAAGTTGCCATGTTTCCTGGCGCAGTGGGGATCGATGTCGCAAAGGACATTGACCGTGGAATCGCATCCTTAGAAGGATGCAGTCGTCTCATTGTGGACTTACGAGGAAATACAGGCGGAGGCATCGGCGGACTGCGCCTCATGAGCTATCTGACCCCCGGGAAGCTGGAGGTCGGCTACAGCCTCACACGAAAGAGACGGGAGCGTGGCTACCGCAGAGAGGAGCTAACCCGTTTTGGGCGAATCCCTTCTCACAAAGCGACCCTCCTATGGCTCGCGGCCCGGTATGCATTCGTAGAGAAATCGATCCTGGTTGTCACAGAAGGGCTTGGGAAACGCCCGTTTCACGGGCGCGTCGTGGTGCTGGTCAATGAGCACACCGCAAGTGCAGGAGAAATGGTGGCGGCTTTCGCCGAAGAAAATAGGCTGGCAACGATTGTGGGGACCAAAACTCCCGGCCGGTTGCTCAGCGGCAGCGCCTTCAAAGTTGGCCATGGGTACATTCTTGGCTTACCAGTCGCTGGTTATTTGACGTGGCAAGGACGGATGCTGGAGAACAACGGGATCACTCCTGCATTTTCTGTCGACCTGTCACGAGATGCGCTTCGTCGAAATAGGGACACGCAATTGGAACAGGCGATCGAAGTCGTCAAAGCTCTCTGATGTTTGGGATTTTTTATCTGAGCTTAGACTCGACCATCTCGCGGTCGAGACATCATCGCGATGAACGTCAAAACACGCGGACAGGAAATCGCGTCCACTCCAGGTCAGGCTGGCGGAGACCGAGAGAATACCGTCCTGGCCGAACGCCCGCAACGTCAACATCGGCCCGCAGTATCACAACTTGGTTCTCCAGTTGAGCTGTACCGGCCGCACGCAGAACCTCATCCCCTGTGTCACTGAATAGGGCAACATCGTAGCTGCCTTCCTTGCTCCCGATTGGCATCTCAACCGTTAGATGTTTGGCCCCGTGAGGGATCTCCAAAGGTGGTTGAGCGGTATCCGCGGGATTTTGCCCGCGAGCCACGGAACGCTCGCGAAGATCGAGAGTTACGGAAGCGGCTTGCAGCGAAGGCCGAGTTCGCATCCACAACCACCCTGCAACGACAAAAACCACAACCGCAGCCGCAGCCAACCATACTTGAATCCTGCGTCGCCGCATCGCCGCTTGCTTACGAAATTGAGTGAATTCCTGAAAACATGGGCTGCACGCGCCCAGATGCTCGAGCCACGGTTCCAGTTCTGTCAGGGACACTCTGCCCTGCGCGATGCGGTTGAGTAGGGCAGATCCAGGACACCCGATCCTCTCCGGGTTGGGGAACTCCTTGGCCAGGCCCTGCCGAAGAATATCGAGCAAGCGCTGGTCAGCTTCACCTGGATTTAGTTTGCTGCTCAGAGAAATCAACTCGTCACAAGTTCAATCTTGAAAAACAGCCCAAGTGTAACCGAAAAGGTTGCGTGAGACACGTGCATGATCCGTAACATCAGAGGCGGCGCGACAAACGTCCACGCAGGATCTTCATGAGCCTGCGAAATCGAAGCATGACGTGGTGGCCGGGCATACCCAGCCGGTTGCCAATGTCGTTCCATGAATAGCCATACTCGCGCGCAACCCAGACCTCGCGGCTCCATGAGTCCATGCGCTGGATAATCTCCTTGGCGTAAATGACGCCTTCAAGGTCTTGCTCATGCTCTCGGCGACTCGCGGCGCCAAGAACCTCTAATTCCTGAACGGAAGACACGAGCGCAATCGTTTCCTCACGACGTTGTTCCTTCCTGACTGTCCGGCTGAACCGATGGTAAAAAGTTCCGAGAAGATAAGCTTCCAGATCAGTAATTTCGCGACGCCTACCCTTCATCCGTTCGAGCGTCTGAGACACCGACTGTAGAACGCCCTCCCAGACTTCCGTGACCAACCCGGTCTCGTCAGAATGGATTCCGTGGCGCGAAAGCTCCTTGCGAGCGTGCGCTAGGACTTTTGGCCATGCGGACCGAGCCGCCTCTATGAGTTCGTGGTCAAGGGCCGTTTTCGCGCGTGTACCCGCGCCCGCGGATAGAAGTACCCATTCGGGGCCGGGTTCGGCGGCGGGCATGGCTGGCGCCTCACATCCACTGCAATGACAACGGAAGGATTACCTACAGGGTGCTGGGAACTTGAACCCAAAATATTTTCGATAGTTTCGGGCCCGATGATGTTCCTTTTATAAGTGTGGGGCTGCTTCGTCTGAAATTTGAGAGCGTCGGTTCAGGCATAGAAGCCTGCCGGCGGGCTCTGATGGGTTAGCTACTCATTTTCAAGGCTTTACAGACGAGTCAATGCCAGCCCTCTCCAAAGCGAGACCACCACCGGGGGAAGCCTCAGCTTTCTTCGCCGACGGCTGCGGTCCAAAACGCAGGACCCGCAAGCCTTTTGACCAAATATGCGGGTGATGGGTTCTCCGGTCATTGCCGTCCCGGATATCCCTGTCTCGTTCACTCGAGACGACGTGCTTCAGATTCCGCAGCGTGGTTTAGAAAACTCCCGTGGGTATCCAATGCGTGAAGTGTTTTCCCAAATTGCTGTTGACTGGCGATTTCGTCTATGACTGACTCTGGTAGCAACGCGCCCGTTTGGTGGGACAAAGAAGTGGATGCCGCAGGCCGGCCAATCCGGCTGGACGTGCGTACGGCTGCACACCAGATTTGGGACGCTGCCCGCAGACAGGCTCACCACCTTTTGGGCGACGCGAGCGAAGCGCCTGAACTGATGGAGAACGCCGTGGCTCAGGTGTCCCGCTACCTTGATCGAGGCGGCGCCGACCTCTTCACGCAGAACACTGCAGGAATTCTTATGTGTGCGATTTGCCGTTCACTTCGGCGCTATGCGCGGAAACTCAGTCGGCTGGAACTTGTGGGCGGAAGCACCGAGTTGTCAGAACGGCGAATTGCCCCTGACTGGACGGCTCTGGTGGAACTCCGGTTGGATTTAGAGAGATTGACCCGCAGTCTCAACGATAAGAGTCGAACGATGCTCGACTTGCGCCGGAGTGGTTTCGACTGGAAGGAAATTGCTGATGTCCTTCAGATGACGGACATTGCCGCGCGGGCAGCCTTCTGGCGTGACGTAAAACGAGCCAAGTTGAGAGCCTCGGGAACGCGTCGCCAGAAGAACCGCCAGATAACAGCCGGGCACGAGGAGGAGGTCGAGGCCACTCGAGTTCGAGAAAAACTGGCGCCCAGCCACCTATGCTCAGTAGAATCCGCTGACTCGGTGCCAGAATGCGATAATTGTGGCACGAGGTTTTCGGAATGAAGCGCAGGCTGGGCTACAAAGGCTACGTCATTGAGGCACGCGCGCACGAACTAAGAGATGGAGGGTTCTCGGCGGAGTTCTCTGTCGAGGAACATGATGCGCGTGGCGTGACCGAGACGCAGTTCTACGTGCCGAATACTTTTGCCACGCAGGAATCCGCGATTGAGGCAGCGATTCAGGCTGGACAACTGAAGATTGACGCGGGTTTTGAGCGGGGGTCAATCGCTGCAAATGGCTGAGGCTTTGCGCCTGTCCCTCTACCTTGACCCTCGACCTTACGGATGTTCGGGGCTGATGCCGCCCACATGTGGCACACACAATCCTTTCCAAACGCCAGAAGAGTGCATAGTGTGG
>CAVYWC010000009.1:0-10383 GCA_963772045.1 uncultured Acidobacteriaceae bacterium | reverse complement strand
CAATGATTGTGGTCTCCTTTTCTTCTGTCCCCGGTGTCTCGGGGCACACCACCCGAAGGGCGCAAGGCGCGCTGCTCCCAAGGCCAGGGCTGCATTTTCGGGAAGGGGACCCAAGCTCGTCTTGGGGGAGGAGTCTGGAAAAAGCAGAAGCCCGCAGTCCGCAGGGCGCAGCTACGGCGCCGCAGCGGTGCCTGAGACACAGGCGGCGGAAGATGGAGACCGCTTATCAATGTCGCGTCGAGTTAGCTCGAACGGATCGCTTGGTAAGTCGCGAAAGAAACGCCGACCGCAGATGCTCCAGTTCCGTGCGCCATCGCGATTATGCTGCTGCGACAGGACCCGCGAGCGAAGATGTTCCAGAACCCCTATGTGGAAGCGAGGCATCGAATCGAAAAGCTTAGGTGTCGGAATCGACCGAGGTCGTCACGCATTGCAAACGGGCTTCGAAGGGCACCGCGGTCACCGGCGGCGTATTCCAAGCCGAACGATTCCAACCGGAGCACTTGACGCAGAGTCGCGCGGATCCTCCGGGCTCAGGCGACGAGCGCCGATCGACACCAAGCGTGCGGCCACCCACGCACGTCGCCAAAGTCTAGATGTCACAACGTAGGGGATCTCTAGATCTCGCTCCGAGCGCAATTCGCAAACGTCCGATCGCCTGCAGCTTCATCTGGGAAACTCGTCCCACACTGAGTCCAACGGAGTGCCCGATCTCACCGAGCGAGCGACCTTCGAGGAAGCCGAGAATCACCACCCGTTCCGGCGCCGGCAATGCTCGGATCGCTTGATTCACTTGGTGCCACTCGGCAGCTGTTTCGGGATTGCCATCCGAGGTGCCGGGATCATTGTGCGAATCCAAGCTGAGCAGATCAGCGGCACAGCCAATCAGAGATAGCTGCCGGAATCGACCTTCCTCCAAACCCATCTTTGCGGCAATGTCTTCGTCAGATGGATCAGCACCCGTATCTTGCTTCCATTGCGCGATGACCGCGTCGCGGTCTTTCACGAAGCGCCGGACCGAACGCGGCAACGGATCCAGGCTGCGAAGATAGTCGAGCATGGCACCCCGGATTCGGTGTTCGGCCAGGGTCTTGAACTGGATATTTCGACTGCCGTCAAACCGATTGGCGGCCTCCACCAGGCCGGTGACGCCAGCCGAGACTAGGTCTTCCAGTAGCACGTTTGCCGGGCAGCGCCGGTGCAGCTTTTGGGCCAGCAGTCTGACCTGCGGAAGGCGGTCAAGAATGGATTGTTCGCGTTCCCTCGATTCGAGAACGGAAGAGGAACTCATGGTGTTTTCTCCCTTTCTGGCGAAAGGCTGTCTACCCCCCGCGCGCTGGGAGTGCGGGCGCTTTGGGCGCGCAGCGGTCAAGGGCCGGGCCGGTGGCCCGGGTGAAACACTTTACCCTTGACGGCGAGCACCCGAAGCGCAGATTTGGAAGTAGCGGGAGGGCGAAAACTCAGCCACCGGCGCTGGGCACGCTCGTGTCCTGGAAACGTGTGCCGGCGCGAGGAACTGGCCGGTCGCCCATGATACGATGCAGTCGATGCCGACAGAACAAATCCTTGCTCTTTTGATTGCGGAGCGAGATAAGCTGAACCGAGCGATTGAGGCTCTTCAGGGACCGACGAAGCGCAGGGGAAGACCGCCGAAGAATTCAATAGTTGTTGCGAAAACGTCAGCCAGCCCCGCACCTGCGCCAAAGAAGCGTCGACGATTTACCGCAGCACAAAGAGAAGCCGCCGCTGAAAGAATGCGTCAGAGATGGGCCGCGAAGAAGAAGGCTGGATCAAAACCCCAGTCAAAGCGGGGAAACCAGAAACCGGACAAAGCAGCGTAGCCGCATTGTCAGCCGAAGACCGGTGGATTCTCTCGGACAGGCTGTTTGTGGGCGTGCCTGTGTGGACGCCCCCGGTCTGGCAAGTCGCAGGCCTGCGTCGTCCGTCAAATGACTTGACGGCGACATCACAGGGCTAATTTGCGCCCGCTGGTCCGTTGCAGGCTTCCCACTGCGCCTTTTCCGACCTATGAACGAGTCTCGGATAAATCTCCTACAGGCTGCTCCCTCTTAGAAGCGCATTATCAGGAGTGTTTAAGGCTCCCCTTGCGCGCGAGCTACAACCTGGAATCGATGGGAAGCTCCCGTATTCGACTGCCTTCCGACTCATGGCCCTGCTAGATCGGAAAGGAATCTACCAGCGCGTTGAGGGCTGGTAAATCAAATAGGCAGTGGGTGACTTTCCGTCGGTGTTTCAAAGCGACGAGGTGGTCCTTGGCTGCTCGAACCTCCTTCGCGTCGCCAGAAGCCACAAAGGCCAAGGCGGCCAAGAGCGCGGCCTCTGCGTGTCGCAGTGGCCACCGGCCGCTAGGGAGCTGCCGTACTGCGTCTAACTGCCGCTTGGCTACGGCGTCGCCCCGAAGGGCCTCCCATTCCCCGTTCGTTTTCTGAATGAGCTCGTGGTACAGCGCTATCACCTCCACCGCGCGATGCGTGTCTCTCCGGAGGATTTCGTCGGTAAGTTCGGCCGCGTGGCGCCGAGCGATTTCGATCCAGTCCTGCGCCCACGGATGGCGATTTCCGACCGCTTTGCAAGCCAAACACCGCGCGGCGCCAGCAGCTTCTCCAGTCCCCCGGCGCAAGCCCTGATCGAGCAGCAACGCCCAGAACAGTCTCCCGTCGTCGCTATCTACTCCGTAGAGTTCTAGACCGGCCTGCAAGAACTGCTTGAGTCGCTCCGGCGGTAGCGCATGTAAGAACTGACGAACGAGAGCGCTTCCGGCCCGGGAAAGGAACTGCTGCGCTCTAGCATAGTCGCCCTCCACAATGGCCAACCTGACGGAGTTCACTAGGATCTTGAGCTGCTCTTCCGTCTGAAGTTGCGAGTGAAGGGCGACGGACTCCATGACCGGAAGAAGGATCTTCGCTCGCCGGGCTCCGAAAGCGCATCCGGAGCATACTTCGGTAATAGGTTGTAATCTCTCTGCGACATGTTGAAAGGCGATGACGCCGTCCATTAGCCCTCGGGAGACTATCTCCGAGGCCTCGCGGAGAGCGCGAGGATCGAGGACGAGCACCTTCGCTGGCTGATCCGGAGCATCGACTTGCCGGGGTGCTAAGTCCTCAATAAGGTCCAGGGCTTCGGCGACGATCTGTACAGCCCTTCCGCCGCCCCCGACCAGGGCTCTCCGAGTACGCAACCGATCGAGATCCTTCAACCACGCCCAAAATCCCGGAAGAGAAAACAGAACCTTCATTGCAGCTGCTGCTTTGAAGGCGGCATGGGCTGTCCAGCCCGGGTGCTTGCGGTAGCCGACGACGTCGCCCTCGGCGCTCACCAAGAGTGACCCACTTGTGCTCGGTTAGAGTGACCCGGTGTGGGAACAGGATTGTGGTCTGAGCACACGTCATCATCCACGCCGCAGGCGTGTGCCGTCGTTTTGCGGAGATGGGAGTGGGCTCGATGTCCTCCGCGCCGCAGGCGCGCGTCGTGGGTGGCGTTTAGAAAGAGACGGGACTTATCGTGCGGCAGTGGTCCGGCGGAGTTTGCTGCGGAGATGCTGAAAGTATTGCTGGTCGACCTTCAGTTGCAGGACTTCCTCGATCACCGGCGAGAAGTATGCCAGTGATCGAATGATCCCGAGCGGAGGCGCATCGTCTGGTCTCACCGAACGCCGCGCTGCCGCAAGTATCAACGCGTTCTCGACCGTTTCCAGCGGCACGCCGCGTTCATGCAGTCGAGCCGCAAACAAACGATCCGGCCGACGCACCACGCCCGCGGTGCCAGGCGTTGCGCGATACGCTTCGAGAAGCCGGCGGACATATTCACGCTGTTCCACAACGATGAGCCTCAGCCCTGCGGATCGCGCAGCGACGGCCCGTTGATGGTTACCGTATGACAGTAATGCCGCACGCGGCTCAGCAGCGCATCTACCATGGATTTGTTGCCGAGAAAGTTCTGCCATTCGTCATAGCCGAGATTCGTTGTAATAATCGTCGAGTGGCGATGATAGCGCTCCTCCATCAGTTTGAAGAAGGTGTTCGACTGTTCGGGTTTGAGATTTAAATACCCGAACTCATCGATCAGAAGGACGTCCAGGCGCGCCAGTCGGTTCAGTAACTGGCGCGTCGATCGGTCGGCCAGCGAGGCATACATCTCGTCGAACAGATCCTGCGCGCGAACGAACTGACAGCGATGGCCGTTCTGCAAAGCCTTCAGCAGAAGGCCGCAGGCGAGTCCCGTTTTGCCCACGCCGGTCGGACCGACCAGCACCAGATTCTCGTGTTTGGCCACGAAGTCGAGTTCGGCAAACGTGCGTATCTGCTTGCGGTTCACGCCCGGCTGGCGCGACCAGGGGAACGTCTCCAGCGACCATCGTTCGGGCAGATTCGCTCTGTGAATCCGCCATTCGAGCGCGCTTTCCTGCCGCTCATGCCATTGCGCCCGTAATAGCCCGGCCACGAACTCCGTAAAAGAGGACTGAGCCTTCTCCGCCGCTTGTAACTGCTCATCGTAAACATGCAGCAGCCGGCGCAGCTTGAGATTCTTCAGCAGTTGTTCCAGTTCTTCAGTCATGGTTTCCGTCCTTCCGGTTGAAGCTTGCTTCGCAAGCATTAGCCTTCCGGTTCCTTTTCCCCGATCAGAAAGTAGTCGCGCGCCACGCGCCGCAGAATCATGCGCTCCAGCCGGTCGAGATCGTAGAGTCCGTAGCGGGCCGCTTCGGCAACCGCGGCGAGGAACGGTTCGCGCGGGTACTCACGCAGCAGACGCAACAGTTGCCGCAGGGCAAGAGTCACCGTCTTGCGCCCCTTTTGTTTCAGGGCCTCTATATAAGGTGCGATCTCGGGTGCGGCCTCGATGAGCGCCTGTTCTTCGGGGTGCGGATCGCTGCGCTTCGCTCCTTCCCTTCGCGGCGGTCTGTGCTCAGCCAGCATCATCCGGTGATGCAGTGGTGTCAGCGCCCGGTCGTGCGTAACGATGTGACGCGTGTCGAGTTCGATATCGATTTTGTCCCGGGTCTCGCGAACTTCCACGCGCCGCCCGATCCAGGAGATCGGAACCGAGTAGCGAATGGAATTCACCGAAACATAGCCTTCCACGTCCACCGTGCGCTGATGCAGCCGGTACACTTCGGGAATCCAGGCTGGTAATGGTTTCAGGTGCGGCCACTCGATGGCGAACAGTTCGCGCGGCACGGCGCGGAGATGCTTCTTATAAGTTGCGTTGACCTTGTCGCACCACTGGCGCGCCTGGCGGTTCAGGTCTTCCCAACTGGCGAACGCACGGCCTGCCAGAAAGTTGTTCTCGATAAAGAAAAACGGACGTTCCACGCGCGCCGACCGGTTGGCGTCGCCGCGTTCATGCGCCACGAAGCGGAACCCGAGGCGGTCCGCGAACGCTTCCATCTCGGGCACGGGAATCATTTCGCGTCCCGTGCCGCGCAGCACCACCACATGCGTGTTGTCGATCATTACGCGTTCGGTGGCGCCGTTCATATAGCGCAGCGCATCGGTGAGAAACACTTTGCAGTCGAATCGCTGAAAGGTGGGCGCGATCTGAAAGAACAGCATGCGCGAGTAACACAGCACAGCTGAAGCGGTCTGCGCTTTGTACTTCCTGCCGCCCACTTCCACTTCGTGCGGCGATGTGTCGTGCTGCATTTCCACGCCAGGCTCGAAATGGTACTGGCCTGCGGGCATAACCGGAGTTTGCCCGATGCCCTGTCTGCGGCAGAATGCCGTCAGCGCCTGATAAGACAACACCGCTCCGCTCACCCGCAACTCCTCATGGACTCGCACGAGATTCCCCTTGCAGGAAGCCAAAAGATCCAGGATCTGTTGCCGGTAAGGCTCGGCTTTCTCCGGCCGCTGAATCTCCGGCACATTCGTGGAGTTCGAGTGCAGGACTTTGCGCACCGTTAGACGCGATACCCGCAGCACGCGTGCGATCTCGCGCCGGCTCACTCCTTTCGCACTCAGTTCCAGAATCGCGCTCCGCTGCGCCTGGCTCAGCATGTCTGACTTCCTGTTCCTTTCCGATTCGTTCCGCCAGCCGGTTCAGTTCCCGGCGCGCGCTTTCGATCGAGCGTTGCGTTTGCTCCCGTTGCGCTCCATTCATATCCGGCAGGGCTTCGGGGAGCCGCCGGCCGGCACGACGCAGAATGGCCAGTGCCATCTCCAGATCGCGCTCGACCTGTTCGACCGCCGCGGGCTTCACCATCGGCGGCTGCCGTTGCGTTTTCAAAAACAGTTCCGGTTCGGCGAGGATGCGCTCGCGAACCACGCGTGAGCCTTCGCGCCACGCGGTGTAAAGCTGTGCGGCCTGCTGGGCATCGCAGCGGTGCTTCACGAATGCGGCAGCCATCCGCTCACAGTCGTCGGCGCTGACTCGCGCGACGGGAACCAGATACTTCATCGCGATCTGCGCGGTGATGCTTCCTTCTCGTACCCGGCGCTGGACCGCGTCAGGCAGTAACTCGACGAGCGCCAGCCGTCGCGATACCCAGCTCACGCTGCGGTCGAAACGGCGTGCCAGTTCGTCCAGCGAATAACTGAAGCGATGCTCCATCTCCGACAGCAGCCAGCCCTGTTCGAGTGCGCTTTCCTGCGGGCTCAATCGCAGCGACCTCGACAGCAGCAGAGCTTCGGCTTCGCTCATCGGCCAGATCGTGGCCTCCACCGTGTCGCGCCCCAACTGCTGGAGCGCGGCGATGCGCTTGTGACCGTCGATCACCAGGTAGCGTTCGCTGTCATCTTTCGAAACCACCACGACGATAGGCGTCTGCTGTCCGTTCTCAGCCAGCGACGCCAGCAGATGGCGCTGGCGGTGCGGCTCGCGAACTCGCAGATGCTCCCATCGCCGGTCGAGTTGGTGAAACTCCAGTTGCATCGCTGGTTGGCTCGGTCTGAGTATGCCGGAAACCGGAACTGGTCTTTTGCGGGATAAGGGGAAGTGGGCTGGGAACTCCTGTCGGATCAATGGGATACGGCCTTATCTGGTCTTTCGCGGCGCGGATCAGTAGTGCTCCCATAACGCCAATGAAATCAGCGCCTTGCGGTCCGAACTGGTCTTTCGCGAAGTTCCAGGGAAGTTGGTTCAGCGGGGACGGCAATCGCAGCGGCTCCGGTGGTTCTGTCTGTGCCGATCGCTGATCAATCCGCCACGCGATAGCGTAGCCTGGATTCCGGCGGCGCCAACTCGCTTGTGTTCCTTGACGGCGGACGGTTTGGCACTCCGGCTTGCCGCAGGCCCGTTGCCTGGCTCCCACTCGCGGGCTCGGCCGGAACCACCGGCGGCAGATAGTGCACGGTCTCTTCCGGGCCTCTGGCATCGTGATGTTTCATAGTCTTCATCACGCGGCCGGGTCTGGCCCGCACCGTCAGGTCAGAATGCCTGGGTCATTTCTGGAGAGCAAGGGTGGGTCACTTTTCCCGAGCGCCGAAGACGTCGCTGATCGAACGAATCATGAAACAGGGAACAGCGGCTCCTTCGCATGCCCTGATCACGTTCGCAAACTCCATTTCCATGGCCCAAAGGCGCTTATCGAGTCCGACCAAGCTTTGCAGATAGTCGGCGTCTTTGTGAAGATCGTTGCCGGAGCAGACATTTGCCGAAATGAATTGTGACGTTGTGCGGGAAGCGTGCCTGTTGAGAGCGGCTTTGATGGCCTTTCGAAGATCCGGATCTTTGGCAGTGACATGTGATGGCTCGACAGGCCCTATTGCGGGAGCTGTTACCCCGACGCGCTTCGCTTCTGCATCTATGCCTGTGAGAAGTTTTGGCTCCCATTGCAAGAGCCTGTCATTCAATTCCGTCGCCAGCAGAGTGGAGGGGCCGAGTGGAATTCCAGTCGGACGCGAACGCCCCCCGGGCAAACGCTCAGACAGAGAGTAGTCGATACACGATGTCGCCGCAATGCAATCAAATGGGCCGAAGTCCGCGTCATGTCGCGCCCCGGCGATTCCAGAAAGTATGGCGACGGAGGGGTAAACGCCGCGAAGGGCTGCCATGGTCGACTCGAATGCCACATTCTGGCCCTGCCCGATTGCGGCAATCCGACCCAATTGGGGTCCTTCTTCCGTGTCTACTTGGAAGTGACCTTCTCTTACATTCAGAGCCGAGGCCAAAGCGCGATATTCGTCAGCCGTCGGCGTAAGGCTTAAGATGCGGAATTTCGGCGTCTTCTCCACGTCGTACGCCCTCAGCAGCAATCCATAATTGCACATTCCCGTCTGTTTTGTGTGGGGCCGGGACTACGAAGATTACTGCACCGCCGCTAATAATACGCCGAAGAAACAGAAATTCACAGCAACCGTTGTGAGCACGAGCTTGCCATGCGGGTTCGTCAGATGCGCCGGAGCAAGAACCGCACAAGACGATCTATAAATCGGCTTTTCTCCGCTCATGCGCTGTGCTCTGGTCGGTTTACGCGCTACTACGAGCAAGCTGGCGGCCCGGTCGCTACGGGCCGCCCCGAAACGGCAACGGATTTCTCCTGGGAAACGCCGGTCAAAGAAATCAATGCGTCGGGCGGTGGTCCGAGGTTCGAGTTGCGAAAGATCCGGCCGCACACCCATTCCCGAGGGCACAAGTGTGCGACGAATCGCCTCACGTGCAACGCGGTGAATAGACGTGAACGTGCGCCCTGACGGTGAGTTACCAGGCGACCAGACTTGAGCTCGATTTGTCGGCGCGGCGGATTTGCGGGTGGTCGCCAGTAAGGACGCATCACACTGGGCCCAGAGTCAAGGCCGCAACGTGTCCACGTCTGCAACCGGGCGCCTTGCGCCTTCCCAAACGATTATTCTTAAGTGAGCGGTCGGCGTTTGCGGCAGTTTCACGCCAGTGACAATGTCCCCATAATTCGCCGAGCACAGTATACCGGCGTCGGTTGGCCGGCGGAGGACAACTGCGACCTTCTTTTGTCCAATCTCGATTCGCTGAACAAGGGCACGAATTATCTCCCGTTTGGTGGTCCAGTCGGCGTAGTTGAGTTCGTTTTGCAAGTGGCTCGAAATTTCGGTAAGGCGGCCCTAACCAATCGTAGAGCCCGCCTGCCTGCCTTGATCTGACGCTTGTGCCGCGATCTTTGCATCATTTCCCAAATGCGGATCTTGGTTCGGTTCATTCGAGCTGAACTAGTCTTTGTCAATCACGTCTTCGGCAAAACTTTCGATCAAGCGATCCATACCGTGCTGTAGCTTCTGCCGCTGAGCTATGGGTGTATCGACATTCGCCTCTACGCTGCTGCTCTGGGTGCTACTGTTGTGATCCTCTTCTTCGAGAATCCCCGGATTCCGAGAAATCCAAACCGTTCCACTGGCGCAAGCTTCCCAATTGGTTCTTGCCGCCCGTTTGACTTGCTGTTGTCGGTTCAATCAGCTTGATTTGGTATCGCCCGGGCAATTCGCCCTTGTGGGCCGTGTGGTGCGCTCTCGGTTGTCAGATATCGTCGCAGGCCCTCACCGCTCTTCTGCGGGGCAGATGACAGGCGAAGCCGAGCAGGGATCCGCCCTGCAAGTCCGTACCTGGCCAAAATCCTTTCCACGCATTGGATCCGAACGCTACTGATCAATGCATACGGGTTCGTCCTGCTCGTCTGGGCCATGGAATGCTTGGCGCGGCAATGAACCGTTCAGACGAGCAGCCTCGGTCTGCGTTCTCGTATTGGTGCCTGCGTCGAGCGTCGCTCCAACTGGAACGGCGGCGCAAGAGACGTTCAGGCGATCGGGGCGGGTCTTGGGATCATCGGGAAAGAGTGTTTTGGCGGGCCGACACTTTTCTCAAACAACCGGCGCAGCAAGTCCGGACCGAGCTGGGGCCGAGCTAGCTTAGTACTCACTTCCGTAAATACGGTGACGTATTACGGAAGCCGATTCGGTGACATAATCTGCCAGGCTTGCATCAGAGGATGTCGATCTCTGATGCCCAGAAAAAGCCCATTTGATATGAACCTTTCTAGCGAGGAACGGATGTCGCTGGAATCTATGGCTCGAAGATATACGTCACCGTATTGCGATGTGATTCGCGCCAAGATCATCCTTCTCGCAGATGAAGGCCTCTCCAATGATGTCATCGCAGCCCGACTGGACACGCCTCGTCAGATCGTCAGCAAGTGGCGCAAGCGATTTGCTCTCGCCCGAATGCCTGGCCTGGAGGCTCAACCTCGGGGCGGGCGCAAGGCCCGCTTTTCCCCCCAGCCTCGTCGTGCAAGTTAAGGCACTGGCCTGCGAACTCCCTCACCGCCTCGGACTTCCGTTACCCCGCCTCTCGATCGAGGAGATCCGCTAGCACGTAATTTCACAAGGCTTGGTGGCCGAGATCAGTGGCGCCACCTTGTGGCGCTGGCTCAGCAGCGATGCCCTCCGTCCTTGGCAACATCGA
>CAVYWC010000008.1:0-547171 GCA_963772045.1 uncultured Acidobacteriaceae bacterium | reverse complement strand
CGCTTCTGACGCGACGCTAACCATTCCTCTGTCTGGAACGGCCACAGCGGCGGCTGGGCAGCTTTCGGTTGCTCCGACAACATTGGCTGAGGGGAGCGTGGTCGTAGGAACGAACAGTACGGCGTCCGGAAGCCTGATGGCCAGCGGCGCTAGCGTTACGGTTACTGCTGCCAGCCTGAACAACTCGGTGTTCAGCTTGAGTGGACTCTCGCTACCGGTGACGATCCCGGCAGGCCAGAGCACTTCATTCACGGTGATTTTCAGTCCGCTGACGACTGGAGCGACGAGCACCACGCTCACATTCACCAGTAATGCTCAGTCTCCTATAACGACTGAAACGGTGACCGGCACAGGAACCCCAGCGCCAGTACATAGCGTAGCTCTGTCATGGACCGCGAGTACGTCACCGGACATCTCGGGCTATAACATCTATCGCGCGGTGTATACCAGTTCGTGCGGATCTTTCTCCATGATCAACCCCGGGCTCAATGCGAGCACGGTATACACTGACTCGCTGGTCACCGATGGCACATCGTACTGTTACGCAACCACGGCGGTGAATTCCAGTAGCCAGGAAAGCGGCTATTCCAACGTCGTTTCCAACGTTCAGATCCCGGCGCCGTAATTCGACAAAACAGGCGGTAATTTCGCAATCACGTCCCGACCGCGCGATCGCCTGGTTCCGGACTCAGCGGGGTACATTTACGGAAAGAGAACGATATTTCGAAACCAAATACGATCCGGGGAAGTTCTCGCCCGGTGACACCGGCATCCAGCGACAGATCGCTCTCGTCTCCTTCACTTTTCCTCGTCAATCTTACGCAGGTAATATCACCAAGTTGATTCCTAGGCTGCCGCTCGAAGAGATCTCTTAGCGGCAGTCTATGGCAGAATTACAATTATTCTTTTCCCGACTGGGAGATCCTGCGCACCATCTACAATCGATATCCAGGTTTGACCTTCGAGGTTGAGCGCTTGGAGAATCAACGCGACCGGCAAACCCGCTCCGAATCAAAGACCCGGCTCCTGGAGCAGATCAACATCTGTCTGCGTTCGGGCGACTACTCTCACGCTCTGGATTTGTTGCGCAGTACATCCGCTGAATTCCCTGATGATGTCGAACGGTCCGCCCTGGAAAGGCTCGCCCAGGATGGCCTCAAGCGCAAGGCGGAAGCCGATCGCCTTATTACCGAAAGCCAGGAACTGTTCGCGCAGCGGAACTCCGCGGAAGCCATTAAGTTGTTGCGCAAAGCCTACGAGCTAGATAGAAAAAATTCTCTTGCCCGCGCGATTCTGGCCAATTCTCTGGTCGAGCAGGCAAATTCCGTTGTAGAGACCGATTGGCTGGAAGCCGAGACGTTGACCAATCAGGCGCTCGACTTGAACCCCGCACATCCTACGGCCAAAACGATCCGCAGCCTCATCATAGACCAGAAAAAAAACAGCTCTGTAGAGGATTGGGTGGCCAAAGCAGGCAAGCTGCAGTCCTCCGGCGATCTATTCGCAGCCTTAGCTTGGGTTGCTGAGGGGTTGGCTGTTCATCCCGACGATCCGAAGTTGCTTCAGATGCAGGATGCCATCCAGCGTGACCAGAGTGCTCGGCGGCGGCAGGCCCGCCGCGGCGATTTGGAAGATCTGAGGCGAATGGAGCGTGATATCGATAGGGCCGCGGATGCTGCCGCAAAACACGCAATATCCGATCGCATACAAGCGGTGGCTGCCAAGCATTGGACGGATGGCGAAATTTTGTCCATCGCCAACGCCCTGCTTCTTCGGTTGGGATTAGTTTCCCAGGAGAGTTCCAGCGCCTTGCCGCGCGGCAAGAGTGCGACGTTAATTCTTCACGTCCCGCGCCACAGCGCTCCAGAGGCTTCATCCAACGCTATAAGCCAGGTTCTGCCAAGCCCGGTGGTGCCGAATCAGGTTGTGCCAAGTCCGGTTCTCCCGAGTAAAGCTCCGGGCAAGGCCATCCCACCAGTAGACGTCACCACCGGCATTGTTCCGCCAAGTAAAGTTCCGCCCAGAGTTGTGCCGCCAGGCAAAGTCTTGATTACTCCGCCAGAACAGCAACTCCCCTCGCCACAAACCGCGACGCTTTCCGCCACCGAGCCGGATACACGGACAGCCAAAATCACACTTCCATCATCTCTGCCAAAACAGCGCACGAAGTCAAGTTCCACAACACTGATCGTCGTCTCCACCGCTGCAATAATCCTGGTCGCAGCGGTCTTCTTCCTGGTGCGACAACATCACACTCCGGCAGTAGCGGAGACCCCTGCAGCCGCTCCCAACCCCTCAGCGCACACGATCTCTACCGCGGCCTCTGCTCCGGCTCTCTCCGCCCCGCCTGACTCGGCTCCCGCACCAACAACTCCCGAACCATCTCAACCTGCTGGGGCCATTTCTTCTGACACCGTCGCCGAGAGGGTCATGCCGGACGATCAACCCTCCACCGAAGCCAGCCGCAAATTGGGGACGCTCCTTGTCGTTGCAGGTCAAGACAACGCAAGAGTTTTTCTCAACGGCAAACTTCAGCGGCAACTCACTCAATCCGGCCAGTTGCTTATACCGAATCTCGAACTCAAAGATTACGTTGTACAAGTCTCTAAGAGCGGCTTTCAGGATCCTCCCCAGCAAGAGATTCGCATTCGCCAGGGAGAACAGACCAAGCTTGTTTTCAACCTGCAGCCCCAGCTTCGCGTGGCCTCACTGATTATCCAGGGGGGCTCTCCTGGGACCACAGTTCTCGTCGATCAGGCTGTTGTCGGTACCATTCAATCCGATGGCACGTTCTCCGTCTCCACCGTCAATGCTGGAGACCATGTCGTCGAGCTGCGCAAAGAGCGGTTCAAGTCCCGGCAGTTCAAGGAACACTTCGTTGCGGGCGGAGCGATATCTCTCATTGCCGCGGATGCCGCGCTGGAAGCGACTCCGGCTGTATTGAAAATCACCTTCACGCCCGTCAATGCAAATGTTGCACTCGTGGAAGGGAATCTTTTGAAGATAGTAAGCAGTGGTGTCCCGCTCAATCTTGTCCCCGGCACTTATACTCTTACTGCACGAACCGCCGAAAGGTTCACGCGTACCTCCACGCTCGAAGCCGTCGCGGGGCAATCCAAAATTTTGGATTTGTCCCTTGCCCCGAGCGGTATGGCGAATTGGGATGACCCGGGCGCCTGGAAGCATGAGGGAGATTCTTTCGTTCGCAAAGGGGGTGACTTCGTTCTATACGGTGTCGCTCCTGCATCGGGCACCTTTGTCTTTTCCGCAATGCTTACCAAGGGTCACCTTTTGCAGTGGGTGCTTAACTACACCGACCCCAAGAATTGCGTCCTTTTCCAAATGGACGACAATAACTTCTATCGCACCGTAATTCACAATGGGGAGAAGACTGACGAGATCAAAGTTCCTGATAAGAGCGATAAGAAAAGTTTTCGCACGCTCCAAGTACGCGTTAGCCCTGCGGAACTCGTCCACTTGATCAAGCATGGTGAAAGTTGGACGGTCCTGGATCGCTGGGCCCAGCCCGGCACCAATCTCAGCCTGGGCAAGTTCGGTTTCTACCTACCCGGCAACGATCAACTAGCGCTCTCCAGCTTCGCATACTACGTTGACCTGAACATCCACTAGTAGCCCAGACAGCCAAGACCCTCCATGAGAATCCAAGGCCGAGGGTTCGTTTGTGGGTTGATGGAATTGTAAGTGTGCCAAGGCTGTGATCAGGCTCAAGCGTCGATCCGATCAGCGCACCTGAGAATACTTATGAAGATAGAAAAAGCTCACTCCAGGAGGTGAGTGAGCTACGGTTTCGGTGTGATTACGAGACGCGTGTTCTGCGATGACGGGCGCGCAAGAACAGTGCAACTATGCAAACAGCTCCGAAGGCGACCAGGTACTCCACTGCGGAGCCGCCGTCGGGGACGGCCCTAGCGCTGACAGGAACTGCTAAAGCGTGTCGCGTTAACGAGAGAACCGGTGCCATCAACGCAATAGTGCCAATAACGAGCGACCGTTTCCCTTTTTTCCTAAACATAGGAACATCCTTGTAATCGGCTCACTGTCACGAGATCGATCGACGCAGCCAAGCCAATGTCCCGATTCAATAGCAGGAGAAAGCCCCTGTCAAGATGGCACTTTTTGCAACTGTTGCAAACCTTTGCACTCTGGTAACTCAAAACATAGGGTGGGAGTCAAACCCGGAATCACCGCGAAATGCTGAGGAAGCAGCCCAACTTCAAATCTCTCGCAGTTCGACGGCGGCCACGTTGTCGCTAGCCATCGATGGCATTAACGTGCTGGTTTTCATCGACTTGCCCTTGTGTGTCTCAGAGAGTCACGGTCAACGAAGAGTACAATAAGCCTCCAACGTGAGCACGGCACTCGGGAATGCGTATTGTGCGATGTTCCACAAGATGTCTTGCGGTGATGTGCCTTTGTCTCTCGGGAAGTGTCGATATCCAGGCGCAGACTCCCAAGTCTCCAACCAATGGTTCCTCAGCCCCGGCCGCCCAATACAATCTGGCATTGGCGTATCGAAGGGGCAACGGGACACCCCAGGACTACAAAGAATTCATTCGCTGGCTGACGTCCGCTGCTGACCAGAACGTACTCCCCGCTGTGTTGGATCTCGGGTCCATTTGCCTGCATCCGCCAGACGACACGGCCCCGGACATCGGCGGGGCCATTCATTACTATGAAAAAGCGGCGGACCTCGGCAGTGTTCCGGCAGAGGCGATGCTGGGGAGCATTTTTGTCGGCGGTGCGGATGGCAAGCCCGACTACGAGCAGGCCGTGAAGTGGTATCGGAAGGCAGCGGAGCAAGGGCAGCCGGATGCCCAATTTGGATTGGGAGTGTTGTACGCGCTCGGCCAGGGTATTCCGCTCGACCCGCAGGAAGCACTCCGCTTATTCACCGCTGCAGCCGGCCAGGGACACGCGGGAGCACAATATGATCTGGCAACGATGTATGAGGATGGCAAAAGTGTACCCTCAGATCCGTCACTCGCCGCGCAGTACTATCAGTTAGCTGCCGATCAGGGTATGCCCCAGGCGCAATTCCATCTGGGCCGGTTGCTCGCAGGCAACAAGGAAGCCCTCAGCGACCAAGTCTCCGCTTACAAATGGCTGATGCTGTCGGAGAATTCGATCAAGGAAAGCTCGCCCGTTTTGTCCAAGCTGCGAAAATCCATGAACCAGGAGGAAGTCAACGAAGCGGAGCGGGAAGTGGACAACTGGCGAATTGCACACCCAAAATCAGCCTCGCTAAACCAGTAGTGGATCAGTCGCCGTGCCGGCTTTTCATTAGCTTACGACTGAGTCACCAGATGGCGCTGGATTTTGCCAAGGGCCGTTTTCGGAAGGGAGTCTCGAAAGTGAATAATTGCCGGCACCTTGTACAGTTCTAGATGCTCTCGACAGTAATCTATTAGCTCGATATCGGACACAACCACGCCGGCCTTGCGGACCACCAGCGCCTGCAAGTCGTGCCCGAAACTTCCTTCCGCATCCATGTGTGCAGTGACCACGGCCTCGGCCACTGCCGGATGCCGCAGCAGAACCGTCTCTATTTCGCACGGGTTGATCTTGTGCCCGCCGATTTTAATAATGTCATCCATCCGTCCTGCGAGTCGGATGCCATCCTTCTCTACGATTCCCAAATCGCCGGTGCGAAATCCATCCTGTGTGCATCGAGTTCGCGCGGAGGTCGAATCTCCCCAGTATCCGTTAAATAGACCCGATCCAGAGATCAGGATTTCTCCAGCGTCCCCCTCCCCGACTGCAACTCCATGGTCGTCGACAACTTTGATTTCGACCCCTCGATTCGAACGATCCAAGCGATCGAAAACTCCGTTTGATCCGGCTTTGAGATACCCGACCCGTCCTTCCGTCAATCCATAGGTCAGGTGGAGGCGCGCATCAGGCAGAATCGTTTGCAGCGCGTGAAGCCGTTCGGCGGAAATGGGGTCAGAACCGATTTCAACATAGCGCAGGCATCTTCCCTCTTTGCGAAAGAAATCGGCGAAATTATCGATCAATATCTTGCAAGCCGACGGGACCAAGACCAATCCCGTCGGGAGTGTTTCCGAAAATTGTTTCATCATGAAGACATTGGATGAGGCGAGAACCAGCGTGCATTCAGCTAGAAAACAAGTGAGGAATCGCCGAAACGCCAGCACATGATGCAGAGGAAGGGGCAGCATCATGACGTCGTCTGGTGAAAGCTGCAGATAAGATTTTGTGAATGATGCACACGCCAGAATGCTCTCATGCGTGTGCATCACACCCTTGGGCAGATTTGTGGAGCCGCTGGTGAATGTGATCGTGGCCAAATCATCGGGTTGCGCCAGTGCGGGAAGTTTTGCTTCCGCATCACTCTCCATTGCCGATTGCAGGAACTCCACCGGAGGTTGGCTCATCGCCGACAGCTCCGTGCCACCGTTTCTCAGGAAAAACACGCGAAAGAATCGTAAAACGACCCCCATTCCCCGGATCTTTTCGGCAAAGTTGGCGTCTGCGATCAGTGCTATGGGTTCGATTCTTTCGAGGATGCTTTGTAGACTTGCTGCTCCGCCGCAATGATCGAGCGCAACTACGACGCCACGGGCCTTCCAAACGGCAAAACAGGCAATGATGAACTCCGCTGAATTGGGCAGTGAGATGACGACTCGATCGCCTGGCCTCACATCACGGGCGACTAACCGGCCGGCCAGGCGATCGGAATAAAGAGCGATGTCAGCATAGGACAGCCGTTGCGTGCTGGTGACAATCTTGACCTGATCGCCGCAGGTGGTTTGGGCAATGCGGAGAACGTCGGTCAGGAAACGCGGTCGAGTTCCTTGCAAAATTGTTTGGAGCACCGCGGTTACGCCTTCATGGAATGCTCACAGAGATCGCGATCCATGTGAGCGTGGTCAGCCCATTCACTCCGTCGTAGCAGGTTTGCCGCCCGCTTCGCGAAGTAGGTAATGATTATGTCGGCCCCGGCGCGCTTCAAGCAGTTCAGCGCCTCCATCATGATTGCGTCCCGTTCGAGACGCCCAAGTCTCGCTGCCGCGTCAATCATCGCGTATTCTCCGCTCACGTTGTAAGCCGCGAGTGGCATCTTGAATTCCTGTTTCGCACGATAGACGACATCCAAATAGAAAAGTGCGGGTTTGACCATCACGATGTCTGCCCCTTCTTCGATATCCAGGGCAATCTCACGCATGGCTTCGTGCGAATTTGAAGGGTCCATCTGGTGGGTTCTCTTGTCTCCGAACGTGAGCGCGGAATGCGTTCCCTCCTTGAAGAATGGGTCGTAAAGTTTCGAAGCGAACTTTGCCGAATAAGCCATGATGGGGAGGTTGTGGAATCCATGCGAATCCAGAACCTCTCGCATGGCGTGAATCTGGCCGTCTAACATCGATGCGGGCGCAACCATGTCGCTCCCGGCTTCAGCGTGGGAACGCGTGATCTTTCGGATCAAGTCTAAAGAGGCGTCGTTGTCGAGATATCCATTGCGGAGGATGCCGCAGTGCCCGCTGGACGTATACTCACACGGACATACGTCCGTCACGACGAGCATTTCAGGGACCGTGTGTTTCAAGGCCCTGACCGCCTCCTGAACAATTCCGTGTTCGGCGTAAGAACCAGAGCCCGGTTCGTCCTTCGTCTCGGGCACCCCGAATAAGAGGAGCGTGGACACTCCCGAGTCCCGCACCGCGATCGCTTCTTCGATCAGACAGTCGATGGAGAGATGATAGTTCCCTGGGAGTGCCGGGATTTCATGCCTGATGTTGCTTCCAGAAACCACAAACATGGGGAGAATTAAGCTTCCGATCGAGAGCCTGTTCTCGCGGACGAGGCTTCGGAACGCTTCGTTCTGCCGCAATCTTCTCAGTCTCTGTGCTGGAAATCCCATGGAATCATTCCTTTCGTCATCAGATGTGATCGCACGGCGCGATCATGCGCTTGGCTGAAAGGGGAGAGTGCAGCTTGGGGGACGCCCAAAAGAGGCGTCAAATCTTCCCCATAGTTTGCGGCATTCAGATTGGACGATATGTGACTTCCATCACAGAGGTATGCGACTTCTGTCACACCCAACTCCGGTGGTCACTGAGACACTGAAATCCTGACTCTTGCCCTCGCCCCAGAACTTGGCTATGCCATTGGAACCATGCCATTTATCAGCGTACCTCGCAGACCCTGGAGTGGGCGCACCGCACCGAGTGATCGGGTCGCCTCAGTCTGCTCCGTTTCTTGAATTGAGTGATTTTCTTAGTTGCCTCGAAAACTCTCGCCATCTTCGGCGAGTCGCCAAATGTGTAGACAAAGACTGGGAAATTGCCTGCATCGCACGTTGGGCGATGGAATCCACTGCCGAGAAAGATGCGTATGCAATTTTGTTTGAACATGTGCAGGATCACTCCTCCCCAGTGGTAGTGAACCTCTACCTCACGGCTGAAATGTATGCTTCGGCTCTGAAGATAACGCCGGACGCGATACTGGCTCACTGGGCGAATTCACTGGAGACGCCTATTCCGCCTGTGTTGGTAGATTTCGCCGCGGTCCAGGAGGTCGTGCATTTCAAGTCAGAAGCCGATCTACTCTCGATTCCTGCTCCGATCTGGACGCCGGGGAAGGATGCTGGCGCATACCTTTCCGCGGCGAATGTCATCACCAAGGACCCGGAAACGGGCATTCAGAATATGGGCATCTATCGAATGCAGATTCACGATTCGGCTCATGCGGGTCTATATTTCGGTGGGAAGATGCAACATGGGGCGATTCACTTCAGGAAATATGCAGAGCGGCATGAGCCCATGCCTGTAGCTGCAGTAGTCGGCGCAGCTCCCGTTGTGACATTTGCGGCGGCGGCCAAGCTTCCGTACGGCTGCGATGAGCTGAGTGTTGCAGGCGCGCTTGCCGGGGTTGGGTTAGAGGTCGTGCGCGGTAAGACGGTGGATCTCCTAGTTCCCGCTCGCGCGGAATATGTGATTGAAGGGTATGTTCACACTGACAAGAAACGAGAGGAAGGCCCATTTGGCGAATACTTGGGTTTTGTTAATGAGGCGGCCCCCGCGGCCGTTGTGGAAGTCACGGCTATTACGCATAGATCTGCGCCCGTATTGCACGGTTTTGTGCAACAAATGCCTCCCTCCGACGGGCACCTGGTGATGGAGATGGGATGTCTCGGACCACTCTGGTTCAATCTCACGCGAAAGTTAGGAGTCAAGGGCATACGCAATCTCGCTATCGCAAGCGGCAGTGCTGGTCTATCGATTCTGATTGCTCAAATTGAAGCGGCCCAGGTTTCGGAGAGTGCTCGCATCGGTCGCCTGCTCGCGAAATTTAATTCAGGTCAGAGGTTTATCTACTTAGTGGATGAGGACATCGACATTAGAGATCACGAAACGGTGAACTGGGCCTTAAGTTCGCGAGTCCGTCCGGAGCGCGACATTGAGATCGTGCAAGGCGGTATCAGATCCCAGGCGTCAAATGCGATGGCATCACTGAACGACAGCCAACCACTCGTGCCCACCTCTTCGTCAGCCTCGATCGCAATCGTAAACGCGACGACAAAAGAAACCATGCCCGAGATATCGCTGCCTTGTCCTTCGCTGATGTCAAAGACATTGGAAGACTGGAAGGAAACAGGTCTACCACCGATCGTTCCGCGGAAGCGGCTCGAGAGACTACTGAGAATTCCCCGTCACGACTAGGGAAGCTTTTCTCCACACATCCTCGCTGCTGGCGCCGGTCGCGAAGTTCCCGCTTGCTCGTATGACGCAACCAGATAAGGCAAATACGCATGAGAGCGCGGCGTTACAGGCTCATACTGTCTGCCGGGGAGAGATATTTCCTGTACGTCAAAGTTCCGGCACTGAACTACAATTCGGGCTGATGCCGAGACGAAGCAGCATTTTCCTGTTCGGTTTCTTAGCTGTAGCTGCATCCACTGGGCAACAGGCACCTGAGTCACTCAATGCGAAGGCGCACGACTCGCTTTCGCCGATTCACGGCAATCTTGTAGTGCATGGGCTCAAAGAGCCTGTCAATGTCCTTCGAGATCGCTGGGGCGTCGCGCACATTTACGCGAAGAACCAACACGACCTCTTCTTTGCCCAGGGTTTTGTCGTGGCACAAGACCGGCTGTTCCAGATGGAGATGTGGAAACGCGCTGGACAGGGCCGACTGGCCGAGGTGCTCGGGCCATCGGCGCTGCAGCGCGACATCAATGCGAGATTACTTCGTTATCGGGGCGACATGAAAGCCGAGTATGAGAGCTACGCGCCGGATACGGAAGCAGTCATGGGCGCGTTTACCGACGGGATCAACGCCGAGATACGCTCGTTGACCGCAAAGGGAGGACCGGGCTTACCGATCGAGTTCCAGTTAGCCGGGTTTCAGCCAGAGCCATGGAAGCCGGAGGATTGTCTCAATCGGATGGCGGCATTCTCGATGACTGGCAATGCTTTCAGCGAACTCCGCGATGCGGAACTGATCGCGAAGTTCGGCGTGCAGAAGGCCAGCTCCGTTTTAAGCCTTGATCCGAAGGTAAAACTCGACCCCGCACCCGGTGTGGACTTCGGCGGACTGAATCCCTCACTCCTCGAGAACCTCGTCGGAAGTGATGCAAGAATCGAGTTTCCGTCGGACACGTCGCAAGGCAGTAATAACTGGACGATCTCGGGAAAGCTCACATCGACGGGCAAGCCGATCTTGGCCAATGATCCTCATCGAGTCGTAGGTTTGCCTTCGCTGCGCTATATCGTCCACCTGGTAGCGCCGGGATGGGATGTGATCGGCGCGGGCGAGCCGGGGTTGCCAGGAGTTGCTGTGGGCCACAACCAGCACATCGCGTGGGGATTCACGATCTTCGGCCTCGATCAGCAGGATCTGTATCTGGAGGATCTGAATCCGGAAGATCCGCTGGAGTACAAGACGCCGAATGGATGGGCGCGTATGCGCATCGAGCACGAAACCATAGCAGTCAAAGGAAAATCGCCGGTCGAAGTCGAACTGAAACTCACGCGCCATGGCCCTGTCCTTTGGGAGGATGGCAAGCGGGCGCTGGCACTTCGCTGGGTTGGAGCCGAGCCCGGTACGGCCGGCTACCTTGGATCCCTTTCGGTTGATCGAGCGACGAACTGGGACGAGTTCGAGGAGGCCATGAAGCGCTGGAAGGTGCCGTCGGAGAACATTGTGTATGCCGACGTCGATGGCAATATCGGCGAGCACTCCACGGGGTTGGCGCCACTGCGGAAAACGTGGACGGGACTACTGCCGGTCCCGGGCGCGGCTGACTACGAGTGGTCAGGATATGTGCCGAACTCGGAACTCCCGCACAGTTTCAATCCGCCGACCGGATATGTCGCAACGGCGAATCACAAGATGATCCCCGAGAACTTCCCGTATAACGTGGGTTTCGAGTGGGCTGCTCCCTACCGGGTACATCGTATCGAAGAGGTGCTGTCTCGCATTCGTGGCAGCGGAAGGAAGATAACTCTTGACGATATGGAGAAACTGCAGACGGATGTTGTGTCATTGCCGGCGCGTCAACTTGTGAAGCTGTTGAAAGAGGCGTCGCCGAATCCAACGGCTGCGACGGAAATGATGCTTGCGTGGGATGCAACTCTGAACAGGGAATCTGGTGCTGCCGCGCTTTATGAAGTGTGGCTGAGGAACCTGCAAAAGGCCACTTCCGAAAAGGAGGGATTAGAAGCGGTTGAAGACGATTGGTCGCTAAAGAAGGCACTCGACGAGCTCTCGAAGCCGTCGCCACAGATTTTCGGGATCGACGCGGTCGCAAGCAGAAACCAGCTATTGCTCCAAACGCTCGATTCCGCATGGAAACAGACCGCGCAACTGGTCGGACCCGATCCGCAGAAGTGGTCCTGGGGTACGTTGCATACGATTCGATTCCGGCACTCGCTCGATGGTTTGCCCGGAGCGGCGACGTTGCTTGACTTGGGGCCCTTGTCGCGTCCGGGCGACGGCTACACGGTGAATGCGACATGGGTAGGCAGTAAGTTCGAGCAGGAAGGTGGGGCGAGCTATCGAGAAATCATGGACATAGCCGATTGGGACCGTTCGATGACTGCGAATACTCCAGGACAAAGTGGACAGGCGGGCTCGCCGCACTATTCTGATCTGCTTCCGCTATGGGATAAAGGTGAATATTTTCCGCTGATATATTCGCGCAAGACGGTTGAGGCGAATGCACAAGACCGATTGGTGCTCGCGCCACGCTAACCCCGCCGCACGTGAGAAGGTCGGACGGTTCCTGGCTACCCGGCCGGCCGCGGCTTCATTCCGTTCTAAGCGGAAAATGAGTCACCCCTGAGAGGGGCATCGGCCAACCAAAAATCTCTACTGTGGGCCGGTTGACAAAGGTCAATTCTTGCGTACAATTATGACCAGTAGTCGTTTATGGCTATAAGTCTTAAATGAGTAAAGGTCAGAAATCAGAAAGCGCTGCACTGATCGGAACTCTCGCTTCCGAGGATCTTCCCCACTTGGCTCGGCTGGGGCGCCGGCAGCGTCGCGCGGCCCGGACGCGTCTGCTCCTGTTCCGCTGCGCTCTGCAGCTTTTTGCCGAGCGTGGTTTTCCCAACGTCACGGTGGAAGATATCACCGAAGCCGCTGATGTCGGCAAAGGCACCTTCTTCAACTATTTCGACAGCAAGGATCATGTGCTGGGAGTGATGGCAGAAATTCAGCTCGGCAAGGTAAGAGAAGCTGTGACGCTCACCGAATCCGGCAAGCAGACGGTTTCCTCTGTGTTGCACGGCCTGTTCCTTCGACTGGCCGAAGAACCGGGACGCAGTCCCGACCTTGCTCGTGCCCTGATCTCTTCTTTTCTGGCGAGTACCAACGTCCGTAGCCTCATCGACCGGACTATGTCAGAAGGCCGCGAGCTAGTTGGCCAGATTGTGGCCGCCGGACAGAAGCGCCGAGAGATCGACCCTCGCCTCAAAAAAGAACAAGTTGCAATTCAGCTCCAGCAGGCGTTCCTCGGCACACTCCTGTTGTGGTCGCTGCATGGTCGGCCCGCACTTACAACTTGGGTTGAGGAAAGCTTCCAGCACTTCTGGAGGGCGGTCGCTGGCTCCCTTAAAGACTACAAGCGATGAAATACCGTTATCGAATTGTCGTGACCCTGTTGCTGGCAAGCCTGATCTGCGGTCGAATCAGTCCAGCCCAGGAACTTGCGCCTTACCGCCTGACTTTGCGGGACGCGATTCAGCGGGCGCTGCAGCAGAACCTCAACGTACTTGTGGCGAACACTCAAGTCGAGGAAGCCGGAGGCACTCGAACGCGGCGTTTGTCGGCGGCGCTACTTCCGCGGGTAACGGCGCAGAGCTATGCCAACTATCAGAACCGGTCGTTGATCGCTTTCGGGATTACGGCCCCCGGCTTCCCCTCGGTGATTGGACCGTTTTCTAACTACGATTTTCGCGTCTACGCGCAACAAAATCTGGTTGATCTCCAGAGTTATCGCAGTTGGAAAGCGAGCGACCACGCCCTCGAGGCCAGCAAAATGGATTACCAGGACGCGCGCGATCTCATCATCCGTGCCATAGCCAGCCTATATCTCAATGCCCAGTCCGCTGCGGCGCGGGTGGATGCTGCGCAGTCTCGGGTGACCGATTCAGATGTCCTGTACAAGCTTGCGAAAGACAAGCACGATGCTGGGACCGCGACCGGAGTGGACGTACTGCGCTCGCAGGTACAACTCGCCAATGACAAGCAGGCTCTCCTGGTCGCGCAGACCCAGTACAAAGATTCGCTGTTTGCCCTCGCCCGCAACCTCGGTATGAGTCCGAGCGCTCCTTTGGAACTGGCAGAGTCTCTCCAGTATCGGCCCTTATCGCGACCTCTGGCCGAGAGCCTCGTTGCCTCCGCACTTCTGGAACGACCCGACTATTTGTCGCTGGCCAGCGAGCGCGAGGGATTAGTCGAGCAGCAACGCGCCAGCCATGCCCGCTATTTTCCCAAACTGAGCATCAACGGGAACTATGGCGAACTTGGCCGTAGCATCGGAGGCGTGCAGGGAATAGGCGTGATTCAGGGCCAGATCGACTTTACGGTTTTCGATCGCGATCGCAGTGGCGAGGCGCAGGAACTGGCCAGCCGGGTTAAGCGCGTCGACGATCAAATCGCGGACTTGCGCCGAGGCATCGAAGAGGACATCCAGGAAGCGCTGCTGAATCTCGAGTCAACGGCGGAACAAGTCGCGGTCGCCAAAGATGGGCAGGAGCTGGCGGAGCGTGAACTCCAACTCTCACAGGATCGTTTCCAGTCGGGTACGACGAATAACGTTGAAGTGGTTACCGCCCAAGATGAGCTTGCCCGCGCCCAGGAAAACTACATTGTTGCCGTATCCGCGCACGTTGACGCGAAGTTTGCGCTCGCGCGGGCCGTGGGCGATACGGAGAAAAATATCGGGCAGTATCTGGAGAATCCTTAATCAACTTGTCGGCTGGGGGCAGGTTTATGCGATCTGTATTCTGCCCGTGAGGTTGAATCATGAAGCTACGTATACCTTTGCTGATCCTTTTGGCGGCGGCGATCGCCGCCGGCGTTTATTTTTATCCGCGGCTGACCAGGAAGGCAGAGCCCGCGAATCAGATCGTACTCTCCGGGAACATCGAAGCACACGAGAGCCTGGTGAGTTTCAAGGTTCAGGGACGCATCGTCGATCTGCCGGTCGAGGAGGGCGAATCGGTTGAGCGGGGCGCCTTACTGGCGCGCCTGGATGATGCCGATTACCTGCAGAAGGTTCGGATCGACGAGGCTACGGTTCGAGTCCGCGAATCCAATCTGGCTCTCATGCTTGCCGGAACTCGTGAGCAGGAAGTCAAAGCATCGCAACAAACCATGCTCGATGCACAAGCCGATCTCGAGGAGAAGAAGATTGACTACGAGCGCGCGCAGCGCCTGTTCAGCAAAGATGAAGTCTCTGCTCAGGATCGCGATCTCGCAGAAACCGCTTTAAAGCGGGCGGAGGCCACTTTCGAGGGAGCACAACAGCGTTATAACGAAGCCGTCGAAGGAAACCGTAAAGAAGATATCGCGATCGCTCGTGCTAACCTCCGCGAAGCCCACGCCAACCGTGGCTTGTCGCGAGTCAATCTGGACTACACAACATTGCGCGCTCCTTCTGACGGTGTGATCACCGTGCGCGAGGCTGAACTCGGAGAGGTGGTCCTTCCCGGCACTCCGGTGGTCACGCTGGCCGATCTTGATCACATCTGGCTGCGCGCCTACATTGCCGAAACCGATCTGGGCCGTATCCGCTGGGGCCAGGAAGCTATCATCGCCACCGATACTTATCCGGGCAAACAGTACCACGGACGTATCTCATTCATCTCCTCGAGTGCCGAGTTTACACCCAAGAGCGTTCAAACTTACAAAGAACGCGTGACGCTCGTCTATCGCATCAAGATCGACATCGATAACCCGAGTCACGAACTCAAACCGGGCATGCCTGCGGACGCGCGCCTCGAGACCGCGGCCAGTCCAAACGCGTCCCACCCGCAAACGCCCGGGAAATGATGAAGCAACAAGGACAATCCGCGATCGTCGCCGAGGGAATCACTAAGCGCTTCCCCGGCATACTTGCGGTCGATCATTTGAGCTTTGACGTCAGTTCCGGAGAAATCTTTGGCCTTGTTGGTCCCGACGGCGCAGGGAAAACAACCACACTTCGCATGCTTGCGGGCATCATGCCCCCCGATGAAGGCACAGCCAGCGTCGCCGGCTCCGATGTCATTCACGATCCGGAAGGCGCAAAGCACCGCCTCAGCTACATGCCCCAGCGCTTTGGCCTTTATGAAGACCTCACGGTCGACGAAAACATTCGCTTCTATGCTGACCTGTTCGGAGTGAAAAAATCCGAGCGCGAAGCCCGTTCCACGGAACTATTGCATGCGGCCGGGATGAGAGAGTTCCGGAAGCGCCTGGCCGGGAAGCTCTCGGGAGGCATGAAGCAGAAACTGGGCCTCGTCTGCGCGCTGATTCACCGTCCGAAAGTGATCCTGCTGGACGAACCGACCACGGGCGTCGATCCCGTATCGCGCCGTGATTTCTGGCGCATTCTTTATGAACTGGTCGCCGAAGGTGTGGCGATACTTACCTCCACTGCCTATCTTGACGAGGCTGAGCGCTGTCATCGCGTCGCCTTGCTCCATCAGGGGAAGCTGCTCTTCTGTGACACGCCTGCGAATTTGAAGGCCAGGTTGGGCAAAGGAGTCTTGGCCGTCACCTCATCTGAACCACGCAAATTGCGCGATCACCTCGAGCACGCAGTTGGAATCTCCAGTTTAGTAATGACCGGTGACGGCGTGCACGTTGTTGTTGACGATGCAGCAAGACGCATTCCTGAATTCGAGGCGCGGCTCGACAGCGCGCACGTTCCCTTCAACACGATTCAGCAAATCACGCCGACGATTGAGGATCTCTTCGTCGATGCGGTCAGCAGCGGGGCGGCATTCCATGCCTGAGGGCACGAATTCTGTCGTGA
Source organism: uncultured Acidobacteriaceae bacterium (assembly GCA_963772045.1). GTDB lineage: Bacteria > Acidobacteriota > Terriglobia > Terriglobales > Acidobacteriaceae > Sulfotelmatobacter. The sequence goes on along the minus strand of CAVYWC010000008.1, from coordinate 530,664 downwards.
TCGAGAACCTGGTCAAGCAGTTCGGTGACTTTGTGGCCGTGGATCACATCAGTATCGATATCCGCAAAGGCGAAGTGTTTGGTTTTCTCGGACCCAATGGCGCGGGCAAGTCCACGACCATCCGCATGCTTTGCGGTTTGCTGACGCCCACTTCCGGCCGAGCACAGGTTGCGGGGTACGACGTAGGTCGCGAACCCGAGTCCGTACGCCAGAACATTGGATACATGTCGCAGAAGTTTTCGCTTTACAACGATCTTAAGGTGATCGAAAACATACGCCTCTTCGCCGGCCTCTACAGCGTACCCTCCAGCCAGCTCAGAGACCGAATCTCATGGGCGCTAGAAATGGCGAACCTCAAAGGCCGGGAGAATCTGATTACCGGGACGTTGCCGGGCGGCTGGAAGCAACGTCTTGCCCTGGGCTGTGCGGTGCTGCACAAACCGCCCGTCATCTTCCTGGATGAGCCCACTTCCGGCGTCGATCCTATCTCACGGCGCCAGTTCTGGGACCTTATTCACCAGATGGCGGAAGAGGGTGTGACCGTCTTCGCGACCACGCATTATATGGAAGAGGCCGAATACTGCAACCGCCTTGCACTCATTTTCCGCGGGCGAATCGTTGCTCTGGGCACGCCTTCAGAACTAAAGCAGAAATCCATGAAAGGCGAGCTGCTCCTGGTGGAGTGTCAGCCGCTGGGGGATGCGGTGGGAATCCTGCAATCCGCTCGGGCTGTGATGGATGCCGCGGTTTTCGGGAACGCGCTGCACCTGGTTGTACGGGATGCGAGTGTCGCCATCCCGCAGGTTGAGAAGTATCTGGCCGATCACGGTATCGTAATAGGGCACATCGAGAAGATCCATCCCAGCCTGGAAGATGTTTTCGTTTCTCTAACCACGCGCGATTCGGGAAGGGAACGGAACGCATGAGCTTCACTCGCCTCCTGGCCGTGGCTCGGAAAGAGGTCATTCAGATCCTGCGTGATTCGCGCAGCCTGATCATCGTTGTGATCATGCCGGTGATTCTGGTGTTGCTGTTCGGTTACGGGGTCAATCTCGATCTCGAGGGCGCGCCCGTATATGTGTACGATCGTGACGGCAGCCAGCGCAGCCAGGATCTTCTGAAGCGCTTCCAGGCCAGCCAGTATTTTGATGTGGCGCGGATGGTGAACGATTATCCCGCGCTCGTCCGCGCGCTCGACGACGGCCACGCCAAAATGGGAATTGTTATCCCGTGGGATTTTTCGCAGCGCCTCCAGGATGGCCGACCTGTGCAGGTTCAGGCGCTCGTTGACGGTACGGATGACAATACAGCCAGCGTCCTTATCGGCTATGCCCAAGCAGTAGTTCAGGGTTATTCCTCGGACATCCAACTTGATTGGTTGCGTGACCGCGGCCAACTCGTCCAGCCCGCTCCGGTCAGCGTTGAAACCCGCACCTGGTACAACGAGGACTTGGAAAGCAGCGCATTTATCGTTCCCGGTGTGCTTGCCCTGGTAATGTCCGTGATCGGCGCCTTCCTCACCTCGCTGACCATTGCGCGCGAATGGGAACGGGGAACCATGGAGCAATTGATTTCAACTCCGGTGACACCACTCGAAGTGATGCTGGGCAAACTGACGCCTTATTTCGTCATAGGAATGTTCGACGTCATCCTCTGCGCCTTGATCGCCATCCACTGGTTCCAGGTTCCTTTCCGAGGTTCTTTTTCGACTCTGCTCGCCAGTTCGGCCATGTTCATGGTAGTGGTCCTTTCGCTCGGATTCTTTATCTCGGTGATCGCCGGAAGCCAGCTGGCTGCGAGTCAAATCGCGCTGCTCGTCACGTTTCTACCCGCTTTCCTGTTGTCTGGATTTCTATATTCGATTGAGCAAATGCCCGTAGTGCTGCAGTGGATTACCCTCATCTTGCCCGCCCGGTATTACGTCTCGGTGCTGAAGAAGATATTCCTCAAGGGGACCCCTGCCGCTTTGCTCTATACCGACCTGGTCCCTCTAGCTGTGTTCACGGTCGTGCTGGCGCTGCTCGCCACGCGTTCATTCCACGAAAGGCTGGTGTAAAGGGAGGATGAGCGATGCTGGCGCGGCTTAAGCAGATGCTGATCAAAGAATTCATCCAGGTATTTCGCGACAAACGGACGCGCTTCGTGCTCTTCGGTCCGCCCATTATCCAGATGCTCGTCTTTGGATACGCAGCCACCTTTGAGATTCATCGTGTTCCAACGGTTGTCCTCGATCTCGACCATAGCCAGGAGAGCCGGGAACTGCTCTCGCGTTTTTCCTCCAGCCCCTACTTCGACGTGCGGCACCAACTGACCGACTACCGCCAAGTGGGAGATCTCATCGAGCAAGGCAAGGCTACGGTTGGATTAGAGATCAATGCCGGCTTCGCTCAGAATCTGCGCAAGGGCCAAATCGCGCCCCTGCAAGTGATCGTCGATGCGACCAATTCGAACACTGCCCTGATTGCTTCCGGCTACGTCACGCAAATCGCGCTCGGCTTCGCCCACAACTACCAGCAAGACCGCATCGGCCGCATCTCGCCACAAATGCTCGAGAAGATTCCCTCGGTGCAACTGGAACAGCGCCCCTGGTATAACCCCGACCTCAGGAGTCGCTGGTTTTTCGTTCCGGGAATTATCGGCAGTCTCACGCTCGTGCTGGTGGTTACGCTCACGGCATTTGCCGTGGTTCGCGAACGCGAGATCGGCACACTCGAGCAGATCATGGTTACGCCCATCCGCCCGGCTGAGTTTATCCTCGGCAAGACGCTGCCCTTTTTTCTGATTGGCCTCTTCGATGTTTCTCTGATTGGGGTGGTAGGAACGCTGTGGTTCCGGGTTCCATTTCGCGGTCAGATTCTGGTGCTGTTCGCAGGCGCAATTCTGTTCCTGCTATGCATGTTGGGCGTTGGCCTGTTGATCTCGACAGTCTCGTCTACGCAGCAACAAGCGATGGTGACCGCGTTCTTCTTCATCATGCCCGCCATAACCTTTTCGGGCTTTGGATTTCCCATCAGCACCATGCCGCAATGGCTGCAATATCTCACTTATCTCAGCCCGTTGCGATATTTTCTGGTCGTGCTTCGGGGTACGTATCTGAAAGGGGTAGGCATGGACATCCTTTGGCCTCAGATGCTCGCCATGGGCGCCCTTGGAATCAGCCTACTCACTGTCGCAGTACTCCGCTTCCGCAAAGCGCTCGACTAAGCATCCATCCCCGTTCACGATTGGAAGTGGGGCCGCATCAATTTATCGCCCCAATCGGCACTACTGTATCTGCTTTTGCGGAACTGTCCTCGTGGAGTGCCATCGACGCGAGCACTGCACTCGAAGCCCTCTTCTTCCGCATGATGTCGCTGCCCTCGGACGCCGTCGCCTTCCGCCGTCCGCGGCGCGAAACTCGTCCTGCTTTGGGCGATCTCATCAAATCGCAGCCGCGCAACCCCGACCTCTATTCCCTGCACGCCCTCGACGAACAGCAACTCGACTTCTCCGCCGCCCGGTCCGACTGGAAAGCTTATGTCGAAAATTCCTCCGACAAGATCAGCGCCGAACTCGCGCTCGCTGGCTTCTACCACCATCGGCTTCGCCCGGCTGACGAAATCAAGACCTTATCTCTGATCGCAAACGCTCCGCCCATCCCTGCCGAGAAACTTACCCCGACTGCGGAACAGCGCTCCTGGCAAGCCTTGGAGCGTGTCTTCGGCGTCATCCATGCCCAGGGCATGGCGAGAGACGTCTCCATCGCCCAGTACCGCGCGTGGTTCGCCCGCTATCCTCAAGAGCAATCGCTCTACGCGCAATACCTGCAACTCCTGGTCGCCGAAAAAGAGTATTCCGCCGCCACACAACTCGTCGCGGACTACCATAAGCAATTTCCCAACGACCAGATTTTCCCCGTCCGTGCCGAGCATCAATCAGAATCGTGCTTTTGCCGGGGACGGTCTTGACTGTGCCGTGTTCTTTCGACCACATCTTCAGTCCGCCATCGAGGAGAGCCGTATTGTTGCGCAGGCCGAGGTAGTCGAGCCTGAAGTACGCGCGCGCCGCAAGCAGCCCGAGCATGTCGCTGTAAATCACGATGCTTGAGCGATCCCCAACTCCCAGCCGTTCAAAAACAGACTTCAGGTTGTCGACCAGAGGCAGTGATTGGGAATGCCATTGTGAGGTATTGGGATGTTGCTCAATGCCAGAAAGCGCGCTCCCGGAATATGTCCCGCATTGTACGAGGACCGATCCGCTCCAACATGCAGTATCACTGGGTTCGGGTCAGAAAGATGCTGCGACAAGCCAGTCTGATTGAACGAGCATGCGCGTCGTATCCGGCACGGGCTGTCGAGTAGATGCCGCGCTCGCCGCTAGTACTAAGGGGTCCTATCCCGGTCCTACTGCACGATGAGTGTGAACGTGGTCGTATGAGTAGTCGAGCCCGCAGTTCCGGTCACGGTGACGGTATAGGTTCCGGCGAGGGTGCCAGATGTGCCCCCCCCACCCCCACCTCCACCGGAACCGGATCCGCTTCCTCCGCACGCGACGATTCCCAGTAGTAGTGCCAGTATGCAGAATACAGGTGCTCCGAACAGGCGTCTTCGCCGTGGCACGACGATGGTGAACCCCACGAAAATCGTTGCCGCAGCCGCTACACTCCATAAAGGCCTGCTACGCCAAGGGGTGGTGGGTATCAGCCCTGCTGCACTCGACGCTGTCGTGGTAATCGCGATCGTGCCGACCCCGGCCCCGCCCGCCAGAGCATACGAACTCGGATTCACGCTGCACGTTGTCTTTTGCGCTGGCACGGTGCACGATACCGTTACCGTTGATGCATACCCAAAGAACGGCGTCACGCCTAAATCGTTGATGTATTGCGCCGTCTGCCCGGGTGTTACTGTTTGCGACGTGAATCCACGATTGTCGATGCTGAAATCCGCAACCAGGTTCAGCGAGACCGCCGCCGAAGTGGACCCCGCGTAGTTTGTGTCTCCCGGATAACTCGCCGTAATGCCATACTGTCCTGCCGTCAGCTGTGTACCATCAAAGTTAGCGGTCGCCTGGGTGACCCCATTGGCAGTTGTTCCAGGTGTCAGTGGCACCACTCCAAGCACCGTTCCGCCTGAACTGAATGTGATGCTCCCAGTCGCGGGCGTCCCGCTTCCTTTGGCGCTCACCGTGGCAGTCAATAGTAGCGATTGTGCCGTCTGTTGCGATGTTAATGCCGTTGTTGTGCCGAGCTGTGTAATCGTAAAGTCGATGGGAGTCAAATCGGTGCTGGAACTGAAACTGTTATCGCCGTAATATCCAGCCGTGATCGAATGTGATCCCGAATTGATCTGAGTCAGGGCGGGCGAGACTGCGTGTCCCTTCGAATCGACATATGGCGTGGCGTCTGCACTGCCATTGTCCCAGAACAGCGTATACGAACTCGGAACTCCATATCCTGACTGCCACGATAGCTGTGCCTGGTAATAGACCGGCGTTCCGTACGGCCCGCTTGTGAAAGGAACAAAATTCCCGCTGGCATCCTTCGTCGAAACGGAAAAGGTGATGGTGGTAGGCTCTGGCTGAATGTTCACCTGTACCGACGGACTTGAATCGCTGGGCGCATAGGTCTGATCGCCGGCGTAATGAGCATGTACTTGGTAGATTCCACCCGGCAGCAGATGACTGACTCCTGAATATGCTCCGGCGCTGCCAAGGGTGAACATGTCGATCGTATCTTGCCCTGCGATGTTTCCATTCGGTCCCGTCAACCAGATCGTTCCCGTCGCCGTTCCCGTCCCACTGTTCGGAGTCACCGTTCCCGATACGTTTGCGGCCGCCCCGTGCACAAACGCTGTCGGACTTATTGAAAATGTCGTGCTGGTCGGACTGAACGTCACCTTATTCCACTGATTGATAAGGTTTGTTACGTTTACCGACCCGAGCCCCGTCGCCAGGTCATAACCTATGCCGGATTGATAGGTCGCGCTCGACGTTCCGTAACCAATTTCGCCCGGTACCGCATTGTTTCCCACCGTGACGTCGTTAAAAACACAACTGCTCGCCGGCAGCGTCGAGGATGATGCGTTGCATTGCGTGAGGTTCTCCGCCGCGGCCAGCCTGTAGAGGACAAAATTCGGGGCGCCCAGCCGCGTTCCCGCCTGGTTCGCCACCAGAGCCATGATCCCGGCAAATGCGGGCGTTGATGCTGAGGTCCCCGACACTCCATAGAAGCTGATCTCTCCCTGCCCATTCGGTACGCACGATCCCTCCAGACAGATCAAATACGGGTCGTGTGCTGCGGCCGTCAGCGAGACGTCCGGTAGATCTCTGCTTCCGTCGTTTGGAATTCCTGTTACTCCACTTTGCCACGACGGCTTTGTGAAAAACGTGCTCGCTCCACCGCCGCCCGCCCATATATTCGGAGCGCTGCAAGACGTACAACTGTCATTCCATACATCCTCCGGAATGTACGAGATTGCCGACTCCTCTGTCGGGGAAGCGTTCGTTGAGTTCCAGTAGGTACTATCGTGTCCGTTTTCGTTGAAGACCGTACCCCCCACCGCAACGGTATAGGGAGTAGAAGCCAGCACATTCACCGACAAACCGTGTACGGCTATTTTTTCGGTATTCGGATCGTCGCAGCCGGCCGATCCTGAATCTCCCGCCGCCACAACATAGGCGATCCCCTGTGCCGCCGCCTGTTGCGCCAAACTCGCGATTCCCGCCGCCTCCGTGCTGGTATAGTTCGCTTCGCAATCTCCGAAGCTTTCACTCATCACATCTGCGTAGTTATTGTCGATGATGTACTGTTCCGAAAGATCGACGCCGTCGGTCGTGGCCGTAGATTGCGACACCACGAGCGTCACCCAATTCGATGGAGAAACCGCGCTGGCCCACGTGATATCCAGATCCGCTTCTATTTCCTCGCTGCCACCAAGATCTCCCGGGTCTGGGCCGTTGACGAGTACGTCCCAATCTGTTGCCTGGTCGTACAGCCAGTAATGGAAATAGAGTGGGTCCTGTTGATCGATGTTTGATCGCCCGGTGATTGCGATGTGCGCCCCGCCCGAGCCCAGCGGATTGAAGTTATAGATCGTGTAGTAGTCCGCTGGAGCAAGGGCATGCGCTCCAGTTGACGATGTGTATTCCGGGTGGGTCTGCCTCACTGCCTTCGCGGTGAACTCTCCTTGAACCAGATGTGATTGTGGCTTCTTATAGAAGTTATGCAGCGTGAATACACCCGCTACGACCGGCGACAGTGCCACTGGGATACTCGGATCATTCGAGTTGGCCCAGTGCGCGTGTCCCGCTACCACAAACTTTCGAATGGTGGTTCGAAATGCAGACTGTACCTGGCCGGCCGTGCCGGAAAAGTTGATGACGGTCCGTCCCTTGCTGACCTGCACGTCGCGGAAGCCTTGCAAGCCCAGCCATCCAGTAACTTTCTCGATGTCGTCGTCCGATGGCCCGAACTGCTTACCGAATTGTTCCGGAGTCAGCCATTTCCGGTAGTGTGGCGAATGTTTGTCTTGCTGATCATCCAACAGCTTGCTCAACATTGCATCTTGCTCCGGACTTCGCTTTAGAACCAGAAGCATCCGGTCCATCGCGAGATCCGCGGGCGCTGCGCCCCGATCAAATTCCGTACGCGCCAAGGGATGCACATTGCCCTTCAACGTTACCCGTTGTGAATCATCCACTGGTTGGGTGATGAGGGAAGGCGTTTGTCCCAAACTCGGCTCGGAAATGAAAAAGAGCAAAACGAGCAGGGCAGGTACGGCGTACTGCGAGTGACGACGAATGGCGCGCATTTCGACTCCCTAAGCCCCAGAAAAATACGTCATTTTACACTTAAACCGCCAGTTTGCCAGTGATTAGGAACTCACTGTTTGGGAAGGGTCTATCTCCCCTCCAACTGGATGTCTATCGAAGATGCTGACCATCGAGGGTACGATTTCACAAGTAAGCCAAATACAAAAAAAGTTATCACTCACGGTAGATGAGCGATATTTCACTCTTCATTACGTCTGCAAGAGCGAAAGAAGGTCTCAGTGAAGCAGCGGGAGGTTGCTCTTAAAGAGAAGGAGTCAGAAAAACGGGTGGCGTAGTCCGGTGCTCGTGGGGTTGCTCGCCACAGCACTGTCGGTTGCGGAACTGCAGGTGTGGGGTAGAAAGGATAATCCGCCGCGGCCTTCAAGGCCGTCCGTAGAATCAGCAATCCATAACGCGGCTTCAGCCGCTGAGGTATACACAGACTCCTACCCACTGATCCCTACCCACTGATCCCTACCCACTGATCCCTACCCACTGATCCCTACCCACTGATCCCTACCCACTGATCCCCTGGGCCCTGACCTCTACGTCGGCACCTTCAAAATTAGATATCCCCCCACCAGCGTGAAGATCAAATCCGGCGACCAGGCCGCGATCGCCGGAGGGAGCTGGCTCAGATCGCCCATCGCTTCGAACAATCGCGAGACCACGGTATAGAACAGCGCAATTCCGACTGCGACGGCCACTCCGGTGATCGCTCCCCTTTTTGCCGTCGACAAAGAAAACGGCACCGCCAGCACGGCCATGATCAGCGTGATCAACGGGTAGGAAATTTTTTTGTTCAACTGCACCCGCAGCCGTACCACATCGAATCCACTTTGCTGCAGGTCGCGGATGTAGCTGCGCAATTCCTCGTAGTTCATCTCCGTGTACTGCTTCACTTCTTTCTTAAAGTAGGGCGGAGTCTCAGGAAATTCGGGAAAAGTCGCGACCTCGAAGGGATGGTAGTTCTCGATCGCAGACACCTTCAGCGACCGTTCCCAACCCCGCTCATAGATCCATCGGTCCAGATTGTCGGCCCAGTGTGCGGTATCCGCGTGAATCCGCCGGCTGATCGTGAAGTTGGTGGGATCGAGCTGAAAGACGGTCACATTTCCAAACGTATCCCGGTCCGGATCGAAGAGTTGATAGTAGTAAATGTCATTCCTCTCGCCGAAAATCCATTTCCGATCCGCATGCAGATACGTCTGCGCCGGCTTCCCTTTGATCTCGTTGTGCAGCGCTTCCTGCCGCTTGTTCGTGTGCGGCAAATAAAACTGGTCCGCCAGAAATAATCCGCCGGCAACCACCCCCGCCGCGACCAGGACCGGAGTGACAATGCGATAGATGCTGACTCCAGTCGCCTTGATCGCCGTAATCTCGTTCGACCGCTGCATCAGCCCAAACGTGACCAGCACCGCCAGCAGCATGACCAGCGGCGCTACGTTGTAGAGCAGATAGGGTGTGACATTCAGCAGGTATTCCGCCACCACCATGGCCGAAACCTGGTTGTGCATGATGTCTCCCAGCAACTCGAACAGCGTGAACACGAGCACCAGTACGAGAAACGTGGAGAGAATCATCCCTAGGTACAGAAAAAAATCGCGCAAGACGTAATCGTCGATCAGCGTAGGGAAGCTGGCGCTGAACACGCGCTTTCGATTCGAAACCCGCTCGAACGCGTTCTCTCGCCGTTGGCGTCCATTTCGTAGAACGGGGGCGGTCTCGGCCTTGGAAAAGAAGCGGAAAGAGGAGAGTTCAAATGGACGCTTTTCCGCCCGCACCAGCAGAAAAATTCCCAGCGCCAGAAAGACGAAATCCGCCAGCCATGCTCCCACCCACGGCGACGCCCGACCTTGGCGCGCCATCGATACTCCCACCAGCGAAATCACGTAATAGACGAAGACCAGTAGGATCGTCAGCACGAATCCTCCCGACTTCCCGCTCTTCTTCGACGAGATTCCCAGCGGGATGCCCACCAGCGCCAGTACCAGGCAAGCCGTCGGCAGCGAGAAGCGCCGGTAGAACTCGATCAGATACAAACGCGCCGAAGCAGGATCGGCGTGTTTCGCCTTGTCCAGCAAAGCGCCGGTCTCCATGAGAGTCGCGGGCTGCGATTCATCGCTTTTGTTCTCCGCGGACGGCAGCTCAATCGGAATGTCGGTCTGCTGAAACGTCGAAATCTGGTAACGGCTCGGGTCCCTGGGATCGGTTTCGTGCGACGATCCGTCGATCAGGTGCAGATGCAGGCGATCCGGGCCTTCGCTGACCACGATCCCTTCTTTCGCCAGCGTGATCTTTGGGTCGCTGGCATCGCTGACGTCGGCCATGAACACGCCTTTCCACAAGGCCGCGCCCTGCGCGCTCTTTACGTCCTGCACATACAGAACAATTTTCGGGAATCCCTCATAGAAAACCCGCGGCTGGATCTCGAATGAAACCTGCGATCCCTTGAGCCTGTCTTCCAGATGCGCCAGCGCAGCCTGCGATCGCGGCGCAACGTACAATCCATTGGCCAGCGCGAGCAACCACACCACTACCACGAAGAGCGACAGCATGCGGAGAAAGCTCCACACGCCCATGCCGCTGGCGCGCATCGCAGTGATTTCACTGTCAGCCGCGAGACGGCTCAGTCCAATCAGGATTCCTACCAGCACGCTCATCGGCAACGTGTAGGTGAAAGCCAGCGGGAGAGTGAAAAAAAAGATTTCCGCGACGCTGGGCAGAGGAGCGCTTGCGCGAACCACCAATTCCAGAATGCGTCCAAGATCGCGAGTAAATAAAACAAACGTGAAGATCGCCACGCCAATGAAAGCGTGCGCCGTCACTTCGCGGAGAGTATAGCGGGTCAGAATCCGCATGAATCGCGCTTAAATCGCGCTTAAATCGAGCATAGCACGGAGTAGGGATTGCAAAGGTTCCCGGGTGCACGGTTTCGACGGAAAGGCCGTTCCGGGCCACAAGCCTTCGGAAATCGAGGTTTCAGACCTTCGCCCCACCCCGGATCAGTCCCTGTTTACCAGCGCAAAGAACGTTACAATTGCGAAAACCTTCGACAGTCGGAAGAAGGAGTCCATGAAACGAATCGCGAACTTTGTACTGGTGGTCGGGGCTCTTAGCGCCGGTTTCTTGCTCGGACACACCACCACTAACTTCGACAAGTGGTGGACTCCCCAGAACGACGCTCTGGTCGCAGCTCCACAAAATCACAAGCTTCTGTTCGAAAACGATGAGGTGAGAGTGCTCGAAGTGACGGTCCAGCCTGGCGTGCGCGAACCCTTACACGCCCACCGTTACCGGAGTGTTCTTTATTACATCTCCGCTGCGCATATGAAGGAATACTCGCCCGGAATCGCGGCAGTCGACCACCCTCGCAAGGAGGACGGCGCGGTCGTATTCCTGCCCATCGGCCCGCCCCACCAAATGGAGAACATGGAGACCACCAAGACTCTGAGAGCTATCCGGGTGGAACTGAAAAAAGCCCGCTGACTGGGTGGAACGAACGGGCCAGGACGAGTTTAGCCGGCCTTCAGGAACAGCGCTCCCAGCGGCGGCAACATCAATTTCAATGAATATGGCCGCCCGTGCACTGACAGCATCTCGGCGTTCACTCCGCCGAGATTTCCCATGCCGCTGCCGCCGTATTCCCGGGCGTCACTGTTGAGCAATTCCCGCCAATATCCACTATGAGGAACGCCGACCAGATATCCTGTCCGCGGCACCGGCGTGAAATTGCACACGACCAGAATCGTATCCTGCGGATTTGCGCCCTTGCGCAGCAGCGAGATCGTACTCGCGGCATTGTCGTTGACATCCACCCACTCGAATCCCGCTGGATCATTATCCAGAACGTGCATCGCCGGTTCCCCGCGATAAAAGCGGTTCAACTGCTCCATCCACTTCTGCACCCCGCGATGCACCTGATATTGCAACACATGCCATTCCAGGCTCGAATCATGCGCCCACTCCCGCACCTGCCCGAACTCATCTCCCATAAACAGCAGTTTCTTTCCCGGCTGCGCATACATATAGGCAAACAGCAACCGCAGATTGGCAAAGCGTTGCCATTCGTCTCCCGGCATCTTTCCGATCAGCGATCCCTTGCCGTGCACCACTTCGTCATGCGACAGCGGCAACACAAAATTCTCATGCCACGAATACAGCATGCGGAACGTCAGCAGGTTGTGGTGGAACTTGCGATGGATGGGATCGTTCTGAAAATATTTGAGCGTGTCGTGCATCCATCCCATGTCCCATTTTTCGCCGAAGCCCAGGCCGCCCACGTAGACCGGCTTTGAAACCATGGGCCATGACGTCGATTCCTCCGCGATCGTCTGAATGTCCGGATGCTCTTTGTACACTTCCTGATTAAATCGCCGCAGAAAATCAATCGCGTCCAGATTCTCGCGCCCGCCATATTTATTCGGAATCCATTCTCCCGGATTGCGCGAATAATCCAGATAGAGCATGGACGCGACCGCATCCACGCGCAGCCCATCCGCATGATATTTCTCCAGCCAGAACATAGCGCTCGACATCAGGAAGCTGCGCACTTCGGGCCGTCCATAATTAAAAATGTGCGTCTTCCAGTCGGGATGAAATCCCTGCCGCGAATCCGCGTGCTCGTAAAGATGCGTGCCGTCAAAATAAGCAAGGCCGTGGCCGTCGGAAGGGAAGTGCGACGGCACCCAGTCCAGAATCACGCCGATGCCGTGCTGGTGCAGGTAGTCGACCAGGTACATGAAATCCTGTGGCGTCCCATAGCGCGAAGTTGGAGCGAAGTAGCCGGTGGTCTGATATCCCCAAGAACCGTAGAACGGGTGCTCCATCACCGGCAAAAACTCGACGTGCGTGAAGCCCATCTGCCCCACGTATTCGGCTAATCTAGGCGCGGTCTCGCGATACGTCAGCGGACGGTTGTGCTCCTCGGGCACGCGCATCCAGGAACCAAGATGCACTTCATAAATCGATTGCGGAGCGCTCAGCGCATTGCGCGAGCTCCGTTTCTCCATCCATTCGCGATCGTTCCATTCGTAATTGAGATCCCACACCACCGACGCCGTCCGCGGAGGCTTCTCGTTCCAGAATGCGACCGGATCAGCCTTGTCGATGCGATAGCCGTGATGCTGCGATTCAATGTGATACTTGTACAGCGCGCCCTGACTCGTCCCAGGAATGAAACCTTCCCAGATACCCGAAGACGCGCGCGGTTCCAGATAGTTGATCTTCGGATCCCATCCGTTAAAGCTGCCAACAACCGATACCGATCGCGCATTCGGCGCCCACACCCCGAAGATGGCGCCAGCCTGACCGTTGTAAGACGCCAGATGCGCGCCCATCCGGTCATAGATCCGATAGTCGCTGCCCTCGTTGTACAAATACAGATCGCGATCGGTCAGGAGGCGCGGTGCCGCGAGTGTGGATTCCGGGCTCATAGCTCAGTCCGTAGTCTACCGGACCCGCCCGCGTCTGTAACTAACGACGATGCCCTAGCCTTCAGGCCGGCGAAGGTGTGACGCTGTCCTCGTCCCTGGGTCGCCCAATTTGTCATCACCGTCGAGGCGGTGACGGTCAGATCATTGTATTCGTTCCGATTTGGAACCCGGGCACCGAGCCAACTTTGCCCTAAGCCCTTTGACATCAATATTTTGCCCATGAGTGATTGTGCCCCATAGACTAATTCGCAATTTTGAGCTAACTCACTCAAACTACTAGATCGAGGGGGAGGGGACACCCCACGACCGTCGAGAAACACCGCGAGCTCATCCACTTTTTTTTGCGCAGAGCTTTTTGGGCAGAGCGCTCATCCTAAACTCGGGATTCGTAGCAGAGAAAACCGCTTCAATTGCAATCAGAGTGTGTGATTTGCCTTGGCAAAAAGGCTACAAACCGCGACTGGCCAAGGCGAGCCCCGATTATTGCTCGAAGCGGCCTTCCTGGGAGTCATCGGAGCGGCGGCCGCACGCCTGTTCATGTGGATGCTGCACCTCTGCAACGCCCTCTCTCTTCATCGGCTGGCGGGATACTGGGTCCCAGTGATCGAAGGCGGCGGCGCGCCGCGGCAAATAATCGGTCCGCACGGCCTCTGGCTCATTCCCCTCGTAACTACGCTTGGGGGATTGCTCTCGGGATGGCTCGTTTATACCTTCGCCCCGGAAGCCGAGGGCCACGGCACGGACACCGCCGCCAATGCCTTCCATCGCAAAGAAGGAATCATTCGGCCCCGAGTCGGTCCCATCAAGATGCTCGCCTCCGCCATCACCATCGGTTCGGGCGGATCGGCCGGACGCGAAGGTCCGATTGCGCTGATCGCCGCGGCTGTGGGCTCGCTCTATGCCCGCCTGACGCATCGGCCGGCGCGCGAGCGCGAGTTGCTCTTGCTGGCAGGCATGGCGGCCGGTCTCTCCGCCATCTTCCGCACTCCCATGGGAACCGGCGTGTTTGCCATTGAAGTTCTGTACGGCACCATGGAGTTTGAAGTTGGAGCGCTGCTCTACACCATGCTCTCCTCGGCTGTTGCGTACACAGTCAATGGCGTTTTCGTCGGCTTTGGTCCGCTTTTTCGAGTTCCGCGAATCCCCTCACCGGCTTTGTCCGATTTCGCTGCCTATGCCGCCTTGGGCGTAGGTGCCGGACTTATCGGCACAATTCTCCCGCTGGTCTTTTACTACATGCGGGACTGGTTTCGAGCCCTCCCCGTTCCGATCCGATTCAAACCGGCAATCGGCGGACTCGGCATCGGCTTGCTCGCCCTTGCCCTGCCGGAAGTGCTCGGCGGCGGATACGGCTGGATTCAGTTGGCCATGGACGGAAGGCTTGCTCTTTCTCTGCTCGCAGTGCTGATCTTTGCCAAAATGATTGCTTTTGCTTTCACCGTTTCTTCGGGCGGTTCCGGCGGTGTCTTTGCGCCGTCTCTATTTGTCGGCGCCATGCTGGGAGGAAGCTTTGCCATCCTGTTGCACCAGATGCCGGCCGTCTTCGTGGTCGTTGGGATGGCCGCGGTATTCGGCGCCGCCGCGCACGTGCCCATCGCGACCATGCTCATGGTCACCGAGATGGCGGGCGGCTACCACTTGCTGGTCCCCGCCGGAATGGCCGTGATGATCAGCTATCTGCTTCAGGTCCGGCTCTCGTCTTCCTTCAGGTACCGAAGCCTGTATGAAGCGCAGGTGCCCACGCGGAAGGATTCTCCGGCGCATTACATGGAGCAGATTCAGGTGGCCATGAATCTTCTCGGCCGGAGAAATCTGCCGCCTGCAGATCAACTCGGCCATCTCGACATGCTGCGCCTGCTCTGGTCGCGAGTTCAATTCGATTTACCTGGCGGTCGAAATCTCACTATGGGCGTCGTACAGGAAAAAAGTCCGTTGGTGGGGAATACGATTCGCTGGCTCTATCAAGCACTTCAGCCTTACGACTTCGAAATCGTCGCCGTAACCCGGCGCGAACATGTTCTGTTGCCGCACCCGGACACAATTCTCGAGGCCAACGATCGCGTGATCTACATCGCCTCTGAAGCAGCGGAGAACCCGCTGTCACAGTACATTGTGCCGATTCCTCAGGTGGGAAAAAGCGGAGTGCAGCAGCATCCGGAGCAGGCGGCATAGATCCAGCATCTCGAAATAGGGACAATTGTTGTCGATGAGCAGGCTGGTACTAAGCGCGAAAATGGGTCCGAGTGTCCTTGGCTTACGCCCTGATCTCGGAAGCGGCATGCTAGACTGAAATTCGGGGCCATGGCTACGCTTCGACTCATCCTGCTGTGGCATCAGCACCAGCCCTTTTACAAAGACCTGGTCACAGGCGAATATCGTTTGCCCTGGGTGCGCCTGCACGCGCTCAAAGATTATTACGGCATGGTCAAGTTGCTGGACGAGTTCCCCAATGTTCACCAGAATTTCAATCTCGTCCCCTCGCTCTTGGTGCAGATCCAGGATTACGTGGACGGCACCGCCAAAGATCCCTTTCTCTCCGTCGCCAGCAAGGCAGCGAAAGAATTGTCGGAGGACGAGCGCCGTTTCGCGCTGCAGTATTTATTTCAGGCGAATCCGCAGAATGTGATTGGACGCCATCCGCGCTACCGTGAGCTTTGGGAGCGGTTTCGCGAGCATGGAGATCATCCCGAGCGCGCCGACCGCTACTTTCAACCGCAGGATTTCACCGATCTGCAAGTGCTCTCGCAGATTGCCTGGTTCGATGAATTTTTTCTCGAAGATAAAGACGTTGCCGCCTTGATCGCGAAGGGTCGAAATTATTCGCTCGACGATCAGAAATTTGTGATTGCCCGGGAACGTGAACTGCTGGCCAAAGTTCTTCCCGCGCACGCCGAGGCAGCCAAAAAAGGTTTGATCGAACTCTCCGCGACGCCGTTTTATCACCCCATCCTACCGCTGGTCTGCGACACCAATGTGGGCGCAATTTCATCGCCCGGATTGCCGCTCCCGCAGAATCGGTTTCGCCATCCCGAAGACGCGCGCGAGCAACTCACCCGCGCTCTCGATTTACATCAGAAGGTTTTCGGAGTTCGCCCCAAAGGAGCCTGGCCATCGGAAGGGAGCGTTTCCGAAGAAGTTCTTGCCATCGGCCACACTCTCGGGATTCAGTGGATGGCCACCGACGAAGGCGTGCTCGGCCGCAGCACCGGCGTATTTTTCGCTCGCGACGGAAACGGGCGCCTGCCTGCGAATCTGGCCGAACGGCTTTACAACATCCATCGCTACGAGAAGGGCCAGACGGCGATGCACATGGTTTTTCGCGACCACACGATTTCCGACCTGATCGGATTCGTGTATTCCGGCATGGCTCCGAATGAGGCCGCGCGGCATCTGCTAAATAACATCAAAGAAGCCGCGAAACCAGTTCTGGAAAAGGGCCGCGATGCGGTCGTGTCCATCATTCTCGATGGCGAAAATGCCTGGGAATATTATCCGAAATCGGGGCGCGAATTTCTGCGCCGCTTCTACGACGCGCTGCAGCGCGAACCCGGACTGGAAGCTGTGACCGTCTCCGAGGCGATCGCGCGGCATAAGGATTTCGGAAGGCTGACCTCGCTGGTTCCGGGCTCATGGATTAACGCGAATTTCAATGTCTGGATCGGCGCTCCGGAAGACAATCGCGCCTGGGACTATCTCTACCACGCGCGCGAGTTCTACGCGCAAAATGCCGCCCGCGCCGGCGAAGCCCAGCGCAAGCTGGCCTTTGACGAGATTCTCATTTCCGAAGGCAGCGACTGGAACTGGTGGTATGGACCGGAGCACCATTCGGCCAACGATCGCGATTTCGATGAGCTTTACCGCAAGCATCTGTCGAATGTCTATCAGGCGCTGGGCGCGAGTCCTCCAGACTATCTGGCCCAACCCATCACCGGCCCCGAGGTGCGGCCGTCGTTCGTTCCGCAGACCGCGTATGTCCATCCCCGCATCACCGGAGATAAGGTTCGCTATTTCGAGTGGATGGGTGCGGCCGCATATACCGCCGATCATCGTGCCGGCTCCATGCACGGCAAGCAGTTCTTGCTCGACGCCGTTTATGCCGGCATTGACACGACCTATCTTTACGGCCGGCTCGACTTCTCGGGGAAGGTTCCCGACCCGGATTTTGAAATCGTGGTGAACGTGGAATCGTGGGCCACGGGAGAACCGCGTCCCAGGCGCGCCCTGCGCATCGACGCCTCGGCGCACGATCACAAGCTGAAGGATTGGAAGATTGAAACCGCCGAAGGTCGGACACTGGCCACGCCTGCAAACTTTGATGACACCGTGAAGCTCGCACTTTTGCGCAGCTTCGAATTCAAATTACCGCTAACCTGGCTGCTGGCCCTTCCAACCTCGTCTCCCGCCCAATCGTCGGGCAACCCTAAAGCCGCAGCGAGCGTTCCAGCCACGAACAAGCTGCGTCTCCGTTACAGCCTTTGGCAGAATCGGCTTCCCGTGGATTCTCTTCCGGTCGAAGGATGGATTGAACTCCAGGTGGTCAGCGAGGGCGAACTGCTGTTCGGATCGTAGGAACGAACCTCTCTATGGGAAGTCGATCAACTCGTAGATCTTCGCGTTGTCCAGTAAAGCCTTCCCGGCTTGTCGGACTCGATGATTGGTAACTTGCACCGCTTCCTAGGTTTTTCCTGGTTAATCAAAACTCAAATGGCGCGCACGATGAATTCATCAATTGCGACACCTTCTGACTGCGCTCGCTTTTTCAGTCTTGAATAGAGTTGGTCTGGGACGTCGATCCTGATCCGCATGCGATTATTTTGACAAATCCCGATTGAAGCTGAAATAGAAAAAGCCGGACGCGTTTCGCATCCGGCTTGATCCCGCGTAAAGATGTCTACTTCCCGCCGCTCCCGGCCGATGCGGTCGCACTTGCCGTCGCGTTCGGCGCGTTCCCGTTCGTCGCCAGCGGACGATTCAGCTCCAGCGTCAGCTCCGTTCCTGCCGGCATCACGGCGGAACGATGCTTCGCCAGCCAGAAGCCCGTACCGGACCCCGCTCCGATCAGGCCGCCCACCAGAATTCCCGGAGGTCCGCCGATCAAGCCGCCGATCAGCATGCCACCCGCGGTGCCTCCGCCGGTTTCTAGCGTGTCGCGGCGATCGTGGCCTGATCCCTTGAACTGGCCTTCATCATTGACATCGCTGCCTGGGATGTTGGTGTCGGTGAGACTCGCGTCCAGATAGTACCGCTGTCCGTTCGGAAAAATCACAGCCTCGGGAAGAATGCCGATCGTCGGCTTGCCCGAGATGCGGCGCGGCTCGCTGACTTTCGTGACTCGGCCCTCCACCACGGTCCCGGCTGGTATCAGCGTCTGTCCGTTGACCACAACGGGCTGGTTGATGCTGCCGCGGAAAGGATCTCCCGGGCGGTTGCTGAAGGTGGCCAGCGTCGTCTCCAGTCGCACCATCAGCACAGTGCCCGCGGGTACGGGAGCGCTGGTCTGGGCGATGAGCCCCTGGGCGAGCAACAACGACGCGAGCAGCAGCGAAGCCAATAGCGCTAACTTTTTCATGGTACCTCCAACCGCGATCGTTCTATGACTTTAGATCACCCGCCAGCCGCCTACAAGCAACAGCCGTACACGGGAATCAGGGGAGATAAGGGCCAATGGGGCACTGTCCGAAAGGATGGTCCCGTCGCGAGAAAAGGTTGTCCGACCTCCGTGCGCGTTGTCATATGCGGATCATGTCCATCCGATATAATCGTCAGTTTCACAAAACAGGCTTGAGAACACAACACGGGTGCTCCACTTCTGGCCGACTTTGCGAGAAGTGGGATACGAGAAGTCGGAATTAATGCTCTTGGCACGGTCCAGCCCCGAAGGGGCGGAATGCGAAAGCCCAGGGCGCAAGCCCTGGGAAAACTCACAAATCGAAACCAGCCCGCAGGGGCGGCACACAGCACATGTCCTAAATAGATCCTAGAATCACCAAAATCCTAAGGAAAGCGAACTCAATCCATGTCGAATATTGCAGAAATTCATGCCCGAGAAGTCCTCGATTCACGCGGCAATCCTACCGTAGAAGCGCAAGTTTTTCTGAGTGATGGCTCGTTCGGACGCGCCATCGTTCCCAGCGGAGCGTCAACCGGCGAGCACGAGGCCGTCGAACTGCGCGATGAAGATACGAACCGTTTCATGGGCAAAGGCGTCCTCAGGGCGGTCGAGAACGTCAACAAGGAGATCGCCGAGGCTCTGGCCGGTTTCGATGCCTACGACCAGCGCGCGCTCGATCAGAAGATGATCGAACTCGATGGCACCGACAACAAAGGCCGTCTCGGCGCCAACGCGATTCTTTCCGTCTCCATGGCGGCGGCGCGGGCCTCAGCTGAGAGCCTGAAGATTCCGCTCTATCGGTATCTCGGCGGAGCAGCCGCAAATTTGCTTCCTGTGCCCATGATGAACATCTTGAACGGCGGCGCGCATGCCGACAATAACGTCGACTTTCAGGAATTCATGGCCATGCCCGTCGGCGCCTCCTCGTTCTCTGAGGGCCTGCGCTGGGGCGTGGAAGTGTTCCATACCTTGAAAGGCGTGCTGAAAAAGCGCGGCTACAACACCGCGGTCGGCGATGAAGGTGGATTCGCTCCGTCGGTCAAGTCGAACGTGGAAGCCATTGAAGTGATTCTCGAAGCCATCTCGAAGGCCGGATACAAGCCCGGAGAAGAAGTCGCCATCGCGCTCGATCCCGCGGCCAGCGAGTTCTATGAGAATGGCAAGTACGTTTTCAAGAAATCCGACAAATCGACGAAGAGTTCGGATGACATGGTGAAGTTCTATTCGAAGTGGGTGAATGATTATCCCATCGTCTCGCTCGAAGACGGATTGTCGGAGCAAGACTGGGATGGCTGGCAGAACCTGACCAAAGAACTCGGCGGAAAGATTCAGTTAGTCGCGGACGATATTTTCGTTACCAACATTCGCATTATTGCCGAGGGCATCGAAAAGGGAATTGCCAATTCGATTCTCATCAAGCTGAACCAGATCGGAACGGTGAGTGAAACGTGGGACGCGATCGACCTCGGCCGCCGCAATGGATATACGTCGGTCATTTCCCATCGTTCCGGCGAGACCGAAGACACATTCATCGCGGATTTCGCGGTCGCAACCGGAGTCGGCCAGATCAAGACGGGGTCGGCCTCACGCACCGATCGCATCTCGAAATACAATCAACTGCTGAGAATTGAAGAAGAGCTGGGAAGTTCGGCAAGATTTTTGGGCCTGAAGGCGTTGAACTATAAAGGCTGAACTACTGCCGGGCGTTGGAAGGTTCGTCATTTCACAAACACAGAATTTCGTGAGCACACGGAGAGGTTCTATGACGTTGAAAATTTTGAGGTGCGCATGTCTTCTCGCCTTCTCCATCGGTGCGGGAGCGCAGACCACGGTATCGATTTCTCCCGATGCACCTTCCCGGGAGGACGTAAAGAAGCTCTTCGACGTGATGGCTAGCCGCCAACAACTGTCGCAGATGATGCAGCAGTTATATGCGCAGATGAAGAGTATGAACCACGAACAGATCAAGAAGGAGCATCCCGAAATTACTGACGCAGATCTTGCGCGCATGGACCGCGATTCGCAGGATCTGGTCAGCAATTTCCCTGTGGACGAGATGCTGAACGACATGATGCCGATCTACCAGCGGCATTTCACAAAGTCTGACATTGATGCTTTGACCGCATTTTATTCGTCGTCGGCGGGGCAGAAATTTCTTCATGAGATGCCCGCGGTAACCGTCGAGACGATGCAGGTGATCTATCCACGGCTCCAGACGTTGGTCGACAAATCACCCAACAAGCCGAAGACAGATTCGTCTCAGAAGTGAAGCGAACATCTACCAGGGTCGCTTGAAGCACAACTTCGTTTGCCAAAGGAGCAACATCATGATCAGCGATTTACTACTCGCCGAATTCGATGAAGAAGCCAAGAAGACGCGTGCCATGCTGGAACGCGTTCCGATCAAGCCGGATTTCAAGCCGCATGCGAAATCCATGCCGCTGGGCAAACTCGCCCCGCATATAGCTCAATTGCCCGAATTCGGAGTCACCGTTTTGACGACGCCCGAACTCGACTTCAGCAACCGATCCTTCACGCCCCTCGCGTTCGAGTCGCCGCAGCAACTGGTGAAGGCGTTCGAAGCCGGCGTGGCGAAAGTCCGTTCCGCGCTGAAGAACACCGCGGACTCGGCTTGGAATGAGCCCTGGAAGCTGAGTTTTCAGGGCAAGCCGATCTTCAGCGGATCGCGCTTCCTCGCCTACCGCCAGATGTTCATGAATCACATCGTGCATCATCGCGCGCAGCTGGGCGTGTATCTTCGCCTGAACGATGTCCCGCTGCCGTCGACCTACGGCCCATCCGCCGACGACACCATGGGATTCTGAACTGGCCCAGACTCGGCGTCACTTTATTTTCAGAAATCCGCGTTGATCCGTGTTCGTCCGCGGCAAAGAAGTTGAACTTGTCTACAAGCCAAGAACTACCAGCTAGGAGCAGAAATTGTCCCGTCCGAAACCGCTCGTACTTATCATCCTCGACGGCTGGGGATATCGTGCCGAGACCAAGGCCAATGCCATCGCGCTCGCCCGCAAGCCCACGTATGACCGCCTGCTGCGCGAGTACCCTAACACGCTGATTCACACCAGCGGTCCGTTTGTCGGGCTGCCCGAAGGCCAGATGGGCAACAGCGAAGTCGGACACCTCAACATCGGCGCCGGCCGCATTGTGCACATGGACATCACCCGCATCGACCTGATGATCCAGAATGGCGAATTCTTCCAGCATCCCGTTCTGCTCGATGCCATGAAGCATGCGCGCACGGGCGAGCGGCGATTGCACTTATTCGGGCTGGTCTCCGATGGCGGCGTGCATTCGCGGCAGGAGCACTTATATGCGCTGTTGAAAATGGCGAAACAGCAAGGCTTGGAGCGCGTATTCGTCCACGCCTTTATGGACGGCCGCGACACTTTGCCCACCAACGGCGCCGGATATCTCGAACAGCTTCAGCGGAAAATGCGTGAGTACAACTGCGGCAAGATCGCCACCGTCAACGGGCGTTACTACGCCATGGATCGCGACCGGCGTTGGGAGCGCATTGCCAAAGCTTATAACGCCATGGTCTTTGCCGACGCCGAAGGCGGAAAGAAACCGGATCCGGTGCAGGGAATGAAAGATTCGTACAACCAGGGCGTGACCGACGAATTTGTGATTCCCTTCGTTGTGGAAGATGTGAAAGACGCGGGCAGGAGTGCCCGCGCCACATCGACCATTCGCGACGACGATTCCTGCATCTGTTTCAATTTCCGCGCGGATCGCGTTCGCCAGATCACCCGTGCTCTCACGCGCAACAGCGGTCTGAACGAGAGAGGGGGGGCCGATCTCCCAGGCGCGGCCGATCTGGACGCCACGATCCCGCGCGACCGCGTCCCGAAAAATCTGCATTATGTTTGCATGACCCGGTATGACAAGAATTTCAGTCTGCCGGTCGTGATTCCTCCCGAGTCAATGGCGAATATTCTTGCCAACGTCATGGGCAATCAGAAAATGCGCAATCTGCGCGTGGCTGAGACCGAAAAGTACGCGCACGTCACATATTTTTTCAACGGCGGAGTCGAGCAGCCGTTCCCGGGTGAAGACCGCATTTTGGTTCCGTCGCCGAAAGTCGCGACTTACGATCTCAAGCCTGAAATGAGCGCCGCAGGAATCGCTGATGCGGTCGTCAAAGCCACGGGAGAGGGCACATTCGACGTGATGATCGTGAACTTCGCCAATGCCGACATGGTCGGCCACTCCGGCAAGATCGAGCCAACGATCAAAGCGGTCGAGACCGTCGACGCTTGCCTGGGCCGCATCGAATCCGCGGTTCGCGCAAAGGGCGGAGCCATGCTCATCACCGCCGATCACGGCAATGCGGAAATGATGATCGATCCCACAACCGGCGGCCCGCACACCGCGCATACGACCAATCCCGTGCCCTTCATCGTCGTCTCGGAAAATGGAAAAAAATTCACGCTCAAGCCGAACGGTTCGCTGCGCGACATCTCTCCAACGATTTTAGGAATGCTCGCCGTCGACGAACCGAAAGAAATGACGGGAGCGGATCTGCGCGTGTTCCCGAGGGACACTCATTAGTCGCGCACAGCAGTCGGTATTCGACTGTCATCCTGAGCGGAGAATGTGCTTCGTGTTTCCCGAAGCGCATTTGGAGTCGAAGGATCGCTTCCCAGTGAAATGTGGGACGAGCCGCGCAGGCTGTTCCCGTGAAGCCTAGGGTTGGCGGGAAATCCCTGATGAGCTATTGCAGGAATTGGGTCGCACGAGATCCTTCGACTGCGATGCCGTCCGCTTTGCGACGGCATCCTCGCTCAGAATGACAGAGGGATAAGGCGAGGCGGAAACATTCAGTTCGCCAGCAGCGCCGGCGCCGTCGCAATCAATCCCGCGGCCAGTTCCAGGTCATGCAGATCTTCGCGGCTGAAATCCTGCGCGTACTTGGGGTCGAGTCCCTTGCGCGAAATCTGAATCACGCCCACCACATTCGACTTGGGGTCCATCACCGGAACCGACATCAGCTTTTGAATGGGTGCGGGTGGCGCCGGCTCATCGGAATCGCCCCCTTCGGGCTTGATAGTTTCGAAAATGCTGGCGTGCTTCACGCGCGCGAAGTTATTGAAGATCTCAGCTTTCTTGCTCAGCGCGGTATGCGCGGCAACGGCCTTGCCGGAGAGTGGAATCGCCCCGGTCGTCCGCAAATGTTCCGGAAAAATAAAGCGTAGCAAGCCGCTTTCCAGTCGCAACAGCGCGACCTCGGTGTACTGCACGCGGAAAATCTTTGCCAGGACCATGCACAGGTCCAGCGCAGTGACCCCTTGCCCCAAAACGGCGCCAAGGGGGAGCAGATGTTCAGGAAGCACTACTTCTTCTTCCGTCATCGCCTGATTCATATTCTGGGTCATAAGAAGGCCTTGCAGCGGTTTTCCCGCAGGACACCCTCAATCTATCGCACTTTGCCCGCCAAAAGGCACTTCCTAAAGTAACGCCTCCTGATAAGCTAAGGCTTTTATTTTCAATGAAAACAGGCTCAGCGAGCCCCATTCCGCACAGTAACCAGCACGTTTGGGACAGCCGCAAACCATCAACGGGCTGACAGTTTTTGTCAGATCATCGTTTTCACCACCGAGACGCGGAGGCACGGAGAAATGCGTAACAAATATTTATCGTTGCGAGGTCATCCCGAAGCCCCGCGCTTTCACCAGCGGCGAGGGATCTCGCGTGCGGACAGATCCGCCCTTTGAAATCCGGCTACCTTAGTGGTGTCGCGCCCCCATGGTCCTCGGCATTTCTCCCTGTCTCTGGGCCTCCGTGGTGAAATCGCCGCGTCCACGCGTTCGTCTTCTCATTTACACTTCCAATCGTATGAGCCTACCAACGCAACCCAACGTGAAATTGATGAACGCTCCTGACTATCGCGAAAACTATGCCAACAGCGTGCAAATGCGCGTGAACATCTGGGATTTTTTTCTGGTCTTCGGCACTCTGCAGCAGCAGAGCGAGACGCAGGTCGACATCCGTAATTTTCAGGGAATTTACCTTAGTCCACAACAGGCCAAAGCTCTGCTCGGATTATTGCAGCAGAATGTTGCGGGATACGAAACCGCTTTCGGCGAGATCAAACTTGACCCGCGCATGGCGCCGCACGGGCCCGTGCACTGAAAAACCGTGGGTGCCCCACCTCTCGCCGGTATTGCGAGAAGTGGGAGTTTCAGAGAGCGCGCCGAGGATAAAGCCTTCACGTATTCGTGACGGGTTTTCCGGCGAGAGCGCCGTCGCGCACCAGCAACGGTTCTTCCGGCATGGTGATCCAGGCGATGGGATAAGAGATCATGCCGATAATTGTCGTGAACGAGGCAATCAGCCACACCACGCGCACCAGGGTGACATCGACGTCGAAATATTCGGCGAAACCGAGACAGACTCCGGCGATCTTACGTCCCTGCCGCGGACGCACCAGACGTGTGCGCGCCTGCGATGGACCGACGCGAACCCCGCAGTAGGCGCAGACGCTGGCATCATCCTGGATGACTTTCCCGCAGTAGTTGCAGTACATGAGTGGACCCCTCTCACTTTATGGTACGCGAGCGGCGGTAGGAAGTTCCACAAATGTCCAAGCTGTTGAAGGCAGGGCTACCAAGGCTCGTGTGGGGCGGACGCAGCCTGCCCTGAGCGAAGTCGAAGGGTCCACCCCGCGGAGCCAAGCGACGCGTGTCGGGAAGCGACGCGTGTCCGGCAATCTACGATACGCCACCCCGCACAACAACTTTCATTGCGCGCCTTGCGCTCATCCCCGGACGAGTGCGTCCGGGGCTACACGTACCAGGCAAGCCTGATCTCTGTCCCAGCCAATTCATTCCCGATAAGCGTCTCTTATGTACCGGCGGGCCTGGTCGGCCTGGCCAGTGTTGGCATTCTCGGCGACGACGGTTTCATAGCTCTTCATTGCCAGATCACGTTGATCCAGCAGATCGTACATCTGTCCGGCGGCAAGATTGGCCTTCTGCAATATGTCGGGGTCAGGGTCGGGAGCCTGATTGACCAATTCATATGCGGCTGCGGCGCCCGCGAGGTTTTTCTCGTTGCGCAGCAGCTCGCCCAGTCCCCACGCGGCCACCTCGTAATGCAGCTTGTCGTATTTGCCCTCGCGGCCGTTCTGCCACACTTTGCGATACTGGGCTTCGGCTTCCTGCAGACGTCCGGAAGCGCGCAGCAGGTTTGCCACTTCTGTGGGAAAAAGATGGTTGTGCGGATATTTCGTGGCGAGATCCTGCATGTAGCCGAGAGCCTCGTCGTATTTACGTTCGCGGCGCAGGAACAGGCTCAACACCACCTTCGCGTCAGCCGAGGTTTCGCTGTCGCCGTGGGCGACCTCGCGAAGATATTCCAACCCCTTCTGTTTCGACCCGCTTAATCCCGCGAGTGCGGCCGCCACCTTGATGCTCCAGGGAAGATTTCCAACCACATAGTTGTGCGTGCCGACCACCATCTTGGCGTCGAGATAGTAGGGATCAAGCTCGAGCACGTGTTCGTGATCGTGACGCGCACCAAGGGCGTTGCGGAGAGCGGAAAACCATGCTCGCTCGATCAATGCGGTGTAAACGGCGAACTGCGCACGGGTTACACCCCGGCAGTAGAGTGCGTCCACGTCGTTGGGATTGGCCTTAAGTTCCTGCTCTTCCAAGGCCTCGGCGCGTTGTGCCAGAGCCTTGATACGCGCTTTGATCTTGGGATCGGTCGGCCGCGGCGCGTGCCCAATAAAGCTGTCGTTCGTGTAATCGCCGGTGTTCATGCCTCCCGTTTCGTACAGATCGCGCATGAGAATCTCCGACATCAGGTGATTCACGGCAAACGGGTCATTGGGACGCTCTTCCAGAATCTTCTCGAACTCCCGCGTGGCCCGGTCATACTCCATGTTGTAAAAGTGGTCGAAGGCGGCGTCGGTCCGGGGATCGCGCGGAACGCCATGTCTCTGCGCGGAGCTTTGCTGAGCGGCGGCGAGCAGGCATGTCCCGAGCATGAAAACGAACACAATCATGCTCGGCCTTGGAAGTGTGGATGGAATCGGGACTGACACGGAAAAGTCTCTTTAGTCTAAACGAAATCGGCGGCCTCGTGCCTGGCTGTTTTGCGGACAACTGCGAGTGTATCGACGGGTTAGTGGAGGTGACGGTATTCGACCCGGCCAAGGTTCTGGCCCCTCCAAAGTGCGATTTGGGAGGAACCTTCGCGGTTATCGACGTTCCCCGAACGCCACCTGTCAGTACCAGAAGGCTCACCTATAATTCCGCACGAAGCGGATGGCCACCGGGCGTCGCTCTCGGTTTGCGCGGTTGGGAGAGTGCTGTCGCAGAGGGTGTGGGGCTTTTGTAACCAGCGCATCTTTACCCGACAGCGCGCGTAATTATTGCGCACGTCTAGTTTTGAAGCGCGTTTGAAAAATGGATAAATGGTCGTGGACAAGGTACTTACACGCATTCTGGGTTTGGCGGGAGGAATGCCATCCTGAATTTCAAACCCTCGGCAGGATGTAACCTATATGTCTGAAGTAGCGCACGAAGCTCAACAGGAGTTCTGGCGTCCGCCGGTATTGGCTGTTTCCGAGCCTATCGCTCCGGGCGCCACGGGCACAGCGGCTTTTGCCGAAGTCTGCCCACAATGTCGTTCGGAGTTTCTGTTGGGTTCGCATTTCTGTCATACCTGCGGGACAACCCGGCCATTGGCTGGTGGAGTGGCAACAGCTTCCGACGCGGCTGAAATTGCAGGTCTTTGGGAGCGCGTTGTGGCGCAGATACGTTCAATTGTGACTCGGTGCATGGAAGCGGCGGCCGAGATCGAGCTGCCGGGCTGGCTGCATTATCTTCACTTCCACGAAATCAAGCGCTGGACCGGATTACCGACCGCGTCGCTTATTGCTTTCGTCCTGGGGATGTCGTGCATCGCGGGTGCGCTTCTGGTGGGATTGCTGACGGCGAAGACCTTCGTCGATTGGCAGGCGATCCAGTTCTACCGTTCGGAATGGCTGCTGGGCGCGACCGCTGCCTTCGTGGCTGGAATCCTTCTGAAGAGACCGTCGAAATCCGACGGCGAATAACAACGGGTCGACCGACTCAATTCAGATCAGACTTATCTCAAGAACTCCGTTAAGAGTCGCCGCCGGACCCGGCCGCCCGTCTCTGCTGGTTCATGCGATACAAATGATGAACCGGGCCAATCCCATGCCCGAGTGGCTGTCCGTTCGAGATCGCCGCGCTGACGTAAGTCTTTGCCAGCAAAGCCGCTTCGGCTATCCCGCGGCCGAGCGCCAAGTGGCAGGCAAGGGCAGTCGCGTAGGCGCATCCCGTGCCATGAGTCGAATTCGAGCGCTGCCGCTCGGCTTTGAAGACTTCCTGCTCAATCCCTCGCGGGCTGGTAAAGCTCAGAAGATCAATCGCTTTCTCGAGATGGCCTCCGGTCACGACCACGGCAGACGATCCCATTTCATGGAGTTTCGTGGCCGCAGATCTCATCTGCTCCAAGTCTTTGACCTTCATCCCAGTCAGAGCTTCCGCCTCGTCGATATTCGGTGTGATCACGTCGGCCAGGGGAATGAGGCGATCGAGCAGCAGCCGTAACCCCGCGGGATCGAGCAAGTCAGCCCGGGAAGAAGACTTCAAAACAGGATCAAGTACTATATTGGCGAAACGAGTCTTAACTGAAGATACGCCTGGACTTTTTCCCTCCGGCGCTCCCGGCTTGGGGGTCAAAAAGTCAGCCACTGTCTGGACCACTTTCGCGGTTCCCAGCATGCCGATGTGGACAGCCGCAATCTCAAGATCGGCCGCCAGTTCTTCGAGAGTCTCGGAGATCAGCCCGGCGTCCAACGCTTCGACGCGGCGCACTCCAGCCGTCGACTGGACGGTCAGAGCCGTGATGCAGCCGACGCCGTAGCAGCCGTGAGCGGCAATCGTCTTTATATCGGCGCTGACCCCAGCTCCCGAGGAAGGGTCGAACCCCGCAATGGTGAGTACTACAGGTGGTTTTTCGGCCATGACCTTCTGTTCTTGCGTGTTTTAACTACACACTCACGGGCACTATAGTACTGCGTTTCTCAACCCCAGATTGTGAAGATCGGCTCGTCCGGAAGTTACTTTCGAAATCATGTCGCTGGGAAAAAACTTCGGTATGGGGTGATAAGTAGGCCGCGTAAATGCATGATTCCATGTAAGTTGTAGGCGAATAGGATGTAAGTTATTGATTCCATGTGACTTGTAAATTCTACCTGCCGCTCTCTTACGGGCTATTTACCGATTGGTAAATACGTAACCTTCCCGAAATAAATGGAGTTTCGCGCATCTGCCTAAATTACCAGCAGGTTACGTGTGCATTCCATAACTAGTCGGTCATAGGGAAGTCCCGGGTTCGGCCTTGACACGTCGTTTGGCCCGCCGATAGCATGACAAAACTGCAGTGAATATTCCGAACCTAGGCTAGGACACTTTTGAGTATGCGAGGAGAACTGAATGCAGAGACGTTTAGCTCATGGACTGGCGCTCGGTTTTATCGTCGCCAGCCTGGGAGCGGCTCAGGGACCGAACATCTCGGAGGCGACACCAGCGCCGATTAGTTCCGTTCAGACACGAACCCAAAGCCGAAACCAGGCCGGCAAGCAAAAACCGTATCAGGTAGGAACCGCGTCGTGGTATGGCGAGGACTTTCAGGGAAAGCCAACCGCCAGCGGGGAACCGTTCGAGATGTACGACATGACGGCTGCACACCTCAGCCTGCCCCTCGGAACCTATGTGAAGGTCACGAACCTGCACAACGGACGCGCGGTGGTGGTGCGGGTCAACGACCGTGGTCCGATCGTTCCCGGCCGGATTATCGACCTGTCGTACGGAGCGGCGCAGGCGCTGCAATTCCGCCACCGGGGTCTGCAACGCGTCCGTCTGGACGTGGTCAAACCGCCGCAGGCAAAACCGTCGTATGACACAGTCGCCGCGAACCATCCCCCCATCGTGCAACTCCCCTAAGAAACAGTTAAACTGACCGGGATGCAATCCACTCTGCCCAACCGCATCCCGGAAAGTGAATTTCGTCCTGCTGATCGTCCAAAAGGCGATCGGCCGAATAACGATCCGCGCGAGCGGCTCATCGTGGCTCTCGATGTCTCCACGGCTGCCGCGGCGCAACGAATCGTCGCGGCGGTGGGAGATTCAGCGCTCACCTATAAAGTTGGCATGCAGCTCTATACGGCGGAAGGACCACGAGTTGTGCGCGATCTAGTCGGCTCGGGGCGGCGCGTGTTTCTGGATCTGAAGTACCACGATATTCCGAACACCGTGGGAGCCGCGGTTGCCGAGGCCGCGAAACTCGGAGTGAGCATGCTGACGCTTCATGCCGCCGGAAGCGTGAAGATGCTGCGCGCTGCGGCGGAAGCGGCGAAGACGAATCCGCAGTTGATGCTGCTCGGCGTCACCGTGCTGACCAGCCTCGACGAGAGTGATCTCGAGAAAACCGGATTTCGCGGATCGCTCAAAGACAGCGTGGTGCGCCTGGCCTCGCTTGCGCTCGACAACGGATGTCGAGGAATCGTGACTTCTGCCCGCGAAGCACTAGCCGTCAGGGCGAAGCTCGGTAACAATTTTGCGATTGTCACGCCGGGCGTCCGGCCAGCGGGAAGCAACGTTGGCGATCAGGTGCGAGTCGTGACTCCGGCCGAAGCGATCGCCGCCGGGGCCAGCCACATCGTTGTCGGAAGACCGATCGCCGAGGCTGCCGATCCTGCCGCGGCAGCAAGAGCGATTCTGGCAGAGATCAGCGGGTAGGACAACTCCGTTGCTATAGGCGGGGCGCCGTGCGAATCACATACCAACTTACTCCCGACGACTTCTATCAGGGGTGTATCGGGTGGCGGCGCTGGCTGTTGCGGATTGCATATTTTGTAGTCGGTGCTGCGCTACTGGTGTCGCTGCTGACGCTCGCCGTCGATAGGAGCCCCTCGATAATCCCCACTGCTCTGGGTGGAGTCGGGTTTGGCATAGTGTGGTTCGCGTACATGTTTCTCGCCCCGAGATTTTTCGCGGGACGGCAAATTCAAAAATAATCCCACTGCACAATCCCCGATCACATTAGACGCTTCTGAACAAGGAGTCGAATTTCACAACCCTCACGCCGAATCCAAGGCCGCGTGGTCCGCATATGTTGCCTGGGGAGAAACAAACTCGGTATTTATCATCATGCCTCAGCCGCGCCTCTATTTTCCCATTCCAAAGCAAGCTTTCAACGAGGAACAGCTGGCGGAGTTTCGCGACATTCTGAAACATAATATTGGCAAGAAATAGCTCGATCGCCGAGGGCCTGCCGTTCTTTGCGTGGTCGCGCGAGAAACCGGGGCAGTAACGTTCAAGCCGCCGGCGCGGCGGATTCAGATTGATGTTTGACCCGTAAGCAAACAGCCCTCTCCCCGATTCATCGGGGAGAGGGCTGTTGCGATCGGAACGTCTCTTCCTCGTCCCCGTCCGTGTCGCCAGCAGGTGCTGGGTTGTTGAAGTCGCTAGGCGGACGAACCGTGCTCTCTCCGGGATAGGGCCGCACGAACCCGGTCGACTGGTACCAGTTCAGATGGTTGACCGTGTCCGGGTCCTCGGAGTCGGGCCGGGTCAGTTTGCCGGCGAAGATCTGCGCCTTCTTCTGGAGCCAAGCTTCCCTCAGGGCCTTGATCTTGGCGTTGCCCGTTGTATTGGCCGCGGTCGCTGTGACGCCATCGTCCAGCGGGATCTGGTTCGGCACATGCGTCCATGGCTTGAAGTTGTTCGCGGACGGTGTGCCCTTCACGAAAGCCGTCCTCATTGGCGACGCCACGAGGTCGAACTGATTCATCGGTGGCAGACCGAGGATTTGCTCGATCGTCCGCGTCATATTGACCTGCGTGTAGTAGGTATGTTGCGTGGGTCCGTTCTGCACGACGTACGGGCTCACGATGTAGCCGGGACTGCGATGACCGTCGACGTGGTCGACGCCATTCTGCGCGTCGTCTTCCTCGATGAAGATCGCCGATGTGGACCACACCGTGCTGTGAGTGATGTAGTCGATAATGCGCCCAACCGCCAGGTCGTTGTCGGCTTGTTCGGCGTCTACGGTCGGCGGTCCGCCGGTGTGGTCGCACATGACCCACAAGATGCTCAACGTGGGCACGGTACCGGCCTTTACGTCATTCTGGAAGTCCTGCTTCCAGATGTCGACGCGGAACTGGTCTGGGATTCCCAGATCAAACTGCGGGAAGTTTGTGATGAGGTGGTTATAGACGGCCGGAACCGACGACTGTGCGTGGACCGTGTGCTGGTAGTACAGCGTCTTCTCTTTTCCAGCCTCGAAGTTCTCAGCGTCGGCGTAGAAGGCGCTCCAGCTTGGTTCGCTAGTCGATCCGTTTGGCTGTGTGAAGGTATCGTTCTCGACGTATTCGCCGTAGATCTTCACCGACTGACCGGCGGCTGCGGCTTCCGAGAACAGGAAACCCTTGTTCTGATAAGCAAGGGCATCACCGGCGTTTCCGCCGGGATAGCTGCGGACCCAGTCCGGCGACTGGATGTCGTCGGCGTAGGGGGCCATGCCCTCAGTGATCCATTGGTGACCGTCAGCCGACTGGCGGCTGGGGTCGTAGAAATTGTCGAAGAGCGGGAAGCGTTTCACTAGTTCGTGCACGTTCGGCGTGTCTTTTCCGCCGAACACTGCCAGCGAAGGGTCGCCATCGCCGGCGGCCACGTCGCCCAGAATCTGATCGTAGGTGCGATTTTCACGGATGATCAGGAACACGTGCTTGATCAGCGACGGACTACCAATCTTCTCGGGGATTGCGACCGGCTTGGCATCCGGGGCCCCACCGGAGGCGGACGCGATATTTTGCGTCAGATCCCAGTGGTTGTTGACGAAAACTTCCTCTGTCATCGTGGCCAAAGTCGTGCCATCTGGCACGGGAACGATGCTGACAGTGCCATTGTCCTGGTGGGTGTTGTAGCCGCAGACGCCGTGATCGCACTCGAACGAATAACGCGCGCCGGTGCCCTTGTCGTTGGCAACAATGAGCGTGTTATCGGCTGCGTCCAGCACGACCGAGGCCGGTGCATAGGCGACCGGAATCATGCCCATGACGGGATTCTTCGCGTCGCTGCTGAGGCTGATCACCCCGATCGCGTTGGCGTTGTAAAGTGCGACGTAAGCCACGCCTTTCTTGGCATCGACAGCGATCGCGTTGGGCGCGGCGCCATAGGCCGCTTCGCCTGCGCCGGGCACTCCGATTCGCAGTCCAAGGTTGATCGTCCGATCGACCTCATTGGTGGCCGTGTTGATCACCGAGATGCTGTCGCTATACGTATTGGCGACCAACAAGGACCTTCCGTAGAACGCCATCCCGGTCGGGTGCAGGCCGGTCTCGATGCTAGCGGTGACCTTCATCGTTGCCAGGTCAACCACAGAAACCGTCCCGGTGATCGCGGCACCCACCACCGGGTCGGCTACGATTTCAGTGCCGGCGGAGTTGATCTGAAAGTCCGCTTCTGTTGCGGCCCGGCCGCCTTCGTTACTGACGTAGGCGGTTGTGCCGGTGCTGTTAATCACGATGCTGTGCGGAGCGTTGCCCACGCGAATCTGCGCACCCTGCTTCGGCGGGTTCGCGGCCAGGTTGATCTTGGTGAGCGTATCGTTCTGGTTCAGCAGGGCGTATGCGCTCTTGCCATCCCTGGAGATCGCGACGCCGCCGGGATAAGAAGTGCTCGCACTATAGAACGAGCCACACGGATTGGCGTAAGCGGACGGAGGACTGTTCGGGAAGCACTTGATGAAGGAATTATTCGGCGGCACGCTGACCTGCGCGTCGTCTTCCAGCGTCCCGTCTTCATCTACCTTCGCTACGGTGACGTTGCTACTGTCTTGGCTGAATACTAGGTACTTGCCGTCCGCCGAATAGGCGATACCGCTAAAGCTGCCGCTCGAATCCTGTCCTAACGGACCGGACGGGATGTAATTCTGCACGACAACCCCGGTCGTCGTGTCGAACACCTCGACGGCTCCGTTGCCGTCGGACGTTGACGTCCCCATGGTGAGTACGGCAGCGGTGTGAGTTTTGAGATTGGGGTTGAGCGCGATGGCCTTCGCGCGGACGCGAATGCCGAGGTCGACTTGGGCCCCTGCCGGGTTAATGATCTGGCCACTGCTGACGACCCACGAACCGTTCGGCTGCGGACCGGTGACGTAGGTCGGGTAGGGCACGGACTGAGCAGCGCCGAGCGCCGGAAAGGTCAGCCCCGCCGCCAGTACGCCGGCGAGCGGACGCAGATGCCTTGTCCCAGACCTGTTTCGAGAGTTGTTTCGAGACCTTTTTCGGGCCATATACCGTTCTCCTCCTTTGGAGTTTTTCCATTACGCAACCTGGATTCGGCCGTGCGATATCGGTCAAATGCGACGAGCGCCCGTGCGCATCGTGGTCGCCAATCTTAAGGAGGGCCTGTTACGCCGTGATGACCCGCATATGAAATTTCCGTGACATGAACCTGAAGTTTTCCGCAGGGACTGCGACGCTCGAGACCGGCAGGAACCAACGCTACAGGGCTGGTGTCTTTAGTTGCAGGGTCAGAACGGCGCACCCATCTCGGTGATTGCCAGTGAAAGTACATCCTGTACACATCCTGTCAGTACTTTTCGTTGTGTTGGCTTCGCTTTGTTCTGCGCAGACAAATCCGATCCCGAGGAATGCGACGGAGGCTATCCTGCAGGCATTCGAGACGCACGATATCGTTATGTTGGGTGAGATCCACAACAACAAACAGGAATACGAATGGCTGCAATCGCTGATCGCCAACCCTGAGTTCGCCGATCGGGTTGACGACGTCGTGATGGAACTCGGAAATTCGCTATATCAGAAGACGGTCGATCGATATGTTGCAGGCGAAGCAGTTCCCCTCGAAAAGGTGCAGCGGGCATGGCGTAACACACTGGGTCTTGGGCCCCCGCCACCGATTTACGGAGACTTGTATAAAACACTGCGCGAAACGAACCTGCGCCGCCGCGGCAAGCATCAGATGCGTGTTCTTTGTGGCGACCCCTACATCAATTGGAACAATGTAAAAACTGCGGACGAGGTTGGTCCGTATCTGGGGCATCGCGACCAGTGGTATGCGCAGGTCGTAAAGAACGAAGTACTCGCCAAACACCACCGCGCTTTCCTAATCGCAGGCTCAGCCCATTTTCTGCGTGAGCAAGGGGACGGCTATATTGAACCCGAATTGCGCCGAGCGGGGGCGAGGACCTTCGTCATCTTGGCTGGCACGAATGCGGTGAAGGGCTATGACAACCTTGATCACCGATTCGATTCCTGGCCTGCTCCTTCGATCGTGCTGTTGAATGGAAACTGGGTTGGGGAACTGCCGGCGATACCTGTCATCTCGGGCGGGACCGAAGATACCGACCATCCTCTGAAACTGAAGGACGCCGCGGACGCGCTGCTGTATCTTGGCCCTCGCGACAGTCTGATCGAGGTTGGTGCCCCACGCGATGAGGTGGACGGCACCGTCTACGGCAAGGAACTTCTACGACGCATGACGATTCTTGGTTTTCAGCCTTTTCTCCCGGAAAGCGTCAGCGATAAGACGGAAGGTCCGCAGTTCACCCGGCCAGAACCTGGCGACGGTCCTCCGCCATTCAGGCCTCCAAAAACCATAGACGCGCCGCTGCCCCCGAGACCGCCGAGCCAATAGATCGTTGTCCTTAGATCCGGGTTGCACCTATCGTCCCCGCAGCGTGTCTTTTTCCGTGTGGTCTGCCTGAAGCCAGTTACAATCGCGCGATTCGGTCAGTTCCGACTCGTCATGACTCTGTCTAACATCGACAAGCGATCGCAGGGGACCAGCCATGGTTCGAAACACCGCCAGCGCTCCACTGACGCGCGATCCAAGAGGTGTCGCAGGAATCCCAATCAGTGAAGGGGACTGCTTTGGGAGGTAGGCGGTCGCCCTTCCAGCGTCGGTTTTGGCGTCTCCGTGACCGGAGCAGCATTAATCATTCTTCGATCCAATTCAGCAGACCCGATCTGCCCGTCGTTCTCGGCTTCCAGAATTACTCGCACTCTGCGGGTCTTGCGCGGAACGCGAAGCATGATGGGAAACTGCGACGCTATCACGGGTAGGTGCGCAGGGTGCAATGCGTTGGCTACCAATGTCACCGTTTCAGTTTTCGAAGTCAAAATGTTCCCGTACTGATTCAGGCTCGCAGCGCCAAGGTAAAGTGACACTTTTTCCATTGTCTGACGGCTGAAAACTTAAATTCTTCGACTTCAATTGAACGGTGAACTCTACAGTTTGGCTGTCAGGGTGTCGCTCAACGCCCGATAAGCTCACATCTAATGCATCGAAGGGGGCTGTGGCTCGCACTGCCATTTCGAGCTTCATGATCTGCTGCTGCGCTGGGTCAATCGGGGCATGCGCGTCAGGCGCATAGTAGCCTGCTTTAGTCACCGTGTGCAGATTCGGGTTACAAAGCGTCACGCGAACGCGACGAAACTTTCCATCAGGCTCCAAGTTTTGCGGCTTATAGGTCAGAGTGTAATACTGCCCGCCGATTTGCTCCGACTCTTCGATTTTCGCGTCAAGGTTGTTGTGGTTGTAAAACAACTCGCCTCCGGTTTCATTGGCGAAAAGCCCGAAGTTGACGTCCCCGGCAAAAGGATCGTCACCAATATCAATGCCTGCATCCCAGGTGCTCTTTGTCAGGACCGTGCCGCGAGGGCAATCTGGGATAAATCACAAACAGGCTAATTCGCGCATCGACTAGCGCGTTCGTCGTGGAATGAACGGACTGCTTGAGTTCAGCCCCGAACTTATC
The DNA here is from genome assembly GCA_963772045.1 of uncultured Acidobacteriaceae bacterium. Lineage (GTDB taxonomy): Bacteria > Acidobacteriota > Terriglobia > Terriglobales > Acidobacteriaceae > Sulfotelmatobacter. The sequence goes on along the minus strand of CAVYWC010000008.1, from coordinate 493,986 downwards.
GGAAAACGCAATTGAGCCGAGATATATGTTGGGTCCACCGTGCCCTACCCACACGATGTTCTTTCTCCCCGGAACACCCTCGTTCTGTAGAGCGATTTGCTGAGCGCATCAAGAGACTGGTCGTACCGTTCCCAACCGAACGCGCCGTGCATATGCTTGTACGGTAATGCACTCGGAAATTGCTTCAAAGCTTGCAACAGGTCCGCCCTGCTGTGGGTGAAGTTTTGTAGCATTTCTAACGATTCATCCCCGACCACCAATAGTTCCGTGAGAGATGCCAACCTTGGGGGCTGAGCCTTCAAAAACTGTTCTACTTCGTAACGGATGTAAGCAAAATCTTCGAAACTCGAATTAAGCATGTCCAGGACGAGAATGGTTGTGGGAACTTTTCCATTAGGCTTTGCGTCTTCAGCTTGTCGCATCTGATCAAGATGTGGCTGGAAGCTCCGGTCGAAGAAACGGATGAGCGTGGAAACAAACATCGAAGCACACGAAACCGGGATGAAGGTCGGGGCACGCCGCAAGGATCTCCGATTAGCCCGTTGCTGAGTAACCTGTACATGCGTCGGTTCGTGCTCGGGTGGAGGAAGTTGGGGCACGAGAAGCGTCTGAGAGCGTACATCGTCAATTATGCCGATGATCTCGTGATCTGCTGTCGCGACAAAGCCGCCGATGCTTTAGTCACGATGCGGGACATGATGACCAGACTGAAGTTGACGGTGAACGAGCAGAAGACGCAGGTCTGCAAGCTGCCGGAAGAAAAAGTTCGACTTCTTAGGGTATACGTTCGGGCGATGTTACTCGGCGAAGGGACGGGCGTATTTAGGATCGTGCCCGTCAAAGAAACGGGTGCAACGCATCTGTGAGGCGATCAGCCAAGAGACCGGACGGAACAAGACCCTTTTGGCCCAAGAAACCGTGATAAAGACACTCAATCGGATGATGGTTGGGTGGGCTAACTATTTCTGTCTTGGACCAGTGAGCAAAGCCTATCGAGCGGTCGAACGACATGCTCGCAAGAGGTTGCGACAGTGGCTGTGCGCCAAGCACCAGCTGAGCGGGCAGGCAACTAAGCAGTATTCAATTACTACCCTGCATCAGGTGCTGGGCTTGTTGAACTTACTACTCGGACAAGCAGCTTTCCGTGGGCGAAATCGTGACCTTTCTCCGAGAGCCGGATGCGCGAGATGCGCCTGTCCGGTTCGATGAGCGGGAACAGGAAACAGAGCCATGCCAAACCGGACTGAGGCACGCTCTGCGAAAGCAGCGCTTACGAATGCCACCGGGAGACTACCGCTACTGCGCCTGTTCTCGACTCTACTCATCTTCCCGCTATGTTTTTTCCGGCGACATGAGCCGCCGCCCCAGCGCAATCACGATCGTGCGGTACCGCATTCAGTCTCGACCCGTCATAGATTCCGGTTAACATCGACGAGCGCGCCAAGGGGCCCCAGCCAGGGTTCGTAACGTCGCCAGCGCTCTACTGACGTGCGATAGATCGGCTGCCGGGCCTGCCACTTGCTGGGAGTACTCACCGCCCGCGGATTCGATTCAGGGTGCAGGCACGCGTCGTCCCACGCCAGGCCGCAGGCCGCAATGATCCGCCGGACCACGGGTTCGGGCTCGCGCGTCAAGTCCTCGTAATCGACCTCGAGGAAACGATCCGCAGGCAGCACGCTCCGCCAATGATCTATGAGGCGCTGATAGCTGCGGAAATACGCGACCAGTTCCGCGCCTCCGGTGGGAAACGCGAGGCTGGGATGGAAATGAGTTTGATGAATCGACAGGGCCGTATCGATGGCAGCGCGGCGGCAATGAATGACGGTGGCGCGCGGGAATGCCACATAGATCAGCCCAGCCCAAAGGAAGTTGAACGGCATCTTGTCGGTCACTCGCGCCGCTTTCGGCGCGATCGCGCGCAGCAGGCTGAGATATTCTGTCGCTGCTTTGGCGAGAAATGTCTTCTCGTTCCCATTCGCAGCGTCCCCGGTCACACCCGAGCGGTACCACTCGACGCCGCGCTGGTTCCAGAAATGCAATTCGCCGCCGGCCCCGATCTTGGGATGCTTCGAAACAATCTGCTCGACGAGAGTTGTGCCGGAGCGAGGCATGCCGATAATCAGTACTGGCGTCTGATCCTGGCTGCCGAGTTCGGACGCATGCGCGATGAATTCGCGCGTGCAGCGGCCGATCAGGCGGTCGATCTCGGAGGAGAATGCGGCCGAGTCGAATGACGCAGAGCCCTGGCGCACGGCGTCCGCGGCGTCGAAATGCTGCATGGCCAAGGCGTAGTCGCCAAGATCTTCCGCCGCCTTGCCGATCGCAAGATGAACCCGCAGGCGTTGCGCCGCTTCGAGGCCCGGCATGGTCAGGGCGGCTTGCATCCGCTGAACGAGACCGTCGTCATCTCGGGTGACGGGGCGACAGCGGACTAGATCGTAGTAGCTTCCCGCCAGCGGCGGCGCGAGTGCGATCGCCCGTTCGAAACATGCATAGGCCTCGTCGAAGCGGCCGAACTCCGAGAGCAGAGTGCCGAGCAGATCATAAGCCATGGCGTTGCTCGGATCGCGCACCAGCGTCTCTCGCAGCGCCTGCTCGGCTTCCTGATGGCGATCCGCGGTGAGCAGCGCCCGCGCCTTGCCAAGGGCCCCGAAGCTGGTCTTATCTCCGCTCGCCGCCGCGCGGCGGAAACAGCCGATCGCCTGATCGCGATGGCCCAGTGTGTAGATCAATGCGCCGGCGCGGAACCACGCCTCGGTCAGAGACGGCAGCAACTGAGTGGCGCGGTCGTAGGCGGCGATTGCCCCGATCACGTTGCCCAGTTTTTCCAGCGCGATTCCCAGTCGAAAATATGCATCGCCGTAGCGCGGGTTGATGGCCACCGCCCGCTGCAATGCCGCGATGGCATCCGCCACGTGGCCGACCTCGAGGCAGGCGAGGCCGAGATCGTGATGGATGTCGGCGTTGGAAGGCTCGAGCCGTGCTGCATCGCGCAACGGTGCAATCGCATCGGCTGTTCGCCCGGCCCGCAGGAACTGAGTGGCTAACGCAAGCAGAGGCGCCACCGGTTGCGGCGCGGCCGGATTTGCACTCTGAGACACGGCACGAACCTGGCGTGAAGCTGTAGCGCGGTCGCGGAATCGCCAGCGCAATTGTCACCCTACCACGATCTGCCAGCCGGAAGAATTGCGATAGCCTTTTGGCAAAAGAAAATCATTGAGGTCAGCAAGGACGGGCGCAAATGATGAGCGTTTTCTAATCTCGAGGGCAAAACGATGTAACGGTTCTGTACTCTGCAGCACCGGACATTGCGGGAGTGATAACGAGGGTGAGATAATTGCGCGAAGTTCACGAGTTAAACCGCGTCGAGTAGCGGGAGTAGTTCAGCGGTAGAACGCCAGCTTCCCAAGCTGGATGTCGCCGGTTCGATCCCGGTCTCCCGCTCCATCTTGCCGGAACACTCATTTCCCAGGTCGTCCGGATACAAAGTCCGAACGAATCGCCCCGGATCTATTCGCTCGATCTCGCCTTTTCCTCCCCTTCTTCGCGCTCACGCACAATCGACAATCGCGGACAAATGCTCCCGGGAGTGCCCGCGAACTCCAGCGATTACTTTTGTTTGCCCGAAATCCGGAAATAGTGATTTCGATCACGAATAACCGTGATGTCGGCCATTTGCCGCGTGGCTGGCACAGAAGAAGATAGCTGCGGACAGGGTGAGATGTGGCGAGAACGCCACGTCCGTCGGGCGGGACGTAAGGATGCGGCCGGCGAGTCCGGGAGGATGGAATGAAGGGCACAATCGATGTCCACGAACCGGAAGTGAAGGCGGCAAGCCAAGCCGCTTCACGAGCGGCGGTTTTGCCTCGTAAGGAAGTAGTTTTGCCTGCGGCGGAAGCCAGGCCAATGTTTGCCGACAGTCTGCTCGATTTCGGTGTCCAGCGGAAACGCAAGGCCTTTGCCACGACGACTTCATTCATATTGAACTGCGTGGCATTGGGAATCCTGCTGATTATTCCACTGGTATTTACCGAACAGCTGCCCAGTGCGCAGTTGCTGACTTTCCTGGTGGCGCCGCCGCCTCCACCGCCGCCACCGCCACCGGCAGCCGCGGAGGTCCAGAGGATAGTGCGGCACATCGAGACCGACGTGCTCAATACCGGCCAGTTGCGCACGCCCACAAAGATTCCGCAGAAGATCGAGATGATTAAGGAAGACGAAGCGCCGCCGCCGATGGCGGCGACCGGTGGAGTGGTTGGAGGCGTTCCGGGAGGCATTCCGGGTGGGCAAGTGGGAGGAGTCATTGGCGGGATCATCGCCTCGACTTCGAACATAGCTGCCGTGCCCAAATTGGCTCCGCCGCAACGTGTGCGCATTTCGCAGGGTGTGACCAAAGGTTTGCTGGTCCATCGCATTGAGCCGGTCTACCCTCCGCTGGCCAGAGCGGCGAGAGTGCAAGGGGAAGTGTTGCTGAGTGCGATCATCAGCACCACGGGCGAGATCCAAAACCTGCAGTTAATCAGCGGTCACCCCATGCTGGTACCGGGCGCGATCGCGGCCGTGAGGCAGTGGCGTTACAAGCCTTACCTGCTGAACGGGCAACCGGTCGAGGTGGAAACGACCATCACTGTCATCTTCACGCTGAACTAGTGAGAGTCGAAGCAGAGCGCGTTGGGGAAGCGCCAGGAGTAAGACAATGCCGTCAGAATATACGTACCGCGTTTCGGCCTGGTGGACGTCAGGCCGCACCGGACTGGCCAAGTGCGAGTCCTCCCCGAACACGATCCATTTTTCCGAAGCTGCTGAACTGGGAGGTCTGCAGGGCCGCTGGACGCCGGAGCAGTTGCTGTTGAGCGCTCTGGCGGGCTGCTTCACCACGACGTTTCATGACGTGGCTCGGGGCGCGAAGTTCGAATATACGGATCTGGAAGTGGAAATCGAAGGCTCGGTGAAGCGCAGCCGCACCAATGGATGCAATTTCAGTGAGATCCTGATCCGTCCTCGGCTCACCGTGGCTTCCGAGGAGCAGCGCGAAGCCGGACTTGCCCTGCTGCGCCGAACCAAGTCGCTGTGCATGATCTCGCGCGCCGTGACGGTTCCGCAGACTCTGGAGCCGGTGGTCGAGACGGTCAGAGTGCCGGTCGAGGGTTGGAGTGATCACGAAGCTGCCGTCAAACTTGGGGTTTGACGCGGGGTCAGGCAGCGGAATCAGGGGGGTGCCTATGATGTTCTCCTACAGGCTCGTGCGCCTGATCGAATCCCACGCGGACGCGCTCGCCGCCGGGCTGGAAGAAAGAGTTCTCGATAATTCTCAAGTCAGCCATTTTCGTGAGATTCCCGCCCACGAATTACGAGAACGCGTCTACGAAATCTATCGCCACCTGGGCGAGTGGCTTCTGGGCAAAAACGAACTCGACATTGAGAATCGTTACCGCGAGATTGGCTTGCGGCGCGCGCAGCAGAGAGTTCCGCTCAGCGAAGTGCTGCAGGCGATCGTACTCACCAAGGAAAATCTTTGGGAGTTCCTGAAGAGCGAAGCCGTGATGGACCGCGCGGTCGAAATCATGGGGGAACTGGAACTGCTGCAAATGCTCGAAATGTTCTTCGACCGGGCGATTTACTATGCTGCTGTGGGATACGAAGAGGAAATGGCCCGAACGGTGCGCGGACTCAGCGCGCTGCGGGCAATCTAAGGAGAAGCAGCACGATGTCGATGTCCTGGGAAATGGAATATAAGCGGCGACTGAAGACGGCTGAGGCCGCTCTGGCGTGCGTGCAGTCGGGAATGCGCGTCTACATTCAGCCGGGATGCGCCGAGCCCGAGACCCTGGTAGAGGCGCTGATCCGCCGCGCTCCGGAACTGCACGATGTGGAAATCGTGCACATGATGACCATGGGCTGCGCACCTTATGTCGCGCCCGAGATGGCCGGGCACTTCCGGCACAATGCCATGTTCATCGGCGCCAATGTGCGCGAAGCCATCAATGACGGCCGCGCCGATTACACGCCGATTTACCTGAGCGAAATTGAGGGGCTGTTCGAGACCGGCCAGATGCCGATCGACGTGGCCCTGATCGAAGTCTCTCCCCCCGATTCGCATGGCTACTGCAGCTTTGGCATAGGCGTTGACACGACCCTGACCGCGGCGAAGGTTGCCCATCACGTGGTGGCACAGATCAATGACAACATGCCCCGCACTTACGGCGACAGCTTCATCCACGTGAACGACATTGACGCGTTTGTGGAATCGTCGCGGCCTTTGTGCGCGCTGAAACGGCCGGTTGTGACCGAATTGCAAAGAGAGATTGCGCGTAACGTAGCCGGCCTGATCGAAGATGGCGCCGTGCTGCAAACTGGTATTGGCGGCATTCCCGATGCCGTGCTGCCCTTGCTGATGGACCGCAAAGATCTGGCCGTTCACAGCGAACTGGTTTCCGATGGCGTGATTCCGCTGATTGAGGCGGGAGTGCTCACCGGCGCGCGCAAGAATTTCAAGCCGCGCAAAATCATCCTCGGATTCGCCATCGGCACCAAGCATCTTTTCGAGTTCGTCGACAATAATCCCATTTTCGAGTTTCATCCCACCGCCTACACCAATGACCCGATCCTGATTGCGCGCAATGACAACATGATCGCGATCAACTCGGCGCTGCAGGTCGATTTGACGGGACAGGTCTGTTCGGACTCGATCGGCAGCCAGTTTTATAGCGGCATCGGTGGGCAAGTAGATTTTCTGCGCGGCGCATCGCGCTCCAAGGGCGGCAAGCCGATCATCGCGATTTCTTCCACCGCCAAGCAGGGAGCGATTTCACGGATCGTGCCCATGCTCGATCCCGGAGCGGGAGTGGTGACTTCGCGCGGGCTGGTGCGTTATGTGGTGACGGAATACGGCGTCGCGTATCTGCATGGCAAGTCGATTCGTGAACGGGCCAAGGCGCTGATTGAGATTGCGCACCCGGATTTTCGCGAGACGCTTTACGAATATTGCGAGAAAACGAAGTGGTTGCAGGCTCCGCAGATGGCGCAGATGACGATGTCGAAGTGATGAGGTTAGGAAGCAAGCAGGAGAAGATCATGTCCGGTCCGGCACGCGGCAACATCACGATCAACATTGAAGAATGCAAAGGGTGCGGGTTGTGCGTGGAATCCTGTCCGCCGAAATGCCTGGAACTAGCTCCGGAACTGAGCCACTACGGAGTGCATCCGGCCCGCTACACCGGCCATGACTGCACCGGATGCGGCATCTGTTTCTACTGCTGTCCGGAGCCGGGCGCGATCACGGTCTACCGCCTGATTCCACCGCCGAAATCTCCGGCGCCACAAGTTCAGACTGGAGGCGAACATGCGCCAGCTCTGTAAAGGCAACGTGGCTGTGATCAAGGGAGCGGTGCTGGCCGGTTGCCGCGCCTATTACGGATATCCGATTACGCCTGCCAGCGAAGTCGCGGAAGCGGCTGCGCTGTATTTTCCCGAGGTCGGCGGCACATTCGTGCAGGCCGAGAGCGAGACCGCTTCAATCAATATGGTGTATGGAGCCTCGGCAGCCGGCGTGCGCGTCATGACTGCATCCTCCGGGCCTGGCCTGAGTTTGATGCAGGAAGGCATTTCGTATCTCGCGGGAGCGGAATTGCCCTGCGTGATCGTCGACGTGATGCGCGGCGGGCCCGGCCTGGGCAACATCGCGCCGGAGCAGAGCGATTATTTCGCCATGGTCAAAGGCGGAGGCCACGGCAATTACCGCAACCTTGTGGTGGCGCCCGCGTCGGTGCAGGAAATGGCCGACCTGACCATTCTCGCCTTCGAACTGGCGGACCGGTATCGCAATCCCGCGATCGTGCTCACCGACGGCTTCGTCGGCCAGATGATGGAACCGCTCCATCTGGAGTATCGCGAGATCATAGCGCCCGTAAAGGCTTGGGCGGTCCAGGGCACGGCCGGGACGCGCAAGAACATGGTCAGCTCGATCTATCTGGAATCGGACGATCTCGAAGAACATCAGCGCTGCATGGAAGCGAAATACATTCGGGCGCAACAGAGCGAAACGCGTTGCGAAGAATATCGCACCAAAGATGCGGAGTTGCTGGTGGTCGGGTTCGGGATCGTTTCGCGCATTCTGCGGTCCGCGGTTGATGAGGCGCGCAAGCAGGGAATCAAAGTCGGATTGTTCCGTCCCATCACGCTGTGGCCGTTTCCGTCGAAAGAATTGACTGCTGCGGCATTGCGTGCGGAAAAAGTTCTGGTGGTGGAACTGAGTAACGGGCAAATGATCGAAGATGTGCGGCTGGCGCTGAATGGCCAGCGCCCTATCGAATTTTACGGACGCGTCGGTGGAAACGTGCCCAGCGTCGAGGAGTTGCTGGCGAAGATCGAAGAACTGACGGCAGTCGCGGTGTGATTCTTATGCACGGGTTCACGCGCTGTCGAAGTTCGAATTTGGTTCGTGACTTGAAAGGGTACGGCTTCAGCCGCGCCACATAAGGGGTCTTCATCGGGAGAGCGGCCTTAGCCGCTGAAGGCAACAAAGTATGGCAGAACAAAACTTAGCTCTGGAGCAACCGAAAGCGACGGCTGAAAATCCGATCGATAAGTACGAAGTCGTGCATTCGCGGTCGGAAGTGTTCTATCCGGAGTTTGAGCGAAAAACCGATCTCAAGCACCAGACCCACTATTGTCCGGGATGCGGCCACGGCGTGGCTCACAAACTAATCGCCGAGGCTCTTGCAGACCTCGGCGTGCAGGATCGAACCATTCTGGTCAGCCCGGTCGGATGCTCGGTTTTCGCTTACTACTACTTCGATGTTGGCAATGTGCAGGTCGCGCACGGCCGCGCGCCTGCGGCTGCTACCGGCTTGAAGCGCGCGTGCCCCGACAAGATGGTCATCGCGTATCAGGGAGACGGCGATCTGGCGGCGATCGGAACCGCTGAGATTGTGCACGCCGCCAATCGCGGCGAAAAAATTACCGTCTTCTTCGTGAACAATGCCATTTACGGCATGACCGGCGGGCAGATGGCGCCCACCACGCTGGTCGGGCAGCGCAGCACGACCTCGCCCTGGGGACGCCGTCCTATCAACGAAGGTTTTCCGCTGCACATGTGCGAAATGCTGGCTTCGCTCGAAGCTCCGGTCTACATCGAGCGGGTGGCGCTGGCAGACAATAAGAACATCATGAAAGCGCGGCGCGCGGTGCGCAAAGCGCTGGAACTGCAGCGCGACGGAGCGGGATTCACTTTCGTCGAAATTCTTTCGCCCTGTCCGACGATCTGGGGTAAGGATCCCATCGAAGCCCGCAAGTGGGTGGCGGAAAAAATGATTCCCAGCTTCCCGCTCAATGTCTTCCGCGACCGCAAAGTGGAAATTCCCAACAATAACGTTCCGCCGCATAAAACCGTCGCCGAACTGGTCGAGGGAGAGCGCAAAGCGGCGGCCGATGGAGCCGTGCCGCGCCGCCATCATCGTTTCCGAGATCTCGGCATCAAGATCGCCGGTTTCGGCGGACAAGGCGTGCTGCTGCTGGGCCAGCTTCTGGCCGAGATGGGCATGCGCGAAGGCCTCGAAGTCAGCTGGTTGCCATCCTATGGGCCGGAGATGCGGTCGGGCAGCGCGCATTGCCACGTTTGCCTGTCGAAAGAACGCGTCGGCTCGCCCGTGGTTTCACGCCCGAATGTTCTGATCGCGATGAACGAGTTTTCGCTGCGCAAATTTGCTGCGCAGGTTTTGCCCGGCGGCATCATCATTTATGGCAGCGAGCATTTACCCCAGGACTTCACCGCGCCGCAGGTTCAGATCGTCTGCGTTCCCGCGGCGGAGATCGCCGACAAACTCGGCTCCGCGAAAGTCGCCAACGTCGTGATGATGGGCGCGCTGCTGGAAGAAACCGAATGCCTATCGCCGGCGACCGCCATGAAAGTGCTGGAGACCAAGGTCAAGAATCCCACTCTGCTCGAACTGGATCGCAAGGCCCTCGACGCCGGCCGCGTTTACATCGACCACACCGTCGCCGTCGGAGCCGTCACCCAAGCCGACGGCTTTGCGCAGTAGAGCTCGCTCCAAACGCCACGGCTGCCGGTCCTGCGCGAGCAGATATCAGTGAGTGCTATGGGGATTTTGCAATAGCTAAGGCGAATTTATCGGCCCGCGTCACTTCGTCGACGCTTGCTCAACCGTCGGCCCATGTTGCGGAGCCTTACGCAGAGACTGGATGACACGATTGATTTCAGGCTGGGTAATCCCAGTGGCGTTCGGATAGTTCTCTTGCAGAAAAATAAACTCGACGCTGCCTTCGTCCGAATAGAGATGAATGGCAATTCCATCCTGCCGGATTTGAGGATTACCTTCCTGAAAGCCCTTGTATTCCTGGTTCTGCACCTTGAAGATTCCACTGCCAGCCGAACTCGACAGCGCGACAGACTTCATGATTAGCAGAAATTGCTCTCGCGCAAGAACCCGCTGCACAGCCCAGTGGTTCATCTTGTCCGGGGTGAACTCGTAGAGCGTCTTCACAAAGCTGTAGTCTGACTGTCCGAATGTCGATTGAAATTGCCGCACGGGGAGCTTCATCTCTGTCGAGAGATCATTTGCCCATTCCCCCGGAGGAATGGCTGTAACTAGCAATCGCAGTCCCGAACGAAAGCGAAGATCGACTCTGATTTTATCGGGCTTGTCCTTCGGATAGAGCTTGGTCTGAGTGTCGTCAAGATCGCTCCACGGAATCTCAAATTCATAGCCGAAGTACGATAGTCTCTTGCCGGGAGCTTGTGAAAGGGATTGGTCCTTCAGGTCAGTCGGAGTGACTCTGGTGATCGGAGGAGCTGTTCTCGCCGTGTAAAAAGAGAGCGTTGACGGTACGATCCATTGAATGCAGACGAAGATCGCTGCAAGGACAATGATCACCGTCAGCAGAATACGTCGCATTAATCTCAACACTGTGCTCCTAGCGTACCCGCCGCAAACATATCTCCGTGAACTCTATGCTAAGGTTCCGCAAAATTAACGTCCAAGTTACGTCAGTTCCTTCCATGCCGGGATTGTTGATGTAATCAGGCATAGCGCTCATTGACCAAGGCGGTCATCGTTGAGACACCAGGCTTGAAATCATGAAGACAACAGCCATTAAAAAGGAAAGCACCGAATAGAGCCTCCACCGGCTCGCGGGATACAGGCGCTTGTGTTCCTGCCAGAGTCTCCAGTGTTTGCTTATCGTCCACCACCACCAAGTAAACTTCTGGTCCTCCGGCAGCCGTGCATTCGCTTCGGCCATCGTTTTCCAAACCGCGATGTTAGCGGAAAGACCGAACAACAGAAAGCCCGCAACGAAGAAGGGATTGGGATGCGGGAGTTGTTGCACAAGGGGCATTCTACGCGATGCATCGGGATGCGGGTTCGATGCTCTCGTCGCCTCAGTTGGCGCTAGCAGCGGCAGCGCTCATCCGTCCGATAATCGCGATGTGATCCTAATCACATCTTCCGGTGACAGCAGACCTTCCCCGTCCAGACCCCCGGCGTGATCCTAATAAGTGAGTGTTGGAGGTGTCGCATGGCACTCATCGAAACCACGCCCGCCGTGCACAAAGAAGTTCGCAAAGAAGTTCAGCCAAAGGAAGTTCCCGGCAAGGTGACCACGAGTTTCTCGGCCATTTCGGTCCGGAACGTACTGTTTGCCACTGATTTTTCCCCGACTTCGGAAGCGGCGCTGCCATATGCGACGGCCATTTGCCGTCATTTTGGCAGTACGCTGCATTTAGCCCATGTCATGTCTGACACCGGCCTGCTGATGATGAGTGGAGGCGTCGACTACATCAGCATGGGCACCATCTACGAAGACGCCCACACCGAAGCCAAAGAGAAGCTGGACGCAATCGCCCTGCAGCTGGGCGAGATCCCATTCCGCTGCTATGTTCGTCACGGCCAGGTCTGGAAAAATCTGGAGGAGATTGTAGAGGACAGCAAGATCGATCTGATCGTGGTGGGGACGAACGGACGCGGCGGCTTCAGTAAGCTGCTGCTCGGCTCGGTGGCGGAAGACATCCTGCGGCACGCGATCTGCCCGGTGCTGACGGTTGGTCCGCAGGTAGCGGGGCGCGCCAAGCTGGCTGCTCCCCAGGGCCGGGGCCGCGATGTTGCTCCTGTCGATCTTGAGCTGCGCGAAATTCTGTTCGCCACAAATTTTGGCCGGAATGCGGCCCGGGCCGCCCGCGCTGCCGTGGGGTTGGCTGAGGAGTTTCATGCTCGACTTACCCTGCTGCACGTGATCGAGAACTACACGGACCTGAGCAGCCGTCCGGGCCCGATGGAAGACGGCCTGGAACGCCTGCAGGAATTGATTCCCGAGAATGCGCCTTTACAATACGCGCCCGAGAGAGCGCTGGAGTTTGGCTCGGCCAGCGAGAATATTCTCAGGCTCGCGTTCGAGCGCGAAGCGGATATGATCGTACTGGGACCGCGCGCCTCAGTAGAGGTCGGCTCAACGCACTTGCCGTGGTCGACTACGCATCATGTTCTGGCGCACGCGCATTGTCCGGTGTTGACCGTTCGCGGCTGAGTAGTGCGTCACTTACAGACGCTTGCAGAGAAAGCGGCGACGATCAGGAATAGTTCTGTGCCCTCTGGAGCTACTTTTACCCCAGGCGCCACGCCTTCTCTGGGAGTTTCCGCAATTGGGCGAACCTGTGTTATCTGACTCTTCGAAGCGGGATCACCCTCGCGTGCTCATCATCGCCTACGGAAATTTGCTGCGCGGGGACGATGGCCTGGCTTCCCGCGCGGCCGACGAACTCGCCCAAAAAGTTGAGCCCTCGAAGGTTGAAATTCTGCAACGCCATCAGCTTGCCCCCGAGCTGGCGGAAAATCTCAGCCGCTGCGAGGCAGTGATCTTTGTGGATGCTGCCGCTTCCCACGGAGAGGACAATTATCCCGGTAAGATTCGCGCGGTCGAAATCCCTTCACAAGGTGAAGAGCACGAAGCCGCATCGGCTTTCTGTCACCAATTTTCTCCTTTTTCTTTGCTCGCTCTCGCCGCCCGGCTTTATCAGGCGAGACCTCGCGCATTCTGCGTCACGCTGACCGGTGAGAACTTCGACGCCGGAGAAGGACTTTCGCCCGCGATCGAGGCGGCGCTGCCGGAGTTTGTAGCGCAGATCGAGAGCCTGACCCGCGAACTGACGTAAGCGAGCGCCGCAGTTTGTCTGACGCGCGAAGGCCGTTTCAGCGGGAGATCCTTCACTTCACCGGAAAACGGCTACGTTCAGGATGACCCCGGAGAGTACAAGCCAAACTGCACCACTACCCGATATCCTGACTTGGCCGCGAAGACTTAGAATCTACTTTGGAGCGGATCGCTGCCGCCATGCCAGTCGCGTCAAAACCTGCCATTCAACGCCTGCGCATCATGCTGCGCGGAGCCGTGCAGGGCGTCGGATTTCGTCCCTTCGTCTACCGGCTCGCCTCGGAAATGAATTTGACGGGGTGGGTGCTGAATTCCTCTGCCGGACTTGTCGTCGAAGTCGAAGGCCCTCCCGATCAACTCGCCACATTTGAGCAAAGAATCGAGCAGGAACGCCCGAAAGCTTCGGTCGTGACCGTGCATGAATCAGAGTGGATCGCAGCGGAGGGCTCAACTCGATTCGAAATCCACGCCAGTGACAAGGATTCCGGCAAGACGGTCAATGTTCTTCCCGACCTGGCGACGTGTGAAGAATGCCGCGAGGAACTTTTTGATCCGCGCAACCGGCGCTTCCAATATCCCTTTACCAACTGCACGAATTGTGGCCCGCGCTACACGATCGTGGTCGACATTCCCTACGATCGGCCGAACACCTCCATGAACGCTTTCACGCTCTGTCCGGCGTGCCGCGAGGAATATGAGAATCCGGCGAACCGCCGCTTTCATGCGCAACCGAATGCGTGTCCGGTCTGCGGGCCCAAACTGGATGGAACCATCGAGCAAGCAGCCGACGCGTTGCGCCAGGGCAAGATCGTCGCGCTGAAAGGCATTGGCGGATTTCAGCTTCTTGCCGATTCCCGCAATTCCGCCGTCGTGGCTCGCCTGCGTGAGCGCAAACATCGCGAAGAGAAACCGTTCGCTCTCATGATGCCGTCTTTGGAGGCGGCGCGTGAGTATTGTGAAATTTCGCCGGCGGAAGTGCAGTTGCTCGAATCGCAGGCCGCGCCGATCGTGCTGCTGCGTCCGAATCCCGGCACCGATATTGCCTGGAACGTCGCGCACTGCTCTCCGTATCTAGGCGTGATGCTGCCGTACTCGCCGCTCCATCACTTACTCGTACAGGAATGCCGTTTCCCGGTGATCGCGACCAGCGGCAATCTCAGTGATGAACCAATCGCAATCTCGAACGAGGAAGCCGAGACGCGGCTGAAGGATATCGCCGATCATTTCCTGATGCACAACCGCCCCATCGTGCGAGCCTGTGACGATTCCGTGGTGCGCCTCACGCGGGGACGCGCGGGAATCTTGCGCCGGGCCCGCGGGTACGCGCCCCTGGGAATTCGCGTTCGCCACGAATTGCCGCCGGTGCTCGCGGTTGGTGGACATCTCAAAAACACGGTCGCGATCGCGGTCGGTCAGGACATTTTCGTTAGCCAGCACATCGGCGATCTGGATACGCTCGAAGCGCGGGGAGCGTTCGAACGAGCCATCGACGATCTTTGCCGGCTTTATTCGTTCAAACCGGAGGCGGTCGTCTGCGATTTGCACCCGGATTATGCGTCGACGCTGTGGGCGGAAAAATCCGGATTGCCGCCAATTCGTGTGCAACATCATCAAGCGCACGTGGCGGCTTGCGCGGCCGAGAACAATATCGAAGGCGAATATCTGGGCGTCTCCTGGGACGGCACCGGCTACGGCCTGGATGCCGCGATCTGGGGCGGGGAATTCTTCCGCGGATGTTCGAATGGAGCCGGGAATCATTTTGAGCGTATCGCGCACCTGCGCTCGTTTGGCTTGCCCGGTGGAGATGCCGCCGTGCGCGAAGGATGGCGCTCGGCCGCGAGCTTACTATTTGAAGTTTTTGGGAAAGATGCCTTGGAGGATATTGCTGATGCGGCTAACTCTACAGCGAATGCCCGATTGGATCAGTCGAAGGTTCTCAATATGCTCGCACGCGGCATTCATATTGTTCCCACAACGAGTGTGGGCCGTCTATTTGACGCTGTGGCAGCGATCACCGGCATCGCTCGCCAGAATCGATTCGAAGGCCAGGCTGCGATGTTGCTGGAAAATGAAATCGGCGCGCTGCGTACGGAAGAGGCGTATCCTTTACCCAGTGGGGATTGGGAACCGTTGGTTCGCGCTGTCATTGCGGATAAATCCGCCAGAGTGGCTGCGCAGATCATCTCCGCGCGGTTTCATAACGCACTCGTGAATTGGATCGTGCAGGTCGCGGAAGAGTCCAGGCGGAAGCAGATCGTTTTCAGCGGCGGAGTTTTTCAGAATCGCTATCTGACGGAGCGAGCCGCCGCCGTTTTGGAATCGAGAGGATTCACGGTATACACACACCGGCAAGTCCCGCCCAACGATGGCGGCATCGCACTCGGCCAGGCGGTGATGAGTAGTGGATGCCGAGTCGTGGACAGAGTGGCCCGTTAGGGCCACGCGTATTGCGCCTGAGTCGTGGACGAGCGGCCCTTTAGGGCTGCGTTGAGCGCCTTTGCACAATGGGGGCTTTAGCTCCGGGCCAAGGAGATATCCAATGTGTCTGGCCGTTCCAGGCCGCGTGGTTGAAGTCATCGATGGCGGCGACGTCGCCTTCCGCGTCGGCAAGGTCGATTTCGGTGGTATCCGCAAAGAAGTCAATCTCGCCTACACCCCCGAAGCCGAAGTCGGCAAGTATGTTCTGGTCCACGTCGGATTCGCTATCAGCGTCATCGACGAGGAAGAAGCGCAGCGCGTCTTTAAATACCTCGAAGAACTCGGCGCAATCAGAGAGGAACTCGGTGAAATTCCTCAGTGAATATCGTGATCCTAAGGCGGCGGAACAACTGTCGCAAGCGATCCGCCAGAAAGTTACGCGTCCGTGGACGATCATGGAAATCTGCGGCGGCCAGACGCATACCATCGTCAAGAGCGGCCTCGAAGACTTGTTGCCCAAAGAAATCACACTCGTGCACGGCCCGGGTTGTCCGGTCTGCGTAACTCCAATCGAACTGATCGACAAGGCGGTTGCCATCGCCATGCGGCCGGACGTGATCTTCTGTTCTTTCGGCGACATGCTGCGCGTGCCCGGCTCGTCGAAGAGCTTGTTCGATGTGAAAGCCGAAGGCGCCAATGTGCGCATTGTCTATTCGCCGCTGGACGCGCTGAAGCTGGCGAAAGCGAATCCGGAAAAGCAAGTGGTCTTTTTCGCCGTAGGATTCGAGACCACCGCGCCAGCCAATGCAATGTCGGCGTGGCAAGCCGATCACGACGGCGTCGAGAATTTTTCTCTCCTCGTTTCGCACGTACTGGTTCCTCCGGCCATGGAAGCGCTGCTCTCCTCTGACACCTGCGTGGTGCAGGGCTTTCTCGCCGCCGGCCATGTCTGCACCATCATGGGCTTCGAGGAATATTTTCCGATCACTGAAAGGTATAAAGTTCCCATCGTGGTGACTGGATTCGAGCCGCTCGATATTCTCGAAGGCATTCACATGACCGTGAGCCAGCTCGAAGAAGGCCGGCACGAGGTCGAAAATCAATACAGCCGCGCGGTGCGGCGGGAAGGGAATCGTCCGGCGCAGGAGCGGATCGCAGAAGTTTTTGAAATCGTTCCGCGGCAGTGGCGCGGCTTGGGAGAAATTCCCGCCAGCGGATTTCAATTGCGCGGGCGCTTCCAGAAATACGACGCCAACTGCCGTTTCCCATTCTCCGGCGAGCCGGCGCGCGAATCGCCGGAGTGCATCAGCGGGCTGATTCTGCAAGGCCTCAAGAAACCGCACGAGTGCCCGGCTTTCGCCGTGAAATGCACGCCGGAAAATCCGCTGGGCGCTCCCATGGTATCGTCGGAAGGCGCGTGCGCGGCCTACTATCACTATGGCAGACGCCAAAATCACCACGTTCAAACTGAGCTGTCCAGTCCCGCGAGTCGCTGACGATCGCATCGTTCTGGCGCACGGCGGCGGCGGACGGTTGACGCATCAGCTCATTGAAAAAATTTTTATTCCTGCGTTTTCGAATGCGGCGCTCGAACAGCGCCATGATGGCGCGGTGGTTTCGGTCAATGGCGCGCGCCTGGCTTTTACCACCGATTCCTTCGTGGTGCGCCCGCTGATTTTTCCCGGCGGCAACATCGGCGATCTCGCCGTCAACGGCACGGTGAACGATCTCGCCATGTGCGGTGCTCGCCCGCTCTACCTCAGCAGCGGATTTATTCTGGAAGAAGGCTTGCCGATGGAAACGCTGCGCACGGTCGTGAGGTCAATGCAGGAGGCTGCGGCAGCCGCCGGAGTCAAACTCGTCACCGGCGATACGAAAGTTGTCGATAAAGGCAAGGGCGACGGCATTTTCATTAACACATCCGGGATCGGAGTGATTGAGGAGTTTCCGGGTCTCGCAAATTCGGCGAGACTCGGGGCATCCGACGTCAAACGAGAAGACGATGGGGTGCCCCATGTCTCGCCGTCGTTGCGAGACGTGGGAAGGCAGCACCAGATCGGGCCCGCATCGGTGCAACCGGGAGATGTCGTCATCATCAGCGGCGATCTCGGCCGGCACGGCGTGGCAATTCTGTCGGTCCGCGAAGGATTGGAATTCGAATCTCCTATCGTGAGCGATTGCGCTAACGTGTGGCCGGCGGTCGAGGCTCTACTCAACGCTGGAATTGAAATCCATTGCCTGCGCGATCTAACCCGCGGCGGCCTGGCGACGACCTTGAACGAGATCGCAGCCGACCGGAACGTCTGCATCCATCTGCAAGAAGCGTCGATTCCCGTCGATGAAGTCGTGCAGGGCGCCTGCGAAATTCTGGGCCTCGATCCGCTCTACGTGGCGAACGAAGGCCGCTTCGCGGTGTTCGTTCCGGAGTCGCAAGCCGATGCGACCCTCGACATTCTCAAGAAAGTGGAAGTGTCGCAAGCGTCAGTGCAAGTCGGCAAAGTAGAAGAGAGCCCAGGCCGAACGGTAGTCCTGCAAAGCCGAATCGGCGGCAACCGCGTCGTCGACATGCTCAGCGGCGAACAACTCCCGAGGATCTGTTGACCAGGGTGCACCACAAAACGCCTTGTCATCCTGAGGAGCGCTCTTTGCGACGAAGGATCAATGCAGTTTGCTGGCGCAAGCAGATTACACAGGTTCTTCGCTTCGCTCAGAATGACAAGACTGAGGATGTTCGCGAGGTATCGTTCATGAAACGCTTCGTAGTTGTGATGACTGTTATTCTTCTTGTGTGGCCGGCAGTGGCAGCGGAGGATCCGGCACGGACTCGCAAGATTCCCTGCAAGACAGAAGGGAATGCTTCCTCTTGTTACTGGACTCACGGACGGCTGACTTACGGAAACGGTACACCCGCTCTCCGGCTCTGGAAGGTTGGTACACATCGTCTGCTCGGAATCTACAGCGGTCCGTCAGTGAATACACGCGGCGACGACAACGGCGACAATGAGCATCCTGAGCTACCGGAGAGTGTCTCTAAGCAGCTCGACCCAGGCAAGAGCGTCATTTATGCCGACTTCGAGGTATGCCCTCTCCAACCTGAGCGCCCGGGTGCGATGCAGGCGGCGTGTATCGAAGCCGCGAAGAACGTGTTTGTAGAGAGATTGGATTAGGGGAGTACAAGCGGGCCTGCATAGGTCCTTCGCTTTGCTCAGGATGACAATTCCGTTTGGGATTAGAGAGAGTCTCACCCCTCCCACGGGTTGACCAGCCTCACGCCGCATCCTTCGAAGACATAGGGATTCCGCGTGGCCAGCGTCGCTCCATGCACCCGCGCGATCGCGGCAATCTGCGCGTCGACTCCGGACATCTGTTTCGCCTGCCGGCGGCGCGATGACGCAATCTGCGAGAAAGCCTGCGCGGCTCTGTCTTCGAAGGTCAGAGTGCGATCCGCGAACACGTCCCCAAACATTTTCTCCGCGCCCGCCCGAACTACGTCGCGACGCCTGCCCGAGGAGATGAGTTCAATGCCGTAAAGAATTTCCGCCATCGTGACACTGGTGACATGCAGGTCTTCCGCAGCCTGATTGCTGAACCAGCGCAGAACCATCCGCTCCGGCGCTGGCCGCATCAGTTCCGACACGACGTTGGTATCGAGAATGATCATCGACTGTAGGTTGACGAGGCCTTGCTTACTCCTTTTCACCGAGCCAATCCGGATCGCGAAGGGGCTCGCGGGGAAGACGTTCCAGGTCCACTCCTCCCAGCGGGCCGAAGATCGCGCGAATGCGCTCGGCCAGGTTGGCCTTTTTCTTCGCGGTCTGGGCCAGCGTGCTCTTCAGGATTTCGCGCGCTTCCTGCTCCATCGAGCGTCCATTCATGGCCGCCCGGATTTTGAGCCGGCGTTTCGTGTCGGGTTCCAGATTCCTGATGGTAATGCTGGCCATGCAATCAATGATAGCAGTGCAATCAATGATTGCATAGTTCCCCACGAAACCAACCCCGAACTAGGGGATGGCGCTCGACGTATCCCTCGAGTCACCCCCTGCGCTCTCCGTATCTTACTGATTACAAGCAGGCTACAGCGGCGTGACTCAAATCACCGCCGGCCGTGAGAATTATCACTGCCCCTGTCCTGCAGGAGCCCACAATTAGGGAGCGGCATTATGTTCAAGCAGTACCTACGGAGGTCGTAACCATGTCTGTGATGACACACCCAGGAGTGAAAGTCCCTGGGGACTACATTGAGTCCGTGATGATCAGTGTGAAAGCAAAAAATCCAGCCGAGCCTGAGTTCCATCAGGCGGTTGCTGAAGTGTTCGATTCTCTTCGTTTGGTTTTGTCCAAGCATCCCGAGTATCAGTCGGCGAAGCTGCTAGAACGAATTGTTGAGCCCGAGCGCGTTCTCATGTTCCGCGTTCCGTGGTTTGACGATCAGGGCAACATTCAGGTCAACCGCGGATTCCGCATCGAGATGAACAGCGCCATCGGCCCCTACAAGGGCGGACTGCGCTTCCATCCCAGCGTGAATCTAGGCATCCTGAAGTTCCTGGCCTTTGAGCAGGTCTTCAAGAACTCGCTGACCACGCTGCCCATGGGTGGCGGCAAAGGCGGATCGGATTTTGATCCCAAGGGCAAGAGTGACAACGAAGTGATGCGCTTCTGCCAGAGCTTCATGACCGAACTGCAACGCCACATCGGGCCGGATACCGACGTTCCGGCTGGCGACATCGGCGTGGGCGGACGCGAAATCGGCTTCCTCTTTGGCCAATACAAGCGGCTGCGCAACGAATTCACCGGCGTCCTGACCGGTAAGGGTCTGGGCTGGGGTGGTTCGCTGATTCGTCCGGAAGCGACTGGCTATGGCTGCGTTTACTTCGCCAACGAAATGTTGAAGACGAAGAAACAGACGCTCGAAGGCAAACTCTGCCTGGTCTCGGGCAGCGGCAATGTCTCGCAATACACGATCGAGAAGCTGATCGACTTCGGCGCCAAGCCTGTGACCGTGTCCGATTCGAACGGCGTGATCTACGATCCGGATGGCATCGATCGCGATAAGCTGGCTTGGGTGATGGAACTGAAGAACGTGAAGCGTGGACGCATCCGCGACTACGCCGACAAGTTCAAGAAGGCGATCTTCATGCCCACCGATATCAAGCTGGATCACAATCCGCTGTGGAACGTGAAGGCCGATTGCGCTTTCCCGAGCGCCACGCAAAATGAAATCACCGCGAAGGATGCGGCGAACCTGATAAAGAATGGCGTCAAGCTGGTGGCCGAGGGCGCGAACATGCCGTCCACGCTCGAAGCAACCAAGATGTTCCTCGATGCCAAGATCCTGTACGGACCGGCCAAGGCTGCCAATGCTGGCGGAGTGGCCACGTCCGGACTCGAAATGGCCCAGAACAGCGCCCGTCTGACCTGGACCCGCGAGGAAGTCGACGACCGTCTGCACAAAATCATGATCGCCATCCACAAGAACTGCTTCGAAACGGCCGAGAAATACGGCACGCCCGGCAATCTGGTGAACGGCGCCAACATCGGCGGCTTCCTGAAAGTCGCCAATGCCATGCTGGACCAGGGCTTGGTGTAATTGATGTAGGGACAGCCGCCCTCGGCTGTCCGGTCGAGCGAAGCTCGACAGTTTTTGGAAGTGTAGAAGAAACGGGTGCCCCACCCTAGGTGTTCTTCGTAGGGTGGGGATTTTGATTTTGACGCGTGATTCAGCGGGCTCATGAGCCCGACAACAGGAGCCGGGTTGCCCCGTCCTCGTCTCCGCGTTCTTTGCGGAGACAGGGCGGGGATTTTGATCTTTACGTGATGACTCAGCGGGCTCATGAGCCCGACAACAGGAGCTGCGCCTAGTGGTTTCTGAGGACCGCTAGCTTCTTGGCGAGTTCCTTGGCTGAGGCGTTAAAGGCTCCCTTTCCAGACCAGCGTCCCGATCGCACCACCGAGGCAATGAAGCGCCCCTTCGAGTCAAGCGCGACCACCGCTGCTGATGCGCCAGAAACGGAACTTTCTTGAGCCAAAACAATGTTGTAGTCGTAGCTCTCATCAAATTTCGCCAACAGCAATTTCATGCCGCGATCGGCGAATCCCCTCCTGCAGCTTTCAACAAAGTCGGGTAGCCGGCTGGAGTCGCCTTGGACGAGTACCCTGACGATGTCCTGCTGTGGCGGCGCCCCGCCCTTCTGCTGGGCATGGCAGCGGAACTCTAACGTTGGCACGAGGACGAGCATTAGTACTATCCTCACCGTCCGGTTACTCAACCGAGGCCTCCCTGCGGACATTTACGTTTCTCTTGGCAAGCGACGTAGGATAGCATTCGACGAGACGTCAAGGAGCGTTCTGGAACAAATGAAACACCGAGAGGATGTTAAACCCTTTCCGATCCCTAGTGTGATGATGGAGCGTCCACCGGTCGACTACGCGGAGGTGACGAGGAGCATCCTGAGTCGCTTTTCCGAGGCCCTCAGAGCTGCGGAAACGCGGCGCAGCGAAAAGCCCATGCAGGAATTCCTGGAGGCCAACCCAGCGGTACTTGTGAGTTTTTTTAGCCCGCACACTGTCTGGGTCCTGCCGCGGCAGTCTTTGGGAAAAGCTCTTGGAGGGGGTTGGCAGCCGGATTTCCTCGTGTGCGATTGGAACTCGAACGGACCCGAATGGACTATAGTCGAGCTCGAAAGCCCCACGGCTCAAGTTATAAACACTCGCGGCATTTCTCAGAAATGTCGGGAAGCTCAGCAGCAGGTCAGTGACTACAGAAGGCACATGAAGGACAATTGGAAAGACCTTCAACTGAGTGGATTCCCGGGAGCTCGCCACCAAGCGCGATCACGGGTCGTGATCGGTCGGCGAAAAGACTACGCCGCGAAGGACAGAGATCGCTTAATTGATCTCCGAAATGACGACATTGAAGTGGCCTCCTACGACCGACTCTACGACCAGCTTTGCCAGATGGTAAAGTTTCGCGTTTCAAGTCGAGCTGCGGCCAAGGGCGCGATTGCCTCCTGGGCAGGCCGGGAAATCAGGAAGTAGGCCGGTGCCCTGGGCGGACTTCCCGCTGGGCGCTCATTTTTTCTCCGCGGTTTTTCTTGAGGATCGGCACCCTGCAGGGGCTTCGTTGGGCCGGCCCTTCCGCGTCTCCGGAAAAGTCAAGACCACGATCGGCTACGAGCTGCACCAGAAACGGTGCAGACATCACGCAAATGACTGAGCTGAGGCATCTTCCGTCGCCGGAGTGCTGTTCAAATGAATCTGTATAACTAACGTACAATCAATCACTTAAATTCAGTCGTTAAACCGGTTTAACGGGCCGCTGGAGCTTGCTGGGCGACGCACGATGTGGGAGGGGTCGCGCCAGTCCAGGATTCCCGGCCCATCGGTCTCCTAGAAGCACCACCGGGCATTTCTCGTCGCGAGCAGACCATCCACCAGCTCTGAAATTTGCCGGGTGGCGCAGGCCCTCTGCCAGTTCCCATGTCTCGCAACAACGGCGAGACCCTTCGACTTCGCTCAGGGCAGGCTGTGGGGTGGGCCATTTCGTCCTTACTGCCTGAACACCCCACTTCATCCTCACTGTCTGAACATGTCGAGCTTCGCTCGAACGGACAGCCGAGGGCGGCTGCCCCTACATAATCCCATCTAAGATAATCCCCACCTACTGTGCCGCTTTTTCGGCGGACGCCCCGAAGCCGTAGCCCTCCGCCATCGCCTTCCGGAACTTCTCCCGTTCTTCTGGTGTCATGTTCCGGCAGCGGTCGCGGAAGCGCCATCCGCGACTTGGGCCTCGGCCGTGGCCTCCCCATCGGCCGAATAGGATCCGGCACAACGCCAGCAAACCCAGCGCTTGCCAGAAGGTGAGCATGCGCCAGCCAAACAGCGGCGGGAGCAGCCAATTCCACAGGTGCATCACCACTTCGCCACCAATAAAGATAAACAGCGGAAACGCCACAATCGCCAGGGGCGCGATCCAATACCATTTCTTTCTCATATTTCGATCCTCACTTTGTAAACTCGTCGTATGCACGCCGCAGGTGCTGCCGCAGATGCTGTACCGCGTATCTCTTGCGCGAGAGCAGAGTATTGACACTGACGCCGTTTGCGGCCGACATCTCCTTGAAGCTGCGCCCTTCAAACTCATTCGCCACAAATGCCTCGCGCTGTTCCTCCGGCAGTTCGTCGAGTGCCCGCTCCAACTCGTCGAGCAGCAGATTTCGGGCGAAAGCTGCCTCGGGTCCGGCATCGGGCGAAGGCAGCAGGTCCTCGAAATCAGTGAAATCACCAGGCTCGTCCGCTTCTGCCGCCAGGTCGCCAAAACTCTCCGGCTCTTTCTTGCGAAACAGATCGGTGATGCGATTGCGCGCTACCTGAAACAACCATCCGGTCACGTGCTCGATGGGCATCAGCAGGCGGTTCGCCTCGACCAGGCGACAAAAGACGTCCTGCAGAATGTCTTCCGCGTCGAGCGAATCGGGCACGCGCCGGCGGATGAAATTGCGCAGCCGGGATTGCTCCCGCTTGACCACTTCGGAGATGCGCCGGTCCTGTTCGAGTGTCATCCGCTCGAGCGCTCCGTATCTCGGGCTCGCCGCTTCGTTCATCCATTTCTGTAGACGAACCAGGGGTGCGGATATTGTAGAGGCCGGTAAGTGCTTGGGATTGGAGAGCTTTTCCGCAGCGGGTTCACAGGACCCGGGCAGCGCCAGTGCACCTCCCAACGGGGTGGGTCAAATTTTCAATGGCCTTCGCTTGCGCCGTCGCAAAGATCTCGGAGAATTGGACCCCGGAGACTTCGTTCGCTGGAGGGGACCGCTGTCTAACCTCGGATTATTGTCAATTTAAGAATCCGATGCGCCCGATCGCTAACTCGCGCTTGCGCCTGTGACTTTTCCGGCGGTAAACTTGGAGATAATTGTGGGGAATCGAAAAGTAATACCGCTGCTGTTGAAAATTTAAGCAACCGCAGTTTCGTCCTTGCATCTGAAAGACAACGTTTCCCGATTCACAGCCGCTCCTGGGGTTTTGGTTTATTAGTAGCTCCGCTAGTGTAGGTTGCGAACCTCCTAGCAATGTTTTGGAGTTCCGATGGAGTTTGCTGGTAGGTGTGATCTAACCCGAGGGACTTCTTGTCCCATCGTTCCCGTTCCGAGTTTTCGCTCGAGTTCCTGCTATCCAATCGTCTGCGCCGCCCGCAACCAAGCAACCACTCAGCCCAATGCCGGAGGAAGACATGGCGACGAATCTCATCCAAATTGAAGATGATGCCGAAATCAAAGCTCGCTTAGACGCCGAGCGCGCCCGCCTGCGCAGAATTGCCGGGCTCGATCAGCCCGCGCATTTCCATCGTCCGGTGGAACGGGCATTTACGGCGGAACAACGCAACCACACGACCATTCTGTTTGGCGGATTTACCTGGAAGCACGAGGACTTGATTCGCGCCGTATTCCAGGGCTGCGGCTATCGTTGCGAGAAATTACCCGTGCCGGACGTGCCGGCCTTCCAGATCGGCAAAGAGTTCGGCAACAACGGCCAGTGCAATCCGACCTATTTCACCGTCGGCAACCTGGTGCAGTATCTGCAATTCCTCGAAAAAGAAGGGGTGTCGCGCCAGGATATTCTCGATAATTACGTTTTCTTTACCGCCGGATCTTGCGGCCCCTGCCGGTTCGGCATGTACGAAGCCGAGTATCGCTACGCCCTGAAGAACGCGGGCTTTGATGGATTCCGCGTGCTGCTGTTTAAAGACAGCGACGGCATTAAGGCTGCGTCAGGCGAGCCCGGACTGAAGTTCACCATCGACTTCGGATTCGGCATGCTGAATGCGATGCACCTGGGGGACGTGATCAACGATATGATTCACCAGATTCGTCCCTATGAAGTGAACGCCGGTGAAACGGAGCGCGTCTTTCACGAGATGGTGGATGATTTGTGCAAAGACCTGAAGAACCGTAAGGCGTTCGAGATCGAGCAGTGCGCGCCCAACTGGCTCAAGCCCAAGGTAAAAAGCAATAAGATCCTGCGCAACACGCTGAACGTGTTCGGCAAATGGCACGAGCACATGTGGGGCAAGGATTACCTGAACGCGCTCAGGACCGCGCGCGAAAAGATCAACTCCATCGAAGTGGACCGCACGCGCGTGAAGCCGGTGGCGAAGATCACCGGAGAATTCTGGGCGCAAACGACCGAGGGGGACGGCAACTTCCACATGTTCGAATTTCTGGAGCGCGAGGGCGCGCAGGTCTTGGTTGAGCCCATCGCGACCTGGGTCGCGTATCTGATGTATCAGGCCAAAGCGCACGCGATTGCGAAGTGGCCGGTGAATCGTCCGCACCGCGAGCCCAAGTGGTATGAGCTGAAGAATAACTTCGCCAACTACATCGGACTGCGAAAAAAACTCTGGGGCATCGGGTTTGGCGAACGCATGTGGGGATTTTTCTACCACCGCACGGCCAAGAATCTGGGCGGGATCACGCATCATCTCGCGCCGCAGACGGAGCTGGCCGAGTTGGCGCATCCCTTCTACAACCAGTTCGCGCGTGGGGGAGAAGGCCACCTCGAGGTCGGCAAGAACGTTTACTACACCATTCACAAACTTTGCCACATGGTGCTGGCTCTGAAACCGTTTGGCTGCATGCCCTCGTCGCAGTCAGATGGCGTGCAATCGGCAGTGGTCAATAAATTCAAAGACATGATTTTCCTGCCGATCGAAACTTCCGGCGAAGGCGAAGTCAACGCCCACAGCCGCGTGCAGATGGCGCTAGGCGAGGCGAAGGTTAAGGCCAAGACCGAATTCGAGCAGTGCCTGAAGTCAACGGGCAAGAGCCTGGCCGAGATCCGTGAGTACATCGATGAGCATCCCGAGCTGAAGAGGCCGTTCTATCACGTACCGCATCGTGAAGGGGTGGCGGGGACGGCGGCGCAGTTCATTCTGCACGTCAGTGATCGCATCGACAAAGACACGCGCTTCCGGAAACGCTTGCGGGTACGCGTGGCAGAAGCGCCAGCGATGGGAGATTGAAACTGCTGTCCGCTCCGAGCACGCAAGGGCGGAGATTCCCAGGTTTCGCGAAATCGGCGAAACCTGGGGCACCCCCAAGTTGTTTTAGAGTTTGGAAGTGAGGGAGAATGCACGATCACGAGCATCATAGTTCCCCGCTAGTCCAGATCGCCGGGCTTGAGGGTCTTCCTGCAACCTGCACGCCTCGCCGTTCGCCCACCGCGCACAAGCCGCATGAGCGCAGCGCCGAGTTCCTGGTCGGGCTCGACGTGGGTTCTACGACGGTCAAGGCAGTCGCAGTCGAAGCGGCCAGCGACAAGGTGCTCTGGCAGGATTACCAGCGCCACGAAACCAAGCAACCGGAAAAAACCCTGGAATTTCTGAAGCGGATGGAAGCCGAGATCGGGATCGACCGCAACAATACCCGCATGTTCCTCACCGGTTCTGGCGGCGGATCGATTGCCGAGCAGATCGGCGCCAAGTTCGTACAGGAAGTCACGGCGGTTTCGCTGGCTGTCGAGAAATTGCATCCGGAAGTTTACTCGGTGATTGAACTGGGTGGACAGGACGCGAAGATCATCGTCTTCAAAGATGACGATGAGACCGGACGCAAGAAGAAAATTCCTTCGATGAACGATAAGTGCGCCGGAGGTACGGGCGCGGTCATCGACAAGATCAATGCCAAGCTGAAAATTCCCACCGAACTCTTAGCTGAACAGAAATATCACGGGATCAAGCTGCACAAAGTAGCAGGCAAGTGCGGCGTATTCGCCGAGACCGATATCAACGGCCTGCAGAAAGTTGGAACGCCTGCGGATGAGTTGATGGCTTCGTTGTTTGAGGCGATCGTGCTGCAAAATCTGAGCGTGCTCACGCGGGGCCACACCTTGCGTCCGCATGTGTTGCTGCTGGGCGGTCCGAACAGCTTCATCAAAGGCATGAGGGAGGCGTGGCAAGCGAATATTCCCCGCATGTGGCAGGAGCGGAAGGTTCAGGTTCCCGACGGCGCGAAACCGGAAGACCTGATCAAGGTTCCGCAGAACGCGCAGTATTTCGCGGCTCTGGGCGCGATCGAGTTCGGACGCAGCGAAGAAGATTGCGTGGGTTGCTACCGCGGATACGAACAGCTGGTTCACTACATCGAGTTCGGGCGCCAGGAAGAGAAAGCAAAATTCGGCGGCAAGGGATTAGTGGAAAAGCCCGAAGATCTGGACATTTTCAAACAGGCGTACAAGCGGAACAAGTTCACGCCCGCGGTGTTCCAGAAGAACAGCACCGTCGGCGGATTCATTGGCATTGACGGCGGATCGACTTCGACGAAAGCCGTGCTGCTCAGCGAGAAGGGCGACATCCTCTGCAAGTCGTATCAGCTCTCGAACGGCAATCCGATCCAGGACACGATTGAGATGTTCGAGAATCTGCGCGGCCAGGTGGAAGCGCAGAACGCGAAACTGGAAGTTCTCGGGGTGGCGACGACCGGCTACGCCAAAGACATTCTGAAGGACGTGCTCAACGCTGACGTTGCTCTGGTCGAGACCGTGGCGCACACCGAATCAGCGTTGAAGTTCTACGAAGATCCGCACGTGATCGTCGATGTCGGCGGGCAGGATATCAAGATCATCATCCTGCATAACGGCCGGGTAAAAGATTTCAAGCTGAACACTCAGTGCTCGGCGGGAAATGGATACTTCCTGCAATCGACCGCCGAAGGCTTCGGGCTGAGCGTGAATCAGTACGCCGATCTGGCCTTCTCGGCGCAGGCCATGCCGGTGTTCGGTTACGGCTGCGCGGTGTTCATGCAGTCTGACATTGTGAACTTCCAGCGGCAGGGCTGGCGCGCGGAAGAAATCCTGGCGGGACTGGCGGCCGTCCTTCCCAAGAACGTTTTCTTGTATGTCGCCAGCATTCCGAATCTCGCGGCTTTGGGCTCGCGCTTCGTGCTGCAAGGCGGAACGCAGAACAATCTGGCGGTCGTGAAAGCGGAAGTCGATTTCATCCGCAGCAGCTTCCGGTCGACGGGCAAGCAGCCGGAGATCATCGTTCACGAGCATTGCGGCGAATCGGGCGCGATCGGAGCGGCACAGGAAGCGCTGCGTTTGTGGCGCAATGGCCAGACCACGACATTTGTCGGCCTCGACGCAGTCCGTAAAATCGAATATCGTACGACGCGGAACGAAGACACACGCTGTCATTTCTGCAAGAACGATTGCCTGCGCACATTCATCGACATCCGCACGCAGCCCAAGAACGACCTCAGCTTCGTGCCCATCCAGAAAGTCACGAAAGTTCCGCTCATGCACGGCGAGCAGCGGCTAATCATCGCCACCTGCGAGAAGGGCACGGTTGAAGACGTCAACGATATGAAGGACATCAAGGCCGGACTCGATTCAATCCGCGCCAAACATCCCAACTTCGTCGACTATGCTTCGAAGGAAGTTTTCCGCCCCACGAATGTAAAGAACGTGGCCGACCCGCTGCCGACGCGTGCCTGGGCGGGCTGGAAGAAGGGCGACAAGGAACGCCGGGCGCTGATGGAGAAGCGCAAGAGCCTGCGCATCGGCATTCCGCGCGTACTCAATATCTACACCTATGCTCCGCTGTTCAATGCGTATTTCGAAAGCCTGGGCGTGCAACCGGAGAACGTCATTTATTCCGACTACACCAGTTCCGAGCTGTACCGCGCGGGAGCGAGCCGGGGCGCAATCGATCCCTGCTTTCCGGCCAAGATCGGCATTTCCCACGTCTACAACCTGATTCAGGAAAAGCATCGCAAGAAGCCGCTTGATGCCATCTTCTTCCCGATGTATGACGTGCTGCATTCGCCGCTGGTCAACATTGTGGCCGCGAATGCCTGCCCCACGGTGACGGCGACGCCGGAGACGGTGAAAGCCGCATTCACGAAAGAAAACGATGTTTTCGCCGAGCACAACGTGAAATACATCGATCCGGTGCTGAATTTCTCGGATCGGAAGTTGTTCTCCCATCAGATGTTGCAGGCCTTCCAGCCAGTGCTGGGGCTTTCCCTGGAAGAAAATGATCGTGCCGTCGAATCCGGGTTCGAAGCGCTAAAGAGCTACGAAAACAACATTCGCGGCCGCGCGCGGCAGGTGCTCGATCAACTTGAGCGCGAAGACCGCATCGGCATCGTGATGCTCGGACGTCCGTATCATCATGATCCCGGCCTGAATCACGAAATCCTCGACGAATTCCAGAAGCTGGGCTACCCGATTTTTTCGCAGAATACGCTGCCCCTCGACGAAGACCTGCTGGAGCGGCTTTTCGGCGAAGAGGTGCGCGCGGGCATAATCAGCAGCCCGCTCGATATCGGCGATGCCTGGAAGAATTCCTACTCCTGCAGCACGAACCACAAAGTCTGGGCGGCGAAATTTACGGCGCGTCATCCTAACCTGGTCGCGCTCGAAATTTCCAGCTTCAAGTGCGGACACGATGCTCCGATTTACGGCGTGGTGGAAGGCATTATTGAGCAGTCAGGGACGCCGTATTTCTGCTTCAAGGATCTTGACGAGAATAAGCCGTCCGGGTCGATCCGCATTCGGGTAGAAACGATTGATTATTTCCTGCGCCGCTATCGCGAAGAAGTCATTCGCAAGCGAAAAGCGGTGGACGATATTGAGGCCCAACTCGCGGCTCTCGAAGCGCAATTGCGGAGAGAGAAACTCGGCGAGGCTGCCTACGCCTCCGCCGAAACCAGCATGGAACCTGAGGCGCAGGGCATGGCAGCGGATTAGCGAGCCCATCGCGCTACGAGCACCAGGCACGCCGGGACGCTTCGCGAAATCTCGTGCAGGATGAACCCGCCGATCACATTCGCGCCCAGGTAGCCGGAACCTCGACATACGAACGATTCAGCTCCGTGACTGAAGCGCAGCCCAGCAGGCGCAGGGTGCGTTCCACATCCGCGCGCAGGATCTGGAGAGCGCGAGTCACGCCGGCGTGGCCGGCGGCCGCCAGTCCGTAGGCGTAGGCGCGTCCGATCAGCACGGCCCGCGCACCAAGGCACAACGCTTTCACAATGTCACTTCCGCGGCGGACGCCGCCATCCATAAGCACTTCGATTTGTCCGTTGACCGCGGCCACAATCTCGGGAAGCGCGCGCAAGGTGGGAGAAACGGAATCGAGCTGGCGCCCTCCGTGATTCGAAACCACGACGGCCGCGGCGCCTTCGTCCATGGCGCGACGGGCATCGTCGGCGATGAGAAGACCTTTCACGATGATCGGCCCCGGCCACAGTTCGCGAATCCAGCGCAGGTCTTGCCATGTGACCGTCGATTCCGCCAGCGCCGCGCCCACATCGACGAGCTTCATGGGACCTTCGCCGGGGACCACAATATTTTCCAACCTGGGCACGCCACCATCGAGCAGGAAGGAAGTCAGCCAGCCGGGATGCGCCATGAGATTTGCCAGATAAGGAATCTTCGCAAACACGGACGGACCCACGAGCTCCTTCATGCCGTTGCGCGGATCGCGCTCGCGCATGCCGGCTACCGGAGTATCCACGGTGATCACAAGTCCAGAGAAACCGGCCTTGCGCGCGCGATCGAGCGAGCCCTCGGCTGCTTTGCGCCCGCCCATCAGATAAAGCTGATAGAAAACCGGACCGCGCGAGGCCGCACGAACGTCTTCCAGTTTATGTCCCGAGATGGTGGAAAGGATGTAGCCGGTGCCCGCTTCGCCGGCGGCGCGCGCCGCGGCAACTTCTCCCTCGGGATACATCAGGCGGCTGTAGCCCACGGGCGCGAGCATCACCGGGAACGAGATTTCGTGGCCGAGCACTTTTGTTTTCAGACTGCAGCCAGGCACGGCCACCGCGCCGCGCGGACGAAAGGTGACTTCGTGAAAGGCGCGGCAGTTTTCTGCCAGCGTGAGTTCGCCTTCGGCGCCTCCGTCGAGATAGTCGAAAACCGCTTTGGGAACGCGGGCGTGCGCGATGCGGCGCAGGTCTTCGATGTTGACGACTTGAGAGGAGTTCAGGGCGCGAGTCACGGCAGATATTGTAAACGCAGCGGCATTCTTTCCGGGATCATTAAACCCGGGAATCGGCGTTCCGTCCCATTCGAAAAGCGAAATCCGCTCAGCGCTCCGCTTCTCCCGTGAAATCGAATCGAAGCCCGGCCAGATTGGCGCCGGAAGCCAGAATCTGGCGAATCTTGCCGCGATTCGGACCAGCTTCCGCGATCGCCGCAGATACGCAATCCAAAGCTTGCCGCAGCGGCGTCCCCTCCGGCAGCCGGAAGATCCAGGGGATGTTGGTGGAGGTGAGCATTCGATCAGAAGAAATGGCGATAATCGGGACGAACGATTTCACTCCGATCTGTTCGGCGAGATGGCTGGAAGCGCGATCGAGCGCGATGATGGCCAGCACGTGCTGCTGGTAAACCGCTTTTACCAATTCATCCGAAGCTTTGCCCCAGGCGGTGTCGGAAGGAATCGCGACGAGCGAAATACCCTTATGCTTGGCAGCCAAATCCCCACTTCTGGCAACAGCAGCCAGAAATGGGGCGCCCAGCGTCTTGAGTGCCTGAACAATTTCCGATGATCCCACTAGCCGGTCGGCATGAGGGCCGAAAATCGCAATGCGCAGATTTGCGGCGTGCTCATCGGGCAGCGATGGCCCCGTGTACTGAACTCCATTTTCACCGACGCGCGCATAGGGTTTCTCCATGGTGATGCGCCGGTAGGTGATGGCTCCGTTGTGAACGCGAGCCAGAAACATCGGTGAGATGTTCTTGCAATTCGGATCGAACACCATGTCGCCGGTCACGCCGTGATAACTTTCAGTTGCAGTCAGCGCATCGCGAATACGACCTTTATTGAGTCCGGCGCGGCAGATGGACTTGAGCAGAATCTGCATCGCGTCATAGGCGAGGGCGGTGAAATGATCGGGCTTTTCGCGATATCGCGCCTCATATTGATCGTTGAACTCGAGCCAGCGCGGATCGGTACGCGCCGGGTCGTAGGGAAATACGGCTTCGAAACCTTCGGCAGCAGGTCCGGCGAGTTGGATGAGTTCGTCGCCAACCGTCCGATGGCTGCCGAAAACACGCTGCTTCATCCCCAGCTCTTGCATCTGCTGCAGGATCATGGCTGTTGGGCCGATGTCGGTCCACAGCACGATAGCATCGACGCGCGAATCTTCGATGATTTGCAGCTGGTGGCGAAAATCGGTATCGCCGGGCATGAATTTCTGTTCGATCACCACGGGATGACCCAGCCGCCGCGAAGCATCGCGGAATTTCAGGACTCCGAATCGTCCATAACGATCGTTCACCCGCAGGATGGCAACGCGCTTGAACCCCAGTTCGGAGTAGACATGCCGAGCCAGCGTGTAACCCTGCACGCGATCGTCCTGAATGTCGGTGAAGTACCATGGTACGCCGGTTTCTGGAATCGTTGGATCGGTTGAGGCGCTATTGACGATGGGAGTTTCCGCCTTAAGCATCAGGCGAAGCGCGATGTGCGTGGACTCCGAACTGATGGAGCCGAAGATCGCCCAGACTTTGTCGTCATAAACCATCCGGACCGCCTCGTTGCCAGCCGCGCCCCAGATCGCAGAATCCTTCGCAACACCTGCCGCCGCCGGACTGCTGTTCTGCCAGTTGTTGTAGTCGTTATGCGTAATGAGCCGGAACGGCTTGCCGCAGTAGCCGCCCGCAGCATTGGCTTGGTCGATGGCCATCTGTGCGCCGTCGAGCATGTGCTGGCCGAGAACCTGATCGGGATGATCGTGGAGCGGAGCGAGGAGGCCGATACGAATTTCG
Organism: uncultured Acidobacteriaceae bacterium; assembly: GCA_963772045.1. Taxonomy (GTDB): domain Bacteria; phylum Acidobacteriota; class Terriglobia; order Terriglobales; family Acidobacteriaceae; genus Sulfotelmatobacter. Next base: position 460,629 of record CAVYWC010000008.1, on the reverse strand, counting down.
CTGAGAGAACTCAGATCAGGATCAGGAACATCGCGCGCAGCCCCGTTGTACTCGATCAGATCCTGGTAAAACTCGTGATAGGGGGTTGTGAACTTTGAAAACGGGCGCAAATCCTCTGGGGCACTGGTGTAGGGTTTCAACGATCGCGCTGCGGGATGGCCTGGAGGATGTTGGCCGCAGGAACAGGGCGGAGCTTGCGCCACGGCGCAGCATGCGAGCATGGCGGCGATCACGAAAGCGCATACCGAACGCATGGGCCTCACTCCGTTGGCGATTCCCGCCGAAACATGGCAATCGCTTCAATCTCGACCAGCAGATCCGGACGGCAGAGGATGGCCTGAATTCCCGTGGAAGCCGGCAAAGGATCGAGCTTCTGCTCTTGGTAAAAGAGCGTGCGTTCTTCATTGAAGGCGGCATAGTCGCGCTCAATGTCTCGCAAATAGCAGGTTGTGCGGACGATGTCGTGCCAGGTCGCGCCTTCGGACGCTAGCAGCTTCGTAATGTTTTCGAACGTACGCCGAAGTTGCGCGCGCAGATCACCGACGTGTACGGTTCGGCCCGCATCGTCGATGCTGGCGGTTCCCGAAATCAGCAGGATAGTCACTCCGTTCAGATCGATGCGCATGCCACGCGAAAAGGCACTGCCGTAGTCATAGGCCTCGTTGAGCGTGTCATGGTTGGTAATGGCCCGCTTTAGGACGGGCGCTGTTGCGACTTCTGCAAGTAAATCTGCGACATTCATAGATGGCTCCCATTATTTTTTCCGTGCTGCCGTGTTCTTGCTCAGGCTTTGTGTTTTCTCAGTTCCGCTTAGTCGAATTCCGTGGCTCAATCCTTTTGCAGTCGCCACCCAAATGTCATCGCCATGAAAATCAACTCCGAGAATGTAGTTGTGTGCTGGGGCGGACTGCACCGGGATTTTCTTTACAGTTCCGGCCGCGTCGCGAACCCACATTTCCGGTTTGTGCGTGTCGAGGGCTGGACGATACACCGCCCAATTCGCGCCATCGTAATACGCCAGTCCCTTATCCGTTGAGAACCAGGCGCGATCGGCGTCAACACCCTTGATCTGGTTCAGGAAGTTGCTGGGCAGGCCGCTGTCTTTGGTGAGGAAGTTGTGCCAGTAACGGCCGTCATAGCGGCTGGCGCCGAAATATGTCGCGACCCACAGAATCTTGTCGACATAACTGACAGAGCTGGTCACTTCATGAATCAGCCCCTGATCTTTCATGACCACGAGTTCGGTTTCGCCGTCGGGGTCCCGATAATCTTTCCAGCGCGCCGTCGCGACGTCGTATTCCAGAACGCCGCCGCCCCAGACCGCGTAATAAACCTTGTCTTCGGCGGGACTGACCGAGTACGTCCAGATTTCGTACATCGGCGTGTTGCGCTCGTTGAAGAGATCCCACTGGCCCGTACGCGTGTTCAGGCGGCTTGCACCCGCAGCGGTTGCAGTCCACACGAAATCGCCCAGCACGCCGACGCCGTAGACGATGTCATTGCTCAATCCTGAGTTCAGTTGGGTGAACGAATCAATGCGGCCGGCTGAGATACGGCTCAATCCGCCCATCGTGCCCGCCCAGACGTCTCCGGTGCGGCGATCGAGTGCGAGCGAGAGCACGGCTTGATGCGCGAGGCCATCGGCAGGACGATAAACCTTCCACGCGCCGTTTTCATAGAGACCCAGGCCGTTGTCTGTCCCGGCCCAAATGCGGTTTCCGTCTACGAGCACGCAGAAGACGTGATTGTCAGGCAGGCCGTTGGCGGTGGTGAAGTTTTGCCAGCGGAACATGGGCAAGTTCTGGGCAAGTGCGAGTGGCGAGGTCGTCAGGCAAAGAGCGAGGACGCCTCTCGAAGCCAAGCGGCCGGTTTTGAAAGGACGCGGCTTCCACCCGCGCCGAACATGCGACAAAATCACCTGTGGCTCTAGCCGTGGAGGAAGATCCGCACCAGGGCGTAAAGGCCCAGTCAGGTTTGGGCTCCGTACGGCGCGGCTGAAGCCGCGTCCTTTCAAAGCGCGCGTACACCAGCGGCGAAACTTCATCAGCGTTTTCATAGCGTCTTCAGGTACTCGATGAGATCGTTTAACTCATCTTTAGTGAGATCATTGGTCACTCCGTGCGTGTCTTTCGGGTTGAACACGGTCCAGATTTCTTCTAGCGAACGCGCCGAACCGTCGTGCAGATAGGGCGCGGAATAAGCGATATTCGGAAGCTGCGGGACATCGAGGATGGGCGAGCGATCCGTCCCTTTGCCCGTGCCCACATCGACTTGCTTCTGATCCGTGTACTTCGGTCCGCTGTGGCAATAGGAGCACTGATTAGCTTCCGGGATGGGCGTGCCGTTTTTGGCTTTTGTCCGCTCGAAGATCGCTTTACCGCGTTCCTGTGCTGCCGTCAGGTCACCATTCGGCAGGCGATACCGATTGGGTCGATAAGGGAGGGAATAAACATACGTCACCAGATCCGTGAGCTGCGGCTGGGTGAAGCTCTGCGAACGGAAGAAAAATCTCTCCGTGCGCGGGCCGCATTCGGTGGGCATATCCGGATTGCCGCCGTTCCATTTGAAAGGCTCGGTTCCAGCGAGGTTCTCGAGCGAACGGTTGTCGACGATATCTTTGCCGAAACCGTCCGGTTCGAGATCCCATTGCAGGCCGTCGATCGTGGCGTCGATGTGGCAGTTCGAGCATCCAAACTGGCCTTGGAACGCGAAGTCGGCGGTGAAGAAAACACGCTCTCCGCGGCGAACGGCGTCCGCGTTCTTTGGTCCGCCAAGATCAATTGTCGAGATGACCTGGTCTGACGTCGTGTCGATGACGGAAATGTTGTCGTCGAGACGGTTGGCGACATAGAGCCGCTTACCATCGGCTGAGAGCAAAACTCCGCGCGGATTGTGGCCTACAGGAATTCGGCCGAGCACGTAATCGGCCGACGCGGAAAGATCATTCACGAACGGCTTTCGCCTTGTTCTTACAGATTGCAGCAAGTGCCGGACGTCGATAACAGTCACACTTTCCGACCCTGCCGTCGTGACAAAAATCTTCGACTTATCTGGCGTGATCGCGACTCCCCAAGGCAAAGCGTAATAACGATCTAGCTCATCGATCGGAATTTGCACGGGCTCGCCGACATCGGTTCCAAAGAGAGTGAGGGAATCGCCGAAAACCCATCCATGCTCGACGTGCGCGAGAGGGACGAGATTTTTGGGACGCAGTTGCGCGACCACGCCCAGCTTGCCGTCGCGCGACATCGCAACATGAAACATTCCGGCGACGTTATGCAATGGAGTGCGATCGACCACCACCTGCCGTTCGGTATCGATGACAGTGATCTCCGAATGCGGCTGCGTTCGGAAAGCGCCGGGATTGGGATAGATGTGGGTGCAGAAAACGAATTTCCCGTCTGGAGATAACGCGAGATAGCTGGCGCCGCGCCCGGAAAGCAGCCGCTTGATTTCCTGACCGCTCTTCAGGTCGATCACGGAAATATCGCTGCTCAAGCGGTTGGCAACGTATAAAGTCGTGCCGCTGCGATCGGCAGCGACTCCCGTGGGTTCAAATCCTGCCGGAAGAGTTTGCACGACCTTCATTTCGGCCGTGTCGATCACCGAAACGTTGTCAGACCAGGAGTTTGTGACATACAAAACGTGACCGTCGGGCGAAGAGGCGATGCCGCGAGGAACGCGGCCAACGGGGATGCTTCCGACGGCTTTGCCCGACGCTGTATCGACAACTCGGACTTCATCGCTCGCCTCGCATACCACGTACATCAGCCGGGCATCGGACGATAGCAACATTTCGATCGGCGAAAGATAGCGAGCCCTGAGCGTCGCGGGCTGTTTCGGGGCAGGTCTGGCGGCAATCGCGAGCGTGAGGAAAGCGACAATCGAGCTGAGTCTCACCGCCAGCTGCCATCGCCCGGAACTCATGATGCGTTTCGGCATCTACGGCTCCTCCACGGTGAGGATGCGGTCGACTATGAGATTTTCGAGCGTCTGAATTTTTCCGCTCGGCCAATGAATCGTCAGCTTGTCTGCTTTGGTGGCCGAGCCGAGTCCGAAGTGAATGCGGCCATCGTCCTGCGAAAGATAGCTGGATCCTGCCGCTCGTTCTGCGACCTGGGTTCGTCCTGCGGCCAAAAGTTCCAAACGGGCGCCGATGCCGTCGCGATTGTTTTTCTTTCCCTTCAACTTCACGGTTAGCCAGTGATTTCCGTTCTGGGTGACATTGTGCAGGAGCGTGCCGCGCGCACCCAGATTGACGACATACGCATCGATCTTGCCGTCATTGTCATAATCGGCAAAGCAGGCGCCGCGCGAAACCGTTTTGACATCTAACACCGGCCCGGCCTGACGCGAGACGTCGGCGAACTTGCCATTGCCCAGTCCGCGAAACAGGGACTGCTCTTCGGGAATAAGATGGATCAAGCCGCCGTGGAAGATCAGAATGTCGAGCCAGCCGTCATTGTCGAAGTCGTAAACCCCAGATCCCCAGCTGGTGTACTGGGCAGTGGCTTGCGAGATGCCCGAGCTCGGCCCGATATCTTCGAATCCATTCGCTCCTGTGTTGCGCATGAGCCGGTTGTACTTCGAGTCCGTTACCCATAGATCGATTCGGCCGTCGCCATCCATGTCAGCGAACACCGGTCCCATGGCCGACGTGTTCTCTCCGTTCTGCCCGTAGGCGACACCCAACTCTCCGGCGACTTCCTCAAAAGTGCCGTTACGTGTGTTGTGGAAGAGAAAATTTTCGGTCTTGTCGTTCGCGACATAGATATCGGGATAGCCGTCGCCATCGTAGTCGGCCGCCGTTACACCCATGGTGCGGCCTTTGTACGCGCCGATGCCCGATTTGTCGGTTACGTCGGTGAAGGTTCCGTCGCAGTTGTTGTGATAGAGGCGGTTTGTGTCGGGAGCGTAATCGAGCGGGCCCGGATAATTGTCGGCGGCGTAGTAATCGCGATACTTGGGATCGAACTTTACATATCGGCCAACGAATAAGTCCACGCATCCGTCGAGATCGTAATCGAGCCATGTGGAACTGATCGACCATCCATCGACCTTGATGCCGGCTTTTGCGGTCACGTCGGTGAAGGTGCCGTCACCGTTGTTGTGATAAAGAATCGCCTTGCCGTAGCCGGTCACGAACAAGTCGACGAAGCCGTCGTTGTCGTAGTCCGCGGCGATTGCCGCCGTGCCGAAGATGTTTGCCGCCACACCCGCCTGATCGGTTACGTCCGTGAACGTTCCGTCGCCATTGTTCCGATAAAGATGATTGTGCGGAGGGGTGGTCAGCGGCTGCTTCAGCGGATAAGGATGCATTCCGGCTTCGAGCGGCTTGCCGCTGACTACGTAAAGATCGGGAAGGCCGTCGTTGTTGTAATCGAACCAGACGCAGCCCGAGCCCGTGCTTTCGAGCAGCGACCCGAGTTTTTCCGCGCCGAAGCTATGGATGAAATTGATTCCAGATTTCGCAGTCGCGTCTTCGAAGCGGATCGTGCTGGGGGCTCCGGATTGCGTGAACGCGAACGGGACGAGTAGCAAAGAAAAGCACAGAACCAGCGCCCTGTGCACCTTTGTGACCTCTGTGGTCAGAAAAGCAGTTACCACAGAGGCGACGGAGTTCCACAGAGGAGAGCCTGTCCTGGTGCTCGTTTTCCGATCGCGTGATTTGAGCACTACTTTCCTCCTGAAGCGCTTTGTGCGCTGGTCACGTCGGCGGGAGTGGTCGATTTCAACAAGATCTGCGGGACAGAATTCTCCGGCGCAGTCTCCGGTCCGGCGTGGCATCCGACGCAAACGCGCTGCTCGCCGCGGCGCATCCAGAACAATCCGGATTCGCGCTTGAGAGTTTTCCCGGAAGCATCCAGCAGTTCGATTTGCAGTGCCTGCTCGGTCGGCACGTGAACAAAGAAAGACCCATCGCTCTCCACGGGCGCGGTTCCGAGCAGCTTCACACTTTTCGCAGAATCCCAAGCATAAAACCGCACGGTGCGAATCGTGCCTGCTGCGAACCGGTACTTTGAGGTGTAAGCGTTGAGGCAAAGGAGGTTTGCATTCGACCAGTCGTGCAGACCGGACGGATGGCGGTTGGGCACGATTCGCGGACCCAGTGCGACGGGCTGAACCGCGTTCCCATCCGATGCGGCCACAACGCTTTGCACTGCGCCCGATCCGGGATGCCACGTCACGAGCTGAAAGGGAGTCTTCGAATGAGCTCGCCAGGGCAGGAGCCACTCGCCCGTGGAAAGTTCGGCAACATCTCCGGCGTATTCTCCGGCTGGCGCGGAGATCGCAACTCCTCGCGCGCGCGCCGACGTGAATCGGCTTAGACCCGAGCTCGAGGCGAACACGATGTCGCCGGACGCGATTTGTCGTCCTTGAAGATGAACTTTGCCGTGGTCGCACCGGTACGATTCCACGCCGCTGCCGTCGGAGTACACGGTATAAATTTCAGGAGTCGCATCAGAACCGAGCGGGTATCCGGCTTCAAACAAAATGCGGCCATCGCGAAGAATGTCGGTTGGCAGGTAATTGGCTGGGCCGTAAGTCAGAGCCAGAGCATCTCTTTTGTTCGGATCAGCGTTCAGATCAGCGGCTTCGACGTGGAACCTGCCGTTGTTTTTCCGCGCATACACAATGCGATCCTCGGGAAGATAAAACGGCCGGACGCAGTCCTCTTTTTGCGACGTGATTGGACGGGCATCGCCACCGGAGAGAGGAACTTCCCAGATTTGCCATGGATCTTGCGGCTTCCGCTTTCCGGCGAACAAGACGCGCTGTCCGTCGAACGAAACCGTTGGATCTGCGGTGGCAGCGAAATCTGGAAGCAGGGCATGCCGGCCGTTCGCATCCTGCACAAAAATCGTTGCGCCTGATGGGAAGCGGTCTGCGCCATGCATCCAGGCGAGCGGTTCGTAGATTCGTGCTGAGGTATACAGGAAAGGAGCCGATTCAGCGCCGCCCGAGGCTTGCAGCGAAGACTTGGTGACCCCAAGCGCGATCAGCAGCAACCCACAGCCAATGATGGAGCGGGACCACGTCAATCCGTCCCTCCCACCACCAGCCGTGGACGAAGCTCTCTTGTCTCCTGCTGAATCGCGAGATAGGGCTGAAGCTCTTCCATCATGTCGCGAAATTCGCTGAAGTCGAGCGATTGATTGCCATCGCTCAGAGCTAGTTCGGGATAGGGATGTACTTCCACCAACAATCCGTCAGCGCCGACCGCGACGGCTGCTCGCGCCAACGCGGGCACCAGCGAACGAACGCCGGCGGCATGGCTGGGATCGATAATCACGGGCAGATGCGAAACGGTTTTCAGAACCGGGACCGCCGCGATGTCGAGCGTGTTGCGGGTCGCGGTTTCGAAGGTACGAATGCCGCGCTCGCACAGAATGATTCGCGAATTGCCAGCCGCAGCCAACACCTGCGCCGAGCGCAGCAGTTCCTCCAGCGTCGCGGTCATGCCTCTTTTGAGCAGCACCGGACGCCCGCATGATCCCAGCACCTCGAGCAAGGCATAATTTTCCATGCTGCGAGTGCCCACCTGCATGATGTCGGCATACTCCGCAATCACTTCGACATCCTCTTCGCTCATCACTTCGGTGACGATTGCCAGTCCGGTTTCTTCGCGCGCTTTGCGCAGGATCTTCAGACCTTCAATCCCGAGTCCTTGAAATGCGTAGGGAGAAGATCGGGGCTTATAAGCTCCGCCGCGAAGAATGCGCGCTCCGGCTTCGGCGACAGCTTCCGCGGTGCTGAGCAACTGCTGTTCCGACTCGACTGCGCACGGACCCGCCATGACAATGAAGTCGTTGCCGCCGATTTCGAGATCCAATACGGGCACAACGGTGCGGGGCCGGGCAGCGTTTGTATCAGCCGGTTGGGCGACGAGATCAAAACACGAAAACTGTCCATTCCATTTGGGATTCATGCCATGCAGTTCCCGCGTGCGGCGCAATTCTAGTAAGCGTTGGCTTCGGCATCACTAACGCGAATCCACTAGCACCTTGCTGGGAAACGGCTTCCGAAGCCCTGCCGCTTTGCGTAAGTGATTTGTATCGAGGAAGAAACAGCGCGATTGTGATTTCAATCACTCATGTGTGCGATGGAAAGCACGAAGTGTGTGGCGCGGGCTTCTTGCAGACGCTGCGCGGACAAGAGCGTCCATACCACGCGGACAGGAGTGTCCGCGCCACACGGTTCAATGCCCGAAATCGGCGGTTCCGACCACAACAATGGTGCCGCGGGGCTGCGGCTTGGTTTCCTTGTTCTCTTCAGGCTTCGCGCTGGCATTCGCGGGAGAGGCGGGGGCGGGCGTAGGTCTTTCCATCCACGCGCCGTAGACGCGGCCGCCATACGCGGCCACGCCGGTGTAGTCGCCAAAGAAAACTCCGTTTGATTCAAACTGGTCGTCAGTCCAGGCGTAGTTCGGGAAAGTGCGGCCGCCGTCGGTCGAACGTGCCAACGTAATGATCTGCTTGCGATTTTCCGGATCCTTGCGGCGATCGTAGAACATCACGTTGACGGAGCTGTCGGTGGGATCGACAGCGAGCCACTGAAAGAACTGATCGCTGCCATCGTGGATCGGATCGTTATTCACGCGTACCGCCGGACTCCAACGCTTGCCGCCGTTGTCGGAACTGGCGAGAAACACGTCGATATCGCCATTGCGATAGTCGCTCCAAGTGATATACAGGCGCTTACTCCTGGGATCGATGGCGATCTGCGGAAATCCATTGGCGCGCTCCAGCGCTTCCATCGCGAACATGATCGGAGCCGTGTGGATGACGGAACGCGCATGCGAAAAAGTTTGTCCGCCATCGCGTGAGACCGTAAGCATGATGTTGTTATCCTGGCTCCAGACGGCGTACAGCGTTCCATCTGGCGCGACCGTCCCGTCGAATCCTTCCGCAGCCCCGTTGTCATCGCGCGGGAGGCCAGGATGCGCGTCAATCTCGAAGGGCTGCGACCAGGTCTTGCCATCATCGGTTGAGCGCGAGAAAACCATCTGCGAATCGGTCAGCCTCCAGCGCGTCCATCCCACATAAAGATTGCCAGCGAATCGGCTTTTCGGATTGTTGTCGGCAACGATGTATGGCTTGTCTTCAAACGGAATGCCCGGGGCCGTGCTTTGCTCTGCGACAGGAATGTCATTGGCTTCCCACGTCTTGCCGCCATCGAGCGAGCGGCGCACGAAAATTCCGTTGCGCGTCGCGCCATGCCCCCAATAGTCGAAAGTTCCCAACTTGTCGAACGCGATGTAGCAGATGAACGCGTGTCCTTGATTGTCGAACGTCGTCGACACGTCTCCTGAGACGCGAAAATTCTTGGGAGCCACGTCGACTACTTGCCAGGAGCGACCTTGATCCTGCGAATACGCAGCGTGCGCGTTGTCTTGAAACACAGCAACCACTTGCTGCGGATTGGCGGCATTGACCGCGATCGACGGCTCGGTGAAAGGGCCCGGCGTGGGTGTAAGCGGGATAACTTGCGCCTGCGGGGCCTTGGGCAGAGTTTGTGCGTGCGCGACCAATGCCGCGGACAACCAGCGAGTGGCGAGTAAGCAAAGAAAGCAAACTTTCGCATATCGAGCAAAACTCATGGGAATCCCGTGATCTCGCATCAGAGCTCCTCTTCCTCTTCCACGCAAAGCGCCGCGCCGCCGGCGATTCCTGCATCCGATCCATAATGCGCCAGCACCAGCGGAATCTCAGAGGCATGCGGATTCACCGACCAACGCACGAGGCCCTGTTTGAGCTCGCCGAAAAACGGCTGCATCATGCGTGCGACTCCGCCTCCGATCACCAGAATGTCAGGATCGAGCAGATCGACAATGTTGCTCATCCATGCGGTCAACAGTTCGACGGTCTCTTCGAGAACTTCGCGCGCCAACGGATCTCCCGCCGCATAGGCCTGGGCGACCTGCTCGCTGGCCACAGCGCCGGGATTGCCTTTCGCGAATTCGAGAAGCTTCGCCGCCCGGGAAGGCTCGGCGGCTATCTTGGCGCGTGCCCGAGCTCCGATTGCTGGACCAGCCGCCAGTATTTCAATGCAGCCCGGCTTGCCACACCCGCAAATCGCGCCATGCGGGTCGATGGTCATGTGGCCGCCTTCGCCGGCTGCGCCCGTCTTCCCGCGATAGACGCGGCCATGGAGCACGAGGCCGGTCCCGATTCCAGTTCCCAGCGTTATGTAGAAGACGTACTGGTAACCTCGCGCCGCGCCCCACCGGGTTTCGGCGAGGGCCGCCGCATTTGCATCTTTATCGACTTTCACCCGCTGCCTGTATTTTTCCGTGAGCCGCTGCGCCAGAGGAAAGTTTCGCCAGCAGGGAACATTGGGTGGATTGAGAATGACGCCGGCGCGCGGATCGAGCGGCCCTGGCGCGCAGATGCCGATGCTCTGAAACCCGCCTTCGCTGGCTGACAGCGCTTCCATCTCATCGATTGCGCTGATCACAGCCTGTAAACCGGCTTCAGCCGTGCCCTTCGCGACCATGGGCCTGCGAATTTGCTTCAGGATGTTGCCGTCGCGATCGACCAAGCCGGCGGCAATTTTCGTGCCTCCGATGTCCACGCCGAGAACCAGCCCCTTCGCAGCCGGATTCATTGCTTATTTCCTGCCGGCCCGAACTCAACCTTGATGGTCTTGATCTCGTAGGGCTTGGTCGTCACCCCGACTTCGCTTTTCTGGAGTGAGACCGCGCCGATCGGCCGCTCCATTAAATCCGATTCGCTGGCCGACTCCGCCCCGGGAGGAAGCAGCAAGTGTACGTCGCCAGTTTTACCCGCCCATTCGTAGAAGCGCAGGACGAGGGCGCTGTCGTCCTCCGCCTTTTTGAGCGCGGTGACGATGATGTTTTCATCCGGCGTCTGCACGAACGAATGTTCCGCCGGCAGCGCTCCCTGATGTTTTTCGACCTGCATGGAAATCAGTTTGTAATTCAACTCATATCCGCGGCGAATGGTGAGAGCATCTTTCCACCCGCCGCCGTGCGGATAGAGCGAATATGTGAACTCATGATGCCCTTCGTCGGCGTGAGGATCGGGGTACTCGGGCGAACGCAGCAGCGACAGCCGCAGCACGTTGCCCTTGGCGTCGTATCCGTACTTGCAATCGTTGAGCAGGCTGAAGCCGTGCTTCTCGTCGGAAATGTCGGCCCAGCGTTGCGCCGGAACCTCGAACTGCGCCTTCTCTGCCGGAGTATTCCGCGTGGTCGGACGCTCGACCGATCCGTACGGAATTTCATATGTCGCGTGATTACTGTGCGCGCTGACCGGGAACGCAACTTTCAGCAGAATATGTTTTTCGTGCCACTCTGCCGTCATCTTCACGTCGACGCGCGGCACGCCCGCTTCGAGAGTGATGTCGCGAACAAAGGTTGAGTTCTGGAAATGATTCTTCACTTCAATCACGGCTCGCAGTGGTCCGTGCTCGGTGAGCTTGACTTCATCGGCTTTATCCAGATCCCAGTGGTGGTCTTCGAAGTCGGCATCGATGTTCCAGGCGTCCCACTGCTTCGGTTTGTCGACAAATGTCTGCAGCAGATTGCCGCAGGTCGCGTTCTTCGGTCCTCCAGTATCGGTTTCTGCGGGAGCCAGGGACTCAGTGCCGCTGCGCTTATCAAATAGGCTTGTCATACATCCGGTCTGCGGATCGACTTTCAAGCGGATGAATTCATTCTCCAGCACATCTTCCTGGGGAGAAGCAGAAGCCTTCAGCATGGAGTGAACCGGCGCGGCGACGGTGGCTGCGCGCACGAAATAAGTCTGATAGCCGAGCGATGGCGTTTTGGTCAGGATTAGAAACTTCGCGCGGTGCGTCGCCGGATCAAGACTGAGCAGTTGAGTTTCCGCAGGTTTGCCCTTCGAATCGAGAACGGCAATCTGCTTTGCTGGAGCCGGCAGTTGCGCTTCAAGCTCGGTCACTCCCGTTCGCGGCCAGGATAACGAATTGAAGACCATGACCGGGACGCCTTCGCCTTCGGTATTCACATGCGCGGCGATCTCACGCAATGAGACTCGGCTCGCATCCTCCGCAAAGCGATCGACAATTTCCAGATTGCGTTTCGCATCCAGATAATTCACGGCAATCCCCGATCCCGGCATGATGTCGTGGAAGTGATCGAATAGCAGGCGCTTCCAGGCCATTTCCATGCCTTCTTGCGGATAGGGGCGCCCATAGAGCGACGCCAGCGACGAAAACTTCTCTGCGTTCAATACCAGTTCTTCCGCGCGGCGGATCCGCCGTTTCGTCTCGGCTTGCGTGGTGAACACGCCCCGGTGATATTGAAAATAAAGTTCGCCATCCCAGGTAGGAACCTGCATGTTCGGCAGCTTTTTTTCCAGATCGTCGAAGAAATCGCTGGCAAAGCTGAACTGCAGCTTGGGAAAGACCGCATCCGGCGCTCGCAGTTGATCGGCGTGATCGAGCATCACGCGGGTTGGGCCGCCGCCATGATCGCCCACGCCGTACAGGTGCATCATCTCCGGATGGTCCGTCAACTTCGGGCCGTAAATCGAAGGCATCCATATGGAAAGATCTTGGGCCAGCGGTTCGGCGTCGATTCCTCCCGCGTAGTCATGGGGGAAGTAAGTCAGCAGGCGGCTGCCATCCGGCGCTTGCCACCAGAAAAGCTTGTACGGGAACGTGGTGAATTCGTGCGCCCACAAAAGCTTCTGGGTCACGAAATAATCCATGCCCGATTTCTTATAGATCTGCGGAAGTTGCCAGTTGTATCCGAAAGAATCCGGATTCCACCCGATCTTCACATCCACACCGAAATTCTTCTGGAAATATCCTTTGCCGACCAATATCTGCCGCACCAGCGACTCGCCAGCCGGCATGTTCAAATCCGGCTCGACCCACATGCCGCCGATAACTTCCCATCGCCCTTCTTTCACGCGCTGCTGGATTTCCTGGAACAGGTCGGGATACTTCTCCTGCATCCATTCATAAGCGCGCGCCGACGACATGGTGAATTTGAAATCGGGATACTCGCGCATCAGATCGAGCACGCTGCGGAAGGTGTTGCGTACCACTTCGACAGTTTCCGTCCACGGCCACAGCCAGGCCATGTCGATATGCGAATTTCCCACGATGCGAATCGTGAATTTCTCCATGAACGGTTTGAGGCCTTCGAGTTTCACCTGCGCTGCGCGGAGAGACATGTCGAAGGCATCCTGATCGCCTCGTTCCAGCGGCGAAAAATCAATCGCCCTCACCACCGCGTCCAGTTGCTGCTCGCGTTCGGCTTTTCCGTCCTCATAGGCGGCTATGATGGGTCGCGCCGCCAGGATCTGCGTCCGCAGGAAGCCGGGATCAGGCCGCGGCTGCGGAGGTTTAATGACGAGCTCGCTATGAAAAAACTCCGATTGCACCGCATCTCCCGCGACCACGCGTGCGGCCACAAGGAATCTCTGGCCAGGTTGAGCATTTTCCGTCAGCAGCACGGGCAGAATGTCGTCGTCGTTACCGCGGTACAGCATCGCGCCATTGGAAAAGACCGTGATCATCAGATCGTCGGGGCTGCCAAAGCGCAGATCGAGCAGCACGCGTGAGCCCTGCGTCGCATAGCCGTTAATCTTTTCCGGAATTTCGATCCAGCGCCGGAATACGGTTGTGCCCGTGAAGTGCTGCTCATCGGAATGCCCGCCCGGACCCGAGATGTTTTTCACGCTGAAGTTGTCCCAACCGGAATCGTTCAGGCCCGGGTCTTCAGGATGCGGCACATCGGTATGAAAGTGCCACCGCGGTTCGTCCTTCTGCAGAAGCGATTGCAGCCGGTCGAGCGTGGACTTGTAAGGATCAGGATGGTCGGCGCCCTGTGTGAACCCAGGAAGCGAACAGAATAGGCAGAGTAACCACGCGAACGAAAAGGATAGAAGGACCGAACGCTTCATCGAAGCTTCACCTCGAAGGGGATCAGACTCTGGAGAAACTCAAACTCTGGGGAAACTCAATAAGATACCACTCCCTCTTGCCCGGAGCTAAGTCGCTGATTCTACGCCGTGTGGCAACGGTTTGACGCTAGCGACCAAAAATAATGATTCGGCGCACGCAAAATATGAATCGAAGTCATTACGTAAGTGGATTGACGGGTTCAGCCGCTCAACCTACAATCGTTCTCCAATGTCAGGCATTCTCAGTCTCTGCGCTATGTGCTGTTGCACTTGTTGTTGTGCATGCGTGTGCTCTGGCGCAGGAGGGCTGCTGACCTAAGAATTCTTTCTTAACACTCGGCACTTATCACCCACCGCCAGACGATCCCGGCGGTGGGTTTTTTATTGTTCAAATCCTTATGACGCAGACAGCAACGACGAAGGAAGCGGTGAAAGACGCGACGGTCAAAGAAACAAGAGCCCAGCGCGCCGAGCGTCTCAAGCGGGCTTTCAATCCCTGGGAAGGTCTAAAGGAAATTCGACGCTTTGCCCGCGGAGGATTCTCCTCGATTCCTCCCGAATGGATCAGCACGTATTTCCGCTGGTGGGGCGTTTACACGCAGGGCGACGGCGCAGGCGTGACCGGTGGCAAAAACGGTGAGGGCCGCGCCATCGAGCGCTTCATGGTGCGCATCCGCATTCCGAACGGCATTGTGAACTCCCGCCAATTGCGTGCTATTTCCGATCTCACTCGCTGCCATGCCAATGGGATTGCCGACTTGACCGTCCGTCAAAATATTCAACTGCATTGGGTCACAATCGAATCTTTGCCAGAAGTTCTCGATGGCCTCTGGCGAGTTGGTCTGAATACCATGGGCGCTTGCGGTGACGTAGTCCGAAATATCACCGGATGCCCGCTTGCCGGCGTCGATGCGGAAGAGCTATTTGACGCCTCGCCGATCGTGCAAGAGGTCTCCGATCTGCTGGGGCGAAATCCCGACTTTTACAATTTGCCGCGCAAATTCAAGATCTCGATTGCGGGATGCCATTCCTGGTGCTCGTATCCTGAGATCAACGATATCGGGCTGACCGCAATCACCCGCACGATCAGCGGCGAGCGGGAAATTGGTTTTTCACTTCGCGTAGCCGGCGGCCTTTCCACTGAGCCGTATCTCGCCACGCGGCTGAATGCATTCGTAGGGCAGGACCAGGTTGTGCCGGTGGTCAAGGGCATTGCCGAACTATTTCGAGATTCCGAAGTGCTGCGCGAACATCGCGAGCGCGCGCGGCTGAAATTTCTTTTTCTGCGTCACCGATGGACCGCTGACCGTTTTCTCGCCGAATTGCATGACCGCCTGAAATTCCACCTCGATCCGGCAGTGGAAGAGCATCCTCCCGCCGATGTTTATCGCGACCACGTCGGCATTCGTCCGCAGAAGCAGTCCGGTTATTCGTATGTTGGAGCAGTGGTTCTTCGCGGACGCATAACCGCCGATCAGATGCATGCAGCCGCTGATCTCGCTGAGCGCTTCGCAGGCGGCGAGTTGCGCGTCACCAACATGCAGAATCTGTTGATCGTCAATGTACCCAGTATCAACGCGGACTCACTCGGCAGGGAACTCGACGGCATCGGCCTTCCCGTTCACGGTTCGGCATTCGCGCGGGGCACGGTCGCCTGCAGCGGCACGGAATTCTGCAAACTCGCCATCACGGAAACGAAAAGCTTCTCGCGCTGGCTGGTCGAAGAAATGGAAGAACGCCTTCCCGGCTTCGATGAGCACCTGAAACTGCACGTGGCCGGATGCCCCAACAGTTGCGGCCAGCACTGGATCGCCGACGTTGGTATTGAAGGCAAAAAGATCAAAGTGCACGACCGCATGGTCGACGCCTACTACTTCTGCGTAGGCGGCGCGCTCGGGCTGCATCAAGCCACGGCACGCCCAGTGGGATATCGTTGCGCGGCCACGGACGTGCCGGATGCGCTCGAACGCTTGTTGCGCCATTATCTGGACGACCGCCAACCCGGCGAAAATCTCCGCCGCTTTTTCGCGCGCCACAGTGATACCCAACTCCGCGCGTTCCTTGCGGGAGAAATGGTCGAGGCCGTGGCGCGCGATCTGCCCTCTCGGCAAGACTTTGCTCAGATTGGAGGACTCGGTGACTAGCCTGTTTCCCATGTTTTTGAAATTAGCCGGCAAGCCATGCCTGATCATCGGAGCGGCCAAAGTCGGCGAACCGAAGATTGCCGGATTGATCGAAACCGGCGCGCACGTTCGGGTCGTCACCCTGGAAGCGAGCCCTGTGGTTCGCCAATGGGCGCGCGACGGAAAAATCGATCTCGAACTGCGGCCCTTCGCGCCGGAAGATCTCGACGGCGCATTCCTCGCGGTGGTTGCGACCAATTCGCGCACGCTGAATGAACGCGTGTATCACGAGGCGCAACGCCGCCGGGTGCTATGCAACGTGGTCGATGTTCCCGACCTGTGCGATTTCTTTTATCCCGCAGTGGTGCGCCGTGGAGATTTACAGATCGCAGTATCGACGGCCGGGCAGAGTCCGTCTCTGGCCCAGAACATTCGTAAGCAACTGGAAAAACAGTTTGGCCCCGGCTATGCGGAATGGGTTGTGGAACTGGGCGAAACCAGAAAGCTCATTCTCGCCAGCGATCTTGATAAAAAACGCAAACTCAAGCTGCTGCATTCGCTGGCCAGCAGGGAAGCGGCAGAGGCCGCCATGGCGCAGGCGCGCGAATTGGATGGAAATCGGGAACTCACTGCGATCGGAGAGGGAAAATGAAGGGAAAAGTCTATTTAGTCGGTGCGGGACCGGGTGATCCGGAATTGCTCACCATGAAAGCGCTGCGCCTGCTGTCGACGGCCGAAGCTGTGCTTTACGACGATCTGGTCACGCCCGAGATTCTTGCGCTGATCCCTGCCCAGGCGCAGTTGCACAATGTGGGCAAACGCAGCGGAAGCAAGAAAATCTCGCAGCAGGAGATCAACTTTCTCATGATCGCTCTGGCCGATTCCGGCCTGCAGGTGGTGCGCCTCAAGAGCGGAGATCCTCTGATCTTTGGCCGTGCCGGAGAAGAGATCGAGGCCTTGCGCAGTGCCGCAGTTGCTTACGAAGTTGTTCCAGGCGTAACATCCGCCTTCGGCGCTGCCGCCGATGCGGAGATTCCTTTGACGCATCGCCGCGCGTCCTCGGCGTTGGTGCTCATCACCGCGCGTCAGGCTGCAGACAGCGATCCGGCGGACTGGAGCAAGCTTGCCGGTAGCGGCGCGACGCTTGTCATCTACATGCCCGGGCCAAATTATGGCGAACTTGCCGCGAAACTGAGAACTGCGGGTCTGGCTGGCGAAACGCCGTGCGCCGTCATCTCGCGCGCCACTACGCCGCGGCAGAGAACGTACTGCACACACATCGCGAATCTTCACAACGCGCCGCTGTTGCGTGCGCCGACGCTTCTCGTCGTCGGAGAAGTGGTGCGCTTCGCTCGCCCCGATGTTTCTGATCCGTTTGCTGACAGAATTTCCGCGAGACTGGATGCTCTTGACTTCAAACCAAGCGAGGGCCCGATCGCATGAGTGCAACTGCCACCAAGAAAGGATTCATGCAAGAGCAGATCGATGACTTGCAACTCGCAGCCGAGGCCTGGACTCCGCAGCGCGCCCTCGCTTGGGCCTTCGAGAAGTTCGGCGGTTCCGTGGCGATTTCCTCGGCGTTCGGCGCCGAAGGCATGGTGTTGATCGACATGGCGTCGCGTATTCGCAAGGATTTCCGCCTCTTCACGATCGACACCGAACTTCTTTTTCCAGAGACTTACGCGCTGATAGACCGCATCGAAGAGAGATACGGAATTGAAATTGAAAAAGTTTATTCCGTTCTGTCGCCAGAAGAACAAGAGCGCTCGTTCGGTTCAGCCTTGTGGGGCCGTGATCCCGATCTGTGCTGCCATGTTCGCAAAGTCGAACCGCTTCGGTACAAGCTGCAAGATCTGAACGCTTGGATCACCAGCATTCGCCGGGATCAGACCGCGGCCCGGTCGAGCTCTCGCCGCGTTGAATGGGACAGCAGATTTGGGCTGGTGAAGGTGAATCCGATCGTGGATTGGACCGCGAAACAGGTCTGGCGCTACATCCGCGACCACGATGTGCCCTACAACGAGCTTCACGATCGGGATTATCCCAGCATCGGTTGCACGCACTGCACCCGCGCAGTTCGGGCGGGAGAAGATGCGCGGGCCGGGCGCTGGCCCGGATTCACCAAGACCGAGTGCGGCTTACACGTGATCGAACCTGCGCAATCGTAGTCAGCCAATTGCAAGAATAGGGGTGCCCCGCTTCTCGCCGTTTTTGCGAGAAGTGGGAAGGGTGCATAAGACGCTCCGATCGACCGTACGGACGAGGAAAGCCGAACCTCCACTTTCCGCATTCGTTACCCAGCCTGGCAAAATGCCGCTGAGATTCCTCCCCAGTCGCGCGCAGGCTCTTGCTGGAGCGGGAAAAAGACGGAGTGCAACCTGCGCACAGAGTCGTCCGCCTCGGATTCCTCCACGAGGAGAGAAATGATGCGATGGGACGCTCCCTGGCAAGCGACGCGAACATCCAAATCGGCGACGGAAGCAAAGGCCCGACTCGCCACTTCCGGTCGACGACGGATATTTTCTCCGACCAGGCATACCAGAGCTCGATGATTTTCCCATCGTACTTTGCCCACGCGCTCAAGTTCGGCCACAACTTTCGGCAAACCTGCGCTCGCGCTCGCAACCAGCGACACTCGTCCCACCGAAGTTCCCAGCAAGTAAACGGGACAAGCATGCCGATCGAACGCGGCGAATAACAGACTCAGAAATTCGGAGTCGATCGCGTGCGCCGGTTCGACCTCGACGGCAACAACCTGTCTCCGAGTGGTAATCGCGCTCACGCTGTTGCCGCTCCTGGCCCTCGCCGCAATCTTGGTGCCCGCACCTTCCGGACGCCGCGAATTCAAAACGTATACCGGGATGTTCTCGCGTCGCGCCGGAACCAGAGTGTCGGGATGCAACACTCTTGCTCCGCAGTGCGCCAGTTCTGCGGCTGCTTCGAAACTCATTTTGCGAATTACGCGAGCCTCCGGGCACAACTTCGGATCTGCGGTCATAACTCCATCGACATCCGTCCAGATTTCAACCCGCACCGCACCGAGCGCCGCGCCGACGATGGTTGCGGTAAGATCCGATCCGCCGCGTCCGAGCGTGCTCGGAACGCCTTCCGACGTAGATGCAATGAATCCGCCTAGCACCGGGATCTGTTTGCGATCGAGCAGGGGAACCAACCTGTCGTGCAGCCGCTGATTGGTTGCGTCCCAGAGGGGGCTGGCTTGCCCATGCCTGGAATCGGTGACGATGCATTCGCGCGCGTCTACATGATGCGCCGGTAGACCCGCGTCGCACAGTGCCGCGGCGACCAGCCTGCTGGAAAGACACTCTCCGAATCCGAGAAGATGATCCTGAATCCGAGCATCGAGTTCGCGGCAGCGATCCAGTTCCACCAGCACGGATTCGAGTTGCTGCACTTCCGACCGCAGTTCGCGTTCGAGCCCGCCGCGTCCGGAGCTGGCCACCAGATCATCGGTAATTCGCTCGTGCCGGACGAAAATGTCGCGCGCCAGTTCTAAAGCTGCACCCAACTTGCCAACCGCAGCCGCTCGTCCCGCCTCGAGCATTTGATCGGTGACTTTCGCCAGAGCACTCACGACGACGACGCCTTGCATGTGCCCTCTGCTTCCCGCAATCGCAATGAGCCGCCGGATGGCCGGCGCATCCTCCACCGAAGTGCCCCCGAACTTCATCACTACCACTTCCTCCGCGCTTTCAAATCTGCTTCGCTGCCCCTGCTCATTCATTTCTCGAACTCCTGTCATCGCGGCCGCCTTGGCTACGGCTATTTTGCGCAACAAAAAGCCCACCGCCAGATTCGCTTCTGGCGGTGGGCTTGGTGAGTTACTTAGGAGTGCTCTATCTCATCCGTTCCCAGTCTCCAGAAGACACGTAATTCGTGTCGACATGCCTGTGCTTGTCGATGTAATTCGCGTCGCCTGCTGGGTAGAAGTGTTCATAGAATGCGTGTACGGAGGTACGACGATTCGGCTATAAGCCTATGCGGTGCGGAGTTTTGAGGGAAATTAAAAATTCCGATGAGAGGTATCGAAAATTCAGAGGCGTTTCGTGGAGTTCCTCGCTACGCTTCTGCGCCCTTTTTCCCGGCTCCGGTGATTTGTCGCAGCAATGCGATAAATGCAGTCGCCGCCACCGATAACGTCCGGTCCCGGCGATAGGCCAGACCGAGTTCGCGATACAGTTCCACGTCTTCCAGGTCAATCAGCTTGACGCGTCCCGCGTCCACTTCGTCCCGCGCGAAAGACGCGCTGATCAGCGAAACTCCCAGATCCGCAGCCACGAAGCTTTTGATCATTCCGATGCTGGGCAATTCCATCCGAACCTGCAGAGACGAGTTGAAGGGGCGAAACAATTTGTCGAGCATTCTGCGGGTATGGCCGGTCTTGGGGAACAATAACGGCTGCTTCACCGCTTCGCTGACCGGGACGACTTTATGCTTGGCCAGCGGATTCTTGGGACTGACCATCAGCATCAGTTTGTCCCGGAAGATGGGCTGAATCTTCAGACTTGGGGCGGTGATCGGCAGGGTCAGAACCCCGACCTCAACCTGGCCATTCTCCAATTTTTCAACAATTTTGTAACTGAAGTTGCGATAGATGCTGATCTGAACGACCGGATAGCGCCGGCAATATTCGCCAAAAACTTCGGGCAGAACGTACAGGCACGTCGCTTCGTTGGCGCCGACTCTCAGGGTTCCGCGCGGGGTGCCGCTGTGGTCGGCGACGGCCACCAGCGATTCCTCGCGCAGGGCCTTCATGCGCTCCGCGTATTCGTAAAAAATCTGTCCTGCAGGAGTGAGCTTGACCGTCTTTCCCGATCGATCGAGCAACCGGTCGCCGTATTCCTGCTCCAGCTGGCGAATCTGTGCGCTTACGGCCGACTGCGAACGGAAGACTTTTTCTCCGGCGCGCGAAAAACTGCCCTGGCGTGCTACTTCCAGAAATGTGATGAGCTGATCGAAGTCCATGGATATGAAATTGTACGGCGAAAATTTCGATCCATCCGAGCTGATTGTCGAGCGCAGGTTACAATCGTTCCCGTTGCCTGCACTGCCAGTAAACCGGAGTTCCGCGCCGGCGACAAGACCCGAAATTCTTATCCCCGCTATCAAATTTGTTAATGGAGCCGCACTTCTCTCCCCGAATTCGAGGGTTCACGATAAGATGTGGCACACACGATGATTCGCCTCCCCGATATTCAGACGGCGCTCGCCAGAATCCGCTCCGACATTCGCATTTCTCCTTGCAACCGCTCGGAAACCTTCACGGCGGTTACCAATAATTCCATCTTCCTGAAGCTCGACAATCAGCAGCGCACGGGCGCCTTCAAAGAACGGGGTGCGCTGAACCGCATGCTCACGCTGACGCCCGAGGAGCGGGCACGCGGCGTGATTGCGGCATCGGCCGGCAACCACGCCCAGGGAGTCGCCTATCACGCGGGCCGCCATGGCATTAAAGCGCGCATCTTCATGCCGCTCCCTACGCCGTTGACAAAAGTTTCAGCCACGCGCGGCTATGGCGCCGAGGTTGTGTTGCACGGCGCCAATTATGACGAGGCCTACGCGGCGGCCCTCGAGAACGCGAACCAGGATCACCTCACCCTCATTCACGCCTTCGACGACGATGCGGTGATTGCGGGGCAGGGAACTCTCGGCCTTGAAATCCTTGAGCAGCATCCGGACATTGAAGTTCTGGTCGTGCCCATCGGTGGTGGCGGATTGATCGGCGGGATCGCTTGCGCCGTGAAAGAAACGAATCCTTCCATTCTGGTTTTCGGAGTTCAGCCGGCGTGCATTCCTTCCATGAAGGCAGCTGTCGCGGAAGGCAAGCCGGTCACCCTCAATTCCGCCAAAACGATTGCCGACGGAATCGCCGTGCGGCGCGCCGGAGAACGCACGCTGCCGCTGGTCCAGAAATATGTCGACGATATCGTGACCGTGGAAGAGGAAGAGATCGCCAACGCGATCCTGCTCTTGCTCGAGCGCGAGAAGACTCTGGCCGAGGGCGCCGGGGCGGCTGCGCTAGCCGCGATTCTCAATCACAAATTGCCGGTGGTGGCGAAGAGTGTGGCAGTTCTGGTCTGTGGCGGAAACATCGATGTGACCCTGCTCTCGCGCATCATTGAGCGCGGCCTGGTCAAAGATGGACGCCTGGTTCGCCTGCGGGTTCATCTCCCCGACTATCCCGGTGCCTTGTACCGGCTAACAGGAATTCTGGCCGAGCATCGCGCCAATATCGTCGAGACGGCTTACGACCGCGCCTATCACGGCGTGAATCTCGGAGATACCGCCATTGATATCACGATGGAAACACGCGGGCCCGAGCACATCGCCGAACTTCTGGCCGCTCTCGTGGCTGCGGGCTATACGCACGAAAGAATTCTGTGAGCGAGGCTGGGCTGATTTTTTAGGGTTGCGAGTTACTGATCGGTGTCTTGCTTCCGCCGCCTTGAATGATTATCCAAACCAAGATTCCCGCTCCAACCGCTCCCGCGGCAATCCATTTCGGATTCGGAAGCGTCATTCCATTCGGTCTGGCAGCCACTCCACACACCTCGGATTCATCATACTTCCGCTGCTCGCCTTGATGCACCGATGCCTGCTGCGCCGGTGCTGGCTGTGAGCCCACGTTATCGGGCGACGATTTGCCCTTTCCGCGCTCCCATTTCACATTCACGTCTTTGGTGCGGGCTGAAACCTCGACGCTCCCGTTCAAATCCGTAACATCGTACTGCGTCCATGCATTCTCTACCGGAACCGCCGTGATGCAGTGCACGAGCACTTTGAAACTGTGAGAGGTTTCCACCGAGACGCTGCCGTGATCGAGTTCCACGGCGTCTCCGTCAAACTTCACCACCGATTCCGGCTGGATCAAAACCGAGGAGCCATCGAGGTTCAGGGTTGCCGAAAATCCCGGCTTGGTTTCGAGCAGGTCTCCTGCAAAGATTGCTGACGCGTCTTTCGCTTCATACCCATTGACCCACACTCCGCCCTGCGCATGCACGATGGCAGACGGAGTCTGCGCCAGCAGGGATGCGGGAAGAACCACCAGCATCAGCCAGCAAATGACACAGCGTAGGGTTGAGACACTCATCCGGGGCACACTTTTCCACAATGTGCTAGCTGAAATCGTAAGGGGCGAATGGAGATGCGTCTATTAACACTCTGGATGACCCTCGCGAGCTAAGCCAGTCTCGTGTGAGGTCTAGTCACGCTATGCCAAGATTTTTCATCATTTCTAGCGCTCGACTTTTTTGGGTAAAACTTTGTAAATCATCAACTTCCCTGACTTCTTGGGATGTAAATTACTAAGTGGGGCGTATGAAAAAGAAAACCGCCGTATTGACGACGTTCACTTTTATTTGCGCGGCGCTGTCGATCTCGCCGGCAAATGCGCAGCGTCCGGCGCTATTGACGGCTTCCGCCGGATGGCGGCCTGCTCTTGCGCAAAATGCGCCGTCGCAGCCGTCGGTAGCGCGCGTGATCGGCGTGATCAAAGCGATCAATCAAAACATTCTTACGGTCGCACCCAGCACCGGGCCTGAGATTACTGCCGTGGTGCAACCGAACGCGCACATTTTGAAGCTCGAACCCGGAGAAAAGGACGTCAAGAACGCAACCCCCATTCAGCTGCAGGACTTGCAGGTGGGAGACACGGTTCGCGTGCGCGGCTTTGCCGCTCAGGGAGCCACCTCGATTCCGGCTCTGGAAGTGCTGGTCATCACCCGTTCCGCCGTCGCCGCCGTGACCGACCAGATCCGCCAGGATTGGCAGAAGCGTGGTTTAGGCGGACTGGTGACTGCCGTCGATCCCGCGACCGGGGCGATCACCATTTCGCTCACCGGCTTGAGCGGGAAGAAATCGATCGCGATCCACACCTCAAAGAACACCATCTTCCGCCGTTACGCCCCGAACTCCGTCAAGTTCGAGGATGCCGGCCCAAGTTCACTGGCGCAAATTCATTCCGGCGATCAATTACGCGCGCGCGGCGAGCGCAGCTCCGACGGCGCCGAGTTCACTGCAGAGGAAGTTGTAACCGGCAGCTTCCGAAATATTGCCGGACTCGTCACTTCGGTGGATGCAAGCGCAGGCCTGCTCACCGTTCAGGATGTGCTGAGCAAAAAGGCCGTGCAGGTGAAGATCACCTCTGACTCTCAGCTGCATCAGCTTCCGCCGGAGATGGCTCAACGGATGGCGATGCGCTTGAAAACGGCTATGTCCGGCGCCGCTCCGTCAGGAACACCCGGTGCCGCGGGTCAGAGGCCTTCCCAGGAGCAATCGGCGCAATCGGCGCCAATCGGCGGAGCTAACGGCGCGGAAGCTGCCGGTAATCATACCGGGATGGGGATGCGGTCCGGCGGTGGAGATTTGCAGCAGATGCTAAGCCATACGCCGGCGGCGACCATCGCAGACCTGCACAAGGGCGATGTCGTCATGATGGTTGCAACCGAGGGTTCGCCCTCCACGCCGAGCACTGCGATTAATCTCGTGAGTGGTGTGGAACCACTCCTGCGCGCAGCCCCCAACGGAAGCGAGGCCATGATGATGACCCCGTGGAGTCTGGGAGGCGCGCCCGGCGGCGGTGACGCTGGCAATCAGTAATCGAATTCGGAAGTTCAGCTTTATTTCAGTTAATTCTTAAGAAATGGGAATCAAAAATGAGGTTAGTTCGATACCTGTGCTTCTTCGTCGCATTACTGTTCGTGTTGGTTTATACCTCGGTCGCTCAAACACCCACCGGAGCCCTTCGCGGGCAAGTTACTGATCCCTCGGGCGCTGCCATATCCGGCGCAATTGTCGTTGTGACGCCTGCCTCTGGAGCCCCTCTGCCAGCGCAAACCAACGGTCAAGGCATGTACGAGTTCAAGTCGCTGCCGCCAGGGAAGTACTCGATGACCGTTTCGGCGCAAGGATTCACGCTGTATGAAAACGACAATGTCGTCGTCACTGGGCAGGCCATGCGGCTGAATGTCTCCATGACCATCGCAGTGGAGACCCAGAACGTCCAGGTCTCTGATACCGCGCCGACCATCGATGTGACTCCGCAGAATAATGCCGGCGCGATCACCATCTCGGGCAAGGAACTGGAAGCGCTTCCCGACGATCCCGATGAGTTGGAATCGGATCTGCAGGCCTTGGCTGGACCTTCCGCCGGACCGAACGGCGGCCAGATGTACATTGACGGATTTACCGCCGGCCAGCTTCCGCCGAAATCGTCGATTCGCGAGATCCGCATCAATCAGAATCCGTTTTCTTCCGAATACGACAAACTGGGATATGGACGAATCGAAATTTTCACCAAGCCCGGAACCGATCAGCTTCACGGGCAGGTTTTCGCCGACGGAAACGACTCGGCTTTCAACCTCGAGAATCCCTATGCGGCAGACATCCCATCCTATTACTCGACTTTCTTCAACGGGAATGTCGGCGGCCCGATCCGGAAGAATGCGTCATTTTTTTTCAGTGTCGATCGCCGCGATATCAATCAGGTCTCGCCCATCAACGCGGTCAATCCCGCGAGCGGCGAGCCAGGGTTTGTGAGCTCGATTGCGAATCCGCGGCAGCGCACCAATCTTGGCCCACGCATTGACTGGGCGCTTACGCCGAACAACACCCTGACCTTCCGTTATCAGTATTATCGCGACACCGAAAGCGGCAATTTATCAAACCAGTTCTACCTGCCATCCCAGGCCATCACGACCAAGAGCACCGAAGACACGGTCCAGATCAGCGACACGCAGATGTTCGGAACCAAGATCGTGAATGAGACGCGCTTTCAATACAACCGCGACGGAAATAGCCAGAACCCGGTGGATACCAACCCGGCGGTGAACGTTTTAGGCCAGTTTATCGAAGGCGGCAACAGCGAGGGAAATCTCAATGATCTGCAGAACAGTTACGAACTGCAGAATTACACTTCGCTGATACATGGCAATCACACCATGAAATTCGGCGCCCGCTTCCGCGCCACCCAGGACAGCGATTTCTCTACCGCGGGTTTCAACGGTACATTTACCTTCCCGAAATACGATGACTACACCGCCAAGACGCCCACTCAGTTGTCCATCACGACCGGCTCTCCGAATGCCGGAGTGAACTACTACGATATGGAACCGTACTATCAGGACGACTGGCGCGCTGTGCCGAATCTGACTCTCAGCTTGGGGCTCCGCTTCGAGACGCAAAACTATATTCACGATCACGCCGACTGGGCTCCACGCTTTGGTTTTGCCTGGGGCGTTGGCGGCAGAAGTGGTCCTCCGAAGGTTGTGATCCGCGGTGGTTCGGGCATTTTCTACGATCGCTTTCAGCTTGACCAGATCCTCCAGGCAAGTCGTCTGAACGGCATCACGCAAACCGCATACGTATTCACCAATCCAACGTGTTATCCGGGGCCGGATCAGCCAATTACAGGTCCGATTTCCGGTTGCGGAACCCCGAGCTCCTCCCTGTCCACTGTGTATGAGGTCAGTCCCAGGTTGCACGCGCCGGGTACGCTGCAAAGCGCGATCAGCGTCGAGAAGCAGGTGACGAAATCCGCGACTGTGGCCGTCACCTACCTGAATTCGCGGGGCTTCGATCAGTTTTTGACGATCAACGCGGGCGCTCCGTATCCCGGGACGCCATGCGAGAATCCGAGTTTTCCCTCAACGAATCTGCCGCCTTGCGCGCCTGTAACAGGGAACACATATCGCTACGTCTCAGAAGCGAATTTCAAGCAGAACCAGCTGATCGTGAATTCCAACATCCGGTTTCGCTCGGTGTTGCAGCTGTTTACCTACTACACGTTGAACTATGCCGATAGCGATACGTCCGGCGTCTCCAGCTTCCCTTCGAACTCCTACAACATCAGCCAGGATTGGGGCAGAGCCTCGTTTGATACCAGGCACAGACTGTTTCTTGGGGGCAGCATCGGGCTGCCCTACCTGATTCGATTCAGTCCGTTCATGATTGTCAGTTCGGGTTCGCCGTTTAACATCAACTCGCCCTACGATCTCAACGGCGATTCGCAATACAACGATCGCCCGAGCCTGGTTTCGACGGCGACTTGCTCGCCTATGACCATCGTCGGATCAATCTACTGCACCGCGCTGGGAACCTTCGATGAAACGGCGGCCACGGGCAAGCTTCTGCCGATCAACTATGAAACCGGTCCCAATCATTTCGTGATGAATTTCCGCCTCACCAAGACCATCGGCTTCGGACCGAGCACCAAAAAAGGCCCCGCCGGCGGCGAATCCGGCGGTGGCGGCCATCATCACGGCGGGCCATTATTCGGGGGGGGCGGGCCTATGATCATGTCATCGAATTCTGAACAGCGCTACAACCTCACGTTCGGTGTAAGCTTCCGCAACGCATTCAACAACGTGAACGTAACCAATCCCGAGGGCACGCTTGGATCACCATTGTTCAACGTCTCCAACAACATCACCGGATTTCCGTATTCCCCCGGCACCACGGCAAATCGCCGCATCGACCTGACTGCGCAATTTACTTTCTGAGTCTCGGTGGCTCCCGATATATCGCGAAACGGCCGCTTCGCGATATGCTGGAGGTCAGGGTTCGCAGCGAGAATGCCTTGTAAGGTCCCGAAGTCGAATTGACTCCAGTTATCACAGAAGAACGAATCACCGGCCGGCGAACTCTCAGCCGGCGTAGCTTTCTCGGTCTGGGTGCCGCGGTCGGCGCTGCGGCTTTGGTTGGAGATTCGATCCTGTTCGAGCCGAACCGGCCCCAGTTGGTTCGGAAGGAGTTGGCGCTACCGCGCTGGCCCGCCGCCTTCGAAAATTTCAAGATCGCCCTGTTGAGTGATTTTCATTACGACCCGGTTTTTTCCGTGCACCCTCTGCGTGCGTCAATTCCAGTCGTCCAAGCCTTGCAGCCGGATCTGATTGCACTCACCGGCGACTTCGTTTCCGAGCCGGCGCTCGCCAGAAACCGCCGCCGCGCCGCCTACGGCGCTGAGCCCTGTGCGCGGTGGTTGCGCCAATTGAAGGCCCCCCATGGATTATGGGCGGTCATGGGCAACCACGACGCATTTACCGATCCAGTTCTGATCACCAGCATTTTGCGGTCGACGGGAATTCAGGTTCTCTCCAATCAGTCCGTCCCGATCGAGCGCGAGGGCGGGCGTTTCTGGTTGAGCGGCGTCGATGACGTAATGAACGGGGATTCCGACCTGGGTGCTGCCTTGGCCAATGTGCCCAAGGACGAGGCCAAGGTTCTGCTCGCCCACGAGCCCGATTATGCCGACTACGTCTCGCGGCATCCAGTCGATCTGCAACTTTCCGGGCATTCCCACGGAGGCCAGGTGCGATTGCCATTCCTGCCACCGTTCTATGAGCCTCCCTTGGCCAGGAAGTACATTGCCGGGCTGTACCAAGTCGGTCCCCTGACTCTGTACACCAACCGTGGTCTTGGTACCGTCGGTGTGCCGATTCGCTTCGATTGTCCGCCAGAGATCACGCTGATTACATTACGGCAGGGAACCGGCTCGTAAAGGCTCCGCGTAACGCAGCGGTTCGATTGAGAAGGAAGAACCCTGGATCTGAAATCCGCAGTTTCCAGGCTTTCCTGTCTTCCCCCTGTGACCTCGGTAGTAAAGATTTTTGCGTATGCGGCATTGATGTGAAACGCCTTTCACATCTCTAAATTTCTTGCATCCTGTTCCGGCCCTAAGTTGTTGCCATCAGGATAGTTATGGCACTACGCAGTCTGGCACCCGGTTTGCCCCCCATGATAGGTGGAAGTCGACCATCATGAGCATGATCATCGATAGGCCGGAGCGAGTCCCGAGCCGCTTGTGGCTTGCAGCCTCAATTCTGATTGTCATTCCTACAATGCTGTCGGCGAGCACGGGCGCAGCGAATCCAATTTCTCCCACTCGGATTTCGACAATCCAGATTCCCCGGGCAATCGAGCAGCGCGAACTACGGCTATCCCTTCCTCTCGCCCGTACTTCCCGATTTGTGGACATCCGTCATATTGCGGAGGAGCAAACCTGCGAGCAGGTGGAAGATCCGGTAGCCCTCGCCACGCCGGATCCGCTATCGATTCCCCCAGGCCATGGCAAGCGAGTCCAAGTGAGTTTCATCATCGGCACCGACGGCCGCGTTCATAGCCCGCTAATTCTGGAAAGCGCTGGCCTGAGCGGCGATCGCCGCGTGATCGATACCGTGCGCACCTGGCGATATCGTCCCGCGACCTGCAATGGCGTGCCCACAGAGACCGAGGGGAAAATCGAGTTTTCCGTCCGCTAATGCGGGCTATCCTGCTGCTAAAATGGCCCCAGAGAATTTGGGGTGATCTGTGACCGAGCCCAAGAATCCAACCAGAGATCCCGGCTTTTCCTCCGACTCGCAGAATTCCCGTGGAGTCGAGGTCGAGCGCAGGCCGAATCGCATTGCGAAGATGGAAGAACTTTATCGGAAGCTCGAGCCGGAATTGCGCCGCACGAAACCGAATCCGGAGGCGATTGCCGCCGCTCTGGAGGCTGCACAACGTCTGGCCACCGAATCGGATTCGGAGCAAGCCGCCGATGCGGTCGCGCAAGAACTCACAAGCGATTCCAATCTTGAAGTCTGCCCCACGTGTGGATACCGCAATCGAGCCGGCAACAAGTTTTGCGGCATGTGCGGGATGGCCACCACGTCAGCAACCGAACCGGAAGCCAAGCATTTCCCCGCCGGCGAACGGGAGCCATGGCCCGACTTCCAGCTTCCAGAGAACTCCTTCGTGAGCGAGCCGCATCCGCCCGCCCCGCCCCCAGCCAATCGCTCGTCTGCCGTCGAGACTCACCATTACCACCACCATTACCATCATCACTATTTTCCGGCGGGATACGACAGCGGCGCTCCGCGCCCGGGCGAATCCGGTCGAGGCGACGCCGGGCGCGAAGACAGGTTCCGTCCCAATGCGGCGATGCGAGGAGATTTGAACCGCGCCGAAGCTGCTGTGCGGCGGGTTACGCAGGAGTGGGTGCTGGCCTGTAATACCAAACACCTCGACGATCTGCTCGAGCTTTATGTAGCCGATCCGCTGGTGCTGCGCTCGAATTACCCTCCGGTGCGGGGCGCGGCGGCGGTGCGCGAATTTTTCTTTGGCGCGCTCGATGCCGGCCTGGGAGAAGTCGAACTCGAACCCTTGCGGGTGGAAATTGCCGGAGACCTCGCTTACGAAGCCGGCAAGTGCAAAGCGCTGGTTCCGGGCGCTACCGGCAAGCGGCGCGAGGAACGCGGGAAATATCTGTGGGTCTGCGCCCGGCAGAGCAATGGGGAATGGAAGCTCACGGCCGACTGCTGGTCGAGCGATCTCTCACTCGGCATCCTAGAATCGGACATTCCCGCGAGTGCAGGCGTGAAAACGACCCACACGAAAAAGAGTTAGTCAGCAAAATGTCCGCCCCTAGTTGCGTCGTCCCGAATGCCCGCTCCTTTACAAGCGGGCAGGGGGATCTCCCGTGCAAGGGACGCGATTCAGGCGGAGGTATGAGGTTCTTGCTTACTGCACTTTCTGCAGTCTTGCGATGAGCTTCTGCGCCAGATTTTCTTCGGACTCCGACCACAAGAGGCGTCCTGTGGCACGCGTGTTCTTCTCCGCTTTTATGGTGAACTCGACGAGCCTGGCGACGTTTTCGCGAACCTTCACCTGCGCCTCGACGAGCCTGGCGACGTTTTCGCGAACCTTCACCTGCGCCTCATCCGTGAGTTCAATGTTTTCCTGAATAAACGGTGCATCCAGACCGAAATCGACCTCAACATGGCCCGTCTGCTCCTGTACTCCGTCATCGAATTCTTCGCCTTGCATAATGAATTTCACCAGGTTCGGGGCGCGAAGCCATTCGTGACCAGCTTCGTCTGGCATCCAGAGATCCCAATACGCGTCGAATACATAGGCGTAATCGTCATGAATGAGATCGGCAACCAGCGTCATTGCCTCTTCCGGCGCGATGCCGGGCGAAAATCGGCGCTCGAGAATCGTTGGTTCGTTCCACGAGACCGGTTGCACCGCGAGATAAGTGATTCCGGGGCGCTGCGAAGAAAAAGGAAATTGCGACAGCACAGCCAGCGCATGCGGCAGCATTGCCGGACCCGAAAAATCGGGGAACCACAGACTGAGATAAAGCGGATCGGCCATACATCCTCAGACGGAAAATGTGACCCTCTCATTGTACTGCGCCTATGCCGGGCATCCGTCGTCCAGACAACTCTTTGGGCTGACCGCGTGCCGCTTCCCACCGCAACCTGCCGTCCGGAGTTTCTACCGCGCGATGCGAGCATCTGACTCACCGCGTTCAAGGAAAGCTCAAGCAGAATTGAACTCTCCCGGCGCAACATGTTATTTTCACCCGTACCCTTCGCAACCAAGCTCAATGGTGTTGATCGTCCTCTGGACTTTGGGGCCAGGCGAATGAAGGCTGGTCAAGAGAGGGTCAATTTTCTTCGGAAGGGTACCGATGAGGGTTTTTGCCGACGTCATTCTAGCGGCCGCAGTCATTCCGTTCATTTATTACCTGATCGTCATCTTCAGCTCCTGGCGCTTTTTTCATGAGCCTTTGCCGCCGTCGCCCGCAGCTCCGTTTACTCCACCGGTCAGCAATCTGAAGCCGGTGCGGGGCCTCGATCCTGACGCGTACGAAAATTTCGCCAGCTTCTGCCGGCAGGATTATCTAGATTTCGAGTTGCTGTTCTGCGTCACGCCCGGCGATCCCGCTGTGCCGGTTCTCGAAAAACTGGCGCAGGATTTTCCTCAATGTCAGGTACGAATTATTTTTCAGGAGTCGAGCAGCGGCACCAACGATAAAGTCAACAAGCTGGATCGTCTCGTGAGGGAAGCGCGGCATGAGATCGTCGTCATTAACGACAGCGACGTCCGCGCTCGTCCCGATTATTTTCGGATGGTGGTTGCGCCGCTGGCCGATCCAAGAGTCGGCGCCGTGACTTGCTTTTATCTGCCCATCGAAGAAAAAACCTTCGCCGACAGCCTGCAGAACATCGGCATGCTTTCCGATTTTTATGCCGGAGTGCTGGTCGCCAAGCAACTGGATGGCGTGAAATTCGCCTTGGGTACTACGATTGCCACGCGCCGCAAGCTGATCGAGGGCTTCGGCGGTTACAAGGCCATCGAGAACCGACCCGGAGATGATCTGCTGGTCGGGCGCTTGATCGCTGAGCAAGGCTATGAAGTCAGGATTCCGCGCGAAGCTATTTCAACCGTGGCCGACTTTGGCTCGCTGCGCGATCTTGTGCATAAGCGGCTGCGCTGGTTCGTCGTGATGCGGCACATGCGGCCCTGGGGACACCTAGGCTTGCTGCTCACGCAAGGCCTGCCATGGTCGCTCGCGGCAGTGGCCGTGCATCCTACGGCTGCGGTAGCTATGGCCTACCTTGGAGGCTACGCGCTGCTGCGCGGCATGATTACGTGGATCATCGGTATTCATGGCCTGAAACATCTCGGTGTGTGGGCGAGAATGCCATTGATTCTGGTCTGGGATGGTGTGGCCTTCGCGCTGTGGCTGACGAGCTTTACCAAGAACAGCATTCGCTGGAGAAACAAGGATTATTACATCCGCAACGGCGTGCTCGTGCCAGTCGTTCCCAATTGATTCATGTCGGGACAGCCACCGCGGCTGTCCGGCTGCGCGAGCTGTTCACGCCGGTTTCGGAAAAGAGCCCTCGGGCCTAAAGGCCGATCTCGTCCAAACTCGTTTCGGCGCGGCTTGAAACCGCGCCCTTTCAAAACCAAGCCCTGTCCGGTACTGCCTTTCGGGGCTCGCCTGAGCTGAGGCAGTACGTGGCCTTACTGCGACGCCAGCACCGCATCTGGCTTGCTCGCCTGCGACCGCACATTCCGCGGACTGCGCCAGTTCACCTGAGGCGCCATCGTCGAGGCCTCAATGCGATCGCGGTACTTTACCGCGATATTCATCAGCGAATCCAAGAGAGAATCCGAGAGCAGATGTGGTTTCAATCCCAGCTCGATCAGCTTGGAATGCTTCGCGTTGTAGTAATGCGCTTCCGCTTCCACGCGCGGATCGGGCAGATGATTGATGTCCACGCTGAATCCCATTTCGCGGCCGGCGGTCTGCACCATGTGGGCCAGATCGAGCACAGAAAACTGCTCCGTGAACTGATTGAAAACGCGGAATTCCCCCTCCTTTGCCGGATTCAAGCAAGCCAGTTCAATGCAACGCACCGTGTCGCGAATATCAAGGAAACCACGAGTCTGACCGCCTTTGCCGTAGACCGTGAGCGGTTTTCCGATCGCCGCCTGCACACAAAAGCGATTGAGCACCGTCCCGAAAACTTCGTCGTAGTCGAAACGATTGATCAGCGCCTCGCCGAGCGCGACTTCATCGGTCATGGTTCCGTAGACCACGCCTTGATTCAGGTCGGTCGCGCGCAGGCCCCAGATCTTGCATACGAACGTAATATTGTGGCTGTCGTGCACTTTTGACAGGTGATAGAACGATCCGGGCTGCTTGGGATACGGCAGCGTATCTTTGCGGCCGTTGTGCTCGATGGTGATGTAGCCCTCTTCGATGTCGATGTTCGGCGTACCGTACTCGCCCATCGTGCCCAGCTTCACCAGGTGGCATTGCGGATTGAACTCACGGATCGCGAACAGAAGATTCAAAGTTCCGACGATGTTGTTGACCTGCGTAAACACCGCATGTTTACGATCGATCATGGAATACGGAGCGGCCCGCTGTTCGGCGAAGTGAATAACGGCCTCGGGCTCGAACGCCTGAAAGTACGAAGACAGGAAATCGTAGTCAGTCACATCGCCGACGTGCAGGTCGATCTGCTTCCCCGTCAACTCGTGCCAGGTTTCCAGCCTCTTGGCAAGCGGACGGATCGGCGTCAGCGTCTGGACTCCCAGTTCATGGTCCCACTGGCGGCGGAGATAGTTGTCAACAATCGAAACCGTGTGGCCTTTCGCCGATAAATACAATGCCGTCGGCCAACCGCAGTATCCGTCTCCACCCAGCACAGCAATCTTCATATGGTTTCTCCATTGGAACTTTAACCAGGGATCTCTTTTTTATTTATCGCAAGGATTTACGGGTGCAACTTCACTCACCGATTTAACTCCCATCCGCCTTGAGTGCGCAGTGCTCCGAAAAGCAACTATCACTTGCTTTCCATTTTCCCACGTTTGTGGCTTCAGCGGGTTGGGGCGGGCGACTGCTTGTGAGCGCACTCGATTTCGCTGCGCCTTCGATCGGATGGTTCGTCAAAAGCAGTTTTTCGCCGCTTTCTTTCACCAACTGAAATGGTTCGCCGCCCATTAAAGCTTTGAGCCGGTTGGCCGCCTCGGGACTGGTGACGAAATAATAGCGCTCGGGCTTGTGCCAGAGCTTCTCGAAATCCGCGTCGCTGATAAAGACTGGAGGCACATCCGGAGCGTAGGCGCCGTACTCAAGATTGTTATAAATGCCATTGAGCAGAAGCGCGGTACGGTTCGTATAAAAGAAAACGGAAGAGTATGTGTAGTAATGATGATTGATGATCAGCGTCCCCGGTGGCGACTGATTGAGCGCTCTGGCCAGAGGACGCGACGACAGGTAAGGATCAAAGACCACCATGGCCAGCCGGGAGGCGTGAAAAAAGATCACCATCATCAGCGCCGCGCCCAGAAACGCCCGTTTTTCCTTCGCCGTGGTCAGGATCAAGAATCCGATCAGAAAAGCCAGCGCGGCCACCAGCAAGGGTATGCGCAAATAGGCCAGCGAGGGAAAAGTAAGATCCTTCATGTGATCGAGTGACAGAAGGTACGTTCCCGGTCTGTCGACCAGTGCCTGAGCAATATCGCCCGGCGCCGGAATGTTCCGGGTCGCGAAATACAGACCTCCCGTCACGAGCATCGCAAGTGCCGCCACACCCGCGAGGATGTACGTTCCTCGCCGAATCCATTTCCCTCCCGCTGCCATGCCACAGCCGAGTAATAACGCCAGGGCGGGATAGCACGGCATGGAGTAATACTCCTGCGTGGTGGAGAAGGTGAAGAAGACGAGAATAAATCCAATCCAGCACAGTGCGAGCAGTCGTGTGCGTCCGGCGCGGTCGGTGGGCTTGTAGTTCAGGTTGGCGATCGCCGGAATATATACGCTCCAGGGAAACAGCCAAAGCAAATGACCCAGCCAGAAGATGAGACGCGGAACCGTGTCGTAGTCGCGCGGATAGCGCATGTTCAGAAAACGCAGGAGCTGCTCGTTGATGAAGAAGAACCAGAGAAACCCGTGGTACGCTCCCGGCCCGCTATGTAGAGTGAATGCAAAGTACGGAGGGTTGCGAATCGTCGCCAGCAAATGCCATGGCGCCGCAATCAGCAGCACGATCAGGAACCCGCGAATGGGATGAAGACGCTTCCAAATGCCAGGAGAAGATCGCTTCCGCGTAACGAACAGATAGATGACGCCAGTGGCAATCGGAAACACAATGGCGATCAGGCTTTTCAGCAGCAGCCCGGTTCCTAAACATACCGCCATCAAGACCGACCAGACCTCCGGATGCGGTTCCATTTCGTCCAAGCAGCGCAGAAACGACCACATCGCCAGGCAGACGGTGAAGGTCAGCATGACGTCGGGAATCAGGATGCGGGTAAAAAGAAAAAGTCCGATACACGTAGCCATGCAAAGACCGGCATAGAAGCCGGCTCGTTTGCCGAAAGCCCAAATGCCGAAAGCGGTCGTGAGCCAGCACAGCGCCAGCACCGACAACGCAATGGGAATGCGGGCGGCCCAGTCGTGAACGCCGAAAATCCTGTAAGAAGTGGCGATCGACCAGTAGATCATCGGCGCCTTTTCCAGGTATTTGACGCCGTCCAGACGAGCGGTAACCCAGTCGCCGCTGGTCAACATGTTGCGGGCGATCTGCGCCTGCACGGCATCCACATCGTCCATGAGGGAAGGAGGAGATACGACAGTCCCCAGGTAGACGGCAGCGGCGATCAGTACAACGCCTAGGTATAGATGCCAGTTTTTTGCGCGATCAAGGGTTCCGTTGCTTCGATGCCGATCTGACTGATCAACGGGACTGAGGTCGAGCGTATTCGCCATTTTTTCATC
Source organism: uncultured Acidobacteriaceae bacterium (assembly GCA_963772045.1). Classification (GTDB taxonomy): domain Bacteria; phylum Acidobacteriota; class Terriglobia; order Terriglobales; family Acidobacteriaceae; genus Sulfotelmatobacter. The sequence continues at coordinate 424,522 of CAVYWC010000008.1, read as the reverse complement.
CAGAGAAACAGGATCATCAGCCCCCACAAGTGGTATCCAACGTTGGCTCGCCGATTGAGGTGACGATCCAGGAGGGTCGTGATCGCACTGTGCCGAAACAGCCCAGCATGCTCCGATGCCCCGGATTGCAACGTTTCGGTCAGGAGCGACCGGAACGGGCCGCGCAGCCATTCATGCGCGGGTATATCGAATCCGACTTTGGCGCGGCGAAGCACTGGCTCCGGAAGTTTATCTTTCATCAATTCCTTCAGCAGAACTTTTTGCCGGCTGCCGCTCAATTTGAACTTCAACGGAATCGTGGCCGCGAATTCGACGATGCGATGATCAAGAAATGGCGGCCGCACTTCCAGCGAATGCGCCATGCTGATGCGATCGGCCTTGTTCAAAATGTCATCGGGAAGGAAATATCGCTGATCGAACCACAGATGCCGGGATAATGGATCCGCGGTCGGAAGCTGCCGGCAGTGGCCCAGGATTTTGTCGAGCGCGTGCGGCAGATCGGCATGAACCAACGCGCGTTTCTGCCGGTCCGAGAAGGTTCCATTCCAGAATACGTGGCCGCGGGCAGCGTCCATGGTCGTGCCCTCGAGGAATCGCTTCACCTTGTACTCGAAACTGATTTTCTCGTCAGAAACCGGCCAGCTATCCATGGCGGAAAGCGCCATCCGCAGGAAACTCTTGGGAAGCACGCGCAGCCGTCGCGCCAGCTCATTCGCCCGATGCGTGAGATATCCGGCAAACAGTTCGTCGGCGCCTTCTCCACTCAAACTTACCGTGGTATTTTCACGGCTGAGCTTGCTCAGGAACCACACCGGCAGCGCGCCCGCATCGGCGCTGGGCTCATCCGAAAAATACGCAAACTCTTCCACCGCCCCCACAAGATCGACGTCAGGGTTGAGATCCATCTCCTGATGGTCGGTTCCGTAATGATCGACGATCTGGCGAACGTAGTTGCTCTCATCGAAGCTGCGACCGCGGAAGGTAATCGAAAACGTTTTCAGGCGCGAGCGCGATTCGGTCGCTGCATAATGCAGGATGGTCGAGGAATCGACTCCTCCGCTGAGCCACATGCCCAGCGGCACATCCGAAATCAAATGCTCTCGAATGGATTGGCGCAGCAGCGAATCCAAGGTGTCGCATGCGTCCGGGAGCGTCCACTCCCGCGGAGACGGAACCGGCAGCGTCCAATAGGCTTCTGCGCGGGTTGCACCATCCTGCCATTCGAACCATGTTCCAGGCGGCACCTTCTCGATCCCCTCCACCAGAGTCCAGGGAGACGGAACATAGTTCAACGCCAGATAGCAGTCGAGGCCGTTGAGGCTGAGCTGGCGATCAATTTCCGGATGAACCAAAATCGCTTTCAGCTCGGAGCCGAAGAACAGATCCTGTCCGCGACGGGCGATGTACAGAGGTTTAATGCCCATCCGATCGCGCGCTAAGACCAAGCGGCGCGCCGACGTGGTCCAGAGAGCAATGGCAAACATGCCGCGCAGGCGGGAGAAACAACGCGTGTCCCACTCCCGAAAAGCATGCAGAACGGTTTCGGTATCGCAATGCGAACGGAACTTGTGGCCGAGCTTTTCCAATTCGGCGCGAAGTTCAAGATGGTTGTAGATTTCGCCATTGAAGGCGATGACGGTATCGCCGTCGTCGCTGATGATGGGCTGGTCGCCCGACTCGATGTCGATGATTTTCAGGCGGGCTGCGCCAAGCGAGATGACGGACGTCTCGAAGACCCCTTGCTGGTCAGGTCCGCGGTGGATGAGCGTAGCCGCAGCGCTACGGATTCGTTCGGAATCAGGAACCCAATTGCGGCGGGTAAACCCCACAATTCCGCACAATTTATTCCACCTCCGCCTTTCACCCCGCGATCCGGGCTCCTAAATATTCAGACCTTAACCGAGAGAGAAAACCTTCAACCTACGACAGCCGCGAACATTGTCATCGGCATCAAGCCAGCGGTTCGCGACCGAGGGCTTGTCCCGCGAACGGATCTCGAGTCAGCTAAACCACTATCTGGCTCATCGCCGGCATGGAAGTATTTCGAAAAGCCAGTAGGTTTGCGCCTCAGCTTCGACCCACCAATACCAGGATAACTCCCACGGATACCAATAGGATGCCAGTCCAACGTTCGCGTGTCACCCGTTCCCGCAGGAAAATTTTTCCGCCCAGCGCGCCCGCCGCATAGCTCATAGATGTTACGGGAACGACCATACTCACATTGGCGAATGAAAGAACCCACAGCAAAGAAAAAAAGGCTGTCGCCTCTAGCGAAAAACCGACCCAGATCCATTTCACCCGAATGACTCGGAGAATAACATAAAGCAGGTTCCTGGGACTAAAGTTTCTAACCTCGCCGACCGTCTTCATTCCCCGCGAAATACATAACTCGCCCATCGTCCCTGCGCAAACTACAAAAGCCAGCAGAATGATTTCACGCAGCATTCGGCCCGCCCGTTGTGCGTGGAGGAGTCCAGGAAACGACCAACACACCCAGGCAGATAATCAATATCCCCAGCCACCTGACGGGCGTAATGACTTCCCGCAGCAGGAAATGGCTCAGCAACGCCACCATCCCATATGAAATCGACGAACTCGGCTGCACAAACGTGTAATCCGCCCACGACAGCACCAGCATGTATGTCAGAAAAAAAGTGATAAGAGCAGCAATGCCGAACCATATTTCGGCCGTACTGAAAATCGTTATGAGCGTGTGAAGGATCTGCGTCGGCCCCTGAACCGCGACCGTTCCGACCCGCTTCATGCCTTTGCCGAGCATGACGTTGCCCAAGGGGCCGAAGATGATCATGATCAGGATTGCAAAATAAGTTTTGAAGCGCAGGTGTGATTTCATGCGATCGCGAATTTGCCTGGACCCGTTGCTGCGGAACTCCTGAAGCGGACTTTGACCAACATACCTCTCCCGTAAGTAGCTAATTCGATTTTACTAGATTCAAAACGGCAGGCCGTTGCCCGAGCAGGTACAGTTTCCTTCGCTTGTGGCCGGGCGGCATCTTCGACTCGTCCACTGTGTCGAGACTCTCAGCGAACACCGTCGTTGCGAGCGCGGCTGCCGAGTCGTTCCAAGGCAGTTCGCGCCGGAGCAAATCCCGCGGCCAGATCCAGTGCCGCCCGATATTGTGCGATCGCTTGTTCCGGGTGTCCCTGCTGCTCCAGAAGCGTGCCGAGCAGGTAATGCGCCTTGAAAACCGGGGCGTCCTCAGAAGTATTCGGCGAAGACAGGTAACGCTGCAGAAGTTGCATGGCCCGGGGTAGGTCGCGGTTCGATTCCATCAGGATTTCGGCGGCGCTGGTGAGCACGTCCGGCCGATTCAAACTGGGAGCGGTCGCGCGCTCGATCGCGTGCTCCATTTCGTCGAACCGCCGCGAACTGCGATACAGGCGCGCTAACGACAGCCAAGGTCCTGCGGCGCCTCCGCTATCCTGAATAGCTCGCTTGGTTTGGTTCTCCGCTTCAGAAAAATCTTTCCTCTTTTTCGCGATTCGCGCCCTGAGCAAGTCCGCTTGTGCAGGCTCGAGCTTCTGCATTTCCTCAGCCTGAGCCTCAGCTTTTTTTTCTCCGCCGCCCACTACCCATGGCGCTTCCAGATAAAAGTCCGCTAAGTCGTCATGGGCCGCTACGTTTTTCGGATTCAAGCGGACCGCGGCCTCAAACTCATCCCGCACCTGCCCCGCAACATGCGCCGCCGCGAAAGCGCCGACGTGCGCTGCTTTTTGGCCGTAACTTCGCCCCAACCAAAGATGGTATTGACCGTTCTCCGGCTCGAGCTTCACCGCCTGTTCGCAGGCTGATATCGCCGGCTCCCATTTGTCGGCCATCAGATAAACGCGACAGAGCAAGTTGTAGGCTTCCGCATTGTTCGGATAATTTCGGACTTGATCACTGAGCGCGCCGATGGCTTGATCCACGCGGCCCTGATTGAGCAGCGTCTGCGCTGACGGGCCGTCAAGCGCGCCGAGGGGCAAAACCGCTATGACAATGAAAGCTAATATTCGCGAAAGCACAACACCTTCCCTGATTCTTGGTGTACCTCAGATGGTATCTGTTGTGGCGCCTTTATCTCAAGATGACCAGGGTGTCATGGAGGATTCATCCAAAGTAGATTCGAGCATCATTTCCCGGAGTTCAGGATCAGGGCATGGCTCGCCTCAAAGTGCGACAGGCGGGCAGATGCTAATTTCGCGACTTCGGGAACGAAGATTATTCAATCCGGGTTGACGAAACAGCAAAGCAGCCGTCAATCGTCGTACAATCGATCTTTCGTCCATTCAGAGTGGATGCTTTAGGGCCCGGTCGTCGGTCTGAGTGATTCCCGCCGTATTCGAAGGGCCTGAGTTGAAAGGAGAAAGTCTGATGCGCTCCCGCTTTATTTCTGCAGTTTTCTTCTTCAGTATCACAGCTCTCGCGTTCGCCCAGAACTTACCTGAAGGGCGCCTCATGCGATTTCCCGATGTTTCAAAAGATAAGATCACCTTCAGTTACGGAGGAGACATCTGGTTGGTCTCGCGCAATGGCGGCAATGCGGAGCGGATCACCACGTCGCCCGGGCAGGAATTATTCGCGAAATTTTCTCCCGATGGCAAGTGGATCGCCTTCACCGGCCAGTACGATGGCAATCACAACGTCTACATCATGTCGGCGGATGGCGGCGAGCCGAAACAGCTGACCTTCAATCCAGGCGGCGCACCTCTGAACGAGCGCATGGGTATCCACAATGAGGTCATCACTTGGACTCCCGACAGCAAGCGCATCGTCTTTCTCAGCCGCCGCGACACGTACAACGACTGGTTCGGCCGGCTCTACAGCATCGGCGTAGAAGGCGGGTTGCCCGAGGCGCTGCCGCTTCCCAAAGGCGGCCTGACATCCTATTCGCCCGATGGGAACAGCATCGCGTACAACCGCATCTTTCGGAACTTCCGTACCTGGAAGCGCTACACCGGAGGCATGGCGCAATCCATCTGGATCTACGATCTGAAAAATAATCACATCGAGGAGATGCCGCACACGGATTGGACCGACACCTTCCCTATGTGGCACGGCGACACGATTTATTTCGATTCTGATCGCGGCCCCGAGCATCGCCTGAATCTTTACAGCTACAGCCGGACGTCGCACGAGATCAAGCAACTCACCCACTTCACCGATTTCGATGTGAACTGGCCCAGCCTCGGCCCCGATGCCATCGTCTTTGAAAACGGCGGTTATCTCTACCTGTTCGATCTGGCCACGCAGAAAGAGCACAAGCTCACGATTTATCTTCCGGGCGATCGCGATCTCGCCCGCAAGCACTGGGCGCACGTGAGCAATCTGATTACTGATTTTGATATCGCGCCCGATGGCAAGCGCGCCGTGTTTACCGCGCGCGGCGATGTCTTCACCGTTCCCGCCAAAGAAGGCAGCATTCGCGATCTCACACGTACGCCCGGCATTCGCGAGCAATATGTGGCCTGGTCGCCGAACGGAAAGTGGATCGCCTACATGTCGGACCGCACTGGCGAAGAGGAACTCTACATCGCGCCGCAGGATGGCCTGAGCCCGGAGCAGCGAATTACCTTCGACGGCAAAGTCTATCGTCTCCCGCCGCTGTGGTCTCCTGACAGCAAGAAGCTGATGTTTGCCGACAAAGACGTCCGTCTCTGGTACGTCGACATCAACGACAAAAAACCGATTCAGATCGATCAGGGACGCTTTTTCGACATCACCGACTACAACTGGTCGCCCGACAGCAACTGGGTCGCATATTCCAAGCAGGTGGTGAATCGTAATGGCGTGATTTATCTATACAACTTGGGCGATAAAAAAATAACTGCCGTCACTGATGACACCAGCAATAGCACCGGCCCGTATTTCGACCCCGAAGGCAAGTATTTATATTTCCTCTCGAATCGCGATTTCAACGAAGTGCTCGGCGTCTATGATCTGGAGTTCAGCAATCCTCTCGCGGGACGTGTGTATATCACCACGCTGCGCGCGGACGAGCCTTCTCCGTTTCCAGTTCTGAGCGATGAAGTTACCGTCACGCCGGCGCCCGATGTCCTGCTGGTTCCCACACCGGAACAGCAGAAGCCTTCGCAGAAACCGCCGGAGACTCCGACCAAGAAGCCGAAGACTCCAACTGCGCCAACGCAGCCGTCCACGACAACTCCGCAAGCCGGTGCGGAAGCCGAGAAAGAGGCAAAGCCCGGACAGCGGCCCGCACTCAAAAACTTCCGCATCGATCTCGACGGGATTCAAAACCGAACGGTCGCCTTGCCGATCGCTCCTGGCAATTTGCAAAATCTGACAGCGTCACCGGGCGTTATTTTCTACATCTCCATGCCGATCCAGGGACTGTCCGGGCCGTTGCCCGGAACTCCTGCGATTCACGCCTATGACTTGAAAGACCGCAAGGATCACACGTTCCTCGAGGGAGCCGATGAGTACGCGCTCTCATTCGACGGAAAGAAAATTCTGTATGGCACGCCCGGCGGAGGTGGTGGAGGCGGCGAGGAAGCTGGAATGCCGTCGCAGCACAGCTTCGGCATCGTCGACGCCAAGGTTCCCGAGGGAGAGGCTGCAAGCGACGAGCACAAGCCGCTCGCCCATCCCGGCGAGGGAGCGCTGAATCTCGGCACCATGCAAGCGGAAGTCGACCCTCCCGCCGAGTGGAAAGAAATTTTCAACGAAGTCTGGCGGCAGGAGCGCGATTATTTCTACGAGCCTGCAATGAACGGAGTGAACTGGCAAGCGGAGCACGACAAGTACGCGCAACTGCTGCCTTATGTCGCCGATCGCCTGAGCCTGACGTACATCATGGGCGAGATGATCGGTGAGCTTTCCAATTCGCACACCTACGTCGGTGGAGGAGATTACCCGCATCTCAATCGCGTCAATGTCGGCCTGCTGGGCGCTGGCTTCGAACCCGATCCCGCCAGCGGAATGTACCGCATCGCCAAGATCTATCCCGGAGAAAACTGGAACAATGAGCGTCGTTCGCCCCTTACCGAACCGGGCGTGACGGTGAAGCAGGGAGACTATCTCCTCGCTGTGAACGGGCGTCCGCTGCGCGTTCCGCAGAATCCATACGAACTGTTTATCAACACGGTCAATCAGGCGACCACGCTCTCAGTGAACAGCAAGCCCACCGAGCAGGGCGCGCATAACGTGACCGTTCGCCCAATTCCCGACGAATTCGGCCTGCATGAACTGAATTGGATCGAAACCAATCGCCGCAAAGTGGATGAGGCCAGCGGCGGCAAAATCGGTTACGTCTATCTTCCCGACATGGGCGCGTCGGGACTGAATGAATTCGTGCAGCAGTACTTCCCACAGGTCCGCAAACAAGGAATGATCTTCGACGTTCGCTACAACGGCGGCGGATTCGTCGATCAGATCATCTTCGAACGCCTGCGGCGCATTGTCGTCGCCATGGGATCGGCTCGCAACTTTGAACCCGACACCGAGCCCGGCGGAGTTTTTCATGGGCCGATGGCTTGCGTCACGAACCACTACGCTGCTTCCGACGGCGATTTCTTCAGTTACTTTTTCAAAGTCTATAAACTCGGTCCGCTCATTGGTGAGCGGACGTGGGGCGGCGTGCGCGGCATCCGCGGAGAAATTCCTGTCGTCGACGGCGGTTATATCACTCGTCCGGAATTTTCGCTCTACGGATTGGACAGCAAGTGGCTGATCGAAAATCGCGGGGTCGCGCCCGACATCGAAGTCGATAATCGCCCCGACCTAGTCCGCGAAGGCCGCGATCCGCAACTGGAGAAGGCCATCGAGGTGGTGATGAAGCAGATCCAGGAGAATCCGCCAACCTTGCCGCCGGTACCGCCGCAATTACCGCCGTATCCGTCCGGCCCGGGCTTCTAGGCTCCACGATCTGGCACGTGTGCCTGCAACGAAAAAAGCCGGGACCAGTGGATGGTCCCGGCAAGTGTTGGCTGGTTGCCCGGATAAGCTTATGTAGCGACGGCCGCCTCGGTTGTCCGCCGGGCCAAGCCCGGCTATTTTGCAGCGCGCGGAACCAAATCCTATCGGCAGATGCCGCGAAACCTTCAAGCGTGAAACTTCCTACGCGCTCCGTCGCGGCCGCACCGTCAAATCGCGCACCTGGGTTAAGATGCTCGACATCTGCATTCCGTTCAGCTCGGAAACGAACGGCAGCAGCTCGGCGATGAACGGATCTTTCATCAGGTCGGCGATTTCTTCCTGGCGGGTGCGTTCCCCGCCACTGAGCAGTTCGGGCACGGTAACCTCCAGTGCGCGTGCCAGCCGCTCCAGCGACGACAGGGTCGGCGTGGCTTTCTCGTTTTCAATTTTGGAAACGTAGGTGCGGGGAACCGCCATGCGTCCGGCCAGTTGCCGCTGGCTGAGCCCGTTGCGCAGGCGCAGCGAGCGGATCGACGTCGCCAGGTTCAAGTGTCCGCGTCCGTTGCCGGGCACGGGCATCATCACCGGCATCGCCACCGGCATAGGCTCCGGTTCCGGCTCCTCGTCCAGAGATGCGTGGCAGCGGCGGCAATTGTTGTTGGATGTACGGAATTGAACCAGCAGGCAGTGATCGCAACGAACGACTTCCCTTGAATCGACCGGGGCAAGAGTCGTGGCCATCGAGTTGTGGGAGAGCCAGAGCAGGCTACTCCTTACAGCTTGTCGCAGGAACTAAATCGGGGGAGTTCCTGACTGCACCGAATCTGCGGCATGTGCCCTGTGGAAGTCAACAGAAAAATCGTTTGCAGAGCCGGATGGCGGCGAAAGATATTTACTAAGTGGATTCGTTCATCCGCCGCGGTGCTTCAAAGGTCTCTTAGATGGCGTCATCCCGAGCGTAGCTGTTTTTCAAGCGAAGCGAGGGATCTCGCGCGCAGCTTCCGTGCTCGATCCCCGCGAGATTCCTCGCCCCGCTGCTGACAGCGCGTGGCTTCGGAATGACGCACCACGCCGGGACGTTGCATGTGCTAGTCTGCGGAGCGATGGCCAGACCACCCGATCGCCACCTACTCGGATATCTCGCTGCTTATGATCCGCACGTGTCGGATCTGACGTTGGCGCTGCGCGAGGTGGTTCTCGAGGAGGCCCCCGAGGCAATTGAGTCCATCGTGAAGAGCTATGCAGTCGCGATTGGATTCTCTTTTACCGTGAAGCCGCTAAAGGATGGCTTTTGCCACATCGTGACCTACAGCAGCCACGTGAACCTCGGATTCAACCGGGGCGCGCTGCTGCCGGATCCCAACGGAATCCTGGTAGGGAAGGGCAAGTCGATTCGCCATATGACGATCCGGGATCATAGCGAGCTGGAGAATCCTGTGGTCCGGCGATTCTTGCAGGCAGCCATTGAACAGGTGAGCGCCGCGCCCGCGCAGATCAACTCAGGCAAGAATTCGAAGACCGTGGCGAAGCGGAGACCGCGTTCAAAAACGTGACACAGCGATGAAGCAATCGATTCTGCGTGCTCCGCCCGTTTTCTTATTCATTGTTGGGGGCAGTTGTCTGGTTCTCCTTACGATGCTGGGGACCCCTAGCTTCTGGTACTTCCCGTGCATGTGCGCGCTGGTTCCGATTGGCGTCATCTGGGCCCTGAGGCCCCCAATTGCTGCTGCCCTCAGCGTCGGTCCACTCATCGCCAGTGCGGTTTTGCTGCATTACCAGTCGGGCAAGCGGTTTGTTGTTTGGCTGTTGTGCCTGATTGCCGCCGTTTCGTTTGTTTTGACGGCTCTTCGCGATAATCGTCGATGGAAACTGCCCCTAGTCGTTTCCCTCGCCTTCCTCGGCACGGCATTCTGCACCGACCGATTCTTCACAAACAAGATGACAATAAAGACGTTTCAAATGAATGTCGCCGTGGACGGCAAGGCACCATGGGGTGATGTGGGCCCAGAGTGGAGCAATGGGCCGGTGCCGCTCGTGCTGTATAGGCGCATTGGAACGGATTATTGCTATGTGGCTTTTGAATCACGGGAATTGCGGGACCGCCTTGCTGCGAAAGACGGTCGCTCCGTGGTGGTCGAATACAACATTTTCAGAGATTTTGGGCGGGAGCGGTCATACAACGTTAGATCAGTCGATGGGATACTTTTGAACACTGGAGAGCGCGTTGTCAAAGATGCCGAGCGCTTCAGCGGTCAGATTCTGGGCGGTGGCAAAACTCAAGCAAACTGCTGGTAGCGCCCGGGCGAGAGGAGAAACCACATCAACACACGAGAGCAAGCCTGGGAACTGCTCACCGAGTTCACCCAATCCGAAAGCCTGCGCAAGCATGCGCTGGCTGTAGAAGCCTGCATGCGCGCGTGCGCACGCAAATTCGCCGCTGCCACGCCTGAGGACGAAAATCTCTGGGGCATCGTCGGCCTGATCCACGATTTCGATTACGAGCGCTGGCCGAGTCTCGAAGACCATCCCTACAAAGGCAACGAAATTCTCAAGCAGCGCGGATATCCCGAGGTGATCACGCGCGCCATCATGTCGCACGCCGAATACACGGGCGTGACTCGCGACACTCCCATGGAGAAAGCTCTGTTCGCCTGCGACGAGCTGGCCGGATTCATCACCGCCGTCGCGCTGATCAAGCCGGGCAAGTCGCTGGCCGAAGTCGATGCCAAATCCGTGCGCAAGCGGATGAAAGACAAAGCCTTCGCCCGCAAAGTGAATCGCGACGACATCATCAACGGCGCGCGCGATCTCGGCGTCGATCTCGATGAGCACATCGCCTTCTGCATCGAAGCCATGAAGCCGATCGCCAAAGACTTAGGACTCGACGGCAGCGTCGCGCGAGCATAAATCAGCCCGCGGAGTTCGGAGTGATTCAACCTCAACTAAGCTGTCATCCCGAAGCCTCGCGTCTTTACCGGCGAGGCGAGGGATCTCCGCCGCAACGAGAGTGTCTGCGCGCGAGATCCCCCCGCCCGCTCGTGAAAGCGCGGGTGTTCGGGATGACGCATCTCAGAACGGAAACATCCAAATCCACCCCTACGTTATGGCTAGGTCCAAGGCCCGAGGTCCGAAGTCCGAGGTGTCCTGTGCTAACATTCGTTTTCTTCTCTGGAGCAAACCGTGCCAGCCGTTTTGTGCAGCAAATGCGGAACGGATCTTCCCGACGGTTCGCAATTCTGTCTGAAATGCGGCGAGCCGGTGAACGCCGTTTCTGCCAGCGCCGATTTCGTGGTCACCACGGCTACGTTAGGCTGCAGCGGATGCGGAGCAAAACTGGCCGAGGAAGCGCTGTTCTGCTCCAAGTGTGGAAAATCCGTGAGCATTCCGGCGAAGAAGAAAACGGCGCCCGCGGATTTTGCCCCGCCCGTCGACTCCACTTCTTCTGGTTCGGCCGCTGCGCCCTCGCGCTCACATTTCAAGCGCCGCGTAATTCCCTGGGTCGTCGCGGGCGTGCTGCTGGTAGGGATTTTTTGGGCCGCCACCAGCGACAATCCTCTCGCCCAGAATGTGCAGGAGCTTACCGGATGGAAGCACGATCAGGGCATCGTGGATCGTCCTTTTTCCATCGCCGCCCACAATTTCCGTTACTACAAGTTTGCTCTGCCGCAGGGATCGATGCATGTCTCGATCGTAGGCGAGTTCAGCGCTTCCAGTGATCCGCAGCGCGCCAGGAGCAAGAACGGCGAACCACCCGACAATAATGTGGAAGTCTACGTGATGAGCGAGCCGGCTTTCGTCGTCTGGCAGAACGGATACGCGACCAGCAATGTCTACGAGAGTGGCCGCGTCTCCCATGGCGAGCTCCAGACGGATCTTCCCAGCGGAGCCGGAATTTACTACCTCATCTTCAGCAACAAGTTTGCCCCGACCATCGCGAAGCAAGTCAATGCCGACGTCATGCTGCGCTACAAGAACTGGCTGCCCGAATCCTTCCGCCGCGCCAGCGAGCGCTTCTGGAATTGGCTCGGGCTGTAAAAGCTCGATTGAAGTGTTTCAGAGACAACCAGGCGCGGCTCAGGATGGCAAGCGTGACAAAATCAACGGGGAGCAAAAGTGGTTCTTACCGCATCGATTCTTCGATCTCTGAAATCCAGTCGGGACGCCTCAGCACTTCGCGCGGCTTGGGACCATCCGCTGCGCCGACGATTCCATCCTGCTCCATGAGATCGATTAAATGTGCGGCGCGGCCATAGCCAATGCGAAGACGCCGCTGCAGCAGGGAAGTCGACGCTTTGCCGAATTCGACGACCAGCCTGACCGCGTCGTTGTACATGGGATCGTTTTCGCCTTCGCCTTCCGGACCGCCATCGTTCGTGCCGATCGCGGGATCCTGGATCTCCTTGGGCGCTTCTAGGAACTGCTGCTGATATTCCGCTGTTCCCTGAGCCTTCCAGAACTCGACCACTGCGGCAATTTCTTTCTCGGTGACAAACGGCGCATGCAGCCGATGCACGCGCGCCGATCCCGACGGCAAATACAGCATGTCGCCTTTGCCCAGTAGCGCCTCAGCGCCATTCGCGTCAAGAATGGTGCGCGAATCCACTTTCGTAGCCACGCGGAAGGAAACACGGGCGGGGAAGTTTGCCTTGATCAATCCTGTAATGACATCGACCGAAGGCCGCTGCGTGGCTAGCACGAGATGAATGCCGACCGCACGCGCCATCTGCGCCAGCCGCGTGATCGATTCCTCGACATTATGCGAATCGAGCATCATCAGATCAGCCAGTTCATCGATGATGATCACGATGTAGGGAATCGGCTTGTCCTCGGAATCTTCTTCGAACAGGCTGGGCGTGTCCTTATCGAAGAGCCGGTTGTATTGATCGATATTGCGCACGCCTTTGGCGGCGAGGAGTTTCAGCCGCCGTTCCATCTCGCGCACGGCGTTGCGCAGCGCGTTGGCTGCCAGCTTGGGTTCGGTAATGATCGGTGTGTAGAGGTGTGGAACACCTTCGTAGTTGCCGAGTTCCAGCCGCTTGGGATCGACCAGAATCAGCCGCACCTGATCGGGCGTCGCCTTGTAGAGGATCGACATGATCATCGCGTTGATAGCGACGCTCTTGCCCGTTCCCGTCGATCCGGCAATCAGAAGGTGGGGCATGCCGGTGAGTTCAGCGGTGACGATGCGCCCATTGATGTCCTTGCCCATGGCCAGCGTGATCTTCGATTTGGATCCGATGAACTCCTGCGACTCGATATTCTCGCGCAGCCAGATGATTTCGCGCTGCCGGTTCGGTACTTGAATTCCGACCGTGCTTTTGCCGGCCATGCGTTCGACCAGAATGCTCTCCGCTTTCAGCGCCAGACACAGATCGTCGACCAGATTCGTGATGCGGCTATATTTGATGCCGGCTTCCGGCTTGAATTCGAAAGTCGTGACCACGGGGCCGGGATTGATTTGCGTGACTTGCCCGTGAATCTCGAACTCGGCGTACTTTTCCGTCAGAACCTGGGCCAGGAGTTTCAGTTCGTCGGCATCAACGGCTTGCTGCTCGTCTGGACGCTGCAGCAAGCTGCTTGAGGGGAGCTTGTATCCGCCGGCGATGCGCGGCAGGGTGGTCTTGGCTTTGCGGCCGCTGTCTCCGCGTTCCGCGACTTCCGGATCTACCGGCGATTCGGCGGAAGCTTCTGCGGGCAACGACTCCGGCAGAATTCCTCCTGTCGTCGATGAAGCCGGAGTTTTCGACGTGTTCTCTTCCGCCATCATGCGCTCAATCCCCGTGGGGCGCGGTTCAGCAGCAGCGACCGATTGCGCGGTCTGCGCAGGACGCGACTGGATCCATTGCGTCTTCACCACCGGCTTCGAGATACGCCGCTGATCCAGTTCCTTCTGCTGCCGCTTGCGCGCGCTCTCTTCCTGCCAGTCTTTGTAGCGATTCCACAGCGCTGTGGTGAACGCGAAACGCGTGGGCATCCATAGCCGAATCGAGGAGAACGAAAATGCCGTCGAAAGATATAACGCAACCGCAAGGATCGTGGCGCAGACAATGTAGGCGCCAACCAGATTCAGATAGTGAATGAGGAAGTCCCCAACCACGCGCCCAAGCAGACCTTCGATGGGGATGACATGCATCCAGCGCAAATGGCCCGGAAGCAGCGCCAGCATGGCCGGGATGAACATCGCCAACCAGATTCCGCCCACGCTTTTCGCCAGTGGGGACTGCACTTTGCTGGAGCGAAACCAGCGCACGCCGAGCATGGCGGGGAAGATCAAAAGCAGAAAAGCGCCCACGCCGAAGAACTGCAGCAGCGCATCCGCCATGTAGGCGCCGACAATGCCGATCCAGTTGCGGGCGGCATGAGAGCCGGTCAAAACTGAAGCGCTGTCCCACGAGGGATCGAGCGGGGAATACGAAGCAAGCGCGAGGAATAGGAGGAGCGCGGAGACACACAACAGGAATCCGACGAGCTCGTTGAGCCGCCGGTTGCCGGTAGGCACAAAAATTGTCGCCAGATAATCCATGAAGGCCGGATTCAGACCGGAGACACCGGTACTGCAATCGGCCAGAGCCTGACTATTATGCCAAGAAGCCGGCCTTCGGACAATGAGGGAAATCGCAGGGAGTGTTCAGGTAGATTCACACCAGTTTGGCGGCAAACAGCAGCACCAGCGCGCCCACGATGATGCGATAGACGGCAAAGGGCGCGAAGCCGCGCTTGCGCACGTAATTCATGAACCATGCCACGGAAATGTAAGCCACGATGAAGGAAACGACGAAGCCGATGGCGAGGATGATCCACTGTTGCGAATCGATCTGCGAAACTCCGATGGGATTCTCGCCCTTGCCGAGCAGCGACTTGTAGAGCGTGTACAGCGTGGCCGCAGCCATGGTCGGAATGGAGAGGAAGAACGAGAACTCGAGGGCTGAGGCGCGCGACATGCCGGCGATCTGGCCACCGGCGATCGTCGACATCGAACGGGACGTTCCGGGGAAAACCGCAGAGAAGATCTGGCAGAATCCGATCCAGATGGCCTGCGCCAGGCTCATGGATTCCATCTTCCAGGTATGAATGCGGCTATTTGCCATAGGTCCTGCGGCTTCCGCTTTGGCGTGCATGGCGTCGACGATCCACATGACGATGCCGCCGATCAGCAGCGACCAGCCAATGATCACCAGACTTTCAAGATGCTTGCCGATGACCTTGGTCAGCAGAAAAGAAGGGATGGCAGTGACCACGAATGCGACCATAGTCAGGCCGAGCGGATGGGTCAGCGCATTGCGAGTGCCGTTTTCACCGCGCGGAAAGGTCGAGACGAACTGCCGGATCCGGTGCCAGAAATAAACCGGCAAACACAGAATCGCGCCCAGCTGGATGACGATGGAATACATCTTCCAATAGCCGTCCGAGAGATTGACATGCAGCAGCACTTCGGAAAGCCGCAGATGCGCGGTTGAACTGACGGGAATGAATTCGGTGAGGCCTTCGACAATGCCCAGGATTAGAGAGAGCAGGTAAGGGTTCAATCATCCTCCGCGGTGTGAGCCAGACAGTATCGCAGAATTAGCTGTGATTGTTTGCAGGCAAACATAAATCTGTCGTCCTGAGCGGCGCATTTTGCCGCGAAGAACCCATGCACTCTGCTGGCGTCGGCAGCGCGCATAGATTCTTCGCTTCGCTCCGAATGACAATCAGTTGGTATGCCTAATCAGTGGCGTTGCCAAAGGTTGGGACGCCTTGCTGGATGTAAAAAACCAAGGTTTGCGCGCGCAATGCCCAATCGCTCTGCGGATATTGGGTGACAATCCTCTGGGCCAGATCAAGCGCTCGGGTCTTCGATTCGTCAGATTTTTTTCGATTCGCTTCCGTTTTGTAAATCTCGATGAGCGCAGATCGTCGCCAGGCTGCGTCGTAGAGCGCTTCCGCCGCGTCAGGAGATTGAGGGTGATCCTTCACGTATTTCTCGTACATGTCGGCTTCTTTGTCCGGACACTTCGAGGCGGCCTGCCAATCGCCGCAGAGCTTGTTGTCGATCAAGCGAAAGGAGGCGAGATCGGCCCACTTGGTTCCCGGATATTTCTTGATGACCAGCCGCATCCAGTCTTCGTTGATCTGGCCACGCATATAGGCCTGGCGCTCGCGGGCGGAGGGCCGCGTGAGCACATCCTCGCGATCGATTTGCCAGCGGATGTCGGCGGCGCGGAACAATCCTTCGCCGGCCAGGGGTGAGGTGGGGAACAGATCGTAGACGCGGTAATAAAGGCGCATCGCGTCTTGCGCGGCATCGCGCTGGGCGGTGCGGCGGCTGGCCTGATCTTCGGAGCTGGAGGCTTCGCCGAAAATGATCTTGTCGGCATCGGGTGTGGCGTTGGTTACAAGGGCTTTGCCCTGAACCCAGCCGGTGATGGTCTTTGCGTCCTGTTCCTCGTCATCATCGCTGTCTTCATC
The DNA here is from genome assembly GCA_963772045.1 of uncultured Acidobacteriaceae bacterium. Classification (GTDB taxonomy): domain Bacteria; phylum Acidobacteriota; class Terriglobia; order Terriglobales; family Acidobacteriaceae; genus Sulfotelmatobacter. The sequence goes on along the minus strand of CAVYWC010000008.1, from coordinate 408,198 downwards.
TTCACGCCGCGGCTGGGCGATGATCGCTTCCACCTGCTTCCAGTCGGGGTTGTTGCCATCCAGGATGACGAGTTCGTAGCCGCGTCCAATCTCGGAGAGCTTGGCCGAATCCGCGCTGGGAGACACACGAATCGCTTCTTCGCTCAGGAGCGTGCCGCGTGGGGATTGAGCGTGCGCGGGGGCTGTGGAAAAAATAGGAGCTAGGGCGAAAATAATGAAAATCGAGCAGTCCCAAAACGGGAATCTCCGGGTTGGGCGGGTATACCCCCCTCCCCCCCGGTCTAACGGAATCATCGGTTTAGCGCAGAATCGAGAAAGAATCCTAGAGCTGCAATGAGATAGGGGCAAAATCTTCCCTCCAAAGGACTTAGATGCGACCTTCGGCCCTATTTGCATGTGAGTGCGCAGGAAGAGGATCGTATTTTCGGAGATTTGAGTCAAGGACCATTTGAATATCGAGGGTGAAATCCGACCACAAAGGGCACGAAGGTACACGAAGGGCAGATCAATGGCGAAGTTCTTCCAGCATGGCTGGCTCGATGTTGCCGCCGGAGATGATCGCTACGCTGACTTTCGTCTTGGGCAGGTCATGCGCGTGGAAGATAAAGCCTGCCATCCCGACAGCGCCGCTGGGCTCGGCGACGGTGTCGGGATTCGCGCTTAGATATTTCATGGCCTGGCGGATTTCGTCTTCGGTGACGGTGATGATGTCATCGACATAGGCCTGAATGTGTTCGAAGTTGATGGAGCCGACGCTTTGGGTGCGGAGTCCGTCGGCGAGGGTGCGCGAGACTTGCTCGACAGGGAATTGCACGATCTTGCCCGCGCGCAGGCTGGCTTGGGCGTCGGAGGCGAGTTCGGGTTCCACGCCGATGACTCTGATTCTTGGATTGGTGAGCTTGATCGCCGCGGCAACGCCGGAGATGAGGCCTCCGCCGCCAACGGGGGAAAGGACCATTTCGAGTTCAGGAAGGTCTTCGAGGATTTCCAGAGCGATGGTGCCCTGGCCGGCGATGATTTTTTCGTCGTTGTAGGGAGGGACGATCGCGTATCCGTACTCGGCGGCTAGCTGTTCGGCCTTGGTCTTGCGCTCGTCGGAACCGGGGCCTACGAGGACGATTTCGGCGCCAAGCTTGGCGGTGGCTTCACGCTTGATGGCGGGCGCGTTATTGGGCATCACGATCACAGATTTTGTTTCCAGGGCGCGGGCGGCGTAGGCCACGCCTTGGGCATGATTTCCGGAGGAGTAGGAGATGACGCCGCGTTTGCGTTCTTCTTCCGAAAAGGACGCGATTTTGTTGTAAGCTCCGCGAAGTTTGAAGGCGCCGATTGGTTGCTGGTTTTCGGGCTTGAGGTAGAGTCGGCGAGGATCTTCGGAGCACAACGGGAATGGGATCAGGTGCGTGCGGATGGTGACGCCTTTAAGACGCGACTGGGCGGCGTAGAGATCGGAAAGGGTGATCATGCGTTTCAGTTGTTCCTACGGCACAGACTATCGTTAGTGACGCTGTTCCCGCCAGTGAATCGGCGGGCTACTATTACTGGTCCCTCCGGGACCGGAGGCGGTCTTGTGCGACAGAGATCGAGTGCGAGTGTTGATGCTATCACCAGAGATTCTGCGGCTGAACTGGCGACTGTCTTGTTAGAGACATACGCCGTCAATGATGCAATGAACCAGCATTTGCTGGCCAATCTGGATCCGCGGGCGTGGCGGGCGGTTCCGCCGGGGGGGCACGGGAGTGGGAGAACAATCGGCGCGATCTTTGCGCACCTGCACAACGCCCGATTGGTGTGGATCAAGAATTCGGCGCCACATCTGAATTGTCCAGCGCGGCTTGATCCGGATCGATGCACGATGAAGCAAGCCGCGGCGCAGCATGCGAAGAGCGCGAAGCAATGCTTACTCATGCTGGCAGATGCCCTGACCGGCGGGGAGAAGCGGCGAGTGACGAAATTCGATCGCGGCGGTTGGACCCGAACCTGGCCCGCCGCCGGGACAATGTTCTGCTACATGTTTTCGCATGAGGCACATCATCGCGGGCAGATTCTGATGCTGGCCCATCAGATGGGTTTTCGTTTTCCAGAAAAGGGCGAGGCTTACAGCATCTGGCAATGGGACCGGTTTTTGGCGCGAGGCGGGACTGAAGACGCGGTCGAGGTGAAGGATGATCAGCGGAGCTTCGCTCGGCAGGACGGCCGAGGGCGGCTGTCCCTACACGGACGTCCATTCGATTTCTCGAATGACCCGCATGATGAGCGTGGGCTCAGTTGTCGGTTCGCGCAGGCTCGGGGTGTTGGACTTGAAACCCGGCGGGAACCTTGAACAGGGCCGGATCGGGTTCGGTGCGAGAAACATCGCTAAGACGAACCGTCTGCGTGCCCTCGCGTGGGTCCTTGCGGGTGATCGTGAGGTTTACTTGCAGATCCGGCGAATACCAGAACTCCCGCGTAACCACGACCGGCTGGCTGTTGCCGACGACGTTCGCCGCGATGGTAAGGGTCTCACGCGTGCCCACGACGTTGATGCCGTCGATCACATCGTGGCCGATACTTTCGCGAGTGAGCGTGCGCTTGCCGTTGTCTAACGAGCCTGGCGGCATGGGTGTAAATGAAGTCGGTGCGTGATATGCCGTGACATCGCAGAGATGAGTGGCATCATGGCAGAGGGTTTCCGTGTGGGCGACGGGATCAAAGATGCGAATAGCTTCCCGAGGGATGGCTCATTCGAATTAAGGGGGACGGACTTGTGGCGTTCGCGATAGATGCGGCCTTCGCTGTCACGGGCGACTACCGTAAGCAGATGGGTTGACAAGACCGTTCCGTCTTCCAGGGTACGAGTCCTTTCCGCCGCACTCCGAGCCGAAAACGGCCTATCCGTAGCAGGAAGGACTATGACGCCGTTGATGAAGTGCTCTACGCCTCGATCGGGAACGCGCACGAGGTCGCCAGATTCTTGTGCGAAAAGAGGACAAACAAGGAGGAGGGATCCAGCCAGCAAGGCGCAAAGTTTCATGAAGCCACCTCACCGCAAAACAGGGTAAAAGTATTGCATGTCGCGGGAATGAGTTCAGCGGATTAACGTCTGCGGGCGATCTCAGCGAATGAGTTAAATCTCGAGAATCACGGGCATGATCAGTGGGCGGCGTTGTGATTGCTTGGAGATGTAGCGCTTCAGGTCCGCGCGGATTTTTTCTTTGATCACGCCATAGTCCGCTTTTTCTTCTTCGCTCGATTGCGCCAGCGTGTCCATGACGATCTGGCGGGCACCGTCCATGAATCCGTTTTCGCCGACGTTGAATCCGCGGGTGACGATCTCGGGCGAAGTCTCTACTCTTCCCGATAACTTGTTGATGGCGATGATGGGCAGCACGATGCCGTCTTCGCTGAGGTGGCGGCGATCTTTGATGATCAGGTCTTCGACCACGTCGGTGCGATTGCCGGAATCGATGCAGACGCGACCTACGTTCACTTTTCCCACCTTGCGCGCGCCCAGTTCGTCGAATTCGAGAACGTCTCCACTTTCGATCAGCATGACTTTGCCGACCGAGCCGTGCATCGCGCCGGCCATCTCGGCGTGCAGTTTGAGTTGGCGGTATTCGCCGTGAATGGGAATGAAATAACGCGGCTTCACCAGATTGATGATGAGCTTGAGTTCTTCCTGGCTGGCGTGTCCGCTGACGTGGACCGGCGGCGATGTGCCGTCTTCGTAGATGACGTGGGCTTCGCGGCGGAACAGGTGATCGATCATGCGGTAGATGGTTTTCTCGTTGCCCGGAATAATGCGGCTGGAGAGCACGACCGTGTCGCCTTTTTCAATTTTGGCGTGCTTGTGATTGTCGACTGCGGCGCGGGAGAGCGCGGACATGGGCTCGCCTTGGGTGCCGCTGATCATCACGCAGACTTTTTCGGGCGAAAAGTTCTTCATCTCACCGGGATTGATCAGAAGACCTTCGGGAATTTCGATGTAGCCCAGATCTTCGGCAATCTCGGCGGAGTTCGTCATCGAGCGTCCGATGAACGCGACCTTGCGTCCATGTTCGTAGGCGAGTTCGACGGCGAGCTTGATGCGGTGGATGGATGAAGAAAAGCAGGAGATGAAAAGCCGGCGGCGCGTATGCGCAAAGACTTCATCGAATTTGCGGCGGACGGCGCGCTCGCTGGGCGTGTATCCCTTGCGCTCGACGTTGGTGGAATCCTGAAACAGCGCTAGCACCCCCCCTTTGCCATATTCGGCGAAGGTGTGCAGATCGAAGAGCCGATTGTCGGTGGGCGTGGGATCGACTTTGAAATCGCCAGTATGAATGATGACGCCGAGCGGCGTATGGATGGCGAGCGCGACGCAATCGACCAGACTGTGGGTGACTTGAATAGGATGAACCGTGAATGGGCCGAGCTTGATGCGATCATTGGCGCGCATTTCGCGCAGGTCGGCGTCATCGAGCAGGCCGTGTTCGTCGAGTTTGTCTTCAACATAGGAGAGCGTGAACTCGGTGCCGTAGACCGGGACCTTGAGTTCGGAGAGCATCCAGGGCAGGGCGCCGATGTGGTCTTCGTGGCCGTGGGTGAGGATGATCCCGCGAATTTTCTGACGGTTCTCGGTCAGGTAAGAGATGTCGGGGACGACGATGTCGACGCCGAGCAGTTCGGCTTCGGGGAACATGAGGCCGGCGTCGATGACGACGATGTCATCGCCCGAGCGCACGGCCATGCAGTTCATGCCGAATTCGCCGAGTCCGCCGAGCGGAATAATCTGTAGTTTGCCGGGCATGGGGTAACTGATGATGCTAGCACGGATGTAGGGGCAAGGGGTCAGGGGTCAGGGGTCGGAGATCGGAGATCAGAGGTCGGAGATCAGAGGGCAGGGATCTGAAGTCGGGGTCAGTTCTCGGTTGATTTCTATTCTTCGCTTGCACCTTGATGTGCTGCCCTGCCACTCCTTCGGACCTGGCCCCTGCTCCCTTCCTCCTTACCCCCGCTCCCTGACTTCCTGACCTCTGGCCCCTGACCCCTGCGCTGCGTTAAGGTGAAGATAGTGGCGGATGCGAACAAATCGTGGCTGCGCAAGCGCGTGGAGCAGGCCATGTTCAGGGGACTCACGCGGGCGTATCAAACCGTGCAGGTCGATCCGCAGAGATTTCTGTTGCAGTTGCGGACCGCCTATCGCATGCCGATCAGCGGGTATCACGGCGTGTTCTCGCTGGATGTCGGCGAAGTCGATAACGTGGCGGAGTCGATTGTGCGCAGCGGAATGAGAGTGGCCGCGGTTGAGGGCGCCGGGCTAGGCTTGGGCGGATTGATGACGATTGTGCCGGATTTGGGGATCTTGTCGGCGATCACGATGCGCACCATTCAGAAGCTCAGCCTCGTTTACGGATTCGAATTCAATACCGACGACGAGATCGCCGAACTTTGGATTGCGGCGGCGAGCGCGGCAGGAGTGGATATCAGCCGCGATCTGTTGGAAAAGGAAGTGCTCAACAAATTCGTGCCGCGCGTCATTGAGCGCATCGCCGCGCAGGCGAGCAAAGACGTGGTCGAGAAGTGGGCTGGACGCATGATTCCGCTGGCTAGCGCGGCCATCGGCGCGGGGCTGAATTACTGGTTTGTGCGGGCGTGGGGCGAGCGAGCGCGAGCACATTTCCGGGAGCGGCATCTGCAGGTGCGTCCCGAGCGTCTGGCATTGATGGCGGGGACTTCTTCCTCAGGCGGCTAACGACGTTCTAACCACGGAGACACCCTTCGGCTTCGCTCAGGGCAGGCTCCGGCACGGAGAAAATCCAAGATCAGAGTTATGTCAGGAACCGATTTTCGGATTCGGAGCGCATCTGGCCCTGATTGTGCGCTTATGGCCCGGCTGATCAATTCCGCGTTTGCAGTCGAAAAATTTATCGACGGCGAACGGACGAACCAAGCAGAATTGCTTGAAAGGATGCAGAAAGGCAAGTTTCTTCTGGGAAGCGACGACTCAGGGAAGTTAGTGGCGTCGGTGTACGTGGAGGTTCGCGGCGCCCGGGGATATTTCGGCATGCTGGCGGTCGATCCGCAGCGGCAGGGCAATGGGCTAGGACGGAAGATGGTCGAGGCCGCCGAGGAATATTGTCGCGAGAAAGGTTGCGCGGCGATGGATTTGACGGTGCTGAGTCTGCGTCCGGAATTGCTGCCGATATATCGCAAGCTGGGTTACGTGGAAAGCGGCGTCGAGGAATTCCGGCCGTCGCGCCCGCTCAAGCCGGGAGTCGAGTGCCACTGCATTGTGATGTCGAAGGAGCTGCGTTTCTGAGGAACATTAGTGACAGAGACAGAATGAATCAATCCCGGGGCGCTGAAGCCCAAAGCTGAGGAGCGAGAGACCTCCGGAAAACGGCAGCGTACAACACTGCGACCGGAACGCCGACCGCCGCTCCAAACGCGAGGCTCCTCCAATCCTGGAAGTCGCCAGCTGGCTCCCATCGCATCAGCTTGTGAAACAGAGGGAACCCGGCACTCAGTAGCAGGCCCAACGCGGCAGCCTCCGCGAGAAGGCGCGATCGAGAACTGAAATGTTTCGAACGGTATCGAAGATACTGATCTCCAAGGACGCCGCACAAGAATCCAAACAGACCTGCCGGGACGGACGTGAATAGACATATCACGAGGATTGCCTTTGGAGCTTGATACCAATGGCCCAGGGCATGCGCTGGGGCCGCCCAGAAGAAAACGGTAAGAATCGCGGAGATCAGAGTTGCCGCGCAAGCGCAAAACATACCCGCCATGAGGACGTTCGACGCGTTATTCGACACACCGTCGGCGGGGCTCGTCATGCACAAAAGGATACTCCTCGTCAGCCGAGGCGTTCTGTGTTAGTCGTTGCGACGGCTAGGTGCGCAATCAGCGATTAGCGCAGCCAGTCTTCCAACTCAATTCCCTTGTCGGTTTTTTCGTCGCGGTATTTCACGATAACCGGCGTGTAGAGCGACAGGTCCCACGCTTTACCCGGGTCTTTCTTGATCGCGCGCGAGCCAGGGACTACTACTGCATTTTCCGGCACAACGAGTGGCTGATCGCCGATGGCGCGATGGACCTCGCCGAGGACTAAATCATAGATCGGAGTCGAGCGAGTTAGGATTGTTCCGGCGCCAAGCACGGAGCGGGCGCGAACCAGCGTGCCCTCGTACACGCCGCAGTTGCCGCCGACCAAAACGTCGTCTTCAACGATGACTGGAGCGGCGTTGATGGGTTCGAGCACTCCTCCGATCTGTGCGGCCGCGCTCAGGTGGACGCGCTTGCCGATTTGCGCGCAGGAGCCGACCAGAGCGTGCGAGTCGATCATGGTGCCTTCGTCGACATAGGCTCCGACGTTGATGAACATCGGCGGCATGCAGATGACGGAGGACGCGACATAGGCGCCGACGCGGACGGAAGATCCGCCGGGAACCACGCGCACACGATCGGCGACGGTGAATTGGCGGGCAGGGAAGGTGTCTTTATCCACGAAAGAAAGGCCGGCGGGCATTTCCTGAAGAACTCCGAGACGGAATCCGAGCAGGATGCCTTGCTTGACCCAGGCGTTGATTTTCCAATGATCGTCAATCTTTTCAGCGGCGCGGATTTTGCCTTGCGTGAGCTGATCGCGGAATTCGAGGAATATCCTGCGAGCTTCGGGATCGTGCTCGACTTCTCCTTGCGCGGCGAGGCGCTCGATCGCGGATTTCAGCGTGGGCATCGAAGGTTCGATTGTTGATGGTGGATAGGGATTTGTCAAAAGCGCCGCCGTGTCTAAAGCCCAAGACCTTTGCGTCCGCGTCACGCGGCCGTAAAGGGCCGCTCTTCCACGGTTTCTCGGAGTTTGGCGGCGTTTCTGTGCGACCGCTCTTCCACGTTCGTATAGGCAGGAGGAGCTAGCTCATCTTCCCCAGACGTTGCTGACCTTTAGTTTTCAATAGCTTACAACCATAGAATCCCGCAAACAGCAGCTAAGGTGCGTTTTTCAGCCGTTCGTTGGGTTCTGGATGCGTCATTTCCCATGGCTTCAATAGGCTAGGTACAGACTCACCCAGGGGATAAGTGTAAGCAACGCGGGAACCAGGTTTCATCCAGGTTCGATTCGCGAAACGCCGGTTTTCATACGGCCCGAGTGGGCGGCCCCAGGGGAGTGGAATTTTCGGACTCAGCGCTCGGGGGTTCGCATCGAAAGAGTGATTCGTACGTAGCTGAAAGCTGAGAGCTAACCGTTGATCGTTCCATCAGGAGCCTAAAGCGAAATGCGCAAGCCGATCAAGTACGTTGAGAAAGTGGCCGTTACCGCAGCGCAGGGGGCGTGGATTGTTTTCGATCGCCTGAACCGCATCAGCCCCAACCCGTCGCCCACGCCGAAGTGGAGCGACAAGCCACTGCTGAAGTCGTATGAGAAGTCAAAGCCTCCGCTGGGTTGGCCGCGCACAACCGATTCGCTGTGCCCGAAGTGTGTCCCGGAAATTCGCCAGCAGATTCTTGACGGCCACCTGCCGCACGAAGTGCTCATGAACGAGAAAGTCGGCGAGATCAAGGCGCAGATCATTGAGCGCGACGGCAAGATCCTGATGGTGAAGGATTGTCCGAAGCACGGGCACTTCGAAGACGTGATGTCCATTGACACGGAATTTTCGAAGCATCTGGAAGATGTTTTCCCGGGCCGCGATATCGTTGCGCACAATGACGAGCACCTGCATCATCACGGATCCTCGACGGTGAAATATGGCCGCGGATCGGTGCTCACGATCGACCTGACGAATCGCTGCAATATGATGTGCGATCCATGCTTCATGGACGCGAACCAGGTCGGCTTCGTGCACGAGTTGAGCTGGGAAGAAATCAAGACCATGCTCGACAACGCCATTACGATCAAGCCACGCCGGCAGATGTCGGTGCAGTTCTCGGGAGGCGAGCCGACATTATCGCCGTACTTCCTGGACGCGGTTCGCTACGCGCGCCAGGTGGGATACAACTCGGTGCAAGCCGCGACCAACGGAATCGAATTCGCCAAGAGTTTTGAATTCGCGCAGCAGGCCGTTGATGCCGGCATGCGCTATGCCTACCTGCAGTTCGATGGAATCGGCAACGCGGCGAACGCGCACCGCATGGTCGGCAATCTGTTTGACGTGAAGCTGAAGGCAATCGAGAACCTGCACAAGGCGGGATGCGAAATCGTCCCGGTGATCACGATCGTGAACGGCATTAACAACGAGCAGGTCGGACGAATCGTGAAGTTTGCGCTGGATAATCCCAAGACGATCAGCTTCCTGTCGTTCCAACCGGTTTCGTTTACCGGCCGCGACGAGGCCGTGACCGACGAACGCCGTCAAGCGCAGCGCTATACGCTGTCGCACCTGGCGCATGACGTGAAGAATCAAACTGGGCTGGGCGAGCCGGCGCGCGACTGGTTCCCAATCAGCTTTATGGGAACGTTCAGCGATTGGGCCGATCTGATGCATGCCAAGGATGCGAACAACGATTGGGGGCAGCTCAGTTGCGGTTGCCACCCGAACTGCGGCACAGGCATGGCGGTGATGATCGACAAAGAGACGAAGGAAGCTGTGCCAGTAACGGCGTTCCTGCATGGAGATCAACTGGCGAAAGATATCGCGAAGGTGAACGATGGTTCGCGGGGGAAGTTTCTGACCGGAGTTGGCATGGCGCTGTGCCTGATGAAGAACTACGATCCGTTCCAGTCGCCGACGCACTTCAAGTTGATGGATCTGCTGAGGAAGTTCGACAAGAACTATCACGTGACCGGAAAGGATTACGGCAAGGTGGGTCCGGACCGCACCATCGACGACGTAATGAAGCGGCGCGTGACCGATCGCTGGAATTTCCTGTTCATTGCGGGCATGTGGTTCCAGGATCTGTTCAATTATGACTTCCGGCGGACGGAGCAATGCATTATTCCGTACGCGACGCAGGAAGGCGAGATATCGTTCTGCGCCTACAACACGGGCGTGGGATGGCGGAACATCATCGAGAAGATGCACATGACGGCCACGCTCACTAAGTGGTACGAGGAGCATGGACGGCACGAGATTTTCGCCGGTGGAAAGAAAGTGAAGATGGACGAACCGGCGACGGCCACCCAATATCTCAAGCTGCGCGAAGAGATCGTCACCAACGATCTGCAACACGATCTCGACAAGCTGGGCATCGCGAAGAACGCGCGCGAAGAGAAGAAGCGGGCGCGGGATGCGAAGGCAGCGGAGGCGCGTGGTCCGCAGAAGAATGACGAGGCTTACAACGCGCGCATGGCTTCGCTCTATCGCGAAGTGGTGCTGAAAGAAAAGCCGATACAGTCGCAAGGTGGTTTCATTCCCTTGGGTGCTCTTGCGACGCCCGCGCTGGCGAAGCCGAACGGCAACGGCCATGGGGCGCAGGCGGAGAAGCCGGAAGTTGCCGAGCCGGTGGCGGGGGACTAGGAGCAGTACCCAGTTCCGGTTGGCAGTTCTCAGTGACTAAGGGCCGCCTTTCGGCGGCCCTTAGTCTTCCTCGAATGCGCAGGCCCAGACACATTCGTCAGGGTGCCCCTCCATCAATACCAGGTTTCTCGACTACGCGAAATTGCTCGCGGGCGCAATTTCGCTCCGCTCGGAAAGACAGATCTTTTCCTTCGTTTATGCTGGCGTTCTTTCTTCCTCCGGTTCCGTGGCCGTTTTCAGGGTGAGCCAATCGGTGCGGACGCGCTCCCACTCCTGGATCAGCATGCCGTTGGCTTCGAAGAAGCTGCGAATGCGGTAACGTTCCCATCCCGCAACTTCTTCGAGGATGGGCGCCAGCACGGCCAGCGCGCTGGTGCTTAATACCGTCCGCTTGGCGATTTGGGAAATGTGGCGCGACTCGGAAACGGCGATGGTCAAGCCGTCGCGGGCATTGATGTGCAGCATGACATGAATGTCGGAACTGCCGTCGCCGGTGTAGATGACGTGATCTGGGCCGGCGACCTGCTGCTCCAGCAGGCTGTCGAGCACGGCGACTTTTCCATAGCCAGCAGTGGCGCGTACGATGGTGTCGATCTCGCCGGAGGGCTTGTAGACGAACTCTGTGCCAAAAATGTGATCCGGGGGAACGATACCCTCGAGGGCGGACAGAATCACCTCGCGCGGCGCCGCCGAGAGCACGTAGAAGTCGAATTCGTATCCGTCGATGCCGTTCTTCAGAATCTGGTAGAGCAACGGAATTTCGCCCTTGAGGCGGATACGTTTTCCGACCTCATACAGGTGCTCTTTACGGACCTTCGCCTGGAATTCGGGATCGTGCAGCAAGAGGTACGCGAGCTCCGCTCCCTGCTGCACGAGGTTAATTTTGGCCATGCCCTTGGCTTTGCGCTCGAAATCGTCGACCGGAATTCCGACCAACTCGGCGAGCACATAGCCGGAATCGTTGAAGGTCAAAGTCTGGTCAAAGTCGCTGGCGAAGATGTACCGTCGCAAAGGTTTTTCTGCCATATGGGTATTCGATTCCTGGACGGCGGAATTGCCCCATAAAAAGAATCGATGAAGATTATAGGCTGGGCTGGCTCTGACGGTGAACAATGACCGCGAGCCGGGAGGGCATTCGGTATGGCTGATTCAGACGAGTTTTTCGTGATAACCGGAGGGCCGGGATCGGGCAAGACTACTCTCGTCGATGCTCTGCAACAAGCTGGTTACACGCGGACGATTGAGGCCGGGCGAGTCGTCATTCAGCGTCAACTTTCTACGGGAGGAAATGCGTTGCCATGGGGCGAACGGATCCGGTTCGCCGAGCTGATGCTTTCGTGGGAGATCTGCTCCTATCAAATGGCGGTGAACAGCGTTGGCCCAGTATTTTTCGACCGAGCGGTGCCCGATTTATTGGGTTATCTGCGCCTGACCGGTGAGGCGATTCCTGAGCACATGGAGAGAGCGGCGAGAGAATACCGTTATAACCGCCGCGTGTTTATCGTCCCGCCCTGGAAGAGGATTTTTCATCAGGACCCGGAACGGAAACAGGATTTTGCCGAAGTCATACGGACGTACGATGCGATGAAGGTCACCTATTCTGAGCTCGGCTATGAGCTTGTCGAGATTCCACGCGTGTCAGTGGCGGAGCGCGTGCAATTCGTGTTGGATAACATCGGCGGCTAATGCTGATCCGAGCCCTACGTGTCCCTTCTGATCTGACCCTGGCGCCTTTACTAAATGACCTCGCCACGTCCACAATAGAAGTTCGCTTTGTTTGAACTCCGTGCATTTGCACCCAGCACTCAAGATCTCGATCATCCGCGGAAAATTACAGGAGCCTTCATGGTAGCCACTGGTGAACTGATTCGATCGATGAACTATGTTGATGACATCACGGCAACGCTGCGCCGGATTAGCATCGCCATCCCGAGCATGACGACGGAGGAACGGGCGCGGCTGGCCGAGTATCTGCGAGTTGCAGAAAAGGCAATGACTGCGGCCGTCAGCGAGCTCGAAAAGGCAGGGAAGTAGGTGGCTTCGGTCCGCACCATTGCAGTGATCGGCGCTGGGATCATGGGACGCGGCATCGCCCACGCCGCCGCCGTCGCCGGGTACCGCACCATTCTCGAAGACCTTCTGCCTGGAGCTCTGCGCAAGGCGGAGAGCGAAATCCGCGCCAATCTGGATAAAGCTGTCGAACTCGGCAAGGTGAGCGCGCCCGAGGCGGACTCTGCTTTTCGCCGCATTGAATTTGCGGGCTCGGTCGAAGAGGCGGCGCGCGAAGCCGATCTGGTCATTGAAGCCGTGCCGGAAGAGATGGAGTCGAAGATCGAGATTTTTACCCTGCTCGATAAGATTTGCCGTCCGACGACGATTCTAGCGTCGAATACTTCGTCGCTTAGCGTGACCGAGATTGCCAGCGTGACCTATCGCGCGAAGAAATGTGTGGGGATGCACTTCTTTAATCCCGTGCACAAAATGAAGTTGCTGGAAGTGGTGCGGGCGTTGGAAACCGATGACGATACGCTCGCGGCCGCGGTCGAGGTTGGCCAGCGCATGGGCAAAGAAGTTGTCGTGATTAAGGAGTCGCCGGGCTTCATCACCAGCCGCATCAATGCGATGATCGGCAACGAAGCTTTCCACATGCTGCAGGAAGGAGTCGCGTCAGCGGCGGACATCGACAAGGCGCTGAAGCTTGGACTCAATCATCCCATGGGGCCGTTTGAGTTAGTCGATCTGGTGGGACTCGACACGCGGCTGAATATTCTTGAATATCTGCATAGGGCGCTGGGAGAAAAATATCGTCCCGCGCCGCTGCTGGTGCAGTACGTAAAGGCGGGACGATTGGGGCGCAAGTCGGGGCGGGGGGTGTATGAGTATCCGGAATCGAAAGAGACTACGCGTGCCTGACCCTGCGTGCCTGACCCTGTCGCGAAAAACATCGAAACGTAACCACAGAGGTCACAGAGGAACACGGGGATTTCCGGAGTTATTTACCGAAACTCAATCCCGCCAGCGCTTGTACCTTTTCCGGTTCAATCCCCTTGCTTGCGACCAGCACCTGAAAGCTTTCGCCCATGCCAGCGGGAGTAACTAAATGCTTCAGTTGCAGCGCGACTTTTGTCTGCTCCTGCGGCAGTCGACAATCTTCGAAAGCATCGGCAAATTGATTGGCTTCGCCGATTCCCATCAGGAATTGTGATTGTGTGAGCAGCTTCTCTGCGTGCAGGCCATGCTTTTCGGCAGCGGCAGAGAGTGCGGTGAAGTTTACGTCGGCAGTGATGTCCTGCTCGCCGGGAGCCTCGTACGGATGCGCGCTGACTGCATGTTGCCGAATCGCTTTTAATGTGCCGCGATGGCGTCCGGCCAGTTGCTCGGCGCGGGTGTAGCCGTAATCGATGACGATGAGGAATCCACGATCGAAGTCGGCTGCCGCTCGCATCGCCGCGAGCGATTGCAATGGTACTTCAATTCGTTCGCCTTCCTCAGGATGGACCGAATAGCCATCGAGATATTCGAGTTCCTCGGCGGAAGATGGAACCCAGGTCTCGACAAAGCGTCCGTCGTGCACGTCGATCCGAATGGAACCATGGGTACTGAGCATCTCAACCGGGATGGCGTCAAAGAATTCGTTGGCGAAGACAATAGTGGCGGTTTCCGGCTGGGAGTTCTTTCGCCCCTTCGGGGCTTTGTTCGTCTGAGGTGCATCTGTCCCATAGCTTGCGCCATGGGCTGCAATCTTTCGCCGCTCGGCGGCTGGCGTTTCGAAGCCCTCAGCACCCAGATTCCGCGCGTCGCCCATGACCACTCTTCCAGTATCGAAATGGCGTTTCAAAGTCGAACTGATGCGGTCCCGGAGTGCTTCCGATTGTTCTAACAGAACATAACGTAGCGCTCGAAAGAACTCTGGGAACTTTTTCTCCGACCAGTCGAGCACGTCCTGCGCGAACAGCCCGCGTCCGGGACCGAGCTCTTTGACTATGATTTGGTCCGGAGAGCCCAGCACGCGCCACATCTCGTCGAACTGGCGCGCCATCAAACGCCCGAACACGGCGTGGACGTCGCTGGAAGTATAGAAATCGCCGGTCTTGCCGAACTGCTCGGCATTTCGCGAGTAATAGCCGAGTTCAGGATCGTAGAGGCACAACTCCATGTAGCGCGAGAAGGGAATCGGGCCGCGCTCCTGAATTTTCCGCGCAATTTTCTCGCGCAGCGCGATCATATGCCCTTCCGCTGACGATCTTCTTTCTGACGATCGGAGCGATCTTGCGGAGTGCGAATAAACATCTCCACGAAATAATCGTGCAACGCATCGTAGAGTTGGCGTTGAAAACTCCACTCGAACTGGGGATCATCGAGATCGCGCGGGTGCAGATCGAAGTAGTAGGTATGAACAGGAATCTTGGGATCCTTGAATTGAATAATGATTTCGACGCCCTCGTCTTTGGCTCGGGCCGAAAAATTCAGCAACGGATGCTCGTAAAGTTTGAGCTGCGCGAGAACGCGGTCGAGGCGGGGATTTGAGGACGTGTGCATGGAAGCATTGTACAGACGAAAAAATGCTTTCGTGGCTTACGCTGGCGGTGGAGCGGGCGGGGGCGCCCGCTCGATACGAGAGGCAGTTCTCACTCGGCACACTCGATCACCAGACGCTGCAGGTGTTCTGCGGCATCATGGGCTGGCCCTTCTTGCAACCGAAGGCCGCGCCCATTTCCGGCATATTCTGCACCACGCCGTTCACGCGAAATTCGCGGGCGGAATGCGGATCAGTCTCCGCCTGCATGCGCAACTGCTCCGGCCGCGTACTCCCGCACCAATTCTGACCGAAGCCGACAAAGAACTGCTGAATGGGCGTGTAGCCGTTCTGTTTCGCCGTAAGGTCGATGCCTTTCCTCTTGGCATCCGCCAGAAATGCGATGAAGGCCAGGCGCAAGCCGCCGTTATCCGCGGTGTTCTCGCCGAGAGTGAGTTTGCCGTTGACGTGTACGTCATCGATCGGGATGAATTGGTTGTATTCCTTGACCGTGCACTCGGCCTTCTCGTCGAATTTCTTTCCGTCCTGCGGAGTCCACCAATCGGCGAGATTTCCCTTGCCGTCGAATAAACGGCCTTGATCGTCGAAGCCGTGCGTAAGTTCATGGCCGACGACGGCTCCGATATGACCGTAATTTTCCGCGTCCGTCGACTGCGGGCTATAGAAGGGCGGCTGCAAAATGCCGGCGGGGAAGTTGATGTCGTTCATGCTGGGATTGTAATAAGCATTCACGGTGGGCGGAGTCATGCCCCACTCTCCGCGATCCACGGGCCTACCGATCTTGGCGATCTGGCGAAGACTTTCGAAGGTGACGGCGCGCTGCAGGTTGCCGAAGTCATCGTTACGTTGCACCGTCAGCTTGGAATAGTCGCGCCAGTGGTCGGGATAACCGATCTTGTCGGCGACCGCCTGCAGCTTGGCTTGGGCGCGGGTCCTGGTCTCGGAGTTCATCCAGTCGAGAGAGTCGAGATCCTGATTCATGGCAGTTTCGATGTCATGGACCATCTGCAAGGTCGCGGCCTTGCTAGAGGGAGGAAATTCCTGCGCCGCATAAACCTGGCCGAGGGCCTCACCGAGAGCGGTGTCGGTGGCGTCCACGCAACGTTTCCATCGGGGCTGCTGCTGGGGCTGTCCGCTGAGTTTGCGCTGATTGAAATCAAACATTTCGTCATCCAGAGGCTTGGGTAGAGCGATGGGACTGGTGGAGGCGATGAGTTGCCAGCGCAGGTACGCCTTGATCGTCGGCATGTCGGTGGTCTGAATTACGATGTTGAGGCCTTTGAAAAATTCGGGATTCGCCACGTTGATTTCTGTGACGCCAGGAAATTCCGCGGCGGAGAGCAGCTTCGTCCAGTCGAGGTCTGGAGTCAACTTCTGCAGGTCGGAAACGGGCATCAGATGGTAGACGTTTTTAGGATCGCGGCGGGAAGTAATATCCATGGATACTTTGGCGAGCGCCGTTTCCAGCTGGAAGATCTTCTGGGCGTCCGATTGCGAATCGCTTTCAGGCTCTCCCATCAGCTTGAGAGTGTTTGCGATGTGCTCCACATATTCCTTGCGAATTTTCTCGTCGGCAGCGCCGGTGCGGAAGTAATAATCGCGTTCCGGAAGACCTAAGCCACCCTGGTCAGCGGCGGCGATCTGCTTGCTGGCATCTTTGAAGTCCTGCTGCTCGCCCAGTCCCAGGAAGGCATTCACATTGGTCAGTTGGAAGTGGGCAAGCAGCGGAGCCATGTCGTTCTTATCTTTCAGCGAAGCGATGCGATCGAGTTCCGGCTGAAACGGTCGCAGACCTTTCCGGTCGATGGCGCTGGTGTCCATGCAAGCGGCGTAGTAATCGCCTATCTTCTGCTCGTTGGCCGTCCGCTCCGAGCCGCCAGCCGCGGCCTTATCCAGGATTTCGTGCAGGATGGCCTGGTTGCGATCGAACAGGAGCGAGAAGATACCGAAGCCGGACCGGTCGCTCGGAATGGGATAGTACTTGGTGAAATTGCCACAAGCATACTGAAAGAAATTCGTGCATGGGTCTGCCGAGGTGTCGAGGAAGCGCTCGTCCAGGCCAAGCGGAGCAGTCTCATGGCTTTGCGGAGCCGCTGCTTTGTCGGTATGTTGATCACTATTGTTGGACTGCGCCGGTGAGCATGCGCAAAATGCGGCGGCAAGCGCCAGAAGTGCGAGAATTGTGGAAGGGAGCGATAAGTTTTTCATGTTCCGGGTGCACTCTTTTGTCAGTACATTTTACAAGCTGCAGGGAAGACCATTCAGCGGAGATTCCCGCCGAAAGACTATCACGATTACTCGTAGCGCAGGGCTTCGATCGGGTCGAGGCGCGCGGCTTTGATCGCGGGCAGCATGCCGCTGACGATTCCGACGAAACTTAAGATCAGGGTCGACCAGATCAGCGTGGCGGAATCGATGTAGAGGTGAATATCGCCTTCGCTGGCGTTGTCTTCAAAGGCGCTCCAAAGGGTCAGCGATCCGACGGACCACGATACGAGATAGGCGAGGGCCACGCCCAACAGCCCACCCAAGGCGGTGATCACCAGGGCTTCCGCGAGAAATTGAAACAGGATGTGCCAGCGATGCGCGCCGAGAGCCTTCTCGATACCGATTTCGCGCGTGCGCTGGGTTACTGAAACCAGCATGATGTTCATCAGTCCGACGCCTCCGATTCCCAGCGTGAGCAGCCCGATGAAGCCGAGCAGGAGCTTGATGCCGGTCGAGATCACCTGAAGATCCAGCAGATCCGCGAACACGTCGAAGACGAAGATAGCGCGCTGGTCCTTGGGATTGAAATTGTGATGAAAGGCCATGGAATCGCGCACGGCTTGCACAACCTTGGCATGGTCACCTTCGTACTCCATGACGATGGTGTTGAGATAGTAGGTGTTCATCAGGTCGCTCATGGCGCTGAACGGCACGTAGACGTGCTCGTTGATGTTGTCGTCGCCATTCTGGATCTGATGCTTGAGAATTCCGACAATCTGATAGGAAATGCCGTCAAGGCGAAGGCTTTCGCCGAGCGCATTCTGACCGGAGAAAAGTTTCTTCTTTGCATCGGAGCCGATGACGGCGACGCGAGTGTGGGTGAAGTCGTCGGCTTCGCTGAAGAAGCTACCCTCGGCCACGTCCAGTTTGCGCATGCGGCCATACCGGGCATAGACGCCGCTGACGCCGTAGCTCGCGCTGCGCGTTCCGAAGGCCACCACGCAATTCTTCGTAGCTTCGGGCGAAATGCCCTTGAGTACCGGAACTTCGGCGCGAATGTAGTCGAGATCGTTAACCGTGAGCCGGATCTCGGTTCCAGCCTTGGTGCCTCCAGCTTGCATTTCGGTCCGGCCAGGAAAGATGAAGACCAGATTTGTGCCGAACGAGCGGAAAGCCGACCACAAGCCGCGCTCGAATCCGGAACCGTAGGCGAGAAGAATCACGACCGTCGCAATGCCCCACGCCATGCCCAGCATTGTGAGCAGACTGCGCCGGCGATTGTGTCGCAGCGCGTGATAGGCCTGACGTGCGAGATCGAAGATCATGCGAAGCTCCTAGCTCAAGGCACCACATTCCGGAAATAAGTGAACAAACTCGAACGTCTCACTTCCCGTTAGATTTCATAGCCTCGGGGGCCAAAGCCGCCACTTCGAAGATGTGCTTTGTGGCGCGGGTGAAACTGCGCCCTTTCAAAGCGGTTTCGGCCCCGACCTCACGGGCCAGAACACGAACTGCTGGGTTCACTCCTGTCGTAGCGCCTCCACCGGCGGCAGCAGCGCGGCTTTCCGCGCGGGATACAGGCCTGCGGCAATGCCCGCAACTGCCAGCGATCCAATCGCAGCCAGGGCGGATGCCGGAATGATGCGCGGAGTGTCGAAACCCTCGGGCGCCGGCAGCATGGCCAACAGCGAAACGAAAGCTGTCACAATGGCAAGACCGATGAATCCACTGAACGCAGTGAGAAATGCTCCCTCAATGAAAAACTGGGTCAGAATCGCGCGATAGGTTGCGCCCAGGGCCTTGCGCAGGCCGATCTCCTTGGTTCGTTCTGTGACCGACACCAGCATAATGTTGATGATCCCGATGGCTCCGAGTCCGAGCGTGACCACGCCTACTACTCCGAGAAACCAATCCATCGCGTCGAAAATTTTTCCCACGCGCTTCATGTTCTCAATCGTGTCCCAATCCTCGAAGGCATCCTGCAGATCGGGATCAAAACCGTGCCGGCGGGCGATGATGCGATGAATTTCGTTTTTGGCTTCCGCGTGCAGATTCTTGCTGATCGGCTGATAGTTAAGAAACGAAATCGCGCCTTCGGAATTGGCCTTGGTCAGGGGAAAGAGCTCGCGCATGGTATCGATGGGCACGAATATGCGCTGGTTGGTGCCGTTGTTGCCATCGCGGCCGACTTTGGCGACGACGCCGATCACGTCGAAGTTCATGCCGTTGAGCAAAATGGTCGATCCCACGGCGGCGCGGCCGGGGAACGTGTTCTTGAGCAGTTCCCATCCCACAACGGCGACACGGCGGCGCTGGGTGTTGTCTTCGTCGTCGAACCAGCGGCCGGGTTCGACCGGAACGTTGCGGATCTGGTTGTAATCGGGAGCCACTCCGAAAACCTGGCCGTTGGTGGAACCGTAATCGCTGACGGCCCGAATATCCTCGCGGTCCAGAACCGGCGAAAGCGCGCCCACCAACTGAGCCTGCTTGCGGACAGCGAGATAATCTTTGTAGGTGAAGTAATAGGTTCGACCGGATTGCGTGCTGCCTTCGACTGCCGGAATCCGGCCGGGGAACATGAACATGATGTTCTGTCCGAGGTTGGCCAGTTGCTTTTCCTGTCCGCTGCGAAAGCCTTCGCCGAGGCCGACCAGCAGCAAGAGCGAACCCACGCCCCACGCGATTCCGAACATGGTCAGGAACGAGCGCAGCTTATGCGCCCACAACGTGGCGAGGGACTGCCGCACGATGTCAACCAGCATTCGCATGGGTGTGCGCGCACGGGAAATTTTGCCCCCACGCTTCCGGGAGGGGCGTGGGGGCCCCGGGTAACGTTTGGCGAGGGGTCTCAATCCCGCCCAACATCTGATCAGACATACGCAGGAGGAACCGAAAAAGTTCCCGCTGGTATGTAATCAGTTAGACCGGGTCGAGGGGAAAAAGGTTAGCCGGGCGGTTGACAAAGTTTGCTACCGGTCACCCTTTCTTCATAAGCTGCGGGCATGGAATATTTACCATCCTGAGTGCACCCAGTCATGCATTTCGATGGTAGCCAGTAAACTGCATAGGTCGTTCGCTTCGCTCAGGATGACAATGCTTCCGACAGAATGACAATGCTCCGTCAAGATGACAATGCTTCCATTAATGACGAGAATTCGGTGGGGACGACAAAAAATTTAAGTTCCGTTGGCGAAGGGTCGATATTTTGAGGTTGGCTCCTCGATTTCCGGAGGTTGCTGTGGCGAGTGACGCCGTGCCTGCGAAGCCTGCCGTCTGTGGACCACTCCCAAGCGACATGGAGAGCGCTTTCGAGTATGAGGTGGACGCTGGCAAGAAAGTCGTATTGGTCAAGTTCGGCACGACGATTTCAGACCGCACGATTGAAAAATACCTGCGGCAACTGCGCCGTGATCCCGCGTTTGCATCTTCTTACCACGAGATTGTAGATCTTACCGCGCTGGAGGAAATTAACGTGCGCGGGGAAGAGTTGATGAGGCTGGCGGACATGGTCGATCCTTTCTCGTTCGCGTCCAAGCGCGCGTTTGTGGTGCAAAACGCATTTCAGGCGCACGAAGCCAGGATGTACCAGATTCTCCGCGGTGCTAGAACCAGAATCCAGCTTTGCGACTCCATGGAGGAAGCAGAGGACTGGGTATTCGGACTGAAGCCGTAGGGCGTTGGAAAAATCCCCGGCCTACGAAAAACGCGCAGGATGTAAAGATCTCTACACTGATCAAAATTCCACCTTGAGCGCCATTGCGGCCGTTTACTGTGTGTCTTTGGGCCGCTCGTAGGGCTTCTGGAGATATCTGCGGGCTTGTTCCAGCGCGCCGAAGGTATTGTCATTGGTCTGCAGCGCCTGGCGATATTCATTGACGGCGCGCTCGCGCTGTCCGGTGATATCGAAAATCTTGCCCAGTTGAATGCGGCTCCAGACTTCGGTCCATCGCGGATCGCCATCACCATCGAGCGATGCCCGATAGGCATTCGCCGAAGACTGATAGTTTTTCTGCAGGAAGAATACTTCGGCCACACGGTAATGGGCCAGTGAACTGTTCTTGTTGAGGTCGAGCGCTTTGTTGAATTCCTCGAGCGCGCCTGCGAGATCGCCCTGCTGTTGCAGAGCCTGCCCACGAAGAACGGAAGAGCGCAGCTTGATGTCACTGGAGTCGGTCAGGACGTGATGGTCGGGATCGATGGAGATGCGGCGCGGACGTCCGAAGGTCTCGATGGAAAAAGGCGAATTCGTGCCTACGACTTCGATGTCCTTGTTTTCGGTTTTTCCGTCGGTAGAAATTCGAATGTCGACCGGCATACGGAACAAGTCGAGATCCTGAGAAACTTCGCCGGTGACACGGAATCCTGGTCCTTGTTCGCCCTTGGCATCTTTCGGAATTTCGCCCAAGCGGTACACGGTATATTTCAGCTTAAATTCGGGAGCGCCGGTGGAGTCGAGCCACTGGGTAAAGAACCAGGTGAGTTGCTTGCCGTAATATTTTTCCGCGATGGTTTGAAAATCCTCCATGGTGGCGGACTTACCGGCATAGGTGGTGGCGAAGTCGCGCATGGTCTTGTTGTACTTGTCTTCGCCTAAAACCCAGCGCAACATGTGCAGGATCATCGCCCCCTTGTCGGTGGCGAGCGACTGGAATTCCGTCGAATAAATATCGAGCTTGGCAACACTGGCCAGCGGCACGGTGTCATAGGCCAGAGCGCCGACCGACATATCTTTCACGGCTTCTTCCAGCCCGGCATCTCCGGCGGCATCTTCCACGTACATGGCTTCGGAATAGCGCGAAAAGCCGTCGCTGATCCACCAGTCATCTTTTGTGGCTGGACTGACCGAAACGCCCCACCACTGATGCGCGATGGCGTCCGCCAGCAGGCGGTAATTGGTTTTCTCGGTGATCGAGGGACCACCGATGCCAGCCATTTCCGGCGCCCAGATGTAAGGCACGGTGTCGCCCGGGATTTCCATCAGGTTCAGGCGCTGCGACGGCGGTGTGCCGTAAAGCGTGATGAAGTAAGTCAACTCCTGCACGGCGGTGTTGGTGTATGTCGCAGCCAGGCTCTGATGCGTGGGCTTAAAGTACGTGTGCAAATCGAGGCCGGCTTCGTCACTTTTGAACTCCTGAAACACGCCGGCCACGATCGTTCCCGGAAAACTCGGCTTGGTGGAGACGAAGGTATACGTCTTGGTGGGCAGCACGCTGCCACCGGGCTTGTCGGACGCGGCATGTTCGACGACGGTTTCTTTTCCGCTGCCGATGGCGATCATGTGCGCGGGAACGGTGACGCTGATCGTGGAAGTGAAGCGATTCAGACCGAAGCCGCTGACCGGGAACCAGCGCCCGGCATAAAGGAGATAACTGGTGTCATCGCCGATGTAGGCGAGTTTGAGGCCGGGTACTGGGCTGTCGTCGGCGCTCTCCAGTTGACCTTCGTATTCAAAGGTCAGCGTGGTCGAATCGTTCTTTGCCAACCCGGAAGGCAGGGGCACTCGAACCGTAGAATCCTGGGTGACGCGTTCCGCCGAGAGTTCGTGATCTTTCTCATCGAGCACTTTCGTGACCCGCAAATCATTGTGCAATTCGAAGATGGCGACGTTGAGATCCTGCAAGGTGGTGAACTTGACCTTGGCGCGCGCCGTGATGTGGTGAAGATGGGGATCGAGAGTGGCCTCGATCTGGTAGTCGTCCACCCGCAGGCGCGTTTTTTCGGCGGCCCAGGCGGGAAGCCCGACCACAATGAGCAGAGAAATAGTCAAAGGAGTGGCACAGACGCGGAAACCGCGGCGCAGCTGAATCTTCATTCGGGAGAAACTCCGGAGAACGTAACCCATGTCCTATGATGAAGATTCTGACGCAAAAGATGTCGGGAGCACAAGCCGGGGGCCTTTCCCCCTGTATTTATTTTGTCATTTGCGCGGAAACCGATCACCACAGGGGTGCGGAGAACACAGAGGCTTGGAATTGGTGATCATTGAGGCTATTCGCGTCGAACCAGATCCAGAATGGATTTGGCGGCGCGATCGGCGGGATGCTGGTTTTGGCCACCCGTATCAGGCACTTGCAGACGCCTCCTGACGGATGCCAGGCCTTCGAGCATGCGGGCGCGAGGCGGTCCATCGGGCAGGAACTCTCTAATCCGCCGGACCACATTGCCAGCGGTGAAATCCTGCTGCACCAGTTCCGGCACGACTTCCTCGCCCGCAATCAGATTGACCATGGCGAATCTAGGAACCTTGACCCGTGGCTTGCCCAGCAGGTAGGTCAAGGGCGAGACGCGATAGACCATCGCGAAGGGTGTGTTCATCATGGCGGCTTCAACCGTGGCCGTCCCGCTCGCGACGATGCCGGCTCGGGAGTGGTAAAGGGCAGGAAGGGCCTCGGGGACGAGCGTGATCGTTCCGATTCGCACATACGACTGCACAGAGATTTGGTCTGCGACCGCGCTTTGAAAGGACTCGGCTTCCAGCCGCACCACATCAACGCGCTGCCTTTTGCCAGCCTTAGCCGCTGATTGGAACCTCGGCTCAATCAGTCCCAGCAGAAAGCCTGGGTCGAGCGTCGGCGCGATCGGCAGCAGATATTCGTAGCCGTCACCGAGGAGGTCGGCCGCTTCTAAAATTGTCCGCAGGTTCATGCGGACTTCTTTCACGCGGCTGCCGGGCATGAGCGTGATCCAATGCTTAGCGGGATCGAGCCGAAATTGTGCGGCGTAATCTTCGCGCGTAATTGTCGGCTGAGACAATTCGGCGAGAGGATGTCCGACGAAGGTCGCGTCGACTCCGCGCTCGCGATAGAACTGCTCCTCAAAAGGAAATATGACCAGCGCTTTATCGATGTAGTCGCGGATCAGGCGCACGCGTCCCTGACGCCAGGCCCAGAATTGGGGCGCAACGTAATAGACCGTCGGGATGCCGCGCTTTTTCATCTGCCGCGCGACTCGCCAGTTGAATGCGGGAGAATCGATAACGATGGCGAGATCGGGCTTGCGACGGTCGGCTTCGCGGATCAGATTCTTGTAGAGGCCAAGGATTTTCGGCAAATGGCTGAGGATTTCGGTGATGCCGACCACGGCGAGGTCCTTGGCGTCGATGACGGTGTCGCATCCTGCCGCGCGCATGCGGTCACCACCGACGCCGAAAAAGGAGAGTTGATCTGGCTCTGACGGCGGGTGCCCCATCCTGGCCGCGGTCTGTGCGGCCAGGGTGGGAATTTTGATCATTGTCGCGGCGCGGCGCAAGGCTTCAATCAGCTGCGCGCCATACATTTCGCCGGAGGCTTCACCGGCTGAGATCAGGATGAGCACAGAGTATTGTACGTGTGGCGCGGGCGCTCCCGCCCGCGAAACGGTCAGCGAGATTGGCTCGGTGGGCCTGGTGCCGCGCCTGCTCCCGAACAGCCGTTGTTCGGTTTGCATGACGATTGGACCTTACCGATTGCATCGGCAATTTTCTGCAGGATCTCCTGCGTGCTCATCTGCACAACCGCAATCGTCTTAAGGGTTCCACCGTTTCCAACCGGCGGCCCAGAAGCAGCGGCGGCATTGATATCGACATACGTTTCCCCCAGAACACCTGCGGTTTCCAGAGTTGCCACGGAATCGTTAGGGGATCCTGCGGTCGTACGGGAGGGTTAACGAGCATCACGACTTCGACCGGAAACTGCTTGCGTTCCGGCATCGCCTGCACGCTCTTCACCGAACCGATGTCGACGCCCGCGAGGCGGACGGGAGCGCCGGTACGAAGGCCCATCGCGTTGGTGAAATAGGCCCTAAGGACCATCTTATGGCGACTCAGTCTCGGGATGAACAGAAGGATCAGCAGCAACGGAGCTGCCGCGATTGCCGCAATTTTGACTACTGTCAAATACATACTAGGCAAATGGCCAAGGCGATAATAATACACCCGCTTTCGACAAGCTTTCGGGCGTTTTCGCGGGCAGGAGTGCCGGCGCCAAATCTCATCAATCGTCTGCGCTGACGGTGGATTCGTCTGCGTTCGCGGGCGAGGATGCCCGTCCCACAACAACCTCCTGATCCTTGTACTGCAGCTGATAGAGCTTGTAGTAGATGCCGCGCCGGGCTAGCAGTTCCTGGTGCGTGCCCATTTCGCGCAGCTGGCCTTTGTGCATGACCAGAATCTTGTCAGCGCGCTGGATGGTCGAGAGGCGATGCGCGATGATCAGCGAGGTGCGTCCCTCGACCATATGGTTAAGGGCATCGCGCACGCGGAATTCGGTTTCGGTATCGACGCTGGAGGTAGCTTCGTCGAGAATCAGAATGTTTGGGTCGTGCGCCAGGGCGCGGGCGAACGAGATGAGCTGCTTCTGGCCCGTGGACAGCGTCGATCCGCGCTCGCGAACTTCTTCGTTGAATCCGTTGGGCAATCCGCGAATGAAGTCGGCAAGATTCACGTTTTCCGCAGCGCGGGCGACGTGCTCATCTTGAATGCGGCGGGTGCCCAGGCGAATGTTGCCGCCGATTGTTCCGCTGAACAGAAATGGATCTTGTAGCACCACGCCGAAGCGGGCGCGAAGGTCAGCGAGATCCATATCTTTCACATCGACGCCGTCGATGCGCACCGCGCCTTTCTGCACGTCATAGAAGCGCAGGAGCAGAGAGATGAGCGTGGTTTTACCGGCGCCGGTGTGGCCGACGATGGCGACGGTTTCTCCGGGCTCGATGGCGAAGGTGACATCGCGGAGAACCCAGTCCGGTGCGGCCGCCGAGTTCGATCCATTGTCCGCGGTTGACGCTGCCGCGCTTCGCTGGGCCGGGCGGGCAAGAGTGCCCGTCCCCACAAGGGCTGTGCCCGTCCCATGTTCCTTGCCATCTTCCGGCACATCGCGGTACGAGAACCAGACATGATCGAATTCGATGCGGCCCGGACCTTCCGGCAGTTTTGTCACTGACGGCGAGACGATATCTACGGGCGTGTCGAGCAACTTGAAGATGCGTTCGCTGGCCGCCATCGCAGATTGCAGGATGTTGTATTTCTCGCTGAAATCCATGATGGGACGGAAGAAGCGCTGCGCGTACTGCGTGAATGCGATGAGAACGCCGAGCGTGGCGAAGTCGGTAACGAGATAAACCCCGAAGTGCGGGCGGAAGCCGAAAGCGGCGCTCGTGACCTGGATGTGGCGGATGATGTCGCGCCCGCCGAACCAGATCACGCTCGCAATCGCAATGGCCGAGAAAAAGTCGACGACCGGGTAGTAGATCGCGTAGGCAAGGATCGCGTCTTTGTACGCATCCATGTGGATGCGGTTGATTTCCTTGAAACGCTGGTACGCCTTGCGCTCGCGATTGAAAAGTTGCAGCACCATCATGCCGCTCACGTGTTCCTGCAGATAAGCATTGATGCGGGCGATGGCCACGCGAATGCGCCGGTAAGAGTCTCGGACCTTGTCGCGGAAAATCTTGGTCGCAACCATGATGAACGGCAGGACGGCGAAGGTGATCAACGCGAGCTTCCAGTTCATGCACAGCATAATCGCGAGAATTCCGGCGAGCACGAAGACGTCTTCGAAAATCGAGACTACGCCGGAAGTGAACATGTCGTTCAACGCGTCGACGTCGGTGGTGACGCGGGTGACCAGACGTCCGACCGGATTCTTGTCGTAGAAGGCGACGTGCAAGCGCTGCAGATGGCGGAAAATCTGGCTGCGCAGATCGAACATGATTTTCTGGCCGGTCCACTGCATGTAATAGGTCTGCAGGAATTCAAATACAAACGTCATGGCGAGCAGGCCGAAGTAGATGCTGGAAATCTGTGCGATGCCGGTCATCGGACGCGGGCTGAGCCAACTCCACAGCCCGGAGTCGGCCCCTTTCACCGGCGCGAGGTAGCGGTCGATCGCAACCTTCAGCAGGTAGGGACCGAGGACGTCGGCAAAGGCTTTGAGCACGATGGAGACAAGCGCCACTGTCACTTGCCAACGGTATGGGCGGAGGTACTTGAGCAGCCGGCGCATGAGCCGGCTGTCGTAGGCTTTTCCGAGTATCTCCTCTTCCTGGGCCATGCTGTTTAGATGATCGCGAACGGACGAGTGAGCGGCAAAGCGCCCTCATCAGGGTACCCCAAATAGATGCCGAGGCAGGCCGCAGGATGGAAAAGGTTTGTGATCACTTGGAAACTCGGATCTGGGAGAAGCAGGATCAATGGGATAATCATCAATAGGATAAACAGGGAAATGGCTTTGGGGATCTACATATCCGTGCCGTTCTGCTGCACGAAGTGCAGCTACTGCAACTTCGCGTCGGATGTGTTTTCGCGGGCAGTATTCGAACGCTACGTGGATCGCCTATGCGCAGACGTGGCTGGCGCGGCGGGTCTGGCGGACTCTATGGGCGGGCGGAGCGAGCGCGAAGTCGACTCGATTTACCTCGGCGGAGGAACTCCGACTGTACTCGAAGCGGCGCAACTGGAGCGAATGTTTGATGCGGTGCGGCACGCGTTTGCGGTGAGAGCGGGTGCAGAGATCACCGTCGAATGCGCGCCCGGAACCTTGAAGCCGGAGACGTTCGCAACTCTTCTTCGCTGCGGGGTGAATCGAATCAGCCTCGGCGTGCAGTCGTTTGTCGATGCTGAAGCCGCGGCTGTGGGCCGGCTGCATAAGCGCGCAACCGTCCTCGACGATATTGCGCGCTTACGGGCGGTGGATATCACGAACATCAACATCGATCTGATCGCCGGATTACCGCACCAGACCAGCGAAAGCTGGCGGGAATCGCTGCATGAATCCATCGCCACAGGCGCGCCGCATGTGAGCGTCTATATGCTCGAAATCGACGAAGACTCACGCCTGGGACGCGAGTTGATTGCCGGTGGAACGCGCTATCACGCGCACTTTGTGCCGGATGAGGACAAAACCGCGGATTTCTATGAGACGGCGTGCGAGAGCTTGGGAGACGGGGGTGTGACACAGTATGAAATCTCGAACTTTGCTCGGGCCGGATTCGAATCGCGGCACAACTTGAAATACTGGACACGCCAGCCGTATATGGGTTTCGGCGTGGATGCGCATTCCATGCTGGTTTCAGTCGATGATTCAGCCGATGCAGTGCGGCTTGCGACCTCGGATGCGCTGGAAAAATATGTATCGGGAGCGCCGCTGCGGCAAACAATCGTGACTCCCGCCATGGCTTTAGAAGAGACGTTCTTTCTCGGATTGCGCCTGAACCGGGGCGTCGACCTGCGAGAAGTTGCGTCGGATTTGGGCCAGGACGCCGTGCGGAACATAGGTGGGATCGTCGCGGATTTGGCGCGTGACGGGCTGTTGCATCAGGACGGAGAAGTCTTTCGTCTGACACCGCGCGGACGATTGCTGTCGAACGAGGTATTCCAGAAGTTTTTGGGCCCGAGTGCCGACGCGGTGAGTGTGAAGGCATAATTCCACAGCAGGTGAATTGGCATGGGAGATGCCAAGAAAGATAGCATTAATTTCGTTCTAGTGCCCACAATGACGCCCCGCGACGTGGTTTCATTCCTGTTGAACAGGTTTCCCGAGACGTGTGAACTTGTTTGCCCAGATGAGGACTGCTTTGAGCAGCCAACACGTGTCTATGACTCCTTCGCCGCAGAGGTCGTCAAAAGGGTAGATGAACTCGACTTCTTTGAATCAGTTACTCGGTTCATTGATGACATCGCAGAGAGCAAGGATCCCCTGCTCGGCACCGTGCTCGTCATCGACCTCCTTGAAGGCATCGCTGCGGACCCCGACGTTGCGGGAAGAGTGTCTCGTGCGGTCGGCGAGAATGCCCAGCGGTTGCTTCGCGATGTGGAGAGAAAAATTTATCATCGCATACGCTAGGCAAACCATCCGGTCGGTCGGGGGGGGAGTTCGGAGCTACGGAATCATCAGTGTTCATGCGGGTGATCTCACGCTTCGACTTTTCGTTCCAGCGGTAACTTCTTCCCCCTTTCGCTGCTATGTTCTAATCGAAATTGCGGGTTCGAGCGCGCGAGCGAATCTGAGCGGCTAAAGCCGCGACACGATGGCAGCGCTCTGCGGCACGAGTCAACTCGTGCTTTTTCGGTTCCTGCCTGTTCATGCGAATGGCCGGGGACGCAAGACGAGCGGTGCGAGGAGGGGAACGTGGATTTCCAACTGAATGACGAGCAATTGCAATTGAAGAAAAGCGTGCGCGAACTTGCCGAGCGCGAGATCAAGCCCCACGTGATGGAGTGGGACGAGGCGGGCGAGTTTCCGCTGGCCACGATCAAAGAACTCGGCAAGCTCGGCCTTATGGGAACGATCTTTCCCGTCGAATATGGCGGCGCGGGCATGGGCTACGTCGAGTACGTCACGGCCATCGAGGAATTGTCGCGCGTCGACGGATCGGTGGGGATCATCGTGGCGGCACACACGTCATTGTGCTCGAACCATATTTTTCTCGCCGGCAATGAAGCGCAGAAGAAGAAGTACATCAGCAAGCTGGCGACGGGTGAATTCATCGGCGCATGGGGACTGACTGAGCCGTCATCTGGCTCCGATGCGGGCAGCGCCCGCATGACCGCTGTGCGCAAAGGCAACAACTGGATGTTGAATGGCACGAAGACTTTCTGCACGAATGGGCATTATGCCGATGTCCTCGTGGTGCTGGCGGTGACGGATCGCGCGGCGCACACCCACGGGCTGTCGGCGTTCATCGTCGAAAAAGACACGAAAGGGTTTCGTCCCGGCAAAAAAGAAAACAAGCTTGGACTGCGGGCCAGCGATACGGCTGAGTTGATCTTCGAAGATTGCGTGATTCCGACGGAAAATCTGCTGGGCGGGGAGGGCCAGGGATTTCCCGATGCGATGCGCGTACTCGACGGCGGCCGCATCTCGATTGCGGCGTTATCGCTGGGCATGGCCGAAGGCGCGTATGAAGCGGCGCTGAAGTATTCGAAGCAGCGGCGGCAGTTCGGGAAGGCGATCAGCGATTTTCAGGCGATCCAGTGGAAGCTGGCCGACATGGCCACCGAGATCGACGCGGCCATGCTGCTGACGATGCGCGCGGCATCTATGAAAGATGCGGGGATGAAGACCACGCAAGAATCGTCAATGGCGAAGCTATATGCCAGCGAAGTTGCGGTACGCTGCGCGGACGAAGGCGTGCAGATTCACGGCGGTTATGGATTCATCAAAGATTATCCCGCGGAGAAGTTTTACCGTGACGTAAAGCTATGCACCATCGGCGAGGGCACGAGCGAGATTCAGCGGCTGGTGATTGCAAGACAATTGCTGAGAGACTGAGCTTCCTCCTTCGGACTTCAGACCTCGGACGTCAGTGAGCTCGGAATTCCGACATCCGACGCCCGATCGGTTCCCGAAATCTGAGCGTCAAAAGACGCAACCTCAACCTTCCCGTTCTTATCAGACGCGTACGGAACGACCAGCCCTTTTTCTGGGAAGATGCAAGCTGTAAACTTACAGCTTCCGCAGGAAGGCACGAATCATGGAACATCAGATCCTGCTGTCGCGCATTCACTTCGCGTTTACGATCATGTTCCATTACATCTTTCCGCAGCTGACCATGGGGTTGGCACTGCTGATTGTCGTTCTCGAGACCCTGGCTCTCAGGAAAAATAGCGAGCAGTATCATCAGGCGGCCCGCTTCTGGGCGCGCATCTTCGCCATCAACTTTGTCATGGGTGTAGTCACTGGCATTCCCATGGAGTTCCAGTTCGGCACGAACTGGGCGACGTTTTCCCGTCTGACTGGCGGAGTGATTGGCCAGCCCGTGAGCATGGAAGGCGTGTTTTCGTTCTTCCTGGAATCCGCGTTCCTGGGATTATTTCTCTACGGAGGAAATCGCCTCAGCAAGCGCGGACATTGGGCGGCCGCAGTTGCGGTGTTCGCGGGTTCGTGGCTTTCGGGATACTTCATTGTGATGGCCGATGCCTGGATGCAGCATCCTGTGGCCTACACCCGGCTGGCCGACGGCACATTTTCACCGACCAGTTTTTGGGGCGTGATTTTGAATCCATGGGGACTGATCCAATACGCGCACGTGATGGATGGAGCCGTGATTACTGGCTCGTTCGTCATGGCCGGGCTGGGAGCCTTCTACCTGCTGAGCGGTAAGCACGAGGAATATGCGCGAATTTTCCTGCGGGTGGGCGTGATCACCGGAGTAATCGCCACCGTCCTGCAGATCTTTCCGTTCGGAGACGAACACGGGCGCTATCTGGCGCAACACCAGCCGGTGACCGCGGCGACGATGGAGGGATTGTTCCAAACCAAGAAGGGCGCGCCGATGGTGTTGATCGGGCAGCCGAATCCCGAGAACGAAACCATTCAGAATCCCATTGCGTTCAACGGTCTGCTCAGCTTTCTCGTCTACGGCACGTTTAGCGCGGAGGTGAAGGGACTGGACGCGTTTCCGCAAACCGATTGGCCCGACGACATTCCGCTGGTTTTCTTCTGTTACCACATCATGGTCGGCCTGGGAACGATCATGCTGGCCGTAATGATCGTGAGCGCATCTCTCCTCCACCGTGACAAGTTGTTTCGCTACAAATGGGCGCTTTGGGCTCTCCTGCTCTCGGTTCCGGCGCCTTATATCGCCAACATCGCGGGCTGGGTGACCGCCGAAACCGGTCGTCAGCCCTGGATCGTATACGGACTCATGCGCACCAAGGATGGCGTCTCGCGCATGGTTGCGAGTGGCGATACCTGGTTCTCGCTGCTCGGATTCATGGGCCTTTATGGGATGCTTTCGATTCTCTTTTTATTCCTGGTGCAGCAGACGATCAGCGAAGGCCCCGTAGGCGAAGTCGGCCATACTGGTTCGGTGAGCTATCCGGTGAAGGGAGCCTGAATGGAAACCGTATGGTTCATCCTGGTCGCGTTCATGATCACCGCCTATGTGGTGTTCGATGGATTCGATATCGGCGCGGGCGCCCTGCACATGCTGATCGCGCGCACCGATGACGAGCGCCGTACGATCTTGAAGGCAATTGGTCCGATCTGGGACGGCAATGAAGTCTGGCTCATTGCAGCCGGGGGAACACTTTTCCTCGCTTTTCCTCTGTTGTATGCCTCGAGCTTCAGCGGGTTCTACCTGCCGCTGATGGTGCTCCTGTGGTTGCTGGTGGGCCGTGGCATCAGCATTGAATTCCGCGCGCATCTGCAGTCTGTGATTTGGACCAGCTTCTTCGACGGCGTGTTTTGTTTCTCCAGCGCGTTGCTGGCGATCTTCTATGGCGCGGCCTTCGCCAATGTGATCCGCGGCGTGCCGCTCAATCCCGATCACTATTTCTTCGAACCGCTTTGGACCAACTTCCGCGTGGGATCGAATCCCGGAATCCTGGACTGGTACACGTGCCTCGGCGCTTTGGTAGCTCTGCTCGCCTTATCGATGCATGGAGCTTTGTTTCTGAATGTGAAGACCGAAGGGAGACTGCAGAATCGTGCACGCTGGCTGGCGATTGCATTGTGGGTTGCGGTCGTGCTCTTCACGACCATGGAAACCACAGCCACGCTGGTGCTTCGGCCAGAGCTCGAACGCAACTACATGCATCATCCGGAATGGTGCATCATCCCAATCATCGTCGCGGCTGGGTTGGTACTCATAATTTATTTCCTGGCCAAGCGGCGGGATGCGGCGGCGCTCTATGCTTCGGGAGCGTTTCTGGGGGCGATGGTTGTAGGTGCGGCGGTGGGACTGTATCCCACAGTGCTACCCTCCAGCGGAGATCCACGCGCTAGTCTCAGCATTTATGATGCGGGGGCCAGCCCAGAGTCCCTGCGCCTGGGTTTACACTGGTGGCTTCCAGGAATCGCGATTGCGATCACCTACTTCGTGTTTGTCTACCGCATGTTTCGGGGCAAGGCGTCAGCGCCGGCCAACCCGGGAGCTTAGGGAACGCCACTCCGGCGTCATCCTGTGCGTAGCCGTTTTCCGTCGAAGTGGTAAGCCTGCCCTGAGCGCAGTCGAAGGGGATCTCCCGCTAAAACGCCTTCGCGCGTAAGCCAAACTGCACCGCTACCGGCTATGCAACGCACTTCCTCTTTGGCTGTGCTAGATTCGGAAGTTCCGATGAACTCCACTGCCAGCATTGCAACTCAGGGCCTTACTCGTCGTTTCGGCGATCTCATGGCCGTCGATGGAATTGATCTGCGGGTGGCCCCCGGACAGTTCTTTGGTTTTCTCGGCCCCAACGGCGCCGGGAAATCGACGACCATCAAAATGCTGACCGGCCTGCTGGCGCCGAGTTCAGGACGCATCGAGATCCTCGGGCTCGATTTGAACGCGCATCCCGTCGAAGTGAAACGGCAGATCGGAGTCGTTCCTGAAGGCATGGCGCTTTTCGGACGGCTTACCGGCGCCGAATTCCTGAGCTTCGCCGGACGCATGTACGGCCTCGACCGCGAGACCGCGGCCAAGCGCGCCACCGAGTTGCTGGAATTCATGCAACTGGCTGATCAACCGAAGAAGCTGGTTACTGATTATTCTCACGGCATGCAGAAAAAGCTCGCGCTGGCCGCGGCGGTGATTCACGGGCCGAAAGTCCTATTCCTCGATGAACCCTTTGAAGGCGTGGACGCGATCGCGGCGGGAACGCTGAAAGCGATGCTGCAAGGGATGATCTCTCGCGGCGCCACGATTTTCCTGACTTCCCACGTGCTCGAAATCGTGGAACGCCTGTGCAGCCATGTGGCGATCATCCATCAGGGAAAACTGGTGGCGCAGGGTTCGCTGGAGGAATTGCGCATGGGTGTGAATGCGCGGGCGCCGGCGGTCACGGGCGATGGCACGCATGGTACGGGTGAAAAATTGACGTTAGAGGAGATGTTTCTGCGAATCGTTGGTGGCACGAAGCGAAACGAGCAGGAACTTTCCTGGTTGGGTTAAGAGCGTTTG
The DNA here is from genome assembly GCA_963772045.1 of uncultured Acidobacteriaceae bacterium. Taxonomy (GTDB): domain Bacteria; phylum Acidobacteriota; class Terriglobia; order Terriglobales; family Acidobacteriaceae; genus Sulfotelmatobacter. Next base: position 374,172 of record CAVYWC010000008.1, on the reverse strand, counting down.
CTCCTTGTGGCTTTGACGCCAGACTTTTTCAAATCACTGGGTGCCGTGCCGGCGCAGAAAACTGTTCCGCCGCTGCCGCGCGCGAAAGCGTCTTAGCGATGGGAATCGTTTGTGTTGGGTAATAATCGACATGGTTTCCAGCGAGTAGCGGAACCTGGCTCCGCAATCGCAGCAGACCTTGTAGCTGCGCCCATCGATGGTGAAGACGCGGCTGAGCTTCTTGTGGTGGCAACCAAAGGCGAATTCCAGAGCGTTCGCGATCGGGTGCGTAACGCTGTCCCACAGCGGAATTCCTTCGGTCGACTGCATTTCAGTTCACCTCCCACCACCACATCGATTGTTTCACGTGGACGCGCCGAACAGACGTGAGTCAGCCCACTGCCAGGCGTGATGAACATCACATCGTGGACTGAAATGAATTGGTGTTCCGCAGTAAGACCGCGCTCCAAACTATCGTAAGCACTCCTGTTTTCACTCGTTTGCAAGGGATGCACGCCGCTGAAACTTGTGCCAGAATTGAGGCCACACTAAATGACATCTGCAAACGGTGTTGCAACGCAATTGATCGCCGTGGCCGAGTTGCGCTGGCGCATGTTCTTGAACGGCCTGCGCACGCGCCGCGGGAAGATGGAACTCGCGTCTCGCATCATCATCTCGCTCGCCTTCGGGTTGGGCGGACTGGGCGCGTTCGCTGCCGCCGCCGGATTTTCGTGGTACTTCGTCAGCCAAGGTAAGCCGGAGTTTCTCGCCCTGCTGCTCTGGCCCGTTTTCTTTTTCTGGCAAATGTTTCCCCTGATGGCGACCGCGTTCACCAACAATCCTGATTCGTCGGACTTGCTGCGTTTTCCGCTGACCTATCGCTCGTATTGTTTGATTCGCCTCGCCTACGGATTCTTCGATCCTGCCAGCGCTCTAGGAACGGTCGGATTGCTGGGTGTGCTGCTCGGCGTCACCTTTGCCGACCCGAAACTTTTTCCCTGGGCCGTTTTGGTTCTGTTCACGTTCGCGATCTTTAATCTCGTGCTAATGCAGACCGTCTTTGCCTGGCTGGAACGCTGGCTCGCGCAACGCCGCACCAGGGAGGTGTTCGGCGTCATCTTCATCCTGTCCATGTTGAGTTTTCAGTTGATTGGGCCGGCGGTGTCGCATTTTCAGCTCCATCCGCAACCCCAACTGAAGAAGGCGGTTGCGATCGCAGGCCAGGTGCAGGGTGCGCTGCCTCCCGGTCTTGCTTCGGATGCGATGGCCCGGGCGATCAACTCTCATTACGTGATTGGCTTCAGATCGCTGCTGTTTCTCGCATCGCTGACCATGGCAGTTGGGTATGTGCTGCACCTACGCTTGTCGCGGCAATTTCAAGGAGAGAGTCTCAGCGAAGCCGAAGCGCGTCCTGCGGTTTCGCAGGTGCAAGATTTGCAGGTCGGCTGGGAAATTCCCGGATTTTCACCCTCGGTCGCTGCAGTTTTCGAAAAAGAAATCCGTTATCTGGGTCGCAGCGGGCCCATGCTGCTCACGCTCGTGATGCCGCTTTTCATGCTGCTGATATTTCGCTTCGGAGCGATGAACGCGATGCACCGTTCCAGTTTCGTCACCCGCACACCCGACATGGCGTTTCCGGCGGCTGCGGCTTATGCGCTGCTCGTGCTGACGAATCTGGTCTACAACAGCTTCGGCGGAGACGCCAATGGCATGCAGTTCTTCTATGCTTCGCCGGCTAGTTTCAGTCACATCGTCATGGGCAAGAATCTCGCCTATGGCGGTATCCTGGCGGCCAACACGGCTCTGGCGCTGGTGGCCGTGACGTTTCTCTACGGCCGGCCCAGTGCTGCCGTAACTTTTGCGACATTCGCCGGACTTCTCTTTGCCGCGCCGCTGAATTTTACCGTGGGCAACCTGCTTTCGATCTATTCGCCAAAGCGGCGCGACTTCGCGAGCTTTGGGCGGCAGAATGTTCCGCAGATGACGGTGCTGATCAGCCTGGGCGTGCAGGCGGTCATCGTTGCGACCGGCCTGGCTGCGTTTGCGGTCGCACGCTTTTACGGGAATCTTTGGATCGCCGCCTTAGTTTTCTTTGCCCTGGCAGCGATCTCCATTCCGCTGTATCTGATCGTTCTGCGACGCTTGGACGGGATTGCGGTGGAACGGCGGGAGGTGCTGCTGGCGGAACTGTGCCGAGCCTAATCTTGGCGCTGGTCGGGATGCGCCACGAACCGGTATCCCACGCCGCGCACGGTCAGCAAATGCCGGGGGTGCCCCGGATCATCCTCCAGATAACGGCGCAATCGTACCACGAAGTTGTCGATGGCGCGCGTGTCGGTATCTTCGTGCAGCCCCCAGACTTCTTCGAGGATCTGCTTGCGGGACACAATTTTCCCATCATTGCGGACGAGATGCCGGAGCAGTTCCGATTCCATCAGCGTCAGATGGATGGTGCTGTCGCCCGAGCGCAGTTCGAGCGCTCCGAAATCGATGGTTTTCCCGGCAAATGAAAACTTATCGAAATCGCCGACGGATGCCGCACCGGTTTCGGCATTGTTGGGATTTGCCCCCGAGGCCTGACCACGCGTCCACTGGCTGCGCCGCAATAATCCCTGCAATCGCGCCAGCAGAATCGATAACTCAAAAGGTTTGGCCAGATAGTCATCCGCTCCGGAGGCAAAGCCTTTCAGCACATCTTCCGGCCGCCCACGCGCAGTCAGCATCAGGACGGGAACATAATTCCGCGCCGCCCGGAGCTCCGATACCACGCTAAAACCGTCTTTCCCGGGCAACATGATGTCGAGCACAACCACATCGAAGTGTTCTTTCTTCTCCAGCAAACGGTCGGTTGCCGATTCGCCATCGCTGACGATTTCCGCAGCATAACCTTCGGCTTCGAGGTTAAAGCGCAAACCCTGCGCCAGATGGGCCTCATCCTCGACCACGAGCACGCGGCTCAAGCTTCCCGCCTCGGCAATTCCAGCGTGACGATCGTGCCTCTGCCCTCACCTTCGCTTTCCGCAAAAACGCGCCCACCATGCTTCTTGGCGATGGCTCGCACGATGAACAGTCCCAGCCCGGTGCCCTTGACGTTGGCGAGAGAACGGTGCGACACGCGATAAAAACGCCGGAAAATTCGCTTCATGTCACCCGCCGGAATTCCGACTCCATGATCCTGGACGCGCAGCACGAGCCGGTTCTCATCCCGGCCATCCAGACGCACGCGCACATCGATGTTGTCGCCTGAATATTTGACCGCATTATCAAGCACATTGAAGACGGCGGTTCGCAGATCCTCGGGATTGCCGCGAATGGTTAATCCAGCCCCATTGCTGGGCACTTCCTCGTACTGAAGCATGCCCGGCTGCAAGTGATGCCGAGTTCGTGTAGCCTCGATGCACTCCTCGATCACGTGGCGAAGGTCTACCTCTTCTGACTTTTCTTTTCCCGCGCGCTTATCGCCGGCGCGGCCCGCGCGCAGGACCTGCTCCACAGTCGTAGTCAGCCGGTCCGCATCGCTAAGCATGACACGATAGAACTCCTGCCGCTGCGCCTCTGGAAGTTCGTGCCGCTGCAATGTTTCGAGGTGCAAACGAATCGACGCGATCGGCGTCTTCAATTCATGGGTCACTGCGTTGATAAAGCTGTCGTGCTGTTCGTTGCGACGCACCTCGCGCACCAGAAAAATCGTATTCACAACCATGCCCGCGATGATGAGCGCGAAAAAAATGATTCCGAAAACCAGCAGTACGCCTTCGCGCCAGTTGAGAATAATCCAGCCGACGTTGAGAGCGACGGCGAGCGCAACCAGCATGATCCCCAGGCAGAGGAAGAAAGCGATAGTGCCGCGGCGGCTCGTGATGCGCATAGGCGATGCCCTGCACTGATTTTACTTCTTCGCGAGAAGCTCTCAAGCCGGATATGCGCGAGGTAGGCCGTCCGCAGATCAGATGATCGTCGCCTCAGAAAGTAAGGCGCATCGAGAGAATTGGAACGTGATTGGTGGGGTGGAACGAAGTCGCTGCGATTTCGAACCCGCCGCCAGTGGAGAAAGCGACGCGATTGTGTATGCGAAATCTGCCGAGCACCATTCCAGGTGTCAGGTACACCGACGTCTTGCCGGGATGGCTGGTCGGGACAACATTGCCGTTCCCGCCGTAGAAATGGTTGAAGTTGACCTCCAACTCCGGCCAGAATTTCTTGAAGATGTGGTATTGAAACGTGTTATTCCATGGCAGAGTGTGTCCGATGACCGCGACGTTTCCAGTGGGCAGGCTGTACCCCAATGTCCCCTGTGCGTCGAAATTCTTGTATCCCTTTCCGTAGGAAATGGTGGGCGTTATCACCGGGCTTAATGCACCTTGTTGGTACTGTCCTGTCGGAAAAGTCATCTGGTAGAAGGCGGTCAAGATGTAGTTGCCGTGCTCTTCATTTCCAGTGGCGATGCGGTATTTCACCAGGAACTGCCAGTCGCCGAATCCGTCTTTTGGCGAATCCGGATTGTTTACGACATACGCCGGCACGGCGAGAATGACCTCAAAATTCTTCTGCGGAATGATTTCCAGCCCCTTGCTCACGCCATAGTTATCCGTGGTGACGCCGCTATTGTGCGTCTGCCATTGCTGATCGTAGCGATACTCTTGTTCGAGACGCGGGGTGGTGGTATTCAGCGGAGTGATCCAGTGTGGCTGCTCGGATTGCGTTTTCGTGACCATCTTAAGCCAATCGGAAATGAACCCGTCGTCCTGCGACCAGGACGGCGTCCACGCTAGGAACAGAATGAACGCGGCCAATACCAACTGGACGAGACTGCCAATGCGCATGCAACCCCCTAGACTTGATCCATGCATTCCTTGACCCGTGCACTCGAAGGAAGATTCGGAGTGTACCGTTTATACGCTTAGCATGTCAAAACTTATACGAATATATATGGCTCATGGTTCGGCCATCAGCTTGAACGGGCCAGCAGCGGATTGTACGATCTAGGCTATGGCGCGAAGCAAAGAGTCAGGACAGAAAGATGAATCGATCGTGCAGTTGCGCGATGCGGCGGTGCAGCTCGGGATCAGTTTTCCCACCATTAAGCAGTGGATTTACAAGAAGAAGATTCGCAGCGTGCAGACGGCGGGGGGGCATCACCGTATCCCGCAATCGGAGATTGACCGGCTGCTCTACCGCACGCGCGGCCACAACGAAGAGGAACGGAACATCAGCTACGAGCGCATCAGCGGCCGTAATCAGCTCGTCGGCCGCATCGTTGATGTGCGCGTGAGCGGATTGGTGGGACAGGTCACGCTTTCGGTAGGAGGCCAGTTGATCACCTCGTTGATTACATCGGGCGCTATTCGCGAGATGAAGCTGAAAAAGGGGCAAACCGCCGCGGCGCTGATCAAGTCCACGGAAGTGATGATCATCCGCGTCTGAATTTGAGTCGCGTCGGAATCCATCGTGGCTTGACGCCTTCGAGATCCGTTCCAAGAAATCCAATCACTGCTCACGCGCACAGAAAAAAGCCCCGGCCGGATCGGCCGAGGCACAAACTTCCAACACACTTGTCTCAATCTCCAGCGGCCCAGAATTCCGCCGCGGTATTCGGCGCAATCAGGCGCCCATTGGGCGCGGCGACGAGTCCCCGCTCGATCTCGGCCAGTCTTACGCGCTTGATATCCCACGCCAGGCCAAGCTTTTGTAGAGCCCAGATGCCGTACCAGTTGGTATCAATCTCATACCAGGTAAGGCCGTGAGCCGCCGAGCTGGGATGCGCATGATGATTGTTGTGCCAGCCTTCGCCGAAGGTCAGCAGCGCGACCCACCAGCTATTGGTTGAAAGGTCGCGAGTGGCGAAGCGCCGCGTGCCCCAGGAATGCGTGGCCGAGTTCACCAGCCAGGTCGCGTGCAATCCAACCACGGTGCGCAGAAAAGTTCCCCACAATAGCCAGGGCAAGCCGCCGATCGCGAACAGAGCGGCTCCGACAATGATCTGCGGAACGTAATGGTATTTCGTGATGAAGACATGAAATTTATCTTTGGCGAGGTCGGGAACGTAGCGTGCCAGGGTGGTCGTGTCGTGGTGCATCGACTTGCCCATGAGGATCCATCCCATGTGCGCCCACCATTTGCCGTCTATTGGCGAGTGAGGATCGCCCTCGTGATCAGAATATTGGTGATGAATGCGATGCGTCGCGACCCAGAAAATTGGGCCGCCCTCCAGCGCCAGCGTGGCGCAAACCGTCAGGATATATTCCGCCCACTTCGGCGTCTTATATCCGCGATGCGTGAGTAGCCGGTGGTAGCACATTCCGATGCCGAGGCTACCCGAAATCCACCACATGACCACAGCGACCAGCAATGCTTTCCAGGTAAAAAAGAAAAGTGCAGCAATCGCCCCCACGTGAAACGCAGCCATGAAAATGGCCGTTACCCAATTCACTTCGTCTTTTTCTGCTTGTGGTTTTTCCAGATCCTGCAGTTCCATATCCAAGGAAGGTCCCCGTTTCGTGGTCGTTTGAGCTCGATCAACCCCGTAGCTAACCTACCAAGGGCGGGGACAGAGTGACTGTAATACTTGTGTAATTCCACCATTACCGGAGTAATAGGAAAGTACTCCGACGCCTTTTTGGGCTGCCCTATCCCGACGAGTGCTGCAAGATTGACTGCGGGCGCTCTAGCGGACTCAGTGGAAGCGAGCCTCAGAGACCACCGTGAAGCTTTCCGAACGTGCGGGCAAGCATGAGCGACATGATCAGGATGCCCGCCGCCAGGACCAGGACGTGGTGTGTCTTACGCGAATTAAAACTGCCGACCCGACAGACCAGCAGGTAGCCCACGGCAAGGTTGAACAGGCCCCATAAAACATTGACCGTCGACGAGGACAAGCCCACACCGGGTGGCGATGCGAAGGGGCTCTGGAAAGCATGCCCGGAGATTCCATTTCCAAGATGGGGCAGCGCGTTCGCCAGGAACGCGCCCCCGAAGAAGTACGCTAAATAGTGATACCAGCGCATGGTTGGCCCTACGCTGCGTCGGCCTTCACCTGCACGCCTGCCCACTTTTCCAGCAAAGTCAGAGTGGCGGCGTAATCGAGATCCTTGTGGCCGTCTTCGGTCGCCATTTCGTAAACTTCTTCCACGGTTTCCAGGCCCGGCAGCTTTACTCGAGCTTCTTTCGCGGCTTCGAGCGCCAGCCGGATATCCTTGTGCATGAGCCGCAAGGGAAAATTGGGCGTGAAGTCGCGATGCAGGATGAATGGCGCTTTGTATTCGACCACTCCCGAACGCACCATGGTCGCTTCGATCAGAGAGACCAGTTGCTGAGGATCAACTCCCAGCTTTGTTCCCAGCGTAAGCGCCTCGGCAAAGCCTTCAAAGATCATGGCAATCTGCAGGTTCATGACGAGCTTCGTCGCCTGGCCTTTGCCGGTCTCGCCCATGCGGAAGATTTTTTTCCCCATCGCGGCGAAAAGAGGCTTCAGCCGCTCCACGGCCACTTCACGCCCGCCCACAATAAACACCAGAGTTCCGTCGCGCGCGCCGATCTTCGATCCCGTCATGGGAGCATCGACCCAGGTCGCGCCTTTGGCCGACACACGTTCCGCAAATTTCAACGTTGCTGAAGGAGAAATCGTGCTGGAGTCGGCGATGATCATGCCCTCGGTCAAAGACGATTCCACTCCGTCTTTGCCGAAAACGGACTGCTCGACCGCATCGGTATCGGAGACGCAGAGCCACACGACTTCGGCTCCCTGCGCCGCCGCGGCTGGAGTGGGTGCCAGGGCTGCGCCTTCGACCAACTTTCCCGGCGTGCGATTCCACACCGTAACCTGGTGTCCCGCTTTCACCAGATTTGTAGCCATCGCGTGGCCCATGATCCCTAACCCAATAAATGCGATTTGCATGCCAACTCTCTCCTTCGTTGTGAAAATCCTGCAAGAGGAATGCTTGGGGATTAGATACGACTGACTTGCGGGAGGTCAAGCTGCGATTGTCGCTGGATATTTATTGCTGGATTCGGAATCTCCGTACTCGTGAGGTTTGAGCGACGATGGGCGGCGCGCCCGCACTGCCACGATCCCCATTTCCGTTACCAACGATTGCCATGTCGCAGGCCAACGAACGAAATTGCAGCCCGGACCCGCCGCACTTCATCTAAAATGAAGACTGAGAGAAACGGCTGTCGCACCGATTTGGTTACTCCGCTCTCAGGACGCGACGCGGCTATGATTAGCGCGCACTGATGTAGCCACTTCCAAAGCCTCCAAGAATGATCAGGCAGACTCTTCGCAATCCGGCCCTTCGCAAGCGCGCGACGCAATTTGGGCGTTTGGTGCGGCATTCGGCGGTGACGCCGCGCCGCGGACAGACTCATAAACCCCGTCTGGCGACCAACGGCGAGTTGGCTGTCACATTTATCGGGCATGCCAGTTTTTTCGTTCAGATCGGCGGACAGAATGTGGTTGTCGATCCGAACTTCGCCCGCTGGCTCTTCGTCCTGAAACGGCTGCGCCGTCCCGGTCTTCGCATTGCTGATCTGCCCGCGATCGACGCCGTGCTGGTTTCGCATGCTCATTTCGATCATCTGCACCGGCCGTCGCTGCGCGCGATTGTGAATCACAACATGCGCACGCGCGGCATCGCCCCGGCAATCATTCTCCCGTCGCATGTCACGGATCTGGTTTCCGATCTCGGTTTCTCCGAGATCATCGAACTGGACTGGTGGAAAAGTTCGCGGCACGGGAATCTCACGATCACGCACGTTCCTTCCCGGCATTGGGGAGCGCGAATTTTGAAAGATTCCCACCGCGGCTTTGGCGGCTTTGTGTTGAAATCCGGCAAACAGTCGGTGTATCACGCCGGCGACACTGCATACTTTCCCGGATTTAGCGAAATTGGACGCCGCCTGGCTCCCGAACTCGCGCTGCTGCCCATCGGGGCATACAATCCGCCACAATTCCGCAACGTTCACACCAGCCCCGCCGACGCCATGCGCGCCTTCCTCGATCTGAAGGCGCGTTGGATGGTTCCCATGCACTACGGCACATTCCGCCTCTCGCACGAACCGGTCGATGAGCCGCTGCAGCTTCTCGATCAGGAAGCTGACGCGGCCGGGGTCAAAGACCGCGTAGTCGTGATGGAAGAAGGCATCACCAGATTCTTCTGAGTTGCGGCGTCTTCTGACCTGTATCGAACAACTGCATTTTCGGCTCAGCGTGCAATTCCGCCAGTATTGCCGCTACCACTAGGGAGGTCATCCCGAACGCCCGTGTCTTTTACCAGCCTGAGGGATTTCGCGTGCCGCGGACTCGCGCACGCCACCGCGTCACCCTCCTGCTTTCACCGCGCTTTAACACACGCACTCTGCCTTGTTGTAAACTTCTCAGACTGCAATTCCTACCCAGGAGGCCGTTATGCCCGTAAAACCGATTCCCGAGGGTTATCACACTGTCACACCATTTCTAACGATCCGCGACGCAGCCCGCGCCATTGAATTTTACGAAAAAGCATTCGGCGCCCAGGCCCGCGGCATCATGAAAGGTCCGGACGGCAAAGTCATGCACGCCGAGCTGAAAATCGGCGATTCGATCATCATGCTGAGCGATGAATTTCCTGACTTCGGCGCACTTTCGCCGCAGTCACTGAATGGCTCGCCCGCCGGCCTGCACATCTATGTCGAGGACGCCGATGCCGCGTTCGATCGCGCCGTGAAAGCCGGCGCCCAAGTCGAAATGCCGGTCATGGAGCAGTTTTGGGGCGACCGCTACGGCCGGCTCCAAGACCCATTCGGACACAAGTGGTCCATCGCCACGCACGTAAAAGATCTTTCGATGGACGAGATGAAGCGCGCTATGGACGAAGCCATGGCGCAGATGCGACAAAGAAAAAAGACCGCGTAGTCAATACGCCAGCAATATTCGCAAGTCGCGCAGATTGTTCCCCGTCGGCCCGGTTTCGATGGCGTCCCCGAGCGATCGGAAGAACGGATAAGCGTCGAATCTCTCTAGCGATGCTTGGGCATTGAGGTCGCGTTCACGGGCGCGCTCGATAGTGCTGCCATCGACGACGGCCCCTGCCGCTGGACTATTGCCATCGATCCCATCCGTGCCAGCGCTGAGAACGGTGAAACTTTCGCCCGCGATCTTGTCGGCGCAGGCGAGGGCGAATTGCTGATTGCGTCCGCCGATTCCGGCATTGGTGACCCTTGCGGTAACTTCTCCGCCGGAAATCAGGCACACCGGAGAGAACTGCGATCGCAGCGCGCGTACTCGATCCAGTAAGTGGTCGGCGGCGCGCTGGTAGTCCCAATCATCGCAGGAATTGTCGACGTGGACGATGAATCCCGCGCGCTCGGCCGCTGCACTGGCCTCTTCGATCGCAGTCTGGTTCGAGAGCACGGTCCACCAGCGAGAACGATGAAAAACCGGATCGTCGGATTTCGGGGTTTCCTCCAAAGCATGTCGGGCAAACAACTCGCGTGTCGAAGCCGGAAATTGATCAAGCAGAGAATACGTCTCAGCCAGCTGGTAACAATTATCGACGGTCGACGAATCGGGCATCGTCGGACCGGAAGCGAGCGCATCGGGGGCGCGATCCGGTACGTCGGAGACGAGAATCGAGACCTGATGCGCAGGAAAAGCAGCCTGCGCGAGCCTTCCCCCTTTCACGGCCGAGAGATGTTTGCGGACGACATTGATTTCCGCGATGGGCGCGCCGGAATGCACCAGAGCCCGATAGGTCGCGATCAGATCGTCGAGCGAGATCTCATCGTCGATCGGTTTTTCCAGGATCGACGATCCTCCGCCGCTGATCAGAAACAGAACCAGCGCGGAAGCGGGCTGCGCGTCCAGCGTTTTCAGCATGGCCGCGGCCGCGCGAATGGATTCTTGGTTGGGCAGGGGATGCCCGCAACGAAAGTAGCGAAAGCCGCGAAGCTGCGTCTCCGGTTCCACCGAGCTGGCGACGATTCCTTCCAGGGAGTTCCCGACCTGCTCAGCGAGAGCTTCGACCATGCTGTGGGCGGCCTTGCCCAAAGCCATTACCAGCACGGGCGAATAGGAGTTCAGATCAAACAGATCTTCGCGGACGCGCAGCACTCCGCGCTCGCAGCTCACGTGCCGACCGAATGCCTTGCTGATAGAGGCGGTGGCCAGCGCCTCGCGGAAGATGGAGCGGGTGGTCTCACGCATGCGGCGGAATTCAGCCTCACGTCCGGCGTCACTCATGCGGAGGATTATAAAGAGAGCGTGAACCGAGCAGGGAACTGGATAGCTTGGCGTCCTGCAAGGACTTTCTTTGTGATCTTTGCGACAAAAGCTTTGGACCGCAAAGCATGCAAAGCAATTGCCAGGGCCGCCAGGAAAATCAAGGCCGAGAATTAACGACTAACTTGCTGTTTGATCCATGCTTCAATCGCGTCGCGCAATTCTCGCAAACGGCCTTCGAAGAAGTGATCGGCACCTTCGATCACGACTAACTTTTTCGGTTCGGGCAGGGATGCGACCAGCCCTTCGAGCCTGGTTCGCGGGCCTAACTGATCGCGAGCACCGCTGACAAACAGTTTCGGTTTCTCGCACTGCTGCAGAAAATCGAAAGAATATTCCCGCGGTTGCTCCGCATCGACCACAACCGGAGTAACGGGAGTTCCAACTCCGATTGCGGCTTGAACGCGCCGATCGGGACAGGCAGCCTGCAGGCCCACCGCGGCTCCGAAAGAGAATCCAGCGAAGATCAGCGGCAGATGAAACTCCGCATCCAACCAATCGAGCGCAGCCCGAACATCATCGACTTCGCCGGCGCCGTTGTCGTGCTCGCCCTGGCTCAATCCCGTGCCGCGGAAGTTGAAGCGCAGCACGGGAAATCCGAAGCGGTTCAGGGCCCTCATGGTGTGGAAGACGACCTTGTTATGCATCGTGCCGCCGAATAATGGATGAGGATGGCAAACCACCGCGGCATACGTCGCATTTTCTGCGCCGCTGTTGAGCAGGGCTTCCAGGCGGCCGACAGGTCCGCCGATAAATAGAGAGCGGATGGATGAGAGGGCGGAATTCACGCTTCAGGTTACACAATCCGCTGCATGGAGGGAACGCGACGGAACAAGCGGAGGTGTTTCAGACTGGAATATCGAGAGAATTTGGTCTGCGCCAACGCCAAAGATGACGGATCGCTATTGCGCAAAAAACGGGAGCAAACACTCTGTCTGCGGTCCAGTGAGGTCTCGCGACAAGGTACCCACTGGCGAAAAGGACTGCGCACGATAAGAGAAACCGAGCCCCATTGAAGAATTCCTTCATCTCGTCGCCCTCTGTCTGGAATATTGCCATCAATTCCTTTACGGTCCAAATGTTATTTGTGATTAGCGGTTCCACGCTCTGGTGCGAGAGTGTCCAGACACGTCTGCTATTCTGCTTCCCATGGATGCGGTCACGCTCACACGGCAACTAGTCGATATCGAATCGATCACGGGAAACGAAGCGGCGGTAGGGAATTGCTTGTACGGCGAACTTTGCCGTCTGGGATATCGGACGGCCAGAATGCCGGTGGAAGGCGACCGCTTCAACGTCTACGCGACTTTGCCCGAGCAGCCGAAGCCTGCGATTGTTTTCTCCACGCACATGGACACAGTTCCTCCGTTCATCGCATCGTCAGAAGATGACACGCGAATTTACGGTCGCGGTTCGTGCGATGCCAAGGGCATTATCGCCGCGCAGATCGCGGCGGCGGAACGATTGCGGAAGGAAAGTATCTACGTAGGGCTCCTGTTCGTTGTTGGCGAAGAACGTGACAGTCTGGGCGCGCACGTAGCCAATGAACACGCGACGGCGGAATGCAAGTTCCTGGTCAATGGCGAGCCGACGGAGAATCGTATCGCGCTGGCGTCGAAAGGAACACTGCGCGTTGAGGTCACGGCGCGCGGACGCATGGCACATTCGGCGTATCCGGAACTGGGCGAGTCGGCAATCGACAAGCTCATTCCCGCCCTGGCGCGATTGCGCGCGATGCCGCTGCCTTCCGATCCGGAGATTGGGGCGTGCACGCTGAATATTGGCATCATCGAAGGCGGATGCGCGCCAAATGTGATTCCGGATTATGCGCATGCGGATTTGTCGTATCGGCTGATTGGTTCCTCAGAGGAATTGCGCCGGCAGATTTTGGCAACCGCGGGCGATCAGGTCGAGGTGATCTTTCCGCTGGAGTTGCCGTTCCTGCGGTTGCGAACGGTCGACGGATTGCCGACGATGATCGCGGCCTACACGACCGACATTCCCAAGCTGACGAATTGGGGCGAAGCTTTACTGATTGGTCCGGGATCGATTCACGTCGCGCACACCGATGGCGAGTACATTGAGAAGCTGCAACTACATGAGGCGATCGATTTGTATCGCACGATCGCGAAAAAGTTGCGGGGGCTGAGGCCCTGATTTCTTTCTGGGCCTTTAAGTGGCCATAAATGGCTGCTCTTCCACATGGGTTCATTGGACAGACATCACGAGGGCCTTGGGTGGGCCGTCTGCCCGCTAGTATATCGGCTAGACTTAAAGTGATGATTACCACCACGCACAATTCTCTCTCCCGCGCTTCGTCGGCGTATTTGCGGTCTGCCATGCATCAGCCGATCCGGTGGCATGAGTGGGGCGATGAAGCGTTTGCCGCTGCGCAGCGCGAGAACAAGCCCATGCTGCTCGACATTGGCGCGGTATGGTGCCACTGGTGTCACGTGATGGATCGCGAGTCTTACGAAGATCCTGAAATTGCTGCGATTGTGAATGAGCATTTCATTGCCGTGAAGGTGGACCGGGATGAACGTCCGGATATCGACACCCGGTATCAGGCGGCGGTGCAGGCGGTGAGCGGGCAGGGAGGGTGGCCGCTGACCGCTTTTCTTACTCCCGATGGCAAGCCGTTTTATGGCGGGACGTATTTTCCGCCGCAGGATCACTATGGGCGTCCGAGCTTTCGCCGCGTGCTGCTCAGCATCGCCAATGCATACAAAGAAAAGAATGGCGATGTGACGGAGCAGGCGAAGATGGTGGAGACTGCGATCTCGCAAGGAGAATCGTTTGCGGGACGAAGCGGGCGGGTTTCGAAGAATGTGATTGAGGCGATCAAGCAATCGGCGCTGAAGATGTTCGATCCTCAGAATGGAGGGTTTGGACAGGCGCCGAAATTCCCGCATCCGTCGGCGTTGGATTTGTTGATTGAAAGGTATGCGAGGAATCGGGGGAAAATCCCCGTGGGCGGCGACGATAAGCTGAGCGAGATCGTCATCACCACGCTGGAGAAGATGGCTCTGGGCGGAGTGTATGACCAGCTGGCGGGAGGGTTTCATCGCTATTCGGTGGATGAGCGCTGGGTGGTCCCGCACTTCGAGAAGATGTGCTATGACAATTCGGAATTGCTGAAAAATTACGTGCACGCGTATCAGGCAACCGGGGAGCAGTTCTTCGCGGATGTCGCGCGCGACATCATCCGCTGGATGGATGGGTGGTTGAGCGATCGGGAGCGGGGCGGCTTCTACGCTTCGCAGGATGCCGATTACTCGATGGACGATGATGGCGATTATTTCACTTGGACTCAGGACGAAGCGCGGGCGGTGCTGAGCGACGAAGAGATGCAGGTAGCATCCCTGCGGTATGACATCAATGAGGTCGGCGAGATGCATCATAATCCGGCGAAGAATGTGCTGTATGTGCGGGCTTCGCTCGATGAGATTGCGGCGCGCATGAAACTGTCGCCGGAGCGGGTGGAGGAGATACTAAATTTGGCGAAGAAAAAGATGCTGGCGGCGCGGGCGCAGCGGCCGACTCCGTATGTCGATAAAACCGTGTATGTCGGATGGAACAGCTTGTGTGTGTCGGCGTATCTGGAGGCAGCGAAGGTTCTCCATCTCCAAGACGCGCGGCGTTTCGCGCTGAAGTCGCTGGATCGGGTGTTGGCGGAAGCGTGGCATTCTTCGGGCGAAGGCACGGGCAAGAGTGCCCGCGCCACAGGAACGCGCGCCACAGAAACCCAATCCTCCCAGGGAAAGCTGATGCATGTGGTGGCATATTCGGATCCCAAGGCGGAACATCGGGAGATTCCCGGAATGCTCGAGGACTATGCCTTCACCGCGCTAGCCTGCTTCGATGCCTATGAGGCCACAGCCGATCTCAGTTATTTCAAGTTTGCCCAGGCCATCGTGGATGCGATGATTGCGGGCTTTTACGATTCGGCTTCGGGAGGATTCTTTGACAGCCAACCCACGGCGGACGGGACGAGTTTGGGCGTGCTGGCAACGCGCCGCAAGCCGCTGCAGGACGCGCCAACTCCTGCCGGGAATCCTGTGGCAGCGATCGCATTGATGCGACTGCATCACTATACCGGCGACAGCGGATATCAAGCCAAGGCCGAGCAAACGCTGGAAACATTCGCTGGCGTGGTCGAACAGTTCGGAATTTTCGCCGCGACCTACGGGATCGCAACACTTCACTACCTGCAGAGTCCTGTGCAGGTAGTGGTGATTGGAAAAGACCGTCAGGATCCGGTTGCGGACGAGTTGTACGCGGCCGGGGTTGGCCCCTTTGCATTCCGTAAGACGGTGCTTGGGCTCACGGCGAATGAAGCGGTCGCACAAAATCTGCCGTCAGTGCTGGCCGAGACGATTCCCAATCTTCCATCCCTGAAGGAGTTACTGATCGGATCGGGAAAGGCATTCGCAGTTCTTTGTTCCGGAAATACTTGTCAACCGCCCGTGAGTGATCCCTCGGAATTGCGCGAGGAATTGGCGGCGGCGCTGCGGGCTCAGTAAAACTTCCCAAAATAAATAAGGGCTGGCGGTTTGTAGAGTTCCGTCAGCCCGAAGAGATCAAATGTGCGAATCAATGACCAGAGGTTACTTTGGTGACCTTGCGGTCCGCTCTCGTCTCTGGTTGACTACGCATGGTTATTGTGGCGGGAAGCCACATTGTGCAGTACGTTGTGGACACGTAAAAATCGGACCACCATCCGCGGCGGGAACCTGTTGGACGGCGGCTGCGACGAACGTGCCCACGATGCCTACAGTCAGGATTAGGGTCCTGATTGCACGTTTCATGGGTTTAGTCTCCTAGATTCCGCGCCGGATTGCCCAAAAAATGGGCAGTTCAGCGCGGAGATGAATTATAAGGCAGCTGTCAAGTCTTGTATGCAAGCATTTTCACCTGCGGTTTTTAGCCCCATCCCGACAGGCCCAAGGCTTTGCCATGATAACCATATTTAAGCCTGTTTAATTTCTGCGATATACATAAGTAATATAAAGTATCGCTTAATGTAGCGCCCAGGGGTTGCACACCTGGCCGCCGCCATTTACGCTTTCCGAACAAAAGGACCAAAGAAGTCAAAAAAATTCTTGGCCGGATGATTTCCGTGGGATCGTAAAGGTGAGTTCGGGAGTGCACGCGAACGGCTGAGGTGATGCCGGCTGGCAACCGTTTTCGTCGAGCTCTTACCTCAGCGCCCTCCAGCTCTTTTTCTACTGCTTGACCACCAGACTTCAATCCCAAACTGGAATTCGGAATCCGCCGGTTACGACGACGTGTGCGGGCGCGATTCACAGTGTTCCAACTCGAACAACTTTGTCACTAATGCTGACGGCGAGCGACCCGTTCCATTACAATCGATCGTTACTCTGCCGCGCTTCTGCAATTCCTGTCGGAATCAGCCTTCGAAGGGCGGGACTCGAAATGGTCCCTGAATTGAGAGCCTGCAGTGCACAGCTACTCATGACTCCAGCCTCCTCCAACCCGCTGACGTTTCAGGAATTAATTCTTCGTTTGCAGATCTTTTGGGCTGAGCGAGGATGCGTGCTGCAGCAGCCTTACGACGTCGAAGTAGGCGCGGGCACGATGGCTCCCGAAACGTTTTTGCGTGTGCTCGGGCCGCAGCCCTACAAGGTCGCGTACGTGCAGCCCTCGCGGCGTCCTGCCGACGGACGTTACGGCGAGAATCCGAATCGCTTGTTCAAGCACATGCAGCTGCAGGTGATTCTGAAGCCGCCGCCGGAAAACGTGCAGGAACTTTATCTCGAGTCGCTGGGTGCAATCGGCATCGACCTGCGCCAGCACGACATCAAGTTCGAAGAAGACAACTGGGAAGCGCCTACGTTGAGCGCTTGGGGCGTGGGCTGGCAGGTCATGCTCGATGGCCTGGAGATTACCCAGTTCACCTACTTCCAGCAGTGCGGCGGCATTGATCTGTTTCCGATATCAGCCGAGCTGACGTATGGACTGGAGCGCATCACTGCGTTTCTCCAGGATGTGGATTCGATTTACGACATCGTGTGGGCGCGCGAGCCGGACAGTGGCCGCGTGGTGAAATATGGCGATGTGCGCTTGGTCGATGAATTGCAGTTTTCCGTGTACAACTTTGAAGCGGCCGATGTGGAAAAGACCTGGGAACATTTCCGGCTATATGAAGCGGAGTGCAAAAGTCTGTTAGAGATAATTCGCATCAATCTCGACTCGCTGAAGGCGGACGGTCGCACAGTATCGCCGTCGGTTGCGACGGACGACGGGGGACAATCGGCCAAGGCGCGCATCCTGCGCGGCCCTATTTTGGCCGCGTACGATCTCTGTCTGAAGTGCTCGCATCTTTTCAACATTCTCGATGCGCGCGGAGCAATTTCTGTGACCGAACGGGTGGGCGTCATCGCGCGTGTGCGCGCGCTGGCGGTCGGAATCGCGAAGGCCTGGGTCGATCAGCAGCTAGAGCAACAGGATGGTGGAGCAGCCGAGAAGTTCGACGAGCCTGATCCCGTGCGCCAACACAAGCACAAGCGCGAGAAATTTGCTCCCGTGGGATAGCCCGAACCGGGACGTTCATAGCCCGATGTGATAATCATCACATTCGCTGAGCCGCAATTTTTGAGATACTGAGTAGTTCCAAGCATGCCAGACTTCCTCTTAGAGATCGGGTGCGAAGAGATTCCCGCGCGCATGATTGACGCGGCCTCCGCCGAGCTGCGCGAGCGCGTGGGCGCGCTGCTCACCCGCGAGCGACTGGCCGCTTCGGAAATCACAGCGCTCGAGACTCCCAGGCGACTGGCAATCATGGCCGCATCCCTTCCGCCTGCGCAGGCCGATGTGGTGGAACAGGTTACCGGGCCATCCGTGAACGTCGCCTATAAAGACGGTCAGCCGACTCCGGCGGCACATGCGTTCGCCAAGAAGGCCGGCTTCGACGTCTCGCAGCTGGAGAAAATTACGACCCCGAAAGGCGAGTACATTGCGGCTAGAGTCACGAGACGGGGGCGCAGTTCCGCGGATGTTCTGGTCGAAGCCTTGCCCAAAGAAATCTCTGCTATCTACTGGCCCAAGAATATGTACTGGCGCAAGCCGAATGAGCGCTTCGTGCGTCCGGTGCGATGGCTGGTGGCGATGCTCGATGGCGAAGCGATTCCGCTGGAGTTCGACGGCATTCGGGCAGGAAAGACTTCACGCGGGCACAGAATCCTGCACAGCGGCGAGGTCGCGATCCCGCAGGCAGGACGGGCCTATGTGGATTCGCTGCGCGCGGCAAAGGTTCTGGGACGCGTCGAACGCGAGCAGCAGATTCGCAAGGCGCTCGACGCTGCGACCCGCACGATCCCGGGAGCGCGCTGGCGCGAAGACAAAGCTCTACTCGATACGGTCGTGAATCTGACCGAGTTTCCATCGGTGGTTCTCGGCGGATTCGATGCGCAATTCCTCGTGCTGCCGGTAGAAGTTCTCGTCACGGTCATGCGGGACCACCAGAAATATTTTGCCATCGAAGATGCTGAGGGCAAGCTGCTGCCGCATTTTCTGGCCGTGCTCAACACCGACAGCGATCCGCAAGGATTGATTCGCCACGGCAATGAGCGGGTGCTGCGGGCGCGCTTCAATGACGCTCGTTTTTTCTGGGAGGCAGATCAGAAAAGATCGCTCCTCGATCGACTGGAACTGTTGCGCCACGTCACGTTCCAGAAAGACCTCGGCAGCTACTACGACAAGACGCAGCGTGTGCAGCGGCTGAGCAGTTGGCTGAGCGAGATTCTGAAGCGCAACGGAGTCGCTGTGCGGCCGGGCGTCATTCACAAGGCTGTATGCCTGGCCAAGACCGATCTGACCACAGAATTGGTGAAGGAATTTACCGAACTCCAGGGAATTGTCGGAGGCCTGTATGCGCGGGCGCAGCAGCTGGACCCGAGCCTGCCGGAGCCGACGCGCATGGCGATTGCGGATGCGATCTACGATCAGTACAAGCCCGAATCGACCGACGACAATGTGCCGCGATCGATTGAGGGGGCCGTGCTTTCGATCGCTGATAAGGCTGACACCATTGCCGGGATGTTTGCGCTCGGCCTGGTGCCGAGCGGATCGAAAGATCCGTTTGCCTTGCGAAGGCAGGCGAATGCGATCGTGAAGATCATCGCAGAAAAGAAATTGTCATTGTCGCTGGGCGATCTCATGCGTGATGCGCGCACGATGTATCGTGGGTCCGAAGCAGAGAAGAGATTCGCCAAGCCCGAAGCGGACGCGGACCTGACTCTCACCATTTTTCTTCGCGAGCGGTTGGAATTTTATTTGAGCGCTGCTCACTATCCTCACGACGTTGTCAGGGGTGTTCTCGATACCGGGCAGGACGACATCGTGGATGTGCTTGCCCGGGCGGACGCCGTGAAGCGGGTTCGCGACATGCCTGAGTTTCAAGCTATTGGCGCGGCTTGTAAGCGAATGCGCAACATCTTGAGGCAAGCTCGCGACAAGGGTGTCGAACCGGCCGACGAGTTCCAGTACCTGCCCGAGGAGTCGCACGAGGCAAAGAACCTTGACGCATATGTGCGGCAGATGATGCCGCGGATCGGGGCTCGCCGGGAAAAGAAAGAGTATTTCGACGCGCTGCTCTTGCTCGCAACCACACGCGAACACGTTGATACTTTCTTCGATAAAGTGATGGTGATGGTCGAAGACGCGCGTGTACGGGCGAACCGGCTGGCGCTGCTGCAGACTTTGTTGCGAGAATTTTCCACGATCGCGGATTTCTCCGAGATCGTGGCCGAAGGGAAGTCGTAGGCATTTTGAATGGGCAATGGAAAGCAGAGCATCGTGGGAATACCTTCGAGCGCCAGTGGGAACACCAGCCGAAAGGGATCCTTCGACTACTCAGGATGACATTCGCAAAAATCGGAAGATGACATTCGTAAAAATCTGAATTCGGAAACACAAAGGACTCATATGGCCACAATCACTCTCCCCGAAGCTGAAGTGCAGGAATCGAAGACCACAACGAAGCAGAACACGACTAAATACGTTTACTTTTTCGGCGGTGGCAAGGCCGATGGCAACGGCAAGATGAAAGAGGTGTTGGGCGGCAAAGGTGCCGGGTTGGCCGAGATGACCAATGCCGGCCTGCCCGTGCCTCCAGGGTTCACGATTCAGACCGAGGCTTGCCGCGAGTACATGCGCGGGTCTTTATCCAAAGAGGTTGACTCGCAGATGGATGAAGCGCTCACTCGGCTCGAATCGCTCCAGGGACAGAAACTGGGCGAAGGGGAAAATCCCTTGCTGGTGAGCGTGCGTTCGGGCGCCAAGTTTTCCATGCCCGGCATGATGGATACGGTTCTCAATCTCGGCTTGAACGATAAGAGCGTCGCGGCTCTGGCCAAGCGCAGCAACAATCCGCGCTTCGCCGCCGACTCGTATCGACGCCTGATCCAGATGTTCGGCAACGTGGTGCTCGATATTGAAAAATCAGCGTTCGACGAAGTGTTCGACGCGAAGAAGAAGCAGAAAAAGGCTAAGCTCGATACCGATCTCGATGCCAAGGCCCTCGAGGAAGTCATCGCCGAATACAAGAAGGTGGTCAAGAAGCACGCCAAGCGCGACTTTCCGCAGGATCCTCACGAACAGCTGGTCATGGCGCGCGATGCCGTGTTTCGCTCCTGGCAGAACGATCGCGCCAAGCACTATCGCCGCATCAACAATATCGATGACATGCTGGGCACGGCGGTCAACTTGCAAGCCATGGTCTATGGAAACCTTGGCGACACCAGCGGCACGGGCGTGGGTTTCACGCGAAATCCCGCCACCGGTAATAACGAGTTTTACGGCGAATTCCTGATGAACGCCCAGGGCGAGGACGTAGTTTCCGGCGTGCGTACTCCCGTGCCCATCCTCGAACTGAAAAAAATCATGCCCAATGTCTATGACCAGCTCCGCGAGATTACGACTCGGCTGGAAAAACACTACAAAGACATGCAGGATTTTGAGTTCACGATTCAGGACGGCAAGCTCTACATGCTGCAGACCCGTAACGGCAAGCGCACCGGGCTGGCCGCGGTTCGCGTCGCTCTGCAGATGGTCGAGGAAGGGCTGATCACAAAAGAAGAAGCGATTTTCCGCGTTGATCCTAATCAGTTATATGACTTCCTGGTTCCTCGTCTCGATGAGAAGAAGACGAAAGTGGAAGTGCTGGCGACAGGCTTACCCGCGTCGCCCGGTGCGGCAGTGGGCCAGATCGTTTTCACCGCCGATGAAGCCGTCGTGAAAGCCGGGCATGGAGCGAAGAAGAATCCTGTCATTCTGGTGCGGGCGGAAACTACGCCCGAAGATATCCAGGGGATGGAAGTTGCGGCCGGCATTCTGACCTCGCGTGGTGGGATGACCAGTCACGCTGCTGTCGTCACGCGTGGCATGGGCAAATGCTGCGTGGCGGGCGCAGGCGATATCGCAGTCGATGAGAAGAAGTGCGAAATGCGCGTAAAGGGCCAGACTTTCAAAGAGGGCGACTGGATTTCGCTCGACGGCACGACCGGCCGTGTCATCAAAGGCAAACTCGATACCATTCCACCCAAGGCAGACGACCCGGAACTGCTGCAGTTCATGAGTTGGTCCGAGCCGTTCCGCAAAATGAAGGTGCGCGCCAACGCCGACATTCCTCGCGATGCGATTCAGGCGCGTGCGTTCGGCGCGGAAGGCATCGGACTATGCCGCACGGAGCACATGTTTTTCGGCGAGGAGAAAATTCCGCACATGCGCGCGATGATTCTCGCCAACAACGAAAAGGATCGCCGCGCCGCGTTGAAGAAGCTGTTGCCCATGCAGCGCAATGATTTTGCCGGCGTATTCAAAGCCATGGACGGGCTGCCGGTCACGATCCGCACGCTCGATCCGCCGTTGCACGAGTTCCTGCCGCGGCGCGAAGAGTTGATGGTCGACATTGCACTCCTGTCGCGCTATAGCGCGAAGCAGAAGAAAGCGCTGGTCACCAAGTACAAGGACTACGGGGTGAAGGGCGCGGGCGATCTGAAGAAAATTCTTCCCGGGCTGCTTGCGCGTGTGGAAGAACTGCACGAGTTCAATCCCATGCTTGGACACCGCGGTTGCCGCCTCGGCATCACCTATCCCGAGATCACCGAGATGCAGGCGCGGGCGATCTTTGAGGCTGCGGTTGATATGACCAAGAAGGGCGTAAAAGTTCTTCCCGAGGTCATGATTCCACTCACCGCAACGCTGAAAGAAATGGCGAATCAAGGGGCGATCGTGCGGCGCGTGGCTGACGAAGTGTTCAAAGAGAAGGGAACCAAGGTCGATTACATGGTCGGTACCATGATCGAGTTGCCGCGCGCGGCACTGGTTGCCGACGAGATCGCGAAAGAAGCGGAATTTTTCTCGTTCGGTACCAACGATCTGACGCAGACCACATTCGGCTTTTCGCGCGACGACGTCAACAAGGTGCTGCCCACGTATCTTGCCGAAGGCATTCTGAAGCAGGATCCGTTCGCGGCGCTCGATCAGGAAGGAGTCGGACAACTGGTCAAGATGGCGACCGAGCGCGGGCGCAAGACCCGTCCCACGCTGAAAGTCGGAATCTGTGGCGAACACGGCGGCGAACCATCGTCGGTCGAGTTCTGCTACCGCGCCGGACTCAACTACGTTTCCTGCTCGCCCTTCCGTGTGCTGACGGCGCGGCTGGCGGCGGCGCAGGCGGCGGCTACGGAGACGCTCAAAGTTGAGGGAGGAAGAACGAAGTAAGCGCTCGAGCTGCTTAGGAAAAATCCCTACCCTACGAAAACCGCGTAGGGTGGGCAGCCGGGCGGGGGTGGGCATCCGGTTTCAGTTCTGATGCGCGCGAGATCCCTCGACGCGCTGGTGAAAACGCTCGTCTTCGGGAGGCTCCTCCGAATGTTTATGCACTCACGCCGAGTTTGGCCAGTTCAGAGCGCAGCGACTCCAGGTCTTTCATTTCGATGGTGTGCATGCCCATCTGTTTTGCGCACTCCAGGTTTAACGCTCGGTCGTCGATGAAGCAGCTTTCTCCGGCAGGAATCTGCGTAATTTCCAGCGCCAGCCGGTAGATATCGCGCTCCGGCTTGCGCAGGCCGACGAAGCAGGAACTGACAAAGAGGCGGAAGATTTTCCGCAGTCCAAACCTGTTTATGCGGTAATCATTCAGGTCGCGCGATTCGTTATTGATCGTGCTCATGAAATATTCGGCGGAGTCGGCCAGCGACTGGGCGAAGGCGAGATTTTCGGAGAACGGCTGCGAGAGATTGAACATGAAATCGCGGAACTCTTCGCGGGTGAATGGACGGTCTCGAAAAAAAATCGTGCGGTCGAGGTATTCGTCGAGCGTGAGCTTTCCCCGTTCGAACGACGACACGACCATTTCGTGACGCGCCTGAAATTCAGTTGCATCGATCTGAAAATGTGCGAGCGCCCGGGCGCGTTCGTCATGATCCCAGGCATTGCTGAGCAGCACACCGCCGACATCCCAAAACAGAGCCCGAATGGCAGGCAAGCGATCCTCCTGTCGAACACTGAATGTGAGTGTAGACGAAGCTGGAGCGGCATGGTACAGAGTGCCTTGGCACGAATTGGCGCACCAGCCCTGGCGCTTATCCGTGCTAACTTGCTGTGTCGTTTATCCTACACTTGAGGGAGAAGGATGGAAGGCAAAAACGACGATCGTTTGCGTCAGCTATGTTCGCGGGCTTTGGCCGAAAAAGATCCGAGGAAGTTAGTTGTCTTGTTTAGCGAGATCAACGCCATTCTGTATGACGTTCTCGTGCAAGTGAATCAAGTGCTGCACCAAGGCGCCCCTGTGAACTAGAGTGGCCTGAGCCGCGGAGCTTTTTTCCTAAGGGTTCTCTAAACTTTTTCATTTTCCGAGCCCGAGCTCCGGGTTGAATCGGCGGAACAGGCTGTAGCACTCACACGAGCGCTGCTCAAGCTTGCGGCGATTCTCTATAAGGATCGACCCGCGAGAGGGCTGAATAATGCCCTCGCGCTCGAGCTCCGCCAGGGCAAGCGTGACACTGGGTCGGTCGGTGCCGACCATCCGCGAAAGGAAATCGTGAGTGGTGCGGATGAGATTGGAGTCGAGCCGGTCGTGGGTGAGCAGCAGCCAGCGTGAGAGACGCTGCTTCACGTTGTGCAGGCGGTTGCAGGCGGCGTTCTGGGCTAGTTCAACGGAACGAATTGCGAGCCGGCGAAGCAGAAGGCGGCGGAGTTCGGGCAGATCGGCCAGGAGTTCCTTCATTTTCTCGCCCGGAACGCGGAAACCGTTACCGGGCACTCGTACCACCACGCTCAACGTGAACTCGTCCAGACCGGCAGCGAGGGGCAAGCCGATCATGTCTTCGCGGCCAGCCAGCCCGACCTCGACACTACGGCCATCGGAGGTCTCGATGACCATAGAACCGATACCGCCGTTGAGAAAATAGACGGCATCAATGCGCGCGCCTTCGCATTCGAGTCGGTCCGCGTTGCTGAATTCCGCGGGCTCGAGGTGTGGCTTGATGGCGCGAAATTCGCTGTCAGGAATCTGCAGCAGGAGCGTATTGCGAACCGGTTTCCCTGCAGCGGAACGTTCTTGTGGCATGTTCGGTCGATGGCCCGCCATCCGGAAAGAACATGCCGCCGGAGGGTTGCCAAGGCTTTTAGGTAGAACGCGGAAGATAACACGAGCTTAGAATTTCGTTCGGTTGATTAGCCTACAGAAAAGCGCTATTTCACCAGGCCGAGTTCAGCGTTAAAACGCCGGAACATGCCATAGCACTCGCAGGAGCACTGCTCCAGTTTGTGCCGGTCTTCAATCAGGATCGAACCGCGGCCAGGTCGAATAATGCCGTCGCGCTCGAACTCGGCTACGGTCAGCGTCACCGTGGGACGATCGGTGCCCACCATGCGGGAAAGAAACTCGTGCGTGGTGCGGATGAGGTCGGAGTCGAGCCGGTCGTGGGTGAGCAGCAGCCAGCGCGCCAGGCGCTGTTTGATGTTGTGAAGACGATTGCAAGCTGCATTCTGCGCCAGTTCCACCGAGCGGATCGCGAGCCGCCGCAGAAGCAGCCGGCGAAGTTCGTTCAGCCCGGGTAAGAGCTGTTTGAGTATGTCCGCCCGCATGCGGAACCCGTTCCCCGGGACCTGCATGATGACGGTGTAAGTAAATTCGTCCAGACCCGCGGCCAGCGGCAAGCCAATCATATCCTCGTGGCCCGCCAATCCCACTTCGACGCTGCGGCCATCGGAAGTCTCGATCAGCATCGATCCAATGCCATCGTTGAGAAAGTAAACGGCGCTGATTCGATGTCCTTCCTGTTCGAGGCGGGCGGCGCATTTGAGTTCGACAAACTGGAGATGAGGTTCAAGTTCCAGAAACTCAGCTTCGGGGATTTTTTGTAAAAGAATGTTTCCGACCGCTTTACCCGCGTCCGCTTGCCGGGTTATGTCCTCCGTATTTCGTCTGTTTTGGGTCCGAGGTCCTGTCGTAGCACGCACGACTGGTAGGATGCCGCTGCCCGTGACCAAATGCCCCCAGACCAGCAAGCTTTTTGGGGTATTTTCTCGACATTAACAGTGTAGGTATTTTGCCGGCAATAGCAGCATAGATCGCCGGTAAATCTCAAGCTTCTGCGCTGCCCAGCGAGGGAGCGCCTGGCTTGCCTTCGTCTGTAATCTTCAGGCTTTTGCTCACGAAGTTTTCATTGGCAAAAACCTGTCGCACGGCGAATGCGAGCTCAGCCGAGATGTCAGACTTAGTCAGGAAGCCGCGCTCCGCCGGAGAACGAGGCGCGCATGACGCCGGCATCGTCGTGATTGGTGACCATTAGAACTTTGGCCTTAGGCGCAACTTCTGCTATGAGCGGAAGGGCGGTCAGCCCGTTCGGCTCAGGCAAGCTGATATCGAGAAGAATCACGTCAGGCTGATGTTCGCGCGCCATCTGGATCGCGTCCAACCCTGTGGTAGCCTCGCCGATCAAATCGAAATCGGTCTCAGCGGCCAGCAAACGACGAATGTTGCGCCGAACTAGTTCGTGGTCATCGACCAGCAGAATCCGAATGCGGACCAAGCAGTCCCGTCCTCCTGCGTTACGTCCAGGTAACACCGAGCGGGCTCACGCCCGGATGGTTTTGTATCCCGGTTCCGCTAACCGGCATCCGGGGCTCGCCTTTCGCTCATCTCGGCCCGTTGGGGGGATAGCTGAGATGAGGTACAGCAACTCGGGAGATGCTACGGGTGTGTAGTAAATCCAACAATACTGTATTCACCGTATTGATTTGTACGAGCACACTTCGTGGGGTCGGCACATTTTGGCGCATTCCCAGTTCGTTCACGGCAAGCATCCGCAAAGCCGGGCGACCGGAGCGAAGGATTGGCTGCGCCGCGTCGTCGTATTGGTTGGCATGTGCTAATCTGGCGCTGCCGTTCGTCTGAGCTTTCAGATATGGAATCCACGGCTCCAGTTGCGGCTTCTCGCGTGGACATGCGAAACCTTCGCATCGGCACCGCGGGGTGGTCGTACAAAGATTGGGAAGGAATTTTTTATCCTTCGGGGATGCAGCGGACCAAGACGCATCCCCTGGAATATCTCGCGCGATTCTTCGACACCACTGAAATCAATACCTCATTTTACGGCCCGCTGAAGCCCGAGCTGGTAAAACTTTGGTGCCGCAAAGTGGCTGGAGTGAATCCGCGATTTCTATTCACGGCAAAACTATATCGAGCATTCACGCATTCGCCGATTGCAGTGAGGGAGCCCACATCCGCGGCCACGATTCGTCCGACGGATGAAGACGAAAGGCTCACCCGCGAAGGACTCGATGCCCTCGCGAATGAAGGACGTCTCGGAGCTCTGCTGATTCAGTTTCCCGTTTCGTTCAAAAACACTTCACTGAACCGCGAGTATCTCGGTCGTCTCCTGCGGCAGTTCATTGAATATCCGCGTGTGGTCGAGGTGCGCGACTCAAGCTGGAACAATCCGGAAACGCTGGCCGCATTTGCGCAGAAAAATGTCGGGTTCTGCAATATTGACCAGCCCTTACTTGGCCGATCGCTGGGACCGACTGAGCACGTGACGACGGCTCTGGGATACGTTCGACTGCACGGGCGAAATTACGAACATTGGTTCGTCGATCAGGGCTTCGACTCCGACAATCGCAACGAGCGCTACAACTACCTGTACAAAGAGAAAGAACTCGAAGACTGGAAGCAGCGCATCGTGAACGTCGCTGAGAAAGCACAGACCACCTATGTCATCACGAACAACCACTTCGAGAGCAAAGCGGGAGTGAATGCGATCGAATTGCAGGCGATGATCGGCGCGAAACGCGTGCTGGCGCCGCCGTCGCTGATTCAGAAGTATCCGGAACTCAGGAAGTTTGCCGATCCGGCCGATGACTTCCAGACGGGGTCTGGGTCGCAGATAACGCTGCTGGCGTGATCTAGCGGTATGCGGCGGGCACTCTTGCCAAAGCGCGGACAGGAGTGTCCGCGGCACGTTACTTTTCGCTAATCCAGATCGCTGGGGTATCTCGATTAACGTTGGACATGATGTGAGGAGTCATGACGATCATGAGTTCGTCATCATCTTCTTCCTTCGTGTTGTTGGCCATAAATTTATTCAGGAGCGGTACCGCACCCAGACCCGGAATCCCGGTCATGGAGTACGTGTCGTTGAGCGACACTTGTCCCGCGACCACAGCTTCGTCGCCATCCTTCAAATTAATGCTACCGTTGTACTCGCGGTTCGAAATAACCGGAATGCCGTTCGTCGATTGCCCTGTCAGAGAACGCACCTGCACATCCAGAGTGACGCTTACTGAATTGTCGCCATGCACGACGGGCTTCGCTTTGATATTCAACCCCAGATCTTCGTAGGTGATCGAAGGAAATGGCGGGACATAACTTTGATTCCCAATGACCTGCGCGATCGCGGGAGAGTTGTAAATCGGCGCGTAGCTGGCGTTCTGAATCGGATAGCGCTCGCCGATGTGCAAAGTTGCATCCTCGCCCTGGCTGGCATGCACGGTCACGTGTTCGAGGCTGCGCGCCCAGGATTCATTCACGGAAAGCGCTGCCGAAAGCTGGTCAAGGCTCAGTCCCATGAAGGTAAGTCCGCCGCCAAACGTCGCCAGAGGGTTGCTGAAGATGGAGTTCTGCCCTCCCATGAGTTGGGCGAGCAATCCTGAAAGCGCCGAGCTTCCCGCCTGATTGATACCACCCGAAGAGATGAGCTGGTTAATGAGCTGCGAAATGTTCTGGCCGGCAAGTCCCGCCAGCGCTATAGCAGGAATGTTGTAGAGGTTGAACGTGTTGGGAAAGTGCATGCCGATGTTTCGCGTGATCTGATGACTGATCTGAAACACCTGCATGTCAAACATCACCTGCGGACGCTGATTGCCGAGCTGACTCAAAAGTTGATCGCAAGCCTGCAGGACGGGTTGCGACGCGCGCACTTCCACCTCGCCGGAACTCTGGCCTTGCGTGATGAAGCGGAGGTCAAACATGGTGCGCAGAGTGTTGACGAATTCGGTAGCTTCCTGCGGTGACGAGTGCGGCGGCAGAATGAATGTGCGCAGCGACATGCGGTCAA
Source organism: uncultured Acidobacteriaceae bacterium (assembly GCA_963772045.1). Classification (GTDB taxonomy): domain Bacteria; phylum Acidobacteriota; class Terriglobia; order Terriglobales; family Acidobacteriaceae; genus Sulfotelmatobacter. The sequence continues at coordinate 345,354 of CAVYWC010000008.1, read as the reverse complement.
ATTGCTTGTGATTCATTGAGTTGTCGGCGGCAATCAGGATCTGATGCGCATCCAAGGCCGCCCACATGGTTTTGCTGACAGCGCATGCCAGCCGTAGAGCGGTGAAGAAGCCAACCTTCTCGACATCGAAGCTGACCTGCCGGCTCTGCACCGACTCATCGAATTGCGCCTTCATGCCGTAGGCGCCGGCAAGCATGGTAAAGAGGCCCTTCACGTCTCCACGATAATTAAAGGTAGCGACATCTTCAGCTGGCCGGAGATGGATCTCGCCGGCGTCGATCAGCCGTTGCGGAAGTACCGGGCGCTGCGGCAATGATTCCCACGTCGCGTCTTGCACCCGTTCGCGGGCGTATTGATTTGTAGGATCAAGATCGAGAGCGGCATGAAATTCCTGGGCGGCTTGGATCTGTGCGATGGAATTCTGCGACTTCGACGCCAGCAGTGAGTTTCCGCTTTCAATGTGATCGAAGACCAGCCGCGCCTTCACCAGCTCGCGGGCAGTAAGGAACTGCATGGTTTGTGGGGCGAGTCGAGCGGCCTGATCAAATTGATCATAGGCCGCATCAAGGTTGCCTTCGGCCTCCAGTTTGCGGCCGCGCTCGTAAGCCTTGTGCGCCTGTTTTTTCTCCTCTTTCGTAACAAGACACTGCACTCCACCCGGAACCCCATTGCCACAGGTCACCGGCGGAATAACTGAGGGATCGGCGTCGCTGGCAGCGGCCGCCATGGCCGGCACGGTGGCCAGAACAACTCCCGCCAGAGCAACGATGGCCAGAACCATGCTGCCCCGAACAATGACTATAAAACTGTATGCGACTCGCTCCATCTCGTGCGATTCTAACTGGCTACTGAACTCCTCACGCCACGCGAATGGCTGTGGTACTTACGGTTTCGAGCAGAAAGTAACCCCGCCTGCAAGAACGATCCAAGTCTCGTAACTTGCACGGCTCAAGCGTGTTTTGCAACGTCCATGGCAATAAGGATCATATGCATCGCGACGCCCCAAAATGAGTCGCGCTGCACCCAACTGGGAGCTGCTACGAAATCATCAGCCGCTCAATGCTACGCGCCTGGCCGGTCTCTTCCTCGCAATCGATGACCACGGCGCACAGCCGCACATCGCCGCTTGCGGGTTCAAATCGAACCGGCATGCCATTCAGGAATTTACCCACCACAAGTTCTTTCTTGACGCCGATCACTCCATCATACGGACCGGTCATGCCCACGTCAGTGATATACGCGGTTCCTTTCGGCAGCACGCGTTCGTCGGCTGTGGGCACATGCGTATGAGTACCAATTAGCGCCGTGACCCGTCCATCGAGATACCAACCGAGCGAAATCTTTTCCGAGGTCGCTTCCGCGTGCATATCGACGACGATCACCTTGGCGTCAATCTTATCGAGAAGCTGATCCGCAGTGCGGAAGGGATCGTCATTCGAGGCCATGAAAACGCGGCCCTGCAGATTGATCACGGCGTATGGGACTTTCCCCTTCATGCCCTGATATGTACCCCATCCCGGCATGTCGGAAGGATAGTTTGCGGGCCGCAGCACGCGCCGCGCCGGTCCGTGTCCATTACTGCCAATGGCTTCGAAGTAATCGACGATTTCGTGTTTGTCCCAGACGTGGTTCCCGGTGGTGATCACGTCAATATTGAGCTCGAACAGTTCTTCCGCGAGCGCGGGAGTGATGCCGAAACCAGCGGCCGCATTTTCGCCGTTGGCGATGACGAGATCGATGGCGTGATCGCGGACGATCTCCCGTAAACGGTCTTTGACAATCGTGCGGCCGGGCCGTCCGAAAATGTCCCCTATAAAGAGAATGCGCATGAGGAATAGCCGAAGTTCGATGGTAACACGCAGTAAGAGAAGTTCAGGTTCAGGGCGCCAATTCCGCGGTACGAAGAAAGTCGAAATTCCCCGCCGGATTCAGCTGAATATTTCGCACGCGCCGCGTGTGTACCACGACGTTGTCGAGATACCACAGATCGATGTAGGGCAGGTCGCGCGCCAGAATACGCTGTACCTGATCATAAAGAGGTTTGCGCAGCTTGGGATCGACCTCGCGGCGAGCCTGATCGATCAGGCCGTCCACTTCCGCATTGAGATAGTAGCCGCGGTTCGCGCCGTTGGGCGGAAACTGCGAGGAATGAAACGCATGCTCGAAAATGTCGGGATCTTCATTGCCGCCGATCCAGCGCAGCCCGTACATCTGAAACGAGCCGTGCGTCACGTCGGCAAAAAACGTGGCGAACTCGAAGCTGCGAATATCAAGCGCAATGCCGACTTCGCGCAGCTGCTGCTGCATGACCGCAACCATCAGGCGCGTGTTTTCGTCGGTGGAAGTTTTCATGGTGATGTGAAACCGCACGCCGTCGATGGCGGGATATCCCGCCGCGTCGAGCAACTCCGCCGCCTTCGCAGGGTCGTGATCGTAGGTTTGCACGTCGCCGTCGTATGCCCAGCTCTGCGCCGGCAGAACGCTGCCCGCCACTCGGGCTTCGCCGCGCCAGAGGTATTGGATCATCGGCCTGCGATCAAGCGCATAAGCGATTGCCTGCCGCACGCGCACATTTTTCAGAATGGGATCGCGCAGGTTGAATCCAAGATAGGCGAGCCGTGTTCCAGGGGAAGACTCGACAACAAGGTCGGGGTCGCGCGACAGCGTGAGAACCATGTCGGGAGTTATGTAGGAGTTGAGGGAGAGATCGCAGCTGCCTTTGCGCAACTCGAGTGCCTCGGTGGTGCCATCGGGCACAACGGCGAACCGGATGCGCCCCAGCTTGGGCTCAGCGCCCCAGTACTCGCTGTTGCGTTCAAGGATGACTTCACGATCGGTTTCGGCGCTGACGAACTTGAATGGTCCAGAGCCGATGGGATGCTGAGTTATTTCATCTCCCAAGCCTTGCGGCACAATGCCGATGGAATCGTCGGAGACATTCCACAACAAGCTCGCATCCGGTTCCTTCATGTGAAATACCACCGTGTAATCGTCGGGAGCGTCGATGTGATCGACATAGCGATAGGCGCCGGCCTTGGTGCTGCGGATTATATGTTGCAGAAGTGAGTCGAAGGTCCACTTCACGTCTCGCGAGGTCAGCGGCCGGCCATCGTGAAACTTCACGCCGTGATGCAAATGGAAAACGTAAGTCAGCGGGTCGGGGATCTCCCAGCTCTCGGCGAGTCCCGGAGCGACACTCAGATTGTCGGAACGCGTGAGGAGATCGTCGAAGATGAGGCCGTCGATGCGCTCAGAAAAAGCATCGACGCCGACGCGCGGATCGAGATTGGTTGGACTCGATTCGATGATCATGACCAGGATGTTGGCAAGCGGCTTCTTAGCGCAAGAACTCAAGAGGAGCGAGCAGAGAACAAGCAGCAGTTGGAAAAATCGGGCTCGGACCTCACGCATACGAGATCTTTCCCAGGATCGCGGCGCGCTTTGCTCCCGTGGCCGAAGGTATGCTTGACGGCCGCCGATTCCAAGTTTCATGCGCAAGTACAGCAAAGGCCACAGCTTCTTTTGCCTCTGACGGCAGACCAAACTCGTCCGAGAGGCGCAGATGCAATCCCAGAGGAAGCAGCGATTCGCGCAGCATGCGCACTAGGGTAGTGTTCCTTGCTCCGCCGCCCGAAACAATCATTTCACGATACGAATGTTGTCCTCCACCCGAGGGCAACAAATACCGGCGCACGGCATCGCGGATCGAGCGGACGGTCAATGCGGTTGCGGTTGCGAGGATGTCCTGCTTGCGTGCGTGCCCGCACTGGCGCAGAAAATCGCGCACGAACTCGCGGCCGAATTCCTCGCGTCCGGCGGTTTTGGGTGGCGCTTGGCGAAAGAACTTTTCCTGCAGAAAGTTCTGCAATTGAGCTTCAAGAATTATTCCTGACGCGGCAATTTTCCCAAGGCGATCGTACGGCTTGCCAAAAAGAGCGGCGGCCAACGCATCCATGACCATATTGCCTGGGCCAGTATCGAATGCCAGTACTTCACTGTACGCCCCACCAGCAGGAATCGCGGTGAGATTGGCAATTCCGCCTATGTTTTGAACGATTCGCCCGACGCGGGCATCGCGAAAGAGCATGTAATCGAGAAACGGAACCAGCGGAGCGCCTTTGCCACCAGCCGCCATGTCAGCCGGTCGGAAATCAGACACGACCGGCACTCCAACTCGTGCGGCGAGCACGGCCGCCTCACCCGTTTGCCAAGTCGCCGCTATTTTTCTGCCAAGAAAAGCGAGCGCCTCGCCTTGATGGTAAAGAGTCTGTCCGTGGCAGCCAACAAGATCCGTCCGAATCCGAAATCGTTTCTGAGTGGCCAGGACGGCGTCGGCATAGAGCTCACCCAGAAGAAAATTCAGCCGCGCCAGATCGGCAACTCGGGCATGTTCCGCGTTCATTGCGGCCAGCACGGCCGCGCGTACTTTCTGCGGATACGGATACTCCGCGTGGCCGAGCAGTTCGACGGTCCGGCGCAGACGTCCCCGTCCGCGCACGCTAGAAGTCTTGGCGAATGCCGCACTCGAAACTTTGCTCCCAGTTCCCGTGATGCGAACCAGCGCGACGTTAATTCCGTCAGCAGAAGTCCCGCTCATGACGCCAGCCACGATGAATTCGTTCTTCCTCATGTGCGCCCGGTGCGATCTCGCGTAGTCTCTTCTGAATTGAGCAACTCCAGGCGAACCTGCTCGCCAAATTCCCACAATCCGCGCTCCAGTTTCTCGACCTTTTGCTTCGATGGAGCTTTGTGCCCTTGCCGTAATGTTCCCGCCCACTTCTTCTTGAACGCCATGACCCGACCCGCCGACCGTTCAACCGCAGCGGCGAACTTCCCATCGCGCTCTACCGCTTTCGCGAGCTCTTCCTGCACTTCTCGGACGCTATCCTCATGATGACAGACAAGGCACAGGTCGGAGCCCGCCAGAATCGCCTGCAAAGCTGCGTGTCCGATAGGTGCAGCTGCCAGCACTCCACCCATTTCCAGATCATCAGAAATGATCAGATTCCGATAGCCAATGCGCTTGCGGAGAATCTCACGGACCCAGCGCTTCGATAGTGATGCGGGCGTGTTATCGCCCGTGACTTGGGGGTAGGCTGCGTGAGCCACCATCACAAAGGGGAGAGCTTGACGGAGCTTGCGGTAAGGGAGCAGATCCTCGGGCCAAAGTTTCTTCAGTGCCTTCGGGATGACGGGTAATGCCTGATGACTGTCAAGCATGCCCTCGCCGAGGCCGGGAAAATGTTTGCCGCAGCCCTGGATCTTTGCCGCACGCAGTCCCGCCAGAAACTCGCGTGCATATTTGATCGTCTCGACCGGATTCGCGGATACAGTGCGGGAAGTCATCACGGGCCGCGATGCTTCGAATGCCAGATCGAGAACCGGCGCGAAGTCGACATTGAATCCCAGAGCGCGGCAGTTCTCGCCAAGGATGCGTCCGTGTTTGCGATAGAGCTTACGATCGCCGGTAGCGAACACATCCGCCGCAGAAGGCGAAGGGCCCAGCGCATCGCGGAAGCGGTCCACCGTTCCGCCTTCCAGGTCGACGCAAGTAAAAAGCGGAGACCTAACGCACTTTTGGCATTCGCGCAGCAAATTCCAGGTCTGTTCCGCACTCTTGATGTTGCGGGCAAACAGAATCACTCCTGCCGGCCGAATTTTGGTGAGCAGGGAACTAATACGCGGAGTCATCTCCGTGCCGTCGAAGCCGATGATTAGCAACTGGCCAACCTTCCCCTTAGACGAGCTATGTCTCAGAGGCACCTCCTGGGGGCGCAGAGCCTACGTTCCAGTGAACGACAGATCGAAACCAGTCGGCAATTGCCACACAGAAGACGACAAGAGCGACCTGCATGATTATCGTGCCGATGATGGCCGTGGTGTGCCGAACATCCAGAGAAGTATGAAAGAAGCCGAAGATGGCAGCGCCGGTGAGCTTGACTCCGAGTAGCACGAATGCGAATCTAACAGCCTTTCCAAATTTTGCGGAATTCGCTGGATGCCTCAAGCCCGCCAGGAAACAGTAAAGCGCAGCGACGATCTCAAAGACACCTGTGTAAATATCGAAAAGAGTCCTGCGGAGCGGCACCCAATGGGCAGTTCGTCCGCGAAACATGTCATGAACGTCCCGAGCCAGCAACATGCCACAGATAGCCAAGAGAGCCGCCATCAGAAACGCTGTAATCCAGTCGCTGTCAATAGTGACCGCCCAGATCCGCCTTGTGTCCTGTTTCTGCCCTGAAGTCATTCGATCTGCCTCTTCAATTCCGCGAGAAGATTCAGCGCTTCGAGCGGAGTGAGCCGGTTCAGGTCGAGTTCCCGAAGCTTATCCAGCACCGGTTCCGAAATTGGAGTGAAGATGGTCAATTGTGCCGCGGGCGGATTGGCTCCCGGCGAAAGATGAGCCGTGGCCCGCTGTTCGGCGAACTCGTGTTCGGCTAGCACCTCGCGCGCCCGCGTGACCACTTCCTGGGGAAGTCCCGCTAGTTTCGCCACTTCGATTCCATAGCTGCGATCGGCTGCTCCGGGTTCAACTTTGCGCAAGAAGGCAATTCCGCCGCCGGTTTCCTTCACCGACACGTGATAGTTCTTCACTCCCGCGAGCTGCTCGGCCAATTCCGTCAGTTCGAAATAGTGGGTGGCAAACAGAGTTTTTGCGCGCACGTGGGAATGCAGATATTCGATCGCCGCCCAGGCAATGGCAAGTCCGTCATACGTCGAAGTGCCGCGGCCAACCTCGTCGAGCAGGATCAGCGATCGCGCCGTGGCCGTGTGCAGGATCGCTGCCGTCTCCGTCATCTCGACCATGAACGTCGAGCGGCCGCGGGCGAGATTGTCGCTGGCCCCGATGCGCGTGAAAACTCGATCGACCAGGCTCAACCGCGCCGATCGCGCCGGAACAAACGATCCCATCTGCGCCATGATCACGATCAATGCCGTCTGGCGCAGATACGTCGACTTTCCGCCCATGTTCGGGCCCGTCAGCAGCAAAATCGTGTGCGTGGTCGCGTTGAGATAAAGATCATTCGGCACGAATCTGTCGTTTCCCTGCTGCTCGATAACGGGATGTCGGCCGTCGATGATCTCCAGTTCACCGCTTTCCTTCGAGTCGGCGAACGCTGGGCGGCAATAATCCCGCATGGCCGCGATGTGAGCCAGCGAAGCCAGCACGTCGACTTCAGCCAGAGCCAGCGCGGTCTGACGGATTCGCTTCGCCTCGCCGGCAATTGCCGACCGCAGTTCGGTGAACAGACGCCGTTCAATCTCGACGATCTTCTCTTGCGCGTCAAAAATCTTGGCCTCATATTCCTTCAGTTCCGGGGTGGTGAATCGCTCCGCATTGACCAGCGTTTGCTTGCGCTCGTAATCCTGCGGAACCAGGTGCAGGTTTGGTTTGGAGACTTCGATGTAATAGCCAAAGATAGAATTGAATTTCACCTTCAGGGAAGCGATGCCCGTCCGGCTCCGCTCCCGGTGCTCGACCTGCGCCAGCACCTGCTTGCTGTTCCGCGACAGTTCGCGCAATTCGTCGAGACTGCCATCTACACCCGCGGCGATCACGCCGCCGTCCACGAAAGTCAGCGGCGGTTCGGGCACGATGGTTTTGTCGATCCGTTCGCGGAGGTCGCGCAGTTCATCCAGCGAGGCATGCAGACGCTGCAACAGTGCCACGGTGAGACGCGCGACCGCGTTCTTGATCGGCGGAATTTTCGCCAGCGAAACAGCCAACGCCAGTACGTCCCGCGGATTTGCAGTTTCGAGTGTGACGCGGCTCAGCAGGCGTTCGAGATCGAGTACGCCATCGAGCGCTCGCCGCAGTTCTTCGCGTGAAACAATGTCTTTCACTCCCGCCTCAACCGCATCCAGCCGCGCATTGATCTCGTCGCCATCAAGGGACGGACGCAGCATCCACGCGCGCAGCAGGCGTTTGCCCATAGGCGTGAGCGCGGCGTCAATCGATCGCAGCAGCGTGATCCCTGCATCTGTACCGGCGAAGAGCGGTTCGATCAATTCCAGATTTCGGACGGTGACGGCGTCGAGCACCAGGCAGTTCTGCCGTTCGTACCATCCGATGCGGTCCACGTGATCCAGAGAACCGCGCTGGGTGGAACGAGCATAGTGCAGGATCGCCCCCGCAGCGGAAGCAGCCGCCGGCCTGCCGGCCAGTCCGAAGCCTTCGAGCGAAAGCACGCCGAAATGATTTTCGAGCAGAGGAATGGCGTGGTCGGGCGCGAAGATCCAGTCGTCCAGCGGTGTGTCTGCACACTGCAAAGATCCGCGCGCGGCCAGCCGCCCAGGCCTGCTCTGACCAAGATCGGAACCACCGTCTCGCCGGGCAATGCTCGCCGGCCCCGCACCGGAGGACGCATGGTTTGCAACCTCGAACAGCGGCGCGGCCGACGCATAGAGCAATTCCTTTGGACGCAGTTGCTCCAATTCTTCCTGCACGCGACGCAGCGCGCTCTCGCCCGCGAATTCCGTGGCACGAAACTCTCCCGTGGACAAATCTAACGCCGCGAACCCGACACGATCACCAACCTGCGCCAAAGCGGCAAGAAAATTGTTCTCGTCCGATCCCAGGTAAGAATCGGCCGCAGTCCCCGGTGTGACCACGCGAGTAACTTCGCGGCGCACGATTTTCTTCGCCACGCGCGGATCTTCCATTTGCTCGCAGATCGCAACCTTAAATCCGCGCCGGATTAACTTCGCGATATAGCCTTCCGCCGCGTGGTAGGGCACGCCGCACATAGGCACCGCGATGCCTTTCTCCTTGTTGCGCGACGTGAGCGTGATCTGCAGTTCTTTCGAGGCGACGACCGCATCCTCGAAGAAAAGTTCGTAGAAATCTCCCAAACGAAAGAACAGCAAAGCGCTGGGATGGTCTTTTTTCACGGCGGCATATTGCCGCATGAGCGGAGTGGACGGCTCGGTCATCGGGCGGGGCTTCGGCGGATTATAGCAAACGGCTGCGGCGGATTCCGGGGTTTTCCAGGGGCGCGACGCGCTCGTTCCCCGCGAAGGAGTTGACTTCAATTCCGTCGCAGTGTTCTCCTTTCGGCTATGGAACTCCGCAAAGATCCCATCACGCGCTCATGGGTTATGACCGGAGACGATTTTCCGGAGAACGTCGGGCAAGGTCCCGCCTGCCGTTTCTGCGGAGACTCGGGGCAGGTGATTGCGGCCACGCCCAACACATCGGGCGCGGCATGGTCCGCGCGCGCGGTCGTGCATCCCACGCCCTTGTATCGCATTGAAGGCGATCCGGGCCGTCGCGGCGACGGTATCTACGACCGCATGCATTCGGTGGGCGCGCACGAAGTGCTGGTCGAGAACCCGCACCACGACCGTCATCTGTGGAATGCCAACGATGAGGAGATCGGATATTTCCTGCGCCTCGCTGCCGAACGCATTCTCGATCTGAAGCGCGATCCGCGGATCAAATACATCAGCCTGTTCAAGGATCACGGGAAGAATGCGGGCCAGGAATTCGCCCATCCCACCTCGCAGCTCACCGCAACCATGTTCGTGCCGCGGCGCGTTCTTTATGAGTTGCGCGCCGGCCGTGAATATTTTCTCGGCAAAGAACGTTGCGTGTTCTGCGACATCATTCAACAGGAGGAGCGCCAAGCCCTGCGCGTGATCGAAGCGCGCGGAGACTATATCGCGATCGCTCCTTATGCGCCACGCGTGCCCTACGAAACCTGGATTCTGCCTCGCTACCATGAGTCGTCGTTCGAACGCGCGGGGCTGAATCGACCGGGATTGCATTTGAATCTCGCGTCCCTTCTACGCCGGACCCTGCAACGGGTTCGCTCTGTCACCGAAGAGTTCCATCTCGTGTTGCACACCTCACCCAGCAGCCAGCATCCCTCGAAGAGCCTCGGCTACTGGAAGACGATTGATGACGACTATCACTGGCACATCGAGATCCTGCCCGTGGTGGGCTCGAAGGCAAAGTCGTATACGTTCAAAGAGGTCTACTACTCTCCCGTCAGCTCCGAGACGGCGGTGAAACAATTGCGCGAAGCCAAAATTGACGGCTGAATACGCCCATAAACAGATAATGGCGAATGATTACGTCGCGCCCGCTCTGCTCGAACGTGCCGAGCCGATGTTGTTGCGCACGAACTGAAGGGCCGCTTTCGATTCCAGCGGTTGCGAGAAAAAGTAACCCTGCCCGAATTCGCATCCCAACTGGAGCAGGCGTTCCAGTTGCTTCGCAGTTTCAATTCCTTCCGCGACCACTCTGAGATCGAGCTTGTGCGCCAGACTGACGATCACTTCGATCATGTCGGCGGCGGTGCAATCGGACTGCATCTCCCGAATCAGCGAGCGGTCAATTTTGAGCGCATCCACCGGGAACTGGCGCAATCCGCAAAGCGACGACGTCCCAGTTCCGAAATCATCGAGAATCACGCCCATTCCCATGTGCTTGAGGTGTGAGAGCACGGTCACCGTCAGTTTGGGATCAGCGGCGGCAACAGTTTCCGTAATCTCCAGATGCAGCCGCGTTGGATCAACGCCAGTCTCGCGCAGCGCGTCCTGAATGTCGTTGACCAGATGCCCGTCGGCAAGCTGACGCGCGGAAACATTTACGGTCACATTTAGCGGCTCTCCCGAGAACACGTTTACTTCCCATTCCCGTAATTGCCGGCAGGCTTGCAACATCAGCCAGTGCGCAATCGAGACCAGCAGACCGGTATCTTCGGCCGCTTCGAGGAAGCGGTAGGGAGAGATCAAACCCTGCGTGGGATGTTGCCATCGGAGGAGGGCTTCGAAGCTGACGATCCGGCGGGAAGCGAGTTCCAGCACGGGCTGGTAGAGGATTACGAACTGATGCTGCGCCAGGGCATGCAGCAGATCAGCTTCCAGCCGCAAACGGCCCTCGGCCCGCCTGTGCATAGCTTCGTCAAAGACTTCGCAGCGCGAACCGCCGAGAGCCTTGGCTCGCCGCATCGCGGTGTCGGCATCTTTCAGCGCATTTTCCGGACGTTCATGGCTAGGCGTGCTCAGCGCGATGCCGATGCTTGCCGATGCCCGCACCTCGCGCGAGCCGACGAAGCACGGGTCCGCGACCGCTCCTTGAATTCGCCTGGCCACCCGCAGCGCATCGCTCGGATCAGCGAAGCCATCGAGCAGGATCGCAAATTCATCTCCTCCCAGCCGCGACAGCACTCGCACGCTGTCTTTGCCTTCCCCAACAATTTGCGTCGTCGTGTCCTGCGGCCGCAGACAGGCCGCCATGCGCCGTCCGATTTCCTGCAGGATCTGATCTCCCGCGCCCGTTCCCATGCTTTGGTTGAAGACCTTGAAGTGATCTACGTTGGCCAGCAGCAGAGCGTAGTGACGATTTTCCTGCCGCGCTCGTGCAAATAATTGCTGCAGCCGATCCAGGAACAGACGGCGATTGGGCAATCCGGTCAGCGCGTCGTGGAAAAGATTGTGCTCCAGCCGCTGTTCCGCCCGCTTACGCTCCGTGACGTCTCGATTCACGATCACCAGCTTCGCAACCTCCCCGTGAGCGTCGCGCACCGTGCTGGCAATCGATTCCAGAATGCGCCAGCTTCCGTCCTTATGCTTGATGCGGTATTCCAGCCGTTTGCCGATGCCGTTTTCCCGCGCCTCCCGCGCCGCTTCCAATACTTTGAAGCGATCATCGGGATGAATCTGCTCGAAGGCCGAAGTTCTCCCAACTCGGCCGGGGAATAACCCAGAACTTTCTTGTAGGCCGGACTGTTATAGAGTCTGCGCCCTTTCATGTCGACCAGCGCAATCATGTCGGCGGCGTTCTCGGTGACGATCTGAAACAGTTCCTCACGATTTCGCGAACTTCGGCGCACCTGATACATGCGGAACTGCTGGTACAGGACCAGCAGTGTGAGCGCGGCGATGACGATCCCAGCCCAGGGGACGAACATACGTATTCTCTGAGACGGATATCGGCAAAACAGAGGAAAAAGTTCAGGGGATGCAAGAAAACATTGACGGCGAAAGCGCAGAGAATGGCCCGAGATCGACTCATGACTTCAAATCGCAGACAGACTGTGCCGCAAATCCGCCGTCAATGGCTGGCGAGCACAGGTACTCCAATCGTTACGGCGTCAGGTTGGGCCCATACTGGCTTCCCGCTCGTGAGATCCAGGCGATTCATCGTGATCTTCAACTGATGTTGATCCACTTCAACCAGCAGGTAGTGATAATTGATTTCCTTGCTCTGGTAGGGATCGTCCGGCGCGCGTTCGATGGGATAGGCGTGAGCGCCCCCGCCGCCGCTGACGAAGTAGGTGACTCCGCCGCGTTCGTGGCGTTCATAGTTGTGGACGTGCCCGCTGAAGACGACCATGCGAAAGTGAGCATCGGCCTGCCGAGCCTCCAGCATCTTCGCCAGGGCGTGTTCCGGCATTCTCGACGAATGGCCTCCGCCGAACATCTTCGCATCGGACGAACTGGTGTAGGGCGGATGGTGCAGCATGATGAAAACAAAGTCGACATCCGATGGAACATGGTAAAGTTTGCCTGCCAGCCACTGCCCCTGCGGCCCGGACGCTTCCTCTTGCGAGCTGTCGAGCACCAGGGTGAGCGTGTTCGCCGCGCGCAACGAGTAGTAGCGGCTATGATTCAGTTTGGGAAAGCGTTGAAAATAATTGTCCAGGGCACTTTCTTCTTTCCCATGAAGGTCGTGATTTCCCAGCGCGGGATAAACCGGAATTTTCTTCTCTCGCCAGATGCTGGTTTCGTTGTCCCAGACTTTCCAATCGTTGACGTCATATCCGTTGTAAACGATGTCGCCGGTAAAGCAGACGAATGCCGGATTCACCTCGGCAATCGCATGCACCAGCGCAACCCGTACTGCCGGATTGGCTGCGTCTATGTCATTCGGATCGTGAAAGCGCGTATCGCCGTAGGCGACGAAACGAAATGGTGTCTTCACATCGAGTCGCAGATCCACCGTCGCGGTCTGCGCGGTCGATTTCCTGGTACAGCCGGGTAGGGCAACGAAACAGGCCGCAATCAAAGCCACTAATAAGAAGGGGCGACGGACGATCGTGGTCCAATTCATAGGGGATTCCATTTGCCAACGGAGTATCGATTCTCCCACACTCTCGGCCTGATCCGCTTTTCGAATTTTTTGTGTCGATTCTCAGAACTGTGAATCTTGCTCCCAGGAGTGAGTTGAAGGAGAAACCGCGGTGTCCCCCTGGACCGAAGATCGCGAAGCCAGCAGGCGAATGCAGTTCGTCGAAGTGCTGGTGTTCTTATTCCTCATCGTTCCGTCTTTGGCATATTCTTTTCTGGCAGCGAGCCTTGGCACTGCCGGTTTTAAACTCACTGCCATCGCGACAATTCTGCGCGATGTAGCTCTGGTTTCTCTGATCGTTTACTTTCTGGGCCGAAACGGCGAGCCCCTGGCACGCTTGGGTTGGGATTGGAAGAACTGGCCCCGGGAAGTTGCGCTCGGAATGCTGCTGTTCCCTCCGATGTTTTATTGCGCAGCTCTGATCGAGAACGGATTGACCCACGTCGGTTTTACGACACCCAAAAAGGCTCTGCCCGCGCTGGTTCCTGCCAAAACCGCGACAGAAATTGCGCTGGCTGTGCTCCTGGTGATCGTTGTTGCTTTCACCGAGGAGACAATTTTTCGTGGCTATCTGATCTTGCGCCTGAGAGAGACCACTCGATCGTTGGCCGCCGCCGTGCTCCTCTCCACCGTGATTTTCTCCTTCGGCCACGGTTACGAAGGATCGGCCGGCGTGCTAACCGTTGGTTTCATGTGACTGGTCTTCGCCCTCGTCTATGTTTGGCGGCAAAGTCTGGTCGCGCCCATGGTGATGCACTTCCTGCAGGATTTTGTTGTGATTGTGCTCGCGACATTATTCCATCCGAAATAGCTGCCTGCTCGAAACTTTCTCCGTCTCGATTGTCTCCGTCGCCCGCGAACCAGGCTTCAGTTCAATGTGCCTACCTCCATTGGGCTCTACTTCAACAAATTCAAAATCGCCAGGTTTTCCCGTTCCACCTGTTTCATCGTGCACTCGCGTGGCGCTTTGTCCGGACGCCAGCGCAATAATTTCGTTCCATGACGGAAGCGGCCGCCGCTGAAATGATCGAACTGCACCTCGACCACCAATTCCGGTGCCAATGGCTGCCACTCCGCCGAACGCTTCGTGCTCCAGCGGCTCAGACCTCCTGGAGCACGTCCGGTAAAGCCCGGTGAGTTGATCAGCGCTTCCAACTTGCGAGTTAGTTCCGGGCGCTCCGAAGCAGGAATCGACGAAGTGAATCCGACGTGATCGAGTTTGCCTTCGTCGTTGTACAGGCCAAGTAGCAACGACCCGACCAGCGGCTGCTTTTCGAGATATCGAAACCCTCCGACCACGCAATCGGCCGTGCGCTGCTTCTTGATTTTCTGCATCCCCGTGCGTTCGCCGGATTCATACGGCAGATCGCGGCGCTTGGCGATGACTCCGTCCAGTCCTACACCCGCATGAAACCAGCCACGCGCCATCTTCAAATCGCTAGTGGCTGGGGAAAGATGGACGATCGCATTCGACTTGAGAAATTTGTTCGCGAATGCCTGCATGCGTTTACGCCGATTCTCCAGCGGAGTTCCTACCAGTGACTTGCCCGTTTCATCGACCAACAGATCGAATGTCAAATACAGGCACGGCATAGATCGGCTGAGCTTTTGAATTCGGCTGCTGGCCGGATGGATTCGGATCAGCAGATCGTCGAATGACAGTTTGCCGTCGATGGCGATGACAATTTCCCCATCCATCACGAACTGTTTCGCTTTCACAGCGAGCAGCGCCTCAACCAGTTCTGGAAAATAGCGAGTAAGCGGCTTGCCCGATTTCGACATCAGATCGATGCGCTTGTCATCGCGAAACGCGATGCAACGAAACCCATCCCACTTCGGTTCGTATTGCCACTCCGGACCAATCGGCAGTTCTCGCGCCGGCAGTGCTTCCATCGGTTCATATTTTTTGCTTATCGGTAATGACATGCCCCGCCCCAGAAGCGGCTGGAGGTAAGATGCATCTCGTCATGTCCGCGATGACCGAAACGCAATTCGGCCTTGCGGCAAACGACCAGCCGACGACCAGAATAGGATATTTTCCTGCCCCTCGCGTTGACACGCGCTCGCTCTTCCGCCGAGAATGCCTTTCCATCCGGAGAATAATGATGCGCGTACTTCTACTTTGTTTCCTTTTAATCTTCGCCAGCTCTCTCGCACTTCCTCAGGACCGCACTAATGCCCGGTCCATGGTGATTTCGCCATATGGAATCGTCGCCACCAGCCAGGTGCTGGCCTCGCAGGCCGGAGCCGAAATTCTCTCTCACGGCGGATCGGCGGTGGATGCCGCGATCGCCGCCAACGCTACGCTCGGCGTCATGGAACCGGACATGAACGGCATGGGCGGCGATCTCTTCGCCATTTACTGGGACGCGAAAACGGGCAAGCTGTACGGCCTGAACGCCAGCGGATGGGCTCCAAAAGCTCTCACCATTGACTACCTGAAATCCAAGGGCATCACGGAAATGCCCGCCGTCGGAATCGAAACAGTGACTGTTCCCGGCGCCGTCGAAGGCTGGAATAAGTTGCACGAACGCTTCGGTCGCATGCCCTGGAAAGATCTTTTCACGCCCGCAATTTTCTATGCCGAAAACGGCTTTCCCGTCCAAGAGTTGATCTCCATGGACTGGCACGGAAGCCAATCCAAATTAAAAGATGATCCGGAGAGCCGTCGCGTTTTCCTTATCCACGACCAGGCTCCTCGCATGGGTGAGATGTTCAAGAATCCGGACGTAGCCAAAGCGTTGCATCTGCTGGCCACAGGAGGTCCGCAGGCCTTCTACCGCAGTGAAATCGCAAAAGCGATTCTTGCCACTTCGCACGATTTCAGCGGAACCATGACCGCTGCCGATCTCGCCGACTTCTCGGCGGAGTGGGTCGAGCCCATCTCCACGACTTATCGAGGATGGAAAGTTTACGAACTCCCTCCCAATGGACAAGGCATGGCCGCGCTCGAAATGTTGAACATCATGGAACAATTCTCACCCGCAACCGGCGGTCCGCTGAGTGTGAAAGAACTGCACCAGAGAATCGAAGCCATGAAGCTGGCCTACGCCGATCTGGCGCGTTATAACGGCGATCCGCGCTTTGCGAAAATTCCCGTGGCCGGGTTGCTCTCGAAAGACTACGCCAAGCAGCGGGCGCAGCTCATCGATCCCCAAAAAGCCAACTGCGACACGCAGGCCGGCCATCCTCCATCGAGCGACACGACCTACCTCACGGCCGTGGACAAGGAAGGAAACATCGTCTCACTGATCCAGAGCAATTATTCCAGCTTCGGATCGGGCATCACGGTCCGCGGTATGGGATTCGCCCTGCAGAATCGCGGAGCCCTCTTCATGCTCGACCCCAGCCAGCCCGATGCACTCGCCGGCCACAAGCGCCCATTCCACACCATCATTCCGGCCTTCATGGAGAAAGGCAACGATCACATCGGATTTGGCATCATGGGCGGCGCCAACCAACCGCTGGCGCATGCTCAGTTCGTTTCCAACATCGTCGATTATGGAATGAACCTGCAAGCCGCCATGGAGACCGCGCGCTTTACGGTGCGCAGCAATTTCAACATCGGCTGCAACATTCTGATCGAGGATCGCGTGCCCGCCGACGTCCGCCAGCAACTCATCCGCATGGGCCACCAACTCGAAGTCCGCGGAGATTTTTCGCTGTTCATGGGACGCGGCCAGGCCATCAAACACAACACGCAAACCGGATTGAATTTCGCCGCGTCCGACGCCCGCACCGACGGCTCGGCCGAGCCCGAACTGCCCCCCAAACTTCGCCAGAGTATCGATTCCGCCCGAAAGCCTTAGAACTGGCCTGATAAGAAATTGGGGATTGGGCCGTTCTAGATCTTGCGGAAAGCCCTGACGTTCCTGCTTCGTATCAGAATAGCCGCGAAACGGCGAAAGAATACAGCCCACAGCGCAAGCTGTGGGTGGTGAGTAGGAAACAAGCCAGCCCCGAAGGGGCGAAAGAGAAGTTACGACACAGAATCCGTACGGATGACAGAGGCTCCCACGCACACTGTTCGACCGCCGCGATAATGGCTTTAATCCGGGTGAGGGCCGATTAAGACATCCGGCTTTGTTCATGTATTTCCCGGACACAGCACCGGCATTTGGCGACATATCCCATTCCGACGCGCACCATCTACGTTATGACGCCAATCTTTGATTCATACAACTTGGATGGTAGACTCAGCGTCCATCTAGATATGTACAAGAATCACTCGTAGAATTGATCTAGCCTTATTGGCTTCCACGTTAATGGCTGTAAATACGTTTGTAGGAGGTAGTAGTGCGTTCCAGGGGATGTGCTTCGCTTCTGCATCGGCTGGCAGTCTTATTCTCTGTTCTTTTTTTCGCAATCTTGTTCCTTTTCGCGGGCAGCGCCGCGGCCGATGGCGCCGCTTTCGATCTCATCGGACCCAAGGTCGATGTGCGCGTCCAGCGCGCCGGAGTCACGCTGCCCATCGCGGAAGTTCCCAGCCTGCAGGTCGGCGATCGGCTATGGATTCATCCCGACTTGCCCGAGAGCCAGTCCGTGCATTATCTGATGGTCGTCGTCTTCCTGCGCGGTGTGACTAATCCTCCCCCGGATTCCTGGTTCACGCGGGTCGAGACCTGGACGCGCGCCGTCCACGACGAAGGCATCTACGTGGTGGTTCCCGAAGAAGCTCAGGAAGCTCTCGTGTTTCTGGCTCCTGACACCGGCGGTGCATTCAGCACACTGCGCACAGCGGTCCGCGGCAAGCCCGGATCTTTCATTCGGGCCGCGCAAGATCTCGAGCAGGCCAGCCTCGATCGCCAGCGCCTCGAAAAATATCTCGATGCAGTGCGGGAGATTTCGGCCAACGATCCCGACCAACTGAAGGCCGACACTACCATGCTGGCCCGCAGCCTCAATATGCGCCTGGAGCAGCAGTGCTTCGACAAGCCCAGCGCGCAACAGGCGCCCTGTCTCACGCAGAACACCGATCAACTCGTACTGGACGACGCTCATAGCCAGACCATGGTTTCGACGCTCACGTCCGGCAGTTCCAGCGATCTGCTGGCGCAGATCAGTTCCAGCCCCAGCGCCCATGGCGGCTACTACAGCCCCTACATCGGAGCGGTCGTCGATGTCGTTCGCATCCTGGGCACAGCGCACACGGCGCAGTTCCAGTACATTCCGGCCTTGGCCATGCCCAGGCAGGATGAACTGAATCTCCGCCTCAACAATCCGCCGTCGTTTCGCAATCCCAAGTCGGTGATTGTGATCGGCCTTCCGCCGGTTCATCCGTTTCCGGTTCCGCCGCTCCACGCGGTGGACCCCACAGAAGTATTTTGCGCGGGCAAGCCATCGCTATTGTTCCCCACCGACGGAGCTCCGCTCGCATTCGCCACCGAACTCGCGCACGATTTCGTTCTGCGCGTTGAGACCAAATCCGGTGCCGCGGTCAGCCTCCCCGCCAAGCCCGACCCGATCCGTGGAGGCTTTCTGGTCTCCACCAAAGCCCTGCAATCCGCCGACTTGAACGACGAAGTCACCGGCGCTCTCCGCGGCGACTGGGGATTCCAGCCTTTTGATGGCCCGCACTTCCGCCTGCGTGCATCGAGAACCGGACAATGGATTGTCGCCTCAAAAGACGCCAGTGCTCTCATCGTCGGTCGGGAAGACACCTTGCACGTGCAGTCTTCCGACGCATGCTGCGTGAGCGACGTCACCCTGAGAAACGAACAAGATAAAGCGCTCAAAGCCGAGTGGAAAACTTCCAAAGCCGATGAACTGGAAGTGAAAGTTCCGCTGCAGAACGCGGAAGCCGGATCGGTCACCATGCTCATCCACAAGTTCGGTGTTCGCGAGCCCGATGAGATCCCTCTCCACACCTATGCGGAAGCCGGCCGTCTCGACAGCTTTGGCATCCACTCCGGCGATGCCGAGGGCACCCTGAAGGGCACTCGCCTCGATCAGGTCAAGGCCCTGCAACTGGACGGCATCGCCTTCGACCCAGGTTCGCTCACCCGTGCCAACCAGCAGGACGAACTCAAACTTGTCATGCACGATTCTGCCAGCGTCGCAAAACTGCATGCCGGCGATGCCTTGCTCGCACATGTCACATTGAAAGATGGACGCGTGCTCGATCTCAAGACGCAGATCGAAGCTCCGCGCCCGAGAGTCAACATCCTGACCAAGAGCATCCAACTCGATCCCTCAGACTCGCCGGCGGTCGTTCGTCTCGGCAGTCCGGAGGAACTTCCTCAGGATGGACACCTGAATTTTTCCGTGAAGGCGCAAGTCCCGGAAACGTTCTCCCCCACGGAAAAAATTGAAGTCGCCACCGCCGACGAATCTTTTCGCGTATTGCTCAGCTTTGCCGATGGCAATCTCACCATGCAGGATTCCAAAACCGTCTTTGCCGTTCTCGATCCCATGAAACTTCTCGGACCCTCAGCCTTCGGACCTCTGAAGTTCCGTCCGGTCACGGCTGACGGCTTGGAAGGCGATTGGCAACCGCTCGTCAGTCTCGTCCGCATCCCTACCCTCAAGGGCTATCGCTGTGTGACCGAGCCTGAGAAGCAATGCACGCTCACCGGGGACAAACTCTTTCTGCTCGATTCCGTAAGTGCAGATCCGGATTTCAGCAACTCCGTGACCGTCCCCGAGGGCTTCGTTAATGATGGCCTCCCGATTCCCGCCCCGAAATCGAAGACGCTCTACATCAAGCTGCGCGATGATCCGGCGACCGTCGACGTCGCTGTTCTGCCGACTCTTACAGCCCAGCCCTGATCTTCGGCACAGCTGTAATACTGGCTCTCCCGCGAACGAATATAGATTCTCGTCCGTTGCCTCGACGGGCTCGCGGTTTATTCCTAGAGGATGGAGAACTTTATGAAGTCATCATTTTCCGTTTTCGTTCTCGCCGGCGCGCTCTCTTTTCTGCCGTTGAGTTTACGAGCTCAGAGCTACCCGCAAGCTGGTACCCGCCAGCCCGATGACACGCAGAGCAACAACCAGAACACATCCCCGCTATCGCCCAGCGACAAGACATTCATCCGCAAAGCTGCGGGGGGTGGTTTGGATGAGGTTGAGCTTGGAGATCTGGCCATGCGCAAAGCCACCAATCCCGACGTAAAAACGTTCGCGCAGCGGATGGTCCACCACCATTCCCAGGCCAACAAAGAATTGAACCAGATTGCCGAACGCGAAGGCATTTCGGTTCCAAAGAAATTGAGCGCCAAAAACGCCATGGAGAAGGCCCGTCTGGAGAAGCTGAGTGGCGAGGCTTTTGACAAAGCCTACATGGAAAACCAGCTGCAGGATCACAAGCACGTCATCGCCGAGTTCCAGCAGGAAAGCCAGGACGGTCGGAACTCCAGCGTGAAAGAGTTTGCGTCGCAGACTCTGCCGATTCTTCAGGGCCACCTGCAAGACGCGGAATATGTAGCTCCGAAGGTGGACGCGTCGACTTCCTCCAGCGCAGCTCGTTGATTCGACCGGCGTGACGCTCGCTGCCATCTTGGCCGAGCGCCACTCTGTCCATGATCTTGCCAGTTCGCCGCTGGCCGAGACCCTCCCTTGCGAACCCATCTTTCGCTTTCTTTCGATTGCTTTTCAATCGCAATCGTTTGTAATAGACTACAAAGTCTGACGGAGGGAACCTGCTGTGGCGGACCCCTTGCGCAACATTCTCGATCTACCGGAACAGGAAAAAATTAAGCGTGGTCTCCTGCACACGCCGCGAGAGATCTTTCAGCAGCCGCAAACTTGGATCAACACTTACAAGCGCTGCCGCGAGCGCCTCGCCGATGTGAACCAGATGTTTCGCAGCGCCGGCGTCAATCACGGTTCCAGCACTTCGCCGATGGTCTATCTAGTGGGCGCGGGCACCTCGGATTATGCCGGGCGAGCGCTGGCCCCTATGCTGCGCCGCAAGTGGAGGTGTGATGTCGACGCGGTTCCCAGCACAACTCTGCTGACGGATTTCGAAGACTTTCATCGTCCGGGAAGGGAATATCTCTGGATCTCGTTCTCTCGTTCCGGCGATAGTCCCGAGGGCGTTGCCGTATTACAGCGCGCGCTCGTTGGCCATCGCAACATTCGGCATCTGGTCATCACCTGTAATCCGCAGGGGCAGATGGCGCAGCTTTGCTCTCAACATGCGGGGCAGTCGCTGGCCATCATCCTCGACGAGGCCGTCAATGATCGCGGATTGGCCATGACCAGTTCGTTCACCAATATGCTGCTGGCCGGCCAATGCCTCGCGCACCGGGACGAACTCGAACTATTCGGCGATGCGGTTGCCCAATTATCGGAGACCGGCGCGCTGTTCCTTCCGGCTGCGGCCGAAGCTGCCGCCGCGATCACGGCTCTGGGCTGCACGCGTGCCTGCTTTGTCGGATCGGGAGTTCTACACGCCGTCGCAGATGAGTCCGCTCTGAAAGCCGTCGAATTGAGTGCCGGCAGGGTTGCGACTCTTGCGGAAACGCCGCTCGGACTTCGCCATGGTCCCATGTCCAGCCTCGACAGCAACAGTCTTTTCGTCGCATTTCTTTCCAGCGAAGCGAAGCGTCGAGGTTATGAACTCGACTTGCTGCGCGAGATCGATCGCAAGCGCCTGGGACGTGTGCGCGCTGTGGTCACGGTGCAGGGCCTCGATGACGTTTCGCCGCTGACGGATTACTGTTTAGCGCTGGATTGTCCCAAGGATTTTCCCGATCAATATCGTCCGGTGCTCGATGTAATGTTCGGTCAGTTGATCGGACTGTTCGCTTCGATGCGTTGCGGCCTGAAACCAGACCAGCCCAGTCCCACCGGCGCGATCTCGCGCGTGGTTCAACCGATCACGCTGTATTCGTGAACGGTGGTCTTCACCCACAGAGGCACGGAGGCTTTAGAGCGGTTTCCTGAAACGCTTTGCCTGCAAGGTTCCAGAGGGCAGCCTTCCTCGTTTTCTCTCGGTGGCTCCGTGTCTCTGTGGTGAGAAACCGTGGTTCACTCCGCAGCCGTTTCGCCCGGCTCGTACGGGCAGAACGGATCGGTGCCCAGCGCATCCCCGGTGTAAGCGAAAGCGCGCGCGCGCGACCCTCCACAAATGTGGCTGTATTCGCAGGCGCCGCATTTTCCGTGGAACGTATCGGGAGAGTGCAGCGCGCGGAAAACTTCGGAGCTGCGATATACATCGACCAGAGATTCAGCGCGCACATTCCCGCAACGCAGCGGCAAGAATCCCGAAGGATAAATCTCGCCCAGGTTCGACACGAACACGATTCCATGTCCGTCGCGAATTTGAAATCCCTTGTACACCGATGTCGATTTCATCTCGCCGTGAGCCATACCAGACGTGCGCATGGTCTCAATCGCAATCCGCCGGTAGGACGGAGCTTCCGTCGTTTTGATGGCAAAGGGCGCCCCCGGGGAAAGGTCGAACACCCAACGCATGATCTTTTCGCCTTCTTCCGGCGAAACTTCGCTCAAAGCCTTGCCGCGGCCCACCGAGATCAGCATGAACAGGCTCCAGCGCATCACCGGAAAACTGTTGCGCAGGAGGTGATAGATCGCGGGTAGATCCGAGGCCGTTTCTTCCGCCACCAATGTGTTCACCTGGATCGGCATGCCGATCTCTCCGCAATGCCGCGCCGCCTCCATGGTGCGTTCAAACGTTCCCGGAACCGCGCGGATGGTGTCATGCTTTTCGGCGCAGGAACCGTCGAGGCTCAGTCCCATGCTCTGAATGCCGTGGGCTTTCAGTTTCGAGATCGCGTCGTTGGTTAACTCCGGCGTGGCGCTGGGCGTGATGGAAACTTCCAATCCCAGGCCGTTGGCGAAATCAATCAGCTCATGAATATCTTTGCGGCTGAGCGGATCGCCACCGGTCAGGATCAGATGGGGAAGGGGATCGCCGAAATCCAGCAACTGGCGCAGAAAGCACTTGCTCTGCTCGGTGGTGAGTTCCAGCGGATTCGCAGTGGGCATAGCCTCGGCGCGGCAATGTTTGCAGGCCAGCCCGCAAGCCTGGGTCATCTCCCAGTAAACCAGCATCGGATTTCGGGAAAAGTCGTGAGCCATGCGGCTCATATTCGGAGCAGTTCCGGCAACCACCATAGCGTTCCCCTTTCACCCACTTGCTACGAAAGCGCCCACAAGCAAGGTTTAGGGTAGTTTTAGGGCTGCAAAAAGGCTGTGATTACGATCACACGGAGCGGTGATGGCCTTCGCAAAAAATGCGAGTCCGAAGTTTTTGGGGAGATTTTTGGAGACCGATTCAGGACCGTTTTGGGAAATTCGCCGCTGCGTGGGGTATATCCCCTCCCCCTCGATCTGTTGGAATCAGCCACTTAGCCAGAACTGCGATTTTTCTCTGGGCTGCCACAACCCGCGGGCAAAATCTTGAGCCGCAAGGAGTTACGGCGGGGACTTGAATCCCGACAAACGTGCCTGCCGACGATTCGCTTGGGCGACGATCGCGCGAGCAGCGCTGTGGGGCGCAAGGACATGCGTCACAAAGGCAGCGAGGAGAGCCTGTGAAGGACGTTTGGGCGTGCATTCGATGTATTCAGGTTGCCTCATGGACGCGACCCGGATTCCTTCTTAATCTGCTCCCAAATAACATTTTTCCTGCGGGTCATAATATATCCCCCTAGGTAAAAGAATGCCGCTAGGGCATCTCGAAGGGTCGCTCTTCCACAGGACGCGTTCTATGGGGCGGGTACGACGGGTGGCCCAGATCTCTGGAGTCTTTGCTTTCCCTTCCGAAACTGAGGGTGCCCGTCCTCGCGTTTTTTGCAGGGGCGAGTATGGGTGCTGATCGATACCATTCGCGATCCTGTGGCGTAAGTTGTTGCCGGCCGAAAGACACTCGCTGCACGCGTTTGTGATTCCCACCCTTCGCAAAAAACGCGAAGGACGGGCCACCCACAGCATCGTGATCGTTCTGCCGGGGCTAAGGCCCCTCATAAAAAGCCGCGGTAACGTGGCCCTAAAGGGCCGCTCTTTGACGGAACGCGCTCTATGGGGCGGGTGCTCGCATGGACTGCCGGGTGCGGCTGTCCCTACACGAGCTGGACGGACGAATTGCGTCCGTCGCTACACGAGTCGGTTCGTTCTCAAAAGTAAAAGCCCGGGTCTTGGGGGTGAGCACCCAGACCCGGGCGGAGCTGTTCCGGACTGGCGAACCGTAGAGGGGAACCCGTTGCCGGCTCGCCGTGCCAGACGCAACGGGGAGCCGATTACACACCCCCTCGTTTCTATGGCCGCAGTGGACTAGCGGCGGTTCGCGCGCGGAACAGCGATCTCTTTGGTCGCGACCCTCAGCGCCTGAAGGCGCCACTGATTTAGATAACGTTGCGGCGCGGCTGGAAGCCGCGCCCCTTCAAAACTCCGGCGCAACTTGCGGCGCGCCTCGGCCGCGCACCTTCCAAATTCTTAGCGCACAGCCCAAGACAAGTTGGGCAAGGCCAGAAACAGTGTTACTGCAATCGTCGCGATTAAGATTGCCAACTGCATCATCTTCATGATTGCTTTTCCTTCTCGATCACTCGAATCAATCATTCGACCGGCCGCTGCTCACGGGCCGCAAGAACGTTCCCTACGAACCCCGCCGAGCAGAGAACCACAGAGTAAGAAATAAATAATGCTGCGATAGTTTCCAACTGGGGAACTTTGTGGTCTGTGATCAAAATCACTGTCAATCGTGATTAAAGTCTACGGTTGCTGTAACTTACATCAGTCAGAAAGGCGTCAAAAAACTCGGCTTTGGCGCGATATGCCGCATTCGGCGGGGTTGGCGAATGGCGAAATTCCTGAGTTCATCTGGAAATCACTGAAAACTAACAAGAATCAATTCCGTGCACGAGGCGCAATGCTTTGGCATGCTGCGTGCCCTTGACGATTCTGCAACCTGCGCCGAGAGGACCTGGTCTTGGAACCTACGCTCATGGTGGTCGGGCTGAACCATCGCACAGCGCCGCTGGCGATGAGAGAGCGTTTCTGGATCAGCGAAAATCGCCGCTACGATGTCCTGCGCCGGCTGAAAAAAGCCGAAGGCATCGACGAAGCGGTCGTGCTCTCTACCTGCTGTCGCACCGAGTTTCTGGTGTGGGCCGACGAGCCTACTTTGGCCGCGAACTCCCTGTTGCAATTTCTTACAGCGGAACATGGACTCAAACTGAGCGAGTGGGAGCGATTCTATCGCCTGCTCGACGAATCCGCTCTCAGCCATATATTCCGCGTCGCCAGCGGGATGGATTCTCTGCTGTTGGGCGAGCCGCAGATTGTGGAGGAACTGAAATCCGCATGGGAACAGGCTCGGGCGGTCGGCGCCACTGGAAGCTCACTCAATGCCGTGTTGGAGCACGCACTTCGTGTTTCGGAGAAAGTGCACCGGGAGACTGCGATCGACCAGGTGGCGGTTTCGGTTCCCCGCGCCGCGCTCGAACTCGCACAAGAAATTTTCGGTTCTCTCAAAGGCCGCAATGTTTTGCTGCTGGGCGCGGGCGAGATCGGCGAATTTGCCGGACGCCGCCTGATTGAGAACGGAGCCGGATCGCTGGTGGTGATCGATCAGTCGGAAGCCAGAACGCAAGAACTGGCGCTGGCCATGGGCGGCACGGCGGCAACTCTGGGCGAGCGCTGGAAATATCTGCTGCACGCAGACATTGTGATTACGGCCGGCGGTTGCCCGCATGTCATGCTTACGCGCGAGGAGGCGGAACACATCGCGAGGGAGCGCAACCGGGTAGCGCTGGTGATTCTCGATATCGGCGTACCGCGCAATGTAGATCCGGAAGTGCGGCGGGTGGATGGAATCCTGCTGCACGATGTCGAAAGCCTGGAGCAGGCCTTCGAGCGCGATACGGCAGAAAGACGGGCGGCGCTCGCGCAGGCGGAAAAGATTGTCGCCGCCGAAGTGCTGGCCTTCCGCACTCACCTGCACGCCGAGAGCGACGTGCCGACTGCGGCCACACTGCGGCGGCGCCTGGAAGAACTTTGCCGGCAAGAACTGGAACGATTTCTGGAGGAGCGTGGACCGTTTTCACGGGAGCAGGAGCATTCGCTGCACGCCATCACTGCACAATTGATTCAAACCATTGCCAGTTCCCTGGTCCATGAAATCAAAGAGGTTCCAGAAAGAGAAGAGCAGGAGCGGATGAACGCTGCGATTACGCGCATCTTCCATCTGGATTCGCACCTTGATTCGTATCTCGATTCGCCGCAGAAGGCGATTGCCGGCACCATTTCTGAGAAAAACCAGCCGGAACCGAGCAAGCAGCGTGCCGTCGCGATCTAGCGTGACCGGCCACACCGAAGAGCACTCGGTTCGCGGCTCGCAGTCATAAACTCGGCGCTACTTTTCATACCCCTAATAGCGCGCCATAGGGCTTCCGCAAGGGAGCCCTTCGTATTTACCGTTGCAACGTAGGTTTGGGGTTGTAAGGGAAGGTAAGTGCTTTACAAATTTCATGGAAGTCTTTATCTCGCTTTACAGCGCTCGTCGTATCATGGAAGCGCTTCTTTTTGGCATGACTGAGCAAGTCCTTGGAATACGACTTACTCGGTCGGCGTAAATCGCCGCTCATAATATCGGTTCCTGCATGGCACAGGAGGCAGTATGAAGTGCGCCACTTCTTCCGCCCGCCGTTCTGCTCTCACTCCTATCTTTGCTCTGTTCGTTATCATGCTCGCGACCTCATGGACAACCAGCTGCGGCTCGGGCGGGAGTGCGTCGAAAACGCCGCCCTTCTCCGGGAACACGCAGGTCACGGTTGTGCTATCGAGCACGGCGAATGATCAAGTTACCCGGTTTGATCTGGCGGTTCAGACGTTGACGCTCACCAGCCAGTCAGGGAACACCGTCACCGTGTTCTCGTCACAGCAACCCGCCGAGTTCATGCACGTGAATGGAGGAATCGAGCCGTTGGTCACGGCCACTGTTCCTCAAGACATCTACACTTCAGCCACGGCTACGCTCGCGCAGGCAGTATTCGTCTGTCTTGCGCAGGTTCCCGGCGAGGGAATCGGGATCGCGAATTATTCTGTGGTGAATCAAGGCCCGACCGTGAATTTGGCATCGCCAATTACTGTGACGGGCAGCAGCATGGCATTACTGCTGAATATGCAGGTTCCTGATTCGGCGGTTTTTCCCACATGTTGGGCAACGCCCTCGTTTGAAGGGTTCTCCATGTCGCCGACCTTTTATCTCAGTCCGATCGAGTTGTCTGCCTCCCCCACGAACTCTGCAAACGGCAAGGTCAGTGGGCTTGTGGCGGAGATTGCGTCGGTGGGAACGACCCCGTCAAGTCTGACGCTCACCATCGCGGGGGAATCTTTGGGAACCAGAACTCTCTCGGCGAGTTTCAACAGCGCAAGCGTGTTTCAGGGAGTGAGTGGAGCTTCTGCGCTCGCCCCTGGAATGTTTGTAAATCTGGACGGTGCGATCCAGTCCGATGGATCGCTGCTGGCGACTCGAATTGAAGTGGAAGGTTCCTCGGCAGTCAACGACTCCAGCGGTCCTGTAATGTTTGTTGACAATGTAGTTCCGGATATTGAGCTCTACGGCCGCACGGAGCTTGGCACTCTGATCACTCCCATCGGTGGGCCAAGCGGGGCCTACCTGGACGAGGTCAACTTCGCTCTAGGCGGTACCGTGTTCCAGATCTCCGGGCAGTTTACGAATCTGCAGAATCTGCCATTCGTTCCCAGCTTCACCGCTGCAAATATGGTAGCGGGTCAGAACCTCGACGTTACTTCGGCAAATTTTATTTCGAGCGGGGGGATTGGCACTCCCACAGACACCATCACCCTGATGCCGCAAACGGTCGACGGGGAGATTGTCGGTTCGCAGCAGAGCGGCAGCTTTACCGATTACACGGTGTCGCTAGCGTCGTACGATCTGTTTCCAACCCTCGCGGTGCAGCAAGGACAGACAACGCTGCTGACCAATCCGAGCCAAATGGAAGTCTATATCGACAGCAATACGCAAGAGCTCAACTCGACGCCTCTGGCTGCCGGCAGTGCCTTCCGCTTCTACGGACTGGTCTTCAATGATAACGGCACGCTGCGCATGGATTGCGCGCAGGTGAATGACGGCGTGGCGTTCACTGCGCCTTCTGGTTCGAATCGCCAGGCAGACAGGCTCGTCGGAGACGCACGAACCGTGCGTCGTCAGGGTCCGGCAGGATTGCAGCAGATCACGACGACTGTGATGCGTTCCCGATAACGAAGTCGATATCGCAGGCGTTTCTGAATTGAGGGTGAAGGTGTCGACAATCTCTCCGCTCCGGCGATTGGCGCCATTCTGTCTGGGTATTGTTCTATGCGCATTCAGCGCGGCGCAGGCCGCTCCCGCTTCTCGCATCAGGCAGCCCATTGATGATCATGTTCGCGTGACGCTCAAGGGGAATGTTCACCCGCTGGCGCAGGCAAGCTTCGATCTGGGCGCGGTTGCCGATTCATTTCCTGCCTCGCGAATGCTGCTGCTTTTGCAACGCTCGCCGGAACGCGAAGCAGCCTTGCAACAATTTCTCGAGCATGCGCATACGCCCGGTTCACCCAGCTTTCATAGATGGCTTACGCCCGAGCAGTTCGGGCAACTCTATGGGCCTTCGGACGCAGACGTCGCAACAGTTTCTGGCTGGCTGCAACATCATGGATTTTCGATCAACCGGGTCAGTCGGGCGAAGACGACGATCGAATTTTCAGGAACGGCGGGACAAGTTCGCTCCGTGTTTCACACGCAAATCCACGCATATCTGGTCAATGGCGGAGAGCACTACGCCAACAATGCCGACCCGCAGATTCCTGCCGCGCTCGCGCCGGTGATTGCCGGCATTACTCCGATCAATAACTTTCGGCCACGCTCAAATTTAAAGGTGGCGGGCAAAGGTCTCTACGATCCGCGCACGCACCATTTCACGCCGGAGTGGACGATCGAAGGCAATCCGCCCGTGCTCGCGCTGGGGCCGGGCGACTTCGCCGTGCAGTACGATTTGAATCCTCTGTATAACGCGGGAATGACTGGAACCGGTGTCACGATTGGAATTATTGGAGCATCCGACATCGATCCCACGGCGGTCGAGAATTATCACACCATGTTCGGACTGCCGGCGCCGAATTTCACGTCGGTAGTCGACGGCCAAGATACGGATCCGAATGAAGGCAACTGGGCCAGCGGCGAATCTTATCTGGATGTTGAGGTTGCCACTTCGATTGCGCCGGGAGCGATGGTCAGTCTCTACACCGCGGCCGACACTTCGGTGCAGAGCGGACTTCTGCTTGCGGCGCAGCGCGCCGTCGATGACGATCAAGCTCCCGTTCTCAGCACCAGCTACGGGGAATGTGAACAGGATCTGGGCGCGGCAGGCAATCAGTTTTTTGCCGCACTGTGGGAGCAGGCCGCGGCGCAAGGACAGACGTCTTTCGTCGCCGCGGGCGACAACGGCTCAGCCGGTTGCGACATTTTCGGCGCGGGTCAGCCGGCGCAATATGGTCTGGCGGTGAGCGGGTTCTCGTCGACTCCGTGGAACGTTTCCGTCGGCGGAACGGATTTTTATTACAGCACGTACAACGGGAGCGCCAGCGCACAGAAGAATCAAATCGGACAATACTGGAATTTGAACGCGACGAGTCAGCCGGCAGTGTCGCTTCTTCAGACTGTGCCCGAGCAGCCGTGGAACCAGGCGTTTGGCCTGAATCTGGATGACGGCGGCGTCTACGATCCAAACATAAATGGCATCACCATCGTTGCTGGCAGTGGAGGCGCGAGTACTCTTTATCAGAAACCGGCGTGGCAATCGGGTAAGGGTGTCCCGGCAGATAGCAAGCGCGACCTGCCCGACGTATCTCTTTTCGCAGCGGACAACGAAAATGGCAGCTTTTGGATCTACTGCACCGGGCCGGACGGTTGTCTGCCGGACAACGAGATGGGTTATATCGACACGTTCGCAGTTGGCGGTACATCCGCTTCTTCCCCGGCCATGGCTGCGATCATGGCGATCGTCGATCAGAAGTATGGGCCGCAGGGGCAAGCGAATTTCATTTTTTATCCGCTGGCGACACAACATCCTACAGATTTTCATGACATCGCAATCGGCAGCAACGACGTTCCGTGCGTGTCGGGCACGACCGACTGCATGTCGAGCACAACCAACGACAATACCAACGGCTTTGATACTCTCGGCCATTACTACGCGACTGTCGGATATGACCAGGCCACAGGCCTCGGCAGCGTTGATGCGAATCTGCTCGTCCAGAACTGGAATAGCTTGAGTTTCAAGCCGAGCGCGACCGCGCTGAACGTCAGTCAGACAAGCTTTACGCACGGCGCGGCCGTGACCGTGAATGTGAGCGTCACTGGCACGGGGGGAACGCCGACCGGTGACGTGGGGCTGGTGACGAACGCGAGTGCGGCGAGCAACACTGGCATCGGTGAAGTTGCGCTTAGCAACGGAGCTGCTTCAACCACACTCGACAGCCTTCCCGGCGGAAAATACGAACTTACCGCGAAGTACACGGGAGATACGATCTTTGCTCCAAGCACGGCGAGTATTGCGCTGAATGTTCAGCCCGAAAACAGCAATATTTCTCTGACCGGGAATTACTGGAACAACAGCACAAACGCGTTTGCGGCACTCGCCAGCGGTGCGGGTTATCCTTATGGCACTTACATTGTCTTAGACGCTCAACCGCGAGGCGTGAGCGCGCCATCGGGACAACTAGATGGATTGGCAACTGGGACCGTGACCTTTACGGATCCCGTTGCTTCGTCTTCTGTAAATTCCGGACCAGTAAACATCAATCGTTTAGGGATTGCGGAATGGCAGCCCTCGGTTACGCTCCCGGTTGGGAACAACGCTGTAACGGCCAGTTATCCGGGCGACGGCAGTTTCAAAGCGTCGTCCAACAACCCTCCACTCTCCTTCACCATCAGCAAGGCGCAGTCATTCGCGGTTTTATACGCGAGCCCGCAGGCCATCGCCGTGGGATCGACCACAACTTTGAGCCTGATGGTTGCGGCACCGTATTCTGGTCCGCCTTGTGACGACGGCGCGTGCACTTTCTTATTTCCGTTGGTGATTCCGCCTACCGAAAACGCAACCTTCAGCGTTGGCACCACGCAACTCGGAACCGCGCCGCTAGTCCCGAATACAGGTGCCAGCGGTTATGCGTGGGCCACGCTTAACAGTGTGAGCTCTCTGCCGGTGGGCAACGATACGGTGACGGCCAGCTATGGTGGGGACGCTAATTACGGCTCGGTCACAAGTTCAGTCAATGTGATGGTCGGACAGATGTCGACGCTTTCCGGAGTGGCCAATCCGAGCTCGATTAACGAAGCCGAGTACACGGTTATCACTGGCACCGTAACCGGAGCGAGCGGCATGCCGACGCCCACGGGAACGATCAGCTATTTCATGGCCGGACCGGGCGGCGATTGGAACGACACAGAAAGACTGAATAACGGGTCGGCTACTTCTGCCCCGGTGCCGGGCGGCATACCGATCCCGGGAACGGCATCAGTGCAAGTTTCCTACTCGGGAGACTCGACGTATGGGCCTGAGAGTACAGTCGTGACGTTCACGGTCACGGCGGGAACGACTCTGCCGTTCTCGCTGAGTGGGAGTCCGTTGACGATTACGGCGGGGGCGACCACTGGAAATACCTCCACGGTAACGGTGACGCCGGAAGGCAGTTTTACGGGGAGTGTTTATCTCTCATGCGTGCTGACTTCTTCACCAGTGGGCGGCATTCATCGGCCGACTTGCAGTATTCCGGCCTCGGTCGACATTACGAGTGCGACAGCGGCCACGGCAGCGATGACGATCAGTTCGACCGCACCCAGCACAATCACGATCGCATCGGCCGTAACGGGACGCAACGGTCGACTTTGGATTGCGGCCAACGGCGGATTACTCCTTTGCGGACTGCTCCTGGTGGGATGTTTCACATCGTCGAAACGTCGTCGCCTGGCGATTTCTCTGAGCGTTCTGGTTGCGCTTGGCAGTTTCATGGCGTGCGGCGGTGGAAATAATGGCGGCGGGACGCACACGCAGCAGATTCCGGGCACGACTCCGGGAAATTATACGTTCATGGTGAATGGGGCTTTTTCTGCGAACGGAGTCAGCCAGACGCAAGCCACGGTCAGTGTCACAGTTCAGTAATGGCTGGAAAGTTCAGGGGTCAAGCGCTGGGATTTTCAGAAGGCACGGAGTCAGCTATTTCGTCGTCGCCGGCGGGAACGAGTTCGAATTTCTTCAACTTGTAGCGCAGAGCGTCGCGGCTGATATCGAGCAGGCGCGCGGCGTGGGTCTGATTGTTGTTGGCCTGCCGCATGGCCATTTCCACCATGGCGCGTTCTACTTCTTCCAGCGACGTGCCCTCTTCCGGAATATAAAGACGGGGCAGCACGCGTCCGTTGGGCAGCGCTTTGCCTGCGCCATCGCCCGTCGCGCTGCTGGCTTCGAAGGCCGTCAAGCCGCTGCGCGCGGCTTCTCCCACCGCAAACGGCATATAAATCGGCCGAAGGATGAACTCTTCCTCGAGGATCATCGCCCGCTCGATCGAGTTCTTTAGTTCCCGCACATTGCCCGGCCAGTTATGCGCCAGCAGCAGCCGCCGCGTCTCGGGACTGATGCCACGCACCGATTTCTTGAACTTGCGGTTATACAAATTGATGAAGAAATCTACCAGAGGAAGGATGTCTTCCGTGCGCTCACGCAAGGGGGGAATGAAGATGGCAATAATCGCCAGCCGATAGTAGAGATCCTGCCGGAACTGACCTTCCCGCACGGCCTTCTCTAAATCGCGATTGGAAGCCGCAACTACGCGGACATCGACCTGCATGTCGCGCACACCGCCCACGCGGCGAATCACCTGATCTTCCAGCACGCGCAGCAGCTTGGCCTGCAGAAGGGGCGAGAGTTCGCCGATCTCGTCCAGAAACAGCGTTCCGCCATTGGCCGTTTCGAACAGGCCCTTCTTCATCTGCTTGGCGTCCGTGAAGGCGCCTTTTTCGTGGCCAAAGAGTTCGGCCTCCATCAAGGTTTCAGGGATGGCCGAGCAGTTGATGGCGACGAATGGCCCATTCTGGCGTGAACTTTCGTAGTGGACGGTCTTGGCCACCAGATCTTTGCCCGTGCCGCTTTCGCCCTGCACCAGAATTGTGGTGGCCTCACTGGCCGCAACCTTCTGCACGAAATTCATCAGCTCGATCATCTTGGGCGACACGGCGACCACATCGTGATATCCGGTGCGCCGGCGTACTTCGCCGCGCAGAGTCTGCACTTCGCTGCGCAGCCGGGTAGCTTCCAGTGCGTTCTGAATGGTGACGCGGAGTTCTTCGAAATCGAGCGGCTTGCCCACGAAGTCGTAGGCTCCGAGCTTGAGAGCGCTCTTGACGTCATCGAGTTGGGGGTCGGCCGTAATCATAATGACCGCGGGCGCGTCGCCATTTTTCTTGAGCTGCTGCAGAATCTGTAGGCCATTCAAATCGGGCAGACGAACGTCGAGCAGAACCAGGTCGGGAGACTCATACTGGGCCAGGCGCAATCCAGGCTCCCCGGCCGCGGCTTCCACGACCTCGTAGCCCCACTCTTCGCACTTCTGGCGTAGAGACCAGCGCACCAGGCGCTCGTCATCGACGATCAGGATTTTATCGGCAGGCATCCCCCACATACTTTACTACGGAAACGACTTCTGGCACGCTTCCACGGGACCGGCGGGCGGTCGGGTAAGGCGCCCGCAAAGCCAAGTTAGTGAGAGTGGGGGTGGTCGTGCGTGTCCATCTTGTGCTTCAAATCTT
This sequence comes from uncultured Acidobacteriaceae bacterium, assembly GCA_963772045.1. Classification (GTDB taxonomy): domain Bacteria; phylum Acidobacteriota; class Terriglobia; order Terriglobales; family Acidobacteriaceae; genus Sulfotelmatobacter. The sequence continues at coordinate 311,503 of CAVYWC010000008.1, read as the reverse complement.
GCATGTCCTTCTGCAATTTCCTGATCAGTTCTTCCAATGCTTTGATGCGCTGATCATAATCGGGATGATGGTGACCTTGTTGTTCGGTCATGTTTTCTCCTCCTGGAGAGCCGGCATGATTTTAGTCCAGTGTCCCACGCGTTCGCGGCACAATCTCGCGGTTTGAAGGGGCGCGGCTTCAGCCGCGCCGTAGAGAGCTTCTTGGGTTGAGATTTGCCCTCTTGTGTTTACATAGGTACTGTGGTACATTGGTACACATGACAGACGATTCCAAACTCGAAGTGGAGCGCGTGCAGACCGGCGTGCGCATGGAAAAACGAATCCTGAAAGTTCTGAAAGGATTCGCCGAATATCACGATATGACTCTCGGCGATGTGCTGGAAGGCATCGTGCTGCACGCCTTCGATGGCAAGACTCCGTTCAGCCCGGCCTCACTCGAACGCATCCGCGAACTGAAGAAGTTTTACGAACTCGACCTCGACTCCAGCGCCAGTCATCGGCTGAAAGAAATCCGGGCCAAGTCGACGAAGCGGGAGAAATGATCTTCTCATCAATGCCATGGAATGCGGTCCCACTCTTGTCCTGCGGTTTTTGGAGGACCGGGTGGGGGCTTTGACTTCCATAATCCCTGCTGAACGCATAGCAGCGTAACCTGGAGACTCGATGAGCGCCACGCAAAGCAAACTTGCACTCGGCATTCTGCGTTGGGTACTGGGGATAGTAATTCTGGCCGAGGCGGTGCAATTCGTTCTGCCCAGTGGCGTGCACGAGTTCTCTCGCACCCACCTGCCCGTCGTGATCCGACTGCTGGTCGGGTTTGGAGAGATTATCGGCTGCATCCTGCTGCTGATTCCGCCGACTGCCGTTCGTGGCGCGTGGCTATTGGTGGGAGTTTTCACTTTCGCGATTGTGGTTCATCTCTTGCACGGCATGTATGGCGTGGGTTATCTCGTGATTTATACCGCAGTCGCCTTTGCGCTTGCGGTCGGGAAATGAGGAGTGCGGCGCGGTTCGGCTCGCCACAAATGTATGCGGCTCGGCGGTTTCAGCCCGGACATTTGTTCAAGGTTTCTATCAGGGAGTGGCTTCAGCCACGCCGTGAGCCCGCTGCCATCTGCAACACGATCTTTGCCGCAACCGGCAAGCGGGTCCGCGACCTGCCGCTCGCGCGAAATGGATTCTCATCGTGTTGGGTGGCCACGATGGTCGCCGCTATCCACATGAATGGTCCTTATAAATCGGGTACCAAAGTTTTTGCCTGGTGCGCAGGATCACGGCGGAGTTCGACGCCCCAAGGGCAAACTAGACCACGAGGAAGCCTGATCATATGGCTGAATGCGAGAAGCTGGCGAAGTGCCCGTTTTTTGCGGGGAAGATGGCAAACATGCCGAGCGTGGCTGAGTTGCTGAAGAGAAACTACTGTCTGGGCGACAAGACTCTATGTGCTCGCTATCAGGTTGCATCAGCGGGCAAGACTGTCCCGTTCGATCTATTTCCCAACGACACCGACCGGGTTCGCGAGATTCTAGGTCCTCGCTAGGAAATCTGCGGGTTGTCCCACCCAGCCTGCATTTCTTCGCGGGAGAGGGTTGATCTTTCGCGGCTCACTCCTCAACGCTTTTCCACAGTCCTAGCTCCCCGCCATGTTCATGACAACCTTGACCGAGGATTCCATAGCCGCCATACTGACCTCGGAATCCGGAAACTGGCATCCTGCGGTGCGGCTAAGTGCTTGCGGCCCAGGATTTTGCCCGCAAGTTGTTGCGGCCCAGAGATAAAATCGCATTTCTGGGCTAAGTCGATGATTCTAAGAGACCGGGGGGGAGTGGGGGTACCCCGACCACTCATCATTGAGTGTCGGATTTTGCCAAAATGAGCCCGTTTGCATCTCCTTACTGGCGGAAGAATCCAATGCTGTGGGCTCAGTTATAAGTAAAACTGACAACTGAGAACTCAATTATGGGAAACACATTCAAGACCGCGTTCCTGCTGACGCTGCTGACGCTGTTGCTGATGTTCATTGGCCGCGTCTTTGGCGGCGAGAACGGCATGCTCATCGCCCTGGGTCTCGCCGTGGTGATGAACTTCGTCTCTTACTTCTATTCCGACAAGATCGCGCTGGCCATGTATCGTGCCCAGCCGGTGACGCGCGAGGAACTGCCGAAGGCATATGCCGCGGTAGAGCGGCTGACGCAGCGCATTGGCCTGCCCATGCCGAAGATTTACGTGATCCCGACCGAATCGCCCAACGCGTTCGCTACGGGACGCAATCCGCAACACGCGTCCGTCGCCGTGACTCACGGCATTCTCGAACTGCTGAATGATGAAGAACTCGAAGGCGTGCTCGCCCACGAACTCGGACACGTCAATAACCGCGACATCCTGATCAGCTCGGTTGCTGCGACAGTTGCGGGCGCGATCACCATGTTAGCCAGCATGGGCAAGTGGGCGATGATCTTCGGCGGAATGGAACGCGGCGGGGAACGGGACGATCGTGGCGGAGGCCTGGCCGCGCTCTTCATGCTGATCGTGGCGCCGATTGCCGCGATGATTATTCAGTTGTGGATCTCTCGTACCCGTGAGTATCAGGCCGATGCGACAGGCGCGAAGTTCACCGGCAATCCGTACGCGCTGGCCAGCGCTCTGCAGAAGCTGGATGCATACTCGCGTCGCATTCCCATGCAGGCCAGCCCCTCGACGGCGCATCTGTTCATCATCCAACCGCTGCTGGGGATGAACGCCGGCATGTTTGCGAACTTGTTCTCGACCCACCCTCCGATTGCTAAACGCATCGAACGGCTGACGGGACGGCCAGCGGAATTTACGCAGTAAACCGGATTTCAGACTTCGGGCCTCAGACCTCGTCCATTTGGGGTTTGTGGGGCTTGGCCTCGGTGCGGTTCTGCAAATCTATGCTAGGCCGTCGTTCTATCGAAGAAATCAGAGCTCTGAGGGCCGACGTCTCGGTGACATCCGTAACTCAGTGCACTTCGCAGCCCGATAGTAGAATCGATGTAATGTCGCCCGAGACCGCAAGCGCCTTGTCGCACAAGCCCTTAATCAACAAAGCCAGGGAGCTCGAAAAGGCCCTATATGCCGTTATTCGGGGAAAAGACGACGTGGTTCGTCTGGCGTTGGTTTCAATTCTCGCCCGCGGACACCTGCTGATCGAGGGTGTTCCCGGCGTTGGCAAGACTACCCTCGGACAAGGGCTCGCCCGCGCCATTGATTGCACTTTTCAGCGCGTGCAGTTCACCAGCGACATGCTGCCCTCCGACGTGCTGGGCATTTCCGTCTATTCGGCGATGGAGCAGCGATTCGAGTTCAAGCGCGGACCGGTTTTCGCCAATGTGCTGCTGGCAGATGAGATCAACCGAACGACTCCGAAAACGCAGTCGGCGCTGCTGGAAGCCATGAACGAAGGCCAGGTCACGATGGATGCGCACTCCTACGAACTGCCGCAACCATTTCTGGTGATCGCGACGCAGAATCCGGTGGAGCATCACGGAACCTATCCTTTGCCCGAGTCGCAGCTGGACCGGTTTCTGCTGCGGGTGCGCATGGGATATCCCGATGAGCAGTCGGAGCGCGAGATTCTGCGTTCCGAGGCAGGAGCTTCGCAGATGGAAAGCGTTCGTCCCGTGCTTACCGCCGCGGATGTAACGGAAATGCAGGAAGCCGTGAAGAACGTCCGGGTGGATGAATCGCTGGTCAGCTACACGCTGGAGATCGTGCGGCGGACGCGCCATTCCGACTATCTCTCGCTCGGCGTTTCGCCGCGTGGATCGCAGGCGCTTTATCGCGCGGCGCAGGCCATGGCATTTCTGGAAGGCCGTTCGTTCGCCACTCCCGAAGATTTCAAGCCGCTGGTCGTTCCTGTTTTCGCTCACCGCGTCGTGGTCAACGGACACTTCGCATCGCTACTGAAAAAATCGGAGCAGTCGGATCAAGTCGTGCGCGAGATCGTGGAGAGCGTGCCCGTTCCGGTGTAGGAGAAACAGGCTTGGGTGGAGACAGCCGCCCTCGGCTGTCCAGCGGAGCAAGGCTCCGCAGGCAAGTTCTCCTGTAACAATCCACTTGGCTGGCGTTCCTATTTTTGGTCTTTTGGGCACCTAATAATCGAATATGACAGCTGAAGGAAATCCCGCACGCGTGCAAGTCATTCATCCGGAAACGCACCCGCTACCCCAGCAACTGAATGCCTGGCTGGAACAATTGACGGCGAAGAAAGGCAGCGATCTGCTGCTGGTGCCGAATGCACCGGCGTCGATTCGCGTGGAGGCGGTTTTGGTGGGCATTGGCTCGAAGCCGCTGACGGGAGAAGAGATTGAAGCGGCTGTGCTGCCCGCGCTCGCCGCGCATGCGCGGGAAGATTTTCAACGCGAAGGGATTGGAGACTCATCCTATCGAATGGAAGGTCTGGGACGGTTCCGCATTAATCTGCATCGCGAGCGCGGACGCGCGGCAGCAACGGTGCGAGCGCTACCGTCGAAAGTTCCGGCGCTGGCTGATCTTCATCTTCCGGCGGGAGTGGCGGGCTTGGCGAATATCGAGCGCGGACTGGTGATCATCGGAGGCGCGACGGGATCCGGCAAGACCACGACGCTTGCCGCCCTGGTGAATGAGATCAACCAGCGCGAGGCGCGGCATATCGTTACCATCGAAGATCCGATTGAGTATGAGCATACGCATGCGCGGAGCGTGATCGAGCAGGTGGAGATTGGAATCGATGCGCCGGATTTTCCCACGGCGCTGCGAGCCGCGCTGCGGCAGGCCCCGGATGTGATTGTGGTCGGCGAGATGCGAGATCCCGAGACCGCGCGAATCGCGCTGTCGGCGGCGGAAACCGGGCATCTGGTGTTTACCACCCTGCACACGACCGATGCGGCCTCGACCGTGTCGCGCATTGCGGATTCTTTCCCGCAGGAGCGGCAACATTCGGTGCGCGCTGAGATGGCCATGGCATTGGCGGCGATGCTCACGCAAACCCTGATTCCCCGCCGCAATGGAGGACGCGTTCCGGCGGCGGAGTTGCTGATGGTTGGCTACGGCGCGCGGCAGCATATCCGCAAGAACGCGCTGCAGCATCTGCAGCAAGAGATCACGATCACGCGCAAGCAGGGCTCGTTTACGCTGGAGGAGTCGCTGGCGCATCTGGTATTTCAGCAGGAACTGAGCCGGGAAGAGGCGATGACGCGGGCGCTGCATCCGGAGGATTTAGATACGCTGCTGAAGGGCAAGGGATTTTGAGCGTAATGGCCTTCCATGAGAAGGCCGGTCGGAGTCAAGTTGATTCTTGTCTCTTTTTATTAGGCACGTTTTCTTCTTCCCGCCGAGTAGCCACTGTCGCCATGCTTCCATTCGCACTCTCGAGGAGCGATTCGTTTTCGCTCGGTGCAGGTTGGGCGTTCTCGGTTCAGCCGGTGCTGCCATCTGTTTGGCGCCCTGTGGTTCTGCTCTTGGAGAGTCGAACCTGGGCCAGGCCATTAACGCAGTCACCGGAACTCGGCTTTGGGCTTTTGTCTTTTCTCTTCCTAGGAACGGTTTTGTTTTTACGCGGCTGCGGCTACTGTCGTTGGGCGGCGGTTGTGCAACGGTGCGTATACTTCTCCACTCACCCACAGATGATGCAGCAACACCGCCAGCTTTCGCGCAGTCGCCACAATGGCTCGCTTCTTGCCGTTTCTCCCACCACGTTCCGCTAGTTTCAGGCCCCAGCGCCTGAGATCGCAGTCAGGACCGAACGGACCCAGAATGTGTTGCGCTCCTTGCACCAACAACGTTCGCAGATACGGATCACCTTCCTTGCTGATGTGCAGCTGCGGCTCGCTCTGCCCCGAGTTTCTGCGTCCCGGCTGCAGCCCCAGATAGCAGCCCACGTCACGGCTCGTGCGGAAGCGATGCGGATCTTCCAGCGTCAGCAAAAACGTCAGCGCGATCAGCGTGCCCACGCCCTTCACCTGCTTCAGCAAGGCCACTTGCGGGTAGCTCTGCTGTGCCAGATTCTCGATGCGCTCGTTGTACTCCGCGATGCGCTCGCTCAGCGACTCAATTGCGTTCAATAGGGGTTCCAGTGCAGCTTGCAACTCTGGACTCAGCCCCTCCGCCTTTTCGGGATTCAGGTTGCGCACGTTGCAGCCGCGCAATCGCTCCCCGTACGACTTCGCCAGTCCGCGAGCCGTGTTGACCAGCCCCGTCCGGGCACGCACCAGACCTGCCCGTGCCCGAATCATCATGAGATCGGCTTGGGCCTGCGCGCTGCGATGCTTCACCGGATATAGCAACTCCGGATCGATCCGGGCCAACCGTGCCAGCGTCTGCGCATCCAGCCGATCGTCTTTCTTGCGGCTCTCCCCGATCAGCCGCACCTTGCGCGCATTCGCCACGATCACTTCATGTCCCAACTCGCTGAGCAAGCGACTGATCCAGGGTGAATGGGTCCCGATTTCCATTGCGATCCGACTGCGCGGCAGCGCGCCGAAGACTTCCTGCGATGCTTTCCCATTCGTACGGACTCGCTGTTCCCGTTGTATCTGCCCGGCTTCATCCACCACGCAGTACCAACTGTTGCGATCTCCCAGATCCAATCCGATGGTCAGTTTCTGCTGCGAAATATTCCTGCTCGGCGCTGCTGCTCGGGTGCTAACCTTCTTCATTGCCGGTCTCCTTTTTATCTGTGCCTTGAGCACGTCGATAACTTGGGAGCGTACACCGCATCCCGTCCGGAGACCGGCCTTCTCCCTCGAAAACACTTGGCTCAGGCGATGCGCGGTTGAAGAGTGACTGAGTGTCCGAGGCTCTCCAAGCGCTTGACCAAGTATCGTCTCAAGCCGTCTGCGTGGAGTCGGTCGAAGTAGTTGCCGCCCAGATCGGTGTAGGCGCAGCGCTTCCGTTGGAGGTGATATCCAATCACCAAGATGCTATGGGCAACAGCGATGATGGCGCACTTTCTGCCCCGACGAGCAGCAAGCTTCTTAAACTGAGCTGAGAGATAGGTGTTCTTCGTGCGAGCCGCAGCCCATGCGGATTGACAGGCCATACGACGCAACCAGGGACTGCCTTTACGGATCTTGCCGCTGATCCGCTTGCCTGCACTCTCGTTGTTTCCGGGACACACCCCTGCCCAGCTAGCAAGATGCGCTGCAGTTGGGAACTGACTAACATCGGCTCCCATCTCTGCAATGAAACTCCAACCCGCTACACGATCCACTCCGGGAACCGTCACCCAGCGGTTCAATGCCTCCGCCAAGTCTTCGTGCTGTTGCCCGAGTTGCTCGAGTCGAGCGTCTAACAACTCGATTTCAGTTTCGATAAAGTACAGTTGGCGAAGCAAGCTCTGCAGAAGAAAGCGATGATGATCCCGCACCTGGCCTTCTAGAGCTGCCTGTAATTGCGGGATCTTGGCGCGCAGGTGTCCAAGAGCGAGGTCCGCGAGGCGTTCGGGGCTCTGTTCACCGCCAATGATTGCCGCGAGAATCGCTCTGCCACTCTTACCGAGGGTATTGCTGGCAACGCTTGCAAGCTTGAGATTGGCATCCTCGAGCACTTTTTGAATCCGGCTTGCGATACGAGAATGCTCCTGCGACAGGCTGGTTCGTGCCCTCGTGAGATCACGCAGATCGCGTATCACCAACGGGGGGATGAAGCTGCCCCGCAGCAGTCCGTGTTGCAAAAGCTCCGCGATCCACTGACAGTCCTTCGTGTCTGTCTTGCGGCCGGGAACTGCCTTGATATGCTGGGCGTTTGCCAGAACGATCTGAAAATGACTTTCGAGAACGTTCCACACAGGTTTCCAATAAACACCCGTGGATTCCATGGCCACGTGCTCAACGCCAAACTCCTGCAACCACAAAACCAACTCTCGAAGCTCGCGGGTCGTGCATCCGAAGCGGCGAATGTGCTTCAGTGGTTTGCCGGATTGCGCTATCAGAACACAAGCAGTGATGGAGGACTTGTGTACATCCAGCCCACAGCACCGCGGATACAAAACTTCCATGACTGTCTCCTTCCGCCGTGCGACGTAAGGATGCACAAATCGCGAAAGTCTCCCTCGCGTGCTCCTCTCCGAAGAGAAGGCGACAGTCCGTTGTTCTCAACGGCATCCAGGGTCAAACTCATCCGCGGGCTCTCAGGCTCCACTAAGGCTGACGACCACATACGTCGACGGCGCTGATAGCCTAACTCGTTTTCATCAGCCGTTGTGTCCCAAAACAGACATGTAGAACTCATACCATCTGTTTGCACCAGCGTTGAGTGTAAACATCCCCAAGCCTTATACTTCTCACCAATTTGCGCACTAGCGTGGAGCGAATGGAGAAGTGATGGCCAAACAACGCAAGTTCAAGCCATTCAATGAAGGCTGGTCGCAGACGATGAATCTGGCTTACGACTTCGGTTGCTGCCTCTAGATAGCCTTTATTGGAAAACACCATCAACCCTTGGCGCCCCAAAAAGGGTAACTAACAATACTTCCAAGTGGGAGGGAACTATGTCCGATAGCCTACCCCCGGCGGGGGGCGACCCAATCAGCGGGGTTAGTTCGGGCTGGTTATGGCCGCCCCGGTGCTTTGCCTTGATTTGCATCTTGATCGCTGTGGTTGGAGTTCTTCACGAGCACACCCGCCTGGGGCGAGCTTTTCAGCTTACAGAAGGCTGGTTGTATTTCGCGAGCTTGATCCCCTATCTGGCGGTCCTCTGTTTCTTGTTCCATAGAGGGAAAAATCCATTCGCATTCGCTCTAGGCATAGCCATTGCGACGGGTCTCCTAGGTGGTGACCTAAGCATGAGTGTGTTTGCTGCTCCGCTTCCCATCGCTGTGGCGCTCTGTTTTTTGTTTCGTAGAGGGAAAAATCCAACTGCATTCGCGCTTGGCATGGCCACCGCGACGGGTTTCTTAGGTGGCCAAGTCGCGCTCGGGCGTGCTGCTTGGACTTTCCTAGCTACCATGTGGATATGGGCTTTACTTTCGGACTTCAGTGCGTGGCTCCTTTGGGCCTTCTTTATTTCTTCGATGATGCTCGGGTTGAGCGCTTACTGGGCATTCGACAAGGTGAGGTCCGAGGCGAAACGTACGCGGTGGATCGCCTTCGGCGCCGGTATTTTTGCCGCGGTTTTGGTCTTGATCTTATCATCCGTGGTAGCCCTGTTTCTGAGCTTCGCAGCGATGCACATCTAATGGTCCGACTTCCGTCGCCGCCCGGCGACGCTCGACGAGCTCCGATAGCTCTTGAGGATCAATTCCCGTATCCACATTTATATGCATCTGTTGTATCTTCTTGCGAAGCCACAAAAAAACTAAGTCAGCGTGAATCATAAAGACACTTAAAAGCCGCATTAGCAAAGGCTGAGGCGTCACGATGAACTTGGCTAGAGGGGGGACTGTACGGGTGGATAATGTCGGAAGAACGGGAAGCAAGGAAACGCAGAAATAAAATCAAGAAAGTGACCGCTCGCAAAGAGTGAGGTATGGTCTGCTGGCGAAACATCCCCATTTCACGTGCGCCGTGAAAAGGCGCTGATCGACTGCGGGTGAAAGTCCCGCCCGGGAACTGGGTTCGCTCCACCCGGAAGCAATCAGAGCGGCGGTGGAGGAAACGAAGCCGTCGGAGCCTCTGGTGCAGAGGGTCACTAAGGTGACTTGGCGAGCATGTAGGCCGTAACGTGCAGTGAACGCTGAGCAGGCCTCGAAACGATTAACGCAGGAGCCAGCCCGCCGTGAAATCGGGATGGCCGCCGCTGATGGGACAGTACGAGCGAACGAGTTCCAGCAGACCTGCCGGGGTAATGGCGACGGCAAACATGCAAAGTTGACCAGTAGCAACACGGGAAGCCCCAGCGGTGATCGCAGTTTGGATCAACCGGCAACTCGTGAGAGACAGGCTGGGCCGTTTGGGGTGACGGAGAGGCTCGTATGAGCGATGAAGCCGGGTAATGCCGGTCGAGCAAAGGAGCCTCAGTTGAAAGGAAACGCAAGAAGCAACGAAGGCGGAGGGATTGGTGTCGAACCTAACAACCCCAGCAAGCGTTCAGAAATTGCAGACGGCGTTGCACGACAAAGCGAAGGAATCGCCCAGCTTCCGTTTTCACGCCCTGTACGACAAGGTGTACCGCAAGGACGTCTTGGCATTCGCCTACGCGTGCTGCAAAGTCAATGGCGGAGCGGCAGGAGTAGACAATCAGACGTTCGAGGACATCGAAACGTACGGAGCCGAGCGCTGGCTGGACGAACTGGCGCAAGAGCTGAAGAATCGAACCTATCAACCACTTCCTGTGCGGCGCGTCTACATACCAAAGCCGAACGGGAAACAGCGGCCGTTAGGAGTGCCCGCTATCCGGGATCGGACAGCGGAAATGGCAGCAGTTCTGGTGCTCGAACCAATTTTCGAGGCCGATCTACTGCCAGAGCAGTACGCCTATCGGCGAGACCGCAGTGCACTGGATGCGGTAAGACACGTCCATAAGCTGATCAACACCGGCCATGGAGAAATCGTAGACGCAGATCTCAGTTCCTACTTCGATACTCTTCCACATTCCGAGCTTCTAAAGTCGGTAGCTCGCCGGGTCGTCGACGGAGCGATGCTGCATCTGATCAAGATGTGGCTGGAAGCTCCGGTCGAAGAAACGGATGAGCGTGGAAACAAACATCGAAGCACACGAAACCGGGATGAAGGTCGGGGCACGCCGCAAGGATCTCCGATTAGCCCGTTGCTGAGTAACCTGTACATGCGTCGGTTCGTGCTCGGGTGGAGGAAGTTGGGGCACGAGAAGCGTCTGAGAGCGTACATCGTCAATTATGCCGATGATCTCGTGATCTGCTGTCGCGACAAAGCCGCCGATGCTTTAGTCACGATGCGGGACATGATGACCAGACTGAAGTTGACGGTGAACGAGCAGAAGACGCAGGTCTGCAAGCTGCCGGAAGAAAAAGTTCGACTTCTTAGGGTATACGTTCGGGCGATGTTACTCGGCGAAGGGACGGGCGTATTTAGGATCGTGCCCGTCAAAGAAACGGGTGCAACGCATCTGTGAGGCGATCAGCCAAGAGACCGGACGGAACAAGACCCTTTTGGCCCAAGAAACCGTGATAAAGACACTCAATCGGATGATGGTTGGGTGGGCTAACTATTTCTGTCTTGGACCAGTGAGCAAAGCCTATCGAGCGGTCGAACGACATGCTCGCAGAGGTTGCGACAGTGGCTGTGCGCCAAGCACCAGCTGAGCGGGCAGGCAACTAAGCAGTATTCAATTACTACCCTGCATCAGGTGCTGGGCCTTGTTGAACTTACTACTCGGACAAGCAGCTTTCCGTGGGCGAAATCGTGACCTTTCTCCGAGAGCCGGATGCGCGAGATGCGCCTGTCCGGTTCGATGAGCGGGAACAGGAAACAGAGCCATGCCAAACCGGACTGAGGCACGCTCTGCGAAAGCAGCGCTTACGAATGCCACCGGGAGACTACCGCTACTGCGCCTGTTCTCGACTCTACTCATTGACCAGTCACCGGTGGCTGTGGACCAAAAAGTTCTCCTTTTCCATCCTTTCAAAGTTCTGAAGCGCTCGGCTTTAAGACTACTTACACCCAGTAGGTGCCGTCTAAGCTACGATGTTGGACCGCGGCGCAATTCTAGCCAGCCGCGAAGCGGGGGAAGAATAAAGCGCACGCTGCAAGGCGTGGGTAGAATTCCGAAGTGTGCCGAGCAAGCCGGCGGAAGGAGTTACGGTCCAAAGATATTGCTCGTCGATCGCTATTCCGTTCCTCTTCAGGAAGGCCAAGAACTCATCCTGAAACGATAATGTGGCGTCATGTTGTTGTCCGCGGGCAATGTAGCCTCGCACGGCGTCGGCACTTGATTCACTGACGCTGAACGCTGCATAGCCAGTTTGCCAGGCGAAGTGTTTTTGGTCTGTCTTCTTACGCCCCTTTGGGGCTGAAATTCCTGTAAGGCGGTCCGTTTCCCACGGCTTGCGCCGTGGGCTTTATTCTTGCGCCGCTGCGCGGCTTCGGCCTCGTTCACGTTTCTGGCTCACGGCGAGTCTTCCTTGCTACGGCTACGGCGCGGCGGCTTCAGTTGGCGAGACGAGTGTCCCCCAAAGCATGTCTTTACGCCCAATACGTGCGGTCCAAACTGCGGTATTGGATGGCTTCGGCTATGTGTTTGGGCTCTAACTCAGGCGTGTCTTCCATGTCGGCGATGGTGCGGGCGACTTTGAGGATGCGGTCGTGGGCGCGGGCACTCAGGCCTTGTTGAGTCATGGCGCGTTCCAGCAGGCGTTCGCAGTCGGCGGAGAGTTCGCAGAAGGCGCGGATATGGCGGGAATGCATTTGCGCGTTGCAGTAAAGCTTTTCGCGGGATGACGCAAAGCGATCGAGTTGCTTCTGGCGTGTGCGCAGGACGCGGTCGCGGATCTTTGCTGAATCTTCCGGCTCGTTGGTCGAACGCATCTCTTTATAGTTCACGGCCGGCACATCGATGTGGATATCGATGCGGTCCATCAGCGGGCCGGAAATCTTCGAGATGTAACGCTGGATCATGGGCGTGGTGCACTGGCATTCGCGGGTGCGGTCGTTGTGAAATCCGCAGGGACAGGGATTCATGGCGGCGGCCAGCATGAAGCGTGCGGGGAAAGTCAGCGACATCGAAGCGCGGGCGATGGAAACCATGCCATCTTCTAAGGGTTGGCGCAGGACTTCGAGTACGTTGCGGGGGAATTCGGGGAGTTCGTCGAGAAAAAGCAAGCCATTGTGGGCGAGGGAGACTTCTCCCGGACGCGGAATCACGCCGCCGCCGATCAGTCCGGCGTCGGAAATCGTGTGATGCGGAGAACGGTAGGGGCGCGTCCCAACCAGACCCTTGCCGGACTCGAGCACGCCAGCGACGCTGTGAATCTTGGTAGTTTCGAGCGCTTCCTCAAACGTGAGCGGCGGAAGGATGGTCGGCATGCGCTTGGCGAGCATGGTCTTGCCGGAGCCGGGAGGGCCGATCATGAGGATGTTGTGGCCTCCGGCGCAGGCGATCTCGATGGCACGCTTGGCGGTTTGCTGGCCGCGAACATCTTTGAAATCAACAATGAACTGCTGCGATTCGCGGAGAAGGGAATCGGCGTCAGCTTTGATCGGCAGGATGCCGTTGCCGGAGTTGACGAAGTGGATGACGTCGAGCAGCGAGCGCACGGGATAGACTTCGACGCCGCCGACCATGGCGGCTTCCTTGGCATTGGCCTCAGGAACGACGAGGCGGGAAATTTTTCGTCCGCGAGCTTCGAGAGCGATGGGCAGCGTGCCGCGGATGGCGCGAACGCCGCCGTCTAAGGAAAGTTCGCCGACGAAGAGGCAATCACCAATTTCCTTCTTCGTCAGCCCACCATAGGCGCCGACGATGCCGAGAGCCATCGGCAGATCGAATCCGGAACCTTCTTTCTTGATGTCGGCGGGAGCGAGATTAATCGTGATGTGCGTGGGTGGGATGTCGTATCCGCAGTTTTTCAGTGCAGCGCGAACGCGGTCGCGACTCTCACGCACAGCGGCATCGGGCAGGCCGACGGTGTGGAAGTGATCCTGATCGCATTTTATGCCGGAGCAATCGACTTCCACCTGAATAATGTTTGCGTCAATGCCATAGACGGCCGCGCTAAGGGTTTTATAAAGCATTCGAATGCTAATGCTGGGACGATGGGCGGGGACGTGGATGCACAACTTCCCCGGCCAAGTCTGATACTTCCGCTACCACTCTATGGATTTATGGCGTTGCTGGCTGTGATGAATGTCACCGATAAGCTGTGGAAAACCTGACGGATACTGTCTGCGTGTGGAGTTCTACGTGCTTGGAATCATCATGTACCAAAATTCCCAACGGGTGAGCCTCGGTGGTGCATTTACAATGATGGGGCTCAACTTCAGACCCTTCCATGGCCCCCGATCCAGTTTCGCCGTCGAACGAGCCCCGCATCCCGGGAAATCTTGAACGGGAGGAGTCCCAACTCTGGCGCTGGTTGCTGGGATTCATGCTGCTGCTGGCGTTTGCTCTGGCCGGATTGCTCTGGGAGCGGCTGGAGAACATTCCCTACCAACTGCGTGCGCTTCCGATTGGAGTGCTGGTTCTTTCGATCTTGTTCGCTGCCTATGCCTATGGACGGCGGCGTGAAGTCAACGAATTAAAAGGACTGCTGCACGATCTGCAGGACCACGTGGGAGCTGCCCCTTCGGAAGAGCAACTCGATCAGCTCAGCCAGATGATCATGCGCTCGCAGCGCAATTTCAAAGAGCTGATTGATTCGTTCGACGATCCGGCGTGCGCGGTATCGCTCGATGGCACGCTGCGAACCGTGAACCGGCGAGTGGCGCAGATGAGCGGATTTGCGTTTTCGGATCTCGTAGGGAAAAAGATATTCGATTTCATGGAAGAGCCGACCCGCGAAGATATGGAGCGCGGTCTGTCCCGCTTTCTGGACAAAAGGCGCTGGACGGGAACCGTTCGGATTCGACTGAAGAACAGTTCGCGGCCTCTTTACTTTGATTGCGTGCTCAACGCCATCGTGAAAGGCGATGAGGTAGTGGGCGCGAGCGTTCTGGGGCGAGACGTTACCGAGCAGCGCGAGAAGGAATTGCGATTCACGGAACTGTTCGAAACGCTGCAGGAGGGCGTGTATTTCAGCACGCCGGAAGGACGTTTGCAGGACGCGAATCCGGCGCTGGTGGCGATGCTGGGATACGGAGACAAAGGAGAGTTGCTGGCGGTCGAGACGTCCGCGTTGAATATTGAACCGGGACAGCCGGTGCTGGGGCGCGCGGCAGATGACCGTGGCGGAGTGCGTACGCGTGAGATCAGGTTGCGGCGGAAAGACGGTTCTGCGGCCACGTTTCTCGATACGTCGCGCGCGGTGTGGGACACGGCGGGCAACATCATCCGATATCAGGGGACGCTGGTCGATGTCACGGATAAACGAAGGATGGAGCGGCAACTGGCGCAGCAGGAGGAATTCCGGCGGCGGCTGCTGGAGAGCTTCCCGGATCTGATTCTGGTGGTGGATCTGGAGGAGCGGTATACCTTCGTCAGTTCGCGTTCCCGCGATCTGTTGGGATACGAGCCCGCAGACATGATCGGGAAGAAGATTTCGAGCCTGGAGGATCACTCGCCGGATCTGGCAGCACTGTATCAGACGGTCGCTTCGGGGCAACAGGGTTTTGGATCGGCGGAGTATGGAGCGCGGCACCGGAACGGAAGCTGGCGGACGATGAGGGCGGCGGCCAGCCAACTGGCTGATGATGAAGGAAAGATCACCGGGGTGATCGTTTCGGTGCGGGACATCACGGTCGAGCGCAAGCTGGAAGAGCAAGTCGTGCAGAGCGAACGGCTGGCTGCGATGGGGGCGATGATCGGCGGCGTGGCGCACGAACTGAATAATCCGTTGACCACGATTCTGGGTAACAGCGAACTGTTGCTGGACAATGTGAGCGACGAGCCGGCGCGGAAGCGGATTGCCCTGCTGCAGCAGGACGCGCGCAAGGCAGCGGAAATCGTAAAGAACCTGACATATTTTTCGCGGCCTCCGGCGCCGGGAAAAAGCAAGATCAACCTGACGGAAGTGGTCGAGCGGACGTTAAACCTGCATGCGTATTCGCTCCGAAAAAATAACATCACCGTAGATTTCTTGAAAGAGCCGCCGTTGCCTTATGCCCTGGGGGACGCGCACCAGTTAATGCAGGTGTTTCTGAATCTGATCGTGAATGCGGAGCAGGCGATCCGTGAGGCCCGCGATAAAGGGACGTTGCGGATTCGGCAGGGGAAGGGTGAAGGTTCGGTCTGGATCAGCTTTCACGATGATGGGCCGGGCATTCCGAAGGAAAATCTACCGAGCATCTTCGATCCGTTCTACACCACGAAGCGACCGGGGCGCGGAACCGGACTGGGACTGAGTATCTGCAAGTCTGTGATGAAAGAACACAACGGCAGCGTAGAGGCGGCGAATGCGGGCGATGGCGGAGCCGTGTTTACGGTGACGCTGCCGGTGGCCCCAGTGAGCTAGTTCTCCGCTGCACACTATTCCTTATCGTTCCACCGCCATTGCGACGGAGTTGCCTCCGCCGAGGCAGAGCGCAGCGATGCCGCGATGCACGTCGCGGCGGATCATCTCATAGATCAACGTGACGAGCACGCGGGCGCCGCTGGCGCCGATGGGATGACCAATAGCGACAGCGCCTCCGTTGACGTTTACTTTCTCTGGATTTAGTTTCAGTTCGCGCATGACTCCGAGCGCCTGCACGGAGAAAGCTTCGTTCAATTCATAGAGATCGACTTCTTCGTTCTTCCAGCCAGTCTTTTCCCAAATCTTGCGGACAGCATCGACCGGCGCCATCATCACCCACGCGGGATCGATGCCGCTCGTGGCTTGGGCGATGATTCGCACCATCGGCTTCGCGCCAAGTTCTTTTGCACGACTCGCACTCGTGACGACCACAGCGGCCGCGCCATCGTTTACACCCGGAGCGTTGCCCGCCGTTACTGTTCCATCTTTCTTGAATACCGGTTTGAGGGAGCGCAGAACTTCGATGGTCGTGTCTTCGCGGGGGCTTTCGTCCTTATCGAAAATAGTCGGCGGCGTACCTTTCTTCTTCGCCGGAATCTCGACAGGTACGATCTGCGTTTTGAAGCGGCACTCTTTGATGGCCGAGATAGCTTTGCGGTGAGAAGTTAGAGCGAACTCGTCCTGCTCCTCACGCGTGATGCCGTATTTTTCGGCGACGTTCTCGCCGGTGATGCCCATGTGGTAGTCGTTGTAAATGTCCCAGAGTCCGTCGTGCACCATGGAGTCGATGATCTGAGCGTTGCCCAGGCGATACCCCTGGCGAGCCTGCGGCAGAAGGTAAGGAGCGTTGGTCATCGATTCCATTCCACCCGCGACGACGATGGAACTGTTCTCGGTCTGCACCGCTTGCCCTGCGAGAGCGACGGCTTTGAGTCCGGAGCCGCAGACCTTGTTGATTGTCATGGCACCTGTTGCGGGCGAGAGTCCGCCGAAGATTGCCGCCTGACGCGCGGGATTCTGACCGAGTCCGGCGGAGACGACGTTGCCCATGATGCATTCGTCAATCTGCGCGGGATCGAGATGCGCGCGCTTCACCGCCTCGCGCACAACCATGGCGCCGAGTTGCGGAGCAGAGAAGGGAGACAAGCTGCCTTGAAATTTTCCTACCGGAGTGCGGCAGCCGGAGAGGATGATGACATCGTCGAAAGAGGGCATAAATCGTGCTCCAAATCGAATTTAATGATTCTCATTATAGGCGTGATCGCAAGCCAATGCCGAGCATCGGGAATTTGCGCGCGAGAGTTGGACGGAACGCGAAGGTGTTGTGCAACATGAAGGCGAACATTGGTTCTGACGCGAAGGGAAGCGTGAATGAGGTGAGAATGGATGTGATTCGCAGAAAAAAGTTTGCTGGGTTCACCCGCAGAGACTCATTCCATGACTTTGGTACAAGGACCTCGCGCGATTTCATCGTCATTTTTTTCTTGACTTCATTTTTCATTAACTCTATACATCAACTAGTTGCAGTAGAAGACCGCTGCACATTTCCATGAAGAATGGAAGGGAGAATAGGAACAATGGCAACCAAGAAAAAGGCGAAAAAGAAAAAGAAACACTAAGTAAAAAGAAGCTCAGTACGAGTAATAAGGGGGACGCGTAAAGCGTCCCCTAAATTTTTTTGGGGGCAATGCTAAAAGCGCGCGGCGGGGGCGTTCGCGCGTCGACGTGTTTAGTTTGGCTGCGCCGCGGTTGCGATTGAGATGGGCAGCCGCTTCTCGCGGGCAGGACACAAGCTGCGATAGGCACAGAAATCGCAGTGCATGCCGGGGTTCGGTTCGAACTTTCCGGCGGCGATTCCTTTGGCGGCTTCTTGTACGCGCTCACGAGCCACCAGCAAGTCGGACTCGCTGCGAGTCGTACTCATCGGAAGATTGTCCTCGAGGTTGTAGAAGACGAGGGTTCCGACTTTGTATCCCCACTTCTCGTCGGCGGCGATGGCATAGAGCGACAACTGCAGGCTTTCGTCGGCCGATTTCTGGTCGCGGGCCTTTCCGGTCTTGTAGTCGATGACGGAGACGGTGCCGTCGGCGCGGGCGTCGATGCGGTCGATGCGGCCGGCAACGGTGGTCTCGCCCACGCGAATCTCGAACGGTTTCTCGGTGTGAAGAACGCGGGGTGCGGAGGCCGAGCGGGCCGAAGCGAGGAAGGCTCGTAGTTGCTCGATGCCCTGCTCCTGGTAGAGTTCGTGCTGATAGGCTTCCTGAATTCTGGAGTCGGCAAGGTCGCGGCAGAAGATCGCAATGAGTTCGTCGTCGGTCTTGGGCCGGCCCAGTTGTACGGAATCGAAATACGTCTTGAGGACACGGTGCATGGCGGCACCATACTGCATGGCGGCAGCGGGTTTAGTGGCCAGACGCCAGTCGCGGTCCAACTTGAACTGCAATCCACAACGTTCATAGGAATCGACGGCCGAGGCGCTCAGGCGCATGTGCAGGTTCTGCTGAACGGGCAAGTCAAACCAGCCTGCCGTGGGTGATTCGGGAGGATACAGGGCCGATGTGGCGGCAGCAAGGTCCAGTGTGCGCTGCGATCCGGCTGCCTGAGCCACTTTGAACCAAGGGGCAAGGGACTTGTTCTCGATCAGTTCGCGGGTGTAGCCGTCTGGATTCTTGTTGATTTTGCCGCGCCCCTCGCGGGCGTAGATACGGAGCGAGTCGCGGGCTCGCGTCATGGCGACGTAGAAGAGGCGGCGTTCTTCCTGCTTGTGAAGAGTCTGATCGTCATCTTCGGTGACAGAATCCGGGTCGCGGAGTTCCGGCGGGAAGGCGACCAAAGTCTCTTTGTAGGAACTGGGAAACGAATTCGAATTGGCGCGAAGAATGAAGACGTGAGGGAACTCGAGTCCCTTGGCGCCGTGGACCGTCGTGAGGCGGACGGCGTCTTCGCTTTCGCGTGCCTGCAACGGAATCACGCCTCCGGCTTCGCGGAAATATCCCAGATAGTCGACCAGTTCTTCGAGCGAGGTCGATTTGTTCACCTTCTTCTGTTCCCAGGCGGCGACCCAGTTCAAGGCTGCCTGAAGCGTGGTCGAACTTTGATCCAGTGCGAACTCTTTGACGATTCCATTCAGCGCTGAGCGGGCTTGGTGATGATTCGCGCGGATCTTCTGCCGGGCGCGTTCGATGGCGGCGAGCACATCCGCACCGCCTTCGACCCGCCCAAGCGCGGAAGAGAGTGGAATGACCGGCCCGTCACGGGAGTCGCGCGCGATGGCCCGCATGACCTGGCGCAGTTGCTCCGGGTCGACGTGGAATCGAGGCAAGGCGGCGACGCGGAACAGACTGACATCGTCGCCGGCGGAAACGATGGCGTGGAGGCTGGCGAAAAGATCGCGTACCTCGGGAGTGTCGGAAACGTCCATGCTCTCGATGACGAAGGGAATGTCGGCCTTGGCGAGTTCGGAGACGATTTCATCACGGTGGCCATGGGAGCGATAGAGAATGGCGAAGTCCGACCGTTTGCACTTCGCCTTCCTGTGCATGTCCCGGATAACGTTGACGAGGTCCGGCTCCTCCGCATCTTTGGTGGAAAGAACGACAACCGAAACCGGAGCGCGGGCGACGGGCGTTCCGCCTCTTTGAGCTTCTTCATCGCGAGCCGATTGCAGCGGAGTGCGCTTATAGGCGAGCGCGCCGCGGACCTTGGCGAATACGGGAGGATTTTTGTCGATGAGCGCAAACGCGCAACGAAGGATCGGGGTGGCGGAGCGGCGGTTCTTTTCGAGCACGACACTTTTTGTAGCAGGAAAAGTGCGACCAAACAGCTCGAAGGCTGCGCTGGAGGCGCCCCGAAACCGGTAAATACCCTGGTCGGGGTCGCCGACGGCGAAAACATTGGCCTTGTCCCCAGCCAGCAGCGAGAGAATTTTGATTTGGGCGAAGTTGGCGTCCTGAAACTCATCGGCCAGAATGAAGCGTGCCCGAGTGCTGGCCTGATTCAAGACGTTCGGGTCGGTTCGAAGAAGCTGGTGAGCCCGGGTAATCATGTGGCTGAAAGTGCCGAGATTCTCCTCGCGCAGCCATCGTTCCACGCTGGCAAAGACGCGGGCGATTTCGCGGCAGCGGCCGAGAACTTCTGACTCCTCCAAGACATTCTTCGATTTGGCGACGCGCGGGAGGGCAACTTCGCCGCGTTCCAGGCGGTCGACGTACTCGGAGTATTTTTCGGGAGTCACGAGTTCGTCGTGGCAGCGGTCGACAAATTTGAGAAGGTCTTTCAGGAACTGGCCCACATTGGCGGCTCGGACGAAATATTCGAGGCGCAGTTCGCGGATGCGGCGGCGCAGGTAGATCCAGAGGTCCTGTTCGTCGAGAACGCCGAAGTCCTGCCCAACGCGCTTGAGCAAGTCGAGACAATAATCATGAAACGTTGTGGCATGGACCGTTTCGCCGCCGAGAAGCCTGCGCAGCCGGGCCTTCATTTCGTTGGCTGCGTTATTGGTGTACGTGAGGGCGAGGATTTCCTCCGGTCGGGCGTGGCCTTCGCGGACAAGATGTTCGATGCGATGGGCCAGGACGGAAGTTTTGCCGGTGCCCGCGCCGGCGATGACGAGCAGAGGTCCGTGAACGTGTTCGATCGCAGCGCGCTGGCGATCGTCGGGAAGGAATGGGGCGGGACGAGAATTCAGTTTCGAGGCGGCCACTGCGGCTCAGGATAACATTGCGGGGGCTGAAGAAGGATGCGGACGATTGCATAACGCCCGTTGCCTTGGGTCGCGGAACGTCCTAATCTGTACCGTGACCGGTCACGTTGGGAGGGAAATTTGGATGTCCCGAAGGATGTGGGCAAGATTTTTCTGGGACTTGCGGCTGTCAGCGCTTGCTTTTTCTTGTGGACGAGGTTCTTGGCTTTCTTGGACTCACGGGGCCTTCATCTGCCGCTGCGCCCTGGTGATCCCAGGAATGAGCCGCCCAAAGTAGAAATCCGGACCCTATTTCAGGGGAATACCAAGGACGAAGATCAGATCTGAATTGATCGATCTCGGCGAATGGCGCAAACCGCTGTGTCTGAATTCCCTGAAGGAGGCCTATGCGACAAAACGATGGCCGCTGCGGCGATGGCCGCGGTCTCGGCGCGCAGGATGGTGGGGCCAAGAGATGCGGAGATCCACCCCGCGGCCTCAAAGGATTTCAGTTCGTCTTCGCTCCAGCCGCCTTCAGGACCGATCGCTAATGTGATTGCAGTTGCAGGATTGGACGCGAGGACATCGCGCAACACAATTTGATCTTCTGCCTCAGAGAGCACGATGCGCAGACCGAATGGACTGGGATTCCCACCCTGTCCCTGCAAAGAACGCAGGGACAAGAGTGGGGCACCCGCGCCGCCGAAGTGAGCGAGCGCGTCGCTGAGCTTTACCGGTGCCGAGATCTCCGGTGGTGCCCTACGGCGCGATTGCTCAGACGCCTGCATGGCGATGCGGCGCCAGCGTTCTACACGCTTGGTGGATGCCGGGGCCAGGTGCGAGTCAGTTCGGCGCGCGATTATGGGGACGATTTGCGAGACTCCCAGTTCGGTGCACTTTTCGATGGCCCACTCCATGCGATCGAACTTGAAGATGGCGAGAAGGAGAGTCATGTTTGCCGACGTGGCAGCGGGAGTTTCTGCTCCGAGTTCGAACTCGACGCGTTCGTCCCCGATGGCAATGATGCGGCCACGGTGAATGACGTTGTTGGCCGAGATGTCGAATTCCTGTCCCACGCGAGCGCGCAGGACGCGCGCCAGATGAGCAGCATGGTCGCCAGTGATGGCGGCGCGGTTGCCCGAGACTTCGTCGGCGATCCATCGGCGTCGAGTCATGACGAGTCGTGAGTCCGCTGTCGTGAGTCGCGAGCAGAGCGTGTGGATTCCCGGGCTTAGGGCTCACATCGAGCCTCCGCGTGTTATGCGGAAGTTCGCGGCGGCCTCTGCGTTTTCAGGGTCCCACTTCTCGCAGAGGCGGCGAGAAACGGGGCACCCACACGAGAGATTATCCGAAAATTTCTTTGACTCTGCCTATAAGCGATTGCAGCAACGGTTGATTGTCGACCTTGGCGATGCCGTCCAATTCCTGCAGCAACTCGCGTTGGCGCTTGTTCAATTTCGTGGGGATCTGGACGTGAATTTCCACGTACAGATCACCTTTGCCGTGGCTGTTGAGCACGGGCACACCTTTGTTGCGAATGCGGAAGGTCGTTCCCGGTTGCGTGCCTTCGGGAATCTTGAGCGTGTGCTCGCCATCCATGGTGGGAACGCGCACATCGGCTCCGATGGCGGCTTGAGCGACAGAAATGGGGACGACACAATGCAGGTCGTTAGCTTCGCGAACGAAGAAGGGATGCTCTTTTACGTGCAGCACGACGTACAAGTCGCCGGCCGGACCAGCGAAGGGACCGACCTCGCCGCCTCCGGAAAAACGAATGCGCGTGCCATCTTCCACGCCTGCGGGAATTTTGGCGTCGACCGTGCGCTGGCGCAGAACGCGGCCATCGCCCTTGCATTTGGGGCAAGGATCGGTGATGACGCTGCCCGTGCCCTGACAGGTGGGACAGGTGCGGGCGATGCTGAAAAATCCTTGCTGGTAACGAACCTGGCCGCGCCCAGCGCAGGAACGGCAGATGGTTGGTCCTTTGCCGGCGGCGGCGCCAGAGCCGCGACACTCCTCGCAGGCTTCGTGGCGGCGAACTATGACCTGAGTTTCGGTTCCGAAGAATGCCTGTTCGAATTCGATGGTGAGATCTTCGCGCAGGTCGGCGCCGCGCTGTACACGGGCGCGGCGGCGTCCTCCTCCGCTGGTGCCACCAAAGAGGTCGCCAAATCCGAAGAGGTCGCCGAAGATATCGCTGAAATCCTGGAAGACCGAGGGATCGAAGCCTGGGGAAGCTCCGCCTCCGCCGAGACCCGCATGGCCAAAGCGGTCATAGGCGGCACGTTTGTCAGAATCGGCGAGCACCGCATAGGCTTCGCTGACTTCTTTGAACTTTTCTTCGGCATCTGGGTTGTTGGGGTTGCGGTCAGGATGATATTGAAGCGCAAGTTTGCGGTAGGCGCTCTTCAGCTCAATCTCAGAGCACGTGCGGGTTACACCAAGGATCTCGTAATAATCACGTTTTGCGTGTGTGGCCAGAACAAAACCTTTCTCTGCGGAGACTTTTCGGCGCAATTTCCTCAGCGGCTAAAGCCGCCGATTATTTGACTGCATCTACGGCGCAGCTTGAAGCCGTGCCCTTTCAAAGCCCTGCCACTTCAGATCCGCGTCCTTTCAAAGCCGCGCTACGCTGCTGCTTTCAAAAGCTGCTATTTTCCGGGATTCTTTGCGACTCTCACCATCGCCGGCCGCAGCAGGCGATCCTTCAATTGATAGCCGCGCTGCAACTCGTCGATGACATGATGATCGGGCGTATCCGAGGTTTCGACCATTTCAATCGCTTCATGATAATGCGGATCGAAAGGCTCGCCCTTGGCCGGAATCGCGCACACCCCGAGCTTGGCCAATGCGTCCTGCAGTTGTTTGTAGATCAGTTCGATGCCGTTGCGGAATTCGTTGGAGTCGGATTTGACCCGCAATGCGCGCTCGAAGCTATCCATCACGGGCAGCAGCGTTTTGATGGCGTCGGCGGTGGCGAAATCACGATAATCCTGCTGCTCTTTAGCGGCGCGACGGCGAGCGTTGTCGAATTCTGCCTGGGCCCGCGCCAGGCGATCAAAAAGCGAGTCCCGTTCCGCCTTTACTTTTTGGAACTCAGCCGCCCGTTCGGAAGATCCGTCGGCAATCGTGCCGGCAGAGGTCGGAGTACCATCCGATGAACTTTCATTGTCCTCGACGGGTGGGAGTTCGTGTTCCAAGTCGATGCCTACGTTCTCTATTTTGGTTTTTCCGTTTGATTTACCCATAACTGCCGTACCTACTCCGATTCATTCAAAATTTTGTCGAAAAGGCGCGCAATGTATGAAACCGCGGTAATGGTGTGCTGATAATCCAGGCGCGTTGGACCGATCACGGCCAAGGATCCCATCATCTCGTTTCCGGCGTGGGCGGGTGCGCCAATCAGCACGAAATTGCGCATCGAGGGCAAAGTCTCGTCGAGCCCGATGACGACCCGCACCGCTTCCTGCTTCACGTCGAGGTACGCGCCTAAGAGTTGGATGACTTTTTCCTTTTCCTCGAGGGTCTTTAACATTTCCTGCAGGCGTTCGCGGTCCTGCTCGCCGGTGACCAGGTTGGCAGCACCTTCGATGAAGACGACTTGCGATCCCTGCTCGGCGGCGAGTGCTCCCTGCTTGTAAAGCTGCTCCACGGAATGCATCAGACGGTCATATTCACTGCGCTCCTGCTCAATGCGGCGTGAGAGTTCGGAGCGCAAAGCTTCCATAGTCCAGCCGCGGAAGTTGTCATTGATAAAGCGCGCGGCGAGATCGAGATCGGCTTGTGAGAGATCGAGGCGCAGAACGCGGTCGCGCACCAGGCCGGAGCGGGTCACGACGACCGCTAGGACCTTCTGATCTCCTAAGCGCGAGAAATAGACGTGCTCGAGAGCGTTTTTCGGACCGCTGGTGGCTACCGTTACCCCGACATTGCGAGAGATGAGCGAGAGCACGTGCGATGTGCGCTCCATGAATTCCTGCACGTCGGTAATGCCGGCCAGAGATTCTGAAATCTTAGCCTCTTCCTGCGGAGTCAGGCGCGCGTTGCCGGAGATCTGCTCGACGTAATAACGATAAGCTTCGGTGGTCGGGATGCGGCCGGCGGAGGCGTGGGGCTGCTCCAGAAATCCGGCGTCGGAAAGGTCGGCCATCACATTGCGGATGGAAGCGGGGCTCAGGCCTTCGCGGTTCGACCGCGCCAACGTGCGCGAGCCGACGGGCTCGCCGGTTGAGATAAACGTCTCGACGAGGGCGGTCAGAATTTCGCGTTCACGCGTTCCAATATTTGCGTCAGCAGGCATCGTGGGTATCAGTTGTTTCGGTCCGAACAGCGTCCGCTGGGGAGAACCGCTTTGGACTCATTCCACTTAAGTATATTGGATGCAGTAGCTTGCCTTTTGGACCCAAGCCGCGATCCTGTTTGGATTCTAGGAACGCGGGGGAGGACTGTCAACCATACGGGCACAGAGCAACATAGGGTAAAACGCTACTGAATCTGGATCACGTTGGCCGGAGCTGCGGCTTTGATCTCTGCGACCCGCTCGATCACTCTCGCCGCAAATTCATAGATCGACTTGGCGTGCGGGGAGTTCTCACCTTCGAGGACAACCGGCTTGCCGGTGTCGCCCGATCGACGAACTTCTGGATCCAGCGCAATGCTGCCGAGGAATGGCACGTCGAACTGTCGTGCAGTTCGCTCGGCTCCTCCGCGGGAGAAGATGTCAATCTCATGCTGGCAGTGCGGGCACACGAAATAGCTCATGTTTTCGGCCATGCCCACGAGATCAACCTTCATTTGGCGAAACATTTCGATGGCCTTGCGCGCATCCTGTAGGGAAACGTCGGATGGAGTGGAGACTACGACGGCGCCGGTCAGCGGCACGGTTTGAACTAACGACAAAGCGACGTCTCCGGTGCCCGGGGGAAGGTCAACGATCATGTAGTCGAGATGTCCCCATTCGACCAGACCAAGGAACTGACGCACGATCTGGTGCAGCATGGGACCGCGCCAGATGACGGGCTTATCACCGGGGTTCAGGAATCCGACCGAGATTACTTTGAGGCCGAAGGCTTCGATGGGCTCGATGCGATTCTCTCCGACCATGCGGGGCTGGGAGTTGACACCGAGCATCAGCGGAACATTCGGACCGTAGACATCGGCGTCGAGCAGACCGACTTTGTGGCCCATCCGGGCGAGCGCGACAGCCAGGTTCACGGACAATGTGGTCTTTCCAACTCCGCCCTTGCCGGATCCCACCGCGATGATGGCGTCTACGCCGGGAAGTGGTTGCGGTCCGGGTTGTGCTGGTCCGTGTTGATGTGTATGTGCGCCCAAAGGTCACGCTCCAAGTAAAGAAGATGAAAGCTGGACTGCGAAGAAATGCAGAACCTTAAGTTCGATTATACAGTCGGGGCGGGGCTCGACAGGCGCGCCGGGATTTAGACGCCCAGCCGGGTCCCGAAAGCTATACTGGAGCAAGGGTGGGATTGTCGCGCCGCACCTGAAGATCGAAGTGAAATTTATGGCGAAACGTTCGCGTTTCGGCATCCCACCGGCTGGAGAGACAAATTCCATGACAATACAGAAGACGCCGCACACGCAGACGCAGCCAAATACGATTCCGGAGCAAAGCGACCTGGAAGCGAACGAGCAGCCTTACGAAGCCGACTCTCCGGCGGACGAGGAACTCTATACCAGGATGCAAGGCGCCGAGACCGGAATGAATCGCAACCCTCGCGACGTGCAGACACGGTCGGAACGGCATCGCACGGAACCGGAAGTGCAGGCGCACGAAGGATCTGTTTCGACCCGGACTCCGAAGCGACCCGCGCAGGGAATCACCTCGCATTCGGCTGAAGAGGAAAGTGAAAGACAGAAGAAAGTCGTAAATGACCGGCCAGATGCTGAGGCTGGTGTGAAGCATTCGGGTTAGCCAGGAATGTTGGCTGGGCTCCTGCTTGAGTCTCTTCGGGGCTCTCGGATCTGGTCTTTCAAGTCTTCGTTTTCCAGAAAACTCACGATTAATGGACTGGGTTTACCCGAAGCGGCGATCGTGCTCTGCGTGGCCGCCGCATGATTAAGATCAAGGGAATGCTCACCAGAAACAGAATGCCCATTAAACGGAACACATCCAAATAACTCAACAATGACGCCTGCTGTTGCAGTAGCTGGTACAAGAGGGCGTCAGTTTTCTGAGTGGCCGTTCCGATATCGAAACCTCGAAATTGCATAAAGCGCTGCGTCTGTTGAAGCATCTGCTCGGCGGGTAGGCTGCCCGGGGTGAGATTCGCCGCCAGAACGTCCTGATGAAACTGCGAGCGGCGGGCGAGCCATGTGGTCACGAACGAGATTCCCATGCTCGATCCGATGTTGCGCATTACGCTGTACAGGCTGGTGGCGTAGCCTGTCTGTTCTTTGGGGATCGGTTCCATGGTCAGCGTAGTCAAGGGAATGAATAGAAATGCCATGCCGAAGCCCTGGTTGATCTGGTACCAAAAAATATCCCAGGTGCCGGAGTTCAGATCCATGTGGGAATAGCCGAAGAACGCGAAGCCCGCCACGGCGAATCCAAAGGCGAGCATCCAGCGTTCGTCCCAGCCTTTTCCAAGCAGATATCCGACTACGGGCATGCATAGGGCTGTGGCAATGCCGCGAGGGCTGGTCCATATCCCTGCGGTCGTGGCCGTCCAGCCGAGAAGCGTTTGCATGAATAACGGCAACAGAACCAGGCTTCCATAGAGAACGAAACCCAGCACGGTCGCCAGGACGAGACCGACGGCAAAGGTGCGGTATCGCAGAAGGCTGAAACGAACAATGGGATCTTTGACCAGGAGCTCGCGAATGACGAACGCGGTGAGAAATACGACCGCGAGGATGGCAAGAAGCCGGATCAGCTCCGATCCGAACCAGTCTTTTTCCTGGCCCTTGTCGAACATGATCTGCAGCGCGCCCATTCCGATGGCGAGCATGCCCAATCCAACAATATCAGCGCGCAGCGTGCCGCGTCGGATATACGGCGGATCGTAAACGAACAGGTAAATCATGACCAGGCTCAAGAGGCCGATTGGCACATTGATGTAGAACACCCATCGCCAGGAATAGGTGTCGGTGATCCAACCTCCGAGAGTGGGGCCGAGGATCGGTGCGGCCACGATTCCCAGACCCCAGAAGGCCATGGCTTTGCCGCGTTCCTCGACCGGAAACTCTTCCAGCAGGACGGCCTGGGAGATGGGCTGCAGTCCTCCTCCGGTCGTACCTTGAAGCACGCGAAAAAAAATCAGCATGGGCAGGCTGGGCGCCAGCCCGCATAAGACGCTGGACACGGTGAATCCCGTGACCACGGTCATCAGCAGGCGCTTTCGCCCGAGATAGTTAGAGAGCCAGCCGGTGATGGGAAGAATGATGGCGTTGGCGACGATATAAGAGGTGAGCACCCAGGTGGCTTCGTCGACGCTCGAGGAAAGCGATCCGGCGATGTGCGGCAGGCTGACGTTGACGACCGAGGTATCGATGACCTCCATGATCGCGCTGGACATCACGGCGATCGCGATGATCCAGCGATTGCCGGGGCCGGCCAGTGCTGAGGGTCGAGGCATGGAGTCGAGCGAATCTAAGCTGAATGCTGAAGTTTAGCGCGAAGTCGGCAGAGAAGTATGTGCCGCTGTGATTTGCATCACAGCCGCACGTGACAGGCTATGGGAGCATGCGCTCTATTACTACTCTGCGATACAAAACCGCCTTTCGCCGAAACGAGCAAGAGCTGCGTGATGCGCGCTTTGCCATGCGGCTTTCCCTGATTCTCGGCGTTCTCATGCTGTTGGGAAAGCTTACCGCATATTTTCTGACCCATTCGACGGCCATTCTCTCGGACGCGGCGGAATCCGTGGTGCATGTCGTAGCGGTTGCGTTCGCCGCCTTCAGCCTTCGACTTAGCGCGAAACCGGCCGCTCCCGAATTTCTTTATGGATACGAACGCATCACGTTCTTCTCGGCTGGTTTCGAAGGCGCAATGATCATATTGGCCAGCATCGCAATTCTGGTTGCGACCGTTGAGAACTGGATCATTGGGCTGCGACTGGAAAACCTCGGCGCGGGCAGTTTTCTGGTGCTGGCTGCGGGAGTTCTGAATGCTGGACTGGGATACTACCTTTTGCGAGTCGGACGCCGCACTCGATCTCTGATCCTGGAAGCGGACGGCAAGCACGTGCTTACCGACAGCTGGACCAGCTTCGGGGTGGTAGCCGGCTTGGGATTGGTCCTCCTGACGCGCTGGAAACCGTTTGACCCGCTCGTGGCCATTGTCGTCGCGCTCAATATTCTGTGGTCCGGTGGGCAACTGGTGTGGCATTCAGCGGTGGGCTTGCTGGACTATGGAGATCCTGCCGCGGGCAAAAAGATCCGCGAAAAACTCGACGCGATCTGCGAAGAACTCGGGATCAGCTACCACGGCGTACGTTTTCGGACTACCGGGTATCGGCAAATCATTGAGGTCCATCTGCTTTTTCCGCACTTGACGCCCGTAGGTGAGGCACATCGCATGGCCACGATTCTCGAAGAGCGCTTGCCGAAAGAGCTAGACAGTCCGGCGGAGATCATCACACACCTGGAATCTCTGGACGACCATTCCGATGTTCATAGCGAAGAGCACTACACGGGCAAGCCGGATTAGTTCGGCTATCCTCCATACGTCGGTAATTTGGGTATGCGAGAGCGAAACGCTATCATGCTGCCATGCGCTCACGACTGCGCTTTCTCTGGAATGCGACCAAGGGACATCGCCTGGCACCCTGGCGCAGCCCATACTTGTTGTGGCGGATCGAAACCTACACCGGTGTGAAGATGACGCAGATCGGTTTCCTGGAGTTTTGGGATTTCATCTGGCGCGAGCGCACCAACCTGTGGCGTTTTCTCGGCTGGACGGGCCAGATGGAGCGCTACGTCCATCCCAGGCCGAAGAACTCGTGAATCATTCACCACGGAGACACGGAGTCACAGAGTCATAGAGAAACGCTTTTCTTGAGTTTCTCTCCGTGTCTCTTTGCCTCTGTGGTGAAAAGGTTGTAGATCATGCGGTCTTGCCGGCGGCTGAGGAGTCTCCGAGCACGATGCTGACTTCGCTGCCCTTATTTGCGCCGGTGATCTGGGATGCGGGCGAGCGGTTGGCCGCGATTTCCAGATATCCCATGCTGCCGAGAATGCCGAAGACTTGCCCCGGCGCGCCGTCGGCATAGGATGCCTGCATTTCGGTGACTTCCTTACTTCCTACAACAACTTTGAATGGTCCCGGCTGGACAGAAAAAAGCGCGGGGACATCTTGCGGGGTCACATTCGTGATGAGATTTCCGAAACGGTCGACCTTGAGCACGACGGCGCGAATGCGATTGTCCCCGGCAGGCTTGGGGCGCGGCGCTGCGAAGCGCACAAAGTCTTCAATCTCGTCTCCGAATTTGTGGGAATCGACCTGCTTGGCTAGATACGCGGCCACCGGCGCAAACACGTCGCGACCATGAAACGTGTTACTCACCGGCTGGCGAAAATAATGGTCCGAGGTGACATGCCGCACATGAATGCGTTCTTCTTTGGCATAGACCATAGACAGCACACCATTGTCGGGCGCGACGAAATGATATCCGTCGCTGGAAGCGATGATCGGCCGCCTCGTGGTGCCGACGCCCGGATCCACAACCACAACGTGCACCGTGCCGGTCGGAAAATAGGAATAGGCCTGCGAAATGGCGATAGCGCCGTCGAGCACGTCAAAGGCCTGCACGGCATGGGAGATGTCGACAATCGCAGCTTCGGGCACGATCTCGAGAATGACTCCCTTCATCACGCCAACAAAATGATCGTTGAGTCCAAAATCGGTGGTCAGAGTGACAATCGGACGATGGGCCACTTTTCCTCGCTGGTCGAAAAAAATGATGTCAGACGAAATCTGGAAGACAGAACTTTCCCTGATTCTGCGAAGTTAATTCCGGAACAGCCTGCAGGTCAAGGCACGGTGGTAACAAGACGCGACGCTCTCGCGACAACATAGGGAGTCCTTCGGTAATGGCGCCACACAGAGGAAAAAATCAGAACGCGTGGCCGTGCTGGACTGCTACTCATACCTTAACGCCTCAATCGGATTCAGACGCGCCGCCTTCAGGGCAGGGAAGAATCCTGAGACGATTCCCACCATCGACAGAATCAGGAATGAAACCATCATGACGCCCATCGAGGCGTGCAGGAAAATTGCGCCCTCGTGGTCGGCAGTCTTGTAGAACTCGTCATAGAGCGGCATGGGAGGGATGATCCAGGTGAAAAATTCGGCGACCGCCATTCCGATCAGCCCGCCAACAAATGTCAGCACCAAAGCCTCGAGTAGGAACTGCAGCAGAATATGCCGGGGGCGCGCGCCAATGGCTTTGCGCAATCCGATTTCGCGGGTACGCTCGGTCACCGAGACCAGCATGATGTTCATCACGCCGATCCCACCCACCGCAAGCGTGCACACGCCGATCAATCCCAGCACTGCCTGCAGGCCGTACGAGAACGCATTGATCATGCTGCGATCTTCGATGGTGTCCCACTCCGGCGTGGCTTTGTCGTCCTTGGGATCGAAGTGATGCCGCCGCCCGATCACCTCGCGAACAGCCATCAGGGCCTTCTTGTTTAACTGAGCCGAGGTTGGTTGAATGATGATTTCGTCGGGATCGCGCAGGTTTTTCAGATCGCGCATCAGGGCGAACGGAATAAACGCGTTCTCGTTATCCGGCCCCTCATACATGGAGTCCTGAATCTTGTTGCGCATGGTTCCGATGACTTCGAAATCCAGCCCGCCGATTTCGACGTGCTGGCCCACGCCGGGTGCGCCCTGGAACACTTTCTTCGCGGCTTCGTAGCCGAGAATCACCACGCGCCGGTGGTCCGAGAAATCGGTCTCGCTGAAGTAGCGGCCGTCGGCGAGAGTAAGTTTCCGCATCTGCCCATAGGGCAAGTCGACACCGCGAATCATGATGGAGACCACGCGCGTGCCGCGCTTGAATCCGAAATCGCGATCGATCTCGCCGCTGACCGCGCGGACGATTGGCACTTCATCCCGGATCGCCTCTACGTCCTCGAGTTGGAATTTGATCGGCTTGCCCGCACGTTGGCCGCCAGCCTGCATGCTGGTCTGTCCTGGCCACAGGACAATCACGTTGTTTCCCATGTTCAGGAACGCGTTGAGCACGGCGCCGCCGAGTCCCTGGCCATAGGCAAGCAGCAGCACCACGGAAGCCAATCCCCAGACGATGCCCAGCATGGTCAGCGCGGAGCGCATGCGATCGCGCAGCAGCGACTGCCGGCCTTGCGTGATGAGTTCCTTTATGAACATAGTCCCGAGTTACGAGTCGCGAGTCCCGAGTGCGAGTTGATATTTCTACTCGCGACTCGGGGCCCAAGACTCAGGGCTCACTGAATGTGGATATCGCCTGAGCCGGTATGCACGCTCAGCAGCGGGCCACCGCCGCGCACTCTGCCTTGGATATGCTTCCGCTCTTCTCCAATGCGCCCTTGGACAGTCATTTCGACCGGTGGCTCGATGTAAACGGATCCGGAACTGGTTGAAATGTCGGCGTCGAAAGCGGCGGCGGCTGCAAGCTTCACATGCACATTGCCCGAGCCGGTTCGGACTTCCCATGCGCCAGTCTGCGTGCCTTCGGCTGTGATATCGCCACTGCCCGCTTCGGCATGAAATGCCCCCTGAACTCCATGCGCGGTAATGTCGCCTGACCCGGCGTGCAGGTCGACATCGCCTGCACCGATCTCTTCCAACTCGATATCACCGCTGCCGGTACCACCTTTCACCGCGCCCGAAATCTGCAGCGCGCGAACATCGCCCGAGCCCGTCTGCAGGCGAATCTGGCCATTCACATTTTTCATCTTTACGTCGCCCGATCCGGTCTCGAGTTCGACGTTGCCGCGAGTGCCTTCAATGGTCTCGTCGCCGGAACCGCTATGCGTGTGGATGCTGGTATCGGCGGGCACCGTGATCTCATAATCGATGGAGACGTTTCTCGCATTCACATAGTCGATGTGAATGCTGTTGCCGTCCTGGCGAATGGGCGGATTCTGCTCGATGGAATGAACGTCGGCTGGGCGGTTTCCGAACAGCCAATGATCGCCGACGAAGATTTTGCCGTGAATCTGAACCGATCCGGAGGCGCCGGCGCGAATGGTGACGTCGCCGGAGTGCGTGAGAACTTCGAGATCGACCGGGCCGTTCACCGAGAAACTCTTGTCGAACGTCCCCTGCGGCGTAGATGCGACTGCAGTTGTGGTTGCAAAGAGCACGACGAGCGCGGCGATCATGGAAAGCCGGCTGGATACGTGAGTTGAGCGGAGATGGTCAGTGTTATTCATAGCGTAGTGACTCCACTGGTGTCATGTCGGCCGCGCGGCGCGCCGGATACATGCCCGCCGTCACGGTAATCAACGAAAGCGTGAGAATCGAAGCAATAATCGAAATGGGCGAAATGATGGGGTGGGGAACGAAGTCAGGCAGGGGCAAAGTTGTCATCGCGATGCAGACGCCCGAGCCAAAGGAGAGGCCGAGAATGCCGCTGACGATGGTTAGCATGGCGGATTCCGCAAAAAACTGCCGCAGGATGTCGCGCTTGGTCGCGCCAATCGCCTTGCGGGTCCCGATCTCTCGGGTGCGCTCGGTTACAGAAACCAGCATGATATTCATCACGCCAATGCCGCCCAGGCAGAGCGTTACGATCGCAACACAACCAAAAAATATCGTGACCACGCCAAAGATTTTCGCCAATTGCTTGGCGCCATCCATTGTGTCCCAGATGAAGAGCGCGTCCTTGTCGAGCGGATCGAAATGGCGCACGCGCGCGATGGTCCGCCGCACCTGCATGACTGCCGCTTCGTGATCTTCGGGATTGATCACCTGGAACACGATGTCATCGAGATAGCCGCGCGTGATGCCGGCGCCCGGCTTATCGGGAGGAGGAAAATCGCGCGACACGGCCGAGTAGGGCGCGAATAGATAATCATTATCCGGACCGCTGTAGTTCGAGTTCTGCTTCTTTTCTTCGAGGACTCCAATCACCGAATATGGCATGCTCTCGACCAGCACTGTCGCGCCAATTGCGGGCTGACCGGGAAAAAGCTGGCGGTATGCTTTCGCACCGAGTACCAGCACGCGCCGGCCCTGTGCTTCATCTTCGTCGGTGATCAGGCGTCCTTCAGCAAGTTTCAGAGAACGAAATTCCTGATACGAGGGCCACATGCCCACGACTCCGCGATTTGCGGAATTGAACTGGCTTACTTCCGGAATGGTTCGTCGCAGTTCTGGGCTCACGTTTTTGATGAGATAGCATTCGTCGCGGATCAGTTCTGCGTCGTCCACATTCAGCCGGATCTCGCGCCCGGCGGCGCGTCCTCCAACCTGCGCGCTCGTGCGCCCGCCCCATACAATGACGAGGTCTTTGCCCAGCGTCTCCATATGCTTTTTCTGATCGACGACGAACCCTCGTCCCAGACCTACCAGCAGAATGACCGACGAGATGCCCCAGATAATGCCGAACATGGTGAGAAATGTCCGCATCTTATGCGCCCGAAAGGTCGCGACGGCCTCTCGGAATATCTCCGACAGAGGTATCACGACGTGAGCCGGGAGCGAGTCTGGGGTTTCGGCCTTGGGCCACGGGCTGACAGTCCCGGCTGCACCATCGCTAATCCGAAGTGGGGACCGTGGGCTCATGTCGTTTTCCGGAATAACAAACCTGGGGCTTGGCTTATTGCAGGACGACCTCTTGTCCTTCTTTCAGCCCTCCCAGGACCTCGGTTTTTGCGCCGTTGGAGATCCCGATATTGATGGCGATCTTGTCCATTCCGTCTTTTCCCTTGGGATCGGGAATGTCGACGAAAGCTTTCTTGTCCTTGTCGTAGATGATCGCGCCCTCGGGAATCTGGAGCACGTTCTTATGTTCGTCGAGAATGATTTCGGCGTTGGCGGTCATTTCCGCTTTCAATTCGCCGCCCGGATTCTGAATCGAGACGCGCACCTCAAAGGTGGTGACATTGTCTTTCTCCACGCCCATGGGAGAAATCTTGGTTACCTTGCCCTCGAAGGTTTTGTCTTTGAACGATTCCACCTTGATGCGCGCTCGCTGCCCGAGATAAACCTTTCCAATGTCGCTCTCGTCGACTTTGCCTTTGACATACACTTCGCTGGTATCGCCCAACGTCATGACCAGTGTGGCCGACGAGCCCAGAACGAGAATCGAGCTCACCGCATCGCCCATCTCAACG
The DNA here is from genome assembly GCA_963772045.1 of uncultured Acidobacteriaceae bacterium. Lineage (GTDB taxonomy): Bacteria > Acidobacteriota > Terriglobia > Terriglobales > Acidobacteriaceae > Sulfotelmatobacter. The sequence continues at coordinate 276,512 of CAVYWC010000008.1, read as the reverse complement.
TCGCGCGAGAGCACGATTCCATCGATGGGCGAGACAATATCGGTGTAGCTGAGCTGCTCTTCCAGTTGCTTCAGATTGGCCTCATCTTCCGCCACCTGCGCTTGCGCCTGGGCAATCTTAGCGTTCAGCACCGTGACTTGCGCTTTGGATACATTCTGTTTGTTCAGCGCCATCTGATAATTTTTGTCTGCGTCATCGAGAGTCGACGCTGAAACCACACCGTCTTTGGCCATGGCCAGGGAACGGTCATACTGGCGCTTCAAAAGCGGCACATCCGGACCTTCGGCATCGACCTTGGCGCGCTGATAATCGGCCTGCGAACTCTTCAGGTTTGCTTCGGCGGCTTCCAGAGCTGCCCGCGATTGATCGACCTGGGCCTGGATCTCAGCCTTGTCGAGTTGCGCCAGCAGCTGTCCCTGTTTCACGCGGTCGCCGTAATCGACATAAAGCTTCTTCACGATGCCGCTGGCCTTCGATTTCACTTCGACCTTGGTGATCGGGGTGACCTTACCGGTCGCGACCACGCTCTTGGCCAAGTCACCGCGTTCGACTTTGGCCAGTTTGGTGGGATCGATCTTCGTCCCGCCGCGGGTTGCCGCGATAACTCCTCCCGCAATCAACAGCACAATGGCAACGCCCACTCCGCTCCATATCCAAACCTTGCGGCGTTTCTTCTTATGATTGCCGTTACCGTTCACAATTCCTCCTTGTGCGTGCTGCGGGTGGAACTTCCCCGGTCCAGGGTCGTGCTGTCCCAATGCATTCGAGCCTTGCCAGCTCTCATTTTGTTGTACGTGCCTGGGGTTATTTTTGTTCCTAAATTCAAGAATTCTTTCGAGAATTATGGTTCGAACTGGTGGTTACGATTTTGAGTCCCGGAAGACAACCGGCAGGAACCTGTCCTCTGCCTGCTAGTTAGACAAGCCGCTTACAGAAAGGATAGCGCATTTGGGGGGTGATATTTGTGATGCCAGGCATTGAATCATGGAGTTTGTCGGCCCGACGGCAACACTCTTCGCCAGGCGCCTATCCCGCCTCCGAGTAGGGACGGCACCATGGGCTGTCCAGTCGTATACCCTGATTCCTCAACTGCTTCCGAATGTTAGAATTAGCCCTCCATGATCGCTTTTGTCCTGCTGCGGGTTTTGTTGATCCTTCTACTCGTGGCAGGGAACGCATTTTTCGCGGCGGCCGAGTTTGCCCTGGTCAGCATTCGCGACACGCGCATCCAGCAATTGATCGAATCCGGACGCATCGGCGCCCGCATTGTCCAGCGCCTCCACCAAAATCTCGACGACGTCGTGAACGGCGTGCAGCTCGGCATCACCATCGCCAGCCTCACCCTAGGCTGGATCGGCGAGCCCATGGTTGCCCGCCTTGTGGAGGGCATGCAGTTCGTGCATCGCCTGCCCCACATGGCGATCTACGCCCACACCATCGCCATTGCGATCGCATTCAGCCTGATCACTTACATGCACGTGCTGCTCGGCGAGCTCGTTCCCAAGACGCTGGCCCTGCAGCGCGCCGAGCAGATTGCCCTGGCGGTCGCGGCGCCGATGGAAGCGTTCCTGACCATCACGCGCCCGATCCTGTTTTTTATGCGCCGCTCCGGAGGCGTGGTTTTACGTCTGTTCGGAGCTCAACTGACCCGCCGCGGCGGCGCCGTGCATTCTCCCGACGAACTCAAGCTGATCGTCACCGCCAGCCGCCAGTTCGGCCAGATTCCAGAGTTTCAGGAGGAAATGATTCACAGCGCCATCGAACTCGACACGATTACTGTGCGCGAAGTGATGGTGGCCCGTCCCGATATTTTTTCGCTGCCTTCCGACCTGATGCTCGATGAAGCGCTCATCCGCGTAGTCGAAGGGCAGCACTCACGCATTCCGATTTACGATCCGCAACGCGGCCCCGAGCACATTGTGGGAGTGCTTTACTACAAAGATCTGATGCGCTGGATGCGTCTGCGCCTGAGCAATCTTGGCCAGACCAGCGCCACGCGCATCTCGAAGATGCAAATCGCGCAGATCATGCATGACGTACTGGTTGTGCCCGAGACGAAAGTTCTCGCCGAGTTGCTCGACGAATTCAAGGAACGCCGCCGGCATATGGCGGTCGTGGTCGACGAATTCGGATCGACTGCCGGTGTCATTACGGTCGAAGATATCCTCGAGCAACTCGTGGGGAACATCGAAGACGAATTTGACGTTTCGCCCAGCGAGCCCGCGCTCGAAGATTCATCAGTGCTTGTTCTTGAAGGCGCGGTGAATATCCGCGATCTCGAAGCCGAATATGGATTAGTCCTGCCGCATGATGCTGGGTTCGAAACGCTGGCAGGATTTATTCTGGCGCGATTACAGCGCATCCCGAAGCTGCGCGACTCATTTGAATATGAAGGCCGCCGCTATACGGTCGAAGAGATGGAAGGCCACCGCATCGCGCTGGTGCGGATCGAGAAGATCGCGAAAGTGGATGGCGAAGCAGAAGCGGCGACGGGAGCAGGACACTGAGTGTGAAACTCATCCTCCAACGCGTGTTCTACACCCTCCCGGTCATCTGGCTGGTGGTGAGCATTGTGTTCCTGCTGATCCATCTCGTCCCCGGAGATCCCATCGCGCAAATGCTCGGTGAAGGCGCGCCGCCCTCCGACATCGCCGCGACCCGCCACGCCTACGGACTCGACGCGCCGCTCAGCACGCAATACGTTCGATATTGGAATGGGGTTGTTCACGGTGATCTCGGACGTTCGCTGCGTTACAACCAGTCCGTCGCGCAACTGATCGCGCAACGCTATCCCTATACGTTGCAGCTGACGCTCGCATCTTTGTTCATCGCCATCGTGCTCTCCATTCCCGCCGGAGTACGCTCCGCGCTTCACCGCAATCGGTGGGACGACCGTGTGCTTTCGGTCGTCAGCCTCTTCGGCTTATCGTTCCCCAACTTCGCGCTCGGCCCCATTCTCATCCTGATCTTCGCGATTAAATTTGGATGGCTGCCCGTCTCCGGAGCCGGATCGTTCGCCAATCTCGTTCTGCCCGCAGTCACCATGGGCAGCGCGCTCGCTGCCATTCTCACGCGCATGGTGCGCACGTCGATGCTCGAAGAGCTCGGCCAGGACTACGTCCGCACCGCCCGCGCCAAAGGCTTGCCCGAACGCACGGTCGTCTACCGCCATGCGCTGCGTAACGCAATGATCCCAGTGCTGACGGTGCTGGGCCTGCAATTCGGAGCGCTGCTCGCCGGTGCCATCGTAACGGAAAAGATTTTCTCCTGGCCCGGCATCGGACGCCTCACCATCGACGCCATCTCCAACCGCGACTACTCCGTGGTGCAAGGCTGCATTCTGGCCATCGGGTTGACGTACGTGGCCGTGAATTTTCTGACAGATGTGCTGTATTCAGTGGCCAACCCAAGGATCAGGCAGTAGGACAGAAGAGAGAACGCCGCCACGCGTTCGACTCCGTCATCTTTCAGGTTTGCGGAAGACTGTACCGCCAAAAGGTACAGCCAGCGTCGGACGCAAAAAAGGCGGGACGCATTTGTCCCGCCTCCTCTGCCATCGAATTACGCAGCTTGCATGACTTTCTTCATCCGTTCTTCCATATCCTTCGGCGAAACGTCTTCCACGTGGGTCGCAATGCCCCATAGATGTCCGAAGGGATCTTGAATGAAACCATTGCGGTCGCCATAGAACTGGTTCTCCACCGGCTTCAGAAGTTTCGCTCCCGCAGCCGTAGCGCGCTGAACCACCTGATCGACGTCAGGGAGGTAGACATACAGACTCACCGGGCTGCCACCAACCGTGGCCGCGCTGGTGTGTCCCTGCCCCATGTTGGGGTTCTCGTCGGCCAACATGATCCGCGAATTGCCAATCTTCAATTCGGCGTGGCCGACCTTGCCGTCCGGACCATTCATGCGAACCAGTTCGCTCGCACCAAAAACTTTCTTGTAATATTCGATCGCCCGGGCAGCGCCCTTCACAACCAGATAGGGCGTAATGGTGTTGTAATCTTTGGGAATGTACGAGACTTTACTCACGATGTTCCTCCTCAAGAAAATGTAGGCTAAAGGGTGGAGGTTACGGCGCGCATGGCGAGTGCCATGCGGGTCAAGGCTTTGTATCTATGAGAGCATATTTTGTGCCCTGCCTCAAGACCCATGACTCTTATTTATCCCGCATGTCCGATGTAGCCATCTCATTCCGCGGCCGCATCCGAGGCCGTACCCGCCACAATCCGCGAATGGCGAATCGGGGTGGAGTTAGTCACAGTATTTGGAATAAAGGGGGGAATGGTGGCGGATTGAGTTATTCGGAATCGGACAGGGCGCTTTGCCTTCAAGCGCCCGGCTCCCGCCGTCTGGGGTAACGGCTTGTGGGGTTCTGTGGGTGGAGCCGGGCGATTCCTATGACTAGAAGGCCTAGTTCAATTGTGCTTATTTAAGTCTTTGCGACCATCGATTTCTGTGACCGACGTCACAGTTGTTTGTGATTTTCATCAACCACGTGCAATGCGAAATTCAGCAAAGTTTTCTGCTCGAGGCGAGTTGTCCGCGAACGCACGTTTGCTTGTGATTGAAATCACAGCATCACCGTTGCGTCCCTCCATAGACTCATTTTTTGAGGGAGCCGGAAGCGCTCACTCATCCTGGAGACCGATTCATCATGGCTTACGTGATTAATGACAACTGCATCAAAGACTCCCTTTGTGTCGAGGTTTGTCCGACCGATTGCATCCACCCCAAGCAGGAGGAGCCCGACTTCGAAGCGGCCACACAGATGTACGTAGATCCGGAGGGCTGCATCGATTGTGGCGCCTGCGTGCCGGTCTGTACCTCCGATTCGATCCACGCGCTCGAGGATGTGCCGGAAGAAAAGAAGGAGTTCATCGAAAAGAACGCCGCGTATTTCAAAAAGTAATCTCGGGTCGTCGAGTGAGCGAGGCCGCAGGGCTCTGCTCCGCAATCGCCGGGCGCAGGAAAGGTCAACCAGCCTTCCGCCCGGCGTTTGAGTCTATGCACCTGGCTTGATCCCTCCGTTGACTTCTGAACGGTTTGCCTTCTATCGTTCGCGGAATGAACATCGTCAAAGCGACGCGCCAGTTTGAAGACTGGTTAAACCGCCGAACGCCCATCATCGAAAAAGATTTGCGCCTGAAACACCGCAACATGAAGGCGGCGGAGTTTCCCTTTTTTCGCGCCACATACTACCGCTGGGCGCAAGTGTGGCCGGAAGTGTGTCCTGAACTCGCCAAGGGCCCGCAAGTGCTCGCTGTCGGAGACTTACATGTGGAAAACTTCGGCACCTGGCGCGACCTGGAGGGCCGCCTCATCTGGGGCGTGAACGACTTCGACGAAGCCCACCCCATGGCCTTTTCGAATGACCTGGTGCGCCTGGCCGTGAGCGCACAACTGGCCTGCGAAGCCGGGCACCTTCAACTCAAAGGCAAAGACATTGGCGACGCAATTCTGGAAGGGTATCGCGATGGATTGCGCGAACACGGGCGGCCGTTCGTGCTGGGCGAGAATGACGATTGGCTGCGTCAGGTGGCCGAGAGTGAGTTGCGCGATCCTGTGCACTTCTGGGCAAAGATGGACGGCCTCGAAAAAGTAAGGGGAGCGGTCCCAGTCAGCGCGATCGATGCCCTCGAGCACCTCATGCCCGCCCCGAATGTTCCCTACCGCCTATCACACCGGGTCGCCGGACTGGGCAGCCTGGGACATGCACGTTACGTGGCCATCGCTGACTGGAAAGGCGGCCGAATCGCGCGCGAAGCCAAAGCTCTGGTTTCATCGGCTTGCTATTGGGCTGACGGGAATCAGGGACCTCCGGAAGTTCTGTATCAGACGATCATCAATCGAGCGGTGCGCTGTCCCGATCCGTTCGTTCAGCTTCGCGGTCATTGGATCGTGCGCCGCCTGAGTCCGCATTGCTCGCGCATCGAACTCGCCGACGTCAAAACCGAAGGCCAGGAATTGCGACTGCTCACGGCCATGGGATGGGAAACGGCGAACGTCCATCTGGGAACGAAAAGCGCGCGCAAGGAGATCCTTCACGATCTGGACAAGAAGAAAGCGAACTGGCTGCGCCAGGCCGCGGAATCCATGTTGCAGGCCATGAATCAGGGCTGGAAGACGTGGAAGAAAAGCGGTTACGAATAAGCGGCAAAGAGAAATAGGTGGCTATGAGGAGAGTGCAGCGTGAAAAAGAACGCAAGGTTGCGCAGGTTGTGCTCTGGGCCTGTGTCAGCCGACTACGCGGCTCCGGAACGAGCCGCATTGGCAGCAGGCACGCTCTCTGCCGGTCGCCGCAAGGGAGCCAATGCTACGCCACGTTCACGGTCATAGATCAGCGTGTACTGGACGGCACATTCATCGCACAGCCAGAAATGTTCAACCTGCCGGTGCGGTTGTCGCGCGCGGACGAACGGCGGGCTTGAGGATTCCCCTTTTTTCATCAGGCGATCCGTCTCCACCAGAAACAATTTTCCCTCGCGAAGGCGCAAGAAAGGTTTCGAGCATTGCACATTGGCACAGCGGCTGAGCATAGGTCTCACCAACTTCTTAGATTGGCCGAAATTAATGCGGCAACGAACAGGAAAGCGAGTTGTATGCATGTTGCTTGCCACATGGAGCGAAGAGCGCGCGGGCGCCCTTTTCGGTATGCATGACCGTCATCTCGGACGGCGACCCGAGGATTGACTTCTAATCGGCAATCCGTGCCGAGTCATCGTCGCCGCGTTTGCCTCGGCCGCATACGGACGCTAACATTCGATACTAAGCATAAGAATGTTCTCTGCCCTGCGATTATTTCGATCTTATCGACGAAGAAAACGGATAGGACACGCGATAAATCCACAACGGCCGGGGTCAAACTGCGCGAAGCATTGAGGCTTTTTTCGTTGCATTTTGCAGCAGATGAGAACTCGAACTTCGCGTTAAGAATGCGTAAGCGTGAAGAATGGTAATCAATGATGGCTGCGTCGGAGCCGTTGCTCCATTGATCGCTGCGCGCGATGAGTTCAGCCTAAGGCCCGTGGCTCGTGTACCGGGAATGCGGGCCCTCACCTGGCGCGGCAATCAACTCTACGCCGCACGCGGCTACGAACTTCTGCGCGCTCGCGTGGAAGATACCTCATGCCTGAAATGGGAACCGGTGTCGGCATTTCGTCCCGCGTGGACACGCCGTCTTACAGCTTACAACCGCATTACCGCTCGACTATTTCGCGACGGATTCCATGCCGCCGCCGTGCTTCTCTCGGAAGAAATTGTGGCGGCCGTTGCGGGCGCAATCGTTTCGCTACGCCCGCAGGAAAACGAATTTCGGGTGACGCACACGATCACGCGCGGTACGCGTCCACTGCACATCACGGCCCTTCCCAATGGATCGGTGTTCTGGGGAGAATATTTCGACAACGCCGCCCGCGACGAAGTTCATATCTATGCCTCGCCGGACGGTGAGAGCTGGAGCGTGGCCTACACGTTCGCCAAAGGTGCGATCCGCCACGTACATAACCTCGTGTACGACCAGTGGGAAAACTGTCTTTGGATTCTGACCGGAGATTATGGCGACGAGTGCCGCATCCTGCGCACCGAGTGTGATTTCAGCCGCACGGAGACGGTACTGCAAGGCAATCAGCAGGCCCGGGCGGTGGCATTGGTTCCCATGGCCGATGGCCTGTATTTTTCGTCCGACACACCGCTGGAGCCGAATTTCATCTTTCGCCTCGATCGGGAGAGGAACTTGTCGCGACTGGCGCCGATCAGCAGCTCATCAATTTATGGCTGTCGCGTGGGCGAGCGCATTTTCTTTTCGACCATGGTCGAGCCAAGCAGAGTGAATCGGGATCGCCACGTGAGAATTTATGACGGCGAAGTTTGTACCCAGCGATGGCGCCCGCGGCTCGAATGGGCAAAAGATCTCTGGCCCATGGGGCTTTTTCAGTACGGCAACGCTTTCTTTCCGGATGGCGACAACACCAGCCCCTACCTCGCACTGACTACCGTTGCGGTCAAGTCCGACGATCAGGTCACATCGATCTACCGGGTGCAGTCCTCGGATCCAATCCTGACGACTTCGCCGTAATATCATTCTTCTCCAGAGAGAAACGTTTGCCGAGCCTGGCTTATTACCGCCGCATCTTCAGCGCCTACGTGGGTGGCGGCAACAGCCATCTGACGTTCTGGCACGAGACTCCCACGGAGAATCCGCGGGCGATTGCGAACGAACTCGGCGAGTACTACATGCTTTTCGCGGAGAAGGCCGATTACCCGGGGCCGTACGACGCGGCCGGAGTTCCGCAACTCGACTATCACGGCACAATCGGACGGCAATACAATCCCATCGCCATCGCGCAATACGGGTTGGGCAACTACAATGCGTTTCGGCAAAGTGGCGATCCACCAAGGCGAGAGAAATTTCTTATCGCCGCCCATTGGCTTTTATCGCATCTGGAAGCGAACCCGCACGGTATTCCTGTCTGGAATCATCACTTCGATTGGGAATATCGCGACGCGCTAAAAGCCCCGTGGTATTCGGGACTAGCCCAAGGCCAGGGAATTTCGGTTCTCGTGCGTGCGTACAAAGAGTCCGGAGAGGTGAAGTATCTGGACGCTGCGCGCCGCGCGTTCGCCAGCTTCTTTCAGCCGATTGCCGACGGAGGGATCGCCTTCACAGATGATCGCGGAGATCTCTGGTTCGAGGAATACATCGTATCGCCGCCCACGCACATCCTGAATGGATTCATCTGGGCCGCGTGGGGCGTCTACGATTATTTCCTGGCGACAAGAGATCAGGTTGCGCACGATTTTTTCTCGCGCGCCGTGCAAACGTTGCTGCACAATTTGGATGGCTACGATCTCGGATTCTGGTCGCTCTACGAGCAATCGGGCACGCGTCTGCCCATGGTCGCCAGTCCGTTCTACCACCGCCTGCACATCGTGCAGTTGCGCATTATGCATCGGCTGACCGGAGAAGCTACCTTTGCCCGCGTCGCCGATCGCTGGGAGAGCTACACTCACAGCCGCGCCAAACGCACCCGCGCTCTGTGCTACAAGAGCGCGTTCAAGTTGTGTTATTACTGACCACCGTCTAACCAGAACTGCTCCCCGAAAAAAGTGGGTCGCAGTTTCTGAGCGAATGTATGCGTCTTCTCTCTCGAACAACTTTGTGCTGGCGGTTTGCCCGAAGGAGTCGGCCGCCGCGATGACGGCCAAGAAAATCAGGGCTCGGACTGCCGTGCATGAAGTGCGTGGTTGGAAGGCCATGTCGAGATTATCGTCGCTCTTCGTGACGGTCGCAAAGGCGCTATTTCATTGCGATCATGGCTACCCGTCCGAGTTGCCTTGTGCTCATACGGTACAATTCAACGAAAGACCACGCGCACGGAGAGCGTCGCTCGTTTGACCTATTCGATCAGCTTTGTCCTGCTTCTGCTTGCCGCCGCGTCGGTGGCTGGTTTTTTTGGCGCGCTTCTGGGTGTTGGTGGCGGAATCTTCATCGTTCCCGCGATGGTGCTTCTCTTCCATCTGCCGATGAAGATCGCGGTCGCGGCCAGCATCGTTTCTGTCATCGCCACTTCGAACGCCGGCGGATCGTCCTACGTCGAGCAGCGCATCAGCAATTTGCGGCTGGCGATGTTCCTGGAGTTGTTTACAACCTCCGGCGCGTTAGTGGGAGCCGTATTGGCGATTTATCTGCACGACTGGGCAATCTCGCTGATCTTCGCCATCATGCTCGCATATATGGCCTACGCATCGTTTTCCACACGCAACCTCGACGATGAGCGGATCGCGAAAGGGCTGTTTACCAAGGCTAAACCCGACTCGATCTCGCGATATCTATCGCTGGAGGGCAGCTATCACGATTTGGCTGCGAACCGAAAAGTGGGATATGTCGTATGCGGAGCCCCGGCGGGAATCACAATCGCGTCTCTGGCAGGACTCGCCTCGGGCTTGCTGGGGGTTGGCGGCGGCGTGCTGAAGGTTTCGGCCATGAACCGCTACATGAATGTGCCCATGAAAGTCGCAGTGGGGACCAGCAAACTGATGATTGGCGTCACAGCCGCCGTGAGTTCGATTTTATTTTTCATGGCGGGCCTGATCCACTTTGCGGTCGTGGCTCCGGTGGCGATCGGTACCACCGTGGGAGCAACGCTCGGCACCATGCTCATGAACCGCCTGCACAGCGCAGTGCTCAAATGGATCTTCAGCGCGCTCATGGCTTACTTGGCTTACGCGATGCTGGCGCAGGCACTGGCTGCCGGTTTTGGAATCCATCTGCCGAGTTCCACATAATCGAGTTCTACATGCCCGACTCTACGATATGAAAGAGCAATCCGATCCTGGCTTTTCGCCGATGGCAGAAGAGCAGAACGTCTATGCCGGCGTCTATCACATGCTCATCGCCGGCATGGTCGTCTCGAACATTCTGTTCGTGATTGGCATCATTCTCGCCCTGCTCCATCCGCAGTATTTGCCCCTATCAGCAAGTTGGGTGCGCGAGCAGTATCACGCCAGCCTGATTTTCCATGGTCTCATTCACGGAGAGCCAACCAGTTATTTTCTGCTGGGAACTTTGTTGTTGATCCTGACTCCCGTTGCACGCGTGATCGTCTCGATTTATGCCTTCTGGATGGACGACGATCGCAAATATGTCGCCGTGACACTTACCGTGTTTGTCATCATGATCCTTACCGTGATACTGGGGATGCTTGGAGTGCGATAGACGCTCGGCCGCTCCGATACGATCGATCGTGGGATGCGGTCGATCCTTTTATGACGATGCCCCCTGCACAGGCATTTTTGCGGTAGCCTCTAGCTTCCTGTGAAGATCCTCTACGTCTCACAATATTTTCCGCCCGAGATGGGCGCGCCGGCCGCCCGCGCCGCCGAGCTCGCGCAGCATTGGGCGCGGGCAGGTCACGACGTTTCTATCCTCACCGGATTTCCCAATCATCCGACAGGGGTCGTCCCTGCCGAATGGCGTCCGCGCCTGCGCCGGCTTATCTGCGAGCAAAAATTCGGAGCAGTCCAGGTCTTTCGCACCTGGTTGTGGCCGCTACCCAATCGCAAGGCGCACGAACGCATGCGCAATTACGCTTCATTTTGCATCTCCGCCGCGCTCCGTGGCCTGATTCTCCCACGTCCGGACGTCATCATCGCAACTTCACCGCAACTTCTGGTCGCGCTCGCCGGATGGTGGCTCGCCTTCGCCCGCCAGATCCCGTTCGTCTTCGAAGTGCGCGATCTCTGGCCCGAATCGCTAACGGCGGTTGGCATCGGCGGAGAAGACTCGCTCTTGCATCGCGTGCTTGCAAAGCTTGCTGGATTCCTCTACGAACGCGCCCATCTCATCGTGGTGGTGACTCCGGCGTTTCGCGAATATCTGATCGAGCACTGGCGCGTGCCGGCGGAAAAAATCGCGGTAGTCGAGAACGGAGTCGAGACTGATCTTTTTTCACCCCAGCCCGAGTCGACGAACTGCGCGTTGCGCCGCGAACTCGGCGTCGAAAACAAATTTCTGGTCTGTTATGTCGGCACCATGGGCATGGCGCATGGGCTGGAAACCTTGCTCGATACCGCGGCTCACCTGCGACATGACAAGCCTGAAATCGTGTTTCTCTTGGTCGGCGAAGGGGCCGAGAAAGCTCGCATCAAAGCACTCGCGAAATCTCGCGACCTGACGAATATTCGTTTTCTCGATCAGCAACCGCGCGAGCGGATCGCAGGATTTATTTCGGCATCGGATGCGTGTCTGGTTCTTCTCAAGAAGACGGATGTGTTCAAAACCGTGATCCCAACGAAAATGCTGGAGTTCATGTCATGCGCGCGGCCGGTCATTCTTGGCGTCGAGGGACAGGCGCGGCGGATTGTCGAAGAAGCGCAGGCCGGGATTGCGATCGAACCCGAGAACGCGCAAGCGCTCACGCGGGCAATCGTTAAACTGGCGAATGATTCGACTCTCGGCCCCACGTTGGGACAGAGCGGAAGGCGATACATCCTGCAGAATCTATCCCGGGAGCAGACCGCGAAGAATTACATCCAGATTCTCGACCGATTTCTAAAGAAAGTGAGCAGCGGCGCGACTGCCGAACCAGAGATTTAGAGAGTCTTGCCGGCCGGGTTACGGATGCACTGCGTAAATGCTGACAGCGGTCGCTGCGGATATGGCGGCGTCCATGGTTTTCTCGGTAGCTACCTTCAATCCGCTCATCGGGACGAAGAGAATATCATCCGCTTTCAGAGTCAGGTCTGGAGCCTTGGCCTCCAGTATCTTCTTCAAGTGAATGCGGGTTTCGGTCATGCTGCCTGAGGCAGATTTGTGGATGATGCTCACGCTCCCCATCTTTGCGGTGTGATTCGGTCCACCAGCCAGGGCGAGAGCCTGCAGAACAGTCATGGAACCATTGTCAACCAGGAGCCCGCTGGGTCGTCCCACGTCTCCGACGACGTAAATGATGGGAGCGCGCGGCACGGTAACCGTGTCTCCGGGCAGAACATCGACGTTTCCAGAAAGATCGTCGGCAAGATCGCGGGGCAAATCGACGCGAATGGGATCAGGGTGGCCTCTGCGAATAATCGCGACCTTGCGCGAGGCTGTGGAAGTAAAACCCCCGGCTTGTGACAGGATCTGATACAGCTTGTGGTCAGCCGTATCGGGATAAATCCCCGGCTTTGCCACTTCGCCGAGAAGGGTCACCCCCTGCGAAGCGGCCTCATCGACGAAGATGGTGACGTGTGGATTGCGAACGAATCCGCCGTCTTCCAGCCGCTTTTCAATCAGCGACTGCGTTTCCTCCTGCGTCAGTCCTGCGACGTGAACGTAATCAATCAGCGGAAGATAAATCTCGCCGGAGTTACTGACCCGCGCCCTTGTGGCCAGCTCCGGCACGTTGTAAACGCTGATTTCGAGCAGATCGGCTGGGCCAAACTTCACCAGAGGAGGATGATCGTCGTTATCTACTGCCGGTTCCGGGGGAGTTGCTTTACCCGCTGGCGCGCCTGTCGCGTTCAGGGCCGCCTGCGATGCCGGCTGCGCACCATTCAGGGGAGCAACTGGAGCAGGGCCGGCATCGTTTTGCGGCTTTTGCTGCGCCGCGGCCGCCGTGCACGATGCGATAAATGCCGCCAAAAATGCCGCGCACACGAAAACGAGCTTATGCTTGCCGCAGTTGGAAACCCGGACGCCCGACTGCATCGAAGACCTCTGACTTAAAGTGAGAATTTGACCAGCAGTCTAGCACAGCAGATTCGCTCGCGCTCTGTCGATGTACGACTTCCCACTCCAGTTTTCCACAGTTTTTTCAGCGGGATGAATTGATTCTCCATTTCGCTGCTGCTACATTTCACGCACCCTCAAAAACAGATAGAGAATCTGTTTGTTCATTATCACGTACCAGCCCTAACTGCCATACTGCTGAAAGTGCGGGCCCGCATGCGTGTGTCTCGTGCGATCGTTGACCCTAATTTGCCTGGGGCTGTTCTGTTTTTCGCTGCTCTTCTCTTTCGTGCTGACGCGCTCTGTTCGTGATTTCGCGACGGCTCGGGGATGGGTGTCGGCTCCCAGCCAGGAACGCCACATGCACTCCAGGCCTCTACCGCGTCTGGGCGGAGTCGCGATTTTTCTTTCTTTCGCATGCTGTACGGCGTTCGCAGCATTCTGGATCGGACACCATCCTGAGCTCCACCGGCGATTCTCCATCAAGATCGCGGCGACCATTCTCGGACCGGCCGCGCTCGTATTTCTGCTTGGTGTTTTTGACGACCTTCGCGGCGTTGGTCCGTATGTAAAGTTCTCGGTGCAGGGCGTGGCCGCAACCATGTTATTCCTGGGCGGATTGCGCATCGTCAATATCCCCGTGCTGTTCGGCGATCGCTCTCTGCCATGGTTTCTGGGACTGCCGCTCACCATTGTCTGGGTTCTGGCCATCACGAACGCGTTCAATCTCATCGATGGCTTGGATGGACTGGCGGCCGGGTCGGCGCTGTTCTCGACTCTGGTCATGTTCGTCGTCGCTTTGCTCAACGGACCTTCCTTGGTCACGGTTCTGACCATCGCTCTGGCAGGAGCGATTCTCGGATTCCTTCGCTACAACTTCAATCCCGCCACGATTTTTCTGGGCGATTCTGGAAGCCTGTTCATCGGGTTCATCCTCAGCGCCCTAGCCCTCTATGGAGCGCAAAAGGCGCCGACCATCGTGGCCATCGCGATCCCAATCGTCTCTTTCGGACTGCCGATCCTCGAAACCACTCTTTCCATTCTGCGTCGGCTGATCAGCGGACGCCCCGTCTTCACCGCGGATCGCGAGCATATCCATCACAAGTTGCTGCAGCACGGGATGACGCATCGGCAAGTGGTCGTCGTTCTGTACGGCGTTTCGGCCATCTTCGCCATGCTGAGCCTTTTCCTGCTGTGGCCCACCGGAAGTTCGTTGGGATTGGTGCTGGCAGTTCTTGGTATTGGGATATGGATTGGGGTGCAGCATCTGGGATACCTGGAATTCGGAGAGTTGGCCCGCGTAGCGCATCGGACGCTGGATCAGCCGCAAATCTTTGTCAACAATCTGGCGATCCGCCGCGCCACCGAAGAACTCAAAGTCGTGCGCGATTATGAACAGGTGCGCAAGGTTCTGGTCGCTGCTTTCGGCAGCAACGATTTCGACAGCTTCGAATTGAGACTGGAAGTGTTCCCCGGCGAGGTTGCTGCCGATGACGTGCGGCGCGGCTTGGGATCATTCCGCTGGAGCAAGGCTACGGTGAAGGGGTTCGATGGCGTGCCCGTCTGGACGATCGTTCTGGACCTGCTGAGCTCCAGCCATCGACGCCGCGGAACGCTGAACATTCATCGTCTGTATTCCAGCCGCGACCTGCAAGTTGACATCAATCTGCTGACATCGGAATTCCCCATCGCGCTGGGCGACGCCCTGGAACGGACTTTGGCCCAACCCGCGCAGGTCATTGCGCTACCCGCACAAGAGTCGACGCTCGTCGCTGCTCAAGCGGGGTAATCTGCGGACCTTAATTACGAACCAATAATTACGAGCCAATCAGATGGCTGAGTTGGTGCCGGTTTACGAAACCAGCCTGGGCGGGAGTTGTGGGAGGGCCACGCGGCCAAACGAATCGCTCCTAAATTATCGTTCCGCATGCGAACGTTCAGAATGCTCGCGTTTGAGACGCGAGCTTCGAGTCAGAGGTCTGGAAAATTGCGTTTTACAGCTTCGCGCTGGCGTAGGAGTTAATTTCGCAGTTAAGGCAAACTTCTTCAAAAGCAGGTGCAGTCCATTCCATGATTTCCCCCAGTTCCGCGACCGGCAGAGCGCTGGTGCGGTAACGAAAGAATAATTGAATAGCTGGACGAAAGCAACCGCCCAGGTAGGCAGCGGTTCACCTTCAACACGTCAGTCAGAGAAGTTGCGGACCCGCGCAGAAGTTACCCTGCCAATTTTCCACATGGGAACCTGTAGTGTCACTTTTTCCCACCGATGAGTCTGGTTACTTTCGAGAGCACCATAAATCAAGTGAGGGTTCTGCAATTATGTTCAGTAAGAGTGTGTACGGCAGTAAGTTCAAGGACGTCAATTTTGTTCCTCTGAAGGGCGCAACATTTTGCATACAGTGCGAGCTGATCAGCGCCAACAGCAGGCCTTACTGCCTAGCCTGTGGAAGCAATGCAGTGATCGGGCTTTCTCGCGTTCTTGGAGGATCCCTGCTTCACCAGCAGACTGCGCACCTCATCACTGACGCTGAATTGAACAGCCTCGTCCACGATCTTCTCCGCACCGTGCCCGATCCGGCCGCGATGGACATCGATTCTGTCGATCATTCCCGCATGCCCTCGCTGGCCATGCGCAGCCAGCTTCGAGTCGCCAGCGCTGCTCATCCGGTCTCCGGGTTCCAGGCTGTCACCGTGCCCGAGGAAATGGAAATCCAGCCCGCCCAGCTGGATCTTGAGCCTGCCATCAGCGCAATCACAGAACGGGCGCAGCATCTGACCGGAGCGACAGGTGCAGCCATGGCGCTTCGCTTGGGCGAGGAGATCGTTTGCCGCGCCCGCGCAGGCCGCACCGCTCCCGATCTCGGCGTTCGCCTCCAGACCGAAGGCGGCATCTCTGCGGAAGCCGTCCGCTCCGGCGAGATCATGCTTTGCCATGATGCGGAGCGCAATCCGCGCGTGGATGTGGCCAGTTGCCGCCGCCTGGGAGTCCGCTCCATTCTGGTTTCTCCGCTTCGTCATTATCGCCGCACCTTAGGCGTGTTCGAGGTGCTGTCCTCATCCCCCGGTGCCTTTGACGAACGGGATGTGGCCACCATGCAACTGCTCTCCAGCATGATGGTCGCGGCCATCTCGCGAATTTCCAGCCTGCAGCGCGCCCAGAACCTGCGTCGAGTCGTAGCCTGAGGTCGCGACTCCTTGCCCTCCGGTTTTTCCGTATCTAATGTGACAGGTTGAAGCTGAACACGTCGCTTCCCGCTGCGATCACAACGTACTGAACATCGTCGATCGCATAGCTCATGGGAGAGGCGCTGATCTGCTGCCCGGTATTGAAGTGCCACAGAGGGCTAGCACTCCCCGCATCCACAGCTTCGAATGAGCCAGCATCGTCCGCGAAAAACACGAGTCCGCCGGCGGTAGTCATCGTGCCTCCCCAGGAACCGCCTTCGCCTACCTGTGGATACCGCCAAACCGGCTTTCCATTTAGCGAAAACGCCAGCAAGATCTTCTGCGAGCTCTCACCAGGTACCCGCTTGGTGCCCGTGTTGTAGTAGGTTTGCCCTCGAGTGAACGGCTTGGGCTTGGCGTAGTACGTATTGCAGCTTTCCAGAGCCATGAAATAGAACAACCGGGTATCGGGGTTGTAGGAAGGCGAAAACCAGTTCGTGGCGCCTTCGATTCCGGGACAGATATACGTACCTTCCGCAGTCGGAATTCGCCCCGACAGCTTCGGGCGCCCCGAAGAATCGATCGCATTCGCCCAGTTCAGCTTCTCCACGAATGCAGTAACATGCAGAAGCTTGCCGTTTGTCCGGTCAAGAACGTAAAAAAAACCGTTGCGATTGGCCTGCACCAACAAATGACGCGTGGTGCCATTCTCATCTGAATCGATCAAGACGGGAGTTTCGTTCGCATCGTAGTCGTACAGATCGTGTGGCGTGAACTGAAAGTACCATTTCAGCTCGCCCGAATCCGGATTGAGCGCCAGGACCGAGGCAGTGTATAAATCGTCGCCGGGGCGGGAATCACCTACAAAGTCTGGCGCAGCATTGCTAGTAGTCCAATAGATCAGGTTCAGGTCGGGATCGTAGGTCCCGGTCGTCCAGGTCGTGGCCCCGCCATAAAGATAGGCTTTGCCCGGCCAACTGGAAGAACCGAATTCTCCTGGACCTGGAATCGTCCAGAACCGCCATTTCTGTTTTCCGGTCAGCGCATCATAAGCGGCCACAAATCCGCGCACCCCGGAATCGCCGCCGGAGCTGCCCACGATGATTTCGTCTTTCACCGCCAGCGGAGCACTGGTCGCGCCGTAATGCTTTGTCTTGTCCGCATATTCGACATCCCAGATCAAGCCTCCCGAGCGAGCGTCGAGGCGGAGCAGGTGAGCGTCATCGGTTTCGACGTAAACGGAATCCTGCCAAACAGCCACGCCGCGATTTTTGTGAGAGGCTGCATCATCGAGCAATCCCGAGCTCACCGGCCGTGCGTAGTGCCACAGCACGCGACCTGCGCGGGCGTCCAGGGCAAAAACGTCGTTGGCCGAGGTGACATACATTATCCCGCGAATGACGACCGGCGTCACTTCGAGCCGCTGCGTATTGCCGGGATGGAAGACCCACGCGGCGCGCAGTCGCCCAACGTTCGTGGCGTTGATCTGGTTCAGGCTACTGTAGCGGCGCCCTGTGTAATCGCCGTTGTAAGAAGACCAATTCGCGGCCACGGGCTTAGCGAGCAGATCGTCTGCGCCTACGGTGGGAGCCGCGGAGACTGGAGAATGGCCCTGCTGGGTCACTGCCGGCTTTCCTGACAGTGCGGCCAAGAGGACGAAGATTATCGCCGGGCGTGATTTCATATCAGCGATTGTCCTCGGTAGCCAGTTGCAGCTCCTGAAGAGAACCGCGATCCACTCCGCCCTGGTCGATTAAATGAATAGAAAGTCGCGTAGTTTTTTCAGGCGCTTGGATTTCAGTTTCCAACGACAACGGCTGCTCGGGATCCACGTTCGCGATCGTTGCTTCGCCGAGGTTCGAGCCATGCGCGTCGTAAAAGTGGGCGACCAAACGTCCGGAGAAAAACACGCCAAAAGAACCTGCGAGTCTTACCTTCTCGTTTGCCAGTCGCGTGGCTTGCATCGGACGGATCACAATGCCCGCATCCTTTACGCCATGAAACTCCTCCCCGGCTCGAGTGGGATACCACTCGGTATCGAAGCTGCAACTTTCTCCCGCGCGCAAGCGGCAAAGCGGGCTGTTGAGTTCTGCTTCCATGTAGATAGGACTTGCATCACTATCTGTGGTCATGGAAGGAGTCCCATCCTCGCTCATCCGAATCTGAGGACCATTCGTCCAAAAGATCACGGAAGCCTTGCCGGGATAGGATTTGCTCTCCTCGTATTGAAAGCGCTCCACCATGGCATAACGGCTGCTGCGGTCGAAGACGGTCAGCCAGCCCGCCGTTGAGTCGATCCACAATTCAGCGGCCATGTGCATGTAATGAACTGCAAATAGACCATCGCCTCTCACGGAAACGGCCGGATTTTCCGCTGGTCCAAATCGAACGTGATAGCGATCCAGATAGCTGCTCGAAGCATTGGCTGGAGTGAACGCCCAAAAGTCGCGATTCACAGAGGGAGTGGCGTCCACGCTCGGATTCGCCGTGTTGTATTGCGAAACCGACTGCATCGACCATTCCAGCGGGTGCCCAGTCACATTCTTCATGGAAGCGTGAAACCGGATGCCAGGCGAATCGGAGTCCAGGGAAATCGTGCGCTGAAACTGAATCCCAGTCCGCGGATCACTCGGCCCGGTAAGCTCGATTTCACAGCGTTGACCCTCCGAAAGCTTTCGAAAGGCGAAAGGGCCATCGTCGATGACATCCGAGTCGCCCACCCAGTGTTGCTCGTCGTTGTTACCCTCCGGCAAGAGCCACAGCTTGTCGCCCCCATAGTTGAACCATTTTCCTGACGTCGGCGGAAAATACTTGCCCGCGTATTTGGGATTAACGAACAGATAGGGATGGCCGCCAAACGTGACTTGCATCAAACGCCCGCCATTTTGCGGGACAATGATTAACTGCACCCATCTGTTCGACACTTGTTCCGCGTTCCAGCCTTTGTATTGGACGGCTTCCACACGGCACGCTGGAGTAGCCGCTGAATTTTCGCTCGCCACTTGTTGAGCATCGGCTGATGTGAAGGCAACCAGTACGAGCACACAGCACGAGAGCGTAGTGGCCCAACGGCCATGCGTGCGCGGAAGATCAAGAATCATGATTTACCTTTGGTGAAGTGTGCGGTCGAGGGTAACACGCTTACGGAATCCTTCAAACCCTGCGGTTCAGCAGAAAAGCAATAAAACCTAATAAAACGAAACTTTTCGATTTGCGTCAAGCAAATTGTCAGGTGTATAAATTCGACTAACGTCAAATGGGGTTCCAAAAGATCTGCGTACGCAAAATCCGGGTTTTCTCGGGCGCGCTCCTGTTGCTCCCGTTCGCTTTACTGGCTCAGGATCGGAAAGTCGATCCCACCTGGTTGCATCGAATTGTTCCAGAACTGAAAGAGGCGCGATCGAATCTGTCCTCCGCAACTTGCCACTACACACCGGTGTTCGGCGAAGGGGACACCGCAAGCCGAACCCTGCAGAGCGTTGCCCGTTTCGGCGAAGCCACGCTCGACGCACATGGCAAGTGCCAGGGCACGCTCTATGATCGGGAAGAGGAGATTTATTTCGTTTTGCAGGGTGAAGGTGTTCTCGAATACGGCGATCAGACCTATCCCTTCCGCGCCAATGATTTCACTTACCTTCCTCCCGGCGTAAAGCACTCCATCTCGAACTCCTCCGATGCATCGCTGCGAGTTTTGGTCATGGGATTCAAGATTCCGCAATCGGTTTCCATCAGCGCACCCTTGCCACGACCCAAAATTGTCAATCTAGCCGATGTCAAAGAGCAGCCGGTCCAGGGGCATCCTTTATCCGTTCTATACAAGCTCTTGCTCGGACCCCACGAGGCAAACGTCGATGCCATCGACGACGCCTACGTGGTGAACAGCTTTTTCTGGATGGACTTCGCTCCGAGCGGCACGAATTTTCCCCATCATCACGAAACTGCGGAAGAAATTTATCTCGTCATCGATGGACAGGGCGAAATGGTTGCAGGCGGTGGAATGGATGGCATCGAAGGCCGCCATGCCGCGAAAGCCGGTGACGCTTACTACTTCCGGCAAAACTGCACCGTCGGGTTTTATAACCAGAACAAACCGGGAGCGAAGGCCCACATCCTGGCGGTGCGGTCGCGCATCCCTCTGCCCAAGCAGGAAGATTAGGAAATCACGTTTTTTGAGAACGGCTCGAACTCGCGAACAGTAATCCTGTTTTCTCAACGGTGAATCAGGAGGCATCACAATGCAAACCCACAGTTCCAGCCGACGGTCTTTCATTAAATTGTTCGCGGCTGCCCCGCTGCTCAGCCAGATCGCCGCACGCGAACTCTATGCCCAAGCCGCGACCGCCGTTGGTAGGGATCCGCGGCAAAATGTCTACACCAGGCTCGGAGTTAAGACCGTTATCAATTGCCGAGGCACCTGGACTTATCTCAGTGGATCGCTCGAGTTTCCTGCGGTGCAGCGCGCCCAGGCGGAAGCGGCTTTGCATTTCGTCAACATGTTCGATCTGCAGCACGGGGTTGGGCGGCGTTTGTCGGAGTTAACGGGGGCCGACTCTGGGATCGTCACCTCCGGTGCGGCGGGCGCCATGGCTGCTGCCACGGCCGCATGCATAGCCGGCAACAACGACAAGTTCATCTGGCAACTCCCCGATACCACGGGCCTCAAGAACGAAGTCATTATGGTGGGAGGCCGAAGCGCCTTCGATAGCGCCATCCGGCTCGTGGGCGCCAAGTTGGTGCTGGTTTATTCACCGGAAGAGGTCGCGAACGCAATCAACGACAACACCGCTATGATTTACACGACCGATCTCGCAGATAAGCTGCAACGCGAATTGGCCATAGCCAAGAACCGCAAAGTTCCCATGTTGCTCGACGATGCGGCCGGTATCCCGCCGGTCAGCAACGCCAAGCTTTACGCGCACATGGGAATTGACCTCTACACATTCTCCGGCGGGAAGGGACTGTGCGGGCCGCAGTGTAGCGGGCTGCTCCTCGGCCGAAAGGACCTGATCGAGGCTGCGCTAATGAATTGCAATCCGCGGGAAGGAGCCGTCTGTCGGCCCATGAAGGTAGGAAAGGAAGAGATTATTGGTTGCCTCACTGCGCTGGAAACATGGTTCAACCTGGATGATAAGAAACTCTATGCCGAGTGGAATGGCCGCGTGGATCGCATTCGGAAGCTGGTCGAGACTGTGCCCGGTGTGAAGACCTCTATCTATACTCCAGATGATGGCAATCGTTATCCCACCCTGAGGGTCTCCTGGGATCAGCAGGCCTGGAAATATACGATTTCCGACTGTGTGGAAGAATTGCGTGCAGGTAGTCCAGTCATCGAGGTCCTGGGGTCCGACAATCCAAGCCTCGTGACCGCGGTTAGGGAAGGGAACCCGAACCACAAAGAGCCCAAACCTCCCGAGCATCTTGAACTGGTTTCGTTGACCATTCAGCCCGGACAGGAAATCATTGTCGGCCAAAGATTGCGCGCTGCACTAAGCGCTGCTCGGAAAAAATCGGCGACTTAGACGCGGCGAAGGGACCGCTTACCTTGAAAAAAATGCTCTCACGTTCGTTTGCAGTATTGTTCTTTTGTCCCTTCATTGCCCTCGCGCAATCCCGACCCGTCCTTCCGGCGGGAACTTCCGCTCCGGTAAGTCGCCCTTTTTCTCCGGGAGTCGATGCCGGAGACTACATCTACATCTCCGCGCAGGGCCCTCGTCGTCCCGATGGCACCTTGCCCGTATCGTTTGATGCCGAGGTGCGGCAATCGCTCGATAACGTGAAAGCAATTCTCGAAGCCGCGGGACTCAGCATCGATCACATCGTTTACACGCAAGTCTATCTTGACGATATGAGTCAGTATTCCGCCATGGACAAGATTTTCGGCGAATACTTTGGAAAAAGTCTTCCGGCCCGCGCGGTTCTCGGAGTTGCGCGCCTTCCCGAGCCGCACATTCAGATTAGCGCCGTCGCCGTGCGCGATTTGACCGATCGCCGCGCCATTTACCCAGCGAATGAAAAGTCCAGCGAATCGGCGTCCCCCGGAATTCTCACGCGCGATCAGTTGTTCCTTTCCAGCATGGCGGGCAGCGAGCCAGCGACTGGAAAGGTTCCCGACGATCCCGCCGCGCAAGTCGATCTGGCCCTCGATCGTATGCAGGCTGTGCTAAGAGCGGCCGGTCTGGAAATGAGCAACATGGTTTTCGTGAACCCGTACCTCACGTCGGATATACCCGGTCGGGTCATGAACCAGCGCTACGCGCATCGATTTGAATTCGGGAATACGCCCGCGCGTGCCACGATAGAAGTGTCGAGCCTGCCCGGTGGTGCACACATTGAGTACACGGGCGTAGCGGTCCGCGACTTGAGTCGACGCCGGGCGGTGCGTCCAAAGAACATGCCGCCTAGCCCAACTGCAAGTCCCTGCGTATTTGCTGGCGACACTTTGTATTGCTCCGCCAAAGATGGGTTCATTCCGGGTCCGCACGGCGGCGTCTACGCCACCACCACTCCGCATCAACTCAGGCAGACCATGCGGAATCTCCTCGATAATTTGGAAGAAGCGGATATGAGCTTCGACGAGGTCGTAGATACGAACATCTATTTGGATGACTTATCGGACCTGCCGGCGTTTGATGAAGTGTACGCTCAGTACTTTGGACCCGTGCTGCCTGCCCGAACCGCAATCCAGCAAATCGCGCCCACCGCACGCAAACCTGATCCAGAGGACCACTTTCCCGGCCTGGAGCAGGTTTCTTTCATTGCCGTCCGACGTGGGAACAAGCGGTAGGTTCCGTCTTCTCTTCGACTATCGGCGATAGTCCCATACGCCATTTTAGACAAGACGGTGTGTCGTTGCGGATCAACCAAAATCCTCTTGACAGTTGAAAGGAAGCGGCCATAGAATTCGCAACCAGAGCGAGCGCTCGTCTTGGTACGAGTGGGGAAGATGCCAAAGCTTCTAGATGATACCGTTGCTCGGAACAGGCGCAAGATCGAACGCGCCGCGCAAAAGCTTTTCACGCGCCAGGGATTTCATGGGACCACGGTCCGTGAAATCGCGCACCTAGCAGGCGTCTCCATGGGCAAGCTCTACCTCTACTATCCGAACAAGGAAGACATATTCATCGGATTGGTGCAGCACATGGAGCAGAAGATGGAAGCTCTCCGACAAAAAGAGCTTCTGCCTTTAATGCAATCCCCAGATCCAGCATCACTGAAGAGACTGGGGATGGCGGTCGGCCGCATCGTCTCTGAGAACCTCGACTATTGGCGGCTTATGTATGTGGACGTTGTTGAGTTCCGTCACAAGCACTTCATTCACAGCTATCGTGAAATCGCCGGCGGGCTGCGCAATTATTCCACCGCCTTGTTTCAGCGGGCTCCGATTCCATTTCCCAAAAATGTGAACCCGGGATTTGCCTACGTTAATTTGTACCTGCAGTTTGTTACCTATTTTCTCGTAGAGGAACTGTTCGGCGCCAAGCGCCATTTGGGCGTAAGTGACGAAGAAGCAGTCGAGCAGTTTGTCCGTCTGTATACCCGCAGCCCAAACGGCCGGGGTTCGAAGCCCTAATCGTGACGTTAGGAGGAGATATGCGAACGCGAATACTCGCAGCCTTGCTGGTTTTTGCCACTGCCTCGTTCATGGTGCCCAAGGGGTATGCTCAAACCGCAACCACCGGCCAAATTGTCGGTATGGTCACCGATCCCAGTGCGGCTATCGTGGTTGGCGCCAAAGTGCTCTTGACTAGCGAAGCCGGTGTCCGCCGTCAAACCCTGACCGGCAACAATGGACGTTACGTGTTTCCTCTCCTTGACCCGGGCGTCTATAAGCTCGAAGTAAGTGGCAGCGGGTTTGCTCCGGTCATGCTGGAAGGTATCACCGCCAAAATTACTGAGACTACCGTCGTCGACGTTGCCCTCAAGGTAGCAGGTGCGGAGACTACCGTTTCGGTCACCGGCGAAACCCCATTGCTGCAGACGGAAAACTCCGCCCGCGGCACCGTCATCGATGAGAACCAAGTCCGCGCCTTGCCCCTGCCGACGCGCAATTTCCAGCAACTGTTGGCCTTAACAACGGGAGCCTCCGGTTCCCTCCAAAACTCCTCCGACCTCGGGCGGGGTGATGCCGCCATATATGTCGACGGGCAGCGGGCACTTTCCAACAGTATCGTCATCAACGGCGTCGACGCGAACTCCATCGGCACGGGATCGATGCCCAATCTTGCCGTTCCCTCCATCGACTCGCTACAGGAATTTATTGATCAGACCAGCATGTACGATGCCTCGCAGGGTCGCAATGCGGGCGGCATCGTGGCCGCGGTCACCAAATCCGGTACCAACCGCATCCACGGCGATCTCTACGAGTTCTTCCGAAATACCGTTCTGGATGGCAACAATTTCTTCCTGCACGCAGAAGGCACGCCGCGGCCCGAATACAACCGCAACCAGTTCGGCGGTACCCTTGGCGGCCCGGTAGTCAAGGATCGGGCCTGGTTTTTTATTTCCTATCAGGGTACCCGCGAAATCAATGGCACCTCTCTGACTAACTCGCTGGCCACGGTATTCCTCCCGGCTTACTTGGGACCGCAACGCGACTACACTTTTGGCGCTGGAGGTCCGAGCGGATCCCTCGCTAACCTTGCAATCTGTTACACCAACCCAGCGTCTCCGTCTCCCTTGCCTGGATACGTCGATCCTGTAGCTGTTGCTGCCCTGCAAGCTAAGCTGCCGAATGGCCAGTTTATGATTCCCTCGGCACCGGGCGTGACCACAACCGGCGCCGGTTGTCCAACAACTTTGACGACTTGGGCGAATCCCGGCACCGCCCTTGCGACCATTCCATCGAACTCAACCTATAAAGAAGATCAATTCAACACCAACCTGGATATCAAGCTGAATGACGCAAACCGCTTCTTCGGCAAGTTCTTCAATGCCACCAACCGTACTAATCAGGCACTCTATGATCAGTATGGCGATGGCAATCCGCTCCAGGCCCCGGGTTGGCCGACCGAAGAAGATGTCACCCAGCAACTGCTTTCGGTCGGAGTAACATCCGTTCTTTCAAGCCATTTACTCAATGAAGTCCGGTTCGGCTGGAGCACGATTTACGGGCCCGGAAAGCCATCACAACCGATAAGCTCCTCACAGTTAGGAATTGCATCTCCACTCAGTAGCTTGTTCCCCGGAATGCCGACGATGTCCTTCACTAACATGTTTACCCTGGGTCCGTCTCCATTGGCCATCAATTATGCCGAAACCAATACCTACAGCGGCAGCGATATGATGACTTGGACGAAGGGCAGACATACCCTCAAGTTCGGCGGGGAATACAAGCGACAGGAGCTCGACGCCCCTTACTTCGATGTATTTCCTAACGGTGAGATCTTTTATCTAGGCTTTACCGGCAATGTCTTTGGAGATTTTCTGGACGGCTTGTCCGGCTTGTCCGTGATCGGTTCAGGAACCAACGGCCTCCACAACCGAGCCAATGATTTCTCCGCTTTCTTCCAGGACGACTGGAAGGTGACTCCTCGCCTCACCTTAAATCTCGGTCTACGCTATGACTATTTCGGCCCGACCACCGAGACCAACGGCCACTTTGTCGGCTTCGATCCATCAAAGGCCGTCACCACCCCTCTCGAGATCCCTGGGTTAACCACCGGCTGCCCTGCTGATCCGAGCACCTGTGGCTCTATCATCACGGGCGGTTTCGTCCAGGCCGGAAATGGAAATCTGCCTGGATTTCCCAAAGTCAGCAACGGCTTGGTAAATGCGAATTATAAAAACTTTGGACCCAGGATAGGCTTCGCGTACCAGCTAACCGAGAATGCGAAAGCTGTCCTGCGGGGCGGTTACGGCATTTTTTATGACCGGCCCAACATGCGGCTGTTCAATAGCCAATTGTTTAATATGCCTTACGAAATGCTGGCGACTGCCCTGGTTACACCGAACGAGAGTCCATTTGTGCAGGTTCCACTGCCGAGTGCCTTCCCGCTGGATCCGCTGGATCCGAATAACGCCGCCATCTTTCCCTTCGGGGGATATCCGGCCGTGCTGCCGGTGACTTCGTATGGTGCGACTGCGCCCGCAAGCACTTTTGTCCCTGCAACCGGGCTCTATCCTGACATTAAGGACTGGAGCATCCCTTACGTGCAACAGTTCAACCTTGGATTGCAAACGACTTTTGGCAACAACTGGATGCTCGACGTAGGTTATGTTGGTTCCGCAGGGCGCAAGTTCCCGCGGTTGTTCTCGTTCAACCAGGCATTCTGTCCGGGGTGCGCTGGAAACTACGCCTTGGGAAGTCTGGGCGGACCCCTCTTCCCCGGTTTCGGCAATCTAACCGCTCCCGGGCTGGGGAGTTTCCTGATGGAAAGCAACTCTAACAGCAACTACAACTCTCTCCAGACCACGGTCAACAAGCGTTTTTCCAGCGGCCTTCAAATGCTGCTGAGCTACACCTATTCCCACTCCCTGGACTATTACTCGGGAAGTGATGTCAGCGACATTACGCTGCTGCCGGGGGACATGGTCAATGAAGACCACAACTATGGCTCCTCGGATTTCGACCGGCGTCAGCGCTTTGTCGCGAGTTATCTGTATAACCTTCCCACTGCTTTTCACGGGAGTTCGCTCTTCGGGAAGAGTCTGCTGAATTCCTGGAGTGTGTCAGGAATCGTCACCCTGCAATCGGGCACGCCCTTCTCGATCTACGGCGACGACTCCGCTTTTGAGGCCACCGTGGCCGACCTCGCGACGGGACGAACACTGGCATCCGCAATCAAGAGTGGAGATGTGAAGAACCGCTTGCGCGCTTACTTTGATCCCACCGCATTCGTCGCCCCAGCGGCGGCTGGAACCGATTTCGGCATGTTGGGGCGAAACATTATTCGGGGACCAAAGCAGATCAACACAGACTTCTCCATCATGAAGTCAATTCCAACGATTGAAAGTCAATCGCTCGAGTTCCGGGCCGAATTCTTCAACCTGTTCAACAACGTAAATTTCGCCAACCCGGTGAACATAGTAACCTCAGAAAACTTCGGCCAGATCGCGGCCACCAGCACGGGGCCGCGAGTCATCCAGTTTGCCCTGAAGTACATGTTTTAGAGGACGCATTATCAGAGGACGCATGAAAGACGCAGGTCTGCGCAGCAAGGTTGTCATCGTTACTGGCGCTGCAGCAGGTATTGGCCGTGCCACCGCCAGGCGGTTTGCCAGAGAAGGTTGTCGAGTAGCAGCCTGGGACGTGAATGACTCTGGCAAAGATGAGTTACTAAGTGAGTTATCATCTCTCGGGGGTGAGGCGGTCTTCCGTACAGTCAGCGTCTGTGATGCCGCCGATGTCGAGTCCGCAGTCGAAGAAGTTATCACCCGCTGGAAAGCGATCGATGTGCTCATCAACAACGCGGGTATCACGCGCGACGCACAGTTCGTTAAATGGAAAGATGGCGATCTTGCAGGAGTTATGACCGAGGAGGCCTTTGATTCGGTCATCTCCGTCAACCTCAAAGGAGTCTTTGTTTGTTCCCGGGCGGTCGTGCCCCACATGATCCGCAAAGGCTCGGGTGTAATCCTCAATGCGTCATCGGTTGTGGGACTGTATGGAAATTTTGGTCAGACAAATTACGCGGCCACCAAAGCCGGAGTCATCGCGTTTGCCAGAACGTGGTCACGGGAACTGGCAAAGTACAACATCCGCGTGAACGCCGTTGCTCCGGGTTTCATCGCGACCGAGATGGTGCAGAAGATGCCTGAGAAGGTGGTCCAGACCATGGTCTCGCACACGCCTCTGGGTCGCATCGGAAAGCCTGAGGATGTCGCCGATGCCTACCTATGGTTAGCCTCCGACGCGGCTTCGTTTATTACTGGCACCGTACTCTCCGTCGATGGCGGATTGGTGCTTGGCACTTGACTTAGTTAAGCGGAGATTCATCCTTAGTAAGAGGCCTCATTCATGACGTGTTATGCAACGATTGTCGCCACGGCCAGGTACGTACCCGAGATAGAAGTTACCAATGATGTGCTGCGCGAACGCTTCAAACATATCCCGGAGTTCGTGGACAAAATGGAGGCCAGCAGCGGGATCAAGACTCGCTGGCATGCCCCCGAAAACTGGGCAACGAGTGATGTCGCTCTACCCGCTGCCAAGCTGGCCCTG
This sequence comes from uncultured Acidobacteriaceae bacterium, assembly GCA_963772045.1. Taxonomy (GTDB): domain Bacteria; phylum Acidobacteriota; class Terriglobia; order Terriglobales; family Acidobacteriaceae; genus Sulfotelmatobacter. The sequence goes on along the minus strand of CAVYWC010000008.1, from coordinate 247,974 downwards.
GAGCGCGCCCGAAAGAAACCCGAGGACGTTGATCTGATCATCCTGGGCACGGATTCGCCCGACTACATTACCCCTTCTACCTCAGTGGTTCTGCAGTATAAGTTGGGTGCTAAGAATGCTGGGACATTTGATGTAGGTTGCGCCTGTGCCTCCTTTCCAACCGCTCTTGCCGCGGCTGCTGGAATCATTGCCGCTAACCCCGGAATTAAGACAGTACTCGTCATTGGCGTGTACCTCATGCACAAACTGACCGCGCCTACCGATCCCATGATCTTTTTTTACGGCGATGGCGCGGGGGCTGCAGTCCTCGAACCAGCATCTTCGCCGGGATTTATCACTTCAACATTTCGCGCCGACGGCTCTTATCACGACTATTGGGGAATCTATTCCGGAGGTACCTTCGAACCGGCCAGCGAAGACTCCGTAAAGGCCGGGCGCACAGCCTGCACCATCAAGAATCGCTATCCTCCAGAGTTGAATGAGGAGACATGGCCGATCATCGCGCACCGGCTCGCCAAGGACGGGGGCTTTGATCTGCGCGACGTCGACTGTTTCATCTTTACCCAAGTGCGGAAACCCACCATTGAGCGCGTGATGGACTGTCTGGGAGTACCCGCGGAGCGCGCCCACACTATCATGGAACAATACGGTTACACGGGCTCCGCCTGCGTGGCCATGGCGCTCGACCACGCGATCGAGAAGGGCAAGGTGAAATCCGGCAACTTGATCGTGCTGGTCGGTTCCGGAGTCGGCTACAACCAGGCAGGATGCGCGTTCCGTATGCCATAGCCGACTTTCGGCGTCGAATTCCCATTCAGGCGGAGAGGAGCGAAGTGGGCGTGGCCCTCAAAATTATCCTGCTTCTGGCTGGCGCGTCATTAGCAGCTCTGATTGCGCTCGTCATTGTTTTCTTTTTACGTCCTGTCGCCACGACGTTCTGGCTCCGCAGAAACGCTCTTCGCCGAGCTGGTTTCCGCAAGACGAAGCTGACAACCACGGTTGGAGAACAGTCCGTATGGCATGGCGGCGCCGGGTCTCTGCTGGTATTGGTGCACGGTGCCGGCGATCAGGCTGGGACGTGGTACAGAGTGGCCCCGGAGCTGAAGCACCGCTTTCAGCTGTTGATGCCGGACCTTGCCGGCCATGGCGAAAGCGAACCGCGCGAGGGCGCCCTGAGCCTGGGAGCGCTGCTTGGCGCCCTGGAACAGTTACTCGACGCAACTCCATGGCGGGACCAGCCGATGGTACTCGCCGGGAATTCGCTCGGAGCCTGGATGGCAATGCTGTATGCACACCGACACCCGCGGCGTGTGACTCGCGTGATCCTTATCGATGGCGGCCCAGTCAAGAATGCATCGGAGATTGGCCTCATGCCAAAGAACCGCGAAGAGGCGCGACGAACGCTCGATGCCGTGCTCGATCCTTCCACCCCGCGGCGGCCAAATTTTGTCCTCGACGATCTCATCCGTGTCTCGAATACTGGCCCGATTTCGCGGTTGCTCGCCGCCGGCGTAGAAGACATGTCGAAATACTTGCTCGAAGACAAACTGGCCAGTTTCCAAGTGCCGGTCGATCTTATCTGGGGTGCCTCCGACCGCCTCGTTCCGCTCGACTATGCGAAGAAACTGCGATCGCAGCTCCCGAATTCCACTCTCACGATTATTGAGCGTTGCGGTCATGGACCTCAACTCGAGCGTCCCCGACAGTTGACCCAAGTCTTGCTGCAAATACTCGGATCAGATTCATCCCGCGCGTCGCGGACTCCACAATCAGTTTCGACCGGAGCGAATTTGTGATTACCGGCGACATTCTTGGCGAGCGCGCAGGCCTGAGTCCCGACGCGGTCGCCTTGATCCACGTTCCCAGTCGTCGGCAGTTCACTTACGCAGAACTCGATCGGCGGGCCGAGCAGTGCGCGCGCGTTTGGATCGATCTTTGCTCTCTAACTCCCGGAGATCGCGTCTGCATCCTCTCCGAGAACCGGGTTGAATATGTCGATGCCTTTTGGGCAGCGGGCAAATCCGGCATCATTCTCGTGCCTCTGGGCACGCGCAGCACGGCTCACGAGTTGCAGCGGATAATGGCGGACTGCGCACCGCGCTGCCTCATGTATTCCGCACGCTACGAAAAACTCGCGTCAGAGCTCCAACAACTTGTGCCCTTCGAGCACTACATCAATCTGGACGCGGAGAGCTGTGTTCCGAGGATATTGAGCTATTCCGAAGCCCTACGTCGGGTTCGTCCAGATCTGCCTTCCAACCGGCCCCACCCCGAAGATATTTTCTGTTTGCTCTACACCAGCGGCACCACTGGACGGCCCAAGGGCGTAATGATTCCACATCGCCAGATCGCATGGAACGCTTACAACACCGTCGTCTCCTGGCAATTACGATCGACGGATCGGGTTCAGGTTTATACGCCCATGTATCATGCCGGCGGATTAACGGTTTTCATGACCCCGCTGTTCGCCATCGGGGGCAGCATCGTTTTGCACGACGGCTTTGCCCCCGCGGAAGTTTTACAGGCTCTCAGAGACTATAGCTGCAGCCTTCTTTTCGGCGTACCGACGATCTTCAAAATGCTTCTAGATGCGCCAGAATTCGCGACCGTGGATCTCAGCCACCTGCGTTGGGCGGCCAGCGGAGGCGCTCCGCTTCCCTTGCAACTTCTGCGCGCCTACCAGGAGCGAGGAATCATTTTCCGCCAAGGCTACGGGTTAACCGAGGTAGGCGTGAACTGCTTTGCCATGAGCGACGAAGATTCCGTACGCAAGGCCGGTTCCGTGGGCAAGCCTATGATGTTCACTCAGGCAAAGGTCGGCGACTCCATAGGGGATGAAGTTGCAGAGAACCAGGTCGGCGAACTTTGCCTACGCGGACCCCACGTTTGTCTGGGCTATTGGAACAATCCCGCAGCGACGGCCCAGGTTTTCGATGCGGACGGGTGGTTTCACACTGGCGACCTGGCGCGCTGCGACGAAGATGGCTTTTACTATATCGCGGGCCGTTCCAAAGACATGATCATTAGCGGCGGCGTGAACATCTATCCTGCGGAGATTGAGAAGGTACTGTTGGATCACGCAGCCGTGGCCGAGGTCTCTGTCCTCGGCGCCGCCGATCAGAAATGGGGCGAAGTCCCAGTTGCCTTCGTCGTACTGAAATCAGGCGCCAATGCCGCTGAGCCGGAACTCCTCGAATTCCTGCGCCCGAGAATCAGCAGAATTAAATTGCCCCGGCAGATCATTCTTATCGACACATTACCGCGCAACGCCTACGGCAAAGTGCTCAAACTCGAACTCGCCGAGCGGCTCCGGAATGTTAGGTCTGATGCCTCCGGGCAAAGCGATAACTAACCCTGGATCGTACAATTAAGTAGGATGCGAGTACCCCGCTCCACAGCAGCTAATTCCTAATCGAATATGAACCGTCGAAGGTTTACTCAAACTCTCGCAGCGACGGCAGTGGGCGCTTGTGCCTCAGACCGTAGCGCCAACTCTTTTCGCGAAAAGTTGGTCCCTGCCCCGATCGATCGTCGCAAATCGAGCGCTCCTTTCCAAGTTTCCGTGATGCTTTGGACCGTGTTCACGGATCTGCCCTTCGAACGGCGGCTGGAAAAAATCGCCGAAGCTGGGTATCGCAACGTAGAACTGGTCGGTGAATACTACAAGTGGACGGAGGATGACTTCAAACGCGTAGATCTGAAATGCAATGAACTCGGCATAATCTTCGACTCCACGGGCGGGTTGAAGCACGGGGTAGGCAACCCGAACGAACGAGAAGCCGTGCTGGCGGAACTTCGCCAGGCCCTGCCGCTCATGGAGCGAATTGGGTGTGGGAGCATGATCCTGCTCTCTGGAAATCGAGTTCCCGGGATGCCTCGCGAAACGCAGCGCAACAGCTGCATCGAAACACTGAAAGCGGCGGCCGGGATTGTGGAAGGAAAGAGCATCAAGGGTCAGCCGGTTCGCTTATTGCTCGAAACCATCGACCCTGAAGAAAATCCTCAGTACTATCTCACCCAAATCGCCGAAGCGCTGGAGGTAGTTCAATCCGTCAATCATGAACAGGTACAGTTGCTCTACGATTTCTACCACGAGCAAATCAGTGCGGGTAACCTCATCTCCAAATTGGAGAAGAGCATTTCCAGTCTGGGACTTGTACATATCGCAGACGTTCCCGGCCGCCATCAGCCGGGCACGGGTGAGATCAATTACCAGAATATCTTCCGCAAGCTTGGGGAACTAAACTATCAGAAGATGGTAGCAATGGAATTTCACCCCAGCGGCGATCCAGTCCGGCAGCTCCGGGCCGCTCGCGATCTGGCCTTAGAATGCGGCGCTGAAGGATCGAGCAGGAGACTCCGTCGCGATGAAGCCACACTTCCAAAGGCGTAGGATCACTGCGTCTGCGGCACCGCGTTCTCGAGATGAGCGTTCCTAACAGTCGGAAGCAGCCGCTTCGGTCGAGAACGCTGAGTGCGTTGAATAAGAGTGATGGAGGGAACGCCATGGCAACGAACAACGACGCTGTAAAGGACCGGCTCTCTCGGTCCAGCGAAATTACGATTAGCGTCACGGGTAGAAAGTCGGGACGGACCATTTCACTGCCAATCTGGTTTGTGTTCGACAACGACACTCTATCCCTCCTACCGGTGAAGGGATCGGACACGCAGTGGTATAAGAACGTGCTGCACAATCCCTTGATGCGGATCGAAGCAGCCGGTGCAATGGCTAAGGCCAACACAGTTGCTGTCACTAAACCCAAACAGGTGACAGGGGTGATTGAGAAATTCCGCGCGAAATACGGTGCCGCGGATGTCAAGAAATACTATTCAAAGTTCGACGTTGCTGTCCTCGCCGAGCTGCAGTGATCCTGCATGATTGCGCCAGCATGTTGTCGTGTTCAGGATCTCCTCAAGCTGACAGTCGTCCACGAGTGAGTTTTGCAACCTTCGATTAACAGGAAGTCTTGAAACCTCTCCTATCTGTCAGGAATCCTGCAGGCTCCGGCAGCATTGGAACATGAAGCCTCCCCTGCTTTTACTTTTTTTCTTTGCATTTGTGTTTCCGTGCTGGGCGTCCGTCGCGATCACCACCACCAAGCTGCCCAACGGTATTGTCGGGACTCCTCTTTCTGCGGCCGTTAATACCACTGGCGGCTGTACTCCCTTTAAGTGGGCGCTGGTTTCCGGAAAGCTGCCCAGCGGTATTGCGGACAAGGTATCGAGCAGCACCAAAGCTTTGGATCTCAGCGGAACGCCCACCGCTGCCGGAACCTATGCTTTTACTGTCTCAGTCACAGGTTGTGGCGGATATGTTTCGAAAGAGTCCTACACGGTCGTCATCCAGGCTGCAGCCAACCACATCGTTGATTTAAGCTGGAATCCTTCTACGTCGAGCAAAATCAACGGCTACAACGTCTATCGCAGTCCGAACGGAAGCACATGGACCAAGATCAATGCTGGTTTGATTGCGTCCACCGTTTACACCGATTCGGCAGTGGTTGATGACACGACGTATTACTATGCCGCAACCGCAGTCGATGTCGAAGGCGTCGAGAGCAGCAAATCGGGGACGGTGAAAGCCACAATCCCTTAGCGGCGTTGCACGCACCGAAGCAGGAGCTCCACATTGCTCCGCGTTGTCCAATAGCAGTGTCGGAATGTCAACACGTTCTCAAGAATGCGTGTCACTTCCGGCGATTGACCTTATTTTCTGGATTCCAAGCCTGGAGGCACATCGGGTACACAGATTAGTGGATTGTTTTTTGCACTACGGATGTGCTAACGATTGTCTGATGTGACCTCGGGTTCGCGACAATAAAGCATTTTGGTCTGCAACAGCTCATTGGCTGCGGATCCGGCGCGTCACTGGTCTTCTTCTTTCGGCCCTGCATTGCAGCTTGTATTCGCCCGAACGCCGGGTCTTATTCCCGCGTTGGGCGGTCCACCGGGAGTCAACCATGGAATCAAGCCCGGCTTCCAGCAAAATTCGCGTACTGGTTGCAGGCAACTCCTGCATTCACACTGAGCTGTTGTCGAAGGCCCTGCAGCGCGATCCTGACCTGGTTGTGGTGAATTGGGACGCCAGTGCCTCAGGTTTGACCGCTGCGATTCTGGGTCACCATGTGGACGTTCTCGCGATCAGCTGCGCATTCCGTGACCACAATGCAGACGCTCTGAAGTTGGTACAGCAGCTACGCTCGCTGTCTCCCCGGACGAAAGCTGTCGTTCTGCTCGATTCTCAGGAAGAAGAGCTCATCATCAATGCTTTCCGTTTAGGAGCGCGAGGGGTCTTCAGCCGTGAAAGCTCGCTCGAAATGTTTTGCAAGTGCATACACCGTGTTCATAGCGGAGAGATTTGGGCCGACAATCGCGGAGTGTTGCTCGCCGTCGACGCGCTGGCGTCGACCCCTCTGACTCGTGCGGGCGATGCTGCCGCCTTGAAGCTGCTTTCCAGGCGTGAATCCGAGGTTGTGCAGTGCGTGGTTCAGGGAATGACGAACCGCGAGATCGCGCAGCGCCTGGGGCTCAGTCAGCATACGGTGAAGAATTATTTGTTCCGGGTTTTTGACAAATTAGGAGTTTCGAGCCGCGTGGAGCTTCTCTTCAAGACCCTCGGTCAGGGCAAGGATGACCGAAGCAGGGCTCAGGAACAATCTCCTCTTGTGGACGTGGCAATGCAATTGTTCGAGGGTGGTCCACGCGATGGCAGCGCATTCGCCATTCTTGAGAGACTCGCTGAAAAAGGCACGCCGGGGGCGCAATGGTGTCTCGCTCAATCTCTTGCCGCGCGCGGCGGACCAGAGGATCTGGTCACTGCGTATGCGTGGTTCTTGATCGCCTCTGAGCAGGCAATGCGAGACCGAACCCACGTCGCGAGAAAGCTGACTGCGAAGCATATCGAGCAAGCGCAGCAGAGAGCGAGCCTGTGGTTGGCACGCGAAACATTGTCTTCCGCTGCGATCACTTCTCCTGAGTTCTCTAACGCCAAAGGCGAAATCGCCGAGCTACGAACGGCCCTACAATGCGCTCAAGAAGGAGCGAAACCTGTCGCGGCCGGAATCGACGCATCGGGTTCTCCCAATCGGGACCTCGACCCTGGCTCTCGTGTTTCAGCGGAAGGCGTGTTCAGTTATGGCTCCGCATAATTTCCCCGCAAGCGTTTCAGCCGTGCTGGCGGAACGTGCCATCTCTGCGACCGCCCCTGATCGCAACTGAGGATGCAGCATTGTCAACCGTTGTAAACTCGTGCCCTGCTGGCACGAATTCTCTGGCTGATCTTCAGAAAATGTGTATACTCGCCTTGTTTTGCGTAGTCGACTCCGTTAAAACCGCTTTAGCTCCAGGTCGGGAACATCTCTGACGCGAAAAGTCGCGCGGCGTAGACGTAATGTCTGTGCCCCGGCCTGGTGGCAAGCGAGATAAGCGAGCCAAAAAAATGATGACGACGGGCGGGGGCCCCCTCACAATGGATCCACTTTTCGTGATGTTGGGCAGTTTGTTGTGCACTCTGTCCGGGCTGATTTTTGTGGAAGTCCGGCGCATCCGTAAGCGCCTCGATCAGCGCGCTGCGCAATCCAGTCCAGTCCCCACCAGCACGACGTCTGCAGTTTGACATTGTAGACAATCGCGCAGTGCGTCACCCGCTACTCCACGCGGATGTCCACTTCCAGTTCCAGTTCCACGCGCTCGTGCTGCCGAAGCGGATTGCCCGTTTTAATCCTGAAGGCCTCTCGCCCCCTTTTCCACAGACTGGCTGTGACGGATGTCCTTGCCCCAGGATTCGCAAATTTGTCATCATCGTCGAGGCCGCGACGGTGCTGAGGCATCGGCCCCGTCCCGTTTTGGAACCCAGCTCCGAGCCAACTCGGTCCTAAGTTATTTGATAGCAGGATTTTGCCTCTAAGCTATTGCAGCCCAAGGATTAAATTGCAAAAATGGGCTGACTCCAACATTCCAATAGATCGAGGGAAGGGGTGGGGTTATACCCCCGAAGCGCAAAACTCGCTAGCCTCGATTCACAATCATCTCGGGTAGGACGCATTCGTCCGCCCCCGGGCGGGAACCAGATCTCCTCAATTCGGGCACGGATAAGGAGTTCCCGGTGTCGCAGGAATGCCTGGGATGGTTGTCGGTGGACCGGGGGTTCCATCCGGGTTCGGAGGACCTGGAATGGTTTGTGGCGGTGTTCCCGGAGTTCCCGGAGTCCAACAAGTTCCATTATCGGTGGGCATATCCGGAGGCGGGGGTGGCATCGGTCGGGGCGCGATCGGCTGTTCCGCCACCGGATGCTTTTCGGACTGCTGGACTGCCTTCGCAACTTCGTTCTGCTGCAGAGTGACTGACTGCTGCAGAGTCATCTCGACCGGAGCGCCGACATCGATAAAAAAGTTTCGCGAACTGAGCAGCGCCGCGAACGATGCGATCCCGCCAATGGCACCGCCGACAACAGCACCAATGCCGGTATCAATGCCCTTGTGTCCCGGTACGGTCATGCTCGAGGAGAGGCAATTCGGAAAAGCCGGATTGCAGCCGGGAGGCACAGTGGTGGTCTGCGTTGACGCCGAACTTCCCACCGAGTGGCCGATCAGCGCGCCAAGTCCGGAGCCGGCGAAGGGCAAAACAAAAGCCCATACGCCGCGCTGCTGTCCCGGATCCTTGATTGCGTATCCGTCATTGGTTTCCAGCGTGACCGGGCCGGAGATGGGCGCGACATAGCCGTCGGGGAAAGTAATCGACATCGATTGCAGACGCAATTCTGCGCGTTCGCCGCTGTGCTGCAGTTTGTCTAGAGTTCCTTGAACAAATGTGCCAGGTGGGATTACCACCTCGGTGCCAGAGTTTACGGGCGAAGTGACTTGCGCGTAGATGTCATCCCCGCGATGCAGATAGCGGCTTTGAATGGGATGCGTCAAGACAAGCGCGACGCGTGTACCAGCGGGAATCGTGACTGTGCTGAGCTGGATTTCTGCTTGTGTCTGATTCTGCTGATCATGATTCTGCGCATCGTTATTCTGCGCGATACAGGCGACGCTCATGCAGACCGAGATGGCGAGGGCAACGACATACCTTCCGTAACCTCGGATTTGTTGGAAGAAAGTTGAGACTGGAGAAACGGCGTAACGACAGGAGCGACGGCACTTCATGTGCGATCTCCTCTCGAAAGCTCAGACAGTGGCGCTTTCGATTTCCGAGCCAGCTAGAAATAGAAACCCGCTTGCAATGGATTGGACTCGCCGCTTAACCCGAAAGGTACCTGCCGATAGGTAAAGCTTTGCAAAAGTGCTGTACAGATTTGTAAAGCTGCCATCGGACAGCGGCACGAGCGCGCGAGACAGAGGAACCTGCCTCACAAATGGCCCCGTGTGCGAAAGGGACGCTCCCTCAGCGGCTGAAGCCGCTGGACATTGTGCGACTTTGCGGCACGAGTAGAACTCGTGCCCTTCCCAAAGCTATTTATGGGACGACTGCAAACGCCTTGAGCTTATCTGCTCTAGCCTTGCCGCTTCCGACTTTGATCATCCACTTTTACTTTTTCTGAAATCCAGCGTGAAACCGCGGTTACCATTTTTCGCGGGGCAAAGCGAGTTGATTGTGCGAGCAACCAATTGTGAGCTCCCGAGATTGCCAGATTTTGACCCGCCATCAGCGCACGATAGCCATCTTGGGCAACCTTCTCGGCGCTCATGGCGCCGAATTTGAATAGGCGCGAGGTTTCGATTCCGGCGCGATTGGCAAAGCCAGTATGGGTTGCTCCCGGGCAGAAGCAGGTCACGGTTACGCCTGAATTGCGCAACTCATTGGCAATTGCTTCCGAAAAAGAAATGACGTAGGCCTTGGTCGCGTAGTAAACCGCCATCGATGGACCAGGTTGAAAACCTGCGGTGGAAGCGACATTCATGATTTTCCCGTTTCGTCGCGCAATCATCGGCGGCAGAAACAGGCGTGTGAGTTCGGTCAACGCGTGATGTTCAGGCTGATCTGGCCGAGAATTTCGCTCTCCGGCATCTGCGCGAATTCGCCGAACATGCCGAAGCCGGCGTTATTGATGAGAATGTCGACAGCGAGATCCTCACGATCGAGTTGGTCGAATAGAAATTTCGGAGCTACAGTCGAGGTGAGATCAAGCGGAATCGTTTTGATCGTGATTGCGTGCGGCTGCAATTCGTTCGCGATCTGTCTGAGCTTGTCTCCGCTCCGAGCCACCAAAACCAGATTGTGATGATCGCGGGCAAACAGCTTGGCAAGTTCATATCCGATGCCGCCGGATGCTCCTGTGATAAGAACGTTACTCGCCGCCATAGAGGTTCCTTTTTTCTACGCTTTCGTATGTGCCAGGACGATTGTATTCAGCTGGAAGCTGATCGCGGTTGGCGCTTATCGCTGCGCAGCCGTCGTTTCACTGAGAGGGGTGGCATCTGTATACACGAATCCATCTCGGGTCACGCATTCACCCCCTTCAAACAAAACTGGTTCATCAAACATTGGCCCGGCGTGGGTGAAGGTGTGAAACTCGCCGTTCTCTCCGCAGGGATCCACGGAAGCAGGGAAGCGGCGCAACAGTTCATGATCGAGATCGCGGCCCGCGAAGTCTGCGCTCAGTTTTGTGGGATCGACGCAAACGATGCGAGCGCGGAGGCCTCCGTCCAGCATTTCTGAAATCAGTTCGCGCGTGTTGCGTCCCCAGAGCGGAAAGATCGGCTGAAGTCCCGTTCCGCGCAGGCGATCCTCGCGATAGCGGCGAACGTCTTCCAGAAAAAGATCTCCGAATGCCACCCCCGAGATCCCTTGGTTAACCGCCGAAGCGCACGCGGCCGACATTGCCTGTTCATAAATCTCGTTGCTGCAGGGCCAGGGCAAAGGAACCTCCCAGAGCGGAAGCCGGGCCGCCGCGGCTTGGGCCTTGAGCAATTCGTAGCGTGTGCCGTGCATGGCTACCCGCTGGAAATGCGTGTTGATGGTGGTGAGCAAGCCTACGATTTCCACTTCACTGCGCTGCCGAAGTATGTGCAGGCTCCAGGCGCTGTCTTTCCCGCTGCTCCAGGAGAGAAGAATTTTGGGCTTCAAGGTATGTGAACTCCGGATTCTGGACTCGAGGGATTCGCATCGCTAGACCGTATTTCAAGAATGCTTCTGTCGCGTGCTGACGCGGCCCTCACAGGCTAAAGCCCGGTTTTTACCGGCTCCCAGCGGCGCGCCCTTTCAAAGCATATTTTTGAAACATGCTCTACAAAGAAAAGGCGCGGGCGAGTCGCCCGCGCCCAAACAGTCAAAGTCAAAACCCGCTGGCAGAGTGCCCGCGCCACATGAACTAGGCGTGCACCAGTTCCACGCCGTAGATTGAGTGCCAGCTGGTCGCGGCTTTCAACTTGCTGTTTACGTTGTCGATGTTCTTTACACCTTCGGTTTCAAGCCACTTGCGGAATGCTGCCGCGCCCTGCTTGGCGTAGACGGGAATGCCATCTTTCCATGTCGCGCGGCCGCAGAGCACGCCATTGAATTTCACCCCCGATTCGCCTGCCAGTTCGAGGGTCTCGCTGAATTCCGCATTGCTGACCCCGGCTGAGAGATAGATAAATGGCTTGGTGGCTGCGGCCGCAGCTTTGTGGAACAGGTCGATGGCTTCTTTCTTGGAGTAGGCTTTCGTCCCTGCGAAGCACTTCACGCCTTCCACGAATTTCATATTGACCGGCACTTCGACCTTCAGCACATCGACGCCATACCGATCCTTGGTGAATTCGCGCATGCTTTCGGTCACGATGTGAGGTTTCTTCTTCGCGTATTCCAGGCCTTTTTCATCAGCGCCCTCTTCGTATCCCACAAATTCCAGGAAAAATGGAATGTCGTTGGCGCGGCATTCGTCGCCGATGCGCTCGACCCAGGCATGCTTCCGGTCATTCACATCTTTTGAATCGTAGGGCGTGTAATACAGCAGAATCTTCACGCAATCTGCGCCCGCTTCTTTCAGGCGCCGCGCGGACCAGTGATCCAGCAGGTCCGGCAGGCGCCCGGGACCAGTTTTGTCGTAGCCGGTTTTCTCATAAGCCAGCAAAAGGCCGGCATTTTTCGCGCGGCGCTTCGAAGCGGGCAGGCCCCACTCCGGATCCAGCAGAATGGCCGACGCATGCGGCGTCAGGACTTCCGTGACCAGAGTTTTGAACTCCTCCATCATCTGGTCGGTGACCTCACCGCCTTTTTCCTTGGCCAGAGATTTCTGCAGTGATCCGCGCTGATCCATAGCTGCGGCTGCGATCACGCCGCGTTCGGTTGATACCTTTTTCAGACCTGCAAGTTTGCCCGGGGTAAGTTTCATGACGTCCTCCAGAATCGAATCAAGATGAGTGCTAAGAAATACCCATCATTGTAAACCATCAAAAACAGAAGCCGGCATTTTGCATGGAAGAGCATTCCGTGTTTGGAATGTTGGCCATTTGTTACGACGCAGTCCGATCAGCATAGCGAAGTCGTCTCCGTGGGCCGCCCTCTGTTATGCGGAATCGAAGGCGCCACATCGGTGATTGTCATCACTGCAAGGGCAGAAGATTCGGACTAGCTTCGCCTCGAAAGTCACCTGCCACAAACGACAGGGGGGTGACCTATGCTGCAACTGATGTTCTCCGTTGCTCTCGCGGCGCTGTTGATCGTCGCTGTCATCGCCGTTGTCGAGTTCCGCGAAATATGGAAGTACCCAGTGAACAAGCCCGTGGAGAATCCGCATGTGGAAAGGCCAGGGGTGAGGTGAGGCAATCGGCCCGGGCGTGAATCTTTGAGCTGGGGGGACGAGAGTGCCTTTCTATTTGCCTAAATGCCAATGGTATAGTGGTACGACCGAACGGATCCCTCCTGTTTGCATCCTAACGGTTCAAATCTGAACTTTTATTCGAGCAGTCGAGGGCGCATCGGCGCTCGATTCTCGTCAAGGATTCTCACATGGCGATTGCAACCATCAATCCTGCTACCGGCGAAATGATTAGCACGTTTCAGCCGCTTTCGCCCGCAGAGATCGAAATCAAACTCAAGCTCGCGGTTACGGCTTTCGATCAGGAGCGCCACACTTCCTTTGCGGAGCGCGGAAAGCGCATGCTCAGAGCTGCTGAAATCCTGGAACGCGAAAAGGAACGCTTCGGCCGCCTGATGACACTAGAAATGGGCAAGCCCTACAAAGCCGCCGTGGCGGAGGCGGCAAAGTGCGTGACGGCGTGCCGCTACTATGCGGAAAATGCGGAAAGATTTCTCGCCGATGAAGTCGTCGAGACGGGCGCGAAAAAAAGTTTCATCCGCTATCTTCCGATCGGTCCGATCCTCGCCGTCATGCCTTGGAATTTCCCTTTCTGGCAGGTGATCCGGTTCGCGGCTCCGGCACTGATGGCGGGGAACGTCGGGCTTCTCAAGCACGCATCGAATGTTCCGCAGTGCGCCATCGCCATTGAAACGCTGTTCAAAGACGCCGGCTTTCCGCCGGGAGCGTTTCAGACTTTGCTGATCGGGTCCGCACAAGTCGACGCGGTGCTCGAGGATCCTCGCGTAGTTGCTGCCACTCTGACCGGCAGTGAGCAAGCCGGGATTCAAGTCGGCATGGGAGCGGCCAAGAGGATCAAGAAAGTTGTGCTCGAACTGGGCGGCAGCGATCCCTTCATCGTGATGCCTTCGGCCAATCTTGATACTGCGGTAGAAACTGCTGTGCAGGCTCGCGTACAGAACAATGGGCAATCGTGCATCGCCGCCAAACGCTTCATCGTGGCCGTTCCCATTGCCGACGAATTCGAACGCCGATTTGTCGCGCGCATGCAGAGTTTGAAGATCGGCGATCCGATGGATGAGAAGACCGAGCTTGGCCCGCTGGCCACGCCGGACGGCGTGAAGGATCTCGATGTGGATGTCCAGAAAACCGTAAAGATGGGCGCGAGGGTTCTCACTGGCGGACACCCGCTTAAAGGCTCGGGAAATTACTACGCTCCCACGGTTTTGACCAATGTTCCGAAAGGTTCGCCGGCCTACGGCGAAGAATTGTTCGGTCCCGTCGCATCCCTCTTCCGCGTCAAAGATCAGGACGAAGCGATTCTCCTGGCCAATGACGTCCGTTTTGGACTTGGATCGAGCGTCTGGACCAATGATGAGAAAGAGCGCGAGCGCTTCATCAACGAACTTCAAGCCGGGATGGTGTTCGTCAACAAGATGGTCGCTTCCGACCCGCGCATTCCCTTCGGCGGCGTCAAGGCTTCCGGCCATGGGCGTGAGTTGGGAGTTGTCGGGATTCGCGAATTCGTCAACGCGAAAACCGTCTGGGTCGCCTGACCTCAGCGTCCGTTTTGGTAGCCCCGTCCATCCTTGGCGCCGATCTGTGTCTGGGCAAATTGCTAGCCTGGTGGTAATAATTCTTGCAACTGGGTGGGGTTGAACGCTGGCAGATCCGGCGGTCGTGTTTCGCAAACTATTGAAAACAAATCCGTCTTTCGCTTTTTACGAATGGGCTCACCCGTGCATGGGAATGATGGGAATACAGGCTATCCTGTATACTTTCCCCCTAAATTTCGACCCGTTTCCATGACTCAAAGGGAGCTTTCCAGCATGACGGAAATCGCAGTGGCTCGCGAAGGAGAATCCGGATACCAATCGGCGGACGAATGCGTGAAACTCAACAGGATGATCACCGCGACGCTAGCCGGCATGGAACTCGATCCTGACCCTATTTATGAGAAATGGATTCTAAGCGGCAACCCGGTGGCGCGGAGCAAAACGCTGGCCTTGAGCAGCGATGGAGCTTCCCACACCATGCTGTGGGATTGCACGGCCGGCAGCTTTTACTGGCATTACCGGCACGACGAAGCTCTGCTGGTGCTTTCCGGCGATGCCTACCTGTTGGAAGAGAACGGCGTAGAACATCGCTTTGCAGCCGGAGATTTCGCCTTTTTCCCCGCCGGATCTGTGATCAAATGGCGTGTCGACCAGCACATTCGCAAGATCGCGTTTCTTCGAGAACCCATGTGGCGGCCGGCGATCGCGGTCATGAGGTTGTGGAATAAAGTCGTTCGCAAATTGGGACGAACCCCTAAAGGCGGTTGGACGCGCATCAGTTCGCACCCCTGATTCTCCGCGCTTCGGTGATAAGATTGAGTTTCTCTGGACAATTTCATGCCTACATTTTCTGCCGCCAGTAGTGTATTCGAGACCCTGAAAAACAAGATTCAACAGCGCGAAGCGCGCGTAGGAATCATCGGCCTTGGCTACGTCGGGCTTCCCCTCGCGCTTTTATACAGCGAGCAGAAGTTTCGTGTGACCGGCTTCGATGTCGATGCGCGCAAAGTCGACACGCTAGCTAAGGGCGGTTCTTATATCTACAGGATTCTTCCCGCCGAAATTCAAGCCGCGCAGAAGCAGGGTTTCACGGCAACCTCCAATTATTCTGAGATTTCGGCCATGGACGCAATCATTATCTGCGTGCCCACGCCGCTGAACGAATACCACGAGCCAGACCTGAGCTTCATTACGGGCACAACGCACTCGATCGCACCCCATCTTAGGACTGGGCAGTTAGTCGTGCTCGAAAGCACGACCTATCCGGGCACGACCGAAGAAGTCATGGTGCCCATCCTAGAGAGTGAAAATAAACACGGTCTGAAGGCGGCGCGCGGAGATGCGCTTAATAGCAACGAATTCCTCGTGGCTTTTTCACCGGAGCGAGAAGATCCTGGAAACACTACGGTCGCACGACGCGACATCCCGAAAGTCGTGGGTGGACTCAATCAACCGGCTTCCGAGATGGCTTGCGCTCTGTATGGTTCCATCTTTAACCGAACCGTTCCGGTTTCGTCGCCGGCGGCGGCGGAGATGACCAAGCTGCTTGAAAATATTTACCGCTGTGTGAACATCGCGCTGGTCAATGAACTGAAGCTGCTGTGCCTGCGCATGGGCCTGAATATCTGGGAAGTGATCGAGGCTGCATCGACCAAACCGTTTGGATTTCACCCGTTCTATCCGGGACCGGGGCTGGGCGGACATTGCATTCCGGTCGATCCTTTCTATCTCTCCTGGAAAGCCAAGGAATGTGATTTTCGCACGCGCTTCATCGAGCTTGCCGGAGAGATTAACACCAACATGCCGTACCACGTTCTTGCGTCTGTCGCCGGGGCGCTGAACCGGCATAAGAAATCGGTCAACGGCTCGCGGGTGCTCGTGCTGGGAGTCGCGTACAAGAAAGACATCGACGATCTTCGCGAATCACCCTCGCTCACGATCATCGAGTTGCTGCAGAAGGAAGGCGCGCGGGTCAGCTATCACGATCCGTATTTCCCATTAATCGGGAAAGGCAGGAAATACGATCTGCAGATGAAGTGCGCATCCCTGGACGATCTTGGGCAATATGACTGCGTGGTAATCGTGACCGACCACTCCGATTACGACTACGGCCGCATTGTTCGGGAATCACAGCTCGTAGTGGACACACGCAACGCCACACGCAGCATTGCCAGCGAGAAGATCGTGCACTGCTAAAGAAGCTGCTTTCCACGCTGCAGCGCTTGAAGGCGCAGTCGATATGTCGGAATTTGCGCTACTCCTGAGGGCGTAGCCTGATACGAATCCGGGTAGCCCGCACTTATCTACTGCTTGCAACCTTTCGGTTAACAAAAGCAGCCGCATTCTTTACCGAGTCCAAATTCTCCATCGTGATGTCTTCGTCGTCAATCGAGATGCCGAAGTGCTCTTGCAGGAATGTAACGAAATCGAGCACGCCGTTCGAGTCAATCACGCTGCCGAGTAGAGGGTCTTCGTCGCTAAGTGTATCGATCCGTCCTGATGAGAGCTTATTCGCGAGAAAGCTGCGGATTTGCGCTTCAATCTCTGCAACCAGCATTCATTCCATCCTCAAATAATGCGTGATGACGTATGGTGCGGGGGAGGATGCTTCTGTACTGGGGTTCGTTGGCGCAATTCAGTTCCTGCCAATGCAATCATGCTATTTGGGACTGAACTCGCTCCATAAGCATACGCCAGACCGTCTGCGCTTCGCATGGGTACTTTAGGTATGAAGGGCACGCGATTTTGTCAGTTCTTGCAGCCCACGGCAGAAACGGTTAAATGAACGAATCGGATTGTGGGGAATTGATTGGACCAGCAATTGATCGGATCAGCTTCAGTGTCGCAAGGTCAACCCGCTCAGCACTGCCTGTTGTTTGGCGATCAGCTGCCGCACGCCCTGGTGGGCCAGCGCCAGCATTTTCTGCAGTTGCTGCTCGTCGAAGACCTGATGTTCGGCCGTGGCCTGCACCTCGACCAGTTTGTGTCCGGCGGTCATGACGAAATTCATGTCGACGTCAGCCCGCGAGTCCTCTTCGTACGCTAAATCGAGAAGAATTTCGCCCTCTACAATTCCTACGCTCACTGCACCAACAAAATCCTTCAGCGGAACCGACGTCAATGTGCCCGCTTCCACTAATTTTTCCAGTGCGAGCCCGAGCGCGACAAAAGCTCCGGTAATCGAAGCTGTGCGCGTCCCGCCGTCGGCCTGAATGACGTCGCAATCAATCCAGATCGTGCGCTCGCCGAGCCGCGCCAGATCGGTGACCGCGCGCAGGCTGCGCCCGATCAGCCGCTGAATTTCGTGCGTGCGGCCACTGGGGCGCCCTTTTGTGACTTCGCGCGGCGTGCGGGTCAGCGTGGAGCGGGGAAGCATGCTGTACTCGCTCGAAATCCATCCTTTACCCGAGTTGCGCAGGAATTGCGGCACCGATTCTTCGATTGAAGCCGTACAAATCACGCGCGTGTGGCCGACCTCGATGAGGGCCGAGCCTTCTGCCGTGGTTACGAAGTCTGGCGTGATGATCACCGGCCGGATCTGATCTGGCGCGCGATTGTCGGAGCGATAGAACATGAGCAGGGATTGTAACCGATCCTGGCCAAAGGAATCTTAAAGGTATTGACAATAGATATATCTAACGATATATTGCAAGATAGATCGATTAGAACGGTTTCACGGCTTAGCAGTTTCAGGTTTCAACAACCGTTGAACACTTGGGAGTCCTGTACCTGGAAGACGCTGAAGCCCAGAAATTTTGAACCTCGAAACTTTGAAAAAGGAGTTGTTATGTACGGAAGATGTGGAAGTTGGTGGCGTGACGGAATGGCTGCGCCCTTTATGGGAGCTGGTTTCCCTTGGGGCGGGCGGGGAGGCCGTTGGGGTCGTTTCTTTGGTCCGGGCGAAATTCGGCTGGCGTTGCTCTCGATGCTCGAAAGCGGACCGAAACACGGTTATGAGCTCATGAAGGAGTTGGAATCCAAATCAAACGGAGTTTACAAGGCGAGCGCGGGCTCGATTTATCCGGCGCTGCAGCAGCTGGAAGACGAAGACTTGGTGACCGCGGACCAATCGCCGGGCAAACGCGTGTACACGCTGACTGAGGCGGGGAAAGCCGAGATCCAGCGTGAGGCCGAGACGATAAAGCGAATATGGTTTCGCACCCAGGATGCGGGAGGCTGGTTGATTGGCCCTGAAGGCGGAGAAGTGGCACGTCCGGCCGCTGCCGTTATGAAGGCGGCACTTCGAACGGCGCGACAGAACTGGCACGATTCCGCCAAGATGAACAAGATTCGCGAGGTCCTCGATCGCGCGAAGCAGGAGATTGAGGCGCTGGAGAAATCCTAACGACTACGGCGTCGGCCTCGGATCGCGGTTGTCGACCACCGTGATCTAAACTTCTGCCGGGTGCTACTGCGCCGATTGCAACTGCGCAGCGAGCTGATTCATCGCCGTTACATCATAGGCCGACGAAAGATCGGCGTGGCCCGCCAAGGTGTCGCGTTCTTTCCCGTCAACGAGAATTCTCACCTTCAAAATGCCCGGAATATTCAACGAGAGGGTGTGGATCAACGACGCGACAGTCAAGTCTTCTACCAGTACACCCGAGCGATGAGTGTCGGCGAAGGCCGAGTTCAAATCAATGACCGCTACGCCGGGGTCGACGAGAAACACGCTGCGAACCTCGGCACCCGGTCCGAGCACGTGCGGGGAATTCTTATCGAGATAAATCGCTACGAGCGCGCGCAACAGTTCCTCGGCACGTTCCTGGCGACCCGACGGCATGGGGATTTCCGCCGATTGCGCATGCAGGCTGCCGTCGTCATCGTGAGCAACGAACAGAACTACTCGTTCTGTCGGTCCCGCGATGGGAGGCGCGAGCGGACGCGTATCAAGCGACGCAATCGGTATCGCAGTGACTAATTTACGTATGTGCCACGCGTAGGAGGTCACGACCGCCGCTGCGACCAGCAATACCGCGACTGCAATCAAGAGGTGCCGGGGAATCTCTGGGGCGACTCTCATGGCGCTGCTCCCAGTTGATTGCGAGCCGCCGCGATTGCCGTGGCCACGGCGCTGGTCACCAGTTCCTGATAGTCCGGTGCGGTGAGTTGGGCAAGATTGTTTCCCTCCGGCGCAACTTCGACGGCAATGGCGGGTCCGGTGACATTGTTCAGCGGACGCAGCGGAGCACTCAAAGCGCGCACCGGGATTTGACGCTTCTGCAGTTCGCTGGCCACGGCAGCAGCAGCGGTCTGGCTCAGAGACAAAGAGGAGTGCTGAGCTGTTGTCCAGCTGCGGAAAGGACCGCGATCGTCTTCGCCGTAGGGCAGCAGGGCGGTATAGACGCGAACGCCGGGTCCATCGGAAGCCGCATGCAGGGCGATGTAGATGGCGGCATGATCCGCGTTGGCGAAGACGGCCCGCTGATCGAGCGACAGATTTGCGTCGGAATCACGCAGCACCAGCGTGGAGATGCCGCGGCTCTCGAGTTCCTGCCGCAGGCTGCGTGCCAGAGCGACGGTAATATCTTTCTCGTAGAGCGTGTTGCTCAGGGTTTCGCCGTAATCGGCGCCGCCGTGGCTGGCATCGACGACGGCAAAATAACGGCGATACAGCAGGGCGTTTGGGTTTGATGGCGAAGTTTGTGTCGCAACCGGCACCGCGGGCCTAGGTGATGGCGGCGCAGCCGCTGCGGGCGCTTTCTGCGCGACTGCTGGCGCAGAGGGCGGAGCGATCGTGATGGTGCGTCCGTCATTGCTGAAACTGGCCATCACCGGAACGGTTGATTTCACGATGAGCACGGCTGTTCCGTTGCCCTCGCTGTAGATAGCGGAAGGAATGACTTTACTGCCGAAGGTCAGCGACGGCGACGCCGGCGCAACCACCGGATCGTGCGTAAAAGCCAGATGAAGCGAACCGGGATCGGTGGTGATGTTGGGATTCACCGGGGCTGTGAAATTGAAGACGAGTTTCGCCGAGCTCCCGGCCGCAAGGGAAGCGGTGAAGTGAGTGGCTACACTTCCTACAAAAAGGCGCCCCGAATCTTCGTGTAAGGTGACAGGTCCGCCCAGAAATCTGGGCAGCAGGGAAGGCAAGGAAGAGACGGGAACATATCCGCGATCATTTTCTGCCAGAAATTTTCCCGTCAGTTCAAGTTCCCGGCCCTGCACGCGGGCTCGGGTCTTCCCGCTCTGAAAGTCTCCTTCGACGCGGTTGTAACGCAAGCGCCAGCGCGATCCTTCCGAGCGAGCGCTTACCTTGCCCAAAGGCTCAAGCAACTCGAGCAGGCCGACATAATCGTGGCCTTCGCGCTGCACCAGAGTCAGGGAATAGTTAGCCGCTACGGAGTAAACGGAAAAATGTTTTTCCGGCGGCGCGCCGGAGAGCAACATCGACGAGAGCACAAGCAGGCCTGCCAGCCCGAAGGCCAGCGCCGCCACCGGCCTTTTACTCCAGTGCATAGGCCGTCAGCCCGCTCAACAGCTTGGGATAAAAGTCCGTCGATTTCTGGGGCATGACTTCTTCCGCAACTGCCAGGTCGCGCACCTGTTGAACTCGACACGGATTCATGAGGAAAGCAACATTGGCCGAGCCGTTGCGCACCTGCGCCAGCGCTTCAGAAGCTTCGCGCAGGTAAGAAAGATTCTGCTGGTTCCGAATCGATTCTTCTGAGAGTTGCAGCACACCTTCCAGCAAACACTTATGTAATTGCACAACATCGAGCTCCCGCTGGCGGGCGGAGAGCCCCGCCATTTGCTGCGATCCCGCAGGTTTCAAGGAGTGCAACAGAAATGCCCGGCCAGCGGTCACGGCCAACAAAGCCGTCCCCTTGCGGCCCCGCTCACGAAGAAGTTCTGCGGCACGCGCTGCGTCGATTGCGGGATCAATGGGTTCGATAGTAAATGACTTTTCCACCGCCGCGGCAAATTGTTCCACACGGAATGACGCGAGCGAATGCACAACGCGGTGCGTGGGTAGGATCAGCACGCCGGGATCGTTCATGCTGACGAATGTCATCATGACGAACTCATATGGAGCCTGCGGATCGCAGTTCCGTCCTGCGGCCCGGCGGCATTCCTCACGAAAATTCAGCGCCGTCTCGTAGCGATGGTGGCCATCGGCGATTACCAGCTTCTGATCCCTCATTAGTCGTTGCACGGCCGCGATGATGCTGGGATCGAAAGCCTGCCATACCCGGTGCGCAACTCCGTACTCGTCGGTGACATCGAGTGCCGGTGTGGTTTTCGTGGCAACATCAAGCAGAGAATCCACTTCTCCCGCATCCTCGTACAGCAAGAACAATTGCTCGTAATGGACGCGGGTCGCGCGCAGCAACTCCAGCCGATCGGCCTTGGGTTTGGCCAGCGTCTGCTCGTGGCGGAAGACGACTCTTGCCGAATAGTCCTCGACGCGTCCCAGGCCAATGAAACCCCGCCGTTCCAAGGTTTTTCCCGAAGGCGCCGTAAAACTCTGACGGTACGGATAAAGTGACGGCTGCAGGTCCTGCTGCAAAACTCCTTCCGCCAGCCACTGTTTTCCGTAGGCCGCAGCCCGCGTGTACACGCTGCGGTCCAGCTCGTCCTCCGGCTGGCGCCGTCCCAAGATGATCCTCACCAAATTGTGCGGATTGGCATCATAGTAGCGGTCCTGCATGGCTGGACTGATCTTGTCATAAGGCTGGGTCACTACCTCGGAGGCGGTTACCCGGTCCAAATTGTAACGAAGGGCCCGAAACGGAAGTATGTCTGCCATAGGAAACCTTTGATTGTAACAAGTTAGCGACGGCCACGCCGGTCGCTCTGCAACGATCGGAAAGACGAATGGTGCAGATCGGGATTTGTAACGGATTTTTGACAAAATCCCTTGTGCCGCGCGGCATTGGCTGTGTTAACATCCGCCCCAATGAGGTATTTATGGCCCGCCTGAATGATTGGCGCTGGTCATTTCGCCCTGAGGCCCTAGTTCGTTTCACTGGCGCGGGTTCTGCTCGGGATCGACTGACCCCTCGGCTACGTAAAAGCCCGAAACTCGCTCACTTCAGCAGTTTGCATGGGTCCCAGTTTCTGTGCCTGGCTCAGTCGCTGACTTTGATTTTTGCGACGCTGGTTTGTCTGAGCGCCCCGGTTTTTGGGCAGACGGGTATTGATGACGTTCACGTGGCTCCGCGCGACATTCCCAAAGATGCGAAGGATGTCGCGATCGTGCCGGACCCCAGTGCTTCCAACTCCGCCTTGAGTGCGCATGTGCGGCCACTGAAGGTGGATGTCGATCTCGTCCTCGTTCCGGTGACGATTACCGACCCGATGAACCGCCTCGTGACCGGGCTGGAGAAAGACAACTTCCAGCTCTACGAAGGGAATGCCCAACAACAGATCCGGACATTTTCCAGCGAGGATGCCCCGGTTTCGATCGGCGTGATTTTCGATTCCAGCGGCAGCATGGCCAGCAAGATGGACCGCGCCAAGGAAGCGGTCATGGAGTTCTTCAAAACCGCTAATCCGCAGGACGAGTTTTTCATGATTACGTTCTCGGACGAGCCCGAGGTGGTGAGTGATTTCACCAGCTCCGTCGATGAGATTCAGAACAAGCTGCTCTACGCCGTTCCCCGCAAGCGCACCGCGCTGCTGGACGCGATTTACATGGGCCTGACGAAGATGCGCGAGGCGAAATATCCCAAGAAGGCCCTACTGATCATTTCTGACGGCGGCGACAATCACAGCCGGTATACAGAAAATGAAATCAAAGCGCTGGTGAAAGAAGCCGACGTCATGATTTACGCGATCGGCATCTACGACCGCTACGCCTCCGCCATGGAAGAACGGCTAGGCCCGCAATTGCTCAGCGACATTACGGAACTGAGCGGCGGACGCGCCTTCACCATCGATAACCCGAACGACTTGGCCGACGTGGCCACAAAAATCGGCATCGAACTGCGTAACCAGTACGTGTTGGGATATCGTCCCAACAAGGTTGTGCACGACGGCAAATGGCGTAAGATAAAAGTCAAGCTTTTACCGCCGAAAGGATTACCGCCTCTAAAGGTCTATGCCAGGACCGGTTATTACGCGCCTGCCGAATAGGGCCACCAGGGTTCTATTTCTCTCCAGAATTGTGATGTATGCCGTGATGCTGAGCATGGCGGCAATGCCCGTCTCCGCACAAAGTGACGATGCGGACGCGACGCAAGCGAAGCCGTCGAACGCGACTGCGGATTCGTCTGCTCAGAGTTCTTCCGCAGCGCAGAGTCCGAAATCCGGTGCGGCCTCGAAGCGCAAGTCCGATACCGACCTGGATGACCAGGGCGTCTACGTCTTCAAGAAAGATGTCGATGAAGTTCTGCTTCATGCCACCGTGATCGACGATCACCAGCACATCGTCACCAATCTCGACCGCAACGCCTTCACCGTTTTCGAGGACGGCAAACCGCAGAACATCATTTCCTTCCGGCATGAAGACATTCCGGTCGCGATGGGAATTGTGATCGATAATTCGGGGTCGATGCGTGAGAAACGGGCCAAAGTCAATCAGGCCGCTCTGAATCTAGTGCGTTCCAGCAATCCACGCGATGAGGTGTTCGTAGTCAACTTCAATGACGAGTACTATCTCGATCAGGATTTCACCAACGATCTGCTGAAGTTGAAGGAAGCGCTGGAGAAGATTGACGCTCGCGGCGGCACGGCGCTTTACGATGCGGTGGTCGCCTCCGCCGATCATCTCAAGCACAATGCGCGTCTCGATAAGAAGGTCCTGTTCGTGGTGACGGATGGCGAAGACAACGCCAGCAACGAGAGCCTGGAGCAGGCCGTTCGGCGTTTACAAGATGAAAGTGGCCCGCAGGTATACGCGATAGGGATTCTGGGTGAGGAAGAGCATCCCAAGCGTGCCAAGCGGGCGCTGGAAATCATTTCGCAGCGCACCGGCGGGATGGCGTTCTTCCCCAGGACTCTCGACGAAGTCGATCAGATTACGAGCACGATTGCCCACGACATTCGCAATCAGTACACCATCGGCTATAAGCCCAGCAATCCGCGCAATACCGGCGGTTTCCGCTTGGTGCGAGTGGAAGCCAAGGCCAAGGGACACGGCAAGATGATTGTCCGTACCAAGAGCGGCTACTATGCGGCGGCGGAAACGGCATCGGCCGCTTCAAAGTAACTGAGGCAGGGGACTACTTCTTCGCCATCTTCACGTTGTGCGAGTTCGCCGCGTAACGGGCGATGCCGCGGTACAAGGCTTCGGCGATCTGTTCGCGATATCCGTCACTGCGCAACTTTTGCTCGTCGGTAGGACTCGAGACGAACGATACTTCCGCCAGGATCCCCGGCATGGCGCTTTCGGTCAGCACGACGAATCCAGCTTCTTTGATGCCGCGATCGCGCAGGCCCGGATTCTCAGCTGATAACGTTCCGTACAACGACCGCTGTACGCTGGCCGCCAGGCGTCGCGATTGTTCGATCCGTTCATGTAAATCGGCCGCAGTGAGCGTCAGTGTGCCATTGCTTTTTTGGCTGATGTTCGCGTGCGCGTCGGCGTCTTTCGCGCCCGCATCTTTTGATCCCGGAGCGGAAAATGAATTGGTGTAATAGGTCTCCACGCCGCGGGCCGAAGTTAAATCGCTGTAGTTGGCGTGCACGGAAACGAACAAGTCGGCCTGCGCCTGATTGGCAATTTCGGCGCGTTCATCCAGAGGAATGTAGTTGTCGTCCTGGCGGGTGTAGATAACGTCGGCGCCGAGGCGGCTTTCCAGCAACTTGCCCAGCCGCTGCGCGATTTCGAGCACCAGATCTTTTTCGAGAAGCCCGCGGCGGCCGACGGTGCCGAGATCCCAGCCGCCATGGCCGGCATCCACGACAATGCGCATCTTGGGCACGCGCGCGCGAAGCTGCAGATCTTCTCTGCCTGGAGGCGGAATCACTATCGCTAGGCGGTTCTTTTCAGCCTCGGCGTCGGGGAAAAGATTAATTGCGCCCTTCGGCGGCGCACCCAGCTTCCGCAACTCGACTACCAGCCGATAAGGATTGGACTCGAGACTCACCGAGAAATTAGGGTTGGCTTTGGTTTCGAGCACAACCCGGGTCATGCCCGCAACCGGCTGCGCGATCCGGATGCGAGTCAGGAGAGCATCGCCAATATCAATCGATTTTCCGGCGAGCTCGGGCGCGAGCTGGGTGTCGTGCAGATCGAAGTAGATGCGATCCGGTCCGGTCAGGCGATGCGCTTCATATTGCACCTGGTCTTCGAGATCGAGCACAACCGTGGTCGAATCGGACGAGGACCAGTGGCGGAGGCCTGTGATCTTGGGAAACTTCGTTAATTCGTCAGCGGTGGCAGGAGAGCTCTCAGGTTCAGAGGAATCGGCTTCGTCGGTAGTAATCGGTTGTGTGGACGCCGCACTCGGGCTTTGCGCCATGGATGAGGCTGCGTTGGGCATTGGCACAGGTTCAGGATGCGCTGTCGTCGCCGAAGTTGTTTTCGAGGTTTTTTCGACAATGCTCGCTGCGCGGCTTATCTGTGCCGCTCGCCACCTCCACCAGATGCCACCCGCAAATGCCGCCAGCAGCACGAGCAGAACCAGCACAATCAATTTCCAGCGCTGAGGTGTGGCCTCGGATTCCAACTGGCCGAGGGTAAGTGTCGGCTCGACGATAGCCGGGGCAGCTGGCTTGGCCTCCAAGGTCTTCTGTGCCGCGACCGGCTGCTTCAACGCGGCCGTTTCAGGAACTGTCTCCGCAGTAGCCGATGCAGCGACTGCTGGCGCAGCTTGCGCTTCCTTTGGCTGAATCGATTGAATCGCTACGGGAGCCTCAATCGGGGCCGTCGCTTTAGCCGATGCTGATTCGTCCGCCGTAAGAGCGGTTGCCGTAGCGTCTGAGCGCGCTGTGGGCACAGCCGGCGGCGTCAACGCAGGCGCCGCCAACTTCGTGGTTGCTGCTTGGGCGGACTCGGCGAAGCGGTCTTCATCTTCCGGCTTAAGCGCGCCTACAACGAGTTCCGCCAGCAGAGTCAGATTGCGGACGTCGCTGTCGTTAAAGGCGAACGGCCAGCTTGAGAATGCCTCGAGCAACCCAATGACGCGCCGTCTGCCGCACAAAGGGACCGCGACCATCGACCGCGCTCCGAGGCGTCGACAAGCTTGCAGATTTACCCGCGGGTCGGTTTCGGTATCGTCGCAATTGACCACCTGCGCGGTGCGAAACGATGCTCCGGAAAACGCCGAATCGCGATCGATGCGTGCGCCGATGTCTGGGCGGATGGTTCCTGCCGCGGCGCGCAGCACGATCTCATCATTGTCCGCCAGAGCGATGGCCAGTCCGTCTGCTCCGGTTATGGCGACGGCGCGCTCCGCAACCAGTTGCAGAACTTCGTCAAGAACGAAATTTTCGCTCGGTTCAAACTCGGCTTCTGGCGTGATTGGGGAATCAAATCCGTTGTGCCTCGCTGCCAGAGCCTTCCTGCGCCGCACCTGTTCGTGCAACGCGGAGAAAGCTAAAAGCGCCTGCAGCGCATCGTGATGCGAAGGCTTGTCCGGCGAGTCCTCGGGTCTCGAATCAGGCTGCATCGCACCCGGCGCGAGCGAAATAGAGTTCTCACGCGACCATGCGGCGGCATCCGTCGGAGCAAATTGGTTCGACGATTCGCGGTCCGGTTTGGAGGGAACGGTTGCCATCTTAAAGCGATACTTGTAAGTTATCGACCTTTACGTCCAGATGCAATTACCGGGCATTGACCCTTCGGACATGTACTTCGGTCAGAATCTCTTTCCTATGAATGAGTTACTAGTCCTCTTATGCGCTCACGAGTGGCGGCGGGCCCTTGACCCGTCAGGCCCGCGCAAGACGGCCCGGCCCCAGCAAAAATTGCTCACAGGCGTTCGCACTCGAACCATCCCAGATAACAAGGCTAGCCATTCTCCTCGATAAAATCTATCCCAACGACTTTCTGGGCTCAATGGAAGAAGCGAGTTGCGATCGCACCGGAGTTGCGCATGCAAGCTGGACCCTCTCTCGCGCGAGAAGCGCGCCTTCGCCACCGGCATGGAGTTCGTGCGCTTAGCTATGTGACCCTGGACCAGGGGAACGGCGGTATTCTTCTCAATCTCACACGTACCGGCGTTGCGGTGCAAAGCGTCGCTGCGGTGCGTATGGGCCAGCAGGTGCGAGTTCGCTTCGAGCTGGTTTCTCCCCGGGTGCGAGTCGATGCACGCGGAGAAGTCGCCTGGGCCACTTCGTCGGGCCGCAGCGGTATTCGTTTCCTTGATCTTTCCACACAGACCGCGCGGCAATTGGACGAATGGATATTTGCAAAACTGCTGGAAGGCGCCGCGCCCTTGTCGCGAACGACTCAGCCGATATTATCCAGGCTCGCGCCGGCAAATGAAGCGAAAAGTCCGACGAAAGCTGTGGAGACCAACCTTCGACTCGCCCATATGGGGCAAGGACACGGCCCTATACCGGCAGCGAACGACGACGAAGAGGTTGACGAGCAACTAGACTGGGACGACACCGCCGCGCAACCGGATACGAGAAATGACAACCTGATCATCTCTCATACTCCGGTGAAAGTCATCGATCTCCCCAAAGTCATCGATCTGCCCAAGCTCATCGATCTGCCGAAACAAGTTGCGCCGATAGAGAGCACACGGCCACAGATCATGTCCGTTCCCACTGCGGTGGAGGGGCGAATTTCACAGCCTGGAACCCAGTTGGATTGGCTCTCGCAACCTCTCTCCGGCCGCGGACTGGTTTGGACCATTAACGCACTGATCGTAACTGCGGCCTGGCTTTTGTTCATTCTGGTTTTTCTTGCCATACTGCGCGATCTTCCCAGATATCCGGGAGCAATGATTCCCGGTGTGGCTGCCGTCGTCGCAGGATTGTATTGGGGATTTTTCAGGATGTTTGCCGGAGCAAGCCTGGGTGCGAAGTTGGCCCGATTGGCTGAAATGGAGCAGGATGAAGATGCGTCCGCAGAGAATCGCTTCCGCTGAACAACAATTAGCGGGCGAAGATCTCTAATTCGCGAAGTATTGCCGAGCCAGCCACAATTGCAGAGCGCGCTGCTGCCGCGGCGCGATTTTCACGAAGCGAACCCCCATGTTTCCACGCTGATCGTGCCATGCAATCTCGGCATCTGCCTGCAGCCGCTGGATTCCCGGTAAGTGGAAAGAGACTTGGAGTGGAGACTGAGCCTTGAGTTCGCCATCCCACTGCTCCGGCGTATGAATCTGCATGCCTCCCTGACTCACGTTCACCAGAAACCCTTGACTTTGCTTTCGGCCTTGGCAATTGACCGAGACAGCCACTTCGAGCCCGGCGCGATGATACCGCAGGCGACCATCCAGAATCATGCTGCGCGCGGCAGATAGTGTACGCACGGCCTGCTCTACCGAAATGGGTTTTTCGAACGCGAATAATGCTCCGCTATCGGCAATCCGGCGCGTGCCGTTTGTGCCCCCGGTGATGACCATTCCTACGGTACTGGCCTGCGTATCAGGCCTTTGCAAGCGCTCGAAGAGCTGCGATGTTCCCGCTAGGTCGCAATCGACGATCAGCGCATCAATTTTTGATTTGTTGAGGCGGATGATGGCTCGTTGCGGATCTTTCTCGACCGTAACGTCCATGTGAAGACTGCCGAGGATGCATTCCAGTACGCTGACTTCCTGCCAATCGCGCGAAACGACCATCGAGGAAAGAGGCATACAGACAATGTAGCGATACGGACGACCGCAGCCGTAGATAACCAACGTAACGGAAGGGGATGGGACGGCTGAGCAGCGATTCGTGGGATCGGTGCGATCAGTTGGGATTCGATCGCCGCATCTCTTCCTGTAATTTCTCCAGCAACTGGGCGCGCTGCTCGGTGGTCAACTCGCGCTGCAGTTCTTGCAAGGCCAGGGCGACGATGTCGTAGTGATGGGCCCCCGCGAATTTCGGATCCGCGGTGATTTCGAGCCACAACCTGTGCATGAGTTCCACGTCTTGAGGACGCATGCGGGGCGTGTGCGGTCCGAGAGCATACTCACGAGTTGCGCCGTCGGGAGCAACAACCTCCAGGGTTAGCCGCGGACGCGGTTCAGGCAGTCGTTCCCACCCATCCCCGGTGAGCTTCGCCTGCTCGTCGGATGTCAGCTTGTTGGAGAGGCCACATACCACGCGGCAGGAATCGAGCCGCTGCGCCGTGACCATGATGGCCTCAAAGACATCGGTTGCGGGAACAACCAGCAGCGAGATCGGCTTGCCTACCTTTTCTGCGACCGCGACAGCAGCCGTGAAGAGTTCCTGCTCGTAATGATCGAACACCTGGCTGGCATCGAATACCGTGCTCCCGCTGAAGGTGTGTTCGCGATGGTAGAGGCGAGCGCTCATGACCACCACGTCCTGTTTCGCGGTGTTCGTTTGCTGCAAGACCCGCCGCAAGTAGTAAAGGTTGCGTGGATCTCGTACGGCAACCAGAACGTTACCCGGATGCACGCCCATGGCGCCGGTTCCCAGTTCCTGATTGCCATAGACGCGGAATTGATCGAGTTGCTCCGGTTTGCCCTGCCGCTGTCTTGCGGCGTGGCGCTCCGAAAAGGTGAAGATCGCGAAAAAGAAGGCGCTGAAGATAATGCCCGCGATGGTCGCCTGATATTTCGTGAATAGGTTCACAATCGCTGTGATGAAAAGCACCCCAGAGATCGCCATTAGGCCCAGCGGAATTTCAGTTTTGCCGATGTGCAGATTGCCCGGAACTTTCCACTCCCGGTTGCCGGGTTCCGTGAAGCGCAGCACCAGTACGGCCAGCGACTTCATGGCAAAACTCCAGATCACGCCAAACGCGTAGAGAGCGGCAAGGACGTAGACATTGCCCCGGCTCAGAACAATGGTCAGCACCTGCATGCCGACGATGAGATTGATGATGCGGTAACTTGTCCCAAAGCGGTGATGCGGTTTCTGAAACCAACTGGTCAGCACGCCATCTTCGGCGACGCGGTTGAGAACGCCGTTCGCGCCCACAATTGAAGTGTTCTGAGCGCCCGCCAGAATCAGGACTCCAACCAGCACCACGAATCCGTGAAATAGAAGCCTCGCGCTGATCGGCCCCACCAGATACATCGCGATGCCACCGATCAGGTTGGCGAAGAAATCAGGGCGGACCTTGTCGGGGATGATCATCACTGCGAAAAACGAAACCAGCGAAGTGAAGAGCAGACTGTAAAGAAAAATCACCAGACCCGTCTTCTCCAGGTTCTTCAGCTTGGGATGCTCGATCTCGCGATTGACCTGGGCCAGCGTTTCTTCGCCGCTCATGGCCAGCACGGAGTGGCCGAAGCCGACGAAGAGAATGATCCATGTGATGTGGGAAATCCATGTCCCGTTAAGCCATCCCAGGGATTCTCTATTGAGCGGAATCGCACCCGCTGCGCTCAGAGGGCTGGGCGGCAACTGCACCGGCGTGCGCAGGATGGTGATCACGCACCAGATAATCAGGATGACCACCATCACCGTGGTGATCGCCATGATCTGCAACGCCCGCTCGCTGGATTCGTGAATGCCCTGGGTATTCTTCCACCAGAAATAAAACACGATGACGACGGCTAATCCGGCGGCAAAGTGATCATCGGAAAAATGCAGGGGCCGGTGCAGATAGAGGCCAATGTCTTTGATGAATCCGGCCAAATATTGCCCGGCAGAAACGGCGCTGATCGGCCCCGTCAGCACATAGTCAAAGAGCAGGGCGGAAACGGAAAACTTGGCCAGGCCGCCTCCCATGGCCTCTTTGACCACGCGGTAGACGCCGCCCCGCACGAACATGCTGCTCGACTCGATATAGAGCGCCCGCACGGCATAGCTGAACAACATGACGGCGAGGATGAACCACGGCGCACTCTTGCCGATGACTTTCTCCGCGTCGCCGCCGGCGTAGTATGCCGACGACGCCAGATCGGACAGGACGATCGCGGAGGCACGCCAGAAAGAAATGAAGGTCAACATCACCGTGGTGGCAACGAAGACCTTGATAGCGGGTTTGGAACCTTGAACGGATGTACCCATTCGTCTACTGCTTGGACCAGAATGAACTATTGAAGATAGCCGCCAGCGAAAGACCCCGTCAAATCAGACGCCAAATCAGATGTTCGCCCCAATACGCCCGCCCAGATGCGCGCGCTGCCCGGCCATTTGAATGGCTGAAGTTGGGCTCTCAACTCTGCTGTCGATACCACTCGACGGTCCTACGCAGACCTTCTTCGAAATCAACTGTTGGCTTGTATCCCATAGCGACTTGGGCCCGGGAAATGTCTGCCAACGAATGCTTGATGTCCCCCTCGCGTTCTGGTCCGTACTTCGGCTGGCCTGAATATCCGGTCAGTTGTCGAAGTAACTGAAAGGTCTGGTTGAGAGACACCCTGCGGCCGGTCGCCACATTGAACATTTTTCCGGCTACTTGCGCGGCGGAAGCCTGACAAGCCAGCAGGTTGGCCGCAACCGCGTTGTCGATGTAGGTGAAATCGCGGCTCTGCTCGCCATCCCCGAAGATGGCCAGCTGCTCGCCCTGCAGCATCGATGTAATGAATTTGGCCAGCACGCCGGAATATGGCGACGACGGATCCTGCCGCGGTCCGAAAATGTTGAAGTAGCGCAGCGAGACAGTCTCCAGTCCATAACAACGGTAAAACGAAGTCATGTAATGCTCGCTGGCCAGTTTGGCGACGGCGTAGGGAGAGATCGGATCGGGTTTCATCTCTTCCTGCTTAGGCAACGTCGGCGTGTCGCCATACGCGGCGGAGGATGCCGCGTAGATGACGCGTTTTACTTTGGCGTCGCGAGCCGCGATAAGCACGTTTACCGTGCCATCGACATTCGCCTGGTTGCTGCCCAGAGGATCCTGCACGGATTTCGGGACGGACGGAATTGCCGCCTCATGAAAAACGAACCGCACGCCGGCACAGGCGTCTCTCATGGCATCGAGATCGAGAATATCGGCCTCACGCAGGTCGATGCGGTTGAGGATCTCCACAACGTTCTCGCGCTTGCCGGTGGAAAAATTGTCGACACCGCGGACTTCGTCGCCTCGCGCCAGCAGGGCGCGAGCAATGGACGATCCGATGAACCCGCCAATCCCAGTAATCAGGTAGAGAGGCATGATCGACCATCATAGCGAATGAATGAAGTTTGTGGTGGAGCAGTTCGGGTGCCGCAGAGTCCAGACCGATCCGCCAGCGAAGTTATTTCTTTTGAGCCGGGTTCTGGCGGATGATGCGCGCGAAATCGTCGCGCATGAGGAATTGCCGGTCGCGGAAGAAATCCACCACCGCTCGTACGACGGCGTCCGGATTGGTGATGGGAGGAATTTCCAGCGGTACGCGGCTCGGCGCCGTGGCTGCACCTCCTGCTCCCATAATGATGGAAGGCTGCGATAGGGATGCAACCAGTTCTCTCAGCCTTGCCTGATTCTCCTCGGTCATTTCTACGAATGCGATGCCCATGCCGAGATAGGGATAACTGACGCGGACATTGCCTTGGCCTTCCACGCGCATTCCCTTAGCTTCGAGCTTCAACTGCAACACGGTGCCGACCGGATAAGTGGCCTGCGCTTCTACATAACAGCCGTGCACACTGATATCGGTGAACGTGGCCCAAGTGTGGACGTCGCAATTGGCCTCGCGCATCTGGACGCTGCCTTCGCAGTGGTAGCGCGGGCTGCGGCGTTTTTCCATTCCCTTGTACGATATCGACGTGGTTGAGCTTTGACCGGCTGCGCCTGCTCGCGGAGTCTCTTCTCGCGCCGGAGCCGCGCCCACGGCGCCCGTACTCCGCTTCAATGCCGCCAGATAGGCGATGCCTTCGTTGTTTTCGTCTGCCATAGCTGCTCCAAATGAACTCGGGCCCTCGTCTTTGGGTTCAAGGCTCGGCCAGCGCGGACGTGAATCCTGCTGTGTCTATCGGAAAGAATTGCCGAAGAAATTAGGCGGAAGATGCAAATCAGGGAAGAAATGAAAGCGTTCTAATGGCGGGCAGTTCCAGAGGTCGCGGCGGCTTCCGCTACGGGCTGCGCTGCCTCGCGAATTCGCGCCCAGAGTTCCTCGCGCCCGTTGCCCGTCTTTGCCGAAAACGGAAGCACACGCGCGCTAGGATACTGGTCGGCCAGCCGTCGCACATTGTTGTGCAACTGATTATTCGAAAGCCGGTCGCTTTTGGTTGCGACCAGCACAAATTCGTGGCCCTGCGCGTTGAGGAAATCCAGGAGTTGCTGATCGCTCGGCTGCGGCGGAACATTCACGTCGACCAACGCCACGCACAATGCCAGCGTGGGACGAAGCTTGAGATACGGTTCAATAAAACTGGGCCATTCCTGGGAAATCTCGCGCGAAATCTTGGCGTATCCATAACCGGGCAGGTCGGCGAAGATGAGCTCGGGACGCGGTTTTCCCGGCCACCGAATCTCGAAGAAATTAATGCTGCGCGTCCGTCCGGGAGTGGAACTGGTGCGGGCCAGCTTTGATCCCAGCAGCGAGTTGATGACGCTCGATTTCCCAACGTTGGAGCGGCCCAGGAAGGCAACTTCGGGCAGGGTTGGAGCAGGGAAGTGGACAGCGTCCGTGGCCGCCGCTAAGAATCTTGCCAGTACCCTCATACCCAAGTTTGCAATGATCACCAGGAAATTGGCAAGCGAGTGTCCGGCGGCGGGTCAGATTTTGAGTGTAAACGCTGTTCTCGGAAATCATCGTGGAACTTGCCCGTGATTCGGCGTAAAGCGCTGGCCGTGAAAACGACTTGCCTCCCGCTCTCGCTTGTCGCTCTGCTCATTTTGTCGAGCATGGGTTTTCCCCAAAGTCGCAGACATCATCCTTCTCGTTCGCGTGCAACTCACGCCATTTCATGCCCGAGGACTTTGCGAGGGAACCTATCGTGCGCTTGCCTGACCGTAAGAAGGCTATCCAGCTCACAAGGGATTACAAATTCCGGATCACTGCGTCAGGCTTGAAGATCGCAGAGTTTATGCCGCCCGAAGCAGAGATTAGTTTTAAGTGGACTGGTCACCAGATTCGGGTCAGTTCTTCATCTCATACAGCGACAGTGCCAGCTACGGGCCTATCACGTTCACTTGTATCGGGTGCTCGAAAACGCCGTCACCGAGAACAAGGTGCCGGAAATTGTTGCCGGAGATTTCAAAGCGAAGCACTGGTGCGAGGCTCGCGGGAACCACCTGTTTTTCCTTAACTGGACGCCCGATTCTACTCGTGCCTTTCTGGTCGCGGAAGTTTTCCCAACCGGAGACTGCGGCAAGGAAACAGGACTTTACCGGGGATATCTTGTGAAGGTGAGTGACGGAACGATTCTGCGTATGTTTGGGGAGGAGGACACCACAGCAATTGAGAAGAATTGCAGGGAGTCTGGAAAACTGGTCTTGTCGCCCGGCGAACGATGATTGACGAGAAATCCGGATAGCGCTTATTGTGCGCTCTCAGTCGGCGGCCTAGCCCAGCCCCAAAGGACGCTTGTTGTTGACGTCCTCTTCGCGAACCGGGCGGAACTTATGCCAGAGAAACAGCGCTCCGGCTACGACGATCCCAATGCCGACGCTGATGCCGAAGAAGATGCGATAGGCGGGCAGCCAGATCAGCGTAATCGCCACGATTAATGCCGCAGTGATTAGGGCCGCTGTGCCTCGAACTGGAATTCTCATCGTCGTAGACTCCGCAGCGGCGGTGCGGAGAAGTCAGCGTTCTTGGCTAGCCTACCTGCTGGGCGAGCCCTTGGCCGTGCATGCATAGTTTGCGACTCCTCGCTCGGCGACTGCAAGGCTCAGACCCCGATTTTGTGGAAGGGAAGACCTTACGGGACGAAGGGGAGTGGTGAGTGCTTGGATCCTCAAAGTCAAAATCCCCACCCTGCCGTAGAAATGCAGACAGGGGTGGGGCAATGTCAGATCAAATGGCCAACTTACTGATGGGCCGTCGGAGCGTCCGCCGTGCCGCTAGTCAAAGGCGGCGCGATGGGCTGGCCGGTAAGCTCTTCAATCTGCGGCGGAGCCGATTCCAGCGCGATCTGCAGCACTTGATCCATGGTATCGACAAAATGCATCTTCATCGAGTTCCGCAGGTTTTCCGGGACTTCCGCCAGATCCTTCTCGTTGTCCTTGGGCAGAATCACTTCGAATAACCCCGCGCGGTGGGCCGCCAGCAACTTTTCTTTCAGTCCGCCAATTGGCAACACCTTGCCGCGCAGCGTGATCTCGCCGGTCATCGCAATGTCGCGACGAACCGGAATCTTGCTCAATGCGCTCGAAATCGCCGTAGCGATCGTGATGCCGGCCGAGGGCCCATCCTTCGGAATTGCTCCCTCCGGTACATGCACGTGCAGATCGAGATTGCGATAAAAATCGCGGTTCAGGCCCAGACGATTGGCGCGCGAGCGAACGTACGACATAGCGGCCTGCGCTGATTCTTGCATCACGTCACCCAGCTTGCCGGTCAATGTCAGCTTGCCCTTGCCGTCAACGACGGTTGCCTCGGTGCTGAGGATCGAACCACCAACTTCAGTCCAAGCCAGACCCGTGACCAGCCCCACTTCGGATTTCTCGTGTGCTATGGTGTCGCGGAACTTGATCACCCCGAGGAAGTCGTTGACGTTCGCACCCGTGATCGCGACGTTGTAGCTCTCGCCTTCCTTGACCACCTTGCGTGCCACCTTGCGGCACACGTTGCCGATCTCGCGCTCAAGATTGCGCACGCCGGCTTCGCGCGTATAGGAACGTATGAGACTGGTGATGGCCTCATCGGTGAAGGTGATGTTCTTCTCGGAGAGCCCCGCCGCGGTCATCTGCTTCTTTACCAGGAACTGTTTCGCGATCTCCACCTTCTCCTGCTCGGTGTAACCGTGCAACCGCAGCACCTCCATGCGGTCTTGCAGCGCAGGAGGAATCGTGTGCATCACGTTCGCGGTCGCAATGAAAAAGACCTGCGACAGATCGTATTCGACGTCGAGATAATGATCGACGAACATGAAATTCTGTTCCGGATCGAGCACTTCCAGCAGCGCGGCCGACGGATCGCCACGGAAGTCCATCGACATCTTGTCGACTTCATCGAGCATGAAGACCGGATTCTTCGTGCCCGCCTTCTTCATCATCTGGATGATCTGGCCGGGCAGGGCTCCGATGTAAGTCCGTCGATGCCCGCGAATTTCCGCTTCATCGCGTACGCCGCCCAGTGACATGCGAACGAACTTGCGACCGGTAGCCTTGGCAATCGACATTCCCAGAGAAGTCTTGCCTACGCCGGGAGGCCCGACGAAACAAAGAATCGATCCCTTGGGATTCTTCACCAACTGGCGGACCGCGAGAAACTCAAGAATGCGCTCCTTGATCTTCTCCAGCCCGTAATGATCTTCATTCAGAACTTTTTCTGCCCGCGAGATGTTACGGATCTCCTTCGATCGCTTCTTCCACGGCACGGCCAGCAGCCAATCGAGATAGTTGCGCGAGACGGTGGATTCGGCCGACATCGGCGGCATGGCTTCCAGCTTCTTCAATTCCTGAAGAGCTTTATCCTTTACATCTTTCGGCATGCCCGCGGATTCGACTTTCTTTTTAAGTTCGTCGAATTCGCTCTTTTCGCCGCGGCCCAATTCTTTCTGAATCGCCTTGATCTTTTCGTTGAGGTAATACTCTTTTTGTGCCTTCTCCATCTGCCGTTTCACGCGCGACTGGATGGTGCGATCGACGTTCAATTTTTCGATTTCGATGTCGAGCACATCGGCGACACGAGTCAAACGCTCGGCGGGGTCGAAGATTTCCAGCAGTTCCTGCTTCTCCTCGATGGAAAGCTGCAGGTTCGCGGCGATTACGTCGGTCAGCTTTGCCGGATCTTCCATGCGCACAGCCGAAATCATGGTTTCGTACTGCAGGGACTGGCAAAGCTTCACGTACTGCTCGAACAGTGACGTGACCCGCTGCATGGCGGCTTCGAGGGCAGGATTGGCTTCGGTCGTATATCGCGCGACTCGCACCGTGGCCTGCATATACCCATCGGTATCGACCACCTGCAGAATTTTGCCGCGCTCAATGCCCTCAACCAAAACTTTAATATTGCCGTCGGGTAGCTTGAGAGACTGGACGATATTGACGATCGTTCCGACCTGATAAATCTCGTTGGCCTTGGGTTCGTCGATCGACGCGTCGTGTTGCGTCGCCAGGAATATTTTCTTGTCGGACGCCAGGGCTTCTTCCAGGGCGCGGACGCTCGACTCGCGGCCCACCACGAACGGCGTCATCATGAAGGGAAAGATGACCACGTCCCGAATGGGCATCATCGGCAGCTTTCTCGATTCGAACTTTTCTTTGGATGTGGTCACTGAGTCTCCTGGGGCGAAAAACCGGCCTCTCTAAGCCAGTTTACAAGAAGTTCCATGCCCCTTTCGAGGGCTTTCTGGGAC
This sequence comes from uncultured Acidobacteriaceae bacterium, assembly GCA_963772045.1. Taxonomy (GTDB): domain Bacteria; phylum Acidobacteriota; class Terriglobia; order Terriglobales; family Acidobacteriaceae; genus Sulfotelmatobacter. The sequence continues at coordinate 210,261 of CAVYWC010000008.1, read as the reverse complement.
AGCTGCCGATGTCTCTCGTTTTAACTTCCCTGTCTTGCGGCGCCAGATGGAGCCAGTTGCGTCCGTGCGGTCCTATCCTGCTTTTTCCATCATGGTGGCGAAGGATGCGCTGCGCTTTTCCACCATCTCGCGGGTCACTTCAAACTCTTTTACTTTCTTCTGGCTTGGCAGGTTAAACATCAAGTCCAACATGAGCTCTTCTAGAATCATTCGCAGACCACGCGCGCCCACTTTCCGGGCCATGGCTTGACGAGCGATGGCCCGCAAAGCTTCGTCGGAAAACTTGAGCCGCACGTTCTCGAATTCAAACAGGCGTTGGTACTGTTTGACAATGGCATTTTTGGGCCGGGTCAGGATCTCGATCAGGGCAAATTCGTCCAGATCTTCGAGCATGCCAATGACCGGCAGGCGTCCGACAAACTCCGGGATAAGGCCGAACTTGATCAGGTCTTCCGGCTGCACCTCACTCATCAACTCGTAAGTCCGCTTGCGCGAGATGGCCAAATCTTCTTTCTCAGCATCTTCGCCGGTGCGGAAGCCTAGCGACTTCTTACCCACGCGCCGCGCGACAATCTTGTCCAGACCGACAAAGGCTCCGCCGCATATAAACAGAATGTTCGTCGTATCTACGGGCGTGAATTCCTGGTGCGGATGCTTCCGTCCACCCTGCGGAGGAACGTTAGCAATCGTGCCTTCGAGAATCTTCAGCAGCGCCTGCTGCACGCCTTCGCCGGAAACATCGCGCGTGATCGAAGGATTCTCGTCCTTGCGTCCGATCTTATCGACTTCATCGATGTAGATGATTCCAGTTTGGGTCCGGCTCACGTCGCCGTCGGCGGCCTGCAACAGTTTCAGAATGATGTTTTCGACATCTTCTCCGACGTACCCAGCTTCGGTGAGCGTGGTCGCATCCACAATGGCGAAGGGCACATCGAGCATGCGGGCCAGCGTCTGCGCCAGCAGGGTCTTGCCCGTTCCGGTCGGCCCAATCAGCATGATGTTCGACTTCGTCAGCTCGATGCCATCGCCGGTCTTCTGCCGGTTCATGAAGATGCGCTTGTAGTGGTTGTAAACCGCGACCGCAAGCTTCTTCTTCGTTTGTTCCTGCCCGATCACGTACTCATCCAGGAAGGTTTTTACTTCCTGAGGCTTGGGCAGTTGGTCGGGCGTGCTGGAGGGCGGAGTCGCGGTGCGGTCATCTTCGAGAATGGAATTGCAGACTGCGACGCACTCGTCACATATGTAGGCACGCGGGTAATCGCTGGGCGACGAGATCAACTTGGCCACGGCATCCTGCGACTTGTGGCAGAACGAACAGCGAAGAATCTCGTCCGATCCCGACTTGGTTTTCACTCGGTTGTACTCCTTGGACCCTCAGCCGCGAAAGGCTGATCATACCGCTTTTGCTGTCTGATAAATGATATCGTCTATGATTCCGTATTCCTTAGCCTGCTGCGCGTTCATGATGAAGTCGCGTTCCACATCCTTCTCCACCTTGTCCAGTTTCTGACCGCTGTGCTTCGACAGTAACTGGTTCGTTATCTCGCGCATGCGCAGAATTTCACGCGCGTGGATGTCGATATCGGTCGCCTGTCCCGACAATCCACCCATAGACGGCTGATGTATTAGAATCCGCGAATTTGGCAGTGCCAATCTCTTTTTAGGTTCCCCCGATGCCAAAAGTAACGCTGCCATCGATGCCGCCTGGCCCACGCACAGCGTCATCACGTCGTTCTTGACATACTGCATCGTGTCGTAAATGGCCATGCCCGCCGTTATCGAGCCGCCCGGCGAGTTGATGTAAAGCTGGATGTCCTTCTCTGGATCTTCTTGAGCCAGAAACAACATCTGCGCGATCACCAGGTTGGCGATGTTGTCGTCAATCGGTGTCCCAATAAAAATAATGTTGTCACGCAGCAGCCGGGAATAGATGTCATAGGCGCGTTCGCCCCGTCCCGTCTGCTCGATGACCATGGGAACCAGCATCATTTGCGGGTCTTTGTTATTTTCTTTCACCGTTCACCTGCCACACTCCGCCCCAACTCCTACATGCCTGTCTTGGGGAGGGTCGAAAGGTCCGCCGTCGTCTCAGAAAACTATGCGGACTGGTGGTACAAAAAATCGAGGGTCTTTTCGCTGCGGATTCTGTTCCGGATTCTATCGAGGCCCCCATCCTGTGTCAAACGAGCGCGGACTGATTCCGGAGTCTGTTTGGTCTGCTGGGCAAGCGATTCGATCTCACGTTTCAAATCGTCTTCCCCCGCTGAAATTCCTTCCAGCTCCGCAACCCGATCCAGTAACAACGACGACTTTACATCTTGCACTGCCTGGTCCCGCTGGCCTGCCCGCAACCGCGGCAGGTCCATCTTCTTCATGTCTTCGACCTTCATGCCCTGCGCCGCCAGCGCCCGCAGACCGCGCTCCAGACGAACATCGATCTGACGGTCGACCAGCGATTCGGGAATTTCGAAATCGTTGCGTTTCACGAGTTCGGCAACCAGATTGTCTTTGGCCTCGCGCTCCAGCGTGTGCTTGCGCTCGGCTATCATGTTCTCGCGAATCTGCTTGCGCACCTGATCGAGATCGCTGAACTCCCCCAGTTCCTTCGCAAAGTCGTCATTCAGTTCGGGCAGAGATTTCTGCTTGATGGCCTGGATCTTTACTTTATAGACGAAAGTCTTGCCCGCAAGCCGCTTGTCGTTGGAGTCTTCGGGATAGCTGACTTCAAATTCGCGTTCTTCTCCGGCATTCGTGCCGCGCAGGTTCTCGGTGAACTCGGGAACGGTATTCTTTCCGCCGATCTCGATCAGTACTTCATCCATGTGGACCGCCTTGGTGTCGTCGTCGGCATTTTTCGGGCGGCCGTCCATGGAGGACTGGGCAAAATCGCCCTCCGCCAGGGAACGTCCTTCCACCGAGGTGAACGTCGCGTGCTGTTCGCGCACATTGTTCAGCGCGTCTTCGACTTCCAGATCCGTGACCTCGATCTGAGGATGCTGCGCCCGCAATTCCTTATAGCCTTCGACCTTAATCTCGGGCATGATTTCAAAGCTGGCCTTGAAGCGGAGCGGCTCGCCCTCATGAATGTGCAGATCGGTCACGCGCGGCTGTGAAACCGGTACTATCCCCAACTTTTCTGTTTCCTTGCGGAAATAGCGCGGAACCAACGCCTCGACGACGTCGCTCTTCAGATCCTCCTTAAACCGCTGCCGAATGATCGACGCCGGAACGTGTCCCTGGCGGAAACCGGGTAGACGCGCGGCTTTCTGGTACTTCTGCACGATCGCATCAGTCTCACGCGTGACTTCTTCAGCCGGAATCTCAACCGAGATTTCGCGCTTGACGCCGTCTTGTTTCGCGTCGGCTGTTTCCGTTGGACTCACGTTTTTCCTTTCGGCTGTTCTCCCGGCTGACACGCGCTCTCTCGACGACTGCACCCGGCGAGTACAGCCGAGCGCCCACTCCCGCCCACGCCCGCAAATTAACAGACGGTTAATCTTGAGTGTAAAGAGAGAACCGACCACCGTCAAACGCGAGCGGGGGTGGTATATACAGACGGCAAAATGGACCCTCCCCCCGGCCTGCCCGAGAGCCCACCCGCGCGCGTTGGGCTGCGTGCGTGCGAGCGAGCGCGCGGGGCTAGCGTCAACGAACGCTCAGATGTGAAGTGAATTGAAAGGAATTGAAATTTGAGTGCTAACGCCTGTGGGTGTTGAAAAAGTCACTGAGATTAGCGGGTGAGATTTAGCGAAAGCATGTTAGAAGGACACATGCTTCGCTGGATTTCTGTTGTCGGAGGCCTGCTGATCATGATGGGGCAACATGACCGCTCTGAAGCGTTGTTCTACTATTTCCGGCTGGAAGATCAAATTCCGGAAACTCACCTGCTGCGCCTGATCGACAAGCACATCAGTTTTGAGTTTGTACGGCAGCAATTGAAGGGCAGCTACAGCGAGACCGGGCGGCCGTCGATCGATCCCGAGTTGTTGCTGCGCATGCTGCTGATCGGCTATCTGTACGGCATCACCAGCGAGCGCAAGCTGGTAGAAGAACTGGGCATGCATCTGGCGTGGCGCTGGTTCACCGGCCTGGGGTTGGATCAGGAGATTCCGCATCACTCCACGTTCTCTAAGAACCGACACGGACGGTTTCAGGAATCGAAGCTGTTCGAGGAGATGTTTGCGCATATCGTGCGCCAGTGTGTGGAAGTGGGATTGGTGCAAGGTAAGCACCTCTCGGTCGATGGCAGTTTTGTAGAAGCCAATGCAGCGAAGGAGAGCCGGATCCCACGCGAGCAGTTGGCGGAAGCCGCGCAGGTGAACCAAACCGTGCGCCAGTACTTGGTCGAGCTGGAGCAGCAGAATCCCAGCGCAGAGCCGGTGCATAAGCAAGACCAGGTATCGACCACCGATCCCGATTCTACGTATGCCACCAAAGGTGGCACACCGGCGCGGCTGGGATACTACGACAACTATCTGGTCGATAATCACAGTTGTGTGATCGTGGGAGTGCAAGCTACGGCAGCGCGCATGAGTCAGGAAACAGTTGCCGCACAAGACATGCTCACCCGTTTCAGTGAGTGCCAAGGGGGAGGACCGGAATCGCTAGCCGCTGACACGACGTATGGGAACGGGGAGTTCCTACAGTGGCTAGCGGATCGCAACATCACTCCGTACATGCGGACCCGCGACAGTATCCACAGAAAGAGGAGCCCGTTCTTCGCTCCCGATCGCTTCACTTATGAACCGGAACATGATCGCTATATCTGCCCGGCGGGCCAGCCGCTGAACTATGGTGGTCGAAGCCATCGCAATCACGCCTGGACTTACATCGGCACACCCAAACGGTGTGGCCCGTGTCCGCTCCGACCACAATGCACCAGTGCGGCATTCCGTTGCCTGGTCATTCATCAGCACGAACCGGCACGGCAACGCGCACGCGAACTCGTCGACACACCGGGGTTCGTGAAGGCACAACGGCAGAGAAAGAAAGTGCAAGCGCTGTTTGCAGAACTGAAGAATCAGATCGGGCTGCGTCGCCTACGCCTGCGACGATTGAAGTTCGTACGGGAGCAGTTCTACTTGGCGGCAGCAGCGCAGAATATCAAGCGCCTGGTTCGCTTCCTCTGCAAACCGACAGAACCGCTGGCAGTCAGCGCTTAGAAAGAAAAAGAAGAAATCCCCCCTTCCTAAACCCTAAGACATAGTCGCAGTCACAGAGTTTTTCAACACCCACGCCTGTTTACGTCAGTTGCGATCTACGCTTACTACATACCAGTACCAGCCACGGTAGTATGCTTTTGCGAGGTAGACATATTCCCTGCTACTTGCCTCTCCGCAATGCACTTCTGCGTAGAACATCGCCCAAGAGAAGTCCCGATTGAATCCAACTTTCGTAAACCTCGCCGACAGTGTTGGCTGCTGTAAGTCGGACATGTCAGGCAGTGCGTGTTCCAGCGCCAGCTTTTCGCTGTTCGCACCGGAGAACCTTTTCGTGAAGTGAGCAGCGGACAAGTTGCGGACGACGAAATTGTTAAATACGTTGATCGGTACAAATGGAGCGGCAATCTTCCTTCCCATGAGTTGCGCAAACGCGGACGGCTGAGAGAACGCGGATATGCTTTCATCCGATACGAAGTATCGATGGATTTCAGCGAAGCCACCTTCACCGGGTTCACCAGCGTACTTGGGGTCCTCGGCGCAAACGACTGGAAGGGGCTTTGCCTCTACAGGCACGCTGAATAGATAAGCGGAATAAACGGCATATTGCTCTTGCTCAACCCGCGACGGATCAGGGCGGCTCACTCTTTCGGTGATCAACACGAAGACAACGACCAGAAGCACGCCAACCGCTGTTCGTTTTCTGGCAGCACGAGTGAAAAGGGCACGGCGCACTCCAAGAAACCATCCGTTCTGGGGCCAGACATCCATTTCACGCTTTAAGGTATGGACACCAATTGCCTGAGTTTAGACCCAACATACCTGTAAGGCTTGTGACTTTCGTTTCTTGCGGAGTTTCGATTGGTTGGCGAAATATCTATTTTGCAACAGTTGCCCAGCCCTTCCGTACGGATTTGCTCACTCCGTCAAAGCCAAACAATTTACGATACTGTTTAAGGTGCCCTCTAGCTTCGTCGCGAGGCGTGTATTTCACCAACTAAAAATAGGTCAGGTTCGAACAGAGGTCGATCAGCTTTGCCGGGCGATCCGGGCTGGCCCTCTCTCTCGGTGCCGCTCGAAGTAATACCATGAGAAGCCCAAAGGCCCAAGCAGTAAAAGAACTAGAATATAGCGCCATGGATGCTCTTCGTACCGAATGCACTGATAAATAGCCCACCAGCCACCAATAGGAGCGACAAGGCACAAGGGGATCAACAGCACCAGAATCTCTTTGTGGTGATTTATCGTGTCAGCGGTCACGAACGGAACGAAAAAGATTACCTCGAAGACAACGCCCAGCAATACTGGTATCAACCAACACAATGACTCCGGCCATTTGAAGTAACGCACGTGAGTCCCTCTCTACCCCAAGTCCCGCAAAGCGTAAACCACTAGGGGGAGCAGGTCAATTGTTGCAATCAGGCCATAGCGCTCAAATTTCGACTTCTTTCGATTCACTTCACATCTGAGGCGTTTGAAACCCATCGAAAGATGAGTGATATCAGATTTTTCGACAACCGTGCCAGAGCGTTCACGCTGAACGCCTGCAGACATTAGTAGTAAGTCAGCGTACGACGAATGATAGTTCCGGGTCGAAACGCTTCGTCCGGTTGAGAGCGGCCGAGAATGGTCTGCTCGATCCAGTTGCCATATTGATCGTACTGGTAGGTGTATTGTGTTTCGGAGCTTAAGGGAGGCTGCGGAGGGTTCTGCTTTCCTTCGGGAATGAAAGCTCCGGTCTCAGTAAGCCCCCAAGGCCCGGTATCCGGCCTCATGATCGCAGTTTCACGCTCTGAGGCCTTATCGCCGTACTCGTTATACTTTGTGACGGTCACTTGCTCGCCGAATCCGCCGCTCTTGTGCCGTTCCGTCACGCGACCCTGAGCATCGTAAGAGTAGGAAATAGTACTGTTCTGTGCCCCAGCGATCATTGCGCCGACAGACTTCATCTGTTCTGGGTTGAGCTTTGACCGAAATTCTTCGGGAAGGTTTACCTGAGGAGCGTCCGCGGTCTGTTCCTCTGCAATGACGCGACCTTCCGTATCGAACTTACGCACAATGTGACCGACGAGATTGCCCTCAGCATCGTAAAACTGCGCACCCGTCGCTACTCCCTGTTCGTTGTACATCGTCGTGATCTTTCCGCCGGGAGAGGGCGCAAACCCCAATTCAGTTCCTTCCCAACGTGCATAGGCTCTGTTCGGAGGTAGAGGCTTTGAATCATAGCTTTCGATAGCGGACTTCCGTCCCTTCTCGTCATACTGATAGCTCAGTTTAACGTTGTCGCCCGACTCCACTCCGACCAGCCTGCGTGCGTCATCGTACAGATAGGTTGTCTGGGAGTCGGCGGCAGATCCCACCTTACCCGAAACGGTCTTGAGGAGGCGTCCATCGGCGTAATAGGTGTAGCTCGTTACCCATTCCGAGCCGTCCGGGTTTTTCGCTCCCTCTTCCAGAATCCTCCCATCGGGTGTGTACTTCGTTGTGGTTGTCAGCAGTTGCTGGCCGTGAGCAAGCGAAAGGGTGTCCTCCTCTAGCACCGTCTTAACTGGACCCCGAAGCCCCGCTTTGTCTCGGTCCGACATGGGAGCACCTGTTTGGGATGATTGCTGTGCGAGAGCAGACCACGCAGTCGAAGCGACTAAAATCAGAATGCTGGCGTGAGAGAGTCGAACGTGCATTTGGGGACTCCCTGAAAAGAAAGCTCAATTTTACTCTCATCTCCTGAGATGCAACAGCAGCAGGGTTCAAATTGGGGTTCACTCAAATTAGGAATGTCAGTTTACGAAACCAGGCTTTAACGCTCAAATTCCGATTTCTTTCGGTTAAGTCCACATCTTTTCGTTTCTACTGGCAAGTCGTCGCGCGGTCCCCGCGCACGAACGAAAGCTCGCACGCTCGCTCGTACCAACCCACGCTCGCACGCACCCCCGCGCACGCACGGGCGGGCGAGCCCCGGGCTGCCTCAGCCGACCCCGCAAGGGGTCGGCTGAGGTTGGGTTTGGGGGGCTGGGGGGTGGAGCCGTTTTTCCCGTCGCCACATCCTACCCGTCAAACGCGAGCGCGGGATAGATATAGAGCGCGCGAAAATTCCTACACGCCCGCCTCCCCCCGAGCTGGTTTTGACTTTGGTTCTGGCCCGCGCGCGAGAGAGCTGCGCGAGCGAAGGGCGAACAACCGGCACAAGCTTGTGCGCGAGCCGGGACTGGCGGTCCGTCCGCAGGGCTGGCGGGCATGGAACGATCAACAGGATTGGACGTGGCTGAGGGTTGTAGAATTTAAGAGGAGGAGCAAGCCATGAAATTGAGTGTAAAAAGTCTGGCAATGGCATCTGGAATCCTCTGGGGAGTATCGATGCTGGGCATGGGACTGGCGAACCTGATCTGGAGCGGCTACGGTCAGCAGTTTCTCCAGACAGTGTCGTCGGTTTACTTCGGCTACCATGCGACTCGCAGCATCGCAGAGGTCATCGTTGGGACACTCTACGGATTCGTGGACGGGCTTGTAGCCGGAGCGGTTTTCGCTTGGCTGTACAACCAATTTGCCAAGTCGGGTGCCTGAGCAAAAGCGCCCAAAATCGGGCGGATGCCAAAGGGGAGGCTGAGTTCGGTGCAACTTTGGTACAACTCAGGAGAAAAAAGCGTAGACTTTCTGGCTCGTCAGCGATGGCTCGGACGCCACACATCGGGAAGTATTAAAGAAGGTGCCCGCTTTCCTTGTGGTGGCCTTCTTTGGTGCAGGAAGAGAGTGAGTTTTTTGCTAAAGTCGGCGCTACTTCCCGGTCACCGCATCCCGTCTTCGTGATTGAGATTTCATGCTTTCCGCCGGTCACCGTGACGCTCAAGGGCGTGCTGCCGGCGACGGTGCCGTCGATTTGAACTTGGGCGCCATCCGGAACGGAAGTGATCCGCAAGGTCGTCTTGACTTCATCGACTGCCGTCACAGCGGGTGGGGCTGCACCAAAGCTGGCCAGGTCCAGGCAAAGGTCTCCGTTAACGAAGGCGTTGATCTCGGTTTCGCGGGGAAAGGTTGTGTTTGTGCCGCGGATAAGGAGGAAAAACGGGGCTGCCACGATTGGTGCCTGAATCATCATGCCAACCATTTCTCCGGTACGGCTCTCGCCACTTGTCCGGTTGAATGCGCGTACCGGAGCCTGGTCGCCGTTGGCCAATTCGATGTCGTTGATGGTGAAGCTCAGCTTACCAGCACGGCCCATGTGCCTGCTGGCTTCGGCCTGAGTGACTACGCCAGTGGCAGGCGAGCCACGGCGCAGCACGGTGACGCCGCCAACAACGACGTCGTTGACGCAGTTTCATTGGCGTGCCGTCCTGCAGAATGTTTGTCGCGGGCAGTTGGGCCGGGACTGAGGTTGCCACAGTGGCCGGCGCCTTAGGTGCCGGATTGGGAGCTTGCGCCTGCTGTGCCGCAAGCGCCGCCGACACGAGCGCAACCAAAATACCGTAAATTCGATCAAGAGTCATTCGGTTCTTCCCTCTAATGGGCAATCGATTCGGGCAAAGCCTGCTTCGCTAGGCCTCGAGATCTTGAAAGGCCCACTCAGGTCTCTCTGCGTTACGGAGATAGGAGTCGAAGAAGCGCAGCAAGAATGGCGTCTGGCTCCCAACCCCCGCGAAGAGAAGAACCGGGACGTCCGGTTTGATCCGCTTCATTTCCGCACGAACAGTGCTGCCGGTCGCATCGGGCAAGTCGTACTCCAAGAGAACTCCTTGGATAGATTGTTTCGTGAGCATGGCGAGACCCTGACTGCCCGTGGTTGCTGATACGACTTCATAGCCTGCCGTCTCCAGCATGTCCGTCAGGGCATCCAGATACTCTTTGTGGTTCTCGACGCAAAGAACTCTGACGTTATTCATCGGTCTTCTCCTGGCCTCGATGGGATGATTGACGCGTGGGCTTCATTGCCGCATATCTCAGCCGATCGATCTCCTTCTCGGAAATCGGCTTTCGTCGCAGCAGTACTTCTCGAAGTGTCCATTCGATACGGTCGACACTCTCGTAAATCACTCGAACGCATTCCTGGTTTTGGATCGAGCCTGTTGTCAGAGAAATGGCGCCTAGAGCATTCCGAATGTGGTGATTCATTTCAGAGATCACTTGCATCCGGAGCAACGCGGCTTCCTGCCTTTGGTTTGCTGCATCCATGAATCCGGCGGTCAATCCAGCAACGACAATCGCCGAAACGCCTTCTGCCAGCAGTCGCTCCCAGCGACGACCGATGTCGGGGACGAGCAGATAGTGCATGAGTTCGGTTGCTAGGAAGGAGGCGAGCCCCACGACCACAGAAACGAACTGCACGCGGATCGCCGGAGCCCAGTTTGTTAAACGGTCGCTGCTCGCCGCTGCTTGCTCTCGCATAACACGAGCCATGGAAACCTCCGAAGTGGAATGCAGCCCACGCAGGGAGGACAGGATGAATCAGCTTTTTCTGCTGGTCGAAATCCTCCTGCCGCAAAATGAACCATGAGCGGCCTCCAAAAAATGTGCTAGTGCGGCAACGCGTCCGCATGACGAAGGACGGGTAGCTGGCCATAAACCATGGAACGGAGTAAGGATTAGCCGACTGGAGGAGGGCGGTTAAAGTGGAGTCCTTTGACGTGGAAAAAAGGGAAGATCTCAGAAGGAGATGTTAGGTGACTCGAAGTCTCAGCCGGCGGGAACGGTAGGAACCCATTGACTGGGGCGCTCCATTGCGATCCGTTGCAATCGAAACGCGGTCGTTGATCGTGACTTGATACGGCACTGATCAATGAGACGTGGCTAGCTGACGAGTGCTGTAGAGAAGCTAGCTTAGCAAACTCTGGCGGGATACTGCGGGCAACAAGAAGAGCGAACAGAGTGGCAATACCAATAACGGCATAGACGCGGGTTGCTCGTTGTGCGCCGCATCGGGGATGCCAATCAAGGAACATAAATTTCCCACTCTTTGAGGGATGATTATACGCCGCCTTTGCTTGGCCACACGGGACATTGCGAAGGTAACTGGGCAACCGTGATCGGCCCGGTTGCCGTCGTCATTAGGAGATGGCTGAGAGTTTCGACGCCACTTCTGGCATGACCGACCGGAAGATCGCTGCACGCATTAATCATCCTGCCCCGTGAGTGGACATTTCATTCGTTCTTCGCTCAATAGCGGCAGCAAGGTCGCGCCCCTGATGCTGGTCCGGTCAAGCTCGCATTGCTGCCAATGGCTCGTCCAAGTGCTATACAGTGGAAGACGAAAATCTCCTGTTTGATCTCAGTAAAACAAAGGCGTTGTCAATTGCGCTATATAGAACTATACTCCGCTGGTTTGTACTCTCAGCAGTCGGAGGATTCTCCATGCGCAACTCCAGATCTCCGTTTTCCTGCCGAGCCATGGTGCTCGGTTTGTTGACCGCGGTTGCATTCGTGGTTCCGTCCTTTGCTCAAGACAAAGTCCTCGGGGGTTATTTCGAAGAGTGGAGCATTTATTACGCCGGCTACAACATTGCGAACCTGCAGCAGAATGGCGTTGCCGACAAGCTCACCCATCTCATTTATGCATTCGCAGACGTAACGAGTGATCCACCAGCGTGTGCGTTTGCCGATACCTGGGCCGACTATCAAAGTCCGTATCTTCCCAGCGTGAGCGGTACCGCGTATGCAGGACCGCTGTACGGGAATTTCGCGGCGATCCAACAGCTGAAGCAGCTTCATCCCAAACTGAAAGTGCTGATGTCGATCGGTGGCGCTTCAGCCGCAAACACTGCGGCTTTTGTGAGCGCGGCCAGCACGCAGGCCGGACGCACGGCGCTGGCGGCGTCTTGCATCGACCTGTTTGTGAGCGGGAATATTGCCCCCGGAATCACAGCGCCGGGATTGTTCGACGGCTTCAACATCGACTGGGAATACCCCACCGCGAGCGACACGAAGAACTTCACCGCTCTGCTCGCTGAATTTCGCAATCAGCTCAACACGCTCAGCAAAACCACGGGGAAGAAGTATGTGATGTCATTCGATGGACCGGCGGGATCGCAGAATTATGTGAACATTGATCTCCGCAACGCGGCCGAGCAAGTCGATTTCATCACGGCTGAGGGTTACAACTATGCCGGTTCGTGGGATACGCAGACGAACGATGCCTCGCCCTTGTTCGACTCCCGGCAGGATCCGCTTTACGGCCAGGGTCTGGATATCAACGACACGGTGGATGCGTATCTGAAAGCCGGTGTGCCTCCGCGGAAGTACGTGATGGGTCTGCCGCTGTACGGGGCTGGTTGGACGGGCGTTCCTAACCACAATCATGGGCTCTATCAGAATTCCACAGGACCTTCTGCAGTACCGCTCGCGAACGGCACTGGCCTGTGCACAGATCTCAGTGGCAATTCTCCCGGATGCGATCCGCTGCTGACACCGGGAGTCGCAACCTACGGGACTCTGGCGAATTTCACTTCGAGTGGCTACACCAAATACTTCGACGCGAAAAGAGTCGCCGTGTCTCTGTATGATCCGGCGAGTAAGACGTTCTATACCTACGAGGATCCTTGGACCGCATTTCTGAAGATGCTGTATATCGACCTGAAGGTCCCGGGCGGGCTCGGCGGAACTGATGTTTGGGCTTTGAAGGACGATGATGCCGACGGAACCATGGTGAAGACAATGGCCGCCGGGTTGGGCAGATAGAGTTTCAATCCAGCAGCATTTGATGACTTGGCCGCAGGCTGAGATTTGTTCTCAGCCTGCATTTGTCTGTGCTCGGAATTAATCCCTCCGCCAGAGCAGGTTTTGAAAAAAGTCGTATTCCGTGAAAAGATACTATTCCTGTCCAAATGGGGCTCTTCAACTTTCCACGTTCTGACGACCACGGCTTTTCTTGCCGCGAGTACAAGCCTCACTCCATACGACGGGTTGTGCTGCTGCGCTGCGGCATTTTGCTGACTGCGAGCGCGGGCTTCTTTTCATCTCTAGTGTGCGCACAGCGAACGGAACCGCCAAACTCGGTCGTGGTGCAACCCGGTGCGCCCGGTTCGCCGACGAAGACGCTGCCACCATCCACCCGGGCCATATTGCCGCCGCGTTCGTCGGCGGACGTGGAGTTCATGCAGGGCATGATCGAGCATCATGCCCAGGCGGTGGAAATGACGGCGATGATTGTCTCTCACACGGAGAATAAGGATCTGCATTCGTTGGGTGCGCGGATCAGCAGATCTCAGTCGGACGAGATCAAATTCATGAAGCGCTGGCTGGCCGCCCGCGGCGAAGCAGTGCCGAAGGCGATGCCGGACATGCCCGGTATGGACATGTCGCAGGGCGCAATGAAGCTGATGCCGGGAATGCTGACTGCGGAGCAGATGGAAGCGCTGCGCAAAGCGAAGGGCGCCGAGTTTGACCATCTATTCTTAGTCGGAATGATTCAGCATCACGAGGGCGCATTGACGATGGTCAAAGATCTATTCGATACCGCGGGCGCCGGACAGGATGCCGAATTGTTCGACTTTGCCACCGACGCGGACAATACGCAACGGGCTGAGATTCGCATTATGGAGATGATGTTGAAGAAAGAGAAACCCGAGGAGAAACGATGAAGCGAGTGCTCAGTTCTGTGCTGTGTACGGTGGTAGCTTTCCTTATGTGCGGCTTCGGTGTGAACCCTGCGCAGGCCCAGGCGGCGCAGTCCGCGGCTCCGCCGCAGGCCGAGACGCAGAAACCTGCGACTCCGCCGTCCGCTCAGGGAACAAAAGACAAAGACAATGCAGACGACGAGGGAGATATATTCGCTCCCCAGCCCGCTCCCGCGCTACCGCCGGGGATGACCGGTTCGGATGTGAATGATCCGCGCTACAAGCTGGCGCCTGGACTTTATGACGCGGGCGAAGCTGCGATGGGTATGAAGCACCTTCTGCTGCTCAAAAAACCGGACGCGTTTCAACTCGGGACGGCGGATGCCGATGATCCGAAAGTGCAGAACACGCTTGGGCAGCTGGGGTTGGGAACGAACAGAAAATTTCCCAAGCCCATCCAGTTGATGATTGCGCAACTTGCCTTCGCCAATTCGGATCTGGCATTCCAGGGCAGCCACCTGTTTCAGGGAAATTTCTATGGCGTGAATATCTTCGACATCTCCAATCCCGCGAACACGCAGCTGCTTACGTCGATGGTGTGTCCGGGAGGGCAGGGGGATGTATCTGTATACAAAAACCTGCTGTTCATGTCGGTAGAGATGCCGAATGGCCGGCTGGACTGCGGAGTGCAGGGATTTCCGCCAGAGCCGCCAGCACCAGTCGCGGAAGAAAAAGGGGACAACAAGAATACCGATAACGACAAGGACAAACAGAGAAAGCATCGGATTCCAGTGGCGCAGAAAGAGCGATTCCGCGGGGTGAGGATCTTCGACATTTCGGATATCAGAAATCCCAAGCAGGTGGCGGCCGTGCAAACCTGCCGCGGGTCACACACGCACACGCTGGTCATCGATCCCAACGGCGCGGAAAATGTGTACATCTACGTCTCGGGGACATCGTTTGTGCGTCAGCCTGAGGAACTGGCCGGGTGCTCCGGCGAGAAGCCCGACAAAGATCCGAATACGGCTCTGTTTCGCATCGACGTGATCAAAGTTCCGTTGGCTGCGCCGCAAGAGGCGAAGATAGTGTCGAGCCCGCGAGTATTTATGGATGCTCGGACGGGCACCATCAATGGCCTTAATAACGGCGGGACGCATGGCAAAAAAGGCAGTGAGAAGCCGGTGGATACTAACCAGTGTCACGACATCACGGTGTACTCGGCGATCGGGTTAGCGGCGGGCGCGTGTTCGGGGAATGGAATTCTGCTTGATATCAAGGATCCGGTGCATCCGAAACGCGTGGATGCGGTGAATGATCCGAACTATTCCTATTGGCATTCGGCTACCTTCTCGAACGACGGGAGCAAAGTTGTGTTCACCGATGAGTGGGGTGGCGGGCTGGGCGCGCGGTGTCGTCCCAATGACCCGAACAAGTGGGGTGCAGATGCAATCTTCGGCCTGAAGGACGACAAGCTGAGTTTCGCAAACTACTACAAGATGCCGGCGGCTCAGGTTGATACGGAGAACTGCGTCGCACACAACGGCTCGCTGGTTCCAGTCCCCGGGCGCGACATCGAAGTGCAAGCCTGGTATCAGGGCGGGATCTCCGTCATGGATTTCACCGATCCGGCAAAACCGTTTGAGATTGCCTACTTCGACCGTGGGCCGATTGATCCAAAAATGCTGGTGCTTGGGGGCGATTGGTCCGCGTACTGGTACAACGGCTACATCTACGGTTCAGAGATTGCGCGTGGTCTCGACGTGTTTGAACTGACGCCAACCAAGTTTCTGACCCAGAACGAAATTGATGCGGCCAAGACGGTTCAGGTCGCTGAACTCAATGTGCAGAACCAGCAAAAGATAGAGTGGCCCACCAACTTGGTCGTGGCTAAAGCCTATGTGGACCAGTTATCGCGGTCGCAAGCTTTGCCTGCAACCCGAGTCGCCAAACTTAAAAAGGCGATTGCCGGTGCGGAGAACTCTCACCTGAGCAAGAAAACAATTGCGAAGTTGAAGGGGATGTCTCCGTCACTCGAAAAGAGCGCCACTACGGCCAAAAGTCCGGCTGACTCAATGCGCATGCGTGCGCTGGCGGACCTGTTCATGCATATGTCACCGACATCGTGAGACTCTAGTTTTTCGCTTTTTAGGCTAGGCACTCAGTGGTGCGTGCGGACTAAATTCCGGGTTGACCTCTCGACCGGCAAGATGCCATATTGGTGAACATTTCAGGAGCCTACCCCCTATGACTTCTGCCCCCTCGTCTCGACGTGGTCTAGCCTTCTGTTTCGCTATTACCACTTTTCTGATCTTTCCGGGCAGTAAGCAATCGGTTGCCCAGCAGGCGACAGCACAGATCAGCGGTACAGTGCGTGACATGAGTCATGCCGTGGTTGTCGGCGCAAAAGTGACCATGAAAAACAGCGGCACAAACTTTAAGCGCAGCATGCTCTCAGACAAGGACGGCAATTACCTGTTCACTCTGCTTCCGATCGGCAGCTACGAACTCTTGGTCGAGCAAGCCGGGTTTAGCAAGTACGTGCGCACGGGCATTACGCTCGAAATCAATCAGAACGCTCTTTTGGATGTAGACCTCAAAGTGGGAACGACCAGTCAGGTGGTCGAAGTGAATGGCAACGTTGCCCAAGTGGACACGATCAGTGCAACGCTCGGCAAAGTGGAGACTACGGAGCGGATTGAAAATCTCCCGCTCGCCGCGCGCGATACGATGCAACTCGGCATGCTGCAGGCAGGGGTCTTCGCGCCCGATCAGGACGACGGCTCCGGGAACCCGTTTTCGGTGAGCGGCCAGCGGTCTGAGTCGATGACCTTTTTGATTGATGGCGCCGATAACAACAACTTCCTCGACAACAATATGGTGGTCGATCCAAATCCGGATGCGGTATCGGAATTCAAAATCGTTACCAATAATTACGAGGCCGAGTACGGGCGAACCGCTGGGGGCGTTGTAAATCAGGTCATCAAGTCTGGAACCAATGCAATCCACGGCACGGTGTTCGACTACTTCCGTAATACCTCCCTCGACGCCAGCGACTATTTTCTGCAGCAGGTTCCCATTTTTAAATACAACATGTTTGGCGGAAGCATTGGCCTCCCGATCGTAAAGGACAAGACTTTCCTGTTCGTGTCGTATCAAGGCGCCCGCCGGCGGGAGGGCCAGAATCCTGGCATTCTGACAGTCTTGACTCCGGCGGAGCGGAACGGAGATTTCAGCGATCTGGGTTTTCAACTCGCTGACCCGACCGGCACATATCCGAACGGCTTTCCCAATAACCAGGTTCCCGTCGATTCCGTGATGAAGAACTATATGAACGATTTTCTTCCCCTGCCGAATTACGGCGACAGCGGATTCGTAGAAGACCCGGTGGCAAGTCTACGGGAAGATCAGGGCATCGTTCGCTTCGATGAAAATTTCTCGAGCAAAGATATTCTGTCGGCGTTTTACATTTTTGATGAACAGCCCCAGACTTTTCCGTTCGAAATATTAAGCGGAGCGTCGACCGGCGGCAACGTTCCAATCGGGTCCGGCTTGTCAAACCACCAGCGCTATCAAGCCGGATCGATCAGTTGGACGCGGACGATTTCTCCGACCATGCTGAACGAGCTTCGTTTTGCCTCTAACCGTTCTGCGACTTTCGATGCGGTTCCGACGGATAGGACACCACCATCGGCTCTCGGTTTCACCACCGTCACTCCCGACGATCCCAATGGCGCTGCGCCTCCGCTCGTGACCGTTGCGGGTGCCTTCAATCTAGGTCCGTCTCCGCAGGGGCCCACCAAAGACCATGATGTCACTTTTCAATATCAGGACACATTTTCCTGGACCCGGGGAAAGCACGCTCTGAAATTCGGCGGAGATCTGCGCTGGACGCAGAGCAACTTCAACTACGATTTCTACAATAACGGATCGTTCGATTTCGGCACGTATTACACGAACACGGGAAGCGCGCTGGCCGATTTTGTGGGCGGGTTCACCGACAACTACTACCAGTTTTCCAGCGCTACATACGGCATTCGCAGCCACCAACTCTACTTTTTCGCACAGGACGAATGGAAGGCGACCAAGAACCTAAGCCTGGATTATGGGCTCCGCTACGAATACAACTCGCCGCAGGAAGATCCGCACAACGAGATCATGGGGTGGTTCCCGGGGCAACAATCAACGAAGTTTCCGAGCGCTCCTCCGAATTTCCTCTACCCGGGCGATCCCGGCACGCCCAATCGCGGTCTTCTCTATCCCGACTACCACAATCTTGCGCCCCGCGTAGGGTTTTCCTGGGACATGTTGGGCAATGGCAAGCTAGTGATGCGCGGGGGAGGTGGTATTTTCTATGACGTTGAAGACGGCGCTCTCAATTTGCAGTTTGGCGGGCAGCCGCCGTTTGGATATGTTGCCAACAACTATCCGTGTTTCACGACGACCGCGTTGGCGGCCCCAGGGTGTCTTGTTCCCATTAACGGTTCCTACTCTACCGACCCGTTTCAAACTGCCAGCACGGGATATTCCGATCCTTATCCGTTCATCGCGGGGGGCCATCTGGGCCAGTTTTTCACTCCCGCCATCCCATTTGCCTTCGTCGTGTATCCCCATTTCCGTACTCCCTATGCGGAAAATTTCAATTACGGATTCCAGTATCAGGTGACCAAAGACACCATGATCGAAGCCGTTTACGTCGGCAGCTTGAGCAGGAAAGCTATCGCCGGAACGAACCTCAACTTTCCAACGCTTGGCGGCCCGAATGGCTTGATGACGCAATACCAGTACGACGTCGGCAACGGACTGGATCCCTACAGCAATATCTCCACCGATTGCGCCAGACCGTTGGCTGCGTGCAATGGCATTAGTCAGGGACTTGGCGAAGACTTTCTTGGCATCCCAACCGGGGCAACCCAGATTCAGACGAACGTGAGCGAGGGAAGTTCATCGAGCAACGAACTTCAAATCGAGGTCGACCGCCAGATGAATCGCGGATTGCAGTTCCGCGTGGCTTATACACTCTCCAAGACCCTCGATGAGACTTCGGGATTCAGATCTCGGTCGGCAGTTTTCACCAACCCGGCCGATCCGGCGTTTGATCATGGATTAGCCGACTTCGACGCGACGCACCGGTTGGTGCTCACACCCATTTGGGAGATTCCTTTCGGTCGCAATGGCACTTCACTCACTCAGAAACTTCTGGGAGGCTGGGCGGTATCGACGATTACGACTTTTCAATCCGGAAATCCCTTCACGTTATTTTCCAGCAATGGCGCGAGTTTCTCGAACGAAGGGCTAGATCGCCCTGATATTGTGGGGCCAATCCAAATCTTTCACAATCCGCGTGTGTTGCGGACGTTCAGTCCCAGCCCTGACGGCCTGCACGGAAGCTGTCTCTCGGGAACGGCAACTGGACACTTCTTCTTCGATCCTACGAATCTGGTCTGCGCAGCTGGGCCGCCAGCCGGCCAGACGGTTCCGACAGGCAGTTCGCTCGTGGCCGGTGGAGTGCCGCTTTTCACCTTTGGGGACATGGGGCGAAACGCTCTGCGTGGTCCGGGAATCAACAATTGGGACGTTTCTGTAATGAAGAACTTCAAATTTACCGAAAGCAAGTCTTTGCAGTTCCAGGCAAACCTGTTCAATGCCTCCAATCACGTGCAATTCTTCAGCCCGACTTCGTCTGAAGGAGCGGTCGGTTTCGGCTCGGCATTCGGACAGGTCACGACAGATGCTACCGGATCCTCTTCAGCGTATTATCGCGGACCTCGGATTGTTCAGTTCGCGATGAAACTGTATTTCTGAACCAGGTTCGTTCGGCAGACGGACGGAATTAGGCTGCCCGTTTTTCGGTCCTGGCTATTTTGCGGTCTGAGGCTGCAGGTTATGGTGGTCGTAATACTCGTAGGCTGACATCGGTTTTTCGCCGCCCTTCTTCCAGATCCGTGAATCCTCAGGCAGCTTGTTAAGAACACGAGCCATCTCTCGGATGTGCATGGCCACTGTACCGCAGCACGCGCCGATGTAATTGATGCCCAGAGCACGAGCCTGTAGAGCATATTCCGCCATTTCCTTGCGCGTGAGTTGTAACGGGTCCAGGGCGTAGGGAAACTCCCGGAGGCTCGTGAAATCAGGCTTATCTTTCGGCGTCCGGTAGGAAACCGGCTGACAAGCGAGATATCCCGACACGGCTTTGCGCATCTGCTCCATCGGGACCAGAATGTGCTCGGGTGGGCGCAAGCAGTTCATCCCGACGATTTCGGCTCCGGCGTCAAACAAAGCTTTGGCCGCATCCGCCGCGCTCTTGCCTTCGGAAGTCTCATCTTTGTTCTCGAAGCAAATCGTCACCATGGCCGGCAATCCCGTTTTTTTTGCTCGCTCTACCGCGATGAGCGCCTCGCCGAGCCAGGAGAAGGTTTCGCCGATGATGAAGTCCACTCCTTCGTCGACCTGCACGGCCAACTGTTCGTCAAATGTTTTGCGGACGCGATCTGCTGCCGATGGGCTGCCGGGTTCGTACATCCACGTCAGGCTCAGATTCCCGGCCACTAGGCACTGATCACCAGCAACCTCGCGCGCCACGCGCACGGCGGCTCGATTCAAATCTTCCAGCCGGTTTTCCAGACCAACCGTGGCCAGCTTGTCACGACTGGCGTAGAACGTGAGCGCCTGTAGCACCTCGGCTCCCGCCTCGCGAAACTCTACGTGCAGTTCGCGCAGAGCGTTGGGATAAGTCAGCGCTACTTCTGGAGTGAACGGCCCCGCGCGCACCCAGCCGCGTTTTTCCAATTCCAGCAAGTAGCCGCCGTCGCCTAGAATTGGACCGTCTTTCAATCGTTCGAGAATGCCCTTCTTTTTCATGCTTGCTCCTCAGAGCCGTTAGTCATCCACGTACTCGAATTCCGCCTTGATCGGTTCGTTTTCCGCAAAGCGATTAGGGCGGAATGCACTGATGTCCACAGTTTTGCCCTCGCCATCGAGCACAAGTTCGCTCATCACGAGCCCGATTGCGGGTGAGATCTTGAACCCCATCCCGGAAAATCCTGCACACACATACAAACCGACGATCCCAGCAATCTCGCCCAGCAACGGCCGCGAGTCCGGAGTCATATCATAAATGCCACTGACTCCGCGTATTACGTCGGCTCGTGCCAGTTTCGGAACGCGCCCACAGGCCCGCTCAATAATTTCCGCCAGAGACTCGTCGGAAGCCCGTTGCGGAAAGTTATCAGGATCAACCGGCCGTCGTCCGTAGAAGTCGCCGATGAGAAACTTGTCTTGCGCATCAGAGCGAAAGTAGGTTGCTGTAGCGGAGTCAATGCATGCGCAACCGGGACTTCCCATATCCGAAGGCTTACGAAGAATCGCAACCTGATGATATTCGCATTCGATCGGAAGTTCGCAGCCGATCGACTGAAACAAAGGCATGGTCCAAGGTCCCATCGCGGAAACAACAACGGGCGAGGAAACGGTTCCTCGATCCGTTATGACACCACGAGTCCGACCGGCTTCGACCACGAGTGCCGTGGTCTCCGTGCGAGGAAAATATGCCACTCCCATATCGCGAGCCGCAGTCAGGAAATCTCCCGCGGCCACCGCACCGTCTCCGTAGCCCGAATCCAGCTCGTATGCCGCGAGTTCCACGTCGTCAAAATTCCAGTCGGGCTCGAGCACACGCAACTGTTGCCGATCGATGACTTCGACATTTGCGCCAAGCTTACGTTGCATCTCTACATTCAGCTTCAGCCGCTCTGTCTCGTTGGGATGCACGATGCGCACGAACCCCGTTTTGTGAAATTCCCCGGGCTGGCGTACGACTTCCTGCCAATTCTGAAACATGCGCAAACTGACGAGTGCCAACTGTACTTCGGGCGCAAAACTGTAATGCATACGAATCAAAGCCGACGATCGCCCGCTGCCGCCGCTTCCGAAATGCTCCTTCTCTATTACGACAATATTCCCCGCATTCCGCCGTGCTAGATGAAAAGCGATTGACGTGCCCATTACGCCGGCACCGAGAATCACGATGTCGGCGGTTCTTGGCAGAGAATGCGAATGTCCGTTCCCGGGGGTCACGCCACGGCCCCCTGCAATCGTCCCTTTTTCCAATCCCGCAGTACCTGTTGTGCCGCGTTGCGGCCAGGCGCTCCAGTGACTCCGCCTCCGGGGTGCGCGCCCGCTCCACAGAGGTAAAGTCCGGCAATTGGCGTCCGATACTGCGACCAACCAGGCACGGGTCGCATAAAGAACAGCTGATCCAGTCGCAGATCGCCATGAAAAATATTGCCTTCAGTGAGGCCGTAGGTGCGCTCCAGATCAAGCGGAGTCAGTACTTGCCGTGCCAGGATCGCACTCGGCACGTTCGGAGCGTATTCGGCGATTTTTCTGACCACCCGATCCCCGAGCGTTTCTCGCATCTCATCCCAGGTCCCCTGCCGCAGATGGTAGGGCACGTATTGTACGAAACAAGTGAGGATGTGTTTGCCGGGAGGAGCCAGCGAATCGTCCGCATTCGAAGAGACCACGCAATCCACCCAAAGTTCCTCCGGGATTTCGCCAAATTTCGCAATGTCATAACAGCGCTCGGCAAATTCCAGCGAGGGGACGAGAGTATAGAAAGTGCGCTCCAGCGGCGTGGCTTGGGGCGAAGTGCCGATGAATCGCGGTTCCTCGGCCAAAACCACGTTCACTTTCGCACATGGACCATCCATCTTGATGCCGCGTACAGACTGCAGAAAATCGTCCGGCAATTCTTTCGAGTCCAGCAAGCCAAGAAACGTGCGCTTCGGGTCAGCGTTGGAAAGTACCATGCGCGCCCGCAATTCTGTGCCGTCTTCGAGCACAACGCTGCCCGCTCGGCCATTACGAACATCAAGGCGCGCGACCGGCGTGGAGGTCCGTATCTCGACTCCGAGTTTCTTTCCGGCCCCAGCCAGCGCTTGCGTAATCGAACCCATGCCGCCCATCACATGTCCGTAGAAGCCTTGTAACTCGTGTTCTCCTCCGCTGAGCAAATGGAACAGCAGACCGATCGCTGTTCCCGGTTGATACGGTCCGCCATGTTTCCCGTATACGTTGTTGGCTAGGAACAGAGTCTTCATTTTCTCCGACTCATAGTTGTTGTCGAGGAATTCGCCCAGGCTGCCACTAAGGAAGGAGACGAGTTGCGCGATCTCGCTCTTCGATATGCCACGAAAACGTTTGCCCAAGCGGAACAGGTCCATCCAACCCTTTCCGCTGGACGTATCGATCTCCGGCGGAGGTTCCATGAAAAAGGGCTGCAGGTAGCGCGCCAGCTTTTTCAGCTGATCGTCCACCTCCACAAAGCGTGCGGCGTCCTTGGTTGAAATTCTGGAGAATTCCTGCCGGGCTCGCTCGCGCTCTGCCCACCACGGCACAACGTCGCCGTCAGGGAAAGGAACCTGAATCGCGGGATCGCATGGAACCATGCGCAGGCCGTGGTCGGCGAGATGCAATTCAGCAATGGTTTCCGGACGCAGCATGCTGGCGATATAGGAAGTCGTCGAGGCGCGGCAGCCATGCGCAATTTCTTCTGTCACGCAACATCCGCCCACAATTTCCCGCCGTTCGAGAACAAGCGTCGATAAGCCGGCGCGAGCCAGATAGGCAGCCGCAGTCAGGCCATTGTGCCCAGCACCGATCACAATCGCGTCATAGACTGTATGCGAACTTCGTTGGCCAGCTCTAGCACTCATGGGGTCAGGGCATCACTGCGGGCACGCTGCCGTGCCTGCTGATTTGTAAACTTTTCCTTCCTTCATGACGAATTCGACGTTCTCCAGCACGCTGATGTCTTTCAACGGATCCCCGCTTACTGCGACCGTGTCCGCGAACTTTCCCGGCTTAATCGAATCAATCTCACTCGCATGACCAAGCAAGTCCGCTGCGTTCGAGGTCGCTGCCTGAATCTCCTGCATGGGAATCATTCCATACTTCACCATGAACGCGAATTGCCTCCCGCTCGTTCCATACGGGCACACGCCCGCGTCGGTGCCGAACGTCATCTTGGCGCCGCCGTCACCGCTTTCCCGAAATTTTCCCGTTGAATTCGTCCTAACTCCGCGTCGTGGGCCAGGAAGTCCGGTGGTGTTTGCCCGTCTTCGCACCTGCCTGAATGCATTCCTCGTCATAAATATCCATATCGAGGTAGGTCCCATGCTGTTTGGCTAGGGCAATCAGATTATCATCGAGCATTTCTGCGTGTTCGATGGAAGTCCCCCGCCAAAATCGCATTGTGGATGCCCTGTGCCGCATGCGCATGGACCGCCACGCGCAAACCGAAGTGGCTGGCTTCATCCACTCCAGCCTGCAACTCTTCTTCGGTGAATTCGATTGATGCCGGGCTGCTGCCATGAGTCAGCATCGCACCCGTAGACAGCATCTTGATCACATCCACTCCATCGTGCGCCAGAAGCCGGACTTTCTGTCGCACCTCCCAGGGACTGTTTGCCTCTCCATAGTGAAGATCCCACGGCAACTGGATATCGGGCGCCTGTCCGGTCATCGCTCCCGCCCCACCGGTGATCGTGATATACGCTCCCGCCACAAACATCCGCGGTCCAATCACATCCCTTCGATTAATGGCATCACGCAAGGCCACATCGTTGAACGCGCGGTGCGTGCCCACGTCGCGCACCGTCGTAAACCCGGAGAGCAACATATTTCGCGCATTCGGAACCTATTCCAGTACGATTTGCGATGCCGTCTTCTTCAGGACCTCGAAAGGATCACGGTCGCTCTTGCTGTCGGCCACATGCGTGTGGCAATCGATTAAGCCCGGCAGCACCGTCATGTTCGAAAGATCGATCACCTTCGCGCCGTCCGGAACAGTCAAATGGGGGCCCAGTCCCTGAATCTTGTTTCCCGAAATCAGGGTCATCTGATTCGAAAGCACGATTCCGGAATCTGGATCGACCGGCCGTCCCGCATGCACCACCGTCACTTGCGCGAACATGGATCCGCAAACCGCCATACAGGTCAAAACACACGAAGCTGTTCTCAACCGAATCTCCTTGTTGCTATGAAAGGGCAACTATTGTACTGCTTTCGCGAAGCATCATGACATTGGCAGTTTATGAGTCGATACTGCGATCCAAAAAATCGCATTTGCTTCTCGCGAGCACGGGCTCGAGTTCTTCTTGGAATGTCATTTAGTCGCACACGACACCAGATCGCTTTTCCTTCGAGCCCCGACATAATACAAAAGGGCTCCTACGCCAATGAGGATTCCGCTTAGGCCCACGATCTTTACTATCGCGAGGAGTTTATGGGGCTCATCGGCCGATGGTACGACTGCGAGCGCCAGTGTGAGCAGAGTCGTAATCAATCCGACGCAGGCCACCGATTTGGCGACGGGTTTGCCCCCAGGCACGCAGACCGCTTCGGGCGCCGCTTTTTCCTTCTGGATGCGGAACATGGCCGCGAAAAGAAAGGCGTATGGAATGAAGTAGGTAATGATGCCCATGCTGACCAGGGCATCGTACGCCCCACGGACACTGGTGCCCGCCTGCCCCAGGACCACAAATAACACTCCGCAGAGCAACTGCAAGAGCAATGAGACATAAGGTGTGCCCCAGCGCGGATGAAGTTTTCGGAAGACAGATGGCAGCAGGCGATCCATTCCGGCGACAAATGGCAACCGCGCCACCGCGGCAAGATAAGCCCCCGCGGCTCCGAGATTGCTGATTGCGATCAGTGCGGCGGCGATGGGAACCACTGCGAACCACCCCAGCCTGCCCGCGGTCCGCATCACCGCTTGCATCAGCCCCTGCAAGCCGCTGACCTCATTCTGTGGCATCGCTAAGAGGACAGAAATCGTCCCGAGAATGTAGCAGAACGTCACAATCAAACCCCCGAGCAACAGAGCTCGCGGTATCGTGCGGCGTGGATTTTTCACCTCGGCACTCATAAATGACGCGGTTTCACAGCCGCCCAGAGCGTAGGTCAGAGTGGCCCAGAAAACCATGTCCTTCAGATGAGCACCGGGAATCAGGCTTGAACCGCTGAACCGCGTGGCCGAACCGAAACGATGCCAGCCGACAACTCCCATGACAATAATGATCACAACAGGGAGCCACATCCCGAGAGCGCCCACATTGTGCAGCCACTTGCCTACATTGAGCCCAACAAGATTCACTGCCGTGACTAAAATCAATGCGATGACTGAGAACCAAATGTAAGAACTCGCGCTATTGGACAGGTGCGTCCATTGCCGCGGAAGCATGTACAGGGCGTTACTAGCGGCGAAGTAGAGCACCGCCGGAAAATAAGGAAGATTGCTCGTCCAATAGGTCCATGCCGAGATGTATCCAGCGAAAGGTCCGAAGGCTCGCTTGGTCCAAACGTAGAGACCGCCTTCTTCCGGATATCTTGATGAGAGTTCAAGCACCGACAGCGCCAACGGCAGGTAAAAGCATAGCCAGGCACCGAGCCAGATTACGATGGCGCTGGGGCCGCCAGCCGCCGCCGTGGCGATCCAGCGCAGGCTGATCCCGGTGACAACGTAGAACAGAACCAGATCAGCAAATCCCATGACCCGCGGGGGGTGTGCCGGTGCGTTTGCTGATTGCGTTGTGAGAGCCGGATCTTGCCGGCCATCAATGATGTTCGTCCTTGGAGTCTTGTAGCCCATCGGCTTCGAGTTTCTGCCCGCCAGGTCCCATGTATTGAACACTGCGACGCCGCTAGGCGCAACCGATCAGTGGACGATCCTCACACAAGTAGCGGATATTAGACGCCATGCGATATTTTGTGCGGCGAACATTCTGGCTTTGGCTTCTGCTGCCTTCCATTTCCGTTCTGGCGATCGAGCCGCCATCCCCTCCCAGCTACGGCGTGCGGATGGAGCAGGCATGGATTCCCATGACGGACGGCGTGCGGTTATCTGCGACTCTCTACATGCCGGACGGCGCAAAAGTAGGAGAGAAATTTCCCGCACTGCTCGAATATCTGCCCTATCGCAAAGACGATGGCACGGCCGGAGAGGACTACCCCAACCACTCCTACTTTGCGCGGCGAGGCTACGTCAGCGTGCGCGTGGACATTCGCGGCACCGGCACCAGCGAAGGAGTTCCGCCAGAGCGCGAGTATTCCGCACAGGAACAAATTGATGGCGAACAGGTGATCGCATGGCTTGCTCACCAGACGTGGTCCAACGGCAATGTCGGCATGTTCGGAATTTCTTGGGGTGGCTTCAACGCAATGCAGATGGCAATGAGGAATCCGCCCGGGCTTAAGGCGATCATTGCTGTCGACGCCACCGACGAACTCTTCCACGATGACGTACATTACATCGATGGCATGATGCACATCGACGAGTTCGAGTTGAACATGGATATGGCGCCGGGAATCACAGGCGCACCTCACTACACGCTCGATGAAAAAGTTCTGGGTCCGCGCTTCGACACTCCGCCGTGGTCGTTGCTTTATCTGAAGCATCAGCACGACGGACCGTTCTGGCGCAGTCCAGTGCGTCCGCGGAGTGAAATCCGAGTTCCGTGTTTCCTGATTGGCGGCTTCGCGGACGGTTATCGCGACAGTATTCCGAACATGCTACAGAACGTGACCAAGGCTCCAGTAAAGGCATGGATCGGCCCCTGGAATCACTCGTTCCCCAACAATGCCGACTTCGGGCCGCGGGTGGAGTGGCGCGACCAGGCTGTCCGCTGGTGGGATTACTGGCTGAAGGGCCGCGATACTGGCGTGATGAATGATCCGAAGCTGATCGTCTTCATGCGCGCCTGGCATCCGCCCGATCCGAACCTGGATAGCGTTCCCGGAGAATGGCGCGTGGAACCCGGCTGGCCAGTTCCTGAGTCGAAAGATTTCACTCTTTATTTTCAAACCAATCACACGCTTGCGGATGCGCCCGCAACGCACGAAGTCCACGACTTGAAATACGTTCCTTCGATTGGCGTCGAGGCGGGCTTCTGGTGGGGCGAGCTTCTGGCCGATCAGCGCCCCGTAGACGCATTCAGCCTGGTTTACGACTCGGCCCCGATGCCTGGTGACGTCGCGATCCTGGGATGGCCTCACGCTGAGCTCCAAGCATCGTCCCCGGTTCCGCTGGCCGACTGGTTCGCGCGCCTTTCGGATGTAGCGCCTGACGGAAGCGTGACACAAGTTACCGGAGCCGGGCTCAGCGGCGCACAGCGCGACTCGATGTCCGAGCCTCGCGACCTAGTGCCGGGCAAGGTCTATCCGTTGGACATTCGAATGCACCTGACGTCCTGGATTTTTCCTAGGGGGCATCGCATCCGGATTGCGATTTCGAACGCTCTGTGGCCCATGATCTGGCCCACGCCCTATCCGATGACCACTTCATTGGTGCTTGGAGGAGACACCGGTTCGCGGTTGATCCTGCCCACAGTTCCTCAAAAAGGGAACAGCGCCGTATCTTTTTCTCCGCCGCAACCCTCCGATGAGCGCAAAGACATTCACTCTGTGGGATATCCATGGCCGGGCGAGTGGATCCTGCAACGGGATGAGGGCCGTCAGAAGACGACGGTCATATGGAAAGGCAAATCGCAGACCGAATATCCCTGGGGCAAAGAGTCGGACTATGAGCAGTTGACCTATGACGCGGATGACGCTCATCCGGCGACGAACTCGGTGCGCGGAGAAGCGGAGTCGATCTACGAATTGAAAGGACGCGTGCTCCGCTGGCGTGGACACTTATCGGTCACCAGCGATGGAAAGAATTTCTTCTATAAGTACACGCGCGAATTACTCAAAGACGGAGAGATGCTGAAGCATAAGACGTGGGAAGAAACGATTCCGCGAGACCATCAATAATTCGATGCGGCTCGCGCGACCGGCGTTGCCGTTGCTGCGATTGTCTTCGAGGCTGATAGGTTTGATTGCAAGGGGGAGGGTGGCATCTGAAGAACTAAAGGTTTTTCACTCTGTCGCGCTTGAGATCGCAGCATTCGTCTGGGTTCTCAGGATGTCGCCCACGAGAAACAAGTCCGTCAGCAGGGCCCGCAAGTGAGTCGAGGCGTTCAGGTTGTCAACGACTTGAGAACTGATGCTGGGCTGAGCAACTACCAGTTGGAGGGCGGCCAGTGAATCTTGCGCATCCCGACGAAGTACGGCAATGAAATCGTGGCAATCCCCTTTTCCGATTCCAGCCTGTTGAAGCGCTTCTTCGCAACTCTCGCCCAGCCCAGTTAATTGCTGAACGGCACGCTCCAGGAAAACACGGATTTGGTTTCCCGTCTTGCCATGCTGATCACTGGGTAAACCTTGCCCCGCGTAGCCCAGCATAAATTCATAGCATTCTTCGATGACTTCGCAACGATCGAGGAAGTTAGTCGCCATCGGCTAGGCCTTGATGCGGGTTTGATAAAGGTTCGATCGCCCAGCGCTCCGGATCGTGTTCCTTCAGATAGAACTCGCGGCTCATGGAGCCGACGATCATGGAGGCGGTGATGGGCAGCTTCTCCGGCCGAATCGCGAAGTAAACGTGAACGATCGTCAGCGTGATGAGTGACACTCCCGCTAATCCGTGCAGCACATACATCAAGCCCCAGGTCATGTCGCTGAACAGATACGGATTCCGTGGGAAGAAAACCGTCCGCACCCGGAACATCATGAATATTCCAGTCGCGATAACCGCCAGGCCAGTCAACATCACCACGCCGTGATAGAGCTTATTCTCGATCGGATATTTGGCGAACTTTCGGTGCATTGCGTTCGATCTGCCCATGAGCCTCTGGAGCCTCTTCCACGAATCTTCGAGGTCCATTCGGTCTGGCCAGATGGACCAAAAATCCATATAGAAGCTAGCGTGCACCATGTGAAAGAGAATAGAGATGGTGAGCGCTGTCCCCGCAATCCAGTGATAAGTGACCCAGTCAAACTGAAAACCCAGCTTGGGCAGGAACGCGGTAAACAGCAGGACAAACATCACGGCCGCCATAATCCAGTGGAACAACCGCGCAGTCAACGAATGACGCGGGATGCGGTTCGGGAGTTGCGCGACACTGCTTGTCGGTGACGCGCCCGCGAACTCCTTGTGGCGCGCGAAATAGCGAACGTAAATTGCATGCACCACCAGGAACACGATCCCGGCGATCAGAGCAACCCAGATCAGAAACCAGGCAATGTGAATCGGAACATTCTGCCCTAAAGGGCTCGTCGCCCACTGTATTATGCCCATTTTGCCTCCGGGACGCCGCTGATGGCGCGCTTCACCAGATTCCGCATCAACGGGATCTTGTATGCGTTGAACTGCAGCGGGATGGCTCCTTGGATGGCGATCTTACCCGCCGTTTCCCCGGTCTCAAGGTTCCGCGATTTACCGCGGACAAAGTCTTCTACCGCTTTCAACCGAAGAGGCCGCGCGGCGGCAGCATTGATCGCGATGCGGATGTTTTGAATGCTGTCTCCTGACATTTGCATAGCTGACGCAACATTCATCAGAGGGAAGTCCCACACATTGCGGTCGCGCACTTTCTCGAAGTAGAACTGGGCATTCGCCCATGTAGACGGAATGCGGATCGCCGTGAGGAGATGACCGGGACGAAGAATGTTCATGCGAGTGATGTCGATATCAGGCCCCAAGAAATAGTCCTCTGCGTCGACGATCCGCTCCCCCTGGGGAGTTCTCACGACACATTTCGCGTCAAGCGAGATGAGGGCCGGGGCTGTATCGGAGGGATTCACTGCCACACAGCGATCGGCGTGCAGAATGGCATGTTCACGATTTCTGCCAACGGGAGTGTCTGCGTAGCAGATGTTCCCGCCTGCGCGGTAGCATGGCCAACCTGCGCGGTAGTACCAGCAGCGCGCATCTTGTGAGATGTTGCCGCCCAGTGTGCCCTGATTGCGAATTTGAGGCGATGCAACCAATTCTGCAGCTTGCGTCAGGACTGCATACTTTTGCTGAATGACCGGGTGCTGCACCACTTCTGTCAGCGTCGTGATGGCGCCGATTTCGATTCCATCGGCGGTGGTGCGAATCCCGTGAAGCTCGTCAATGCCACTCAGATCGACTACAGCTTTGGGTTTCTTGATTCGATCCTTCAGCCAATCAAAGCTGTCCAGCCCACCCGCCAGAACCCAGGCATCGGGCCCGTGCTGTTCCAGAAGCGCTTGCGCATCTGCAGCCGAGTTCGGTTGAAATAACTGAAACCCCGCCATCACATCTCGTATCACCGCCATAATTCTCTCCACGTGATCATGCGTAAAATGCGCGCAGCCTAAATGTGTGCACTCAAAGGATCCTGCACCGGACGCCCAGCCTCGAGCGAGGTCAAAATCGTGTCGAGGTTCACGGGCGCACGGCGAAAGATTTCATCCCCAAGAGCGTCGGAAAGGGCATTTAAGACCGCGCCACAACCACCGGGTACAGGAGGCTCTCCGATTCCGCGAGCCCCGATGGGCGTTTCTGGATCTGGAATATTAAGAGCGGCCCATTGCATCTCGTTTGGAACATCCAGAATGGTGGGGGGCCTGGTGTGGTGGAAGCGCAGCGCGATCGTGTGTCCGTAATGAGGATCTAAGACCCATTTTTGCCCGATTGCATGACCGATGCCGAGCACCGACCGGCCCGTTATCTGTCCTCCCAACGCGCGAGGATGAATTATGGTTCCAACGTCGGCAACAGCCAGGAAATCGGTGATGTGGTACTTTCCGGTCTCCAAGTCGACTTCAACTTCAGCAAAGCTGGCAACGTAGGAGAAGGACTGACCATCGTGGGGAAATTTGTCCTTCGCTGCCGCAACCAGTCCTTGCCCTGCCAGCGCTGCGATCGAAGTCTTGGTGTACTTGTTCACATCTTCAGGGGTTTCGTGACCGTCGTAAATGCCACCCAGTTGAATGGCGCGTTGCGCAGCTTGTGCCAAGGTCATCCCACGCCCGCCGCCCTTATGAAAAACTCTCCCATTAGCGACTTCATACTGCTCGGGCGTTCCACCCAGAGTCTTGGCAGCGATCTCTTGCAGCTTCTTTTGGCCGTCCAGTGCAGCGGCATATGCCGCGCGCGTCATCGCGTGCGTAGTTTGGCTGCCTCCCGAGACGCAGGTCCAAGGCAGGTTCTTCGTGGTATTTCCCCAAGTGATGTCACATATGTTCCAGGGAACTCCGAGCACCTCCGCGACTACACGGTGAACGTCGCTGATGGATTCTGTTCCCAAATTACCAATGCCCGACTGAATTGCGATTCGGCCGTCCGGCTTGATCACAAACAGACCATCGAAACCCACAGAACCCGCAAAGAATCCGCTGGAAGAGACGCCAATGCCACGAACTTTGGTCCCGCTCCGCTTGGGACGAGCGATACGCTCCTTCCACTTGAACTGTTCGGCGCCCCGATCAAGGGCCTGCTTCAGAAAAGCGCTGGTTGAATGCGCTTGCTTGCCGTTTCTTATTGGGCCCCAGGGTGCTTTGCCTTCGGGGCAATTGATGCGCCGAATTTCTACCTGGTCAATGGAAAGCTGCCGTGCCGCTCTCGCGAGAATCGGCTCGATAATGACGATGCCCTGCATCCCTCCAGGAGCGCTTTGCGGACCTCTGGGGGGCGTGTTCGTCAGCACTGTGGCGCCGCGCCAGCGCATTGCGGGAGGTTGATAGATGAGAGAGACAATCGCTCCCGATTGGCCTGCATCCCCAACCGACTCATACGGTCCGTTGTCGCAGACGGTATACATGTCAACTGCAGTGATGCGGCCGTTCTTAGCGAATCCAATTTTCATTCGCCCTTGAAATCCGGGCCGGGCGCGGCCGATGAAATGTTCTTCTTCGCGGCTGACGCGCATCATTACGGGAGCATTGGCCTTTTTTGCAAGCAAAGCCGGAATAATCGCGAAAATGTACCCAACCGCCTTGCTGCCAAAACCTCCACCCGTGTATTCACTGATGAGGACGATTTGGCTCGGGTCCATGTTCAGCCAGCGTCCCAATCCGGCCAAAGTCTGCACCGTGCTTTGAGTCCCCATGTGGACGAAGACTTTCCCGTTCTGCCAATACGCCAAAGTGCTGCGAGGTTCCAGAGTCTCGTGACTGGTGTCGGGAGTAACGAACGTCTCATCCAAAACTAACGCGGCGTCCTTGAATCCGGCTTCTAGATCGCCGAAGGTCCATTCGTCCTGAGGCTTGCCCATCGGCAATCGCCCGTACTTCATCTCATTGAAATCAGCTTCCGTCCACTTCAGTTCCCCTATCTGGAGCGGAAGCTGGGTTGGCTTCTCTCCAGGCTTCGGTGCGGGAGCCGGAGGCTTCACCCAAATATTGCCTTCCGTGCGCGGATTTGGTCCACCCGGGCGCAAAGTATCAAGGGGGTCAACCGCGAAGGGGAGGTGTTCGAATTCAATGTCAATGTTTTCGATCGCCTCTGCCGCGGTAAATTCGTCTACAGCGGCCACAGCCAGAACGGGCTCGCCGTGGTAGACGGGCTCCATGGTCAGAGCTTTCTCCCCTTGTCGATTGGCTTTGATCACTATCCCCAAGTCGTTGACACTGTCGGCTGGCGCGGGCAGGTCCTCTTCCGTCAGAATCGCCTTTACCCCCGGCATCGCCAGAGCTTTACTTACGTTCAAGTGTTTCACGCGTCCATGCGGAACGGGGCTGAGGAGCAATTTGCAAAACAGCATCCCTTCTGCCCGGAAATCCTCCGCATACTTCGCCTTGCCCGTCACCTTCGCGTAGAGATCCGGCGTGGGATAATCTTTTCCGATGAGCTTATATTTTTTCGGATGCGGCGTCGTTTCTGCGTTAGACATGGTTCGCCTTCCTCATGTTCTCTGCGCCTTGCATCATCGCGTTTAGAATCTTGTTGTAGTCCTGGCAACGGCACAAGTTTCCCGAGAGCCCATGCGCCATCTCAGATCGCGTAGGACTGGGATTGGTCTTTAAGAAGCCAATTGCCGACATGATGAAACCGGACATACAGAAAGCGCACTGAAATCCTTGCTCGTCGATCACGGCCTGCTGCACGGGATGCAACGTCCCATCTGGATGAGCTAAGCCTTCGATCGTCAAAATTTTTCTGGTACGCACAGTGTGGGTCAGCACCGAACAGGAATAGTAGGGAACGTCATCGATCAAAACGGTGCAAGACCCGCACTCGGCGCGATCACAACCCAGCTTGGTGCCCGTCAGGCCGAGTTTATAACGCAGCGTCCAGGCCAGGGTTTCTTGCTTCATGACGTCGACTCGCCGCTGTTGGCCATTGACGTTCAACGTAATCAGTCTTTCGCCAGTATCGGTCGCACGCTGCCCGAGAACCTGAGAGGCTCGGAAGAGGTAACTCGCCGAGGAGACTGCAACGCTGCTACCGACGACTCCCTTGATGAAGTTGCGCCGCGAAACACTCTTGGGAACATCAGTCATGTCGTCATTTTGCTTTTCGCTCATACAACACCCTTCCTCAGGATAACTCGCCGTGCCCGCACCTTGCATCAGGTCCAGGCGAATGTCAATCCAGAAATTGGCGGATAGTAAAGCTTACGCCATGACAGCAACCTGCGCTGCGGGATCGCAAGTTGAATTTTGTAGGAACAATGCGGAGTCCTACGTCGCCATTCGCAATTCGCCCTTCCTCAAGAGCCACAGCAGCAGAACGATCAGCAGGACTGAGAAGCCGAGGAACACGACCCCTCCATGGCGATGTAGGTTTCCATCGAGGTAGGCAGGGTCGACGCGAGTTGCGAGTTCGGCAATCGTGAAGATCCGCACCGCGTTTTTCAGGATGGACAGTGGAATGGCCGCTAATACCAGCAGAACTTTCCGCCAATTCGACCGAAGAAAAAGATGGGCCAAAAGCAAGGTGAGAACAATCAGCATCGTGCTGGAGCGGATGCTGCTACACTCGTGCGCCACTTCGATGTCCAAACCAGGAATGGACAGAATGACGCCTTGCCGGGCGACAGGAACCTGCGCAAGCCGGAACAACGCTTGTGAAGCACTTGCGGACGTATTTTGCAAGCCCTCAATGATCCAATTCACAACTCCGTCCGGGAGGGGGACGAGCAGGAACAAGAGGCATTCAGCAAACAGTTGCGACCGAAAAGTCCGAACTCCGAAACACACGATGACGCTGCCAATCCACCAGACGACCAGCGCGAATATGCTCAGCGACAATCCGCCAGTGGCAGATGAATGATCGTAGTTCCAGATGATGACGCGCAGGAGAATGGCTCCAACGAGGAGAATCGAGCCAGACCAACGTCGGGACGAGGACGAGCTAGAGACCTGAGTGCGTTCGACGTAGATCAGGCCAAGGCTCACCGGCACGATCAATAAGATATAGGTGTACGCGTCGCTGCTTAACGCGAGCCTCAGAGTGGAGACGAGTGGTTGCCACCAGAGTGCGATGGAGGCAATGGCAAGAACCAAGAATTCGACATATTTTCGAGGATTGCCTAATTCAGTGAGCTCTTTGGCGGAATGAGGGAATGCTTCGGCCAGAAGGGCGGGGTCCCCCTTCGATTTGCCAGCCGAGAGCGGGGATTTCTCTAACA
Organism: uncultured Acidobacteriaceae bacterium; assembly: GCA_963772045.1. Taxonomy (GTDB): domain Bacteria; phylum Acidobacteriota; class Terriglobia; order Terriglobales; family Acidobacteriaceae; genus Sulfotelmatobacter. Next base: position 175,083 of record CAVYWC010000008.1, on the reverse strand, counting down.
TCCAGGTCGCTGTGCCGATTCCTGTCTCAGCCTCAGAACAACAGCCAGGCAGACAGAGCCGGTGAGTCCCAAGTAGCTGACGGTCGAGCCACCTTCAAGAACGCCGGCGGGGAACTTCTTCTTTCCCACGCTATAGTCACAGATTGGCTCGACAACTCCCCCGGACCCAATGGTTTCGAATTCAACATCTCGTAAGTAAGTCGCACAATGGATTAAGGCTTGGGGGAGTTTGCTGTCCAGCTTTTGTTACACTGGCGTGAATCCACTGAGTGTACGTCCGAAGCGAACCCCGTCAAGACTGATAATTATTGCAACGGTTGCAATCGTTTGCAAATTTTGGCGAAGGTCAACCATTCTCATACCCCGGGTCCGATCGTGGCAGGATATTAATATGGGACAAGAAAACCCAGTGTTGGTACTGGCATCGGGAAGTGATACGCAGTTCACGATGTTGAATGGGTTGCCGCATATCGTATGCCGGGACGTTGCCATGTGTGCTCATGCGGTGAAGGACGCGACAGTCATTCTGCAATGGTCGGGCACGCGGGAGTTGCTGCGCGAAACATTTGCGTTATGCCCGAAGGTACGGTGGGTGCACTCCCGGGCCGCTGGCGTGGATAACCTGTTGTTTCCGGAACTTGTAAATAGCACAGTGCCATTGACTAACAGCAGCGGCCTGTATAGCGCGTCGCTGGGGGAGTTCGTGCTTGCGGCGATTCTGTATTTCGCCAAGGATCTCCGGCGCATGGTGCGCAATCAAACGGCAGGGGTCTGGGAACAATTCGATGTGGAGGAGATTAGCGGACGAACGGTCGGGATTTTGGGCTACGGAGATATTGGCAAAGCCGTGGCCAGCCGCGTGAAAGCCATGGGCATGCGCGTCCTTGCGACCAAGCGGCATGTGCCCGCGTCTACCGATCCGCTGGTGGAGCACTTCTACACACCGGAAAAGCGGCGGGAGATGATTCCACTCTGCGACTACGTTGTGGCATCGGCCCCATTGACCGATGAAACGCGTCACATGATCAGCGACGCGGAGTTTGCGGTGATGAAGCCGACGGCCGTCGTAATCAATGTGGGACGCGGGCCCGTGATTGACGAGGCGGCTCTACTGCGTGCACTGATTGCCAAGCGGATCAAAGGAGCGGGGCTGGATGTGTTTGAGCACGAACCGCTGCCAGCGGGACATCTCCTTTACAAGCTGGAGAATGTCTTGCTGTCACCGCACTGTGCTGACCACACGGCTGACTGGCAGGAGCAAGCCATGCGCTTCTTTTTGGAGCAGTATGGCAGGTTTGACAGAGCGGACCCGTTGAAGAACGTTGTTGATAAACGGCTTGGGTATTGAAGTAAGAAATGGCGCACAGAAGTCTGCTGGGTCGGCCCCTAACCCGGTGGCTCGTGGATAGTCATGATGCGGTCCACGTTGGCGTCGTGCAGCACTTGCTTAATGCCGCTGGGCCAGCGGATCTCGATCTCTTTGATGCGGCGGTTCGACCCCAGTCCGAAATGTACCCGGCTATCACTGGAGGAAGCATACCCAACTGCCGTTGTTACCTCGTTCCACTGCGACTGCCCGTCTTCTGTGGTGATGTGTATTTGGGCGCCGATTCCCATCTTGTTGCTCTTTGAGCCGACTAATCTCAGGAGTATCCAGTGATTCTCGCCAGCGGAGACGTTGTGGAACAATTTGACCGCTCCGTTGAGTACGGTCACCACCGCATCGATTCGCCCGTCATTGTCGATGTCTCCGAACGCAACTCCGCGATGGGGAGCTTCTTTCGCAAAATCGGGGCCGGCCTCAGAACTCACATCTTCGAATTTTCCATTGCCCAGATTTCGAAACACCGAATTATGTTCCGGATATTGACGTTCGGAAACCAGGCTGCTGATATTGTCCAGAACGTTGGAACGAGCTACAAACAGGTCCTTCCAGCCATCATTGTCGAGGTCAACGATCCCGTTTCCCCACCCTGACATTTGTGAGGTCAAGCGTGCCAGGCCGCTATTCGCCGTCCAATCGGCGAAATCTCCCCGGCCGCGATTCCCGTACAGGGGGAAGGTTTCGAATTCCACCGCGGTGTGCCAGATGTCGGGCAGACCGTCGTTATTCACATCGCGGAAATCGGATCCCATGCCGCCAAGCGCCGCTCCATTCGATCCATAGGCCACTCCCGCCGCTTCCCCGACCTCTTCAAATTTCTTTCCCCCCAGGTTGTGAAACAAAAAGTTGCGCGTGTTGTCATTGGCCACGAAGGCATCTAGAAAACCATCGCCGTCGTAATCCGCAAAGGACACACTCATGCCTTTCCCGGACTGCGATGCGATCCCAGTTTCCTCGGAGACATCGGTAAAAGTTCCGTCCCCGTTGTTTCGGTAAAGAGAATCATGCGTAGCCGCGTAGTATCGCGGATGACAGTAGCCGCGCGCCCCGCCGCCGATCGTGCAATAGGGATCCTGGTTGACCTCCCACTTGATGTAGTTGACGACGAACAGGTCCAGAAGGCCATCGTTGTTATAGTCAAACCAGCCGGCGCCGGCCGACCACATTTTCTTCCCATCGAGTGTCGCACCTCGCAGCCCCGCCTTCATGGTTACGTCCGTAAAAGTCCCATCCCCGTTGTTGTGAAATAATTGGTTCCCGGTAACGTTGGCGACGAACAAGTCCGGCCATCCGTCATTGTCGTAGTCCCCAACGGCCACGCCCATCCCATACCCAGCTCCGGCCACACCTGCCTTCTCAGTAACATCAGTGAATGTTCCGTCATGGTTGTTGTGAAACAGCCGGTTCCAATATGCCGGCGATTCTTTCTTGAGCGAAGGGATAGCCGCGCCATTCACGAGATATACATCGAGGTAACCGTCTCCGTCATAGTCGAACAAAGCCACCCCGGCAAGCATGGTTTCGACTTGATTCTTGTTAGCGGTCGGAGAAGACGCGGTCGTGAACTTCAAGTTGGAGCGTGCGGCGATCTCCTCAAATCGAATTCCTGGATGAGCGGGCAAGCCAGGCCCCGACACGAGAGCGACGGCCGCCGCCAAGATCAGCATCAGTTGGCGCATGACTTATCATCGGTTAACGGAATATGCTCACGCAATGGAGGGTACCATTGGCTGGGGCATCTTGAAATCGCACCATGCCGAACGGAATGAGGATCCTGATTACATTCTTATTAGTATCGTCAATGATGACTGGGCAAGCCCCGCCGAATGTGGCGGCTGCTCTCAAGCGGGGAGCAGCGCTCATAGCCGCGGACCGGCTGGCCGAAGCCCGGAATGTTTATGAGCAAGCGCTTCGCACCTCCCCTGACGATGCGGATCTTCTCTTCGGATTGGGCACGGTGTTCTTTCGAGAGAATAACTGGCCCAAGGCCATTGAAAATTATAGGAGCAGCATCAACGCTCGGCCGGGCACAGTCAAAGTTCTTTACTACCTGGCAGAAGCTTTTTTCGCCGAGGCAGACGTGGATCGCGCCCGTCAAACCATTGCCATGGCAGCCAGCCTCGCACCCAATGATGCGCAGATCTGCCAGAAGTATGGAGAATACCTGGCGGTGAACATCGAGAGCCGCAAGGAGGGGCTTTCGTGGATGGAGAAAGCTCGCCGCCTGAATCCCAGACTGGCTCGCATCGATTTCGACATCGCCCGGACACAGTTCGAATTGACCGATTTCCAGTCTGCCATCGCCAACTTCGACGCGGCCCTGAAACGGGATGCGGGCAATGGAGAGGCTGCATTTTATTTAGGGGAGTGTTGGGCAAACCTAGGCGACTGGGAAAAAGCCCGCGATTTCTACTCCTACGCGCTCGCGCGCCGGTACGAAATAGGCCCCGCATTTTACGGACTGGGAAGAGCGCAGGTGGAATTGGGCCAGTTTGAGGAAGCCGTGGCATCGCTCCAACGCGCGATCGTTCTACAACCTTCCCTGATTAAGGCCCACTTTCAGCTCGGGAAAGCATACCGGCAACTGGGACGAACCAGGGAAGCACGGGATGAAACCAGCCTCTTCGACGCGATGACGGACCGCATCGACACGTCCAAGGAACTGAAGAGCCCCGAAGAGGAACAGGCCTGGAAGCAAGTGAAGCCGCTGCTCCAAGCGAACAAAGAGCGGGAAGCGCTGGAACTCCTGGCGAAGTTGCCCGCTGCGGATGCCTCCGGCCAAGGCGAGCCGCACTACTTGCTTGGAACGATGTATTACAGCATGGGGAGAAAAGACGACGCGAAGCGCGTGCTCACCAATGCCAGAACAAAGGATCCGCAGTCGGCGCGCATCGCAGCGTACCTCGGGATCGTGCAGCTTTCTGGGGGAGAAACGGCTGTCGCGGAGAACTCCCTCCAGGCGGCCCTCGCGCTCGATTCCACCGAAACTCTTGCTCTGATCGGAATGGGGGGAATCCGATACCAACAGCAGCGCTGGTCAGAGGCCATCCAGTTTCTCGAAAAATCGCGAACCGCGGATCCCGAGGCCCTCTTCTTGCTATGCGATTCTTATTATAGAGTCGGGAAAAAGGACGACGCCCTGCTCACAGCCCAAGTGATTCAGGCCCTTGGCTCGGACAGGAAAGATCTGCTCGACAGACTGAAACAGCTCGTGGCCATTCATCAGACGGATGCGCCGCATGTAGGACCATGAACTCTCTAATTCTCCCACGCTGAAGCGGCTTCTAGTACTGGTCGCGGTTAGTTTTGGAGTACAGGCTTAGCTACAAGAGAGGCTCTCGCAACGTGCCCTTAGAGCAAAGCGGGAGTGTGATTAATCGATTAATCGCCGCTAAAAAGTGGAGACACGGGGGGCTGCAACAGCACACTCACCTCCGACTTTACGCGCTCGAATGAAACGGCCATGTGACAGCGACGAAAAACGCAAATCGTGCGAAGCAAAGAAAGAACGGGCTGGATTTCATGTTTGACCCGTCTGCAGCCGCACTTATCAAGAGTAGTGGGGCAAGTCAAGGAGTAAGGAGCCTGTTTTCGCGGTGAGAGCGATTGCCCACCACCGGACCTTCCAGCGCCGCGTAAAATTCTCGTACTTCATTCCCTTCGTGGCTGAGCGTTTTCCCGGTAGACTCGCCAGTCTCAGTGTTACCATGGCTATGGTTTATTGTCTTGCGTGCAGATCGCAGCCTACAATCTTGATCTCAGCCCCTTCGTCCTAAGCCTTTCTAGGTGGATACCTCAAACTCTTGGTCTCTTGTGAGGCCGACGTCGTTCGACATCAGCCATGTTCGTTTACGTCAAGCACCGATCCCCATTTCTGAGAAATTTAGGCCTGCTTGGTGAGGGCCGCACGAATACGCCGGCCCACGATCGCATCCTCGCCGGGCTGCAACATCCATACCCCAACCACGAGCGTGTTTGCATCCGCCGGGATGCCCTGGTTGGGCTTTTGACCCGTGTTCGGATTCAGTTCGATCGAAGGCGTCCCTTTGCGCAAAGCATCTACGATCTGTCCGGTGGTGACGCCTGTGACCGTCGGGTCAAAGCGTATAAGCAGATGTGGGACATGGTTGGCGATTCTCGGAACTACCGTCTCCGTTCTGACAGAAGGGATGCCCATCACCGCACTGGCTATTAAATCGGCTCGCTTCTGATAGTCGCCTTGCATCGACTCTTCCGTGTGCGAGAGGACCCAGTCGACCGCTGCAACCATGCCCACAATCTGCTCCTTAGCCACCTTCATGCCGCGACCGATTCCGTCTCCGGGGTTATTGTTCTCCTGGGCCATGTCCGTCAGGACCTTCCTGCCCAGAAGCAGACCGGCGTTTTGTGGACCGCGCATGCCCTTGCCGCCGGAAAAAGCCACGAGGTCGAAGCCCATGCCCGTGTACTTCCATAGATTCGAAATTGGTGGCATGTCCGCGGCTGCATCCAGGTGGCACGGAATCTTGTACTCGTGCGCCACTCGCAACCATTCTTCCCGACCGATCTGAGCGCTGCCGGCAATTCCATCCTCGTCTTCCGCCGCGTTGAAAAAATTCGTCATCACCGCGTTGCCCGCGCCGCAGGCGCGTTTATAGTCGTCGAGCGTGACAACCTCTGTCACGCGCGCTCCACAAAGATACATGGCTCGGTCATACTCATAGCGGTGCGCACGCTGCACGATGACCTGATTCTTCAGGCCCTCAATCGCTTGCGGCATGTCAAGATTCGTGATGTTGTTTGCGTGCTGCAGGCAAGCGGCAGTCGCCAGGCTGATGGCTCCCGAGGCTCCCGAAGTCACGACTGCCCCTTCGCACTTGAGACGACGCGCGACATATTCGCCTGCCCTCTGCTGGAGATCGTGCAGACGGACAGGATGAAGCGCAGCCTTCTGCACCGCGGCCAGAACTTCCGGGGGCATGCAGGCAGCCGTCAGCGTAGTGTAGGTGCCGGCCGCGTTGATAATCGTCGTCACGCCGAGCTTCGCATAGTAGTCGTCACCATCCGCCGATGCCGTCGGCGATGAAAGAGCCTTAGCGGAGGAAACCAGAGGCGCCGAACTGAGGGCTGCGGCCAGCGAGCTGGCCCAGCGAAAGAAGCGGCGGCGAGAGAGAAGGCCGGCTTGCGATTCAGTCGATGCTGACATGCTGGTGGCTCCTTATTTATTTTCAATGAGGTTGTAAACAGAAATATTATCGCGGATGGGCCAGCTCCACACAGCTCAGACAAAGGGCGTTTCGATCAGAGTAATCCCATCTGATTGCAGGAGTCCAGGAGACTCTCATCCGCAAGATGAATAAGGCTGCATGGCGCCATGCGCTTGCGACTGTCGCGCCTTGCGTCGTTAAATCCGAACGGCCTGATGCTACGGAATCAAGATTGAAGGTTGCCGTTCTTGTGGTTACGGTTTATTTTTGTCGAGCGACCCAAAGGAGAATTCAATGGACCTCAACACTCGGCGTAATTTTTTTGGCAAGATCGCTGCAATAGGTGCCTTCGTAACCGGCGGCGCGAAACTGTTCGCTCAGGAGACTCCGCGCGCGGGCAAATCTGCTTCCGTACCCAATCCTGAGAAGGAGGCGCCGCGCCACACCAGCGGCGGACATCACATATACGAGGGAATCTACTATTTCTCGGGCACTGGCGCCAACGACGGCTATCCCAAAGAAGATCACGTGACGGTCACGGATCCTTTCGAAAAGCATGTCACGCGCACCATGGATGCGCTTAAGAAATCGGTGGAGCGGGCTGGCAGCGATATGGACAACATCATCCATCTCCAGGTTTTTCTCTGCCTGCCACTCTCCGATCGTACTCCGACCCCCACCGGGCAAGCTCGTTTTGATGCCCACAAGGCGCAATACGACGCGTTGAACAAGATCTACGGTACCTATTTTTCTCCCGGCAAGGCGCCGTCTCGCGCCTGCATGGCGCTTGAATGGATTCCCGGCGATTCGCTGATTGAAATCGTGGGCAGCGCGAAAGTTGTGAATGCCCCCGCGCCGGCAGCGGAGTAGTTCGGGAAGTTCAAGAAAAGGGAGACCGCGATGAAGTTTGGCTGGAGCCGCCGTTCATTTCTCGCCGGGTTGGGAGCAGCCGGCAGTCTGTTCACTGCCTCCGGGCTGAACGCGGCAAGCATCTTCGGAAAAAAGCGCAAGCCGGTGGCCGGCCCGTCGCTCGATGGCGCGGCCATCGTGCCCATCACCACCGGCCTTGGATCCACCGGTAACATTTATGCCGAACTGGGCGTGACCCCACTCATCAACATCAACGGGACAATTACGGTGATCGGCGGCTCGGTCATGCCGCCCGAGGTAATAGAACTGATTCGGCAAGGCAACGAGCACTTCGTATTGATCGATGATCTTGAGATCGCCGCCGGGAAGTTCATCGCGAAGCTGTGCAAGTCTCCGGCCGGCTACACCGGTCTGGTAACTGCAGGCGCCGCGGCGGCTCTGGTGGTCGGCTACGCTGCGATGATGACCGAGGATCTGGAGCCTCGGCTGCGCGCCATTCCCGACATCAGCGATTTTCCGCGGACCGAAGTTATCATCCAGAAGAGTCATCGCTATCCCTTTGACCATCAGATTCGCCAGACCGGCGCTAAGCTGGTTGAAGTCGAAACTCGGGAAGAAATGATCGCCGCCATCAATCCGAAGACGGTGGCGATTCACTTTACGAACATCTTGTCGGACAAAGGAAAGGTGAGTGGTCCGGAGACGGTGGCGATCGCCAAAGAGCACAATCTTTATACCTTCAATGACGCTGCGGCCGACGTGCCGCCGGTGGAACGGCTCTGGGAGTATCCAGGGCTCGGCTTCGACATGGTCGCGTTCAGCGGTGGCAAAGATATTCGCGGTCCGCAGGCGGCCGGCGTGCTGATCGGCAGGGAAGATCTGATCCGGTGCTCGCTTTTGAACATGAGCCCGCAGGAGGATCGCATCGGCCGCTGCTGCAAGGTGGGCAAGGAGACGATTTTCGGTATGCTGAAGGCGCTTGAAATCTTCGTTAATCAGAATTACGAGGCAACGCTGCGCGAATATGACGAGCGCGCCGGGGCGATTACCGATGCAGTGAAGAAATTCGGAGTGACGGCTCTGCCGCGGCAGTTCGATCCGCAGGCGTTGGGCAATGTAACGCCGCGTTATAGTTGGCAGATCGATCGGACCAGACTGAACATCACCGGACATGAAGTTATGCAGAAGCTGGCCGACACTCGGCCCATCGGAATCGGTAGCATGGGAGCCGGAGTGAGCGGCATGCGCGGCCGCAATCCGGGTGCACCTCCCGGAGAGGCTCAACAGCAGCATCGGCACCCGCCGGGAGACCCCAATAGCTTCGGCTTTGCCGTCTGGCAGCTCAAGGAGGGCGAGGACAAGATAATCGCCGAGCGTCTGGCAGACATCTTCAGCGAGGCGGCGAGAAGCAGCTAGTAGCCCTAACGGTCGCCACCGTCGGCCTCAGCGGCCGAAGCGACGGCATGCCTAATTACGGCTCTCGCTCATTTCTTAGCGCCGGCTCGATCGCGTACGCTTTCTCGAATTCCTGACGCGATTCAGCCTCGTTCCCTTCCTGGCGCAGCGTCAAACCCAGATTAAAATGTGCTTCTGCGTACTGGGGTTTCAGATGCACCGCCTCTACAAACTCTTGCTGCGCTTCCCGAAGTCTGCCGGCTTCGAGCAGCATCAATCCGAGATTGTTGTGACCTTCCGCGAAATTGGAGTCGCGCCGAACGAGTTCCCGGAAAACGTTGATGGCGCCCGCCGTGTCTTTCTTTCGATTAAGCGTTAACCCGAGTTGTATCCTCGCATCGGTGTAGTTGGGATTGATGCTGATGGCCTCGCTCAGTTCGTGGGCTGCCTCGTCGAGATTTCCCGATTGTGCTAACGCAAGCCCAAGATTGTAATGAGCCTCCGCTAAATCAGGATCGCACATGACAGCTTCCCGGAACTCCTGGAGCGCCCGCGAATGGTCATCTCCCAGCCAGTAAAGCAAACCCAAGCTCGAATGCGCTTGGGCATAGTCCGGTTTCAGTTCGAGCGCTTTCTGATACTCCGCCAGCGCGCGCTCAGAGTCGCCCTTGCGCTCCCAAGTAAGACCCAGGTAGTAATAGCCGGTCGGCAACTCAGGACTTGTGTCGATCGATTTTTGAAAGAGGTCCAAGGCGCCATCCAGCTTTTGCTGTTTCAGGGCGTCGACGCCTTGAAGAATAAGCAGTTTCGCCTGCGCCAAACGCGTACGAAATAACCGCAGCCCGCTGATCTCATGCAACTCCTTCCGCGCGGCTTCGGTCTGTCCCTGATCACGCAATGCCATACCGAGGTCGTAATGTGCTTCTTCGAAATCAGGTTTCAGCTCGATAGCGCGCTGAAACGCCGCAATCGCACCGGCTAAGTCGCCAGCCTGTTTCAGTTCCTTTCCAAGGTTGAATTGTGCCTGGGGATCATCTGGATCGATCGCGGCCGCTTTGCGGAATTCCGCGAGCGCACCCGCGTGGTCCTCCTGACGGCGCAAAGTTACGCCGAGAAGCACGTGCGGGGTGGCAAGCTTTGGGTTCAGCTGGATGGCATGGCGAAAATCGCTTGCTGCGGCAAAAAGGTTGCCAAGTTGTCCTTCGGTCAGGCCTAAGTCAGAGTACAGGTCGGCAGAAGGGTTGAGGGCTACTGCGCGCTGTAGTTCACGTTTCGCATCAGAAGGGGCGTTCTGTTCCAGATAGATGCGCGCAAGCAGCCGATGGGGCGGGGCTTTGGCAGGTTCGAGTTCCGTGGCGAGCCGGAGTTCCTTCAGAGCCGCATCCTGCTCGTGCAGGTCGTACCAGGTGGCGCCTAAGCCATAGTGGGCGTCGGCCCATTTCGGCTTGAGGTGAAGCGCCGCCTGGAATTCCTGGACGGCGTCTATTGCATCACCTTTGTATTTGAGCGCGAGGGCTAAGTTGTAGTGTGTGAGGGCATCGTTGGGGTCAAGCTCCAATGCCTTGCGATACTTCTCGATGGCCTGATCCCAGGATTTCTGGCGGGCGAACTCCGTCGCATCCCGGCGGTAGATCGCAGCCGTTTGTGCGAAACAAGGCGCTGCAATGATGAACAGCAGGAGCAGCAGAACCATCAGAAGTACAGCCTAGCATGTTGGGTCCGGCGAAAGGACCAAGTTCTCTTCATCGAACAGCGTCCGCGAAAAATTATGGGCGAGGCTGGTTTCTCCTCGCCCGCAATATAACAACCTCAAATCACCAGATAAATTTCGCACTGAGCTGGCCGATGCGGGGATCGCGGGCATTCGTAATAGTGCCGAAGCTGGTGTTGCTGATGTCCCCACTCGGATTCGTGAACTGCGCGTGATTGAAAATGTTGAAGAATTCACCGCGAATCTCGAAAGACATGGCCTCCCTGACGGGGATGATCTTGGTTATTCCGAAATCGGTGTTGTTGAAGCCTGGGCCATGGAAGAACCGGCGATTCGCCGTGCCGAAACTTCCGCAATCAGTGCCAAGCAAAACCCAGGGCCCGTTGGGGGGATTGGGCTGCGATAGGGCGCAGGCGGTTCCGGTAAAAGCGCTCTGGTTGAAATAGGTCCACGTGCCGGGAGTAGAGCGCGGATTATATTTGTGAACTGGACCAACAAGATTGGGCATATCGGTAGACGCGCTGCCGACCAGCGAGGCATCTCCCACGCACAGCGGCGCACCCGTCATCGGGTCCAACTGCGCACACAGCGGGTTCCCGGGCAGGATGGGATTCCCTTCTCCCATCTGGACCGGAAACCCGCCAGAGAACCGGGTGATGCCCTGCAGTTGCCATCCTTTTGTCAGCCTTGGCAACCCGTGGAAAAGCCGATTGAACGGCATCTCCCAGATATAGCTAACCACGAAATTCTGGTGAACATCGGTCGAGGACAAGCCGCGGCTGAGCTTGGCATTTTGGAAGTTGATGTATTCGCCGAACGCGGAGGAGTCATCGATGGCTTTGGCCAGCGTATACGCGGCCAGGAAAGTCACATCCCCGGCTTTACGTTCGACCGTCACCTCTCCAGAGTGGTAGATCGAATTCGCCACCAGCTTGGTGAAGGTGTTGCCCTGAGCAAAACAGAGGCTCTGGGCCGCTTGACAGTAATTCGGATTCAAAAGAGTGTCCCTGGTGCCGTAAACCGTGTTTGTCCCCAAGGTAAACGTGTCGTTCTCAGCATTCGGTCCACATCCGATCGTGCTTCCATCGTTGTATTGTTGCGCGGTGAGCTGCTCACACAAGGCCGGATCGCCAGGGTTGGCCTCGGTCTGCGCAATCAGCCGGTGCCCTGCCGTTCCGACGTACGATACTGTCAAGACTGTGGATCTGGTCAGCTCACGCTGGATCGAAAAATTGAAGTGCTCGGCATACGGCAGCTTGTTGTGAATGTCGTATCCCGGGAAATAGGACATCGGCTCATACTTTGCGAAACTGAGCGTCTGATTGGCCGGGCTACCTGGAATCGGCGGCGTGAATGGGAAGCGCTGTCCCTCGTTGTCGGTGCCTCCGTCCAACCGATTCCGGAAGGGCTCCGAGAAGTCGGTAGAACCCGGACTGGACCAGTACAAGCCAAAGGGAGCATCAGCTACTTCGTAGAAGAGATTGAGGTCCTCAACCGAGGTGTAATACAAGCCGTACGAGGCACGAATGCTGGATTTCCCCGGTCCGCCAAAAACCTTGCCCAAGACTCCGTCGGTAAAGCTTGGGGAGTAAGCGAGGCCGATACGCGGTCCGAAGTTGTTGTATCTGGTCGGGGCCAGCGTCTTGGGAATACCCGGATCGCCGGGATATACGAGCCCTAGCGGAGAATTGGGAAAGACCACCGACTGCTCTCCCTTAACCCAAGTCTGGATCTTGCCTTGTGTGTCATACCAAGGCATGCTCACTTCCCAGCGGAGGCCGAGGTTTAACGTAAAGTCGGGTGTCACCTTCCACGAATCTTGCGCATAGGCACCGCCATACCGCGTGCGCGAATCTAGGAGTTGTGGCGCTGCCTGGGTATACCCATTTCCGGCGTCTGTGGTTGCCCCGAGGAGGTAATCAGCGAAATCGACGCCGGTTACCGTACCGTCGAATACAAAAGCCCCGTCCTGACTGGCCAGGTTGCGCTCGTTGACTTGGAGATAGCGGAATTCTCCTCCGAACTTGAGCGTATGCCTGCCCACCACTTTGGAAAGCGAATCCGATGCCGTGTAAGTGTTGTCGGGCTGGAACGTGATCAGAGAGGGGGTGCCAATAGTGAAGTTGTTGAAATAGACCTGGGGCACGTACTCGGCAAATCCGGGAAAAGCGTCGGGAATAATGCCCAGAGTGTTGGCACCGGTCACAAAGCCGAGTGATGAGAGCGTAGCCTCACCCCCCTTCGGCTTGTCCAAGTGGGTGGCGGTGCGGAAGAACGTTGCTCGGGCCTCGTTCACAGCGCTGGGACCGAGAGTCTTCGTGTTGCTTATGACAAACTCCTGGGCTCGTGTTGGTGTGACGGCGGGGAAGCCTGGCACGCTGGAGCCGCCGCTGGGCAGAGCGCTCAAGACCGTCGAATCATCGAAGTTGTAGTAGAACGACCAGTTGCCCGTTTTGTGATTGGCGAAGTCGACACGCTCCCCGATCTTGTTATCGTCAACTGTGTTCTTTCCACTATTGCTCGTGTATATGCCCGATGCGGTCCCCGGGATGTACGGGAGAATACCAACCGCCGCTGGCGACCAAGCAGCCTGCGGAATGACGCCGCCAGGAAAAACGCATTGCGACGTCGAGGTACAGCCTACGAAACTATATTGCTCGCCGGCTGTGACCGCGTACCCCAATCTATTTGAGAGGGTCGTCGGCCAGTCATTACAGGGCGCAACATTCGCGGGACAATCGCTCGGGCTGGGAAGGGCAGCGCTATCGACTGTGCCGGTTAAAGTGGAAGGGTCAAACTGGCCTTGAAGCTGGGCAGTGGTCGGCACAAAAACGTTGCCAGTTTCTGCACCCTGCACTTGTTTGGTTCCTTGATAGTCGGTGAACCAGAACAGCCTGTCCTTCCAGAACGGCCCGCCAGCGGTGAAACCGAACTGATGCCGATGCAGTTCGGTCTTGGCGGTGTCCGCGGGTGTGAAGAAATTCTTGGCATCCAGATAGTCGTTGCGCAGGAACTCGAAGGCATCGCCGTGGAAACCATTTGTACCCGATTTCGTGATGGCGTTCATGACCGCGCCACTAAACTTTCCGTATTCGGCGTCAAAGCTGTTGGTGATGAGGCGAAACTCTTCGACCGAATCGAGGTTCGGAACCAGCCCGGCGCCCAGATTTCGTCCTTCGCTCACATCGCCGCCATTCACCAGAAAAGCATTGGCTGTCTCGCGCTGGCCGTTGACTGAGATATTGCCGGCGTTTGTGATGTAGCCGGAGACGGGCCGGTCGCCACCGATCGTCACGGAACCCGCAGGCGCGACTCCGGCCTGCAAGCCCAATAAGTCCAGATAGCTGCGGCCGTTCAGAGGCAATGCGAGCATCTTCTGTGAATCGATTACATCTCCGAGCTGGGTACTTTCTGTCTCCACGTGGACGAGGTTGGCGGTGACGTCAACTTCCTCGACGATCGTGCCGACGTCGAGCGTCACATCCAGCTTCAATTGATCGTTCACCTGAACGGTAATCTCGTTGGTCGAATAAGGCCGGAAGCCGGAAGCCGTCGCAGTGATCCTGTAGGTTCCTGCCGTCAAAGCGAGAAAGTGGTAGGAGCCGTCGGCTGCTGAAATTGTTGACTGGCTCAGATTGGTTTTGGAGTTTGTGATCGTGACTTTCGCGCCCACAATAACCGCCTGGGCACGATCACGAACTACGCCCGTGAGCGAACCCGTCACATCCGCATATGCAGGGTTCGACACGAACACGAGCAGCATTAAAACGATTGAATACGGAAGCGTGAAGCGCAGTAGCTTTTTCCCCACCGTCCCACCTCGCACCCCAGAAGTGCGGATACCATGCCACAACAACTTCACTTTCTTCAAGCAGAATCTGAATGGGGTTACTTGTTTAATAGCATAAGAATTTTCGATGGATGCGCAGCGCTTTTCGGTGCGGAGCTATCGACTGGGGTGAAGATGTGGTAAGGAAGTCCATCCGAGAAAGTCGTAATCCCAGCGATTTCCCTGCCCTGGAAAACCGCGCCCACGAAGCCTTCGCCGAGATGATCATGGCCGCGCCCCCGAGGGGAAGTGCTCAGGAATCCGTCGACGTGGCTTTCGGTGCGTATCCGGTCCCACAACGCCGCCCAGTGCTTCCCGTCACTGCAATTTAGGAGGTATTGCGCTAGAAAGAACGTGGGCCGGGAGTCGTCGGCAAGACTCGACCCCAGCACAAACCGTGCGGGCAGGAGCGCGGCGACTCTCGGCAGTTGAGCGCGTTAACAAATGAGGAGGCTGTTATGAGCGCTGCCGTTATCACTACGTTCACTTCGCAATCGAGCGACGCTACCGCCGCAATTACGCGCTACCAAGATGGATATGAAGCAGCAGAGGCAGTGGTCAGCTTTAGCCGAATCGTCAAGCTTGGAGGAATCTTCTTAGCGGGAGTGGTTTTCACGGTGGGCCTCGTCGAATTCATCTTGAACGCGACGGAGCATCATGGATTCCCTGTGATCTTTGTATTGCTGGCCGCGTGCGCGATTTGGCTGGCGCTGGTATCGCAGATCATTGCGATGGGCCTGCGCGGCGAGGGGCATTTGCTGAAAGCCGCCCTGGATTCGGACGTGAATTCCTCGCCGTTCCTGTCAAACGCTCAGCGAGCGTTGGCGATGTCGCTCAGAAAACGTCCGCCGGTCCCGACCTGCTTACCGATCTGGACCGAGTAGAAGAGACCGCTCAGTGCGAATCGTTTGATACCGCGCCGAAGGACCGATCACGTGATAGTCACCGCGCGTGAGCGTGCCTCAAACGCGCTGGCCAAGCGGCTCGAGGACAACCGCCGTGGAGAGGCTTGCCCGCGAACTGCATCTCTCCGGACTCGACCCCTTCTGAAGCTGGGTAGCATAGGTTCTCTAGAAGATTTGGATTGGCGTGAAATGGATTGGGATTCTCATCGCAACCGCCCCCGGAGGAATCAAATGGAGCATCCGAGATTCATCTGATGATAGTCGAACAGGCATCTGACGCTCTGGGCTTGGCCTCAGCCGAAATTGAACATCTGATATATCGCTAATGTTTAATGGCGCAGTGAGCCGAGACGATAGTTCGCACCATGTTGTCCGCGTGCCGCCACCAGCCGCGGAAGACCTCGGCGCCGGAATAACGAACATGGACCGAATGCCACTTATAAGGATCGGCAGCCAGCAGAGGAAGGGGATGTGGTTCCTGGCGGCACTGGTCGGTGTGCGCCGGCAGCGCGTCGGCAAAGCTGACGTCGATGCAGTTGGTGTCGAACCGAAGCCCTACGTGCAGCGCCTTGAGGGCGCTTTCTTTTGCACTCCATAACAGAGTCACCCGCAGCGGCCGATCCTCCGGTCGTGTTCGTTCCACCAGAGCTCGCTCGTTGGGCGTGAAGTAATCCGAAATGAAAGCATCATCCCGCGGCTCAATCATTTCCAGATCACAACCAATGCTATCTTGCGCCAATGCGACGGCACACAGGGCCGTTCCCGCGCGGTGGCTGATTGAAATACTGGCGGACGATAATTGGCCGAAAAGAAACACATGGGGTGCCCCCGACGGCGCGGCTAGTATTTCGCTGTGCGCAAGCTCTGGAAGATCAGCGGGCAGGTCAAGGCAGGCAGCCAGGGCTCGTTTCGCGGTCCACCGGCCCAAACGCCAGTCGGCGCGCCGTTTGGGAAAGCCCATGCTGCGAAGAGGAATCATTTCCCGCGCGCTCAGCCATTGATCCTCTGTGGGCACATCGACTTCGGTCTGCTCCAGCCAGTAAAGATCCATTAAAGTCTTCTACTTCCAGCCGTTGCAAAGGAGCTACTCACGATGTCTCGCCGCAAGGTCGATATGGCAAAAGCGCGTACGCGGTGACTAGGCCGCTTCCGCGATTTCGAGTTCTGCGCCCAGCTTTGCGTTCTCCTCGCTTCTGATACCACGTTCCACGGCATCAACCAAGTAGGGGCGGAGGTTGGCCGGGGGGATAATATGATGCAGCGCGCCGACGCTGAGCGCTCGGTGCACGCTGTGTATGCGGTCAAACTCGCCCGCCATCTCGCCTAATTTTTCGGAATATACTACGCGGAAAACTTCGCTCCACTGGGCGCGCAGCCGCCTTTTGTCCGCGCCATTGGCCTGCAGCATCGCCTGATTCAAAGCCTCGAGTCGCTCATCCTTACGAGTCCTAGCTTCAACCTCACCGGCGAAAACAACGGCCGCCGCGGGAGCGCCGCCAATGACCGACGCGTAGGTGCCCTCCAGAGCCGCTACTTCAAGCTGCTCGTTCAACGCGCGTGAAAAAACTACATATGCGCCCCCGTGATATCTGGAAATTACACAAAACACGATGGGACCCTTGAAGTTCACCACGGCCCTGCCAATTTCTGCGCCGTACTCAAGCTGCAGGCGCCGCATCGACTCGGGCGAGCCATCAAATCCTGACAGATTGGCCAAGACCACGATTGGGCGATTATCGCTGGCGGCGTTGATGGCGCGCGCCACCTTCTTCGAAGAAAGTGGAAAGAGAGTTCCTGCACTCCAAAGCTCCGGGCCGTCAGCCGGGACAAATCCCATGCGGGGCACAGGACGAGACTCGATACCGATCAGGCACACAGGATACCCGCCCAGGTGAGCATCCCAAACCACCGCCGTTTCTGCCGCTCGCATGCCTGCCCAGCGCTCCAGCGGCGGATGGTCCTGATCTATGGCCGCCATCATCACTCTGCGAATGTCGAAAGGTTTCTTCCTTCCCGGATTTGTTTCGTCAGACAGAATCTCGCCAACAAGCGCGAACCCTCGCTCGCCATTCTCATTGTGGGCATAGATCTGCACGTCGCGGTCGATGGGATCGTTTGTCTCAGCGCGGCGAGGGAAGCGCTCCCCGGGCAAGATGTATGTGTGCTCGTAGTGCCGGAAGAGAATGTGACAGGCTTCGTTGATGTCGCGCGCCCAGTATTGAGCCTGACCGTTGACACCCATGATGCGGTCGTAACCGCCAATCCCTTGATTGTCTTCCGCGGAAATGCCGCCCGAGTAGTCGAGCGCGCGCTTACCGGTGAGCACCATCGCGGCCTTCGGCGTCATCACCAGAATGCCTCGGGTGTGCATGAGCATGGTGGCTTCAGCATTCCAGTATGGTTGTGCTCCTACATTAATCCCGTTGATCAGGAGATTCACTTCGCCCCCCGCTTGCGTGAAGTCGATCAGCTTACGTAACACGCGGGCGATCCAGTCCATGTTCTCCACGCCGCTGTCCATCGAGATTTTCGCGCCGGCTGAAATCGGAAACCACTCCAGCGGGATGCCCTTTTCCGCGGCAAGCTCCAGAGCTCCCATGATGAGCTGGCATTCCAACCTAGCAAGTGCTCCCAAGTCTTTACTAGGGTCTCCGAGCAGCAGGACCCGCGTCATACCCTCGGGATATCGGCTCGTGTAGTTGCGGATAACTCCAACGACAATATTGGCCTTGTTCTGACCATAAGGACGGTCGATCGGAACTAGCCGCCCTCGATCGTCGAGATCGTGCTCCACAAAATCGCCGGGAGGGAATTCTGTTCGCGTGTCTTCCCGAGTCGGAGTGAGCATCTTAATAATCTCGTACGGGTAAACCAGTCCCCGCTGGCGGACGCGAATGACTTTCTGATCGTATGCGGTTAGCGGTTTGAGCGGGAGTAGTTTGTCCGCAGGACGGAACGTGATCAGCAGCCCGCTGCCGACCGGGCTCGAGATGCGCACCACCATGTCGCGCAATTCTCCGGTGGCGGGGTTGGGAATGCGAGCGCGCACTACGACCTGCTCCAAACCCAATCCTTGGGTCTCGGGCGCAAGTCTGCGCACAATATCGGTCAATTCATCGGACTTCAGATCGAGCGGAGGCCAGACATAAAGGAATACGCGGTTCCAATAGAGACGCTCCTGTGGCCGGCGTCGCGACTGGAACAATCGAACCGCCGCCAGCGCCTCCATCAACATCCGTTCCAGATGTGGCAGTTGAACGATGCGCCCTGCGTCATCGCGCACCGGCGTCACATCGCGTACTTCGGCAGCAGCGAATAAACGTTCGTCCTTGGGATTGTCGCGGGCTACCGCATGAAGAAGATAAACGTCTTCAACCGATGGCAGACGCTCGATCTTGAAGTTGCTGAGACGCCAGAGATGCAGCCGCTTGCCCATCATCGGGTGCACTCCGCGGTAAAGCGTTTCCTCCTCGTAACTATTGTCACCAGGACGGTAAGTAAAGCACTGCATACCACTCACTCGCCTGCCGTGGCCCGCATGAGCAACTGCCACCACAATCCGGCGGATCGAACGAGGAAAGCTAACCTGATTCAGCATGGATCGCACTGCCAGTTGAGTAGTGTCCGCGTTTTCCAGCTTGCTACGAGAACACACGTGAAAATCCATCACGATGTCATGATCAGCCGGCACCTCCGCGATCACCGGGAGCATGTCCTGGGCCGCTGCGGAAAGAGCCTGAAATTCCGCGTAGGCAGCGAACACGTGAATGCGCTTACCCTCATGGTTATATTCGGCGGAGAAATAGCAGCGTCCGTCCACAACAAACGAACTTGGACATAGGAGGGTACGGATCTTGTAATACCTCCAGGTAAGCACCTCCAGCATTGTGAGAAGCAGGATAGGATCGGCCGATGGGAACCGACCGGCAAACACGCCAGCCAGAAGTTGGGGACAGTCGATCAACGCGCGAATTCTGGCGCGGTAGTCGGCAGCATCGGGATAAGCCGCAAGGTACGCAAGATTGTTTTCTGCTTCCTCATACACTCTATTTCGCGCTCGCTCAAATAATCGCTGATCAAAGTAACGATAACGCACTTCCCGGGCAAGAGCGCTGACGGAGGGATAGAGCTCACGAGTGATCGAGATCATGCGATCCAGGAGTGCCCGAAACGATCCGTTGGCGCGCTGCTCCTCGGCTTGGGCTAGCCGCAGGCGCTGCTCCAGAATGTCCAGAATGGATGTTGCTTGCTGCTCCATTCTCTGATGTGATTTGCAGATCCAGAGCAAACTCTGCTTGAGATCCGGCGAAGGGTCCAGAGTGTGGACGTGGTAATGCGCCAAGGCCCGCTTCAGCGCGTCGACGAAGGCGGGGGGAAGCCCTTCTCCGTTCGTCTCTACCATGCGCAAATAGGAGAAGAGATAAGACTCTGCGCCGGGCTCTTCCCCGACTGTGCGATGATCTACTTCTGGTTCGCGCTGAAATAGAGAACATATGTCCACAAAGATGTTGAGGATCTCAGTCTCGGACCGTCTTATTTCATCGCTGTCCGCGGGGCACTTTTGTCTCCATGCAGAAAGCTGACGGGCGCAATACGCGGGCTCGACGTCAAAGCCCAACATGAGTTGGCGGAGGGCTTTGAGGCTCTCTCGGCACCGAGGCGTAGCGGGCTCCCCTTGGCCGTCTGCACTTTGGGAAGAGCCAAATACCACTCGTTTCGGCGGCGCGATTATGTCATCGCCGCCAGTAGCTTCGATCTGCACGAGTGGGGCGCCCGTGTCTACCTGCACGTTCGGCATGGTCATCACATTTCGGACTTTTCCAGAAAATGGAGCGACCACCGGCGTTTCCATTTTCATGGCTTCGAGTACGACCACCCGATCCCCTGCCGCAACCGTATCCCCCGGCTTTACGGCAATCGAGACAACTACTGCCGGTGCGGGAGCGTGTACCACGCCCCCATCATCTCGATCTACTCGGTGCGACGCGCCATCAACTTCAATTTTGAAATTCACTCCATGGGCTACTGAGACAGTGTGGAAGCGACGTCCCAAAATAGTGAGCCAAGACTCGAAGTGGCCCAAGCGGTCGATGTGGGCCTCGATCCGCGTTCCATCTACTTCCACTTCGTAGTTTTGTGGACCAATTCGGTAGGTCTTCATCGAGTAGAATTGGCCGCGATAGCGCAGTTCCACGGTGCGGCCAATCTCGTTCCGCACGTGTGGCCGACCACGTGCAGCGGATGCGTAGAACTGGGCCTGCTCCACGGCCAAGTCGGCATCATGCGCATCGATCGCAGCCTGCACCAAAGCGACATCAGCGTGTTTGTGGGAGAGATGATCGCCGGCCCCGGCTACGCGGTCGAGCCATCCAACGTCTACCTGTCCATCCTGTACCTCGCTGCGGTTCAGTATTTCCAGGAGAAACGCTTTGTTACTCGCGCCACCCTTGATGACGACTACGCTATCCTGCAGTGCGCGCCGGAGACGAGCCAGCGCTTCCCTGCGGTTTTGGCCATACGCGATGATCTTGGCGATCATGGAGTCAAACTCGGCCGGAACGGTTTCCCCCTCAGCCACGCCGGTATCCACACGCACACCCGGGCCCGTCACAAGTCGAAAGTGTTCAATTAGGCCCGGCGCTGCAGCAAAGCCGCTGTCGCAGTCTTCCGCATTCAGCCGGGCCTCCATCGCGTGACCGGTGCTGCGCGGCTTCTCGCCTTCGAGCCGACCGCCCCGCGCGACATGAATTTGAAGCTTCACCAGGTCGAGACCGGTCGTGCATTCAGTAACCGGATGCTCGACCTGCAAACGGGTATTCACTTCCATGAACCAAAAGCGACGGGTCTCCGGTTCGTAGAGAAACTCAACGGTGCCGGCATTACAGTAGCCGGCAGCCCTGCTCAGACGAACCGCGGCTTGTCGTATCTCCTCATCTTCTTCTTGAGAAAGCACTGGGGAGGGCGTTTCTTCAAATACCTTCTGATGCCGACGCTGCATCGAGCAGTCGCGCACGCCCAAATCCCAAGCCGTCCCGTAGTGATCGGCCATAATCTGGACTTCGATGTGGCGCGCACGCTGTACCAATTGCTCAAGGTAAACGGTGGGATCTCCGAACGCTTTAAATGCCTCGGCACGGGCGCTCTCAAAGGCCTGGGGCAGTTGAGTCGGATAATGCACAAGGCGGATGCCGCGACCGCCTCCACCCGCCGTGGCCTTGATGAGGAGGGGAAAGGTCAAGCGCTCAGCATGAGAAGACGCGTCCGCGAGCGTTTCCACGGGTCCACCGCTCCACGGAGCAACAGGTATCTGCAGTTGCTCTGCCAGCCGTTTCGCAGCGATCTTGTCTCCAAGACGACGCATCACGTCTGCCGGTGGTCCGATAAACACGATGCCCATCGCCTGACAGAGATCCGCGAACGCCGGGTGTTCCGCCACAAAGCCCCATCCCACCCAGACGGCATCTGCGCGCGCAGCAGCCAGCGCCTGTTCGAGCCGCCCATAGTCGAGATAGCTGCTCTTAGGTCGATGGGTATCTGGGTCGATGAACTGCGCGGCGCCGATCGACACTGCCTCGTCCGCTTCGCGGACGAACATGGCATGCCGGTCGGGTTCTGTGAAGAGAGCGATGGCGCGCAACGGCACACCGTGTTCGTGACGGAACTCCCGTGCCGCATGGATAAAGCGCATGGCGGCTTCGCCGCGATTGACAATGGCAACGCGTTGGAATTCGTTCTGCATAAGCGCCCCGATGGAAACGAATTGTGGTGAAGTGGCCTTTTTTATGCCGCCAGAACCGCTTCGCCGGAGATGACGGCCTGCAGGCTTTTCAGATTTTCTTTGTCC
Source organism: uncultured Acidobacteriaceae bacterium (assembly GCA_963772045.1). GTDB lineage: Bacteria > Acidobacteriota > Terriglobia > Terriglobales > Acidobacteriaceae > Sulfotelmatobacter. The sequence continues at coordinate 152,959 of CAVYWC010000008.1, read as the reverse complement.
ACACGATCGGTGAAAGCCACGGTTTGATAATCATTGAGACGCAGATAGCAATTTCCCTCTTCGTCCAGAACTTCTGCGTCGAAGCTTCTCCGAACCTCGTCAGGGGTAACTACGGCGTACAACCGGCCGCTCGCCCCATGTGGCTCCCGGAACAAGCAGACTTGGTGAATGTGCAGTGGCAGGCCCAGCCGGGCCTCGATGCCCAGCTCCCAAACTCCGGCAGTTTGGAAACAAAGCTCGATCAGCCGCGGTGCCATCACTGTGGCTAATTCAGATGGATGGTGATTATGGCGCAAGCCTGTCGCCATTAAACCGATCACTTGCTTTCCATCCCACCAGGCTCTTTCCAAGACACGGTAAGCAGGTCCATGGAAGTAGAGTCGATAGATCTCGGCCGCTTCGACGTAACTTCCAGCCGGCGCTACAAATGCCTTCGCAGCCGGTGTCCGGTCGGATTGTTTCGCGAGTCGCACACGTGCAGTGAAGTGCGTGATCCCTTGAGGTTCTTTCAGACTTGGCAAGGAGCGGTAGCCCATCAGCCGACAATGTGCAAGCAACCGCCCTCCTTGAGGACGAATGCGTGTCTCAACCCGCACGGTCCGCGGTTCACTTCGGTAGAACTTGAAAGGGGCGACGAAGCTTATGTCTTCAATCGTCTCGACCTGCCATCTGGAAAGGAGGCACAGAGCAGCTTCAGCAAATGCCTCGATGCCCATCACACCCGGCAGCACAGGCGTGCCGTCAATCTGATGATCGTGAAGGAATGGTTGAGCCTGCGGGTCCAGTGTCGATTCGATCGCGTAGCCGTCGTAGAGACTCATCGATGCGACCTTGCTTACCATCGGTCCTGTGGCTCGTAAGAGCTTCCATGCGGCTTCTGCGGAGGAAGCGTCGAGCCCACCAGTCGCATCCCATTCATTCAGCAGAACGCCAAGGCGCTGTCCGATCACAATCTCGCCTTGCGTTGCTCCTGCGGTAAGTTCGCGGCGGATCACCGGAATGCCTGCTTCCGGCGGCAACATGTCGATTCCAGCGAGTTCCATGACTTTGGGAATCGAGCCTCGCGTGGCCATGCCGATTCCACTCCATGCCGTCCAATCGATCGCGATGCCGCGCGTGGCGGGACGGGTAGTACGGAAATTCGACGTAATCTTGCACAGCAGATCGTTGGCAGAGCTGTAGTCGGTCTGCCCAGCATTGCCGAAGCGCCCAGCAATCGAACTGAACACCACCGTGGCGCCGAGCGGCATTTCACCGATAGCATGCAGCAGGTTAAAGAAGCCGTCGCTCTTGACATCGAATACCAAATCGAATTCGTGGGAATCCTTGTCTGGAAGCGAGTGGCTTCGCTCAATACCAGCGGCATGCAGCAGCACGTCGATGCGACCGCTGCGTTGTCGCACCTGGTCGATGACCTTGGCCACCGCCTCCGCATCCGCGAGATTGACACTCAAATAATGTGCTGTACCGCCAGCTGCATGCACGGCATCGATTGCGGCCTGGGCAGCGTGCGACCTCTCCAGGCTGGCAAGTTCCTTTTCAACAAGGGCCGGAGTGGCCCGTTCGCCGCGGGTCTGGATACGCGCAAACAAGTCACGTTTCAGGTTTTCCTTGTCGGTCACGAAGCGTTCGAAATCAGGACTGTTCGAATCGGGCTTGGGCACAAGATCGAGCAGGTAGAAAGTGCCGCCGGATGCGGACGCCAAGTCGGTGGTAATGGCGGAAACGATGCTTCCTGCTGCGCCAGTGATCAGAAAGACGCTGTCTTTGTCCAGCGCCATGCCAGGCCGGCCATCGGCGGCGGGCTGTTCCTCCAAGCCGATGGTCCAACGAAGATCTTCTGTGTATCCGACTTCGATCGCTCCCGGGTCACGCAGGGTTTCCTCGATCAACAGGCCGGCAACTTCGGCGGGACTGCGATCTAATTCAAAATCAACTGCCTTAACAAGGGCGTCCGTGCGTTCTCGTTTGTACGCTTTGACAAAGCCCACCACCGCTCCTCCGAGCGGAGCGAGTGCTCCAGCGTCGTCGTAGCCATGCTGCCCGCCCAGTCGCGTTGCCGACACCAGAAACGTGCCGGGCTGCCCAACGTGCTCATATAATGAGTGCATCGTAACGTACAGTGATTTCACACGAACCCGCACGGCCTCATGCCAAGTCGCAAGATCGACTTCACGAAGGCTCCCTTCTGGATCAAGCGCGGGCAGCCAATAGACCCCGTCGACTGGGCTGGCGGCGGTCCATTTTTTGAGAAGGTTAGTCAGCGTGTCGGCATCCGGTGCGTCTGCAATGGAGAGCACTTCCACTCCCATCGCTTGAAGACGTTTTGTCAGTGCATCACTAACGCCTCCTTTGTCCGGCATGACAACCACACGGCTGCCGCGGTCCAGCTTCACGTCAGTTTCTTTGCAAAAGGCGATCGGAGGACGAAGGGTCGGCACCGGCACGCGTCGGGGAATGTGATTAGCGGCGTCGAGACTGGCAAGAACCGGGCCCTCGGGCTGGGTCGAGGGTGAGGGCGACGCGGGCTTCGGTTGCGCTTGTTCTATCTTCCTGGTAGACATCGGAGCGGCCTGCATGATCGCCGACCGATCGCGCGCGAACTTGATCACATGCGCCAGAGTAGGGAAATCACGCAGCTTTAGACTTTCATCCCGTGGGATCTTGTAGGCGGCTCGCACCGCCGCAAACATTTCTGCCTGTTTGACAGTATCGACACCTAGGTCTGCTTCCAGATCGAGATCCAGATCCAACATCCCTTCCGGATAGCCAGTCTTCTCGGCCACGATCTGAAGGACCTTCATTTTGATGGGGTCATCAGATTTCTCTTCCTCTGGCACCACGGCTGGAGCGGTAGAAGTTGGGACGGACTCATGTGTTGTGGCGACGGATGAAGCGGCCGAGGCCGTTTGCCTCAAGTCCGGCCTCTTCTCGTACACGAATCGGATTACATGGGCCAGCGTGGGATAGTCGCGCAGCTTGCGATTCTCATCGCGAGGAATGTTGTACATCTCTCGAATGGCCGCAAACATTTCCGCTTGCTTTACAGTATCGATGGCCAGGTCCGCTTCGAGGTCGAGGTCCAAATCCAACATGTCTTGCGGGTATCCGGTCTTCTCGACCATCAGCGTCAGAATGCGTTCTTTCACTGGATCGCGAGGGTCGGTTGGAACCTCCGCGGGCACCCGTCGAATCACTTTACCTTCGTGCGCTTCGTTCGCTTCCACTGCTGGGGCCGTTGTTAGCACGGTTGGCGCGGCACGAAGGTCTGGCCGCTTCTCGTAAACGAACTGGATCACATGAGCGAGCGTGGGAAAGTCGCGCAACCTGATCTTGTCGTCGCGGATAATGCCGTAGGCTTCTCGAATTGTGGCAAACACTTCCGCTTGCTTTACGGTATCGACGCCCAAGTCCGCTTCAAGATCGAGATCCAGATCGAGCATGTCAACGGGATAGCCGGTCTTTTCGGCTACCAGGACTAGAACCCGTTCTTTGACCGTATCGTCTCTAGTCGCGGTATTCGGCGGCCTAGAGGGAGTGGGTGCGATTTTTTGTGCCTTCAATTCCGGATCCGCGAGCGTGGGCTGCGAAGAAGCCGGTTGTGCATCGACCACTAGAGTGGTTGTGTGAAACGTGAGGACGGGCCTGGGTTCGGAGTTCTGAGCGACTTCGGCTGACCGTACTGCAGATCCGTGATCGCGTATCCGCAGCGTGCGATGCACCACTTCCAGTTCGGCTGTTGTGTTACCAGCGACTCGGGTGAGCCAGTCCTTCCAGCAGTCTTGGTCGACGATACGATAGGTATAGCCCAGGGCATTTGGCCGGCGACGGACACCGTCCTTCGTCGCGATCCAATGCAACAGCGTCATGCTAATTTGTGAGCCGAAACCCGCTCCTAGACGTATGGCGTATTCGATCGGGTATACGCCACCCTTGGACAAATTCAGGGTGCCCAGTTCAGGATCGATCTCTTTGAAGTTGGCGACGGGCGGCACCACACCAGTTTCCAGCGCCTTTACCGCAATAACCTCTTCGATCCCGGTCGCCATTGCGTGACCGGTCATGCCTTTCGTGTTGGCGATCACCAGTTGATCCGCCGCATCGCCGAATACGTGGCGCAAGGCATGAATTTCGGCGGAGGCACTGCCACCACGCGCAGGCGTGTAAGTCTCGTGAGAAACAAAAACTGTGTGCGGCGCGATCTCTTGACGGGAAATGCCACTGTGAGCTTCGGCTTGAGAGAGCAGGTCTTCCATCACCTGGCCGATATGCTGTACATCGAGGCGAGTGCCGTGGAAAGCACTGTTGGCCGTGGCCGTGCTCAACACTTCGCAGATGGGTTGCATCCCACGTCCGCGGACAACGTCTGCGCGCTCGACTACCAGGGCTGCGGCGCCCATGCCCACGATCAAGCCGTGCCGGCGACGATCAAAAGGAGTGGCAGCTTCCTCGACCACCTCGTCAGTCGCCGCCGCTCCGCTCGCCAGGAATCCGGCACCAAACCAGTCAATCAGATGGTCGGAAGTGACATCGTCCGCGGAAACAATGATCACCCGACGGCAGCGCCCGGCATAGATCCAGTCTTGGGCCAGTGCCACAGCTTGCGAAGTGCTCGCGCAGGCAGAGTTGATTTGCGTATTGGGACCCCGGGCGCCGATCAATTCGGCAAACTGCGAATGTCCCATCGAGAGAACCCGGAGCAGAAATCGCCGGTCGAAGACGTACGGCTCTTTCTCGATGGCGTCTCGCAAGTCTTCCGTACGGCGCTCCATTTCTCGTTCGAGGATAGAATCACCATTGGACTTCGCCGACCGCGCGAGCAAGCTCTCCAACATTCCCAATTGCTCGCGGCGGGAGTGATCGACGTAATAGCGTGACATTTCATCGGCGAATGAGTCGCAGCCCGGAAAAGCAGAAGCGAAGATCACGCCGGTGTCATCGCGCAAAGCGTCAGGAAGGGCCCAGCGATCCGGCAGCTGCGAACCCTTGCTTGTGGTCTTGTAGCGCATGACCAGCGGAATGCCTGCGTCACGCAATGCATCAATGCCAACGGCGATTGCCAGTTGCGTGACCCGGTCGAGAGCGGCCAGACGGTCGGCAGAAATGCCAAATTCTTTTTCCAGATCGAACGCGCCGCCGCGCCCCGCCAGCTTAATGACATCGGCCACGTTGTTGATGGTTTCGAATGAGGGCCCGCCGTTGTCGTTCTTCATCAGGCGCGTAATGTGCTTGTCGAGCATCGCGCGACGCAAGCGGGTAGGGATGAGATCGATAAACTGGTCGCCCCGCAGAATGCGAGCGAGATTGCCATCATCAAAGATGTGCTCGGTTCCCGGCAGTCCTAAAGCCGCACCCGTGATCACGACCGGCTGTGGAGGTGAAGTGCGGTCATCAGGGTGATAAATCTGCCAGCCACGCTCGAGAACTTCAGCGAAAAAACGCCCGAGTTCGGTGTAGTGATCGCGTTCGAAGTTTTGCAGCGGCGACCTTGGCACACTCGTGTTGGCATTGGCCGTAGCCACTCGCTCTTGCGTCTGGTTCTTCGATCGTAGGTTTGAAGCTCCTGCTTCCGCCGTTTGACCCGAGACTTTAACCGTACCGCGCCCCAGCCCTGCTGCATATAGACCACATAGCGCCTGGTTGAATGATGCGATGTCGCCGAACTTGGGATGATTGGTGAAGAGGGAAACGACATCGGGGTCGCCTCCCAGCACGTCTTCGGCAAATCCCTGCAAGGCTTTTTTCGGCCCAACTTCCACAAAAATCCGAGCGCCTGCCTGGTATAGCGTGTGTAAGCCTTTGATGAATTGCACAGGAGAAGCGACTTGCCTGGCGAGAATGTCCAATATCTGAGGCACGACCTCTGGTCCTGCGGGATAGAACTCGCCGTTTACGTTCGCAACGATGGGCAGGCGCGGTGATTGCAGATGCAGGCGCTCCAGTTCGCGCCGCAACGGCTCGCTGGCTGCCGCCACAATCGAGGTGTGGAAAGCATGGCTGACCGGCAGCTCCGAAACCTCGTAACCAGCATTCTTCAGAACCTCTATAGCTTGCGAGACCGCAGCGCTGGCACCGCCAATTACGGCCTGATGTTCGCTGTTAATGTTTGCGATCACTACGTAGCCGCTGACCGTTTTCAGAATTCTTTCGATCTCGCCCAATGGCGCAAAAACAGCTGCCATCTTGCCTTTGTCGGCCACCGCAACCCGGGTCATTCCGCGTCCGCGGGCGCTGACCGCTTCCAATGCGTCCTCGAAGGGAAGAGCGCCCGAGGCAACCAGTGCTCCGTATTCACCCAGGCTGTGCCCCATCGTCATGTCCGGCTGGATGCCATACGTGGCCAGCAACCGGGTCAGTGCTAGATCGATGGCCAGTACGGCTGGCTGAGTAATCGCGGTCTGGCGCAAGTCTTCATCAGCCTGCGCAACTGCTTTAGGGTCGGTCTGATTCACAAAAACGAAGTCGGTGAGTGGCTTGCCCAGTAACGGGAGCATCACTCGATCGGCCTCGGCGAAAGTTTCAGCCACGATCGGTTCGGTGTCGCGCAGCGTCCGAAGCATATTTGCGTACTGGGAGCCTTGACCCGTGTAGAGAAACGCCACCTTGGGCGCAGGCCCATGACCACGGAAAATTCCTTGCGCACGCAGCGCTTTCCACACTGTTGCCTGATTCGCTTCCAACGCTTTGAGCGCCTTGGCTGATTTGTCGGCCAGATCGGCGGCATTCGCATAATCAATCGCTAGACGTTCAGGAGCACGCAGGTCGGCCTCAGCCGGTGCTGCGACTGCGGGTGTGATCCCAGCTTGAGTATTGTTTAGTACGCCGCGCAGACGCTGAGAGAGCGCAGCCTCTGAGTCGGCACCGATTACGAGAGCACCGTGAAGCGGCGGCTTGCAGGCGGACGGAGAGGCAGAGGATACCGAAACAGGGGGAACTTCTTTAGTATTCATGACTACCTCATTGATCGCGCTTGCGGGAAGTGCGCCGACGGCGACCGACCGCTTTCCATTTCCGGTCAGCCGATGAGGAATGTGCTCTTCCAGCACGATATGGAAGTTGGTGCCACCAAAACCGAAGGCGCTCACTCCAGCACGCCGCGGAGTATCGGGGGGAACTGTCCAGGGCTTCAATTCGGTATTGACGTAGAGCGGGGAGTGAGCGAAGTCGATATCCCGACTGGGATGTTCGCAATTCACGCTGGGAGGCAGTACCTTATCTCGAAGGGCTAGCGCAGTTTTCAGCACGCCGGCCGCTCCCGCCGCTCCTTTGAGGTGACCGATGTTCGACTTGACCGAACCTAACGCCACGGAGTGGGTTGGAAGGTGGTGAGAGCTGAGCACATCGGCCATGCTCTGCGCTTCGACCACATCACCCACTCGGGTTGATGTGCCATGGCCCTCAATCAAAGTTGCGGTAGCGGGTGATAGGTCGGCGTTCTGCCATGCCCGCTCGAGGCAAAATCTCTGACCAACTGGATTGGGCGCGGTGATTCCTTTGCCTTTTCCATCGCTTGATGCCCCGATGCCGCGGAGGACGGCGTAGATTCTGTCTCCGTCGCGCTCGGCATCCGTCAAGCGTTTCAGCAAGAAGATCGCGGAACCTTCGCCCATTACAAAGCCGTCGGCCCCGTCCGCGTAAGGGCGAGTCCCGGTCGCAGAAAGTGCGCCGATTTTGCAGAACTTAACGAAGGTTTGGGCGCCCATGTTGCGGTCAATTCCGCCGGTGATGACGGCGTCGAAATCATTTTCAATCAGTCCCTCGACTGCCGCAGTCATTGCTGCCATTGCGGATGCGCACGCCGCGTCACAAACGTAATTTGGACCGTGAAAGTTGTAGATGTTTGCGATACGGCCGGCAATGCAGTTGGCCAATTCGCCGGGCATGCTGTCTTCGGTGATTTCGGGCAAGTGCTTGCCAATACGGTCGTGCAATTCGCGCGTGATCTCGCTGCGGAGTGCCTCCGGGAGCGCGGAAAAGCTGGCGATTCCCGCCAGTTCGTGCGTATATTCCGGAAAGTACACACGCAGCGCGGTGAGGTAGTGTTTTTCGCCCGCCATCGCATTACCCAATATGACTGCAACTCGATCCGGGTCGAGAGGCCGCTTTGGGTAGCCGTAATCTTCCAGAGCTTCGCGTGTAGCCGCGATCGCCCACTTCTGTGCGTCATCCATGGCATCGGTTACACGCGGCGGAATCGGCAGATGCCATTTCATCGGATCCCATACCCATTCCCGCACCCAGGCCCCGATCTTCGAGTAGGTTTTGTCAGGAGCGCTGGGATCGGGGTCGTAGTAAAACGCCGGGTCCCAACGGTCGGGCGCTACCTCGGTGATGCTGTAACGGCCCTTCTTCACGTTTTCCCAGAAAGCCACCACGTTAGGTGCATCGGGAAGAATGGCTCCCGCTCCTACAATCGCGATGGCACGACTGGCTGTGTCTTCCATGATGACGCTCCTGTGCAACCGGGGAGGTTGCTGGTGACCAATAGTCAGGCGTCTTGATACTTAAGCGGCGATTGCAGGCTTCGCCACGCGTGCGTAGAGGACGTCGGCTATAAAATCCATGTCAGAAATCAGACCCGCTTGCGCCCGATGAATCGCGGGCAAACCTAAAATGTTTTCAAAGGGGGACATTTCGGCGTCACTCACGCCGCCGGCTCCGCTCACCCAGCGCAAGCCTTCTTCCGCGATTTTGAGTGCCGCCTCGCGTGCAAAAATCCGGCTCAACCCCGACAGTGCCGCTGGGTCAAAGCGCCGGTTGGCTTTTTCGCTCACCTTGCCCTCCGCTGAAGACGCGGCGCGACGAGCCAAACTGGCAGCACTCTCTGCATAGGCGATCCACTCACCCAGACGAAGAAGAATATGCTGGTAACGAGTGAGACGCGCGATCCGCGCCTTCTCCATCACCTCCGCTAGCGCATGATGAGCGAGCGCGGCAATGTTGGCGCCAACATTTGGGTGACGTGCATGCAGAGCTTCTAGCTCAAGCGCCCGCTCGTGGTAGTGCTGGCCCCGCGTCTTCAAGTGAAGTTGCCAGCGGTCGCGACTGATGGTCATCTCCATGATCTCGGACGTACCTTCGTAAATCGTGGTGATGCGCACGTCGCGCTTGATCTTTTCCACCATGTATTCGTGGGTGTAGCCATAGCCTCCGAGTGCCTGGATGCTGGCGTCGGCAGCCTGATTCCCCGCCTCTGTCGCCATGTACTTCGCAATGGCGCCTTCAGTGTTCAAGCTTCCTTCTCCTGCGTCGATACGCTCGGCGGTTTCTTCGATGTAAGCGCGCGCAGCTTCCAACCGCGCCACGTGTGGGACGATCAGCTTGTGCGTAAACCCTTGCTTTTCCGACAGCGGTGCTCCAGCTTGAATCCGCTTGCTGGAATAGGGAATCGCGCGATCGAGAGCAGCCCAACCCGCTCCAAGTCCAAACGCAGCCACCATCAGCCGCGTATAGCCAAAAACAGCCTGCGCCTGATTCAGTCCCTGACCTTCGACACCACCGATAAGCCGGTCGGCATCGACATAGACGTCGTTGAAAGCCAGCGCCGCGGTATTGCTGAGCCGGATGCCGTGCTTGTCCTCTGGTTCGTCGTGGGTAAAGCCTTTTGTGCCTTTTTCGACAATGAACCAACTCGGGCCATTCGGTGTGCTGGCTAATACCGTGTACGCGTCAGCTACTCCGCCATTGCTGATCCATTGTTTATTGCCGTTGATCTTGTATCCGACGACGCGGCCGTCCTGCAGGACAGGGTCAGCCGTCGTGCGAAGGGCTCCTAGATCGCTGCCCGCCTCCGGTTCGGTGGCGCCGTAGGCGAACAACAACCCCTCGTCTGCGATGCGACTCAGCCAAAGATTCTTTTGTTCCGGAGTAGCGGCGACGGTGATGGGATCGCTACCGAGAAAAGTTGCCAGCACGGAAGTCGCGATCCCGAGATCGATGCGGGCCATCTCCTCACAAACGCAATAGACGTCGAACGTGCCTCCACCCATGCCGCCGAACTCCTCCGGAATAAACAACAGTTGAATGCCCAGCTTGTCCGGGTGGCACATGTCGCGGACGATTTCCAGGGGACACTCGTCGCGAGCATCGAGGTCGATCAGCACATCGTCAGGCAGACGCTTCTTGGCAAATTCCTTGAGAGACTTCACACTCAGTTTTAGTGTCTTGTATGCAAGCATGAGTGCAACCTCACTTGGCGGCAACGCCGCGCATTTCACGAACTCGGTTGGTCAGTTCCGGCAGAAACTCCAGAACATCGTCCACGATTCCGACATCGGCCACCTGAAATATGGGGGCTTTGGGATTCTTGTTAATCGCGATGAGAAACGGATTCCCTTTGATTCCGGCCAGGTGCTGGAACGCTCCGCTGATGCCGCACGCTAGATAGACCCTGGGCTTCACGGTTTTCCCCGACGACCCGACTTGGCGGGACTTCGCCATCCACTTCGCGTCGACGACCGGTCGCGAACAACTCACCGCGGCGCCCAATGCCTCGGCGAGTTCCTCCGCCAGAGACACATTTTCCTTTTCCTGAATGCCTCGTCCGATAGAGACCAGGACGCTGTATTTTGTGATATCCACATCGCCCGCCGCCTCGGCTACGATCGTCTCGAGATACCGGCGTCGTGCTGTCAGAGCGCCTACGAGGGATGACTTGTCGACGACCAAGCCCGCGGTAGGAACGCCCAACTCTGGTTTGAATGCACCCGGACGAACGTTGATGACCGCACCCGAGGAGATATCACAGCGCACCTGAGTGTTGACCTGTCCGCCGAATTCCTGACGGATCAGTCTGAGAAACTGTCGTTCGGCCCCACCAATCGCCAGCACATCGGAAACGAAAACTGAATTGAGCTTGATGGAAAGGCCTGGCGACAGGTCCATCCCAAAATGATTGTGCGGGACGAGCAGAATACTCTCGGGCGGCAGAACGCTCAGCAGTGCCTGCCGGACCAACTCGGCATTGGGATGGGCGAGCGCTTCATTGGCCACCTTCCAGACCTCAGCATAGGAGAGTAAGAGTGAGTTGCATGCGGTATCGAGACCCGCGCCCCAACCAGTAAGAATCGCGGTGCGGGACGCTGCGGGATCGATCTTTCTCGCTGCGGTTGCAAGTTCAGATGCAGAATCATCGACGACGCCATCCCTATGAGCGATGTAAGCAAAAATGCGAGCCATTATTTCAGCCCTCCCCTCGCTGCTACCCATTCAAGAACCTTGTTGGCGTTTTCTTCCCGGCTGCCGTGTAACATCTCCGCGCCTTTGCTCAGCGCAGGAATGCAGTAATCCACGCGTCTCACCTTCGCAGACGCTTCGCCCACGATGGCTTTGTCAGTGCCGAGGTCCGAAGCTCCCAAAGTGGGGATAGGCAGGGAAGCTACTTGGCGAATGCCTCGCATCCCGACGTAACGTGGCTCATTAATGCCGGTCTGAATGGAGAGGACGCAGGGAAGATCGATTTCGTTGATTTCCAGATTACCGCCTTCAATCTCGCGGCTCACTTTCAGCTTTCTGTCTTCCACGGTGATCGAATTCACCAGAGAAGCAAACGGATAGGCGAGCATCGCCGCAAGCATTCCGCCGACTTGGGCAGCACCGTCGTCGGCTTGGACTCCGGTAAGGATCAGATCGTAATGACCCTTCTGCGCAAAATCTTTGAGAATGGTCGCGATGCCCTGGCCATCCGATCCGTTGAAGGCCTCATCAGAGATCAGCACCGCATGATTCACTCCCATCGCCAATTCGCGGCGCAGGATCTCTTCATCCTCTTCAACGCCCACTGTCACCACCGTAACGTTGCCCCCGAGGCGATCGCGGATCTGCAGCGCCTCTTCGACTGCATAGTTGTCCGCTTCATTGACCGAATAGACCAGTTCGTCCCGCTCGATGTCGTTGCCTGCTGCGTTGATCTCAATTTCGTTTTCTGAGGTATCAGGTACTCTTCGCACACAAACCAGAATTTCCACGTTCAACCTCCGCAAGTTGCCGTTTCACATACTTCGGCACAACTTTCCCGCACCATGTTTTGGTCCACCAGTTCCGTTAGGTCAATTGCAGACATCTTGCCTTCCATCCCCGCCACTTTGATCGCATCTTCGATATTCACCATGCAGAACGGGCACGCCGTCACGATAACGTTCGCCCCGGCCTCCGCCGCCATGCGGACTCTCAACACGCCCATGCGCTGCTCTTCTTTGGGTTCGTAGAAGAGCGTGAGTCCACCTCCGCCGCAGCAGAATGACCGGTCTCGCGCCCGCTTCATTTCGACTCGCTTCAATCCAGGAATGGCGTCGAGCACGGCGCGCGGTTCGTCGTAGATCTGGTTATGACGTCCCAGATAGCAGGGATCGTGATAGGCATAGAACCTGTTTTCGTTCTCGATCCGATTGAACTGGATGGTGCCAGCCATCACTTCCCGAGCCATCACTTGGCTGATGTGCTCGACGGGAGGTACATCTTTATAGTCGTGTTTCAGCGCATTGAAGGCATGCGGATCGGCGGTGACGATTCGGTGTACTCCCGATGCCTTGATGGCGTCAGTGTTGTGATCCCGCAAGGCTATGAAGAGCATCTCTTCGCCGAAGCGCCGGACTTCGTGGCCGCTGTCTTTCTCGGCCGCGCCCAGAATTCCGAAGTCTTCTCCGATATGGCTGAGGATCCTGGAGGCGGATCGCGCGATCGATTGCATGCGGTCATCGTAGGAAGTAATGCTGTCGACGAAGTAGAGGGTGTCAGCGCGGTTCTTTCCGTCGAGGATCTTGAGGCTGCAGGTTTGCTGGAAGTCTCCGGTCTTTACCCAGTCCGTCTTTTTCTTTTCCATCTTGCCGTAAGGGTTGCCGCGATTCTCCAAAGCCTTCAGCGGTTTCTGCAGCGACTGTGGAACATTCCCGTCGTCGATCATTCCGCGCCGCAAGTCGACGATCTTATCGATGTACTCCACCAGCAGCGGGCATTCCTCTTCACAAGCGCCACAGGTAGTGCAGGACCAGATTTCATCCTCGGAATAGATCGTTCCAATCAGCGAGTTCCCGGACTTCGCTTTGCCCAGTACCGGATAGTGCTGGAAGGCATAGTCTCTGGCCTTGATCGTGAGGAATCTTGGTGCCAACGGCCGCCCTACGGTGTTGGCGGGACAATTGTCAGCGCATCGGCCGCAATCGGCGCAAGAGTAGAAATCGAGCATGTGCTTCCAGGTAAGATCCTCGAACTTCTTCACGCCGAAAGATTTCACCTGATTCAGATGTTCGTCGGGAACACCCCAGCGCACAGGCTTCAGAGTCCCACGTTCCAGCTTTCCAAAAAAAATGCTGAACAGCGACGTCTCCACATGGAACTGAATTCCGAAAGGCCGGTAGCAGAGCAGGAAGTAAAAGGTCACTTCGTGTAAGAGATACGCGTCAATGTTGGCACTTGAAACTGTCGCCAGCGGCATTGAGCCAAAGATAATTCCGAACATCCACGGCAGGGATAGGAAAGCCATAGCTTCAGAAGGTTGCCCCAGATGCGCGTGGCCAGCGGCCTTGCTGGCAGCAAAGAGGCTGTCGGCTACCATCAGAAGAGCAATGAGCCCTAGAAGGAAGACAGCGTCGGCGGTGTGGCTCTTGCCATACTTCGCGGGGACCGCGTACCGCGCGGGCTTGAACACCAGCCGACGGATCGCGGCGACCACCATACACAGGAAGACCACCGTCGCGGCGTAGTCCGTCACGATATCGTAGGCGTGGCCGGATTCCCCGGAAAGGCCGGGCATCACAAAATTCTCAGAGACTCCGACGATCAGCGTGGAGAAAGCACGAGCTGCCAGCAGAATAAAACCCACAAAAAAAAGGATGTGGAGGGTCCCGGCAAACTTGTAGCGCGGATGTTTCCACTGTCCCAACCAGAACTTGAAAACTCTTCCCAGGCGTGTCAATGGCAGATCCAGACGCGGGTCGCGCTCGGCTCGCATGAGCGGCACCAGGCGCTTTGCCACAATAAAAAGGAAAGCGGCGACCCCGAGGACGTGGATAGTCAGAAACAGGCTGCGGCCGGGAAGCAACCAGTCCGTGAACTGCGAGGGTGAATAGAAACCTACCACGATTCACACCACGAAACTTGCAACCATCTAAGCGAAGACGATCTCGATGGCCGCATTGTTCTGCTGTTCGGTTCTTGGCGCGAACTTGCTTTTAGGCGTAGTCGATGGGATTCCTCTCAAACCAGTGTTCGTCGCGAGTCTTGCCGATACTCTTCCACGCCCCGGACGCAATGCTCGCCGTGAAATGCCGGCTGTCCCAAATGACGCTGGCAGCAAATCCGATCGCTCCGCCCATGAATCCGCAGGCGAGCATTCTGCTTTTAGATCGGTGGCCATTCGCAAAGTATCCATCCAATGCGCCTAAAAATATTCCGATGAGGGCGGGTCCAAGCGCCTGCCGAGCAGACTGGCTGAGAAACGGAGACAGCGATTCCTGATTGAGGAATTTGCCTTCCCCTGCGCGTGCTCCCTCCACTGCAGAATCCACGAGCTTGCGTCCGTAGTCAACGTAGGATTTTGACCGTTCCAGGACATCCATGGGGCTACCTCTCGATGCAGCCGATCGCTGCCCGCGCTCACTTTTGGCTGGCGATTAGGCTGCGTTCTGCGAAATTTCCATTCTCGATTCGATGAGTTTGAGCAACTCCTCGAAGGTTATTCCTCAATCGAGCATCCGGATAAAATCGTCTGCGTTAATCCCAAATGCTTCGCCCGCATGAGTAGGTCCCGGATCGATTCGTAAGCCGAAACTTCTGAAATTCGCGCAGACGCGTGAGGAAAACTTCGTAGCTAATGGCTGACTGGGTTTTGGCGGGCACCATACCACAGCCTCGATTCCCAAAGTAGAACTCCGCGGTGACGGTCTGTCAGGAATGCCTGTCACGTTAGCGTGTGATGGTCGTCACACTCTTTGAGATCGAGCGTAGTGGGGAACTCAGCTAACTGGACTGAGCGACGACGCGTTGCAGTTGCCGAAGATTTCCATGGTCTTGCCCGCCGTCTTCACATTCGCATTGATCTATCGTCCGGCAAGATGAACCAACTGCTTTTGCGCCTCATATCCCGAGCCGAAGTCGGAGGGGAGGGTGAAGTGGGTGTTGCTTTGAGCCGTCGCGTGAGCGATCTTTTGCCTGTACGCTGCAGCACAAGGAGCGCAGGATGGGTGTTTCCATCCAACGGTGCCGCTTCTGGGCACCTGTGTTCAATCGACCGCCTCATCAGGGAGGACCGCGGTCAAGCGGTCCTTCCGAAGGAACGCTGTGGCTGTTGAGGGGCGCTCTTGCGGGCCATTGCTGCGCCTACCCGGGGCTTGCAGAATGATTCGCTTTGGACCAAGGTGCGCGGTACTCCGAGTTCAACGCGCTCGTTGCGTACGCCAAAAAGACAACTTTTCGCCGAATGGGAGAAAAGGTCAGTAGCCGCAGCCCGGCCAAGACGCTGGGTCCCGCGTTTCCTCTCCGAATTTCCAATCCCGCTGTTTGCACTCTTTCACATCGATTCTCTTCTCCGTTGTGCCCTATTGCCGATTCACCCGGCCCATTTCCATTTCTTCCAAGGAAACAACAAAAATGCAATCCCGCCCGATCATCTTCGCAGTGCTCGTGGTGGCGAACCAGTGGGGACGGGAAGGGGTCGTGCCCGCGACACCGCGTCTCGACCGTATCGTGTTTGCCGACTATTAGGTCTGGACCGCAGCCCCTTCCGTTACTTCAGTTTGCTCCGAAGTCGAATAAGGCCAAGAAATTGAAGGAGATAGACGATATCATGCGCGAGTGGGGCGCCCAAAGATCGCGCACGCTCTGGCCTTTCTGCTGCTGATGGCGGGGTCTGTTTGTGCGCAAGAATATAGTTTCCGTACCTTTGGAACCGCCGACGGGCTCAACAACCTTGCGGTTCGGCAGATCTATCGGGACCGTGCGGGCTTTATTTGGGTAAGCACGGAGAATGGCATCTTCCGCTACGACGGAGATCGTTTTGAGTCTTTTGGACCTGCAGAAGGAATTCCGGTCTCGTCCGTGGCCGCGTTTGGCGAGGCTCCAGATGGATCTCTGCTGGTCGGTGGAAGCTTTGGGCTCTACCATCTGCGGGGCAACAGTTTCGAGAAACTTCCAGTCAGTTTCCAGACAGTCAGTTGGTCCCAAGGCATCCAGTCGGATGGGAAGGGACATACGTATCTCGGCACCGACGCGGGCCTGATTGAACTCCATTCTGAACCCGGTCGTGAAGGATTTGTCGAACACAAGTTCCCTCAAGTGGCAACGTCCGGATCGAGTGTCGATGCGGTTCTGCTGGACGGCGCCATCCTCTGGTACGGGTGCGGGAAGCAATTGTGCCGTGCAGATCAGGATGGGACTCGAGTCTATGGACGAGAAAGTGGACTTCCGGATTCCCCAGCGATGGTGATCCGCAAAGACCACGAGGGCAATCTTTGGGTTCGAGCCAGGAATGCGGGGGTGCTGGTGATGTATGCCGGCCAAATCGGTTTCCGCAAACCCTCATCGCCGATTGGACTCAGCGCGGTCGGGATTCCCGGCGTAGATGCCGACGGGCGGATTCTGATTCCATCCCCAGATGGGCTGTTGATCGGCGATGGGAAAAGCTGGCAAAAGATTGACCAGTCCGTCGGTCTTCGCGGGGCGGTTTATTCGGTCTTCGAGGACCGACGGCGCTCGCTGTGGATAGGTTTGGCGGGTCGTGGACTCGCCCAGTGGCGAGGTTACCAGGAGTGGAAGAGCTACTCCACTGCCAGCGGTCTGGCGAGCGATATCGTGTACGAGATTCAGCCGCGCTCCGACGGGACTCTCTGGGTTGGCACTGAGGGCGGGCTATTACGTGGAGAGCGCCGGCCATCGGGTATCCGATGGAAGAAGGTCGCAGGGCTGGATAAGTTTCCGGTGCACAGCGTTCGTGTGGTTTCGAACGGGGATCTGTGGATCGGCACCGAGGCGCATGGTGCAGCCCGCTTTCATGTACGAACCGGCAAAGTGGAGTGGTTTGGCGAGGCACAGGGTCTCTTGGGCAAATCACCCTATACCTTGCGCTTCGATCATCAGCAACGGCTCTGGGCGGCGACCGAAGCTGGCCTCTTTGTCGCTGCCCCCCCATATAAAAAGTTTGCGCGAGTCGCTGAACTCCCGGCGAACCGAGTATGGACAGTCGCGGAGGGAAGCGACGGCATCATCTGGGCGGGAGGCGCCGACGGGCTCTTCGCGAATACGAACGGGCATTGGAAGAATTTCACGCGCAACAGCGGATTGAGCAATCAGGAAGTACTCGCGCTGGGCGCAGGTCCGAAGGGGGATATCTGGGTTGGGTATCGTTTCGGGGGCGGCATTGACCGTGCCCATTTGCACGGAGACGCGCTTTCCGTGGAGAAGGGAGTTCAGAGACCCGGCACGGATGGGCTCGTATATTTTCTGGAATTCGATGCATCTGGCCGCCTGTGGGCGGGCACAGAGCGGGGGGTGGACCTTTGGAACGGTTCCCGCTGGAGCCACTTTGATGAAAGCGCCGGCTTGGCGTGGAACGATTGTGACCTGAACGGGTTCGCGCAAGAGTCCGACGGCACGATCTGGATCGGAACCAGCGGAGGACTCTCGGAGTTCAAGCCTGCGCCGCGACTCGTCCCGGAACAACCGATCGAGGTTGTTTTCACCAAGCTTGCCATGGGAGGAGCAGACGTTTCCAAGCGAACGAATCCCTCCTTCAACGCGCGCACTAACTCTCTTATCGCACGATACTCGGCACTCAACGTATCCAACGACCACCGCATTTTGTTTCGCTACCAGCTCAATGGTTCGAATTCCTCGTGGATCGAGACCACGCAAAGAGAACTGCAACTCGCCCAACTGGCGCCCGGAACCTACCGACTGGAGATAGAGGCGCAGGACGACGACGGCGGCTGGAGTCAGCATAAGGCGGAATTCGCCTTCCGAATTCTCACCCCATGGTATTCGTCGTGGTTGTTCATCGGTATCTGCGTGTTGACGCCCGTACTGGTCGCCGGAATTGTGGTCCGACTGCGGGTATTAAGCGGGCAAAGAAGGGAACGCGAACTACAGCAACTGCAGGCGGCCCATGACGAGATCCGAAATCTGGCGTTCTTCGACCCGTTGACCGGCCTGCCAAACCGCCGCCTCCTGTTGGATCGATTACAGCAAACCTTGGCAGCCAGTTCCAGAAGCAACCGCAAGCGCGCCTTGCTGTTCGTGGATCTGGATGATTTCAAGACGCTGAACGATACCCTCGGCCATCACATTGGCGACCTTCTGCTGCAGGATGTGGCTCGGCGTATTGTGGCGGGCATCCGCGAGGCCGACACGGTAGCGCGCTTGGGCGGAGATGAGTTTGTAGTTCTGCTCCAGGATCTCAGTGAGTTGCCCGAGGAAGCCGCAACTCAGGCAAAGATCGTCGGCCAAAAGATTCTCGCCACGATTTACCAACCCTATCTCCTCGACGGCCGCGAATGTCGTAGTAGTTCCAGCATTGGGATCACGGTATTCGGGAATCGACAAGAAAACAGCAATGAGATTCTGCAACAAGCGGATATTGCGATGTATCAGGCAAAGGCAGCGGGCCGCAATACATTGCATTTTTTCGCTCCCGCGTTGCAAGCTGCCGTCAATGCCCGCGCGGAGATGGAGGAAGATCTCCGCCAAGCGATCAAAGCCAATGATTTCCAGCTCTTCTATCAGGCTCAACTAGGTCGCGGCATCGTGACTGGAGCCGAGGCGCTGGTGCGTTGGAAGCACCCGAAGCGCGGCCTTTTGCCTCCCGACGATTTCATTCCCCTGGCAGAGCAAACGGGGCTGATTCTGTCATTGGGAGACTGGGTGCTGGAAGCTGCCTGCAAGCAGCTTGCGGCATGGGCGACTCGGAAGGCTACGGTCGATCTAACCGTTGCAGTGAATATCAGTGCGCGGCAGTTGCTGAACCCGGAATTCGTGAAAAATGTGCTGCGCACTCTGGAACGCACTGGAGCTAATCCAGGAAAGCTGAAACTTGAATTAACCGAGAGCATGTTCGTGGACGATCTTGAGGATGTCGTCGCCAAAATGACTGAGCTGAAGTCTCATGGTTTGAGATTCTCTCTGGACGATTTCGGCATGGGTTATTCTTCGCTCGCATACCTGAGACGCTTGCCCCTTGACCAATTGAAGATCGACCAGGAGTTTGTTCGCGACATCTTGGTCGATCCCAGCAGTAGCGCAATTGCACAGAGCATCATTTCCTTGAGCAAGGCGATGAGTTTGTCGGTCATTGCCGAAGGCGTGGAAACAGAAGAACAGCGCGACTTCTTGGGTCGCATGGGTTGCTATTCGTTCCAGGGATACCTGTTCAGCGGACCGGTGCCGCTGGAAGATTTCGAATCGCTGCTGCCAAGGTCAGCGAAGGGCGCCGCCCAAAGTCAGTAGAAGCTTCTGGCGGTTCCCATGCACACAAGCGGTTCCCTGCGGAGTGGGTGGATAGTCGTCCGAACTTCCCCGCACACCAGAACTAGTCGTCTAGGTCCAACTGATGTTTGTCGCATGTTCGGACTCATTGACCGGCAGTGGTCACTGCGAGCGATAGACTGTCGTGCCCCCGACCATCGTCCACCTCCTGGCTCGATGCCCGGGCCGACGAGTCAGCGCAAGTTTAACCTCGTGCGATGACTCTGTTGTGCCAATCGGCAATTCGATAGCTACGCTTCGGCCGAGAGAACAGAGGGTCGTGGTGGGGATAAGTCCTCACAGCGCGGACCCTGGAGTACCGCCGTGTTCTTTAGATCGGCCGGAACTGCCGATAGGTTGAGAGTTGGCAAACTGATCTCCCATGTCGATTAAACTGCTCCCGGCGTCGGTGAATCCGGTCGACCGTCGCAGGCGCCCGATGCATCGACCAGCCTCGTGCCTCTGACTCAGAGAGCGATTACCCCGTGGGCGAGCCAAAGCCAAATTAGTCTTGCTCCCGCCGACGCTTTCGCTTGGTCGTCTTCGACGCGCCGGGGCGGAACGGATCTCATCTACGGAACGCTCGTGGAGGACTCCCAGAGCGATGAGATGGGACGCTCGGACGGGGAGTACGTCCCGGGATGGGCTTGGAGCCCTCCTCTCGAACGCACGGCGATCGCCCATTACCTTTCCTATGCGGCTAGTCCCGCTGACTGGAGCGGGCAGTTCATTGATGTATACGCTTAGTAGCGATGAGATTTCTAACCTGGAGATCATGCTTGATTGCACAACGACGTTGGGCTCGCCGCAGCGAGTAGATTTTCGTTGCGATGAACTGACCAAGGCTGCTCATTTGCGGACGAGGTAGGTTCGCAATTAGCCCGCAGCGTCGATAACTTTCTGAGAGAGGCAGCGGAGGTAGCAGCCGATGGAGCGCATACCACATTTAACGCACGTTGATGAGACAGACTCAAAAAATGCACGTGTCGCGTAAGGGGTCTGCTCTACCTGCGGTGATCATTTCCTCGCGGGGGATCACGCGGCAACAGTGAAGCCCGACTTTATTCTGCTGGAAAAGCCCTTTACCCGCACCGCCCTGCCGAACGCCATCCACCGCGCGCTGGGATCGTAAGCAGCGGCGCCGCCTTTTCTTGGGAACAGGGTGGATGCGTGGTCGCCAGTTCCTGTTGCACTCGTCGACTAGGGGTTTGCCCCAACCAGTCGCATATACTCACTCAGCGTCACGAAGCGGTAGCCTCGCGCTTTAAGGTTTGCGATCAATTCCGGCATGACTGCCGCGGTCGTCGACAACTCATGGAAGGCCAGAATGTGCGTATACACTCCCCGCTTTTCCCGCTGTTCCACCTGCTTCAAGACTGCATCCATCAGAGAGGTCTTTTGGTACGCGACTGAATCTCTGGTCCACAAATAGTCGAGCGAGTTCACGTCGCGCAGTGCAATGGGGTTCTCCTGCGAGATGGTGAGCAGGTGATAGCCTTGCCGTTCAAGGTCGCGGCGGGCATCATCAGAAATGATCCAGTCTGGAGGGCGGAGGTAATGCGGCTGGGTACCGGTGACCGCCTTGATCGCTTCCGCGCCCCGATTCACGTCACTGATTACCCATTGCTCTCCCCGTTTCCGCTCCGCATCGCGCAGTTCGATGTGGCTATACGTGTGGTCCTCCAATTCGTGGCCGCGTCGCACTAATTGTTCGGCTGCATCGATGCATGTGATTCCGACATTCTCTTCGTGACGCCGTTCTCCCCACGTCTTCGGCGTCAGTCGCCATCCGACGACAAAAAATGTCGCCTTGACGCTATTGTTGTCGAGCACGTTCATCAAGCTCGGGCCAGCCTGATCGCCCTTGGTGCCAAACAAAACATACGGTCGAGGGCCGTCGTCAAAGGTAAGTGCAATGAGCTTATCGGTTGAAAAAGCAGTCCCGGCGTTCAGAAACAGAAGCGCGAACAGAGCCAACACTTTGTAGTATGACACCCGGTCTCCAATGACTGATTTTCGCTATCGCTTCTTCAATTATTGGCGCCGATCTTCCCCGCGGCTAATTACTTTTGTGGATGGCCCGTAGAACAACCTGCCAGCGCACGAGGAATGTCGTAGACTCTGCCTATGCCTGTGACGGTGGAAATGCACAACGCCGGCGCCGCCGGGTCACGGCGGGATGTGATAGCGATAATCGAGCATGTCTTCTCGGGCCGCCCCGGAGACTGGCGGGTTGTTATCCTTGGTTCGCAAGCCAACGACTGCTGGGAGATGAGCATTACAGGCCCCAACGCGTTCGAGCGCTCCTATGCGCTTGAGGGCACGCTCGGACAGCATGAACCGAGCCAGGTAGCGGCTATTATTGCGCGGATATTACCAACCAGAAACTGATCGGAAAAGCACTACCCAGAGCAGGAAATTGCACTGCCGCCAGCTACACCCCTTCTACGATGATCGATGCGCGCGTACCCAGTGAGCGCGCATCTCAATCAACTGCAGAACGATGACGTGGAGTGTGCTCAGCCGATCGAACTGGAAACGCCAATGTAGGGCAGCCTGTTCTGATGAGAACGCTGACGATTCGCGTAACAAAATGGCTGAGCGACATCCCGGTTGCAACCACCTTCCACGTTCGCCGAGTGTCTCCTTCCGAGCGCAAGGTTCCATTCATCGGTCAAATCGCGATGAGTATCGGAGGTCTCCGCAAGCGCAGTTGATTTGGGTGCGACCGTCAGATGGCCTAAAGCACAGGTGGTGTGTCTTTCACTCCGGTCTTGAGAGAGGCCCTGGACAAAAACGGGTTCGATCGCCAGTTCGAGGACGTGCCTGTGTCGCATTTCCGAGTTCGAGAAGGAATACGTAATTGGAGAGCGTCGCTCGTAACCAGTAGAATGTGAGGTCCCTGTCGCGACAGGGGGCCGGACTCTAGCCGCCCGGCAACGGGCTTTCGACTTTCACTTCAACGCTACTTTCCTAGATTAACGAGGAGCCTCACATGGCAAACAGGCGCATCGGCATACTGACCGGAGGCGGCGATGTCCCCGGGCTGAATTCTGTGATCAAGTCCGTCGTCTACCGCGGGGCGGAAATCGGATACGACGTGATCGGCATTCGTCGCGGTTGGGAAGGATTGACCCATGTCGATCTGACGGACCCTGCGAGCAAGGCACGCTACATTCTCCCTCTGAATCGCGAGAACACACGCACCATTGATCGCACGGGCGGAACCTTCTTGCACAGCTCACGCACAAATCCGACCAAGATGAAAGCGTTGCCTTCAGCTCTGCAAGGGCAGAATTTCCAGGCCAAAGAGTCGACCAAGAAAGGCGTTACAAGCACAGTATTCGACGTTACATCCGCGGTACTCAGGAACATTGAGACGCTGGGTCTCGACTACCTGATCGCGATTGGCGGCGATGACACTTTGAGCTATGCGGCCGAACTCGACCGCAAGGGCGTGAAGGTGATCGCGGTGCCAAAGACGATGGACAATGACGTCCGCAACACGGAATACTGCGTCGGTTTCTCCACGGCGATTACGCGCGCCATGGATGCCATCGACCGCCAGCGTACGACCGTCGGCTCGCACGAAAGAATTGGCATCTTCCGTGTGTTTGGCCGCGATGCGGGCTACACCGCGCTCTACACGGCTTACGTAACTGGATTGCGCTGTTGCATCCCCGAATACAAGGTAGACCTCAAGCACCTGATCGACTTGCTCATCCAGGACAAGCACAACAACCCGAGCAATTACTCGCTGGTCATCCTTTCCGAAGGCGCCGAGTGGCAGGACTACAAAGTCAAGGAATACGGCGAGGCCGACGCGTTTGGACATCGCAAGAAGATGAGCGTCGCAGAAGACTTGAGCGACGAGATCAAACGCGGGACCGGGGAAGAGACTGTTGTCAGCGATCTGACGTACGATCTGCGCTCGGGCAGTCCGGATTTCGTCGATCGCATGGTGGGATTTACCTTCGCGGGAATGGCCATGGATGCGCTGGACGAAGGCAAGTCTGGGTTGATGACCGCGATCAACGAAGGCCGCTACGCGATGGAGCCGATTCCCGACCCTAAACAGGGCCCGCGCAGAGTGGATATTGCATCGATGTACAACACCGAACGCTACCGACCAAAATACGACCATAAGCTCGGTCTGCCGATCTTCTTAACGCGGCCCTAGCGAGTCGATGAGATCTGTTCGCTAAAATGACGCCTGCAGTGCCGAATCGCATTGATGGCGCACTGTATTGTCGTTAGCTTTGCCAAGACAATTGTGTCGACTGACCGACAGTGAGTCGGCAGTTGGCAGCGCGTTTCTGCAGAAGATCAAGGAAAAATACAAAATCACCGTGGCGGATCGCAATTTCTTCAACGGCGCGATCACTCTCCAGTGACCGAATGACGTGACATAATCGCGACCTGCATGAGAAATCCACGGAATCGAAATTTCAGAACCTCGGTCCGCATTTTCTGCGTGAAGGTCGATCCCCGGTTCGGGTATAATCCGCGCCACTCTGGGAAGGGTTCGGTCTTATTGGACCAGAACAACCACAGAATTCCGAATAGGGACAAGGGCGGAATCAACATTTGTTGATTTCTTCGCGTGTTCGCGCCGCGCTTGCCTTCTTCACTGGGGGACATCGCAATGACTCTAAAGCAGCAGAGCAGTGGCACTTGCGGGCAGCGGTACAAACTCGGCGGTGGATTTCTACGGGCCAGCGCTTGGACACTGTCGCTTCTGCTTGCGACTTTCATGCCCTTTGCAGCCGGGCAGTCAACCAGCCAGTTGAACGGTAACGTGACGGATCCGACGGGCGCGACCGTGGCCGGTGCGAAGATAACCCTAACCGAGATCGCCACGGGCTTGCATCGCACGACCACCAGTAACAGTTCAGGGTTCTACCAATTCCTGGACGTGCCTCCGGGGAACTACAAGCTGGACGCGAGTGCCAAAGGATTCTCGCCGTTTCTCGCATCGAATCTCACCCTCCTGGTGAAAGAGCCCGCTACAGTCCCGATTCGTTTTCAGGTTGCCGGTAACAACGAGTCCGTAACGGTCGAAGGTGAAGCCCCGCTCATCAACCGCACAGATGCATCGCTCGGCAACGTCATCGAAGGAAACCAGGTCGCGGAATTGCCCATCGCCGACCGTAACGTGACGTACTTGCTCAGCCTGCAGCCGGGCGTGACCTACCTGGGAATTCAACAGCAGTCGCTACAAGATACGGATACGCGAAGCGGCGCCGTTAATGGGGTGCGCAGTGATCAGTCCAACGTCATGCTCGACGGCATCGGAGTCAATGATCAAAACAGCGGTTACGCCTTCAACAGTGTTCTGAATGTGCCACCCGACTCGGTCGAAGAATTCCGCGTGACTACGGCCAACTCCGATGCCGATTCCGGCTACTCCAGCGGCGCACAGGTTGCGCTGGTCACGAAGAGCGGCACGAATAGCTTTCATGGCTCAGTCTACGAGTACAACCGTAATACCATCTTCAGCGCCAACGATCCGTTCTTAAAATCCAGTCAGTTACAGAGTAGTGAATCTAATACCGCTCCGAAACTGTTGCGCAATATGTTCGGAGCCAGTGTCGGCGGGCCGATTTTGAAGGATCGGTTCTTCTTCTTTGCCAACTATGAGGGACGGCGCGACGCACAGGGCACGAGTGTTCTAAGCTTCGTACCGAGTGCGAGCCTGCGCGCCGGCAATCTCATATATCTCTGCCAGCGCAACTCCGACGGAAGCCTGGATACTGCCGATTGCCCCGGCGGCACCATCAATAACGTAAGTGTGCAGCCCGGATATAACCTGCTCAACCCAACTCAAATCCAGCAAATGGATCCTGAGGGAATCGGAATCAGTCCGGGCGTCCAGAGCGTCCTCAATCAATATCCTTTGCCGAATGAGAACGCGGGCGATGGCCAGAACATCCTGGGTTATCGTTTCGCTTCCAATGCCGACTCCAGCTTCAACACCTACATCACCCGGCTCGACTACCACATCACGTCGAATGGCTCCCAAACCCTATTTTTCCGCGGTGAGACGCAGAATTTCAAGGAACCGGGTCTCCAATATTTTCCGACCGAACCCGCGTCTACGACGCACCTTGATGACAGCAAAGGGGTAACGGTGGGACTGACCTCTCTGCTCACTCCGAGACTCATCAATGATTTTCATTGGGGTTACGTGCGCCAGGGACTGAAAGACGCCGGAGTGTCGCAATATCCGGGAGTTTTTCTGAATGGCCTTACCGACCTCACTCCGTTCACGCGCTCCGATACCAGGTTTGTCCCCGTCAACCAACTCAGCGAAACTTTGAATTGGACCCGCGGAAACCACACGCTGCAGTTCGGCACCGATATATTTTTGATTCGCAACGACAGCAGCAGCACGGACAATTCATATTCCGACATACAAACCAATCCGGTCTATCTCAACACCGGAGGCATCGCCAACACTTCCAGCCCGCTCGATCCGGCCAACAACGGCTATTTTCCCGTCGACAGCAATTTTGGCCCGAACTATGACACGGCCATCGCCATCGACATAGGAATGTTCGCGGAAGGCGATGGCATCTACAACTTCAACCGCACCGGAACCGCATTCCCCCAAGGCGCTGCCATCAATCGCCGTTTTGCTATCAACGAGTACGAGTTTTTTGGTCAAGACACATGGCACGTGACGCCGCGATTGACTCTGACCTACGGGCTGCGCTGGGTTCTCGATGCTCCGCCCTACGAAACAAACGGATACCAGGTCGCGCCCTGCGTGGAAGCGGCGAGCGGCGGCTGCACCAACCAGAATGTTGCCGACTGGTTTAATCAGACGAGGACGTTAATGAATCAGGGCATGCCGGCCAATAATGCCGGAGAGATCACTTTCCGACTTGGCGGCCCCGTCAACAACGGACCCGGCTTGTGGAACTGGGATCACAAGGATTTTTCGCCTCGCATTGCCGTGGCTTGGGCGCCGGATACCGGCGACGGTCGGCTGGCGAAGATTCTCGGACATAAGGATCAGTTCACGATCCGCGCCGGCTATAACATTATGTACGACCACTTCGGCATTCCGATCGTCAACAGCTTCGACCAAAACGGGTCATTCGGCCTCTCGACTCACCTGGGAAATCCGGCGGGCGTTGTCTCTCCTTCGAATGCTCCGCGCTTCACCTGCCTGATCCCCGGATCATCGAGCCAATCTTGCCTGCCCACGCCCTGTCCATCGCTCCAGGATGCAGGCTGCTTGTTCGGGCCGACGCCATCGGGGACTTTTCCGGTTACTCCGAGCAATCAGGCATTTGCGATCAATTGGGGGATCGATCAATCGGTGAAGACGCCATACACGCAGGTCTTCAACTTTTCTCTGCAACGCCAGATCACATCCCGATCGTCACTGCAACTCGCATATGTCGGCAGCGTCGGACGACGTTTGCCTATGCAGGTGGATTTGGCGATGCCGGCCGACCCGACCGATCCCGCCAGCGGCACGTCGTATTTCCAGGCGGCAACGATGCTCTCTCAGGCTGCCGCCGCCGGGACGGCTGTCGGCTCCCTTCAGCCTATTCCATTTTTCGAGAATTTCTTTCCCGGCTGGGCCGGAATGCCTGCGAACCAACTCAGCAGCCAATCGCTGAATTGCGCACCCGGTAGTTATCCCGCGAATGCCAGCGCGACCCAGGCGATCTACGAGCTGTGGAATTGCTATCCGCATAACGAAACGTTCTCACTTTTTCAGATGGACTTGCCCAGTTCGATCACCCAGGTCAATGTTCCCAACAGCAAGTTCGGCCCCTACACCTTCTACCATGATCAGTTCTCCTCGCTCTACGCGTGGCGGAACATCGGCACTTCCGACTACAACGCGCTGCAGGCGACCTATAACGTGCGCTGGGGAGCGAACCTGCAGGGCCAGTTCAACTACACGTTTTCTAAATCGCTCGACGAAGCCTCGGCCGCCCAACGCGTTGGTCCCTACGAAGGCACGGGTGGAACCGGAAGCGACCTGAATGGCGGCGGAATCGTAATCAATGCCTGGAAACCGCTGGCTCTGCGCGGGCTCTCCGACTTCAATGCGTTTCACCAGCTCAATGCCAACCTCGTCTACGTGCTTCCGTTCGGCAAAGGGCAGATGCTGGCGTCGAATGCCGGCTCGTTACTCAACAACTTGATCGGCGGATGGCACGTGTCCGGCATATTTCGCTGGACCAGCGGTTTGCCCATCAGTGTCGACAATGGACCAACATGGTCGACCGACTGGAATATCGAAGGCTTGGCCATGCCCAATGGCCCGGCTCCGAAGGCATCGAATCCGAAGAACGCCATCGTCAATGGAATGGATATCGGCCCTGACATCTTCCAGAATCCGGCAGCCGCAGAGGCGGCATTCCGGCCAGAGTGGCCGGGCGAGTCCGGCGTTCGCAATAATGTGATTGGGGATGGCATGTTCGACATCGACACCGGCGTGTCCAAGGATTTTTCCCTCGGCGAGCAGCGGCGTGTAGAGTTCAGCTGGCAGGCGTTCAATGCCACCAACTCGGTGCGCTACGACGTGCGCGGCCCAGTGGGCAACGAAGCACAGCCATCGCTGGGGGATGATCCCTCTACCTTCGGCCTCTACACTTCTACGCTGACGACACCGCGCTTTATGCAATTCGCTTTGCGGTTCGTATTTTGAAAAGAGGCAGGGCCGTAATCTCAATGAGTATGATCCGTTCTCTTCACTTCACTCGGCCGACGTAGCGGCTGTCAGCGTTGCCGTCAGGCTTTCCGAACTGAGATCACTGAGGCGTTATATCGATCGCCACGCAACAACGACACACTGTATTCGATGGCGATATTTTGACTGTCGTAGGTAGTCTCCTTGATCATGAGTAACGCGCTGCCAGGAGCCGTCTGGAGAACAGCAGCCTCTTCCACTCCTGCCACAACCGCACCGATCAACTCTTCAGCCCACTGCAGTTTGCGCTTGTAACTGTGCTCGAAAATCGAGTAAAGAGACTGCTTCTCCAAGTCCTGTTCATCGATTCCCGCGAAGATACGAGCCGGAAGGTGGCTGGTAACCACCGCGACTGGTTCCTGATCGACGAGGCGAAGTCGCCGCAGTCGATAGATACGTTCTCCAGGAGTGAGCTTCAACGCCTGAGCCACTTCCGGTTCTGGTTCGTCGAGGTCCATCCTGAGAAGGCGAGCCGAGGGGACGAGGCCGCGGCGTTTCATTTCTTCACTGAAGCCACGCAACTGCTGGAAGTTCCACGGTACGCGTCCGCTGCCAATGACTGGCCGCTTGCCTTTGGCGATGATGAGCAAGCCCTCCGCGCGAAGTTTTTGAAATGCCTGACGCACGGGCATCTTGCTGATGCCGAGCGCTTCCGACAACTCTCCTTCAGAGCAAAACGTCTGTCCTTGGCGCAGTTTGTTTTTCTTGATGAGGTTTCGGACATGGTCGACGATCTGCACGTAATAGGGAACGAAACTATTGCCGTCGATCGTGAGACCGAGCTTTGACGCGACTGGGAGGTCGGCTGAGGAAGGCAGATTGGGCATGGTCACCTTTTACATATTCGGCTGCACATAGCAACATTACATACAATGTATACATGTAGTCATTGAAGTTCTGCAATAAACAAATTGGAGTATGTGTAAATATAACTATTTAATATCTTTACTAACATTTATTTCCACTCTTTTCGCGCTCGCAAGAAATATATCTTGACAACATCTATGCATAGGCGATTCATATGGCTGTTGTTCAGGTGGATGTCCCGCAAGAGGACTATCGCATGGCGCTTCGCCAGACTCGCCACACACGGAACCGATGGTGGAGTGGAGCACAATGTCTCCTTCCCGTCCAGTTCGCTCTCTTCCTGATTTATTTTTCTTCGTTTGCCGCGGGCGCCGAGCAATCAACCTATCCAAGATTACAAGGATCATTTCTGCAGCCAGCAGCCAACTCGGCTCGGAGGGGATCGAAAAGCCTTGCCGTGGAAGGCGCGAGCTGGAAGTTGGATCTCGAATCACACGAAGCCACGGTTGTGGAATGTAAGCAGTAGTCGGGCGGCAGCCCAGGGAACGATCACATGATTGCAGCGGTTGATATCGGTGGAACCAAGATCGGGGCGGGCATGGTCGATGACGACGGGCGCGTGCATTCTCGCGCAGAGTGTCCGACGGATCCGGGTCGCGGCTACAAAGAAGCGCTCCAGCGCATGGAGAAGATGCTGCGCGCCGTTGCTGAGAAGGAGAGCACAGAGATTACCGGCATTGGCATTGGCAGCACTGGTCCGATCGATCCGTTTACCGGCGAGTTTGGAGCAGTCAATTTCTTTCCGCATTGGCGAGCTGAGAATCCGGTTCGCGATCTCTCCGGCATTTTTGGCGTGCGTGTGGCGATGGAAAACGACGCCGATGCTTCCGTCCTGGGCGAGTGGGGCTGGGGGGCGGGCCGAAACAAGAAGACGCTTCTTTATGTCACGATCGGCACGGGAATCGGTGTGGGCGCCATTTTTCACGGACAGCTCTATCGCGGAGTCGATGGCGCGCACCCGGAAATTGGCCACTGCATCGTCGACGCATCGGGACCAGCCTGTTGCTGTGGTTTCCATGGGTGCTGGGAGTCGCTGGCTGCCGGTCCCGCCATGGTGTCGTGGATGCAAAGTCAGATGGGGGCGGATCGTCAAGATCGCGGGGAACTCACTGCGAAGAGGATCTGCGAACTGGCTCAGGCGGGAGATGAACTGGCTTTACAAGCGGCGCAGCGCGAGGCGCATTACCTGGGATTGGGCATTGCCAATCTGGTCACTTTATTTACCCCAGAGTCGATCGTGCTTGGCGGCAGCGTGATGAAAAGCTCTGTTCTCTTTTTGGATGAAATCCGAGCGACGATTCGCCGCTGCTGTTGCCTTGTTCCATTTCAAAAAACAGAGCTGGCGCTGGCTTCGCTGGGCGACGAGGCCAACCTGATTGGTGCGGCTTGCGTCTGGCATCACCGCTTCCAATCGGAGGGAGGATTACTTGGTCGAAGATCTGTCTGTGATTGAGGGCGAGTATCTACGGGATATTTTATGTCAGCCCAAGGCGCTGGAAGACACGTTGGCTGCTCTCGAGACTCCCCAGCCTCTGCTGCACCTGACGAGGCGCCTCCATCAAGGGAAATTCCAAAGAGTCGTGTTAACCGGCATGGGGTCTTCGTTTCATGCCCTGCATTCAATCAACTTGAATCTCATCGACTACGGCTTTACCGCGGTCATGGCGGAGACTTCCGAACTGGTGCACTACCAAAGCCGGTTCTTCGATCCCAAGACCTTGATTATTGCTGTGTCGCAATCAGGACAGAGCGCTGAGATGGTTCGCCTGTCGCAGACGAACCGTAAGCGCGCCGCCGTAATCGCAATCACTAATACTCCCGACAGCGTCCTGGCGCGGCACGCGGATGCCACTGTCCTTACCCGGGCGGGCAATGAGTTTTCCGTGTCGTGCAAAACCTATGTCACGGCTCTGATGGCGTTGAAGTGGGTCGGTGACACGTTGTGCGAAAAGGATCTGCAACGCACTCGTCGAGAATTGAAGGAGGCCCGTCCGGCGGTGGGTTCTTATCTGGCGAACTGGAAAGAGTATGTATACAACGTTGCCGACCTACTCAGCGACGTCCGCCACCTGTTTCTCTGTGGCCGTGGAGCGTCTCTTGCGAGCGTAGGCACGGGTGCTCTGATCGTGAAGGAATCGGCCCAGTTCCACGCCGAAGGCATGAGCAGCGCCGCGTTTCGGCACGGCCCCCTTGAGATGTTGAGCAAAGAGACTTTTGTGTTGGCGTTCGCCGGTGACGCCAAGACGGGCAACCTGAATCAGCGCCTGCTGGCAGACATCCGGCAACAGCGGGGTCGTGCGGAACTCGTGGACAGCGATGCGCCGCTGCCTGCGTGCCGGCTGGGAGAGCACAGTCTGAGCATTCGGCAGATTCTCGAAATCTTGCCCATACAGATCATCACGCTCGCATTGGCCGCTAAAGCGGGCCGAGAGCCAGGGCGTTTTGAGTTGGCGACGAAGGTCACGACGACGGAGTAAGGGCAGCTTTCCTATGGCACGAAGTCGAACAATGGTCGGGTTGGTCTTTCTGACATTCTTTGTGATGTCACTGCTGACCAACATTCTCGGCGCGATCGTACCTGACATTATCGCCGGTTTTGGCGTGAGTTTGACGGCAGCTGCTCTTCTGCCATTCTCCTTCTTTATTGCCTATGGTGTGATGTCGATCCCGGCCGGGTTCTGGGTGGAGCGATTTACGGAAAAGCCGGTGATGATAACTGCTTTTTTTGCGGGCACGGTCGGATCGCTCAGTTTCGCTCTCTTCCCCCGATATTACGTCGCCGTCGGATCGTTGTTTGTTATGGGCGCCGGCATGGCAACACTGCAGGTTGCTGTCAATCCGCTGTTGCGTGTGGCTGGTGGAGAAGAGCACTTCGCATTCAATTCTGCGTTTGCGCAGCTTATCTTCGGCACTGCATCTTTCATGAGTCCACGGCTCTACTCATACCTTGTTGAGAACCTGGGAACGGCTTCGGCACAGAGGAACTTGTTACTGCGGATGTTGGGCCGGCTGACTCCGCGCGACCTTCCATGGGCCTCGATGTACTGGATTTTTGCCGCCTTCACAATTCTGATGATTGTGCTCCTTGGAGTTCTGCGTTTCCCAAGAGTCAAGCACACGGTCGATGAGTCAGCGGGTTCGGTTGCGATGTACGCCAGCCTTCTGCGCAAGCCCATGGTGTGGGCGTTTTTTCTATGCGTTTTCGCATACGTGGGATCGGAGCAGGGAACCGCGGACTGGATATCCAAATTTCTCTCGCAATATCACGGCTACGATCCACACACCACGGGGGCGACCGCTGTTTCCTGGTTCTGGGGAATGCTTACCGCCGGTTGTTTTCTCGGCATGGGCCTGCTCAAGTTATTCGACAGCCGCAAAGTTCTGATCGCCTTCTGCGTCGGAGCGTTGCTGTGCCTGACCGCGGCCTTGTTCGGCCCAGAGCGCGTCTCGCTTTTTGCGTTTCCGGCGATTGGGCTCTTTGCTTCGATCATGTGGCCGGTGCTGGTTTCGCTCGCCTTGAACTCGGTGTCGGAACATCACGGCCCGTTCGCCGGAATTCTGAGCACTGGGATCATGGGCGGCGCGGTTGTGCCAATGATCATCGGCCGCATCGGAGACTTCGCAGGTCTGCGCGCCGGACTCGCTTTTCTGTACCTGACGTTTGGATGTGTCCTCAGTGTTGGATTCTGGGCTCGTCCGATTATCACGAACGCGACCATTTTGAATCGTCCGGATTTGGTTGAGGCGGCGACAGGGAGGGCAGAGTGAATTTCCCCTGGCGAGTCAGACCGCCACATGCGGTGCGATTGCGCAGACGAGGAATCCTTCCGAGACACTTCATGCATCGAAGACTGTCGCTAGCGGCCGTCGCCGTTGGCCTCGCTCCATTTTTCGCGTGTTTGAGCTCCCCTGCGCAGCGAGCCGTACCCGCTCTCATCCATGGTGTAACCGTCGATAACAGTAGTGACATTCGAGATCCCCAATATCGCGAAAAGTTGCTCGCATCCCTGAAGCATATCTCGGTGACTCCGACGATCAGGCTTGTCTATACGCCCGGCGACAAGAAAGGGTTCATTCCCGCGAAGTCCTATCTCGATGCCACGACCCAGATTCGCGTCGTCGGGTCGGTGATGGGCCAGCCAGTCGACTCGTTCTACATGAAGTGCTTCACGCCTGCTGAACATCTGAGCCGCTTCAAAGACTACGTCGACACTCTAGGCGAAGTTGTCGATATCTGGGAAGTCGGGAATGAGATCAACGGTGAATGGCTCTTCGGATCCACCGCGGACTGCTCGCAAAAGGTAAGCGTGAGCGCCACGTCACAGGCAGATGTCGTGACCAAGATGACGGAAGCCTATGACTATGTGAAGTCGCGAGGAAAAGTTGCGGCTTTAACGCTGTATTACAACGCGAAATGCGGTGGCCCGCCAGCGAATGAAATGTTCACGTGGGCAGAGGCCCACATTCCCACACCGATGAGAATGGGACTCGATTACTTACTGGTCAGCTACTACGAAGTGGATTGTGGCGGCTACAGGCCAGACTGGCAGCAGACGTTCGAGCGTCTCGCCGTAATGTTCCCGAAGTCTAAGCTGGGATTCTCGGAGTTTGGGTGGTCTGACAACAAGCCCCCAGAATACTCGGCGATGAAGGGCATTATTCGGCGGACTTACGACGTTCATCCCAACATTCCCAATTGGATTGGAGGCGGCTTCTATTGGGAGTTCGCGCAAGACATGGTTCCATACGATCCTTCTCCGGATTCGTTGTGGACCACGATCGATACGGCACTGGCGAACCAGAAGTGAGCATCCGCCGCGCCTGGGTACTGCAGTCAGTAAGACGAATTTCGATTTCGCGATGAGGAGAATGACGTTGAAGCCACGGAAAGTCGTCCATAAGACTGCAATTCTTATGGGAATAATTGTATTCGCAGGCGTCGTGGTTACTGCACAGCAGCAGTCCTCTCAGCCTGTTCCGTATCTCGAACTGACCGCGCCGCGACACGTGTTGCCAGGGGCGCAGAAGTGGGAGAAGAGCGAGTTTCCCCACACCCTGTCGGTGCTGGAGGTGAACCGCGACGGATTTCGCTACTGGGGCTGGTACGGATTGAACGAAGGCGAGGGCATTGGTCTGGCGCGCAGCAACGACCTGGTGAATTGGAGCAAATACGAAAAGAATCCGTTGTGGCTGAACGCCCGATGGCCAACGGTTCTCGCCAATGCCGATCCGAAAGACAAAGATCTGCTGTATTTCGCGATTACTCGCGACTACGACACGCCGAGCAGCCATATCGTGCTGGCCACGTCGCGCGATGGGGTTCATCTGACTGAAGTGAAGGTTCTGGTCGCCGGTGTTCCGAATCAACGCAATCAAAATCCCCACCTCTTCCGCGATCCCCGCAGCTGTCGTTTCTATCTGACTTTCTATCGCGGCAACGATAAGGACCACTTCGAAATCATCAGCAAAAGCGCCGCCGCAATCGCCGATCTGGACAAGGCGCCGGAAAAGATTCTGATGACTTCCGAAACCACGCTCGC
Source organism: uncultured Acidobacteriaceae bacterium (assembly GCA_963772045.1). Lineage (GTDB taxonomy): Bacteria > Acidobacteriota > Terriglobia > Terriglobales > Acidobacteriaceae > Sulfotelmatobacter. The sequence goes on along the minus strand of CAVYWC010000008.1, from coordinate 118,387 downwards.
AGCGCCTACGCTGCTGTACCTGAAAAACGCTCCCGATACGAAACAGAACCAGGCCGTTTATTACATGGCGACGGAAGTCTATCCGCATCGCTACACCGACGATCCCGAGAGTGAGTGGCAGGTGAAAGTCTTTGCCGCCGCCGCGCCCGACGGGAACTTTCAGCCGGTCGAGGGCAATCCCATCATGAAGGGAGAACGAGCGTGCCTGTTCCAGCACGTGTTTCATCAGCGCTTCTACGGATTCGACTGTCATCTTGACTCGACCGACCACTGGGAACTCGAGGAAGTCGAAGCTCCATTGCCGTAGAAGTCGGTCAACTTCACAGCCGATGCTCGCTTCGCTTCGAGCAAAGGTAAAGGGCTCAAGAAGAAGGAGATGTTGATGTCGGCACGGCCCGCGCCTGAAAGCCTACGCATAGCGCTGAGCGGTGCAAAAGTAAGTTCGGAAACAAGGAGACCCGTGATGACTACTCTCACCCTGTCGAATATCATGCGAGCGCAACGTGCGCATCGCAGCTCCATTGCGAGTTTGCAGGCTTCCATCGTTATCGCTGTCGTGATCCTCGCCTTTCAATTAACTCCGGCGCAGGCTCAGCTCTATGCCGGGTCAGTCACAGGTGTGGTCGGCGACCAAACCGGAGCCATGATTCCGGGCGCCGCCGTGGTCCTGCAAGACGCCGAAAAGGGTTATACGTTCGCTGCCAAGACCGACGGCAACGGCCGCTATCTTTTTCGCTCTGTTCCGCCGGGTCGGTACAACCTCACGGTCAAGGCCGCTGGTTTCCGGGATCAGTCGCGGAACGGATTCGAGGTCGACATCAGCCAGAACGTAGGCATCGATTTCTCCATGGCGATGCTCGGTACAAAAGAAGTGGTCACCGTGTCAGGCCAGGCGCCCGCTCTCAACACGCAAGATGCGACCACCGGGCAAGTGATCGACCGGAAGCTGATCAACGATCTGCCGCTGAACGGCCGTGGTGTGCTCGATCTCATGTATCTGGCCCCAGGCGTCACTGAAGTGGATGCCGCGTGCATGGGCTGTTATGCCACCAACGTGATCATCAGCGGCAGCCGCAACGCGACTACTGACATCCTTATGGATGGAGTGACGACGACCAACTATGAGCAGAATAGCGGCATCCGGGTTGAGACCTACGTGCCTTCGGTCGATGATGTGGAAGAGTTCAAAGTACAGGAAACGAACTTCAGTGCGGAATACGGATTCAGTGGAGCAAGTATCGTCAATCTGGTCACTCGCTCAGGCACAAACAGTTATCACGGCAGCCTCTACGAATTTCAGCGCTACTACAAGACGGACGCAAATAGCTGGTTCAACGATCAGCAGGGAACTCCCATCCCCGGCTTGCGCCGCTCCGACTTTGGCGGAACATTTGGCGGACCCATCTTCAAGAACAAGACGTTCTTCTTCTTCGACTATGAAGGCGTGCGGGAAGATGATCAGGCAGGTCCAGTTTTCTACGGCGTGCCCAGCGACGCCGAGCGGCAGGGAGATTTTGGCGAGATCTGCTCCGACAATGGCGGGACATTTGATAACAATGGCAATTGCTCGACCTTGGCAGGACAAGTCTGGGATCCCTATTCCGGCTACTACGACCCGAATGTCGGAGGCGCAAGACGGCATGCTCCCGTTCCCTTCAACAATCTTGCCACCTACACCAGTACAGTCGACGCGAACCATCCGGGGAACGAGGTGCTCGCCAATAATGCGTCGGGTGTTCCTTTCCGTTTGCCGACCGGCCCGGGCAACCTCATTGACCCGGTCGCGCAAAAGTTGATGAGTTATTTCCCTGAACCGAACTACAACATGAACACCGGAAACTACAATCCCTACACCAACCGGGTCGAATCTGGGACCGTGCACTCGAGAAACGATCAATGGGATCTGAAGGTCGACCATCGGTTCAATCAGAAAAATCTGCTGAGCGGCAAGTACTCGCATCAAGTCAGCGTCTCCGGGTCCTTTAACTGCTTCGGCAACGTTGCGGATCCTTGCAGCGTCGGGCCCACCCAGGGCGGCGCGCACGTGTTCGCCATCAACGACACGCACAATTTCAATCCAACTACTCTGCTGACGGTTTCCTACGGCTTAACACGCGGTACCGATTATTACGGCGGCGTCGCTACCGCGTATCCGAATATTTCTCCGGTCGACGCGATCGGCGAACCGCAATATATGAAGGATTCTGGTTACAACTGGTTTCCGGCGGTTGGAATCGGAGGAGGATATTCGGCCGCAAGTTACTACAACATTGGTGCGAATCCGTGGAGCTACGCCAAACTGGGGCAGGAAACGCACCATCTGATCGGTATTCTCAGTCTGGTCAGAGGTGCTCACGAACTCAAATTCGGCGCAGAAGGCCGCATGCACCGCCTCAACTACACCCAGCCGAACTACGCTCCTGCCGGCGCCTACAATTTCGACCAGACGGGAACCGCGAATTACGATCCCAGTTGTGTGCCGAACCCTCCCAACATCAGCTGCTATCCGGAAGGCGGCGACGGGATGGCAAGCTTTCTGGTCGGTGCTCAACCCAACGACTGTTGCGGGATGTACGAGGTTCCGAATTCCGTAGCAACTCAGAATTTTGAGGCCAGCGGGTTTGTGCAGGACAACTGGAAGAAGACCGAGAAACTGACTCTCAATTTCGGCCTGCGTTACGAAGTCGTCTTGCCTCGCACTGAGCGCAACAACGAGCTGAACTCACTCAATGCCAACATACAATCGCCGATCACGTTATACGGGCAAAATCTAACCGGCGGCGAAGTGTTCGTTACTCCCAGTGACCGTTATTCCTATGCTCCCGACTACAACGGCTTCCAGCCGCGTTTTGGCTTCTCCTACAAACCGCTTCACAATACCGTCGTTCGCGGCGGTTATGGAATGTACATGTCAGCTTGGAGAGGCGCGGTGGCCGGAACCTCCGGCGTCGGGCAACAAGGATTCGATCAGCTCACTTACCTGGTGCCCTCCTTCGAAGGCGACGGCGCCACGCCGGCCGCGAGGATGAGCAATCCTTATCCCAATGGACCGACGCTGCCGGTTGGCAGCAGCCTTGGCCTGTTGAACGACGTCGGCTTCGGCGGCTTTGGCCCCATCAAAAGCGTCAGTAATAAAGTTCCCTACGAACAGAGCTGGAGCTTCAGTCTCCAGCACGAAACCAAGTGGAACCTCCTGCTCGAGGCCTCCTATGTCGGCAAGAAAGGAACTCACCTCTACTTTGCCAATGCTGGGGTGATCAATCATCTGGGCCCGGAGATCGAACACTATACGAATGCCCAGATCGCAGCACTGAGTTCGTACGTGACGAACCCCTTCGCCGATCCCACGCAATCGAATGCGTCGCAGTTGCTCGATCCGAGCAACCCGCTGCTCTACCCGCAAATCCAGGCACTGCAGTTGCTCATGCCGCACCCGCAGTTCTTCGGTTTTGCCGGCGACGAACCGCCCATCGCGGGCTCCATCTATCACGGACTGCAGATGCGCGCGGAGAAGCGATTCTCCAATGGTCTGGAGTTTCTGGCGACTTACACTTTCTCCAAGTCCATCGATGATGCTTCCCTCACCAGCACCAATAGCGAGTATCTGGGCAGCTTCGCCAGCCTGCAGGATCCTAACAATCCGTCAGGAGAACGAAGCCTCTCCACGTTCGACATTCCCCAAGTCGCGCAGTTCAGCTTCGCTTATGAACTGCCCATCGGGCGCGGAAAGCCCATCGCCGGCAGCATCAATTCCATCTTGGACGGGTTCGTGGGAGGCTGGCGCATTAACGGAATCTGGCGCGCCAACAGTGGCCGGCCCCTCAATCCCGGCCTGTATTTCTCTGATGGTCTGCCGACCTACGGAGCGCAACGCCCCAATCTGATCGGCCGTCCGCATCGCAATCGCGGGGCCGACTCGAACTGGATCAATCAGTATTTCACCAGTGTCGATGGAAGCGACTTTTTCGCTCAACCGCCGCAATACGCTCTGGGCACGGCGCCTCGCGATTTGGGTGCAGTCCGTCAACCGGGATCCAACAACGCGGACCTTTCCATGTTCAAGGAATTTGGCTTGGGCAAGATCCGTGAGGGAATGCGCCTGGAGTTTCGCTTGGAATCCTTTAACACCTTCAACCACCCGCAGTTCGGAGGGCCAGACACGACCTTTGGCGATCCGAATTTCGGCAAAATCTTCTACCAAATCAATGCTCCGCGACAACTGCAGCTGGCTCTGAAGCTGTACTGGTAAAAAGCGCGGCAGCGAGCTTGGCGATCATAAGTGGAATCCGTCGAGGCAAATCTTGCCAGGTTAGGATGCTTGAAGGTCGCATCAGCGATGCTGTCCTGACTCCGGACCGCATGACAGAAATGTGAGGGTAATCATAGTTTATGTAGGGCTCCAGACAGGGACTGCTCGAACTCTCCGCGTAAAGGACCAGGCAGTATGAATGCTCGCTTTGGGCTACAATAAGCCGCCCGTGTTTTCTTCGGCGGACGAAGTTCAACTCCCCCGGCGAGGCCTCCTTCTTCAATGACTAAGACATGGATGAGTTCTTGGTGGATTGCATGTTGTATCACTGCTGTGACCACGGTTCTGGCGGCGCAGACGGACGAAGCCAAGCCTTCAGCCTCGAATGCATCGGCCTCTCTGCTGGGTTACAGTTCGCAAACTGCACAAGCCGAAAGGGACTGGGAAAAAAAGTTTCGTGATGGAATTGTTGCCGATAACATTCGCGAAAACATGCGGCGGTTGAGTGCGCGTCCGCACCATGTGGGCTCTCCCTACGACAAAGACAATGCGGAATGGATACTCGCGAAATTTAAGGAGTGGGGATTCGACGCGCACATTGAAACTTTCGAGGTGCTATTTCCAACTCCCAAGCAGCGTGTAGTGGAGTTGCTTGAGCCCACGAAGTTCACGGCCAAGCTGCAGGAACCTCCGCTGGCCATCGATCCCACTTCCAACCAGACAGCGGAACAGCTTCCTACCTACAATGCATACTCCATCGATGGAGACGTTACTGGGCCTCTCGTTTATGTGAATTTCGGTAATCGCGAAGATTATGAGCAGCTGGATCGCATGGGAATTTCGGTGAAAGGAGCCATTGTCATTGCGCGATATGGAGGCGGGTGGCGTGGCGTGAAGCCAAAGGTTGCGGCCGAACATGGTGCGATTGGCTGCATTATTTATTCCGATCCAAGAAACGATGGTTATTACGAGGGCGACGATTATCCGGGCGGAGGATGGAGACCGCGGTTCGGCGTCCAGCGCGGCAGCGTGATGGACACGGATTATCCCGGCGACCCGCTGACGCCAGGCGTAGGTGCAACCCCGGACGCGAAGCGGCTTGCGATCAAAGACGCCAAGACGATCACCAAGATTCCTGTGCTGCCGATTTCCTATGGGGATGCGCAACCGCTCCTGTCGGCCCTAAAGGGTGACGTCGCGCCCGAAGCCTGGCGCGGCGGCCTGCCGATTACCTACCACGTGGGTCCGGGGCCGGCCAAGGTTCATCTGAAGGTCGAGTCCAACTGGGGCCTGCAACCGCTTTACGATGTGATTGCGGTATTGCACGGAACCGACGATCAACACTGGGTGTTGCGAGGCAATCATCACGATGCCTGGGTGAATGGTGCCGAAGATCCAATTTCCGGTCAAGCAGCGTTGCTGGAAGAGGCCCGCACATTGGGCGAGTTACACCGCGAAGGATGGACTCCGACACGCACAATCGTGTATTGCGCCTGGGATGGAGAAGAGCCTGGACTGCTCGGCTCAACCGAATGGGTGGAAACTCACGTCGACGAATTGAAGCAACGCGCTGTGGCTTACATCAACTCCGACAGCAACAGCCGCGGATTTCTGTATGCCGGTGGCACGCAGGATCTCGAGAGTTTTATCAGCGGTGTGGCGCGGGACGTTCAGGATCCAGAAACGAAGATGTCAGTGTTCGAGCGGTCTCACCTGCGTAGCATCGCGGAGGCCAAGAACGCGGACGAACGCAAGGATACACGCAAACGCAAGGACCTTGACGTGCGCGCGCTAGGAGACGGGTCGGATTTCACCGCCTTTCAGGATTTTGCCGGAATTTCGACGCTCAACCTGGGATTCGGCGGAGAGGACGATGGAACCCAATATCACTCGGTCTACGACGATTTTTACTGGTACACGCATTTTGTCGACACGGATTTCGTGTATGGGCGTGCCCTGGCACAGACGATTGGAAGCACGGTGATGCGGCTCGCAGATGCGGATCTGATTCCGCTTGACTATGCACCGCAGGCGGAGGCCATCGAGAAGTACGAAGGACAACTGGAAAAGCTGCTGAAAGACAAGCAGGAGGAGTTCACCGAGCGCAATCTGGAATTGCAGGAGGGCGTGTTTCGGGCGGTCAATGATCCACGGCGGCCGACTCTGCCACCCCTGGTTGAGACGGTTCCTCCCTACATCAATTTTGCGCCGATGAAGAATGCACTCGAACTGCTGAAGAAAAGTTCTGATCGATATTCGAAGGCTTTGTCCAAGTGGCAAGCAGCAGGCGGTCCGAGCGGATCCGCACAGAAAATGGAATTGATGAATGACGATTTGCTGAAGGTCTCACGGCTGTTCCTGAATGAAAAGGGACTGCCGGAGCGTCCATGGTTCAAGAACCAGGTCTATGCCCCTGGAGCCTATACGGGCTACGGCGCAAAACCGATCGCGGCGGTTCGCGAGTACATGGACGAGAAAAAGTGGACGGAAGCCGAGGGACAAGTGCCCCAGGTTGCCCAGGTCATCGAAAACGTCGCAGCCGGCATCGACAAATGTGCGGCCGATCTGGAGGCCCTCATCGCGCCCATTGGTCCTGCGGCCGCTATGGTCGTGAGTTCGAAGCATATTGAAGACTGAACGAAGACTGAACCGAAGACTTGTGCGCTTTGCTTGCCGCAAGGGAGTCGAGTATCGCCAAGATTAATACATAGGGAATTCAAAAAACTAACTTCGTGTAGCGGGAACACTCCTAAGACCTCCAAGAGGCGTCGGGCCAGACAAACTCGCGTGCCTTGAGGGGACGCCTGGTAGGAATCGATAGGAAATAGGCATTCGCACAGTTTGCCTGTTGCCAATGAAATTCTGTCTCACCTTGCGCGGATCAATGGCTTGTTTCGAGAAAGATCAACTCTGAACTGGTGGGGTTGCTGAGTTTGACTGTGAGCCCGCGGGACATGAGCTTTCGCCCCGTTACGCTGCGATCAGCAGAACTGCAATCATGAAATTTCACGCGGTAAGTAGTTCTCCCTTGTAGTCCTTTCAGTACAAAGTTGTGAGTGTTTTCCCGTTCAATAGTTCCACGGAATGCGTAGACCACACCGCGAGCGCGATTCGGATCCCAGTATTCGATTCCATCCCAGTGAACACCATCCGGACGCGGTGAGATGTGATACAACTCGGCATCGCGTATCAGGGGACGAAGCTCTTTCTTGTAGAGATTGATTTCCTTTTTGGCTTCGGCGTGCTCCTCGGCCGACCACGTGCTCGTATCGATCATGACCGTCAGCCATCCCATCATTCCGCTGCGCAGCATATAACGAAAGTTCTCGATCTTCGGAGTCGACCATTTCTCGACGTAACTCTCCAGCATGGCCGCGGGCAGCACATGACTTGTATCGTAGAAAGCTCGCCGGTTCGACAACGGGTCATACGTATCTGTAATAGAGAAGTAATCGCCGTGAGCAGCACTGCCGAAATCGACCATCCTGCCACCGTCGTTGCATATTTCAAACAGCAGTCCAGGATGATCCTGCCGCAGTCTGGCGTAAATGTCATAATATGCGCGCACCGCGTGGTAGCTCACGTCAGTCGAATTCGAACTGTCGACAAAGTAAGATCCCCAAGACTTATAAATGCATCTATTCAGTGGATCGGGCGGGGCATGCGGATGATCGGCGCGATCGCATCCATGAGCCACAAGATAGCCATCATGCTCCAGCATGTCGAGGTGATAGTCGCTGACGATCCGCTCGACCTCTTGCTGCGCCCAGCGCTTCGCCTCGGGAACTCCTAAGTCAATCGTCTGGCCCTTGAAAGGCTCGGGCTTCCAATCGGCGGGGACATCGGTGACCATCCAGTCGCGGACTTTCGGATCGCGCGCGTTAAGCGCACCGCGTTCCGTGGATAGTCCAGCTTGCGTCCAGTCTACCCACAATCCAAATTTCAATCCGTGCCGGTGGGCATAGTCGGAGACAGCCGCCAGACCATGCGGGAATTTCTGGGGATTCGGATACCAATCTCCGACTTCGCGAAACCAGCCTGCATCCTGGTGGAACATATCGAAACCGAGTTCCGCGGCGTCGCGAATCATGCGCAGTGCGATCTCTTCGTTGACGTCCATCCCGCCGCCCCAACTGTTATTGACCACAAACGGGTAGTCTGGATTTCCCCATGTCTCAGGGCTCCCAAGCACGTTCCGCACCCAGCGGCGGAGAACGTTGCCGGCACCATCTGAACCGCCTCGGAATCCGCCGACAAACACCACCGGCGGTTCGAACGCTTTTCCCGGACTAACCCGAGTTCGGAAGCGAGCAGGGTCCGGGTTCAGTCCAAAAGCAGCTTTCAGCGAGTCTTTCGTTCTCTCTAGCGAAACACGTGTGCGCCCGCTGAATTCAATACCGGCATACCATCCTGTTTGGGCTGCGTCGTTTCTTTGGACAAGCGACCATGGAATGATCTCGCGCGGTTCATCGCCGAGGTCGCCATAGGTGCTCGACGTTCCTGTCCAGCCATAACCTTCCTTGATCGCAACCTGATGCGTGCCTACGGCCGACGGCGTGTTCGCTCCCTTTTCCACATAGAGATGGTCGAGAGATTGGCGCGGGTCGATTTGCCAGTCGAATGACGCACTATCTTGAAACGGAATCCAGATCTCTTGTGGCTCAAGATTCTCGATACGAATCGTGTGTTCGATCGGGCCGTAGGGTTGGCGCACTCGCCACTCCCAAAACAGCCGCAGGTGGGGCGAAGCAGAATCGTAGATGAAGATTATTCGATCATTATTCATCTGAGCCGCTTCCCGATTGAAGTTCCAGGTGACGGGCAATTGTTTCCCTGCGAGTTCAACTGATGCGATCAAAGACTCACTGGCGCGATTCTGCCATGCCTTCTGCCCAGGCAAAGCGAGGCCCACGACTCGCGGTGCACCCGCACCGGCTTCCACAAACAGTTCGGTCTCGGAGGTTCTCAGGGAGGCAGAGATTTGCGCCGATGCGGAGAGGCTGAGAGCGAATGCAACCAGAAAAGAAAACAATTGCCGAACCATAGAAACCAAGATCAACCCAAAGCCCGATGATGATACCAGACGGAGCCCGCGCCGAATCTCAAATCAGCGGACTTGTTCACCGATTGATGATGCGAACGGCTACCAGCGACGATTTTCCTGGCACTGCGTTTTCCACAGTCGTGGTAAGCAGAAGCTGGAAATATGGCGGTATCGTCTTGTGGTCGGGAGAGAGGCTGAGCAGCGTTTTTCGCAACTCAGTCATGCGCTCTGAGTTGATCAGGTATTCGATCGCGGCTTGCGAGCCTTGCGTGAAGATGCCATAAATCAATAGAACACGCTTATCTTTAGTCTGGTCGGGAAGCATCAGCACCAACGCATAATCCCGCGCCAATTGATTTGTGACCGGATCAAACTCTGGCCTGTAAATCGCCTGTTCGCCTGCCCGAGGCCGGCGATTGAGAATCACGCCGCTTTGAAACTGGAATCCCTCGGCATTCAGAAAAACGCGCCCGCTCCAGGCCTGGTTTCCGCCCAACAGAATTGCATTTTCGCTCTTGATCTCATCCAGGTTCACAAGCCGGGATTGCTGCACAGTACATCTCTGACCGACCGTAAAAAACATCTCGCAAAGTTTGACCACTCCGAGGGTCTCACCCACGGAAGTGAAATCGGTCAGAGTCGGTACGAATATAAATCGCTTCAATTCATGGAAATGAATCGTATCGCGAAACTCGGGCAGACTCGATTTCGGAATCTCGTGACCTGCGGCGAGTGTCTGCGGGCTGTCCCCGTCGTGGGCTGCCCGTAGCAGCGGATGATTGGGAATCGTAATCAGCGGCGGGTCTGACGGAGGCAGGAAGGGCTGCCAAAACCAGCGCATACTCTCAGGCAGGGCAGTCACACTGGCACCCGATTGCAAAGGTCGTTGCGAGATACGGTTTGCGATCAGTAAAAAGGAAAGAATTGCGCAGAGAATCCCGAGAATCAGAGCGACGAGCCACGCTCGCCGATTCCCTTGCGCCGGACGAAGTGAGAGCTCAGTAGTGTGCAATTCTTCCGAGAGCAGGTTCTGGCCCAGGTTACGCGTGAAGATCGGAACATAGTGACCTGATGGCAACTCAATTCGAATAAGGCGTCCGTTTCCTTCTTCTTCATAATATTTCTTAAGCAGACGGCGTATCTCATGTGCCTGCACGCGTACGATCGGGTCCTTCTGCGGATTGAAATCCACTCCTCGTTCATACACTTCCACACCGATCAAGTACTCGTTCAACTTCTCGCCGTTGCCCGCGAAAGTTTGCTCGGAAACGAATTCGAGAAAGCCAGTCTTTTTGGGAGAATTGGAAAAATACTTACTTCCAAGGACCCGATGCAGTTCTTCCCTCTTCTCGAAGAACGAGAGGTGGGGCGTTTCGGTAGTATGACTCGTGGCCAACTGATCGCGTCTCAGCGTTCAGCAAATTCACGTATCCGCACGCTTCTCAGCCGGGCACCATACCACCGCCAAAGGGCCGTCGTCAATTCTCAATTTGCGGATGCGACTAACCGTAATTTGACAGGTTAATTGCTGTTACTTGCACGACCAAAGGACGGATGTCCTATTCAGAATCGATCGCCCATGAAGGGAAGAAAGACCCTAGTTTGGAAGAGCAGAGCCTCGAAACTGTATTCGAGATGAAACCGCTATGTGCCTGACACGAATTCGCGCCGAGGGAAACGGCGAGCATCCGCTCGGAACTCAGTTCTGAGGTTCGCGCGTCGGGCCCTCCCCGCCCTTTTCTTCATGTTTTGATGTGTTTTTAGAGTAGTTAACCTTCCGCTAACCGCGATTACCTTGCAACATGGGCGGCATCGCGGTAGAAATCGCAACGGTGCCTCGAACATCGAAGTATCGGTGTACGGTAATCCTTCTTGTCCTGATATTTCTGAGCCGAGTGCCTCAGCTCAGCGCCCAGGCTCACCAACTGCAGGTCACCAAATCCTTTCCTGCCCCCGTCCTGACGATGCATTCGGTGGGAGCACAAGGCAACAAATACGGTTTTGAGGGCGGTCGAGTAATCAAGATCAGCGGTACCTATCATTTGTTTACGTCGGAAATGGTTGGCGACCCGCACTGGGTCAAGATGAGGCTGGCGCACTGGAAAAGCCAGGATCGGATGCACTGGTCGCGCCTCGCCACCATAGCGGAATCGAGCGGTGACTTCACCGGCAAAGACGAGCGCGCCGCTTTGTGGTCTCCACTGCCGGTCTACGATCTCAAAAGCCAACGGTGGAATTTGTTCTACGTCGCATATCGTGCCGCACCAGACACTTCCGAACGGTGGCTCACCAACTTTGAAGGGCGCATCTGGAGGGCGGTTTCTGCCGCACCGGGCGAGGACGGAATCGACGGCCCCTATAAAGATGTAGGGATCATAATGCAACGTGGACCGGATTCCGATTCTTGGGAGGGCCTGCAGGGAACGGATTCATTTTTCCCCTATCTGGTCGGGGAACAGTGGTATGCGCTCTACGGAAGTGCGCACACGGAAAAGCTTCCGATTTCGCTATGGCAGCTGGGATTGGCTCGGGCGACAGATCTTGGAGGTCCCTGGCGGCGCTGCACGGAACTGAATCCCTTGAAAATCGAGGTTCGTTTTATCGAAAATCCCATCGTCACTACGCTTGCCGATGGCACCTATTTCGCGGTTTACGACAATCACGTGCCCGATAGCGTCGGCTACACGTTCTCAAGCGATGGAGTCCATTGGTCGTCAGGCCAACGTCTGACCGTGCAGCAAGGGAACGACATCTGGGCCAGCGAAGTGCGCACACCGCTGGGGCTGATTCCGGAAGGAGCCGGCACGTTCACGTTGTTCTACACGGCGAACGAGACCGCCTCGGGCCTGATTCCGGATGCGAATGGAATCAACTCTGCCCCCGCCTCGATGGGAGTGGTAGAAGTTCGATGGAAATAAGCATCTGCATTTCGGCTACAGAGCGAAGAGTTGACAACAGACAAATTCGGCAAGGTTGAGCGGAGGTTCTATGCGAACACTCAGATTCCGGAGACAGTTGCTCGGATTCCCACTCGTCCTGATGGTTCTCTTGGCACAATTTGCGACAGCGCAAGCGAACCGTGCCAGCATCACTGGAACCGTTACGGATACCAGCGGCGCCATTGTGCCTGACGTGGAAGTCACCGCTACGAATATCGGAACGAATGTTCCGACCAAGACTGTTTCCAATCAGGACGGCATTTACGTCATCCCGAATTTGTTTCCCGGGCAGTATTCGGTCGAGTTCAATCGAGATGGGTTTCAGCGGGTTCGGTATCCGAACATTACCCTCGAGTCGACCCAGGTTGCGCGCCTCGACGCGTCGCTCAAAGTGGGCGCCGCAAAGGAGTCCATCACGGTTACGTCAGACGCGCCCGTGCTTGATCTGGAGAAGCCCTCGGAAGGCACGAACATGAACGGAAAGGTCGTCACCGACCTTCCCCTGAGCATTTACAACGGTGGCCGCTTTGTCGAGAACTTCGCGGTTGCGATCACGCCCGGCTACTCGCCGATCAGTTCCCCTTATGGCGCAGTCGTCAATGGCGGGCAGTGGTTCGTGAAAGACTACACCATCGACGGCACCTCAGGCACGACCAACATCCGCGGCGATTCCATGGAAGCGGGGCCGAGCATGGAGGCAGTGCAAGAGTTGCAAGCGGAGACCAGCGGCTTAGACGCCCAGAGTGCAATCACTGGCGGCGGTGTGATGTCGTTCAACTTGAAATCCGGAACGAATAAGTGGCACGGTTCTGCTTTCCTTTATGGCCATAACGAGTTGCTCGACGCCAATACCTGGACTGACGACTATGAACAGGTCGAAAAGCCGAAGGAGCGGGCGTGGGATTGGGGTGGCAGTTTGGGCGGCCCGATTATTAAGGACAAAACATTCTTCTTCGCGGCTTTCGAACGCTACCAGCAGGTCGATTTCAGGCTGAATGGCGGGTCGGTTACCGTGCCCACCACTGCCTTCCTCAACGGAGACTTCAGCGCTTTGATGGGAGGAACTGTCTGCAGTGGCAGTTTGTGCGGCGCCGGCCAGACCCCAACAATGGTATATGACGAGTCGGGAAATTTTATCCCAGCACGGGCGAATATGATCTATGATCCTAACTCGGTAAATAACGCAAATGGTCTGTGTCCCTCGTACGGCACCACTGGCAACCCGTGCCAGTTTACCAGCAACGTCATTCCCGCGAACCTAATCAGCCCCGTGGCGCAGAAGGTTAATGCTCTTTACCAGAACTACGCCCCGCAATTCGGCGGCATCGACACAAATGCGAGAGGCTTGCTCCAGAACACTCCAAGCCAGACACCGAACCAGGTGGTCGTCAAGATCGACCATAATCTGCGCGAACAAGATCACTTATCCGGCTCCTGGATTTACAACCACCGCCCGCGAACACTCGACGATAGCGGCGGGGTGTGGGAGGCTGGTACGACCAACGGTGGACCGCTTTCGAACGGCCGCATTCAGATTTATCGAGATCAGCAGTGGCGGGTCAGCGAAAGCCATACATTCAACCCGCGAGTGTTGAATGTCCTGAACTTCACCTATAACTTCGACTTCAATGCCAGTGCGCCCTCCGACCCGGGCAACTGGAATTCTCGGCTCGGCTTCGCCGATACCGGAGCAAACACTTTTCCGCTCATCAGTTTCTCCGACAACCCAGCTTACGGACACAATGAGACATTTCTTGGTGGCACCTGGCAGGGAAACTTCTCAGGGGTTAACACCACAATTGGTGACACGGTTACCTGGATCAAGGGACGCCACAACATCAGCTTCGGCGGAGACTTCAGCGCTCACGAGATCAACAGTCGATCGGGATCGGGAGCACTTTCCTTTGACTTTACATATCTGACGACGGCAGGCCCGGGATACCCATATGACGGATTTGGTTTCGCATCCTATTTGCTAGGCCAGTCGGATAAAGCAAGCGAAAGCGTTCCGTATAACCTGTATGGCAGACAAAAGGAATTGGATTTGTTTGCCCAGGACAGTTATAAGGTCACACCTAAGCTGACGGTAAATGCCGGACTGCGATGGAACTACAATTTCCGCTTCCACGAGAAATACGGACGCTGGGCGAATTTCGATCCTACCGTCGATAGCACTACTTACGGAACTCCGGGCGCCTTGGTCTTCGCTACCGGAGGCGGCGACAGCTTTGAAAAAAACGAATATGCCAGGAATTTCGGTCCTACCATCGGGTTTGCCTACCAAATGCTTCCCAGGACCGTACTTCGCGGCTCCTATGGGCTTATCTTCAATCCGGTGGGGGTGGCCTTCTACCAGGGAGTACCGAACGGTTTCGCTCCGCAGCTTGGGGTAAACAACGCCACTAACTTCAGTTGGGACGGCCCGAACGGCACGGGTAACTATCCCGGTGTACTCACCGCCGTAAATTCAAATACCGATCCCACACTGGTCTTCCCAGAGGTGACGGTGGATCCGCGGGCTCTTCGTTTGGGGTACAGCGAGGCATTCAACTTTGGTATCCAGCAAGAGCTGACGCCCAACATGCGATTCGAACTTTCCTACATCGGAAATCGAGGCCATCGCTTGACCGATACTTCTCTCGCTTGGAACCAGGGACCCACGTCAACGTTCTTACGTCTGGCACAGACCGTCCCATATCTGCAGACATACTATCCTTATGTTTGCAGTCCATCCGACGCCGCCACTTACGGGATCGCTTATCCGACTTACACCAATTCCAACACCGCTCCCTTCTGCGCTCCTCTGCTCGCTGCCATCGCGCCCTTGCCGCAAATGGCTGCCTCCGAAACGAATTACTGGTTCTATGCTAATCAGCTCTATGTAGGGGTCCCGCTGGGGCAGAGCTACTACGACTCCATGGTTTTCGACCTGGTGAAGCGTACTGGCCGCGGCTTGACCATGGATATGAATTACACGTGGTCGCGCCAGGAAGGAGATAGCTTCTCCGCCGAGCAGGAAACCAACGGCTACTACACGGGAATTGAAGATTTCAGCAACATGCGTGGTGCGGCTCATGCCGTGACCGGATACGATCTCGCTAATATCGTGAAAGGATTCGTTAGCTATGAATTGCCCTTTGGACGAGGGCAGCGCTGGCTGTCAGGAGAGAACCGCGTGATCAACGACGTTATTGGCGGATGGATCGTCGCAGGTATCGTCAATTACTACACCGGACAACCTTTTGAAGTGGGTGCGGCCAATCCGTATTGGCCCCTATGGGGCGACATCTACCCGCAGTTTAATTTGAGTGGCTTCACTGGCACGTCAAATCCGAGAAAGTTCGTTCCCGTCGGCCCAGGTGGTACGCCGCCTGCTAGCAACTTCTACATGCCTGCAAGCGTGGCTAGCAATCCGGCGGCGGGAGTTCTTCCGGCTGCACCGGCCATTTCTGCCCTGCGCTGTCCCGGACAAGCCAGCGAAAACGCCAGTCTGCTCAAGGACTTCACCATGGGACCGGAGGGGCAATATCGGCTCTCCTTCCGCACGGAATTCTACAATTTGTTCAATCGTCACTATTACTACATCAATGGGTGCGACGGTTCCCGAGCAAGCATCGGGGCGTCAAACTTTGGGCAGACACTGAGCGTGTTAGACAATCCACGCCAGGGACAATTTGCGATTCGCTTCGAGTTTTAGTGCCGACAGAGGCTTTGGGCAATACGACTCGAAAAGCCGCATCGCTCCTTTTTCTAAACGATACTTGTTAGGAAATAATAGATTTCAGAAATGCCATCGCTCATCGCCAGCAGAGGACCCTTTTTGCTCAAGTATTTGCTGCTCCCTTCGTTGACATGTTCAGTGATTCTCAGTTCAGCAAGACTGATTAAATCCAAGACCGTCAACGAGCATTCCTCTGAAGCCGTCGCCACCTATTTTGTCGATGCGAACGGAGGCAACGATGCCGATGCCGGTACTTCCGCGGCGTCGCCCTGGAAAACCCTCCAAAAGATCAACGCGACTATTTTCCACGCAGGCGATCGCATCTGCTTCAAGTCTGGAAGCGTTTGGACCGGTCAACTGTGGCCAAAGGGATCCGGCAATCGAGAACACCCCATCGTCGTCGACAAGTACGGGGGCGACGTGCTGCCGCTCATCAATGGCGCGGGTCTGGCCGAAGACGCCGTCCTCCTCAAGAATCAGGAGTATTGGGAAATTCGCCATCTGGCAATCACGAATACCGGTCAAGGTGATGCCATTCGCCGCGGCGTCCATGTTGTGGCTGAGAATTCCGGAGAGCTGCATCATATTTACATTGAGGACTTGAATATTCGGAACGTCGACGGTTCAGAGAAAGAAAAAGTGAATGGCGGAATCGATTACAGCGTGATCGGCGATTCTAAGCCGAGCCGTTTTATTGATCTGCGTATCGAAGGGAATCGCATTTCGCACGTCGATCGGAGCGGCATTTTCGGCGAATCGACGCATTGGATACGGTCGAAATGGTATCCCAGCCTGGGCGTGGTAATTCGTAAGAACGTTCTTGACGATATCGGCGGCGACGGCATCGTCAATGTCGCCACGGACGGAGCAATTGTGGAATATAACGTCGTCGCGCACGCCAATCAGCGCTCTGACGATTACAACGACGGCATTTGGCCTTGGAGCGCCGACAACACGCTCGTGCAGTACAACGAAGTCTATGGCATGAAAGGCCAGCACGATGGCGAAGGCTTCGACTCCGACTGGAACAGCCGCAACACGGTCATCCAGTACAACTACAGCCACGACAATGAAGGCGGATTCCTGCTGATCTGCAACGAGGGTTCGCAAAGCCCGAAGGACAGCGCAGGGAACGTGGGAACGATCGTTCGCTATAACGTCAGCCAGAACGATCATCATCGTGGAATCAAACTTTCCGGCCCGGTCAAGAATACTCTGATCTACAACAACACGATTTACGTAGGGAAGAATGAAAAAGTCGACATCGTTCTCCACACCGACTGGACGGGATGGGCAACGGACACATATTTCTACAACAACATCTTCTACGTAAACGGAACAGGAGAACTCGGCTATGGCGTGACGGGCAATGACGATGGATCGTATGTATCTGCACCGGGCCCAGGCAGAAGCACCAATAATGTATACGATTCAAACGTTTACTACGGAGTGAAGCCGCCTAGCGATCCGCACGCGATCGCCGCCAATCCGTTGCTGCTGAATCCCGGCCACGCCGGCATCGGCCGGTCCACGGTTGGCGGCTATGCTTTGCGGGAGCACTCTCCAGCCATCAATTCAGGAAAGGCGATCGAGAACAACGGCAGCAAAGACTTCCTGGGCACACCCGTTCCACAATGTGGCGCCACAGACCGGGGCGCGTTCGAATCGCGCGAGTGCGCGCGGTAGCAAATGGATTCCGTTCTTCCCGACATGTAAATTCAAAAATCTCATGCAGTTACTTCGGCGGTAGGCGCTAATTGTTTTTTTCCCTCGCTTGCAGGTATGCCAAATAATCTCGGTACAGCACAACGGTGGGAGAGCCGCCCGGCTGCACCTTTGTTTCCGGAGAATTGAAGATGCCGGGATATTGGTAACAGAGGATCTTCTCGAAATTCGGGAAACGCTGAAGATCCTGGATCAGCCCGGCTATCGGACGAGGAACTAGAGCGTTGCCTTCGAATAAGAAGGCTTCCATGTCCATCCATAAATGTGCGTGAGCCTTATCGCACATGGACTGCCAGATCTGTGCAGAGTGCTCGCCTGTGATATCTCCTTCGGGCATGCGATGAAAAGCAAACGGACAGACGATATCGAGATGCGCCAGTACCAGCGGCCAGACGTCTTGCGACTTCAGCATTCCATGAGCGTTTGGCGCTAGCATGATCGGCTTCTCCGGAGCCAGATGCCGACAATATGCTTGAAACTCGCGAAAGAATGTAATCACTTCGCGCCGGTAGCGATCTTTCACCGCCTCGCCTTGATCGGGAGCCAGGCTCCCATACGTTTCCTCAGAAACGTACCAGCCGTAGAAAGAAGGATGATGGCCATAGCGATGCCACAACTCCTCCGCAACTTTCTTATGCCATGCGAGAGAATCCTCACTGAAATCGAACCACGCATACATGCCAACGCCTAAAAAGACATTCATCCGCAGTTGGTCGGCTTCGGACAGGATTGCTTCGATGGCATCGTGGTCCGCCACCTGCGCGCGTCCCGGAAATAGCGCGGATGGGTAGTAGGCCAAGCCTTTGTAACCACTCTGAGGAATATTGTTCCTGCCATAATATTCCTGGTTGCGAAAGCTCTCCTGAATCACCACCGTGTCCATGCCCAAGCCATGCATCCCACGAATCTGCTCGCGCCAGTCGGCATCGGTCAGCTTGCGTATGGTGGAATTCCAATACCGGCCTTCCTCGTCGCTCCAGTGCGCAATGCCTAGCCATGCGCCATCGATGGTGCGAGTGGAGCGGATGTCAGAAGCCAATACTTCCAGATTGCGTACGGCGCGAACCGGACCGCCGGTTCCGGTTGCGACCAGGATCAACTCATGTTGCCCCGCCCATTGTTCGGTGGAGTGGCGGCAGTAAATGCCTGCGTTGCCGTGAGCATGTACTCTCACCTTCTGCTTCTGCAACAGGGAAGAGGGCGCCTCGCGGTCAAGATAGAGCGATAGAGAATAATCTCGATCCGCATCACTGTTGTTCTCGATAGCGCCGCGAATGTCCAGCACGATTTTGTTGGTCACGGGCGATGGTGGGATGAGTTCCAGTCGTGCCGCCTGCCGCTGTGCCCATGCGAATGTGGAGACCAGTGCAACCAAGAGAGGGAATAACCAATAGCCCATAATCTTCACGGCGATCACCCCTATTTAAGATTCAATGTTGCCACGCTGGCAAAAAAGAATGGAATTAACTTTGTCCTTCAAACACCAGCGTCGCTGCTCCCTGTACCCCTGCGAAACGTCCGGCCGTGGCCGCCTTTACGCACGGCTGGCGTTTGCAGCCGAAATGTAAGAGTGCACAAACTTGCTTGGCCACGCTGGAGACAAATTGCCCGTCGCCTTCGACGAGTCCGCCGGAAATCAGCACAGCTTCGGGGTCGAAGAGGTTAAAGATGTTCGCGACCCCCTCGGCCAGGTAGCGAGCAAGCGCTTCGTACGCGCCGACAGCGGCAGCATCACCGGAAGCTGATAACTGATTAATGAGGAACGCAAGGTCGGCGTCGTCGTGAGGGTCAGCGAACACACCAGCGCGCTCTTTATATTCGCGGATCAAAGCTGCAGTCGAGACATAGGCTTCCAAGCAGCCCCGGCGACCACAGTTGCACTGTCGTCCACCCTCTCTTATGACGTGATGACCAATAGACCCGGCGAAACCATGTTGGCCCGTCAGTAGTTTTCTGCCGCAGACGACGCCTCCACCGATCCCAGTTCCAATCGTGATTGCTACGAAATTTGAGAGAGCCTGTCCTTCGCCAAAGTGTAATTCTGCCAGTACAGCCGCATGAGCATCGTTGACAACCCAAGTAGGTAGATGAAATTTCTCTTGGGCAAATTTCTTCAGCGGGAATCCTGCCCAACCGGGAAGATTGTCTGTCGCACCAAGAACCGATTCATCCTGCGGATCGATCGCGCCGGCACTGGCGATGCCCAACCCAGTGGGCCACAGACCTTGTTTGTGTGCTGCAGAGATTGCTTGTTCTACGACATAGCAGAGACTCGCTGTAATGGCATCTCGTCCTCCGCTCGCATGGGTGGGCGTTTGCGTCACCAGACTCACCTCTCCGCATGGACTGACCAGTCCCGCCTTGACGCATGTTCCGCCAATGTCTACTCCGATGACGGGAGCAGCACTCGCTCGCTTCCGAATGACGCGAACAAAGTTTTCGGTAATCACTCCTGGGCGCGTGATGGCTGAACCGACAATGACAGACCATGCTCCAATCGAGAGCGCCCGCTTCGCCTCTTCCGGAGAATGGATATGACCTTCCGCAATGATCGGCACGCGAATGTGACGGACCATATCGACCAACAGGGGCCAACTAAAACTGTGATTGTTGTGCGTGCTGTCGGTGTATCCATTCAAGGTAGTTCCGACCAAGTCGGCGCCAGCGGCGGCCGCGGCCATAGCTTCTTCTAAGCTGGCGATGTCCGCCATCACAGGCAGATGCAGCTCCCGATGAATGCGCTCGATCAAAACGCGCCAGGGGTCGCTGTTCGGCCAGACCCGCTCGGTGCAATCGAGGGCGATGATCGAGGCTCCCGCCTCCGCCAATTCCGTCGCCGCGGCGAAATCAGGCGTGATGTGAACTTTGCCCTGGGTATAACGCTTCTGAATTCCGATGATAGGCAGCGAGGAATCTTTTCGTATGACGGAGATATGCTCGGGGCTGTTGACGCGAAGTCCGATAGCTCCGGCTGCGGTTACGGAGCGGGCGATGCGGCGTATAGTTTCGGTATCCTCCAGAGGGTCTCCTGGCGCCGCTTGGCACGACACGATCAACCCGGCTCGCAGTTCCCGCAGAATGTCTGACATAACGTCCTCACATGCGCTGCAATTTCTCTTGTATGTTGTCTAGTTGTATAGACTATAATACTTACTCCTGAACCACAAGAAAAAAAGGACTGCATACCTGAACGATTTCTATGGGAAACACACTTCTGATCGGCTCGATGCTGGCGATCATGTCGGGAATGATGAACGGGAGCTTCACCCTTCCTATGCGCTTCTTAGGCCGCTGGGAGTGGGAAAATGTCTGGAGTCTCTTCATTGCGGGTTCTTGTCTGCTTCTGCCGACGGCAATCCTGATGGCGATTGCCCCACAAAGCTGGAGCGTTCTGGCGCATGCTCCTGAGCATGCGATCTGGATTGCGATCGCGGCAGGATTCGCGTGGGGTTTCGGCGCAATCATGTTCGGGCAGAGTGTCAGCGCGATCGGGATTTCTCTCGCCAATACGCTGGTCCTTGCAATTAGTTCTGCTTTGGGTTCACTGCTGCCAATGCTGTTGCTCGCGCCACACAAGCTATTTTCACCCACCGGGAAAATGATTGTAGCGGGCGTCGGCGTCGAGGTAATCGGGATTGCGCTATGTGGACTAGCGGGGCGCCGCCGCGAACGCAGCATTGGCGTCGAAGGGGAGCGTGGCGATTTGGTCGGGCGTGCTCGTCCCTTGAGCGTGGCGCTGTTGTTAGCTGTCGGAGCCGGCGTGCTTTCCGCAGTATTCAATATTGGATTCGCGTTGGCAAAGCCCATCGCAGAATATGGACGAAGCGCCGGCCTGAGCGAATTTTCCAGTACGAGCCTGATCTGGTGGTTGATGCTCGGCGCAGGATCGATCGCCAACCTGATTTTTTGCGGGTATCTGTTATTCAAGAACCGGAGCATGGCGAAGTTCCGCCAGCGGGGCGCTGGGCGCTTGTATTCGCTGGCAGCTTTGATGGCGGTTTTGTGGGGCGGCAGCATCTTCGTCTACGGCGCCGCCGCGCCACGGCTCGGTCCGCTCGGCACCTCGATTGGTTGGCCCTTGAGCCTGGCGACCGGACTCCTGCTTGCCAACGCCATCGGCATTGGCTTGGGAGAATGGCGGCGCGTTCCGCGAGGTGCGAAGAATTTGATGTATTCCGGTATTCTGATTTTGCTGGTCGCCATCGTTGTGCTGAGCCGGGCTAGTTATTGAAGATAGAGCAAGAGGCAAAGTGCATGCGCGAGATAGTGCGCATTCCAACACGGAGAAAGAAGGCGGTGGTGCCTGGAGCAAAGTCAAACCACAATCGTCCCCAATGGGAGTTCGCCCCGCTGGACAAAACCAGTTTCACGCCGATGTATTTCCAGATCCAGGCACAGTTGTTGAAGATGATTCAAAGCGGACAAGTGCGTCCTGGCGATGCTCTGCCCAGTGAAGACGAACTCCGTCGAACCTGCGGTGTGAGCCGAATGACCGCGCGCCACGCGCTTCAGTCTCTGGAGAACCAGGGCTTCGCATCCCGTCACAAGGGACAAGGCACTTTCGTCAGCCAACCCCGGGTGGAAAAAGACATCATGCACCTGTCTGGATTCACCGCCGAAATGCGAGCGCTGGGTCTGGAGCCTTCTTCGCGCGTTCTGGAGGCGGAGACGATTCCAGCTTCAGCCGAAGTGGCTCCTGGCTTGCACATCGAGATTGGATCCCCGGTGTTTCACCTGCGGCGCTTGCGCTGCGCCGACGACCTGCCAGTGGCGATCGAAGAAGTATGGCTGTCGCGCGAGCAATTCCCAGGAGTTGATAAGATCGATTTCGTCTCCGCGTCGCTGTACCAGACTCTTCGCGAGCGCTATGGAATTCGGGTGAGTCGGGCCGATGAGATCCTGGAGGCGCGCTCAGCCACCCGCCAGCAGGCTGAATTGTTGAATGTTCTCCGCCATGCCAGTTTGTTAGCGATCACGCGCACCTTGTGGAGCGTGGATGGAAAGCCGGTGGAAATGGCTCAGTCCGTCTATCGCGGCGACCGCTACCGTGCCGTGCTCTCCATTCCCGCCACCAGGGTTGAGTAGCCCATAGTCCCTGCCGCACGTTTCTGGACCACTGCCATTCAGGACAACTCGTGAAAGCATACGGAAATGAGGTTATTCATGACCCACTCAAAAACCGCTTGACAGAATGTATAGACAGGAATACATTTCCCGGTTGACGGATAAGCCGCGCCAATTGCAGGTTGTCGTTTCGCGGGTACAAACAGAGAGGTTCTTATGACCATCCGCAAATGGAATCACTGGACAGTACGGTTCCTGGTTTCGCTTCTGTTCACAGGGACGTTGTCGGCCCAGGTGGATAAGGCAACGATCACAGGCACCATCACTGACCAATCGGGCGCGATGATGACAGGCGTGACTGTGACGGTGACGAGTATGGAGACGGGAGCCGTCTACACAGGCGCATCTAACGAGGCTGGCATATACCGCGTCTCCGGGCTGCCTGTAGGAACCTACGCTGTGGATTACAACATGGACGGTTTCAAGAAACTGACGCGCCCCCACTTAGCTCTATCGACCGCGCAGGTGGCTGAAGTGGACGTTAGGATGGTTCCCGGGACAGTTTCAGAACGCGTGGTAGTCACCAGTGCGCCGGTGTTACTGCAGACGGAAACCAGCGACGTTGGCACGGATATGACAGCCAACGCGATGAAGGATTTGCCCTTGGACATCAACGCTTCGGGCGTAGGACGCGACATCACCAACTTTATCTATTCGAATATTCCGACCACCGAGGGCGGCAACTACAGCGGTCACATCGCAGGATCTCAGAACGTTACCAAGAACGTCATGGTGGACGGCGTTGATTCGACCGCCGGTCTGCAAGGGTTCATCCAGGACATCGGCATGGAAGCCGTGCAGGAGATGAACGTGCAGGTTAGTGGAATGACTGCGGAAGGGGCTTCCACGGGCGGCGGCACGATCATGCTGGAACTGAAATCCGGTACGAACCAGTTCCACGGCAGTGCTTACGGTTTTCTCCAAAATGAGGCGCTGAACGCCAATTCCTGGGACAATGATTACTTTGATATCCCCCGGCAACGGAATCGCTTTGACGACTGGGGCGCCAGTCTCGGCGGCCCTATCAGGAAAGATCACACCTTCTTTTTTGGAGCGTATGAACGTTTCCACAATTCGCAACTCACGTTTTCGCCCGATGAGGCCACCGTCCCGACTGCGGCCTTTCTGCAAGGTGACTTCAGCGCCCTGCTGGGTGGGCCGCTGGTGCTCAACGGCAGTCCCGTCACGGATGCTTGCGGACGTCCAATCAAAGTCGGAGAAATCTACAACCCCTTGAATCCAGTCGTGAGTGGTAGCAACACCTGCTACGAGCCATTCCAGGGCAATGTCATTCCCCCGGGTCAACTCAGCCCCATTGCGCTTAACATAGCGCAAAAGCTGTACGGCAACGGCTATGCCCCTACCGGCCCGGGACTGGTGAACAATTTCCCCTCATTGGCCGGCACTTATTCCGACGTCACCAGCACTCATTATGACGTGAAGCTGGATCACAACATCAATAGCAAGCAGCGGATTTCTGGCGGTTTTAATTTGTGGAATTTTGCTTCCCTGTCTCCTGGATCGCTATGGGAGACTGGGAGTTCCACCGGCGGACCCCTCAGCAGCGGCGATAACCAACCGCAGCGGGATTGGTCCGTTCGCTTGCAGCATTTTTATACGGTTAGCCCGGCGCTGCTGAATACGGTGTCTGTCGCCTACAACCAGCACATGGCCTCAGATCAGCCACCGTCGAAGTATGACGCGAACGGCATCGGAATTCCCGGCACAAACGGCACCAACTTTCCGACCGTAAACTTTATAGACGGTGGCGCCGGAGGCGGATACTTCGAGTCCGGTATTGGGCCGCCATATAACGATCGCTACACACCCTACAACTTCGTCGTTAGTGACACGGTTTCGTGGGTACATGAGCGGCATATGTTCAAGTTCGGTGGCGACATAGAAGCGCGGGGTATGAATGCTGTCTACAACGGTGGCATTCGCGATTATGACTTCACCAGCGAGACTCTTGCGCCGAATAACAATCAGGTTTGGCCCTACGTCGGCTTTGCCTTCGCTAATTTCATGCTGGGCGAGGTACATGATGGCTCAGAGAGCGTCACATCGGCGCTCTATGGTCGCCGCAAGAGTATGGCACTGTTTGCCTCCGATGATTTCAAGGTCAACAGCCGTGTCACGCTAAACATGGGTCTCCGCTGGGATGTGAATGAGCCCTTTCATGAGAAGAATGGTCATTGGTCCAACTTTGACATCGGGGTAAACAGGGGAATCTGGGGTACCTACAACGGTGGCTGGGAGTGGGCGCAAAATGGCGGTGACTCCTTCGAGCGCAACCAGAATTTTCATGAGTTCGGACCGCAGGTCGGTATCTCCTACCGGGCAGTGGGCAACCTGGTTCTGCGTAGCCACTATGGCATCACTTACGCCCCGCTGGCGATGAATCAGTGGAATGGTGTTCCGGCGTTCTATCCGCCAGGATTCACGGCTGGCGCTTTCGGCTTCGCGGGATCGAATACCGTAGTCAATAACCTTCCTGGAGTGCCTTCGTTCAACTGGGATGCCGCGTCTGGCGCCTATACCGGACAGACTCTTTATCCCGACCGGGTTCCGAGCCAATCCAATCTCAGCGGCGGCGTAGCCTACGTCTGGCCCAACGCTCTGACCATGGGGATGGTTCAGAACTGGAATGCGGGCGGCGAGTATCAGATCCGCAAAGGCACAGTGGTTTCGGTGAATTACCTAGGAAACCACGGTAGCCACCTGCATGATGGCAGCATCTGGCCATATAACTTTCCCGTGCAAAGCACTTACTTGCAGCTCTATAACTCGGGTCAGGCCCAAGACATGGTCACCGATCCTACTAGCGCAGCGGCGGCCGGAGTTGCCTATCCTTGTTACAGGCTTTTCGGGAACCGCATACCAGGCTATCGTGCCCTATCCGCAGATCGCTTCTCAAGCGCCGCAAAGCGGTCTGTTTCTCGTGAATGCCGACATTTCCGTGAGTAACTATGAAGCTATGGTTGCTGAAGTCAAAACCAACGAGGTCCATGGTCTTACGATGGATGTGAACTATACTCTGTCCCGCTCGACCGGAACTGCCAGCCCAAACGGTGCCTTCGCCGATGCACAGTCGGGCACAATCTTGACGCAGGATCCTTATCTGCTGCCTCAACTGACTGATCAGTTGACGCCGTGGGACTACACCCATCAGGTAAAAGGGTATGTGCTGTACGATTTGCCGTTCGGATCAGGGCGCGAGTTCAAGACGAACCGGGAATGGCTCGATAACTACCTCCTGGGTGGATGGAAGATCGGTACGCAATTGAGCTATCACACTGGCGAGCCGCTCCCAACCATCGCGGCTCCGATTCAATATCCTGGTTGGTCAGGTGTATTTGCACAGCGAAATCCGAGCGTGAGTCTCGCCAGCCGCGCGTTCAAGGGGTACAGCCCCGGATGGGTGCAAGGCGGCGGGGTGGGATCCGACCCACGCAGTCTCTCCTTCAACGCAAGCGCCTTCTCTCAACCCGCCCCAGGAACTTTCTCTACCGAGAACTACTCCTATATGGGGTACCTGCGGGACTTCGGCTATGCGGATGAAGACTTGAACATCGCCAAGCATTTCCGATTTGGCGCCTCAGAGCGCTACCTGTTCAGCTTGCGTGCGCAGTTCTTTGACATTTTCAATCGTCACCACTGGGGAGCCCCGAATCTCGACATGACCAGCTCCTTCTTCGGTCACGTGACGAGTGTGTCTGGCTACCGGTACGGGCAGTTGAGCGCACGGTTCGAGTGGTAGTTCAAGAAAGCAGGACCGAGAAGTTACTGCAATTTCACATGAGGCTGACCGCGAGTCAAGGCAGCGGCTATCGCAATCCTTGTGATTGCCGCATTTTGCTGGACCGGTTGCGAGTCTCAAGTGCGGAGGGTTAATGCGAAACGGTGCAGTCTGCCGCCTCATGAGGGCTGCAGTCGTCTTTTTGCTCTTTGCACAATTCGGGCTTGAAGCACGCGCTGCGAAGATTCCAAACCATTCCCAAACATCTACGACTGGAAGCAATTCGCAGGACCGGGCCAAATCGCGCCTGCCCGAGGTTCATCTCGATGGTTCCTATTTCGTTCGGGATGGCAAGCGGTTCATACCCGTCGGAGCGCATTGGGTGCCGTCAAAGCTCGCGATGCAGTGGCCAACGCAGTGGGATCCTAAAGAGATCGAAGCGGACTTTGCCAAAATGCACGAACTCGGCTATTCCATCGTTCGCCTGGATATGCTGTGGGCCTGGTTCGAGCCGCGTCCAGGCGATTACAACCCGGTGGCCTTTCAGCAGCTCGATTATCTCGTGTTGCTCGCTCACAAATACCAGATCTATCTTCATCCCAGTTTGTTTATTGGCGGCGAAGTCGGGGAAGCGTATTGGGATGTTCCCTGGCGTCTTGGACGTCATCCCCACGCCGATCCCGACATGCTGCGACTGGAAGGCAATCTGGCTGCCGAATTCGGACGCCGCTATGCCCATGAGAGTGCCATCATTGCGTGGGACCTCACAGACGAACCTCCATTTTGGATCGTTTATGGCCAAACCACCGACGCGATGGCCATCAATTGGACACACGTGATCGTCGACGGCATTCGCCGCTTTGACAAGCTCCATCCCGTCGTTGCCGGAACTAGTGGACAGGAGATCGATCACGGTCCGTTTCGCGCCGATGACATCGCGCCCTTCGTGGATTTTTTCAGTGTTCATCCGTTTACGCTCTACGCTACAGACTTATTTCCGGACGCGCTCTTGTCGGCGCGTGGAACCTATGGCGCTGCCTTTGAAATTGCGCTCTCGCAGGGGGCCGGACATCCGGTAATGATTCATGAAATGGGCGCATCGACGGCGCAGTTTTCTCCCGAGAGAGTGGCCGCCTACGATCGCGCACAGATGTATTCGGGTTTAGGCGCGGGCGCGATCGGCGTCGATCTCTGGTGTTATACCGACGCAGCGCCGGAACAGTTCCACAAAGCTCCGTACTTGCGGACACCGCAGGAAACCGGCTGGGGTATGACCACATGGGACCGACAAGATAAGCCACTGGCACGGGAATTCAAGAAATTCTCTCAAGTTGTAGGACGCCTGGATCTTTCCGGTCTTGAACCTGCTGACGCCGAAGTCGGCATCATCATTCCGGATGAATGGGCGAAGGTGCATGGCGATTTTTCACGCTTCGGCCTGACCGGCCCAGCCGAGATTCCCTATGTGTCACTCAATGACGGCGATGCCATGCCCGGCCAGCCCCAACCGAAAGACTCCAGCGCCAATGAATGGCTCATGAGCTCTGCTCTCACCAATTTCATTCTCGCCCGGCAGGCCGATCTGAAAGCCGATTTTCCCCGCGAGTATTCCGATTGGACGAAACGCCCCATGATTTTCATGCCTTCGCCGATCACGAGCACCGGCGACCCTTTCCTCGCCCACGTTCATTCGGATTTTTACGAAAAACTCACGAAGTACGTCAGCGCAGGAGGTTCTGTCTATGCCTCCATTGCTTCGGATGGCGCGATTCCCGAGATGGCATCTCTGTTTGGTGCGCGGTTGGTGGATCGGGCTCCCAGTTCGGAAGTTACCTTGAAGTTTGTCGTTCCGTTTGGCGATTTCAAGCCCGGTGACACGCTGCATTACACGGTCCCAACATCATCCGTTGACTCATGGGGCACACTGCTTGAAGTGACGAGCGGCAAGGTGATTGCAGTCGATCAGGATGGCCGTCCCGCTTTGATTTCTAATACAGTCGGAATGGGAAAAACTTTGCTTTGCGCGTATCCGCTTGAGCACTACTTGGCTGCGGTCCCGTCGGTATTCGATAAGCCCGAACAAACACATCGCATTTACAGTGCATTTCGTGATTGGGTGGGAATCAAGTCTGCCTTCCGCACCGGCCAACCAGCAATCGAAATCACTTCACTTCGAGGAGATCGGCGCGGCTACACTGTTCTCGTCAACCATAGCGCAATTGCGCAGAGCGTCATGGTAACGAGTACGTTGCCCCTGCGTTCGGTACGCCGCATCAGTTCCGACGGAATCATTGATCTCTCGCTGGAGAATTCACATTGGCAAATGCAACTTGAGCCTTACGACGCTGCGATCGTGGAGTGGCACGAGTAGTTCGAGCCTGATTTTAAACCCCGCCCGCAGGAATTCCTCCATCGCGACTTTTCTCATTTCGAGGGGCGGCGCGCCCGCCAGCAACTCGTAAAGAATAATTCCAAGCGAGTACACGTCGGAGCGAGTATCAGTGTCCTCCTTCGGAGAACTGGCCTGCTCCGGGCTCATGTATTCCGGGGTTCCGAGCACCTCCCCGACGCGCGTGAACATCCTCTCGTCCGTCAATTTCTGGTTCAGCGCTTTGGCCACGCCAAAATCAATGATCTTCGGCACCGGCCTGCCATCCACTTCCGTGACGAGAATGTTCGACGGCTTCAGGTCGCGGTGGATGATGGCTTTCTGCTGTGCGTGCTGCACGCCCTCGTACGTGGATAAACAATTCCAGCCGCTCTCCGGTATTCAGCCGGTGCCGGTCGCAATAGGAGGTCAAAGGAATTCCGGCCACACACAGTCGGCTCCGAAGAGTTTCCGACGACATATAATCAACCACGATGAGGCTGTGGGTGATCTGTTCAATGACGGCAAAGTCGATGTAGTGGTGGAGAATCTGGTGGCAAACCAATGATCCTGCGACCGGAAGGAGGTCCGCCGAATTGGGTGAGGTGAGCAGCGGCGGAAGCTATCTTTCGCAACATGACCTGCGCATACATTTCGGGCTGGCCAATCACAGGTATGTCGACCGCGCCGAGATTCTGTGGCCTAACGGCAAGAAAGAAGAGCTCAGCAATCTGGCTGCCGATCACTTTTATCTAGTACGCCAGGGACAAGGAGTTGTCTCCAGCAAAACGCCAGAGCAAATGCGCAAGACTCCGTGAACACGGCCGCTTTTCGGAAA
Source organism: uncultured Acidobacteriaceae bacterium (assembly GCA_963772045.1). Lineage (GTDB taxonomy): Bacteria > Acidobacteriota > Terriglobia > Terriglobales > Acidobacteriaceae > Sulfotelmatobacter. The sequence goes on along the minus strand of CAVYWC010000008.1, from coordinate 88,640 downwards.
TGCTCTGACTCGGGCTGGTCTCGGAAGCGGGTGTTCTTGTACTTCGGAATCTGAGGTTCCCTCTTGAAGATCGGTCGTCGGCAATATCTCTCGTTAGCACTGCTTGGCTCACTTGTTTTTGAAGCGGCGCCCTTGCTGTCGCAGGCTCCATCGCAGCCTGTTGCGTCTTCATCCACTCAGCGATTACACGAGGCTCTAAACCTTGCCGAACACGGAAATAAACAAGGAGCGATGGATATTGTCCTCCGCTTGCTTCAGCAGCATCCGGAGTTTGAGTCGGCAGTCAAGCTGAAGGGCATGTTGCTGGAGCAGGCGGGCCGCAGCACCGAGGCGGCCGCTGCCTATGAACAGGCTCTGAAGCTCGCGCCGAGTGACCCAGATGTCTTGCTGAAAACGGGAGCCTACAAACTAGCGGCGGGCCGAAAAGAAGAATCCATCAAGCTGCTGCAGCGCTGCCTCCGGATTCTTCCTGGCGACGGGGACGCTGAGTTTTATCTTGCTCAAGCCTATCACCTGAATGGGCAGGACGACCTGGCCCTGCACGCCATCCGGCAGAGTTTAAAGGCCGAGCCCGACAATCCATCGGTTTGGCAGAAGTATGGAGAACTACTCTGCGGCACAAAACAGTGCGAAGCAGCGCTGAAGTGGTTGGTGAAGGCACAGCGCTCCGATCCTACGCTGCCGCGGATCGATTATGACATCGCTCTGACGGATTATCGATTGATGGACCTCGCCAGCGCCACGGAGTCCGCCGCGCGTGCAGTTGAGTCCCAGCCCAACGATCTAACCGGCTGGCAACTGCTGGCTAGCGTAGACGTTCAGCTCGCCAAATGGCAGGAGGCCCAGCATGCCTTTGAGCGCATCCTCGAGTTCAAAGCCGACGATGTGGATGCGTTGTTGGGGCTGGGCCAATGCGAAATGGAACTGAAGAACTATCCGGCCGCCGTCGAGAAATTGCAATTGGTGTTGCGGCTGGCGCCTACGCGTCTATTGGCGCATTTCTATCTCTCCCGGGCGTATGCGGGTATGGGTCGGACGGCAGACGCGCAGCACGAAGCTGCGCTGCATCAGTTAATGATGGAACAGATCACCTTCGCCCGTTCTATCGAGAGTGATGAACGCGAAAGCCCTATCAAGGCACAGACCTATCGATTGCTGGCCGAGCATCGGGAAGAGGATGCTCTACACCTCTATCGAGAACGCTTCAAGGGAACTCCCGCCACGCCCGCTGATGCATATGTATTTATTGGAAAGCTGTACCTCTTTCTGGGAGATACGGAAGATGGCCTGCGCTGTCTTCGTCATGCGCTGGAAATTCAGCCAATGGTACGAGGGGCCCATACCTATGAAGGAATTCTGGCGCTGAGGCAGCACGACTTCACCGGTGCCGAAAAGGAGTTCAAAGCGGAACTCGCTAACGATCCCAACGATCAGATGGCCATTGCCGAGATGGGCGAGGTCCGCTACCACCAGGGGCTATGGTCCGATGCGGCGGAACAACTGGCAAAATCCAAAACTATGACTCCGGAGTTGCTGTACATGCTCTCCGATTCGTACTTCCATTTGGGGAAAGTGTCGGACGCCGACCTTGCCGCCGAAACCGTAGCGGCGTACGGGAGAAACAATCCTGAACTCATGAAGGACCTTGTCGAACTGCTCCGCCGCAATGAGCAAACCGAACTAGCCCAGCGTTTGTCGGCCGATCTCGCGCCAAAATAACGGTGGTTGGAGTTCAAGGCGCGCTTTCCCGTACGGTTACGATCTGATTGGCTTTGACGTTTTTCAAAACCTGCTTGATGCCGCTCGGCCATATCAATTCAATTTCTTCCACCACGTCGGCTGATCCCAGCCCGAAGTGTACGCGCCTATCGCTCGAAGAGTTATAGCCAACCGTGGTTGTTGCCTGATTGTACTGGGTCCCCAGAGAAGTTCTTAGCTTGATCTTTGTTCCCAGACCGTCGCGGTTGGATTTGACCCCGACCAGTTTCAGGATGATCCAGTGATTTCTGTTGCTGGAACGGTTCATCCATATCTCCGGCGGGCCGTTGAGAACTGTCACCACAGCATCGACCTTGCCGTCGTTATTCAGATCGCCGAACGCCGCACCGCGATGCGCAGCCGGGACCTGAAATGACGCTCCCGCCTTCGAACTCACATCGTCAAATTTGAGATTGCCCTTATTGCGAAAAACACGATTGGGCAGAGGGTACGGCCGGTGGGCCAGCTGCATGGAATTATCGAGGATGTCGGAATTACTCGTGAAAAGATCTTTCAATCCGTCGTTGTCGAAATCGAAAATCCCCAGTCCCCAGGCGGTTGAGCCGCTGGTAAAGGCGGCCAGACCGGAGGCGGCAGTCACGTCTTGAAATTGGCCGTTACCCGAATTCTGGTAAAGCGGGAAACCTTGGCCGAACATTGCGGTTTCGAATATATCCGGCTTCCCATCGTTGTCGATGTCGCGAAAGTCTGCTGCCATGCCGGCTATGGCTTTGCCGAACGCGTTATATGCCACGCCAGCGAGCAGCGCCACATTCGTAAAGGTCCCATTGCCGTTGTTATGAAGAAGATAATTCTCGAAGGTATCGTTGGAGACGAAGATATCGGTAAATCCATCGTTGTCATAGTCGGCAAACGCCATCCCCATCCCTTTGCCGACATACTTGGAAATGCCCGACTGTTCGGAAACGTCGGTAAAAGTGCCGTCGCCGTTGTTGCGATAGAGGATGTTCGGCGTTCCCAGAAAATCAACCGGCGAGCAGTAGGCCGCAATTCCTTGCTGCGCACAGAGCGTTGCAGTTCTGATGCTGTAGTTAAGATAGTTCACCACAAAAAGATCGAGCAGCCCGTCGTTGTTGTAATCGAACCATCCAGCCGTTACGGACCAGGCCTTTCCGAGTTTGGGCACCATACCGGAGACTCCCGCTTTCTCGGTCACGTCGGTGAAGGTGCCGTCTCCATTGTTATGGAAAAGCTGATTGCGGTTGACGCCGGTTACGTAGAGATCGACAAATCCATCGTTGTCGTAATCGCCGGCCGCCACTCCCATGGAGTAGCCGATGCCCTGCAGGCCCGCTTTTTCAGTCACATCGGTGAAGGTGCCGTCCCCATTGTTGCGGAAGAGCCGGTTCCAATATCTAGAGTCAGTCTTTTCAATCGTGGGGATGGCCGCGCCGTTGGTAAAGAAAATATCGAGCAGGCCGTCGTTGTTGTAATCGAAGACGGCGACTCCGCCCGTCATGGTTTCAAATGTGTACCTTTGTGGGCTGACGCTGTTTCTGAGAGTGAACTTCACATTCGAGGCTCGAATGACATTCTCGAACTGGATTGCCGGCGCGCCCGAGACGGTGGCGTTGGCATTGCGTTTAGCCGGGGAACAGCAAGGCTGTGACAACGGACGGGATTTGGAGCTTTGTCTTGGAGCGCCCCCTTCAGCTGAGCGCGTTGCAGAATTCCAAAATAGACATCCGGATAGGAATGCGAAAAATAGAATGCAGCTCGCATGCTTTCTCAAGTAAGACTCAGTTTTGCACTTAGGTGCCATGCGCAACGGCTGAACTCGCCTTCATTGAATTTATATGATCCGTTGAATTGTGGGTCAGATTACCAGTCAATGGAGTCGATCCGCACGTACAACGCAGCAATTTCATCGACTGATAGGGCTCAGCTTGACCAGAGGAGGAAAAGCACGAAACCGCCCTATGCTAAACTTATGCCCGCCGAAGACGGACTCCACCTTCAGGCCAGCTCAAACTGCAGGCACATCGCATCTTCGGACGGGACATTCCGCGAATTGCCAAACTCTGTCGCAGTAGCCACTCCAGCACGGCCAACCGCAGCACCGCTGTCCTCTTCGACCCCACTCTCCAATCTTGAACTGCTCCTGCTCTGGTCAGTAGCGTGCAGTATTTTCCTGCTGGTTCTGACTCACTTCCAAACCTACGCAGCTCAGGTCGACGCGTTCGGCGACAATCTGTCGTACCTGGCTGCTGCAAAAGGCATTCAGCATTGGCAGTTTCAAGGAGTCAACGTCAAGCAATTCTGGGGATTGCCTTACCTCATCGCGGGCTTCTCCTGGGCTCACCTTCCGCTCCGATCCATTCTTCTGATGATCTCCATGCTGTCGTCTCTGGGGAGCATGTTCCTGGCTCGACGTCTCTGGGGCCTATGGATCGCAGCTTTTTTTGTGATGTGCAATTTTACCTGGCTTCAGCTTTCCTTCCTCGGAGGAGCCGAGCCGCTTTTCGTTCTCCTTCTATTTCCTGTCTTCCTGATGGCTCGCAAACAGAACTGGATCGCAGCTTCGATTCTGGCCTCATTCGCGACGCTGGTCCGTCCCCTGGGCATATTCGCCCTCCTCGGAATCGGTTTGTATCTGCTCGGTCGCAAGGACTACAAAAAAGCACTGCTCTGCACCGCAATCGCGATCCTCATCGGCGGGCTCTATCTGCTCCCGTTTGCCATCTATTTTCACGACCCGCTCTACCAGGTTCACCAGTACAAGCAGGCGGATTGGCAGAGTGGCCCGGCCATCGGCTGGCCTTTCCGCGCGATGCTCATCAGCCTCGTGCACAACCGCGAACCCTGGACGAATGTAGTTTTCACGTGTGGTTGGATCATCTTCGCAGCGTTAGGCCTCGGCAGGATGCTCGCAAAAGACTTCCGCCACCGTTTTCGGAACTCCTCACCAGAAACCATCTTTGCTCTCAGCTGTCTGATTTTTCTTTTTTGCTACAACTCTGTCCATTGGGCTCGTGCTGACTTTCCCCGGTTTGTCATCCCGGTAGTTCCTTTCCTGTTGCTGGCCTTCGATCGTTGGCTGCCGAGGTCGCGTTACGTGATCTTCGGTCTCTGCGTAGTATCGTCAGTGTTGGGCGCGTGCTCCGCTCTGGGCATTCGCAATGTAGTGACTGCGCTGCTTTAGGCCCCCCTGCGCCACTTCGGATATCGTTTCCAAAGTTCTCGTGACGTTTCCATCTATCGGCAGGTTTTCAAGAAAGCGTGTTTCAACAATAGGTCTTGAGAAGGGTACGGCTTCCAGGCGTGCCGCTGAAGCCTAACTAAGACGCGGGTTTTAGCCCCCGGGGGGACATTTCTCCAGCCAGACAAAGGCATTTTTGAAACGGGCAAACACGCTCTAAGCAGACTCGAGGCAGAACATGGTGTAATGAGCCGGTGGACTGGCTCCAAATTCTCAATCGCGAAGTGATCACCTGCACGCGTTGTCCGCGGCTGGTGAAATATCGCCAGCAGGTCGCGCGCGAGAAGCGCCGCGCCTACCGCGATTGGGACTACTGGGGCAAGCCCGTGCCCGGCTTCGGCGATCCGCATGCCGGGGTGCTGGTCCTGGGACTCGCGCCCGGCGCGCACGGCTCGAACCGCACGGGACGTCCTTTCACTGGCGATGCCAGCGGCAATTTCATGTATCCCGTGCTCTACGAGACAGGCTTCGCCAATCAGCCCACAGCAACCGATCGCAATGACGGATTAGAGCTCACGAATGTGTACATCACCGCCGCAGTCCGCTGCGCCCCGCCCGATAACAAGCCGCTGCCTTCGGAGTTGGCGAATTGTTCTGAATATCTCGATCGCGAGTTGGAAGGGTTGACTGATGTGAAAGTGGTGGTCGCGCTGGGCAAAATCGGATTCGATGCGTACTTGAATTACCTGAAGCGCCGAGGAGTGCTGCCCAGCAAGAAAGCGTTTCTGTTCAAGCACGGCGCGCGATATCCCATGTCCGACGGCAAGATTTTGCTGGCCAGCTATCATCCGTCAAATCAGAACACGCAGACCGGCAAGCTAACCCGCCAAATGTTCGTAAAGATTTTCGAAGAAGCCATGAGAATTGCGGGTGCCCCATCCTAGCTGCGTCCTTTGCGGCTAGGGTGGGGGTGTTCGACAGTTGATCCCAGGGAGAAAGGCTCTCAGACCACCTAACGCAGCTTGGTGACCGTGACCTCCAGTTCAAACTCCCGTTTGGAGGTGGGATCATCCATGCTGCCCACCATCAGCGGTTTTCCCTCGACCAGAATTGTGCTGCCCGTGATCTTGATTTGCCGAATCACGGGGCCTACATTGGGCCAACTTCCGCCCTCCGGACTGGGATCTAGACTACTGATCTCGCTGCGAACGACCAGTTCTTCCTCATCGCTGTTGGGGATGGGTCGCAGCTGGGCATTAATGTTTGTTCCTACGTCAATGTATTGATACTGTGTGCCGGGCCCGGAATCTTTGTTGTTCACGAACGTGGTCACGGGAACCCGCGATCCAATCTTTATGTCGTTGGTTTGGCCGGATGTCAGGTCCATGGAGTAATGCCGGGTGTTTATTTTTTTCTCGCCTTCAAGTTCGCTGAAAGAAAAATCCAGACGATACGCCTGAACGACTTTCGTTTTTGCAGGTTTGGACTCGTTCGGAGCTTCCTGCGCGCGAGTAAGCGAAGCTCCGCAGCAAAGCACACACAGGATGACTGCCAGAATGGAACCAGTTCTCTTTCGCATGATCGTTACCTTTCTTCTTTAATGGAATTAGAGGTGTCTTGCCTTCCGGCCGCGCCCTCCTGCTGTATTTCTTTCTCGAACTCCTCCTGCGCGCTCGCGACCATTACCGCGTCGCTCGGGAACTGCCTTACGTAGCGAACTAAAGCCAACTCTTCTTGAGTCAGTGGCTCTGGCGACGGGAACTGATCGAGCTTGGGTTCATCGGCGACAGCTACCGGCCGAGGAACGCGGCGGCGTGTTGCCTTGTATCTCCGGCGTATAACAGCAGCGGCCTGCGTCTCGCCGTTTGCCGCAACCTGAGTCGCCGAAGGCTGCGCCATCTCGATCGGAGCCGAAGGATGCCGCTGACTGACCGTTTTCGCAGGCCAGTTCGATTTCCAAGCGAACCCAATCGCGATCACGATCAGAGCGGTGACCGCGCCCACTGCGCTCCATTGCCACCAGGAGCGAGTTGGAATCCTATCTTGCTCGGATCGCAAGCGTGCCAGGATTCGCTGTTCGAGCCCGAGCCTCGGCTCGACGGAGCTGTACTTCGCCAGCGCTGCATCGAGCGCGCGATCGAGGACGTCGCCTCCCGTCTCCGCGTCGTTCCATCGTTCGTGGTGATTGCTCTGCATTCCTAACCTCTAGTGCCAATTCGTTCCGCGAGTTTTTCTTTCAGAATTTTCCTCGCTCGAAATACGCGTGAGCGCACAGCTGCTTCGCTGATCCCGAGAGTCGTGGCCACTTCTCGCGGCGACATCTCCTCGATGGTCGAGAGAATCAGTGGCTGGCGCAGTTTCTCCGGCAACGCCCGAATCAGATGGTCTAAGATGGCGCCGACCTGCACTTTCTGCCGCTGCGCATCCGCCATCGCGTCCAAAGAAGCCAGATCCGTGCTGAACGTTTCATCCTCGATCGAACTCACGTCAGTCCGCCGCCGTTTGTTGCGCTCGACGGCCACTCGCCATGCAATTCGCGCCAGCCATGGTTTCGGATCTTCCACGTCCGCCAGCGTCGATCGGTAGCGCAGCACGCGGAGAAACACTTCCTGTGTGGCATCTTCCGCATCCTGATGCTGGCGCAGCGCCGCGTACGCGATGCGGTACACCAGGCGTGAATGCTCGCGAACCAGGGCGGCGATGGCTTCGTCGGCGGTCTTTGCCTGACTGCGTTCGGCATCGCTCGCCTCATCTTTGCCGCGATCGATTGCCGACGCGCCGCTCAGGATCGCCTCTCCCGCCAACACTCGTCTGCCCTCAATCATGAAGACCGGGTTGGGAGCCGTCTTGTTCATCAATTTTTCTGGGGAACGATTTTCTGGAGAGCGACCTACTGAAGAACGATTGGCGGAGGCGATGCTTGCAATGTAGGGATCAGGGACCACAAGTCTCACATCAGTGCCTCGGGCTTACGCTGACGCCGGGTCCCTGATCCCTGACCCCTGGCCCCTAAACAAACACCGGTTCCGGCTCCAGCCGAACGCCCCAGATTTCTTCCACCCTCTGCTGGATTTCTTCCTTTAGCGCGAGAACTTCCGCGGCGGTTGCTCCGCCACGATTGACAATCGCGAGCGAATGCTTGCTTGAGATGCCGACGTGCCCAACTCCATATCCGCGCGCGAATCCGGACTTTTCCACCAACCAGGCCGCAGACACTTTATGCTGCTGCTCCAGCCCGGGATAGCTCGGAACCGTAAGCTCCTTACCAGTCGCCAGCTCTTTCAGATCGGCCAGTTGCTCGTCACTGAGCACAGGATTCTTGAAGAATGATCCTGCGCTCTGACAATCGGGATCGCCGGGCACGATCAGCATCCCTTTGCGCGCGCGAATGTGGCGCACGGCTTCGCGGGTTTCGGTCAGGTTCGGCCGCGTATCGCGTCCCTCAAAATGTCGCCGCAAATCGGCGTATTCGACATGCGGATCGCCGCCCGGCGTGAGCGCGTAAGTGACTCGAAGAATGATGAACCGATCGCGTTCACTGGTATTGAAGATACTCGAGCGATAAGAAAATCCGCAGGCCTCTTTGCACAATTTGCGTACTTTGCCATCGCGCCGATCGAAAACTTCGACGGACTCGATCGTCTCGGCGACTTCCTGTCCATAGGCTCCGACGTTCTGCACCGGAGTCCCGCCCACGCTCCCCGGAATTCCGCTCAGGCACTCAACGCCGGCGCATTCGGCCATGACAGCATGCGAAACGAAGCGTTCCCACGATTCGCCCGCGCCCACGTCGAAGAGAACGCGGCCTTCGTCCGTGCCGGAACGACGTTCGATTCCTGTGATTCCGATTTTCAGAACGAGTCCCGGCCAGCCGGAGTCGGAAATGAGGAGATTACTTCCGCCCCCGAGAATAAATAGTGGCAGGTCTCTCTGCTGCGCCAACGCAACCGCTTCTTCGACCTCCGCCCGCGACTTGGCTTCGACCAAAAAACGCGCGGGACCGCCGATGCTAAACGTCGTCAGCGGCGCCAGCGAAACATTTTCCTGCAGCAGCATGCGGTTTCAGTTCTGTGAAGAAAGACTCTTAACGCGGGCCGTTATCCCGAAGCCGCACGCTTTGACGAGTGCGGCGAGGGATCTCCCCTGCAACAACAGTGCGCTATAACCAGCTACCGCGATGCCTTTGCCTCGCTTGCCATAAATGCCTTCACCACGATCGCGTTCGGTTGCACGCCGACGGGGATCAGCGTCAACAGGGAATATTCGCTCGGTTCCAGCTTCCGCGGCCGGCGCTTCTGAATCACCGTCACATCGCCCGACTGCGTATCCAACACCAGCAGATAATTCTCATCCGGTGTCAACGCCAGTCCATCCGGACGGCTGCCCACGTTCAGAGTCGCGATCAGGCGTCCCATGTCGATGTCGTAAACCGCAACGCTATTCGATCCAAAGTTCGAAACGTACAGCCGGGAGTTGTCGAGCGTGACGACCGCCTTCGCCGGATGGTGGCCAATGTCGGGGCTACTGCCAACCTCATCGTTATAGGTCTCGATGATTGAAATGCTGTCGGAATCGAAGTTGCACACCATCATTTCGCCACCGTCGGGTTTGAGAGCCAGGCTGACCGGCGTGCGCCCCACATCGAGCAATGCTAGAACCCGGTCATCTTTTCTCTCAACCGGTTTCGCCGTCGCGTCCGTCCCTGCGTTGGCCAGTTGAATCGACGCAATCTGCGACGATCCGGAACATGAAACGAACGCTTTGCTCGAGTCGGGAAGAATGGCAATGTCTTCCGGATGCTCGCAAACCGGCAGAGTCGCGCGCACCCGCAGACCTTTCGCGTCGATCAGCGAAACAGTATTATCACCGCGGTTCGAGACAACCACCGTTTCCCCATCTGGCGAAACCCGCGCCAGTCCAGGCGCAACTCCCACGCGAATGTTGCCGACCACAACCCGCTTTTCCAGGTCGATCACGCTGACCTCATTCGATCCTGAGTCAGCCACATAGGCACGCTTCCCGTCCCCACTTACATCGATGAAATAAGGACGCGTGTGCACTCCGATCGACCCTACGATCGCATTTCGCTCTGCATCGATTACGCTAACAGTGTTCGACCCTGTATTCACTACGTAAATTTCATTCTTCTTGCCGTTCGCTGCCAGCCCAGTCGGCTCGCTGCCTACCTGAATTGTTTTGGCCAGCGCCAGCGTCCGCAGATCAATCACGCTGACCGTGTTGCTCTTGCCATTGCTTACGTAAGCGTATTCGCGATATGCCGGCCCATAGTTCGGGAGCGACTGCTCGCGGAAATACCACCAGCCCACAGCTCCAAGGATGGGAACGAGCACAGTGATGAACAGGAGTTTTCGCAAGGGCGAAGACCGGATTCTACGAAGAAAAGATCGTACGAAGAAAAAAGACTATCAGAGTGGAGAGTTTCTGCGGACGTTTTTGTGAATCTGCGAGCTTCGCCTTCGGCCCAGTGCGGGGCGGACACTCCTGCCCGCCGGAGCGTTTTGCCGTCTTCAAGTGTTGGGGCGGACACTCTTGTCCGCCAGTCCGCAGGAACTCTACCATCACTACGAAGCGCTGATCTGAATCGTCTCCGCCATGTTGCCCTGTGCGGTCGGCAGGAAATGAACCGTGGCCTGCTTGTGCATCTCCCGATCCAGTTCGTTGGGAGTGAGCTTCTGGTTCGAAGCTTCAATCCGCGTTTTGCCGGTTAAGTCGAAATCGTAAGGCACACCGTTGGAGCCCATCAACGTCACTTCTTTCCCGGAAATCATTGAGATCGTTCCAGAAAGATTCTCGGGCTGCGCCAGCACATTCTTGGCGGTGGACTGTTTCGCGTGCTCGGTTTTGGCCTTCTTTGCGCTCCTATTCGCAGCCGCAGAGTTGGCCGTAGTCTTCGAATGGCTGGCCTGGTTGTTCGAGTTCTGGCTGGCCGTCGCAAACGAGCATACGGCAAGCGCTAGCACCAACAAAGCGAGTAAAGCTGTAAATCTCGTCATCTGTTTGTATACCTCATCGAGCTGAAGTGACGGGAATATGTGCGGGAACCGCTCTTTTGTTCGACGCCTGGCAGAGTGGCACCGGCGGGGACGGTGAATCCCGAAAATCTTCCTTGCAGTAATAGATTCCACGACGCTATCGTTTGTTGTATCGTAATACGATATAAATAGACGCGGAGTCAGACCCCAGGTTTCATCATTCCGGATGGCGTTCCATTATTCCGGACAGCCAGAGAGACTGAAGATGTCACGCGAGCTGACAGATTTCCGGGAACCACCTTGTATTGGATGCTACCGAATGTCAGGGCTTGGCCGGCTTGGCCACTTCCGCATACCCGAAGACGGCCTTCAGTTCCAGGAACTCTTCCAGCCCGGCCTCGCCCCACTCCCGGCCATTGCCCGATTGTTTATAGCCTCCAAAGCAACCGCCGAAGTCGACTCGCGCGCCGTTGATGTGTACATTCCCTGCGCGAATCCGCTTCGCCACCCGCCGCGCCCGTTCGCGGTCCCCAGAAGTCACAAACCCGGCCAGTCCATAGGGAGAGTCATTGGCAATGCGCACCGCGTCATCTTCGTCCTTGTAGCCGATGATCGAAAGCACGGGGCCAAAAATCTCTTCCCGCGCGATTGTCATGTCATTCCGAACATTGGTGAAGACAGTTGGCTTTACGAAATACCCTTTGCTGATTCCTTCTGGCCGGCCCGTGCCACCCACAACCATGGTTGCTCCCTCCGCCATGCCTCGCTGAATCAATCGCTGAACCTTTTCGAATTGCGCTCTGCTGGCCAGCGGACCGAGATGCGTGTCATTGCTCTGCGGATCGCCCGTTTTCACCGCTTCCGCTTCCTGCTTCGCGATCTCCCCCGCTTCGGCCATCCGCGACTGGGGCACCAGCATCCGCGTGGGCGCGTTGCACGATTGCCCGGTATTGCGAAAACACGACTGCACGCCTTCGCGCACCGCTTTCGCGAAATTTGAGTTGTCCAAAACGTCGTCTAAAACGATGTTCGCCGATTTCCCTCCCAATTCCTGTGTCACGCGTTTGACCGTAGGCGCGGCTGCCATGGCGACAGCCACGCCGGCGCGCGTTGATCCGGTAAAGGAAACCATTGCAATGGCGGGATGCCCCGCGATCGCCGCTCCAACCGTGGGTCCGTCTCCATTGATCAGATTGAACACTCCGGGCGGAACCTTCGCTTCCTCCAGAATCTGCGCGAAGAGATATGCTGAAAGCGGAGCCAGTTCGCTGGGCTTGAGCACCATCGTGCATCCCGCCGCCAGCGCGGGCGCCACTTTGGCCGCAATCTGATTCATCGGCCAGTTCCAGGGAGTGATGAGGCCACACACACCGATCGGCTCTTTCCTCATCAAGGTCGATCCCTTCACTTGCTCGAACTGAAAATGTTCCAGAATTTTCACGGCCTCGAGCAGATGTCCCAGGCCCGCTGCAACCTGAGCCTTGCGCGCGAATACAAGCGGAGCTCCCATCTCCATCGAAATAGCTTCAGCCGTCTCGTCGCTCTTTGCTTTGTAGACGTCGATGATGCGCCGCAGGAGGCTGGTCCGTTCCTCAACCGTCGTCTCCGAGTACGATTCAAATGCCTGGTTGGCGGTGCTGACGGCCTTGTCGACGTCGGCTGCGCTGCCCAGCGAGATGATAGCGATGGCTTCCTCAGTCGCAGGGTTGATTACCTCGAAATCGTGCGGCTTCTCGGGATGGACCCACTCCCCGTGAATGAAAAATTGGCGGCAGTCTTTCATGCCTCCATTCTAATTTGTTGCAGGCATCGAAGTGCTGGGGCAGATGTCTCTTTCACCCTTCTAATTTGTTGCAGGCATCGAAGTGCTGGGGCAGATGTCTCTTTCACCCTGCGGAGCCACGGCTCATGCCGTGCTCCTGTCATCCCGGGCGCTCGATGCCCTCTCAGGTAGCCATCTTAGTGAAATCAGCGAACTGCCCCATTGTGTAATTTGTGCCGAATCTCGCTCGAAAGCCGGAATTTTCGTCTAAGGTGTTCACCCTAGAATCCGTGTCGATCAGTCTGTAGCCCCACATCCGGCGAACCTGAGCCGATCTAACTCAATGCTAGGGTGAATCCTGTATTCCGGGGCAAACGCATTTCAACGGTCGTGGCGCAGCTCGCGGTCCACCGCGCGCTGTTCGTCGAATTTTTCCTGTTTTTACGCGCTTTTCGATAACCCTTTCGCCAACTGGCTCGAAAGTGCCATGCCAGCAAACCCATTAGAAATCCGGCTAATGCTGTTTACGGAATGGTAACGCGTGGCTCGATTGCCTGTGGAAATGGCCATTCCATCGCCATTGAGGAAAATTCCCCAGTAATGGCATCGTGGGTGCTACGTCACCCAGTCGAGGTTGAAGTTCTATGAAGGGAGAAAACTTACGAGGGTATCCGGATGAATGAAACCCCCAACGTTCGGCTGGGCCCGCGCGAGAAGCAAATCGTAGAACTACTCTTACAAGGATGTGACAACGCTGAGATCGCCAGCCAACTCAATATGGCCCGGCGAACAGTGAAAGCTCACTTTAACCGCCTGTTTCTCCGCTTCGGCATTAACGGTGGAATCAAGCGAGTCAAGCTAGCAACTCTACTTTATCGGAGGCAATCGTGTCTGCAGACGAGCGTTATGGAAGCCGTGTCCCCAGTGAACGGGAACGGAGAGTCATCCAACTTGTTGCCGAAGGCCTGAAAAACTGCGAAGTGGCCAAGGAGATAGGCACCACGGAACATGTGGTAAAGAACTACCTTCGGGTCATCTACGACAAACTCGGTCTGTGGAATCGTGTGGAACTGGCGCTGTGGTATGAATCACGGCGCACCGGTCCTGCCATCATGGCGTGAGTAGATTTCACCACCGCCTCTGAGTGTTTTGACCTTTGTCGAGGAGAAGTAAGTGCTAATGTACTACTTTGTCCGTGACCAAGGTACAAGCGTTTTCTGACGGGAAGGAACTTGGAGTGACTGCCTCTCGGCAGTCCAGCGGCCCGGAAATTTCGGGCCGCTGCGTTTTTCGTCGTGCCCCCATCTGACAATTCCTAAACGTCCTGTTGGCGACGACCCCATGTGGCGACGGCCGCCTCGGCCGTCTGGTCTTTGGCACGGGTGCTGGCAGAAAACAGTCCCCTCTCGGCAGAAGGGCGGCGCAACTTTTCGCGACAAAATTAAAACGGCCCGGAATGTTCCGGGCCCTTGAGACGAGGGTGTCCGTCCACACAAAAGTCACCCTGTCGCACAAAACGCGACAAGGATGGGGCAATCCTTCCTTTGTTCTTCGCCATTACGCGGCGCCGAAGCGCCGCTCTTCCACAACTGCGCTATGTGCCTTCGGACCACCCCGCCAGGTACTCTTCCTGCTCGGGAGTTAGCTTGTCAATTTTGATGCTCATCGATTCAAGCTTCAGTCGTGCGACGCGCTTGTCGAGTTCATCGGGGACGCGATAGACCGTCTTTTCCAGTTTCTTAGCGTTCTTCATCATGTATTCCACCGAGAGCGCCTGGTCGGCAAAGCTCATATCCATCACGCTGGCGGGATGGCCCTCGGCCGCAGCGAGATTGATCAGGCGGCCCTCGCCGAGCAGGTTGATCTTCCGCCCGTCTTTCAGCGAATACTCGTCGACGAAGTTACGAGTGGTCCGCTTCGACGACGACATGTTTTCCAGCGCGGGAATGTCGATCTCCACATTGAAATGGCCGGAGTTCGATATGATCGCACCATCCTTCATGAGCGCGAAGTGCTCTTTCGTGAGCACGCTCTTGTTGCCGGTCACGGTGCAGAAAACGTCACCGAGTTTGGCCGCCTCCGTCATCGACATGACGCGGAAGCCGTCCATCACGGCTTCCAGCGCTTTGGTGGGATCGACTTCGGTGACGATCACTTCGGCGCCGCAGCCACGTGCGCGGGAAGCCAGACCGCGGCCGCACCATCCGTAGCCGGCCACGACAAATTTTGATCCGGCGAGCAGAAAGTTGGTGGCGCGGATGATCCCGTCGATCGTGGATTGTCCGGTTCCGTAGCGATTGTCGAACAGATGCTTCGTATCGGCGTCGTTTACAGCAACGATGGGGAACTTCAGCACGCCTTCTTTCGCCATGGCGCGCAAGCGAATGACCCCGGTGGTTGTCTCTTCCGTCCCTCCGATGACGCCCTCGAGCGCGTCGGTGCGCTTGGTATGAAGGATCGTGACCAGATCCGCGCCGTCGTCCATCGTAATCTGCGGCTTGTGATCGATGGCGGCGAGGATGTGGTTGTAATACGTGTCGTTGTCTTCGCCCTTGATGGCGAACACGGGAATGTTGTGATCGCGCACCAGCGAAGCTGAGACATCATCCTGCGTGGAGAGCGGATTCGATGCGCACAGCACCACGTCGGCTCCGCCATCGCGCAGGCAGATGGCAAGATTCGCCGTTTCCGCGGTAACGTGCAGGCAGGCCGAAATGCGGATGCCGGTCAGCGGCTGGTTCTTGATGAATTCTTTGCGGATGATCTGCAGAACCTTCATCGACTGGTTCGCCCACTCGATGCGCTTCTTGCCCAGATCGGCCAGTTCGATGTTCTTAATATCGCAATTGACGGCGGCGGTTGACATTACTTCTCCTCTTTAGAATTCCTGAACCTTCCACCACAAAGGTCACGAAGGTTCACGAAGCAAAATCCTAAACCATACAAACATCACAACGCATCAGGGCATGTTCACGAACAAGAATCTAAACCAGAGGTCACTGAGGGTTCACAGGGAAATCATGGGTGGAACTCTGTGCCCTCTGTGGTTGAGAATTTACTTTCGCGCAGCTACGGGTTCCCGCAGACCGGCATCGCTGGCCAGCTTAGCCGCTTTGTCGGTCACCTCCCACGTAAAGTCACGATCATTGCGTCCAAAATGCCCGTAAGCCGCGGTCTTCTTGTAAATCGGACGGCGCAGGTTCAGCGAATCGATGATGGCCCGCGGCGTGAGCTTGAAGTGCGCACGGATCAGGTCCGGAATGATCGCGGGATCGACTTTCTCCGTCCCGAAAGTCTCGACCAGCACGCTGACCGGATCGGCGACTCCGATCGCATAAGCCAGCTGCACTTCACAGCGGTCGGCGAGCCCGGCAGCAACCACGTTTTTCGCGATGTGGCGTGCCATGTAAGCGGCCGACCGATCAACTTTCGTCGGATCCTTGCCGCTGAAAGCCCCGCCGCCGTGTCGTCCCATGCCACCGTAGGTGTCGACAATGATCTTCCGGCCGGTTAGCCCTGTGTCACCCATCGGTCCGCCAACGACGAAGCGTCCCGTGGGATTGATGTGATAGCGCGTATTTTCATCGAGCAGATGCGCCGGAATCACCGCCTGAATCACGTACTTCAGAATGCCTGCGCGCAGTTCGTCGTTGGTCACGGTCTCAGCGTGTTGCGTGGAGATCACAACGGCGTCAACGCGGAGCACTTTGCCGTTCGCGTCATATTCCACTGTGACTTGGGATTTTCCGTCGGGACGAAGGAAGGGAAGTGTGCCGTCTTTGCGAACCTGCGAGAGCCGCATGGTCAGCTTGTGCGCCAGCGAGATCGGAGTCGGCATCAGATCTTCATTCTCGTTCACGGCGTAACCGAACATCATGCCTTGATCGCCCGCGCCGCCGGTGTCGACGCCCATGGCGATATCGCCCGACTGCTTGTTGATGCTCGAGATCACGGCGCAGGTATTGCAATCGAAGCCGTGCAGGGCGTTGTCGTATCCGATGGACTGGACGGTACCGCGCACCACCTGCTGGAAGTCGACATAAGCCTTGGTCGTAATTTCGCCCGCAATCATCACCAGTCCGGTCGCGGTCAGAGTTTCGCAAGCCACGCGGCTGAACGCGTCGTCGGTCAGGCAGGCATCGAGAATGGCGTCGGAAATCTGGTCGGCGATCTTGTCGGGATGGCCCTCAGTTACGGATTCAGAAGTGAACAAATAACGATTCTTCGACACGATGGTGTCTCCTGATTAAATTTGTCTGAGTTGCATGATACTAAGCCACAAAGCCTTTAAGCGCATTATTGCAGGAACGTTCAGATTCCAGGGGGAAACGGGTGGGATCCTGGCAGCCGCGGCAGGGCGGCGCGTCGAAGCTCCAGCCTCCGGAAAGATTAGCAGAGGCCTTGTCCGAGCGCAACGATTTTTCTTGTAAGTGCTTGTATTTCAATCGAATAGATGAATTCTGGCAGCGGATGGGCAAGATCGCAGTCCGAACCTCGGCAGAATTGTCAGCCGGTGGAATCCCTGCTACGGCTCTTTCGAAACTCTCACCGAGACCCTAGTGGTGGAACGAACAGCAATAGCAGTAGTCCGAACAAACGGGCCGATGACAGACGACAGGGGTAGTTCCAACGAGAGCCCGATGAAAGCCGCGAAGCGGCGCAAGAATGCACCCCATAGCCCAAGCTGTGGGTGGAGTGGGAAACAAGAGAGCCCGAAGGGGCGAAAGAGAAGCTACGACACAACCTCCTACCGGAGCGCCAGTCCCGTTGCGGCAGATTTCTCCACGACCACCTTCGTGCCAACCATCCGTCCGGCGCTGACATCCGTCTGCGACATCCAGTGCCGGAGCAACAATGCGGTCGAACTGGTGGCGAGCACCAGCATCCACGGAATCGCCGGCGACTTTAGGGCCATGCCTACGCTAAAACGGACGATAGCCAGCCAGCTCAGAGTCAGGCCGAGACCGGCAACCGCGGCGACCATCAGCCGAAACTTGCTCGCCATAATTCGGCCGGAGCCGGATTTCCCGGCGACCGGCTGACCACCAATCGATTGATCGCGGAATATTAGGAACGCCGCCGCCTGAACCGTTAGAGCGAAGGGCAGGCTCCCGACGAGATCGACGAGATAATGTTGCCCGCTTCCGAGCGTGGCAAAGACAGTCACCATCAGGAAGGCCAGCACGCCAGCACGCATCGCAGCGGGGAACTTTTTGCTATTCCAGTAGAGCAACACAACCCATGCCACGTGCAACGATGGCATGGCATTGCGTGGGATCGTCGTTGGAATCGTCAATTTCCCCAGCCTGAGGCGCCACAAATCTTTGTAGGGAAGTTCTTTCCACGGAAAGTCGCGCCCAAAGGCGTAGATCGGTCCAGTGCCGGGCACAATGTTGTAAAGCAGCCATCCCCCCAATCCAGCCAGCAGCAATACGGTCAGCATGTACCAGGAAATTCGTCGCGCCCCGGCTGGAATCTGCCAGGCGCAAACCACCGCCATCGCAAAAGGCAGCGCCAGATAAGTCAGCATCGAAGTGCTGGTCAGCAACAAGCTGTCGTACATTACTCGGCCCAGTGTGAAGCTGGGCTGGAATCCCAGGCTACCGTCAAACGCGAAGAGCCACGCGTCGTCGGTCTGGGGATTGACGCCGCTGCTCAGGCTCAGCACACGCGCGCAGCCGGCAATGAACAGCATCAGAATCAAAGCGGGCGCGAGCAGTGCCAGAGAATTCTCGCTGTCCTCGCGCTCCGACCAGATCGCTCGCAATCCCAGCAGCAAGGCCGCGCCAAACCCAACCAGCGCCATCGCTGCCGCCACGCGCAACACCCAGAACGGAACCTCCGGCAAATGGGTCACTCTGACCAGAAGCGCTGAAACCAGCAGCCAGGCATAAATTTCCACGCGCGATAACTTGCTGCGTAAAAAAAAGACGGAAGTTCCGGCAATCGCGAAAGGCAGATAAGGCTCATTGAAGTTTGTGAATCTGGCGGCCACTAGAACAAGTGCGATCCAAACGGCAGACGTGCCCACCAGAGGGACAGTCGCTTGCTGCCGGGAAAGTTTCTCCCACGCCATAGTTGATCCGTATCACTCGCCACGTGTTATCGCGACTTCGAGGTCATTGTAAGTTGGGCGTGATGAGAACCCCGAGTTACGAAAGTGACTGGAATTCGGATTTGAGACTGCAGATTGCAGAAGTCCGATTGCGCAGTCACACCGGGCATGCGTCGCAGGATGTTCGCTCCACAAATCTGAGCTCTGCCCCCTGACCTCTGAACTCCGCCGTTACTGCGTAGTGTGAAAGAACTGGTAACTGAACGGCCTTGCGCTCATAGCCTTCGCCAGCTCACTTCCGACTTTATTCACCCGCACCGGCAGGTCGATATTGTTGAAAGCACTTCCTTCCAGACCGAAATACAAAATTAACCTGTATCCGCGCTGGGAAAGTTCGCCTTTGTGAATCCCTCGGGTATCGGCCAACATGATCGACCCTGCGGGCGCCGTGACATGAACAATCTTTTCCGGACAGACATCTCGAACTTCTTGATCGCTCAGGTTCATACGACTGGCCAGTCGTTTGGTCAGCGGCCGCGTGGTTCGGTTGGGATTATGAGAACCCTTTACGTAGACGAAATGCGGCGTCTCGAACGTTGTGTCGGTCAGATTGATGCCGACCTTCAGCCAGCGCAAGCAGCCCGAGTCGGTATGAAACGGTCGCGGCCGCAGCCCGTGAGGCACAAAGTCCGTATCCCACCACATGTCAGGTTTCGTGATCACCGGGAAGACGCCGAGATAACGTGTGGCCACCGCCAGCAAATACGGATCGCACAAAAGATTTTGAATGTGCTCGTTTTCCAGCAATCGCTCCCGCTCGACCGTATACACGGAATAGCGGGGCTGCGCCGGGTCGATTCCCTGAGCCGCGCTGCGCTCGGAAATTGGGGTTTGCGTTTGCACCCCCGCGGCCTGATCCGCCGGAGCCGCGCCGTACGTGATCGTCTTCAATGGGCACGACTGGGCCAGGTCGTAGAGATTTTGAATGGTTTCTTTTTTGAGCCGCGGCGGAATGACCACGACGCCGTCTTCTTTCAGAGCACGAACCACTTCGTCGATGCTCGGGTCCAGACTGCCGGCATCGCTGATCCGAGACGCGCCCTCCCAGCCCAGGCGGAAATCGGATTCTCTTCGCCTCGATTCCAGAATTCGGAACAGGATGTCATTCGATCTGCCATCGGTAAGCGCAAAGAGCTTTTGCACCACCAAGTTGCTCTCTGGCGCCGACTCCCCCAAACGCCAGTAGCGCCACATACCCCGGCCAAAAACACTGACCTTGTTGAAAGCTTCCCGGGCATTCGTCAGGCGCGAACTCGATGTTGTGTTCATGTCGGGGAAGTATAAGCTTAATGCGGCGCATCGAAGAAAAGTACTCTGTGGATTTCTTGGTAAGCCAGAAAATGGGAAGCTAGGAAATGGGAAGCCAGGAAAGCGACCGTATCTCGACTTTTCCTGTTAACTGTGGTTAACTGTTTTGTCCACGCGAGTGCTTCGTCCCGATCTCGGCTGTTCTGGCATCGGCTCTCGCAGTCGCATTCTTGGCGAGTCGTCTTCGAACCTTCCCAGGAGGTCCCATTCGCAGGCTCTCCAAATCGCTTCTTATTCCCCTCATATGTGTGGCCTCGGCGTTGCCTCTATTTGCCGGTACCCTCGACGGAGTAAACCTGCCAGACAAAGTGCAAGCTGTCGGCAAAACCCTGATCCTGAATGGAATGGGCCTGCGAACCAAGTACATGTTCAAGGTTTATGTGGCCGGGCTTTATCTGGAACAGAAATCCTCTGACGCCAACGCCATCATTCACGGCAACCAGACGAAAAGGATCGTTTTGCACTTCGTCCACAGTGCCAGCAAAAAACAAATTGCCGACGCCTTCGACGATGCATTTAGCGACAATGCGCCGGACGCGAAAAAGATAATGCAGCCCGAAATCGACCGTCTCTTCGACACCCTCGAACCCGTCAAACCCGGCGATGAGATGGAGTTCACGTATGTTCCCGGCGAAGGCACAACTTACGATTTACAGGGCCAGCAGAAGAACGTGATCCCGGGCCAGGGCTTCGCAGACATGTTTTTCTCCTCATGGCTCGGGCCCAAGCCCCCGAATGCAGGGCTAAAGAAGGGGCTTCTCGGCGAGTAGGACCGGCTAGCGCCTCGTGTGGTGGGGCTGGGAGTTTGACCCTGTTGCGGCGACGCCTTACACTGATCCAGTCTCCGCCGATATCTGCATGGTCAGCCCGGCTGTGGTTGTGACAACTCCGCGGGAGGATTTCCTGAGTCGTTTCCTGGGTTCTGCGCTGCACATTCTCTTGGCGTCAGCTATCCTCGCCCTGACCGCGCCCTTGTGTCTGGCCGACAACAACAATCCCATCACGCTCGATACCAGCGAGACCCTGTTCACCGTACTCGCCGCCATGAATAGTTGCGGCTACGATGCCGATCTGAAGATTTCCGACCCGCTGCGGTCGACGATTCGCGAGGAGGTACAGAAAAACCTGCGGCAATCGGCCGACGCGCAGGAAATTGGCGGGACCATGTGCCAGTGGTATGACGCCCACCACGCCGACGATCCCGCGCATGATCTTTCGCAGTACCTTTCGCTGGGACTCTATCTGCAAGGGCCTCCGCAATTTCTTCCCCGCGTGCATGAGGATGATCTGCCGCCAGACGCCTCGCCCGTCGCCAACTTCAGCAAGCAATTGGAGCTCTTCTATACTGCGGCGCAGATCCATTCCATCTGGGAGCGGCATCGCTTGAATTATGCCGCGCTCATTGAGCGCTATCACGATCCGCTGGCCAGGATGGTTTTTGATAATGATATCTACCTGAAAATGCAGTCCGGCGGATATCTCGGCCGCACCTTCACCATCTTTCTCGACTACCTGGGCGACCCCAATCAGGCCAACGCCCGCAACTATGGAATGGATTACTACGTCGTGGTCTTTCCTTCCCCGAATCCGCACTCTGCTGAGCCGCTGAAGATGGAAGAGATTCGGCACGCGTACCTGCACTATTTACTCGATCCGCTCGCAGAAAAGAATTTTGTCTCCATCAAGCGCGTCCAGCCGTTGCTGGATTCGGTAAAACGGGCGCCCTTGGACGACAGCTTCAAGACCGACATCTCGCTGCTGGTTACGGAATGCCTGATTCGCGCCATCGAAATCCGCACGACGGGGACGAAGCAGACAGCCGAGGCGATCCGTGCCCAAGCCGTGGATGACGCCCTGAAGCAGGGCTACATCCTCACACCATATTTCTACAACGTACTGGTGAAGTTCGAGAAGGATCCGGCAGGGCTGCGCGCGGCTTACTCCGAGATGATCGATGGAATCGACATCAAAGCCCAACAGAAGGCCGCCTCAGATGTGGAGTTCGCCGCCGTGGCCGCGCCGGAATTGGTCCAACTCTCGCGCATGGAGGATCGGCGCATGCTCTCGATCGCCGAGCAACGCCTGTCCGCGGGCGATGCCAAAGGCGCGCAGGAGCTGGCGCAGCAGGCTATCGAGCGCAAAGTTGGAGATCAGGGACGCGCCCTGTTTATCCTGGCGCAGGTCGCAGTGGCCAACAAGAATCGAGACGGGGCGCAGGAAAATTTTCAGAAGGCGATTCAGGCGACAAAAGATCCCAAGGTCGTGGCTTGGTCGCATGTGTATCTGGGGCGGATTCTCGATATGAAGGAAGATCGCGCCGCCGCGCTGGTGGAATACCGCGCCGCGTTGACCGTAGGCGCGGAACTGCCGGAGGTCAAACAGGCCGCCGAACACGGACTGCAGCAGGCCTATGAACCGCCAGTCAAGCCGCAGCAGTAGGCCTAGCGTTTCTTTAATTCATAAGCCACCAGGTCACGAAGCTTCACGAAGGGAACGTGCGGTGCGGTAGAATGCACAGTTACCCGGAAAGGTAAAGTTGAGCAACGATCGCAAGAGAAAACGTGTGCCACCAGGAGAACGCATCATGCGAGCAGCGGTATTGATCGCAGTGGTAGGAACGTGTGTGTGGAGTTTCGCGCAGAACAAGCCTGCGTCACAGAATACGCAGTCTGGCCAACCCCAGTCCGGCCAGACTCAGTCCAGCCAAACGCCGGCTGGACAGGAGCAAGCCGCGCCCACCGGCAAACGTCCGCCGCAAGCGAAGACACAGCCGGAATTCGACGACTTCAAGGCCGGCTCGGCGTTGACAGATCCGGCAGCCGTGGAGAAAGCGGCCAACGATTTCGCCGCGAAGTATCCCGAGAGCGAACTGCGCGTCGTGCTCTACAAGGCCGCGATGCAGCGCTATCAGCAGGCCAACAATGCCGACAAGATGCTGGAGATGGCGCAGAAGGCGCTCACCTATGATCCCGATGATCCGGAGTCGCTGATCGGCGTGGCCCAGGTTTTGGCGGAGAGGACGCGTGACACCGATCTCGACAAAGACCAGCGTCTCGCCGAGGCCAAGAAGGATGCAGAACGCGCGCTGCAGACCGTCGACACCGATCTTCCGACGATCGGATATCCTCCGGAACGACTCGCGGCCTACAAAGGATTCCTGCGCTCGAATGCTTACGCGGTTCTGGGAGCGCTAGCGTCCAACGCCAAAGACTGGCCGCAGGCTGAGGCCGATCTACGCAAATCAATTGACGCTTTTCCGCAACAGCTGGATTCGGTCGCGGTTCTACGGCTGGCGGTGGCGCTCGACATGCAGAATAAGTTTCCTGAGGCTTTGAAGTATGCCAATCAGGCCGTGGATCTTACCAAAGATCACGCCGATTCACCCTCGGGCAAGGCCGCACGGGCAGAGCAGGATCGCCTCACCAAGCTGAACAGCGGTACAGCCCCAGGCCAGAGCGCGCCCGCGAAGAACTAAAGGCCCGACGGTTGCGACGTCGAACCAGTCCACAGGACGCTGCCGGTTCACTCCGCTCCGAGGGTGTCTTCCCTCTAACAACAGGACCGCGTGCCTGGTTCCCAGTAGCCAGTGAAAGGCGCGAGTGCAATGCCGAGGTTGTTGGGTACTCACAACTTGGCAATGATCCAGAGTTTTCCGCATGAAGGAAAGGGAAATTTCGGACCTTGAGGCCGGGCTGGGCTACCATTTCCGGCACCGCGCTATGATTGAGCAGGCGGTCACGCACAGCTCGCAGGCGCGCGAACAGGAATCGCAGCGCGCGGGCGATAATAAGTACAAGGTTAGTGACAACGAGCAACTCGAATTTCTGGGCGATGCCGTTCTGTCTCTCGTGACCAGCGAGGAATTGTTCCGGCGCTTTCCGCAGTTCCGCGAAGGGGAACTGTCGAAATTGCGGGCGCATCTGGTCAGCGAGCGTCATCTCATCCAGGTGGCTCAGCGGCTGGAACTGGGTCATTATCTGCGTCTGGGCCGGGGCGAAGAAAAAAGCGGCGGACGCAGCAAGACTGCTTTGCTGGTGGATGCCCTGGAGGCGATCCTGGCGGCCATCTATCTGGATGGCGGTTTTGAGGCCGCGCGGGATTTTGTTTTGAGGAACATTTTGGAACCGGAGTTGGAGCACATGGCGCGCCGGGGCGAAACCCTGCCGGTCACGGATTTCAAATCCGCCCTGCAGGAAGCTCTGCAGAGCATAGGTTTGCCGCAGCCGGCCTATGTGCTGGTCGAGGAAACCGGCCCCGAACACAGCAAGACCTTTACCGTGGAAGCGCGTCTGAATATGAAGAGCGGAAAAAATCCGGAGATGGTGGGAAGAGCACAGGGCTCGACCAAGAAGAATGCCGAGCAGGATGCTGCGCGGAAATTGCTCACCTCGCTGGCGGCGCGGTCGAAAGTTGAAACGCCGAAGGTAGAAACGAAATCCGAAACCAAACCCACCGACGGTTCCGCGGATCACTAAAATTCATGGACTCTTCCCCACGCCCCATCGTCGCCACCGTCGCCAGCGATTTGATCGGCTCGATCCAATCGCTGCTGGGCACCGTCGTGATCGCCGTGTTCGTCATTACGTTCGTAGTGCAGGCATTCCAGATTCCTTCCGAGTCCATGGAGAACACGCTGCTGGTGGGGGATTACCTGCTGGTGAACAAGCTGTGTTACGGCGGATCTGCATGGAGCGATTATCTGGTGCCGTATCAGAAAATCCGCCGCGGCGACGTCATCGTGTTTCTGTATCCTGTCGATCCCACGCAACACTTCGTGAAGCGGGTCATCGGAGTTCCGGGAGATCGATTGCGGCTTATCAACAAGCGAGTCTGGATCAACGGCAAGCCGCTTGACGAGCCTTATGTGCGATATATCGAGCCGCCCAATAATCTTTTTCGTGACAATTTTCCGCGTACCGACATCCCGGCACTTGGGATGGAAGGGAAGTGGTGGCTGCAGATGCAGAAGCTGGTGGAGGATGGTCAACTGATCATTCCTGCTGGGAACTACTTCGTGATGGGGGATAATCGCGATGACAGCCAGGACAGCCGCTACTGGGGATTCGTGCCGCGCGAAAATATTGTTGGACGCCCGCTGGTGATCTACTGGTCGGTGCGCGACTGGGACCAGAATCGGTCCTCGACGCTGACAGGAAGACTGAATCACGTGGCCTATTCGGTGACGCACTTCCTGCAGATCACCCGCTGGAATCGCACCCTGCGGCTGGTACACTGAATCGTTGCAGTTGGTACATAATCAGAGATTGAGGAAATTGCGGTCATCCGCCACCCAACACGGAAACACGCGAGTGCCTAAAATCAAAAATTCGGAAGCCACTACCTTGCCGGAGAAAGTGCGGGAGAAATCCCACGAAACATCCCCGGAGAAGCCCAAGGAAACGACCGTCGAGTTCCTTGCTTCCCTGTGCGCTGTGCTCGTGACCGGCCTGTTCATCATCACGTTCATCGTGCAGGCATTCGAGATCCCCTCCAGTTCCATGGAGAACACGCTGCTGATCGGCGACCACGTCTTCGTGAATCGTGTTTCCTTTGCGCCCAGGACTTCGTGGACAGGCCCCCTGATTCCCTATCGCGACCCGCATTTCCGCGATATCGTCGTGTTTCTCTCGCCCGCCGAGCCCGGCTTGTACGTGGTGAAGCGCATCATTGGCCTTCCCGGCGATCGCATCCATCTGCGCGATGGGGTGGTCTATCGCAATGGCGTGGCGCTGAACGAGCCCTATGTGCTGCACGACCGTGACAACTCGGCGGACGAGTATCGCAATAATTTCCCGGCCATTTCACCCTCCGACGAGTACGGTGTCTACCCCAACTGGATCGTCGACATGCCCCAATATGTGCAGGGCGGCGATCTGGTTGTGCCGCCCGATCATTATTTCGCCATGGGCGATCATCGCGGCGTCAGTCTGGACAGCCGCTATTGGGGATTCATCCCGCGCAAAAACATCATCGGCCGCCCGATGTTTATTTACTGGTCGTTTGAGACGCCGGAAGATCAATATCGCAAGACCGAGTGGAGCGATCGTATTCTGTTTGTCGGGCGCATCATCATTCATTTCTTCGACGAGACACGGTGGAACCGGACCTTCAAGCTTGTACGTTGAAGCGCCTGAGCCCCCGGTGAGGGCGCGTTGAAGCTTTTCTCTTCCAAGCGGCCATGGGTGATCGCGGCAGCGGTTGTGCTGCTACTGTTCCTGCTGCGTCCCGGCGCATCCCGCCTGAAATCGCGCATCATTGTTTCCATCAGCTCTGCCGTGGGGCGTCCGGTCGATATCGGCGCGGTACACATCCATCTGCTGCCACGGCCGGGATTTGACCTGGAAAATCTCGTGGTCTACGACGATCCCATGTTTGGCGCCGAGCCCATGCTGCGAGCGGGCGAAGTCACCGCTGCCCTGCGCTTGACCTCGCTGGTGCGCGGGCGACTGGAGATCGCGCGCCTCGACCTGACCGATCCCAGCCTGAATCTGGTGCGCCGCACTGACGGCCGCTGGAATCTTGCAACCCTCGTCGAGCGTACCGCACATCTTCCGCTCGCTCCCACGGCGTCGGCGAAGCTCGAGCAGCGTCCCGCGTTCCCTTACATCGAAGGTACATCGGGCCGGATCAATTTCATGAATGGCCGTGAGAAGAAACCCTACACCCTCACCAATGCGGATTTCTCGCTGTGGCAGGATTCGGAAGACGCTTGGGGAGTTCGCTTAAGGGCGCAGCCCCTTCGCACCGACCTGAATCTGAACGACACCGGCATTCTCCGTGTGAACGGAACCTGGCTGCGCGCAGCTGCCCTGCGCGATACACCTCTGAATTTCGCCATCGAATGGGATCGTCCACAGTTGGGCCAACTTACAAAATTTATCAGCGGAATTGATCAGGGTTGGCGTGGCGGCGTGCAGCTTGACGTAAAGCTTCGCGGCACGCCGGCCAAGTTGCTGGTCACCGGCGATAGCTCCATTCAAGATTTTCGACGCTACGACATTACGAATATCGACGCCTTGCGTCTCGCTGCTCACTGTGAAGCGCAATATAGTTCGGACGATCGCATGTTCTCTGAGATTCTCTGCCACGCGCCGGTAGTCGGCGGGCTGATCAGCCTGCAAGGCAGCGCGGGCCTTCCCGGAAGCCACAATTATGATCTGGCGCTGAACGCCGAGCAGGTGCCTGCCAGCGCATTGTTTGCGCTGATCCGGCATGCCAAGAAGAATCTTCCCGACGATCTAGTCGCGCAGGGAATGTTGCGCGGAAGCCTGACCCTTAAGCGGAACGATGCGACATCGAAAAGCCGGTTCGAAGGACGAGGCGAGATGGAGAATTTGCGCCTTGCCTCAGCCACAAACAATGCGGAGATTGCGCCAGACGCGATTCCTTTCACCTTGACCGATCGGCAATCATTTCTGCGATTCGCGATGATCGCGAGAACCTTCCACAAGAAATTTCCGAGCGTGACGTTCCCGGAGGGTCCGCAGATTGTCATCGGGCCTTTTTCGACGCAAGTTGGAAAACTATCAGCCGGAGGCTGGATCAATCGCACGGGATACGAAATTCTGCTTGCGGGCGAGAGTGATATTGGCAAGACGCTGGTCGCGGCCCGGTTGATCGGCGTCCCTGCATTGCAGACAGTGGCTACCGGCGATGCGCAATCGGACCTCCAGATTTGTGGAGTGTGGCCGGCATGGGGCAGCGGATCGCAGAACTTCACAGGGCCCCAGGTTCTCGGCACGGTTAAGCTCAGAAATGTTCGCGTTCCACTGCGGGGCACGGAGGCGCCGGCGGAAGTTCTGTCGGCAGAGATGCAGCTTCTCCCCGACGGTATACGAGTTGAGAAAGTCAGCGCGAAGGCGGCCAACTCCGCCTGGACTGGTTCGTTGGAGATGCCCCGTGGATGTGGAACTCCTGCGCAATGCACGATTCACTTCAACGTCCGGACCAATCAAGTCGCTCTCGCCGCTTTGAATGCCTGGGCGAGCCTGCGTCCGAAAGAGCGGCCCTGGTATCGCGTGCTGGAATCGAGCGCCACGCTGCCATCGTTTTTTGGAACTTTGCGGGCCTCAGGCCGGATCACGGCGGAGAATTTTCAGATACATAATCTGGCGGCCGCGCACATCACGGCCAACGTGGCGTTGAACAATGGCAACTTGAAAATTGAGGACTTGAGCGCGGACGTTTTCGGCGGAAAATATCGGGGAAATTGGCAAATCGATTTCCACGTTAGACCGGTGCTCTCTGGCAGCAACGGGACTTTCAGCGGAGTTTCGCTAGCGTACGTGGCGCAAGCCATGAAGGATCCATGGATTGCGGGCACAGCTAGCGGGACCTACGAGTTGACGGCCAAGTCTTCTTCGGCGGCCGACTTCTGGCAAACGGCGGAAGGCTCGCTTCATTTCGCACTTCGCAATGGCGTGCTTTTGCACATCTCGCTCGCGGATCAACGGCCGCTGACCTTCGCAAGCTTTTCAGGATCGGCGCGGCTGCGCGCCCGGGAAATCGAAATCAAAGATGCAACTCTGGACGGGAACGACGGTACATTCCAATTGAACGGTACGGCCTCGAGCCAGCGCGAACTGCAGATGAAGCTGGCACGGCGGATCAATGGGCCGCTTCAGGCTTTTGCCATCAGTGGCACGCTCGCCGATCCGCATGTGCTCCAGCTCTCGAATCCCGAGCAGGCCCGGCTCAAGCGCTAGAAGATTTCGCTTCCGGACCGTGCCTCTTTGTCATCGACGCGATCGACCCAGCCACAATCCATCCCCCTAAAGCGAGCCACTCATAAATGGTGAAGCGTCCCGGGATTCCGGGCAGCAGCTTCATCAACACCATCGCGATTCCGACCAGAAGAGCGAATCCAGCTACCACGCGTTGGAAAGTTGAAAGCCGCATTGCAGCACTCCTATTTTTTCTGGTGAGCGCAAGACACGCGGCGCAGGCTGCAGACCATCCAATGGCGCAGGCGACCGAGCCTACCTCCGTGATCGGGACCAGAATCGCATCACCGAGCAACATGCAGGCCGCGGTGGCAATCCCGACGCAGAGCACTGCGATCGAAGGTGTCTGATATCGAGCGTGGACTGCTCCCGCGCGGCCATCGATCATATTTCGTCGCCCCAGAGCAAAAACCAGGCGGCTGGCGGCCACGAAGTTTCCATTGAAGCACTTGAACAATGACAGTAGCGCCGTGGCCAGGATGATACTCACGATCCAGCGCGCTCGGACCGCGTGCTGGAATGCGACCGCGGTCATAAACTTTTCTCCAGTGAGTTGATGCCAGGGAGCAACGAATCCCACCGCGGCGACGACGCTGGCATAGAAAATGATGCCGACAAGAATCGCCGTCCATATCGCGCAAAAGAAGCCGCCCGCGCGGAACTCGGGGCCGGCTTCCTCTGCCGCCTTGCCGACCGACTCAAATCCGGTCATGAAATAGGGTACGATCTGGATGACGAGCAGAATCGAAACCAGCGGGGTGTGCGTGAACAGCGGAGGAAAATTCATTGGCGAACCATGGCTCACGCCCAGGCCGACGAATACAACAAACAAGGCGAGAGTGCCGAAGCTGGTCCAGTTCTGAAAACTCGCGCTCAGGCGGATGCCGCGATAGTTGAGCACAGTGAGCAGCGCAGTCAAACCGATGCCCACGATCAGGTGCGGCAGATAGACCGGACGCCCGGCGATGCTGTAAAGCGGGATCGAGTCGAGCCCGGGAATCATGTAGGCCGCGATTCGTCCGACAACCACGGCTTCCCACGGACAGACGATGAAATAGGCGAGCGTCATCATCCAGCCGGTGGCGAAGCTGATGGAGGGGCGAAACACCGCCGACGTGTATGCGATCTCGCCCGCCGCATCGGGCATGGCGGCGACCAGCTTGCCGTAGACCCATCCGATGGGAAGCAGCACGGCGCCGCCGATCAGGAATCCAAGCAAAGCTCCGAGTGTGCCGCCGCGCAAAAGCCAATCGTCCATGACCACCAGCCAGCCGACTCCCACCATGGTTCCCCAGCCAAGCGTGAAATAGTCCGTGGCGCGAAGCTTGCGGGCGAGCGTGGCCTGAGTTTGGGTTACAGTGGGCAAGGTTCGCGAATTATAGAATATTGCCCTCTGGAGCCGAGTCGCCGCACCCGCTTGACCGGGCAGCCGAAGGGAGCTGTCCTTGCATATTCAGTTCGTCCCGGCATCGCCGGCCGCCGCGTAACCGCCGCTTTCGCGTGGTACTATCGAAGCCAGCCCTGCATGACACTGCAACCAAGCGATCCGGCACTGGAGCCGGATGAGCCCTTCCGTTTGCAGGCAAGTGTTCCATTTGGCGGCGAACTCGATGACATCGGCAAAAATTCGCAAGCGCGTGCTCAGCGGCATGCGTCCGACCGGAAAGCTGCATCTCGGAAACTACGTCGGAGCGCTCCAGAACTGGGTCCGCATGCAGGATGAGTATCAATGTTTTTTTGAAGTCGCCGACTGGCATGCGCTGACCACCGATTACGCCGACACCTCCCGCGTGAAAGAGAATTCGATGGACGTCGTGCTCGACTGGCTGGCTGCCGGGCTCGATCCAGAGAAGTCGGTGATCTTCATCCAGTCGCACGTCCCGGCGCATGCCGAACTGCACCTGCTGTTTTCCATGATTACGCCGCTGGGCTGGCTGGAGCGCGTTCCCACGTACAAAGAGCAGCGCGAAAATATCAAAGACAAAGATCTCGGAACTTACGGATTTCTGGGATATCCCGTGCTGCAGGCGGCAGACATTCTGATCTACAAAGCCGATTGCGTTCCCGTGGGTGAAGATCAAGTCGCGCACGTCGAGCTGACGCGGGAAATTGCGCGAAGGTTTAACGGGTTCTATGCCCCTCCGTTCGTCATCAGGAAACGTGGGAGCCAGGTCGTCGCTTCCGACGGGCGACGAGTCCAGCTGGAAGCAGGAGTGGAGCTCGATCCAAGGGCCGACTACGTCATCCACAATCCCGTTTTTCCAGAACCGCAAGCGCTATTGACCCCTGCGGCGAAATTGCCGGGAACCGACGGCCGCAAAATGTCGAAATCATACGGGAACACGATTCTGCTGACCGATCCCGAGCCGATCATTCGTCAGAAGTTGAAGACCATGGTCACCGATCCTGCTCGCGTGCGGCGTTCCGATCCGGGCAATCCCGACGTTTGTCCGGTGGGCGACTTGCACAAGCTTTTCAGCAGCAAAGAGACTTTGGCCAAAGTTTATGAGGGATGTCGTTCCGCTGGAATCGGATGCATTGAATGCAAGAGTTGGGCGGCGGACGCGTTGGTGCAAATCCTGAATCCCATGCGCGAGCGGCGGCAGAAATTCGAGGACAATCCGCGCCTAGCTTGGGATATTCTGGAGGACGGCACGAAGCGCGCCAAGGCATCGGCGGCCGAAACCATGAAGGATGTGCGCGCGGCCATGGGCATGTCACTGGAGTATGAGCCTGTCGTGGAAACGCGTTCGAAGTGAGCAATGACTGAAGAAGGCAAAGCCGAGTTCGAGTTCTTGCACGATGCAGATGCGACTCCTTCTCCGGCTGTCGCGGCGAATTCTCCTGCTTCAAAGCCGGTAACGCATGCGACGAAGAAAGAAGAGGGCGATTTTCCGTTCGCCGTCGCAGTGGCCGATGTTTACGAAGGTCCGCTCGATCTGCTGCTCGACCTCATTCGCAAGCAGGATATCAATATCTACGACATTCCCATCGCGAAGATCACGGCGCAGTATCTCGCCTACGTGGAAAAGATACGGCAGCTCGATGTGAACGTCGCCGCCGATTTCATCTACATGGCTGCGGTGCTGATTCATATCAAATCGAAGATGCTGCTGCCGCGCGATCCCCAGGCTGCCAGCGAAGTAGAGGACGATCCGCGGAATGAACTGGTGAACCGGCTGCTCGAACACGAAAAATTCAAGTCGGCCGCGCAAATGCTTCTGCAAAAGCAGCAGATTGAAGACGCTGTGCTTACCAATCCTTCGCTGAAAGAATTCATGGAGGCCGAAGGCACGGAACCCGAGATCGCGGCCGACGTCATCGATCTGGTGAGGACCTTTCAGCAGGTGCTAGAGCGGGTGCGCACGCGCCCCGTGCTCAATGTGGACGAAGAAACCGTCACTGTAGGTCAGATGATCGATTACCTGCGCCAGCGGCTGTCGCTCGAAGAGCGGCCGATCCGGCTGAAGCAGCTTCTGATGCGGATTCCCTCACGCCACGCTCTGGTTTGCATGTTTCTGGCGCTGCTCGAACTGGTGCGGCTGCAGGCCATCCAGGTCCAGCAGGAGCAGCTGTTCGGAGAGATCGCCGTCCGCAAGCACACACACTTCGACGAGATCATGAAAGAGCAAGCTGCGGTGCGAGACGATTGGAGATGAAACCAGGGATCGGAGGTCAGGGGCCAGGGATCGTCTATTTTCTGACCTCTGGCCACTGACCCCTAGTCCCTATGTCATTAAAAGCTGAACTCGAAGCCATCATTTACGCGGCGGAGACGCCGATCGCGCTGGAGCAGATGAACCAGCTCGTCCGCGCCACGGTTGTGGCGGAAGGTGTGTCGGACGAAGCCGAGATCAAGTCGCGCGTGCGCTCCGCTCTCGAAGAACTGATCGCGGCCTATGGAGCGCCGGATCATGGCATCGAAATCCGGCAGGTCGCCGGCGGATATCGTATGTCCACTAAGCCCGAGCAGCACGAGGTGGTGCGCGCGTTCGCGAAGAGCCTGAAGCCGCCGATCCGGCTCTCGCTGCCCGCTCTCGAAACTTTGGCCGTGATTGCCTACAAGCAACCAGTGACGGTGCCCGAGATCAACGATATTCGCGGCGTCGACTCTGGCGGTGTCATCGGGACTCTGCTCGATCGCAAGCTGATCACGACCTCGGGTCGCAAGCAGGTGATCGGGCGGCCGATTCTCTACAAGACCACGAAGGAATTTCTGCTGCGCTTCGGATTGAAAGATGTGTACGAACTGCCCAGCATGGAGGAATTCGAGAAGCTGGTCGCAGAATCGTTTCAGTCGGAATTGATCCCGGCCGAAAGCGAGTCCGAGCCGGCGAGCGCGCACGAACAGGATTTGGAGGAGGTGAGCGCGGACGTGGATCGCGCGGAGCCTTCGAACGAAATATCCGCAGAGCCTGTAGGAGATTCCGAATCGCAAGCTGGAGCCGAAAAGAAAGCCGGTTGAGATTTCGATTTTCGTGGCCGATTGTCCAGATTTGAGTTCCCGCCATGCCGCTTGAACGCCTGCAGAAAATCATTGCCGCTGCCGGAATTGCTTCCCGGCGTAAGGCCGAGGAACTGATCACCTCCGGACGCGTGCAGGTCAATGGGCAAACCGTTACCGAACTCGGCACCAAGGCCGATCCTGATAACGATCACGTTCGCGTGAACGGCAAGCCGCTACGCGGCGAGCAACGGCACGTTTATCTCTTACTCAACAAGCCGAAGGGCTACGTGACCACGATGAGCGATCCGCAGAAACGTCCGACCGTCATGGATTTGATTCGCGGCGTGAGGGGACGCGTTTATCCCGTTGGGCGTCTGGACTATGCCAGCGAAGGTTTGTTGCTGCTGACCAATGACGGCGACCTGGCTCATCGCTTGATGAAAGCCGCGTCCCACGTCGCCAAAACTTATCTCGTCAAAGTCGCCGGCGCTCCCACAGAAGACTCGATTTGGAAGCTGCGCGCGGGAGTTTCCATCGCGACGAATGACGGCAAGCGCGTGCGAACCAACGCGGCCGCGGTTCGCATCGTGAAACAAGCTGCCAATCCCTGGTATGAAATCACTTTGATTGAAGGTCGCAATCGCCAGATCCGGCGCATGTTTGAGGCGGTCGGCCATCACGTGGAAAAAATCAAACGCGTGCGCTACGGCCCGCTCACGCTCGATCTTCCTCCCGGCGAGTTCCGATCACTGACATTGAAGGAAGTGGAACGATTGAAGTCGGCTTCCTCAGGCGGTCCAGAGAAGCGCGGCGCTTCGTAACGCGAGTTCTACGTCTCTTACGTCGATTAAGACATTGCCAATTTGGCGCCGCCATACAGGCCGGCGTCGCTGCCCAGCACGGCGCGGGTGATCAATGTCTTGCGCCGGGTTCGCGTCGTAATGTTTGCTCCCGCACCCTCGTGTTCGCCTAGCATCTCATCGGGAGCGCTGGCTGCGTACACGATCGACCGCAGCCGCAACTCTTCAAACAGGGTGGGAGCAAAAGCGTCCCACGCGCTGGCCACCCCGCCGCCAATCACATACATTTCCAGGTTGAGGACATTGACGATATCGGCCAGCATGATTCCCAGCGCGCGTCCGAAGCTCCGGAAAATCGAGCGCGCCGCCTCGTCGCCTTGCATGGCGAGGTCGTAGATTAATTTTGCGCTGAACTCCGACTCCGAGCTGGCTGCTTTCGCCAAGCCTGGCGCCTGTCCCGCTGCGATGGCCCCGCGAGCCATGCGCACGATCGCCGTCGCCGATGCGTAACGCTCGGCGCACCCCCGATTGCCGCATCCGCAGAGAATCCCTTCGGGCTCGACCGTGACGTGGCCAAACTCGCCCGCCATACCATGCAAACCATGAAAAATTTTGCCGCCGAGCAAGATCGCTCCCCCAATGCCAGTGCCCAGAGTGACCAGAGCCATATCGCTGACTCCGCGCGCTGCCCCCAGCCACTGTTCACCGACCGCGTGGACCTTTGCGTCGTTTTCCAGAAAAATGCGAGTGCCCAGCCGGCGCTCGATTTCATGGCGTACGGGATAATCGCACCACTCCGGCAGATTCGCCGATTTCCGCACGATTCCTGCTTCCAGGTCGATGATCCCGGCAATTCCGAACCCGGCGCCGAGCAGATTGCCGCTGCCGCGGTATTGATTGGACAAACGCTGGATCGCTTCGCACATGGCATCGACGAGGTCGTCAGGGCGGGTGGAAAGTTTTGTGCTGAGATTAATCTTTTCCAGAAGTCGGCCTTCGGTGCTAACGGCCGCGATGCGCATGTTGGTACCGCCCATATCGACGCCAATGGCGAAAGCAGGCATAAGCGGTACAGAGTAACACAGCTAGCAAGACGATCGCCGTGATGGCTGGCGCGGTTCACGGATTGCGGACTGGCGAATCCGGATTTCAAATCAATCCGCAATCCAGAGAATTCGCGCCCTCAACTCTGGCAATTCGGGCAGTAGTGGCTGCTGCGTCCCGCAATCACCACGCGTTTGATGGTACGCTTGCAGATCAGGCAGGCCTTGCCTTCCCGGCCGTAGACGCGATGTTGCAGCTGAAAAAATCCCTCGGCTCCGTCTGCGTCCACGTAGTCGGAGATCGAGGATCCTCCCAGAGCGATGGCTTCGCTCAGAACTTCCTGGATGTGGCCGTGCAGGCGATTCAGTTGTTCTCGCGTGATGGTCGCGGCGCGCCGCCGCGGACGAATCCCGGCCCGAAACAAAGATTCATCGGCATAAATGTTTCCCACGCCACGCAGGAGTTTTTGATTGAGGAGCGCGCTTTTGATGGGGGTCTTGCGCCCGCGGAAGAGTTCGATAAAGCGATCGAGATCGATTTCAAGCGGCTCCACGCCTCCGGCATCGAAGTCTGCCGATTTTGCCACGCTCAACCGTCCGAATCTTCGCGGATCGATGAAGCGCAGTTCGCGTCCGGACGCCAGCTTGAGTATGGCATGCGTGTGCTTCTCAATCGGTGCCTCGGGTGGGTAGATCTGCAATCGTCCGGTCATGCCTAGATGCACGATCCATTGCGATTTGTTAGGCAGTGTGGGGCGGGCACTCCTGCCCGCCGAAAGTGTGGGGCGAGCACTCTTGCCCGCCGAATTTGGGGTGTTCGGTTTACCCTTCCTTGCTCGACCCACTCTTTTGATCTGATTTTTGCTTTTCACGGGCAGGAATGCCCGCGCCACACTTCCTTCTCCGCCATCTCTTTCCAGATCGAAAACGATGTGCTTGCCCATTCGCTGGATCTTGGCGATCCGGCTGTGCTCCAGCGTGGAGGCGATTTCCTGCGCCGGGGATTTCAGGGGCTCTTTTTTCTGGCCCAGCCAGACCGATTCGATTACGTCTCCGGTGACGCGCTTGCCTAGTCCGCGGGCAATGGTTTCAACTTCGGGAAGTTCAGGCATCGATTCGGTGTGTCTTGCGGCTCACAGCATTATGACTTAAACACAAGGTGAGAGGCCCACACATCAACACGGGGCCCTGCGATTTCCTCTGTGACTTTGATGCGCACTTATCGACGTTCGACGCAGGCGCTGCCCCTTCTAGCGGAGGGGAGCGAAACCGCAGGCGAGCTAAATCCGAGGAACTGCTGAGGGGCGGTGCATTGCCGCCCCTTCTTTCATTTGCATTGGGGGTGAAATTCGTCGAACGGAAATGAGCGCCGCTTTCTAGTAGCGGTTCCCCGCGGCCCAGTGCAGCACCTGATCCTCGACCGAGAACGTTTCTGCCAGAGGTCGCAGAAATTTCGACGCCAGCGAAAATGCATGCACCTCTATCGGGACGGTAAAAAGCGCCCTACCTTTTAGAAAGCCCTTGACCCACAACTCGGCATAGCGCTCCAATCCCAGCGCCTGAATCTGCACCGTATGGACGAGCGCGTGAAACAGCGCGCGTTCCGAGACTCGCTCATTGAAGGCGATGACATCCACGAAAGTCAGAGACTCCATATGCTGGACATCGGGCAGATTTTCATAGCCGAGCGCGCGTACCTGCGCCAGGAACGCGGGAACGGCAACGCGCTCGCCTTCGAGTTCTGCAATGCGGACCTGCTCCAGCAGGCGGGGACGAAAATAGCGGGACAGCACGGTTTTTTGTGAGGTGCTGAGCGGTTCCGACTGTGGCAAGTAGACCTCGCGCTGCTGGCGCAAATAGTCACAGAGCCATTGCACGGCCTGGGAAATCTGTTCGGGCGTTCCCTGAGTGAACAACTCGCGTTGTCCTTCGGTCCTAGGGACGCGGCTCTCGATGCTTTGATAAAACTCGTGCAGCGCGCTGGCGGCTTCCGCCGATTTGCGCAGCAGGTCGCGGCGCCCGAAGCGGGCCAGATCTTCCGCCGAAAAACGGAGCCGCAGTTGATGCGTGGCGCAGTGTGCGCTCACGAGTTCCAGTTGCGCATGGCGCAGTTCGGAATTCAATTGGATTACAGAAATCCCTTCATCGGTATCGTCGTGCTCGTGCATCCTAACTACTCCTGCGGATGAATTGCGGGGAGGGCCTAGAAATCTGCATTAGTTATACATCGTTTCGATAACACTGTCAATATAATAATACAAGTCGGGGCGTACTCAATTTTGGCGGCGTGGGTAAGACAGGGAGGCCACGTTTTAGGGCGGCGTTGGATGCTGTGCCGGCATCAGCCATTCCGCGAGGCAGATACCGCCGACGGCCTGGCCGCGATTGGAAAATACCCGCGGGCAAGACACATCAGACACGAACGCCGCCGGGTTGCCGGCGGCGATTTCACGCCTGTTCGTGGGCTAACGCGAAGTCTCTTCCAATATCCCTTGCTCGAGTTTTTCCTGGCATTCGATGCAGTGCCGCGTCCAGGGCACCGCTTCCAGGCGTTTAGGATTGATCTCTTTGCCGCAACTGATGCATTCGCCGAAGCTGCCTTCGCGAATGCGGGCCAGAGCGGTTTCGACCATCTGCAGCAGTTGTCGCTCGTTGTTGCTCTGGCTGAACAGGAATTCCTTGGTGTAAGAACTCGCGGCGCGATCGGCGATATCCTGCGCCGTGTCTTCGTCCGCGGTGCGTCCGTCGGCCTGCGTGCGGGTCACGGTGCGACGCAATTCCTGCTGCCGCGTTTCTAGTCGTTTTTTGAAGGTATCGAGTTTCTTCTTTTCCATAGGGGCACTTCGTCGGGGTCTACTAAAAAAAGTCCACTGCAAAAACAAGACCATTTAAATTTTGGACGCCTCCACGGAGGCGTCGGGCATCTTCGGGCCAAACGAAAATGATAAGCGCGAAAATTGAGATGCGTCAACCGCTCCTGAGGCTGTTGGTAATCCTTTTGATCCGGAGCGAAGGAAAAATCTGGAGTCGGAGAAAAAATAAGTGCCTGCGAGACTAAGGAAAGAAGGCGACGAAACACTTCAGGATACGGCTAAAAGCGTATGGCATTGAGCACCTCTCATGTCAGGACAGCAGGTGCCTCCAGCCTTCGCAGAATTAGGGATGGAGCGAAATGAAAGGCTCCTGCCTGAAGTCTGGCCGCAAGTCCTGGCTCCTATTCCTACTGCACGTCACGCCCTGGCGGCGACGCTCACGAAACCAAAGCGCCTTTGCGACGCTAGAATTCTGGCGGAAAAACAAAAGTGGCCCCATTGCTGGGGCCACAATGCAAAGAGGCGGATGGCGGGAATTCAGGAAAGGCGATGCAAGATGCCGTTCCGCTAGCCGGAACGGCCATTCGGGAAGTCATGGAGAGAATCGAAGAGAGTCAAGCTCATGCTCGAGGTAGCGGCCTCTTTCTTGATCGAAGAACAAAGCACTTGCAACGCCAAAAAGAAAAATGCCGTGATCTTAGTCACGGCATTTGCTAAACCTTTGATTCCACTGCGTTACCGCCCAACCCGCGACTGCAAAGCAGTTCCCACGCAAAGAACGAAAAACGTAGGAAGTGCAGATCCCTGCACATTCAATGCATTCGGCTACCCGCTGGCAGAAATCCCTGTCCTAGCTGTTTCCAGCCACCGTGCGCAGTTTACCGGGCAGGAAGTGATACGGCGGCCAGGGACCGCTGATAGCGACCTCGCAGTTCTTCAGCTGTTTGGTGGCCGTGCTGAACCGGTTCTGATATTTCTCGACGCTCTTGGAGTCGATCAGGTGCGCAATGTCGATCAGCATGCCTTCCGGCGCGACCTTCTTGCAGCTGACTTCTTCCTCGAGCGGATTGAATAGCTTGTGAACCTGGACGGAAAGTGCACGGGCCTTGGTCTGGCGCTCACGTTCGCGCGATGCCTTTACTCGAAGCTTCGAGAGATAGTCGCCGCCAACCGTATCGGGCAGTTCGATGTCGATCATTGCCTCGCGCAGGGAACCGTCGCGTACGACAAGCTTAATGTGCATTTCCGACTTACCGCGGAGTTTTGCAACACTCAGGCCGAAAGTACGGCGATTGACACGAACGGCTTGGCGCAGGGCGTCGTCGCTGTCGAAAATCGTGCCAAACTTAAAGGGCAGTACAGTCGAGGTCCGGAAGCAGGCGCTGACCACCCGCGCGTGCTCAATTGCTGCTTTTTGGTCGAGATTACCGGCGCCGTGATCGTACTCGCTCACGATGACCGCAAATTCGCCGCTGGGATAGCTCAGAACCGCTGCGCCATCGACCCCTTGAACCCCTTCCATCAAGAAAGGGCGGCGAGTGCGGGTTCCATTTGGGAGGGTTTGATGCTCGGTGATGCAGTACGCGTACCACGCCATAGTGAACTCTCCGAACCGGGATATAGGCGGAGTAAGCCGCCTCGTACGTCGAGTTTTGTCTAACCTGAGCTGCGACTTTGGAAGTTTAGGAACGGGCGGTACAGGGTCGATCCAACCGAAAACGCTTACAGTCGGCGTTTCCTACTTGCATAATACTTCGTGCATCACCTAAAAGCAACTCTTTCTTGTGGAAGGGCATCTCACGCCCTCTTTTTGTCACAGAAAAGTCAGCGAACCTCGAAGGGGGTAAGCTCCGAGTCTTGTCCGTATGAGGTGCTACAATACCTCGACACGTGGGAAACCCCAAAATCCTTTTCGCAAGACACTGGCAAAATGCCATTTCTCCGGCATCGCTCGTGATGGTCCCGGCGTGCCGTGAGGGAGTCCGTCACGAGGAGTGTCATGCGAATTCTGCTCTACAACCCTGACAATGGTGTAACTCATAATTTCATGCCCCACCTCTGGATGTTCCTGCTCCAGGCGCTCACTCCTGTGGGGCATGAAGTTCTGCTGATCGATGGCAATGCCCAGCCCATGGACGAGGCTGGGATCGCGCAATTCGTGCGCGATGAAAACATTGGTCTGGTCGGCATCGGCGCCATGACGCGCATGATCGCCAAGGCCTACCGCATGGCCGATGCCATTCGCGCCACGGGAGTGCCCGTGGTCATGGGCGGACCGCACGTCACCGAAGAAGCTGATGAAGCCCTCGGCCGCGACGGTGGTCCCCGTCACGCCGACGCCGTTGCTTTAGGAGAAGCGGATGAAACCTGGCCGCAGATCGTCAATGATGCGATCCATGGCCAGCTTAAGGAAATTTATAAACCGGTCGACGCCTTTGGTCAGGAGCGCAAGCCTTCGCTGCAGGCGTATCCCGCAATTCCCTGGGACATGATCGATCTCAAGCAATTCAATCTCGTGCCCAAGGCGTTCTTTCCCCTGCTCAAGAAGGTCGGGGAAGGCTGGGGAACATTTCGCATCGTGCCGGTGGAATCGGGACGAGGCTGCCCGTATGGCTGTGAGTTCTGCACGGTAACCGGATTCTTTGGCGACTCCATTCGCTTCCGTACGAACCAGAGCGTAGTCGATGAACTAGTCCTACTGAAAGCTCGCGCGCGCAAGGAAAAAGGACAAATCGCGGTGTTTTTCATCGATGACAATTTCGCTATCAACATAAAGCGCACCAAGTCGCTGCTGCGGGACATCATTGCGGCGAAAGCGCAGGTGCACTGGGTGGCGCAGATCAGCGCCAACCTGCTGCGCGACGAGGAATTGGTGGATCTGATCGCTGCCTCCGGAGGCAAGTGGATCTTCATCGGAATGGAGTCCATCGACCCCGCGAATCTGAAAGACGTGAATAAAGGGTTCAATAAGCCGGGAGACTACGCCGCGGTGCTGAATCGGCTGGCGAAACGCAATGTGTACGCGATCACCTCGTTTATCTTCGGTATGGACAACGACACTCCCGGCGTCGCCGAACGTACACTCGAGCAGGTTCGCACCTGGCCGCCGGGGTTGCCCATTTTCGGCCTGCTCACGCCTTTGCCCGCAACTCCACTGTATAAGCGCCTCGAAGCTGCCGGGCGTCTCACCCGTCCACGCCACTGGAAAGAGTTCATTCCGTTTGCCATGGCGCACACGCCGCTGAAGATGTCGATTGAAGAAGCTCACGCCGAAGTGAACTACGGATGGGCTCACGCGTACAGCCCGGAGGCGATATCTCAGGCAGTCGACTCGCTCGATCATGAATGCGTGGGTTACCGAGTCAACATCTTGCTGGCCCGTCTTTGTTTCCGCGGAATCTATTTCCCGATGGTGGGAAAATTGTCATGGCTTAAGGTGATCGCGGAGAACCGCCGCACGATCTCGAAATTGATAAAAGAGGCGATCTTCGGGCGGGATGGTGGACGCGACATGCTCCCCGGAGTCCCCGTCCCAGTAGAGTCGTTCGAGGGCGTCGCAACCCCAGAAGTCAGTGCGGAAATCACCGCCTAGGACCGCGGGCTCGCCCAGGTTTCCGCCCGATTGGACCATGATCAAAATCACTTCCCCCACGCGTCGCGATGTTCGCAGCGCGGGCATCGCAACTGCCGGCGTCAAGAGACTCCCCTCACCCACAACTCCGGTGTCTTGAGTCCCTTTACTTGAGAACTGCCTAGCAGGCCGAGATGACAGTACGATTTGTATCAGGCCACGCATTTGTGCGTGCACAAAGCGAGTAGAATCAACCCGCCTTCAGGCGCTGGCCGCGGGCTGCCAATGGAAAGCCGATTTCCACCACTGGCTTCTCCAGGACATAAGCTCACTTCATTGGAGAGTATCAATCCATGAATAGAACCAATCCCAAAGTTGATGCTGTTTTGCGTAAAGCCACAAAGTGGCAAGAAGAGTTTGAGGCGCTGAGAACGATCGTTCTCGACTGCGGGCTAGCCGAAGACTTGAAGTGGTATCAGCCTTGCTACACGCTTGAGAAGAAGAACGTAGTTTTGATCCACGGATTTAAAGAATACTGTGCGCTCATGTTTTTCAAAGGCGCCTTATTGAAGGATTCCCGTCGCATTTTAGCCACGCCGGGGCAGCATCAGGCGGCGCGCCAGATGCGGTTCACGAATGTCGGGGAAATCGTCAAGCTGAAGCCCATCCTCAAAAGCTACATTCAGGAAGCCATCGAACTCGAAAAATCCGGGGCGAAGGTAAAACTCAAGAAAACTTCCGAGTTCAGAGTTCCGGAAGAATTTCAAAAGAAACTAAAGGAAATCCCCGCCTTGAAAGCTGCCTTTGCCGCCCTGACCCCCGGACGCCAGAGAGGATATCTTTTTTACTTTTCTCAACCCAAGCAATCCAAAACTCGGGAGGCGAGAGTGGAAAAATGTATGCAGCAAATTTTCAACGGCAAGGGATTCAACGACTAGAGCACGTTTCAAATAGGCTTTGAAAGGGCGCGGCTTCCAGCCGCGGCGCTTGCAGCCATTAAACCTGGGCTTTAGCCCCTGAGGACCACATCGGCATTCGACAGAAGCTCAGTAAACTTTTCCTACCCGCATCTCTGCGACGATGCGGAGCCCGTTGCGAGGAGCAAATATGTCCACCAGCGCAGACAATACAAACCGACGAACTGTGACCCTGCACATGGTTTCCAGTCTCGACGGTTTCATCGCCAAGAAGGACAACAGTGTCTCTTGGCTGGACACTCCTGGCAGCGTCTACGAAGCCGGGGTTTCCATTTCGGAGGAAGAAGCTGTGAC
Source organism: uncultured Acidobacteriaceae bacterium (assembly GCA_963772045.1). Taxonomy (GTDB): domain Bacteria; phylum Acidobacteriota; class Terriglobia; order Terriglobales; family Acidobacteriaceae; genus Sulfotelmatobacter. Next base: position 45,876 of record CAVYWC010000008.1, on the reverse strand, counting down.
TTTCCTCAAAACCATCGACTGCTATGTGCTCGGTTCCCGCACCTATGAACACGCGCTTGAACTGGGTTGGCCCTACGGCGATACTCCGACTGTAGTGGTAACGGGAAGGAAATTGTCGTCTACGAAGAAGAGCGTCGAGTTCTATTGCGGCGATCTCCAGGCCTTAGTCGATGTGAAACTCGCGCCTCGATATCGAAACGTCTGGCTCGTAGGCGGGGCCATGTTGTGCCAGCGTTTTCTCGAGCTTGGCCTGGTGGATGAAATCAGGTTGACGATCGCGCCTGTGCTGTTGGGTGAAGGACTCCGGCTGTTCGATGGTTCGCTGACGGAAGAAAAATGGAATTTGAAGAACGTGGTCGCTTACAAGAACGGCTTTGTTGAGCTATCGTACTCCGCTACCTAGCGCGTGAAAGGTTTCCAAAACTATGTCAAGTCCGGCCCTTTCGAAAAAGCAGCGTGACGAATTTTTCAAAGCGTTGCAATCCCGCTTTGAGAAAAACATGAACCGCCATCCAGGTCTTGCATGGCCTCAAGTACAAGCCAAGCTGGAAGCGAACGCTGAAAAGCTTTGGTCCGTCCATGAAATGGAAAGAACCGGCGGTGAACCGGACGTAGTCGGCCAAGACAAAAAGACCGGCGAATGCATTGTTTATGATTGCGCGGCGGAAAGTCCGAAAGGCCGCAGAAGTCTTTGCTACGACCGTGAAGCGCTGCAGTCAAGAAAGGAAAATAAACCAAAAAGTAGCGCGATTGATCTGGCAACTGCCATGAGCGTTGAGCTTTTAACCGAAGAACAATATCGAGAGTTGCAGAAACTTGGTGAGTTCGATACGAAAACGTCGAGCTGGATAAAAACACCGTCGGCCATCAGAAAACTCGGCGGCGCTCTCTTTTGCGATCGCCGCTTCGACACCGTTTTCGTGTATCACAATGGTGCGGAATCGTACTATGCCGCCAGGGCGTTCCGTGGCTCACTAAAGTTCTAGATTGTTGTGTCCTGGCCCAGGTCTCCCCCCCCGCTATCATCAAACCGGCAGCCCCGCTCGTCGCAACGTTCGAAGTGTAGAACCGCCAGTGTGGTCTGATGCCGACGAGTCTGTGCCAGCCTCGAACCGTGATCAGCACGGGTTGCGCGGCCTCGGGCAGACCGAATCGGATGTACAACTCATACATGCCGAACGACGTTTTTCGGCTATCATTGAGAGTATTTTCCGCCATTCCGTCCAATGAGGACAGGGGAATCGCGAACGGACCCGAAAATGATGCGGTTATGGATTGCCCGGATTCTGGCGTCTGCAGCGTTAATCGCGGTAGTGTCTCTAGCTTGGGCGCAGGACCGGGATCACGTGGTGGTGGTGAAGGCAGCGAAGCGGGTATTTGCCCCGCCACTTAGCCAGGTTGCATCGATACCCCCAAGGCAGAGCGTGGTCGACGAGGATAGACTCTTGTTGCGCCGGCCGGTAGCTCCGGCAACGATTGCAGGTCCGGCCGTGCAGACCGCCGACGCATCCCCTCTCCCCGCTCTGATTCCTCTCTCGACAAACGCAGGCATCAATGTTCTGGGCATAGGGATCGGTATTGTCCAAAATTACAAGACGCAGGCCAGCGTGCCCGATACTAGTCTGGCTGTGGGGCCGACGCAGATTGTTCAGTTTGTCAACGAGTCGTTCGCCGTCTTCGATAAGTCAGGAAATTTGTTATCCGGGCCTACCGATGGGGACACCCTCTGGCAAAGCCTCGGAGCCCCATGTTCCGGCACCACCCACATTGACGAAATCGCCCAGTACGACAAGGTCGCAGATCGCTGGGTGATGATGATGCCGGCGGGAACAGCCTCACCGCCAACCTTGTGTGTTGCTGTCTCTCAGACTTCGGATGCGGTGAACGGCGGATGGAACCTCTATGCGTTCCCGGTCGCTGCCAGCAGTGCCTGTAACAATGTGCCGTGCGGCCCCGACTATCCGAAATTGGCCGTCTGGTCGGATGCCTACTACCTTTCGTACAACGAAGACGATGCCACCAACTTTGCCGGGGATGCAGTCTGCGCTTTCGACCGTACCGACATGCTGGCCGGCAATGCCGCTGCCAGCATGCAGTGTTTTATGGATGTTGCTACAAACTACGGCAATCTGCTTCCCGCGGACTTGGATGGAACCAACCCGCCGCCAACTGGAACCCCGGAGTACTTTCTCAATTTCAATAGCAACGATGCAGAGCTCGATCTTTGGCAGTTCCACGTCGATTGGACGACGCCCGCTAACTCTACCTTCGGCACCTCGACGAGTTCTCCCTGGACCCCAAATAATGTTATTTCGGTGCCAAACTTCATCGAGCCCTGCGGTGAGGGTGCGGTGGAGATCACCTACACGACCGGGGACTGCATTCCTCAGATTAAAACCACCAATGCGCTCGATTCCTATGGCGATCGATTGATGTACCGGTTGGCGTATCGGAACTTAGGCACCTATCAGTCGCTCCTGGCCGACCACACCATCCAGCCTGGAGGGCGCGGCAACCCAACTGCGATCCAGTGGTACGAATTGCAAGATACCGGCTCGGGGTTTGGAGGGCAGCCTTATCAGCAGGGCACGTACTCGCCCGATTCGGAATATCGCTGGATGGGGAGTATTGCCATGGATCAATCCGGAGACATCGCCCTCGGTTACAACGTTTCCGGTACTGACATGAGCCCCTCGATCCGTTACACCGGCCGCATGCCCAGCGATCCGCTCGGTCAGATGGAGAGTGAAATCGACATACTATCAGCCGCGAGCATCACTCCCGGCTCCTACACAGCTGATTTCCATTGGGCCGACTACAGCACCATGGCAATCGATTCGACGGACGACTGCACATTCTGGTTTGCGACGGAATATATACCGATCACTGCCGGTAGTTGGTCGACCCGGCTCGCCTCTTTCAGCTTTCCGTCCTGTGCCGGCCCCGGGTTCTCCGTGACTGCTACCCCCGCTGCGCAGACGGTTTCAGCCGGAGGCTCGGCCACCTATAGCATTGCCATCGCCGCGACGCAGGGCTTCAGCAATCCTGTAACCCTGAGCTGCTCGGCGCCGACCGCGCAAGGCGTGAATTGTTCTCTGGAGTTCACCTCGGTGAACCCCGGAAATAGCGTGCAACTCACGGTAACCACGACCGCGCCTTCCACAGCTCTGGTTCTGCCGCAGCGAGGTGCAGGTCGCGCAATTTCTGCCACGTGGGTCGTATTTCCTGCACTGGCTTTCCTGGGATTCGTCCCGGTTGGACTGAGGTCGAAAAAACGCAAGCTGCGCGGCCTGCTCCCCCGTGCTCTCTTAGCCGGTTTGATTCTGCTTCAATTCTCCTGCGGAGGCGGCAACAGCGGCGGTGGTCAACAAAATAGCGGGACTCCCGCGGGCACTTACACAGTGAACATCACGGCCACGTCGGGAAACCTCACCGTCCCTTCATCAGTAACTATCACTGTGCCGTAGCGAGTTTCGTTGCAGCTGATTTTTGTGACCGCTCCTGCAGCGCCAGCAGAACCACGCGCAGCATCTCATCCCATGGCGCTGGTTTGCCCGTCCATATTTCAAATTGCCGCGCTGCCTGATGCACGAACATTTCGATTCCTGGGATGACCTGCGCACCCCGCTCTTTGGCCAATTTCAGCAGGCGCGTTTCGGCCGGATCGTACACCATGTCAAAGACATAGCGCGCATTGATCTCTTTTTCCTGCAGCGGCGTTTCGCGCGTATTGCCCATTCCCACCGGGGTCGCGTTGATAATGACATCGAACGCCATCTTTTTCAGATCCGGACGCTTCATAATGCGCGCGTGCGCCTGATGGGCCAACTTCTTGGCTGGCGCCAGGCTGCGATTCAGGATGTAAACCTCTGCGCCTCGTTCCTTGAGTCCAAAGACGGCTGCCCGCGCCGCGCCGCCGGCTCCGAGGACCAGGATGCGCGCTCCTTCGATCGTGCTTAAACGCCGCTCCAGCGGGCGAATAATCCCCGACGCGTCCGTATTGAAGCCGTAGAGCTTGCCGTCCTGCGCGCGGACCACTGTGTTACAAGCGCCAATCTTGGCGCTGTGCGCGTCCGTATTGTCCAAATAGGGCAGGATCGCTTCTTTGTAGGGCATGGTTACGCTGATGCCGTGGATCGGGATCTCCCGCACGCAGGTCAACAGATCTCTTAGCGTCTTGGCGTGCAGCGCGAGAAAAACGGCATTCACGTTTTCACGCCGGAACGCCGCATTCATGATGGTGGGGGACAACGAATGCGCAATCGGATCTCCGACCACTCCGTAGACTCGCGTGGCCGCGTCCACCTGTTCGATACGGTAGACGTTGCGCAGTTCCTGCGCCGTAACCTGGCCCGGGGCGGTGGCTTCCGCGGCGCTGGCGGCAGCGAAGGTAAACGCGCTGCCCGCGCGTAACGCCAGCACGCGGCTGATGATCCCCTGCTCGCCCATGCACATGCCAATCAGCGAGTGCCGATCGCTTTCCCGCGCCAGAAACTTGATCATGGTCACGTTGTCGGAAAGCGTCTTGGCCGTGCTGACCATCTTGTAAAAGTCGGCCGGGTAGGCCAGCATTTTCTCCAGCGTCTCTTCCAGCTTCGCCGTAGCCCGGAAATCGTGGAAGGAAAGAATGAGGGCGGATCGGCTGCGCAGTTTCTGAAGATGTTCGGGTTTGCACTTGGCCGCCGTTTGCACTTCAACGTCGATCACCTGACATCCCGCTGCGGCAGCCTTTGCCAAAATATCCAATTGTGAGGCGATAGATCCGCGGAACCGGCCTCCGCTTGCCACTCGCCGGCAGGTCGCGATGATCACGGCTCCCTGATGCATCTCGAAGAAGTGCTTGATCTTCGGGAGTGCCAAAGCCGGTTTGGAAAGGTAGTCTAATCGAAACTCCAGGAACGGGTTATCGCGCACCAGCCCCTCCGCCTTCTCGATCATTTCACGGGGATCGCTTCCGATGATCGGCAGGCACAGCCGGGGCAGCCGCAGCGGCCGGAGGCGGGCCGGCGGGCTGGGAACAGCTGAGTTCGCGATTTTTGCTTCGGCCAGTGGGTTCAAGGTTGCCAGTGCTATGACGGCGAATTATTACAGGCACCTAACTGTATATGCAACAGTCGATTACTGCTTTGTTGAAAATCCTACCCGGTACGGCCCTACACCCTCGTAACCTTGACCCTCCCCGATGCACTTGTTACCTTCCGGCTGAAGCCTTTCTTTTCTGTAATTTAACTGGGGAGAGGATGAACGGGGTCCTTCCCGGAGGTAACATGAAGAAAACAGGTATGTTTGTGTTGTTGCTGGTGGCGACGGCCGCTTGGGGGCAGTCGGCTCAGACCAGCCAGGAAGCTCCTCAAGGCACTCTGCCCACGTCCATGAGCTTTGCTACCCAGCGCGTGCAAACGCCCACCTACGCCGACCTGTACTGCGCCGGCTTTATCAGCAAGCAAACCCTGCCGGACGCGAACTATGTCGCTGGCGGGCTGGAGACGCCCAGCACTACCAAATTCGTTCGCGGCGACATCGTGTATCTGATGGGCAACGGCTATAGCCTGGGTGCCCAATACGAGATTATCCGGGCCGTGCGCGACATGAATGCCTACGAGGTCTTTCCCGGGCAGCCGCAACTCCTGAAACAAACCGGACAGCCCTATGAAGAAGTGGGCCGCGTGCAGATCATTGACACGCGCAGCCGGGCCGCTATTGCCCAGGTCGAGTACTCCTGCGACACCATGACTCCCGGCGACACCGCGATTCCATTCGCCGAAAAGCAGCTCGTGAACTTCCATCCTTCGATGCGTTTTGACCGCTTCTTGCCTTCAGCCCATGGTCTTTCCGGCCGCATCGTGATGGGCAAAGACTTCGATTTGCAGCTCGGAACCGGCCAGAAAGTTTATATCAATGTGGGAGCGAATCAGGGAGTCAAAGTCGGCGACTTCTTCCGAGCCACACGCAGCTATCAGGCGGATCTGCTAAACCCGGTGGATTCTCTCTCCTTCAAAGCGGCATTGTCAGAAGATACGCAGATGAAAACGCCTTCGATCGATCCCGGAATGTTCGAGAAATCGAACGGACCGGTGATTCACGTGCGCGATCTGCCCCGGCGTTCCATAGGTGAGATCGTCATCATTGGGGTTACGCCGACCACCGCAACCGGCATGATTGTATTCGCCATGGAACCGGTGCTGGCCGGCGATGACGTGGAAGTCGATCAGGCCGCGAATCAGGTATCCAACTGAACCTGTACGCAGTCCAACCGCGGGGACGGGAAAACGTCCCCGATTTTGTTATGGCCTGGTTGATCTGCACATCGCCATGTGTACTAATCTACACATGGCAACCAATCTCGCAATTGACGATCGCTTGATCGAAGAGGCTCGTAAGATCGGCGGCCACCGCACGAAAAAAGAGGCGGTCACTACTGCCCCGCAAGAGTACATTCAAAGGCATAAACAGCCGAAAATTCTAGAAGCATTCGGTACCTTTGACTTCGATCCTGCCAATGACTATAAGGCGGAGCGCCACCGGAAGCGTCTCGGATGATCCTGGTCGATACTCCCGTCTGGTCCGTCACCCTTCGCCGCAAAAGCGAGAATTTGGCTCCCCCCGAGCGTCAAGTGACTCAATTGCTCTCCCAGATTGTGGAAGAAGGACGAGCCACGTTGCCGGGCTCCATGCGCCAAGAATTGCTTTCCGAATTGCGCGAAGACGCCCAGTTTCGAAGATTGCGGGATTACTTGAGAGCTTTCCCCGACCTGCAGGTCGAAACCAGCGACTTTGAAGAAGCTGCGCGGGCGAGCAATTATTGCCGCGCCGCAGGGATTGCCGGTCCTTCGGTACATGCTGATCTGTGGGGTCGCTCTGCGGCACAACTGGCAAATCTTCACCACAGGCCGCGATTTTATGCGCTACCAGCCGGTTCTCAAAATTCGACTATTCGCCCCACTCTCAACTAGAGATGAGTGCGCATCTGCGCGGGAGCGGCAACCCGAGGTGCCGAGGAATGGGAGAAACAAAATCGTGTCTCAGTGACTCCGTGGTGAAAAAAGCGATTCAGTTCAACCCGTGCCCGTCCCCGAACACTTCCGCGGTGAAGGCCTCGATGGTTGCGCCCTTTTCCCATGCATCCATGGGCAATCCGGCTTTGCGGCAGGTTTGCTGGAGAAGCGTGATCCGGTCCCAGTGGTGCTCGACCGCGACTTGTGGCAATAAAAGTCCGCGGCGCCCACCCATACCGACGAGTAATCCGTGGCGCCCGATCTCGACCGACTCCGGCGCAATCGGCTGGGGAGGGGAAAGAATGCTGAGTTCGATTTCAAGATGGCGCGCCTCATCCATAGTGACCGGATAGAAGCGCGTGTCATCAAAAGCCGCGGCCCGCGCGGTTTCTGCCACCGCGATATAAACTGGACTTACCGGCAAAACGTAACCGACGCACCCCCGCAATTCGCCCCGCAAATGCAGTGTGGTAAACACTCCACGCCGTTGCGCCAGATGAGCGCTGGGCGGTTCCAACGGAATCTCGCGTTGTTCGAGCGCCGAGAGAATAGACTGGTGCGCCACGCCCAACAATAGCGCGCGCTCCAGCGGCAAAAATTCGCCCGAAGTTTCGTCGGGTTGCAATGCTGGCGAACTAGGTTGAGGCTGCGACATCGCGGTCCGCTTCTCGCGCCGCGGGTGCGGATTTCCTGCGCCGGCTCAGAATGAACGCGCGGCGGCGGCGCTTTACCCCGCGCCGATCAATTTTCGACCAGAAGGCGACAAAGTAGTCGATTGCCGACCACAGCGACACAAACACCATAAACCAGATCGAGAGATACGCGATCCAGTGCACCGGAAAGAAATAATGCCCATAGACCGGCCATTCCCGCCACCGCAGATCGAGAATCACGGCCACCACCGCCACAATCTGCGCCACCATTTTCAGCTTGCCCAGATGGCTGGCTTCGATGGTGAAACCTTCCGACGCCGCAATCGAGCGCAACCCGCTCACCAGAAACTCGCGCCCGATCACCACGATTGCCACCCACGCCGGAACCAGCACGGGATTGAGTTGCACCAGCACCACGAAGGCCGCCGCGATCAGAAGCTTATCGGCCAGCGGATCGAGGAGAATCCCCATGGTGGTGATCTGATCGCGCTTGCGCGCCAGATAACCGTCTATGCCGTCCGTCATGGCTGCCGCGATAAAAATAGCGGAAGCCAATATTTCCTTTTCGCCGTGCGCGCTGCTGAATCGGCTGCTCGACAGAATCCATATCAGCAGAGGAATGCTGAAGATACGAATGAGCGTGATGGAATTGGGCAGGTTCACAACCGGTGATCCCGAGGAGCCGAAACCTAGCTCGATTATGCTCCACGCGGAAGGGGAAGGCAATGCACGATATTCCCAAGGCGGAATTCCGTAGAAACGTTCACTGGAACACCCCGTGTGCCTCTGTGCCCCTGTGGTGAATGTTTCGCAGTACTATTTCGAAGTCGGCGCCGTCCCTGTCTTGGGCTGCTTCGCGATGATGACGTCTTTGATTTTGTCGTACGTCGCCTGCGGAATGATCTTCTTCTGCACCAGCTGATTCTTGGCCCGATAGGGACGACCGTCGATGATCTTCTGCGCATACGCATCGCCGATCCCGGGCAGAGCCTTGAGCTGATCTCTTGTCGCGGTGTTGATGTCGAGCTTCTCACCCGCCATCGGCTTCGTCGCCTGCGCCGGAGCCGCCATCGACGAGCCACTCGGCTTCGCGGCCAGGCTGCTGACCAGCGTCAACGCAAAAATCAGAACCGCCATCTGCGCTGTGAGTTTCCGTTGAATCCTGATCATCGATTCTCCTTTTCCCGGCTCCAGATTTCCTGTCGTTCCTAAATCAAACTTGGGTGCCCCATGTCTCACGGCTTTTGCGAGACGTGGGAAGGAACATGTGGTCGACACTCTTTATTCCGACTCACGCGTAAATCCCTCTCTGCCGGATCGTATACGCGACGCGATCAATCGCCAGCATGTACGCCGCGATTCGATTGTTTACTTTGTGAGTCTCAGCGTAACGCACGACGTCCTCGAACGACGATTTCATGATGGTCTCGAGTTGCTCGTTGACCACCGATTCCTTCCAGAAATATCCCTGGCGATCCTGCACCCACTCGAAATACGAAGTCGTCACGCCGCCAGCATTGGCCAGAATGTCGGGAATGACGAACACGCCCTTATCGCTGAGCACATCGTCGGCCGCGGAGGTCGTCGGCCCGTTCGCGCCTTCCGCGAGAATGCGGCATTTCACGTTATCCACGTTGCGGCTGGTGATGACGTTTTCGGTCGCCGCCGGAATCAGAATCTCGCACTCGGTCACCAGCAGTTGGGCTGCGTCATGCGGTTCCGCGCCGGGGAAGCCGTGAACCGTCCCGTTTTTCTGCCGGAATTCGACCAGCGCCTTCAGGTCGATTCCACTCTTGTTGTAGAGCCCGCCCCCGACTTCCGCGATGCCGACTATCTTGTATCCCGCTTCGTACATCAGCAGCGCGGCATTCGAACCCACGTTGCCAAATCCCTGCACAATGACCCGCGCCCGCTGCGGATCGATTCCCAGCTTGCGGCAAGCTTCGTCGCACACGATCATCACGCCGCGTCCGGTCGCTTCGCGGCGTCCGCGCGATCCGCCGATATTGATCGGCTTGCCCGTCACCACCGCAGTCACCGTCTGCCGCATGTGCATGGAATACGTATCCATCATCCACGCCATGACTTGTTCGTTAGTATTCACATCCGGAGCGGGAACGTCTTTCTCGGGACCGATGAATTCGATCATTTCCGCCGTGTAGCGCCGCGTCATGCGCTCGACTTCGCCCATCGACATCTTATGCGGATCGCAGATCACTCCGCCTTTGGCGCCACCGAAAGGAATGTTGACCACCGCGCATTTCCAGGTCATCCAGCTGGCCAGCGCGCGGACTTCATCGAGGGTCACGTCGGGCGAGTAACGAATGCCGCCCTTGGCCGGACCGCGCGCGATCGAGTGCTGCACGCGAAATCCCGTGAAAACCTCCAGATGGCCATCATCCATCTGCACGGGTATGTACACCGTGATCTCGCGAGTGGGATAGCGTAATACCCGCCACAGGCCTTCATCCAAATTCAATTTTTGCGCGGCCAGATCAAAGCGGGCGCGCTGCGATTCCCACGGATTCGCTTCTTTATCCACTTGCGGGGCGGTCGTCATGGTCGTCATAGGACATTCTCTCCGGAATGAGTGCAGGTCATGGAGCGGGCACTCTGGCCCGCTGATCTTGTGCGGCTATCGCCCAGCGCGGATGAGTTCCCCTTGGCACACGAGCAAACGTTTCCGAGTATATGAGCGGTCCCGGCAGGGAAGCAAGCCACGGCATGATCTGGTAGTGAGTAGAGCACTTCCGGAGATGCGCTTTGTCTATACTGGCGCAGAGATTCACTCCTGACAGCCTCCAATGCTGCGAGAGTGATAGAGAAGGCCGGTAATTATGTCGAGCACACGCCAGCAGCCCAGGGAGAGATCTGCCAGTTGTTTAGAAGCGAAGGAGTTAAGGTTTCCATGAAACATGTCGCCAAAGACGCAGCTACCGTCGGAAAGCTGGCCGGTCACGTTGGCACGGCGCTTGCCGCGAAGACCGCATACGACAGGTATCAGAAATGTCGATGAAATTGAGGAGGGGAGGAGCAGGAAGCGATGATGTCCTCGGCTGGATCGAGCTTGCGTCGGTGCTGGCTGCTGCGATTATCCTCGACAAAGGCAATGCGCCGCACAAATGGCACGCTGCGATCATGTGGACTTTCGTTGCCTTCTTCGGTGTTCTGATATTTGGCCGAAAGAGGCGGAGTTCATGGTTGTTCTGGGCCTTCTGGACAGCATGTCTAGCTCTACACATGATCGCGATGTGGGCAATCTTCGCACAACTTTTGCCGCGTTTAATTTTGGGCACACTCTACGTGGTTCCGATCGCCTTCGTAGAGGCAGTACTTCTCAGCAGCCCAGAGATAAAATCGCATTTTTGGTCTAAGTCGCTGATTCCAACAGACCGGGGGGGTATACCCCGAGGACGGCCGCTTATCCCATTTCGGGAATCGCAACGCAAAATTATTTTTTAAGACATCCGCAGACCTCGCAACCCAGCATCCGCCCGTTTGTCACGAAATCTTTCAACATTTTTTCCAGCCAGCCGTTATCCTATCTGGCATTTCGCGCGAGAGCCATTGCGCCACCTGGCTGCTAGTTCACAGGAAAAGTTCAGGGGAAAAAGCTCAGAGGACAAAGGTCACATAAGAGAAGTCCAGAGGAATTGCCATTGAACATCGTCGACACATTGTTTGGCCGGCCGTTGGCCACCGAAGAAGAAAAAGCCGAGCGCATCGGATGGTTCAAAGGCATTCCCATCTTCGGACTCGACGCGCTCAGTTCAGCCGCGTACGGTCCCGAAGCCGCTCTGACCTTGCTGATTCCGTTGAGCATGGCTGGCTCGCGCTACGTCTGGCCGATCACGATCGGCATCGTCGTGCTGCTCGGAATCGTTTACTTCTCGTACCGGCAGACGATTGCAGCCTATCCGCAAGGCGGAGGCTCGTACACAGTCGCGACCGAAAATCTGGGCGAAGGCGCTGGATTACTCGCCGCGGCCGCGCTGATGATCGATTACGTTCTCACCGCCGCGGTCGGAATTTCAGCAGGAGTGGGCGCGCTGGTTTCTGCCGTGCCGTCGCTTCAATCGCACACACTCCAGCTCTGCCTTGCGATTCTGATTCTCATCACGATTATTAATCTGCGCGGCATGCGGGAAACCGGCGGAGTGTTCCTGCTGCCGACTTACATCTTCATTGCCTGCTTGCTGGGACTGATTGCCGTCGGGCTGTTCAAGACCGTCGCTGCCGGAGGACATCCCGTGCCGCTGGTCGTGCTGCCAAAATTGCCGCCGGCGACCGCCGCCGTGAGCGCATGGCTGCTGCTGCGCACCTTTTCCAGTGGCTGCACCGCGATGACCGGAGTCGAAGCTGTGAGCAACGGCGTCATGGCATTTCGCGAACCCACCGACAAACACGCCAAGCTCACGCTGACGATCATCATTGGAATTCTGATCGTGATGCTGCTTGGAATTGCGTTTCTGGTTCCAGCGTATGGGATCGCGGCAACTGATCCGGGCCAGCCGGGATACGAGAGCATACTCTCGCAACTGTTGGCCGCGGTAACGGGGCGCGGCGTTTTCTACTGGCTCAGCATAAGCTCGATTCTGGTTGTGCTGTCGCTTTCAGCCAACACGGCGTTCGCGGATTTTCCCCGGCTGGCGCGCGCGATTGCGCAGAACGGATATCTGCCGCACGCGTTCGTGCTGCGCGGACGCCGTCTGGTCTTTGCTCAAGGCATCTACTCGCTGGCGCTGCTCACCGGCATTCTGCTCATCATTTTTCATGGCGTCACCGACCGCCTCATTCCGCTTTACGCCGTAGGCGCGTTTCTGGCTTTCACGCTTTCGCAGTCTGGGATGGTAGTGCACTGGATTCGCCACGGCGGACCCGGCGCCCACCGCAGCATGGCGGTAAACGGCCTGGGCGCGCTCGCGACTGGCATCACGACAGCAGTTGTATTGCTGGCGAAATTCGTCGACGGCGCTTGGATCACGGTTCTGCTCATTCCGATGCTGATCTGGATGATGCGTTCGGTGAAGCGGCATTATGCGACCGTCGGGCTGGAGATCAACACAACCCAGCCGGTCGAGACTACCGGTCTTAGTGAACCGATCGTTATATTGCCGCTGGATCGCTGGAGTCTTGTGGCCGACAAGGCGTTGCGCTATGCGTGGACATTATCGAAAGAGATCCACGTGCTGCATGTTCATTTCGGCGAAGACACGCACAGTTTATGCCGCAAGTGGGGCGAGATGGTGGAGACGCCTGCGCTCGCGGCCGGACTTCCGCTGCCGAAATTGGTGGTGCTCGATTCGCCCTATCGTTTTATTGTGAAGCCGATCGTCGAGTACGCGATGCAACAGCAGCTTCTGCATCCGGACCGCAATATCACCATGCTGATTCCGGAATTGGTCGAGAGCCACTGGTGGCATTATCTGCTGCATAACAATCGTCCGGAGGCGATCCGGGCGCTGCTGCTGTTTAACGGAAACCAGAGGATCACAGTGGCGTCGATTCCGTATCATCTGCGGGCGTGAGCCCGTGCGCTGCGGTTGGCGAATTTCTGGCCGGAATGAATATCAAACCGGTGTCGCGATTTGACGTTTGATACTCATCCTCGCGCGCTTATACTGAATCCCGCTGCAAACTTCCGTCTGGGGGAGGGATCGAATGCGCACACGCGCGTTCCTCGTCGTCTGCCTTACTGCCTTCGCCAACCTGGCATTCTCACAAGATTGGAAACCTCATCAGCCCAAGCTCACTCCCCAGAAAAGCGGCACGACACAATTGCTGATTGCGGTCAGCCCGGTCGATTCGCAGGTGGTCTGGGCGGCCGGAGCCGGCGGCACTTATGTGGTCACGACCGACGGCGGCGAGCATTGGAAGTCGGCTGCGGTGCCGGGCGCGGCCAGCCTGCAATTCCGCGATGTGTACGCGGTCAGCGACAAGATCGCGTATCTCATGTCGATCGGAAATAACACCACGGATTTCAAGATCTATAAGACCGTCGACGGCGGCGCGAACTGGAAGATCGAGTTTACGAATCACACAGCGAATGCGTTCTACGATTGCTTCGCCTTCTGGACGCCGGATCGCGGCATCACGCACAGCGATTCGGTGAATGGAGTGTTCCCCGATATTCGCACGATGAACGGTCTGACCTGGCAGTCGATTGCCGACAACATGCCTCCAGCGTTGACAGGGGAAGCGTCGTTTGCGGCAAGTGGAACGTGCATCACTGCGCAGGGAGAGAGAAATGCATGGATCACAACCGGCGGCTCGACGATTGCGAGAATTCTGGCGACCCGCGATGGTGGCGATACCTGGAACGCCTATGACACGCCGCTGATGAGCAACGCCAGCGCGGGCGGAGTTTCGGTAGCGTTTCGCGATCCGTGGAATGGGATTGTGGGCGGCGGCGACCTCTCGAACAACAATTCCGCCGATGCAGCAACATCGAATGATGGCGGACGAACCTGGACGCTGACCAAGAAGCCTCCTGTGCAAGGCGCGATTTTCTGTCTGGCGTATGCGCGCGGCCTGCATCCTGACGATGGTCCGAATGCTGTGGATTTCGATCGCGATTTTGGGCGGACGGTGGTGATCACGGCGGAGACACAACCGAACTTCACGTCAGGATCGGCGGCATGGACTCCGGATGAAGGCCATACATGGTTCCAACTGCCGAACGTGAGCGGTTATTGGGCCGTAGGCTTCGCGAATCCGCAAGCCGGATGGTTCGTGGGGAATAACGGGCAGATTTTGAAGATCGGCTTCTGATGTAAGGCGAGAGCGGAGTTTCACACTCCGGCTTTCTCGTTCGCTGGTATACTGCGCGCGCAAGAAATCCAACCCATGTCCGAGGATAAAGCGTGAGCGGAAAACCCGTGCGGGTGCTGAAATTCGTTCTCATTCTGATTTTTCTGTGCGCCTCCTTCGCGTCGGGGCAGGAGAACTCACAAGCTCCACCAAAGCCAATCTTCACTTTGAAAGAGGTGATGATCCCCGTCCGCGATGGAGTGCATTTGCAGACGGTCATTCTGACGCCAATCGATCAGCAAGGTTCGTTGCCGATCTTGTTTCGCCGCACTCCCTATGGCGTCCCCGAGAAAGCGCCTGAGCAGATGCCTTCCTCCTGGAGGGAACTGGCAAAGGATGGATACATTTTTGTGATCCAGAATCTGCGCGGGAGGTTCAAATCGGAAGGAGTGTTCAATCTGTCCTCGTGGGTTGATCTGAAAGACCCCAAGGCAACGAACGAAACCACCGACGCCTACGATTCCATCGAATGGCTGGTGAAGAATGTTCCCAAAAGTAATGGCAAGGTGGGAATGTACGGAGTTTCTTACGATGGGTTGACAACGGCGCTGACGCTGCTGCATCCGCATCCCGCGCTGAAAGCCATCAGCGAGCAGGCGTCACCGGTCGATCAGTGGATGAACGATGACGATCACCGTTATGGCGCATTGCGGCAGAGCTACAACTTTGAATACGCGGTCATGGAGCAGTCGGACAAGAACGAGAACAAGCATTTTGAATTCGAGACTTACGATACGTATGAGTGGTATTTGAATCTCGGTCCGGTATCCAACCTCGACCAGAAATATCTGCACGGCTCGATTCCATACTGGAATTCGAACATCGAGCACCCGGATTACGACGATTTCTGGAAGAAAGAAGCGTGGGTGCGGCAACTGCATGCTTCCACGGTGCCGAATTTGAATGTTGCCGGATTCTGGGATCAGGAAGATCCGTGGGGACCGTGGCAGATATTCCGCCATGCCGAGGAGAACGATCCCGAGCATACGGACTTCATGGTGGCGGGACCCTGGTTTCACGGCCAGTGGCAAGGGCCGAAGGAGGAATCGATCGGCATCATTCCTTTCGGTGGGCATGAGACGGCGCGGGAATTTCGCGAGCAGATCGAAGCGCCATTTTTCCGCTACTACTTGCATGGAGACGGCCAGAAGCCGGCCTGGCAGGCAAGTACATTTCAAAGCGGATCCAATAGCTGGCACACCTATGAAGTGTGGCCTCCAAAGGAAGCGAAACCAACCAAGCTTTATCTGCATGCCGATGGCTCGCTGTCATTCATGGCTCCCGATGCGGTGGAGAAGGGCAAGCGATACCGCGAGTATGTTTCTGATCCGGCGAATCCGGTGCCGTACCGGCAGCGCCCGATTTCGCCGACGTATCCCGGAGGTGACTGGCGCACGTGGGAAGTTGCTGACCAGCGCTTTGTCGAGAACCGTCCTGACGTTCTTACGTATATGAGCGCACCGCTGGATCATGACATCACGATTACCGGGCCGATATTAGCGAATCTGTTTGCGTCTACTTCAGGGAGTGACGGCGATTTCGTGGTGAAGTTGATCGATGTGTTTCCGCAGAACGCGCAGAAGAACGCGTGGGATCCGCAAGCTGGTCCCAAGCCCGGGCAATATGCCCAGTCGCTGAACGGTTACGAGTTGCCGATTGCCATGGAAGTGCGGCGCGGCCGATATCTGGAGAGTTTTGAAAAGCCGCATGCGCTGGTGCCGAACAAGCCGACGGAGTGGAAGATTCTGTTGCGCGATCACGATCACGTGTTTCTGAAGGGACACCGGATCATGGTGCAGGTGCAGTCGACCTGGTTCCCAATCATCGATCGCAATCCACAGAAATTTGTGCCCAGCGTTTACCAGGCGACCGCGTCAGACTTCGTGCCCGCAACCCAGCGCGTGTATTGCTCGGCGGAAATGCCGTCCTATGTCCTGCTGCCGGTCATGCCGTAGGAAGCGGTAGGGTGTACATCTTCAACCCCACTTGTCGGGGGAGGCTGCCGCCAGCTTGCGGCGCTATTGTGCTCCCGGCATGGGATGTTCCTGTTCGCTCGCGTTCGGCACGAGTTGCAGATAGACCTGCTTGGGTAGATTCGTATTCCAGTGCCCCGTGACCTTCGCATACCCAGCCATGCCAAGAAAAACAATCGCGATGCCGGCGGCGAAGCTCCGTGCCGGAATTGCGCGGCGCTTTCGCAGACCCAACGGTACGCTCATGGTCAGAGTGTCTTTGGCTGGACAGACTGCTACACACTCCAGACATCCGGTGCACTCGGCCGATCGAATCTGCAGCAGTTTGTCGACCGGTAATGCCGCGGGACACGCCTTGGCGCACTTGGCGCAATCAATACACGTGCTCGCCGTACGGGTGATCCTCATCGGGTTCAACAGAGAGACCAGTCCGAGGAACCCTCCGTAGGGGCAAAGATAACGGCACCAAAAGTTCTGCACGAAAATAGAAGCAATGACCAGGCCTAGAACGACCCACGCGGCCGTGCCACCGATGTAGCGAAAGAAGTTGAGCATGCGCACATCGACGATGAGCGCATAGGGACTATTCAGAAATTCTGCAATGGACGCTGCCGGCAGGCCGATCACGGCGTAGGCGAAGAAGCTCAACACGAGGTACTTCAGTGAGCGCAACGGAATGTAGGCCCACCGTGGCAACTGGAGGTTGCGACCAAAGAGCGAGCGGCCCACCTTCCACAGATATTCCGATACGGTACCCACCGGACACAGCCAACTGCAAAACGCCTTGCGGAAGAATAAAGAAATAACCAGGAACGAGGTGAAGAGAAATAATCCGGCTGGATGCACGTGTGGAACTTTCCCGGTCATCAGGAGGTACTTCAACTGCATGAGGCCTTCAATGGGTAGCCAGCCTTCTACGCCGGCGGGACGGGAGACTTCGAATGCTCGGCCACCGCTCTCCGCCCAGCGCACCCAGAGATAGAACTGCACGCCGATCCATACATTCAAAGCCGCGAAGAGAATCTGCACGGCATAGCGCAGCCGTTGAGAGTGGTCGCGATCCTCTCGCCGGACCAACTTTTTGCGAACCGGCCGCGCGGGTTTCGTACGTTCCGCGTGCAGGATAGCTGCGGCGTTGGAGCTGTTCTCCACTTCTTCATCAATCAGGTTGAGGAAGGGGAGTGGCGATCCGGGCTTATCTTGGTTCGCAGTTGGCACGCTGCATCCTTCCGAGAATCAGCATACGAGCGGGCATAGCGGCGAACGATGACTTTTGTCACGGCGGGAAAAAGACGGGCTTTAACCGGGAACTACGTCCTCCCGTCACCGCGCTCCGATACAATGGCCCTCGTGCCGGAACCTACTTCCGCCGTCGGAAAGACGCTCGCCAAGGTCGCCATCTTCTCCGGGCTATCGGAAAGCGAATTGAGTTTTCTCGCGCAACGGGCTGTGCCGCGGAATTACTCCGCTGGCCAGAGCGTGTTTGGCGAGGGCGAGCCTTGCTCAGGACTCTACGTCGTCGAGTCGGGCCATGTGCGAATCTTCAAGAGTTCGGCTAACGGACGCGAGCAGGTGCTTAGTATTGATGGGCCGGGCAGTTCCATTGCAGAACTTCCCGTCTTTGATGGTGGGAACTATCCCGCGTCTGTGACGGCGATTGACGAGGCCACGCTACTCTTCGTCAGCAAGCAGGATTTTCAGTCGTTGTGCCTAGCGCATCCTCAGGTGGCGCTGAAGGTCTTGCGGGTTGTCGGTTCGCGTTTGCGGCGTCTGGTCGGGATCATCGAAGAACTTTCGTTTACCACAGTGCGTCACCGGCTGGCCTCGTTTCTGTTGCGTCTCGCCCAGAAGGAAGGCAAGCGTTCCGGGGCAGGCGTAGAAATCACGTTGCCGGCCAGCAATCAGGAATTAGCATCGCACATTGGCACCGTCCGCGAGCTCGTCTCCCGCAATCTTTCTCGCCTCCAGGCAGAAGGGATTCTGCGGATCGACGGGCGGACGGTGACGATATCAAATCTAAAAGCCCTGGACGCCGAAATCGATTCCCCGGAATAAACCTGAATCCCCGGTCAGGCTCATCTTGCGCGTGATTCCTCCGATTCTGAGCTTTCCAGTTCAAATTTGCCCTTCGTGACAAAAGTCATCGGCACAGGTCTGCGGCTCCGTTAACTTCAGAACATCAAGCGCGACCGATCAGCATCGAGCTGGGTCGTGAGGAGACTGTAATGACCATGACCGCCAAAAGAACCGTTCGTGAATTAGCGCGGGAAAATACAGCGGCGACCAGAGTTTTCGAAAAGTGGGGCATTGACTACTGCTGCGGAGGCAACAAGTCGCTAGAAGAAGCATGCCGGGCATCAAATCTCGCGGTCGATCAGGTGATCGATTCCCTGGAGATGGCCGAGGGAGCCGCGCACGTCGCCCAGAAGGATCGGAACTGGCAGATTGAACCTCTCGCCGATTTGATGGCACACATCAAGAACACGCACCACAAATACACTCGCGAAGAAATGGCGCGACTGGTTCCTCTTCTGGATAAAGTTTGTTCCGTCCATGGGAAGAACCACCCCGAACTGCAACAGATCCGGGCCAGCTTCCAGAGCCTGGTTCAGGAACTGACGACACACCTGATGAAAGAGGAGCGGGTTCTGTTCCCCTACATCGCGAGGATGGAAGAAGCCGTCATCCAGAAGGAACCGGTACTGCCATCACCGTTTGGGAGCGTGCAAAACCCCGTGTCGATGATGGAGCACGAGCACGATTCCGCGGGGAACGCGCTGCGCGCCATGCGCGAAGCCAGTGGTGGTTATACGGCCCCAGGCGACGCGTGTATCAGCTACCAGACGCTGTATAAGGCGCTGGCGGACTTCGAAGTCGATCTTCACCAGCATATTCACCTGGAGAACAACATCCTTTTTCCTCGGGCGATTGCGATGGAAAAGACGCACTAATGGAGAGAGCGGTCATGTCAGCACTTCCCACGCGTATTGAGAAAGAGGCCGGCCGTCCCCTCACGCCGCTGCAGATTTTCGATATCACAGCGGCGCGTGAAACCACACTATCGCGCCTGCTGATTCTCTATATCAGCACGGGACTACTGTTCATGCTGCTTCCTGGAACCTTTCTCGGAGTATGGAATCTCTTGGCGATCAGCAACCACCGTGCGGCGGATTCCGTCTCCGCCGCATGGATTCAGGCACACGGCCATGCCCAGATCTTCGGTTGGATCGGAACATTCATCCTGGGGATTGGGTTTTATTCCATTCCTAAGTTGCGTCGCTTGAACTCGTTTGCATTGTCGGCGGTGTGGTCGTCATGGGCGCTATGGACCATGGGAGTTACCTTGCGATGGCTCGCCAGCGTCTACCAGTGGCACTGGAGAACCCTTCTGCCTCTATCGGGCGCCCTTGAACTGGCCGCCTTTGCAATTTTCTTCCGCACTGTCTCCGGTCATCGCCCTCAAGATTCCGCCAAGACCAAACTGGACAAGTGGGTATTTGTGGTCATTGCAGGATCGGTCGGTTTACTCCTAGCCGTTCTGGTCAACTTTGGGATTGTGTTGATCCTGGCGATGCGAGGAACATCTCCCGAAATCCCAGCCGAGTTTGATCAACGATTTCTTGTTCTTCAGACTTGGGGGTTCCTAGTTCCCTTTGTATGGGGTTTCAGTGCGAAATGGCTTCCGATCTTTCTAGGCTTGCGCGCAGTGCGGGGACGCGTTCTGTTGCTTGCGGTGGCCCTAAATTCTGCGGGCATTTTACTCGCCTTTGCAGGTTGGATGAAGGCCGCAAGCCTCGTTCTGGTTGTTGGGTTGGCAATGGCAGTCAATGCACTCCGATTGTTCGAGCCGATTGCGCGCCCAGCGAAGGTTAAAGGAGTGCACACCAGTTTCCCCTTCTTCGTGCGTCTGGCGTACATCTGGGCTTTGGTTGCGGGCACTCTAGGCATATGGGCGGCTTCCGCTCAGAACTCGCACGGCATTTGGGGAGCATCACGACACGCACTAACCGTTGGCTTTCTAGCCACAATGGTGTTCGCAATCGGACAGCGGGTGCTACCGGCCTTCTCCGGGATGCGATTGCTGTTCAGCACCAAGCTCATGTTCATCGCGATCTTCTTGCTCACCGTTGGATGTTTGTTGCGCGTCAGTTCAGAAATTTTCGCCTATCAGGGCTGGGCACGATCGGCATGGACTTGGCTGCCTGTCTCCGCTATCACAGAAATGACGGCTGTAACATTGTTCGCATTTAATCTGCTGGCTACATTCGCGCGGCGCCCTCCTTCTACGCAGTCTTAGGATGGGAGCAGGAAACACGCGACCGATTCATCAGCAACAACTCAGTACGCACTGCGAGAGTAGAATCTCTAAAAAGATCTGTGGGAGTATGCAGTGGGGCATCCTCAGGATTCGCAAAAGCGACATCTGGTCCTTGGCACCGTCTCATTCACGGTTTGTTTTGCCGGATGGGGCCTGATCAGTGCTTTTGCCCCGCGTTTTCGACAACAGTTTCATCTCTCAGCGACGCAAACGGCCTTTCTGGTTGCAGTACCGGTTCTTCTTGGCGCGCTAGCCCGCATACCAATAGGAATGCTAGCCGACCGTTTTGGAGGGCGCGCTGTTTTCACCGTTCTGATGTTCTTTGTCGCCTTGCCAGTGGCCTTGGTTCCCTACGCAGCCAGCTACCAGAATCTGCTCGTGCTGGCGTTTCTTCTCGGCATGGCGGGATCTTCTTTCGCGGTTGGCGTTGGTTACGTCTCGCGCTGGTTTTCCATGGAGAGCCAGGGCGGTGCGCTCGGCGTGTATGGATTGGGAAACATTGGGCAGTCGGCTGCGGTCTTCCTTGGACCGGTAGTAGCGGCCGCGTACGGGTTTCGCACTGTCTATTGGGGAATGTCGATCATCCTTTTGGTTTGGGCTTCAGCCTTCCTGATCTTTGCTCGGAATGCTCCCCACGCTTCTCGTCCCAAGGGTCTCTCGGAGATGCTTGGCGTGCTCACCCGCGAACCACTCGCGTGGGCCCTGGCGGCATTCTATTTCTTGACATTTGGTGGATTCGTTGCCTTCTCAATCTATCTCCCAACACTGCTGCGTGATCAATTCGGGCTGCGACCTGCGGACGCCGGATTTCGAACCGCCGGATTCGTCGTGCTCGCCACTCTATGCCGCCCACTCGGGGGCTGGCTATCCGACCGGATTGGTGGGGCGCGAGTCCTTTCTTGGATTCTGCCGACTGTGGCTGCCTTTGGATTGTTGTTGGGTGTGCGATCGATTCTGCCGTTCACGGTGGGCGCACTCGGATGTGCTGCCTTGCTCGGCATAGGAAACGGCGCAGTATTTCAACTTGTTCCGCGATATTTCCCAAACCAAAGAGCAACTGTCACTGGCCTCGTAGGTGCAATCGGTGGGATGGGGGGATTTTTCCCGCCTTTGCTTCTGGGCATGTTCCGCGACCGACTTGGACTGGTTTGGCCGGGATTCCTTTTACTGTCGGCGGTGGCCTGTCTTCTCTGGTGGATGAATGGTCGGGTCTTTTTGCCGCAGGAAGAAGTGCTTGCTGCCAACCTTCCTGCAACGCTCACGCGCCCGGCGGACAAGGTTCGCGCCGGAGCCTGGGCCACATTATGGACTCTGGTTATGATTGCCGCCATTGTGTTGGGCTCACGCAATCTGCAGAATTTCGACGCGGCGCTGGTGATCTACACGTTCGCGATCATCTTTGCGACGTGGGGCGTCATTTATCACTATTCCGTCTGGATTCGAAAGCCTCCCACCTATGTTTACTGGAAGCGCGGATGGCAATTGTTTAAGGAACGAGGGGTCTTTCGTAGTCTCAGCCACATCACTGTGCTGGCGGCAACTCATCTTCTAGCTCAGACATTCATCGCAAAACGCTCCAGGCTGCGTTGGGCGATGCACCAGATGATTTTTTGGGGATGTGTGCTGGCGGTGATGATTACCTTCCCGTTGGTATTCGGATGGATTTACTTCAGCAGCGCTCCGAACGATCAAATGACGTACGTGACCTACCTCTTCGGGTTTCCGGCAGGCAGATTCCACCTCCATACGTTCACTGCGCTGATGCTTTTTCATGGCCTCGATATTGCGGCCGTTTTGGTTCTGGGCGGAATTGCGCTTTCACTGTGGCGCCGCATGCGGGATGAAGGCGCACGAGCAGTTCAAACGCTGGCGATGGATTTCTGGCCGTTGATCCTGCTCTTTGCCATAGCGATCACCGGTCTGGCTCTTACCGTGTCCCAAGAGTGGCTCGCTGGCAGCTTTTACGATTTCATTGCCATATTGCACGCCATTACTGTCATCGCGGCCTTGCTCTACCTTCCGTTTGGAAAGTTCTTTCACATTTTTCAGCGTCCAGCGCAGTTGGGAGTGAAGCTCTACCAGCGTGTCGGTGACGAAGGCCAGGGTGCGATCTGCACCCGTTGTGGCGAGCGCTACGCATCCCTGATGCAGGTTGAGGATCTGAAGCGCGTGCTGCCACAAGTCGGATTCAACTATTCGATGTCGGGGTCAGTGGGCAACTGGCAGGAATTGTGTCCCGCCTGCAAGCGCAAGTCACTTTCCCTCGCGCAATTGAGATTGAAAGAGGAGGCGAATGGCTAAGGCTCCGGTCTCCGAGGAGATTCTCAAAGAGAAATTCGGCCCACATCTCAACTACCAGCCGCCCGGCGGTTGGGGCGATGAATCCGTCCATCCGGCGGAGAAGTTGGTCAAGACGCATTGCTGCTTCTGTGGACAGCAATGCGGAATCCAATTGAAGGTTCGCGAGAATCGAGTGATTGGGTTCGAGCCCTGGGAGGAATTCCCGTTCAACCGCGGCATGCTTTGCCCGAAAGGAGTGAAGCGTTATCTGCAGGGCAATCACCCGGATCGTCTGCTGGCGCCATTGATGCGGAGCGAACAGGGCTTTCGTCCGGTGTCATGGGACGAGGCGCTGGATTTTACGGTCAGCCGCATGCGTGAGATTCAGGAAAAGTATGGCAAGGACGCCTTCGCGATCTACGGAGGCGCTTCGCTCTCGACTGAGAAATCGTACCTGCTCGGCAAATTCGCCCGTGTGGCGCTAGGAACTCGTCACATCGACTACAACGGACGATTATGCATGGTTTCTGCCGGAACGGCCTACAAGCTGGCCTTTGGTGTTGATCGGAGCACGATCCCTTGGAGCGAGATCCCGAAAGCCGAAGTACTGTTCGTAATCGGCGCGAACATCGGCGAGTGCGCTCCCATCACGACCGACTACATCTGGCGATGTCGCGATCAGGGCGGGAAATTGATCGTCGCCGATCCTCGAATGACACCCATCACGCGGAATGCCGACCTCTATCTTCCGCTACGTCCGGGAACCGATCTCGCACTACTGATGGGAATGCTGCACGTCATCCTGCGTGATGGTTTGGAGGATCGCGAATTCATCAGCCAATACACCACTGGCTTTGCGGCCGTCGCCGAGTCTGCCCAGCCATGGGATCTTCGTAGGGTAAGTGAGATGACGGGCGTGGCGCCGGAGTCGATCGAGAAGGCCGCGCGCTGGATTGGCAGATCGAAGCGGGCCATCATGATGCACGCTCGCGGGCTGGAGCATCAGTCGAAAGGCGTGGAGAATTGCCTGGCGGTGCTCAACATCGCCCTGGCCACCGGAAACATTGGTCGCGAGGGCGCTGGTCCCACCATGATCACGGGCCAGGGAAACGGGCAAGGAGGGCGTGAGCATGGACAAAAGTGCGACCAACTTCCCGGCCAGCGTTCCCTCGCTGATCCTGCGGCTCGCGAGTATGTTGCTGGCGTCTGGGGCATCAGGCCCGAGGAACTTCCCCAGCCAGGCTACAGCGCTCAGGAAATCATGAACGCCATCCACAGCGGGGAAATCAAGGGGTTGCTCTCGTTGTGTTTCAATCCGCTGGTTTCGCTTCCCGACGCGAACTTCACCCGTGAAGCCTTGTCAAAACTGGAATACTTTGGCGTCGTCGATTTCTTTCTCTCCGAAACCGCTCATCACGCCGACGTGGTTATGGCTGGCAGTCTGCATGAAGAAGAAGATGGACTCGGTTGCAGCGCCGAGGGGCGTGTAATTCACTGGAAGAGGAGCGTTGATCCGCCCGGTGATGCGCGATGCGATTCCGACATCATCATTGATTTGGCCCACCGGCTGGGGCGCGGCCAGTACTTTACATTTAAGAATCCCGCCGACATTCTCGAAGAGCTGCGAGTCGCGTCGCGAGGCGGTGTGGCGGACTACTATGGCATTACCTACGAGAGGGTGGATCAGCAGATGGGCATCTTCTGGCCCTGCCCCTCGCTCGATCACCCGGGCACTCCCCGTTTATTCGTCAACAAGAAGTTCTATACGCATGATGGCAAAGCGCACTTCAACGTCACAGAATGGCGTCCCAGCGGCGATCCAGTAGGCGATGAATATCCGTTATTTCTGACCACTGGGAGAGTGGTCAGTCAGTATTTGTCAGGCACGCAAACCCGGCGCATCGGAGCATTGGTAGATCAGAGCCCTGAACCTCGCGCAGAAATACATCCGCGCCTGGCGGAACAATTTGGGATCAACGATGACGACTGGATCACGGTGGCGACGCGGCGCGACGATCTGACGATTCGCGCGATGGTCGTGAAAACCATCCGCCCTGACACCGTCTTCATTCCGTATCACTGGGCTGGCACTCGCAGTGCGAACCGGCTCACTCACCGGACGCTCGATCCTCGCAGCAAAATTCCGGAATTCAAGGTCTCGGCATGCCGGATCGCCAAAGCCGCGGGATCTGATGCTTCCCCCGATGACCGCGCCGCGCACAAAAGCGGCGCGAGGCAAGGGGGAGACTAGTGTTCGGATACGAATTCTATGTGGATCCTTCGCGCTGCATCGGTTGCCGCTCTTGCCTGCAGGCGTGCGAGGAATGCGATACCCATCGCGGAAAGTCGATGATCAACTTCGATTTCATCGAGAGGAAGGAAAGTATCAGTTCGGCAGCGTATGTGTGCTGGCACTGTGACGAGCCGACCTGCGCACAGGTTTGCCCCGCGGATGCGATCAAGAAGGGTGAGGACGGAATTGTTCACTCTTCGCTGAAACCGCGCTGCATCGCCTGCAACAACTGCGTGTTGGCCTGCCCCTTCGGAATTCCGAAAATGATGATTCCTGAACAGCAGATGATGAAGTGCGACATGTGCTACGACCGCACCTCGATCGGCAAGCGTCCGATGTGCGCGACCGTTTGTCCGAGTCAAGCACTGTCGTACGTGAGGCCCGAGGAGATTGCCCATCGTCGCGAGAAGCCAACCAACATTTTCTATTTCGGCAGCCAGAAGATCACCACTAAGGTCTACATGATGGCCCCGGCCGAACGCGAGGCAATCGCCCTCGATGTGGTGGATTATATGTGGGAGGAGCAGAATGAATTGGTTGCGGAGGGGCAATAGCGAACCGCTCTGGAAAGAGGAATTCTCGGTTCGGACGGCAGACGAGCGCTATGTGACGCGGCGGCAACTCACGAAATTTCTCGTCCTGACCAGCCTCGGCATGTTCGTGGGCAATATTTGGATTCTGATTCGTTCCGTTTTCTACAAGGCGCCGGTCTACCCGCAGCAACCTGTCGCCCGACTCGGGGAGATTCCGGTTGGGGGAGTAAAGCTTTTCAGCTATCCAACAAAAGGTGACCACTGCATCATGATCCGCACCGCCGAGGATGAATACGTCAGCTACAGTCAGAAATGCACTCATCTTTCCTGCGCGGTCTATTATTCTCAGGCGGAAAACAGGCTTGAATGTCCTTGCCACAAGGGCTTCTTCTCGATCAAGGATGGCGCCGTTCTGCAAGGGCCCCCGTCGCGCCCACTGCCGCGTATTGTTCTAGAAGCGCGAGGCGAACAATTAGTTGCTATCGAGGTGAAAGGCTAGCCAAATGCCGACCGCAAACGACCTGCCTCCTCAAAATCGCGGCCTGACAGCCATTGCGGGAGCGATGTCTCTCATCGCCGTTCTCCTGATCGTACAGATCTGGCTGTTGAGCGCTGCTCTGGAATTTTTTCTCGCTGGTAATCATCACAGCGCGCTCCCGGCAGCCATATTCTCTGGAGTGATGTTCTTGATATGCCTGGGTCTTTATCTTTTTGTCGACCGCATCGATTCAGAAGTCCGTAGTTCGGAGAACCCTGGGTAGTTTCTTCTTCCTCTTCTTCTTCCGTGTCCGTTGAGAAAGCTGGTTCTTGAATCCCATCCGTGACATTAGTCACATCCAGCCGGTCACACACCTGGCACCCTTATTTTTAGGAGTTTACCGCCCGGATATGACTACGGGAGAACGAATGCACGACAACAATCATCAGAATGAGGGCAAGCCAGAAGACGAGCGTGACATCGAGGATGTCCGGCAGAATTCTAAAAAGGACAAACTCCCTTGTGGATCTCGTTATTGCTTCCGCTGCCATGAAGAGTGCGGCGTGCTGGTGAATGCTTATATCATGCGGGATATTGCGAATGAGTCGAGATCCGACGATCTCTAGCCGGTGGTACGCTGGTAGCAGCGGGTACCCAAACGATTTGAGGAGATTTTGTCGCAGGAGCCGATGATGCCTATACAAATTTGGAGCCCGGTCGCACGGCTTTTCCGATCCCACCGGCCTTTTGTCGGACTGCCACCGTCGCATTAAGATGTTCCTCGGAACTCTCGATCGAGTAGCGTCGGTCATTGATCCTCCGCTGACCGAAGAAACTCGCCCTGCACTGGAATCGGCGTTGCGCTACTTTCGAGAAGCTGCGCCCAAGCATACTGCCGATGAAGAAGAGTCCTTGTTCCCGCGCCTCCGTCAGATGCATCTTCCCGACACGGAAAGCGCGATGGAAAGGTTTGACCTTCTCGTGCACGGCCATGTTGTGGCCGGATCTTTGCACGCGAAGGTAGAAGAGGTAGGACAGAGGTACCTCGCAGCTGGGAGTCTGGAATCCACAGATGTCGAAGCGTACCGAGAAGCAATTGCCGGCCTTGTTTCCATATACAAGGGTCACATCCATATTGAGGACAACCTGGTATTTCCTCTCGCGGCCCGACTCTTGTCTTCGACTGCCAAAGCCGCTATTGCCGGTGAAATGGCGGTTCGACGGACAGCACAGGTCGTCACCTCGACGTCAGCAGTTCCCAAGTGACAAGCGAACGCGCTGGAGGAATCTTCTCGATAGTCCCCTGTATAATGCGCCGAGATTCGCGAGGGTCCAATTCTGCATGCTGCTAAGGCAATTTAAGGATGCATCGACATTAGCTCGCACGGCCGCGGACCAGGCCGCTGCGGCGATCCGAAAAGCGGTTGCCGAGGGCGATCGCTGCAGAATCGTGCTCGCGACGGGCACATCGCAGTTTGCATTCCTCGACGGGCTGACTAGTACAGCAGGCCTCGAGTGGAATAAGGTCGCGGCTTTTCATTTGGATGAATACGTGGGTATGCCGATCACGCATCCGGCCAGCTTTCGAAAGATCCTGCTCGAGCGGGTCATCAACAAGGTCGGCATTTCGAAGTACTGGTTTATTCCGGGCGACGCCTCAGACTTATCAAGTGCGCTCGGCGAGGTTAGTCGGCAGCTGACCTCCGCGCCGGTTGACGTGGCTTTCGTGGGCATTGGAGAAAACGGGCACATCGCGTTCAACGATCCTCCGGCGAATTTCGAGACGGAGGAACCGTACATCGTCGTGGAACTGGATGAAGCCTGCCGCGGGCAACAGGTCGGCGAGGGATGGTTCACCGACATTTCCCACGTGCCGAGGCAGGCGATTTCTATGTCGGTTCGGCAGATCATGAAGGCGCGGCAGATCGTTGCGGTCGTGCCGGACGGGCGAAAGGCTCGGGCAGTCAAGTTGTGCGTTGAGGGAGAGATCAGCCCGTTGGCTCCGGCCTCGATCTTGCGGCGGCATGCGAATACAACGGTTTATCTGGA
Source organism: uncultured Acidobacteriaceae bacterium (assembly GCA_963772045.1). Classification (GTDB taxonomy): domain Bacteria; phylum Acidobacteriota; class Terriglobia; order Terriglobales; family Acidobacteriaceae; genus Sulfotelmatobacter. Next base: position 17,494 of record CAVYWC010000008.1, on the reverse strand, counting down.
TGAGGATTCGGCTGCGTTACTTAGTTCAGGAATGCGGAGCGTGCTGGCACGGGAGTCGCAGGTAATAGTTGGATCATGATTTGTCGAGCGAAACGAGTTCGTCTCCCTCGCCTGCGCGATTATGCTGAGTCGCGATCCGAAAATGTTTCCGTCTTCGCGTTCCAGAAGATCTTCCTCCCAGCCCAATAAGCCTCGGCGGCCATCATGCACGCGACCGAGTGGGCGAAACCTTCGTGCACCGTGCAATGCGGCTGCTGGCGTGAACGCATACACTCGAACCAGTTCGCCATGTGCCCGAGTGACAGGTCATCGATGCCCATTGGCGGCAAATCCTTCTCGCCCGGCAGCAGGATATATTTCGACTCCCGCTTTTTATCGATGTCGGGGTCGTCTTCGTGCGTGCCTTTTTCCTGGATGAGCTGATAGCGTGGGCTTCCTTCTCCGCCAACATTGATTAGTGTCGCCTTCTTCCCCATATAACGCGTGAAGCTCGGAGCGTCGTTGCCAAAACTAGTTGAATAACTGACAAGAAACCCCTTCGGGTATTCCAGCAGTGTCTGAAACGTGTCGGCGTTTTGGCGACCATCAGGCCACGCAAAAACACCACCATGAGACACGACAGATTTGGGATAGTTATCGTCCATAAACCAATGCACCAGGTCGATGGCATGGCTTATCCACTGGTCAGGAATACCGCTTGAAAATTCCTTATACAGACGGAATTCAAAGTACATTTGCGGATCGAAGGGACGATCAGGCTTGGTCATCAACCACGCGTTCCAGTCGGTATCCTGTTGTCGGATTTCCTTTACTTCGTGGCGGCCGCGCCACCGCGGCCCGTGATAGTTCCACACAATTTCGACCTTGCTCACGTCTCCGAGTGCGCCGCTGCGCGCGACTTCCTGCGCCGCACGCGGATACGGTTCGCTGCGATGTTGCGTCCCGACCTGCACGATAGTCTTGGCATTCAGCACGGCATCGCGCGCGGCCTTGGCCTCCGTCAGAACGTTGCCCATCGGCTTTTCTACATAGCCATCCTTGCCCGCCTCCGCGACGAGCTTCAGGATCGGAGAATGGGAGTGCTCCGGCGTTGAGATGAGAACTCCGTCGACGTCCTTCATCGCGAGAGCTTCCTGCGGATGCTGCACCGCCCGCGGAGCTCGCCCGTAGTAGCCCGTGTTCGTCGCGACCGCCCTCTCCCGATTCCCCTTCCACAAATCGCAAACTACGGTCATCTCGATGTTGTGACTGCTTTTCAGCCGCGACGCGATCAAGTCGAGATCGGTGCCGCGGCTTCCGATGCCGATGTGCCCGAGCGAGATGCGGTCGTTGGCGCCGACGATGCGGTCATAGGACAACGCAGTGCGGGGAAGAATTGCGGCCCCGGCAATCGCAGCCGCCGACTTGCCCAGAAAATCTCTCCGGTCGATGGATGATGAATCGCTCATGAATTGCTCCTGAATTGCTCCTGAATTGCTCCTGAATTGCTCCTGAATTGCTCCTGAATTGCTCCTGAATTGCTCCTGAATTGCTCCTGAACCTGAAATGTGGGTCTGTCCTTCTACTTCCTCTGATAGCAGCCGAGGTCAATCTTCCCAGATTTGACGCGTGGTGACCCGTCCATGTCGTGGTCTCCCACGGGTAGTCCGTCGACCACGCCTGCACCAATTGCCGGCGAATCGGATCGCAGGTGAAAGTCGTTATTAGAAGTGTTGACGAAATCGGGATCCAGAAACCGTGAGTGACTGTCATTTCCCGTGGATTGAACATATTTGTCAAAGTCAGTGAAGGTGTCTGAGACCTCTTTCCAGGTACTTCCCTTGGGCCCCGCAGCACAGTAATAGAGGTTGTGATCAATGGTGACGGGCAGCTGGTTTGGGTCGACCTGAGACTTATTCACCGTCATGAGGCAACGCTTCCCAGCGTATACGATGTTGTTCTCGAAAACGTCATTCGCCATGTTCCACTGCATCTGGAACTCGCCGGATCCCGTTCGCGCAATGTCATTGTCATAGAGCGTGTTGTTGATCACGATGCAGTGTTCGGTGTGCCCGCGTTCCGGCGCATAGCCTCCGATGGAAACGCCTGCAGTATTGCCGTGGTAAATGAGATTGTTTCGAGCGGTTACATAACTGGTGGCGCGGTTGCGATGCTCGCTGGCCAGTTCGATGCCGAAGTCGACGTCATGAATGACATTGCGTTCGATCACGACCCTGGTACCTCCGTCCACGTAAATACCATCGGAAGACTGGTCCTCACCGTACGCTGGATTGCCCTTCGATGTGATGTTGTAAACCAGATTCTCGCTAACCACTCCGTCGCGGGCCTGGTCGACGCTAAGGTCGGGAGCGGTCCGCTCAAAACCGATGACGTCGATTCCGATGTTGTTGTTGTCGTGAACCACGTTGTGCGTGATGCGAAAGTTCGTGACGTTCCCGTTCACTACCAACGATTCGCTCGAACCGGTTTTGAGGTGATGCACCTCATTCCCATCGATGATCAGGTCGCTGATCGGAGTCTTCCCGTCCGTGCCGTATACGGCGATGCCAAAACCGTTGCCACCACTTCCCGGAGCATCACGGCCCTGAAATGTGTTTTCTATATGGTGGACGTTGTTCTTCACCAGTTCGATATGGGAGCCCGCCCCCATAACGCTGATGCCCAATGGGGCCAGCCGATGTTCGGCGGTGCGGAAGTTGCGAATTTCAAGGCCTTCGATCCTGACGTAGCTCTTGTCGTGAATGGTGAGTACGCCCTGTCTTCCGGATGGAGTGAAATGCTCTGCGTCCAGCACGGCTGTCTCGCCGGGATAGCTTCTAAAAGTAATGTATCCGTCGGTAGCGGTGCCCGACGACTTGATGGTAACCAGTTCTTCGTAAACCCCACCACGTACGTTGACCGTACTACCCGCGCGGGCAACGTCGGCGGCATGTTGGATGGTCCGCCACGGTGCTGCTTGCGTGCCGGGATTCGTATCGCTGCCAGTTGTTGAAACATAGAATGAAGTGTTGTTCTGAGCAACAGAGCCGGAGACGCCTACTAGTAAGACTAAAACAAGGGAGAAATTCAATTTCATCGCGCTAGGAGGGATTGCTTGGTCCATAAACATTGTCCTGTGGTTGAAACGCTGGGATTAACAAAAGTCTGTGAGCGAAAACAGATAAGGGAGCAGCCATGGAGGAGCTGATTCGCAATAGAACTTCACTTGCGGATTATACCGACCTATCGCCGCTTGAACGGTGAAAAAACACAAGGCGGGACGTCGACTTTGTGACCGTCCAGACTGCAGCATCGGATACACGCGAATTGATGGCCCCGAGTTGCATCCGAACATCGAGACTGGCTTCACGCGTGAGGGATGATTGTTTCCACGGCGTCGCAGAACTCATCGATCTCTGCAGTTGAGGTGTAAACATTGGGGCTGACCCGGATGCCGCTTAGTTTGGGTGCCGAGATGGGAGTAACCACGATGTTGTGTTTGGTCAGGAGTGTCTCGCTCAGTTTTCCGGGATCCCTGGTTTCGAAGTGGATGGTGCCGAAGGCGCCGGAATGGTCAGGATCCAGGCTAACCAACATTTGGGCGCCAGGAAGTTTGCCCAGGCGTTCGGCCCAGCGCTGCTTCAAATACCTGAGGCGGGTGAATTTTCGCTCGGCACCGATTTGCTCGTGGAACTCAAGCGCCTGCAGAATTGCGTTGTGCATGGCCGCGGGGTGCGTTCCGATCTCTTCGAACTTGCGGATATTCGTATCCATCGATTTGGGAGCGGCCATCAGTGCCCAGTGTTTTGCAATGCGGTCTCTGCGTACGTACAAGATGCCGGTACCGATCGGCGCCGATAACCATTTGTGCAGGCTGGCGCCGTAGAAGTCGCAGTCGAAATCGGAGAAGTGGAAGGGGACGTGCGCAAACGCATGTGCTCCATCCACGATGCTGGTAATGCCCCGCGCGCGTGCCAGAGCACAAATCTCCTTGACCGGGAATATTTGGCCGGTCATGAATACCACGTGCGAGAAATGGATGACGCGCGTGCGCGGCGTGATAGCCTGTTCGAACAATCGCACCAAATCACCAGGATCATGCACCGGTACCGTGAAGTCCAGTTGCTTGAGCACGATCCTTTCCCGGCGCTCACGCTGTTGCCACGTAGTGATCATCCGAGGATAATCCTGGCTGGTGGTCAGGACTTCGTCGTCGGGTTCGAGGTCTAGGCCAAACTGCGCGATCTGAAGGGATTCGCTGGCGTTCCGCGTCACGGCAATACATTCAGGGTCGGCGTTCCACATGCGCGCGAGGCTTTTCCGTACCTCTTCGATGCGGGGTTCCAAATCGTTCCACATGCGGTAACTGGGAAGCTGGTTGCTATAACGTATGGCTTCGATCTCGGCGTCCAGGACCACGGTTGGCGCTGGCGCGACCCCGCCATTGTTGAGGTTCACCAGCTTCGGATCGCGGACGTACGCGCTGCGGATCTTCCCCCAGAAGTTCTCGTCGCCCGCTATATCTTCTCGGGAGACACCTGCGTAGGCGCGGTTCAGTACGGCAACCAGCATTACTGCTTCCGCCCCGCGCAGAAAATCACGACGGTTTACTCCTGTGTCCATAGTCTAGGAACTCGCACCAACAGCTTAAATCGCCAGCATACATCATACGGCAGGTTTAGACCTGCGTACCCAGACGGATCCAGCACACTCGCCACTTCGGGACGCCGGCACAAGGCCAGCACCAGTTGAAAAAGCAAAAACGATTGTGCTGCGTGTGGTCTCAAGTCATTAGTGCCTCTTGTATCCGGGGCCGCGCAAAGCTTTGCCCGGGCGCTCGCTTGTGATCTCGCCATTTCGCACCACGGACCGGCCATTCACGAACACATCTTTGACTCCCACGGAATATTTCAGCGGTGATTCGTAGGTCGCAAGGTCGCGGATCGTCGCAGGATCGAAGACCACAATATCGGCAAACATTCCGGGACGCAGAAGTCCACGATCCGTAATCCCCACGCGGGAGGCCGCTTGCGATGTCATTTTGCGGACGGCTTCCTCCAGTCGCATGGTGTGCTCGGAGCGCACATACTCGGCCAGAATGCGCGGGAATGTCCCGAAGGCTCTGGGATGGGCTTTGGTGGTGCTGAGCGGGCCATCTTCGGCCTGCGCGCCAGAATCGGAACCGTAAGTCACCAGGGGATCCGAGACGGCGGCGCGAACATCGGCTTCGTCCATGATTGCGATGACCACTTGGCTGTTGCCGTGGTCGGCGATGGCGATATCGATCGCGGCGTCTTCCGGGCCTTTGCCCATGGCTTTTCCAATTTCTTCAAAGTTCATGCCTTCATACTTGAGCAGATCGGGATTGAGCACCTGAATCAGCGTGACCCCGCCGCCCCCGCCGGAACCTCGCCACTCGTTTTCCCACCTGTTGTTGGCTTCGTTCATTTCTTTGCGAATGCGTGGGCGCTGCGTAGGATCTTCGAGCCGCTCTAGCATCTTCTCTGTTCCACCCTCGGTGACCCAGTTCGGAAAGCATGCCACCAGGCCATTGGAGGCGCGCGTGTAGGGATAAACGCTGGCGGCCACATCAATCCCACGCTCTCGCGCTGCTTCGATTCGGCGCAGGACTTGGGGCATTTTGCCCCAGTTCTCCTTATAGGCTGTCTTCAAATGCCAGATCGTGGTCGAGATCTGAGCGCGTTGCGCGATTGCGAAAACTTCATCGAGCGAGGGAAAAATCCGGTCCGATTCCGAGCGCTGATGCGTGAAATAGACGCCGCCGTAGCTTCTGGCCACCTTGGCCAACTCGACCAATTCGTCGGTCGGCGCGAACACGTCGGGAATATATTCCAGTGCGGAACTTAAACCGAAAGCACCCTGTTCCATCGCCTGCGCTACCAGTTGTCGCATCTGATCGAGTTCCGCTGGCGTGGCTGGACGGTTGTCTTTGCCGATGACATACGTGCGTATCCCGCCGGCACCGACAAACGTGCCGAGATTGATTGCCGGATGCACACGATCCAGGCGATTGAGATACTCACCGAGCGATCGCCAGTCCAGCTTAACTCCGTACTTGTTGGCACTGTCTCTGAGATCTTCCAGCAAGCGATCGTTCAGCGGAGCGATCGACGTACCCTCGCCCGTAATCTCCGTGGTCACACCCTGAGTGATCTTGCTGGCGGCGCGATTGTCTACGAGGAGATTGAATTCCGATTGGCCCTGCACGTCGATGAAACCGGGCGAGACCACCATGCCCGCTGCATCGATGCGTTGTTTTGCCGACGCGTCGTGCAGATCGCCCATGGCGGCAATGCGGTCGCCAACAATTCCGATATCGCCAACGAACCAGGGAGCTCCCGTGCCATCGACGATGTGAGCTCCAGTGATCAGAAAGTCGAACGTGCGTTGTTGGCCATAAGAACGAGTGGCGAGGAGCGAGAGAGCGAGTAATACAACAAGGGAATAAAGGGAATGTTTCCTGATCATTGATCTCCTCGAATTTGGCGGGGCCGTGTTTTGACTGCCGGGGAAGTCCTTCTTTCGCCCTTCTCAGGAGCTTACTCCTTTGCACTCGTACTCACGGCTCGCGGCTGTTGCGCAACCGATGCCGTCCGCCAAAGGATTGTCCTCAAGATTGCTCCGCGCGGTTCATGACGACGAGCACTAGGAGAATCCTGCACGCTGATGTAATCTCCTGTGTTCTAGAGTGCAGGCGATGGACGGCGTTGTCATTATTGGCGGGATCCTGGTGTTGGTAGTGGCCGGCCCATGGGTATTGGTGTGGTGGACAAATCGAATGCGCAAGCGCGAACGGGAAGAGGACCAAGAACGCTCTCGCGAGCTGGCCTCGCGTATTTCTGTACTCGAACGTTCGGTTCAGAAGCTACAAGCACCCAGCATAGTAGCGGAGAAGGCGACGCCACGGACGCCCGAACGCCCCACAGCAGTTGTATACACGTCGCCCTCGTCGGCGAATGTTTCGCCACTGCTGTCACCTCCAGCCACTGAGCCGACCCTATCCGTACAGCGGGCCGAGAGCTGGGTGAAGCAGAAGATAGCCACACCTGCGACACAGGGAGAGTTTTCCGCGGATCGAGTCACTCCGCCCGCGCCAAGGCCAGTCACACCAGAAGCAAGTTTCGCCGCGAGCGAGCCAGCGCCGTCGCTGGTCGAACGCGTCAAGTCCTCACTCGACGTCGAGGAAATGCTCGGCACGAATTGGCTCAACAAACTGGGCATCGTGATCTTGGTTTTGGGCGTAGCGTTTTTTCTGGCTTACCAACTTAAGACCTTCGGTCCCGCGGGGAAAGTGTTGGTTGGATTTGTGACGGCCGGGGTGATGCTGGCAGCCGGCATCTGGTTTGACAGGGGAGAACGTTACCGGATTCTGGCGCGCGCTGGCATCGGGGGCGGATGGGCTCTACTGTTTTTCACAACCTACGCGATGTATCACGTCCCGGCTGCGCAGGTTCTTTCATCGCAGGCTCTCGACCTGGTCCTGATGCTGGCCGTGGCCATGGCGATGGTGGTGCATACGCTCCGCTATCGCTCGCAGGTGGTGACGGGCCTGGCGTTTCTGCTGGCGTTCTTGACGGTAACCGTCAGCCACTCCAATGTGTACAGCTTGTCGGCGGGAGCGGTCCTCGCCGCAGGGTTAGTAGTGATTGTCGGGCGCATGCAGTGGTTTGAGTTGGAAGTGTTTGGAATTCTCGCCAGCTATCTCAACCATTATTTATGGCTGCGGCCGATCATCGAACCGATGCATGGCAAGCAGCATCCGTTTCCGGAGTTCGCGGCTAGCGCTGCGATTTTGAGTTTGTACTGGCTGATCTTCCGGCTCTCTTATGTGTTCCGGAGGCCGAGTGGGCAAGAGAAGGAGCGTACTTCGACCGCGGCTGCTTTGCTAAATACGGTCTTGCTACTGGCACTTTTCAAGTACCAATCGGCGCATCCAGAGTGGGCGTTCTGGACGTTGATCGCCATCGGAACAATCGAGACGCTGCTCGGTCAATTGCCGGTTACGAGGCTCCGGCGCAGCGCGGTCATCGTCTTGAGCACGCTGGGTGTCGTCTTGCTGATCGCCGCGTTTCCCTTCCGTTACTCCGGTTCGCGGCTCTCGGTGCTGTGGCTGGTGGAGGCTGAGGCCCTTCTGTTGATCGGGGTTCGGACGAAGGAAGTGGTCTTCCGCCGATTGGGGATGCTGGCGGCTTTGATGGTCGCGGGACAGATGATTGCCGTGGACGCAGCGCGCATCTTTGGCAGGCGCATGGATGGTGGCAATTTGCGGGCTGACTTCGGACTCGCCATTGTTTTTGTGGTGGCCGCAGCCCTGTTTGATGCGAATGCGCATTGGGTGCTGCGGCGGTGGGCCGACTTATTTACAACCGAGTTCGACCGGTGGGTGATGCAGCGGCTTTCGTATGCCGCCGGATTAATGCTTGTGATTGCCGCGTGGATTGCGTTCCCGGAGACGTGGACCGCCGTGGCGTGGTGCGCAATTGGGCTGGGGCTGGCGCTGTCTGCACGGCGCTTTGTCTTCCCAGAGTTGGGATACCAGGCGAACTTCCTGGGATTGGCATCGGTCATTCGCGCCTTGACGATCAATCTTGCGGCTGGGGACAAGTTCCACGGGATGACGCTGCGGTTAGTGACCATCACTCTAGTCTGCGGCTTATTGTATCTCACATCGAACTGGACTAACGATGCGGATCGAGCCCGTGGAATCGCGATTGGTAAACGTTTATTTTCTTCAGGCGAGCTGGCGAGTACTGCTTACACGTGGTCGGCGTCTGGACTGCTAGGCCTGCTGGCTTGGTACGAGTTGCGGGCGGTGAGCGTCGCGGATGCCTGGCTGGTGGGTGCGCTGGTCTTGCTGGAACTCGGGTTGGTGCGCAAGAGGTTGAGCTGGCGGCTGCAGGCGTATGCAGTGTTTGCGGCGAGCCTCGCCAGAATTTTGTTTGTGAATTTAAATGCCGCGGGAAATCCCGGCGAGATCAGTCCGCGCTTCTATACGGTGGTTCCGCTGGGGCTGGGATTTTTCTATGCGTATTGGAGATTGTGGGATAGCGCCAACGATTTGGTTGCGAGTGAACGCACATTCAAAGTTGCGGACGTGTGCTGCTGGATGGGCACGATTACCTTCGTAGCGCTCATGCGTTTTGAACTAGCGGCGGATTGGGTGGCGGGCGCATGGGCGGCACTGGTCCTTGCCTTATTGATGGTGGCTTGGCGCAGCGAGCGCCGAGTCTTTCTGTATCAGGGATTGACGGTCGCGGTGGGAGTGCTGTTCCGAACCGTTCTGCACAATTTCTACGAGCGTACCTACTTTCCGGCGCCCGGTTGGGAGAGTCGCTGGATCACGGTGGGAACGGTGGTCACGCTGCTGCTGGCGGCGTTGCCCTTCGCATTTCAACTGCGCAAGAAGGACGAACGGAGCGAGGAGACTGGATTTGTTCGTCTACTTCAGAGCGTGGTTTGGCGCCCGGAGCAACTTTTGTTTTTTGTCGCCATCGGCTTGCTGACGGTATTGCTGGCACTAGAAATGCGGCACGGCATGGTCACACTATCCTGGGGTCTGGAAGGCGTGGCAGTTTTTCTGCTGGCACTGAAGTTGGGAGAGCGCAGCTTTCGGCTCACAGGACTGGGATTACTGCTGCTGTGCGTGGGAAAGATTTTGCTGGCGGATGTGTGGCGTCTGGATCCGCGCGATCGCTACTTGACTTTCATTGTGCTCGGTGCGGCGCTGCTACTTGTGTCATTTCTCTATACGCGCAATCGCGAGATGTTACGGCAATACTTATGACACGCTGGGCTATATTCGCGGGCATTGTGCTGTTGGGCGTGGCGGCCGTGGTGGTCAGCGAGCGGCGGAAGGTGGACGTGTCTGCCGGTCCGGCTGCGCTCTTGTATTTTGTGGCCGACACCGAGCAGGAACTGACCCGGATGCCGGTAAGTTTCGTGCGCATGGCGGATGCCGAAGAGATCCGAATTGGAGACGAGCTGGCACGCTCCCACGCCTCGCTATGGAAGCAGGAGGACATGGCGGAGGACACCGTGGTGGAACATTATTTGACCCGCGTCGGATCGGGACTTGCCGGGCATGCGCATCGAATACTGCCTTACAAGTTCCACTACATTCCCGACCCCAATTTCATGAATGCCTTCGCTCTGCCGGGCGGGCATGTGTACGTCGGCGCCGCGCTCCTGCAGTTGATGGATAGCGAAGATGAGCTGGCGGCAGTGATGGGGCACGAAATCGAACACATCGATCACTATCATTGCGCGGATCGCGTGCAACAGGAAGAAGCTTTGCGCAGACTGCCGCTGGGAGGGTTACTGGCTTTGCCGGTCGAATTGTTCCAGGCGGGATACAGCAAGGATCAAGAACTAGAGGCGGATCGGGAAGGCACGCGGCTGGCGGTGCAGGCGGGATACTCGGCCAACGGGGCAATCCGCATGTTCGAAGCTTTCGATCGCTTGCACAAGGAGTATCAGGCCAAGGCGAAGACCCCGCAAGACGAGGCGGCGCAAGTGGCGGAGCAAGCGCTGGAGGGATATTTCCGATCGCACCCGTTGCCAGTTGAGCGGATCGCGCAGGTGCGGAAGATGATCGCTAGCGAGGGCTGGCCAGTGCGCGCGGAGCGCGACCTGCGAGTGGCATACATTTTTCGGACGGATCGAGCAAGGAAGGCTCTTGAATCCCGGCGATTTGCCCAGGCGGAACAACTGGCGAGTGAATCTCTGCACATGCGTCCCGACCAGCCGAGAGCTTTCCAGGTTCTGGCTCTGGCTCAGTTCGCGCAAGGGAACTTCGCCGGCGCGGCCGAGGCTTATCGAAAGCTTCTGGAAATCGAGCCTTTGAATGTAGACATCATCCTTTCGTATGCCCACGCTTTGGCAGCAGCAGACCGCCATAACGCGGCAGCGGAATTTCGCCGCTGGGCGGATGCCCTAAAGGGCGATAGGCCGCCCGAGGCAAAGGAAGCGGCTGCTGGCCTGGAGTTGTTGAACGGAAACCGAGAGCCGGCACATAAGTTGGAGGCGGAACTCGAACTCAACGGCGATGTCCGCGCTCCAGTGTGGATAAGCGATTTGGGCTGGTGGCATTACCAGGCGGGAGATTATGCGGCGGCTGTCCAGCTATTGTCGGAGGCCGTGCAGTTGCGCCCGGCCGATACAACTATGGCGCGGCGACTAGCGTGGGCGCTGATCGAGGTTCGGCACTATGGTGATGCACTGGCTCGATTGGAGAGTGTTTCCTACGAAGCGCAGGTCAGGGCAGAAAAAGCCCTCATACGAGCCGTTATTCATTGGCGGACAGAGGAGCACGAGCAGGCGTTGAGTGATTTCGATACGGCCGTGGCCGCCCAACCGGAGTGGGCAAATTCGAATTGGGTCAAGTCCCTTTATTCGCCCATGGTGTGGCAAAGCGTCGCGGAGATGCGGGCCGAGAGCGAGCGTCGAAGACTGAAGGCCCGAGTCGCTGCAATCCATTGAGGCGTGCAACCGCGAATCGCTTCCCTAAAAGCACCCACCGGCCCAACGGACTTCGATAGGCATGTGTTTTGGTAGAGCTACAGCACATGGCTACGGGCCAACGATACCGGTATGAAAGTACAGAGCGAACTGCTCAGGCACTCGAACATCGACACCACCCTGAACGCCACGTGCAAGCTGTGAGCGAGTAGAACCGGGCGGCGCACGGGCAGGTTATTGGCTGTGTGAACGCAAAGTGAGCGGGGATTGTATCCCCGGAAGAGAAGAGCTTGATCTTCCGCGCCTTCTTGCGCTTCGCTTTGGGTGCAGGCTTTGCCGCAACCTTCAAGCACTCCGGGCACGTGGCGTTGTCATCCGTGGTGCAAAGTAGCTTTGCTTTATCGGTATTCGCCAACCCGCATCGCGTGAATGCCCCGCCTGACGTTGGGTTGTAAGAATGGGTTGGTTCTTCTTTGATTTCTACTAAATTGTACTGGATGCTGTGGTCGTACTGACTAATACCCTCATGGCACTCCAGTCCGTTCTCATCAGATGCATGCGGGAAGCTGGGATCACCAAGGCTGACAACCCGGAATTTGCGTTTCCCAATCCGAAGCGTATCGCCAAGGTCAAAGTTCGTGGGACACTTTCTTCCTACGAGGAACATTTTATCTGACAAGAATGCCCCTTCACGTGATTTCATCCTTACTGCTCTGGGATTTCCGTTGACCATTGGCGTGCGGGAGCATTTCTCACCAATATCGCGGGACTCAAAGCCCTCCAGCGGCTTGTTGACTCTCGACCGTTTTGATACACGCACGCCAGCGACCTTCTTCTTGCTTGACAATCCGTCGATTGAAGGCTTCAGTGGGGCACCACTCTTCAAGACGCCGACGCCGTACTTTTCATCGAAAGGAATGGTCATGGCACCAGAGATACCGGGGCCGGGAAAGGGTACATCATATTGCATAGGCGTGATCCACGGGACGATCAATGACAATAAAGGAGGCAAGATGGCTGCCGTAACTCCGTCCATGTACATCCTTGAGACCATCGACAAGGCTATGAAGCCGTGAGGACGACCTTCAATTGGTTTGAGGTAATCCAGCCATGAAAAATGTTGAAGAAGTTTTCTCCAAACGGCCCGTATTCAAGGTCCGACTTCAGGGTGCACCGCCGCCACGAGGATGGACGGTCCGCTACAAATCGGGCATGGAGGAGAGGTACGAAATCCACTCGGGAGATTTGCTCTCCCAATGGTCAGCCGACAGGGAGGGGGTCACATTCAACTTTAGCTCTGATCGACATGACATGGTGATTTTCGATACTGAAGCAGAGGTCGCCAAAATCGTGGAATGGCTCCGTCAGAACGCAGCGGTAGAAACTGAAACGTTGAAGGTTGGGTGATGAAGAGCAGGCAGGGGTACAAGGGCTACGTCATCGTGGCACGGTCATACGAGCTAAAGGATGGGGGATTCTCTGCGGAATTCTCCGTGGAGGAGCATGAAGCGGATGGGTTCATGGAAACTGAGTTCTTCCTGCCCGACATATTTCCCTCGCAGGAATCCGCGATTGAGGCAGGAACCCAAGCTGGGCGACAGAAGATTGACGCGGGCTTTGAGCGGGGATCAGCGGTCGTGAACGGCTGAAGAGCGTGTCAATGCCAAGGTGGACGCGGACATCAGAACGAAGAGCACGACGACACTGAAATACGTGAGATGAGCATTCCCACGAAAACTTGAGCAAAACTTGAGCAAAGAATCGGGGAAAAATCGACTGGATTTCAGGGATTAGAGTTACTGGGGCAGCGAGTGGATTGGCTCAACCCAAAAGAAGGTTTTGGTTGCGGGGGGTGGATTTGAACCACCGCCAGGTCCGCATTGATTCCACGTAAGTTATTGATTCCGCGATACGCAAAAACCGCAGGAAAGGCAAAAAAGGCAAATCTCTTTTACACTTTTTTTACACTTTACCTTTGGAGCGAGTTATCAGGTTTCGAGCAGTAATCGACTCTCCCCCCGATTCCTCGCCTGTCACGCGATTATGAGCGCGCGTCATTCGGGTCTTTCTTTTCCCCTTGAAACAATCCGAATCGTATCAGGATTCATTGTGGCGCTTTAACTTCGGATAGGAAAGCCCGAGGAAGGTCTGGTTCGCAGCAGTCACGTTTGGTCCCGGATTACGCTCGGCAGATCGCAGAGAGAAGAGGAGTGTCTTTCGACCTACGCACACACTGCTCGGTAAGCTCGTACCGGTGGCGCAGCGCATCGTGCGCACAAAGGCAAAGATTCGAGAGACACTGATTCCCGTACGAGGTGCCGACGCCGCAGGAATTGCCGGAGCGGCGGCAATTCCTGCAAGCGCGGATTCGGCAGTTGAAATAAAAGTCTGGTGGCGCATCGTTAGGGAAAAGCGGGGTACGTCCCGTCTGTCCCCCACATTGGGAATCAAGAAAAGCTACTCCCAACCCACCAGATGGTGCTTTCTACGATGGAAGTGCTCTGGACGCTCCCTCGATTCAATGCGACCGACAAGTACTCGCATAGAATTCATATGAATTCGCATGCCTCCTTTCTCTGAGAGGAAAGGAAACAGCATGCGTATCGACCGCCATTTTCTGAGACGGGCGAAAACCTTTCTCATAGAACTCACCGCATTTGTGTCTTTACTTCTTGTCCTGATCAAGGTCATCATGACCGAGGCACACCAGTTGTTTCGCTAGTAGAGGGAGTGGGAGATGGTTGCTGTTCATGGGAAACGATTGTTGAATCCTCTCACTCTTCCGTCTTGGCTTGTGGTCGGCAAAGAGGTGGCCGACTATTTTCATCTTGGCTCTTGGATCGTTGAGCGCGGACCTTGGTTTGCGACCGATAGCGGACGCTTCTTCGTCCTCGCTTTTGCTCTCGTGTGGTTATTCATCGTTACGCTCTGGCCTGAAAATTGGTGGCCCGCTCACGGTCGCGAAATGCACGCCCCCACTCCGGCACTCTCAGCCTCTGAACGCCAACCAACAAACCTCATCCCACTCCCCCCAGATACTAGCGTTAGGGATTCTGATCCAAAAATAGAAGTAGAGTTCGCCGATGACCGTGGCGCAACGCCTTCAAGGGATTACGCGTATTTCGAGTTAATCAATCGAGGGCAGCAATCGGAAGCAAGGTTTGCCTGCATTGAAGATTTCCACGTCGGTGGTCACCTTGTCAGGTTTCGCAAATTCGCGCCGCCCATCGCGCCTTTTGGTAACTGCGCGAACGTCTACCCATTCGACATCAATCGCCCGGACGGACACCTCTCTGACATGGACATCTTTCAGATTTTCTATCAGGAATGGGAAGCGCTGCACAGACCACAACTACGCGAATACACAGTACCAATCAAACTCACATACCAAGATGGGGCACGCAACTTATTTGAGGTCCGCTGTGATTTGGTCTTCTTTCCGGCCGAACATTTGAAACATCCTGAACAGCCGAGCGGGGCCAAGATCATAGCGACTAGGAACCAAAAAATTCGGAAAGTCGCCACTGCTCTGACTCCCATCAATTGGAGCGACTGAACCGCCTCTTGCTTCTGCACGTGTCCATGCGCCCCGGCAGCTTAGGTCTTGGGTGCTAACGCAGCCTTCGCTTTGAGCACCTTGATGTGCGCCCTCACCAAATCTTTCACGCGCTCGACGCGCTCTTGGGCCTTCTCCACGTGGGTGCGTGCCGACTTCAACCCCTGCGCATGGAGTTGCGTGATTTCGGAGTTGAGATGTTCCGACACCAGCTCGAAATTCCGCAGCGTTTTCTCCGCTTTGCGCAGTTCACGCTTGGCTTCTATGCTGTTCTGTACGATGTTCATAGTTTGGAGCGTTCAAATAATCAGCTTTGGTGCTGCTTCCAGAACATCAGTCCTGAATCCACCCAGCCATTCGCTGTTGGGCCGCGCCAGCAATCGTGCGTGGCGATACGCCCAGTCGGTGTAAAGAACTGTCGCTGCGCGATACCAACCACCGTGCCGCTCCAAGGTCAGCGCAAGGTCGGGACGCTTCCAGCCGCACGTTCAAACGGCCCACCTGCGACTGCTCTTTTCTTTATAGTCAAAGCTGTTCTAAGCCTCGTCTGCTATTGTTTTGACGATCAGCTCGATCTCTTCAGTTTTCAGAATCGGAACTTGAGCAATGACGAGATCGTCCTCGCCCTGCAATCTTGCTGCTAAATGACCCTTCCCAAGCAGGCGCTCCGCTCCTTCCTCTAGCAGCGCGATCCGGGATGTGCCTTCACTCTCGACCCTTAAGACAAGCCGATTGCCCAAGTTGTCTCGAAGCTGCACCGGCATCACCTTGTCTTCCGGACGCTGAGCCGCAAAAATCAGGAATATTCCGGCTGCTCGCGCCTTGATTCCAAGGCGCTGAACCGTCGCGCTCACTAAGTCCTTGTACGTATCGATTAACATCCATTCAGCGAATTCATCATGGACGAGCCAGAGCACTGGCAAACACTGCTCTGGCGCTATTTGGCGGTTGTACTCTGCGATATTTCCAACCCGTGCAGTTCTGAAGAGTCTGTACCGGTTATCCATCTCGCCGACGATCATTTCAAGAATCTGTTGTGCTTCCTGTTGCTCTACAACCACCCTGCCGCCAAGGTGCGGAAGCGGCTCGAGCGCGAAATAGTCAACCCCTTGTTTTGGATCAATGAGTGTGATTCGGGCAGCCGCAGTCGAATTCGTCATCGCAATGTCGAGAATCAAATTCTGCAAAAGGACTGATTTCCCGCTGCCGGTAGAGCCCGCGATCAACGTGTGGGGAGCGTGACTCCGACCCGGCGAAAGATAAAGAATTCCGCCTGTCGCTTCTCGAATGCCAACGATCAGTGATTGATTTGCTCGTTGTTGAACGTCATCCACGACTCTGCTTCGCAACACATTGACCAATGAAACAATTTCACGCTCGGGTCGCGCCACGGTGATGACGACTGCACCTGGCTCGGCGGCAACCCTGATCACTCGTAGTTCATTGGTTGTAAGCAACTGGGAGCGACGAACCTCAACATCGGAGACCTTGAGCCGATCGGATCCCTGAAATCGAACAAGGGCGGCATTGGGCGTGAGTCGTTGGTCGAGAAGCTTAGCTTGAAATCCATAATTGAGGAGGGCGCTGCGTAATTTCTTGGTTGTTTCGTTAAGCCATCCTTCGCCGCCGGCGGTGTGCACGGCCCCGGATTCGAGTGATGCCAGCGTTTCTCTCAGCCGCGGTGTGGCCCATTCGAACGAACCGGCGTCCTGTGCATTATTGGCGTGCGCCTGAACTAGAGTAGGTGGGGGTGTTTCGATCCGCGCGCTTTCCGTTAGTGGAGTCACTGGCGGCTCCACAACAGTGGGAGCGCGGTCCTCCGCTGGCGCAGGACCAACCGGTGAAGTTGTCGGCGCGGATGCGCCGTCACCGCCGGCAGAAACAGACCACATCACCCGGTTCGAAGCAGTCTTCGCCTGTGGACTTGTGGATGTCCAGCCGATGGCCTTGCGAACGTCTCTTGGCGAACCCCTGGAATGAAACCGCAGGAGGAGCTCCCGCACAGCTTCGCGATTGAATGTCTCCTGCCAGGCCTCACTAACCTTGGCAACCTCTGTGCGGCTCGACTGGAGGTGTTCGGAACCTTCTTCGTGGACGAACACGTGAGAATATCCTTGGAGGACGATATCAACGCGACCTTCCCGAATTGCGTCTCGCCACTCCTCTATCCTGAGCGCCTCTCCTGGCGCGATTTCCACGCCATCAAGGAGCAGGTCAGCAAACCTGCCGAGCCACAGATCTCGATCCAATCTTCCAGGATCACCGAAGAGCGCATCCTGAATTCTCGCGACTGTCTCTCTGAGCTGCACTTCCGAAGTTCTGCGAGCCGAGGACACTCCATCGGCAGTCACCAGCTTCGCTTCGCCTACGATCGCTACTAGTCGATGGCGATCTCCCTCCATTTGTGGGCTTAGCGCTAGGATGTCCGCGATGTGTTCCTCCTTTTGTCCCAGCCAATCGGCGTAGTCATCGAGAAAAAAC
>CAVYWC010000007.1:0-824921 GCA_963772045.1 uncultured Acidobacteriaceae bacterium | reverse complement strand
CATTCCGGCCGGGCATCCGGATTTATGGCCAAGGCCTTCTTGAGCAACGATTCGAATTCTTTGGAGTCTTGCTTGCTCTCCGAAACCGTTTCGGCCATAGCTACATACGGTGCGGCGCTTTGTCCCGACGTGAGCGCGACGGCGCGTTCGAAGTGTTTCCGCGACCTCGGAGCAAAATCTCCGCTGACATGACGGACGGATTCATAGCTGATCAAAAATTCGTCGAGGGTACCATGGTCATAATCGGGTTGGAGTTCGAACGCACGGTCAATCAAAGCTTCAACAATGGTCTGATCGGCGACCAGTTCCGGATCGTCTTTCGAGACTCCAATCGCGGCACCCCACGAAGCCGCTGTCCAATAAAGCAGGGGCACGTCCTTCACTGTGGTCTTGCGCACTACAGCCTTGGCGTCCTGGCGGAGTTCACTCTCAAAGCCTGGATGATTGACCTCCAGTCCGTGCAACCCATACTTTCGCGCGCGCAGGTAGAGATGCCGGGCACGCATACGCAAGTAGTCGTACTTTGCCAAATCTTGACTTTCGATTTCCTCGGCAGGCTGTTGAACGTAGACAAACGCGTACTGGGTGAATCCGCTGGACGCTGCCAGCAGAAGTCCGCGGTGCTTCGGACTTTCCGCCAGCAGGCTTTCCATCAGTTTGAGGCTGAACGGCAGCGCCTCTCCCACCAGGTCAGGGTCGTCGTCGGAAGCAAAAGTCGATCCGCCGCTCGCCAGCGAATCCCCGAGCTTGTTGACCGCTACTTTCTTGATGGAGCATCCACTCGCTGTAGCCGTGAATGCCAGCAACAACACGAGTCCGTGCAGCCTGGACCTCTTTTGGATATTCGAAAGTGGAGTACACATATGTAAAATTCAATTCATGACTCCCGCAGAAGCCGAAATCTGTCCCGCACCTCTTCACGGTGCTCTTCTAGTTGGTGTTCAAATTGACGACCACAATGGCGGACGGTGCGCCTCCGGTTGGACCGAAAGGAGAACCTGAAACAGGAGTCAAGGCTCCTCCGGCGCCGATCGAATAAGCAAGGACGTGGCTCAACGCAGTGTCCGTCACATCGAGAAATGCTCCTGTGGTATCTACAGCGATCCCATCCGGCGAAGTTCCCGCGCTAAAGGGCGAGCCAGCCACTTCGCTAAGAGATCCAGTACTACTATTGACCGTGTAGGCGGAGACGTTTGCCGATTGTGCATTCGTAACGTACAGGAATCCTCCCGACGGTCTTACAGCTGCGGACAATGGGGCGCTGCCTGCCGCAAACGGCGAACCCGACACCGGCGCTAGCGCGCCACTCGAAGCATTGATCGCATAGGCCGAAACATCATTGTCTCCTTGATTCGGCACGTAGAGATACTCAGCGGTTGGATTGGACACTACGGCGAATGGGAAAGTGCCCGCAGCGAATGGTGACCCCGGTATTGGCGTCAATGCACCAGTGGACTGATCGATGGAATAGCCCAGAATCAGGCCCGCGGTTAAGTCACCGGCGTACAGAAACATGCCGCTGCGATCCGTAGTGATGGAACTTGGCAGCTGGCCGGCGGGAAACGGCGATTCGGCCAAAGGCACAATTGCTCCAGTGCTCGCATCGACGGAATATGCCCAAATGGCCCCCGGAGTTGGGTTGCCCGGGGTTACGGTGGCGACATAAAGGAACTTGCCGGACTTGTGAATGGTGATAGCTTGTGGATTGTTGCCGGTGGGAAACGGCGAACCAGCGACGGCAGCAAGCACTCCGCCGCTGCCGATGCTCAAGACCGTGATATCAAAACTGCCGAGGTCGGCAACATAAACAAACTTCCCCGCCGGATCGACGGCAAGAGAATTGGGAGCATTCCCAACAGAAAAAGGTGAACCAGAGACCTGGGTGAGAATTCCGTTGCTAGAGTTCAGGGAGAACGCCGACACGGTGTACGGTTGACCAGTGTGGGTGCCATAGTTCGTCACCAACACAAGCTCAGGTCCTGACTTTAGCGTGGGAGGTGCGCTGGAGCCGCATCCTGTCAGCAACGTCGCCAACAGCAAAGTGCAGCACGCCCTTAGTGACCGCATGATTGACTCCTGTCTTGTGCCGTGTTTGCGATTCGATTGCTCGCGAAAGTGCTCTTGGGGGATTGCACGAAATCTGTCGTGTACCACATGTTTGCTCCGGCTACGTCTTGCTCTCAAGCGCTGCGATGCTAATCGGCGTCGCAAACACCCGCAAGCGACAAGGAACGAAATACTGGATGTTTAAATGTGTTGTCGCACTTTGTCGCATGAATGTTTCAGTGTTGATGAGACAAAAACCAATCCATGTACTGGAGTTGTCTTTCATTGCAAGTCGGGAGATGGGTGGCTTGCTGGGAGCGATGGCCTTGCTCGTCAGTTCATTCGACTTGTCGTGACAGGGCGCAGAGTCGGAGGAAAAACGCGAATACCTCTCAACTAAGGAGTTCGAACTGCGGAACGAGTCGTCTTGGTCGTTAACCCGATGCGGGTTAAAAGGCGGGAGAACCGTGGATCGCCGCGCAGCGGGTCGGCCATCGGCTCCGTGCCCAGGTAAACCAGATATTCGCAACGCTCGTCAAAAGCTTTGTCGAGCCAGCGGAAAGCCTCGTCCTTCCGATTCAGGCCGATGTAAACCACTGCGAAATAAACCGCGGGAACGTACTTCCTGTTCGATATGGCCGTGAGCTTGTCCAGAATCTGGCCCGCCCTGACCTTATCGCCGGAAACTGCGTATTCGTGACCCATCAGTGCCAAAATTGCCGGGTCATCTGGAGCCGCTGAGAGGATGGGCTGGAAAGCTTCGCGGGCCTGTTGGTGCATGCCCAGTTGCTCGTAGGCCCGACCGATATTGACCAATGCGATAGCATAGCTGGGATCTAGTTCGAGCGCCTTTTTGTTCTGTTCGATGGTGACATCAAACCGCCGCGCGTGGTAATACGCTTCACCCAGGGCCGAGTTCAGTAGTGGACTGATGGGATCTAACTCGACGGCTTTCTTTCTCTCCGCGATCGCTTCGTCCGACTTGCCCATGGCGGTCAGGTAGTAGCCATAAAACTGGTGGGCGGTGGCATATTCGGGACCCAATTGTATGGCGGTCTCGAACTCCTTCCGCGCCTCGGGAAAATTCCGCTCATAAACCAGTTGGGAATAGCCGAGCGGCACGTGCGCCGCGGCAAGTGTGCTGTCGAGTTCGAGGGCCTTCCTTGCCGCCGCTTCAGCTTGCGGGAACGCTTCCTGGGGCGTCAGAGTTGAGTATGGCGCCGACCCTAGTAACTCGTAGCAGTCGGCGAGGCCGGCATAGGATGGCGCATAGGTGGGATCGATCTCTATGGATCGTCGGAACAGCGTGATTGCCTTTGCGAAGCCCTCTTCTGTGCGCTTGTTCCAGAAATAGCGTCCCTGTAGATACGCCAGATAGGCTTCGCGATTGACCTGACGGATCGAGGGTTGGGCATGAGGCAGCTTATTCAGGACTCCGCCGGCAATGGCGCCGGCGACCTCACCTTGGATGCGCAGCACGTCCTGCAAGTCTCGCTCGTAAGATTCACCCCAAACCAGCGTATGGTCGCGAACTTGAAACAGTTGCGCCGTAATCGCTACTCGCTGTCCGGAAACGCGCACACCACCTTCGAGCAAATAGTTGGCGTGGATGTCCTTGCCGACGCGATCGAGGTCACTCGAGGCATAAGCCGGGATGAGGCGGATGACGCCCATTTCGTCGGGATGAAGCTGACCAAGCCGAGAGGTCAGTTCTTCGGTGAGCCCGTCGGCAACGAAGTCCTGGTGCGGATCGCCGCTCATGTTCTTAAATGGCCGGACGGCGAGCGTCATTTTGGGTACAGAACGCGAAAACGAGTTTTGAATCTTAGACCAGAAAATGCCTATCGGTATCGCCGCGCCCAGACTGAGTACCAAAGCCAGAAGCAGGAGGCGACGAAGACGATCGTGCCGAGCCTGATCATCGGTCCTGTCAGGAAGGTCTACCGCAGGGGCCGACTCAATAGCGTTTGAACTGGAGGAGCCAGCGTCGGCATCGGACTTTTCTTCTTCGTCGGCAAGCTTGCTTTGGCTTTCCTGCCACCAGGCGTCCAGTTCTGATTTGTAGGCGAAGACCGTGCCCTGTTTGCCATGAGCGAGGCGGCGTACGGGCAAGCCCGAGCTCTTCTCCCAGCGCTGGACGGTCCGAACTTCTTTCTTGAGGTAAGCCGCAATTTCCTTCCAGGAGTCGAGCCGGTCGTTAGTTGGGTCCAGTGCCGCCGATCGCGCCGGTGTGCCCTTCCCATTCATAGTCGCTGGCGTCAAGAACCCATCCCGTGGAATAGCCGAGAGAATACTCTGCTTGTCGGTTGTAGTCCAATGCCCGTTGGAAGGAGTCAGAGAACCTTGGCCCACGGTTGTCCTCCGTCGTGAAGAGTGAATGCGAATGCAGGCGTTTAGGGTTGTTTCCTCGCGGGGCCACTAGGTGCCAGCGAGTGCACCTCTCAAGAGCCGGTAACCTGTAACTCCGCTTCCTGCTGATGCGGTGTTCTGAGATTATCCGGATTGACTTGCGCTGACGCAATGCTCTGGTGCTCCTTTAGCGCTGGCAATAAGTACTCTGCTAAGGTTTTGAAATAGAAGGTTTTATCCTTTTACATGCTCCGGAACTGGGGAGCGCTCTCCTTCCTTTCGTGGCATTAAGGGTGCTAAACTCGGCAACGACTTTCGGGGAGGTTGTGGAAACCCGCTACAGGCAGTGCAAGAAGGGGAACGTCTAACAGCGTCGCATCAACCGTCCCAAATAGCCAAACCCCTGAATGCCGCCTTTTTTCGGTTGGGAATTTCCTCGCCAATCAAGGAATATGGGTGCGCATCTGGCCAAGTCTGCCTCACAAATTCGATTTGGTGTTTTTGAGGTGAACCTCAGCGCCAGAGAGCTTCGCAAGAAGGGACACAAGCTGCGATTACAGGAACAGCCATTTCAGTTGTTGACCCTCTTGCTGGAAAAGCCGAACGAGGTGGTTACCCGGGAGGAGATCCAGCAGAAGATTTGGGGCGCTGATACCTTTGTAGATTTCGACCACGGCGTCAATCGCGCTATCAACAAACTGCGCGAAGCCTTGGGCGATTCTGCCGACAATCCGCGTTTCATCGAAACCCTTTCCAGGCGTGGTTACCGTTTCATCGCACCGGTGCAGCTGGACCTTCAGCCGTCCGACAGCAGGAAGAAGATGCTCATTGTGTTGCCTTTCTCGAACCTGAATCTCGAAGCGGATCAAGAGTACTTCGCGGACGGCTTAACCGAAGAAATGATCGCGCACTTGAGCCGGCTGAATCCAGAGCGCTTGGGCGTGATCGCCAGAACCTCGGCCATGCAGTTCAAGAAGACATCGAAAAACATCAAAACCATCGGGGAAGAGCTGGGTCTCCAGTTTGCCCTGGACGGCAGCATCCGGCGGGCAGGTAATCGAGTGAGGATAACGGCACAGTTGATTCAGGTTAGCGATCAGACGCACCTCTGGGCAGAGAGCTATGACCGTGAACTGAAAGACGTGCTGGCAATTCAAAGAGATGTCGCCGAACGAATCGCCCAATCATTGGCCTTCGAGCTTGTTCCCGAAAAGCGGCCACCCGTCCCACGAATCAGCAGCGATCCGGAGGCATACGAGCTCTACCTTCGTGGGCGCTATTATTTGAATCAAAGGGTCGAACAATCGTGTCTGAAAGCGGTCGATTATTTCAACGAGGCGCTCCAGAAGTATCCGGCCTATGCGCCGGCTTATGCCGGTCTTGCCGATGCCTACACGGTTATCGGATTCTACGGAGCCATCCCGCCGAATGCTGCTTTTGAAAAAGCAAAACTCGCGGCCCGGACAGCCGTGCAACTGGATGACAAACTGTCCGAAGCGCACACAATTCTCGGCTATGCAACACTCCAGTACGATTGGGACTGGCCAGCCGCGAAAGTGGAACACAAGCGCGCGATCGAACTAAATCCAAGTTCTTATGAATATGACTGGTACGGATTCAATCTCGTACAGGTAGGCCAGTTCTCCGAGGCTTTAGCCGCCCTGGAATGCGCGCGGCGGATTGATCCTTTGTCCTTGATCATTGCTTGCCATATCGGTTGGACGTTATATTTTGCTCGCGATTATGAGAAGTCAGCGCGGTACCTGGAGAAGACCATTGAATTCGACCCAAGATTTCCACTGGCGCGGTACCACTTAGGGAAAACATACGTGCAAATGGGTGATTTCAGCCGGGGTATCGAACAACTGCAGAGCACGGTGGTGGGATCTGGCCACCATCCCGGGGCGTTAGCGGCGCTGGCCTATGCGCTCGGGGCTGCCGGACGGCAGTCTGAGGGACGAGATGTTCTGGCAAAGGTTCTTGATCTGCAACAACATCGCCACGTGTTGTCTTACTTCATTGCGTTTGCTATGAATTCGCTATGCCCCAAGGAAGAGACACTGGAATGGCTGGAGAAGGCCTGTGAAGAACGGTCCGGATGGATCTTGCATCTCCCCTTCGAGCCTGCCTTTGATCACTTGCGATCCGATCTGCAGTTTGCTGGTTTGCTTAGCCAGATCAATCCACGCAAGCCGAGCCTGAGCGCGCCCCTCTCCAAGACTCGATGAAAACGCTGTGGACCGCGCCACGAACCTAGGCCTTACGAAACGTACCACTCAACCCTTGCGCCTCCACCAGAACTTTCACGCGATTATCAGAGCGCTTTCGGTCGATTTTTCATATAAATCTTCCAGAGCATATCGTGTAAGGTTGATTCGGCCCTGAATGGGGGAAGCATTGCTCTCTCGAACCGCATACACCCGCAGCCGCAAACCGCAGATCCTGGTCGTGAATTGTTACTTCGACGATCTGCGCGAAAATGTTCCGCGGACAAGAAAAATGCCAATGGCCATCGGCCCCGCGTACCTGGCCGGTGTATTCGACCGGGATCTCTGCCACGTGCGCGTTTACAACGAAGTCACCAGCGGCTCATTGGGGGACCCCAAACTTCTGGCATGGCCGGACATGCTCGTGCTCACTGGGCTTACTACCGGATTTGACCGCATGCTGCACATCGCCGCCTACGCCCGAACTCTGAATGCACACGTGATCGTCGTTGCAGGCGGACCCGCCATACGTTCCTTTCCGCGGTTTGCCAGGAACTTCTTCGACTACTGTTGTCTGGGAGATATCGAGGAACTTTGTGAAGTAGCGCGGGACGTGTTTGGTGAGGGCGCGGTAGCCGAAGATGTGACCCCGCGCTTTGATCTCGCGCACTGGATTGGCGAAGTGGGACACATCGAATCCAGCCGAAACTGCAATTTCAGATGCTCGTTTTGCAGCTTGAGCGCCGAGCTCAGGGACTATCAGAAATACGATCTTGAGTACACGCGCAAACAAATCCTTACCGTCGGCCGAAATTACTTTCTGTTCATCGACAACAATTTCTATGGCAATGACAAGAGATACTTTCACGACCGCATCCAGCTGCTGACAAATATGTACAAAGAGAAACGCTTCCGCGGCTGGGGCGCTTTGGTCACGAATGATTTCTTCTATGACGACGCAAACCTTAAGAGGGCTCGCGAATCCGGTTGCGTCACCCTCTTTAGCGGCGTTGAATCGTTCGACAGTGCATGGCTGCGGTCCATGAACAAAGGACAGAACATTCGCCTGCCGCAGGTCGAGATAATCTCCCAGTGTCTCGATGCGGGAATCGTCTTCCTGTACGGCATGCTGCTGGATGTGACATCGCGAACCGTGGACGATCTCGATCGCGAATTGGCATTTGTGCTGCGGAAGCCAGAAATCACTCTTCCCTGTTTTCTGTCGTTGCCGATCCCATTTCCCGGGACCCCATATTTTTGGGAGTGCGTCGAACAGCGCCGTCTGCTTGCCAATATCAGGGTGCGCGATCTCAACGGAACCATAATCTCGGTAAAGCCGCTGGAGAGCATGGACCGGGTTCAACCCTTTATTGCGGCGACTCAAACCATGAACGGCTATCGCAAGCGGATATTGCGTCACACAATCAATTTTTATCGGCGCTATCGTCAGTCATTAACCGCACCGCAGATGCGACTTTGCCTTATGAATTCCGGCCTCCTTTTTGCCCACGAATCCTTTACCGCGCCAGGTTGGATCGGACGTAGGCATAAGAGAACCCATGTCAGTGGCACGGAACGACTGGACAAGGTCTATCAGCCTGCATTTCAAATCGATCGACGATATAGGCACTACTTCTCACCCACCATGCTGACCGACGCGAATGGTGAAATTGCTCCTGATTTGCAGGACGATATCAGCAGTCCAATTCTCGTAAGGCCAGAACAGCTGACCGGCAGGGATAAATAGCCGAGTAGACATCGAAACCTGCAGTCAAGCGATTCTGATTGCGCGGGCCGGCGTCCGTCGCACGAACTCTGGAAACCAGGCCTGTCGCTTGCCAATCCTCCAGATTGCCGCTGGTTTTCCTCGCGAAACGCGATAACCCCTCTTTGTTTGTTCTTATGACGCAGGATGTCGCACATTGTCGCTTGCGCGGTTGTTCTGAAGATTGTAGCTAGCTTTGAAGCGGCCAGTGTTCCTCAACAGGAGTCCCAGTGTCGGAGCGACCGGAATGGGGATGCACTGGGCAGTGTGCTTTCGTCAACCTTCAGTATTGACTTGGTCCTGTCGAAAGTGCCATTTCACCGCCTCATGTTTAGTGGGTTGGGGGCAATCCGATTCTGAGATTGAAAACTGAGACTCAGGAGAACTTATGAAACACAAATTTGCATGTGCAACACTTTTGATTGCTTTCGTCGCTGCGATCTGGGCAGCCACCCCCGTTCCCGCCGAAGCCCAGTCTTTTCCTGGCGCCGGCCTTGTCATGACATACAACGTGAACGAGGGGACCGACTTTCAGCAAGTGGTGGGAGCCACCACTCTTCCAGAATTCCTTATCGGCGTCGGCCAGATCGTTACGCAGGTCCAGGGCACCAATCCTCCGGAAAGGATGCAGGCGGTAGCACGAGAAATCCTCGAAGCACAGCCGGAACTGCTGAGCTTACAGGAAGTCGACCAGTGGTATAACGGAACTTTCGACCCGCTTACCGGAACATGCGGAACCATGACCCTGCAATATGACATGTTGCAGGAACTTCTCAGCGACCTAGCCGCGCAGGGCGGACACTACAAAGTAGCCGTCCAAGTCACCGAGTATGCATTTCCGCCTACGCCCGGGCTGATTCCGCCCACCAACTATATCTGCGTCAGCGTGAACGATTACAACGTAATCCTGGCCCGCACGGATCTTCCGACCTGGATATTCCAGTGGAGTAACCCACAATCCGGACAATTCGTAAACGAATTAGTTCTGCCAACTCCGATCGGCCCAGTACCGCTGCCCAGATCGTGGGCCTCGGTGGATGCGGAGTTCTTCGGGAACTCCTTCCTCTACATCGACACTCATCTTGAGTCCTTCGATGCGACCATCCGGGAATTGCAAGGGGCCGAGCTGCGAGCAGGTCCGGCAAATTCATCCTTGCCCGTGATCATAGCGATGGATTCGAACGCGCAGGCATTCCCCGAACCGCAAGACGCGACGTATGTGGATTTTATGTCTGCCGGCTACGACGACGTCTGGTCCAGGATATTTCCGAAGCGTGCCGGATTAACGTGTTGCCAGGATGAGACAGACAACAATCCTGTCTCGCAGCTTTACCAGCGAATCGACCTGGTTCTGACGCACGGCAACGTAAGTCCATGGGGAGCTGTATTGATTGGGGCAAATGCGAAGAGCCGGTTGCCCGATGGACTGTGGCCCTCCGATCACGCCGCTCTTGCGGCGGGCGTGCTCGTAGGGGACAACTAGGCAGACTCCGAATATGGGGAATACATCGAATTGAGCGGTTCCAAGAGAAGTTTTCTGACTTTAGCGGGAAGCAGTGGCGAGTTCCGCGCAGTTCCGAGGAGAAACGTCAATGGCTCAATTGGCACAGTTGCCCATCATCAGTCATTACACTGCATACAAACCCCGGCCTTTCACGCGCCAGGAACGGGACACAACCACGATCCTCTATGGCGGCCTTACCTGGAAGCATGAGCGGCTGATGCAAGGCGCGCTTCACAACCTGAAGTACAACGCCGAACCTCTGCCCAACATTGCTCGCGAAGATCTAGATGCCGGCAAGGAATTGATCGATGTGGGAGCCTGCTGCCCGACAATTTTCACCACCGGAAGCCTGGTCAGCTTCCTGAAAAAGGAAGTGAAGGAGCATGGCAAGGACGAGGTAAATCGCAAGTTCGTCTACTTGACGGCGGGCGCATGCGGACCATGCCGCTTCGGGCAGTATCACGAGTCTTATGCCATGGCACTCGACGGGTTGGGGTTGCGGGACTTCCGTTTGTTCCTGCTGGCGCAGGACGAACTTGATCAGGGGCCGGGCAACGGCGGTGGCTTGGACATCAACATGCCCATGAGCTTGGGTCTGGTCTGGTCGATCCTCTGCGGAGACTTGTTGACGGACATCGAATATATGACACGTCCCTACGAAGTCAATCCGGGGCAGACGGAGTTGGTGCTGCGCGAGTGCGTGGAGCAGATGTACGACGTCTTTCTGCACCGGCCGGATCACGGCAAGAAATATGGGACGCTGGCCTGG
Organism: uncultured Acidobacteriaceae bacterium; assembly: GCA_963772045.1. GTDB lineage: Bacteria > Acidobacteriota > Terriglobia > Terriglobales > Acidobacteriaceae > Sulfotelmatobacter. Next base: position 814,281 of record CAVYWC010000007.1, on the reverse strand, counting down.
CATTTACTCAGCAGCTATTTCACGCGTGCGTTGCGCGACGTCCGCAAAGAGTGGGATCACATTGAGGTCGACCATCTGCGGGTAAAAGCGAAGGTGAAAATTACCGGAGAGTTCTGGCTGCAGACGCACGAAGGTGAAGGCAACTACAACATCAAGCGCTGGCTGGAGCAGGAAGATGCTGAAGTAGTCCCACCGCCGGTCGCAGTCTGGTTGCACTATCTGATGCACCCAACCATCCGGAAGCTTGAGCACCGGAACAGCACGAGCGAGCACCCGAAAATCGAAAACCTCGTTCTGCACGCTTTGGAGCGTATCTATCGCGGTACCTACAACCGCTTCCGCAAAGCACTGGCGAATTTGCCGCACGAGCTGCCCGACCAGGAAGAACTCAAGCGGCTCGCGGAACCTTTCTATCACTTCGAATTGCGGGGCGGGGAAGGGCACATGCTGATCGGCAAGGCGCTACATTCCTACCATCACAAGACGGCGCACATGATCTGCGAGCTGTCGCCCTACTCCTGCATGCCGAACACGATGTCCATTGGCTCGATGGCCAACGTCGTCGGGAAGTATCCCGACTTGCTCTACGCTCCCATTGAAGTTAAGGGCGATGCGGAAGTCCACGCGCTTTCGCGTTGCCAGATGATCCTCACCGAAGCCAAGAAGCGAGCGCAGGCAGAGTTTGAGGGCGTAATGGATAAGACAGGTCTGAGCGTCGAGCGCATTCGAAAATACGAGGAGCGGCATCCGGAAGTGCGGAAGACTACGTATTTCGTACCTCATCGCGGCTACGCCGGCACGGCTGCCAATTATGTGATGCATCTGGCTTACGACAAAGGACTGGCGCGAGCCTGATGCCGCAGCAAGCCAACTGACACGCACAACGCAGACGAGGTTGATCTATGGCAGACGGCTTTATCCAGATCCAACCGCTCGAACAAAATCCTTCGCTGATCAAGCCGGCGGCTACAGCGGAGGGTGCAGTTGTCGGTACGGGAAAGATCTGCGGCCTCGATGTGGGCAGCACGACCTGCAAATATTCGATCGCCACCACGTCCGGCGAATTACTTGGGCAGGCGTATGAGCGTCACAACACCAGGCAGGCTGAGAAGGTCCTCGACTTCCTTACCCGGATGGAGAAAGAACACGGTTTTACACCGGAGCAGGACCGCGTGTTCTTCACGGGATCTGGGGCTGGCCTGATCGCGCCACTGGTCGGCGGGAAAGTGGTTCAGGAAGTTGTGGCAGTCGCCGCCGCGGTCGAGAAGGTTCATCCCAACGTGCGCTTCGTCAGCGAAATCGGCGGCGAAGACATGAAGACAATTTTCTTCAATGGCGACGGCCCCAGCAAAAGCAAGCAGGTACTGATGCAGAGCGCGTGTTCCGGTGGCACGGGAACCTTCATCGAAAAGACCGCCCGAAAGCTCGACATCCCGACAGAACAACTTTTGAAGATGGGCTACGAGGGATATACGCTGCACAAGATCAGCAGCAAGTGCGGCATCTTCGCCGAGGCCGATGCCAACACGCTGTTGAAGGCCGGGGTTTCCGTGGAAGAAATCATCGCTTCGTTGTTCGAGGCGGTGGTATATCAAAACCTGGCGACCCTCACTCGTGGTAACACGCCCTTGCCTGAGATTCTTCTGCTGGGCGGCCCCAACTTGTTTTTCGAAGGATTGCAGGAGGCATGGCGCTACCACCTGGGCAAAGTTTGGAAGGAGCGCAAGGTTGCCATGCCGCATGACCGCGCTCCAGAGTCGCTGATCCGCGTGCCCGACGACGCTCTCTACTACGCCGCGCAGGGCTGCATCGAAGTCGGACGCCGGGATTCGCCGGCAGTCGGTATCTACCTGGGAACCAAGAAACTGCGCTGGTGGATTGAAGAAGGACAGTACGAGGAGAAGAAGAAGATCGGGCGCGGCGGATTGTGGAGCAATCCCGCCGAACTGCAATCGTTTCTGGACCGCTATTCCAAGCCCGGCGGGAACGCGAACGGCCGCACGGAATCCGGAAAGAGCAATGGCAACGGGCATTGCAACGGCAACGGAAAACCGCAGCGCCTTCCGCGGGTGCAACTTCCTATCCTCGGCAAGGTCAGCAAACTCGGTCCGGTCGTCGTGGGATGCGATTTTGGCTCGACGACTGCCAAGGCCGTCTGCATGTCGCCGGACAAAGATTTGCTTTTCTCCTGCTACGCTCTGAGCCGCGGCAATCCCATCGACGATGCCAAGAGTCTGTTCCGGCAGGTTCGAGAGGCGGTCGGCGATGGAGACATTCTTGGTCTGGCCATCACGGGCTACGGCAAGGATCTGCTGAAGGACATTCTGGGCGCCGACTGCCCGGTGGTGGAAACGATTGCGCATGCCAGCGCCGGTCTGCATTATTTTCCGGATGCGGATTGCATCTGCGACGTGGGCGGCGTTGATGTCAAGATCATGATCCTGAACAACGGCGCCGTGACGGACTTCCGCCTGAACTCGCAATGTTCCTCGGGCAACGGCGCATTTCTGCAGGGAGTCGCGGAACGGTTCAACATTCCCATGACCGAAATGGCCGACGGCGCTTTCCGCGCTCGGGCTATGCCCCAGCTTTCGATGGGATGCGGAGTCTTCCTCCAGAGTGACATCGTCAACCAGCAGCGGAAGGGGTGGCACGCGGAAGAGATTCTGGCGGGGCTGTGCGCGATTCTTCCGCTCAACGTTTGGATCTACGCCGGTGGCCTCAACAACCTGCAGCAGGTGGGCAAGAAATACATCCTGCAAGGCGGGACTCACAAGAACCTTGCGGTGGTGAAGACGCAGGTGGACTTCATTATGAAGAAAGTTCCGGGTGCGGAGGTGGTGGTTCATCCGTATTCCGGAGAAGCGGGGGCGATCGGCGCGGCTCTGGTCGCTCTCGATTGGTGGCAGGGTGGCGGAGAAAGCAAGTTTCGCGGCTTCGACGCGATCGAGAGGTTGACGTACAAGACCGCGACTTCGGTCGACACGGTGTGCCACTGGTGCCCCGTAACCTGCCAGCGGAGCTTCATCGACGTGGAACTGGTGGGTGGAAAGGGCCGCGAGTGGAGCAAGGTTCCTCTGGAACAGGGTTGGGAGCGGGTGATCGTGAACAACTCCTGCCCCAAGGGACTAGTGGAAGATTTGAACGAAATGAAGGTCATCAAGATCGGGATGGAGAAAACGAAAAATGCGTTTCCCAACGTTGCCGATTTGGTCCGCAAAGAAGCATTCCGTCGCGTCACTACCTAGAGATCGCTCGCAGGTGCGCGTCGGTATTCCGAAGGTGCTGAACATCTGGACTACTCACCAGTTCTGGGTGGGCTTCCTGAAGTCCATCGGGATTGCTTCGGAAAACATCGTGTTCAGCTCCGATACTTCCGAGGAGCAGGGACGCGAGTTCGGCAAAGGCCGTGGCACGGTCGATTGCTGTTATCCCGTGAAGGCCATCAGCGGGCACTACGGCGAATTGGTGTTTGGGCAAAAGAAGAAGATCGACATTCTGCTGAGCCCCATGATTCACTCCTTGCCTTCGGTTCTGCACGGGCACGTGGTCGACACGGTCACTTGCACTCGTGTGATGGCTGGCCCGGAGAACATCAAGGCAGGATTTCTGAAAGAACGCGACGTCTTCGGCGAGGCCGGCATTACCTATGCTTCGCCGTTTGTAAGCCTCGGCGACCGGCACATGGTGACTGAACAACTCCACACTTCGCTTAAAGATGTATTCAACCTCGACCTGGAAGAGACGGAACGCGCGGTGAAAGCCGGATTCGAAGCCCTCGACAACTTCACCGCTAAAGCCAGACAGCAAAGCCGCGACATTCTGACCTGGTGCGCGAAGAATCAGAAGCCGTGCATCCTGGTGCTGGCGCGTCCCTACCACATGGATACGGGGATCGGCCATGAGATCGAAGGAGACCTGCAGGCCCACGGCTATCCGATTCTGTGGTTGCAATATCTTCCCGGCGATGAAGATCTGATGAACTGGCTGTTCGAAGCCGATCTGCAAATGGGAAGAATCAAAAGCCCATTCGACATTTCTGACGTCTGGACTTCGTCCTACAGCAGCAATACCAACGAAATCATGTGGGGAGCGAAAGTGGCGGCGCGCTGCCCGTGGATCACCTGTGTGGTGCGCCTTTCCAGCTACGAGTGCGGGATGGACCAGCCCACCTACACGCCCACGCAGAAAATCGTGGAAGCAACCGGAACCCTGTTCTTCAAGTTTGGCGATCTCGATTCCACCAAGCCAGCCGGAGGCATCAAGATCCGCATCGAGACCATCGTCCACTACCTGGCGAAGTACTCGCAAAAGATCATGCAGCAGAAGCTGGAATGGTTGTCGCCGAACTGCCCGCTCGGCGATCTTCCTCCGTTTATACAGCCGGACGCGATTCAGGAGGGGGCGGACATCACACAAACACTATCTGACCGAGTTTCATGAGTAACGACTCTCCGGCGAACGCGCTGTGTTGAACGGAGCAGCCATCGTGCCCTATGAGCGCCCTGCATGAGATTGCGCGACTACATATTCTCGGCACTATTGCTGTCATGTCTATGCGGCTTGGTGTACTGCTGGGTCTGGTGGTTCAGGACCGGGCGGCATGAGCCGGGAGAGCATACCGGCAGAGCGATCGCGGGGCTGGCGTATGGCACTTTATCGCCCCTGCTCCTCATCGGACTCGTCCCTATGTGTTACGTCCCCCTGGGTGAGAACTTGATCGTCGGACTCCCGTTCGTTGCTGTCGGTTTGATCTTGGCGTTGATGGGAGGCGGAAAGCTCCGACGGCTGCTGGCGGCGTACGCGTTGACCTGCTTGCTGATGTTCCTGGTGGCCAGTCCGTCCTCGCCTCCTGACCGGACGCCGACAACAAAACAAACGGCAACTGGACCCAGAGGTTGTCCGCGTGGCGGGCTCTGAGAGGATTCATGAATTGCCGCCAACAATCGAGGAAATCATGAGAATCATTTCTGTGATCTTCATTTCGTCCCTAGCAGCCGTCCTTTGCGGGTGCACGCCGACGGTTAGTATTCGTGCTCTCTACACCGATGATGACCTGAAGCATCGCATCGTTGAACCGCGCATCGAGGGCGAATGGGTTTCACCCGATCTGGATAAAGTCGGCACCGACGACGAGATTATGTTTAAGTGGAAGATTGTGCCCCCTGAGCGGCCGGGGAGCCCACGATGGCCTCTAACAGCGCCTACCATGTGGAATTCCGTCCCTGCAAACCAGATCCGGGGAAAGGCGATCAGCTCTATCGCTACGACGTGCGGCTGATCGACATGGGCGACAAGCTTTTTTTCGATGCCGAGTTTGACGAGGCGGTGGAAGGTCCGGTTAAGACTGGTTCTGATGACGTTCCCGGTCTGGTGGGCGGGCATATAGTTGGGCGCATTTGGGTTCATTCCGACTATCTCCGCCTCGCATTTCTCGATCCCACGTGGATGAGAGACAATGCGCCCGACACTTCCGAGAATTGAAGGGAGATGGCACAATCATCACTGTTTCAACCCAGGAGCTGCGTGATTTCCTGCTCCGAAATTCTGACAACAAGGAAGCGATGGGGCTCAATCTCTATCTTTGTCACCCGGGAACGCGAGCCGAGGCGAGCTTCTTATCCGCGCTCGCGAGGAATCGGTCGATTTGTGCCCAGTCAACCGCGTGCGGCTTTAGTTTCTTCATTTGAGCCTACGAGCGGAATGCGCTTATTGTGCCAGACGTTTTCAAGAAAGGCATCCTTCCCAGCGCGGCGCACGACGAATTCCTTACGCGTTAGCACGGTATAGTTGATTTCGCGACCCAGTTTCCGCTCAAGTGCTCGCACGGCCTGTGCCAAATCTTCCTCGCGCGGAGAGCCAATCACAAGCACGTCTATGTCACTGGCAGCGTCCTGCTGGTTGTTTGCAAATGAACCGTACAGGTATGCCTCGTCTATTCCCTCAATTCCCTTGAGGGATTGCGCGATCAGAGCCGCCGCACCAATGGTTTTGGCCACGATCTTGCGCACCTCACCAAAAAGTGGGTACTCCCTATTCAGTTGGAAGTATTTTTGGCGGCCAATCACTTCCGAGCGAAATAGACCGTCGCGTTCCAGGCGTCCCAATTCTTTCGACAGGTTCGACGGATCGATGCTCAACCTCTCGGCCAAGTCCCGCAAGTGGTGACGGGCCGTCGGGTTTGTGAAGTAATAAGCCAGCAGTTGCTGGCGCGCCTTAGAGCGAAGGTCAAGCATCGTGGTAGAATTCTACCACATATGTGGTAATCGTTGACAACTGTAAGAACCGTGAATCTGCGCGGGCCACGTTCGGCCACAACCGGTGGCGGGCGAAAACCGAGGGACTAAACGAGAGACTGGGGTGTGTTTCTTGCGCGAACTTACAGGTGCTTAGGTGTCATCCGTGCGCGTGTAAGTTTTGTGGTATCAGTTTCCCTTTGAACTCATCACCGAAAGTCGCTGGAAAACGGACCACCCCGCCCAACATCTCGGCCCAAGATAGGCCTGTCACTGACGACTTTTGTAGTACTCATGCAGCCACCTAAGACCTGTTAAGTCGTTCTAAACACTTGTCAACGCCACTCTGAAAAGCTGCACTCGGTTAGATCAGACAGTCGAAGTGCAAACATGCTCACATCTGTTCTCTCGTTTCGGTGGCCATCTGTTAGCGCACTGTTCATGTCGCGCTCGCATTGTGCTTCGCGTCACAGACATGCGTCTGTCGGATGCGGAAACATGTAGACAAAGGAACGAAACCAGCGGCGATGTTGGTTTTCCATCCAAAAGGGGCCGCTATGAAGAAAACAATTGTTCTGTTCTTTCTACTTGCCCTCTTCCGCGGGTTCGGTGCTGTGCAGATTTCTGCCCAAGAAAAATCGTATATCACGGTAAGAGGAAGCGAACTCAATAACGGAGTTTTGATCCTGGACGTTCTGAAAGGCAGCAAGCCTTACCAGCTACAGTGCAACCAAGGAGCGCCGGGTTGCACCAACCTGAAGAACGGAAACTACTTGTTGCTGGAACTCCCCAAGAATTTCGGTATGTATGAGTGCCGGGACGTCGAGGTCTATCCAGAGTCCGTGGCTATGCCAGACACAAACCCGCCCGACAAGAATGAGAAACTCGGCGAATACTGCCTCGTTGAAAAGTGACACCCGCGGTCAGGACGGATTCAGACCGGTGCGCATTTCGCGCCCGCCTCTGCTTGACTGCAACGCTGCCTTTTGCGGGTATAAGCATGGGCAAGCTCAAGATCAACTACGTAAAACGCCTGCCGCGCGGCGCGGAAGAGCTGGCGCCCGATGTGGTGGAGCTATGGATCGGGGTTTCCGGCAGGAAGGTGGATGTCAACATCGTTCGGCGCGGCTTCATCCTCGCCGAGCCGGTCATGCACGCTATCAGAGACAGGATTAAACGCCTCGCAGTCGCGACCGCGAATGTCAACAAACCGCTGCCAGAACGAATTGGCTTTTCTCCCGAACTCAGCCTTGACTGGCGCCAATACCTCGATGATCTCCTACAAAACGGTGATTCCTGGTCATTTCTAGTTAATTCGGGGACCAACTTGAGACCAAGCTGAGACTGGCAAGATTTCCGCTGCGCGAGTCAGTTCCTTGCTCGCAACGCAGGCGATATTGACAACGGCAGGCAGTGCACAGGTCTCACGTATGCGAACTTCTTGAAGACACGGTCGCGCACTAATAGAGATGGAAATCGACTTCAATATCGACCAGGACAGCTACCGGGATTCCATCCTTGCGGCTGGGTTCAAACTTCCACTGCCGAATGGCTTCGATGGCCTTCTCGTCAAGACCCATGCCTAAGGATTGGGCCACGCGAATGTCATGCGTCCTTCCATCAGTTCCCACCACGACCTCGAGCACGAGCGTACCTTGATACTTAGCCTTACGCGCTTCCTCGGAGAATTCCGGTTCCGGGCCATAGATTAAGTGTGGCGCTGTAATCCCGCCGCCGACGTGGTACACTCCGCCGCCAATTCCACCTCCCCATCCCGGGCCAACGCCCGGTCCGTGCCCGGAGCCAACTCCGCCGCCACTGCCAGAACCAATTCCGCCACCTGTGCCAGTGCCATTCGAAGGCGGACCCAGAATCGAAGAAAGAGGATCACCGAGCGGCCCTGTTCGCGGGATTGGCAGGTGGATCTCGGGCGGGACTATGACCGTTGGCTCGACCGGCAGCTCGGGGTTCTCGTTGCGAATCACTATCGCCGGAGGAGCCAGTTGCTCGCGGGAGAAGCGCGGCAAGATTCCTTTGGAGGCTTGCAGCTTGTCGCGATCGCCCCCTCCGCCTCCACCTCCGGCTCTGGAAGCTGATGGACGCAAGATATAAGGGCTGACGTCCGTCACGATGCCAATGACCTGCTGGCGAATTTCGTGCCGATGTCCCACTAAGAACCTGCTAGAAAGCAAGAAGGCCGCGATCGCCAGTGTCTGTCCCAGGAACGAAAGAAAAAATGAACTTCTACGAGTCCTGTACACTCCGTAGCCCGCGCCGAACAGCGTGGGCAGAGTCACGCTCCCCGGTGCAGTCTGTACAGGCGGTCCATCTGACCGGCGATGTACAGCAATACTCGACATCTAGGCCTCCGATATCTAGGCCGAAACTTTCAACGCAACTTTTCTTTTCACAACCTAGTCCGCTTCCTTGCGTCAAGCAGTGATTGCGGCCACATGTCCCGAAGCCGCGCCATCTCGCTTGTTGTCCTGGCACAGCTATTTCCCCTGCCTGTCCCATCTGAAAGGGCGCACCAATTGCTGTGCCACCTTCTAACGTGATCGGAATCACCGATGTCGCGCTGAATTGCGAAACTGTTTTCGAGTAACAACGCCATTGATTCTGGAGGAGAGGATAATGGAGGTAGCGGAAACAGGGAGGTTCCCACATCCAAACCTGGGGAGTAAAGCTCTTCACCGGTGCGCGACCTGTGCCGGAGGAAGGAGGTCGTTATGCTCGTTCGCATCCTTCCCGTTATTGGACTCATGGCCTGTCTGTCGGTTTTCGGTGTGTGCCAACGAAAGGAAATCAGACACGTTCCGGTCAAGGCAACGTCGCCCGCTTCCGGACCGGGGATGTACACCACGTACTGTGCAGTCTGTCATGGCATCGATGGAAAGGGCAAAGGTCCAGCCGCCGAAGCCTTGAAGGTGCCTCCAACAGATCTAACCATGCTCGCCAAGAAATATGGCGGCAAGTATCCATCCGATCACGTTGCAAACGCCATCCGCGGTGACCTGCGCCTCTCGGCACAGGGATCGAAAGAAATGCCGGTCTGGGGTGACTTGTTCTGGGGCATGAGTGAGGGCCATGGATCCGAAGTGCAGTTGCGGGTGAAAAATCTCAACAAATACATCGAATCACTGCAGGCGAAATGATCGACGTTTCGCTTGCTCGTGATCAGGGGGCGTCCATGAAAGTCAGCGAGATTATGACCAAGAATCCAGTGTGTTGCTGGCCGTCCAGTTCAACACTGTCGGCCGCGTTACTTATGCAGGAGACCGATACTGGAATTGTGCCGGTGATTCAGAATCCCTTTACTCCGATATTGGTGGGCGTCGTTACCGATCGTGATCTTTGCCTGCACGTGATCGCCACCGACAGGCACCCGTCATCCACCTGGGTTGATGGATGTATGACCCACGACCCGATTTGCTGCGCCGAACACGATGAGGTATCCCTTGTCCTCGATCTTATGAAAGCCCATAAGGTCCGGCGCCTGCCCGTGGTCAACGAAAAGCACGAAGTCGTCGGTATCGTGTCGTTCGCCGACCTGGTGCGCAAGTCTGGAATCGAAGCGAGTGCGATGATGGAGGCTTTGCAGAGGATCTGCGAGGCGTCGCAAGTTCCTAAATCAGCAAGCAAGAAGATCATCACTGCCGCTTGAAGCACTGTTTGCCCATCCGGCACATAGCAAGAATTCTCTTCAGGTCCTGAGAATTCCGGGCTGCCGACATTATCCAATCTCCCGGATATTGACACGGTGAGGTGCGGCCCTCGGGGACGCCCCTGACTCAGGAAAAATTGGCCGACAAGGCACACTGGCGGCAGCACGATCACGCATACCTTGAGCCGTTTTCAGTGATTGATCGATGTGCTTCGAGTCGATTGGTGGTTCCAACTCCGTGTGATCCGAGTCGCACTAGTCAGGAGTGCCAGCCCTTGCTCACCGCGAGAGGCTCCAGTCTCGCGACTTTCCTGCCCGATAAGCTAGGTCAGCCGAAGGCGCGCGAAGAATTGCCAACGCACGAGGTGTGCAGTCGCGGAAACGCGCGGTCATCTGTGTCGTCGATTTCCTCAAGTCCCTTTATTCATCCACCAAGCCGGATCCGATCACACATGAAGCTCTTGGACTGCTGCTGCCCGCACGCGGCTCAAGAGCGAATCGAGCAGCTTCTCATCCTTGCGCAATTCCTGCTTGAACTCGCGATTATCGGTGTGCACAATTTCGTTCAGCAGCTCTTGATGACGTCGGTCGATGATGCTGAGCAGGAGCTTCTGTTCCTCAGTATTCAATGTCAACTCCATAAATCCTCCCCACAGGCCCGTAGGATCCATGCTCTCCCATCGCAAGGAGACATGGCCCAGAAGGAACGTTGACCCGCCTAAATCAACGATCGAATTGAAGTCGGCGGATCACCCGACGAAGCATCAGCCGCATCGCCATCTCTGCTAGCCCTTGCGGCATTGACTCGGCTTTCCGACTCCGGCGGTGTACCGCAGTCTATTTTTTCTCACTCTTTGGGACACTTTCATGCTGGACGACTTCTTCATCGTTGATCGCATAATGCTCCTTTTTCGAAGAACTTATAGCAAAATGGTTTCATCCTTCTCCTGAGTTACTTGCTTCTTGCTCGAACGATGCGGTGCCTTTTTTAGCTGCAAGGGCCAAAATGGGGAGTTGATCCGACGCTCCGCTTGAGTCATGAATGGAGCTCTTAGCGAGACTTTCCGTTTTGCCAGAAAGCGAGCGGCGGCAACCTCCGATATTGCCTCACCCCGATTCGAGAAATGTCTCTTCATCTCCGCCTCCTTCAAGACAAAATGATCCGACACACCTAAGCAGCCCGCGCAATCGACCTCTCGTGATTCTGTAGCAACTTCTGTACGTCCTCGTCGCTGACCTGGCGGAAGTCTTGATACCACTGCCCCACCGCCAGGAACATCTCCGGCTCTTCGACATTCACGAATTCGTCGGCTTCCATTCGGATGGCACTGCAGCCAAAGGTTGGCGACACTGGAACTGCAACGACAATTCGCGAGGCACGCATGCGGCGAATAGCCGAGATGGCGGCCAGAATACTGCATCCCGTGGCGATGCCGTCGTCCACAACAATGACCGTCTTCCCTTTAAGGTCGAGGCGGTGGCGACCCCGCCGATACCTCCTTGTGCGAGAATTAAGCTCTTTGCGCGCATCGGCTGTGATCTCTCGGATCGCCCGTTGCGAGATTGCGAGCAGTCGAATAAGCGATAGATCCAGAACCCGCACCCCTCCCTCTGCCACGGCTCCCATGGCAAGTTCCTTCTGCCACGGCGTGCCCAGTTTGGTCACGACGAAGACATCGAGCGGAAGCTTGAGCGCGCCGGCAACAGCTGCTGCCACGGGTACGCCCCCGCGCGGGAGTCCCAGCACGAGTGCATCAGGACGACCCGAGTATGACGCCAGTTTGCTCGCAAGCATCCGCCCAGCTTCGAACCGATCCGCGAACGGAAGTGCTCCCAGGTCTTCGTCTTCTTCTCGGAACAACATGGCATGCCTTTCTTCTCGATCATGCCCTCCCATTCGTCGATTCGCTGCCCCTGTCAAGTCCGGGCGGCGCTCAAGCCGCTCGCGGCGGAGCTGCGGCCTCAATGGGAGATAGCGCAGACAGGGCCGCGAGCCAGCCGAGGTTGCCTTCCAGCGCGTACACTCGAGCGCTCGCGGGAATATCAGAATCGGAAGTGAGGCCGCACACCAGCACCATCGGCGTGTTCGCCTTCTCTTTCGCTACCACCGCCAACAGGTATCTCTCTTCTGCGGAGAATCGATGCCCGACAATGACTGCGTCAAAGGCCTCTTGGCTTAGCAAATCCAACCCTTCTTGAACACTGGTGCACGCTCTCGTTTCATAGCCGGCTTCCCGCAGACTGCTGCACCGATTTTCTGAAGCAACTTTGTCGAAAGACACACATAAGATTCTTCGTAAAGGCATACGAACACTCCTCGGCACGACGGCCGCTTCTTTCAGGCAGGCAGCTTTGTTCGCAGTGCGGATACTCAGGCCGCTACAGCGGTCTTTGCGGGACGGATCTCTTCTCTCTTTTCTTCCGTCACCGCCGGTCGCAAACTTGCGAGCTTGGCCAGCCCTTTCGTCGTCAAGATTGTTAAATGGATCGTCGCGATCGCGCCCAACAAAGCGGGCACGATGTATACGTTCTCAACCTTCCAGAGCCAGTGACCAAGCACCGGAGTACCCAGCCACGCTCCGAGCCATCCGATGATCAATTTTCCGATCACAGCGTCATTGCCCTCGAGAAAGCGATACCGAAATACGTAGTGATAGGCAGCGGCAACCACTGCTCCGATGAAAGTGAGAGTCAGAAAGGAGAGAAAGTTCATTCCCAACATGATGGCACCTCCTTAGGACCAGGGGAGACCAAGATTGGTCGGCGTGAATAACGAGGTCCGGAACTGGGTTGATTGCGGGAGGTCAGCTCGGGCCTCAACCGAGGTTCGGCTGGCCAACAAGCTTTTTTCTGCAGCTGCAACTATTGTACGCCCGTCTTCAAGCTTGTCATTCACTCGGAGCAAATCGAACTTCGGGCCTCGTTGCCGGTGAGAACGTTTCTGTCTTTGCCATGACGGACGCGTGTGAGCAGGTAACCGCAATCACAGACAAAGGCTGACGTGCAGGCGGACGATAAATGCAGGGAAAAGTGAGTTCCCCAGGCGTGAAGCTCGCGGCTGTTTTGTTCGTTGTCACTGTGCTTGCTTGCAGCGATGTCCTGCTTGCCCAAACGGAAGGTCGTCCATTGGGGAAGGTCCCCGTAACGATCATTCCAGCGAAGGTCACTCTTTTTGCAGGTGAGACGCAGACGTTTGTTGCAACTGTTAAGGGAATCGATGACAAAGATGTGACTTGGTCCGTGGAGGAAAAAGACGGAGGGGCCATAACGGAGCTGGGCCAATATACTGCGCCGAAGATCCAGGGCGTGTACCACGTAGTTGCATCCAGCAGAGCTCGGCCAAAGGCGAGATCTGTCGCCACCGTCACTGTCCTTACTTATTGCGATCCGCTTCCTGCCTCCTTCAGACGTTAATCAGATATTTGTGAGCTCGATCACAAGAAAACGTGATTCGGAACATAGACAGCTTGTTCCGCACGGGAACAGGTTGAATATCAGATGGGGAATTGCGATACAAATAAGGACTTGCAGGCTTCTCCATGCATGTTTTGCGGGTCCGACGAAGGACTGCGCTATTATCCGACCGATGTTCCGGGCTGCGTGCTTTTTACGTGTGCAGGCTGTGTCGAGCTCATCCGCAGCGAAAACTGGGAAGATCTTATCGAGCGCATTGTTGCAGCGTTCGCGGCTTTGCAGCCCATCCCCGAGGATGGGGAAGTTGCGTTCCGTCAGGAGCTCAAGAGTCAGCTACAGACGCCCACCACGTGGGATCTTCTCGTCATGTAGGGCCATTCTTCGCCGAGAATGGAGAGCTGCTCAAGTGGTCTCTCGCTTGGCTGCTATTTGGCAAGCCCATCCGACACGAGATTGCCGGTAATCTAATCCTTCCTAGGGGGCGCGGTCGAAGTGTGAACCCGGCGCGCTTTGCCCTACGAGTTCGTACTCGCTCTCGTCTGCGTACCCTCTTCTGAAAACATTCTCCGCGACCCGGTATGGCCGCATATTTTCTTTTCGAAACTCCCCTAGCATGCGACAGGGAGGATTGCAGGCGAGCCGGTACATTCCGGCAGCCAATTTGCTATCCGTGATCCTGTGCGAGGTGGCGATGAAGTGCACTTTGCGGCACATCCTGCACATGATGCCTATATGAATTGGCATAGCACGCTGGGTCCGCTCTCCACTGTTGATGCCCATTCTTGCAGGCCGCATGTTTCTAGTGGCGACTGCGAACGAACAAGCTATTTAAGGATGGCTGAAGGACCGCTCTCGATCGGTCTTAAGCTGCTCAAATATGTCGTCCGCGAGCCGGTCGTTCCAGCTGGTCGATTTTTTCGTGCTCCAAATTAATTTCTGAGTATGACGATCCACCAGTCGAACATCTGCATCGATCACCCTCACGACCACTTTCGCAGGCACATATCTGGTTTCCGTCTCACAGGTCAGTACTGCGTCGGCTTCTTCCGCTTGCGTCGTGATGCTTACTGCGCTCCATTTTTCCAGACGGGATTTGAGAAGCCGCACGAAATCGCCGGATGATGGGACGATATAAATGGTCTTCACCTCATACAAGGAAGGCGGCCCGGCTGATACCATTACCTGTGCTGTCAGAACTCCACAAGACAATGTCAGCACGCTGGTGAGTAAAAACATCACCGACCTCGCGAAATTTTGAAGAAAACGGATGCTCATAGTTACCACCTCCCCGTGGCTCGTTTTGGCGCAGTTGACGATTACAGACTTTGTTCTCCGCCTGCCACCTGGTTAGACAACAATCACATTCACCTCGTGCAAGCTTTAACGCGCTCTCTTCTCCGACTCCGGGCCTATGTACCAGTCTGCCCGCGTTAGAGGCCAGCCACTATGTCCGTGTAACGGTTTGGCGAACAGCGATTGGTACACGTTCAGTCGTCCGCTGCGAAACCCATGGGCCGAACCGGCCATATAGAGCCGCCATATGCGGTACGTGATGTCGTTGGTGATGCGGCGCGATTCCTCTCGGTGAGCTTCCAGCCGCTGAACCCAGTGATGGAGCGTCAGAGCATAATGCTCTCGCAAACTCTCAACATCTCTCAGCTCAAAACCATTCAATTCCGCGGCTCGCAGGGTTGTGCTGACCGGTACCAGATCGCCGTCCGGAAACACGTAACGGTCCGTGAAAGACGGTCCCCGTCTTTGGTAAGTCGCCGCGTAGGCGATTCCATGGTTCAAGAACACTCCACCGGGCCTCAACAGATTCCACGCTAGGCGGAAATACTCGGGGAGGAGGGCTTCCCCGACGTGCTCAAACATACCGACGCTGACGATCTTGTCGTACTGTACTTCATGATCGATATCGCGGTAGTCGGAGACTTCCACGCGGCATCTATCATTCAGGCCCGCTTCGCGCAGGCGTTCTTGTGCGACCTCCGCCTGGGGCACGCTCAGGGTGATCCCCACGCATTCCGCGCCGTAGTGGCTTGCGGCATGCAGGATCAATGCACCCCACCCGCAACCGATGTCCAACAAGCGCTCTCCGGGCCTTAAGCGCAACTTCCGGCAGATGTAATCGAGCTTGCGAATCTGGGCGGAATCCAGATCCTCATCCCGACTGCTGAAATAGGCGCACGAGTAAACCATCCCCGAGCCAAGCCATAGGGCATAGAACTCGGCAGGGAGATCGTAGTGATAGTGGATCGCCTGTCGGTCCTGCTCTTTAGAATGGCGCTTTCCACCGACGTAAACGAGACGAAGGCTAGCTCGCGGATGATCGCGCTTAGGCAGTTTCTCGAGACGTCGGCCGAGATCAAAATTCACCCCCAGACTGCGTTCCTGAGCGAGGAGATAGTCAGCCAAATCGAAGGCAGCTTCGATATCGCCTTCAATGTCGAAGTCGTCATAGATATAGGCCTCTCCCAAAGTTAGTTCACTCGGTGAAGAGAACATGGAACGAAGTGCCCCTGCGTGCTTCAGAACCAAGGTGAAATGCGGACACCCTTCGGTCCCCCAAGTGCTGTGGTCCCACAATCGAACCTGGAAATCACGCTTGGGATAATTCTTCAACAGAGCATCCAGAAACTCGGCACTCCGGATGGAAGGCGTCGACCGTAAAGCAGAATTCGCAAGCAGTCGCATACACCCTCCTTACTATGGTCTTCACAGCATGATTTTCGCTCGGCCTGGTTCACTCCGATCTGTTGGCCTTTGATTTGTTTCTTTACCCCTTTCTATCGCAGCGAGCTCGCCGCCGCGGAGAAAGCAACATTCGTGTTTGAACCAAGCAACCTCAGTGTCCCGACGACAACCACCAATATCACCGCTAGGATTACCGCGTATTCCGCAATGTCCTCACCCTCTTCTGCGCTGGTACGGGTGGTCAGCTGTCTGCATAGAACCAGAAGAGAGATGACCAAAACTCATCTCAACCTCGTCGGCATGAGCGGGTCTGGCTCACGCGCACTTCTGCGGCGTAAAAAAGGAGAGGGCCGACCACACTTGCTCGACTTCATGACTTCCACAGTGAGGGCAGGTGATTTCCCCCTCTTCCCAATCGACGAGAGCCAACATTCTTAAAAAGGTTTCCTTGCAGGAACGGCAGAAAAACTCGTAATGAGGCATGGGCGGCCTCCTCACATCCGGACAAATCCTAATGAAGATTTTAAGCCTGAACAGACGCGTGGTCCATATTGTTGCCCGGAACCCACGAGGGTGACGGCTTTGCGAAACACGTTCTCAGGTTGTTCCGATCCCAGGCTTTCGCCGGCTTCGATTTGCCCGGACAACTCGAGTACTACGGCTTAATGACGGGTTCTGTGCGGCGGCGCAAGCCGCTGGCCAGAGTCTGCGGTGCCCACAACCCAGGTGTTGTCGCGACCTTGCGCCGAACGAAGAAAACGGCTGCCAATCAGTGGTTGCGTATTGCCCGATCCGACAAGTTCCATGTGCCAGGAGCAACCGAAGGCAATGTTCGCCTCGTTATCGTGCCTTGACGGGTGTTTCCATGTCGGCTTTTTCTTTCTCCAGTCTTCGTAAACTCCTGACTGGACCACGCGCGCATCAGGGCTATCTCGGAGCCAGATCAGGCAGGACGCCGCAAGCCCGAAGGAAGCGTCGGTCACTATATGCCGACCACTGCGCCTTGAGCCGATTGGCGGGGTCTAGGATCCACCGCCTAGGTTCCAGCTTGGGCTTGGTCAAGATAGAGGATATTCCTTTGCTCTCGGTCCTCTTTGCAAAGCAATGTTTCTGCCCGTGATCTGTGACTGTGACCGTCGTTCGCATGGCGTGCTCCCTTTCTCAAGCCGGAAGCCCCAGAGATTTCCCCCTAACAAAGCCTATGATGAACGCACTCCAATGATGCAAGCGATGCATTCGCCGCAAGTCGTTGAGCGCAGGCCGAACTTAACTCTTGACAGCATTCCGGGTGCATCAATGCTGCATCCGCTTTCCGGCCTCTCGAAGACAGGGCTTGCGCTGCGACCGAGACGATCCATAGTGTTTTCTTTTCCGCAGCGGATTGCAGTGGCAGCTTGATACGACCGGCGAGGACCTCGGAGGCACGGTTTGCAAGAACGGGCGCTCTGAAAACTCAAGGGTCGTGCTTGGGTTGCCGCTGCGAGCGCGATTTGTAGGATTATCACTACGCAAAGCAATCCCTTGCGATCACCGCGGGAACCGAAGACCTTTGTATCGTTCCAAGTCGTTTTGGAGGGCTGACGCTCAAAAGCTGAGCTTCATTCCAAACTGTACTTGGCGGGCGCCCGTAGTGAGATCAGGCCGCTTCACTTCAGACGTGGACTGGCCGAACGTTCCCGGATCGAACGTGAGATTTCCCGGCTGCCCGAACTCTGTGCGGTTAAACAAGTTGTAACTCTCCGCGCGGAAGCGCAGGTTGACTCGTTCCGACAGATTCAGAGATTTCTGCAGAGACATATCCCAGTTGTTCACTCCGGTCCGTACAAGTGGTTGCGTCCCAGATTGCCAGCGCTGCCCCACGCAGGATCGGAGAAGAGACCAACGTTGGGGCCGGTTTGCGTGCGTGCGTCACTAATCGGAACAGGTGCTCCAGCGGGGTTGTAATCCGGCCGTTGCTGCTGGCCGGTATGGGCGCTATCGACTGCGGTGAACATGTCATACGGAAGTCCGCCGGACAAGGTCGTAATGCCAGCGATTTCCCACCCTTGAAAAGCCCTGCCGGCGAAGCCTTCGCCGAGATGATCATGGCCGCGGCCGAGAGGAAGCGCCCAGGAGTAGTTGAGGACGAGCCGCTGCCGCACGTCGATGTCAGCGTTGCCGCGCTCGGCTGCGAGATCAAGAGAATTACGTGGAAATTCCTGATTGCCTGCACTCGGAGTCAGCGGGTCGGAGGAGTTGTCAATCGCGTGGCCCCATGTATAGGCCGCCTGAACCGCGAGTCCGTTTGACATCCGTTTGGTTACGTTCGCTTGCAAGGCCTCATAAATCGACGAACCCGCATTATCGAAAAACTCGGCGTGCAAAAAGGCATTATTGTTGACCGCATCGAAAGGCAGAGTTCCGGACTCAGCCCCAAACCAGAGATTGTCAAATTGCAGAGTGGCCTGGGTGCAGTTAAACGCATTCGGCTGGGCGCAGTAGGCTTCCAATTGGGCAACCAAACCCGGCTGCGGAGGGTTGCCGTCGACGAGGCGTAACACCCGGGTTCCCTTGGAACCGATGTAATTCACTTCCAGCAAGATGCTAGCCGGCAACTCATGCTGCACGCCAAAATTCCAGCTCTGACTGTAAGGCATGCGGAGCTGCGGGTCGATCAGGAAGGGAAGATCGCCTGCATACTCACTCACCACGGGCGTAGTTTGCAGGGTCGGCGGGGAAGTCAGCGTTGACGCGGCCGGTCCAATGCACACGCCCAATTGACTTTGAATCTCAGGCGGAGGACAAGTGGGCATCGGGACGCCAAAATATGGCTCAAAGAAATTCTGCTGGAATGGCGGATCGCCGCGCGTGAGGCCCAGTAACTGGCCGAACAGCCGGTCGTGGAAAACACCATAACCCGTCCGAACCGAAGTCTTGCCATTCTTGAAAGGATCCCACGCAATACCAATACGCGGTTCAAAATCGTGCCAGTCATTACTGTAAAGAGGCGGCAGGCCTTGATCCTTTTGTCCGGCGATCAGGAAAGTAAAGGGTGCTGTACCGCTTGGAGAAACAAACAGCGTAGAGAGCAGGTTGTTTACTTCATACGGAACACCATTGAACTGGTAACGCAGTCCGTAGTTCAAAGTGAGATTGGGAACAATCTTGAAGGTATCCTGAGCGAAAGCGGCGAATTCCTTCTGGCGGAAACCGCGAAGATCGTCCGCCACACGGTCGTTGCTCTTGTTGAAGAACTGCGCCTGCGTCAGCGATCCGACCGTGCCCAACAGCGACCATACCATGTCCTGCAAGGTTGAGTTTGTATCGACGTTCGGGTTGCCGGTGACAAAGGCAGTGATGCCGCCGAAGTTAGAAAAATTATTGAAATCAACCGTTGGCCGCGAAAGAAAATCATTTGTACTGTTCGAATAGACGTCGCGTGTTTCAACCCCAAACTTGAAAGTATGCGAGCCTCTAGCCCAGGTAACATCGTCACCAATCGTATACGTTCCGCTGAATCGTTCGGAGCCGTTCCGGTCCACTAAAGTTAGGCATCCGAATCCGGAAACACCGGGGAGTGGAAAATCGAAGCCGCGTCCAAAAGCATCGGTTAAACCAAAACTGTCGAGAACGCTCAGTCCTTCGCAGGTAAGTGGGAAGTCGATGCGATTTGCACCCAGACGGAAGTTATTCACCAGTCTGGGATTGACCACTGATGTTAATTGCGCGGACGCATTTTGACGACGCTGCTCCGTACCGGTAGCCCCCAGGCCAGATAGAAAATCTGTATGGTCGAAATTCGGATCATCGTAGCGATTGAACGTATACCGAACTGCCAGAAGCTCACTCTGAGAAAAGTTGTGGTCGACACGAGCGCTTACGTTGTCGCCGGTGGTGCGCGACGGACTGGGAAAGAAAAGCACTCCACGAACATCATCGACAGAGGGACCGTTCGGCGCCGGATACAACGCCAGAATCTTGGCCACCGTCGGATCGAGCGGCAGCCCGAAAATGTTACTCGGCGAACTGGGTGTGCTCACGTCGATGGGCTGACCGTCATAGGTGAATGAGCCGGTTTTGAAAGCCTCTGTCGGAACGATGCTTGTGTTTGTAAGGGTGGTGGAGAAGCGCTCGCCGTCGTAGTTCGCGAACCAAAAGGTCTTGTTTCGCCGCAAAGGTCCCCCAGCGGAAATGCCAAATGTGTCGCGAGAATAGGAATCCTTGGGTGCGACCTGGCCTGTCGCGGTCGTCTCGTGATTGAAAAAGTCCCGCGCCCCCAGCGTATCGAAACGGCCAAACCAATAAACATCGGAATGAAATTGATTGCTGCCGCGTTTACTCACGATATCAATCACTGCGCCTGTGTTCCGGCCGAACTCGGGAAGAAAATTACTGGTGATGACGCGGAATTCCTGCACAGAATCAGGATTCAATGATGTCAGCCCGGGTTGCGGCTGGGTCAGTCCCGGGATCTCGGCATCGTTGTTATCGGTTCCGTCCAAGAGGAAATTGTTGTTGCGCTCGCGCGAACCGTTGACCGAGAAGCCTTGCAAAATAGAGTTGCTCTGCATCGTTCCCGGGGAGAGAAGTATGAGTTGGTACGGGTCGCGCAAGATGAGCGGCAAATCCTCAATTTGTTTGGCATTGACCAGATTCCCGATCTGCGCATCGTCCAGATCAAGTGGCGCGATTTGTTCCCCTTTGACCGTGACGGTTTCCGGGCTGGCGGTCGGCAGGAGCGTCGGGCTGAGGTTTTGCACCTGTCCGACGGTAAGTTCTACGTGAGAGTACTCCACCATTTTGAATCCGGAACGTTCCACAGCAACGTCATAGACCCCGGGAGGAAGGCTGGTGATTCGATAACCTCCAGAGTTGTCGGTCATAGCAATACGCGACAAGTTGGTTCCAAGATTGTGGGCTGTCACTCTGGCGTTTGCCACGACCGCAGCGCTACTGTCCGTGACGGTACCGGTAATGGCCGCAGTTTGGGCTGGAGCAGACCGCAGAAGGAAGGAACAAACGCACAAAAGCAACGCCGAGGCAGAAAGGCGTCCCATGGCAGCACCTCCATGGTTATGAGGACATTTTAATAGAGTTCGTATCCGTAAGGAACTGGTTCTCGCAATCTTCCCGATTGCCTTGTCGATCAGTTTCTGGCGATCCGAGCCACAGGGAATTGTGGATTACCCAGCAATGTTGGCCTCGTCTATGAACCGCCGAAGGCCTATCCGCGTGAGCGACGATCCTCACAACCCCACTCGTCAGGACGTAATGAACCTGCTGTAGCGAACGGCCACCTCGCCTTACAGCTATGCGCCTTGATTTCGGTTGAAGTCATGCACAGTTCGCCAACGTGTTTTACATCACATACGAAATGACGGCAATGAGGGAAGATAAGAACAGAAAGGCAGGCCAGCGACCCTCAGGATCCGAAGTATGGCCGAGGTACCATGGCCGGGATGTACGAGTGGCGCGGATCAAGAAGACACAGCAAGTCTAGGGGAAAGAAGCCATACGTTTGCGCTCCAACCAATCTACAAAACTCTGAAAACATTGTGTTGGCGGTGCTGCCGCGAGAAGAACGGGACAACCTGCAGCAATATCTCGGGTTTGTTCTGGTAAAACCCGGAGAAGTATTCTGGCAGCCCAACCAACCCATTCCATGCGTATACTTCCCCACTTCTGGAATGGTTTCCCTCGTTGCTGTGATGCGCAATGGAACAACGGCTGAGGTTGGCGTGACTGGGCGCGAGGGATTTGTTGGAATTCCAATCATCCTTGGTGCCCGTCATGCGTCGGTTCGCACGATCGCTCAAACCGAAGGAAGCGGTTTCAGGATGGGATCCGAGTTGTTCCGACAGATACTGCCTCAGATGCCTCAACTAGAACAGACGCTTCGCCGCTATGCCTACGCCCAACTGATGCAAGTGGCCCAAAGTGCTGCCTGCAATTGTTTGCATCAAGTGCCAGAGCGCCTTGCCCGCTGGCTCGCCATGAGCTGTGATCGTACTGGCTCTGCAGTACTGCCTCTTACCCACGAATTTCTCGGCCAGATGCTTGGCTGTCGTCGCTCGTCGGTCACCTCGGCAATGGGCCAATTGCAGAACGCTGGGGTGATTCGATCCGAACGTGGCCTAGTCCGTATTCTCGACCGGGAACATCTAGAAAGCCGGGCCTGCGAATGCTACGGTGTAATGCGAAGGCTCTCCGATCTGACGCGAACAGACTGATCTCTCGGTTCTCAACGTTACAACCCAGTCTTTGTGCGGTACCGGGCAGACAGATGTGATCCAAATCACAGACTATGTTTGACCTACGAACTTTTAATCTAGATTGATCTGTGTTCTTACTCGTAGGTTTTGTGCCCGCCCCGTGCAAAATTGTCACAACTTCCTTGCGCAGGCTTTCTGACGAGCTAACGGCGAGAGAGTTTTGGAAAACGTCCACCAGGAGGTAATGGCTATGGACGAGTGGTTGCGCCGTGTGCTCATTGTCGACACCGATCCAGATGCACTCGTTACTCTGCAGCATGTGCTGGAGCAGGCTGAGATCGACACCGCTATTACGTGGGATGAAGCCGAAGCCTGCGAATTGCTAGAATCCTCGCATTTTGACCTCATACTCATTGGCGATCACCCCCTGAACTCGATGCGGCCGCCATTCTCGACGACTTGAGCTTTCGAGGCACGTGTCCCTCTGTTTTGATCTTGCGGTCGGTTATCTCCGAAAAAGACATCGAGCATTTTCGCAGCCGCGGCGCAATTGGGGTGGTTCCAAAGGGAGATCCTCTCGCAGTCCTTGACCAGGTCACCAAAACATTGGCGCCCCTGCAATTCAAGGCGAAGTCAGCGAAGCCTGGCTTCGTCGAAGCCCGCTCATAGCGAGCGGCCTCTTGAACCCTAGGAAGCTACGATGGTTGAAAAATGCGCCAACCCCGCGTGCTCCGCGATTTTTCGCAGGCTTCGTGACGGCCGATTGTTCGTGAAGGAAATTCAAGTCCAGGTCGATTCCCCGAGCGATGGCAAGGAACTCTCCCGGCAACTCCGCTACTTCTGGCTCTGCAATTCCTGCTGTCGAACGATGACCGTAACTACGGAGAAAGGGACTGGGGTCAGAGTCGTGCCGCTGCCCACAACTGCCACTGCCTCCAAGGCAGCGTCGTGAGCTTCGTTTTTGAACCCGAGTTGAGCTTAGAACTCGGAAAGATGAAGACCGGAGGGAGGGAACGGACATGCTAGGAATGAACTTCACATCGTTTCTCACATTATTGATCGTCAGCGTGGTTGTTGCCGCCGTATATCACTGGATTCTGCGCTACCGCTTCCTAGAAGGAATTGATTCCTTTCTTGCGAAGGTTGCAGTGGGCTGGGTCGGAGGCTGGCTCGGTTCGCCGGTACTGGGACACTGGCTGTGGAGGATCCAAGGCGTCTACCTGGTACCGGCGATCCTGGGCGCGATCGCCGCGATTCACCTCAACGTGCTGTGCTGGAAGGCGTCTGCAAAGCTCTTCGGCGCTGCACCGGGTGCAGTCGAGGAAATTCTGCGAAAGCCGGCGGCTTAGAACAAACCCATGTTCTGCAGAAAAGGGGGCGACAAATGCAACGTCAACCGTCTTACTGCGATTTTTGTGGCTTCCCAGAGGTTTCACACGGGTACCCAACGGATACTGAGGGGATCAGTTGGTACGCTTGCCTGGAATGCGCCAGACTCGTCGACACCGAGAGTTGGGACCGTCTCATACAGCGAGGCGTAGTGACTTGTGCCCAGATACGCCCAATCTCCGAAGACGAAATGGGCGTACTTCGAAGGCAAATGGAACAGCTCGTGGAGAATTTCCGAGTTGTTCGACTTGCGCCGGTCTGATCTAGATGGAACAACTGCCAAGCATTCATCCGGGCGAGCCTTCTCGACTCGCTCGCACAATCCAGAAGCCAGGGTAGGAGGTATCCAATGCCGAAGGATCCAATCAAGAAGCACCCTGCAAACCCCGCAACCGACCCCAACCTTGAAGAACAGATTCGCCTTCGGGCCTATGCGCTCTACGAAGGGCGTGGCCGTGAGGATGGTCATGACCTAGATGACTGGCTCCGCGCAGAAGCGGAGTTGACGGCGAAGGCGCCGGGAGCCGTCGCCTAAGTCTCGGTAGTATCCGGGCACGCTCCGACAGAGACGCCGGGCCTGTCTTTTGCTCCTTTGGCGAAAGGCAGCGCCCGTCGGGTATGCTGATTTTCGATCTGGGCCGCAAAGTTCACGGCCGCCATCTGAACTCTTGGCGGTTGAGGTTCCCAGCTTCAAATGGGGCCCTGACGCGTCCATTTACAGCCCTGTGTCGCAGATCGTTGAACGATCGGGTATGCGTTTCTGTTGCAGGCGGCGTTGGCAGTTTCGCCAACTCCGCCCGAGTAATTTTGCCCGTGCATGAAATAAGCGTGCTTGTTTCCGACATCTGATTCTCCTTTCAAGGTTAAGTTCACTTCCAACACAAATCTCTCTCGCTTGATCGCAGCCACGCATTCTCTCAGCCTTCAGACGGAGGCTTCTATGACTACGATTCGAGCTGCGTTTTATGCACGTGTGTCCGGCGAACAGCAAGCAGATGCGCACACCGTCGAAAGTCAAATTGCAGCGCTCAGTGAGCGCGCTAACGATGACGGCATGCCAGTCCCGCCAGAGCGGCAGTTTGTTGATGATGGCTTCAGTGGTGTGACGCTCATTCGTCCAGCCCTGGATCGACTCCGTGATCTTGTGAATGTCGCAGCTATCGACCGGATCTACGTTCACTCACCCGATCGGCTCGCTCGGAACTACGCGTATCAAGTCCTATTACTCGATGAGTGGAGCAGGAGGTCATCTTCCGGGCTTTGGCCGAGAGGCCGGTTCAAGAACACCACCTCGACACCGCGCCGACGCCTTTCTTCTTCAAAGATTTGGGCATGGGCTGCTTAGAGAAATTGGCTTCGAACAAAACACAATTGTGGACTCACTCGGCCCGCCTCCGTAATGCTTAACTCGTTTCAGTGAATGTATATTCGTGTTGGCCATCGCGGATGACGAGCACTTTCTTGCCGGAACGTTCACCGACCACGAATTCGAAGCCATCAGCTCCGGGATCGATGGTGATAAACGAAGTCGTGCCGTCGTCGTTCCTCCGCGACGCCACCTTGCTCTTGAACCCGTCGAATTGGAACGTGGTCCCTCTATCCTCGTTCAGCACGGTAATCGCGCCGAGCTCTTTGCTGGTATACCGCTTCGCCAGAGCGTTCACCTGTGCCGTCTCGGCAGGGATGACCAGCCTTTCCCTATCTTTGGCCAGTTCGGCTTTGTGACGCGCTGCCTGGGAGGCAACGTCGCCGGCGGCTTCCGGTCTGCCGTTAAACACGATTTCCAACAGGCGCCTCCCGAACGGTCCGGCGAGCATTCCTCCGTTGTCGGAATTCGTGAGGATGACCGCCCCAACGCCGGAATCCGGTAGCAAGAAAAAGTTACTTTTGAAACCGACCATGCTGCCGCCATGGCTCACAACGGGAACGCCGTATCTGCGGCTCACGCTTAACCCCATTCCATACGTCACATCTTCACCCTCTGAGATTTGTGAAGCTCGGCGCGCCAGCAGGTTCTCCGAGGAAACCAACTGTTTGCCATTGGGCAACTTACCCAGCGACAGCTCGTCCTGGACATACTTGGCCAAATCGGCTGCCGAGGTCCACACGCCGCCCGCTGGACGCGCGGGTACGATCGAATAATTGAGGTCCATGCTGGCAATGCTGGGCTTCCCATCGACATCGTCGGCGTGAGGCGTGGCGTGATTACCGGCAAGGGCGCGTGCATAATCGAATGTTGTGGAATTCATCCCCAGAGGGTCGAAAATCATTTTCTGCATCGCCAAGTCGTAGGCCGCGCCGAGTTCCATGTCCGGATGCACCAGATGCCCACCAATGTACCCGGCGGCCGTCGCCATGAGATTGCTGTATTGGAAAACCTCGCCGAAATTGCTGGTTGGCTGCATCGTACCCAACAGGGCCATCTCAGATTCCGGTGTAGCTTTCTTGAAGTCGAACAACCATTCCAAGTCCTGGCGCGGCACTCCTGTGCAGGCACAGATCAGATTCTTGATTAGAACTCTTCTGGTCGTGTCCGCATCGCCTAGCTTGAAACTCGGGTAAGCGTCGATGGCCGGTTCATCCCACCTGAGTTTCTTTTGGTCCACTAGCTCGGCCAGCAGCAGCGTGGTCATTCCCTTGGTGTTCGAAGCGGCCATGAAGAGTGAGTTTTTATCGACGGGATCGGGTTTGCCCAGCTCTTTTACTCCAAAACCTCCTGCATATACGACCTTTCCGCCGTCAATCAGCGCAATAGAAGCTCCAGGAATCCCGAGTTCCTTCATTGACGTTTCCACGAACTCCTTCATCTCCGCGATACGTGCTGCATCCAGCGGCTCAGCCTTGCGCCCGGCGAAGGATTCACGTTGGTATCCTTTGGGCCGCAAGCTAGAAAGGATCAGTGAAATCGGCGCGCTACGCTTTTCGACAGTGGAATCAGTCCCGTCAAGAATTACAACGGTCCATGTTCTCCCCGCCCGCAACGCAATCGCTACTACAGTCGCTCGCTCGTTAGGGGAAGTCTCATAGTCAAACACTTGGCGCTCAGCCCAGCCCTCGCGCGCCGGACGCGACGTGATTAGCTTCAAGGGCCGCTTCAACTCTGGCTTGTAAGCAGCCCATGCACCCTCGACCGCAGCTTTGGCGTCGGCTGCCTGGGAATCAGCAATTGCCACGTGAGTATCCGACTCCGGAGGCGAAAGCACGACCAAGTCCTTGCCCGTCTCAATCGCCCATCCAGAAGGAACAGTGAAAGTTGCTCCACCGGGCGTTTCACGAGCCGTGTCAGCTGTTACGCGTTCGGCCACGGACAGGGTTGTTCCTTTCGTCGAATTCGTGGCGCGGGCGACAATTGTCCTTGCCGCCGCAAACGCGCTGAACGCCATTACAACCACAAGTGTGTTTCGAAAATTTGGCATGGATTCTACTCCGCTCCGAAGAGTCGCAGAGTTGGGCGCGACCACGATACCGCCACCAAGCCAGCTTGTAAACGCGATTAGACGAAACACTGAACTAACCACCGAATGGTGCGCCGCGACAACCGCGCTGCGGTGGACCAACCGCGCAATGCTGCGTCAGATAATCCTGGCTTTCCGCGCGTCGTAGGGTTTGAGCAGATCGCATATCGCGTCGACGTTTGTCATGCTAGGGTCCAGCCATAAATTGTTATCGTCTCGCCGCAGGATCACTGGCATGCGATCATGCACTGCTGACGTGATGACGTTAGGGATCGTCGTGAGAATTGTGCACGATTTAACCGATTGCTTTGACAGTGCTGGCATTGGTGTCGGCAGCGCGTAGCACTTCGTTATCTTTCAACCGGCGCAAAATCGGGCTGCCGCCGAGTCAAGCGGTCTCAATCTGGTACCCGCCTTGCAGACGAGCGAGCAAGTCTTGTTCGCTCTCGGTGAGCTTCCGCGGAATCGTAGCCGACTTCGTTGCTACTGATCTCTGGCCAACCGATTGACTTCCGGATTGCCGACGATACGGGAGGAATCCCGGGCAACTTGAGTATTCCTGTCGAGTGAATCTGAAGGCTGACTGGGTTCCCGTTGAATTTGACGGAGGCCAGTGATTGACGTTGAAACTGTTGTGGGCTAACTGCTGAAACTTGTTGCGGGTTGTTGAGTTGGAACGCTCTCGCAGTCTCAAAATCGCGCCATTAGATTCCGCCCGAGTTCCGCACAAATCGCGCAAGTCATTGGCAACCGAGGTACAGCGCGGTTTGTTAAGAGGCCAAAACCGGATCCCGCCTTGGTTCAGCCGGCCTCGCCACGCCGGCGGTTTGCAGGCGGTCCCTCATCAACTGCTCCCCGCGTGTGAACAGCTCCTCCTTGGAAATCTTGCCGGCATCGACATCGGCTAAGATCGATCTTTGGGCCGCGTAGTCTTTGTTTGCGATGCCCGCTTTGCTCTGCAGCATCCGCCACGCTTTACGTCGCTCGACGCAGAACAGTACAAGCTGGCGCGAGATCGCCCGGTACTCGAGGTCTCCTTTCGCGCCCTGGACCTTGATGTAAACGCCGAAGTCGGGGATGTAGGAGCGGTGTTCGGGGAGCAGGCAGCGGCGATACACCACATCTTGCTGCGTAATGCGAACGAGCATGTTTTCCAGCGGGATCAGCTTGTCTGCCTGCTCCTTTTTGATCTGCTTGAAGTGGTTGCGGAATCTGGCCTCGGTAAGGCACCAGTGGGCGACGGTATAGCGCGAAACCTCTTCCGTGCTTTTCACCTTCGACTCGTACCAATCCTTGTCGGGCGAGGGATTGCCCTTGAGATCGAGCGTTTCCTGATAGGTTTCGCCGAGCCGCGGATTGAAGACGAACTCCGGCGCGCCCCGCGAGTCGCGCACGCGCTGGGCCTGAGCCAGGGCCATGTCGTCGGCCACTCCATGTTCCGGCTGACAGGTCGTGAAGCATTGCAGGAACGCGGTTCCACGATATTCGAGACCGTCGAGAATGGCACGGTAGAACTTGGGCGCGTTGGCCATTGAGATTTGGGCGACGAAGGGCGATCCGTGTCCGGCCAAGAACGTCTCGGCAACGGTCTTCTTCTCGACGCTTTTGCCCTGCGTCGCGGCTCCGAACACGTTCATGTCGCTGCCGCCCAGCATCGGCGTCGAATCGGAATTTTGCCCGCCCGTGTTGGAGTAAAGCTGAGTGTCGAGCATGAGCACTTTGACGTTGGGACGATTCTGCAAAATCACTTTCGAGGTATTCTGGTAGCCGATGTCGCCCATGCCGCCATCGCCACCGACCGCCCACACCTTCGGCAGCTCAAGCACTTCCTGATCGGTCATCAACGCGTCGCTGAAGTGCGCAAGCTCGTAGTACTCGCGCGGCGTGATCACATCTTTTTCGCGGCTGAGCAGTGCATCGGCAAGTCGCTCAGGAATCACGGAGCGGCGGGCATGATCGACAATGAAGCTTTCCCCCATGAGCCAGGCGACCGTGACGCCGTCCTGGAAGAGCGAGTTCATCCAGGGATAGGGGTGCGGGTTGTTGGGCGGCGTAGACCCGTAAACGGTGTTACAGCCGGTGTGCGCGCCCATCGCCATGACGCACATCCCGTTGGCCAGGCGCCCGTCGACTGACTGCAAGTCTTTGTGATTGAAAGCCTCTTGCAGCAGAACAGCCACGATCGCGTCGATCAGTTCCCGGTCTGAGATCGCTCCATGGCGCGTGATGCGGGCCTGGGTGTCTTTCTCATCCTCACCGCCCAACCCCATCAGCAAGTGCGCCACCGCTTGCCGCAGCAGGTCGTATTCGTCTTGATTTCTCGCTTTGAGCGCGGCCAACTTCTGGACGCCTGATTTCCCCAGTTCGGCGGCCTTCGCGTGAAGCCGGTCGGCTTTGGCGTGATAGAGGGGCCGCATGTAGGCCTCGGTTACGGCCGCGATGGCCCGCAGGACGCTTTTCTCGCCACAGCCCGCGCAAGCGCCGTCGCCGGAAACAAGGGCGTCATAGTTGTGCCGGACCATCAACATATTGCGGAGTGTGGCCGTCTTGGAGTCCCGTGGTCGTTGATCGTTGTACAGGCCAAGATATTTTTGGGGTGTATCGGGAAGAAGATTCAGGAACGCAGTCCCGGTCTCGTGTTCGCCATTGACCGCCTCGGTCTCTTCCACCATCTTCAACGCCTCATGCTCGCCGCACGCCGTCACACAGGCGGCACAGCCTTTGCACAGATCGCTGACGAAGATCGAGAAGATCCCGCCACCGCCCGGAGCTTTTCTCTCCGGGGTGGAGAAGATTGCATTCACTTTCTGAAAAGCCATCGGAACCTTACCGATGATGGCGAAGAATTGGCGCTTGGCTTCGTCGGAGAATCCGTCAACCTCGTTGGTGACTTGGTGAAGGATCTGCGGCAGCGGCATGGCCGCATTTTTTGCGACGGCATCCCGCATCAACTGGCGGGTACGCTGCTCGATCTCGGGCAGGGAGCTCAGCATCTTTAGGCGCTCGCCGGAATCTGTCACGTAACGCGCGACTGCAGTGTGCAGGATGGTTGCCAGATCCTGAGAACAGTTGGGCATCGCCGTGTCGGGACAGACGACAATGCATTCCATGCACTGCGTGCAGTTCTCGGCGATGAAAAGGGGCGTCTCG
Source organism: uncultured Acidobacteriaceae bacterium (assembly GCA_963772045.1). Lineage (GTDB taxonomy): Bacteria > Acidobacteriota > Terriglobia > Terriglobales > Acidobacteriaceae > Sulfotelmatobacter. The sequence continues at coordinate 784,085 of CAVYWC010000007.1, read as the reverse complement.
CGGCGCGCGACATACTTGGACGCGGTGTCGCCCGTGCCCGCGGCCATGACCCCGACCGAGGCATAGGCCGTGGACGGCTGATTGTAGCCGAGACCCGCGCGGAACGCGGCGTTGAAGGTCGCGACTTCCGTCACCGGCGTGCGTTCGTGCTGGGTGGCAGGAATGGGAACGGAACGACGTCCGGCGCGGCTGTCGCCGCCGTCCTCACCGCTGATGACGGGCAGCAGCGCTTCTCCGCGCAACGTCGACCGATCGGGAGCCTCCATTTCGCCCACTCGAATCTCGCGGACGCGCTCGAAGCCCTGCGTCATCACTTCCATGTTCGATTTGACCACCGCATCGCCGAACCGCCCAAACTTTTCCACATACTGATGGTGGACGACCTCACGGAACTGCTCCGGGGTGATGCGGAAATCCGCAAGCAGCGGCGAGACCCGGAAGAACGCGCCCAGAAAAGCGTTGCCCTGCATGCGGAGTTGAAGGTCGGCACGATCGGTAGCCTGGCGCGCGATCTGGAAGCCGGGCAAGGTGAAGACATGGATCTTCTTGTCGATAATCTGCCGGCGCGCCCACAACGGCAGCCGCTCCCAGGCCTGCTCACCTTCCTCGTCGGATTCCCACACCAGACAGCCGAACGCGGACATTCCGTCGAGCGGGTTGGTATGCGTGAACGCCTTGGGATCGCAGCACAGTACGACGTTGACGTGACGAAGGTCGCAATTCACGCGGATGCGCTCCGGCGCGGCGACCAGGAAGTAAGCGGTGGGAGCGCCTTTCTTTTCCGATCCATACTTCGGATTGGCGCTGACGTGAATAATCTCTTTCGGATTGCCCAGTTCATCGACAATCTTGTCGCGCTTGTAGAGCAGGTCATTCAGATCGCCAATAATTGCGCCCAGGTTCTTTCCGGTCGTGATCGCACCCCAGCCCCCGATGGAATGGAAACGCACAGCGACCGCACCCTCGGGCAGAAGCGACGGCGTGTCATCCGACTTCACTGCATACGGATGATCGACGCCCAGCACAAAGAACGACGTTCCGTCCGCCGCTCGCTTGCCGTCCTGGCGGGAGCGAGCGCCCGTGGCGAATTCGTAGGCGCCGAAGATATGTTCGGGCCGGAAATCGCGCGATCCGAGACCGTAAATACCAGAGAACAGGCGCGGCATCTGGCCAGCGGTAATCGCGGGCAGTTCGTCGGGGACCGGGTTGCCATCGGTCCGCAAGGCCTTATTGAGTGCAGTTCGTATGTCGCGCCCCATGGGATTATCGCCGGCCATCGGCTCATCGGTGCGTTCGAGGACGATGACATTCATCTTGCCCGCGAGCGCCGTGACGACGGCCGCTTCGGGGAACGGCCGAATGACATTGAGGTGAATCGACCCCACTCTGGCGCCTCTGCGCTCGCGAAGATAGTCGACCGCGGCTTCGATGTTCTCGGCGGCCGATCCCAACGACACGAACACCGTATCCGCATCGCCGGTCTTGTATTGCGTAATCAAGCCGTAATAGCGGCCGGTCAGCCTACCGAATTTAGCGTACGCTTCTTCGAGGAAGTGCAAGATCGGCTCGGCAAAGTTGTTCCGGCGGGCCGCTACGCCCTGCATGTAGTGTTCCTGATTTTGCACGGGTCCGAGCAGCACAGGGTTGGCGAGATCGATCATGCGCGGCACCCGGCGGCGCGTCGGGCCGAACAGGATGCGCTGGCTCTCGGTCGGACATTCGATGATGTCGTCGGGGGCGCCGAGAAACTCGCGGATGAGTTCCGACTCGTGCTTGTAAAAAGTTCGCTCCAGATGGGAAGTAAGAAAGCCGTCCTGGCAATTCATGCCGGGCGTCAGGCTCAGTTCGGTCACGCGCCGCAGGATAAGTGCCTGGTCGGCGGTTTGCTGAGCGTCTTTGCCGAACAGAATGATCCATCCGGTGTCGAGCGCGCCGTAGACATCATCGTGGCCGCAGTGCACGTTGAGTGCGTGCTTGGTCAGCGCCCGAGCGACGACCTCCAGCACCATCGTCGAGCACTTGCCGGGGGCGTGATAATACTGTTCGACGCCGTACAGAATTCCCTGGCCGGAGGTGAAATTCACTACCCGTTTGCCACAGACTGAGTGTGCAATGGCTCCGCCCTGAGCGGCGTGCTCTCCTTCGGCTTCCACGGCCAGAGTGCTGCGGCCAAAAACATTCAGCCGCCCTTCGGCAAACGACTGCTGGTAGAGTTCGCCGCCTTCCGTCGAAGGAGTGATGGGATAAAACACACCGGCATCGGCAATGCGTGTTTCTGTATGGTACGAGACCAGCTGATTACCGTTTGCGGTGACTCGTATGCCAGGGTAGCAAGGTGCGGTAGTCATAATGTCCTCCGCTAACGTCTACTTCGCGGTGAGCTGTCATTAGAAATACCTTCACGACGCGGATGATTACCCGCGGGATCTGACTGAGTTTCCGTTCCGTTTCGTTGCCGAACCTGCCTTGGGCACCTTCCCTGCGGTTACAATGGCCAGTTCGTTTTCCGTGTCCCCCTGATTGGAAGAATAGAGAAAGTCTTCGATTTCATCGATTCGTTCGCTGGCGTCATGGTAACCAATCGCAATGAGGTCTCGCGTGTAGCTGGGCGTGAACAGCAGATAACTCATTAGATCTGCACAGGAAGCCGCGTCTCGTCCCAAACTGGATACAAAGTACTGGATCAGAGAGGGCATGTCTCTCTGGTGCTGCTCCGCCAGATCCGATAAATTGACCGAAGGCGTGATGATGAAGGTCCCCAATGGCCGTATCTTTTCATGTCCTTCAATACCAAGCTGATTAATGTGGCCATCGTTGAGCAACTGATTCAAATGTTCAAGGTGCTCGATGTCAGTTGCGAGATGATCCAGAAACATAACGTTCAAGAGAGCCCCCAATACCTGCGCGAGCGAAGGGTTTCTCTCATCTGTGCTTTCCTCTTGACTTTCTCTATTTCCGCAGCGGACGCCAATCGCGAAAACCTTCTCCGCCCCCAGGCGGATCACCGGGCTGAGCGGCTGTTGCAGGCGCAAACAACCATCACCGAAGAAGGCTGACCCACGCGGCGTTTTGAGCTTTACCGGCTGGAATACCAAAGGAATAGCCGTGGACGCGCAAACGTGGTCGACGGTAATCTTCGTCGCCACCGTCACCAGCCGGATCCGGTTCCACAGGGGATGGCCCTTCTTTCCCTGAATGAAGAGATAGCTTTTCCCCGAGTTATAGTTGGTCGCGGAAATAGCGAGAGCGTAAAGATGCCGACGCTTGATGTTTTCCTGGATCCGGTTGCAGTCAAGGTGCTTATCGAGAAAATGGCGTAAGGGAGCGGCATCTAACAACGATCGGGCATGGCCTCCCCCCAGAATCGCCCCAAAGGAGAGATCGAGTATCCAGGTCATCGAATTACGCGCCTGGGACAAGAGGCCACAGTGAAAGATTTCGGAGGGGTGGAGAGTCGCCCAGGCGTCTGCAACCATCCGGGTTGCCAAAGCAAAATCGTCGCAACCTGTGGCCAGACCAGAACCATTGATCGCTCCCGCAGAAGCGCCTCCGATGATCGGAAAAGGATTACCGTGTGTTCGGGCGCGTTTCAGTTCGCCAATTCGTTTGAGAACCCCGGCTTGATAAGCGCCGCGGGCACCGCCGCCCGTCATGACTAGACCGACCGCGTTTTCCATCGTCCTCCCTCGCTGAGCCGGCGTTGGGAACATCCAGTCAGTTTCCCGTGCGGCCGCACTCACGTCACAGGGCTCTACTGCCTGGCTTCGTTGCGACTGTCACGCAACCAAGTCTGTGGAGCGCTGCGATGAGAGCGTCTTCCCAACCACCATGGTTCTTTATATAGACCTCCCCTTCTATTCAACCTCGCTGGGCTCATCCTTGACTGTGACGAGACTCACAACGCTGGTGGCTGGGCTGCTCTCGGCGTTCGTCGGCTACGGCCACTGGCGGCTGGCGCCGCATCCCGGGTCGCCTCACCCGTGAGTGCTCCAGCGAACCAACGTCTTTCACGCAGCTTGAGAGTTCTTAAGTCTTGAGGTCATTGCGAATGTGCAGGAATATCAAAACCCTTTGCTTGCGGCGCAGAGAGATTCGGTGGCTTGAGCCGCCAAACACTCTCTGTGGCCAAGTATTGTGGGCGGATCACGGGCAATCCGTAAAGTGGCTGAGGTAGCAGACCATCGTAGCGCGGTTTAAGGAGGACCGTGAACGATGTCTCGGAAGCCCACCTCGAAACGAACTCGCCCCAAGCCCAGAGCAGTTCTTCGCCTACCTGATTTGGATCAGGCAAAATCGACCGTTCTGAACAGCCTGACGTCTACAGACGCGCAACGCGGTTACCGGCACGCCATTGAAGAATTCGTGGAGTGGTACTGCTCGGAGCCGAGGCTCTCGTTCAGCAGGACCGTTGTGCTCCGCTATCGAATTCATCTCGAATCCCGAAATCTGGCTCCGGGGACAATCAATCTTCGCTTAGGAGCCGTAAGCCGCTTGGCCTATGAAGCCGCTGATTGTGGCCTCCTAAGCCCCGATCTAGCTGCGGGTATCCGACGAGTAAAGGGCGTTAAGAAGATTGGCGTGAGACTAGGAAATTGGCTCACCGCCGAACAGTCGCAGAGATTGTGGCAGGTTCCCGGCGGCGAGCGCTTGAAGGAAAAACGTGATCGAGCACTTCTGGCCGTCTTACTTGCCTGTGGTCTACGGCGACATGAGGCAGTTGAGCTACACTTCGGCCACATTCAGCAGCGTGAAGAACACTGGGCGATTGTCGATCTGAAGGGAAAGGCAGGCCACACCCGCACCATCCCGATGCCGGCATGGGTAAAGAATGTCCTCGACCACTGGATCGAGGCAGCGAACATTACATCGGGCAAGTTGTTTCGTCGGGTGCACAAGATGGGGAAAACCTGGGAAGAGAGGTTAACGGAAAAGGCGGTCTGGCATGTGGTTCGGGAGTATGCCACGAAGGCTGGGATCGATAAGTTAGCGCCGCACGATCTCCGCAGAACCTGTGCACGGCTTTGCTACGCCGCCGGAGGTGAGCTGGAGCAAATCCAGTTTCTGCTCGGTCACGTTTCGATTCAGACAACCGAACGATATCTCGGTTGCAAACAGCGGATTCAAGGCGCCGTCAACGACAAAATCGGAATAGAGCCACCGGCCTGAGCGGGCATTCATTGTCCGCTTTGCCGACAACACAGCCGGAACCTTCGGTGCGCTCTTGATATCTCTGATCGACTATCCACTTCCGGCTTTCCTCAGAAAGCCGTCGTCGCTCCAGTCTTCCGAGCCCACGCCGTGATGCACGAAAAACAATCCCGTGGGATCGTATTTCTTTTTCACCGATGCCAGACGCGTGTAATTGCTTCCCCAGTACGCCTGCTGCCACTCGTCTTGGAAAAAATTGCTCTCCGAAACGTAGGCTCCGCCATTCGGGACGATCACGCGTAGCTCATCCACGCACTTGTGGATCTCTTGCCGAGATTTTCGTCCGGCCTCGATGTCCGGCTCATGGCCGCGCACGCCAGGATATCCGCCGCCTGCGTCGCCTACGATGGCCAGCGCAAACGCATTCAGCACTGCGGGGTTCGTCGCGGTTTCGCGTGTCATCTCTATCGCCTCGGGTGGCGCTCCCGCCAGACCCTTGTTGAAATGCAACTCAATATCTTTGTGGCGCGAACCCGCAAATAGCGCCTGCGTGAGCCGTTCTTGGGAGTCATCGTCAAGCAAAGATGCCGGCATCCACAGCGATTCGTATCCGTAGAGGAACCACGCCACTTGTCCACCGTCTCCCTTCCACCACGCGTTGGTTGAACTCGCTCCCGGGCGCGGGTCTACATTAAAAACGTCCAGATGGTTCTGCTTACTCCATTCCACATCCCACCAATGCCGAGCCGGCATGGCAGCCAAAATCGGTGGTGCACCGATCGTGTAAATGCCCGGCGAGCGTGCCACCCAATCCAGAAATGGTTGCCATATCTTTTTTACGTCTTCAGCAGTCAGACCCTGGCACACCATCAACAAATCGAGCACATTGTCTCCCCCAATGGTCGCGTGCTCGCCCCAATGATCGTTGAAAAGATGTTCCCGATAAAAAGCGACGAAGTAGCGCAGCAAACGCCGGAACGCCTCATCCGAAACGGCCTTCACCGTGAAGATCGCTGCGCCGAAAAATTCTGGAAGGTCCCTCACGAGCAGCGTCACTTTGCTCACCGCGCCGAATGTCCCTCCTCCGCCGCCTTTCAGCGCCCAAAACAAATCTGAACTCGTGCATGCATTCGCGGTGCGCACTTTGCCATCGGCAGTAACGACTTCCGCTTCCAACAATCCCGCCGCCGCCGTTCCGTAATGCTTCGAAAAACTTCCAAAGCCACCGCTCTGAACCAATCCCGCCACGCCGACCGTAGTGCAACCACCGCCTTGCACGTAGGCGCCGCCTTTCGTGGTCACCGCCTCATACGCTTGCATCCAAATCGCGCCCGAGCCGAGTGTTACTGCGCGTTGCGGGGCATGGCTCGCCTTGCATCCCTGCGGGACAAATGTTTCATGCGTAGTGATGTCGTGCATGTGTCGCGTCCACACGAGCAACGAATCCGACGCGTTCGAGGTCCCCTGGTAACTATGGCCACCACCCTTTACCACCAGCCGCAGTTCATTTTCGCGTGCGAAGTTCACCGCCGCCGCAATATGGTTTACATTCTTTGCCGCGACGGCATAGACGCTCGGTTTGCTCACCCACGCATCCACCCATCCCAAGGTTTGGGTTAATCCGGGCTGGTCTCCGATGTAATAGGGATTGTGAATGTTGTCTATCAAGTTCTGGCAAGCCGCGCTTGCAGTGTCTTTGACGCAAGCGTCGATCGGGAAGTTCACTGGAATCAGGTTTCCTTCGACCTCAGCATTCAGACGTTTCCATGCTGCCGGCGAAGGCCAATTCGCATCGGATGGTCGTCGCCGACGAAACGCCGCGCCTACGTGCGTCGCATGCCGCGGATCCGCAGTGCCCGCGTCCTGCGCAAGATTCTTTTCGGCTCCCCACAGTTTGTGCGGCCACCACGGAGTCAGCGCCGCCATTCCCGTTTGTCGGATGAATGTTCTTCTGTCCATTGAATAAGAGTTCTTTGTAACAGCTTCCAGATCCCCTCAGAACTGCTGCCGGTGGTTTCTTATATTAAAGGAATTGTTCCACCTTGGCGCTGAAGTGTGCGCAGGCCGCTTTCGAGTGGTTGACGGGCCAACCGGCAGTAATCCCTCCTGGACGAAGGAACGAAGACTGAGCGCCTGAGAATTTGCTGGTCAAGCGTCGGCAAAGCCAGGCTGGCCCAGGATTCAATCTGTCAACCATGTGTTTGCTCTGACACTTACGATGCACAGGATGGCTGGGTATTTCCGTCCAAGCGCTCCGCGTCAGGGCATCTGAGGTCGATTTGCAATCTGTTCTGAAAAGCGCGCAACGAAGCGGGCCTTCCGAAATAGCTGGTTCTTTACTGTGCGCGACATGACCACGGTACGCGAGTTCTAATGCGAACCGGCACCCTTGCGGCGGTAATGCGAACGATGGGGCACCGCGATGTAAAGACCGCGATGCACTATCAGCACCCGGAACTGGAGATCGTGCGCGCCGCGCTCGATTACCGTCCGCCAACCTCTGAAGCAGCGGCGTAGCAAATAGGGTTACGACACCTTTTGCGACACAGCTAAAAACCACAATCTCGGCAAGTCATTGAACACTTGGTAAATCGGAGAACACGAGATCTCTCGTCCGGATAAATCGGCCGACGTTCAAGCCAGCAGTGATGCACTCGCATCATGGCTCCATGCGATGTTGGGATCACTGTCTCACATGGTCGCTCCCCTAACCTACTGGGCGTCCTGAACACAACGAAACCCTAACGTTGCGGCCCGGTCTTTGCTGGGAGCCATCATCAACAGTTTCCCGTGCTCGTTCAGCTTATAAGCTTGCGGAAAATACCAGATGGAACCTTGCGGCTGATAATAACTGCCGCCGCGCAGGATTCCGCCGCGGGTGCGCTCGTCAACATATTCGTCCGTCCATTGCCATACATTGCCGACGAGATCCATGACTCCAAAGGGGCTCGCTCCCTTAGGATGTGCATCGACGGCATCAGGACCGCGCATCGTGCGTCCTTTATCCGGAACCGGAATCGCATCTGCGTTCCAATTGTTCCCCCACGGATAGGTGCGCCCATCCGTGCCCTGAGCGGCATACTGCCATTCCCACTCGTGCGGCAATCTCTTGCCTGCCCATAACGCATACGCACGCGCATCTTCTATTGAGACCCACGTGACCGGCTTATTATCCCAACCTGCGGGATAAGTTCCATTGACCCATTCGTGGAGAAAATTCAGATCATCTTTCGGAAGGTAATGCGTCGCATCCAGAAACCTCTTGAACTGCGCGTTAGTAACAGGATACTTATCGATCCAGAACGAATTGATCTGCATGACACGGCTGTGGAATCGGCGCGGCGAATTTTCCCACGGATACTGCACATCCACTCCGATATCGTCAGAGCCTTCTACCTCGATCCCGTGCACCCTGAAGCGGAACTCTGCGCCGGGAATCTTGACCATGTCCGTTGGATTTGCCGCCGGTGCTTTGGAAGCGGCGATCTCCACGATCTGTTGAGGCAGATAAGTCCACTGATGGGAAAGTCTGGCCAGCGGGGTTTCGGCCATTCCCTTCATCTTCGCCATGAGCGTCTGTATTTCAATACTCGGCTCCGATGGCGTTGCCAACAGTGAGCCGTAGCCCTTGGCCTCGATGTCGAACGACAGTCGAAGCTTTCCATCCCGGCGCTCCGGTTTCAGTTCGATTCCGTGGTACAGGTCGAAATAGCGCAGGTTTGCACTGTCAGGGAACTCGATCTGTTGACCGGCAACGTCGTAGTCATTCCGGTTCACGATCGTCCATACTGTGCTATCGCCCGACGGCCAGCGGCTTGCAAACACTCCGAAATTCAAGGTCGGGGAAAAGGGCTCCCATCCCGGGCTCACAAGATAAGGCGCAACGCCGCGCTCGATGGTGGCAACTCGGCGGGTTGCCTCGGCGTCCCGGGGTGTAATGCCATTCCAGATTCCCCAGATATTCTCCCAGCTTTCCCATCCCACGCCATTGAAGAACGCAAACTGCAAGTCGTCGGTTTTGTCGCGATTCCAGCGGTCCGAAATGTTGACCATATGGCGGGTCTCGAGCCACTTGTAGCGGTCCACTCGCGGGGCAAATGGAAATTTGTACTGGCCCCAGGTTAAGACGTCATCCGTAATGTTCTGGTCGTTCGGGCCTCCTTCCGGCTGAAAGGCGAGCGGATGACCGATGCGCTCTGCTGCCTCGGGATAAGCGGCCGGTACTCCGTCCTGTGTATCTCCGTTAATGCCGTCGGCGTCGACTTCTTTCATGATGGAAGCAATCGCCTCCGGCCAGGGTTTCCCGGGGTCGCGCGTCCCCTGGTCCCACATCATCATTGGAAATAGCACGCGCACGTGGCGACGATGGAAGTCGGCAATCATCTGTCGCACACCTGCAATACCTCCCGGCATCGACCGGATCATGTCGTGCTGGTTGCGATTGTCGATACCCATATTCGGATATGTCGGCCAAATAAGGACAGCATCAATGCCGCCATATCTCTTTTCCAGATCATCCAGATAGCGATCCACCGTGTAGCGGTGGGCGACGGGGTCATAGAAATAGCGGTCCTCGACCATCATTTGCGGTTGAATGAAGCTCGATTGTGTCCATTTCAACGCAGGCGAATCGTAGCGGAAGTCCCTAAAACCAATGCGGATGAGTCTTTCCGTGCGCCAGTGCCTTAAGTCTGCCAGCCAGCTAATATGATCTTCTGGTGTGCAGTCGCTCGACCCGCCCTCCCACGAATCCTTCATTTCCAGGCATTTCGGGCCGGGTATCTGTTGCCACTCGGCATCCCAGGCCATCCCGCCACCAGGAACATATGCTGAATCTTGAGCCCAAATGGGTGTGACACTAACGACTACGAGGAGAAGGAGATTCAGAACACGGTTAGTCATGCCAGCCTTTTCGTGCTCGATGTCAGCTTATCCATTGAGGATGTCAGGCCAGGAGAATCTGACCTGACATTCAATGCATTCCGCAGATACATCCGTTCACATACCGTCAGTCGGAATTCATCGTTGCAAACTACTCGCCATGCCCTTCTTAGAAGGCCAACCGCAGTCCGAACTGAAACGCGCGCGGCAGCGTTTGTGAAGTAGAGACACCGAATGGACCCGAGTTGCCCGATAAGTCACTAATCGGCTGAGTGAGATTCACACGATTGAACAGGTTCGATATGTCCGCTCGGAACTCGAGCGAGTATCGCTCTGCAAATGAGAATTCTTTTGCGAATTCCGTATTGATATTGGCAAATCCAGGTCCAATATAAGAGTTTCGGCCGAGATTGCCCTCTTGCCCGAGCGCTGGCGCCGGAAATGCGGAGGCCGATGCAAACCCGTTCAGGAAGTTAGTCCTGCTTCCAGTGTGGACGCTGCCGGCGGGCGGAGTGTTCGGTGCGTCATAGTTGTATCCATCCGCGTTGTAGTCCCCTCCCGAGTTGCCGACTATCTGACAACCCGCTGTCACTGTCGTGTTGCAGGAAGCGTTATTCCATACAGGAGCAAACGGCGCACTGGTGTAGACCGTGAATGGCAGGCCGCTTTGCAAGATGAGGATATTCGACATCCTCCATCCACCGACGATCTGGTGTGCGATACCTGCTTTGAAGGGGGAGGGCAGTTCAACCACGCTGTCTGCGGTGAAGCGCCTTGAAACATCGAAATCTGACAACCCGTGCTGCGCAGCAATATTCGCAGGATTGAAAACAGATTCTCCGTTAGCATTCCCATTATCATTGCTGCTCAGTTCGTCTGTAGACTTACCGAAGGTGTAAATACCCCGCAGTTGCCATGATCGACTGAAACGCTTACTGATCATGAAGGTTCCATAGTCGCCGTCGGCAATGCCAATTGTTCGGCCGAAAATCACCGGGCCGAAACTCGGATTCAACCGCGTCTGAGTTCCCTGATTGGCGATAAGATCGCCCGCAAACCGGTTCACGTCCGTTTGCACGTAGAGATGGTCGCTGTGAGACCCGTTGTAATCCGCTTCAACCACGATGTTATGCCCAAGGTCTTGCTGTACCGACAACATCCAAAGGTCCGTTCGCGGTTGATCTAACACCGGCTGCACGCCCGTCGTCTCCACGTTCACACCCTGAACGCCGCCCGCAGGGTTGGTCTGGAAGTTGACTGGCGGCACCGGCCAGTCACTTCCGTTGGAGTTTCCTGGAGCATAAGTGAACGGGTGACTCGCATTCGCTATGGAGAAGGAGGGATTCGCGAAATTAGGAGGATTGTCATAAGACGCAAACGTCCAGGATCCATCGGCAATATTGTTGTAGAACAGACCGTACCCTCCGCGCAGAGCGGTCTTCCCATTTCCAAACACGTCCCAACCGAATCCCACGCGTGGCCCGAACCCGTGAGGACGATTGTTGAGGACGTACCCGTTGGGTCCTTTGAGCGTCATGATTCCGCTGGTTACCTGATCAGCGAACGTAGCGCCAGCACCGGGCGTGAAGTATTGGAAAGGAACCGGACCAGCACTTTCCGTTCCCATCCGGCCGAAATAATCAAACCGCAAACCCACATTCAGCGTAAACCGCGGCGTAATCTTCCAATCATCCTGAACAAACGCGCCTTCGTACAACCATCGAATCTTTTCATATAAGTCATTCGCTAGTGAAGCAGTTTGAACGTTAACAATCGGACCCGATTGGGAATAGGGAATGGCTTCAGCAAAGTCCTGCAGATTGTCGAAATAGAATGACGGTCGTATCAGGCCGTTCGTAAAATTGTCATCATCGTGATGCCGGTCGATATCCACGCCCGTGGTGACAGTATGTCGGCCATGCTGCCAGGTCAGCACGTCATGCCAGTTGAAATTTTCGTGCACCCAGCCCGAGTTGCCCCATTGCGAGAATCCATCGGATATTCCGCCAATGTAGACGTTGGGCAACTGTTGCCCTTGCGGAGGTGCGCTCTGGCTACCTCGGGCTCTGACCAGAGTCATGGAAGCATCATTCAAAAGTGAGCCTGAGAAGGAATGAGTCCAGTCTACTTTCGCAAACACGCCGAAGTTGGGAGTCTGGTATTGACCAAATGGCCGCGCATCTTCTGCCAGTTGACTCGACCAGGTGCGGAACCAATCGAAGAAGAGCCGATCTTTGGATTGATTGAGGTTGTAGTCCGTGCGGAAGTGCCACTGATAGGCGTTGTGCCCTAATGACTCGGGGAAGATTTCCGTCTGGCTAGCTGGCAAGCTAGCAGGAAACAATGTGCCCGCATATTGCCCCCCGGGCTGTCCGGAGATTGGCGTGATACAGCTGACATTGCCGCAGTAGCTTGCGGGTGCGAGTGTACCCGCACCCACCGGCGCCGCCGAGAAGAAGCTATTCGCTAAGCTGCTTGGAAGATTCTGCTGAACGAACTGGACGAACTGGGGTGTTTCCACTGTCTGTACATCCGCCTGCGCTACGGAAGAAAGCAAGCCGAAAGCACCGGCAAAGATGAACAGCTTGTTCTTGATGATTGGACCACCGAAAGTTCCTCCGAACTCATTGCGGCGGAAAGCGGGGATGGCCCGGCATCCTACTGAATCAGGAGGGCAATACTGAAATTCCGTTCGCGCTGTGAGCAAGTTATCCGTGTGGTACTCCGAGATCGTGCCGTGGAAGTGATCTGTACCGGGCTTGGTGAATACTTGCACCCACGCGCCGCTGTAACGTCCCTTCGCCGCATCGAACGTTGCACCGGCCACACGCATGCTCTGAATGAAATCCGGCTCGGGCGAAAGGTTCACGACTCCGTCGCGAGATGCGCTGACTGTGATACTGCCATCAACATCATACTCATTGTCCTCTTGACGTTGTCCAGCAGCATTGACCTGATAGCCCTCTTCTTGCTCGAAACTATCGTTGTTATTCGATCCAGAACCGATGCCGGCAGGAACTCCAGTGCCAGTTACGCCGGGTGCGAGTTCAATCAGGCTGGTATACACGTTTCTGCCCACCAAAGGAGCGTCCGTTATCGTCCTCTCCGAAATCTCTGTGGAGGTATCGCTCCTGTCGGTGGTAATCTCAGCCGCTCCGCCCTTCACCTCCACCGTTGTTGCCTGAGTAGGAAGTGCGAGTGCCGGATAAAGAGTTTTCACCTGATTGTTTTCAAGCAATACACTTTTTTGGATCCACGGCTTAAAGCCCTCCGCCTGCACCTCAACGGAATACGTTCCACCTGGCAATGAAGGAATTCGAAAATCTCCCGTGCTCGCACTGATTGTGTACCTAACGACACCGGTATCCTGATTCGTCACGATAACTTTGGCATTCGCAATCGCGGCTGAGGTCTGATCTACTACCACACCTGTAAAGCCGCTTGAAAACTGCGCCACGGCTGGATGCGCAACCATACCAACGAATGCGACACACGCGGAAGCAATCTTGAGCCACGTTGCTCGCTTGTTAGTTCTCATTGCTCTCCCCTTCTTTTTGAGGTTACCGCTGAACGAATTCCGTGTTCTGAGTATCGGGCCCGTTGGGCTTAGCAGCATCTTGTTGCTTCTTGAATTGTGCATAGAGTTTGTAACCTTCAGCACGCCGCCCGGTCTTCAGGTAGATCTGAGCCAAAACGTACTGAGCGGAAGCATAATTGGGATCTACTCGCAAGCACGCGGTTAAGGTCTGCTCAGCCAGCTTGTTATCCTTGTGCATATACAGCGTTGCTAGTTGATAGTAGGAATCTGCAAACGAAGGCTTGAGTCGGATCGCGGCTCGAAATGTCTGCACTGCCTCGGCCTCAATGGAGGAATTCGCAGTCGCATTCTCATCTATTTGAACGAGAACATACCCGAGCCAGTACCGCATGTAGAAATTGTCTGGAAACTTCTTGATAGCTGAACGGAGAGTACTAGCTGCGGCATTCAGTTTCTTCTCATGGGTCTCGACAATGCCGAGGCTCAACAGTGCTTCGCTGTTATCTCTCCTAAGTTCGATTGCCTTCTGTAGAACCTGCTCGGCCTCCGCTGTTCGTGCCATGTTGTCCAGCACAGCCGCCCTTTGCACCAATAATCGATAAGAATGCGGGATATATTGCAGACCTATATCGACGGCCTGAAGAGCATCCGCGTATTTGTCGGCATCAGAGCATATCGTGCTGAACTGTAAGTAGTTGTCTTCGTTGCTGGGATCCAGCTTCGCAGCGAGCCGCAGGGATTGAATTGCCAATTCGTACTGGCGGTGTTCCTCGGCAACATGAGCCAGTCGGTTCAGAGCATCGGGATTCGGTTGGTTGGAACTAATATCCGCGAGGACTTTCAGGGACTCCTGCTGCAGTCCTAGTTTGGCTAGAACCTCAGCACGCTCGTACTGAAGCCCTTCTACAGGAATTCTGGATTGCTCCGCTCGATCAAGAGCTGATAGCGCTCGCTGATCGTCACCAAGCTGCGAATAAAGCACGCCGGCATCGAAATACTCGGAAGGAGTAACTCCTGGTACGTTTTCCAGTTGAAGCAACGCCTTCTTTGCTTCTCGCTCCTGATGCAACTTGTAGAGCGATTTCGCAAACGATAAAAGGCTTTCCGGATAGTGGCCCATTAACTCTCCAGATTGCCTGAGGAGCAGTACCGATCGGGTATACTGGTGCCTCTTTTCCGCCAGCATGCCGAGAAAAAGACACGCGATGGGTCGCGCATCATTCGATCCATCTCTCAGTCTCTCGAATTCTGCTTCCGCCTGCTCGTATTTGCCCGCCGTGTAGTAAGTAATGCCAAGATTCTTGCGTGCAGGAGTGAACGTAGGGTCGATTGCCAAAGCCCGGGAGAAATACCTTTCCGCATCAACCAAGTTACTTTGTAAGCTATAGGCCGCTCCGACGGCGTCGAGTATGAGCACATTGCGCGGATCGTACCGAAGTCCGTCCTTGAGCGCTGCTATGCCATTGTCGAGCTGATTCTGGCGTAGCAGGGCCAGACCTTGTTGGTAAAATCCTTGAGCACGAATATCTGCACTTGGGTTCACCATCGACTGCGCCTGAGAGGACGCTAAACCAACGCCAAGGCAGACAAAAATGAGGGAGGATATGGGCACCAGTTGCCCCAGGCGGCTACTGGACATCTTCACCGCGATCCAGGAACGAAGCTGGCGATCCTCCACGTCGATGTCGTTCAGCATTCTTGCCTCGCAGCCCTGAGCGATGGACGGAAGAGTGCACCGCTCGGCCCGTACGAACGCGAATGAGCTTAGCCAAGACATCCGGTAGACGGACTCGACATCCCTTGGCGTGAACGGCACAATAAAACGTTTCAAACTCGCTTGTCAAGATTTTTTCGGGATTTTGCTTTTGCACGTCGTTTCTGTATGCGGCTCCAGATGAAATCGTTTCATACTGCCGCGATCAGTGGAGCGGGTATACACTGGGCGCCGTGTTTGGAAGCTAGAAAGGAGATCCCGGCTGAATATGAATGGCTGGAAGCTTGCCTGCGCACTTGTTGCATCCTTGCTGCTGGCGCCCACGAGCACGAACTTGCTGATCCATTCGCAGGTAAGTCGGCCTGAAGCCCCTCCGAAACGAGCCGTCCCCGACACAACCGCGAACGATCCAATCCGGTTTACATACCAGCCAATCGATTTCAAACTGGACAGCGATGAAACGCCACAATACCACGCCCCGGAAACGATGGCGGGCGGCGTCGCGGTTTTCGACTACAACAACGACGGACAACTCGACATTTTCTTCAGCAATGGCGCCAACATTCAGACGCTGAAAAAAGATTCTCCAAAATATTCGAACCGCCTCTTCGAGAACGATGGCCACGGGCACTTCACCGACGTCACCGAAAAAGCCGGGCTAGCCGGAACCGGATTCGACACCGGCGTCGCTATCGGCGATTATGACAACGACGGCTGTGAAGACATTTTCGTCGCCGGCGTCCATCGCAACACTCTGTACCACAACAATTGCAACGGAACTTTCACCGATGTCACGGCCAAGGCCGGACTGAACAAGCCTGATCCGCAATATGGACCGCTATGGTCGGTCACCGCCGCCTGGGTCGATGTCAACAACGACGGCCTGCTCGATCTTGTGGTTATCAACTATTTGAAGTGGGATTTCAATCACGAGCCGGACTGCGAAGGTTACGGACATCGCGACTATTGTCATCCCAAGATGTATCCGCCCACGCCGAATCAGCTGTTCATCAATAACGGCGACGGCACATTTCGCGACGCCTCCGTCGAAGCCGGATTTCGCGATCATCCCGGCAAAGGCATGAGCGCGGCCCTTGCTGATTCGACGCTTGACGGGCGCATGGATCTGTTCGTCACCAACGACAAGTTGATGAATTCATTTTTCGTGAACAAAGGCGGCGGGAAGTTTGAAGAAGATGCATTCGACGAGAACGTCGCGTTGCGCGAAGATGGCGTCTACATCTCCGGCATGGGGGCCGATTTCCGCGATCTCGACAACGACGGCTATCCCGACATTTTTCTGGTCGCGCTCGATGGCGAAACTTTCCCGCTCTATCGCAACACCGGCAAAGGCAGTTTCGTCGAAATCACGCGCGAGAGTGGCATGATGCGATTGTCGCTGCCCATGGCGGGATACTCTCCGAATATTGCCGATTTCGATAACGACGGCTGGAAAGACATCTTCGTCTCCCGCGGACACGTGCAATCGCTAGCGTCGTCGAGCAATCTGAGCATCGAGCAACCGAATACCGTTTTTCGCAATCTCGGCAGGATGAAATTTTCGGCGCTCACAGCCGAGGCCGGATTCACTTCGTTTCCTCCTTCTCGCCATCGCGGCTCGGCCGTCGGAGATCTCAATGGCGATGGCAAATTGGATGTCGTCGTTAGTGCGCTGAACGCGCCCGCGGAAATCTGGATGAACCAGAGCCCGAACCAAAATCACTGGCTGGAATTCAAGCTGCAAGGGACGAAGAGCAATCGTGACGGTATCGGCGCACGCATCAAGCTGGTCACAAAATCCGGCGCGCAGTATAACCACATGACCGCAGCCTGCGGCTACGCGTCATCCAGCGCCGGCCCAGTGCACTTCGGACTAGGCAAAGATGCTTCGGCGGATATGGTCGAGATTCACTGGCCTTCAGGGATCGTGCAGACGCTGAAGAACGTGGAAAGCGACCGTGTGGTCTTGGTGAAGGAACCTACAAACTAGAACTGCAAGGCGAATCGGCGGGCTCCTTTCGGAGTAGCCACAATAGTTTTCGGCGTTCCGAGATCCCGAACTTATCAAATCTTCCTACAGGCGGTTGCGATCCATCCCAAACCCACCATCAAAAGATGGACATCGGCAGATCAGCTTGCGCACATTGCGGGGGAAAACAGAAACTCTTCCCGGATAAGGACAAACCATCACGGCGAAGAATAACCCAACGAAGTAACGACCAAGAAAGGGTTGTTACCGGCCGATAAAGGTGCCCATGAGAATATCGACGACCGAAGTCGATCCTAGCATCTAGATGCCTGATCGAATGCATCGTCATCTTCTCTTCGCACTGCTTTGAACCGTTTCACAGCACAGGGCTGAAATTTACGCTCGTCCGCCTCCACCTGGTCAAGGCTTCTCAATACTTGGTACTGGGTCAGCCTCAATTTCTGAGCCAGCACCCAATTCATATGGCCAAAACGTCTAACCGGCAGAACCCCTGGCCTATTTTTCCAAAAACACCGTTGAAACGTTCTATACTTCTGAGCCGGACTGAACCTGGTCTTCGAAGGCTTGCTACGGTTCTCGCATGGGAAGAAAGATCACAATGCGACAAATAGCGGAGCGCGCCAAGGTATCCCTGGGCACGGTCTCGCACGTTGTGAACGGGACGGCAAGAGTGCGGCCCAAGCTCAAGCAGAGAGTATCGGAAGCGATCCGCGCTCTTGGATTTCAGCCAAGTGCGCTGGCTCAGGGGTTGCGCCGCAATCGAATTATGATGTTGGGGATGATCGTTCCCGACATCACCAATCCATTCTTTCCTGGAGTCGTCCGCGGTGCCGAGGACGTCGCTTTCCAGGCCTCGTATCGTCTGGTTCTCTGCAACACCGATAACGAGCCGGCCAAAGAAGCTTTATATGTGACCGAACTTCGCTCCTACCGCGCGGCGGGCCTACTTATCATTCCAGCCGCGGGAAGTGATCTTACCTCGGAACTCGGGGCGGGTCCCATGGGCAACCAACCGGTCGTCTGCATAGACCGCTGCCCTGAAGGATGGACCGGAGATGCCGTGATCGCTGGCAACGAAGCCGGTGCTTATCAAGCAACCCGGTACCTTATTGAATCCGGTCATCGCAAACTCGGTGTGATCACTGGCCCTTCGCTCCTGGCCAACTCGGTCGAGCGACTCAATGGATTTCGCAGGGCTTTGAGGGGCGCGGGCCTCACCATCGCGCCAGAGTTCATCCAACAGGCTGCTTTTGACACACGCAGCGGTTACCTTGCGGGAAAGCGAATACTCCGAATGTTGCCACGGCCCACGGCAATCTTTGCGTGCAACGACATGATGGCTCTAGGTGTTCTTCATGCCGTGCACGAATTGGGCCTTCGCTGCCCTGAGGATCTTTCGCTCGTAGGTTTCGACAATCTGGAGTTTTGCGAGTTCACCAGCCCTGCACTTACCTCGGTCTATCAGCCGGGTTATCAGATGGGGGCGGCGGCGGCAGACCTGCTAATCAAGCGTATTAACGGCTTGCAGGATGCCCCGCAGCGAATTGCCATGCAAACCGAACTGAAAGTGAGGCATTCCGTGCTTCCGATTGCCCAAGGCAGGGAGGCTCTAACTCGGAGCCCTCGACGAGCAAGAAGAAAGAATACCAGCCCCGCTCTTGCGAACTAGACCGCACTCCGATCCACTCCCAAGCGCAACATGCAGATGGGTTGAACTCCGCTTTGAAACGTTTTATATTTGCGCCGTTCAACTTGTCCACTCAAGGAGCTCTTCCATGAGTTTCGCGCGCCTGGTTTATGCGTCCATCTCGCTCCTGCTGGTCACTGGCACGATTCATGCCCAAGACTCTCACTACCGTCCGGAACACCAGCAGATTCCCACACCATCGTGCCTTACCATGAGGGCCCCGTGGGAAGGCGGGTCGACGGTCTGCTCAGCCGATAACCATGAGGTTTGGCTCACTGATATCACCCACTGGCGCAACGAGCGGCGTATCCGTATCGGGTATGACGGTGCGCGCTATGACACTCCTGCCTTGAAATGGACGCAGTCCAGTTTCTTTCAGCCTCAGATGATGGTCGAGGATCGCTATTTCTACGATCCGGTCGCCCATCGCTACACGGTAGATCGATATTTGGACGATCTCGAAAAACGGTACGGCGGTATCGACGCTGTCCTCATCTGGCCTACCTATCCCAACATGGGTATCGACAATCGCAATCAACATGACATGATCCGCTCCATGCCCGGCGGCATCGAGGGAGTGCGGCGGATGATTGCGGATTTCCATCGCCGCGGCGTGCGTGTGCTCTTCCCCATGATGATGTGGGACGAGGGCACGAGGGATCCAGGTATGTCGTGGCCTGAGGCCATTGCGAAACTAATGGCGGAAATCGGTGCGGATGGAGTCAATGGCGATACCCAGGACGGAGTTCCGCTGGCATTCTCGACGGCCGCAGACAAGATCGGACATCCCCTCGCGTTCGAGCCGGAAGGAGGTCCGTCAGATGAAGCGCTGGCTTGGAACGTGATGACTTGGGGCCAATATCAGTTCCCATTCGTGCCGATGGTTGACAAATACAAATGGCTGGAACCGCGGCACATGGTCAACATCTCGGACCGTTGGAATCGCGATAAGACCAACGATTTGCAGTTTGCATTCTTCAACGGCGTGGGCTGGGAAAGTTGGGAGAACATTTGGGGTATTTGGAATGGGATTACTCCCCGGGACGCCGAAGCCACGCGCCGGGTCGCGACCATCGAACGCACAGTCGCATCATTCCTGATCAGTAGCGGATGGGAGCCGCTCGCTCCCATGCTTCGTTATGGTGTCTTTGCAAGTCGCTGGCCCCTGGGCCGGGACACCGTCTGGACCATTGTCAACCGCAACGAATACGACGTTGGCGGTCCGCAGATCGAACTTGCCGCGCAGGACGGAATGCGCTACTTCGATCTCTATCACGGTGTCGAGCTCAAGCCTGAGAAGACATTATCCGGCCGCACTCAACTGAGATTCGTGATCGAGGCGCATGGATACGGTGCACTGCTGGCATCACGGTCCGCCCCGAGCGCCGAGATCGAAAAGTTGATGTCGGCGATGAAGGAGCTAAGTGCCACGCCTCTGTCCTCGTATTCGCATGAGTGGAAAGTCTTACCGCAGCATATCGTTCCGGTCGCTGCCACGAAACCACCTTCCGGCCAGCCCTCAGATATGGTCAAGGTTCCAGGTGCAGATTTCGAATTCCGTGTGGAAGGGATCGAAATCGAGGGATTCGATGATATCGGCGTCGATGTGCAGTATCCCTGGGAAGACGCTCCGCGTCGCTTCCATGATCATCCCATGCACATAGATTCGTTCTGGATCGACAAGTATCCCGTGACCAATGCGCAATACAAGAAATTTCTCGATGCCACCCACTACCACCCCAAAGACGATCTGAATTTCTTGCGAGATTGGACCAACGGAACTTATCCCGCAGGCTGGGACCATAAGCCGGTCACTTGGGTCTCATTGGAAGATGCTCGCGCGTACGCTTCCTGGGCAGGCAAGCGACTGCCTCATGAATGGGAGTGGCAGTATGCCGCTCAAGGTACCGATGGGCGCACTTACCCTTGGGGCAGTGAGTGGAAGGCCGATGCGGTTCCGGTTCCAGATAAAGGCCGCACCATGCGTGGACCCGATGCAGTCGACGCGCATCCGACAGGCGCCAGCCCCTTCGGTGTGACGGATCTTGTCGGCAACGTCTGGCAGTGGACGGAAGAATTTCAGGATGAGCACACCGTCGGAGGAATCCTGCGCGGTGGCAGCTACTATCAGCCACAGGGTTCCATCTGGTACTTCCCACAAGCTTACAAACTGAACCAGCACGGCAAGCTATTAATGATGGCTCCCAGTATGGACCGGTCCGGCGCGCTCAGCTTCCGCTGTGCGCAGGATGCGGAATAGAATTGAAAAGTTATTTCCTGCTGTTCGGTTTTTTCTCGCGCAACGGGTCCAACTCCTGCTTTGCGGTGAGTGCAGAAATCTCTTAGCGCACCGGAGGATCACTTGAGAGACGATCCCATGAAAGACTCCCGACGATTTTCCCGCAGGGACTTCATAGGAACGGCGACCGCCTTCGCTGGTTCCGCCCTCCTGCCGGGAGTGCTGATCACTGCCACGCAAACTGCCTTTGCCGGGATAGCCCGGCAATCGGCAAATGCGGTTTCCCGAGAAAGAATTCCGTGGACAGTTCGCCCATTCCCCATGCAGCAGGTCCGCTTGGGCGAGGGCTTATGTAAAGTCGCCAGCCAAGCTGACCGTGACTATCTGCACTCGTTGCCCACGGACCGCCTCCTTCACAACTTCCGAGTTAATGCCGGAATTCCCTCGTCGGCAAAGCCGCTCGGGGGCTGGGAGGCTCCCGATTGCGAACTGCGCGGTCATTACTCGGGCGGTCACTATCTCTCGGCGGCTGCGCGGATGTATGCCAGCAGCGGAGATGATGAACTCAAAAACAACGCGACCGCCGTCGTCGCCGGGCTGGGCAAGTGCCAAGATGCGCTAAAGAATGGATACCTGAGCGCCTTCCCTGTCGAATTCTTCGATCGCCTACGAGAACGCCAGCGCGTATGGGCCCCCTTTTATACCATCCACAAGATTATGGCTGGGCTTTTGGACATGTACGTTTATTGCGGAAACACGCAGGCGCTTGACATCGTCCAGAAGATGGCTGATTGGACCGCGGACTACACCAGTTCGCTCGGCTACGAACACATGCAGCGCATTCTGCAAACCGAATATGGAGGAATGGGCGAGGTGCTCTGCAATCTATATGCGGTTACCGGGAAGGGCGATTACGTAGATGTTGCTCGGCGCTTCGACAAGAAAGAATTCTTCGATCCTCTTGCCGCCCACCGCGATGAGCTCAAAGGTCTGCACGTCAATACACACATCCCGCAGGTAATCGCTGCGGCGCGACTCTACGAAATCACTGGCGAACGCCGCTATCGGGATATTGCAGAATACTTCTGGGACGAAGTGGTAAGCGAGCGTTCTTACTGCACCGGCGGGACCAGCAACCGCGAATCGTGGAATACCGATCCCGGCAAACTCTCCACCGAACTGGGCCCCACCACAACGGAATGTTGCTGTGCCTACAACATGATGAAACTGACACGGCACTTATTCGGATGGTCTCCCGACGCGCGCTTCATGGATTACTACGAGCGCCTGGTCTTTAACCACCGGCTGGGCACGATCAATGCCGAAGACGGCGCGATGATGTATTACTTGCCGCTCGCATCCGGTTACTGGAAGACTTTCGGCAAGCCTTTTGATGCCTTTTGGTGTTGCACCGGAACCGGGTCTGAGGAGTATGCCAAGCTTACCGACACGATCTACTTCCATGACGAGCAGTCTCTATATGTGAATCTCTACATTGATTCACAACTGGAGTGGCCCGAGAAGGGGCTGCGCCTCGTGCAGCAAACTCGATTCCCTGAAGAGCAAGGAACTACGATCTCAGTTGCTGTGCAGGCTCCGACGCAGCTCTCTCTCAACCTTCGCGTTCCCTACTGGGCGCCCGAGGGCAGCATCAAAATCAATGGCATACCTTTGCCGGCCTTTGCCAGTCCGAGCAGCTACTTGAGTCTGAATCGCGTTTGGAAGAATGGGGACAAGGTCGAACTCAGTTTACCGATGAGACTTTTCACCAACGCCATGCCCGACGATGACAGAGTGCAAGCGGTCATGTACGGTCCGCTTGTGCTGGCCGGACGATTTGAGGATGTGCCGAAAGAGAAAAGCTACGGCGACTTCGACAAGCCTGGGGCTCCGGTCGAAGTGCCAGAGATCACGGCGGACCCCAACCGACCAACGGCCTGGATTGAGCCCGAAGCAAAACAGCCTCTTACCTTCCGAACGGTAGGACAAACTCAGCAGGTAAGCTTTGTTCCGCTCTACAAGGTCATCCACGAACGTTATGCTGTGTATTGGAAGGTGAATCGGACAACCTGAGAGTGGGTTGCATATTCATCCCGCTCCTTCCTTGTCCTCACCGGCGGTCGCCCTGATCGTCAAAACTATGCAGAGGGAAAGACCAGTCCACTGAGTCAGACGTGCGGACATTCAAGCGATCTGGCGAAGGCGAATAGCGCGCTCCTCGCGACGTTGAACGAGAACATCCCTGCCTCTTATTTGATACCGAAATGGTTCTTCGCCGGCCACATCGCCTCCATCAAGAATCGAAACGTCTCGCCCGCTCGCAACGTCCGATTGTACCGTTATGTCTGAGCAACGAATAAGGTTCATCTGTTCAAGCGTAAGCGTCTGGCCAAGACGCCTGTTCGAATGGCGGGGTCTGTGTTGATGTGTTCGGATGACCGCAAAACAGAGTTGCCAGCGCCCAAGCGACGTACTCGAGCGGAAGCTCAGCAGTTGGTGCCTGAGTTTGTGAGCAGTGTTATGCGGCGGAGCGAGTTCTGCCGCAGTCGAGGTTTGGGCTTCAACACTCTGCCATCTGAAAAAGCGGCGCTGTGAAGAGAAGGCGCGGGCGGTCTTTCCGACGCAACGCTGGTGGTGATCACTAATACCAGTCGGAGACAAATGAGCAATTGGTGCGAAGGGTAAGACGTTCACGACACAGCGCTCGGTTTCTTTCGCGTCACGTAGTAGTAGATGGTTGGAGTAACAAACAACGAGAGCACCATCGCAATCAGCAGCCCACCGATGACCGCAACGGCCAACGGCTGCAGCATCTCAGACCCTGCGCCTATGCCCAGTGCCAGCGGGATCATTCCCGCGACCGCAGCTATGGCCGTCATTACAATCGGCCGCAGTCTTCTGCGGCCCGCTTGAAAGATCGACTCTTCTTTAGAGTAACCCGCGCTGAGGAACTTCTCATCCGCATCGAGCAGCAGAATTCCGTTCTTCGCCACGATACCGATCACCATAATCAGTCCCATGAAGGAAGACAGGTTGAACGTGATCCCGGTAATCAGCAGGGCGACGAAAACACCAGCCGTCGACAAGATCGCAGAAACCAGAATCGAAATTGGGGCAGAAAAGTTTCGGAACTCGAACAGCAGGACTAGAAACACGAAGAGAATCGCCATGCACAGGACCATCGTCAAATCGCGGAAGGACTGCTGCTGCGTTTGGTACAAGCCGCCATATTCGATTCGGATGGAGGCTGGCAGATGCATTGCAGCAATTATTTTCTTCACCTCAGCGATGCCGTGCCCCATGTCCAGACCTTCAAGCCGCGCGGTTACCGCAACGTAACGTTGCTGGTTGTCTTGCAAAATCTCGGTCTGGCCAGGCACCTCCGTCATAGTTGCCAGTGAACCCAAGTTCGCGACCTGACCTCCCGGGCCCACCAGCATTGTGTTGCTCATCGCCTCAACCGAAGAACGAATGGTCGCGGAATAGCGGATGCGTATCGGATACGGACGATCGTCAATCACAACCGGCTGCAACGCCTGGACGCCATCGAGCATCGCCTGCGTTTCGTCGGCCAAGGCCTGCGGGGTGAACCCAACATGCGCGGCTTTCGCCATGTTCACTTGATAGGAGACCGCGGGGCCGCTTGTCGTCGACTCGATTCCGTTATCGACATCGACAACCGGGCTGCGTCCACCCGTCTGGATCTTTCCGATCGCATCGGCGACTTGGGGCGCCCAGTCATCGAGCAGCTTGGCATCGGGGGAAAACATCAGAATGTCGATCGGCTGCGGTGCGTTGGTCAGGTCCCCAATCATGTCTTGCAGCTTTTGAGTAAACTCCACTTCAACGGCCGGCTCCGCCTGAGCGACCTTTCCCCGGAGTTCGTCCATGATCTCCCAGATATCGCGGTGACGGTCAGTTTTCAAATCCACCGAAATATCTCCGGTGTTCGCTTCGGTCACCGCGGCCAATCCTAATTGGAGACCGGTGCGCCGAGACGTGCTCGCCACCTCGGGTACCGATTGCACGATCTGCACGATATGCGAGATCATCCGATTGGTTTCCGCGAGTGAGCTTCCGGGCGGTGTTACATAATCGACGATGAAGTTGCCTTCGTCCATCCTCGGCAACAGATCGGATCCAATGTGCTGGTAGCAGACGTAAGAAACCACAATCAGAACGACCGTAAGAACTGGAACCCAAACCGGACGCTTGAGACCTCGTCGGAACCACTCTTCGTAGAAGCGAATCACACGTCCAAAGAAACCCTTCATCAAGTGTTCTTCTTCGGCTTGCAGTAATCGGTTTACCTCGACCTGTCTAGCGCCCTCGTCTGAGTCACCGAAACTCTCCGGCAACGAGCCGACCGCTGACACGTGCTGTTCATCCGCGGCGTGATGCTCTTCGCCGGCCGGTTTCTTCAACAGGTAAAGACAGAGCGTCGGTGTCCAGGTAAGCGCGAGCGCGAGCGACGTTAGCAAGGCGGCTCCGATCGTAACTGCCATCGCCCGAAAAAAAACGCCGGTGACTCCCGTGATCGCGACTAAAGGCAGAAACACCACGATCGGCGTCAGCGTGGAGCCAACCAGTGGGAGGGATAGTTCGCGAAGCGTCATCGTCACCGCCTCATATCTTCCCTCTCCCGCTTCACGGTGCAGCGTCACATTTTCCAGAACCACGATCGCATCATCGATAATCAGGCCGACAGCGGCCGCCATTCCGCCCAGCGTCATCAGGTCGAAACTCTCACCGAGGAGTTTCAGAACGATGAATGTAACCAGCAGACTGATAGGAATCACCATTCCGGCGATGAACGAAGTACCCCAATCGCGAAGAAACAGCACCAGGACGACTGATGCCAGCAACAAGCCAATCACAATTGCATCGCGGACGCTTTTGATGGATTGACCCACAATCCACGACTGATCGTAGAAAGTACTGACGTGCACTCCCGGGGGAAGAATCTTTTCGATCTGGCTCATCTCTGCTTTGACTGAGTTAGCCACCTGCAGAGTGTTGCTTCCGCGCTGCCGGTTGATGTTGATCAGTACGGCAGGCTTTCCATTCGCGGTAACGATCGTGAAAGTTGGCTCAAACGAAGGCGTGACCTTGGAGATATCCCCGACGTAGACCGGGCTGCCGCCGGGCGAATTCTTTACAAAAATATTGGAAATATCGTAGGCGTTGTGCGCCTGCCCAGAAATCAGGCCGAGATACAGCTTGTGGTTCTGCTCAAAGAGTCCCGGAGACTCGATGATGTTCGAGCGATCTACGGCCGCCAGAATATCCGACACATTCACCGAGGCAACCCGCAACTTGGCCGGGTCAGGGACGATGTGAAACTCCGGCGCCTCGCCGCCCTGGATCACTATAGTTCCGACACCTGACAAGCTTGCGAGCCGCGGTTTGATGTCATACGTCGCAATCCCCCAGAGCTGTCGCTGCGACACTGTATCTGAGGTAAGCCCATATCCCATGATCGGGAAAGTGGAAAATTCCAGCCGCTGGGTCGAAATTTTGGCCGTGGAAGGCAGAGTCCCGGCCAAACGTGCCAACGAGGCGTTGACGCGCTCCAGCGTGCGAAACATGTCTACTCGCCAACTGAAGTACAAATCAATGCCCGCCGACCCACGGCTGGTGACCGACTTCACATCCTGGATGCCTTCCACTCCGCTCAGCGCTTCTTCGATGGGACGCGTGATGGTGACCAGCATCTGATCGATCGGCATGACTCCGTTATCGACGGAAATCATGACCCGAGGAAAATCTGTGGTAGGAAATACCGCGATCGGAATACTGAAAAGCAGGTACACGCCGATCAGCGCGAGCGTGACGATCAAAAAAATAATGGACTTGTGCTCACGAGCGAACCAGTATTTGTCGGCTTCGGACCTTCTTACTCGGGCAACCCTGGAATTCTTATCGTTCGAGTTCGCCATAGGTCGGGTTACGCCTCAGTCTTTATCCTGCGGCTCGGCAGCTGGCGTTGAGATCGTCACCTTGGCGCCGTCGGTCAAGCCGTAGACACCTTGAGTCACGACCTGATCGCCTGCCTTCACGCCGCTCAGGATTTGCACTTCGCCCTCTTGGCGAATTCCTGTCTTGACGCCCGCCCGATGGGCGACCTGATCCTGACCGATTACCATCACGGAAGTCGCTCCGTCCGATGCGGTGAGAATCGCTTCTGCCGGCACGACCAGCGCATTCTTCACCGTGCTGGCAACGATCCTCAACCCGACGGTTGATCCGGGCTTCAGCCGTCCTCCCGGATTCGCAGCCTCAACCCAGACTTGAACCGTCGTGCTGTTGGGATCAAGCGCCGGGCTTACTACCGTGACTTTGCCCTCGATCTCCGTGTCGGCGTTCTCGGCAACGAGTGCTGCCGCGTCGCCGACGTGCAACTGCGCCGCCTGCGCCGCGGTCAAGTACGCGCGAGCTACGACTTTCGATAGATCCATTACGGTGAGAACCGGAGCTCCGGCGGGCGGGGTGTCCCCTGCAAAGAAGGGACGATCCGTCACGACGCCGTCGATTGGGCTTACGATCGTGCTGTAATCCACCTCCGCTTGTGCAGCGGCCAGCTTGCCCTTGGCTGAAGTCAGCTGCCCCTCGGCCGACTTCAGGTTGTATTGCTTTTGGGCGAGGCCGTATTGATTGCTGGCCTGCGACAGCGCAATTTGCGCATCCTGAACATCTTTTTGCGATGCTGCCCCTTGCTTGTAAAGGCTCACGCGGCTGTCGTACAGAGATTGGGCCGCCTCGAATTGCTCTTTGGCGATCTTCAAGTCGTGCTCCGCAGACTGCAACGCGCTGTTGTACGTCGCCTCCGCTTGTTGATATCCGCCTTGACTTTCGGTAAGAGCGCCCTTCAGATCCGAATCCTCCATCGTCGCCAGAACTTGTCCGGCATGAACTCGGCTGCCGCGTGTGACATAGAACTTCTTGATGGGACCGGTCACTTTCGGCACGATGGCAGCCTGATCGCGCGGATACAGAACTGCGTCAGTTGAAATCTCATCTTCAATGGTTTGGACTTTGACGGCAGCCGCTTGCACCGTAACCAGTGGAGCCGGCTCCTTTTCCTCGCTGGACGAACAACCCATAGCGAGCAGCATCAGGCTGAGAACAAAGGCCGCGAAGACAAAACTCCTGCACAGCGCACCACTCGAGGCCGTGTGCGCTGACGAAGACGAAACATTTACTTTTTCCAGATCAGGGAAAGCCATGTCTTTTCCTAG
The DNA here is from genome assembly GCA_963772045.1 of uncultured Acidobacteriaceae bacterium. Taxonomy (GTDB): domain Bacteria; phylum Acidobacteriota; class Terriglobia; order Terriglobales; family Acidobacteriaceae; genus Sulfotelmatobacter. Next base: position 755,650 of record CAVYWC010000007.1, on the reverse strand, counting down.
AAGCTCCCTGTTACGGCTTGCAAAGTCGCCACAGCTACGCGGTAGCGAACCTGCGCGTCACTGAACGCGTTACGCGCCTGGCTCAAGGTATTTTCAGCAACCACCACATCCAGTGCAGTTGACGTTCCGGCTTTGTAGCGAAGGTCGGTCAAGCGGAGGCTCTCGGCCGCGAGATCCGCGGTCTGGCGCGTTTCGTCTACGGCGGTGCGAGCGACGGTCGCCTCGTTATACGAGCTGTATAGAGCGTTCAGCATTTCGCGCTGCGTCTGGCTCATTTCTGCTTTCGCCTGTTCCCGCTTGAATTCTGCTTGATGTAATTTGCTTCGCAGCGTGCCCCAATCCCACACCGGTACGTTCACTCCAACGGTAACAAAATAGCCCAGGTTCGGCAGAACTCCCGCTCGTGGTTCTTCGACATTCGCGCTATGCAGCGCGTAGGCGTTCGCTTCAATCCCGTAGTCCGTATCCATGAAAAACGATGGCAGGAACGCGCCTCTCGCGGCAACAACGCCCAGGTTGGCTTGATGCAACGCTTCCATCGCTGCGCGCATATCCGGATTCTTGTCTCCTGCCATGCGCTGCGCCTCCGGAAACGACGGCAATGCGACAGCCGAATCCATGTCATCGACAACGCTGAAATTTTCACTCAGCGTCGGGAATAATACGACCGCCAGATCAAGCCGGGACGACTCCATTTGGAGCTTGGCGTCTTCGAATAACTGTTGCTGTTGGCGGTATTGAATCTCGGCCTGCAGAACGTCGCTATGTGCCACCTGCCCTACCGCTTCTTCATCTTGAGTGATCTTGTAAAAGTGCCGCGCGGCTTCGGCCGCAATTTGCGCCGTGGCATATTTTCGCTGTGCGACGGCCAGCCCGTAGTAAAGCTTGGTCACCGTGACGGTCAATCCACGTTTTGCAATCTCGGCTTTCGCACTGGCCATGGCCGCTGCAGCCTGCGCTTCGCGATACGTCGCGCCGAGATAGTTGCTGGGCGAGAGATCCTCGTGGACAACACCCCACGACCGATAGACATGCACGCCGTCATTGGTGACGAACCGTCCAACGCTCGTGCGCCCTCCATTTCCTTGCGTGAGCAATGCTTGCGAGGTGTAACTCACGGTTGGAAGGATCGCATTCCTCGCCTGCGTCCGGTCCTCATGGGCGAGTTTCGCATCGGTCAGCGCACTTTGGAAATGGGCGTCGACCTTGCCAGCCTGCTCAATCGCATCTGCCAGCGTGATGACCACAGGCGGCTTTGAGGGATCGGGGTTCGGTAGCTCGGCGAGTTCGACAGTGGCAGTTTTTTCCTGCGCCAGGGCCGCACTCATCTGGAAGAAAACATACAGCACCACAGCGACAGTAAAGATAAGCGGATTCTGCCGTAGGATTCTCAAAGGCCAACTCCCTTCTTCAGAGAAGAACAGGGCCTGGCGGTTACGACCCTCATTCTGGTCCGACACTTGCGCGAACTGCCTCGAAAAAATATTGCTCTCGGAAAGATAAACAGAGCATAAATACGGGAACGTATACCTATCAGGATTATTGCGGGCGGGATTGCTTGTTCGGCTGCCCTCGGGATTATGATCTTGCCATGCGGGTGCTGCTGGTCGAGGACGAGGCTCGAATCGCCCATTTCGTGGCCAAGGGGCTGCGGGAACGGTCCTACGCCGTTGATGTTGCGCGTTCGGGCGACCAGGCGCTGTACCAAGCGGCCATTTCTGCGTACGACCTGGTCATTCTCGACGTAATGATTCCGCCTCCAGATGGATTTGCGGTTTGCAGGGAACTCCGCGACTCCGGGCAGACAATGCCGATATTGATGCTCACCGCCCGCGACGCGGTCGACGATCGCATCAAGGGATTGGATCGGGGAGCCGACGATTACCTTACAAAGCCATTTGAGTTTGGGGAGCTGCTGGCTCGCTTGCGAGCTCTGCTGCGGCGGTCTAAAACATTGCAACCGACGCGGCTGGTAGTCGCCGACCTGGTCGTTGATACGAGGGCACAAACCGTCCAGCGCGGCGGCAACGCCATTCCTATGACCGCAAAAGAATACGCATTGGTGGAATTTCTGGCGCGCGAGGCCGGCCGGGTTGTAGGCCGGGCGGAGATTTCTGAGCACGTCTGGGACGAAGAATTCGATCCCTTCTCGAATCTGATCGAAGTGTATATCAACCGGATTCGGCGGAAAATCGACGCTGGCTTTGCTAAACCGTTGCTGCACACGCGACGGGGTGCAGGCTACATTCTTGCCTTAAATGCAGAGACTCCGGAGCCGAAACAAACCGCCGTGCGGGGCCGCGACGATGTTTAGCTCCGTGCGCATCCGTCTGACCCTGTGGTACACGGTGTCGATGACGATCGTGCTGGTCGTGCTGGCGGCGGGAATCTATTTTGTCCTTCGCCAGAATGTCATTCGACGGGCCGATGCCAACGCGATCGAACTGGCTGACTCGTTTCTCTCAACCGTCAACGCCGAACTGAGCGATGCAATTAATCCCGCCGGTGTGAGCGATGGAATCGCGGCAGCCATCTCAGAACACCGTTTTCGGGATGTATTTTTCGTGGTCTACGATGCGAAGGGTAATCTCCTGGGCGCTTCTGAAGTCTATAGCGAGGCCGAGCAATTCTCGAGTCCGAGCCGCCAAATGCTTGCCTCATCCTTGCGGCCGCTTGTCTCTTCTTCCGGAACATTTCGTTCGCTCCACCTAGGCCAGCATCAATACCGGAGCTATGTACGACATTTCTTAGTCAAGCAACAGCCGGCAACTCTGATCGTTCTGCAGTCTCTTCGCCACCAGACAGAGTTCCTTGCGACTCTGGTGGATACTTTCTGGATTGTTATTCCCCTGGCCATTCTCCTTGCTGGCGCTGGCGGATATCTCCTTGCCCGACGCAGTCTTGATCCCGTGGTGGTAATGAGCTCGCAGGCCAGCCGTATGGGCGCCGAGAACCTCCACCAGAGGCTCAAGGTTGAAAATCCGCGCGACGAGCTCGGGCACTTGGCTGGTTCATTCAATGAATTGCTCGATCGGCTCAGTCAGTCATTCGAGCGGCAACGCCGATTTGTTGCAGACGCTTCCCACGAACTGCGTACGCCGGTTGCCATTTTGTGCGGCGAGGCGGAGGTCGCGCTGGCTCAGCAGCAGCGCACTCCGCAAGAATACCGGGAGTCGCTGGAAATTCTTCGGCAGGAAGCGAAGCGGCTCAAACATATCGTTGAGGACCTATTCACGCTGGCGCGGGCGGATGCCGGCCAATATCCTCTGGCGCTCACTGACTTTTATCTGGATGAGCTGGTGGAGGAATGTTCAAGGAACGTGCGGACGCTTGCGGCTGCCCGGAAAATTGCGCTTTCATGTGAAGCCGGTAGAGAGTTACCCATCCGTGCGGACGAGTCTCTTCTGCGTCGAATGCTGTTGAATCTGTTGGATAACGCCATCAAGTACACTCCCGAAGGCGGATCGGTCTCTCTGCGATGTAGCGAGGAAAACGGACAGTACCGTTTGTCGGTCCAGGACTCCGGACCTGGTATTGCCGCCGAGCAGCAGTGCCGGATTTTCGAACGGTTCTTCCGCGTGGACAAAGCGCGCTCTCGCAGCGACAACAACGGAAGCGGTGGGGCCGGTCTCGGTTTGGCGATCGGGCTGTGGATTGCTGGAGCTCACGGAGGCAGATTGGAACTCACTTCTTCCAGTCCACAAGGCAGCTTGTTCACGGCTGTGCTGCCCAAAAGCGTACTCTAAGTGTCCGTGGCCGCCCTTGCGGGCCCTTTCTGCCAATTTCTCTGCTCCGACAACCGCCGTCTGGGCACGTTTTAGCGGTCAGTTTTGTCTGGCGGCCGGATGTTGGTCAGGACCCTTTTCGGTAACTGCAACGCAAGTGCCCCTTCGTAATTTGTGATTGGGGTTGCATCATAGTTCAATCGATTTGCCCACATCGTTACGTAATGGAAGACAGGATTCCGCGCGAAATTCTGTCGCTCACTACCAACCTCTCTGGCCGAACGGGACACCGAAATATGAAGCGTCGGCCGAAAGCAACCATCTTATGCATCGATGACCACTGGAATGGACTCATCGGACGCAAGATATTTCTCGAAAATAGCGGCTTTGAGGTGCTTGAGGCCACGACCGCTGAAGACGGACTCCGGCTTTTTCGTTCCCATGCGATTGATGCCGTGGTCGTTGACTACCAGATGCCAGGACGGGATGGCGCTCAAGTAGCGGCTCAGATGAAGAGTCTTAAATCCCACGTTCCCATCATGCTTCTGTCTGCTTATGGTCCCTTGCCGGAAAGAAAGCTTCGATCCGTTGACAAGTTCGTATCGAAATCGCAACCACCCAGTGTTCTTCTGTCCTCGCTCAATACTCTCATTGGCACTCGCGAGAAACCATTTTTCTATCGTTGGCTCGATCAATGGAAGATCCGAAATCATGCGGAGAAACTATGAAGTTGCTGCAACGTCTTCTTCAGCGAACTTGCTCGCATCGCTTCACGTGGCCGCGCATTGATGGGCTCGGCCGCCATTATCAAATCTGCCTGGACTGCGGCGCGGCTTACGGATACGACTGGAGCGGAATGCGCCAGACCGGACGCCTCGAGGCGCTGCCCAGCGCAGCAATGCCAGCAAACGCTCCAGACAGATCGACTGGGTCGAGCTGGCACCGTGATTCGGACCGCACCCGGAAAAGAATCTCAAGTGGACACGACAAGTCGATTCGCTCATTCGCGAACCTGTCCACTACCGCGATCTCATCAACCTCAGAACCCAGGAGCCAGAAGATGAACCTCATTGGGTTGAATCGAGCTAAAGGACAATTACGGCTGAGCGGAATCGCGCCGTGCTCGAAACCTGGCCTCACCAAGCTCAGACTGAAGCCGTGCCTCCAATCGACTTCCCTCTTCCCTTCCTGTCTCGTCTCCGACGAACCCACTGGTCGTGGCGAGCGACTGCTGGAGCGAAGAAAAACAGGCCCAGTTCCGCGACCCTCGCAAAACTCTCGATGACTTCAACTTCAACCGAAGATGAATCGCAGCCTGGTGTTCGATCTGGCTACGGTTCCTTCATCGCTCGCCACGAAGATGCTTTGTTATTAGGGCCACCCGGCACTGGCCAAAGTCACCTCGCGCAGGCCATCGGACAATCCGCTATCCAACAGGGCTATCGCGAAACCCACAAACTCTGAAATCCTTGTTCCCAATTTGCCGTTCAGCAATTCAATCCAAACCGAGGTGTCGACGAGAATCACTCACACCTACGATGTCTCCGTTTTGCCTTGCAAGAAATATGGCTTTGGCTGGCTTTAGCCACTTCAAGTGTGAAAGCCATATTCGGGGATATGGACTCGCGGAAGAAAACTGCGTTCGTCAGTTTAGTCGGCAAAGTTCATCCTTCATAAATCTCGATCGGCAAATCGTCGGGGTCTCGAAAAAAGGTGAATCGCTTGCCCGTGATTTCGTCGGCTCGGATTGGTTCCAATGCAATACCTTTGGCCCTGAGTTTCGCCGCCACCGTCTCGACGTCGTCGACCTCGAACGCGATGTGACGCAATCCGCATGCCTCGGGCAAACTGAGTCGTCGAGGCGGATCGGGAAAGGAGAACAATTCAATCTGACAGGTGTTCCCCACGCGCAAGTCGAGTTTGAACGATCTTCGTTCTTGCCGATAGGTCTCTCGCACGACCTCGAGTCCCAGAACCTCCACATAAAACTGCTTCGACTTTGGGTAATCGGAACAAATAAATGCAATGTGGTGTAGACGGTTAAACATGGCGGCAGATTCCTCGTTACTTGCGGATTAAGTTTACAGCGTCACAGGCAGACTCTTCAGACCGCGAAAACCGACATTGGGTGCCCATTCGACGCTATCGACCGCGAGTCGCATGTGCGGAAATCGCTGAATCATTTCGAGGATCGCGATCTGGCCTTCGAGCCGGGCTAATTGCCCGCCGATGCAGAAATGGGGACCGGCGCTAAACGCGAGGTGCTGGTTGTTCAGCCGCTTCAAATCCAGGCGGTCGGGATCCTCGAATTGTCGCGGATCTCGATTGGCGGCTCCCAGCATGCACAAAATCGTCTGCCGCTTCGGAATTCTTCGGTCACAGATTTCCAGTTCCTCTTTCACCACTCGGGCGGTGTATTGGATCGGACTCTCGTAACGGAGAAGCTCTTCCACCGCCGTGCGGATTTGTTCTGGATTGTCACGTAGCTCGGACATATCCCCCGTATGTTGCAGTAGCGTGTAGATGCCATTCCCAATCAGATTTCGTGTTGTTTCGTGTCCGGCGAACAGCAGCATCACACATTGCGCATAGAGTTCTTCTTCGGTCAGCACTTCTCCTTCTTCTTCAATATCGATCAAGAAACTGATTAGGTCCGTTCCTTTTCGCTTGCGCCGCTCGGCCACGGCCTGGCGAAAGAAATCGGTGAGCTCCAGAATTGCTTCTTGCGCCGAACGAGCGAGCTGCGGCGTGCGGTCCGGGCTTCCATTGAAGGCCGCGATAGCCGATGACCATTTCAGGAATGACTCATGCATCACTTCGGGCACACCCAGCAACTCTGAGATCACGCGCACCGGTATGACATAAGCAAATCGGTTCATGACATCCGTTTGCATTCCCGGACGGAAAGATGCCAGCATTCGAGTGACAATCGCCTCAATCTGAGGACGTAAGGTTTCGATCGCATCGCGGGAAAATCCTTTGTTCATTAGCTTTCGCAGCCGCGTATGCTCTGGCGGATCCATGAAGATCATCCACAGGCCGAGCATTCGAGTCAGTTCGGAAAATTCCTCCCGCCTCGCTTGTGGTAGCGTTAACAACCAGCGCTCAGTGCGACTGGCTGAGAGTCTCGGGTCTTTGGCCACGGCCTGACATTCTGCGTGGCCAAAAACAGCCCACACCGCCCACATACCGCTGACGTCGATATAGTGGAGCGGACCTTTTTCGAGCAAACGGTGGTAGGCAGGATACGGATCCTGCACGAACTCATCCGTGAAAAGAACTTCTCTGACGGGAAACGGCCGAAGGCGCACAAAAATCTCCTTAGAGCTGGACCTCTATATTCTACCGACTACTTTATATGGATCGTAGGGCTGCAAAATCACCTACAGGATTACCTCATTCTTCGGGGCGGAATGGGCTGAGGCGCACTAGGAAACCCGTTGTAGCCAATTGCTAGGTCCAAGGGGTAACCACCGCTTAAGGGTGGGCTCGAACTCGAGCAGGTAAACGCGGAACACAGCATCGGCGGGAGACTTGGCGAACACCTGATCCCCCATGCGAAGGTCTGGACAAGACCGATCGCTGCGAAACAATGAACGATCACCATCTCACTCGTGTCCTGGACCGACTCGAACGACTGCAGCGACGACGTAAGAACGAGCGGCATTCTTCGCTCGTCAGTGTTCATTGACGGATTGAATAGGGAGCGATCGCACCGGGCTGTTTGCACAAGGGATTGGCACATCCCCTGCAGACTAGTGAATCGCTGCGAAGGGATTTTCGATGCGCAAGCCTGATATGGCCTGCCCCGCGTTCAGATCTTCGAAAGGATCCGCTTGGCACCACTCTTGACCGCCGACGCGAGGCCAAAGACGCAACAACGCCAGGGAAAAAGCACTCAGTGAAAATCAAACAACGACAGCCGGCAGGTCTGGCATGTCTCCGACCTGCCGAGTGCGAAGGAATGAAGGTCGCCTGGTCGAAAAAATTCCCCACTCCCTCTGCTACCGCCTCTTACCCACCGGCTATCGCATCTGCTTGGTTTTTCTAAGGGCCTACGGGCCTATGTACAAGCAACCAATCCAGCAAAGTGTCCTCGGTGTGGAGGATGCAGATGTCGCCGTGTCTAGTGGGCCGGCTGTGCTGGGATTTGACGGTCCCTAAGTTTCTGACTTCTTCGGATTCTGCTTAAGGTCTCGTAGGTCGCTGCTGCGACCTAGGGCTCTTTTATTGGTTACAAGGTCATCGAAGGAGATGAACTGTACTGGAACACCGTAAAAAGTGCTCTCGACCCTATTCCCCCAGGCATCGCGGAACTTGACCCCGGTGATTTCAGTCAGGATGTCAATGCGAACTGGAGCAATTCCAATCTGGTATACCACTTGCTTCTCGGTGAATGTTTCCGGAGTGATCCCATCATGCTCGAGGGGAGCGCCGAACTCTTTCAACGCTCTCGCCAGGCGACGAGCATTTTCTGCTGAATTGTGGACCCACACGTCGAGATCTTTCGTATAACGGGGCTCGCCATACTTCATGACTGCAAAGCCGCCGACGATCAAATACTCAACCTCAAATTCGTTTAAGACTAGTAACAGTTCTTTGTAGTCTCGGTTTTCGGCCATGAGTGACTTCCTCAGCTAGCTCCACCATCTCCCATGCGGCCGCAAAGATGGCTTCATCCCCTTGCTCCTGCCAAAACTCGATATCGAAAGAGCGATCTGGGAACCCATGTTCCACAAGACGTGTCTTCCACCCCGAATTTTCAGAAGAGCTCATCGCGTCTGCGAATCCTCTTTGAAGATTAACAGATATCACGGAAATCTATGTCTTGCGTTTCACGGTGCCCTGCCCCGGTTGCCCGGGCACAGAAACCTGAGACACTCGTCTAACACAGAGTATTCGGTTGCACAGATCGGCAGGGAGCATGAACTGAATTCCCGCTACGTGTATGGAAGTTCGCACGAGCCACCGGTCCGCAATTACTTGACTTGCGCTTCTCCGAATAAATCAGTGGCCCGTCATCGCGCGAGGGGCAGTGTATGTCGGCGCTCCTATCCCGACGCCGGTCCCTTGGACAGTCAAAGTATCGGTGAACGTTGTTTTACCGCTCGGCGTAAACGTTACTTGCGGGATGTCGTGGTCGAGTGATACACCCGCGTGCGCTCCCTATCAGACTCCTCGATCATTTCACTGACGGCGGGCTCAAGCTCGAACAATTGCATTTGCGCCTGCGAGAGTTTTTCTCCGCCTGCTCCAAACTTCTTTATCCGCATCAGCCGCAGTCGCTCTTCCAGCACACGAATCCGCAACTCCGCGTACTGTAGCTTGCTCTTAAAGTTGTGCGATGAGTTCCAGGTCGGCTGGCGCCGCAAACGTCAAAGAACTACCTTTTCAATCGACCGCCGCGGGCTGGCTCGGGCTGTCAGTGTTGGATAGCCCATATAGAAAACAAAGGCAGGCTGCCACGCGGCGTCACCGATGATTTCGGCAAGCAGGCTAGCTCGCCTTGCCGGTTGTCCGAGCTTCTTTTCGTGGTCGATCATTTCCACTGCCTCGTTGCAGGGTCGCCCGGCCAGGTTCCGGGCAGTAGCCAACAAGTGCGCACGCTGCCAAATCCGCCCTGCCCTCATACATTGTTCCCGGTCATAACGATCGTGTACCGCAATCAAGCCAATTAGCGGTGCACTCAGCATGAGCTTCGAATATCCATCCTTCGGCCCTCGTGACGCTGCCCAGCGCAGCATCCACAAAGGCATCATCTTAGCGATTCCAATCGCGATTGGTGGTTCCCCGGAGGCATCAATGGTAAGGCCATCGCGAAATTTCTGAACCGAACTCCAGCGGGCCCGAATCCAGCGCTCGCTGCCACGCCGAACCTCTGGGTCGGAATAGATTTCGTGGTTTGCCGCCGAGCTAATTTCCACGATCTTTTTCCGGTCTGCATCCGCCGTGAAGAGAAAAATCCTGACGTCTGGTTCGTCGCTGGCCAAACGACTCAAAGCGTCGATGAACTCGGGCGGGAGTGGTTTCTGTGGAATGTAGGCACTGCGATTCGTATGGCGTCGCGGGATCGCATCGTGTAGTTCGCTGTTCTCGCGCTTGCCCGTGGCCAGATCTACCCGCGCCAGGAGTTCCGGTTTGGGCTCGGCGGGAATCGGCCCCAGCTTTCCGGGAAGTAGCGTCACAGTCGCCCGGTAACCGTTGGCAGCCGCAGCCAGCATCAGGTTCTCGAGAGCGCAGCCCATACCAATGTGCTCTTCTCGTAGATATGGATCGAGCGCTCCGACGTTCCTCTGGGTGTCGATATACAACTCAATCGATGAATTCGTCACTTTGAACAGCCAAGGTTGGGTGTTGTGTGGGCTCGCGGCTAGAATGGCAGCACGCACCAGCGCCAGGGCTCCGCCGTTTGAATCCTTGTCCCAGTCTGTCCAGGGTTCGTAGGCCGGCCCCTCACCAACACTGAAGAGGCCCTGATCGTAGGCGCGCCACACTCCTCCGCCCACAACTGCTACGGTAACGGCCCCCGCTCCCCTTAGAAATGATCTGCGTCGCGTAGAGCACCTCTCGCCCCTGTCTTGACCCACGAAGCCCACAACTGCACCGCAACTATACTCTTGCCAACTCTGCGGTCCTTATAGATTCTATGACGCCCTCACGCGCAAACAGGAAGCAATCCCATAACGGGGAAAGCCAAGCCGGCAGCTAAGTGTGGATGGTGTCCGAAACAAGGTCGATAGCGCGCAGAATGCTATCGCAAGAGGGACAGTCCGCTGCGGCTGTCCTTAGATATTCCGAGTTAAGTTCTGCTACCCGCCTAACTTCTCGAAGAAGAAACAGATCGTCTCGATCCCGCGATGGAAATTCGGAATGTGGAACTTCTCGTTGGGCGCGTGCAGATTGTCGTCGGGCAGGCCGAAGCCCATCATCACACTGGGAATCTTCAGCGCGTCCTGAAAATGCGTGACATGGGAATTGATCCACCGCTGCGGAAGACCGTATCTTTCTTGAAAATGTCGTGTAGCGCTTCGGTTGCGGCCTCGATGTACTTACTCTTACTGAGTTCTATCGATCCAGTCCCACATGATGGAGCAGTGCGTGGAATCGGGGGTCTGAGCGAAAACGGTCGTACATCGGATCAACTTTGATACTGCCCAAAACGTTGGAATGCTCAGCATAGGCCTTTCGCAGAAGCGCTATGACTTGATCGGACGAGCCCGCTCCCGAGTAAGCCAACAGTAAAGCCGCTGTCTCGGTGTAACCCAAATCCGCGCGATGTTGCTCCACTTGCGTTAGGAATTGCCGGGCTTCGGACGTTCGGCCCCAGCGGCCATAAAGGTACGCTTTTTTCGCCTCGGCCCAAGCCACGTCCACAGGACTCCGAGTCGGCAGTGCGATTTGCTGCTCTGCCTCGGCAAATTTTCCCTTCCCTACCAGAGAGCCGAAGATGAAGCCTTGTGCGCCATTGGCGCGAGGATCCATTTGAAGGACGCTGCGGCAGTGCGCGATGGCGCGATCATATTGTCGCGAGAAATACAGGATTTTACAGTGATCGGCAGCAATGATCAGCGACAGTGGATCCAGTTGTCGGGCGCGTTCACTCTCCTCGAAAGCTTCGGCGAAGCGGCCGCGCCATGCGAGATGTTCGGCGTACCACTGGTGAGCCGTCGCATAATCCGGATTGAGCTGAATCGCTCGCCGAAATTCCTTCTCTGCGGTCTCCCAGTCATATTCGCTATTTTCCACGATCAAACCCAGCGAGGCGTGCGCCTCGGCCAGGCTGTCGTCCAGTTGAAGTGCGGTGAGCGCCGCCGCTCGCGCCTTGGTCATGTACTCCGCTTCCGGAGCCATGAAATATGTGGTCTTTAAAGCGAAAGTGTCAGCCAGTCCTGCGTACGCGCGTGCGTTGTTGGGATCTTTTCCGAGCGATTGCTGAAAGTAGTCGGCCGCCTGCTCGAATCCGTCCCGTCTTTTGTTCCAGAAATAACGCCCCTTGAGATACAGGTCATACGACTCGTATGAGGCACCATTGGCCAGCGGCATAGCCCGGCTATTGCTAGTGTGGATTTGGCGCTGGTCGCCAAGAATCAGACGAACTTGATCGGCGCATTCCTGGGCGATCTCGGCCTGGACAGTCAGAAGATCTTTCAATTCCCGGTCGTACTGTCTTGCCCATACATGGCTCTGATCCTTCACTTGAATCAACTGCACGGTGATGCGCACATTTCTGGGATCGCGACGGACGCTGCCTTCCACCACATACTGCACTCCTAGTTCCCGACCGATCTGATCGACTGGTTTCGGAGTTTGCTTATAGAGCATCACGGAAGTGCGGGCGATCACCCCGAAGTGCCGCGGATCGAGCATCCCAAGATCGGTGATCATCTCTTCGGTCATGCCGTCGCTGAAATACTCCTGCTCCGCATCGCCGGTCAGATTTTCGAAGGGAAGCACGGCCAGCATGACTCGGCCGCCTGGAGCAACGGAACTGGAAAGCGTACGCCGGCGAATCTGGTAGAGCTTTGCAGCCAGCACAATTAAGACGAGTGCGGTTGCCGCCACCACCCAAAAAGTCCAACGCGGAAATTGCCTTAAAGATCCTCGTTCCGGCAGCGCGCTACGCGAGACGACGTTGACTGTTTCGCGGTCTGACGGTGCAGGGCTCCCCACACTCGTCCGCGATGGGGAGGCTGCGACTGTGATGCGATTGCCGTCAATCTCGGTGACCGCCGCAATAAATCGGTAACCCCGGCCGGTGACCGTCTGGATAAAGCGAGGTTCCAACGAGTCGTCGCGTAAGGCCTGGCGAATTTTTCGAATCGCCGCGTTGATGCTGTTGTCGGTATCGACAAAGATCTCCTTGCCCCATATTCGTTCGATGATCTGCTCCCGTGTAACCAGATTTCCGCGCTGCTCCATGAGAAGCAGCAGCACCTCCATAGGTATGCGGGGCAGCTTGACCGCGCGACCGGCGCGACGCAGTTCGTAGGCGCCGAGGTCGAGCTCAAAGCCGTTACCGAATTGCAGCCGGCGTGCCGAAGTGGTGGGCATGAGCGGTGAAAACGTGGGAGAGAGCAACCCAAGCTTTGGTGCCGTATTTTAGCGCGATTCGCCGAATTTCGACCATCTCGTTTTGCTTCAACAGCTTAGGAATTCACAATAAATTCATGCACGATTCAGCCGGGCTCTATTGGCGAAATCGGGTTTCTAGGGCAGCTTGACGCACAGCTTTAGGGGAGACAGGTGGATCGCGGCCGCTGCGACAAGCGCATCGTGCGGCCGCCGACTCCATCCGCGATGAAAAAGAGTCGTCGCGCCTTATTGTGACTCACCTTGGAACTTCGATAGAGAGGACCTCGATGAAACTTCGTCGGTGCATGCTTGCTCTTGCGGGAATTTTGTCTATGTGGCAATGGGCCAGCGCTCAGGAGAGTGCGGCGGCTGTGGTCCCGAGATTAGTCAACTTTTCGGGTAAGGCATCGGATGCCGCCGGAAAAGTTATTTCCGGACCGTTCGGCGTCACGTTCGGGATTTACGGCGAACAAACCGGAGGGTCGCCGCTATGGCTGGAGACGCAGAATGTTCAGGCCGACAGCAAGGGCAACTTCACCGCGCAGTTGGGTGCGACGAAAGCTGAAGGATTGCCTCTCGACCTATTCACTTCCGGGGAGGCCCGATGGCTCGGTGTGCGGTTCAACGGCGAGGATGAGCAACCGCGCATTCTGCTGCTGAGCGTTCCGTATGCCTTGAAAGCAGCTGACGCGCAGACTCTGGGCGGGCTTCCCGCCTCCGCATTCATGTTGGCTGCGCCTGCGGTAGCTGTGGCGAACGGCGACTCGCCTGCCAGTTCATCCACAGCATCTGTAAGCCCCGCAGTTTCCGGTACGGGTAACACCGACTACCTTCCTTTGTGGACGAACAGCACGGGAGCGCTGGGCAACTCCGTGCTGTTTCAATCAGGCAGCGGATCGACGGCGAAGGTCGGCGTTAACACGTCCAGCCCTGCTGTGACGCTCGACGTAAATGGTGCCGAGAACGTGCATGGCGCTTTAAACATGGCAACCACAGGCGCAGCATCTGCCAGTACCGGCAAGAATTCGCAGCCGCTGGATTTTACGGCGTCGTCCTACAACAGCAGCACCAAAGCGGCGGTTACACAGAAGTTACAGTGGCAAGCCGAGCCTGTCAGTAACAACACAGCATCGCCTGCTGCGGCGCTGAGTTTGCTTTATGGCTCAGGCACGGCAGCTCCGGCGGAGACAGGGCTGAAGATTGCCAAGAACGGCGTTATCACCTTCGCAAGCGGCCAGACATTTCCGGGAGCGGAGGGAACAGGAACCGTCACGAGCGTCGGCCTCACCGCGCCAAGCTCGGATTTCACCGTGACTAGCTCTCCGGTGAAGACGGCGGGAACTCTCAACGTCGCATGGAACATTGCGCCAACCTCTGGCGCGACGGCGAATGCAATTGTGAAGCGCGATGGCACCGGAAGCTTCTCGGCCGGAGCGGTCACGGCGAGCCTGGGAGTGACAGGCTACGCGGGATCGGGAAATGCCATTTACGGCCAGAGCAACGGCTCGACAACCGGTTCAAACGGCGTCGAAGGCTGGACTACCGCGGGCCCTGGCTCGGGGGTGGTCGGGATCAACTCATCAGGCGCGCCCGGGAGCCTCGGCATTTACGGTCAAGGTGATACCGGGGTCTACGGACACGGCACTTCGTTTGGGTTTGCTACCGACAGCAACGTGCAGCAGGCGCGCACGGCCGGAGGCTGGGTGAAGGCAATGGTGTACGTCCAAGGACTTAACGCACCCTACAGCATCACCCGCTGCTTCAATTCAACTCTGTTCGGGGCGGCGGCAACAACGCCCCCCTGCGGCTTCAAGCTTACAGAAATCAGCAGCGGTGACTTTGACGTTGATTTTGGTTTCCAGATCACCGACCGCTTCTTCCTTGCAACGCCAGACTGGACGAGCGCGTCATGCTCCGCGTATGCCGGGGCCGATCGATATGCGTCCTCAAACACCGTCGGCGAGGTCGAATGCGCGAGCGCAAACTCTTTTGTTCCCTTTCAGGGCTCTGTTTTCGTTTTCTGAAGCGCTGAGGATTTTGATTGAGGGATCGAGTAAAGCGGCCTTTTATGGATGACGGGAGTGCGTTTACGGCTTTTCCTCGGCCGACAATACGGCGCCGGCATCGGAGCGCTCAACCTGCTCTACGCCTCGGGCTCAGCTACACCGACCGAGACGGGACTGAAGATCGCCAAGAACGGAGTTATCGCGTTTGCTTTGAGCCAAACTTTTTCCGGCACGGGACCGGGCACGATCACGGGCATCACCGCCGGAACCGGACTGACGGGCGGCGGCACGAAAGGAAACGTTACGCTCAATCTCGATACGACGAAAGTTCCTGAGCTAACCGTAGCGAAACACATTCACCGGTAATCAGACCGTAAAGGGGAATGTGACCTCGACCGGAACATTCTCCACTTGCGGCCGGATACATTTACGCGGACTGTCCCTTCGCTCAGCTTCAAACCTCTTGCAGTCTGGCGACGGGCCATACATTTTCGCCAGCTGACAATAGGTCCTGGCTAGCCCCCGTCCTCCACGAATCGCGATCAGCCGCGCAACACTCGCGGATACTCGATAGCCTCATTGACCCTTTGAGGTTAAGATAGCGCTGCCAATTTCATGAAATATTTCCTATGGGCACTCGTCGTCATTGCTTCAACTTCGTTCCTGTTCATTCTGGCATTGAGAACCATTCCGATTCATGTCTACGACAGCTTTGAGTCGTCTCACCTGAGTCATTTTCGCTGGACCGATCGCCGCTTCGAACCCGGAGCGGTTGTACTTGAAGAGTCGGTGGTACGTTCGGGTCGCAGGGCGCTCGCGATAACAGTTCGTTCTGGCGACCGATCCGAAGCAGCGAGCGAATCGGGAGCAGCGACAGAACGTGACGAGTTAATGGAGTCTTGGTGGCTGTTCTCTCGCACCGGCAGAACCTACGTCTATTCCTTTAGCCTCTACCTCCCCAACAATTTTCCACAAACTCCAGAACGGTTGGTGATCGCTCAGTGGAGACAGCTTTGCGAAGGTTCACCTTGTGTCCCCGATAACCCCGTTCTCGCCTTGCGTTACGAAAACGGACGGCTTCAGGTCACCCGTAACGACGAACATGGGAAAACGCTGCTTTATCAAGGCAACGAAGATATTCGCGGAAAGTGGCTCGACTTTCGCTTCGCTGCGCGCTGGGACGCAACCAGCAAAGGAACCGTCGATGTGAGCCTGCAAGGACGCGGAATCGTCCATTATCAAGGACCCACGATCTACCAGCCTGGACCCGGTCACCCTAGACACGCCCTCATCTACTTCAAGACCGGTTTGTATAGAGACGCTCTGCACGAGCCTCCATGGACAATCTATGTCGATGAGTATCGGAAGGATCAATGCCCTGCAAGCGGTTGCCGATGAACCCCAAAACGGTTGGATGACCACCACCTTTCATGTCAACTCTCTTCCGCCTCCCCATACTGTTCCCGAGAACCTCCTCCTCATTCCGTTCGCAATGCCTGCATTGGTTCTATCCGCGACGCCCTCCACGCCGGAACGAGGCAGGCCAGCGCCGCCACCGTCAGTAGAGTTGCAGCGACGGCCGTGAAGATGACCGGATCGAGCGGACGGGTTCCATAAAGCATCGACTGGATTATGCGTACCGCTCCGATGCTCGTGGCGAGGCCAAACGTCAGCCCATAGAGCGCTGGACGCAGGCCTTCGCCCAGCAGCAGGCGCAGAACCTGCCCCCGCTTCGCACCAAGCGCCATGCGAACGCCAACCTCTCCCGTGCGCTGTGTCGTCAGGTAAGAAAGGACTCCGTACAACCCTACCGACGCCAATATCAACGACAGCACTGCGAAGCCGAGCACCAGGCTGGCGTTTGAATTGCCCATAGCGCCACGCAGCCATATCTTCAAAGCCGCGGGTCTGCGCGCGCCAGTCGCGATAGTCGGCGGGAGCGACGGGATTGTAGTTGGACCCGTGCGCATTGTCCTCGGGATCGCGGAAATGCTCATAGATCATCACCAGCCGACTCGGATCGCGGAAAGGAAGCGGTCGGAGCAGAACCGATCGCACTACCGTAAACAACGAAGTTGCAGCACCAATACACAGCGCAATCACAATCACCGCAATCAACGAAAATCCAGGCGACCGAAACAGGGTTCGAACGCTGATTCTCAGGTCGCGAAGAAGACTCTCCAGCACATTCCAACTCCAGACGGCGCGAGTCTGCTCGCTAATCACAGTAGGGTTGCCGAAAGCGCGCAAGGCGGCATGGCGGGCTTCTTCTGGTGATTCGCCGAGTTCCCGCTGCTCTTCCTCCTCCAGATCAAGGTCGGACTGTAGTTCCCGCTCTACATCCTGATCCCGTTTTCTGAGGTGCCACCATCCCATCTCAGCTCTCCTCGGCAGCGGGCCACATTACGCGTGCCAACCGCCGCCAAGAGCCTGATAGAGCTGCACCAGAGCGATGAGTTCGTTGCCTTGCGCCTGCGCCAGTCCTAGCTCGGCGGAAAGAGAGTTGGTCTCATTGGTCAATACTTCCAGGTAATCGGCGGTCCCGGCTTTGAAGCGTATCTGTGAGAGCCGCGCCGCGTCCTCCGCCGATTCGAACAGGTGCTGTTGCTGAGCAGTGAGCTCTTGATCCTTCTGATAGGCAACGAGAGCATCCGACACATCGCGGAAAGCGCCTTGGATCGTCTGTCGATAGGTTAAGACCATCTGGTCGCGTTGCGCCTCCGTAAGGCGAAGGTTCGACTTGAGCCTTCCTCCCTCGAATATGGGCTGAGTCAAAGAAGCAGCCAGATCCCACACGCCAGCCGGTCCCGTGAAGAGATTGGTGAGCGCTGGACTTTCGAAGCCAGCGGTTCCGGTAAGCGAGATTTGCGGAAAGTACGCGGCCCGGGCCACACCGATCTCGGCGTTCGCGGCGATGAGGTTTGCTTCAGCTTCGCGAATGTCCGGCCGCCGCTCCAGTAACGATGAGGGGAGCCCGACCGGCACTTCGGGAGCGTGCGGTTGCTCGGTCAATTTCAGGCCGCGAGGAACATCGCCTGGGTTATTTCCAAGAAGTATGCTGATGGCATTTTCCTGCTCAGCAATCTGGCGCTCGAAGTCCGGGACTTCGGTTGCAGCGGTATAGACAAGTTGTTCGGATTGGCGCACGTCCAACATCGAGCTGATTCCGTGCTGTTCTAAAGTTTGTGTCAGTTGCAGAGAGTCGTCGCGCCAACTCAAGGTGCGCTTCGAAATTTCCAGTTCGAGATCCAACTGTCGAAGCTGAAAGTAGGAGGTCGCCACGCTCGCTACCAGAGTTGCCATGACTTCCTTTTGCGCCCACTGGCTGGCCAAGAGATTCGCTCGCGCTGCTTCGGTGGCGCGCCGATATTTTCCCCAGAAGTCCAGATTCCAGGCTGCCGATGCGGCAACTTGTCCCTGGGTGAGTTCATAGGAAGGAATTGGCCCGAGTACGGGGTTCTGCAGGCTCGTAATGTTGCCGCCTCCAGTCACCGACGGAAGCTGATCGGCGCGGGTGATTCCGAGTTGCGCCTGAGCCTGAAGAACACGGGTGGCAGCGATGCGCACATCGTAGTTGTTCTTAAGGGCGGTGCGAATCAGCGACTGCAGTTCGGGATCGCGAAAGAGGTCCCACCATTTTTCCTCGCCCAAAGATTGAACAGACGAAGATTGAACGGACGAACCTGCAGCCGGTCGCGGTGGCTTCGCCTGGGCAGGCTGAGCATTCGGAGCAGCCGATGAATCGGCGGTCGCGCCACGATATGTGACCGGAACATCGACGGTGGGACGCCGGTAGTTTGGCCCGACCGCACAACCGATCATCCCGGTCAAAGCGAGCAGAATGCTCAGAGAAGAATAAATATTCTTAAGAAGATTCATGGGATTAATCTCCACTTCCTTCCTGCAGCGCGAATTCTGGAATCGCGGGCTGCGCGGGCTTGCGCGTAGAGCGCAGGAAAGGTACCCGATCCAGCACTTTCTCCTGGAATTCCTCGAGGTAAAGATAGATGGCCGGAGTCACAAATAAAGTGATGAACTGCGAAACAATCAAGCCGCCCACTACCACAAGGCCCAGCGGCCGGCGCGAGGATCCGTCGGCGCCGTAACCAAGCGCGATGGGAAGCGCGCCTAGCAACGCTGCAGCCGTCGTCATCATGATTGGGCGGAAGCGTTGCATGCTGGCGTCGTGAATCGCCTGATCGTCGGCAATTCCTTCGCGAACCCTTTGTTCGGCGAAGTCAACGATCATGATTCCGTTCTTCTTCACGATGCCCATCAGCATGAACATGCCGATGTAGGCGTAGAGAGAAGCTTCCGCCCCGAAAATCCAGAGCGTCAGCAAGCCGCCAAGCAGCGCCACGGGCAAGGACGAAAGAACCGTGATCGGGTGCAGATAGCTCTCATAAAGAATCGCGAGGATCACATACATGACGAAGACGGCAACGACCATGAGCATCGCCAGATCCGAAACCGTATTCTGGAAAGTTAGAGCCTCGCCTTGCAGCGATCCTTGAATACCCGGTGGAAGGATCTGTTTCGCGGTTTGCTGGACGAACTGAGTTGCCGGACCGATGGCATACCCGGGTTTCAGGTTGAAGAACATGGTGACGCTGGTGAATTGGTTGATGTGGTTGACCGCTTGCGGCCCGATGACAGCGTGCGAACTGGTAAGCGCACTGAGCGGAATCATGCGCTGGCCGTCGTCGCTCTTGATGTAGAGCTTGCTCAAGTCTTCGGGAATGGAGCGCTCGTCGTCGGCAACTTCCAGAATTACCTGGTACTGATCGGTCGCCTTCTTGATGAGATAGCTGTAGTTCTCTGAATAGGCGTCGTGCAAAAGGGTCAGAATGCGGGTCTCTGACACTCCGTAAAGCTTTGCCTGATCGCGAAGAATATCGATCTGCAAGTTGGGAGTGTGGTTGTAGAGATCGGAATTCACGAACAAGAATCCGGGGTACTCATGCATCTTTGCCATCATCTTTCCTGCCGTTGCATAGACTTGGTTAGGATCAATGCCGGAAAGAGCGAAGGCGAATTGTCCCTGCGCGTTGGCGGTTGCGCCGGTGCTGATTTCCAGCGCCGGATTCGGTTGCAGGAACGCCACCACCCCGGGAATCGTGCCGGCGATTCCGCCCATTAACTGGCCAGCTACTTCACCGATCGGGGCGCGCTCTTTGGGATCTTTGAGAAACGCGATCAGAAACGCTTGATTCGACCCCAGGAAACCTGCATTCCCGCTCATGGTGAAGGTGCTACGCACGGCGGGATTCGCCTTCATGATTTTTTCCGCCTGCGTCTGATAAGCGCGCATCTGGTCAGGCGATGTTCCCTCCTGCGCCACCAGCACGCCGCGGATGAATGAACTGTCACCTACCGGCAGGAATGCCTTCGGGACCACATAAAAGAGGTATGCGGTCCCCGCGAGGCAGACCACCCAGGTCAGGGCTGAAATCCAGCGATTGCGCAGAAAGAACCAGAGGGAGCGTCCATACACATCGAGTACACGTCGTTCGAAAGCGCCGAATACGCGTTCCATCCAGGTTTTCTTCGCTCCTTCTCCGCGATTGCTGAGCAGTCTGGAAGTCATCAACGGTGTGAGCGTGAGCGAAACGATTCCGCTGGCCAGAATCGAGATCACGATGGTGATGGAGAATTCACGGAAGATGCGCCCCATCAATCCGCTCATGAAGACGAGCGGAATGAACACAGCGGCCAGCGAGAGCGTCATGGCCAAGATGGTGAAGCTGATTTCCTTGGCCGATTCCAGAGACGCATCGAAGGCGCTCATTCCGGTTTCCATCAATCGAACGGTGTTCTCGAGAAAGACGATGGCATCGTCCACGAGAAAGCCGATCGCCAGTGTCAGCGCCATCAGCGACAGATTGTCGAGACTGTAACCCAGAACTTTCATCGCAATGAAAGTCAATAGCAGCGACAACGGCAATGCGACAGCAGGAATCATCGTGTCGGTCGCGCGCCCCAGGAAGATGAAGATCACCATGACTACAAGAAAGAAGGCGATGTAGAGCGTCATCTGGACGTCTTTGATTCCGCCGACGATGGTGAGCGAACGGTCGTAGGCGGGAACGATCACGACTGAGCCGGGAAGCTGAGATTGAATGGTAGGAAGAAGATCGCGCACGGACTTGGCGACTGCAACCGCATTCACTCCAGCACGGCGAAACACGCCCACCACGACAGTCGCGCCGGGCTGAGGATAGCCACGCACCCAGAAACGCATGTCAATGCGTTCGTTCTGCAGACCGTCCTTGGATGACGCGACATCCTTCAGATAAACCGGCGCGCCATTGCTTTGGCCGACGATAAGGTTGTCGTATTGGTCGGCGGTCGTGAGTTGTCCCTGCGGCTGCAACAGAAAAGTGCGATGCGGGCCGTCGAACTGGCCGGCGCCGGTATAGGCGGTGCCGTTCTTGATCGCGTTGGTCAGGTCTTCCAGCGTGATGTTTCGAACCGCCATCTTGGAAGGATCGGCCTTGATCCTCACCGCCGACTGAGTGCCGTATATGGCAACCTGGCTGACTCCGGGCAGAATGCTGATGCGCTCGCCCACCTGAGTGTTGGCGTAGTCGTAGAGCTGACCCTCGGTAGCAGTGTCGCTGACCATCGCGATGTACATGATCGGCTGATCGTTCGGATTCGTTTTCGTGAATGTAGGAGGGCTGGGAAGATCGACGGGAAGCTGTCCCTGCGCCCGCGTGATGGCGGCTTGCACGTCCGTGGCAGCACCGTCGAGGCTCTTGGAGAGATCGAATTGCAGCACGAAGCTGGAAAATCCTTGACCGTTGTTCGAGGTCACCAGTTCCAGTCCGGGAATCTGCATGAACTGGCGCTCCAGTGGCGTAGCGACGTTGTTCGCCATCGTCTCGGGCGTTGCGCCCGGATAACTGACTTGCACCTGGATCACGGGATAGTCGATGGCCGGAAGATCGCTGACCGGCAGGCGAAGATATGCCGCCACTCCGAACAGGATCACCGACACGGTCAACGCCACCGTCATAACGGGGCGACGAATAAAAAGCTCGGAGAGATTCACGACTGCCCTCCTGGATTCTGAGTGTTCTTGCCACTGGCGTTCGAAGCGGGCGCTGAAGCTGAGCTGCCGTCGACGCGCACCTTGCCTCCTGGTCGAACCAGCATCTGGCCGGCGAGCACGACCCGCTCATTGGCAGCAACGCCTTCGGTCACAACTACCTGATCGCCCTGCCGCTGCCCGAGTTTCACGGGGCGAAGTTCGGCAGTGTCATCCGCCTTCACAACGTAAACGAAGGGTCCGCGCTGGCTGATCTGCGCAGCTTGATTCGGAATCAACACCGCTCCTTTTTCTGTGGAGAGAACGAGCTTCACATCAACAAATTGGCCAGGCCAGAAATGATGGTCAGAGTTGCTCATGGTCGCCCGCAGGTTCACGGTGCCAGTGCCGTTTTGCACGGCGTTATCAAGAAATTCAACGCGTCCGCTTCGGGCGGCATTCTCTGTGTCCGAAGGAAGGCGAACTACAGCCCTCAACGTTCCTCTGGACATCTCTCTCTGAACTGCCGGTAGATCGCCCTCGGTGACGGTGAAGTTCGCATAAATCGGATTGAGGCGCTGGATGGACAACAGCGAAGTCGTGTTGGGCTGCACGACGTTTCCTACATCGACCAGACGGGCGCCAGCTCGGCCATCGATGGGAGAATGAATGTAGCAGTACTGGAGATTGATGTTCGCGGTCTCTAGAGCTGCTTCGGCGGCTTCGACCTGCGCTTGATCAAGATCGACCGCGTTCTTTTTCGTGTCGTAGTCTTGCTGCGAGATGGCGTGGGCTCCAATGACCTCCTCATCGCGCGCGAACTGGATTTTTGCAAGATCGAGAGCCGCTTTTGCCTGAGCCAGGGCAGCTTGCGCGGAGTCGACCTGTGCCTTGTAGGGGCGAGGATCGATAACAAACAGAAGCTGCCCACGGCTAAGGTTTTCGCCGTCCTGGAAGTGCCGCTCGATAACCCGGCCACTGACCTGGGGCGTAATCGTGACAGATTCGAAGGCTGCGTTTCTGCCGATCTCGTCCAGGTATCGAGGCACATCCTGAGTTGTGGCCCGAACCGTGGTCACCAGGGGCGGCGGCATCGCAGGCCCAGCCGCGTGGACGTTGCTTCTGCTGCAGGCCACCGTCACGGCAAGTGCGGCTGCGGCGAGGGCGAGTTCTGCTTTGCGAAGAAAAAAGTTAGTCCTGAGCATCGTCATTGCCTGTTACTCCTGAATTTGGTGTTGTGGTTATGCTGAAAGGGCGAGGCTGCCAACAGCCGCCCTCTGCGGCTGCGATCCAGAGTCGTCTCGTCGTGTTTTCCGGTTCGAGCTTATGCTCACGGACTCGCGGTGAAGATCGGCGAATCTCCCCATGCGTTCGAGTGCCCGAGTTCGTGCTGCCGCTGCGTCGCCGCGGGTGCACCCGAGAAGAAGTGAGCATTGCTGATCGGAATAGCGCTCCAGCACGGACATCACGAATACAAACCGTTCGAATGGCGGCAGAGCAACAATGCCAGCAATCTCGGGCTGCTCCGTCATGGCAAGGGCGGTAGCTGAATGGATGCTGCCGGGATCAGTTGTCTGGTCCGCACTGTCGGCGATGTTCCGTGGACGGATCATTCGAATCGCATTCTGAAGAATGGCCCGTCGCGCCCAGGATTCCGCCCATTCCTTGAAGACCTGATTCCCTTCCTGGGCGATATGAAGTCCGCCGACGAAGCACTGCTCGGCCATGGTGTGATCCCCGGTCAGTAAGAACGACAAGAGATATAGGCTGTTCATATCTGTCTCGAATATTCGGTAAAACTCACTTCTTGTCGCATAGGGGGATGGCCGCCGATTTCTGACTTTTCCTCTGCCGAGCATTTTTCCTCCTGCCCTTCCCTGGGATAGTCGGTTGAACCCCGCATGATTCGACAAAGAAGCTCTATTACGGGGTACACCGGCACCTGCGAGCCAACTGTTTCAAGACATGCCTCGTGAGCACGCCTCTGCAAGAAAACTTCGCGCCGTCCCTCATCAGCTTGAACAGCGTGATCTCGCCGTCCGGGCTGATGTGTGTCACGTTCGTCAGATCAACGACTAACTTCCGACCTTGAAGTTGTTCCCCGGCTGTCTTCCACGCGCTCTCAACCTCCGCGGTCCACGGGCGAATCAACCTGCCCTCCAGCATCAGCCGTCGCTGGCTGCGCTCTTCAACGATGGAGATCTTGAACATTTGCTCATTTCACCAGCGCTTCTGATCAGAGCAACAGGCAGGCCAAAGTCAGGTCGCGTGAACGACTCGCGCAAGTCACTGAAATTGATAGGTCAGAGCGAGAGTTGCGGGTAGTCACTGTCGAGAGATGTCGATGACTACTTCGACATTTGACTTCGACAGTTGACGAAGGAGGGGCGAGAGCCAGTCTGTTCGAGAGGTCCAAAGGAACGTGAGACCACAATTGGCAGCGCTAAGAGATGCTGCGTGGCTCGATTCCGAGTTTCTTCATACGCGAGATGAGCGTGGTTCGCTTGATGCCCATGCGCGCCGCCGCTCCTTGCGGACCCGCAACTCGACCCCTGGTCTCCTTGAGAATGTGCACGATTTCATCGCGATCGTGCGCCTCTCGCGAGCCAGGTCCAGGCGGGATTGTTCCGTTCGTGCCGATCTCTCCCAGGGGCAACTGCAGCGCAGAAGTATGCGTCAAGATCACCGAGCGCTCGATGAAGTTCTCCAATTCGCGGATATTTCCCGGCCAGTGCCAGGTGGCAAGCTTTTTCATGGCGGCGGTTGGAATGGAATCGATCTGTTTTTCCATGCGGCGGCTGTACTTCTGGGTGAAGTAACGAACGAGAAGTGGAATATCCTCGGGGCGCTCCCGCAGGGGAGGGATGCGGATGGGAAAGACATTCAGCCGGTAATACAAGTCTTCGCGAAATTCGCGCCTTTCGATCATCTTTTCCAGGTCGCGGTTGGTGGCGGCGACCAGTCGCACATTCACTTGCTTCGTTCGAGTGCTGCCCAGTCGTTCGAATTCCCGTTCTTGCAGAGCACGCAGCAGTTTTGGCTGAATCTCGATCGGGATGTCGCCCACCTCGTCCAGAAACAACGAACCCTGATCAGCCAGCTCCAGGCGGCCGATCTTCTGCGAGATCGCTCCCGTGAAGGCGCCGCGTTCGTGCCCAAAGAGCTCGCTTTCCAGCAAGCCGGTGGGAATGGCTGCACAGTTGAGTTTTACAAAGGTTCTATCTTTGCGTTTGCTGCGATCGTGGATGGCGCGGGCAATCAATTCCTTTCCCGTGCCTGTTTCCCCTAGTAGCAGCACCGTCGAATCGCTGGGAGCAACCGTCTCTACCAGATTCAAGACGTGCCGCAGTGCGGAGCTTTGTCCCACGATCCCTTCAAAGTCCATCTCCCCGCGGATTTCCTCTTCCAGATAGAGTTTCTCTTGCGCCAATCTCTCTGTGAGTTCCGCGATCTTGCCGTAGGCCAGCGCATTTTCCACCGCGATTGCCACCTGATTTGCCGCCTGAATCAAGAACGAGACTTCGTCGCTGTCGAATGCGTTCTCCTCGCGTCTGGCGACTGCCAGCACTCCCAGCATGCGATTCTTACTGATCAGGGGGACGTCGCAGAAAGAGTGCAAACCTTCCCCCATCGCCTTTGCGTACATCTCCGGGGGAATCTCATCAGGGTCGAGACGGTTTAAGACGATAGGCTTGCCGCTCTTGAACGAATCGCCGGGCATCGTGCCGTCGATTGGGACGTTTACTCCCTCGGTGAAGATTCCGCGGCTTTCGGGAAAGTCGAGCGCGTGTACACGCAGTTGCGTACCCTCAGACTCGGCCAACATAATCGCTGCAGCATCGCAATCCATGACACGCCGGACACTCACAGAGGCAGCTACGAGAAGATCGTGAAACTCCAGATTGGAAACTACCTGGTTCGACAGGTCGAGGATTAACTTCAATCGGTCCTGCACCCGCTGGGATATGTATAAGTTCACCGCGGCATCAATCGCCAAACCGATCTGTTCTGAGGCGAGAGCAAGAAAACGAACCTCTTCATCGTCGTAGCCATTCGGATAGGACCGACCTAAACTCAGTACACCCAAGCGGCGCGATCCTCGAACTAACGGGAGGGTACAGGTTGATGCCACGCCGTGGTTGGCAAGGAAAAGCCCATACGTCCGAAACCGTGCCTCTTCGCGCCAATCGTGAGTGATGAGGGGTAGGCCCGTTTCGTGAACCCACGCAATAGGAGAGTGTTCGGAAGAAAGATCGTCGAGCGGTGCCGACTCCAGTCTTGTACCGTTTGACTCCAGCAACGCCCAGCACGCGCGCTTGGTCTCCCTGTCGAATGTTGCTACATGGATGAAATCAAAAGCGGTGACTTCCTTCAGTTTTTCGACCAGTGCATTGGAAGCACAGTCGCAGTCACCCGACGTGGCGATAGCGTTGGCAGCACGCAGCAACGCGAGATAACGCTGCTCTTCCACGATTGGATAGGCTGACGCAGTAGTGACCATCACCTCGCCCTCGCTCAGATTCAATTTTCGCAGTGGCACAACTTCTACGGTTCCCGACCCCAATCCCCAAGGCACACTTCGTTATGCCCAATCTGATGCAAGGGCGCTGCTCAAAGGTTCGGAAAGTGTCGGAGCAGTCGACATCTGTCGAAAAGTTCGTCGAGGTGCTCGACAACCGCGGCCGCGCCCCTCTTGCCTGCGAGGTGTTAAAGCTGTGTCTTATCCAACTAACGCGCAGTCCAGGGGAATTGGGAATTTGGCCCCCCAGTGCGTTTGTTCATCCAGAATGCGAGCATTACGCAAACGTCACCGTTGGCGAATTTGCTATAGTCCGCGGGATAAATGCCCAATGAAATGGCGGACGTTTACACTGATCATTGTCATTGGCGGGACAATGGTTACCTTGGCTCAGCAGTTCTGATCATCCCCCGCCGCGCCGCCAGGGATGATTGTCGGGACTGAAACGAGATAAACGGTGGCTGGAGCATCCTGCGAACGGAGTATGGCCGGTCACTTTCGCGAAGCGCGTGACATCATTGGCGTTGTTCAGGAACTTCGCGTCTCAGCATGGGAGCGACGGCCATAAATTCACGAATGCGCGGCTGGAACTACAAAAATGGTGAGAACGACAGAGGTCAACAGGCCGCCAATAATGACCCGGGCCAGCGGTGCGTACGCTTCGCTTCCCGTCTCCAGTTTCAAAGCCATGGGCAGAAGTCCCACGATCGAGGCCAAAGAAGCCATGAGGATCGGCTGCGAGCGGACTCGGCGCGCGACCGCCACTGCTCGGCGGTGGAGAACCTGCGCCAGGCGCTAAGAGAATTCTAATAACTCGAAATGAGCTGGTGTCCTGGAGCAGCTCCGAGCCACGGGGGTGTATGCGCGAAGAATCACGCCTGCTTCCGGTCACCGCGATCAACGCGAGGGGTTCCTATGTCTAGTTCAATGCGGACGGGAATCTCCATGATCCCAGTCACTCGTTGGTGCTAAGAGCGGCGATACCCGAGAAAACTCGAGTGTTTCATGTTTCAGAAGTTCGCCGGCGACTGGGTCCCACTGATACTTATCAAATCCAGAACAGCGGGAGCAATCCGAGAACCGCAAGCGCGGCCAAAAGCAGGAAGACCTGAGTTCTTGTTTTTAAGCCTGCCAAGCTGTATGCGTAGACGCCCTTAATGAGGTTGTTGCTCGCTGCGGCAATCAGGACGGCTTCAGATGCCTCTTTCAACGGCGTTACTGTGCCCGCCGCCTGCGTCATGCCCATGATGAATGGGTCCACATCAGTTACTCCCATGATCGCCGCCAAGGTATCGACCCCAGCCTTCCCTAGGTAAGTAACCGCTAGTTGCGTCGCCACCACCATGGCTAGAAATAGCGCCGCGAAACCAAACGCGGCAAACAGTTCCAAAGGGTTCTTTGGCTCAAACTCGCGTTTGACCTGAGATGCCGATGCATCCGGACGACGCGACCAGTACCAACCGACGCCAATGGCTACTCCCGCCAGTACGAGAAATGCCGGTGCAAGTCTGGCTACGAGTCTATGGTTAAACAGTGCAACCAGAGCGACGAGCCGGAGATACATGATGCCGGACGCAATCAGAATTCCGCCTGCAAAAAGATGGGGATGCTCCTCACGAGCGGCTCTTCGCGACATGACGACGGTTGTAACGGTAGATGAGTACGCTCCGCCGAGAATCGCAGCCAGTACCACCCCACCGCGTTCTTTCGTGACCTTCTGCAGTACATAGCTGCCGTAGGAAATCGTGCTCACGGCCGCGACCACGAGCCAGGTTTTGAAAGGATTGATGTGAAAGTGCCCGAATTCCTGATTCGGCAGGATGGGCAGAATGACAGCGGTTAACAGCAAGAACTTTGCGAAGGTGAAGATCTCTTCCGAAGGAATACGAGTCGCTAGTTTCTCCAGCGCTGATTTAAGCTCGAGCAGCAACAAACTGGCCACGCTCAAAGCGGTGGCGATCCAGAAGTGTCCGTAGTAGACGAGAGCGCCTACCAGGAAAGTCGCCAGACCGGACATCTCCGAAGTGACGCCCGCAGCCTCCGAGCAGGAAAGCTTGTGCCAATAGGACAGCAGTAGGAAACTGCCGACGACTAAGAATCCGAGGGTTAAGGGAATGAGCTGCGCTCCGGACAGCAACGCTACCGAGTAGCCGATCAGTCCTATCAGGGGAAACGTTCGAACCCCGCCGAATGCGTAGTACCCGGCTGCCGCCTTATGCTCCTCTCGCTCCAGTCCGATCAAAAACGAAAGGAAGAGGACTAGAACGATCTTCATTGCCTCGGGGGGGAGCCACTGAACGATCTCCATGAACGGGACGGTCTCCACTTAAGAACCGCGCCCATTTTGTCACATCCGCAGTGAACTGACCAACAATAAGGCGGAACGCTAAGAAGCCTTCCTGACGCATCACTGGGCGGAACCGGGGGCCGGTTTTCATCACGGATCGAGGCGTCCCTCTTATGTCCTGCTCACTGGTGAGCAATATCAGAGGATTACCAGGGCCAGAAAAGCATCGCAGACCATTTGAGCCATCTGGCAAAGGCGAATGGTGCACTCCTCGCGACCTTGGATGAGAACATCCGCGGTTCTTATCTGATACCGAAATAGTGCTTTCGGTCCTAAAAGGTTAAGCTCTTCAAGCCAAGCAATATCTTACGGGGTTACGGACGTTGGCCCGTCACCCGCCGAGAATCGTTTGAGGCATTTCATGGATCCCTGGGTACGGGTACACTTGCGAAATGACGAAAAAGCTCCGATTCTTGGTGTCTCTCCACACCCGCGAGAACGATTTCCAAGTGGCACAAGCCCAGACCGCGGAAGAGACCGCGCACAAACTGGGGAGCGAGGTGGAGATAGTGTTTGCCGATAACGATGCCGTGAATCAGAGCACGCAACTGCTAAAGGCAATCCAAAGCCGAGTTGAGTCTCGACCCGATGCGATCGTGGTAGAGCCGTTTGGAGGCACGGCTCTTCCGCAGGTAGCCCGTGCCGCCAGTGCGGCAGGAATCGGTTGGGCGGTCCTGAACCGGAAGCCGGATTACTTGTCGGATCTGCGCAAGGCAGCGACCGCACCTATGTTTGCTCTTAGTTCCAATCACACCGAGATTGGACGCATTCAGGGAAGACAATTCGCAGCGTTGCTGCCCCGAGGCGGTTCTGTTTTATACATTGAAGGACCTTCACAGAGTTCTTCGGCCCAAGAACGCGAGTCCGGGATGCTGGAGACGAAACCGTCGAACATTGAAGTGAAGGTGCTGAAGGCACACTGGACAGAGGAAAGTGCCGGGCGGGCGGTGCGTTCCTGGCTGAAAATGGCCACCTCACAAAGCGCGTCAATTAGCCTGGTCGGCGCGCAGGATGACTCAATGGCCCTGGGAGCTCGCAAAGCTTTTCAGGAGATTACCAACGAAGCCGAGCGGTCGCGATGGCTGAGTTTACCGTTTACTGGATGTGATGGTCAGCCGGCGACGGGCCAAGCCTGGGTACGCGAAAAATGGCTCACGGCGACGATCCACATTCCGCCGCTTACGGGACAGGCAATGGAGATTCTCGCAAAAGCCAATCAAGACGAAACCCAACCGCCGGAACACGCCTTTACTACGTCCTTCTCGATTCCTCCCCTCGAATCATTGGTTCCGCGAAACCCATAAGCATCTGCGCCGTGGAACCAGGGAGAAAGAACCGAACGACATCAAGCTAGCCGTCGCGATCTAAATACCACAATTTTAAGCGTACAACTCCACAGTTTCTGGATTGTCGCTAACCTTCCCTTACCGGATTATGAGAGGTTGGCCCGTGGGCGGGCAATTGAAGAAGCCCGCTTTGATCCGACATGCCGACTTCGCATTACCCACAGAGGTACTTCACCGGAACGCCGCCTATGGATTGCGCGGGTGACTTTTTATGCCGTTTGAATCTAATCGCCACGCGGTCGTGCTACTTTTATTTCTACGGTTCGAGTACGCTTGGCTGCCCTCGGGGCGGCAAGCTGTGTCAACCTTCACAGCGCTTTCTGCTAAGTGCTATCTCAGCTCGGATTCGGGATGTTGGCGAGAGAGGCATTTCTATGGCTACTTCGCGGCGTACTTTCTTGGGGGTAACAGTCGGCGCGGCCGCGTTGACGATGATTCCTCCTCTAGCTGACGCAGTCGTTCCGTCTGATCAAAATGCGACTTCGCCTCCAGAGGCTCCCCCAGTCGTCCGAGTACGTGCGGCGCCGGCCCAGGTCGTCAACTCCTTCGATCCCGATAAAAGCCTCGCGACATCGATGGACATTCAGTCACGCGAGTCGATCGACAAGATCTATACGCCTGAGAACATAAACGTCTGCTTGTCTGCGGGCTGGGGGCCGATCAGCTACCGCCTGCATACTCCCGAGACCATCGATTATTGGCACTGGAATCCCCATGGCCACTGGACGGACCAAGCCAACCAGCGCGGATACTTCGTGGGTAGTTCGGAACTGGGTGAACCCATTCGCGATTCATTTGGCTACAGTCTGCCCCACCGCGGCTGCACGCACAATGGTGGTACCGACCGTGGCTATTCCCGCCTCACGGACGGAGATCCCGAGACATTCTGGAAGAGCAACCCTTATCTGACGGAAGCATTCACCCACGAGGACGACTCTTTGCATCCGCAATGGATCATCGTCGATCTGGGCAAATACTACGACGTAAACGCGATCCGCATCGACTGGTGTGAACCAAGCGCTCGTGAGTACGAAGTACAGTACTGGGTCGGGGCCGATCCCATGAACTGGGAAGAGCCGGCTATGGACGCTACGGGCCAAGGCGGCGAGTACCTTCCTGTCGCCAATCAAGCCATGGGCAACTGGCTTCGCTTCCCCAACGGTGTTGTTCACGAGGGCAAAGGTGGAAGCGTAACGCTGAAACTAGCGGACGATCTGGTTTCAACGCGCTGGGTTCGCGTCGTGATGACGCAATCGTCCAATCAGCCGGGGCCGCACGGAAAAGATGACGTGCGGCACCGAGTGGGATACTCCGTCTACGAAGTTTACTTGGGCAGATTAGAGGCTGATGGTAAGTTCGCGGATTTTGTGAAACACGCGCCGGACGGCGGCCAGCAGACCGCTACGTATTGCTCTTCTACAGACCCATGGCACACCGCCGGAGACCTGAGTCAGCACGGAGACCAAACCGGTTGGGACCTCTTCTTCACCAGCGGCATCACTAACGCTCTACCCGCGCTGATCACCGTTCCTCTGATTTATAGCGTTCCCGAAGACGCCGCCGCGATGGTCGCTTATTTGAAGAAGCGAGGGTATCCCATCAGCTGGGTCGAAATGGACGAGGAAGCCGATGGGCAATACTACATGCCCGAGGACTACGCCACACTCTATATTCAATTTGCGGACGCAATGCACAAGGTGGATCCCACGCTCAAGTTAGGCGGACCCGTGTTCCAGGGTATTAATCAGGATGTCTCGGTCTGGCCCGATGCGCGCGGGAACAAGTCCTGGTTCCGCCGCTTCTACGACTATCTGAAATCGCACAATCGTCAGGGGAAGCTGTCATTCGCTTCCTTTGAAATTTATCCGTACGAAGCCTGCACAATGAAGTGGGAAGATTTGTACCGTTGCCGCGAGCTGACGCGCAAGACTCTGCAGGCGTTTCGCGATGACGGATTGCCTGCTGCCATTCCACTCATGAACACAGAAAGCAATCTCAGCGGTTCGCTTTCGGTCTACATGTCCGACATTTTTTCGGCCCTGTGGCTGGCCGATAATGTTGGCAGTTTCTTCGCTGAGGGCGGTGCGCTTTACATTCATTCGCCCATCGAACCCAGCGTCATCGAGCATGGCTGCCAAGGCTGGGCAATCTGGGGCAATGCCCTTTGGAACCGCGATGCAAAGATCATTGGCTATACCGCTTTCTACTATGCCAGCCGGATGATCAATGACGAGTGGCTGACGCATCGCAGCGGCACCCATTACCTCTATTCCGTCGATGTCGGAATCGAAGACCCCGCCGGGAATGCTCTTGTCACGAGCTATGCGGTTCGGCGTCCAGACGGCCAGTGGGCCTTGCTGCTCATCAACAAGGATAGAGAGAATGCGCATCCCATTCGAATCGCCTTTGAAAGCAGTGGCGGGACCGGACATTTCTCCGGCACGATTCGCGTCGTCACATTTGGCAGCGAACAATACGTTTGGCACGGGTCAGACGCCACCGCTCGCGCCGATCCAAACCTGCCGCCTGTGGTTTCGTCAATCGACGGCTCTGCACAAACAGTGTTCACGCTCCCCAAAGCTTCCATCACCGTTTTGCGCGGCGAAGTCGCAGGCCTCACGGCCTAAAAGTTCGGCATTAGGGTGGCTGGGCCTCTTATAAAGGAATTTCCCAGAGGCTGGATCATTCATTGATACCCCCGAAGATTCCCGCACTCTCTCTGCAGGATCAGCTACTTATTTCCTCCGACGAGTCGCAGCGTTAGGATTTCATGAGGGTGGACGGTGAGATCGAATTGGCCGTTCTCCTCCATTGATACGGGCGATTGGCCTCGCTCCACGGCGTCGGTTTGCCATACGCGCTCTGGACGAAGGCAGGGAATCTTCGCCCTCACTGTACGCTCTGTGCCGCCCAGATCGAGAAGGCGCAGGATGGTCCCGTTTCCGTCTTCGGCTGGCTTCAATGTTTCAAACACGATGTTTGGGTCGTCGATCTCCACGAAGCTCTGCTGCATACCGTCCGGACCTTGTGAACAATCGGCCTTCGGCTGCAATTCCGGGCGGCGGACCGTGTCAGTGCGGGCTTCTGGGTCGGAGCGCAACACGGCCTTGTCCTGGCTCGTCACGATATCGGTTTCGAATGGTGTCACTTCGGCCCAACCCATACGGCTCAATTCCGGAGCATTGGTGGAAGAGGCGCTTGTAATCACGTAACGAAAACGGAAGTGACCTCCCTGCCCGGCACGATAGTTCGTGTCCCAGTAGTTATTCATGACATAGGAAAAGATGGTTCCGGGGCGCCTGCCGAACTCTTCCGGCCATGCTCCGCGGTTGATATCCCCCAGGGTGATCAGGGGCGCATCGAGGGGAAAGACGGTTGCCGACAGTCCATTCTGTTCGACAGAGACCCAATGCTGCACGCTGAACCACTCATGACCCGCGCCTGGATACATGTCGGTGGCCGGGTCGACCACGCCGTTCTGCACTTCATACTGAAATCGGGGCCGATCGGCGGCAAACGGAAAAGCAAAGTAAGCGGCCTCCTTGCTCAAGACTTCCTTCTTCTCGAGTTCTTCGAGTATCTCGATTTTCTTCTCGCGGTTATCAAGGCGAATCTCGGCACGGATGGAAGGTGTATTGAAGTTTTCACTTTCCGTGTGCGCAACATCTCCGTCGGCAGTGCGCTGAACCGACACGATTTTGCAATTGCCAGGAGAGTGAACCACTAATTCTGGCTTCGGATACACGTGACTGTATTGGAGTATCGTGTTCGGGGACTTGTCGCCTCCGGTGACGTAGAGGTACTCCGCGAAACGATACAGACTCTCAGAGCTCACTATTTCACGCTGCAACTGCTTGTCGAAGATACTGCGGATTGCACACGTTGACGGGTCAAGCGCAAGCTCGTAGAAGGGGCTTTCTAGAGTGGAGCGCTGTTCCTGGCCGGTGGCGATGACGGGCTTCTTCTCCGGCTGGAGGCGATACACTTTGTAGCCGACCGCGGGCACTTCCCGAGCAATGAAGCGAACGCGGTTGAAGTTGATTCCAGCGCTTAGGATTTCGAAGGGTACTGGTTGATCGAGCTTCAGGTCTAAGATCTCCTGTCCCTTGTCGAGGTCGACGACTACCGGTTGGCTGCGTTTCCAGTTCAGGCTGTTAAAGACAATTAAGCTGCCCTGTCCGGCTGGAATGGCATTCGCCAGGTTGGCCATTGCGCGCCGCACGATAAAGTCCGCGTGCGCGGCGGCATTGATGGCGAACTGTTCCTTCACCTTGAGCTGATCGACGGCCTCCTCACTGGTTGGCTCCCCGACGCTGTTGTAGGAGTCCCAGGTGTGCTCGTCCATCAGCACCATATCGGTCCACATGCGGCTCAGTTGCTGCGCATCCGTGTTGAGCTCGGGATTTATAAACGGAACCAGGGTGGCGAGTTTTTCCGCCGTTTGCGCTCGTGCTTCTGTGCGGCGCTCGATGGCCAAGTAAGCGGCATCGGAGGCTGCTCCGTCTTCCCAATAGGGCCCACCGTCGCCGCGAATCGTGGGAAGATCCTTGCCAAACTGCGCAGCTATATCCTCCATCGCTTCGGCAAAACCGGAGTAACGCAGATGCGGATAGGCATAGATGCCATTCCATTTCTCCACCAGTTCCGCTTGCTGCGGGAACAGATCGGTATTCTCCACTTGCGTTCCATAGAGCATCGCCGCATCGGCACGGTAGTTCGTCCCCGAGTACATTTGAAGAAACAGTGGCAGCGTCTCGCGCCCAGCCTGCACGACCGGAGGCAGGCCAAAAAGCATCTGCATCTGCTGGTAGATGCGCGAATACCAGAGCAGGACCTTGCTCCCATCCGGCCCGATCCACCACATGGGAGACTTTTCGTTCAGGCGTCCCTGCAACAGGACTGGAGCACGGTAATTGTTACTGCCCCCGACAAGAGCATGGAGCCCGGCTGCAGCAAGAATCGAGGCATAGGACCAGGAATATGAAGGAACGTCGGTAATATTGGCGTAATCGAATGGCGTTTGGTGGATGCGGCTGAAGTTGGCGCTAGGGTAGAGGGAGCGGATAAGCACTTCGGCGGTGGGTAGGCCGGTAAGCAGATTCGCATATTGTGCGGGGACGAAAAGCTGTTTCTTTTGGATCGCCTCAATGGCTCGTTGCTGCTGCGCGATGGAATGTGTGGAAAGGAACTGGTCGAGATCCCACTCGCCGTCCAGACTGAATCGAAAGTCCGGATGGCGGGCGGTCATCCCCATCGCTTCATCGAGAGTGCGGGCCTGGATGGCGGCGACCTTGGCCTGATAGTCCGAATAACCCACATCGACGTGGATGTGAGGAACGAGAAAGAGGGTCCACTTCTTGGCGGGGTTGATGGTTTGTGTGAATCGCTGCTTGCGGCCATCGAGTTCAACAGTCAGTTTTGCCAGTGTTTGGGACGGGAATTTGTAAACCTGGAACTCTGCCTTCTCCTCGCCAAAATCGTAACCACCAGTTAGATCAGCCGTGTAAGTTCTCGCGTCGATCGTGAGAATGGCTTTGGATCCCGGCTTGAACGGCTGGGAGTGGCGGAGAAAGGCTTCGATGATTTCCAGGAGTTCGCCGTTGTGGTCCG
Source organism: uncultured Acidobacteriaceae bacterium (assembly GCA_963772045.1). Lineage (GTDB taxonomy): Bacteria > Acidobacteriota > Terriglobia > Terriglobales > Acidobacteriaceae > Sulfotelmatobacter. Next base: position 719,995 of record CAVYWC010000007.1, on the reverse strand, counting down.
TGTAGAAGACGGTAGGCTGCAGTCGAGAAGCCGGCGTCTGCGAATTCACTCTGCCGGATTGGCTGTCGAGTTCGATGGCATCGTAAACGAACCCAGCGTCAGGAACGTCTTCCGCGGTCTCTTCGATGGCCTGCAGTGTAATGGTGTTTGCTCCCGTTCGCAGATAACTTCCGGGGAAGGTAAAGTCAAGATCGGCATTCGAATAGGCCGGAAAGAAAGAGTCTCCCTGATCGCCATTGCTGTAATCAAGCCGCGGGTGGAGATAGAACTTCCCATTCTTGCCGTTGATGGTGACCTTAACGACGGGCACACTCGCATTTTCAATCAGCAGAGCAAGATGGAGGCGGTAGCGCGCTGCGGGAGCGCCTGCCAGCGTGAAGGAGATCGAACGGGGAGCGCCGACGACAGGTGCTTCCGCGCTCTTGAGCGTTACGGCAAGCACGGCCGGCTGCCAGGCAAACCAATCTTTGGCGACGTCGCTTTGAGCGATGACGAAATGAACCGCCCGCGTCGGATTCCCAGAAGCAAATTCGCTGGAGGAGCGGTCAAACTGCCCGAGGCGGAAGACGACCGCTGTTGCAGCATCCTGTGCCGCAACACGGAGTGGGGAAACGGCAAAAACAGTCGCGCAGATTGCAATCGTGAATTTGTTCACGCAAGTCGCACGCATGATCATTATGAGCTGCCTTCCGCAACATCAAGCTGCTTCGCACCCCATTGTTCCACATGCCGGAAAATATCTCTATGTCTCGGCGAATCAGTTCAACAGTTCAACTGCATTAAGGGAATGTTTCTTGCGGGAAGTTTCTACTAAGAAGCGGCGCACTCGCACAACACGCGTAGTGCAGCAAAGAACATGAACTTGACTGCTGCCTGAGCGATTCGAGGATCACCCGCGCTGCCGATCACGCCAAAGGTTGAATCATCGATGTTGCCCTCAGGGTTTCTGTGTGTGAGGGGTAACCTTTGCGCCGGCAATAAGGGCGCCGGAGCTATCCTGCACGCGCCCAATGAGCGCGCCAGCAATATCTTACGCGGAAATATTTGCTCCCCACTGGATGTTTCCTCAGGGACCAGACCGACATAGCTGGCGATCTCCTTGCCGCGGTGAAAGCGTTTTGCGCAATAGATCGGCAGAAACCCCGCTCTGGATCGCTGACGCTTCTTCGGTCGTGCTGAATGGTCCCACACCCCCAGCGCCGCGAAGCGAAGGCCTAAGGTCCGCCCTCTTCGTACGTCACGGAGTTGACCACGCTGACGCGACATCCCACCTTGCGCAACTTGGCCAGGTCGAAGTGATTGGAAGTTCCTCCTAGTGGAATGGGGAAAATGGCCGTGATCGCCGATCTGGTTTGCAACCAAACGCCTGGTTCTGTATCTAAACAGGGCATCTCTGCATAATTTTCATGTTCCAGGGCCACCTCACAACAGTAAGCGGGAGTTATGGTGAAGCCTATTCTGCTCAGCGTCGATGACGATCCCGATGTGCTGCGGGCGATCGAACGCGATCTACGCACGCAGTATGGTGCCGACTATCGGGTAATTGGCAGCGACTCGCCCGAGAAAGCGCTCGATGTCCTGAAGCAGCTGAAGCTCCGCAATGACAGTGTCGCACTGATGCTGGCCGATCAACGCATGCCTCGGATGAATGGCGTCGAGTTTCTGCAAGAGGGAATGCAGATCTTCCCTGAAGCGAAGCGCGCGCTCTTGACAGCTTACGCGGATACCAGCGCCGCCATCAGCGCCATCAATGAAGCAAACATCAATTACTTTTTCATGAAGCCCTGGGATCCTCCCCAGGACCATCTTTATCCCCAGCTTGATGATCTGCTCGATGATTGGCGCGCGTCCTATCGTCCGGCATTCGAAGGAATACGAGTGCTTGGCACACGATGGTCGCCTCGCAGCTACGAATTGCGCGATTTTCTCGCTCGCAATCACGTTCCCTACCAATGGATTGACATCGAACTCAGCGCGAATGACCCCGAAACTAAACGCATCCTCGATGTTCTTGGACCCGAGGCATCGAATCTCCCTGTCGTTCTTTTTCCCGACGGTACGAAGTTGCTGGAGGGCGCCCCGGCAGACGTCGCGCAAAAAGTCGGGCTGCGCACCCGGGCTCAGACCGACTTCTACGATTTAGCAATCATCGGCGGAGGTCCAGCGGGGTTGGCTGCCGCGGTATACGGCGCTTCGGAAGGCCTGCACACGGTGATTATTGAGCGCGAAGCCCCTGGCGGTCAGGCGGGCATGAGTTCGCGAATCGAAAACTATCTTGGATTTCCGACCGGTCTCAGCGGAGGCGATCTCGCCCGGCGAGCGGTGGTGCAAGCCCAGCGTTTTGGCGTAGAGATCCTCGCGCCTCAGAGGGCAGAGACCGTCCGTGTGGAGGGTCCATACCGGATCATCAAACTGGGAGACGGAAGCGAGATCTCCTGTCATGCCCTAATGGTCGCGACCGGCGTGCAATGGCGGCGACTCGATGCTGTAGGAATCGATAGACTCCAGGGCGCCGGCGTTTACTACGGAGGCGGAGCTACGGAAGCACTCTCGTGCAAGGGAGAAATGGTCTACGTAGTAGGCGGGGCGAATTCCGCAGGCCAGGCCGCAATCAATTTCGCGAAGTATGCCAATAAAGTGGTGATCCTCGTTCGCGGAGATGGACTGGCCGCGACCATGTCGCGATATCTGATCGATCAAATTGAACGGACTCCAAACATCCAGCTCTGGAACCATGCCAGCGTTGGGGAGGTCCACGGCGAAAAGCGGCTGGAAGAGATCTCCATCCTTTGTTCCGACACAAACAAAACTGAACGTGTCCCGGCCAGTTCGATGTTTATCTTTATTGGAGCACTTCCGCAAACCGACTGGCTGGGAGGTTTGGTCGAACGAGACGATCGCGGCTTTATCTTGACCGGTCCGGACCTGATACGAGAGGGTCAGCATCCAAAGGGATGGACGCCGGATCGTGATCCTTTCCTTCTGGAGACGAACGTGCCCGGTATCTTCGCCGTCGGAGATGTGCGGCATGGGTCGGTGAAGCGTGTGGCTTCCGGAGTTGGCGAAGGTTCGGTGGCCGTGCAGTTTATTCATCAGTATCTGAGCAAGGTCTAATGGCGACTTCCTCTGAACTCTTGCGCTTTCCGGCATTCGCTGATTTGCCTGACGATCAGATTGAGTGGTTTCTCAGTCAGTCGCGAGAGCAGATCCTTAAGGCGGGCGAGGTCTACGCTCGGCAGGGCGATCCGCCCGACACGATGTTCGTCTTGCTTGAGGGCGAGTTTGAGTGGCGAGGCGAGTTCGGCGGCGAAACCGTTGCGATTGCAGGAAAAGTGGGCGATGTGACCGGTGCCTTGCCTTTTTCGCGAATGAAACAGTTCACGGTTACGGGCCGAGCGGTGAGCGACAGCCGCATTCTGCGATTTCCAGCGTCATTGTTTCCCGATCTGATTCAGAAAATGCCAGAGCTGGCCAAACGCCTAGTAGGCGTAATGTCCGATCGAGTTCGAGAGGCCACGCGCTTGGAACAACAGCGTGACAGGCTCGCCGCACTAGGGAAGCTTTCCGCTGGACTGGCTCATGAGCTCAACAATCCTGCGTCGGCGGCCAAGCGAGCTGCGGCGCAGCTGCGGGACACCTTGAAGAGCATTAAAGATGCCAGCCATGAGCTTGGCCGGCGTGAGCTGACTCCAACGCAGAGAGCAGAGATCGAAAAACTGGAGTCCTCCTTTACACAACGGGACGAGCCGCCGCCCGATGCACTGACGATCAGCGATCTTGAAGATCAAATTGATTCTTTGCTGCGAAGTCATGGGCAAAACGATTTGTGGCAATTGGCGGCCGAGTTGGCACAAAGAGGAATCAAGCCTTCGGCGCTTGAATCCCTATTTGAGAATCTTGACGCAGCCACGGCACGTGCGGCCCTGGTGCGAATCGCTGCTTCCGTCGAAATTGCGAGCCTATTAAAGGAGATCGAGAACAGTACTTCGCGAATCTCTGATCTGGTCCGGGCGATCAAGGAATACACATTCATGGACCAGTCGCCGGTTCAGAATGTCGATATCGTGAAAAGTCTGGAGGCCACCTTAACGATCTTGAACCATAAGCTCAAACGCGGAGTTACGGTGCAACGGGACTATCAGCCCATCCCGCTGCTTGTCGACTCTTTCGGAAGCGAGCTCAATCAGGTTTGGACGAATCTGATCGACAACGCCATTGACGCCATGAACAGCCAAGGCGAACTGCGAGTCCGAACGTATCGCGAGGATGGATGTGTGGTGGTTGAGATTGGCGACAACGGTCCGGGAATTTCACCGGAAATAATGTCCCATATTTTTGAGCCTTTCTTCACCACCAAGGGAGTGGGGGCAGGCACTGGTTTGGGACTCGATACCGTCCAGCGGATCGTAAAGAAACACCGAGGCAACGTTCAAGTTGATTCGAAGCCAGGTGATACTCGTTTTCAGGTATGGCTTCCGCTCGCAGAGCACGGGAGCTAATTAAGCGCGCTCCGGTTCAGAGCACGCGGGCCATGTGTCACCGATGCCGAGATTCAACTTTCATCCACTTTGGTCAGCTGCGTGTTATTAAAGATAAACGTAAGCATGGTCCCTTCACGTACGTTTAGAACAAGGGGAGGACGAAAACATGCGATGCAAACGCCCCGGTCGTGCCGCACGCTCGGGTAAACAATTCCAGCTGATCCGGTGGTCAACAGTTCAAGTCCAAGTTTCTGGGAAGCAGTGTAGCTGTGTCGGTCCAGGCAGTCTGCAAAGTCCGGATCCCCACGAATGTCATGAAAGTCATGTCTGAAATCGGCGACGTAGTCTATGTACGGCGAGATCTCTTCCGCTGTCCATCCAACTTCTTTCAACTCAGCGGCTCTATGAAATGCCACTTCCCATTGTGCTGTGCGCATTTTGAAGCTAGCGTACCATGCGCCGCGTCCGAAGCTATTGAATCTTGCTCCGAGAGGGTGTGAGTGAGTGTAAGCTGCATTGACTATATGGGCTAGACGAAAGCCTGAAACCAGTTCGATGATGCTGATCGCTGGCAAGCGCCCGCTCTCGCCGAGCAATCGGTCGTTTGTTGCACCTTCCAGCTCAGTAAGATCACTCAACAATTGTTCGTCGTCGTGCGCGAGGAGATTTAGAACTGGGCGTCCCCGATCGCTGTAGCGATATGGAATGAGACGATGAGTCCCGTCCTGTCGCAGCGTGATCAATCTCGGGAATTTCACCGACCACCGCGGCGTGCATCCAGCAGTTGGCGAACCCTCATGATGGCTGGTATGCCTCCCTTTTTCATGTAATTGAGAGGCGAGTCTCCTCCAAACATCAGATTCGTATTCCGTAACGACATCCAGGAATCTGCGAGCTTCTGGCTGTAAAGAATGTTGAGCGCCTTAAAGACCCCGATCAACAATGAAATTCGCGTCAGTTGATCCTCATCCAAGGTTCTATTAGATTGGCCCTTCAAGCCGTAGAAACTCCCACTAGACATTCCGCCAAGAAGTGCTCGAGTATCTTCGTCTCGTAATTTCCAGCGGGCTGCAATGCCGATGAGGCCTTTGATTGCGGCGGGACTCAGTCGGGTCCGGTTCTCCCTTCGCGAAAGGTCGACGGCGGTATCCCAGGAGAAGCCAGCGACGACTTGTTGAATCGTTGCCACAGTTCCTCCATTTATAACAATATAATACTCCAATTTTGGAGAAAGCTCAAGCTAAAATGACCTAATCCCCGGTCCGAAAGTGATCGAACTCTCACCCGTGATGCTTGGGTCCCACCCTTGGCATCGACGAAGTTTCAACCATCTCACAAACGTGGCTTGATGGAACTCCAGCTGGCTACGTTTTCAGAGAGTATTGCCCCGTTTGGACTAGCCTGCCAAGCGGACAATAGGGCGCCTTGTGCCAGACTACGACTCGCGCTTGCCGGCGCTCGATCATCGTTGAACCCATTGATGAGGACAGGCGGATTGTGCTCTTCGGAAACACTCGCGGCGAGGTTCGGCCCGAGTTCGACCGCTTCACAAGGTGTTGCGGGATCCTTTCAATCCATCGGGTACAAACTGCAACCGCCATCAACGAGTAAAGTGGCGCCCGTGATGTAGTCCGCTGCGTCGGAACAGAGAAACAGAAGGGCGTTGGCCACAGACTCGGCAGTCTGCAAGGTGCCAAGGGGGATAGCCTTCTCCGCGCGGCGGCGGTAGTCGGGGTCCGTGTCCCACTGCCGTTTTGCCATGCCTACGCCGACTATTCCAGGAGCGATCGCATTGACTCGAATGCCCTGGGGGGCAAGTTCCCGGGCCATGCCTCGCATCATAGTGCGCAAGGCGCTTTTCGTGACCGCGTAGGGCGTTATCTCCGGCCAAGGGACGTCCTGTACCCAGGATGAGGTAAAGATGATCTTGCCCCTCGTTCTCTGGGTTACCATAATTCGTGCGGCCGCCTGAGCGCTAAGAAAACTTCCTTTGAGGTTCAAATCAACGATGCGGTCCCAATCCGTCTCTGAATAATTAAGTATGGAACAGCCCTGGACCATCCCGGCATGGCACAGTGCAACATCCAGCCTGCCGGTTTGGGCCACCGCAGCCGTCAGCAGCCGATTCACTTCGTCGGACTTGGTGATATCCGCCCGCACGTACCGGTAATGTGTGGCAGGCCAGTGGTGCATGAAGGCCAGGGAATTCCCTTCCTCATCGGGAAGAATGTCGTTGGCAAGAACGTTAGCTCCGTGCGCCAAGAGGGCGCTGGCCACAACTTGACCAATCGCACCGAGGGCGCCGGTGATCAGGATGCTCTTGCCTGCGAGACAATCGTCAGCGAATGTAGACACGGTCGAGAACCCCAAGTTGTTTGTGGTTAGAGTCAAACTGCACCAGGCTGCAGCGAACGGTACGCGGAGGCAAAGCAATGTTGTTGTCTAGGATCACAGGACGACGAGGGTTCACTTTGCCCAAGTCAAACGCGCCCACGATCTGCGAAGCTCGGTCATAGGCAACCAGTTGGAGATCAGCTTCCCAGAAGGTTCCAAAAGAGCCGGTGAAACGCGCCGGAGAGCCAGGTTGAACCGCGAGCGGAGCGCCAATTACCCCACAATAATTTACGGAGATGATTTCCGGTGCGTCAATGGTAGCCAGGTGCCAGGCGGTTCGGAATTGACAGCTCTGGGCGGGTTCAAGATCAGTCAATGGGCTCATAATTTCCGTTTCCACGTGGGGATCACAGCCGGCAGTCCCTGCCGACATGTCCACCTGATCTCCATGCAGGGTGAAGGTACCTTGGCCACTGATCCAGAACGCAACCGGGGCACCATCCGGATAGCTTGCACCGGGTGTAGTCGAAAAGGTCTCAGCCAATACAAAACCGCGGGCCCGGTCGAGCGATGCGAACCATCCTTGGTCCGCTTCGACTGCGAGCTTGGCTACCTGGTCCTCATATTTCAAACGCACACGCCGTTCGGCAGCGCTGAAGCAGACGGCGGGATAAGGTTTGTCACCAAAGGTTTGATGGAATCCTTTCGCTGGAACGAAAATCTCCAGGCCTTGGGATGCGTCCACCTGAGTCACTTGCCAGACCGACCAGCGTACCGGCCGGCGAGAAGTATTTTCCATCGTGTGAAGCACTTCGACTGAGCTGCTACCCGCGCCGATCTTGATGTCCCGCCGCATCGTGATTCCGCAGTATTCATCGTGCAGGCTCTGTAAATGAACTGTCGCAACGTCGGGATCGAGCGCTGCTTGCCAGCCGTAGAGACCGCAATCGAGCACGGGGTCGGGTGGTCCGGGCCACTCTTGTTCACTGGACCAACCCTGTGGCGCTGGCCAGACTTTGCTTCCTCCGTAATTTCGTCCGAGAGAAAATTCAGTGCCGGGTGACGCAGAGATTGTCTTGCCCCGCAAACGCGGGTTTGTATAGAAGACCCGGGTCTCCCCGAGACTCAAATCCATGACTCGCCCGCCGATACTGGGAACGACCGAAAAAGCGACTAAGCCGTTCGACAGGTTCAGCGAAAACCACTCTCCGGCGTAGCCCGTGGTCAGATGGATAGGGCGAATCATCTCGGTGCGGCAGCAGTATCGAGTCTTAGCTACGTTCTGTCAATTGAAAATAGAACGGCGTGCTACAATCCAGAACCGTCGAACGCAACTCGCGATGAAAATTACGAAAGTAGAGACCATCACTTACCGCAATGTGACGCAAGTCCACGCCGGAGGAATCGGCTGGACATGGGTGCGAATTCACACGGATACGGGATCGTATGGCATTGGGGAAACGTTTCCAGCGCCCGACTGCGAGAAAGCTGTGATCCTCAGCGACTACGCTCCGGTCCTGCTGGGTAGGGATCCTCGCGACATCGAACGCCTCTGGCTGGACCTTTTCACACACGTTCAATTCCGAGGGTGGAGCGGAGCAGAAATACGCGCTCTGAGCGCAATTGACGTGGCGTTATGGGATCTGCTGGGAAAATGCGCCGGACTTCCTGCCTACATACTACTGGGCGGGCAGTGCTGGGATTCGATTGAGCTTTACAACACATGCTACGACGACGACTACGACTTCAATCGGCAACCGGTTGAGTTGGCCAAAGAGCTGATGAGCGTGGGCATCAAGGCCATGAAGATTTGGCCATTCGACAATGTCGCAATCCGAAATCGGGGACAGTCGATCAAATCGGAGGAAATGGCAGATGGGATCGGGCCGATTCGTCAGATTCGTGAAGCCCTCGGCGACAGCATGCAGATCATGGTCGAGTTCCATGGTTTCTGGAACCTGCCTTGTGCTGTGGAAATAGCCCATGCCCTCGAACCCTATCACCTGACCTGGCTGGAGGAGATGCTTCCGCAGGACAACATGGCAGCCTATGAAGCACTGGCCAGGCAGGTGAAGCAGCCCTTGTGCGTCAGTGAACGGCTTTTGACAAGATGGGGTTACCGCGAACTGCTTGAACGGCGGGCGGCATCGATCATTATGCCCGATCTTGCCTGGTGCGGCGGGCTATCGGAGGCCAGAAAGATCGCAACCGCGGCACACACCATGTATCTGCCAGTCGCCTACCATAACTGCGGAGGGCCGATCACGCATTTCGCGAGTTGGCATTTGGCCATGGCGACGCCGAACCTGAAGATTCTTGAGACGGTCCGGCGGCATTACAACGACAGGTTTCTGCCTGTGGTGACCGCGTCCGGCGCGCCCCAAAACGGCCGGCTCGGAGTGCCTCCAGGGCCGGGTTTGGGCGTGGAAATCCGTGAGGAGTTCTTGCGCAGCGGAAAGGTGGAGGTTGACTTCGTAGACGAAAAAACCGCGGATCGCTCTCGGGTGGTATGGGGACGGAACGAATCGATGAGTCCCAAAGGCCGCGATTGACCGCCATCTCCGGAGACTCGGCCGCGGCAGTCTCCATGCGACAGGTCGGCGCCATTTTGGCAAGGGAACGCACGTAAGGAAAATGAAGATATATCGGACAGCTAAAGGGGTGGTAGTAGAGGACGCTGATCGCTTGTACTTCTCGGCAACGGTATCTTTCGACAGCTTGATAACCCGCGACGATCTCGAGGAACATCTGAAGGCCGCCATTCCGCAATGGCAGCGCGCCGACGCAAACGCGTTAGCTGACCTTTGGGCGCCCATCGGGAGTCAGGAAGTCTGGGGTGCAGGGGTGACATATTATCGCAGCCGCGTCGCGCGCATGGCGGAGTCGAAAGAAGGGGGAGACTTCTACGACCGAGTATATGAAGCCGACCGTCCGGAGATCTTTTTTAAAGCGACGCCGCACCGCGTTGTAGGGCCAAACCAAAAGGTCGCCATTCGCGATGACTCGAACTGGTCCGTCCCCGAGCCAGAACTAGCCCTGGTGATTAGCCCACACGCAAAGATTGTGGGTTACACCATCGCGAATGATATGAGTTCGCGGGATATTGAGGGTATAAATCCCCTTTACCTGCCACAGGCCAAGACCTACGACCGATGTTGCGCACTGGGACCAGCTGTACTGGTGACGTCCGAGCCGGTGGCTAACTCGAGCGAAATCAAACTGGAGATTCTTCGCGCTGAGAACATTGCGTTTTCAGGAGCAACCACTCTGGCGGCACGGAAGCGCACGGCGGACGATTTGATCTCTTACTTATTCCGCCAGTGCAGCTTCCCCTATGGGTGCGTGCTGATGACGGGCACAGGAATCGTTCCCGAGGATACTTTCACGCTGCGGCACGGCGACGAGATACGAATCTCAATCGACGGCCTCGGCACGCTTGTCAACACAGTAGGGTAGCTTTAGAGAGTGGCCTCGGCAGTGGAGCCGGCACCGCGAGCAACTTGCGGGGAGGCGTCGGCCGCGCTGTATCCGGAAACACGAACCGTAAACGAAAACCCAGTTGGTCTGCCAGAGGGTAAACCAACCCCCGAAAACTTGGGCCCAATTTGGGTCCAGATAGCGCAGAACGACCCTTAAAACCGTGGTACAAGACGCAGAACCGAGCTAAGCGATTTAACAGGTTAGGAAACCGGAGCTGCTTCGGGATCAGTTGTTTCTGGATGGCGCGAGTTCGCACGAGCATGAGGAGCAGACTGAACTGCTGACCAAGCTGAACCGGCTCACCATCCCGACGCGCGTGTTCAGCATCGGGTAACCTCGCCGCTGTGTGCGTCTTGTAGCGAGACATCGAGCCGACACAAGGCTTGCTCCGAAAATCAACCAGGAATTCGAGCGCGATACCTCATGGCCGGACTGAACTGCAGGAACCGGCCGGACTGCAGGAAGAGGGGGCGCCCCAAAAGCAAAGCTGCACTCCCAGGCTCAGAAAGCGGTGCCTTCGGTTGTTCATCCTCGGTTATTACCGGAGCAATGAAGCGGTATACCCGCTTCGGAATGGTCTCGATAAATATGGGATTATCGGCGGGATCACCGAGGGCGAAACCGTGCACAAGACGCAGCGGGCTTGACGGTTCTGAGGACCGCAATTCAAATCCAGAACAAGGGAATAAGACCGACCGCGGCGAGACCGGGCAACAAGCCCAAGCTCTGAATTCCTGTTTTTCGACCTGCCAAGCTATACGCGTAGATACTCGCAGCGGCGATCAGGACCGCGGCAGACGCCACTTTCAACAGCGTGATTGTGCCTGCTGCTTGCGTCATGCCCAGGATGAAGAGATCGACATCGGTAACTCCCATGATGGCCGCAAGGATATCAACCCCTGCTTTTCCTAGCTAGGTGACGGCCAACTGGGTTGCTACAAGCATGGCCAGATAGACTGCAATTAATCGGCCCGACTGATCGTTCTTTCTTTGGCAAATTGTCACACAGTCTTTGAAAGGGCGCACTAACGACGAGTGCAGACAGCCCACTCGACTAACCGATCATTTTGCGTTGATCGCCGATGCGACGCTCGCGTTCGTTTGCGAATCGCTCCACGCCTGCGAAAATCGAATCGGGGTCGAGACGCGCTTCCGCGATCACTTCCGGTTCGAGGCCGCCGCTTCTCCAGGAATTGTCGAAGTCGGACGTGAGGGAATACTCATCGGTCAGCGGACCGAGGTTGCGCAGCGGCCACATGCGTCGCGTGCCCGTTGATACTACCATCAAATCGTAGGGAGACTCCGGCGGCAGCACGGTATCGCGATACGCTTGCGGCTGGCGATCGAACAACTCCTCGCTGATCGCCGCGATCACCTTCACATTCACACCGGCAGCTTCGAGTTTCGGCAGCACTTTCACGAGATTCACAGTGGAACTCGATCCTTGCGCGATCACGTAACCGTGGCGTGGCTTGTCCGGCGCGAAATCGCGGATCACGTACAGGCCTTTTGCCGCGGCGCGCAGATCGGAATCGGCAAAATGGCTGCGGTCCGCGACCGCGAAGTCGGGACGCGCCACTTCCAGCGTGATGATGCCCACGCGCGGATCGCGCGCTGCGATTTCCGCCGCCGCGAAATAGCCGGGCGCGACATCGTTGTAATCCCAAAAGCTCAAATTGATCGCCTGACCGCGAGGGAACAGCTTCCACACTTGCGGCGCGAAAATGCCGAAGTGTGTGCGCGCATCAGCCGCGGTTTCAGGACCGGAATGCGCAGCGAGAATATGCAGCACGCCGACGCGGAATTTGCTGTCCTGATTTTGTTGACTCCAGACACGCGCCGGAGTGTACATCAGCGGCGTGAACGCTCCGTACGTGCCGCTCAAAGCCCAAACGCCGGCGAATTTGTCGGGATCGACGGAAGCGCTTTGACTCACCAAGCCGATAGCGGTGGAAACATTGCCGGCTTCTTGTATGGACGCCTTCAGGCGCGTGCCCAGCGGATTGTCCATAGGACTGTAGTGTCCCCACAAACTGCCGTGCTCCACGTTAATCGACTCCGAAAGGTCCGCGGCCACCGTGAAGAAACGTCCTTCAGTGACGTAATTCATCCACTTGATGATTTCGGAAATTGCGCGCCGCGTTCCCGCCACCTCGCCCGGTTTTTTGAACAGCGCAATGCTAACTTGCTTCTCCGCACCGGAAATCGCATTGCGAATCGAGACCTTCTGCGGATCTTCAGGCAGCGCCGCGACGCGCAGGCGATCGTCGAGGAACGGATCGCTCGAGGCCGAGATGCGCAACCTCACATCGTCGCGCACGGTGTCGCCGATTTCCACGAGGCGATCGGCGAGGCGATCGCCCAATCCGTTGCGGTCGAGCAGCGACATCACCACGTCGATGTTCGTCTTAAACTGAATCAATCTCTCGCGATTGTCACTGACCGCGCCTTTACGAATTCCTTCGAACTCCACGCCGTAATGCTTCTCGAACGTCTGCGCCAGCGCGACAAAATACTCCGAGTTCATCTTCAGCGCGTAGGGATGGCTTGGGTAACTCACCAATTGATCGCCGTAACCGGGGATTTTTCCGTCGACGGCTGCGGGCCAGTAGCCCTTGGTAGTTTTGCCGATCGCGACGATCGGGCGGCGGTCGTGCGGGTCCACTTCGTCCATTGCCTTCAGCACCACGGCCACTTCGCCGTAATCGTTACCGTGCGACATCGTGAAGACGTTCCATCCATACGACGCCCATTGATTCACGAGATTGTAGCCATCGAATTGCGCGGCGATCACGCCGCCAATCAGGCGATCGTCGATGCCCGCGTTGTTGTCGGAAACCATCACGCGCAAACGCTTTCCCACTTGCAGGGCGAGCGCCTGTGTCTTCAACTCCTGCGCATGACCTTCGGTGAGAGCGAATTCACCTTCCAGCGCGATCACTTTCGGCGAGTCTGGCGCGCCTACCACATCCCAGAAAGCCGCTTTGCCCGCGGCCGTCGCGATGCCGATGCCCGAGGGCCCGCCGTTCACGTCGTTGGTGCAGTCGGTGCTCTCGGCATGTCCCGCGAGCGCACGAATGCCGCGGCCTTTCGCTTGCGCGAACAGCGGATGGTCTGCCAAATCCGTTTCGTGCAGCAGCGTCTTCAGCGCACCTGCGCCGCGCCGGAATCCCAGCGCGTCGATCGGCAGCATCGCGACGTGCGGGTCGACGCGATAACGCGGATCGCCGGTCTGCTGATACTTGCGATACAGCGCTTGGCCCATGATCATCCACAGCGCGTAGCACGTGGGGATCGAGTGGCCCGCCGCGAGCATGAATTTGTCGGAATAAGGATGCTTCGGCCGGCGGTAATCGAAACGAAGTCCGCCGTTTTCAGGACCGATCAAATGAACCGCAACATTGTACGGAGTGTATGCGAGCGGTCCGCCGAGATGCCCGGTCTGCGCGTAATTTCCCAGCAGCAGCAGGGTCATGCAGGTCATGTATCCAACGTCGTCGAGCAGCGGATCGTACGTCAAAGGTTGTTGCTGGGAGGGAGAAGGAACTACGTGAATGCGCGATGTCATGGACGCTCTTAAAATCATAGCACCCGTGAAGCAACGGACCGTAGTTGAACTGATAACCGTTGGCCGCTGAAGTGATCAGCGAGGCTTCGGGGCTGCGACACGATCCCTAGGATTGGCATAGCAGCTCAAGCACTTGGGTTGCACCGGAAAGACTATGGCACTGCACAAAAGAAGAAAAACAATGCACTTCATTTGAGACTTCGGCTCCCGTTTAGCTCCATTCCCCTTGTTTGCCTCAGGCGGGATGTTTTCCATGACTGCTCATGAGAAAATCCAAAAGCAGCGAATTACCTATTGACTACCCCATCCTCGGCGGTTAGGCTTTCGGCTGTCCTTCCCCCGTTGGCGGATTCTCATTCAGAGGCAGTGTGGGTTCCGAATAGAGGATTCGCAGCTGACCACTCTTTCTGGGTTCAACAAACCAACTCTGTTTGGGATATGCGTCTGCCCTTCCATGTTTCGAAGGGCGCATTGCCGAGAAGTTCGTCTGAAAGGAGAAGTCATGAAGGTGCGTCGAAAGAGTTTGCTTTTCACATTTGCGCTTCTAGCGCTGGGGGTGGCAGGAAGTTCTACTGCTTCCGCACAAAGCTGCACGGCCACAGTTCCGGGCTATTCCCCGGATTTTTCTTTGAATCAGGGTTGCCTGACGCCAAACGGCCAGTCGGGGGACCCCGGCTACCCTGGTTTCTTTTCGCCAGCCTTTACGTTGGTACAGCCTCCTGGAACGACAAACCCCGCCCAACCTGCACCGAGTGGGGTAAGTACCGTACTGCGGCTCACGTCGAATTCAACATTTCAATTGGCTTCTGCCTGGTTTAACACACCGCAACCGGTTGCATCGTCGTTCACCACGACTTTTACTTTTCAATTGAGTGGATCGACGCCGACCATCTACGGGCCAGCCGATGGTATTGCTTTCGTCATCCAAAATTCCGCGACGTCCGCGCTCGGCCCATATGGCTGCGGACTCGGATTCGGCGATGCTCCTGACGGCTCTTGCGCAACCTCAACCGGCGGAATCCCCAGCAGCCTTGCTGTGGAGTTCGACACTTACCAGAACACTGACATTGGTGACCTCAGCAATAGCCATGTTGCCATTCAAAGTTGCGGAGCTGGTGCGAACAGCGTCGATGCGACCTGCCGGGTGCAAATACCATCTGTGTCGGGAGGTATGCCGACTCCGGCTGATGTCAATCTTCTAACCCTGCAATCGCCCGTCAACCTAGCCGACGGCAACGTTCACACCGCAACTGTCCAATACGTGTCACAAGCTTTGCCTTCGCAGACCTCGTGCATCGTCAATAACGTTTCGGGTCCGTGCCTGGACGTGATCGTAGACGGAAACGATTTGTTTCCCGCGGGCGTGCCCTTCGACATGACCACGCTTGGCCTGACGTCCGGCACTGCATACGTCGGCTTCACTGGGGCGAGCGGGGGGGGAGATGACAACCAGGACATTCTCAGCTGGCTGTTCACACCTCAAGGACAGACGCAGACACTTTCGCCGGGAACCCCGGCCACCTATAACTTCCAAAATCCTCAAGGCCAGACTGCATTTAACGCCCAAGCCACGTTGAGCAGCAATTCATCGCCGACCACGACGACGATCACGCCGATCTATCCGAACACACCGAGCTATCCGTACAGCTGCGATGCGCTCGTGCAGCAAACCTACCCAGGCGCACATTGCGTCGTGTATACGAATCTCGGCACAGGCATCCCGGATTCTCCGGTGATGTTTGAGGTCACCTGTCCCAACCTGCCAGGCGATCAGTGCAATCCGTTCACCGCGCAGTTAGGCACGGAATACACGCTGTCGCCGCTGAATAGCCTTAACTCTTGTATTAACACTAATTCCTGCACAGGGCCATCGAATGATCCGTTCCCCGGCTGGGTGAAGTTTTCTGGTCCTTACCCTACGGACCCCTGCACCCCGCCTCAAAGTGGCACTCTTACGGAGAGCAATCAGATCACCGCTTTCTTGATCGACAGGACCACTAAGGGGGACACCGGAGGCACAGGATCCTGCTGGATCCCCACCTATGACATGCCGCTGTGCACGTCTCCGGGCCAACAGAACTGCGAGGCGTTGCCCGGCATCACGATCACGGCACCCACGAACGGGGTTATCGTCGCGGCCGGCAGCGCGGTCCCGACCAGCTACAGTTGCAGCAATCCGACAAGCTCACAGCCGAGCACCAATGCGACCGGTCCGTACCTGACGACTGCAACCTGCACGCAGTCCACAGGAACGGGTAGTTGTACTCAGACTGCGAACGGCCTGTCGTGCACGGGCTCATTCACTGCTCCTTCCACCCCGGGAACGTATCCGTTCACCGTGACCAGCACGGATTCTGGCGAGAACGGAAATACTCAAACGCTGAACTACACGGTCGTCGCGCCAACGAACCTGCAGATCGCGAGCGGTGGGGCTCCGGGCACCGTCGCGAACGGCGGATATATTACCTACGCGATCGCGGTATGGGACGACGGCCCTGCGAATGCCGACGGCGTTGTTGTGACTGATCCACTCCCCAGCAACACAAGCTTTGTGAGCGGATCAGGCACCAACGTGAACTGCGCCATCGTCAACAAGAAGTTGTCCTGCTCGACGATTCCAATCCAGTGCTCTGCCAGTGGCGGCACGGTAACCTGCAATGTGGGCACACTTGCGCCGCTGTCGATCTCGTCGCTCAACGGCGGGGCGATGACGATCAAGGTGCAGGTGACGGCCCAGCCGACTACGACGTGCAGCACGAAGCCGTGCACAATCAACACGGCAACCGTGAGCGCCATCAACACCGACACCAACTCAAACCCCTCATCGACCGTGAACACGAAGTGGTGAGGACCTAAGGCTGGATCGCGACAAGGGGCTGTTGCCAGTAGGCAACAGCCCCTTTTTAGTTCCCTGTTGATTGACTTCGCTGATCTTTGCCTGATTTGTTCTTTGTACGGTGATTCTTAGTGGCTGGTTTGTTCGTAGATGGCTTTCAAGTCGGCACGCTGTAGTATTTTCTCCGCTCCCGGGTCTTTTTTCATGCCGTCCAGCAGAGCAAGAGCCTGACGATCATCCTGTTGTGCATCGTTCTGGTCGCCGGACTTGCGCTCTGCAATTGCGAGCAGATAATGTGCACGGGCGCTCAGCGGCTGCATTCCCAGCTGATCAGAGCGTAGCAATGCACGTTTCAGTTCTTGCTGCGCTCCGGAGTGATCCCCACGTTGGATCATCGCTTCCGCCATGAATACGGAACACTCCACTGCGACGTACTGCAATCCGAGCTCATCCGCGCGCTGCAGAAGAGGTTTAAGCAGCGCTAGCGCTTCCTGGGACCGCTTCTCGCCAACGAGAGCCTTCGCCAACCTCGAATTCGCAACCAAAATCGTGACGGGTTCCTTGCTGCGCTTGGCCGCTGCCAACGCCTGCTTGTAGGAGCTCTGAGCAGACTCGAAGTCACCCTTATAAAAGAAAGCGTCTCCCTGGACTCCAAACGCCTCAGCCAGAACACTATCGTCTTTGAGTTCGCGCGAAAGGTTCACCGATTCGTCGACATCGCCGGTGGCTTCGTCACTCTGGCCGGCCAGAATCAATGCTTCGGCCGAAGCATCCATCACGGTCGGCATCCACGTGCTTTTGTCGTTCAGTGCACGGAAGGTCTTCAACGCATCGCCTTCGGACTTGACAGCAGCTCCGAAGCGGCCCTGAAAGTCGAAAATAATACCCAGACTCTCAGATTCGATCGCGGCACCGCGCTCGTCGTTCATCTGGCGACGCAAATCGATTGCGCGCAAATAATAGGGAATTGCCCGGTCATACTGCCCCATGCTGGCAGAAGTGTCGCCGAGATTATGGACCGCATCGACGATGTCCTGCGGGACTTTGGATTTTTCCCGTAATTGCAAAGCCTGCTGAAAGTAGGTGAGCGCGTCTTCGTACTGGCCTTTCCCGGAATACGCGCTGCCTATGTTGTTCAGGCAAATGGCCTGCAAAGCTTCGTTGCCCACATCCCGCTCCATCTGCAGTGCTTCTTTGTACATCTTGAGTCCCTGATCGTGATCGCCCGCGTCGTCGTAGAAATTGCCGAGCGAGATCAGCGTGTCACCGAGGCCGCGTTTATCCCCGATTTCACGCCGGATCTGCAGCGCTTCGTTGAAATTGGCAAGCGCGTCTTTCTTGTTGCCAAGCGCCGCCTGCGCCTTCGCCATTTCATTGAGACTAAAAGCCAGGCCGCGTTTCTGGCCGATCTGCCGCCAGATAGCCAGGGCGTCGGTTTCCTCGCGCACAACTTCCTGCGTCTTGTTCAACATGCGGTACGCGACCCCCATGAGGTGCAGACTGGTCGCTTTCTGTTCCTGATTTTCCACCTGCACCGCAAGGCTGTAGGCTCGGTTCAGCGGATCGAAACTTCCTTGCGCATCACCGCTCTTGATGTCGATGCGGGCTAGGTCAAGGGTCGCGCCCACGTCCTTCGGATTCGCTGACAAAATTTTCTGATAATACTCGCGAGCTTTTACAAGATCGCCGGAATCCTGATAAAGACCAGCGAGCGCGACCTGGACGTCGTAGTTGTCGGGAGAGGCTTTGGCCAGCGTTTCGTAGGCTTTGATCGCCTCTGGATAGTTCTTTGCAACCTGTGAACGAATCGCAGAGATCAGGTACTTTTCCGCCTCCGGTAAACTCTCGCTCAAAGCAACTGCCTTTTGTGCGGCCTGTTCCGCCTGGTCGTCATACCCTAACTTGCTGTATGTCTGCGCGAGACGGGAAAAAGCCAGCGCAAAGTTAGCGTCCGCTTTGGTTGCGGCTTCGAGTTGCTGCTGGGCGTCCAGGTTCCTGCCGTCCCGCAGAAAGCCGACGCCCTGGTCATAGTCGCGCAAGGCTTCGACTGATGTTGAATCGGGCTGGAACGAACTCGCTTTCAGTTCTTTGAGCACGCTGCTTGGCAATGCGAGTTTCTGGCGAATCGATTCGGCCAGCGTGTCGATCGCACGCGGAATTCCTTTTTCGTTTGGAATTTCGATCTTAAGCGGGACGCTGCTATCGTTTTTCAGGTCCTGCAGCGTGGCGTCGATGCGGATCTGGTCTCCGAATTTCGCATATTGTCCCCACAGCACACGTTGCGCATTACTGAAGTCGGCTACGCGATTTATGGTTGTTGGATCCAGTTGGGTCTCCGGCGAAATGCGGAGGTCGGTAAGAATCTGGTGCAAATTGCTGGGAGTCACCGTTCGCAAGTGCGCCGATTCGCCGATGTCGGTGCTCAGCATGTCAGCAAAACTGGAGCCCAGCCAATCCAGGCTGGCATCCCCCGACGCATTGCGGAATGGCAGAATCGCCAGAGATTGTACCGGTGCGGACTTGGCGACCGGCGGCGAGAAAATGGAAGCACGAAAGATATATCCGACGACGGCCAGTACGAGAACCGTCGCGATGCCGGTCAGCAACGGCCAAGGTACGGTTTGGCCCCAGGGCTTGACATTGGCGTGGAATCCGAGCGTCGCGCCGGCTCGTTTTCCCTGCCAGGCTTCAAGATCCCGCAACATCTCGGTCGCACTCTGATAACGCAAAGTCGGATCCCGCTCGAGGCACTTGCTGACGACTCCGCTTAGCGCCCCCGGAATAGTTGAATCGAGATCGGAAACCGGGATGGCTCGTTCCTGCGTACGTTTGATGAGACTCGCCAGCGCGCTGTCGGCTCTGAACGGCATCTTTCCGGTCAGCAGTTCGTACAAAATCAGACCGACGGTGAAAAGATCCGACCGCTGGTCGAGATCCTTTGCCAGCGCCTGCTCTGGCGACATATATTCCATCGTGCCAACCAACGCGCCGACCTGCGTCATGCCGTCGCCTTCGAGAGTGCGGGCAAGACCAAAGTCCATTACCAGGATGCGGCCCGTGTTTTCGCGCATGACGTTTTGCGGCTTCAGATCCCGGTGAATAACCCCCACGCTGTGAGCGGCTTCCAGTGCCTGGCAGACCTGCTGAATAACTTCGACTGCCTCTTCCGGTGAGAACTTTTTCTTCTCCTGGATGAGGGCACGCAGGTCGCACCCTTCCACAAACTCCATCGTGATGAACTTCACACCCTCGGCATCGCCTAAGTCGTAAATGCGTATTACATTCTTGTGGGTGACCTGGCGCGAGAGCAGAAGTTCCTGTTTGAAGCGGGCGAGGATCGAAGGATTGGAAGCCATCTCCGGGCGGATCAGCTTCAGAGCCACCGGACGATCAAGTTCGCGGTCCTGAGCTTTGTAGACCGCGCCCATACCACCTTCACCGAGAAGTCTCAGGATTTCATATCTACCGCCGAGAACGTCTCCGGGATGCAAGGTGGCCGTGGGATTCTGCGGGCGCGTGTAGCGCGATGGGAGAGGCGACAGGGGCGGCAACATCCCGTCGACGACGGTAGCATCAGGATCCGTGGCCGGAGCCTGGGGTACAGGCGACGACTCGCCAAAATCTACGAGTGTGGGAGCGTCCGAATCCGGAGCAGGTGGCGGATTCGAGCCTGCACTATCGCCTTTGGCCGGAGCCCCAACTCCGCCGCCCAGAGACGAATTCGCCCGATCGTTTCGGGCAAACCTTGAGTTCTTTTCTTGCATGTCTCAGCCTGGGTCGGGGGGAAAGCATGCAGCACCCACGCGCTGCATGAACGATCAGCCTGAGTATATACCTTGCATCGCCTCGTTGGGGTAGGTCGAGGTCGGGGTTCGTCTTGGAGTCGGTAATCACCTCGTTGGCCGATTTTGCCGCAGCGGAGAGGGTTGCCTAACGAACGGCGTCCTGGAAAAATGCGAGGGACCACGGCACTGTGGGTCCGTCGGCTGCGCGGCCGATCGGGGGCTGCGGCACGCGATCTCGCGCAGCGAGATCTTCCCGAAGATCTTCGACGTCCTCTAGACGGATCTTCAGACGGACGATCCGGTGTCCATGGTCGGGACGATTCTTGTTACCTGAAAGTCATAAGCAAACTCCACTTTGACTCCAACAAAGAGGACAAAATCAGGCAGGAAATCGATGCTAAGTCTCGCATCACTGAAAAGGCTGGCGTCGGGGGACCCCCGATGCCAGCCTTTTCAGTGTAGTCGTCCAGAGCTATCTATTGATTAGGATTTCCAACAACTTGGCTGGTTGTGGGTGGCTGCATAAATCCTTCAGAAGTCGCTGAAGATCGCGGACGCATCCGTCGTCATCGCATTGACAATTTGGCGAGACTTGAAAACGTCCAACCCTTGCAAGCTGGACTCGGCCAAGCAGGATTCCTCAAGAGTCAACCTCGATGCTGACCGACATGTTCGAGTAGGTGCACCGGTCATGTTCAGAGGCTGGTCAGACATGAGCCGACTTGAGTATATTCGATGTTTAGAATATACTAATACTCGTGACGAGCGACGGGTTGCGACAGTTTAAGAGTGAGATCTTTCAGGGACTCGCAAATCCGACCCGGATCGCCATGGTCGAACTCCTGCGCGAGGGTGAGCTTTCGGCCGGAAAGCTGATGGAAAAACTCGGGATCGAGCAGGCCAACGCCTCGCAACATCTGGCAGTTCTCCGGGCCAAACAGATCGTGGTGAGCCGGAAGGTAGGCAACCAAGTCTATTATTCGATCCGCGACCATGCCCTGATCGAGGTGCTCGATATTCTGCGCCGATATTTTTACGCTCAACTCAATACCACCGTGAATATGCTGAAGGAAGTCGCCAGGGAGGCGCCCAAATCCCGTGTCGGCGCACGTCGATGAGCGAACCTGTACAACCGGGATTGTCGCGTCTGGATCGAGTGCGCTGTGCGGTGGAGCACGGCGCGCACTTGCTTCCCCGGCAGGGGCCCATCGGAGTCTTTGTTCACCACAACACACTGCACTCCTTCGAACATCTCGCCTTCGAGGAAGCGGTCAAGCAGGCGGGGCAACTGTTTGGGGCCGAACCGTACATGAGCGAAGCGAGTTATCGGGCCGAGTTAGCCCGAGGACGGATCCAGTTCGTGGATATCGACGCTGTCCTTGACCGGGAACCCGACTTCCTCATCTTTGCGGGACTAAGCCGAAGTTCGCTGCGGCGGGCAATGATTACGCCGGGAGTCAGAGAGTTCGATGGGGCAACCATTGTTTGGCGCGCTGAGCAGGGTGATCTGGCCAAAGACTTTCGGCGTCCTGCGCTGCGCGTACTGTTCGAAGCTTGTTTTGCGCGCACCGTGGCCCACGAAGAAGAACCGGTCCCGCCTCGCCCTGTGGACGACGTGATCCATCCTTGGCTGATCCGGCTTTGCTCGGTGTTTTTGGATCAAGGCACAGCCTATTGGCCGATGCCGAACCGCGAGAAGGGATTTTATGAGAGCGTTCGGGTGCTGTTGTCCCGGCGCGGCGGAATTCTCCCCAAGTATTTGGTCGGACTGGACGCGGAGTTTCGAAGGCAGGAGCATCTTGCCTTTTCGGCGGCGGATGCGGTTCTGGATTACCTGGACTGCAAGTCTCTCGGAGAGACTGAATGGCCCGAAATTCTGCAAGCCGAACTATTGGCACTCCCAGGCTGGGCTGGGTTGATGTACAAGCTTGAGGAAGATCCCACTCTGGCACCACACAAAATCCTGCCCTGCTCCCTCATGGACTTTCTGGCCGTACGACTGACCATGTCGCGAGTGGCAGCACGCCGAGGGGCTGAGGAACCGATTCGGGAGGAGCCCCCCCTAAAAACGCAGGAGAGGAGACGGCTGAGCCGCACTGCACGCGTTTACGACGCAGCCCGCGTATTAAGACTCTCCGCCGAAGAAGTAGAGGGCCTTTCTGAGTCTGGGTGGGTAACGTTTTCGAGCGAAGTCAAAGCCTTCAACGGGCTGGAGCGCCGACGAATCCTCCACCTGGCCTATGAACGAGCGCACGAACGCGAGATCCTCAGAGGTTTGGCGAGTCACAGAAAATATCGCGGCTTGTTCGATCAACCGCAAAGACCTCCCGCGCAAGTGTTCTTTTGCCTCGACGAGCGGGAGGAATCCATGCGCCGAGCTCTGGAAGAGGCTCACCCGTTCCTGGAGACGTATAGTGCCGCCGGATACTTTGGCGTGGCCGTGGATTACAAGGGGATCGATGATCCCCACGGGGCGGCGCTCTGCCCAGTCGCGGTCAAGCCCGAGCACGCGGTCATGGAGCGGCCAAAACCCGGAGACAGCCAACTGTTAGAAAGCCGTCGTTTGCGCCGGCGGGTTCTTGGGCTGCTTACGCGCAATTCGTTTGTCTCTTCAAAGACATTGCTGCGAGGCTGGCTTTCGACCTCAGCGCTCGGCTTGCTCTCCGCCGTGCCTCTGATCGGCAATCTTCTGGCGCCGCGGCGTTTTGCACTGTTGCGCAATTGGCTGAACCAGGCGTTTCTGCCTGAACCGCGGACCGAACTCACCTTGATGCGAAACACGAAGCAATCTCAAGGCGCAGTATCCGGTCTGTTGACGGGGTTCACGCCGGAAGAAAAAGCAGAACGAGTGGCGAGCGTGTTGGGTCCGGCTGGCCTGGTGCGTGGTTTCGCGCGTCTCGTGGTAATCCTGGGCCACGGTTCTTCGAGCCTCAACAACCCACACGAGTCGGCTCACGATTGTGGCGCCTGCGGAGGGCGGCGCGGTGGGCCAAACGCACGGCTTTTTGCTTCCATGGCAAACCGGCCGGAAGTACGCGAGCTGTTGCGGAAGAGAGGAATCGACATTCCGCTGGACACCTGGTTCGTCGGTGGCTACCACGATACCTGTAGCGACGACATCGAACTCTTCGATCTTGATGCGGTTCCCTCAACCCATCAGCCGGATTTGGAGTCGATTCGGAACTCCCTCGATCGTGCGAGGGGCCAGAATGCTCGCGAGCGTGCCCGGAGGTTTGAATCCTGTCCGGCGGATGCGGATGGGGAACGCGCGCTCCGCCATGTGGAAGAACGCAGCGAGCATCTCGCGCAGCCGCGGCCGGAATATGGGCACTGCACAAATTCGGTTTGCATCGTCGGGCGGCGCAGCCTGACACGAGGCCTCTTCCTCGACCGGCGGGCGTTTCTGGTTTCCTATAATGCCAATCTCGATCCTGGCGATGAAGGTCTTTCGGCAGTGCTCGCCGCCGCGATCCCCGTCTGCGCCGGGATCAGCCTCGAATACTACTTTTCCTTCGTCGATAACGACCGCTACGGATGCGGGACGAAGCTGCCGCACAACGTGACCAGCTTGATGGGAGTCATGGACGGACATGCCAGCGATCTGCGCACCGGATTGCCCTGGCAGATGGTTGAAATTCACGAGCCCGTCCGGATTCTCTTCGTGGTCGAGACCACTGCTGACAGGCTGGAAAAAGTCATAGCCGCCAGCCCCGCATTAAAGCGGCTCCTCGAGAACCGCTGGATTCGACTGGCAACGATCGACCCTGCTTCCTCCCGTGTTCATGTTCACCGGGACAGCGGATTTGAAGAGTTCCACGAGGATCTGGAACGCCTTCCGGTGGCGCTTTCTTCCCACGAATGGTACACCGGCAAGCTCCAGCATCTTCCCATGGCCTGGATTCAGACGCCTCGAACGGCAACAGGAGACCGCCTGCGTTGAATGCTTTTCAGGACATTCTAGTTTTTGTGGTGGTAGCACCGGGCGTCATCTTCGGCCTGTTTTCCTTGCTGTGGCTGCTGAACTGGGTTCCAAGCGAACGGCTCATGTCCTCGATCACGGGCCTGACATTCTCCACCTCGACCGCCGGAGTTGTAGTACTGATTTGGAAGATAACCTCCGCATCCAGTATTACCGTCACCTTCGGCAGCTGGTTCGCGGTGGGCACCTACCATTTTCCATTGGTATTGATGGTGGACCGGCTCTCGGTTCCTTTCGTGGCGTTAGCGACGGTGTTGTCAGGACTCATCGGACAGTTCTCGGCGACCTATCTTCATCGTGAGTCTGGGTTCCTGCGATTTTTTCTTTTGCTGCATCTGTTCGCCTTCGGATCTCTGCTCGCGTTTGCCGCCGGTTCGTTCGACCTGTTGGCAGCAGGATGGGAGATGGTCGGCATCACCTCGGTATTGCTGATCGGTTTTTTCCACCAGAGGCGCGCTCCCGTCGAAAACGGACTGTACGTTTTTGGCATATACCGCGCGTGTGACATTGGATTGCTTGTGGGTATCTTCGCCATGCACCACTGGGCTGGAACAGCATCCTTCACCGGCGGCTTTCCAGCATTGACCGGTGCCCGGGCAGTGATCGTCTGTCTTCTCCTTCTTCTTGCGGCATCCGGTAAAGCTGCGCAGGTGCCTTTTTCGGGATGGCTTCCACGCGCCATGGAGGGACCCACTCCGTCAAGCGCCATCTTTTATGGAGCGATCTCGATTCATGCCGGAGCCTACCTTTTACTTCGCGCGCAACCCTTCCTGGCCCAATCCCGCCTCGCTTCCGCCTTGGTAATCCTGATCGGTGCGACTACAGCCATCCATGGAACGATTGTTGGCCGTGCCAGCGCCGACGCCAAGACATCGCTCGCCTATGCCACGTTGACGCAAGTGGGCATTATCTTTATAGAAATCGGGCTCGGATGGCGATGGCTCGCGGTCGCACACATCCTGGGAAATGCCACAGTTCGCACCATGCAGTACCTCCGCGCTCCATCCATGCTTCACGACTATCACCAGATGCACTCCGCGGTTGGAGGCGAACTCTCGCCAACTGGCACACAAATCGAGGAAATGCTGCCGAAGAAACTTCAGTTATGGCTCTATCGTTGGGCGCTCGACCGCGCCCATCTGGATACGATTCTCGAGCGTTGGGTGATTGCCCCGCTGTTGCAAGTTTCCGCCTATCTTTCTCGGAGTGAGCGCACCCGTACGCCCTCCCCTACTACTGTCCGCCCCGAGGGTCCCGTGCCGGTCTCGGTCGCCGGGCCAGCCCAGAGGGGTGATTGATGTTAGTGCCTGGATCCGTTTTGCGTGCTCCTGTTCTGACCGGCGCCTCGGTTGTGGCTCCCTGGCTTGCGGCAGTTGTCCTATCAATTTCTCGGCGACAGGCCCGCGTCGTGGGTTGTATTGCAGCGCTTTTATCTGCGATGGCAAGCACAGCGCTTGTCTGGAGGGCTCCCCAAGGTGAGTCCCTATACGAGACATTGATGTTGCTATTTTCCTGCCTCACCTTCGGCGCAATTGTGCTGCTCCCGCGCCGGGATGCGGAAGCCGGGACCATGGCCGGAATTCTCGTGCTTCTGGGTTCGACGCTCCTGGCATACTCAACTGGGAACCTGCTCGTTTTGCTCGGCGCCTGGATTCTGTCCATCATTCCATTCCTATGTGCCAGCAGGTTTCACTCTCGCAAGTGGCGTCCTATGGTTGCCCTGCTCTCGTCAAGCCTAGCCATCGCTCTCGCTATCGGGTTCATAATCGCCAGAACAGGCATCTCTTCGATTTCTCATCTGAAGGGACAGAGCCCGGGCGGGGCTGTAGCGTTTACCCTACTTATCGTCGCCGCGATTTTTCGCAAGGGAATTATTCCGGCCCAAGCTTGGGTGGCAGACGCAAGCGAGAGTGGCCCGTTAGTTCCTGCTGCACTTCTGCTGAACGGCCATTTCGGGGCGCTGCTCGTCGTCAAGTTGATTGTCCCGCTGTTTCCCGAGACAGACCGTCTGTTCCCGGTTCTTTCCTATCTCGCCATGGCCACCGCGGTTTTTGTGGCCATTCGAGCTTTAGCAGAGAATTCGCCGCGGCGACTGCTCGCCTTTCTTGCTCTCAGCCAGTCGGCTTGCATCCTTAGTGGCCTGGAGAGCCGAACCGCGGAAGGAATGACCGGCGCCCTGGTGCACTGGGTTGTGGTCGCGGTGTCTACCGTGGGTCTTTTTGGAATTCTGCGACTGCTGGAGGTTCGTTTTGGCGAAAATCTAAGTGCGAGCAAGCATCTGGGCTTAGCCGAACACGCCCCACGTCTTGCCGTATCCTTCGTCATTTTGGGGCTGGCACTCGTCGGTCTACCGGGCACACTTGGTTTTTGCTCCCTCGATTTATTGATCCAAGGAACGCTCACCACGCACCCGCTCACAGGACTGCTGTTGCCCATTGCGACGGCGATGAATGCGGTGAGCTTCTTTCGCTTGTTCTCGCGACTTTTCCTGGGCAAGCGTCGAACCGGATTTACCGTTATCGCGGATGCGTTGCCGCGTGAACGTTGGATCCTGGCCGGCATTGTGTTGTTCCTCGTTCTGGGAGGCCTGTTCCCAAACGCGACTGTGATTGAACATTCGTCGGGGGTCGACGTCGTCGACGAGGCCATCCGCACCTTCGACAACCTTAACCGAAGCGCACACGATTCGGACAACAATTTGTTCATGACTGCCCCGCACCTACACGCAAGTGCGACGTTAATGGACGCACCGGAAGTTGAACACGCGCAGCAACGGCCCACGGGAGTCCATCGATGACGGATGACAAGTTTCGGATACATCTACTATCCGGCAATGGTATGCGTCGTAACCAACAGGACGCTGACGGCCCGAAGGACCAGACGCAACTGCTGAAATACGCAATTTTCTATTTGGTGGTGGCGGCCATTCTCTTAGTTACGAATCAAGCTGCAACGGACCCAATGGCTCGTGCGAACCAGGTGCAGCCGGCTTCGAACCTTCATATAGATCTGTCTGTTGCTCCTAAGTTCGAGAAGAACCCTACCGGGGGCAATGCAGCCGGGAGGGCGGGAGCCTTCGTTGTCCTTTTCCGGCTCACGAATCAGGGAAATCAGCCGATCTTCTACTCTGTATCCCCAGGCACAAATCGCCCTATCGGCCAGATCGTTTACCGGATTGCTCCCGGAGCTGACTGGAAACCGCTTTCGACGCCCGCGCTCCCTCCGTCGATGCCGGACGAACAGAACGTCAAAGACCGCCGCGCTTGGGTGGAGATGCCGCCCGGAGGATGGTCCGACGGAGAGTATGAGGATCCCGGCTTTCCGGCTGGGGACCACGCCTTTGCGCTGGACGTGAAAGTTGCAACCGACGGCAAAGCAAGCCCCTTTCTCTCACGCGCGTACCCCGTTCATTCCAACTGACATACTCTCGCGTGAGGTATCCAAGATCCCGTACAAATAAGGCGTTCGCGTACCTGAGTGAAGTGATAAGCAGTCTGGAAGCGAGCCCAGATTCTCGGCGTGCAGCATCGGTGATGCTAAAGGCCCGTGCGTTTACGACTGAGTTTGCCGGTCAATATGAAAGTCAAAATAGCTGCTTGTTGATACAAGCCGTGGCGGAGATGCGTAACTTGCCGGGGAGTCCGGCTCCCGGCGTTTGGTTCTGTCGCAGATTGCCAGAAAGCCACCGTTCCACCGTTCTCTGATTTCCTTCGCCGCGTGCCAGAGCTTGGCCAGTGCTTCGGCAATCACCATCCAGACAGTGCACGCGCCGAAGCACCGCGTTCTTCTGGGCCTGGCCATGAGCTGTAATTTCAGGCTGATCATGTGATTTCAATCACGGACTGGCTTTCGGTTCAGTTTCAAAATGGGAATGATCTTTCGCGGGTCCCTCGATGTCCAGAAAAACTCTTCCTCTTGAAGTTCGCAGACAGCTACAGGAAATCGCAACACCCGTGCTCAAAGATAAAGGTACCGTCCTGTTCCAAATGGGCCAGCCGTGCCGCGGAGCTTTTCTGATCCGAAGCGGGCAAGTCCAGCTCTCCATGGACACTGCGTCCAGCTTGTATCCCGCTCGAACCGTGGGTTCAGGCTTCGTCGTAGGCCTTCCAGCGACTTTCTCCGGCGAACCGTACAGCCTGACTGCGGAGGCCAAGACCAGGTGTCATCTAGAATTCATTCCTCGCCAAAAACTCCTGAGCCTGCTGCATCAGAATCCCGGTGCCGGGTTTCAGATCCTTCGCCTGCTCAGTGAAGAAATCTTTCACATCCGTAAGGTGGTCCACAATGGTGGCCGAAGTAGCCGATATTCGCCGAGAGTCGCATGAGGTTTTGAGTGAATTGAACTCAAAGTAGCCGGCTACTGCCCGACTGATTCGTTCTTGACCAAGAATCGTTATTTCACCCAGGACGGTCCAGTGAGGACAATAGGGCCTATGCATGACACTTTAATTGCGGCAAGAACGGAAGAACTCCGACGAGGGATTGCGCTGATCCAGCAAGCGGAAAACAGCTATAGCAGTCGCAAGAACCATTCACTTGCTGAGAATGCAGAGCATAATAAACGGGAATTCCGAATCCTCGCGATCCGTGAAGAACTTCGAACGCTGGTCGAAAAGGCGAAGGAGCAATTTAACCACGGAACAGTCTGGTACAGCTGACTTGATCGTTTAAAAGGAGCCGACCGGCGGCACCGCCGCAGGTCAGGACGACTCGAAGAACCGAGTCTCCAGAAACTCTCCCAATTTCGCCGTGGCCTTGAATTGAGGGATCGGTTCCAATTCCTTGAAGGCTGACGTAAACGCGCTCGACAGGCTCCAAATCGTGCGCGACCGAAACTCCTCGTACTTCGGTTCGAAGTACAAGTCATGCACGGTCCGAGCGAGGTGTTTCGGGGCTTCGAGTCTGCCTTCGATGAAGGCCTCGTAAATCACCACCTTCGCAGTGACATCGGTGAGTTCGCTTCGCTGCCACGCCTCCACTTGCTTCTGCATCGGTTCGAAGTTGCGCTGCATCCGGTCGACCCCGACTGAGAGACAATCGATCAGGGAAAACGACTTTGAGTGTTTGGCGAGCACCGGCGTGAACGCGCCAGTGACAAAGTTGCCAAGTACAAAGCTCTCAGAACATGATCGCTGATGGACCAGAACATCTCGACTCAACGCGGAATCCGCCCGCGCCGGTACAGATCGGATCGCGAGCGACGAAATCACCGACGGCTGGAGTATTCTCCGCAAACGGTAAAACGTGAACGGATCCGCGTCTCGGATCCAAAGTAGGAATAAAATAGAACGGATCGGCATAGGCACAAGCGCACACCCAGACGATTCGTTCGTCTCTGCGCGATCGTTCCGGGCTCGTGTCGGAAAGGTTCTAGCGCCGATACGCTTTGGATGAACGATCAGGAGATCTCGTTCGTGACGATTCAAAATGAGTGGCAGCGTCGAGGACGAGCCAGCGTTGACCTGATCCTTGGAGTAAACGAAGGCCCCACTGGTAGCAGGTTCGCCGCGACTGGGACCCGTACAAACAGTTCCAAGTCGAACTTAGAGGACCAGCTTTGGGAGGAACACGATTTCGTGATCGCCAGTCTTGCCGCGATTCTCAAAGGGGCTGTAGCTACCAAACTTGGGTGGCCACAACCGACGGAGCGCTAGGGTTTCCCGAGATGATCTTGAGATGCAAGACGATTTGCAGGTTTTTCTGTTGCCAGCCGGGGGCAGCGCTTCGAAGCGCATCTTCGAGCAGATTCGGGTTGGCCACCAGGTCTGCAGCAGCCTCGGTACCGTAATGCGAGATCCCCACAATCTCTACCAGGGGGCTATGCGTGTCCACATCAACGACACGCGAAACGATGGCGTAGTCTTCAGTCAAGGCAGGGTCGTCGGGGTGGGTTGCGATGGTCCAGTTTGACATCGTGCCGTTATCCAGCACCCCAAATGGTCGCTTGTCCAGGTCGATCGAAAAGCGGAAACCCCCGCTGATCTCACTCCATTGCGTATACGAGTATCCAACGAGAATCGCAGGCGTGTTGCGAAGATCGCGAAAAGACAAATCGTTCCCTATCTTCAGACGATATGGCCGTTTCATCTTGCTAAGCATGCCAGAGAGCTCGAAGGCCGCATTCAGGTCTCCTACCGCGACAAACTGGTTTGGCAATTCAATAACGTCCTTGGCAGGGATGGGCTGATTGGGGACCGGGTCTTCCCTCAGCGAGTATACGGGCACTACAGCAACGCACAACGAAACTGGTTTCTGGTCTTGAAACATGGGAAGCCAGAATTGATCGTAAGCAGAAATTCGTGCGCTGAAATGGCTCCTGAGCAGTACAAGCACAAGCAAGCACGCAGTGGCAGTCACAGTTACCGCGAGCGCGGCCTTCCAGATGCGGCGAGACTTGAGTCTAACTTTTGTGGGAACCTCGCGTGCCTGGTAGAACTCGGGAACGTAAGTTCCCAACGGCAAGCGGATCGAAATACGGGTAGCAGAAGCATTGTTCTGGTAGTAGTGCTCCAGCCGTTTGCGTATCTCGCCGGCCTTGACCCGGACGGTCGCGTCATCACTTGGATCGTAGGATGTCGGCTTTCCGAACACCTCCATTCCGATAGTGCGTTCTTTCAGTAAATCGGTCTTTCCCGCAAGAGTGTGCTTCACGATGAAGCGCAGGAAATCCTGGCATCGTCTGCTCGCGCGGAATTCGGGGCTGGCAAGCAACCGCTCAACTTCTTCCCGGACTGCACTCTCGGTGACTTGCCCGGGCGCGTGTTCGCTAACAAGATTTACGTCTTGGGACGAGCCTGGGTTATGACCGGCAGCCATGAGCTTCCCCTAAGTTCGCCTGGCTTGGGTGCGCACATCTCAGCACACCGAGTGGCGCTTCCCGGTTAGATAGCGAGTCTCTCAGCGCATCTGCGGCAGAAGGACGAAGCAGCCGTTTCGGGACTACCGCGCCTGGAGGTACACTTCGCTTCAGGAATCGACGTTCCTAACATCCGAACCTCGCCACTATCTAGTTGGCTGCGTTCGCAGATGGCGGAGCGTAACTGTGTCGAAACAGTTGCGAACTGGACCATTCTAACCAATTCAGCTCAGAATCTCCATTTGACTCAAGCATTTCTACGACTTTTGAGTTTTTTGTCGAAATCATTCGTGTCGTGAGTGAGAAGAGCAATGCGAAGCATTCTAAGACTTCACCTTCATCGTGTGCGCTGGCTTGCTGGGAGCTCCGAAATGAGTCTGAGGCGATATCGGGCTGTTGTTGCTCGTATTCTCTTAGTTTTTCTCCCTGGTGTGATCGGTTTTTACTCTTCTCGTGCCGAAGCGCCTCGCGCCTCTGTATGGACCATTGTGTCCACGGCGACGCTGGATGGCCGCATTCAGCGTCAACTGCAAGAGTTGGCGACTGAAAGGCACGCCGTTGTATGGTTTTCTTCCCACGAGACGAGCCTCCAGAGGGCCCAGCCAAAAACACACGAGGTGGAGTTTGTGTTGCAAGAGGCAGCAAGTATCGAGAGTTTCTGCGCAGAGCTAAGGCGAGAAGCAAGTGCTTCGCCAGTCGATCCCACGGGGGACCTGGCAAGAGAAGGGTACATACTGCGCGCCTCCTACGATGAAGATTCTATTTTCGGCGGCGTCCAAGTCAAGGCAGCGTCGGCGACGGGGTTCCACCATGCACTGCTACGCCTCGCCACACTCCTGGGAGCGGCGCCCGCCAATGTTGGAGGCGCCCTCTTTCCGCGGGCGCAATCGGTGCGGGTAGAAAAGAATGGCAAAGAAGTAGTGATCGCCGATTATCCTTCTTTTCCGATCCGAGGCGTTGTGGAAGGGTTTTACGGCAGGCCTTGGAGCCACCAGGACCGTCTGGATGTCCTGAGGTTTGAAGGCCAGCATTCCATGAACATCTATTTCTACGGCCCGAAGGACGACCCCTTTCATCGCTCACGCTGGCGTGAACCGTACCCGCCTGGGGACTTGGACCGGCTGCGGGAACTCGCGGATGCGGCGAAAGAACAGTTTGTCGACTTCAGTTTCGCCATCAGTCCGGGCCTCTCCATGACTTATTCCGACGAAAAGGAGTTCTCCATTCTTCAGAACAAGCTGCTGGCAGTGAGCAAGCTCGGGGTAAGCAATTTTGCGCTCTTCCTGGACGACGTTCCTCAGGATCTGCTCCATCCCCGGGATAAAGCCCGGTTCAAGACACTTGCCAAGGCTCACGTGTACATCATCAATAAGCTCTACGCGTATCTGACATCACTCTCGCCGCAGAACCGTTTATCGGTGTGCCCCACAACCTACACCAATGAATGGGGAAACCGCGATTACGTGAAGGAACTCGGTGCCGGAGTTGATCCCCATATTCCCATTGACTGGACAGGAACTTTTGTCGGCTCGCGCGAAATCACTACGCAGCAGGCACAAGAGTGGGGAAGTTACCTCCACAGAAAACCTCTCGTATGGGACAACTTTCCCGGCAACGACGGCCGCCCGTGGCTATTAATCCTGGAACCGGTCAGCGGCCGCGAATCCACCCTGCCCTCGGCGATACTCGGGCTTTTTTCCAATCCGATGTACCAGGCGCATGCCTCTTTCCTTCCCTTGCAGACGGTTGCCGACTACCTGTGGAATCCGCCGGCATACGACGGACAAGCGTCTCTGACTCACGCGATGGTAAGCCAGTTCGGGCCGGATGCGCCGGGGTACCTTGCCCCTCTGTTACGCATTTACGGGGACGATTCGGAAGATAAACTGGCCTTCGGACGCATTTTCGACGAACACCATTCTCCCATCGACATACCAGCAATTCGTTCACAGATTACCAGCCTAAGCAGCGCGATTTCGACACTGTCCGGTCAAAAGCAATTTGAAAAGCTGACCGATGAAATCTCTGCTATCCCGGATATGGTGCGCGTTCAGTTGCAACGCGTGTTGGACGATCCTGCCTTTCGCCATCTGCCGGATGGCAAGATTCAATGGGATGAAGAATACGACAAGCTCAGGGCTTTCAGGCTTTCCGCCAAGCCCAACCCGGACGGTGACTTCTCGAAATGGCAGTCTGGTCCTGTATATGCGCTGGACGCGTCTGCACAGATTGAGGACGGCGCCGATCTGTGGACGGGGCCGGCTCAGTTTTCCGCGCGTGTAGCCCTCGCCTGGGATGTCAACAACCTCTATATTGGCGTGGACGTCAGCGACAGACAACTTTACCAGCCGTTCTTGGGCAGAGGAATCCAGGACGGGGATGCCTTTCGCGTAGTGCTGGATACTGCTTCGCCTGATGAATTCCGCGTGGGCCGGGCGACAGGTGCCTACGACCTGTATTTCAGCCCCGGTAACTTTGCGGATGTTAAGCCGAGCGTCTATTGCGAAGAGGACTTCATTCCACCTCGCCCCAGCCTCAGGAGGCACGACTACGGTCGGGAGATTGGAACAGCATGGCGAAAAACTCAAACCGGGTTTTCAGGGGATATCGTGATACCGAAGTCGTTTTTTGCCAATCGCGACTTTTCGCCGTGGCAAAAGATTGGGTTCAGTTTTGGTGCGCAGAAGTCGTTTCCATCCACCAGTCCGTTTGAGGAAGATCCGCAACAGATCAGCTTCTGGTCAAAAAGAGATTCTCTTTTTCATGTCAATCCAGAGAACCCAGTGACCTTCCAGCGGCTGGTGCTGGTTGACTTTCAGGGGCGGCAATAACCCATGGCCACCACGACGGTTCCATGCACGGTAGGCTCGGAAACAGCGCAGTGGCCGCCGGCGGAAAGACTGGGCTCACTCGATTTCTTCCGCGGCATCACCATCATCGGAATGGTGATCGTCAATAATCCCGGCAATGGTGAAGTCGCCTATGCCCCGCTTCGACATGCGGATTGGAATGGCTGGACTCTGACCGACCTAATTTTCCCATTCTTTGTGTTTGTTATGGGTGCCTCCGTAGTGTTCTCGCTGGCCTCGCGGCTCCGGCGAGGGGAGTCGCGCCGCCGCATCGTGCTCCATGTCCTTCGTCGCGGCGCAATCCTGTTTGCTATCGGTCTTTTTCTGAATGGCTATCCGGCATATCCGACCGAATATCACTTTTCCACCCTGCGACTGGTCGGCGTCATGCAGCGTCTGGCCATCTGTTACGTGGCTGCTTCGCTGATCACTTTGTGGCTAGGCAATCGGGGCTGCGTGGCTGTAGCGACCACTTGCCTTGTCGGCTATTGGTCGCTGATGCGGTTTGTTCCCGTGCCAGGATATGGGCTGCCCACTCGTGACGTTCCTCTCCTGGACCCGGCAGGGAATCTTTCCGCATGGCTGGACCGCGCGGTTTACTCAGCCCATATGCACGGTCACCCTTATGATTCTGAGGGATTGTTGAGCACCGTGCCTGCAATAGCCACGGTGTTGATCGGCGTCTTGACTGGGCAATGGCTGCGCTTGCAATCCGCCAAGGAAAGCAAGCCGAAGTGGATGTTCATATTCGGCATTTTCGGTCTTGTTTCGGGGGAAGTGTTCAACATCTGGTTTCCGATTAACAAGAAACTTTGGACCAGTTCCTACGTACTATTTCATTGCGGATTCGCCTTGGTCCTCCTGGCTCTGTGTTACTGGGTCCTTGATGTCAAACAATGGCGCGGCCGTTGGACAGTTCCGGCGAATATTTTCGGAGTGAATGCCATTACCGCCTACATTCTGTCGGAACTTGTGGGAACAGGCTTGGAGCGCTGGCCTGTGCATCTGCCGGACGGCTCCTCGACCGTTTTTCGCGACTATGCTTATGAACACTGGCTGCTGTCCATTGCCAGCGCTCCTAATGCGTCGCTACTGTATGCGCTTCTATTTCTCGCTCTTTGCAGCGCGATCTTGTGGCCGCTCTACAAGAAGCACATATACATAAAGATCTGAATCATGGCGGAGTCCGGGAAAGGAGGTTGTTCTATGAGTGATTGGCGGCGATCCGGCGATTTCATCCTGCGACTACTCCTAGCCGTAACTGTGCTGGCTTCCGCATCAACCGCGTCAGGGCAGACATGGGGTCGATTGAAAGTTCAGGGCAAGCAGATCGTGGATCAGAACGGCCACAACGTCATCTTGCGGGGGCTTGATCCGGGCGAGTGGTACAACATCGAAGCGTACATGATCAAATGGCCCGACAATGATAATGGCCCCGTCTTTTATGGAGCTTCCCTGATTAGGAGCACCTTGATCGACTTGATGGGCAAGAGGGCTACGGATGAATTTTACCGGCGATGGGAAGCCAACATCGTAACCGAGTCGGATGTCCAGAAATGGGCCAGCCTGGGCGTGAACTCCGCCCGATTGTCGATCAACTATCACTGGCTTACAACCTCCGACGGCGTCTATCTTGACTCGGGCTGGCAGAGAATCGATCGTTTCGTCGAATGGTGCAGGAAGGCGCACATCTGGGTGATTCTCTGCTTACACGCCGCGCCAGGTGCACAAAGCGGGCTGCTCATGGCCGATGGCGCGGGAACGGCGAAACTGTGGACGGAAAGCAGCGTCTACAGGCCGTGGACAATCCATCTGTGGCAAGCGATCGCGAAGCGCTATGCGCAGGAACCGGCAGTGCTCGGATACGATCTGCTCGACGAGCCGATTCTCCCCCCGGCTCAAAAAGAGCAATTGCGAGCGTTCTACATTGACGTCACGAAGGCGATTCGGTCCGTGGATCCGGACCATATCCTGTTCGTCGAGGGACATGACTTCGCGATGACCGCCAAGGGAATGGCGAGTCTGGAACCAGCCTGGGACGACAACATGGTGTTTGACTTTCACAAGTACTGGGACAAGAAGAGCGACAGTACGATCCGAGGCTTCCTGAAAACTCGCGAGCGGACGAACCATCCACTATGGAACGGGGAAACGGGCGAAAACAGTAATGACTGGGCCCGGTACGTGGTTGCGTTGTGTGAACGGAACAACATCGGCTGGAATTGGTGGACTTACAAGAAAGTGGACGGCAAGTCCCAGCTCTACACGATTCATTCTCCGCCCGGGTATGACAAAATCCTGAAATACGTACGTTCCAAGGGTCCGAAACCCTCCCCTGAGGAGGCTGCTGCCATCATGCTGGCTTTGGCGGATAATGCTGCCACAGACAGATGCGCATTTAATGCAGCCAATGCGAGCGCAGTCTTCGGGCATGGAGACCCCGCCGGCAACGGCTCTCGCTGAAACACTGGACGAAGGCCCGATCTTTGTCCATAGAGCAACGAGTGGCGTATCCCGTGGAACGGTTCCTAACTACGACGAAACCGTTACGTAACTTGACCAGACCTTGAGCGTCAACCACTATAGAAAGTTTCCATGAACGTGCCCCAGAGGAGACCACTATGGCACACCGCAACGGAAGTACGGACTCCATCATTATCTTATTGATTCTAATCGCTGCGCTTTGTATTCCGGTCGGTGGCCAAAGCCGCCAGGGCGGCGAGATTCGTGGGACGGTCACGGATGAGTCCCAAGCGGTTCTGCCGGGGGTGAAGGTCGTCATCGCCAACATCGACACCGGCGTGAGCCAGACGACCACGACCGATGCCTCGGGGCTCTTCGACGCTCCTTACGTTGCTCCAGGGAACTATTCCGTCACATTTTCGAAGGAAGGCTTTAGAACGGTTGTGCGCGCTGGCATCGTGCTGCACGTTCAGACGATTACGCTCAATGCTGTCCTCGGCGTCGGCAGTATCGCAGAGAAAGTGACGGTTTCGGCAGCGCCACCCGACCTAGAAACGGAGACCACCGACGTCGACACTCGGCTGAATACAAATTTGCTCTCCGACGCGCCCAGCATCAACCGCAGTTGGATGGATCTCATGGCATCCTTGCCGGGAATCAATCCTGGCGGCGGAGAAAAGTCCACCGGCCAGACGATCGGCATCAATGGCCAGGCCAACAATTTCTCCAATTGGCAGATTGACGGTGGAATTGCAATGCTAGGTCAGTCCTCCAACCCCGATTCAATGGTTCCGCCGACAGAATCCATCGAGGAGGTAAACGTCAGCACTTCCAACTTTGGAGCCGAGCATGGCAGTGGATTCTCGGTCTTCAACGTAATCACCAAGAGCGGGACCAACACCTTCCACGGGACGGTTTACGAGTACATCGAGAACGATGCTTTCAACGCACTCAATAAGTTCGCGCAAACCAAGCCGCCGCTGCGTTGGAACGAATACGGATTCGACGTTGGCGGCCCCATTAAGAGAAATAAGGCATTTTTCTTTGTTGGCTATCAGAGGAATCCGAGCAACAGCTCTTCGCCCACATACGTGACTTATCCGACGACCGGAACCACGGGGTTCACCAGCGGCGACTTTTCTGCTTTGCTGGGTGGGCCGGCGGTTGATGGCAATGGCAACCCCGTCATCAACCCCTGCAACAATCAACAGGTCCTGGTTGGCCAAATCTTCGACCCAGCCACAACGCAGGTGGTCGGTGGGCAAACGTGCAGGCTCCCGTTTCCCGGCAACATCATCCAACTGAACCGCATGGACAGTGTGGCATTGGCCGTCCAGAGCTACTTCCCGGCACCTAATCTGCCTGCCAACGGTCTTTACAACAACTACTACGTGAACTTGGCATCGCCGAACACCAACACCTGGACTAATTTGAAGATCGATTACGACATCACGCCGAAGAATCGCCTGACTGGGTCGATGTTAATCGCTCAGTTCAACACTCCGCTCAATGATCCGAACCCGATCAACGACGGAGCGTGGAGCGGGACGGAACCGCAGGGTCAAATCACCGATGTCTGGACGCTCAGTCCAAATCTGGTCAGCGAGTTCCGCTTTTCTCTCAGCCGGGAACATGGGGTTGCGACGACGGATACGCAGGGAAAGGGGTTTCCGGCCAAGTTGGGAATAATCGGTGGACCAGCTGGAGTCGTGGGCGATCTGTTCCCCTCGATGTCGATGGAAGGCCCGCTGAGCACGTCGATCGGCTATACCCCGTTCCCTCCGGCGATCGATGCCGAAACCACCTTTGTGCCTTCCGAAGTCCTCACCCTGGTGAAGGGAAAACATGTGTTCAAGTTTGGCGGGGAGTTTGACCGCTGGTGGGTCAATACCGGTTGGGGCACTGGGACGGCAGGAAGCTACGACTTCAGTGGCGTGTTCACCCAGAATCCTGTTGACCAGGCTCTCAATGGCCCTCCCACCGAGGGCGAAGGATACGCGGATTTTCTGCTGGGAGCGCCGGACGTATGGAGCGTCTCCATAAATCCAGAAACCGGCGGACGGATGTACAGCGTCCAGGCGTTTGCGCAGGACGAATACAAGTTGAAGCCGAACCTCACGCTGACGCTGGGATTACGCTACGTGATCCAGAGCGGCTGGACCGAGGTTCAGAATGAGTTGTCGTCGTTCGATCCGAACATTTGGAATCCCGACAGCCAGGGTCTTCCGCCGGGCCCTATGTCGGGCGCGCTGTGGTACGCCGGTCAGACTGGGCGGCGATCGCTAACCAAGCTCAAGCCGGACGTCTTTTCCCCGCGCCTGGGTTTTGCCTGGGCTCCGGGGAAGGATTGGTCCGTCCGCGGCGGATTCGGAATCTACAACATCATTGCCGGCGCGAACATTACTGCTCCGGGGGACGTTTGGGGGCAAGGCTGGGTCCCGTCGGGATATCTGCAGGATTACGACAGTCCTGTTTTTCAGCTTTCTGCTGGACCGCCGCCGGGGCAAGGAGTCGTCTATCCGACCGACGCAACCAGGACTCCCGACCTTCTGAATGGACAATCCGTCAACTATTCGATTTACCACTCGCCTCTGTCGTACACCCAGCAGTTTCACTTCGACGTTCAGCACCAGCTGAAGGGCGGCGTCGTGCTCGACGTGGGCTATGTTGGCAACCGAGGCGTGAATCTGCAATACACGCGCGACATGAACCAGGTTCCTCCCGACAAGCTGGGCCAGGGACAATTGGCGCGGCCTTATCCTCTATTCGCAGAAATCAGCGCCGCGTACTTTGACGGACATTCCAACTACAACGCATTGCAGGTAACCGCCAAGAAGCAGATGGGCCAGGACCTATCCATGCAGCTTAACTACAGCTGGGCGAAGGCGTTGGACACACAAACCGGCGCCGGCTGGGGCGGCGGCGGTGCCGCGGATCGAGTCGGCTACCAGAACGCTGACGATCCGGAATCGAATTATGGCCGAGCGGCTACCGACATTCGTCATATGTTCAACGGAAATCTCGCTTACCAGCTTCCCTTTGGCAAGGGAAAGCGATTCCTGCAAAAGGGAGGATTGACAAACGCCTTGGCTGGCGGTTGGAGGGTCTCCGCCATCTTCCAGGTTCGCAGCGGCCTTCCGTTCAGTCCGTACATCAGCTCAAACGCGAATGAAGGAGCGTTGTCGGGAACCTGGCGTCCGAACGAAATCAGCAATCCAACAAGCGGAACGTGTCCGGGCGGTGTGCCGGTCAAAACCATCGGCTGCTGGTTCAATACGGGAGCATTCTTGCAGCCACCGGCCAACACATTCGGGAATACTGGCAGGGACATCCTGGACGGGCCGAACTGGAGGACCGTAGATCTGTCGGTACTCAAGGATTTCTCTCTCAGCGGAATCCACGAGGGGATGTCGTTTCAGTTCAGCTGCGCAGCGACCGACGTTTTCAATCATCCGAACATTGGTTTCCCCCAGCAGGACCTGCTGAACAGCGGCTTCGGCCAGATCAGCTACGCCAATACCAGCCGACAACTGCAACTTGGAGCCAAGATTATTTTCTGATCCATTTCACGAGACGCTTCAGGGCACGTGCGCCGATGTTCCCGGCCTGACGAACTGCCGCAGCACAACCCCGTCATTCACAAGTTCACTCTCAGCTAAGAATTCTACGGGGTCTGAGCATCCAGCATCTGGGAATCCACGCGGGGTCCGTAAAATGTCGCGCTGAAGCGCTCCTCTGTTTCACGCAGACTCTTGAATATTACCGTCTCCCTGTCGGCGTCCGCCGCGCGATTCATCTGGCGATACAACCGCGAGAGTTGAAAGTGAGCGTTCGAGGATGACGGATCGATCCGGATTGCATTCAGCAGATGTTCGAGAGCCTGGTTCTGATGCCCCAATGAAATCTGAACCTTCGCGACACCGACTTGTGCGGAGGCATCCTGAGGATTCAGTTCCAGTGCGTGAGTGTATTGGCGCAGAGCGTCATCGGTACGGCCTTGGAGGAAAGCGAGAGCACCAAGCCAACACTCAGCCTTTTCATCGTTCGGATTTTGCTGTAACGCCGATTCGAACTCTTTGCGGGCTTCCTCCTGGCTGTCTGTTTTCAGAGAGTCCTGCAGGATAGCTTCGCCTAGCTCAAAATGGACACCCGACACTCGAGGGTCAATGCGCAACGCTTCACGATATTGTTCGATTGCGGCCTTGATATTCCCTTCATTCACAAAATGCTGAGCCAGGATCTGGTGCATGCGAGCGGAGTCTGGTTGTAAGAGGGCAATCCGGTCGCGGGCTTGCGCAGCAAGGCCTGAGTAGATGCGATAGGCAGTGTAAGAGACATCGATATTGGTTGGATCGCTTTGCTGAAGCACGCCCAGAACCTGCAAGGCTTGATCCCAATTGCCCTCTTGGTAGCTGAATTCAATCAAAGACAAACCAACGAGAGTTTGCACCTTCACATCATGCAGATGAGGGAATGCGCGTTTCATGCGGGCCTGAGCTTTCGCTGTGTCCCCTAAGCTCTGCTCACACAGCCCGAGCATTGCTTGGGCTTTCCACAGCGCCGGCTTGAGCGCCAGCGCCCTGGTGAAATGCTTGCGCGCTTCTGCGCAATTGCCGCGCACGAACGCCACCACCCCGATATTGCCTTGTGCCTCTGCGTTGGAGGGATCCAAAGCCAGGATCGCCTCGTACTCATGCACCGCCAAGTCTGGATTTCTCTCCTGCAGAGCCTGTGCAGCTCGAGCATTGTGCATCTGAATTTCGCTCTCCCGGTTTGGTACGCTCTGGGCGAGAGATTGGGCTTGGGCAAGCAGGAATGCGAGGAGGCTTGAGATAGCTCGAACTTTGCGCACGGTTTCGGTCCTGTCGAGCGGATCATACACGGAGTTCAGGAGTTGTGTCCTCCGGCAACCCTCTGTAGACCGACACAAGCGGGCGAACTCGCCACTTTCGTCTGTGCGCGACCTTGTTCTCGCAAGGCCG
Organism: uncultured Acidobacteriaceae bacterium; assembly: GCA_963772045.1. GTDB lineage: Bacteria > Acidobacteriota > Terriglobia > Terriglobales > Acidobacteriaceae > Sulfotelmatobacter. The sequence goes on along the minus strand of CAVYWC010000007.1, from coordinate 678,382 downwards.
GGCACTTCAACTGTTACGCACAGCCCAAACCAGCGCCCCCGGCTCTTACTGTACGGATCCCAGTTCGTCGGCAAGTCCTCCTTCACTTCTGTCGAAAATCCGGAGATCGTCGGCAAGGAAGATGGTCCACCTTAGCCGTCATTTCAGCCCGAAGACTTAGTCCTTTTTTCGGGACTAGGGCTGGAGGTGCAAATTCTCTCTCTGAACATTATTCTTGATTTTTTTGCTCCCAGGAAGATCAGGAGCAAAGGTCGCTCTGTACTTGGGACAAATCAGTTGCGCCACTCAAAAGCGCCAACTGCAAGACAACTCCTCCAGTATGCTCGAATGGATCAAGAAGGAGTGGCCGGCCGATACTGCCCCACAAGTTAGAACGACTCGGAGAACCGCGCCTCCAGGAACTCTCTCAGCTTTGCCGTCGCCTTGAACTACGGAATGGGATCCAGTTTTTTGAATGCCGACGTAAACGCGTTGGAGAGGCTCCAGATCGTCCGCTGCCGGAATTCCTCGTACTTCGGCTCGAAGTACGGGTCGTGCACGGTGCGGGCAAGGTGCTTGGGAGCTTCCAGTTTGCCCTGCACAAACGCCTCGTAGATGACCACCTTGGCCGTGACGTCCGTCAACTCACTTCTCTGCGAGGCTTCGACCTGCTGCGCATAGGCTCAAAGTTCCGCTGCATCCGGTCGACGCCGACCGAGATGCAATCGATGCGTGAAAAGGACTTCGAGTGTTTCGCAAGGACCGGTGTAAACACTGCTGTAACGCAAAAGGCAACTTTCAGTTTGAACGCACCGTGAGGTATCGACAGGAATGACGATGAACCTCAAGAAGTACTTGAGTTATGACTCATATAGGCGTATTTATATGTCATATGCCTCGAGCCAGCCATATCCAAAAGGCCAAACGGCTCAACTTGGCCCGTACCCTTCTGCAGCGGTATCCGCATTGGCCCGAGGCTGCCCAGAGACTGGCCCGGGATTGCTCCATCTCCGAGCGCCAGGCCTATCGCTACCTCGAGCAAGCACAGCGACTCAAGCACCCCGTCCCGGTCGGCGATGTCAAAGTATCCTTCACCGTCAAGCTTTCGCGCCGTCTCGTGGGGCGACTCCGCAGCTACGCCACTGCGACCGGATTGACCTTGAGCGAGATCGCCAGCCGCGCTTTCTCGGCGGTCTTGCACCGTGGGGGAGGTCGTGGCTGATCGGACGCGCAGTCCGTCGCGAACCGTCCATGTGGAATACCACTTCGACCGATTATTGCCGGACAAGTTGGCTCAGGCCTACGAACTGCTCGCATCGGACCGGTGCTGGTCGATTGCTCCAAGCCCGCAGCCGGCAAGCTGCCAGGAGGTGGTGAATGAACAAGCCTGCCGCCCTCTACGCCCGTGTGTCCTCCGATCGGCAAAAGGAGAACCACACCATTGCCAGCCAGGGAGCGGCGTTGATGCAATTCGCCGAGACCAACGGATACCTGGTCCCGTCCGAGTGGCAGTTCCAGGATGATGGCTATAGTGGGGCCACCTTGGTCCGTCCTGGCTTGGAGGCATTGCGGGACCTGGCGGCGGCGGGTGAGATCCAAACCGTTCTGATCTACTCCCCAGACCGCTTGAGTCGGAAATATGCCTATCAAGTGCTGTTGGCCGAAGAGTTGGCCCGCTAAGGGATGATTGCGGAATACGAACGGGCACAGATTGCCGAGCGTTCTCGCCGGGGCAAGCGGCACCGCGCGCAGCAAGGTTCGATCAATGTGCTGTCGGGCGCCCCCTACGGCTATCGCTACGTGAAGAAGACCGATACTTCGGCGGCCTACTACGAAGTCGTGGAGTCGGAGGCCGAGGTGGTGCGTCTTATCTTCGATGCCTACACGCGGCAAGATCTCAGCCTGGGCGCCATCTCAGGCTTACTCAATCAACGCGAGGTGCCCACGCGGACGCGAGAGAGCCGATGGGAACGCACAACCCTTTGGAGGATGCTGCATAACCCGGCTTACGCGGGCCACGCTTTCTATGGCAAAACCGAGCTTCGTCCGCGTCAGCGAATCACACGCCGCTTGCGTCAGCGCGGCCCGTGCAGCCGTGACAGTTCGTTTCGCGAACGGCCTCGTCCAGAGTGGATCGAAATCCCTGTACCCGCTTTGGTCAGCGAAGCAACCTTCGCTCTGGCGCAAGAGCAATTCGAGAAAAATAAGAGGTTCTCTCCTCGACGTACGATCGAACCCTCTTTATTGCAGGGACTGTTGGTGTGTCAGCGTTGCGGTTATGGACTCTACCGAGCTTCCACGCGAACTTCCCAGCGCACGATCTACTACTATCGCTGCTTAGGACGGGATGGCTACCGACATCTGAAGGGCGCGGTTTGCGACAACAAGGCCGATTCCTCAGGAGCAGCTCGATGCGGTAGTGTGGCAGGAGATTATGCGGCTGCTGGAAGATCCCAGCTTGCTGCAGGCGGAGTTAGATCGCCGGCTGCACGCAGCTCAAACCACCGATCCCCTGAAGCGGCGCGAAGAGGCGCTCCGTCGCGATCAAGCGCGCCTGACCAAGAGCATGGAGCGGCTGCTGACCGGATACCAGGAGAATCTGATCACCTTAGAAGAGCTCCGCTGCCGCATGCCGGATCTGCGCAAACAGCAGCGGGCAAACGAAGCGGAGCTGCAATCGCTGGAGATGACGGCTGTCGACCCAACCCGTAACTTGCGCTTGGTGGAAACCCTCGCCCAGTTTCGCACACGACTGCGCGCCAGAGGCAATGTCCTGGAAGTGGCAGAGCGTCAGAGAGTCGTACGATTGCTGGTGCATGAGATCCTCGTGAGCAGTGACAACATCACAATCCGCCATTCCATTCCCCTGCCGACCTCTTCGCCCGATCCGAACCATGGAGTTCGCCCAAGCCACGAACCGCCCGAGCCCAATACTGGCCCAAATTATCTTTTGCGTTCACACGGTCAACACGCCAGGGACAATGTTTCCCAATTCGTAATTACGAATATTGAAATCGGGATGATTGAACGCACGAATTCTCCTCTGAGTGAATCTGGAAGACCTTGCAGGGCCGCCTCCTTTTCGCTGCACGCCGCTAATGCCTGATCGCGATGGTGCTGGCTTCGATGTTCCAGCCGTCCACTACGAGTTCCACGGGTCCTTTGAGGGCGTCCTTACCGAGGTAGCGTGCCGTGACTGTTCTGGATTCGCCGGGCAGGAGGGTAAGATAGTTGTCCTCCCATAACACTGGCAGAATTTCTTCTGTAGACCCGGAGTTGCAGATTCCGATATGCACCTGAAAGGCAAGACTGTTCGACGGATTGTGCAAGCTCACGCGAACTAGATCATTGGCCACGGTCTTCTCTCTCGTGGCCGAAGCTTGCAGTTTAATGCTTGGCAACTTGTTCAGCGCAGTCAAATCTTCGAAGGTCTTGACCGGAGTAAAGGCGGAGTCGGGCGTGTTGTCCCAATCAATCACGGCCAGTTTGGCGGGCAACCAATAGAAGTTCGAGCTGACTTCCTTTCCGGCAGAGTCGGTTAGCGCCAGCTTCACAAAGTAAACGGGGCTCGGCGATTGGGCAGAGAAACCCGGCAGCGTTAGCGCGGTTGTAGAGCTGTCGGGTCCAGCGTCCGTCTTTATTTCGCGCGCGAAGAGCCTTTCCAGATTGAAGTCGAATGCCTGCGCGCTGACCGTCAACCCGGCGGCCGGTTGTTGGCTGGTGTTGATCACGACCACGCCGCGGTCGTCATAAGAATACTGGACGTGCAGCGGTTCGCAGGCTTTCCGGGTGCCGAAATAGCCGCCGGCCGGATACATGTAGTAATCGTAAAGATGCCAGTAAGTCGATGGCCACGCGTTGTTCAACGTCCACTGGATTACGCCGGTGGACGTGTACTTATTCCGACCATAGGCTTCGAACATGGCGCGCTCTCCGTCATAAGCCATGGCCTGCGCCTTGCGAAGATAGTCCTCGAGGTTCGACGGTGCGCCGTACGTCGCATTCATCGCTTCGTTGAAACGGTTAAGATCCTTGAAGCGCTCACCGGCACCGTGGAAATTCCAGAACTCGTCGACTGGCCAGAGATGCTCTTTGGGCAGCATTTTCTTCAGGCTCTCCAGCGGAGGAATCGCCGGCCCGGGTCCGGTCTCGCTGTTGTAGCCCCATCCGCCGCCCCACCTCGATTTATCTTCCAACCAGTAGGACGGAGGCTCGTAGTCATAAGGGCCGGTCATCTTCATGCCGGACTTCCCCGTCAGGGTGGTGGATTGGTCCGATGCCGAATTCACAACCGGATTCGGCCAGCCCACCTGTCGTTCGACATCAAGATATGCCTGCTCCACATCCGGCGGAGGCGGGCCATCGCTACCATTCAGCCAAGTCAACATGCTGGGGTGCGATCGCATCTTGAGCATCTCGGTGCGCAGGGAGTCGGTCGCGATAGCGAGTGTGCCGGGAAGCCATTTGTCCCACTGCTCCCAGACGTCGCAACAGCACCAGCCCGCCATGATCAGAATGCCGTACTCATCGGCGAGATCGTAGAAGTCGTCGGTTTCGAGTTGGCCTTCCTGCCTGATGGTATTCAGGTGCATCGCGTGGACATACTCGAAATGAGCTTTGTATTGCTCGTGGGTCATTGGACGCAACAGCATGTCGTGGGCCCAAGCACCGCCGCGGATCAGAATCGGCTTGCCGTTGATCCGGAACAACCGATAGTTCTGCGGCGTGAGCGCGGAAGTCACCTCGCGGATGCCGAAGCGTGCCTCTTGTTCATCAGAGGGCTGGCCGTTTACCAGGAAACGCAGGGTGACCCGGTGCAGGCTGGGCGTTCCCATCTCTGCAGGCCACCAGATTTTTGGATCCTTGATTCGCAGTTGCGGGTATTGCTCGGGGGCGAATCGAACGGAGAGCTTCTCATCAGGCCGCAACTGGATCTTCTGCTCAAGACGCACATTGTCAAATGATGCCTGCAAGATACCATCGACCGCTTGTAACGTAGCATTCTGCAATTCAGCCCTGACGGTGAGGTCCGCCTGCTTCAACGAATTTTCGGCGAAATGCGTGACAACTGCGGGGTAACGCACGCTCACCGGGCCACTCGCGCTCAAAGACACCTCGCCCCACAGGCCCATATTCTTGTCGGGAGGAGTGGGATTCCAGTCCACCCAGTTGACGGACAAGTCGTCGGGAGTCGGAGCGAAGACCTCGGCTGCGAGCACATTGGTTTTACCGGGTTCGATGAGGGTTGTGACGTTGAATTCGTAGATTCGGTAGGCGCCAGCGATTTGTTTCGCGTCGGCGAACTGGTGCCCGTTGAGAAAGAGGTTGGCACGATTGTTAATTCCCTGGAGATGGAGCCAGATGGTCTTTGCTTTGTAGCTTAGTGGAACACGGAACTCGGTGCGGTACCACCACGGAACGGTGTAGGGACTGTCCTCCGACATGGGGAAGCGGTTGAACGAATTCAGCCCGATCGGATAGGTCATGCCGGGCAACTGGCGCAAGTTCATGCCGAAATTCGGGTCGGGAAACTCACCATTCGCCACCTGCACGGCCAGCACAGTCGAGGGAACGGTCGCGTCATACCAGCCTTCAGTGTTGAAACCCGGCGAGGAGACAGCTGTGCCATCGGCGTTAACCTTCGTCGAGGACTGAACTCGCCATGCTCGTTGTAATTTGATCGGAGCTGGATTGACCTCGTGCGCCAGTGCAGACGACAAGAGGATTGCAAGAAAGACGATTAGATGGGATAGTGCTCCGCGGGGCCGAGTTGCGCCGTACATGGTTTTTGACATGATCCTCCTTACCCATTTGCGATGGCCAACCTCAGACCTTGAGAAAGACTCTCTTGCGCCAGAGCAGCCAGAGCAAGACCCAGCAAAACAAAACCGAGGCAACGGTGAATATCAGCGCAGCGTTGGCGGGGTTTGCAACCAGCGTTTCCAAACGCGCCTGCACGGCGTCGTGCAACAAAACGGCTGTCCCATTTGGTCCTTTGATGGTCCAGCTATAGCCAGGGCCGTACACGAACGAGTCGGCAACAAACCCGGCAATGGCGTTCATTCCGAAGACCAGAATCGGCATCGTCCAAGCTCCGCGCCACTGCTGGATTTCTGTTACCCAATACAGGAGAGCGAGAAACACGAGAGAGAAGCCGCCGGCGAAAACGACGAACGAACTGGTCCAAAGATTCTTATTGATGGGGAACCACAGGTTCCAGACCTCGCCGGCGGCCAGACCGAGAATGCCAAAAGACGCCATACGGATTGCGGTGGTGCCACGGTCCCGCCCTGAGCGCAGCCAACTGCCCGTCAACACACCGATCAAAGTGGTTGCAATAGCTGGGATGGTGTGGATGATTCCTTCTGGATCGCGGTTCCCGTTGTACAGATGTCCCACGAACAGCTTGCGGTCGAGCCACGCGGCAATGTTTCCGTTCTGGTCCATGAACGGTACATCGCGTCCCGGCATGCCGAAACCTGGCACTGGCACGAAGCGCAGTATTGCCCAATATCCCAATAGGCATGCAGCGATGGCGATGATTTGTCCGCGGCGGTTCGACCACAACATGAGGATCGCGGCGACGAAGTAACAAAGCGCAATTCGCTGCGTCACTCCCTCGAAGCGGAAACTGTGCCAATCGATCCCAATAAACGGAAAGCCATTCACGAACAGCCCGATCGCGATCAGCAGTAAGCTCCTCTTAAAAGCGTGCCACAGAATCTGCGCCCGAGATTCGCCGCGCTGCATCCGGGCCGAGTACGAGAACACCATGGACACGCCCACGAGAAACAAGAACGATGGAAAGATGAAGTCCGCCGGCGTCCAGCCATTCCATTCCGCATGCCTCAATGCCCAGTAGGACTTGTCATCGCCGTTGTCAACCAGGATCATGCCAGCGACCAGAAGCCCGCGAAAGACGTCGAGGCACATCAGCCGTCCTGGGTAGGGGTTTGTATTGCTGCCTTCTGGGGATTGCGCTGGTGCGGTGAGCGCTTGCATGGTTGACATAGCACTCCTCACTCAGAGTCACACGATCAACTTGACAGTCTGCCGTCGAACGGCATCGTTTGTAAGGTGTCTAACGGTTGCGCGATAGATTCGATCCCGATTCGAACCGCTCATAAAGTCCGACGAGCCTCTCCGCCAGTGCTAGAATTTCCAGCAGACGGCCCCAATGGTCACGGATTCGCCCGATTCCAACGCCGCCCCGCTGAGCGCTCGAACAGTCCTCGGTCTCGAACCAGAGGCCATTCGCTCCCAATTAGCGCAGATTTTGGCGAGTCCTGAATTTCGCTCCAGCCAGCGTTGCCAGGAGTTTCTCCGGTTCGTTGTGGAGCAATCGCTCGCCGGTCATGCCAGCGGACTGAAAGAACGGACAATTGGCGTGGAAGCGTTTGGGCGAGCCATCGATTACGAAACCAATCTCGATGGAGTGGTGCGAATCAAGGCCAGTGAAGTTCGTAAGCGCCTCAGCCTCTACTACGCGGGGAGCGGCAAGGCGGCGAAGGTGGTCATCGAACTGCCGGTGGGCAGCTATGTGCCGATCTGTACGGTGCGAGAATCTTCATTCAACGGCCGCGGGGAGGGAGGCTCGGAAAGAGCGGCCGCAGCCACCGAGAATCAACTCAAGGACGACGGTGGCTCTGAGCATCGCCCGCGAAGGTCATTGATCGGAATCGCGCTGGTAGTTATCGCGGCGGCTGCGGCCATTTCCCTATCGGCCTATTGGTGGCATTCGCATCACGCACCTTCGGTGCTGAACGAATTTTGGGAGCCGATACTGCGCGGTCCAGCCCCGGTGCTAATCGCCGCCGCATACGTGCCGGTTTATGCACATGACGCGCGGATACCGAACAACCAGGGCGAGTTGATACTCATGCCCGACCAGTATGTCGGCGGGGGAGACTTGGTGGCAGCCGCCCGCGTTGCTGGAATGCTGGGCCGGATGGGTCGCGCCTCCGAAGTAAGGGTCGGCAACGCGATTTCGTTTCAGGATCTGCGCAGCTCGCCGACCGTATTGATCGGGTATTCCAGCACGCAATGGAAGGATGTGACGCAGGATTTCCGATTTTATGTGGATGACGGCGATCGGGGCATGATTCGCGACAACGGCAAACCGACGGAATGGTATCCACACAATGTGACTCGCGAATTTCACACCGATGAAGACTACGCGGTGGTTTCGCGGGCGTTTCTTCCGCAGACTCACTCCATGCTGGTGCTGATCAGCGGCTGCACGCAATATGGGACCGAGGGAGCAGCCGACCTGCTTACCAATCCAGAACTTCTGGCGGGCGCGTTGCGCGAAGCTCCGGTGGGATGGCAGCACAAGAATCTCCAGTTGGTGTTGCGCATGCAGGTGATCGCGAACGCTCCGGCGTCACCGAAAGTGGTCGCCGCCCATTTCTGGTAGCCGTTTGCGGTTCACGGCAAGTGATGGCCGCGAGCTAAGCGCGGGTGGCGCGTCGGCGCTGTCAAGGAGAAAATTCGCGACCCCTCTCCTGCGGACGCGGAAAGCGCTCGATGAGCTCCCCCCGCATGATTTCGTGCGCAGGAATCGAGGATACCGTGGCCGAAGCCCAACTGACATCGGCAATCTGGTGACTTTCCTTAACACGCCGCCGTCTCCGAGATAACTCATGCAGAGGCAAGCGGCTCTGCAGTTCTTCCCCACAGCCCGACTGGCCGGGCAACGTATTGGGTGAACATGTTTCCATCGAAAGGAAGTAGCGAGAGCTTGATGTCCTCGTCTCATGGGCAGTCGGTATTAGTTGCGGGGACCATTGGTTGGCTCTCGTAACAACATACGGCGATTACTGCTGTGTGCGTCGTGACACTCCAGGCATGGTCCGTTTACGACGGGCCGGTGCTCTCGTCCCAACAGGATCTGTTCGTGGCAGGCGAAGCAGATCTTTGCCTTTGGCATTAACAGGTTCAAAGTAGTCATGTCACCTTGCGTTCGCGCCAGATGGCAGACAGTGCATGGAAGCGACATAGCAGAATGTAGTGACTTACCCTTAGTCTTGTCCGCGTGACACGAGGAACAATTGTCGTCAGCATGCACACTGCCCGGGTGCTCAATGGCCGACATTCGAATTGTTCCTAGGAGAAGCAGGGAGCACAGAGCGAATATCACCTTGCTCAGGCAGCGCTTGACTGCGCTCACTGGTGAACACAGGCTGCTTCTATGAAAGGGCTTCCTCGGCGTGGTGAAGTTTGCGTTCATGAGAAGAGCGCCATTGTAGTGAGCCGCAGACTCACCGTCACTATCAAGAATCGATTAGGCTCGGGAGTACGTCGCTTTGTCTTTCGGTGCTGGTCTCACTGGATGCCATGAAATTTGTATAAGACGTGGGTGGCATATCCGATGAGACACTCCGACGTCGATCCAATCACCTTCGTTGTTTGTTTCAAAGCTCATGTCTTGAGCGGTAAACCTCGAAAAGTCAGCGACAAAAACGGTGTCATCGCCAGCTAGATCTTGCGATAGAACCTGTGTGCGGCCTGGCTTGGTGCGGGTCGGAGCATTGTGAGGCTGGTCACCACCGAACGTGATTCAACATCGGTCTCGATCTTGCACGCAACCTGGATTTATCAGCTTAGCTTGCGTGAAGAGATTGCAAATCTGGGTGTTATGCTTCCGAAGCGATTCTCAAGCCGTGCACTGATATGTGATTCAAATCACATTAAAGTGTGATTTACCACCTCGCGGATTCTCTACAGCAGCCGATAAGATCACTTCACTTTCGAAGCAAGTCCAGGGGCTCGGCCCCACAAAAGTTGACAGTAAAGGTGCGTGCAGTGTGCTTTCGCGATCCCAATATTTGCGCCGCGAACAGTGACCGAAAAACATCGCAACGGCCACTTGTCGGGTGCGGATCCGAAACCGGTGACGAGGAGAAATACGGATGAAGAGACTGGCGATTTTCCTGGTACTGGCAGTCCCGTTCCTGGATTTACTGAATCCGCCGAAGCTTCAAGCGGTCCCGAGCTATGCGCGACAAACTGGTTTGCCATGCAGCGGGTGTCATTACACTCCTCCGGAGTTGAATCCGGCCGGGCGGAGATTCAAGCTGCTCGGCTATGTGGATAAGGCAGACGAAACCAAGGTCATCAAAACGGATGGCAGCAAGAAAACCGCTGCACTGGATCTTCTAGCTTCCTTGCCGCTGTCGGTCATGCTGGACGCGTCGTTTACTTCGGTGAAAACTCCGGTGCCGACAACCCAGAATGGCAGCGTTGAGCTTCCGCAGGATATTTCGCTGTTTCTTTCCGGCGCATGGACGAGCCATGTCGGCAGCTTTCTTCAAGTCACCTATGACACACAGGCCGACCATTTCAGCATGGACAACACCGATATCCGTTACGCGAATACGACCAAGGTCGGCGGCAAAGAATTGGTGTACGGGTTAGATCTCAATAACAATCCCACGGTCGAGGATCTTTGGAACAGCACACCCGCCTGGGGATTTCCCTGGGTTGCCAGCGACTGGGCACCCACTCCCAGTGCGAGTCCAGTCATCAATGGCCTGCTTGCACAAGATGTTGCCGGTTTCGGCGCCTATGGGATGTGGAATAACCATTTGTATGCAGATCTCGCGCTCTACCGGTCCGAACATGTAGGAAGCTCGCAGCCTAATCCCGGTGCCGCTGCATTCAACATTCGTGGCGTGGCGCCGTATTGGCGCCTTGCATGGCAACAACTAACTGCTAAGACACAGTACGAAGTCGGGACCTACGGGATGGCCATGCGCTCGACGCCCAATGCAATTACCGCAACCGACGGATCTAGCCTTCCCAACCAGGATTCCTACACCGATTGGGGCGCGGACACACAGATCGATCGAACCCTATTTCGCAGAGATGTGCTTTCGTTTCGAGCCACCTACATCCGCGAGAACTCAGACTTGCTGGCAAGCTTGCTCGTTGCCAGTCCGCCCTTGGCGGGAGTCGGACCGCACCACCTGAACACGGTGATGGCCAATGCCGAATATCACTACGGCAATCGGTACACGGGCACATTTGGCTGGTTCAGTTCGACGGGCACCTCCGACGCCACGCTATACCCACAAGCGCCAGTGACCGGCAACTTCAATGGCGATCCGCGAGGTGAAGGCTACATCGCAAACGTTTCCTACTGGCCATGGCAGAACCTGTGGCTGGCAGCGCAGTACACCGGATACACGCGGTTCAATGGTGCGGCGAATAACTATGACGCCGCCGGTCGCAATGCAAGCGGTAATAACACAATTTACCTGAACGCGAAATTTGTTTTTTGAAGTGGACACTGGGGCTATTTCCATATCGAGAGGAGAAGAGAAATGAAGGGAAAGGCATTCGGATTCATGATTTTGATGGCGGCCCTGTGCAGCGCAGCTTGGGCCGGGGAGATTACGGGCAAAGTTACTGGCATGAAAGGAAAGTCGGTAATCTACGTTGATGCGATTGCCGGCAAAACCTTCCCCGCTCCGAAAGATCACCCAGTAATGGATCAAAAAGGGCTACTGTTCTCGCCTCACATCATGGCAGTGCAACAAGGGACAACCGTTGAGTTCTTGAACAGCGACACTGTCCAGCACAATGTCTTCTGGACTTCGGTCGGCAACGACAAAAAAGCAGGCCACAATCTGGGAACCTGGCCCAAGGGCGAGAAGCGCCCTTACACGTTCGATAAAGCTGGAGTCGTACCTCTGTTTTGCAATGTGCACCCTGATATGGAGGGATACATAGTCGTCAGCCCTACACCATACTTTGCCGAGACCGAGGATAGCGGCAATTACACGATCAAAGACGTTCCCGACGGCAGTTACAAACTGACAGTCTGGCATGAAGGCGCAAAAGATCAGTCGAGACCCGTTACGGTTTCGGGCAGCACCAAAGCCGATTTCACTCTGAATAAATAGCCAACCAAATGCGGGAGTGCGGGCTTTCGCTGTCGCGCTTCTTTCGGGTCTATCTCAAGCTTTAGTTTTCGCCTGCGGGTTGAGTGTCGCGATGCTGAAAAGATTCCGAGACAAGAAAGTCGACGCGGATTGGCTGCACACGAACTTTCCCTGCATGATGGCCTGCCCGGCGCACACCAATGCGGGGCGCTACGTCGGCCTGATTGCCGAGGGACGCTTCGAGGAAGCCTATCGCCTGGCGCGTCAGCCGAATCCGCTTGCGAGTATCTGCGGGAGAGTGTGTGCGCATCCTTGCGAGACTGCTTGCCGCCGCGGGGAAATCGATAAGCCCATCTCGATTCGTGCACTCAAGCGCTTCCTGACAGAGCAATTCGGACCGGAATCGAAGCATCCCATCCGGATCACGGAAGGACGCTCTCAAAAGAGGCTTCCGTATAAAGTCGCGATCGTGGGAGCCGGGCCGGTCGGGCTTTCGGCAGCGCACGATCTGGCGTTGATGGGCTATTCGGTCACGCTGTTTGAAGCTGCTCCAGTAGCCGGCGGCATGTTGTATCTTGGAATCCCCGAATATCGATTGCCGAGAGATGTAGTCGAGGCACAGGTTCGTGAAATTCTCGAAACTGGCGACATCACTCTCAAGTTGAATCATGCGGCCGGGCGCGACTTCACGATCTCCGAATTGCGCCGGCAGGGCTTCAACGCAGTGTTAGTCGCGGTAGGCGCCCACCGCAGCCGCGATCTCAGCATTCCAGGCGTTGATCTCGATGGCGTTCACAAAGGTATCGATTTCCTGCTCAACGTGAATCTTGGCTACAAGTTCACGATTGGAAAAAAGGTGATTGTGATCGGCGGCGGCAATGTCGCCATGGACGTTGCGCGTTCTGCCGCCCGCGAAGTCATTCGGCAACACGCAGGCGGAATCGAAGATGTCGAACCCTCGCCTGAAAATGTATCCGCAGTTGCAACCAAGGAGATGGTGGATATCTCGCTTTCCGCGCTGCGCATGGGCGCACGCGAGGTGAACCTAGTCTGCCTGGAACGGCGCCACGAAATGCCGGCTGCGCTCGAAGAGATCGAAGAAGCCGAGGAAGAAGGCATCATTATTCACCCCGGATTCGGGCCGAAGCGAATTCTGGGCAAAGACGGCAAGGTCACATCGCTCGAAGCTCTCAAGACGAAGTGGGTCTTCGATGAAAATCGGCGCTTCAATCCTGCCTTCTACGAGGGCAGCGAGAGTCAGATCGAGTGCGACACGATCATCATGGCGATTGGTCAGGCGCCGCGTCTGGATTTCTTCACTGGGGAAGACAAGGTCGAACTTTCTCCACGCGGCCTGATATCCGTCAATCCCCAAACGCTCATGACCTCCGCTCCCGGCATTTTTGCCGGCGGCGATTGCGTGTTTGGCCCGCGGCTGATTATCGACAGCGTTGGCGACGGCAAGCGTGCAGCCGTGGGCATCGACGAATATGTGCGCGGTGGAAAGCATCCGGAACCGGTTATCGAAGTCGAAGTGCTCAAGCGGCACGTGATGCCACTCGGATACCTCGATCTCAACCGCTATCCCGTACCGATGCTTCCGCTGGAGCGCCGCACCGGCGTTACAGAGGTTGAAATCGGCTACGACGCAAAGAGCGCGATGGCCGAGGCTCAGCGTTGCCTGCACTGCTGGGTCAATACGATCTTCGAAGGTGTGCCGGAAGACGGCAGTATGTGCATTCTTTGCGGCGGGTGCGTCGATGTTTGCCCGGAAAAATGTCTGGAACTGGTTTCGCTCGATCGTATTGCCTTCGAGCCCGAAGCCGTCAAGCAAATTCGCGAGAACCAGGAGTGCTTCGGGGTAGAGTTCGATGAAGTTGCCGCGGACGAGCTCGGAGTGGTGACTGGATCGGCGATGCTGAAAGATGAAACGCGCTGCATTCGCTGCGGCTTATGCGCCATGCGTTGTCCCGTGGGGACCATCACGATGGAGTCGTACAACCTGCTTCCCGCCGAGCCGACCGGCTTGATTTCAATCGCATCGATCGGCGCGGGATTGCAGAAGTAGGCAAGAGGCTTTTATGGCAGAAGAAACGAAAAAGACAGACGACGTCAGCCGCCGGCAGTTCTTTGCCAAGCTTGGGTTGGGTTCGCTGGGCATCGCTGCGGCAGGTACCGCGGCGTTTGCTTACCAGTATCTCGAACCCAACGTTCTGTACGAACCATCGCCCGTGGTCAATGCGGGCAAACCGGATCGCTATCCGCTCGATTCGGTCACGCTCGATGTTACGACCGGGATTTATATCATCCATTCGCAAGAAGGTTTTTTCTCGCTGAGCGCGGTGTGCACACATCTCGGCTGCCTGACCGCGTGGAAGCCGGAGTTGGGCATCATTGCCTGTCCCTGCCATGGCAGCAAATTCTTTGCTTTCCAGCAAGATGGGCACAGGCCCGGCGATAAGATCGAAGGCCCGGCGCCCAAGCCGCTGCCCTGGAAGCACATCTGGCTCAATGATGACGGCGATCTCCTCGTCGATCGCTCGACCGACGTGCCCCCGCTCGCGCGGGACTCTTTCGTGAGGATCTGACATGGCGAAGACTGTGGACCAATATTTTGGCGAACTGCGCGAGACGCGAGTCTGGCGCTCGATCTTCCGCAGCGGCACGGGATCGAGCACGCTTAAACGCGCTCTGGCGATCCAGCAGAACGTATTCCTGCACCTGTTCTCGACCAAGGTGCGCACGCGCGTGCTCGGCTTCAGTGCGACGTGGTATCTGGGTACGCTAACTCTCGGCACTTTCCTTCTGCTGGTCGCGACCGGGATTCCGCTGATGCTCTACTATCATCCGTCAGTACCACAGGCTTATGCAGACATGAAGGATCTGCAATTCGTAGTGTCGTCGGGATTGTTTCTGCGCAACCTGCACCGCTGGTCGGCGCACGCCATGGTCTTTCTCGTGTTTGCGCATATGTTCAAAGTTTTTTATCGCGGAGCGTATCGAACTCCGCGCGAATTTAATTGGGTGATCGGCGTTGTGCTTCTGCTCATCACTCTGCTCCTTAGTTACACCGGATATCTGCTGCCTTGGGATCAACTGGCTTACTGGGCCATCACGGTGGGATCTAACATAGCTTCGGCTGTGCCGTTCATTGGAGATAAGATTCATTTTCTCCTGCTCGGAGGCCATGCCGTCAACGCCAACGCGCTATTGCGTTTCTATGTGCTCCACTGCATGATCCTGCCGCTCGCAGCGATGTTTTTTGTCGCGATTCATTTCTGGCGCATTCGCAAAGACGGCGGACTGTATTCCCATTCCAGCGAACCTGAAGTCGTGCGTGCTCGGGTCGCAAATGGACGCGAAGATGAGAATCCCCCTTCTCGCAAAATCGGCGAGAAGGGGGGTACGCCCAGCACTGTCAGCGTACAGGAGGAGCAGTAATGACCGATGCGAAAGACTTCGTCGCCGGCGTGGACTCGAACGCGAAACGCGCACCTCGTCGCATCGTCTTTATTACGCGGCGCACTTCGGCGCAGGTAAAGGCGGAAACGGAAGAGCAGATTCAGACGTTCCCTGAGGTACTGTTCCGGGCCGCGGTTGCGATTCAGGTTCTCGCTATCGCGCTGGTCTGGATCGCGCTCGTGTTTAATGCTCCGCTCGAGGGCCTGGCCGACCCGTCGCACACTCCCAATCCAGCGAAGGCGCCCTGGTATTTTCTCGGTCTGCAGGAGATGCTCCATTACTTCCCTCCCGTCGTGGCCGGAGTCTTGGTGCCCGGACTTGTGGTGATGGCGTTGATCGTTATTCCCTATTTCAAAGTCAATATCGAGGCCGATGGATTGTTTCTCAAAGATCGCCAGCGGCGGCTGCGCATGTTTTACATCGTCGCGGCGGTGCTTTCGATCTTTTTAGGATGGTTTCATGTCATTGTGGCGTTGATCCCGACACTGATCATGGCTGCGCTGATGCTGGTCGCATCGCAGAGTTCCCCGAAATCCTCTTCGGCATTCCGCCGCTACCTGGCGGCACGGCCGCTTTCTTACTGGATCATGACGTGGTTCTTATTCGAGTTGGTCGTGCTCACCGCCGTGGGCACATTCTTCCGCGGGCCAGGCTGGTCTTGGGTGTGGCCGTGGCAGGGGTGACAGAGATGAGGGTACGGCGCTCATGAAAGCTAACCTTTGGTCGTTTTGGCGGAGATTCTTCGGTGACAGCGTCCGCGCCTTCGGTGTGGTCAGCCTGATATTCCTGGGCTCGCTGGCGATCGCTCCCGCAAAGAATTTTTTCAGCGAATGGCGTCATTACCAGCACGGCTATCTGAAGATGACTCGCAACCGCAGCGAGGCCAACACGCTGCAGCGGCATTTTAAGAGCGGGATTCAGCAAATATGGATTCCGGACCTTAACGTGGTCGATCGTTGCACGAGTTGCCACGTCGCGATGAAAGAAGCGAGCTTGACAGATGTCGCCACGCAACCGTTCCGGCCCCATCCAGTCATCCCGCACAAGGTCGACGAATTCGGCTGCACCATGTGTCATCGGGGACAGGGTGCAGCAACGACAGTTTCCGAGGCGCACAGCAGCACGCTCGCCTGGGAACAGCCGATCTTGCCGGCCAAGTACATCGAGTCCTCCTGCGGAGAATGCCACCGCAACTCGCTGATGGGCACTCCAGTTCTCAACCAGGGACGCGCCATGCTCGCCCGTTTCGGCTGCGTGAACTGCCACAGCGTGAAGTTGCCCGATGGCACGACGATGAAGGCAACGGATGATCCACCATCTCTTTCGCACATCGCCGATAAGACTACCCGCGAATGGATCTATGCCTGGCTGAAAGATCCGCAGGCCTACGCGACCACCGCAACGATGCCGAATTTCAAGCTCAGCGATGACGACGTGCGCGATATATCGGCATTTCTGATTGCCAACAGCACACCGGTGGCGGGGGATTCGGCCACCGTTTCCGCAAAAGTTTCCCCCGATCCGACGGCTGGGGCCAGCCTCTATGGCGAATCCTTCTGTGCTTCGTGCCACGCCGTGCAGAACGCGGCAGGAAACATCGTTGGCGGCGACGTAGGTCCCGAGTTGACGCGCATCGGCAGCAAAGTGAAACCGGAGTGGGTGCAGGGCTGGCTGCGGGATCCGCGGACCTTTGATCCTGGGACCGCCATGCCCCACTATCGCTTCAATGACGCTCAGGTGGCGACGCTGGCTGGATTTCTCGAAGCAAAGACCGACTCCGACCTTCTGAGCAATGTCCATCTCGATCCCGCTACGCGCGAGCAAATCGCGCATGGTAAACGCCTGGTTTCTGATTTCGGTTGCGCCTCGTGCCACGAGATTGCCGGGATCAAGAGGCCGGAGACCTTTGCGCCAGAACTCACACGTATCGGCAGCAAACCGATCACGCAACTGCTCTTCCTGCCTGGAATGCCGCACACTCTGCCGGATTACATCGCCGGAAAGATCAGGCAACCGCGGGCATTTTCGCCCGGGTTGAAAATGCCGCAGTACAGCTTCACTGCGGCTCAAATCGATGCACTGACCACGGCGCTACTTGCGTTGAATGAACGTTCGAGCACGCTGCCACCATCGCTCACGGTACCTGCACCACCCAAGTCGGATTATCAGCCTGCGGGGAAGGCCGGGAAGCTCATGACTGACCTCGCCTGCTTCAGTTGTCATCGCATTAACGGTCATGGCGGCGACATGGCGCCTGATCTCACATGGGAGGGCAGCTCGGTGCAGAGGCAATGGCTGGTGGATTTCCTAAGAAATCCGAACACGCTCCGTCCGGCGTTGATACGCCGCATGCCGCGGTTCAATCTGACCGATGCCGAGACCAATGAACTCGCCGACTACATCATGACGGTTTACCAAAGCCCTGACATCGACCGCGACTCCATGCCGCTGAGCGGCTATTCGCAAGGCGAGATCGAACTCGGCCGGCAGCTCTTCTACGGAAAATACTCATGTCAAGGCTGCCACATCGTTGATACGAAAGCCGACAAAGGTTACATCGGCCCGACTCTGACGCAAGTGGGATCGCGGCTCACCGCGGCTTGGATCTATGCGTGGATGAAAAACCCGCAGGCGCTGCGGCCAGACACGATCGAGCCCAACCGCGCCATGAGCGACGAAGACGCCCGAGCACTCACCGCATTTCTAATCTCGCAAAAAAGCGGAGGAAAGCAGGAGGTCGCAAAGAAATGATTCGTAATCCTTCGAGCGTGGCCCTGTTGACAGCCCTCCTGACGGCATCACTTGCAACATCCTGTTCGCACAAGAATGCGCCGGTGACTTTGCCCAAACCCACGGCATTCGGCGCTGCCATCGTTGAATCGAGCGGCGGGAAGCAGATGGCTCAGACCGGCAGCTTGCTGCCGCAGCCTGTGATTGTGCAAGTCAACGACGAGCAGGGCAACGGAATCGCGGGAGCGCTGGTCCAGGTCGAAGCCGCTCCGGGAGTCTCATTCGATCCGGCATATGGGCTGACCGATTCGAGCGGCCAATTCACTACGAACGTGTCCCTCGGCGGAATAGCAGGCCGCTATCAACTTACCGCCTTTACCTTCGACAAATCGCATAAGAGGCTTGAACTCAACCTTCAGGGAATTGCGCTGGGTTATCTGCAGACGCTGGGTCGTCGTCTCAATGATCAATATTGCGATCGATGCCACAATCCTGAGTCGACCGTGGAGCGCGTTTCGAACTACGACAACCTCGAGATGAAGCCGCATCCGTTCACCGAAGGCGACACACTGAACAAAATGAGCGATGCCGATCTCACGGCCATCATCACGCATGGCGGGCCGGCGCTCAACCGGTCCGCGCTGATGCCGCCCTGGGGAAATACCTTGAGTAAAGGGGATATCGAGGCATTAATTTCCTATATTCGATGTGTTTCTGATCCGCCCTCGCGCGCCGCGGGGCCAATCTATTTGAAGGACTAGCACCTATAATCTCGCGGTTGCCACGAGTAGGCGGTGAGGATACCAATAACCTTTTAGCCGGGATGCTGCTCAGCAGATGCAGCGGTAGCGGCCACGAGGGTACTGGCCAAGGGTTCGATAAACCGTTTCAAGCGGCGCTTTAGGGTAGCTCCCGAAGGCATCCGCTTCGATGCATGCCGATATAGTGTAATTTCCATGAGATCACGCTCAAAATTTCAATGATCTAGGGAGGCAGAGTCGGACATGCCACCCATGGGTAGCTCCACCACACGTAGAAACGAACGGGAATTGCATGATGCGCATTTCGCGATGCGTCTTTCTCTGATTGTTGGTTTGGCAATGCTGATTGGCAAAACCACCGTCTACTTTATGACGCAGTCCGCCGCCGTTTTTTCCGACGCGGCCGAGTCGGTCGTTCACGTAATCGCGGTCGCATTTGCTTGGTTCAGTCTCCGACTCAGCACAAGATCGGCTTCTCCTCAATTCCTATATGGCTACGAGCGGATCACTTTCTTCTCCGCGGGTTTTGAAGGGGCAATGATCGCGGTGGCCGCGATCTCAATTCTTTATGAATCAATCCGCAAGTGGATCGGAGGACTACAGCTGGAACACTTGCGATGGGGCACGGCAATGATCCTGCTGGCTGGAATGTTCAATGCGGGTCTCGGGTACTATCTCGTCCGAACGGGCCGACGCACCAACTCACTGATTCTGGAAGCCGATGGCAAACACGTTTTGACTGATAGCTTGACTAGCTTTGGAGTGGTGGGAGGACTCGCACTGGTACTGATGACGCACTGGAAGCCTTTCGATCCGCTGATAGCAATCGGAGTCGCCGTAAATATCCTCTGGTCAGGGGGACGCTTGGTATGGCACTCGGCTGTCGGCCTCATGGATTATTCGGATCCAAGGGCAGGTCGGACAATTCGTGAGAAGTTGGATATGATTTGCTCGGAACTAGCCATCCAGTACCATGGCGTTCGTTTCCGAACCACCGGCTACCGCCAGATCATAGAAGTACACTTGTTGTTCCCGCGCCTGACATCGGTTAGCGAGGCCCACCGCTTGGCAACCGTTCTCGAAGAACGCCTGCCGACCGAGCTCGGGATGCCCGCTGAAATAACGACTCACTTGGAGTCATTGGAAGACCATGCCGATGTTCACCGCGAAGAACATTACACCGGCAAACCCGATTAAGGTCGTACTGTGAGTTATGGTTCCTCAGAAGAGAAAGTCGAAATCGAAAAACACCCTGCGCGTGTAATTGCCGAGGAAATGTCCATACTGCGGGTCTGCCACATTCGAGTGGATTTCCAGCGCGTTGAAATGATTGGTTAGATTGATGACCGTTGCAGACAGCCGAATCGCGTGTTTGGGCGTGACCTGGATGTCCTTCGAGGCACGAAGATCAAATGAGAAATATCGCGGGAAGCGAGGCTGGGCGCCAGGAATGGAAGTAATGTACTGCTGCAATAATGTTGTGGGTTGATAGGGAAATCCGCTTCGATCTTCGATCTTTGGCATCAGCCGGAATTTCTTGGGCAAACTGTACGTCCCCCACAACAGAAAGCGATTCGGGATCTCACTTGGCAAACTGGCAACCAAATTTGTGTTCATGATCGGGAACGGCAGGTTGCCGAGATACGTGTTCGCATCGTTGACTGTTCCTCGCGCATACTGGCGCACATAAGAAAAAAATATCTGGCGTTTCTCCTGGCCGCCAAAACGTGCGGTAAATTCCAATTGCCGCGTTTGCGCAAAGCCGGTCGAACCGAGAACCAGGGCAGGCTGGTTTTGAACAACCTCAGGCTGAATCGTCAGCATGTCGTGAGCCTGACTCTGTAGATACTTGACCCGAACCATCATGAGGTGCGAAAAGCTGCGGTCCAGTTCCACATTCCAGCCGATAGAATATGGGGCAAAGTTCCCGCTCTTTTGTGCGCTATCAATGAAGGGAAATTTTGATTCGGCGTCCTGTTGCGTGAGATTGATGTACTGGATCGGGCTACCTATCACTCCCCCCGCGCTGTTGTACAGCGTGACGGTCTGTTGAGGATAACTACTGAACGCATAGGTGTTGAGGGGCACATTGTCATAGAAGATTCCAATGCCTCCGCGGATGACAGTCGTTTGGTTCCGGTCAGGTGTCCAGGCAAAACCTGCACGCGGTGCAGTCCGAACCGTATGTGTGATTGTCTGACTTTCCCAACGCATCCCGAGATCGAGCGCGAAATTAGGATGTAGCAGCCAGTGATCTTGCACGTACAAGGATGGCTCAAGATCGCTGGTTGCAAATGATCCCGCGCCGCTGAAATCTATGCGGCTTTCCAGTTGACCGGTTGAGTCTTCGATCAAGACAGGCCGGGCTATGAAGCTTCCTCCATCTTCGGCATGTGCTAAGACCGACCCAACTTGCACACTGTGTTCTCCCATGAAATTCAGGCTGCGTGGTCGCCAGTTCTCAATCCATTGAACCCGCGTGCCTAGGCGCGACTCCTTGCCAAAGTAGCTGCCCTGGTTTCCGATTGGGGAGAGGATCATCTCCGAATTGCCTTGCGGATCAATCCCGGTGCCGACGTGCGTTATGGCGAGCGTGTTCTGCAATAAGCCATCGCCGATAGCCAACCGGTGGATAAGCGTGCCAGTAGACTCATGGATATTGATGTTGGGCGTAACGGGCTGAGGATTGAAGTAGTCCAGGCCCGCATAGCTCAGGAGGTGCGGAGCCACATGGAAACTCGCAGTGAGCGTCTGGTCGGGAGATAAGATAGCGGTGAACTGTGTGAAAGAGTTGATCGCTGTTGATGTCGTCTGGTTGAGAGGAAACGGAAGCGTATACACTTCCTGTTTGTTGATCGCGTATTCATCGTCTTGCAAGAAATAAAGCTTCCGCTCAATGAGAGGGCCGCTAAGATCCAGGCGGGGCGACGCATCCTTCAAACCTTCGAGATGGGCGCTTCTGATGCGGAAGTCAGGCAGCGGATCATTAAGAGCGTAGTGCCATTTCTGGTCTCCCTGACGCGTTTCCGCCGTGACGACACCGGCCGTGAATTTTCCAAATTGCGCAAGATACGGCATCGCGGAAACCGAAACGTGCTGGACGCTATCGATCGGTACAGTCAGCCCGAACATCCCCGTGGCGGGATCGGTTACATCTACGGAGTTCACCAGGAGAGCGCTGTGATTTTCTCCGTAGCCCGCGATTCTGATACTGCCGTCGCTCGCACGGACGACGCCGGGAACAAGAGGTAATGTATCTGCCAGAGTCGCCGGCCGGCTTGGTGTCTCTTGAGCTTGTGCGGGCGCTATCGTCGCCTGACTGCTGGACTCCTCGACGACCGGATTTGCAGACGTGCCGTGGACTTCTATGCTCTGTTGGCTCAGCTCGGCCTTCGCTAGAACAACTTCGACTTCCGTAGGAGCGGTGCTTGTTTTTACCTCCAACACAGTGCTTGTCGTGAGATAGCCTTGTTTGCTAACGATCAGCTGTAGGCTAGTCCGTCTTTGGAGGGTGGCTCTTGCTTTCCCGCCAGCGTCGGTCCAAGCAGTGGCTAGAAGTTCCTCGTGAGCGCGGATTTCGATCCGCGCCTGTGGAACAGCCTGAGATTTGTCATCTACCACGGACAAAATTATGACAATCGATTGAACTGCTCCCTGTTGCGAAGCCGCCGATCCCAAACAAACGCAACCGAACAGAACCAATAGCACTATTTCAGAGCGCAGCCTTAGCGACGTAAAGGCCGAATCAGCATCAGCGAGATATCGCAGTGGATTCATAGGCGCTCGATCCGGTTGATGAACACCGCGCGGCGGACGGTTCTGCGGCATTCGCTGATTTGCTGTCACGAGTTCCTAGCCCGATCACCATGGCCATGTCCTTGGGATAGACCACATCCCACCCTCGCGCCAGAAAGTGGTAATAGATCGACATCGCCGCTCCATAGGATCCGAAACCGGCGGACACAACGCGGGAATGTGCAGCGATTCCCACAACCATCCCTACCAACTTAAATCCCGATACGCCGCTCGCAGCTCCGCCTCCCGTTTCGCCCACACTCTGGCCCCCCTGTCCCGCATCACGGTCGGGAGACGCCTGCGTGGCCGCCAGCATCACTTGAATCCCCGTCGTCAGATATCTTGTCCGCGGAGTTGTCACTTCTGCTCCACCTTCATTGTCAAGCTTCAAGTGTTCGCCCTTGGCCACAGCCACGCCTTCGAGGTTCGTCTCAACCTTTTGCTCGATTCCATTCGGGGGGGCAACCTCGCGAAATAAGATTCGCAACTGCCCATTGCGGCCCAATCGACGCGCTGGAGCAACCTGCATTACCGAGCCTTTGATCACGCTGCCTTCGGGCAGAATAAGGTGATTTGACGCGACCAGCGGCTCGGTAATCACCGCTTCCACCGGGTCGCCCACCTTCGCCGTCGCTGAGCTTAATCCTGTCTCCAGCCGCGCATGTACGAGGCTGCCTGTTGGTGGTGGCGCTCCGATGTCGCTCATCGCTTCCGGCTTCACCGCCTCAGTCCCAAAATTCAAAGGTTGCAATAAATTCGCATTAAAACTTGTCCCTGCGTCCAAGTATTGTGGGTGCACCGGCAACTGCGCCAGCACAATTCTCTTTACCTTGTGCATCTTTCCCGGTTCATGGATCTTCCTTTCTAAATCGCTCCATTGCTGGTGTATGGCTTGCCGCGTCGCGCCAACTTTGTTCGACGCGGCCTTCTCCACCTTATTCTTTTTCTTATCCGCCTGATTCGCAGAGACAAAGCGCAGCACTCCATCTGGAGCAGGAGAGGCGACCGTATGCAAAGGCAACGTTTTCCCATCGGCTAGGAGCAATTCGTCAAACTGCACATGCACCTTACGCACTGGTGAAAAATTTCCATTTGCCGCCTGCATCGTTCGGGTCATCTTTGGCACAGCATCAATCGCTGAGACTTTGCCATCCACCACCGTCCCAACCGGAATCAGCAACCTGTCGAACGCATATATAGGCTCCGTCGTTTTGCCATGAATTGGCTGACCTACCGCGCGAATCCGTACCTCGGAGTCAATCGCGACTTTGATCGGAGTGCCCGCCTCGACAGTCATGGGCAGCATTATCGGCGCGGCCGCCACGCTTTGTTGCTCCTTCTGCAACGCAGGCATATTCTCGTTTTGCAGCGTTCCTGAGGGATGTCTCGGCTTCAACATCTGCGCGACGCTGATTTCGCTACATAACCCAACCATCAAGACTGTTAGTCCGAATACACCTCGTCGCATTTTCAAGATCTCCAGAGTGTCCTTTGCGCAAGCAGAGTCGCGGTTCAGAGTGCTTGAACGGTAGTGCCAAGATTGCGGTACCAATTGCCGCCAGGAGTGAAATAAGTCGTGTGTTTTATGAAGCGACAAGCACGACAAATGGTTGCAATTCGGCAAAGTTCTGGGAATGAGCGTACCCGTAAACAGGAGAGGGATGATCGAAATAACCCTTGGATGAACGAATTGTCATCTTCCGGAAAGGTTCCGGTAATGTTCCGATCGTATCGTGCTTGTTGGTCTTCGTGTCATGACTGACACGCGGAACTCTACATGTCCGTCCACGTGCCCGATAGCAGCAAGTGCTGCCTTTTCGTTTTCTTGTTAGGAGCAATTTTGCAAGGGATCCCGGGGTTCTGTCAGGAGTTGCCAGACGCTCCACCAGTGATAAGGAATGCGAGCTCTTCTGCTGCTGAACGCTCGGATGCAACGTCCGAACCACCAAAATCGCCTGACACGGGATCTCTCGACTCAAGTTATGGCAAGTTTCTCAGTGGATGGGCCAAGCGCGGACTCCGCGATCAGGCCGGCATCTACACGGCTCCGTTTCATCGTTCTGAACTGAAGTGGGTGATTGGGCTTCCGGCGGTGACTGTAGGGCTAATTGCGATCGACAAACACGCTTCGGGCGCTCTATCGAGAAACCACACCAGTGTCAGCACAGATATTTCCGACGTGGGTTTATTCACCACGGTGGGAGCGGTCGGCGTACTACTCGTGGATGGAAAAACCCGAGCGAATTCTCATGCCCTCGAAACTGGAGTGCTGGGAGCCGAGGCGATGGCCAACAGCGGCGTGGTCTACGCGGCGCTCCAGCTGATCACCGAGCGTCAGCGCCCTCTGCAGGGGACGGAGAAAGGAAATTTCTTCCAGACCAGCGGATTGGATAATTCGTTTCCCTCTGGTCATTCGATCATCACGTGGACGGCTGCGAGCACAATCGCGCATGAGTACCCAAAGCCGTGGGTAGAATGGCTTACTTATGGAACGGCCTCGGCTGTTTCCGTTACGAGGTTCACCAGCTTGCAACATTTCCCCTCCGATGTCGTTGTGGGGAGCACCCTTGGCTATTTGATCGGACGGCATATTTTCCACGAGCACTGTAAGGCAGGTCTCAGCCCGATATGCAAAAAGCAATAGGCGAACGAATATTCCCTTCAAAAGCGTGAGGTGAAGATGCCGAAGAATTGGCGGCGCAATCAACTTAGTTCTTTCCTTCGGTTTTTTGCGGTGTGTTTTATTGTTCAAGTAACCACGTCTCTGGTGGCGCAGACTGCAACAGGAGTGTTGAGAGGGACGGTCAGCGATGAATCTGGCAAAGCGGTCACAAATGCTTCCGTGACGGCAACGAGCATCGATACTGGACGAAAAGAAACGGCGAACACGGGACTTGATGGTACGTACCAATTGGACTTGCCTGCAGGCAACTACCGGGTGACATTCGAAGCCACAGGGTTCAAAACGTTGGAGATTTCTTCGGCAGCGGTCGGGGGGACCGTGCCCGAAGTTGTCGATGGCAAACTAGAAAGAGGCGAACCAGTCAATGGCAAGCCCACACCAGCACAACAAGAGAATTTACCGAACGCGCCGTCGAGTAGCACAACGGCACCCTCGCTTTCAGATCTAGGCCTTTCACCGGAGCAAACTCAGGGAAACGCCCGTGAGCAGGCGTTGCTGGATAAAAGAACGCACATGCTGAAGATCCATCAACGCATGGGCCTGATCACGACGATACCGCTCATTGCGACGGTCATCCTCGGTCCTGGTGCTGGCGGCAAAAGTGAAGGCACGGCCGCTCGCGATTTGCACGTTGCTCTGGGAGCGCTTACCGGCGATCTGTATGGGATCACTGCTTATTATGCCATTCGCGCACCCAGAATTCCCGGAACCAAAAAGCGCGGGCCGATAAGATTTCACGAAGCGATGGCCTGGATTCACGGACCGGGCATGATCCTGACTCCCATTCTTGGGGCGATGGCATTCAGTCAGAAGAATAACGGGGAAAAAGTCCACGGGATCGCGCAAGCGCATGGCCCGGTGGCCATCGTTACCGCCGGGGCGTTTGGCGCTGCTCTTCTGTCGGTTTCGGTGAAGTTCTAAGCACAGTTTTATGAACAGAAAAATACTGATTGCGTTCTTGCTCGCAGCCATTCCCACGTTTGGAGCCGATAGCCAATGGGTGCTTCAACAAAGCACGCTTACGTATCACGTATCGCATCCGCTTCATCAGAGCGAGGGCGTGAGTCATGCAGCCAAGGGCAAGGGCGTCTGCCATGCTGGGAAATGCGAGTTTCTAATTGCGGTACCGGTTAAATCGTTTGATTCCGGAGACACCAACCGAGATCTTCACATGCTGCAGGTTACGCGGGGCGCAGAGTTTCCGCTGGTCACGGTGCGCACTCACTTGCCCGAATCGGATGCCACGGCGTCGACCATTAACGCTGATCTTGAGATCCAGTTTGCGGGCCAGACCGCCCAGTTCAAACACGTTCCTTTCAAGCTAGAGCAGGGAAACGAGATCCATATCACCGGGACAATTCCGGCTACGCTCTCCGACTTCAAAATCGAACCGCCATCGCTTTTGACAATACCGGTCAAGAACGAAATACCCGTACGCGTCGACATGACATGGCGTCAACAGTGATGCGGATGTTGTTGGCTCAGAAAGTTTCCAGGACACTGTTTCCTGCATCCCACGTAGAGGTGTAAAGTCTTGGACGGGGCGGCAATCTCCCATGCGACTGTTGGTGGTTGAAGACGACATTTCCATCCAGCTATTCCTTAAGCGGGCGCTGACGGAAGCCGGATATCAAGTCGATACAGCGAGTACAGCGAGGGCCGGGGAGAGCATGGCATTGGAAGGTATACACGACGCCCTCATCATCGACCTTGGCCTTCCCGATCTCGATGGACTGGACTTGATTGCGCGTTGCCGGGCTCAAGGTAATGCGGCGCCGGTTCTGATCCTGTCCGCGAGGCGCTCCGTAGACGAACGGGTTCGCGGATTGGAGCAGGGCGGAGACGACTACCTTACGAAGCCCTTTGCTCTCCCCGAATTGCTGGCAAGATTGAGAAATCTCCTGCGCAGGTCCGCAGTTCCGCAGACTGAATCTGTGCGTCTGCAGTCAGCCGACTTGCAACTCGACTTGGTACGTCGCGAGGCGCGGCGGGGCGATCACTTGCTGCAATTGACGCCGCAGGAGTTTTCGTTGTTGGAATATCTTTGCCGCAATGAAGGGCGCGTTGTGACTCGGACCATGATTCTGGACCATGTCTGGAAAATGAGGATTGATCCCGCAACCAATGTGGTGGACGTTCACATTTATCGTCTCCGCAGCAAAGTAGATCACGACACGCTGCGACCGCTGATTCATACGATTCGCGGTGTTGGCTACGTTCTCAAACATGCCTAGGAATCTGCGAACCACCGCCGCATGGCGGATTTCGATTTGGACAACACTGGCTTTCGCGCTCGGGACCGCCGGGGCATTCTCCATTGTTTATTTTCTTGTCGCCCAGGGTCTCAGGGAGCGGAGTGACACCTGGCTTAGCGGCGAAGCTGAGGTTCTGGCTCAAGTCTCGGCGGACACTCCGAGCGATCATCTTTACGGACGGATCGTGCGAGAAGTGGCTGAGCTTGCCACTCAGGAAGTGCCGGATGAACGCAACGCCCGCGGCGAAAGGCTGAATTCGGTATTCTTTCTTGCAAAGAACCCAAACAATAATGATGGTCCATTGTGGGTAGGACCAAGCTCGAAGGATGCTTTCGTTACCGCGATTCAGCGCTCACAGCTAACACCGGGCCCGCCAAAGTCGATAACCGTGGAAGGATATCTACAAACGTTTCGCGTCGTTGAAAAGGCACAAAACGGAAGAATTGTTTATCTCGGGCTGTCCGATCGTGGCGCCAAGCATCTGCTGCACACGTTGGCTCGTCGTTTTCTCATGCTTTGGGGCGGCATGTTCGTACTTGGATTCGTCATTTCGTATTGGAGTGCACGCCGCACCCTGCATCGTGTTGAGCAAATTACAGAAACCGTGGCGCGGATAGGAACAGAAGGCTTACAGGAACGCCTCCCTGAACCTGTAAATTCGGATGAGATTTCGCGATTGGCGAAGACTTTCAATCACATGCTGGACCGGCTCCAGGCTTCCGTGAATCAGCTTCGCACAGTGACTGGCGGGATTGCGCACGACCTGAAAAGCCCTGTTACGTTGATTCGTGGAACCCTGGAATCCGCATTATGCAGTGAAGGAAATGACAAATGGCGAGACTCGGTTGGAGAAGCAGTCGAAGAACTGGACAGGCTCTTGCAGTTGTTGAACACAACGCTGGACCTGGCAGAGGCGGAGGCGGGCGCCCTTCACATGGAACGCGGCCCGGTTGACTTTTCGGATGTCGTAAGGCAACTGGTTGAGATTTACCAGCCGGCCATGGCCGAGCACCATCACGATGTGACGACTGACATGGAAGAACATGTCGTTGTGGATGCCGACGTGACACTGTTGAATCGGGTAGTAAGCAATTTGCTAGAAAACGAATTAACTCATTTGCCGGCGGGATGCCAAGTGAAAGTCCGGCTCCATTCGCATGAAGGATCTGCAGTACTGGTGGTTGAAGACAACGGTCCGGGATTCCCCGCTGATATTGGCACCCAGGTTTTCAAACGATTCGTAAAGGGAAAACATTCACCCGGCCACGGTCTCGGACTGGCATTCGTAGAGGCAGTTGCCCAGGCACACGGCGGTTGTGCGCGGGTCTCGCAACGTCCGGGAGGTGGCGCTGTCATAACTGTATCGCTGCCCGTGAGCGTGCTCCAAGCGGCATAGGCGCTACACTTCTAACGGGCTTCGAGAATCCTCAATTCTAGGAATCCACTGCTGAGCAGTATCCAGGTGGGACTTATGTACTCACTTCGCTTGTGATCTCTGGGCCCGCGAGATGTTCGTACTTATTTTTCGCGTCCGGATTCGTTGGTCGCGCTCGGCGGCCAAAGAAGGCTTCTCTCGCCATTTGAAGTCAGCGGCGGATCCATGTGTTCTCCCAAGCTTGGGCTTCCCGTTCGCCTTTTTGTGGGTCAATGAGCGCTATCGTTTTTTCGTCAACCATCGGTAAGACGCAGTTCCTGACAAACTCGTCGCTCACTAGCGCAGGAATGACTGCGTGCGCCACCGGCTACTGCTGGAGCAGAACGGAAACAGTATTATCCGTCAAGTTGATGACGGCGAGATCCAGTTTGCCGTCGCCATTGAAATCGGCCGCGACCATCTGAAACGGGAACTTTCCTACCGGATAAGGCGATCCCGATGCCTGAGCGAATGTCCCATCGCCATTTCCGAGCAGGAGGGTGACGGTATTGTCTCCGCTGTTGGCGACGGCCAGATCGAGTTTCCCGTCGTTATTGAAATCTCCCGCCACCATCGCATCCGGACCGTTCCCGACCGCGACCGTGCCTGGCGAACCAAATGTTCCGTCACCATTTCCTAGCAGGATATACACGTCGTTGGTACTTGAGTCTGTAACTGCGACGTCCAGCTTGCCATCACCGTTGAAATCGGCGATCACAATCGCATCCAGGTTCTGTCCGAGCGAAATCGGAGAACCATTTGCCGAAGTAAATGTTCCGTCCCCATTTCCTAGCGACACAGCCAGTCCCGAACCGCCTAGTCCGGCCGATGCGCCGCCGCCTCCTCCGGTCACGATCGCATCCAGCTTTCCATCGCCATTGAAATCCCCCACGGCGATGCCATTCAGGAAGCCGGTCGTGTTGAAAACGCCTGCCGTGTTGAACGCGCCCTCCCCGTAACCCAGAACGACAAATCCCAAGCCGTAGATTTGATCGACAATGGCAAGATCGAGGTTCCCGTCCCCATTGAAATCAGCCGCTGCCAGAGCGGATGTCGTTGGGGCTACGGCGTTGGCGAATGATGCTGAGGAAGGAACGAATGTGCCGTCGCCCTTCCCCAACAGGATGGCAATGGCCTCATTTTGGATCATTGCGACCGCAAAACCCTGATGACCGCTGTGGTTGAAATCCGCTGCGATGATCGGGCCGACATAAGGTGAGCCGAAATCATCATACGGCGGACTCAGCACTCGCATGGGAGAGCCCGACGCAGCCGTAAAGGTGCCATCGCCGTTTCCGAGGAGCACCGCCACGACAGCGTTCTCGGCAACCGCAAGGTCCGGCTTGCCATCCCCGTTGAAGTCGCCAGCCGTCACGCTAAACCCCTCTAAAGCTGAAAACGGGGAATTCGCAGCCGCCGCAAATGAAACAGTAGTTTCGGATGCAGCGATCGGGAGATAGACGGCGTTCGACGCCCCACCGCCGGGTGCGGGATTCACAACCGTTACCGTCGCGGTCGCGGCCTTGGCCACTTGCGTCGCGGGAACGGTCGCAGTCAGATGTTCATTGTCCACGAACGTTGTGGTCAGCGGTGTGCCGTTGAAGTCAATCGTCGCACCAGAAACGAAGCCTGTTCCGCTGACGGTCAGCGTGAAGGCTGGCGATCCCGGAGCAACCGCCGTCGGCGCTAGCGGCTGGTTCAAAAATGGCACCGGATTCGTCAGTGGAGGGCCGGGAGAGATTTCAATGCTCAGCGCATTGAAGCCGAAGGCGCCCGTCGCATCCGTGGCAATCACTTCGAAGTACCAGGTTCCGCCTCCGGTTGGCGTGCCGCTGATGGCGCCGGTACTCGTATTCAGCGTCAAACCGTCAGGCACCGATCCGCCCACTTCATATCCAGTGATGATTGGGCCGTCGTAGACAATCCACTGAACCGGAGCCGTGCCACCATTGAGCGTGATCATCTGGCTGTAGGCTGTGCCGACCGATCCGTTCGCCAGCGTCTGGAATGGAACTTGCGGGAGCGGACTTACCGTGATCGCGAGCGAGGCACTCTTCTTCGGGTCCGCCACCGATGTCGCCGTCACCGTTACCTGCTGCGCGCTGGTGAGATTCGTGGTTGGCGAAGCGTAAGTAACCGATAAGCCTGTCGAACTGCTGAGAGACCCTGGCCCCATTAGACTCCAGGTAACACCCTTGTCCGACGTGTCATTCGTTACAGTCGCCGTCATAGCCAGACTCTGGCTCTGATCAATCGCTTGCCCAGAAGCAGGAGACAAGCTCACTGCGATCGGAGGCGACGAACTGCAACCGACCATCGCGATCAACATCGCTACGAGGAAGAGGGCAGAGCAGTCGCGCAACTTCGACATGGCCCCTCCAGCGGTCAGGGGAAGTATGCCACGGTTTCTCCGTTCAGGCACTTCCAATCAGAATGGCAGGCATTCAATTCCGACACTTTGGATTTTCCCTCTTGCCTACGGACTGGATTCGTCGCTCGGCAATTGCCGGGAGAACGTCAACATCAACGTGGAAATGGTAGATCGGACGGACCACCGGCCATCGTGTTACATTGTCCTGCGCCGCTGAACAGGCGAATCAGTATCATCCCCACTCAGGAGAAACCCTCCATGCTCCGCCGGAAGCTCATTGCAGTCGCGATGGTCACTGCAGTCCTGCCGCTGATCCTGCTTCATGCCCAGTCTAAAGAAGAGACCTCGACCGTTAAGGTCGAAGCCAGCAAGACGGAAGCACCAAAGTCCCAAGAATTCAAACCGGAGCAGCAGCAGACGAAGGGTTCCGTCACGATAGGTGGACCCGGGCTTCAGATACTATTGGGCGTTGTCTCCTGATGGTTCCCAGCTGGGCATCTTGAAAGCGGAATGGGTCGGGAGTCAAATCCGCTTTTTTCCGGTGCACAACGGTAAGAATCGCACGATCACCGTTAAAGGCTATGCTAACCTCAGTTCTCTGGACTGGATGCCATATTCCACAGCCTTGTTTGTGGGAACCTCGGGACCGGGGGTAGCCACTTTATTACGTGTCGAGCGGATGGTAGAGCCCAACCGCTCCGGCAGGAACCGCAGCTGTCGCAGGCTTGGGGGGCCCCTCTCCGGATGGACGACATTTGGCGATGGCCGGGCAAAGCTCGGATGCGAATGCGTGGATGATAGATTTTTAGGGACCGGAATCCCAGCCATCGCGGGCACGGTCAATTCCAAATGCCCGAGGAGAACCGCACGCCGTTTCAACCCGTATTCCATATTGCGGCGCAGTATATCGCCGCTTGTGCGAGCAAACCATTTGTCAGTTGACGAAACCAGGCGTGGGTGTTGAAAAACTCTGTGACTGCGACTATGTCTTAGGGTTTAGGAAGGGGGGATTTCTTTTTTTTCTTTCTAAGCGCTGACTGCCAGCGGTTCTGTCGGTTTGCAGAGGAAGCGAACCAGGCGCTTGATATTCTGCGCTGCTGCCGCCAAGTAGAACTGCTCCCGTACGAACTTCAATCGTCGCAGGCGTAGGCGACGCAGCCCGATCTGATTCTTCAGTTCTGCAAACAGCGCTTCCACTTTCTTTCTCTGCCGTTGTGCCTTCACGAACCCCGGTGTGTCGACGAGTTCGCGTGCGCGTTGCCGTGCCGGTTCGTGCTGATGAATGACCAGGCAACGGAATGCCGCACTGGTGCATTGTGGTCGGAGCGGACACGGGCCACGCCGTTTGGGTGTGCCGATGTAAGTCCAGGCGTGATTGCGATGGCTTCGACCACCATAGTTCAGCGGCTGGCCCGCCGGGCAGATATAGCAATCATGTTCCGGTTCATAAGTGAAGCGATCGGGAGCGAAGAACGGGCTCCTCTTTCTGTGGATACTGTCGCGGGTCCGCATGTACGGAGTGATGTTGCGATCCGCTAGCCACTGTAGGAACTCCCCGTTCCCATACGTCGTGTCAGCGGCTAGCGATTCCGGTCCTCCCCCTTGGCACTCACTGAAACGGGTGAGCATGTCTTGTGCGGCAACTGTTTCCTGACTCATGCGCGCTGCCGTAGCTTGCACTCCCACGATCACACAACTGTGATTATCGACCAGATAGTTGTCGTAGTATCCCAGCCGCGCCGGTGTGCCACCTTTGGTGGCATACGTAGAATCGGGATCGGTGGTCGATACCTGGTCTTGCTTATGCACCGGCTCTGCGCTGGGATTCTGCTGCTCCAGCTCGACCAAGTACTGGCGCACGGTTTGGTTCACCTGCGCGGCTTCCGCCAACTGCTCGCGTGGGATCCGGCTCTGCTTCGCTGCATTGGCTTCTACAAAACTGCCATCGACCGAGAGGTGCTTACCTTGCACCAATCCCACTTCCACACACTGGCGCACGATATGCGCAAACATCTCCTCGAACAGCTTCGATTCCTGAAACCGTCCGTGTCGGTTCTTAGAGAACGTGGAGTGATGCGGAATCTCCTGATCCAACCCCAGGCCGGTGAACCAGCGCCACGCCAGATGCATGCCCAGTTCTTCTACCAGCTCGCGCTCGCTGGTGATGCCGTACAGATGGCCGATCAGCAGCATGCGCAGCAACAACTCGGGATCGATCGAGGGCCGCCCGGTCTCGCTGTAGCTGCCCTTCAATTGCTGCCGTACAATCTGTGCGGACTCTTCTGGAACAGGCGTCGGACCTGCAATCCGACCGGACTCCCGTGCGGGCGGGAAGGGTGGTGCCAAGCCGACTTGTCGGTATAAATCCGGCCAAGTTCCTCGAATCCCGTTTCTTCTGGCCAACTTTTGGGTTGCCAACTATCCAGTCACTGACTCTGCTGTTGCCGACGCATCAACTTGTGCCGAACACAAAGTATTCGCGGAGAAGCCAGCCTAGGGCAGTTCCTTGCTGACTTGGAAAATCATCGGCGCCTCATGGAAGAGGGTTGTGTCCACTTCACCCCGGGCAAAGAAGGCCTCCATGAGCCTACGGAATGCCTCGATTTGGTTCACGATGATGTCGTTATGCCCCAGTTCCCGAAGCATAACGAGTCGACCATTGGGGAAGCGGACTGGCAGTTCGTTCTGGGCGTATTCGGGTGGGCTGGAGAAATCCACCGTTCCGTGTAGCAAAAGCGTCTGTACCGGCGTTGTTCCCTGGCGCCACCGCTCCGGCACAACCTCGATCGGCCAATGGCTATACGCAAAAGTTGCCCAAATCAACTCACCATCGGGCGACCCGATAATGGAGCCGGGGGGATCCATCTCCCGGGCATAGTTTCGGCGTGCATCGAAGGCGTAACTTGCGAGTTTCAGTACGGCGTCTCCGAAGTTGTCAGGTTCGTCTCTCTCCGCTTCGTTGGAGATCGCGGCGAGGCCACGCCAGTCTCCTTTTTGCGCACGCACGAAGGCATCGAATGCCTGTGCCGCGGTGTCGCGGTTGGCAAGCATGTCGAAGAAGCCGATGCGGACGCGGTCGCGGTCGATCCGGGACCCCTGCCAGTCTCGCGGCAAGGCCTTCAGAACAGCCCCGATGGTCCCGACCAGGTCCGCAGTGCGGTCCCGCGCTACTGGGTCATTCGTCCACAGCCGCGCATAGTATCTCAGCTGCTCGTCCACGATGGCCGGTTCCCGCAGAGCGACGCGTGGCGGACTGGAAGCGCCAAGCAGCAGCAGGCGATTTACCGACTGCGGATAGCGCAGCGCGTACACGTAGGCCACCGTAGTTCCCCAGCTGTGCGCCCAGATATTGATTTTCTCGTAGCCGAGCTCTTTCCTGGCCGCTTCGATGTCATCGCAGACGTCGAGTATCGTGTAGCTGGTCAGGTCCACGCCTTGCTGACTCAGGCGTTCGAAACAGGCACGCAGGCGCTTGCCCCTGCGGAGCAGATTTTCGTTCCTCAACGGGCTTCTCACGCGGAGAGAGCCACGCAGTTCCGGACAATTCAGCGCCACAGTCCCGTCCACTCCTCGGTACCCTACGTAAACCGCATCAAAATCCTCGTAGAACCAGTCGAGGAGTTGATGCCGACCAACGTCGCTGTTGCTCGCGCCAGGTCCACCGAACAGATAGAACACTGGTTCGCTGGCCAGCGGGTGAGTTGCTTTGACGCGAACCACAGGGACTTGGATTACCCGCGAGTCTGTCCGTCTCCGGTTCTCGGGTACCGCCAGTGTGACGAACTCTGCCGCAAACTTCCTACCGGAAACTGATTCGACAACATTCCGGGAGGTGTCTGGTGTGTTCACCAACTCCCGTTGGTTGGCCAGAGCAATCTTTTGGCCGGAGGAGTGGCCTGTGAGTGGCAGCGCGAGAATCAGCGCTAACCCTAGAGTGATCAATGCTGGCGGCCATTGGGACTCGGGATGATTCCCCGCACACGACGCTCGATATTCTTTCGTTCTTGTTGCTTGTTCCGGACTCACGGGCAAAACCTCGGATTCGTGTTTGCCTTTTTGACCGCCATTAATGCTCTGCTCAGAGGTCAAACCCTGTAAATGATGCAGGTCACACTTTGTGGGGGGTGGGGAGGCACACGCTCCTGAGTGACGGGCATGGAACCTCCAATCCGACCGACCCATGCGGGCGGAAAAGTGGTGCGATGATGTAGGCGCGGCAGTTGCCAAAGGGAGTGGATGCGCTTCCAATGGGCCCACTCCCCACCCTCTGGGAGCTCGACTCGAGGAATACTTCGGCAGCGCTCCGTGGGATGATGACTGGTCTCCTCGGTTCAACATCGCGCCGACCCAGCCAGTTCCAGTGATCCGCCAGCAAGTCGCTATGGTCGCCACTCGACGACTAGACCGACACAACTAACTCGCACGGCCGAGACCTTGCACACCATGCTGTCGGATGGGGTCGCAATCGTCCGACTGACCACTCGGCGGAGATTTCAGTAAAGTCACTTGCTGGCGGAGCTAGAATGAATCCCGTTTAAAGAGTTGGTCGCTGGATTCCGGGGGCGCAGATGAAAAAGCTTGGGAAGATAACTGCATGGGTGTTGGCCGTTCTGGCGGTGGTTGCGGTCGCAGTCATTTCTTTCACCATCGGTTGGAGGCCATTCATCGGGCCGCGTTCGCGGACGCTGACCGCTCGGAAGTTCGACAGCACGCCTGCTCGGCTGGTGCGCGGAACTTATCTGGTGAACGATGTGACCGACTGCATGAGTTGCCATGCGGAGCACGATTGGACGAACCGTGAAGCGCCGATTCTGCCCGGAACGCTAGGCTCGGGCCAAGACATGAACATCCTGAAAGGGTTTCCCGGACGGGTGTTTGCTCCGAACATTACTCCTGATCCCGAGACCGGAGCTGGCAACTGGACAGACGATCAATTGGCACGCGCCATTCGGGAAGGGATCGGCCACGACGGTCGCGCCCTGTTCCCGTTCATGCCTTACCCGGATTTCCACGCGATGTCGGACGAAGACATAGCGTCCGTCATCGTTTACCTACGGACGCTGCCGCCCGTTCGCAAGCAGCGGCAGCTTACACAGTTGATTTTCCCGGTAAAGTATCTGATCCGCAGTGTTCCACAGCCGCTAGAGAGCCCGGTGCCGGAACCGGATGTTTCGACTCCCGAGAAGCGCGGGAAATACCTCGTGACGATCTCGGGCTGCACGGATTGCCACACGCCTACTGACGATCACGGACAGCCATTGCCGGGATTGGAATTTGGCGGCGGATTTATTCTCGATGGCCCGTGGGGTCGGGTGGCGAGCGGAAATATCACCCCCGATCCGTCGGGGATTTCCTACTACGACCAAGCCCTCTTCATACAGACCATTCGCACGGGAGCGGTGAAGGCCCGACAACTCAGTCAGATCATGCCATGGCAAACCTACCGTGGTATGACGGACGAAGACCTCGCGGCCATTTTCGCTTACCTAAGGATTCTCAAGCCTGTACGGCACCACGTGGATAACACGGAAACGCCGACCTACTGCAAGATTTGCCGCAAGATGCACGGGGGCGGGAGCCAGAACTAAACTGCGATATGTGGCTCGATCCCGGCATGACCGACATGGACACCCTGTCCGAACTACTGAAGCCCTATGATGCTCGGTTCATGCGGTGCTATCCAGTGAGCACGCGAATCAATCACGTTGCAAACGATGATGCGGAGTGCTCGCGACCGGGTGGAACTCGTTCAACCTCAGAGTAGACTCCAGACAATGGCGTCGGTCTACTTCGGCTACCATGCGACTCGAAGCATTGCAGAAGTCATCGTCGGAACTCTCTACGGGGCGGTGGATGGTCTCATCGCTGGCGCAGTCTTTGCTTGGCTCTACAATCAGCTTGCCAAGCCCGGCGACTGAATATCCGGTTCCTGTGAAACCCGGACTTCTGCATCGCCAGATAGGGCGAGGCACTGGTAGTTGAAAGGAGCCACTTTGAAAATTGCGTTCGTCCAACTCATCAGCGCGTTTATGGTTGGAGTGCTGCCGCTTGTAGCGCAGTCATCCACGAGTTCCACTCGGCCAACAGATGCGCAAATTCGCGATCTGCTCGTTGAGCGTATTGACAAGCAGCATCAGAGCGTCGGAATCGTTGTAGGCGTCATTGACTCGACTGGACGCAGGACTATCT
This sequence comes from uncultured Acidobacteriaceae bacterium, assembly GCA_963772045.1. Classification (GTDB taxonomy): domain Bacteria; phylum Acidobacteriota; class Terriglobia; order Terriglobales; family Acidobacteriaceae; genus Sulfotelmatobacter. The sequence goes on along the minus strand of CAVYWC010000007.1, from coordinate 640,858 downwards.
CTTACGGCAAATTCGACGCGGGCGACGACAGGGCTGTGGATGGCAACACGATCTTCGAGATCGGGTCCGTCACGAAGGTCTTTACGTCGTTGCTCCTTGCAGACATGGTGCAACGGGGAGAGGTCGCGCTCACCGATCCTGTCGCGAAATACTTGCCTGCCGGGGTGAAAATGCCAGAGCGCAACGGACGGCAGATCACCTTGGAGGACTTGGCGACCCACACATCTGGTCTCCCACGTATGCCTTCGAACCTAAGCCCCAAGGATGCCGCCAACCCCTACGCCGACTACTCGGTCGAGCAGCTTTACCAATTCCTCTCCGGTTACCAGCTAACCCGCGACATTGGCTCTCAGTACGAATATTCAAATCTCGGTGGCGGGCTGCTGGGACATGTGCTTGCACGCCGCGCCGGAATGGATTACGAGAAACTGGTGCGCTCGCGGATTTGCGAGCCGCTCGGAATGCGGAGCACTGCGATTACTTTGTCCGAAGAGATGAAGACCCGATTCGCGGTCGGTCACGACGCGACCATGCAACGAGTGGCTTACTGGGATTTGCCGACTTTTGCTGGCGCTGGCGCACTGCGCTCCACAGCCAATGACATGCTTACGTTTGTTTCCGCCAATCTCGGCTATGTCAAGACTCCACTCGCGCCTGCCATGGCTGCGATGGTCGCGGTTCGGCGTCCAACGGGTGTTCCGGGGTTAGAAGTTGGTCTGGCGTGGCACATTTTGACCCGCGATGGTCATGAAATTGTCTGGCACAACGGGGGCACGGGCGGATTCAGATCATTCATTGGCTTTGAGCGCAAGACCGGGATGGGTGTGGTTGTTCTTTCGAATGCCGAAACGCCAGCAGGAGTTGACGACATAGGGCAACACCTGCTGAATGCCAATGCCCCACTCTGGCAGCCGCCGAAAGAACATAAGCAGGTCCCTGTTGATCCGAAGGTGTTTGACGGATACGTTGGGCAGTATCAACTCGCGCCGAATTTTGTAATGACAATCACTCGCGATGGAACCCAATTGTTCGTACAAGCTACGGGGCAGCCCAAGTTGGAGATTTTCCCAGAGAGTGACCGCGACTACTTTTTGAAGGTGGTGGACGCGCAGATCACTTTCGAAACGGATAGCCAAGGTCGGGCAACCGGGCTGGTTCTACACCAAAATGGCATGAATCAGCCAGCGAAACGACTCCCGTAGCTGCAACCTATTCTCAGCAGGTCATTTTGGCACATTGGGCCATCCTTGCCCGGCTTTAACTGTCGAAAGCAGATGGTATGAGTTCTACATGTCTGTTTTGGGACACAACGGCTGATGAAAACGAGTTAGGCTATCAGCGCCGTCGACGTATGTGGTCGTCAGCCTTAGTGGAGCCTGAGAGCCCGCGGATGAGTTTGACCCTGGATGCCGTTGAGAACAACGGACTGTCGCCTTCTCTTCGGAGAGGAGCACGCGAGGGAGACTTTCGCGATTTGTGCATCCTTACGTCGCACGGCGGAAGGAGACAGTCATGGAAGTTTTGTATCCGCGGTGCTGTGGGCTGGATGTACACAAGTCCTCCATCACTGCTTGTGTTCTGATAGCGCAATCCGGCAAACCACTGAAGCACATTCGCCGCTTCGGATGCACGACCCGCGAGCTTCGAGAGTTGGTTTTGTGGTTGCAGGAGTTTGGCGTTGAGCACGTGGCCATGGAATCCACGGGTGTTTATTGGAAACCTGTGTGGAACGTTCTCGAAAGTCATTTTCAGATCGTTCTGGCAAACGCCCAGCATATCAAGGCAGTTCCCGGCCGCAAGACAGACACGAAGGACTGTCAGTGGATCGCGGAGCTTTTGCAACACGGACTGCTGCGGGGCAGCTTCATCCCCCCGTTGGTGATACGCGATCTGCGTGATCTCACGAGGGCACGAACCAGCCTGTCGCAGGAGCATTCTCGTATCGCAAGCCGGATTCAAAAAGTGCTCGAGGATGCCAATCTCAAGCTTGCAAGCGTTGCCAGCAATACCCTCGGTAAGAGTGGCAGAGCGATTCTCGCGGCAATCATTGGCGGTGAACAGAGCCCCGAACGCCTCGCGGACCTCGCTCTTGGACACCTGCGCGCCAAGATCCCGCAATTACAGGCAGCTCTAGAAGGCCAGGTGCGGGATCATCATCGCTTTCTTCTGCAGAGCTTGCTTCGCCAACTGTACTTTATCGAAACTGAAATCGAGTTGTTAGACGCTCGACTCGAGCAACTCGGGCAACAGCACGAAGACTTGGCGGAGGCATTGAACCGCTGGGTGACGGTTCCCGGAGTGGATCGTGTAGCGGGTTGGAGTTTCATTGCAGAGATGGGAGCCGATGTTAGTCAGTTCCCAACTGCAGCGCATCTTGCTAGCTGGGCAGGGGTGTGTCCCGGAAACAACGAGAGTGCAGGCAAGCGGATCAGCGGCAAGATCCGTAAAGGCAGTCCCTGGTTGCGTCGTATGGCCTGTCAATCCGCATGGGCTGCGGCTCGCACGAAGAACACCTATCTCTCAGCTCAGTTTAAGAAGCTTGCTGCTCGTCGGGGCAGAAAGTGCGCCATCATCGCTGTTGCCCATAGCATCTTGGTGATTGGATATCACCTCCAACGGAAGCGCTGCGCCTACACCGATCTGGGCGGCAACTACTTCGACCGACTCCACGCAGACGGCTTGAGACGATACTTGGTCAAGCGCTTGGAGAGCCTCGGACACTCAGTCACTCTTCAACCGCGCATCGCCTGAGCCAAGTGTTTTCGAGGGAGAAGGCCGGTCTCCGGACGGGATGCGGTGTACGCTCCCAAGTTATCGACGTGCTCAAGGCACAGATAAAAAGGAGACCGGCAATGAAGAAGGTTAGCACCCGAGCAGCAGCGCCGAGCAGGAATATTTCGCAGCAGAAACTGACCATCGGATTGGATCTGGGAGATCGCAACAGTTGGTACTGCGTGGTGGACGAAGCTGGGCAGATACAACGGGAACAGCGAGTCCGTACGAATGGGAAAGCATTGCAGGAAGTCTTCGGCGCGCTGCCGCGCAGTCGGATCGCAATGGAAATCGGGACCCATTCACCCTGGATCAGTCGCTTGCTCAGCGAGTTGGGACATGAAGTGATCGTGGCGAATGCGCGCAAGGTGCGGCTGATCGGGGAGAGCCGCAAGAAAGACGATCGGCTGGATGCGCAGACGCTGGCACGGTTGGCCCGGATCGATCCGGAGTTGCTATATCCGGTGAAGCATCGCAGCGCGCAGGCACAAGCCGATCTCATGATGATTCGGGCACGGGCAGGTCTGGTGCGTGCCCGGACGGGGCTGGTCAACACGGCTCGCGGACTGGCGAAGTCGTACGGGGAGCGATTGCGCGGCTGCAACGTGCGCAACCTGAATCCCGAAAAGGCGGAGGGGCTGAGTCCAGAGTTGCAAGCTGCACTGGAACCCCTATTGAACGCAATTGAGTCGCTGAGCGAGCGCATCGCGGAGTACAACGAGCGCATCGAGAATCTGGCACAGCAGAGCTACCCGCAAGTGGCCTTGCTGAAGCAGGTGAAGGGCGTGGGCACGCTGATCGCGCTGACGTTCTTGCTGACACTGGAAGATCCGCATCGCTTCCGCAAGAGCCGTGACGTGGGCTGCTATCTGGGGCTGCAGCCGGGACGCAGAAACTCGGGGCAGAGCGAGCCGCAGCTGCACATCAGCAAGGAAGGTGATCCGTATCTGCGAACGTTGTTGGTGCAAGGAGCGCAACACATTCTGGGTCCGTTCGGTCCTGACTGCGATCTCAGGCGCTGGGGCCTGAAACTAGCGGAACGTGGTGGGAGAAACGGCAAGAAGCGAGCCATTGTGGCGACTGCGCGAAAGCTGGCGGTGTTGCTGCATCATCTGTGGGTGAGTGGAGAAGTATACGCACCGTTGCACAACCGCCGCCCAACGACAGTAGCCGCAGCCGCGTAAAAACAAAACCGTTCCTAGGAAGAGAAAAGACAAAAGCCCAAAGCCGAGTTCCGGTGACTGCGTTAATGGCCTGGCCCAGGTTCGACTCTCCAAGAGCAGAACCACAGGGCGCCAAACAGATGGCAGCACCGGCTGAACCGAGAACGCCCAACCTGCACCGAGCGAAACGAATCGCTCCTCGAGAGTGCGGATGGAAGCATGGCGACAGTGGCCACTCGGCGGGAAGAAGAAAACGTGCCTAATAAAAAGAGACAAGAATCAACTTGACTCCGACCGGCCTTCTCATGGAAGGTCTCCGCCACTAGCTACTCCGTCCCAACCCGTGGGCGGATTATTTCCCATCATACGGAGGACTTCGCGCGTTTTCGCCAAGGGTGTACGCTTCCAAAGCTTCAAGCGAAGAGGTGGTAGCCTCGGACAGCGGAACATCGAACTTCTGCACTGTAGCCTCGGACGAAAATTCGGTGATTGAAAAGAAACCAGTTGCTATCAGGAGGAAATCGAATCCTACCCGCGAGATTACAGAGCACATCTCGATCTGGGTAATCAGTACCTTTCGTTAGGTTCAGTATGAGAAGGCGAGGGACACCATAGCCAAAGCCTACGCCTCGCCCCGGACAACGTCGCCCCATACGTTAATCTGGCCGGCTCCCTGCTCGCCTTGCAGCGGTTTGACGAAGCGCAGCAGACAGTTCAGCAGGCGCAAGCGCGAAGACTGGATAATTACCTAATACACAATGCCCTCTACGCGCTGGCATTTCTTCGGACAGATTCGCAAGCGATGGCAGAACAGCAACGGTGGTTCATGGGCAAGCCCGAAGAGAACATTGGACTGGCGAATGCATCTGACACCGAAGCCTATGCAGGTCACCTGCACAAGGCAACGGAACTGACCAAGCGGTCAATAGATTCCGCGATCCGCGCAGATAGCAAGGAAAGCGGAGCAATATGGCAGGAGATTGCCGCACAGCGGGACGCTGCGTTCGGTAATCCGGCGGAAGCGAAGCAGGAAGCAGCACAGGGCTTAAAACTTTATCCGGCGAGTGAGGGTGTTGAGGTGGAGGCGGCTCTGGCATTCGCCATGGCGGGCGATGCAGCGCGAGCCGAATCGCTGGCGCAAGACCTGAACAAACGGTATCCGCTGGATACGCAGATGCAATCTCTGTGGCTGCCTGCCATCAAGGCGCAACTGGCCCTTAACCGGAAGAATCCCGCTGAAGCCCTCAATGATCTGGAAGCTGCTTCGCCGATTGAATTAGGCGAGCCTGCGTTCGGAGATTTATGCCTCTATAACACATACATTCGCGGCGAGGCTTATCTCGCCGCTGGTCAGGGCACGCAAGCCGCTGCCGAGTTCCAGAAGATTCTCGATCACAGCGGTATTGTCCAGAACTGTTGGACGGGAGCGTTGGCGCATCTGGGAGTGGCGCGTGCGAACGCGCTGCAAGCGAGAACTTTACAGGGCACGGATGCGGATGCCGATGCTGCCCGCGTCCGGGCGCTCGCCGCTCACAAAGATTTCCTTACCCTCTGGAAAGACGCCGACCCCGACATCCCCATTCTTAAGGAAGCCAAAGCTGAGTACGCGAAGCTGCAATAACGCCCTGTTGTTTTTGGGTCGAGTTCTTGAGTGTAAACTTCCACCGGTTGTGCCGGCGAGGGTGGAGGTGCACGAGTATGACTAAGAGAAAACGCGTCTCTCCAGAAGCTCTGGATGCGAGCTTGCTGCCCAAGCAGCGCAAGCCTATTCCGCACGCATTCGTGCTTGATGCGATTTCCACACTATCGCCGTACACGCGTCCGATGTTTGGCTGCCTTGCAATCTATGTGAGAGACAGAATCGTGTTGATCTTACGGGACAAGCCTAAAAGCACTGCGGATAACGGAGTATGGCTCGCCACTACCCAAGAACACCACGAGAGCTTGCGGCGTGAGTTCCCGAACATGCGATCCATTCAAGTATTGGGCAAACGCGTAACGGATTGGCAGGTCTTACCAGTCGATGCCCATGACTTTGAATCAGCGGCACTCCGGGCATGCGAGCTTGTGCTGGCTGGAGACCCTCGGATCGGCAAAATTCCGGGCACACGAACGTCGAAGTCCGGATCGAAAGCGGCTGGAAGATCGCCGAAGCAGATCAAAACCTCGAAGAAACACGGTAGCACAATTAACTTCGAAACCGTGCGGAAGATTGGCTTGGCGTTACCCGGCGTGGAGGAGAGCACAGCCCACGGGTCACCCGCGCTCAAGGTTCATGGAAAACTTTTAGCATGTGTGCCTTCTCATCGCTCGGCTGAGCCGGGTTCACTTGTGGTTCGGGTTGACTTCGACAACCGCGCCGAACTGCTCGCCGCAGACCCGGATGTTTACTACGTGACCGACCACTATCTCAACTACACATCCGTGCTGGTTCGCCTGTCTCGCGTCACACCAGTTGTCCTGCGGGACTTGCTCGGCATGGCTCACAAGTTTGTGACCGCTGAGGCGGCACGCCGTTCGCCATCGCGGAACCGCAGCAAGGCTCCCTGATTTCTGCTCGCTTCCGAGCAATCCGAGAGCGACAGTGGCTTTTACAATTTTCAACAAGCAGTGATCGTTCTGGGGTGAAACCATGACTATGACCGTCGCATCCACTACGAGCGTTAATGTTAAGCAGGCGGCGCCCTTTTTCGGCGTGACCAACATGGAAGCCTCGCTGCGGTTCTATGTTGATGGTCTTGGCTTCAAAATGAAGAACTACTGGATTCCCGACCGCGCCGAAGACCATCCTGACGGGAGAATTCGCTGGTGCTGGCTTGAACTTGGCGAAGACGCGCTCGCACTCTATCGCGAGTTCAAATCACGTGGGATTCAGACGCGGGGACGTCCGTCTGTGGGAAACCGCTCGTGGGTACGGTGGGTGTTGGACCAACCCACGTGGTCGAGGAATGCGTCTTGTGCTGAAGTATTGGCATGAGCGCAGGACGAGAGATGACTTCTAGAGCAGCCAGAGGTTGGCCTCACCGCTTGTGAAAAGGTACCGCGGGTTGCCGTTCTGGACCTTGAGCAGCTCTTTGCCTAGCCAAGCGGGGATGACGTTGTTGATGTGTGAGCCGGTTTTGCGCCGAGTTGTGCTCACTCGGAACGTGTTGCCGTCCCGTATCAGCTCATCTTTGGTCAACCACACGGCATCTATCAGTGACAGCCCGGACCACCGCTGTAACTGCATACATGCTTTCACGCGGGCGGCAACCTCCGGCTGTAATCCCGCTTTGTTCACCGTGGCTAGAATGGTCTTGTATTCCTTCGGCTCAAAGGGTCGGATGGCCGGGTTGGCTTCATCGGCCTTCACCTGAATTGTGGCAAGCTGCAACGTGGGATTGGCCGGTGTAATCCCGGAGGCGGTACAGAACTTAAAGAAGGCTTTGATGCGCTCTTGCCAGCTACGTTTCACAAGCGGAGACTTAAAAGGCCACCTTGGCCGCCACGTGGTCAGATGGGAAAGCGTGATGTCATTCACAAAAAAGACGCCCGCTTTGTCACAGTAGTCTTGCAGCCGCTTGAGCGTGAGCTTGTGCTTGTACAGCGTGTTGGGCGATAGGTCCTCACCCCGCTTGCTGTCCATGAATAGCGCGATGGCTTGCTCTACGCTCTTGGCCGCTCCGGGAGCGGGTGCGATGCCTAAGTCCGCGTCCAAAAATTCCTGTTCTTTGTGCCGCGCTCGCTGCTCGGCAATGTCCCAATTCAGTGTCTTGGCGCTCTTGCGGGTTTGCTGCCCGTTATAGTTCCACTGTAGCCAGATGGTGCACCCACAGCGCTTGTACGCGGGGTCATCCTGTGTGAGCAGCTTGCTTTGTGGCGTTTGTAGAGTAGCCGTCCTTGAGCAGGAAAGCGAATATCGAAGTCGCGATATTCAGGTTTTCTAGCGCTCGTGATCGCCCTACTAGTTTTCGCTACCGCTCCCGTGTTTCTGTTTGCAGAGCTTGCATTCGGTCGGCGCCTCCGAGTTGTCTAGGCGACGCTTCACAGGTTTTGTTGTGCGAAGAAAGGCGAAGATCGCCTTGAGGTCGTAATCGGTTAGATTCTTGAGCTCGACCGCTTACTGCACCACGGCCACGTACTTAAGGGCGGCCCGCGGAGTTGGCGCACCAAAACCGACTTGCCACCACAGGAGGCGGCCGGGTAGAACATTCTCAGTCCTGGACGGCCACTTCCGTTGGCCGATTTTGAAGTGATAACTGTTGGCCGCATTGAGTTTGAAGTGATCACCGAGGCATTACCAAAGTCTTAGTGAGGACGTATTTTCGGACACTCTTGGCACGATACTTCCGCTTTTTCCTCTCCGAGAGACCCTAGAGTTATGGTGTGAGTACGTGACGCTCGGCGCGTCTGGCCCGAACCGACTGTCACTTACTCCCGCGCGGCACAAGAGGGTCACATGAACACTGCCAATTCCCTTGCAATTCCCCGACGCAGCTCCAGAGTGCAGACTGCTGTTCCAATCCTGGTCACAAGTTTGCAGGGGACACACTTTTCTGAACTGTGTGAAACCCTGATCGTCAATGCTCATGGCTGTGCCATGTTAACGCATGTAAAATTCCCCGCTGACGCTCCTCTCCACTTTCACAGCAAAGATGGTCGCCAGGCGACCGCTCACGTGGTCTCTTGCCAGGCTGTCGGCCAGGGCAATCAGATTTGGAGGCTGGGAGCCAGGCTCGATCGACCCGAAAACTTTTGGGGATTGCAGAACTGTCCCGAAGACTGGATCCTTCCCGCCCCGTCCACAGCGGCAAGTCTTCCGCCGGCGACCTTGAACTCCAACCGTTTGCCCGTGAAGGTTAGCCGGTCTTCACCATCCGAACTCGAGGCGGTCGCGCCGCACGTAGAAGTGCAGCTGAAAAAGATGATTGCAGAGTCGGTCCGCCCGCTTCAAGGCGAGGTCACGGCGCTCCAGCAAATATTGGCGCAACGAGAAGCGAATCCGAGCCGCTTTGAGGTGTCCCTTTCTAGCATCCCTGCCGAACTCGAACACCAACTGGAGTTACGTCTGCGAAGGTATCTCGGACCCCGGCTCCTGGACGAGGCACGTCAGCAGTCCGCACATCTATTGGAAGCTGCCACGGCAGCCATCGACCAGAAGACCACCCAAGGCTACCAAGATTTTCGGCACCGCTCGGAGGAAGGACTCAAAGTCATGGAGGAGCGCGCAGAAGAAATTTCAGCGCGCATATCCGCGAGTGCACGCGAGCACCTGAGCCGCGGTTTGGATACGTTTCAGCAGAGATTGTTGGGCGGAGGCAATGCCCTCAAGCGTCTGTCCGAGGAGCTTCTGGCATATCTCCAACAGAACTTGAACGACGAGCACGACGCGCGGCACAAAGAGTTGGAGCAGCTGCGAGCCGCGGTAGCATCGGAGTCTTCGCGATTGCGCGAACACATCGACTCTCTTGACGCTCGCTTCGCCAAGTTGAATGGTTCGGCTGACTCCCTCGAACTTGGCTTAGATCGCCGCCTGAATCAGATCGCGAGCCAGACGGTCAGCGAGGTACGCATCCAGATCGAAACCTTGGCGAATGAGGTGGTTGAGCAATGGATGGAACGAATCGTTAAGGAACTCAGGGATCAGCTGCAGGCAGCACGCGAAGATATGAAGATTATCCAGGCGGGAACGGTCGCCCACGTTTCGGAGTCGTTGAAGGGCCAATCGGCGGAGGCTTTGCAGTCGTTTGAGCGCTCGATGCAGGAGTTAGCCAGCCATTGCGTCGAAGGCTGGCGCATCAAGCTAGCGGGCGGTTTGAATGCGCTCGCAAAGAACATTGGCGAGCAATTCCAGTTGGAAACCGGATCCAATGCGGAACCGGGTCACAATTGACCGTAATTGGGTGGCAAAGGGAACCAGAGCGCAGTGTCATTGAAAGTGAATGGCTGCAAACGGTGAACTGACGTAACTTTCTAGCGGACTCCAAAACACCTCTGCCGGAGCAAGATGTTAACAGTCGCTCCTGGCATTCTCGTCTGAAGCTCCGGGCTTTTCACGCGGAGCGCCGGTCGATATCAATTCGGCGAAGTGTTACAGCAATTCCAGCAAGAAACTCGGGGGTGAACTGAGACCCAACCGGTGGCGCCTGATGGAGGAGGACGTCCGTTTGAGCAACTCGGTAATCTCACGGTCGAGAATGTGAAGTTGTTCCTCGCGAATCGATGTTAGGCGAAAAGGCTGCAGATAGCCCGTCACACCCCGCACGGGAAACAGCAGTTCACCCGCCGCATGCACCGAGAGCCGTTCCTCCAGGTAGACGGCGAGATCGAGGAGTCCACCCGTGAGTGAGACGCGATGGAGCTTGGCGACGATTTGCCTTTTGTTTTCCAGTTTAATCGTAGCAAACACGCACTCGGGCAAGGTAACGCGCGGAACGCGTGAGAGAAGTTGGGGGCATGGGCCTCGGAATCATTTCCAACTCCATCCTGCCGATTTGTGCGAGGCGTTGGCGGTAATTGTCACAGCCGGCAGTGGTTCGAGCCGTTCGCCTTGCCGCATTCCACACCAGTCGTACTCATAAGCAGTGCCGCAGTCGAGGCAGATCTGATAATGACGGCCAAAGGGGTCCACCCGCGGCCAAGCGAAGCGATGCGAACAAGCACGTCGAAGTAGACGTTCCAGCAGTTTCACGGTTTTTCCCCTTGATTTCGGATCTTCCATTGACCAAGCCAACGGTGGAAGAAGGGCTTGTTGCGTCTGGCGAGCAGGGTGTCGAGCGAGGACAAAAGCAGGGTTGGCGGCTGCGATTTGGATAAGAACTTATCCACGGATCGCAGTTTCTTTTCCGGCAGAGGGCCGAACGCAGACAGCAGCATGATAGGAACGTGTGCCTTCAGGCTCTTCATCCGGGCTGCGACCGTGGCGCCGTCGGTTCCGGGCATCTGGTAATCGACGACGACCGCATCTACGGCGTGGGATTGAAACAGGCGGAGCCCATCTTGGGCGCTCGTAGCCTCGAGCACCTGGTACCCGCTCTTTTCGAGGAGCATCTTGCGCCCGATGAGTCCGTTCCAGTGGTCATCGATGCAGAGAATGGTTGCTTTCTGCCGACTTTTCACCTGATTATTCCGATCGGCCAGAGAGAATGCTGATAGTGACAGAATTCCAGCGGAATCTTGTCACCGACTACTGCGACGAGGTGGGCAGGCTGATTGAACTATGATTCGCGACTGATCACAAATTACGAAGGGGCACTCGGGTGCCGATTACCGTCAAACTTGGGCCGGGTTTTGGGGAGCTCGTCGTAGACCGCCCGGCTCTTGAGGTAGGACCTCTCATTCGTTTGCGGGCTTCCTGCCTGTTGCGCCACCAACGCAATGTCCGAATTAAGGAAGGGCAATAAGGCACAGCGAAGCGTCAGAATATGGGCGCAGGCGCTTCTCACGCCGAGCCGTGGACTCCGCCGTCAGCGCAGACTCCAAAGAAATAGACGCTTTTGGGGCACATTCCTGAGGCTCTACTGCCTGCCGACTATCAAAGCTTCCATCGAAATCAGCGAGGGCAATGCATCCCAAGGACTTTTGGATCTGGAGGCAGCCGCTCCCTACGAACTGGGGGGCCGCGACGTTCATCAGTTATCTGTACCCAGCGTACGTGCGCGGACAAGCTTACCCGCTGGCACACGTCACCGCGTCTCCCGATCCAGCCACTTTTCCAGTGGGCTCGGACGCCAATCTTCTAGTGCACGCAACAACTCCACGACAGAATCTCGCGCCAGCACCACCGCCCGGTTTTCCGGCTTTAGAAATCGCTCCTGAACGGCATCCCGGCCGACTGTTTTGTTAGGAGAAGGATGTGAGTGAGTATCGATGGACTGCACGGCATAAGTACTCGTGCTGATCGGGCAAAAGGATGCACTGCGTACAGCCGCCCTCGATGATCGTCTGCAGCGGATGTATTCGGGGTTGCTTGCGAGTCTGTCGCGATCTGGCTCCTGAAGGGAAAATACCAATACTTGACCTTCGCTCTTGGAAACTGTGTAATTTGCTCGACCTTGAAGAAGGAGAACAAACGGTATGCCACACTTCGTATCGCTGATTCGTTACACCCAGCAAGGAATGGCAAAGATCAAAGAAAGTCCTTCCCGACTCGACGCCGCCAAGAAAGCTGCTGAGAAAGCGGGAGGAAAGATTCACAGTTGGTATCTGACGATGGGACAGTATGACGCCGTGATAATCTCCGAGTTTCCCAACGATGAGGCTTGTGCCAAGTTTTCGCTGTCGGTGGGTGCACTCGGCAATGTGAGCACGGAAACACTTAAAGCGTTCACCGAAGCTGAGTATCACAAGATCATCGGCGGACTTTCTTGAGGACTGCATGCAGCCCCAGACTTAGCACATCGCCGCACAAAATCGGTGTGAACCCCGGCGCAGCATTCCGACGGTCGGGCGGAACGATGCATGCCCCTGCTCCGCGGGGCGTCGGTACGGACGAGAGGCGCCGCAACTGATTTCGTTCGGCTTGTACGCGGCTGCGCGACTGGACAGGGTCTCACGTGGACAGCCAGACGGAAGCGTGCGCATCACGAAGGTCGGAGAGTGGTCGCTGCAGTCGTAGAGAGTTGGGTTCCCATCTGACTTTCCCTCAAAACCAACATGCAGCGACACCCTCAGCCGGAAGTGCGCATCCAATGGTGATACATCAGTCCGCAATTTTGGTGACGTAAGAGGAGGAGATATGCCTAATCGGGAGTTCACTATGCCGGAGATCGGCCTTTTCGCTGCAACCCGTGTTGCTCTGGGAGTCGGTATTGGCCTGTTGATTTCACGTGGTCTCAGCAAAGATGCGTCGAAAGGGGCTGGAGTGGCACTTACCGTCATGGGAGGTCTGACCACGATCCCATTCATCGTCAGAACAATCAGACGGAGCAAATCCGGCGTGCCGGAGATCAGGTCGGCTGCGTAAAGCAAGCTTGAATCGGATCTTCTAGTTGGCGATCCCAGGGGTTTGCCACTGTCCTGAGATTTCAACTCAGCCGTTGCTCGTCTTTTTCAGGACGCAGAGGAGCAACCGGGCGAGCACCACAAGAAGCGACACGGAATTAGATCAGCACCCCGCCGTCAATTCCTTCGACAAATAAATTATCTGCCCCACGTGATGGTATGCATGCGCAGCACATCGAAAGAAAACGGTAAACCTGTCCTTCGACTCCGGCTCGCGCTCCGCAGCATACGCCTTCGTCCAGTCTTCCGCCTTCTGCTTCCTAATAGTCTCGACCACCATCCGAACCCCGCGGTCGAAGTCCCCTAGCACCTGTTCCTTTGATTTCTTCGTTGCGTCACTGAATTCAAGCGGTCGATCTCGCACGTAGCCCGTTCCCACAATCTGCGCCCCAATGTAATAATTCAAGTTGCCCGTCAAATGCAGCAGCAAGTGCCCCACGCTGTTTCCGTCCTTGGGATTGTCTCGCTGAGAGCCAAACGGCCGTGCCCACATCTGCTCCGTCGTCAGCGGGTCAACCCACTCATGCACCCGTTGTCCTATTTCCTCGTAATAACTCGCCAGCGTCCCCCGCACGACTCCCGCCAAATCATTCATGTTTATCTCCCATCAATAGTTGTTTATGGTGCTGCACATTTCATATCAGATCGCAGACATTAGAAAATTAAAGCGGGTAGGGCACCTCGTGGACGCCCTCGCTAGTCAGCCCTTGATCGTCTTCCTCAGCGAGACAGTCAATCCCGCTGCGGAGATCTCGGCAGGACTGCCGGAAGTTTGGCACTAGATCGGATCGCTTTCCACCGAGTCACCGCTCGAAGGACTCTTCGCACTGAATGCAATACGGCGTCCATGGCACGGCTGCTAGTCGCCTTCCGTCAATTTGTTTGCCGCAAGACAGGCACTTCCCGTAAGTCCCGTCTTGAATGCGATCAAGCGCCGAATCGATTGCCCGAAGCAACTGCTGTTCTTGCTTGCTTCTTTGGAGCAATGACCCCTTCTCATACCCGCTGGCAGCTTGATCCACGGTATCAGGCTCTGGTTCCACTGTTCGGCGTGCGTATTGCAGGTGATGCTCGATACTCAGGCGCAGTTCATGCTGGCGGACTTCCAACGGCATCTTGAATTGCTGCATCCACTGCCTATCCATGCGATCAATTCTATGCCCACTTGCGCGGGCATCTGCCGTCAATCCTATCCGTGATACGCAAGGCAGACCGTCCGTGGGAAAATGACTCCCACGCATGAACGCCGAATTCCCTGAGCGCAGACCTGCGACTGAAGAAATCTCCGGGCTGATCGAGCGCGTCACCTTCCACAACGAGGAGAACGGCTTCTGCGTGCTGCGCGTGAAGACGTTGGTGGGGTGGATTGGCCTGTGGGTCGTATTCGTGCGCCCGAACCCGGTCGCGATTGCTGTCGTCGCGCCGGTCGCCCTCGGCGTTCATTTGTTCGGGATTTATTTGCCCGCTGCGGCCAGTGCCCACGTGGCTAAGGGATCAAGAAATGGTTGGGTGGTCTCTCGTCTTCCTCGACTGGTCTGACGGAGCGCTAATCGGGCTCTACTGGGTTTGCAGGCGTCATTACGCGCTCTGCCCACGCGATAGACGGGACCCGCTCCAAACGATATGCGTGGTTTTCACTTCTGCGCTTGTGCGGCAGTGAGAGGATCTCGGTCATGCAAAAAGCAAACGAAATCGCCGTCGATGTCACCGCGGGCTTTCTCTCTGATGCCGAGAAAGCATCGCCCGCGCTTCAACTGTCATCTTGTGAAAGCCCGGATCGTGGCCACGCAGAGAAGCAGAGTCCCAGCCATTGAGAGGACTTTATATCCCAAGCGGTGAGAGAATAGGAACAGACCGGTGGCTCCGTTGGCACGTAAGAGATGTGGGAGATCATATGCTTGCCAGACATCATCTGATGCGCGATCCGTACTTCCACGTTCATCCTCTCCACACCCTGTTTGCCCTGTTGGCGGTCGTGATCCTTTTTGGACTGATGGTGTGGATGCTGGCCGTGCCGGCGCAATGACGAAGCGATCTTCCGGGAAACCAGTACTGTAAGCTACGGCTGTAGTTCCGCCTGGGCTCAGACGGCGAAAATTCTTTGTTCGGCTACGAGAGGTTCAGTTCGTAGCGCACGGGGATCACGATGTTCGTGGCGCCTGCAAAGCGGTGTATGCGCTCGATTGCCTTAGGCCCTTGCGGGCTCACCTTCGCGAGGAGTTCGGCGTAGTCCTGGAAGCGTTGTTCCGTGGGAAAGCTTTCGTGGCCCCGCAAACCGAAACGCTCCATAGCAGTCGATGATGGCAAGAGTCGGAGGAATGAGATCAGCGAGGTCCACGAGGCTTTCGTGGATCCTCTGGTGTAACTGATGGCGCGGTCCACCCAGGATTCCATACCAGTTCTTCATTCCCAGAGTCGTGCGGGTCAGACTGTGGTGTTTGGCGATCGGAACGTTGATGATTTTGTTGGCATTCAGGAATGGATCGAACACTGGCCAGTCATGCAGAATCTCTCCTTGCAGGTTCACATCTTTGAACCTGGCGGGATCCGGCAAGATCACCTCGGCACCCTCGCGCTGCGCTGCGTCGGCAATACTTGACCTCTCGAAACACCGGCGCGGATCGTTGTAACTTACATCCGTCACAATGACCCCCTCTGCCCCCGCATTCCAGCACTGCCGTACGATCTCTGTGACGATATTCGGGTTAGTTAGCCGCCTGTTCCGGAGTGCGATCCCAGCCGATGTTCGGTTTCACCAATACGATGTCGGCTCGCGAGACAAAGCGGTGGATGCCTCCCAATTCCTCAATCGCAATTCGCGCCAGCAGTTGGGGATCGTCTCCCTGAATGACCGCCATCTTGGGCAGGGCCGGATCAATCGCCACGGAGTGACTGCGTTTCAAATTGATGGCCAACTCGGGCTCAGGTCGCTGACTGCGTTCGCTCGGACAGTATCCAAAGCCTGCGGTTCCGGCAGGCGAAGCAGTTTGATTAATGCTTCACGACGGTTGAGTATGGCGCCTTCGCTCGAAGGCATGTTGCACTGACCTCTTTGCTTTTGCACGACAACTAAATTCTAATTTCGTTCAGATGGCAGCCCCTATGCAGTTCGTCACCATGCCGCGTGAGAAACGAACGCCATCTGCCGTGAGGGCAGTTCTGGCGCTGATTGGATTCAGCGCGGTCATCGGCCAGATCATTCTCATGCGGGAGCTCATCGTTGTCTTCAACGGCAACGAGATTTCGCTGGGCATTATGTTGGCCACCTGGCTCTTCTGGACCGCAGCCGGCAGCGGCCTCAGCAGCCGTTTTGCACTGGGCCGGAATGACGCTCGCCACGCGGTCGCCACGCTCGAGTGTTTGCTCGGCGTTAGCTTACTGCCGACCATCTGGGTATTGCGCGCCTCTAGAAGTTTTTTTCAGACAGTGCCGGGCGAGTTGGTTGGTCCCGTGCCCATGTTGCTCACATCCCTGGCGTGTCTAAGCCTGTTTTGCTTTGTCTCAGGGTCGCTTTTCGTGGGTGCAACCAGGATGTACGAGCAGGAGTGCACCGTTTCTGCTCGAGTCGCCACCAGTTCGGCTTACTTGCTGGAAGCCGCTGGTTCCGGCTTCGGCGGCATCCTCGCGAGCACTGTGCTGCTGCGGTTTCTTGGGTCCTTCCTGATCGCGACCATCGTTGGTCTTCTAAACCTATATATGGCGGCTCTTTTGTTGTTCAGGATGAGCCGTAAGCAGCTTGCAGCCGTGACTGTGGCAGCAACGGTTTTCGCCATCCCACTCCTTATATATGTTGCCCCGTCGTTGGACAGGTCCGCACAGACCCGCCTGTGGCGGGGATTCCACCTGGTGGGATCGCGCGATTCGATCTACGGAAATCTCGCGGTTATTAAAACCGGTAATGCAGGAACCGGTAATATCCGCAGCATTTATGACAACGGCATGATCCTTGCCAGTGCGCCGGACGAGAATGCTGCTGAAGAAGCGGTGCACTACGCGCTGCTGGAGCACCCAGCGCCAAAGCACCTTCTAATGATCGGCGGCGGCGCGAACGGCAGCGTTGCCCAAGCGCTGAAGCACCCCACGGTCGAACGGATCGACTATGTTGAGCTGGATCCCGCGCTCATCGATATGGCGCGGCAGTTCTTTCCCGCGCAGTTAGCTCCGGTTGTCTCAGATCCTCGTGTGCACATACACTACGCGGACGGCCGATACTTTCTCGAGACAGCTGGCGGCACATTCGATGTGATCATTCTGAATGTCCCCGATCCGCAAACCGCCCTGTTGAATCGCTTCTACACGGCCGAATTCTTTCGTTCCGCTCGCGGTCACCTCGCGCAAGGCGGATTGTTAGCCTTGCAACTGCGATCGTCAGAGGATTACATCAGCCCCGATCTGGCGGAATTCCTGCGCTGCATTCACCACACTCTGCAGCAAGTATTCCCTTACATTGTCGTTATCCCCGGAGAAACGATCCACCTCTTCGCCGCCACGCGACCCGATGTTTTGACGGACAATCCCGAAACGCTGATTGCAAGATTGCAGGAACGGAATCTGCGGACACAGTACGTTCGGGAATACTTCATCCCATTCCGCATGATGCGCGATCGCATGGAACAGGTTCGCGAGCAACTGCGGCCGCTGACCTCGACGCCGGTCAATCGCGATTTTGAGCCGATCGCCTATTACTTCGACGTTGGGTTATGGAGCACTCAGTTCAAGTTCGGCTATTCCCGTTGGTTTCGAGCCGCGGCGCAGATCGATTTCACGAATGTCATCGATGCAGTGCTTCTTATCTTATTGTGCGTGGCGGTTGTGCTGGCGTCTCTGTTCGCACGGGAGAAGCGCGCTCATTCCGCCGCAGCGTACTGCATGGCCGCGACCGGATTCACGCTGATGGCTCTGCAGGTTTTTCTGCTACTCGCATTCCAGTCCGTCTACGGTTTCGTTTACCACCAGCTCGCAATCCTCGTCGCTATGTGCATGGCGGGCATTGCCCTCGGGAGCTGGCTAGGCATCCGCCGCATTCGTTCCCGCAATAGCCCACCTTACCGCACGATTGCAGCCACTCAGTTTCTGCTCGCCTTTTCTGCGCCAGCGCTGATATTTGTGGTTAGCCTGCTGGCGAAGATTTCCGGGACGGCAACAACATGGCTGGCACAGCAGTTTGTGTTCCCTGCGCTGGCTGCTCTCTGCGGAATGTTGGGCGGCTATCAATTTCCCATGGCGACCGAGATCTACCTTCATGACCGTAGTGGTCGATCAAGACTGGGCACACTTTATGCCATCGATCTGCTGGGTGGATGCGCGGGCGCGCTAGTGTTGAGCAGTTACCTCATCCCGGTATTTGGTTTTTGGAAAACCGCATGGCTCAGTGCGGCGGTAAACCTAACGGCGACTCTCCTGGCTGCCCGGGTAAGCCTAGAGGCGAAGGCGTCTCAGATATAGGCGCTTGCGGCCTATTCTCTCCGAACACCACCGCGGTAAACGCGAAGATGTCTGTGTTCTCATCCTTCCAGCAACTAGAGCGCATACCCGCTTTGACGCAGGTTTCTTCCAGGAACCTCTGTCGGTCCCATCGTTTTTCCACCGGCACCTGGGGAAGCAAAAGGCCCTCGTGCGTGCCGTTCCTCATCAGTAAGCCGTTCTGGCCAACCTTGATCTTCCGAATATCCAGCACGCGCCGAAGCGGCGACAGCACCGAGACTTCATATTCAAGTTGCGACAACTCAGAAGCTGATACCGGCTGGAATCGAGGATCACGCATGGCGGCCAGCGTTGCCGTGTCTCGCACGGTCATATAGAGAGGTTCGACCGCGGAGGTATAGCCGATACATCCCCGCAGTTCTCCCGATTTCAGCAAGGTCACAAACGCACTGCGCTCCTGATTCAATACTTCGCTCGCGCTCGCTGCCGGTTCATACGCCTTTTTCTCCCGCACCGCGTACTCCACCGACTTGCGCGCCAGAGCGAGCAGCTCGGTTTTCTCGTGACTATTCAGCGAGAATTGCGCTTCCACAGTCTTTGTGTTTTGAGTTTTCACAAAGACGTCTGCGCTGTATCCCACCACGCGCGAGTGATCGCCGGTGGTATCGCCTGAGTTGGCATACTTGAGCATGAGGGCTTGGTTCGCTCCCATGCGCTCAGCAGCAATCATTGCGGCGACGATGGGCGCGCCGCCACAGGCCTCCCAAATCCGCGCCTGGAAGTTTTGCGACATGCTGAGGTAGTCCCACTCCTGCAGTGCAGTCAGCGTTTTATGGTCGATCTTCACCGCTTCGTCGTAGGGGTGATAGTGCGATAAATCGGAACTGGCCACGATCAGAGTGCCGCCGCCGTGGATCAGCTTCGCCAGAGCCACGCCCAGCGCACGGCTGCTTTCATAACTCTGGTCTCCCATGACGATCGGCACGAGTTCGAAATCACCTAGCGTCCGCTGCAACCACGGCAACTGCACTTCGAGCGCATGCTCAGCACCTTTCGCAGTGGGAGCATGTCCCTGGCTGGAGAATTTGATGGTTGGACTCATCTCCACGAGTTGTTTTGCGAACGCCTTGTCTACGGGAACTATCCCCAACGGCGTCGCATAAGCGTCGCCTTCGTAGACAGAAGTGAAATCAAAGGCCTCATAGTGCGACGGTGCAATCACGACTACTCGCGAAAACTTTCGTCCTTTCAGCGCGGCGTACGTGTAGGCAGCGATAGGGCCGGAGTACTGATAACCGGCGTGCGGCGCAACCACCGCAACGATGGGATCGTTGATCGGCGGCGGTGACGCATGCGCCAGCATATCGTCTATCATCCCTGCAAGAATCTTTGGGTCGGCAGGATAGAAGCCACCAGCGACACCGGCTCGTCTGACGTTCTGCGGGTCCGCAGCTCGGACATGCTGCAGCGCCGCAATCGCCGTGATCGCGATGAACAGAGCCGTCACCCAAGGTATTTTGGAGCGCATCTTGATATTCATATGCGAACCTCCTCTGGCTCTCAAGCGTGCCAAACGCCGGGGATTGTCTGCCCACAGAACGGACAACTACCCTTGCGGATCAGCATCCGACTCGCAGTAAACCCTACGCGCTCCACCAGCACGCGCCGGCACTTCGGGCAGTAGGTATTTTGTGCAGGATGTCCCGGCACGTTGCCGATATATACGTAGTGCAATCCCTCGGCGTCGGCAATTGCCTTGGCACGCTCGAGCGTGGGCACCGGCGTTATGGGCAGGTTCTTCAACAGATATTCCGGATGAAATTGCGTGAAATGTAGAGGCACATCCACACCCAGGTTTGTCTTGATCCAACTTGCCAGGCCGCGGAATTCAGCATCGCTGTCGTTCAGCGTCGGCGCCACCAAATACACCATCTCGGTCCACTTGTTCATCTTCCGCAATGTGACCAGCGAGTCCAACACTGGTTTCAACTCTCCAACGACGACATCTTTGTAGTAGGACTCGGTAAACGCTTTCAGATCGATTTTGACTGCGTCCATCTTTCCGTAAGCCGTCTTCAACGACTCCTCTTGCATGTAGCCATTGGAAACAACCACGCTGCGAACGCCGGCTTCGTGCCCCGCATCGGCTGTGTCCATCAAGTACTCGCTAAAGATCACCGGTTCGCTGTAGGTGTAGGCAATGGTGGGACAGTTGTGCTGTTTCGCAAGCTCGGCAATCAATTTCGGGGGAGCGTAGTCGGCAGGGACCTGCTCCGGACGCACCTGGGAGATGTCCCAGTTCTGGCAAAATTTGCAATTGACGTTGCAGCCCGCCGTAGCTAACGAAAACGCAAGAGTCCCAGGCAAGTAGTGAAACAAGGGCTTCTTCTCGACGGGATCAATATGCGCGGCGCATACACGCGAGTGCACGAGAGTGTAGTAGGTGCCTCCGTGATTCTCACGGACGCCACAATAGCCGCGTTCTCGATCTCCCACGGTGCATTCCCGGGGACACAGTTTGCACTTAATCTTTTTGTTTGGAAGTTTCTGGTAGAACTTTGCTTCGGCGGTGAACCGCGAATCATCCTGCTTCTGCGGACCAGCCCACGCGGGGATCGCGGCTGGAGACCGGTTAAATTCGCAGATGCTAAGAGCCGCTCCTGAGGCCAGTGCGCATTTCAGGAACGAACGGCGATCCAGCGGACACGACAATGGCTTCCACTCACTGCTGACAGCATTCTTCTCGGCGTCAGTGGCGCCGGCGACAGTAAAGTTCGCGCTTGCTCGAGCATCGAACTCACGCGCCATAGAACCTCAATCGCGCTCTACCTAACCCTCTACAACCGCAATTCTCCTGGGATCGTTCGTGCCCAGTCGATGCTGGGCATCGGCAGCGGTCGCGATGTAGTGGGGTGCTCTTTTGTCATCTCTCAGGGTCTTCAATCCTTTTTCGGCTCGCTTGCGTTCGATGATTTGCCAGCCGGTGTAGTCGAGCGCGACGGGATCCTGCGAAACCAGCAGAGCATTGTTCTTCCATGAATATTCCGGCTTGTATCCAGGTCCGCCTTCGAAGCAGGCTGTCGTCGCATCGCAGATGGTCAAACGCATCTTGGTTCTGATTTCCGGCAGCATATTCAAGTCTGCGATATACGGATCGCAGCCGTTGGGGTGGTATTTGTTGGGGTTGTGAATGACGCCATACATATTTTTCAGGGCGATGGTTACGCCAGCACCATCATGGTCTTTCAGCACCGGGACATTGATCAGAATATTGCAGCGTTGCGTCAGAATCTTCGACAACCTGCTGCCAACGCTGCCGTGCGTGACGAGCTCTTGTTCATAATCCACACGATCGGTGCCGTAGTATTGCACGCGGTTTCCGCCGGTCGATACGTGGAACCCAACGTGTTCCATTTCGCCGCTATCGCGGTCCCAGACAACGATATCGTTCGCCTTGATTCCAGCCTCCTGCAACCGCTCGCAAATGGCTTCGACAAGGTGAGGATTGCTGGAGAGTCCGCGTCCTCCAAGTGCATTCACTTTCAGTCCCACCATTTCACCTGGGTGGACTAGTTTCTTCCACGTGTCGATCTGATTGTCGCGATCGAAAAGAGCCTGCATGGCACGATCCAACAAGCTCACCATCCGCTGCGAATTCACTGTGGTGCCCGTGCCGCGTAGCGCGGCATCGTGCGCGATGGCAACTTTTGATTTCGCGAACACCGCCTCCTGTTCTACTGCTGCTATCAAACCCATCCCGCGGCTAGCGCGCAGAGCCGCAGCTCCGGTGAGACATTTCTTCAGAAAATCCCGCCGATTGGTACTGACTTTACTCATAAGACTTCTTCCGTGAAGTCACACCCGGCTTCAAGGTTCTTTCAGCTGGGTATACCGCAAACCGTGTAACTTTTCAGTGACGAGCAGCACTTTTATCAATCACCACCCGGCGAGCTTCTGCTCGATGCCTTGCCCCAATTGCAAAAGTGCCTGCTGTATTTCCGCCGACTCCTCAAAGGCAACAACTCGCACTAAATAAGCTCCTTTTCGGAATACCAGACTCTGGCCAGATAAGCGTGCATCATCTCCCAATTGAATCGTTTTCACATCGACAGAGGGTTCCGATTCGAAAATCTTCTGAGCCCCCTCCGCGTTCCCCATGGTGTAGATGTCTACCGTCGCTTCGACCTTGTCTTGGAACTTGTAGTCGGCCGTCGACACCCTCTGCACGCCAGCTTTCAAATACCGCTCCGCATCACCGTCGATGTACTTCCACAAGTCTGCCGCCTCGAAAGTCCGCGTCTCTCCGGTCTTTGCCCAGCCCGTAAGTTCACTCGTTGCTGGGAAAAATGATTGCTTACTGCCCGATTTACCTTTGCAACTGGCGCCCAGGAACAGCACCATGCCCAAGAGAACCATCAAGACTGCGCGAGCCTTCACCTCGGCCTCTCTTTTCCCCGATTCAGCAGGATTTGGTTCGTTCTTGATCGGCTCTCGCCGACGCTGGTCACGTAGACCGCCGGGCGATCCTGAACCGGGCAGGCGTATTCGCACGCTCCACAGCATCCCGCCGCACACCTTCAATCTTCTGCCAAGCGTCTTCCGCTTTCTGTGAGCAAGATCACTTGTTTTGGCCCGGATGGGTCGAGGCGGCGTCCTAGTTTTTATATGAAATTGACCCTAGAAAAAGTACTTGGCGAGTTAGAGTGCTCCTTTTTCCCTCGGCACGCGATGTGAGATTCCGGTCTTCCCCCGATATTCATCACAGTGGGCTATATACCAGTCCAGAGTACGCGGAACCTTAGATATCGGATGCCCTAGAATGAGTGCAAATTCGCTTCCAACACGCCCAGTTCAGTCACGAATCCTCGTTCCAGTGGCGTCCTCGTCTAATGCTCTCGGCCGACGCTTCTGGTCACAGAATGGTCACAATAAATCGGCCATCTTCCACTTCCCGCAGATACTGCCGCATGGTGTGACGAACTTGGGCCTCTTCCGCTAACTGCTCGCGTGGAATCCGGCTCTCTTTAGCTGCATTCGCTACGATGAAGCTGCCGTCCACTGATAAATGCGACCCTTGCACCAGTCCCACTTCCACACACTGTCGCACGATCTGTTCGAACAGCTGCTCAAACAACTTCGATCCCTGAAACCGCCCGTGCCGCTTTTTTTTCGAGAACGTGGAATGATGCGGATCGCCATGCAGGATAGCTGCACTGATCTCATCCTCCGCCGCAGAGATAGTGATCGAGGAGCAGTCGCGCCAAAGCGGGAAATCGCTGCGCATAATCGTTGCGCGGCTCGGCGGAATGCGCGGCTCGATCGAGCGCAGTGTGGCCCCGCATATCCTGCCGCTGCACATCGCCGCGCAGGTGGCCGATGTCGGCCTAGTGTCTTGGTTGCTGAGCCGCAGAGCTAACGTCCGCAAGCAGGTGCACGGAACCGAGCCCGACGGATACGGCCGGCGAGCAACTTCGACTTTCGCATCAGCTCCAACCATCTGTCTCGCAAGCGCCCCCCTATGAACTGGTCTGTTATTTTCGGACCTCGTCCCGCGAACTTGAGCTTTATACCACCAACAACACTACGGGTTCTTTTCAGCCGCAAAGTTTTGTGCCGAATTCTTGCCCGCTTTCACACCTTCTTGCCGTTTCTGATCGTGGACGTTATCGGCCCTAATTGTTTCCCGATTATTGCGGCTGCGGGGCTACCACCAGATTATCGAACTGAGTTCGACTCCAGTCCGAGCCTATGCCGAACATCCCGTGGCGATGGTCAGCATTAGTGACGGAAGCCAGCGTTTTCCCGTCGAGGATAGCCGTGATTTGCCTGCCCTGGAATAACAAGGCCATATGATGCCACTGTCGCGCGGGGAACGAAGTCTTCCCCTGGGCTAGCGTGCGCGTCACCTGCTTGTATGTGGAGGAGAGAAGTTCCCAGCTTCCATCACTGTGCAGACCGAAGGTATAGCCGCTGGGCAAACGTGCCTGGCCGTCCCGAAAGACGTCGGCCGAATCGATGCGCCCGATCAGCCGGGCGCTTCCATTATCGAGCACAAGTGCATCGGCATCGATGCGGTAGTCAGTCCAAGCTTCATCGCCGGCCAGTGTCCATGGATCGGGCAAGGGCCCCCACGGAATTGGCCGATCAGTAATCACCTGTTCCAGGCATTGACCGGTACGGCCCGCGCACGTTGCTATCTCGAACGCTCCATCCTGATCGGCAAGAAAGCGGGGAGTGTTCCCTGGCCGCGTGCTCTCGAAATCCTCATGGTAAGGCAGCGGAAACGGCGCGGCTGCGGGTGTGGCAGCCGTGCCCTTACCCTGGCCGGTTGTAGTGGTCAGGGAATAGAGTGAGCCCGGCTCGAAGGTATAGCTGAAGCCTCCATTACTCACGGGCAGGTCGGCGACATGCTCGAAAGTCCGCGACTCGTTCGTCTCCCATACATGAACGATCGCGTCCGACGATGCGGCACGAATGGTAAAGTTCACGCTTTGCGGATGGGCCGCGCCGATCGTCTGCAGCACCACGCTCCAGTCCTTACCGTTCGGCGATCGCAGAACCACGTAATCGCCCTTATCGACCAGATAGCCACAGGACTTGTCGAGATACTGCCATCCTGGCTGCGCAAACTGCGTCGTGTGAGCCGTGGCCCAAATTGCGCCCTGGACGTCGAAGTGTCCCGACCATGGAGTATTGGCGTACATCAGTCCCGAATTCGGCGCGGCTAGGATGTCGTAGTAGGAAGTGATCGGGCTCCATATCTCAGTCGCCGTGAAACTCCCCTTCAGATAATTCTCGTTATAGAGTTGCGCCAGAGATCGGCCACCGACAAGCCAATCGCGGGAGAGAATGTTCGATGCGCTTGAATCGGGTTGATCTTCGCTCGACCAGAGCGGCTTGCCCATGTCACGCGCCGATGGCGGCGTGGTCAGCTCTCCATCTACGCGAGGATAGTGCACCGAGACAACCCCAATCGCTTGCCGCAGCGCAGCATCTTTTTCCATCTCGCCCAGGATCGTCCACTGGTCGACGCCCCTCTGCGGATATTCGTCGCAGCAGACAATCTGCGTTGGTAGATGGCGCGCGTCTAGAACTCGCTTTAGGGTCTTCACGAATTCGGCGCTTTCGAAGTGTTTCTCATTCCATATTCCGGTATACGCAATATCCAGGCCGTACGTAGTTTTTGCGCCTTCGATGAAATCGGCTACATAATTCGCCATGTCTTCAGAGTAGAAGTTTCCACCGCCGATCCATCCCGGCGCACCCCACGCCAGAGTGTCCAGAATAATTTTCGGATTGCGCTTTCGCGCTTCGCTCATCAGCCACCACTCGTATCCGCGGGTGTAGTTCTGATCGGTGCGGGATCGCATGTGGCTCGGCTCGGAGCCGTCGGTCGAATTCACGTCGGCGCCAATTTCCACTTTCAGATGCTGAAGCGATGCTCCGTAGTCCGGTTTGAAGAGGTAGTCCAGTATCTGGCTGCGATAGGGCTCGGGATAGTCGATCAGCAGCCGCGAGGAGGCTCCCGCGCTCACCGCGCCGATGCCGTCGTAAATCCTGCCCCCGCTTGCCCCATCGATCACCACTTCTTTCTCTCGCACTTGTTTCTCTGGGACCTGCCCCGCGGTGCATGCCCCGGCGAGCATGATTGCCGCACCGGCGGCCACCATTAGTCTACGCAGCATTTCCTTCTCCCTCCGCGATCCAAATTCAGGCAAAGCCCTGCTCCATTTGTTGTTGTTCAGATCAGCTCACTTAGCTTCGGGGCTGCGCCAGTAAGTGGAAATTGAAATCGCCTGTCAGCCGTGTGCCATGGATCAGCGCTACTGGCCCCAGCGGACACTGCGACAGAAGATGTATTTTTGTCGCCCGGTCCCCTATGCAGGTACGAACGTGAGCGTCAGCGTTGGCCTCAACCCGCACACCCGTGCCGTCTGGGGCAAGGAGTGACGCTTCGTAAATATGGAACTTCACCGACCGGAAATCCGCCGTCCCCAAATCAGTCTGGTCCTGCGACCACGGCCAAATGGGCCTAATGTTCGCAGCCTGGTCCGGCCATCTCTTATCTCGCCTGGAACTCGCTTTGCCTTCGGTCCGGCTGATGCTGTCTTCCGGGAAAACTCCCCACTCCGACCATCGCCGCCATTTGATCTCGTCACATTTCGCGGGCAGGCTGGCTTTGATTCCGATCTCTCGGGAATCAAGATTGCCGCCGGTGTAAGTGTAGTCGTAACTGACTTTTCCAATGCCATTTTTGTCGATTACCCACCGGATGGTGCCGGCGAAACTTTCGTAGTGATCTTTCACACTCATCTCAAGTGCACCATCAATTTCCCTCACCATCACGCTCTCGACCACACGCGTTTTGGCGTTGGGAAACTCCGCGTAGGGTAGCTTGTTCTTATCTTTTTGATACTCTGCCAGATCACCGAAGTCGTGTCTGGTGACATGCAGGGCAGGGAAGCTAGCGATCGGCGCCTTGTGCTTCGGGTTCCCCGTATCGAAGTCGCCGCTCATGCGGTCAAGAAGCAGAGAAAATCCGCGGCCTGCAACGGTGATCAGGCCGCCGCTACTCCTCCAATGGGGTGCGCCGGCCTGCGGTTGCTGCAAAGGTGCTGGCGGCCGCTGCCCCAGCGCCAGCGCGGCGTTGGAAATCTCGTGGCTGCCCTTCGTCACCCGCACAATCAGCGTGGCGCCTTCGGGCATTCCTTGAAGGATCGGAATCTCAATTTCGCCTTTCGATGCCGGCGGAACACTGATACGAATCTTGCCTGTTGCCTGATTCACCTGCCAAATGAATTCGAACTGGCTTAAGTCTGTGAACGAGTGGCGGTTTTCCACCGGTACCCGCACCGCGGCCTGACCGAGTTTGTAATCCAGTTGTCGGACTGGAAACCAAACCGGCGAGAAGACGAATCTGGCCAAATCAAATTCCGGCTTACGCCTGCGCCAGCAGTCCACCAAGCCCCAGTAAGCATTGCCATTCTCGCTGCTGACCAGTTTTCCATCGCGCAGGAAGGCGATGTCGTCCACCCCTGCCCATATCTCGCTTCCGATGCAGTGTTGCGAAGCGCATATGTAACTCCATGCGCCGGGATAAATGCCGGGACGGACGTCTTCGTTATTGCACAGAAATCTGTTCTCGTCCCAATCCTTGATGCAGGCCTTCCCCCATTCCGAGTTGAGACCGGCGCCGCCAGCGGCCCACAACTGGCGCAGCCCCGGATTTATGCTCACGTCCGTGCGCTCGTGATAGACCTCAAAGAAACATTCGCCATGCAAAAACGGGCGTGTGTCATCCTTCAAAATCTCGTCGTACGGCATGGGTTGATAGTGACGGCTGATGATGTCGCAAGTTACCTGATCCTCGCCGCTGAATACGTGCTCGATTGTGGTGGGTCGGGTCGGGTCCAGTTCCTTGCAGAGTTTATTCGACTCTTCAAAGAGCTTGCCCCAATGCGACTCATTGGCCAGGGACCAGATGATCACGCTCGGATGCGAGTGACAGTAGTCAATCATCGCAGACGTAGGAGTGAGAATCGCGGTGAGATTGGTCAGATCTTTCTGGGGATGAAGCCAGCCGAACGGCGCTTCCGATTCGACATACAATCCATGCCGGTCCGCTGCGTCGAGAAATTCCTCGGTACAAGGATAGTGTGTTGTGCGGACAAAGTTCAGATTGGCGCTCTTGAATAATTTTACGTCCTGCTCTGCGTCACGCATGGTATCGGCACGGCCAGTCAGCGGGTCGGTTTCATGGTGGCACACACCGGCGAGCTTGACCCGCACGCCGTTCACGTAAAGCTGTCGTCCTCTGGTTTCTACTGTGCGGAATCCGATCTGGCGTTCGATTTGTTCCAACGGCCGGCTGCCTTTTTCCAGCACCAGCACAAGTTGATAAAGGTTGGGTTCCTCGGCACTCCACTTCACGGGATTAGTCACGAGCGAGTCGATGCTCACCGTGCTCAACCCCGCCTTAAGGGGCCCAAGGGCAACTTTCCCATTGGAATGCTCAACTGCTTTACCGCGGGCGCCGAATAGTTGTATCGCTACTGCAAAATCATTCCGGGCAGCAGGTTCCGCATTATCCACGCCGAGGACGATTTGCAACTCGCCATCGCGATAAGCTTTGTCCAGCCCCGGGTTCAGGCGCAGCCGCGAAATATGGACGCTTGGCAAGGCATAAATCCTGACCGCGCGGTCTATGCCGCCCAGGCTGTATCCGACGTAGCCACTGGAATGAGAAAGCTTCTCCGAGAGGGTGGCCACGTTCATTTCGAGATCAAGCCGATTCGGCTCTCTCATCTTGATGGCATGGGTTATCTCCCATTCGACCGGCGTAAAAAGATTCTCGCTGTATCCCAGCGGCTCGCCATTCAGCCAGTAGTGTGTGCCCGCATGGATGGCATCGAACCGAAGATAAATCCTGTATTCGGCCCAATCGGCGGGGATGCTGAACTCCCGCGCCATTGCGACGGTTTTGTCCAGGGGCAGGTCATATCCCTGTTGCGCCCATTGGCCCGGCACATGGAAATCGCCCCAGTTTGCAGCGTCCAAAGAAATCTGTCTGACATTTTCACTGGGCTTCGGGTCAATTCGCCACGCGCCGTTCAGCGACAGGGCATTCGTCTGTAATCCCGTTACCCGGGCCGGCATCGGACGGTAATGGACGGCCTCGAACGCCTTGGCTGATTGATCGCTGGGGAGCACCGCTGACTGCTCCTCGCTCAAGACAGAGAGAGAGGCGCCGCTTAACGTGAGCGCGGCTACGCCAAGTGATGTTTGCTTCAGGAACTGTCGCCGGGTCTCTCCCATTGGTTTATGCATTGAGCCGGTTCTCGCAGCCTCCTGATACGCCGGACGGGCAGGCACTGAATTTCTCTCCTCAATCATCTTCACTCTGCTCCGATCAGTTCCCATTCGATTTTTTCCAGCGACTTTCCCTTGGTTTCGGGCACGCGGAAGAGCACAAAGAAAAATCCTGACAGGCAAATAGCTGCATAGATCCAAAATGTTTTTGCCACGCCGAGATTGCGAATCAAGAGGGGAAAAGTGAACGTCAAAAGAAAAGCAGCGATCCAGAGCGCCGACACTGAAACCGACACGGCGGCGCCACGAACTCGGTTGGGAAATATCTCCGAGATCAGCACCCATGTAACGGGCGCAAGCGATAATGCATAGCAACCGATGGTGCAGAGGGTGATGATCAAAATCGGCAGCCCTTTGACTCCCGCGCTATACGTGATTCCCAGGATCGTGTGCGACACGGCGATGCCGGCGCAGCCGAATAACATCAGCGCCCGACGCCCAACTCGATCCACCAGACCAAGCGCGATAAGGGTGAACACAAGGTTGACCGCGCCGGTAATTACGATATTGAAGAGAATGTTGCTCACACCGTAACCGGCGTTGTGGTAAATCTCCTCGGCATAATTGAAGATGATGTTGATTCCGCTCCACTGCTGCAGCACTGCCAGAACAATTCCAACCGTCAGTACTTTCATCACTCGGGGAGAGAACAACTCACGCAAAACCATTCCGGTCTGCTGTTCGTTTTCAAGTGCCTGGTCGATTTCCGCCAACGCATGCTCAGCGTATGGCTCCCCTCCGATACGAGCGAGCGTCCGGTGGGCCTCGGCTGAGAATCCAGCTTTGGCCTGCCAGCGCGGACTCTCGGGAATGAAGAGCACGCCGAAAAGAAATACGATTGCGGGAAGCGCCACGGCCGTGAACATCCAACGCCAGCCATATTGTCCGTTCCATGAACTCCGAATCAGAGCAGCCGTCGCCCCCTCG
Organism: uncultured Acidobacteriaceae bacterium; assembly: GCA_963772045.1. Taxonomy (GTDB): domain Bacteria; phylum Acidobacteriota; class Terriglobia; order Terriglobales; family Acidobacteriaceae; genus Sulfotelmatobacter. The sequence goes on along the minus strand of CAVYWC010000007.1, from coordinate 610,721 downwards.
GCGACCTTGCCGGCGATCGCCCAATTCGCAACCTGCGCGGCGAGTATCCCCACTACGATGGTGAGTTGATTGAGCGTTACGAGTCTGCCGCGCCACTGAGCCGGGCTCACTTCCGCAATGTAGGTCGGCGAAACGTTAGAGGCGATACCGATCGCAACGCCGCCAATCATCCGCCATGTGATAAATGCTGAAAAACTGTAGGCCCATCCGGTAAGCACGGACGATACAGTGAACAGGAAGGCTGAAAGAAGCAGCAGTTTCTTTCTTCCGAATAGGTCGCTGAATACTCCCGAAACCGCGGATCCAGCGAAACAACCAACCAACGCACAACTATTTGCCCATCCTACCAGCGTCGCAGAATCCAACTGAAAATAGCTTTCGTAGAACGGCTTGGCGCCGCCGATAACGACCCAGTCGTATCCAAAGAGCAGTCCGCCGAGTGCGGCGACTGCAGAAATCATCCACACATATCCCGCATGGTACTGTCCACCATTTTTGTCGGAACTATGACCTACGCCAGTGTTGATGCGCTCCCTCCTTTCAGACTGTAGTTGGTATGGCCTGCATCGCAGCCAGAAGATCGGCCGCCATAGAGTGATTGCCGTCGAGAAGCAATACCTGATGCAGCAGGTCCTGCGCTCTTGAAACCTCGCCCAGCCCCAGCCGCGCCTGCGCCTGTAGGAACAAAGCAGTCACTGTCTTGGTATTCTCCGGGTCATCTTCGAAGAGCAGCATGGACGGGAGAGACGTTGCGAAATAGTCGATCTTGGCCGGCCTCTTCGCCAAATCATCCGCATAGCCGAGAAGATCCCGGAGGAGTTTCTCAGCCTCTTCATTCTTACCTAATCTTTTGGCGGCCAAAGCTTTGTAGTAGGTCATTTCGGAGAAGGATTTCACTCTCATTTCTTGGAAGTCGCCCTGGTGCTGTGACGCGCGCTCCCACCAACTTCGGGCCGCTCTGGAGTCTCCGGCCATCTCGGCCGCCGTTCCAAGCCAATAGAAGATGTCGCTCTGGTTTGCAAGCGGGTGTATATCTTCGCTCAGATTTTCAGGAATGCGCAGGGCAGCCCCAAAAAAGCGCTGTCCGGCTTTGATATTGCCCCGCATCAAAGCCTGCCTTCCAAGAGCGAGGTGTGTCCGCACATGCTGTCGCACAACCAGTCCTTCTCCTCCCTCCCAGGGCTGAAACTTCCGCGACTTTAAGAGAGAAAGGGCCTTCTCGTGCTGTCCTGTCTGATTGAAAAGCTCAGCTAGCTCAACCGAGAGGTCGTCCCGACCCTGGACCAGATCAGCGAACTTGTCGAACTCTCGTAACCGTTTCTGGGGAGTCTCGTCGATGCGTTTCCAGAGTTGATCCCGTTCGTAAAGCACTCGTCCGTCGTGCGGATTGAGACCTATGGCTCGGTCAAAAGCTTTGCGAGCTTCCTCCGGATTGCCGGAATTGAAATATCCTATTCCAAGATTCCGCCAAACGGTCGCAAACGATGGGTCCGCGTCCGCTGATAGTTCCCACTGCTCGATTGCCTCTCGATGCCTTCGACGGTCGTAAAGAAGATTACCCAGGTAGTAGCGAGCACGAGCATCTTTGGGATTGGCCGCAGTCGCCGCCTGCAGAATAATCAACTCTTCGAGACGATTCGGGAAGCAGTAGTTGGGCGAACTCTGGGTTGCTCGATCGTACGCTGCCTGAGATGCCGACGGATGTCCAAGCAATCTTTCGAAATGTCCCAGCGCATACCACATAATCGGAAGAGAACCGTCGCGCGCTTCTTTCTCCATGCCTTGCAGGACTTCGGTCGCCTCCGTGTATAAGCCTGCCCGCGCGAAGTCCAACGCCAGGTCAAAACTCATGCCGTTACTGGCCGGAAGCAAACCCGTCTTAAGGTAGCGAGCCCACGAGTTCATCGGATCGAGGGCCAGATTTTCCTGCAACACCGTCCTTGCCTCACTGCTTCGACCAATTTTCCGTAAGACCACAACCAAGAGATTTCGTGCATTGCAATGATCGGAGTTGAGTTTCAGTGAATTCTGGAGATGGTTCAACGCGCTTGTCCAGAGCTCGCGTTTCACATCCAGTTCAGCGATTGCAAGGTGGGCTGCGGAGCTCCAGGGAAGATTCCACGTAGCTTTCCAGAGTGCGTCGTAGGCGTCTTCATCCCGGCCCAGGTATTGCAGCGTCAGACCAAGGTTGTAGTAGGCTTCGCCGTTGTAGGGATTGGAGTTCCACATAGTCAATCGGCGGATGGCATTGCGGAAACACTTCTCAGCCTCGCGGAGTTCGCCGCGGCGGAGATGCGAAAGACCGAGCGCATTATTGCAACGGCTGTCGACGGGGTCCCGGTTCAGGGCTTCGCGCCAATAAGCTTCAGGATATCTGGTGGCATGCCGGTACTGTTCGAGATGAAGCCCGGTGGTGTAGAGTTCGTCGAGGCTGGCGATCGCCTCGGGCAACAGAGGCTCGGTTGCAGGCTTCGGAGCTTCAGAGGAATCCCTCGACGGAGGCGTGTAGCGAAGAAGTTCGCGGCCGTCGCTAGCGGTCAGAGTCGCACTCAGACCGGATTCTTCAACATTGCCGGGTAACGTAATGCTTTCGATGAACGGCGTGCCTGGGAAAAGGCTGCGCACGAATTCGGCGATTTTCTTTCCATGCGCATGCAGTTGCAGGTGCGCGGGGCGGTGTTTCTCGGTCACGCAGATTCCGAGTCGTGCCACGTGCTTGTTGACATTCAAACTCAGCGCGGCATGGAGGTTCGCCTTCTGAGCGGGACCTATCTCGCGAATGGGATACCAATATTGGCTGAACACTTTCGTCTCCCCCGGAGCTAGGAACGAAAAGTCGGGCTGATTGTCGCTGAAAACACCCGCCATGAGCTCGACGTAAGGACCATCACCATCCGTCAGGTTGCGATCCCAAGCGTAGCCAAAGTTGTGGTTCCCCCATGTCCACTGCTTCTTTCCCGGAGCAATATGATGGTCCGCAATGAGAACGACTCCCGCCCGGGCGCGATGGTCATAGCCTCCATGAAAATCCTCCTTCGAACCAACCGCCATGTAACTGGTGGGCACGGGAATGTTCGCATACCAACTCAGATCGTTAGGGGCATACGTACCGGGAGGAACAAACTTCGCGGGAAGTTGTTCCGGCGAAATGCCATATTTCATGCGTCGGCCATAGTCCACGCCATAGTACGTGCCAACGCACAGTGGGAATGTGCTGACTGCGCGTCTGGCGTGATCGAACACGAATCTGACATCCGATGGAAAAAATGACTGATAAAGTTCATGAACATGCACACCGATGTTTGCCCACCACAAAAATGTCTGCGTTACGGGCGTGCGGTTGTACAGACGGACCTTCAACTCGACATAGGATTTACCAGAATGCAGACATAGGCCGTGCATTCCCTTGAGCCGGTTCATCGGATCGTGATCGCTACACCAGATAGTCGCGGAACCATCCGCGTGACGTTCGATTCCCCACTCCATCGGCATGAAGGTCGCGGGCCGATGATGCTGAGGCCAATTGAACTCCACCCCTCCCGAAATCCATGGTCCCGCGAGACCGACTAGCGCAGGCTTAATTACATTCTGCCGGTAAAAGAAATCGTAATCGTTCGTCTTATCGAGCCCGATATGAATGCGGCCGCCGATTTCCGGCAAGACCATCAGACGCACGAATTCGTTCTCAATATGCAGCGCCTGCCAGGGACGCGCTCTTTTTTCCGTGGAGATTCGATCGATGAACGGCAGAGGATAAACTCGGCCGCTACTTCCCTGATAAACCCGTTTCTCGAGAAACATCGGGTTCTTATCAGGTTCGAGTGGAGCGTAAGTGGGAATAACAACAGGCTGTGACCAGGCTTTTACGCGGCCGCGTTGATTGCCTGGCGCTTTGGGCAGTCTTATCCCCCTCATCGTGTCTTTCTGGAAGCGGTCCCGATCACCGTTTCCACTCCCCAGAAAACACCGGGCATTGAACTGGTCTCCTTAGCTGCTCGGTCACGAGCGCGACACCTCAACCCAGATGATCGTGAATGAAGCCCTGAATTATCGCACAATCATTCGCAACGTGACGGGTTGCAATTTTTAACCATGATTTGGCGCCAGATTCCAGCAAGACCATCGACCGCAAGAAACACCTGCATAAGAATGACACAATCTCAAAAGGTTATGACGAAGCGCTCTGCACCGCGCCGCTCCCCTGGACAGGAGCAGTTTTCGAGGAGGAGCAGGATCAGATCCTGCCTTAAATAGGCCTCAATCTCCGAACCAATCTTTCGGAAAGTTCGGATCAAGCTATCAAGGCGTTGAAATGGGAACTCCCGCATCCAGAATCACTATTACCGGACTACTCCTTCTCATCGCACTTCTGTCTGGCGTCTGGTTGAGTCGAAATCTCAGGCTGAACGATCCAAGGCCCTCTGGGAAGCCACTCACGGGTGCGGATTCCGCCGTCCATAAACTCATCGCGCTTGCGACAGGGATTATCGCAGGGGTGACCATTCGCAGCCTGCATAGAGGTATAGAGTTCAGTAGCATCGAATTCACTGCCGTTATCGTCGCCGGATTACTTTTTGTGCTCATGGTCGTTTCTGGCAGCTTGTTGAGCCTCGGCAAGGCAAGAAACGACTGGATGCTGGCCCTTCATAACGTAGGTTCGGTTCTGACAGTCGGCGCCACTGCCGGGGCCATTTACCTGCTGACACATGGCAGGTGGTAAGGGACGTGGCGTGGGCTGCCGGGGTGACAGGGGATCGTCTGAGGGTAGTGGATTAATTCACCACTGGGGTCTCTCCGGCGCTCAGCAAAAAGTGCCGCACAATCTTCCACTCCCCGCCGATCTTCTCCATGACAATCAGGTATTGTCCAAGATGAACGGCGGAGCCAACACGCCTTCTTGTTCGCCCTGTACCGTAGGCGAGTGTTCCAGAACTCTTTTCAACACTCGGCTCGATTGCTTCCAGCCTGCTCCCTTGATCCAATCCCGACTTGACCCACTGCCGAATCTCGTCCCTTCCTCTGAATGTACCGCCATCACTCACCAGCGTGGCGTCATCGGCGTACAGTGCCAGAACTGCGTCCACGTTCTTCGCGTTGTAGGCTCTGAGGAATTCCTGTCTGATCCGCACGCCCGGTTCTGGGCTGGGCGGCTGTACCGTGGGCTGCTGTGCCCACATGTTTAAGGTGAATATCAACAATAGTCCTGCGACGAGGTTCGTCATTTGTTCATCTCCGATTCAGGGTGTGATCTTCCAGTTTTTCTCTTCTTGAAAACGTACATCGCGTAGACTGCGCCCCCCAGAATGAACATTCCAAACTCCAATGCCGTGGCATCGACCGCGCTGATGGAGTTGTACAGGCCGAGTCCGACTTTCGGTGAGCCGCCGAAGAGAAGTGGAAGATCGGACGGCAGTGGATGTCCATAGCTCCACTGCCACGAGCGCCAAGAAAAGCTGTGAAAAGGGATGGGATGGGAAACCAAGTCCAGGACCCAATGGCTGAACACCAAAAGGCCGACAACCACTCCTGCGCAGCGGTCACGATAGATGCGGGAGGTCAAGAGAGCGGCGACGACCGACCAGACAACTGACATGAAGAGACCGTGAGACCAAGGGATTCCTCTCTTAACACCCTCGATGCCTGCGACGCCGAAAGCGATGGCTAGAACATCGAGAATCACTGTAGCTAAGAACAACACGCCAAGCGGGACTTTCGGAGCCACAGGTTTGGCTGCAAGTCCCACCGCGAAGTGTCCAATCGGACCCATCGAGTCCTCTTCAAACAAGCCATCAGCACTCAGAATTGCCCGTCGTTACTTCCCGCTTCCCAACTGTTGTGCAAGGTAGGTGCCAATGCCCATCTCCTTGATGGAATGAAGCTGAGCGTCCAAGAAGTCCGCGTGCCCTTCTTCGTCCTTGAGCATGCGCTGAAACAAGTCGCCTGATCCGTTGTCGCCAGCGTCGGCGCAGATTTTCATAGCAGAGTTGTAGTGGTGTACGGCATCCTCTTCGTCCTTCAGGTCGCCTTCGAGTTGCTGCTGCACGTTAGCGCCAAACTTGGGAGCCAGAGCGACATCCACCTTTGGCGTGGCATCCAAGAATACGATGCGTTCGATCAGACCCTCAGCGTGCCCCATCTCCTCGATTGCGCGTCTCTTCAGGAAGTCGCCTAGCCGCACGTAGCCCCAGTTCTGGCAGGTCTCTGATTGAACCATGTACTGAACGATTGCGGTCAATTCAGAGGCGAGAGCCGCGTTCAATTGCTCGATCACTTTTTCGTTGCCATGCATGGTTTTGCCTCCTCCGTCCTCTATTCTGCGATCTGGGAAACAGGGAGGCTGTGATGCAGAGCACAGGGGCTTAGGGGTAGGCTGACGCGTCGGACGACCTCCTTACTACCTCGCGGAGGCTACAAGAACTTCCGAACTGATGCCCCAACTTGTCACCCTGTTCTGGTGGTTAGGTTTCCACGCCCCGGACGGAAGATAATCCGAGAGTTCGACAGGATGGCAGCCGCCCACGATGCCCGGACTGAATCGCCACAAGCGTTGCCAGCCCCAACAGACGGCACGCGAAAGGGGAGACATCCCGAACGTCATGTTTACCAGACAGAGCTTTCCTCCGGGGACGAGCACGCGGTGAGCTTCTAACAGGAGTCGCTCGATGAAGTCGGGTGCAAGCAGATCGAGTACGTAAGTGGACACGAAGTGGTCGAAGCTGCCATCTGGCTCAGGTATACGCGGGGAACCGTCACTCTGATATACGCGTGCGCGATCTGACCACAGCTTCAAACGCTCCCGCGCAAGCGAGACCATCGTGCCGCTGATGTCGAGACCAACATAGCGTGCGTCAGCGGGCAGACGGCGGTACACCAGACGCGCGGCAAATGCCCCCGTGCCACAGCCGAACTCGAACACGGATTGTGCTGAGTTGAAAGCAGCGTGCGCGATCAGTTCGTTGATGGCTGGATTTTCGTAAAAGCCTTGCCAGTCCTGCACTGAGCCGAGGCGGTCATAGAAACGCTTCGCCTGTTCGGGCGATAGGTAACGATCCGTTGGCTCGTGCACGCTCACATGCGAATCTTAGCCTAGTCCGCTTTCAGCAAGCACTCCGTTATTAGACACCGGGCTTAGCAAACTGATTGTAGAGCCAAGCAAACACAGCGCCACCGATGAGACCATCCACCACTCCATAGACAGTCCCGACGATGACTTCTGCGATGCTGCGAGTCACGTGGTAGCCGACGTAGACCGACGCCATTGTCTGGAGGAATTGCTGACCATAAGCTGCATGCAGTACTCGATTGGAAATCTTTACTTGCGTCTCTGAGCAAACAAACACGAAAAGGTCGGGTGAGTCTGTCACCGAACCCCTCACGGCACTGTGATACCGGACAACAATCGATGTGACTGAGATCACAAGAGAATCGACGGAACAGCAAACTGTGGGTTCCAGCAGACAAAGCAACCGCCGAGGGCCGCATGTTTTTTTTCGGCAACCAGACAGGCCGAGAGACGCAACACCTTCGGGCGCACGCCAGCAAGGCTTTCGCATGCACAATCTTGCTCAATCACCAAGGCAGGTTTCCAATCTGCGAGCTGTTTCTATCCAGGAATGATCGAGCGGAACTGACTTTCGCTTGCCTGCCACTTTATCCAGAGGCACAGGCTCGGTTCCGTCGCCGCGGGCCGCCACCATCACGCCAAATTTGCCCTCTTTAATCAGATCGGCGCACGCAGTGCCGAGGCGAGTGGCGAGGATGCGATCTGCTGCGCACGGCGTACCGCCGCGCTGCACATAGCCAAGGATGGTCACACGGGATTCGAGGCGCGTAAGCTCCTCAAGCTGTCTGGCGAGGCGCATCGTGTTGCCCTGATGCCGAACATCAAGCGCCGCGATTTGGCGTTTGGCCTCGATCTTATCGTTCAAGTTTGTGGCGCGTTCCAATTGCTTTCTGGCCCTGTCATAGATACGCGCTTCGTCGCGGCTCATCGCGCCCTCGGCTACCGCGACAATGCTGAAGTTTTTTCCTTGCTTGCTCCGTTGGCGAATGGCTCTGACCATCTTCTCCACGTCATAAGGGATTTCGGGAACGAGAATCACGTCCGCACCCCCGGCGAGTCCGGCACCCAGCGTAAGCCAACCGGCGCGATGCCCCATGACCTCGGCCACGATGATGCGGTGGTGACTGTGAGCGGTGCTGTGCAGGCGGTCAATCGCTTCGGTGGCAATATCCAAAGCGGTGGCGTAACCAAAAGTGGCATCGGTCATGGCCACGTCGTTGTCAATAGTTTTCGGCAGCGTAATCACATTGATGCCCGCCCGGTGAAGGCGTAGGGCGTTCTTCGCAGTCCCGCCTCCGCCCAGGCATACCACGCAATCGATTCCCCACTTCGTGAGATTCTTCCGGATAACGCCGGTCATGTCCTTCGTTCGGCCGTTAATCACCATGCGATGAGGCTTGTCGCGGCTGGTGCCGAGAATCGTGCCGCCGATCGTGAGAATGCCGGAAAGGGCAGCGCCATCCAGATTGATTCGCCGGTTCTCGACCAAGCCACGAAAGCCATCGCGGAAACCTACGATCTCCCACCCGTAGTAGCCAAGCGCGGCTTTGCCGACGCCTCGGATGGCTGCGTTCAAGCCGGGACTGTCGCCGCCGGCCGTGAGAATGCCGATGCGCTTAATTTTTTTGGCCATGAGAAACAAATATGGACGACGGTGTCGCATTTGTCGAGCCAGGCCGCTGCTGCTTCGAGCTGCACGTTCGCGGCTTTGACTGGGGGCGGATAACGCCCTTTTTCAATTACCTGCTGGACATCCGCAAGGCGATCTACACCTGCAGCGCAAGAAACAGCAATTTCAGCGCCGCTTGTTCGTTAGGAAATCCCCCGCGGGCGAGATCGAGCGACAGTAAGCGGACTTCGAAGCGCTTTCGGAGCAAGTGGAAACCGTTGCGATCACCGTGTCACTGCACTCCGAGGCAGAAGCCAATGTGTTTGGACTCCACTGGCGACTGTTGTACGAGCTCAAGCTGGCGGCGATGCAAGGTCTTGAGGGCTTGGCTGATTACGCTACCGCCATGTTCTCCTTGGCTTTCTATCTCCCCGCGATTCTGCTGTGGCGGGCGACGATTCTTGCCGGAGTTGCTTTGGGCTGGAAACTGCTTCGCCTTGGAGCGCGAGTTCTGTTTCCGGCAAAAAAAGCTGCTAGTTTACCTGTCGTGCCATCGTAGTGCGCCTTAACGAATTGAGAGCTCCATGTACTCATCCGCACCGACGATCCTCAGCACGGCCCGCACCGGGAACGGGAATCGCCGACGCGTGGGATCAAGCACGACTTTCGGTGTTGAAAGCCGATATTCCTTCCCACGAGTCTTTAGTTCGCAACCGCCCGCCGCAAGGACGTTCTTCACCCACTCCGATTGGCTGCTGTACGTGAGCGCGATGATGAAGCCGTTCAACGCACGAAAGACGTTTATGGGTGTACGGTAGACCTTGCCCGACTTTCGACCCACGTGAGTCAGGATGCCGAAGCCGGGAAGCCAGCCTGCGAACAGCCCGGTGACCCGGTTCGTAAAGGCGATGTTGATCTTGGCGAGCCATCGCTTACGGAACCGCATCATGAGCACGCCCGTGGCGGCGATGGCGATGATTATGATGGCGGCGGTGGTCATGGGGGCGCTAGTCCTTCGGTTCTCTAGCTCCCAAACCTACACGACCACAGCAGAGGCTTTCTTGACTGTTTTCTTCGCGGGAGCCGGCGCGAGCAGCACGACACCGACGATGCGAACACAACCACTCCGCGAGTTCTCTGCGTTCGATCACATTCCGATATTCCTGCGCTGCCATTACCCCGGCATGCGCAAGATTTGCCCATCCGCCGAAAAGGCCATGAGGCTGCGATTCGCCGCTGGGTCACGAGCCGCCAGCAGCAAGAAAATTCCGAGTGTGACATAGATGCTCATTATCTCGTCAGCAGGCGTATCTACTTCCCTCGTCCAGACGAGGTTCATGGGCCCGCGTGCAGTGCGGCGATGATTTCCTTCACCAAACGTTCAACCGCAACGATGCCGTCGTGCGGCGCGTAGCCGTGCCCGTTTTCACGATCGCTAGGTCCTCGGAGGAAATGATAATGGTCTATTGCCCCTGGCTCCCAACCGCCATGAAGCTGTCGGCGGGTATAGCTGCATTCACAGGGAGAATCCCAAACCGCGAAATGACGGATGTGGGTACGTCGCGAAGGCTTCAGCAACCGGCTAGTGCTGTGTCGTCCGAACGATTTCAACGGAGCAAGCGGCGTGGCGAGCAACTGCCTCCGATACACCTCCGAGCAGGAAGCGCCCTATTCCTTTATGGCCGTGAGAACCAACTACGATCAGATCAGCGTGCCAGCCTGCAGCTTCATCGAGAATGACCGCTTTCGCGTTGCCCGTCAGGACTGACGTCGAAACCTTAAATCCTTTTGCGGCGAACACGTTCGCCGTGCGTTCAACCAACCCCTTCGCCTCGCGTTTTTGGTCTTCGAGTTCAGGATAGTACCCTCGCGACATTTGAGGCATCATCGCAGTGGTAATGGGCTCAACCACGGTCAATACCCGAACCTCGTTGTTCAGTGGGTGAAATAGTTTAGCGATGTTCTCAACAGCGGCGTTTGAACTGTTGGAGCCGTCGGTAGCAAGCAAAATATTCATGGCCTCGTTCCACGGGAACCTTTCGCTGGGGCAATTGTAGCCCCTCAATCAACTTGAAAAGAGGTTTTGAGTCTTATCGAGATTTTTAGCCAACTACGAATGGCCTTCGCTCGTGAGTTGATCTATCACCCGTTGCTTTGTCCGATTTTGCGGCTTTGCGAACGTAACCCATTATCCTATTTTTCGGCCGAAGTATCCCTTTGGCAAACCCACACGCAAGAACCAACTCCAGGACAAAAACCGCGTGCCGCGACGAGGGTCTGATACTCGGTCGCGTCGCACGAGTAACATCCTTCAAGAGATCATCGAGCGCCACCGCGCCACCACCGACGAGCGCCTCCTCGCGACCGAACTTCAGCGAAACCTTGCCACCCAAGAGTACGGTCTGCGGCACGCGATCTCGCGCCGAGATCTTCCCGAAGATCTTCAACGTCCCCTAGACGGATCTTCAGACGGGCGATCCGGTGTCCATGGTCGGGACGATTCTTGTTACCTGAAAGTCACAAGCAACTGCGAGCCTGAGTCTTCTCGATTGTCTTCCGGCGAGATTTTTCGAAAGAGTTAAGGAGCGTGCCGTACCGCGAATGAACGTCGTACACGCCATGGACGAGGCGTTGGCGGCGCTCACTACTCAAGTCCTCGACTTCGAACCTTCTTAGCGTAATCGTTGGGTTATTTGACTAAACCATACCTGATACTCATTGACCAAGGCTTGTCGAAGAGAGTGTCTGCCCCCGCACGCGTGTGACACCGGTCACTGACGAGAGCAGGGATGCCGCATGGAGTGGGGACCACTACTTCGGCAGTCCGGGCCAAACACTTCACCGAGTTTTCCTAAGTAGCGACCTCAGCGGCCCCGGAAGTGGCGATCGATCCGGGCCACTGCTATCTACGGTGGAGGCCTCCACTACCTGGCCAGCTGACGAAGGCAAGCACCACCACGACACTCTCGACTTCATTGAGCCCGTCGATCGCGAGCCAATCCGAAAATCCCCGATTCGGTTCGCGCCGATCTTAGCGCATTCTTGGAAGCGTTCCGTCCGAAAGTGCGGACTGGCCAGCAATCTTGGATTCATTGAAGACCACGTTCGGCGGAACGAAGCTGAATCCAGCGGACCTCGTTGCGGCAATTCGCACGTACTTCGTCATCGAATGATGTACTGGTTCTGTGCAGGAAATTCCGAAAGCTTGCAACGAAGTGAATCATCAGTGGTAGGGCAGACGGTTTTTCTCCTGCCCTACCCTGCTTAGTTCACCCATGCCGTCCGCTCCAGCGCACGGATGTATTCGATGACTGCTTCGCTCCAACCATCGATGTGCATCCACTTGCCGTAACCGATGGCGTTCTTGTAGCTGGCCACGTTGATGAGGTAGCCGTTGCCGCTGGGCCTGGGTACCCGGTCGTGTGCCTGCTCGTCGGTGATCACGATCAGGCGGTCGCACTTCTCGTTGCGGTTCAGCTTCTCAACCGCATTCCCCAGCTGGGTGCTGTTGTGGCGCTGGGAAACATCAATGGCATCGCGCAAGGCGAAGCCACGACGCGCCGGCACCCCAACCAGATTGTCAGAGAAGCTGTACACTGCAACCTCCTCTGCGATCTCACGCAGTAGCACGGCCAAACCGTAAGCTGCGTCAGTGCGCTGCATCTCGGAGCGGCGAGACAGAGGCGCAGTCATCGAGCCGGAGACATCCACCAATACGATGGTCTTTCCCGGCAGCTTCTCGGTTTCCGCCACGCACTTCAGCATCGCCTGCTCAAGCGCTTCCTCCCACTGCGGAGCGTAACGAGCCGCAGCCAGGAAACGGAACGGGAGAACGCGGATCGTGCTCATTGAACCAAGCGCGGAGAGCACGAGCGACTCGTCCACTCCGGCCTCGCGCATGTTGCGAAGGTTGCGAAGCAGAGCGAGTGCGCCCAGCTTCTGTTCGCGAAGCAGACGCTCCCAAGCCTCGCGCTTGTCAGCGCCAGAGCTGAGGGCAACTTCCCACGTGTCTGGCGTCGCCAGGCTTCCCGAGACCAGCTTCTTCCACACTTCGGCCTGCGCCTGGTCGCGCGGCTTGGCGTGGCAGAGGAAGAGCACGTCCCGCAGCTTGATCGGCCGGCCGCGGTCGTACTTGGCGAGCTGATACTCATCAAACTTCGGGAACGCTGCCGCCAGACCCTTCTTCACCTGACCCGAAAGCGGCACACGGCCGTCCTTCCAATAAATGGCGACGAACTCCGCGAGCTCGTCGGCCCGCTGAATGATGCGGGCCAGCGTCTCTGACACGAGGGCGCGGTGCGTCTTGTGGCGAGCCATCTCGCGGACAAGCAGAAGCGGCGCATGACGCAGCTTCATCCGCTCGCGTCCTTCGACTGCCAGCGCCGCCACCTTCTGGGCAGCGACCTTAGGAACGAGTTCGGCAATGCGGCCGGCGATCTCGACTCCGTCCTCATAAAACTGGCTCTCCCAAAGCAGGCACGCCAGCACCGAGCGGCGTAGCTGCAGCTCCGGAGAAATGTTTCCTGCGGCAGCGCCCTCGTGCGTGCGCGCTCCAAAGTTAAGATTCAGTAGATTCAGTCGGGCCATTCGTGGCCTCCTTTCTATTGCAGCTTTTAGCTTGAATTTTCCAATTAGCAGCTTTGAGTCAATCGTCTGCGGTCCGGCCGCAACCGCAGTGTACGGTTTCGTCAGGCTATTCTTTTGTGTCCTCGCGGGACCTTGCTACCGGACCGGCCTTCTCCTAATCTCTTGAGGTCGCAAAATGCGACCTCAACTTTTCGAAAGAACTATGAGTAAAGCAGCCATCGTTCTCACAGAGAAAGCTAGTTCCAAAATCCTGGTGTTGCGCAACCAGAAAGTCATCCTCGACACCGATCTGGCGGACCTCTATGGTGTTCCCGTCAAGCGTTTGAACGAGCAGGTCAAACGCAATCCGCAGCGCTTTCCACCCGGTTTCCTGTTCACTCTCACCTCCGCCGAGTACCAAGACTTGAAGTCGAGGAATGCGACTTCAAGTTCCACGCATGGCGGCCGCCGTTACCTGCCGAATGCCTTCACCGAGCACGGAGCCATCATGGCGGCGAGCGTTTTGAACTCGAAACGTGCTGTCGAGATGAGCATCTTTGTCGTGCGTGCCTTCGTCGAGATGCGCGAGGCCCTGCTCGTAAACAAGAAGGTCGTGGCCAAGTTGTCGGAACTGGAATCGCGGCTCGACGATCATGACGCCGAGATTCAGGACCTCGTCGAGGCCATTCGGGAGCTCATGGCTCCCCCGCCAGCCAACAATCGGCGCATCGGGTTCGAAGCCCCGGCCGATTCCGCAAAGAACAAGACGAAAGCGACTGCTTCTCGCAGCTCAGCTGGTTGATCATCGCCGGGGAATCAGTCGACGACGGTATTTGTTCCGATGCTCTCCCACTGAGCTACATGGCTCGAAGGCTATGGCAGGATTCGAACCTGCGACCTTCGGAGTCTGAAGAAACCCTCGTCTTCACCACCGGCGAAGCCTATGCAAGGATTCCGTGACTTGCTGTCACTCGATCCGAGCTTTCTTCTTGCCTCGCGAACGACTTCACTTCCAAGGCAAGAAGCAGGCCTTGAAATTCAGCCATCGTTTCCGCGGATCCCGAGGCTTCTACAAATTCCCATGCGGCGGCTTCGGTAGACTCTGGGAAGAACCTGCGATACAGCTCTAACTTTTGGCGATCGCTCGCTTTTCCCAGGTAAAGCTTGTAATCAATTCTTCCCGGGCGCAGAAGGGCTGGGTCCAGTTTCTCGACATGGTTCGTCGTCATCACAAACAGGACCCCAGTCGGCGCAGCAAAACCATCCAGAACGTTCAGCAACCCAGAGAGCGTGACGCCGTTCTGGTTTGGTGCAGCCTCTTTTGTGCCGGGCGTCGCGCCACCATTCTGCCCAGTGCTCGGATTTGATTCGATCCGCGATTGACTGCCCTTCATGCAATCAATGTCCTCAAACAGCAAGACTGACTTCGCCGAGACGTTGTTGACCGCACCCATCAAACTGCGATCGTTGAAATCCGCCAGATTGATGATGTAGATCGATAAACCGAAGTGCGCAGCCAATGCGGAGACCAGAGAGGTTTTCCCTGTTCCCGGCGGCCCGTAAAGCAAATAGCCCCGATGGTAAGGAACTCCCAGGCGCTCGTACCGTTGCTTCGATCTCCGGAATTGCATCATGTCACGCAGCATGTGTTCCTTTTCTCCCGGTTCCAAAACCACTGATTCGAGCAGACGTGGCGAATACCCTTCCACGTAATCCCAACCTTCGTTGTACGTATACAAATACGACTGCAAGCCTTGTCTCTTGAGATGGCACTTCACAACGTCGTCCACGAACTGTTGGAGGAAGAACCGTTTTCTGCCCAACGTTCGGAAGGTGAGCGACTCGACTCGCCTGCCAGTCCGTTCGTGCGTGTTTTCGGTGCGCGAGAACCACACCTCAAAGGGTCTGCCGCCATACCAGAACCAATGTTTTCCCGGTGCTGGAATCATGGCGATCCGCTCATTGCGAAGGGTCGTGTCCAGGTCAAGCCGCCGAATTCGTTTGAGAAACTTCTGCTCCAGAAACCATTCCTTCACCCATACGAACGCGGCGTCGTCATCCTTCACCGCGATCATCATGGTGGTCTGACTGACGATCCAGTCCCAGAGACTTTCAGGCACAGTACGCAGCCAGACAGTCACTGCGCCGATGATCATCAGCAGAAGCCCGCCGGAAGCGAACTCGTTCCGGCCGCTCAACACGCCCTTTAGAATTTGAAGCATACTCATTTTTCTAACCGGCACCAGGCCGGAGTTAACTGTTGAACAGCTGGCTGCGCAAAATTCTTTTGGCCGGGGAATCGGCGACCACGGAACATTTAGGCGCTTTGCCAATTTAGCCACGCGGGCACAAATTCCCGCGGCAGGATTCGAACCTGCATCTCCCGCTCCTGAGGCGAAGTAACCGTAGTCTTCACCACCGGCCAAACCCAACGTTTCAAGAACTCGCCGAGGAACCAACGAGAAGAGCCGACTCGGGGCACGATTTTTCCAGGTACCTTGTGTTTCGGGACTACGCCCCCGTCCCTGGAACTCTGGTCCCGGCAGGGCCGCCGCCCTGCGCGTCGTGATTGGCGCGAAGTATCTCTCCTCTTCACCACCGGCGAAACTAATTACCGACTTCAATCTACGGGCATTCGCCCGGTTGAGCAGCGCGGGCACGACTGGCCCGCGCTGCGCCAGCGTACAGCCAGGGAACATGCGGTTACGGCAGGGCTTGCGCCCACGAGGAGTCGAACCTCACAGCCCGAAGGCTGTTTCACCAAGGAAGTAGCCGTAGCCAATCACCACTGACCGTGTGAGTTATAACTGGGGGAATGAACGGCAGCGGTATTGTCGATTCACAGTCGAAGGAACCGCGGCCTGCTCCACCCAGTGATTTTGTTGTGCGGAAGAGCGCTTAGGTCGGTTAGCGCGACCGGAAAGACGCCCTATAGCAAATCAGCCATATTGGGGGCTGATGTTGCCCGCTTAGCGTTTTGTTTTCGACATCTGCCAATTTGGGCGTCCTTTCGTAAGAAGATATTTGAAGATGCCATGACCTTAGTTTTTTTGCAACAAGAAACTTACAAATCACAATAGAAATCTGCGAGATTGTGAATCGATAAGAATCAAAGCACTTACTCATGGCACATAGTCACGTATTGGTTGCGCGGACAGGATTTGCACTGCGTTTAGAGGATGTGCTTCTCGTATAGTCCTAGGCTACTACCCTGCCATAAGTGTACTAACAACAAGTGGTCCGGGTGGCAGGAGTTGAACCTGCGTGGACATGTACCCAAGACATGTAGGTGGCCGCTACCCTACGCATGACGTCTGAACTCTGGAGAGGCCTGGCCCAAGAAAGAGCTCCGATCAAGAAACCAACCATTCGCGTTACAGAATTACTGCGCGACATCCCGGTTGAAGCCACTTGTCCCACGTGCCCCAGCAGTTCGATTGCACGATTGGAAGCCCCGAGCGCATAACAAAAAAGGACCCTAGAAGCACGGGGACATATCCTCTGTTCAGAGGCAATCGAATCTATTTCTCTTTCAACTCCGCTGTCCAGTTCTGAATCACGTTCAGGGGCGACTTGCCCGCGTCGCCGGTGGTGATATGCAGAAAGCGCTGGCCGTCACCCGTCACCGAGTATTGCTGTCCCGCGGTGTTGGGCGATAGATTGTCGACGTCGAATAGCGTATGCACCTCGCCGACTTCAAAGCTCGATCCATGGCCGTTAACATCCGCGGCAAAGACACCCGAACTTCCCATCGTCAGGAAGTAGATTTGCTTTCCATCCCCCCGCCAGCGGGGCAGAACGCCGCCGCCATTCGACACCTGCCACTTCGCCCCGGTCCAGGGAAACGGCGCTACGTAGATCTCCGACTGGCCGGACTCATCCGACCCATACGCCACCCAGCGGCCATCGGGTGAGAATTGCGCGTACCGCTGATTTCCCGGAGCGGAGATGTAGGTATACGGCTTGCGATCTCCAAATAGAGGAAGGACCCATACGTCAGTTCCATTCTGCGCCGAGGCCGTCCCGGTTACGAAAAGAATGTAACGACCATCTGGAGACCAATCACATAAGCTTTCCTGCAACCCCATGGTCTGGCTGAGGTCCATCAACTTGTGCTCTTCGCCGGAACCATCAGCCGCTCTCTCCAGAATGGACTGGTTCGTCAGCGCGCCGTAGGATCCCTCCATATATGCGATGTATTTTCCATCCCGTGACCATATGGGACTAAGGTAAACGTTGTTGTCAAACGTAAAACGGGTGCGGGTGTTGTGCTCCGTGTCGTAGATCCAAATGACGTAGGCGGAGGCACCGATGGCAACTGCAGCTTTTTTCCCATCGGGTGAGAGTTCGAGCTCATAATAATCATCCGGCCCTCCCAATTTTCCGAGCTCCTTCCCGTGGATATCGAACCAGGTTAGCTGCATCCCTCCGCCCGCCACTCCCGGCTGATAAATCATGGTTCCGTTTTCTGACGCGCTGAAGGTTCCGCGCCACACCGAGCCATCCACCTGCACGTCGTCGTTCAAAATTGTGGCGTGGCCCTTCAATTCACCGGACGAAGGATCGAACGGCTGCGCCATAAGCGCGTTCTGCCGCACAAAAAGCAGGTATCCCGATGCATAGATCGCGTTCGACGGACTCAACAGGAGCAGCTTGTTCTGCTTGCCATCGAGCGACGCCCAAAACACGCCGGTTTCGCCGGTCGTGGGCGCAGCGTGATTGGCGGCGAGATAAAGAAAGTGCTGCCCATCAGGCAAGAACGTCGGCCAGCGGTCTGTGGTGTATTTCTCAGTCAGCTTGGTCGCTGCGACCGGCGCTCCACCCGCCGCGGGTATCGCGTAGAGCGGTGCGCTGAACTGCGGAGAGAACAGGATAGTTCCCTGTGAGCTCCAGCTTCCGCCGCGCCCGACGGGAGCGTCACAGAGGATCACTGCGGGCCCACCACCCATGTCCATGCGCTTCAGCTTACCATCGGCGAAGAAGCCGATCGAGCGGCTGTCGGGAGACCAGAAGGGGAAAATCGCATCGTCCGCGCCCGGGATAGGCTGCGGAGTCAGACTGTCGATCGCACGCAGAAAAAGCTGTTGTTTGCCTTGTGCGCGAGCCGAAAAGACGATGTGCAAGCCGTCAGGCGAAATCACCGGCGGACCACCGGTGTCGCCGACGAAATTGAATTCCAGCTTGTTCGACGGTGCGATCTGCGTTCGCACCATCGGCTTCGCCTCGCGACCGGCAAAGTGCAACAACGCCAGAATGACAGCCGCAATCAAAGCAGTCGCCGCAACTGCCCATGGCAGCAGCACCGACTTTTTCGCCAGATCGCTGGGCGGCGCACTCACATCAGAAGCAGCCCCTTCTGAAATCCATTTCAACTCGCTGGCCAGATCGCCCGCGCTTTGCCAGCGCGCGTCAGGATCCTTGACCAGACATTTCTTGATCACGCGCTCCAGCGCCGGCGGAGTCAGCGGCTGCAACGTGCGAATCGGCTCCGGTTCCTTCTCCAGAATGGCAGCCGCGACCGACACCAGCGTTTTGCCCTCAAACGGCCGCTTCCCGCTGGTCATTTCGTACAACACTGCGCCCAGGCTGAAAATATCGCTGCGTGCATCGGCCTCTTTGCCTTCCACCTGCTCCGGCGCCATGTACTGAAACGTGCCCACGATCGTGCCCTGCTGCGTCAGCGGGGTTGCGTGCGAACTCGTCATGGTCGCTGTCAACTCGGCCGATACGGGTTTCGTCGTTCTGGTTCCCTTTGCCAGCCCGAAATCCATAAGCTTGGCGCCCGTCTTCGTAAGCATCACGTTGCCGGGCTTCAGGTCGCGATGCACCACGCCGCATCGGTGTGCGGCCTCCAGACCTTCGGCAATCTCCGAGCCGTAGTGCAGGACCTGATCGAGCGGCATGGGACCACGTCGCAGTCGGTCGGCCAGCGTCTCGCCCGCAAGCAACTCCATGACGAGATAGCGCGCACCATCCTGCTCACCAACATCGTGGAGTTGACAGATGTGAGGATGATTCAGAGAGGAAATCGTCCGCGCTTCGCGCTCGAAGCGCCCTTCAGACTCCGGCCGATCCGACAAATGGGCGGGCAGAATTTTCACCGCCACGTTGCGGTCGAGCCGCACGTCGCGCGCACGGTACACCTCGCCCATGCCGCCGGAACCCAGCGGTGATTGGATCTCATACGGGCCAAGTTTGGTACCGGATGGTAGTGGCATTCGTGGGCGTCATTATAGCGGGCCTGACGGGTTAGTAAATCGGGCGATTCTGGATCACTTGTCGGCGATCTGAGACGGCGTGATAGTTGTCATGCCTCCAGCGTTTCATTCAATTAGCGGAATTTGCGCACACCGGATTGAGGCGGACCCCTCCTCTGAGGGTTTGGGCAGTTTCGGGCGAGGCCTATTACTGGACAAATCGATTCAGGCCCCGATTCACTAACTCAGTTTCCAGCACCAGGTGCTCCCGAAGGTGCCGGAGTGCAGAAACCGTCATAAGCTCCAAGCCGCTGAATCGGAATGAGTTGTGAGGGTTGTGTAGGGTTATGTAGGGTATGTAGGGTATGTAGGTTGTGCAGGTTGTGTAGGTTGTGTAGGTTGTGTAGGTTGTGCAGGTTGTGTAGGTTGTGTTGTGCAAGTTTCCGTTTCTGCGAAACCGCCCTGCTACCGACTCTGTGGAGGCCCATGAGTGTTAGCGGAACCTCTCTGCGAATGAATCGGATGCGCGTCTTAGCGTCGCTACTGGCAGTAGTTCTTCCCGCGCTGTCAGCGAAGGGCGCGAAGCCAGAGTTCGGGCCCAACGTCCTGATCTTCGATCCGTCGATGTCTTCGCAGTTGATCCAGAAGCAGATTGATGCGGTGTACGCGATCCAGCAGCACAACGAGTTTGGGTCGCAGCGGAATGCGCTGCTGTTTTTGCCCGGAAGCTATTCGGTGGACGTGCCGTTGGGTTTTTACACAGAAGTGATGGGACTCGGCGCATCGCCCGACGCAACCAAGATTGTGGGCAACGTGCATGCGGATGCGAGTCATGAGCACAACAACGCGACCACAACCTTCTGCAGAGCTGCCGAAGGATTTTCGGTAGCTCCGGCGGGAGGAACGACGCAGTGGGCGGTGTCGCAGGCAGTCTCGCTACGGCGGATGCATGTGCACGGCGACATCGTGCTGCACCAACATCACGGCTGGGCCAGCGGTGGCTGGATGTCGGATTCGCTGGTGGACGGGAACGTCGACTCCGGCAGCCAGCAGCAATGGATCTCACGCAACTGCGATTGGAAGAGTTGGACGGGGGCGAACTGGAACATGGTGTTTGTCGGCGTGGTGCATCCGCCGGAAGGCTCATGGCCTTCGCCGCCGTACACGAAAGTATCGCAGACGCCAGTGTCGCGCGAGAAGCCGTTCCTGCAAGTAAATGCCGCGGGCGAATTCAGTGTGCTCGTCCCGGAGCTACGCCGTGACAGCATCGGGATCACATGGCGCCGAGGAGAAACACCAGGAGAGACGATTCCGATTGCGCGATTTTACATTGCGCACCCGAGCGTGGATACGGCGGAAACGATCAACGCGCAACTTGCCCTGGGCAAGAACTTGATTTTGACGCCAGGAATCTATGAGCTTTCATCTCCGATTCGTGTGACGCAGCCCCATGTCGTCGTGCTGGGGCTCGGGTTCGCGACGCTCCGTCCTGTAAAGGGCACAGCGGCGATGACCACAGCCGATGCCGACGGGATCGAGATCGCCGGGCTGCTCTTTGATGCGGGCCCCAGCGAGTCTCCAGTGCTGCTAGAAGTGGGGCCAGACGGAAGCCGGTCGCGCCATCCGAAGGACCCTATCACGCTGCACGATGTTTTTTTTCGAGTTGGTGGCGCGGGAGTCGGCCGCGCCAAGGTGAATTTGAGGATCAACAGCAACGACACACTGGTAGACCATACGTGGATCTGGAGAGCGGACCATGGCGATGGAGTAGGGTGGGACGTGAATACCAGCCAGAACGGGCTGGTAGTGAACGGAAACCAAGTCACGATCTATGGCCTGTTTGTCGAACATCACCAGCAATTCCAGGTCCTGTGGAACGGCAACGGCGGACGAACCTATTTTTATCAGTCCGAGATTCCTTATGATCCTCCGAACCAGGCTAGCTATACGAGTGCTCCCGGCGTGAACGGCTGGGCCTCATATAAAGTAGCGGACGAAGTAACGAGTCATGAAGCGTGGGGGTTGGGTGTGTACAGCGTTTTCGAGCAACCAGGCGTAGTGCTGACTCGCGCCATCGAGACTCCCAAGACTCCACAGGTGCGCTTCCACGACATGATTACCGTGGCGCTAGGAGATCACGGCGCCATCAATCACGTAATCGACGACACGGGCGAGGCGACTGCAATGCATCCTCGCATGACACCGAAGGTGACCGACTTCCCTTGAGCGGCTGCTCCGAATGCAGCAGGCGATGAGCGCAAACTCGTGGGCGGAGAAACGACAGCGGCAAACCTTGAGTTCTTTTCTTCCATGTCTCAGCCTCGGTCGGGGGGAAAGCATGCAGCACCCGCGCGCTGCATGAACGATCAGACTGAGTGTATACCTTGCGTCGCCTGGTTGGGGTAGGCCGAGGCCGGCGATTACCACGGAGTCGGGAATCACTTCGTTGCACACGAGGAATCACCGCTCAAGCCCGCAAGGGCGAACATACCGGGAAAATTGTTAGCCGCAAATGAGTCGATCCGTAGGGAACAAGCGCGATGTGTTCAACAATCGCACTTACTTTGCCAGCCGCCATCTCCGGCAACGGAGGGGTGAACAGTTGTTTCGGATTATCCGGGTTGCGCTGAAGTTCCCAGTCTCGAATCTTTCTTGCCGGGACAACTAACTCGAGGGGAGGGTATTCCCAAGGATTGTCGACCTGGTTCGGCGGCGTCTGGTTTCTCTTGACTTTCACCTCTCGAAGCAAGTGTGCAGGATCCACGGCAATCGCATAATTCCAGGGGCTTTCTGGAGTTGCTTCCCAACTCGGGTAATCCTCGGTCGTGTACTTCGGTTCCACCCGCGGCGTCCATTTTTCCTTGATCGGCAATGAATACACCAACGGGCCGCGCTCGATTCCGATCCCATTCTGCGGCCAGTGCGTGATGCCCACTCGCATAGGAAGAGTCAGGGTTACCGTGTCGCCGGGGGCGAATCGTCGATTCAGGAGAACGAAGCCGTTGGCCGGCCGCGAAGCTGGAATGGCAGCGCCATTGATGGCGATATCCGGCGCCTCGCACCAGGCGGGTATGCGTAAAGACAGAGGAAAGGAGACGGCTCGGTCGGCATCGATTTTGAAGTGAATATTCTCCTCGAACGGATACCGGGTCGTTTGCGTAATCGTGACTTGCTGGTTGTCCCGTCCCACAGTGGTTGTCATTTTCGAGGGGCCATAGAGAACGGCGGCGAGTCCGCCATCGTTCGTCTTCATCCACATACGAATGACGTAGTTGGAGAAGATGCGATGCACGTTGCCTCCACAACAGGCGCCCTGTTTCCCGGGATTCGGCTGAAAGGCCATCAGAAAGCTGCCGTGTTCCATCACATTGTGATCGGAGTCGAGCGTCGCGAGAAACTGATCGGGACACGAAAAGTACTGCAGCGCCTTCCAGTCTTTGCGAATGGCGCCCATAGCGGCGTTGAAGCACGCCCGCTCCACGCGATCGGCCCAGACGGCCTGCCCGGTCGCCATGAGAATATGGCCCCAGGACCACGAATGGTCGGCGATGTCGCACGTTTCGTGGGAGTCGAGCGAAGTCACAGTCCGATAGTCCTCTGTAGTCGAAGGGATGCCATCGATCAACATGTGATGGTCAAAGATGCGGCGTTGAGCGGCAAGGGCGAATTTCAGATATTCGTCGTTCCCTGTATAGCAGTAGAGAATCGCCGGCAGTTTAGCTACCTCGATATAAGTGACGCCGTGTGAATTGATGGGAGTGGCAGCATAGACACGCAGCTCCGAGAGATCGCCCTGCTCGGGATCGGCAGCGGTCTTCATGTACTCTCTCCAGGCGGTCTCGGCCATTTCCAGTAAACGGCGGTCGCCAGTGCGCTGGTAACACCACAACATGGATTCGATGTTGATTACATTTCGGCGGGGCGCTCCATACGCAGCTTTGTCGAGCACATAATGCTTCTGCATGGCGGCAACAATGTCTTCGCCCGTGAATGGACCTCGAGTCGCCTGAGCATCGGATAAAGCTGACAAGGCGCGGAAGAATAGAGCGTGTGGCCAGCGATGAAAGTCGCCCTTTGGATCGTGGATGTACTTGGGCCCGAGATAACCATCTTCCGCGGCGTGCGCCAGCGTGTAATCCAGGCAAGGCCGAACCTTCTGCATCAGAGGCTGGTCCTCGAGCACCAAGGCCAAGCGGGTGGCCCCGTCGATCCAATACGCCTTTTGTTCCCACGGCCACCAGGATTCGGCGCTTTCCTCGCCCGCCCAGTACGCCTGGTTGAAAGGAAATGAAACCTCCGGCAACTTGGAGGCAAGCTGCGACGCCTCTCGCTGCAGATAGACGCGGAGCCAACCCTCCGGCCTCACGGCCCCCGGCGGCAGAGCATGCAGCGCGGCACAGGAGCGGATTGCCGGACTTGCTTCAGAGCCCTCGAGGACAACGCTTGGAGCCATCAGCATGGCCGAACTCGCGGCAGCGAGCCGAAGAAATTCCCTGCGACCTATCTCGCTATGATGCGACACCGTTTAGCTCCTCCCGCGTCCCTATTTGCCGTCGCTCGAGTGACAGCCTGATTAGAGATGTCCATGCGCCACATAACAGAAAATGAATTTCACAGAGCGCTTGCAAAACATCATGTCCAATATCATTCTCCCACTCTCCTGCCCACTCTTCCAGCCCTGGTGTTTTAGCTCTTGAAGGATTCACCTCGGCCAAGTTGAACAGGCGGTCTCGCCCCCAAGCTGTCGAACATGTTCGGCACACAAATACGAAGGCCCTGCTGTGGCAGGGCCTCGAAATACTTCCTTGGTTGACATGCGAAGGGTTACTTCCCGATGTGGCCCCGCGGGCTTCCGATCCCGGTGCACTGATCGTAGTTGGCCGCAGCAGTATGGCCGCTGCCGTTTGATCCCGTGGTGACATCGTAGAAGTAGTTGGGGTAGGTCAGGTGCAGGTCGTATTCCGCATAGACCAGGTTGTCTTCGTGGTTAGTATATTTGCCACCTCCCGGATTAGCCTGCCCTGCTCGGTCGTTCGATGCGTTGGCAATAGCAGCCAACGACGGAGACGCCAAGCTGGTCCCGCCTACGACGTACCAGGTGCTGCCCTCATCGGTGTCGTAGACAAACATTCCGCTGGCCGGGGACGCGTCAAAGGACATGTCAGGAGTTTGCCTCGCCCCCGTTCCCGCGAATGAATATTGGAAGGCCGTCCACGGGCCCATACCGTCTCCGAAAACTGGCGGGCTCTTCCAGATTTCGTAGGTGCTCACTCCACCACCGGAACCGTCTCCCTTGGGTGCGTCGACGCCGTTGCCCCAGCAGCTTTCACTTACAAAACCCCCACTGGCATTGCGGTTGATGGTGGTACCACCAGCGGAAACGACCCAGGGTGAGGAACTGGGATAACCCGCGCCCCATCCACTGTCACCCGCCGACGCAAAATAGGAGATGTGCGACCAGTAATAGTCGTAGAAGACCTTGTCGTCGTTTACCTCGGTGGCATACTCTCCGCCTCCCCAGCTATTGGAGATATCGCCTCCACCGGCTTTGGTTACCTCAATGCCGGCGACCTCTTCGGCAAAGTACAAGTCGGAGTTGAGA
Organism: uncultured Acidobacteriaceae bacterium; assembly: GCA_963772045.1. Taxonomy (GTDB): domain Bacteria; phylum Acidobacteriota; class Terriglobia; order Terriglobales; family Acidobacteriaceae; genus Sulfotelmatobacter. The sequence continues at coordinate 585,684 of CAVYWC010000007.1, read as the reverse complement.
TTGCTGCAGGCCTCGACCAAAATGATCGCAGCAGCTGGAGCCATGGCGTGGGCCGCCTCAATGTCCAGAGATTCTTCAATATCCCAATCTCGCCCTTTACTGCTTGCAGTGGGCGGGACATACGCTGGCGGCGGCGTTCCGCCGCAACTGGCGGTCCGGCCGTTCAACGTACCGAAGCTCGTGTTGGCATAGACCTTGGTAAACTTTGCCACGGGCAAGCCCATGTAGGACGAGAAGTACGCCAGGTCCGACGCTGCCTTGGGATCGTCATAAGCGTCTACCAGCGCGATCGCGCCCCAACCGCCCGTGGCAATCTTGCCATTGTTGGACGGAGTGCATCCTGCATAGGACGGTCCTACGCCGTATACGCAGGCTAACGATGCGGGATACTCGGCGAAAGTGTTGTCCGGGTTCATTGTCGCGAGCGTGTGGCCGGCGGGAACGAAGATCTTGGTGTTGGTGTGCATGCGAATACCGGCATCCCCGGGCTCTTCGATGCTGCTTTGCGGGATGAGCACGGTACCCTCCGGCGTGACGATTTGGGACTGGTCATCCTGAGCGGCGGCCAATCCAAAGATTCCAAAAGCAAACGACAAAAGCACCCCACAGAACCCCATTTTGGTCATCGCAATTCTCCTATTCTGAAGTTGTGTTTCTGAAGGGGAAACTTGTTGCTACTGCTACATGTTGGTACTGCGAAGTTCAGGCCTTGAATCACATTGCGGCTCGGCAATGAAGACCTCTGTATTGCGCTTTTTCATCACCCCCTGAAGCGCGCCTGGCGCTGGTTGATTGGTTAAAGTGCGGTAGTCAAATCGAAACTGAGAGTTCCGGCGGGATGTGAGCTCCCCCAAATCAACCGTGCCCGACTGCACGATCAAGCTACATCCCCCGGAAGTTTGTGCTGCGAGGTCGAGCCATTCTGTAGGCAGCCTCGTATCTCTGCTGCCTGCGTCGGGGCCAACCTCTGTCCGCACAGCGGACAGCTATCGAAATCGGCAACGGCCACGCCGCTCAACAGCACGGTCACGCCTTGTCGCTCTACCGTCACTTCCGTGTGTACAATTCGGCCGGCGGTGGGGGCAGACGATCCCGAAATGAAAGACATTGCCCACCTCAAAAGCCGCTGATACAGTTCCTTCACGCGACCTCGCTCGTTCAGCGTGCGAATACTACTGCGCTCGATCAAAAAAGACCAGTGACGCATCATGACAGACCTTGACAAGCTCTGAATCGGTCCTAAGACAATGAAATCAGGGGAGAAATTTCAATTTGGGGACTTTCAGGTCGATCCTCTGTCGCGCACTTTGCGGCGGCGTGAAGAAGTGGTCACGCTCAACCGCCGGGCGTTTGATGTGCTCGTGTATCTGGTCCAGAATCCGGGGAGGGTGCTGAGTCGGGATGAACTGCTCAAGAATGTCTGGCCGGATACGTTCGTCGACGAGAACAGCCTGGCGCAAAGCGTCTCCGCCTTGCGTCGCGCCCTTGAGGAAAAACCCGGCGATAATAGCTACATCGTTACCCTGCCAGGACGAGGGTATCAGTTTGTTTCCCAGGTAAAGGTCCTGGCTTCCGAAAACTTGAGACTTTCCCCGGGTGGAGTAGTTGGCGAGGGGATTGGTCCCGCCGGCTTATTGCTTCAGCGGGAAACGATCCGAACCAGCATCGCTACCAGTGAACTGCCACGTTTGCCAGTTCGCCGCACCCGGGTAAGACTCAAAATCACTGCTCTCTGCTTGGCCATCCTGGGAGGAGCGCTCTATCTTGCGAACTTTCGCCTTGTGAGCGTCCGCCGGGCACACCGCCTGACCGAGCAGGATACGGTTGTGCTGGCGGACGTTACGAACCGAACTGGCGACCCGGTTTTCGACGACACGCTGAAAACGGCCCTCGGCATCGCACTCGCCCAATCGCCCCTTCTGAACACACTCTCTGACAATAAGATTCGGACGACATTGCGGCTCATGGCCCGTCCGGTTGACACGAAAATTACCTCGGGAGTGGCGCGAGAGGTTTGCCAGCGCACCGGCGGCAAGGCGTACATTGCTGGCTCAATCGTCCAACTGGGTAGTCAGTATGTTCTGACCCTGGAAGCGGCGCGTTGTCAGGACGGAGACACAATGGCGCGCGAGCAGGTGACCGCGGCCGCGAAAGAGAAAGTTCTGGATGCGCTCGGAACGGGAGCGTCGAAATTGCGCTCCGAGTTGGGGGAGTCGCTGGCGACGGTGCAGAAATTTGACGTAACTCTCCGTCAAGCTACGACACCCTCGCTCGAAGCGCTCAAAGCAGATACCCTTGGCGAGAAGTTTCTGTATCAGGGGGATCCCGCGTCGGCCCCGCCGTATTTTCAGCACGCTTTGGAACTCGACCCGAATTTCGCCATGGCGTACATGCAACTCGGAATCACCTACTACAGTCTCAATCAGCCCGAGCGTGCTCGGGAGTCTTTCGCCAAAGCATTTTCACTACGCGAGCACGCTAGCGAGCGGGAAAAGCTGCAGATTTCTGCCGCCTACTACGGCAATGTGACGGGCGAAATTGATAAAGCCATCCAAGCGCTTCAGGAAGTAATCGAGATTTATAAGCACAGTTCCGCTTACAACGGGCTGACCGAGTTCTACTCACGGCTCGGACAATACGACAAGTCCGCAGAGTCAGCCCGCAGGCTTCTGGCGCTCGACCCCGACAAGAACTGGGGTTTTGTGAATCTCGCTATGGATTATTTGGCGTTGCAGAACTTCGCCGGCGCGCGAGAGGTCATCCGGCAGGCACAAGCACGTTCTGTTGACAGTCCTTTCCTGCACAGTTATCTCTACACGCTCTCGTTCCTGCAGGGCGATTCTAACGGGATGGAGGAGCAGCAACGATGGTTCGCGGGTCAACGCGTTTACGCGAACTACGGTCTCGCGCTCGCGGCCGACAGCGAGGCGTACGCCGGTCATGTGAAGAAAGCCCGCGAACTGACTAGATCGGCGGCTGATTCCGCCGTGCGGTCAGACAACGAAGAAAATGCGGCAATGTATCGAGCGAATGGGGCTCTGCGAGAGGCGGCGTACGGCGAGGCCGCAGAAGCCCGAGCGTCGGCGGCCGAGGCGTTAAGGCTGGCTCCTGGAAACCCCAATGTCGCCGTCCAGGCTGCTCTCGCTTTCGCGATGACGGGCGAGACCGCCCAAGCGGAGGATCTGGCTCAGGACCTGGGTCGACGCTTTTCTCTGGATACTCAGTTGCAATGGCTGGGCTTGCCGGCAATTAAGGCGCAGCTGCAACTCGGCCGGCATGAGCCAGGTCCTGCGCTGCATACGCTTCGGCCAGGATTACCGATTGAGTTCGCCAATACCCGATTCACCACCAACAATACTTCCTGTCTCTATCCCACATACATCCGCGGGCAGGCGTACTTGGCCGCCCGCCAAGGTGCCGCAGCTGCCGGTGAATTTCAGAATATTATCGACCACAATGGGATCGTCGGGAATTGCTGGACTGGCGCCCTGGCGCATCTCGGCATAGGACGTGCGGATGCCTTACTCTCGAGAACGTCTGCAGGAGATCAAGCCGCCGCTGCGCGCACACACGCGACCAACGCTTACCAGAGCTTCTTGATTCTATGGAAAGACGCCGACCCTGACGTCCCAATCCTGAAAGAAGCCAAGGCGGAATACGCGAACCTGAAGTAAGTGGTTTACGCCACGGGAATCGATATCTAACTGTTCAGAATCCCTCAATGCGTGCTATGGGGATTTTTCGTCGTTTGAGCCCATTGGGCGTGGCGATGCTGTTCGGTGGATCGACCTACTGTGCGTGGCGCAGCTGTTTCCCCAAGGTTTCTAGTATCAGACCGTCGAAGCCGTAAATGATGGCATTTGCGACCAGAACCTCATGGACGCTAATCGCGTGATCCATGCCCGCTATCGCAATGGGCAACTAACCGCGCCGAGGAGGATTATCCAGCTGGTCGCCGCGTTGCTTTGCGGCGAATCGCTAAATCTCCATCCGCGGCGCCAACGGCAAAGGCTAAGCCGAATCCTGCGGCCATGAAAGCAAGGATGGTAATCAAGGTGAGTACTCTCCCTTTGATCCCCTTCGCGCTCAGGATCGCCCGGCGACAACGACTAGACCCAAGAGCGGCGTCAGATGCGAGTTCGTTGTTCCTTCTCTTCCTCTTCGGGACCGCGGGATTTTGAGTTAACCCGGATCGCGCTCTAGTGGTGCCCCCCGCCATGCGTACCACCCCGATATCCGGGGAGTGCGTGTTCAGACTTCGCTTCATGGCCGGCGCTGCCTACGTTGCCTCGTCCATCCCGCGCCTCGTTTCCCTGAAAGTGGTTGAAGCGCTGAGCTCCGCGCGCCGGCAGCGGTCCATTGTAACCGTGATGAGGGTCGAAGCGGTTGTCGACATGGCCGAAAAAGCCGTGAGGCCCGTGAAACCAGGGGCCAGCTCCAATAAACACCCCGCCAACAAACCAATCGGGCCCGTAGTAGCCGTACGGAGCACAGTCATATGGGGCATAATCGAAGTATCCGTACGGACACACGGGAGCCGGTCCGATGTTTACACCAACAGCGATCTGGGCTCGCGCCACAGGTGCAAACCATAAAAGTGTAGTTGTGAGAGCCGCGAAGGCAAGCACATTGACTTTGAACATGATTTCTCCTTGCTTGGTTCAGAGATTCAACCGGGACAACTGCGGGCCAGCATAATACCAGGGATCAACAACGGCAAGCTCGGGGTAAAGGGGGCCCGCCTTGCCGGCCGAAAGGACGAGATTGTCCTCGAGCAGAAACTGGGCACGACTCCGAAGGCCATGAAGGAGGCAGAAAGGCCGCCTGTTTCAGGCGGCCCTCGTTACGTCTTCGGCTCTAAGTTCACTCGTCGGTTACGGCTTGTAGACGACTTTTGCAAAGGTGCCAGCCAATTCGGCGGTGCCAATCCCCTGTCCCACCGTGACGAACAACTCATTTGTTGCTCCATTGCTCTTGTTCCCGCCTCCGAAGGCGATGCCCCAGAGGTTGTTGAGGATGATCGGCTTTCCGTTCTGGTCCTTGATCGTACCCACGAATTTCCCGGTAATCGGGTCGAACCCGTTGATGGTGCCGTTCACGGAGTTGTTGGAAACCAGCAAAGTATTGCTCAGCGGTCCGAAATTGGGCGGAGCCGCGGCGATGCCCCAGGCTTGGTTGAGTCGCGATCCTTGAATCAGGGTCTTGACGAAGGCACCGTCTTCCGTGAAGAGGTCGATGAAACCTCCGGCACCGATGTTCGGTACGGCATAGGCTACGTAGACCAGGCCATTGATGTCCTGGACGCCGAACACGGAGTAGTTCGATGGAATCGCCGGATCACCGAAGGACTTTACCCATTTGAAGCCGCCGTCGAACATATCTATGTGGTTGTTCGTATTATCCGCCGCATAGACGAAATTTCCCGAGGGCTTGCTGGTGATGGCTAAGCCCGTGTACATCGCTTTGTTCGCCGAGTTATCGACCGCGATAATAGATTGGTTTGCGTTCAAGCCCGGTGCCCAGGCGCTGATCGTGCCATCCAGTGTCGCGAAAATGAAAGGTGCTGACCAGCCCTGAACCTGGAAATCGGTCGACGATCCGTTGAAAACGATTCCCGTCGGTGTGCCCGGGCCATTTAGGCCTGTGGGCGAGCTTGGCCCGTTTCCGGCAGTGGGAATCAAAACCCTGAGTGGCACTTGCTTGCCGGTTGCGTCATAGAGGGTAGACCAGCCGGTATCGTTATCACTGATCCACCAAGCCGATGTGGCGCCCCGAGCCAATCCCCAGGCGTTGGCCAGCAGTGGATCGATGGTCGGGGCTTGGTGGACTTGATTCGAAACTAAGTTTGTGAGGCGATATTGTGCATCGGCCGGGGAGGACACCATGAAAAGAACCAAGCCGAAGCAAGCGGCAACTAAAATCCTGCGAACCCGCATAGTAGTTTCTCCTTAACGAAGTCAGCAGCAGAGGAGGGTCGAACATCGGTAAGAGTTAGTGGGATACACAACCTTCTCTAACCTGCTTGGCCGTGATCGTAAGCCAAGTCGTGATTTGGAATTGTCAGGGGGGTGTCACCAGTTTGCAAATCTTTCTCGTGCTATTGGGCATGGGTGCGAGCCCAGGGTTGGGCCGGAAGCTTCCGTTGTTCGGTCTACGTTAAGGCCGTAGGAATCTATCGCGATATGAATCGCCGACGCCCCATGCCCCGGGCAGCTGCGGCTGCGTAGAATGGAGGGGGAGCGGGTATAGTAAATGAGACGCAGGGGAGCGAAGGACCATGGAAACACAGAGCGAACGCAATCCCGAATCAAGTCCGGCCAAGGCAGAAGCGCATATCAAGAATGCTCAACAGATTCTAAAGGCGCTGCAAGAGAAGATCGGTGAGCATCCAGAGATCGGTGCGGCCATTACCAAGCTGGAGATGGCGCTGAACGACCTGGCGATCCAGACCGGCGGCGTGCTGTAGTGGACGGTTGCGTGCATCTTAGGCAGCCAACCATTCACTGTTGCAAGATCGTCGATTACACCTGTTGGCCCGTGGCTCTCCGGTAGCCCTGACCGCAGGCCCGAAGTTAAGTGGCAAAGAAAGCACCCGGAAGGTGACAATCGCTAACGCGGATTCATTGATCAATGCTTTGTCCCATTCAAACCGTAACCTGGTTGGGATTCGCAAACACTAGCCTTCATTCCCGCTCTCTGACCTCTGGCCGTTGTTCTGCTTCATCCCTGTTCTCTAACTTCTGGCTCCTGCTCTACTTCACGGCAACGCCATAGGGATAATCGTCAGTTGTAATGGCGGGGTATCCTGAAAGTGCGCCAGTAGCGGGGGCGATCGAGTATTGCGACATCGTGGCGGAATTGAAGTTGGTGACGAACAGCCAGTTGTCATCGCCGCGAATCGTGATGGCTACCGGCATCAGACCCGTGGTCGCGACCGTTCCCGCCGTAAGAACACCCGAGGACTGACCTATCTGAAATGGGGAAACCTGATTGGAAAGGGTATCGAGCACGTAGATATATTTGCCGAACGGATCGGACACCAGCGGACCGGGACCATTGGCGGAACCGGTGACGCTGAACGGTGATCCTTTCACGGCGAATAAGCTACCGTCCAGCTTAGCGGGGCATTGGCTCGATGCGGTCGGCAAGCCATTACACATGCTGAACGCGCTTACCGTATTGGAGAGCAAGTTGGTAACGTAGACGAAGCGGTTGCACGGTTCAACCACGATGCCAGAAGAGACTACCCCAGCGGTAGGAAAGTATGGAATGGAAGTTTGGTTGGGGGGATTGGTTAAAGCTCCGGTTGAAGTATCGACGCCATATTCCCAGACCACGTAATTGGTGGAGTCAGCGACGTAAAGGTATTCCGTGGTCGGGGCATTGTATGCCGGATTCGAGCAATACGCCGTTTGCACACCATTCTGAAGTGGCGGATTCACGGTCGGTGTAGGAGCCACGGCTGCGTAGTTGGGAGTCTGCAGCCCAGGCGGCAGAACAAAAGTGTACGTCGGCGGTACATACGTCAGAGCACCACCGCTGCCAATCGCATAGACGCATACTCCGAATTGGGTGTTTGTCTGCACGCAGGGGGTGTTCTGCTGCTGATAATTCTGGATTGCGGTGGTCATTACACCTTCTGCCACAAACAGGAACTTACCGGCCGGATCCATGGTGAGAGTGGTGGGATTGGGGTCGGCAATGAGGCTTCCTGCCGCGGTCATCGTTCCGTCCTGGTTCACCTTGAAGGCTTGAATGCCGTTCTGGCTGTCGGTGCAGGCGGGGTTCGCGTTGACGATCGTGTAGGCATAGGTGCCGGTGGGGTCGAGCACAATCGAAGTCGGCACGCCATTCAGGACGCAGGTCTGAAACTGCGTGTTGAGAGGCGAGTTGAGGATGGGGATGTTATTCCCGGCGAGCAGTGAAAAGCTGAATGTCTCGAGCAGCCCGGAACCCTGACTGCCCACAATGATCAACCCGTTCGACGCTGGATTGTAGTTATTGCCGCACGCCATCAGGAATGCAATAAGAATCAGAAGAACCGACCCCGCCAACCACGCCCATCGTTTCGACATTCGCTGCTTGATCTCCTGCTTGAGTAGGCTGTTGTGTGCGCACAGTTCCCCGGCGCCCCGCCTGGGAGCCTTTGAAGCGTGGACTACCTGGGAAATGTCAATCCATTGGTGTATCAGGAAAGCGCGGGAAGCGCAAACCCGCGACGAGTGATTGGAACCCTCCACTAGCCAGTAAGTTGCCTGAGGCCAGTCGGAAGACCGAGGTCCGCGGCCAAACTTTCCGAACTTACGCCTCCTGCACCGAAGGAATCCGTTCCGGCGTCGCCAGCGTTCGTTGGCCAGCACGAATTAGAGGTAGCCGAATCTCGATGCGCAGGCCGCCTTCGGGGCGATTGTGAGCCGCAACTTTCCCGCCATGAAAGCGCACCGCGCGTTCAGTGATTGCCAGACCAAGGCCGACCCCACCGGTCAGACGTCCGCGGGCATCATCGATGCGATAAAAGGGCTCAAACAACTTTGCCAGTGAGTCAGGAGGAACACCCGGTCCCGAGTCGCTCACGTTGAGCACGGCCTCGGGCCCCGCCGCCGTATTTTCCGATGAGAGCTCGATTTTTACCGACGTGCGCTCCTGGGTGTAGCGGATGGCGTTGCGCACAACGTTCTCGAAGGCGCTGTGAAGCAGAGATGCGTTGCCGCGCACTCCCCAGTCGCCCTCAGGGATAAGTATTTCCACGTGGCAGTGGCGCGCCTGAGCCTCGAATTCGGCATCTTCGGAGATATTCACGATCAACTCATCCAGCGGCACCGGAGTTTGCGGAACCTTCTGTTCGCCATCTTCCAATCGCGCCAGGGTGAGAATTCGGCCGATGAGTTCGTTGAGGCGGCTGGCCTCGAGTTCAATGCGCTCCAACATGTCTTCGTTGTTCGAACCGGAGCGCTGCCGCGCCAGGCCGAGCGCCACGTTCAGCCGCGCCAGAGGCGAGCGAAGCTCATGCGAGATGTCATTGAGCAGGCGGGATTGGGCCTTCATAAGAGTTTCGAGGCGTTCCGCCATGGCGTCGAAGTCGCGCATCAGGCCGGAGACTTCATCCCGACGTCCGCCCGCCGGCGCTCCTGTTCGAGCCGTGAGATCGCCGGCCGCAAGCTGTCGGGCGGCAGCGCGAAGACGAACGATCGGCTTCGTCATGTACCAGGAGAGCAGATAGCAGACCAGTCCCGAACAGATGACTGCGATCGCCAGCCAGCGCACAGGCATTCCGCGCGGCCCGAAAAAGACGCGGGGTCCAGGCGGCAATCCCATGACCAAGGTGTAACGATGCAGACCATCGGAGGAGGAGCGCGAATCGCGCTGGATCGGGGGCGCGGGAATCAGAAATCCGTCGCGGGGCGCTCGCGGCTGCCCTTCCGCTACTCGAATGGCCCAATCCGGAGGGGTCCGATGCGAAAGCTCGGTTCCCTCTTCATTGAAGAGATAAGCGCGAACGTGCTGAGTCGCGTCGAGTTCATCGAAATACTTGCGGAGCTGGGCATCTCCCCCCTGCTCGTAAGCGGTCACGGCGTCATTCAGCGTCGTGGTGCGCAGCGCTTCCCAGGTGGAACCTCTCGGCCGCAGCGCCAGTGTGATCAGCACGGCGAGCACGATAATGAGCGCCTGCGCGATCCAAAACGAGAGAAAAATTCTAACAAATAAGCTTTTCATGCGCGGTTTAGAGCGTTGCGAAGGCCTGGCTCAAACAGGTGTCGGAAAATCCTTTCACGTATGCAATTTCCCTGGGCGGCTAAAGCCGACGCTCGTCTTGCTGCTGTTACCGCGCGGCTTGAAGCCGCGCCCCTTCAAAGCATGAACGAAACTCAGATCAAAAGCCTTTCAAAGCATGAACGAAATTTGGATCAAAACCGTCTCAAGGCACGAACCGAAACTCGATCAAACCGCTTTACGACACAAACGAACCTTGATCAAACCGTTTCACAGCGCAAACGAAACTCTATCAAAAGAGGAAGGAAATTCGAGTTTTTCAGCCCGTCAAGCCTTCGCCTTTTCCCGGGGACGAGCAAAGATATAGCCTACACCTCGAACGGTCTTGATGTGTTCGTCATTGTCGGTGTCTCCGAGCTTTTTACGCACCTTGCTGACGTGCATGTCGATGCTGCGGTCAAAGGGCGAAAATTTCCTGCTCAACACCGCATTCACCAGGCGCTCGCGGGGCACGACGCGTCCGGCTTCACGCAGAAGGACTTCGAGGAGATTGAATTCGACCGAGGTCAGGTCGACTGGCTTGCCGTCGAGTCGGACGCTCCGTGTAGCAGGGTCGAGTTCAACATCACCCACGCACACGACGTCGGGGGCGGAAGGTAAACCGCCGCCATCGCCGTGGGTACGCCGCAGAATGGCACGGATGCGGGCGACGAGTTCGCGAGGATTAAACGGCTTGGGAAGATAATCATCGGCTCCGATTTCGAGTCCCACAATGCGATCGACATCTTCACCGCGCGCGGTGAGCAATAGCACCGGCAGGCGGGAAGTGGCGCGGATCCGGCGCAGTACTTCGAATCCGTTGATGCCAGGCAGCATTACATCAAGGACGACGAGAAGGTACTCGCTGCCGGTAGCTTTTTTCAGTCCGCTTTCGCCGTCGTGGACATAATCGCTGGCGAAACCTTCCGCTTGCAGATATTCGCCGACCAAGTGGCAGAGTTCGACGTCGTCGTCGATGACCAGAATTCGTTCCATAGCTGACATCATTGTGCACCATCGCGAAAATAGGCAGAAGTAAAGAATTGCAAAGGCTTGCGGATCGTAAGGGTTGAGGATGCACTCCCAAGCAAACCCCAGAGAAGAAGCGTCACGGTCGCTGTAACGGCGGGGATGCGCCCGACACTCGAATCTCCCCGCTGCTTTGCCACTCCCTGTGGTTGTTTGATGTTCATTGCGCGGGCGAGCTTGACAAAACTTTACTCCGGTTGACCGAGTTTTTACCGCCATCTCTCGGCGACTTGTGTTGGTATAACCGTAGACCGAGTTTGGTCTTCCGAAAAAAATATCAGGAGCTAGACATGAAATCGATTCGCGTTCGCTTGTTGGTCGCAAGTTTGGCCGTGCTGTTGGGAACAGCGGTCGGACGTTCGCAAACCAGCGAGGCCGCTCCACCGCCTCCGCCGATGCATGGTCCGGGCATGATGGGCGAGCACATGATGGGCGAGCACATGCTGAATTACTTCACGAAGGCGCTGAATTTGACCGATGATCAGCAGACGCAGGCCAAGGCGATGCTGGCCAATGCGAAGCCGGCATTGAAGGCGCTGATGCAGCAGCAGCGGCAGATTGACCAGCAGCTCCACAGCCAGGCTGAGGGCAACTATGACGCCAAGCAGGTGCAGGCGCTGGCCACGCAAAAAGCGCAGGTTCAGGCTCAGTTAACGGTGGCCGAGACCCAGTTGCATCACCAGATGTATCAGCTGCTCACGTCCGATCAGCAGACGCAACTGAAGCAGATTGAGGCGAATCGGCAGGCGCGGATGCAGCAACGCATGCAGCCGGACGCTCCGCCGCCTCCTCCGGAGCAGTAGTTAAGTTATTTTCCCGGTCGAACATTTTCTGACGGCGCGAGGCGGGAGATTTCCAACCTCGCGCCGCCACCACGAGAAGTCATGTCGGTTGTCGATACTTATCTATTTGAAATTGGATGGCTCTTCTTCGGGGCCTGCAGCGTGATCGTGGCCGGTCTCCTGGTGGCTGCATTCGGCCGAGATTTCTTCATCTACGTGACCGAACGTGCTCACGCCCGCGGAAAAGACTCCTGCCAGATGGCGGATGCCACCAGTCCGAAGTAGTCTTCTGCATCCTCACGCGCCGTGGTCCGCCTGTGGGGTATTGGCGAAGCCCTATCTGAATCCTGCACCCTGCCTGCTAGAATCTCATCTACTGAACTGAATGTTCCTGAAGAGACTCCGTCCACTGCTGCGGTATGTGAAGCGCTACCGTTGGGGCTACCTGGCGGGGACGCTGTGCGTCTTTTTGACCAACGGCATCTGGATTATGTTTCCGCTGGTGCTGGGCCACGCCGCCCAGGCGCTGGAAAGCGGCGTCACCAGCCACAAACTGCTCGAGTACTCCGGCCTGCTTCTGCTGATCGCGGTGAGCAAGGGGATGTTCCAGTTCCTGACACGCTGGATCGTGATCGGTATTTCGCGCGATATCGAGTTCGATCTGCGGAACGATCTGTTTGAGCATCTGGAAAAACTTCCCTATTCGTATTATCAGCGGCATCGCACGGGCGACATCATGGCGCGCGCGACCAACGATTTGAGCGCGGTGCGCAACCTGCTTGGTCCGGCCATCATGTACACGGCCAACACGCTGGTGCTGACGGCGGGCGCGCTGGCGTTCATGATTTCGATCAGTCCCAGGCTGACGTTCTATACGTTTCTGCCGCTGCCGGTGGCCAGCATCCTGATCCAGTATTTTGGCCGTAGGATTCACGATCGCTTCGAACGCATCCAGGCGATGTTCTCTGACATTTCGGCGCGGGCGCAGGAGAATTTCTCCGGAGCCCGCCTGATTCGCGCCTATGTGCAGGAAGAAGCGGAAATCGAGGCCTTTGAACGCGAGAATCATGAGTACATCCGCCGCAGTTTGAAACTGGTGCGGCTGATGGGGATGCTCTGGCCCACGCTCGAACTGATGCTGGGCTGCGCCGTAGTGCTCGTGTTGTGGCTGGGTGGACGAGAAGTGCTCAGTGGGCACATCGATGTCGGACAGTTTGTTTCGTTCAGCACATACATGATGCAGCTCACGTGGCCGGTGATTGCGTTGGGCTATGTCATCAATCTGTTTCAGCGTGGTACGGCGTCGCTGGCACGGCTGAATGAGATCGTGCTGGAAAGGCCAGAAATCCAGGACGATCCGCAAGCGGTGGATCGTGAGATCGAAGGCGAGGTCGAGTTTCGCGGTCTTAATTTCAGTTATGACGGAAAGCAGGTTCTCGAGGACGTGAACCTGCGCATTCCGGCCGGGAGCAGCCTGGCCATTGTGGGTCCGACGGGATCGGGCAAGACCACGCTGGTAGATCTGATTCCGCGCATCTACAATGCGGAGCCTGGAATGGTGCTGATCGATGGCCGGCCCATTCGCGAATATTCACTGGCATCTCTGCGGCGCAACGTTGGATTCGTACCACAGGAAACTTTTCTCTTCAGCGACCGCATTCACGAAAACATTGCGCTGGGCGTGGACTCCGCATCGCGGGAAGAAATTCACGATGCGGCGGAGGCAGCGAATATAGCCGAAGACATTGAGAGTTTTCCCGAGGGTTACGAAACGCTGGTCGGGGAACGTGGAATTACGCTCTCCGGCGGCCAGAAGCAGCGCACCGCGATTGCGCGCGCTTTGATGCGCAATCCGCGCATCCTGATCCTTGACGATGCGCTCTCGAGCGTGGACACGCACACGGAGGACAAGATTCTCAATCATCTTCGCGATGTGATGCGGGGTCGCACGACGATTTTCATTTCGCATCGAGTGTCGACCGTCCGCAATGCCGATCGCATTGCCGTGCTGTACGGCGGACGCATTGTGGAACTGGGTACGCACGAAGAACTGCTCGCGCTCAACGGATACTACAGCGATCTTTACAACAAACAGTTGTTGGAAGAAGAACTGGCCGAAGTGTAGAAGCATCCCGTCTTTCGGTCGCTTAAGAGACATCTATTGGGAAAGTCCTTTTCACGGTCTCTTTCGCTCCTTCGGAGCTCGTTCCATTTCTACTTTCGACCCACAGCTTGCGCTGTGGGCTTTATTCTTGCGCCGCTTCGCGGCCGATTTGGGTGACAAACGCACGGGTGACAACCGAAGCATTTTTCTGACAACTCTCCTTACAGCTGCATCTAGACTGTTGCCCAGGGTACACGCATGCGCCGCATCGACCATCCGGAACTGCTCGATTCCGACGACTGTCCCGCGGAAGAAGTCGAGAAGTCGCTGCGCGATCTGAGTTCGATCAATCGCCGCTTTGGCGGAGTCTCGACTACTCGTGCTCTGATTGAACGCGTCGCTGCGGAAACCGGCAGGAGACATTTTTCCGTGCTCGAAGTTGCGGCGGGATTCGGGGAAGTCCCCAGGCTCGCGGCCGAGCAACTGGCGCCGCAAGGGATTCGACTGGAGCTTACCTTGCTTGATATCAAGCGCTCACACCTGCTTCCGGGACATCACTCCGTAGTCGCCGATGCGCTCGCGCTGCCCTTTCCTGACAATTCTTTCGATCTCATGAGCTGCAGCTTGTTCGCGCATCATCTGCAGCCGGAGGAAGTGGCTCGATTCCTGCGGGAAGGAATGCGGGTGTGCCGCTGCGCGCTGTTGATCAACGATCTGATCCGGCATCCGCTGCATTTGGCGCTGGTGTATGCGGGATTTCCGCTGATGCAGAGCCGCGTTTCGCGTCACGACGGCGTGGTTTCGGTGCGGAGAGCTTATGTGCCAGCGGAAATGCGACAGATGATTACATCGGCGTTCCCGGACGCTTCCGCGCCGCGAATTGAAATCTCGCTGCATTTCCTGTTTCGCATGGGCGTGATCGCGTGGAGGGCGGCTGGAAGGTAGGATTTGTCGAAGGCTGCCGAGAAGCAAGCGGTGCAAGTTGTGATGAGGACAGTTTCCAAGGTGGCCGACGTACAATCGAAACCGAGCCTGAATATCATCGCGAGTGAATCTTCGGGCCGCGATCGAGAAACAAGGCAAACACAACATGGTGAAAATGGTTCTTATTGCCTTCCTCTGTGCAGCATCGGCACTAGCTCAAAATTCCTCATTGGCGTGCGGACCTGAGAATATCAGCTTTGACGTCACGCTTGACAAGTCTCACTCCTTGCAGCCGAATGCGGAACCCGGGAAGGCGACCGTCGTCTTCATTCAGGATTTAGGCACAGCGAAATTCGGCCTTGGAGTGCATTTGATCGGTAGGATTGGCATCGACGGGTCATGGGTTGGCGCAACCAAGGACAGCTCCTATTTTTCTGTGTCGCTCGGGCCAGGAGAACACCATATTTGCGTGAATTTAGTCTCCCGATTGCTCGGAAACCCCGTAGAGTTTGCTCACTTCACCGCAGAAGCTGGTAAGGTGTACTACTTTCGTTCGCGATACATCTCCGACGGCAATCTGCTTCTCGGACCCGTCGATAGTGATGAAGCAAAGTACCAGGTCGCGGTGTTTCCGCTGAGTGTTTCGAAGCTCAAGAAGTGACGAGCCCCCACCCGAGATTCCGGGCGGCGAAGTCGCGAAAGCTCCGAAACCGCCGTCCCTTGTCCCCGCTCTCACGGAGTGCTTCCGGCGGGCCTGTGCAGTTCCTGCTGGACTGAGGGCGGCAGATTCTCGAGATGATTCAGAAAAGTTACGACTTGCCAGATCTCACTATCAGCCATGATGTTTCCCCAGGCGGGCATGGCGGACCAGCGCACTCCGTTCTTGATCACGTAGAACTCCTGGTCGTCGGGCTGGCGAGATTGCGCCGCCATAAATTGCGGCGCTCGCGGATCGAAGGAGGCGCCGTAATCGCTCATTGGATTATCGGGCCTTCCGTGGCAGTCCGCACATTTGTCGCGATAGAGACGCGCCCCATCCAGCAGGTTTGCTTCAGTCGGAGGAATCGGGTTCTGCTGACGAGCTGCGTGACGCGCTGCAGAGGCGTCGAGAGCGCTGACCGCCAGTTTCGATTCAAACCACGAAGGCTCCGGTTTCGCGCGGAGATCTGCGTAGCCGAGTTTGAGGTAAAGCCATCCGCCGAAGGCAAGCACGACCAGCGTGGCGAGAATTCCGCTTGCGAAGTTTTTCATATCGATGCCCGATTTCGTGGGTCGAGCTCAAGCAGTCGCCTTTGGAAGGGCCTGGCTTCCAGTCGTCCCGTAAACGCGGGCGGAGCAACTCGGCTTTTTAGCCGCTGCGGCAATGTGATCCCGGGACCTAAAAGGTCCTTTCATTAGTTTTCGAGCTCCGGTCGGCCCGGCCCAAAGCCGGGCCCTTTCAAGACGCGCGTACACCAACTGCGCAGGCGCACTGAATATCCGAATGATCAGCGCACGACCAGCACTTCCCTCACGTTATCGCGGGCAAGAAAGAACTTGATGGAAGCAAAATCGCGGAACAGAGTTTCGATATGGCGATTATTGAAGACGCGCTGCAGATGGAATCCGTCGGTGATCGCGGTATGAACCGCACCGGTGGGGCCGCGGCGCGCTTCCCGGCGCATGACGATGCGCTGCATCTCGAGCGTATCTTTGCCGACGATGTGAAAACGGAAGCAGGGAGAATCCGGACCGGCATCTTTGGTATGAAAGAATGCAAGCAGCATTCCCTGCGGCTTGAGCACCGACCACAGACGACCCATGACCGGACGCACCAGGCTTTCGTCGAGATAGTCGGGAAGATTCCAGCACAGCACGACATCGAAGTGCGCCGCAGGGTAGACGAGATTTTCGGCAAGAAATTTTCGGCTGTCGAGCACGACCTTGCCTTCTTCATCTTTGGTCACGAGGCCGGGATCGGTTGAGGCGACCAGTAGGTCTTCGCTGTAGATTTTGTGCTCACGCTCGGTGAAGAACCGTATATTGGCGGGCGAAGTCGAACCCAGATCGAGCACGCACAGTGGCGTCTCACTGTCCCACAAGCGCGAGAGTTCACCCAAGCCGCTGGAACGGCGGGTTAACTTCTGCGCCTGCTGCGGCGTTTCCGACTGTGCTCCGGCCGATGAACCGCGAAAGAGCTTCATGAAATTCTGCGTAACTGATGCCATCCACCGATCCTGCTGAACTCGCCGAGATTACTTCCCCGCCGCTTTTTCCGCCTTGCCTTGAATGTCGATCTTGCCCTTGAGGTATGCGCCCTCTTCGATGGAAATGCGCTGGGTGACGATATCTCCGGCAACCACGGCGGATTTGCGCAGATCGACACGATCGCTGGCCTGCACGTTGCCCTCGACCTTGCCTTGAATGACGATGCCTTTGGCCTCGACGTTGGCTTTGATCTGCCCGTTGGGGCCGACGGTTAGACTATTGTTCTTGAGGGCGATGCTGCCCTCGACCTGCCCGTCGACATAAAGGTCTTCGCTGCCGGACAACTCACCCTTGATGACGACCGACTTGCCGATTTGCGCCAAACTGGCTGATACCGGAGCACTCATAAGTGTTCTCCTTCAGGAAGCGGAAACTGCACTGTAGAACGGGAAGCAGGTACAGGACGGCCGCGTCACTGCCACGACTATACCCAACCGTGCGCGCAGGCGGCAAGCGGCGATCCGGGGAAAAGCAGAGTCGGAAACAACCCGGCACAAGAATTGCTACACTAACGTGAAATGAGACCCTTCGGGGAGCGACAATCGGCCCGGCGCGGGGCAGCCTGGACCATAATCACTCTTTTCAGCTTGGTTTTGACTCTTAACGCGCAGGAAGCGGCCCAGCCTGCAATCTCGGCCGACGAACTGGTGCGCCTCACCGTGCAGAACGAGGTCGCAGCCGCCGACCAAACTTCGCCCAAGCACATTTTCTGCGCGCATAAGAGCGGAGGCAAGGATACTCAGACCCATCTCTACGTCGAAACCACGCAGGCCATGGCGGGAATGCTGATCGCGAGCGACGGTCATCCCCTGAGTCCCCAACAGCGGCAAGCAGAATTCAATCGTCTGAACGCGTTGGCGTCGAGTCCAGACGCGCTGCGCAGGAAGCATGCTCGCGAAAAAGAGGACACCGACCATAGCTTGCGCATCCTCAAGGCTCTGCCCGACGCATTCCGCTATGAGTACGTCGGTGCAGAGGCCGGAACGCCAGACATCGGAGGAGCGGGCGCGCAATTGGTTCGCCTGAAATTTACGCCCAATCCGTCGTATGCCGCGCCCTCCCGCATGGAGCAGGTGCTTGCCGGCATGCAGGGATATCTTCTCATCGATGTGAATCAGCGGCGCATTGCAGCGATCGATGGCACGCTGTTTAAAGATGTTTCCTTCGGCTGGGGAATCATCGGAAGACTCGACAAGGGCGGACAATTCCAGGTGCATCAAACCGACGTGGGCGACGGCGCCTGGGAAGTGACCGAGATGAATCTGCACATTACGGGAAAAGTGCTGATCTTCAAGAGCCTGAGCATGATTTCGAAAGAGGTCTTCAGCGACTTCCGGGCAGTGCCGAATAATACGACATTCGCGCAGGGAGTCGAATTGTTGAAAACAGAAGAGGAGAAGCTCGCACAGAGCGGCCTACCCGGCATCGGCAAGTAAACTGGCGATGGCCTTATAGTGCGCGGAAGGTTTCCTTCCGTACCGTCAATTTTTCAATCAGGTCGGTTTTGATGCGGTGTCCCGTGCCGGGCTGATCGCTGACCGCGATCATTCCGTGGGGCGAAACTTCCACTTCCGGATCGACGATGTCTTCCTTCCAGTAGCGCCTGGAGGCGGACACATCCCCCGGCAGGCTGAAATTGGACAGCGTAGAAAGCGCGATGTTCTGAGCGCGGCCGATACCGCTTTCCAGCATTCCGCCGCACCAGACGGGAATCTTCTGGGACTGGCAGACATCGTGAATCTTGAGCGCTTCACTGAATCCTCCCACCCGCCCGACCTTGATGTTCACGATCCGGCAGGCTCCGGTTTCCACGGCGAAGGCAGCGCTACGCGCGTTGACGATCGATTCGTCGAGGCAGATGGCGCTGCGCAGCTCTTTCTGCAGGCGGGCGTGATAGTAGATGTCGTCATCCCATAGCGGCTGCTCGATCATCAGCAGGTTGAATTGGTCGAATTTGCGCAGATGTTCGAGATTATCGAGCGTGTACGCCGAATTGGCGTCGCAGCTGAGCGTGATATCGGCCCAGCGCGAGCGGATTCGTTCGAGCACATTCACGTCCCAGCCGGGTTTCACTTTGACCTTGATGCGGCGATAACCGGCGGCTAATTCAGTGTGAATCTTCTCCAGCAATTGTTCGACGGAGTCTTGAATCCCGATGGAAACGCCGCAGGCGATCTCGCGTCGCATGCCGCCCAGCAACTTCCAGAGGGGCTGCTGCTTCTGGATCGATTCCAGATGCCAGACCGCGTTTTCCAAAGCTGCCTTGGCCATGCGGTGAGCACGGATTCTGGAGAACAGCGCTGGACATTCGCGCCCGGAAGCAAGGTTCTTGCCGAGGAGCGCGGGAATCAGGTAGGTGGTGAAGGTCGGCCACGCGGTCTCGATCCATTCGCTGCTGTAGAACGGATCTTCGCCCACGACGCTCTCCCCCCAGCCGTCCGCGCCGTCGCTGTGAACCGTGATCAGGAGAATGCGGCGCGCGTAGGTGCGCCCAAAACTCGTCTCAAAAAAATGGACGAGCGGAATGTGAATTTCGCGGAGCGTGATGGCTTCAATTTTCATATCGAAAGTCTGCGTTCACCACAGAGGCACGGAGACACCGGTGAAAACATAAACCGAACAGGAACCCTGAGAACGAGAGTGCAGGTGCGATACGCATTTCCGCCTGGTCTAAATAATCCTTGTTGCCTCGCTGTTCTTCATGTCTCCGTGCCTCTGTGCTGAAAGTGCATCCAAATCACGGCGCAGACACGTACGACCATGTCTCTTCCCAGTGGCCGAGCAGGAATTTGCCGTTCCCCTGCGCGTCGCGCTCATAACCGAGCACTGCCCGGCCCTCGGAAAAATTCCGCAAGAAATCTTCGCGGTTCCGCTCCTGCACTTGTCTCGCACGAGCTCGGGTGTCAGCTGCCGCTTTCCATTCATAGATCTGCGCCGGCACTGCAATCGCGGCTTCACAGGCAATAGCGGGATGTTTCCCCGTGGCCAGCAAGGTTTCCACCCGCTTCGATCTCAGCCACCACTCGGCGATCAGGCGATCGCTGGGCAAACTGCCCTGCAATGGAGACGATGTAATCCCGTACTGGTTGACGTTGTAGCGGCGAGCTATGGCACCGAGCTTTTCGATGTTGAGATAGGCATTCTTGATTTCGAGCGGATCAAACGTCCATTCAATCAATTCGATGCCGCGGGCCATCGCATCTTCGCGCTGAAACAGCTTCAATCGGCGCCCTAAACCCTGATTGCGGTAATGGTTGCGCACGGCCAGCATGTGAGAATGCAGATAGGGATGGCCTAAACGGTTACCTGGGATCGAAAGCGCGAAGCCTGCCATTACGTCGCGCTCGAATGCGCCTATAACCTGGCCTCCGACTCTCTGGGCAACCACGAACATGCGCATAGGCACGAGCTCGGCATCGGAAAAATTCCAGACTTCTTTCTGCAGAGCTACGCATGCCCGCAACTCTTCAATGCCATGGCAATACCGGATGACAATCGCGTCGCCGCTCAAGCGGTCTCCTTATCTCGCGGCTTGTCAGATCGTCTCTCTTCCGCTTTTGCCTGCTGCCAGAGTGATTCCAGTTCGTCCATGGAAGCCTGATCGGCGAAACGTCCGCTCTGGTGTAATCGATTTTCCATCCATTGAAAACGCCGGCGGAACTTGCCGTTGGTCTTTCGTAGCGCAGATTCCGCATCGACCGACAAATAGCGCGCCACATTCACCAGGACGAAAAACAAATCTCCAACTTCCTCCTCCAACTTGGCTTGCAGCGCTTCAGGGACTACGGTTCGACCCGACCCGGCAACGCCCCGCCCCTGCGGATGCGGCCCGGGCGCGGGGAATTCTTTCAGATGCTCGCGAAGCTCTCGCGTTTCTTCCTGCAGTTTGTCGAACAGACCTTCTATGTTGGGCCAATCGAAGCCGGCCTGCGCCGTGCGCGAGCTTAGTTTTGCGGCTTCGAGCAAAGCCGGCATCGCCGAGGACACGCCCGCCAGCATAGAGCGCGGTTCCGTCCCGGCGTCAGAATGCGCCGGTTCGCGCTGCTTTCTCTCTTCGACCTTCAGCGCTTCCCAATTACGCTTTACCTGGGCAGAGGTCTCGGCCTTCGCGTCCCCGAAGACGTGCGGATGACGATGAACGAGCTTCGTCGACAGCCGATCGAGAACATCATCGACGGAAAACGATCCCTGCTCCTTGGCCATCTCCGCGTAAAAAAGAACCTGTAGCAGCAGATCGCCCAGTTCGCCGGCAAGTTCGGGCCAGTCGCGATGGTCGATGGCTTCCAGAACTTCATACGTCTCTTCGAGCGTATAGGGCTTGATCGAATCGAAGGTCTGCTCGCGGTCCCAAGGGCATCCGCCGGGCGCCCGCAAACGTTCCATGATGGCAACCGCGCGTTCGAAACGTTCTCCTGTGCTGGACATGAGCCCATAAATGTAAACGAGCACGCACGGAACACGCAATGATTGGGAGCACACAATGTTTGGAAGCACGCAATGATTGCAACAGAAGCTCATTGCGCCCGCGAACCGCGCCAACCCGCGTTAGTGCCAGGGCATCGTAAATGCGGTCTCTTTGTGTATCTCAAACTATTTCTTGAACTATCTTTTGCGCGGCCACAGGCATTTTCATACAGGAGAAGAGAAAATGGCGAATCCTACTCTGCACGGCAAGAAAGTGGCAATTCTCGTCGCCGACGGTTTCGAGCAAGTGGAATTGCTGGAGCCAAAGAAGGCCCTCGATGAAGCGGGCGCGGAGACCAAGCTCGTCTCTCCCGCCCAGGGCAAGGTAAAAGGATGGAATCTCAGAGATTGGGGCAAGGAAGTTCCGGTCGATGTTCCCCTGGATTCCGCTTCAGCGGATGATTTCGACGCGCTGTTACTCCCCGGCGGAGTCATGAACCCCTACCACCTGCGCATGATTCCTAAAGCGATCGAGTTCGTTAAGCGGTTCGTAGACTCGAACAAACCGATAGCGGCCATCTGCCACGGCCCGTGGACGCTGATCGAAGCCAACGCGGTTCGTGGCCACAGAATTACATCCTGGCCATCACTGAAAACTGATCGTCGGAATGCTGGCGCCGAGTGGGTTGGACCGAGAAGTGATCCGCGACAGAGGGCTTGTAACCAGCCGCAAGCCCGACGATATCCCGGCATTCAACCGGGAGATGATCCAGTTGTTCGCGGAGGAAACGCAGGGCCGTCATGCGGAAAGCACATACGGAACCACCGCGTCGCGCAAGACCGCCTGAGGACAAACGCGGCAACCCAGGCTTGCTTCAGAGATCCCACGCCAATCGGGTCATTCCGGAGGTCCGCGGGTCTCGCTCGCGGGGCGAGGAAATTCCTGAGCGAACGTATATCGCCTTGTTATGCGGCCCCTGCAATCCGGCGCATGCTGTGTCACCGGTTGGCTCGGCCTCTCCCTCTAGAGCGATCCAAACTCCGGTAAGTCCTCGGCAAGTTACCTTCGATATCGTTCCGCACAGGCCTCATCGGACAATGGTCACCTCACCGATGGACTCTCGTCACCTTACGGTTGCCCATTGCGCGGTGCAGAATAGAGAATGGCCTGAGCGGTGAAGGCTCGACAGGCCTGTCCTTGGCTACGTGCGCTCTCTGACTTCATGGCAATAGCGATCAAGCCCCGACCCTCCCTGGACGGCCAGCACTTCCACGTGGTCGTCATCGGTGGCGGAATTAACGGCGTTGCTCTCGCGCGGGAATGTGCGCGGGCGGGCAAACGCACGCTTGTGGTCGAGCAAAACGACTTCGCTTCCGGCGTGACCAGCCGCTCGACCCGCATTATTCACGGCGGCTTGCGTTATCTCGAACACGGAGAACTCGACCTGGTGCGCGAGTCCATTCGCGAGCGCGAACGATTGCTGCGCGAACGATCGCACCTGGTGCATCCGCTGCATTTCCTGTTCCTGCTGAATGAGCAAAGCCAGCGCAGCGCATTGAAGGTGCGCGCCGGATTATGGCTGTACCAGCGCATTGCGGGCAAGAAATCCGCCGATCTGAGCGAGATGGAATGGAAGCGCGTCGAGCGCGCGCTCGATGCCGGGCACAAATGGACCGTGTTCAATCTTGAAGATGCGCAATGCGAGTTCCCCGAACGACTGGTCGCCGAGTGGCTGACGGAAGCAACGGAAGCGGGAGCCGTAGCGCGCAATCATTGCGAAGTTCTGGCGGTTGATGTGGTCCACGGGCGGGCTCGCGGAGTACTGCTGCGCGACCGCATTTCCGGCAAAGACGAGCGGGTCGACGCCGCCTGGATTTTTAACTGCACCGGCCCCTGGGCTGACCGGATTTGCCAACGCTCTGCGGTGCGCACGGCGAAGCCTATGCTGGGCGGGGTGCGCGGCTCGCATATTGTGTTGCCGCATTTCGCCGGCGCTCCCAGCACCGGGCTGTACGCCGAAGCCGCCGACGGTCGGCCTGTGTTTGTCCTGCCCTGGAACGATCAGGTGCTCGTGGGCACAACGGAAGTTCCCGATGCGGGGGATCCCGGCAAGACTGAGCCTTCCCCCGAAGAGATCGAATATTTGTTGCGCACCGCAACGAAGCTGTTCCCGAAAGCTAAGCTCTCCGCACACGACATCAAATATGCCTTTGCCGGAATTCGTCCGCTGCCGTACTCGCCGGGGAACAAGCCTTCCGCGGTGACGCGCCGTCACCTTCTCCATGATCACTCTGACGAGGGCGCTGTGAAAATGATTTCTGTCATTGGAGGCAAGCTGACCACCGCGGCCTCGCTCGCGCGTGAGTGCGCCCGCAAAATCGGAATCAATGTTGTCGAGCCCACATCGATTGCGGTCGGTCCCGGGGGCGCGATGGATCCACTGCTCAATGAGGAAATTCTGGAGGTTGCCCAAGCCGGCTCCGTCAGCGAAGAGACAGCGCGCGGCTTGATGGAATGGCACGGCCGTCGTGCCATCGACATCGCTCGCATGGCCCTAGTAAGCGCGGACCTGCGCGCGCCCATCTGTCCGCACACGTCGCACATCGTGGCCGAAGTGGTGGAGGGCTACCTGCGAGAGGCGGCTGTAAGCTTAGGCGATGCGCTCCTGCGCCGCGTGCCGGTAGCTCTCGGGCCCTGCTGGTCGGAATCATGCAGTCGCGAGGCGGCCCTGCGCATCGGTACGGTCATGGGGTGGAATCAGCAAGCTTTAGGATCAAATCTGGAATCGTTTGAGATGGAGCGCAATGCCTTCTTGCGCCGTCCAGCGCGGCAAACCTCTACTTTGGAAGCCGCCGCCGACTGAGTGCCGTCTCTCCAATCAGCCCAGCGTTGTGGTCAACAGCTTCGTATCGTCGGAAATAATTCCGTCCACTTGCAACGCAGCTAACCGTTCCATTTCTCGCGTTTGATTCACGGTCCAGACCAGCACTTGCCGGTTTGCATCGTGCAGGTCCTGAATGAGATCAGGGCGCGCAATTTTATGGTGCGGAATCACATATCGGATGGGCAACTTTTTCCAGCGCGCCAGCTGTGTTTTTGTCTCACAGATGAGGCCCAGCGGTAACTGCGGATCAAGCGCGTGAAGCCTGTTCAAGACGGACGGCAGAAAGGATGAAACCACGAAGCGTTTCGGTTGGTACTTTTCCAGCTCGTTGATAACGATTTCTTCCGTCGCACGGACTTTCAGTTCGATATCCAGAAAGGCATGGGAATATCGCGCCAAGACATTTTCGAGCCATGGCAAAGCCGATAGCTGCTCAGCCGCGGCTCGCGCAATGTGCAACTTCGCGATCTTTGCACCCTTGAAAACCGGGTCATGACAAATGACAGGTCGGTGATCTGCGGTAAGCCGCACATCAAACTCGAATCCATCGCAGCCGTCAGCCAGCGCGCGGTCGAAGGAAAGCAATGTGTTCTCCGGGACGGCTTTGAACGCCCGCGCCCCGCGGTGGCCAAGAAGAAGAGGTCGAGTCATGCTGGGCACTCCCAGGTATAGTAGGCAGAGTCAACGCGGGCGACTGGCAGTTCGTGCGCGCGCAGATCAATCGAGATCGAAGTCGCGGATCGGCTTGCCGGTATCCGGCGTTTCCTTCGCCCGCTTCAGCGCTTCCTGGAACTTTTTCTCGAGCAGATCCGATGCGTTTTTCTGCGCTTCCACGGATTGCTGGAAGATCGAATCGCGGCGGCTGTCCTGCTCGCGCATGGCTTTGGCTGCAGCTTCCATATCGCTGAACGTTTTTGGCTTCACGGCGGCAGTGTGGGCAATCACAGCGCGCGTGGCCGTGTCGATCTTCAGCACCGCGTTACAGCACGGACAAGTCACTTCGAAGTTTTGAGGACCCTTCTTCGCCATTTGAGCGAATGATACCGCAAAAGCGGGTCGGGGGTTAGACATCAGGAGTAGAGACATCAGGGTCGGATCCACGAGGCTGGCCCCTCAGACCCTGATCCCTAGCTCTTGAGCTTGATCGGAAAAATGTGGAACACGCTGAGCATCTCCCATCCCAGCAGAAAAATCGAGATCAACACGACCATGACCGCCAGCAACTCGCCAAAGCTAAGGCCGCGCCGTCCGGGTTCGAAGCGCCGGGCGGCAAGGCTGAGAATGTTCAGCGTGGCAAAGCCGAATACAACAGCCCAAAGAATGTTGTAGATGTTTTGCTCAGCGCCCCGGCGGGAAAACACGACGGCGACCAGAGCGAGGAAGATTGCCGCTTGCCCGCGCACGCAGGTGTAGGCTACCAGTGCAGTCCGTGTCTTCCGGGAAACGTTTGCCAGCAGCAAAGAAGCTAGAAGTTCCATGATTCAAGCCGGCGATTGGCATCCCCGCCACAACCGATCTCCCTGCCGGATACTGGATATTACATGTTTCGGCGCAACTGGTCACGCGCCGGTTCGCTCTGTAGAAAATCCTCTACCGTGCAAAAACCGCCCTTCGGCTACGGTGTGCCGGCGCCCCACTTCCCCTAAAAGCAGGAGAAGCGACGTATGATTTTCATTCTCCGTCATGGTCCGAGGGCCATGGATACTTGTCCGCACCATCACTCTGAAGTTCGCAGCGTCCGCTTCGCTAATATAGACAGGTGGCCAAACCTAGATTCGTTTTCTTCGACGTCGGCAATACTCTTCTGTTTCCCAATCGCGCGCGCATGCTCGCCCCTTTGCCCGAGGAACTGCATCCTACGCTGGAGCGCTGGCAGGCTCTCGAACGACGGACGAAGCAGGAATTTGACCGCGGCATGATTAGCGGCAAAATCGACCACGGCTTCTGGTGGACTTTTCACACGCATTTACTGCAAGAGATCGGAAGACTCGACGATCATGTTCGAGGCTCACTGGTCGAGAACACGAGGAACTCCGCGAATTGGGATCAGATTCTGCCGGGCACCCGCGAAGCTTTGGATCGCATCGGGAAAACTCATTCGATCGCTGTGATCTCGAACGCTGACGGCCAGATTGAGGCCGTGCTGCGGCGATGCGGGATTTATGACTGTTTCCACTGCATCGCGGATTCAGGGATTATCGGCCATGAGAAGCCGCATTCGGCAATTTTCGAAGCAGCAATGCGGGCAATGAAGGCCGATCCACCCGAAAGCTTGTATGTGGGCGACGTGTATTCGGTCGATTATCTCGGCGCGACCAATGCGGGCATGCAGGCCATGCTCTTCGATGTGGCCGGAGCCTACCGGGATCGTAATCTGGCGCGTGTAGAATCTTTGGCCGAGTTGGAGCGCTGGCTGCAAGCCTTCAGATAGGAACCACGCCACGAGGCAGTCGGTTCACAGCTCCAGAATCTGATGATCGTGGCAGTCCGTCTGCAGCGAGTCGTAGAGCTGGTGCAGAAGTTCGCATCCGTATCGCGCGACAAAATAGATCCCGGCGATGGCGCGCTCCTGCAAGCCTTTCTCCGGATAAAGCGACTGGCTGAGAATCTCGGCTTTGCGGCTGATGACGTCCTGTTTTTGCAGCTCCGCGCGCGCGGCTTGCGCCTGCAGACGTTCGATCTGGTACTGAATCTTCGAGGCCGCAGTCTCTCCCGCATCGACCAGCGTGCGATCCAGCTTAGACAGTTTTTCTTTGATCGTGGCTAGATGAGCGTCCAAGGATTTTCTCGCTGCCTCGAACGCTGCCTGAAGATCTTCAGGCAGGGTGCTGGCTGCAAGTTTTTGGCGTAATGCTTCTGGGCCTCTGAATACATCGAGAACTGTTAGACCGTAGCGCTCCAGCAGTCGCTGCATCTTGGGTTCGACGATTGTCGCAGAAAAGCGCGGCACAATCGGCGTAACCCGGTTCAGTAGAGCTTCGTACACTACGCCAGCCTGCGCGAAATAGGCGGTCTCGGCCGCGCCTCCCGCGTACGCAAGGGTGGGCAGCAGAAAATCTTCAACGACCGGCCGCAATAGCACATTGGGACTGAAGCGCTCTGGATGGTCAGCGATCATCGCTAATACATCGGAGAGCGGGATCGCTTCCGCGTCGCTATCGCTGCCGATCACGAACTCAGGTTGCCCAGCCTCACCACGCAAATGAATCGGTGTGCGCACACCATCTTTCAAAACAAACAGTAATGTCGACGAAGTAGTGACTTTCACTTGCTGGTGATACCCGGCCGCGTCGAGCGCCTCACCGCGGGCCATGAGCGCGGCCGCCAGTTCCTGGGCACGCTCTGCAGCAGCGCGATAAATCGGCGCAGCGATGCGGTGCAGTTCACCATCCGAAGCATCGAGGATGATTACGCCCCAGTCGGCAAAAAGCTTTGCGAAGAGGCGAGCAAAGGCCGTGCCGAGAGTCTCTCCCGCGCGGTAGGTCTCCTGCAGCAAACTGGTCGCGTCCGCTTCCCCCAGCAAAGACGCGGCTTGGGCGAGAACCGGCTCGATCTCTTCCCCCAAACGCACGGTGCTAACCGGAGCGCCGGGAATCGCGTGGCTTGTGGTGGCTAGGGTTTCGCGTGTGCCGTCGGGACCGGGCAAAGAAACATGATTCACTTCCGCCAGATCGTGATCATAAGTCGCGAGCCAGAAAATTGGTACCGCATCTACGCCGGCCGCTTTGGCTTCTTCCGCAAGATTCACTGCGGTTAGAGCTTTGTAGATGGAAAACATAGGGCCGCCGAACAAACCTACTTGCTGGCCGGTAACCACGGCGGCAGCGCCGTTGCGCAAGCCATCAATATTCTGCAGCGTTTTCTCGGAAGCACCCCACGCGCGATTCTGCCGCTTAAGAATCTCACCGACGCGAACGCGACGGGTGGAATCGTAGTCAAGCTTCTTGGATTCTTCCTGCACCCATTGGCGGAAATGGGGAGGTCTGGGATAGAAATGCTGAACGTTTGGAGCGTAGGAAAGAAAATCCGTAAAGAGGCGCGTGGTATGCGGGATCTGGGAGAACGGAAGACAGTACGCCTTCACCGGCAAAACTCCTGAGCCCGCAGTTTTTGCCCTCGCATTCTCATTTATTCGACCGAACCGAGCATCGCAGGTCAACTTGCCTGAAATGCCAAGCGCTTGAAGACGTTGTAATTCAGATGCCGGAAACGCGCGCCGGATGCAAGATATCCCGCGCCGTCTTGAGTTTCGCGGGTGGGACGCCCGCGCGTTACATGGGCGGACCTTATTCGCAGAATATCCGAACTTTGACTTTTGTGTTCGCCTCTTTCTGGTCGACATCGACGCTCAAATCCCGCAACTGCTCCACCAGTTCCTCAAGGTTTTCTGGCTTGATTTGCGACAGGTCCAAGGGAATACCCTTTTCGTGCATTGCCAGGTTCGCTTTTTGCAGGGCCGCAGATGGAATCAGGTAGGCCAATTTCACCCCGGCGCGAAGCAACTGCATGGGCACGCGTACGTTGACTTTCGTCGGACCATCATGGCCGTTGTCTTCCGAATCCACCTGCACGCGAAGAAATTTCGGCGGAGTCTTGGCTGCGGCCGTACCCCACTGCAACGGACTTTCCGCCGCCGGTTGTTCGAGCGCGGCCATCAGGCGCTCGGCTTCATCCGCGCTGATTTTTCCTTCCGCCAGCATCTGGAGAATCTGACGTCTATGTTCGTTCATGGGTTGACTCCTCGAAAACGTTCCTCAAGGCCTCTCAATAACTTCCTAAAGGATGTGAAATGACATTCCTGCCATGCGATGTTCCATCTCAAACTGCGTCTCAGTCAGCGCGTTCAATATCTGCCACATAAATCCGAAGGCGCGGAACGGATTCACCCGGCACGCCGGGAAGATGACGAAAATCAGTGGCGAGAGCAGAACAGCGAGCGGCAGAAGCAAGATCCAGATCAAAATCAATGGAATCCAAAGGCGAAACGTGCGACTCTCCTGGTTGCGCAGGCTCACGACGGCCACGAACGGAATCATTTGAGCGCCTCCAATTCCCGGATTGCGTCCCCCGCGCTGATCTCGCCCTGCTGCAGCCGTTCGAGAACCTCCCCTCGCGACGGACTGGGGTTGGTTTCCACAAAATCCAAACTGTCGGCGATGCGAGTCAGGCGCGATTTAATGGTTGGATAACTCACCCCAAAGACCCGCTCCATCTCTTTGATCGATCCGTGAGAGCGGAGGAAAGCAAGAACGAAAACCTGATCTTCCAGGTCAAGCCGAGCCAGTTGGGGAAGCTCGAAATTGCCTTCGATGGCAATATCCTTGTCGCGCAGGCGAACTCGCTCCACCACAATCGGCTGGCCTTGGGTGAGGTGGGTCAGCTCCTGCCAGTCCGTAAGATCTTTTATCTCATCTGCCATTTGCGTTGTCTAATAAATAACTCACATTTATTTATTTTGTCAATAATATTGTTATCTATTATTAATAATATTCAATACTAGGCCAGTCTTGAGGTAGGAACTAATCCGGCTCCCAGTTCACTCCTAGTCCTCATGGATCGGGATTAGACCCTCGACATCTAATGAATTGACTTCCTCTTGGGTGAAACCTAGATTGGAAGTAGTTCTTTTCAGGCCAATCCCACCAGTGGGGGCGTCACGGTTTCGACGGGGATGCTTGCGGCCAAGAGGCATGCCGGGGTGCACACACCCGTAATCGTGGGCAAAATGATAATTGCCAATCAACAGATGGCATACGCAGCCTAATTAGTTAGGCAGCCGTCCCAGGAGGCTTTGCTCGCGGGCCTCCGAAAGACGTCGCACAGCGAGCTGCTCTTCCCGTCTACGTCTGGGACGGGAGGCTAAGACCACAGGCTAGCGGAACGCGTTTCTTGTCGGTTCTGAGCGTGGGCCGCGAACGTCCCAGGGTAATGCCTGGGGCATGAACACGACTAAGCATGTAGTTCTCTTGACCAGTGACATTTTCGGACGCGGGTTCGACTCCCGCCGCCTCCACCATATCTTTCATTTATCATTAGTCGTTTACGGATACTCTTTAACTTCGCAGAATAACGTTCTGCACACGCGCGCTCTAAGATGGCTCCTGTTTGCCGACAAATGCGAGAGCCTATTACTCAATGACAAGAAGGGTGTTTAACGATTCGCGGAGCGCAGTCACTTCTTGTTCCAACCCATCCAAGCGATCCAATTCCGCCTGAACCGCAGGCTCGCCGTCTTCTTTTACTCTCCTAGCGCGGACCAGAGCCTGTTCGGCAATCCGGCTTACCTCATGAAGCAGTCTGCGAATCTCGGCTTCCAACTTTCCTCGGCTCTCCTGAATCCGGTTGAGAACGTCGCTCTGCACGCGAGTGCTGTTGGTTTCAAGCAGCTTGGTGAGAAAGCTTCGGGCCTCGTTCCTAATTACCCACCGGGCGTCTACCAGGCCAAGAACCAGGTCGGCCAACCAGCGCACCGGCGAGGCAGGGTTCGCGACATCCCTGTGTTCGTAAAAAGTGAATTCAGAGCGTACGCGAAATCCGCGTTCCCGATCGAGAGCGTGGGGCATGCGCGCCAGTTCGGAAATGCCGGCATTCGCAAGCTTCTTTAGAAACTCATTAGCCATCTCTACAAACCGCAATGCTACACGCCGGTATTCGTTCTCTGCTTTCTCCTGCTCGGGCTTCAACCATGGCGTGACATGACGGCGTGCCAGTTCTTGCGCCTCGTGGAAAGTGCGGCGGCGATATGAGGGACCGAGCCAGCCAGATATCGATTGCAGTGAAACATCGAACTCCCCGTGCGCCTGCGGCAACACACGTGCGAGAAATGTCTTGTGGCGATCGACAAACATATCTGAAATATGCTGTTGTTCGGCCATAAACAGATACCCGAGCTCCATCATCGAACGCTCGGCATCGCCAATGGTCTGTTTCATTGTGGCGATCCGGGTCTCCGACTCTTGGATCGGCCGTTGAAGTGCCTCGCGCTCTTCCGAGATGATCACAAGAAGCTGCTCGCTGATCCGCTCCAGTCCACGTTCGCAGGCTGCCTGAATCAAACGACGGCCCGACCCTTCGATCAAAAGTTTCAGAGAAGCCACCAGCTTCTCCCAGTCCCGACCTGTTCCTCGAAGCTCGAGCTGTTCCGCCGCGCTGACCTCAAATAAGGGTCCCACAGAATGTTGCGGGAGTCGCTTTTCCAGTTGGCGTCGTGCGAAGGCCACCGCCTCGGCCCGCTCTGCGTCCGTGGTGCGATCCGCCTTGTTTACGGTGATGATGAGATCCTGAACGTGCTGCGCGACTGCCTCAACCAGTACGAGTTCTTCTCCCGCTAACGGAGGATCGGCTCCAATCACGACCAGCGCCGCATCAATATGAGGAATGAAGGCTTGTGTTGCTGCCGTATTGCCGGTGAACACAGATCCCAACCCTGGTGTGTCCACGAAACACATGCCGGTCGCAAGCAGCGGACTAGGCACAAAGATTTCCAATGCCGCGACATGCTTCGCGTTCTCGGGGTTCTTCTCTTCCGAGACATACTCATCGACGCTCTTAACCGGAATATCTGTCCAGCCGCCAGCGGCTTCAAAGCGCACGCGAGCGGCCGCGCGGCTTCCGTAGCGAACGATCGTGGGCACGGTGGTAACCGGTACTACTCCAGTCGGTAGTATGCTGTCGCCCACCAGCGCATTCAGGACCGAGGATTTGCCGCGCTTGAACTGACCGATACAGGCAACGTAGAAGCGTCCCTCCGATACCCGTTCTGCCACTGACCGCGCATCGGCGGCGACTTGTTCGGCGTCAAACTCGTCAGCTAACTCCGCCAGCCGCATGAGTGCTGACTCTCCGTGAGAATTCTCGGGGGAGGGCAGGAGATCCTCGGGCACGACGGATACCAAACGCGAGGGAGCAGGCTTTTCGAGCCGCGAGTTTTGTCCGGAGTCCGTCTTCATAGGCCAACTGTTTTAATGTTCTTGCTCCATTCTGTACTTGTCTACGAAGCCGGCGAGCGCACGCCTTCCTGGTGCACGTACCGGATGACTTCCACCTCAGACATAGCGATCAACCCTTCGTCCACCATCTCATCCAGCGCCGGAAGCAGCTTGTTAATGTTCTGCTCAGTGTCGATCACCGAAACCATGATTGGTCGATCAGAAGAACGCAGCAGATGCTTCTTATGAATGAGCGAACTCGCTCCGTAGCCCTCGATCCCTCGAAACACCGTGGCGCCGGCGATATCAAGTTCCCGGCACTTGGCCACAATGGCCTCGTATAGCGGTTTACCGCGCCACTTGTCATCCTCGCCAAAATGGATGCGCAACATTTTGGCTTTGCCTTCGAGTTTCATATTCGAGTCTCCTGGCGCCGCTCGGCTTTCTCGTAGTTGTGCGTGTACTTGATGACGTCCGCGTCGGATAGCACGACTAAACCCTGCTTCACCATTTGGTCAAGAATCGGCATGAAGGCCTTCAGTTTTTCTTCCGTATCAACCACCGACAGCAGGATAGGCCGATCATGGGAAAGGCTCAGCGCGGCGTCCTTGTGAATTCTCCGATTGGCACCGTAACCGAGAATCCCGCGGTAAACCGTGACGCCGGCAATGTCGTTGGATCGCAGACCATCGACGATGGCTTCATACAACGGCTTGCCGTTCCACTTGTCATTCTCGCCGATGTAGATCCGCATCATCTTGGCCTTGCCCTCACTCTTCAGGGCAGGCTTTTCAGCCCCAGGATTTTTTTGTTTCTTCTCGGCAGGCTTGACGATGGTGGTGTCGTGCATCTCAATCAGTCCGGCACCCACCATGGCTTGCAGTTTGGGTAGTAACTCTTCGACTTTCTGCGCTGTTTCGATGAATTCGACCTTGACCGGCAGATGGACCGCCAAGTCGACGAGACTGGTCGTTTGCATGTGATGATCTGCACCAAATCCAGCAATGCCACGGGTCACGGTTGCGCCCGATACGCCATGGAAAAAAAGAAAATCCAGAACAGCTGCATAGGCAGCACTCCCGTGGTACTGCTGGTCCTCAGCTACGTAAATGCCGACCTTCTTACCCGGCCCTGGTGTCAGCACATTTTCCTCCTGTCGTTAGAGTCCTCTTTGACCTACCAAAAACTCGGCGGCACGACCTAACGGTCCTCCGCGTTCATGAACTCCGTAATTCCGTGTTTTGCTGTTTGAGGAAGGTTTCAAGTTCCTGTTCCAACTCCGCTCGATTTCGTTCAACAATTCCGTCAACCAGTGTTCGCAACCGCAATGGGACAAATTCCTTCATCTTCCGGCCGTGCTCCAGACAAAGCGTGCCTGACTCGTCATCCGCCGCGCGAACGTTGCCCCTTGGAGCTTTTGCGCCAGCTCTCGCAAGCGAGTGACTTCCTCCTCCAGGCCCCGTTGACACAAGGTGCATTCCTCGCTGTCCACTTTCCCCACCAGAGGTGGCTTCAACATCTCCAAGCTTCCGTTCTCATGCGATGGCTCTTCCCGCCATAACCCCTCCCCAGACTGCGACGAACCCAACGATCACGCTCAGCCCAACGTAAAGAAGGCCCAAGCCGATCTGCCCATCCTGGATGGTGCGCAATGTCTCATATTCAAAGCTGGAGAAGGTGGTGTAGCCTCCAATGAAGCCAATCGGGATCAGATATCGCCAGTTCGGGCTCCAATAGGTTCTGGCCGTCAAGAGGGCAAAGACGAGGCCGATCAGGAACGAACCCGTAATGTTAATGACGAGCGTCCCATAGGGAAACCGCGTTCCCATTCTGCTGCCGATATAACTGCCCACCCAGAACCGCAAAATCGACCCTAGACAGCCTCCCACCCCCACCATCACGTATTTCAGCAAGGTGCTTCGTTCCTTTCCTATCAGCGATATTGTGCCCTAGCCGGGCAATGTTGACCGATCGGGAGTGGTTCCCTGCGTTAAATATCGATTCAACTGCCGCACCAGGTCCCCAAGTTCCCCGGAAACATTGTTCAGTTCCGCGGCTGCGCCGGGCGGAATCTCGCCATAGCCCCGCATATATCGCGGTTTTAATTCTTCCGCTGCGATCTCTATGAAAGTAAGCATAGTATGCAACGCACGGGACACGGGAATGTCGGATGGAGGCCGCGCGATTCCTTGTCTCTCAAGCACCCGAACCAGGTGGGCTCGAATGCGGCCGATGTAGTCTTCGATCACACGACACTGGGCTGGGCTCAGATCGGGAGCGTATTGCGGAAAAGCGAGCTTGGAGGTGGAGACATTGAGGGCGCTCTCCATCTCCGCCAGGAGCTTGTCAATGTGGCGGCAGGTCACGCTAAGGCGCCGCTCGTGATTCGAATTGAGCGAATTGGACGCGCTCGTCACCTTGCCACGCCTCCGTTCATGCGAAAGTCGATGTATAGCGGCGAGATCTTGATGTGTTCCTCAGAGCGGTACTTCGGACAAGTTGCCATATCGATCAATGCGATGATCGCTCCAGGATTCCCCCCGCTGAACTCCAGAACCTTATCGAGAAATTCGCTGATGTTTGTGCCTGACAGGGCAGAGCGTTTGATCCGCTCCCGAGCGAATCGCTCGGCGGTTGAGTCGTCGAAATTGCGGATTTCACACTTCTGCGAACGGTCGCCATAAAGCGGCTGGAGAAAACCAGTGTCTTCCATGTGGCTGGAACGCGCCAGAGCGCTTACCGGGGTCGAGGCCCATCCCATGACTTCGCGAACGGCCGAAGCAAACGAGTACGAGGGTCGCTTGAGATGGTCGAGCACGATCGAGTACTCCCCTGCTCTCAGCGCATCCATCACAATTCCTTTCAACGAAACCGCGGACTTCGTAGCAATCGCATCCACGTCGCGAAATGCTTTGCAGGCACGCGGACTCTGCAATCGCAGCAGACTGCGGGCGAGACTGCGAAACATCACGTTGGTCGTCGCTGAATCTTCGCAATAGAGAAGAGACGGAAACTCAGGCAGCCGACTCCGAAGGAGAAGTGTCTTGCCAACGCCGGATGGTCCGTAGATGAGAAACGGGCGCCTCTTCGCCAGAAACTGACCGATTCGCTCGACTTCCTCTGTACGATCAAAGATGTCCGCCATCATCTGTCACCTGGTTCGACGGCCAGGTCAGTTCTGCGGACTGTTGCCGGTACCATGACTCCGCGACAAAAAATCCGCTTGTCAGGAGTCATCAGCTGTTCCGGCTTAATAGATGGGACAGCGGTTGACGGTGAACTCCTTCACCTTGTTGCGACATCGTTAGTACAACAAAAGGCACATACCCAAGTCAACGGCATTCGTTCCCGTCCACGCACTTGAGTCATCGGAACCGAACTGAGCTGCGGCAAAATGTGGGAAGGCGTCGTCGGAAGTGATCGTGCTTTCCCCATTCGCCGCTCGCCGCAAACGTTGGGAGAAATGACAAGCGCGTGACTCTTGTAATCTGTGACTGGGGTAATGGAGATGTCACCGTCCCGCTCTGTTTCCATCCGCCGGTAACTTTATAATGCCGGGGTGAACAAACCCTCCAAGGCCGGCGAGATCCTCCTCATTGCTTTTGGCATGGTTTTTGCGTCCGCCGGGATCGTCTTCGCGATCAAAATCTTATCCAGTTTATTGGGCGCACCCGGCCAGGTGCCGGAAAATCTGTGGGTTGGAGTGTTGATCTCAACGATCTTCATTCTCATCGGCGGCGGGATCGTTTATGGCACGATTTTCGGAACCCGCACATTGCAGGAACAATATGCGGCTGCGCAGGCCAATCCTGAATCTCCCTGGTTATGGCGGAAGGACTGGGCCGCTCGCCGAGTGCGAAGCAAGAACCGCAACAGCGCCATATTCCTTTGGACGGTGGCGATTTTTTGGAATGCGATCGTGCTCTCGGTCGCATTCGCGACGGTGCCAAAACTCTGGCCAAGGTCCGAACTTTTAGCGCTAATTCCCCTCGGTTTCTGTGTCATTGGCCTCATTCTGGCCGGTTTGGCCATCCGGGCCAGTATTCGGCGGAAACGCTTTGGCCAAACCTATTTTGAGTTTGCCTCGCTGCCGTTCTGTCCCGGTCAGTCACTAAAGGGAACGATTCACTTGCGCTTCAACACGGATGCCAAACACGGCATTGACTTGCGGCTTAGCTGTATCCGCCAGGTCACCACCGGCATCGGCAAAGATCGTTCGACCCACGAAACCGTACTGTGGCAAGCCGATAAGAATGTCCCGCAAGAAATGGTTATGCCCAGCCCTCTGGGCGATGCCGCGATCCCCGTGGACGTCAGCATTCCGAGCGACGCCTATGAGACCTGTCAAGACCAGCCCGACGACAAGATCCTCTGGGTTTTGCACGCGCAGGCGGACGTGCCCGGCGTGAATTATTCGGACGATTTTGAGGTGCCAGTCTTTCGCATGGCAACCTCACCGGTGCCGGCCTCAGCCGCTACATCTTTCTTTTCGGACCAGGCTTCCCCTGCCGCGCCCGCTTTTCAGTCTGATGCTTCCGACGTATCCGCTCCCCCGCGCCTCAAGGTTGTGGTCTCGACCGGGATGAACGGGGGCACCGAATTTTATTTCCCGCCATTTCGCAACCCTAGCCAGGTGTTGCTTTTGTTCGTTTTCACTACGGTGTGGACGGCAATCGTTTATTTCCTGGGACATTCCCACGCTCCGTGGTTGTTCGCGCTGGTGTTCGGCTTCATTGACCTCTTCCTGATTTACGCGCTGATTCGGGCTACGATAGGCTCATTTCGAGTGGAGGTGGGCGATGGGAAAATAGTTTTCCGTCGGAGCTTGCTGGGGATCGGGGCGGCTCACGAAATTCCATTCTCAGAAATCACCCAGATTTCAACGGTGACGATGGCGCAACAACAAGGCGCACGACCTTCTTATTGCCTTTGCCTATATACCAAGGAGGGCAAAAAGCTAACGCTCGCCAACGAGATTGATGATCGCCAAGAGGCGCGCTGGATTGCTGCCCAACTGGAGAAGCTGGCCGGCCTGAAACTCGATACTCACGTCGCCGTTCAAGGTGGTTTCGGGGTTCACGGTCCGCCGCCGCAACGCCGACAGCCAAGTTCAATGTCGCCGGCAAATGTTCGTCGCAATCGGCCAGCTGCAACGGCGGTCGCGCTTGCGTTCTTCTTCGCCTGGATGGCCTTTGTCGGCTACCAGTTCTTTTCTCGGGCCCATCGACAAGGCAATCGTCCTCCCCACCAGCTGACGCATCGGCTTGGCAAAACTGGAACACGAAACATGGGGTCGAAATGATGGCTGAGTTCCAACGGTTCGAGTAGGGGAGAGTCCGCAGTAATCAGTAGCACCAACCGTTAGGCCCACGATAGACGGGTACCCCTGAATTTCTCGGAGCCAGACATGGGGTTCCGGGAGGATAGCCCATCCGCAATCGACCTTGTATCTGCAAGCAGATGGTTCAGTTGCTCCCCGTTGTCCTCCGAATTTGCGCATGTAAATGCACGACTACCGCTGCGGCCGTGTATTTCACTTCGTCTTTTTCTTTGGACTCGGAAAGGCAGTCTTCAATTTTTGCGGCGAGCGACGGATCACCTCGCTTCGCAATGGCTTCGAGTGCGGCGACGCGGACGATCCAGTTTCCCTCATGAGCGGCTTTCACCAGCGCCACAGCACTACGGGGATCCGGATCGGTCGCCAGATTGGTGGCCGCTGCTGCCTTCACTGGTGAGCCATCGTGTCGATCCTTCCTAATCGTTTGGTATGCATCCCAACCCATTCCGGCATAGGGCACGAAACCAATGCCTTGCTCAAACCCGATCTTCGCCAATTGCTTGGGATCGTGGAACATTTCTGTCTCCTGTGCAATGAAGTCTTTATTTTTACGCTCTCCAGTCAGGATGGCGTAATACACCTCGAACCTCGAGGGATCATTGAGCAGACGCAAGGCGTGAGCGGCTGCCAGCACGACTTTCAGTTCCTTATCCGAAAGAGCGTGTTTCAAATCAGGGATCGCCGTGGATGCCCGCATTTGACCCAGCGCCGTTGCTGCCGCGACGCGCACTTCAGGCTTGGGGTCTCGAAGCTCCTTCTGGGCCAGTTCCGTCGCGCGATTGTCATTGCACAATAGTCCGAGGACGCGAACGGCGATTACTCTTTTTTCCGTATTGCTCTGCTGCACGGCGGATTGCAGTATCGTCCACGCCCCACCGGACTGTGACTGGGCCGGGTAACATCCAGCGGCGAAGATGACAGCCAATAAAATATAAGCTGCAGAACGGTGTAGGGGTACATTATGGGCAGACATAGCGCTCCGAAGGAGAGTCTGGTCAGAACGACATGAGTCTACACAACGGAAAGGCTGCCGAGCCTGACATGCTCAGAGAAGGCATGAGAGCGCGGCATCCGGCTTTGCCGCCCCACACCGATTTCGCCCACCGCCGGAGTCGGTCTGCCGTTGGGACGGCGCCCGCCCCTCAGCCCACCTGCGTCATCTTGCGGCGCCGGTAAGTTCCGGAACTTCCGGCTGCATCTGCTCGGCTGTCTTCTTGCCGCTGAATAATCCGTAGCGCTTCAGCATCACGAACCAGAGAATCACTCCGCCGACGAAGAGCACGAGAAACAGTGGGAAGACCGACCATTGTGTTTTCACCACGAATTGATCGGGACGGTAATACGGTTTCAGGTAAGCGTCACGCAGAATGTCTCGCATCACGGACATGCTCGCAATCACGACGGCGACGAGGCCCGAGACGTAATAAGCCGCCACGCGAACGTTTTCTCTCCGCAGGGCGTCTGACATCAGGAAAATCGCGCCGATTCCCCCGCCAACGCCGACCACCAGAAGAGTCGTCGCCAGCAGATTATCTCCCATGTACAACATCCGCAGATCACGCGGGAGGCTGGCCAGAAACCAGATGCCCACGACGAACTGGGCCATGGTGGCGAACATGAAGGCCTTGCCGCCGAATTGCAGCAGACCGCGCGCGTATTCGCGGTCCTGTTTCCATCTGGCTAAGGCCAGGAAGACCAGCAAGAGTCCGCCGACCGCGATCGCGGCGACGAAGAAGTGCAGGAATCGAGGAATCAACGTCGGTTCAGACAGATTGAGATTCCACCCCCCCGGCGCGGCGAAATACTTGCCCTGCCACCGCGTGGGGGTCTGGCTCAGCATCAAATTATTGCTGTAGATGAAACCAATCAGGAAAACCAGGATCACGCTGAACAGCATGACTGTCCCGGCTTTGCCAGACTCTTGCCCGCTCTGGAATGACGCGTAGTAGAAACCGTAGTAGGCAATGGTGAGAAAGGCCAGAACCAGGAACCACGGCCACGCCATCACAATGGAAGACGCGTAGAAAAATTGTCCGTAGAGAACTTGCAGGAAGAGCAAGGGCGCGATGCCAAGAGTGATGGTTGCGGGCAGCAGCACGGGCAGCTTCTTGGAGAGATCAACGAACATGCGTTTTCCCTGTTCGCGATTTTTCGATCGCCACTTCGCGGCCAGCGCGAGCACAGCTCCGCCCAGCATGAAGTTCATCGCCAGAATGTGCAGGACGAAGGTGGCGAGAAGAAGCAGCTTGAATATCCAATACGGAGCTGGCAAAGGATTCGGATCGAGCGTCGGCATGAAATTGGGGTCCATCACGGTTAGTTTCCTCCTTGCATGGCGCTGCCGGACTTGGAAACATTGCGCTGCGTGTTCACCCATGCAACAATCGCCGCCCGCTCACCATTCGAGAGCCTCAGGCCGGGCATGCGGATAAACAGGTTGGGCAGGTCCTTCAGCGCGTCGGCGGCTACGTTCGGATCGTTTGGCAGCCGTGCAAACAAAGCATCGTCGGGCTTTACCTGATGGCACATGCTACAGTTGCGTTCGAAAACCGTTTTGCCATCGAGCGCAGCCTCGGCGCTGGGCGCGGCGGGCGCAAGGGTGGAAAGAAAACTCGCCAGCGCCAGCCGTTCGGAATCCGTTCCTGCGAACGGCGGCATGACTCCGTTATGCATGACGTCGAGGCCCGTCAGCATGGCCTGAATCTTATTCTCATCCCATTGCCGCCGCGCGAGATAGCGCTGGACGCCGCGATAGGAATCCGTGGTGTGGCAACTCTCGCACTCTACGCGAAAGATCTCTCGTCCGGCCGCGACCTGGTTGTCTTTCGTCAGTTCGCGGTTTTGCACCCACTTCGCGCTGGCCAGAACGCCGGCAGTATCAATCGCGTCGACGCTGAACCCACCGTCGCCCGGGATTGGGTTCGCGTAAATTGAATTCGCGTAGAGATAATTGCTGATCACATACGGCTTGCGGATCGCCTCCCGTACGAACTCGAACGAGCCCATGGCGCCAAGTGCGACGAACGCAACCAGCAAGCTGAACGTCAAGTGCAGTCGCGCCGGCCGGATTAGCGTAAATAGCGCCAGAGCGAACGTCACAGTCAGCAGAATTCCGGCCATGTACGCGAAATGCGTTCCCGTCGGCATCGGCCCGCGTGCACTCGCCCAGATTTCTTTGGGAATGTCTCGTATGTACCACCAGCCAAGAGGAACCAGCGCGATCAGCGACGGGACAATCCACAACGCACTCCATCTCACGATTCTCGCCTTCAACTCGGCATCTTTCTGCACGCTGGCCGTAATCAACGCGTAGATTCCCGCCAGTGCCAGAGCGATTGCGAATCGGAAGGCCAGCGACGGGAAGTATGTGGGATTGAAGAAACCGGTCCAGAACTGGTGATTTTGAATCCAGTGCCCTGAGGTCAGCATGAAAGTGATGATCCCGTTGATGATCACCATGCTGGCGAATGCCGCAATGAAGTAGATCCATCCGTACCATTCATGCAGTCGCGCTTCGAGTTTGTCCCAGCCGTAGAAATAGAGGAGTGCGGCCGTGATCTCGACAAAGAAAAAAACCCACTCGATCGCCCATCCCCAAACATAGGCGTGAATCAAGTTGCTGGTGGCCATGGGACTGATCAGGCCAATCGTGAACCAGATGCCAACGCCGCTCACCGCTCCATAGACGACCGTCACCAGCACGAAAAACTTGGTATGCGCTTTCACCCAGGCCAGCAGGCTGGCATCGTTCTCGCGCCGGGCTTTTCGTTCCGTGAGGACGAGAAACACCCCCCCGCCCACGGCGAAATGAGAAACGAAGACGTGAACAACTGCTACCAAGGCCATGAGCAGGCCGGCGCCGAAGGCGACGTCCCAAACCGGATAATTCATCCTGAACCTCCCGACGGGCAGAAAAGTGCTTGCGAACTCGAGGAGTCCGCGGTTCTGCGAAATTGCAATGCTTAACGTTCTGTCTTCGAAGCGGGGCTTGCTGTGACTTCGCTCACAGACTGTCGTGATTTCGGAACACCGCTCGTGGGTGAAGTAATGTTTGGGATCTTCGGATTCGATACAATAGCCCCCTACGGTATTTGCGTCGGTAAGAGCAAGCTTGCCGCGCCACCCATGAGCGGACTCAAAATGAAAGACAAACCCCCGGAAATTTCCAAGGAAAAACAGAAGCTGCTCTCCCGCATCAAGCGGCTCGGCGGTCAGATCGATGCGGTGGAACGTTCGGTCTTAGCGGGCGATGAATGCGCCGACATCCTGATGCTTCTGGCCGCGATTCGGGGCGGCGTCAACAGCTTGATGGCAGAGATCCTCGAGGATCACATCCGCCTGCATATCATTCATCCCGACCGGGGCACCGAATCGCCCGAAGAACTGACGGAAGATCTGATCGGTCTGGTGCGTGCCTATTTGAAATAGTGGGCATCGCCATTCATTGGCCCATTCATCCCGCTCACTCCAAGTTCACCTCTGCTACACTTGCGCGCATGTCAGGAACTACGCGTCGAACATTCCTCGAACAATGCTCGGCCGGCGCCGCCGGCGCTTGCCTGCTGCATGCCTTGCCGTTTCCGACGAACTCCGGCCCCTCCGTTCACTTCCCTTCCGCTCCACGCGAGCGCGTCGCGGTCGCGGCCTATCCTTTTCGCGAATACATTGTGGGATGGAAAGGCTGGGACGGAAAAACTCCGAGCTCGGTTCCAGCCGCGCGGCAAATTGAACTGAAGGATTTCGCGGCGCACGTGGCCGAAAAATTCAACGTACATCACATAGAGCCCTGGAGCCCGATTTTTCCTTCCACCGACCCGAAATATCTGGAACAATTTCGTGTGGCCGTCGACCGAGCCCATTCCTCGGTGGTCGACATCGCCGTGGATCAGGGACACAGCCAGTACGCCAAAGATCCGGCCGAGCGCGCTGCGGCTCTCACGGGCAGCAAGCAATGGATTGATATTGGTGTAGCGCTCGACTCGCCCAGCATTCGCACGCACGTCGAGGGCGCGAAAGATTCCTCGCCGGATGTGGGCCGCGCTGCCGACACGCTTGCGCGCGTTGCCGAGTACGCCGCGAAGAAGAACGTCGTCGTGCATCTGGAAAACGATAATCCGGTCAGCGAAGATCCCTTCTTCATTGTGCAGGTCATCGAAAAAGTGAACAGCCCCTGGCTGCGGGCGCTTCCGGACTTCGGCAACTCGCTGGCCGCTCACGATGAAGCCTTCGCCTACCGCGCCATCGACGTTATGTTTGCCCACGCTTACGGCATTTGCCACGTCAAGGATGGCGAGGTGAAC
Source organism: uncultured Acidobacteriaceae bacterium (assembly GCA_963772045.1). Taxonomy (GTDB): domain Bacteria; phylum Acidobacteriota; class Terriglobia; order Terriglobales; family Acidobacteriaceae; genus Sulfotelmatobacter. The sequence goes on along the minus strand of CAVYWC010000007.1, from coordinate 542,993 downwards.
GAGCAGGGCAAGGCGGTGCACGTCGACCTGCCGCGTACATTCGCGATCCTGAAAAAAAATCACTACAAGGGATATTGCTCGATCGAATACGACGCTCCCGGCGACCCGTACAAAGCCACCGCGGAGTTGGTCGAAGCGACCGTGAAGGGTCTTGCCTAGACGCAGTCGCCGATCTCGACGTGTGGGAACGAGCTAACAAAATCATCCCCGACTTCGTGTTTTGTTCGCCTGCGGAGCGAATTTGTGATAAATCTATAAATTATGCGCAAGGCGGTAAACCATCTCAAGAAATGTGATCCGGTGCTGTGCTGCATCATCGAGCGCGTCGGTGCATTCCGCATGGAATTCGGGCCGCCCGAGTTCCACAGCCTGGCCGAGTCCATCGTCTATCAGCAACTGAACGGCAGAGCCGCCGAGACCATCTTCAATCGCTTCACCGCTCTCGCCGGAGATCCGGTCACGCCCGAAGGAATTCTCAAGCTGACAGACGAGCAGTTGCGCAGCGTCGGATTATCGAAGCAGAAATCTGGATACCTGCGCGATCTCGCGACAAAGACCGCTGCAGGCGTCCTCGATTTCTCGCAGCTTGCTGGGATGACCGATGATGAAGTGATCAAGCATTTGACACAGGTCAAGGGTATCGGCGTCTGGACCGCGCAAATGTTTCTGATGTTCACACTGCGACGTCCTGACGTCCTGCCCACAGGAGACTACGGGGTGCAAGCGGCGATGAAGAAGCATTACCGCAAGCGCAAACTACCCAAGCCCAAAGAAATGGAAAAAATCGCGCGCCGATGGGCTCCCTATCGGAGCATCGCCTGCTGGTATTTGTGGCGCAGTCTGGACATCAAGACGCTATCTGACTAAGCGGGCTCACCATAGGGCCACGGAGACTCGGGAAAAACCTGGGCTATAATGGCGCCATGCTCGAACTCATGGAGGACCGAAATAGGCCTGCAGTCAAGCGGTGGGCTATGCCCGGACTCTTATTTCAAGTCTTCTCGATGGGAGTAGGCGTTGGCATTTTGATCGAACGCCGAAGCACGGACTTCCTCGCCTGGTCGTCGATTGTTTTTGTAGGGATTCTGGTTTGGGGGTTGTATTGGCGCCCGCTCTTGGAGGGACGACTCGGCACGAATGGAAATCATGGGCACTGATCCCAAAATCCGCGTGCTCGTGGCCAAGCCCGGACTCGACGGACACGATCGCGGAGCGAAAGTCATTGCTCGCGCCCTGCGCGACGCCGGCATGGAAGTCATTTACACCGGTCTGCGGCAGACGCCGGAAATGATCGTCAGCGCCGCGCTCCAGGAAGACGTACACGTCATCGGGCTTTCCATTCTCTCCGGCGCTCACAACGCCATCGTGCCCCGCGTGATGGACCTGCTGCGGCAGAACAAAATGGAGGATGTGATCGTGCTGGTGGGCGGCATTATCCCCGATCAAGATATCGCGGGCCTGAAAGCCGCCGGGGTGGCCGCGATCTTCCAGCCGGGCACGGCCATGGACAACATCGTCCAGTTCATCCGCACGAACGTAAAGCGGCCCAGCGTGCCGACGGCCGGCTGATGGCCGCGATCGATGTCGCCCGTTTGTGCGAGATCCTCTCCCGCACGATCGGTCCCGCGCCCTGGTATTGGAAAACTTTCCCGGCATTCCGTTCTCTTTCCGGACAGCAATTTCTCTGGACGCACCACGGCGATAGCGGCCCGATCGCTCACCTGGTCACGCTGGGAGTTGGATCACAGACCGACCGGGTCCAACTTGCCCTGAATACCTACTGCCGTCCTTTTCTCGTCCCGCCGCATTTTCTCGGAATCTGGTGTCCAGAGGGTCGAAACGTGCGAGTGGCGTGCTTCGATCCCGATCAGCTCAAACCGTTTGACCTGGCCGAAGTGGCGGGCTGGTTCAAGCAGTCTTCCGACCGCATGTATGCGGCCACCGCGCCCATTGCCGATTTCGAAATTCCTCTTTCGCTCGCGCCGGGCACCCACAAGATCGAGGTTCCGGCGGAACTGCGGTCCCTCGACGAGCTCATCGTTCCCACCAGCTATAAGGCGATGTCGAATGACGATCCCGCATTTGCGCTGTTCGTCGTCTATCTACAGGCGGGGTTGGTCGAAGTGCTGCCGCAGAAATGGTTCACGGCCGCGCAATATCGCGTCGGTCAGCAATGGATCACCCATGCGGCGCGCGATCCCGAGTCCCATCGCATTTTTGGTGAATGTTTTGGAGTAGGCACGTTTCTGCTCGAAGCCGATGGCTCGCGGCTAGCCGAGTGGATCGCAAAGAGCTCCTGATTCGGGCGAATCATTCCCATGTGCGGCTCGACCTTCCACTTCGAAGATCAACGCGGCGTTCGCATTCTGCGTCTTTTTTCTGAGGATGGAACCAATCGGCTGACTCAAGCACTCGTACTTGGATTGACGAAGGCCGTCGAACAACTCGCCGCTTCCTTGCAGCCGCTCGTTATCGCTGGCAATGATCGATTCTTCTCCGCGGGTGCAGATCTATCGGAGATCGCTGCTCTCCAATGTCCGGTCGCTTACGAATTTTCAAGAATCGGTCACCAGCTCATGCGGACGATTGCGGACTTCCCTGCCCCGGTTTATGCGGCCATCTCCGGATACTGCATGGGAGGCGGTCTCGATCTTGCGCTCGCCTGCAGATATCGCATGGCCTCGCCCCATGCCATCTTCGGCCATCGCGGGGCTGCTTTAGGATTGATCACGGGCTGGGGAGGAACCCAGCGCTTGCCGCGAATCGTCGGCAAAGGCCGCGCGCTCGAAATGTTCGTCACGGCGGAAAAGATCTCAGCTGCGCGGGCTCTCTCGATCGGCTTGGTGGATGCAATTGTTCCTGATCCCGTCGCCGAATCAGTGGAGCGAATCCATAGCAAGAAATGATGGCAGCCCAATGCCATCCTGACCATGGGCGGGTTCGAGGCACCATAGTTTCTCCGGAGGCATTCGCCGCTCGACGAGTATCGAAGCGAGCCATGGTTTCCACCTAAGTTCAACTCAGGGATTGACCGGTAGCTGTCGACTTCCGATTCTCTAATCTCCTTATGCGATTTCAGGACCACTTTATACGGTCAGGCTCAACGCGTTCTTACAGCCTGTAAGCTAGCGAGAAACTCAACAGTTCGCGTGGCCGTCAGGGCTTTCATCTGCAACTAATGAATAGGTAAATTCGTTCCTCCGCTGGCGCCACATTACGTCGAAGGGAAAGTCTGGCACTAATTACCGAACCAGGTTGCGCGAGAGGCTATGGCTGCGGCAGGGAGCGAGCAAACATTTAAAAGACAACTGTCGGGAGGACGAAGAAATCTCGCCTATGTACTGGCGCTAAGCCTTGCTCTGATGCTGATGGCGTGGAAGCTCTCCACCTGCCAGGGTCTGCCCGGGTACGTGGCGAACTGTTCTAACCCTCCGGTCGCACCGACCATTAATCCAGTCGCCACTCCGGCCCCGATCCCACCCGCGAACGCCGTGTGTCCGTTTCCCATGACGGTGTCGAGTCCGGCGCCCGGAGCTTCCGTGCAATCTCCGGTGCAGTTGGTCGCGAATGCGGAATCCGCTGCGCCGATCTACAACACGCGAGTCTACGTGGATAACGTACCCGTGTTCTTCACATTTCTGGGCACGATCAATCAATCGCTGTGGATGGCCGATGGAAACCACACCATGGAAGTTGTTTCGGAAGATCAGGCGGGATACATCGCGACCAAGACAATTCCCGTGACCGTGACCAGCCAGGGGTCGGGAATCTCGCAGATACAGAATCTGCCAGGATGGATTAACTGTTCTTCAGTCCTCGCAACCGGAGCTGTTTGTGCCGCAGGCCTGGGAGTCGCGAAGTCTGATCTGGTGCAGAGCCAGACCTCGCCGACGCTCGACGGAAGCACGTCTGCCAAGTTTAGCCTGGAAGGGGCGACTCATCCCTACTCGAACGCGCTCTACTGGATTCCTCTAGGCGGCGGAAACAACGTCACACACTTCACTTACGACCTGTACTTCTACGTCGACAACAGCGACGCGTCCCAGGCGCTGGAATTCGACGTGAATCAGACGTTTGGCGGGACACGCTGGACATGGGGTTCGGAATGCAATTTCGACGCGGACCAAAAGTGGGATATTTGGAACGATGCGGGCGGGCTCTGGGCTCCAACCGATGTTCCCTGCACACACTTCCCATCAAATACGTGGGTTCATATTATCTGGACGCTGGAACGCGTGGGCAATCAGGTGCACTACATTTCCTTGCAGGTGAACGATCAGACCTACGATGTAGATACGTACTACACGGCGCAATCCAACTGGTATGCCGACGAGATCGACATCGCCTTCCAGATGGACGGAAACTGGGAGCAGCAACCCTATAACGTCTGGCTGGATAATGTGACGCTGAATGCGCAGTAAATCGGAGAGTCAGCGTGTTCCTGATTTACTTCTTCCGCACAAGTTCGATATCGATGAATTTCATGTGCGTCGTGACGGCCACCTCAACTTTTCTTGTCATCCAGCCTGGGCCAGGCGCGTCGATGCACACAATGTAGCGGCCCGGAACAACATCGGTAAACTTGAAATATCCGAGTTTGGGAAGAATGAATATCGCCTTTTCCCTATACCAGACGCGCCAGTCTCCATCCGTCCGAATCAGGACGACGGTAGTGTCAGGGTGAAAGAGATCCTGGGAGGCGTTGACATTCTCGCTTGCAAGGATAAAGCCGCGCACCGTGTACGAGTTCTGCTTCGAGATTTTGAAGGCAATGTTCGATTGCGTCCGGTTGGCGCTGACCTCGATCGGTGTAGCTTTCGCGACTTGCGTTACGCCTGGATAGTACAGGGCCAGAGCTTCGCGTTCCTTCCTCACGACGAAATAGAGATAGTATTTTCCTGGGCCGAGATCCGGCGAACAGAAACTCCCATCGCCGTTAACGGCCGCTTGAAGAGGCGCAACGGGAGAGTAGCCTGCTGTGGAGAGGAAGGCGATAGATCCGCCGGGTTCGTCCATCGGACTTGAGTGGATAATCGTGCCACAGATTCGTCCCGCCGCCCTCACATATCTCGCGTGTGATTCCTGAAAATTGCGGTTCCGTAGTTGTTCCTGCTCCGCCCAGCTTTCGATTCGTGCCAGGTCAGTTGCTGTAGGCCGCTCCTTCCGTAGATAGCGGAGGTCCGTTGCAACCTCACTGTCATTGAGCCACCCGCCGGGGCTACACATGCTGACCCGAAGATGATCCGTATCCGGGCCTCCTGTATATACGAGATACTCCAGGCCTGGCGCGTATCGAGCACCACAGTCACCCCCGCCCAGTCCCGTACGAAGCTGAACGGTAGGGCCGATCTCGCCCTTGTATGCTCTGTTGACTTTGAATGTAATAACCATCTCGGGATAGTTATTGTCCGTCGGCTTGAACGAAGACAGGTCTGAAGGAATCAGTTCCCCCACTCTTGCCGTAAGCACGGCCCACTGTAGTTCGGATCGCATCGGCGTTCCCTCAAAGATGACCGGAGAGCCGTCGGCCTTGAACTTCGCCACCTCCCATGCGGTGCGGCCGGGCAAGTATCCCCCGCATTGGCAACCAAACGAGTACTCTGCGCAGAGAATGCACAACCAGGTTGCGACAAGAAATCGAATGATCAGGGATCGCCTCATACGTTACAGGACACCGTACACCACCACGATGTTTTCTGATTAGAACGAAGGTAATCTGAGAATTTCTCGAAATTAGTCCGAGACGCTGTGTTCTTCGCTCTGCGAGCGCAGAACGCGATCCACGGAATACGGCGCGCGGCGGCTGGGTTCGTGATAATGACGCACCTGCATTTCGCCGAGCAAACCGATGGCGAGCAGGTTCAATCCGCCAAGGAGAAGACCGAGTGCAGCCATCATGAGTGGGCCGTGTGCGGCCATGACGGGAACGTGGCGCAGGAACTTCTCCAGAGCGAGCCAAAAGACGATCGCGCTGCCGCCGAAGATGCTCATCATTCCAAAGCTGCCGAAAAAATGCAGCGGGCGCGAGAGGTAGCGCAGCAGGAAACGGATGGTCAGCAGATCGAAAAAGACCCGGAAGGTGCGCGTGATGCCGTAATGCGAAGCGCCGCGCTCGCGGTTCACGTTGCGGATAGGAACTTCGCAGATCGACGCGCCATGCCAGGAAGCGAGCGCCGGAATAAACCGGTGCAATTCACCATAGAGCGGAACTTGCTCGAGAATGTCGCGGCGATAAGCTTTGAAGGTTGTGCCGAAATCGTGGATATCGACGCCGCTGATCTTGGCCATCATCCAGTTGGCGATCCGCGAAGGCACACGGCGCATCCAGAAATTGTCGACCCGCACTTTGCGCCAGCCGCTCACGATGTCGTACCCCGCGGCGATTTTCTCGAGGAAAAGCGGAATGTCGTTGGGATCGTGCTGCAGGTCGCCATCCATGGCGATGATGTATTCCCCGCGCGCGTGGTCGAAACCGGCAGCCAGGCCAGCAGTCTGCCCGAAATTGCGGCGCAGTTTAACCACCGTTACGCGGCTGTCGACTGCGGCAATTTCGCGCAACATCGCGAAGGTGTGGTCGTTCGATCCATCATCGACTAGAACGATTTCGAAGCTTTCACCATGCGCTTCCATGACCGCCTTCAGGCGATCGTAGAGATCGGTGACGTTCTCCTGTTCATTATGTAGAGGGACGACGATGGAGTACTTAGGCACAGATTTTAATTATACCGTAGGAACCCTAAGTAGCGATAAGCCAACGCGATTAACCCTGTCGTTACAGGTAGTAAACAGACAAAAGCAGCAATCCGCGGTCGCAACCTCTCGCGACAGAACTTCTTGCCCAGAAGCGATGAAGATCGACTGGGAGCGGGAAAAATTACCTGACACGAACGTTTTAGTCCCTCTAGGCAACTCCCTGAAAAAACAGGGCTTCGCAATTGGCCATACCGGTGCATGGGTACTCCCAACCAGCCTTTACGGTGAAGGCAGTATTGTTTCTCCTGATTCAAAACAGAAACAATGAGTTGCTGTTGAAACCGAGAAAAAGTCTGCCTTCTGCCGGTGATAGCCACAGTTCGATCGCGTCCCCAGATGCGAAACAAGGTTGTCTTGCGCCTTGCGAAATGAAGTTGTCTTGCATGTGCAGTTGCCCAGGGACGTAGCGGGTAAGCATTACACCCGCTCGCACAAGCTACGAGGAACCATGCCATGCGATTGTTGAGCACGCGGCTGATCGTTTCTCTGATTGTCGGAGTCACACTGGTATCGCTCTGCGCTTCCTACTATCAGGTGCTCGTACTCAAGCGTGGAATGGGACGCGATCTCGAGCACCGTGCGGCTGTGCTCGGCGACAGTCTTTCCGGCAATATCGAGCATGATCTCTCACGCGACGCCAAACTTACGCTGCAGCACACGGTGGAGCGCTTCGCGAATCGAGAACATCTCGCCGGCCTTGCGGTCTATGACGCACAGGGCAATCCGGTCGCGGTCACCAGAGATCTGGAAGCACAAATGGCTACAGCTCCGTCCGTAGTGACGCAATCGCTCAAGACCGACCAGAGCGCCGATGCGTTCTTCAGGCTGCAGAAAAGACCAGTGAACGTCTACGCTGTGCCGCTGCACCACGACGCTCAACTGATCGGAAGCCTGGCCATCGTTCACGACACCGGCTACATCCACAGCGAGTCTTTGCGCATCTGGCGCGAAACTTTCCTGAGCGCGCTGGCGCACGTGGTTTTGATCGTACTGATTACTTTGCTCATCGTACGTTGGAGCATTACCAGTCCTATTGCTCGAACAGTTCTATGGATGAAGGCGCTGCGCACCGGGCGCGCCGCATCCCTCCACGCCAGGCCCGATCTTGATTTATTCCGTCCGCTGGCTCGGGAAGTCGCAACCCTGACCGCAAGCCTCAACACGGCACGCTCGGCTGCCGAACTCGAAGCCCGCCTGCGAGAAAGTGCCGAATCGATTTGGACCGCGGACCGCCTTGCCATCCGAGTACGTGCCCGCTTGGAAGACGGACAGCTTTTTATCGTTTCCAATCGCGAGCCGTATATTCACATCCGCCGCGGCAAATCGGTAGAGGTGAAAGTTCCTCCCAGCGGCCTGGTCACGGCTCTCGAACCAGTGCTTCGGGCCTGCGGTGGCACCTGGGTGGCGCACGGTTCGGGCGATGCCGATATCGAAACGGTCGATACCCGCAGCCGTTTGGCTGTTCCCCCGGACGATCCGCACTACACGCTTCGCCGGGTGTGGCTCACCAAGGAAGAGGAGCAGGGCTACTACTACGGTTTCGCCAACGAAGGGCTCTGGCCACTCTGTCACATCGCCCACACGCGGCCGGTGTTCCGCGCCAGCGACTGGAAGCATTATCTGGACGTGAATCGGAAATTTGCTTCCGCGCTGCTGGAAGAGATGGAGGGCGTGGAGCATCCGGTCGTGCTGGTGCAGGACTATCACTTCGCGCTGCTCCCGCGCATGATCAAGCAGAAAAGGCCCGATGCTCGAGTCGCCCTGTTCTGGCACATTCCCTGGCCCAATCCGGAGGCATTCCGGATTTGTCCGTGGCAAAGCGAACTGGTTGACGGGTTGCTGGGCGCGGATCTTCTTGGATTCCACATTCAGTCGCACTGCAACAATTTCCTGCAGACGGTTGATCGGGTTGTGGAATCACGCATTAATTGGGAACATTTCTCGGTGCAACGCCGCAACCACGCCACCGCGGTTCGTCCGTTCCCGATCAGCGTCGATTTTTCCGATGCTCCGGACGAGAAACGCGCCGAGTCTGCCTATGAAGAGCGTGGTACCCTGCTGAAAGCCCTGGGGGTCGAAGCGGCTCGCATGGGGATTGGAGTAGATCGCATCGATTACACGAAGGGGATTTTGGAGCGATTTTTAGCGGTCGAACGCTTGCTTGAAAAATATCCCGAATATCAGGGAATGTTTACGTTTGTCCAGATCGGCGCGCCCAGCCGCACCCACATCAAGCGCTATCACGATCTTCAGGCCGAAGTGGAAGCCGAAGCAGAGCGCATCAACTGGCGATTCCAGATGGAACACTGGAAACCGATCGTGCTTTTGAACCGCCAGCATAGCCACAGTGAAATTGAGCAGTACTACCGCGCCGCCGATTTGTGCTTGGTCACTTCCCTGCACGACGGGATGAACCTGGTGGCCAAGGAATTCGTCGCCAGCCGCCATGACGAGCGCGGAGTGCTGATCTTGAGTTGTTTCACTGGCGCGGCGCGCGAATTGCAGGACGCCCTGCAGGTGAATCCCTACGATATCGATCAGACTGCCGAGGCGATCCGCACCGCACTGGAAATGGAGTCGCAGGAAAAGCAGATACGCATGCAGCGCATGCGTAAAATCATCCGCGAATACAACGTATATCGCTGGGCGGGACGATTGATCGGCGATCTTTGCGACGTGCGCCTGGATGCGCAGGAGCCTGTCGGCAAGAAACTAAAGGCGTCCGCCTCATTGTGATCCGAAAGAAGTTGCCTTAGGATCTGCCGCTCGACCGCCAATATCAGGTCTGGGCGGGAGGGTTTTCGAGACTGCGCCGGGCAAAGCCCAGCTTTCCTTTTGCCACCTCGACGCCATTCACCGTCGCAGCGACTTCGACTACCGCAAAGTCATCCACAAACTTCAAGACCTTGACTTCCATTTCCATGCGATCTCCGGGAACGACGGGCTTAAGGAAGCGCATTTCATTGATAGATCCCAGCACCAGAAATTCTCCCGGCCGGGTGCCGGTGCCCATGGATTTGGAAAACAGAATCGAGGCTGCCTGTCCCACGGCTTCTACGATGAGCGTTCCAGGCATGACCGCATGCTCGGGAAAATGGCCGAGAAACTGGATCTCATTGCCAGTGACATTTTTTATCGCCCGGATGCGCTTGCCCGGTTCAAGCTCGCTGACGCTGTCCACCATGATCATGGGAAAGCGCTGTTTCAGCGCTGCGCGCACTTCTTCGAAGGTCATGGCAAGGATGGTCATCTTTAACGCGTTGGTGCAGTCAGCTCCGCGTACGGAGGTCGGTCCGCCTCAGCGGCTAAAGCCGCCTTCGAAAAACATTCTTGCACGCGGCTATAAATAGCCACTCTTCCACCATTTACCGCGCCCGGAGAATCATGGCAGTGGCGCGCGGCAAGAACTTTGATCCCTTGGGAACGGCAGCTGCATCCGACGCCAGCCGGCTCACGCGCAATCCGGCTGCCTCGGCCATCTGCAAAGGACGGCTCTCCCAGTTGTATTCGAACACGTGATCGCGCTGCGGCGATTCCAGCGCAGTGCTGAAAAATACCAGGCCATCGCTGCTGACGCGGTGCGCCATCGTCGAGAAGAGCGGCGTGGGGTCGACGAGATGCTCGGCCAGCATTCCCGAAATCACTCCGTCGTATCTTTCCGTGCCGTTCTGCGCATCGATCTTCAACGCGTCTTTCACTTCAAAGCGAACGCGACCGGAATGGCCGGACACTCCCAGCAGGCGATTGGCGACTGCAATTGCCGGCGGACTGATATCCGAACCCTCGATCTGAAGATCCGGACGCTCCTCCGCGGCGAGAAGGCTCAATACGCCGTGACCACAAGCCAATTCCAGCACGCGAGCATTTCGCGGAAGCTTGCGAATGAATTCATCGCGGAAGGTGGCAATGTGACTGACCATTGATGGCCAGAAGGGATAAATCAAAATCGCGGCCCACATGTACGGGATCATGTAACCTTCGTCCTCGTACACGCCCGACATGATTTCCGGCATGCGCTCCGGCGTGTAGCGGCCTTCTCGTTCGTAGATGGCTTTCGCCTTAGCAACCCCAACGCAATATTCGGCGTAGCCGCGAGCGGCGGCATCGAAGACTTCCGGACCGTAGGCGGCTCCGGCCCAGCGCGCCAACGGATTTAGCAACCACGAGCAGAGCTCGCGGTTAACTTCGAAAGTGGCCCGGGCAGAAGGAGCCAGCATCTTCGCCTTGCGATCTAACGCTTCCAAAAATGCTTCCGCAGTTTTCATCTGCACACTTCTTCAATTCAGTCTTCTTACAACGGCGTCTCGGAGCCTCGGCGAACAACAAATTTATAAAGTGCCTCATCCACACTGAAGTCAGGCGCACCCAAAGAGAACGTTGGACCGCGATATCAAAAGGGTTCCTCGGCGCATCTGTGCCTCCGTGGTGAACAAATCGTCTAATCCTGCGAGGGCACGTACCGTACCAGACGCGTCATCGGACGCACCAGGTCCATTCCATCCCAGGGCGAACCGAACACATGCATTTGACCCAACCGCACGACCCGATCGACACCGTGACGTCCGGCGGTCTCGCCCAGAAGTTGCTCGCGCTTCGCATCTTTCATCGCGAGACCCAGAGTCTGCACCGTTCCATCGAATCGCGAAACCACCTCGACCAGGTTATCCGCCAGAAGCACGGTTAGCGTCCGGCCCTGTGTGGGCTCGGGCATCTCCGCGCCCGTTCCCTGCAGAATCGTCCAATCCGGCGATTGCGGGAATAACGCACGGTTCGCGACATCATCCAGCAGCCAGGAGGAGCGCGCCCGACAAATCGCCGACGTCAGCGACGGCTCGATCTCGGTTCGCGGATGGGCGCGATTCTCTCCTTCGAAAGCACGTTTCAAGTCTTCGACGAACTCCAGTGGATCACCCGTACCGCCGCGTTCAAGAAATAATGTTTGTGGCGACGAGCATGCCTGCTGCTCAAACTGCCATACATCCCGCGCCATGCGCCTGCACCAGGAAAGACGCTCGGTCTTGTCGCCCCAGCTACCTGCATCCATAGCCGCAACTGACAATCGTGGACCGAAGACTACCACGCGGGCCCAGTGGGGGAAAGGTAACGCGCGTACCTGGGAAACTGCCTCCTCCCCGCCCCAAATCATTGCGCCATCGACCGTCTTCGCCATGGCCTCGTGCAAATCGAGCTGGGAATGATCGAAGTGAGCCAGAAAAATGCGCTCCAGCAAAACTCCATCACGATCAACCTGCGCCAGCGCGTCGAAGATCAAGCGGGTGGGATCCGCAAGTCCGCTGGGGACGCGCACGATGCAGCTATTTCCGCCAAGCAAGGCGCACGTCATCGACAGGATGGGCTGAATCTCAATGTTGCCGGCAGGCCAATGGCCGACTACTCCAACCGGAAATGAGCGCAGCCGGGCGCGTCCGTCCTCACGCCAGCGGCCGGTAATTGACTCGACACCCAATTCGCGCGCGAGAATCGGTTCCAACGTACCGCGGCGCAACCACAGGCGAAGAAACGTTACGCCGGGGATGTCTCGGACTTCACCCTTATCCAGCGCAGCTGCCCACCGCTCGAACAGGTCGAGGATCGCGTTGGGAGTGAGTTTGCTCTCAAGTGCGACTTGCCGCAGCCGGCCAGCCACGCGCGTAATCTCTGGCGCAGAACTAGCCGCATGAACTCGCTCATTCACTTTTAAGAGTTGGCTCATGGGCGGCTCCCGTGACGCTGCCGCGTGCTTTCCAGATTGCCGCAGCCGCGCATTTCGACCTTGGGGACGCGTCGGAGAAAACGGAAATAAGTGCCGCGCCGTCCGCAAGCGCAGCCATCATGGCCGCCGATTTCCCCCAAGTCATCGGTGAGAAGCAGAAATCCTGGAAAACTCGTCGGCAACGCACTGCACACTTGCACCAGCCCGGGTCCGCTCGGATCCGCGGGAGCGAGCGTGAGCGGATCGCGAACAATCACCTCGGCAAACGCCGGCACATGCTTGTATCCATGCTCGCAGTCGGGATAGACTACGCCCACATTTTCCACCATGCCGTAGTAATCAATGACTCGATTCGGCGCGCAGCCAAAGACCTCCGACACTTCACGAACGAATACATCTTTGGTGACGGATTGTTGCTCCAGGCGCTTCCATCCTCCGCTGTGCAGGACGTGCACGTTGGGCATGTCCAACGTGATCCCGCCCTGCTGCAGAGGTTGAACGAATTGCGTCCAGATGACGTAGGTAAAGCCGTAGACCAGGACGGGCGCATCCTTCCACTGACTGGCAAAGGCCAGTAGTCTCTCCATATCGAGACTCGCATTGCCAGCGGAGTCCGTGATGACACAAGGCACGATCTCTGTTGCGAACGAACCCAATGCCTGAACGGCAGCGCCTCGAGCTCCAAGTTCAGCCTGGCGGCCCAGATTTTCTTTTGTATCAATGACAAGATACGGCCGGCGCGCCGAGCCAACAAAATCGCGGATGATCGCTATTACGCCCTTGGTCATGCGCCGGGAAGTTGCAGCATCGAGTACTACGCGACTGGGAATCTGACCGCTGGTTGAACTGGAACTGAGAGTGCGTTTGATCTCAGCGGCTGGAACCAGGCTCAACGGCGGATTCGCCTTGAACGCGCTCACCGGCAGATAGGGCAAATCGGCGATGCAGGTTGCTTCCGAAACGCTGACAGGCCAGTGCCGCACATAATTTGCAAACTGCGCGTTGTTTTCGCAGGCGTATTCGAGTTCCGTCTTAAGCAGAGAGAGCAGAACCTGCTGTCGTTCGCGGGGATCGATGCTGTACGGCGCAACCGCAAGAAGTGCGAAGATTCCCCGCTCGAGATCGGCAATGCGAACTTCCGCTACCTGGTTCACAACGAGGTTGCTCATAGCAATGACAGCAGTTCTGAACGCGCAATCTTCCCGTTCGACGTTCTGGGCAACTCGGTCACGAGTTTCACCGAAACACAAGTCCAATGCGGCGGCAACGCCCGGCGCACGCGTTCGCCCAGATTTGTGCCCTTCTCCTGTTGCGCGACTTCCTCCGCTACAACCAGCAGTGCCAGCGCTTCGCCCGCTTCCGGATGTTTTACTCCGACTGCGGCGCATTCGCTAACGCCGGGCAGAGACCCAACTTTCGCCTCGACCTCACCCACGCTAATACGAACCCCGCGAATCTTAATGAACTCATCGGTTCGGCCCTTGATCCACAAATATCCGTCTTGGTCGCGGGAGGCAAAGTCGCCCGTCTTGAGCCAGCCTCCAACAAACTTGCGCGCCGTCGATTCGGGGTCATCCAGATATCCAATGCAAACCGATCGGCCTTGCACTTGAATTTCGCCGACTTCGCCGTCGGGCATTTCCCTGCCGTGCTCGTCGGCGACTCGCACATCCAGACTGTCAAGAGGCAGTCCAGCGCTGCCTAATTTTTCTTGTAGCTCCTTCGGAGGCAGGCACGAGATGCGAGCCGTCGCCTCGGTCTGGCCGTACATGACGTAGAACTCCGCCGTGGGTACGATTTGACATATCTCCCGTACGCTTTCAGGAGCGAGCGCGCCTCCTGCCTGCAAAAATCGACGCAATCCCGGCAAAGGAATCGACTTTAAATTCGAGCGCTGCAAAAGAATGTTGTAAATGATTGGAACGCCCGCAAACGTGGTGCACTGATAAGTGTTGATCGCGTGTAGCACCTTATCCGGAAACATGAACCGGGAGTCGAATACGACCCCTCCAGCCTGATAGAGGTGGGTGTGCATAACGCTCGCACCAAAGCAGTAACTGATTGGCATAATCAGCAGCGCGCGTTCATTGGACCCCAGATTTTGACTGCGAATAATCGCTTCCGTGTTGGATCGCAGATTCGCATGGCTCACCATGACGAGGCGTGGAATACCCGTCGAGCCGGAAGTGGGCATCAACACCGCAAGATCGTTCTCGGCGCAAGGATGTGGGGCGAGTTCCGTCAAAGGACGAGATTCGCAACTCGAGTCAAGACGGCGAATTCCATTCCGCGTCGACCACGCGCAGCCGCTGGTCTTGGCAGTCCAGACCGCCGTAGCTTGCGATCTGGCCAGAAGCGTTTCTCCGGTAGTGCTGAGAAGTCGTTCTTCGACCGGGACCGGAATAATTCCTGCATAAATCGCCCCGAGATAGGCGAGCGTGCTGGCCGGTGTGAGGGCACATCCGATGAGCATGCGATCGCCAGGTTGCAGTCCGGAAGCCAGAAAACCCGCTGCGAATCCAACGATGCGCCGCGGCAAGTCCGCGGCGGCGATCGTTTCACCGCTGGCGGCGTCGGTCACAGATGAGGCTTGCCCCAAACGATGGACCAGGAGTCCAGCGAAGTTCGCCTCACTGTATTTATGCACTTTGAACCTGGCCGAGCTTGGATTGCACGATGCGGTAAATCTCTTTGACGTTCTCCATCGCCATCAGGTCGTCGACATCAAAAGTCACGCCAAATACCTGCTCGAGGCTGCTGGCCAGCGTGACGTGCCCCATCGAGTCCCATGACGCAATGTCACCCGGAACCGTGTTGATGGTGACGGTCTGCGGATCGATATCAAAAGCGGATTTGAATGCGCTCCGAATTTTTCCCAGTAGTTCGTCCGAGCTGGAATTATCCATTTTCGTCTCTGTCTAAAGCTTCTTTCCGCGATCGAATTTTGTGCTCTGGATGCAGAACCAGAAAGTAATCATCATTCCGCCCCCACGCAGTTCCGCCAACGACCCACGACAATCAAGCAGCACCGTGTACAGAACCTCAAAAACCGGGGGAACAAGTGGACAGCAGGAGAGTAGCGTCTGAGTTCGCGCAAGACCGACCAAATAAACAACTTCGGTGACCTGCGGGATATCGTCTTCAGTCTGCGGTACGGAAGCAGGCTCATTCACTCGTCGAACCCATCCTGCTCACGTCAGCCACGCGGCTCCCGCCGGGCAAGCGTCCTGCGTGGAGTTTATCAGTGCCTAGGCTCCTGAGCAACGTGGTGTTGCTCTCCGAAGGTACATCGCCCATGAGCTCGGCTCAAATTGCCACCGTACTTTTTGCACATAAACCACAGTCGGAAGTTCGTGTGCCCTTTAGTGCTATTTACTCCTGGACTAATTTCTCCTAGAGTAACCGTACGCCCAGATCAAGCATTCTTGGGATAGCGAGTGGTCTCCATGCAGTTCAGGTGGCGCCAGCTCATTCGAGCAGTCATCGTGGTTCCGTAACACCCTATGGATCATGACGCAAATCTGCCTCCGGACAAGCTACGTGTCCTGGCTGCCGACAGTACCTCGATGAGCACGCAGCTGCTGGTCGAAGCCCTGGCACGCAATGAACAGTTCCAGGTAATCGAAGCGCCTTGCCAGGAAGAGGAAATCGTTCAGCTGGTCGAGCGGGAAAAACCTCACATCCTGCTGCTTAGCTCCAAGCTGGGTCACGGTGGACAAGCGTTCGAGCTGATTCGAAATCTGCGTTCTCAAGCGTCCGGGACTCGCGTTATCGTGATGCTGGACAGCTCGGAGCCGGCTACGGTGGTGCAGGCGTTTCGCGCAGGCGCTCATGGGATTTTCTGCCGCAGCGAGCCCTTCCGTCTGCTCGCCAAGTGCATCGAATGCGTTCATGCCGGCCAGGTCTGGGCCAGCAGCAGCGAGCTACATTTCATTCTCGAAGCGCTGACAAAACCTGCTCTGGCCAACCTGCAGCGCATGGGGAATTCTCCGCTTTCGGCGCGCGAATCCGATGTGGTTCGATGCGTGGCGGAAGGACTTACGAATCGCGAGATCGCCGAACGGCTCGAGCTCACCGAACACACGGTCAAGAATTATCTGTTCAGGATTTTCGACAAGCTGGGCGTCTCCAGCCGCGTCGAAGTTGTGCTTTACGCGCTGGGCAGTGGGGATTCTCGTCCGGATGGTCCGGTCAATGGACGAAAACCGTCCGCGGCTTCGCGTAAGACCTCAGAAAGCAAAGCTACGGAGAGGAAGTCTTCCGAAGCTGTGATGGTTCGCAGGAACGGCCACTAGCGGCGCCGTGCTCTCGCCGAGATTCTGTGGCGCGGACACTCCGGTCCGCCTTATTTCGATGCCTCGACAAGTGGTGAGCAAAAGTCTCCGTCGCGCCACACCACCCGCTTCAAATCATCCGACACTACTGCGGCAACCGGAAGTCAAATGTGACTCTGGTCTGCATCTCCGCCGCACGCCCGTTCACGACTCGCGGCTTGAACTTCCATTGCTTCACGGCTTCGGTGGAAGCTTGAGCCAGAAGCGGTGGGCCACTTACCACCTCAACCCCTTCAACCGAACCATCTGCCCCAATTTGGATCTCGAGCACAACCGCACCCTGAATCTTCTGCTCCCGTGCGGCCTCGGGATATTCCGGCTCTACTCGATGCAGCAACTCCTGCTGCGCCGTAGCCTCGGGAATCTCGATCGCACGCTGCGAGTTTGCGACAGTCTCCGCTTCAACCTCGGATGCGGGCTGCATTCCCTCTGGGACAGGCTGGTTATTTTCAATTCCGGAAGGCGGCAAACGGAACACTTCTTTGCCGTTCTCCGATACCAGCAAGCCGCCCGGAGGCACGGCCTCATCGCCGCTGGGCGCCAGGGTTCGTGAACTAGAACCGCGGCTCTGCCGCGGAGTTTTGCTAGTGGATTCGGCTTTCTGAATCTTGGTCTTCGAAGCGGCTGGCGTCGGGATGGTCTGCGGTGACGGTATTTCTTGAGCAGATGCGGGAACCTGAGTCGACACCGGCGATCGCGCAGCCAAATGCGGATGACTCAAGACGAAATGCTGACCCAGCACGAGTCCCAGCAGAACGGCGATCGAGACCACCGCGAAGCCCAGCGCCCAACTGACGTAGTCCACCTGCTTCGCCGCTACAACAGACGGAGTGGCTATGACTGACGGAGCGGGATGCGCGACTTCGGCCTCTTTCTGAATGGCAGCATGCTCTGGCTCTTCGGTGATCAACCCTGAGTTTTCAAGCATTGCCCGGATGTCTTCCGGGCTGATTTCGTCCGCCAGTTCGGGCGCTGCAAACTCGTCGTCCGCCCCGATCGGCGAAGAAACCGTCGGCGAAGAAACCGTCGGCAAAGCGGAATAATGGCGATCAAGTTCCCGAGTGCGAGCTTCGGAAGCGTCCAGCCGTGCTAGATCGAGATTTCCCGAATGCACATCGGAGACCGCGAAGGTACGAGCAACTTTTGCGGGATCGGCTATGTTCGGCTCGAGGTTGGAGAGTCCAAGACTCTGCCGAGCGATGTTCCGCCCATTGACATCCTGCAGACCGATCTTCTGCAGGTTTTCCTCTTGCAGATCAGCCGCAGCACCGATGAGCTCCGCTTCAGCCTCCGAAGGCTGCGCGGCATGATCAAGGTTGGTCACCGTACGGTCAGCGAGCATTTCCAGGGCACGTTCATCGCGCACTCCGAAGGCGTAAGGCTGGGTCGAGAACAGCTCAAAGACGCCGATCAATGCATCGTTCCGCAGGAGAGGCATCACGACGACCGAGCGCACGCCCAACTGTCTGGAAGCTTCGGCATCCGCTCGCGGATCGGTCAAGGTATCGTCACACCAGTAGGTCTTGCGCGTGCGCAAGCACTCGCCCGAAATTCCTGCTACCTTGTCGAGACGCGATCCCAGTTCCGGCGCGGTCGAACCGCTGCTGGCCCGGCACACGAGTTCCCCAACGCGGTCCAGCACGATGGCTGCCCCGGTCGCCCCGGTGATCTGGCAGGCCTGTTCAACAATCTCATTGAGGACGATTTCGAGAGCTAGTTCGGCAGACAGTTCAGGCGAGAGCCCGCCCCCGCTTTTGGCGGCAAATCGCGCCGCCAAATCCGCGAAATCAGCCTCGAAGCCGAAATCCTGCGGATGACGCACGATCTCCGTTGCTGAGGACATGGGCTTGAGAGGGTCAGATGCAGCCATCAGCTACCCCGGAACCAAGAACGGCGCTGGCATCAGCCAGACAACGCCGTGTGCGGAGTTTCCCCCGAAAACTGAGGATTGTCAATACGCCCTACGTGCCATAGGAATGGCCAGATAGGGCTGTTTACCATGGAAGCACAGGGACACGGAGAAGGACGATAGCAGTAACATGAGCTCTTTAGCTGTTCATTCGTGGATTTCGACCTGGCGGACAGCCTAGAATGCCCAATGCAAGAATCGTCCGAAGCGGAAATTCACTTTATGGCTGGCACCACCAAGCTCGCCTACTTCGCATCCTCCACGGAGTTTCGCAACTGGCTGCAGAATAACCATCACAGCCGCACTGAGCTGTTTGTGGGCTTTTACAAGAGATCCTCAGGAAAGCCCGGTATCACATATTCTGAGGCGCTCGACGAAGCTCTCTGCTGTGGATGGATCGACGGAGTGCGGAAGCGCGTCGACGACGAGGCGTACATGATCCGATTCGCGCCGAGAAAAGCGAAAAGCCAATGGAGCGCGGTAAACATCAGGCGCGCACAGCAGCTTTCCGCCGCGGGACGGATGTATCCTTGCGGGCTGAAAGCCCTCCAGGGAGCAGACGAACAGAAGCGTAAATATTCGTATGAACAGCCGCGTGAATCGCGCTTGCCGAACGAAGATGAGCAGCGTTTTCGCGGCAATTCAAGTGCGTGGGAGTTCTTTCAGTCGCAGCCTTCGGGCTATCGCAAAACCGCGACTTTCTGGGTAGTCAGCGCTAAACGGGTAGAAACGCGGCAGAGGCGGCTAGGCATATTGATTTCCGCCTCAGAAAACAACAGAAGAATTGACCTATTGGCGCCGTTGTCGGTTCCAAAACGGCAAAAGAACGGATCAACAGAGGCACAATGTTAGAGTCTTTTCTCTTCTCGTCATGCTAGCCTTGTGCTGTTACAATTTCGATAGTTTTTCCGTATGTCACGAATCCCGAGTGGTTTTTTAAGTTTCCCCTTGAAACTTCCCCGCAGCCGATTCAAGTAAAACATCTGTCCGTTCTCGAACGAGGGAGTGTTAGATATGCGAATCGCCGTTGTTGGTTCCGGATACGTTGGACTCGTGGCTGGCGCCTGCTTTGCCGACCTGGGTCATTACGTGATCCTGGTCGATAACGACCAGAAGAAACTGGCTGCGCTGCGCAATGGGCAAGTACCAATTCATGAGAAATTCCTGCCCGAGTTGCTCAGCCGTCATCGCGGCCAGCGGCTTACGTTTTCCGACGATTTGCAGGAAGCGGTGCGCTTGAGTTCCGTCATTTTCGTCGCCGTCGGCACTCCGCCTACGCAGAGCGGGGAAGCGGATTTGTCTTACGTGGAATCGGTGGCGCGCGAGATTTCCGGCGGCATCAACGGCTACAAAGTTGTCGTCGAAAAAAGCACCGTTCCCGTTTACACCAGTGAGTGGGTGCGAAAAATTATCCTGCGCAATGGAACCGATCCGGAAATGGTCGATGTGGCATCGAATCCGGAATTCCTCCGCGAAGGCACGGCGGTCACCGATTTTCTTTTCCCCGATCGCATCGTCATCGGCTGCGATAGCGAACGCTGCGCAGATGTCCTCCGCGAGATTTATCTGCCGCTGACTAGCGGAACCTACTACGAACGCGCCGACGCAATCCCGCAACCGGATCGTGCCTCGATTCCAGCGCCCATTATTGTGACCAGCACCAAGAGCGCGGAGCTGATCAAACATGCTTCCAATGCTTTTCTGGCCATGAAGATTTCGTTCATCAACGCAGTGGCTTGCGTCTGTGAGTCGGTGGGAGCGAACGTGAACCAGGTGGTCCATGGCGTCGGCACCGACTCGCGCATCGGTCCCCGATTCCTGAATCCCGGGATCGGCTATGGCGGATCGTGCTTCCCGAAAGATGTGATGGCGTTTCGCGCCGTGGCCCGCGAATCCGGCTATGACTTCCGTCTGCTCGACGAAGTCATGCGCATCAACGAGGAGCAGCGCCAGCGCTTCCTGCGCAAAATCCGCAGCGCATTGTGGACGCTGCGTGGCAAAAATCTCGGCGTGCTCGGACTGGCCTTCAAGGGCGGCACCGACGACATCCGCGAATCGCCGGCGGTTTTCCTGGCGCAGGCGCTGTTGCAGGAAGGCAGCCGGGTCACGGCCTACGATCCTGCAGCCATGGGTCGTACGCAGGAAGTGATGAGTTCCGGAATCACCTTCGTGAATTCTCCTTATGAAGCGGCACACGATGCCGACGCTCTGCTGATCCTCACCGAATGGGAGGAGTTCGCCAACCTCGATCTGAATCGGCTGCGGCAAGAACTCCGGTATCCCATCCTGATCGACGGCCGTAACCTCTACGATCCGGAAGTAATGG
Organism: uncultured Acidobacteriaceae bacterium; assembly: GCA_963772045.1. GTDB lineage: Bacteria > Acidobacteriota > Terriglobia > Terriglobales > Acidobacteriaceae > Sulfotelmatobacter. The sequence goes on along the minus strand of CAVYWC010000007.1, from coordinate 521,958 downwards.
CCGCTCACGGCTTTACCTATTACAGTGTGGGACGCGCCGCGTCGCACCCCGACGGCGTGCCCGCTGGAGCATTGAAAAACGGCAAAAAACCGTGACCTAACTCCAGGATCTCGGAGCATCAAGTGCGACCAAACATAGTGCGGTCCACCAAACTGGGTCTATGAATAAGAAACGCGCGGTAGTTACCGGCGGCGCCGGTTTCCTCGGTTCCCATCTCTCGGATGCTTTGCTGTCTGAGGGATGGAGTGTGGTTGTTATTGATAACCTTCTGACCGGGCGCCTGGCCAATCTCGATCATCTGCGCAATGAATCTGCCTTTGAGTTTGTAAAAAAAGACATTTGCCAGCGGTTCGATGTTGGCCAGGTCGATTACGTGTTTCACTTCGCTTGTCCGGCCAGCCCGGTCGACTACACCATTCACGGCATCGAGACCCTGCAAGTGGGCTCGCTAGGAACTTTTCACGCGCTCGATGTTGCGCACAAATACGGCGCCAAGTTCTTCATCTCATCGACGTCCGAGTGCTATGGCGATCCGCTGGAACATCCGCAAAAAGAAACTTATTGGGGACACGTCAATCCCATCGGCCCGCGGTCCGTTTACGACGAAGCTAAGCGCTTCAGCGAAGCTGTGACCATGGCCTATCGCCGCTATCACAAAATAGACACGCGCATTGTGCGCATCTTCAATACCTACGGCCCGCGTATGCAACTGAACGACGGCCGCGTGGTGCCCAACTTTATGAAGCAGGCGTTGCGCGGCGACGATCTCACGGTCTACGGCGATGGCACTCAGACGCGTAGCTTCTGCTACGTCAGCGATGAAATCGACGGCTTCCTGCGCCTGGCGAAATCGGACGAACCTTTGCCCGTCAACATCGGCAATCCGAACGAATTCACGATCCTGGAATGTGCAAATTTAGTTTTGCAGGTGACGGAATCGAAGAGCAAAATCCGCTACGAACCGCTACCGCAAGATGATCCCAAGCAGCGCCGCCCCGATATCACCAAAGCTCGTAATCTGCTGGGATGGGAACCGAAAATTGATCTCGCGTCCGGCCTGCGATTGTCACTCGAATATTTCAAGAAGGCTGTGGCAGAAGAAGCGGCAGTGAAATAGCGCATAGCCGCCACTAGTTTCAGTTGGAGGAACTCGCAGTGGCCGCGACAAAATCGGTCAACTTCTTCAGGTTCTCGCGTTCTTCCCTCGTATTCGCCGAGAACGAGACGCCCATGCCGAAGCCAGGATGAGATGCCAAAACCGTGCCCCGCAAACGCAACTTCATCTCATGCGTTCGAACCAGAATTTCCACCGACGCGCCCGAAGGAAAGGGCACGGTAAATTCCAGGTAGCAGCCGCCAGAACTCAGATCGGTCAGGCAGCAATGATGGGGGACCGACTTGCCGGTGCGATAAACCTCGGCACCGATTCTGCAGGAGTAGCGCGCCTGAGTCCGGCGATTGTCCTCATCGGGCACCGCGTCAGGGACCGGCGCAGCACCATGGTTCGCCGACGGAACGGCACGGCCGTGAGTCTGATCTGCCGCGCTCAGCACCGGAATCGGCTCTTCCATCTCAACCGTGACGTTACGTAACTGCTTCTGCTGCGACGAAGCTGTCTCCACTTCGGCGTCGTCACTCGATCCGTCATCCGATACCTTCGGTAGATTCGCGCCCAAAAACTCAGACATCAAACGCCGCGAAGTCTTGGGCACATCGACAAACTGAATACCGGCGCGACCGTTCCAGTCCTGCCAGATCACCTGCCCTGACAGGCGCACGCTTGATTTCTGGTCGGGCAGTTGAAACTGAAAATAAACTTTGCCGGTCGGCGGAACCTTCCTGCCGAACCGCACCGACATTCCATTCTCTGCCAGGTTCACCAGCGTAGCTTTTTCCTGCTGCGCATCGGCGTAGTCGACGGTGGCATGCGCATAGACGGAAGCTCGCGCGCTCTTGCGCTTCTCCTTACGCATAACCGCCCGCGCGGCGCGCAGACTGCTCAGGGCGCGCTCGTAGGCAACGGGCTTGTACAGAACGAAGTTCACGCCGAGAGAAAACATCTCGCGACTCATCTCCTGCCCGGAGACAACAACGACTGCCAATGTGGCTTCATTCAGGCGCGACATGCGGGTATCGCGCAATAGTGTGACGATCTCGTTATGCGACTCACTCTCGACGATCAGCACGTCGAAGCGGTCTTGTGCCAGCCGGATCGCGGCTCGGGCAAAGTCCGCACAGAACTCTACACCGATGCTGAGTTCCTCCAGTACGCGGTGTAGCACGCCGGCCGCGGCTGGATCCATCGATACCAAGAGGGCAGAAAGATTCATACTCGCCATCCATCGTAGGATTCCGCCCGTTCCAGCCACAAGTTACCGGGGTCACGATGCGACGACGGTAAAGCCACCGCAAGAGACTGCAGGCGTAAGAAGTGACACCAGTAACCACTGCGGATACCAAAAGGCCAATGCTCGATTGTTGGACCCTCGTGCTTTGACGCCACTCCGGCCCGTTCCTAGGATGAGGAATGACGAAGCAGGCCGCGTCGCTTGCCATTTGTGCGCGCACGACAGCACGCATCCTGGAACGAACGGGGCGCGGAACCGCGAAAGCAGGCTTGCACAAATCGTCCTCCTCCGGGAAAGAAATCTTATGAGCTCGAAAAAAAATCGTGGCGTCTCGTTGGTGGAGCTCATGATCGTGATCTCCATCGGTTTCACTATGGCCGCGGTTTCGGTCATGGCGTTGATGCCGATGTTCCAGGAGAACCACCTCGATCAGGCGTACGACACGACCATGTCCGTACTCCGCACCTATAGAAATCTCGCGATTTCGCAGGGTAACCGATACATCATCACTTTCCCTGCGGGCAATCAGAGCATTCAGGTGCAACTCTGGGGCTACAACCAAAGCACCGGTATATCGTCGGCTCCGACTTTGGCCTACACATATACCCTGCCCATCGACATCAAGTTCGCGGTGCAGACAGGATTTCCTGCAGTTACTCCCGACACCTTCGGCAGTGCGACGGCGCCGATTTGGACCGCCAATGCCTGCACCGTCACCCAGGCTGGTGAGCCTTGCATTGTTTTCTATCCCGACGGCTCCGCGCAGGACGACGCGGGCAACCCCGGCAACTACAACAACAGCTTGATCTACATCACTCGTCCCAACAGCCCCACCATTTACAGCTCACGTGCCGTCAGCGTCTGGGGGGCGACAGGACGTATTCGCGGCTGGCGCCTTTACAAAGAAGCCGCAGTCAACACCTGGGTGCAACAATGATGCAATCCAAATCACGGTCCGCACAGAGCGGCTTTACGCTGATTGAGACCATGATCGCGATCGCGATTCTGGGCATAGGCATCGTCAGTCTGATCGCTGCCTTCGCATCCGCCGTCGGAGCCACGCAAAACGCGGAGCAGAATCTCATTGCTCGCCAGAAGGCGTTGCAGGCGATTGAGAGCGTCTACGCCGCCCGCAACGATCAGCAGATCTCGTTTGCGCAGATCGCGAACATTTCCAATGGCGGCATTTTCGTCAGTAACGCGACTCAACTACTCTGCGCTGGTCCAGACGGTCTGGTGAATACCGCCGATGACGTTAACTGCCCCGCCAGCGGTCCCTGCGTGGCTGGGCCGGAGTGCGTGGTCATGCCCGGTCCTGACGGCATCCTGGGTACGCCTGACGATGTCGCCATGAGTCTCGGAAACTTTACCCGGCAAATCCAGATCACGACGGTCCCGGGATATACAACGTTGGACGAGGTTGTTGTGACCGTGAAATACACCGAGGGCTCGTCGACTCACAGTTATGTCGTGAACAGTCTCATTTCCGCGTACCGCTAACGAGGGTGACAGCAACATGAACACGAAAATGCGACTACAAAATCCGGAACGCGGTTTCACCCTGCTGGAGCTGATGGTTTCCATGGCTCTGGGTTTGCTGGTGATGGCCACGATGGCCAGCCTGTTTAAGAGCGGCATGAATTCGGCGATTCTGGTCGAACAACGCGCCGACACGCAAGCCAATATGCGGGCCGGCATCGACCTCATAGTGCGAGACGTCAGCCTGGCAGGCGCGGGGGTGCCTTCCGGCGGAATCCAGCTGCCCACCGGAACGGGAAATAACGGGTTATCGAAGTTTGGCTGCGATCAATCCGGAACTTGCCACGTCGTCAACCATACCTACCCCGAAAACGGAGCCAGCACGAACTACATGTACGGGATCATCCCCGGCTACCTGAACGGTGTGGAGAATAGCACCGTCATTCCCGCGGCGCCCGCGGGGATAAACGACAGCATCACGGTGGTGTACTGCGACTATAACTTCCCCTTATTCCAGTACAACGCAAAATTCACCGTCGCAACCGGCGTCACCATGACTCTCACCCCGATCGCCGGCGATACTCCACCGGCCATCAATGGCGCCGGAGGAATCCAGATCGGTGATCTGATCATGGTTTCCGGCGGAAGCGACACCGCCGTGGGCGAGGTGACCAATATCGCCTGGAATTCAGGAACCTCAACTGGAACCCTTACCTTCGCCAATGGGGATCCCTTGAACATCAATCAGAGTGGCGCGACCACTTCCGGCAGCCTCTCTTATCTCGCCGGCACCGTGGGCGTCGGTGTGAATGTCAGCGTCATACGTCTGTACGTTGTGACTTACTATCTCACGGTTCCAGGCGGGTACCAGACTCCACGCCTCATGCGGCAGGTGAACGGGTTGACGCCGGTACCCGTGGCCGACGACATCATCAACTTGCAGTTCGCTTACGACACATACAACTCCACCACGTCTGCACTGGATGCCAATCAGGCCAATCCGATTGGAGTCGGAGAGTCCCCCAACAACATTCAAAAGATCAATCTGGTCATCATGGGGCAGAGCATTGATAACTACGGGAACAAGTCGCAAAACATGTATCTGGCTACCGACGTCAGTGCGCGCAACATGTCGTTTCGCAATCGTTACAACTGACGCCCACAGGCCACAGATTTTGGGGGCAGGAGAACAAGTATGGTGAGGGGAAAAAATCGGTCGCAAGGTTTCACGCTGATTGCAGCGTTGCTGATTCTGGTCCTGTTGTCCGGAGTCGCCGCCGGCCTGATCTTCATGGTCACGAACGAAGCGAAGATGGGCGGCAACGACTTGCAGTCCAATCTGGCCTATTACGGCGCCGAGTCGGGGATGGAGAAGCTGACCGCCGATCTGGCTGCGCTCTACGAGACTACGATGGTGCCGTGTAACTCGCAGATTACAGCCTTGGCCGGCAGCAACTATTGGCCGACCCAGTCTATGGTCGGCAACATCAACTACAGCGAGCAAATCACGTTCCCCTCGACGGGCTCCCTCACCAGTTGCGCCTCCACTCCTACCACCACCTGGGATACCGTCAGCAGCGGCCAGAATCAGGGACTGGTCGCGGAACTTGTGCCCATGACACTGCAAGTCACGGCTTCACGTCCGGGCGGAACCAACGGAACGGATTCAGCCGGCGCATCGGTGAATATCACCAGGAACATTGAGGTCGCTCTGGTGCCCGTGTTTCAGTTCGGTGTTTTCTGCGGTTTCGACTGCAGCTATTTCGCCGGTCCTGACTTCAGCTTTGGCGGCCGCGTGCACACCAACGCCAACCTGTTTGTTGCGTCCGGCGGATCTGAACTCGTGTTCAACGATAAGGTACAGGCCTACAAGCAGATCATCATGGACCGCCTGGAGAACGGCTGGCCCACGACCACCAACTACGCAGGCACGGTCTACGTCCCTAAAGCCTCGGGCGGCTGCCCTCTGAATACGTTCCCTCCGACGGGAGCCAACTGCATCGCGCTTCCCGGCGTTGGCACCGTCCCGGGAGACGCGAGCTGGAGCGGCGGCTATCCACCAACCGGAACGGCGAACAGCCACTTCGCCAGTATTTCGTCAGGAACATTCAACTACTATCTTGCCAATTCGCTGACCGGCGTCGCCGACATGCAGTTGCCCTTCGTGCAGGTTCCGTGCACCAGCAATCCGCCGCCATGTACGGACCCCATTGCAATCGTTCGCAAGCCGGTCGTGGGAGAATCAGCTTCCGGTACTATTGGCACCTCACGGCTCTATAACAAGGCGCAAATCCGCGTGCTTATTGCCGATACCCAAGCCGATCTTCATCCGGATTGGAGCGGCACGGATTCCAGCGACGTGCAGTTCCCCAACACGACTTCTTACAGCGGCGGCCCATTTACCACTGGCTATGTCAGCCTGACCGCCGGCAGCTATGAGTACGCGGGATGGGGTAAGGTTGGGCAAAACGGTTGGGTCAGCCCCTACAGCAATGGCGGAGCGCTGGGCTGGGCCGCGGGTACCGCGTTCCCTCTCATTGGCGAGTTGACTTCGCAACCCGCAACCGCTGGCGCCATGACCGGGCCTTGGATCCGCGTGGAATACTGCAATACACCGCCCTGCAACGCACACGCTGATTTCGTCGGCGTGACGCAGGAATGGCTGAAGCTGGGCTTCACCCGCCAGTGGAACACGCAGCTTACAGCCCCACAGAGCTCCAATACTATCGATCCCAACGCGATCCTTATCCTCCAGCAGTTGAACCCGTGGGTTGCCCAAACCACCGCCTCCGCGCACGGGGCGACATCCAGCCAATACAATTTTTTTCCCATCAACCTGTACGACGCGCGCGAAGGCGAAATGCGTGACGACGCTGCCGCCAATACCGTCAGCGGCAACGTGCAGTACTCTTCCTGCTCAGTCAACGGCATCATGAATGCCGTGGAGATTGACGTAGGCAATCTGGCACGATGGCTGAATGGAACCATCGCCGGTAGCGGCACGAGCGTAAATTACACCAGCCAGAACGGGTACGTGCTCTACTTCTCCGATCACCGCGGCATGCTGACAGATCCGAATCCCTCCAACGGAGGGAACACACCAGCAGGAACAATCAGCGGCGAATCGGGGATTGAAGATGTCATTAATTCAACCCAAAATGTGACGTCGTCCACACCGGATGGAGTGAAAGAACCCGCGACCTATTACAGCTACTCGCCCGAAGACGTCGACCAGAATGGATTCCTCGACAACTGGGGCGAGAAAAACATCGGCTATGGTTTCGGGATCAACACCAACACCAGTCCCTACAACCCCTATCTGCGCATTGCCGTCGCCCACGCGGGCGCGGGCGCCACCGAAGTGGACTGCGCTGCTTATAACACCAGCACCAGCACTTACCCGAACAACGGGATGGACCAGGAAGGCATGGCCAATCCCGTCAGCGGCGCCCGCCACGTGCTAAAGCTGGTCGATGGCGGAATGAATAATGCCAGCCTGCAAAGTTACCTGCCAGTGAAGCCTGCCGCGAGCGGTTGCGCGCAGAGTGCGGCTAGTCCGACCGGGTGCGGAGGATTCACTGTAGCCTCTGAGAATCCGGTATACGTGCAAGGGAACTACAACTCCAACTCGAACGATGCTTTCTGGGGCACCGCGAATAATGCCACGCCGACGCAAACACCGCATTCGGCTGCGTCGATCGTCGCCGACTCGGTCATGGTGCTTTCCAATCAATGGACCGACGCGGCAAGCATGATTTATCCCGACTCTCCCGGCAGCCGTAACCCGACCGCAAGCGGCTATTACCGGATGGCAATCTCGGGTGGCAAAACGATTCCATTCCCGCAACCCACGTGGACCAGCGTGGCCAATGACTTCGGAACTGACGGAGGAATGCATAACTTCCTCCGCTATCTCGAGACCTGGGGTGCCTTGTCCTCGCCGAATGGCGTCTTCTACAACGGATCTCTCGTGAGTATGTACTATTCGGAGTACAACACCGGAACTTACAAGGATGGCCCGGGTGGAGACGTGTACAGCCCGCCGCCTCGTAAGTATTACTTCGACGTGCTGTTCCTGAACCCGAACGACCTGCCTCCGGCCACGCCGGAGTTCCAGGACATCGACAACCTGAGCTATCACCAGAACTTCACACCGCAGTAAGGCGGGTGAAAATCGAAACTCTGCCCCGGGTGCCTTATGGCAGCCGGGGCAATTCATTTGTGGGGATTTATTTGTGTCAGATAAAAATCGCACGCAGTAAACTTTCCGGTCCCCTTACTGCGCCAGTTCACTCCCCTGGGCGGACAATCTCTGGTTCAACTGGCTGGCCAGGGATTGTGCCTGCTCATCCGAGATCTGGGCCTGTCCTTGCAGCAGAATGCCCAGCTCTCCCGCGCCTTCATCTTCAAACTTTGCGGTCTCAAGAGTGCCGGAGCCTTCGATCGATGGCGGAAGTGCCGTCTTAAGATCAGTGGAGGGTTGGAGCGCGGAAAGGAAAGCGCGCTCAACTCTCGCACGCAGCTGAGTACCCAGATCCCCCGATCGGAGCGCGTCCACCATCATGCCGGTGCCGTCGATCCGTCCAAATTCACTCTTGAGTTGCAACCCGCCGGGGTTCACGATCGAGGGAAGCAACCGGATTTCGGTGTTGCCATCGCTTTCCGCCAGTTCGTTCGACGTAGTTTGACCAGCGATGCTGAAGCAAGCCCATCTCTCATAATGCAACTGCAAATTCAATGTACTCGCCGGAGTCGAAGGCACCAGCATGGCCTGTCGCACCGCGATGCGCTCGCCGCAACTGTTCGCAGTATCGACCGAGGCCCGGAGCAATTGCGTGATGTTTTGCTGAAAATCGGTTAAATCCGCGATGACTTCCAGCCGGAAGGTGCGCTTACCCGCTTCGGCTGCCGTCTGCTGAAGCTGGCCGGAAACCGTAATCTGTACGGGTTGGGCGCCAATTGTCACCGCGCTTTTCACCACCGGGAGATTGAAGGTGACATCCTGAGCCGTAGCGAGAACAATGCTCATCTCCCTCGCCAGAGCCAATTGCTGGGATGAAAAATCCTGCAGCGCTTTATCGAGGCCGGCAGCGTGTTCGGCAACACTTCCGGGCGAACTCTTAAACGCTTGATCCAGCTTCCTTTCCTCGTCTCCGAGGAGTGCGTCCGTGTGATCCAGTAAGCGCACAAGTTCCTTGAGTCCGGATTTCTGTTTTTCGGAGAAGCCGTCCAGGAACTTTTTAGTCTCGCTTCGGGCAGTTTCCAGGGACTGATCGAGCTCAAAATTGGCAGCCGCCGTCAGAGAATTTTCCTTGGCAGGCTGCAGAAACTTCTGTATCTCCGCTCGAGCGGTGTCCGTTTTCTTTCGCAACGCCTGGAATTCAGCGATCTGCTGGCTGGTCGCTTCCACGGCCAAGGCCTCGTGGAAGTCTTTCAGCTGGTCCTTGTCATCGACGGCGTCGGGACGGGTCAGTATCGTGCGCGGAGCATGGTTACCATGTTGCGCGAAGGCTGCGCCCGAAGAAAAGAATACTAGCACTCCCAACAGAAGTGCTCTCGTGGCAGCACAAAGACTTCCCGATGACGGCATGATGGTAAATATCTCCGAACTCGTAGGACGGACGCGAACACCAGCGCAGGATTTCAAGCGAAGCAGCCCAAATTCCGCTCAAAGAGTTCCTGGCCCAGCAGTTCAGCTTGTATCAGCGCCCGAATAAAAGCTAGCAGGTTTACAGTTCTTTGCAAATTCCAGAACGAGCGGGGGTTTTCAAGGATCAGTTTTCCACTGCGCCGCGGTAGGTCCGATTTGCTTCGGGTGCTAGGCTAGAGGGCTGCAATCGAATGGGATCACTGCCAGAATGCAACTAGGGGTTAGCACCATTATCGGTCTGTTGTTCGGAGGCCTGCTCACCTGGCTGGTGTTGCGCTTGCGTACATCTCAATTGGAGGCGCAAAGGTCGATGATGCAGCGGGAATTGCTGCAGGCCAAATCTGACGTCGAGCGGCTTCTTGCCGAGCAGAAAGAATTAATCGCCAGTCGCGCCCGGTTCGAAGCGGCGCTGGAGTCAGAGCGAAAATCCAGCGCCGAAAAAATCGAGTTGCTGACGGAGGCCGGAGAAAATTTGCAGAATGCATTCAAAGCGCTGGCTGCCGACGCGCTGGAAAGCAATAACTTATCTTTTCTGCAGATTGCGCAGGAGATCCTGAAGCGCTTCCAGAGCGAAGCCAAGGGTGATCTGGAAGCTCGCCAGAAAGCGGTCGCCGACCTGGTCGCTCCGGTGCGGGAATCGCTCAGCAAGGTCGACACACAGATCCAGCAGATTGAGAAGGAGCGCGGGCAAGCCTATGTAGCGCTGCACACGCAGGTGCAGTCGCTGATTACTACGCAGAAAGAGCTGCAATCGGAGACCGGCAACCTGGTGCGTGCCTTGCGCACTCCGAACGTTCGCGGACGATGGGGCGAGATTCAGCTGCGCCGCGTCGTCGAGATCGCTGGAATGCTTCCCTATTGCGATTTCACCGAGCAGGAAACCATTAGCGGGGAAGGCGGGCGCTTGCGTCCCGATCTGGTGGTGAAGCTTCCCGGGGGCAAGCATGTGGTGGTGGATGCGAAAACGCCGCTGCAGGCGTTTCTGGATGCGTTTGAAACGTCCGATGAGGACACTCGCCGCGCCGCGCTGGCTAATCATGCCCGGCAGGTCCGCGATCACATGAAGACCCTCAGCGGAAAGAGTTACTGGGAACAATTCGAAGCCACTCCCGAATTTGTGGTGATGTTCCTTCCCGGCGAAACTTTCTTCAGTGCCGCTCTTGAGCAGGATCCCGGCCTGATCGAGCATGGAGTGTTGAACCGGGTCATTCCGGCGTCGCCAACAACTTTGATCGCGCTGCTCAAGGCCGTCGCGTACGGATGGAACCAGGAGAAGTTGGCGCGCAACGCTCATGAAATCAGCATGCTAGGGAAAGAACTGCATGAACGTCTTCGCAGTCTGGCGGGGCACATGACTGCGGTCGGCACGGGGCTGGATCGAGCCGTCGAAGCCTACAACAAGGCGGTGGGATCGCTGGAGAACCGCGTCTTGGTCTCCGCACGTAAGTTCGGCGAACTGGGAGCTTCAGTTCCGGAGGAGATCCCGGAGCTCGAACCCATAGAAACGACCGCCCGTGCACTTTCGTTTGATTGGGATGAAGATGGCAGTCCGCATTCTTTCCACCCGCCGGAGTAAGTGAAATTAGCCGGGGACGAGCCGCGTCCTATTGAAGCGGCCGTAGCAACATTTCCACTGGCGGCAACATCCTGTATTCGCTTCTAAAGCAGCGTGTCCAGTGCGAGCAAGGCGGGACGGACACGCCGGAAGCGGAATACCAAATCTTAAAGAAACATCCTAAAAGACATATTGGCTATTCGAATTCGCATTTATAATTTGGGAAGTTCGTCTTTCTTAAAGACTTAGCTTTCCCGCCGCGAGGGCCAGATGGCAGCGAAGTTGCTCATTGAGGACCGGAGAAGTGTCGTGCCGCTCGACCGGCCCTCCAGGGGTTCGGGGCCGGCGCCGAAGCCCATGAATCGGGAAAGTCAATCTCGCTTCGTAGCCGTCCTGCTCTTCCTGCTGACCGTGGCTGCAGTTGTTTTTGGCGGCTTCAATTTCCAGAGAGAACGCACTTCCTCGGTTCCCGACGACGGCGTCTGGTGGGTCGAGCGCAATGGACATCTGGTAGCCGACCGGGTCGACGCGGGGAGCCAGGGCGCGAAGGCCGGAATCAAGCCGGGCGACCAACTGGTCTCGATCAATAACTCGGGGGTTGCGAACACCTCCGCCTTGGAGCGGCAACTCTACGCGACCGGAGTATGGCACAACGCCTCCTACTCGCTGATTCGCGATTCCGTCTCGTTTGACTGCAAAGTTCTTCTGCAGCCCGCCGATCGTTCTCTGAATAGCTGGCTGCGCCTGATCGCGCTCATCTATCTCGGGATTGGGATTTATGTTCTGCTGAGACGCTGGACGGCCCCCGGATCGACGCACTTCTACATCTTCTGCCTGGTTTCGTTTGTCGCCTACTCTTTCAAGTACACGGGCAAGCTGAACGATTTCGACTGGACAATCTACTGGAGCAACATCGTCGCCTGGCTGCTGCAGCCGGCGCTGTTCTTGCATTTCGTTCTCATCTTCCCGGAGAAGCGGCGGTTTGTGCGGCAGCGTCCGTGGCTGCTGAGTTTGGCCTACCTTCCAGGAGCGGTTCTGCTTGCGCGTCACGTACTCGCGCTCAGGATCGCGCAGGCGAGCGGAAATCTGCGCTGGAACATGGACCGGGAGGAGATGGCCTACGGGGCCATCCTGTTCATCGCAGCCGCCGTAGTGCTGGGGTACAGCTACAAACATGCCAGCACAACGATTCTCCGCCAGCAGTTGAAGTGGGTAACCCGCGGCACGATACTCGCGATCGTTCCCTACACTCTGTTTTATGTCGTGCCTTATCTGATGGGTTCGCTGCCCGGCACGGCCATGAAGCTCTCGGTGTTGTCGCTTGGTCTGCTGCCCTTGACGTTCGGCTATGCGATCTTCCGCTATCGCCTCATGGACGTCGATCTCATTTTCAAACGCGGCGTCGTCTATACGCTTGCGGCGGCGACCGTTGCTGGTTTGTACTTTGCGCTCGTGGCTGGCGTGGCGTCGCTGGTGCAAATGCGGCGTCCCACCAGTGGTGTGATCGGACTGATACTGGCGATGGTGGTGACCGCGCTGCTGTTTGACCCGGTGCGCAAGTGGATTCAGGATCGGGTCGATCAGTTCTTTTACCGCGCCCGCTATGACTATCGCCGCACCCTGATTGAATTCGCGCGCGATCTCAGCTCGGAAACCGATCTGAACGCGCTGCTGGCGTCCGTCATTGATCGTCTATCGCGGACCCTGGCTGTCGATCGCATTGCTATTTTCCTGAACACCAGCGAAGAACCGGAGCAGTTCGTGCTGGCCAAATCCTGCGGCATTACTCCGGTCCACAACCTCGATTTCGGCTTTCTGGCCGTGCCCCGGCCCGAACCTGCCGGACATCTTTTTTTTGAAAATACGCACCAAGCGTTGCGCGAATCGGCGGAGTCCCAGGAAACCATTGCGCGCCTCGACTTGAACTACTACATCCCGTGCCGGGCGCAGCAGAAAACGATTGCGGTTCTCGGGCTGGGAAAAACCACCAAGGGTGATTTCCTTTCCAGCGAAGACGTGGAACTGCTGGAAACTCTCGGCGGTTATCTCGGTATCGCCATTCAGAATGGCCGGCTTTATGCGTCACTGCAGCAGAAGGTCGCGCAATATGAGCGCCTGAAAGACTTCAACGAAAACATTGTCGAGTCGATCAACGTCGGCGTGATGGCTCTCGACATGGAAGATCGCATCGAGAGCTGGAACGCGCAGATGGAAGTTATGTACGCCATGCCGCGCTGGCAGACCCTGACACAATCGCTGAGCACTGTTTTCCCGGCCGAGTTTGTGGAAGAGTTCTATCGCGTGCGGCAGAACGCCGGGATCAACAATCTGTACAAATTCCGCCTGAAGACGCCGGCGGCCGAGACCCGCACCGTCAACGTGGCCATTGCTCCGTTGGTCACGCGCAAGTTCCAGGTCGTAGGTCGCCTGGTCATCATGGATGACATCACCCAGCGCGTGGAACTGGAGAGCCAGCTTTCGCAAGCCGACAAGCTGTCCTCCATCGGCCTGCTGGCGGCCGGAGTCGCGCACGAAGTCAATACTCCGCTGGCCGTGATTTCTTCCTACACGCAGATGCTGGCCAAGCAACTGCAAGGCGATCCGCAGAAATCGGGCCTGCTGGAAAAAATCACTCGCCAGACCTTCCGCGCTTCCGAGATCGTCAACAATCTGCTGAATTTCTCGCGCACGAGCGGGACCGAATTCGCCGATGTGGATGTCAACAAGATCATCACCGACACACTCACGCTGCTGGAGCATCAGTTCAAAACGGCCAAAGTTCGCGTCACCTCGGAGCTGACGGCTGGTATTTCTCCCATTCAAGGCAATGCCGGAAGATTGCAGCAGGTGTTCTTGAATCTATTCCTCAATGCCAAAGACGCGATGCCCAACGGGGGCAATCTGCGCATTGCGACCAGCAATGGAGAAATGGTCAGCATCCGGGTCTCCGATAGTGGTTCCGGCATTGCGCCGGAAAATATTCACCGCATTTACGATCCATTTTTCACGACCAAGACCGCGCCCAAAGAGGGCCAGACACGCGGGACCGGGCTCGGGCTGTCGGTCACGTACGGCATTATCCAGGAACACGCGGGCAAGATTCGTGTGGAGAGCGCCCCCGGCTCCGGCACGACTTTTGCCCTCGATTTTCCTTTGAGCAGGAAGGCAGTTCATGTCTGAAGTAGCAGTCATCTCACACGGCACGATGAACGCTCATCTATCGACCGCCGGGTCGGTGCTCATCATCGACGACGAAGCGGAGATTCGTGAATCTCTGCAGACCCTCCTCGAACTGGAAGGCTTCGAGATTGAAACCGCCGAAAATGGAGAAGAGGGATTACTCCAGATCGAGAATCGCCCGTTTGATCTCGTGCTTTTGGATCTGGCTCTGCCCGGACGCAACGGCATGGAGATTCTTTCGGAAATTCACGCCCACGATTCACAACTGCCGGTCATCATGATCACAGCCTACGGGACGGTGGAGAATGCGGTTCGCGCCATGCAGTCGGGAGCTGCGAACTTCGTCCAGAAGCCCTGGGACAATGAGAAGTTGCTGGCCGACGTTCGCGCGGCGGTGGGCCGGCGCCGCGCCGAAGAGGAAAACGTTCAGCTCAAGCGCGCCCTCAAGCAGCGTTACAACTTCGAAAACATCGTGGGCAAAAGCGAGCCCATGCTGAAAATATTCGACCTGGTGACCCAGGTCGCGAACAGCCGCTCGACCGTTCTGCTGCAGGGTGAAAGCGGTACCGGTAAAGAAGTCATCGCGAAGGCGATTCACCTCAACTCGCCGCGCCGCGACAGACCATTCGTTCCGGTCAACACCGGATCCACGCCCACCGACCTGCTCGAATCTACGCTCTTCGGTCACGTCAAGGGCGCCTTCACCAGCGCAATCGCGTCCAAGAAGGGATTGTTCGAAGTCGCCGACAAGGGCACGCTATTTCTCGATGAGATCGCGACCATGGGCCTGGAGACGCAGGCCAAGATCCTTCGCGTTCTGCAAGACCGGCGCTTTATGCATCTGGGAGGCATTCAGGAGATTCAAGTCGATGTCCGCATCATCGCGGCGACCAATATCGACCTGCGCAATATGGTCCGCGAGGGCCGGTTCCGAGAAGATCTGTTCTACCGCCTCAACGTCATCAGTATCGATCTGCCGCCCCTGCGCCAGCGCAAGGAAGATATCCCCCTACTGGTGGAGTTCTTCCTCAAAAAATATGCGGAGGAAAACGGACGTTCTGTGCCGCGGATTACTCCCGAAGCCTTGCGTCCGCTGATGGCTTACTCCTGGCCGGGCAACGTTCGGGAACTCGAAAACGTGATTGAACGCGCCGTGGTGCTGTCGTCCGGCCCGGAAATCACCATGAGTCTTCTGCCGGATTCCATGCTGGGCCGTAATTCCTCATTCGGCCTGCACGACTCGCCATCCGATTCGTCATTATTTGAGATTATCGATGACGTTCAGCGCCGCCTCATCACCGACATGCTCGAGCGCTGTAACTGGAACCAGACCGAAGCGGCCGAGCGTTTCCACGTGCCGCTTTCTACGCTGAATCAAAAGATCCGTCGGCTGAATATCGAGGTTAAGAAGAAGAACCACCGCGGCTTGTAATGTCCCCGGTTCTGGCCAGAATTCCTAATTAACAGAACCCGGCCGATGGCTCGTAGCCGCGACCGAAAAAGTCTCTGCGGCGCGGCCAGCACAAGTCACCCGGCGAATTGGGATGCTCAGTCCGCCAGCATCTTGGCAGCTGTATCGACCACAGCTTTTCCGATAGCGAGAGATGCCGTTGCCGCCGGGGACGGAACATTCAGCACATGCAGAATATTCCCCGATGGGACAAACTGGAAATCATCGACCAAGGCTCCGTCCGGTGTGACCGCCTGCGCACGCACGCCCGAGCCTGCGGGCACGAAATCGTTTTCTACAACGTCGGGCAGCATGCGCTGCAAGGCACGAACGAAAGCCGCTTTCGAGAGCGAGCGATGCCATTCGGCAATGCCCTCTCGCCAATACCGGCTTGCCATACGCCACAATCCCGAGTAAGTGACCGACGATGCCAAGTCGCGGAGGTTGATGTCGGAGGCACGGTATCCTTCACGCGCCAGGGCCAGAACGGCATTCGGCCCGGCATCGACTTTGCCCGAAATCCGGCGAGTGAAATGGACTCCGAGAAATGGAAATCGGGCATCGGGCACAGGGTAGATCAGTGCGCGCACCAACGACGCACGCGCAGGAACGATCTCATAATATTCGCCGCGAAATGGGACAATCTTCGCGCTTGGCGTGTCGTCCGCCATTTGGCTGATGCGGTCGCTGAATAGTCCGGCGCAGTTGATGACTGCCTCGGTAGAGAATGCTCCTCGCGGGGTTTCAAGGATGATCTCATCTGCGGATCGCTTTATGCCCGTGACCGCAGCTGAAGTGAGCACGCTTCCGCCTGCCGCGGAAATCAGCTCGGCATACTTCTCGCACACAAGAGCGTAGTCCGTGACCCCGGTGGAAGGCACAAAGAGAGCCTTGAGCCCGCGAGCGTGGGGCTCGAACTCTCGCATCGCGTCGGGCCCGATCAGACGCAGGCCGCTGAGGCCGTTGGCTTGCCCGCGACGATACAGATCTTCGAGCCGAGGAAGTTCGTTGGCAGTGGTCGCGACAATAACTTTTCCGCAGACATTATGAGGGATGCCGTGCTCGCAGCAGAATTCGACCATGGCCGCGGCGCCGGTTACACAAAGTCGTGCCTTCAGCGAACCGGGCTTGTAATAAACACCGGAGTGAATGACTCCACTGTTGTGCCCGCTTTGATGGCGAGCGACGCGATCTTCCTTCTCGACCACCAGCAGACGAAGTTGCGGGAATCGGCGCGTAATCTCAAGGCCTACAGCCAGGCCTACCACACCAGCCCCGATCACCACGACATTGTAACGGGAATCAGTCATCACGCGTTCTCCGGCCATCAGTTTACGACGAGCGTGACTTGCGTGCTCTGGCCGGAGTCGGCCGACGTGCCCGATGAGGTTCCGGTCACTGTGATCGTGTAGACCTCGCCCGCGGTGGTAATGCTGATCGGCGAACCGAGAGCGGACGTCCCATAAGAATCGGTTGCCGCCACGGCAAACGTGTAGTGCGTTTCCGCAGTGAGTCCCGAGATGGCATAGTCCGTGTTGCTCGCAGTATTCGCCAGTGGAGTCGGCTGCGCGCCGCTTATGCCCTCGTAGACCGTGTAGCTGACTGTGCATCCGACTGTGGCGCTCGCGGCATTCCAGTTGAGGGTTGTGCTCGTCCCTGTGGTGGACGACGCTGTCAGGCCCGTCGGTACGCCGGGCACCGCGACGCAGTTCCCACCACCTCCGCCGCCGGTACTGGCTCCGACACAGGACAATAAAATCAAGGCGAACGGCAATATGCAGAAAGTCGTGAGCAATGCCATCTTTGACGCGGATCGTCTCTTAGACGCAGCCATCACGATTCCACCGAACATCAGGCCCGGCAAAAGCAACCACATCGACAATTTTGAATGGTGCGCGGCGCTGCCGGTCGAGGATGAGGTTGAAATCGTCATGACCACATCGATGGCGGAGTTCCCGGGAGTCACTGCTCCCGCGGGATTAAACGAGCATTGCGCTCCGGTGGGCAGCCCTGAGCAGGCCAGCGAGACGGGAGCGCTGAAGGATGTACCTACAGGCTGGACGACCAGATTGTATGGGCCGGTCGTCTGACCGGCATCCACGGTCTGGGTCGTGGTTGAGGAGGTGACTGCGAAATCCTGGTTGACGGTCAGGGTGACGGCATAGGAGTGCGCCGGCGATCCCGTCGTGTCTTCGGTGTTGACTTTGATGTTGTAGCTATTCGCCGCGGCGTTGTTGGGGACGTTCATGCTGACTGAAATGCTCGTCGTCCCTCCGCCAGCCACACTGATTGGGTTGGCCGGGGAAATGCTGCAGGTCGCGGCCGCCAGCGCGCTGGCGTCACAGGTCGCGTTGATTTTCCCGGAATATTGATCCAGGGAGGTGAGCGTGAGGGTTGCAACGGTTTGCCGCCCAGGGACTGTCGAAATGGCTTGATTCCCTGAAATTGAGTAATCGCCCACATGGAACGGCACCGTCAGCGACTGCTGGGTCGAACCGGAAATCCCTGTTACTGACAGAGAATAACTTCCAACCGACAAGCTTGTGCCGTTGATTGTCAGCATCGCACTCGCCGGAAATATGCTGACCGAGGTCGGGCTAACGCTGCAAACGCCGGCGCCGTATGTGCTCGAGCAACTCAACGCGACGGTTCCGTTGAAACCATTCTGCGATGTGATCGAAATCGGTCCCTGCGTGCCGCTGCTACCAACATTTACCTCCGGAAAGCCTGTCGCCTCACTCAATGTGAATGTCGCGTTGCTCGCGACCGTGACATCGAGCGCGAAGGACGTGGTAACAACGGTCGAAGTTCCCGCCGTAGCACCCTGAATGGTGATGGGATAGTTTCCATTTGGAGTCCCGGCTGGAACACTGACCGTCAGCATCATGCTTACTGGGTTGCTCGAAGACGGAGTGACCGTTGTCGATGGAACGAAATTGCAAATGGCATTCGCGATCGTGTCACTGCAGGAAAGAGTGACGGTCTGATCGAAAGATCCCGCTGCCGTCACCTGGAAGCTGACTGCGGAAGACGTACTTCCCTGCTGTACGCTCAGGGTGGATGGAGAAGGCGACGTCAGCCCGTATCCAACGACGTTAAGAGTTACAGGCGCTTCATGCGTGGTGTGGTTCAAATCCGCGCCGACGCCCTGAATATCGAAATTGTAAGTGCCGTTTGGACCGCCGACCGTCGCTGTGAATGGCGTGTTGGAACCTGGACTCACAGCCGAGGGCGAAATCGTACACGTACTCGGTGGCGCTGTTGTGCCCGCGACACAGTTGAGCGTAATGGTGCTGTCATATCCATTTACCGAATTCACGGTGCCGTTGAACACTGCCGTCTGGCCGGAAAATGCGGTCAGTGGAGAATTCGAGACTGTGAGCTGATAATCCGGCGTGGTGATGAGATTGAATTGCCAGAGGCCGCGCCCGTAGGTCGAAGCGCGCAGCAGTCTCTGCCCGCCGGAATTGAATAGAGCCAGCGCCGTCACGGCGACGTTGGGCAGAAATCCCGTGTTGCCGGGAGTCGCAGCTGGCCCGACTTCCGTCCAAACGGCCGGCGCAACGGTTGAGCTGACAAAAACTCCAACATCGGTTCCGACGTACACCAGCGCGGACGAGGAATCGACGACGACAGCGTTGACAGGCGAGTCGGGAAGATTGCCCGTGAAGTCGATCCAACTCAGACCAGCACTGGTCGTTTTCCAAACATGGCCGGGACCTCCGATAAAGCCCATGATCGTGACGTAGGCAGTCTGACCGCTGGGGTCAGAGGAATCCGTTGCCACACTCGATACCGGAAACTGATCTGGATTGATGTTTCCCGACGTGCCGTTATTTATCGCATTGGTGAAGCTCGTCGGGCCCGCGGTCGCGTTTGTCGAAACCCACACGTTTCCGCCGGATGGAGAAGTGAGAGGTCCATCCAGTGGGCCGTATCCGTTCGTCGTGGCGTAAATCACGGTCGAGCCATTGCTGTCGGTGGGACCGCCCGCGGCGATCGCACGCACTTGATTCACTTCACTTCCCGCACATGTTCCCGAACCGAGCGTGTCGAAGTTCGGGCTCAACACCGTGTAGGAACCTCCGCGGCGCGGACCGCGCCAGATACGGCACGTTCCGACGAGTAGAGCAGACGACGATTGCGGATCGAGAATGTAAGGAAAGTTGAAAGCTCCGTCATCGCCCGCGAGATTATCGCTGGTCACGACCGGGCTGAACGAAGTGTTAACGCAACTGACGCCGTCGGGACAAAATTGGATCGCCAGACCACCGGGAGGGAGGTCGGGATTGGATGAGTAAAAATCGGGGGGAGCATTCGGAGCAATCGCGTTATAACCGCCGTCGCCGCCGAGCACATTGCCCCACGCCAGATCGGCCGGCTGACCGGTCGCCTGACTGGTGGCCGGAGAACCGTTATCCTGCGCGCCCCCGAGCAGCGTATTCGGGTCCGTTGGATGCTGGGAGAAGCTGACGAATTGCGTCAATGATCCGAGATTCTGATTCAGATCGTCGAATGCGTTTGCGCCCGAGCATGACCCGGTGTTGAGGCCCGAGACGCCGTCCAGTGCACGATAGAGGCCACCATCATTGGCGAAATACATCAGGATGTAGCCTGAGTCGCTGCCCAACGTGGGAATCGTGTACGCCAGCGAATGCTGCGCGGGATGCACGTGCGCCGGGGCAGAGATTGGATCACACCCGCAGGCGTGCGTGAGATTCAGGAAACCATTTGTGCACGAGGGCGCGGTTGGCGTTGCGATAGAACACTTGTACACATTGATGGCGCCCGCATACAGATCGGTGGGATTGCCGTCGGCGGGGCAACTCTGCTCTCCGCCTGGGCAGTTCGGGACCGCCGCGAGTTCCAGGTTGTACGAGCCTTGCCCGATCCCGCAGCCTACGGGATCGCCGCAATTCGTAATACCGGAGTCGGAGATCTCGGTCCATGATCCGCCGCCGCTGAGGCTTTGCCAGATTCCACCGTCCGTGAGTTCTCCAGCCAAGTAGTAGACGAACCAGACATACATTTCGTTTCGTGCGGGAACCGTCGTGATCTCGGCGCGGAAGAGCGGACAAGCTTGCCCGTTCGCGGTCGACTGTGGCGGGCATGCACCTGTGCTCAATACACCTCCTCCGGGTTGAGTTGCGAGCCGAGTCCAATTGACTCCGTCGGGCGACGAATAGAAACCGTGGTAGCGGATCGCGGCGAAGAATAATCCCGCGCCCGGGTTGTACGCCACCGATGTGGCATAGCTCGCATCCGTGGCTCCGCCGGGATCGGAAATGGAGTCGTAGCTCCAGGTCTGGCCGGCATCGAGCGACGTGTAAAGACCGGGCATGGTATTGGCCGACGCAGCGCCGGAAACTATGCCTTCTGATGAAATCGACATAGCCGCCACAACTGTATTCATTGGGCTGCCGGCCGTGCTGAACGCCATCCGAGTTCCACCCAGACCAGCGAAAGACAATGCCCCGTTATTGGCGGTTGATATCAACGTCCAGGAACTGCCTGCATTCACGGACCGAAGAATGCCCAGTCCGAAATAGGAATCACTGGCATTGTCGGCCTCGCCGGTTGCGGCCAGAATCACGGAATTATCGGGATTGCTGTTTCCCGGCTGAATGGCGAGCGCACCAATCGACAGTGTCGCCTGATCGTCCGTGAGCGGGGTCCAGGTCACATCGTTGGCTATGCTGTTTGCGGCATTGCTCGACTTCCACACTCCGGCCTGCGCGCCGCCAACGTAAACGGTGTTGCCGGTTGAGTCGGCCGGATCGATCGCGACCGCGGTTGCGCGCCCGGCGACCTGGTGATAATCCTGCGTTCCATTGCCGGTCGCATCGGAAGCCAGGGGTACGGGCCCAAGCGGAGTCCAAGGAGTAGCCGACTGCCCGGAGGATTGTCTGGACGACTGCCCAGCGGACTCGCGGGTTTGCGCAGCGGCCAACGAGGCGGCACGCTGGGCGCGCATCTTGAGTTTCAGGTCATAGGCCCGTCGCCGCAATTGCGCGGCATTCGTGCCCGCGACTACGCGGCCGGTATAGAACCATCGATCGCGCCGCTCCGTATGCCCGATCGTAATATCATGAACAGAATTTCCCGGAAGAACCGGTTGCGCACTTTGTGCTTCGAAGGTCGTCGACGCGACCACAAGGCAAACAAAAATAAATAAGAGACTCCGGGTAAAACTGCGAGAATAGCGAATTGACATAAAAGTGACGCTCATGCGCAAGTATGGGAAACCAGTGAAAACGAATCAACGCAAAAGCGGAATCTCGCGAGAAATATCGGCCCACTTTGGGAAAGCGAGTCTCGCGCGTCTTCCGCTATTGGGCCAAATCAGCGCAGTGATCGTGACGTTAGCCCTCGCGATTTGCTTGTTTGCACCAGTGCTTGCGTCGGCTCAACAGCCATCAAACTCCAAAGAATTGACGATTGCGGCCGCGGCCGATCTCAGTTCCGTGCTGCAGGAGGTCGGCGACCGGTACCAGAAACAGACCGGAATCGTCGTGAAGCTGTCATTTGGAGCGTCGGGCGCGCTCACCCAACAGATCGAGAACGGAGCTCCGTTTGACCTTTTCCTTTCGGCGGACATGGATTATCCCCGCAGGCTCGTCGCAGCCGGCGATGCCGACGCTGGAAGTCTGTATGAATACGCGATTGGCAGGCTGGTGCTCTGGGTTCCGGCCAACTCGCCGCTTGACCTTGATCAGAAAGGGATGAACGTTCTACTCGATCCTTCAGTAAAGAAGATTGCGATCGCCAATCCTGAGCACGCTCCATACGGCCGCGCCGCGGTTGCCGCACTGAAGCATAGAGGACTCTATGACCGCGTCTCGGATCGTCTGGTGCTGGGGGAAAATATTTCGCAGGCTGCGCAATTTGTGGAGTCCGGCAACGCGCAGGTCGGATTTGTCGCGCTGGCTCATGCCGTCGCTCCTTCAATGCAGGGGAAAGGTAAGTATTGGATCGTTCTCGCCGAAGACTATCCGCCGCTCGCACAGGGAGTGGTGATCGTCTCGCATTCGCAACATAAGAAAGAAGCCGCAGAGTTTCTGGCCTACATAAAGACAAAACAAACGGCGGAATTGCTGAGGAAGTACGGATTCGAAGTGCCGTGATAAAGATTACCTGGGCTTCAAGCCGTGGGCAGGCACGGCAGATTCCTCAAATCTCTCCCATGGCGATTAACTGGCAAGCATTCTGGCTAACACTGCAGTTGGCGGTGATTGTGTCGGCGACGTTGTTTGTGATCGGGCTGCCCATTGCGTATTGGGTCGCGTTTTCCCGCACGCGCTGGAAGTTCCTCATCGAAGCTGTGGTGGCCTTGCCGATTGTCCTTCCGCCAACCGTACTTGGTTTTTATGTGCTGGTCGCGCTTGGACCTCGCAGCCCGCTCGGGCGCTGGTGGATTGCACTCACCGGCCATACGCTGGCGTTCACCTTCTGGGGACTCGTGATCGGATCGATCATCTACAGCCTCCCCTTCGCGGTGCAGCCGTTTGCGGCGTCGTTCGCGGCCGTCGACCGCAAGCTGATCGCCGCGTCGGCGACGCTCGGCGCTTCTTCCTTGCGAACATTTTTCCGCGTGGTCGCTCCACTCTCCGTTCCTGGCCTCATTACTGGCGCGGCCTTGAGCTTCGCACATACCATGGGAGAGTTCGGGGTCGTGCTTATGGTCGGCGGTAATATTCCGGGCGTCACGCGGACGGTTTCGATTGACATTTATGATCGCGTGCAGGCCTCAGACTACGCCGGCGCAAACGCCACCGCTCTACTGCTGCTCGTCCTCTGCTTTGCGCTGCTGGCCATCGTCTATGGCACGAATCGCAAAGCCTGGGCCGTGAAACCCGTAGCGTGAAACCGTAGAATGAAAGCCGGATGAGCGACACCCGCGAACTCGCTGGCGCCGAAGCAGTGCCCAAAGCCGAAGCCGGCACGCCGGTTGCGCAAGCGCCGTCCCTCTCGCCAGCTTCCGCATTCGAAAATCCTCGCCTTGCAGTCCGCATTCGCAAACAACTCGGTGATTTCATTCTGGATGTTGACTTCCAGGCCGCGCCCGGATTCACGATTCTGTTTGGCGCCTCAGGAGCGGGAAAAACCACTCTGCTCGATTGCGTCGCAGGATTAGTCACTCCGGAGGAAGGACGCATTCAAGTTGGCGAGCGCGTCTTGTACGACATGACATCGCGTATTGACCTGCCTGTAGCCAAGCGCCGCGTGGGATATGTCTTTCAGAACCTCGCATTGTTCCCTCACCTGACCGTCGAACATAACATTGCTTATGGCCTTGCCAAACTGCCACCGCCCGAGCGCAAGGCCGGCATCGCTGCGATTCTTCGGGCGCTCCGCATAGAGCCTCTTGCTTCCCGCTCTGCGCGCGAAATTTCCGGCGGCGAAAGTCAGCGCGTCGCGCTGGCACGAACTCTGGTGACCGATCCTGCCGTGCTATTGCTCGACGAACCGCTTTCGGCTCTCGATGCGCCGACGAAATCGAAGATCATCGATGACTTGCGCAGTTGGAACCGCACTCACCGCATTCCCATTCTTTATGTCACGCACAGCCGCGAGGAAGTTTTTGCTCTCGGGGAGCGCGTGATCGTGCTCGAGCGCGGACGCATCGTCGCGCAGGGCACTCCGCACGAAGTCATGACCGCGCCCCTGCAGGAAACCGTCGCCGAATTGGCCGGATTCGAAAATATCTTCGACGTGACGGTCGAGGCAGTTCACCCTGAACAGGGGAGCATGACGTGCCGGGTCACGACGCTCGCCGACGAGAATGAGCCGGTCTCTCTTGAGACTCCTCTGGTACGTGCCGAGGTTGGGTCCACACTGCGGGTCGGAATTCGCGCAGGCGACATTCTGCTGGCGACTTTCCTCCCCCGGGGCCTGAGTGCCCGCAATGTGCTTCCCGGCCGCGTGATATCACTGGAGCAGCGCGATGTGATCGTGGCCGCACTCGTGAATTGCGGCCTGACGAACTTTACCGAGAACGCAAGAGCTTCCGGCGTGGAGATGGAAGCGCATCTCACCTTGGCCGCTCGCGATTCCCTGCAACTCGAGCCTGGACGCCAAGTCTGGCTGGTGATCAAAACGCATTCCTGCCATCTGATGCAGAGGGGATAAATGAGTCAAGTGTTGGCTTCCGCTTCATCACGAATGTGCCTAAGCACACGAAGATGAATGCGGTGAATGATGGCATCTGACCACAGGCGCCAATAAGAGGCAGGCCAAAGGCCGTGTTTATACCAAGTCGCGCCTTCGAGGCGCGTACCGCCACCAGGCAGCAGCGTGAGAAGAAATTGCCCTCCTTCGGAGACGAGGAATCCGTGCAAATGTGGAGTATCGATGTGCGAGTAGGGAGTCCATTCCTGCATTGGAGGAGGATTGGAGACGACAGAAAATTTCAGCCGGCGCGGTTCATCCCAGACCTCTATCGGTTCCACAAATGTCCCGGTGGAGAAGACACAATGTCGCTCAGCACCGACGCCAGTACCCACCATTTCAGCGCGCAGAGGGTAGGCAATCCCGGCGCGGAAAATCCATCCGCTTGGCGCAGGAATCTCGGAGAAAGCAATTACCTCTCGCCAGACTCTTTCGGGAGGAGCCTGGATATCAACCGACGTTCGCACGACGTATAGCGGCGGAGCAACTTTGACGGCGTGCTCTGCTAATTCGATCCCCGGAACGAAAATCAGCAGGAGAGACAGAAAGGCCGGGACATCCCGATGCAGCCAGCGACGTCGCTGCACGAAGTGGGCACAGATTCCCCCGAAAATTGCCAGTGGAAAGGCAATCGGAGCGGCCATCAACAGGCAAACTACACCTTCAAACGCTAACGCCAACAGGGCCGCCCCCAGCAAAGCTACCGCGAGGCAGGCAACCGCGATGCAGTGCGCCAAAGTGCGCGGCTGATGAGTCCCGTAAATAAGCACCGCGCCAAAGCCCATCGCAAACGGAAGAGCTACGAAGAGGCCCCAACCATAGTTCCTGAGCAACTGCGTTCCCAGCAGGGCAAGAGCTAGGCCGAGAGGGACTGTTATCAATAAAGAAATAGCCGCGCTGCCCGTGGCGGTCTTGGGAATGATTCGGCGAACCGAGAAATCCTGTCGGGCGGAGTCGTAGCCTGACCCTTCGTTGGGCATGCGCGACGGCAGCAGGCACAGGACGAGAAAGAAGACAAGGTTGAGAAAGGGAACGAAGAACAGAACAAGCAAGGGCATGGGGAGAGCCGCACTCCGCAAGCGCTTCATGGTCAAGACAACGCCAATCCAGATAAACGGCAATGCGAGTGCAGCCATCGATGCCAGAAATCCGGCTTCGCTGCCTCGCAATTGCGTGATGCGGGTGACGTCACGCACGGGAACCCAATAGTTGAAGACGCTCCATGGGCGATGGAATATGTATGTTGCAAGCAGGCGATCAAGATTATGCTTCAGCGCGAACCCCAGCACTCCTATCAAAGCGTAGGTGCCCCGGCCAACGGTACCGTTAGGGCGCAACAGATCGGGAAAGATGAGCTTCATAAGATCCCTCTCTTGGCGACACGCCAGTATCGCTCGTACTATCTGTATTTTCTGTTGTTACAGAAATAGCAGCAACGCTAGTGGTTGTCAAGAGCCCTCTTCCGTTCCTCACCTCGATGCGAGTTCTATCGATTTTCTTCTTTCCATCTCGATCACCGCGACCCACTGGCCTTTACGTTCTTCTGAGAACACGATATGCCCGCCGAGGATCATTGCCGCAGCTTGCGGTGGCAGATCGCGGTGATAGCCGAAGAAGCGACGTTTCAGATTCTGCCAGCGGACCAAGGCGTCCGCTCGCCATCGGCTTGCGTGTCCGTTCGAAATCATCCAGCGCTCCAGCAGCGGATGCTCCGGTTCGTCCTTCGTGGAGAACACGAGCGCGACTTCGTAATGCTCGCGAAAATCGGCCGCTGAGATCACTTGCTCCGCCGAAAAATCCTCGATGCGCACGACTTGTACTGGACGTGTCACATAGCCAAGCCACGGACGCGTCAGCTCATCTGAAGCTGGCCAGGCAGTGAGAACGTGCGCCATGGGATAACGAGCCTCAAGAAAGCTCTCGGCCTTCTGGTGAAGGACAACATAGTCGCGGTAGCTGAGATTGTCTTCGGGGGAGAATCCGTAGGGAGGGTTCCAATACCACCCAGCAACGAATGCGAGGGCGATCACCGCAATCGCTGCACGCCAGTAACGCAGCCGCCTCCTCACCGTCGAGACCGCCAGGATGATCACCAGCGGAACTACAGGGAGCATGTAGCGGGCCAGCACGGCTCCGCCAATCAGCGCCATGGCAATGATGGATGCAGCAATCACGACGAAGAGAATCGCTTGCATCGGGATGGCGATCCGCTGCCGCTCGCTGCCTTCCTCTTTTACCGGTGGCAGTGACATCGCGAGCAGCATAGCTAACGTCAGAAACCACAGATGCATGTATCCGAACGTTTGCCACAGACGAAGCGCGAGCGCGAGAACAAAACGCACTGGGTTCAGCGTCCCCGCCACGTTGTAACGGAAGAATTCTGGATTGCCGAAGACGTATCCGGTGCGAGAATAGTGGTAGGCGTACCAGATCGTCAGCGGAATGACTGATAGCAAGAGTGGAAGAATTTGTGGCCAGCAGAGTCCATGTGGGGAAAGCCGCCGTCTGCTGTCCGGTCGAGCGCAGCTCGACTTCCCTCTCGCCATAGGCTGACTTGATCCAGGCAGCAACGCGCACAAAAGCGCCCAGCTCAGCAAGGCCAGAGGCGTGATGATCGCCGTCTCTTTGGCGAGCGCTGCCAGCGAAAACCAAGCCGCTGTCGCGACCGGTCGGTCTTCGAGATACGAGCACAATCCCCAGAACGTGAGGCCGGCAGCAGCCAGATCGACCTGCGCCAACGAACTCTGCGCAAAAAATACCGGATACAGGGCCGTACAAAATGCCGATGCGATCGCCACTTCCGTATTGGCCGCGCGCTCGGCAAGCCGAAATAGGCCAAGGAGGGAGAACGCGGCAACCACCAGCATGGCGGAGCGAGTCACCAGAGGCGCGTAGCCTGCCAGTTTCCACCAGAGCGCAACCCACGCCATGACCAGTGGGGGATGAGCGTTCGAGACGGTCGTATGCGGAATCAGGCTGCCGGTGAGCAGAATGTCGCGGGCGGCAGGAACGTAGTATCCAGCTTCGTCCCAGAAGTAAGGAAGCTGCAGCAGCCGAGCGTGTAACAGAAAGACGACGACGAAAATGGCGGCGAATACGATCGCCCGTTGCTGGCTTGAAGAGTGCATATAAGATCTGGCTTCGGACCTCGGGCCTCCGACTTCAGGCTTCATACGCAAGTGAGGACTCTGCCACACGTGCTCTCTAGTCTGCAAATGGATTTACTGGCGAAATGAAGAGAGACATAGTTCGAAGCTCGTCACGCCGGCGGTTACTCCGGCCGTCGCACCGCAACCGCTTAGCCCATGCTGCGTGTCCGGAGACTGTGTTTTAATTCTTCTTCATGAGCGACACCTCTTCGCAGCGGATCAAAAGCGACGATGCTGAGATCGTCTATTGGACTCTCGGTGATGGATCACCCGTCGTTCTTCTGCATCCGTTTCCTGTGCATCACGAGTTTTGGCTGCCGGTGGCCGAAGCGCTTTCGGCGCGTTATCGGCTGATCCTTCCCGATCTGCGCGGGCACGGCGATTCTGGAGTCGGCGACGGGCCGGCGACCATGCAGAAACACGCAGCCGATATTGCGCGAGTCATGGACGATGCGGACGTTGGTCGAGCTCCGATCATCGGAGTCTCGATCGGCGGATACAACATTTTCGAATTCTGGCGCAAGTTTCGCGGCCGAGCGGCAGCGCTTGCCCTGTTCAACACGAAGGCTATGGCGGATGGGCCGGAAGCGCGAGCTGGACGTCTGCAGGCCGCGAATGACGTTCTGGAGCGCGGCACGGAACCATTTCTCGAATCGATGATCCCGAAGCTATTGGGCAAGAGTACGCGCGAATCGCGTCCTGACCTGGTCGAGAACGCGCTTCGCATGATGCGAAAGATGTCGCCCGATGATATTGCGCAAGTGCAGCGTGGCATGGCCGTGCGCCCAGACTCGGTTGATACATTAAAGACCATCAATGTTCCCACACTGCTTGTGACCGGCGACGAAGACATCATGACGGGAATCAATGAAGCGGAAGTCATGCGCCAACACATTTCCGGAAGCAAGTTGCGCGTGATTCCCAAGGCTGGACATTACTCGCCGTGGGAACAGCCGCAGGAAGCCGCGCGCCTGCTGCGGCAATTTCTCGACGGAGTATAGGAGGGTTGGAACCTCGCCATCTTGCAGGCTTATTACGCTTCGCGCAAGCCCGGACGAATGCGCCCGGAGCTACATTTGGGCGCAGATGAAAGCTACGCCTTTGCAATCGAAAATCCGCTCCTGCTGATCTAGAATCGAACCGCCATGAAAATCCCCATGCTTTGCTGCAGTGTTCTCATCATTGCAGGTTTCGCTTCTTCTTCATCTTCGGCCCAATCCACAGTCAAGCGGCCACACATTACCGGCGTGGATCACGTCGCGTTCTATACAACTTCTGCCGACGAAGTGAACAAGCTTTACGTCAATGTACTGGGACTGCCGTCGGCTGCGCCGGTTGAGCCCGGACAAATTTTGCGCTACATGGTCGGCCGGCAATGGATCGGATACTCGCCTGCGCCCGATCCCAAAGCGACCGACCGGATGGATCACGTGGCTTTCACGACGGATAACATTGTGGCGCTGCGCCGTTATCTGGTGGAAAAAGGGATCAAGCCCTCGCATATCGAGGGGCGCTCTGACCACAGTCTGAGCTTCACGGTCAACGATCCCGATGGCCATCGCGTGGAGTTTGTGGAACGCGGAAAAGAGAACATTCCGGCGGCGCCGGTGACGGCAGTTTCGCACCATATCATCCACGCGGGATTTCTCGTCTACCATCAGGAAGCCGAGGACCACTTCTATCGCGAAATTCTCGGCTTTCGTCCGTACTGGCATGGCGGGATGAAAGACGACGAAACCGATTGGTTCTCGTTGCAGGTTCCCGACGGCACTGACTGGCTCGAGTACATGCTGAATCAGCCCGCACATCCTGACCTGCAGTTGACGGGAGTGATGAATCACGTTTCTCTGGGCGTGGTGGATATGAAGAAAGCGCAGGCGCTGCTGGAGTCGTCGCATGGCTGGAATCCGCACGGCGACGAGCGGGCACAAATGGGAAGAGACGGCAAGTGGCAGCTGAATATCTACGATCCGGATCTGACGCGCATTGAACTGATGGAGTTCAAGCCGACGCAGAAGCCTTGTTGTTCGGAGTTCACCGGCCCACAACCGAGCGAGTAAAAAGAGCGCCAAAAAAGTCGAGTCTCGCTCCTGCTTGGAAAGCTACGATTTCCCGCGCCGATTGCCGAGGAAACTTCCCGGCACGAGTGAAATTTGTGCCCTTTCCAAACCTGACGCAAAGCCCTCCCGAACTGCAAGGGAGAATCTGGCGCTTACGATGGCTGCGCCCCCGGCGTAATCTCAGCCGCTCTTCCATCACGAAAAACAACGACCAGGGGCTTGCCGCCGTTCGGATACCGGACTGTTTTTTCGTCGGAATCACCGCCCGGATCAGGCACGCCCATGCCTACGGAAAAACTGGCCTGCAGTTCGTTCATCCCGGGCTTGACTTCGTGCTGCTCGATGGCTTGCCAGACGTCCGCAGGCCAGTGCTTGTAGAGATCGTGCGGATTCTCGACGAAAAACATGTAGTCGGAATAAATTTTGTATTCGTTATCCGCTTCGACTCCAATGGGCACGGCGTAGCTTTTCCCATCCTTCTCAAATAGGGCCACGACTTGCCTCTGCTGGCCTGCACCGGGCGGCATAGCGGTGATCACATCGGTAATGTGCAATTCTTCGATGGGGCCGAGCACTCCAGTTTCGTGTTTGAAATCGACGCGCTTGCTGCCGGGTTCGTAGGGGTAATAGGCATAGTGATAGCCCTCCTGAACCCAGACAGGCTGCTGGGTGAGCTGCATCGCGGATTTCAAGTCGTAGGGATAAAGCCTCCTGGGATTGACATACAAGTCGGGATCGGAATATCCGAGATTCTGCGCCTGCTTCTGTTTTTCGGCGGCGACGTAGTCTTGGTGGCGCTGATAAAAAATATAGCCGGTGCGGGCGGCCGCCACGACGATGGCGATGGCCAGCACGAGTTGAATCTTTTTCTTGGTGTCTGGAGTGAGCATGGAAGAATTATGGCAGCTATTATCGCTTCGAGTGTGATGAGTTCAGAAAGCTAGGGTGGAAGTCAAAATCCCCATCCTGTCGCACAAAGCGCTACAAGGATGGGGCCCCGTGCTCGTCGAATTTCCGGGCCGTTGTACACTCAATAGCAGGAGTAGGCCCCATGCCGGTGACTGAACAAGATGTTCTAAGCGCGCTCAGGAGCTGCTACGATCCTGAGATTCCGGTCAACATCGTCGATCTCGGCCTGATTTACAACGTCGGCTTTACGCCCGCGGACGACAACAAGCAGGACGTCACGATCGAGATGACGCTGACCGCGCAGGGCTGCCCGGAGCACGTGAACATCAGCGCACAAGTAAAGTCGCGTCTGGAGCAGTTGCCGGGCGTGCGCAACGTGCAGGTGAATGTGGTGTGGACTCCGCCGTGGACTCCGGAGCGGCTTAGCGCGGATGCCAGAAAGCAGTTGGGCATCGAGTAAAAGCAGGACTTCGTCAGTCCCCTGGACCTCTGGCTTCAGCATCAGTAAGGCTGCGGAATTTGGCTTACGCGCCAAGCCGGCTTAGCGGGGGGATCCTTCACTTCGCCCGAAGAACGGCTGCGTTCAGGATGACACCGGACAGTCGTCCGAGCTCCACAGTATGATTTTTATCCGCTGATTTCTTCCCAGGCTTCCATCGCGGTCTGACCGGCATTCGCCCAGGTGAGACGGCGGCCGGCGCGGCCGGCCATCTCCATGACTTGCATGCCGCGCTCAAAATATTCCGGCAGGCGCTGCCGTACTCGCTCAAACTTTTCGGGATACTCCGATGCCAGCACCGCCAGCCCCACTCCGGTTGCTAGCACGCCGGCGGGAAATCTTCGCTTCATGAACAGGATGCCGCCTGCTCCAATTGCTCCCGCGATGACGGCCTTCTTCCAGCTATCCATTCTTCCCCCATCACAACGCCAAATTGATTGTACCCGCGCGTAGCGGCGGGCAACAAACCTCAATTCACTGCATTCCTGTCTACAGCGGGCGCTGTATACTGCGGGGTTCTCCGGAGGGCACATGTTCGCTGATTTCGGAAAGCGATTCCGTGTCGGAAAGCGATTTCGTTCGATGGCGGCAGGAAGCGTGTTGCTGATTCTGTTCTCCCTGAGTTTGTCGGCTCAAACCAAGCCTCGGGCGCGGGATCTCGGAGTTCCCTTTGACGGTACACCCGGCAAGTACAATGCGATCACCGACGTGGGCGGGGTCGAGGTCGGGGAAACGACCTTGATTTCCGGCGCGGGCAAACTGGTGGTGGGTCAAGGCCCGGTGCGGACCGGAGTAACGGCAATCGAGCCGCGAGGAAAGAATTCGAAAGATGCCGTCTTTGCTGCCTGGTTCACATTGAACGGCAACGGCGAGATGACCGGCACCACGTGGGTCGAGGATTCCGGATTTCTCGACGGCCCGGTCATGATCACGAACACGCATAGCGTGGGGGTGGTGCGCGATGCGGTCATCGCATGGAAGGTCAAGCACGGCTCGCCGGATATGGAAGGCTATTGGTGGTCGCTGCCGGTGGTGGCCGAAACCTGGGATGGCTATTTGAACGATATCAATGGATTTCACGTGACCGCTGAGAACGCATGGCACGCGATCGATTCGGCTCAGTCCGGACCGGTCGAGGAAGGCAATGTGGGTGGCGGCACGGGCATGATCTGCAACGAGTTTAAGGGCGGGATCGGCACTTCGTCTCGCCTGGTGCAAACGAAAGAAGGAAATTACACGGTCGGAGTTCTGGTGCAATGCAACTATGGGTCGCGCGAGCAACTGCGGATCGCGGGGGTCAATGTGGGACGGGAGATTCCGGAACACACGGTCTGGGATAAAGATGTGGGCTCGATTATCGTGGTCGTGGCCACCGACACGCCGCTGATTCCCACGCAACTGAAGCGGGTTGCGAAGAAAGTTTCGCTCGGTCTGGGCCGGGATGGAAGCTACTCCGGCGACGGGTCGGGAGATATTTTTATCGCATTTTCAACGGCGAATCCGGGGGCGGCGGGTCCAAAGGGATTACATGCGCTGACCATGCTGCCAAACGACGGTCTAGATCCGATTTTTCTGGCCACCGTGCAAGCCACGGAAGAAGCTGTCGTGAATGCCATGGTCGCCGCGGAAACGATGACCGGCATCAATGGGCATACAGTGATCGCATTGCCGCACGACCGGCTGCGGGAAGTGCTCAAGAAGTACAACCGCCTGGCGAAATGAGGATTCCAGGGTTTCTCGGAGGCACAGGCCACCACAGAGGGCACAGAGTTACACGGCGGAAGACCTCGGAGTTAGCCAGGAGCGAGGGGTGCGGGGCCGCGTCGGAAATCCTGCACCTGGATATTGAAGCGCTTCAGCATCGACTGCAGCGTGGTGCGCTTGACGCCCAACCTGGTGGCGGCTCCGTCGGAGCCGGAAAGCACACCGTTGGTTTCGCGCAAGACGCGAATAATATGTTCGCGCTCCATATCCGTGAAACTGTCATCGGCCGCGAGTTGGGGGGAACACAATTCCACAGGCGGGGGTGCCAGCACGCGGTCCTTGGTCAGAATGACCATGCGCTCGATCAGGTTTTCCAATTCACGAACGTTTCCTGGCCAGTTCCATTGCCCCAGAACGTTCATGGTTTTATCGGGAATGGATTGTATGTGCTTACCCATGCGGGTAGCATGCTTGGCCACAAAATGATGGACCAGCTTTGCGATATCGTCGGGGCGCTGTCGAAGCGGCGGCAACTCAATGGGAAATACGTTGAGCCGGTAAAACAAATCTTCCCGGAATCTCCTGGCAGCCAAGTCTGCTTTCAAATCGCGATTGGTGGCGGAGATAATCCGCACGTCCACATGCAGAGTACGAACGCCGCCGAGGCGTTCGAATTCGCGGTCCTGTAATACGCGCAGCAGCTTGGGCTGGAGCTCCAAAGGTAATTCGCCGACTTCGTCCAGAAACAGGGTTCCCTTGTCGGCGAGTTCCAGACGTCCAACCTTCTGGCTGACGGCTCCGGTGAATGATCCTTTTTCGTGGCCGAAGAGTTCGCTTTCCAGGAGGCCGGTGGGTACGGCGGCGCAATTGAGCTTGATGAAACTTTTATCGTGGCGCGAGCTGAGCCCGTGGATCGAGCGGGCCACCAATTCCTTGCCGGTGCCGGTTTCTCCCAGCAGTAACACGGTCGAATCGGTGGAGGCCACGACGCGGGCTTGCTTTAACACCTCGCGCAATGCGGGACTCTGGCCAATAATCCTCTCGAAACCGAGCTCCGCATCGATCTCTTTTTCGAGGTAACGCTTTTCGCGGATCAGCTGTTCCTTGGCATCTTGCAAGCTGTCAGCCAGTTCCCGGAGCCGCGCGATATCCATAGCCGCGCCCGTGATGCCCACAACGCGCCCTTCGGAATCAAACAGGGGCTCAATGGTGACGTCAAAGGAAAGACTTTTTCCGTTCGTGCGAATCATGACTTCTTCGCGCACCCCCACGCCGGTTTCGATAACTTTTTGTTTCAGTTCGCGCAATGGCCGAGCTTTGTCCGGACCGAGCAGATCATCGTCGGTCATCCCCAAGACATTTTCCTGCCAATGGGACTGCGCATTGTAGATCCAGGTGTAGCGCAGCTCTCGATCCTGGCTGAAAACGCTGATGGGAGAATCTTTCAGCGCGACGCGAAAGCGTTCTTCATTTTGGCGCAAGAGTTCCTCTGCCCGCTTGCGATCGGTGATGTCGCACAGGATACCCTGCAAGCGGCCATCGGGCAGCTTTCTACCGAACACCTCGCCGGGGAAAAATGACCCGTCTTTGCGCTTGAACTTCCATTCGCTACGAACAATCGCTTTTTCATGCAGCGCTTGCAGTTCGTCGGGGACGCGCTGGAGCTCCTCTGCCGCGACCACGTCGGGAATGCCGCGCTGCAAAAGCTCCTCCCGCGAATAGCCGAGCATTTCTGCGCCCGCCGAGTTCATGTCAAGGTATGTTCCGTGAGAATCGGCAATGAAGATCCCATTGGGAACCTGTTCCACCAGAATCCGGAAGTGCTCTTCACTGTGGCGCAGCGCGGCTTCGGCCCGGACCTGCTCCGTGACGTCCACGGCAGCGGCGACTGCTCCGCGGACGTTCCCCTGCGGATCGAGTAGAGGTGCGGCATTGCCCAGTTCGTGCCTCTCGGTTCCATCCGCCAAGTCGTGCGCCATTCCGCGCACGATTGGCTTGTCCACGCCTTCAGTGCGCAGGGTGTTGTGGTACTCCCAAATCCTGGTTTCTCCGCTCTGGCAGATAACGCATAGCAGGCCGCGCTCCGGTTGGCCGGTAGTCCGGAGCCGCTCCAGGCTCTCGAACTCTTCCCGGCCCTCCGGGACGATCAAATTGCGCATTGGAATCTTGAGTAACTCTTCAACCGAATAGCCCAGAATGCGCGCCGGAGCGGGATTGACTGTCAGCAGCCTTCCTTCCAAATCGTGGGTGCAGAGCAGGTCCTGGCTGTGCTCGACCAGGTCGCGGTAACGGTCTTCTCCCACGCGAAGCGACTCCCCGGCCCGCCGACGCGCCGCATGCAGAAAAGCGCTGGTCAAAATCGCCAAGGTACAGAACACTGCCGATGCCACAAATTGTTGGGTACGGTCTAGCAGTGGTGCGCCGACCCCGACGATGAAGAACACTTCGGCGATGGCAGCCGACAAGAATGTTGCGACTACACTAGGCCAGAGTCCGGCGAATAAACTGATAATCAAGACTGCGGGATAGAAGAAAATAAACGGAGGAGTCAATCCGACGTAAGTATCAAGGACGTAACGCGCCACCGTCGCAAGCGCGAGGACTAGAGCCGTGAACGCATATCGCCTGGGCGAAGTCCGTCCCCACCGGGGGAAAAAATCGAAAGAGATCCACCGAGCGATCCTGTTCAAGCCGACTCCTGAATCCTACATTATGGTTGTGGCGACGCCGCCTACGGCTGAGAAAATTCTCCAACCTGTATGCGATCGCTGGCAGACCGGCGCGGACGCAGCGAAACACAGCATTACGGGAGACTCGGTGCAGTATCAGTGACGAGAGTCACATTTTGCAACCGTCGTTACGAAAACCGAACACGGTGCGAAACTTCTGCGAAAGGATGGCTTTCACATGGCGGTAACGTGGCGATTTTGGTTGGTTTCGTTCGGAATTTGGAACAATTATCCAATGCGCGACGAACTACACGCCTGCTACACACCACAGGCAAGTGAGCGCCGATTCACCGCGGGAACGTGGCTTACGAGAAGTTAGTCTTTCACTGCGCGATCGGTAATCTCCAAACCTTTGTCGATGATTGCAAAAGCCTCTCGCAATTGCTGCTCGCTAATGCAGAGCGGAGGATTGGTGAAGAAGGTATTCCAGCGCACCAGCGTGTACAAGCCTTGCTCGCGGAAAAACTTTCCCAGCGCGGTCATTTCCTCGGAGGTGCCATTAAACGGTGCCATAGGTTGCTTTGTCTTGCGGTTGCGTACAAGTTCGAAAATCCCGAATAAGCCAATGGAACGCACAGCGCCGACCGAGGGATGCTTGGCCTGCATATCGGCGCCGAGTTGCTTCATGATCGCGCCCATTTTCTTCGCGTTGTCGATCAGCTTGTCTTCTTCGTACACGCGAATCGTGGCCAGCGCGGCCGCGCACCCCATGGGATGGGAGTTGTAAGTCAAGCCGCCGTAGAACACTTTGTCCTGAAAATGCTGCGCGATGTGATGCCGCATGCCGACCGCACCCAGCGGGAGATAGCTCGCGGTCAGTCCCTTGGCCATGCAGATCAGGTCTGGAACGACTTTCCAGTGATCGATGGCGAACCACTCGCCAGTGCGTCCAAATCCGGCCATTACCTCGTCGGCGATCATCAGGATGCCGTATTTGTCGCAGAGTTTGCGCACGCCTTGCATGTAGCCGTCGGGAGGAATGAGAATTCCGTTTGTGCCGACCACTGTTTCGAGAATGAACGCGGCAATGGTTTGCGGACCTTCGAGCTGCATCGTTTCTTCAATATTTGCCAGCGAACTTTCGGCGGATTCCCATCCCCGCTCGATGCCGTGGTAGGGATCGAGCACACGGACCACTCCCGGAATTCCCGGTTCAGCGGCCCAGCGGCGGGGATCACCGGTAAGGGTCATGCTGCCGGCGGTCGCACCGTGATACGAGCGGTAGCGCGCCATGATCTTATGGCGTCCGGTAAAAAAGCGGGCAAGCTTGATTGCATTTTCGTTGGCTTCGGCGCCGCCATTGGTGAAGAAGAAGGTGTCGATGTCGCCTGGCGCGATCTCGGCCAGCTTCGCGCCCAGCCGAGCGCGAGGTTCCGTCGCCATGAAGGGATTGGCATAGCAGAGCGTTTCGGCCTGCTCTTTGATGGCGTTGATGACGCGCTCGTCCCCATGGCCGATATTAACGGACATCAACTGGCTGTTGAAGTCGATGAAGCGCTTGCCTTCCGGCGTCCAGAAATAAATGCCCTTGGCTTTGGCGACGGGGATGGGATCGACCTTAGATTGGGCAGACCACTCGAAAAGAGTGTACTTCTTGGTGAGATCGACCATTTCCTGGCCGGTCATAGCGGGATTCGCAACAGTTGTAGTCATAAATTCCTCACGTACAAAATCATTCACCACAGAGCCACAGAGAAAACCTTTTCTTTCTTCTCCGTGTCTCCGTGGTGAGATTAAAACTTTCTGCTGTGCTCTTTGGCCCAGCGTTCGACAACGACTTTCTTATCCGTGTAGAAGTCAATTCCATCTCGGCCCTGGGCGTGCAGATCGCCAAAGAAGCTGTTCTTCCAACCGCTGAAAGGGAAATAGGCCATGGGTGCCGCGACTCCAATGTTAATGCCGATATTTCCCGCAGGCGCTTCGTAACGGAAGCGGCGCGCCGCCGATCCGCTGGATGTAAACAGCGAAGCCTGATTTCCGTAGGCGCTACGCTCCAGAAACGCTAACCCTTCGTCGAGATTATCCGCGTGAACCAGACTCAGAACCGGACCAAAGATTTCGGTATCGGTAATTTCGCTGGTCGCAGGGACGTCATCGAGAATCGTGGGCTTCACGAAATTCCCTGATTCGTGTTTTGGAATTTTCGTGTTGCGGCCATCGAGCAGAACCTTCGCTCCCTGCTTCTCACCAATGCCGATTAACGACTCGACGCGCCCTTTACTCTGCGGCGTAATCACTGGACCCATGTGTACGCCCTCTTCGAGCCCGTAGCCGACTTTCAGTTTTGAAGCCGCATCGGCGATGAAGTCGCGAAATGTTTTCTGCGCTTCTCCGATCGTGACCGCAACGGAGACGGCCAGACAACGCTGGCCGGCGCATCCGAAAGCGCTGTCGCTGATGATTTGAGTGGCCATGGGCATATCGGCGTCGGGGAGAACGATCACGTGATTCTTCGCTCCGCCCTGACACTGGCAGCGCTTGCCCTTTTCGGCTGAACGGGCATAGATATAGCGGGCAACGGGTGTCGATCCGACGAAACTGATGGCGCGAACTTTGGGATGATCGATTAACGCGTCGACTGCGGCTTTGCCGCCGTTCACAAGGTTCACTACGCCTTTCGGCAGTCCGATCTTCCCCAGCAGTTCGTAGATATAGCGCATGGTCAGCGGCACGCGCTCGCTCGGCTTCAGAATAAATGTATTCCCAGTAGCGATCGCGTAGGGCAGATACCAGAATGCGATCATTCCGGGAAAATTGAAGGGAACGATAGCCGCGACTACGCCGAGCGGCTGGCGGATCATCATTTCATCAATGCCGCGCGCCACGTCTTCGAGGTTGTAGCCCTGCATCATCATGGGAATGCCGCAGGCGACTTCGACATTCTCGATCGCGCGGCGCATCTCGGCCTTCGCTTCGGCGAAGGTCTTGCCGTTCTCGATGGTGATGATGCGGGCGATGTCGTCAATGTGCTCTTCCAGCAACATCTTGAGCTTGAAGAGCGGCTGGATTCGATCTTCCGGAGGAGTGCGGCGCCATTCGGGAAAAGCTGCGGCTGCGGCTTCGACGGTAGCATTGACGTCGGCGGCGTCGCCCAGAGGAACGCTGGCGAGCAGCTCGCCAGTCGCCGGATTCACGACGTCGCGCCATTCGGACGCCTGCGAATTGTGCCATTCGCCGTTAATGTAGTTCGTCAGCTTAGCAACGGGAGGTGCAGCAACAGTGGTCATGTTCGTAGTGCCTTTCGCGTTCGCGAAGAATTCTGGATCATGGCGTTGAAGACTTGGAAAGAACTCCCTGCGACATCATCCATCATATAGGCAAGCGTGGGATCCTTCGACTGCGTTTGGTCATCGCGCGTCACGCGCGACGACCAACCTTCGCTCAGGATGACAAATCTTTAAATCAAACCAATTGCGGCACTGCGTTTTTCTGGTCACAAACGCTGGCGAGCGCGGCTTCCAGCACATCGAGCGCTTCGTCCATTTGCTCGCTTGTGATCACCAGTGGAACCAGCGCGCGGATGACGTTTCCGTACGAGCCGGCGGTGATTGTGATCAAACCGTGCTCATAGCAGTATTGCGTGATCTTTTTCGTCTCCTCGGCCGCGGGCGCTTTTGTTTTCTGCGATTGCACAAGTTCAATCGCTTGCATGGCGCCGAGGCCGCGCACATCTCCGACGATCGGCAAGCGGCGTTGCCATTCGTGCGCGCGGCGCTGGAAGTGCGAGCCGAGTTCATTGGCACGCGCCAGCAAATTTTCGCGCTCAAACAAATCCAAAACTGCCAGAGCCGCCACGCAGGAAAGCGGGTTACCGGCGAATGTTCCGCCCAGGCCGCCGGCGCCCGGCGCGTCCATGATTTCGGCGCGGCCCGTAACCCCAGCCAGTGGCAAGCCCCCGCCGAGTGATTTCGCTGTGACGATGAGGTCAGGTTCGATGCCGTAGCGTTCGCAGGCAAACAGAGCTCCGGTGCGGCCAAAACCGGATTGCACTTCATCGGCGATGAAGAGAATCCCATGCCGATGGCAAAGGTCGATGAGAACTTTGAAATAGTCCGGGGGAGGGACGACAAATCCTCCTTCGCCCAAAACTGGCTCGGCAATCACCGCGGCAACTTCTTCGTTGGCGACCACGCGCTTGAACGTATCTTCCAGATGACGCGCACAATACAGATCGCACTCGGGATATTTCAAGTGGTACGAGCAGCGGTAACAATAGGCGAATGGAACCCGGTAGACTTCGGCCGGGAATGGCGCAAATCCGGCTTTGTAGGGATGGGTTTTGCTAGTGAGAGCTAGAGTCATCATGGTGCGGCCATGGAACGCGTCTTCGAAGGCGATGATGCCCGGGCGCTTGGTGTGGGCGCGCGCGATCTTCACGGCATTCTCGACTGCTTCGGCGCCGCTGTTGACGAACATGGTTTTCTTGGCGAAGTTGCCGGGAGTGACCTCGTTCATGCGCTCGGCGAGACGGACGTAGCTTTCATACGGCGTGACCTGCACGCAGGTGTGCAGGAATTTTTCTAGCTGCCCGTTGACGGCCCCAACTACTTCATGGCGGCGATGACCGACGTTGAGGCATCCGATGCCGCCGGCGAAATCGAGATAGCGGTTGCCGTCGACATCCTCGAGCCAGGCATCTTCAGCTTTGGCAACGTAAATGGGAGTGCCGTGAGAAAGCCCGCGGGGCACGGCTTTCGAGCGGCGCTCGTGGAGGGATTTCGAATTCGGGCCTGGAATCGGTGTGCGGAGTTGAATGGTAGACATCGTAGTCTCGTAGTTGCGGTTCGTTATTTCGCCCCTGCGGGGCTGGGTCGTTCTGAGTTTCGAATACCCACGCCTTGCGCTGTGGGCTGCATTCTCTCGCCGCTTCGCGGCTGGTTTTCAGTTCCAGCGCCTGAGTACCCGGTAATCGCAACCCGGTCCGCGGTCTCAGTACCAGCCGATTGGCGCTTCGTTCAAATTGATGTAAACCTGCTTGGTTTCCAGATACTCTTCCATTCCCCAGGGACCAAGCTCGCGGCCGAAACCGGATTGTTTGAATCCGCCCCAGGGGGCTTCGACGTACGTCGGTTGCATGTGATTCACCCAGACGATCCCAACGCGCAAGCCTTTGACGGCGCGCATGGCCTTGAAGATGTCGCGCGTCCAGACTGCGGCGGCCAGGCCGTAGGGAGAATCGTTGGCGATCTTCAACGCGTCTTTTTCATCTTCAAACGGAATTACCGCAGCCACTGGTCCGAAGATTTCTTCGCGCGCGATGCGAGCGCTGTTCGCAACGTCATAGAAAATCGTCGGCTGCACGTAATAGCCCTTCGCAATTTTCTCGGGGCGTCCGCCGCCAGCAGCCAGTTTGGCTTCCTTCTTGCCGATCGCCACATATTCATTCACACGATCATATTGTTCCTTGCTAACCAGCGGCCCCATCTTGGTATCTCGATCGAGAGGAGGGCCGAGCTTGATCTTCTTGGCTTTCTCGGTCATGGCCTCGACGAAATTCTTGTAAATCGTCTTCTGCACCAAGATGCGGCTGCCGGCCGAGCAGACTTCGCCTTGATTGATGAATACGCCGAAGAGAGCACCGTCGATGGCGGCTTCGAAATCAGCGTCGGCGAAAAAGATGTTGGGAGACTTGCCTCCGAGTTCGAGAGTCACGCGCTTCACGGTATCCGCCGCCTGTTTGACGATGATCTTGCCCACAGCAGCGCTGCCCGTAAAGGCAATCTTGTTCACATCGGGATGTTGCACGATGGGAGCGCCGCAGGTCTCGCCGAATCCCGTAACGATGTTGACCACGCCCGGGGGCAGGCCGCAGTCAGGGAAATAGTTTGCGAGTTCGAGCGCAGTCAGCGGCGTTTGCTCGGCGGGTTTGAGGACGCAAGCGCATCCGGCGGCCAGGGCGGGCGCAAGTTTCCAAGCGGCCATGAGCAGCGGATAGTTCCAGGGAATGATTTGTCCGGCAACGCCGACCGGTTCTTTCAGGGAAAGAGACATGGCATTGTCGGGAACGGGATTCACCGAGCCTGTGATCTTTGTAGCTAGACCTCCGTAATATTCGAAGCAGGTAGCGACGTCGTTGAGGTCGAACTCAGCCTCAACGATCGGCTTACCGGTGTTGCGGCACTCGAGTTCCGCCAGAGCGGGAAGATTCTGGCGAACTTTGCCGGCGAGACGGAAGAGGACGCGTCCACGCTCCTGTGCGGTCGTTGTTGCCCACGGGCCGTCTTCGAATGCGGATTTGGCCGCGGCAACCGCACGGTTCACATCCTCGGCATCGGCGTCGGGAACATGCGCGATGACTTCCTCGGTGGAGGGGTCGTACACCGGGAAAGTCTTGCCGGAATGGCTCGGGGTCAATTCGCCATTGATGAACATCTGGTAGGTCTTCACTTCTTTCTGAACGTCGGTTTGAACTCCGCTGGGCATCGTGGCCCTCCTGTATCTCTTCCGGGCCTGAAGGCCCTTGATCTTTCGTACCAAGTCGCGGCCCTGAAGGACCGCTCTTCCACGGTGCTATTGCGATTCCTTCGATAATGCAGGACTCACGTCCTGGTCTAAAATATGTCGCCCTTGCGGGGCTTTTCTGCGGCCATAGACGAAAAAGAAAAATGCGGCGAGGCTAAGGAAGAACAGCGTGCCGCCGACCATCCAAAGTTCGTATTGCCACAGAGAGGTAATCTGCTGGGCCGGAAAGAATACCAGGGCGATGCCAAGGATCGTGGTCAACAGTCCGCTCATTCCCGCTACGAACATTGCGCCTCGGCCATATTGGCCTTGAGGAGTGGTTTCGGTCACCGCAAATTTCACCAGCGCACAGAACATATAGAGGAAGGGCACGAGCTGCAGCACGACCGCGAGTGACAGCAACTTTTGGAAGGTCTCCTGCACGCCGGCACCGGCAAAATTCAAAATGACCAGCACCCCGGATACGATCCCCTGCACGATTAACGCCACATACGGCGTGGCATGGCGCGGATGCACCTTCGCGAGCCACGATGGCATGTAGGAGTCGAGACCCGCGACGAAGGGGATCCGCGCTGCACCGCCCATCCAGGCTGAGCCAATCCCGGCGATGGAGAGGCTGAGCATGAGCGCGAAAGGAATGATCAACCAGCCGATTCCCACGCGGGTTGCCATTTGTGTGACTGCCTGAACGACCCCTTGCAAGACGTTGAGATCTTTTCCAATCGCGATCAGGAGGGTGAGGGTTGCGCCCACGTAAAGCGCGCCCGAAAGTACTCCACCCCAGGCGACGGCACCGGGCAGAGTGCGCTGCGGATCTTTGATTTCATCGCCCATGACGGAAGCGAGTTCCAGGCCGACGAGACCGAAACAGATCACGCCGAAAGAATTCAAGACAAATTTTGGATTCACCGGAATTTTGAAATCCGCCGCGGTGATTGTGGTTCCAAAGCGCGAATAGATCACAATCCCGAGTCCGATCAGAACAGCTGCGGCGATGAATGTACCGATCGCACCCAGATTGTTGATCCACTTGCCGACGCCGAGGCCGAGGATGTTGACGAACGTGAGAAGTCCCAGCAAAAGGAGCGAAGTGGTCGCAGCGAACAGCTTGTTATCGGCTAGGGCATGATGAGACGGCCCCAGCACGTAAACCGAGACTCCGACGAAGTAGAGCATGACCGTCGGCACATAAAGCATGTTGTTGGTCCAGTAACACCAGCCGGAGAGGAATCCGTGAAAGTCGCCGAAAATTTCTTTGGCCCAGAGATAGACGCCGCCTTCCCCGGGATAGCGGTGCGCGAGTTCGATGACGGCGATGCCCTGGGGCCAGAAGAAAAGGAGAAGAGAGATGATCCAGAGCCAGATTGTGACACCGCCGTTGGCGGCAATCGACGGAACTACGTTCAGGTTGAAAACCGCGACCACAAACAGCAAGACGAGATCGCGCCGGCCGAGAGCGCGGATCAGGTGGGGCTGAGCTTCGGATTGTGTGGTGTCGGTCAAGGTTCGAGGTTAGGGATCGGGGGCCAGGGATCAGAGATCAGTAAAACCCTGGGAGGCAGGATAACTGACCTCTTACCTCTAACCCCTGATCCCTGTTTTCTAATGTGCGACTTCGGCAGGCACGCCTGCGCCGCGCTCCTGCTGCGCCTTGGCCAGCGATTCGGCAATGTCGTCAAATGCGGCGAGATGCTTGTCGATGTCGGCGTCGGTGTGCTGCACCGAGATCGTCCACTGCTCGTCCCACCAGTAGGGCTGAGCCATGACGCCGCGGTTCACCATACCGAACCAGTAATGACGCCACAGATCGACGTCTATGGTGGTCCAGTCGCGATAGTTCGTGATTTCCTTGGGATAGAACATCAACGCGCCGTTGGCCCCGGCTTGCGCGATGTAGCCTTGCAAGCCGACTTTCGCGATGGTCTTGCGGTAACCGTCGGCCAGCTTCTTGCTCAGTTTTTCGACGTGCGCGTAATTCTCGCGCGTGAGGACGTGATGGAAGGTGGCGAGGCCCGCGGCCATCGAAACCGGATTCGTGTTGTAGGTGCCGCCGTGGAAGACCTTGTGCTGCGAGATCAAATCCATGACGGATTCATGCGCGCCAAACGCCGCGAGGGGCAGACCACCGCCGATCGACTTGGCGAGACAGATCATATCGGGTGTTACTCCGAAATATTCGCTGGCTCCTCCCCATCCCAGTTTGCAGCCGGTCTTAACTTCATCGAAGATCAACAGCGCGCCATTTTTGTCGCAAATGTCGCGCAGGCCTTGCAGGAATCCCGGTTGCGGCAAGCAAAGTCCGACGTTCATCAGGATAGGTTCGAGAATGATCGCGGCAATCTCGCCGGGATTTTCTTTAAAG
The DNA here is from genome assembly GCA_963772045.1 of uncultured Acidobacteriaceae bacterium. GTDB lineage: Bacteria > Acidobacteriota > Terriglobia > Terriglobales > Acidobacteriaceae > Sulfotelmatobacter. The sequence continues at coordinate 477,254 of CAVYWC010000007.1, read as the reverse complement.
CGTCGCTCCACGGTCACGAGATCGTTGAAAGTCGCAATGAGAACGTTGGCCACGGCGGATTTTGGTACGCCAAGCCCGCCGGGAACCGCGGTGGGATTGTGCACATCGCCGAATTCCGGCGCGTGCGGCTTCACACTAACCAGCGCGCTGTCATGTAAGCCGTGATAAGCACCCTCGAATTTCACGATCTTGTCGCGCCCGGTTGCGGCACGGGCAAGGCGAATGGCATGCATGGTCGCTTCGGTGCCGCTGTTGCCGAAGCGGCACATCTCGATGGGGAAACGGTTGCAGATTTCTTCTGCGAGTTCCCATTCCATGTCATGGGGCATGCCGAACATGGTTCCGGTGGAGAGCCGTTTTTCGACGGCCTTCATGACCGCGGGGTGGCAGTGCCCGGCCATGATGGCGCCGAAACATAGATTGTGGTCGATGTATTCGTTGCCATCGAGATCGCGGAACTTGCTGCCACTGGCTTCTTTCACGAAGATCGGCCAGGGATCGTAGGCGCGGTAGTTGCTGGCCACGCCAAGAGGGATGCGTTTGAGATTTTTCTTGTGGGCTTCGGCGGACTTGGGCGTTCGCCGCTCGAAAGTGGCGAGTTCTTTATCTAGTTCGGGGTACATCAGGTTCTCCGGGAGACTCAAGCCCGCGGAGTGTCACGGCGGGCCATTAGATTACCGGGAGGGCGGAAGCCCTCCCGGCTTGCATTTTTCTACATTACTCTCATTGCTTAGAAGTAAAACTTCAAGGCAAACTGCACCAGGCGCGGATCTTGCGCCTGGGTTACCTTTCCGAATTCAGTCGGACCGTCAGTAAAGCTACCGTCCGGGTTATAGAAGTTCGTATGATTAAAGATGTTGAAGAGCTCCGCCCGAAACTGGAAATACTTGTCTTCGGTGAGTGAGATCTTCCTGTGAATGGCGAAATCGAATTGATTGAGTCCCGGACCGCAGCAGATCGAGCGCTGGGTGCCGTTGTTGAACTGGCCTAGCGGGGGGACTGGCGCGCCCGGATTGGTGGCGGCCGTGGCAAAGTCGCTCGGATTGAACCAGAAGCCCCCATTCGTCTTTGGATTCAACTTCTGGAAAGGCGCAATCAGGCTTGGCCCCTCGGTGCCAAGGAAGAAAGTGCTGGCAATCAGTTCGGTATCGTCTTCGTTGCTCAGCCGGATGGGAAATCCGCTCTGGAACTGGGTGATGCCGGAAACGGCCCAGTCGTTTACCAGCTTGCCCAAAACTCCCTGATACTTTCTGGTTGGTATCTCCCAGTCGTAACTGATCACAAATCGCTGCTGCGAATTGAACAGCGACAGACCTCGGCTAGCGCGGTAATTGAAGGGATCGAGCGTTTCTTCGAATGTCGATCCGTCATCGAGCGACTTACTCAGCGTGTAAGCGGCCTGGAACTGCAGGCCGTGCGAGAAGCGCTTTTCAAGCATGGCTTCGAAAGCGTTGTACGCGGAGCTGGCGATCGTATCTTCGGCGAAAATGCTGGAGAAGATTGGAATTCCGTCCACCGGGCATCCAGAATTCAACGTGCCCGCAGGCAAGGTTGAATCGCAATTGGGCGAGGAGTACGGTCGCAGCCCGACCAGATTGATGGTCTGTCCCGTCCCCGCAACCATGCTTCCGTTCGGCATGTGAAACTGGAAACCGGTGGGGATCGTCACGCTCCACTGCGAATCCTCGACCGTGGGGCCACAGGAGTATGGGCTTCCATAGGAAGTCACATTCGCCGCATTCAGGCCGGCGATGCTCGCGATATCGAGACACGTCTGGGGATTCGAAGGATTGATGTCATGCGAAGCCAGCAGACGATGTCCCTGCGAACCAACGTATCCAACCTGCAACATAAGATCTTTTGCGAATTGGTGCTGAATCGTCAGGTTGTATTGCGCCGTGTATTGCGTCCGCAGATGCGGCTGAAATTCGCCGTAGAGCAGGAGCGGGCGGAACAGTGAGTAGTCGACGGGCTGGCTCTTCGTGGGTGTGAGAATCCCGTTGAAGGGATTTGGAGCGATTGTGCCTCCCGCCTGGTAGACGAACGGCGTGTTGAAGAAGGTATCGTAGATATAGGAACTGCCGCCAAAGGGCGGCTCGGCGCCGAATTGCGCCATCACCAGTTCCTCAATCGGGTTATAGAAAAGGCCCCAGCCGGCGCGAATGCTGGTTTTTCCGGAACTCCCCGGACTCCAGGCAAGTCCGATGCGTGGCGCGAATGCCTTGTAATAAGTGCTAGTCATGCTCGCCGGAACGCCCTGGTCCCCCGGCACAACTAATCCCGTTGGCTGCACGCCGGCTGCGGCGCAGGTTGTGCCCGGGCTGACACCGAGCTCATTCGCTCCCGCAGCGGAGAGCCCACAAGGGTAGACCGTGGAGTTCTGTCCGGGCCGGTACGTCTCAACGTGTCCGGCGATATCGGTCGGTGGAGTGTCGAGTTCCCATCGCAAGCCGTAATTCAGGGTCAGATTCGGCTTGATCTTCCAGCTGTCTTCCACAAACGGATAAACGGATGTGCCGCGAACATCCTCTCTCTGGCCGGAGCCCTGCCCGTACGAGTCTGCGAGTCCGAGAAGGAATTCCGCGTAGCTATCCCCATCTCCTGGCAGGATCGCGTTCGGCCCGGTATTGTCGAATCCATACGAACCGTTAATGTCGTAATAGTAGTACTGATCGAAACGCTGACGCCGGATGTCGATGCCGAACTTCATGGTGTGCGTGCCTTTGACCCAGGTCAAACTGTCTGACCATTGGAAGCTGTTGCCGACCTGCGGAAGAATTCCCTCGGAATTGTTGCCCAGAATCGCTCCGCCACCGATGTTGATGAAAGGAACTCCGGTCAGATTCGCGGGCAGACCGGGTGTAATACCAGCTTTTCCGGCGGCAATGCCAGAACCTGCAATCAAAGTGTTGATCGCACTGGAATCGGAGGTTCCGTTAAAACAAACAGCCGTTGCTGTTCCGCTGCATGTGGACGTGACCGCACTGGTATTTTGCGGTTTCAGAAATCCAAGCTGTCCCTCGCGCATGTAGGTGAAGTGCGCTTCATTCACGATTGAATTTGTAATCGTCCAGTCATGCGTGAGGTTCCACTGTTGAAAGCGGTTATTGTTGAAATTTCCGAACCCGGGAACATTGGCACCGGCATTCTCAAACTCGTTGAAAGGCTGGATCTGGCGGAGATCGTTGAAGTAATAGTAGGCGGTGAATTGCTGGTGATCATTGATTTTGTGATCGAAGCGGACTGTAAATTGATCTTCGTTATCAGTGCTCACGGGAATCGTCACGGCGGCCGCTGGGATGTAGTTCATGTAGTTGGCGGCGACCGGATCCTGGCAAGCAGAAGGGATTACGCCGCTCGGAAAAACGGTCGACCAGTCAATCAGACCTGTGTTCGGATCGGCTGGCAGATTTGCAATACCGCCGCTAGGTAGGCCTAATGCAGTATCGCAACCGGGACGGCCATCCAGAGCATTCGCCACAAACGTATCGTAGATCCCCCCGCCGCCCGCGAAGCCGCCGACACCCGAAAAATCTCCACCTCTCTGCGCGGTTGTCGGCACGTTCACCTGCTGGCCGGTAATGCCTTCGCGAACTCGCCGTCCTTCATAAGACACGAAGTAGAACGTACGATCTTTCACAATGGGGCCGCCGAGCGTGCCCCCATACTGGTTCTGATTCCACTGCGGACGGCCGGCGATATCGAAATAGTTTTTCGCATCCAGAACCGTGTTGCGGAAATATTCATAGATGTCGCCGTGCAATCCGTTCGTGCCCGACTTGGTGATCACGTTCACCACGGAGCCCGAGTTGCGCCCGTACTCTGCGTCGAACGTGTTGGTCAGCACGCGAAATTCTTCTACGCTGTCCGGCGTGGGTTGGACGGTGGGTAGATTTACGAATTGATCATTGGCATCGCCACCGTTCACGCTGAAGTTGTTGGCGCGAGTGCGGCCGCCGTTCACCGAGACTGAACCGGTATCCTGCGAGCCATAGAACAAGCTGCCATTGCCGTTTCCGAGCTGCGCCTGCACTCCGGGCTGCAGTTGCAGGAACTGATAGGTGTCGCGGGAGTTCAGCGGCAGTTCGTTGACGGAGCGGTCGTTGATGACGGCGCCGAGCTGCGTGCTGGTGGTATCGACCTGGGGAGCTTCCGAAGTGACGTCGACGACTTCCTGCGTGCCGCCGATTTGCAGAACTGAATTTAACGTGACCACCTGGTTCACGTCGACGGTAACGTTCTTCTGCAGGTTTTTCTTGAACCCAGTCAGCTCAAAGCTCGCCTGGTAAGTCCCTGGGGCGACATTGACGAAAGTATAGTCTCCGGTGGCGTTGGTCTCGGCGTCACGGCTGACGCCGGTCGCTTGATTGGTCAGCGTAACCTTTACCCCGCCAAGCACGGCGCCCGAGGGATCGGCAACACGACCAAGAATGCGCCCTGTCGCGCCCTGCGCGAGCAGGAGCGTGGGCATCAGCAGACAAACGGCTGCTACGGGACACAGCAGATTCCAGCGGAAACGCGCTGACAGCATGGAACCTCCAAGGGTTCTCGTGAGATTTTTGAATGATTCTCTAGAATGCCCGAGAGTATGAAGCCTGGAAAAACGACTGCTTGTATCCGCCCGCAACCTTGCTATAATCCCGCAAGGTTAGAGAAGTGGGGCGGGGGCTGTCAAGAATAAAAAAATAGGGCGCGCGAATCGGAAATTCCTATCGAACTTTCCGGTCAGCGGCGAACAAGTATGAAAGCAGCCAAAGCTGAACCTTACTTGAAGATCGGAGACGTAGCGAAAAAAATCGGCGTATCGCCGTCCGTGATCCGGTCCTGGGAGAGCCTTGGGCTGACGCGTCCACTTCGGACGGAGAGCAAGTACCGGCTATATACGGCGGAAGATCTCAAATTATTAAAGCAGACGCGCTTCCTGCGGAAGGTGCGAGGACTCAACGCCGCGGCCATTGTGCAGTTGCTCAGGCGCGAAGGCAAAACCCATCCGGCGCGCGATGGAAATGCCGGAGCCATTGGGGCGCGCCTGCGGCAACTGCGAGTGGGGCGAAAACTTTCCCTGGCAGAGGTGTCGCGCGCCGTGGGAATTTCTGTGGGCTTTCTCAGCGCGCTGGAACGATCGCAGATGAGCGGATCCGTGGGCACGCTGCGCAAACTGGCACGCTTCTATAAGACGAACATCCTGGATTTTTTCGAGGCGAACGGAACTTGCAGCCGACACGTGCGGCCCGCACAGCGTAAGGTCCTGGGGGCCGGCGAAGGCGTGCAGATGGAATTGCTGGCCTGGGGAAATACCGTCATGGAGCCGCATCTGTTCCGAATCAAGCCCGAGGCAGGCAGCGGCGAGCCTTATACGCATGAAGGAGAGGAATTCATTTATGTTTTGCGCGGCGAACTGGACATTGCTCTGGACGGCGAACAATACCGGCTCAGGCCCGGCGACAGTTTTTATTTCGATAGTTCAACGCCGCACCGTTGGAAAAATCCCGGCCGCAAAGAGACATTCGTGTTATGGGTGAATACACCACCCACGTTCTGAGTTGAGTACTTACTAATGACGGTTGCGAATTGGTAGATCCCGCGTTGGAGGAAGAATGAATTGGCGGCGAGTATGCCTGCTGTCTACAGCGCTGGCGTTACTGTTGTTGACTGGATCGTGCGCAAAAAAGACTCCAGCTCTCAACCTGCTGGTTTGGGAGGGCTATGCTGATCCCTCCTTCGTGTACGCCTTCGAACAGCAGAATCACTGCAAAGTTTCCGCGTCGTACATGGGCTCGAGTGATGAACTGGTTGCCAAGCTGCGCGGAGGAAGCGCAGGAAATTACGACATCATTTCACCGTCGAGCGATGTGGCGACATCGATCGCAACGGCAGGCTTGGCGGCGCCTCTCGATCTATCCAAGATTCCCAGCTACAGCCAACTTTCTCCCCAACTCACTTCTCTGCCCCTGGTGCGCGTCAATGGCCAAGTGTACGGCGTGCCCTTCATGTGGGGACCGAATCCGATCATTTACGACACGACCGCATTCAAACAGCCTCCGGAATCTTGGGGCGTGTTCTGGGATCCGAAATACAAAGGCAAAGTTTCGGTCTGGGATGATCTGTCGACTGTCTACATGGCGGCGCAGGTCCTTGGATTCGACAAACCCGATCCATCGCAGCTCTACAACCTGAGTGACGACCAACTCGATGCGGTGAAGAAGAAATTGCTGGAGTTAAAACCCAACATTCGCAAAATCTGGTCGACCGGCGGCGAACTGACCAACCTGTTTGAGAATCACGAAATCGTGATCGCCATGGGATGGCCGCTCAACACCGCAGATCTGAAGAAGGTTAATTTTCCCGTGGGCGAGACCATTCCCAAAGAAAATACGACGGGCTGGATCGATCACCTCATGATCACAGCGGGAAGCGAAAACAAAGATCTTGCCTACAAGTTCTTGGAGTATATGGTCGAGCCCAAGACGCAGAAACTAGTGACCGACAAAACGCATTATGTTCCGGCGAATCCGGAAGCGGCGCAGTTCATGTCAGCGGACGAAGTGAAGACATTTCACCTGGACGATGTCGACAATTATCAGAAGCATATTTATTTCTGGCAGAACGTGCCGCGTCGCGCCAAGTACAACGAGATCTGGAACGAGGTGAAGGCGGCGCAGTAGTGGTGCATTGCGGCTTCAAGAAGCTCTTATGATTTCCTCAACTGTTCCGGTAGTTGCAGCGGTGAGCAACGATCTCGCGACAAAACCCGTGCTGCTCAGCATTCGCCACGTCGCCAAGAACTTCGGGCCGAACACGGTGCTGCGCGATATTTCTCTTGAAATCACGGAAGCCGAATTTCTCACCATTCTGGGGGAAAGCGGATCCGGAAAAACCACGCTGCTGCGGATCATTGCCGGATTCGAAAGTGCGTCGTCAGGCGAGCTTTGGATGGGCGGCGAGCGGCTGGATTCTCTTCCGCCCTATCTCCGTCCGGTGAACACGGTCTTCCAAAGTTATGCGCTATTTCCTCATCTCGCGGTCGAAGAAAACGTGGCCTATGGATTGCGCGTGGCTAAGCGACCTGCAGCTGAGATCACACGACGCGTCGCTGACGCCCTCGAAAAAGTAAAGATGAGCGACCACGCGAAGAAGAAGCCCTCGCAAATCAGCGGAGGACAGCAGCAACGCGTCGCACTGGCGCGGGCGCTGGTGAATCGTCCAAAGCTGCTTCTGCTCGATGAACCTCTATCCGCGCTCGATGCCAACCTGCGCCGGCAGATGCAGCTTGAATTGAAATCGCTGCAGCGCGAAGTCGGAATCACATTTGTGTTCGTCACCCACGATCAGGAAGAAGCGATGGTCATGTCGGACCGCATCGCCCTGCTGCGGTCCGGCGAACTGGAGCAAGTGGCAACGCCTCGCGCGATCTATAGCCGTCCGGCAACGGCATACGTGGCGCAATTCATTGGACATACGAACCTACTGAAGGTGGACATACGCGGCGGCAAGGCGCGCTGCGGAGAGTTGTCGTGGCCGGTCTCGCTCGACGATGGGCCAGCTCTGTTTTCGTTGCGACCGGAGCAATTGCGCCTGGCAGGCTTATCCGCAGCACCGGATTCGGTGCGAATGCGCGGTCATGTAATCAACCAGGCATTTCATGGGGCAACGGAATTGGTTCGGATCCAGTGCAGCGACGGATTGGTTCTGCTGGCGAGAACGGCGAGCGGAAAAATGCCGGGCGGCGATGTGGAATTTGAGTTTTCCCCCGGCGACGCGGTGTTTGTCCGTAAATCTCCAGAAAGAAGCTGATGTTTTCCCGCGCCTACAAGACACTCGTGACCGTCCCGCCGCTGGCGTGGGTCGCGGTGTTTCTCCTACTGCCCTATAGCCTGATGTTCTGCTACAGCTTCTGGTCGGTTTCGTCCCTGCAGATTATTGTGCATTCGTGGACTCTCGAAAACTATAAAGAACTGCTGCAAAAACCGGTGTACTGGGAAACGCTGTTGCGCTCCATGTGGATTGCGGCTCGCGTCGTGCTGTTTTCTCTTTTGCTCGGATATCCGCTGGCGTACTTCCTTTCTTTTTACGCCGGAAAGCGCAAGCACCTGCTCTACCAGATGGTCATCATTCCTCTGTGGGTCAGTTATCTGGTGAGAGCGTATGCGTGGAAGACGATCCTGGGATCAGACGGCGTATTGAATACGCTCTTGCAGTATGTGCACCTGACGAGCCATCCGCTGGAATTCCTTCTCTACAGTCCGTTTGCCGTGGTGCTGGCCCTGACTCACATCTACACGCCATTCACATTTCTTCCGATTTACGCCGCGATCGAGCACATCCCGCGCAACCTGGTCGAAGCTTCCGACGATCTCGGCGCCACTCCGGCGCAGACATTCTGGAAGGTAATCTTTCCCTTATCCATCCCGGGAGTGTTGGCCGGCGCGACATTCGCTTTCGTATTAAGCCTGGGCGATTTCCTGGCTCCATTGCTGCTCGGTGGTCCGAGCGGCATCATGATCTCCAATGTCGTGGTCAGCCTTTTCGGCGCGGCGTATAACTGGCCGCTGGGCGCGGCCATCTCGTTCTGCATGCTACTGCTGGTTGTCGGCCTGCTTTTCTTTTCCGAACGATTGGAAAAGAAGTGGAGCTTCTCATGAGCGTTGACGCAGATTCCGCCCCGCGGTCGCGCTGGTTATTCAGCTATGCCGTTGTTATATTTGCATTCTTGTACTTACCGATGTTGGTCCTGATCGTGTATTCCTTCAACGGCGAAGGGGTGGGAGGATTCCCGCCGCATCATCTCACCTTGAATTGGTATCGCATACTGTTCAGCGATGGGCCTATCTGGGATTCTGTTTTCAACAGCCTGGAAGTTGCCTCGGCGGCCATTGTGATTGCTCTTGCCTTCGGGGTTCCTGCGGCGCTCGCGCTCGATCGCGCGCAGTTCCCGGGTAAAGCGTTATTTCGTCGACTAGTGCTCCTGCCGTTAATCTTGCCAGGAATCATCACCGGCCTTTCTCTGCTCATGTTGTTCGACCTGATGAGCTTCAGACTCAGCTTGCTCACCATCACGCTGGGCCACGGTACGGCTTTAATCTCGGTAGCAACGACGGAAATCTTTGCGGGCTTGCAGAAACTCGATCGTTCGCAAGAGGAAGCCTCGCTCGACCTGGGCGCGAATTATTGGCAGACGTTCTGGCAGGTGACGGTTCCGAATCTCAAGCTGCCGATCGTCGGTGCGGCACTGCTGATATTCACTTTATCGATGGACGAAATTGCGGTGAGCTTTTTCCTGATCGGCCGCGACAACACCCTGCCGCTGGAAATCTGGGGGCGTCTGCGTCGCGGCATCACCCCGGAAATCAACGCCATCTCGACGATTATCTTCATGTTCTCACTGGTGGCGATTGTACTGTGGTACCGATTGCGGATGAGAACCGAGGGGAATGTCGCGGTGGGCGAAGAACTGGTCGACACCGCCGCGTGATGCCTTTCGATCATCCAACTTTTAAGAGCCTTACCCGCAAGTGAAAAATGAGTCTATCCTCCGGCATCTTCTTCACGCGCCGGTTTACCTCTACCGCTGGCGTTTAGGGCGTCTGTTCGGATATCGCTTCTTGCTGCTCACACACATCGGGAGACGAACCGGCAGGGGGCATCAAACCGTGCTCGAGGTCATGGAATACCGCAAGGAAAGTCGCGAATCGGTAGTGATGAGTGGATTCGGCCGCAACTCCGACTGGCTGCTCAATATTCAGGCCACTGGCTGGGCTGAAATCGACATCGCCTCGGAACACTTTCCCGCGAGCTTTCGCTTTCTCGACGGGGATGAAGCGATGCTCGTTGTCGCCGGCTACGAGCAACGCAATCGATTCATGCTCCCCATTGTTTGCTGGGTACTCGGCCGCTTGCTCGACTGGACGTACACGGGCTCCGAAGCCGATCGTCGCAGGTTGGTCCAGCAATTGCCGCTGATCGCGTTTGCTCCGCGACCGTAATCGACCTTCGCTCCTATGGAAGCTCCCGAACCCAGATATTGCGGAAGCTGAGTGGCGGGCTGGGGTCGCCATGGGCCTGCAGCTTGATCGGCGCGGAATCGAACTTCTTGTAGAAAGGCTGGCCGATATAGCGCGTCTCACCTTTCAACTGAAAGTGGTTCTGCACCAGCACACCATTAAAGAAGACCGTTACGAACGCCGGACTTTTGAGTGAGCTGTCGGCGTTAAAAATTGGAGCGGTCCAGATCACGTCGTAACTTTCCCACTCGCCCGGCTTGCGGCAGGGATTGACCAAGGGAATGCTCTGCTTGTAGATGCTTCCGGCCATGCCATTGACGTAGGTCGAGTTATTGTAGGCATCGAGCACCTGCAACTCGTATCCGGCGTCCTCGGCGCCGGTGGAAGCGAGAAACACGCCGCTATTGCCGCGCGCCTGGCCCGAGCCAGTGACATTCTTGGGGACTCTCCACTCGATGTGGAGCTGATAATTTTTGAAGCTTCTCTTCGTCTCAATATTTCCGACAGCTTTATTCACAGTGACCACGCCGTTGGCAACGATCCATTTGGCGGGCGAATGATCCTGCGCCGATACCCACTCGTCAAGGTTCTTGCCGTCGAATAGAACAATCGCGTCCGAGGGAGGAGCGGCTTCGGTCACACCGGGCGTCACTACTTTCGGGACGGGCTGCCAGATTTCCGTGTCCTCCGGTTTCGGTGCCGAACCGGCCGGAGGTGCCGGCGTTTGCTGGGCGGACACGGAAAGACCGATTGTGAGAAGAACCACGGAGCCTAAAATCTTCGAAATTCGGGTGCTCATAATGCTGAGAGCATATCGCAATCGAGTGAATTCAGCGAGAGGAGCGCCGTTGTCTCCTCGGCAGCGTCCTGATTAACCACAAAGGGCACCAAGGCGCACGAAGGAAACCAGCGTTTCGCACTTCGTGCCCGTCGCGTCCTTAGTGGTTCAGTGAACTTAGGACCCCGCCGCGTGCTCTTCTAACTTCGCGCAATTCGCTCTCGCATAGTAAATTGGTACTTGAGATCCTAGAAAGAGTTTCTTTTTGACTTCTACTATTCGCAACATCGCCATCATCGCGCACGTTGACCACGGCAAGACCACGCTGGTGGATGCCATGCTCCAGCAGAGTGGCACCTTCCGGGCTAACGAACATCACGTGGACCGGGTCATGGATTCCAATGAACTGGAACGCGAGCGCGGCATCACCATTCTGGCCAAGAACACGGCAATCTTCTATCACGATGTGAAGATCAACATCGTCGACACCCCTGGCCATAGTGATTTTGGCGGCGAAGTCGAGCGCGCACTCAAGATGGTCGACGGCGTCATGCTGCTGGTCGATGCCAGCGAGGGCCCACTGCCGCAAACGCGCTACGTGCTGGGCAAGGCGCTCGAAGCCAAGCTGCCTCCGATTGTTGTCATCAATAAGATTGACCGCTCCGACGCTCGCCCGCAGGAAGTTCTCAACGAAATTTACGATCTATTTATCGACCTGGATGCGAAAGAAGAGCAACTCGACTTTCCGGTGCTCTACACGAATGCGAAGACGGGCACGGCATCGACGGATATCAAAGTCGCGGGCGAGAATCTGCGGCCGTTGTTCGACGCGATCCTGAAAACGATTCCTCCGCCGAAGGGCGATGCTGTGGGCCCACTGCAGATTCTGGTGGCCAATCTCGACTACAGCGACTATCTCGGACGGCTGGCGATCGCGCGCGTCTTCAATGGAAAGATGTATACCGGCGAAGAAGTCGGGATCGCGAAGCTCGATGGCTCGCTGCACAAGACGAAGATCACGAAATTATTCTCGTTCGCCGGACTGAAACGCACCGACATCACGGAAACCCAGCTCGGCGATATTGTTGCGGTTGCCGGCGTCGAGGGCATCACGATTGGCGAAACCATCACCGACGCAGAGAATCCCGCGCCCTTGCCGCACATCGCAATCGATGAGCCGACGATTGCGATGCTGTTCACCGTCAACACCTCGCCGTTCGCGGGCATGGACGGGACGTACGTTACATCACGCAATTTACGTGAGCGTCTCGAAAAAGAACTATTGACAAACGTTTCCGTGCGCGTGGAAGACACGGGATCGACGGACTCGTTCAAAGTGTTGGGTCGGGGCGAATTGCAACTCTCCATCCTCATCGAGATGATGCGGCGCGAAGGTTACGAACTCATGGTGGGCAAGCCTGAGATCGTCACCAAACGGATCGATGGCAAGCTGATGGAGCCAGTGGAGCACGTCACCATTGACGTTCCTGAAGCATTTGTTGGCGTAGTCATGGAGCAACTCGGCTCGCGCAAGGGCGAAGTCATCAACATGCACAATCACGGCTACGGTCGCGTGCGCATCGAGTTCCGCGTGCCCAGCCGTGGTCTAATCGGATTGCGCAGCCAGTTGCTCACCGATACGCGCGGAACCATCGTGATGAATTCCCTGTTCGATGGATATATGGAGTGGCAAGGGCAGATTCCGCACCGGCTGACCGGAGCCTTAATCGCCGATCGTCCGGGCACATCCACGGCATACGCGTTATGGGGATTGCAGGAGCGAGGAGAGCTTTTCGTCGGCCCGGGAGTCGAACTCTACGAGGGCATGATCATCGGCGAAAACGCAAAGGACAATGATCTCGATGTCAATGCGGTACGTGAGAAAAAGCTCACGAATATGCGGGCATCGACAGCCGATGAGGCCATCCGCCTGGTGCCGTTCCGGAACCTGAATCTCGAACAGGCGATCGAATTCATTGCCGATGACGAGTTCGTGGAAGTCACGCCGAAATCACTTCGTCTGCGGAAGAAGACCTTGCAGGCCAATAAGCGCAAGAAGAGCGCGATGGCCGTGATCGAAGAGTCGTGAAGAAGCAAGCCAGATCGACAAAAGGGAAGGCTGCAGGGGAAACACCCACCAAAGCTTTCCGCATGTTCCTCGTTCCGTGCAGTTGCGGAACGACATTCGCCGTCGGGGAAGATTACGATCATCAGGGAACGGGGTGGAGCCGCTATCTCACTTGCCCCGGCTGCGGCAAGAAGCACGATCCCAAGAATCGCCTGCTCCAGATGGGCTTCCATCCCGAAGGCTATTGGAAAGTCGATGAGTGCTGATAGACGTCAGGGCGTACGACCTTTACCAATGGGCGCCTTGACGCGGCTTCGGCGCGCTTCGGTTGCTCAGGGCGGCCTCTAAAGCACCGCTCTTCCATGGTTCAGCTGGCCGCTACTTCCTGCAAATTGACAGGCCAATTTCCGGAAACCTGCTATACTTCTGGCCGCAATTGACTGTTCGCCAGCTCCGGTTTCGATTTTCAGGAACGGCCCTCCCGCCCTGGCAAGTCCGCCGATGTGAGCTCGCACTCCGACAGCTCAATGCAGAGGCAGACGCATGAAGAACATTTTCGTGGGAAATCTCAGCTTCAACACCAATGAAGATGAGTTGCGCCAGGCTTTCGAAGCTTACGGGCAAGTCGATCGGGTGAGCATCATGACGGACCGCGACACAGGACGCTCGCGCGGCTTCGGGTTCGTTGAGATGGCGAGCAACGAAGACGGCGAAAAAGCGATCACGGCGTTGAACGGTTCGCAACTCAGCGGACGCACCATCAACGTTAACGAAGCTCGGCCGAAAGCCGAGCGAGCGGGCGGCGGAGGCGGTTTCCGTGATCGCGGAGGAGATCGTGGCGGCCGCGGCGGCGGTCGTCGCGAGCGTTGGTAGAACTTTTCCAGAGAGACGAATTTCGCCGGCAACTCGCGCCCTGATGCTGCCTGAGGTGGTGGCTGTTCGTTCGGTGATGGTCACGAAGGCGTTCAGGCCTGACGCACGTCACAAAGGTCTTCCGAACAGTGATCACGCCTTCGGTTCGTCTAATTGCCATAGCGCTCGTGGATGAACTGCGCAATCGCGGCGTATGCCTTGGTCAGGATTTGCTCGTCCGGCAGGAATACGATGCGGAAATGCTGGGTTCCCGGCTTTTGCCCAAATCCCGAGCCGTGAACCACCATGACGTGCTTCTGGCGAATAAGTTCCTTCACGAAAACTTCATCGCCCTCGGGAATATCGATGCGCGGGAAGGCATAGAACGCGCCACGGGGAGCAACGCAACTCACGCGCGGGGTTGCGTCGCACCATTTCTGCGTAAGATCGCGGCGGGAACGCAGCTTGCGCCGAACTTCTATGAGATGGTCTTGCGGACCCTCCAGTGCCGCTTTGATCGCATATTGTTCGGGATGATTGGCACAGAGGCGTGAGCGCAGCAGGCGATGCACGCCCTCGCAATAACTCTTCACGGCAGCCGCATCGCCCGAGACGATGCCCCAGCCGATGCGCCATCCGGGAACCAGATAATTCTTCGACATCCCGCCAAAAGTCACGCAGGGCACATCGGGAGCGACGGAGGCGAAGGCGATATGGGGGGTTTCGTTTCCCTGAGAATCGCAATCCAGAATCAGCTTGTCGTAGATTTCATCCGAGAAGACGATCAGGTTGTGCCGTCGCGCCAGTTCCGCGACCCTCTCCAGCATCTCGCGCGTGCATAGCGAACCGGTAGGATTGTTGGGATTAATCAGCACGATGCCACGCGTACGCGGCGTCAGCTTGCGTTGGATGTCGGCAAGTTCCGGCTGCCAATCGTCCTCTTCGTTCAGATCATAGGTATTGAGCCGGATCCCCAACTTGCATAAAACGGCCGAATACAGTGGATAGTCGGGGCTCGGAGTGATCACATCTTCCCCCGGGTCTACAAGGGCGGACAGGCAGAGATCGACGGTCTCACTTACGCCCGAAGTGACGAAAACGTCACGCACCGTGGTGATCCCCTTGTGCGCCGCTTCGCCGCGAATGGCTTCGAGCGCGGCGGGCACTCCATCGGATGGAGCGTATCCGTTCTTGCCGTCGCACATGGCTTTGTATACGGCGTCGATGATGTGGGGCGGCGTCTGGAAATCGAAGTTCAGCGGGTCGCCGACATTCAGTGGCAGGACTTTGTGGCCCTGCTGGATGACTTCGTCGGCAACGCACGCCAAGTCTCGGATGGCGTAGCGAACATTCTGGAGGCGAGTGGCGGCGGCGATTTCGCGGGTCTGGGTAAGCGGCATAAAAACGATTCTAACCGCATGCCCAACGGCAAGGACACGGAAAATCGGACTGATTACTAATTAGTGGGGACTGAAACTCAGACGAATTTCTTCGACCGTTTGTGATGCCGCCGGCGCGAACTTCCATTTCATGACGGCTTGCTGAGCCTTCTCGGCGAGGATGGGGTTCCCACCCCGAACCTCAACCTGGGTGACCGTGCCATTGGCCGAGACGGTCGCGTTGAGACGAACCAGCCCGCCGATCTGCGCCAGGCGCAGAGTATCGGGATATTCCGGGTTCACCCGAACCACGATTTTGCGGTGACCGGGTTCCTGCGCGTTGAGAAATGAGCTCGAACCTACCGCAACGAAAAGCGTCAGGAGGAAAACACATTGGGCCACAACGATCAGTTTTGCGCTTGCCCGGGTTACCAGAGAAAGGCTGAACTGCTTTTCTTGCATAACGTACCTTGCTGTGACTTGAATCACATCCTAATGAAGGTAAAAAAAAAGTCACATGGCGGCAAGTTACCGACGTACCTGACTCTCCGGAACTTCGGGGGAGCTTTTTTGTCAGCTCGCCGGAGGGAACAGCTTCGATGGGGAGCTCATTTTTTCGAAGTCCGAGATTCGGAAATGCTCATGTCGAAAATTCAAGGCGCACACGAACGAGAAGTGGAATAGTTTTCCTCACAATTCTTTACAATCCTCAGGGAATAGTGCCGGGCTTATCCCGCTAAGATTGGAAGACGCCGTATTTCCATCCGAGCCGGGCATTTTCTGCAGTCCAGATGTTGAATCATGCATGCCGCTCACATGCAAGGAGAATACATATGTTTGTGTCGAGTCTCAGGTTGTGGTTTCGGCTCTCACTGGTTCCTGCAATTTTTCTGGCGGCGGTTGTACCCATGCTGCCGGCACAGCAGAGCGCATCGGCCCCGTCCTCTGCCGCAGCCGCTCCAAATCCAGCCCAAGCCACGCACGAGCAGCCGATCTACTTGAAGGATTACGCCAAGCCACGGCCCGCCTTTCCCGAGTTCTGGAAGTCGTATGAGATGCGGGAAGTCCCTGAACCGAATATGGCAAATAACCCGCAGATCGACTCGCTCATGCACGACGGGAAGATTTATCTGTCGATCGACAATGCCGTCGCGCTGACGCTGGAAAATAATCTCGACATCTATATTGCCCGTTACAACCTGAACATCGCCGACGCGGATTATCTGCGGGCCAAGTCGGGAGCGACAATTCTCGGCGTCAATGCTGGCGTGGTGCAGAACACGCCCGGAGGCGGCGTTGGCGGACTGGGTGGAACTGTGGGATCAGGAACGGGAGGCACAACGGTTGCTCCCAGCGGTGTCGCTACCGGTACGAATGGTTTGGTTACTTCCACGCTCGGCATTGGCTCAACTATCACCAGCTTTGACCCACTCTTTACCAGCACACTGCAACTCGACAAAAACCAGACCATCTCGACCAGCCCCTTCAGCGCACCGCCGATCGTGGCACAAAACACTTACACCAGCAACTTCGCCTACACGCAGGGTTTTCATTGGGGAACCGCTCTGACCATGGGATTCAACAACACCCATGTTACGACCAATAGCCTGCCTGCCCTGATTACGCCGCAGCTGAGCTCCAGTTTTCAATTCCGGCTGACGCAGAACCTGCTGCAGGGTTTCGGCCCCAACGCCAACACGCGATTCATTCTGATTGCGAAAAACAATCGCGAGATCACCGATGTTGCGTTCCGTCTTCAGGTGATCACCACGGTGGATCAGATCGAGGACATGTATTGGGACCTGGTCTACGCCTACGAGAACGTGAGAGTGCAGCAAGAATCGCTGACCTACGCCCAGAAAGCCTTGGAAGACTCGAAGCGACAAGCGCAGGTGGGAACCGCGCCTCCTATCCAGGTGGTGAGCGCGCAAAGTACGGTTGCCACCGATGAGCAGAACCTGATTCTGGCGCAGAACAATCTGCAACTCGAACAGCTTCTGATGAAAAATGCGATCAGCCGCAGCATTGAAGATCCGGTTCTGGCCGAAGCTGATGTGATCCCGACTTCGACCAGTAAGCTGCCGCGACAAGAGCCAGTCATCCCCATTCAGGACCTGATCGATGACGCGCTGCGCCATCGTGCCGAACTGGTAGAGTCCCGGATTGATCTCAACTCACGCCAGCTCAGCGCCAAAGCTGTGCGCAATGCACTCCTGCCGACCCTGAACGCATACGCCTATTACGGGGGATCGGGTGTCGGAGGAGATGTGAACCCGAACTGTTCTTTTGGAACAACGAAGTGTTCGACCATCGGCGCCTTGCCGCCACCGCCATTTGGCACCAAAAGTTCGGTTGGCTACGGGGGAACTCTTCGCCAACTCGTCAATTCCACCGCTCCTGACAAAGGGATCGGAGTCACGTTGAGCATACCCCTCCGCAATCGCGAGGCGCAGGCCGATCAGGTGCGCTCGCAACTGGAGTTGCGGCAGGCCGAGGTACGACTGCACCAGCTGGAAAATCAGGTGCGGGTCGAAGTCCGCAACGCGCAATTTGACGTCAGACAGAACCGTGCGGCCGTAGAAGCCGCGCAATCAGCTGTGGACCTCGCCCGACAGACGTTTGACGCCGATCAGCAGAAGCTCAGAGTCGGACTGACCACGTCGACCGTGATTCTTCAGGACGCGGCCACGCTGACGACTTCGGAATCGAACCTGGTTTCGGCCAAAGCCGCATACGAGAAGTCGCGGATCGAACTGGAACGCGCCACCGGACTGCTGCTCGAGGACAACGGAATTGAAGTGGACGAGGCGATCCGCGCGCAAGTTACGCACCTGCCCACGGTGCCTTATGTTGCACCGCGGGTGGATTTGCAGCCCGGACAGCAGCCGCCTTCATCGCCGCCGACGAGTCCGCCGCCCGGAGCACAACTCTAGGAAACCTCCCGAAACTACATGGATTGCAAATCCGCCACCAGATGGGGAGCTCCCGGCCGCACTGATTAGCGGCACAGTACACCCGCGTCTCGCGGCGAGTACACGGTTTTCCCGAATGACACGCCGCGTTGCGGCGGCTAGTCTCGACGGGAATCGAGATTGTTCGGGAGAAGCTCAAATGAATCGCCAAAGATGTGCATGGATTTTGTCCTTAATTCTGGCCACCGCAGGCTGGGCGTTCGGAAGCGCTCCGCAAGGCTCCGCGAAGAAGGACGTGAAAAACGCGGGTCAGAACGCGAAGGCAGCCGGGCAAGATACCGGACGCGCGACCAAAAAGACATACAACAAGACGAAGAATGCAACCAAGAAGGCGACCAATAAAGGCGCAAAGAAGACGCAGCAAGGTGCGCAGAAAGTCCAAAAGAAGACGCAGCCAAACAATCAGCCGCCGCAGTAAGGCAGCCGCGACAAGCGGTGCCCTTTGCGTCGATTAAAAGTCACTCAAGCCACGCCAAAAACGCGCGTGCTTGTCCTGATACACTGTCGTTTCGATGGTGACACGCGCGCGGCCTGCTCTACCGAAATCCTTCCTGTGGCTTCTGCCGCTGTCGTTCGCGTTGCAACTGGCATCGATCGGCGTTCTTCACCAGTACCGCACCCGCCCCGGTGAGGACAATTTCGGTTTTGGCTTTGAGATGGGACGGATCGGGCGCTCGATCGCGCAAGGCCACGGTTTCAGCAGTCCTTATGAAGGCCAGACCGGACCTTCGGCGTGGGAGCCTCCGCTCTACCCCTATCTGATTGGCGGCGTGTTCAAAATTTTCGGGATTTACACGTACGCGTCGGCCTGGGTGCTGCTGGGCATCAACTGCATTTTCACCACGCTGACCTGCATCCCCATCTATTGGATTGCGCACCGCACATTCGGCGCGCGCGTCGCTCTCTGGTCCGCGTGGATATGGGCGCTATGCCCGTACATGTGGTATTGGGGCGTCCATTGGATTTGGGACACGACGTTCACGCCATTTCTTCTGGCCTGTGTTTTTCTGCTTGCTCTCGAGTTGCAGGATTGGCCCGGCCGGCGAGGCTGGATCCTGTTTGGTGCGCTGTATGGCGTAGGCGCTTTGGCGAATCCGACCATGCTGGCATTTCTGCCCTTTTGCGGACTATGGATCTGGCGGCAGCGCTATCGCCGCGGGCTCACATCCGTGCCCGGTATCGTGCTCGCGTCTTTGACTTTTTGGCTGGTGTTGTCGCCGTGGTTGATCCGTAATTACGAAGCCTTCGGAAAGTTCGTATTCATTCGTAATGATTTTGGATTACAGATACGGCTGGGCAACGGACCGTTTGCGGACGGCATGCTGATGCCTTATTTACAGCCCAACATGAACAAGGTCGAACTGGAGAAATTTCGACGCATGGGCGAATTGGCCTATGCCGCCGGCTGCAAAAGGTCCGCATTCGACTGGATTCACGCCAACCCCGGGCGATTTGCCGTCATCAGTCTGAAACGATTCTTTTATTTCTGGAATGGCGTGCCTCGGCCCACCAGCAGCACGGCGCCGGTAGACTTCCGCACTTCCGCATTTCTGGCAACCTCAGTCTTAGCGATCTGGGGAATGATTCAGGCCCTGCGCCAGAAGAGGCCAGGAGCGTGGCTTTTTGCTGGACTGATCATCTTCTATCCGGCCGTCTACTACTTCGTTTTTCCGCATGCTCGGTATCGCCATCCCATCGAACCTGAACTGTTGATTGTGATCGTCTTTCTCTGTTCCCAGGTGAAGATTCGCCGCACGACTGAGCAGCGGCAGGCGATTTCCGTGTGAGACAATACCGCGTTCCGCACGCATCTGGTTGCAATCTTGTCTATGACGATCTCGGTGGCCATTGTCGCTATGGATGAAGAGACCAACATTGGCCGGACGCTCGCCAGCGTAAGATGGGCCGATGAAATCGTGCTGGTCGATTCCGGATCGAAAGATCGAACCTGCGAGATCGCGCGCCAATACGGTGCACGGGTGATCGTCGAACCGTGGCGCGGATACGTGGCGCAAAAGCAGTACGCGATCGATCTGTGCACCAAAGATTGGGTGCTGCTGCTCGACGCCGACGAAGAAGTCAGCCCCGGACTGGCAGAAGAAATTCGTACTGCGATTTCTGATCCCAATGCGGCCAGCGGATATGAGCTTCCGCGAAAAAATCTTTTTCTCGGGAAATGGATGAAGCACGGCGGTTTTTATCCTGATCCCAAGCTGCGGCTGTTTCGCCGTGGCGACGGATTCGTCACCGGCCATGATCCCCACGATTGCTGCGAACTGAAACCGGAAATCCCGCAGCAAACGCCTCAATTCAAAAATGCACTGGTGCACTACACCTATCCCAACCTGACGCTCTACATCGCGCACATGAACCGCTATTCGTCGCTGGGTGCGCAATTGGCGGTCGGCAAGGGCCATCGCCGATTCAGCATCCGCAACATCGTTCTGCGGCCGATGGCGACGTTTGTCTACAACTATTTTTTTCGCCTGGGATTTCTCGACGGCCGCGAAGGCCTGCTGCTGCATTGCTATCACGCGCAGTACGTTTCGTGGAAATATGCCAAGGCGTGGGAAATAAGCCGCAACGATCTTCCTCGTTGAATTTCCTCCGCACCCTCGTGTCATGTGAGGGTTTTCGAATTCAAACCGACCGGTCGTTTTGATCCGCGCTCTGCGCCTTGCTACTCCGAATCGCCTTCCCTATCATCAAAGCAGAAGCACTGGGGAACGCATGGATAAACAGCAGCCCAAGACGCCGGCAAACATTGCCGAAAATCCGATCGCCGATGTTTTCGAGAACCGGCATCCCTCCGAAACCGAGAAGACGTGGGCTGAGAAGACGCTCGAACCCACGCTCGAAAAGGCTCCCGAGCGGCCGATCGGTTCGCCCACGGGCGTGAATCTCGACGAGCGCGGGCACGCACGCTTCACCACGATTTCCGGCGTGCCGATCCGGCGACTCTACACTCAGGCCGATCTTCCGGCAGACTGGAGCGAAGAGAAATATCTCGGCTATCCCGGCCAGCCGCCCTACACGCGCGGCATTCACGCGACCGGTTACCGCGGCAAGCTTTTCACCATGCGTCAGTTCTCCGGCTTCGCCTCGCCGGAAGAAACGAACCAGCGCTACAAATATCTGCTGGAACACGGTGGCAGTGGGCTCTCAGTCGCGTTCGATTTGCCTACCTTGATGGGCTACGACTCCGACCATCCGGCGAGCGAGGGCGAAGTAGGCAAGTGCGGCGTGGCCATCGATTCGCTGGAAGATATGGAAATCCTTTTCCACGGCATCGACCTGGAAAAAACTACCGTCTCCATGACGATTAATTCTCCGGCATCGGTGCTCTGGGCCATGTATCTGGTGGTGGCGGAAAAGCAGGGCGCGGACTGGAAGAAAATTTCCGGAACGATTCAGAACGACATTCTGAAGGAATACATCGCGCAGAAGGAATACATCTACCCTCCTGCGCCTTCGATGCGGCTCGTCATCGATACGTTCGAGTTCGGCTCAAAGTTCACCCCGCGATTCAACACGATTTCGATCAGTGGATATCACATCCGCGAAGCCGGCTCGACAGCTCTGCAGGAACTGGCGTTCACGTTGTACGACGGCGTTGAATATGTGGAATGGGCTCGACGCCGGGGCCTCGATGTCGACGAATTTGGACCACGGCTGAGCTTCTTCTTCAATGCTCATAATGATTTCTTCGAGGAGATCGCGAAGTATCGCGCCGCTCGGAAAATCTGGTATCGCGTGATGAAAGATCGGTTCGGTGCGAAAAACCAGCGCACCTGGCTGATGCGCTTCCACACCCAAACTGCAGGAGTATCGTTGCCGGCGCAGCAACCGATGAACAACATCGCGCGTGTCGCGATCCAGGCGCTCGCCGCTGTGCTCGGGGGAACGCAGTCGCTGCACACGGATTCATACGATGAGGCTCTGGCGCTGCCAACGGAAGAAGCGGCGCGCATCGCACTTCGTACGCAGCAGATCATCGCTTACGAATCCGGAGTCGCGCAGACGGTCGATCCGCTGGGTGGGTCTTATTTCCTGGAAAATCTGACGCTGCAGATGGAAAATGGCACCCTCGATTATTTCGGCAAACTCGATGCCATGGGCGGCATGGTGAAGGCGATCGAGCGCGGATATCCGCAGAAAGAGATTGCCGAATCTTCGTATCAATATCAACGTGCGGTCGAAGCGCGAGAGAAAATCATTGTCGGCGTGAACGAGTTCGCGATTGAGGAAGAGCCGCCGCACATCCTCTACATTGGTGAGACCGTGGCCCGCCAGCAGACAGCCAAGCTGAAAGCTCTGCGCGCCCGGCGCTCCAACCAAGCAGTTCAGCGCGCTCTCGATGCACTCAAAAGAGCGGCGGCCGGCGATCCGAGGTCGGGATCGAATGGCAACATCTCATCCGTTAACACCATGCCATTCATCGTCGATGCCGTCCGCGCCTACGCGACTGTGGGCGAAATCTGCGATGCTTTGCGGCAGGTGTACGGCACCTACACAGAAGCGAGCATCACCTGAAATAAGCCTACGGAGAAGGGGCAGCGGCCTGCCTCCTCTTAATGGAGTGAGGTTCCTTCCTCCGCCGCGATTATTAGACGATTCCAGTTACTCTCGTAAGTCCGATATACCTTCGCACGCTGGAGTCATGACTCCGGCGTGCCGAAGTTCCCAGCAATGGCAATGCTGTCTCATCGGCAGGGCTGTTCATGCGGGCTCTTACTTTCCGTTTGTTCGTTGGTTTTCATTCTTGAAAACAGGTGTGTCGCGCAATCGGTGAGTTATCACGTCAGCGCTTCCGAAGTGCGGGTCGTATTCTTTGCTACCGACGCGGCTGACCGTTCTATCGAGACCGTGAGCCGCGACGATTTCGCGGTTGTCGACAGCGGCAATGTCATCCGTGACTTTCGCAGCCTCGTCCGAACCGAGGAAACCGCACTGCACATCATCGTCCTGGTCGACACCAGCGAGTCCATGGGACCGTACTTTCACGAAACTGTCAGAGATGTCGAGCGGATCACTTCGCAGGAAGACGGAGCGGGCAGCGGTAATCTTTCCGTCGCGTCTTTCTCCGGCCTGAAGCCGCTGCTTCTTTGTGCGGGCAACTGTCGCGGCCCCCAACTCGAGGCCAAACTTCTCTCCATTGAACCTGCCGGGCCGACTCCGCTCTTCGACACCTTGGCCTACGCCGCTGGCGTTCTCTCCAGCCAACAAACTACCGCTGTGCGCGATGTCATAATTCTTTTTTCTGACGGCGACGACACCATCAGCACGGCCTCCGGCCATGAGGCTCTGTCGGACGTGCTGGCCAGCGGTGCCCTGCTGTACGCGGTCAATACCAGTCCCCTCTCAGATACGCGTGGAGCCATCACTCTGCAACAATTGGCCGAGGCTACGGGAGGCCGGTCGTTCTCCGCACGGGATAATACAGTCAATATTCTGCAGGCCATCCTCGCCGATCTGCGCACTTCTTATGTTGTGACCTATGCGCTGCCAGAGCGATCGCGAGGATTCCACTCGCTGCGTATTCTTCCCAAACACAACCTGAACCTACGGTTTCACTGCCGGAAAGGCTACTATTATGAAAACGTTCGGTAACACCCCTTGTCGGTATTTCTTGTGGCCAATTCTGGCCGTTTGTAGCCTGCAGATCGCCTGGGCGGGTCCGTTCGGAGTTTACCAGCGTGGGACCGTGGTAAGAATGCACATGGGCGACTGCCTGCCCTCTCGCCACGCCTTGATGGTGACCATGTCGGGATCCACCGCACCGATGGGATCCGATGTCTGCCCCGAATACACACTGGTTTCCGACAAAGTGGTGTACGTGATCGTTGGCCGATCAGCGGAGGACCTTGTCCCGCTCGCCGACGTCATCGATTTTCGCCTGCGCAAGAACGAGATCGCCGTCCGCCTCGATGATGCCAGGCACGAAAGTAAGTTCAGCATCAAGGATATGATGCTGCGCTCGGAATGGGAAATGGTGCGGAAACACGTCGCCTATGAACTCAGCACTCCCGAGTCCCGAGAGGACAGCGTAGCCGCGGGCGATGGGCGGAAGTGAGATCTGATCGCCAGACCCACCGTTGCAACAACGCTGAATCGCTGGATCTTCGCTGCGAGAAGCACGTCCAGCCACCAGTGTCCGCCACCAACGTGGGCCTTCTCCGGCGGAAGATCGCCGGAGCGTGGCGAAGGATATCCGGAAACGAGGACGTTCGATCGGCTAATCAATGATTGCGGAATTCATGAGAACCCCCGAAGACGGAAGTGTGTTCGAGATGCGAGAGTCAGTGATTAGACGGCTGTCCTGCACGCACGACCGGCGGTAAAATGCGGCAACAAGTCTAGAGGAAGCCCTTGGTTCTAAGCTCTCTGACAGGGTTTTCTTTCACTCCTGATATCTACAGAAGAAACGGGCAAACCGAAGTAATCCCAGCGTGATCGCCATCACTATGCACTCCGAGATGAGCGCATTCTAATTACGAAAGGGAGGATGCGGAATGCTGTGGCCCCGGATGAAGCTTGCACTTCTACTGTTGAGTGCGGTAGCCTGCACCGAATCCGCATTGGCCCAGTTCGTATTATTTCCGAAGGTCGACGAACTGATCTCTCCGGACAAACGGTTCGTCGTTCGCAACGTAAATCCTAACGCTCCAGCGTCAGATTTCATCGGCACGTTTCATTCGCTATGGCTTAGCGACAATGCCAATGGCCGAGTGCAGAAGCTCTGCGACTACTTTGGCGTCACAGCCGTAGCCTGGTCGGGCAATGAATTCATCATGGTTACCGAGTATCTCGGTAGGAAAACATCGCGGGCTCTGCTGTTTCCTGTAGCCGACCCGGAAAATGTCGTAATGATTGACAAAGCCACGCTGCTTCGCCTCATTCCCGTCGAACTCCGACCGGCGCTTCGTGAGAACGACCACGTCTTTGTCGAATCTTCGCGCATCGAGCAAAACACGCTGCAGATGCGAGTCTGGGGATATGGGCAGCATGACGCCAATGGTTTCCGCTGGCGCTGCGACTATGCCCTGCGCGAAGGCACAATTTCTTGTGCCACGCCATCCACTTCCCATTAGTCTCGAAGATTTCTCGCGTTCGCAGCTGCAGGCTAGGGATTCTGGCAGAGCACCACATATCGCCCCGGCCGGAACCCGGCGAAGCGAAGCCTTCCAGAACTCTCCGAAAACGAATGCATGCTTGCTAGTCGGCTGATGGCGGGCACCACTCGGGCAAAAAACACAGCTGGTGCGAATAATGACCCGCCGTTGAGCTACAGGGCGTTCTCTTCACGATATTTTTCCCGTAAGCCCCTGAAAACAAAGTTCAAAATCAAAGAACATTCGTGGCCAGCGGCGTGCAATGGTACGCTGGCTGGGAAACATTCGATTTGTGTTCGGCGAGGGAGCTGCGAGATGGTAGACAAGAATGTGACTACGACGAGCCCTGGGGAAAAGAGCGGAGCATCAGGAGGCTGGACGGTAGGGCAGGTGTACGTGATGGCTGCCATTTGTCTTCTCGTAGGAGTGGCTCTGGGCTATCTATTCCGGGGATCCGAGTCCAGTGCCGCCTCTGCCAAAACTGCGCAGATGGCTGCCGCTGTACCGGGTTCGGGCGTCCCGGGCTCGGCCATGCCGCAACAGCAGATGCCCAGCCCCCAAGATCTGAAACGGATGGCCGACGCGCAAGCGGCTCCACTGATCCAAAAACTCAGATCTGATCCGAATGACCCGGGACTGCTGGCCAGCATTGGCAACTATTACTACGATGCCCAGCAATACCCGATCGCGATCCAGTATTACCTGCAGTCTCTGAAACTGCAGCCCGCCGACACCAGCGTGCGCACCGACCTGGCTACGGCGGCCTGGTATGCGGGAGATGCCGACAGCGCCATCTCAGAGTTCAAGAAATCGCTTTCGTACGAGCCGAATAAGCCCAACACTTTGTTTAATTTGGGCATTGTCGAATGGCAAGGCAAGATGGATGCGAATGCAGCGATCTCCACGTGGCAAAAGCTGTTGGACACCAACCCAAACTACGAGGCCAAAGACAAGGTGCTGCAACTGATCGCCGAGGCCAAAAAACACGAAGGGATCACTCCCGGCAGTTCTGGAAAACAGGTGCAGCAGTAGTGTTGCGCACGAAACGGCCGATTAGCATAATTTCTTTAAGACAGAGTAGTCGAAGATTCCGCCAGGCCGTTTACCAGCTGAGCGTCATGGTGGATTTACGGCCCAGAGTTCGAGGTGAACGTTGGTCTAGATACAAGGGGCGCGAATGCTGACTTGTGTAGATTCTCTTGGGCGTCGGATCGTATGCGGAATGCTGTTGATCCTGCTTGCAGCTCCCGCGATGTGGGCGCAGCCCAGCCCAACCACTACCACTCTGACTTTGTCCTCCAGTAGCGTAACCACTGGAACCGCGGTTACCGTTAGGGCTACTGTAATATCCGGCGGAACGGCCGTGACGTCGGGCCAGGTGGTGTTCTGCAACGCCAGCGCGACGTACTGCGAGGGCGCTGCGATCCTTGGCAGCGCATGGATCATGGCTTCTGGATCGGCAGCGGGAACCGCGAGCATCCACAAGATATTCGGTCCCGGAACGTACAATATTGCGGCGGTTTTCCAAGGCACGAACCCTTACGCCGCGAGCACTTCGTCAGCTGCCAGTTTGACAGTGAGCGGCCTGCTACCCTCGACAACCACGATCAGTGCCACTGGGGCGACTGGCGCCTATGCCCTGAATGCGACCGTCTGGGCTGGCGGCGCGGTCACAACGACCGGCACGGTTACGCCAACTGGCAGCGTGTCGTTTTTCGATGCCACTACTAGCGCCAGCCTTGGCTCGGTTTCTCTAGCGCCCCCAGTCGCGCCGACAACAGGATTTTCCTTTGCCAGTACATCCAGCCCCGCCGCAACCTCTCAGAATCAAGCCATCGCAGTGGGCGATTTCAACAACGACGGCCGTCTGGATTACGTGGTGGCCAGCCTGAACGGTTCGGGGACAGCCACCGTCATGATGGGCAACGGTGATGGAACTTTTACCGCGCAAGCTACGACATATTCGGTAGGTGCCAATCCGGAAGGAGCTGTCGCTGCCGACTTCAACGGCGACGGCAATTTGGACATTGCATTTGCCAATTCAGGAAGCAATGGCGTAACCATCCTGCTGGGCAATGGCGACGGCACGTTCACGATCCCTGCTACCCTTCCAGCCGCGGCTTACGCGGCGTCCATCGCAGTAGGCGATTTCAACGGCGATGGAGTTCCGGACTTGGCCATAAGCAATAACGCTTCCGGATATGTAGTGACGATTTTGCTGGGCAATGGCGACGGAACCTTTGCGGTCGGTTCGTCCGCAACTGTGCCGGCCTGGTCGGTAAATCCGGAGGGTATGGTCGCCATGGATTTCAACGGCGACGGCAAGTTGGATTTGGCGGTCACCAGTTCGAATACCAACTCGCCGGCCAACTATGTGGTGACGATCCTGCTAGGCAATGGAGATGGAACTTTCGCCGTGGGAAACAGCTATCCGACCGGCAATAACGACATCGCGATCGCCGCAGGTGATTTTAACGGGGACGGTGTTCCCGACCTCGCCATCGCGAACCACTATGACGACACCGTAACAATTCTGCTGGGCAATGGCGACGGAACTTTCACGGCTGCCACTGGCAGCCCAGTTGCCACCGGGTCCGGTCCGTTTGCGATCGTGGCTGGAGACTTTAACAATGACGGCAACCTCGACCTCGCCACGGCGGACTACTCAGTCGATACCGTCACGGTTTTCCTCGGCAACGGGAACGGGACTTTCACGGCTGCACCATTGGCCCCGACCGCCGGAGGTGCTCCGGACGGCATTGCTGTCGGCGATTTTAACGGGGACGGTCTGCTGGACATCATCACGGCAAATTATGCAATGACGGCGGAGTCGGTGCTGCTGCAGGCGACCAGCTCTACGACGGTGACCGTCAGCGGCTTGTCCACCACAGGAACGGATAACGTCTATGCGCAGTACAGCGGCGATAGCAACTTCTTGACCAGCGAATCGGTCACGCTTCCACTCACTTCTATCATCGTTGCGACGCAGACGATCAACTTTCCAAATCCCGGGGCTCAGAGCTACGGCACTCCGCTGGAGCTGAGTGCAACCGCAACGTCAGGCCTTCCGGTGAGCTTTACCGTGATCTCGGGACCTGCAACTTTGAGCGCCAGCAACCTACTGACGTTCACGGCACCCGGCTCGGTTACGGTTCAGGCGGTGCAAGGCGGCAACGGTTTCTTCGCAGCCGCTTCACCCGTGAGCCAAACCTTCTCCGTAAACGCCGCAGCGCAGACCATTACCTTCCCGAATCCCGGGACATTGCCCAATGGGGTCGCACCGGTGACGCTGACGGCAACGGCAAGTTCCGGACTACCGATCACATACACGGTCATTTCAGGCCCCGGAACCATCAGCGGTAGCACGCTGACAGTCACCGGAACAGGCACCATCGTGGTAGAGGCGGACCAGGACGGAAGTGCCGATTATTCTGCCGCGGCGTCAGTGCAGATCTCGATTACTGTAGTGGCCGCAGACTTCACCCTGTCGGCAGATCAGGGTGCAACCGGGACGACCATCACTGCCGGTCAATCAGCGAAAATTCCAGTGACGATCTACGTCGTCAGCGGCTTCACCGGCAGTGTGACCTTCACCTGCACCACACCATCGTCCATGCTTGGAGCCTCCTGTTCGGCCAGCACTGTTCAAATCTCGAGCAGCGCGCCCGCAACTGCGAATGTGACGGTGAACACCACGGCTTCGAACCAGGTTTCTTTCCTGTCACCGTCGACTCCGAGATGGCCGAAATCTTGGCCAGGCCTCCCCTTTGGGATCGCAATCGCCGGCATACTCGTGATCTCCGAAGCAAGCAGCAAAAAGCAGGTGAGAAAGACAGCGCGGTTGACAACGCTTGCGATCGCCGCGTTCCTCGTGGGGCTCGGAGGTTGCGGCGGGGGTTCAGGAAGTGTGACCACCACAAATCCCGGTACTCCGGCGGGCAGCTACAATCTGACCTTAGTGGCCACGAGCGGAAGCACAAGTGCCACCATCAATTTGCCGGTGACGGTGAAGTAGAATGCGCCTACGGTTGCAACTGGCAGCCATTTTGGTGGGCACTTTCTTGCTTTTTCTGCCAGAGATTCACTATTCGCCGGTCTACGATGACTATGAACAACTCGTGTTGAATCAGCGTCTCCAGTCATGGAGCCACGTTCCTGGATATTTTACCGCGCACCTCTGGGCAAATTCGCAAAAGCAGCCTTCTCTTTTTTATCGTCCGATGTTCTTGCTTTGGTTCCGATTGGTGTTTGCGATTCTTGGGCCTCCCGGCGCCATCTGGCATCTCGCTTCAATAGTGGCTCACCTGTTAGCGACCGCCTGCGTGTTCTTATTGCTCCGCGGTTTGATCAACGATCTTAGGACAACGTTACTCGCCACCGCCTTGTTTGCAATCCATCCCATTCACACTGAGGCTGTAGCGTGGCTTTCATCCAGTGGCGATCTACTTCTCACGACCTCTCTGACGCTTAGCGTTTTCTTTTATGTTAAGCGGAAAGGCCCGATCAGTTTTCCCTCGATTCTGTTTGCCACGTTGGCGATGTTCAGCAAAGAAACCGGTATCGTGGCTCCAGCGCTGATCCTCGTTTACGAATGGACCCGGTCGGGACTCAAACCCGCCATCGTGAATGTGCTTCCCTACTTTCCTTCCGTTCTTCTCTATTTCGTGCTTCGAACCATGGCTTTAGGGAACCCGGTAACCGGAGGACCCGCCGGCATGAGCGTATCCGCGATGATTCTGACGTGGCCCCGCTTGCTGGTGGCATACGCCGGGCATCTCATTTGGCCGGTACATCTCAGTGTTTCCTATGATGTCCCTATCGGACGATCCCCATGGCCGCTGCTACTGCTACTTGCAGTCGCAGTGAGTTTGGTATGGATCATTCGCAAGAGCTCAGCCAACGTTCAATTTGGCCTCGCCTGGTTTGCGATCACCCTTCTCCCAGCTCTGTCCATTCGTTACCTAACCTACAATGACTATACCCACGATCGTTATTTGTACCTGCCATCGGTTGGCTTAGCGATCATCGCAGCCGAATGGCTTTGTGGCGTGCGCTTCACTGTTGCCCGGTCGGTGGCATGGACTGCGGTTGGAGTAGTTTTGTGTTGGTGTAGTCGCTCCGACCTGCGGATCTGGCGAGATGACATCTCGTTGTTCCGTCGAGCGGTTGAGACTGCACCCACAAACGTAATGGCCAAATACAATCTGGCAGAGGCTTATCAGACGGCAAATCGAATGCCGGAGTCGTACCCGCTGCTCAAACAACTGCTCGACCAGTATCCTGATTTTCCCCTTGCAAATCGGGACATGGCTCGCTACTACTGGCAGGCGGGAAACGTCCAGGAAGCAAATCGCTACTACTCCAACTACTTAAATTCCAAGCGAGACTAAGTTTGGGGCTTCAATCCTGATCAGAAGACGACGTGCCTTTATCCTCATTAGAGCGTGTGTTTTAACCCGGTCCTGGAAGCCACGAAGTAGGGTTTTACCCTGCATTATCAGGTACTTAACTGGTCCAGAGGGGTGGCATGGGAATTGCACCTCAACTTGTTCTGATGGATCAGGATAGATTCAAAGCCGTGATGATCGGCGCCAGACCAGCGGGATTGGCCGCGGCCTATGACTATCCAAGCAGAATGTTCCTGTCGTGGTTCTGGAAGGCGATCCCCAATACGTCACGGTGGAATCTCGCGGACGGTGCGTGTGGTTAGCTCCCGTTTTGACTCCGCACGAATTGTCTGGTCCGTTGCCACTCGCGACACAGCCGGCCATGGGGAGGAATTTCGCGGTGAGCACCTAGTATCGTCCATGCCGATCCGCGAACTTGTGCCCGGTAGCCAGCCGGGCGTGCGGTTGGACGAGGTGCGCACTGCGCAACCTCTGCGCTATCGAGATTTTGACTTTCGAAATTGTCTGCTAGGAGAAACGGATGGGCAGCAAAACAGAAGCTAGCCAACAATGGACCAGCACGCAAGCCTATGTGTTGTTGGCATTGTGCCTGGTAATCGGAATCGCGGTTGGCTATCTGCTTCACGGACCGACGCCCGGCCCGGTGAATCAGCCCGCACAGGTTGTGCAGCCAGCGAATGCTCCGAAAGTTCCGCTTGACCCGTCTCAGATCACGCCCGCTCAGCTTGCACATATGGCCGATCAGCAAGTTGCGCCTCTGTTGACCGAATTGAAGACACATCCAAATGACGATGGGCTGCTGACGAAAATCGGGGACGTGTATCTGGCGGCGCAACAGCCCCAGACAGCGCAGCAATACTACGAACGTTCACTGGCGGTCAAGAGTGCAAACCCCACCGCACTCACCCAATTGGCTTCGGCCTATTACTATCAGGGAAACGCCGACAAAGCCATCGCGACTCTCGAGCAGGCCATCTCCATTGATCCCGGATTCGCGAACGCGCTCTTCAACCTCGGCATGGTCAAATGGCGGACCAAGTCAGACCCGCAGGGCGCAATCGAGATGTGGGAGAAGTTGCTCAAGCTGCATCCGGATCACCCGAAGCGGGACCAAGTCGAAAAAATGATCGCGCAGGCGAAACAGCACCTCCATGTCGCCGATGGCACCAAGTCAGCTAAACCGCAAATGTAGAGACTTGGGCGATAAAGATTGTGGAAAGAGGGTCATGTTTACGTACGGACAAAGCTCCGAGACTCGCCGATTACGATCCCCGGTTCCTTAGGTAAGCTTGACAAGGCCCGCGTACGGTCGATAATGCTTATAGTTGGTATTGGGACGCTCGTTCGCCCCGAAGGTGTTCCCCCATGCCCCGTCTCACGTCTCGGGTCCTTGTTTCTCTGCTGCTGACCACGCTGGCGACAGCGCAGGTTCAGCACGCTGTTTCTGCTCCCAGACACATCGGCGATTTCCATACTGTCTGCCTGGTGAATACCAATGCCGACGCGGCTGTTTTCGAGCACGTGCGAGCTACCTTAGAGGAGTGGGGCCGCTGGAAGATTGTGCAAAACCCCAAGGAAGCCGAACTCTTGCTGGTTTTTTCGGAAGAAAAGGAAAACGCCGCGCCGGCTTTCAATCCCATGCCAATTTTCGAGTTGAACGTCTATTACTTCCACTGGCCAACCGTCATCGATCTCGATACTTTGACTTTGGTCGCTGTGGATCGGGATGCGGGTCGCGAATTGCTCACGTTCAGTTGTCCCCGTCATCGTTTTCCAAGCGCCTCCTCATGGCTCGTGTCCCGTCTGCGCAAGAGCGTAGAATAACGCCGGCAAAGTGGGAATTTAGAAGGGTTATCGCGGGGCGCACCCTCAGTTGCGTAAGAAAACATCGGCAAGGCCGTCTTCATAAACGCAGCGAAAACGTGGGTCCTGCTTCAGCAATTTGGCAAGCGGCGCGTCTTTCTTAAGCAATACCGTGCCGGCCTGATCAAGTTGCGGATCGCCTTCGGTTCGATCGCCGAACCTGAAATTAAAATAATCCGCCACGAACTTGTCTCCGTAAAGATCAGTACGACCGTCGATCGAAACCGGATATTGGGGAAGATACCAAGTAAGGAAGCCACCCCAATCGAAGTCATTGTAGATTGGCCCGGGTGGCTCGATCCTGCGCACGAAATTCGCGGCGTCGACCGGATACTCCATACTCACGGTGTAATCGACTCCACGAGGAGTAAACCCCGTATTCGTCGACAGCAAGAAGACTACGAATACCATCGCAACAGTAATAGACAAGAGTTGCCAGCGACTGAAAGCCGCATCGTGGCCGGTGGAGTCCGCAGGAGCATCCGCCAGTAAGAGAATGGCTGGAATCGCGGCAAACCACGCGTCTCGAACCATACGTAAGGCCGAAAGCGAACCTATGACCAGCAGGAGCAGCTGAAACAGGTCGATCTGCTTTCGCGACCCCGCCGCATAGAAAGCAGCCATAACGACAAAAAGGAGAATGAAGCAGGTGAAGCTGAGGAATGTCGGAGACAGCAACTCCTGAACGACGAAGTAAATCTGTGTTGCGCGGGAGTATGCAAAGACTACTCCGAAGAGCCGGTAAGAATACGGGCCGATGCAAGACGCCGCCGCGCTGGCGGCTAGGATTAGCGACAATCTGGACAATGACAACGAGGACGTCCGGAACGCACTTGAATTGAAGGACCGGCGTGAAACGAGCCGAACTGCAGCCGTGACGACAACAAAAAGCCCCAGGGTGGCCAGCCCGTAAATGAACTGGATGTGAAGATTCGCCCAAACCATGAATATCAGCGGCAACCAGTAAAGCTCGCGGATCTGGTTGCTGCGTTGCGCCTGCAACAGCAGATACACCAGGACGTTGAACAGCATCATGCTGAAGAATACGGGGCGGGGATAAAGGGCGAAAACGTAGGCAAAGGTTCCAACCAGTGTCAACAGCCACGATCGCCAGAAGCGACCGGAAAGGGCAAAGCAGGTGGCAAATAGCACGAGCGGGACTAGCAGGGATAACAGGATGCCGAAGTAGGCAAAGCCCATCAGTCCCAACCACGCATAGACTCGGGACAGGATTACCTCAAACGCCCAGCTGTACGCCAACCAAGGCCGATTGGCGGCGGTACGTGAAAGAATGCCTACCCATGGGACAGACCGATGCTGTACGATCCAATCCCCAACCTTCAAGTGCCACCAGATATCCGGGTCAACCAGGTAGCCCTTGCTCAGCAAAGTCGTGAAGGAAAACAAAGCAAATAAGGCCCCGAGTGCTGTCACCTTCGCAATGGGTCTTCCCAATAGTTGGGCCAATTCCCGAGCGATTCCAGAGTCAACTCTAGACGCTGCGGGCTGAACACTCATCGTCGCACCAGGACGATCGAGACTTTGTCTCGGTAAACTTCGCGGAATTGCTGTTGCAAGGCTGGAATTGTAGTGAGTGCCTTCGCCATCGAAAGGTTCACCGGCAGCAGCACGATCTGCTCACTAGCGAAGCCCGGCAATGTTTCCATTCTCCGCTTGCCCATGATCACTTCAAAGTACGCATCGCTGAACTCCTCTCCATATAGGTTCAAGCGCTCATCCATCGCGACCGGATACTCGGGAAGTTTCCACATCAGATACCCTCCCCACGTGGATCCGTTGAACAGCGGACCGGGGAGATGATTCTCTTGTATGTACTCACACGCTTTGGCTGGCAGGATACGATCGAGTCGAGACTCAAGGAGTTGATTACCGGGCAACAAAAAGAAAGAAAGCGTCAGCAGGGTCGCCACGCCGGCCGCAATGCAAAGATTGGCATTCTTCGCACTTATCTGCCCGAGAGCACCCATCTTATCGCCATCCATTGCGACAGCGCCGCCGAGAATCGCGATCGAGGCTAGAACAACTGTCCAGTTGTCGCGTTGAACCCGAAATGCCAGAGCTGCCCAGCAGACAAGCAGAAGTATCTTGAAGATGTCCCGGGAGTGCTCCCGTCCCAGTCGGAGGCAGGCCGAAAAAAGCAGCAAGGTTAGGACAAAGTGTTCAGGCCGCCGAAAGCTCATAGCAGCCGTGAAGGAGAAGTTCTTGAACAGTGTGAAGCTATACAAGGACTGCAAGGCAGCGGGAAACAGATGAACAAAGTAAGGCGTGATCATTGTCGCCATACCACAGCCCGCAACGATCGCGACAAGATAAAGGAGAGGAATTCGCGGAGACCCGGAATTGTAGTTCCCCGATAGACGCGTCACCCTTTCCAGGATCTCGCCCAGTAAGAACATGAAGAGCAGCAGCAAGCCCAGAACGAACCGGGCATCGAGATTTGCCCAGAACAAAAACAAAGGTGGCAGCCACAGCAAAT
Source organism: uncultured Acidobacteriaceae bacterium (assembly GCA_963772045.1). Lineage (GTDB taxonomy): Bacteria > Acidobacteriota > Terriglobia > Terriglobales > Acidobacteriaceae > Sulfotelmatobacter. Next base: position 442,324 of record CAVYWC010000007.1, on the reverse strand, counting down.
AAGCTAAGTCATGGCTGCGATGAGCCTCAAGCATGCAATGCAGCGCCAATCCAAAAAGGCAGATCGAAAACACTTCTGGAAGCGGCTGCAGCGAAGAGAAGCTGAACTGGGCTAATACGGAGAGCACTACCGCCCACCAGAAGTTGCGTCGCCCTCCCGCGAGCAGGAAAGTAATTCCACCCACTGCCACTTTGAACATCATGAGCAACAGGGGAAAAGCTCTCAATCCCAACAAGGTGTAGACAGCCCCGCACAACGCATCATACGGCCAGCTGAAATCAATCCAGCGGGATATTGAAAACTGCGAGAACAATCCCGTGTGAGGAATCGCATGCTTCTGGAGAATCCACATCCCGGTGCGCAGATGACACCAAATCTCATCGTTTGAAAATGCCGAAATCTGCTTCGCTTCCCACAGAGCCGCTGTGCTCAACAGCAAGATCAGAACCAAAATTCGAGTGACGGAATTTTGCGATAGGCGAAGCAGGCTGACTTTGGCGCAACCGCTTCTAATCAGGACTTCACTCACGCCGGGGGGATGCGAGTTTACAGTGTCGGGCTCTGTGCGAATCAATGCTTAACCGCCCACGGAGGCAAGACCCCTTGTAATTGAGTCGGTGTCGTTTTGCCTCGCGAGTTGGTTACCGTGCCATTCTGGTTATGGTTGAAGTTGTGGCACTTGAGCGTACATGTCCCAGTATTCCGATTGTAGGAGATCGGACCTTGGCTGACATCATTCCGCGCAACGACGTTCAGATCAAAATTCACCAACCGATCGCCCGACAGCCCCACGGAACCCTTCGCCACTCCGTGGGCCGTGTGACATACCGAACAGGAGAAACCCGCATTGATGTGAACCGAGTGCTTGCGGAAGCTGGCATCGGAAAGAATGTTCACAAGGTCGTGACACTTCGCGCAGAGTGAGTAGGGCCCATTGGCCCCCGGATCGACAACCACCGGCAAAAGGCTTTGGATTGTAGTTCCCGGACCAGCCGCAGAAGCAACTTGGCTGTACTCGTAACGACGTTCAAGGATGTGATCGTACTGCGAGCCATGAGGTCCGTTCGGCCCCGAACCACCAAACTCCCGATTGTCATCGCTGTTATGGCAATCCGTGCAAAGAATGCGGGAACCCATGATTCGCCCTTGAGTGTGACCGTCCAGGTTCCACATGAATTTCAGAAGACTGGGCTGAGGAAACTTGCTCTGCCGCACATGAGCCACCGGATGGCTGGACACCGAATTGTTGTTTAACTGAGGCACCAGATTAAAGGGATCGCCAGTCGTGTCCATTCGGGTCGGAGAATAACCATAGATCGCCAGACGTTGCTTTCCCGAGCTGGCCGCGTGGCAACGGAAACAAACCTCGTACTGATTGACGGCTGGGCTGACTACGGTGACACCGTCGACACCACTAATGCCGTCCGTACCCTCCTGGGAAGGACGAATCGTTGTCACGAGAAATGATGATGTCTTCTGGGAAGCATGCGGGTTATGGCAATCCACACAGGTAGTGTGGCGATTCCGGTTCAAGAGTGCAGCTTCGTTCATTAGGTGGGTATTCGTGCCCGTCGGGAAAGGATGACCCTTCTTCGTAAACTCCTGATAGATGTTGCCAATCGGAGGAGAGATGGTCGATCCGCCGTTGTGGCAGTTTAAGCAGGTCTGAGTCGATGCATCTACATTGGTCAGAGCTTGTTTTGCCGGAGACAGAAGAGCCTCTCCCGCCTGGGCCTTGTGCATGCTGTGGCACGACTCACAGCCGTTCTTGCGAACGCTTCCGTGAGGACCCACGTTGGCCGCTCTCGCTGCCTGTTGGCCAGCCTGAGCGTGGATGCTATTGCTCCACGCGGTCAACGCATTGTAGGTCTTTTGAGTGGGACCGGACTGGCTGGCCGGGGCGCTTTGCGCCGCAGCTACGTTAAAGGGCGTCACGTGTCTGAACCCTATCATGCTGCCGGCCGACTCGGGAGACGAGACATGGCAGGCCAGGCAAAGTGCTGAGCCGGTGTTATCCACCACCAGAAACGCGTTCGAGGAGTCAAGGCCTTGAACGTGAGGCTCGTGACAACTTACGCATTGCACATTTCCGCCAGGCATCTGAACTAGAGGGTTTGCAGTGGCACCGGAACTCACGACCGTGGGAATCAGGTTCTGATCTGGCGGCATTTGCAGCGGCAGCTTGAAATTGAACGGGTGAGCCGTCGACAGATCTCGGCCAAAGAGGTCCTGGGACTGCATCGATCCACTCATTTTGATTGGACCCCACGGCATCGTCTGTCCGGGAGCAACACTCCCATCGTGACAGCTCAAGCAAAGATTGCTCTTATCCCCGAGAAGCGGTTCCTCAACCAAGTTCGTAATTTGGCTTTGTGGGTAGAGTGTGTAATTCTGGACGGTGGAAAGTTTCTGCGACCAAAGGCCGACCTGAGTCCCGCCGACACCGTTATGAGGAGCATGGCAAAAGTAGCAAGCGGGCAGGCCTCCCACGGTGGGGGATGTTCCACTTCCCCCCATATCGTGAGCTCCAAGGGCATTGCCGGATATCTGAGCGCTGGCCGCCAATGCCACCATCCAAAATAGCGCCAGTGCTACCGCTTTCCTCACTTTCTTACTCCTTTACAGGGGGAATGCCGTGATACTGAAAAACTTGCACTCGTCCGTTATAGGAATCAGCTACGTAGATACGATCCTTGCTGTCGATAAATATCCCTGACGGTAGTTGGAATTCGCCCAACTGTGTCCCCCGCTGACCGAAGTAATAGAGCAGTTGTCCTTGCCGGTCGAAAATTTGAACGACACCCCAAAGTCCATCGACAACATAAATATGATCTTCCGAATCGACGCTAACTCCCTTGGGGCGGAACATGCTGCCGACTGAATCTCCGATACTGCCTATTGTGCTCTGAACAGTTCCGTCGAGGGAAAACAACTGTACTCGGAAGTTCATCGAGTCCACTGCGATCAGACCACTCTTTGTCAGCCTGAGTTCGGTCGGAAAGTACAGATTGCCTGGATTCCTGCCGTGGTCTCCGATGGTCCGCAGAATAGAGCCATTCATGTCCAGGACAAAGATTTTGTCTCGCAGTGTGTCCGCGACATAGATTTTTCCCGCAGCGGAATCCACCGCAATACCAGTGGGACGCTTGAAATACCCTTCGCCGCCCTTCAGGCTGCCGATCACGCGGCGCAATCCGCCGTGCGGATCAAACACAAAGATGTACCCGGACTCCGAATCTGTGACATAAATGTTGTCGTTTGCGTCTACCGCCACGCACTGCGGCTGACGCATCGGGTTCTTTTCCGTGTCAAGCCGCTCTAGGAACTTATATTTATGCTGGCCGAAGTCGAAGATATGAACGCCCTGGGCACCGGGATCGGTCACAATGATGCGACCGCGCGAATCGACTGCGATCCCATAGGGCCGCACCATTCGGTGATGGACCGGCTCGCCCGCCACTACGTTCAGCAGTTTGCCGAAGAACCCCGGTTTGCTGGCCTCGCGTTCCGAGCTGAAGGCCTGCACAAAACTGAGTTTGCGGTTCCCTTCCAGCAACAGATCGGGGGGCGCCGGAACGAATTCCGGCTTACCTCCGTTCCCCCTAGCCTGGGCGATAGGTGCCAAAAGAAACGCACAGGCAACTAGCGCCGTGGCGCGCCGGGTAATCGACATTTGCTTTAGAAAAAGTCGAACCATCGCGAGATCCCGAAGTAGTAAACGGTTATGTTACTGGGCGCAGCGGATGTGTTGCTGGCCCCTTGATGACTTTGTGAATAATTGGCGATGAAATCGATCTTGCGATATTGATAAGTCGCGCTCCCCAGGTACGTTTCTGCCGACACATTTGAGAACAGCCCGGCGCCCGTGCCGGTGCTCAGGAACCTGCTCCAGGAAAAACTCAGGTTCAGATTCTTGATCAAAGTATTCGCGTAGCCGACATTGTAGCTCTTCCCGGAGTAGGGCGTGATCTGAGCGGTGTTCAGACCGGGCGTTGTCACTGCGACCAGCCCTGCGCTGGTAATAATTGCGGTTCCACCCGACTCTCCGTAGTTGCCGGACAAAGTCTGTTTCATCCAGCCCAGATAGACGCCCGCATTCTCTGTTTTCGTCGATTGCCCCTGCTGCGTCGAAAAGAGGCTTCTGCCGTATCCCGCGGTCGCCCCAAAGCTCATCCTGTCGGCCACAGTGCGGCGGATCCCCACATTCGCGGTCGCCTCGGACTCGGTCGTCAGCGCCAGCTGGGTTTCCATACCCTGGTTGTAGTTGGCGTTCGCGTTGAGACGCCATGCCCCCACGTTCCGGAGATAGTTCGCGGCCGCCACCAACCCGGCGCCGGTGTTGCCCACTTCCGACGCGGCGTCGTGCATGCCTACCGTCAGGGTCAGTCCCTTCAGATATTTTCCCAACCCATAGGAAAGATTGCCGCCATATGCGGTCGCGCCGTAGCCTTGCCCCGCAATGTACTCCTCCTGATGGCTCACATAGCCGGTCAGGAAAACTCGATAGGGCAGCACGTACGAGCTGGAAACGCCGAGGTTCAGTTCGCCGATCTTGGGTCCAGCGAAGTTGAGATCAACCAGCTGCCCGGCCTGGTTGTACTGCTGCAGCACCGATCCATAGACGTTATCGTTGTAGCTGGCGGTGAACGAGATCGGTATGCGCCAGACGTGCGAGGTCAAGTTGGAATCGAACTCGTCCGTATTACTATTGCCGCTGCTGCCTTCCGACGACCCGTTCGACATCATGCGATACGCCGAAAGCGTAACGTTGCTATTCCACGGCAAGCTTCGCGCGGCCATCCCGTGGAACACATTGCTCGAGCCGTGGGACGTAAGGCTGTCGTCTTCTGTTCCGGTGACATTGCTGGTCACGTCAGTGAGGGAATACTGGTAGCCCGCGGACAGCAAAAACCCGGCTACCCGATAGCCACCGGTCGCCAATCCAAAGCCTTTGGTAGAGCCGCTGCTGTCAAACCCGAGCCCGGGAATATTAGTATCGTTCTGATTATCGGCGAAATACACGGCCAAGTTCCTTAGCGGCAGGTTCTTGAACATCCAGGACGCCACAAAGTTGCGATTCTTGTCGTTGCTGTTCAGGCCGCTGAGTCCGGGCAGCCCATAGTTCTGGCTATCGCCCCAGTTCTGACCAAAGCCGATGTATCCCGGGAACGCGGTACCGCCAAAGATCGAAGTTCCCAGGTTATAACCCTCGGCATTCGACAGGGCGGCGGTTTGAGCATTGCTGCCGGCGCGGTCGTAGTAGGTGCTGGCCTGGAAGGAAAGAAAACCCGGGTTGTAAAAGAAGCCGTTGGTATCGAGGTTCCCGTTCAGGCCCAGGGAGTGGTTGGATTGCTCGCCCTGGGCATTGACCGCGCTGTAGCCAAAACCAAGATTGCCGTTCAGGTTCTGGAATTGAACTCCCTCTATGGAGACCTGGGCGAAAGTCGTATGAGTCAGCAAAAAGACACAGACGACGAGCCCGAATCGAAACCGACTTGTGCTGAGAACTGGCATGTCACCGTAAGACTCCTCTACAGCACTTCCACTTTCGCGTTCGCTCTGAGTTTCTTCTCCAGTTGCTTGCGCAGACTCTCATAGCGGTCTTTCTGCATGTCTTTCCGCAATTTCGCGCTGACTTGCTCGAACGGCGCTTCGGTTGCCGGCTTACGCGCTTCCAGCCGCAGGATCGTGTAGAAAGGGCCGAACTGGCGGATATCGCTCACCTGGCCCACCTTCATCGAGTCGAGGATCGTCAGAATTTCCGGAGGAAGCGCCGCGCGCGGGGTCAGCTTGTGATTCCCCATATCGACCCGGAAATCATCCTGCGAATATTTCTCGGCCAACAGCCCGAAGCCCTCGTAGCTGTGCGTCGCCTTGGCCTTTTGCCACAGCTCCTGGATCTGCCGGTGCGCCTGCTCCTTCACTTCGGGAGTCGCCCTTTCCGAAGGCATGATGGAGATCGTCTGGAACTGCACCATCGGCGGACGCGAGAACAGCGCAGGATTCTTGCTGTAAAACTGCCGCGCTTCCGCCAGCGTCACGTGGGAGCGCGCATCCAATTCCGACTTCAGCTGAGCTTCGATCAGCAGCGAGCGTTCCACCGACTTGCGGAACTGCTCCTTTGATCCATTCATTTCTTCCTTGACGTACTGCTCGAATGCCTGGTCATCCTGAAACTGATTGCGGAAAGCCGTCACCGCCTGGTTCAGGCGCGCGGGCGGGATGGTCATCTTGCGCTGCTCCGCCTCCTGGTAGACCAGCTCCTCAAACACGATCATCCGCAGCGCGCCGTCGCGAATCGGTTGTTCCATCGGCTTAGGAAAGCCTTTATGCGTTTGCGCGTAGGGAAAGATGGTCATCATTTCCCGTAACAGATCGCGGTCGGTGAGCACGGCGCCATTCACGCGGACGACCGGCTTGCCCGTCACATGCATACTGTCGAGAGATCCCGTCGGGGCTGGAGGTGAGGCCGAAGTCGTAGCCGGGGCTGACGCCTTCAAGGCCGGAGCATGGGAAGCGACTTGCGCCATCGCCACTCCCCCCAGCAAGATCACAATTGCAAGGTGTCTTTTCATCGTTTCCCCCACTGATTCGGTCAGAGTAGTTTCAGAAATGGTGTATCTGCCCCAGTGACCGCTACACCGGATGTGAAAACACTCCAAAGAACTTTTGAAACTCGGGGAGAGATTGCTCTCTCCCCGAAAAGAACAACGTTTAGTAAGCAGTTCCAATGTTCGTCGCGCCAAAGTACTCACTCGAGAACGAGAAGTGGCACTGCTGGCAGAACCGCATGGTCGAAGGCTCGTGCGTTGGGTCATAGGGTGCGCCCGGGTTGTAGCCACCATTCACGAAGAAGATGGTGCGAACCTGGGTGACGCCGGCGGGAACGGTTTCATTCCGTTGTCCGCCACCGTACACGGCCATGTTGTGTTGGTTGTGGCAGGTGGTGCAAACCACAAAGTTGTCGGCGAAGGTGGCATCTTTTGCAACCATGGAAGCAAGAGCTCCCGGATAATAGCTGGCTACGAAGTTGCCATACGGCGTATTGGGAACGATGCTGGCTACAGCCAGTTTGTTCGTGGCTACGGCGGGCATCAAGCCATAGCTGGCAGTGGTCAGAACGGCACCCAGAGCTGCGCTCGCGTTGGCCGTCTGGCCCACGGGGTGCGTTCCGGAATAACCATTCGGAGTGGTGGCCGTAGTTCCGAGGAAGGTCGGAATCGGGTTGTTGCCGTAGAGCTGGACGGCACCGCTACCGCCTACGTTGCGGGAACTGTTGATGCCGACGCCAACCGTGTTGAGCAGACCGAAATACTGCTCGTAGGAAACGCCCGACATCATCGCGCCGGTCGAAACCTGTCCGTCATGGCAGCTCAAGCAAGTTGCCACGCCGGTGTAGGTGGCGTCTGACCAGGCTGTGGCAGCCGTAAAGCCGCCGCCCGTCACGCCCCACGTCAACTGCCCGGAGTGATGGCTGTTACCGCCGTTAAAGGTGATCCCGCCCGCGTAGCTGGACAGGATGGCAGAAGTATCTTCGCCCCACAGGCCGCCCTGTGCGTCAGCATAAGCGCCGTAAGCAGCGCCGGTGCCGCCGTTGCCGCGTGCCTGGTTGTGAGGAGCATGGCACCCCGCGCAGCCACGGCCGCCGTTTTCATGCGCGCCCATGACATCGTAGTTCGGGATGTAATCGAGAACGCCGATCACGTTGCCGGTGTAAGCCGGGGTTGTGGCGCCGGTTGAGGTCGCCGTGGGGGCAGAGTTGCCCTGCGTGCCGTAGGTCCCGCCGCCATTCGCGAGCGTTCCACCAGATGCCGTGCTGCCCGTGCCGTTGTTGGCCCCGATGGCGGTGCCAACACCCGACCCTGTAACCACGACCGTCTGGCCTAGCGCAAACGAGGCGAAACATACAACTATGAGTAAGAGGAACAGCTTCTTCATTTGAACCTCCTTGAATGTGCACATCCACCAATGATCATTGGAAAATCTGATTGCTTTACGTCTACTGCTCCGGAGTTGCCTCCGGTTTTAGCGACCCTGGGGTTGATTAAGCCCGGGTCGTTAAACTCTTGCCTGGCCTAATGGCCAGAAAACTCTCACGGCTTCTTCGGCTCCTGCGGGTTCGCGGTCGTACTCGCCGAACTCGCAGCCGCAGAAGCTGGCGCCGCCGTTGGCTTGCTCGAATTCGCCGCTGGCGCATTCGAGGCTGGCTTTTTTTCCGTCAATGCCTTCTTTTGCTTCTCCAATTCCGCCCTCGCTTCCGTGTCGGTGTAGTAACGGAACATCTGCACCCGCCCCATCAACTGCTCGGCGGCGAAGACACGGTTGTTCTTGTCGATGGTGAGGCCGGTCAGGTCCTGAAACTGGCCGGGCATGATGCCGAAATTGCCGAAGGCGAGCAGGATCTGGCCTTCCGGCGTAAAGATCTGCAGGCGGTTGAGCATGGCATCGGCCACCCAGACGTGGCCGTCGGCATCGATCGCGATTCCCTTGGGACGAGCGAAGCAACCGGCGCAATCGCCGTTCTTGCCGAAGGTGCGGATGAAGTTGCCGTCGGCATCGAAGATTTCGACCCGGTCGTTCAGCGTATCGGTGACATAAACATTTCCATCCTGATCGACGGCCACATTGGTCGGCTTGGCAAAGTTTCCCGGATCGGTCAGAGTGTGGTTCTTGCCCGTGGTGCCAATCTTGCGAATGACGTTGCGGGTGTCGGCGTCGAACACGATGACCTGGTCGAGGTCGGTATCGACCACATACAGATAGCGGTTCTCGAGATCGATGGCTATGCCGCCGGGGCCGCGCAGCACATCGCCGCCGAAAGCTCCGAGGTACTTGTGATTCTGGTCGAACTCCTCCACCACATGAAGGCCGTTGTCGGTGACAAACAGATGGTCGGCGTCGTCGATGGCCAGGCCGATGACCGACTTGAAATGAGCTTCGGCGCCGTTGCGGATCAACTCGACGTCATCATTTTCGGTGTTGAAGACGAAGACCGCGCCGACCCTGGTATCGGCCACATAGAGCAATCCCTTGGAATCGACGGCGACGCCGTTAGGAGTGTAGAGGGCGTAGCGCACCTTGGGCTGCTTCTTGGTGGCAGCGTTGGGATCGACGCCCGCCAGACGGTCCATCCAGCGCTGCTTTTTCTGCTCCTGCCTCTTCTCGCCAAAGTCGGGGAGCGAAGTGGCAAAGTAATCGAGATAGCGCACACGGGGCACGGCGGGCGGGAACGGGAACACAATCTTGGTGAAATCCGGAATCTCTTCTTTTTGCGCGGGAGTCTGAGCCGTCGGCGCGGGCTGGTGCTTTTTCTTGTCGGCACGGAGAGGAAGCGGAGCCAGACCCAGCAGCGTCAACAGCAGTACGGCCAGGACGCCACGCTTCACCATCGGGTTCATCGAAAGTGCTGACATCTAATTCTTCCCTCCCGGCGGTTTCGGCATGTTCACCTGGCTGCCGATATTGCCCGTGTGGCAGGTGGCGCAAAAAGCCTGATTATCCTGCTGGTCCTTCACCAGAAGCCCGGGCTGGGCCGACGAGTGCGGCTGATGACAGGTCAGACAATTGATGGGAGTGATGATTTTGTTGGGATCCCTGAAATCGCGCACATCGGAAACCGGGTGACCCTCCACCGGATGGCCGACGCCATAGACCAAAGGCAGAACGGGAACCGTGGCAAAGTAATTTTCCGGCAACTTGACCTTGCCCTCGAAAATCGTGACCAGGTGCTCGCTGGGAAGCTTGGCCGGGTTCGAGTCCGGACCATGGCACTCGAGGCAGAGAGTGTTGACATTGGCCGTGCGCAGCAGATGTTCGTTATCTCCGCCATGAGGTGTGTGGCAGGTGGCGCATCCCTGCTGGAATGCCGGCTGATGCAGATGCGCTTTCTTCATCTGATCCGCCTGATCGCTGTGGCACGCCAAGCAAGCCTGCACGGGATCGGGTTGCAGGAAGCCCGGCGACTTTCCCGCGTGCGGGTTGTGGCAGGCGATGCATTCCCCTTGGGCTCCGGGATGCTGCACTTTCGCTTTTTCGATTTCATTCGCCTTGTCGGAGTGGCAGGTCAGGCAAAGCGCGCGCGTGTCGGAATTCGTCAAAACGACTTTGCCCTCTTTGGCCGGCTGATGGCACGAATCGCACATCTTGTTCTCGAAAGGATTGTGCAGGAAGGCCTGCATCAGCTTTGGCTTGTCAGACTGATGGGGATCGTGGCATTGCAGACAGTTCGCGGTGCCGAAGGGCTGGCCCATGTGAGCTTTCTGCAGATCGGCGTCTTTGACGTCGTGACAGTCAATGCAGAGGGCCGGAACATCTTTCTTGAGGTGCGCCGCGAATTCGATCTTGCTCCGATCGCCATTCTTGTGGGTCAGATGGCAGGTGTCGCACCCCGTGTCGAGCGCCGCGTGACGGCTGCCGTCCTTGGGAACGTTCATGCCTTTGGTGTGGCAACCGAGGCATAGATTGTCGTCGCGCGTGGCGCCGGTCATTGGCTTCAGCAGTTGATTCGGATTATCCGACTCGTGCGGATCGTGGCACTTGACGCAATCCCGGACCGCGGGAGGATGCATCGTTTGTCCGGCCTGAACCTTCTTATCGTCGTGGCAGCTCAGGCACAGAGCCTGGGTCGTTGTCGTGATCAGCTTCACACGGGTGACGTCGCGATTCACCCGAACTTCGTGGCAGCTTAAGCATCCGGTGGCGATGGCGGAGTGAACCGCTTTGCCTTTGGTCTTGTCTTCGTGGCACTCCAGGCACTTCGCGGAATCGACATTCTTGTCGAGTGGAACCGGATGCGTCTTGGCCAAGGCCGGCGAGATCGCGATCACCAGCACAAAGAACCCAAACTGAAGCAAACGGGGGAGGGACTGCTCGAGGGTTACTTTCGAGTTCCGAAGACCGCGACTTGGGAATTCCAGGAACATGGCCAAACAGTGCAATGCACGAGCCTCGCCCTATGAGAAAAAGCAACATCGCTTCCTCGCAGATTCGTAACTGATTGCAAAAACGAGGGTTGTACGGTTGCGAGCAGCTTGGAAAATTTCCACAGGTCGAGGGACCTGGCCCGAAATGGGCTTTCTGCCACAGTGGTATTGGTGAAATGCCCCAAAGTCACTAAGGCCAGCACCGCAGGAAGTACATGGGGCGAACTTCCAGGAAAGGAACGTGATTTCGATCACGCACTTTTCGCCGGTGCGGGAAAAACCGGGTCCGGCGATGAAAACATGAGTGTTATCGCTCAAGACGAGAGTGGCTTCACGAGAGGGTTTCTAGCGCAAGTCAATAAGAACTGAATGCCTTACAGATCGCTGGATGCATTGGCGCGGAACGTGCATTCTCATCGGTCGGGACGAAAAAGTCTATGGCCCTTTCATTCCGCAGCGCGGCTCGACAAACCTGGCAAACACTGGGTTCGATTAAAACCGGAGTCATCCTGATCATCCTGGTTGTGATCCTCTCGGCGGCAGGCACGGTGATTCTGCAGCGTCCGATGACGGATCCGGACGACATGCAGCGCGCCTATTCGCCAGCCATGCTGCGCTTCCTCGATGCCGTCGGCCTCACCGATGTCTTTCATGCGCATTGGTTCGTAGCTCTGCTGATGATGGTCAGCCTGTGCATCATCGTGGCGTCGATTCGGCGCTTTCCCAACGCGTGGCGATTCTATGCGCGCCCTTATAAGAGCCCGGACGAACACTTCCGCCGCGCGCTGCCGACGCAGGCGCACATTGACATAAGACAAGAAGAGCAGGGACTGAACGCCGCCGAGCGCGCACTGCATCAAGTTGGATTTTCCTCCGAAAGAATTGTGCGCCCGAACAGTTTTTCACTGTTTGCCGAACGTCATCGAATGTCGGAGATGGCGGTTTACATCGTGCACGCGAGTCTGCTTCTGATTTTTCTCGGCGGGATCGTGGACGCGGTTTACGGCTGGCGCGGCTTCCTGATGTTGACACCAGGAACGCAGAGCAGCCAGATAGAAATTCGGACCGGTGCGATGAAAACGATTCCGTTTGCGATTCGCTGTGACAGCGCAGGCGAAGACACCTACGCTGACGGCACTCCCAAACGCTACTGGTCGAAGCTGGCTGTCGTCGACGCAGGCCGCGAGGTTGCAAGCAAAGAGATCGCGGTGAACGATCCCATGGTTTATCGCGGATTGCGCTTCTATCAATCCAGCTACGGCCGCACCGGCAAGATTGACCGCTTATTTCTCGATGCGACTCGCGTCAGCCAACACGTGACCTCCACGCAGGAGATTTCCCTCACTCTCGGCCAGACCGTCGACCTCGACGCGGATAGCTCGGTGCAGCTTGCCGAATTCATTCCCGACTACGTCGTGCAAGACGGCCACGTCTACGCGCGCAGTAATGACGTCGTGAATCCCGCTGTCCGCCTGATCGTTACGACCAAGAAGGCGAATTCTCAAGTGGACGTGTGGCTGCCCGAGATTCCCCAGATTTCACAAAATTCATTGTCGCCCTACACCTTCGAACCGAAGGATCTGAAAACGCAGGTTTTCACCGGATTGCAGGTTTCGCATGAACCGGGACAGTGGGCGGTATGGGCCGGCGTGCTCCTTATGGCGATCGGACTGACCTTCGTTTTCTACGTGACGCACGTACGCTTCTGGATCGTACCCGCGCGCAATGGGGAAGGCCAGTTGTCGCTCTGGGTGGGCGGCACAGCCAATCGCAATCGCGACGCATTCGAATTCAAGTTTAAGCAACTGGTGGAACACATTCGGAAAGAGCTGAAATCGCAACCAGAGGCCTCGAGAGAGCCGAAGGCTGCTTTGATCGCCGGAAGGTGAGTCCGGCACACGGAGGATGGTTTCATGTCGCGAGCGCGAGCAGAACAGCAACCAGCAACCGGCGCAACTCTGATCGTACTGGTCGGGCTGAGCATCGCATTCCTGCTGTTCATGGCGTTTTTGAACGTAATTAAGTCCGGCAACCTTCTTAGCGAAGCGAACCTGTTGTATGCGGCGCTGATTTTCTACGCCGGGGCCGGCGCGCTGTATCTAGGATTCGGCGTGACCGCGACCGAGTCTTACATCAAGTTCGCATCTCTGGCCACATGGGCCGGTCTCATCGCGAACACGGCCGCGATCGCGCATCGCTGGTATGAGGCCGGCCACCCTCCCTTCGCCAGCATTTACGAAATGTTGCTCAGTTTCGTCTGGACGCTAGCCGCGCTCACGCTGATCGCAGAAAAAAGGTATGGAGTGAAGGTAATCGGTACGGTGACAATGCCGGTCGCCATTGTGGGCGTGATCCTGATGCAGCTTCTGCCTAGCGAAGTCCGCCCGCTCGTCCCCGCGCTGCAATCGACATGGCTGCACGTGCACGTGACTTTAGCGATGCTGGCTTACGCGGCCTGTGCGCTAAGTTTCGCGCTGGCCATGATGTTCCTGATCCAGGACAAGATGAAGACTGAGACGTTCCTGGCCGCAACCAGCCTATTCACATGCGGAATCTATGCCGCTGTCCTCACGCGTTTTGAACGCTGGGGCGGCCTAAACGTCGTCGCCTGGGACATTGAGAACAAGCAGGAGATATTCATCTCGCGCGGCGTTCGTCTATTCGTAACGATCCCAGACCTGGGCTGGCTGATGCTGCTGGTCTTCTGTACGGTCGCTGCTCCTCTAGTGTTCTACGTTCTCGCGCGCGTGAAGAAGAATGAAGGTTTTCTCGACATCGCGAATCGAGCGGTTTTCATCAGCATTCTCTTGCAAGTGCTGGCTCTGGTCTTCTTCCTGCTCCGTGCCCGCGACGGGCAATATCCCTCCCTCGATGCAGACGGTCTCTATCCAACAACCCTGGCCGCGAGTCCATTCATTCTTTCCGCGCTGGTCGGAGGGATCTTCGCGAACCTGCTTTACCTGCTCCTGCTGTGGCGGCGCCCGGACCTGGAAAAGCATCTACCTGACGCTGATAACCTCGACCGTATCACCTACAAAACGATTTGTATTGCGTTCCCCCTGCTGACCTTGATGATCGCCGCCGGTGCCTTCTGGGCAAACCGGGCTTGGGGCTCGTACTGGAACTGGGATCCCAAAGAAACCTGGGCGGCGATCACATGGTTGGTCTATGCCGGATATCTGCACATGCGCATTACCCGCGGCTGGCGCGGACGTCGAGCCGCTTATTTTGCCATTCTTGGCTTTGCCGTAGTGATGTTCACGTTCTTCGGAGTCACGTACCTGCTGCCGGGATTGCACGCGTATGCCTGAAACCTTGGACAAGATGGCGGGAGCGGAAATGGAATCAGAGCTAGATAACGCTGGCGTCGAGCCGTCGCAGAAGAATTTCTTCAGCACCGGATATCCGAACGCCGTGGCGCCAGTTGAGTCTGTTCCCTCCCCAGACACCGTGCAGACGCTTGCAGATGCGGAACTTCCCTGGCTTGGCATTACCTGGGAAATCAAAGCGTTGGTGCCGATTGCCTGCGTCTTGCTCGGCGGCATGCTGCTGTTTCTGCTGGCGACTCTTTCCTGGCGCGATCCCGAGCGCCACTTAATCCTGCTGGTGGCGGGCGCGGGCGCGGTTGCGATTTGCGGCGCATTGCTTGTGGTCTTGACCTACACCGTGCAACGGCCGATGGTCGAATTGCAGCAGAAAATTTCGCAGGTGGGTGGCGGCGATCTTAGCGCTGCCGTCACGTTCGCGCAGCGTAACGACGAGATTGGAGACCTGGGCAGAAATTTCAATCACATGGTCGAACAGCTGCGCGAGAGCCGGGCGGAAATCGAGCGCCTGCATCGCACGCAGATCTCGCGTGCCGAGCACTTGGCTACTCTCGGAGAGCTCGCTACCGGGCTGGCGCACGAAATCCGCAATCCGCTGGCAGGCATCGCAGGCGTCATTGAAATCATCGGCCGCGATTTGCCCAACACGAGTCCCGCACGTTCCGTCGTAAAGGATGTCCGCCAGGAAATTGCCCGCATCAACCAGATCGTCAGCGATCTGCTGCAAACGGCACGGCCGCATCCTCCCAAGGTTCGCAAAAGCGATTTAAATACTACCGTGGAGCATGCGGTCATGCTCGGCCGGCAGCAGGCGTTGGCGAAGTCGGTGGAGATTACGCTGCAAAAGGATGCTTCCCTGCCCGAACTGGAGCATGATAGCGACCAGATTCACCAGGTGCTGCTGAATCTGCTGCTCAACGCCATGCAGGCTATCGACAATGACGGCAAGGTTTCCGTCTCGGTAAAGGCCCGCGGCAACGCGGCTGTGGTGGAAGTCACGGACAACGGCCGTGGCATTCCCCCCGAGCAACTGCCGCACATTTTTCGCCCCTTCTACACGACCAAAGGAGACGGGACCGGTCTGGGCCTCTCTTTAGCCCACCGCATCGTCGAAGACCATCAGGGCCGGATCGATGTGACCAGCGTCATCGGGAGCGGGACGACATTTGCTGTAGTTCTGCCGCTTGAACGCAGTTCTAGTCGGCAAATCGCCTCCTGATCTAGCCGCCACTTGCATTCCGTTGCAGCGGAGCGGATGCTGCGCAAAGGCTCAGCGCCCACGTAGTCAAAGGATCCCTATCTTATGAAACAGTGTGGACCATGAAGGATCTGTGACTACCTTGCCGCAGTGAAGATCACCTCTGCGCACCAATCATTCCGATTTCCGAAGTTTTCCAAAAAAGTAAATCCCCGTTTTGTGACGGATAACCTTTACTGAGAAATCTCGTGGGTGTTGAAAAAGTCACGTCGATTAGCAGGATGAGATTCTGCAGAAGCATGTTAGAAGGAAGTGATCCTGCCCATGCTCTGTTGGATTCTCATCGTCGGAGGACTGCTGATCATGATGGGGCACCACGACCGCACTGAGGCGTTGTTCTATTACTTCCGCCTGGAAGATCAGATTCCCGAGAACCACCTGCTGCGGCTGATCGACAAGCACATCAGTTTTGAATTTGTGCACGAGCGCTTAAGAGCCAGCTACAGCGAGACGGGCCGGGCCTCGATCGATCCCGAACTCCTGCTGCGCATTCTGTTGATCGGCTATTTGTATGGCATCACCAGCGAACGCAAACTGGTGGAGGAACTGGGGATGCACCTGGCTTGGCGGTGGTTCACCGGGCTGGGGTTTGATCAGGAGATTCCGCATCACTCCACGTTTTCCAAGAACCGGCACGGGCGGTTTCAGGAATCGAACCTGTTTCAGGAGTTGTTTGAGCGCATCGTAGAGCAGTGCATCGCGGCGGGTCTGGTGGAGGGGGAGCAGATGTCGGTCGATGGCAGCTTCATCATGGCGAACGCGAGCCATCACAGTCGTATCCCCCGCGAACAGTTCACAGAGGCAGCGCAAGTGAACTACGGGGCGCGGAAGTACCTGGAAGAACTCGAGCAGGAGAACGGCGATGGCGAGCCCATCCATCAGCAAGACAAGGTGTCGACCACCGACCCGGATTCGACGTATCTGACCAAGGGAAATCGCGCTGCCGAACTGGGTTACTTCGATAATTATCTGATCGACAAGGAAAGCTGTGTGATTGTGGGGGTGCAAGCGACGGCCGCCCGCTTGAGTCAGGAGAGTGCAGCGGCACGCGATATGATCGATCGCTACTGCGAACGATATGGTCGGCGGCCCAAGGGGGTGGCAGCCGATAACACCTACGGCAACGGGGAAATGCTGCAATGGCTCGATGAACGTGGGATTACACCTTACATTCGCGTGAAGGAAGGTCCGAACTCGCCGCCTGATCTGTACGGGATCGAGAAGTTCACTTACGTGCCGGAAGAAAACTGCTATCTCTGCCCCGCAGGCAAGCCCCTGAACTACGTGGGTATTAACAAACGGAACCGTGCGCACCGGTACTACTCGACGGTTAAGCGCTGTCGAGGATGTGGGCAGAAGCCGCAGTGCACGCGCGGCAAGTTCCGTACGATCGCGATCCACACTTGCGAAGCGGCAAGACAGAAGGCCGATGAGGTAGCCAAGACCCCGGAGTTCGCCCTGGCGCTACGCAAGCGACGAAAAGTGGAGGCTCTGTTCTCGGAACTAAAGAACCTGATTGGATTGCGGCGCTTGCGCCTACGCAGAATCAAGTTCGTGCGTGAGCAGTTCTACCTAGCTGCCGTGGCACAGAATCTGAAACGACTGGTGCGGTTCCTCAACATGCGAGCGCAACCAGCGATGGCAACCGCGTAAGAAGCAGACTACCGTAAGAAAAGCACGAACCGGAAGAAACACCCCTGAGGGAAAACCCGTCTTCGAATCGAGTTTTTCAACACCAACTCTCAATGATGACAATGGAATCATGCTTTACGGCGCACAAACGCTCCCCGCGTGCTCGCTGTCCGCAAATGTACTTGTAACTCCTTATTCCGGAGTATTTTACCCGCAACTCATTTCAAATCAATATCTTGGTCCGAACCCTGGCGATCTGCCCTGCCCAATTCCTTTGAACTCAGAGATTTACGGTTTTCGTCAAAAAAATTTGATTTTGTATCTCAAGCCTTCTGTCGCGAAGCTCGCTCGGAACTCGTTATTTATAATCTCCCTTCCATTGCAACGAACTGAAAGGAAGCCCTTGGCACTCGACGAAGAGATTTATCGGATACGCCGCGACAAGCTGAAGCAGATCGAAGCGCTCGGCCAGGCCACGTATCGCACCAAGTACGAATTCACTCACACGATCCAGCAAATTTGGACGGAGTTCGACAAGCCTGCCGAGGAACTGGAAGCTCATCGCATCAACGTCCGCGTCGCCGGGCGCATCATGGCGATCCGCTTGATGGGCAAGGCCGGATTCGTACACGTTCAACAGGACGGAAAGAAGCTGCAGATTTATGTCAAGAAAGACGCCGTCGGCGACAAGGGATTCGAACTATACAAGCTGCTCGATCTCGGCGATCACGTCGGCGTGAGCGGATATCTGTTCCGCACGCGCACCGGCGAACTCACCGTTCACGTCGAAGAAATCACGTTTCTCAGCAAAGATCTTCTGCCGCTGCCGGAAAAATGGCACGGCCTCACCGACGTCGAACTGCGCTATCGCCAGCGCTACGTCGATCTGGTGATGAATCCAGAGGTGCGCGAAGTTTTTCTCAAGCGGACGAAGATGATTCAGTCGATGCGACGCACCATGGAAGCGCATGGCTTCTTAGAAGTCGAAACTCCCATGATGCAGCCGATTGCCGGAGGCGCCGTCGCGCGGCCGTTTATCACGCACCACAACACGCTCGACATCGATCTGTATCTGCGCATCGCGCCCGAACTTTATCTGAAACGTCTGCTGGTCGGCGGATTCGATCGCGTCTACGAGATCAATCGCAACTTCCGCAACGAAGGCCTGGGATGGCGCTGGAATCCCGAGTTCACCATGCTCGAAGCCTATCAGGCCTATACCGATTATCAGGGCATAATGAATGTCACGCAGGAGGTCATCACCGAAGCGGCGAAAGCCGTGAACGGGACAAAGAAATCAAAGTGGACCGTCACAGAAGGTGAAAAAGAAGTGGTGCACGAACTCGACTGGGCCAACTGGACACGCATGACCATGCGCGAAGCGATCATCAGATTCTGGCCAAAGGGATGCGGCGACGCACCGATGATGGCCGAATTCTCCGATCTTAGCGCCTTTGTCCAACGCCTTAAGGTCGCGGCGGATTCAGCGCATCAAACCGAAGACTCGCTCAGCCGTGTCAGCGGCGATGACGTACAGGAATCGCGAAAGGACCTGTACCGTCGCGAAATATCGTTCAAAGAGATGGCGAAGATGTTAGAGCAGGGCTTGGGCAACCTCGGCGCAGCAATCGCAGCCCTGTTCGAGGCAGTCGCGGAAGAACACCTCACGCAGCCGACCATCATCTACGAATTCCCGACGGCAGTCTCGCCGCTCTCCAAGCAGAAGCCCGACGAGCCTGACTGGACCGAACGCTTCGAAATCTTCGCTGGACAGATGGAAATCTCCAACGGATTCTCGGAGCTCAACGATCCCGAAGATCAGCGCCGCCGCTTCGAAGCGCAACTGAAGGAACGCGAGCGCGGAGACGAAGAAGCCCATCAGATGGACGAAGACTACATCCGCGCGCTCTCCTATGGAATGCCCCCGGCGGGAGGCGTCGGCATCGGCATCGACCGCCTCTGCATGCTGTTGACCGACTCCCACACCATCCGCGACGTGATCCTGTTCCCATTGTTGCGGCCAGAGAAACCAACCACGGCGGAACAGCCCTGAGTATCTCTTGGACAATTCGCGGACCTTTTCCAATTGTCATCCTGAGCGCCGTGAACGCTCTGCGTAGTGGAGCGTCCACGGAGTCGAAGGACCCCCTTGCCCGCATGCAAGCGCACGAACATCGCAGGGTATTCTCGGCGCGGCTCGTGGTGGAAACCCCTAGACTGGCCGTGAGCGCGACTAACAGACAGGAGGTCCTTCGACTGCGATGCCGGTCGCCTCGCGTTCGGCATCTTCGCTCAGGATGACAATTCGCTGGTACTACAGAATGGGAGCGGCCTCATCCCCGCCAGGCGCTTTTTCCGACACGGCCTTATCCGCCGAGGTATCTACTCTTGCACTCCGACAAGTGCATGCGACTTCTTATAATTCAAAATCAAAGCTCAGAGGTAGCGGCGCTACGGTAGTGTTCCATCCGAGAACACTGGGTCCGTAGCGCTTTGCATTTTCGGGCCGATCCTACTTCAAGCTTTTCAGCGACGCACTTCGCGGCGGCTCATACGGCGGTTTGTCAGGACCGAAGTTCGTGCCGAGGTAGTCGATCAGCGCCTCGCGATCCGCCGGATCAACGACCGCACCCCACTTCGTCATCTTGTCCACTTCTTTCGTCCACGCAACCTTGCTGAGCCGTTGCTGCAGGATGATCCGTGCCTCATGACACTCGGTGCACGCGGTCGTCGCCTTGGCCTGCATCGGACCGGGAGGAAGATCTGCGGTCGGTTTGGACAAGTCGTTTTTTTGCGCTCGAGAGGCGAGTGGCAAGAGAATTGATCCGGCCAGCAGGAGTGCCAGCGCAAGGTTCCCGGCGCGCACGTGGAGTTCTCTAGGCGACATAAACTTTCACCTGATCGTAAGCGTTGTAGAGATAACCGCTCGGATTCCAGACTGGCGCCGGGGGCTGCGTACGTCCCTGACTGTCAGTCGCACGGGACAGGATCGTACGGTCCCCCGGCGAAGCTTTCCACACGTAACTCCACAAACGCCAGGCGTAGTGGGCATGATCGTTGCCTAGCTTGGCCGCATTCCAGTTGTCGCCGCCATCCATTGAGATTTCGACCTTCACCACATCGGCCTCGCCCGCCCAAGCCGCCCCATGCACGCTGATCGGACCAGCTTTGAGCTTCGCGCCATCGAGCGGACCGGCAATGACCGATTTCACGTTTAATGCCGTCAAGGGATGCGTATCTTCGGGCTTCACCGATCCTCCGGGCTGCGGCGGATGGTTGGGGAATCGGTATCCCGGGTTCATGAAGTTGCCGACAAACTCCGACGCGAGCACTTTGATTTCCGTCAGCCATTTGCAGGATGCCGCTCCGACCCATCCTGGCATGAGCGCGCGAGCCGGGAATCCGTGATGCTTGGGCAAGGGCGCGCCGTTCATGTGGGTTGCGATCAGAGAGTCGGCATCGAGCACTTTCTCGATGGGAATGCTGCGAATGAACGGCGGAACTCTTCCCGGCACTTCGTCGAGCCCGCGAAACATCACGTATTTGCCGGTCGATTTCATGCCGGAGCGTTCGAGGACATCGCGCAGTCGCGGTCCGGAAAAACGAGCCGTTCCGACCGCGCCTTTGCCCCACTGCACTCCCGGAACCTGCGGACGATACAGGCCGCGGCTGTTGCCGGCGCATTCCAGCGTGTTGACCACCGAGTGCGGCGGCAGCTTGGAAATTTCAGCGAGCGTCAGCGAAACAGGATTTTCGACTTCGCCGGCAATCGTCAACCGCCAGTCGGCGGCATCGAGTTGACTGGGCTCGTGCATGTGGTTGCGCACGAAGAAATGGGGAATCGGGGTCAGCCAGGAATTGAAGTACTCGACCGGAGACTCGAGATCAACGAAGCGGAACGAGCGAACAATCATCCCGTATTCGCCGGGGATGGCGATGCGATCCGCCGATGCTGTCTGTGACCATGCGGCCGAGATCAGAGATGGAACGCTGCCCGCGGCCAATGCCGCACTCGATATTTTCTTTAGAAACTCGCGCCTGGAATTCATAATCTAAGAGGCCTCTTTATCGCAGCTAAACGACGGGATGTTCCTCAGGCCTTTTACTCAGGGTAGCACCGCCGGCCCGGAAAAGAGAGTAGTCAAAACGGGGTCGACAGAGATTCTAAAGGCAAGCTCGCCGCTCCTCAGAAAATTGAGAAAACGACTGGTCCGGGAGGAAATCCCGCGGACCAGCCTCAGGCGCAGACGGTTTGGTTAAGGCAGGTAGTAACGGAAGGACGTAAAGATCATGTTGTCGATCCCGTGCGGCACCAGACCGTCGCCAGACCAGGTGTTGCGCGTGACGTAGGAATACTGCATGCCGAATTGAAAGCGTCCGCGCGCAGTATTCGTGATGCGATACCAGAATCCAGTTGTCCCTTCAATGACGATACGAGTATCGGCGGTGCAATTGGCGAGGCTGCCGGGATCGAATCCGGAGTTGCCGTTCGCGGTGGTGGGTGGCGTTTCGACGTAGCAACCAGCGTTGTTAAAGGTGGGCGCTCCATATCCGACGAACTTCCCGGAGATTGGATCGAAGCCGTATGTCCGCGAGGCATACTCGGCTCCGGTGTAGCCGTAGATATCGAATTGCTTGCTGTGGTATTCGAGCGTGGTCAGTCCCAGCATGTTCTTGACGAGATGAACCGTGCCGTCGGGATTGATGGAAACATCAGGCAATCCCGCCGGTCCGTAGCGTCCGATGCCGCTGCCGCCCACGCCCTTCAGTCCAAACACGACATGATGGGCGAAAACCCATCGCGCACTCGCACCGATCGCCCCTCCTTCTTTCGAACTGCTGTACGCTCCTACGGCAGTCGTCGGAGCCGCGGTCAAACTGCCGCAGGCAGCGCTGGCGAAATCTTCTACGCAGGGAAACACGCGATCGGTGAAGCGATCGAGAAGTCCGTATACTTCGTAGTGTCCGAATCTGGGGTCGAACGCGACCTTCGCGATAATGTCCGGAGCTGGGTTGAACGCGTAGGTTGACAAACTGTTGTAACTGCTGCTCGCGCCCGCCTGACCGAGCAAATAATTGGCGGCGTTGCTATGTGTGGCAAGCGTGGCTTGTGGGTTTTCGAGGGCAAGTGCTACGGCGACCTTGTCAGCAAAGTTTTTCGTGATTCGGACACCCGGCTGCCGCGCGTAGTTGAAACCGACGTTATAGACGGAGTCGATCGTCTTGGGACGAACATCGTTGGTCTTGCCGATGTCGTCATCGGGAGCGATGCCCCTGGCATCTTCGGTCACTAAACTCCACGACTGGCCTGCGAGAAAACGCCAACCGTCGTCGAATTTGATTTGTCCCCAGGCCTGACGAAGCCGGAGGGTATAGCTGTCGGTCGAGGTCGAAGTCGAAGTGGTACCGGCAGAAAGAAAGTCGGATGAGACGTACGCAGAAAGATCGATCTTTCCTACTCGTCCATCAACGAAGCCGGTGATCTTCGACTGGCGGGCAGAACCGAAGAACTCCGGAATTTGGCTCTGAGACGCGCCCGGCATGGTCAACGAATTGAAAGGTGTGGCCATGTCGGCACTCAGCGATCTTGAACGGCGGCCAAATTCGCCGGCAGCATATCCACCCGGCGTGATATTGATACCGCGGAAGTGAATCGTGAGCGGCCCCTCCATCTGCTTGTTATAGATGTCGGGTGATCCCTGGGTTGATTCGGGAGTGAGAGGATTCTGCACATTCTGTCCTTGTTGCGGGATGGCGGGCGAAAGTTCCGCAACTTGCTGCGAGCGACTCGAGGATGACTCTGAAATGCCGGATTTCACCGACGAATCACTGGCGTGAGACTGAGTCGGAACCGGTTGAACTGGAGCCACCGCCGCCGCCGGAACCGAGGCCTCGGCGGAAGGCTGAATCGAAGCTCCAGCGTTGTTTCGCTGTTGCAGTTGCTGCTTTAGTTCTTCGATCTCCATCTGCTGGGCCGCCAGAGCGTCTTTCAAAGTCTGAATGTCGGCTGCGGTGATGACTGGCTGGGCAGGAACTGTAGCGGGCTTCGCCGAGGCATCTGCGGGCGCAGCATTGGAAGCAACCTGCGTTTGCGCCCAGACGCTCGCGGTGAGTAAAGCCAGAAAAAGGGTGTTGAAGAATGGCATCTTTATCGCTTGCATAAGAAGGCAACTTCTCTCCTTTGTGATCTGTTCGTTTTCTGCTCACATCAGGGAAACACTCTGGCGCATTTCACATCACACGCGAAATAATGCTCCGGTGGAGGGTTCCCCTGCCCCGTTTCTACAAGTGCGCTTCACCTTGCCCGGAAGCAGTTGAAGATCGACATTATGCCATAAAGTCTATTTAGTAAATAGACTTAATTTGTATGAGCGACATGCATCTTCGATTCCATTCGCACTGGCCTTGCTCAGGAGTTTTTGGCGGCGAATGTGCGAATTAGCCTGCTCTTGCCCGGAGAGCAAGAGGCAAATGTGCACAGACTTGCGCTTTAACGGCAGTGGCACAGCGCGGAAGACGGCGAAAGAAAGGAACGATCGCGAAGAACGCAGCGTACCTTCTCGGAACCTATGTGGAGACGCGCAGGACCAAGACAGTCACGTTGTCGGGTCCGCCGCGTTCCAGGGCCAGGTCCACGAGCGATCGACATGCGGTAGCGGGAGGATGGGAGCGTACGATTTCAGCGATTTCTGGCTCGCTAACCACGCTCCAGAGACCGTCGGTGCAGAGCAGGAGCGTGTTGCCGGATTCCAGGTTGGTGGGCTGGTCGGAAACGTCGGGCATAATTTCCCTTCCCGATCCCAGCGCGGCCGTGAGGATGTGCCGTTGAGGGTGTGATTCAGCGTCCTCCGAGCGGACGATACCGCTCTCCACCAGGCGTCCGACATAGGAGTGATCGCGGGTCAAGCGCGAGCTGGTAGCTGAACCGACCAGATAGAGACGGCTATCGCCTACGTGCGCAAAATAGAGTTTGTGATCAGCGATCGCCAGAGCAGTGCAGGTTGTACCCATGCCCTGAAACTGGACGTGCTCTTGAGCATATCGCTGAATATTTTCGTGGGCAGTGAGCAAAGCGGCCAGCAGCGTCTGTTGCGGAGTGTTGCTAAAATTGCTGTCGTAGACATGGCGAACGGTCTCCACGGCGAGGCGGCTGGCTTCTTGTCCGCCCTCGTATCCGCCCATGCCGTCGGCCACGACGGCGAGCCGACCTTTGCGGCGAAATTCGTCGTCGGACTCGGGCTCCCAATAGAGATACGAATCCTCGTTATTGGCACGTTGGAGACCGACGTCGCTCAGGGCCGCCATTTCAACACCGGGTTTGATTTGATTCCACTCCACTGCCATTGACACGGCACACCGCCAGCGATTTGTGTAACTCAAGCGTGCAAAGCCCGGCCAGGAAATGTTAAGCGCGCACGCCCCACGGTACCCGCATCAAAGCGAGCACGATGCCCGTAGCCTATCATTTCCAGGGCACATCTGTCCGGACGTCTGCGATTCGCCGGGAACTCGCCCCCATTGATCTATCTGAGAAAAGAGAAAAAGCCGCGAGTGTCAGCGGCTCTTGCAATGCTGATCTGGCGATGAGGCAGACTTACTTCGAGTGTTTGTCTCTGTAGACTTTGTTGCTCATGTGGTTCGCTTCTCGATTCAGCTGTCTCTGATTCTTCTTCGTGAGATGACCGTTGTCGGCAGCCATATCTTTCTTTTCGTTGTTCTGCAGACGCTGTTCGCCGCGCTCGAGATGGGCAGTCTGTCCGGGCGTCAGTTTATCGTTTTTCACGCCATTGGCGACGCGATCCTGCTGGTTCTGTTCGCGCCGATTGACCTGATTGACGCGGGGATGGCCGGGATCGACCTGTCCCGCACCGGCGCCCGAAGTGTTGCTGGTTTGAGTTTGAGCAGCAGCAGATCCGACGACAAATAGACCGCTCACTGCCAGGACTAAGAGCGAGTTTGTGATTTTTCGCGTGCGAGCGTAAACCCCCGCGAAGGAGTCTAGTTTCGCCGACTGGAAGTATCGAGTTACCAACGGGAAACGAATTAGAACGAATTACCGCGAGTAACTATCGCCGCCATTACCAAGGTAAGCGGCGCTGATTGCTCGGGGTCGGTCCCTCACACGACTCGGCTGATCTAGTTTTCCTTCCCCACGAAATGAATCGTGCGAGTGAGATATCTGTACCAAGTCTGCATTCTTGCTCATGATGGCGAAGTCATCAGCACTCAGCGCCAATTCTGTGTCCCAAAAGCAGATCGAGCGGCATTGTCCTCGTCGCACACAAAGGGCATCCAAGGCTGGCATGATCGATTCGCAGAGCGCAAGTTCGTGCCGGATCGGATGCAGACGGTTTGGCCGTGGCAGATGTGGTCAGTGAGCGCGGGATACAACCCGCTCTGCCGCTCGGACATCGTACCCAAGGTAACCAAAAGTGTCCGCATCAAGTTGCAGAGGGCTCGTTTTCTGTAGTACAAACAGCTAGATTCATTAAGATCTCATTGATGTTCCGGCCTTCAACTCAAGGATACGACTGGCGCCAGCGCGGGTGCGCGCTGGTGGTCATTGCCGCAGTGTGCGCACTGACCGTGAGCCTGGCGACGCGATATGTTTCATTTGACAGCGCGTCGATGCCTGGCGTGACAACTGTGCACTGCCATGTTTCTCCCGCGCGCAGTCGACAGCGGCTTTTGGGCACGGCTACGGCTTGGAACGCACCGGTGATCTGCAACAATACGCTGGACTCGACCACTTCGTACCCGCGGATCGCACCTGTCGGTCCTCGGATACCCAGCATTCTTTTTGAGAAAAGTTTATATAACCTACCTCCTCCCTCTAGAATCTTCCCTGCGTAAGTCTGCAGTGCCCTGAATACTGGGCAGGCAGTTTCCCAAAAAACTCATTTCGGACCTGTAGTTTTCGAAGTTGGCGGTCCGCGCAGCAGAGCTCCTTTTAGTAGCACAAAACTCGCTCAGAAGGATCACGGCATGGCCGTCGCGCCTCTGTTAACTGAAGAACAATTGCAGCAGTTTCGCCACCTTGATACCTGCATTGTCGCCAACGCAGTTGAGAAGTTTAACGTCCGTCTGCGCAATGCGGGTTTCACGGACGGAAGTATTCACTGCCGGTTTCCGGATGCGCCTTCCATGGTTGGCTACGCGGTAACCGCGCGACTGAGAAGCGTTGAGCCGCCGGTGGCGGGCAATGCTTTCCGGGACCGGTCAGATTTTTGGAACGCGATCCTGACCATTCCAGCTCCGCGCGTTCTTGTCCTCAAGGATATGGACGAACCGCCGGGACGCGGAGCTTTTGTCGGCGATGTACACGCGGCAATCCTCAAAGCGTTAGGCTGCGTAGGTTTCGTGACCAATGGCGCCGTGCGCGAGTTGCCGCGCATAAAAGGTCGGGATTTTCAACTGTTCTCGGGAAGTCTTGCCGTCTCGCATGCGTATGCTCATATTTTCGATGTGGGTTTCAAGGTAGTCGTCGGGAGCATGGAAATACGCCCGGGAGAGCTGCTACACGGCGACCAGCACGGCGTGCTGACGATACCGGCGGAAATCGCTGCAGAAGTGCCGGGCGTGGCCGTGGATCTCCAACGACAGGAAAAGAAGGTTATTGATTTTTGCCGATCCAAAGAGTTTTCAGTGGCGAATTTGAGCCATGTCCAGAAATCGGTGTGAGTGCGAGGTCTGGCCATTCCGATGATAGGGATAAGACCAGCAATGAAGGGGGAAGCGAATGAATCGACGCGGTAGTGGGTTCAGTCCCACCAGAAAAGTGCGCAGCCGGTTACTGGCAGGTGGTGTGGCGACACTCCTGATCGCGCTGGCAGTCAGCCTGTGTTCGTGCAGCGGCGGCGAGACCAACCGAGTGCAGGCTGATTCGCCATCGATCACCGTGGGCGTGACTCGCGTGACCAAGAAGTCGCTAGGACGACAGATCACGCTTTCTTCCGAACTCGTTCCCTTCCAAGAAATCGACGTTTACGCGAAAGAATCGGGTTACGTGAAGAAACTCGATGTCGATTATGGCTCGCACGTGAAAACCGGCCAGGTGATGGCCACTCTCGAAATTCCAGAGCTTGAAGCGCAGTTGCAAGTCGATGATGCCGACATAAAAAACGCGAACAACGAAGTCACGCGGGCGGAACACGAACTCTCTCGCTATCAGGCTCTCTACAAAGCGTTGCACCTTGAGTACACGCGGTTGAACGGAGTCTTCGAGAGCCAGCCCGGCATTGTGGCGCAGCAGGAAGTCGATGACGCACAGGGCAAAGATCTGGCGGCGGCATCACAAGTCGACGCTGGCCAAGCCGCGCTGGAGGCGGCGCAAAGCGAGCTCGCGGCGTCCAGGGCGAAATTGATTCATGATCAAAGCCTCTATGATTATTCGAAAATTACCGCTCCTTTTTCCGGAATCGTAACCGATCGCTACGCGAACCTTGGAACCCTGGTGCAGGCCGGCACCAGTTCGAGTACACAGGCCATCCCGATCGTAAAACTTTCGGAAGATGATTTATTCCGGCTCGTCATTCCTGTTCCTGAGTCGTATGTGAAATTCATCCGCATCGGCGATCCAGTAGACGTTCGCGTGCCGTCGCTGAATCGCACATTTCCTGGAAAAGTTGCTCGTTTCTCGGTCGACGTTCGCGTCGATACTCGCACCATGCACACCGAGGTCGACGTTCGCAATCCGAATCATTTGCTGGTTCCGGGTTTGTACGCAGAGGCGATGTTGACTCTCGAACACCGTGAAGATATTCCGACCGTGCCTGTCCAAGCACTGAATCATGAAGCAGACAAGACCACCGTCTTCGTTGTGGATCAGGACGGAAGAGTACAGGACCGGCAAGTCCAGACTGGACTGATGACCAGCAGCTATGCGGAAGTTGTTTCTGGACTCAAAGAAGGCGAGCAGGTTGTGGTCAGCGACCGGAGCGGGCTCAAAGAGGGAGAACGGGTTCAAGCCAAGATGGTGGACGTGCTCGAATATCACGACTCGAACTCACAGTAAAAACGATGCCGAAGCGTGACGCATTCGCCGACGGCAGCATTGGATAGGACCTATGCCTGGATTTTCAATTCGTAATCCGTATTTCATCGTCGTCATCTGCCTGGCACTGCTGGTAATCGGGGTGACCAGCCTGGGGCGCATGCCGGTCGACCTGTTTCCGCCGATCAATTTGCCTGAAGTTGTGGTGGCGACGTTTTACAGCGGCATGCCCCCTGAGGATATTGAGTACGACATCACCGATCCTCTGGAGCGATTCTTCACGCTAGGCGCCGGCATCGACCACATGGAATCGCGATCAATGCTCGGCGTGAGTATCATCCGCGTTTATTTCCAACCGGGAACCAACGCGGACACGGATGTGAGCGAACTGTCGAACCTGGCGCTGGCCGACTTGAAGCGCTTGCCGCCGGGAACACTGCCTCCAGTGGTTCTGAAGTTCGATGCCTCGAGCTTGCCGGTTGCGCTGGTCACAGTGAAGGGCGAAGGACTCAATCAGACGCAGTTGCACGATTACGCGCAGTTTCAGATTCGCAACCAGATTGCCGTGGTCCCCGGAGCTGAAATTCCGGGCGTATTCGGCGGAATTTACCGCCAGATCATGGTCTATGTCGATCCTTACAAATTGTTGTCGCGCCAGCTCAGTCCCATGGACGTCGTAGACGCGGTGAACAACTCTAACCTTATTCTTCCCGCCGGCGACGTCAAGATGGGGCCCTACGACTATTTCGTCTACTCGAACAGCCTCGTCGACAACATGCAGCAATTGAATGACGTCCCCCTGAAGGTCAAAGGCCATTCCTGGGTAACGGTAAGTGATGTCGGCAAGGCGGAAGATTCTCACCAGATTCAGTACAACATCGTGCGGATCGACGGTCAGAAGTCGGCTTACATTCCCATCATGAAGCAGGGCGGCGACACGAACACAATCGCCGTGGTGGATGGCGTTCGAAACTTGATCAAACATCTGTACGACATTCCCAAGCAGATGAAGACCAGCATCGTGTTCGATCAGTCGGTGTACGTAAAAGAAGCGATCGACACCGTGCTGCATGAGGGTTTTCTTGGCCTGATTCTTACCAGCATCATGATTTTGATCTTTCTGGGAAGTTTTCGCGCCACCTCGGCGGTGCTGCTTTCCATTCCGTTGTCGGCCTTGGCAGCGTTTGTGATTCTGGCTTTGATGGGCGGCACGGTAAACACGATGATCCTGGGAGGGATGGCGCTGGCTTTCTCACGCGTGATCGACAATTCGGTCATCTCGCTAGAGAACATTTACCGCCATCTCGAAATGGGCGCCGCTCCGATGATTGCTGCGGAAGTGGGGGGAGCGGAGGTGAACCTGGCTGTGCTGGCGGCCACGCTGGTCGATGTGGTCGACTTCTTCCCCGTCGTGTTTCTGTACGGGGTAGCCAAATTTCTATTCTCGGCGTTGGCTCTGGCGTTCTGCCTGTCACTGTTGGCGTCGTTTGTAGTAGCGATGACCGTCATCCCGCTGTTCTGCTCGCGCTTCTTAAAAGCCGTGCCCCATGGCAGCGGCCACGGGCATGCTCACGAAGTTCGGGATGAAAGGCAAGCTGAATATGAAGTCGAGCCGACAACCGCGCCCGACCACTCCCTGTGGGAACGTTTCAACGCCGGCTTCAACCGCATGTTCAACCGCGTTCTCGATTATTACGAATATTGGGTGCGGCGTTCGTTAAAGCGGCCGGGCTTGACGGTGCTCGCGCTCAGCGGGATGTTCCTAGCGAGCCTGGCGATCTATCCTTTCCTCGGTCTGGCGTTTTTCCCTAAGACCGATGCCGGTCAGTTCACCATCAATCTCAAAGTTCCGACTGGAACGCGCATCGAAGTCAGCGACGAATACGTGGGAAAAGTGGAAGACCTGATCCGGCACGTAATCGGAAACAATGACTTGAAACGAATCGTTTCGAACATTGGCGTGGTTCCGGATTTCTCATCGCTTTACACGACCAATGCCGGTCCTTATACAGCGACCGTGCAGGTGCAGTTGAACCAGCCGCATAAGGTCAGCAGCTTCGAATACATGGACCGAGTTCAGAAAGCGATCACGACCCAGTATCCGGATATTCGGACGTTTTTTTACAGCGGCTCGATGGTCGATGCCATCCTGAACCAGGGCAAAGTGGCGCCAATTGACGTGCAGGTAAGCAGCAGCGATCTTTCGCAGAACTATGGAATTGCTCAGACTCTAGCCGATCGAATTCGGCAATTGCACGGTGTCGGACAGGTTTATATCCCGCAGGATATGGATTATCCGGCACTGCGCGTTGATGTGGACCGGGTTCACGCCGGTGAGATGGGATTGACCCAGAAAGATGTGGTGGACAATGTAATCACCGCGCTCAACTCGAACTACATGATCGCGCCCAATTACTGGGTCGATCGTCATACGGGAAATGACTACTACCTGACGGTGCAGTACTTCGAAAAGGGCCAACCGGCGATTCACAACATGATCGACCTGGGGCAGATCCCGCTACGAGATCCAGGGTCAGGCGACCCGGCATGCGGCATGGGCGGCAATCCTGCTCTCAGGGAAACTCAACGATCATGGGAGTGCTCACAGCAAGGCAGGCCGACCACGGTCCTCAACAACGTGGTCAAGATACACGAGATTCAGACGCCGACGGAAGTCGATCACTACCAGATTCAGCGAGCGATTGACGTTTATGTAACGCCGAAGAGCGAGGATCTGGGCGACGTGACTGATTCGATCCGCGACATTCTTGCCAAAGCACAGGCTAAGGCGGAAATTCCCAGCAACGTGCGCGTGAACCTGCGCGGCATGGTCGAGGGCATGCAAGCTTCGTTCAAGAGCTTCGCCCTGGGATTTACGCTATCGTTCCTGCTGCTCTATCTCATCCTGACCGCGCAGTTCAAATCATTCGTTGATCCGCTTCTTATCATGCTCGCCATTCCAATGGGATTCGTCGGAGTGCTGATCATCCTTCCGCTCACGCACAGCACGTTGAACGTGATGTCGCTGATGGGTGTGCTGATGCTGGTCGGCATCGCCGACTCGAACAGCATTCTGATCGTCGACTTCGCGCACAACCTGGAATCGCAGGGACTTTCGCCGAGAGACGCGGTGATCACGGCCTGCCGCGTGCGCCTGCGTCCCATTCTGATGACTTCGCTGGCTACGATTATCGGCATGATTCCGATGGCCATGAAGCTCGGCACCGGCGCCGAACAGTATGCGCCGATGGCGCGGGCGATCATCGGCGGTCTGACTTCGTCGGTGGTTCTGACGATCTTCATCGTGCCGGCCGCATACCTGCTGGTATACGGAAGAAAGAATCAGCAGACCGAAACTGCCCCCGCGACGGAGAACGCCTAATGAGAACGAAACGAACGGGGCGTAGCAACTTCGCAATCTATATCTTACTGTCATTCGCCTGCGTAGGACTGCCGCAGACCGGCCTGGCCCAGAGTGTCGGCCATGCCGCATCGGCTGAGAATCTCCCGCCGGCGCCGCAGCCCCAAGCAGGGACGGTTGCGAAATTACCAGCACCCTCCATGGCTCCGGCTTCGCTCTCGGTCACTTATCCGAACCATGATGCTTCGCGGATGGCTGCCTCTGGCGCCCCACAGTCGGCGCCACAGGCGGTCCAGCCTCCGACCGGTCCCATACGTCTGACTCGCATCCAGGCGGAACAACTGGCGATCAAGAACAATCCCCGCGTCACCGTGGGACGATTGCTGGCGCTGGCGCAACATCAGGTCTATCGCGAAACTCGCGCCGGCGAGTTGCCCAACTTCAATGGAGACATTACCGGGGTGCAGGCCAACGAAGGAAGCCGCATCGGAGCGGGAGCGCTGACGGCATCGCGTTTGTTCGAGCATGCGGGCGCCGGAGTAACCCTGAACCAGTTGCTCACGGATTTCGGACGGACCGTCAACCTTGTCTCTTCGTCCAAGCTGCGTGAGAAGGCCGAAAATGCCAATGCTCTGGCGACGGTGGAAGATATTGTTCTCGCCGCCGACCAGACCTTTTACGGCGCTCTGCAGGCGCAAGCTCTGCTCCAGGTCGCGCAACAGACGGTCACGACCCGGCAATCCGTAGAAAGCCAGGTGAACGAACTGACGCAGAGCAAGTTGAAATCCGAAGTCGATCTCGCCTTCGCGCAGGTCAACCTGTCGGAGGCAAAGCTATTGCTACTCGATGCCCAGAACAATGTTGATTCCAGCATTGCCGCGCTGACCGACGTGCTGGGCTTTGATAGACAAGTTCAGTACCAGCTGGTTGAAGAAAATACACAATCGCCAGCGCCTCCACCGCCCGACGTGGACGTCGTCATCAATACCGCTCTGCAGCAGCGCCCTGACTTGCAGGCATTCTCTTACGACCAGCAAGCGGCGGAAAAATTTCGTCGGGCTCAGAGGGATCAGCTTTTTCCCACCATCAGCGCGCTTGGAATCGCAGGAGGCATTCCGGTTCGTCCCGACTGCACCGGCGCCCCGTGCAATCCCAACTTCTTCATCTCTAGCTGGTATGGCTCAGTTGGCGTGAATATGAGCATCCCCATTTTCAATGGCTTTCTTTATACGGCGGAGGCTTCCGAGGCGAAATATCGAGCCAACGCCGCCGCAGAAAACACTCGAGACCTGCGCGATCGGGTAGTGCGCGACGTGCGCACGGCGTGGCTGGCTGCCAATACGGCGTTCCAGCGTGTAGGAGTGGCCGAGGAACTTTCCAAGGAAGCCAACCTCAGTCTGCAACTGGCCCAGGGACGTTATCAACTTGGCCTGAGTTCGATCGTCGAATTAAGTCAGGCGCAGTTGCAGCAGGCTAGCGCGGCCATTGGCTACGTCAACGCGCAGTATCAATATAAGCTGTCGCTTTCGACGCTGAACTTTGAGATGGGCGTGCAACCGTAGGCGGGACAAGGGCGCAAGTTTGCTCGTGCCGCGACAATCGTCGGAGAGCTGTGGTTTTGGCGGCTAGAAACAAAAAACAGCGATCGAAAATCTCACACCGCTACGGTGACCGAGGTTTCGGTCCTGATCACCGGCCGGTAGAGCGTGTCACGCTCGACGGGTTCGCGTCCGGCAGCGCGGATCAAGCGCTCCAGTTCCTGGCGTCGCATGCCTTGCGGCGTGGTCGCGCCGGCATCGTGGTAGATCTTTTCTTCGATCACAGTGCCATCCATGTCGTCGGCCCCGAAGCGCAACGAAATCTGCGCGATTTTTGCCGTCATCATTTGCCAATACGACTTGATGTGCGGGAAGTTGTCAAGGACGAGCCGGCTGACCGCAATCTGCTTGATATCCAGCATGCCGGTGGTTTTCGGCAGATGCTGTAACGCCGTGTTCTCAGGATGAAACGCCAGCGGGATGAACGTCTGAAACCCGCCGGTTTCATCCTGCAGCGCGCGCAACTTTATAAGATGGTCGACACGGTCTTCGTCATTTTCGACGTGGCCGTAAAGCATGGTCGCGTTCGACTTAAGGCCTATCTGGTGCGCCAGCCGCGCGGTTTCGAGCCACTGATCGCCATCGATCTTGTGATCGCAGATAATGTGCCGTACGCGGTCCGCAAAAATTTCCGCGCCTCCGCCGGGAAGCGAATCCACGCCTGAGGCTTTCAATTGTTCGAGCGTTTCACGGATCGACAGCTTTGCGCGCCGCGCCAGATAGGCGACTTCGACCATGGTGAAGGCCTTCAGATGCACCTGCGGAAAGCGCTGCTTCAATCCGGCGCAGAGATCGAGAAAATACTGAAATGGCAGATCGGGATGCAATCCGCCCACAATGTGAAATTCAGTGACGGCTTCGGAATATCCGGACGCCGCGGTTTGAAAGGCTTCTTCGAGCGCCATGGTGTAGGCGCCGGGCGAATTTTTCTTACGGCCAAATGCGCACAATCGGCACGCGGCCACGCAGACGTTCGTCGGATTAACGTGCCGATTGACGTTGAAATATGTCTTGTCGCCATGCATCCGCTCGCGGACGGAATTGGCCATCCAGCCGAGGGCAAGGATGTCGCCCGTCCGGTAGAGCGCCAGGGCATCTTCGGCATCAAGCCGCCGATTCGCCATTACTCTGTCGCAAATGCGCTCAAGACACTTGTCATCAGTC
Source organism: uncultured Acidobacteriaceae bacterium (assembly GCA_963772045.1). Classification (GTDB taxonomy): domain Bacteria; phylum Acidobacteriota; class Terriglobia; order Terriglobales; family Acidobacteriaceae; genus Sulfotelmatobacter. The sequence continues at coordinate 408,070 of CAVYWC010000007.1, read as the reverse complement.
TGAAAGGGATGGGGTTGGCTTTCGAATTGCATCCCTTTGATGATATCCCACCAGACGCCGGAAACGGGGAACCTTCGCTGCGGTCGACGGCGTCAAAATCTGCGAAATCTGGATCGACGAGAGTGGCGCACCGACGACGCATTCTTGCTCATCGGGCCACCGTCAACCGATCCTCGATCTCCGCATACTCGCTTTCTGTGAGTACGTGCCGGGTCACGAGTTGATGTGGACTGGTATACGGGCGCTTGGCAATGATTCGGTCGGCCTTGCGATCGTTCATCCCAGGCAGCGAAGACAACTCGTCGCGCGAAGCCCGGTTCAGGTCCACCGTTTTCTTTTCGGTCAGGCCATCTTTGATTCCTTCGGCGATGGCTTTGGTGTCGCGCTTTACCGTGGCCGTTTCCTGCGCCGTCTTTTGCCGGATTTGATCGGGGTTGTCGTGGGAAAAACAGGCCAGCAGCGAAATCAGAACGGCGCTGACGCATCCTAGAGCGAGGAGTCGGAGAGCCATGGCAATCCGATGCCGTCGGGACCAGCGCGGTTGGCGGAGCTACAGTCTTCTACTTACGCAGCAGCACATCGCCGCCTACGAAGACGAAAAACAGAACTGAGATCACGCCATTCATCGTGAAAAACGCCGCATTCAGCTTACTGAGATCGTCGGATGAGACCAGCGAATGCTCGTAACCCAGCAAGGCGGCAACGACCACAACGCCAGCGACAGCCAGCCTGCCTAAACCGAATGACCACACCAGCGCGACAAGCAACAGAAGCATGATCACATGAAACGCGCGAGCGACCCAAAGGGCACGCGGAATGCCCACGAATCGTGGGATGGAATGCAATCTGGCCTGCCGATCGAAATCGAAATCCTGGCAGGCATAGAGGACGTCAAATCCGCCCACCCAGAACAAAACCGCGCCGGTGAGCAACAAGATTCGCGGATCGAGCGCGCCCCGCACCGCAATCCACGCCGCTGCCGGAGCGATCCCCAGCGCCAGCCCGAGGACAAGATGCGACCAGCGCGTAAACCGTTTCGTATACGAGTAAAGTAGCAACACGCCTAGCGCGACCGGCGAAAGCCAAAATGCCAGGCGATTCAGTTCGCTCGCAGCGAGGATGAAAACTGCGCTGGAAACCACTACAAAGGTTCCGACGAATGCGGGAGTGAGGTGTCCGGCAGGCAAGGCTCGAGTGCGCGTGCGGGGATTCGCGGCATCAATGTCAGCATCGGCCAGCCGATTGAACGCCATAGCCGCCGAACGGGCGGCAATCATCGCGATAATGATCCACAGAAGTTGATGCGGCGCGGGGAAGCCGCCGGCAGCCAGCATGGCTCCGCAAAGCGCAAACGGGAGAGCAAAAATCGAGTGCTCCCACTTGATCATCTCCAGTGTCACGCGTAGATTGTGCAGCACCGGCATGGAATCTATTGTAATGAATATGGGTCGTGCGATTCTGGCCGCGATGTTGCGAAGCCCCGTCAGGCTTTGATCGCAAAGATCGCCAAGGTATCAGGAAAGCATCGAGGAGGACCTGAGCCAGGGAGGTCGAGGGGAATTCCAAGATTCAGAAAAACCCGCCAGATTATCCCGAAATCAACGGCACGAAGCGCACAGGCTCGCGCAGAGTGATATGGATCTCTCCATTTTCCCGGCGAAGCACCTGGAGCTGTTGCGCTTCGCGCGGCCCGACCGGGATGACCATGCGTCCGCCGTCCGCCAGTTGCGCGAGCAGGGGCGCAGGCACTTCGGCCGTGGCCGCTGAGACGAGGATGGCGCTGTACGGTGAGGCGGGCTCATATCCCCGGCTGCCATCGCCCACGACCACGGTGACGTTGTTATAGCCAAGCCGCACGAGCAACTCTCCAGCCCGTTCGGCAAGCGTGGCGTGACGCTCCATCGAGACTACTTTTTTCGCCAGTCCCGCGAGCAATGCCGTCACATATCCCGAGCCCGTGCCAACTTCGAGAACATTGTCATCCGGAGTCAATTCCAGCAACTCCAACATAAGCGCGACAATGTAAGGCTGCGAGATGGTCTGTTCTTCTCCGATCGGCAAGGGATAATCTTCATAGGCCTGATCGCGGTAGCGCGGAGCGGTGAACTCCTCCCGCGGAATGCGCGAAATGGCATGGAGCACACGCTGGTCGCGAATGCCCCGGCCGCGCAATTGCAGATTAACCATGCGCAGTCTGAGAGCAGCGAATACGTCCTCTTCAGGAGAAGTCATTTCGCCCTGATGGCGGATCGACGAACCTATTTCCTACTGCGCCGTACTTGGATATCGAAGCTGACCACGCCATTCTGATCGCGTGTGGCCACCACCGAAATATTGCGTGTGAAATAGTACTCGCCCTGGATGATTTGCTGCGAACTCTGCGACACGTTCGTGCTGTAGGTAAGAGAGATATTATTGGCGAACTGCTGCTCGATGGTGACCTGCGGCCCGCGGGCCGTGGGGTTGGTTTCCGTCACCAGTCCCTGGGGATCGATCTTGATTCGGCTGGCGCCGAATAATTTCTGCACGCGGCTGCTGACAGTCTCATTGATCGCCTGATTGATGATCAGAGCGCTGGCCTCGTCGGTAAATTCAGTTTGCCCCGACTGCTCCTGCAACTGCGTCGATTCCGCGCTGGTGCGTCCCAAAGCAAGCAGGGCAATGATATCCGACTTAGGCAGCGGCGGCTCCGATCGATAATTCACATTCAGGCGATCAGGAGTGCCCGTGACCATTACATTCAGATCATAATTCCTGACGTGAGTCGTCGCTTCCATGTTCAATTGGGGCTCAATCGCAACCGGATTGGTAAAGGTGATATCGCCACGCTCCAGCTGGAACTTGATTCCGTTGAAGCTTGCCTGGCCCTCCAAAATATCGGCACGGCCTAGGACACTGGGACGCGCCACCGACCCGCGCAGGCGTAGATCGGCATCCCCCGACAAGCGCGCTACCGCGGTCTTCATCTGAAGCTCGGGCGCGGTTCGCACGGCCACATCGAGCTTGACGTTGTAAAGCGGAGAATTGGCAGGCGCAAGCACCACCGATTGGTGGCTACGCTGCAAATACATTCCGAAATCGAAACCCGGTGTGACGGCCAGCTTGGTCACCATCACCTTGCCCGATATCGTTGAGTTGGAGGGGCTGCCCGCCCAGTGCAGTTCCACGTTTGCCGTAGAACTGACGCCCGGAGGATAGCGCAGACGCACATCTTTGCCGATAGCCGTCAAATTGAAATTGAGTTGCTTGTTGTAGGTTGTCGCTTGTCCCTGAAAGTCGAGCGTGCCGCCGCCCGTACGCGCGGTGAGTTGCTCAATACGAACCCGGTCGAGACTGAAGGCCATCGACCCGTTCATTTCGCTTAACCCGCTGGGCAAAGCCACATAATTCACGGCTCCGTTTTTGATCTGAATCGTTCCCTGCGGCCGTGGCTCCGTCAGAGTCCCGCCGACATTCATCTGGATTAGCAACTGCCCGGAGGAGGTGATGTCGGAATTTAAGCCACTCAGTAGTTTCAGATCGACTTGTCCAATGGCCGAAAGCCGGAGCTCACGCTGCGCCGCAAAATGGATGCTGCCCCCGCCGGCTATGTCCGTTGCCTCGCCCACGAAGTGCAGCGGCTCGATATTTGCGATCTGCTGCGCATAAGTGAAGCGCAGCGGACCTTGATTATGGAGCTTGACGTACTGGATTTCGAGCGCCACGTCAGACAAGTCCCCGTTCAGCGTCCACTTCCGCGGATAGCGCAATGGACCCAGCAGAGTGACAGCGCCGCCAAAGACAGAGTGTCCAGTCAGCTGATGGCCAAGATACGCTCGCCATAACGGATCCAGATCAACGCGATCCATGTGAGCGGTGATATTCGCCGGATAATCGCCCTGCATCGCCACCACGCCTTGAACGGAAAGCATACCTCGCGTGAACTGCGACTCCCCGCTGATGTGCAGTTCGCCATTGCTGGTCACACCCTTCAGGTTGAGCCCTCCGACAAATTCTCTGTCGAGCGTGAGATCGTGCACTTGAACCGCCGCATTGATGGAGGGCGTGTCGAGGGTCCCGGAACCTTGTAGCAGGAAATCAGCGCGTCCCTCGACCGGCAAGCGGTCGAGGTGAATCTGACTGACGCGTGACAGATCGAAATTTGTCCCGGCCAGATCGAGCCGGAACCCGCGCGATGCCGGCGTATAGGCCGCCGTGCCGCTTACGATTGAGTCCTGATGTCTCAGATGAATGTTGCTCAAGGCCGTTTCGCCTCCGGCAATGTGAAGATCAGCATCAAAGGCCTCAATCGACTCGCCGTAGGCAGAGGCATGCGCCGCACGAATGTGTCCTTGCACACGCGGGTTGGCGCGTGTTCCGGAGATCTGCAGCGAGACATCAGCAGTGCCGGAAACCGGATGATTAAAGCCAGCTAACGCGGCTGTCGACGCCACATCAACGTTGTGCAAATTCACGCGTGACGTGTAAGGGCTGTCTTCCCTGAACTCGCCTTTTTGCAGGCTTGCCGTGACTTCAAAATCGGCGCTGGTCTCCCCACGCTGCAAGCTGCCTCCCCGCATGGCGAGATTATGAGAAGAAACTTGAACGCTGGTCGCCAACGAGTCCCAGTGCACTTCTTTCTGCGGCGTGTAGGAGGTAGCCGGAACCGTAAACTCGAAATCGCTGGCGACCAAGGTGCCCGCCAGTGTGGGAGATAGAAACGAACCGCCGACTACGCCGTTGAAAGCGGCATTCCCGTCCACCCTGAACGGTAGATCCGTCGGTTCGCCAAGAGCGGCCAGCAACGGACGCCACTCCTCGAGATCAGAGGTCGCAACTGAAAGTTGAAGGGTCGAGGTAGCCGAGATCGTTCCATTCGCCTGAATCCGCGACGCCGGCGTCGACAAGCGGAACTCGGATAATCGCAGTTCGTCCGCTGCCATCGCATAACGGCCCTGCATTTGAGAGGTGATTGGTAATTGGCTGACGAGCGTGACCGGGGGACGATTCACATCGACGCTGAAGGTGATTTCGGAGTTCTTCGCGGATCCTCTCCATGCGACATCGAGGTTACCGGTCGCGTTCCCCGCCGGCCGGAATCGGCGCAGGGGGTGAGCTTCTGTGTTCAGCGCGCTCGCTACTTCCTGGAGAGAGACGTCGCGCATCCGCAGATGTACAGCTCCGGTCTGAATCCCCGGCAATTTCTCTTTACTGGCATTGCGGACTGAGGGTCGCTCCGCGGTAATTACCGGAATATCGGCGGCTTCGTTTTCGCTGAGACCACCGCTTGCAGAGCTACGCTTTGCCGGGAACGGAATGCTGTGCAGCCAGTTTTCGACCTGGGCATCGCCGGCAAAAACACCGCCCAAGGCTTTGCCCTGGATCTTCGACAGTTTCATTTGCTCGTCGGTGACCGAGTAATCAGACGTGGCACTCGCCTTCCTCAGCACGACTTGGCCGTTCTGCCAGGCGAGATCTCGCAGCTCAACAGACCCCGAGCTGTTGAATGTATCCCCCGACCAGGTGCCGCTTCCTTTAAATTCCGCTACTCCGCCTCGAAGATCCTTTTGCCGGGCAATGGCCGCCGCTTCCGTCAGATCGACAGTCCCTTCGTAATTCCCGTCGAAATGAGGACTCTCAAAGCTGCTGATGCGTCCGTTCGCTTGCACATTCGAGTGACCGGACCTCCATTGCAACGACTGGATCTCTGCCGACGTCGGCCCGAGGCTGAAGTCGAGCGACGCCATCCAGGCAAACGGACGGCAATCGTCGAACACTGTATCCACCTTGCCTATCGTGAGATGGCTCTCGTAGCGGTGATGAAGATAGGAGTAATCCATCCGAACGCTGGCATCGTCGGCGTTGAAATCGATGGGGATCTTCCGATCTGCCCAAAGCAGATGTCCCTGCTGAACCGCGAGGTGGTCAATCGAGAGCGCAAACAATTGTCGGAGTGACTTCTGCTCTGAGACATTCTGCAGAACTTTGATCACCGGAATGTTCGTGCTGCCGTCAGGAGCAACCGCGATGTGGACAACCGGATGCTCCAAAGTAAGGGAATGAAAACCGAATTGCGTTCGCAGCAGGGATATCACCTTGACGTGAGCCACCAGATGGTCGGCATGGGCAAGCGGAACGTCGGAGGCGGACTCGCTTCCGTGGACCGTGATATCCCGGACCTCGACCTGCATATGGAATGGGACGACGTGGAAGCTGCCAATCTCAGCACGGCCTCCGGTCATCCGCTCGACTTCGGCAACCAGGCGATGGCGTACATAGGCCTGAAAGGAATCGGTGGTGATATACCAAGCAGCGCCGAGGGTGGCGAGAAAACCGGCGCCCGCCAGAATGAAGAAATACTTCCACCATCGGCGTGGACGGGGCGCCCGAGTCTTCACTGCGACTCGACTCCTTCAAGACCGGATCCGCTTGCGTCGGGAATGGTGACTTTGCTTTCGGAGCGCAGATTTTGCAGCCACGAGACGAGAAGTTGGTTGACCTTTTCCTGGGTCAGCAGTTCGCGAATTTTTCCCGAAACATCGGCGAGGGAGACATCCCCCGCTCCAGCCTGCTGCAACTGCGGAACGAACTTGTCGCGGTAATACGCTTCAATACTCTTGGAATCAATTTGCACTTGCGGCCGCAGGCGAGCATCCACCAGCCGCATGAGATCGATTTGCAACTGCACATGGGCAATCAGTTCTTTTTCATTCAGTTGAAAGCGCTGCAATAGTGCGTGCCATCCCTGTGCGCTATCCGCTGCTGGATACTGCTTACGCGCTTCGGCCACCCGGGCCGCCGCTTCCGCTTCCGAAGCGTGCTGAAAGGCCGCAGACTTCATCTGCTCATCGAGAAGTTCCTGGTCGATGAGCCGGTCTAGAACGGCGCGGCGATCGTCCTCGGTAAACTGATCGAGCCGCTTCCCGCTGAGCAGAGCTTCATAGCGCAGGGCGTCATCCCAATCACTCTGCAGGATGATGTGTCCATTCACTTTGGCCACAATCCTGTCGATGACCTCCGCTCGGGAGGTCGACAGCAGGCAAAGTCCGGCTAACAGCAGGAGCAGAACAGCTTTCGCCAATTTTGTGGGATTTTTTCTCATCAGAACGGCTGGCCTATGCTGAAGAACACGTTGAAGTGGCCGAGACGCTGCCTTTCTGTCGTCGTCTGTACTCCCAAGAAGCCCTGAGTCGGATCTGGTACATCGAATACTTGAAAATAGCGGGTCGGGTTGAGATTGTATCCGAAATCAAAACGCAGTGGCCCGATCGGGGTCTTATAACGGAACCCTAATCCAACGGCATGCGAAGTGTAATCATACCCGGAATTGTTGAACTGGGTTATGCACCCAGGGTTCGATGTACTTCCGGACAGGCACAACCCCGGATCGGCCTGATGCCAGCGTAATAAGCCTTTCAGCATGTCATGCGGCGCGGTGAATACATTGCCCATGTCGTGAAAAATGGCAAGTCCGAAACCCTCGCCAAGGTATGGCAGGGATGTCTCGGGAAGACGCAATTCCAGGCTGTTCACAAACAGGGCCGTACCACCAACCGGAAATCCAGAGGTTGGATCGCGAGGCCCTGCCTGATTTAACCCGAAGCCCCGATGCGAGTTGCCGCCTCCGGCGAAGAACTGCTCCGGTAGCGGAATCGTAGCGATGCCAGTACAAGTGGGTTCCCCCGCAGCATTCAGGGGACAGGAACCAGGAGGAAATACGCGCGTTCCGTTGAAGGGTTGGGCCACGCCGATCGTGGTGGAGCGGGCAAATACGAAACGGTGATCGCCGTGTCCGGGCCCGAATGCGTAATACGTGGAATACTGACCTAAAGCGCGACCAAAGTTTGTTTTGTAACTGGCCAGTTTCGTGGGGTCACTAGGCAGCGAAGCCTCCGACCGCGAACCGAAAAAATCAGTTGCCACGAAAGCATCGAGCGTGAAGTACTCGCCCTTCGTACTTTCCAGGGGATTGTCCCGTCTGTCGTGGATAAACGTGAATCCCGGACCGCCAACCCTGGCCGGTAAAGAGAAGAGTTGAATTTCGCCGGGGTTGAAGTCTTGCGCGAAGTGGCTAGCCTTTACTGTCCGGAAATCAAAGCGATAGGCGATCGTATTCGGTCCGGGACGTGTTCCGGATTCGTTGCCCAGGCTGCCAATCTGCTGTCGCACGGCGATTTTGCCTTCCAGCCGCTGAGATGTGAAGGTGGCAACATCCAGGCTGTTGTCATAAAAAGCAGTGTTGATCAGCTTGAATTTTTCGTTGTTGAAGAGTTCCGGAATCGTGTAGCTCACCAGTCCCCGCTGCTGCAGGCGCCCGACGTTGGATTGGAAGGCCAGGGTTTCATCCCTGCCGAAAACGTTCAGCCGAGTCACATTAAAGGTGACCGTCGGGCTCACTCCGGTTGTGCCCTGCGGAGCTGTCGCTCCCGACGGCAGGCCGGTTTCGAATTCAAATCCTGCGCCGTAGGTGAATGTGTAGCGCTTGGCTTCCTGCAGTTGTACGAGGATATCCTTCAGAGGGTCGGTGCCCTCCGGATTCTGCACTGCCGTATCCACCTGACTGAAAATGCCAAGGTTGTAAAGTCGCGTTTGCGTGTCAAGAAGCGCCTGCTGGCTGAGTGGTTCCTCCGGCCGCATCTGGAGCTGGCGATCCACAATATAGGAGTGAGTATGGTCGGTGCCGTCGACCAGCACCCGGTTCACACGAAAGCGTTCCCCCTCTTCAATCTTGAAAGTAACATCTTCGCGATTGGGATCAGCGCTTGACAGTTTGGTCGTGATGTCGAGCGTCGCATTAGGAAATCCGTGGTTGAAGTAATAATTTAGAATTCGGTCGCGATCATTAGCCAGTTCTTCCTCTGAATAAGGCTGCCCCGGTTGAGTGCTTAGTTCAGGAAGGTCGTTGCCTGGGATCTTTTGCTCCCCGGTTACATGAAGTTTGCCGACCAACGTTCGCGATCCCTCATGAATGTGAATTTCAACCGCCAGACGATTCGGGCCGTGGTAGTCGTCAAGGACCTTGGTATCGATCTTTACCTGGCGAAAGCCGTTCGACCGGTAAAGCCCTTCCAAAGTGGCCACATCGCTGTTTAGTAACGTTCCGCTGTACCGGCCATGGCTCAGAAGAGGTGTTGCAGACTGGATCTGCAGGTACGAGCGGAGCTTCGCCGTATCCAGGAAGTCTTTATTACCAGTAATGTCGACCTGGACCAAGCGATGCACAGGACCCGGATCGATTCGGTAAATCACGCGCAGCACCTTTGGTTCCGATTGTTTTTCGATGTTCACGGTGGCATCGAAGTGGCCTCGTCTTTGAAGATAATCCAGCAGGTTACGTTTGCCTTCGTTCAGCAAGTCGTCATCAACCGCGTCTTCTTCGTAAACCGGGATCTCTTTTCGCATGATTCTGGGGCTAATGCGATATCCCTGCGCATACACCACGACGATCGGACCGGGATCGATCTGAAACGTGAAATCAACTGAATTCTTCTTTTCGTTATACGTCTGCTGTGCGATGGAAACCTGTGCCAGGGCGCGAGACTGCCTCTGAAATCTTTTGCGCAGCCGCTGTAGAGCATCATTCACGCGTGCGGACGTGACCCGGTCGCCGGGGTTCATATGCGCAATATTCTCGACCTCGGCTACGGTCAGTCCCGACGTTCCTGTGACGTTGAACGTGCCGACATGCGCCTGCGCGTGGGGCGTGACGTGCACGAGAATATTGACTTGCTGCGTGTTGAGATTCGATGTACTCTCCGCCGTCACCCGCGCCTGATAATAGCCATCCTCCTGCATCAGGCGACGGATGTTCTCAAGACCCCGGTTCAGCTTGTCAATGGTGTAGAGTTCTCCCAATTGAAGTTTTGACGTGTTCACGATCTGATAGCTTGTGGGACGGTTCGGAGCTCCCTCGACATTCATAGCGCCCACAAAGAAGTTCGGCGCCGTGGCAAATGTAAGCGTTACTCCATCGCCGGATGGCACCGCCTCAGCCTCGATATCGGCGAAACGCCCCGTGCTGTAGAGAGTGCGGATGCTGTCGCGGACACGGTCCCGATTCAGCGGTTCCCCTATCTTTTGCGCAATCATGCTCAACAGGTGATCGCGGTCAGCCTCCGATACTCCCGGAAGCTGGATCGAGCGAATGATCCTACCTTCATACCCGGAATCAACTCCTACCGACTGCTGAGATGACGACGGCGCGGCTGCGGCTGCTTTCGACGGCAGCCCAGCGGAACACAGCCAGACCATCGCGCACAGCAATGTCGTGTACCGTCTCGGCAACGTTGTCCTTGGATTCACTACTACCTGGCTTCGATGGAGCGCCTCCGCCGGTCGTTGTAACCCTCGCTCCAGTTTTCCTTTTATGACCGGGCCTTTGATCTCCTCGCTGCGCCCGTCTCTTATAATAAAGGCTTCTAAGCTTGAGACTGGTGATCTGTTTGGCACGCGAAGAAGCTTTGAGCGATTCCGTCGAAACGAAGACTCCGCAGGCGGGCTCCGCTGATCTGCGGTTCGTCGAGGATGATCGCTACTCGCGCCAAGTACTGTTCCGGGGCATTGGAATCGGAGGCCAGCGGAAACTCGCAGCCGCGCGCGTTGCAATCGTCGGCTGCGGGGCCACCGGTTCAGCGTTAGCCGGACTGCTGGCCCGCGCAGGAGTCGGCGTCCTCCGCATAATCGATCGCGATTACGTCGAGACTAGTAACCTGCAGCGGCAATCGCTCTTCGATGAAAATGATGCGGCTGAATCGTTGCCGAAGGCCATCGCTGCTGCGCGAAAAATCGGAGCGCTGAACTCCTGCATTCGGGTTGACGCAAAGGTCGAAGATCTGGTTCCCGCCAATGTTAAAGTATTACTTGATGGATATGATCTCATCCTCGACGGAACCGACAATTTTGAGACTCGATACCTGATTAACGACTTCGCCCTGGACCGTTCCTTGCCGTGGATTTATTCGGCGGCCGTCGGAAGCTATGCGGTCACGCTCAACGTGTTACCGGGGCAAACGGCTTGCCTTGCTTGCATCTTTCCCGATTCACCCCGAGGCATGGTCGAAACCTGTGAGACCTCTGGGATTCTCAACTCGGCGGTGAATCTGGTCGCGTCCATTTCCGCCACAGAAGCGCTGAAGCTCCTGGTTGGCGGAGCAGGTGCGCCGACGCTGCGTCGAACACTGCTCTCCTTCGATGTGTGGACCAATGAACATGCCGAGATCTCGGCGGCAAATCCGCGTCCCGGCTGCCGCGCCTGTGGGAAACGAGATTTCATCCATCTCGCGGGCGAAGGCCGGCCGCACATCACGTTGTGTGGCAGAAATTCCGTGCAAATCCATGAAAGACAACGGCCCATTGACTTCGCTGAGATGGCTCGCCGCCTACGGCCGCATGGTGTTGTGCGGCATAACGATTTCGTTCTGAAATTTTGGCACGAGCCTTATGAAATGACGTTGTTCCCTGACGGCCGCGCCATCATCAAGGGAACCACCGACACGGCGGTTGCCCGCAGCCTGTACGCCAAATATGTAGGCAGCTGACAAGCTTCGATAATCTCTGCGACCGACTTGGTATTGAAGGGTCAGTTTCGCTCAATCTCCGGAACCCATTCATCACGGATGACCAAACGCTGCGACTCGCTGCCGACAGCGAAACTCTGCTAATCTTCTCTGCTTGCATGGCAAATCTGGTTGAAGTTCAGAAAGACGTGCCCACTCGTCCTGAGCCCACCCCGCTCTTCCGATGGCTGGTGCTGATCTTTCTCAGCTTTGCAATGTTCGGCAGTTACTACGCCTACGATGCTCTCAGCCCCCTTGCCGACGTTCTGAAACAGCAACTGAGATTCTCTGATGAGAGCATCGGGTTTCTGCAGGCGATTTACAGTTTTCCGAACATCTTCACCGTGGTGATCGGCGGACTGATCATTGACCGCTTCGGCCTGCGAAAGTCCTTGCTCCTGTTCGGGATACTGTCGCTGGTTGGGCCGGCAATCACCGCTTCCTCCGGAACGCTGGCAGTGATGGCCGCGGGAAGGCTCATCTTCGGCATGGGCGCGGAATCGCTGAACGTCGCCGTCACTGCGGCGCTGGCGAGGTGGTTCAAGGGCAAAGAACTGAGTTTCGCCTTTGGACTCAATCTCACGATCTGCCGGCTGGGCACATTCGCGGCTCTGAATTCCCCCACGTGGGCCCGCGCCGCATACGCAAGCTGGCGCTATCCGTTTCTGATCGCTCTGGGGATGTCCGTGTTCTGCGTCATCGGCACCGCCATTTACTGGGTACTTGAGGTACATGCGGAAAAGAATTTCAGCCTGGGCCAGGCTTCCACCGACAAAGTCGTTTTCCGCGATCTATTCCGATTTGGGGTCAGCTATTGGTTCATCGTCGCGCTTTGTGTAACTTTCTACTCAGCCATCTTCCCGTTCCAGACGTTTGCGGTGAAATTCTTCATGGAAGCGCATGGCACGTCGCGTGAGTTCGGTGGATTTCTCTCAAGCATGCTGACGTTGTTCGCGATGGTCGCCACTCCCCTATTTGGCCTTTGGGTCGATCGCGTCGGGCGGCGCGCTCTGCTGATGATGCTCGGGTCGCTCCTGCTCGTCCCGGTGTACCTGATGATGGCGTACACGCACATTAGCCTTTACGTTCCGATGGCAATCATGGGTGTAGCCTTTTCGCTGATTCCGGCTGTAATGTGGCCATCGGTAGCCTACATTGTCGATCAATCCAAGCTCGGCACGGCTTACGGTCTGATGACGATGATCCAGAATATCGGGCTGTTCGGATTTAATCTTTTAATCGGCTGGGCGAATGACCACAGCCGCGCGGGAGCATCCAATCCTGGCGGGTACGACTTGGGTATGTGGATATTCTCCACGTTAGGTTTTCTGGGGCTGCTGTTCGCATTTCTGCTGCGGCAGCGAGAGCTAGGACCGCACGGGCATGGGTTGGAAACGATCACGACGGCTTCAAAATCGGCCTAGGGCGCCTGAGAGGCTACCATTTTGCGAAGATCGCGACTCCAAATTCGGAATCGGGTTAGAACAGGCACGGTCGAGTGTGTGTAGGTTGAGCAATTCAAACGTGTTCTGGGTGAATTGGTCGTGGCGCAGGACATCCAAAAATCGGTAGAACTGCTATCATATTTTGCATACAGCGGTGACCTTATTTTCCCCGTCAGATCACCCGCAAACCGTACAACGTAAAGATATTTAGCCGCATCTCACGGGGTGCGGCCGGAAAAGGCAACTTGACCGACCTGAAACACCGACTTAGCGCCCAGTTCGACGAAGCTGATGCCATCGAACGAGCCCGGCAAGGGGACCAGCTAGCGTTCCAGGCTCTGTACGATCGGCATAAGCGGAGAGTGTATTCGCTCTGCCTGCGAATGACGGCGAACACGGCGGAAGCGGAAGATCTCACGCAGGAAGCGTTCCTGCAGCTGTACCGAAAGATCGGGACTTTCCGAGGAGAATCGGCCTTTTCGACGTGGCTGCATCGGCTCTCAGTGAACGTGGTGCTGATGCACCTGCGAAAAAAGAGCCTGCCTGTGGTCTCGTTGGAAGAAACCACCCAGGTCGGTGAAGAAGATACGCCAAAGAAAGATTTTGGGGCGGAGGATTTATCGTTAGCCGGATCGATCGACCGGCTGCAGTTGCAGAAGGCGGTCGATGATCTCCCTCCCGGGTATCGCACGATTTTTGTACTTCACGATATCGAAGGGTACGAACATAACGAGATCGCCGGTATCGTGGGTTGCTCGATCGGCAACAGCAAGTCGCAGCTGCACAAGGCACGAATGAAGTTGCGGGACCTGCTCAAGATGAATAGAGCCGAAAAGGCCGCCAAGTCCTGAGCAGTGACATACGGTTGAGTGAGCTAGACGGTGCTCAACCACGTTCGACAATGAGTTAGGTCGACAACGAGTTAAAAGAAAGTCTGGGACCACTTCTGGTAACAGCAGTAACGTGGGGCGCGGCGTAACAGTTGGAAGGGCGTGAGAAATCGCAGTACACTGTTGCGTCCAGAGGCTCGGGGAGAGTGCGGTATGACTTGCATTGAGCTGCAAGAAAGTTTAGCCGGCGCCGAATTGGGCACGGGTACCGAACAACAGATTCATTTAAAGACGTGCCCGGAGTGCGCGGCTCTGGTGCGGGAACTGAATTTGATTGTCGCTTCCGCCGTGGAACTCCGTGATGCGGATGAGCCGAGCCCTCGCGTCTGGAACTCCATTGAGTTGGCCCTTCGGAAGGAGGGCCTGATTCATCCACCTCGCCCGCGGCTTTCTCTGCTGCCCTCTTTTGGAACATCTTGGGGATGGGCGCAATGGTTGGTTCCTGTAGCAGCCCTGTTGCTGATAACGGCGGGGGTGTACATTCGTGAGCATGCGCCATCGGCGCAGGTGGCCAGCAACATGGTGCGTGCGACTATACCGGTTGCTTCCGATGCTTCCGTTGCCGGTTTAAACGATGCGGACCTTTTGCAGGAAGCCGCGCAGCAAACGCCGGCCATGAAGGCGCAATTTGAAGACGATCTCCGTCGCGTGAATCAGTACATCCAGGATGCGAGAGAAGTAGTGGCTGCTGATCCCAATGATGAGGAAGCTCACCGCTCGCTGCTGGAGGCTTATCAGGAAAAGGCTATGCTCTTTGAGTTGGCCATGGACCGATCTCTGCCGTAACCATTCCGAACCTTGGGAGCCACAATGACCGGGCGCACAATCAGACTACTGATGATCGTTGGGGTGATGGTAGCGGGGACGTTGGCGGCCGAGACCCATAAGGAATACCGCTTCAATGTCGGGTCAAAAGCGCGAGTTTCCGTTAACAATCCCTACGGCTCGATTTCCGTTAAGCCATCCACCGGCAGTGTGGTTGTCGTAGATGCTTTGCTGCACTCCGACAAAGTTGAAGTCGACAACACGCAGACCGGAAATCATCTCGAAGTGCAATCGCACCTGTTCACCGGGGCTGATCCCGAGTCCGGTCGCGTGGACTATGAACTGCTTGTGCCGGCCGATGCCAGCATCACACTCCACTCCAGCACCGGCCCGCTGCGCGCGGAAAAACTCCACGGCGACATGACTCTCGAAGGCGCTGCCGCAGCCGTTGATATCCGTGATGTCAGCGATGCTCATGTTCACATCAAAACTCTGAATGGCCCCGTCACCCTGATGAACATACAGAACGGGAGTGTGGAAGTGGATTCTTTGAGTGGGCCGGTTACCCTTCAACAGGTTACAGGACCCCTCGTACAGGTGATCTCCACCAGCGGCCGAATTACCTACACGGGCGATTTTGGAAGCAGCGGCGAGTATCGCCTAACCAGCCATAGCGGCGATATCGACGCCATCGTTCCGGAAACCACATCGGCAGACGTCAGCGCCCGTTCCGTCAAAGGCGAGGTGCACGACGATATCCCCCTTCAACCCAAATCGCATACCTGGTTCCCCACCGAACAGGGGAAAGCCTTTATGGGTACTATGGGTCGCGCTTCGGTATCATCTACAGTTGTGCTGCGCAGCTTCAGTGGTAAAATCCACCTCAGCAAACGCTCCTCAAAATCACAATAGCAATCGCAAAGAAAACAGATCGGCTAGGGCCGGACCGTCAACACCAACGCTCCGACGGGAGTGGGTACGTCTGGAAGGATCAGGCCGTGCGAGTAAAGCGCTCGAACCTGTTCTCCGGCGAAAGAGTAAGGACCATATTTCTGGTCGGTTTCATGGGGGCGGGCAAGACCAGTGTGGGGCGTGCGCTGGCGCAGCGGCTGAATTGGTCATTTCAAGATCTCGATGATTGCATTGTCGAGCGCGAGGGCCGCAGTCTTGCGCGCATCTTTCAGGAATCCGGAGAGCGAGCCTTCCGACAGGCGGAACATTTGGCCTTGCGTGAGATCCTGGCCGACCGGACCAGGGGAAGTTGCGGCGTGGTCGCGCTGGGCGGGGGAGCATTCGCCCAGAAACGTAATGCAATGTTGTTGCGGGAACCCGAGGTCACAACGGTTTTTCTTGACGCTCGGGCCGAAGAGCTGTGGTCCCGCTGCTCCCGACAGGCCTCCGAAAGCGGCACACAACGTCCGCTACTGAAGGACATGAACCAATTTCGCAAACTCTACGAGTCCCGCCGCAGTTCATACTTGAAGGCAGCGGTCGCGATCCAAACCGGGGGTCGGGCAGTAGAGACAATTGCAAGCGAAATCGCTGAAACCCTCGGACTGAACAAGGCGAATCGTCGCGTAGAAGGAGAAACCGAGTGAGGCTGTCTCGCGGAATTACTTGCGTCATCGCCGTGGTCGTCTTTTCGCTGCAACTGGGCGCTGCCCGCGGCAAAGACGAGAAGAAAGACAAACTCAAGGCGCAGGTCGTTGACTCCGGATCCTTCAACGTGATGGTAAAAGGCCAGAATGTCCTGACCGAGTCGTTTAGCATTGAAGAACAGAGCGGCATTAGTACCGTCAAAGCGGAACTCAAGGAGCCGACTGGAGTCGACGCGGTGCAACAGAAGTCGAATCTCGAGTTCACGTCCCAGGGCGAACTGCTTCACTACGAATGGAGCCAGAGTTCGGGTGGTTCGCTCAGCGTCATGCCCAACAACGATTTCCTGCTCGAAAAAATAACCGCGCCCGGATCCAGCAAACCGGCGGAGCAACCGTTTCTGATGCCGAGCACTTCGGCGATTCTCGACAACAATTTCTTCGTGCAGCGCGAAGTGTTGGCCTGGCGCTATCTGGCTGCTGCCTGCAAATCGGAAGATGGAAATTTGAAATGCCAGCAGGACGCGGTGGAGTTCGGCGTCCTCGTGCCTCAGGATCGGACTTCGATGAGTGTCCGCATGGCGCTGGTGGGCAAAGAAAAAGTCAACGTTCACGGCGTCCAACGTGATCTGCTGCGGCTCAATCTGAGCGGGGAAAACTTTCAATGGGCACTGTGGTTGGACGATCAGGATCACTTCAAACTTATGCGCGTGGCCATTCCTGCCGATGACACGGAAGTAGTCCGGAACTGATTTTTTCGGACGGCAGAATCGAAGGCCAGCGCTGGAAAATTTATTGCTGCTCACCGACTCACGTACAGCCCGGGTTCTAATCACGGTGCTTTTGTTTACCCTGGCGCTGGGGTTCCTCTACGTTGCCCGGGTCACGCTGATCGCTTTTCTCTTCGCCATATTTTTTGCCTACCTGATGAGTCCGCTGGTGAATCATTTCGAACGGCTTTTGCGCGGCCGCAACCGCGCCATCGCGCTGATCTATACCTGCCTGCTTGCTGTCGTGGTTGTCTTCTTCGTACAGGTCGGCCCCAAGGTAACCTCGGAAGGCGCCAAGCTGGGGCGCTCGTTGCCCACCATGCTGGCCAGGCTCAGCTCCGGCCAATTGGCGACCCAAATCGGAGAACAGCATGGATGGAGCAACGCCACCACGGAATTTGTGCAGTCGTTATTGGTCAGCCATAGCGGCGAAATCACCAATCTGGCGCAACGGCTTGGTCTCCGCATTGCTGATGTCGCTCAAGATGCCTGGCTGCTTTTCGTGGTTCCGCTTCTTTCCATGTTTTTCCTCAAAGATGGCCAGACCTTCAGCGATGTCTTGCTTGCGACAATCCAGTCGCGCCCGCAGCGCGAATTCCTTCAGAACGTACTCAGCGATTTGAACCAGATGCTCGCCCACTTCATTCGCGCTCAGTTAACCCTCGCCGCACTCACCCTCGTCGTCTATTCCGGCGTTCTCTGGATCATGGGCGTGCAATATTTCCTTGTTCTGGGGACGATTGGCGGCCTGCTCGAATTCGTTCCGGTTGTGGGACCGATCGCTGCGGGAGTCATCATTGTCGGAGTTGCGCTGCTGACCGGCTATAAACATTGGGTGGCTTTGCTGGTCTTCCTCCTCCTCTGGCGCCTCATCCAGGACTACGTTTCTTCGCCCCGAATCATGGGCGAACGCATGGAATTGCATCCGCTGGCCGCCATCTTCGGCGTGATGGCGGGTGGTGAAGTCGCCGGCATTCTTGGCATTTATTTATCGATTCCGGTGATGGCCAGCCTGCGCATCGTATTCCGGCGCTGGCGCCTGTATGCCGAAAAGAGAAAATTCGGGCCGCTCACTGAGTTCGCGCTTGGCACCCCGCCTGTGCATCGACAGTAGCGGTTCAGGCACTCTTCGCCGCAGCGAATTCTCGGGCACCACGGTCGCTTGTTATAAAATTCCAAAGAACCTTATGGACCGCAAAATTCCTGTCGGTATTCTCGGCGCCACCGGCGTCGTCGGACAACGGTGCATTCAGATGCTGGAGCACCATCCCTGGTTTGAAGTGACGTGGCTGGCCGCTTCCGACCGCTCAGAAGGCAAGCCGTACGCGGAAGCGGCTCGCTGGCGCCTTAAAACCCAGATTCCGGCGCGTGTCGCTTCCCTGCAGATGTCTCCCGCTTCGCCCGATGGCGCGCCCAAAATCGTTCTGGCGGCGCTCGATGCCTCGGTCGCCGCCGAACTCGAGCCTCGTTTCGCCGATGCGGGGTGCGCTGTGATCTCGAACTCCAGCGCGCTGCGTATGCAGGAGGACGTCCCCCTCCTGATCCCGGAGGTCAATGCCGACCACATCCGGCTTATCGATCGTCAATCCTGGCGCAAGAAATCGGGCGGCTACGTCGTGACCAATCCCAATTGTTCCGCCATTGGCCTTGTGCTCGCGCTCGCGCCTCTGCACCAGCTTTTCGGCCTCGATACTGTGATGGCGGTAACCATGCAGGCGGTTAGCGGCGCAGGATATCCTGGTGTAGCTTCACTCGACATTCTCGGCAATGTGATCCCCTTCATCCGCTATGAAGAAGAAAAGATGGAGGAAGAAACGCACAAACTCTTAGGCCAGATGAATGGATCGAAAATCATTCCTGGCGCGTTTGCCATGAGCGCACAATGCAATCGTGTCGCGGTCGAAGATGGACACACCGAGTCTGTCTCCATCCGGCTCAAAACAAAAGCCAAGCCGGAAGAAATCATTACCGCCTGGAACAGCTATCGCTCCGAACCGCAGCACTTGAAGCTCCCGAGCGCGCCTGCCCAGCCTGTGATTTATGTCGACGCAAGTGACCGTCCGCAGCCCCGTTTCGACGTCGACATGGGTGCTGGAATGAGCGCCGTGGTTGGACGCCTGCGTCCCTGCGGCGTGCTCGATTGGAAGTTCACCGTCCTCTCTCATAACACAATTCGCGGAGCCGCGGGTGCAGCCGTGCTCAACGCGGAACTGCTCAAAGCCAAAGGCTATTTGGGATGATCGTATCGAAACATGAGGGTGCCCCACCCTACGTGGTTTTCGTAGGGTGGGGATTTTCGCTCGAAGCGCCGCTCGCGAGTGCGTTGTCTGAGATCTGCCCCAGGACCTCACGCCGATGATTGTCATGAAGTTCGGCGGGACTTCGGTCGAAGATGCGAGGGCCATCGATCGCGTGGCTTGCATCGTGCAACAGCGCCTCGATAGGAAGCCAGTGGTTGTGGTCAGCGCCATGGCCAAAGTTACAGACACTCTGCTCGCCATGGCCAGGGCCGCGGGTTCGGGCGAGCGCAAGACCGCATTGAAGTTGTGCCGTTCTCTGCAGGAGCGCCATTACAACACAGCCAGCGAACTGCTGGGGACGGCACTGTTCACCGAGTTTCATTCCGAAATCGGAGCCGATTTCGAAGCGCTGGACGAACTCCTGCGTGGAATCTCTGCCGTTGGCGAAATCACGCCCCGCACTACCGACCACGTAGCCTCATTTGGCGAGATACTCTCAAGCAAGATCGTGGCGGCCGCATTCGCCGCCCGCGGAATCGCGAGTACGCACGTCGATTCGCGTGACGTCCTGATCACCGATTCCAACTATATGCAGGCCGTCCCGCAGTACGACGAAACCGACACCCGACTGCAAGCCAAAGTTGCTCCCTTGCTGCGCGACGGCAAAGTGCCAGTGATGGGTGGATTCATTGCCGCGACCCGCTCGGGAATCACAACCACGATCGGTCGCGGCGGCTCGGATTTTTCGGCGGCCATTTTCGGCGCGAGCCTGGGCGCGGAGAGCATTGAAATCTGGACTGATGTTGACGGCATTCTCACCACCGATCCTCGAATCTGCCCGGGCGCCCGGCGCATCAAGCTTATCAGCTTCGATGAAGCCGCCGAACTGGCGTACTTTGGGGCAAAAGTTCTGCATCCGGCGACCGTGCTGCCCGCTATCCAGAAAAACATTCCGGTGTACGTACTCAATTCGCGCAATCCCTCGTGTGCAGGCACACGCATCACGACTCGCGCGCCGCACGGCAAGAATATTTTCAAAGCGATCGCCGTCAAGAAACACATTACGATCGTCGAAGTCGCTGCCCCTCGCATGCTGCTGGCCCACGGATTCCTGCGCTCTATCTTCGAGGCCTTCGACCGGCATAAAGTTGCGGTCGACGTCGTTTCCACGTCGGAAGTCAG
This sequence comes from uncultured Acidobacteriaceae bacterium, assembly GCA_963772045.1. Taxonomy (GTDB): domain Bacteria; phylum Acidobacteriota; class Terriglobia; order Terriglobales; family Acidobacteriaceae; genus Sulfotelmatobacter. The sequence goes on along the minus strand of CAVYWC010000007.1, from coordinate 387,649 downwards.
CGTCTCGCTCACCATCGACTCCAATCACGCAATTCCCGGGCTGGCCGCGGATCTGGCTAAACTCGCTGACGTGAAATACGAAGGCCGTAAAGCGATCGTCTGCTTGGTCGGAGAAAATCTTCGCGAAACCCCCGGCATCGCCGCGCTGGTATTTCGCGAACTTGCCGACAAGAAAATCCGCATGATCTCCCAAGGCGCCTCCGAAATCAATCTCACCTTTGTCATCGAAGAAGACGAAGTGCCGGACGTGATCCAGCGTCTGCACAAGAAATTCTTCTCCGAACTGGACTCCGAGATCTTCGCCTGAAGAATCCTGCGTAGGGGCGGAGGCATTCCTCCCCCGAGGAGCGAAGCGACGAGTTCCGCGTTCTGGGTCGGATCGAAACTTTCTTGCTCGACACGGTCTTTATCGCGCCCTTGCCGCCCCCGGACGAATGCGTGGGCCTACATGTTTATCCCTGTGCCCGTTCGCGTCCGCTGTGATTAAATCGTTCTCAGCATGAAACTTTTGGTTCTTGGCCGCGGGAAAACCGGATTGCTCGTCGCCGAAGTAGCGCGGGAACGCCATCACAAGATCGACATCGCTGGCGCGCAAGAGAATTTCGACCTCGCAGCGCTGACTCCAGAAAAGCTGGCGGCCATTGAAGTAGTCATTGATTTCACGACGCCGAACTGCGTGATCCCCAATATCGAAGACTGCGTTCGCAACGGCAAAAACATGATCGTGGGCACGACCGGATGGTATGGAGAACTCGACCGCGTGCGCCGTCTGGTCGAAGAACACAATACCGGATTCCTCTACGCCGCAAACTTTTCCGTTGGCGTAAATCTTTTCCTGGATGTCGCCCGCACTTCGGCCGTTGCCCTGGGCCACGGTTATTCCGCTCAGATTTTCGAGCGCCACCACGCGCAGAAGAAAGACGCGCCCTCGGGAACGGCGATGGAGATTCAGAAGATCGTGCAGGAGGGCAGCGGCCAGCCCGAGTCGGTTGAGATCACATCCTTCCGCGAAGGAGAAGTGGTCGGTCTTCACGAACTTATCTTCGAATCAGCCAACGACCGCATTTATCTCTGCCACGACGCGAAATCGCGGCGGGCGTTCGCAGAAGGCGCCATTCTCGCCGCCGAATGGATTGCCGGAAGAAAAGGTTTCTACAATTTCAAAGATGTGTGGAGGGAGCTGTAACCTGGAAGAGCCGCCCTTCAGGGCCGCGGAAGAGACCGGATCCAACCGGCCCTTAGGCCCTGCGCATCGCGATTTTCTCCCATCCCACATTCGCGCTATCTTATAGCTATGCAACTTCGTGGTTGTGGCACGGCTCTGGTCACCCCATTTCGTCAAGATGGCTCGATCGACGACACCGCTCTTCGCAATCTGATCGCGTGGCAAATCGATTCCGGCATTGACTTTCTTGTCGCTTGCGGCACGACCGGCGAAACGCCGACGCTTTCGCATGACGAATGGTTGTTCGTCATCGACGTCACGATCGAAGTCGCCGCCGGTCGCGTTCCCATCGTCGCTGGCGCAACCTCCAACTCCACCTACGAAGCGGTCGAAAAGGCAAAAGAACTTGCAGCGCGTCCGGGCGTCAATGGCATCCTCACGGCCACACCCTATTACAACAAGCCGACGCAGGAAGGCCTATATCGCCATTTCAAAGCCATCGCCGAAGCCGTCGGCGACAAACCAGTCATCATTTACAACGTCCCCGGACGTACCGCCGCCAATCTCGAGCCGCAAACGCTGGCGCGCCTGACCGAGATCCCGAACATCGTCGGCATAAAGGAAGCCAGCGGAAACTTGACGCAAGTTGCCGAAGCCATCCACGCCGTGCCCGAAACATTTCTCGTGTTTTCCGGGGATGACGCAATCACCTTGCCCATCGTCGCTCTCGGTGGCGTCGGTGTGATTTCTGTCGCGTCCAATGAAATTCCCCGGGAAATGGCCGCTCTGACCCGCGCCGCCCTCGCGAACGACTGGACAACCGCGCGCAGCCTCAATCGCAAATACATTCCGCTGATGCAGGCCAATTTCATCGAGACCAGTCCGCTGCCGGTCAAGGCTGTCCTGGCAATGATGGGTAAGATCGAAGAGGTTTACCGCCTGCCGCTCGTGCCCATGCGTCGCGATACACGCTCGCGGCTGCAAAGAATCGCCACCGAAGCGGGCGTGATCACGAAGGCCTCGGTTGCCCCGGATTCCTCCGAGTTTTTCATCTATGAAAACTGGGTAGCCGGTCCGCATAAGATTGTTCTGCATCGCGGCACATGCGGCCAATGTAGCCACGGCAAGGGACGTCCCTCGGGACATGACAACAATCATGCCCGCTGGCACGGGCCTTACGCCAATGTGGTCGAAGCGCGGGCCGCCGCTCATGCCATGACGGGCGTGCTGATCCGCAGCGAATGCAAGTGCGTGTGAGGGTCGCAACTCCCCGGCACGAGACTACAGCATGAAGCCGCAAACGGTGTTGGTGCTTCAAATTGCTATGGCCGCCTTTGAAAGCGCGTGGCTTCCAGCGCGCCAGCTCACGAGCGACACCTTGTCGGCCTTTAGGCCCTGAGATCTATTTCCCTCAGTCGCTAAAGCCAAAGGGATTAGCACCACCCCGCAGCGCGGCTGGAAACCGCGCCCTTTCGAAGCCAGCCATATCGATGGCGAAATTGCCGTAGATCCCTTCGCGATCCCCGGCTGATTGGAGTGTCATTTCCAAACGAAACAAAGGGCAGCGTCCATTCGACGCTGCCCTTTGCCGTGCCTCAAAATCTCGATCCGATTAATCCATGTGTTCGCAGATCTCGGCTTCATGAATCGCCATGTCAAGGTGTTTGAGCGCTTCGACCCGATGGCCGTTGAAATCATGTGCCGCATGGTTGAGATGATCCTTTGCATTGTGCATCGCTTCCAGAGCAGCGTGAATCTCAGGATGGGGCGCGGGTACTGGCGTGGCCAAGGCGACTGCTGGAACTGCGGCGACCGAGACCGGCTGGGTTGCGAGTTTGGGAGCCGCTGCCGCGCTGAAAACAAGCGTCAGCAGAACCGTTGTCAGGATTACCGCTGCAAGAAACCCGATATTCTTCATGTGCATTCCTCCCTGTCGAAGTTCTGTCCGACTTGCGGCTCGGACGCAACCGTTTTCGCCACGGACACAAACCACCCCACCCGCGGCGGCTTACTCCGCGACTGGGGCATTATAAGTCTCGCCAGAGAATATCCCCTGTGAAAATGCACCTCCGGAATTAACTGACCGGATGCCGGGGGTTTACACTAGTTGTGCCCTCGCAGTCTGGTCCGCATCAGCCAAGATACGCCGAAAAGCCCAGCTCTCGTTTCGGGCATCCCTCAAGGAAGCCTTCGAGCCCCAGCGCCGTTTAGGGTGAAGACTGTATTCACCGCACCAATAGGTTGCCGGAATATCTCGATTGCGACGGAAAATTCACGGAACTCACGCCACAAGGCAGGGACGCGTTACCCTGAAAGCGCGATACCCGAAGGAAAGATCCATGAAAGATCGTTGGACGGAACTTTGCCAATCAGCAGTCACGGAACTCGATCGAACGAACTTCCGCGCCATCCTCCAAGAACTGAATCAATTGCTGGATGAGCAAGGGTCGGCTCCTGGCAGACGGCAGGCTCAACGTCGCACCCACGGCGGACGCTTTGAGAGAGACTCAAATTCGCAGTCCCAACGCCGAGGGAAGTGATAAAACAGCAAACCGTCGAGGCCGTACCACAATGGACTTCAGGCGGCCTTGGGTATCGTGCGCGTGACGCTCTGAACGACCGTTGCCGGCAGCTGAACCATTCGCGTCCCCGGTCCTTCGTTCGCCTTGACATTGACCGCAACCCCTCCCGCAGCCGGAAAGGGATCGGAAACCACCTCAAATTCTTCCCCATAAAGGCGAATCCTCTTGCTCGGCTCGTACCCGAGATGCTTCACACGGGTACAGATCTCCGTGATCGAAAGGAATTCGTCATAATGGCTGTTCATGATGCTCTAATTTTACCGGGCGCAGATGACCTTGGGAAGCGGCGGTTTACTAGCTTTTACATTTCCACATCGCGAATGGCTGTAAAGTGATAGCAATGGCTGGCGCGAGGTCTTTCCATCTATCTCTGCTCCTTTGCGTCACCTTGGTCTGGACTTCCTCCTGCCTTGGACAGAACCGGCAGCAGTCCTCGCCTGCTACACAACTTGCGCACCCAGCAGCAGATGGGCAGGGAGCCCCTCAGCAAGACGGAATCGTAAACGGAGCCGTCATCGATCCTTCTGGGGCCGTAATTGTTGGAGCACAGATAACGCTGACGATTGAAGGGCAGTCGAAGAAACTGACGGACATGTCGGATGGTGCCGGGCAGTTCTCATTCAGCAATGTTCCCCCCGGTGACTTCCAGGTCACGATTATCTCGGCCGGATTCGCGCCGCAAACGTTCTCTGGAACTGTGGAACCTGGCCAGACCCTGAACCTGCTGCCCATCATGTTGGATGTGAGTACGGCGATTACCAGCGTGCGGGTCGGTGTACCGCAAACTGAGGTCGCCGAAGAGCAGATGAAGATCGAAGAGAAGCAGCGCGTGCTAGCGATCGTGCCGAATTTCTATGTCACCTACATCCCGAATGCAGCTCCTCTCGACACCAAGCAGAAGTTCCAACTTGCGTTGAGGACCGTGGTCGACCCTTACACCTTGATCATCGTCGGCGGCATTGCCGGAGTTCAGCAGGCGCAAGGCCACTTCGCTGGCTACGGGCAGGGCCTGGAGGGCTACGCCAAGCGCTACGGAGCCGGGTATGCCGATACGCTTACGGGGACGTTTCTTGGGAATGCGGTGTTCCCATCGCTTCTGAAGCAGGACCCTCGCTATTTCTACAAGGGGACAGGCAGCACGGAATCGCGGACCTTGTACGCAATTTCCAGAGCGTTCATATGCAAAGGAGACAACGGACGCCGGCAACCGAATTACTCATTCGTGCTCGGGGCTCTTGCTTCCGGAGGGATTTCCAATTTGTACTATCCGGACAACGATCGCAACGGCGCAGGATTGACTTTCGAGAACGCCGCGTTCGATGTTGCAACGGGAGCCGCTACTAATATCTTGCAGGAGTTTGTGATTCCGAAGTTCACGCCCAAGCTGCACAAAAAAAATCGTACCAACTCTCAAACTCAGAACGGTTCCGACAGGGCAAAACCCTGAGCGCTTGGACTTCCGGGCCCATCGCGAGCTTTGCGATCAAAGGCTTGAAATCGCGGGCTCTACATCGCGGAGTTTCGAAAGTCGTCGCAAAGAGCTGAATCATGGCCGCGAGTTCGCGGTTGACTGTGGTAACTTTAGCGTTTCAAATTCATCGGCCCACGGGAAAACCTGAACATGCTGACACGCCCCCCTCGGAACCTTGCCTTGATTTTTCTCGCCTTTCTTCTCTCAACCGCTGCATCCGCCCAAAAAATTAAAATCATCGTCGATCAGGACGCGCGCGGGCCCGGAACCAGCGACCAGCAGGCTCTGCTGGTGTTCCTGCAGTCGGAGAAATTCGATGTGCTCGGCATCACCATTGTCAGCGGCGATCAATGGCTCAAGGAGGAAACGCAGCACACCCTCCGAATGCTAGAGATCGCCGGACGCAGCGACGTTCCGGTCATCGAGGGTGCCGAGTTTCCGCTGATCAACAGCAAAGAGGAGAGCGAGCGATGGGAAGCGATGTACGGCAAGCTCGAATACAAAGGATGCTGGACGGAGCATTTTGCGGCAAAGCGATCGACCATTTACGACCAGCCTTACCATGCGCCCGACGTTGTGCCGCCCCTGGATGAAGGCGAGCCCCACCTTAAGGCCCAGCCTGGAACCGCTGCGGAATTTATTGTGCAGATGGTCCACAAATATCCCGGCGAAGTTGTGCTCTGGGCGGGCGGACCGCTCACCGATTATGCGCTGGCATTGAAGCTGGATCCATCGGTGGCAACGCTGGCCAAAGAATTCGTCATGATGGGAGGGGGGGTGTACGCTGACAAGGGGGCCATCGATCCCGGCGCCATCGATGGCCGCCGCGAATTCAATTGGTGGTTCGATCCGGAAGCGGCCCGCATTGTTCTGCGCGCGCCCTGGAAGAAGATGACCATCACTCCCATCGATATATCGGTGAAAACGCGCTACACGCAGGAGATGAAAGATACGATCGCAAAAGCGGGAACGCCGGTCGCGGATTATCTCGCGAAATATTCGCTGCCCGGCTACATGTGGGACGAGATTGCCGGCGCCGCGCTGATCGATCCTTCGATTATCACGGTTGAGAAGCAGTTGTATATGGATATCGACATCGATCATGGCCCAAGCTATGGCAAAACTCTGTTCTGGAGCGCGGCGGCGCAGGTTCCGCCGTACTTACGGCTGGTGAATGTGCAGTTCGATATTGATGCGCAAAAATTCTACGGAATTTTTACGGATTTGATGACTCGTCCGCCGAAGAGATAAAACGCACTCTACGGAATCGGCTCGGGAGATCTCTGCTTGACCACTCCTCATATCCTCGTGGTTGGAAGCTATGCCACCGGTCTCACGCTGAAAGTGAAACGTCTGCCGAGTCCCGGCGAGACTGTATTGGCCTCCGGATATCGCGTTGACTACGGCGGCAAAGGTTCAAACCAGGCCGTCGGTTGTGCGCGTCTGGGAGCGAAAGTTGCCTTCGTTGCCCGAATTGGCCAGGATAATTTCGGAGAGATGGCGCTGCGACTCTATCGCGAAGAGGGGATTGATGTCGCCTTCGTTCGTGAAACGGTCGAACATCCCACCGGAGTGGGTTTCATCCTCGTGGAACAAGGCACAGGAAACAATTCGATCGCGCTCGATCCCGGAGCCAACGAATTCCTCTCGTCTGATGATGTTACGCAGTGCAACTCCGCATTCCAAAATTCGTCAGTCGTACTCACCCAGCTTGAGATTCCGGTAGAAACAGCGGAGGCGGCGCTGGCGCGTGGGCAGGCCCACCACGCGATCACAATTCTGAATCCGGCGCCGGTGCGTCCGCTGCCCGCTTCCCTGCTGCAACGAGTCGACGTTCTTACTCCCAATGAAACGGAGGCGAAGGTGCTCAGTGGGCGGAGTCCGGATGCGCAACTTGACCCTGAAGAAGTGGCGCAGGACTTGCTTCGCGCGGGAGTGAAAAACGTTGTCATGACCTTGGGCGAGCAAGGAGCGCTGATCGTGACCCGGTCGTCATCAAAAAGCATTCCGGCGATTCAGGTACATCCGGTTGATACGACTGGCGCGGGCGACGCATTCAACGCAGGATTGGTGACTGCCCTTGCCTGCGGCGAAAGCCTCGGATCGGCGGTCGAATTTGCCGTGATCACAGGAGGCCTGGCTGTCATGAAAGAAGGCGTAATTCCATCATTGCCAAAGCGCGAAGAAGTCGTGAAATGTTGTGAGGAGCGCAGTATAAAAGTTCCAGATTGGCTGCGAGCGCTCTCGCACGGAAAGAGGGCCTGAGTATTTTCGTATCGGAAACCAATTCTGGAATCTGGCAGCCGGAGGCCTTAGCCCGCCGCATTCAATCGACCATCATTTCGAATACTTTAACGTACGCGCGATGGGAACAGCACATCGCGGAATGCCTGAAGTATCACTTCCAGGCGGCGATGATCCCTCCGGCGTGGGTGGAAAAAACTGCCAAATGCCTTCATGGAACGGGAATCAAAGTCGCGTCCTTTGTCGATTTCCCTTACGGCACGATGACCAGCGCAGGAAAAGCCTACGAGGCTGGACAACTAACCGACGACGGAGCGCAAGAAGTGGACCTCATGCCGAATGTCGGTTTTCTGCTTTCCGGCATGGAACGGGAATATGCTGATGACATTCGCGGAGTGGTCAAGGCTGCTGGCAAAGTCCCGGTGAAGATCATGCTTGAGCTTCCTCTCCTGAACGCACAACAGAAAGAACGAGCCGTCGCGCTCAGCGTCGAGGCCGGCGTTGCGTACTTGAAGAACGCGAGCGGTGGGGCGGTCGGCGTGGCCACTCCGGAACAAATTGCGTTTCTTCGCGGGCTCGCTCCGCAGCACGTTCGCATAAAGGCCTCGGGCGGCATCAAGACCGCTCGTCAAGTTCAGGACCTGGTAGAAGCCGGAGCCGATCTTGTTGGAACCAGCTCGGGAGCTCAAATCATGGCGGAAGCGCAAGGTCGTGCATTCGATGCAGGCAAGCCGGATTCCCAGTATTGATGACTTTGTGGATTGAGAACCGTGTGGCGCGGGCACTTCTGCCCGCGCAGGTTTTCACCAGCCCAGATACCAGTCGGAGTGAGCGGGAGGAGACGTAATGGAGGAAAAGCTAGCTCTCGGAGGTCCCGCGCGGTCTGCGACCATACTGATTCGCATCATGGTTGGGTGGGTGTTCCTGTCAGAAGGAATTCAGAAATTCCTTTTCCCTGCGGGATTGGGCGTGGGACGGTTCGCCAGGATCGGCATTCCCGCGCCGCAGTTCTTCGGCCCGTTCGTTGGCGTCATAGAGATCGTGTGCGGCGCGTTACTGATCGTCGGATTCTTCACGCGCATGGCTTCGATTCCACTGCTCATCGATATTGTGGTTGCGGTCGCCACAACCAAGATTCCCATGATTGCCAAAGCGGGAAGCTGGGCGGCCATGCACGAAGCGCGCACGGATTTTTGCATGTTCCTGGGCCTGGTTTTTCTCCTCCTCGCCGGTTCCGGCACGCTCTCACTGGATGAGCGCTGTTCACGAAGATCGGAAATTCCCGAGGCGAAAAAGTCTCGCGTCTAGCAGCCGCAATCAGTAGGCGTTCTTGCTGTTGAAGATGCGAAGGAAAGTCATGATGATGATCTGCAGATCGAACGTCAGGCTCCAGTTGCGCAGATAGTAGAGATCAAATTCAACCCGCTTTGCAATGGAAGTATCGCCACGCCAGCCGTTGACTTGCGCCCATCCCGTAATTCCCACCTTGAACATGTGGCGCGCGTTGTAGCGATCGAATTGTTCAAGAAAACGTTCCACGAAGTGGGGACGCTCCGGCCGCGGTCCCACGATACTCATGTCGCCAATCAGAACGTTGAAAAACTGTGGCAACTCATCGAGGTTCATCTTTCGCAGGAACGCGCCCACCGCGGTGCGCCGAGGATCGTTGGCCGAGGTCCAGCGCGTGTCGCATTCTTCGCGACTGCCGAGTTTCATGGTTCGGAACTTGATCATGCGAAACACGCGGCCATTAAGGCCCACACGATCCTGCACAAAGAAAATCGGCCCCCAGCTGGTCAGTTTGATCGCCAGCGCAATCGCAATCGTCACGGGAATCGTAAACGACAGAAAGATCAGCGAAAAAGCCACATCGAAAACCCGTTTTTGGAAGAGATACGATCCGCTTTCGGCCAGGGTTGAGCGCAAATCCAGCATCTGGATTCCGCCAAGATTGATCAGCCGGTTGCGGATGCCGACAGTTTCTCCCAAATCGATCACTACCCGGGTTGGCGCGCACAGTTTCTCCAGCGAGGACGAGATCGCCTGCACATCGCTAAGGCGTTTCGGAGGCAGCGCCACAATCACGTCGGTAATGGAATCGCCATTGGAGAATTTCGGAATGTTGTCGAACTCATACACCGGGCCTTCGACGGCGATTTCCTGATCCGGCAACCGCACAAAACCGGCGATGCGGCACGTAAGGACTTCTCCGTGCTCAAGGGACGTCGCCACTTTGCGCGCGAAGCGGTCTGTCCCAACAATCAAAACCCGAATGGGATTTTTGTTCCTTTTCCGGAGGAATTCCAGGAAAACGCGAAAACCGACTCGCACCATCGTGGCCAGTACGAACAACGCGAAAGCGCTGATACCGATCACCACCCGCGAATAGCTTGCGCCCCGGTACAGAAATGCCGCAGCCATCACAATCGCGTAAGTGAATGCGAGCGCTTCCAGCAGGCGCCGGCTCTTCCCGCCTGGAGCATAGAGTTGCTCTACATTCCAGCAGCCGGCTTCTTCGGCGCTCAACGCCCAGACAATGGTGGTCAGCAACAAGATGCCCCAATACGAAGGCAAGCCGGAAGGAGGGTTTCGCGAAAAAAAGAAGTTGATGCCGAATCGGACCTTAACCGCGACGAAGTAAGAGAGCGCCGGCAGGAGAAGTGTCAAAACCCTCAGGTACAGGCGAACATAACTGAGCCGACTCAGAATCACTGCAATACTCTCTCCCTACAGCGCTTCCTCTACCGCACGTTTCGACATCAAGTTCCAAAAATGTTAGTTCTTCAAGACTTGGTAGGCGCTTAGATGCATCTTTCATTCCGTGAGGTGAATGGGTTTCCGCAATCCCACGCCGGAATGACGCGGCTGGACGAGTGGCATTCCTCAAATGCGCGAACGACTTAGCAAAGACCGTGTTAGGCCTGTCATCGCAGAAAAACTGCACTAAGGCAACGCGGCCTAATGAGATGAGCGGCACGGAAGGTAGGTTGGGATATGATCTCTTGTGGGCACGGTCCGGTTCGGTGTCGCGCGGGTGCTCCTGCCCGCGTCGCCGACCTTAACCGGCATCCGATTATTTTTGCCGCGCGTTTAGGGCGTCAAGAGCGTGCTTCAATTCTTCCAATTTCTGCCCCGCTTCGCCGAGCTTGCCTTCCGCGGTCAGGCGCTGGTAGTCTGCAAGGTCTTTGGCAGCTTCCGCGATCTGAGAATTGAGGTTCGGTACGGATGGAGCGGCCCCCGTGGACGGATGCTGCGATTCTGCCGCTTGTATCTCGCTGATCGCGTTTGCCGTCAGCGACGAAACTGCTCCGCCAAACAGCGACGTCATGGCCGATTCGAAAGTTGGGCCATACGCCAGCCGATCCTGCAGCGCCAGCACGACGAGCCGCAACTCCGGCATGGGACTCCGCTCGGCCTGCAAGTAAATGGGCTCGGCATACAACAGCGCTTTGCCAGTCGGGATGACCAGCAGCGATCCGCGACGCACATGCGAGCCTTGCTGATTCCACAGAGTCAGCTGTCCAGAAAGCTGCGCGTTCTGATCGATCCGTGCTTCAATTTGCAAGGGTCCGTCGACCAGCTTTGTTTTGGGAAAGTTATAGACGACTGATGTCCCATAATGTTCCCCGTCACTGCGGCCAGCAATCCAGCCGATAAGATTATTGCGGTTGGCCGGAGTGAAGGGCAGAATTTCCACGAACTCCTCGCCATCCTCTCCCGGAAGTTTCATTAGCACGAAGTTCGGCTCCATAGTCCGGGTGATTTGCTCACCGGTATCGCTCATGCCCACTTCGGACGCGACCGTCCACAGGTCTTCGCGGTTGTAGAACGCTTCCGCATCCGTCATGTGGTAAAGGCCGTAAACGTTCGCCTGCAGTTTGAGCAACAGCTCGGGATAGCGCACATGTTTGCGCAGACCGGGCGGCATGGCCGCGGCGTCCTTGAACAGGTGGGGGAAAATGCGGCGATAGGCGGCGATGATCGGATCCTTCTGATCGAACACGTAAAACGTGGTGGTGCCATCGTAGGCATCAATCACCACCTTCACGCTGTTCCGCATGTAATTGATGGCATTGTCGCCGAGAGGATAGTGAGTGGAATAAGGATAGCTGTCTGAGATGGTGAACGCGTCCATAATCCAGGACAGGTGGCCCTCATCGTCGAGGACGACATAAGGATCCGGATCGTAGGTCAGAAAGGGCGCCAATGTGGATACGCGCACGAGCAGGTTGCGCCGCATCAGCAGGCGGCTGCTCGGGGTCACGTCATCGCTGAACGGAAGCTTGCCGAGATCATCGCGATCAAACGCGATAAGGGCGCGGCGCAGGAAACCTCCGATCGCGATGCCGCCCGTGCCTTCATAGGAGTTCAGATTATTGGTCTGGCCTTGCGGATAGTTGAATTCCTGCTGCCGGGTTTTCACGTAAACGTCGGTATTGGTCAGTTCGCCAAAATAGATCTCCGGGCGCGTAACTTTCAGGCTTGGGACTGTACTCTGCACCGGCATGTTGCTCAGAATTAGAGTGGGCAAGCCTTCCGTCGTGAACCCATTCACCGGATTCATGGTTAGGCCATAGCCGTGAGTGTAGATGAGCTTCTCGTTGATCCAGTTCTGGCTGCTCTCGGGCAGTTTATCGACGTTCATCTCGCGCGCGGCCAGCATCACTTCGCGAGTTGTCCCGTTAATGTTGTACCGATCAATGTCGATGTCGGGGAAGTCGTAATAGGTGCGGATTTCCTGGATCTGACGCAGCGTATCCTGCAGCGCGCGCCAATCCCATAGCCGGACATTCTGAAGAGTAGCCTGATTGTTCGTCGCATCCGCCGCCTCGACTGTGGTTTCGGCGGGAAATTCGCGCTGGGTCACGGTATCCAAGCCGTAGGCCCGGCGGGTGAACGCAGTGTTGTAAACAATGTAGGGTTTCTCGCGAACCAGTTCGTTCGGTTTCACGATAAAGCTGCTGACATACCAGCCGACTGCCTGCAGCCCGAGATAACAGACCACGGCCGGAACCACCGCCGCGATTAACCAAACTCCACGGGGGCGCAGGGCATTGACGAACGCGATCAAGGCGCCGACGACGAGCACGACGCAGATCACAAACAAACCGCCGATCGTGACATGCGCATCGGTGTAGGTCACTCCCCCAAACAGAGTGTGGTCGCTGAGCAATCGATCGAACCGGCTGAAATACGTATTGCCAGCAACGATCAACAAGAGAAATCCAAAGGCGATGGAGAATCCCCGCCACGGCAAAGTCACGTGACGGCTGAGGCGACCGGCGAGCATGCGCGCCCCGCCACTGGCGAACACAAACAGAATCGCGGCTACACAGATAATCACCGCCAAAGTGAGCAGCCAGCCCAGGATGAGTTGCCAAGCCGGGAGCGCAAACAGGTAGAAGTTCAACGGCTTGCCAAAGATCGGATCTATGACTTCGGAAGTGCGAGGTGCGTACCAAAACAGGGCGAGGGTTTGCCATTCCGCACTCACGGCGGCGCCGCTCACCAGCGCAATGCCGAGCGAAACGGCAAACCCCAAGAACTTCAGCACAGGTTCCACCGGAAGTTTCAGCTGCTGGTTGCCGATCATGATGGTGTGCCCGTCCGGCAGATCATCGAGATGCGCCCGCTTCAGAGCAAGAAACGCCCCGTAGAGAATCAGAAAAGTGGCCGCGGTCACTGCCGCGAAGACGCCCCATTGCAGGTTGAGCGTCTTCCAAAATACGTGTTCATAACCGAGCGACTTGAACCACAGCACGTCGACGTAATAGGACAACGCAGCCCGAGTGCTGAAGAACACGATGGCGAGCGCGAGAAGAATAAGGAAGAATCGGCGACGGCGGCCCGGCAGCGCCTGACGTGGCGGCGGCCACTCAATCGACTGAGACATTGGTCACTCCATTTCCATCCATATCAGCTTTTTCTGCTACTGGAATACTACGCTACGTGGCGTCGCCCTGGACGAGAACCGGCTTGGAACTCCGCGTATTAGGGCTGGAACGGTCTCACCGAGTCTTTATCCCGAAGATGTTGCGGAATGGTGGTGGTGTGATGGCGAGGGTGACCGCATCGCTGCTTTAACCACTGGAGCGTGGGTGTACAAGCCAACCCTGAATCGTCGAGCTTCGATCGCGCTCAACTGACTCGTTGCTTAGCCTTTTGAACCGACGACACCTGCGTCATGCCTGCTCACAGGATCATCCTATAAAGGAATCAGGATCTAGAAATTTAGACGCAATGCGATCTGCACGATTCTCGGATCATAGGTGTTGACTGCCTCTCCGAACTGAGGGCTGTAGATGTTGGTACTGGGATTCATGAATTCGGTGTGATTGAAGACATTGAACGCCTCGAGCCTGAGTTCCGCCTTCAGATTCTCGAGGATCTGCGTCGATTTCCCCAGAGCCAGATTGAGATTCGTCTGTCCGGGACCACGAATCACGTTGCGGGGGCCACCGTAGGTGCGCAAGGCGGGGGTGCCGGGAGTGCAATCAAACGAGGGGAACAGGCCGGATTGTGCGAGAGGAACCTGCTGCGTGCAGGTGGAGTAGTTCGCCTGGGTTGGATCGGAGTCCTGATACTGGCCGTTGCTGAAAGACGCCGGGTTGAAATACTGGAGATTATTCGCAAGAGTGGGCGAGGTGATGCCGACGATGGCAGGATTGAAGATCGCATTTTCGGAACCCACGTCGCCTGCGCCTGAAGCACCAGGGGAATCTGGTCCGCCAGAGAGCTGTGCTCCAATGTTCAAGGGAAAGCCTTGACGCCAGCTGAAGATTGGATAGAGGCTCCACCCCTTCAGAAGCCACTGGGGCCCTGAGTCCCAGGTACGATCGAACGGGAGATTCCATCCTCCACCGAAGCTGACGTACTGTTTCACGTCGAAATCCGAAGAGGCGCGAAACAGGCCGGGATCATAGACCGGAACGGTCTGGCTCCGGTTGCCTCGGCCGCTTGTGTTATCGATGCTGTGGCCATAGGTGTAGGCTAGCGTGAAATACACTGAGCCAAGTTTAGTATCTCCCAGTTGCTTGGTTAATGCGGATTGCAGACTGCTGTAATTGGAAAATCCGAGATCGGTGTATTCAGGGAAGTTGCCGAAGGGACAAGCGCCGCCGCCGTTAGTACCTCCGTATCCCAGAGACGAACAATACGCGATGTAGCTGGCGTTTGTCTGAGCCAGGTTCAAGACGCGGTTGTCGGTGCCGAGTACTAAGGGATCTCCCTGGGTGGCGGTCTGTAGCCGCTTCGAACTGCTGCCTACATAAGCGACGTGGGCAATGAGATTGTGCGCCAGTTCGTGCTGCAGACTGAGGTTGTACTGGTAGACGTAAGGTGTGCGCTGATTGTGATACGTAGTCGTGATACTCCACGGAATCCAGCCGATAGTTGCCCAATTGGGATCACTGGCGGCCGTAGGCGCCGGAAAAGGATCGGATAGACCGACGGATCCAATCGGGTTAGCGAAGTGCGCGGGCGGTGCCCCATTACCTGCGGGAAACGGGAATCCGTCATATGCGATTGGCACGTAGGAAGCAAAGGGAGGGCCGCCGTTCTGATCGATGTTGTCATGCCCGTTGAGGACGTCGTAGAAGATTCCAAATCCTCCGCGGATGCTGGTCTTGTGATTTCCCAGAACATCCCAGGCGAACCCAACGCGGGGAGCAAAATTGTCTTTCTCGGGAAAGAAGACTCCGCGCGGCGCGCCCGCGTCTCCGGGAAACAGAAGTCCGACGGGAGCCGTGGGATATCGCTGGGATTGCTGGCCAGGGAAAACCGCATAGGTTCTGCCTAGAGTATCGGCCTTGGGAGAATCGTATTCGTAACGCAGCCCTAGCGAGATCGTCAAATTACTGAGGGCGCGGAAGTCATCTTGGATGAACAGGGCCGTGTCCTTGGTGCGGACATTGTTTGGAGCATGGGGCCCTTGCGTGTAGAACTCGGGATTCCCGAGGATAAAATCCGCGAAAGAGTTGCCGCTGCTTTGACCGCCAGCCGCCGTGTAATAGAAAGACCCGCTGGTGAGATAGCCGTAGGCGAAGTTATCCGCAAAGGTCCAGAAGTTGCCGCCGAAGCGAAGCGTATGCCTGCTTTTGGTCCAGCTGACCGTATCAGTGTAGTTGTAAGTTGTGTCGTTGAAATTGGTCGGCCCGTTGCTGCTGTAACCGAGTGACAATCCGTTATCGAACGCAAGGGGAGGAGGGCCATCGGAAACATCAGGATTGATCGCGAAACCGAGAGCGCCCGGTGAAGGTAATGTCTTCGCCGGAAGATCCTGTTGGGTATAGGACTCCTGCGCACTAAAGCGAAGTTCATTCAGCAACGTTGGGAAGAAAATCCGGTTATAGCCGACGCTGCCGAAGTACGTATTCACATTCGTCAGGTTAGTAAACCCTGGAACCGTAGCCTGGCTGTCGCCGTAGGGGATGATGAAGTGTTCCCGGTGACCGCCGACTGTAACCGTGACTCGATCCTTCTCAGACATCACAAAATCCGTTTTCGCCGTTAACTCGTTATAGTTATCCGTGCTGCTGGAGGCGGAGTTGATGATGCCTGTGGGCGAAGTCGGAATCAATCCCATGCCGATGTAGTTGTTCACTACTGGATCGATTGTTGTGGGATCAATGATCGCTTGTGCCGCAAGAGTAGGATTGGACTGAAAGTAAGTGTGCGACTCGAGAAAACTGGCGACATTAGGGTCAGGTCCCCCATTGACCGCTTGAGAGAAATCGCCGCCTAATTCCGCGGGAGTAAACGTCGGGATCTGGGTACTCGATACTGCCTGCGATTGCTTCTGGCCCTGATAGGAAACGAAGAAAAATGCCTTGTCCTTACCTTCAATTAGATGCGGGATGACAATGGGACCGCCTAGCGTGCCGCCGAATTGATTGCGCTTTAATACATTGCGGGGAAGGTCGGTGAGGTTGTTGAAAAATGAGTTGGCATTGAAAGCTTCATTGCGAAGATAGTCGTAAGCGCTGCCGTGGATCTGGTTGGTTCCCGACTTGGTGACCACGCTGATGGTGCCGCCCGCGTTTCGCCCGTACTCGGCGGAGTAGTTACTGGTCAGAATGCGGAATTCAGCGACAGCATCGGGGTTGGGATTCAGAACAACGGTATTCTCCATCAGATCGGTATTTAACCCGCCATCCAGAAGATAGTTCACGCTGTCGGTTCTTCCGCCCGAGATGCTGAACCCATGCCCAAGCGCTTCTGGATTGGAAGGAGTGACGCCCGGTTGCAGGAGCGCCAATTGGAGAACATCGCGTCCGTTCAGGGGCAGATCTTTGATGGCTTCGCCGGTTACCGATTCGCCAACCGTGGAGTTGACCGTTTCGACTCCGGTCACGCCTGCATTGACGGTGACAGTCTGCTCCGCTGCTCCTACGGGCAGCTTGATATCGAAACGAATGGATTCACTAATAAGAAGCTGCTTTTCCTGAGTGACAACAGTGCTGAAACCTGGGTGCTCGACTGACACCTTATACGTTCCGATAGGGAGCGCTAAGACCTCGAAATAGCCCTCGTCGTTCGTGACCGTGGGTGTACTCACTCCCGTTGCGATATTGGTGACGATCACCTGGGCGCCTGGGATTACCGCCCCTTGCGGGTCGGTCACCGAACCAACGATGCTACCGGTTGCGTTCTGGCCCCAAGCCCATGGAGCCGGGATGGCCAGCAATATGAGCACCAAGATCAATAACCCCAAGCGGCTCGACATTCCCTTACGTCCCATAGCGTTCACCCCCAAGTTGATGTCGCCATCATAGTATTCATAATTGTATACGATACCAGATCGATTACTTTTATCTTCGAAGAACGGGGCTTGTCAACCCAATTTTAGGAGTGGACGAGCGTTGACTCCGCCGGCCGGATCCCAAGAAAGTAGCTTCACGTGACAACAGCCACCACTTCAGAAACTGGTTGCGCTTCCTTCTTTTTGCCGAGTTTGCGACGATACGCTCGCCAAGTTGTGCCCCATTGCTCCGGATCTTCGAAAGCCGCATGGCCGTCGATGCGATGTATCGTGCTGTTATGAGGCGCACGTGTCACTTTCTCGGGAGTGGCACGCGCTTCGGCCACAACTTCTTTGATCACCGAGATGTATTCATCGAGTTCACGCTGGGAATAGGACTCGGTGGGTTCGATTGTGCAGGGTTCAGGAACCACATGGGGGTGATGGCTGGTCCAGTAGTGCACGCCGAAGTCGGCGGCGCGAATGCCGATGTCGGCGGAGCCCACTCCTGTCTCCTTGGTCAACTGCTCAAAACTATAACGGACCTGTTCGATCCTCGGCCTGCCCGGCGCGAAAGGAGCAGATAATCCGGGGATCTCGAGGAATTTTTTCATTACATAGTTGTTATTGAGGACGGCGACTCGGGCCACTTCGCGTAGCCCCTCCGCACCGAGGCTTCTGACCCAGGCGTACGCTCTTACGACATTGGGAATGCTTCCATAAAAGTGAGCGACTTTGCCGATACTTTCAGGCCGATTCCAATCCAGAAGATACCTCGTTCCGTCGAATTCAACCGTTGGAGCAGGCAGGAATTTTGCCAGTCTGGCAGTGACCCCGATCGGACCGGAGCCGGGTCCGCCGCATGCGTGCGGAGTGGAGAACGTTTTGTGCAGATTGAACTGGCAAAGATCGAAACCTGCTTCCCGGGCGCGGGCAATTCCCAGGATCCCGTTTGCGTTTGCCTGATCGTAGCAACAAAGCCCTCCGGCCACGTGAACCAGATTCGTGAACTCCGCGATATGCGGGTTGAAGATGCCAGTGTCCTCAGGGTTGGTTATGATCATGCCCGCAGTCTGCGGTGAGATGGCGGCACGCACAGCTTCCACCTCCGGGTAACCATCCGGCCCCACAGGCAAGGTAACGACTTCGAATCCGACGACACGCGCACACGCCGCGTCTGACGGATGAGAAAACAGACTGGTGAGGATTTGCTTCCGCTTCCTGTCGCCACGCGATTCGTGATACGCACGAATGATAGCCGCATTGGAATAGATACCGGCGGATCCCGAACGCGGCTGAAAAGAGAAGCGATCGAGGCCCGAGATTGCTTTTAATATCTGCTCCATCCTGTAGATAATGGCGAGGAGTCCCTGCACCGACTCGTCGGGTTGAAGAGGATGTACCTCCGAGACCCCGGGATGGCGGACAAACTGATCATTGATCTTTGGGCTGTACTTCATGGTGCAGGTTCCCTGCCCTATATCGACATTCAGATCGGCTCCGAGATTCTCCTGCGCTAGGCGCAAATAATGCCGCAAAACCTGACCCTGCGTGATTTCGGGTAGAGGTGGAGGAGCAGTACGCCTCATTCCGACAGGAATCATCGCCGCGACATCGCCCACTGCCGAGCGCATGGCATCGCCGGGTTCCGGGACACGCATGGCGCGATCTCCCGGATTGCTCAGTTCGAAGATCACCGGCTCATCCCACCGGGCCTGGTGGAACCGGCGCAGACGGGGATGGCCACTTTCCTGCCGCTGAGACAGAATGTCTTCCACTATTGCACCGCCTTTATGAGGGCGTTCACCAAACGATCAATATCACTTTTCGTGTGGACCTCGGTTGTGCAGAACAGAGCCGAGCCCCCCAGTTCGGGAAAATTCGTCTGCAGGCTCTTCCCTCCAAAGATGCCATCCTGAAGAAGCGCGCCATTGACCTCGTCGACTGATTTGCCGGTCGCGTCGAAGTTGACCACGAACTCTTTAAAGAATGGCTGGGGCAAAAATGGAATCTTCACCCCGGGGATGGCCGCAAGTTGACGAGCGGCATATTGTGAGCGCACGAGTATGCCTTCGGCGAGTTCTCTCATTCCTTGCGGACCCATGAGCGCCAGGTAAACCCCGGCTGTGATCCCCCAGAGAGCAGCGGCGGTTCCGACGAACTCTTTGCCCTTCTCCCGACGAGCAAACGAGGTGCGCTCGTAAGCGACATCTCCGAAGCCATATTCCCCGGGAACCGAGGTGGAACAGATTCCAAACAGACGGGATGGGAACTGCTCGACGAATTTCTCTTCATCGCGAGTGGCGATGAATCCTCCGTGCCCGCCTCCGAAAGACATATGCATGCCCAGTGGTTGGATATCACCACAAACAATGTCTGCGCCGTAATCGATAGGAGGTTTCAAAAGGCCGAGAGAACTGGGATCGACGCCGACGACGCATAAGGCACCACTGCGGTGCGCCAGATCCGCGATTTCTTGACCGTGCTCGATCGAGCCCAGATAGGTGGGATTTTCAAAATACACGGCCGCCGTCCGACCGCAAAGCAATCGCTCGAGAACTGAGCGGTCGACCAGGCCTGAGCTCTTGTCGTACGGAATGCGAACGATGATGAGATCAGAACGGCAGTAACAGGAAACATGCGACGCGCGGTCGGGATGCACCGTTTCAGCGACCAGGATTTCGTTTCGGCCGGTGATGCGGCCGGCCATACGCAGGGCGCTGGCAGCGGCCTGACAAGCATCGTAAGTTGGTACATTCACGACATCCATATTGAGCAGCTCGCCCATCAGGCTCGTGTATTCCCAGAGCGCTTGAAAACGGCCGAGATCCTCATAGGGTTCGCCTGCATACGCGGTCAGAAATTCACTGCGGGAATTGACTTCATCGCATATCGATGGCACTTGATGCTGATAGCAACCTGCGCCCAAAAAGCTGAGCGTCTGGCGACAGTTCCGGTTTTGGCCCAACAGGTCTTCTAAGTGACGTCGCAGGTCCTCCTCGGAAGAAAGAGCCGGTGGAACCTGAAGATCACCGCGAAAACGGAGATGATCGGGAATGTCGCTGTAGAACTCTTCGATGTCTTTGGCGCCGATTTCGGCCAGCATGCGAGCCTGGGTGGCGGGATTGGAGTTCGGAATGTACGGATGACAACCGCTGTGAGGTTCCAACATAAAGTTCGGACCACCAAGGACCAACAAGCATGATTCTGTTGCTTGCGCCGTTTGGTATACGTCATTGTATACAATGCCAATGACCTGTCAACCGTTTTTTGAGGTGTCAGAATGGTCGAAGCGCCTTACGGCAACGCGGGCAATTCCGTCCCGATTGCATCTGGAGTGAGGCATCCCTCATGCGGTTCCTGCCACCCAAGGACGGATGTTTGTGCCACGAAGCCAGTCCGACGAACGAGCGTGAGCTCGAGACGCAGAGCAGACGATTTGTTCTCTCCCCACTTTTCGTTCACGACTTGCGCGGGCCCTATTTCCGCGAGCGCAACTTGTTTTTCAGAAATAACCGCTCCTTTCTCGTCCAAGACTCGCCAGTGGAGCCGATAATTCACGAGGGGATAAGAAGGGATTTCCTGTTCCGCGCGCCGGCTGATCGTTGCAGTGAATCCGAAGGGCATTCCTTTGGGGTCATAGTTCCAGTCGATGTGGATATGGGCGGGGGAATTCTGCTGTTGCCACACATAATATGAAGGTCGTCGTTGCCGGTCTTTATCAACTACGCCGTGATCGACATAGTGATCGGCCTGGCCGGGACGAAGGTTATGGGACGATTCGTAATCCTGATAACACCATAGGATGGCGCCCGCGATCCAATCCTGCCGGGAGAATAGGGCCAGGTGCTGGCGAATTACCCGCACGCGGGCCTCATCAGCCGTGCGCTCGTCAGTGGCGAAAATGCCCGGGTAACCAAATTCTGAGACCAGCACCATCTTATCCGGGTACCCCTTGGCAATCTTATCGATCGCGCCGGGAAGCAGGCTCTCGTTGCCATCCCAGGAACCGAAATATTCATTCCACATGATGAAGTCCGCGAGGCGAGAAGCATTGGTCTGTGGGTCGACGAAAGCGATCATGTCGTCGGCGAAAGTGACGTACCTTCCGGAATCGAGTTGCTTCGAATAGGCATACATCGTCTTGAAGTATTCGTTCCCGCCCGGAGTGTTCGTGGCACTCTCATTTTCCATGCTCCATGCAAGAATGCTGGGATGGTTATAATTCTGGTCGATCATCTCCCGGAGCAACTGCTTGGCGAGCGCAATGACACGGGGATTCTTCATCTGCGTCTCGTCAAACTGCCACATTGGAATTTCCGGGATCATCAGAATTCCCTTGCGGTCCGCATAGTCGTAGATGAATGGATTCTGCTGGTAGTGGACGGGGCGAGTAATGGTGGTCTGAAGGTTCTTTAGATCGTCGTAGTCGTGCAGCATGGTGCCACGAGTCTCGGCGAGCCCCTCCCAAGGCGAACTTTCATGCCGAGTCAAGCCCGTGAGGCGAACCCGTTGGCCGTTGAGGTACAGATGCCGGTCGTGAATGGCGATCTCTCGCACTCCGAAGGTGTCGGAAATGCTGTCTAAGGCCCGGCCATTCTTGTCCAATACGGTAATGACGCTGCGATAGAGGAACGGATTGTCGAAATCCCAGAGCTTGACCGTGCCCAGATGGAGAGGTATCACCACGCTCGCGTCGCCCGATCCTGCTGTTACCTGAGTCTCTGCGTTTGCCACGGGAACGTTGCTACTGGCCTCGAAGATCACGGCTTGAAGTTTGAAAACCTGCGCCGGGACAGAGTAACTGTGAATCAGGATGCGATCCGAAATCTCAGCCCCGCTTCCCTTCTGATGGGAATCGATATGTTGCCAGCGGAGTGCCGCATTGCCGTAAGTCGTCAGCCAAGCACCGCGGACGATACCGCCGTTGGGCCACCAATCGTAGATGGTGCCATTGGGAGCGGCTTTGAGATCAGCACCGGGGATGGTGTCGACCTTCGGTTCGTTGTTGATTTCAACCGCAAGAAAATTAGTGCTCTTCAAAAAGGGAGTGATGTCGAAGAAGTATTGCGAATACCCGCCCTCATGCTCGCCCACCAGCGTGCCATTGAGCCAGATGCGCGATTTGTAGAAGGTGGCTCCGAAGTGCAGTTCCACATGTTCGGCCTTCGCTTTTGCGGGATCAGGGAAGCTTTTGAAATACCATGCCGTACCCATGAAATCGCTGTGCTGGCCGAGATTCCAGGTGTGAGGAAGAACGACTGGCTCGACATCGACGGGCAACTGACGAAACCATGCCTGCTGCTCGCCGGCTTGGGTGGGATCGATCTTAAGGAACCAATCGGCATTTAGGTCGATCGGCGCTGAGGCAAACAGCGAACAACTCAGAATCATCAGAGAGGACAGCAGATAACGGACGTTCACGCTTCACTCCTCGGCGTGCAAGACACAAGAATGCGTTCGAGCACTAAGCTAAGCCACCACCGTCGACGACCAGACAGGAACCGGTGATCCAATTCGACATTGGGCTGGCGAGGAATAGCACTGCGTATGCAACATCGGAAGGTGTGCCGATGCGGGCTAGAGGACGATTTGCCGCTTCTCGCAGAAAAAGCCCAGGATCTTCTCCCAACTGGCCGCACTCGCTGGCCAGCATAGGAGTGTCAATGTCCCCGGGGCACACACAGTTCACACGAATGTTGTCCTTGCCGTGGTCAATCGCCATGGCGCGTGTCAGATTGGCAACACCGGCTTTGGCTGCACAGTAAGCGACCGCTTTCGGACCTGCCTTCAGGGACCATCCGGAGCCGATATTAATGATGACTCCGCCGCCGTTACAAGTCATAACCGGAACCACTCTTCGCGACAGCAGGTATACGCTCTTGAGGGTTACATCGAGGACCTCATCCCATTCGTTTTCCTGCAGCATAACCACATCCTTGCGGATGGTGACTCCGGCGTTATTGCAGAGGATATCGATCCTGCCAAATTGAGCAACGGCTTCGTTGACCACTCGCTGGCAATCGGAATCCGAGGTCACGTCGCAAACGATCGGAACGGCTGTGCCGCGAGACTGACGAATTGATTCCGCAGTTTTCGCGCCGCTCTGAGCGTTTTTCTCCAGGATTCCCACAGTTGCGCCCATCTGCGCCATTTGCAAGGCAATCTCACGACCAATACCAGAGCCAGCTCCCGTCACCAAGGCAATCTTGCCGTCAAGTGAGAGAAGTGCGGCAGCACGATGACGAATTTCCTCAGAAAGCACGGGGACTCCTGAAAATGTCTGTGGTCGCGTTTACGGTTGACACTGCTGCGCCACGAAGTAAACTACTCGGCAGTTGTATACATGATTGTATGCCATCTTTCAATCGGCTCCTTGTTATCGTTCTGCTGTGCGTTTTTTTGCCGCAACTTTTCTGCACTGAAGCGCCCACGCCCTACGCGACGAAGATCCTAATTAATCAGAATGTGGAGATCTCACTCTACTCTCCCACTATGTTCCGCGTCCGAATCTCACAGATCCTAGGCGACAAGTTCCTCGCTAAATATGAGATCCCTTTTGTGATGGGGAGAATCACAAATTGGCCGGCGGTCGAGTACAAACATCGGGTCGACAACGGAACGGATTTCATTGAGACGGCGCGACTTCAGATCCGCGTTCACCAAGCGGATCACGCGTGGTCAGTCTGGACCGCGGGGGGCAAAACTCAAATCTATCCTTCCAACGGACCGGTTTATGGCATGTTCCGCGATGGCTATACCGTCTTCGATTCGGCCAGCGCACTCGGCCAACGTACCGACTATAGCCGGTATTCTCACTGGTTTTTTGATTGCTCCACGGGACGCTATGTCGACACCTACCTTGGCGATGATCTGATCTTCGATCAGTTCTTCATTTATGGCCCGGGATATCCTGAGCTCTTTCAGCAATTGAACGACCTGGTGGGGCCGGAACCGATGCTGCCCAAGAAAGCTTATGGCTTTTTTCAGACGCAGCACCTGGGATGCAAGGGCAGTCAGGCGCAACTTCTCGACGTGGCATCGCAGTTCCGGGCGCGCCACATTCCTGCGGACACTCTCATCGTTGACTACGAGTGGGGAGACGGCTGTCCGGGCGGTGATGACGATGACAAATTCTGGGGCCAGTTGGAATGGTCAAGTTCATATGAGACGCCGCTATCTCCAACAGCAATGATCGCGAAACTTCGAGACATGCATTTCGATGTCATGCTCATTCATCACAGTGTGCCAGACCTTCCGCACCGTGCCGAAGCAGTGAGTCGGGACGGGAATCGTTATTGGGCGTCTCATCCCTACGACGAGAACTACTGGTGGAAGAAGCTGAAAGAGCAACTCGACATGGGAGTCCGGGGAACCTGGCAGGACACGCGGAAAAACGATATGACCGACAGTGCCATCTGGACCTGGTTGCAAAACTATTATGGCGCTTCCCGGCGCGTCTTATTCATGGGCAATCGAAACATGGTGGAGGTGGATCCGTGGGAGCTTGAAAGGGACGATCGCGCACCTTCCAATTCCCTGCTGGGCTCGCGAAGATATCCATTTCGCTGGACCGGCGACGCGCACACCACATGGAGCGAACTGCGCTGGCACATCGACGCCATCACGAATACGTTTGGTTCGATGGCCGGTTTTTCCTACGTCACAGCGGATGGGTATGCGGCCGATTGGAAACAACAAGCGCGCTGGAACCAATTTCTTTCCTTTTCTCCCGTCGCGCGGTCGCACACCATGAAGCCTTGGGATCAAAGGCTTGAGGTGCAGTGGCTCGCCCCCATCATGGCATTTGGGGAAAAGCGGGATGAGGCTGCCAGGCAAGCAGAGTCCGGAAAAGCGGACGGAACCCAACTCAACTCCGCCAAAACCACGAAGACGGCAGAAGACAGTATTCGAAAGTATCTGACGCTTCGGTATCGCCTTCTTCCTTACCTGTACTCGGAGTCGTACCGTCATTACCGAACCGGTTTTCCGATCGCGCGTCCCATGGTGCTGGCATTCCCGAACAATCTTCATGTGAAATTCAATCGTTGGCCATACCAGTACATGTTCGGGCCGGCCCTGCTAGTGGCGCCAGTGTGGGCAGACCTCAACACGATGGAAATTTATCTGCCGGAAGGCTACACGTGGGTCGATTATTGGACGAAAACCGCGTATGCGGGCGGGCAAACCATCGTTTACGACACATCGGACGCAGAGAAACTGCCGCTGTTTGTGAAATCGGGGAGCATCATTCCGATGCGCAGCGATGCTGAGTGGATCGACCCAAGTGTCCCGGACAATCCACTGATCCTCGACGTTTATCCATCTGGTGAAGCGGCCGCGTTCGAACTGTATGAGGACGACGGTGCTTCGACACTGTACCAGGCAGGTCAGTTTGCCAATACCAACTTCACTGCCCAAATCAATAAGGCCGGAAACGTTAAAGTCAGCCTTGGGCCCACAGTGGGCAACTATCGCGGGAAGCCGGACTCCAGAACGATTCTGCTCGAAATCAACACGATATCCGCGGCGCCAGTGCGGGTGGCACGCGATGGCATTGATGTCGCTCCTAAAGACACCCTGACGGAACTTGATCGTGCGCCGGAAGGGTGGATGTATGACGAAGCGCAGCACACGGTGCGTGTGAAATTCGTTCAGGCGAGTTCTGGAAGGTCAACGCTGATCGTTTTTCGGCAGGCAAATCATTGAGATTCTTCTTTGGCTCGACAATCGAGTCGAATTCGCCAGAAAACAGAAAAGAGGATGCGGTGAAACGCAGAACATTCCTTGAAAGTGCGGGAGCGGCACTTGCGCTTATGACCCTGCCGGGGGAGAAGGCGTCGGCACTGAAGTTTGCTGTGCCAAAATCCTCTGCGCGGCATTCGAGTAGCGAACTGAGGTTCCACAATGGCCGACAAGTTTTGTTTATTAACGGCCAACCCCACGACGGGATCTTCTGCTCCGTCAGTTCGCGATGCATGAAGAATTTCATCGACGCCGGATTCGACATTTTCGATGCAAGGGACATCCCGCACGGCTGGGTGGATGACGGCAAATATGACTTCCGAGCTACCGATAAAACGATTCGGAGTTTTCTGAAACAAAAGCCTGATGCCAAGTTGATCGTGCGATGCGGATGGTTCCCCAGAAATTTCTGGTGGGTGCTGAAGCATCCCGAGGAGGCCGCCGTTCCGCATGCTCGCAACAAGAAGCTGCTGATGCCTTCCTACGCGTCATTACGTTGGAGAGAAGAGTCCTCGAACGCTCTAAGCCGTTTCGTAGCGCACGTGGAGGAAGAATATGGTGAGAGCGTCGTCGCCTATCTGCCAGATGCGGGGGAGCCGGGAGAATGGTTTGAACGTTACGCCTATTGTGAAGATGCCGATCGCTTTACTGCAGGCTATGAGATGGGCGATTACAGCCCGGCGATGCAGCGAGCTTATCGGCAATATGCACAAGCGAAGTACGGCAACATCGCCGAATTAAATCGCGTTTACCGGATAACGGCGGCAGACTGCAGCGAGATCCGCATACCGGAGACCGACCGTCGATTGTCGCCCCAGATCGGCAATCTGAGGTCGCTCGAAAAAGAGCAAGCGGTCATTGATTTTTACGAAGTACTGAACCGGCAGGTATTGGAGACTCTCCTTCAATATGCCCAGAAAACCAAAGAGGGCTGTCATCGCAACAAGCTGGTTTTTGCTTTTTACGGCTATCACTGGCTGGAACAGCCGCGCGGTGGAGTGTCACAAGCACGATCGGGGCACGTTCACCTCGACGAAGTCTTATCCTGCGCGGACATCGACGCGCTGGTCGCACCTTACCACTACGATTTTCGCCAAACCGAAGGTGTGATGTCATCGCAGTGCGTGGTGGGCAGCGTATTGCGTCGCGGCAAGCAGTTCATCCATGAGTGTGACGGCTCGACTTATCTCAAATCATGCTGGCCCTGTCCCGATCACAACAATCCTGCTAATCCCCAGGAAAGTGGGAAGTTGCTCAAGCGCGACTTGTCGCGAGCTTTGATGGACGGCAGTTTTGTCTGGTTCATGGACCTTTCCGGAGGGATGTACGACAGCCCGGAAATGGTCACTGAGATGAAAAACACTTTGCAAATCGGGCGCCGGCTTTTCTGGGAGACCGGATATAGCGACCGTCAAGTAGCCGTAGTGCTGCATTCGCGCGATGCGTTTTATCAGCGGGAAGGCGAGCCTCTGCGGGCAGCGCTGATTCCGCAATTCAAACAACATGAACTGGAATGCGCCGGACTCGGCTACGACGACCTGATGCTGGAAAATCTCAAGTATCTGAAACCAGCAGAGACCGAGCAGTACAAGGTTTGGATCTTTCCTGCAGCAGTGCGTCTGGAGGACGAGGAAATTGGTCTGATCCAGGAACACTGCTGCCGGAATGGGAACTTCGTTTTCTGGATGTACGCGCCCGGGGCGGTGGGAAACGCAGGCATCGATCTGGAACGAATCAAGAAGATCAGCGGATTCGAGCTCGCCTGTACACTCGAACCGGGAGAATTAGCCATTGAGGTAATCCCGACGGATCATCCGCTCACCCAGGGCAGGAAATCCCCCATCGTCTACGGCACGTACGGGGAGCTTGGACCAGATCTGATTCGGTACCACTCCTCTCTCAGGCACTACCCTGGCACGGACGTCGGGTTTCGTATCACTCCGCGCTTTTACATCCAGGAAGCCGACGTATATCTGGGACGAGTTCTGGACATTCCAGGACAGCCCGCTGGGCTAGGGGTACGACACATGCGGAATTGGACCTCGGTGTTGAGCACAGCGCCTCTCGTTCCGAAGCATATTCTGCGGAATGTTGCAGAAGCTGCCGGCTGTCACGTGTTCACCGATTTCCCCGGCCAGACATACCATTCCCGGGACTATCTCGGATTCTTCGCGCACGAGTCCGGAGACTGCCGGTTCCGGTTTCCGATCGCATGCAAGGTCGTGGATGTTTTTCAAGGAACAACGATCGGTGAGGGCGTGCGGGAAATAAGCATTCCTGTGCGGATCAATGATGCTCTGCTGCTCCACTATGTCGGGACTGGGGTTTAGGTTGCCGGAGCGCTCGCGTGCAGGTTCGTTGAGGCAGTGCCACTTAGAAATGTGCCTTGCTCGCCAAACTTGACGATGGCTTCTTGCAGCCGTTCCGCTCCCTTTGTCCAGTTGACCTGCAGACTGCGCTGCGTCGCTTCCGCGTCGCCTCTCGAAATCGATCGAACAATCTGATCATGCTCGTCGCACGATATTGCCATCTCCTCTTTCTTAATGAGCCTTGAGTAGAACAGCCAATACCGATCCGCCTGGGGCTTGATGCCTTTGTAGATCGCCAGCAATCGGGGCCCTGCACCGGCATCCACAATCCGATCGTGGAAAGCGGTGTCTGTATCCGCGAAAAAGCCTAGGTTCGGATCCGCAGACTTGGATGTCTTCACCATGGTCGAATTTAGCCGCCGCAGTTCGGCGACGATGGCGTCGCGAGACCGTACCGGCAATTCCGCCGCATACCGCCCAGCGATGCCTTCAATTGCACCCATGATCGCGTACAGCTCGCGCGAGTCGACCAAAGTGAGCGGAGCGATCATCATTCGGGACTTCGATCCAGTTCCGCGTTCGATGACGTACCCTTCGTGCATCAGCCATTGCAGTGCGGCACGGATAGGCGTGCGACTCATGTGGAGCCGGGTCGTCAGGTCGGACTCGATCAGCCAACCACCAGGGGACAGACGACCGTCAACAATCATTGAGCGCAACAGTAGGTATGCTCTTTCTGCACTATTCCCCCGCTCCGCCGGTGCTTTTGACTTCCGAGTCATCCGTCGCTCCGAAATGCAATTTAGTATACAGTCTGGTGAACTTCATTTGCATATGAGGATGGTGTTCTTAGGCAACGTAACGCGTTGTCGACTCAACTCTCACGGGACCGCCCACTCTGAACCAATCCAGTCTGAACCAAGACGGACTGCTGCCCGGGCTTCGCCCTTTGGGACCGGGCTTCGACCGAGGCCTACGACTTCCATTGACTACGTGGGCTTCTGCTGCAAAGTTGGGAAGCCACAGAACGGGCAAAGGGAGGTTTGGTAGCGCTACCGGGAATCGAACCCGGGTTTGAAGATTGAGAATCTTCCGTCCTAACCCCTAGACGATAGCGCCATATTATTGATTTAACGACTGCTTACTTCTTTTATTAGCTCGCGCTGGGAGCGCAAGTTTCACTAAAGTTTCACCAAGTCCGTTGGTCTCGACGCGCGACATGGCCGACCGCAGATCCGTTTCACTAGCGATTGCGTACCGGTCGAAAATGCTGCGTGTGCGATGTCCGCTGATCTTCATGGCAATCGTTTCTGGAACACCCGCCCTCACCAAATTACGAACGGCTGACCTTCTCAGGTCGTGAATGGTGAGCCCTTCATAACGCGGATCGTAAGGCTTCTCTTCTTGTTTGATTTTACGGCCTAACCCCGCTGCTTCACAAGCCGTCATCCACTCCTTGCGCAGATTCGTCGCGTCGAAGACTCGGCCAGTCTTTGGCTCGATTGGCTGCAGTAACATGCGCAAAAGAGAAGGCAGAGGCACAACACGCGGCTCGTCGTTCTTCGTGTCGTAGAGCCTGATCAATCCAGCTTTGAAGTCAATTTGTGACCACTCGATAGCTAGAGCTTCGCCAAGACGGACACCACAGAAAAAGAGCAGTGCGATAAGTGGTCGCAAGTGTGTGGGAAGATTTTTGATCAGAGTGCCGAATTGTTTGTCAGTGATGAACCCGCGCCGTGCCGATGGCTCTTTTTGGAATTCGATAAACGGCACGTCCTGAATTCGTTTTCTGTGTTTTGCGATTTTCAGCATTCGGCGCAAGGCGGCCAGACTTCGATTGATAACGGCATTGCCTGCACCATCGGCCCGGCGCTGCTCAACGAATTTTTGCGCTAGCTCAGTAGTAATCGCAGTGACCGGTGGGCCGGGATGGTTGGCATCGTATCCCATGAACTTGTCGAGCTGGCTTAAACCCATGATCGTCTCAGTTCCGTCCGCTCGAACCAAGAGTGACCGGTTGCCATGAGCCACGTAGCTGGCTATGAGCGCCGCACGCAAGTCTGCGTAATGAATCTTTTTCAGGTCATTTGGATTCGGAACGCCGCCGTCGCGCTCGGACATCAACCGGCGCAGCTCAACTAATGCTTTGGCGCGAACTGTTTGCTTAGTGTTGACCCTGATCTGTTTCCCCTTGGCGTCGTAGTATTGTGCATACCAAAATGCACTTTTGAGTTTCTTCTCGCCAGTGATTGGATCTTTCGGCCCGTAAATCTGAAGCAGACTTCCTTCTCCATGTGCCCGCTGTTTTGCCATGACCACGTGCCTCTAGTTTCACTATTAATCTTATGTCCTTGGTGAAACAGAGTCAAGCCGGTTTCGTTCAGAAAGTGAACGTAAAGTGAGTACTTTTTACACGCAGCCCCAAAAATAAAGTTGCCTTTGTGAAAATGACTTTCAATTTCAGAACTCAGTCAAAATGCCGCATAAGTGCTTTCTGTTGATGTTAGTAAGTGCGCTTTTTCAGCCTAGGAACCCGGAACACATGTCCGTGTTGCTGAACCCGCTGTAACGCGGGAAGGTGCTCAAGATGACCAGAAATCAGCGTCAACGCTACCAAGTTCAGTACAAGCCATCTTCACACGGTCTGGTCACCTGTGGAGCACCCTGCCGTTCAGGGACACATTACACACGTGTGTCCCTGCGGCGCTTCTTCTTATGGGTGCTTGGCAATGATCCGTCCGGGAACTCAACACAATCTCCCTCATGCCCGCTGTCTCAACGTCTCCGATGCCGCCCAATATTTGGGCTGCACGATTTGGTTCGTCCGCACTCTTGCCTGGAATAACGAACTCAAAAGCATAAAGATGGGCGCTCGCCTGTTGTTCCCTCGCGAAGAGCTTGACGCCTATGTAGATCGCGCCAAGGCTGGTGCCCAATGAAAACGACCTGGTCAAAGGTTTACGAAGTATTCCCTGGCGGCGTACGAAACGCTGATTGGTACAACATCAAGTGCATGTTGTGTCATCGTGAAGGCAAACTTGGAATCAAGTTAAATCTTGACGGCACAATGGGGGCTAATTGCTTCTTCTGCGCAACCGAAGGCAAAAACGATGACATTAATGACATAGTTCGCGAAGCGTTGGAAGAGGGCAAGCCAGTCGAACCTAGCAACGCGCCGATAAAAGTCAAGCAGCACACATTCCGATTCTCCGAAGAGCAACTTAGATGCGCGGAGGCTGCGCTCGACAACCAACCCGAAGCTATCCAGTATTTGCAATCGCGTGGAATCAGTCTGCAAGTTGCCAAGCGAAACCGAGTCGGTTATCTCGATCACTGGCGAGTCGGGCACGCTGTGGTCATGCCGTCTTTCGATGACCAGGGCGAACTTGTTGAGGTGAAGTTTCGGTCGATCAAGGGTAAAGAATTCGACAAAACAAATCGTACGCCGGGCGAGCATTGGTTATATGGTCGCGATGTCATTCCGGAAGCTGTATCGATCGGAAAGCCGGTGGTTGTGACGGAAAGCCAACTGGATGCTTTAACCGTACAGTCCTTCGGGTTTCCGGCAGTCTCATTTGATAGTGCTGCTCACAAATTGAACGCTGTCGACCTAACCGCTCTGAAGACCCTTCCTTTGGTCGCCCTTGCGCTCGATAACGATGAGGCAGGCCGGGAGGCTACCGAGCGCACAGAAAAACTGATTCCCGCAAAGCTGCGTATCACCCTAGATTTTGGCGGCCCAAAGGACTTGGGTGAGGTTTACAAAGCAGCACCGGAACAATTCGCGCAAAACCTACAGCGCATAGTCCGCACGGGCCAGCTCCTTCGTGAAGCCTTTACATTTGAAGACTGCATGACAGCAAGCGAATTACTCACATTTCGCGGTGCGGAACTGCTTTATGCAGTTGACAAGTTGATCCCACTTAATCGCATCACACTCCTTTATGGGCTGGAAAAAGTCGGCAAATCTGTACTGACTTTGTATTTATGTTTCTGTGTTGCAAACGGTCGCAAGGCGTTTCGCTACCTAACAACTCGTAAGATGTCTGTTCTGTACCTTGACTATGAGGACGGTGTTGAAGGCTCTTACATTTCTTTCATGCGACATCTGGGCTCGGAAGAACCTCGACTTCGTACCAGTTTCACCGGCCTACCCGCACTCGACGATCCTTACCTTTTGGAACTTTGCCGCGTTGAGAAACCATTGTTGGTGATTGATTCCCTTCACATCTTGCTCGAAATGGCGAAGGCCAATGCTTGGAAATCTGATGACGTCACCCCTGTGCTCAGTGCAATTCGCAAACTCAAACGCGCCGGAGCCACCATCATCATCTTGCACCATTCACCTAAAGACCGGCCAGAAGACTACCGCGACTCCGGTGTGATCGGAGCGGATTGCGACTTCCGGCTTGCCGTGGTTGCGCGGGAAGACCAGGGCGATGGCGTCAAGCGCGTGCAGATTATTGGCAAGCCATCGCGTGGTGCGCAGCCGCCAACATTGAACCTCATCACTTTTCCAAATCTTTCGAATCCGGAGACTGGCGAAATAACAATTGAGGATAAGCCCCAACTTTCGCCACTTGATCAACTAGTTGATTTCATTCGTGATCATCCAATGAACCAAACAGCACTGGAACAGAACTACAGACCGAATGGGAAGGGCATGCGTGCAACGGCTCTTCGCAAGTTGATCCAAACAGGTGTTGATAAAGGTGTTTTGGAACGCGGAGACAACGGTGTACTCAGGACGACAAACTCCCGTCCCAGGGCGGGACGGACAGCAGTACTTGAAATGTCCCGTCCCAATGCGGACGGAATCCGGGCGGACGGATTCTCAGATGCCGCTTTATAACTCAGCCACAACAACTTAGATGGCGTCCAGCTCGGGACGGGATGATAATAAGTGCCCGTATTATTCCCCGTCCGTCCCTTCCTAGGTACCTAAAAGGGACGACGGGACGGGACTAAGTGTTTTAGGAGAATTAGATAGGATCACAATGCTAGACTAGCAACATGTCTCAATTTGGCGGGGGCGGCGGAACAGTTCCAACTCCATGGTACAAGGAAAATCCATTTTGGGGTGGTATCGGCGGATTCTTCACATTCGCGCTTACGGGAGTGGGGTTCGGGGTGAGCGGCCATCTCACTCTCGGAATGTGGCTTCTTGCAGCGGCTTTGCCTTGGGGCGTGATGGCGATGTGGCTTGCTGTGAATGGTCTCACCGATAAAAGGTCAATTCGTATACGCCGTAAAGTCGTAGCCATTGCCAGCTTAGTATTGATTGTGGCGCTGAGCGCCTTATGGATGGATAAGGCCAATACTGCGGTCAAGCCGACAGACCAGCCTAGCGCTCAGGGAAAGCCGACCGGGCCTCAGTCTCCGTCAGTCGATTTGTTATACGATCCTAGCAGGAAGGCTTTTGATTTTCTTAATCATGGGCAGACCAACGTCTACTTCTGGGGTGACAAATTGGACGACGGGCCAAAGTCGCTCGACAAGCCGCGGGTAATTACGCCGACAGGTTCTTATCATGTGTGGGCAGACAAAGTGGCAGAAGAAATCATTCGGAAACTTGGCCCTGATAGAGAAACCAGAATCCCATTCGAGGTTTATATGTCTACTGAGGACCAGACTAAATATGTAATAACATATGAGTTGTGGATAAAGACTAAAGATGGCGTAGTAAGCATCGAAACACAGAATCTCGGCGCGGTAACCAAGGATTTCGGGACGCCTTGAATTATTGGAGTCTCTTTCTCCGTAATGGAGTGTCTACCATCTCTTACATGCTAGAGGGTTGGCAGCTTGAAAGCGGAATACTTCCCAGTGGCTAGAGTTCTCCCCGAAACGCCTTGTCGAGCACGGAGGGCATGAGGGCATCAAGCTCTGCGGAAACCGCCGATTGCGCCGCCTTCAAAACATTTGTTTGTTCTTGGAGGTCGTCAAGATATGCAACGATGCGATGTTGTTCGGAGATGGGGGGATGAGTGAAAGCGAAACCAAACAACTGCTTTCTGTTGAGTTTAGGCATTCTTGTCCGTCCCGAAAGTCTGTTGGCGTAATTCGTGAATGGCTCAGCAACTAGGGCCCACTTAACGAAGTGGGGATCAAGCTTCGGACTGGAAACTCGAATCGGATACACTTCGGCGCTGCAGATGCCTTGAAAATCTACGAACGCGGCTTTCCGGAGGTAGGGCCGAATTTTTGAATAAAGGATTGTTCCCGGAGAAAAAAGGTAGTTGTTACTCTTCACGCCGTCGGCCTCAGCCGTCCGCCAGGGCAAGAGTCGGCAGGTCTCACTTTCCATGTTCTCACCGCTTATGTGAGGCAGTCGCGAATACTGAGGCAGCGTTGGGTTAACCTGCTTGTCACAGATCTCGATGGCTTCTTCCATCGGCATCGACACCCAGTTTTCGGATTCGACAACAAAGTGACTGTGCAGAGCACTCAAAACGAGAGCTCTTGTCTCCTCTTCTGCCTGCCTGCGGAGGTCACGGGCCTCCTGGAGCTTGGCTGCCAATTCATCGATCCGTGCCACAATCCGCCGCTGCTCCGCTAAGGGCGGCAGGGGAACGAAGACCTCTGGAATCCGCTTTATGCTTAGCACTCGATTGCGCCCAGCAGAGCCGGGGCAGATACTGACAAGCTGCTGAAGCCCGCGGTCGGTCTTGAAGTAATGCAACAGAAACTTTGGCAGGCACCGGCCTTCGTCTACGCGGAAGGTTGGATAGCGAATTGAGCCATACATGCCGTCTTCAGCAGGAGAGACGATCGCAAGTGCACCCTCCCACGCAAATGTCACTTGGAGAATGAAGTCCCCTTCTTTGAGTAGGAACAGATCTTTACCGCCCACTTCAAAGCCGGTACGCGGCGTCTTGTGGAAAATTCCGCGTCCGAAACAATAAATGCCGATTTCTTGATACTGCTCGTCCGCACGCACTTCGATACGGCGACGCTCAAGGCGAAGCAGCTCTCCCAGGCTAACTCTTGGATATTCGCTCATCATGCATCGTGTTTAGCAAGTATGCCCTTTATACTTGCGATGATCTGAACAATTCGCTGTTCTTTATGTAAAAGGCTGTCGACCAATCGCTCCGGGGGTAGGTGGGTAATATCTACTTTCGCTCTTGGATTCTTGATATCCAAATTCACGGCCAAGACGCTGCCATCTCCGGCGAAGGTTAGAACATCGGAGGCTTTGACCTTCCACGCGCGCTCATTCTCTTCGCGGTTTTTCCACCACGCGAGACACACACCAAATTCCTCAAATTGAATGGGCGCAGTCTTCGTGTAATTCTTACGACCCTCGGGCAAGGGTTGTTCGTAGTACCAAATCTCCTTTGTTGCCCCCGAACGATCGAAGAAGAGCAAATTTGTGGGAATGGACGTGTACGGTGAAAAAACCCCGTTTGGCAACCGAACAATCGTGTGCAGATTGAACTCCTTCAGCAAATCCTCTTTGATGCGAGCACAGATGCCATCACCGAACAGCACTCCGTTAGGAACAACCATGCCGCATCGTCCACTTTTGTAACCTCCAACCGGCCGTCGCAGTTTCCGCATGATGAGCTGCAGGAAAAGCAGAGCAGTTTCCGCAGTTTGCTTGTCTTCTGGAAAATTTGAGAGGATTCCGCGCTCTTCTTCGCCGCCAAAGGGCGGGTTCGTCATAATGACATCCACCCGATCCTTGTCACCGATCTCTCGCAATGGAAAACGAAGAGCGTTTAGAGGGTCGATCTCTGGATATTCAACGCCGTGGAGAAGCAGATTCATCTGGCATAGAAGGTAAGGGAGCGGTTTCGGCTCTATACCGTGCAGGGTTCCTTTCTGAAGTCGCGTGAAATCCTCCGCCTTCTTGCTCTGCTTCCTCAAGTACTCGAACGCCTCCACCAGGAACCCGCCAGTGCCTGCTGCCGGATCCAGTACCGTTTCCCCGAGTCTAGGATCAACCGCCGTCACGATGAACTTGACCAATGCGCGCGGTGTGTAAAACTCCCCGGAGTCGCCAGCCGCGTCCCGCATTTCCCGCAACATGCTCTCATACAGATGCCCGAGAGTGTGGATCTCGTCCTGGGACGCGAAATGAATTTCATTCACTTTGTTAACCACGTCGCGCAGAAGATAGCCGTTGATCATGCGGTTGACGGTGCCTTCAAAAACCTTGGCGATCACATCCCGGCGATCGCCGTTTGTGCTTTGGAGCCCTCTCAGATGGGCAAAAAGTCCAGCTCCTTTCTTCCCATCCGGGCGAACGGCCTCCTCTTGGTTGATGAACGCGATTAGCTCCGCCCCGGTCATGCCATCTGGCTTCGCGGCCCAGTCGCGCCAGCGATAGGGCGGCTCGATGGCCTGACGGAACTTTTTGCCCGCGAGGTTTGCCTCCTCTTTCCGAATCTCCTCCATGTCGTCGAGGAATTTGAGGAACATGATCCACGTCAGCATCGGGAGCCGGTCCAGGTCTCCGTTGAGGCCTTTATCCTTGCGCATGATGTCCCGACAGGATTTGACAATGCTGCCGAGCTGCTGCGCGGTTGACTTCGGAAGTTCTGTCTTTTTCTTGCCTTTGGCCATAGGTCTCAAATTCGATTATGAAGCGTAAAGGAGTGCCTGCATCTGCTGTACGGCAGATCGCATCTTTTCCACCCCGCCGAAAAGTGCGGCTATCTGGGGCACGGTGCCGCGCTCGGATATGGGCGGAACTTTGAGAATCTCAGGGATCTGGAACTGGGCAGTTCCGTACTCAACGTATTTGTCGAGCATCTCCGTCAATACCGCACGCGCTTCCGGCCCGTACTTCCCGAAAAAATCTTCCTTCTCTCGTCGGAGCATTTCCGCGCGCTCGCGCCGCGTCCGCAGTGGCGCGTTAAACGCCACATGGCACAAGAGGTCAAACGGATCAGCCTCAGGCTGC
This sequence comes from uncultured Acidobacteriaceae bacterium, assembly GCA_963772045.1. Lineage (GTDB taxonomy): Bacteria > Acidobacteriota > Terriglobia > Terriglobales > Acidobacteriaceae > Sulfotelmatobacter. Next base: position 350,483 of record CAVYWC010000007.1, on the reverse strand, counting down.
TTCGCTGCGGTCACCAACTCATCAAATGAGATGCCTCGATCTTCCAGCGCCTGGATTATTTCCGCCCGTTCCTCCGCTTTGCTCCACTTCGATCGAAGAATAGCCGCCGAGGGGCACATGCTACGGACTTTCTCCGCCGTGTAGTCCGTGAACTTCACGACCCGAAGCTGCTTGCCGTTCCCGTCGAGCTCATAGACCAAGTGTGCCGCGATCTCGACCGAACCATTGTCCACGTAGTATTTCTTGGGCGGGCCGCCAGAGTCGCTATCGTGGTCGACGCGCTCGTCTATATCGAGCTCTTCCGGGTTTTCTGCCTTCTGTTCTTCTAAGACCTTCACTTCAACTTGCGCACCGTTCACGTCCATCTCCTCTTGCGTGATCAGCGCCGGTTCGCCATCGAAATCTGGATCGGCGAATAGCTGGGTGGCACTGCCGGTGTAATCGAGAATGTTGAAGTAAAGTTTGCCGTAGTCGTCTCTGACGCGTGTGCCACGCCCAATGATCTGCTTAAAATCCGTCATCGAATTGATCACCCGCGTCAACACGATATTCCGACAGGTCGGCACGTCAACACCGGTGGTCAGCATTTGGGATGTTGTCACTACCGTGGGTACGAGCGTTTCCACATCCATGAACCTGTCCAGGTGCCCTCTACCAATCTGCCCCTCATCCGATACCACGCGCACCACGTAATCGGGATTCTCTTTAACGATGTCCGTGTTGCAATTGTTGATGGCCTTTCTCATCTCTTCCGCGTGTTCCTGATCCACACAAAAGACGATGGTTTTGCCAAAGCGATCAGTCCTTTTCAGGAAGTCGCTTAGGTTTCGGGCTATAGCTTCAGTTCGTGCCCTGAGCGATACAAGTCGCTCAAAGTCTTTCGTGTTGTATTGCCCGTCCGGAATCTCTCTGCCGAAGCGGTCGAGTTCGCCTTTCGTAGGCCTCCACCCGGCGGCATCAACAGTGGAGACAACCCGATGGACGCGGTACGGTGCTAGGAACCCATCCTCTATGCCTTGCTTCAAACTGTAGGTATAGAGCGGATTGCCAAAATACGCGTAGGTGTCTTTATTGTCTTGGCGCAGCGGCGTAGCTGTCATTCCAAGCTGAAAAGCAGGCTCAAAATACTCCAGGATCTCACGCCAGTTGCTCTCATCGCGGGCGCTTCCCCTGTGACACTCATCCACTACGATGAGGTCGAAGAAATCTCTCGGGAATTCCCGATATAGGCCGGGCCTGTGCTCATCCCGCGCGATCGCTTGGTACGTCGCGAAGTACATCTCGCGGCTCTTCACGACTTTGCCTTCGATCTTCCAGCGTGCGTCACCGAAGGGTGTGAACGTCTTGTCCTTTGGGTCATCCACTAGGACATTGCGATCCGCTAGATACAAAATCCGTGGTCGCCGATGCTCACCCACACGGTTCCAGCGCGAACTCCAAAGCTTGTAGCTGATTTGAAATGCAATCACAGTTTTGCCCGTGCCGGTGGCGAGAGTCAGAAGAATTCTTCGCTTTCCCTGCAAGATCGCTTGCACAGTACGGTTGATGGCGATTTCCTGATAATAGCGGGGCGACTTCCCCGAAAGGTGATAGCACGGGGCAAGCACCCTCTCTGCTGTCTTCTCGTCAATTTCTTCGTTGTCGCGAAGGCGTCCCCACAAGTCATCGGCGGTCGGAAAAGCATCCAGGTCGTTGTCCCGCCCGGTTAGGAAATCGTGCTCCACGAAGCCGCGCCCATTGGTTGCGTACGCAAATTTGAGACCCAAAATCTGGGCGTATTCCTTAGCCTGCTGTAAGCCATCTCCGGGAGTTGCGTACACCGACTTCGCTTCCACAACCGCAACCGGAAAATCGTGACGGTATCGCAGCAGGTAGTCCGCACGCTTTTGGGGCCTCCGTCTTACTTTCGTCCCCGCAACTACGATGCGGCCATCAGTAAAGCTCTTCTGTTCGCTTATTTGTTCGTCAGTCCAACCGGCAGCGTAGAGCTTCGGCAAAACATATCGGCGACATGTATCCGCTTCGGTGAGAAAAGCCATCTTGAGATTATCGCTCGACAGCGCTGACATTTTACGCCTGCGGCGAGTACACGCTATTGCCGCTGTCGGAATATGCGTGCTGATTCACAAATTTTTAGTGCCGTGGCGGGGTCCATTTTGCCGTGTTTCGCTGCAAAAAAAAGCGCGAGCGAGGATCGCAAACAGGTTTCCCAGTCTAGCCGCTTCAGCGATTTTCTGAACCCTTTTCTTTCCTTTCGTGTTTTCAGGCAGTTATCCAACTATAAGTGCACATGCGCAGGTACCGTCCGGTACCTATCGGCCCCGTCACACATTTGGGCCTATATGGGGCTATGACCATATGTGGAAACCACGTTTCGAAAAGACAATCCTGGTAAAACTCACTGCCGACCTTGCAGCGCGGCTAGCTAAGCGCAAGGTCCTGACCGGCTGCACGGTTTCGGAATACGTTCGAAGATGTGTCGCATCTTGCCTGGATCGAGAAGAGCAACTTCTACGGCAGAAGAATGCTGAATCGCGGGAGGCTCAACCGTGAAACTGTCTGGCGGTAGTTCAACCCCAAAAACATTTGATGTGTCGTGTGCTGCTGACTGGGACAAAATCCCGTTCGGCTTTTGCCGCGTTCAAGCCAACGGGCGCGAATCGCTGGCTTATCGTGACTCGGCCTTCGGCGTTCTGCGCGATGTTCGCCCGGCATTCAAAATCGGGGCACTCGAAATTCGGCTGGAGCGACCGATTGCAGGGCTGCCAATCGTGCAGGTTCATGTTCGCGTTGCCGAGCCCGGAGTGGCACGTCTCAATGGTCGCTTAGTTGTCGATACGGAAACACGCGTGAGGAATGATGTTGTGGAATATGAACCATCGGTTGTCTAACGCTGCGGCGATCCGAAACTGATCCTGTCACACAGTCCTGAATACAGTGAGAGCAGGAAAGAATGCTCAAACGAAAGAGAGGTTCAGTGAACCATGTTAGTCCAGTATATTTCCCCCAGCCCAAGAGCAAATCATGCCAACAATAAGGAGCACGTTAGCCGTGAAGTTGGCGAAGTTCTGATTCGCGCAGGATTCGCTCGCGCCATTGATGATCCAGACTTTCAGCGTGCGCAGGGCAATCTTGTTCAGTACCCTCCACGCGGCTGGAAAATTCTTAATCTTGACAAGACTGGCGCTAAGCACAGGATCGCCATTATTTTTGACGATGGCTTAGGCAGCAGAACCTTCTATCTCGATAAACTTGGCAATCCATGCGTCCCCGGCCCCATTCGGAAATGGGTTTACAACACAGAAACTGGCGAAGAAGGCTATCAGTCGGTGCCGACCGATTGCCCGCAAGCTGTGATCGATGAATTCTTGAGGCTGGGCGGTGGTGCGCCAAATAACCCGGACGCGGATCTAGATGCAGGGTCAATTTATAGGCAGCGGTTAATCGAACGAGAGGCCGCACAGGAAACTCAGAATCGGCTGGCTTGCACTTTCCTGAGAGTGCACGGAGTTAGAAAATGACTACTCAAATTGATTTGGCAGCGGAGAATCGAGCGATGGGCTGGGCAGCGATTCCACCGGAATGCCCACAACACTTCTTTAACAAGATTCTCGAACGAAGGTCGGCCCTGTTGGCTGTGCGCAATACATCCGCACGACCGCGACCCGCCGCACTCACCATTGCAGAGTTGAGGGCAAAGGTTGCTGAAGTTGGAGCACAGATTGCGGCTGATCGTATCGCGGAGACTGGCATTGCCATTCAGTACACAGATGAACGGGGCAACATCGCTTTCAGGGGCCCGAGTGACGAAGAATGGACGCTTTCACAGAAAAAAAGAGCGCTGGAGCTGGCTACAATCGTCCACGATGAGCTGGTCGAAGAAGATCGCAGAGATCCGCGTGGCAGTTATGTATGGAATTGGCGGGAAGGGGCGTACGTGAAAAGAGGTGACAAATGCTGATCGATCCGTGTTCAATTCCGCCGGGCCAAAGGTGGCATGGTCCAGATACCAGCAGATTGATTCGTGAACTGAAGGCGCAACAAGCTGCAGCCATTGCTATGACGCCGCCATGTTGCGATCCGGTTGACCCACTGACCGCACTGCAGAACCTCGAAGTCGCAACACTGCGAGCAAAGGTTGCAGAGCTTGAACGCGAGTTGGCCGAAGAGCGCGCGAGAAACGTTGCCGCACCACCGCATTTATGGAAAGTTGAGAAGCGCGCGTAGATTCGCATCGTGCGTGCGCGCGAGATGCCCTTGACTTGATAGTCAGAGCCCGGCATTTTCCCTTCGCGTCCCTGGACCCCAAAAGGCTGAAGCCGGATTTCGATGTCCAGGTCTGAGCGCCCGAAACACACTCTTGCCTCATTGATGAATACTCTTCCAGCCGTACACATCGTCGCATCCCATGCCGCGCATTACACCAAATCTCTGGATAGTTGGCAGTTCGAAAAGACCCGAATCAAGACCGTAGGTCGTGCGACGCGTGAAGGTGACGGCAGTTGTATAGCATATGAAGACTGCCTAACGGTTGCCAAACACCAGGCGCCGAAGGCACGTATGGAAGAATGGGCAGAGCCAGCCAATCTCCCGATTGTCCTAGTCAGGCTGTGGGAGCGCAGGGCCTACGGCTGGAAAACCCGCAGCCATCAATTGGAACATCACAACACGACTTTGCGAGAACGATTGCAACATGCGCAGGCCGCACTAGAGGCACGGCGGCCAGCGATGTTGGCACATCTCGATAAGGTGTGCCGAGAATTCGTGGCGTCTTCCGATTTTGAAGAGAAAAAGAAACTCGTTCATCAGATTCGAAATCTTGATGGCGAGCTGAGAGTGATCGCGCGCGGGCCCGGCTTGATTGCACGAATTGTGTACCTGTCGCTCCGCGTGGGTCTCGATTCCGTTGCAGTCGGGCAAGAAATCGGCCTCGGCTCTACCTTTTGCAGGCAGCAGTTGCACCGTTGTCGTCTGACATGGGCTAGCCTAAATGAATCGTTCTTGTTGAAAGCACCGCGAGTGCCTGCGTTGGCACAGCGCAGGAGAAAAGCGGCTATTTGTGCGATTGTCGACGGGATTTCAGCTTTTTCGTCAACAACTTACGACCGGATATCAATAGCGTGACCGTCGTCCGGGTCGTTCCTGTATTGGGAATTTGATATGATCTTTTGTAATCAACAAACAACCTCACCGCGCTCTAGCCCACGTCACATGTTAGGTTAGGATCATGAGTTGGTTAAAGGAATTCTGGCTTCTGCCGATTCATGGGATGGGAGCCCGGTGGGAGGGTAGGCAGAAACGTGCGTACTTCAGACTGTGTTTCGAAGGCATAAATTTTCGCGATTTGACAGTTCCAGAAGGCAGTGGCCCTGTGTTACCTTTGGCGCCTACGGTTCAGGGGGTAGAATTTGTGGAACCGATCCCTAGTAGCCATCCCCCCCGATGGGCCCACGTATCTTACGTTAATGGATAAGAAACTGCGGAGCTTTTGTTTTGCTCCAGAGATTGCGCCATGTCAATCGTCGCCTGTGTGAAGGTGTACGACGGTATTGTCATCGGAGCTGAGAGTATGACGATGTTGCTTGCGAACGTTCCCGGTGTGGCGGGAGCGCCGCCGCCTTTGCCAGGCCAACCTACGCAGCAGCCGATGCACATCAAGTCTTACAGCAATGCTCAAAAAATTTTTCGGATTGCGGATTTGAACATTGGCGTTCTTACGTATGGTGGCGGAAACATCGGGACTCGCTCAATGGCAAGTTTTGTCCATGAGTTCAGTGAGAGCGAAGGCTCCCTAGCTGCGGACGTGGACAGGTCGGTGCAAGCTGTCGCTAATCGGTTACTCACACACCTGCGCCACCATTATGATCCTGCGTTTGCCACGGTGCCGGAAGCACAACGACCCGTGATAGGGTTTTACGTCGCTGGCTACTCGCCCGGTCCCGACCAACATCTTGGATCAGAGTGGGAGTTTGTGCTCCCACAAGCACTGACCGCGACTCCTGCGCGTCCGGGTAATGTCGTCGGAGCGAGCTGGCGTGGTATTGGGGTACCGTTCACACGTTTATTTTTTGGCCTTGACCCACGTGTCGATCAGATTCTCGCGAATCTGGGCATGACGCCGGAGGCAATAGTGCAATTCAGACAAATCGCGGGAATCCAGTTGCAAAGCAGAGTTGCATTCGATGGGATGCCCCTCGAAGACGCCGTGGGCTTCTGCAAGTTCATAATTGAAACGACAATAGGCATGGCGACATATGAAATTGGCAATCCGAGCTGCGGGGGGCCGGTGAATATAGCGGTAATCACTCCTTCCAGTTTCAGGTGGGTCTCCGAGCCAAAACTTCCAATTTGAGGAGCAAACTACAATGGTCGACACTATTGAATTGATCACTGACAATCCGGCCATGGAACTGACCACTCAGAACCCATACACCAATGCGGGCCAGGCGACCGTGAACGGTTTTGCGAACAATCTGTCGTATGAGAAGCCCACGATTGAGGAACTCAATCGGACCATCACTGGCATCGCCCTGCAAAACACCCCCTTCGACGCTGTTCATCCCGCCCTGTCTGGGAGGCGTAATCGGCCCATACCCCCAGAGGACGAGTCGATCGCTCTTGGTCCGGCATTAGAAAGCGGTCCAAGACTGCATGCAAGCGGGCGACCGATGCTCCGCGCAAAGAAGAAGTGAGCCTCGGAGGACTGTGCTTGCGACCACGGAGTTTTACCTAGATGAGCCCCCTACTCATTTGCAGCAGGGTGATATCTGCGCCGGTGTCCCGATTCTCCTGCTTCCGCCAAGCGAAGAACTGATCCTCATCCGCAGCAGCGATCACAAGAGATCGGATCGGCTTGCAGCAGGGCCGGTTGAACTGACGCGAGAACAAGCCGTTGGTGACGCTTTCGACGGCACCTCGGAATACGTCGCGGTTGCAGCCGAGAAAATTTGGGCGATGTTGATGACTCCTACCTGTGATCTGGAGTACTTGGCCGTATGGTCTGTGTGGCCGGTTTATGATGTGGAGCGAGCAGGACCGGAAATCGAAAGGGCCTTGGACGCCCCGTACCATCCGAGTCTCATAAGACTGCCCGACCACAACTATCTCCCGCCCTCGTACATCGATGTTACCGATTGTCGCTCGATTGCGAGGGAACATTTTCCATTGAAGAATCGAGTCGCGAGCATAACGCGAGAAGCACAGCACGAACTGACGGAGCGTTTCCTGAAAGCTTCCGGTAGACCCTGGGGCTATGGACCTAACGAGACGGTGCAGCCACGCTCTCGCCGTGAGACAGGAAAGTATCGATGTGCACGTTGTAATGTTTATGACGTGGTTGTGTCAGAGGTCTCGCTAAATCCTGGAGACCAGTTTCCGACCTGTGATAATTGCAAAAAGATCAATAAAACCGCGCAGTGGTATCCGCTCACGAAACACAAGAAATCCTAATACGCTTGCCGCCCATGTTTCGATGATCGAATTAACACCCCAGTGCTGCCTCTTAGGGTGTCCCGAAAGCGACTAATGGCGTAACTTTGCGTGATGTGGCGAGAGCGAGCGCTATTTGAAAAAAAAAGGGGTTAGTCTGGAATCCGTCTCTGCAAAGAATTTCCGTAATCGGCAGGTCTGGTCTGCCTTTGGCATGGCTTTCATCGGGAAGATAACTCGGCTGGTCGCAGTTGAATGGGATACGTTTCGCTTTCGGGGAATGCGTCGGGTGCCACTTGGTAGGGCTTCACTTCGGCGACCCAATCTTCCGAATCGTTCAGCCGCCGGGCTTCCTTTTCGGCTTCGTCCTCAGTCTCGTACAACGTCAAAGCCGGATGGCCGCCGCTGAGGGCCCAGCACATGACGCCCCACACCCTTTTAATTTCCATTTGTGTGTACCTGGGGTCGCTTTTTGCCTTCGTGCACAAATGTGCCGCCGTCATCGTAGACGTAGAGCGATCGCATTTCGCCGCCTGCCAGTGAATCGGCCCAGTCGATTGCAGCTTGTTTCGTATCAGTGTGGCCGACAATTGTCGATTCTTCATCGAACCGATCACACAGAACGACTCTGAACTTATTTGGGGGAATGTTGCTGCGAACGCGGTCAGATTCCGCGCGCATGTGTTCGAGCAGTGCTCTCGCGCTCATAGGTTTCCTCCATGCACCGGCTGAGGCTGATCGCGCAGTTTCTCCTCCGGCTCTGCATAAGGGTTTCCGCGCTCGAACCACATCCACGGGCAGAATTCTCTCAAGGCCAGTTGCATCTGGAATTCGGGCTTCTGCCTTCACCATAGCTCATCTAAGAATTCTGGAAAGTTCGGACTCGTTCGGTAGACGTGCAGGTTGCGCGCGTGGGCTGCTTCCAGATCGTATGGCGGCTCGCAATCGATAGCAGGATCGTAGGCGGTTGGTGGGTTCATGTTCCATCATACTCCAGCGTGCGCTGGTGTCTGTGATTGTGGACACGGCAGGGGCAGACGCTTCAGCGCACCATTTCGGGGGCGGAGGGAACAATGCTCGGAATAGAACAGCAGCACGACGAAGAGGTTCAAAAAGCAATGAGCGACGGCAACAGTTACGTCTGGTATTTTCTGGTAACGCACAAGAGCGGGAAACGACTTCCTCTGGGAAAAGAAAGGTTCTTTTACGTCACTGGCTCTTATCCCCAGGCAAAGGCAAAAGCACAAGCAGAAGGCAAAAGACTAGGCTGCTTGGAGGGCAAAGATGTCATTTTGCAGCTTGGGTTTGGAGCGCTGGACTAAGAAGCGGGACTCCGGAGGGAGGATGGGATTATTTGACAGGACGGAAGATTCTTGAATGTCGAAATCTTCCGTCCAAGTTTCACTAAAGTTTCACCAAAGCGGCCAAATTCCACCTAATCGGCTCTCACGGGTCCCCTTTATTACCAATGAGATATGGCGATTTGGTGGCGCAAATTACGATTGAGAATCTTCCGTCCTAACCCCTAGACGATAGCGCCATCAATAACGTATGTTGGTCGTCCGCGCGAGTGTCACATGAAGCCTCGGGTACGACCTTCGGATCGCACGTGTCGCGGTCTCATTCAACGCAGTGGTGACCCGAAACCGCATGGCTTCTTTGTCGCACACACCTGCATTCCGCAGCAAGTTGTGGAACGGCTGAAGCGCGCAGAATGTGCAACGTTGACACTGAGTATATCGGGTCATACGGCGTGCCTTCAACCTCTGTTAGTTGTGCCGACCGAGTATGCGAAGCTGCAATGGTCTGCTTCCGCTATCATGTCCTGACAACCCGAGAGGAGGACACTATGCGTAGAGAACGAGCGCTGAAGGTCGTATTGGTGGTGGTGGGATTGTTGTTTACGGCGGGAGTTGTTCCGCTGACAATGTTTTTCTCGCGAGAACCTGCGGTACCAATGATTATGAGCATCTACGTCACACTCGGAATTTTCTTGCTGCTGGCGGTGCGTGACCCAGCGGCCAACCGCAGCCTGATAGCGTTCGGGGGATGGGCAAATCTTGCGCATGCTGGGGTAATGGCTGCGCAGGAATACCGGAACGTAATCGAGCGCCGAGAACTCGCGGGAGTGGTTGTGTTCGCGGTGGTCGGTATTTTGCTGCTTGCACTGGCTCCGGCAAAGCAGCCAGTCGAGCGGGCTTCCGCTGTGGCGTAGAGCCTCACTCCGCTTTCGGTAAGTTGATGCTAAGGGCGAATTCTACGAAGCCAGAACTTGCCAACCAACATTACCTGTTCACCTTCCACTGAAAACATAGTCCAAAGCCATCGGGGTCGCGGACGTAGAGTTGCTTCATTCCATAGGGCGCAATTTTCGGCTTTTCCACGTCAACTCCCTCGGTACGGAAGTGCTCAAAGACAGCATCTACATCTGGTGCTCCGATGAACAGCGCTGTGTCGCCGTGACTGGCTATTCGGAGCGGGTCGGGCGATTGCGGTCTCTTGTCATATTCGTAAGCAGTATTCAACATCAGGTCGATGTTGTCCCACCGTAGCCAGACCCAGTTATGATTCGGAGCAACGGTGTTCGAGTCGGTTTGCACAATGTCGAAACCGAGGACATCGCAGTAGAACTTGAGCGATGTTGCCATGTCGAAGACTTGGATCAGCGGCGTCATTCCGCGAAGGTCGATACTCATCGTGCGAGCTCCAGAGATGGCAATATTACACTGCTCAAGGTTGGTATGAGAGGCACAACCTGAATGCCGCAGCCATCGTAATCATCGCCATTGCCGCTCAGGCGTTCTGATGATGCGGGTTCGGAAGTGATGGCTCGCGAAGATCAATATTGCCTTCACGAACCGGATACCCGGCAGTTCGCCACATCCCGAACACGACAAATAACTGATTATCTGGGAAGGAAAGGAATCGCAGGCATCAAGCGCGTAAGATCACATTGCATATGATTCGTACTGGAGCAGTACTGTGGGACATGGATGGAACGCTGGTTGATTCCGCCGACTACCACTGGCTGGCTTGGCGCGACACTATGGCCAAGGAAGGTTTTCGGATTACCCACGAGCAGTTCCTTGCCACCTTCGGACAACGCAACGATTCGATTCTCTGGCAATGGCTCGGCGAGAGGGCTACGCCCGGGCTGATCCAGCGCGTCGGCGATGCCAAAGAAAAGCTCTATCGCCAGCAAGTGCGCCAGCATGGCATTGAGTCGCTCCCCGGAACCTCCGACTGGGTGCGGCAATTACACGCCCAAGGGTGGCGACAGGCGATCGCATCCGCGGCTCCGCGCGCCAACGTCGAGACTATACTCGAAGTGTTGCGCTGCAAGGACTGTTTCGAGGCCATTGTTTCCGCCGAGGACGTTCACTGCGGTAAGCCCGACCCAGAGGTATTCCTCGTCGCCGCCAGCAAACTCGGCGTCCGGCCCGCACGGTGCGTCGTTGTCGAAGACGCACCGCATGGCGTTGAAGCCGCTCACGCCGCGGGCATGAAAAGCATCGGTGTCGGCCCGAAGGACAGACGATTGAAAGCAGATTTGGTCGTACAATCGCTCGATCGGCTCGCGCCCAACGCCTTCGACTCCCTTCTAGGAAACCATCAAACCGCGTGGGCCGAATCGTCGAAGACGAAGCGGCCAAAGTAAGCAATGACGGCGGCAATACTAACCATTAAGTACGAAGATTGCGACCCGGCTACAAGCACGAGATCTACGGAACCGCAACTCGAACCGTGTTTAAGCTGGCGGATTCGCCATCTGCATTCGTGGCTCGCACGCGATATGCAACCAGCTAGCCTTTCTTTAGATGAGAGTCCGTATAGCCAGCAGTGTCAGACGGCATCTCCGCGATTCGCTGCCATAAGCCGTGACCGCTGTTCGGATCCGCGCGACGCTCCACCACGATATGGCGCGGCTCGCCGCCATGCAGTCTGCCAGGAAAGGTTGACTGTATCGCCTTTCAAGGCAGCATCCAGTGAACTGACGCTTCGGAAAGAGCCGGCCAGTCGAAGTAATCCGCATCGGCGACGGCCCGAATGCTGTCGGTCACCGGCAGGGCCTCCAGGGTGTCAGACGTTCCGCTTTTCCACTGCTGCGGGCAAATATTCCCTGATACAACGTCGATCAGCACCGGGTTTTGAATGCCAGTGTTCTTCAGGGTGAACGTCGCATAAAACGGTGGGAATCCATTTCCCGGCAGACTGTGTGCCGCCATCCGGTACGCAACAATCGCTTTGCCGCGCTTGGAGCGGAATCCGAAGCTCATGCATGGGAAACCGCTCTTGCGGCGGAGCGCCGGTATATCGCTGCTGGAAATCTCCAGGGATGGGTCGAATTTCGTGTCGGCGAAGAGCGCATTCGTATTTTACAGAGCATAAACGCAAGCGGCGGATTGTGGAAGAGACGTTAATCGAAGGCGCGTCAGTGGCACGCATCGCGCGAGCCCATGGGGTGAATGCGAACCAGGTATTTGGCTGGCGCCGGCTCTACTTGAGCGGAAGACTGGGGGAGCAGAAGCCGACAATGAAGTTGCTGCCGGTGCGACGCGCCGATGCCGACGGGCATTGTGGGTCGGTCCCCATATCAGATAGTGGTCAGTGTCTCGATCCAAACGGAACGGCGCAAAATAAAAAGCCAGCGGAAAAACCCAAGGAAGCAAGCAAGTTGTCACAGTATGCCAAGGGAGGATTGAAAGCCGTGGGGGGTGCCGCAGCCGTGTTTGTCGTTGCTACGAACCCAGAAATCGGCGTTGCGGGTGCTTTGATTGGAGGCATCGGCGGTTCGGCTTCTTTCGTGTCTGGAACGACGCAGATAATCGGCACAGCAACTAACACGGACACGAAGGAAGGCACTGAGGCGGTCGAAGCCTACGGTTCCCCTCAGGGATTAGTAGTTGGTGCCGCGACGGGAGGCAATCAGAGCCTAGCGGCGGTCGCGACGACCACAGGCGACGTTGCTGGCCCGGAACAGTTTGAATATGGACGTGCGGAAGAAGACTGGGACCTGACGGGTGTGCACGCTCATCTAAGCCAAACTTGGCACCGCAGTTCGCTGCGCATTGCAGCACCTTTCCCTCCTCCCGCTTGTTGACTCTGAGGTCGGCAGCTTCTCCTTTGCCGTGCGGAGTGTCTGGACCGTGCTTGCCGTTTGGCAACGGCTCATTCGTCGATGTGACCGTTAGCTGCTTATCCACGCAGTTCTGGGTACATGACCGGAGGTTCTTCAGCTCTCCTGTTGCCGGCGGAACACCTTTCTTGTAGTTGGGGTCGTCAGATGACTTCTGAGAGTTAGACTGCGGCTGACTTTGTTGGGGTTGCTGGTTTTGGGCTACTTCCGTATTCTGCGCCGAAGCACGGGAACGCCCGTCGTAGTTGTACCTCCTTCAAATCGTAGATTTACCGACTTCTGCTCAACAGTTCAGCAAGAACAGTCAGCCCTGCAAGCAGAACAATTGGCAGACTACCCATTTGTTCATCTGCTTCAGCCGTGCCGACGGGAGGTCGGGCTCGATCTTTCGCACCAGAAAGAACATGCCGTTGAGGACAAGCAAGGACAGAAAGCCGATGGTAAGAAGCCCGAGTTTGTCAACGTGGTAATTCGTATAGCCTAGAATCATCCCCAGGACCACACCAACGTCGATGAAAAGCAGAATTAGCTTGGAACTCACTTTGCGGGTCGCCATTCTTAAGTTCTCCAAATCAAGATCATTCACCATCCGTATCAGCCCCTTCCGTCCTAGTAGTTAGGGAGCCCAGGTGCAGGCGGTGACGGCGGAGCAGGGGGACTAATGAAGTTGCGAATTGTCTGGTAGGTATCCTTGAGTCCCCCGGTTGCAAGATCGACTGCCGTAGAAACCTTGTCCACGACACCTACGGCTCCCTCTGGCTTCCCAACAAGGCTGGGCGCGGCGTGAAATCGTAGTCGTGGTTCGTCCGGCCGTGGATGATTCCGAAATCATCGTATTCATTCCCGTGGGTCTCGGCCGTTAGCAGCCACACAAAAGTCTTTACCCCGGCGGCGTGATTGTAGATCAGTCCTCGCGGCACGTATTTTGCCCGCACCGATTCGTCCGATCCCACCCAGGAGGGAATGGAATTAAACTCGTCGTCGAAAAACGGAATTTCAGGCCTGATACCTGGATAATTCCTAACCAGATTGCGCAACTCCCGCGGCGACTCGTTCAGATAGGCACCATAATCCATCTGGGCACATGTTTGTGCCCACTCGGACCGGTTCGTCGCCTGCATGCTACTTATCAGAAGACGATCTGGACTCTAAACTGCAGCGGTACAATTGCGGCTTGGCAACCAGGCTTATGGAATTGAGGCAGAGGCTGCCGCAAAAACACCTTGGAAATGCGTTCTCTCTTCGATAACGTAGTTATCCGGGATGGGCAACGTTTGAGGCTCATCTCCTATTCTTACGGCGGGAGTGCGCCACTCATGTCAACAGCTCCTGCGGAAGTGACTCCGAGAACTGAGTCCCCCTCCGGTCAGGTCCTGCTACCGGAACAGTCGGAGCTTGCCCCGCCTCCACCACGACGATCCCGAAAAACGGTCGTTCTGCTGATTGGCGCGGTTGCTCTGCTTGTGATAGTCGGTATCGTCGCGGCCGAGCTCCGCAGCCGAACTCCCCGCACCGCATATCGTTTGAATTCACTCTTGCCCGATTCGGCACAAATCTTACGCCTCAAGGGAACAACAGAAGCGGTGCAGTCGCGCGCGATCCTCGCGCCGCTGCTCGAAGGTCAGCAGATTCCCACACTCACAATTGTTCGCATGCTCCCGGCGGGCACTTGGGTGAAGCGCGGCGATCTGTTGGTGGAGTTCGACCGCCAGGCGCAAATGCGCGACTTCGTCGACAAGAAGGCGGACTACGAGAAGCTGCTCGACCAGGTTGGCGAAGAGGAGGCGAAAGAAGTGGCCGGCCGCGCCAAAGATGAGACCGAACTGAAGCAGGCCGAAGATAGCCTGCGCAAAGCCGAACTGGAATCGCAAAAGAATGAAATCGTTTCCCGCATCGATGCAGAAAAAAATCAAGAGACGCTCGAAGAAGCCAAAGCCACCTACGCCCAGCTGCGGGAAACATTCGGTCTGAAGCGCAAAGCGGCACAGGCGGCGATCCGGATTCTGGAGATCCAGCGCGATCGAACCCGACAAACCATGATGCATGCGCAGGCGAATTCGGACCTGATGCAAATTCATTCACCGCTCGACGGTGTGGTCGTGCTCAATACGATCTGGAAACAGGGCACGATGGGCGAAGTGCAGGAAGGCGATCAGGTGCGCCCCGGCGTTCCTTTCATGCAGGTTGTGGATCCGTCCTCGATGCAGGTGCGAGTTCTTGCCAATCAACAAGATTTTCCCAGCCTGCGGGTGGGAGAGACCGCGACCGTGCGGCTCGACGCGTATCCCGAGATGGCGTTTCACGGCAAGCTTGATCAGCTGGCCCCCATCGCGGAGAGCGGAGATTTCTCCAACAAGCTTCGCGCCTTTGTGGTGATCTTCTCCATTCAGGGACACGATCCCAAACTGATGCCAGATCTTTCCGCCGCGGTGGATGTAAACCTTACGACGCCGGACACCGGCTTGACTGGCCAGCGCCCGGCGAGGAGTGGCTCGTGACGTTCGACCGCCTCAAGCGTTTCTCGCTGCAACATAAGGTTCTGGCGATCGTCATTCTCGTGCTGGCGGGCAGCGCGATTCTGCTCGGATCGGTGCGGCTGGGCAGGCATTCACCGTCAGTTCCTACGGTTGAAGTCACGCGCGGTGATTTTCTCGACTCCGTTGATTTCCACGGAGAGATGAAGGCGCTCAAGTCGGTGACGATCAGCGCTCCTGCCGATGCCGGCGACTTGCAGATCGTCAAGCTTTCCCCAGAAGGCGCAACTGTCAAGCCGGGCGACGTGGTCGTCGAGTTCGACAAAACGAAAACCGAGCAGGATCTGGCGCAGTATCGGTCCACGCTGAAATCGGCAGAAGCGGAAATCGCACAGGCACGCGCACAGGCTCGTCTGGCGGCTGAGCAGGACAAGACGGCCGTGCTGAAGGCACGATACGACGTGGAAGGGGCGAAGCTCGAGGCCAGCAAGCAGGAAATTGTTTCCAAAATCGAAGGAGAGGAGGCCCGGCTCAAGCTGGCCGATTCGCAGCAAGCTTTGCAGGAAGCCGAGGCAAAAGAAGGATCCGACAAAACTTTGAACGACGCGACCATTGAAAGCAAGGTGCAAGCCAGCGCGAAAGCGAAATTTGATGTGCAGCGCGCTGAGCATGCCCTGTCTCAGATGTCCTTGCGCGCTCCTACAGCGGGAACCATCACGTTGCTGCAACACTGGGCCGGATCGAACATGGCCACCTATCGGACTGGAGACCGTGCCTGGCCCGGGGCCGCTATCGCCGAATTGCCCGACGCGAATACATTGCGCGTTTCCGCCCGGGTCGATGAAACCGAGCGCGGGCGCCTGGCGGCGAAGCAGTCGGTCACAGTTCAGTTCAATTCCATCGGCGATCGCCAGTTCAGCGGCCATATCGAACAAATCGGCGAAATCGCCAGCCTCGATTTCTCCGGCGGGTGGCCGCTTACCCGCAATTTCACGTTGTATGTCGCTCTCGACCAGAGCGATCCGCGATTCAAGCCCGGCATCTCGGGCGATGTGAAGGTACTGATCGACAAAGTGCCGAATGCCGTCATCATTCCCGCGCTGGCTGTGTTTCAAAAATCTGGACAAAACGTGGTCTACGTCTGGCGGAGTGGAGAATTTCAGGAAACTCCCATTCAAGTGGGACGAAAGAGCGGCGACAGAATTCTGGTAGCGACGGGCGTGAGTCCGGGCGACAAGCTCGCGCTGCGCGATCCGACGGCGAAGGAATAAGGCATAGCGAATGGCCATGAAAAAGAAGCGCGCACTCACCGTGAGCCTCGGAGCCTCGCTCGTTTGCGTGGCGATCGCCGGCTTCGCCATGGTGCACTGGGCCGCGCCAAAGACGACCGCACTCGATGTGCCTATCGGGCGCGTGCAGCGCGGCGATCTTCCCATGCGCGTCTATGTCACCGGCGAACTGCGGGCGAGCCAGTCGCAAATGCTCACCGCGCCCCCTATCGGAGGCGGCGCGCTGCAGATCACGCGTTTGGTGCACACCGGCACGGCCGTCAAAAAGGGCGAACTCGTCATCGAGTTTGATCCGGCGGAACAGCGCTATAACCTCGAGCAGCAGCGTTCGGAGTTGATGCAGGCCGAGCAGGAGATCGCCAAAGCAAAAGCCGACGCAGCGGTCGCAGCCGCCCAGGATAAGGTCGCGCTGCTCAAAGCGCGCTTCGATGTGCGCAGCGCGGAATTAGACGTGCAAAAGAACGAACTGGTCAGTCCCATCGACGCACAAAAGAACAATCTGGCTCTTGAAGGCGCGAAGCGGGTGCTCGCGGAGTTGGACCAAGACGTTAAATCCCGCAGTGTCTCCAATCAGGCGACGATCTCTTTAGCAGAGGAAAAAAGAAACAAGGCGAAGCTGGCCATGGACCAGGCGCAGAGCAACATCGATAAAATGCGGGTCACGGCGCCCATGGACGGCCTCGTTGCACTCGAAAAAAATGAAGGAGCGGCAGGCGGATTTTTCTTCAGCGGGATGACGCTTCCGGAGTTTCGCGAAGGCGATCAAGTCGAGCCCGGCAGAACCGTGGCACAGGTCATCGATCCCAGCGGCCTGGAACTCGCAGCGAAAGTGGGTGAAGTCGAGCGAAATAACATCAAGCTGGGCCAGACCGTGGATATCGCACTTGACGCGCTGCCCGGCGATACCTTTCATGGAACGGTGAAGACTCTGGGGGCGGGCAGCGCGCACATGTTTTGGGACGACGACAGCGGCACCAAATTCGACGTCACCGTGAAACTCGCGAGCGTCGACAGCCGGATGCGCCCCGGCATGACGGCCCATGTATCGATTGCTGGCGATACGCAGAAGAATGTCTTGTATATTCCGCGGCAGGCTCTCTTTTTAAAAGATGGCAAGCGCGTCGCGTATATGCGGAACGGGAACAACTTCGATCCGCATGAGGTCAAGGTGGAAGCCGAAAACGAGAGCCGCGCCGCCATTCAAGGACTGGGTGCGGGAACTGAGATCGCTCTGATCGATCCCACCGCGCCGCGGAAGACCACTGCTCCCGCGACCTCACCGGCCGGAGGCACGCCGTAATGGCCACTCTCGCCTCCAACCCGAACCCGCACACCTTGCGCAGCTATCAGAATTGGCTGCCCGATGTGCAGCTGGGATTTCAGAATCTGCTGCTGCATCGCCTGCGCTCATTGCTGACCATGCTGGGCATGATTTTCGGCGTCGCCGCCGTGGTTTCCATGCTCTCCATCGGCGCGGGCGCGCGGCAGAAAGTCATGGCGCTAATCGAGCAGATGGGGGTTCACAATCTCATCGTAGAAGCCAAAGAGACAACGGAATGGCAGGCGCATCAGAAGGTTCGCAAGATTTCCCCCGGCCTCACGTTCCAGGATTACCGCGTGATTAGCGACGACGTGAGCGACATCGTTGCCGGCACGCCCAGAAAACGCATGACTCCGTCGAAGACGATTCCCAAATCGCAGCAGGATCTGCCGACGATTTACGGAGTCGATCCCGTTTACCAGAAGATTGCTGGCCTGCAGGTACTCGACGGCAGATTCTTCACCGAGAATGATCAGGCGCGAGCCGCGCCCGTGTGTGTGCTCGGTGCCGCGGCGCGAACCAGTCTGTTCGGCTCGGCCAATCCGATCGGCCGATACGTCAAAACCAATGAAACCTGGTTCCGCGTGGTGGGCGTCGCTTCGCCTTTGCTCAGTTCTCAAACCGAAGTTGCGGGCGTTCCCACGCAAGATCTGAATAACATCATTTACGTGCCCTTGAATTCCGCCGTTCTGCGCCTCGAAGATAATTACAGCGACGTGCGCGATGAAATCGACGGAATCTATCTCAGGATTCGCGATGACGCCGACATGGGCTCGGTCGCGCAGGTGGTGCGCGCCATTCTCGACTCTTCGCATCACGGCGCGGGTGATTTCAGCGTGATCGTGCCGGCCGAACTTCTGGCCGAGCAACGACGCACCGAACGACTGTTCAATGCCGTCATGGTCGCTATCGCGTCGATCTCGCTGCTCGTCGGCGGAATCGGAATCATGAATATCATGCTCGCCAGCATTTTAGAGCGAACCCGCGAAATCGGTGTCCGGCGCGCCGTTGGAGCCCGTCAGGCCGACATCGTCCGCCAGTTCGTGGTCGAAGCCGTTCTGATTTCCTTCGTCGGCGGAAGTTTCGGCATCATGTTCGGTTTCCTCATGTCGAGGTTGATCGCATGGCTCGCGGGATGGTCCACGATCGTCACCGTAAGCTCCATCCTGCTGGCGTTCATTGTTTCGATCACCGTCGGATTGATTTTCGGAATTTATCCAGCAGTTAAAGCTGCGCGACTCGACCCAGTCGAAGCAATTCGTTACGAGTAACGCGGCGCTCTTCACGCACGGCAAATACAACCTGGAGGGATCGGCGAATGCACTGTTCTCGCCTCGCACTTCTTGTCTGTCTGTTCTCGACTTTCCTCTCGCTTGCCTGGGCGCAAACGCACGAGCGCTACAAAGACATGGCGACACCGCGGGTTATCTCGGACAAGCTTGCGCCTCCGCATCTACAAAAATATGTTGTCGACGGGAAATTGCAGCTCAACCTGCAAGACGCAGTCGTCCTTACGCTCGAAAACAACAGCTTTATCCGTGTGCAAGAGACGCAGGTTGATACTTCGAAATTCACGATTTTGGGGCTGCATTCGCCGTTCGATCCGGTAATCGCGAGTTCGTACAACATCACCAGCAACATCGCTTCACCGTTCAGCACGCTGCAGGGTACGGGTGGGCTCAACGTCAACGTGAAAGACACCTCGAAGTCTCTGCAGTTCAATTATTCGCAGACGTTCGAATCGGGTACGAACGTGCAAGCGACAGTCAGCAGCAATTACAACTCGATCAACAATTCGTTCTACTTCTTGAATCCCTATATCACTTCAACGCTGAGTTTCCAGTTCACGCAGCCGCTACTTCGCAACGGATGGCTCTTCGCTAACCGCGCCCCCCTGATCATCGCTCGGCGAAACTTGCAGCAGACCCAAGCCGCATTCGCCGCGCAGGTGAACAACAACATTCTGCAGGTGGTACAGCAATACTGGGCTGTCATTGAAGCGCGTGGGAATTTGGAGGTTGCTCGCCGCTCCATGGATGCGGCCGAAGCGACTTACAAACATGACAAGCGCGCGCTCGAACTCGGCGCCCTGCCTCCGCTCGATATTTACCGTTCCGAGTCGCAGGTGGCTTCGCGCCGCGTGCAGGTGATTCAAAGTGAATACGCCCTGAAACAAGCGGAAGATACGCTCCGATTCACCATCGGCGCGGATCAGGATCCTTATTTCCAGGCGATCGACATGGAACTGACCGAGAAGCCCGAGCCGGATGACGAACTGTTGACAACGGATATTGCCACGGCTCTGCATCAAGCGTTGGACGGACGGCCAGAGTTTGTGGCCGCGCGCGCGGCGCTTTCGGCCGACGACACCCGCATTCGCCTGGCGCACAATCACCTGCTGCCGCAACTCGATCTGATGGCGCTCTACGCGACCAACGGAGTGGGCGGCGCTCAGATCAACGGCACCGGCCAGTCGATGTCAACGTCATCGGTGAGCCAACTTTTCGGTTTTGGTTATCCCACCTATGAAGCGCAACTGTCTCTGACTCTGCCCATCCGCAATCGCGCTGCGCAGGCGGAACTCGGGACGGCGCTCGTCTCTCGCGGCAGCGATTTGTACGGCCAGCGGCAGGTTCGCGAGCAAGTGACGCTTGACGTCAGCACTGCCGTTCATCAACTGGAACAGGCGAAACTCAGTATTGCCGCGGGAAAGGATGCGTTGGAATTGGCCCGAAAGACCATGGTCGCGGAACAGCGGAAATACGAATTGGGATCAAGCACGATTTTTCTCGTTCTCGAAGCGCAGACGGAACTGGCAGCCGCCGAGCAAAGCCTGATCCAGGCTGAGGTCGGATATCAGCTGGCGGTAGCGGGAATCGATCATGCGACCGGAAAGCTGCTGCAGCCGTATCAGATTCAAATTGATGATCTGACGCGATAAGAGACGCTGTTGTCCTGATTTGGAACGGCCTGTGGTACCTTAGTGAATTCACGGTTTGACCCCGTGAATTTGGCGTGTTATAAATGCCCGTTTTGCGCTAGGGCCGCGAGGGCCGGGACCTGTTTACCGGCTGATTTCGCGGCGAGTTTAAGTTGACCCGGCGCAGGCTCCGACGCGGCCAAGCTTCATCACTCCTTCAAGGTCTTGCGGTGGAAGCGTGTTCGGAATTCCGGAAGCACTTTGGGCTCGCATTGTGCTCGGGATCACGTCCGGCTTCTCGCAAATAAGCGAAAATCGACACGCCGAGAGAACTTGCTTACGGAGATGGATCGAAACACGTCCTGCGTTCCTACAAATCGCATCATTTCGGAGGACTTCTTATGCGCACATGGCTCGCCACTGCGGCGTGCAACGCACGCCGGGTGGTCAACAAAATTGCGATCGCGGGCGCTCTGTTGACAATGGGCGCCACGTCCGCCCTGGCTCAATCTCAGAGCGAAACCGCGGGCGGCGAGGCTTCCCTCAAGCTGCCGGACCTTTCCAAGGTCGACTTTTTACCTTGGCACATCAACGGACACAACCTTCTGCTCATCGGCATCGTGTTCTGCATTCTCGGGCTCTTGTTTGGCATGACCATTTACATGCGCCTTAAGAACCTGCCGGTGCACCGGGCCATGCGCGAAATCTCGGAACTCATCTATGAAACCTGCAAGACGTATTTGATAACGCAGGGCAAGTTCATTCTGTTTCTGTGGGCTTTTATCGCGGTCATCATCCTTCTGTATTTCGGCGTGCTGCAACACATGGAAGCCTTCCGCGTGCTCATTATTCTCGGGTTCAGTTTGGTGGGAATCGCAGGCAGCTATGGGGTCGCGTGGTTCGGTATCCGCGTCAATACTTTCGCGAATTCGCGAACGGCATTCGCTTCGTTACCGGGCAAACCGTATCCCGTTTATGCGATCCCGCTCGAAGCCGGCATGAGCATCGGCATGATGCTTATCTCGGTCGAGTTAATCATGATGTTGATCATTCTGTTGTTCGTGCCGGGAGATTACGCCGGACCGTGCTTCATCGGATTCGCGATTGGTGAATCTCTGGGCGCGGCGGCGCTGCGCATTGCGGGTGGAATTTTCACCAAGATCGCCGACATCGGCTCCGACTTGATGAAGATTGTCTTCAAGATTAAGGAGGATGATGCCCGCAATCCCGGCGTCATTGCCGACTGCACCGGTGACAACGCCGGCGACTCGGTCGGACCGTCCGCCGATGGCTTCGAGACTTACGGCGTGACTGGCGTGGCCCTGATCACCTTCATCCTGCTGGGCGTGAAGGATCCCGCCGTGCAGGTCCAGTTGCTGGTTTGGATCTTCGTGATGCGCGTCATGATGCTGGTTTCCAGTTCGGGTTCGTACTTCCTCAATGGCGCCATTGCCAAGGCTCGATACGGATCTGCCAATGAAATGAACTTCGAATCGCCTCTGACTTCGCTGGTTTGGATCACCTCGATCGTATCGATCGCACTCACCTACCTGGTTTCGTACTTCATCATTCCGGTCGTCGGAACAGACGGTACGCAATGGTGGAAACTCTCCACGATTATTTCCTGCGGAACACTGGCGGGAGCGCTGATCCCGGAGTTAGTGAAGGTCTTTACTTCGACCGAGTCGCGGCACGTCAAGGAAGTGGTCACTTCGGCCGCTGAAGGCGGCGCGTCACTGGGCATCTTGTCGGGATTCGTTTCCGGCAACTTCTCCGCCTATTATCTCGGCCTTTCCATGATGGGTCTAATGGCCATTGGGTATTACATGAGCACGATGGGATTAGCACTGGCAGCGGGAATGTTGGCTCCAGCCGTGTTCGCCTTCGGCCTAGTCGCTTTCGGATTCCTCGGCATGGGCCCGGTGACGATCGCCGTGGATTCCTACGGTCCGGTGACTGACAATGCACAATCCGTCTACGAATTGTCGCTGATCGAGCAGGTTCCGAATGTCGAAGCCGAAGTCGAGAAGGACTTCCACATGCACGTCGATTTCGAACGCGCCAAACATCTGCTCGAAGCCAATGATGGCGCGGGCAACACCTTCAAGGCGACGGCTAAGCCCGTGCTGATCGGCACGGCTGTGGTCGGTGCCACGACCATGATCTTCTCCATCATCATGGCCCTGACCAACGGACTCACCCAGAACGTGGACAAGCTTTCACTCTTGCACGCGCCCTTTTTCCTGGGCCTGATCACCGGCGGTGCCATGATTTACTGGTTTACCGGAGCTTCCACCCAGGCTGTTACGACGGGAGCCTATCGCGCGGTGGAGTTTATCAAGACCCACATCAAGCTCGAAGGCGTGGAAAAAGCCTCCGTGGCGGACAGCAAGAAAGTGGTGGCAATTTGCACCCAGTATGCGCAGAAAGGCATGCTGAACATTTTCATCGCCGTCTTCTTCGCGACATTGGCTTTCGCCTTCGTCGAGCCGTTCTTCTTTGTCGGCTACCTGATCTCGATCGCCATCTTCGGCTTGTACCAGGCGATCTTCATGGCCGATGCGGGCGCTGCCTGGGACAACGCAAAGAAGATTGTCGAAGTTGAACTCAAGCAGAAAGGCACTCCGCTGCACGACGCGACTGTCATCGGGGATACCGTCGGCGATCCGTTCAAAGATACCTCGTCAGTCGCGCTCAATCCCGTGATCAAGTTCACGACCTTGTTCGGACTGCTGGCCGTGGAATTGGCGGTCTCGCTGTCTGTAAACAGTTCAACCCTCACACGGGGCTTGGCGCTGGTGTTTTTCCTGGTGTCTTTCTTCTTCGTGCACAAGTCCTTTTACGGGATGCGGATTAAATCGGGGACCGCGGCTTAAAGGACTCGATGCTTTTTCGTCAACGCCATCCGGCACTACCGGATGGCGTTTTCTCTTGCGCTTGGACGCGGGCCTGACAACGTGATTAATAGACCTGCTTCATCTTGGACTTCACGTTGTGCGCAAGTTTCTCGATCTGCTCCGCTTTCTTGATGGCGTCGAGCGACAGGACATTCTGACTGCTTTTCTGCATGAAATCATTCAGTTCTTGCGTCAGTTGGAGCATTTTTTCAGTATCGCGTTTGATCTCAGCTTGCCGCTGCAAGTTGGCGGCTTGCTGCTGTTTTCTCTGAGCGTCATTCTGACGGGAAGTGACCGGGACATCTCCAATGTCGCTGTTTTGGCTTCCGCTCTGCGAGATACCGGATGGAAGCCGTGGCTGCTGCTGCGCCGAAATCCAAGCTCCCGATAGCACAAACAAAGTCGCGAGAAGTGCCAGTAGCTGGCGCATAAAGGAAGTCCTCTCCACAACCCGCTGCGAACGCGATTCGCTAAAGCTGGCTGCTGAAGCGGATTATGGCTCACAATGGAAGCTGGAACAATCTCTAAATTCACAGCAGTCGTATTGCGTCCGTGAGGGGTCGCCCAGTGGGGCAGAGGAAAGATTTTCCCGCAAGAAGAACGATCGTCGGTTAGTTCGGTCCCCGCATCTTGTCATGCACGCTCTTGGCGAGTTTTTCGATTTCCTCGGCTTTCTTCATGACGTCGAGCGAGAGCACGTTGGTATTGGTCTTATCAACGTACGACTTGAGTTCGACCGAGAGCTTCAAAAGTCTGTCGGTATCGCTCTTGAGCTGCTCGACCCGTTCTACTTCCGCCTTTTTTCCCAATTCCTCATTCATACGCGCCGTGGCATCCTCCTCGCTATTCATGGGCATACCCAGGTCCGATCTTGGCTGAAGCGGAGGCTGCCGCTGCGGTTGAGCACCCGGCATCTGGGCTAGCCCGGGCAGCGAAAGGGTGATGAGCAGGAACGTGCAGGCGAGAAGTCTGGAGCCCACGGAAGCCTCCCGAGAGTCGAATGGTAGCCCTTCTGCGCGAATTCAAAATCCGAACAGAACGTGCCTTCGGTCGAAGGCCGGTAGAACTGCGCGGCCTCGCACCAAAACGACCCTTTGGATGTCAAACCAAGCCAGAGGGATGGTCTCTGGCTTTGTAGCGTGTTTGCTTTAGAGGATTACAGCGTACTCATGTTGGCCAGGAACTCGCCGTTGGACTTGGTCTTGCCCATTCTTTCCACGAGTAATTCCATGGCTTCGACCGGCGACAGCGGGTTCAATACCTTGCGCAGAACCCAGATCCGCTGCAAATCTTCCTTGGGAATGAGCAGCTCTTCCTTTCGCGTACCCGAGCGCTGGATGTCGATCGCCGGGAAGACGCGCTTGTCGACCAGTTTGCGCTCGAGAATAATTTCCGAATTGCCCGTGCCCTTGAATTCTTCAAAGATCACGTCATCCATGCGCGATCCGGTATCGATCAGCGCGGTGGCGATGATGGTCAGTGATCCGCCCTCTTCGATGTTTCGTGCCGATCCGAAAAACCGCTTGGGGCGCTGCAAGGCATTGGAATCCACGCCGCCGGAGAGCACTTTGCCGGAAGGCGGAACAATCGTATTGTACGCGCGAGCCAGACGGGTAATCGAGTCGAGCAGGATGACCACATCACGCTTGTGCTCGACCAGCCGCTTGGCCTTTTCGATCACCATTTCGGCAACTTGGACGTGACGAGCGGCTGGCTCGTCAAATGTGGAGGAAATGACTTCGCCCTTGACCGAACGCTGCATGTCGGTGACTTCTTCCGGCCGCTCGTCGATCAGGAGCACCATCAGGACTACTTCCGGATGATTGGTGGTAATGGAGTTCGCCACATTCTGCAGCAGCATGGTCTTGCCGGCGCGTGGCGGAGAAACAATCAGTCCGCGCTGTCCTTTACCGAGAGGCGTGAGTAGGTCCATCACGCGGGCGCTGGAGTTTTCGCGCGTGGTTTCCAGCTTGATTCGTTCCTGCGGATACAGTGGCGTCAAGTTGTCGAACAGAATCTTGTTGCGCGCCTCGTCGGGCGACTCGAAGTTGACGGCCTCGATCTTGACGAGCGCGAAATATTTCTCTCCCTCATGCGGAGGACGCACCTGGCCGCTGATGGTGTCGCCAGTCTTCAAATCGAATTTGCGGATTTGCGAGGGCGAGACGTAAATGTCGTCCGGGCCGGGGAGATAGTTGTAGTCCGGCGAGCGCAGGAAGCCGTAGCCGTCAGGCAGGATTTCGAGCACGCCTTCGGCAAAGATGTGGCCTTCTTTTTCGCTCTGCGCCTGGAGGATCTTAAAGATAAGGTCTTGCTTGCGCATACCGCTGGCACCGGGCAGATCCAAGGTCCTTGCGATCTTGGTCAGCTCGGTGATGTTCTTTTCTTTCAGTTCAGCAATGGTCATGATTCACCTGAACCCGTGCACTAAAGCGTATTCGGTAGTGTCAACGGGAGATTTTCAAAAGGAGGGGACTCAGGAAGATTCAACTTCTACCAAGGCAGGAAGGCGGGGCTGGGTTAAGCAGCCCGCCGTTGTGCCTCAGCGTAGTTTTCTGGTTCCGACAAAACTTCTTGCCGCGGTGAGCCAGCGATGCGGTCCAGCACGCCATTCATTGTTTCCTGGATTCTGGTGCTGGGCCGGTGGAACTTCCGCGTGGCCTTCGAGGCAAGCTGACAGAGCATATACCGGTTCCGCAGAGTTTGTAAAGCATCAAACACACGATCAGAGCGCATGTGCTTTATCTCTCCTTCTAGTTATGATTGTGGCCTTTCGCCTTATCCTTTTGCCACGGGAGGGTGACCAGAGCCCCAGAGTGCCGATCTAAGTCACTGAATCCGATTAGGTTTTTAAGGAGTAAGCGTAAAACTCACTTGAATAGATGCATGCCAGGATACGGAAGATGCTCAATTTCAGGAGTTCCCTGTACGACATGGGCGAACGACAACCGGCCCAAGAGGCTCCCCGTCTTTCCTGGAACTCGATAATGTAAAGGCAAGGTGAATCGAGGTCAAGTAATTATTTGTGAACACGACAAAGTCTTTCACAATCAATAGTTTAAGAGCTTTCTTCGCGCTGACTGGCTCGCCGTCTTGCAGATTCCACGTCTTCTGATTCGCCCCGTTTGAAGCACCGCGATTTCCAACACTATGGCGACCGGTGTTCCACGCCATCACAACGGTGAGTCGGAGTTGTACGTATCGGCGACGATCTTCCAGCTACCGTCCGGCTGCTTCATGTAAATAGTCAAATATTTGCCTGTGTCTGTCATGGGCTTGTGGGTCTTGGAATTCGTCATCGTCAACATGTAGGTTCCCCGCGAATAGACCATGTCGCCCCCTTTGGATGCCATCATCCGTGTCGATTGGGGCATCTCGGCAAAGTTGGGATCGGTAAAGAACGGCGCGACCGCCTCCTTCAGAGCGGCCTTGCCGTCGGCGATGCGGGTTCCGGGGTAGAGTCCGCTGGCGTTCTCCGCAAAGTAGCCGATCCATTTCTCCAGATCTTTGCTCCGCGGATCCTGCATTCGCGCCGCCTCGATGTTCTTAACTGTCTGAAGATCGGCGTCGTGGTTGTCGGCCGCTGGAGCAGGGTCAGACATACAGCCATTAGCCAGGAGAAACGATGCAACAAGTAAAACCAGAAGATGATGACGTGGCATGTCTCTCTCCCTGGAAACGGCAGCGGAGATTTTCAGGCCGAGATTCGGTCGCCGTGCGAAGTTTCTATTTGGGCCTTCGGATCGGATCACTAGAACCCGGTTGAGGTCGGTTGGATGTAGAGAGCCTAGCGACCGTCCACGCGCCAAAGCACACCGACACAATGTAGTGCTTCTGGACGGAATGATGCGTCAGGGCTGCAAAGGGGATTTTTCAATCGGCTTGCGCCGATAAAAGGCGCATACCTGCTGATGAATCGTCATTGCGGTTGCACGCCCACGCCGCTAAGCCAGATTTCTTGCGGACTGTTCGGAGCGTTGTCCGAGATAGTCACAGCAGCCGTTCGCACGCCTGCAGATAAGGGTTTGAACGTGACCGAGATTGTGCAGTTCGCGTTGGCCGCAAGCGACGAACCGCAGCTGCTGGTCTGATGAAAATTGAAACGATTCGTCCCGGTAACGGTTACGGGCTTCAGAGCAAGGGCGATATTGCCCGTGTTCTTCAGTGTTACGGTTTGAGCCGCGCTTGCGCTGCCAACCGTTTGATCGCCAAAGTTCAGGCTGGTTGCAGATAGCGCAGCGATGGCTCCCTGCACTAGCTGGTTTAACACAGGCGAAGTGCTGGACGGGTGGTTGGCATCTCCACTGTAGGTCGCGGTAACACGGTGCGAGCCCACCGCCAGCTTAGAAGTCGTCAGGGTCGCCACTCCACTGCGGTTAAGAGGTGAAACACCCAATTTCGTGCCACCGCATACGAAAGTGACGATGCCCATAGGCGTTCCTTTTCCTTGCGGCGGGACTATGGCGGTGAAGGTCACAGGTTGTTTGATGTGTGAAGGATTCAGCGAAGATACAAGACCAGTTGTCGTAGCGGAGATGCTCTCATTAATCAACACCTCAGCCATGCCCTCGCCTATACATTGGCCGTCGGTGTTGCTGCAGCCAACCGCCAACAGATCGGGCTTCCCATCACGGTTTATGTCCGATACTGCCACCGAGCTGAGACGAATTACCTGGGATACCTGAAATGGCACGACTGGTTGCAAGGTTCCGTCACCGTTGCCCAGCAGCACCCCTACCGTGCCTGGACTCTCTGGAAAACTACAACCGTCCCCTATTTCTTGCAGGCCGCACTCGCTACCCACCACTACGTCAAGCTGACCGTCGCCGTTCACATCCGCCACCGCGACCGAGTCGCCATTCAGCCCTCCCGATTTATAGTTCACCGGCGCCCGAAAAGTGCCGTTACCGTCACCCAACAGTACACTTACCGAGCCACCTACACAGGGCCGCCCAACGCTGCAGCCGATGTCTCCGACTACCAGGTCGGGATTGCCATCGCCGTTGAGGTCTGCCACTGCGACTGAGTCGGGCCCCTCTCCTGCGCCATAGGTTACCGCCGTCTGGAAAGTTCCATCGCCGTTGCCCAGCAAAATGCCTACAACCTCCCCGCTGCTACCGCACCCGCCGACGGGACACCCGGTTGTAACCACAACGTCAGGCTTGCCGTCTCCATTCAGATCCGCTACCGCAACGACCGTCTCGTCACCGAAGTCTGTTACAAAGCTGCCGAGACCGCCTGTACTATAGGTCGCGGCAGTCTGAAAGGTCCCGTCGCCATTGCCCAGGAGCACTCCGATTGTGCTATTGGATTTGTTGCTTCTGCTCGCAAACAGGTTTCCCACAACGATGTCGGGCTTTCCATCCCCGTCAACGTCCGCAACCGCAACCGAATTGGCAACCAGGCCGCCCGAATCGTAGAGCACTGGGGCTTGGAACGTTCCGTCACCATTCCCCAAAAGGACGCCCACTGCACCGTCCGTACTGTCCGTCACACCTTCGCCCGTGTAGGCGCGGTTCGCGACTACCAGATCGAGTTTGCCGTCCCCATTCACATCGGCAACAGCAATGGATTCAGGAATGAAGCCACCAGAGCTGAAGTTCGTGGGTGTTCCGAACGTTCCGTCGCCGTTGCCTAACAGTACACTCACTGAACCGAGGTTACAGTTATTCGTGGCGCCAGCACATTGGTTCGCTACGACCAGGTCGGGATTGCCGTCGCCATTCAGATCTGCTGCTACGACAAAAGAGGGCGTCGAACCGCCGGCGTCGTAGGCAACAGCGGACGCGAAGTTTAGCCCGGAAGCTTGCGAGAAACCCGGTTGCGAGAACGAAACTATAGCGAGGGTCAACAGGCACAGAATGGGAAGGCGTCGCATGTTTGGCTCCGAGTGGGTGTGAACAACTGTTACTCCAGTCGATGGCCAGGGTCAAGATGAACGAACTTGCACCGCTTAGGCGGCCGAATGAAATGGGACGACCACACTGCCGGGGTATTTTTTCCACAGCCGAATGTGACGCTCGTCCTCGCGCCCAAAATTCTGATTGCGCCATCATCATCGAGGCCACGACAGCAGAGCAGAGTCAGAATTACTCCCGTTTTGGAACCGAGGCCGAAATAACAGCGCTGTAAGTTCCTGCGGCTCAAGATTTTGCCCGCAACCTATTGTGCCCCATAGATTATTTTGCAATTCAATGCTAACTCGCTGATTCCAAGAGATCGAGGAGAGAGGGGGGATACCCCGGCTTAGCTGGCACGTCCCATTTCGGGAGACGTTATCGCCAAAAATTTTCTTGCGAGAGATTCATAGCGTCTGCGCTCGCGCCGCCCACATCCGCGTGTGATTCAAATCACAGACCACCCCAAAACTGATGAATTACGGTGATATGTAGTCTCCTACGAGGTCCACATGGCTATTGCTTCCCCGACCACCCGTGTCCTGAATCCCAAGCTTGAATCGAAAATTATGAGTGCGGCCGAAGCCGCGGCGCTGATCCGCTCCGGCGACCAGATCGGCATGAGCGGATTTACCGGCTCCGGCTATCCCAAGGCGGTGCCCATCGAACTGGCGCACCGCATCGCGGAAGCCCATTTTCGCGGGCAGAAGTTCCAGGTCAGCGTGTTTACCGGCGCATCGACTGGGCCGGAGCTCGATGGTGCGCTGGCCATGGCAGGAGGCATCCATCTGCGGCTTCCGTATCAATCGGACCCCGAAACTCGCAAGCGCATCAACGCCGGAGAGATGGAATACATGGACATCCATCTCAGCCACGTGGCGCAGTTCGTGGAGTATGGATTCTTGGGCAAACTCGATGTGGCGCTGATCGAAGTGACGGCTGTGCTGGAGGATGGACGGCTGGTGCCAAGTTCTTCGATCGGCAATAACAAGACTTGGATCGATCAGGCGGAGCGAGTAATTCTGGAGGTCAATGCCTGGCAGCCGATGGCGCTGGAAGGCATGCATGACATCTACTACGGGCTGGAGCTGCCTCCGAATCGGACTCCGATCCCGCTGACCAAGACGGGACAGCGTATCGGGTCGCCTTACTTGAAAGTGGATCCCAAGAAAGTGGTGGCGATCGTACTGACCGATTCGCCGGACCGCAATAGCGCGTTCAAGGCTCCGGACGAAGCTTCCAAGAAAATTGCCGGACACATTCTCGAATTTCTTGGCTGGGAAGTGAAAAAGGGGCGCATGCCGGCGAACCTGCTGCCGCTGCAGTCGGGCGTGGGAAATATTGCCAACGCGGTGTTGTTCGGGTTGGAGGAGGGTCCGTTTGAGAACCTGACTTCCTATACGGAAGTGATTCAAGACGGCATGATCCGGCTGCTGAAGTCGGGCAAGTTGACGACGGCCTCGGCGACGGCGTTCTCACTGAGCCCGGAAATGCTGGATGAAGTGAATGCGGATATGGCGAGCTACCGGGAACGGATTGTGTTGCGGCCGCAGGAAATCTCGAATAATCCCGGGATTATTCGTCGGCTGGGCGTGATCGCGATGAATGGGATGATCGAGGCCGACATTTACGGCAATGTGAATTCCACGCATGTCATGGGATCGCGGATCCAGAACGGAATTGGCGGATCGGGCGACTTCGCGCGCAATGGATATCTGTCGATCTTCATGGCGCCGTCGGTCGCGCAGAAGGGAACGATCTCGACGATTGTGCCCATGGCGTCGCACGTCGACCACACCGAGCATGACGTGCAGGTGGTCGTGAGCGAGCAGGGGCTGGCCGACCTGCGCGGACTCTCGCCGCGGCAGCGCGCGCACTTGATCATCGAAAAATGCGCGAATCCGGAGTACAAGCCGTTGCTGCTGGATTATTTATCGCGGGCGGAGAGGCTGTCGTACGGCAAACATACGCCGCATCTGCTGACCGAATCGCTGGGCTGGCACAATCGCTATTTGCGCACCGGGAACATGCGTCCCAAGGAAGAAAACTGAGGCGCGACACAGCCCGGTCATCCTGAGCGGAGCCGCGTTTTCAGGCGCAGTGAAGGATCTCCCGTGCAACAAGCCTGTTCTAGCGGGAGATCCCTCGCTCCGCTGGTGAAAACGCGGGCCATCGGGATGACGACCGCTTCTTTGACGGCCTGGCCGTGACTCCGCGGAGAGATGTACTTCGCTCTATAATCGCGTCATGTCCTCCCTGCGCTATCTGATGCTGCTGTCTCTCATCGTCTGGATCGGCGGTCTGATTTTTTTCGCCTTCGTGCTCGCGCCGACCGCCTTTCAAGTCCTGCCCACAACGCATCTGGCGGGCAACGTGGTCGGGCGCGCCTTGAACAAGCTGCACTACATCGCTATCGTTTGCGCGATCGTGTTTCTGCTCAGTTCGCTGATTTACAACTGGCTGAACGAGGGCGAGATGCACGTGTTCGCCGCGCGGCACGTGCTGGTGGCTCTCATGCTCGGGCTTACGTGCTGGTCGCAGTTCTGGATTATCCCGCGCATGGACGCGCTGCGGGCGCAGGCCGGAGATTTCGGCGCAATCGCGCCTAACGATCCCTTGCGCATCCAGTTTGACGCGCTCCATGTCTGGTCGACGCGAGTGGAAGGTTTGATATTGCTGATCGGTCTTGGGGTGATCTATCTCGCCGCGAACTTGCTGGGCCGAGCGAATCGGTAAAAATCCTGGTACTGACACACGCAACCGATCGTGACGGCGAATCCTTCGGCTCTGCTCTGTCGAAAAACCCACTTCACGCAAAATCGGCGAGAAATGGGCACCCCATTTTCATCTTGTTTGCTGGACCGAAAGCCCATTGATATTCGGCCAACGATTACTGTCTTGGTGCCGAGGCCGACTGCGCCGGCTGTGGCTCATCGACGATCGCGTTTCCGATGGCGTCGCCGGAGAGGATGAGTTCCACGCGCCGGTTCTGCTGCCGGCCCTCGGGCGTGTCGTTCGAGGCGATGGGTTCGGTCTTACCGAATCCCTGCGCTTCGATTGCATTCGC
Organism: uncultured Acidobacteriaceae bacterium; assembly: GCA_963772045.1. GTDB lineage: Bacteria > Acidobacteriota > Terriglobia > Terriglobales > Acidobacteriaceae > Sulfotelmatobacter. The sequence continues at coordinate 318,053 of CAVYWC010000007.1, read as the reverse complement.
CGGAATCCCCTGCTGCACGAAGTAGTCGCGAACCGCCTGGGCGCGCTGCTCGGAAAGGTTCTGGTTGTATTCGTCACTGCCGATGCTGTCCGTGTGTCCTTCAACCGCGAGATGCAGGCTAGGGTAGGCCAGGATGATCCCGGAGACTTTTGCCAGGCGCTCGCGGGCTCCGGGGAGAAGTTCGAAGCTGCCGCTGCGGAAAAGGACATCGCTCATATTGGCGATCAGACCGCGGGCGGAATCCCGTGTGGCCAGAATCGAGTTCAACTGCTGCAAGAGACGCGCGCGGAGCTCGGCTTTTTCCTGCTCGGCCTGTTGTCGCAGAGTTTCGGACTGGGCTGCAGCGGCTTTCGCTTTCTCAGCTTCTGCGGCTAACGTCTGCTGCTGAGCGAGAGCTTCGGCCTTGGCCTTTTCTGCTTCTTCTTTCTGACGCGCGGCTTCCTGCGCGGCGGCTAGCGCTTCCTGCTTGGCTTTCTCGGCTTCGGCTTGGGCTTGTTCGGCTTGGGCACGAGCTTGTTCGGCTTGCTGGCGGGCAACTTCGGCATCGGCGCGGCGCTTAGCTTCGGCTTCCGCGTCGGCGCGAGCTTTGGCCTCGCGGGCAGCCGCGGCAGCCTGCGCTTCGGCTTCGGCTTTTTGCTTGACCGCCATGATTCGGGCCTCTTCGGCGGTCTCGGTTGCTTCTTTCGCGGCGGCTTCCACGGAGGCTTTGTTCTGCTTCTGGCGGTAGATTTCTTCGGCGTGCATCAGTTGCTGGCCGGCTTTGGAAAGGATTGCGCCGGCATACTTGTCAGCCTCCGCTACATGGGCGATGCGCACGGCGTTGCGGGCCTCGAACAATTCGAGCGGAGTATTGCGGTCGATGCCGAAGATTGCGTCTTGAATGTGCGAGTTGGTGGAGGAATAGGTCCCACGCGTGACCAGTTCGTAGCTGGCGTCAATACTTTCAGTGGCTGCGCCACTGATCGAAACGCTCTCCATCACGACCATATTGCCGGGCTGGGTCACGGCGAAATACGGCTCAGCGGTGACGATCATTCCGAACGTCTGCAGATCGGTGAAGGCTTTGACGTGCGCACTCCCGTTCTTGTCGAGATTGAGTTCGCCGAGATTGACAGGGCGGCCTTGCGGCGACACGGCCCACAAAACGTAGGTCAGATATTCCAGGCCGAACTTCGTCGCGTCTTCAACGCCCTGGAATTTCGCATCGATCTCGAAGGTCGTCTTCTTGCCTTCGACCTTGGCCTCGCCCGAAGCGTTCTGGAGCAAGTCGGAGCCGCGGAAATCGATCTTGGTCGTCCCACCTTGCAGACGGTAATGCATCGCCTTCGTGGTGCGCGAGACGGTTGTGCTTGCTTGTGATGCGGCGGGCAGCGGCGCGGCCTGTATTTGTGCCGAGGTTTGCGCGGACGACAACACCGCGGCGAAAAAGATCGCGGCGAAAGAGACGGTTCTCACGAGAGTTCTCGAATCTGGGGGAGATTGAGAGGCTTCTAATCTTCTCTATGGTGGGACACGCGATCAGGAATGCCAAGGACAGGAAGGACTAGACGCGATTGGAACTTTAGTCACATGGCAGGTCTTACCATCCCTAAGCCTCGCGCTTTCGCTAGCGGACGAGGGATCTCGTGCGCAGACAGCCGGACGCGGAGGAGATCCTTCGCTGCGCCTGAAAGACGGCTCCGCTCAAGATGACATTGTTAGATGACCATCACTTTACGACGGGCGACTTATCGTCGGCGGGTTTGTCGGCATCGGCGTGAATTTTTCCGTCTTCCTCGGCGTAGAAGGAACGGTGATCGGCGTCCATGTGAGTGGGCGTCATCGTTAAGACATAGCTGTCTCGCTTGCCTTTGAAGCTGGCGGTGTAATCCCCGCGGTTAGGGTTCACCATGCGCTTAGTGAATGATCCTGAGTGAACGAGTTCGTCGAGCGTGGTGGCGTAATGGCCGTAGTGCTTGTTGAACTGGTTCTGGGCACGGATGACCACGCGCATGTAGGCGAGCGCACCGGCCTCTGAGTCGGAGTGTGCGGGATCGCCGGGAAACTTCGGTTTGTAGGTTGATGCGCTCTGATCGGGCGGTTGCGCCTGATCATTGGGAGCTTGCTGCGCAAACATTAAAGCGGGAAGCGCAAGGGCCAAAGTCAGTATGAAAATCGGAAACAGATTTTTCTTCATGATTACGATCCCTCAATCTTGAAGCCCAGTCTTGCCTTGATAACAAACTTCGCGAAGTTCAATGTTTCCGGGAAGGGTTTCGAGTTTCGTTTGACCGTCTGCGCGCCATCCTTGGAGTTCGTAAAAGCGACGCGCTCTTCCGTTCGATTGCAGTACCCAGAGAATCGCCTTAGGGAATCCGAGTGCGGCGAGTCGCGTTGTCGCGTGCGTGAAAAGCATCTTTCCCTGGCCTTGCCGCCAGCGGCGCGGGTGAACGTAGATTGCGTAGACCTCACCCGCAACCCGTGAATTCATGTCTCTGGCGGGACCAAAGGTGACAAATCCGGAAAGGTGATCAGCCAGCGTCACCACCCAGATTTCGTGACTCGCTGTGCGCGGACTTGAAATCTCCTGTCTCCAGAAATCCGATCTCGGACGGAACTGAACTTCGAGGTCATCCAGGAAATAGTCCGGAAGCTGCCCCCGATATGCGGCTTGCCAGCTTGCAATGTGCACGCTCGCAATCGCCTCGGCATCGTCGGAAAGAGCTGGCCGAACCAGCGCGCTGGTTGCAGGCACGTTCTCTGCCTGCTCAACTTTCCCTGGCATGGAGATTCGAGAGTGGTCGTGGGGGCTCGCTTTCACGCGATTTCCATGTTACTCCCGTAATTTCACTTCGGTCACCTTCTCTTTGCATCTCGACCGATTATTACTATGCTGAGTAGAGACTCCATACACCATAGGACAACTATGAAAGCAGCAGTCGCCAGAAAACCGGTTATCAGAATTGCAGTCGTAGAAAGCGATCCGTTGCGCTTCGTCGGGTTCCGCGCATTGTTCGATGCCGAACCTGAATTCGAGCTCATCTCGGCGGCGCTGCCGGAAATTGGCACGTTGCAGAATGTCGATCTCATCCTGCTCGGGAACCGTTCCGGGCAAAACCTTTTTGACCTGATGGCCAGCCTCAAGGCAACTCGCCCGGATCTCAAGATCATTGTGACCGGCTCGGGCGTGGACGAGGAAACGATTCTGAAGGCGATTGCGTCCGGGGCCAAGGGATACGTCGATGAGGCGGCAACTCCGGCCGAGTTTGCACAGGCCATTCGGATAGTAAATCAGGGCTCGGTATGGGCTCCGCGGCGCGTTCTGTCGATGTTCATTGAGCGCGTGTCATCGGCTCCGGGGAGGATTTTTCCGGCTGGCCGGGTGACTTTTACGGACCGCGAAAAAGAAGTTCTGGAAATGCTGGTTGCCGGCCGATCCAACAAAGAAATTGGCGGACAGCTTGGCATTGAAGAGCGCACCGTGAAGGCGCACGTGGCAAAACTGATGCGCAAAGTCGGCGTGCAGAATCGCATTGCTCTGTCCGTACACGCGATCACTCATTCGTTGGTGACGGCGAAGTAAGATCAGTTGCCAGTTGCTAGTACCCAGTTGCTAGTACCCAGTTGCCAGTACCCAGTTGCTAGTGTCCATTTGTTAGTGGCTGGTGCCCAGTTCCACTTGAGCTGTCATTCGGAATTGTTCGGAATACAGCATCGATCCAGATTGCAGGGCGATTTCCTGGCAGTCGCGGAAGAGCGTGCAATCCGCCGATCGGAACTATCTCCTTTGCGTAACCGCAAGGCACTTACCTTCGTAATCTTGCCTCAATTTCCACTGCAACGCATACTCGCCTCACCTACCACAGAACCTGGGAGACGGGGTTGAGAGTGGCGATTAGGGTCACTGCTTTCAGCCCCGCATTTTTTTGCCCTTCCGAATCCTACCGCCGAGGCCTCCCAAGATAGCCGCTCCCAGAACTTTTCCGTCCTATTCCTCGTAATCTCAGATAGAGGTACCAAATGCGAGCATTGCGTTGCGTCCGCACTGTGGCGATTTGTTATGCGCTGCTTTGCGCAGTCCTCGCCGTCTTTCTTGGAGAGTTAGCCTTTCGTCCGCAGCGGGTGCCATTAAGAGACCGACGGTCGGCGGAAACCGTTGCCGCACGCTTCGACGCAGCTCTGCAAGACGTTTCAATAAGCGCCCGCGATGGAGTTCAACTTCGCGGTTGGTTCGCGAGCCCGGTGCACGCAAACGGGGACGCAGTAATCCTGCTTCATGGCATTGGAGACAACCGCGAAGGAATGGTTGGATTTGCTGAATTGTTCCTGTCGAAGGGGTATGCAGTCCTGTTAGCCGACTCACGGGCTCAGGGCGAGAGCGGCGGCGACTTTCCGACATATGGTGTGGAGGAAACCGATGATGTGCATCGCTGGTTTGAATGGTTGGTGACTCAGAGACACCCGCGATGCATTTTCGGAATGGGCGAGTCGATGGGGGCTGCCATCGTGCTGCAATCTGTAAAGGAAGAAACTCGATTCTGTCCCGTGGTCGCCGAATCTCCGTTCGCCAGCTTCCGGCAGATCGCTTACGTACGCGTCGGTCAGTTTGCTCGCACCGGAACGTGGTTGGGCAAAGTAGCTCTGCGTCCTGCGGTCGAAATGGCATTTCTATATGGAAGGATCACACGTGGTATCTCTCTGACTGACGCCTCGCCTGAAGACGCGGTGGCTCGAAGTCGCGTGCCCATTCTCCTGATCCACGGAATGTCAGATAACAACATCCCATTTCATCAATCCGAGTCGATTCGTAGGCACAACCCAGCTGATATTACGCTCTGGGAAGTTCCAGGCGCAGGTCACTGTGGTGCGGTTAGCGCGGTTCCGCAGGAGTTCGATAATCGCGTGCTTAGATGGTTCGCCGCCCATGGATCGCGTATTCACGGGCGAATCGGCCCCAGTCCTGATCTGCCGTCGGATTATCGAGCTACGCGAAATTCCTCTCCGCGCCAAGAGCGCGGATCTTACGGGCGCTCAAACCTGCCCTCCCAATTTCATTTACAATTCTCCTCTGGAACTTCCCAGTCAATTTCTGTTCGTGTAGTGAGGAGCCATGAAGAAGATGTTGTGGTTGTTTGCGATTCTGTCTCTGTGCATGATGTCATTTGCAGCCGATGACCAGCCGGCAAAAGAATCGAAAGCCGCAGACCGCGTGCAGGCCGCCGCCGATGTGCTGGATGAAATTCAGGGCACGCCGGACAAGGGCATCCCCCAGAGCATTCTGTCATCGGCGGAATGCGTGGCTGTGGTGCCCTCCATGCTGAAGGGCGGGTTTATTTTCGGCGCGAAATATGGCCGCGGGCTGGCTAGTTGCCGGACGCCGAAGGGATGGAGTGCGCCGGCATTCTTCCAGGTAGAAGGCGGCAGCTTCGGGTTTCAGATCGGCGGGCAGGCCGTGGATCTTGTCATGCTGATCATGAATGACAATGGGATGAAGAGCCTGCTTTCCAGTAAGTTTGAACTCGGCGCCGACGCGTCGGTGGCGGCTGGTCCTGTGGGACGGCTTGCCGAGGGCGATACGGATTGGAAGATGCGCGCCGAAGTGCTGACCTATTCCCGGGCTCGCGGGGTCTTTGCCGGCGTCACGCTCAACGGAGCAGTGGTAAAGCAGGACAAAGATTCGACGCGCGAGTTTTATGGACACATGGTTACGTTCCCGGCATCGTTGAAGGGCGAGGTCGCTCCTCCGGCGGGCGCGAACCCGTTTCTGACCACTCTGGCCAAGTGGGCGCAAGACGCGGCGAAGTAGAAATGCAGGGGCCGGGGATCAGGGACCAGATGACCTTGGAAGACGAGACTTGCTGATCCTACTGCTGATCCCTGATCTTTCATGCGGCGAAAGTTAGAATACGCGGCGGCGTGGCCGTTCATAAAAATTCTGGGCATTCTGCCACGGCCGCTTTCCCGCGCCTTCGCCATTGCGCTCGCTCAAGGGCTTTACCTTTTGCACGTCCGGCTGCGGCGCGTCGGCATGCGCAATCTCGAACTCGCCTTTCCTGAGAAATCCAAAAGAGAGCGAAAGCGCATTTTGCGCGGCGTTTTCACTTCCCTCGGGCGCCAGCTTGCCGAAGTCTGCCAGTTCCCCAAGTACACGCGAGAGAACGTCGACCAAGTGGTCGTATACGACGGCCTGGAGAATTTCGAGCGAGCCTATGTGCGCGGCAAAGGCGTGCTTTTTCTCACGGCTCATTTCGGGGCATGGGAGTTGTCGGCGTTTGCACACTCGCTGCACGGACATTGGCTGCATATCGTGATGCGGCCCATGGACAATAGCTATCTCGACCAGCTCATCCAGAGCTATCGCACCATGCACGGCAACAAGACCGTGGGAAAGGATGATTTCGTCCGGGGGTTGCTGGGCGCGATGAAATGCGGTGAGACCGTCGGAATATTGATGGACACGAATATGACTCCGCCGCAGGGAGTATTCGTGAATTTTTTCGGCATTCCAGCTTGTACGGCGAGTGGGCTGGCGCGGATTGCCTTACGCACGGACGCCGCGGTCGTTCCGGGCTTTACGATTTGGGACGAGTCCCGGGGGAAATATCGCTTGCGATTCGAACCGGCGCTTCAGTTAGTGCGCAGCGGCGATCTTGAAGCCGACATCATTGCGAACACGCAGATGTTTACAAAGGTGATCGAAGATTACGTCAGGAAGTATCCCGAGCAGTGGTTGTGGGTGCATCGCAGATGGAAGACGCGGCCGGAGGGGGACAAGACGTTGTATTAGCCGTCGGGCACGCGCGGATGCCGCGCATCTCCTAATCTCTTATCTGTGGCGCTCTGAGTCAATCCTGCCATCTAAGTCAACATGGCCTATACATGGTTCATTCTTCTACTGGCGGCTTGCGGAACCGCGGCGATGGTTTTGATACTGCACGGGACCTCGCTCGGCGATGCCTTGCACGATCGGATTCCCGACCGGCCACGGCGACGGCTGTTCATAGCGTCGGTGAGTTTCTTTCTCACCTTTGGCGGCGTGCGCGCCGTGGTCTATGGCGTGACGCACGATATTCCGCCATTTCACTTCATCCAGGTGGGTGGGCGGCACATTCATCATCTGGTTTTCGGGATCATCATTCTTCTGATTGTGGGGTATGCCTGGCTCGCCGAAATTGGCAACGGATCCAGCAGTTCTTCGATTTTCGTGGGGCGGCTGATGTCGATACTTTACGGGGTCGGCGCCGCTTTGACTCTCGACGAATTTGCCCTGTGGCTGAACCTGAAAGATGTGTACTGGTCGAGCCAGGGGCGAAGCAGCATCGATGCGGTGATCCTCTTCGGCGCGTTCCTGTCTGCTGCGGCGTGGCGCGCTCCTTTTTTTAGTCATGCCAGAAAAAAGAAGTAAGCATCCAGTAAAATCGAGCTTTCCACGGAGGCCTTATGGATACTTCTACAACTTCGTCCGGCCCGATTCCGGAGACTTCCCCTGCCATCTCGCTTGAGCGCATTGCCGAACTCGAACGCAAATACCTGCTCCAGACGTATAACCGGTATCCGGTGGTGCTGGCGCGGGGCAAGGGCGTGTTTGTGTGGGACACGGAGGGTAAGCGTTACCTCGATTTTGTTTCGGGGCTGGGCGTGAATGCGCTGGGGCATGCGCACCCGCGGATCGTAAAGACGATTCGCGATCAGGCAGCGAAACTGGTGCACGTTTCCAATCTCTACTACCACGAGTATCAGGGACCTCTGGCGGAAAAATTGTGCACGCTGGCGGGCGGACCTTCCGGAGAAAAGTTTCGCGCGTTTTTCTCCAATAGTGGGACGGAGGCGATCGAGGGTTCGATCAAGCTGGCGCGATTGGCGGGACATCGCACCGGCGGCGAGGCGAAGTGCCGACTGGTGGCGCTGGAAGGTTCGTATCATGGGCGGACGTTTGGAGCGCTTTCGCTGACTGGACAGGACAAGCATCGCAAGGGCTTTGAGCCGATGCTCGAAGGCGTGACTTTCGTCAAACAAAACGACGTGGGAGGCCTGCGCGCCGCCATCAATGACGACACGTGCGCCATCGTGCTGGAGCCGATTTTCGGCGAAGGCGGAATTTACGAATGCACGCCGGAGTTTTTAGAGGAGTGCCGGGCACTCGCGGATCGGCACAGAGCGGCGCTGATCTTTGATGAGATCCAGTGCGGGCTGGGGCGCACGGGCACGCTGTTTGCGTTTCAGAGTTTTGGCGTTACGCCCGATATCGTCGCGATTGCCAAGCCCATCGCAGCAGGATTGCCTTTGGGCGCTTTCATCGCGAGGGAAGAACTCGCGTCCGCGATTTCGCCGGGGCAGCACGGCACCACATTCGGAGGCGGTCCGCTGGCCTGCCGCGTTGCGCTGGAATTTCTGGCGATTGTCGAGGAAGAAAAGCTGCTCGATAACGTGAACCGTGTTGGGGCTTATCTACACAACCAGCTTGAAGGACTGGTAGAAAAATGCCCCGCGACCATCGGCGTGCGCGGGCGGGGATTCATTCAGGGAATTCAGTTGGAGATTCCGGCGCGTCCCATTGTGGACGCGGGGCTGGCCGAGGGAGTCTTATTTAACAGCACGCAGGATACGGTTGTGCGCTTTCTGCCACCTTACTTGCTGGAGGAGAAGCACGTCGATAAGGCGATTCGGGTGTTGAAAAAGCTGCTGGGGAAAAAGAAGAAAGCGGCCGCTTAGTGCGGACGGCGCTCCTCGGGCCTCTGACCACAGCGGGACAAAAACGGAAATGGAAGAAAAGTATCAATGCTGTTTTTGTGGACGACGGATTGACGCGACGCCGCCAGATGTAGCATCACTCATCTACACGACGTGTTTTGACCGAGATGACAGTATGCAATGCGACCGGACCTTTTAGTGTCACACCGATTGTCTCGCTCAGAGGCTCCATGACTCGGCGAAGCTTTATGCGGTGGGTATTCTGCAAAGCCGGTTGGCCGGACGAGGGACATGAAACCTGATTTCAATAGTGCCGCCGCAGCTAACAAAAAACGGGGAGCCGAAGCTCCCCAAAGTGAAGCGACAGAGGCGTTATTCATCTAAATAGAATGCAGCGGCGGGAAAAAAGTTGTCCTCAGCCCGAAGATTCCCATGCCAAACTCACCCAAAGGTACTCAACACGTAATGAGCGCGTATGAATCAGGACCCGAAGGCCGCGCCGCATGCCGTCACCGGCACAAGTGAGCCTGTCCAGGAATGCTGGGTGGATTTCGATGGCGCCCGAATGCGCTACCTGCAGGCGGGGTCGGGACCGCCGCTCATCTTGCTGCATGGCCTGCTGGGATATTCATTTTCGTGGCGTTTTACAATCCCCGGACTAGCGCCCTATGCTACGGTTTATGCGCCCGACATGCTGGGAGCGGGGTTTTCGGATCGGCCCCGGAACATCGATCATTCGATGCGCGGAACGGGTTTGCGCATCCTGCGTTTCGCCGACAATCTCGGGCTGAGGGAGTTCGACCTGCTTGGGACCTCCCGGGGCGGAGCAGTGGCTATGTCGGCAGCGGCGGAATCGATGACGGCAAACCATGGCAAGCCCCGCGTCCGAAAGCTGATTCTTGTGGCCCCGGTGAATCCATTTTCGGCCCACGGCACATGGATCGCCCCGTTTTTCGGAAGTCCATTCGGAGCAGCGATATTTCGGTCCTGTGTTGCGTCGATGCCTTTCCTTTATCCGTATTGGCACAGGCGGATGTTCGGGGATCGCGGAATTCCGCCCGACAGCCTGGAGGGCTACAAGGCGCCGCTGGCGATTCCGGGGCTATTTGAGCACGCGCTGAGCATTGTCGGCACCTGGAGCAAGGATCTGCGGGAATTACAGGCGCTGCTTCCGAAGCTGGCGCCCATTCCAACTCTGCTGATGTGGGGGAGCAAGGACCCGGCGGTCTACGCGTCCTCGCTCGAACCGCTGGCGCGCTACTTTCCGAATTGCAAAAAAGTGGTCTTCCCCGGGGTGGGACACTTGACCTATGAAGAGTGTCCGGAGGAATTCAACCGGGAGCTGATTCAGTTTTTGACTTCGACAACCTGAGCCGAAGGAGCAGAAATCCCGCTCGAGCTACTTCAATCCCTTCACAACATAAGCTTCCGACAACACTTGATCGTAGACGTAAGCATAAGCGCTGCCATCTGCGGAAAAATGCGGCGCACCCGCGTTGCTGCCAGGCGGAAGCTCTTGACCAAATGCTTTCCAAAATTCCATTTTGCCGGAAGATATGTTCACGCGATAAATTCTCGCGGTTCGTTCATCCATCTGATTGGTGATCACATACACCGAGGTACCATCTGGCGTCCAACCGATGACGCCATATTGGGAATCGAGATCCGGGATCGGCCGAAAACCGCTTCCGTCCATGGGCCAGATTCCGCGCTTTCGATCGGGCCCCATGACGGCGACGCTGCGGCCGTCGGGCGAAAGCACCGTACCGACGATGCCCTCAGGAGTGAGCGGCTTGGAACTGCCATCAGTCAAATCAATCAGGTAGTCGCGCGCGCCATGGCCCGGCTCGATGCCGCTGGCCAGAAGATGCTTGCCGTCAGGGAGATAGCGCACCCCGCCGTAGGAGATATCGTCGTGCGTCAACTGTTTCGTTTCGCCTGTGCCAGTCGGAACCAAGTTGAGCTGCCCACCTCTCGCAGGTTTGGTGACGACCCACTTGTTATCAGGAGAAATGGCGGCTCCGACCCCTTCGCCGATCTTCACCGGAGGGGCGCCGTCGGTATTGCGGAGAAACACGGTATAGTTCGGCCCACCACCTTCGCCCTCTTCTTCAAAAAGAATCTCTTTGCCATCCCGGCTGATGTCCCGGGCAAGGGACCATCCGAACCAACCGAGATCGATCTCCCGTTTGCCGCCGGGCGGCATTCCTCGGATTCCGATCCGTTGCCGGTGCGAAATTACCAGCGCCAGACCATTGCGCAAGTCCTCGAGCCACATGCCTCCCGGAACGTTGGCGATGGTGCGTTCCTTACCGTCGAGAGTGACACCATGAAGATTGGTCGCGCTGCCCGTGCGCGTGGCCGTGAACCAGACTTCGTCGCCCTTAGGCGACCATTCGATTCCCTCGACTGAAACAAATCCGGAAGCAAGTTTCTTCTCGTGACCTTGCATATCAATCACGGCAACGGAGCCTTCGTCATCGCCCCCGGTGTTCTCGTGGTCACCAAATGCGATCCACTTGGCGTCGGGAGAGATTCGCGGGTGGCTGATCCAGTTAATGCTGTCCAACAAGACATGGCCAATGGGATATTCCAGTCGCCAATGATGAGTGTCGGGAGCGAAGCGGACCACAGCCATGGTGTCGCCTTTGGCCGACCATTCCGCATCCTGGACGTTGTCGAGCACTTCTCGTGGCGTTCCGCCGCTGAGAGGAACGCGAGCCAGCGTGCCAGTTCGCGCGAATCCACCGTTAAAGGCCGTGTTCAGGCGAATGGCCAATTCCCCGGTTTTGGAAATCGAAAGCAGTTCGGCATTCTTCATTCCGAGCTCGCGCGAACCGTTCTCGTCGGTACGGGCCATGTAGAGTTGCTGGTCGCTGCCATCCCACGATGCGCTGTAGATAATGCTGCCATCCGGCGTGAAGCGGGCGCTTCCGATCGAACCAGTGCGAAACGTGATCTGCTGATATTCGGCGGGAGTCGCGGAGCCAGTGCCGTGTCCGAGCCACCAGCCCAGGCCGAGCATTGCCAGCGCAACCACAGCAGCGATCACGGCCAAAACCGCGCCACGGGGCAGGGCTGAAGTTTGGGGTTGTTCCAAGGCTCGCTGGGTCCCGGACTTGCTGGAACCGGAAAGACTTGTCAGAGCTTCCAGATCGAATGCCAAGTCGCCTGCGGACTGGAAGCGCTGCATGGGATGCTTTTCCACGCAGTGATGGACAATTCGCTCTAGGCCCGGAGGGATGTTGCGGCCAGTCTCGGCAAGTTCCGGTACTTCTTCTTTCAAAATCGCGCTCATGGTATCGGCCGCACTTTCGCCATGAAAGGCGCGTTTGCCGGAAATCATCTCGTAGAGAATGGCGCCAAAGGAGAAGATATCGGAGCGGTGATCGGCCGGCTTGCCTCGCACTTGCTCAGGCGACATGTAGCCGGCTGTGCCCATGACGACGCCCGCCTCGGTCGCGACCTGCACGGTCGGGGCATCTCCCCCATCGCTGGCGATTTCCGGGCGAGTCAGCTTGGCCAAACCGAAATCGAGAATCTTTACGCGGCCGTCGGTGGTCAGGAACAGATTCTCCGGCTTCAGATCGCGATGCACGATGCCTTTTTCATGCGCAGCGGCGAGACCGCGCGCAACCTGCAACGCGTAATCGATGACCCGGCGCGTGGGCAGCGCGCCACTCTTCAGCCGCTCGCGCAGCGTCTCGCCTTCGAGCAACTCCGAAACAACGTAAGGCGAACCGCGTTCTTCGCCGATATCGAAGATGGAAAGAATGTTGGGATGATTGAGCGCGGCAGCGGCGCGAGCTTCCAGCGCGAAGCGCTGCAGGCGGTCACGATCGGCGGAGAAAGATGTGGGCAGAACCTTGACGGCGACGGTGCGATTCAGGCGGGAATCGTGGGCGCGGTAGACTTCGCCCATACCGCCCGCACCAAGCATAGACTGGATTTCGTATGGCCCAAGTTTCGTTCCGGGGTTCAGTGGCATAGGTAGCGGCGATTATACCTGCAATGCGCGCGTGGTCGGGCCGGCTATCGTGCGTCGCCGGCCCGCGAGACCCGGAGATGCGGGCCGCATCGAGCTGGCGGTGAGCATAAACCACATCCCGGGAAACCCAACCCAGGCGTGGTAAGTATTACCTTCGTCATCTGGCTTGGACTTTGCGAGTGTTACACAATCTGGTGATGGAACTGGGCCTTGTTCTTCTTGGTTTTCTGCAACGAATTGCGGTCGGCGCCGGGACTGTCCTCGCATTGATCCTGGTCATCTCGCTCTGCACGCGGCCAAGGGCGGCTGTTCTCCTCAATCGCCAACGAACATAGTTCGCCGTGCCCCTAGTTTCACACGCGAAGGCCGAAGATCCGCCTCATTGGAATATCATCCGCGGCACCACCACCCGCTGGATGATTTGACTGAATCTGGGCGCCATGAGATAGTGACCTGCTCCGATCACTGCAACTATCTGTAAACGCTACCACTGTTGGAGCCTGCACGCGTTTCCAAAAATGGTCCGCCTCATTCCCAGGGACAATAGTTTCTTTGCGATGTTCTCAGCAATGTCGGGCAATCTCATTGCCGGAGCTCGCGCGCTGGTTGATCTTTTTGCCAGCTACCACGACGTCGAAAAACAAGTCGATCATATTCAGCGCATTGAGCGTGAGGGCGATGAACTCACCCACGCGATTCTGACCAAGCTGAACCAGACGTTTATCACTCCTTTCGACCGGGAAGATATCCACGAACTGGCTTCCAAGCTCGATGACGTTCTTGATTTCATCAATGCTGCCTGCGCTCGGCTGGTGATGTATCGGATTACGGATCCGCCGCCGGCCGCCGCAGAATTAGCCAGAATCATCTTGATGCAGAGCGAGGAACTGCAGAAGGCGGTATCTCTCATGCAGAAGAACGGCGATATCCTGGCGCACTGCGTGGAGATCAACCGCTTGGAGAACGAAGCGGACCAGGTCTCGCAACAGGCCATCGCCCGGCTGTTTGAACGTGAGAAGGATCCCATCAACCTGATTAAAATCAAGGAATTATTCGAGTTCCTCGAAAGAGCGACCGATAAGGCGGAAGACGTCGCCAACGTGCTGGAAACCGTGGTACTGAAGAACACCTGAAATTTTCGATACCCTTGGCCAACAGGAAGACCAGTGAAGCCTGAGCTGCTGCTGCTGATCGTCACCGTACTCGTGGCTCTGACCTTCGATTTCCTCAATGGCTTTCACGACGCAGCCAACAGCATTGCGACCGTGGTGTCGACGCGGGTGCTTTCCCCGAAGCTGGCCGTGGTGTGGGCCGCGTTCTTCAATTTCGCGGCCGCCTTTCTTCTGGGAACCGCTGTCGCCAAGACCATTGGCAGCGGCATGATCCGCGTTGAAAGTGTCACCCAGTACGTTGTAATCACGGGACTCCTGGGAGCGATTGTCTGGGACTTGCTCACCTGGTGGTGGGGATTGCCTACTTCCTCTTCCCACGCTCTGATCGGCGGCTATGCAGGAGCCGCAGTCATGCGATCGGGGTGGCACGTCATCATCGCGGCTGGCTGGTATAAGACACTGATCTTCATTGTCGTCGCTCCCATCATGGGACTCATTCTCGGATGGTCGTTCATGGTGGCCGTCTATTGGCTGTTGCGCAATAAGGCTCCGCAACGCATTGACGTCTGGTTTCGCAAGCTACAACTGCTCTCTGCCGCCGCTTACAGCCTCGGGCATGGCGGCAACGACGCCCAGAAGACGATGGGGATCGTGGCCAGTGCCTTTTACGGAGCGCACTTCTTGACGGCCAAGGAACTAGCCGGCAACTGGGGCAAATTTCACTGGCCCATCATTCTCGCGGCCCATACGGCGATCGCACTGGGGACGTATTTCGGCGGCTGGCGAATTGTTCACACCATGGGCTCGCGCATCACCAAGCTCAGGCCGGTCGGCGGCTTCTGCGCCGAGTCTGCCGGTGCAATAACTCTCTTCTCGACTGCGCTCGCTGGAATTCCGGTGAGCACGACGCACACGATCACCGGAGCCATCGTCGGCGTGGGCGCGACCCATCGGCTGTCAGCCGTGCGATGGGGCGTGGCGCGCCGCATCGTATGGGCCTGGGTGGTGACGATCCCGGCGTCCGCGCTCGTGGCCGCCGTAGCATTCTGGCTCGTGCAATTGATTCATCCCGGGGCGTAATCCAACTCGCTCTGTGCCTAGACGTCTGAGGATCGCGTGCTCACCGATGAGCCACGGTACATCGTGCCCGCAGATGCGCCGAGACGCGGCAATTGCATTCGCGGCGCTGCACGTCATAACGAAGAATCCGGGCCGGGAGAAGAGTCCGATCATGTGGGCACAAAATCAGGCAGGGCCCTAGAGAAAATTCAGAAGCTCTGCAAATCGTTGGTGCGAAAGGGGGGACTCGAACCCCCACGGTTTTACCCGCCAGATCCTAAGTCTGGTGCGTCTGCCAATTCCGCCACTTTCGCACTTGTAGTTTCAGGCACTCGCGGCCTTAGCTTCACTCGCGATCGGAGTCTGTGTGTGCTTCCAGCGTTCCGAATAGTCTGCTACAGGCAGCGCGCTATATTCCAATATTCCCCAGCGTTCGGGCCATTCCGATCTTCCCAGAGTGAGTATGCCTCTGCAAAATCGTAATGCTGGAATCATGCGCGAGCTTATGGATTTCGAAAGCCCCACATTCGGCTTCACCTAATCAGGTCCAGAAATAAGTGCCCTGTCGAGTGTAAAACACAGTCCCAGGGGAGCTCCAGCTTTTTCACAATGACCGTGAAGTGCTCTGACGCCCAATGACGTGAGGGCTTTCGGCCCCGTCGACATAGGGACTTGCAAGACGGCATGCGGCGCGTTACTAGCACACGGGAGCGGGAATGTCCTGGGGGGGCAGTGCGATCAAAATGACACTACGCGAGCGCTGAAATGCTTTGTAGCTCTTGATCAATCGCAGATGGTTGGCTGACCGCACAGGTGGGCGACATGGTTGAAACCTGCGCTGCCGGCTAGCGCTCCGGAGGTTGGCCACCGATATTCGGAATCAAGCGGTGAAGCGTTTCGACAGACGTTTTCACTTCAGCTTGAACTTGCGCGACTTGCTGCCGCAGGCGATGCATCTCTGACATGCTCTGCTTTAAAATCACGAGAGTAGAGTCTGAGCGGACCTGCGGCACGCGCCCTCGGCGAAACTCCTTGCGTCTCGAACTTGCCGCCAGCCACTGGTCCAGATCCGCCGGCCTTGCCATGACTGCTCCTCGGGCCTTAGCTGCGGGCCGGCGCACCGGAAGTGCGAACTCTCTTTCGTAACGCTGCACCGTGCGCACCCCGCTTCCGAGATAATTTGCAATTTCTTTCCAGCCGCTAAGGACTCTGCGCGACTCGCTTGCGACAGCTTCGGAATTCATAACGAAAACCTTTCAGATTACAGTTCGTTGTCGAATCTGTGCACGGTCTGATCCGTGTGTCTCGCGCGCGAAGTCCGCACCCTTTGCAGTCTCGAGCCATAGCAGAGACCGTGCACGGCTCGGCCATTCTCGTCCGTGTTGCAGTCTTCAATACGAACCGGGCGTTGGCAAATCGCACAACTCGCGGAATTGTCAGGGAACTGAAAGTCTGCCGCGAGCTTCTTCACTTTCGCGACCGGTACCTGCTCAAAATATGTTGATTGTCTTGGCATTGCATTGGACTCCTGTTGACAGGTCCACAGTAGCAGGCCCCGAATCATACGGGTCAGATCGTTTGGGAGCCGTCGAATGGTGTTTAGCCGCAATGATGTAGCGGGTTCACGCGAGGCTATGGCTCACGAAGAATCTGGATGTCGACAGTTCTCCGTCGGCGATTTAGTGCTTGCAATTGTTTTGCGCTATTGTAAGATATTGTCCGTTACGGTACGATAGCGTTACGTTAGTTTAGCGGGACTATACGGAGGGAGCCTTGGCGCATCCAAAAGCAAAAATCCTGCAGATGAATTTCAGGACGATGCAGCAGACCGATGTACCGCAAGGCCGCAATGGGAAGCACAAAGAGATCGTTTCCAAGATCGTCTCCGACCTCGATCAGCTACAAAACGGAGCGGCGCTGAAAATACCATTGTCCGGGCTGGTGGAGACGAAGGAGAAAGTGCGGTCGGCGCTCAATCGCGCGACCCGCAAGGCCGGGCGCCGTGTGGCGACCGCTGCGGATGCGGATTTCCTGTATGTGTGGAACGAGGAAAGCTGAGGCTTCTGGTAGGGATGGGCGCGCGCTGCTGCTAAACGCGACGCATCGGAGCAAAACACCGCCTTACCAACAGCAGATAACGGCCGAGTTAGCGTGACCGGCAGGTGGCTGGTCGGAATACTTACTGGATCTCGTTGAGCTTCTGGTAGATCAGCATCGCGAGAAACGCAAGCAGAAACACTCCCGAGCCGATGCTGAACACACGCACTGGCAGGGTCAACCGGTTAACCTTGGTCAACAATTCCGTCTGCTCCTCCTGCATGTGCGAGTTCGCATCGTCGAGAAACAGCTGATCGTCTTCGTGCATCGTCAGTGTGCTGCGATAAATCAGGAGAAGGATCAGCCCAACGGCAAACAATCCGAACAGTCCGCCTACGATTTCCATCAGATTCATAAGCCACCTCGGCAGTCCAACGCGGCCAGCGGGGTCTCCTCCAGACGAGCGTGGCACACTGAGGAGGCCCTGACGCGAAGATTATAGCCCTGTTTGGCCAGCCCTGCGGGAAGAAATCCTCTGGGTTTTGTAATCGTGAACATCAGTCCTGTACGGTGCAGGCGGGATAGAAAGCGACCGCTGCGCTGCCATGCGCATCAAAACAACAGATTCGCTGCGGGGTTTTCGCCTCCCAGCGGGACATTTGCTATAATCGAACAGCTTTAAAGCCAAGGAGATACGAATGGCCACCACAACCATCCCGGAAGTTAAGAAAGTCGCGCCCATCACCCTGACTGCTAGCGCGGTCGCCAAAGTGAAAGAGATCATGGGCCAGCAAAACCCCGTCCCGTCGGGCTTGCGCATCGGAGTCGTGGGCGGAGGATGCTCCGGTTTCTCGTATTCCATGCAGTTTGAGAACGGCGCGGGAATGATGGACAAGACCTTCGATATGGAGGGCCTGAAGGTTTTTGTCGACGCGACGTCGGTGATGTACCTGAACGGATGCGTTGTCGACTACGTGGAAACGCTCGAAGGCGCGGGCTTCAAGTTCGAAAATCCGAACGTGAAATCGACCTGCGGCTGCGGGTCGTCTTTCAGTGTGTAATTGAGCCCAGTGGCGCTTCGCCCGCGTACGGTGCGAAGCATGGCTGGAAGACGCACCAAATCGAAAGCCTCATCACCGAGATGAGGCTTTTCCATTTGCTGAAGTGAATCTATTGCTGCTGCGGAGGGTTCGGATTGCTTGGCTGACCAAATCCGCCATTGGAGGAGCCCGGACTCTGGATTCCAGAGTTTCCGAAGCTGCTGCCGGAGCCGAATCCACTGCCGGAACCGAAGCTGTTGCCGAATCCACTACTCGTTCCATTCTGCCCGTTCGTATTCTGTCCGTTTTGACCGTTCAAATTATTTTGCGTGCTGAACGACTGCAGCGAAGGCTGGTAAGGGGTCGTGATCAACAATCCCTGATCGAGCGTGGGATCGTAGACAAAAGCCCACTCTTTGTATTTTGTCTTCTTATTGTAGAGGCGAATGGTTTTCTCGTTGCTCATGCTGGCGACGCCAATGATTGGGCCGCCGATGATCTGCGGAGATCCTGAGGAACTCGCGCCCGGACTATCGCCGCTGTTCCCCGGCGCACCCGGCGTACCGTTCGTAGTGCCGTCGGGGGAAACCTGTGGTTGTGACTGCGAGGTCTCCGTACCGCTGGAATTGAATGTCGTCGGGCTCTGTCCCGAGGATGAAGTGGAGGTTGCCCCGAACGAACTGGAACTCGAGCCGAACGTGCTGCTACTGCCGAATGTGGAGGATTGTCCAAATGCGCTCGAGCTAGTGTTCTGTCCCATGGATGAGACCGGAGTCGCGCCGGGTATCTGGCCGCCGCCCATGCTCAATGCCATCTGCACTTCGCCAAAATGCAGCAATTTGAAATCGGCGCACTTTCCGTTCTTGCAGTTCTCGGGATCTTTGTAACGCTTGCGCAAAAATCGCAGGTTGTTGGTGCTTTCCAGATCTTCCAGTTTCACCGGATAGCGGCCGAACTTCCTGTAGTAAGCCCGAATCGCCCGCGAGTACTGGCAGCCGCGATGAATCATCTCTTCTTCGCGATCGCGTTTGATGTCGAATGCAATCGAGGGCACAATCGCAGCCGCGAAGATGATCATCAGCGCCACCATGAGCAGCAGCGTGAGCATGATGTAGCCCTGCTCACCCGCCCGGGCTCGACCTGGAGAACGTCGTATCATCGCTGAGGAATTTGTAAATGAGTAACTTTGTGATTCGTTAATTGAACGCGCATGGGCTTGCCTTTTGAGCTCCTCGCTAGCCGGGTGTAAGTGGGATGCTCTGCGGAGGACCGCTGTTGACGACATCCTGCATTTCAACCGCGTTGGGAGAGATCCGAATCACCTTATAACGCCGGTCGACAATCTCGCCCTCACCCGCCACGAAAACGTCTTCGCCTTCCTGAAGGAAAATCTCTTTGGGCTCTCCCGGCTTGCTGGCGAAGCCGAAAAACTTCAGCGGAATAGGCGGCGCAGCTGGTAGAGACGGCGGATGATAGACGTATTGGTCCTTTGCAGGACCATCGGTGCGCCCGGGCGCCACCGGGTTGGGAATCACCGGGTCTTCTGCCTGGGACACGAAAATATTTCTGCCTGTTCCTTCATAGGCAGTCTGTTCGCTGGCGGCCAATAGATCCAAGCGCAGGGTGGGATCAAGACTCTGGGTGCGTTCTTTGTGTCGTGACTTCCCGCCGCCGTGGGTGGTAGTGACACGAGGCACCGGAGCCGCGGCCTGGGCGCTGGAGTCGGGCGAGGACGACGATCCGGTCAGCATCGGCAGGAATTGATACACGATCACCAGCAGGGCGATGGCTCCTAAAGCGGCCGCCCAGATGGTCTTCTTCTTGTTTTCCAGTCCGAGTTGCACTTACGATGCCGTCCTCAAAAAGGCGTCAAGCTTCAGGTTCAGCTTCACTGGCCCTCGCTCTTCTCCACCAAGGGTAATGCTGTTAATGATGAAAAACATGTCGTCGCGCTCCAGCGCATTGATGAAGCGCGCCAGCGCGGTATAGTTGCCGGCCAGATCCGCATCCACTTCTACGGGCTGCAGATTGCCCAGCGTTCCTTCCGTAAGTTTATATTTCACCTGCTCGATGGCTACACTATTTGCACTGGCCAACTTGCCGAATTCCGCTGGAATCTGGGAATCCTGCTGGGGAATCCGTTTTTTGTAGAAATCGGCGATCTCGTGATTCGCCAGCCGCACTTTTTGCGGCAAATCTTTCAACGGAGCGACCTGCTTCGTCTTGGCCGTCAGTTCCGCCTGCGATTGATGGATGGTTTGCATGCGCATCTCCGCCGACCCCACCAAAGGCGAAACATATACAATCACCGCCAACAGGTCGACGGCTGCCATGATGAGCAGTGCAGTCTTGATCTTCTTGCGCATTTGCCGCAGATCCGGCATCAGTGATTTCCTTTCGGCGCCGGTTTCTTTACCGCTGACCTTGATTCCGGTAACCTCGGTTCCGCTTTCTGCGTATTCCTTGCTAGTGCGGCTTCACGACTGTGCCTTTCCTCACTGCTCTTTTCCTGACTGTGCTTCTCTTCAGTCTTGCGCTGGGGTGCGGCGTCTGGCAAGGTTTCGGGAATGTAAACGGCGGCAATATCAAACTGCTCAGTATCGCCGTTCTTCGACTCCGTCGTACGCTCGGAAACGATGTTGGTTTGCGCGAAGCGCCGCGAATCTTCCATGCGCTCGGCCAGTTGAATCGCCCGATCCCGCGAGTCGCCCGCCACGGTCATCTTCAACGCAAGCTGGTTATCCGGATCCAGCTCTGGGTGAATGGACACAAGATGCACCCGCCCGGGCATTACTTTCTCCAGGTTCTCCAGAACCAGAGTCCAGGAAAACGCCTTGCGCTCGATCAGTTCATTCAACACTTGTGACTCATCGCGCGTGGTGCGATTTGCGGGAAGACCGAGAAATCTTTCCGCCTCCATCCTGCGCTGGTCCCGGTCGGTAATCTCTTTGCGGATTTGCGCGATGGTCTGATGATCCCGCCGCGCATTGAACCAGCCAACAACCGTCATGCTTAGCAGAACGAGCGTGAACAGGGCGCCAACGCCCAGAGCCGTGCCCCAGCGCATCCAGAATTGCCGCGCATCTTCATACGGCTGGCTCGCGAGATTGATATCGAAACGCATATAAAAACAGTGACCAGTGGCTGCCTACGACGCCAAAGCTCCTACCACTCCTGCCATTCTCCAGCGCGGCACGGAACCGCCCGCGCTGGCTCCCAATTGACTGGCACTCACCAGTTCCTGCACGTCGGCTTCGGTTTGAGCGCGCAGGGCGGAGGCTGCAGTGCCGGAATCTGACAACCCGGCGACGTAAATTCTCTCGATATTCAGATGATACGTATCCTGAAAAAAGACAATGGAAGGATAAACTTCCTCCGCCAACTGCTCGCCCGTGATGGCCACGCCGCGCGAGTTTTCGAGGGTGCGAAACAGTTGCATCTGATCTTCGTTCAGAATCGCAATACTCGTTGTCTGAGCATCCACCTTGACCACCAGGGTTGGGCGCTTGCCGTCAGCCGCGCCGAGGGCCGCGAGCATGGAGGGAAGGACCACGCCGGGGCTGAATCCGGCCGCACGAAATGCTGATTCGTAGTCTTCGATCACGCTGGCCAGGCCCACCGCGGCGACCACCCTCACTTCATTTTTCACCTTCTGGGCGTGAAACGAAACTTTGGCCTTGTCGACATCGAAGGGCAGCGACTTCTTCAATCGGAAGCGGACGACTGCCAACGCTTCTTCGTGATCGGAAGGGAGCGTGTCAAAGTCGACCATCATTACGCGGACCGAAGCGTCGGGAATGATGGCGATCACATCGTGCGATCGCGCCGCCACGCCACTGAGAGCCGACTCGATGGCAGCAGAAACGGTCTCGCGCTGGCGCAAATTATTTTCCACCAGATCGGGCACGATGCAGCCTGGCATCAGTTGGTGTGCTGCACAGGCTTCGAGCACGTTGCCGCCGTTCATACGTCCCGCGAGCACACGGTCAGCCGCGATTTCACAGGCCAACTTCGGTTTCGCGATGTTTGAATTCGGACTCATTGTTGAAAAAGTTTCAAAGTTTCCTGCCTCTACCGCATGGCCTCGATGAACGTTACCTTGTTGATCTCTTTCAGGGTGGTCAACCCGAGGCGAACTTTGTCCAGCGCTGACTCGCGCAAGAAACGCATGCCTTCGTCGCGGGCGGCGCGGCGAATCTCTGACGTAGGTTTCTTCCCGAGAATCATCTCGCGAATGCGATCGCTCAAATCCAGCAGTTCGTGAATGGCCGAACGTCCGCGGAATCCCGTGCCGGCGCACTCGATGCAGCCTGGCCCTTCATAGAGCGGAACGTCGCCCCACTGCACGGGATCCAGTCCACTCGCCTGCAGCACGTCGGGCGCGTAATGCACTTCAGTGCGGCAGGAATCGCAAATCAAACGCACCAACCGCTGCGCCAGGATGCAGTTCAGCGCCGAAACGAAGTTGTAGGGCTCGACGCCCATATTGAGGAATCGTCCAATCACGTCGACCACGTTGTTGGCGTGAACGGTGGTGAAGACGAGGTGGCCCGTAAGAGCCGATTGAATTGCGATCTGCGCGGTTTCGGCGTCGCGGATTTCGCCGACCATGATCTTGTCAGGGTCGTGACGCAGAATGGATCGCAGGCCGCGAGCGAAGGTCAGTCCTTTTTTCTCGTTGACCGGAATCTGCGTGATGCCGCGCAATTGATATTCCACCGGATCTTCGATGGTGATGATCTTGTCTTCGTCGGTCTTGATCTCGTTGACCGCCGCGTACAGAGTAGTTGTCTTGCCACTGCCCGTCGGTCCGGTCACGAGCACCATGCCGTAGGGCTCTTTGATGTAGCGGCGGAAGCGGCGCAGGTCGTCTTCTTCGAAGCCGACCACGTCAAGCGTGAGGGTGCGGAACTTCTCGCTCATCGACTCTTTATCGAGCACGCGGAGCACGGCATCTTCGCCGTGAATCGACGGCATGATGGAGACGCGGAAGTCGATGGCGCGTCCGTTGTATTTCACGCGGAAGCGGCCGTCCTGTGGCACTCGGCGCTCGGAAATATCGAGCTCGCTCATGACTTTGATACGGGAAATCACGGTCGAGTGATGCTCTTTCGCGATGGGCGGCATGGCTTGCGTGAGCACACCGTCAATGCGGAACTTGATGACCACGGAATCATCACGGGTTTCAATGTGAATATCGGAGGCGCGCCGCTGCAAGGCGGTGAAAATGGTGGTATCGACCAGACGGATGATCGGGCTGGAGTCGCCGGTCGCAGTCAGCTTATCGATGGTGAGCGTTTCGTCCGCGCCGGTCCCATCATCTTCCCGAATAATGGTGAAGCCTTCGCTGGCTTCTTCGAGCACGCGCTGCGACTGCTCGGTCTTCTTGAGAATGTCGGAGATCTGCTTGAGAGTCGAAACCTTGGTGATGATGCGCTGCTTCAACAGCAGGCTAATCTCGTCAATCATCATCAGCTGGCTGGGATCAGCGATCGCGATGGCGAGCCGGCCGTCACCGGTTTCTTCCAGGGGGACAAAGTTGTAGCGGAACATCAGCTCGACTGGAATTTTCTTGAACAGGTCGTGATGCAGTTCGTAATTCGTCAGATCGATGAACTCGCAGCGATAGCGGCGCGCGACGTCCTGCGCGCGTTCCATATCCGTAATGGGGTTGCCCGTGGGCGCGACGACCGCGGTCCCGCCACTAGAGGCATGCACGAAAACTGACTTTTTATCTGCCATCGCCACTCACTTAGACACCATCGTTGAATCTCAGTGCACTCCCAAGGTGAAGATCGGCAAATAGAGCGAGATCAGCACACCGCCGACAAACACCGCCATAACGATCAGAATCAGCGGTTCAATCAGCGCCATGGCCGCTCCCAATGCCGTCTGCACATCTTCTTCGTAGAACTCGGCGACCGAGTTCAGCATTGCCGGTAGCGCACCAGTCGACTCGCCGACTTCGATCATTTCCACTGCGAGTTCCGGAAAAATCTGCTGTTGCTCGAGGCTGCCGGCTAATCCTTGCCCTTCGCGGACGCGGACCCCGGCCCGCATCACACCTTTTAAGATGCGGCGGCTGCTCATGGAACTGCCCGCGGTCTCCATCGCGGGAACCAGCGGCAATCCACCTTGCAGCAGTGTGGAAAGCATCCGGGAAAAACTTGCCACCTGATGCTTGAGCCGGATCTCGCCGAGCAGCGGAAGACCCAGGATCATGCGGTCAATCTGATCGCCGCCCCGATCCGTATCCTTCCAGCGCCAGAAGACGAACGCGGCAATGACCAACCCGACGAAGACAAAAGGCGCATATTTCTGCGCGTTTTGTCCCACCACCAACATGAAGACGGTGATAGCAGGCAGCTTCGCGTCCAGGCTATTGAACAGCTCCGCGAATTTCGGCACCACGTAGGTGAACAGGAACGTCACCATAATAAGGACAACCGTCACCAGCAGCGTGGGGTAGATCAGCGAGACAAACAGTTTTTTCCGGAACGATAAAGCCATACGCTGAAAACTGATATAGCGTGTCAGGACTTCATCGATCGCTCCACTTTTCTCCCCAGCCAGCAGCGTGGTCGTATAGATCTTGGGAATGATCCCCTGCGCGGCAAAAGCCTCCGAGAGCAGTTCCCCGCCCTTCACTCGATCGCGGACGTTCTCGAGAATCTGCTTGAGTTGCGGATCTTTCTGCCGTTTGATCAGCAATTCCAGGGCATTTAAGATCGGCAGACCGGCCCGTACCAGGGTCAGAAACTGCTGGTTGAAAACCAGAAAGGTTGTCTGTTTCAGCTTCCGCCGCCGGCGCATACTCACGCCACTCAACAGACCCTGCTGTTTGACCCAATAGACGAGATATCCCTGCTGCGTGAAGCGGTCGCGCACCTCGGCTTCCGAATATCCCTGCTCGACGTGCTGCTGGATTCGGCCGCGCTCGTCCGCGATTTTGATGACAAATTCAGCCATTTGCCGGTTTTATTGCTTTGGGAGGATCGTACGGCCTGCGCTTAACATCTCCGATCCACCATTTTAAGCCTGCGAAACTCCCAAGTTCGACCGCTTCGATCTCTAAGTAACTCCGTTGGTACCCTGTCATTTTGCCTCGAAAGAAGTGACTCTGCATTAATCATAGGTCAAAAATCAGGGGCCCATTCCTTCGACGACTTCCGTGCCGACTGGAGGGCGGAATTCGAACTGGGCATTCACCACCGAGACGTCGCCCTTCTGGTCGGTAAAGAGATATTCCGTGCTCGATCCATCCACGTCCTGCAAAATAATCTGCCGAATCTCGTGTTCCGGCGTGACTTCCAGCAGAACCTCACTCACTTGATTCGCCATCGCCTGGGGAACGCCACGCAAAACCACGTCTCCGGGATCTAGTGGCTGGACGTCCGAGGCTACGGACAATCCGCGTAACTCCTTTTCCAGCTTAGTCTTACCCAACAAGAAGGCCATCGGCGACCGGAGATCCTCTAACTTCTTGGCGGATTCTTTCCGCGCCTGCCGATCGGCCGGGACGTAAAACCACACAGCTTTTCCGTCAGAGACAAACAGCTTCTCCCTTGGAGAACGATATTCCCAGCGCATCTTGCCAGGTTTTTTGAGCCACAAGGTGCCCGATTCCGCGCGATCCATGCCCGACCCCTGGTACACCTCGGTAAAATTGGCTTGCAGAGACTGCAAATGGTCGTAATGGGCGTCCACGGCTGCGGCGAGGGCCTTTACGTCGACTGCGAATGCCGCCGCGCTGAACCACAGACACGCCAATCCAAAGACACCTATCCTGCTAAGCAAATTGAGTCGCATTTTGAAAATTTGTCGCTAGTGGACGCGCACCAGCCTCAACGTCCTCGCACAATCTCG
The DNA here is from genome assembly GCA_963772045.1 of uncultured Acidobacteriaceae bacterium. Taxonomy (GTDB): domain Bacteria; phylum Acidobacteriota; class Terriglobia; order Terriglobales; family Acidobacteriaceae; genus Sulfotelmatobacter. The sequence continues at coordinate 292,281 of CAVYWC010000007.1, read as the reverse complement.
CGGCCCGTTCTCGTACTGCCGACTGTGAAGGGAAGGAACCACCAACCCATTCCTGACGAAGGAACTTCCGATATTGTATGCGGAATGGGCGCCGTTGTCATATGGAAGTCGGCGCGAAATCCAAGCTGAACATACAATTACAGTGAACCGGCATCTCAGAGAAAGTTATCCACTCTAGCCAGTGAGATTCTTGGAAAATTGCGCGCCCAGATGCGCGCCATAGGCGCGGGAGTGTACACTTTTGCCCACAAGGGGGAATGCGTGATCGAGCCCGGCAAGACCTGGATTTTGATTGTGTGCTTTTTTCTTTTGGCCGCTTTTTCGGCCTATGCGCAGCAGCCAGCACCTGCTCCGCAGCTTGAAGCGGAGGAACCCCATGGCAGCATCGGACTTGATTTTGGCGTAATCTCCGATCACTTTGGAGCGTTGCCCTCGGCCACCACGGGAGTCGGTATCGTCAACGGGCAATATGCCATCTATCAGGGAAGTAAGAAAGAGCAGATCCCGGATATTGTGATCGGAGGCGAGGTGGTGCTTCCCACCGGCACCGCTCAACACGCAGACGAGTTCGCCGCTTTTGGCGGACCGATGTTTCACTTTACCGACCAGTTCACCGCCGGTTTTCACCTGCAGGTGAGAAAGCTCGACGTGCCCACCAGTGTCATCAATGGCGTGAGTTTTATTCGCAACAACATGCTGCTACTGGAGTTGCCGCTCGTGTTCAACTACAAGTTCCTGGCCGACAGAAAGGCATTTGTGGAGGCGCAGGTCTCACCGGAATTCAGCCCGCGCTTTTCGAACTCTTCCGCGGGACCCTCGCCTTACCCGCACCCCAGTCTCGACCGCGGGTACACGATCCGCGGCGTTGTGGGATACAACTTCGAGAGGTTTTATGTGCGGGGCACGTACGAGACGCGCTATTTCAAGTTTTCCCCGAGCTTAGGCAATCCGGACTTTCTCTGGAACTGGAAGACGAATTATGCAACGGCAGGGATCGGAGTAACTTTCTAGCGATGGGTACGGAAGTCCTGTTTCTATTGTGACACGTCGTGCGCCGGGAGTGGTTTGACACGCCCTGCACTGTTACCTAAACTGCGGAGTACGCGTTCTAGAAGATCGACAAACGAGGTTGTCCATGGGCTGGGTGCAAAACAAGTTTGAAAAGAATTTCCTGATCTCGACCGTCGATTACGTGTTCAACTGGGCGCGCAAGTCTGCCGTATGGCCGATGACGTTTGGTCTGGCCTGCTGTGCGATTGAAATGATCGCCTCGTCCACGTCACGGTTCGATATTGCGCGCTTTGGGTCAGAAGTGTTTCGTCCCAGCCCGCGGCAGAGCGATCTGATGATCGTTGCGGGCACGGTGACGCTAAAAATGGCTCCGGTGGTGAAGCGGATCTACGATCAGATGCCTGACCCGAAGTGGGTGATCTCGATGGGCGCGTGCTCATCGGTGGGCGGGCCATTTAATACGTACGCCGTGCTCCAGGGCGTGGACAAGATCGTGCCGGTCGATGTGTATGTGACCGGATGCCCGCCGCGTCCGGAAAATCTTTTCTATGCGCTGCTCAAGCTGCAGGACAAGATTGACACCATGACGATCGCCAAGAAGCCCACCGAAGTACGGCTCGATCCGAATATGGTGGAGAACTTCAAACGGCAAGTGATGATCGCGCAAACGCTGCAACCGAAGTGACCGCGCTCAGCGGGCGTGAGCGAAGGGGGAGCCCGCTGCGGTCATCCTGAGCGAAGCGAAGGATCTCCTGCCAGCCTTTCTGGCGCCAGCTCCCACCTGTCGCAAATCCTATGGACTTTACTGGAGATCAGCCATGATCAACGGGGCTCATGTCGTGATCTATTCCAAGAATGCCGAAGCCAACCGTGTTTTTTTTCGTGATGTGCTCAGCTATCCTTGCGTAGATGCCGGTCACGGATGGTTGATTTTCGCCATGCCACCACTCGAAGTAGCGTTCCATGATTCCGAGAAGAATGACGGGCACGAATTATTCTTAATGTGCGAAGACCTTCCCGCAACCTTGAGAGATCTAGAAGCAAAGAAAGTGAAGGTCTCAGAAGTGCGGGAAGAACGCTGGGGAAAGCTGGCAACATTCACGCTTCCCGGTGGTGGCGAGATGGGCATCTACCAGCCGAAGCATCCGAGCCCGCTTCAACGCAAGCAGTGAGAGGCGCGATAGGCCATGCCGAGTTTCGTTAAACTTACCACTCAATCCGAATTGCCCGCCGTTAACGAAACCAAAGAATTCGTCTGCGGTGATAAGGAAATCTGCATCGCCAACATTAACGGCGCCTACAGCGCGATGGACAACGTTTGCCTGCATCAGGGCGGTCCGCTTGGCGCGGGCGTGATTCTCAAGGGCAAGGTCGTTTGCCCATGGCATGGCTGGGAATGGGATCCTCAGACCGGTCAGGCCGTGCACGTCCCGAACGCGAAGGTCGCGGTGTATCCGATAAAGATTGAGAACGGGGATGTGATGATCGAAATCTAGCATGGGGAGCATGGCGCGACTGGACATTCGAGGGCAGCTGTCCGTACATGCTGAGCGCCTATCCCAAATAGCGCAGGAATTTTCCTGGCTGATTCTCGTATCCCGGGAAAACTTCACTCAGATTCTTGTTTCCCAGGTGCCGCGTGACGGTTTCGCCCAGGACTTGGCGGAAGTCGGTCGTGAGCGCGAGATCGCGGCCTTCATAGAGTTGTGCTTGATCCAGCCCTGGCCAACGGCCATAGACGTGGCCACCGCGCACCGGACCTCCTAGAACGAACATCACGTTGGCGTGGCCGTGATCGGTGCCGCGATTGCCGTTTTCCCGGACGGTGCGGCCGAATTCCGACATCGTAATGACGATCGTGTCGTCTCCGAGATCGCCGAGATCGTTCCAGAACGCGGCAATCGATTGAGAGAAATCGGTGAGTACGTTAGCGAGTTGGCCTTCGGTTGCGCCTTCGTTGACGTGATGATCCCATCCGCCGATGTCGGCGAACGCAACCTGCACGCCGAGATTTGCCTTGATCAATTGCGCGAGCTGGCGCAGGCTGTCGCCGAAGCGCCCTTTGGGATAGTTCGCTCCCGGCTCGGGCTGATATTTGCTCGGATCGGCGGCCTTGAGCATTTTCACCGCGTCGAACGTCTCTTCGCCCGTGCCGTGCAGCACCGCATCGGAGGAGTGATCGTACATGGCTTCAAATGCCGCCGCGACGGGCGACGGCTTCGGTCCGCGACCTCCGACGGAAAAGTCGCCGATATTGTTCATGGCGACCGCGGGCTCGTTTCCGCTCAGAATGCGGGGCAACGATGGGCCGAGGGCAATCGCGCGAAACGGAGAATCCTGCGCCGACTGCGGCAGATCGCGGAGGGAGCGGTTGAGCCAGCCATCGTCCGTGGCCTTCATTCCGGGCGTGCCAGTTTCCATGAAATCCTGCGCGTCGAAGTGCGAGCGCGTGGGATCAGGCGATCCAGCGGCGTGAACAATGGCGAGATGGCGCTGCTGCCATAACGGCTGAAAGGCCGAGAGCGACGGATGCAAGCCGAAGAAACCGTTGAGATCGATCAAGGATTTTTGCGGGATGTTGATGCTGGGCCGCATCGCGTAATACTGCGGCTCGCCGTGAGGGATAACAATGTTCAATCCGTCCGCCGCGCCGCGTTGGAAGATGACGACCAGGCGATTGGGTCGCGAGCCGGTTTCGACAGCACCGAATGCGGCACGGGTGAGAAAGCTTGGAACGGCCGCTGTGCCGACGACGGCCAGCGCGCTGTTGCGAAGGAATACGCGACGGGTTGGCATAATGAACTCCAGCTCCAGCTCTCAGCCATCAGCTTTCAGCCTGAGCAAGGCGGATGTGCTCATGGCTGAAAGCGGACAGCTCATCTTCTCTGAAACTCCGGCGACCCCAGCAGCAGGCCCGCGATCATGCTCGCATCCGGCGGCTTCGGCTTCGCATTGCTGTTGGCCTGACTCTGCACCTGCGCCACGATCGAATCGTGCGTCTGCTTCGAAACATCGTCAGCAAGCAGCTGCGCTTCAAGAGCAGACAATGCGAGCGCCGGGTCGGGTGACGGCGAGTTTCCCGCGAGTTGAGCCAGATCGACCTTGGCTCCGCGTATTTTTCCCGCCGCCAGCACCAGTGCGAAATTCATACGAGTGAGCAGCGCCGAAGAACTCACCCACGTTTCTGCTTTCATGGAATAGCCCGTCGGCGGTTGCGCTCCGTAGAGCGGCATGCCCATGTTGTTGAGCTGGCGCGCCAACGGCATAGCGTCTTCCACGTCGGCTCCGCTGGCGCGCACCGCCGAGACCACAAATTCCAATGGCGTTTTCACCTTGGCACGGTACGACCTATCGTCCCAGAACTCGGGTGAACGAAACAGCGTAGTAAGCACCTCGCGGATGTCACCTTTCTTCTTCAGAAAGGTCTTGGCCATGCGATCGACGAGCGCCGGGGGCGGATCGTCCGACACGAATCGCTGTGCGAGTTTCAGGGAGATGAAATGCGCCGTCTGCGGGCTGGTCGCCAGCAGATGCAGCACTTCCCTGCCCTCGGCTTCGCCTTTGAACTTGATGCGATGACCCAGCACAAACTTCGGCCCGGGCTCGTGCCTGCGCGGATCGAACAGGAATCCGCCGCCTTGGTTAGGTTTGTCGATCGTCCAACCCGTGAATACTTTGGCCACTTCCGTCACGTCGCGCTGCGTATATCCGCCATTCACACTTAGCGTGTGTAACTCGAGCAACTCGCGGCCGTAATTTTCATTGAGCCCGCTGTTCTGTTTTCGTTTCGCATTCGGCCGCGGATAGCCGTACGGCCGATAGCGGCCGGGATGCGCGGGAATACCGAGGGCCTGCATAGAGTCCGGGCCGACGCTGAGCCAGTTGTCCAGGTAGAACAACATCGCCGGACTCTTGGCGGTCGCAACCAGAAGGTCTTCAAACTTGCCCAGAGCGTGCGGACGGATGACATCCTGCTCATAGCTTGTAATAAAGATGTGGTCGTCGCCTTTGTTGATGAATACATTGAAGTGATTGAACCAGAAATCCGTCATCACCTGTTCGAGTTGGCGCTGGCTGTAGATCGCCCGCAGCAGCTTGGACTGCATGAGTTCATCGGTGATGACGGCTCGGGGATTGTTCATGGCCTGCAGAACTTCTTTCTGACTGGGATCGAGGCCAGTGAGAAATTCCTGTCCATTGCCGCCGCGCAGCGCGTCGGCGAACGCGACTAGCTCATTGGCAGGCATGGAGAGTACTTTCCTGTAGCGTTCATCGGGAGGAAGATCGGGCAATTTCTGTACTTCAAGATCGGCGTATAGGCGATTTTCAAGGATGTGGGAGTCGGCGTCTTCAGCTGGAGTTGATTTGTTAATCATCGGCGCCGCGCCGGATGCGTCGTTGGGATTCATGCTCGCGGAAGGGTTCAGCGCGTTACTGTCGGGTGCAGCGGTTGCGATTGCATCCGGGCTAGTGGCGGCAGCAGCGGCCAGTTCGGCCTCGGTTTTTGCGCCTTCAGCCGCAGGCGGCATATCTGCCGTTTGCGAATTCAGCATCGCGAAATTCCCTTCCTGCGGAGCGGCCGGAAGCGGCATCTGCGGAGCTGCAGCTTCCGCTTGACGTTCTCTTTTTTCATCTTCCTTTGCTTCCAGACGCACAACCTGCACCTGATACACCGCGCGGCGAGCGGGATCGGTGGGCATAGGCCGCTTGCCATCAGCGACTTGGCGGATCATTGCGCCGTCAGGGAATTCTTCCACCATCTCATGCGCACTCATGCGCAAAGTTCGGAACGCGGCGAGACGCGACTCGACAGCGGTGTCGGAGACGCTTTCGGGATGAAGCTGCAGATCGATCCAGCGATCCACGCCCATGGCCATGACCTGCTGGACATCCCCCGGTCGCGGACCGAACGCCAGGCGATTCAGAGCATGCACGGCACGGCGCTGTTCGCTCGCCGCGGGCGCGTCATTTCCTTTTTTCTTGGCGAGAATTTGTGGGACTACTCCGCCCAATGACAACAGCAGCAGAAACAGCGCAGGCTTCGCGAGGCTGGATCTCATGCACACTCCGGGAAGGACCGAGTCTCTCGATTATGAACCCGAACGCGGCGAAAAGTTGCTGGGCCGGGGAATTCCAGTGACTCTGGTAAGCAGCACGCAATCAGGAACTTGCAAGGGTGTGAGTCTGATTGGGGTTCAGCCCTAGGTTGAATAGGCTTTCGCGCGAGAAACTTTGTGCTGCAAAGTGGCGGCCAGATGATCGATGTCGCCGGGAGCAATGTTGACCGGCATACCTTCGAGCAATGGAGTTCGATTGCTGCCCACGGCATCACGCCGCACCTGAATCAACAGAGCCTGCACTACATTGGGATCGAACTTTTGTGGGGCCTGGCGCACCAAATCGCTTAACGAACTACCCACCGACAGAGGTCCGCGGTAGGGACGAGCACTGGTCATGGCGTCGAATGAATCGGCGAGGCCGATGATCCGCACCGGCATGGGCAGATCATCTTGCCCAAGTTTGTCGGGATATCCCGAGCCGTCATTGCGCTCATGATGCCAGCGGACGATCTCGGGAATCTGGGGCCAAGGAAACTGCACGGTGCTGACGATCTGGTGACCGACCGTTGTGTGATCGGCCATCTCGCGAAATTCTTCCGGATCAAGAGCACCCGGCTTGCTAAAAAGGCGGCGATCGACTGCAACTTTGCCGATGTCATGCAGATATCCGGCGCTGCGCAGTGCCGCGATTTGACTGGCTTCCATGCCCAGGGCTTCGCCGATGGCCGCGGCGTAGCGCCCTACACGCAAAGAATGTCCGTGAATGTTCACATGCTTCACGTCGATTGCCGTCGCGAATGCTTCCAGAGCCGTGTCATAAAAGCCGTGCAGAGACCCCATCAGGCGCAAGTTTTCTGAAACACGCTGAGCGATGGTTTGCGTAAGCGCATGATTGTGGACGGCGAGTGCCACGTAGCCGCACAGCAATTCCAGGCCGTCGAGTTCGCTGTCTTCGTAGAGCGCATCACCGGGACGGCGTCCGAGCGCGATGACGCCGGCCAGCACGCCCGCTGCTTTCAGCGGAGCCAAACATTTGAACAATTCCGGCGCGACATTGCCATTCGAGCTCAGAAACACGGGATACGTCGTGGCATTCAAGACAATCGGACCATGCGCGGCCGTCAACGCGTGCACGTGCTTGGGAAGAAGCGGAATGAAAGCGGGATCGGGCAGGAGCGCGAATCCCTCGCCCGCGGCCGAGGTGAGAACCGCAGGCTTGTCGCTGAATAGGAACAGAGCGCCTTCTCGCGCGCCCGCGGCCTCCATGACGGCGACCAGCATCAGCCGCGCAGTCTCAGAGAAATCGCGTTTGGACGCAAGCGCGGGACCGAGTTCCGAGAGCGCCTCGACTGTCCGCAACAACCGCCGTAGATGATTGGTCTCTATCGCCACCGACGAAGTGGGAAGCCACGTTCAGGCAAGTTGAGCCTAACACGTGGAGTGGCTCAGATTGAGACACGCTTGTTGGTTAAGTTGATGCGGTGATCAGGGTGGAAACATAGTAACGAAGCTGATTCCCGCCACTGAAGGGCCGTAGACGGTCGCGAAGTTGTTTCTTCGAACACGGGGGCACAGAGGGGGTCAGGAAGCGCGGGTCTTCTTCTCGGTCGATCTTCGCGTGTGGGTAAAAACATCTGGGGCACTTCTCCGTGTCTCAGTGCCTCCGTGGTGAAAACGCAGCTAGAAATGCTCGCGCAGCTCGGCAAAACTTCCCACGATTAGTAGATTCTGATTCGGCGGAGCGGCGTTCAGTTCTTCGTGTTCCAGAATCCAGGTATCGCCGTGGGGGACAAAAACAGCGTGCAGGCCGGCTGCGAGTGCCGGATTGATGTCCGACCTTGGGCTGTTTCCGACCATCCACGAAGATTCGCGCCGCAAGCGAAATTGCTCGACAATGCGGGCGTAGGTGTCCACATTTTTTTCCGCCACCACTTCGGTGGATTCGAAATATTGGCTAATCCCTGAGCGTTCGACTTTCCCCATTTGCTCGGCGGGGGCTCCTTTTGTGACGAGAATGAGGCAATGACGTTTGCATAAATAGTCAAGCGTCTCGGGGACTTCAGGGAGAAACTCGATCGCGTGATTCTCGATGCCGTGAGCGAAACTTCGAACCTGACCTTGCACTTCGGGCGTGACTGGCTCCGAGCTCAAGCGTTCGAATGTATGCACCAGCGCATGCGCGAAGCTGTGCAGACCGTAGCCGTGAGTGACGATGCATTCCCGCTCGACATCGTTGAGCACTTCGCGAACCTGCTCGGCCGAAAATTCGTGATGGTTCAGGAATGAGATGAAACGCGCGATGGCGCGCTCGAAATAGATGTTGTTCTCCCAGAGCGTATCGTCGGCGTCAATGAGAAGGGTTTGGCGGGACAAGCGTTACACCCAATCGACCTGGGCTTCCGGCCCGATGATGCCCGCCTTGTGTCCCATATCAAGCAGGCGGCGGACGGCTTCACGCCCGTCGGCACCGTAATCGAGCGTGCGCTCGTTCACATACATGCCGACGAACTTATCAGCCGATTGCGTGTCGAGATCACGGGCAAATTGCATGGCGTAGGAGAGCGCTTCTTCGCGATGATCGAGCGCGTACTGTATGCTCTCGCGCACAGCCGCGGTCACCGCAGGCAAAAGCTGCGGCCCGAGCGAGCGGCGAATGGCGTTGCCTCCAAGGGGTAAGGGTAAACCCGTCACCTTCTGCCACCAGCGCCCGAGATCAACGACCCGGTGCAGACCCGATTTGTCGTAAGTCAACTGTCCTTCGTGGATGATAAGTCCCGCTTCGTATTTGCCTTCCAGCACCTGAGGAATGATCTGATCGAAAGGCACAACTTCGGTTTGAATCCCCGGCGCAAAAAGATTCAAAGCCAGGTATGCGGTCGTTAAGTTGCCGGGAACGGCGATGCGCTTGGTCTTGACCTCGCTTTCGCTGAAGGGGCGCGGCGAGACAATCATCGGACCATAGCCCTCGCCGACACTTCCGCCACAACTCATCAGCGCGTATTTATCTTGAACATACGGATAAGCGTGAAACGAAATGGCCGTGACATCGTAGACGCCCTCGCGCGCCTTTTGATTGAGCGTCTCGATATCGCAGAGGGTGTGCGCAAAACGCAAGCCCGGCGTCCGGACTTTGTGAGTCGCGAGACCATAAAACATGAAGGCGTCGTCGGAATCGGGGCTGTGCGCGACCGTGATCTCGCGTATCGGACTCGATGAATCGCTACTCGGCGCCTTGGTTGTCTCCGAAACTGCAGTCATTTTCTAAACTCCAAAAATCCGTCACTTACTGCGACTTTGCGCGGCCAAGCCAGTGTGTCGCAATCGCACTGGCAAACATGACTTTGATGATTTCTGCCGCGATGAACCAATACAGTCCCAGATACGCGGCTTTCGAGAGGGAATGCGTTAACGCAAAGAGCCAGGCTAAACCGCTAACGAACAACAGAACTTCGGCAGTAAGACCGGCGATCGCCGCCCGCGCAAAACTCCTGGCTCCGCGCTCGAACAAATAACCCGCGACAAAAGCGACCAGCGGGTAAACGATTAGAAATCCTCCCGTCGGGCCAAATAGCTGGGCAATACCGCCGGGGCCGGTAGGATTGAATACCGGTAAGCCGACTACACCCTCCATGAGATAAAGCACCATGGCGGCAAATCCGCGTCGGCTTCCGAGCAGCAAGCCTACAAGCAGGACACCGAAGTTCTGCACCGTCAGAGGCACCGGTGTGAGCGGCATTAATGGAATCGTGATGTGCGCGCACAAGGCGACAAAAAGGGTCGCGCCCGCCACTAGTGCGACCTGGCGCGAAGCCTCGAGCGCCCGCTGCTGGGGACTGCTTAAACTTTGAACGACAGATTTCGCCATAGCCGATAACTCCGTTGCGCGAGGAATCAGTGTTCTGTGAGGTTACTCCGCTGCTGGAGCTGATTCGATGTATCCTCTGGCGCGACTTTATGCAGACTGCGTCTTAGATGGACATAAAGAGCAATCGCTACACACACGACTACGAGCGTACTGACGCCAAGAATCAGGAACCACCAGATCATCCGCACGGCGCGACTAGGATAACAGAAGAAGAGAACGACCATCTCGCGCCGAGAATTTGCGCTCCCAACTAGGTTTTGCTTTTTTGCTCAGCCATGCGCTGGCGCATCAACTCAACGCGCTTGATCATGAATTGCAAGCGGTTCCTTCCCCATTTTGTCCGAATAACGACATGCTCGATAGTGAGGAAGAACTCGGGATCGTCAAGTCTCTTGCGCAGTTCTTTGAGGAGGGGATGGATCTTGGCATAAATGAGAAACAGCTCGCCACTGAAGCCGGGCTGAAGAAATAGTTCTTCGTTCAAGACTCCCTTCAGGACGAATGATGCGACGATATTCCAGTAGCCGCTCACTTGCCGCAGCCAGGCGTTCTCCTGCGTGCCGACGGCCCAGGCAACTTTGAGGAAGTCATCCGCGCTTTGCGGGAAAAATTCTGTCGCCCACCAGTGGCGGGCTTTCCTCATCTCCGGCTCGCGGCGCAGATCGTAAAGCTGAAGGATCAATTGAGCATCGGCTGGGGTTGGCCTCTTGGGCATTCCATTCCTTTCTTTTCATCTTGATGGAAGGCTTCAGTGCGATTATACAAGCCCGCACTCTGGAGGACGCAGAAAATTTCGGCCTCACACCGGATGCGCTTGCGAAGACGTCCCCGCCCCGGCTTCCGGCGGTGGCGGCGGTGCCGGCCGCTCGTAATCGCATTCCTTGTTCGGGCACGCGATGACCGGACCAGCTTTCAGGTTTTTCTCCACCAGATACTCGCTGCCGCAACTCGGGCATTTCTCGGCAATTGGCTTGTTGGCGGAAGTAAATTTGCATTTCGGATAATTGCCGCAGCCATAAAACGTATTGCCCTTGCGCGCGCGCTTCTCGACCAAATCTCCCTCTTTGCAGTCTGGACACTTTACCCCGATGAAATTCTGCTTCACATACTTGCACTCGGGATATCCGCTGCAGGTTGTGAACTCGCCGAAGCGTCCATGACGGATCATCATGTTTCGCCCGCACTTCGGGCACAGTTCATCGAGTGGAATGTCGGGAACTCTCTTGCCTTGATCCAGACGGCGCGTGGTCTTGCAATCCGGATATCCAGTGCACGCCATGAACTGACCGAAGCGACCGCGCTTGAGCACCATCACGCGCCCGCAATTCTCGCAATATTCTTCCGCCGCTCCGGTGGCTTGTGTGTCAGCGGAGTCGAGGTCGGGCAGATTGATGGGATTTTCTTTCGTGAAGGTGCAGGTGTTCGGATCTTCTTTGTCGTAGGTGCTGCAGGCGAAGAACGAACCGTGCTTGCCCCACTTGATCACCAGCGGCGCGCCACAGCGCTCGCACTTCTCGTCTGTGGGCTTTTCCATCCGCTTGATGTTTTCCATGTGCTTCTCGGCATATTTCAGATCTTTCTGAAACTTCTTGTAAAAATCGCCAAGAGCATCGGTCCACTTTTCTTTACCCTCTTCGATTTCGTCGAGTTCTTCTTCTAATCGCGCCGTGTATTGCACATCGAAAATGTCGCGGAAATTTTCCACCAGCAAGTCGGTTACAACCAGACCGATCTCGGTGGGAATAAATTTCCCGCCGAGCTTCTGTACATACTGCCGCTCCTGGATGGTCGAGAGAATGGCGGCGTAGGTCGAAGGCCGGCCGATACCTCGTTCTTCCAGTTCTTTCACCAGCGACGCTTCGTTATAACGCGGCGGAGGCTCAGTAAAGTGCTGCTCGGGCTTCAGTTCACGCAGCGCCAGCTTCTGTCCGGCTTCGAGCGCAGGCAGCTTGTGCTTCAACTCCTCGTCTTCTTCATCTTTCACGTCTTTCGATTCTTCGTAGACTTTGAGGAAGCCGTCAAATTTCAATACCGAACCGGTGACGCGGAACCAAAAAACGCCGCCGCTTGTCTTAGCTTTGGCGTCGATGTCGACTGTGGTTTGGTCGAAAACTGCAGGGTTGATTTGCGATGCGACAAAGCGTTGCCAGATCAGCTTGTAGACCTTGAATTCATCTTCTTTTAAGTACTGCTTGATCTGATCCGGGTGGCGCATGGCCGAGGTCGGCCGAATCGCTTCGTGCGCGCCCTGCGCTTCCTTTTTCTCTTTAAACGTATTCGGCGTTTCGGGCAGGTAATGTGGGCCGTATTCTTGGCCGACGTACTCGCGAACTTCCTGGATTGCCTCTGGCGCAACGCGAGTCGAGTCGGTACGCATATAGGTGATCAGACCGACCAGACCCTCTTCGCCGAGCTCTACGCCTTCATAGAGCCGCTGGGCAATCATCATCGTGCGCTTCACGCTGAAACGGAGCTTACGGGAAGAATCCTGCTGCAGCTTGCTGGTCGTAAACGGAGGGGCGGCATTGCGGCGGCGTTCTTTCTTGTCTACTGAGCGAACGATCCAATCGGCCTGTTCTAGCGCGAGTCGGATTTTTTCGGCTTCTTCGCCGTTCGGTATTTCGATCTTTTCTTCGCCCTTGCCCAGAAAGCGGGCGTCGAATGCCGGAGGTTTACTGGCGGCGAGATGAGCATCGATGGTCCAGTATTCTTTTTTCTCGAATGCCTTGATTTCGCGTTCACGTTCAACGATCAGCCGCAGCGCAACGGTTTGGACGCGTCCAGCCGACAAGCCGCGGCGCACTTTATCCCACAGCAGGGGCGAAACCTGATATCCGACAAGGCGGTCGAGGACGCGGCGTGCCTGCTGCGCGTCGACCAGGTTTTGATCGATCATGCGCGGATGCTCAAAAGCTGCTTGCACTGCCCGCTTGGTAATTTCGTTGAACGTGACGCGCTGAATGCGCGGAGGCGGCTCGGGCTCGCCCTTTTTTGGTTTCTTCGGTTTCTTGTGCTTGGCCCCGTTCCCGTCGAGTTCATCCGCGAGATGGGCCGCGATGGCCTCTCCTTCGCGGTCTGGATCGGGCGCGAGATAGATCAAATCAGCTGAGGCCGCCAGCTTTTTCAGCTTGGCCACGACTTTTTCTTTGCCTGGAATGACAACGTAATCCGTATCGAAATCGTTCGCGATATCGACCCCGAGAGTGCTCTTGGGGAGATCCTTGACGTGTCCGAGCGAAGCCTCGACCGTGAAGCCCTTGCCCAGATATTTCTGGATAGTTTTCGCCTTGGCCGGCGATTCGACGATGACTAAACCTTTCGACAATGGACCCTCAAATTTCTGAAGTGCGTTTTTTGAAGCTAGCACGAATCACAACTGCGCAACAAGTTACCACCCCCGCGGCTAGCGCCGATCGTTCTCCATGATTCCGGCTCGATGCACAGGCTTCTACCGTATACTATGCGGACAAAGATCCAGCCGCGGAATCAGTTTTGCACCCTCAGCGATACTCGATGGAGCACATGCACCGGTGAGTGAGAGGCGAATTCCATCTCTCGATGGCGTGCGGGCGATTTCGATCACGCTCGTCATTGTCAGCCATCTGGTGAAGTGGAAACACATTTCGCTGCAGGTCATCGGAAGTTATGGCTCGCTCGGAGTTTTCGTCTTTTTCGTTCTCTCCGGATATCTGATCACAAACCTGCTCCTTCGCGAACATGAGCGCACTTCCTCGATCAATCTGCGAATGTTTTACATGCGGCGCGCATTTCGCATTTTTCCAGCCGCCTTTGTCTTCCTGGCTGTCGTGGTTGCGCTGTACTGGCGACAGATGCAGTGGTATCACATTGCGGCTGCGTTTTTTTATGTAGCTAACATGGATCTCTCACGTCCATGGATTTTCGGACATCTTTGGTCGCTGAGCATCGAAGAGCAGTTCTACCTTCTTTGGCCCTTTGCACTCAAGAGATGGTACCGTCACAAGACGGCGATCGTGCTCGGTGCTTTCCTGAGCACGCCCGTTTTTCAGACTGCGGTCTACGCCTTCAAGGTTCACGACGGCCTATCCGCAAGCCTGCCCATCTATTCGAGCCAATTGGGGATCGGCTGTCTGCTCGCGATCCTCGCGCCGCGGCTCCCCAGAATTAGCCGAACCGCCGCGCTGGCAATGCTCGCGATTTTCTTTTTCGCGCCGTGGTTTCCGGCGACGAACCCAGCACGCACATTATTCCAACTGTTTATTTTTTCTCCCGCTCTCCACATTGCGGTAGCTGGAATGGTGTTGCATGTGATCCAGGTGCCTTATCGCTTCCTCAACTGGGCTCCGGTGGCGTGGCTCGGCCGAATCAGCTACAGCCTATACTTGTGGCAGGAACTGTTCTGTTCGAACGCGGCCTTGCATGCGGGATACTTGCTGGTGTTGCCTTCCATAGCCTGCGCTTGCCTGTCGTACTATCTGGTGGAGCAACCCATGCTGCGCCTGCGGGACAAATGGACGCGGAAGCTGACTCTGCCCCGACCGGTTCTTGCTCCCGCGCAAGAAATGCCGCTGGCCGGCTGACACTCCGACCGAAGTAAGCACTGCGGCTCAAAAGCTCTTCACAAAATTCTTGCCCGGCATTTGCTTGATTTTGCCGTTGAGCTCTAGTTCAAACAACGCAGCGAAGATCTCGGACGAGGACATTTCTGTCTCCAAGCGCTCAACCAGCGTGTCGATGTGCGTGGATTCGTCGGCGCTCAACCAGCGTGTCGATGTGCGTGGATTCGTCGGCCTTCAACAGGCTTAGGATTCGCTTTTCGTGAGGAGGAAGCCCTTCGTCCGGAAATAGAGATGCGGATGAGGCGCCCGGGGATTCAGGCGAGGAAGCAGGAGTCAACGCAAGTCGTACTTCCGGCGGGAGTTCTTCCCAAACGTCTTCCCAAGTCGCGACCAGCTTGGCCCCCTGTTTGATGAGCGTGTTCGGTCCCCAGGAATTCTTGTTGGTGACATTGCCGGGCACGGCAAAAACGTCACGATTTTGCTCGAGCGCTCAGCAGGCCGTAATGCGGGTTCCGGAATATTCCGCAGCTTCGACTACCAGCACGCCTACCGACATCCCGCTGAGGATGCGGTTGCGGATGGGAAAATTCTGCGGGGCAGCGAAGGTTCCCAGAGGAAATTCGGAAATGAGTGCACCGCCGAGTGCAAGGATCTGCTCGGACAATCGTGAATTTTCTTTGGGATAGATGACATCGACGCCTGTACCAAAGACTGCCAGTGTTTTACCCTTTGCCGTAATCGCGCCGCGATGGCTGGCAGTATCAACGCCGCGCGCCATGCCGCTGATGATGACCAAACCCTGCGCCGCGAGATCGCAAGCCAGGCGCTCCGCCATGCCAATGCCGTAGGGCGTCGGATGCCGCGTCCCAACCATGGCAATCCCCGGCCTGGTCAGCACTTCGACGGTGCCACGGACGTAAAGCACGAGCGGTGGATCATAAATTTCTTTCAGGCGTGGCGGATACGACGGATCTTCCATCGAGATGATGGCCACACCCAACTCCGCGGCAGACGCCATCTCTTCCCGCGCCAATTCTGCCGATTTTCCGGTGGCCAGCGATTGTGCCGAGACCACCGGAATACCCGTGCTTTCCAATTCGGTTAGCGAGGCTCGGAATACGCCTTCAGCACTTCCAAAATGCTCAACCAGTTTTCGGGATTTGGTCGGACCGAGTCCGGGGGTGAGTTTGAGAGCCAGCCACTCCAATAAGTGCGTTGTGTCTGGTGCGGCGACAGTGTTCGACAACGGAAACTCCGATCCAGCACAACCGGCTTGCGCTTTTTGTTCGCGAAGGTTTTGTTTACTGATCAGCTAACAAGAAAAACCTGAATTCGCGGACTGTACCCAGCCGCGGAATGGCGTGTCAAGGTCATCCGTCACACAGCTTTGTTAATATTTGAGGAAAACATGAGAAAGTTACGCATTTCCGCCATTTCGTACCTTAATACCGCGCCTCTGATGTGGGATTTTGAGCATGGGGATCCCCACGCCCAGTTTGATATTTCCTATACCTTGCCTGCGGCCTGTGCGCGCGCTCTCGCGGAAGGAAGCGCCGACATCGGAATCATTCCCGCCGCGGGGTATGCGCAGATTCCGGGATTACTCGTGCTGCCGGATGTCGCCATCGCCTCGCGGCGCGCCGTTCGCTCGATCTTGCTTGTCAGCAAAGTGCCCATCCATCGCGTGCGTCATATCGCCCTTGATACTTCCTCGATGACCTCGGTCGCGCTGACTAAAATTCTGTTTGAAAAATGGCTCGGGGGCGGCAGAACCTACACGCCGATGGCCCCCGATCTCAAAAACATGCTGGCCGAATGCGACGCCGGCCTTCTGATCGGAGATCCGGCACTGCAGGTCGACCGCACACGTTTTCACACACTCGATCTCGCGGAAGAGTGGATTCGTTTCACCGGCAAGCCGTTCGTATTCGCGTTCTGGGCCGTGCGTGAGACAGCATTGGCGGAGTCCGATCCTGCGCTGGATCTGGCCAAGACTTTCCGGGAATCGCGCGCTCACGGCCTCGAAGCGGCAAGCCTCGCTCAGATCGCGCGGGCATGGTCTTTGAGGCTCAGCATCAGCGAAGTGGATGTGATCTCTTATTTGACGCAGAACATTCATTACCAGTTCGACTCGGGATGCCTGGATGGTTTGCAACTATTCTATCGTTACGGTATGGAGATTGGAGCGTTGCCTCCTGCGCCTGATCTGCGATTTTTGCCAGACGGCAAGCCAACTTTGACGGGCGAGGTCGCAACCGCCAATTGAGGCAGAACCATATCCCGCCGTCGGCCCGCGCCAGGCGTAAGGTAGTTCTGTGAGCCTGTTTCAGCCTATTCCGAATCCGCGCGACGTGGCCGATCCTACGCGGCCTCTGGCCGACCGCATGCGTCCGCGCACGCTCGACGAATTTGTCGGTCAGGAGCAACTGATCGGCCCCGGCAAGCCGTTGCGCGTGCAGATCGAACGCGATGATACCGGATCCCTGATTTTCTGGGGACCTCCCGGTACCGGCAAAACCACACTGGCCAAGATCATCGCGCACATGACCAAGGCGGAGTTCATCGAATTCTCCGCCGTGCTGGCCGGGATCAAAGAAATTAAGCAGGTCATGTCCGAGGCCGAGCGTGCAAAGCAATATGGCACTCGGACCATCGTTTTTATCGATGAAATCCATCGCTTCAACAAAGCGCAGCAGGATGCATTCTTGCCGCATGTCGAGAAAGGCAACATTCGGCTGATTGGCGCGACCACGGAGAATCCTTCGTTTGAGATCAATTCGGCGCTGCTCTCACGCTGCCGCGTCTATGTCCTGCAGCCGCTTTCGGAAGATCAAATTGTGCTGCTTCTCCGCCGCGCGCTGACCGATCGCGAACGTGGTCTCGGCGAAGTGAATCTGAGTGCTTCGGACGACGTGCTGAAGAAGATTGCCAGCTACACCAGCGGCGATGCCCGCAGCGCTTACAACGTACTCGAAGTGGCGGCCGGCTTGGCAAAATCCCCACTTCCCGAAAAAGAAGCGAGAAATGGGGTACCGACAGAAGGTACGCGGGAGATCACCGACGGGATCGTCCGCGACGTGCTGCAGAAGCGCATCCTGCTCTACGACAAGGCCGGCCAGGAACACTACAATCTGATCTCGGCCCTGCACAAATCCGTGCGTAACAGCGATCCCGACGCCGCGCTTTACTGGCTTGGGCGCATGCTCGAGGCCGGAGAAGATCCGCTCTATATAGCGCGCCGCGTGGTCCGCATGTCGGTCGAGGATATCGGACTCGCCGATCCCAACGCACTTTCGCTGTGCATGGCCGCGCGCGACGCGGTCGATTTCATCGGCATGCCGGAAGGAAATCTCGCGCTGGCACAAGCGGTCGTCTATCTATCCGTAGCGCCAAAATCGAATGCTCTATACACAGGATACGGAGACGTGCAGCGGGATGTTGAACAAACATCCGCTGATCCGGTTCCTTTGCACCTGCGCAACGCACCGACGGGGCTGATGAAAAAACTCGGCTATGGCCACGGATATCAGTACGCGCACGAACTCGACAGTAAAGTTGCAGACATGCAGTGCCTGCCCGATAATCTCCGCGACCGTGTTTATTACCGTCCGACAAATGGAGGAATCGAGAAGCGCATTCGCGAGCGGCTGGAGGAGATCAAGCGCCAGCGCTCGAACCTCACCGAGAGCAGTCGGGAAGAAACGAAATTGCGGGGGAAGAAGAGTTAGCGAAAGCGCGCCCGGTGCTCTTTCAGAATGCAGCGATCCATTACAACGAAAATTCCTGCGTTGCGGGCCTCTTCCGCGGCTCTTTCGTCAACCACTTCTTCCTGCATCCAGATGGCAGCGACTTTGAGCTGGATTGCCTGATCGACGATTTCCTCGACAAACTCCGGACGGCGGAAAATGTCGACGATGTCGATTTTCTCCGGCACGGCTTTTTCCGGAATATCGAGCAGCGAGGGATAAGCTTTCTCGCCGAGGCATTCATCTATTTGCGGATTCACGGGAACGATCCGATAGCCATGGCTTTGCATGTATGCGGATACCCCGTGGCTTGGACGCAGCGGATTGCAGGACAAGCCCACGACGGCAATGGTCTTTGACCGCCTGAGCAAGTCGCGAATCGGATCTGATTGTGGTAATGACGCCACGGACCCTCCTATTATTTCTTGTTCGCCGCGTCCAGTTTCTGCTTGTACATTTTCATCGCGAGTTTGCGAATAGTCTCCGAGACTTCCTTGTTGGCAGAAAGGTGCTTCAGATCCGCCGTTAGTAAGTTCTTCATCAAGCCCAAACCCAAATCGAGGGGCGTCCGTGGATTTGCCACCAAGTTGCGCACCACGATGTAGTCCTTCATGAAGCGGCGCTTCAAGGGAATCTGCCGCAAAACCGCCTCGAGCACGTTTTTCTGGCTGGCGAACTTTTCTACTTCGCCATCGGACAGCTTCGGTGCTTCCAGCACCGCAAGCGCCACCACTTTGGTGCCGTCGCGAATCAGAAGCGATCGCTCTTCCTTGTTCCCTTTCAGAGCGAGCTGAATTCGTCCTTTGACATCAAGCGAATTAATCTTCTGTAGTGCATTTTCGCGTTTGGGTTCGCCCGGGGGATTCGGTTTCTTCTTCGCCGCTGTGGCAACTTCGGCCTTCGGCGCCGCCGCCGTTTTCGCAGCAGTGGGCGTCGCGTCTGCCTGCTGCGTAACCGGAAAGTAGTCCTCGCCCAGCAGTTCGAGCGCTCCCCCAATCGATTGAAACAGTTTATCGCCTTCAGCGGCAATTTCTTGCTCATGCTCCTTGAGGTAAGCGGAAACTTCTTCATCGTGCTCTGGGCTGCTGTTCGCACCAGCGTCATGGCTTTCCGCGTGATCGGGAATCTCGCTGGACGCCTCCGTTGCCGGCTGCGGTTCGTGATCCGACAGCGTATCATCTGCGGGTATGTCGTCTGTGGGAACGGCTGTTAGCTTCTCCAGTTCTTGCGCCTGTTCCTGCTGCAGATATGGATTGGTTTTCAGCGCCACTAGCACGGCAGCGAGCGATTGCACGCGCGCGCTCTTGAGCATTGACTCGATGGTCTCGTTTAATCCCGAGATGGCAAGCTTTACAATCTCGCTCTCCGGAACTGAAGGGTTCTCCAGCAAGGCCGGCAGTAATTTTGGCCGCAGATTGTCGGGATGTATGAAATAGTCGAGGACTTCGCGCGACGTTTGCGGATCGGAGGCGGCGGCCAGGCAGGCTTTCTCGTCCCACCCTGCGAGCGTCATGCGCGCCAGTTCTCCGAAAACCTTATTGTGCCGAGCAAGATGCACAAGGATTTCTATGTTTTCGGCGGGTGGAACCTGCAGCGCGCCCCGCGCCGCGAATTGCATCATGCCCGAAGGCAGCCTGGAAGCCCGGATTTGATCGATGATGCGCTGCACTGGTTAGCCTCTCCCTCCAGAGTTCGATGAGTTCGATGGCGTGGGCGCCACGGCCAGCGACTCCAATTGCATCACCGCCAACTCGAGGTCGCGGGTAATGCGATTGGGTTGGTCGCCGAGAAATTCATTGAGCAACGCGCGATAGTACCAAAGGGTACCCTCGCGTCCGCCATTGAAACGCGCCCAGACAAATTCTCCGATCGCGCGATAGTCGCTGAGGATCGATCGAACGTTATTGAGCTTGTCGGCCGCCGAAACCATACGCGTCTCCGCGTCGGCGTCTTTCAAATGCACAAGATAGTTTTCCTTACGCTCGCGCCACGGTGGCTTGGGATAGGTATCGGCATCGGTGCAGCCATCGACCACTTTGGCAACCCGGCTCCCGAACTGGCGCCGGACTTTTTTCAGCACCGGCGCTCCACCGCAATCTTCCACCACGTCGTGCAACAGTGCCGCAATCGCCAGATCCTCATCTCCCCCAGCTTCCAGCACCAACGATGCAACGCCCATGAGATGTGCGATGTACGGGATGGTCGAAGCCTTCCTCGCCTGGCCGGCATGCATCTTGGCAGCAAATTGAAATGCCTGTAGAAACCGTGGCCCGAGCGGCACTGCCTTCGGTGAACTACTTGATGTCTTGGGTTTCGTTTTACTCGTTTGCATCACCTTCACTGCTTTTCTCCGCGCCGCGCGAGCAGATATGCCCGGATGAAGGGCAGCAAGTCCCCATCGAGCACGCGATCCACGTCTCCTACCTCAACTTTCGTTCGATGATCTTTGATCATGCGATAGGGCTGCAGCACGTAGGAGCGAATCTGCGATCCGAAGTCGATATCGAGCTTTGAGTCCTCGATCTTCCTAGTGGCTTCGCGCTTTTTCTCCATCTCGAACTCGTACAGCTTCGATTTCAGCATGCTCATGGCGCGATCACGATTCTTATGCTGCGAGCGCTCATTCTGGCAATTCGCCACCAATCCGCTGGCCAGGTGAGTGATCCGCACGGCCGAGTCGGTCGTGTTCACATGCTGACCACCCTTGCCGCTCGAACGATACGTATCGACGCGAATGTCCTCCGGCTTGATCACGACTTCAATGCTGTCGTCGATTTCCGGAGAAACATACACGCTCGCGAACGAAGTATGGCGGCGTTTGGCCTGATCGAAGGGAGAGATGCGAACCAAGCGGTGTACGCCGATTTCACCTTGCAGCAGTCCAAACGCGTATTCGCCGTTTACCGCGAAGGTGGCCGACTTCAGCCCCGCCTCTTCCCCGGGCTGGTAGTCATAAAGAACCGTTTCAAATCCCTGGCGCTCGGCCCAGCGCAAATACATCCGGAGCAACATATCGGCCCAGTCCTGGGATTCTGTGCCGCCCGCGCCGGGATGGATGGTCACGATCGCATTGCGCGCGTCATTCTCCCCAGAAAGCAGCGTTTCGGTTTCCAGCTTGTCAATCAACTCGCGCAGGGACTCAATTTCGCGATGCAGGTCGCCGTCCACACTTTCGCCTTCTTTGGCGAGTTCAAAATATGCACGGATGTCACCGCTGCGGCGTTCCAGATCGGCGTCGGTGGTAAGGACGTGCTCCAGCCGCTTCTTCTCGCGCATGACCTGCTGCGAGCGCCGCGGGTTAGACCAGAGATTCGGGTCGGCGGCTTGCTTGTCGATTTCGGCTAGTTGCGGACGCAGTTTTTCCGCGTCAAAGATACTCCCGCAGGTCGTGCACCTTCTTACTTACTTTCTGGTATTCCTGCTCCAGTTCCTGATTCATGAGGACGATGCGACCTTTTTGCGGAGATTGGGAGATGCGAAGCGCACAATCACCATCCCTAGCGAAATTATCGCACACGCGTAGGCAAACCAATCGCCGTGCCGAGAGTAAAAAGTGGTTACCGAAGTGAGCGCATAAGGTGCCGCCAGTGGCGCTCGCTCTCTGCGTGCAAGCCGCTCCACGATGCGTCCCGCCGGATCGATCGATGCCGTCACGCCCGTATCGGTTGCGCTAAGCAGCCAGCGATTATTCTCAATCGCGCGCATGCGGGTCTGGTTCAAGTGCTGCGCATACGCACCACTATCGCCATACCACCCGTCGTTCGAAATATTAACGAACACCTGCGCGCCGTTTTTCGCGAACCGCCGCACTTCATCGGGAAAAACCGACTCGTAGCAGATGAAAATTCCGAGTTGCTGGCCGCCCGCATTGAGTGGCCTTCGCGAAAGTCCGGGCTCGAACTGTCCGACTTCTTTCGTCAATCCTCCGGCAAATGCGAACAGGCGCGGGAAGGGCAAATATTCTCCGAACGGCACAAGATGCACTTTGTCGTAACGCGCGCTCCATTCTCCGGAAGGAGCAATCAGCACGGCAGAATTGAAAACGGTTCCATTCGTTTGATTCGCCGGAGCTACTCCGATTGCCCCCGTGACCGTCCACAATTTTGTCTGGGTCGCAATTTGGCTGAGGGCATCGCGAAATCGGGGATCGTTCGTGAAAAACGGCGCGGGCGATTCCGGCCAAACGATAAGATCAAACCTTCCGCGTCGCTGGTCCGCGACGGATTTCACCGTAAAGTTCGTCAAGTCATGAAGCGTCTGCTGAAAGTAATCAGGAGTCCAATCGGCCGAAACAGGGATGTTCTGCTGCATCAGCAAAGCTGCGCGATCGGTGCGGGATTTTGGAACCTCGATCAGAATTCCCGCCTGCAACACGACCGCAGCCGTGATCGCCGCCACCAGCATCGACCTGCGCTTTTCACGCGGAACCAGGAACGCTGCCGCCAAGGCGACATTCACCAGCAGAATCTCGAAGGACACTCCATAGACGCCAGTCAGAGCGGTGATGCCGCACAATGCGGAATTGTCCACTTGCGCGGTGCCCAGTAAATCCCACGGAAAGCCGGTGACGCGCGTGCGCGCCAGTTCCACGGCAACCCAGAAAAACGGCGCAATAACGAGCGCTTTTCGATGATCTCGCGGCGAGCGCGCGATCAGAGCGATGAGCAATCCGAACGCGCCGTGATACAGCCCCAGATAACAACAAAAAAGAACGAGCGCCAGTATGGCCGCGGAGGCGTCCAGGCCGCCGTATTTCCGCATCGTGTCGTAGACCCAGTAGCACGTCCCCGCATACCAGAAGATTCCGCAGACGTAGCCAAGCACGAACCCTTGCACGGCGTTTGCGGGCCTGAGTCGCACCACACCGGCAATCTCCAACTCTCCTGCCGGACGTGCGCGCAATAATGCGAGAATCAGCGGCGCGAGCGCGATCCACGAAATCACATACAGGTTTGGCAGTGGGAAAATGAGCACCTGAAGACCGGCGGAGAGGAGAACCAGAAACCAGGCACTGGGGTGAATTTGCCGCACGCGCAAGGATAGCAAAAGCCTTTGCCCATTGCCGGTCGCCAGCTCTCAGCTTTTTGACCGAAGGATTTGCGAACTGAGTCTTGCGCGCACGAATGCAATCATTTCCGGCGTGACGTACGGCGGAGGCGCGATGCGGAATACCGGACGCTCAACGACTGGCTTGAGCGAGACAGACAGCCACGCGGATGCGCTGCTCTGATGCATGATCAGCGCATCGGCGCGATCGAGGAACGCGCGCGCGGAATTTTTGAAATCCGCCGTCGCCGGATCCAGCACGGTCAGATACAGGTCCGGCCGCAAGAACTTCAAGATGCTATTGGACTCAATGATCACGTTCACGGCATTCGCAATTTTCTCGCGCAAACTGGGCATGGCTTCGGCAAGCCTTCCCTGCTCAGTTCTTAGCCAAAGCGCCCGCACCGCACCGGCGACTAAGAAACGAGAGGTGTCCGACTCCCCGGAACGATCAGCCTCTTCCGAAATCGCCCAGGAGTGGTCCGCGGTGGCACAGTCGCAGCCTTCCCCATTTGCCGAGCAGATGCCGTGCCCGTATTGCGTGATCTTCACAGCCGTCCACTGGAAGTCGCCCAACCCGGCAATCAAGCCGGCGACAACGCTGGTTTTGCCCACGCTGCGCGAGTGTCCACCAACCACGATGACAACCATATCTCGATTATTGCGGCGACTGCTCGCCTTAGTCCTTCTTCGATAACCGCGCCAAGGTCGCCAACTGTTTCAGATACGCTCGCAGAGGTTGCGCCGGAGTTCCCCAGAACACGACACCCTTCCCCCGGAGAATTTTATTGGGCAGAACACCGCCCTGCCCGCCGATCATCACTCCTTCACCAATACGCGCGTGCTCACCAACTCCCACCTGTCCGCCCAGCACGGCGCCATTCTCGATGACGATGCTTCCCGAAAGCCCCGTCTGTGCCGCGATTACGACGTCTTCCCCGATCTGGCAGTTATGACCGATGTGAACCAGGTTGTCGATCTTTGCTCCCTGCCGGATGCGGGTTTCGTCGAGCGCGCCGCGATCGATAGTCGTGTTCGCGCCAATCTCCACATCCTCTTCAATCACCAGACGTCCGACCTGCGGAAACTTCTCATGGCGGCCGGTCTTCGGATCGCGGACATATCCGAAACCGTCACTGCCCAGCACCGCACCTGCGTGAACGATCACACGGTCGCCGAGCGCTGTCCCTGGATAGACTGTCACATTTGGATAAATCTTGCAGTCTCGCCCAACCCGTACTCCCTCGCCTAACGCGCACCCGGCACCGATGCGCGTCCCCTGACCGATTTGAACCTGAGCGCCCACCACCGCTCGCGCACCAACGCGCACTTCCCGGCCAATGACAGCAGTAGAGTGAATCACGGCTGTGGCGTGTACTGCGCCAGCTTCGGGATCGAGGTCTCCCCCGAGCAACCGTGCTGCCCGTGCAAATGCAAGCTTGGGATGATTGGTGATGAGCAGGGGCCCAGAAGACGAATTCGAAGCAGCGAACTCGCCCGCGATCACAGCGCTGGCTCCGCAGTGCAAGGCTGCCGCTAAATGTTTTTCATCGTCAACGAAGACGAGGTCTCCGGGCTGGGCTGATTCGATGCTCGCAACCCCGGTCACTTCGAGCGTGTCATCGCCAATGACACGACCACCGACTGAGGTAGCGATCTGTGCCAGCGACCGAGCTGTTCCCTCGCGTTTCATCGCTCCCACTTTATAGCAGCGGGGCACGAGGAAGGAAGGAGACGCGGGCTGAGAGTCAGGCTCGCCAGTCGGCTCAGAACCGCGAAGGCGAAAGCGACGGACCCGTAGCCGTAGTGCAGGTCGTGGCGTTCTGGCACATGATGAAAGGCAGAGGACTGGTCGCGCTGCCCGCAGTGCAGGCGGCATCCGAGGGGCCGGTGCCTGGAGTCAGCCACCACAAGCCGTTCACTGCGCCGTTGGTGACCGTTCCATTGTTCGACGTTGCGATAAGCTCCCCGGTGGGCGGGGTCGCGTTGGGATCAGCGGTAAGCGTAAGGACGTTGCCCGTCTGGGACTTGATGACAAACATAATCGAGCCCGTGATCTGGGTTGTGCTGAGATTGTTGGTCAGCCGAGTACTCCCTGTGACGCTCGACAGGCCCGGAAAACACGAGTTGGGGTTGATGAAAGAAAGGTCGTTGGTGTTAACGTTCTGAGTCGGGCTCCCATTGGTTACAAATAGGTTGAAATTGACGAGGAAATTCAGAAGCGCAGCCGGACCGGTGCCTCCGGTCAGCTGTGCCTCCCAATTCCCACTTATGTTACTAGTCGGCAACGCCTCAATCTGGTTGCTGCCACAGCTCGAGACCAGAGCTGCCAGACCCAGCAAACACAGAAACGCAAGCATCTTCATAGAATCGCTTTCAACCTCAAACTCGGAATGTCAGAAACCGACGCCACCCAGTTCGGCCGTAACAACTGAGACCACAACACAAACTGGAGTCTCATCCAGTTAAGCCGCACTGGGAACAGCCTACTGAGGATAGAGAGATGCGGGCACCTGAGTCAATGGATGCAATCACAGCGGGCAAATTTCATATGGGGCCTATAGGCCGCGGCGAGCCATGTCCACTGCTCGGAGGAGTGCTTGAGCCTTGTTCATCGATTCCTGAAATTCGGCAGATGGATCAGAATCAGCGACGATTCCCGCCCCAGCCTGCAGATGGGCCTTCTTGCCCTGCATCAGGAGCGTGCGAATTCCGATGCACGAGTCCAGATTTCCCGCGAAATCTGCATACAAGACCGACCCTCCGTAAATCCCGCGCCTGGTCGGTTCCAGCTCTTCAATGATTTGCATGGCACGTACTTTCGGCGCGCCGCTAAGTGTTCCTGCCGGAAAGCAGGCGGCAAAGGCGTCCAGTGCGTCCAGATTCCCGCGCAGCGAGCTTTCCAGCGCCGAAACCAGATGCATGACGTGCGAATAGCGTTCGACGTACATGAGATCTTTGACTTTAACGGAGCCGTACTCGCTGACCCGACCCAGGTCGTTGCGGCCCAGATCGACCAGCATTACATGCTCCGCGCGTTCCTTCTCGTCGCTACGCATCAATTGTTCCAGCCGTGCGTCTTCGGCTTCGTTCTGCCCGCGGGGATGCGTGCCCGCAATCGGCCGATATTCCAGTTTTCGCGCACTCACTCGCACCAGCATCTCCGGAGAGGAACCGAGAATGTGCCTGCCGTCGATTTGCAGGAAGTAGAGATAGGGCGACGGATTCACCTGGCGCAGCGCACGGTACAAATCAAACGGCGCCACTCCAGGAGTGAAATCCAACCGTTGCGACAGCACGACCTGAAAAATGTCTCCGGCTGCGATGTATTCCTTGCAGCGTTTCACGCTTTGCAGAAAATCACCCCGCCGCGTGCGGGCGTGAATTTTCAATTTTCCCGCGGCGGGTGCGCCTGATTTTTGCCGCAGCGCCCGGCTCAAACCGCTGGCCAGCTTTCGCTCAATCGCTGCAATATCCCGAAGCGCCCGATCGTAGGCGCGCCGCGCGCTCTCGCGCGACACATCCGCCGATGCAATGATATGAATCTGGTGCCGTAGATGATCGAACGCCAGCAGCCGATCGAAAAACATCAGTTCGGCATCCGGCAATGACAAATCGTCGATCGCCCGATCTCCGATTTTTTCCAGTTGCCGCACCACGTCATAGGCAAAATAGCCGACGGCACCAGCGGTGAATGGAGGAACTCCGGCAACGGTCGCGGGACGATGCTCGCGAAGCAACCGTTTCACCACGCTAAAAACGCTGCCTTTCACGATTTGCCGGCGATTGCCGCGATGAATTTCAACGTTTCTTTCTCGCGCTTTCACCCGCATGTACGGCCGGGCCCCCAAAAACGTGTAGCGCCCCATCTGCTCGCCCCGTTCTACGGATTCCAGCAGGAATGCATACTTTTCATTTGCCGCAGTGGCGAGAAATGCTGAAACGGGCGTGAGTAGGTCTGCGCTCACCGACTTCACTACCGGGATGAGCGTTGCCGCTCGAGCGAATCGAGAAAATTCCTTGAAGTCGGGTCGTAGCATTTTTCGGTCGCAAAAGTTCAGCCTACAAAACTGTCAGAAACAGCAGCATGCTGAAGGAGTTTCATTATGACAGGCCGAGGGCTTTCATGATAAGGACGACAGCTGAAAGTTATGATTCGGCGAGCTTAAACGCCGGCTCCGAACCCAACCTACTCATCAACGGCTCACGCCTGAAATAACGGACATCCACCCATACAATCGCGGCGGATGGACACCGGAGCTTAGCTGTCTGAGCCCTGCGTCAGCATAAACTTTCGTCACTAGGTGGGTGCACCCCCAAACGCTAGAATCCTGAATATCTTGAGAATTATGAGCAGGTTGCATCCCGCGCGGGAGGTTACTGTTCATAAAAATCGGAAAGTTTGATGCGTGTCAAGTTCTGGGGCGTACGCGGTTCTACGCCCACGCCACAACCCGAGAATATGCGCTATGGCGGCAACACTTCCTGCGTGGAAGTGCGCGTCGGCGATCGCATCTTCGTGTTCGATTGTGGCACCGGATTTCGTTTGCTCGGCCATGCACTGGAGCGCGAATTCGGCGAACGCGCTTTCTCGGCCCATGTTTTCGTTTCGCATTTCCACTGGGACCATATTCAGGGAATGCCCTTTTTCCGCCCCTTGTACGACAATCCTAAGAGTCGATTCTTTTTCCATTCCTCGGCCCGCACGCGCAGCCTGGAGCAGGTCATGGCCGAGCAGATGGCATCCCCCTATTTTCCTGTCAACCTCGACCACATGAAAGCGGCGCGCCGGTTCTACGACATCGAAAACGGCTCACTCGATATGGAAGACGGCATTCGCATCAAGACCGCGTATCTCAATCATCCGCAGGGATGCCTCGGTTTCCGCATGGAGACGAAAGAAGGCGTGCTCGTCTACGCGACCGACAATGAACCGGGCGACGCGGACTTTGACGAGGCCGTGCGCAAACTCGCCGACGGCGCTGACATTCTCATCTACGACGCACAATATCTGCCAGAAGAGTACGCGGCGCGCCGCCGGGGCTGGGGACACAGCCACTGGCGTGAAGCCGTGAATCTGGTGATGGAAAGCGGCGCCAAAGAACTGATTCTCTACCATCACGATCCGCAGCACACGGATGCAATCGTTGACAATGTGGTCGAGAATGCGCGCAATTACTATCCCAAGGTCCGAGCCGCGGCTGAGGGGATGGAGATCTCGCTCGCCAGTAGGGCGCAGGGATCCGGCGCTAGCAAGTAATCGGCCGTGTCTTATTCCTTCCGCAGCGGAACCGAGTTATGCTCCTCAAGAAAGGCAGGTTACAGCCGGATTGCGCTTCTTGAAATTGTGCCCACTCGCGGCCTAACCCGGGCATCGTCGACCTTGCGCCCTCCGATCCAGAGCCTCTAGTAACTTAACTCCTTGGGGTCTTTGCCGATACAGATGGCATGGAGGCCCGTGGCATGCCATCCGGCGGCGCGACTGATGAAACTCGCAATCTTTCCGCGGTTGCCGCTGCAACCATTGAGCCGCGGCGGGTGATGTGGGCAGTCGCCGAGGTTTGCTGGGCCGATGCAGCCGGAGGCCCCGTCCATCCACGCGGCACCATCGTCGACATGTCCACCTCGGGCGCTTGCATTCGCCTGAAGAATAGCGTTGGAGTCGGCTCTCGACTTACGATCAAGTGGCATCGCGAACAGTTTTCTGGGGTTGCGTGCAACTGCCGTACCGATGGAATGGATTATCTGCTGGGTATTCGTCGGGACCGATCCGAAATCTTAAAGCATAGCCAAAACGTAGCCCCCCAGCAGGTTGCGGCTCGGGCAGCGGCGCCCCTTCCAGCGGTCAAAATCACCATGGATTCAGGCCGGACTTCCATCAGCGCCAAGCCCGCGCCAGCGCAGCTAACGGCTGCTCCGTCAAAATCAGTTCCCGTCCACATTGCGGCCAAACCGGCGAAGGCAAACGAAAGAGCATCCGTTCGCCACACCGATTTCGAATCACGCGGCCTGCTGGCTCGGCGAGAAGTTGCTCGTCCCGAAAGGAAAGTTATGCAACCCAAACCGCTCTTTCCCGCTTTCTGGCGCCGCCGAAATGTTGCCGAAGCGCTGACCCAAGTTGCCCCTAAGGAGGCATCCGTGAACAGACCATCCACCCTCGGTGTTGAACGCATTAGTGATCCGCCAAACCATCTGCTCTCTTACGACGACATCTATCATGCCGCCGGAATCATGAGCCCGCGCTCTGGATATGGCATCCACAAGGTCGTGGACATGCTCAACAGCGAACGCATCCGCGATTTGTCGAAAGACATCAAACGTGCTTCCGTGCTCATGGCACTGGACGCAGCCGGAGCTTCGGCCGAAGACATCCTCCAGGACGCCACACGACGACAGCAGGCGCTGAATACTTATGAAGATGGACGGCGCCAGCAAGTCGAGGAGTACGAAGCGCGCAAAGCGCAGGAAAATGCCCAGATCGACACGGAGATGCAGTGTATCTCGGCACACTATGCTGAGCGCATCCAGCAGAATAAGGAGGAGGTTGCCAAACACAAAGAAGCCCTGCGCAACTGGCAGATGGCCAAGCAGCACGAGACTCAACGCATTAGCGAGGTCATCGAGCTCTGCGGGAAGCAACCGGCCCAGCCCGCTGGAAGTGATGCCCTGGCGGCGACAGCGGGAGCCGGTACAGGGCCGACAGCCAGTCTGAGAAGCGCGACATCCGGACTGCCCCCCCGCAGTTAAGAAATTTTCGCATTGGTGTTACAGTTTCGGGAGAGCTCGAAGCAAAATGGCCGGCGAGCTATATTGCCCGGATTGCTTCGGCTCTGACCCTGAAAGATCGGCAGATACGCGAATGAGCATGCGGATCCTGTTCTTCACTCAGCCCGGCTGCTTTTCCTGCGAACTGATGCGGGTTTTCCTCGAAGCCCAGCAGATTGGCTTTGAGGAGCGTGACATCAGTACCGATGAGGACGCCCGCCGCGCCATGACGGAAAAGTATGACAGCAACGAGACTCCAACCCTGGTTGTCTTGTCGGGGACGTCCGAGGAAGTCGTCGTTGGATTTGATCCCGAGCATCTTGACTATTTGCTCCGAGCGGCTCCATCCTCCGATTCGGTGACAGAATCCTGAACCGTACCTCGTCCAGCCCAAGCAATTCTCATCCTCTTCGCGGGTATTTCTTCATCGCGTCGGCGGCATTCCTGTGGGGTGTTTCCGCCGCGCTCGGCCGCGCCGTGTTCACGGGCAAAATGTCACTGCGCGGTGAAGCCCTCCATCCCATCGATCCACTGATCCTCTCCCAGACTCGGACATCATTTTCGCTGATCGTGCTGTTTGCAATTCTGACCATGCGTGGCGGATGGCTACGCATTCGACTTCCCCGTACCGATCTGGTGCGCTGTCTCGTACTTGGCGTGCTCGGGGTGGCCATCTCAAATTACTTCTATTACGTGGCCATTCAGCGGACGAGCGTAGCCATCGCAATCATCGTGCAATACATGGCTCCGGTCTGGGTGCTTCTGTATGTCGTCGCGCGCGGGTGGCAGAAGCTGACCCTGCAGAGAGTGGCCGCCGTGGCCATGGCGATCACGGGGATTGCCCTGACGCTCGGAATCGTCGGGCACAAGTCCTCCCTGCACCTGGATGCCTATGGCGTTTTTGCTGCCGTACTCGCGTCCTTCTCATTCGCTTTCTACAATGTGGGGGGACATCGCATACTTCTGCATCACGACCACTGGCGAGTCCTGGTATGGACGCTAGTGTCAGCCTCTGCTTTCTGGCTTTTCATCAATCCCCCCTGGAAACTCGTCGCATCGCATTACACTCCTGCGCAGTGGGCCTTCCTGTTCGTGTTCTCCCTGATTTCGGTAATGGGAGCTTTCTCACTTTACTTTCTCGGGTTGCAGTATCTTGAGCCATCAAAAGCCATCATCGCAAGCTGTCTGGAGCCTGTGTTTTCGATCGTGCTAGCCGCTGCGGCCTTGGGAGAAGGACTCCGCTCGATTCAAATCCTGGGCATCGCGTTCGTGTTGTCGGCGATTGTGATCGTGCAATCGCCGACGCGCCGCGCTACTCCCAACGAAACAGTCACGGTCAATCCGATTGAGTAGCGGATTGCTTCATTCCCTTGAAAAACGAACTCTCATTGCGCCGGACTTCCAGTTCAAGCTGCCCGGAATTCATTCATAAGATGGAAGTAGCGTCGGGCTTTCTTTACGTCGCGTGCGATTTGTTCGCGCAGAGCCTCCACAGAAGGAAATTTGATCTCATCGCGCAACCGATCGAGATAGCAGATCTCCACTTCAGTTTCTGGCGTCAGCTCGAGGGGATGGAAGTTCAGCAGGTGAGTTTCAATGGCAAACAGTTCTGTCCCGAAGGTCGGACGGTTCCCGACATTTGTAACCGACTCGAAGCGATCTTGGCCGACCCGCGTGCACGTAATGTAAACGCCATCCGCAGGTACGAGTTCCTCGTACCGCGCCAGGTTGATGGTCGGAACGGTGTACTTTGAGCCGTATCCGCGGCCGCGGCCCGGTGTACTCAAAATGCAAAATGGCCGTGCCAGCAAGTGCCGCGCACGGCTGACACGCCCTTCGCGAAGCAACTTGCGGATGTGGCTGCTGGAAACTGGCTCGCCCCGCAATGTCATCTCCGGATAAACCTTCACCTCGAAGCCCATCTCGCGGCCGAATTCAGACAGCAGATTGATATCACCGGAAGCTCTGTGTCCGAAACGAAAATTGAATCCTTCGTGCACTTCTCGTGCATGCAGCTTATTTTTTAGAATCTGCTCGGCAAATTCCCGCGGCGACATCAACGAGAGATCGCGCCCGAAGGGCAGCAGCAGAACAGCGTCAACGCCAGTCTGCTCCAGAAGACGCAGTTTTTCCGGCGCCGGACTCAGAAGCTTCAGTCCCGATTGCGGGCGGAGAATGCGCGCTGGATGCGGCTCAAAGGTGACCGCGACAGCTTTCGCTCCCTTGTCCCTGACCCGAGAAACGATTTCCTTCAGAACATGGGCGTGCGCGCGATGCACACCGTCAAAGTTACCGACGCTGACAAGCGTTGGCCCAAAGTCAGCCGGAATCTCATCCAGTGTGTGAAAAATCTGCATGCAATGAAGAATTACGTTTTGGATCGCAGAGGCCGCCGAGAAACATACTAGCTGAGTCTTGCGACTCCGGGATTCTTCTGCGCTCTCGGCGTGCTCGGCGGTGAATCGGTTCCCTAAATCTCAAATTCCAGTTTTAACCCGTCGTGCGCCAGCCGCACACTTCTTGGCAACGTCGCATTGGTTGCTTCGTGCGGCAGATCATGGCAAATATGCGTAAAGAAAGCTCGCTTGGGTTTCAGCCTCTCTACGATTTCGAGCGAGTTCTTCACCGTGGAATGAGTTGGGTGCGGTTTATGCCGAAGCGCATCAAGAAACAGGATGTCCAAATCCTCCAGTTGATGAAACGAGGACTCGGGAATCTCGCTATGATCCGTCAAATACGCAGCCGAGCCGAAACGGTAGCCGTAGATTTGGGCTTCGCCGTGAATCAGAATCACAGGTTCGAATTTCACTCCGAATACATCCACCGGGCCATCGATCGGACGTAGTTCGAGCAGCGGCAAGCCGCCGAATTTATAGTCAGCATCGAAAATATAGGCGAACATTCTGCGCAGAAACGCAGCGGCATCCGGCCGGGCGAAGAGCGGCAACTTGTTGGGCTTGTGGCAATAGCTCAGCGGACGCAGATCATCAATGCCGAGAATGTGGTCAGCATGCGTATGGGTGTAGAGTACGGCGTCCACACGCGTGATGTTCTCGCGAATGGCCTGCGAATAAAAATCGGGCGTGGTATCGATGAGAACGACCTTACCGCTGTACTCGAGCATGATCGAGGGACGCGTGCGGCGGTCGTGGGGATCGCTGGAATGGCAGACGGCGCAGTTACATCCCAGCGTGGGCACGCCCATCGACGTCCCACTGCCGAGCACGGTCAACGTAGCTTTCATCTTTTCGCTTTCACTTGCCGCCGGTTCCAGTGGCGGGTCCCGCTTGCGGCGACCGCGCCAGGGCGTTCGTGACCTCGACATATGCCATGCGCAGTTCGTAAAGACTGTTTTGCAGGAAATTTTCTTCCGTACGGGTGAGATTACCCTTGGTTTTTTCGCCCAAGAGGCTCAGCGTGTCGATGGTCTGCCGCGCGCCGATGAGATCAATCTGGGGCTGGCTTCCTTTTTCGCGCATCAAGCCGAGTTGCAGCATCGCCGTCATGTAGAGCGAAGCGAGGAAGCGCTCGAATGTCATCTCAAATTCTCTTGCCGAGCGGCCGCTGAGTTCCACTTCTAAGTCGATATCCTTGGAGGACTGCCGGTACGCGGCGGCCTGAGCGTCCTGCTCGGCTTTCGTAGGCGGCGTGGGAATGTCACGATCGGGCGGCGGCTCGACATGTTCAGGCACCGAAGGTGCCTTCTCGGCCTGCGGTTGCGGTGGTGCTGAAGCTGGAGGTTTTGGAGCTTCGACCTCTTCGGCAACCTCTTTGCGCAATTCGCCGTCCGCGGTGAACGGCCTCCGGTCGTTTACTACGAACCGGGATTCTTCCTGTTTCTTTTCAGCCATAAGTCTTCCTCTAAGTATGGAAATTTCTGTACCGCAGATCGCAAATCACCACGATCATGCCGGGCGCTGTTCGAACGTAGGTTGCCCACGAACCAGCAACTCATCTCCGACCGGCAACTGAACGATGGTTGCCTTGCTACCTAAGATCGTGACTTCCCGGCCGGGCAGGCCCACTTCGCGCCGGATATAGCCGAGCGCGACCGTTTTCTCGCGGCCGTCGAAGGTGACGCTTCCCGCACTCGTGATCTCGCCGACTTCCTTGTCGCCGGCAATAACTCTTGTACCCGCGGCGACCGCAACTGCTCCGTCCAGCAAAAATCCGGTGAACTTGCGATGCACCGCGCCGCGCGAGTGTATGCGCTCGACAATTTCCTGTCCGATGTAACAGCCCTTGTTGAAATTCAAAGCTCGATCCTGCTCGGTCTCTTGTGGCAGATCGCGCTCGCGAATGTCAACGCCGTAGCGCGGGACGCCGGAGACGATGCGGTCGAGTTCCAATGCTTCCCAGCCGACGGGACTGGCACCGGCAGCAAGCAGAGCCTGCCAAAGTTTAAGAACATCTTTCGGAGCCACCCAGATCTCGTAGGACTCCCGGTGAGCGCCGTCCCCTCGGACCACAGCGCATTCCAGGCATTCGCAGGCGCAGTCGCATTTCGGTGTCGTAATCTGCAGCGGTTGCAACTCCGGAATCGGAATCCCGGCAGCTTGCAGAACGTGCCGCGATTTCGGTCCGGCAACGCCGACCGCGGTCATGTGCTCGCCCAGTTTCGTGATCTCGACGTCGTCCATGATGATGTAATGGTCGAAGGTCGCGCTCATCTTCTCCAATTGATCGGCATCAGTATCTACGAGGATCGACTCGCCGCGATTGTAGGCATAAAGATCGCCGAGAATGCGGCCTTGCGGGTTCAGCAGAAACGCATATACGCCTCGACCGACGGCCAGATCGCGAATATTGTTCGTTACCATGCCGTTCAGCCATCGGACGCGATCCGCCCCGGTGAGCGAAATCTTCTCGCGATGGCCGAGATCGTATATTCCGCATTCGTCGCGTAGAGCAGCGAATTCCTGCTGCGGGTCGGAAAAGCACGCAGCCGAGGTCACGCCGCGGTATACGCCGACACGCATCGCACCGAGCGCTTGACCGTGAACCTGGAGTGCGGTCAATCCCATAGCTATAGTTCGATTATAGCGATTGTGTTAACTTTCCTGCGGTGAACCCGCAAAGAGCAGTGAAGAAACGAATTGCCGTCATTCCCGGAGACGGGATCGGCAAGGAAGTCATTCCCCAGGCGGTCAAGGTCATGCAAGCAACCGGGGCCGCGGTGGAGTTGACGGAATTTGATTGGGGCGCCGACCGCTATCTGCGCGATGGGACGACGGTTCCTCCAGACGGCTTTGCCATGCTGGCGCGGGATTTTGACGCGATTCTGGTTGGCGCGTTCGGCGATCCGCGCGTGAAAACCAACATTCACGCGAAAGAAATCCTGCTCGGCATGCGCTTCAAGATGGATCTGTACGCCAATGTGCGGCCCGTGCGCTTGCTTGATGCCGCGTTGTGTCCACTCAAGGGAGTCGAGCCCAAAGACATTGATTTCGTCGTACTCCGTGAGAACACCGAAGGCGTTTATACCGACGCC
Source organism: uncultured Acidobacteriaceae bacterium (assembly GCA_963772045.1). GTDB lineage: Bacteria > Acidobacteriota > Terriglobia > Terriglobales > Acidobacteriaceae > Sulfotelmatobacter. The sequence goes on along the minus strand of CAVYWC010000007.1, from coordinate 256,759 downwards.
GGCGGCGTGTTCAAGCAAGGCACGCCGGATGAGATCGCCACACAGGAAGACATCAACACGCGCAAGGGCGTGGAGCGGATTATTCGATACGCCTTCGAATACTGCCGGTCGCATAAAAAGCTTGATGGTTCGCCGCGAGGTAAAGTTCTGATGTGCGACAAGTCGAACGCGATGACTCATGCCGGAGGCTTGTGGCAGCGAGTATTCAAAGGAGTGAGCGGAGAGTATCCGCAGATCACGGTGCAGCACATGTACGTCGATGCGCTCTGCATGCAGATGGTGCGCGATCCGCGGCAGTTCGATGTGATCGTAACCAATAACATGTTCGGCGATATCATCACCGACCTCGCTGCGGGATTGCAGGGCGGACTGGGTATGGCGGCTAGCGGAAATATTCATCCCGGAAAGACGTCGATGTTTGAGCCGGTGCACGGCTCGGCCCCGCCGATTGCGGGAAAGAACGTTGCGAATCCGTTTGGCGCGATTCTGACCGCGGCCATGATGCTGCTCCACCTGGGATTCACGAAGGAACCGGACAAGATCGAGTCTGCGGTGCTCGCAGCCGTGCGGCAGAAAAAAACCACCGAAGATATCGGCGGGTCGCTGGGAACGCGAGAAGCGGGCGAATGGGTGGCTTCAATGATCCGGAAGACTGAGGTACCTGTACGAAAATAGAAGATCGCCGCCGCATACTGAGGTCCGAGATGAAAATTGTCAACGCAATCCTGATTTTGCTACTCGGGCCCGCGTTAGGGGTCTTCCTTGCGTTTATCCTCGGCGCCCTCATGATGCCGGCAGATCCGAATTTTGCTGCGAATGGCGGCCACGCAGCTCCAGGCGACGGTCTTCTGGTTATTCCCTTCCTTCTGATCAGTCTGGTCATCTCCGTCCCGTTGTCGGTCGCGGCAGCCCTTCGGACGCTTTTCGTCAAACCCAAGGTTCCGAAGTCGACCCCTTGGGTCTCTCCAGCACTCAACAGCGAAACTGGCTTCTACTCCCGTCTTCCCCCGAGCAGCGCCAACTCTCGCCACTTCCAGTGGCAATCCACATCCACGAACCCGATTTCTCGCAGCCATGCGAGCTGAGTTTCGAGATCCAGCAACTTATTCGATGGATCTTCCGTCTCAACCGTAAATCCGATGCCGTGCAAAAATTCCTCATGCAGGCGTGCCGTCGGCGAAGCGACGTGCTCCAGATTGCAAAAGACTCCGCCGGGATTGAGCCCATCGTAGATTTCGCGATAGAGGCCCTGCTTCCGCTCATGCACGAGGTGATGAATGGCAAAACTCGAAACCACCGCGTCGAATTTCTCCAATACTGGTAGGGGCTCGTCCAGATTGTGAGCGACGATGTGGATGGACGGTTCCTCGGCGAAGCGCTGGCGCACCGCATCGAGCATCGCCGGAGAAAAATCGACGGCTATGGCTTCCCTAGCCTCACGGTTCCGGAGTGCATTCCACACCAGCGCCAGCAACCGGCCATCGCCCGTGCCCAGATCGAGAATCCGCTGGGCATGCGGAGAGATAAACTCCAACAAAGCCGCTTCGCCTTCCTGACGGTGGGAAATCGAGTCGGCCCGCTGCAGATAGTCCGCAACGTGCTCGCGGGAAGACCAGAGATTGACCGGGTTCGGAGCGTTCATGAGGTAAAGTATAGGAAACGGGGAAGCTTAGATTTCGTGAATAAAATGGGGCTGCCACTTATCAGGGTTACACGGCTGCTTTTGGTGGTTGTACTGTCTTTCTCTCTCTGGGTGCAGTTGCCTGCCCTGGGGCAAGAATCGTCGCAGGCGGCCCGCACTGATCAGAATGCTCCAGCTGCCAAAGCGCAAAGTGAAGCTCAGAATGCATCTTCCGCGAAGGATCAAGACAAAGATCAGGGTAAGGGCGAGGTCAAGATCACGCCGCGCGAGGCCGAAGAGCTCTTCCATTCGGTCGACGAAATTCTAGAGTTCGACAGCAAACAGACCGGCCTTCCCATCAAGAAGCAGGTCAAACGCAGGCTGACCAGCCGCGAGGAGGTTGTGTCATATCTGACCAAGCACATGAACGACGAGGACACCAAACGCCTGCGGCGATCGGAACTGGTGCTGAAAAAATTCGGACTGCTACCCCAAACCTTCGATCTGGAAACCTTCCTGGTCGCGCTGCTGAAAGAGGAGATCGCCGGCTACTACGATCCGAAGACGAAAACCGTGAACCTGCTCGACTGGGTGCCGATCGAAGAGCAGGAGCCGGTCATGGCTCATGAGCTCACGCATGCGTTGCAGGATCAGTCGGTCGGGCTGGAAAAATGGATGAAGCGCGGTGATAAAGATCTGGGCGAGATCAAGAAGAATCCCACGTCGATGGACATCGAGAACGACGAAATCGATGACGCCCGCGAGGCTGTGGTCGAGGGTCAGGCCCAGGCCATGATGTTTCAATATGCGATCTCGCCCACGGGACGCTCGATTGTCGATTCGCCCGCGCTGCTGGATGCGATGGAAGAAGAGACGCTGACCGGGACTCCAGGCACCAAGGTGTTCAATGAAGCTCCGATTTTCTTGAAAGAGTCGATGACCTTTCCCTACAGCTACGGGATGGAGTTCGTAGTTAAGTTGATGCAGAAGTCCGGCAAAGATAAAGCGTTTGAGGGGTTGCTGAAAAACCCTCCCCATACGACTCGGCAGATCATGCAGCCCGAGACTTATCTGTCTGGGGAACAAATCTCGCCCATGCCCGTGGCCGATTTCAAACGCGACTTCAAGGATTATCAGAAGTTCGATATTGGCGCGATGGGCGAGTTCGACGTCGATGTGCTGATCGAGCAGTACGCGGGTAAGAAGCGCGCCAAGCAGATGTATCCGGAATGGCGTGGCGGATATTACTATGCCGCGAAGCCCAAGTCTGATCCTGCGGCGCCGCTGGGGCTGTTCTACGCTTCGCGCTGGTCGAGCCCGGAAAAGGCCGCGGAATTCGCCGCCATCTACGCCGAATCCCTGCATCAGCGGTACACGTCCATCGCTGAGGTTCGCGCTGCGGATGACCAAAGACCCGCCACGCTGAGCTCCGACACACGCCTGCAGGAAGCTTCGCTTGCGCAGGGCGGCGACTCGAACGACAAAAACCACGCGAAACGCGAGATGCTAACTGGCCGCCATGTCTGGACCACGGCTGAAGGCAGTGTTGTGATTCAACAGCGCGGCAATACCGTGCTGGTCAGCGAAAGCCTCGATCCCACAACCACCCTGATGCTGGAAAAAGATGTATTTAAGAACTAGTTAAGCTAGTTAAGCATTCGCTCTCCGGCGCGGAAACGAGCACGGCATCCTAGCCACTTAATTGGGGTAACTTTTTCCGGCCGAGGGTTTGTATCTGGGCATGCATCCAGGTCACCATGAACCCGGCGCGCGTCTCAGCGCCAGCTATCAGAAGCCAATCTTCTTGCGTCAAAGTTGCGCACCAGCGCCCAGAGATGACGCGGGCTCCATTTCACTCATTTCGGTGATCGTGGCCCAATCCTGGCCGCCATGGCTGGCGATGTACATGGCGAGTTCCAGCCTTGTCCAAACACCCAATTTGTCGAACGTACTGCGGAGATGGTTCTTGATGACCTGCTCGGTCGTGCCCACAATTCTGCCAATCTCGCGGTTGGTTAGCCCCTGCCAGACCAGCAGGGCGATTTGGATTTCCTTTTGTGTGAGGCGTTCGCGGGGAGTCATTGCGTCTGCTCCCTGGCGAACAATGCAGTCGCGAGTTTCACGCGCTTGCGGCCATCACGAATGCCGGCGCGCAAGAACAGCGTTCTCAGGTGTTGTTTTACAGTGCGCGGGCTGATATTGAGCTGCCCCGCAATCTCTTTGTTGCTGCAACCCTGCACCAGCAAACTCAAGACCTGCTGATCACGGGGAGTGACTTTGACGTGCTCCAAATCTAACATTTGATTTCGCCTCCTGGGACTCGGGTTAATTTCGCAGTAGAGAACAGCACGAGGTTCACCATTTGTGCGATCGGAAACCGGCGCACTCTTAAGTCGCTGAGCCAAAATCGTTTACGGCTGAGAGGCCGGGCGCGGATGGGTACGTGGTGCAAAATGCCCCGTTCCAAAATGGATCAGCCGTCACTCGGAAACCCTTGTGGAGTGGGGGTTTACTTTAAGTACAAGCCCAAAGGATGCAATGAGTCGACAGGTAATGCTTTGCGACGGATGACCGAGTCCCGTATCAGTCGGCCGGCCTTCCGGGATTCTCATTTAAGGACTCGCAGTTCGAGACTGTTGGGTTTTGCACAGATTTGCAGGGCGCAAAGATTTGAACCCACAAATGAACCCCGCGGCCATTTCCGGGAAAATTTGGCCCTTCAAGATGCATTTTATTGCGTATTACCTCAGTCACCCGATCCCACCTGAGTCATTGAAACGATGTGCTCGAGAGTCTCGCGACTGCCCAAATGCCCGCGCCTCATCGCAACACGTTGAAGGATTTGAGGGAATGATCGGGACTACAAGAGATCCGTAAACGGCAGAGAACGCTAGGCCTTCCTCGTGTTTCGCGAAAATCTGATCTTGGTACCGAACTTGCACTAAAATCAGGTGAAACTTCTGCGCGAGGATTGCGGCGCGCGTTCCGGACTACTCCTTTGGCAGAAAACAAAACCGTATCGGAGAAAAAACCAAAGCCAGCGTTCGACGAGCACACGCTTGCCAGGGTGCTGGAGGCAGCCTACGTCTTGCAGGAACACAACCGCGAGCGGCCACCGCAGCAGCAAGGCAGTGCGCGCGGCAACTCTTCGCGACCCGAGACTCAGGGGCACTCAGCCGCATCACCATCGTCGCTTCCGCCCTTAGCGGCACTCAATACTTCGCCGCGAAGTGGGCCCGCTAAGCCAGCCGCGAGACAGGACTTCACGCTGGTGTTGAGTCAGATTGTGGAGACTCAGCAGCGCATTCAGGCTGAACACATGGGTATGGAAAAGGCCATGCCCCTGATCGCAGAGCAAGCTATGCGGATCGCGCAGGCTGAAGGCGCGGGGATCGGCATTCTGGAAAATGGGAAAATCCATTATCACGCTGCAGCCGGGGCAATGGCACTCGCGATTGGCAGCGAAGTTCTGATGGAGAAAGCTCTTTGCGCCGCTAGCCTGCGCATCGGACAGGTGATCCGGTGCGCCACCGTAAATCTGGAATTCTTGGTGGATGCCGACGAGTGCGCGCGCCGTGGCATCGAATCGCTTATTGCAGCGCCCGTGTATCGGGCCGGTTCGGTAGCGGGGGCTCTCGAACTCTATTACGCGAACCCGCAGTCCTTCACCGAACCCGATGTTCATGCCTGCCAACTCATGGCCGGATTGGTGGGCGAGGTGCTGGCGCGCCGTGAAGGGCTGGCCTCCAAGAAATCGCTAGCGGCCGAACGCGCTGCCATGCGCGAGGCTCTTGAGAAACTGAAACCGAATCTGGAAGCCCTGATCGAGCCCCGAGCACAACAGTTCTCGTCTCCTCAGGGGCTTCCCGTCAAGATCGCTCCACCGATTCTCCCCAGCGGCCTTTTGGTCTCCCACTGCGGCAAGTGCGGTCATGCGTTGCTTCATGAGGAACAGTTTTGCGGGAAATGCGGAATGCCGCGCAGCACCGAGCTCGAGGGTTCCAGCATGCAAAGTAAGGTGGCATTGCTGTGGCAGATGCAGGAGGAGAAAAATAAGGCTGGCAACAGAAACGCATCGAATGGAACATCCCATCCGCCTGCCTCTGCCGGGCCTTTCGGCCCATTCACGCCAGAAGATCTCTCCGAGGCGGCAACGCCAGAGTTCCCCGAACTGTTTGCTTTGCCGGAACATCGAAGTCTGTTGGTAAACGACTCGGAAGCGCAGGCGGATGCGGATAAGGCGGATAAGGATGAGTCGTTATCGCAGGAACGCGATGCACATATCGGTTTAGAGAAAGACCCCCACGAGAGTCAGTCTGTCGACAATGCTCATCCGGCTTTGAGCGAAACGGCACTGGTGAAGACCACGCCCCGGCCAAACTGGAGTTCGGCAGCGGCCGCGCGTGAATTCCTTGAGCGAGTCGCCAGCCGGAACCGCAACAACGCTTTGCTCCGTTTCCTCAAGATGCGGCGGGGCGATGTTTATCTTGCACTTGCCATCATTCTGGCCGCGTGCGTTATTCGCTGGGGAGTCTGGTCCGACAATACGGCCATGGTGCCTGCCACTCCGGTTGCCGCAACCCACCACAGCGTCTATGCGGATCTCTCATTCTTTGACCGGATGCTGATCAAACTGGGGTTGGCCGACCCTCCGGATCCACCCGTGTATAAAGGAAATCCGAACACCAAAGTATGGGTCGACGTACCAACTGCGCTCTATTACTGCCCCGGTGATGACCTCTATGGGAAAACTTCGAAGGGCAAGATGACCACCCAACGGGATGCCCAGCTTGATCAGTTCGAGCCTGCCTACCGCAAAGCCTGTAATTGATTCTTCCGCGGATGCGGGTTTTCCACTGCATCTGCCTTGACAACCTCTCGGGGACGGGTGAAATCATACTGGTCTGCTGCCCTCGTCCGATTCCTATCAAGCAGGAGGCATTCGTTGACTTCTGGAAGCGATGAGCCCGGAAAGTCCGCCACGTTGCCCCCGTCGGAGTTGAACCCGCTGCTCAATCCAATTCTGAACAAGAACCTGGGCCGGTGGGCTGAAGTTTATTTCACGAATCCCCCCGAAAAACGCGAGCAGGCTGTGCTGCACCTCCTGCGCGAACTGGAGAGCACAGGGAGCAAAGACGCACCTTTACCATCGTCTCAGGCGCGAAGCAGTGTGCGGCGTGCGGCGATGACCACGACTCAAGCGCACGCGGTAATATGCGGTGAGTGCGGATTCGAGAACGAAGCCCCTCAAAGATTCTGCGGTGACTGCGGGGCGCAGCTGACCCCATTGGTGGGCCTCACGATTACAGAGAACGCAAGACCGGCAGAGCGCGAGCCACATGCGAGGGACCGTGCAACAATTGATCGTGCTCCGCAGTTCGGTTCCATTCTCAACCTCGGTGATTCTGCCGTGCCGGAGTCCCGGCAGCAGGAAGCTAGCGGCAAGCGATTGGAACCGGAAGAGGATGCTCTTGCCCGCTCGCTGGAAAAGGAGGAGGCTTCGGCGCCGCTAAGGCTCTCTTACCGCATTCTTATCGGTGCGGCACTGGTAGTCACCATCGTCTGTCTCGCTTACATGGCTTGGCGCGGAGGTCAAACTGCCCCCGGGAGGTCTGCGTTCCCCGAGCAGGCTCCCCCGGCTGTTACAAACCAGGCCGGCCCCGCGTCGCGCGTGTCACAGACCCTAACGCCGCCTCAACCTGCGCCTGCCGCCGCAGCGGCGACAGGGTCCAATGCGAAGCTCGCGCTTACAGCGCAACCGCCGGCACCCGAGGATAAGAGATCGGGAACTTCCAAAGATTCAGTGATCTTCCCGGCCGATGGAAACCAGGAACTCGCCCAGGCACTCAATCTATTGAACGGCGTCGGCACGGAGCGCGACAGCGCGCAGGCCGCCGTCTGGCTTTGGAAGGCGGTGGAGAAGAAGAATACGCACGCAACCGTCCTGCTGGGCGGATTGTATCTGCGCGGTGATGGCGTCCAGAAGAACTGTGATCAGGGACGGGTCCTGCTTGATGCCGCCGCGGATAAAGGAAGCAAAGATGCTGCCGACCTTTTGCAAAATCTGCAGGCATTTGGTTGTCAGTAGACCCGCAAACCCCAGAAATGCATCTTAATTTTGCCGGAATTGATTGAAGGTGCAAGGCATTTCATTCGAATCTCGTCAGGTGCAAGAAATTACAAAAAACAGCTTGGATAGTGGCTCAATATGAGGTATTTTTGCCAGCATCAAAAACCGGGACCGTTGTCCCCGGGTTTTCATCAAGCCGAGTTCCGCCGGAATACTACTTTCGTTCCTGACTGCCGCAATTGATCGCAGGTGAAAGAGGTATCGCTAGCTCAGAGAGGATCCAGCCGTGAACTCTCGTGTTTGTCTGTGCATCCTGGTTGCGTTTCTTTCCATCAGCAGCACGGCGCGTAGCGCTGAACCCTCGAGTTCGAGAACACCGAGTGCTGCACCTTCAGACTTCTCACCGGTTGTGATCCCGGGTTCACTGCGATCCTTTTTTCGCATGGCCGCAATCAGCCAGGAAATTACACCTGAAGAACTGCTACCGCTTCTGAGCCGCAACGTGTTTATGCTGGGTTACGAGGATTCCCGACCCACTGAATTCCTCGTTCTTTTGAGGCGCTACGTGGTTCAAGCCAGACAACTGGCAGCGCTGGCCGCGAACACCGGCATGGTCATCCGTGTTTCTAATTGCGACGATGCCATGCCGCTGCTGCGTATTTTAGGTTTTCGAGTTGGCGGCCACTGCGGGGCAGCGGATGCATTCCTAGTGACCGAGAATCCTGAGAGAGCCTTTGTCACGATCGATTCCGCATTTCCCCTGCCGGCGCTGGAACGCACACTGCAGGGTGGTAAACCCTTTGAGTATGCATTTTCCTCTTCTCCCGTCCCTGCTCTTTTCGTGGAAAAGGACTGGACGGCGGCAGACAGCAAGCGCATTCGAACCAACACCCCTGACCTGCTCGACACCATCTTGAACGACTCCGCCGTGGCACGGCTTTATTGGGCGTTGTCGCGACTCGATCCCGACACCAGAAGATTTCTGCAGCAATCCATAGGGATTCAAAAACTGCTGCCCTACGCTGCCGTTCTTGATTTTTATGGCAGGGAGATCTGTGTGAGCGGAGGACGAGTCATTGTGCCGGGCGGGGAGAGTGCTGAAGCTGCCTGGAAAGATCTGGTGGGCGCGAGCCCAACATCCCCGGAGAGTTTTGTGATGAAGTTGCTCGCCAAAGACAAGGGTTGGCTGGCAGCGTATTTTGATGTGCTCTCGCGGACAAATGGAATCCAGAGATCATACTTTACCGATTCCCATCGCTTACGATTTTTTTACCAGGCCTTACGCGCGCCGGATCCTTCCAGTCCTGCCACTCTGGGTTCTTTCAGACCTGCACCTGCGTTGCTTCAGATCGTCACCCGCCTCCGATTGGACGATCACGGTGACCCCCTGATTCCGGGCAATCTTGGAGTCTGGAGAAACATTTTGTTCCAGGGCCCGAATGGCGGGCTGGTGCGAAAGTGGTCGCGGACTAAGACTCTGAATAGCCCGGACCAGCTCATAGAAATCATGTTTGCGCTTTCCCGGGCTCCCATAGCGCAGCCATTGCGCATCTATATGGCGATTTCCGAAATCGATAGCAGGCGTAGTGATGAGAACCGAGTGAAGCCGGAAACAGTTCAGCTGCTGGCGAGGAAATTTGCGGAATTCGGTGATCAGTACCCGATCTTTTCCGAGTTCCCGGAATTAAGCGACAAGTCAATCGCCGAATTCTTTGAAGTAGCGGAAACTCTCAACAGCGCATCAGAGGAGATGCGGGCGAACGCACTCGGCCTGTTCCAGGCCAATATCGGCATCTGGCAGATTGTTGCGCGGCAAGGACAGATCTCCGATGCGCACCTGGATCAGTCGTGGCAGCAAGTCCTCAGACCTTTCGCCAGAATCAGATCCGCCGCGCAGCTGTATGACGCAGGACGTACTTCTCTGAGTGAGACATTGCAGTTTTCAACTGGCAAGCCCCGGGGTTCGCAGAATGAAATCATCGATCTGCTTGCGGGACCTAGCCTCAACAGCAAGGAAGCCAAAGAGATGCGGCAGGCTGAATCGGATCGGATTCGGTCTGTTCTGAACGATCAGAGGCTGGTTTCGCTGGACACGCTTTTCACCGTCGGGGATGCGCTGGCTGACAAAGAGCGCGGTAAAGAGCCAGCCGAATATATCGTCGCTTTGGCTAACGAGACCCGAGGATTTGAGATGCCGCGGCCCATTTTCACAAATGGCGAGAGAACGGAATGGGCCGCGGGAATCTATAACAATCACCACACGGACGTGCAGATGCGGGCCGACATGGCGAAAGTTCTCAAGTCTTCGAACCCATCCCACGCGCAGATTGAGGATGCTCGAGGACAGATGGCTTCGTTTCTGCGAGATACTCTGGTTGGTTTGAACTACGCCTATTATGAACCTCCAGGTGCCCAGGCTCTGCATAACAATCCGCTGTTCGTCCGATCCCACGATTTTGCCTGCGAAACCCTAAAGGGCCTGGATTCCGTGTGGCGTGCACCTGTGGTACTCGGGCAAGGTTCTCCGGCGGGAGGAGGTGCACATTTCGTCGGCTCATTAGCTGACCTGCCGTACGCGCTGGCAGAGGTCGAGCAAGATTTTATTTCGCCGGACAATACTCAGGCCCTCATTTGGGACCAGTTAGTTCCGTCAGTAATGACAGCCGCGATTCTTCCGCGCTGGTGGCACGTTAGTCCGTTGGAACTCCACGCCGTCGCTCTCTATCAACGGAGCGGAGAAGAACTCCTCACCGCATCGGAAAAGGATGAGGCCCTGCGAAGCGAAGTGATGGCCATTCTCTCGGAGAGGCTACTCCTTCCTCAGTCATGGAAGGTCGAGCAAGCTCTACACACCGATCGCACCGCGGAAATACTCCCGCAAATGATGCCGGCCGACACCTTCTATCTCGCGGTGGAATTCCAACGCAGGTTCTCGCAACAATTCAGTGCAGTTGGAAACGCCGCGCGGGAACTATCGGAGCTTCGCCTGCAGCATCCTGACCAGGTCAGCTGGAGTCGCATATCTCATGATTTTGGCACCCCGCATCCCAGCATGGCTGAGGACTACGGCCTCGAACTCCTGAATGTCACACCGATGCCGCCATTAGCGGGAGAATCAAGTCGTTTCATGGCTGAATCATGGGATTCGCCCAACTTGTATTGGGCGCGTTTAGCCGACGAAGCTGGCTATTCTCCGGTGATGCTGAATCGTCTCGTGCCGGAACTTACGCTGGTGATGGTGAGAAAGATCTTTGCCACTGATCTGGAGGATTGGCCCGCGCTTCTTCGTGCCATGCAAGAGACGGGGGCAGATTTTCGGGAGGGCAAACTGACATCGATAGCGCAGTTGGCCGCTCTCCGGCATTAAGGTGTTTTCGAACCCAAGCATGAACTAACTGCCTGGTCCCGCACCCGAGGTTAGGATTTCAAACCACTATGGTAAGACGATTGTTGTTGCCGATTTTGATCGCGCTGGGCCTTCTCCTCGCGGGAAGCAGCGCCAGTTACGCTCAGCAGAATCCCGCGATCCGGGTCATAATCAACATGGTCCAGCTGAACGTCGCGGTCACCGACAAGAATGGAAACTACGTGACTGGTCTTAAGCCAGAGAACTTCAAAATCATTGAAGATGGAATTGTGGAGAAGGCCGCAACCTTCGGCGAAGGCAACCAACCCGCCCGCAGTCTCAACGATTCGGGTCCGGCGGGTGAGACTGCAGAGTCTTCCAGTGGTTTGACCGAGAATTCGGATGGAAGGCCGCCGACTTTCGAAGAGCTGATAAGCGGAGCCCAGGTTTATATTCTTTTCGACACCAGTGACTACATGTACCGGGGCTTTGTCTTCGCACAGGACGCCATTAGTGAATTCGTCCGGTCGCTGGACACTGCGGATAAGATTGCGTTCTATTCTTACAGCCGCGATCTCAACCGGTCCGCCCCTCTCACCCCAGATCGATCCCAGGTGTTGCGGGCAGTTCGCTCGACGGTGGCTGGAGATGAGGCAGCACTCTACAATGGCCTTTTGCTAACTCTAAAAGACGCAGCGCAAAACAAGGGGCGGAAAGTCGTAGTCGTGTTCTCCAACGGCCCGGATACTTCCAGTGTCGTCCCCCCCGAAGACGTCGCCGAATTCGCCCAGTCTGCCGGAGTATCCATCTATATGATCAGCACGCAGAAGGCAAAATTGGAGCCAGTTTCCACAGTGGTCTTCGACCGAATGACTGCCGCAACCGGCGGGAAGGCCTACTTTGCGAAGGACTGGAAAGACGAGCATATGGCGTTTGCCTCCATTCGAGACGACCTGGCTCACCTTTATTCGCTGAGTTACTATCCGAGGCCGAACCCCAACACGGGCTGGCGTGCAATTACAGTGGAACTCGTAGGTGATCAGTTCAAGAGATGCCGAGTGCGCACGCGCAAAGGTTACCGCCCTCTGCCGGTCCGGTTTTCCCCTGATAACGACATGACTTCGAGCGGGCTCGGTCAAAAGTAACCTCTAAACCATTTTCAAGAAAGCTTTGCAATAGACATAAGAGACCCTCCGCATTGGAAGATAGGAACGAGTACTGACTGTCCGGTGAGCGCGCTGAAACTAACCAAGAGTCTAAAAGCAGTCATCTTCGATTACGGGGAAGTCCTTTGCCACGCTCCAACTCCCGCTGAAATCGAGCGGCTGGCCAGTTTTTTTGGCCTTGGCGTCGACCAACTCTCTACGCTTTGGGAACGAAATCGAGGACCTTATGACCGCGGCGATCTTACGCCGGAGGCCTATTGGTCGATGCTGGCAAAGGACGCAGCAATCGAGATCAGCCCCAGCCAGCTTGAACAAATTTGCGAGCTCGATCTGACGATGTGGAGCACTATCAACTCCGGCATGGTGGAGTGGGCACAGGAGCTGCGCTCCTCGGGAATGAAAGTGGGGCTACTCTCAAACATGCACCCGCACATGATAACGCACTGCCGCAAGCAATTTCCCTGGCTCAAGAGCTTTGACTTCCTTACATTTTCAGGGGAAGTACGAATGATCAAGCCTGAGGCAGCCATTTATGAACACACGCTTCGCGGCTTGGGCGTGACGGCCTCCGAGACTTTATTCCTCGACGATCGCGAGATCAACATTCAGGCCGCCCAAAGCTTGGGAATCAATGCGCTTCGGTTTCAGTCGATGGCACAGTTGCAAAGTGACTTGCAGGCCGCGGGATTTGCAGTCCTGCCGGGCAATTCTTGACCTACAGAGCTGACGGGAAATTCAGGATTGCGAATTGAACGTGCTTATTGCGGCTGACCTACGGCGGGTTGCCCGGGATTGATGTTTTGCAATTTCTGGAACTCCTGCATTTCGTGGTGCGCCTCTGTCGTTTTGCCCTGTCTTCGATAAAGTCCGGCGAGAGCAAAATGAGTTTGCGCCGCCAAATCACTTTCCTTTTCAATCGCAAGCAGTTGGAGCCAGGATTTCTCGGCAGCCGCGCTATCGCCTTCGAGTAAGGCAGACTTGCCGAGGGAGTAGAGGACCTCGGGCATCTGCGGCCGCAGGTGATCGGCTCGAATCAATTGCTCACGCGCCTCGTGCGATTTGCCCTCCTGCAGCAACGCCGAGCCGAGACGGTACGCCGCTTCCGCATTTCCCGGCTGCATCTTCGTCTGCGCCCGAAATTCGGCCTCGGCCTTGTCCCATTGTGAGGATTTGGCATAAACATCTCCGAGCTCGAGATGAACCTCAGGCGTTTCAGGACGAAGTTTAAGGGCCGCTAAGAATTCTCGTTCCGCTTGCGGCATCTGTCTTAGCGCAAAGTAATTCTCTCCCATGGCTTCGTGGGCACGGGGTGAATCCGGGTAGGCAGCGAGTAAGGTATCTATTGATTGCTTGGAGAGCAAGCCGCTTGCGCGACCGAGATAGTACAACAGGTCGGGATCGTTCGGGCGCTCCTCAAGAGCAGCCTGCAGATGTGTGACTGCCTCCTTAAGGTGACCGGCATTTATTTCCGCAATCCCCAGCGCGGAGGTTTCGTGCGCGCGCTCAAGATGAGGAATAGCTTCCTCATCATAACCCTCGACCAGTAAGGCATACCCGAGAAGCTGATGAGCAGGGATCAGGTCCGGTTTGAGTTCCACGGCGCGCTTCAGCGGTGCAATGGCCCGATCGTACTCCCGATTTTCCAAGTACGCCTGGCCAAGACTTACGAAACCTTCAGCCAGATTCGGATCGAGATCAGTTGTCTCGCGAAACTCGGTGATGGCAATCTCGATGTGATGTTCTCTTTCTGCTTGTATTCCTGCCTGCAGGTGTGCCAGAGCGTCGGAGGATTGCGCCTGGCTCGCAAGCCACAGCAGTACTAGTAAGTGGATCATGGCTTCTCCGGTTCGCGTACTTCAAGAAATTGATCGGCATGCACGTCAGACAAGGATTGATGGATCCCCGAGGGCCAGAGTATGTCGACCTTCGCGGACTGTGCTATTCCCAGCCCGAAGTGCAAGCGCTTGTCGCTCGAACACAGATAACTGCCCGTCGCGGTTGCGTAGCGAGTCTGTCCGTTGACACGTACGCGGGCGCCATATCCGTCTCGATTGCTGCGTGTGCCGTGCAATGAAATCGTCAGCCAATGCTGGCTTCCACCGCGGTTCATAAACACCTGCGGCGCGCCCCCCAAGACGCTGACCACGACATCCTCCCAGCCATCGTTGTTCAAGTCGCCAAACGCGGCTCCTCGGCTCGCAGTGGGTACACTGGTTCCCGGGTCGACTGCCTCAAAGCGTCCATTATGGTTTATGGCCAGCAGCGGCAACTGCTTATAGTGCAGTGATGGATCAATATCGTCGACATTATCGAGCACGTGACTCTGAGCTACGAATAAATCCTTCCAGCCGTCGTTATCGAAGTCCTCAAGACCGATACCCCACCCAGAACTCCCACTCGACAATACGCCGAGACCGGTTTCGAGACTTCGGTAATCGAAAAAACCGTTGCCCTCGTTGTGATAGAGGCTGAAAATTTCCCTGGGTAACTCGGTCACGACGATATCAGGGCGACCGTCATTGTCATAATCCTGGAATACCACTCCCATTCCGGACATGCGCCTGCCGTCCTGCGATAAAGCCGCTCCCGCTTCCAGCGCATTCTCACTGAAACTACCATTCCCATTATTGTGGAACAGGAACTGACGCATCCCGTCGTTTGATACGAACACATCCGTGAAGCCATCCTCATCGTAGTCTGCAAACGCAACTCCTAAGGCTCTTCCCTTGCTAGCTGCGATTCCCGAGCGCTGGCTAACATCGGTAAAGGTCCCGTCGCCGTTGTTGTGATAGAGAATGTTAGTAGTAACTGGAAATTCTTCCGGAGGGCAATAGGTATGCCATTCGGCGCCGCAGATCTTGCTGTGCTTCGTGTCCCACTCCATGTAACGAGTTACAAACAGATCCAACTTGCCGTCGTTGTCATAATCGAAAAATCCGGCGGATTCCGACCAACCGCCCGCTGCTACACCGGCTTTCGCGGTTACATCGGTAAAGGTTCCGTCGCCGTTGTTGTGATATAGCGTGTTCTTGCCATAGTTAGTGACGTAGATATCGGGATAGCCATCGTTGTCATAGTCACCTACTGCCACTCCCATACCGTAGTTACCGTCTCCGGCATCGGCCAAGCCCGCCTGCTCCGTCACATCAGTGAAGGTTCCATCCTTATTCTGGCGGAACAGCCGGTTCCAGTATTTGGGGTCATGCCGATCAAAATTCTCCGGCATCTTCATCGGATCCAGTACATGACCGCCATTCACCATGAAAATATCGAGCAAGCCGTCATTGTTGTAATCAAGGAGGGCGATGCCCCCTGGCATGGTCTCGATGAGGTACTTCTGAGTGGTAGGGGAATTCTGCAGGATGAAGTTAAGGCCCCGCATCTGCTTTACTTGAAGAATCGACGATGGCGGAGAAGCCGCATACAGCATCAGCGCGGAAATGCATACCACCGCAGAAACCAATTTGGGCCACGACTGCTTCATGATTGCGTCGGAAGAAACGCTCGGCAGAGTCCGCGCACTCGTCCGTTTGGGCTTGAATTGTTATCTTCTTCTAATTGAGCTGTCTTGTAAATCCCGCCGATTTATCCGACCGTATTTGCCCCATCCTAAATGCACGCCGGGCCGTAAACGTTAACGCTCAATCGTAAACGTTTACGCCAAAAAAGGAAAAATCCCGCTAGAAAACCGTTGTTGTTTCTTCTTGACAACGGTTATCGAAGTTGAGCAAACTGCCGGACGACTAGTATGAATTTACTAGTTTGGGAGGAAGAAACAATGTTGCGTCGAGGAATGCTCGGCTCAGTAGTAACGCTCGTCCTGATTCTCTCCACAACTTTCCCACTCCACGGCCAGTCCACTTATGGATCGGTTTCCGGTACGGTCACGGATCAGACGGGTGCGGCCGTCGCGGGCGCGACGGTGACGCTGACGAATACCAGCACATCGGAAAAGCGCACACAGCCCAGCGGGGCCGACGGGCTGTTCACGTTTGTAAACCTGTTTCCGGGAGACTACCGAGTCGATGTGCAGAAGGAGGGATTCAAGCACTTCACCCGTCCCTCCGTCATCGTTCAGGTTCAGCAGGACACGCACATTGCCGCGGCCCTTACCGTCGGACAAGTCACCGAGACGGTCGAGGTAACGTCGGAAACACCGTTGCTGCAAACCGAGAGTTCCTCCCTCGGCCAAGTGGTCGAAGAGCGCAAGGCCAACGAACTGCCTCTGAACGGACGCAATATTTTCAACCTGATCACGGTTTCTCCCGCCGCTGTTGCTCAAGGAGGTTCCGGCGGTTCGCCGGTCGGGCAGAACCCCTTCAGTTGGGGCAACTACCAGATTGGAGGCTCCTTTGCGAATCAAGGCGCCCAGTATCTTGATGGACAGCCGCTGAATATCGGTTACATCAATTTGCCCATCATCATTCCGACTCAGGACTCAATCGGCGAGTTCAAAGTGCAATACAACAACCTCGGCGCCGAATGGGGCAAATTCTCCGGAGGCGTTGTTAACCTCAGCACGAAGTCTGGCACCAACAGTTGGCATGGATCTGCCTATGAATACTTCCGCAATAAGGTCTTGAATGCCAACGAGTACTTCGACAAACAGAGTGAACTCGCCAATGGACAGGCAAACTCTCGTCCGCCGTGGGAACAGAACCAGTACGGCTTCGAACTGGGCGGCCCAGCAATTAAGGACAAAACGTTCTTTTACGTAAGTTGGGAGCAGTATCGCCAGCGCACGGGATCGCCGTTCACTACAACCGTTCCCGCAGCGGGCGAGCTAACCGGCAATTTTGCCGCGCTCTGCACCTCGGGATTCGACGGAACAACCGGCATTTGCAATGACAAGGATGCTCTCGGTAACACCACTGACCAACTCTACGATCCATACAGCGTCAACGCCACGACGGGTCAGCGCACGCCGTATCCGAACAATGTGATACCTACATCGGAATTCGGTACGGCCACACCCGTATTGTGGCAGAAGTACTTCCCGGCAGCCAATCTCCCCGGCACGGTTAACAACTACTTGAGCGTGGCACCGGCCGGAGGGAATACCAATGAGTTCGTGGCACGTGGCGATCAAAACATCTCCAGCAACACGCGCGCATTCGGACGATTTTCCTACTTCGGATTGACCGATCTGCCGGTGAATCCGTTTGGAACCGGTCTCTGTCTCGATCGTTGCGCTGAGAAATATCATTCCAAACTGTTGGTATTTGACGTGAACCACACGTTTACTCCGACCACCATTCTCGACGTGAACTTCGGCGTCACGCGGTTTGTGTACGGACGAACTCCGCTCCTTGCCGGCTATGACCTGACCCAACTAGGCTGGCCATCCACCTACAACACTCCGCCCAGTTCGATGCGCACTCCGCCGACCCCTGCGTTCCCCTTTCCAAACGATGTGGGTAAATCGCAGGGAAACAGCGCTATCGGGGACCACAATACGCAATACAACATCACTCCCGCGCTTACGCTGATCCGCGGCAAGCACACGATTCAAACTGGCGCCCAGTTCGAGTATGGCCTGGATAACTACTTCCAGACCAACATCGCCAGCGGCGCGTTTGCTTTCGGCGGAAACTGGACTACCGAGTTTGCGGCGGCAAATCCTCAGACCGATCCGCTTTTGAATACCAATACGAATTTTGCGTTCGCCGATTTCCTGCTCGGTTTGTCGCTAAATGAAGGGAGCTTCGTCAATCAGACGGAGGGCGTGGCACAAGTCCCAGCCCAGACCAAGGGCCTGCAGGTCTATCGTGCCCTCTACGTGGATGATACTTGGCACATAGCCCCGAAATTCACTCTGAATTTGGGCCTGCGTTATGAATTGCAGGGAACCTGGTCGGATGCCTACAACCGGCTGAGCTACTGGGATCCCACGGCTACGAATGCGACCGTGACTGGTTGTGGTGGCACTGGAACAGCTTGCCCAGGTGACGCGTTCCTGGTGGGGACGGGACGCAATACGGGTAGCAACAACATCCCCATGGATAAGAAAGCGTTCTCTCCACGCATCGGCTTTGCCTGGGCTTTGGACTCCAAGACTTCGATCCGAGCTGGATACGGAATCTTTTACATCCCGAACTACGTCTCGTTCGGTCTAAATCCCGACAACGATGTAATCAATCTCGCCAGCACGCCGCTGCACGCCACGACCGACTCGTTTGTCACTCCAGCCGCAATGATGGATGGGGACGGTTGCTCCTACGGTCAAGCCGGATCGGTTTTTGCGCCGAGAGGGCCAGAGAATTTTGGCTGCGCGCAGTCCGGTCCGTTCGGCAGCGCCGGAATCATCGCCCCGCCAGGACGTAATTACGCCAACCTGCCCATCCCCGGGGTCACAAGCCTGTCGAGTTTTGTGGCTTTTAACGGTAGCCCGACCTTGGCTCCGTACTACGGAATAGGCGGAAACAGCAATCCCAAGTACGGGTATGTCGAGCAATACAACTTTGACGTTCAACGCCAGCTACCGGCAGGATTCTTCGCGGACGTTGCCTATGCCGGCTCGCATGGCGTTCATCTTGAGCAGTATTCCACCAACGTCGACCAGCTTCCCGACACCCTATGGTCGCAGGGTGCCGCGCTGATCGCTCCCGTAGCCAATCCCATGGCCGGAAATCCCAACTCCTCGCTCAGCGGGTCGACCGTCGAGGCCGGGCAGCTGGAACGGCCCTACCCGCAGTACAACGGCCTGAACTTGGGCGGTTACGGCTGCTGCGGCAGCACCTACAACTCGCTGCAAGCGACCGTGACGCGCCGGTTCCAAGGTGGCGGCACGATGCTGGTGGCTTATACAAACGCGAAGTTGATGACAAATACCGACACGCTCACCAGCTGGCTCGAAGGGCCGACCGGTGGGGTCCCGGGAGTGCAGGACTGGAACAATCTGGCGGGCGAGAGATCTCTCTCTGCGCAGGATGTTTCGCAACGCCTGATCATCAGCTACGTTCTGGATCTTCCCTTCGGTCACGGCAAAATGTACGCCAATAGCCTGACAGGAGTAGCCAATGGCATCGTTTCGGGTTGGGGCGTGGATGGCATCACAACCTTCCAGCGCGGCTTCCCGCTGAAAATAAGCTATTCCGGTACGACGCCGCTGGAAGCGGCAAACTTGGGCGTAGCCAACATTCGACCTGACGTTACTCCGGGTTGCGATAAGAAGTCTGGCGGCCAAAGCTTGAGCCAGTGGTTTAACACGACCTGTTTCGCAACTCCTCCCGACTACGGGCCGGGTACTGAAGCACGCGTCGACGGGAACCTGCGCGGACCTGGAATCAATAATTTTGACTTCGCGCTTTTCAAGCGGACCAACATTGGTGAAAGGGCAGGGATTGAATTCCGAACCGAATTCTTCAACCTGTTTAACCACCCGTACTTCGCGATGCCGGCTACCGGTTTCAATGGCACCCCCACCGGATCCGGGAATGGTGGATTCGGCGAAGTCACGGGAACTATCGCAGGCGGCGCGGCTTCGAACTTCCGTCTGATTCAGTTCGCGCTGAAATTCATTTTCTAACGCTGTTCTCTACCAAGGACTGGGCAGCCTGCCCAGTCCTTTTTTCTTGCTTACTCCCGGTCATTCAGCCCTATCCATGAGAACGTCTATACTTCCTGTTGCCAATCCGTCCTTACGCTTATGAAAACTGCCCAAAGCATCGATTACACCGAAGCCCAGGAAATCATCCGCCGCGTGTTCGGTAAAGCGACAGAGATGCGGGAAGCTGTCGCCATTGCTGTGGTTGATCCGCACGGCGAGCTCATTGCCTTTGCCCGCATGGACGGCGTTGCTCTCCCGTCTATCAACATTGCCGTCAATAAAGCCTGGACGGCCGCGCGAACCGGCAAGGCAACACGCGAGATTGGAGAAAAGGTCAAGCACCCGGAAAAAGGCCACGACATCGCCTACTACGGCGATCCCAGATATGTGGGCTGGGGCGGGGGCGTTCCTGTGCGCAAGAACGGCGAGGTGGTGGGCGCGGTAGCCGTCAGCGGATTATCGTCGGTGGAGGATGCCACGTTGGCAGGCCTCGGCGCAGATCTCATCGCCGGAGGCTGATCTCACCGCAAGCGTTTCTGGAGAATCCCGTTCCAATAGATCGTACAGCGCCCGGAGTTTTATTGGCAGTCCGTCGTCGAAGGTATGGGCTATTGTGGGCCACCAGGCATGCCGGGCATCTGTCGGCAATCCGCCGGATGGGCAAACAACGATGCCGCGGGCTGATCGAAGCTGACATCTTTATAAAGAATCGTGACCGGCCCCTTAGACGACTCACTTTCAACCTTCACGGGAAATTCTCGAAGATCTTCGGCGAGCCAGACCTTCATTTTCCTTGGAGTGCCGTTCTGTGGAGTAACGGTCACGTTCTCCACTTTGCACGGATGCCCGTCGACGGTATCGCTGCCGGCGGGAGTGCGTTCAACGCTTCCGCCCTGGGCCTCAGCAAATGGATTTTGCTGGCGTTGAGTGGTGCTCTCCATGCACATGTCATTGCTCATCACCATGTAATTAACATGCCGGCCCATATCGGCGATGATGTAGCCCATGCCGCCGGGAATAGACGTTCTCATCTTGTCTCCAGAGCGATAGATTTTCATCTCGTTTGGACCGTGCCCGCCCATGGGCGCCCCACTTATCACGAGAGTGGCGGAAAACTGCTTGTGAGCGTCGAATGGGTTTTGGGCGTGAGCGGCAATAGCGAGGCAGACGAGCGCGACTCCGGATGCGAATTTCGGAAAATATGCCAGCACAGTGCTCTCCTCGGATCTGTAAGCGACTTATGGTCGATGAGCGATCGGCTTCTATACTTGAAAGCGAGAAAAGGCTTCAAGAACTGGCACGGAATGCGCAAAAATAAAGTTAGAATCAGGCTCCAAGAATCAAGTGCGATATTTCGCAGGGGCAGCCATTAGGTGTAGCGAGCGAAGATCGCATCGTTGCAAGAGAAATTACCCCTGGGCAGTGCAAAGGTCTTCTGGAAGAGACACATTTCTGGACTCGGTCATGTCTTGAAACCTCCGCCGATCGCTCCGTGAATCCGAGTCCAAACAGCGGAGGCGATCAATCGATCATCCGCGTCGAGTCCGCCCAGCACGAAAAGTGAAGCGAAGACTCCGTAGGAAAGAAGCAAAGCGATGGCGATGATCACCCAATCGTGGTGGAAGAAAAGTCCGGAATAGGTTCTCAGGGCAAGTATTACCGCGATCGAGGCTAAAGTTGGGAGTAAGAGCTTCAGGTAGCCGCGATTGTAAGGGGAAAACGCCAGGCAGCGGCGAACCTCGATCAGATTCCAGACGTTGATTCCAATCGTCGTGATGGATGCCGCAATCGCGGCGCCAATAATCCCCTTGCTGGGCACCAGCCCTACGCACAAAACCACCATAACTACAGCCATCCCCGCCTGCGCTCTCATAAGGCGCTTTTCGTTGCCCGACATCAGCAGCATGTACCCCACCGACCCGACTCCGCAGTTTACCAGTTGCCCCAGGGCACCGATGATGAGGATCGGCCAGCCAGCCGCAAAATCGGGTCCGAACAAACGCATGAGCGGTCGCGAGAAAGTAATGACCACAAGCACGAGCGGCAATGTCAGCCCTGTTACCCACTTGGTCAGGGACTGAAATAAGCGCGCCAGCATGGCATTCTCTCCACGTGTGTGCAACTGAGAAATGGTTCCCGCGAAGATTTGATTAATGGAAGTCAGAATGAGGGGAATGTATCCGACCAGAGCCGCGGCCACGGAATAGACGCCAAGTTCGCGAGGGTTGCGAAAAAAACCGATCGCGATTCTATCCACCTGGTAGATGAGAAAGTCTAGAAAACTAATTCCCAACATGGCAGCGGAGAACGACCATACTCGGCGCTCCGGGTACATCCCCGGTTGCGCGGAAAAGCGGGCGGCAGCGGGAGTGAAGTTCCGAACTGCCGCGATGAGGAGCAAACAAATCACTGCGGCGGTAAAAATCTGCGCGAGGAGATAACCTCGCAGCCCGAATCCGATCGAAATCAAGATCACCGCGACCAGCATATTCAGCGGTGTGCCAAGAAAATTGACGATCAAAGTCCTGATTTTCAGATCCCGATATCCTGCCAGGACCTGTCGGTAGAAGCTGTTTTCCACACTGAACAGCATGATCAGCGCGAAGAATGGCAGATATCGCACAAGAGCCGGAGAATGATAAAAGCGCACAGCGACCCACTGGCCAGCCGTCAGCACAACAGCTGCAAGTGCAACGTTGGCAATAAGCAGCAACAGAGCCCCGCGCCAGATCAACGCATGCAACTCCTTAAACTGGCTCTTGGCTTCGTAGGCTGCGACGAAACGTACAGCGGACTGTGGCAGACCGAGTGAGTTGATGAGCCCGACGAATCCAATCAAGGTCATTCCCAACGCGTAAATGCCGAGTGCTTCCGCACCTAATGTGCGCGCCAGGTAAACTTTGAACACATAGCTCAGGGCTACCGTGAAAACCGTCCCGGCAAAATACACCCCCGAGTGACGCGAGATGTGCCCCACCTGCGAGCGGAATTGCTGAGTCGCCGCTTCGATCTGGTCTGCTTCCTTAACTACCGGCTCGGTCATGATGCGGACCTCGCGCGCGAAGCTCGCTTAAAACCAGGGGTTAACCATTGCCGCAATAGCGCCGGGTCGGTTGCTTCCGCGCTCTTCAGCTGCACGACGGTAAGAGCCGGCTGCACGATGGCGACGGACGTGAGCTCCCACCAGTCAATTCCTTCGTGATCGATTAAATGCCCTCGGCCCGCACACAGAATCTGGCGCACGAACTTGGTATCCGCCAGACCCCGGCGATAAGAATCCACATGCAGTACCGGGCCTTTGTGCCGGATTTTTTCCCGCGAAAAGAAAGGAGAACGCCCAAGATGGACGACGAGGCCCCACTCCTGCGCAGACCAAGGCCCGGGCTGGTGCGAATCATCGGGGTGAAGCAGAAGAACTCGCATGAACTCGGTGGACCTTCAACTCCTTGGCGGATTTGCTAGCGCTGCATTGGATTGAACAATTCTCTGCCGTCACAATAACCGATAGCGGAGCACGGAGAAAGACCGGGGAAATCCGGCTCCTTCCGGGCCCCTTAGAGCAGTCGTGTTTGTGGAATCGCAGTAGATCCAAACGGGTTTGCCTGCCCGACATATTTTAGCAACCGACAGAGCGAGAGTTTGCGCGCAGGAATCGCTGTCCTGGTACGAGGCTGGCGTCCAGGAGTCAAATACGACCAGCGAATCGGGTGCTAGCGACGCTACCGTGCCGTCTAGTTCCCAAGCTGAAAACCCTCGAAGGGACGGACCCAGGTAAAGTCCACGCATTCGCCGTTCTCGCTGGTCAATGCAAATCCGGCGCAGCCGTTCTCCACCCGACGGCCGCTCCATTCTCGAAGAACTCTTTTGCCAGCGGCAAAACACCGTCGGCTGCAGCCCCAGTTCCTCCCACAGATCGGAAACTGAGGATTCGACCACCATCGATCTTTGTCTGGCGCTGTTTCCGTGGGCGCGGTTCCGGCGGCGCAAAGCTGCCGTCAAGCTGCACACGTTGCTGGACCTCGCGGCAATATCCCGACGTTTATTCGCGTGACCGATGGCAAGGTGCATGACGTCAACGGGCTCGCGGCTACATCGATTTCCAGCGGTTGTTCGGTCGAGTTCGAATCCTTGCCGTCCCATGCTGAGGTAAATTGCGGGGCTACCGTTCGCGAGAACCAGATCATCTTTGCCATCGCCATTCATGTCGGCCACAATTTGGGTCGGAGATGGTGGCGCGCTGTCCTGCAATGGCGGCGACTGCACTTGACCATTCAACGTCCAGGTCCGACTCAAGTTAATCGCCTTGCGAGGCCAGCCTGCCCTGCTCGCCGCGGGCTCATGCCACAGCTTCCCTATAAATTCGCCCGAGATTCTGGGCCTGCTGCTCCACCGTGAATCGATCCAGAATAGTATCGCGGGCCGCGACACCCAAGCTCGGACGACGCTGTGGTTCGCGAAGCAACATACCCATGGCAAGCGTCAGTTCTTTCTCGTTCTCGGGTCCGACAAGAAAACCGTTTGTGCCGTGTCGAATGATCTCAGCAATTCCCTGCCCTCGACAGCCAATCACCACTTTGCCGCACGACATCGCCTCCAGATACATGCTTCCCAGCCGCGGGGATTGGCTGGGAAGCACAAACAGAGTACAGCGCTTCATAGCGTCGGCCACTTGTCTGCGCGATTGGCGCCCGAGAAAACGCACGTGCGTAGCCAGGTTTAGCTTTTTCGCCAGCGCTTGGAGATGAGAACGCTCCGGACCATCGCCAATGATTTCCAGCGAGAGCGCCGGAAATTCTTTTACCAAGGATGCTGTGGCTCGAATGAGGAGGTCGTATCCTTCAATTGCGTTCAAGTTTCCCCCACTCAACACATTGGCAGACGGATTCGAGAGTTCAGGGGCCGGAGAAAACAATTCAGGATCTACGCCGTTGTAGACGACGGATGTTCGGCAACCTCGGCCCATGCCCTCGAGAGCACGCTCGCGAACGTCCTCACTGGCGCACACAACACGACGTGATTCCGCAAACACGCGCTGCGAGATGCGACGGCACCACTTCGCGACGTGACCTGAGGCTTGGATCGTGAACAAGTCACCGTCTCCATAGACTGAAACCACGTAGGGGATATTCAGCTCTCTCGTGAGAAGCATTGCCGCATGACCGCAAGGCAGCGGGCCGTGTGCGTGGATCAGATCAACCCTTTGTGTGCGATTCAATTCTCTGAGTTGGCCGACGAGGCGCGCGAAGAGGAACGCACCCGCAGTGGGGACGCCCAGCCCTCCGGGCCAGGAAAAATATCGAAGCCATGCTGCCGGAACAGCGGCACCCTTACCCCGGGGCTTGCGGTGGAACACCGGTCGCACAGCTAGCACGGAGTTGCGGTGGCCCAACTTCGCTAGCCAGTTCAGTGGTGCGGAGACGAAGCAGCCGTCCGCATCGTCGTTCTCGGAAGGATAAAAAGGAGTCAAAGTCACGATATGCAACGTATTGTCTCCCGGCCTAGATTGACCGAAACTCTCCGCTCTCTCCGCGCTCAAGCTGGGTCCTGGAAACGAACCGGTCCCTCCTCCCGTTCCGCCCTGAGTAGGACTCCCGCTCCACTTTCATTCCCTATCATTCTCGCGCCGATCAGACTTCGCGTCATTGACTGAAGTGTCTCAGTTGCCCTCCAGCACGACAGTCTGCCGAAACGTGGCCGGGACGCGATCGACCGTCTCCAGCCACCCCCAGGTACCTCAGGTACCTCGGCCTAGAATATCTCCTGTCCGCCAAGACCGCAGACACGTACGACAGTGTGCTCATTTACTGAATTCTCCGACGGATTGCGCTACGAGTAAATTTGGGTCCTGCTGACGAGGCAGTAGTGGCGTTACTTATGTATCGAGCGGCGGCCCAGGCGAGAAACTGCGCCAGAGATTTGAAGCAGTCCGAAGCGTTCGCAAAAATCAAAAGGCAACCCCGGCGGGCCGCCTCCAAGTGTCGGGCCCTGTTCGTGCGAACGCGTTTACTTTGATTCATCCATCTGACCTTGACTCTTCATCTCCTTGCGCTTCTCCATCATTTCCTGCTTCATCTGCTCCCATTTGGTCGGTTGGTCAGGTGTCAGCACGGCGTTGATCTTCTCCGTGGACGACTCGTGGAGTTCGTTCATCTTTGCCCTCTTATCCGTCGGGGCTAGAGAAGTATCGTCACGGAGGGCTCTTTCATCTGCCTTGATTCATCCTCGAGGATGGGTTGAATTGCGAAAACGGTTGGCAGAGTTGAACGGCAGACGCAGCTGGGTTCGCACGAGACTGGGGACGATGAGAGCTTGTGCAAGGCCCAGTATTCCAATCTGCGGCGCGCTCTCGCACCGAGGATTTAAAGTTGGCGACAAGCGCCTTCCGGCGAGCCGGTTAACTGTCGAGATCGGGCAGATGGGATGAGGGAGAAGGCCGGTCTCCGGACGGGATGCGGTGTACGCTCCCAAGTTATCGACGTGCTCAAGGCACAGATAAAAAGGAGACCGGCAATGAAGAAGGTTAGCACCCGAGCAGCAGCGCAGAGTAGGAATATTTCGCAGCAGAAACTGACCATCGGACTCGATCTAGGAGATCGCAATAGCTGGTACTGCGTGTTGGATGAGGCGGGCAGGGTACAACTGGAGCAGCGAGTGCATACCAATACGAAGGCATTGCAGCAACTTTTCAGCGCCATGCATGCAAGTCGGATCGCGCTGGAAATCGGGACCCATTCGCCCTGGATCAGTCGCTTGCTCAGCGAGTTGGGGCATGCAGTGATCGTGGCGAATGCGCGCAAGGTGCGGCTGATCGGGGAGAGCCGCAAGAAAGACGATCGGCTGGATGCGCAGACGCTGGCGCGGTTGGCCCGGATCGATCCGGAGTTGCTGTATCCGATAAAGCATCGCAGCGCGCAGGCCCAAGCCGATCTCATGATGATTCGGGCACGGGCAGGTCTGGTGCGCGCCCGGACCGGGCTTGTCAACACGGCCCGTGGACTGGCCAAGAGCTACGGCGAGCGGCTGCGGGGATGCAACGTGCGGAATATGAATCCGGAGAAAGCCGAGGGCTTGAGCCCGGAACAGCAGACGGCGCTGGAGCCGCTGCTGGCATGCATCGAATCGGTGAGTGAGCAGATTCGCGAGTACAACGAGCACATCGAGAAGCTGGCGCAAGAGAGCTATCCGCAGGCGGCGTTGCTGAAACAGATCAAGGGTGTGGGCACGTTGATCGCGCTGACGTTTTTGCTGACGCTGGAAGATCCGCATCGTTTTGGCAAGAGCCGCGACGTGGGATGTTATCTGGGACTGCAGCCGGGGCGAAGAAACTCCGGGCAGAGCGAACCGCAGATGCACATCAGCAAGGAAGGCGATCCGTATCTGCGCACCCTACTGGTGCAGGGAGCACAACACATTCTGGGACCGTTTGGCGTGGACTGTGATCTCAGGCGCTGGGGCCTGAAACTAGCCGAGCGTGGCGGGAGAAGCGGGAAGAAGCGAGCCATCGTGGCCACGGCGAGAAAGCTGGCGGTGTTGCTGCATCACCTGTGGGTGAGCGGAGAAGTGTACGAGCCATTGCACAACAGCCGCGGAACGACAGTTGCGCCAGCCGCGTAAAAACAAAATCGTTCCCGGAAGAGGAAAGACAAAAGCCCAAAGCCGAGTTCCGGTGACTGCGTTAATGGCCTGGCCCGGGTTCCACTCTCCAAGAGCAGAATCACAGGGCGCCAAACAGATAGCAGCACCGGCTGCAACGAGAACGCCCAACCTGCACCGAGCGAAAACGAATCGCTCCTCGAGAGTGCGAATGGAAGCATGGCGACAGTGGCTACTCGGCGGGAGAAAAACCTTGTCCAGTAAAACGAACAAAGAACTCACTTGACTCCGACCGGCCTTCTCATGGAAGGCCATTTCACTCACGACCGAGCGGGAGAACTACTCGTTTCGAACGATCTTGCGACAATCGTCACAGAGATCGTCCTTGAATCGCTGGCCGACTTCGGGTATCGAACCGCATACTCGACAGACCCATCCCTCTGTTCGGCACACAGTAGCCCACGCCTCGTCCTTCCTGCTTTCGGAGTCGTCGCTGCTCATGACGTGCGCAAGTATAGCTCAGCTTGCTCCGCCTATTCCCCCAGCCCGTTCCGGAACCTTTTGCCGACCCTTCCCTTTTTCACCCGCACAGTCTTTAGCTGTTTCAAACGAGTTGCCCGACTCGGGGACAATCGCCCGGTGAGGCTAGCCGGCTGCAAAGGAGATCACTTCCATAGAAAAAGTCAATGACGCCCCAACTTGGAAGAACAGCGCTTTCGAGCCGCGTTGGCGGCCTTCACCCGTCCGCCTAACCTTACTGCATGATCTGAGTCACCGAAGCCGGGCTGAGAGTCTAACCGGCCTAACTCTCTATCTTCTTGATGTACAAGCGAAGCCCCGCCAACACCATGCCGATTGCGAGGAGGGATATTCCCAGGCCCATCCGGCGATAGTTGCGCTCGACCATGGCTTGCTTGCCCGCTTGCAGGTTCTTGGCGGCGATTTTCAGGCCAGCTTGAATATACTCATCCACCAACTTCTTCTGGAAGCTATGGATCGCGACTCGAGCCTTGGTCAGCGAATCCCGCGCCTGATCCTGTGCCAGCTGAGCTTCGCTCACCTCCATGCCAGAAGACTCGGCGACACCGAGAATTTGATTCGTGCTTTTGATGGCTTCGTCCAATTGAGTCAGGCTACTCAGGAGTTGTGCCCTGGCTTGATCGCAGTGGTCGCCTGGCTTATGACACTGCATGCAGACGCCTTCAGGACCAGTGCCAAGGTATGCGTCCGATGGATACCGGATGGCATGATTGCTGTGACAAACGACGCAGCCTGGAAGAGAAGCCTCGTCAAAGGCTTTCTTGTGCGTACTTTTTTCATACATCTGGGCCTGGAAAGCGTGACAGTTCGAGCACACATTCTGGACTTTGTCTACTCCGGGCGGCACCGCGCCATGGTTTCCATGGCACGTTGAACAGGTTGGCGCACTCAGATCGCCTCGCACCGCCAGCGCCTGGTGGTGCACGCTCGTGCTGTACTTTGCGAACTGATCCGTGGGGATGGAATATCCCTTCATGTAACTCTCGTCGGCATGGCAGCGGGCGCAGGTGTTCGCCACGTTGACCGGGTACACCGTGGAGCGGGTATCGCTGGGCGGCTTTATGTCGTGGACACTATGACAATCCGTGCACACTGCAACCTTCGTGTCTCCTGCCGCGAAGCGCTTGCCGTGCACACTGGTGCGGTACTGGCTCAACTGGTCCGTGCGCAAGCTGGGGTTGAACTGGCGAATATAGGCGGGATCGGAATGGCAACTTCCGCACAATTCAGGAACCTGCTTGCGATCGATCTTGCCTTTCCACCCCGCCTTTCGGCTCATGGCTTTGTCTGGATCGTCGCTGGTCGGGTCGCCCCCGTGGCAACTGGTGCAAGTCAAACCTTGTTGTGCGTGGATGTCCTGGCTGAACTTCTCCTGGGTCACGCCCAATGGGTCCGGCAAATTGGAATGACAATCGAGGCAGGAGTTCGTGCTTTGCCCATGACTTTGCCCATAACTTTGTCCACGACCCAGGCAGGCTGCGAGCACGACGACGATGCCGGACAGTCCGATATGGGCTGCGCTGAACGGTCGGAGCTTATTTCGCAAGATAGCCATAGACAGTCATACCTGCCACGTACGCAAGAGCAAAAACTGCAAGCCCGGTGATCCACCGTTTCGGGTGTGAGGGTCGGCCACTCTCCAAAAAAGGCAACAGCAGCCATAACAAGCCGACTAGACCGAAAGCAAGTACACCCAGAACCTCCCCGTCGATGAACCACACTTTGGAGGGGATGAGCTTGAGCGTCTGAAACATGAAGAGGAAATACCACTCGGGCTTGATTCCTGCTGGGGCAGACGCAAAAGGATCTGCCTTCACGCCGAGGTTCCAGGGGAAGAGTGCCGCTAACACTCCCAACGCTCCCAGGGCCGCGTACCAAGCCATCAATTCCCGCAGCATGAAGTTGGGAAAGAATTTCATTTCCCGCCTGGCCGACGGATTCTCGGTCCACTGCGCTTCCAATTTCGGGGGGATGCTCATGCCAAGGCGTTGAACCAGCAATAGGTGCAGCAGGATCAGCACGGTTGCAATTCCGGGCAGAACGGCGACATGGAATCCAAAAAAACGGGTCAGCGTGGCTCCCGTCACCTGTGGACCACCGCGGAGAAAGATCATCAGGGGCCTGCCGACGATCGGAACCTGCCCAGTAATCGCGGTGCCAACCGTGGTTGCGAAGAAGGCCAGCGTGTTCCAGGGCAGCAGATATCCGCTGAATCCAAATCCCAGGACCAGAAATAGAAGAAGCACGCCGGTGACCCAAGTCAGCTCCCGAGGTTTGCGGTAGGCCTTGAGAAAGAGCACGCTGAACATGTGCGCAAAGGCGGTAAAAATCATGAGATTGGCCGACCAGGAGTGGATGGAACGAATGAGCCAGCCAAACCGCACCCGGGTCATGATGTACTGCACGCTTTCGAAGGCCTCGTTAGCGCCGGGACGGTAATACAGCAGCAGCAAGATTCCGGTCAGCACCTGGATTACGAAGAGAAAAAGGGTGATGCCTCCGAGGAAATACCAGTAGGACAGGCGATGCGTGGGGACGGTCTTGTGGCGGAGCGGGGCTAAGAGGTCGTCCCAATCGAATCGTTCATCAAGCCAGCAGCGGATGGCGGCGAACAAGGTCACGCCTCCCGCTTCCGGCTGACGACAACCTCATCGCCGCGAACGTGGACGTCAAACACATCCAGCGGCCTGGGCGGAGGACCGGAAATGTTGCGGCCATTGAGATCGTAAATTCCGTTGTGACAGGGACACCAGATCTCGTGCAGATCGCTGCGATACTGCACCGTGCAGCCGAGGTGAGTACATGTGGCGGAGAGTGCGCGATAGGTGTCGCCGCTGGTCATGATCAACAGGCCGGGATGGCTGCCGAAACGGAAAATCATCGCGGAATTCGGCTTCAGCTCCGAGACCTTGGCGGCGACGACCTCGTCTCCGCCGAGATCGGCCACCGCCGGAGGGACAAGATAGTGGAGCACGGGATAGATGAAAGAAGCAAAAGAGGCGAGTAAGCCGCTACCGAGGAGGATTTCAATCGCGCGGCGGCGCGTAGGTTCGGGTTGGGAAACTTGGTCGACGGTCATTCCCTGTGCCCCCTGCCGCAGGAACCGCTCACTTTCCGGTTCGCCAGCTTTACGAATTTCATGGGCCGATTTCCCGGGTCAAGCAGAACGCGCTTCCAACGTACGCTGCATCTCGCGCAGCCACATGGTCTGAAACAGTTGCAGGCGATGTCCAATGACCACCGACAGATTTAGCGTGATTTTATATCCGGCGGCCGGATTCGCGGCAAGATAGTCGAGCAACATCTCCCGCGGCAAGGCGATCACCTCCGCTTCATGCTGCGACGCGGTGGCGGTGAGAGTGAACCGGTAGGGCGGAATCAGGGCTGACCAGCCCACGGTCTGACCGGGGGAGCTTTCTTCCACGAAAATGTCCTCTTCTCGCCCCCGGATCTGCATTGGCAGTGTAAGCCTGATCCGCCCGCGTTCGGTCAGGAACAGGCGATCAGCTGGGTCCCCCAGCCGGAATAGCGAGGTTCCGCTGGGCACGATAAGCCTAGTGCCGAGCGCCAAAACCTGCTCGACCTCGACGGACGAGAGTTCGTTCAGCAGTTCATGCGCCATGAGCCACTCTCTCAGTTCACAAACGGCGAAGTTGTCTTAGTGTGCAACCGGTCTTGCGAGGGAACTGCTATGAACGATTCCGCGGCAGCCTGCTCCATGCGAACATGGTTTTCAAGTTGCAGCAACAGAACCTCAATCGGCACCTGCGAGGTCGGGACAACTGGCGGTACAGATGGCAATGCGGCAGCACGGTCCGAGAAAAAACGCGTCGGGGCAGCCGCTTTGACCAACGGAAGCTGGGGCTGGACAGCGGAATCGGATGACTCCGAACGTGTCGCCGCTCCAAAGGCAGCCGCCGCGACTCCCAGTCCAAATACGCTCATACACAAGGCCATCAAGAACATTTCCATGGCAGAAACCCTCCTAACTACATTTTGTTATTGCAAGTGTCATGCCAGCCTTGGCCGCGCCTTAACTCCTTTTGCTTCAGACGAGGTGGGGATGTGCAAAACAACCGGACTGCCACAATGTCAGGTCGAGCCTGACTCTTTGTCAGTCGTTGACGGGTGCCCGCACGTGTGCCATCATCCCGCCATCGCTGTGCCCGCATAATGAAGCTGCGTTTTGCCAGCATGACGGTCGGACTCGCGCTCGGTGTCACCGCAGCGGTGGTCGTGGCCTGCACCATCGCCGCCTACGTGTTTTCGGTCCGTCACTTCCAGAGCCTTGTCGAAATTGCACACACCAGCGCGCTGGCCGACGGCGAATTGATACGAACCGCGCTTGAGCACCAGATGATGGGGAATGATCGCACCCTAATAGCGCAAATGATCGAGAGCTTCGGCAAACAGGCGCGCGTCGAGCAACTCGTACTGCTGGACCGCAATGGCACGGAACGCTACTCAAGCAAGCCGGGAGCCGTGGGGAATGATTTCCGGATCGACTCTCCCACCTGCCAGGCCTGCCATCGCGATCCGCCGGAACGCCGTGGATCAAGCCGGGTCATCGAGACCCGGGGTGGAACGATTCTGAGGACAGTGGTGCCGATTCGTAACCACGACGAATGCCACCGGTGCCACGATCCCCGCCAGAAAATCAACGGCATCCTGATTCTGGACTACAACGCCGGAGAGGTCCGAGCCGCGATGACGCGCGACCTGCGCTGGATGGTAGCCGGAACCGGCGCCTTGACGTTCGTCATCGTGGGAGCCGTCGCACTGGTGATCCGCGTGTCGGTCCTGCGCCGCTTGCGGCGTTTTGAAACCACGGCGCGACTCATTTCCCAGGGCGATCTGGAACGGCGCGTACCCGCGGAAGGCTCGGACACGCTGGCGTGGATGGCCAACGAGTTCAACGCCATGGCCGATTCGGTGTCCGGTCTGGTTGCCGAGGTAGGTACTCAGCGGGAGCGACTGGAGACCGTGATCAACAGTATTGACGACGGGATCGTCGTCCTCGACGCGGAACGAAAGATTGTCGCGGCCAACGATGCTTTTCTGCAGCGAGCCGCCGTCTCCCGCGAGCAGGTCTTGGGTTGTTGCTGCTACGAACTTGGACCGGGGCCGTGCAACCTGACCGACTGCCCCACGATCGCCTGCCTGCGGTCGGGTGGGCGACAGGTCCGTATCTGCGAGCGCAAGACCGGCAATGAAACCGTGGCTTGGGAGGAGATCCACGCTTCCCCCGTTCTGGACGCGTCGGGGCGGCTGGTTCAGGTAGTGGAGGTCTGGCGCGACATCTCCGAGCGGCGCGCGGCCGAGGCGAAACTGGCCGAGTCGTACCGTTTGGCGTCGGTCGGAGTGCTCGCCTCCGGGTTCTCGCACGAGATGAACACCCCCCTGGCAACGACCCTGATGTGCGTGGAGGGAATCCTGCGCGAAACTCCCCCCGCCCAAGACGAGCAAAGGGATCAGGCCAGAATCCGGGAGAATGCGACGATTGCGCGCGAGCAGATTCTGCGCTGCCGGGGCATCACGCAGCACTTCCTGCGCCTGTCGCGCGGACAGCGACACGCAGGGGATATCGTGGATCTGGATGCGGCCATCGCCTCCGCCAAGAAACTCGTCGATCCGACGGCCCGCGCCCACTCCGTGGAGGTCGCGGTCCGGCCGTCTGCGACGATCCTGCACGTCCGGGCCGACGAAGCCGAGTTGCAGAATCTGCTTGTCAATCTCCTGCTCAATGCGATTCAGGCATCGAAGCCGGGCAGCAAGGTTGTCGTTGCCACCGAAGGCGGCGATGCTGTGCATATTCGCGTCACAGATGAAGGATGTGGGATTGCCCCGGAAAACCGTCAAAAAATCTTTGACCCCTTTTTCAGCCTCCGCCAGGGCGGCACTGGCCTCGGTCTGTTCCTCTCGCTGAATGCTGTCCGGAGCTGGGGAGGCGACATCGTGGTTGAGAGCGCGCCGGGGAAAGGGTCTATATTCGAAGTCGTGCTCCCTGCAATCGATCCCGGCCCGCCAGCGAAGGGCGGAATATGAAGCCCCCCTCCCTCCTTCTGGTCGATGACGACACAGCGTTCCGGCAGGTGATGGCGGGCGAACTGAGCCGTCTCAGCTACGAAGTTGACACGGTAGGCACCGGCGAAGAGGCAATCCAGCGCGTCGCGACAATGGAACCCGACGTCGTCTTGCTCGACCTACGCTTGCCCGGCCTGGGCGGACTCGAAACCCTGAAGGCCATCCAGGCGGCCACGCCAGCAACCGAGGTCATCATGCTGACAGGACACGGTTCCATCGATAGCGCAATCGAATCGATCCGCATCGGTGCCTGTGATTACGTGGTAAAGCCCTGCCCACTGGACGAACTCCAGCTTCGCATTCAAAGGGCGCTCGAACGGCGGTCGCTGCGCCAGCGAGCGAACCTCCTCGAGCGCGGGCTGACTCCCCCGGATCTCGGTAGTTCTTTTATCGGTGACAGCCCGGAATTCCGGCGGCTGCTCGGTTTGATCGATCGCGTGGCCCCCAGCGATTCGACCGTGCTCATCACCGGCGAGACAGGCGCGGGCAAGGAGCGGGTGGCCAAGCTGATTCATGCGCGCAGTTCGCGCCGCTCCCGGCCATTCGTAGTGGTCGAGTGCGCCGCGCTGCAGGAAAGCCTGCTCCAGAGCGAACTGTTCGGCCACGAACGCGGTGCGTTCACCGGAGCCGACCGCGCCAAGCCCGGATTGTTCGAAGTTGCCAACGGCGGAACGATTTTCCTCGACGAAATCGGGGAGGTGAGCCCAGCGACCCAGACCAAGCTGCTGCGCGTCCTCGACACCTCCACGTTCCGCCATGTCGGCAGCACCCGCGAAATTCGAGTGGATGTCCGGATTCTGACTGCGACCAATCGGGATGTGCCTTCCATGGTGCGGCAGGGCCTTTTCCGCGAGGACTTGTTTTACCGCCTCAGCACAATCACGGTGGAGGTGCCGCCCCTGCGCGCCCGTGGGGCCGACGTGGACCTGCTGGCACAACACTTCGCCACCTTGCTCAACGAGCGCTTTGGCTCCAGCAAACAGATCAGCGAAGCGGCCCTGCAATTACTGCGTCGCCACACCTGGCCCGGGAACGTGCGGGAACTCCTGCACGTGGTGGAAGCGGCCCTAGTGCTCTGTGAGGGTTCGGTTGTTCTGCCCATACACCTCCCCGCCTCTTTGCAGGATTCGAAACCTGTTCCGCCGGCCGGTCCACTAGCGCAGGACGCCCTGTTGCCGACGCTCGAAGAAGCGGAGCTAACGCACATCCGATTGGCGATCAAGGCCAGCAAGGGTCACCGCGGAAACGCGGCTAGGATTCTCGGAATCAGCGAGCGGAATTTGTACCGGAAACTCCGCGAGCACGGGCTGCTGTCGTGATCTCGATTCTCGCTTGGTGGACAAAGATCGAGTTTCTTGGAATCAGTTCCGGTTTGTCGGCAGGGTCGCAAAATCACTTCACGCTAATACCCAGGTCGCTTGAGTCTATGAATGCCGGGCAAGGGGTGCTACGCTGAAGCCGCCGATGTTTGGGGCTCCGAGAACACGAGCCATTCCAGGCTTGAGAATGGCAGATAAACGTTGGGCGCATCCATGCTGGCCATTGCGCCGCCGGTAATCTCGCGCAAAGCCGTCACCATGTCGTCGCTCAGAAAACAGAATCCAGTTTCATCTGTGGAAGCAACCGTACCTGGGAAGGCCCGGCTGAAGAGAGAAACTTTCACGATCACGCGCTTGCCCACAAGCTTGACTTTGAACGAAGGCGAGTCTGGCAGCGACATAGTTCCTCCAGAGAAATACTTCTGGCAATAGGTTGCAGCCCGCAATTCGATTGAACAACCCCCGCAGGGTATCTGCCGTTACGACGGTAATCAACCCAGTAGCCAAGTCTTCGCAAGAAGGGTTTTGGGTTTTTCCATCATTTGCGCAGGGTGGGTTCGGGCTTGCGCATGCTACGCAAAGTCCGCATGCCAACAGCTATCCCGCGCACCGACTCGGAATTGGTCATTCGCTGCCTGTACTGTCTCGTGGGATTCGAGTTGAGGCCGATGATCGCGTACAAGGACGGGCGGTTCGTCTGTCGCGACTGCGCCCACACTGTGCGCCCCGGAGTCGCCGAATACAGGTGTTCCTGCCGCCACTGCCTAAGTCTGTTTGGGGAACCGAGGACCAGCCTCCGCCTTTCCGACTAGAGCTCCTCGAAATTCCGTCGATGTTGCCCTGCAGGAGGGCATCGTGACTGCCGATCTACTGATTTCTGCCGCGCAGCGCGAAAAAATCCTGCATAACCGTCACAACCTACATAACCTCTTCTGATGGTGGGGATTGCAGGTTATGACAGTATCCACCACCGTTCCCCCTTGAACGCTCCGAAGCGATTCTCACACGCCATCTAATGTGCGAATTTGTCATGAGCCTGGACATCACCGACGGGTTCCCCACGGTTGATGCCAGCACTACCGCCCTGGGTGCTACCGGAGGCACAACCGGAATCATCGCTGACAATGACAGCAGTCTGACCGAGGCTTCGAGCATTTACTACGCGACCAAAACCGGAGCAACCCTGGTCAAAGCCACACAATCCGGGCTGAACTGATGCGATCGCTTGTCTTGAACTGGCAGTAAACGGGCATAGATCGCACAAATCCCTGTCAATCCAGAACGGACTTCCTGCGTCTTCGGCCCAAGTCAGTTATCTCGACCCGCACAAAAGGGCAAAGTAAAGGCATGGTTACTCAGCTCTAAGGTTTTCGAGAAGCTTTCTCAGAGCGATGAGTTCGCGACTCCGATTCAAGAGCCTCCAGGCACCGCTCCAGCAGCAGTTCTACTTGTTTACTCAGAGATCGTCGCTCCGCTTTCGCGATCTCGGTCAATCGTGATTTTAGGCTGGCCGAAACCCGGACCAGCAGGGTGACCTTGGCATCGCTCATTCACCCAGAAAATAGCAGGATTCATTTGTTTTATATATGACTCATTATGAATATTTATGATACACTATGAATCACGAGGGGGGGGCGACCTTGAGCAACAAAAACCATGGACTGGTACGCCAGAACATCTCCTTGGCTAAACGTTTTAGTCAAGAAATCTCCAAGACTCAACTCGGTGCATTGCGTGACCTCACCACAAACTGGGGTCTCTCAGTGCGCAAGGCTGAACTGCTGTACATCGATGGGAAATGGTACGTGAGCCATTCCGGGCTGATTCGGATCGCGGCTCGCCGGCGGTGCCGCGGAATTGAGATTCAGCCGATCCCCGAATTTTCTGACGCACCTAATCGTCGCTATGCGTTCAAGGCGACGGTATTCAAGTCTCGGCAAACTCCCGGATTCGTTGGTTACGGCGACGCCGATCCCTCCAATGTCTCTGACCCGGTCCGTGGCGCAGAAATGCGGGTGGCTGAGACGCGTGCTGTCAACCGTGCTCTGCGCAAGGCCTACGGGATCGGCATCTGCTCGGTCGAGGAGAGCGGTTCCTTCACCGGACAACCCGAGTCCCGTCCAGAGTCCAGGAAGTTGCCGAAGCCAGCAAATGGCAACGGCGACCACGGCGGTCCGAGAGTTCGCGACCGACTCTGTCAGATCATTCGCCAACATCAACTCGATCCCAATTTGGTCAAGGCCTACGCTGTCGACTTCTGCGCGGTCAAGACCCTACGGGATGCTACGCGGGAGCAAGTGGAGAACTTCGTTGCGCATCTCGCGGACTGGGCCGAGAAGGATCGTAATGCTCTGCTCTGCCAGCTCAACAGTTATCCCAGTCAGAAAGCAGGTGCCGCATGAAGCGCCAGATCACAGGTTTGCATGCCGCCGATCGTTACGCCGCTGACCAGATTCCCGATGGACTCTTCCTGGTCCGCGTCGTGAAAGCGTCCTTCCGACGGCAGCCACAAAAGCCGTACTACACCGTGAGCTTGTCCATTCTTGAGCCGCAGCGGTTTCGCGATCACGCCATCTCCGGCCGGCTCTACTGCAATCAGAAGGCCTTGTGGAAGCTGAACTGGTTCCTGCGCGATTTTGGCTACGATACCGAGTTGCTGGGTCGCGATGAAGTGGATGAACTTCAACTCGTGGGCTTGCAGGGCATCGTGAAAATCAGTCACATCGTCTTCAACGGCGCTTCCCTGCTCCGCTTCGACGGCTTTGCTCCAGCCGGTCGCTGGGGAGAACTGTCCCCTGCAAATCTGGACAGCTCGCAGGTGGCTTGATGACGTATAGCTATACACAGATCAGTCAGTATCTGTCGTGCCCACGGCGGTATCGCCATCGCTATCTCGATGGCTGGAAGGAGAAAGACACGCGGGCGGCGATGCTGTTTGGTCGTGCGTTTGAGTTGGCGCTCGGCGCCTGCCTTAGACGGGAAGACCCCGGGGAAGTTCTCCTTCGCGAATGGTCCGCCGCGAAGGGGCAAGAGCTGCAGTACTCAAACCGCGACAGCTGGGACCGCTTGCTCGATCAAGGGCTGATGTTGCTGACCCGCTTTTGCCAGGACGACCGCATTTGTGTTCCCCAACCGCGCCGCAATTTGCAGATCAAGTTCACGCGTCGTCTCGGGAAAAACAATTTCGTCGCTTACATTGATGCAATCGGCAGACTTGACCAGACCCGTTGCGTGCTCGAATGGAAAACATCGTCAAGCCGCTACCCGGAAGAACCTCAGGGGCTATTGGCTCTTGATCCGCAGCTGGTTTGCTATTCCTGGATGACCGGCATTTCTGAAGTCGCCGAAATCGTGTTCGTTCGCAAGCGGTTGGTGGAGATTCAATACTTGCGTACCACGATTACTGACGAACAGCGGCAGGAATTTGGCCGATTGGTCGAGAACACGATCCGGAGAATCGAGTCCGCAGAGTTTCTGCCACACAGCGGGATCCGCTTTCCCCAGAATCCCTGCAGCACCTGCGCGTATGTGGGACTCTGTTTGGGAAAGCAGGACATCGTCGACAGCAATCTGGTGCGGCGTCCAGGAGCAGAAGATCTTGGTTGGCTTGACGAGCTTAATTACTAAATATCCGCCCATGCCTCCGAAATTCAATCGCCGTCGCGCTCTGTTTGTGCTGACCAAGATTGACGAGATTCTGGCGTGGGAACAAAGGAGGGAAACCGAGCGGGACACCAAGTTCGTCGAGCTGGGACGCTATCTGTGCGAAGTTCGGGCGGGACAGTACTGGAGGGTGGAAAATCTGAAGTCTTTCGATGAATTCCTCGAGAGACGATTCCCGGACTCGCGTCGCAAAGCCTACTACCTCATGTCGATTCACGAGAACTTGCCGCCACAGGCGAGGAAAAAATTAAAGAAGGTCGGCTGGGCGAAAGGAATCGAGTTGGCGAAGATCGCGAGACGGGATAAACAGGCCTTCAATTGTGCAACCTGGTTGCACAAAGCTCGTGAGATGTCCAAGGAAGATTTTCAGCAGGCGGTCGAACGAGAACTCACGGGCAAAATAGCAGAACCTTGGGAGCTTGTCTACTTCAAATTGTACGAGAGTCAGATCCCGGTCATTGAGCGTGCGATCGAGACAGCGGCGCGAATGCTGGGCAGCGACCGATCCCGAGGCTACTGTCTGGAGATGATCTGTGCCGACTTTCTCGCCGGAGCCAATCTCGACAACGGAGATCCAGAGACTCTGCTGTTTTCGGCGGCCAGATTCTTCCGGTTTCTGCCGAGCGCGCAAAAACAAGCCTTTCTCGAACAGATACTGCCTAAAGCCTCATGAACCGGATTCGACCGAAGCGGCCGCGACTGAGACTAGACTCGGACGCCTACCAACAGCTGTGCAAACGGATCCTTGAGCGGGATGATTGGAGGTGCCAAAACTGCGGAGCAATGCTTCACCTTCAGGTCCACCACCAGCAGTTCCGCAGTCACTCGGGCGACGATTCGGAAGAAAACCTGATCACGCTTTGTGAGCGATGTCACGAATTCGAGCACCGATAAGGCTGGTGAAGCATTAGCAACGACCCTATCGAAGATCACTTGGCTGCTGGTTGACGTCGGGACCCGAACGACAATCTATTACCGCACCACGATGCGTAGGTATACGAACCCAGGAAAAGCAGGCTAACTAGCCTCGGCTGCCATAATGTCCTTACTGGTTGCCACTTCGGGCACCACACCCTGCGTGGAGTTACGAGCACGATCCAGCGCGTCAGCAAGGACGACCGGGAAAACTGAGGTCAGCAGATTGGCATCGATGAGCAGAGCGCGGTCCGCGTAGAACCGGTAGATTTTCATCGAGCCAAGCCATCGATTAGAGGTAGTAACCAACTCCAGCCCAAGATTCCAGCCCGCCCAGTCCTCGCGAGCCCTCAGAGCACCGGGCTTACTCCATCTGAAATGTAAACTCTCTCCTGGTTTCACCCGCAGGCGCTTGTCGCCGATAGTCGGAGATTCTTCCGCCTGCGCCTTCACGCTCAATTCGAACGCGTCAAAATCATTGGTCGAAAAAGCGGTCTGCAGGATGCGATCTACCTGAACATAATCGCTAGCCGTTTTCAGCTCCTCAATGGCCCGACGAATCGCAAGATTATTGATAAATATGCTTCGCTGTTCGATCGTGCGTAGCGCCACCCGCCGGATTTCCCAAAACTCCAGATATCCCAAATGCTGAACGCCAAACCAGACGCAGGTGCCTATCACCACCAGCACCAAGCCCAGCATGTTTCTCCCAGGCCACAGCAGAAACAGACTGAGCAGGCCGAACAGAGCCGACACCGCATAGAGGACGATCACCACTTGCCGGGGAGACATGCCGAGTTGCAGCAACTTGTGATGAATGTGCTGACGATCGGCCCTGAACACGGGCTGACCGCTAATCAAGCGCCGCAGGACGGACAGAGTGGTCTCAAGAATCGGCAAGCCAAAGGAAACGACCGGAATGGCGACGGCAATAACCGTAGGCGCCTTCTGGGCGCCCACCAAAGCCAAGGCACTCAGCATGAATCCGATGAACAAACTCCCACTGTCACCCAGAAAGATGGTCGCCGGATTGAAATTAAAACGCAGAAAGCCGAGGATGGCTCCAGCCAAGGCAATGGTCAGCAGCGACACCTGTGATGAACCACTGGAGACTGCTGCCGCAAAGACGACGAAAGTAGAAAATAACGCGGAACCGGCTGCAAGTCCGTCCAGACCGTCGATCAAGTTAAACGCGTTCGTAATCCCAATGACCCACAGAACTGTAATGGGAAGCCCAACGTACCAAGCCAAATGCCGCGGACCAAACAATACTGGCAGGTCGAGAATCCTCAAACCACCAGCAAACAGCATGATGGCAGCAACACCTTCGACCGCAAACTTCGTCAGCGGACCGAGGGAATGGATGTCGTCGTAGAGGCCGAGCAGAAAAATAAGAGTACCCGGCACAAGAATTGTCAGAAGGGCGCGAATTGAGAGGCCGGCAGCCAATGCCGGAAAATGCAGACTGGCCAACAACGTAACCGCAACGGCAATCAGAAAGGACAGAAATACCGGAATTCCGCCTAACCGCGGCAGCGGGATTTCATGTAGGTCGCGCTCTTGAATCGGGGGCGCCACCCAGCCCCGGCCCATTGCGACATTGCGAACGCACCAGGTAAGGACGAACGAGAACAGCAACGATAATCCGAAAGTGATCAGGTAGAACGACGTCAACTCTACTCTCCGCGGCCAGAAGCTCGAAGCGGCATCAAATAGACCAACGGACTCATCCCAAGCAAACCGCCTGAGTGCACCTGTTACAGTTTAAGCATTTTTCGCAACGGGGTATGGAGCGAGAGAACTATAGCAACTCACAATCCAGAGTTGCAATCTTCTTTTTCGACAGCCTGTGGAAAACCGCCTGGCACAAAATTATAGGTCGCGCGATCCCGGCAACAAGGCAACAACAGTGTATGTCTCCGCGAAGGAAGGCTGGATCCCGTTGAGGTGATCGCTGAGGCTAAAGTTGCTATTTCTCACCCTTCGGCAGGTAGCGAAGAAGTGGGCGATGCCATCCACCGCTGGCGGGAAGCCTTGAACCACTTCACGATTCTGTGCCCGAACGAATGCCGACCACGGAGGGAGTCGCGTCATGAAAGCGGAGAATCTTTCTACTTCGCTGGGCGAAGGAAGGGACGCTGCCCCTTCCCTCGCGCACCCATCCCCAAAAACCAAACCTAGTCGTTTACACAGAAGAGTCGACACACCCGTAAATTCTGAGGTAAGAACTATGTCGTTGATGGTTCGACAGGAAAATGGGCTATGCCGAAACTGTATTCCGAGGCGAGATCCCGTACCTGCCTTTCGATCCACTCATAAGTACGTTTGAGTCCTTCCTCTAATGAGATCTGCGGCTCCCAGTTCAGCACCTTTTTGAGTCGGGCATTGTCCGAATTGCGGCCGCGTACTCCCTGAGGACCCGGTACATGTCGTTTGTTTAGGTGGACACCCGCGATATTTGCGATAATATCGGCGAGTTGATTGATGGATACCATGCGATCCTGGCCCAGATTCAAAGGCTCACGATAATCAGATCTCATGAGCTTGTATAACCCTGCAACACAATCGTCAATGTAGCAGAAGGACCGTGTCTGTTCACCGTCGCCCCAGATTTCAATTTCCTTGAGGCCCTCTAATCGTGCAGCCGCGATCTTGCGACACAGTGCGGCAGGTGCTTTCTCGCGTCCGCCCTGCCAGGTCCCGAGCGGGCCAAAGATGTTGTGAAATCTGACAATCCGAG
Source organism: uncultured Acidobacteriaceae bacterium (assembly GCA_963772045.1). Classification (GTDB taxonomy): domain Bacteria; phylum Acidobacteriota; class Terriglobia; order Terriglobales; family Acidobacteriaceae; genus Sulfotelmatobacter. The sequence goes on along the minus strand of CAVYWC010000007.1, from coordinate 214,153 downwards.
TTTCAATCCCGTAATCCTGCCGATAATGAGTACAAAGTCGCTCGGTGACGAGCTTTTCCCACCCATACGCATCCTGAGGCGCAGCCGGGTAGACATCTTCTTCCTTCAGGGGAGCGCAATTCGTTTCCGTTTGCCTGTACTCTGGATAAACACATGCAGACGAAGTGTACAAGTATCGATTCACACAATTCTGTCTTGCCGCTTCGATGCAATGAAGATTGATGAGAGAGTTATTGTGCAAGATCCGAGCGTGATTACACGAGATGAACCCCATCCCACCCATGTCCGCGGCTAATGCATAGACCTCGTTGATCTCGGCAGTGGCGAGCAGGCAGTCCTCCCATTTCCTCAGATCAAGCAACTCAAATTCGTTGGCGTCAGTAGTACAAAACTCTGGAGGCTTCAGGTCGACTCCCCTGACCCAATAGCCTTGCCCCCGAAGAAAAGTAACCAGATGATGACCAATGAATCCGCCTGCACCGGTTACCAAGACGCGAACCGTATCACTCAATTTTCCCTCCAGAGATTCGATTCGACAATATTGCCGAATATCCGGCTCTGCGACTACTTTTTTTTGCGGTCACATACGCGCCGGTGCACGTCACACAAAATTATCATCCGCAAAACTTGTTGCCGATTCTAATGCCGTACGGTGTGGAGACACAACCGAGTTCTAGTTCTGGTGGCCAGTCGCCAAAGCATCCGTCTTTCGTGGACGCTTCATCCTTATCGGCGGGCATGGTGTAGGCAAGGTTGTGTCCGAGCGAGTGAGGCCTTACAATTCTGGGAAGTCATGCATCGCGTTTCGAGTCCTTTCTCTCACTTGTTGAGTTTGTTGGTTATCACTGGCATTCTCGCGTGCTTCCAAGTGGTCGCCGCACAGAACAGCGTCGAGCCTCAGGGAGCCAACCAGCAAGCGGATGCAGGCAAGGAACCCTCGGGAGACGTCAGCGCCCACCCAGGTGGATCCCCAGAACAAAAAGCACCGCCCCAAAAGAGCACTTCTGCACTTTTGATCGGTCCCGGCGATGAGGTAGATATCGCAGTTTACGGCGCACCTGATCTTTCTGAGCATACTCGGGTCAGCGCCGGTGGAAATATCTCGATGCCACTGGTCGGCTATATTCGAATCGCTGGCCTCAGTAGCAGTGAAGCGGAAGGGGCCATCGAGGCGCAGTTGCGCCAGAATAAGATTCTTAACGACCCACAGGTCTCGGTATACGTCAAGGAATATACAAGCAGCGGAATTTCTGTTGCAGGCGAGGTCGCCAAGCCTGGGTTCTATTCCGCCCTTGGACCGCACCGGTTGTTTGATGTGCTACAGGCCGCCGGCGGACCCACCGATAAAGCTGCCAATGAGGCCGTGATCAGCCACCGCGACCAAGGAAACGCGACGACCGTTCACATCTCGAAAGATCCGGCCGAAATGGCCGCCAGCAATGTCGACCTACAGCCGGGCGACACCGTTGTAGTTCCGAGGGCGGGTATCGTCTACGTACTAGGCGAGGTGACTCGGCCGGGTGGATACGTGCTAAACTCCTCAGGAGGAATTACGGTCTTGCAGGTCGTAGCCGTCGCCGGGGGGCCAACTCATATCGCCGCTGGCGGAAAAACCAGACTGCTTCGTCGTACTGAGAATGGGTTTCAAGAGCAACACATAAATCTGAAGAAACTGCTGCGTGGCAAGGCTCACGATGTTTCCGTCCGGGACCAGGACATACTTTTCGTTCCCAGTAGTGCGATCAAGGAAGCGATGAATGCTGGTGCTCTGCTTGGAGTTGCTGCATCTGCTGCGATATACCGTGTTCCGTTTTAGCGTTCAGGGTGCCGGGGGTGCAGCAAGCAGTTGGCGGTTGGGTTGACCGGGCGCGATCACGTCTCTCGCCGCACGGGTCGCGATTTCGGCAAGTGCTCTGGCGGTGCGCAACGGCCTCATCCATAAATCAACAGGCGCCGTTTCCCGGAACGACGTCAATAGCTCCACCGATCTGATGTAGTCTCGGCAAAAGCGTTCGAGCTCATGTTTTTAGTCCGCAAAGGCAGGCCCCAAGGTTCCGGTTTTGAAAGCGCGCACTTGCTGCTACCACTGAACCCCGGGGTACAAACTGGGCATGCGAAATCCGCGGTATGCATTTTGGCCGGTAGTCTGCAGCTGCCAAACAACTTGAGGATTGCTGCCGGGCGTGACTTCGAAGATGCTAGACAAACCGCCTGTCGCGCCTGCGTTAAAGTCGCCCTCGATGTCACCGTTGGCAAGTTGTTCAGCGTTGCCTCCCCAAAGCGAATACTCTCCTGGAAAATAATTTGAAAGAATGGTCGCCGTTTTCGCGGTCTCATCGATCTCCAAGAGAGGCGAAGAGCTGTAGCAAATGGCTAGAGGGCCACCTTGAAGGCCGCAGGTTACACCCGAAGGAAAAACGCGGAGATACCCATTGTCCATGACAGTGAGATCGAACTCGCCGGTTGTGTTGGTTGATGCGAAGGAGGGACCGTGTTGCCCAAAGAACCAATCGGTCGGATCGGTTCCACCAATCAGGGTAAAATCACCTCCTTCCCCGAGACGCCAGATGATGTCACCAGCGCCCGTACCATTAGCGTAGTCAATCTTAATGATCCAGCTTTGATGGCGGATGGAGAGGAGAAGGTTACCGTCATCGGGAGAATAGAGAATCGCGTTGGAATGCGTCCAGTCGGGATAACCCGCGGGGGCGCGGCTTACGTCCAGGTAATCGAAGGAGTTCCAAGCCCAAACCGGAAGAAATGTCCCGTCGGATTGAGGAGCCAAATCGATTAGGACATCGCCGAGAATGTTAGGTGTCGAGGAGCACTGGGGCAGTCCAACGCAGGGCTCCAAAACATTACCCAGTGCGATCCAGTGACCGTTGGGAAGAGCGATTACATCGTGGTGAAAGGTCCCGACAGTGAAGTTGAAGCCGGCTGCGGGCAGCGCGGCGTTGAGTGCGCCGAGCGTTTCTTCCTGGATCGTGTTGCCCGCTAAATCGATCTCCCGAAGCACATTTATGGTTCCTGAGAGCGAATTTGGATTGATCGGTTCTGTAGAGGTCGGGGAGATATCGATCAGGATGTGACCGTTCGGGAGAAGGTGAACCCCTTGAAGGAAATCGCTCGCTGTACCCTGCGCCGGGTAGGACCAAAGTAGATTTCCGGAAAGATCAAAGGCCGCTAAGGGGCTTACCGGAGATCCAGCAAGAGAAATGAAGTCCAACATTTCGATACCTGGTTGCGGGGTCATGCCATAAGTTGTGGTAACGGTCAGTGGCGGCACTTGGTTCGCGGGAATCGCCTTCGTTGTGAAGGTGTGGTCAAGATCGTTTGCTAGGGTACCGTCCGCGGCTTGTACGACTGCTCGCAGATGATATTCAGTGTTGGCGAGCATACCTGCCACGAGAAAGCTGAGGTTGCCACCGGATGTTGCCGCCGTTTGAGTCGAAGTCTTCAAGCCATAAGAAGTATCGGTACTGAACTGGACAAAGCTTGTTGTCCCGGCGGGGGCTGTAAGGGTATAGAGCGCCACCTGAGGGCTGTTCGTGGCTGTAACTGCACCGGGGGCAATGACAGTGATGGTGACAGAAGCTGATTTAGTGTGATCGTGCTTGCTGGTGGCGGTCACGACGACGGTCGTGTTCTGAACCACTTGGGGTGCAGTGAAGTTTCCAGATGCATCGACTGTTCCAACCGCCGAGCTTCCCCCCGCACCCCCGACAGACCAGACGACATCAGCCGAGCCTAGGGAATCCGTAGCGGTCAACTGGTCGGTCTGGGTGGAGAAGACAATTGTGCTCTGGGGCGTAACAGCGATTACCACAGGAGCGCTCGAGGAACAACCTCCAAAGAACAGGATTAAACCCGACAAGGAGAGAGTTGCCAGAGAACCTACTTCTCATTGTTTCATTTCCTCTTTGCTTTTAGTCTGCCGCTGTGGAGAACCGATCGGATACAGCGGCCTCCGAGAGAACTGGGATCGAATCCACTCTGATGTAACAGCCAGACCACGCTTCACCTGGATGGTTGGTTCCCGACCCAGTGCTGGTCTGTGATCCGTTTGCTTGCGATTCTAAGGCACCATATTACCCAGCTCGCTAGTTTGTCAAGATTCATCTGTTCCTAAAATTGATTGAGAGGGGCATCTTGTGAGCACGCCTTCCATTTTGGTCTCCGGTTTCTTCGGACTCACTAGGATCCGAAGTCTGCCTGTTTCTCGGGAAACGGGGATTTCAGGTGATCGGAATTGACGACAACTATCGCGCGATCTTTTTGGTCCCGAGGGTGACACGAGTTGGGTACTGGAGCGATTCCCGGCTACCGCCATGAAACTCTGGACATCCGCAACCGGGAGGATTGCTCGTCCTGCTTCAGGAGTTCGGGCCTGACTTGATCGTCCACTCGGCTGCGCAGCCCTCACATGACCGAGCGGCGGCGATTCGGTTTCTCGATTTTGAAGTCAACGCGCTGGGTACACTGAATATTTGGAAGCTGCCCGGCAAGGGTGTCCCGAGAGTCCGTTCATTCACATGTCTACCAACAAGGTTTATGGGGACCGAGCCAACACGATCCTTTTTGGCTCAGGCGGAACGGCTCAACCAACTGAATTAAGACTCGACTCGATAGTACATCTCCAGGGTGTGTGTCGCATAACTCTTGATTACCCGTTCTGCACGAAGCCGAAAGAATCAAGGAGATTTCGGCATGCCTGTGCGTCACAAAGAAATGGGTGAAGTTCAATAACCAGATTCCGGGTCCGCCGCAGGAGATCCGAATAGTTCTGCAAGAACTCTAACTCGGAGCCTTCGATGTCACATTTAATCAGGTCTAGTGCGCAGCGGGCTGGAAGGAATTGCTCCAGGTCAATATACTCACACTCTTCAGCATAGCGATTAAGCAGAGGATTTCTGGAGACTTTTTGGTCGCGACTGACTTGATTCGTGCAGGAACTGAACCATGACGAGTGGAACATTGCTTTCCCGGTCCGCCGACCCACAAGTCCATTCTTGAGAAGCAGCTTCACATTTTCATACCCGCAGCCCGAGAGCCGGTGCTCGAGATCGGCGAATAGGCTCGTGGACCCCTCGACGGCAAATACTTCCAAGAGCCTAGGGGGTTCGTCAGAAGGTAGAGGTCGATGCACCTCAACGAGAAGAACCCGACGTTCGCGCCCAAATCCAAGATGCGCAGCGGCTCCACCTGCCCGTCCGGACGAATTGCCTGCAGGATTGCACGGTCATAATCTCCGTGGACGAAAATTTCGTTCGCGACGCCCCAGTCTGAGTCGCTCCGCACTGTTGCGGTGCCGGAATGCATGCAAATCTCCGGCTGCAGTATTCTCCAACAAAGCAGTCGAACTACTGCCACCAGTTTGCTGGACAGTCGACGAAGAAAGTTCGACACGTTCAATTAGGTCCTTTCAGCTCGCCGCTGTCACCTGACCCCTTAAGCGAGTTTCTTGTTCCCTTGCTCCTCAATATCCAAATATAATAAAAAACACTGGTGAGCGCGCCTTCCATTTTGGTTTCCGGTTCCTGCGGACTCATTGGATCCGAAGTCTGCCTGTTCTTCGCGAAGCAGGGATTCCAAGTTGTCGGAATTGATGATAATCATCGTGCGGTCTTTTTTGGTCCCGAGGGCGACACAAGTTGGGTACTGGAGCGCTTGCGCAAGGAGATTCCCGGCTACCGCCATGAAACTCTGGACATCCGAAACCGGGAGGCACTGCTTATCCTGCTGCGGAGCTCCGGCCTGACCTGATCGTGCACACGGCTGCGCAGCCCTCACACGACCGCGCGGCAGCGATTCCGTTTCTCGATTTTGAAGTTAATGCGCTGGGTACGCTGCATATGTTGGAAGCTGCCCGGCAAGGGTGTCCCGAGAGTCCGTTCATTCACATGTCTACCAACAAGGTCTATGGGGACCGGCCCAACACGATCCTTCTGAAGGAGCTTGAGACACGCTGGGATTTCGCCGATCCCACATATGACGAGGGCATTCCGGAGGATTATTCCATCGACCAAACGAAGCATTCGCTTTTCGGAGCGTCAAAGGTCGCGGCCGATGTGATGGTTCAGGAATACGGACGTTACTTCGGCATGCCGACCTGTTGTTTGCGTGGTGGCTGTCTGACTGGACCAAATCACGCGGGCGTCGAGCTTCATGGCTTTCTGAGTTATCTGATCAAGTGCAATATCGAGAACCGGGAATACAGGGTGTTTGGATACAAGGGAAAACAAGTCCGCGACAACATTCACTCCGAAGACGTCGCCCGTTTCATGTACAAGTTCTGGAAAGCGCCGCGCGTCGCCGAGGTCTACAATCTGGGAGGCGGCAAAGGGAACTCATGCTCGATTCTGGAAGCCTTTCAGATGGCGTCAGCGATTACCAATCGCCCGATGAAGTGGACGTACGTGGATCAAAACCGCGTTGGCGACCACATTTGCTACTACAGTGATCTCCAAAAGATGAAATCGCACTATCCTTCTTGGACCATCACCAAATCGCTGCCACAGATCTTCGAGGAGATCGCGACGGGGCAGGCAGAGCGGCGGAGGATACTGGCCACCGGATGAAACTTCTAATCACCGGAATTTGTGGCTTCGTTGGGAGTTCGCTTGCTGAATGTCTGATCGAGCGAATGGAAGGACTGTCGGTCTGCGGGATTGACAATCTGATTCGGCCGGGATCGGAGACAAACCGCGTTCGGTTGCGCAAACTTGGTGTCACCTTGATGCACGGAGACATCCGCTCAGCTAGCGACGTGGACTCATTGCCCGCCGCTGATTGGGTAGTTGATGCGGCGGCGAATCCAAGCGTCCTTGCTGGGCTGAAGATTGGGTTCAGCAGCCGGCAACTGTTTGAACACAATCTGGCGAGTTTCGGAAACGTCCTCGAGTACTGTAAGGCGCATCATACCGGATTGTTGCTTCTAAGCAGTAGTCGCGTCTATTCCATTCGCGCGTTGGAAGCGCTGCCGCTGCTCGGCCATGGCGATGCGTTTCAATTGGACCCCGCAGCCAGTCTGCCCCCGTGAATTTCGGCGAAGGGTATCTCGCCCGAGTTTGCCACGCGTCCGCCGGTGTCACTCTATGGAAGCCTGAAGCTGGCAGCGGAGGCGGTCGCACTGGAGTACGGATACGCGTTTGGCTTCCCGGTTCGGGTAGATCGTTGCGGTGTGATGGCTGGCGCCGGGCAATTCGGCACGCCAGACCAGGGAATCTTTTCGTATTGGATCCATGCTCACGCGGGTTGCCGCGCGCTACGTTTCACCGGATTTGATGGCAAAGGGAAACAGGTCCGGGATGCTCTTCATCCGGGCGATCTCGCGAGTCTCGTTGCGGCACAGCTAAAAACCGGGCGGGCGGACGACCGACGAATATACACCGTGGGCGGCGGGCTCGACAATGCGATGTCGCTCGCGCAGTTGGCCGCCTGGTGCGATGTGCGTTTTGGCCCCCGCGTGGTCGGTTCGGATCCCGCACCCCGGCCCTACAACGTTCCATGGGTCATCATGGACAGCACCGACGCCGAGCGCGACTTTGGCTGGCGTGCGGCGATTCCCCTCATAGGAATCCTCGAGCAAATTGCGGGGCACGCGGAGCGTAATCCACAGTGGCTGGAAACAAGTGGCGTCTGAATGGGTGCACCGGCGTCCCAAGATCAACTCGTCGGACCTCAAGATTTAGAGAAGCCTCAGGCGAAACCTCGCCCTACTTCGAAGGAGAGATGACAAGCGACTGCAAATTCGCAATTACGATTCCTTGCTACAAATCCGAATCGACGATCACGGATACTTTGCGTGGAATCATGGGGCAGGGAGAAGGCGTGCTCCGTCGCGTGGCCTGCGTGGTGATCGCCGATGATGTGAGCCCGGATAACACGGTTGATGTGGTTCGCGATGTCTGGGCGCTTGCTTGGCCCCCGCTAAAATTTGAGAGCCGGCGAAAGAATGTTGGGGAGATGATCAACGTAAACACAGCGGTGACCTCTCTGCCTAACGATGTGGAATGGTTCCTACACATGCACGGTGATAACATCCCAAAGCCAGGCTGGTTGCAAATCATTACGGATCGGTGTCTGGCCGCTGATCCGAAGGTTGGAATCGTTTGCGCCAGTTACGATGTTTTCGACGATAACGGCTTCACAGAAACGGGTGAGGAGCGTCCGGGTGCGGCGCCGGTGCTCGTGAAAGGCGGGGTTGAGAGCGTCCGTGGCACGATTCGCAGAGGATGCTGGTGGCATAACTCTTGCGGCGCCATCCGGGTTTCAGCCTTCCGGGAGACCGGTGGCTTGCCCCCTGGTATGCGGCAGAAAGGGGACTGGGATTTTTTGCTGCGCTTATTGGCGGCCGGATGGGACATCGAGTACCTGCCGCGCACGCTGATGCGATACCGTCTTCACAAAGCGAGCGCTTCCGCGTTTGCGTTCCAGACGCATTTGGATATTGAAGAGTCATTGCCCAGGTTATTCAAAAACACGCCCCGGTGCTTAGGTGGAGCGATATTCTATTTACCCACACCCAGTATGCTTGGGCTCTGACCCGCCGGGCAGGCGCGTCTCTGTATCGTGGTGAGTTTGCTCGGCATCGCGCCGCGGTGCGCATGCTGTTAAGGACTGGATTCAATTGCCTGTCGTGCCTTACGGCTTGATTGCTGCGTCTAGCTTAGGTACTCAACAACGTAAATTCAGAGACGTTTGATTTTACGTTGTGTAATGCTGAAGGCATCCAGACTGGCCCTCAGGGGAGGACCGACTCCCCACACTGTTCAATAGCGCTGATCATTTGCGGAACAAGCCGATTTTTCGAAAACAGTGTCTCCGGTTCAACACCGCGCGGGGAACCAAACATGCTGTTCCCCATCGCACATAGGATATTTGCTACGACTCCATCTACGTCACCGTGGGACGAAACATAGGCACTAGATTGTCTAATGATGTCTGTTACGTGGCTCTCCTTTGGACCGATGTAGAGGAACGGTCTTTTCACCGCGAGCACGTTGTAGATTTTGCATGGGTGGACAATGCCTACATACTGATCCCCCATCACGACAACGTGAAGATCCGCTGCCGACAAAGATCCCGATAGCTTCTCTATCGGCTGGTAAGGAAGGCATAGAACATTGCGTAAACCGCGCTTCTGAGCATGCTCCTTCACCTTGCCAAATTCGCTTCCGCCCCCCACAAAGCAGAAAGCAACATCCTCGTTCTCAGCCAGCCGCTCAGCGGCCTGAAGGAGCGTCTCCAAAGGGTGGCATGGGCTATGGTTTCCCGAGTGCATTACGACGAATCTATTGGAAAGGTTATGGAAGGCCCGGAATTCTTCCCTGCCCGCTGGATCGAACCCGACGCGGTCATCGTGCGACCAAGGCGGCACGACCAAGACCTTTCCCGCAGGGACGCCCTTCGCCTCAATGCGATCTTTCATGAAACGATCCAGCGCTATGATGCGATCAGCTCGTTGCAAGCTGTGCAACAAGATGCGGGATAGCAGACGTGCGACCGGGGACTCAGCTCGCAGCCACCCGGCAGCGATTGCCTCGTCAGGGTTGAGGTCCATTGACCAGAACACCAGACGGTGAGCCCTGCTCGGCACAGCCAAACTCGCGATAAAAGAAATCAGAGGCGGCGATGTCATCGCAACGACAACGTCGAACTGCGGGGATGACAACAGACGAAACGCACAACTCGCCATGAATGTTCCGAAGTCGGCGGCACGGCGCCATTTGGAACTCTTGCCGAAACCAGTTGATCGTACACGAACGATTTTGACCCTGTTCCAAGTTTCCTGGTTCGGGAATCGAAGCTTCGGATCGTCGTAGCCTCGGGAATTGCAGATGACGGTGACCTCGTGCCCTGCCTGCGTCAGTGCCGTCGCCAAGTCACTAGCATGCTGTGCGGTCGAGACAACGTCCGGATAGAAAGCCTGGTTGAGAAGCAAGATGTTCATTTCTTGCGAGGGACTGGGTTGCGAGCCGGCTGGATGAGTGTCGCAGTGTTTCCCAAAACGAGTAGATCGAGGCGTCTTCTAAGTAAGGGTTGCAGCCGTGACTCGGGGATCATTGACTGTTCGCATGTGAATAATGGACTCACCCCCTCTGTAACTCCGCAAACGCTGCACGATGCTCGCTCAGGTGCACGTTTTCCTCCTTATGCAGTAAGAACCCGCCGATCGACAACACATCCATCTGCGTCCGCAGGAAACAGTCGATCGCCTGGGCCGGAGTTTGGACGATGGGCTCATTCTCGTTGAATGACGTGTTCAGGAGCACTGGCACTCCCGTGACTTCGTCGAACTTGTGAATCAGATTCCAATACCGCTCATTCACATCTCGCTCCACCGTCTGGAGCCTTCCCGTCCCGTCTCCGTGCGTCACCGCGGGAATCCGTTCGCGTTGCTCCGGCTTGATCTTGTACGCCATCACCATGAAGGGCGATGGATAGTCGGTCTCGAAATACTCGCCCACTTTCTCGGCCAGAATCGAGGGACAGAACGGCCGGAAAGGTTCGCGATACTTGATGCGGCTGTTGAGAATGTCCTTCATATCCTTGCGGCGAGGATCCGCAAGGATGCTTCTGTTCCCAAGCGCGCGCGGCCCAAACTCCATGCGGCCCTGAAACCAACCTACGATCTTACCGTCGGCAATCGCGTCCACGGTGCGGCCGATCAGATCCTTCTCTGAAAGTTTGTGATAAGTACAGCCGGCCGCTTCCAGGTCGCGAAGGATCTCGCTGTCGGAATACTCGGGGCCGTAATACACGTGACGCATCTCGAATTGCCGCGGTAACTTCAACTCCTGTGCTGCACGTAGAGCGCCGCCCCAATCGAGGTGCCCGCGTCGTGCGCCGCCGGCTGTACATACACGTCCCGGAAGTTTGTGCGCTCAAAGATCATGCCATTCGCGACGCAATTCAAAGCCACACCGCCCGCCAGGCAAAGGGCGCGCCCCCCCGTCTGCTTTTGCACGAAACTCAACAGCGCGAAGTAGTTCTCCTCCAGCACGAGTTGCACGGAAGCCGCGAGGTCCATGTCCTTCTGCCGGATTTCGACCGCGGCGCGCGTGGGTCACCGAACTCTTCCACCATCCTTTGCGAAAACACCGCGCCCAGGACCGGCTCCCCACCGTCCCACGTCATCTCCACGCCTTCACTGTGATGGGTGAAGTAGTCCAGGTTCAGCCGGCACTGATCTCTCTCCGTGCGGACCACACGCCGCACCTGTTCGGCAAACCGGGGCTCCCCGTATGCGGAGAGGCCCATCATCTTATACTCGTCACCGTACTTGGGGAAGCCGAGGAATTGGGTGAAAGCAGTGTAGAAGAGGCCGAGCGAGTGGGGGAATATGACGGCGCCATGGATATCGATATGGTTGCCTTTGCCGATGCCCCACATTAGGCTGCTGAAATCGCCGAAGCCGTCGATGGAGACGATGGCGGCTTCTTCGAATGGGGAGGCGAAGAAAGCGCTGGCCAGATGGGCGCGGTGGTGCTCAACGTGGTGGATGCGGACCCTTCGCGTCGGGCCACGCCGGAGGAAACGAGAGCGTCGGCCAAGTTGGCCACTTTGATGCTGTTCCTAGCGCGTGAGATGAGACGGTTCCAATCTCCCGGGGCGGACGGCTACGTGGCCCAGCTTCCGCCAGAGATGCGCCTTCGGGTCGCTGTAAATTGCGACATGGGCGAGCGACGCTGGATCGATCTCGCTCAGGCAAGCCTTGGCGGCCAAGGCAGGAAAGCCGGCCCAGTGCTTGATGCGATTAAATCGCTCCTCTTCTATCGCGACCGCGAGTTGGCCATCAGAGAGGAGGGCGGCAGAAGCGTCGCCGTGGAAGGCGTTGAGACCGAGTATGTGCATTAGGTTGTCGTCATTCAGTTAGGAGCCAGATACTGCTGGGAAAATGGCCCGGGGCGGAATCGGAAGCGGGCAGCCCTTCCTGGCTCGCCTGTGGGCGGTAATCGCTCATGATTGACTGTAGTCGATCTGGGCAGTCATAGTGCAGCCCCGAAAGACAGACCTGAATCGAAAGCCGCGCATTGTCCGTAAGCAGGGCCAGCAGAAGGGCCGTCTCCTGTGAAGCATAGTAAGCAGCCAGAGCGTCGCGCGAGTATTCGTACGGCAGATTGACGTCATGAACGTGAACGTAAACGCCTGGCGGAAGGGACGGAATAATGTCGAGGTAGATGCGCAGTACCTCGGAGCCGGTCTTTACCGCATGGCTGGAATCGATAAACAAGAGGTCTCCAGAATGCAGTTTTTCGAACAGCGATAGAGGTACCGCCTGCAGAGGCTGCCGCAAATGCGTGATGTCCTTGATGCTTTTGAAGGCGTCCTTCGGGAAACGGCTCGATACAGGTTACCTGCGTTTCGCGGCCGTCCGCTTGATTCATGCGGATCGCCTCGAGCACACATGCCGTGGAAACGCCGCTGCCGACTTCTATTATCTGCCGCGGGGCCTTTGCCCGCACAAAACAATGCAGAGAGTTGCGATTCGATCGGTCCGAATCCGGTGCCAACACGCCTGGCGGTGATTTGCGTGGAATAGCGCGCAATCCAGAAACCTCATGATAGTAAGGCCGGCACACCTGGCTGAGCCATACCGCCTGTGCAGCCAGATCCCACTTCACCCCCCTCAACGACGCGCGGCCGATCCACAGGTTAGGATTCTTCCTCAACCATCGATAATCCGGCACAGGCGTATAGAAATGCTTGGGAAGGACGTGCAAGCGCAACCCGTCCAGAGCAAAGAACATTTTGTAGGAGGCTTCTTTAAAAATGTTCTTTAACATCGGGGAGGATCGCCTGACTCCAGTACCTCTGATTCCAGCTCATCCAGATTGATATCGACGAGCAGCCGAAACCAGAAAGCCTGCAAGAAGTGAAAAATAAAACCCTCTTTGCCATCCAGAAACCCGAGTCGAAGGAAATAGCGGTGCACAAAGTAGAGGAACGGCCGGACGTACGCCGGGCACCGATACCACACTCCCTTCAGCCAGAGGGTTCTCTGGTCAGGGTTACCCAAGACCGAGCCTTGAATGGGTTCGGGTCTGGCTCTATGGCGGCGTTGCAGCTCTTCCCTAGCCAGCGAAGTCGCATAGCGGTTGTGCTTCTCAATCCAGAAGGAGATGCGGTCCTCCTTGCTATTTTCCTCCACCAAGTCATGTTTCAACTTAAGCGTTTTTCCGCGGACATAGAAATGATGATCGACGAGATCCGTGGAATTGAGTTTCACCCTGTCAACACGAAACAGCTTCAGAAGGTACTTCGGATAATAACCGCCATGCTTGATCCATCGCCCTCGAAAGATTTGACGGCGCTTGATATAAATCCCTTCCACCTCTTGACCGATGGCTTCCGGGCTACTGAATAGACCTTCCAGTTCCGCCCCCAGTTCGGGCGTTATTTGCTGGTCGGCATCCAATGCGAGAACCCACTTGGTGGAAATTGGCAGGTTGGCGAGGGCCCAACTCCATTGCCGGGCGTGCGTTTCGAACGGATGATACACCACTGAAGCGTATTGAGCGGCGATGTTGAGAGTGTCATCCGTGCTCCCGGAATCTACTACGAAGATGTTGACGCCTAGAGTGGCCAGTCGACTCAGGCAGCGGCTGCAGGTTGCGCTCCTCATTGCAGGTCAAGACCACAGCCGAAAAAAGGATTGGACTAGGATGCGCACCGACGCCCGGAAGCTATGCCTGGGTCCTGTGAACTCTGTGTGTCGCTCATATCGCATCGTCTATCGCGGCATGATATGCCTTGAGTAACTGCGATGTCACGATTTCAACGGTGAACTGACGCGCCAAAGTGAGGCCATTAGACCTACAGCGTGCCCGGAGGGTTTCGTCGCTAAGAAGCTCACGGATCGCGTTCGCCAAACGAGAGGCATCACACGGCACCACGAGGCCCGCGCCGGCCTGGGCGACCGGGTCCTTCATACCGACACGATCGGAAATCACCACCGGTACCCCAAAAGCCAAGGCTTCAACGACTACCGTACCGAAACTCTCCGAATACGAAGGCAAAACGAACACATCCGCATCTGTCAATGCGGACGCGCGCTCTCCAGGGGACAGGAAACCAAGCCAATAGACCGACGAAGAGACTCCAAGGTGACTCGCCTGGCGGTGTAACTCATCCTCGAAGGCCGCCGTTCCCTGGCCCGCGAATACGAGGGACACATCGGATCGCGTCTCGCGGAGGTATGGCAAAGGCCTGCAGGAGAAGGTCCAAACCCTTGATAGCATCGAGGCGGCCCAGAAACAGGATAGTGCGTTGGTGTCGAAGTTCGCCTGAATCGACTGGACAACCAGTGACGCTGTACGGACGGCATACTTGGCTCCACGCAATTGGGTATGACGATCGTGCGATTCACTATGCCGAGGCTTGCCGCTTCAGAACGTTCCCATTCCGACAGATAATGAATCGCGCTCGCACCGCTTAAGATTCCCGTCTCGATTAATGTTAATGACAGCGCTTTCAACCAGCGTTTGTGTTTGCGGAGTCCCAAACTGGCGAGACTACCGTGGGGAGTGACGACGTAGGGTTTTCCCGCTTCTTGTGCATACCGTGCCGTCCAAAGTGTTGAAAAAGAGAACAACGCATGAATATGAATCAGGTCGTATTCAGCTATGTGTGTGGCAAGCCACTTCTTTAACGGTAGGGACACGTTGTATTGACGCCATTGGCGCTTAAAATATCGAAAGGTGACACCGTCCGAGACTAGGGGTACGCCGAGGGGCACCTGAAGCCGAGCTTGCCCATTGTCATCGGTGGTAACCACATGCACATCCGCACCGAGACGCGCCAGACCGCGGCTGACGGTATTGACGAGGGCGCTCGGTCCGCCGCGCAAGGGACCAACTGACGGAATTACCTGTAAGATCTTCATCAAGATCGCGAATGGTTCGATCCGGTAAGCAACAGCCCGCAAAGTGTCCGCTTAGCCAGCGGTCCCACAGAGCGGCTGCAGGAGTTGGATGACACGGGCTTGAAAACGAGAAAACGAAAACATCTCCTCAAGGCGACAGAAACCGGCCTCACCCATTTGGCGCCGCAAGGCTGGATTCTGCAATAACTTAACAATGGCTTCCGCAAGGCCAGATACATCGCTCTGAGAGACAAGCAAGCCTGTTTGCCCCTGGACAATGACCTCGGAGCCTGCATCTTCGGTCGACCCGATACATGGCAATCGATGGAGCATCGCTTCCAAATACACCAGCCCGAACCCTTCCCGTGAGCTAGGCATCACGAAGATGGCGGCACGGTCGTAAATGGCGTGGAGAGTTTCTTCGTCGACACGGCCGGTGAACAGGATACTGCTTCCAACAGTAGTGGCAGTGGCAACGCGTTTGAGGCGCGGCACGTCGTCGCCGTCGCCCACCACGATCAGTTGTGCGGCAGGCACGCGGCGCTTGACTTCTGGCCACGCCGCGAGCACCTGGTCGTGCCCCTTGTAGCGCTCCGAGCTCCCCATTCTTCCAACGATTAGAACAGCAGAGTGATAAATGGAGTCCAGTAGAGCCGTATTCAGATGTCCAGCTGCAGGCTCCAAGCGCGGCAATGCCAAGTGACAAACGTGTACAGATCCCACGTCGGGATGTGCGGAAGTAACCCTGTTGGCAGTGAATTGCGAGTTGGCAATTCTGACACGTGCTCCCTTTAAGGCCGCCTTTTGAAGTGAGTCCATGCTGCCCCAAGCTTCGATGTCATGAAGAAATACTGCATACGGCCTGCGAAACACAGTGGGCACTAAAGGTTGGATTCGGGCCAGTGCAAGATGGTCGAAGACAACCCAGGAAATCTCGCGGCGAAGCTGCCGTAAGGTAAGCCTACTCGCAAAGCGGATCTTCATCATCGGACTGACCGGACCTGGTATTCCGGAGCACAATTCGACAACTTGACACGTATTCCCCGACAGGACCTGGAGGACATCCAACAACATCCGTGAGACCCTCGCTATGCCGCCATACCCTGCCGTTTGCGTTATAGCGCACAGGAGCGGTGAGCACTGTGACTCTTTCTTCACTTAATACCGATCCGGGCCACCGGAAAAACGGTTCGCGGGAGCACTTGTTGCGGAACCCTCCCACGAAACAACTTCCATTGATTGAGCACACGAAGAAGGACGAAGCTGGCACCGGCGGTTCCCACGATTTCGGCAAACGATCCACCGACTTGCAGGAAGCTGATTCCCACGGTAAACGAAAATGCAAAGCGCTCCCAATTATCGTCCAGGAGACCTTGCCATGCCCGTTGGTCCAACGAAGCGACCAGCAGACCGAGTGCAAAAAATCCAGCGACAACACCGAGACTACCGAAGTTGATATAGAGTTCCATAACCGGCCCCATCCCGACGCTGGTTCCATTTGGAAAATACAGACCGGTGTACCGCGTGACCATTTTCGAACCACCAGCGCTGACCGGTTTGTCCGGCCATAATATGCGGGGGACCAGCGCTACCATGGCCTGCCAGAGAGTGCTGCCATGTGCGTAATCATCTGACATTGACAGACTGTCGATCGCCCGGCCAACTAGATAATTCTGATCTAAACGGCCGTCGATCCGTTCAAGGTGCTTCGGATTCCGCGGGTCAAACCATTCGAATGTCCCCACAGTGTTCGAAACCGTGCTCACTCGCTCGCTAATGGCCGCACCTCTCCAGACAACTCCGCGAATGGCCGGCCGATCTCTCATGTAACTGACGAAGACTGTCGCACCAAGATAACCCAGCACTACGGTTGCAACGGCGACTCTCAGACGGGACCGCGAAACCGTTGCGGCAAAGACGATGATTACCACCGTAGCTGCAATACCAAAGCCCAAAAACCCCGCTGCCAGTACGGTCAGCAAAGGAAAAAACATAGCCACGCACAGCACGCCAGCGCATTGTAAGAATTGTTGTTGACGCCGGCCGTGCCACCATACGAGGCACAGGCCTGTCAGAAAAAGCTGCTCCCCACTTGATACGATTGCCGTAAGCGAAGGGATAAAAACGATAGCCGAGTACAACAGAGCAGTAGACACAACGCCAACCAGTAGGCATTTATCGCGAGTAATCTTGTTGCGGAACGCCTTAAACTTCTGCTGGCCTTGGGCAGAAGGAACACTGCGCCTCGAAATGACCAGAGTGCCAACCGCAAATGCCAAAATACCGTAAGCGCTAACTTGGTAACCTTCGGCAACCAATCCTGCGGGATGCAGCACCGGGCCGTGCAAGAGATAGATCACGCCTGCTACAAAATGTATTAGTGCGAGGTTAATGGCAAAAGCCCACACCAACGCTTTAGCACGAGCGAAAAATAGCAGGACGATAGCGGCTATCCAAAGTGCCGTACCCCAAATCAAGAGTTCGTCATTCATCGGTGATTTCGACGACTGGTGTGTATGTCGAGTGGTGTCAACGCTCGGGCCGGCCTCTGACGCTCTGCTCACCAATCAACAAGCAGAAGCCGTGCCAATCAACTCTGTCTTCCCCACGGCTCGCAGGATGCTAGCAAGGCGATCCTGATAGGTGTTAGCACCACTGGTGACCAAGCGGTATCCTGCATCCGCCAGTCGGTCCCGTTCTTCGGGATGCTCCAGAAGCCACGCTATCCGTCGCCGCATTTCATCGATCGTTCGGAAATAGAGCACGCTTCGACCATCCTCTCCGAAGATCGATACGTGCTCCGCAGTGTCCTCCATAACGGCGCAGCCCCGCATTGCGGGCACTTCAAAGGTCCTCATCGAGTGCCCATCGCGGTTCGCCCTTCTGACAAGGCAAAGCGACACTCGGGCGTTCGCCACCGATTGCCGAAGCACGCCCACATCGGCTTGTCCTCTGGTCAGGTGTCGAGTCTCTGGATAGCGCTCCCAATAAGTGCCGTATAGGTCGACCTTCCACCCGCTCTTCACAAGCGCACTGATATATGGGACACGGTCGCCATCCCCTCCCCCAGCAAACATTACATCCGCGGAAACGTCTGCTGACCTTGACACGGGGAAAAACAGGTCTGGATCATATCCAAACTGAAGATATTTGATGATGGCCCCAGTAATGCCGCGCAAATCGGCGAGATTTGCTTCGCGGGGAGAGAACACAAAGTCGTATTCGGAGAGTGCCTTCAAAAACCACTGCGCCCGCCGATACGGGCTCCAGGGGTCGTCTGTCAGAAAAACAGCCCTGACGACACCGAGCTTACCTACTGCTTGCAAACACCTGTGTTCGGGTGGAGTAATGCCGATCACCAACAACAGATCGGGTCTGTACTCCTCGCAAAGCTGCGCAATCTTGTCGCTGAACTGCTCTAGGCGAAGTGGCTTGCGGCCGCAAAGGCGCCACCGGAGTTTTCGCACCAGTGCAGAACCTTCCATGGCTAGATTGGCGTTTGCCACCACGGCAGCGATTCCCAAGCCTTTAGCCGCCCGTTCCATACTGTCGCCAATGTTCGTGCCGCCCCGGCCGCCCACAATCAACAGCCGCGGAACAATTGTGCGATCGGCAAGTGTCACTATGTCCCCTGAAAAGCCTGCTTTGCGAAAGTATACAAAAGCTTGCGAGACCTATCGAAGCACCATAACGGGACCAGAAGCCCCACGGCTGTAGTCGCCACATAGGCAATTCGTAATTGAGCGGCATGAAGCATTGATAGCTCCACTCCGCTAGAGATATTCCTGGGACGCATTCCCAAACAAATGCCCGCTGCGAATCGCCAGGATTGAACCCGGCGGTATTCCAGAATCCAAAACGAGTAGGGGAATAAGAGCAATTGCAGCAGGATCGCTCTGTTTATGCTTGAAGGATTCGGCCCGGCAAAGGGCGCGACGGAGGCGACTACCAGGCGGCCCATTTGCCCGAGGGGCAGCCGCCGTTCGATCAAGGGACAAGGCTTCAGCCGCGGCCGGGTGGCATAGCTGTCTACCTGCTCCCCTGGAATCTGAATCTTCAACAGAACGGCAACCAAGTCGATCTCGGCGAGGCAATGCCCCTCCGCGAGAATGCGACAACCCAAGTACATCTGGTACATTTCGCTGCCGTCCCACTCGTCGGTGGCCAGACGTTGGGCGTCATCGGTTCGCAAAATAACTCCACTAACAAAGCTGAAATTGCGAAAGCGCGAGCCGGCGAGCGCAGGTCCGCCGACGAGGATTCCTTTCTGTCGAACGCGGCGATAGATGGTGGGGCCATCGAAATCACGGTAGTTGGTGATCGCTACGCCGATCTTGTCATTTGAAGAAAGTACCGCGTGGATCTCTGCCAACGTCGTTGGCGTGGCGAGACAGTCGTCATTCCCCATCAAAATGCAGTACCGACCTGAGGCTAGTCCAATTGCGCTCCGCAAGTTAGCATCATACTGGGAATTCCTTTCCTGGCGACGATATGTGTATCGAAGCCCAAGGCCGTCCAAAGCTACCTTGAGTTCTTCCTCCCGACCGTCTGTCGAGCGGTCATCCGAAATGCATACCTCGAAGTCATCAAATGTCTGAGTCTTGAGGCGTCGGCATGCCTCGATCAGGAATGACGTCCGATTGTACTGGGGGATGCAGATCGAGAAAAACGGCGGATTCACGATTCGAGACCCCAGTTGCCTGGAAATCCAGTGTTCATCTTTCGCGTTATTCCCGGCGGGAGTCGGCTTGGGGCCGTCCTGCTGACATTTTTGTGACGATCGTATCATCAAGTCGTACGATGAGTTCTGTAACCGAGGTGCATTAGCGTAGTTCCTACAGCCACGTCCAGCTCGGAATTGCGAAGATCAATCAGAAGTCCGGGCGGTTCAAAGCTGCGAGGTTGGACCAAATGAGCGTTACGCGATTCCCTCGACATAAAGGGATTCCACCGAGCGGTGCTCCTGGTCAATTAGGAGCGTGGGATCAAAGCCTTTGCGAAACGACGCTCGATGAACTTCCCGGAACCCCACCGACAATAGCGCTTCCTTCATGGAATCGAAGTCATAGATGAACCTGTGGCCATGATCACGCATGACACGGTTGACATAGTAGATCGGCAATCTTCCATTTTCGGAGTATGGCCAGCTGACTGACTCTCCGGCCTGCGCCCGCACATAGAGGCCACAGTAAAGCTCGCCGTCGGGCACCACCACGCGCGCCACGCCCCCGGGTTTGAGAATTCTACGGAAATCGCGGAGCACCTTGAGACACTCAGCGTAGTCGATATGCTCCAAACAGTGCTCGGTGAAAATGCCGCGCAGTCCTGAGCTCGGAAGTGGAATTCCCCGAGTGATGTCGAAACATAACAAGCCAGGACCCCAAGCATAATCAACGTTGCAAAAGCCCTCCGCCGGATAAGCACCGCAGCCAACGTTCAGGTATTCGGACCTGAGAGCAGCATCGGTAATCTGAAACTTTCGATTTCGGATCAGAGCGCCGACCGCACTCTGAACTTTCGAATAGCTCCAGAACGATCGGTCCATAGAGATCTTGGTCCTGGTAAAGTCCATACGTCGATAGCATACCTCGGCTTATTGGTTGATGCTCTGGGGAGTAGATTTTCGTTTTCCTATAGATCAAGCAGCGAAACCAGTTCTTGCAGCTTCCAAGCGTGACCCGTTTTAGGCCAGCTTCCGATGGGGGAGTCACGCGCAACGTCCGATGGACACGGACGAAATTGTAATATGTGAAGTACAGGGCCACAGTAGCCGCATGGTTTTCAACGCTTCTTTGAGAATGCGTTTGTCAGCCTAGCAAAACGGCGGATGCTCATTCGCAAATAAAGACTCTCTCGCTCCACACATAGCTGGTGCTGACGTATTGGGTTCTGGATTCCCGCTCACGACCTTCATATAGCAGCCGGTGCAGCGGGCCGGCGAATAGCGCGTTTCATTCTCCAGCTACTAGCGCAGTAGATTTTCTGTAACGGTGCGTAGTCCGCATCCGCGCCAAAAGCCCTCGACAGCTTCCGAGTATGCCTTGTGCCCATCCGTTGTGATCTGTACGCGATTGCGAATCCGGGCCGCGCAATCCCCCATGAACTCCTTCGCCCATCCCGCATCCCTTCCGCGTGCCAGATAGCTGATACACAGCTTGCTATCTCGTCGATTCCGACCCACGTCCAAGTATCGCTCCGGTATCTCAGACCTTGGGACGGACCGGTGAGCATGGTCCTGATAGCTCCCTCGCGATAGACTGTGCGCATTGCGAGAGGTTTCAAAGCTTTGATTGCAATCTTGCTAAGGCTCACAGGTTTTGCCCCTTCAAGTCCTTGCCGATGGGAACGGAGATCGAGAAAAATGGCCACTCCACGACTGAACCCCGTTGTTTAGAGAGAATCTAGAGACGCTTCAAGGGCACAGGTTTTTATGCTTCCTTTGCACCAGTATGCACCGAGAGGGGCTCCTTGAACATAGCCAATGATTTGCAGCGGGTCGGTAATCTCATGTTTCAATCGATAATCTTCGACCGCACGATTGCACTCTGGAAGCATCCCATAGTCATCGATTATGACGATTCCGACTGGGGAGACCTTTGGGTATAGGTACTCCAGCACGACGATGGTTGATTCGTACATATCACCATCTAACCGGAGTATTGCAATCTGGTCGATCGGTGCTGTAGGCATGGTATCGCTGAAGAAACCCTTGATGAAACGTACTCGTTCATCGAGAAGGCCATAAAAGTCGAAATTCCGCTTAACTTCATCCATGCTAACCGCTAGATATTCTGACTCCCACAACCGGCTACCGGAGTCCGCCTCGTACTCGTCTTTCGGCTTGGGCAGGCCCTCGAAAGAATCACACACCCACACTCTTCGTTGAGGCTCGGAGTAAGCCTCCAGGAAAGCCCGCATGTAAATTGTTCCGCCTCCCCGCCAGACACCAGTCTCCACAAAGTCCCCTGGCACCTGATTACCCACGGCGTGATGCATAGCGGCGTGAAGGTTTTCCAGAGCACCTATCCCCATCATGGTCTCCCCCGTGCTTCGATTCATCTGAACGATTGACAACCGAAAAGGGCGAAGCACGCGCTGCAAAGCGGAATAGGCAGAATAACGAAGCAATTTTGCCATTGTCCGAGTACTTCTTGGAATTTGGGCGTAACTGGGCTCGAGGAAACTCCGCGTCAGACATACTCGCATTAATCGCAGATAACGTTCGGCGAAGCCCCCACTTGGCGGCAAAGCAGATTTGGCCAGAATTTCCATTTGGACTGAGAACTCCTCTGTCAGACTCAGCGGGACTGGGGTCCGGATATTTTCGCGTCAGCCGCTCCTTGCAGCAACCGGAAGACTGGTGCAAACTGCGTCTCGTAATTCCATTCCGAGATGATTCGGGCCCTCCCTCGTTCGCCCATCATTGTGGTGTCCTCCCTGTGCTCGAAAAACCAGCGCAACGCTGTGGCAATACTGTCTACGTCCTCGGGTACACAGTGCAGGCCATAGCCGGGCTCGACGAACATGGATCTCCAATCGGGAAGATTCGAAACCAGAACCGCCAACCCGCAGGCCAGATAATCAAAGGCTTTGTTCGAAGCACCGGACATAGCTTGTTCATTCCTATCGCGGCTGCAGGTTGGCATCAAAGAGAGCCCGACGTGACAGTCGTTAGAATATTCGAGTGTCTGTGAATGGGGTAAGGCGCCGACGATGTCCAGGCGGTTCAACAATCCCAACTCGGATGCGGTAGTGGTGAAATCCCTCAAGAACGTGGGGGAACCCACAGTTTCATAGCCGATCACCCGAAGCTTGATCTGAGGAGGAAGTTCCCGCATCGCGTGCAGTACGGTCTGCGGTAGGCGAGCAGGTACCAGAGAACCGTGATATAGCACCCAGAATTCACCTTCATCTTCATTCGAAACGCCGCGCAGTGGGGGGAGTTCTTCGCGCAAGGGGCAATTCCACACACACAGAACCCGACGAGCAGCGGGAATCTCCGCCCTGAAATTCTCAACCCGCCGCCGATTGGGCAGGATACAGACTTCGGCCCGCGCGGCCAGCTTGGAACGGGTCCACAGCGCGAGGCGCTGGAAGCGTCCGTCGCGTTCTGGGATCGGCTGCGGCGAGTCATGCTCGTGATAAAGGAGCCGTGCTCCGGAGATCCAGGTCAATAGAAGAGCAACAGGGCAGGCCAGCAGATCTGAAGCGTACACCCACTTTGGCCTCCAAGCGATAACCCATCCGCAGGCCCAAATACAAAAGGCCACGTAGTGGAGTTTCTGCAGCAACCCCGGCCGGCAATATGCAAGACGCCTGACCCGAATACCCGCATGCTGCGGAAAATGTAGCCCATCGGCTCCCGCTCCCCAGGCCCCAATTCCTAAAACAATTACCTGCCAGCCTGAGTCTGCGAGAAGCCTCGAACTGTGTTCGAGTGGAGGATAGCAGGCCGGATTAAGGTATTGGAGGTAGAGAATCTTCATATACGCAGAGGTTGGTCCGGTATTGTTTGCCGCCTCCGGGCAAATACTCCCCTGTAGGGTTCAATCTGCTTTGCAGGTTGCCCAGGCAAGTCCTCCACAACGTAACCGCGTTCCGTGAGCAAGGTCAATAAGGAGTCAGCGGTTGTTCCCATCTCCCGCCACGCATCAAGGATGAACTTCCAGATAAATAACTCGAGGTCCTCTTCTATGGTCGCTGAGTAGTTGTGACGCCCCTCTTAACACTGCTCTGTGAGCCCTTCCACATCGATCTTCGAAATATCCACGCGTCCGCTGGCAAAGACGGAATCCAGACAAGCGCAATCGATTTGCAAGGCGATTGCGCCGCTATCGATCCGCGATTCGCCCCCCCGTCTCGAACGGAAAAGACGCCTTCTTGCGCGACCATTGCCCGGCCCCCACGTGCTCGGCAAGGGCAATGGCGAACAGGCCTATATTGGCCTCGACAAGCAGCCGGATCTGCAGGAGGATTCATACTTCGAAATTAGAGGTTTAGGGGGGTACCCCAGTAATTGACTAGTTATTCCTGGTAAAAACTTTGGAGTAGGAGCCGGAACTGAGCTCGCTGCTGGTCAATGTCGTGATTCCGGAAAAACACTTCCAGAGCCTTTGCCCGCAGCGCCGCCCCATAACCAGGTGCGAGTAGTACCCTCTCAATGGAGCGTGTTAGCGCGTCGACACTGCATTCCGTCACGACTTCCGCGAAACCTTCTTCTAACGCATAGTGCACCACCGTCGAGTACGGCGGCCCGAAAACCAGGACCGGTCTGCCAGCCGCAAGGTAGTCAGCGGTTTTGGAAGGAAAAGCGGTTTCGACTGTATGCCGCGAACTCTCCAAAAAGGAAAAAGGCAGGAAGAGGATGTCCGCGCCCGCCAGCACCCCGGGCATTTCGGACTGCACGACCCAATTTTTTACCACCACATCAGGGTGGTTCCCGAAGGCGGCCCTTTGGTCGTCGCTGAGCCTACTATGGAGATGTAATTTGAGGGAGATTCCGTCCCGCTTCAGTCGGCCGCTGGTAATAATTTCGATGAGAAGCCTCAGGCTGTCCTCAACCGCATAGCTGATGCCACCCGCAAAGAGAATGACCGCATCTTTGCCGGCCCCAGCGACAGACTGGACCTGAGGCTGGTGGCGCTCGGTCGCCGGCCATTGCACTTCCGATTCAGCTCCGAACTCGACCTCTAACAGCCGTTGCATTCCCGGGCTAACAGCGTACACGTGCGCCGCATGGCGCAGGACCATTCCGCTCAGTGGCTTGACGATGCGGCGCGAGAACCAGGTCGCGGACACTTCGAGAGAAACGAAATCGTCGTGCACCACCACGACGTACGGCTTTCTGGTCAGCCATCCAGCTGCCGCGGCGGCCAGGAAGTATCGGTCGTGAAAAACGGTGACGAGCACGGCGACGTGCCGTCGTAGGATTGTCACTATGGCCGTGACGGTAACACAGGCCAGCACTGCCCAGTTCAGCAGATGCTTCAATCTCCCCACCCATAACCGTTTTGAAACACCGAACTTCGGAAAGAGGACATGGGGACAGCTCAGGCGGTCGGCGGTGTGGCACAAGCGAAAAGCTACCGAATTGGTGAACACGATGACGTGGTCCGGGGCATAGCTCTGCAGCAGGCGTTTCATCAGAATGGGCCCGCCGGAGTCGTTCGAGGGCGGAAAGTCGCAGACGTAAAGCAACTCGGCGGCCGAGGGCTTAGTGGTGGCTCCTGCTGGAGTTGTGTCTATTGTCTGTGCTTCCATTACCTGATTAGGCCGTGACACGTGACAACGATAACCTGGACGATGCGCGTGCGGCGCAACCGTCCCATAGTTCGCCCATCACGAAACACTCAGTGTCGGCGGTGCTTCACTATGGATTCAAAGCCTAGCATGACGCTGTCGGCTCTGGCATGGGTGCCGGGAGACGACCTCCATGAATTCGGCATGAGGGAGGGCCCTCTCGCGCACGGCAGCCGAGTTTTCGCGTAGTTGAGATGGGCGCCTACCACGTGCAGACGTTTCACATCGAACCGCTCCGTCCACACGTCTCAACGACCGACCAAGCTCGCACGGCGGATGTTGTACACCCGGCACATCCATTCGGCCGTCAGGCGCATGCCCTCTTCCAAGCTGTACGTGTCCTCGTGAGCAAGATCGCGCAGGGCCTTGGACACGTCAACGCGCTTGTGGTGAGTCGTGAGGATCTCCGAATCGCGACACACGGCCAGCGATGGATCAGCGCCCGTCACCTTAAGGATCACTTCGGAGAGCTCTTCAATGGTATGCTGACAATTCCCACCGATATTGTACGTCTCTCCCGGTTTGAAGTTGTTCACGATATTGGCCAAGGTTCGCACGGTGTCGGCCAGATAGGTTGAGGTCCGCGAGTGGCCACGGAAGACAGTCCAAGGCAGACCGTTAAGTGCGCAATAAATAAACCGACAATTCACCGAGCGGTAGGGGCTGTAGTACTCTCCGGGCCCATAAGTATTAAACAGGCGCACCACCACCGACTCCGTGCCGTATTGCTGCGCGGAGTTGCGGATCTGCATTTCGTTCACCCACTTCGTCATGGCATAGTCGTTCATCTGCTTGACCTCGTACTGGTCCATGACGGTTTCGACCATTAACTCAGGCCAGTCGCCATACACTTCGGACGATGAGAAATGGATCAGGCGGAATTTGAGTCGCTCCTGCAGGCGAATGATATTCTTTGTGCCAACGGCGTTAGTGCGCCATAGGGTTTCGTAGAAGTCTTCGCCGTTCCAGCGACCGAACTCGGCGGCGCAGTGATAAACGCAGTCAAAAGGTCCTAGCCGCTCGAAAACACGTTCGATCTGTCGGAACTCGCCCACGTCGCAGCGGGCGTAGAGGGGCAGGCTAACGTCGGTGCGGACAGAGAAGCCGACCTCATCGGGCTGATGAGCGGTGTCGCAGGAAACGACGTGATGCCCGCGCCCCCGCAGTTCAGACACCAGTCCTGCCCCCACCGTGCCTAGACCGCCCGTGACCAAAATTCGCATCCCCGCTATCCTCCAGAAACCTATGTCAGTCGACGAGCGCCATCAGAGGAAAACAACATTTCCTTGCGAAACACCGCAGCCCAAGACTCAATGTCATCGGGCGCCAACGCCTTGGCCTGGCGACTGATAATTCTCCTTATACCTTTCAGCGTCCTCTTCTCACCGTCGCGCTCAGCATGCCATAAAACCCCCGTACAGGGATTGAGTGCCGAATAGCCAACTCGGTTTAGGAACCCTTTGGCTGCCCGTTTGTACAAGTCAATTTCAAAATCATGAATGACAACGAGACCTGTTCCGGTGGATCGGTCGGCTAACTTTTCGAATCAGTGCAGCACGCCTCGCCGCCTCGGTCGAACTGTCTACTAGAACCAGGTCATATTCGGCCAAGTCAAGTTCTGACAAAATACTTTCGATTGGCTCAGGCACGTGCCGCATTCTTAGCCTAGGATCGTCTTTCGCGGCCACATAGACTTTAGATATCCAATCCGAATTACTCTCTATCGTTGACACGGACGTGACGTCAGGAAACACCGAACGGTTGAGAAAGGTCAAAGTACTATAGAATCCCGCACCGAATTCTAGGATTTTTGCAATCTTCAACGAGCATCCAATCCCAACGAGTATGGGAACATGAGTAGCGTAGTCAAGTGCGCTCCGTGGCGGAAGCCGACGGCGCGTGACTTTCCGGATTGCTCCGAAGGCTCTCCGAACTTCAGAGAGGAGCAGCCGTCGAGAATCGCGGTCGTTCATTCGCAAGCCGACACCGAGCACGACTCAGTCTTTGATACATTCTGTTTTAGGATCGAGACGGCATTCAAACCCACGTGGCCAAACCAAGAGTCGAGCCCGCGCCCGCCGTAAATTGGAGTCTCAGCAACCTGGAATGGATAAGCGTGCGGCACATTTTCGACACGGTGCTCCGCCATGTCTTTGAGGTGCAATTCTAATTCGTAACCGCCGGGAAGAAATGGTATTTCAGTCAGGTGAAACCCCATCTCAACTGTTTCACCTGCATGGATCAAAGGCGCCGTCTGAAAGTCTCTGAAATCCAACCCTGCAATGCGCTGGTTTTCGAGCGTGCGTATCCAACGTAAAGTCCGGGTTCGCGAATATCCACTTTGCCAGTGAATTTTACCCGAATCTCGATATTATCGAACGTCTTGATAATTGGTCCTTCAGAAGAAGTCACAAGGACCTCTTCGATCAGAAAGCTATTAGTCTCCACGGTCTGCAGCGCCACCGATTCGCAATTCAGCCGGGAGAGGTATCGATCGGCTGCACTATTCACTTCGCCCCGTTCAATCATTCTGCCCTGATCCAATACAATCGCGTTCTGGCAAACGGTACGTAGAGCCGCCATGTTGTGGCTAACAAACAGTATGGCTCTACCGCCGGTACTGATTTGGCGAAATTTCTCAAAGCACTTCTTCTGAAACTGGGCATCTCCCACCGCCAACACCTCGTCGACCAAAAGGATTTCCGTCTCCATATGGGCCGCGACGGCAAATGCTAAGCGGACATACATCCCGCTGGAGTAGCGCTTAACGGGGGTACGATGAATTTCTCCACTTCGGCAAAGGCTACGATTTCGTCGAACTTGCAAGCCACCTCAGCTCTACTCATGCCCAGGATGGCGCCATTTAGGAAGATGTTGTCCCGCCCTGTGAGTTCGGGATGGAAGCCGGTGCCAACCTCAAGGAGCGATCCGACGCGTCCCCAGACATCGGCGTGGCCGTGGGTGGGCTCGGTGATGCGCGAGAGTATTTTGAGCAGCGTGCTCTTCCCCGACCCGTTGCGGCCGATGATGCCAACCACTTCTCCGCGCTTAATCTCAAATGAAACGTCTTTAAGTGCCCAAATGTTCGGCTTCTCACTGCCGGCGACGCGGTTCGAGGAATGCCGCAGAGCGGAACGAAAGCGACGAAAGGGCGAAGCAAAAGCGTCCGTGATTACATCACGGAGCGCCTTGTAAGACTCCCGTTCCCCGATCCGGTACTGCTTTGCTAGTCCCTCGCAACGAATGGCTACATTAGTCATTAGGGTTGGTTAGACTAAATCTGCGAAGGTCTTCTCCATGCGACGATAATAATACAGCCCGCCAACCAGGACGATAGCTACGACTGTCGCGGAGACCCACAGCATTGAGCCCGGTGCTTGTGTCTTGCCCAATAGCGCCCACCGGAAACCTTCGATGACACCAGCCATGGGGTTGAGACCATAAAAGGGTCGCCACTGAGCCGGAACCAACGTGCTGGAGTAGGCGACCGGGGAGGCAATCAGCCAAAACTGTACGATAAAAGTCAAAGTGTAGCGCACATCGCGGTATTGCACGTTCAGTGCGGAGAGCCACAAACCAACTGCAAGGGCGGTCGCCATGGTGAAAATCACAAAAAAGGGCAGGGTCAAAACCGCCCAGGTGGGCCTCACCCCATACCAAACCATCATGCCGATGACCAATGTAAAGGCGATGACAAAATCGACCAACCCCGCTAGGACGCTAGCGAGTGGAATGACTAGCCTAGGAAAATAGACCTTTGTGATGAGACGCTCGTTAGCGACCACGCTGTTGCTGGATTCCGTGAGGGCATAAGCAAATAATTGCCAGGGCAGAAGGGCGGTGTAGCTGAATAGAGGATACGGAATCCCATCGGACGGGACCTTTGCCAGCCGTCCAAAGAACAGGGTAAACGCCAGCATGGTAAACAGCGGCTGAATGACTGCCCAGGCGGCACCTAATGCCGTCTGTTTGTAACGAACCTTTATGTCGCGCCAAGTTAGAAAAAAGAGCAACTCTCGATAGTGCCACAGGTCCTTGAGGCCAAGCGAGATCCAACCTTTGCTGGGCTCAATCCTCGTATGAGGCAGTCCAAATTGCACCACAGAAGAAGCTGACATCGCTCGTAATGGAGTTGCCTCTGTGAAGGTCATGTCAGATATGTAGGAGTCGCGAGAGCCCTTGGGTGCTAAGGTTGCAGGTGCTGCTGCAGTCCGTGGCCGAATCTGCGAGAGAGCACCACCGGAACAGATTATCTAGCTCGTTAGAAAAAATATATCGGCGTTGTTTTAAAGTGTCAATCCATTCTCTGCCGCGACTGCCGCGAAGCGCGACGGGCCAAAGCAATTTGAAAACTCCGACCGAGCCGTCCGCGCTGTCCTCGCCGTTCCAAAATCAGATGCGCGAAAGGTAGGGGCCAAGACCAAACGACGCAAAAAAGCGGGCAAAGTTATCACCAGCCTGAACCAGCGACGACTAGACCTGTCCAAGTGCCCTAATCCCAACTCGCCCCGCTATCTGCTCATCATCCGATAGGATCAACCTCTGCTGTTGGCGATCTCCTACGCGGCACCATTTCCGCACATCGCGACGAGAGCACGAACCGGAACAACCAAGGCCGCACGGTTCTCCAGTGCTTACTACCTCACTCATGGGCTGTTGCCGCGTGTGGTCGAAGATTGAGAGGAGCGTTTCGCATATGGACTGCGTTAATCCTCATGCGCTAGCCTAATTCACGATGCCGTGGCGATGAGCACCATACTCCTCCAAAGATACCCTAATCTTCCGACTCCATAGAATTGGATGCTCTGATAACCGGTCTCTTCCAGTGCGGCCGATAGTGTTTTTCGCGACCAGAATTTGATGTGCCCGCAATCAGACAACGGATTGTAGTGGGCATCGCCCTTTCCGAGCACGGCGATTAGGAGATTCTTAAAGTAACCATGGTAGGGCGTGGTCAACAAAAGGCGCCCTTTGGGGCGGAGCATCGCATAGGCCTGGCGCAGGAGACCGCGAGGATCATAAACGTGTTCGATCACCTCCACACTGATGACGAGATCAAAACTGTGTGGTTCAAAGATCGTTACCAGATCCGTGCTCGCGTCAGCCAATCGAACGTCGAAGCCTTGGCTTCGTGCCAGTCGGACTGCGGAGTCGGAACTCTCAACTCCGCAGAGTCTGAATGAGCCAAGTTTTCGGACTTCAGCCAGCATTGCGCCGTTACCGCAACCGATGTCGAGAATTGAACCCTTGGATGGTATTGATCGAGCGGCTTGGATAACGGGCGGTAATACGATGCTGTGATCCCAAGTCGGGCCAGTACGGGAGTAGTTATAGTTTAACGGTTTAGGCAACGCTTGACCGATTGGTGCATTTAGTGGCAATTCCATAACGTTCTCCCTCACCCTATCTCGATTCTCGACGTTCATTGGCGTGCGTCGGTTCGTATAAGAATGATGGATCAACGGCTACTTTTCAACGAAGCATAGACAGCTTCTATCTCATCGGCCGCAGTCGCAATCGTCCTAGGAGGGCGCACACCTGCGCGCAAACGTGCCCGGAGACCACAGCTGCCGGAGACTTTGCGTAGCGCCTCTGCCCACGCGACAACCGACCCGGGGTCTACCAGCAGGCCATTCACGTTGTGCTGCACCTGCTCCTCAATACCGCCAAGCCGCGATCCAATCACCGGAACGCCTGCCGCGAACGCCTCTAGCACCACCATAGGGCCAGTCTCGAGGCAATGAGACGGAATCGCCACAGCATCGTATGTGCGCAGAACCGGAACGACTTGCCTAGCGGATATCGGCGGTTGGAACTTGACGCGGCTATCCCGGGTAGCGGCAAGCTTCAACTTGCTTGCATACTCCTCGTCGCGCCTTCCCTGGGAAATGCCGAAGATGTCCATCTGAAGATTCACCGCCGGCGAAGAGTGCAAAGCCTGAATTAGAATGTGAGCGCCCTTCACCGGATCCAGCCTCCCGAGGAAGGCGATGCGCACGCTCGAGTCGCGGCCTCGGGCCACTTTCGCCTCACTGGTGTCGGTGCTTTCTAGCGAACGGCAAAGCCCCTGGCGCGATACCGTAATCTTATGGTCCGGCACGCCAATGTGGAGCAACAAATCCATTACCCATTGGCAAAGAGCGATACAGTGATCCACCTCCGTCAGGAGCGCACGAATGGCATCATGGCGATCCCGGATCAAGTCACTCATCCGGAGGGTAGTCCAAGGACCGCCCGACGCGCCGAACCGTCCGATCAACCTGCCGAATGACACGGGCATACTCCCTGCCACCGTGCTACTGAACTTATCCAGCCCCAGACCGTGAAGTGTGCACCGCGAACAGCGATGAACATCCAGTGCCCCATCGCATATCTGTGTTCCCCAGCGCAGCAGTGTTCCCTGCTGGCAACTAACCGTCGGCGTATGGTAGCTGAAAACTACCGGAACGCCGCGCTCTCTACACTCTCGCACAAGCCTCAGCGACACGGCGCTTGTGAACGCGTGAAGGTGCACCAGATCGGGACGCTCTTCATCGAGGATTCGGGCGAACGATTGAGCGGCATGCTTATCGCCTTCGCCATACAGATCGTTCAGCGTGTTGCTGGAGCTGATTGCAAATCGCCGCACCACAAGACCTTCGTGCAAATACGAGCGGTCGCCGTCCGCCGGAGCGGCCACCATAGCCGCAATGCCTCGCTTTTTCTGTTCCTGGGCAAGCGCTTGAACATACACCTCGGTGCCACCGGGCGGATCAGGGAAGAACGTATATGGAACGTGAACCACGATCATGGCGCGCCTGACCTCAGCACTGTTATTACACTAGCGAAATAGACCGTCACGGTGCAGCATTCGGAAGGCAACATGGGTCGATGGCTAGTGTCAACCAACATGGTCGGACGATCGTCGTTTCAATGCTGCCTTCCCGGCTTCATACCGTTCTCGGCCGATGATGGTTGCGACGAACCGGCGCAGAACACCAAACTGCAGCAAGCACGCCGGCCGGTTCCGCGCCGCGCTCCAATAGCACCGCCTGGCATCTTCATTCAAGTGAAATCCGAAATACTTCTCAGCGAGAGTCAGATATTGTGCCGCATACACGCGTTTTCTGGCGTGACGCTTGGCCAGTTCCAGATTCTCGGAATCCTCGCTCTCACCGTATATCTGGTCGAGAAGCAAAAAAACGGAAGCCTCCTCTGTTTTGTCGCGGCTGATCTTGGTGTGGTGGTTCGCAGGGTGGACCCGATAGTCGGCGAGGACGCGGTGAATGTAGTAAAACTCGTACGCTCGCGCCATCATGATGTTTAGATACCAGTCGTTGAAGGCCAGGCCAAAGGGAATCGGAAGGACCTTGTTCCACGCCTCGCGGCGTGCCATCGTCGTCGGAGCACAAATGAAGTTCTCCTCCAGTAGGGACACAAACTCGTTCCCTTTGAAATCTGCCCCGTTATGAGTCCGGTCACACCGTTCCACGTTGACCCTGCCGCCATCATCTATTAGCGCAACATCGCCATACACAAGGCCGACCTCCGGATACTCAGAGAACTTGCCGAGGACGGAAGTAAGGAACCAGGGGCGATATCGATCATCCGGATCGATACGCGCTATGAAGGCGCCACGAGCCGCGGCCAATCCCTCATTGACCGTATGTATGTGGCCGAGGTTCCTTTCGTGAATGATCACATGCAGGCGGTTATCTTGATTGCTGCGCAGCACCTCGCGAGTACTATCTGTTGATCCGTCATCTATAGCAATGATTTCAAAATCGTCGCAGGCTTCCTGTTTGAAAATGCTGGCAAGGCATTCGGCAAGATAGCGCCCGTAGTTGTAGCATGGAATAATGAAGCTTACTAAGGGATCACGTGTGCTCATGCGGTATCTTCGTGGTGCTTGATTATTCGCGCGGGTACCCCCACAGCAGTCACATGCGACGGTATATCACGAACCACCACTGCTCCAGCACCGATCACCGACCATTCTCCGATCGATACCCTGTCCTTGATCGTGGCACCAGCCCCGATATAGCTGCCTTCGCGGACGCAGACATTCCCGCACACGGTAACACCAGGGTTGATATTGACGTAGTCGTCGACAACGCAGTCATGCGATACCGAAGAATGGACATTCAAAATGCAATGTCGCCCAATCGTAGTCCGAGTAGTGACGATTACCCCCGGGGCGAGACAGGTGCCTTCTCCGATCTCCACTTCGTACCCGACAAACGCGCGAGGATGCCTCAGAGTCCATGGCGAAAGATTGGGTAAGCGAAGACCCTCCACACGTTTTACCAACTCGCGCCGGAAATTGTTGTCTCCGGCCGCCGTGATGTAGCCATACTCAATATTGGCGTCAGCCCCGAGGCGTGAATGGAGATCCTCGATATGTCCGAGACTCCAGGCCTTCACCAACGCATTTGGAGGCTCCCTGTCATCGGCAAACCCTGCGAACTCGACCGATTTGTCATGAGTGGATAAGTCAGTCAAGTAGGAATAGAGTTCACTTCCATGGAACCCGGCCCCCACAATCACAATCCTCTTCATGCCGTCGCTGTTCGGAGTCGCGTCAGGGTTTCGATCAGATCAATTACCTCGCTGTGGTCCATATTCCCGATCCGGCTGAGTTCCTTGAGCCACTTCGCGTTGCGGTAATAGACCGATTCCGGATCCGGAATGGCACCGCTGATGATGCATTCGATCATCTCCTCAGCGCCGGCCTCCACCCCTACGCGCGGGGCAAATCCCTCTTCGATCATCCGCCGCGCAGAGACCCGGTAATTGCGCCGGTCAGTATCCTGGCTCTCAATGTGCTGCACCTCCAGACGCGGGTTGAGCCGCAGGAACACATCAGCGATGTCCATAACCCGCAGGTTTTCGTGCGCGATGTTGTAGCAAACGTGCCGCGTGTTCGGCTTCTCGGCGAAAAACACAAATGCCCTCGCGCAATCTCGCACGTGAAGAAATGGACGCCACTGCAGTCCGTCTCCAAAAACGCCGATTCGATTGTGAAGCGTGCTGTAGAGGCCGAAGATGTTCACCACGAGGTCAAACCGCATCCGCGGGGAATGGCCGAACAGCGTACCGTTCCGCAGGATCACCGGACGCCAGCGATCAGTGGCCATTTCCAACAGTGCCTGCTCCGAATGCACCTTGGATGCGGCGTACACTGTAAGTGGATGGATCGCTCCATCTTCCGTCAACTCACCTTCGGCGTCGCCATACACGGAGCACGACGATGAGAAGAGAAAGCGAACACCTCTCTTCCTGGCTGCTTTAGCCAGCTCAACTGTCACGTGAAAATTGACTTCCTCCGTTAGTTGAGGATGTAACTCGGCGGAGGGATCGTTGGAAATCGCGGCAAGATGAA
Source organism: uncultured Acidobacteriaceae bacterium (assembly GCA_963772045.1). Classification (GTDB taxonomy): domain Bacteria; phylum Acidobacteriota; class Terriglobia; order Terriglobales; family Acidobacteriaceae; genus Sulfotelmatobacter. Next base: position 179,627 of record CAVYWC010000007.1, on the reverse strand, counting down.
CGATGCATTCGGTTCCGTCAAGAATCCGGCCCAGGAATTCCCCGTCCGCTGCTACTCGCCGTAGGTCTTCGCGGACTAACTCTACTGAGGGATGAAAACCACGAAGGTGCCCGACCCCGAAATAGCCAATGTCGACAACTCGGACCACATGCCCTCGCATCAGAAGCTTTGGGATCAATACCGATCCTAAGTATCCGGCTCCGCCCGTCACGAGAATCTTCATAACAGCTCCTTCTCTGCCCCCTGCAATGTCGAGACGATGTAGTCCATCTCCTCTTCCGTAATGGTCGTGAAGAACGGCAGCGTAATCACCCGGCGGGACAGCCGTTCCGTTTGGGGGAGTGGCCTGGTCGCGTACCGGGCGAAATAAGCCTGCTCGTGGACCGGGGGACAAAAATAGGCTCGCGTCTCCACCCCTCGGTCCCCCATAAATCGCATAATCCGGTTGCGATAATCGTCTTCCACGTTCCCCGGCGTCAGAACCGTGAAATCCTTAAACGTGTGCACCACGCCCTCCGGCCAGGAGGTTCCCCGGAAACTCGTTCGGCTTTCGATCTTCCTGCGGAAGCATTTGGCACGATCCTGGCGAGCCGTCAGTAACAAGTCCAGCCGCCGAAGATTGTGTAGTCCCACAATTGCGTGAAACTCGCTCATCTTCCCGTTCAGCCCAGGGAAGTGGGCATCGTAATTGGAAAGGACGCCGTAGTTCCTCATGCATCGAATCTTTCGCTGCAGGTCCACGTCATGCGCGGAGACCAATCCGCCTTCGACTGATACCAGGACCTTAGTGACCGAAAGCGAGAACACCTCGGCATCGCCGAAGCCCCCCACCTTCTCTCCGTCCACCGAGGAGCCGAATGCATGGGCGGCGTCGAAGATCAGCGCGATCTTGCGGCTTCGCAGCTTGGACGCTCGCGCGACCGCCGCCTCGATCTCTCTCACCCGCGCCGGCAGCCCGTACATGTGGACCGCGATCACCGCTGCCGTATCCGGGTGCTCCTCGAGCAGCCGATCGAGGTCATTCGCCGAAAGCGTCAGGTCATCTTCGATCTCCGCAAATATCGGAATGCCACCGGCGTACAGAATAGCCTGGGCCGTCGCCATGAATGTGAAGCTCGGCAGAATGACTTTTTGGCCGCGCTCGAGGCCCAAAGCGGCCAGCGTGAAGACTAGGCCCGCGGTGCCCGAGGATACGGCTGTTGTTTGCGTACCCAGGTAGGCACCGGTCTCGGCCTCAAACTGATTCATGTACTTCCCGAAGTTAGTAATTTTTCCGTTGCAGAGGATTTCTTCGAATGGCACACGAACATCCTCGATTGTCGGCAGGTCAGGATTGATAAGAGGGATTTTCATGTCTCTTGGTCGAGTTCGGCAGTGCTCCGCCGCAGCTCGTCTGGGCTCGTGTACGCCAGCATGAACTCATTGCAGAAAGCTTGAGCGACGGGAAGACAAGCTACCGCCCTCTACTACACAATCCCCTGTTTTGGGAAGGACAACATTACCTCTCGCAGGCTGCGTGTGTCAACGCTTCACAATTTCGCCAACACGAAAAGCTGGCGGCATTTGCTTTTGGGGGCAAGCTCTTTGCGAAATTGTACAGATTTTCTGAGCGTCACGCTTCTCGAGAGGGTGCCCTTTTTACGGGCCATGGGAAGTAATCGACTCCTCGAACGACTTTACTCGAAAATGTGTCAGTTGATCTAAGTTGGTCTATTCGACCTCTGAGCGGGCAGTTTTGGGGGGATTGATGAGCCTTCTAACTCTCAAACGACTTGGCGTGGCGTTCCCCTATGAACAACGGTGCAACAGCGTCCTTTTCGACGACGACCGAAACCGCACGCTGAAGCAGAGTAATGCAAACGACTAGATGGTACTCATTCTTAACCCACAAAAAAATTCCCTCGGCACCCGCGAGTGGACCAGCCTGGAGCCGGATACGCTGCCCCGATCTCAAAAAGGGCCATGGCTGAACCGAACGTCCGGACAGCGCAATGGTTCGTATGGAAGCGATTTCATGGTCATCCACTGGCTCCGGCCTATTCCCCCCCACGATTCTTACGATGCCTGGAGTCGTTAGAATCGGCAGCCGCTTGTTCGAGTCAAAGTAGCAAAAGATGTATCCGGGAAACAGAGGCACATCAATTGCAGCGATCCGGTCGACTCTCTTGTGCTTCGTTCGATAAAAGGGCGAAAAAGCAGCGTATCCTTTGCCTCTCAGTCCGTTTTCAACAACCCTTTCATGTCGCGATCGAACGTATAAAGCGTACCAGCGACCTGTACCTCCATCAGGATCGCATCCGAGATGGAGCCCCGCTCCTGCCAGCCCAGTATCGTCGGCAAGACAAGGTGTTTCTAAGCCTTCCACACAACCTCCGATACAACAGGTGCTAGCCCGACCGTCGAACCAGCACCTCGTTTCATGCCATTCTAAACCGGCCTACCGAACCATTCTACTTCAGTTGGATTGGTATGGCTGAGTTGGGCCGAACAGAAGATAGAGTCGGCTCGCGAAGTCAGCGGGGCAGTCGGACCGGGATCCCCTTCTTTAGTCTCTCGGTGGCCGCGGTTCGCGCGTTGTTACGGGTGCTGCGGAAAACCGGGCCACCGCTTAAGCGGGGTAATGTTCTCTGAGTCGGTGGAGTACGAATTCGGTCTCTTCTCGATTGCCCTAATAGATTAAGCTAGGTATTCGCAGCAGGGGAGAATTTGTGAACATATTCACATCGCCGGAGCGCGTCCTAATTTCATGAAGGTCGCTCCTGTTCTGAATGCCCTGAGAGAGCGGGAGAATGAGCCGCAGACCCTCGTCCTCGCCGGCCAGCATTACGACGTCAGTATGTCGCACGTCTTCATTCCAGCAACTCGGCGTACCGACGCCGGACATTAATCTGGCAGTCGGTTCCGCCCAGCAATGCAAAGCAGACAGCCGAGATCATGGTTCGCTTTGAGCCCGTCGTCATTGAGCGCAAACCGGATTTGGTACTTGCCTACGGCGACGTCAACTCCACGGTTGCGACGGCGTTGGTGTGCGCGAGGCTCGGACTTCGTGTGGGCCACGTGGAGACCTGTCTGCGGTCATTCGACCGGACCATGCCGGAGGAGATCAATCGCCTCGTCATTGATCAGCTTGCCGAGCTACTCTTCACACCGCCGTCGGATGGTGACCAAAATCTACGGGAAGAGTGGATTCTTGGTGAAAAGATTTTTCGGGTTGGCAGCGTGATGATCGATTCACTTTGCAACTTTTGCCGCCGGCACAAAAAGATCGAGCGAGATGGCTTGCACGGATGGTATGCCCCGGTCACATTGCACCGGCCGGCCAACGTCGACGAGAGCGCGACACCGAAGGCTATTCTCGAGTCGTTGCGTGAGGTCAACCGCGATCTCTGAGTGGTATTTCCTACCCATCCTCGGAGACCCTATTTTCAGTTTTTCAGTCTGCCGGTACGCAGAGGGGTTCTGGAGAAGTGAAGGCGAGATTTGGCCCAAGTTTGCAAATTCCTTCTCAGAGGCGGGTGCCGGGAAATCGAGCCCTCGCCTTGCAAGGGCCAGAGAACGACCACTTGGGGACTTTGCGCCGTTTGCCACCTGCACGACTGCAGCGGGCACGTTCGTGGGCTGATGGAGCACACACGAGCTCTTATAAGGGTGTTCAAAAGTTCTACGGCGAAAATCGGAGAGAGGATGCTAAAATTCCCTGATTCCTGAGGCAATGTCGGTTCGCACTGCACGACAATGGCGCTAGCGGGATTTCTGGGGTTTAATTAATGGACTTGCAGTCAGAACGCAACAGCTCCCGGGAGTCGAAAGCCTTAGAACCGATCGAACTTCCAGTCTTTGAAAGTCGCCACGTTCCATACCCCTATCTTGCTGGAGAAGAAAGCCCTCTGCTGCACTACTGGCGAATTCTAAAGAAGCGGCGATGGACAGTTGTAGCCACAGTCTTCATTATTCTTGCCCTCTCTGTAATTGCCACGCTTAGGACGACTCCGCTGTACCAAGCAACCTCGAAAGTTGCGATCTTTCCAGAAACTCCAAATGTCTTGGGATTCAAGGACGGCGAGAATAGTTATCCTGACTTCGACTACGAAGCGACGATGGAAACCCAAGTCGCTGTTCTTCGCAGCGATGCTCTAGCCATGAAGGCGATCGAGGCTATGCACCTGGACCAGAACCCGAAGTTTACGACTGCAACACGCCAGCAAGATGGAGACTCACTCCAAGTTTCGAGCATGCAGCCTGATCCGGCTACAGCGGCGGCCCTGCTCGGAAGATTTCGCGGTGGACTGAGCGTCCAATTAATCCCTAACTCGCGGCTCGTACAGATCAGCTATACGGATCCAGACGCTAGACTGGCAACCGAAATCGTCAATGCATTAGTAAGAACGTTTACCGAGGAGAACTTCAAGACAAAATACGAGGCTGTCACCCAGACCTCAGACTGGCTTTCGGCCGAACTTGCCGATCTTCAGATGAAAGTCCAGACGTCGGAAGAGAAACTCGTCCGCTACCAGAAGGACCACAGCATTCTCGGAGTGGACGAGAAGCAAAACATCGTGACGGCCAAACTGGACGAACTGAACAGGGAGCTCACAGCAGCCCAGACCGATCGTATCCAGAAGGAGTCCAATTACAGACTCGCTGCGGAGGGGGATCCCGCGACATTCTCGAAAACCTCCCCTGAAGGGACGAGCAGCATGTTGGGTAGCTTGCGAGAAAAGGAAGCCGAGCTTAATACCCAACGCGCGCAGATTGCGACCCAATTCGGTGCCGGGTATCCTAAGGTCGCCGAACTGAACAATCAGCTCAAACAGGTGCGAACAGAAATCGCGGCCGAAGAAGCGCGAATGCAGCAGCAAATCCGCGATGAGTACTTGGCGGCACTTCAACGAGAGACCTTGCTCACGACCGCATTCAATCAGCAGAAGCAGGAGGCCAACCAACTCAACGAAAGCGCGATTGAGTACTCCGTGCTTAAGCGCGACGCGGAGGCGAACCGACAGCTGTACCAAGATCTTCTCCAGCGACTCAAAGAGGCGGGTGTTAGCGCCGGTCTGAGATCGAGCAATATCCGTATCGTCGACGTCGCACGGATTCCGATAAACCCCATCAAACCTAACGTCCCCCGGAACATCGAGCTCGGCCTTTTCCTTGGCTTGGCCTGCGGTCTTGGGCTCGCATTTGTGCTGGAAAGCCTGGACACCAGCGTTAGGAGTATGGAAGAGATTAGCGCGATTTCGACCGTACCGGCGCTAGCGATGATCCCGCAGTTTGCAAGTAACGGCTCCTTACGTAAACGGTTGACAACGATGCCGCTCGAGACCGAGGAACCTGAACCTTCCGCTCTCATCGCATATGCGCGGCCAAGGTCAGAAGCAGCCGAGGCATACCGATCCCTCCGCACTTCGATCCTTCTCTCCTCGTATGGTGCCCCGCCCAAAGTGATACTCGTCACGAGTGCAGTGCCACAGGAGGGTAAGACCACGGTTAGTGCGAATTCGGCGTTGGTGTTGGCGCAACGTGGGGGTCGCGTGTTGCTGGTCGATGCGGACCTTCGTCGACCCGGCATCGACAGGCTGTTTGGTTTTCGATCTCGCGGAGGCCTCAGCACGCTCATCAGCGGAGGCGACAAGATCGAAGATGTCATGGTTCCGTTTCCCGATGTGCCAAACCTGTGGATTTTGCCGGCAGGCCCAATTCCACCACAACCTGCCGAGTTGCTCGGCTCGACGGTCATGAAGGATCATATCGGGCGCTGGCGGACTGAGTTTGACCACATCATCATTGACAGTCCTCCATGCCTATCCGTGACTGATGCGGTGGTTTTGTCTCCAGAGGCGGACCGAATCATCTTGGTCGCGCGCGCCGGGAAGACTACAAAAATCGCCCTTCGACGCGCTTGTGAATTGCTGCTGCAGGTCAACGCCAGGGTGATGGGTATCGTCCTAAACGCTCTCAATATACGTTCTGCCGAAGGATATTACTACTATGGCGGTCCGTACTCCGACCACTACTACAATGAGGAGTCGCGGCAAGATAAGCCAACGGCCAGCAAGGTTTCTTGATGTGATTCCCTGGTATTGCACGGAGCCGAGTCGCTAGCTCGCGAAATACCATCGCCTTGATCGGTACAGATTCAGATGCGGATTGAATTGAGGTCCCCACTTCGGCGGTTTTGTTTTGCAGGGGCCTGCCTGACTGCCGTCGGAGTGTACTTGGCCCTGGCCGGGCGCGCGTACCTCGCGGCCCATCTAGCAGCAAAGCCCGACTTGCCGAATATCCAAAGAGCTATTTGGCTGGAGCCAGCCAACGCGGAGTATCGCGCATTTCTCGGCGGGCTTTTTGCTCTATCCGGTGGGAGGCCAGATGAGGCGATTGCAAATTTTCAAATAGCTGTGCACCTGAATCCATACGAGTCGCAATACTGGCTAGATTTGGCCGAGGTCTATCAGGTGGCAGGGCGCACCGACGAGCAGGCTGAAAGCGTTGAACAGGCAGTCAAAGCCGACCCCACAACCCCAAATGTCGCGTGGGTGGCAGCCAACTTGTTCTTGGTTCAGGGGAATCTCGGCAAAGCACTCCCCTATTTCCGCACTGTCCTTGCAAATGATCCGGATTCGGTTGATGATGCCCTTCGACTCTGCTGGCGAGCGAGCGGCGATACGAATCAGATCTTTGAACAGGCACTGCCACGAAGAACCGACATCTACCTCCGGTTCCTGAATCTGCTTGTGTCCAAGCAGGAAGTTGTGCCCGCTGAAAACGACTGGGATCATTTGATCGGGTTGCGGCAAAGTTTTCCGCCCAAGCTCGCATTTCCATACTTTCGGCTTCTGATCGGCAAGCAAGAGATCACGGCCGCGAAGACTGCCTGGCAGCAGCTCGCCCAAGTTAACAGAGAGATTCAGCCGTATCTCGCTTCTCGTGAAAACCTGATCGTAAACGGAGGGTTCGAGGAGAACTTGCTGAACGGTGGATTTGACTGGTCGTATGAATCGAACCCGCATGCAGCCTTGGCCATCGATACAGATCAGTTTTATGACGGAACCCGATCTCTCTCCGTAACCTTCGATGGACGAAACGCCCCGGATGCAGGAATCGCTCAATTGATCCCCGTAAAACCTGACACGGAATACGAGTTCAGCGCCGAATCCAGGACCCAGGACATCGACAGCGCCAGCGGTCCGCGCTTTGCGATCGCGGACGCGTACACCAACTTTTCTTACGTCCTCACCGATGACTTGCTGGGCACTAATCCCTGGCATAAGCAACAAGCACAATTCCATACCGGACCGAGCACGAATCTGCTTGTCCTAAAGGTTATCCGCCAGCCGCCGGCACCTCTGATTCGGGGCAAACTTTGGATCGATGATGTCAGGCTAGTAGAGACAAGCGATGAGGGACTAGGACGTTGAAGATTTCATCGTACATGATTGTCGATACGGTCGATTCCACTGATTGGGAGCGCCAGCGCGGGCGCGAGCCCGGAAGCGTCCGATGGGTGCTCATTGTCGGCCTAGGCGCACTTTTAATTTTCGCGGTCTTGGCGTTCGGTGCAGTCCAAGAGTGGTCTACTTTCGTGTTCGAGGCTGGCGCGGCAGTTCTTTTTCTTGTTTGGGCCGGAGAGCAGGTTGCTTTGGGGCGGGTGAAGTTGTCCAGTAACTCTCTGTACCCGCCAGCCTTATTCTTTTTCGTGCTCGTCGTCGCGCAGGTGGTGGCGCGTACTTCTGCCTACGGTTACGTCACCAAATATGAAGTGCTTCAATACGTCTCGTACGGGATTGTTCTGCTCATTGCAGCGGAGTGCGTCCGAGAAGAAGATGCTCGAAGGAAATTTGCTTCGGCACTGATTGTTTTCGGAGGGTTTTACGCGTTTTTCGCGTTGGCTCAGGGACTGACCTCTAACGGAAAGTTCTTCTGGGTCTATACTCCACGATTCCACGGGTCGATCTACGGAAGTTACGTCAACCATGACCACTATGCCGGCCTGATGGAGATGCTAGTACCGTTTCCCTTAGTCGTTAGCATGAGCCACCTGTTGAGAGGGGGAAAGCGAGCCTTGGTCGCCTTCTGTGCCGTGTTGATGGCCGGCACGATCTTTCTTTCCGGCTCGCGTGGCGGAATGCTTTCTTTCGTCCTCGAAATTGTCGTGTTTGCCACCCTGACTCTCGTACGGAGAAGAAATCCCCGGGTAGCGTTCGGCACCGGCGCAGTGTGTGTCTTGGTTCTCGCTTTCTTGGTTTTTTTAGGCAAAGGGCAAGTTCTAGGCCGACTCGGAGACTTGGGCCCTGGCATACGTTTAGATATCACCAAAGACTGCTTGCGAATGTTTTCCCATCGGCCAGTCCTCGGCTGGGGCCTGGGAACTTTCCCGACCATCTACCCCGGTTATCGCAGTTTCTATACCAATCTGTTCGTAAACGAAGCGCATAACGATTACGCTCAGCTGCTGGTCGAGACGGGTCTGCTGGGCTTCGGGCTGATGATCTGGTTTCTCGTGCGCCTGTACCGATATGGATTACCGACCTCTCGCCGGTGGGAATTCAAATGGGATGGGGCAGTCTCTCTCGCCGCTTTGCTTGGGTGTACCGGACTTCTGCTGCATAGTTTCGTGGATTTCAATTTGCAGATCCCGGCGAATGCGGCGCTGTTCTATGTGCTTTGCGGATTGGCCGCTTCGCCCTTAACCAGGTTATCGAACGGCAGGCAGTCTCGAACTCGCGGGGATGCAGAAGACGGAGGACGTCGCACTGCGTCCGACAATGGCAACTCGTTGGCGCGGTCGATATAATCGAAACACTCATCCACGTGAAGGTGAGCCCCGCATTAGGTCGCCCAACGTATAAAATCTCGTCGAAAAGGACGCGACGAAAAAACGGCGCCGGCTAACCTAGGCCGAAACTTGCTTTCGCCACGAACAGAGGCAGGGAGGGGAAATGTCGCTGAAACACCTCGCCATCGGCGCTGTGGCGGCAGTTTGTACCTTCGTGGCGCAGGCCGCAGCGCAAAACAACGAATTGTCGGGAATCCTGGGGCGTACCTTCATCAGCAATCAAGGCATCCAAGGTGCCCCGTCTTATGATCCCGACCTGCGCTTCGGCAGAGGATTAACCTTCGAAGTAAATTATGCACGGCGGGTCATGGGTGGGGACGTCTATTCCGTCGCCCTGGAAGTGCCGTTCGTAGTAAATCCGGACGAGGATCTGCACGCCGCACAGAACCTGATCCCCCAACAATACTCATCATACTTTGTGACTCCCGCGGCACGCGCAAACCTGTTTCCCCGAACGGCAGTTTCTCCATGGGCCAGTTTTGGTGGAGGGTTCGGTCACTTCAGTGAAAGTTCCACGCTTGAATTTGGAGGATCAAATCCAGGCAAAACAGGATCTACCACCGGCGCACTCCAGGGAGGACTTGGGCTCGATGTGAAGATGTTCAACAATGTCAGCCTGCGAGGTGAGTTTCGAGACTTCTGGTCGGGCGTGCCGCAACTGAATGCGAATACGGGAAAGAACCGACAACACAATTTTTTCGTCGGCGGCGGCATTGTCTGGCGCTTTTGAACGGAAGCGTATCCGGATGCGGAACACAGGAACACCGCGGTGTTCTGTCCCAAATCTCCGCACGGCCGCAACGGCTCTTGTGGCAGACAGATTCGCGCCCCTGGGTGAAAACAGCTCTCCACCCAACTCGGACGGATTCGGTGTACTGGAAAACCGCGGCGGAAGATCGGTAGAATTCTTAGACAGCTAAGACACGCACGCACCCAATTAGAAGCTCATGGCGCCACTGGGCTTACCGGATTATCGTTCTGGACTAACACCCATATTGTCCCACCGACAATTATGCCCGAGGCAATTCCGACGGTCACGGGATCGTTGAAAACCCCTCCGGCCGCGCCAGGAATGGTCCCAGCTGCTGCCTTTTTCTTCTTTTTTTTCTGATTCTGATCCTGATTCTGATTGTCGGTCTGCGACTGTGACTCGTCTCGAGTGGTCTGATCTCCTTGGGCCAACGTAGTGGTCCCGGTCTGATCACTGATTGTCAGGTTGCCCTTTCGCGCTGCGATCTGGACTGTACCATCCACATCTCTGACTTCGAATTCGGTCCAGACACCAGCGGCCGGTGAGACGGTGACACTGCCAGCGCGAGTCGCCATCAATTTTGAGGTTGATATCGTGACGCCCCCGTGCTCCAGCCTCACCGCACTGTCCACATACTGAACCAAAGAGTCATTCAGAATCAGAACCGTTGTACCGGTAGCATTTATTTTCGCCACCGAATCCGTACTAGTTTGGACCAAGTCACCGGAAAATAAAGCAGACGATCTCAAAACGGTCATGCCATTCAGGGTTGTCCCTCCCCGCGTGTAAAGCATTGCACCCGGGATGTTTTCCCCGGCAAACAGTGCCGCTGGAAAGATCACAGCCATAGCGCAGCTGAGGACCTTCAGACACAGAGACGATTTCATTCCCATTTGCGATCGTTTCCCCGTGGTGTATCGCCCGATGTTAATCCGAAAGCTCCGGTGCGTCAACGCACACCTGTGCAAAATGATCAAGCGGCTTCTGACGCACCCCCGGTACAATTACGCAATCGGCAAATGAGCAAGATCGTTCACCATGCCAGATCCGAGACTCGGCGGAAGCAACGTCTGCTAATGCCAGCGGTCAACCATATCCCACCACACGGTCCTGACCCATTCATCGAAGCAGGTCTTGGCCCACTCGCGATGACGCCACCAACGAACTCCGTACCCTCTTACGTCCTGAGCGGCCGCGACAGAAAACGACCTCCCATGCAATTCGTGGCGGAAAATGCTGAGCGCGCGTCGGGTGTGGTAATCGGAAGTGACGATCAGAATGCGATGCTCCTCCCGCGTTAAGCACTTTTCCACATCATGAGATTCGTCCCTTGTGGAGAGACCCGAAATCGGGCAGATGCGGACCGACGCGGCTTCTGGAAGGCCCCCAAAATAATTCTTCGCCAATTGCAGCTGCGTGTACTGATAGATTCTTGCTCCAGCTGGAACGTCAATCACCAAGTTTTTGCCATAACCGTCATCCAGAAGCTGCAGTCCGAGCTGCGGACGGTATTCGGTCTCGCCGGCTAGAACTACAATCGCGTCTGATTTTTTGGGATCATTCAGCACCAACATGCGCCCTGCGATTGCGGCGAAAAGCAGCGCCAGAACCGCGATGACAAGTCCGCTGAAGATCCAGAAACCGCGGGAGCGCCTAGTCATGAGTCAAATCCGTTCTGAATGTGGTTTGTAGTTTCTTTCCCCGGTCTTGCCATTCTCGTCTTGCATAGTCACCGAAGAGTGCGAATCGACCGTCACTCGCCGCGCTGTTGTACTTTTGCGGGGCGCAACCTGAGCGTATATCCTAAGAATGCCAAAGACGAATCGAACCCGAGCAGAATCGGAGCGGATGACGACCGGCGCGGAGCGCGAAATGCATGGCTCTAAGCCTTCTGTGTGGACACCAGATCGCATTACGGAAACTCGGGGCAATATCGTGTAGTTTTTTGCATGACCCCGCCGCAGATTGGCGATCATGGTGGTGAGTTTCTGGCAAGCTCCTGAAAACGCGCCCTTTGTTTGAGAGTGGTCGGGGCGGGAATGGCCTCTGCCGTGCATATCACAGGTAAGTAATAGTACACTCTGAGTTGATCCTTTCTCCCGGCTTCTTAAAGGTTCTAAAGCAAAAAGACTTTCGCGCTGGAATCGTGTTTTTGACAGTGCGTGTTGGGCAATGGATGATCAGAAGGCTTGAATTATGAGGTCATCGGTGTCTGAAGCAGCTTTGTTCTCCGTGCTTCCGAAGTGGAAAACGCCCTGGTCGGAGTTTGTTCTGAGCTACGGCGTGCAAGCAGTTGCAATCGCAATTTTCATCTGGGTTCCTGTGCTTCATCCGGAAATTCTGGAGAGCCCCAAACGCGATTATCATGCCATCGAACTGGTGCCGACGCCGGTTCCGGAAAACCATGCCCCGCAACCGCGCTTGCCCCGACCGGTCCTGGTTGCCGAGCTCGATCCACCGCCTGCGGCTCTAAGACTTCCCGCTCCAGAACCCCGACCCAAACCGAAAACAGAAGATGTGCCCGCTCCGGAGGTCAAAATCACCAGCAGGAAGCAAGACGTGCTGCCGCCTTCGACCGCGCCGGCAATCCCGAAACGAATCGTGGCAACCAACCTGTTCTCGACGGGAAGTTCCGCTCCGCAGACGATCGAGCGCCCCGCGCAAAAAGTGCAAACCGGGGGATTTGGCGACCCCAACGGAGTTCCCGCGCGAACGTCGCAAACACAAGCTGTGAACATTGCGCAGGCTGGCGGATTTGATCTGCCCACCGGACCGGGTTATGGAAATGGCCTGGGTGGAGCAAAGGGTGCGCGGGGCGTAGTGGCAAGCGCCGGATTCGGGAGTGGTGTCGCGGTGGCAGATACTCGCAACGCAGCGGGCATTGTTCGCCAGGCCGGTTTCGGCGATGCGGACGCGCCTGCCCCGCGCTCTATTTCTCACGCTGCGGTTCCGACTGAGGCTAAAATCGTTCCCGCGGAAATTCTTTCGAAGCCAACGCCAATTTATACCGAGGAAGCCCGCACCAAGAAGATTGAAGGCGAAGTGCTTTTGGAAGTAGTCTTTGAAGCGAGCGGAAAGATCCATGTCGTGCGAGTCGTTCGCGGACTCGGGCACGGACTCGATGACGCTGCGGTTCGCGCGGCGGAGCAGATCCGCTTCAAGCCTGCGCTGAAGGACGGTCAGCCATCGGACTCGACCGCCTTGGTACACATCATTTTTCAGTTAGCGTGATCTACTCCCAGAAGGTTTTTATGCGAATGTTCAGTTGTGGTTCTGCTTTGGTAGCAATTGCCCTGACTTGCGTTCCTCGAGTCGTGGCGCAGGGTTCCCCCGCGGTGCCCCCGGATCCAGTGGCGAGCACGACTCCCACGGTTTCGACTACGCAAACCGCTCCCACCGCGCTTCCGATGCCCAGCACGTTCAACGATGTCATTGACCGTATCGTGCAGCGCGAGCATTTCTTTTTGGCGCAGATGCGCCACATGCATCCCATGGTCGAGACGTACTTGCAGGATTTGAAAAACGACAGCTCGGAGAATGCAGTGCCCGTGAACGATCGTTATTTTCTCGGCCGTCTCGACATGTCCGACGGCACCGAAGATACCTCTTTCGTTGGTCAGCCGGGATTCGGCACGCGTCTGCTGGTCAAGTTAACCGGAGCGTACTCTCTGCGTTTCCTGCCGCTCGGCTTCGCACAAATGGTGATCCTCGACACAGATTTTCAGAGGAAGTATTACAACTTCAACTTCGTGCGCCGCGAGTTCCTGGGTGAAGTCCGCTGCCTCGTGATCGAGGTTGAGCCGAAACCAGATCAACGGATTCCGCGCTTCAAGGGCAGAATCTGGGTTGAGGACCAGGGTTACAACATCGTCCGCTTCAACGGTACCTATTCCCCGCAGCCCAAGAATGCACTGTTTTTTCACTTCGACAGCTGGCGCCTTAATATGCGACCGGACACTTGGCTGCCCGCCTACATCTACACGGAAGAATCCAATCTCAAGACCGGCTTGAGCAAGTCGCTGCACTTCCGGGCGCAGACTCGCCTCTGGGGCTACGACTTAAAGTTTCTGAACAAGAATGAGGAGTTTACGCAGATTCTGGTGGATTCTCCCCAATCGGTAAAGGACCAGAGTGATACCGCGGCCGACGCAAGCCCGGTTGTGGCCGAGCGGCTGTGGGAAAAGCAAGCGGAAGACAACGCAACCGAGCGCCTGCAGAAAGTCGGGCTCCTCGCGCCTCCGGGAGAAGTCGATAAGGTTCTGTGCACGGTGGTCAACAATCTCCTGGTCACCAACAACATTGATCTTCAAGGGGACGTGCAATGCCGTGTTTTGCTGACCGCTCCTTTGGAATCGTTCACGATCGGACACACTATTGTCCTAAGTCGCGGACTGCTCGATGTGCTTCCCGACGAGGCTTCCCTGGCAATGGTGCTGGCGCATGAGCTTGCTCATATCGTGCTCGGACATCGGATGGACACGACCCTAGCCTTCAGCGACAAGATGCTGTTCCCGGACAAAGATTCTTTTCAGCGGTTCGACTTCAAGCGCAATCCCGCGGATGAAGAAGCCGCCGATACCAAGGCTCTGGAACTGCTAAAGAACTCTCCTTACAAAGACAAACTTGCCAACGCTGGGCTGTTCTTGGAGGCTCTGCAGCAGAAAGCTCCCGATCTTCCAAACTTAATTCGTCCGCACCTTGGGAACAGTTTGGCGGCGGGCAAGAGTATCCGAATGTCGAGTTTGTTAGCCGGCGCTCCCGCGCTGAACGAGAAGAGCCTAGACCAAATCGCTGCCCTGCCTCTTGGCGGCCGCGTCAAGGTGGATCCCTGGAGCGACCAAGTGGAGCTTTCGAAGGCCAAACCTGTGGCTTTACTTTCGGCTCACGAGAAGATGGAATTCGAGATCACGCCGGTATTCCCCTATTTGACGCGTTTGGCGAGCGGAGAGAAGGTCGCGCTTTCAACGACCACTCCAACCGCATCGGAGCAGAAATAAAAGAGGAAAGACTGGGCGAGAAGCAGGCTCAGCCCGAGGCTACGACGGCGTTCCGGTCCGCAAACGAAAAGAGGAGCTATTGAATCGCGCTGCCAACGTTGGAGAACACATTGTTGGCATTGGATCCGATCAACCGAATCGTACCCACGACGATTACGAGAATCACTGCCAGCATAACAGCATATTCTGCAATGTCCTGACCGGATTCATCGTTCCACAAGCGCATTAGAAGGTTAGCCACGGGGCTCTCTTTTCTCGGAATCTTGCCTTGTGCAGTTCTCCTTCGGAGCAAATCTCCAACAAACAGCAATCCCACGAGGCAAGATCGTGATGCTCGAAGTCTAGCTCCGCGCATGCCCGGCGCCAATGGCCCAAAAGTGCCAAGGCCATTAGAATGTCTTTAGGCTATACTCTTCAGAGGTAAGGCCTGATTCACGGCAAACAAAGCCAACTCCAGCCGCGTAGAGACTCCCAGCTTGTCGAAAATATTGCTGAGGTGATGTTTCACGGTATCTTCGCTGATCTTGAAATACTCGGCGATCTCTTTGTTCGAATATCCCGCCACGACGGCGGAAACAATCTCGAGTTCGCGCGGCGTGAGACCGAACTTCTTCTGCCGCGCTTCATCGTTGGAAGATTGCATCAGCGTGCGCAAGTACTGGACCAGGTTCGATACGCTTTCGCGGCCGACCCAATACTCGCCAGCCATCACCGTGTGAATAGCTGTCAGTAATAACTGGGTGGCGGAATCCTTGAGAACAACGCCGCGTGCGCCCAGTTGTAGAGCCTCCACGATCTGGCTCTTTTCGGCCGCCGCCGTGAGCAAAATAACGCGCACGGGAGCAGCGTTGCCCGGAACGCTCAATTCGCGCAGCGCCTCCAGACCGGGATGCTTGGGCATGGCTAGATCGAGCAGCAGGATGTCGGGCTTGAGTTGACGCGCCAACTTGACCGCTTCGGCGCCATCGGCCGCCTCGCCCAAAACCTTCAGATCGGATTCAGACTCCAGCAAGCGACGCAAGCCATCCCTGAAGATCGGATGATCATCGGCGATCACGATGCGAACGGTTTGAGGTTTTCTAAAATTCATGGGCCACGTCCCTTCCGCGCGGCACCGTAACTTCGAGTCGCGTTCCCTGCCCGGGATTCGATTCTACCGTGAGTTCACCCGCAATTAAACGTACGCGTTCCTTGATGATCATCGGTCCTCGCCCCATTTCCTCCATCTGTACTTGGGTAAGGCGACCGGCAAAGGGGAAGCCTTTGCCATCGTCCTCCACAGTAAGATTCCAGCCACCACGGCTGGAACCCAGACGCACCAGCGCATGCCGAGCGCCGCTGTGTTTGCGCACATTGACCAAACCTTCCTGCACGATCCGGAGCAGCTCACGGCATACGCTTTGCGGCATATCCAGTTCGACGACGTCGGTGACAAATCTGGCACTGATGCCGGTCTCCCGCTGAAACCGTTCGACCGTGTCGTTTAACACTCCGAGCAGACGCTGCGCATCCACATCGATGGATTTCAGTTGCTGCATCAGTTCCCGCAGCTTCAAAACCTCCTCGCGGAGCAGGCCCTGGATGCGCACCAACTCGCCGCTGATGGGCTTCCCATTCTCGACCTGACGTCGTAGTACATCCACCTGCATCTCAACCGCAATCAATGACTGCACCGCGCCATCGTGCAATTCGCGGGCGACCCTCGCCCGTTCGACCGCACTGGCACGGCGCCGTAGACGATGCAGGAGATAAACGTTGTACACGGCTGGCCCCACCTGCCGCACCAGGCTCAGCAGAAATCGCAATTCCTCCTGCTCCTCGCCGCGCCAAGAGGGATTGATCAGGAAAACGCGCCCCTTCCATTCTTCTCCAAATAGGAACGCCAGGCTGACCAGCGAGTCGAACTTGTAAAGCTCGCGGAATCGAGCAATACCCTCAAGTTTCGTGGAACGGGTCGGCGAGTGCAACACGTTTCCATCCTGGTCTATCGCCAGAACGGACAATCGATTTCCCTTGGCTGAGATGTAGCAGGCGTCCCCAGGAAGATCCTCCAAATACACCCGCGCATCCGCAGGCCGCGAATCGAGCCATCGAAGCTCGGAAGGCGCTCCGCCAGCAGACACCTTCACTTCACCCAAAAAAGTACGATGGCTGTGAATTTCTTGCGAGGCCAGCAGAACGCGAGAGGCGTTGTACATGGAAATGATTTCATTGGAGATCTGCTGCAACGTGCCGTTTAGCCCCGCTTCCACCCGCACTCGAGACAGAATGCGGTTGACCATCGCCTTTTCCGCCCGCAGGTGTTTCTGTTGTTCGGCAAGATACCCGAGCAACAAGCCCATGACCAGCAGATACACCGAGAGCATGAACAGGCGTTCGGGTTCGAACTCTTGGGCATTTATGCGTAAGCCGGTGAAGCGGCTCCATGCCTGAGATCCTCCCGGTAGGGACCAGAAATGCACAACTGTGAGGTTCTCGATCCACAACAGCACGACTTCGGCGGCGGCCGTGCTCAGGGTTTCCCAGACGCCCCAGCGATAGGCTGCCGCGGCGAGCACAAAAAAGAAGAAAAGGAAGAAGGGCGTCCGCGGCGCCGGCGCGAACACTGAAATCAGCGCCGGCCAAACAATGTCTCCGACGTGCACAAAAAAACGAAACGCCGGGGTCGATCGCTGCCGTCGCCGTAACAGCATGAGAATCAGAATTCCGTTGGCCAAGTAAAAGACAAACAGACCGTAGGCTGCCCACGAATGGCCCAGTTCGGTTGGATCGAGACGAATGGCAACAAGGGTCGATACCGCCAGAAAAACGCGAGCAGTGGCGAGCCAGCGCTCGATCCGGCGGGTTTCGCTCGGGTCGGGCGGAATTCGCCATCTCCAGGACTGCTTGAACCGCTGTAGGCGGGCATCCACGCGTTTCTTCTCCACAGTGGGGCGCTGTACATTATTGAACGATCGAAGCTTAGGAGCAAGCGCAAGCGGTAAGCATGCAGGTACTTGCCCCTGCAAATGTCTTCGAATTGACTCCCTCGGGGCCTCGGGGCGGCTGGTCGACGGAAGTTACTACAGTAACCGTCAACGCTGCGTTTTCCCAACTAGAATGGCGCTGAGGCTGTGTTTTGAATAAGCGCTCCCAACTCTGGCTTGCCGCGGTGCTGACTACACTCGGTGGGTTCATGCTCGCGGCGTTGCTGCTGCCTGAGTCGTTTCGGCTAGCCGCGCTTACCGACATTGTCGAAGCCCTGCTGCTGTTCTCAGGCTTCTTCTCGTTTCTCCCGCTCGCGGTGCGCTCCCGCGGACGCATGCGGCTGTTCTGGTCGCTGATGATGCTAGGAGTCCTGCTCTGGCTTTCTTATCAACTGCTTTGGACTTACTACGAAGTCGTGCTCCGACAGCCAATTCCCGACATCTTCGTGGGAGACGTTGTTCTGTTTCTGAACATCGTGCCCATGATGGCCGCCATCGCGCTGCGTCCTCATGTCGCGCGCGACGATTATGCGGCCCACCTGGGAAGACTCGACTTCGCCCTGCTGCTTGTTTGGTGGTTGTATCTTTACGTGCTGATTGTGATTCCTTGGCAGTATGTCGTGTCCGACGTCGCGGCTTATGAGCGGAATCTGAACAATGCGTACTCCGCCGAAAAAATCGCGTTCCTGCTCGGCTTGGCCGCTTGCTGGTTCTACAGCCGCGGAGGGTGGAGGAAGTTGTATTTCAACCTCTTTGGGATGAGCTTAACCTACTCCGCCGCTTCAGCGCTGGCCAACTGGGCGCTAGCGCGCAACTCCTATTACAGCGGCAGTTTTTACGACATTCCGTTAGCCTGCTCCATGGCTTGGCTGACGTGGATTGGTGTGCGCGGCGATCCCGAGGAACCTCAAGCCGATGGCAGCGAAGTTTCGACCGTGTACGGCGTATGGGTGGCACGCTGCAGCATGATTGCAGTATTTTCCTTGCCGCTATTCGCAGCCTGGGCCATGTCGGATGCTGTCGTCCCAGCGCGCATTCGGCTGTTTCGGGTGGTCACAACTCTCATCGCAGCACTGTTAATGGGCATGATGGTCTTTCGCCGTCAATACCGCCTGGAGCGCGAACTGGTTCACATGTTGAATAATTCACGAGAGTCTTTTGAGAACCTGAAGCGTCTGCAAGCCCAGATTCTGCAGTCGGAGAAGCTAGCCTCGATTGGCCAACTGGTGGGCGGCGCTGCCCATGAACTGAACAATCCGATCACAGCGATGCTCGGTTACTCCGACTTGCTGCTTAATACAGAACTCAATCCCCGGCAACAGCCGCTGGCAGCAAGAATTGGACGAGAGGTCCGGCGTACCAGGTCTCTGGTCGCGAGTCTGATCAGCTTTGCGCGCCAGAGCCCGACTCCCAAATCACCGCTCGACCTCAATACTCTGGTGCGAACTGCAGTCAAGCTGGCGCAGCCACAATTCGAATCGCTCAACATCACCGTGCAGACGCAACTCGATAAAGAGCTCGCAAAAGTGCTCGGGGACGCCAACCAACTCCTGCAGGTGTGCCTGCAACTCTTGGGAAATGTTTCGCATGCGATGGGCGAAAACAGCAGGATATTGCTAGTCCGCACAAAGCAGAAAGAGCAATTTTGTATGCTTTCGATCGCGAGCGGCTCGGAGACGCTCGAATCCGCTGACGATAGATCTTCAGTCTCTCCTGATCAAGATGCGCAAGGTCTTAGCGCGTGCCAGGGTATTTTGCAGGAACACGGTGGGCAGGTTTTCAGTCGACGAACAAGAGATGGGATGCTCTCGCTGCGGGTTGAATTGCCAGCCTTGCTTTCCGCTCCTTCGCGGACGCGCGAGGCTACAACACCGGCGGCGTGGCAAGCTCGACCGTTTGCTTGAGTTGTCCGCAGGCAGCGTAGATGTCGCGCCCTCGCGGACGCCGGATAAATGCCGGAATCCCCGCCTGAATCAGCAGCTTCTGAAAGGCAGCAACACGTTCCTCACTGGGAGTAGAGAAGTCAATCCCTGGCCCGGGATTCAGCGCAATCAAGTTCACTTTGGCCCGCACTCCGCGTAACAACTCCACCACCTCCGAGGCATTTTTTGGAGAGTCATTCACTTGACTGAGCAAAACGTATTCGAATGTAATGCGCTCGCGATTGCGCAGGGGGAAATTTCGCGCCGCCCGCATGAGTTTTTCCAAATTCCATTTTCGATTGAGAGGCATCAGACGCGTTCGCAATTCGTCATTCGATGCATTCAGCGAAATCGCCAGCTTGGGGCGGATCGGCTCGTTTCCGAAATCCTCGATGCGGGGGACAATTCCCGCGGTCGAGACAGTCATACGCGATTCTGCGATCCCAACTTCCCGCACCAGGAGGCAGACTGCCTTCATGAAGTTGTCGTAGTTCAGGAATGGCTCTCCCATGCCCATGAAAACGAGATTGATGCGATCTCGGGACGGCGAGACTTTTTGGTCATTCAAAATGGAAAGAACTTGCCCCACGATTTCGCCGGCAGTCAGGTTTCTCTTCACGCCCAGCAAGGCGGTCAGGCAAAACTGGCAATCGACGGCACATCCGACCTGGCTGGAAATACAAATCGTTGCACGATCCCAGGAGCGCATTGCGCTGGCGGGAGCCGGATCGCCGGCCTCACTTCCATCTCCAGTTTCACCGCCGTCGCCGTCCGGCATCCAAACCGCTTCCGCACTCTGGCCATCGTCGAATCCAAACAAATAACGGACCGTACCGTCTTCGGAAGTAAACCGCTTCTCGATCCGGGGTAGCCCGATCGAAAGGCCATCCGCAGCCAGCTTTGACCGGAACGGATGCGGAAGGGTTGAGATCTGTTCCAAGGATTCGATTCTCTGTCGATAAATACCCTCGAGCAATTGCTGCGCCCGAAACGCGGGTTCACCCTCACGCTCGACCAGCGCAGCCAGTTCAGTTCGGTCGCAACCGAGCAAGTGGAGTTTGGCATCTACGGGCAAGAAGAAATCCTTGTTACGAACGAGGTCATCGGCTCCAAGCAGACCGAAGCTAACACTATGATTCTAAGCAACTAAAACTATTTTCGCACACCTTTCGCCATTGTGTCAGAATAGAAACAAGTCTAGCAAGTGAGTTGGGGTCCAAAGCAATCATCGATTTTTGTAATTTTAGGATGTACTTATGGCTCAGGAACCTCGCAATATTCGCCGCCAGGTGCTCCCCAACGGCCTGAAAATCATCACCGAACAGATGTCGCACATACGGTCCGCGTCGATCGGAATCTGGCTGCAAACCGGCTCCCGGGATGAAGAACCGGAGTGGAACGGTATCTCCCATTTCATTGAGCACATGGTGTTTAAGGGTACGAAACACCGTAGCGCGGAAGAGATTGCGCGGCAGGTGGACTCGATTGGTGGCAACATGGATGCATTCACTGCCAAGGAATGCATCTGCTTTAACGTAAAGGTGCTCGACGAGCACGTTCCCACGGCAGTCGACATTCTCAGCGACCTGGTCTTGAACCCCGTTTTCGACGCGGCCGACATAGCGAGAGAGCGCGGCGTAATCATCGAAGAAATCAAGATGGATGAGGATAATCCCGATTACCTGGTCCACGAGATCTTCACGCAGAATTTCTGGAAAGATCACCCATTGGGGAAGCCGATTCTGGGCACAAAGGAGACGGTGAAGCGCTTCGAACGGCAGCCGGTTTATGATGCCTACACTCATCGTTTCGCCCCCGGGAACATCATTGTTTCGGCTGCAGGCAATCTCGATCACGACCGCTTCGTTGAGTTGGTGACTCGTCACCTTGAACACATGAAGCCGATGAACAACGGATTTCACTCAGCGGCGCCGAAGATTGTGTCGCGCATCATCCTGCGCAATAAAAAGGCGCTCGAGCAGGTGCAGTTATGCATGGGAGTGCCGGCCCATCCCATTGCGCACGAAAAACGTCATGCCGGGTACATTCTCAACACGCTGCTGGGCGGAGGGATGAGTTCGCGTCTGTTTCAGAATATTCGCGAGCGGCAGGGGCTTGCTTATTCCATTTACAGCGATCTCAATCCATACCGCGATACGGGCTGCCTCGCCGTCTATGCAGGAACATCGCTGGCGTCAGCCGCAAAGGTAGTCCAATCCGTGATCAGCGAATTTCGTGGATTGAAAACCGAAACGGTGGCGGACGACGAATTGCGTCGAGCGAAAGACCAACTCAAGGGCAGCCTAATGCTCTCACTGGAATCGAGCACCGCGCGCATGTCAAATCTGGCGCGGCAGGAGATGTATTTCGATCATTTCTACGATCTTGACGAATTGATCGCGAAAATCGAAGCCGTCACGGCAGAGGATCTCACAACCCTCGCCAACCAGTTCTTCAAGACCGAGTCTGTGGCCGTCGCTGCGCTGGGCAATCTAAACGGATTGAAGATTACCCGCGAGCAATTGGCTTGCTGAACGCATCTGAACTGCCGGGTAGAACCGTTGTAGCTTTTTCTCGTCGCATTTACGGCCCGGATTAAATTGGCCGCGCCAAATTTTTTGCTCGAGAGAAGACGTCTTCGTTGCAGCTACTGCCCTCCGTCCTGGGCATCACCGTCTCCATCTTGCTCGATCGCCTCCGAGTCCGCATCATCTTCCGCTGATTTCGCATTTTTCCCAACAACGCTGGTGTTCAGGTATTTCCGCATGCAGCGAAGACACGGAATATAGCCTTCCCGCATGGCCTCCCGTGCCGTCAGAGTACGCTCGGTTTGCTTATTGTGAATGAATGGGCATCCGGCGGCATGAAACACCTTCGCACCCGCGGTGACAATCACAGGCATATCAGGCGGGATTTCGCGGGCAGGCTGAGCGTGCGCGGTCTTCATGGGATGAGAAGCCGTCAGCGAGTTCGCCACGCGAATGCCACCAGTGATTAATAAGAGTGCTGCCACCGGAACCATCCATGCATACCAACTCGACCAGCGAGTCCTGGTCGCGCTCGCGCTTTGCGCCAGACGGGTCTCCAGACGGCGGCTAAATCCGGCGGGCATCTCGATCATGCGCTCGTCGGTGTATAACCGAACCACGTTGCGTGTGCCTTCCAACACGGACCGGCAGCGTTGGCATGTGCGGAAGTGCTGATCCATCGCTACGCGGAGCGAGGCATCGACATCGCCTTCGAGATAGTTGGAAATCTCGCGCCACACTTGCTCGCATTTCAGCTCTTGTGGGCTTGCTTCCCGGTTCACCATGGCTTCGTTCCCTTCTCGAATGGCAAACGGCTGAACCAGCCGTTTTCCCACCCGCGCGCCAGCAGGTCGCGCAACATCAGGCGAGCCCGCAGCAAGCGTGTTTTCACCGACGCGACCGAGATCCCCAGCGTCTCGGCCGTTTCCTGAATATTTAACTGTTCCATGTCACGCAAGACAAAGACCTCGCGGTATTTCGGGTCAAGCGAGGCCAGAGCCTCAGCCAACCGCTGCCGCACTTCCTTGCGCTCGAGGGCTTCCGACGGAATCTCGCGCCAGTCGGCGAACTCGCGGGGAAGGTAATCGGTTTCGTCATTGAGGCGGTCGTCGATGCCTTCCATCGCCACGGTTCGTTCCCTTCTGCGCCGCATTAGCGCTTCATTGACGGTGATCTGAATCAGCCACGTGCTAAAGCGGGCTTCGGCGCGAAATTGCCGGATGTTCACCAAAGCCTTCAGCATGGCTTCCTGCGCAACATCTTCGGCATCACTTTCGTTTCTGAGGATGGCCAGGGCCGCGGCGTAGACGCGTCGTTCGTAGGGATGCACGAGCTGGTAAAAAAGTTCGTTGCGCCCACTCTGCACAAGCTCGATCAGATGCTGCTCGCGCGTGTCGCCTGCCTGCCCCGGATTTTGCAGCGCAAAGTTTGCTTCTGCTTCGGCCATCGCTCAGCTCGCGTCAGTACTCTGGATCTTTTTTCCAGCCCGTCAGCATGGAAAGAAAATTGTTCCAGCCGTGGAGAACAACCATGATCAGATGGCCAAAGACAAAGGCTAAAATCGCCCACATCACGAGGAAGTGCCAGAGCCGTGCCCAGTGAAATCCGCCCATGAGCCAAGCCAGCCAGGAGAATTGCACCGGTTTCCAGATCACAAAGCCGGTTAGAACGGAAAGCAGTCCGAGCACGATTGCGCCCGTGTACGCCTGCTTCTGCAGCGGGTTATAAGGTTCTCGTGTGGGCGGCTTCGTACCGAAGAAAAAATAATGCTTCAGCATCGGCCAAACGCCCCGAACATCGCGAGGCGTGAACAGGACCTGTCGATAGTTTCTGCTGAAGATCTGATAGCCGAGATAGACGGCACCGGTGGCCATGTAAATCCACATGAAGGTCAGGTGCCATTGCAGCGCGCCACCGAGCCAGCCTCCAAGGGCCAGTGATTTCGGCCAGTTCAACAAATCTTTCTGTGGAATCTTTGCGCCGAAGCTGGGGAAGGCACGGAAGATTTGCAGCCCGCTACCCACCATCACAAAAAGAGAAATCGCGTTCAGCCAATGGCATAGGCGAATGGGCAGAGGATGTTCGTAAACGGCCCGCGCCGCGGTTTCGGTTTTCTCGTCCTGGGTTCGTGTGATTTCGACGATTGCACCACTCATGCACTAACCCCAAGTTTCACAGCCCGTAATAGTACGAATATCCCTGATCTTCCCAATAGCCCACCTTGTCGAGAACATTCGTCACTTTCAGATCTGTCAAGTACTTCGCCTGCTTGTAACCAATTTTTGTTGGAATGTTCAGACGTACCGGGGCGCCGTGTTCCCGAGTCAGCGGACGGTCATACATTTCCCAGCAGAGCAGCGTCTGCGGATGCAGTGCCGTCGCCATATCCAGCGATTCATAGTAATCGTCGGCACAGGCAACGGTGACGAAGCGCGCCGAAGTGTCGGCGCCGATCATGCTCAAGAAATTGGAAAGCAGTGTGCCTCCAAAGCGGCCGATCACGTCCCATCCCTCGACGCAAATGTGACGGGTGTTTTGCCGCATGAGGGGCAACGATTGAATCCGCTCTAATTTGTAATCGCCGGGCTTCTGCACCAGGCCACTCACTCTTAGGGTCCAGTTCTCGAAGATTATTCCGGGATCGTCGACGTCATAATCATTGATGGGGAATTTTTCGAACGGGGTCAATGCAGCATCGCCGAATGTTGGCGCGAGGTGTCCGCGCCGAAAAAGCCGTGCCGACGCCCAGTCGCTGAATGCGAGGCCTTTTTTCAGTAATGAATCCTGCACACCCGGAATAGCAAATGCTCCTAAGGCAAGGACAGGCATCACTTTCAATAACTCGCGCCGGGATACGCGGCCAAACTGGCGCTGGGTCATGCCATGCACGATTTTCGATTCTCGCCGAGGCGTTTTCTGTTCGCTTCCCTCGCTAAACGCCGAGCACGTGCGTGTCGATGCCGTCTCTGCCGTCGGGCTCTCCTCCCGTGGGCGCAATTCCGCTGAACCAGCCTGCTCTGATTCACGTTCGCCCGTGGAGGGCTTGGCCTCACCAGCATTCGATTCGGGCCTGCTCCGCTTGGGATCTTGCAATTCCATGCTTCTCCTGCAGAAAAGCTCCCCCTGGCAGAAAATCAATCCAGAGAATGCGATTCGGAATGGGGCAGAAAGTTACGCTCACCATAGCACGAACGGGCCATACGAGAAGGTCAAATTCGACGCGTTTTGCTGGCCTTTCCGCTACTTTGGAGTCATACTATGCGCGTTGCCCGAGTGGCGGCATGAGGTTTTCCATGCTTGAACTCAAGCCATCGATGGGGAAGGCGGAGGATTCTGCCCTGACGGTTACGGAAAAATCCGGACCTCGGGAGAAGAGCCAGCGACGCATGATGTTGGTGGCTCTCGTCTTGTTGTTCGCCGCGCTGATCGTAGTGATCTACCGGGATCGCGATTTCTGGTTCCCCGATACAGAAGACGCAGACGACCTGGATCCCGTCCCCGCCATGGTCACGATACAGACACAACCGGTTCCACCAACCGCAAAGGTCGCGATTCCAGAAAAAACTGCGACAAATGCCTCGCGCAACCACCACTCGAAGGCGGCTGCTTCGAGTGCACTTGCGGGCGCAGAAACCGCAACCACACCAGTTACGATTTCGAACGCAAGGACCGTGCTTCCACCACTCGAAGTGGAGGTAGTCGCCGGCGACTATCACAGCCGGGTACATCCGGGCACAAACTCTTTGCGTGTCGACTTGCAACCGGGCTCGCCACCGCAAAAAGTCGCGGATGGCGTAGATCAAGCCAGTGCCGGCAACCTGACCTCGAACGCCGCCGAACACCTGCGAATCTCTGCCGAGGCCGCAGACGTTGTGAGTCAGCCCGTGCGGCCGGGATATCCCGTACTGGCGCGTCAGATGAAGGTTCAGGGCTCCGTGATTCTGCAGGCCCTGATTGGACGCGATGGGCTGATCCAGGATCTTCACGTGATGACTGGACCACCCATACTGGCCGAGGCTGCACAGGAAGCCGTAAGGCAGTGGCGTTTCAAGCCGCACTATATGAACAACGAACCCGTCGAAACGCAAACCAACATTACAGTAAACTTCACGATTTCCACCAACTGACCCCTAGAAACTCGCGAGCACGATTCCGTTCATGCCCCGCTGCATCCAACCCGACGTCGTCTTTCAGCGCCCAAAGAATTGGTTCGTAACCCGATCAAGCGGGCTCGGTATTGAAGTATCTCAAGGGCTGATGTCGCCGATACTCGCGGCGATTCTGGTCGCAGGAATCTTGCCCATTTCCGCGCATGCATCAGCGAACCCAGTTTTCTTCCGTGCCGCATCGCCCGCACTACAGGGAGGAAATGCCATGTCTCTGACGATCTCCAGTACAAGCTTTTCCAGCGGCGGAGACATTCCGAAAAAGTTCACTTGCGATGGGGCAGACGTCTCTCCGCAACTGACCTGGACAGAACCTCCGCCGGGAACAAAATCTTTGGCTCTTCTGGTTGATGATCCCGATGCTCCCGTTGGAAACTGGAATCATTGGACGCTGTGGAATCTCCCGCCCGGCGCGCGTGGCCTCCCCGAAGCAGTCAGCCGAGGAGAGAGTCTGCCGGACGGGTCGAACCAGGGCAAGAACGACTTCCGAAGGACTGGCTACAACGGGCCATGCCCGCCTCCTGGCAAACCGCATCGCTATTACTTCAAACTGTTTGCACTCGACACGAAACTCGATCTCAAAGTTGGAGCGAGCAAGCGGGAACTGGAGTCCGCGATGAAGGGGCACATCCTGGCGCAGGCGGAGTGGATGGGGCGTTACGGGCGCTGACAAACTGGACCGGGATGGGGCAATACCTAAGGAGATAGAGAAATCAACTGCAGGGCAAATAATAACGGGCGCCTGCAACTCATTCGAGTACAGGACGCCCGGGCAGCCCTCCCCAGAACTGCTCACTCAAAAACTTAATTGCGCGATCGCAATTTGCCTATGGCACTGCTGTGCCACCTAAGCCCTCCATCGTACCAGTTCGTATGTAACTAGAAATAGTGTAGTTAGCGCCACGCGCCACGATGTTTAAGCCACTTCTTGAGGGCCAGATGAATTCTGCCGATGAAGTTTTCAAGGGGATTCGCCCGAGGGCCGTTCCGTGTACACATTCGATGATCCTGAGACTTATCGCGGCATTCTGGAAAGATTATGCAGCGGTCTGTGCGGAGGCAGCGCCGCTGGACCAAAGCAAAAGAATCTGAAAGGATTGCCAGTGCATGTTTTCACTGCGTCCTATCGGCGTTGCGCACACGCCCTACACACAAACCAAGGAGATCCCCAAAGGATTGGGCGCTAAGCACGAAGCAGAGGGGGCTTTCGAGATTTTCGGCGAATTCGAGGCTGGCCTTGCCGATATCGAAGGCTTTTCCCACCTGTTCGTACTGTGGGTGTTTGACCGCTCCGAAGGATTCGAACTGTTTGGCACAGTGCCCATCGATGGCCAGCCTCACGGCGTGTTCTCGACCCGTTCTCCACGGCGGCCGAATCCAATCGGCTTGACAGTTGTCGAGTTACTGCATCGTGAGGGCAGCCGATTGCACGTCCGCGGAGTTGACATGCTCGACGGAACTCCAATCGTCGACCTCAAACCCTATCTATCGAGCATCGCGCCGGAGAGATTGCGGCGAGGATGGATTGCGGAAGCGGAAAACCGCGCCAAGAAATAAGATCGTTCCGCTCTCAAGATGCCAGTAAAGCGGGGTTGTTGAGATGCAGGATTTAGCCCGCAAAAGCAGCCAGCCAGTCGCCCCCCTAGTCACCAGCAAGAACCTGGGAGGATGGAGCAAAACAAATCATCGATGAGCCGGATTCTGAAAAGCTGAGTCTCCTGGTCAAGGAACTTTGTGAGATTTTGGACAAAGCACCAGAACCGCGTGTCAGCGCGAGCGCGCAAGATCCGACGGCGAGGCTTTCGCAGCGCTAGTTTTGGGCGCATTGGTTTTATGTTTTTGATCCACTAATCGTGCTGCGTGAAGAAGGGGCAGGCAAGACCTTCGACGACAGCAAGGGTACTGGTTCGCAGGATCATCCTGATCCGGTCGGGTCGAGGTCTTTGCGCGCCTGCGATCTGAGCGGGCTCGCGCACGGAATCAGCCTGATTCCCCCGCCATCATCTTCCACCAGTGTCATGGACAGGCAGCATTGCGAACAAAGCCACCAGAACTCGACTGTCCCACCTTTGATCACGAGCCCCGGTCGTGGCATTGACACTGCGAAATTGAAATGGGCGCCCCTCGCGCAGATATTTGAAGGAAGCGTTGCAGGACGGATTCGCGCAGCGGGAAACCACGGGTGCTCGTCGCAGGAAGTCGTATACGAGGTAATCTCCCTTATGATCTTACGGAGCGTCGCCGTCAATATGGTGTTTGCTGTACGGACCTATTCGGCCACAGGCGTGAGAACCAGAATGCGGCTAGCTACTGGTTAGGAGGCATTCAGCGGAGCGGCAATCGCGCTTGAGTGCCGATCACCACACGTAATATCCGGTTCGGCAGCGCACGCGCAGGTTGCGAGATGATATCACTCTGAGCCGATGAAAAAGCTGGCCGGTGGGATTGGAGGGCCGGTAGGCGATAGCGTACTGGCTTCGCAGTTCCCGCTGGATGCTGCTGAAAGCGTGGTCGAGGTCTCCATCTTGAGTAGGCCGAAGATATGTCCCCCCGGTAGCGTCGGAGAGTTGTTTCAGGATTGAAATGCCATTTTTAGCTTCGCTGTCCACGGGATAATCCACGACATTGACCGCATAGACAGTTGTCTCGGATCTAAGAACCTGCGCAACGGTCTCCTCCAGGGTCGTTTTGCTCGCGTTTTCCTCGCCATCGGTGACCAGGATGATGATCCGGCGGGCCGGCTTGGAATCTTGGGCAAGCCATTGACTGGCAACCGAAACGGCGTCGAAAAGCGCCGTGTCACCGTCTGGTTTCAACGTCCTGACGCGACGCGAAACTTGCTTCCAGTCGCCCCGGATGGGAACGACTAACTGCACGTGCTGGTTAAAGGCGAACAACTCTACCGAATCTGCCGGGCGGATCGCTTGTTTCAGGAAATCTCGGATCGTCGTTTGCTCCACTTTGAACATAGGCGCAATGGAGGCGCTGACATCGAGCACCAGCGCGACATGCAACGGGAGGTTGGTTTCACTTTGAAAGAACGTGAGCGTCGTCTGCTTTTTGTCGTCATCGAGTATGGTCAGGTCCGATGGAGTCAATCCCTGCACAAAATGGCCTCGGCGGTCGGTTACGCTGAGGACCAAGTTCACCTCCTCCACCTCTCTCTTAATGGTCAAAGCGAACGGGCCTGCGGAAGAGAACGAACGCGCCGCGACCATAGCGGTTCTGTCGCGTGCACTGCATTGTTGTGAAAAGAGTGGGAAAACTGAGATAAACAGGAAGAGCAAAATCCAAGTGCCTTGATACTTCATCGTGCATCCTTGCTGAGCAGGACTTTCCGCGACACACCCTGGTCCCTGCTCATCGCATCACTCGGCGGGCGGGATCCGATTCAGAAAATGTTTAATTCAGGGTTGACTACTTCCTCTCTTAGTCTCCGGAGGAGGAGCTCCAGGCTCGTCGCGAAGCTGCAAGCCCGTCAAATTTGTCAGCAGCGGGGCAGGAGCGCCGCAATCACTTGCACGCGCTTAGTTAAAACTATGTGATGCAATTCTGAAAATCCGGTTCATCACGTAACCAAACAGACGAGTTGTCTTAGACGGGTTGGGAATTTTCTTTATTCAGGATTTAGAAGCATGGTGGGCCATTCGGCTCATTAGTCTTCTCGAACTGGTGGAGATTCTCGGACTGAACGCCTGGTCTTTTGTCGGCAACAGAAGAAACATGATCCGCACCTAAGGTACTTCGCGTGATCCGTATCAGTGTCCCGCACCGCAGTGGAGTGGCGCTGCTCCTAATCTTGCTGGCTACCGGGCTACTTCAGGCGCAAGAGTCTGACTCCGAGCTTGAAAACCTCGCCGCGTATCAAGGCGAAACCGTTACGTCGGTCGACCTGGTCGCTAATCCACATCTGGATATCGGGTCCCTGCGCGCTTTAGTGCTGCAGAAACCGGGTCAGCCCTACTCCCAAGAGAAAGTGCAGGCCAGCGTTGCGGCGATCGAGGCAACCCATCGATTCAATGGCGTCCGAACCTTGGTCACTCCCGAGCCTAAGGGTCTACGCCTAACCTTCGTGCTGGAACCGGCCTACTACATCGGCATCATCCAATTCCCGCCAGCCGACCGGCACTTTACATACATCCGGTTGCTCCAGGTTGTGAACTTCGCCAGTGACCTGTCTTACGAACATCCTTTCGACAAGACGCGATTGCCGGTTGCCGAAGCCTCGCTGCAGAAATTTCTGCGAGAGAACGGCTATTTCCGTGCCCAAGTGCATGCGGAAACTCAGATGGACGATCTCCATCGTCTGGTCAACCTCACCTTCCACGCTGACATGGGACCATGGGCCCGTATTGGCACGGTTGAAATCTTAGGGACGACGCCCCAAGAGAAGCGTCGCTTGATGCATGCCGTTCGATCGTTGCGCGCCCGCCTCGCCGGCGGCCTGATGAAGCCGGGTAAAAGATATTCGGAGGAGCGCATCAAAGAGGCAGTCAGTCTGATCAAGAGATCCCTCTCCTCTCACAACTATCTCGCCAGCAACGTCACCGTACAAGCTCCAGCCTACGATCCGCAGACGAATCGAGTCCGCGTTACCTTCCGCGTGGATCCTGGGCCTGAAGTGATCGTGCGAATCGTGGGCGCGCGGCTCACGTTCATTCCATTTCTCTCAAGGAGGCAAGCAAGAAAGCTGATCCCCATTTATTCGGAAGGCGTAGTCGACGAAGATTTCGTCGATGAAGGCCAGCAAAATCTGATCGGTTACTTTCAGAAGAAAGGCTACTTCGATGTGAAAGTGGATACCAGCCTTGAACGGCAGTCCGGAAAAGTATCTGTATCCTATGCGATCGATAAGGGCAAGAAAGGCAAGGTCTCTCAAATCGCGTTTGAAGGCAATCGCGCTCTCAGTGCACACGACTTGCTTGCCCATATCCCCATTAAGAAAGCGCATCTCGTCTCGCCTGGCGTATTCAGCTTGCAATTACTGAAAACCAGCGTCACCAACATCGAGGCCTTGTATCAGAATGGCGGGTACGAGGACGTCAAGGTAACTCCAACAACTGTGGAGCACCGACATAAGCTCCAAATCAGTTTCAAAATCGCGGAAGGCCCTCGGACGACGGTTGCAAGCGTCGCAATTGTCGGCAACAAAAACATTTCTTACCAGGAACTTTGGAAGGGACCTGGGGTTCAACTGCGTTCTGGTGATCCGTTTTCTCCGGGCAAATTGAATAGCGACCGTAATCAGATCATTGCAACTTATCTTGATCACGGATATCCGAGAATCGAGGTCAAAGCCCAACTGCGCCGGGTTCCGAACGACCCACATCGGATTGATGTCACTTATACGATCACCGAAAATCAGATGGTCCGCATTCGCAACGTCCTCTATGAAGGCCAGGAACAGACGCGAATGTGGCTGTTGCGGCGCGCCTCCGCACTAAAGTCGGAGACGCCATTGAACCGGCGACAACTGCTGCAGTCAGAAACGCGCCTTTACGATTTGGGTATTTTCGACTGGTCAAGCGTCGAGCCGAGAGAAGACGTTGATGGCAAGACCGAGGACGACGCTCTAGTGCGTGTGCATGAAGCGAAACGAAACGAAATTAATTATGGGTTCGGCTTTGAAGTGGAACGACGCGGAGGAACGGCTCCAACGGGAACCGTCGCGGTCCCGGGACTGCCTCCGATCAGTGTAGGCAACCACCAGGTGGCTCCAAGTCAGGGAACGTACGCCAGCCCGCGGGGTTCGATCGAGTTCGTGCGGCGGAATATGCGCGGCTTAGGGGAGACAGCTAGTTTTTCAGTGCTTGCCTCCAGGCTGGATCAGCGAGCACTTGCCAGTTATACGGATCCTCACCTCGTGAGTACGAAGTGGACTGGCCTCACGAGCCTTTCCTGGGAGCGTACTACTGAGAATCCTCTGTTTGGCGCAGAACTCGCCACTGCTTCGCTTCAAGCGGAGCGTATTCTCAACAGAAAAACAAACACCAGTCTGCAACTTCGATACGACTTCAACCATACCAGTCTCTCGGAATTGCTGGTTCCCGCACTGGTGCTGCCGCAAGACAGAAACGTAAAGCTGTCAACCGCGTCGGGAGCCTTCATCCGCGACACCCGCGACCATCCTCTGGATGCCCACAAAGGGTCATTCACGACCGTTAATCTTGGAATCACTCCGACGGCGTTTGGGTCGAGCGCGAATTTCGCCCGGCTGTTCATGCAGTACGCCACTTACAAACCCGTACGTGACGTAGTCTGGGCAAACAGCATACGCCTGGGCCTTGCGAAAGCGTTCTCCAACAGTTTCGTGCCAACGAGTCAGTTGTTTTTCGCGGGCGGCGGCACGACGCTGCGCGGTTTTCCCATCGATGAGGCCGGGCCTCAACGAATCGTGCCCTTCTGCAATGTGCTGACGGGAACGACGGGATGCGTCAACATCAGCGTGCCCGTCGGAGGACGGCAGCTCTTTATTTTCAATTCTGAAATTCGGTTTCCCTTGAAATGGATCATGCAGCCGCTGGGCGGAGTGCTGTTTTACGACGGCGGAAATGTGTACAGCGCGATCAATTTCAACCAGTTCGAAAACAATTACACCAACACCATCGGCATTGGACTTCGTTATTCCACTCCCATCGGACCGATTCGCATTGACCTCGGGCGGAATCTGAATCCGGTTCCAGGCATCGGTGGAACGCAGTTTTTCATCACACTAGGTCAGGCATTCTGAGGTGCCATGCATTGGCGAACGATAGTGCGGCGCACAGCGCTCGTTTTGGGGATGGCGATCTGTGCGATTGTTATTACTGGTTTCTTCTTACTGCGATCGCAATGGTTTCATCACGCCGTTCTCTCTGAAATCGTGGATAAAGCACAGGCTGAGACCGGCGGCAGATTGACAATTCAGAGTTGGAATTTCCACTCCAATCCTCTCGTAATCGAACTTTACGGCATCGTCCTGCACGGGACTGAGCCCGCCGGGACGAACCCTCTGCTGCAAGTGGATAAACTTACGGTAGGCCTGAAAATCTGGGCGCTGCTCGATCACCGGCTTGAGCTGTCGGACCTCCTCATCGAGCACCCGGTCGCAAACCTGATCGTGGGCAGAACGGGAAACAGTAACCTTCCCCGTCCTCCGACGAACCCGACGAGCAATACAACGGTGTGGAGTCTGGCAGTTGGGCACACACTTCTGCGCGATGGAGAACTTTTCTACAACAATACGAAGTCGCAACTGAATGCTGACGTTTATCACCTAAGAACGGAAATTCGTTTCGACCCTGCAGTCACAGGGTATAGCGGTTCTCTTTCTTATCAGAACGGGCGGCTTAAATACGCGAATTACCCGGTCGTGCCCCACGCTCTGGACGCAACGTTCAGCGTTACTCCGTCGGGCGCATCGCTCGATTCCCTCTCGCTCAAAATGGGTTCTTCCCAGATCTCTGCTCGTGGCCAACTGAGAAATTACGAGAGCCCGGACGTTCACGCCAAATACGAAATTCTGATTCATACTCCGGATTTTGCTTGGCTGGTCCACGAAGTTTCCCCCAGCGGTGACCTGCAGATCGACGGCGAAATGCATTACCACGATGTCGCTGGCCAACCACTTCTTCGCGCGCTTTCCGCCGATGGCACCGTAACCAGCGGGGATATCGAGGCGGCTTCCAGCGAAGCTCGGGTGCGATTGCAGAATCTCGCCGCGCAGTATCGACTCGTCGATGGCAATTTCGACATGCCAGAAATGACAGCGAACCTAACTGGCGGCCAGCTTCATGCGGAATTGACCATGCAGAATCTTGAAAGTGTACCCAGCGTTGCGTTTCAAGCTTCCCTACAAAGAGGCTCAATACAATCGGCTAAACTCGTGATCCGGCGCGAAGATATCCGACGCCTGCCGGTTAGTGGAACCATTAATGCCAGCGTGCGCGGCTCCTGGACTGGAACCGTGAAAAGTCTCCGTTTGCTCGGGAATGCGCAGGTGACGGCTGCGGTGTGGAAGAGTTCGTCGGATCAACAATTCGCAATACCACTCGATGCGACCGTACATTTCCTCTACGACGAGCCGCAGAAAAACCTGACTTTGCGCCAAACCAGGGTGCAAATTCCCGACGCGTCGGTCGTCGTCAATGGTCAAATCAGCAACCACTCTAATCTGCAAGTGCACGCGACGTCCGGTGACTTACACCGGCTGACGGAACTCGCAGCATCGCTGCGATCTACCTACAGCAGTTCTGGATTACCCGTGGATGTCTCGGGTAAAGCCGAGCTCGACGCGGTGGTTCAGGGCTCGCTCGCGAGCCCCAGCATCTCCGGGCAAATCGCCGCCCAGGATCTGCAAGTTCAGGGGAGCCGATGGAAGACTGCGCAAATCGCAATTTCAGCGAACCCATCCCATGTGAAGATTTCGCAAGCTTCGCTGGTGGGCGTGCAGCAAGGGAGCCTAAGTTTCACAACTGACATTCACTTGAGGGATTGGTCCTATTTTCCCTCGAATGCTATCGCGGCCAATGTCACTGCTCATGGAATATCGCTGGGCGACCTCGAACATCTGGGTAATCTGCACTACCCGGTCGAGGGCGATCTTTCCGCAAACATTTCCTTGCGCGGTTCCGAACTTCATCCCTCAGGGCATGGATCGCTGCGGATCCTGAGAGCCAGCGCTTACAATCAGCCCATCCAAGATCTTGCCGTCCAGTTTGAAACAGCGAATGACTCGATCGACTCGCAGTTAGCCATGAAGCTTGCGGCGGGCTCGGTTTCGGGAACTCTCCACTTCACTCCGAAGACCAAAGCTTACAATCTGAAGCTACAGGCCCCAGAAATCGTCATCCAGAACTTGCAGGCGGTCACGGCGAGAAAAGTTCCGGTTGCGGGCATGCTGACACTCTCGGCGAGCGGTGCAGGGACCATAGATGATCCACAACTCAATCTGACCCTGTACGTTCCCGTTTTGCAGATTCGTAATACAACGGTGAAAGACGTGAATGCGCTGGTGAAGCTCGACCACCGACGTGCGCATCTGACTCTGAACTCAAACCTAGCCGAAGCGTATGTGCGAGGCGACGCAAACGTCGACCTGTTTGACAATTTCAATACGCAAGCTTCCATCGATACCAATAAAGTTCCGCTTGGTCCGTTTCTCGGGGTGTACGCGCCCAGCGTACCTGCGGGATTCAACGGCGAGACTGAAGTCCACGCCTCGTTGCAGGGTCCATTAAAAAACCCGTCGAAAATTGTTGCGCACCTGACGGCTCCCACGCTGACTGCCGTTTACGGGTCTTTGCAATTTTCCAACTCTAGCCCAATCCGCGCGGATTATGTGGACTCTGTCCTGGTGATTCATCCCGCCGAGATTCTCGGAACGCAGACGTCGATTCAATTACAGGGCCGTGTGCCGATCGGCACTGAAGCACCAATGAGCGTCCATGCCCAAGGAAGCGTGAACCTCCAGCTCGTCGGTATGTTCGATACTTCTGTTCAAAGCGCAGGGGGCGCAGATTTTGATGTGAACGTCGGGGGAGACCTGCCGCACCCGAATGTTCACGGGCAGATCCGGATTCGAAACGCTGTCTTCTCAACCAGTACTGCCCCGGTCGGAATTTCCAAGATAAACGCTACCCTCGATCTCACCAGCGAGAAAATTCAAATCACAAGTCTGATCGGTGACATCGGAGGAGGACAAGTTTCGGGCGGCGGTTCCATCACCCTTCGCCCAAACCTGCAATTCAACGTTGCATTGCAGGGTAAGAACATGCGAGTGCTCTATCCGGTGGGAGTTCGCAGTGTTTTGGATAGCGATCTTACGCTCACGGGGAATCTGAAGACGGCGACACTGCGCGGTCGGACGCTTATCGACAGTTTGAACTTCACTCCGGATTTCAACCTCAGCACCGTCACCAGCCAGTTCAACACCCCGTCTGTACCGCCGCTGAATCAAACGTTCTCCGACAATATAAAGCTGGCAGTTTCGGTGCAGTCGGCACAGAATCTGACGGCGCGGAGTTCGCAATTGACCGTGGCTGGGACGACGAATCTCCGCATCGACGGCACGGTCGCCAGCCCAGTGGTCATCGGCCGGATCGATCTGACTTCGGGTGAACTCTTCTTCATGGGGAATCGTTACAAACTGCAGCGCGGAATTGTGAGCTTCAACGACCCCAACCAGACTCGACCCGTGCTCAACGTTCAGGTCGCGACCACGGTTGAGCAGTACGACCTGACAGTCACACTGATGGGCCCCGTCGACCGATTGTCGACCAGCTATGTGTCAAACCCGGCCCTTCCGACCGCCGACATCATCAGCCTCATCTATCGCGGTCAGACTGCGCAAGAAGCAGCAGCTGCAGGCACAAGCACAGACTCTCTTCTGGCAGCCCCCGCCGCCTATGAGTTCAACAGCGGCCTCCGCGATTTGACTGGTATTTCCAGCCTCCAGATCGATCCCTTGCTGGGAGGAAATGGAACAAACCCTTCGGCCCGCATCGCCGTTCAAGAGCGGGTCACGAAGAATTTTTTGTTCACCTTCTCGACGGATGTGACGCAGCCCGAAAGCGACATTGTTCTCGGGCAGTACCAACTTACGCCCCGCTGGTCGGTGAACGTGGAACGCGATCAGTTGGGCGGCATCTCGGTTGACGGGCAGTTTCGCACAAAATTCTGAAACCGGCGATAATCGATCTGACAAATCATCCGGATCGAATTCGGCATGGCTGCCCTTCTCGAGCAAGTTAGCCGCCTTCCACGTCGCGCCCTCCTGAAACTACAATGGCCGCGCATGTCTCAGGACATCCTCAACCAGCCCTCTCCATCGGCCGACTTCCGCATTGCCTATGGTTCCGATCCGAATCAGTTCTTCGATTTGCGTGTACCTAAGTCGAAGGCCAAGACGAAAGCACCGTATCCGCTCGTCATCAATATTCATGGCGGATACTGGCGTGCGCGTTACGACCTTAACCATGCGGGTCACCTTTGTACTGCGCTGACGGCGCAGGGGCTTGCAACCGCGAATGTGGAATACCGACGCGTGGGTAATCAAGGTGGAGGTTGGCGGGGCACGTTCGCCGACATTCGCGCTGCTTACAACTTTCTGCTTCAGAATCTAGAGCAGTACGAGATCGATGCAAGACGGGCTTTGATCCTGGGCCACTCAGCGGGTGGCCAGCTTGCGCTATGCCTTGCGGCTCACGAACCGCGCGTTCGCGCCGTCATTTCGCTCGCCGGAGTCGTAGATTTGCAGCGCGCGTACGATCTTCACCTTAGCCACGACGCCGTTGTCGAGTTTCTGGGAGGATCGCCCAGCGAGGTCGCGGGGCGCTATCGCGAAGCGGACCCGATGCAACTGTCGATCAGTGGCGTGCGCCAAGTCTTATTCCACAGTTCCATGGACGCAGAAGTTCCGCCGGATTTCAGTCGCACTTACGTCAAAACCAAAGGGAAACGAACCGGCAGAGAGAAAGAAAATCTGCGGCTGGTAGAGATTCCAGGCGCGGGACACTATGACTTGATTGATCCGCGAACCACAGCCTGGAGACAGGTCGAAGAGACCGTGCTGCAGCTTTTAGAGTAATGGGATCCGAATTGATGGGCAATTTTGTTTGCTTACGAGATGTTTACTGTTTGCCGGTGAGTTTTCGGATCAAATCTACTTCAGCTTGACGATAGGGGCTGCCGTCGCCATGTAGCACTTCGTGAAACCAGACCGGCGGCTGGTCAAGAATGTAAGGATGCTGCCACGATTCCCATGGATAATAAGTCTGCGTCTTGCCGGCTACAAATCCCCAGTTAATGGCGCCTACGTGCTCCTGTTTGGCGATCGGCAGGATCGCATCGAATGTGCTGCCCAGCGGACGCGCCATGAATTCCGTGCAAATGATCGGCCGATGAAATCTTCGCAGCCACACCACTTCCGCTTTGAATGACTCCGGCCAGCTGTAATTGTGGAACGTGATGATGTCGGAGTTGCGCACTTGGATTTTTTCAAGCTCTGCCAGGGAATTCTCGTCAGCCGAGGTATCGACGTCATAGACTCCGCTGGTGAGCGGCTGCATGGGATTCACCTCACGCGCCCACTCAAACGCTTCCGGCAAGAGTGCCGTCACGCGGGCGATCTTGTCTTGGATCTTCATCTCTGTTCGGGGGTAGTCGTCGGTCGTATCCGATCCTGGCTCATTCCAGACGTCCCACGCCAGAATACGATCGTCTTTGGCAAACGCTCCCACCACTCCCTGCACGTACTGCTTCAGCCGCGGGTATTGCGACGGATCAGCCAGAGCCTGCGCGCCGGGGCTCTGCACCCATCCAGAATTGTGCACTCCGGGAATAGGGGGACGTTGCGGACCGAGTTGGGGCAGCGGATCCCAGCAGGAATCGAAGAGGACAAAAATCGGCCGGATATGATGTCGTGCTGCAATCGTCAAGAACTGATCGAGGCGCTTCCGGAATCCGGGCGCGTCCTGATGCCAGAGCAAATCGTGCAGAAAGACGCGCATCGTATTCATGCCCAAAGCTTCGGCCCAACCGAGTTCCAGGTCGATCTCGGCCGGATCGAAGGTGTCTTGCTGCCACATCTCCAATTCGTTGATCGCGTCTCTCGGAATGAAATTGCTTCCTACGAGCCAGGGTTGGCGCGCATACCAATCGTTGGCTTTCTGCTCGGTCCATCGAGATGTTTGTGACTGGGCGGTAGGGAAGTAGAAAGTTGCAAAAAACAGGACGGCTGGGAAAACAATCCATTTTAGTTTTGTCATCGAATAAGCCGGATTGCAGAAGCACGATTAAGCAACGTGCGATTGTACGTGATGTTCAGATCTTCTACACCCGTCGATTTGACATTTAATCGAGTTCACTCCACGCCCAATGTCGACAGCGCGTCCTGGAGTAGAGCGGCATCGATGATCAGACGGCGCCCCTCGGACATCATGTTCTCGAGTTCGTCGAAGGCCCGAAAGAGTCGCAACTTTGCCGCCGCATATTGTTCGGCATCGTTCAGTGGACGTCCGTGAGACTGATTCCAGTTCGCGAGCGGCGCTTGAGGGAGAAAAACGCTGACTGCAAAGGTCAATTTGCGATCGGCGGTCACATCGAAAATGAATTCTGTGGCCGGAGACTCCGGATCATCGGCCAGCGCAGCGCGTTTCCCGACGAAATAATATTGGTACACGTATCCCTGCGCACTGGCGTAGGTCTTCATGCGGCGAACCGTCATGGACACATTATGAGCGCGGTTCAAACTGTTTGTCAGGCCCATGAGGATCGAACTGACGGCGGTGCGAGCGCTCTGCGAATCGCGAACCGCCTACGCATAGGAAGGCTCGTGGCATCAGCGCACGTGCGCCCGGACCGTCACGCCCGCCGCCGTAAGTTGATCCTTGACTTCACGCGCGATTGCCGCTGCGTTCGGCGTGTCGGAATGAATGCAGAGAGTTTCTGCATGGATTTGGAGTTCTTCGCCGCCGCTGGTGATCGCTCTGCCGCGTAACACAATTTCCCGCGCTTGCGCGGCGGCGCGGCTCGGTTCGTCAAGCAAAGCTCCAGCCAGACCGCGGCTGCGCAATCCGCCATCTTTCTCGTAGGCACGATCGGCAAACGCCTCTCCTACGCAGCGCAAACCCATTGCGCGCCAATGATCAAGCGTTGACGATCCGGCCTGTCCGATCATCAGAAGCTGTGGATCGATGCTGGCAGCGGCACGGCCGATTGCCTCGGCGATTTGCTGCTCACGAGCGGCGTGATACAAAGCACCATGGGGCTTTACGTGTGCGATTCGTATTCCGAGTAACTCGGCCGTAGCGGCAAGTGAAAGAATCTGCTCGCGGACTGCGGCTTCGACCTCAGCCGCCGAAAGCTGCATCTGGAGTCGCCCGAAGTTAGCGCGGTCAGGATAGCCGGGATGTGCGCCCACCGCGATGTTGAGGTCTCGCGCGGCGCTGAGGGTCTGCTTCATCGTCGACTCGTCGCCCGCATGTCCTCCGCAGGCGATGTTGGCAGAGGTGATAAACCGCATCAGTTCGAGATCGCTGCCATCCGTCAGTGCCTGCGGCGACTCTCCGAGGTCCGAATTGATGTCAATGAAAAGTTCGGGCATGGTCTACTGAGACTCAGTTTTCGTGAAAAGGTTCTGCAACCACAACGACTGATCGCGCAGCGAGGCTACAGCTTGCTCGATCGAAACCTCAGTAAACCGCACCGTATCCCGGGCACGCAATTGTCCCACGAGGTGCATGTCGGCGGCGATTACATTGGCGATTTTAGGATAGCCTCCGGTGGTTTGCTGGTCCACAAAGAGAATGATCGGTTGACCATCGGGAGGAATCTGGATAGCGCCTAGTGGAACTCCGTCGGTCAGCAATTGAGAAGCATTCCGTGGGTGGATGGCACTGCCTCTGAGCCGAAGGCCGGAGCGTCCTGATTGATCCGTCACGGAGAATGGACTCGATAATAATATCGCGAACGCTTCGGCATCGAACCAGTCATGCTGCGAGCCGCGCGTGACTCGCAGAGTAGTATGGTCGTCGCACTTCGCGCGTGGCAGAGTTCGGGATTGCATTGCGCCCGGACCCAGTCCGATGCTGTTGCGAACCGGCAGACGGTCACCCTTGCGCAACAAACGTCCCTCAAATCCCCCAAACTTTGCCCCCAAATGCGTCGACGCGCTTCCCATGATGAGGGGCACATCAATTCCACCCTGCACGGCAAGATACACTCGCGCCCCGGCTGTCATGCGGCCGACTTTCACCACCGATCCAGCATCAATGTCGATCGCTCGCGCGCAGGCGACTGGACGATCGTCGACTTCGATGCTGCACCCCGCACCCCTAACCGCGATGATCATGGATTCTTCGAACTGCAACGTCGCTCCGATCAGCGTCATCTCCAAAGCAGGAGCGTTCTCATCGTTGCCGACAAGCAGGTTCGCGATCCTGAACGACAGCGAATCTGCAGCGCCGGCAGGCGAGACACCTAGATGCGAGTGTCCATAACAGCCGCGGTCTTGCACAGTTGTGGCAAGGCCGGGATCTTTGATAAGTATCGCCATATTTTTTAACGCGAGTTTTGCAATCGCATTTGGTCGAATGACTGTCGATCAATCGCCGTAAAGCGAACGAGATCACCGGGCTGCAGCCGCGTTGGGGGATCATGGGCGGCATCAAACATCCGGTGTGGAGTCCGTCCAATCAGACGCCAGCCCCCCGGAGACTCGATGGGATAAACGCCAGTCTGCTCGCCCGCGATCCCGACTGCACCCGCCGGGACGCGGCTTCGCGGAGTGGCCAAGCGCGGAATTCGCAATTTCTCCGGCAGTCCACCCATGTACGCGAACCCTGGCGAGAATCCCAGAAAAAACACGCGGTATGTGGCTGACGTATGCAGGCGGATCAACTCCTCCACGCTGATCGCATTGTGCTGTGCGACATCGATCAAATCGGGACCGAACTCGACGTCGTAGCAAACCGGAAGTTCGACAGTACGCGCAAAATGGTTTATCGAAGCAGGTCTGGCATTAACCAACTCGCGCACGTGCGCCGACAACTCATCGTGAGAAAGATGCAGAACATCGAAATCGATCAGCAGAGAAGCGTAGCCAGGATGCAGATTGCGGATTCTAGGATCGTGTTCGGCGAGCAGTGCGCCAAACAATGCGAGCACACGCGTATGCAGTTCCAGAGAGATGCTGTTGCCGAACTCGACCAGCAGGGACGAATCGCTTGCGGCAATGATCTTCATGTCTTTTTCTGACTTATGAAACAGACGCGATCCTGGATACCAACCATACGGCACGGCCAGCGGGCAAAAACAATTCGTACAT
Source organism: uncultured Acidobacteriaceae bacterium (assembly GCA_963772045.1). GTDB lineage: Bacteria > Acidobacteriota > Terriglobia > Terriglobales > Acidobacteriaceae > Sulfotelmatobacter. Next base: position 137,659 of record CAVYWC010000007.1, on the reverse strand, counting down.
CGTGAGCGCCTTACCCGGCCCGGAAGTACCCGCCAGGCTCGTCGTGCCCCTCGAGTTGTATCGTATATGCGACCAACAAAAAAGGCACCGCGCCTGCTTTGCGAGCCGGTTGTTTAATTATTCCGGGCAAGACCTCCAGGGCGCTCTGCCTACAACCAGTGGCAGTCCAATCGGAATAGCGGCGAAGGGATTGAGCTGTCCGCCTTAATCGGCCAGTGGAGCGTGATATTGCGGCATTTTGGGCCAGCGCCTCGAAACGGGAGAGACAACCACTGGATCATCGCACACATCGAAATCAGGTCTCTTGCGCCCATGACATCTGCTCAACGTCTCCGCGTCCTGCTGCCCTGTCTTGGCTGTCTTGCCCTCGCCACAAGCTGTGGCTCTGGCAGCGGCACGACTTCGCACACAGCTTCGTACCAATTGACTGTCACGGCAACCGGTGCCGGAACTGTCACTAGCACCCCAGCGGGAATCAATTGTCCGACGACGTGCTCCGCGACTTTCCCGCAAGGCACGCAGGTAACGCTCACCGCCGCACCGGGATCAAGTTCTGCTTTTGCTGGCTGGAGTGGCGCTTGTTCCGGAACTGGCAACTGCAGCATAACTATTGCGGCGGCTACCGCCGTCGCAGCGACCTTCAATCCCAGCTATCAGTTGACCGTTTCCGTTTCCGGCACCGGTACGGTCATGAGCAGCCCGGCGGGAATCAATTGCCCGACGACATGCTCCGCTGAGTTTCCGCAGAATACTCAAATCACTCTGACCGCTACCGCCGGAGCGAACAATGTTTTTTCGGCTTGGTCAGGCGCTTGCACGGGAGCTGCAGCCTGTGGAGTGACGCTCAGTTCTTCCACATCGGTAACGGCGACATTCACTGCGCTCGGCAGTCTGCAGTCCTTAAATCACATCATCATTTTCGCGCAAGAGAATCGCTCCCTCGATCACTATTTCGGAGCGATGCGGCAATACTGGGCGCAAAATGGGATTGCCGATCAGTCCTTCGACGGACTGCCGCAATTCAATCCGGCTTCCGGCATTGCCCCGCTGCAAGGGCCGGCTCCTTCGATTCCCGGCTGTAATCCGAGTGAACCATTTCCGCAATATACGTCCTGCGATCCGGACCCGAATAATCCCGTGCCCTCGTTTCATCTCACATCGGCGTGTACGGAGGAGCAGAGTCCTTTCTGGAATGAATCTCACGTGGATTGGGATTTGAACGACTACATCGGAACAAGTCCTGCCGTACTCAATGGATTCGTCAAAGCCGCGGCTGATGATGCGCGCCAGCAATCGCCCACGCTGATGGACACGAACGGCTTGCGGGCCATGGGCTACTTTGATGGCAGCGATCTGAATTTTTATTACTTCATGGCCTCGAACTTCGCCACATCGGACCGTTGGTTTTCTCCAGTCATGTCGCGCACGCAAATTAACCGCATGTATTTGCTGGCAGCGACGTCGGCGGGACACGTATATCCTCTTGCGCCTCCCTACGGAGCGCTCACCGTGCCGCCGATTTTTGAAGAATTGCAGAACGCGGGAATCAGCTGGAAGATTTATGTCAATCCGACCGGGACGAGTTGCACACCTACGGATTCGGGTTGTTTGATCGGATACTCTTACATCAACATGTTTACTTACGCGCAAGTGATCGCGAACACGCCGAGATTGCTGCAAAATATTGTCCCCATTTCGCAGTTCCTGACTGATGCGCAAAATGGAACCTTGCCGCAGGTCGCGCTGATCGAACCGGCATCAGCGGCGTCTCTGGATGAACATCCCAACGACACAGACACGTCTTCGCCCAGCGACGTTCAGGCTGGAGCCAAGTACGCCGAAAGCCTCATTACGGCCTTCATGGCCAGTCCCAACTGGGCCGACTCGGCAATGATCTTCACATACGACGAAGGCGGTGGTCTATACGACCACGTCTCACCTCAACCGATGCCGAGCCCAGACGGAATCCAGCCGATCGATCTAAAGCCAGGGGACATTTGTGACGGGACAGGACAGTTGGGAACCGGCACATGCGATTTCACCTGGACCGGATATCGCGTGCCGCTGATCGTGATCTCGCCGTTCGCCAAGAAAAATTTCGTTTCCCATACCGTACGTGACTACACCGCGATGCTGAAACTGATTGAGACGCGCTTCAACTTGCCCGCACTGACGAAGCGCGACGCGGCACAGGTTAGCATGAACGAGTTCTTCGACTTTACAAACGTGCCCTGGGCCACACCTCCCACTCCGCCGGCGCAGGTCACATCAGGACAATGCTCGCTGAGCCCGCCGAGCCCATGAAAGACGCGAGATTCCAGGAACCAAAAAATCACCGCAGTCGACAATTCCCTGGATGATGGCAAGTGAAATAATGGATCTTGTGAAAATCCGAGCGGCCGGATTCCTGTTCTTCTTTTCATTGCTTTGTGTCCCCCCAGGTCAGGCGGCAGTTCGCCGCTACTACATCGCAGCCGAAGACGTGACTTGGAACTACGCTCCGAGCGGGCGCAATCTGATGAATGGCAACCCCATCCCGCAGCCTTGGGGATTGAGAGTACAGTGGGCCAAAACCCGCTTCATCGAGTACACGGACGACACTTTCATCGTTCGTAAACCTCAGCCGGAGTGGCTGGGAATCCTTGGGCCGATTCTTCGCGCAGAGGTGGGTGATGAGATCATTGTCGATTTTCTGAATCGTAGTCACGCCGGCCACGACATGCATCCCCACGGATTGCGCTATGACAAAAACAACGAAGGTGCCCTGTACATCCCGGTTGCCAAAGGAGCGTTCGTTGCTCCCGGCGCACGTTATACGTATCACTGGTTTGCCACGGCGGCGAGTGGTCCTGGGCCCGGGCAGCCAAGTTCGATCGTCTGGTGGTACCACTCGCACGTTGATCCCGGAATCGAGATTAACGCCGGACTGATGGGGCCGATCGTTATTACGGCGAAAGGCAAAGCCAAGCCTGACGGATCTCCGAAGGATGTGGATCGCGAGTTTGTTGCCTCATTCATGATCTTCAATGAGCTCGGAACGAAACCGGCGGGACAGTTCTACGCGATCAACGGCTTTATCTTCGGCAATCTTCCTGGATTGATCATGAAACAGGGAGAAAAAGTTCGGTGGTATCTGCTGGGCATGGGGAACGAAATCGACTTACATACTCCGCACTGGCACGGCGAAACCGTCCGCTATGAAGGACGAAATACGGATGTCATCGAACTTCTTCCGGGAAGCATGAAAACCGTCGATATGGTCGCCGGCAATCCCGGCACCTGGATGTTTCATTGCCATGTGGAAGATCATATGGAGTCGGGCATGATGGCGGTGTATACCATCTACACTCCGCAATCGCGCCCCTGTCCAATCGCTTTTGTACGGGGAGATTTCTGGAAGAATTCTGACGATTTCACTCTGGTGGTAAAGAATGCAGGCGGCAAGCACATCAAAGCCTTGAATCTGATCTCCGAGACATTATTAACTCCACAGGACTTGGAACGCCCTTTCAATTCCGAGTGGTCGTCGAATGAATCTCTAGATTCGGAGCAAGAGGAGATTCTGCACAAACCCGGAATCCGCGCCGAAAGCGCGCAAGCGGTGATCGGCTGGGTATTCTTTCCCAGTCTAGTGACGTATGCAGATGGAACTACATGGCAGCCACATAGCGAAGGTGAGTGCTTTGGAGTGATCTGGCGAGATTCCCAGCATCCGGATATGCGGGCCCTACCCCCACGCCAGATCGAGATGAATGCCGACTAAGCAAGATTGACTTCGAAAGAAATACCCGAAAAAGCGGGAAGCGATTCGACATACCTGACAGTTTTGATTCGCCCATGCAAGAAAAAATGGTCCACTTTCGGATTTTGACAAACATACGTCCATCCGGTTAAATGGGCATTCGCGATGAGGCGTTTACTCTGACTGCACTGTTGCAAGTGCTGGATTTGAGACATGCTTTTAGAGAGCTTACGCAGAGACGTACTCGAAGCAAACCTGGAATTGGTGCGACGCGGTCTGGTCCTGTATACCTTCGGAAATGTCAGCGGCATTGATCGCGATCAAGGGCTGGTGGCCATCAAGCCTAGCGGTGTGCCGTATGACGAACTGACCTGGGAGCAGATCGTGATCAGCGATCTACAAGGAAAGGTTGTCGACGGCAATCTTCGCCCATCCTCCGATCTCGCCACTCATCTGGAACTTTACAGAAATTTTTCAAACATCGGCGGAGTGGCACACACTCATTCCGAATACGCAACCGCGTGGGCCCAAGCAGAGAAAGCCATTCCATGTTTCGGCACAACTCACGCAGATTATTTCCACGGTGCTGTTCCCGTGACGCAACGCCTGAGTCCCTCTGAAATCGATGGCGATTATGAATTGGAAACCGGAATCGCGATCTGCCGCGTCTTTCGGAAACTCGACCCCGATGCTGTACCTGCGGTGCTGGTGGCAGGCCATGCCCCGTTCTGCTGGGGCAAAAACGCCGCAGAAGCAGCCCATAATGCGGTCATTCTGGAATACGTAGCGCGCATGGCTTGTCACGCGTTATCGATCAATGCCGAAGCTCAACCGCTCGCGCCAGAACTGCACGACAAGCATTTCCTGCGCAAACATGGCCGCCATGCCTACTACGGGCAGCCGAAGGACCGATGATCCCTGAAATTCCAATGACGCGAAATATCAGAACTGCGACCGAATCGTCCGCTTACCTGGAGGCCTAATCGCATGGCAATCGTGGCCGGAGTAGACTTCGGCACGCTGAGCGTGCGGGTTTCGATTGTTGACAGCGAGCAGGGATTGCTGGCTTCCGCAGTCGCGGAATATCCCCTGCATCGCAAACGCGAAGATCCCGACTTCGCGACACAATCCCACGCAGATCACATGAGGGCTCTAACCCGGGCCATGCGGCAGGCCATTCAATCCGCAGGAATTGCCGGGCCAGAAATTCAGTCGATTGCTCTCGATACGACGGGATCGAGCGTAATTCCCGTGGGCGAGGGTCTGGTCCCGCTGGATGATTACTATTTGTGGTGTGATCACCGCTCCAAGCAGGAAGCGGCGCAGATCACCGAGATAGCCCGACTGGAAAAGCTGCAAGCAATCGAGTGGTGCGGGGGAGTTTATTCGTCGGAATGGGGATTCGCCAAGCTGCTCCACTGGTTGCGGCATAATCCGGAGAAGCACGCGAAGTTCGCGAGTGCGTTTGAACATTGCGATATGGTCGCGGCCACTTTGTGCGGCATCACCGACGCGCACTCGGTGAAGCGCAGCATTTGCGCGATGGGGCATAAGTGGATGTGGAATGCTGCACTCGGCGGGCTTCCGCCAGAAAGCTTTCTGGCCAAGGTGGACCCCCTGCTGGCGGGAGTGAGGTCGAAACTAGACGGAGAGTACGCGACCTCCGACAAACTGGCGGGCACCCTGAGCTCGTATTGGGCTGAGAAGCTTGGCTTGCGGGCCGGAATTCCCATCCCGGTGGGCGCATTCGATGCACACTGGGACGCCATTGGAGCGGGCGCCAAACAGGGCGATGTCGTGAATGTGGTGGGCACTTCGACCTGCATCATCGCGTATGCGCCAAAAGTAGAGTTGATTCCAGGCGTATGTGGCGTCGTTCCCGGCAGCGTGCATCCGTTGTTTACCGGCATTGAAGCGGGGCTCTCCGCCACAGGCGACATTTTCAGCGCGATCGCGCGTCGTGCTAACACGACGATCGAAGACTTGAGCAATGGACTGACAAACTATCGGGCAGGCCAAACTGGATTGCTCAGGATGACTTGGGATAACGGCGATCGCACCGTGCTGGTCAACCCGAATCTTGGCGGGATCACGCTCGGCTGGAATCTGCAGCACACAGCTCAGGATGAACTGTTCGCGGCAATTGAGGGAACCGCGTTCCACACTCGCATCATCCTCGACCGCATGAGCGAGCATGGCGCGCCGACGCAGCGTGTCATAAATGGTGGAGGCATCCCGCAAAGCAATGCGGCACTCAACCAGATTTATGCCAACGTATTAGGACGTCCCGTTCTGGTGCCGAGCAGCAAGGTGACCGGTTTAGGATCGGCCATCTTCGCTTTCCTGGCAGCTGGGATATTTCCCAGCATAGAAGACGCGCAGCAGCAGATTTGTCCTGCTCACTCTGTCTACGAGCCCCAGCCAGAAGCGCAAGCGATATATTCTGGCCTGTACGAGCTTTATCGGAAGATTTATTTCCAGTTCGGCGATCCGACGTCAGATTTCGGCGTAATCTTGCCCAAGCTGATTCTGACCGCACGCGGCTCCGCCTGATGATTCCGCAAAAAAGCTGAGATGCTGAAAAAGACGATTTTTATTTCTGGCAACGGGGGGTGTCGCTCTGAGCTTATCGGGGCAAATTTCGAGCAGTTCCAGGTTGAGTGGTAAATCCGCCATCGTCACCGGTGCGGGGAGCGGCATTGGACGAGCGATCGCGATCAAATTCGCTCTCCATGGCGCACATCTCAACATTGTGGACTTGGATTTGGCAGCGGCCGAACGCGTCGCCCTTGAGGTTTCACAAGCGACAACCGCCAAAGTCTTCCAATGCGACGTCTCGAATCAAGCCCAGGTGAAGGATGTCTTTCAACACATTACCCAAGCTGGACCGATTCACATCCTGGTCAATAATGCCGGAATCTCGCATATCGGAAAGCTTGAACAGACGACCGAGAACGATTTTGACAAGGTTTTCCGAGTAAACGTGAAAGGCTTTTACAACTGCATGCTGGCCATTGTCGACAGCATGAAAAATGCAGGTGGAGGAGCGATTTTAAATTTAGCGTCGATTGCTGCCTGGGCCGGCCTGGCTGATCGCTTTGCCTATTCGATGAGCAAGGGCGCGGTCGTCGCGATGACGTATTCCGTCGCCCGCGACTATCTGCCGCACAAGATCCGCTGCAACTGTATCTCGCCGGCGCGGGTTCACACTCCATTCGTGGATCGTTATCTGCACCAGAACTATCCCGGTCACGAAGCCCAGATGTTTCAGAAATTGTCTGCGGCGCAACCAATGGGGCGCATGGCCGAACCGGACGAGGTCGCCGCGCTCGCCCTTTTCTTGTGCTCCGATGAGGCGGCGTTCATTACGGGTGTGGATTATCCGATTGATGGCGGCTTCTTGAACCTTCACGGCTGAAACGAATCTTCCGGATCGTGCGTCATGAACATCGACTCCCACCAGCACTTCTGGAGGTATGACCCACAAAGAGATGGCTGGATCACGCAGGAAATGTCTATCTTGAAACGAGATTTCTTGCCTGAAGACTTGATCGGCGAATTGAGATCTAACGACTTCGATGGCTGCGTCGCGGTGCAGGCCGATCCGTCGGAAGCGGAAACGGAATTTCTACTGAACTTGGCTGAGCAAGATGGTTCGCCTATTCACGGGGTTATCGGATGGGTCGATCTTTTGTCGCCGAAGTTACCAGACCGGCTTGCATCCTTCTCGCGATTCAAGAAGTTTCGCGGCTTGAGGCACATGGTTCAGTCGGAACCAGGTGACCGATTCATGCTGCGCGAAGATTTTTGTCGCGGGATTGCCGCACTTAAAGATTTCAATCTCACCTATGACATTCTGATCTATCCGCGTCAACTGCCAGCCGCGGTCGAACTGACAAAGAGATTTCCTGACCAGAAATTCGTGCTGGATCATATCGCAAAGCCTTCCATTCGGACTGGAGAAATTGATCTTTGGGAAAAGCAGATCCGCACATTGGCGAATGGCCCAAATGTCTATTGCAAACTTTCGGGACTGGTCACCGAGGCCAAATGGACAACTTGGCGCCCTGCCGATTTTGATCCTTATCTCCACGTCGTGTTTGACGCTTTTGGCAGGGATCGACTCATGTTCGGTTCAGATTGGCCCGTATGTCTTCTGGCTGGCAGTTACCGACAAGTGCGCGACCTAATAGCTGATTACACCCTTCGCTTCTGGCCAGACTCGCTAGCGAAGATCTTTGGGGAAAACGCTACTCGATTCTATGGACTGACTGTCCGTTAATATGGACCTACTCCTTAAAGACAAAGTGGTCGTTGTTACCGGCGGCGCAAACGGGATTGGTGCCGCTATTGTCAAAACTGTCGGCCGCGAAGGCGCTTTACCAGTCATTGTTGATCACGATGTTGACGCGGGAAAAGCCCTAGAAGGAGACTTGCTTTCCACTGGGATTCGATGCTGGTCGGTCTGCACTGACCTATCTGAGCCGGCAAACTGCTCCGAGGCAATCGAGCAAGTCGTTCGACGATTGGGCAGGCTGGATGCGCTTGTGAACAATACCGGGGTCAATGATCGGATGGGACTGGAGAGTGGCAGCCCGGAGCAATACGTAAAATCTCTTCAGAAAAATCTGCTGCACTATTACAGCATGGCACACTACGCCTTGCCCCACTTGAAGCAATCTCAGGGCTCCATCATCAATATCAACTCCAAAAACGCGGTCACTGGGCAAGGCGGAGCCTCTGGCTACGCATCCTCGAAAGGAGCAACCCTGGCGCTCACCCGCGAATGGGCCGGAGAACTGCTGAATTATTCGATCCGCGTGAATGCCGTGGTGGCGGGCGAGCTCATGACTCCTCTCTATCAGCAATCGCTCATTACCTTTTCAAATCCGGAGGAGGAACTGAATCGGATCGGAGGGAAGATTCCTTTGGGAAAGCGAATGACCGCGCCCGAGGAGATCGCCGCCATGGTTGCGTTCTTGATCTCTTCGCGAGCTAGTCACATCACGGGTCAACATCTGGTTGTGGACGGCGGCTAGTTCCCCTGGACCGTACTCTGACTTGGGAACGAGCCTACGGAAGGTCCAGCGCTTGGGATTCAGACGCGAACTGCTAAGAATCACAGGAATTGTAGAATCCGCGAAAAAGAAGCAATCCGTCTCATCGAATGTTGTTTCGTCACACTGGGATCCTACAGGCGTGGCGGCTTGATTGGATTGTCGTTGCGTCGCGCCCCAATCGTGATTGTGGATTAGAATGATTCCGTCGAACTTCAGTCGCAGTCTTACGCAGGAGGATGATTCCGACGACGAAGCTTAGTGTTCGATAGGTGCGAGCCCCAATTCGAGATCTTGCGTCGCAGTGGGTGCGCTTTGATCTCAACCTTTATGCCATCCAGGTACTCTCGGGTGTTCACCGCGGCCGCGATGTTTTTCCTGCTCCTGGTAGGGCAGGCAGCTGGGCAAGCGACGACGCTGATCAGTCTCGACCGCGCCATTGAACTGGCTCTGGCCCACAACCACTCCATCAAAGCCACACGCACCATGATTCTTCAGAATCAGGCCCAGGAAATCACTGCGAATTTTCGTCCCAATCCGACGCTCGGAGCTGACAGCCAGTTCGTCCCCTTCTTCAGCCCGCAGGATTTTTCTGGCGACAATCTGAACGAGACGCAGCAGTTTGATATTGGAGTCGGATATCTGTTTGAACGCGGTCACAAACGGCAACGGCGGTTGCAGGCCGCGCGCGACCAGACCGCCGTGACTCGCGCCCAGGTCACCGACGCCGAACGAACGCTGGCTTTCAATGTGGGTCAGCAGTTCGTCAGCGTATTATTGGCGGAGTCAACGCTGGAGTTCGCGCTGCAGGATCTGAAAAGCTTCCAGCAGACGGTGGATATTGGCGAGGCGCAACTCAAGGCGGGCGCGATCAGTGAAGGCGATTATCTCAAGATTAAGCTCCAGCTCCTGCAGTTCCAGACCGACGTCTCGGCTGCCCGCCTGGCCAGAGTGCAGGCGCTCGTCGGGCTGCGTGAGTTCCTGGGCTACGACGCGGTGCCCGCCGATTTTGACGTGGTCGGAGATCTGGCCTACGAGCCGCTGCATGCGAAAGTGGAAGACTTGCAGATGAAGGCGCTCCGCGAGCGCCCCGATTTCCGGGCCGCGGAACTGGGGATCACGGCGGCCCAAAGCCAGATCCTGCTGGCCAAAGCCAACGCCAAGGTCGACGTGAATGGAACTTACGACTTTACTCACGTTTCCGGCGAAAACACAGCCTCGATCTTCGTGAATTTCGAGTTACCTTTCTTCAACCGCAATCAAGGCGAAATCGCGCGCACCGGTTACGCTCTCACCCAGGCGCAAGAGCAGGAACAATCGGCCAGCGATACCGTTCTCTCCGATGTTTCCAATGCGTATGAGGCGGTCACAAGCAACGACGAAGTCGTGCAACTTTATGCCTCCGGGTATCTCAAGCAGGCCCAGGATTCGCGCGACATCAGCGAATATGCCTATCGCCGCGGCGCGGCCAGCCTGTTGGATTTCCTTGACGCCGAGCGCAGTTACCGGTCGGTTCAGTTGGCCTATCGCCAGGCGCTCGCGTCCTATATGACAGCACTGGAACAGCTGAAGGAAGCGGTAGGAACGAGAAATCTGCCATGAACTCCCGCCAAAGTCGCTGGAAGCGCTGGGTTGCAGCGGCCGCCGCCTCGGCGATCCTGATGCTGCTTGCCGGTTGCCATGGAGCGGTGGAACAGGCCGGCAAGATGACGTCGTTTTCGACGGCAGAAAATCCCAAGTCCAAAGCCGAACTATTCTCACTGCCATCTGACCAGATGTCTCACATCCAGGTTGTGACCGTCGAGCAGGGACCGCTAGCGCGCAGGCTGCGCCTGACCGGAGCCGTCGAGTACGACGACTTCAAAACCACGCCGGTGATCACGCAAGTGGGCGGGCCAGTCAGCCGCGTCATGGTGGTGCAGGGTGAACATGTGCATGCCGGTCAGACGCTGCTCTACATTGCCAGCCCAGACTACTCTCTGCTGCGCGCGTCTTATCTCAAGGCGCGCGACGCCTTCCAGCTCGCCGACAAATTCTACGTACGCGCGCAAGATTTATATGCACATCATGCCATTGCCGAGGCCGATCTCGAGCAAGCGCAATCGACCCGAACTCAGGCGCGGGCAGACTTCGAGTCCAGCGCCGACGCCATTCGCATCCTCGGCATAGCCGATCCGGAAACCATTGTCACCAAGCCCCCGTCACCGGAGATTCCGCTGTACTCGCCGGTGGCGGGAGAAGTCGTCGACCGCCAATGCTCAGCCGGGCAGTTGCTGGCGGCCGGCGCCACGCAGTGCTTCACATTGTCGGACATGAGTTCGGTGTGGATTCTGGTCAACATCTATCAGAACGATGTGGCCTATGTGCACGTTGGCGACCCGGTGACGATTGAGAATGAATCCTATCCCGGCGTGGTGCGCGGCAAGATCGAATATATTTCGCCCGCGCTCGATCCCAACACGCGCACGCTGCAGGCGCGCATTGAAGCCCCCAATCCTGGCGAGCGCTTGAAGAAGGAAATGTACGTGACCGCGGAAGTCCAAGCCGGTGTGATCTCCAACGCTCTCTTTGTTCCGAACTCCGCGGTGCTACGCGACGACCAGAACATGCCCTACGTCTATCTTCAAACCGGATCAACTCAGTTCGCCCGGCGCGATGTCACCCTCGGCGAAACCGAGGCTGGGAAAACACAGGTCCTCACCGGCTTACAAGCCAGCGACCGCGTGGTCGGCGATGGCAGTCTTTTTCTGCAATTTCAGAATTCGCTCCAGCACTGAGGGACCGAGCCCGGGATGATTCATCACATCGTCCAATTCGCACTGCGCCAGCGCTTCCTGATCCTGATGCTGGCGGTGCTCGTGCTCGTGGCCGGAGCGCTCTCGTTTCAGCAGATGCCGGTCGACGCCTACCCCGACCTTTCTCCTCCACTCGTCGAGGTCATCACGCAGTGGCCCGGGCACGCGGCCGAAGAGGTCGAGCGACTGGTCACGCTGCCCATCGAGCTGCAGATGAACGGCGTGCCCCACATGGTGTTCATGCGGTCGATCTCGCTTTATGGCTTATCCGACGTCATCATGACGTTCGAAGACAGCACGGACAACTATTTCGCCCGGCAAGTCGTGTTCGAGCGGCTCTCGACCGCTAACCTGCCTCCGGGAGTAACCGGAAGTTTGGCCCCACTCTCGAGCCCGTCCAATCTCGTCTATCGCTACGTCATCGAGAGCCCCGACCGCACGCCACAAGAGCTGAAGACCTACGAGGACTGGGTAATCGAGCGCGCCTACAAATCCGTGCCGGGCGTGGCCGACGACTCTGGCTTCGGCGGCACGGTCATGCAATATCAGGTGCTGCTTGATCCTGCCAAAATTTACGGCTACCACATTCCGTTGCCGCAAGTACTCAATGCGCTGGCTGCCAACAATGCCAACGCCGGCGGCGGATTCTATTCACAGGGCTCGCAATTCTTCTACGTGCGCGGACTTGGCCTGGTCAACAGGACCGACGACATCGGAGACATCGTCGTCGGAAACAACAACGGAGTGCCGGTGCGCGTCCGCGACATCGGCGAAGTTACCATCGGCCACGCTCCGCGCCTGGGAGAATTCGGTTTCCAGAACGATGACGACCGGGTTGAGGGCGTCATCCTCATGCTTACCGGCGAGCAGACGCAGAACGTGCTCAAACGAGTAGAAGAGAAGACCAAGGAGATCAACCGCGACCTCCTGCCGCCGGACGTCAAGGTCCGGCCCTACTACGACCGCAGCGACCTAGTGCAGGTCACCGTCGACACGGTCGAGCACAACCTGCTGCTCGGCATGGGACTGGTCTTGATCGTCCTGATTTTCTTCCTGGTCAGCGTTCGCGCTGCGATCATCGTCGCCCTGACCATTCCGCTGAGCCTGCTCTTTTCGTTCATTTTTCTGCACGCCCGCGGCATTCCCGCCAACCTGCTTTCCATCGGGGCCATTGATTTCGGAATCATCATCGACGGCACGGTCGTAATGATGGAAAACATCTACCGCGAGCTCTCCGCACGCCACGGCCAGGAGTACAAGCTTCACGAAGTCATCATCGCGGCGGCCCATGACGTGGATCGGCCCATTTTTTATTCCATCGCCGTTATCCTCGCCGGCTACATTCCGATCTACGCGCTCAGCGGGCCCTCGGGCAGACTCTTTCACCCCATGGCCGAAACCATGTCCTGGGCGCTGCTCGGCTCGCTGATTTTCACCCTTACGCTGGTTCCGGTGCTCGCCTCCTACTGGTTCACCAAGGGCGTGAAAGAAAAAGTCAACCGTGTCTACGAATGGTTAAAGGACGAGTACACGACGGAACTTCGCTGGTGCCTCGACCGGCCGAATCTCACGATGGTGATCGCCACCGTTATCTTCGCCGCTTCCCTGCTTCTGGTTCCTTTCATCGGCGGTGAGTTCATGCCCCACCTCGATGAAGGCGCCATGTGGGTCCGCGCCACCATGCCCTACACCATCTCTTTCGAAGAGGCTGCCAAATTCGCGCCACAGATCCGCAAAATCCTGATGGCCTACCCTATGGTCACCGAGGTCGGCTCCGAGCTGGCTCGCCCCGACGACGGCACCGATCCCACCGGATTCTTTAATTGTGAATTCTACGTCGGGCTGCGGCCTTATAAGGATGCGACCTGGAAGCGAGGATCGATCCATGACAAGGCCGAGCTGACTAAGGACCTTCAAAAAAAAGTCGAACAATATCCGGGAGTGATTTTCAACTTCACGCAGCCCGCCGAAGACGCCGTCGATGAGGCGCTCACAGGATTGAAAAGCGCGCTGGCTGTGAAAATCTTCGGCCCCGATTTGCAGGTCCTCGAAAACAAAGCGGTCGAGATCAAGCGCGTGCTGCAGCAGGTGCCCGGCTTCACTGAGCTCACCGTAGTGCGCGAACTGGGGCAGCCCAGCGTGCAGATCGATGTGAACCGCGACAAAATTGCGCGTTACGGAATTAACGTATCTGACGTCGAGGGCGTGATTCAGGCCGCAGTAGGCGGTCAGGCGGCTACGCAAGTCATCCAGGGCGAACAGTTGTTCGACTTGGTCGTGCGCATGAAGCCCGAGTATCGCTCGAGCGAGCATGCCATCGGCAACTTGCTTGTGCCCACTCCTTCCGGGCAGCAGATTCCGATTTCCGAGCTGGCCACGATTCGTCAGGGCAATGGCGCGTCGTTCATCTATCGCGAGAATAATTCGCGCTACATCGGAGTCCAGTTCAGCATCGAGGGGCGAGACTTGGCCCGCGCTGTGGATGAAGCGCAGAAGGCTGTGGCGTCGTCGGTACGACTGCCGCAGGGTTACCGGCTCGACTGGGGCGGCGAATACAGCGAATATCTCGCCGCACGCGAGCAGTTCGCGGTGATCGGCCCATTCGCCGTTCTCCTCATCTTTATCATCCTGTTTGCGCTCTACGGCAACTTCAAGTTCCCGGTCACCGTCGTCATCGGCGTAGTGATGACCGAGCCGGTCGGAGCGCTGCTGGCGCTCAAGCTCACGCACACAACTTTCAGCGTGTCGTCGGTTCTGGGCCTGCTCGTGCTTATGGGCGTTTCCGCCGAGACCGCGATCATCGACGTTTCCTACATCAACAAGCTTCGTCTCGAAGGACAAGGCATTCGCCAGGCTACGCTAGAGGGCTCGCTGGTCCGGCTCCGGCCCATCATGATGACCGCGCTGGTCGCCTGCCTGGGCCTTCTGCCCGCGGCTCTTTCCACCGGAGTTGGCTCGGACTCGCAGAAACCGTTCGCCATCGTCATTGTCGCGGGACTCGTCTCGCGTCTATTCCTGGGCCGCATCGTGAGCCCGGTGCTCTACCAGATGGTGGCCCGAGACGGCGACGTGCTGCAGGTCTAGACGAGGCCTCATGCAAGGCCGAATCGCGCCCGGCCGAATGTCCTCCGCCGAAGAGCTTGATCAGGCAGAACAGTCGGATAGTCGGGCGACGCCGCGTGGGATCGCCTCAGTGAAGGTCATGCGGATTCCGTGCTCGGGTCGCAAGATCACCATGGGGCGCGGTTCGACGGTCTGGCCCGGGGCCAGGCTGAAATCGTATTTTCTGAGCAGAACGCTCAGAATCATGAGCATCTGCAGCATGGCGTAATTTCCGCCGATACATCCCCGCGGTCCGGCGCCGAAGGGTAAATGAGCGAAGGGCGTGTGCAGCTTCTCCCTCGTCTTGGAGAAGCGTCCCTCGTCGAAATTCTCAGGATTCTCCCAGTAGTGCGGCGAATGGTGCGCGCCATAGATGAAGACAACGACCGTCGATCCCCGGGGTATAGAGACATCCCCGACACGGTCGTCTGCGAGAGCCATTCGGTCGACCATCCAAAATGGCGGATAAAGGCGTAACGCCTCCGATATGACCTGAGTCGTAAACTCGAATTTCGATACGTCTGAGTAACTCAGAGGCCTGTCGCCCAGGACAGAGTCGAACTCCTCGCGAACGCGGTCGACACAATCGGGACGCGAGCTCAACAGGTAGAGAAGCCACGATAAAGCATTCGATGACGTTTCATGTCCGGCGACCAGCAATTGCATGCTCTCGCTGAGAATTAACTCATCGTCCATGCCATGGCCGTCGCTATAGCGGGCATCCATCAGGATCTGCAGTAGATCGTGGCCAGGGGCCTCCTTGCGCCGCCGCTGAAGGTATTCGCGGAGAACGCCAAAGGCTCGGCTTCGCAATTCCCAGTGCCGGCGCAGTTCGCCCGAGACGGCAAACCAGGGATTCAGGTAGGGCTGTATGGTTTGCCGAACCATAAATTCCTGGACAGTCGAGATGGCCAGGCTGATGAGGTCAATGTCTTCCTCTTTCAGGCGGGCGCCAAACAGAGACCTGCCGACCATCGCGAAGGTAATCTTCATCATCAGCGGGTAGATATCGACCGGACCGATACGGGATTGTTTGTCGAAGTCCCGCAGCGAGTCGGCGAGGGAGTCCTGCATGATGGAGGACAAAACGTCGAGTTGCTTCCGCTCAAAACCCGACTGGATGAGGCGCCGTTGGGTTTTCCAGGCTTCCCCTTCAGTGGTAAGAAGACCTTTGCCCAGAAAATGGCCCATCCGCTTCTTTTGAATCTCGGACTTGTAGTAGTTCTCAGAATTCGTCTTCAGCACGTGCTGAATGACCACAGGATCGGTGGTGACAATGGCTTCCTTGACGCCGCCAAAATAGAAACGGAACGTGCTGCCATGGAGTTCTGTGTACTTCGTGAGAACGCGCACAGGATTGTGGGCCATGGCGCGCGAATCCAGGAAGGATTGGAATCGGGAAACGGCGGATATATTTTGCGACAAGGTCACGCCTCGCGATCCATATCCATGCGCGTAGGAACAACTGCGGGAAATTCCGCGCAGTCGGCCCAAATGGATAGTGTGGTCATCTGTTCAATTACGTTATCGAAAACTGATCTTCATTCCCCAATTGCTTCAAAAGTAACAGATGATGTTTGATCGCTCGCCTCATCGTGGGATGTTGTCGATAGGGAACGCCAAATTCCTCGGCGGTCTGCTTCACGATCCGAGTGAGCGAAGCATAGTGAGTGTGGCACACAAAAGGGCACAGATGATGCACGATATGGTGATTGAGCCCGCCAGTAAGCCAACTGACGAGCGGCTTAGTCGTCGCGTAGTCGGCCGTTGTGGCGAAGATGTGATAGATCCCGTTGTCAAACTCGCTGCGGCTCAAGGGGAAGTAAGTGCCGTCAACACAGTGCGTGGTCTGAAATACAAGGGCGACGCTTAACCCGATGATCAAGTGGGCCAGCAGGAAAGACAAGCCGACCAGCAGAGGCGATTTTCCCAGCAACACGACCGGCAAGATGAGCATGTAGGTAACGTAGAATGCTTTGCCGGCAAAGAGGATGACGTATTCTCGCAGCGGATGCTTCGTATTTTTCAGATAATCGTGGGAGGGAAAGAAAAAGCACTCAAAGTCCCTCACGAACACATAATCAAGAGAAAACACCGCGTAAAGGAGCAGTGCATAGATGTGCTGGAACCGCTGCACAGGCGCCCGGGGCTCGTGGGGCGTGAAGCGAAGGATGCCGCGTCCGGTAAGCGCATCATCTTCCCCGTGGAGATTGATACAGGAGTGGTGGCCTCGATGGTGGAGGATCCGCCACATGTATGAGCTGATGCCACAGACATCGAAAACATAGTTCAGCGCTCTGTTTACGGACCGCACCGACGAGATGGCGTTGTGATTGCTGTCGTGCGCGATGTTCAGCAAAAGGAATGTCTGGGCGATGGCATTTAAAAGGTAGAGGGTGACGAACTTCCAGGAATCCGGCTTGAGCGTGTAAAGAGCAATCCAGCTGCCTGCCAGCACGGCCAGCCCCACCCCGATTTTGATCCACATGGTGCGGTCGGCTTTGGGAGAAATGTTCCCCTCGGAAAAGAAATCGTCGAGGCGACGGCGCAAGACTTTCGGGAAGGAAGGGGTAGAT
The DNA here is from genome assembly GCA_963772045.1 of uncultured Acidobacteriaceae bacterium. Classification (GTDB taxonomy): domain Bacteria; phylum Acidobacteriota; class Terriglobia; order Terriglobales; family Acidobacteriaceae; genus Sulfotelmatobacter. The sequence goes on along the minus strand of CAVYWC010000007.1, from coordinate 120,387 downwards.
GCCAAGTCGGAGACGGAGCGCCGCAGCTCGGCCTCCGATGGCACAAGATCATCAATGTCCGGTTTCAGACGAATGGCCGCCTCATCTCGGGTAGTCACCGGCGCAATGATGTCAGGTCGGCCCGATGCATCCCGGCCCGATTTTCGAATGGCCGACTGCGCCAAGGGCAAACTTTGTTCCCCCGACACACACCTGTGGCATAAGTGCGAGAGATTGATGTTAGCTCGAAAACTGAAATTAGATCAAGGGAATTTCACCTGTTCCAAATCCGGCATGACGGCGCATGTTCTCGAAAGTAACATGAGGTGGATGGGAAATTCTTCCCAAGCTTTCCAAATCTCTGTTACCATCACCGCTCTGTGGGTATTGAGCCCAAAGTGCCCCGAGTCGGGTGAGCCGGCGCAGGGCGTAGGTCTAATCTTCATCGGACCGAGAGACGGATACTGTTGAGAGTGGCTGTGCCTCCGTTCTCGAAGTTGGTCCTGCCCACGGTGCCCGGAGGGCGCGCAGCGAGATTTTTTTCTTATACGGAATCTTCTTATCAACACAGGAGGTTACCGAATGGCGGTGCCGCCGCCATGAGACCGATCCGAATCTATGATAGCTTCGATTTTGGGCAAGCTGGATAGTCTAGGGGAGCAGCACCCGCACAAAGTTCTCTATTCCTACATTGACGTGAACGGCACTCCGATTGGAGGCTACTCTTACGAGTCGTTTCTCCACCGGACGAAGGTGATTGCCGGACACTTGCGCAAGGAGCACGGTTTCGCGTCGCAGGACCGTCTTCTGCTCGCCTACCCTCCGGGGCTGGAGATGATTTGCGCGTTTTTTGGCTGCGTGCGCGCCGGATTGATCCCAGTACCGGTCTATCCCCCCAGTTCTCGCGGATTCCAGAGTGCCCTGTACAAGATGGTGCACATCGCAAAGGATTGCCAGGCAGCCGGCATTCTAACGAGCAAAGATTACCTCGGATCCCTGAAGACCAATCTTGCCCGAAGCGGAGTCTCGGCATCCGGAGTCGACGTCGACTACATTTCCGGTCTTCGTTGGGTGGTAACGGAAGATTTCGTCGATAAGGTTTCTGACGAAACGTTCAACGGCGCTTCCAAGGTTCTGTTTCTCCAGTACACGTCGGGATCAACTCGAGATCCTAAAGGCGTGATGGTCACGCACGAAAACATATTGCATAACTGCCCGCTCGTGATCGATCATCACGCACCCGTAGTCGTCTCCTGGTTGCCGCAGTATCACGACATGGGTCTGATCGGGTGCTACCTTTATCCCGCGCTTACCGGCGGCACGACCTACGGCTTCGCTCCCACGGACTTCATTCAACGTCCGACCCTGTGGTTCGATGCGATCAAGACTTATGAGGCCAGCGCCTCAGCTGCGCCGAATTTCGCTTACGACTATTGCCTGCGCGCTGGGCGACTTTCGAAGGAGAGTTTGGAGAGTTGCGATCTTAGCTCGCTCCGCTTGCTGATGGTGGCCGCGGAACCGGTCAAACCGGACACTTATACGCGGTTTTTGCAGGCCTTTCAGCCCTACGGACTTCGTTCGGAAAGCTTCTTTGTTGCGTACGGGCTGGCGGAGAATACTCTGGCGGTTTCGCTGGGTGGCCGCAGTATTATTTCGGTCAACAAGAACGCCGTCGCGCTGGGAAAGGCGCGTATGACCACGGAGGTCTCCGAGATCGGCGCGGCCGCTCAAATTGTCAGTTGCGGAACCCCGCTGCCCGGACTCACGGTAAAAATCGTAGATCCGGAAAAGCACGTCGCTCTGGAACCGGGGCGAATCGGCGAAATTTGGATTGCCGGAGGCAGTAAGTGCCCGGGGTTCTGGAACAATCCGGAATTAACCCTAAAGCTGTTTCACGCCCGGCTGGTGGATGACAGCCCCTACGACGACGGCTACCTTCGGACCGGCGACATGGGTTTCTTCCACGACGGTGAACTCTTCGTCTGCGGCCGTATCAAGGACATGATTATTATCCGCGGGCAAAACTATTACCCGCAGGACATCGAGGCCGTGGTGGAGAAAGCGTCCGGCCTGATCCGGACGAATTGCGTTGCCGCGTTCCAGATTAATGAAGACAGCGAGCCGGCGCTGGCGATCGTCGCCGAAGTGAAAAACCCAAAAGCGCTTCCGGATGCACTGAAGATTGCGGCCGCCGTCCGGAATTGCCTCAACGTGGAAGTGGCGCTGATTTCTTTTATCGCATCCCATTCGATACCGAGAACCAGTTCAGGCAAGATCATGCGCCATAAAACGAAGCACATGTGGCTGCAAGATCAATTCACCATTCTCTCGGAGTTTTCGAGGGAAAAGGACGCTGAAGCCTCAGCCTCCGGTTCTGCCGGTCAGTCACCTTTCGACGTATTGAAGGCCCGTTACAACCTGACGGGAACGGAATCGTACAACCTCGTCGAAGCCGGGCTGGATTCTTTGGATCTTGTCGTGTTCATGCACGAGATCAAGGAGCTTTTAAAGAATAAAGACGCTGAGATGCTGGCGAGACAGGTGGATATTGGCCTTATTCAGCGCGTAAGCGTGGCCGAGTTGTTTCGACTGGCTGAACAGTTGGAGCGCGCTCCCGAGGAAGCACTGGTTCCACTGCGGCAGTACTTGGCGGCCTTCCGTGAGGAGCAGCGTGCGGCGGAACAGCGGATGATGAGCAGCGACAGAAAGCTCATCTTCGAGCCTTCGACGCCTGCGGCATTGCCTCGAACGCCCGCCCTCAATCATGTTCTGCTCACCGGCGGTACCGGCTTCATCGGACCGTTCCTGGTGAAAAGTCTGCTGGAACAAACCCGGGCGAAGATCCACATTCTGGTGAGGGCCTCCGACGAGCAGCAAGGCAGGCAAAGACTAAGGGCAGCGATGGAATCGATGGGCCCTTGTCCGGCGGAACTGATGCAGATGTTCGAGACGCGCGTGAGTCCGGTTTGCGGAGATCTTGGCCAGAAGGATTTGGGATTGACGCGGAACGCCTGGGATTTCCTCGCGAATGAAATCGATACCGTGTTCCACAACGGCGCAACCGTAAACTACTTGCTCAACTACGACCGGATGCGTGACGCGAACGTGCAAGGGACGAATGAGGTTTTGCGACTCGGGTTCGAAGGACGGCCCAAGAGCTTCAATTACGTTTCGACGACCTTCATATTTGGCTGGGCGGTGAAGAAGGTTCTCTATGAGACCGACTTCAACGAGAACATGGAGCTTCTCGATTTTGGCTACAGCCAATCGAAGTGGGTATCGGAGCAAGTGGTTATGGATGCGGGCCGCCACGGACTTGCCACGCGCATCTTCCGGCCGGCCCTGGTCAGTCCCTCAATTACCGGCGGCGGCAACAACTTCGACATAGCGGTTCGTCTAGTCGCGTTTATGGTGAATCACGGCATTGGGGTCGATGCTCTGAACCAGGTCAGTTTCGTTCCCGCGGACATCACGGCGAACAATGTCGTTGCGATCTCCACGACTCCCGGCACCGAGAACAAGATGTATCACGTAGTCAGGGACGATTACGCGAACATGCTGGATATTACCGACCTGATTACGAAAGCGACCGGCCGGCAATTTGAAGTGTTCAGCCTCCCCGACTTCGTTCCCGAACTCATTCGGAGATGCAGAAAAGAAGATCTACTCTTTCCGCTGCTGGATTTCCTGGTGAACTCTGTGGACAATATCTCGTCGATGGAGTTCAAACGCTACGACAGTTCGTCCTATCAAGCGGCTCGGGATGCTTCCGCGTGGGGCAAGCCGGATCCGTCTCTCGAAGAAACAGTCAATGGCATCCTGAAATTCATGCATCGCAAGGGAATCATTTCGGTTGAACTTCGTGAGTGCAACGCCGTGGGTAGCGGCCGATAGGCGGTTCACTCGCGCGGTTGCATCTGAGTGGCAGGCGACATTACTGTTTCCGAAATACCAGCATCTCTTTTATTTGCTGACCGGTTTGCAACGTGCCCGACGTGGTCATGGTCATTTCGGTTCCGTCGGCGGAAACCACCCACTGATCGGTTTGAGTGATTTGATCATCTCTCCGGTAAATCGAATCGACGGTGTGAGCGTCGACAAGTTTGAGAGTCACGGTATCGTTGACGGAATTTTTCAGATCGTATTCTTTACCGTCAAAGTGGGCGGTGTAGCTGAAGTCATCCGAAAAGTGGACCCCATCCTTCCCGTCTGGCTCGATTTTGAGCGATATCCCTTGCCGCATTCGAGTCTTGCTCAGATCCTCGGTCCACTCACCGGCGAATAAGTCATTGGCGACTTTCTTCCCCCCGGTCCGCGTCCACACGGTGATCTTGTCGGCGCGTCCCAGCTGTGAAGTCGTGCTGGTTAACTCGTCCGCGTTGCGCGAAAGTTTGTCGCGAATCGTCGCCACCAGGCCTCCATCCTTTTTCTGTTTGATTTCGACTTGATGCTTGTCGATCCGCCGCAGCTCAATTTGATTAAATGCCGGATTGCCCGGCACGGATGCGTCATGACCGTTCAACTTTGCCGTAAAGTCGAGATGAGTCTCACCTGAAATCACTACGTGCACTTCATCGTGGACGCGTGTGATGGAGAGTTTGTTGGGGGGATTCAGGGAAGACTGCGCCGAGACGAGCGTCCAGGAGCCGATGCGGGGGTCTGCGGCACCAAGTTGAAGGGCAGCAAACAACCCGAGCAACGCGAGTTTGTGCAATGGTCCTCCTGTAGACTGTACATCTGTAGAAACAATAATACGAACGAATCCGAAATGGGAACCCGGACCGCGTCGTCCGTCGGGAAACGGGCCCGCGTGCAGAGTCTGAATCTCCCTAACGGTAACGATTTTGAGTAGTGCGCTAGTTCGTTGTTGGTGATTCTACCGCCGATCCTCTAGGATTTTGAACTGCTGGGATTTTGAATTACGACCAGGCAAACGCAGAGGAATCAGCCCCACACCCAATTTTGCGCGGAATAATGAATCTCGTGCATGTGCGCCGTTTCTGGCTGGCCGCGGTCGTCCTGGCCGCCGTCCTTGCGCTCCTTCCGTTTTCCTTCCACGCCGAGCGCCATCTGGAGACCGCAACGCGCATCGTAGGCAGCGAAGCAGGAAAGGTCCCAGAGGAGTTGGCCACTCGCTTTCATTCGCCATTCGTCGACCGGGTGGTGCTGGTGATTCAGGGACTCCCCCCTGCCGATTCGGAGCAGGGCGAGCAAGCCTTAGCAACCATTGAAAAAGCCCTGCAAGCGGAACCCGGCGTGTCGGGCGTTGTTTCCTACCTCGATTTTCGCGATCCGATTTTCCTGGGCAAGGGAGGAGGAACTTTTGTTCTGGTGGGACTCGACTCGACCGAGGGTCCAGTGGAGTCGCTTGTCCCCAAGCTTCATGAACTGGACAACTCTCTTCAAAACCAATTGCGTGACTGGTATCCGGCAGCGAAGCTCGAACTCACGGGGGAGACACCGCTCAATTTCGACATCCGGAAAGCGAGCGCCGACGACGTACGGCACGCCGAAACTCTCGCGATTACCGCCACGCTCGTGCTCCTGCTGGTGGCATTCGCAAGCCTGGTGGCGGCCTTGATTCCGTTAGCCATTGGTCAGCTTGCCATCGCGAGCACTTTAGCGATTGCAGGATTCCTGGCCCTGCGTTGGCACTTGTCGATCCTGGTGCAGAGCTTGTCCACGATGCTTGGGCTCGGATTGGGAATCGACTACGCGCTCCTCATGGTCAGCCGCTTCCGCGAAGCGATCGCGACCGGACAAGACGGGATTGAGTGCTCGGGCATCGCGGCACACCAGGCGGGTCGTACGCTCCTCATTTCTGCCTCGACGGTGGCCATCGGATTTCTAGCCCTCTTGACTGTCCCCATCAGCGAAGTCAGTTCCATCGGTCTGGCTGGAGTCCTGGTGGCGGGAATGAGTGTGCTACTGGCGAACACCCTCGTTCCGGCGCTGCTGGCAGCTCTCGGTCCGCGAATCAACGCCGGCCGGGTACCTTTCATTGCAAGCTGGGATGAGCATCGGGCGGCACGCACGGAAAACCGCTGGAGACGATGGGGGAAGGTGATTGTCGCCCATCCCTGGCTTGCAATTTTTCTGGCAGGGACCCCGTTGCTTCTGCTTGCCTCGCAGGCCGCGCGGCTCAATACCGACGTGCCCAGGGGCGATTGGCTGCCGTCACAGGCGGAGTCGGTGCAAGCGCTTCATGCCCTTGAGCGTATGGATCGGGTTGGCATTGTGTACTCGTTGCGCGTGATTCTCGAACTTCCGGAATCCATTGCGCAAACGGACGCGGGCTGGAATGCGCTCGGTCGTCTCAGCAAGCGGCTCGCGAGCGACCCTCGTGCCTACCGCGTGATCTCCCTCACAACCACGGCGGAGGGTGACCGGTCTGGCCTCCTTAACCTCCCGCGCGACACGCGTCGAGCGTTCCTCAGTCGAGATGGGCGGGCGGCGCTGATTGAAGTGTTACCCGCAACTTCCGTTTCCCTGAACGATCAAGTCAACTGGGTGCGGGAACTGCGGAAGACCGGTGCGGTAGCTCTTACCGGAGTGGCCGGCGCCAAGCTGCGTATCGGAGGCATCCCGGCACTCACGGCCGATTATCAGACGATCGTGCGGGAGCGCTTTCTGTCGGTGATTGGGCTAGTGGTGGGCGGGACACTCGTGGCACTTCTCGGCGGATTCCGATCGCTTTTCGCCGCGGTGAAGGCGATTGCCCTGAACTTGCTCTCGGTTGCGGCCGCTTTCGGAGCGTTGGTTCTGGTATTTCAGGATGGACACGCAGTTCGCTTCTTCGGTGTTCCAGAGGGAACAGCCAGCATATTTCCCATTGTGCCAATCGTCGCCTTTGCCATCGTTTTCGGATTGAGCATGGATTACGAAGTGTTTTTGGTCGCGCGCGTCCTCGAAGAGAGAAGGAGAGGGCTGAGCGAAATGGAGGCAATCCCCGAGGGGTTGGCTAGAACCGCAGGCCTGATTACCAGCGCCGCCGCGATCATGATCGTGGTATTCGCGGCCTTCACCTTCGGGAACTTCCTGGTAATCAAGATGCTCGGATTTACGCTGGCGGTGGCCGTGTTCATCGACGCAACCTTAGTTCGTATTGTGATTGGACCTGCGCTGCTTCGCCTCGCAGGTGATTGGAACTGGTGGCCTGGAGGGCTCGCCGTCACGCATAGTGCGCCGGTCATCACCAGCGACGAATGATGCAAGTCGGCCCAGGATTGTTGATCGGGCCCCCGCCTGGTTGGAGCTACTGCTTTGCCCTTTCTGCCGTGCAGTATAGATATGAGGATCGCTTGACAAACAAATCGGCCAAGTCTAAAAAAGAGTGATTCGTCCATCCTGAGCTGGTGGGAGCTCTCGCGATGCAGACGTCCCGCAGAGAATTCTTCAAGGTAGCATCTGTCGGTAGCATTGCAGCGACCGTATTCGGATTTGACCTGAAGCCAGCCTATGCCCAGCTGAAAGAGCTGAAGATTGCGCGCGCTACCGAGACGCGTTCGACGTGTCCGTATTGTGCGGTGGGTTGCGGCGTTCTGATCTACACGATTGGTGACCGGGCGAAGAACGTCTCGCCCCAGGTGATACACGTCGAGGGCGATCCCGATCATCCCACCAATCGCGGAACGCTGTGCCCGAAGGGCTCTTCGCTCGAACAGGACATGCTCAATCCGCGGCGGCTAACGAAGCCGCAAGTCCGGCGCCCGGGCGCGACCGAATGGCAAGATATCTCCTGGGATGACGCGCTGAATGAAATCGCGCACTGGACCAAGAAGACGCGCGACGATACCTTCGTGGAGAAGGATGCGAATGGCCACACTGTCAACCGGTGCGAAGGCATTTCATTTATCGGCGGCTGCACGGATACCAATGAGTTCAATTATCTGGTCGTCAAGACCATGAGGAGTTTGGGCTTGGTTTATTTAGAAAACCAAGCCCGTGTTTGACACGGCCCCACGGTCTCAAGTTTGGGACCAACATTTGGACGCGGGGCCATGACCAATGGCTGGATCGACATCAAGAACACCGACATGATGTTGATCATGGGCGGGAATCCCGCCGAGAACCATCCCTGCGGATTCAAGTGGGCGATGGAGGCCAAGCGCAACCGCAACGCCAAGCTGATTTCTGTCGACCCGCGATTCACTCGCACATCCGCTACCGCTGACCTCTTCCTGCAAATTCGTGCCGGAAGCGACATCGCGTTCCTTGGCGGGCTGATCCGCTACGTCCTCGAAAACAATCGAATCGCCAAGGAATATCTCGTCAATTACACCAATGCCGCTTTCATCGTGAAGGAAGGTTTCAAACTGCCGGAGGACGGACTGTATTCCGGGTTTGATTCTGCCGCGGGTACATACGATAAATCCACCTGGAACTATCAGGAGGGCGGAGACCTGAGCGGCAAGGCCGACGCGAACAGATCTTCCGCACACGCCGGCGCGGCTCATACCGAAACGTCCACGCACTCCGCCATCGCAGCGCCGCCACCGATGCTGCCGCCGAATGTCGCCTACGACTTGACACTTCAACATTCCCGCTGTGTTTTCCAACTAATGAAACGGCAGTATTCACGGTACACGCCGGAAACCGTGGAGCGGATCACGGGCATCCCCAGGGATCAGTTCTTGAAGGCCGCCGATTTGTTTACCTCCGTCCGCAAAGACGGGGATATGAAGAAGGTCGCGACCATCATCTATGCGGTGGGCTGGACGCAGCATACGTTCGGAACGCAAATCATCCGCACCGCGGCAATGATACAGCTTCTCCTTGGCAACGTCGGGAGGGCCGGCGGCGGAGTCAACGCGCTTCGCGGCCATTCGAATATTCAAGGCGCTACCGACATGGCTGGTTTGTACGACTCTCTGCCGGGATATCTCAAAGCTCCCGTTCCCGGGGACCCGGATTTGGCCACATATCTGAAGCGCACGACGCCTGGACCTTCCAAGCCCACGCCGTGGGCTTCGATGAACTACTACGCGAACACGCCAAAATTCTTTGTGTCTCTCCTAAAGGGTCTGTACGGGGATGCGGCGACTAAGGAAAATCAGTTTGCTTTCGAGTACCTGCCCAAAATTGACCGTGATTATTCGTGGACCCACATCTGGGATGACATGTACAACGGCAAGGTCAAGGGCATGATGGCGTTCGGGATGAACGGCGTGATGATCGGCCCGGATACGAACAAGAACATAAATGCACTCAAGAAGGCCGACTGGCTGGTGGTGGGCGAAATTTATCCTGACGAAACCAGCGAGTTCTGGCGGGCCCCGGGAATCACGACCGGCGAACAGAAAAACATCAACACTACGGTCTACCGCTTGCCCTGTGCGGGTTTCGCCGAAAAAGACGGCAGCATGACCAACTCGGCACGCTGGGTAACGTGGAAATATGCCGCCGTTCCTCCTCCGGGACAAGCGCGCCTGGATCAGGATATCGTCGCGCAGATTTTCCTGCGCGTCCGCGATCTGTACAAGAAGGAGGGCGGAAAATTCCCCGATCCCATCCTCAATCTGAGTTGGGCATATGCAGACGCGGCTCATCCCGCACTTTCGCAAGTCGCTATGGAGCTTAACGGCAAAGCGCTGGCGGAACTGAAAGACGAGGCGACAGGACAAGTAATCAAAGCCGGTCAGCAGTTGCCGGGGTTTGCGTGGCTGAAAGATGACGGCTCTACGATGTGCGGCAACTGGATTTACTCCGGCATGTGGACCGAGGCCGGGGCGCAGGTGCAGCGCCGAGGCACGGAAGATCCCTCCGGCCTGGGCGTTTATCCCAACTGGTCGTGGTCGTGGCCCGCGAATCGTCGTGTGCTCTATAACCGCGCTTCCTGCGATCCGGAAGGCAAGCCTTGGGATCCCTCGCGGAAACAGGTGTGGTGGAACGAGGCGGCGGGAAAATGGGCAGGTGATGATGTGCCCGACTTCAAGCCGGACTCCCCTCCCAAGGATCACATGGGACCGTTCATCATGAACCCGGAAGGCGTAGGGCGGCTGTTCGCACCCATTGGAGTACTCGCGGATGGCCCGTTCCCGGAACATTACGAGCCGATCGAAAGCCCAATCAAGAACCCGCTGCATCCTGACCAATCGAATAATCCGCTGGTGAAGAAGTTCAAGACGCCGTACGACAAATTTGGAACTCCGGAGGAGTACAGCATCGTCTGCACCACTTACCGGTTGACCGAGCAGTATCACTATTGGACGAAGAACAATCCGATGAATGTGCAATTGATCCCGGAGCCGTTCGTAGAGATTCCGGTGGAACTGGCAGAACAAAACGGAATCCGCGGGACGGACATGATCAAAGTGATTAGCGCGCGTGGAACGTATATCGCCAAAGCCTTCGTCACGCGCCGGCTGAAGCCAATGATGATTGACGGCAAGAAGGTTTACCAGATAGGGCTGCCGATTCACCAGGGCTTCCGCGGGATCGTGGAAGATGAAGGAAAAGACGCGCGGACGCCGGCCAATTTGTTGACGCCGGCGGTGAGTGATCCCAATGCGCACACGCCTGAATCCAAGGGTTTCTTAGTGAAGATCGAAAAGGCGTAGAGGGCGGCAACGACAATGAGTCAGGCAGCGACAGACCTAATCCGAATCTCTGGTCATGCCGGCCCAGTCCCGGGTGCCGGACTGAACCGCGAATTCCAGGTCTGCAAGCTGGTGGACACTACCACCTGCATTGGCTGCAAAGCTTGCGAAGTGGCCTGCCTGGAGTGGAACGGATACACATTCACGCAGACCGCTTTCGACAACACCTACCAGACCATGCCGGAGACTGCATGGAACTATTGGAACCTGATCAAGTTCAACGAGCATGAGCGCGAAGATGGCACGCTGATGCTGCTGATGCGCAAAGATCAGTGCATGCATTGTGAAGATCCGGGATGCCTCGCGGCCTGTCCCGCGGACGCAGCCATCGTCCAGTACGCCAACGGCATTGTCGATTTCCAGGAAGCAAATTGCATCGGTTGCGGGTATTGCATGACTGGCTGCCCGTTCAATATTCCAAAGTTCAGTCCGAAAGCGCGCAAAGTTTTCAAATGCACTTTGTGCAACGACCGTGTATCTGTGGGGCTCGAACCGGCTTGCATCAAGGCCTGTCCGACCGGTTGCCTGCATTTTGGGACGAAGAACGAGATGAAGCAACTGGCGGAAACTCGCGCCGCGCAACTGCGCGAAAATTCCGGTTACCGCGACGCCGGAGTTTACGATCCGGCAGGAGTGGGCGGAACTCACGTGATCTACGTCCTGCATGATGCGAAGAATCCCGAGTTGTACGGCGGGCTGCCGAAAGATCCCCATGTCCCCTTCGCCGTGCGGCTCTGGAAGCACCCGCTGAAATGGATTGGCAATTTTGGAATGATGTTCGGGGTCGTGGGTGTTTTCGTTCACTACTTGCGATACGGCCCCAAGGTGGTGAAGGAAGACGAGCAGCAACCTCACGGAGGAAGCCAATGAGCCGCGAACCCTATCTCCTACCGAACGGGCGCGTCTTACGGTATACGTTTCACGAGCGGCTCATTCACTGGCTGACGGGCGTCTCTTATGTGTACGTGCTGCTGACAGGACTTGCCTTCTGGAGCCCCTGGCTCTTTTGGCTCGCGATTGTCCTTGGTGGCTATACGATTTCGCGCGAACTGCATCCCTGGATCGGCCTCATTTTCACCGTTGGGGTCGCGCTAATGTACAGAATGTGGCACCGGCAGATGAAGGAAACCTCGGCTGACAAGGCCTGGTGGGTAGCCATTGGACATTACATTCGCAATGAAGATAATCAGGTGCCTTCCGCCGACCGATTCAATCCTGGCCAGAAGCTGCTGTTTTGGGGCTTTTTTTGGAATGCCATCCTACTTCTGCTTTCCGGGCTGATTCTTTGGTTTCCCCAGTACATTCCCTGGGACTTGCGCGTCCTTCGTCTCGCGGCGGTATTCTTGCATCCGGTGTTCGCGCTGGCCACGATCGCGCTTTTTATCATTCACGTCTATATGGGCACCGCCATGGAGCGCGGCGCGTTTGGTTCCGTGATTCGTGGCGACGTCTCGCGCGCTTGGGCCGATCATCACCACCACAGCTGGTATCAGCAACTGCTTCGCGACTCGGCCGAACGAAGATGAAAAATGCGAAGTGGGATCAGCGCATTCGTCGGGCCAATGTGCTGATTTCCTCTTACCCCTTCGCTGCCGAAGGATTGCGCTTCTACGCGCGCGTCGCAACCTTTCAAAAAAGCCTTTATGGGGAAGCTGAGAAAGCTCTGGCCGATTCGCCGAAGGTTTCTGCTGATCGCCCTCTGCGAGATGAATTGGACATTTCCTTGTTGCTGCCAAATTTCCCGGGATTTCTGTCATTGATCGAGCAGATTGCGCCGGCGCCGCTTGCGCAGGCCGCCGCCATTCTGGCGCGGAAGGGACCGCCGGACTGGCAGCGCGCGATTGAGGACTTCTGGTATGGAGATCCGGGATTGGCGGCCGCCGTCGACGACGCTGCGCGACTCCGGGCTGGCGTTGCGCACGAGACCATTTCTTCCGATCAGTTGCTGGCGTGGATTTTTCTTCAACCCTACGCCGAATATCTTGCCCACCACCGTGAAATCGCGGTTGTGGATGGAACTCCATCGACCTGCCCGCTTTGCGGTGCGAGGCCGATTGTGGGCGTTTTGCGGAGCGAAGGCGACGGCGCAAAAAAATCGCTGATTTGCATGCTATGTGCGCACGAATGGACTTTTCGAAGAATCTATTGTCCGGCCTGCGGAGAAGAAAGAGAGCCACAGATGGCCTACTATTCGGCGCCGGAGATTGCACACGTTCGCGTGGACGTCTGCGACACATGCCATACCTATCTCAAAAGCATCGATTTGACGAAAATGGGGCTGGCGGTTGCCATCGTCGATGAACTGGCAACGATACCTTTGGACCTGTGGGCACGCGAGTATGGGTACGAGAAATTGCAAGTCAACCTGCTGGGAACCTGAACAGTATGCGCACAAGGCGAGTGAGCTTCGCTCAGCACGGAAGTATTCAGTGGCTCGCTCTCCTCTCCATAACCCTGATATGACTCGTCGGCGAGTAGATCGGACGTCGCGAGCGCCAACTCAATGCAATAGCTCGGCTTCCCCTCCCGTTCAGGCGCTTTTGATCGTCACGACAGCAAAAAGCACCCTTGTTGTCGTTCAAGCTAGTCCTCGTCCAAATACTCACCGGGAACGTCGTCCTCAGGGACCTCGCGAGTGTGCACTTCCCTGGTGTCTTGATCGTTGGCTTCCTCCACTCCCGCCACCGCGCCAGCTTCAAAGGCGTTTCCTTCTTCCACCAACTCCTCGACGCTCTCCGAATCCGCCTGCTCGGCGCGGGACAAACCTTCCAGGTCTCCGGTTTGATCGAAGGCATTTGCGCCTTCTCTGGGCGAGGAAGACTCCAACTCCAACCGTTGCGTGCGGCGCTCCGGGTTCTTTTTCTTGCCGATTGGACTCCCCTTAGACGATGTCTTTTCCTTCGATTGTTTCTTCTTGGCCGTTCTCTTCGGAGCCTCTGCGCGCCGTGCGCGCGAAGACTTTGTCGCTTGTTTTGAGGTTGCGGTCTTTGATTTCCTTTGGCTGCTCTTCGTCTTTGTCTTTCTTTTTTTGGATGGCATTACCGCAGTTTAGCTATGGTTCATCGGGTCCGCAACGCCATCTAGATCCGGCACACTCATCGGGCGGGTATCTTCCGCCATGCCACGGCAGCGCTTGCTAGGGCGAGCGAAGCGCAGAGCAGCATAATCACTCGAAATCCGAACACGAATGCCTGCGCAACCGCGCCTCGAATCGTCGCTGAAGTTTGCGAATCTAGACCCGGAGGCGCCGTGAGGTCTCCTAGTCTAGCTACATTCGACTCAAGCTCGTGAACGACGTCAGCCCTCAGGTTCAGAGGGGCAAGTGAATCTCGCAGGGAGTGAGCGAAAGCCGACACCATCACAATCCCAAATGCAGCGATCGCCAATACCCCCGCGACTCTGGCCACAGCATTGTTGATTCCGGATGCGATGCCAACTCGTTCCTGCTCCACGGAGTTCATAACCACCGTTGTCAAGGGCGCGATACTGATGGCCATGCCCAGCCCAAGAACGGTAAAAGCGGGAAAGAAGGCGGTCCAGTAATCGGCCCGTACACCTGGAGCCAGAAAAAGAAGAAAACCGACCGCCGCAATGAGAGGACCGACCAGTAGCGGGAGCCTTGGACCGTACCTCGTTATGAGTCCCCCTGACCAGCGCGACAGAAAGAACATGAGCAAAATCATTGGGAGAACTGCCGCACCGGTCGCGGTCGCCGAGTATTTCTGTATCTGGATCAAGTTCAACGGGAACAAGAAAAAGAAGATGCCCAATGCGGCGTAAAGATAGAGTGTCAACTGATTTGCGCCGCTGAAGCTTGCGGATTGAAACAGCTTCAATGGCACCATCGGAGTTCGTTCTGTCTTCTCCACGAATATAAAAAGAGCCAGCGCTCCAAAACCGAAAACTAAAGTCCCGATTACGAGCGGATTCCTCCACCCCAGGATCGCCGATTCCAGAAATCCATACACCAAGGCCGCGAGGCCGGCAGTTACGACGGAGGCGCCCAACCAGTCGATACTTCCAGCGGTCGAACTGCGAGATTCCGGCACATGCAGGACCGAGATTATAAGGACGAGAGCAGCCAGTGGGACATTAATGAAGAACACCCAATGCCAGGAAGCGTGCTCGATCAGCCATCCTCCCAAAATCGGGCCAAGAGCAGTAGTGATGGTCGTGAATCCGGCCCATGTTCCAATGGCTTTACCACGTGACTCTTCGTCAAAAGAAGAGCTGATCATCGCGAGACTGCCCGGCACCAGGAATGCCGCGGCAACGCCTTGCACCGAGCGCCACAACACGAGTTCTCGGATGCTCGAGGAAAATCCACAGCCGGCCGAGGCGACCGCAAAACCAGCTACACCGAATAAATACATTGCTCGTCGACCGAAAGAGTCCCCGAGCGCACCGCCAACCAGAATCAGAGCAGAAAGAAACAACCCATAAGCTTCAATGACCCATTGCACATCCACCACCGTGGCGTGAAGGCTGGATTGAAGCGCAGGCAGAGCGACGTTGACGGCGGTGCTATCGATAAACGCCATGCTCGAACCAAGAATCGTGGCTGTAAGCACCCACGGGCGCGATTTCTCGACGCAAGGTACGGCCGGACCTCCAGTCAACATGAGGACTTCGTCGCATGGCTGCTTCATCTTGAATCTGGATGCTTACGGGTTGCGATGGGATTCCGGATCAGTATCTAACTGGCACTTAACCGCCTGAACCGGATCTTCGACTTGCGAGTTTATGTCACGCCGCAACGGAGAAATTGCTCCGCTGGGCCCGACGTTGACGAAATTCACGCAGAAATTCGTCCGGGGGGACAAAGAAGGGATTCTGTTGCAGGATGCCGCCGATTAGGACCATGGGGTGCGTCCGCATAATGTCGATCACGGCGTCACCGCCAAATTTGCCGAGATGGTAAGTGCAGATAACCGCATCGTCGTGGCGGCGCCATACGTCGTTTACACGCGACTCGAACTCAATGACATCGTCGACGTGCGACCGATCCTCGACGGCCCAGTCCATACGACAACAGATGCGACTCAGCGGAAACGCTCCCTTGGCGTTGTCGCTCGCCAGTTGTTCGAACGCCGACATCATGCGATCCGGATCGAAACGGCCATCCGGAAGGTACGTCTCGACGTTGGAGCGAAGCTCCAGTTGTCCACTCTGCAGCGCGCTGGTGGGATCGATGCCCGCTTGGTCCAATCGTTGCAGGTGACTTTGACGCTGATCGGGATTCACGACGTGAATCGCCTTGTGGCCGCATTGGAAGCCGTCTTTTATGAAGGGAAGCAGAACCCGGTACTCTTCTTCGTCGCTATTGAAAAAGGCGCAGACGTGACGAGTCTCGTCGAGCAACGAGCCCGCGAAAGAAATTGGAGCAGTCGCTCTTTTCATTGCGAATCCCCCCACCTGGATAGCGAGCGGCACCCCTGTTAGGTTAAGGATGCTCCTTTCTGAGCGCAATGTCCAACCGATGCGTTCATCCAATCTCACGAGTTCAACTAATACCAAGGTATCCCCAATACTATCGTCCAATTGTTTCGGCTCGATTCTTTTGGTGAGATTGTCGCATTGAGGCAATCGATTCGGACATTCGAACGACAACTGACTCAACAACAGAACAAGTTGGACGCCATTGTTTTGGAAGTGGAATGTCTATCCGTTGTGTGGGTCCGGTGTCGCGATCGATCGCGGCCGGCCTCTGAACATCTGACAGATTAAGGTGTGGAACTCCGAACACCAAACGCGGAAATTCAGGAAGGAGATGCACCGTGGCAACCGCAGGAGAAGCTCTACCGGGAACCGCCTTGCCCATTCGCTTGGATGTAAGAACCACTGAACACGACAATGGCCTTTCGGCGTTTGCTCGCGCGCGTGCACGTCTGTTCGGCATCGCTTACCGGATGCTCGGAAGTGCGGCGGAAGCCGAGGATATCGTGCAAGACGTCTGGTTGCGGTGGCAGTCTACGGATCGGAAGGTGGTCCAAAACCCTGCGGCATTCCTGGCGACGACAACCACACGACTGTGTATCAATCTAGCCCAGTCCGCCCGAACGCGTCATGAAACCTACATCGGAACGTGGCTTCCCGAACCGGTGGACACCAGCAGCGATCCCGGGCTAGGTGCAGAACGCGTGGAGGCACTGAAACTCGCGGTCGTGGTGCTGCTTGAAAAACTCTCGCCCACAGAACGTGCCGCGTATGTCCTGCGTGAAGCTTTCGATTATCCGTACCGCGAGATCGCCGGCATCCTGCAAATAGGGGAAGCAAACGCCCGCCAACTCGTCTCGCGTGCCCGTAAACACATTGCAGATGACAGATACGCATCCGTCAGTTCAGGCGAGCAGCAGCACTTTCTGGAGACCTTTATTGGTGCTGCCCAAAAAGGAAACATGGTCGCTCTCGAAGGCCTCTTCGCCGCGGATATTGCGTCGCGCTCAGCTGGGAGTGGAACTGAGCGCGCAGCGGTCTTTTTCTGAATGCTTTAGTAAGGAAAGCAAATGACGATTCGTCGGCGAGAAGAATCTCGGATTTGCGAATCGAGGCTAACTCAATGCTTGTGGCAGCAACCTGGGAACAATCGGGGCTGCTTTTGGGAAGGGACGTCGACCTCGGTTTCCTCGGTCCCCAGCGATGTCACAAAGCAACAAGTCGCCCGGTCTTTGCATACGCTCGCCTTCGGAACAATGTGACTGGTAATTTCGACGTTGGCAGAGCAACTCCCTCCTGATTCAGGGGACTAGGATGCGCTAGATAAATCTTAACTAATGCCGATCGAATCGCGATGGGCACAGATAGATTCTGAAAAGAATGAGGAGACGAACTATGAATAACATGCCAAGACAGGATCAAAACTCGGTCGTTGCAGTTTTCAGCCAACACTCTGCGGCAGAAAATGCGATCAAGGAATTGAAGGGTGGTGGGTTTGACATCAAGAAGCTAGCAGTCGTCGGGCGTGACTATCAAACGGAATCGGATGTCGTCGGTTTCTATAACACAGGCGACAGAATGAAATACTGGGGGAAATGGGGCGCATTTTGGGGCGGCCTCTGGGGTCTGCTGGTCGGTGCGGCGTTCTTAATCGTACCAGGCATTGGACCCGTAGTTGCTGCCGGCTCCATCGTCGACTGGATCATCGCCGCCCTGGAGGGAGCAGTCGTGGTGGGAGGGCTCAGTGCCCTGGGTGCGGGGCTCTACAGCCTCGGCATTCCCAAAAACAGCGTCGTAAAATACGAGACGTCGATCAAGGCCGGCAAGTTCGTTCTTGTCGCCCATGGAACCGCCGAGGAAGTAGCGAAAGCCCGCGACACGTTGAAGACGTCAGGCGCCGAGCAAATCGACAGCTACGAGCCCTCAACCCAAGTGGCCCGGGTGGCGTGAACCGACTGCGGTTATTCACGGCGTCGGCGCAATTTTACCGCCGAAGCCTACCACAGTGGCCTTTACTACAGAGGCCACTGTGGTTTATCGCCAGCAGCCTGGTGGAAGCAGATGGCGCTCGTACGGACCCTCATTGATTGCGATCATAACGACTCTGAACCGGGGCTCCCGCCGGGATTGGGGGATCTCTACGATGGGGATCTGCGCTTCCCCGAATCACCCCCTGACCGGCCCTTTGTCATTGCGAATTTCGTTTCTACCCTTGATGGGGTGGTCAGCTACGAGATTAAGGGTAAGGCTGGCGGCACGACCATCAGTGGAAGCGACCCTGCCAACGGCTTCATCATGGGCCTGCTGCGAGCCTCTGTTGATGCAATTATCGTCGGCGCCCATACTGTCCACGATGTGAGCGCCGAAGCTCTTTGGACTCCTGAATACACCTACCCCGATGCGAAGCGTTTGTTCCGAGAATACCGGGTAAACGTATTGCATAAACCCGAATACCCCCTCCTTGTCATCGTTAGCGGTAGTGGCCGGCTGGAGCTGGAGAGAGCAATTTTCCGAACGCGAGGACTGCGCACAGCCGTTATCACAACCTCCGCCGGCAGGGATGTCCTTGTGAGGGCAGGCGCAACGAAATTGCCATCAGTTCAGATTCACGTTCTGGATGCGCAATCTGGAACCGTCGCTCCGTTGGCGATACTTCGATTACTCTATGGACAGCTAGGGGTGCGACGACTTCTTCACGAAGGCGGACCCACACTTTTCGGCCAATTTCTGGCGGCGAAAGTACTGGACGAACTCTTCCTGACACTGTCGCCGCAAATCGCTGGCCGCAAGGGGGACGCAATTCGACCTGCGCTTGTGCAGGGAACCGAGTTCTTGCCGGACTGTGCTCCCTGGTTTCAACTGCTCGGCGTCAAGCAAAGGGCTGAGCATTTGTACTTGCGCTACCAGCGCACCAGGAGGCCACCCGGCGATGACGTGGAACGAGACTCTCGCTTTAGGAATGGTTCCTAAAACAAAAGTTTGGCGCTGGCGGGACATCGTGGCGCGAAGACCACACGGTTAGTTTCGCTGCTTGCAGATCTGCTATGAGACCGCCTTCCGGCAACAGCTCACGGATTCACGGTAAGCTGGTTCCGACCGACGCAGACGCGAAAGAATGTCCACCATGGATGCTGAACGGAACGCGAATGTTCCGCCTCAGGGTCTGACCCGCGAGGAAGCCGAGAGCCGATTGCGGCAGTACGGCCTCAACGCTGTACGGGAAGCGAAGACTCACCCGTTTCTGGCAATTGCCAAAAAGTTTTGGGCACCCGTGCCCTGGATGCTTGAGGTCACGATCATACTGGAATTGGTCCTGGGCAAGCGTCCGGAAGCTATCATCATCGGATTTTTGCTCGCTTTTAACGCTGGCCTTGGTTTTGTACAGGAGAACCGCGCTCAGAATGCACTCGCCCTGCTGCGTAAACGGTTGCCGGTAACAGCTCGGGTACTGCGCGACGGCCAATGGCAATTGCTGCCGGCCGAAGACTTAGTCCCCGGCGATTTCATTCACGTCCGTATGGGAGACATCATGCCAGCCGATGTGCGGCTCGCTGACGGGCATATCCAACTCGACCAATCCACACTCACGGGTGAGTCTCTGCCTCTCGAAGCTGGATCCGGCCAAGCGACGTTCGCTGGATCGGTGGTGATCCGCGGGGAAGCGAGTGGCGAAGTCACCGCGACTGGCTCCCGCACCTATTTTGGCAAGACGGCCGAGCTCGTACGCACGGCAACGACCGTCAGTCACCTCCAGGCGATCATTTTCACGATCGTCAAATACTTAGTCATGCTGGATGGTGTCCTCGCACTCATCCTTCTTCTCTACTCCCGGCTCGCGCACTTGCCTATCACGGAAATGCTGCCCTTTGCTCTCATCTTGCTGGTGGCTTCAGTTCCTGTGGCGCTGCCGGCGACTTTCACTTTGGCGACCGCGCTGGGTTCCATGGAACTGGCTGGCAACGGCGTACTGGTGACCAGGCTGTCAGCGATTGAGGAAGCCGCTGCCATGGAAGTGCTGTGCAGCGATAAAACCGGCACCATCACACAAAATCGCCTGGCAGTGACTGGTCTGCAGCCATACTCCCCCTACGGGGAGAACGATCTTCTGCGCTTTGCCATGCTAGCAAGCGATGCGGCTAGCCAGGATCCAATCGACCTGGCCATTCTGGCTGCAGCCCACAGTCGCCATATCGACCCCACAGGTTGGCAGAGACTCGAATTGATTCCTTTCGAACCTGCAACCAAGCTTTCGGAGGCAATCCTTAGCAAAAGCGGTGAGCGCAGCCGCACCATCAAAGGTGCTCCGGAGGCAATCGCAAACCGTGTGAAACATGTGCCTAATTACTCGCCGGATGTGGAACGCTTCGCAGGGCAGGGAGATCGCGTACTCGCGGTCGCTGCCGGCCCCGACAACGACTTGAGCTTCGTGGGATTACTGGCGCTCGAGGATCCGCCGCGCGACGACTCGAAAAATCTAATCCAAAGCCTGCATAATCTGGGAGTTCGCGTGATCATGATTACCGGGGACGGATTGGCTACTGCACGCGCAATCGCCACCCGTGTCGGCATCGGCGGGCGTGCGGTCGAACCTAAAGACCTGGAAAAGGAGTCCGCAGCCGAGGTGCTGCAGAGCGATGTCTTCGCCGGCGTATACCCAGAGGACAAGTTTCACATAGTCCAGGCTCTACAGCGAGCCGGCACCGTCACTGGAATGACTGGGGATGGCGTAAACGACGCTCCCGCTTTGAAGCAGGCAGAGGTTGGCATCGCGGTAGCGAATGCCACAGACGTCGCGAAAGCCGCTGCGAGCCTCGTGCTGACCAATCCCGGCTTGACAGATATTGTGGCTGCGGTGACCACGAGTCGCCGCATCTATCAGCGCATGCTCACCTATACCTTGAACAAAATCATCAAGACCATGGAAATTGCTTTGCTTTTGAGTGTGGGTGTGATGCTGACGAGAAGTTTCGTTATTACCCCCCTCCTTATAGTCCTCCTGTTATTCACCAATGATTTTGTGACCATGTCGATTGCGACGGATACCGTGTCCTACTCGCACCGGCCGGATCGCTGGCACATCCGGTCGCTTGTCTTGATTGGCTTGACCCTGGGAAGTTTGGTCCTCATATTCTCGTTCGGAATCCTACTGGCGGGACGCGATTGGCTGCACCTGCCGCTACCCCAGTTGCAGACCCTGGTCTTTATCACTCTCGTCTTCACCGGTCAGGGCATGGTTTACCTGGTGCGTCAGCGAGGACATTTCTGGAATTCGAGGCCCAGCAAGTGGTTACTTCTGAGCTCCGTGGCTGATATTGCAGTTGTAAGTGTTCTTGCAACTCGCGGCATACTGATGGAGGCGGTCCATCCGCAGGTAGTATTCACCACCCTGATCGCATGCGTCTGTTACCTGGCGGCCATCGATTTTGTGAAGGTGAGCCTTCTAAGGCGGCTGCCCGTCGGATCGTAATTGGACAATCTTTTTCCGGATCAGGAAGTGCGGTGCCCAGCACTCCTGGCCACGCCGCAGCCCAGACTTTACATCTATGCAGCAGCCCGCCGAATTGGCCCAGCTTGTGCGATCTCAGCGCATGTATCCGCGCATTGACGGCACGCTTGAGCACACTTCCTCATCGTTTCGCCTTCGTATTTCCCGCACTCTGCTGCGCAAGCAGTGCATAGCTCGGAACAGACACTGCACACCCGATGAGCGAATGCAGAACTGCCCGTAAGCAGGGTTACGCAGGTTCGGCACAATTCAAGACATTCGTTACAAAGCCGGATAGAGTCCCTCATCATCATCGGATCTTGGTCCAGAGACTCAGCGCGGCATTGAGCGCACCAACGTAAGCACTGCAAACACTGCTCGATACATCGCCCCACCGTCTGATTTGAAATCGTCATCTGATCCTCCATTCTTCATCGAACTCTCGTGCATTCTCGGCGTCTCGACCACAGCCTCGCCTCCGCCAACGAAAGAGATGGCCGCAGCCCCACTCACGCACATTACCAGTAGATCTGTTCTGCTATGTGTTGCCGGGCATTGGGAGTGCGGGTCACCAAACCCGACGCTACCAACGACGCATATACAGCTTGTTCTGCTGCGAACCAGTCAACTTCAGGCGAACCGAACGGGCGGCCTCTTTGTTCCCAAAGCTTGTAAGCCAGTCTTGCCACGAACTCGTGTCGATCCTCACCTAGAAAATCAGGCACCATCTCCAGTGATTGTTGTTTATCCGGTGATTTGACTTGATTGGGCATGTGATTGTTTCCTCGAATCAACAGAACTGCTTCCGCCCGCTCTCGTTATTCGACCTCCAGTACGACCTTGCGAGAGTGGAGTCTTCGGAGATCGCTCTCAAGCTTCTCCACTCACACAGTCGATGAGCAGAACCAGCGCTTTTTTCGTGTTCAGATCTTTCGAGCAACAGCCTCGCCTCACCGCCAAGACGGCCTGTCGTGCCAAAGAATGAAAGGCGTCTCTAAGGGCACCACTCCCCCTGCGTGCTGTGGAACGAGGCGCGGCGTGTAATCCGCGGCCGGGCGACTGGTCGGAACAGAAGCACTGTAACCGAAGCCGCTTCTCGCTCCGACCAGCCGTTCGCCACGATCCATTGGCTGCGTGATCGGATCCCCGTCTTTCTGCGCCTCCGCATACAGTTCGACCCTCACCGCATCGGGATCGATGTCATCAAGAAAAACCTGAACATGAAATAGATATCGCTCGCCCTGTTGCTCGACGGTCGCGGGGCCGAATCGCAGTGCTGACCAGTGTTTAGCCAGTTCCGCCTGCCAGGCGACGATTTCGGCTCCCAGTGAGCCTCGATTCTCGGCACGCTGGCGAAAAGCGGCAGTCGCCGCGAGGTAGCGTTCATCGGTGTATTGTCGCACTACTCGATTTGCCGAAAAGTTCGGAGTCAACTGAGCCATGCTGGCGCGCATGCGAGCCACCCAACGGCGCGGAATTCCACGCTCGTCGCGCGCGTAAAACTCTGGGATGACCTCTCTTTCGAGCACTGCATAGAGACTTTCAGCGTCAGCGGTGTCCCAAGAAGGGTCATCTCCATGTTCGCGCCCATCTCCGATCGCCCAGCCTACTTCCGGGGAATACGCCTCCGCCCACCAGCCATCGAGTTCTGAAAGATTTAACCCGCCGTTCACCAGCACCTTCATGCCGCTGGTGCCGCTGGCTTCCCAAGGTCGTCGCGGAGTGTTCACCCAAACGTCCACGCCCTGAACCAGATGTTCCGCCATAAGAACGTCGTAGTCCGAAAGGAAGACGACCCGGGATCGAGCTTCAGGGCGGCGGGCAAACTCAAACCACTCCCGAATCATTTCTTGCCCCTCGGTATCTTGGGGATGAGCCTTGCCGGCAAGCACGAGTTGAACAGGGCGCTCTCGATTAATGAGGATATTAAGGAGCCGCATCGGATCATGCAGTAGGAGGTTTGGGCGTTTGTACGGCGCGAAGCGACGGGCGAATCCCAGAGTCAAAATATTCTCATCCAGTATGAGAGCTGCCTGCGCCAGATCCTCCGGCGACGCTCCCCGGCCTGCTAATTGACGGCCGTAAAGTCTTCGAACGTACTCAACGAGAGCCTTGCGGCTATCTGCGCGGAGTTGCCACAGGTTGGAATCGCTGGCGGCACGAATATCTCTTTCTGTATCTGCTAGTGTTCCGTACCAGCATCGTTTTCCGCAGGAAAGTTCCCACAGGCGGTCTGCTTCAGCAGAGTCCCACGTGGGGGTGTGCACTCCGTTGGTCACGTACGTTACTGGCACTTCTGTTTCAGGCCACCGGGGAAAGAGGGGCTGAAAGAGTCGCCGGCTCACTTGACCGTGCAATTTGCTGACGCCGTTGATGGCGCCGCTGCCCCGGATCGCCAAGTAGGCCATATTGAACAGTTCGGACGAGTCTTGTCGATCGCGTCGTCCCAAGGCCACAAGGTCGTCGATCGGGACCGACAGTTTCTCCTCGGCATACTTTTTGAGGTATCGCTCAATCAGGCTGGGAGCAAAGCGGTCAAAGCCTGCCTCGACGGGAGTATGGGTCGTAAACAGGTTGCCAGCGCGGGTGACGGCAAGCGCGACCTCGAACGGCTTGCCATTATCTTCCATATATGAACGCGCCCGTTCCAGCACCGCGAATGCGGCGTGACCTTCATTGAGATGGCAGACCTCGGGCTGCAATCCCAAGGCTCGAAGGAGCCGCCACCCTCCAATACCAAGGACTAACTCTTGTTTCAAACGTAACTCCGGACCACCGCCGTAAAGTTCAGTCGTAATGCCACGGTAGACCGGAGGGTTCGCGGGATCATTGGTATCGAGCAAATACAATTTCGCCCTCCCAACTTGCACCTGCCAAGCTCGAACCCACAACTGAAAACCTGGCAAAGGTAGGACCAGGCGCAGCCATTCGCCATTCGGTTCCCGCACCGGTCTGATCGGGAGCTGGCCAGGATCGTTGAATGGGTACAAAGCCTCCTGCTGACCCTGTGCATCAATTTCCTGCCGAAAATAGCCTTGTTGGTAGAGCAAGCCAATTCCGGTCACCGGGACGCCCAGATTACTTGCGGCTTTGAGCTGATCGCCGGCAACGTTGCCGAGCCCGCCAGAATAAATCGGCAGCGCTTCGCTCAACATGAACTCCATCGAGAAATACGCGATTGCTGACAGACCCGAACGCGGGTGCGCCTTTTGAAACCACGCTTCCGACTCTTCGGCAACTGTTTTCTCGCGGTGGAGGTCTGCCAATAGTCTTTGAAATCTTGGGTCGGAGGTAACACTCTGCAGTTTTTCCCGGGAAACGGTTTGCAGCAGAACCCAAGGATTGTGGGTCAGTTCCCAGAGTTCGGGGTCGAGTTGCTTCCACAGTTGGTCCGCCGCGTGATTGAACGACCATCGAAGATCCAAGGCCAAGTCGGTAAGAGCATCTGAAATGGCCGCGTCGAGGAGACGATCATCGCCTGTTCGATCAATGACTATCGAGCTACTCATACACAAACTCCTCTCATGGCTTATCGGTTCAGGCTGCCTGGGCACTGCGAGCCAGCGTTTCCGAAACAATCGTCTGGGCTTCTTCCTCGATCTGTCGTAGATGGTTCTGACCGAGGAAACTCTCGGCGTAAATCTTGTAGATTTCCTCCGTGCCCGAAGGACGCGCTGCAAACCAGCCATCCTTGGCAATCACTTTGATTCCTCCAATTGGCTTGCCGTCTCCCGGAGCGGTGGTGAGGATCTGCTGGATCGGCTCGCCCGCGACTTCTGTAACCTGAATATCGCCAGGGGACAATCTTTCGAGCGCAGCTTTTTGTTCGGGCGTCGCGGGAGCGTCGATGCGTTCGTAGACCGGGTCCCCCAGTTCCCGAGAGAGTTCGCGATAAATCTCGCCCGGATCTTTCCCCGCGCGCGCTGTGATTTCTGCTGAGAGCAGACAGGGAATAATTCCGTCCTTATCTGTGGTCCACACGCTGCCGTCTCGCCGGAGAAAAGAAGAACCAGCGCTTTCCTCCCCGCCAAAACCTAACCGGCCGGCGAGCAATCCTTCGACGAACCACTTAAAGCCCACCGGAACTTCATAAAGTCGCCGCCCCAAGCGCGAGCTGACACGATCGATCATGCTGCTGCTCACTACGGTCTTGCCGACGGCGACGTCCTCACTCCATTTGCGCCGGTTCGCGAACAAGTAGCTGACGCAGGCTGAGAGGTAGTGATTCGGAGGCAGCAACCCGCTTCCCTTGGTCACGATGCCGTGGCGGTCGTGATCGGTATCGCTGGCAAACGCAATATCGAACTTGTCTTTCAATGCGATGAGTCTCTGCATCGCATAAGGCGAAGAAGGATCCATGCGAATTTTTCCATCCCAATCCACGGTCATGAAGCGAAATGTAGGATCTACAGATTTGTTGACGATGGTCAGATCGAGACCGTACCGCTCGGCAATCCGCGGCCAATAGTCGATGCCCGCGCCTCCGAGCGGGTCCACGCCTAGCTTGATTTTGGCATCGTGGATGACGGTCATATCGACCACACTATCGAGATCTTCCACGTAGGCGGTCAAAAAGTCGTGCTTATGCGTTGTGGGGGCGCGCAGGGCTTTCTCGAAGGAAACTCTCTTGACGCCTTCCAGTGTCCCTCGCAGGAAGTCATTGGCCTTCGATTCGATCCATGAAGTTACACTCGAATCGGCTGGTCCTCCATGCGGGGGATCGTATTTAAAGCCTCCATCGTCGGGAGGATTGTGAGACGGCGTGATTACAATACCGTCGGCGCGGCCCGCCCTTCGTGCGTGGTTGTAAACCAGAATCGCGTGGGAGACGGCCGGGGTTGGGGTATACGCGGTGCCTTCGGAGAGCATCACTTCGACGTTGTTTGCCGCAAGCACTTCCAGCGAACTCGCAAAAGCAGGCTCGGAGAGAGCATGAGTATCCATCCCGAGGAAAAGCGGGCCATCTATCTTCTGCTGCCTGCGATAGTCACAAATCGCCTGAGTGATGGCCAGGATGTGCCACTCGTTGAACGCCAGATCGAAAGCAGATCCGCGATGACCGGACGTGCCGAAGACAACCCGCTGCTTGGGGTTGCTCGGATCGGGACGCAACTCGTAGTAGTCCGTAACGAGCTTCGGAACGTTCACCAGGATGGAGGGATCAGCTGGCTTCCCGGCCGCAGGGCTAATCTTCACTTGGCACCTCGCAGCCTTCTGTCAGCAAAATTGCGCTCGATCTGGGTTCGACACGAAAACTGATCTGGCCTTGCATGGAGGGCTCTTTCCCAGCCGCGAAGAGATCGTCAGGAGCGGATCTGGAAGTATCCACCGCCAAACGCCAGATCTTACTTGCTGGCAAAGCGGGGATCGAGAAATCAACGGCTCTGGTGTCGGCGTTAAACATCAGAAACAAGTCGGGTTCTGTCTGCCCTGGAATGAGACACGCAAAAGATTTCTGCCGCGAGTCGGTCCAGTCGGGACTGCCACCGTTCGGCGCTAACCATTTGATGTCGGCGTCAGTGTAGAAGACTTCTCTTCGTAAAACCTGATGCGCCCGGCGAAACGCGATCATTCCGCGAGCGAAGCGCCGAATCTCTCTATGTTTCTCCAGCAAGCTCCAATCAAACCAGCTCACCCCGTTATCCTGGCAGTACGCGTTATTGTTTCCACGCTGGGTTCGGCGAAATTCATCGCCGCCCAGCAACATCGGAATCCCTCGCGAAATAAAGAGACTCAAGAGAAAAGTCTTGATCAAGCGGTTCCGCATCGCTTCCACGGCAGGATCGTCGCTTGGTCCTTCCACCCCGCAATTGTCGCTGTAATTGGCGTCGCTTCCATCACGGCTGTACTCGCCGTTCTCGTCATTGTGTTTCTGCTTGTAGCTAACCAAATCATTGAGTGTGAATCCGTCGTGAGAAGTTACGAAGTTAACGCTGCTTCCAGGCCCCTTGCCGGAGGTTTGGTACAAGTCC
This sequence comes from uncultured Acidobacteriaceae bacterium, assembly GCA_963772045.1. Lineage (GTDB taxonomy): Bacteria > Acidobacteriota > Terriglobia > Terriglobales > Acidobacteriaceae > Sulfotelmatobacter. The sequence continues at coordinate 92,917 of CAVYWC010000007.1, read as the reverse complement.
GAGCTTCCACAGATCCGACTGGCAAACGATCCCATCATCCCGGCATCGCCGATCCAGAAACGGCGCACATCATCACGAAAACGGCCATTCCATTCCCCCCAACGCTGTGTGGAAAAACTCCCCACTTGATAGGCACCGCCGGCGTCCCAAGCCTCCGCGATAAGTTTTACGTCACGCAGGATAGGGTCCTCCGCAATCACATCAAGAAGCGGAGCGTTGCGCAGGATGTCTCCATGCTCATCTCGTCCCAGAACAGAGGCGAGGTCGAAGCGAAACCCGTCGACGTGCATGTGCATGACCCAGTAGCGGAGCACACGGATGACAATCTGTCTTACGACGGGGTGGTTCGCGTTCAGCGTATTCCCTGTCCCTGTGAAGTCCTTGTAGTATCGGAGGCAGTTCTCCTGCAACATATAGAAAATCGAGTTCTCGATTCCACGCAGGCAGATCGTTGGTCCCAGTTCATCCCCTTCAGCGGTGTGATTCAACACAATGTCCAGAATGACTTCGATCCCGGCGCGATGAAACGCCCTGACCATCTCTCGAAACTCCAACGTCTGCTGCCCTGGTCCTCCTCCAACGCTGTAGGACTGCTTCGGAGCAAACAAAGCGACCGGATTGTATCCCCAGTAATTCCTGAGTTTTTCTGTCGTTATTGGGTTTAGCCGCATCAGTTCGTTCTCGTTAAATTCGAGAACCGGCATCAACTCGATCGCCGTCACTCCCAAATCTTTCAGGTAAGGAATCTTTTCGGTCAGCCCGATGAAGGTTCCCGGTCGCTCTACCTTCGAGCTGGGATGGATGGTGAATCCGCGTACATGCGTTTCATAAATGACCATGTCGGATGCAGAATGCTTCGGAGGCTCATCCATCTCCCAGTCGAAATCCTCGCGGGTAACGATGCATTTCGGTGTGGTGCCGGCATTATCAGCCGTCGAAATGCTTAAGTCAGTGAGTCTGCTCGAGGAATCGTAGCCGCGAGCGGCTAGCAGATCCCAATTCTCGACGCCAGCGATAGCTCTTGCATACGGATCCAGAAGCAACTTGTGCGGGTTGAAGCGATGGCCTTCTTCCGGTTGATAAGGTCCTTCGATGCGATAACCGTAGAGTTGTCCCACGGGAATACCTCGCACCCAAACGTGCCAAATATCACCGGTCCGGTGACGCACTGGATCCAGATCAATGATGCTAGTGGGGGTACTGTCATCAGCGTTCTGATAGAGCTCAAGGCGCACCCGGGTCGCGTGACGGCTGAACAGGGCAAAATTCACGCCCTCTCCGCGCTGATGTGCGCCCCAAGGCACGGGGCTACCCGCGAGAACATCACCGTTCTGAGATGGTACCTCGAGAGTGGCGGACTTATCCTGTTTGCTAGCCGCTTCGGCCATCGAGCTCCCGTCAGCAATTTGAACGATGTTCATAGTGCCCAGATTCATGAACAGCCCGCTCAGGTTAGGCTGATCGCTTTCCAACGTATTCCTGCGTATTGGCGTACATGACTTCAGTTTTCGTTCGCGATTGGAGTGTTCGATGGCGCCATTCACATTGCAACAAGATTGTGACTACCCATTCTCATTGTGTGATGCGGCCTGCCGGTGCGGGAATGACCCACGGCGGACTCTCACCTCGTCGTTCCCTATGACCGGGCAAGCCGACTAAATGTGACAAACCGAGGTATTCACAAAGCATTTCGACTGGCAACTGTCATAAATCGGGGTCGTGGTTGGTCTCGCCGTCAGGCGTGATGGATCACTGGCCTGAATAGGCTTGGTTCACATCCGTGATCGTTATGGAGACCGAATCCGCGAATTCTCGGGCCTCTAGCGAGCCGGATTCGCCTGGACGACTTGGTCCTTGGATAGGATGTTGCGAACGCCACCGTAGTCTACCGACTCAGAACCTGCCTTGCCTCCGCCATCCGAGCCATGAGTGAAGACGATCGCGTCGATACCGTCCACTGCGGCAGAGAGAGTTTCCGGACGTGTCAGATCACCACAACACAATCAACCTCACGCGGAAGTTGGCGAGCTTTCGAAGCGTTGCGCACGAGTGCGCGCACTGCATACCCTTGGCGCATTGCTTCTTCAACGACAAGGCTTCCGATGCTACCTGTGGCACCCACTGCCAACACATTCAACTTACGATTTGTCATCGTGTCTCCTTCTTGCTGGAAGCGACATTCGCACCGGTAACTTCATCGATCGCCCGCAGCGCGTTCAACGTGCGCGGGTACCCGATAAACGGAAGTAGCTGCGTTACGACATCGATCAGACGAGCTCGGTCGTTGCCGACGTTCAGGTTCGCGGCGACATGCCCTTTGACCTGGGGGTCGCATCCACCAAGCGATGCCAGCATGCTGAGGGTGAGCAACTCGCGGGTGCGGATGTCGACGCCGTTACGCGTGTAGTTGTCGCCGAAGCAGTTGGCGGATAGGAAGCGCTGGATGTGCATCTGGTCTTGCTGTGCATTCGCGTACAGCTTCTCGACCGCCTCGTTGCCGATGATCTGCTTCTGGACCGCAAGGCCCTTCTCCATACGGTTCTCAGGGGTGGTCGTGGACTGAGGCGCCAGCGGTAGCTCGACACCTCGGTCCTTCAGCACATCGTTGGTTGCGTGTAGGAAATCGAACACCTTGGCCATGCCCACATAGGGCACGGACTGGTACAAGATTTCTTTAGCCTCGATCGGGGTGACACCGACATTCAGTGCCGCTCCGAGCATGACACGATATTCGTTTACTGCCTGCAACGCGATGATCGCTGCAAGCTGGATCATCAGTCGCGTTTTAACGTCCAGCCTGCTCTCCCGAATTACCTCATCAAATGCAAAGTTGTCGAACGTCTCGATCAGTTCGGGGTCCGTGACGGCCAGCGTCGAGACATGATTGGGAAATAGTTGTTCGTGGTTCTTAGCCGCTCGTTCGTTTGGAGCCATTATCTTTTTCCTCTTTGCCTGACTACGGCCGCAGCAGCGTCTTAATTGCGCGGCGCTCGTCCATCGCTCGGTATCCCTCTGCTACTTGGTCGAGAGGCAGCGTGAGGTCGAATACCTTGCCGGGGTTGATCTTGCTGTCGAGCACGAGCTTGAGCAGATTCGGCAGGTAGCGCCGCACGGGAGCAGGACCACCGTGGAGACGGACGAGCGTGAAGAATACCGGTTGAAGGTCAAGGTGCGCGTCATGGGGGACGCCGACGTAGCCGATCGAACCGCCCGGACGCGTAGACCGAATGGCCTGCATCATCGATTCCAAGGTGCCGACGCATTCGAGCACTGAGTCTGCACCGATGCCTTGGGTCATTTCCTTGATGCGAGCTACTCCGTCATCTCCGCGCTCGGTGACGATGTCCGTGGCTCCGAACTCCGTCGCCAGCTTCTGCCGCGACGCGTGACGGCTCATTGCGATGATCCGCTCCGCTCCCATCTGCTTCGCCGAAAGTACGCCGAGCAAGCCGACCGCTCCATCGCCTACAACAACGACGGTCGAGCCAGGCTTTACGTTCGCCGCGTCGGCGGCGAACCAGCCGGTCCCGAGCACATCGGAAACGGCAAGAAGATTGGGGATTAGATTGTCAGACGGCTTTTCTGGTGTGGGGACAAGAGTGCCGTCGGCAAGTGGGACGCGAGCATACGGAGCCTGCGCTCCGGTCATGAACTCCAGGTGTTGGCATCCGGATTGATATCCGGCCCGGCAATTAGGACACGTGTTGTCGGAGATGCAGAACGACCCAATCACAAACTGGCCCGGCTTCACGGTCTTTACCGCGCTGCCGACCTCCTCGACGACACCGCAATATTCGTGTCCCATGGCCTGGGGCTCGGCAACCGGCTGAATGCCTCGATAAGGCCACAAGTCGGAGCCGCACACGCATGTAGCTGCTAGCCGTATGATTGCGTCCGTTGGTTGGAGGATCTTGGGTTCGTCCCGCTCTTCAAATCGAACGTCACGCGGACCGTAAAGAATAGTCCCTTTCATTTTCCTAGCCTTTCCAGGCTGCGGTCATCACAACCGCAGCCTGTCGTCGATTATCGGCCCACCAGTTTCTGAAGATGTTCGGGGTAACGAGCACCTTGCAGTTCAAGCTTTGACGTCGCCTCATCCAACTGCCGAACATCAGCTGCCGTCAGGGTGACGCTCGCCGCACCTATATTCTCCTCAAGCCGGTGCAACTTCGTCGTGCCGGGGATCGGGACAATCCAAGGCTTCTGGGCAAGGAGCCAAGCGAGCGCGATCTGGGCGGGCGTCGCTTTCTTTTGCTTTGCAAACTGCTCGACGAGACTTACTAACACCTGATTCGCTTCGCGGTTCTCTGGCGAGAAACGAGGAACAACGTTACGGAAGTCGTTCTTGTCGAATTGAGTATCTTTGCTGATCGCGCCGGTGAGGAAGCCCTTTCCAAGCGGGCTAAAGGGTACGAATCCAATGCCGAGTTCTTCGAGCGTGGGAATTATTTCCTGCTCAGGCTCCCTCCAGAATAGGGAATATTCGCTCTGTAGGGCAGCGACGGGCTGCACGGCGTGTGCTCGACGAATCGATTTAACGCCCGCTTCCGACAGGCCGAAGTGTTTTACCTTGCCTTGCCGAATCAGGTCCTTCACCGCACCCGCGACTTCTTCCATCGGAACGTCGGGGTCTACGCGGTGCTGGTAAAAGAGATCGATCCGATCGGTCTTGAGGCGCTTGAGGGAGGCTTCGGCGACTTCTTTGATGTGTTGTGGCCGACTATTAAGCCCAGACTGTTTTCCTTCGACGATGTTGAAGCCGAACTTCGTGGCGATCACGACCTGGTCGCGCAACGGTGTGAGAGCCTCGCCTACCATTTCTTCATTTGCGTATGGCCCGTAGACTTCGGCTGTGTCGAAGAATGTTACGCCGCGTTCTACCGCGGCACGAATCAGCGAAATGCCTTGCTGTTTGTCTACGGCGGGACCGTAGCCGAAGCTCAGGCCCATGCAGCCAAGACCGATCGCGGATACTTCCAGTTTGCTTTTTCCTAATTTGCGTTTCTGCATTGACGACTCCTATCTCCTTAAAAATTGGACTGGCTTACTTTTCTGACATTGAGAGCAGGCCCTCGTCGAGCCTTGCACCCTGCACGTTGATCCTGGACATCTGTTTATCGATCTCCCTAAGATCTTCGGCTGTAAGTTCAACGTCGAGAGATTTCAGGTTGTCGTCGATGTACTCCATCTTGTCCATGCCGGGGATGGGCACGACCCAAGACTTCTGTGCCAACAGCCACGCTAGAGCAATCTGAACCGGGGTCGCGTTCTTTCTCTTTGCGATTGCTCGGAGCATCTCCACGACGGGCATGTTTGCTTTCATTGCCTCTGGTTTGAACCTCGGGAAGTTCGCCCGTAGATCGGTACTCGCGTCGAACTTCGCGTCGGGATCGATCGTTCCTGTAAGGAAGCCGGTACCGAGCGGCCCCCAGGGCACAAAGCCGATGCCGAGTTCTTCGCACACCGGCAATACCTCAGCTTCAGGCTCTCTTGTCCAGATGGAGTACTGGTTTTGAACGGCCGTCACCGGATGAACAGCATGAGCTTTTCTGATGGTGTTCACGCCTGCTTCTGAAAGTCCGTAGCACTTCACCTTTCCTTCCTGAATCAGCTCTTTCAGCGTTCCTGCCACTTCTTCAATGGGAACACCGGGGTCAACGCGATGCTGATAGAACAGATCGATCACGTCCGTTCTCAAACTCTTCAGCGAAGCCTCTGCCACCGCCCTGATGTTTTCCGGGCGGCTGTCCGCGCCCGTTACAGCGCCGTTTTCGAGCCTGAAGCCAAACTTCGTAGCAATGACTACTTGGTCTCGGAACGGTGCGAGAGCCTCGCCGACTAACTTTTCATTTGTGTAGGGGCCGTACGCTTGGGCGGTGTCGAAGAACGTAATACCCCGTTCGACTGCATGGCGGATGACAGAAATGCCTTCTTCCTTGTCTTTCGCCGGCCCGGTGCCGAAACTTAGATTCATGCAGCCGAGCCCGATGGCTGAAACCCCTAGGCCTGAATTTCCGAGTTTGCGCTTCTTCATAAAAATCTCTCTTTGTTCGGTGAACTCGTTTGTTACCTACCGGGTTCTTCCTCGGTGTCGTTTACGTATTGGGGGCACGTCCTACCTTCGCGGAGTGAGATGCGAGTGGAAATCGTGCCGCCATCTTTCGCCTCACCGCATGTAACTTACTCTAGGCCCTCCACGGCCTCGACGATATGCACATGCCGCCATAGTGCATGCAGAAGACGCCAAACGAGGGTTCCGCGTGGCGTCTTGCTTTCCAGAAAGAAATTCAGGGAGGAACAAACTCGACGAACTCTACTTGCGGAAATGGGAAAGCCCGCGGGGCAGAATGGCGCCTCTCAGCGTTTCACAACGTCGTAGCGAATCCAGAGAGCATCGCCTTCACGGTGCTCTACCGACCTCAGACTGAGAGAAACGGCAGTGTGACTCGCGGGATCAATGCCATCGAACACCGAAGCGATGTCGTGACGGCCATCTATGCCGGGCAATAGCAGCAGGCTGACCTCATCGATAAGCCCAGCTTGCAGAAAGCCCCCGTTTATATGACCTCCGCCTTCGAGCAGCAGCGTGGGGGTGCCGAAGTGCTCGCCCAGCAGTTCAACCGCTTTGACGAGATCAACAGAAGGGTTACCGACTACAACGTAGGAGATTTCCTTTTCGCGAAGCATCGCAAGGTAGTCTGTCGGAACACGCTCACTCACAACGCAGATCAGGTGATCGTCAGAAAGATCGTTACTTCCCCACTTGAGTTTGCCCGCCGTGTCCACTGAAATGGCGTAGGACTCCGCACGATGAGCAACATGCACCGATTGAGGTCCCGCGGGCGTATTCGTCGCCGGAACAAACAGCTGATCTTCCGCGAAGTGCTGCTGCATGGTTGTGCGTCCACAGATCCATGCGTTGCCGCCGAGCTTCGAATGAAGCGTCTCGTATTCTGCATGGCGCATGATGCTCTGCAATGCAGCGCCGTCGATCCTCCCGTCGATCGACGAAGCCATGTGGCAAATAATGGTCTTGTTCCGCTCATGAGGCTACTTTCAATCTCTGTTCGCGCCAACGAGCTGGCGGCACGCCTTCCCACGTCCGAAAGGCTCGCACGAACGAATTAGCGTCTTCATATCCGAGGAGGTATGCAGCTTCATTTAGTTCGAGGATTGGGTTCACGAGATAGTTGCGAGCCAAATTGTGCCGGGCATCTTCAAGAACACGTTGGAAGTTGGAGCCTTCCTCCTGCAATCGCCGCTGTAGAGTGCGCGGACTCATATGCAGTGCATCGGCGATATCGTCGATGGTGGGTCGCTTGCCGGTAAGTTTTTCTTGGATCGCCAGTCGGACGCGGTCTAGGAAGTTCTCATCCATCTCGGCCTGTTTCAGTTCTTGTTCAAACTGAGGTGCGAGCATCCCGAGAAGCTCAGCATTGCGCGTTACAAAAGGTTTCATCGCATCCGATGCACGGAAAATAATTGCGTTCCGCGGAGCACCACAGACCACCGGGCATCCAAAGTGCCGCTCGACGGCCTTCACATGCTTGCGAGGCTGAATTAACTCAACACGAAGGGGAGAGATGCGAGTACCAGTCCCGTGCCGGGCGATTGAAAGCACCCAGGAGAAAGCACACTCGATAAGCACTGGGGGCTCGATCTCCTCAGCCAGAAGCCAGTGAAATTGAATACTCCACTCTTCTCTATCCTTCTCTTGCAGGATCTCCTCAGGGCATGTGAGTTGTTTGTAACGCGCCATCTGGTCGATTCCAGCGCCGAAGTTCTCAGAGGAAAGGGCAACAAGCCCGATCGGGTGGAAACGTTCCGTCTTGTTCTCGGTTCCGAGTTGGAGTCCGATCGATGGATTGGTGCTCACCTCGCCAATCGCTCGCCAGAGCGCGAAGTACTCGTCAGTTTTGAGTAGGCAAAGGGGCTGTTCGCGAAGGGTCTGGGGAAGTCCGGCTCTTCGCAGCACAGCTGACGCGAAAAGGCCAAGCTCTTCCAGTTTCGTGAAGTTGCTTCCAGAGAAACGAAGGTGCTTGCTCATCGGCTTTCCTCGCTCTTCCATGACTTCGGTCCTACCGGGACTGGCATTCTGGGCGGCAAGCCCCGGTGCGTAGAACATGCACTTAATGTAGACGCCTTTAGGCTCGCGCGCTATGCAAAACGCGCCATTGTGAATGCAAAGAACGCCAAGGTTGGCGTAGATAGGAGTGTGGATCAACTGGTGAAAAACCAGTTGATCAAGAATCTTAAAGGGATTCTTAGCGGACTTCCACTGGCTCGTTCGCCCCTGAAGGTGAATTGAGGATTGGGCGACGAAGATAGGCCGCACATAAATTTGGAACCGCCGGGCCAGAATTTCGTATAACCATTGTGGAGGTGGAGCGTCCCATGTGTGAGAGGTTGGGCGTCTAGTGCTTGAGGACATTCGCTATTCGGTGCGGCAATTCATCAAAGCACCCGGCTTCACACTCACGGCAATTCTCACGCTTGCGCTCGGCATAGGCGCCACGACCGCTATCTTCACGCTCGTTCACGCCGTGTTACTCAAGTCGCTGCCGGTCAGTCGCCCGGGCGAGTTGATTCGGGTGGGCAACAACGAGAACTGTTGCATTAACGGCGGCATGCAAGACGATTGGTCGCTGTTCTCTACCGAGCAATATCGAGAGTTCCGCGACCACACTCCAGGATTTGTCTCGCTCGCCGCTTTTCAGGCTGGCCGCAGTCAGATCGGCGTCCGTCGCGCCGGCACCAACCGTCCCTCGGAACCCTTCGGCGCTGAATTCGTCTCTGGAAACGCTTTTGATACCTTCGGCCTTCGCGCATGGTCAGGCCGTCTGCTTGAACCATCGGACGATCAGAAGAGCGCCCCCCCAGTCGCCGTGATCAGCTATCGCACGTGGCGGCAGAAATTCGACCAAGACCGGTCGGTCGTTGGCGCTTCCTTCCTCATCGACGGCAAGGCTTTCACCATCGTAGGCATCGCCCCGCCCGGCTTCTTCGGCGAACGGCTGACGGCCGATCCCGCCGCTTTTTGGCTTCCGCTGAGTGACTCTCCTCTTATCCAGTCCGGCAGCTTCGACGTTCTAGATAGCCCCGAACTCCAGTGGCTCAACGTGATTGGCCGCATCCAGGCAGGCGCAAACCTGAAACAGATTGAAGCTCACCTCCAGGTCGAGTTGCGCCAATTCCTGCTCAACCCGATTAGCAAGGTCGAGAAACGCGATCAGACGCTGATCCCGAAGCAGACGCTGCACTTGTCGCCCGGCGGCGGCGGTGTGCAACAGATGCAGGATTCCTACAAGTCAGGCCTCCATCTACTCATGTGGATTTCCACCTTTGTTCTCCTCATAGCCTGTGCCAACCTCGCCAACCTGATGCTAGTCCGAGCCACGGCGCGCAAACCTCAAGTCTCGGTGCGCTCAGCCCTCGGGGCCTCCCGTGCGAATCTCGCGCGCCAGGCGGTCACCGAAAGCTTGGTTCTCGCGGGGTTCGGCGGCTTAGCCGGTTTGGCTGTCGCATACGGAGGCGCGCGTCTGATCCTGCACCTGGTCGGAGGCAAAAGCTATTTGCCGATTGAGGCTACGCCTTCGTTGGCTGTGCTCGGCTTCGCGTTCGCGGTCTCGCTCATTACCGGGGTGCTGTTCGGCGCGGCTCCGGCATTGGTGACCGCCCACGCCAAGCCCATTGACGCTCTGCGTGGTGCGAACCGCTCCACTCGAGTGAACAGGCTCTGGACGCAGAAAATCCTCGTCATTTTGCAGGCTGCCGTGTCGCTTGCTCTGCTCTGCGCTGCGGCCCTGCTCATCCGCTCGCTCGGAAACCTCGAGCACCAGCACTTCGGTTTCGAAACGCAAAACCGCTACATCGTCCGCGTCGACCCACAAATGGCGGGCTACCAAGCTTCACAGGCCGACGTTTTCTTCCGCCAGCTTCACGACACACTGGCTGCCATTCCCGGCGTCAAACAGGTCAGCTACTCGCTTTATAGTCCTATGGAAGGTGATAACTGGGGTAACGGCGTCTACATCGAAGGCCAGGCCCCACCACCGCCCGGCAGCGATGAAAACAGCTCCTCGTGGGACCGCGTCAGCCCCGAATACTTTGACACGATCGGCACGAAGGTCATCGCCGGCCGCGGTTTTACCGAGCAAGACGACGCCTCCGGGCGCTTGGTCGCCGTGGTTAACCAGACCTTCGCCCGCAAACACTTCAAAAATGGCGATGCCATTGGCCACCACTTTGGCGATCTCGACCAGAAATATGCGGGCAATTTTGAAATTGTGGGAGTTACCGAGGACACGCAGTATTGGGATCCCAACGAGCACATCCGACCCATGTTCTTTCTGCCCGCTGCGCAGTGGGCAAAATACGACGACAAGTCAGAAGTTATGTTTGAAAACGTCTCGCATCTCGAAATGGGGGCTATCGAAATTCGAACGGCGGCACAAATGCCCGGACTCGAAGCTCAAGTTCGCCGTGCGCTCATGCAGATCAATCCGAGCCTGACCATACTCACTTTCGACACCTTCGCCGGACAGATACGCGATCAGTTCTCTCAACAGGAGCTGCTGGTCCAGCTCACGTCCATCTTCGGATTGCTTGCACTTATCTTGGCAGCTATCGGCCTCTATGGCGTCACAGCCTACTCGGTCGCACAGCGCACCAATGAGATCGGTATTCGCATGGCACTGGGAGCCAACCGCGGAGGAATTCTGAAGATGGTGCTCGCCAGCGCATTCCTGCAGGCCGGCATCGGGCTTCTCATCGGCATGCCAGCAGCGATCCTCGCGGGGCATTTCATGGCCGGTCAGTTATATGGTGTCGCGCCCTGGGACCCTGAGGTCCTCGTCGAAACTGCGGCCATTCTTGGTCTCGCTGCATTCGTCGCGGCCGTTCTGCCTGCGCAGCGCGCGGCCGGCATCCAGCCTATGGTCGCGCTCCGTTTCGAGTGATTCGGGTTTTTAGAGGATGCTTAGTCGGCCACCCGGAAAGTGGTGCAAGTGGGGAAGAAGTCGATTATGCTCATTGCCCGCGCTTTCGTGAACCCAGGATAATTAGCACGCGTGTATGGACGCTAACAATTATCCTGAACGCAATCAGATCTTCGCCGATGAGCAGCTCGCACGAATCTCGAAAGTTCCCAAGCGGGAATTGATGCGCAGGGGAATCAAGCAGCACACACTAGGAAACAATCTGGGGAAAAGTGCCGGGCAGGACAGTCAAATTTGCGAAGTCTTTACAGGCATTCAGGGTGCGACGGTGTTGTGGCTTGCCGCGTCGAGCGGGCCGCTGTCCGCGCTGTATTTGTGAAATGCGAAAGCGCCTCGCACTGCATTGATGAACGCAACTAAGAGCAGAATTGTGATGACACCGAACGTACTCGCGGCCTTTTGGACCTTGTCCACGAGCTCAAGTCCCACCAAGACAAGACCAATGACTGCCCACGTGCGGGAGTTCTTCCACATTCGCCACGCGATGACTCCAAATAGCGCGCCATAGGCGAGAATCCACGCGTCGTAATAGCCACCGAACTTTTCATGACTCCTCAAAGTGTAGATTGCGATGGCCACGTCAATGACGACTATAAATATGGCGGCGCAATTCAGTACACACTGTTAACCCGGATGCATGCGTAACCGGCAGCGGCAAGCTTCAGGAGATCGCGACAGGTGAACACCCGGTTTGCAGCCTGAGAATTATTTTTGTGTGGTGTGCCAGTTTTTTTCGCTGCATCCCGCTTTACCAAATAGCACTCACTCTAGTGTCGAGTGACACTCAACCAAGAATGAACATGAGAGGAATGACGCCAGGTTCTTCCGGTGTCTTTAGGAGGCAAGACAATGTCACACAAAATCGCCGGCCGTTTTTTCATTCTGTGTCTTTGCGTTTCGAGCCTCGCGGTTCTGGCGCGGGGGCAGACAACCAGTTCAACGACTAACTTGCTGGTGAACATCACCCAAATCAAATTCAGTCTGGCTCCTGGTGCATCGAAGACCTTTACCCTGCCGAAAGTACCCCAAGCGATACGCATCGAGATTAGCGCTCCCTCCTCCAACGCCGGCGTCCAAGAGCCGAGCGAGTTGATGTGGGCGCTGGTCAACTGGGATTCTGGCACCGACGGTTCCGACCAAATCACCTGGATCGGTACCAACAGCAATGGGTCAACTTTGGGATCCAATTCTTTGCAAAGTACGATCATTGCGAACATCTATGGAGGGAGTTCATCAACAGTAATTTCATCGCTGAAGGTATCCGACGCCGCGACTGGAACGCTGGTGATAACGCGGAGCAGTGCCACAACGAGCATAGATGGTAACTATGTCGTCAGGATCTACTACTGAAGTCACCCCAACCAAAGAAGAGGAGAGCACACCAATCGGGAGGCAACCCAGTGCTCCGGCACCCTCGATTTGAGTTGTTCGGGGGCACTGGGTTCGGCGAGTGGCCCGCGGGCCGGCGAAGGCGATAGACAATTCTGTCCGGCACTGGGGATGGCGACAAAGTAGGTCCCGACATTTCTTAATCTGGGAGTTGGTGGAAGCACCCTCGCCCTATCGAATTATTCGCGTATTAAGAGAAGTGAAGCAACGGCGCGCATGCGGCAGGCTGTCACGCACGATTAAGCATTTGAACGAAAAAGCAGATCTCGTTTTGTCGCAGCTCGGCGGGGAAAAAAAGAAATCGGCACGTGAGATAACGCTGCAAAACACAGGCTTCACTGACTTTTACCACAAGGGTGGGACTCAATTTTCCCTGGGTCACGCCGGAGAGAATCGCGATGAACCTTGGAGAGATGCCTCCCTCAAACGCACCGATGGTCGTAATCATGTTGCTGAAGAAAAAATTCTGGTCGGCCTCCCGGATGATTGGCCCCTATGATGCGGATTTTGGGGACTCAGCAATGCTAGATAGCTCCTTCCGTGCCCGGGATATTATTCCAGCCCGATTATCATAGAACTCCAAAGCTGCCTGGTTCGAAAGCCAGATACGATCCTTCAACTTTTCGAGAACTGAAAAGAATTGCTCATTAGTTTCCGGTTCCGACTTGTAGAGATCAAGCAAGACATTCGCATCGAAGGAGAAAGTAGCCTTAGACCAAAGACTTTTCAGCTGACTTGGACTGGCTCCGCGGTAGGCAGGAAATGAATCTCGCATGTCTATGTCCTCAAAGTGACATTTCTCAACTTCCTGTCATTTTAGCGCGCGCGCACTTTAGTTCATATTCCGATATTGGCAAGAACCCTCACGCCTCCAACAAGGCCGGGATGTTGATCTCCCACGTCACGCAGGCATTGAGGTCCAGGTACGTCATGCAGTTTTGTCGGCCCTCTTCTCACGCAAGACAAAGAAGAACCAAATCACTAGCAACAAGATTACGGAGCCGAGAAAGACCGCCACGATCGCTTCGCCCTGGAGCTGTTTGTCTTGCGGCTGGATTGGGGCGGTTAATCGGGACGGGGAAATGACGTACGGAACCCGAGCTGTAACGGAACTGAGGGCTTCCAGTCGCTCAACAGCTATCCGACGGAGAGCCGAATTGACGGCAGATTTGGAATACGAGGCAACACCACTGACAGAGTCCGCTGGCAACACGTCAAAGAAACCCGCCCGTAGCCCGACCCTGGATCAGGCGGCAAAGAGTGGGCTGGCGGAGGAAGTCATTCAGCCACGCACGCATCTGGGCCGAGCTAATTCTCCCTGTTATCTCTTCTGAGGCTCTAAACGTAAATGTCGTCATCGTTTTGTTCTCCAAAAACAGAAATCGGGCTGGAGTTTGCCCGTGATGGGCAAACAACTACTGAGCAGGCGAACCCGGTAGGATCAGCTTTAGATTTTTTGGAACAAATCGGAACAACTTGGGGTTTGGGAACGGAGGTAAGTGATTGAAAACATGGTGGCCAGGGACGGAGTTGAACCGCCGACGCCAGCCTTTTCAGGGCTAGAAAAAACAGTATTGTCAATAACTTAAGAGGCTTTGGTGGGCTGCGTAAGTATTTGAAAAACGGTGAGAGCAATGCCAATCTTGTGTTGAAATCTTGGGTTGGAGTTGTAGTCGATTTGAAAGAGTTCAGCGCGGGGACATGCGTTCCTCCAATTCTGATTTTGAGAAAAAATGTGTTTTCCTATAGGGTATCTTCTGACTCGCCGGCAATACAGTGCGTATTCCAGACCGTAGCGCTTTCGCAGATATTTCTCTTCACGATCACCTGACGATGGGAAGCCAGAATTCGGCAAGCACATAAACGAAGAGTATCAATTACGATGGATTCGTCTTTGTTTTTTCATTGATTATACTGCTCTGAGCTTACCTCGCTCTGGCAAGCGGCCGCAGTGAGCGCGCGCCGAATCATACCTTGTGACCGCGCGAAAAAATTGTGGATTCGCCCGACTTGCTCCCTCTATAAGAGTGAGCGGCCTCAGTGATGCCGTAGCAAAGCACTTGCAACCTTGGATTGTAGCCATAGCACTTGGCATCCCCCAGCGACAACGATAAATCGAACTCTCGGCGCGGATGTCATCTTGCTATAGATGTCGAACGCTCAATACCGGAGCCCTGGCTTCTGAGATCACACGGTACGCCGTGCTGCCAAAATGTGTGGTGGCCCTCACCATGGCACCTGCGCCCCGCACCCCCATCACAATCAGATCGGCTTTGCATGCATCGGCGCACCTTAATATTTCCGTAGTCGGGTCACCAAATTTGACCATGAGCCGTTGCTGATACTGGGACGCCGTCTCCGCAGGGATGAGCTGTCGCAGTTGGTCAATGAAAAAAGCTTCTAGGCGGTCATGGACCTGGGCATCGTAAGAGGTTCTGTGGGCAACGTGGAGCAAAGTGACGCTGGCTTGAAATCTCTGGGAAAGAGAGAGTGCATACACCAGTGCGCGTATGGAATCGACCGAGAAGTCCGTCGGATAGAGGACATTGCGCAAGACCTTGATTCCGCTTAGGCTGGCATCCGGCTGGACCGTCAGCACCGGCACCGAAGAAAGACGCAGGATCTCCTCTGCAACGGAGCCCATGACCAGCTTGCGGAGGCCTCGCCTGCCCCGAGTACCCGTCACAATTAGGTCGGTCTGATGTTGAGCAACATAAGATTGCACAACGTCCCAGATTTCGCCACGTTCGATGATTCCGTGGTGGGGGACATCTCGGAGTCGCTCGGAACCAAGCAAAGCTTTCATTCCACGCTGCGCCCAAATCTGTATTCCCTCCTCAATGCTCGGTAGACTCTCAGGCGGCGCCCACCAGTAAACCTCCGGAACAATCACATGGACGACATGCACCGTCCCCGGATAGCTTCGGGCGACCGCCGCCGCATGTCCGACAGCCGCAACGGAGGCCTGCGAGAAGTCCGTGGCAAGCAGGATATTCTGAAACCGGATTGGGGCCATGAGGCTGATGCGAGTGATTTTACGCGTCAAAGGCAACCGGTGCTTGGCGGCAGTATTGTGTTTCGTAGATCCTCGGTTCGGATATCGCCGCCGACAACAAAGAGGCGTTGAGGCCCTGGCCCTCGTCGAACGCGAACACTGTCACATTCCCCTCGTCTCGTTTGAGAATAACCCGGCTTACAACCGACCCTTCTTGATAGTTCACCAGGCCTGACAGAGGCAGGGCCTCGGCGCCAGCGATCTCCGAACCAGTCGAACTCATCTCGTCCTCCTTATATGTCCTCGTTTGGATGCACGCCGACCTCAGATTGCGTCGGCACCTTAGCAGGACTGCTGACATCAGGCCGTTCCCTGGCATGGAAGCTATTTTCGTGCCGCCAAAACTGCCGATGGTCGGACAATGACGACTCCTTTCATGCCGTTGGCCTCGTGCAGCGTGCAAACGTAGCGATAAACTCCCGGCACCGTGAACACGCGGGAATAGATTTGACCAGGCTGCAGGTAACCTGAATCGAACGGCTGCACGCCGGCTGGCAGCTTCACGTCGATTACGGAAGTGGCCTTGTGGGCATCGTCGACAACGTTATGTACCGCGAAAGAGGAGTTCTTCCACACGACTTTCTCGCCCGCATTCACAGTGATGGTGGCCGGAAGAAAGGACATGTCACCCATGTTCACGGTGCCTTTCCCCACAACTGTGCCTTGCGTTGCAATTGTCAGGGCAGCCTCTTTCTCGGCGACCTTGCGCAGCATGGCCGGTGTTATCTTCGCGGAACAGTTCGGCGCGAGCTCGTCCAGCTTATCCACGACGAAGCTCGGAATGCGCGGGTCCTCGACCGCGACTACGCTGCCGAACCGTCCAGTGACGTGCACCAGCCGGTTCGCGTTTTGTGAAAACAATAGGGGTCGCGCCTCCATGCGGTAAGTTCTGGCGGATGGAAGCACGTGCAGCATCACCCGCCCGTCTTCCAGAAGAGTCAAGCAGCCGTTCAACTCGATGACATTGGATGCTCGCGGCCTTATTGCCGGCAGGGCCGATGCAGACTGCGCATGCCCTGTGTGTTTCTTCGTTTCAGCAGCCATTTCCATCGCCATGCCTGCCATCTCCTGAGAACTGCCTTGTTGTTTCTCAATCGTGGAGATCGAGGAAGCACCTGGATTGTTCTCCAGATTCGCGGCTCCATCGCTTTGGGTCATCCCTGTCACTCGGGCCGTTGATGCTTGCGAGCTTTCAATTGGCGATGCCGGCCCGGCATGCATCAGGGTTGCGTTTTCGGCTCCCGTCACGTCCAGGATGGCGAGCAGTCCCTTGGCCATTCGGGCCATGGCGTGATCCATGACGCTGAACTGGCCGGGCACGCTTGCCGCGAGTTCGAGGATCGCTGCGCTTCCTGGCGGCACGGCGGCCGTTTGAATTCCGGAAAGTGCAGGTGAAGTCAGGGAACCCTGCACATAGTCGCGGGTGAAGATTTCTCCGACCACATGCAGTGAAGATGTCGCGTTCGGTCCGGCGTCCCCAAAAAACAACCGTACCGTTTCGCCCTCGTTGGCACGCAACGGGTAGCGTTTCGTCAGCGCGTCCACAGCTCCGTTGAACACGAAATACTCAGGATCTTCGTCCATGAGCTTCGCGTCACTAAATTGCTGCAATCCCGCTTTGCCCTTCGCCGCGGTCGTATAGATTTCGCCCTGCATGAAGTAATACTCATGATCGGCACGAGACAGTCCGCCGGAAGGTTCGACCAGAATCAGCCCATACATTCCATTGGCAACGTGCTCGGCAATCATGGGCGTTCCGCAGTGATACATGAACAATCCAGGCGTGGTTGCCTGGAAGGTGAAGGTTTTTGCTTGCCCCGGTATCGTCTGCGAGAATGCTGCGCCGCCGCCCGGGCCTAGCGCAGCGTGGAAATCCACGGAGTGAACCATGCGGCTGCGGGCGTCGTTGCGAAGCGTGACTTCGACCATGTCTCCTTGCCGCACGCGGATCATCGGCCCCGGAACTTTGCCGTTGAATGTCCAATAATGATAGGTTGTGCCGCTAGCGGGATCGAGTTGCCCCACTACTTCCTCGGCGGTGAGCGTGACGTGAACTGTCGTCGGTGCTCGGCTTCCAATTGGATTTGGAACATCGGCCGGATCACGAACGATGTCCACAGTCGGCGCCGGGTGTTTCGTGCTAGACATAGTTGCTTGTGCCCACAGCGCCGAACTGCCTGTCATTATGAACGCGAAGATCAAACTGCAAACGAACGAAGGAATACCTTCTATTAAGGAATGAATTCTTCGAGCCATATCGCATCTCTTCCTGCCGGCGAATGGGACCCATTCGAGTCCTTCTATGCCGGCTGACTTATACTTCTATCGGGAGGCGACAGGTCGCAATGAAGCATTCGTACCACGCGTATAGGCGCTTGTCCCAGAGGCGGGAAGATGCTGGAAAGTGAACTGTTTGCACTGCTGGAAGGAACCACAGACGCGGCTTTTTCCGTGACCGAAGAAGGCGAAATCCTCTCCTGGAACAAAGGTGCCGAGAAGCTGTTCGGCTATCCACGTACTGCGGCCATCCATAAAACCTGCTACGAGATCCTGGAAGGCATGGGGCCGCTCGGCACGCGCGTATGTCATGAACACTGCAGCGTGGCCGAGTGCGCCGGGGGAAACACCGAGATTCCTAACTTCGACATGAGCGTCAAAACGCGCCCCGGAAAGCGCGTGTGGATCAACATGTCGACGATCGTGTTCAACAACCAGCGTACTGGCCGGCGCCTTCTGATTCATCTTGCCCATGACATCAGCGAGCGAAAGAAGAGCGAGAAACTGACGCACAAGGTGCTCGAGCTTTCTAAACAGCTCACCTCCATGGGTGAAGCTTCAGTACACGCGGAACCTATCCCCGCATTATCCGAGCAGGAAATAAACATTTTGCGGATGTTTGCGGAGGGTAAAGAGAGCGACGAGGTCGAACGCACACTCGCCATCAGCCCGCAAACGTTGCGTAATCATCTCCATCACATCAATCAGAAGCTGCGGACCCACAACCGCCTCGAAGCAGTCATGAACGCCATTCAGCGGAAGCTTATCTAACGCTGACGACACAACGCGATAAAAATTGTGCTTCGAGGTGGGCATTCTCGCTGCTGTCGAACTTCGCACGAAGTTCGACAGCAGTGCCCACAAGGTCGAAACAACTCAGGTGTATTGCAGCCTGCAAGCACTAATCGGAATACACTGAGCTCAGCTGGCTGAAGGGCGAATGGAGGATATTGTGATCCCTATCACTGACGTGGTTTTACGGGTCTGCATAGCAACCATATTGGGCGGAGTCGTGGGCATCGAACGAGAACGTTCGGAGCGTGCTGCAGGGCTTCGAACCCATGCGATGGTGGGTCTTGGCGCCGCGGTATTCATGATCATTTCTGCCTTCGGTTTTAGAGACATACTCGGCGCTCACGCGGTTGTCCTTGATCCGTCCCGTGTAGCAGCCCAGATTGTCACCGGAATTGGGTTCCTCGGTGCAGGAACAATCATCTTTCAGCGCGAAATGGTGAGGGGTCTCACAACGGCTGCGAGCATCTGGGCCGTCGCCGCTATCGGAGCAGCCGTTGGGGGTGGAATGTATGTGCTGGCAGCAAGTACTACCATGCTAACGCTTGGAATCTTGGCTGGATTAAAACCTGTAGAAAACCGCTGGTTTCGTGTCCGCCATGGACGTTCGCTCGGCTTGCTCGTCGATCCGAATATAACGTCCCTGTCCGAGATTGAATCAGCGATCGAGGAGGACGGGTACACATTGGACCAGATCGTCGTTTGGCCCCGACAATCCGGAGAATTCGATCACATTGACCTGATGTTTGGCGCGGGGACCACGAAGAATGTCAGTCCCTTGATTGACCACCTCAGGCATTTTGCTGGTGTGCAGCAGATCAATTCCGGGAAATAGAAAAGAGAAAAGCGGACGCGAGTGCGCTTGATGCATGCATCGCTCATGCGGACAGTACATTTGTCCCATTGCCGGGACGACACCCAGGAGCGCAAATGGGACTTGTACGGCATCTCCGTCGTTTTCGAGGAGAGGTAGTCATGATTTCTCACTGTGCCAACCCGGATTGTACGGTCCCGTTTCATTACTTGAGGGGCGGACGCTTGTACCGTTTCGACATCAGGCATCCAAGCACTCCGTGTAACGATGTCCCCAATGCTGTATGCAGCCTGAAACCCTCGCACGCGGCCGTTTTCTTCTGGTTGTGCGAGCAATGCTCACTAAAGTTCTCTGTAAAGTTCAACTCACAGGAGGGACTCTCTCTTGCACCTCTAGTCAATGCGCCAGGGAAACGCGCCAGTGCACCGGTGGTGACACTCGATGAGGGACTTTGCGCATGTGAGTCCGTAAAAGTATGAGAACAGTGGAAGTAATTCGGTGCCGGTATTGTGTCGATCATCAGGGCTTTGTGCGCATGATCCAGCACGTGGATGGCAAGTTCATCTGCCATCGCTGTGGGCATATAGAGAAACCGGCCGACCCAGACTTCCTCTGCAATTGCGTCAGGTGCATGGAGTTGTCGGTGTTTCGCGATCGTTCACACGCGCTGAGTTCGAGTTGAACTCCCAGTTGTGGCGCATGTCGCCAGAGCTGGGTGAATTCTGCACCAGCGGCGAACTCGGAATGGGTGAACTTTCGCGCAAGTTGCGGAAAATTCGATTGCGCCAATCAGCCGCCATCAAAACCAGGGAGGTGACAATTGTCGGATTGGTACGAAATCAATGAAGGTGAACACTACCGGCACGTATTGACCCGCGCGCTGGTCCGCATAACCAGGGTTCGGTGGCATGAGGGCTTCACGGGCCTGGTTTCCTGGGAAACGGTTGGTGGGTCCAAGATTGATGGCGTGACATCTGGAGTCCAGGAGGCGCAGCATTTTCTGGAGGACTTCTACCTTGTCCACGTCAGTCCTTCCGTCGCCGCCTGAATTAACCGCAGATGGCCGTGAGACATACCACCTCCGATTAAAATTAGTATCGATGTCAGTCAAAAGAAGGAGCGGAAGACGGCGAACTTTCGATTGTCGCACTCAATGGATCACCACGTTGTCGTTGTCGGTGGTGGCGTAATTGGAGTCTGTTGCGCTTACTTCCTCGCAAAGCGCGGGGCAAGGGTCACAGTACTAGAGCGTGATCAAG
Source organism: uncultured Acidobacteriaceae bacterium (assembly GCA_963772045.1). Classification (GTDB taxonomy): domain Bacteria; phylum Acidobacteriota; class Terriglobia; order Terriglobales; family Acidobacteriaceae; genus Sulfotelmatobacter. Next base: position 72,334 of record CAVYWC010000007.1, on the reverse strand, counting down.
TTGGGAAAGCGGCGTCGTTTGGGAACGCCGGATCCATCGCTCCCGGACACCTGCAGCATCTCCTGAAACTTTTTCTGCGTCGAGTATTTGCCGTAGAGCGAAACCGCTCGTGACAGCTTTTTCGGGTCCATCTCTTTGGCTTTTTCGCGAACGCGAGACAGAACGGCGTCCCGGTCCTCAGCAAGGTCGCCTAGTTCATTAACAAGATCGACCAACAGAAACTCGGGAGAGAGTTGCTTCGGAATATTCAGGCGACGCTCGAAGGTGACCATGCAATTGCCAAGCGGAAATGTCCCGTGCCGTTTCTGATTGTAGACAACCCGTTTGTTGTAGAGCTGCGTTGTCCCAAGCCCCAATTGGTTGTAGGCATTCGGGGAGGTCATGACAAAACGGTCTGTCTTCAAGAAGGCTTTAACGAGCTCATGCTCGTCTGCGGGAGCCTCTCCAAATTCAAATCTGCGAGGGCTGTAATACATGCCGTTACGCAGCTTCTGGAGCGTTCCGTCGACGGTAAGTTCTTTGAGGTGTCGATCAACACTGTGGGACCAGGGCAGAAGATCCTCTCTGCGGTAGACACGGCCGGGACGAAGGCGTCGCTTCAAATGGTTGAGTGTGCTTGTCCGCATGTTCCTGATTCTCCATGCTTATGCTACTGTTTCACGGGGTTACTATGTCAAATGTTTTAATAATATTTCATGCACTATGTATCCACAAGCACAGCTTTATCAATAACTTGCGTGCAAATCTATACACACACATCACGCAAATGAGTACGGCTCGGCCAAGTAGGACATTCTACGCTGGTCAGCACCGTCAAAGACCCATCCCAATTCCCTGCGCGATGGACGACGCCTGACTAATTTCCAGAGCCGATGTCTTCGACACGTCGGCTCCGAGTTGGGGGCCGAGTTTCGCCACATCGTCAGTGAAGACTACAGCATCGTGGCTGGCGCGCGAGACGGAGACGTAGGCAAATCGCGAATTGAGCAGGTCCGGGTGAACGTTCCTCCAAAACGGAAGAGTCTGAGTTTCAAATCGGGGGTCTGGTGAACTGAGGCCTCCAAAAAAGCTGATTGTCCGAGACTCGTAACGGGTCAGGTCCGTGTGGCCGACTATCCACTAGACAGGGCTATTCACCACCAAGCTGGCCAAGAAACCCTGGAGCAGAGGACTATTTTGTGAACGATCACGCCTAAATTGATGCGAGTCGTACCGCTATGCCAATGAGGAGGATACCTCCTAGCGTGGCTGCCGAAACCCCAAATCCAGGCGAACGGCGATGAGCGTCTGGCAACAAGTCCCCGGTGGCCGTAAAGAGGAAGAAGCCGGATGTCACTCCGAGAATCAGCGCGAGCTGATGGGAAGGTAGGCCAGCGAGAACGACAACGGTGCCACCCAGTACGGGGGCAGCCGCGTCCGCAACAAGAAATGCCAGGTCTTTCTTGCTGGCTGAATCCCCGCGCGTCACCAGCAGAATCGTGTTGAGTCCATCGGTAATGTCATGGACGATGATGCCAACCGCAACAATGAGTCCCATCCGCCAGGAAATCATGGTGGAGGCAGCAATGGAGGCCCCGTCCATCGTGCTGTGTGCGATTAGTCCGAGCGCACTCATGCGGCCAACGTGGCGATCGGGCCCACAGTCGCCATCCGGACAATGTTGCAACGAGAGAAACCGCTGTCCGAGATAGAAGATTAAGAATCCCACGACGGTTAGGCCGAGAATTTCGCGGCTCGTCCATCCCCCCTGGCCCGCAGCGTCAATCGCTTCGGGCAGCAGGTCAAAGAACGTCGCTCCCAGCAGGACTCCGGCACCGAAACCGAGCAGCAGGTGGATGTGTTTGCGGGCGCGAAGAGCGAGCCATCCGCCGAATAACGTTGAAAGAGCTGCAAACGCTGTGAGCAGTATTGCTCTCATCTTGTTTTGTTTTTCTCGAATCCGGTAATGCTGTGACCAGGTTGCTCTATCAGACGCCGGCACTTCAATCGAGCAAGTGTTCGTGGGTCTCGAACCACTCCACCAGCTCGCGCCGATACCTCAGCAGAAGCACAAGAATAGTGACTCCGATAACGATGAGCAACGCGAGTCGTCTCCGGGGGTTCAATCGGATGGTACTTCTGATTAAATTGGTGATATAGTCCCACCCGTTTCATTCTGTCGTTTAGCTCCGGGTAAGAGCCGGGCAGAATTCAAAATGAAGGTAAGCTCCGAAGCGACATGGATAAAGGCGGCTAACAGCGGATTCAATATGCCGAACGCGGCCAGGCCCACGCCCACACTGTCCACTGCCAGAGTTCCCCCAAAGTTCTGCATGATGATGCGACGGCAGCGCCGGGAAATCTTGATAGTGTCCACCAAGCGCAGCAGATCATTGCCAATCAACATGATGTTCGCGCTTTCGCGTGCGACTTCAGTACCTGATCCCATCGCGATGCCAACCGTTGCCTGCATCAGTGCTGGCGCATCATTGATTCCATCGCCGACCATTGCAACTTTGTTCCCATCGGCGACCAACTGCTTGATTATGGCGTTCTTCTCATCCGGCAGAACGCCGGCATGCACCACGTCGATGCCAACTTCTTGGGCAATAGCTTCGGCAACCGCTTTGGCGTCACCCGTCAACAAGGCAGTTCGCAATCCCATAGCGTGGAGGGCACGAACTGCGTCGCAAGCCTCCGGTCGCAGCGTATCCGCGATCCGGATGGTTCCCACATACTCGCCGTTGGAGGCAACCAGAATTTCTGATGAGTGTTCGGCTCCGGTGCCCTGTCCGTCGAGATGGATTTGTTTCTGCTGCAAGAAGGCTCTGCTTCCCACGAGTATCTCCCGGTGGTCTAGGGAGCAAGAAATGCCTGCTCCGGGAATGTACTCGAAGCGCTCCGGTGGGTTTACCGTCAGGCCGGCCTCAGCTGCTTTGCCGACAATGGCCTTGCCCAAGGGATGTTCGGACCTCTGCTCCGCAATCGCGGCAAGCTGCAAAATATCGTGATCGGTACGCCCTGGCGCGGCAACAATGGATGTGACCACAGGATTCCCAACAGTGAGCGTGCCGGTTTTGTCGAAGACAACCGTGTCTACTGAACTTAGCAGTTCCAAATACAATCCACCCTTGACGATGGCGCCTTCGCGGGCTGCCCGCCCAATCCCTCCCAGAATTGCGAGCGGAGTTCCAGCCGCAATTCCGCAGGCACCAGCAACAATGATCACTGAGATGGTCGATATGAGATTACGAGTGATGATAAAAGTCAGAACCGCGAAGCCGAGGGCAAACCAGACCAAATAGCCAGCGAGCCGATCTGCCGTTTTCTGGATGGGTGCGCGGGAGCGTTCCGCTTCCTCAACCGCATTCAAAATGCGGCCGAAAGCCGTATCGCGCCCAATTCTCGTGATTCGAATTTCCAGTGCCCCAGACTGGTTGACTGTACTGGCAAAAACGGAGGTGCCCGGTACTTTCTCGACGGGAAGAGATTCTCCGGTTATAGCCGACTGATCGACAAAGGAATTGCCGCCCACCACGTCCCCATCAACGGGTATACGCGCTCCGGGATTGACCTCGATCAACTCTCCTATGTTGATGTTGGCCGTGCTGCGCCGCTCGGTCTTGCCATTTCGCCGAACCATCACTTCACTGGGCAGCAGATTCAGAAGATCGCGAATAGCGGTGCGGCCACGTCGGACAGTAAGACCCTCCAAAACCTCCGCTATCAGCACAAACAGCACAATCACCAGCGCTGTGAAGAACTGCCCGATGACCAAGGCCGCGAGGATGGCGATGGTCATCGACAACTCCATCGTCATCCGGCGCTCCATCACATTCTCGGCTGCCTCTTTGAGAATGGGATAAATTCCAATGAGAGTGCCTACGATACCAATGACACTGACGTGCGCGAAGGGCTCCCATACCTTCGCCCAGACAAGCGCGGCTGCAACCGCCACTAGGGCTATTCGAATTCCATCCTGCAACTCAAATCCATGGTCGTGGCCTTCGTGTTCGGGATCATGACCTTCAGCGCGATGAGCGTTGGAGGGAGGCGCGCCTATTTCTGCGCCGAATGGCGGCAAACCTTCTTGAACGTCCGGCATGGTTTCCTCTACTTCAAATAGGATTTGGCAACGCTGATCACTTCTTCAACGGCATTGCCCTTGTGCGCCTTGTGGTTCTCCCGTCGTTCGACCAGATGGAAACGGATATGCCCCTCCAGGACTTCAGACATCAAGGCGTTAATTGAGCCTCTGCACGCTGCAATCTGCTGAAGAATTTCGGAACATTCGTTTTCGTTCTCCAGCAGGCGCTCTACCGCTTCCACTTGGCCGCGGACTCGGCGGACGCGATTCAATAGCTTCTTCTTGTCTCTGATCGTGTGAGCCATGTCTCTAATGTATACTGGGGGGTAGTATATGCGCAATGTTTCGTGAGTCTCGACGAAATTTAGATCGCAGTTTCATCTAGGAAAATCCATGGATGTGAAAGAATATTGAACTCCGCGAGTGGCGGTTCCCAGCCCGGAGATTGCCGCGAGGAAGAGAGCACAGTGAGAGCCTACGCCCCGGTGTTGGTCATCGCATTTGCGTTCATTTGCACAGGACGTTCGTTTACGCAGTCGGTTGACAAGGAGGGTAAGGCTATCCTTGAGCTGGGGGCAGCTGCTGACCGGAGTCTCACGGAGGGCCAATCGGCCTTCGGTCCCACAGTGGCGGTCGAGGTAACGCCGATCGAGAACTGGCTTGAACTCGAAGCTGGTGTCACGCCACTTTTCAGGCGTCACTCGACGGAATGGAGCGTCGATTTTCTGTTTAAGAAGCCCTGGACGTTTTCCAACAAAATGGAGTTCATGCTGGGGATTGGTCCGGAGTGGATTCATTCGAACGCATACGGCGTCAAGATGAACTCAGTAGGTGCTGAGGTTGCCCCGGACTTCATGTTTTGGCCAGCCAAAAAGCATAGATTCGGCTGGTATCTCGAACCAAGCTACGAGTACAAATTTGGCCCCGGTCATGAACACTCGCTTGGCATCAGCGGCGGTCTTCTGATCTCCATTCCTTAAGTTCAGCGCGCTATGGCTGATTGTTGGCAGCGAGGAGGGTTGCTGTGTCGGGCTTCTTCTTGTCTCTGATCGTGTGAGCCATGTCTCTAATGTATACTGGGGGGTAGTATATGCGCAATGCCTCGCAAGTGATCTTGCGCGAGCAGATTGGATTGGCAGTGCTGACCACCAAACGGAAGGTAATCGCGCAGGTGTTCGTCTGTCAGGGCTGTTGTTGTGGTCAGGTCGAACGTGGAAAACCCGAAGTCCCTGCACAATGGCTAAAAGAAGAGTGGAGAAGGCGGGGTTTACTCAAGCGCATTCAGCTGACGATTAGCGGATGTCTCGGCCCCTGCGATGTACCGAACGTGGTTGCGATCGTTGCCCAGCAGAAAACAGTGTGGCTGGGCAATATCTCTCGGCGAGATCAATATCAGTCACTGCTGGATTGGGCTTCCCGAAGCAAAGACTTGGGCCGCGCCGCCAAAATGCCCAAAGAGTTGCTACTTCACTTACTAGAAGATCCAATCTCAGTGTGACATTCGCCGACCGCATTGGTAACGCGCAGCGTGGAATCGGCCCCCTACATCTTACTGGCATGTTCCCAGGGAGTGCGACCCCTGAAGAATGGATAACGAGCGATCCGGAAGCAACCCCGATGGAAGGGTTGCCGGCACTTCACCTTGAACGCACTCGAAAGCGTATGGCCAGCGCTGCTTGCTGCCAAATGAAACATTTGTGAGGCCGCAGATTATGCATATAATCCAATTACTGACATGCGTTATGAGCCTGAACACAAGACGCGCACCCGCGATCGCATTGTGCGAAACGCCGCCCGTAAGCTTCGCGCTGAAGGGATGAGAGGTCCTGGCGTCGCAAGCGTCATGAAGGCGTCGGGTCTCACCGTCGGCGGCTTCTATAAGCACTTTAGGGGCAAGGATGAGCTTCTCGCCGACGCTATTGCGGAAGGGTTCTCGGAATCTGGCGAGAAGATCTATTCCTCCCTGCAAAACCTCCCACGCGAGGACAGGTGGAAAGAGCTCGTTCGGGTTTACCTATCATCGGAGCATTGTGATCATCCCGATTCCGGTTGTCCGATCGCGGCTTTAGCGCCTGAGATGGCGCGCGCCAAGCTTGGTGTTAGGAAACGAATTTCCGGCTTGATCAAAGACCGCGCGGAGCGGTGGGTGGAGTTCATGCCGGGGCGCACTACCGCGGAGCGTGAGCGGAACTTCGTCCTCATTTTTACCGCGATGGTCGGTGCCGTATCTGTAGCCCGCATCCTTACCGATCCTGCCGACAGGCAGAAGGTGCTGGCCGACATGCGAGATCATCTTTTGCACAGCTTCTGATTTTTTTTGCATCGATTAGATTATATGCATAATCTTATGGACAGTTACGAAAGGACTCTTATGAAACTTACTGGTCGCACGATCCTTATCACCGGAGGCTCAGCCGGTATCGGCCTGGCTTTCGCACTCAAATTCCTCGAACTGGGCAATGAAGTCGTAGTCACTGGTCGGCGTCAGGCCGTGCTCGATCAGGTGAAGGCGAAGTATCCGAAGCTGCACACGATCCAGAGCGATGTCGCGGACCCGGCGCAAATCGCCGCCCTTGCGGCGCGCGTGAAATCGGATTTCCCCAAGCTCGACGTGCTGATGAACAATGCGGGCATCCTTCTTTACAAGAACCTCAAGTCCCCGGCCGCTGACCTGACCGGATTAATGGCGGAGATGAACGTCAACGTGGGCGGTGTCATTGGAACGACCTCTGCGCTTATTGACGTCCTCACGGGCAACAAGGGCACGGTGATCAACGTGTCCTCCGGGCTCGCCTTTGTGCCGCTTCCAGCGGCGCCAATCTACTCCGCTACCAAGGCCGCGATCCACTCCTACACCCAGTCGCTGCGGTTCCAATTGGAAGAAACCGGAGTGGAGGTCATCGAACTCATGCCTCCTGCGGTGAAGACCGACATGACGACAGAACTTGCCGAGGGCGGCGGGACCGTGATCAGCACCGATGAACTGGTGAAGCAATCCTTTGCTTTGTTGAAGACCGGGACTCTCGAGATCCGCCCAGGGCAGTCCAAACAGCTCGCATTCATGCGCCGTCTCGCCCCCAATTTCATCAATAGGCAGCTCTGGAAGGCGTCTAAGAAGCTGGTTCCGGTCAGGGCATAGGGTCGGTCGCAGCTGACGTTTTGGACGCCGCTGCCCAGTTGGGACAAAGGAGAACATTCGTGGCGCAATTGTCTGAACATCCAAGCGTGAAACGCTTTTATCAGGAGAGGGCAAACGAGCTTGAAGCGGCCACGGATCAGGTCCTTGATGCCACTTGGCTCAGGCAGTTGTGCCTGGATGCGGGCGCAGACGATGTGGGTTTTGTTGAACGCGATCGGCCAGAAATTGCCGAGCAGAAGTCTGAAATTGACAACGTATTCCCCAGAACAAGAACGCTGATTAGTGTCGTCTGCCGTATGAACCGGGAGAATATCCGCACGCCAGCCCGCTCCATCTCGAATCTCGAATTCCATCACGCGACAGACGAAACCAACGAGGTCGCTCGCCGAATCGTCTCGGCGCTGGAAGAGGTCGGGTTTGGGGCGATCAACGGCGGAGCTGTAGGGTTCCCGATGGAAGCTGATCGGTGGGGATCAAAAATGTGGGTGATCTCCCACAAGCCCGTAGCCGTGGCGGCGGGCCTCGGTCAGATGGGGATTCATCGCAATGTGATTCATCCCAAGTTCGGGAATTTCATTCTGTTGGGAACGGTGCTGGTCGATGCAGAGGTATCCGAATATTCGCATCCGATCGCCTATAACCCCTGCCTGGAATGCAAGCTATGCGTTGCCGCCTGCCCGACAGGTGCGATCAGCCCAGACGGCCAGTTCAATTTCTCAGCGTGCTACACCCACAATTACCGCGAGTTCATGGGCGGATTCAACGACTGGGTGGAGAAGATCGCGGATAGCGAAAGCGCACACGATTATCGCAAGAAAGTCTCAGGGGCTGAGACGGTCTCGATGTGGCAAAGCTTGTCGTTTGGCGCCAACTACAAAGCAGCTTACTGCATGGCGGTATGCCCGGCGGGTGAGGACGTAATCGCCCCGTTCCTTACTGACCGCAAGCAGTTCTTGGTCGATGTCGTTCGCCCGCTGCAGAACAAACCTGAGACGGTCTACGTTGTTCCCAATTCGGACGCCGAAGAGTTCGTAACGCGGCGCTTTCCTCACAAGAAGACCAAGCGGGTCTCGAATAGCCTGGCGGGCCAGGGGACCATTCGCAGCTTCCTCCGCGGATTGAACTTCGTTTTTCAGAAAGGTCAGTCGAAAGGACTGAACGCTGTCTATCACTTCACGTTCACCGGTCAAGAAGAAGTGAAAGCAACAGTCACGATTCGAGACGAAAAGTTGCAGGTTTCCGAAGGCCACAATGGAGAAGCCGATCTGCGACTTACTGCCGATACCGAGACCTGGCTGCGTTTTCTGCGCAAGGAAGCCAGTCTCGTATGGGCGCTTCTGCGGCGGAAGATTCGCATCTCGGGATCGCCGAAGTTGCTGCTTGCATTTGGGCGCTGCTTTCCATCGTGAATGGGTTAAATTGCCAAAACTTCACGCTGCTCAACACGCCAAGGACAATGTTTCCAAGTTCCCGTGCCGTGAATGCTACGGTTATGGAAGTGACCTGAGTCTCCCCGGCTTTCAGTGAATCAATTTCCAGCTTGCTCATGATCAATTATCTTGGCGCGATTTGAGCGGTTTGGTTGTCACACACACCCGTGATGTGCTAGGTTTCACAGATTACTATGCGGCGGACTTTAGCCAGTCTCGTGGTCGGTGTACTTGCTTGGAGTTTCGTCGGACCCCTTGCGCTGGCGTTGAGAACGGATACTACACCTGCATGTTGCCGCCGAAACGGGAAACACCATTGCATGTCCCGCATGATGGCTTCCCCTGATGAGAGCGCGTCCTTTAGGACTCCTCTTCCTCGATGTCCCTATCGCTCGGAAATTGCAACACCTACCGTTGTCGCGCGCCTAGAAGTAATCCAGGCAAGCGTGCGACATCGTCTGTCCGAGACTCTGTCTCTCGGGCTGGAAGTGCTGACCATAGATTCCCGCACCCATTCCGCCTTCTTCGAACGTGGTCCTCCTGCCTAGATCTCAAAACCGTTGATCCGATTTATCTATCGAGCACGCAATTCTCCTGTTCTTGGCGCATTGCCGTAACTCACGATGTGGGGTGAGGCAGGCATGGCGTCGTGTTGACCGCCGATCTGTTGTGGGGATGAAGCTCTTTCTTTGAGGACTGCACTGGATGCAGGCTTGCGCGAAAGCGCATGATCTACGCTCTTCAATGAGTTCATGGCGTTGAAACGACTGATCGCCAACTCGATGCTTGTCATTCTGATCGCCAGTCTATTGGCGCCGCTGGCTCTCGGCTTCCAGCAAAGCAGTGTGCCTGCGTGCTGCCGACGCAATGGTAAGCATCACTGCATGTCGGGAATGTCCGGCATGATGGCTTCCAATGACAAGGCTCCCGCTTTCCGGACTATTCCTACTCGCTGCCCGTTCCGCTCAACAGTCGCGACTCTCGTTCCAGCAGCTGAGGCACAAGTGGGACGAACAAGGACGAGCACGTACGTTCCTCCCTCCGCCCTTCTGGCTCAGGGGCACGAATCCTTTACTTTGAGTGCTAGCGCTCATCTCCCTTTCTTCCAACGTGGCCCCCCTACACTCTCCCTCAATCGCTATTTCCGGTGATTAAAGACTAAATCTTTCTGTTCCTGGTCATTCACCGAACTCGCGCTGCGGGCGAGTCGGCGTTATGACGACGTCCATTTCTTGGGGGATGAGTCTTCCCTTGATGGACTGGGACGGAATTGATGAGAAGCGTGTATTCCGCCAAAGGAGCGGATATATGGCCAAGTGCTTCCGCACCACGCTGTTTAGTGTTGCCCGTTCCTTGTTCTGGAGGGCCACACTCGCTCTGGTTTGTGTGGCCTTTGCTGCTCGCGGTGTTGCTCAGACAGAACTCGCCCACTTATCTGGCCGGGTGACCGATCAATCTGGGGCCGTGGTCGCGGATACGGAAGTGGAAATCAGAAACGTGGACACGAATCTGTCCACGTCCGTCAAGACGAATCAAGATGGGCTCTATACATTTCCTTCGTTGCGCCCCGGCCACTACAAACTTTCCGCGCGCAAGCCTGGTTTCAAGACAGTAACGGTGACGCAGTTTTCTCTGAATGCGCAGGACAACGTAGGCCGCGATTTTGTGCTGCAAGTCGGATCGGCGAGCGAGAGCGTCACGGTAACCGCGGAAACTCTCAACATCGATACGACAGACGCAACGGTGAGTACCGTCGTGGACCGGCAATTCGCCGACAACCTTCCGCTGAATGGAAGAAGTTTTCAAAGTTTGATTGAGTTGACTCCGGGCGTGCTCCCCACTGGCGGAGAGGGCAACACGGATACTTTCGTCGTGAACGGGCAGCGTGAGACGTCGAACTATTGGACGGTAGACGGAGTCAGTGCAAATTTCGGAATCGGAGGGAACATCGGTAACCCGGGCGCAGGACTTGGTGGACAGACTGGAGCCATCAGCCTGTCAGGGGGAACAAACAGTCTTGTCTCGGTGGACGCGCTACAGGAATTCCGAATACAGACGTCGACTGCTACCCCAGACTCAGGCCTTACCGCAGGCGGGCAAATCTCGATCGTTACGCGTTCGGGGACGAACGAGTTTCATGGTTCCGTTTTCGACTATCTACGAAATGACGTTTTGGATGCCAACGATTGGTTCAACGGTTATACGAACACTCCCCCTCTTCCTAAGGCCGAAGAACGCCAAAACGATTTCGGTGGAACTTTCGGCGGCCCGATTCTCAAAGACCGGACTTTCTTTTTCTTCTCGTATGAGGGACTGCGCCTCCGACTGCCTCAAACGGAACTGACTCAGGTTCCGGACCTTCAGGCGCGGCAGGATGCGATCCCTGCCATACAGCCGTTCCTGAATGCCTATCCATTCGATCCGAAGCAGCCCGATCTGGGCAACGGCGTCGCTCAATTCAACACCAGCTTTTCGAATCCCAGTTCTCTCGACGCTTACAGTATCCGCATCGATCACCGGCTGAACGACAAGGTCACGCTGTTTGGCAGATACAACAACTCGCCCTCCAGCATCTCGCAATACGGATTCGGACCGGGATCTGGTGTTGCACTCAGTCAGGAAGCGGTTCAATCGCAAACCATACAAACGCTGACTCTGGGAACTACCTGGACGTTTTCTCCAGCTATCAACGACGACTTCCGATTCAATTACAGCCGCCTGAACAGTACTGGTGCTTCACTGTCAAGCAATTTTGGCGGCGCCACTCCCATAACCTCACCGTCGCTGCCCAATGGCCTCACTTTGAAGAACGCCAATATTGGTTTTCAGGCAGGATTCACGACCAATGGGTATCTCGATATTGGAGCAAGTGAGGAGAGCCTCCAGCGTCAGATTGAGGTGGTGGACAACGTTGCAATGCAACGAGGCTCTCATAGACTCACGTTCGGAGTGGACTACCGCCGACTTTCACCGCGATTTGTCCCAGCGCAGTACACCCAATACGTACAGTTCAACGATTATCCCACCACCGAGGACGGCGTTGTTGGCTTTGCGTTTACGAACCAAAACATTCCCGCAACGTTCCTCTTTCGGATGTTTAGCGTTTTCGCACAGGACACGTGGCAACCGAAGGCCCGGCTTACCCTGACCTATGGTCTGCGATGGGGAATCGAAGTTCCGCCCAAAACCATCGAAGGCCCGGCCTTTCCCGCCCTCGCAAACTACAATCTCAACAATCTTTCACAAATCACGTTAGCGCCCGCCGGAACTTCGCCCTACCAAGTCCCTTATCGAAATTTCATGCCTCGCCTGGGAGTTGCATACCAGCTCGCGCAAAGAAATGGCGCCCCTACGACGGTGCTTCGTGGTGGAATCGGCCTCTACGACGACTTGGCGGCAGGCGCGGCGGGAAATCTAGTCGCGTATGCATATCCCTATACCGGATATGCCTTCTATGATGGCAGCCAACTCCCAGTCGTGTACCCGCCAACTGGCGGAACTTTCCCGCTCGACCCCGCCTATGCGGCACCACCTGCGATTGTGCCTCCCGGTTCTGCGAATAGCGGGCTTCTACTCGGATTCAATCCACATTTTCAAACGCCTTACAGTCTTGAGTGGAATGTGGCTCTGCAGCAGGAAGTTGGCAAACAGCAAACTCTAACGGTCTCGTATGTCGGTGCTGCGGGAAGAAGACTGGTGCAAACAATCTTCCCCTACAACTCTCCTCCCGCTAATTACCCGGGAGGAATCGGGCTGTTCGACAACGGTGGCTCTTCCAGCTACAACGCGCTACAGGCTCAGTTTCAACGGCAGGTGTCTCACGGACTTCAAGCGTTGGCTTCCTATACATGGGCACACAGCATTGACACTGGTTCTACCGTATTTGGCCAAGGTGGACAGGGGATCAACGACAATCGGGGGCCTTCGAAATTCGACATTCGTAACCAGCTCTCTGCCGCACTGACTTACGACATTCCCGCGTGCGAGCCGGATCGCATCGTCGGAGCCGTTTTGAGCGGGTGGTCTCTGCAAAGCGTGATCAAAGCTTATTCCTCCGCCCCGGTGGACGTGACGATTAACGAAAGTCAATCGTTCACCCAGAAACCTGTTTATGTGAGGCCGGATGTTCTTCCGGGAGTTCCTTTTTATCTGTATGGGCCTCAGTATCCGGGCGGAAAAATCATCAATAACACTCCGGATGGGCCGAACCTGTCTTGCGTCGGGCCGTTCTGCTTTCCTCCAACGGATGGGAACGGAAACGTAGTGAGCCAGGGAAATCTTCCAAGAAACGCTCTGCGAGCCTTCCCCGCGTCGCAGTGGGACTTCGCGGTTCATCGGGACTTTCCGATCCACGAGGCACTCAAGCTCCAATTCCGGGCGGAACTGTTCAACCTGCTGAACCACCCCAATTTTGCACCGCCCTATAGTTCGCTCAATCTTGGTTTCGGTTCGAACGCGCAGTTCGGCTATTCGCTGATGACACTGGGACAGTACCTGGGCGGGAACAGCAGTGGAGGCGGCGCTCTCAGTCCGCTGTATCAATTCGGAGCGCCACGGTCCATCCAACTCGCACTGAAGGTGTCGTTTTGAACTCGACCGCTGGCAATACGGGAGGCATCCGGATGATCCATCGCTATTTCGTGTGGCTGCACCGTTGGACGGGCCTATTGATGACAGTATTTCTCATCGTTGTCGGGCTTACAGGAACTCTTTTGGCGTTCAGGTCAAAGATCGACCGTGTGCTAAATCCGCAGTTGCATGCGTCGCCTGAACCCGGCCAATCGCCGCTCGATCTTGCAACGCTCGCCGAAAGAGCCGAGTCGCTGGTGCCTCAGGCTCGACCAGGATATTTTGCGATTGATTACGATCAGGCCAGCATCGCTCTTCGCTTTCGCACGAATCCGGCCACAGGCCAGCCCTATCAGTCGGACTTTGATCATCTCATTCTTGATCCCTACACCGGACGCGAACTTGGCCGTTGCTGCGCGAGTCCAGACCGGCGCACCAACTTCTTGCCGTTCGTCTACAAACTTCACACCTCGATGGCGATGGGATCGGTAGGAGCGTGGACGCTCGGCATTGTTGCCTTGGTGTGGACGCTCGACTGCTTCGTAGGTTTCTATCTGACGTTGCCGCGCGGAAGCGGCGGATTCTGGCAACGCTGGAAATACGCATGGCAGGTTAAGTGGCGTGCCAATGCATTCCGCATCAATTTCGATCTCCACCGTGCCGGAGGACTCTGGTTCTGGCCGTTGCTGTTTGTCTTTGCGTGGTCAAGCGTGATGCTCTCACTCCGGCCGGTGTATGACCGCGTTACGTCTGCCATCTTCGACTATCAATCTGACGACGTGGCGCTTGCCACATATACGCTGCCTCAGCCTCTCTGGAATCCGAAGCTGAGCTGGCGTGATGCCCAGACGATTGGAGAACGGCTGGTCGCAAACATGGCGGCTGAGCACCACTTCACGGTGACCCGCCCCTACGGCCTTGCTTACATTCCCGAGTTTGGCGTTTACACGTATGACGTCCGCGGGAGCAACGACATCCGCGGCCATGGCTGGGATACAGGCGTCTGGGTGGACGGTAACACGGGTGCACTTCGCCAGGTTTTTCTGCCCTCGGGCCAGCATGCCGGCAACACCGTCAGCACTTGGCTCTGGGGACTGCACTACGGCGACATCCGCGATTTTCTCCCCTATCGAATTCTAGTAGCGCTTTTCGGACTGATCCTTACGGTTCTCTCGATCACCGGAGTCTACATCTGGTGGAAGAAGCAAGCGGTTCAAAAGAAAGCTGTAGAGCAGCGGAATGTGAGGCCCGGAACGAGTGGCCAAAGTGAACTCAGGAGGGCGGTTGGATGAATCTTCAAAGACTTATTCCGGTGGTTTGTTTCGGCATTCTGTTAAGCGCTTGCCAATCCAAAACGAAGCATTACGACCTGAAAGGTGAGGTGCTCGATAAGAATCCCGCCACGAACGAGATCACGGTGAAGCACGGAGACATTCCTGGCTTCATGCCGGCGATGACGATGTCGTATTCGGTCAAAGACCAAAATGGATTCCAGCAAGTCGAACCGGGAGATGATATTACCGCAGACGTAATCACAGCCAACAATGGAAATGAGTATTGGCTGGAAAACGTTCGCATTACGGATGAGAGTGGGCGTAAGACCATAAAGCCCGGTACCGTGCACCGACTGGATATTGGGGATCACGTTCCCGACCTGACGCTGGTGAACCAGGACGGAAAATCTTTCCGACTGGGCGATTTCAAGGGCAAAGCAGTGCTCATCACGTTCATCTACACGCGCTGCCCGGTGCCCACGTTTTGCCCGCGTCTAAGCAGCCAATTCGCGAAGATCCAGGACGATCTCGCCAAGACACCCGTCGATTTTGCGAAAACGCATCTTGTAACGATCAGCTTCGACCCGAAGTATGACACTCCCCCGGTGCTCCGCAAATACGGCCTCGCTTATCTCGACAACGATCCGGCAGGGTTCTCGCACTGGGACTTTGCTTCGACCAACCCGGGAGACCTGCGCAAGATCGCCGATGCCTTCGGGCTGGAGTACTTCGAGGAGGACAACCAGATTGCGCACTCGATGGTTATCGTCCTTATCTCGCCCGAGGGGACGGTTGCGAAATATTGGTCGACTGAGTGGACAACCGCCGAGTTGGAAGACGCGTTACGCCAGCAGGAAAAAGTGGGAGTGATTCCCACACAGCCACAGGGGCAAAGGAAGGCCGGATGAATCGAATGGTGCAGTGCGCGATCCTCTTTGCGGCCCTCTTTCTATTCGGATTCCTATGCAGCGGGTGTGGGCCGAGTGCGTCGGCACAACGAGGCCAGGAATTGTTTGATCTTCATTGTGCGTCTTGTCATGAAGATCCACCTCCAGACCTGAAGAAACAACCACCGAAACTGGAAGGCTTGTTCAAAGCGAAATACCTCCCCAGCGGAGCCCCAGCAACGGACACGCAGGTTCGGAAGACGATCGTCGGAGGGCTCAGGACAATGCCGGCCTTTGATCAACGATTGAGCGACCAGGATCTCAATGATCTGGTTGCGTATCTTCACACGCTGAATTGAGGAGGTCTATGCGAAGCATCTCGCACATCTTGCTCGTCGCTGGGGCTTTCGCGGGCACGATGTTTGGCCTTGAAGGAGTTCATCTCACGGCTGACCAGATGAAGCGATATGACCGACTGACCCATGAACTGATTGCGCCCTGCTGCTGGCGTGAGCCGATTGCAATCCATCGCTCACCGGAAGCACTGCAGATCCTAGGTGAGGTCGAAACACTCGTTGTCGCGGGTTATTCAGAAAACGAGATCAAAAGCATTTATGTGTCTCGTTACGGGCCAAGGATTCTCGCCGACCCGCCCGGAATGGATTGGTATTGGCTTTACGTGATTCCGTTCATGCTGCTGGTCAGCCTGACGCTCGCTGCAATAGTTCGCCTGCGTTCGGTCGCGCGAACGCCCCCTCCGAGCATCGCAGTACCAGCTGATCTGCTCGCACAGGTGAGGGCGGAGACAGAAAACAGTTGGTGAGCAAGAAATCGACGAAACAGCCGGAATTGTAATTGAGGTTGAACATAAGGAGGAAAGGACATGCCAGATCGACGAGAAGTAATGAAGGCAATGGGAGTAACCGCAATCGCAGGCCTGTGCGGCGTTTATCCAACAATCGCGGCAGGACAATCAACCCAAATGAGTGGCAACGCAACACCCTACACGGTTCCGCCGCTACCCTACGCCTACGACGCTCTTGAACCCTACATCGATGCCCAAACCATGCATCTGCATCACGACAAACATCACGCCGCCTACGTGAAGAATCTGAACACAGCTTTGGCAGATCACCCGGATCTCGCTAAACTCCCCGCCGACGACTTGGTCAAACACTTAGATCGTGTTCCAGAAACGATCCGTACCGCCGTGCGTAACAACGGCGGAGGACACGCGAACCATTCATTCTTCTGGCAAGTAATGCAGAAAAACTCGCCGGGCCAGCCGAAAGCCGAACTAGCAAAAGCTATTGACACGCGATTCGGCAGCTTCTCCGGATTTCAAGGACAGTTCACGAAGGCAGCCATGAGTGTATTTGGCAGCGGCTGGGCGTGGCTGAGTCTCGACGACAAACATCAGCTCACGATTGAGACGAGTCCAAACCAGGACAGCCCGTGGATGGCAGGGAGAACTCCGATCCTTGGCATTGATGTTTGGGAGCATGCTTATTACCTGAAATACCAGAACGTCCGCGCCGATTACGTTGCTGCCTTTTGCAAGGTGATTTCTTGGGACTCTGCGAATGCGCAATATCAAAGCGGCTTAGAGCACTGAAAACCGAACTCGCCGCAGCACTGATGAGAGAGACATGAAAAATGCGTTCGTTTTGATCTGTGTTTTGTTGATGGGCAGCCTGGCTGGGGCTCAGACCGGCGATCTGCAACTGAAACAGACATCGATTGCCGCAAAGGAAACCGACGGCTGGATTCTGAACTCGAAGCCTTGGCCGGCGTTGCCTTTTTATGACGCCCTGAACGATTTCGGCCGCAGCTATTTTCCACGTGCAGTCTATGAAGAGGCCCGCACGCAAAAGGAATTCGACGTTCTCGAAATCACCTATGCCAGCGACGGGCTCCCTGTGCGCGGACTGTTGATCAGGCCGAAAGCGCCAGGCACACGAAAATGGCCTGCGATCATCTTCAGCCGCGGCGGCAACGGCGATCTCGGACGTATCACCGATAACGGCCAGCCTTGCGGCGGCATGGCCAACACGTCGTGCCTGGACGTCGCCGATCTCTACCTTTTGGCGAAGGCCGGTTTTGTGATCATCGCCTCCGATTACCGCTACCAGGGCGCCACTGTTAAACGCGACGAGTGGGGCGGAGTGGAAGTTGACGATGTTCTCAATCTGGTGCCGGTATTGAAGTCGCTCGACTACGCGGACCCAGACCAGCTGTACATGCTCGGCCTCTCGCGAGGCGGCACCGAGACCTACCTTGCGCTCAAACGCGGAATCCCCGTGAAGGCCGCCGCCGTCATCGGAGGAGTCACGGACGTGAAAGCTTGGGTGGAATCGAGACCGGAGATGGGCATCGTCAACGGAAATGAATTCACCGACGGCTTTGCTCACATTTGGCCGGACTATGAGCACCGTGCCGAGCAGGAGTATCGAGCGCGCTCGGCCGTCTATTGGGCCGACCAGATCAACGTGCCGGTTCTGATCCTTCATAGCCGGACCGACAGAATGGTCCCGGTAACTCAGGCTCTCCGAATGGCGGAAGCACTTCAGGAGAAGGGCAAGGTGTACTCGCTGCACATTTACGAGCGCGATGGCCATCCGTTACCGCGGAATCGCGACGACCGCGATCGAATGATCGTCGATTGGTTCAACCGAACAGGCCAAGGCGACCAATAACTATGCGGATACGACTCTCGGATCTTGAGCCCGGCGAGACAGCAGAAATTGTAGAAGTTGCGCTGCCGGAGTCGGAACGACAGCTTCTGATTCGGTTCGGATTCTTCGACGGGGCCGAGGTTCGATGTTCGCGCCGCGCGCCGCTGGGAGACCCGATCGTCTACTCGCTAGACGGTTCAGAAGTCGCCTTGCGGACCGAAACAGCGTGCCGGATTTTCGCTTCGCCAGTTGACAAAAAGGCGACATGCGAAGGAGTAGGATGAATCAGCTTTTGCAAAACGTGCCATCCTTGGCCGCCAGGGCCCAGCAACAAATCCGGACCGTGGCGTTGATCGGACCTCCCAACTCCGGCAAAACCACTTTGTTCAACCGACTGACCAACCTCCGGCAGAAGGTTGGCAACTACCCCGGAATCACAGTTGAGCAACACACGGGCGTGATGGCTCTGCCGGATCGAGAAATCACTGTTGTTGATCTGCCCGGAGTGTACAGCCTCAATCCGTACTCGGAAGACGAACGCGTCACGGTCGGCGTGTTAAACGGCAACATGGACGGGGTTCCACGACCAGAAGCCGTCTTGCTAGTACTCGATGCTACCAATCTCACCCGTCACCTCTCGCTCGCCGCACCCGTGATTGCTCTCGGGCTCCCCACACTGGCTTTGCTCAACATGGGAGATCTCTTGGCCAAGCGCAGCGGCTCAATCGACGCAGTGAAACTAGCGGGCGACCTGGGTATCCCAGTCGCCATCGTCAGCGCGACGATGGGGACCGGCCTCGATGCCGTAGGCCGCTTCCTGCAGCGGGCAAACTTACCGATTCAGTCGCCGCTGCCGATTGTCCAAGACATCCGGGAATGCCGAAAGTGGGCTGCCCGGGTCGCCAGCGAATCGGATTATCGTCCTCCACTCCCGCCAGCGTGGACTCGCCGCTTCGATGACATTTTTCTTCATAAAGTCTGGGGGCCGCTCGTCTTCATGATCGTCGTGGGGGCCGTCTTCCAAACGGTGTTTGGCCTGGGCCAACCGCTCAGCAATGCCTTGCAGAACCTGCTGTCGGGAATGGGACAAAAAACCGCGCCGTTCATCGTAAACGGTTCTCTTCGATCATTATTATTGGATGGCATTTGGAAGGGCGTCAGCTCGGTTCTGGTTTTCCTACCCCAAATTCTCGTCCTTTTCCTCTTTATTGGCCTGCTTGAAGACTCGGGTTATCTCGCGCGGGCTGCCCTCATTGCCGACCGCACGATGTCGTTGGTTGGCCTAAACGGAAAGGCCTTCATCCCGCTACTATCTGCTTACGCATGCGCAGTGCCGGCAATCATGGCAAGCCGTACGATCGAGAACAAGCGCGACCGTCTGGCGACGATCCTGATTGCTCCGTTCATGACCTGCTCGGCGCGGCTGCCCATCTATACACTCCTGATTGCCGCTTTCATTCCCGAACGCCCGGTTCTCGGAGTCTTCCTGGGATCACGCGCACTCGCCATGCTGTTGCTCTATGTGCTCGGTTTCGCCGCTGCGATCGGAACGGCGAAGGTTCTGAAATCGTCAGTTCTTAAGTCGACTCCAGCACCATTCGTTCTGGAACTTCCGGAATACCGCTGGCCAACGTTTCGTTCAGTCGGCTTGCGCCTGATGGATCGAGGACGCGTGTTCGTGCAGCAGGCCGGAACAGTGATTCTCTGCGTGTCGCTGTTAGTGTGGGGGCTGACCAACCTTCCGCTCCATCATGGTCACCCGCCGGAGTTAGAAGCCAGCGTGGTGGCTCATGTCGGTCACTTCATCGAACCGGCCATCCGCCCGCTCGGGTTCAACTGGAAGATCGGAGTCGGGCTTCTGACTTCGGTTGTGGCCCGCGAGGTTATTGTGGGAACTCTCGGAACGCTTTATGGACGGGATCCGCAAACACAGTCCCTTTCGCTTCAAGCAGCCCTTCACCACGACCTGACATTCTCAGGAGCGATGGCACTCCTGGTGTTTTTTGCCTTCGCGATGCAGTGCACCTCGACGCTGGCGGTCGTGCGTCGCGAAACCAATAGCTGGAAATGGCCCATTATCCAGTTCGTGTATATGACCGGTCTAGCCTTCGTCGCAGCCTTGATTGTCAATCACACACTCTCCGTCCTGAATTAGAGCGTTACGGGTTAAGACCAAGAAATCGGCGGCCCGGCCGGTACCGCCACCCACGCCTAGAAGGACTGCGAGAACCGCGACTCCAGAAACTCACCCAGCTTCGCCGTCGCCCTAAATTGGGGAATCGGCTCGAGTTCTTTGAATGCCGAGGTGAAGGCATTCGAAAGGCTCCAAATCGTGCGCGACCGGAACTCCTCGTGCGTCGGCTCGAAGTACAGGTCATGCACGGTGCGGGCAAGGTGTTTGGGTGCTTCGAGTTTGCCCTCCACGAACGCCTCGTAGATCACCACCTTCGCCGTGACGTCCGTCAGTTCACTTCTCTGCCATGTCTCCACCTGTTTTCGCATCGGCTCGAAATTCCGCTGCATGCGATCGACACCAACCGAGATGCAATCAATCAGCGAGAACGACTTCGAGTGCTTGGCGAGCACCGGAGTAAACACTGCTGTAACGCAAAAGGCAACTTTCAGTTTGAACGCACCGTGAGGTATCGACAGGAATGACGATGAACCTTAAGAAGCACTTGGGTTATGACTCATATAGGCGTATTTATATGTCATATGCCTCGAGCCAATAAGGTCATTGAACACTTCAATAAGCTGACGGTTCAGGAGCAACAGGAAATCATGGATTTTCTGCGCTCACTCTAGCCGGATGCTGTCGACATATTTCGAAATTGTGCCCTCACTACCTAGCTAGCCGGACCGTGGAAGACGGCCGGAGGCTCTGGCTACGAAATTCGCAAGCAAGCGACAAAGAACAGCACAGTGCGTTTTCAATGTCGGGCAGTTTCGAGCTAGCTTCTCCCGAGAAGACCCACCCTCCGCGTAAATAGCTCCCGAGTTGTCGGCAGACCTTCCACAACCGCCGAGTGGCTTAGGGACTGGGTTCGATCCCGATGCGGTCATTGACTACCGACCGAATACGCTGCTTGCAGCCGAGGTAACGTTCGGTCGTTTGCACCGACACGTGTTGTGCGTGTGCCTGAAAAGTGAAATTCAGGAGCGTGACGATTCAGGGAGTTAGGCCTAGCGGCCCGAAAAACCTGAAATCCGAACGGCGCAAAAGCTGCAAATTCTCGCGTGTTCTGCCCCCATATCGTGAAATTTGGACAATGTTTCAAGATGGTGACCATCGATTCCGGTGGGAAGCCGAACGGCATTCCGGAGCGAAGGTGAATAGCAGTCGGAGCGCAGCGACGCTGACCTAGTACGAAGAGAGACCCTCCTCGTTAAGCAAATCGAGGCGATTACACTCGATCAGCACGTAGTCGAGCTACTTGCGAGACGACGATACAGAACGCGGATAAATCGTCGAGACGAATTCCCCGACTCAGCCAAACATCGGCATGGCGGATATGGAATCTCCTTGAGCGGTCGATGCTAGGCAGCACATGGTAATCGAGAAACCGTTGGTTCGCCTCGTCCAGCCGCGCCAGCAACGTGACGTGCTTGCGTTCATGCCGCACAGGATCGACTCGCCATCGGACAGTCTCCTTCCACGCTCTGATTGACCGGACAATGAGAATGGAAACCGTCAGGCGGTTTCGCAGGCGCAATTGGTTGCGCCATCTTCCTCCTCGACGAACCACCGAGATTTCATTTGGGAACGACGCCACGATGCGGGCGACGAGCTCCTCGCGCAGCGCCTGTGTTCTGCGGCGTAGATCAATCGGGCCGAATTGATCCGGGCGACCGTAGCCGATCAGTTCGTAGGCTTTGCGCAGGCTTCCGAAGCGGAGTCGATAGGTTGAAGGCGATGGCATCTCCGGGGATTCTTTCACCAAGTTTAGAGACAGCCTGCCCTCCTGCGTCAGCAAACGCTTGAGTGCTTCGAGCAGTTCTTCCTCAGATTTGTTGATCGTGCGGCTTTGCAGGATTCTTTGTGCCTCCAAGAAAGTTGCACAGTCTACGACGGGCTCGAATGCCCCCGGAGAAACGAGCCAGTCACATTTGGGAAGCCTCACGGTCGGGGTATAAAGCCTTCTTGTGGTTCGACCGTAAACATAAAATCCCGCGTATTTCGGCTGGGTGAGCACGTCCGCTACAGTGTGGTGACTCCAACGCGAGCCTTCTTGGTACGGAATGCCCCTGCGATTGAGTTCACGGGCGATGGCGTGTATCGGCAAGCGCCCGGAGATCAGCATTTGGTAAATGTCCCGCACGACCTGTACTTCCTGGGCGGGACCGGGCACGAGGATCACTCGATCAGTGGCGATGCTCTTTCGTTGACCAAATGCGAGTTGTTGCTTGGGATGCCTGTCGCTTGAGACCAGCAGGCGCCGCAAACCGTAACCTGGCATCCCGCCTTGCTTGAAGCCAAGTAGCGCCAACCGCCTCTGTCCGGCTAAGACCTTCACGCCGAGTTCGCGGCTGTATTCGCCCGCCATCGTGCGCTTCAGCGCCTTCATAATCAAACTGGGAAGGCTGCCGTCATTGGCGAAGATTTCGGCGCAGTAGTGGACAGGAACGCCCGCCGACTTGCACACGAACTCATAGTGGGCGGATTCGTCCGTGTCCAGAAAGCGTCCCCAGCGGCTTACGTCATAGACGAGAATCACCTTGTACGGCGCATTACCAGCAACAACATCTTGCTGCAGTTTGCGCAGGCCATTTCGGCGTTTAAGGACAACGCCAGTCTTTGCAGCGTCGGAGTACGTCTGGACGATCTCGAAGCCATGAGAGTTGGCGTAGTTCTGTATTGCTGCGGACTGGTTTTCGAGTGAGTACTGTTGATGTTCGGTAGACATGCGAACGTACTGGGCGGCAGGAACAAGATTGGCAGTCATAGTGCCCTCCTGCCGGACACATCGGCGGAATTGAAAAAGACTTTAGCGGAATCGGCAGGCACCCGGCTGCAACAACAGCATTAGGTGCTTTAACTCGGCAGATTGCTTGGCAAAGAACCAGAGCATTGACGGATTCTGTCCAGTTCCGCGTACAGCCAAAGCCGCATTCGTTCCAGAACGTCCTGTCGCTGGTGGTATTCGGCACGTTCAACAAGACTCGGTGACGGGGCTGCGTGGTACATCCGGTCTAACATGGCGATAGCCTCTAACTTGGCGGCATATCGCTCAAAGATCGCATTTTCGCTTTCTCTAGAGTCTCGATCAGTTTTCATTCGGATACCATACGCCACCAACATCCAGCACGCACTCATCCATAAACGCAAAATGCAGCTACCCGACACAGAAGGACCCGGAATCGTTTTGGGTGGATTTCATGCCGATTACGCGGCACGGCTGCCGAAATGTCGTCGGGGTGGGGTGTCACGAATGCCCCAGCCCGTCCTGGCGCATGAGAGGGGCATGGTCGTTCTAGCAGTACGCGTCGTGTTCGGATTTTGTAACAGCAAACCGATGCAGCTACAGCATGGCTCCCGAATACGAAATACTGATAAAAGTTCTTGACGCTTTCTCAGGGGGAAATCAGGTTGGAAGAGCGATCACTGCAAGCGCTCGTTGTGACTCCCGACCCATTGCTAGTCAGCAGCTTCACGAACGGCTGCCTGGAGCTTGGCATCGAAGTGTGGACGACGGTGGAGAGCGATGCCGCTTGTGACGCGTTAGCTCGCAAAAAGTATGAAGCTGTTCTGCTCGACTTCGATAACCTGCCCGATTCATCGGCGATAGTTTCCGCCATTCGGCAAAGTCCTTCAAATAAGCACGCGTTTATTTTCTCGGTCGCCACGGAAACGAAACACCGGAAACAAGCGCTCTCGCAGGACATCTCTTTGTTGCTCCAGCGCCCGTTGGACGAC
This sequence comes from uncultured Acidobacteriaceae bacterium, assembly GCA_963772045.1. Taxonomy (GTDB): domain Bacteria; phylum Acidobacteriota; class Terriglobia; order Terriglobales; family Acidobacteriaceae; genus Sulfotelmatobacter. The sequence goes on along the minus strand of CAVYWC010000007.1, from coordinate 48,380 downwards.
AAGGAATTTTGCCGAGTGCTGCACGGCGCGTATGACCTAATCGTTCGCCTAAGACGCCGATATTTTCGCTGTGTTGCTGAGATTCCAGTCCTCCTGATTCATAGCGGTTCGGGGGCAGACTGCAAATGCACAACCATGAACCTGAGCAGCAGCGGTGTCGGGCTAAGAGTGCCTTCGCCTCTACAGCCCGGCGAACAAGTTCAACTACTACTGTTCTTGCGGGGAACGGACATCATCGTGCGCGCAACCGGAACGGTAATATGGGATGACAAACACGGGAAAAGCGGCATTAGCTTCAAATGTGCGAGCGGCGAGCATCAGGCCGACCTAGACGCTTGGCTCGATGCCCTCTTCCATCTTCCCGACTCAGGAGATGGGCCCTTCGAGGAAGCTCGCCCGTGAATTGCATTCCGAGAGCAGACAGCTCCGAAATCCGACCGTAACGAAAAGCTACAAGAATTCGCAAACAGAACCTCAAATCCTAGCTGCGTGGGCCGCACTGTCCAGCGGCAACGGGGAACTGTTACCACAGAATACCGTCGCTCTTGGCGGACCCACACAATGTTAAACTCGGCCGTGACGAATCCCATGTCTTCCAAAATACGCGCCGTCCTCCCGCCGATCCGTCCGCTGTAGATTACAGACCCTTCCCTGCACACAGTCTTCAACATGCGAATTTGGGCTTCGTTCATTCGTCGCATATCGATTTGATCCTCAGGTATGCTTACGTGTTCAGCGATGTTGTCGTCCGCATAGAGAAAAAACCGAAGTGACACTGGTGCGAAACGGGAAATGTAAACGCCCCTTCGCCATTGGCGCGAAATCATATCACGGAGACCCAATTGGTAACCAAAAAAGGACCTGAGAGATGTCGAGACCCCACGAGCCCAATCTGTGAGATCGTCGTCAACAGAGCGCCATTGTGCCCGTTCGAGGCCATGTTGAAAACAAGCATCTGTCAGATTACGAAATCCGAAGATGAAGCTCGACTGTACGAAATCAATCAGGCTGATTTTTTGTGTTTCGTGTCATCGTTGTTTTCCTTCTTGCGTTCAAACAGCATATGGAGAAGTTCCTTCGCCTCTTTGCTCCCCATCATCGCCTGCCCCATCAGTTTCAGTCTTGCTTGTTCGCGTGTTAACTCGGTCGCAGTTGGCTTCTCGTAATGTTGTCTCTCTGGTTGCGGGTTTTCTTGGTCGAAGAGAATCTCAAGCAATTCCTTCGCTTGATCGTCTCCCATGATTGCGCAGCCCATCAGCTTGAGTTTTGCTTGCTCTCGGGTCAGCTTTGTTGCAATTGGTTTTTCGTATGGCTTTTTCTGTGGTTTGTTTTCCTCGTTCCCCATTGTTCCCCTTCTGCCCACAAGCATCTGAGAGCGATTCTCGCATCATCCATCGATGCTGAGGATTTCACGGTGCTTGCGTTACGAAAACAGGAAAGGCACAGGCTGGCTTTATATGCCGGCCAACTTGTCTGTAAAACGCGCTTGTGTCGATTACCGCATTAACGCACTGCCTTCACGTGCTTCGCGTAACATTTGCGCTGCGGATCCCCGCGAAGCCGGTGGGACATTGAAGGCGTGAAAAGCAAAGAAATTGGATTTCCTAGACTGTCTGAAGGTGAGCGCCGCAGCGTGCGAATCTCGACAAGGCCTTCCCGCAATTAGGCTGGGAGTCATAAGTTAATGAGATTTTCGCCTAGAGGTATTTGTTCTTAAATGGAGCAGTTCGTCGACCTTGGTCAGCAAGGTCATTCGGGAGAGTGGCTTCTGTAATAGAACCGCCCCCTCAGCGATGAGTTCCTGCACAATGGGGGTTTCTGCATATCCCGACACATACAAGACTCGCACTTCGGGGTGAGAAAGCCGGAGTTTTGCCACTGCTAGTGGGCCACTCATTTCGGGCATGACTACGTCACTGATGACCAAGGAAATCCCACCCTGGCACTGGGCTGCAAGATCAAGAGCCAAATCACCACGGCCAGCTTGAATGACGTTGTAACCGCTCGCTGCGAGAAACTCAGACGTCACTTGCCGCAGCGAATCATCGTCTTCGAGCAGAAGAATCGTCTCTGTACCTTTGGGATACTCAGGCTGTACGTCGAGGTTTGGAGCAGCTATGGTTGGCTTCTCATCTACCTTGGGCAGATAAACAATGAAGGTTGTTCCGGCTCCCGGTGTGCTCGAAACCCAAATGTAACCGCCACTTTGTTTAACGATGCCGTAAACGGTTGCCAAGCCCAATCCTGTACCGCGCCCCTTCTCTTTCGTGGTGAAGAAGGGTTCGAACACTCGCGAACGCACTTCTTCCGTCATTCCGGTACCTGTATCACTCACCGCCATACGGACATAGTGACCGGGCTTCACATAGGGATAGCGTGCGACATCCTCACTCCTAAGCTGGGCGTTTTCGGTGTGGATGCTCAGCGTGCCGCCACTGGGCATTGCATCCCGTGCGTTTGTAGCCAAGTTCATGAGAATCTGTTCGACCTGCCCGCGATCTGCCCGTATTGCGCCTAAGCCAGCTTGAGACTCGGTCACAATCTGTATGTCTTCACCGATCAGACGCTGCAGGAACTTTCCAATGTCTGCGACCACCGTATTCAGGTTGAGGACGGTGGGATATAAGACCTGTTTGCGGCTGAATGCAAGCAACTGTCTCGTCAGTTGAGCCGCACGGCCACTCGCTTTCTTGATCTGCTCAGCGTGACGCTGCTGCTTCTCGGATTGTTTGGTTTCGAGAAGCAATTCGGCATTTCCAAGAATCACGCCGAGAAGATTGTTGAAGTCATGCGAAATTCCTCCCGCGAGCAAGCCGACTGCCTCCATCTTCTGCGACTGCCGCAGTTGCTCCTCCAAGCTGCGTCGCTCGGTAATATCCTCCGCGATGACCTCATAGTGGTCGATAGATCCATTCTTTTCACGGATGAGATTTCCGCTAATCCGAACCACGATAGTTTTGTCATCCTTGCGCTGCCATTTGGCCTCAACTCCTTCGACCGTTTCGCTCGGTCCGTAGCTTTCGAGAATCGCTCTGCGGGTAAATTCGTCTTCATAAATGTCGCAATTCAGGTTTCGCTGCAGCAATTCGTCGCGGGAGTCGTAACCCAGCATTGCCACCATGGCTGGATTAACATCCAGCAGTGTGCCGTCTGGTTTTGACCAAAACATGCCGTAGGTCGCGTTCTCAAAAAGCTGCCGGTATTTTTGTTCCGATCGTCGTAGTTCTTCTTCTGCTCGTTTGCGATCGGATATATCCAAGAACGTGACCACTGCCCCGACCATTTCGCCAGCCTTGTACATCGGGTAGGACCAATATTCAGCTGCAAAATTGGTCCCATCAGCACGCCAAAGCACTTCATCGTTGACGTGACTGGGCCTACCTTCACGAACGGCTACGTAGATTTCGCACTCTTGCTCGGGGTACGGTGTTCCGTCGGCGCGAGTGTGATGCATCAGCGCATGCATGTTCTTTCCAAGCAAATCCTCTCGACTCTGATGGCCAAGGAGACGTACACATGCGGGGTTACAAAATGTGCAATTTCCCTTCAGATCGAGTCCATAAATCGCTTCTGCGGTGGAATTGAGCAGCAGAAGGTATTTTTCCTCGCTATCTCGAAGCGATTGCGCACTATTTTTCAGATCAGTAATGTCGATGCCGACCCCAAGCATGTGCTGGGAACCATTGCGCACCATAACGCCGTGTGCGTCGATCCAACAGGTCGTTTCATCAGGACGCACGAGACGATACTGCGCAGCGTATTCGCTCGATTTTCCACCTAAGACTTCTTGAATAGCTTCGTCGACTCTACTTTTGTCGTCAGGGTGTAACCGCGCTACCGCGTCCTCAACCCGGCCAGAAAATGTGTCTCGGGTAAATCCAAATTGTCTGTAGGTCTCATCTGACCACGTGACGGTATTCGCGACCACGTCCCAGTCCCACAATCCGATCCGGAGACCCGCCTTCTGTGCCAACTCTAACCGCTTTCGCCAGTCGTGAGCCGCCTGTTCCGCTCGCTTGCGTTCTCTAGTATCGCGAAGCACAACCTCGATGGCGGGTGCGCCGTGCCACGAGATTGGAATCGCAACGGCCTCGGCGTCCACCGATGAACCGTCACAGGCGATCAGAGTGACTTCCATCGGCACGGAAGCCTCCCCAGTGAGATAGCAATCTTCAATTCGGTTCTTTATCGTGGCTCTCAACTCGGGCTTGATGAACTCGTCGATTTCGTGACCGAGGAGTTGCTCAGGTCTGGTCGCTTTATGAAGACGGACGGCGAATGGATTTACGAAAACGATCTTGCCTTCAGTATGGACTACGATGGCATCAGGTAAAGCCTCAACCAGTTTCCGAAATCGGTGCTCGCTTTCCGCTATCTCTTCGAGCGACCTGACCCTCTCGTTCAGTTCACCCAAACCCGGCGCGTTTTGAGACATCCTATACTCCTCGTATGAAGTTCAGCGTACAAACGGAACCTTGGTTGGCCTGTGATTGAAATCACAGCTGCTTGGTTACCTAAGTGCCATGGTTCTCTCCCGCAGCCACCTCGCTACGCAACTGGGCAGACTCGTTGAAATCGATTTTGGTCTCGGTAGGTTTCGTATGCTCATTTAAGCGCAATAGTCAGTTCTAAGCAGTGACAAAAGTCTCAGGGGACTTGATTTTTCGTATCGTCGCTGACGGGAAAGCCAATCTCCCATATCAGCCGGTGACAAACTGCCGTGGTCCGAGCCGCTTCCTGGAAGGGTGCGATACTAAGCCTGGCTGCGTTCTGAGGATACGCTGGCCACGTGTCGCTATGTCGCTCTCCCGATGGTCGACCGTTCTTCGCAGGGTCACGACCGAAGGCCCGTACGTGAATGAGCACCTGAGCGTTGTCGTGCTCACGGTTATGGTGGCGGCAGGGATTTCTGCCGTTGCGTACGCTGATCGATCCGTAGCTTCGATCTCACTCGCTCCTTTGTATTTCCTGCCGCTGGCCTTGAGCGCTCTGGAGCATCCCTTACGCATCGGTGTTGCGTTGTCCATCGTCTGTATGGCTCTGCATGACGTGGTGAGCCCGATGCACGAACCCGGAGCCCGGCATCTGGTAAGGGACGCGACTGCGCTTCTGGCATACGTCTTCGTGGTTGCCGTTGTGCACCAACTGGGAGCGCAGCGGCGACGACTGGCGGAAGCTGCCGAAAGGCAACGCGATGAGCTGACCAACGAAATTCAGCTGGCTGCGGAGGTGCAACAGTGCATCCTGCCTCGGTCCATCCCCACGGCACCGGGGTTCGACTTCGCGGCGCGGATGTATCCGGCGCGGATGTATCCGGCGCGGATCGTGGCTGGCGACTATTACGGGTTCATTGAGCTTCCTGCCGACGAGATCGCGGTGGTGATCGCCGACGTATCCGGAAAAGGAGTCGCCGCCGGTCTGCTGATGCCTTCTATCGAGGTGGCGCTGCGCATGGAGGCGGCTCACTCTCCGGGTATCGGCGACCTGCTGCATACCTTCAACAACGTTGTCTGTCAGACCACGGGCGGGAGCCGCTTCATCTCGCTCTTCTATGGAAAGCTCTGCCCTCGGTCGAATTCCGAACAAACTCCAACAATGCGCCACAGCCATTCGTCGGGGAGCCAGGGTTGGGGTCGTTTGTTGGGCTGAAAGGCCAAAATGGGAAACCGAAAATCCCGAGTGATCGCCGCGGCTGCGGTTTCCCGTTTGGCGGCGTGGCCAGGTCGCACGGTTCTAAGAACAATTCTTGTGCTTCGAATATATCGGTGAAGAGGTGAAAATGGGGGCGCGACGTATCGCCTGACATAACGGCCCTCGATGAGGCACCAGCAAAACTCTCGGTTCAGAAGATGGATGGTGCGGGAGAAAATGAACAAAGGATCACCCACGCCTGAAGGTGATGCGAAGCGCCGCGTTAGGACTCCGGCTGCGAACTTCACTGCAATCCAGATTGGGTCAGCTTCACGGCACAATATGGATTGGCAGTTCCTCCGCTTACTTTACACTTCTGTCCGTTCACGGATCCGGCGGCCAGAGTCGAGAAGTAGATGTTCGTCCCCCCGTTCGAAACCTGGTTGTCGATCACAATTCCACTGGTGCCCCCAAGAGCGCTTGGCGAAGTCACGCAGCTGGATGTGGGCGTGCCTGTGCAATCGGGCGTGCTCAGCGACGACGTGATCACCGAGCTCTCTACGTAGGCATTGGTCGTGTCGCCCACCCCAAAAAACAACATGTCGGAGCTACCGTTGTAGAACTCCGTCAGGGGCGAGCACTCCTCGCCCGTCGTGTTTTTGATAACAAAGCTAGTCGAGCCAGTACTCGTAATGACATTGCTGCTGAATGGGAAAAAATACATCTCCGGATCGGAAGGCGTTCCCCCGTCATTGACAAATCCGCAGGCCATGATGTGTCCCGACGTCGAGCCCTTCAGCCAAAACTCATTATCGAACGCTCCCGCATGCACGTTCTTGCCCGTGCAATCGCCATCTCCACTCGAAGATCCCAAGTTCACCGTATTGGCGGTGGTAGGGGCACCCGTCGCGAAGTTCGCGGGAAGCTGGGTGATCGCCCCGCCGATGCCCCCAACGTAGCTGCACCCCGTAAAGGCAAATACCTGATCCGTCGTTGTATTTGCGGGGTCCGTGACTACGATCGGCGGATCCACAATCCCAGTCCCTGCCCCGCCACTTCCATCGCCAGTATTGTCGTAGGCCCATCCGACTGTTTGTACCGCCGCATACGTTTTTCCCGGGCTTGCCATCTTAACGGAGTAAAGATATCCCTCTCCGTCACCCACAAAAATCAATCCTGCCCCATCATCGACGACCGGAGCCGTCAGAATCGTGTTCTTAGAGTTGGTGGAGACAGTTACCGGCCAATTACTAGGATCACTGACCAATGCAGGTGCACCGCCACCGAATACCGGCGTGATCTTGTACAGCACGCCATTATCAGCGCCAACGTAAGCCGTGTCTGTGTTGTAATCGATCCACGGCGACGAATTCGAATTGGTCTTGCTGGTCTCGATTGTCAGAGTCGTCATGCACAGTTGCGTTGTCGGAGTAGTACAGGGAATCGGCGTCTGCGGCGCTAGAACGGTTCCAAAGTGCGTCGGCGGAGTTGGGATCGGATTTGGCAGAACCAAAACGTGAAAATACGACGCCCCGCCGGTGCTTTCAACGAAAGCGACCTTGGTACCGTCCATAGAGAGGGCCGGGGAGGTTTTGATGGAGCCCCCGTGGACCGAAGTGTTGAAGGCAAACGCTACAAAGGGTGACCCGCTGTTGCACGGCGAGCTGCCGGACGTATAGAGATTATTGATTCCGACCAGGTTGGCTTGCTTTGTAGCTCCCGCTACAGCCAGACCAAACACGATGTAATCCGATTCGCAATCCTCCGCGGTCACATCAAATTGATATTTTGCCGGATACTGGTTCTGTGCCACGTATCCATTTTCGAGCGACACGGCCCAATCAATTTTCGCCTTACGTTCTGTGAAGGCTACTCGATGGCGAAGATGGTCGATGGCGACCTCGCGCATGACCAGGTTGTACACATGGCGCGGGTCCCTGTCTCCCGCCGCGAGCACCGCATCGGCCTGCATTCCGGGCATCAAAAGGTGCCGCGAGCTCCAGTCATGGGGATATCCAAGGTGTGGTCGCGCACGGTTGGCGTTCGTTGTTGTTTCCTGTTTGCCCATTTCGCCCTGCCCCCAAAGCGCCGCACCCAGTAGCAGGGGAGCCAGCACGATACACCACGAACGGAATGTATTCGCTCGCATCTTGTTTCTCCCGGAAGTTCTCCCTACTCTATGCCTGATTCATTCTAATATTCGACCAAAGCCCACACTCCTTACTTTTGTAACTTCAAGTAGGTTCCGCCCGTTGTCCAACGGCATCGGAAATGCTGGACGCTAGAGCAGCCAAGCTTTGTGATCGGTCCGATTGCGAGACGAACGGGCATAACAATCCCGTGAAAGCTTCAAGCGCTGAATTGCACTTGGCGTACAGACAATGAGTCGGGCAACGGCTGAATCTGGACCAGTGACCTTGGAATCGGCGTCCGCAAGCGCATCGCGGCGGAAGGGATGCCGGTCTTCTGAAACGATTTTTCACAGTCGGCGCTTGACGGTCCGCGCATATTCCCCTCCATAAAGGCCATACCTGGGCATCGGCTGCAGGTGCCGACATGCACACACGAGGAGCAAGTCGGAAGGTCTTTGGCGCGGATGGAGCGGACCTCATTCAGTTGGGGGGAACTGCGCCAGATATCCAGGAACTTCTGGCGGCGGACATTGCCGCATGGCAAAGGGAACTGGACGCACGGGAACACATCGCCGTAGGGAGAAATGTAACAGGCGGTGTGACCAGCGCTGCAGGGAAAGCCTTCCATGATATCTTTCCCGGGCGGCGGAGGTGGAGAGCAGAATTGCTCTACATTGCCCACTAATTTTTCGTTAGTGAATATCTGTCGGAGATCAGATCCAGGAATCCTCAACGCGACAATCGAGCTATCCCCGTCAATCTTGGGGGTGATGGTCGGGTCCAGGGTGTAAATGGCCCCGAGTTCACCCGCCAGACGCATCACCTCCGGCTGATCCTCGAAATTGCCGGTCATGAGAACGTTCGCGATGATAACTTTGAGGCCCTGCGATTTCAGGAATCGAATCGCTCTGATCGTTTTCTCGAAGGATCCGGGCAGCTTCGTGATTCGATCGTGAACCTCGGGCTGGTGCGAGTACAGACTGATCTGAATCTCGTCGATCCCGAGGTCGAGAAGCCTTGCAGCTTCTTTCTCCCGAATCATTACGCCGTTGGTCTTGATCTTCACGCTGAACAACAGCTGCCGTGCTCGTTCGACGATCGCCAAGAAATCTCGCCGCATGAAAACCTCGCCCCCGCTCAGGGACAGAAAAAAGACGCCGGCATCGGCCAATTGTGCGAGAACGTCGAAAATCTCCGAGGTCGTCATTTCCCCATGATCGTCGTGGTCGAGATAACAGTGAATGCAGCGCTCATTGCAGCGGTAGGTGACGTCGAGATGGGCGCTAAGGGGCAAACCCAAGTCGAGGGCTTTCTGACCGATCTCCATCAGAAGGCTCATCGGCAGACCGCCGATCCGGAAGAATTGGGGAACGGCTGATCCGAGACCAGCAGAATCCCGTGCTCGGAAAGCTCGTCAACGAATCGTTCGGCGGCACGCTGCGCTCTTTCCCCTTCCACATCGAATTCTTCACAAACTTTGTTTTCCACGATTTCAGAAAGTGTCGTCTGCCCGTCCGCCGCTTGCCAGATCACCGAAGCAACGTCGTTGAGAGTAAAAAAAATGGAATCCTTGCTCGACAACACGATCACTTCGTGCCCTAGCGCGCGTGCCGCGAGGGCCGAGGCGCGCGCAATGTATTGTTCTGCCATATCAACTCTCCCCTAACGGATCAACTCCCACACGCTCCGGTCAGGAACGAAGGTCAGCCGCAGGAGCGGTACCGCACTAGCAAATTCGCATGCCGACTGAAAGACGTATTTGACCAGACTTGTATCATGAGCAAAAAACAGGATGTTCCGCAGCAATCGAGGTATAGATTCACTTGGGTTCATCGCCTCGATCTTGTTGTTTGCGCCTTTCTCGAGCAGAAAGAAACTGGTAACCGGAGCGGATCGATTTTCTCCGGCCCGTGCTAGTTCTCCGGAGAACGGGGTGCCGCAGGCAATATATACCAGATTGTCGCGGCGGACATAGGAGATTTCATCGCTCAGCAGACTTGCATCGGTGGGCGCCAGGCGACACATCGTTGTCTTGCCAGCGCCGGAAACTCCAGCGAAGATAAAAGCCTTCCCCCCGCGAATGGCACTGGCTGCGTGAATCAGAAATCCTCCCTGAGGCGCTAGGATAAGAGTGTGCACGATGCGAAGAAGAGCGTCGATAGCATAAGGGTTTCGCGTCTGCCGAATACGGCCGCGGCACGATTGCGCACTCCAGTGCGCGCTGAAATCGCCTCGTTCCAGCCACCATTCTCCGTTTTCGCTTCCAACCCTTAGCTCCGTGGTGACGGGACCGGCCTCCGAAGGTTCAATCAAATCAACGTCGAACTCGAAATCTGGGTTTGCCGAGGCTCCCACAAATCCCTGGTAGCGACCCTCCACCTCTCGACAAAACGCCGCGTCCCGGATGCGTAAGGCGATCGAGATTCCTCCGACCTCGATCACCACAGATTCGCTTGGAGCCGAAGAATAATCACTGCTCATGGACAGGAATGCCATCAATTGCAATCATCCGAACTAAGGCGCATCGTCCGAAAAGGCGCTGCGAAGGTGGCGCTGGGAGAAACCGAGTTGACCCTCCAGGCATGAAGGCGCAAGAGAATACTTCTGAACCGATCGGAACGCGAAGCAAGCGATGCAACGAGAGACTGAATGCGCGAGACTTGCCGGCCGGGAATCAGATCGCGAACTCCACGGCGAATCGAAACCACGCGACCTAACAAAGCGGAATCGGTTGCCGGAGGATCGCTCTCCGGCATCGCGTCTCCCTTCGTGGTCCAAGCCTGCAGCGACGTATCCCTGCGCTGGCCGAGCAATCGGTGGACAACGATGTGATCCCTGCCCAGAACCAGGACAATGTCGCCCGGTGCAATCTCTGTGCACGCGGCGCTTACGATAGTGAGCACATCTCCCGGCCACACGGAGGGAAGCATGCTCGTGCCCCAGGCCTTCAGGAAAATGGTCCCGCCGTGGCGGAGCACGCTCATCGCGAGCGCAGCATTAGAGTTCTCGCGAGCGCCCGCCACTGTTCGCATATAGTTAGGAAGCGTTGCGGTGGAACTTGCACTCGAAGGTTGTGGGTGCAATCTTGCCGCATCGAAGAGCCATCGTTTCGAAGACTATTTTTTCAAACCGGAATGCAGGATCGTGATAAGGCTTCTTTAGCTTGCTCGGCTTTGGGCGGCTTTGGTTTTCGTTCTTCCCAGTCGCGTTTGCGTCCTGTTCAGGCGTCATAACGAAGATTAAATGATAACCACAGGCAGCACGAATGAGAAACCCGCCCTTGCCAGTCTTCGATTATGCTGCTTTGCCCAGAGAATATATAACAAAAACTGAGAGGTGTCGATTGTGTGTTTTGTTCAGAGAACCAGGAAAGATAATGCGATGACGGGAGTACCGATGGGAGTCTTGTGGCTCGACAGGCAACACCTTAGAGCAGTTCCGTTAGCTTGGAAGCTCTCTTGGTTGCCATGGTAGATTAGGTGCGCGGTGAAAGTGTTCGATATGAACGCCACGAAGATTAGGCTTGCGGTTCGGACACGTGCGTCGCATGAGAACAGATTTTTGGCTGTGCAAAACTCGGACCCGGTGTGTTTTGAGTAGACGCGTGGTTCGAGTGAGCGCCCACCGTTGACTCGAACTTCTGTTCTTACTGAGTGATTTTGCGGCTTCACCGCTCGTCGTTGGATCGAGAAGAGATCAGCCGCAGTAAGTCCTTCGCTCCTTCATCTCCCTTTTTCGCGTGTTGCTCGAGCATTGCTTTTGCTTCTTCCGGATTCAGTTTCCTGACCGCAGGCTTGATGTAGGGTTCTCGCTTCTTGTTTTGGCTTTCATCATTTGTTTTCGGCATGATACACACCTCCCCTCATGAGTTTTGCACGAAATTCTGACCGCGCATCTCGTTGGTGGATTTTGTTACAAGAAACGGAACAGAAGACTCCTGGTGTGAGAGCGCCACGTGATGGTTCAAGGACAGGTCGAGCAGTTGGCCATGTTCCCCACAGGTTGCGATAGGGTGATTGTGCCAGCACAACGCCAGAAGTGTCCACCCATTTTTTTCGTGATTTTCCATCACGATTGGCAACCGACAGCGGCCTTGCTCTTTTGGCCGAAGAAAGGGCGAGTCCTCAACAGACGCCCGATTGATGACGCATCGAGCGGCCGCGAGAAAAGATAACCCTGGCCAATTTCGCAGCCTAGTTGTCGCAGGGCAAGGGCCTGCTCCTGACGCTCGATTCCCTCGGCTACGACCTGCAGCCCGAGCGTGTGAGCCAGCATCACAATGACTCTCACAATCTCACGCGTCTCCGGACGGCGACCGACGTCCACTACAAACGTTCGATCAATTTTCAGAGTATCGACTGGGAAGTACTCGAGGCGGCTCAGTGAAGAATAGCCGGTTCCAAAGTCGTCGATGCTCAGACGAACGCCAAGTGCCTTCAACTGCGAGAGCACTCGAACCGAGTGGTCGCCATTGGCCATCACAATGTTCTCGGTAATCTCCAGTTCCAGGCAGCGCGGATCCAGTCCAGTCTCGTCGAGAATTTCTTCGATTTCCGCAGCCAAATCGGGCTGCGAAAACTGCCTCGCCGTGATATTGGCGCTGACCGTCAGCCGCGAATCGACGCCATCGAGTGAGTTCCAATGCTGCACCTGTTTACTTGCCTTGCGCAAGAGCTGGCGGTTTATGGGCAATGTCACCCCAATCTCGTCGGCGACGGCGATGAACTCGCCGGGCAGGACGAGGCGGTCGGGGCGCTGCCACCGGGTGAGTGCCTCAAATCCAATGATATTTCCGTGTACCAGTGAAACTAGTGGCTGGTAGTACACGTGGAACTGACCCAAGTCCACCCCCTTCCTCAGTTCTGCCTCGAGGTGCAGTCGTTTGACCGCATCGGCGTGCATGGCGCCGTCAAAGATTTCGTATCGCGCCTTGCCCCCGCCTTTGGCCCGGTACATGGCGATTTCGGCGTCTCGCAGTACATCGCTGGCCGGCGCCTTCCCGTCCTTGCCGAACGCGATACCGATACTCGCGCTGATCACGATAGGATGGTTCTCGACTTCGAAGGGCGTGGCAAGACGTTCGTGAATGCGCTCCGCCATTCGGATGGCGTCACTCGGGCCGTGCAGTTCCTCGGCAAGCACAAGGAACTCGTCACCACCTGGCCGTGCCAGGGTGCTGTCACCTTCCACTAACACGGGGTTTGCATCGCACGAATGGGACACCGTGTCGGAGCCGCGCAAACACGACCGCAAGCGCCGCGTTATTTGAATGAGGAGATCGTCCCCTGCCTTATGTCCCAGGCTCTCGTTCACCAGGCGGAAGTCGTCGAGGTCGATGAAAAGAACGGCAAACCGAAAATCGGGGTGCCTGCCAGCAACCGCGATCGCGCGCTTGAGACGATCCAGGAAAAGGACCCGGTTGGGAAGGCCGCTCAAGTTATCGTGGAAGGCCTGGTGTTCCAGCAGAGCTTCCGCTCTTTTCCGTTCCGTGATATCACGATTAACAATGACCAGCCCTTGGATCTGGCCGTCTCCACCCGAGATGGGACTGGCAGTAGATTCCAGAATGCGCCAGCGGCCATCTCGATGTCGAAATCGGTATTCAAGCCTCTCGCCGTGTCCGGTGCGATTGGCCTTCTCCGCCGCCTCCAGCACCCGCGAGCGATCCGCGGGATGAATCTGCTCCATAACTGACGTGGTGGCCAGTTCCTCGGCGCCATACCCCAAAATTCGCTCGTATGCCGGGCTGTTGTAAATGCGTCGCCCTTGCTGGTCCACTACCGCGATCATGTCGGCGGCATTTTCGGTGATGATCTGAAACAAGATTTCTTTTTGTTCGAGACTTCGTCGGATCCGCTGGATTTGCAGATGCTGGTACACCGTGTATAGATCGAACAGCACGACTAATGCAGCCAATCCACGAACCCACTCTGAAACACTGCCAAAATAGAACTCATCTTTGGGTAAGCGGGAGTCAGGAGAGGTCAGCGAGGTGATGCCAACGGTTAATACCAGAGTAATGGCGATGGCGTATGCCCAGAGCCACCATTCCCGGCCCTGTAACCGGCGAGGAATCATGCGCTCGCGCCGAAGATTCCGATTTTGCGATTGCTCAGGCATTGTGCCAGGAGCGTCCTCTTCTTCGCCTCACAGGGAACAGTGTTCTGGCCGATGAAATTCGTATGGCACAGATGAAATTCGTATGGCACAGAGGTCTAGTTACTGCACGTGACTTTCTTCTATTACGTTCTCGCAATTGTGCAGGTACATGGACCCGCGTAATCTCGACACATGACGGATCGAAGTAATTCGGAGCAGGCGCCAGAGAGAGCGCAGGTGCTTCCGATTCGAGGGGCCGTCGAGGAGAAGAGTCATGAGAGCGAAAGGTCTTGCGATAATCGCAGTTTTTATGCTGGTCGGAATGGCGATGGCGAGAGAACTCCCGGACGCGCCAAGTTCCTCGGTCTATGAGTCGGCCTCTTTCGAGCCAACGGTTTCGACCACTCCCACGAAGATCGTGGCCGAGAAGAAAACCGTTGATGCAACCTTCCTGGGGCTCGCTCTGGTTTCGACGGGCAGTACCTTTGCGGACTCGTACACCACCTTGTTTGCCCGCCAGAACTGGCTTGCGGGCAGGACGGGAGTATGCAACGTGGAAGTGCAGTCGGCGTATCTGTATGGCACACATCCGACCGTCGGGCGCGCTTACGCGGTTGCCTCGGCCAAGAGTGTTGGCTCGGTCTTCGCCGCGTTCTACTTGCGCAAGCACCACAGCAAGTTCTGGGCGGCGCCTCTCGTCGCCAACTCCGTGATCAGCTTGGAAGGCGTCACCCAGAATATGGTGATGTGTAATTGAGCCCACAGCTCTCCTTCACTGGATGGTCAAAGTGAGAGGGAGGGCGTGCTGGATGTTGCTGGAGTTGCCCGACACGGTGATGGTGTAAGTGCCAGATTTGGTTCGCTGCTGTTGCTCAATGCCGGTTCCACCCGCACAACCGACCATCCACAAGAGTCCTATCAGCACAGCGCCCAAATGAAGCAAAGAGGGCCGTTTCCGGGAGCGCCGTTTTGTGCCGACCAGCAGAGCTCCGAGTAGGCCAAGACCGGGGAATTGCAGCGCGTACGCGAGGGCGCCTCGATTCTGGAACAGTGCAGGCCATTGCAGTTCAGCGGAGTTGCCAGTCGTTGAGATCGTAACCGTAACGTTCACTGGATTCGCTCCCGGCGCGACCGACGTCGCCGACAGGGTGCATTCGCTTTCGGCGGGCGCACCGGCGCAGCTCAATTTCACGGGATTGGGGAACGCCCCACCAACGGATGCTACTTTCACCGTGTAGATCGCAGTGGAACCAGCTTTGATCGTATCGCTGCCGCCGGTCGTCGTGAGACTGAAGTCTGCTCCCGTACCACTCAAGCTGGCCGCCTGAGGACTATTGGAACCGTTATCGGTGATGGTCAGGGTGCCGGTGCGGGATCCGGAGGATGTGGGAGTAAACGTCACCTGAATTGAGCAATTGGAACCGGCGGCCAGATTCCCCGGACAATTGTTGGTCTGGGAAAAGTCGCCGGCGATTTGAATGCGGCTGATGCTCAGCGTAGCGCTGCCTGTGTTGGTCAGGGTGACGGTCTGGCTGGTGCTGGCGCTTCCGAGAGGCTCAGTGGGGAAACTCAAAGTCGCCGGAGACAAGCTGGCGCTTGGCGTCAAGGTCGCTCCTGTGCCTGTCAGCGCGACGGTCTGGGGATTATCGAAGGCGTTGTCGGTTATAGTGATTGTGCCCACGCGGCTCCCCACACCTGCAGGAGTAAACGTCACGCCGATCGCGCAATTGGCGCTTGGCGCCAGACTCGCCGGACAGTTGTTCGTCTCCGAAAAATCACCGGAGATTTGAATCCCGCTGAGGCTGAGGCTTGAGTTTCCCGTGTTGCTGAGTGCGACCGTCTGGACACCGCTGGATGTTCCCACCGGCTGACTGGGGAACGTCAAAATGGCGGGGGTGAGCCCGACGGCTGCGCCCAGTCCGATGCCGCTCAGGCTGATGGTGTGCGGCGCTCCGGCAGCATCATCCTGAATCACGACTGCGCCGCTGCGCGAACCCGGTGCCGTCGGTGTGAACGAAATCGAAAGCGTGCAATTGCCAGCGGCGGACACATCGTTCCCGCAGTTATCATTTTCAGAGAAATCGCCGACTGCGGTAATCGAGGAAATCGACAGGGGCGAACTGCCCATATTGCGCAGCAGGACGGTTTGCGCCGGGCTGGTCGAGCCGAGCGCCTGGCTCGCATAGGAAAGCGGAATCGGCGTCAACGACACTGCGGGAGCCGATGCGCTTCCGATTTTTACCAAAAACCCGTCCATGTTTCCTGCGAAGAGCGATTGGAAAGCAGAGGTGGTTACCGGAAAATCGGTTGAGGCAGTCCCCCCGACGATGTAGATGTTTCCAGCAGCATCCAGCGCCATGCCCCCCGAAGAGGGTTGGTCATAGTTGCTTCCGCCCATATAGGTAGCAAACAATTCGGAGATGCCGGCCGGGTCAATTTCAGCCAACAGGAGATTCCCGGTAGTTTCCATGCCGTTTACCGGCGTAAATAAGCCGCTGGTATTCAACGCTACTACGTAGGCATCGTTGTTCGCGTCCAGAACAATGGCATAAGGGTTGGCGAGGTTGTTTGGTCCAAGAAAGGTTGAGTACACCAGCGACGAACCACTTGCATCAAATTTCGCCACATACGCGAACTGGCAGGAGTCGACGTTGGGGTCGCAGATGCTGGTAGTGGTCAGCGGGAGCGAACCGTCACCATAGTCAATCCCGGTTACGTAAGCTGAGCCACTGGCGTCGACCGCGATGGCGTTAATCTCCGTGAGGATGTCGCCTCCAAAGTAGGTCGAGTACACAAGGCTGCCGCTGCTCGTAAATTTTCCGAGGAAGCCAGTGGATACGCCGGATGAGGCGGGGTTCGTCGTGAGATAGGCGCCAGATGTTACGGGAAAGTTATAAGTGTTGGTAGTACCCGCCACGTACACATTGCCGGAAGGGTCTAACGCCATTCCTGCAATATTGCTTGATGGCTGGGTCGCGACATTGCTGTTGCCGCCGAAATAGGTGGAGTACACCAACGAAGAGCCATTGGGGCTGAATTTGGATATGAAGCCGTACGTTTGATTGGCCAGAACGCTGCTTTGGTACGCATTCGCGAGGGGCAGGTTCGTCGAGGAGGTATACCCGGCAAGAACCATGTTTCCGGTACCGTCAACCGCCACGCCGACTGGAACGTCCGAGCCGTTTCCTCCAAAGTAAGTCGAATACAGCAGGGTAGAACCATCGGCCGAGATCTTGGCCAAGAATGCATTCAAGGAGCTTGGTTCGGTTGCTTGAAATGGCGAGATTACGGGAAAGTCGCTGGATGCAGTGGTCCCGGTGATGAAGATGTGATTGGCTGCGTCCAGAGCCAAGGCATAGCCGTCATCTTCGCCATTGCCTCCAAGGTAATCGCAGAAAATCAGATTGGAGCCAGTTGGGTCGAGCTTGGCGACAAACACGTGGTCCACGCCGCTGGCGACCGGTCCTATCGTGGTGACAGGAAAATCTGTCGAATCTGTCGACCCCACAACGTAGGTATCACCGGAAGCATCCACCGCGACTCCGTAGGCTTGCTCGTTTCCTTCTCCGCCAAAATAAGTCGAATAAATCAGGACCGGGTCTATCACCACCGGCGCGGTGGGATCATGTTGCGCCAGATGAAAGCCGATCTGGTTTCCACTCTCCAGCACATAGCCGCCTGCAATCGGAACTCGCCCGCTGCTTGTCTCCTGATAAACCTGGGGAGCTTCGAGATGAAGTTCGCCCGCATCCGTTTGGAGAAGCAAGGTACCGTCATCTTCAACCTGCACTTGGTTTGCACCTTGCACTTCGAAGCGAATTTGGCCGGGGTCGGCTCCGGCTTTGACAAGGAAGTCATACTCCAGGTGGCCTTGGGTGCCGTAGTAGCGCAAGTCTGTTCCCGGATAGATTTCCGTATAACGGACGCCCGAGTAGGTCGGTACGTTTCTGCGCCACTTCGCCGGATCCTTCCCCAAGAAATAATTGACTCGGCCAAGCTGCTGATGTTCGCCAATAGCGACGTTATTCTTGTTGGCCCCGAGCAAACGAAGTTGCACCGTATGACGATTGAATCGAGATACGGGCGCATCGGTGCGCACAAGGCTCGAATCGGTGGCGCGGCTGCGGAGGGTTAGCACCAATCCATCGCTCGTAAGGAGGGCTGTGTATCCGCGGCCACGCGAAATAAATCTGGCGGAGGAACTTGTCTGGCCAACATTGGGCTCAAAGCTCAGTGGCAGGTTTGCGTACTTGGCGCTCAGGTCATCATTGGACGGGCGCCGTGCCGTAACTTGCGCAGAGGAGGATACAGTGGCCGCAAGGGCCAGCATCGTCATCCATGTAAGCAGTCGGGTTTTCATTGCAGTTCCTCCCAGCCAGACTGTTGGCTCTTGACGCGTCGCATCGGGGGCCGCGAGATTTGGCTAGCTTGAACTGTGCATGGATAGTGCCGAACACCATTCCTGGCCAATAAACATGTAAGTACAACGTTCGCTGTTGGTTAGCCTGGCCGGAGCTATCGCTGGGGTTGGTTTAGTTAGAGGGGTGCGTCTAGATTGTGGACGCTGGTCGCTAAAGGAAACACATGGATGGCTTCTATTGACGCTACAACAAAGCCTAAGTGAACTAATGGCGGCATTCGATGGGAATTGGCCTCTCTCGACCAGGCTATTCTCATTCTTCAGATGCAGACCGCCGTAATTACCGGCTGTTCACTCGACAACTGCATGGCGGACGGGGACATAAGTGGGTCCGATATCCGCGAATTCAGGGAAATCCTTCAATCTGTGCTGAGAATCGCCGGAGAAGCGGATGAATTCGATGCCATTTCCGAACTGAGGGTGGCTGGTTTTGACTCTGCCCGCGAGGACGGCTTTCTCGTGACCGACCCACAAGACGATGTCCAAGAGCGTTCCAACCGCAAGCGTGACGCCCATTTGAACGTAACAGCCCCTACACTGATATCCGATGCCTGGCCCCGAATCGGTGCCGCGCTTTCGGGTGCTCGCAACTCGATCTGAAGGGCGACCGCGAGACGAGGAGACCGTCTGCGGTCTGGAATGGGCTGTGAGATAGAACTCGGGAGAATTGATGGTTCAGACATAAAATGCGATTGCTTATCCTCCCTTCGGTGGCGAGGCGGCCCAGAGCGAATTCCTGCATCCGATCAGTTTTAAGTGTTCAGCGATTGGGACCGTCGAACGACGAGTTTGCGATACACATGAGGCACGGCGATGACTACACCGAATTTCTGTCTGCAAACGCCACGCCAAACACTTCGGGGTTTCCTCGTCCTCAAGTACCGTCAGACTCGCATCTTGCACCGCTTCGCAGTCGCATAAATCCTGTCGCATGGCCGTCCGGTGTCTCAGAATCAGACCCGAGTCCAGTCCGGGGACAGAAGACGAGCGCAGGGGGTTCACAACCTCAGCAAACGCTGGGCTTACGTAATCGGCCCTGGTTTTGCTGATAGCTGGTATGGCGACGGGTGTGGCACGAGAAAAACTGACGATGACTGGGGTAACCGTACAACGTGTGACCCAATCACAGTCGGGTCGCAGGTTTTCCGGTGTGAGGCATCGTCGAAGGGGGACGGATGGGAAAGGCCGGTTTAGGAGCGGATCAAACAGCCCAAAATAGATCCAAATCGCTCGAGAATCTCGCCGAGAGCGAGCAAAGATTTCGCAAGCTGGTCGAGGCCTTGCCGGACGCGATTGTTGTCCACTCCGAGGGGCGGATTGTCTTTGTCAACCCTTCTGCAATCCGCCTCTTCGGAGCCAATCAGCCGCAAGAACTCATCGGCCGCGAAATACTCGATTTTATCCACCCCGATCACAGAGCGATTGTCAAAGAGAAAGTTGACCAGTGTTATGCCAGCGGGAACGCATCAGCCCCGCTCGAGATCATCGCGGTTAGCTGCGACGGTATACGATTAGACGTCGAGGGAGTTGCAATTCCAATTTGCTGGGCGGGCGCTCCAGCCATCGAGGTCGTTGTCCGGGATATCCGGGCACGCAAACGTGCCGAGGAAGCGGCGTGCACTCGGGAGAAGCGTCTTCAATTGGCGCAGAGAGCGGGCCTTCGCATCGGTCTCTGGGACTGGGACATAAGCGCGAATACCCTCACTTGGTGCGATGAGACCTGCCGGCAGTTTGGCTACACCCGGCAGGGTTTCTCCGGGCGGCTCGAAGACGCCTTCAAACACGTGCATCCAGAAGATCGGGATCGAGTCCTTGATGCCATTGGGAGGGTTCCGAATGGAGGAGCCGAGGAATTCGCAGAACAGTACCGCGTCGTACATCCGGACGGCGCGATTTGCTGGGTTGATGTGCAGGGAGTCACGGTACGAAACGGCTCCGCCCACATGATTGGTGTTGGAGTAGACATCACGGAGTCAAAGAGAACGGAGCAAATGCTTCGCGATAGCGAAGAGAAGTTCAGGAAGCTGTTTGAGAACGCGTCATACGGCATTTTCGTGGCTCGACCAGACGGAACGCTGTTAGAGGTCAACCCCGCAATGGTGGCGATGCTCGGTTACGCGTCGAGGGAGGAGCTACTGACCAGGAACCTGGAGCGAGACATCTACTTCGAAGCCGCTGAAGGCAAGACCATTCTGACGCGTTTGAAGGTAGAGAACAGATTGGAGGCCTCGGAGGTTAATTGGAAACGTGTGGATGGCCGAATCATTCCAGTGCGGATGAGCGGGGCCCCGTTCTTCAGCTCGGAGGGAGAACTCAGCCATTATGAAGTGATCGTGGAAGATATCAGCGAACGACGCCGGCTTGAGGAGCAATACAGGCAGGCACAAAAGATGGAAGCGGTTGGCTTATTGGCTGGGGGAATTTCGCACGATTTCAATAATCTGTTGGGAGTCATTCTGGGCAACGCTGATCTGGCGCTGGAAGCGGCACCGGCCGGTTCTCATCGTCGGTGTCTCGAAACCATCAAGAAGGCCGGGGGCAACGCGGCTCAGTTGTTGCGCCAGTTGCTGGCTTTCAGCCGGAGACAAGTGCTGTATCCAACCGTGCTGAACATGAATTTGATCGTCCAGGAGTTGGAAAAATCCTTGCTGCCGCTGATTGGGGAAGACATCGCCATCAAAACTGATATGGAGGAGGAATTAGGCAGCATTAAAGCCGACCGGGGGCAAGTGGAACAGGTTCTAATGAACCTTGCCCTTAATTCGCGGGATGCTATGCCTGCCGGTGGGACATTCAGGATCGTCACGCGGAACGCGGAACTGGGCCCGAAGGACGTGTCGCGGTATTCCTATGTCACGCCTGGGTCCTACATTCAGCTGTCCGTCAGTGATACAGGCACGGGAATGAGCGATGAAGTGCGGGTGCGCGCATTTGATCCCTTTTTTACCACCAAAGAAAAGGGCAGGGCGACCGGCCTAGGATTGGCCACCGTCTATGGAATCGTAAAGCAAAGCGGCGGCTATGTGTGGATTTCGAGCACGGTCGGGCACGGAACTACCATCGATATCTACTTACCGCGGGTTAAAGAGAAATCTCCACAGCAGATGCCAAATTTTGAACCGCGATCCAAGGTCGCCCGTGCCAATGCGACCATTTTGCTGTTGGAAGATGACGAATTACTGCGGGAGGTGACCCGAGAAATGCTCCTGGCGCGTGGTTACAATGTTCTGCAGGCCGGAAGCGGCAAAGTCGCCATCGAACTAGCAACCCAATATAAGGGGGCAATACCACTGATTGTCAGTGACGTGGTCTTGCCGGAAATGAGCGGGCCGGCTGCCGTTTCAAGACTGCAGACTCTACACCCCGAGATGCGGCCTCTATTCGTTTCCGGATACGCGGAGGTGCCGGTTACTCAGCAGTTGATCGCGTCAGGAGCGGCATTGCTCCAAAAGCCGCTCTCGCGCGAGGATCTATTGCGGAAGGTGGGGGAGATGCTTCAATCGGATGATACCGTCCCCAAAGGCCATGGTCCGGAGCGATGAGTGACGGGCCGATTCAGTATGGCAATGAACCCTACCGCGAATGGCTCTGAGGGCCGACTCGGCTCCGGAGACCTCACATTTCGAATTCGATACGATTGCGTCCCTTACTTTTCGCAAGGTACAGTGCAATGTCGGCTCGGTTTAGCAGAGTTGTGAATTCAGGAGCCGTCGATCCTTGGAAGCCCGCAACCCCAAAACTGACGGTTGCTCTCGCGATTCCGCCCGCGAAAGCGAACGCGCGTTCCTCGAACACCTGCCGGATCCGTTCTACCGCGATCCGTGTCTGCTCTTTGTTGCTGTGTGTCAGAATTAACAGGAACTCTTCTCCTCCTAAGCGGCCGCAGATATTTGAACGTCGAGTGTTGCGTGTGAGCACTTCGGCAAAATCCTTGAGCACCAGATCCCCCGCGTCGTGCCCAAAGCTATCGTTGATTTTCTTGAAGTGGTCGAGATCCGCCATGACCACCCACACGGAAAACCCATACCGCGCGGCAGCACTGAGTTCTCGGCTGACCCAAAGGTCGATTGCCCGCCGGTTGGGAAGGCCGGTTAAAGGATCTGTCAGTGCGAGCTCTTCGAGTTGACGGTTCTTGGCGTCAAGTTGGCGATGGAGTGCAATAAGCCTGCGCCCCACCCCCACACGGGCTAGGAGTTCACCTTCGTGGAATGGCTTTGTCAGATAGTCGTCGGCGCCGGCTGTAAGGCCTTCGATAACTTGCTCTTTATCGGTGTTGCTGGTCAGCAATATGACATAGGCATAGTGCTTCCCGAAATCGCGACGGATGCGCTGACACAGCTCGGGGCCGCTGAGATCAGGCATAGTCCAGTCGGTAATCACGAGCGCTGGATGGTGTTCGGCAAAGACACCAAGAGCCTCTCGCCCATTCTGGGCGAGCAGCACCGGATGGTAATCCTTTGAGAGCGATTGCTCCAGGAGTTTGCGGTAAATCGGTGAGTCATCCACGACTAGGATTCTGAACTCTTCGCAACGTTCAGCTCCCGCCATCAGGCTGGACGGGATCGCTGAGGTCCGTTCCAGAATTCGCGTTGGCAATTGCTCCTCCCGCTATATGACAGCTGTGGGCATACCACGCACGACGGCGTAATTGTTGTTTGAGCAGGAATGACCGAGGCAAGCGCACCTAACTCT
The DNA here is from genome assembly GCA_963772045.1 of uncultured Acidobacteriaceae bacterium. GTDB lineage: Bacteria > Acidobacteriota > Terriglobia > Terriglobales > Acidobacteriaceae > Sulfotelmatobacter. The sequence goes on along the minus strand of CAVYWC010000007.1, from coordinate 25,406 downwards.
CAAGCGTATTCCTCACAATCTCGATAAGGGTCTCAGCGTCAGTGTCCAAGCGTAACCTCGATTTTTCGATGTATGCCGCCGCACCGTCATTCTTCAATCTAGTCTCATTTTGTTCGGAGAGACCGCTCAATACGAGCACAGGAATCCTGGCGGTAATCGGGTTATTTTTGAGCGCGCGAAGAACGTCAGGTCCACCCAATTTCGGCAGCATCATGTCCAAGATGATCAGATCAGGTGTATGGGCTTGCGCTTGTCGCAACGCTTGCTCCCCGTCATCTGCACTCACGATGGCGTAACCGGCTCGAGCCAGCGCTGTTTGGCTGGCTAGCCGGAAAAACTTGCTGTCCTCAACCAACAGTATTGATTTCATATGCCGCCCTTTTGCCCGATCACACACCTGCAATTCGGGCTCCATTTCCCGCAATGCGCGACCAAGGGATTTGGCCCGAATCAGATGACCCTGAGACCCCAACGAGCCAGGTTCGCGTTAGTGCGTCCCGATTAGAGACGAATGGTCTTTTCCCCAGACTGGTCTGCACCCTCGCCTCCTTCACCCAGCGAGCATTTCGCCGGTAAAGACTCGTAAGTGCCATCCTCACGATAGCCTTACCGCGCCACAGATCTGGAAAGCAAAATGCTTGATCAGTCTCAAGAGTCAAGGATGAAAAAATGACCCCAGAAATGATATTTGAATGCCTCTTGGTAACTCCGGATCCCGCAGTATTCAGCACGATGGAGCGAATACTGGGAGACTTCTCCATCGAGACGAAGGTCTGCGACCGTGCGTCCAATGCGGCCAGCCTGCTGGCAGACGGACAAACGGATCCAATCGATCTGATTGTCATTGATCTCGAAGCGGAGGATTCCTCCGAACTTCTCAAACAAATTGGATCCCGTACCCGGAACAAACCGACGGTTCTCGCCGTGTCTGGAACCGACTCCGCAGCGCCTGGTGTTCACGTGATTCTCCGCAAACCTGTCACCCGGGAATCGGGAGTAACCTCCCTGAAGGCGGCATATTCGAGGATGGTGCACGATTATCGGCAGCACACCCGCTTCGCCGTCATGACACCAGCGGTCGCGGCCGACGAAGAAAATCAAAATATCCCGGTTACGGTCACCAATATAGGAGAAGGCGGAGTCGGTCTAACCTGCGTAGAAACACTGCGCGTCGGCGGCATCCTATCCTTCCGGCTGCGCCTGCCTGAATTACAAAACGAGATTTCCATGCGGGCGCGAGTTCTCTGGACGCGGCCGTATGGCGCGGCGGGTTGCGAATTTGTGAACCTTTCACCCTTTGATCTTCAGCTGCTCCATGCTTGGCTGGAAAGCCGCTACCGGATCAAAAGGCCAGTGATTGCGGTTTGAGTGTGGAACCAGGAGGGATCCAGTCTGAAAAGAACATTGCGACGGCTCTAGGTCAGATAAACGGAAAGGCAGCAGCGATTCCCCGCGGGGGATCGCAATGCTGGATAGGGCACTCCGACAAATGTCAAAAATTCTCATTGCCGATGACTCGCGATTTCAAGTTGAACTGCTGTCCCGAGCCCTAGAAGAAAAGGGATTTGAGGTCGTGACAGCCCTCGATGCTCTTCAGGCATCGATGATGGCTGTGCGTGTGGTACCCGCTGCCATCGTTCTCGACATCAACATGCCAGCCGGCTCCGGAATTGAAGTGCTGAAAAGGCTAAAGATGTCGAGTAAGACTCAACATATTCCAGTGATGGTGGTCAGCGGCAACACCGATCCATCGATTGAGCCGCTGGCTAGGCAGCTAGGCGTAACGGACTTCTTTCACAAACCCGTTGACGCGGCGCAGCTGTGTCAGGCCTTGTCTCGAGTCTTATGCCAGGCGTCATGATCTTGCCGACAACGAGGCGCGATTTCGGGCATTGTTCTCTGAGCATTTGGACTTTTGTTACGATTTCCGGAAAAATTCTCTTCCTTGACGAGCAGGGCCAGAATCGGGCTTACCATTGCAGAATTCGGACTGGGCGCAATCGTCGCGTCCCGGCAGGAGCATTGTCATCATCCAACGGGTGGGGGCTGCATGGGAGTCGAGTACACGATCGACACACAAAAAGGCATTGTGAAAACGCATTTTCGTGGAAGGGTTACGCCCAGAGAATACAGGGATTTTGCGCTCAATGTCGCGAAAAATCCTGCGTTTCGGCCAGATTTTCGCGAACTCACAACCTTTGCGGAAGATTGCGATCTGCAAATGAGTTTCATGGATCTTCAGGCCTTGACGCATCTCGACCCGTTTTCGCGTACTTCCAGACGCGCCCTGGTCATCCCCTCCCGCGGTGCTCTATACGGTATAGCCAGGATGTTCCAGACGGCCCGGAACAACGATCCCAACGTCCGGATCGTCGAAAGCGCCGAAGATGCCTTGCAATGGCTCGTTGAGATGCAACATAAGCCGAACTGATCCCGCACATTTACCCCCATCGCGGAATTTACGTGCCCCTTTCTCGATCTTCCTCGCCGATAACTCGATCTACACGATGGTAACTTGCGGTCGCGGGGCAACGATTACTAAGGTAGGAGAATAACTTCCTCGGCTGATTTTTGGGTATGGGTTCTCTACCGCATGGAAGATTTCGCTTCTCACGCTGCAGTGCCTACGCGCTGATTGCTCTGGGGCTTTTCGTTTTCTTGGGCTGGATAGCCAGAATTGGCGTCCTAGTGACCGTTCTGCCTGGACGCATCCCGATGAAAGCAAACACGGCTCTTGGTTTCATCTGCGCGGGAGTGGCTCTGCTGCTGCTGACTCGCCCAGTGAGAGCGTCATGGAGCCGGGCCGCCGGCATGTTTGCGTCGTTAATGGTGATCGGAGTAGGTTTGCTAACTCTGATCGAGTATGGCTTCCCCCACGCGCTCGACATCAATCAACTATTCGTCCGGGATTACGTGCAAAACCCCCATCCCGGCCGAATGCCTCAGATCACCGCGTTGAACTTCATATTGACCGGATGGAGCCTTTTTCTGCTAGCTGCTTCCGAGAAACAGGCAAGGTGGCCGCAACTGTTGTCACTGCTGAGCGGCTTCAGCGCAACTCTCGCTATTATTGGATACCTCTACGGCGTCCCTGCTCTCTACGGCTCGGTTCACTACACCTCGATGGCGCTGCATACCGGCGTTGGTTTTCTGATTCTTTCGGCGGCCATTCTCTGCTCGCGTCCGAGCCTCGGGGTTATGCAAGTATTCAGCGCCGACAATGCTGGGGGCTGGCTGGCACGCAGAGTCCTTCCGGCGGCCATCATCGTTCCGATATGCCTAGGTGCGGTCTACATACACAACCCGGCTTCGGATTCCGCAAGACCACTTGCGTTTTCCTCCTTAATAGTTGTTCAGGTCGTTCTGTTCGTATTCCTAGTGTGGACCCTTTCCTTTCTGCTGAACGACATCGACTCAAAAAAGACCATAGCGGAAACAGCTCTTGAGCACGCCGAGCAGTTACACGAACAGAGATACCGCACCATGTTTGAGGAGGCCATTATTGGTGTCTTTCAGAGCGCCCCAGAAGGAAAGCTCCTCAGCGTGAACCCGGCTATGGCGAGCATGTTGGGATATGGGTCGCCTCATGAAATGATGACCAGTATTACTGACATCGCCCATCAGCTTTATGCCGATGCACATCGTCGAGACGAGTTTGTGACGCTGATGGAAGAGCACGGAGCCGTCCGAGACTTCGAATGCCAGCTCTACCGCAGGGACGCAACCTCAATCTGGACCTGCGCGAACGTTCGTGCCGTCCGGGAACATGGCATAACGGTTCGCTATGAAGGAACTATCACAGACATTACCCAGCGCAAACTCCTCGAGGAACAACTGGCGCAGTCCCAAAAAATGGAGGCAGTGGGAAGACTGGCAGGCGGGGTCGCTCACGATTTCAATAATGCTATCGGAGTAATCATCGGCTATACCGCGCTCCTCAGCGAACGCCTCGCTGCCGACCAGAAAGCAGTTCAGTATAGCGAACAAATCAGCAAGGCGGGTCATCATGCTGCATCCTTGACCCGCCAACTGTTGGCTTTCAGCCGCAAGCAGGTGGTCCAGCCCGCGGTTCTCCAGTTGAATGCTGTCGTGATGGAAACTGAAAGCATGTTGCGTTGCCTCATCGGCGAAGACATCGACTTGACCATGAACCTCACAATTGATCTCGGCTACATTAAGGCCGACCGTGGCCAGATCGAACAAGTGTTGATGAATCTAGCGGTCAACGCGCGTGATGCCATGCCGCAGGGCGGAAAGCTCGTCATCGAGACTCTAAACTCACAACTCGATGCCACCGCTGTCACGCAACGCCCCTGCGCCAGGCCAGGAGACTACGTTGTGCTCAGCATCAGCGACACGGGTTGCGGAATGGACAACGAAACCCAGGCCCATATCTTTGAGCCATTCTTCACGACCAAACCCCTGGGAAAAGGGACCGGTTTGGGGCTTTCTACTGTCTACGGAATCGTGACACAGAACAACGGTTTCATTTGGGTTCACAGTGAACTTGGCAAAGGAGCGCGCTTCAAGATTTTCTTTCCCAGAACAGACCGGGTGATCACTGGGCAAATGGCCGCGCCCAGCGCAATCACGGGCGGGTCGGAGACCATTCTTCTTGTCGAAGACGATGATTGCATGCGTGAACTCACCTGCCACTGTCTTGAGAGTTCAGGGTACAGGGTTCTCGCCGCCGCAAACGGCGAACAAGCGATCCAGGCGGCTGGCAACGAATATGGGCCGATTCACCTCCTTCTTACCGACGTGGTTATGCCCGGCCTTAGTGGTCGTCAGTTGGCCACCAGCCTGGCAGCCTATCGGCCCGAGACAAAAGTACTTTATATGTCGGGGTACACGGCGGACCTCGTGGCTGACCATGGCGTGCTGGAGCCAAGCATTTCTGTTCTCGAGAAGCCCTTTACTAAAGAAAATCTACTCCGCTTGGTTCGCGGCTTGCTTGACGGGACCGGTTGTGCCAGAGCAGCCGCCTATTAAAATTCGCGGCGAGGCTAGGGAGAAAGATCGAGAGGCCGAAACTAATAGGTGCGCGTCGCCGTCTACTGCTTCTTGGACATTTGTCTTGAACAGTCCCTAGCCGGGCAATCCTGAACGGGGAATAGCGGGACACTCACAAAGGGTGCAGCGGCTTCTTGATCTGCTGTTTATCCCTGAGCCAATCATGCAGAATCATCAAATCCACGGGTGGAATTTGCAGGAACTCGCACCCGAACCGGCCGTACTCGCGAGCCCAAAGAACACGAACTTTAATCAGGATTTCCCGGGCGGCCCTTGGCAGTTGCAAGCGAAAAGACATTACCTCTCCACAGTTGAGATCTTCTTTGGTGGTAAAGCCAATTCCCCCATCCCCAATGTCGAGCACGAGAATTGAAAGAGTGCGGCCTTCCTCGGCCGTCGCCATGACGGACTTCACCAGCGTGTAGCGAGCATGCCGGCGATGATCAAGCAGCATTCTGTAGTAGGCGGTTTTGAGCGAATTCCTGCTCGTTTCTGCCGTGACCGGCTTCTTTAGCACGATATGAACTCCCGGAAGGGCGCGATCGGTGTCCGATACAGCAAGCACGGTGGGCACCTTCCCTCCCCTGCCGTGCCACACTTTCTGCAGCAGTTCCGAAGAGGCAGTGCCGTTCCAATCGATCACCAGCAAATCTGTCGTTCCTTTTTCCAAGACCGCGGCGGCTCTCTCTGGGCTCGTGCAAATACTTGTGGAGATTGACAGGTCACGCAACACCCGACCGACAGTCCGGAAAACCGCCGGGTCCTGGGAGACGAAGAGACATTCAAATGCCATTTCGGCAGTCACACCCTAACTCCCCGCAGACTCCGAAGAAGACTGCATAATCCTCCCCTTTGATCGCCAGCCTGCCTTGGCGTCCGAAGGATCGCAACCAGATTCTTCGCATTTGAGTTTCCGATCTCAAAGGAACGTAAATCCCGTGTTTTGAGCCTCGCCCCTAGCTCAGCCGCCATCGCATTCTGTCTCGAATTCAGACGCTTCGGGAAACGGCCTGGAAAGGGGAAGAAAACTACCGCAGAGACGGGATCTTGTGAACCAGTACAACAACGTGGGTAGAACATGTCGGCCTTCGCCAACAGCGGCAGGGATGTATCGAAGGAGGACAAGCCTTAGCCAATGTGTACCACCGCGCCAGCCGGAATGGACTCTTGCGACAGAGTCGAGATACTTCCGCCCAAGCAGGCGACTGTTTGGAGAGTATCCATGAGTCCAAAAAATGGACACCCGCGAAGAGCGGCCGCGCATTCAATTAGACGAATGGCGGGTATTACCTGTAATCGTTTGCTCTCTGAACGAGTTACATCCACCGCATGGGCACACCGGATACGTGAATTGGCCCTCGTCTTGCGAACGTTCAATTCGGGAACCTTTAACTTGCGGGGGATCAGCCGACGACCTGAATAGACCGTCGAATCGGTAAGACAGGTGCCATGCGGATATTGGTAGCTTCGAGCCCGAACTCCGGTCGCCGGCTAATCCTCCGGTGTCTTGAGAATTGGGGATTCGAATTCAGCATAGCCGAACATGGGGATGCTGCCTGGCAATCTCTTGAGAGTGAGGGCGCGCCGAGTATAGCGTTGCTTGAGTGGTCGATTCCCGGAATGAGCGGACTCGAGGTGTGCCAGCGGATAAGAGCTCGCGCCCAAGCCGACCGATATGTGTACATAATCGGCTTGATTATGCGGAAGAGACGCATGGACCTATTGGAGGCGATGGCGTCCGGTGCCGATGACAATCTCTTGCAACCATTTGATCTTTCAGAACTGAAAGCTCGCCTGATGGTGGGCAAAAGAGTCGTTCTCTTGCAGAAGGAATTAGTTGTGGCGCGCGAGTCGCTTCGAGTTGCCGCCACTCACGATTCGATGACCGGTCTGCTGAACCGGGCCGCGATCATTTCTTTTTTGCGCCAACATTTGGCTCAGGTCCGATGCCAGGGCATCACCCTGGGCATTATTTTGGCCGATCTTGACCACTTCAAGAAGACAAACGCCACATTTGGGTACGCGGTGGGAGACGAAGTTCTGCAGGAAGCCGCCCGCAGATTCCGCTCGGGGCTGCTTCGGCACGAGCAAATCGGCAGATATGAAGGAGATGAGTTCCTATTGGTTCTGCCCGGCAGCGATCTCGCCAGCACTGCCTCTCGGGCCGACACGATCCGCACTCTCATCGGCACACAACCTACGCTCACCGCGCACGGCCCGGTGGACTCAACCACCAGCATGGGTGTGAGTTTCGCCGACGCCGTCAGCGATATCAGACTGGAGACACTCTTGGAAATGGCGGACACGGCTCTCCACAAAGCCAAAGAACAGGGGAGAAATCGGGTGAATCTCTGCCAAGGGGCGCCGACCGACTACTAGCAGTTCCGACAATTCCTTTTTGCCCTAGTTGCTACCGGCCACAATCGGCGATTCAACTGCATGGGCCCTGCCCATTTGCAAACTGCTAGTTTGTGACCGCAGATCGGGATTCGCCGCTCCGAAGCCCAGCCACACGACTGCTACAAACCGGTGTCTCATTTCCGGGAAGAGAACTCAGTTCCGAGATCGTTTAGACTACTCCGGCTTCGGTTCGTTGCTTTTCATGCTCGCCAGCATTTTGAAGATGGTAGCTCTACCGATACCCAGGACCTCAGCAGCCCGGGTTTTGTTTCCGCCGACAAGATCGATCACCTTGAGGATATGGCGCCGCTGGACCTCCTCAAGCGACAGAATTTCTTCGCTCGCCGCTTTGTCCTGACTAGCAGAAGCACGCAGCCTTTCCGGCAGGTCCGCAATATCGATCAAATCTCCATCCGCCATCATGCATGCATTTCCGAGCACGTTCTCCATTTCTCTCACGTTGCCGGGCCACGAGTATGTCGCCAAACGAGTCTGGGCTCTTCGTACCAGGCCTGCGATGGGCTTGTTATATTCGGTAGAGAATTTCTCGATGAAATAGCGCTCCAGCAGCGGGAGATCTTCTTTTCGCGCAGCCAAAGGCGGTAATGCGATTTCCACCACCGCGAGTCGGTAATAGAGATCTTCCCGAAACAGATTATCGCGGACCATAGCCTGCAGGTTGCGGTGCGTAGCCGCGATGACGCGGACGTCAATGTTTCTGGGGGTTAAAGAGCCTAATCGTTGTACTTGGCGGTTCTGCAAGACTCTTAAGAATTTGGCTTGCGCCGGAGGGGCGAGCTCTCCGATTTCATCCATGAATATCGTCCCGCCATCGGCATGTTCGAACAACCCAATCTTGTCGCGGTCGGCTCCGGTGAAGGCCCCTCGTACGAATCCAAACAGCTCGCTTTCCACCAGGTTCTCGACCAGAGCGGAACAGTTGCATACCACAAACGGCCCGCGTGACGCCGGACTCAGGCGATGCAGAGCACGGGCCACCAATTCCTTGCCGGTCCCAGTTGCACCGGTGACTAGTACGGTGTGAAAATGGGGTGCGATTCTCCGAATCCTGGCATAAACCTCGAGCATGAGAGGGCTGCGGCCGACCATGCCTTCGAACTGATAAGCATCGATCAATTCTTGATCGAGCCGCAAACTCTTTTGCCGGTTTTCCGCATCGGCCAGTAGACTGTCGATTCTGGAGCGGAGCCTTTGAATGTCCAGCGGTTTGGTCAGATAATCCGAGGCCCCCTTTTGAATGGCTTCCACGGCTGACTCCGTCGAGTAGTGAGCTGTAATTAGGATCACCTCCGCGCCTGGATCGACGTTGACGATTTTCTCGAGAATTTCCATGCCGCTGACCTTGGGCATGACCAGATCCAGAAGAACAATCCTTGGCCGCTCCCGAAGAAAGATCTGGAGCCCTTCCTCGGGGTCCTGCGACGTCAGAATCTTCAATTCTTCTCGCTGGAGAGCGGAGGCAATCAACTCCAGATTGTCCGCATTGTCGTCGATTGCCAACAGCTTAAGGAAAATTGGCGTGGTCATGCTGTGCTCCTCATTTCAGGTGCCGCCTGCGACGAAATCATGGACGAAACCTTGCGCCAAGAGAAGCAGATGCTGCGATACCCAGACGAGCGAGATGCAATCCCGGAAGAGCCTGCGCTCTTAATCCGGACTTCATAGCCTCGAGGGGATATGCCTTCACTTACTCCCCAGCAATTTGCCTGAGAGCACGGTTATCGCAAAATGTGCGGTTAAGTCAAGCCTGGGAGTTGACGACGGAGATTCGAGATCCCGTCTCTGCCTGTACAAAAAAGCAGGTGAGACTAGTCTTGGAAGATCCACTCCGCAGTGCGTTCGATGAAGACGAAGCCATAGCGCTGCCAAGGCGTATTACGACCTTCCCGGCGAACCACCCTTACCTTTCCGACATAACAATCGTGCCCTCCTGCGGAAAGAAAAACCTGCAGGCATGCCGTTTCGGGGACGTCGAGCGGGAGAGGGCACAGAAAACCGCCCGCCGACACGTTCTCGGTGGTGATGAGTTGCTCGAAGCTTCGGTGCGCCTCATCGGTGCCTTTCAGCTTTAAGGTCAGGTTCATACGTACGCGTACATGCGCGCGCCGCTCGGCGGGCTTCTTCTGTAGCTCGTCGGCCAGCCGGTTCTTTAGCTTTGCGAAATCGATGGGCTTTTCGAAAAAGTCCGTGGCTCCGAGATTTTTCATGTAGTCACGGAATTTCGCCGCTGACTCACCACTTACAATGAAGATCGGGATCCGTGCGGTATAGCTCAAACTGTGTAAGCTCTGACAAAGCTCAAAGCCGGAGCATTCGGGCATCATCAGATCGAGTAGGATGGCGCGCGGTTTGTGCTGCAGCGCCAGCTCGAGCGCTTGCACCGGGATTCCGGTATCGATGACCTCGTACGAATTCGAGAGCCGCATTCGCATCATGCCCCGCATCACGTCGTCATCGTCGATGATCAGAATTTTCTCCATAGGTTCTCCCGCTGTGCCGCGATTTAGTTGCGCCCTGAAGCCTGCGTCCCGTCCAGGGCCTGCCGCACCTTCCGAGCAAGCGTGTCCCGGGTGAACGGCTTGGGCAAGAAGAAACTGCCTTCCGCCAACACTCCGTGCTGGCCCACCGTTTGACCGGTGTATCCGGACATGTACAGCACTCGAAGATCGTTCCGCTTAGCGACCAACTGGTCGGCCAATATTCGGCCGCTCATGCCGGGCATGACCACATCGGTGAGGAGCAGGTGAATGCTGCCTGCATACTCCTCGCTTAAGCGGATGGCTTCCTCACCTGAAGCCGCTGCGAGAACCTGATAGCCACACAACTCCAGCTGATGGCAGCTGAGGTGCCGCAGGGAAGCCTCGTCCTCGACCAGCAGAACGGTTTCATCCCCCACCTGTGACTTGGCCGAGTCACCTGACGGATTCTCGCTATTGGACTGCTCAACCACTTGAGGAAGATAAATATTGAATGTGGCACCGGCTCCCGGTTCACTGAGCACATCAATGTAGCCCCCGCTCTGTTTCACAACCCCGTACACCGTCGATAGTCCGAGCCCGGTACCTTTCCCCTTTTCTTTAGTGGTAAAGAAGGGTTCGAAGGCGCGAGCCCGGGTAGTGGCATCCATCCCGATACCGTTGTCGCTGACGCCTAGCAAGACATAATTTCCAGGCGAAACGGGGTAGGGGTAGCGCCGGACAAAATTCGCGTCCATACAGAAATTTGAGGTAGCAATGCTGAGTTCGCCACCTCGCGGCATCGCGTCCCGCGCATTCACCGCCAAGTTCAGGATTACCTGTTCGATCTGTCCTTGGTCAGCCTTGATGGTTGAAAGGTCCTTCTCCAGACGCGTCTTGAGCTGAATATCTTCCCCTATCAGGCGTTTCAACATCTTCTCCATATCTCGGACAACGCCATTGAGATCCAGCACACGCGGATCCATCACTTGTTGCCGGCTGAATGCGAGGAGTTGCCGGGTCAACGACGCAGCGCGGTGTCCGGCCTTCAAAACCTCGTCCGCGCAAGGACGGAGGGGGTTGTTATCGGGAGTACCCTCTTGGATGACCTCTCCGTACCCGATGATCACGCCAAGGAGGTTGTTGAAATCATGGGCGACGCCACCCGATAACCGTCCTACGGCCTCCATCTTCTGCGATTGCCGAAATTGTTCCTCAAGGTGCTTGCGTTCGGTCACATCACGGTTCACGATCACTAACTTTTCGACGGACCCTGCGCTTAGAATCCTGCTCGCTTTGGACTCGAGCACGCGCCAGCCGCCATCCTTGTGTCGGACGCGGTATTCAATGCTTGCGCACATTCCGGCCAGCGCTTCAGCCGCAGCTTGCAGGAATTTTTGACGGTCTTCGGGATGGACGTGGTCGAGTGTCGTCCACTGATCCGCATCTTTTTCGCTATAGCCTAGGATCCAGTACGAAGGGCTCCGGTAGAGCGGCCGTCCATTTCCATCGACAACTTCAATCAAGTCGGCCGCGTTTTCGGTGATCAGCCGAAATAATTCCTCGCGTTCCACCAATTCTTTACGAACGACCTGAATCTGCAGATGCTGGTATGCCGTGTAAATGTCAAAAATCAGCACCATGCCCACCAGACCCATGATGGTGTCATCCAAGGAAAAGGAAAAGGCATTCAATTCCGCAGCGCGCATGCGCAATAGGGGGAAAGCGAACGATACGATTCCGGCAGTCAGAAGCAACGTCGTGGAGATTGCGCAAACCCATAGCCACCAGTCCCGGCGCTCAATGAGGCGCATGCGTTCTCGCGTACTATCCTGAGGCCCAGGCTCGCTGCTCAGAATTATTTCTCCCGTAGCCACGGTGCGATTTCCTCACTGTGATTTCGTGGATTCCGACTGAACGACAGTCGCGTTTACTCTAAGGAGATACAGAAGCAAGCCTGCTGCCATTCGATTTTCGGTATGGCATCGGCATAAAGAGCAAACTCGGGCGTGCGCAATGCCTTTTCTCTAGCCACAGCGAGGTCCACGTTATGGACAAAGTCCATTTTCTAGACACGTTACGATGGTTTAGGTTGTTCGACTCCCCCGCGACCAGCATTTCGAGCACGTCCTTTTCCCGTTTCGTAAGGTGGCGATAGTGGTCTGCTTGATTCTTGCCGGTGCCGAGCGATCCTGCAAACATCGCTAGAACCCTTCTGGGTGCCCAAACGAGTCCCTGATTGACCACACGGATGGCATTGACGAACTCTTCCTTCCGCAGGAGCAACTTCGTCAATGTACCCTTTGGCGCCACTCGCAATGGCGTTCAAAACGGTTTTGTCAATGCCGGCGAGCGCCGCTGTCGGGCGTCAAGTATCCTTTCCGGTCGCATTGACTCGCCATATTTGCTACTGAGCAATGGATCGTTGCCTCATCGAAAATGCTACCCGACGTGAGTACACTTCGGGAGCGGAAATGAGGAGACGATTCAAGTTGAAAACGCGTAGGGAACTGACCGTGGCCATAAGCCAGCGATAGCGCGCTGCAGATCGAAAAAACAAGAAGCTGATTCTGGACGAGTTCACGAAGGTGACTGGGTATCACCGCAAGCACGCAATCCGGATTCTGGCGGCTCAGCCGGATCCCCCGCTGCAGCGGCCTGCAGCATGCCGGATTTATGGGGAAGCGGTGAAAGAAGCTTTGATAGTGCTCTGGGAAGCAGCAGACCGGTTCTGCGGAAAGCGGCTGAAGACGTTGCTGCCACAACTCGTTGAGGCGATCGAATGGCACAAACATCTGCAGCTAGAGCAGCAGGTCCCGGGCCCAGTTACTGGCGATGAGTGCAGCTATCATCGATCGTCAGCTCTCCGCTGTCAGAGCTCATGCGTACGGCGGACGCAAGAAGAGAACCGTCAACCGGGTTCGCCAGATGGTTCCGGTCCGAACATTTGCGGATTCTGGAGAGGCCCGGCGTGGCTACCTGGAGGTCGATTTCGTCACGCACTGTGGAGCGCGAGCAGTAGGCAGTTTCGTGCACACGCTAGTTTTGACTGACGTGGCATCTGGCTGGACCGAATGCGTTGCTTTGCCGGTGCGCGAACAGACGTTGGTCGTCGAAGCCATCGCTGGCCTTCTCCCCAAGCTGCCGTTGCTGGGCTGGATTCGGACAACGACGGCGCGTTTCTGAACGATACGCTTTTGACGTATGGCAGCGATCACAACATGATTTTCACCCGCAGCCGCGCCTACCAGAAGAACGATCAGGCTTGGGTCGAGCAGAAGAACGGAGCAGTTGTCCGCAAGCTGATCGGCTACGGGTGGCTGGAGGGGCTGACGGCAGCAGCCGCTTTGCGCCACCTCTACGAGTACTCGCGCTTGTACATCAACTTCTATTGCAGGATTCACTGACATTTGTTCGGGGAAATTTAAGTAATCCCCCTCAAACATGTGCTGTGATTCTGATCACATTACTCCACTGCTAAGTGCCTCAAACTAATTAACCCCCCTGTGCACGCTATTGGAGGTCTCGATTGCGGGAGCCCAGTCTGCTTCACCATTTCTCGTCGAAACGCCTGGTTGCTGTGGCCGGTATGCTGGTGGCGGCGCAAGCCATAGCAATCAGTCATTTTGGCCGTCGGAGACCCGGTCCTCTGCTGTCGGATTCTGCTCAACTGGCGCTGGGCCTAGTTTGCATTCTGACTTCCGTCGAGGCGTTTCAGCGCTCGCGTGGCGTGGCACGGTACGCCTGGCGATGTCTGGCGATCTCGTTTGGAGTATGGTTTGTGGCTCAAGCGGTCGGGGTCTACGGCGATCTATCTTACGATCGCTCGCTCGAAGCTCTTGACGATCTCTTGTTCTTCCTGAGCCTCATCCCATTTGGCATGCTGCCTTTCATAGATTCGGGGGCAGAACCAAGCGGTCTTGACTGGCTACACATTTTTGACTTCATTCAGGTGTGCGTCTTTTGGCTGTCGATCCACCTCTATTTCTCGCCAAGCCGATGGTCACCCGAGTCTGCGCTTCGCCTCGGCCCCTTTGTCTGGACTCGAACAATCGCCTTTGAGGGACTACTGGCAGCAACGTTTGTTCTCCGAGCCCTCCTCAACCACTCGAAGGTAATTCGATCTTTATTTTGGCGTTTTTCAATATTTCTCATTTTCTCTGGTCTGGCCGACTCTTATGCCTTGCATCCCGAAGGAGACCTCAAGCCGGGAGGCTGGTTTGACCTAGTGTGGAGCGCCTTACTCGCAGTTCCCATCCTCATTGCCGCCACCTGGAAGCATCCAGATGTGGACCGGCCTGACGCGGTTCCCAAGTCCGAAGGCATCCGTGACCAACCAATGGTTTCCAATTGTTTTCCCAATGTTCAGCCTCTTCATCTTGGCTCGGGTTGATGATCCTTACACACGTCTGGCGCCGTTGGTTTTTGCGATTTGCTTCGCCACCTTTGCCGCACGGATGCAAATCATCCAAGGTAGGTTGACACGAAGTGAGGCGCAACTTCGGCTCGACATAGCCGAACGAACGCGTACCGAACAAGCACTGCGTCAATCGGAGGAAAGGTACCGCGGGCTCTTTGAGCACTCGCCGTTTGGGATTTTCCTTTCGCAGCCCGACGGAACGATCATTGACGCGAACACGGCTTTAGTGGCAATGCTGAGATACAGCTCGAAAGAAGAACTAATGGCGCAGAACTTGACCAAAGACGTCTACCAAAGTGTCGAGGAGCGGAGATCGGCGATCGAGAAATGCGAAGAGACGGGGCGAGTTCAAGGTGTTGAGGTCAAAGGACAACGCCGTTGTTGTCGTTAGCATGACTGGAAAGACAGTTCGAGACGAGAGCGGCCGAACGAAATCATACGAAGTAATTGTTGAGAACATAACGGAACGCCAGAGCCTTCAGAAGCAATTCCAGCAGGCGCAAAAGATGGAAGCAGTGGGCAGATTGGCGGGTGGCGCCCATGCGGGCAAGCCTCTGGCGCACGGCTATCTGCTGGGCTTTCAAACAACGCAACTGACCCTTGCACGATGTCGCCTATCCTCAACGACAGCAAAACCTTGCGAATTTCAGTCGCCATGACGACTTATCGATACAAATCCGTCCAACTTCCTCGAAGCCCGTTCTTGGACAACAGTCCGAATGCCGATCATCCGACAAAAATCACAATAGTTTGTGAGCGAAGAAACCGGGTGTTGGCCATCTCGACGGAAAGCTTCCCTGAAATGCGGTGCAACGGTGCAGTGGTCTGTGACGCTCCTCACAGACATGAGGGGGCTGTTGTGAAACCTTACGAGTGATCGCCTCTTCGGAGGACAGTTTTCGTCAGAAGTGCTGGCGCATGTTTCGTTCGGAGGTTTGGCCTATGAGGCTTCCCTTTCCTTCGATCACCTCCCTTATCCGCGTGCGTCCAATGGGTAGACGAGAATACGAATTCATTCCGAAAGGGAGGTTGGGGCAACATGTTGAGCAGACGTGATCTGTTAAGTATCATTCCCGCCGGTGCGGCGACCTGCATGGGCTGTGCAAGTCTAGCCCTATGCGCACAGAAGTCCACGGATCAAACCGCCTCACCGGCCACTTCGACGGGCCCGAGCGCGAGCGCGGATATGACCTGGGAACAGGCCTTCAGGTTCCGCTACAAGGGATACATCCACCTGATGAAGAGACTTTCGTCGCTAATTGGCAACGATAAGTTCCCAGCGCTGTTAAGCGAATCGTCATCGGAGGCAGCCTCGGAAGCAGCGATGAAGGTAAAGCCGGAACCCGGCCGGGATATGGAGAACTTTATCCGCTACTTTCTAAACGAGCTGATGCCTGCTCCGATTTACCGTTCCGCTCTCAAATGGGATATCGTCGAAAAGAGCTCGACGGCCCTCGAATTTCGCTTTTCGCAATGCCTCTGGGCCAGTACGTTTCGCGCCGAGGACGCTGGCGAGATCGGGTACGCGACTGTGTGCTATGCAGACTACGCATACACTAAGGCGATCAGCCCCAGCATCAAGTTGATCCGCACCAAGACACTGATGCAAGGCGACGATTGCTGCAATCATCGTTTTGTGGTGGAGAGCTGAAGCCACTCAATCCTGGGTGAGCGAGTAGAAGCGAGCACTAAGGAGGTTCGTTGCACTCGACGATTGGTATTGGGGCGACAGGATAGAATGGTGCACCCAACCGCATCATGCTCCTATGGAGTATCGCTTTCATACATTCTTCAAGATTACTCCTCGTAAACGGGCTTGCGCTAAGTGATAGTTCCCAGGGCACTGGCGAAGAGGGTGCAACAGGGCGGCGGTCCGGCCGATACCGCCACAAAGGCTAGAACGATTGCGAGAATCGAGTTTCTAGAAAATCACCTAGCTTCGCTGTCGCCTTAAATTGCGGAATGGGTTCGAGTCCCTTGAATGCAGATGTGAACGCATTCGAGAGGCTCCAGATCGTCCGCGATCGAAACTCCTAGTACTTTGGCTCAAAGTACAAGTCATGCACGGTGCGCGCCAGATGCTTGGGAGCCTCCAGTTTCCCCTCGACAAACGCCTCATAGATGACCACTTTCGCGGTGACGTCGGTCAATTCGTACTGCTGCCACGCTTCGATCTGCTTCTGCATGGGTTCGAAGTTGCGCTGCATTCGATCAACTCCGACAGATGCGCAATCGATCAGAGAGAACGACTTTCGAGTGTTTGGCGAGCACCGGAGTAAACACGCCCGGGACAATGTTTTCAGATTCGCTCTAGGCTGGGCCGGATGGGTCGCGCCTCCGAAGTAAGGGTCGGCAACGCGATTTCGTTTCAGGATCTGCGCAGCTCGCCGATCGTATTGATCGGGTATTCCAGCACGCAATGGAAGGATGTGACGCAGGATTTCCGATTTTATGTGGATGACGGCGATCGGGGCATGATTCGCGACAACGGCAAACCGACGGAATGGTATCCACACAATGTGACTCGCGAATTTCACACCGATGAAGACTACGCGGTGGTTTCGCGGGCGTTTCTTCCGCAGACTCACTCCATGCTGGTGCTGATCAGCGGCTGCACGCAATATGGGACCGAGGGAGCGGCCGACCTGATTACCAATCCAGAACTTCTGGCGGGCGCGTTGCGCGAAGCTCCGGTGGGATGGCAGCACAAGAATCTCCAGTTGGTGTTGCGCATGCAGGTGATCGCGAACGCTCCGGCGTCACCAAAAGTGGTCGCCGCCCATTTCTGGTAGCCGTTTGCGGTTCACGGCAAGTGATGGCCGCGAGCTAAACGCGGGTGGCGCGCCATCCTCAGGATCCGGAGTCCGCGCAAGGAGCGGCGTTGGGGCGCTGGGAGTCAAGGCTGTCGGTATTATGATCGTCAGCGTCAACAACGGGGACGACGAGACCTGCCATCCGAACATAGATCCGCAACACTCAGCCGGGCATTCTCAATACGCATGCACAGGAGGTGGCACGCGGCGTCCAGGATTGTTCGTCGGAAGATCGATGTGCATTCGACAGACTTCAGATTGTTCTCGGCCGGAGTTCCTCGTACTTCGGTTCGAAGTAGACGTCATGTACCGTCCGGGCTAGGTGCTTCGGTGCCTCTAGTCTGACCTCCACAAAGGCCGCATAGACGACTACCTTCGCAGTGACGTCCGTTAGCTCGAATCTCTGCCAGGATTCGACCTGCCTTCGTATGGGATCGAGATTTTCGCTGCGTTCGGTTGGCACCAACTGAGACACCGTCGATCAGCGAAAACGACTTCAAACGTTTCGCGAGCACCGACGCCGTCGGAGGGGCGTGCGATGCGCGTGGCTCTTTGGCGCGATGGGGGAGAGCCCAACCACACGCATCGCAACTATCGCCCCATGTCACCGCTTCCGACAGGCCGGCGTAAACGCTTTACGGAGGCGTCTGGGATCATCGCTGATCGGCTTTTCCGGTCACGTCCGATTCAGCTTTGAGGCAATCGTCGAAGTCACTCCTTCGCTGGTTCTTGAGCTTCGCTTACCGCAGTAGAGTTCGCATGGCGGTGCTCCATTCATCCAAGCAGTTCACTCCAGCTACGCTCAGCCGTGTTAGCGCATTTAGCTCGCCGAAGTGGCCGTGAAACAACTCGCTGTGTGGCAGCGACATAGATCTGCTCGCTGCATGAGTTGGGGTGCCCACATTAGTGCAGTGCCCTCGGAAGGTCACGACAGTCCGCGGGCGAATTGTAGGGATTGCAAGAAGAACCAAGAGCTTAGGCAGAGGCTCGAAGTGGCCGGTGACCTGCATTGTCAAGGTTGAATTCAGTTCCGTGCTTAAGGAAGCGGGCTTGTTCGCTGATCTCACACATGTACGGGAAAGCGCACTGTTGGGAATGTTCGCGGAGGCACACGCGGCGGTGACAAGGTCTCGACAGTTGAACGCGAATGAATCAACCGAGAGATCGAGAAATGGGTGCAAGCAAAGGAGCGCCGCCTCGGGATTCGATATGGTGCCTGAGATTCACAAGTGGCGCCAGATGACAATCTCTTGGTTTGAATGCTCTGAATGTTGTTTTTTAGAGAGTGCAGGTTGCCACGACAAAGCGAGCACCCTTTCAGAAAGGAGAGTTTATGGCGATGCTCATAACTGTCCTTGATTCCGTCTTCGGTTGTCACCATGGTCACCTCAGTCGTGTTTTCACGCTCGGAGGTGAGACCTACCGGGTCTGTTGTGACTGTGGAGCGAAATTCGGGTATTCGATGAGGACAATGTCGATCGAGCACCGTCTCCCGGCGAATCCTACATCGACCAAATTTAGATTTGCCTGAGACGAAGAGTAACTAGGCTTCCCTCACGAATGGACTGCGCGTTGAGGTGGCACACAAGGTGTTTGGAAGGATTCTAAGAATGAAGCGAAACAAACCAACCGCTCAGTTTTGGATTGTGCTAGGTGCCGTTAACGTCGCGGCCCTAGCCTACCCGATCAATCTGTTGCATCGCGCAGAGACCAACGATGAGGACCTATTCGCGGCGTTTGCGGTCATTGGCGTGGTCTTTCTGTTGATGCTGATTGATGCAGTCAGCATCGTGGTCGCAGACCTAACTGGCACTTCCAAACGATGAGGTAAGCGGCCAACAACCTTGCCGGACTGAAAACCCGCCTCCTCCTGGAGCGGTGCGCGGCAACAGATTGGGCTGAATGAGATGTCGGAGAACGTAGGACATCGCGACGCTTTGTACTTATTTGCTTGCCATTTAGAGTGGCGAAACAAACGGAACCTGGCTGCCTACCAAGAGCTCGTCGCGGCGTTAGACGATCCCGACTACGAAACTCGCAATGTCGCGCAAGTTCTGCTGCATCGGAGTTCGCCCCACCCCGAGCAAGTGAGAGAAGTGTCGTAGCCTGATGAAGTAGCAGACCGAAGCCCCAGAATCAAAGAATCAAAGACGATTGGCACGCCATAGGCACTCTGGTGTCGAATGGCAATTCCAGCATTGAGCTCGCGCCTGCAATCCGCCATCTCCAAATAGGGCCTGTCCAGGCAGCTATGGCTACCCAAGTACGGGATTCATCCGCGCTAGCCCTCGCACCTCAGAGAGGAAGCCCCTCGGTCACCAATACTGCTGAACAAGATCTGCCCACATTTATGCAACTGCCCGCATTCGTGCATTCAGCGGAACGTACGCCCGCCAAGAGCTGACTTCTATCAATGAGATAGCGGCAGAAGTCTTGGCACGCAACTTGCGTTTTCACATACGACGGAGAGCAGGACAAGCCGCTGGGCAAAGGACTAGAAGCAATGTTTCGCGCCGAAATTCATCAACATGCGAATGGTCCGACTCTGAAGATGGAAGGCAGGCTCGTGGGTGACTGGGCAGAGCAGGCAAAGTCCCTGGTCACGAAGGCGTCAGTCCCGAAAGGCCTGATCGTTGATCTCACTGACGTGACTTACGTCGACTCTGTCGGTGAGCAAGTGCTGAATTGGTTTAAGAGTATCGGCGCTGCGTTTTTGGCGAAGGGTATCTACGCCGCCGGTGTCTGTGAACGGCTGCGTTTGCCCTTCCAGGGGAAGCTGCATGCTCCGACCAAAGAGCGCCTTCGACGGGACATTCACAAGCCGTCGCCCGGCCAGAGGCGGGCGAGTTGAGGCTCGCCCCGCGGTAGTACAAGGAAGAGAACATGTCTTGGTTTCATACAACCGTGAAGGCTACAGATGACCGAGATCACGCGTCCGTATCGGAGATCGTGGGCTGCTTCTCGGATGAAAGGCTTCTGTTGAGTCGCCTCGCCTTACTGATAACCGGTGACCAAGCGACCGCTGATCAATCCGTCGTCGATGCCTGTGACATGGCGGTCGAAGGACACGGTCCCTTCCGTGATTGGCTCTTCGAATGGGCCAAGGCGGTGACGATCACAAGTGCGATATCCAGATGTGGCGCTGCCATCCGCAGCTGTGAGACCGCGTACAGGGATCTGCGTTGCTCTCATGCCGATCACATACAACAGGGCGATCTTGCCGAGCGCGAGTCCAGCCTCAATTTCATTCTTCAAACCGACCCCGGCACAGTGATCGCCGAACTTGATGCGCTCAGCCGCGCACTTCTAGTGCTGAGAATGGCAATCCGGTCATCCATCCAGGACTGCGTGGTCCGTCTGAATGTTTCCCGCGCCGCGGTGCTTGCCGCCAACTGTCGAGCCATGACGTGGCTTCATGACTTGCGGCTGAAATCACAGTGTGACCAAGCCGCTTCAGTGAAACCCCAACCCGATAATCCCCGGCAGAAAGCGTCGCCAGAGGAACGCCGCGAGGCACGAACCGATGCCGGAAAAAGGCCTGGCAGCAGTCCTGAAAGGCAGGAGGAACTTTGATCGGTGTGGTTACCATCGCGCGCGAGTACGGCAGCGGAGGCGCAGAACTCGGACGCCTCGTCTCGGTGAAGACGGGGTGGGAATTGCTGGATCGCCAACTTGTCGACCGGGTAGCGCACGTTTCCGGTGTGGATCCAAAGCTGGCAGCCTGCCTTGACGAACACACGCACCACTGGTGGCAGTGGGCTATCGCGGGGATGAGCCATGGCTCGCTGTATGGGTACAGTACGCCGGCCCAGGCCTGCGAAATGGATGAAGACTTTGTCCATGACATCACGATGCGCGTAATCCAGAGAGCGGCCGACGCCGGGAACTGTGTGATCGTGGGTCGCGGCGCGCAGTGCCTTCTCCTCGCACGAACCGACGTTCTCAATGTTCTGGCGTACGCACCGGTCGAAGAGCGACTTCGGCGGCTACGAACCCGACTACCAGAGTGTGCGGATCTTAAGGCGCTCATAAAGCGCATCGATAACCAACGCGCAGGTTATGTTCGTCAACACTATGGGAAAGATTGGCTCGACAGGTCACTCTACGATCTCTGCATCAATACCGCGCTGGACCTGGAGGTTGCCGCAGAACTTGTCATCACCGCGATCGAACGTGCAAACCGGCCTCGGAACCTCGCGAATGTGGAGTTACACAGCCTTTGAGCTGGACCGTCAATCCGTGCCGGAAACGAGAAAAAAGAACATGGTAGTAATGGGGATAAATCGCATGTCAACGGTCGACCAGACGTATGACTAAGGCTGAGGTTGAAGCTATTGAACAGGCCTCGGGCTCCCGGGAATAGCTATTCGGATCGGATGCAGGATCCCCGCCATCATCTGTTGCAAGGCAAAAAGCAAGGATGTCAGCGATAGTCGCGGTCAATGTTCAGTCTCTTCATGCGGGACTGCAGCGTCGTCCGTTTCATGCCCAGCCGCGCCGCAGCTCCGTTCGGCCCGCCAACAATGCCATTTGCTTCTTTCAGTGCACGCAGAATCTTCTTCCGTTCGGATGACGAGGACAACTCAGACCCTCTCACTGGCATGACTTCCGCTGACGTCCGGGACTCTGGTGTGGCGACTTGCAGCACCGAGCCTTGCGTCAGGATTACCGAGCGCTCAATCAAGTGTTGCAGCTCCCGGATGTTGCCGGGCCAGTCGTACTCGGTCAAAGCGTCGATCGCCGCTTTCGGGATCGATTCAATGTGCCGATTCATTTGCTGAGCGTACTTCTGTGTGAAGTACCGAATGAACAACGGGATGTCGGACTTGCGATCGCGTAACCGCGGAACCTCGATCGGAAACACATGTAGACGATAATAGAGGTCACTCCTGAATTTTCCTTCCTCCACCATAGCCTTAAGATCGCGATTCGTAGCCGCAATGACGCGAATATCGACCCGGATCGTCCGATTGCTACCGAGCCGTTCAAATTCCTGTTCTTGAATCGCACGGAGAAGTTTCGACTGAAGTTCGAGCGGAATTTCACCCACCTCGTCAAGGAACAATGTGCCGTGATCGGCCAGTTCAAAGCGCCCGATCTTTTGTCCGAGGGCGCCTGTGAACGCGCCCTTTTCATGGCCAAACAGTTCGCTTTCAAGAAGCGTGGCCGGAATCGCCGGGCAGTTCACTTTCACGAATGTCCGCTTCTTCCGTTCGCTCATGTCATGGATAGCGCGAGCGATCAGTTCCTTTCCAGTCCCTGTTTCACCGAGCACAAGGACGGAGGTGTCAGTAGGCGCGACAATCTGTGCGCTCTTCATCAGGGCTCGGAACGCCGGACTCTCACCAATCATGTTAGCGAGGTTCTGGTCGGAGCGGATTTCATCCTGGAGATATAGATTTTCTGTGGCGAGCTTTTCCTTTGTTTCGGCCAGTTCGCGGTAGGAGAGCGAGTTCTCAACCGCTATCGCAATTTGATGTGCCACCTGCAGCAGAAGCCCCACATCTTCGGTTATCCATGGCTCCGCATCAATGCGGGCAATTTCCAGAGTCCCCAGAGTGCGGTTCGGAGTTACGAGTGGAATGGAACAGGAAGCGCTAAAGCCCAGAGACACAAGCCTACGGTACTCAGAGGATGGAAAGCGCTCAAAATCGGGCTGGTTCAGGACAACCGCTTTTCCTGAACGTAATGCCTCTTCGGAAGGCAGGCCCTCAACTTCGACATCCGGCCGATCATCGTCAAAAAGCTGATCCCCGGTGAAGTGGAGCGCGTGTGGCCTAATTCGACCGGTGCCTTCATCGTATAGGGTCAATAAGGCGAAGTCATGTTTGATGATCCGTGAAAGCTGGTCCGAGATCGATGCAAACAGCTCGTCCCACGGCAATTTCGAGACCAACGCGTTGGTCACATCGAACAACACTTGAAGCCGGTCGCGCTGATAGGTGAGTTGTTGCTGCATCAAATACGCGTCAACTGTAACCGCAGCTTCGGATGCGACCCGCTGGACAAGCGCAAGTTCCACTTCGCTTGGCTCATACACCGATCGTAATCCGAAGGCCAGTAATCCCAGGCGTCGAGACCCGTTACTGAGAGGAACGAAGGTCGCTCCACGCACCCCCTGGCTAAGAAGGTGGGTGATGAATTTCGGCCACCGCGTCTCAACAGCAAGGTCTGGAATGACCAAAAGCCGTTGCTCCCGCAAAACCCATTCAGCGGGGCTATCCGCAACAACCACGACCGTCGGAGACTCGACGTCCTGAAGACCCGTTGCGGCATGTAACCGTATGAGGTTTTGATCCGCATCATAGAGTGCCAGACCGAGATAGTCGAACTCGATTACCTGACGGAGCGACCGGTCGAGACTTTCGCACAGGCTCTGCAGGTCGTTATGTCCCGACAGGGACTGCGCCAGCTCGAATAGAGACCGGTAAAGACTGCTCTCGATGGAATCCACAGGTCTGATCATAACAACGTGCGGCTTCAGCGGCGTCTCAGCCGGCATTGTTGAGCTGGCCGACGCCGTCCCCAGGGCGTCGAGAAACCGTCCGCGCTTCTGCCCAAAGTGAGCGTGTGATGCGATGCAGCCAAGAGTCAACCCGTTCGTCCAATGAGAGAGGCTTCCTGCGCCGGCAACTGTCATGCCACAAACACGATGTGTTCATCGCTAATGCACAACGACATCCCCACGATTCACCACTTTTTTCAGCAAAAATGCGAAGGGCATGAAGAACACGAGCAGAACGGCCGTCCAGCGAAAAATGTCGATGTACGACATGCCAGCCGCCTGTTGCAGTAGGATGCCTTGTAGCAACGCTTGCGCCTGGGTGGTCGCCTGATGAACTCCGGTAAGCGGCGCCAGACCACGCTGTAACATCTGGCTCTGCTGTTGATAAACCGGGTCATAGATCGTAACGTGTGGAATGAAATTGGAGTAGTGCGACTGGATTCCACGAGACACGAACGTGTTGGTCAAAGCAATCCCGATACTGCCTCCCAGGTTACGCATCAGATTGAGAATCCCACTTGCGTTTCCCATTTGATCATTCCGAAGCGTGCCCATTCCCATCGTCATCACGGTAACCATTACCGATGTCGCGCCGATACCCTGCAGGACACAAGGCCAGACAAAGCTATTCATCGACACGCCGAGGGTGATATTGCCCAACTGAAAGGTGCCAATCCCAAAAACCAGGAACCCAAAGGACAATATCCAGCGGGGATCTACGCGATTCGACAAGTACCCAACGACAATGGCTGCCGCAAATGCGGCGACGCCCCTAGAAGCGGTTGCAATGCCGCTAAGTTCAGCCGTGTAGCCCATCAGAGTCATCAAAAACAACGGAACCCCGGTGATGGCGCTGTACATCGCTACCGAGAACGCCGTCAGCATGGCGCTTCCCACAAGAAAATTCCGGTTCAGAAATACCCGGAGATCGACAATCGGATCCTTGATTCGAAGCTCCCTGATGAGCAGGACAACAAATGCGATCGCCGAGATACAGACGAGACGAGTAATATATGCGCTGCCGAACCAGTCCTTTTTTTGTCCGTCGTCCAGCGTAAACTGAAACGCTGTCAGCCAGATTCCGAGAAGAATGAAACCACCGGTATCAATGCGGCCGAGTTTGGCGTTGCGAACATAGGGCGGATCCTCCACGAGGCTGTACATCATCAATGCTGCCAGCAGACATACCGGGATATTGATATAGAAGATCCAGCGCCAGGAGTAGTTGTCCGTCAGCCAGCCGCCGATCACCGGCCCAATGGCCGGCGCTACGACCAGGCCGAGCATATACACAGCCATTGCCATTCCTCGCTTGGCGGGCGGGAAACTCTCCATTAGAATCGCCAACGAAAGTGGCACCATGGCTCCGCCTCCGATACCTTGCAGCGCCGAAGACGCCAGCAGAAAACCCATGGTCGGAGCAGATCCGCACATAAAGGAAGCCACCGCGAATAGAGCTGTACAGATCAGGAGCAGCCTCTTCCTACCGAAACGCAGCGACAGCCACCCGCTGGCAGGCAAGATGATCGCGTTGGCGACGAGATAGCACGTCAGCACCCGAGTTGCTTCGTCATTTGTTGCCGCCAACGCTCCAGCGATGTTCGGAGTCGCCACGGACACGATGGAGGTATCGAGGACTTCAACGAAAGTGGCCAACATCACGGCAACTGCGATAAACCATGGATTCGAGCTGGGATGCCACTCTTCCGTTGCCACGAGTGGTTCTTGGGGTGCGCTCATCTGACCTTAACCTCTGGGATTACCGAAAGTCCGGGACC
>CAVYWC010000006.1:0-1000896 GCA_963772045.1 uncultured Acidobacteriaceae bacterium | reverse complement strand
TCATTGGTTCAGTGAAAGGGAAACACAGTGAACAATAAGGCACATGCGGTTCAGTCAATTCTGCCGGTGACAGAAGACTGGGCCAAGGCGTGTAAGATTCCTGTGCACTTTCCTCTGCGCATTCGGTGCAGGATAAGCGAAACCAAGTCCCCTCAGAGCAGGCATGTGTGGAAATCACGCGCGGCCATGATGCGGTTGTGCGTTCCTTGAAGGAGGCTCTATGGCAATTCAATCTCTGCACGCCATTCGCGCGTTTGGCCTGGTTGGCTTATTGAGTTTCGTCGGCTGCGGCGGATCGTCAACTCCGTCAGGTCCCACAATCTCATCCGTATCGATATCGCCCACCGTGGTGACCCTCCAGGTTTCGCAGCCAGAACAGTTTACGGCGAAGGTTACCGGGACCGGGAACTTCGATCCATCTGTGCAGTGGTTCGTGAATGATGTGGCTGGCGGGAACAGCAGCGTTGGCACCGTTGTTGCAGGGTTATATACGGCGCCGGCTCAGGTCCCCAATCCGTCGACGGTGACGATTGAAGCGGTGGCTACGGCCGACTCCACGAAGTCAGCACCAGCACAGGCAACGATCCGCACGATTCTCGCGCCCACAGTGGTGTGGAATCAAACGAATCTGAGCCTTCCGGGCGGAGATGACGGCGAAGTGTTTGACAGCGAAATACCGCCGGGCATCGGAGTGGCCGATGACGGCGCAGGCGGAGCATACGTTGTGTGGGAGCACAGGTTCCCGGTTGAAATCCTAGCGCAGCATTTGGACGCCAGCGGTTCCCCGACGTGGGCGGCTGGTGGGATTCTGGTAACGAATCCATGGACGGGATATCAAGCGATGCCGCGAGTGGTAAGTGATGGCGCTGGCGGAGTGATCGTAGTTTGGCTCGACGGACGCGCAGGTTCTTGTGACGAGTCCTTTATGGCTGAATGTGACATCTATGGTCAAAGGCTGAACTCCGCTGGAGCATTGCTGTGGGGGTCGGCCGGTATACCTGTGTCGACGGCGGCAAATAACCAGGGCGTTAACGGTCTCGCGATGGTCAGTGATGCTGCAGGTGGGGCAATTGTTGCTTTTTCGGATAGCCGAGCGGGTGAAGGCCTGACCGTCTATGCGCAGCGGATAGATACCGGCGGGAATCCCGTGTGGCCTGCAGACGGAGTCCTCTTCGGCCAGCAACCGAACGCGAACGATGTGCCTGATATCCACCAAGTCAAACTGATCTCGGATGGGTCAGGTGGGGCAATCGGAGCTTGGTATTTTACCTCGTACATTGCCCCCGCAACGATTTCCGTAAGGGCCCAGCGGATCTCCTCCACTGGACAATTGGTATGGGGCAGCGTCCCGGTTGCTGTTCCTGGCGTTAGCGCCTCTGATCCTAACGGTACTGGCACCCAAACCTTCGATATGGCTACCGACGGTTCGGGAGGAGCAGTAATCACCGCCTCATGGCAGCCTTCCAGTGCGCTGGTGCCATCCATTCTCGCTCAGCGGCTCAGTTCCAGTGGAACCGTTGCTTGGTCTCAGTCCGGGATGGCCGTTTCAAACTCAACAAATGTCGGTCTTAATCCTGCTGTGCTCGCGGACGGTTCGGCTGGAGTCTTTGCGGCTTGGCAGGACTGCCCCAATGAGGGCTCCAACTGTGACATAGCCATGCAGCACCTCAATGCCAGCGGCCAGACAACCTGGGGCGCGAATCAACTTTATATTTCCCAGGAGCCCAATCAACAGCTTGCTCCAACTCTCCAGCCGAACGGGACCGGTGGCGCACTTGTGATGTGGACGGACTGCCGCAACTATTCCGACGCGAATTCCTGCTACGCCAACTCCGACGTGTACGCGCAGGATGTAGATGCATCGGGAAACAGCCTTTGGCAGCTGAAGGGTTATCCGTTGCTGGTCGACCCCGGTAATCAAGGGGAACAATATTATGTCTATACCCCGGCGCCAGCGACAGTTTCCGTGCGTCTTCAGTCCGGCGACATTTTTCTGGCGTGGCCGGACGGAAGAGATAACGTCTGCTTTACGATAAACGCCGCATCAGCCTGCGAAGTTTTTGTAGAGAGACTTAGTTTTTAGGCGCTCTCCGACGAGTGAACGCTCAGTCGGGATCGCCCTGAGTTCCAGAGGCGCCACGCTGCTACGGGAACTCCTTTGGGGGAGTAAACAAGTTCGTTCGTGGTCAATTGCAGGAGTAGGCGTCATCTTGTTAGTTGACGTCAGGGTGAGGCGACCCGAGAAAATCGATTGTAGGGCTTCCTGACGCGACTTTATTTTTGCTGATTTTGAGAGAAGGAGTTTTTCAGCCACTCCCAGTTACACTCATCGACCGATGGTCCTTGCGTGACACTTCAATCCTCCGCGATTAAGCGACGGTCACGATGCGGCGTTGTTCGGGGCTGCCCCGTGTTGAGTTCGCACTTCTCGCCCTGCTTTGCGCCGCAAGTCGGACAATGGATGGCTTGTATCTGGTTGAGAGCGTGCGGTCTCCATCGCGCGCAAATCGCCGCCATTGAAAGCTGTCCACATCGTGCCGCCGAACAAATTGACGGCGCCGATGCTGACCTCTTCATCAAGCAGCAGTTTCACATGCAGATGTTTGGCTTTGAGCCAGCCTTGAATCTATTGTCCTCTTCGTTCATTTGCCGCCGCGCGTATGATTCGTGGTTTCCCGTCACATAGAGGACTGGCTTCTGCCACTTCCGCAGAATCTGGTCGAGCGGCTCATAATCCCTGAGCGTGACGATATCGCCTGCCAGGATCATGACATCTCCGTTCACTGCCGACGGCAACATCCAGCCCGAGCCAAATTCAAGATGCAGGTCGTATAAATAATGATTCTCAGGGTCGTAAGGGAACGCTTATTTTGAACACGTCTTTCTCAAGTTTCAGATCTCCTCCGACTGGGCAGCAGTTTTTGCACTGGATGTGTATGGGGACAACTACCATCGGCAGTGCTTCGACTCGGGGCGGAGCCCGGTTCGTAGGACTAGAAATCTGACGACTGACGTTCATGATGTTAGATCACGGTGTAGTGGCAGTGAGTCCGGCGAGCATATGGCGAGCGCTGAAACAAGCGGGACTGCGATTTCACTTATCTTCCCTTGGCGCGGGAACTTGAGCGCAAACGTGTTCACGACAGTGAGCGAGTGCAAGCGTACAATTGCTCCGCCGTTTCTGGCGGGTCCCCCATGATTCAGCACCTGCTTTTCGCATTTCTCGCGATCGCAACTCCAGCTTGGGATTTCTATGCAACCCGACGGCTGAAGAGAAATCCCGGATCAGTGCAGAAGATTAGTTATTACAAAACTCTTTGCGCTTTGCTCTGGATCGCGAGCTTTGTAGCAGTTGCCTCCGTGGGATTCCATAGCGTATTTACAATCGCTGCGATACCGGACGATGCTGCGTGGCTGTTTGGACACGCCTTGGTCAGATTCCTAGTGGAAACAGTCATTGTGCTTTTTGTCGGCCTGACATTCCTGTCATGTATAACCGTGGCTTGGAAGAAGCTGAACAATCGACCACGTACCTATCGCTCAGCAGAAGCCTTGAAATCGTTCGACTATTTCTTCCCGGCGACCCGGACGGAGCGACGGTGGTGGGTCTTGGTTTGCATCACCGCAGGTTGTTGTGAAGAAGCCCTGTTTCGCGGATTTATGCTGCACTACTTGCATGTTTTCCCTTGGACGCTGAACGTCACGCTGGCGCTGCTGATTTCCTCGCTTATTTTCGGACTAAATCATCTCTTTGGCGGTGTCGGCGGAGTGGTCGAAAGTGCAACAGCGGGATTTCTGCTGGGCCTGCTGTTTCTGCTTAGCGGAAATCTTCTGCTTCCAATCATCCTGCACGCGCTCATTGATCTTCGGATGCTGGTGATCCTACGACCTCCCGCTGAGCAGACCGCAGCCGCTAACTGATGGATCAAGTCAATGAAAGCCTCCGAGTTGGCGACTGTCCTCTCTCCTCATCAGCTTTCCAGTATGGTTGATGCGAAACCAATGCCAGAGGATGAATGCACGATTTGATTGACGAATTGAAATACAATCTGCGGTCGTCGGTGGGTTATCCACGGCTAAGAAAAATCGGAAATTGCAAATCGACCAATCGGAGAGCCCTATGATCTCGGCGAAGGCTATCTGGACCGACAACGAACGCTACATCGGAGAAGCTACGTCACACCATGCCGTCGTAATGGATACGGCCGCAGAAAAAACCGCCTCCACTCCGATGGAACTGGTTTTAATTGCCCTATGCGGCTGCACAGCGTCGGACGTCGTCGGCATTCTGCGCAAGAAGCGCGAACCGTTTACGGGTCTGGAAGTACGCGCCGAAGGCGTGCGTGCCAGTGGATATCCCGCCGTCTATACGGAAATCAAGCTGACCTACCGCGTGGCTGGAGAAGTCTCCGCAAAAGCGATGGAAGACGCGGTCCGGCTGTCGAAAGAGAAGTATTGTTCCGTCTCCGGCATGTTGGAAAAAACGGCGAAGATCACGTACACGATCGAGCACATTGATAAGCACGAATAAGGTCAACCATTGGCTGCACCGTCTGCGGCCTGGAGGCAGTTGACGAAGTGGAGGCGTTAACAAGGCGGGGTGAGTAGTTCGACGAACCCTCATTCGGCTGCTACACTCCATCCATTCGTCAAAATCCACGTGCGGAGTAATAACATGAACATATTGCAAACCTTAAAGTCTGAGCGGGACAGACTGCAGAAGGATGTAAGTAGGCTGAACGCCGCTATTAACGCGCTCGACGGGAGCGCTAGCTCAAAACGATCTACTACCAGCCATCGGCCCACATTGAGCCCAGCAGCGCGAGCACGAATCGCCGCAGCACAGCGTGCGCGGTGGGCGAAGGTCAGGGCGAATGGCGGGCAGAAGCAGAACGTTGTCAGGATGCCCAAGAAGAAAACAATGTCGGCTGCTGCTCGCAGGAAGATCGCAGCCGCACAGCGCGCGAGATGGGCGAAGGTCAGGGCGACAAAGGCCGGAAAGATGAAATAACCAATCTGCCGAGATCACCTCAATGGCAAGGCAGGTGACGACGCACTCCGCTAGCCTGACGTCGCTGACCGCCGGGACCACCTACCACTATCGCCTGCTGTCGGCCGACTCCACTGGCGTGCTGGTCACGAGCCTGGACAACGTCTTCACCACTCCGACCGCGGCCATCAGTGTCTCGGTCTCGCCCACCACAGCGACGGTGACCTCGGGGGGAACGGAGCAGTTCTCGGCTCAAGTCACAAACACCAGCAACACCGCGGTCACCTGGTCGGCCACTTCCGGCACGGTGAGCACCACAGGACTGTTCACGGCTCCCACCGTGACCGCGACGAAAACGGTGACCATAACGGCTACCAGTGTCGCCGACAATACCAAATCCGCCAGCGCCACTGTGACCGTAAATGTGGCGGCCGGCATTCTGACGCTGAATCCTACGAGCATCAGCTTCGGCAGCGTCACGGTCGGCCAAACAAGCCCTGTCCTGTTCGCCACCTTGACCAACACCGGGAATGCTTCGTTGACGATTACTAACGACGCGATTACCGCTGGCGACTTCAATTGGGGAGACGAGGGTACCTGCAACTACGGCACGCTGGCTCCGGGAGCCACCTGTAAGTACAGCGCAAAGTTCACGCCAACGGCGACGGGAACTCGGACTGGCATCATCACGATCTATTCGACCGCTTCGAACTCGACCGTAACGCTTCCACTGTCGGGGATCGGAACGGCTGCGACCTCTGGCACACTCGGCGCCAGCCCGGCCACCCTCGCTCTCGGGAGCGTGGTCGTCGGCACGAGCGGAAGCGCGTCCGGGACTCTCACCGCGGGCGGATCAAGTGTTACCGTCAGCGCGGTCAGCAGCAACAACTCCGCATTCACTGTCGGAGGACTGTCGCTGCCAGTTACGATTCCGGCAGGGAACAGCGCTGCGTTTACAGTGACGTTCAGCCCACAGACCGTCGGCACCGCAACGGCCACGCTTACCTTCACGAGCAATGCCCAGGCCTCGACAACGGTCGAAACCATCACGGGAACCGCTACGGCTGCGCCCGTACACTCGGTCAACCTGTCGTGGAGTGCGAGCACGTCCTCGAATGTTTCCGGCTATAACATTTATCGCGCGGCGTATGCGAGTGCCTGCGGATCTTTCTCCAAGATCAACCCATCGCTGAATACAGGCACCCTGTATACGGATTCCGCCGTGGTCGACGGCGCGGCGTACTGCTATGCCACAACCGCGGTCAATGCCAGCAACGAAGAGAGCGGGTATTCCAACATAGTCTCCAACGTGCAGGTGCCTGCTCCTTAGTGGTCGAAGCCCGCCCGATGTACGGGCCATGACATCCGCTCCGTGCCCCCAGTTCCGTCTGCGATAACCCTCCCTTGCGCGAACATGGCTTTCCAACTTGAGACGGCCAAAGTTGACCAAAGCCACATTTCTCGCAACCCCAACCAGCCTTGCTAGCCAGGTAGCTAGCTCGCTTCGCCGTTTCGTTCCGCGACTGACTCCTGTGAGGCTTGTGGCGCGCGACGGATTTCGCTCGGGTGCGGTCATGGCGAAAGTGGTCAGTGAGTGACTCCTGGGGTTTCCTCGGCTTCGTCTGGGGTCTTCAACGGATCCGATTCGGAGAGCAGCTGCTCCAGGCGGCAGAGGAGCCCGACCCGCAGTATTCAGCTGATAACAAAGAACTTGGTGGCTTCGTTTTGCAAAAACCCACCGCCCCTCAGCATGGGATTCCTCCTTTGTATAGCTGCTAGGCATTACGTATTACGAAATATTTACTTATTAATAAGATGCCGTCTTCAAAATGAGACGTGGACGGCCGATCGACTGTGGAGTATACTGTGGGGTTTATTCCACATATATGATGACCATCCAGATCGTCGTTGATAAGAAGCTTTTGCAAGCTGCCGATCAAGCGGCGCAGCGCACTCGACGGAATCGCTCCGCATTGGTACGTGACGCCTTGCGAGACTACCTTCGAAGACTCGAGATCGGGGCTAAGGAAGAACAGGACCACGAGGGCTATTCGAGGCAGCCGCAAGGGCGCGATGAGTCTCTCGATTGGGAACCGGAGGCGAAGTGGCCGGCAGAATAGCACGAGGGGATGTCCGGCTTTACCAATTCGCTGCGCCCGACAAGAGAAGGCCTGTCGTCGTACTTACGCGCGACAGCGCGGTCGGTTATCTGTCGACGGTTACCGTCGCGCCCATCACTTCCACGGTTCGTGGCGTGCCATCGGAGGTGGTGTTGAATGAGGAAGATGGCATGAGGGCGCCTTGCGCGGTAAATCTGCACCACGCTGTAACGGTCTCGCAACAGCGATTGGGGAAGCGAGTCGCCCAGCTGAGCTCTTTGCGGATGGGCGAGATCTGCGCCGCTTTGCGCTTTTCGCTGGGCTGCGATCTCAGCTAATCAGCTGAAACCGTCTCCAACGGCGGCTCGATTCCCGAAGTCTACTTCAGATGGAGCGACCGCTTCCTCAGCTCGACGTCGCTCACGTCTCCAACGAAATTTATGAAAGATGAACGTGGCCGGCGAAACTGACAAGCGCAGCTTTCTACCGCTAGTCCATTACAAAGTTTCGGCGCAAAAACAATACGCGATCGATTTTGATCTCGACTGCGCCCGACCGGCTGTGACGGTAGAGATCGGGCCCGGAGGCGAGGCTGCGTTCAAGGCACAGCCATAAGGTTGGTGATTTGTAAACGCGAGGAGTGGACCCCAGTTCGTTACCTTTCAGTCGTGTCCCAGCTCAGATTGAAAGCGCAGACAGCCGCAGGCAATGAGCAGAAAAACGCTTGACCTTCAGAATGCTCGTGAGGTACGCAACACTGTGCGCGGTATCCAAGCCTGTGCTCGACGTGCGGCGCGAGTCTGCCGCCCCGCACAATTCTTTTCAAACTGACAGTCTGCCGTGAGATGCTTAAACCTCCAAGATTCAGTACGATCGGACCGCGCCAAACATCAACGCCCGAGCGGGGGCTGAAGTTGCTCAGGTTTACGTGGCCGATGATCACTCCAAGATCGCTCGTCCGCCAAAGGAATTGAAGGGATTCGCCAAGGTCACGCTGCAACCGGGCGAGACGAAGCACGTTGCCATTGAACTGGATGCCCGTACTTTCGCCTACTTCGATGTGACGACCAAGAAGTGGCGTATAACCACGGGCAACTTCGGCATTCTCGTGGGACGATCCGCTGCCGAAATCCTTCTTAGGGGTACCGTGGAGGTTTCGCAAGCCATGGCGAGCAAGGATATGTAAGTCGCGACGGAAGAGCGGAGGGTCGCGCATTCTTAAAATTCTATTCTGGACAGAGCGTGTTTCAAAAATACCTCCGGAGGGTGATCCAGAAGCACACAAGATAGAAGAACGCATAGTAGATGGAAGGTAGATGTTCATGACGACCAGCAACCTGCGAAACTGCCCGAGCCACACGTTGGTGGCCATGGTCGAATTTTTCCGTACTCAGGTATGATGGGGCGCGGATTACGGCTATTTACGCGTCCCCGCGTCGAATCCACGCAGATCCCAAGCACAGGGGGACATGTTGAGGAAACAACTAGTGGCCCTTTATCTGAGTGTGTTCGTCTTAATGCTCGGCACGATTCCGGCGCGTGCGCAATGGAAAAGCGTAGGCGCCATGGTCGCGCAAATGCCTCACGCCAATCAAATCACGTTCGCCAACCGCGATGTGAACGTGGTCCTACAAGTTCTGGCTCCGGAACTCGTCAGAATCAGAATGAGCGTCGGCAAAACTACCGGACCTGACTACTCCTGGGCGGTCATCAAGAAGGACTGGCCGGCGGTGGACGTAATATTCTCCGGCGACAAGAGGACGAAGATCATCAAGACCTCGGCCCTAGAAGCCAGGGTGCGACTCTCCCCATTTCAGATCTCCTTCTATGACGCCGGGGGACGGCTGATTTCCAGCGACGCCCGAGAAATGGGGTGGGACGGCCAACGGGTGCGTTGCTGGAAAAGCATGCCTCCCGACGAGCACTATTTCGGCCTTGGAGAAAAAGCGGGGCCGCTGGACAAACGCGGGCACGCCTACGTGATGTGGAACACTGATCCCGCCGGTTACGATGCTTTGACTGATCCCATGTACCAGACGATCCCGTTTTTCCTCGGCATCCGGGAGGGCAAGGCATATGGCATCTTTTTCGACAACACCTACCGCTCCACTTTTGACATGGGAGCAGAATCGGCTGACTCGTATTCGTTCGGGGCTGACGGTGGCAATATGGACTATTACTTTTTTGCCGGTCCCGATCCCAAGCAAATCATAAGCCGCTATACGGAATTGGTAGGCCGCGCACCCTTGCCTCCGATGTGGTCACTCGGCTATCTGCAGAGCAGCGCTTATTACACTCCTGAGAGTACGGTTCGCTTTGTGGCGGAGAATTTTCGTCGCCGACATATTCCCTGTGACGCAATTTTCCTGGACACGATCCACATGGATGGCGACCGCATCTTCACATGGAACAAAAAAGCCTTCCCCGATCCTCCAGAGATGATTGCCGATCTCCGCAAAGAAGGGTTCCGAATGTTCGCCATCGTTGACCCGGGCGTTAAAGCCGAAAGCGGCTACTGGGTTTATGACCAAGGAGTTGCGGGAAACTACTTTCTCAAGAGAAAGAGCGGGGAACTATACATAGGCGAAATCTGGCCCGGGAAATCTGCTTTTCCGGACTTCACTTCGGAGAAAACCCGCGCTTGGTGGGGCTCGTTATTTGAAGGATTTACCAAGGATGGTCTCTCCGGTTTTCTTACCGATATGAATGAGCCCACCGTGGACGCTCTGCCGATGGAGGTGGGGTGGAGGCCAACTGCTTTTCCGCTCGATGTGGTTCACTATGACCACGGACTCGAGAGTCCTGACGCCAAGAATCACAACATTTATGGCTTGCTCATGACGGAGGCGACGCGGGAAGGATTGCTGCGCTTGCGTCCCAATGAACGACCATTTGTAATTACCCGCGCAACCTATGCCGGTGGGCAGCGTTATGCCGCGCAATGGACGGGGGACAACGTGGGTACCTGGGAGGATCTTCGCACGAGCCTTAGAACCGTGATGACTGCGGGGATATCGGGATTGCCATTTTTTGGCTCTGATGTCGGTGGTTTTATCGGCCATCCGAGCCCGGAACTCTACACGCGCTGGCTGGAAGCCGGTGTGTTTCATCCCCTCTTTCTCACGCACTCGGGCAATGAGAAGGACACATTAGACCCGTGGTCCTTTGGCGACAAGTTGGAAGCCATCAATCGCCGCACGCTGGAATTGCGCTACCGCCTGCTGCCCTATCTCTACAACTCCTTCTATGAGTCCACACAAACCGGATTGCCGATCATGCGGGCGCTAGTGTTGGATTTTCCCGCTGACAGAACGGTCATGGACTTAACCCCTGACTCACAAACCAGCGAATTTCTGTTTGGCAATGATCTGCTGGTAGCACCTGTGGTGAATGACGATGAGACGCAACGAAGCGTGTATCTGCCCGCAGACACTTGGTACGATTTTTGGACCGGCAAACGCTATACCGGCCCCACCACGATCACGATGGATGCCCCGCTAGGGTACATTCCCATGTTCGCGCGTTCCGGCGCCGTTATCCCCATGCGGCAACTGGTGGAGCATACCGACCAGGCTCCAATCGATCCTCTGACTTTCGAAATCTACCCCGCAGGCAAAAGCACTCGCCAATACTATGAGGATGATGGGAACACGCTGGACTATTTGCGCGGGAAATATCTTCTGCAGAGCGTGCAGGTAAGAGACGACGGCGAGCAGATCCAGGTGAGTGTCTCAACGCGCGAGGGAAGTTACGCACCTCCGGTCCGTTCGT
Organism: uncultured Acidobacteriaceae bacterium; assembly: GCA_963772045.1. Lineage (GTDB taxonomy): Bacteria > Acidobacteriota > Terriglobia > Terriglobales > Acidobacteriaceae > Sulfotelmatobacter. Next base: position 990,036 of record CAVYWC010000006.1, on the reverse strand, counting down.
TGGTTCTAAAGGTGCACGGCCTAGGGAGGCCTCCTCAGATGGTTGTTGTGGACGAACGCACCCTGCAGGTTGGATCCGACCCGGAAGCATTGGCACCAATAGCCGAGGGCGCGGAATACGAAGCGGCTACGGCTACGGTTTGGATCAAAACACCTGACCCAGCGACGGGCCTCGAATCGCGGATCACAAAGTAGAACTAGTTTGACGACACGCTTCGAACCGCGATGCGTGGGACAGCCATCTTCGCGATGCGTGGCTGTAGAGAACAGTGCCCCCAACATCTTTCCTCTTTGTCGCGTCGAGTACCGCAAGGCTCGAATGGCGAAGTAGGCATAGCAGGTCGTAGCACCGCTGTTCTCATGCATCCGAAATCCGTCGGGACCATTGCTTCGCTGACAGCACGGCATGGTACTCTTCAAGTAGATAGCTGTCGTATGAGACTGTACGTTTTCTGACCTTGCCATCCCGGTTTGTCATCACCCAGTCGTATCTCAAGGCGGTGACATCTTTATCACCACGGTTCTCCATCACCAGTGCTCTGGCTGCCTCTTCGGGAGGCTGAGCAAGCAAATGGAATGCACCCTGATTTCGGACTTGTTCAAAGACGCTTTGAAATTTGGGAAACACTCCCCCGTCGTGTCGGCTGAACACAATCTGATGAGTCGGACTGGGACTAATCGTGAAGTCCATACATTGAATTGTCGAAGGGGAGCGCATGATCTCCGAGGTCGAAGCGCCCATCATGCGTCAGGGGTTGTTAACAGGCCGATGTCAAAGTTTGTGCAGCAGGTGTGCATTATCGGTTGGAGTCGCCGTATGTGCCGATGGCCGTCCCCGCAGTGGTCGAACTGGCAAGTGCGGTTTGCTAAAAGAGCGAGACGACGAATAAAAGCAATCTAGCGTCAATAATGCTCGCGCGTTAAGGGCGGAGTATCTCCCTATGTATTACGAAAACAGAGGGCACGCCAAAACGGCGTGCCCTCTCCCCGCCAACGGACTTATGGCTTGACTACCTGCAGATTGTTAGTGACGGAGAAAACACCCGAAACGCTGTTGGCGCGCATTCCGACCAAATTCTTATCGGCTTCGCTATCGACGACCCCCTCCAGCGAAACGTTCCCATTCTTGACGATAATGCGGATGGGCTTCTGCACACCCAGTTCGTATCTTTGCAGGGCGGGATATCCGTAGATCGCATGGAAGAGACGCATGCGCAGGCGGTCGTCCATAGAAGAAGGAGGAAGAACCTCGATCTGGTCGTCGACTTTCTCGACGCCTTCAATACGCTTGACGACGTTCTCCGCGTCGGACTTCAACGTGGGCCTCACCACTTGGCCAAGCAATGTGACGTTGTAGCCGTCGACTTTGTAGGCAATGTAGTCGAAGACGCCAAAGTAGGGAAGCATCAACAGTTCATAACGTACTTCCCGGGTTATGCGTTCCTCAGCTCGCGCCGAAGGCTGCCTTTGAGTATCTTGGGTGAAGCTAAGAAGGCTGAGGCTCAGGATGCTTACAATAACAACTATCGCATGTTTCATCTGAAATCTCCTTTCTGGTCCTGCAGACCTGAGAACTCGCGTAGGACGTGAGAGCGAACCGGCACTTTCATACCAATCACGGCTCCATGATGCAACTGTCGTTTTTCGGTCGAATAGACGCGCTTACCTTTGAGAAGGTTGCATAAATGTGAGCGGACTATTGTCAATCTTCATAAAACGGATTTATGTCTCGATGCCCGCTGCCCTGTTCGGGATCGTCCTTTTCTGCTGAATGTCTTCGAACCAACCCTACCTGAAGTGTCCATAATGTATATATAAGTTAAAGAAAATAAACACAATATTGTATTTGACAGTAACACAGTCATATTTTATGCTTCTTTATCGATAAGCTATACGGTGACCGCAGCTCCAAGCGAGGAACCGAGAGCCACTCACGAAAACCTAAGGATCTGGCCCAAAAGGAGGATTTGGCCATGACTGTATTAACCCGTTGGGAGCCGTTCCGTGAATTCGCCACTTTGCAGGACCGCATGAACCGCCTATTCCGCGAATCCTTCAATGATGTGGGCCGGGATGAATCCCTCACCACCAGCACTTTCTCGCCCGCCGTCGACGTCTACGAGGACCAGCACAGAGTCATGTTGAAGATCGAAGTGCCCGGAATCGAGGAGAAAGACATCGACGTTCGCGTTGAGAACAACACACTCACCGTGCACGGCGAGCGCAAGATCGAGAAGGAAGAGAAGGAAGAGAACTATCTCCGCGTGGAGCGCCAGTATGGCAACTTCACTCGCACGTTCACTCTGCCAACCACCCTGGACACCGACAATGTTTCGGCGACCTACGACAAGGGCGTGCTGAAGATCACGTTGGCCAAGAAGGCCGAGGCCCAGCCCAAACAGATCAAGGTCAATGTGGGCTCGGAAAAGCAGGTCGAAGCCAAAGGCCACGGAAAAGGCGCGTAATGCGGTAACACCCGTGGGGCGACAGCCCTATGGCGCGTTCTCTCGCTCTTTTACACTTGCCTCAGACCGTGAACACCGGTCACGTTCACGCCGACTACTGAACCGTGTGCTGATGATCGAACTCACGAAGCGTGCTGAGGTGAAGCCGAAGCAGATCCCGATCTCAACGGGTCAGAAGGCTCACGGGGCGGGAGCGAAAGCAGCCGCCTAAGTCGGTCGTCCCAAACTCCAAAGCAAGCGGGTGAAAAAGACACAAGCGACTTCGCGCCCGGCTTTGATCTTGAGTGGTTGGGGCTCGCAGGGAGTCATCCGTGCCGCTAGGCAAGAAGGAATCGCGGCGATTATTAGACCGGTAGATACCGAAGAATTCCTCTGTATATTGGCGGCGATGCTCGACCACAACTGAGGAGACCTTGCTGCTGATGAGCAGAAAGCATAAAGAAGAGCGAGACTTCAAACGAGAGTCGCGTGGGGGCCTGCAAACTCACTGCAGGCACATGGGGTGCAGCACTTCAGATTGACACCATGGAGGAAGGCAATGCTCGAGGGAATGTTTCAAATACGGCGCTCGGTAGCAGTCGCGGCGATTTCCTGTGTGTTGATTGTCGGCGGCGTAAGCGGTGCCGCCTTATCGTTGTGGGCCAAGCATGGTTCGTCCTCATCGCAGTCGCCGGCGGTTGTCGTTGCGGCGGGGAAAAACATTGATTCGGCACCTCCGAATGCGCTCGGTTTCGCGCCTGTATTAAAGCCTGCACTGGCGGCGGTCGTGAATATCTCTTCTTCGCGGATCGTCAAGACGCCGAGCACTCCTTCTGGACCATTCTTCGATGATCCCTTCTTCCGGCAATTTTTTGGCGACCAGTTCTTTCGCCAGATGCCGCGCGAACAGCGCGAGCACAGCCTGGGTTCGGGTGTGATCGTGACGCAAGATGGCTATATTCTCACGAACAACCATGTCGTCGACAAAGCGACGGATATCAAGGTTGCGCTTCCTGATAAGCGAGAGTTCAGGGGCAAAGTGGTGGGAAGCGATCCCAAAACCGATGTCGCAGTGGTTAAGATTTCCGCTACCGGTCTGCCCACTCTGGGGTTCGGCGACTCCGACAAGCTGCAGGTGGGCGACTACGTATTTGCGATCGGTGATCCGTTCGGAATCGGCGAGACGGCAACGATGGGTATCGTGAGTGCCAAAGGCCGCGGCAATCTCGACATCGAGGACTACGAGGACTTCATTCAAACCGATGCGGCCATCAATCCCGGCAACTCTGGCGGAGCCTTGATCAATGCCCGTGGTGAACTCATAGGCATAAACACAGCAATTCTGGCCGGCAATGGCGGCGGAAATCAGGGCATTGGTTTTGCCATTCCCATCGACATGGCTCGGCGGGTGATGGACCAGATTCTGAAGAACGGTAAAGTTACTCGCGGGTATTTAGGTGTTGTCATTCAGGAAGTGACTCCTGATCTGGCCAAAGCGTTCAAAGCGCCTGAGGCGAAAGGCGCATTGGTGGGCGATGTGAGTTCGGATGGGCCGGGAGCAAAGGCGGGCTTGCAGAAGGGGGACGTCATCGAGGAGATCGATGGTCAGGAGGTATCTGGAGTCAACGACCTGCGCTTGCGAATTGCCTCGACAGCACCGGGCACTACCGTGCATTTGAAAGTTTTTCGCAACGGCGAACCGCGCGATGTTTCGGTTACCCTCGGCCAGTTGCCAGAGAAGGCAAATGAAGGTCCGCTCAGTGGCGGTGAAAGCGAAAGCACCCCGATGAAAGGCGTCCAGGTGGACGAATTGACGGCGCAACTGCGTCGCGAATTGGACCTGAGCCCCAGCGTTCACGGAGTCGTTGTGACCGATATTTCGCCGGATTCCCCGGCCGCCGGCACTGGATTGCGCCGCGGCGACGTAATCGAAGAGGTAAACCGGCAGCCGGTTGATTCGATAACTGAATACCGGAAAGCACTTCGCCGAGCAGGCAACCAGAGCTTGGTCTTGTTGGTAAATCGTAATGGCAACACAACCTTCATCGTCGTTGAGCCACAACAAGATTGATGAGGTGAACGTATCGTGAGCGTGCAAGGCGCGTTGATCACGAGTGAAAACGCAGTTCCAACTCGGGCAGAAGACGGTTTACCCGCAGAGGTCAGTCTTGAAGTGCAGAGAGGGAACCTTGTCCGAGCCGCGCGCTTCACGATTGAGAAAGGTATATCTCGCGAAAGAGCCCATGGACTGCAATCGAGCGCCATTCGGCAATTCATCGAGCAGTTGCACAATTTGGAGGGTACTGAGGAACTCGTATCCAGCGATGACCTGAACCGACGACAAGGCGCGAACGATTCTGCAGAGAATCCCGAAGAATCCGAGAAACCATACGGAGTCGATAACCTGGTTCAACAGAAAGAAAGGGAGAATGGTTGCCAGTACAGTAGCCCAGAGGATTCAGACAGATCAGACCTTTCGAACCAGTCACCCAGGCAAGTTTCACCCGACATTTCGGGAAGAGAAAAATAATTGAGGACGCCACCGGTAATGCTCGGGAAATGCAGCAACCCTTCCTGCCCTGCTCCGTTTCGTTATCTCCGCAACGGAAGACTGTTTCGGCTTGAAGCTGATCCGAGACTGCGCGGTTCCAAGCCCAATAAACTGGAGTACTTCTGGCTTTGCGATCACTGCTCGCCCAGGATGAGTCTGCGAATCAGCGACGCAGGAAGCGTATTGCCTGTCTTGCTCCCCGCTTCTGACCAGGGTGATTTCGATGGAAAAGGCATCACATTAATTGAGAGGCGGGACGGTCTATTACTCAGCAGATTAGGCTTTTCAAAAGCAGGGCGCGGTACGGGGGCAGTATTCTTTGGATGAAAGACATTATCTTATGTGAATGTCTCTGTGCCAAGCGTAGCCAGCTTGCAGCTAAATTCGGCGATCTCATTTAAGAACATTGGAAGATTAGCATGCCTCTGATTCGAAACTGCGCCGTTTGTGGCAAGCAGAACTGCATTCCAGCAAAACACCTTTCCGACAAGGGAAAATGTGGTGCCTGTAAAGCAGAAATCGCTGCTGTGGCCGAGCCCATCGAAGTCACCGAAGAACAGTTCCACGAAATTATTCGCGACAGCAAGGTTTCTGTCCTAACAGACTTCTGGGCTTCCTGGTGCGGACCGTGCCGGATGGCGGCGCCTCACGTGGCCCAAACTGCAAGAGATTTGGCGGTCGCGCAATCGTACTGAAGCTGAACATGGAATGTTTCCCGAATCTCGCATCACAGTACAACGTCCACAGCATTGCAAATTTCGCGGTGTTCTCTCGAGGCCAGCTTCAGGAAGAAAACGGAGTCTAGATGCAAGTCATGGGGCCGGCCTCACGGAGCAGAGAATTGTTCTTTTCTTGACACATCCTTTCTCACAGGGTGAGTGCAATCGCTAATTGCCCACACCCCGCTTTCCGCCTTTTCCCCTAGTAACACAAGCGGTCGAATTTTTGATTAGCAATCACATGAAATTCGAAAACCCGACGGATTTTACTGGAACGATAATCAATGTTCTTTATAGTCAATGCAAGGCGCGATAAATCGCGACTATGAACTAGGAGGCTTGCATGTCTGTTAAGAAACTATTTGCGCTTTTGGCGCTGATGGTCGTACTTGCCCTGGCCAGCGGATCTGCGATGGCCCAGAACACCAGGATTTTCCAGTTCGGCACAACCAACGTGAAACTCAGTTCGGGATTCCTTGATGCACTTCAGAGTCTGGATGTGGCTCCTGGCGTGATCGGCCCCACTCAGTTGGTAGGAACGCGGGTCAGTTTCCCCGTCATCGGCGGCGCGATTGACCTCGACACAGCTCTGGGCAATATCGAGCACTCGGGTGGTCTCACCCTCACTGCGGGCAAGACCGTTCTCGGCATCCAGAACTTCACCATCGACACCACCGGAAAAACGCCCGTGATTACCGGTCTGGCAGTCTTGAATGGAGCCGTGGTGGGCCGCATCACGCTGTTCGACCTCGTACTGCCCAGCGACTTCAAACTACCGATCAACCTACATTATGGCTGCGTGCTCGACGTCAATCGAGTTACCGTCAACCTGGATGCGGGCGCTGCTACAACCTTGAACCAGATCTTCGGCACGAGCGCATTCACCGGAGGCATCAACATCGGAACAGCGACGGTTGAAGCTTTGACCTCAAAGGAGTAATTCCACAGGTGCCGAGGGTGTGTCGGGAGCGGGGTTCCTGGATGTTCTGCTGTGAAGGGCGAGAATGCGGTTATCCAACTTGCCACGTTTGAACTCCGGCGTGCATCTCGATGACCCCGCAGTAGGTAGAAATTGCGGCGTGACTGCCGATCTTTTTAGGCTAGCGCCGCAGTTTCGCGTGTGCGCAACACCAAAGACGTCCGTTTGTACGCCGCAATATTGCTTGGCGGGAGTCGATTGGTTCGCTCCAACTCCACCGACGCGTTTTCCGGCGTGGCCAACTGGATTCAAATAGGCTGAGCAACTTCCGACTCGTCGGCACCCTGAGACTAGCTTCTCAATCGTGGCTCGGCATTACAGCACAGTCACGATGAGTCCGGTATTAGCTTGCCCACACCCACCGGCGATAGCCGTGCCGAACGCTCGAATCGAAGTACATCGCGTCGCCGGTATCGATGGTGTGGGTGTCCGACCCGGGGAAGCGAATGCGATCTTGCTGGTGCACAATCGCCACCACATGCCGCTTGCGTTCGTCGGTAAAGAAGTAGTCAAGTCCGACACTGAACACCATGGCGATGCGCAGAAACGTGGGGAGGGTCGGAAACAGTCTGCCGCGCTCCAACTTCGACCGCATTGCCGGCGAGAGTCCTGTGTGCTTGCCGAGTTGTACTAAGCTCTTCTTCAGCCGCAAGCCGCGAAGCTTTTCTCCGAGTGCATAGGGCTTTAGACCCTCAGAAATCGTCTTGTTCATCACAATTGTCCTCCCAATCAAAGAAACGAGACGTTGTTTAAGTGTCGGTCACATGAGTTTAGAGTTCGCAGCGCATTGTCGTAATGTGCAATATTTTTTAATTTATAGTTAATGGCACAGACCCAATGGAGGTCAACAAAAAAGGAGATGTCTCAGATGAATCGGATTAAGGTTGGGGTAATTGCTGCGATGTTAGCGATCTGCACGGCGGCAGTGGCAGCGCCACAGAACAACACCGGAGACAAGGACGTTGTGGATACTGCGGTCGCGGCAGGATCGTTCCAGACGCTGGCCAAGGCACTGCAGGCCGCCGATCTCGTGGACACACTGAAGAGCCCTGGGCCGTTCACCGTGTTCGCACCAACGGACGAAGCCTTCGCGAAGCTGCCGGCAGGCACGTTGGACGACCTGCTCAAACCGGAGAACAAGGACAAGTTGCGCGCCATTCTCACCTATCACGTCGTTGCCGGCAAAGTAACGTCAGCGAAGGTGGTCACGCTCTCGTCCGCCAAAACCCTCAACGGTCAGGAAGTGAAGATCACGGCAATGGACGGCAACGTCATGGTCAACAATGCGCACATCGTGAAGGCTGACATTCCCGCCTCCAACGGCGTGATTCACGTAATCGACACGGTGCTCCTGCCCGACGCTCAGTAACTCGAATCTGAACCAGGCAAATTGAAGGAGAAGCAAATGAAGAAACTTGACGTGGTTGCAGCAGTACTTCTGGTGATCGGCGGTCTGAACTGGGCGCTGGTGGGAGCGGTGCGGTTCGATCTGGTAGCCACTATCTTCGGCATGCACTTCGGAGAGACCTCGGTGCTGAGTTCCGTGGTGTATTTGTTAGTCGGGCTTTCGGCCGTTTACCAAGCCGTCTCGTGGAAGGCAATTCAGCGCCGCTGGGGCGGAAATGCGGCCGTCACACGCAGCCATTGACGCTCAGCGAGAGGGCGGCAACGGAGCCGCCCTCCCGATAACCTAGCTCGTGTGTTTCGGCTGACGGCGTTGCCTGCCCCGAGAAACTACACGATGAATACCTATCTTTCCGGCAAGGAAGGGGATCCCTCCTGGGGCGAACTCGCTGAAAACAGCCCACTACCTGAACGAAGCCGTGCTCGTGTTTGGCATGTGGTACGTGTTATAGTCGGGCGGTGTGTTGTCTGCGAAAAAGCTAGGCTGGTTCGCTGTGTCGTTTTGCATAAAGCCGACCGCTCCTGCAGCCCAGCGTCCCAGATAAAAGTGTTGTGGTGAAAATAATTGCCCGCACTGGTCTGATACGTTCCGGCATTGGGCGCTGTAGTGATGTCACCGCGATCTGCGGTATTGATCGTCCACAACATGTTCGTGGTGTTCGCCATCTCCTCGACTACGTTGCAGTAGGCAACCGCCCCTTGGCTAGTCGAGCTCTGAATGCCATAGGCGCCGTGGATGCCGTTGAACTGGACATAGTTATTTCGAATCGTGGCCCCGCCGTTGCTGATTTCGAAGACAATCCCCGTACCTCCAGCGCTATCCGGATCCACATTTGATTCGACAGTGTTCCCATCAATCAACGGACCGATTGAATTTACGTCGAAATGAATGCCGTTGCCGAGATTGTTTGTGACGGTATTCCCGCGAATCACTGCATACGCGGTGTTCCCAAATTTTATGCCACCAGCGCCAAAACCCGGCGAAACATGCGCGTAATTGTTGTGCGTAACGGTGTTATTTTGAATTGTGAGGTTGGAGGGCGTCTCAGAATTGCCGGGCGGCAGCCGCCTCCGAGTCCGAAATTGCCATTATACGTCGTCACATTGTTGAGGGCTCGCATGCCGAACCCAGCTCTAATGCCCTGACCGTGATTCAATGTAACGTAGTTATTTTGTACGGTCCAATTTAGCCCGGCGCTAGGAGAGCTCGTAGCTCCATAGGCCGGGTCAATGGCGCCTCCCTGAATAATTTGGGTGGCAAATCCTTCTATTGTGAGGTTTTCTACTGTGAGATTGTTTGCTACGTTCGGAGTAAAGAATGTGTTTAAAACGCTGGTTTCAACAGTATGGCCCAATGGGTTCTGGTGGAAATAGATGATGTTATTCGAGTAGTCGAATAGCCACTGCGATGAGGACAACGATGGCATGACTAGAATCCCACGGTCGTCGTCATAAGCGGCGAGCCTGAACAGGTCGCGCCGCCTGATCCGCCCGATAAGACCCATTTAGTCGGAACGGATGCCCAGGCTTCTGGGTTATAAGTCAGGGAAATATTTCCCGTAGGCGTACCGCTACTTATGGAGATTGTACCTATTGCTCCGTACCCACCTCCATTCCCAAGCACACTGTTCTCAGTTGTCGTCGTGCATGATCCTGAACCAGAAATTGTACCCCCTCCTCCGGATGAATACGAGATTGTCCCACCCAACGTGTAACCCACGTGCTGTAAAGGGGAGCCGTCCCAAAATAGATCTTCGGCGAGACTACAGGCTTCCCATCCCGGGTCACATGGATAACTTGCCGCGTTGCCCTGCTGAGTTTGCCCAGATACTGACCAACTCCCGCTGCCGTCTGGTCCTGAAGCTATAGGCCCAATCGAAATGGCGCCCGAGACAATCGCTTCGCAAGGGCCGCTCGTAGGAGTGCATGCCGGGCCTGTGAATGTCTGATTATCCTTGGGAGTAATCCTGCCGGTGGTGCTCGTGTTTCCCGTTGGAGATGTGACAAGCCTGTAGATTCCGGCTGCCAAACTGATCGTGTCGCCAGCAGAAGAGAGGGCTTCGGCATGCGCGATCGTCAAGCAGGGCGACCCAGAACTCAGGCAGTTATTTGAGTCGCTCCCGCTCGGGCTGACGTAATACCTCCCCGTGGGAACGGAGACGGTGAGGGTGGCGGAGCTGAAGATGCCGTTGGGAGCCGTGGCGGTGATCTGGGCCGAACCTGCAGTGAGGGCAGAGGCCAGCCCGCTGCTGTTGATCGAAGCGACTGCGGCAGCGCTGGAAGACCAGGTGAAACTGACGGTGGGGATGATGTTGCCGTAAGCATCTTTGGCGGTGGCGGTGAACTGCTGGGTCTGGTTGACGCTGATCTGAGCGGATGCGGGAGACAGACTGATTATCACGAACGCTGGCTCGATACTGCCAGTCCTGCGTTCCCGATGAATGCCTCGGATTATTTTATTGCTTGGTTGGATCGAGGCGATCTCTCTCTAGATGTTAACAATAGTGTTGACATATAGCAAACAAGCCAATAACCTTGCCCTTCGCGCAAAAGAGAAAAAACGGAACCCATCTCTGAGAACAATCGGATGAGTTCCGTTCAGGAGAACCCCCTCCAATGAGTACTTTGTGGTCGAAGTTGAGATTTCGGAAACGAATTCGCACGGAGGGATTGGACCTTGTCTCCGCAACTCTCTGCTTCTGCCTATTGGCAAATTGCATCATGGCAGCCGCGTTGGATAGACAGGACAAGGCGAACGACCCGAACCCATGGTTAAGTGAGCACCTGTTGAGTGAAACGTCCCAACCACCATTCTCGTTTGCATACGACAGGCAAACTTCAAAGTCACTGCTGAAAGTTTGGCCGAAGAAGATTGAAACCAGGCGACTCGACGCTGGACGTACCGAATATATCGTGCTCTGGACTGATCCGAAGACCAACTTACAGGTTCGTGTAGAAGCACTTCAGTTTGCTGACTCTCACGTTGTGGAGTGGACGACTTATTTTAAGAATAGCAGCAACGTGGACAGCCCGATACTGGAATACGTTCAGGCGCTGGATGTTTCATTTCCGGTAGTAGGAGAGGACATCCCAACGATTCTGTACTCGAAGGGATGCGGCGTCATGGACACATATGCGCTGCAGAAGAGACCTCTCAATCAACTGGAATCCTTTCAAATCTCAAGCGAGAGTGGTGGCAAGACGATTGAGACAATACCGTTTTTCGATGTTCAAACGCGCGGACATGGACTGATCGGTGCTTTGGGGTGGCCGGGGACGTGGGCCATCAACTTTTCCCGTCCGACCGAGGCGGCGATTGCAGTTTCCGCTGGCATGGGGACGACACATATTTCGCTACTTCCCGGTGAGGAGATTCGAACGCCTGAAGTTCTGCTGTTTCCTTGGGAGGGAGACGATCTCGACGCACACAATGTCTTGCGGCGCCATATCCTGAGATATCACACCCCTCAATACGACGGGAACCCGGTCGTTCTGCCCGTTTCTTTTACCGCATGGGGCGGAATGAAGACATCCACAAGCTTACGCCTGATTGATCAGATCACCAGGGAAAATGTTGGATTTGAGAATTTCTGGATGGACGCAGGCTGGTATGGCACCGATCGACCAGTGGAGGAGTTTCAGGTGTTCGGACGAGAAGATTGGTTTTTGCATGCCGGAGACTGGCGGGTCAATCGAGTTCCTCACCCTGACGGAGGTCTACGGCCAATCAGCGACGCCGCACACGTGAAGGGGATGAAATTCTTACTGTGGTTTGAACCGGAACGGGCTGTCGTCGGAACGCCGCTCACGATTGAGCATCCCGATTGGTTTATCGGAGAAGTCACAACGCATTTTGAAGGAAGTACTGAGCGACCGTTAGTGAAGTTTCGAATGTTTGATTTCGGCAACCCCACGGCCCGCCAATACATGATCGATTGGATGTCGGACATCATCACAAAGGAAGGCATTGACATTTACCGGCAAGACTGCAACTTCGCTCTTGCTCCCTTCTGGGCACAGGCGGATCCGGCCGACCGCCAAGGGATCACACAAATCCGCTACGCGGAAGGTCTGTTGGCGTTTTGGGACGGCCTGCGACGCCTACATCCGCAACTCATTCTTGATATCGTTCAGCGGGGAGACCTAGAAACAATTTCGCGAGCTGTAGACCTGAGCCGGGCAGATTATCCCGTGTCGCCAGACGCGGATCCAGTGGGAGCCCAGGTAAGTACCGAAGGCCTTGCTTATTGGCGGCCACATTTTGGAACCATTCTCCAGATTCGACCGCGAGACACCTACCATTTCCGCAGTGGGTTCGCTCCGGGCCTGGGTTTCGCTCTTTTCAACGGCGCCGGCTACCCGAATCAAATCGGTAGTTTTATACCGGATAATTTTCCCTTTGAGTGGATGCGTAACATGGTAGCGGAGCTTAAGCTTGTGCGTCCTTACTACTATGGTGACTACTATCCTCTATTTCCGTGCAGCCAGAACTCAGATTGCAACACGGATCCGAGCAAGGAGCGTAGCGCCGGGTTTGAATGGGCAGCTTGGCAATTCAATCGTCCCGAATTAGGGGATGGAATGATCCAAGCCTTTCGCCGAGAGGAGAATGCTGAGACCGCCAAGAATCTGGTTCTTAGAGGGCTTGACCCAGCAGCTACCTATGAAATCATCGATTTCGACGTGAAAACACCGTATCGAATTTCAGGAAAAGAATTGATGCAGCACGGTCTGCATGTAGAAATAACGACGAAGCGCGACGCTGTAGTCTTTCTCTACAAGAAAACCCGCTAGTCTGCCATCTGGTTCTGTCGCCTACTCACGAAGTAACAGCAGCAGCAAGACATGAATGCTCAAGATGTAAAGGCTCTCATAACCCAGTGAACCGTGCCTCAGCAATTTCATTGTTTCTCCAGCAGTCGGTGATCTAAAGGCTAAAGCCCCCGTCAATGATGTGGATTTGTCCCGTAGTGTAGCTGGATTCATCCGAGGCCAAATAGACTGCCAGGGCAGCAATTTCTTCCGGACGTCCGATGCGACCCATCGGCTGCCGCGACACAAACTCGGAGCGAACTTTCTCGATATTGCCTTGGGCTGCAATCCTTTCCTCTAGTGAGGGCGACTGCACGGTTCCAGGACAGATCGCATTACATCGAATGCCACTGCGAATGAAGTCAGCCGCGATCGCCTTAGTTAGGCCAATCACCGCAGCCTTTGTGCTCCCATAGACAAACCTATTCGGCACAGCCTTGATACTGGACGCGGCTGAGGACATGTTAATGATGCTTCCCTTCCTGGCTAGCAACATAGCGGGCAGAAACGCGCGGCAGGTCCGATACATAGACTTCACGTTGAGATCGAAGGAGAAGTCCCACTCTTTTTCTGAACAGTCGAGGATGCTCCCGTGATGAACATACCCAGCACAGTTAAACAACACGTCGAGCTTACCAATTTCTGCAGCACAATTGGCAATGTCGGGTGCTTCGCGAACGTCCAGCCGGCGGGTTCGAATGCTTGGTCGGCGATGGCTGAGGGCCGCGAGCGATACCTCATTGACGTCGGTTGCCCATACCACGGCGCCTTCATCTGCAAACGCAACGGCGGTGGCCAATCCAATGCCCTGCCCCGCCCCAGTAACTAACGCAAGCTTCCCCGCAAGTCTTCCGCCCATGTCGACTTTCTGAATGATTGCTGCCTTACGTCCCCAGTCATTCGCTGAAGACAGACCGAACTCGTCGCTCTCTTTGCCCCGCAACTGGATGCTCAGGCCTCCATACGGCAGGTTCGGGCCCTGCGTGGAGACTGGGTTCCGTTAAATAGCGTCTGTCTGGCTTGCTTGTACCGCCGCCCACTCAAGCGGCTGTCGTTATTCTGCTGATTCGCGCCATCGGCTGTGGTAGGCTAGTTCAGTCTGACATATTATGTCAACACTATTGTTAACATACGAGCTACTTGGTGGAGGCGGAAGGATCGCGATCCCGCCATTCAACGGCAATCGTCGCTACTGGTGGTTTAAAAAGGACTGAGTGTGAAGCGAATGGCGGTCGTTGTCATGTTCCTGGTTATGTTGCTGGAACCGTTGGCGCAGGCTCAAACGAGTTTTGACCTGTCTCGTGACTTCTCTCTCCGGGACAACCCCAACAAGGTTTGGCAGTATGGATATTCTGCGACAAACTCACTTGCGCCGGACCAATTTCGATTGGACAAGCATGCTGACGTAACCGGCCCAGTCGGGTTTTGGCATCCGGATGCCAGCAGCGGGCCGGGCCCGGGTTACTATCCCTATATCGCCTATAACACAACGAAACAATCGCAAGCTTGGCCCTCGCCCAACGGGTGGGTGGTGCGCAGGGGCGAGGTCGCCATGGAAGCGAGTAATAGCGGCCAATACAGTCTGGTTCGCTTCGTGGCGCCCGTGGCCGGTACCTACAAGATAAGCGCTCAATTTTCGGGCGTCCATGTGTGGTCCACGACGGATGTCCATGTGCTGCACAATGGCGCGTCCCTCTTTGATGCCGATATCGATGGCTACGGAGGAGACCCGGCATTCCGCAAGGTGCAGGGCGCAAACCCGACGGCGCAGTATTCAGGGCAAATCAGAATGAAAGCGAACGACACTGTCACCTTCGTTGTCGGTTATGGAAAGAACAAAACCAACTCTGGCGACACGACAGGGCTGTTCGCTCGAGTCATATTGGTTGTGAGCACGGACAAGCATAAGTAAGTCGGCAATCCTCCATCAGGAACAGTTCATAGATGCGCTTGACATTGAGGATTTTGGTGTCCTTCGGTATTACCTGACCGCACGGGGATACGTCAAGTTGGGCGAGACAGCATAATTTGGGAACTTGCCTGGAGGCGTTTCGAACCGAACTGTGAAGGTGGCCTGGGGATAGCCCCGGATGGGTCTGAAACAGGTACTATCGACACTGCGAGTCAAAGTAGACTGGTTCAGCGGCCCGGAGACGATTCGAGTAGAAGGGAAGGCTCTGCGTTGTCTTAATCGCCTAGGTTCCTCCGGGTGCGAGTCCCGGTTTCACCACGCCGACAAGCAAGCGCGTGCAGCCGCCTGGGCGGTCACAATTAGCGCGCGGAGCGGTAAAACCGAGGATAACCGGACGGCAGACTTAGCGGTGGGTTAGGCGGCAGATCAATTCGAGAATGACTCGATTCGGCAGTTCCATTGAGTTGTAAGGAATCTGTCAATCGCGCGCCGGAGGCAGCACTGTGACGCCCTGCAAGAAGACGAACGGAACTTCAGTGCACAGATACATTTTGCTCCAGTTGCTCATGCTCTTTGCAGCACCTCTGTTGAGTGCAGAGACTCGCCTCCAGAGCGGAGATGCCTATGTACTTCGTCAAGGCAATGAATGGATCATGGGAAGCGCCAGTGTCGAACGGAGGGTTCGATTTGAAGGCGGCCAACTTTATTTAGCATCGCTCCGCAACAAATTGACAGGGCGTGAGTATCAGGACGCACCAACTCCGCCTGAGGAGCTCCGATTTCTGGCCAATGGTGAGGATGTAAGCGCGGCTGGTTGGCACTGGAAGCTTTATAGCGAACACGCCTTTCGTTCATCGCAGGGTACGCTTCAACTCGATATCGAACTTGAGTCGGCAAGCATTCACGCCATCAAACATTATGTGATTTATCCTGGGACTTCAGTGATCCGGGAATGGCTGACGCTACAAAACTCCTCCAATAGCTCCGTCCGAATCAGCCAAGTCGCCTTCCTATATACCCGCTTACTTGGTTCGATTGGGCAGGATCTCCAATTTAACTACTTAACCGGCGGAGGAAACTATAACGGCAGCCAGCTGCTCAAGACTGAGTCCATGAGTCCATCCTACGAGCGGATTCTCGATTCCAATGAGGGAGTTCAGCGGGGTAACTACAGCAGCTTTCTTCCCCTCATTTTCTTTCTCGATCGCACGGTCGCAGAAGGCATAGCCATTGGTTGGGATTATCTTGGCCATTGGCGCCTCCAGATTGGCGGGCGGGACGGAGCCCCGCTTGGAGTGACTCTGGAATTGGCTGGCTTCGAGAAAGATCTGCTACCCAGCGCACGGGTTACTACACCGAAGGTGTTTCTGGCGACATTCTCCGGCGGACTCGATGAACTAGGGAACCAGCTTTTAAATTGGCAATATGCTTACTTATGGGAATACACAAATCCAGAGTACTTCGCCAAGACCCGTTGGGCAGTCGATTGGCCCGATCCTTGGGTGGGTCTAGGAGGAACGCCAAGCGCCGACAACTGGGGACGACGTTTGTCACTTGATCTTCGCTATGTCGATCTTCTCCGCGAGACTGGGACAGATGTCTTGTGGGACGATGCCGGGTGGTACGACGAATGGGGCACTTGGAACGGTCCCGACTGGGGGAAAACCACCGATTACCTGCGCAAACATGGCATGCGATGGGTGCTGTGGTATCCAACGTTTCTGGCGACACCGGAGTCCAACGTTGCGCAGCAACACCCGGAATGGCTGATCCCAGGCCAGGCCGCTCTAGAACAGTCAATTCCAGAAACTGCCGATTGGCAGAAGCGACTGTTGGACGATAGTATTCGCACATGGGGGAACTACCAGTGGCGCTATGACATCGCTCCCGCAGCCAGCTCAAACGACACCGACGCTCTTGCCGCTGATCAAAACTTTCGCGGGTTGCTTGAACGCTTTAAGAACGATCATCCACAAAGCGGCATCGACGCTTGCGATGGGGGTGGACGCTGGATCAGCTACGACCTCGCTCGACTGGCTGATTCGGGCGAATATACGGATGGCGGGGTTGGCCCCTACAGTTCGTACTACACTTCCCTCCTAATCCCTCCCGACAAACTGCACAACGTAGTCGATTTCGATCATACGTATTACAACTTGACGACCGATCGGACCCATTTGGCGATGGATCCGACATGGTATCGAGATCCCGGCGACGGGCCTGATGTCGAATCGATACGAAAGGACTGGGAGATCTATCACTACCTTGTTGCTCAGGGAGTGGCCGGCCGCTGGAGTCATGTGTTTCGGCCCAAGATCGAGAACGATGATGCGATCTGGTACTTTCAGAGAATGAATAAAGACGGCTCCAAAGGTGTCATTCTCACAAAACACGCGAAGTACGGCTCAACTTATTACGTGACTAGCCATCTGTTAAAACAGTCGTCCGGTTCAACAGATCAATATCGGGGAGGACCGGGCGAGATGAACATGGTGACGACGACTTCCGTTGCCAATCTCGAAACGGGAATTTACGAGGATCCTGTGGGCGGGGCATTCCGTTACTACGGCGCCCCCGGACAGGGATTTGGTCCACTCAATGTACGGTATCAACTGGGTACAGGCGATGAGTCGCTCGTCACAGGAATCGTGAAATTGGGAGCGGAGCGGCGAGTAGCCGACCAATTTTTCGGAATAGCAATTCAACTGAACAAGCCTATGACTGTTACTCAATTGGGACAATTCGATCCTGGAAATGACCGTGGTACCTACAGGCTATCCTTGGTGCGAGAGGACGACAAGAAGGTCCTGGCAACGGTTGATCTCGATATGGGCCAGACCCATCCTGACCCAATGGGATTCAAATACGCTCGCATGACTCGGCCGATTCAGCTTGCTAGCTCTACAAAACAGATACTGATTTATCCTCGCGGACTGTTAGCTACCGCAATGTACGACGTGCGTGCAAGCATCTCTGGCTTGCGTCTTCATAAGACTGGATTTCAGCTTATGTCAGATGGAATTACCCTTAATACAGTTCCCGCCGGAGAGCTCATATTTCTCAATTTGCCTGACCATCCAGGCTCTGGCACTGATCATTCTCCGCCCAGTTCGCCCACAAACGTAACGAAGCGACTGGGAACAAATCTCGGTACCCAAGGCGTGGAACTTTCATGGTCGCCCAGCCACGATAACAATTGGATTTCATATTACGAAATTCATGAGAACGGAAGGCTTCTCGGAAAAGCTGCGAAGGGAACGTTTTTCTTCGATCACTCCGAGTTCGCCCGGGACTCGATAGACAACGACTTTGAAGTGGAAGCGGTCGATGGAGACGGCAATCATAGTCTAGCTGTACGTGCGCAGAGGATTGCTGGTGAGGCCCACTCATATGAGGCTCTCGGCGATTTTTCTGCCAGCCAATGTAATAGACACTGGGCCTATGAAGAATCGATCGATGATGGCAAATACAGAGACTTGGTGTGGGACAAAGGAGGCTACGAAGGCCACTGGTCCGGGTCAGGTCTAGGCAGGATTGGAAGGATATGGATGCAGCCTTCGGCTGAATACGATCTCTCGCGCACCTTTATTGCGCCGGTGGCTGGCATCATCAATACCTCTGGCTCGATTCGCAAGGATCCAAGTGCCGCAGATCGGGTATCTTGTTTTGTAAGAATTCTTCATAACTCCAATCTGGTTTGGCCCGCGTCGGGGTGGGCAGAAGTCTCCCCGGACTATGACAAACCAACCAACTACTCGATTGCGAACCTCCGCGTTGCGCCTGGCGATAAGATTCGCTTTGTTGTGAAGCATAATGGCGAGAACCGCACGGATCCGATCATTTGGGATCCAGCTATCGTCTTTCAAGAATCGGACCAAACGCGGAAAGCACCCGGGAACGCCAGAGTGCCGCCTGCTGAAAAGCGTCTAGCGCAGCACTGAGCCGGCCCAAACCTCCGCGCAGAGCCTCAGTGGATCCGAAAAATCCGATTCAAAAGTGTAGCGGTTGTTAAAAAAGTCTCCGCGCGACTACGCGCGTCCTAAATTTGTTCGCATCGCCAGCGGGGACAAGTGGGGAATCCGGTCGAAGGCGAACGCGATTCCGGTGTGAAGGCGAACACCATTCCGTTGTGATCCCGACCGGCATTCCGGTCTGAAGGCGAACACCGTTCCGGTGGGAAGGCGAACACTTTGGGTCGCTAACCGGAATAGCGTTCGGCTTGGAACGGAATGTTTTCCACAAGCGAAGAGCAGGAGGGGTAGCGACCGCTGGACAATCACCCGGCATTGAACTCCACGAGCAAAGGAGACGAGGGTGCCGGCCAGGAGAAAGTCCATGCGGAAGATCAAGGAAGTTCTGCGGTTAAGGTTCGAGCTAGGGTTAGGGCAGCGGCAGATCACGCGCAGTTGCGGGATCGGGCTGAGCACGGTACATGACTATCTGGACCGGGCGACAGCGGCCGGGATCGGCTGGCCACTGCCCAAAGACTTCAGTGAAGAGGAACTGGAAAGCAAGCTGTTTGGAAACCCACCGGTCGCGGCGAAAGCAGCGCCGTCGCGGCCGCTGCCGGACTGGAAAGGGATTCACGAGCAGCTGCAGCAACATCGCCATCGCCATCTGACCTTGCAGTTGCTATGGCAGGAATATCGGCAAGATTATCTCGAGGGCTATCGCTACAGTTGGTTTTGTGAGCGCTATCAGCAGTGGCGACGACATCTGGATGTGGTGTTGCGCCAGGAGCACAAGGCCGGAGAAAAGATGTTCGTGGATTTGGCGGGGGCGACCATTCCCGTCTATGACGCCAGTAGGGGCGAGGAGTGGCCAGCCTCCTTATTTGTTTCCGTTCTGGGCACCAGTTCCTACACCTATGCGGAAGCGACGCGCGATCAGCAACTGGAAGCTTGGATTCAAGCCCACATCCACGCACTGGAGTTCTTCGGCGGCGTGCCCACGCTGGCCGTGCCTGACAACACGAAAACGGCGGTGACGCGCGCCTGCCGCTACGATCCCGATTTGAACCCCACCTATCAGGACTTCGCCGTGCACTATGGCATGGGCGTAGTGCCGGCACGTCCCTACAAACCCCGCGACAAGGCCAAAGTCGAAAGCGGGGTGCAAGTGGTCGAACGCTGGATCGTAGCTGCTTTACGCCCTTTGCTCTTGGAGCCGCGGTACCGTTTTCACTGGTAGTTGGCGATTTCAACAGCAGCGGACGGCTCGGGGTTGCCATGGCGACAGGGTCCGTCACCGTTCTCGTGCAGCAGCCGTAAGGAGCGGTTTCCTATTCTGCGATCTCTCCTGCGCTAGTGGAGCTGTTTCGGCCCCCACAATACATTCCAATACAACTCATGTGGTCGTGAGGAGGGCGGCAAGGCAAAATGCCGCTTGTCGAAACCAGGCAAGCTTGCGCCGTTTATTCGCCCAATCCGCCTGACGCTGGCCAACTCATCCGACAGCATGGCGTGCAAAATCAAGGCTTGGCGATCAGGAATGGGTTCGTGCTTCTACAGAGATAAGCAAGGGATAAAGGGGCTGCCGCCCCTTTCCCCTGCACCCCAAATCCCCGGGCGAAGCTCCTCCGCTTCGCTCCGGAAAAAACCTGGTTCCTTCGGATGCTCGTTGACGAAGCCGAACACTTTCCGGCACAATCAGCCTGCCAGCGTCGCTTCGCTCCGACGGCTGTTCGTCTTCAGCGGAACACCGTTCGGTTTCCCGCTGGAATCAGCGTTCACCTTCACCGGAATCCCCAACAAATGCTCAAGGTGTTGACATGCAGCGTAGCGCGACGGAATCGAAGGCACCAGCCCTAGCCGGGGTACTGGCGCTAGCTGACAATTTGGCTCAGTATCGTTAGCTCTGCGACAGGCCACTAATAGCAGAACGCGCTTTTTGTCACGAACATGAGAATCGTAGATTATCCTCGCGCTTCTGCGAACATCGAATTGGTAGTAGGCTCTCCCATTCTAATCGCAATGTTCAAGGCAAACGCCGAAGCAGCAAAATGTCTGAGCCATAGAGTTGTTGATCAGCAAATTCTTGGATCTCGCCATCGCCGCGGGCCAGCCATGGATCTGGCAGATGCACAGCGAGCCCCTTCAGCAAACTCTCTCCGGTCATGTCTCTGTCTCGCCCGGGTCGATCATTCAGGCTAGTCACTCGATATTTTGCCTTCGCGTCCAGTGCGCGCAGATGAATTTTAGTATCACCGGTCTGAGACTTATCCCGAAAAATGTAGACCACCGCCTCACTCGAATCTTCCTTAATATATTCGATCGAACTCCATCCGGCAGTCTCGACTGTCGGATGGTAAACGTCTTCCAGCAAAAGGTGGCGATATTGTTTGAAAAACAACAAATTGCGCTCGAGCGCCTCCAGAAACCCAGGAGGGGCGGCGGAAAGGAATTGCGAGGACATACCGTTGATATTGCCGAAAGTCACGCCATGGGTGAAATGCTTACGGAAGTAGTAGTCGAGTGCCGAGGCACTATACCAGCGAGCCGTAAGATATTCTCCACCGGCATCGCCATGCCCGGCCGTTGCGAGCGAGCCCCAAACGTTCGGACTAAGCATGGGACCGGTGATGAACTCGTTGGTATATCCGCCGGGAAGAAGACTCTGCGGACCGGGATTGGTTCGCGCGAATTCCAGAGATGGATCACACTCAAAGCCCGATAGGTTCGGAAAGCGTTTGAGCAGATAACGCATGATCTCCATCCGCCCTCGATAGGCCGCGTAAGCACCGTCGGTCTTGCCGTGACCGTGATCGGTACGGTTGCACTCGTAACTTACGGTCGAAGACGGATCCCACTTAATCCAGTCCAGATGCCACTTTTCGATTACGTCTCCCAGTTGCTGCTCGATCCACGCTACGACCTTAGGATCACCCAAACATAACTGCTTGGTGGGAGTTAGAGAAGGATGCGTGGTACCGATCGTCTTGCCGTCGATCATCGCCAGCCAGTCCTGCGGGATCTCGCCCGACGCAACGCGCGCAGCATCTACATTTCCTGGATCTACCCACAGACCGAATTTCAATCCCATTGCATGGACCGCATCCGATAGTTCCAACAGTCCGTGCGGAAATTTCTCTTTGTCTTCCTGATAGCTGCCGAGTCCCAACGTCCAATCATTCATTCCAGGAACAACTGATGCACCCTGGTACCAAGTTGCGTCATGATAGAAGACATCAAATCCCACTCGTTTCGCGAGCTTAAGTTCCTTCAGAAGAGATTCTTCACTGTTCTTTTCCGTGAGCCATATGCAATAAGTGACCAAAGGGGAATCTGGCAAGGGCGCCTGAAAGACATACTGTTTCATATAACGGAACGTCTCATTTCCGGCATTGTCGCTGTCGCCCTTCGCGATGGCAAAAAAACTAATCGGCGTTTCCACCGTCTCGCCTGGGGCTAGTTCGAAGGTTGGAGAAGGGTCGGACTTCTTATCCTTGATGAGAATTGTCCCGGCCTGAACCACCGTTCCCGCAGCCGAGGCTAGGACATTGGCCTTCCAGCCCAGCACTCCCAGACCGGGTTCACCGCCCACGAGCATTGATTCGCCGGCATCTTGATTTTCGAGCACCAGCCAGTCAGCAAACTCGTGTTTTGGCGAAGCATTTGCCACCGCATAAAAGCCGTGCTGGCCTTTCACCGAAGAATAGGGTTTCAGGCCGGTTGTAGGATTTTTCAGTGTCAGAAACAGTGGATCGAGACGCGGATATAGAAGCAAGGCATGCTGGCCCCGATTTTCGAGTTGCATGGCCGTTTGAATCACGGTGCCGCTTGGATAGATCCTTAACTCGAGAGAAAGCAGTCCGCCCGTATCGCACTGAAAGCGCAGCGTAAGCTGCTTGCCGCCTTTGTCCATGTCGGAGATGACGTCTTGAACAAAACGGTATGACTTGCCCGATTTCTCCGGAGAAAAGATCGCAGGGCTGCCCGCACTCACCCATTCGGAGCCGCCTTCCCGGCGTAACGACCTAACAAACACGGCATCTGAAGAGCGAGTCAGTTCGAGGCGAATATGTCCGTTTGTAAGCTCCCAGCTCGCGGGTGTTTTGGCGATAAATACCTGGGCGGCTGTGAATGACGCGAGGCAACAGATCACGCAGGCTGTGATGAACGCTTTCATGCGGCAAACCCTTTGGTGATTCAGCTAGCAACGGCCTCGCCGCGCATCTACCACGGATTCTTGCGCTATCAGAGGTAGAGGGCGAATTTAAAGAGTGGGAGTTGCCTCGCGTATGGGCCGAGGCAACTCCGGTTGACGCGGGAATGAGATCTAGAAAGTGAGGTGGGCGCCAATCTGCATGCGTCTCCTGAAGTCAACTATGCTCGTAATTTGTCCCGCGGTCGCTGTGTCGACATAGGGGTTGGGTTGTCCTAGATTTTCCCGGTTGAGCGCGTTGAATACATCCCACTTGAGTTCCAAATGAGCTCTTTCCGTGATGACGAAAGTCTTGCCAAATGATAAATCGACCTCACCATAGCCTGGAGCCAACAAGATGTTTCTGCCTGAGTCGCCGTAGGTGTACAAGGCAGGCACGGTAAAGTCCGCTGGGTTAAACCATTCGTTTTGATTGGGATTGGACACCTTCCCGCTGCCGATACGATTGGGCCTTAATGATATGACAGAATTCAGCGATGCGTTATTGGCGAGATACGGCGTAAAGTACGTACCGCCCTGGAAATTGAAGATTCCACTGAGTATCCAGCCCCCGGCGATCAGATCCGCTGGCCGGCTCATGTTGTTTGCAAAAGCCCGGCCACGTCCGAATGGAAGCTCCCAGTTGGCCGCGCTCACCCACGCCCAAGGCCGCGTTGTGTCAGAATTTCCGTAGTTGCTGCGAAAGTTAAATATATTAGTGGGGCCGAACGTTCCCTCGTCAAGCGATTTGTCCCAGGTAAAGTTGCTAAGCAAATAAAGACCACCGTGAAAACGCTTTTCAATGCGGGCCTGTAGGGAATTGAAGTTACTCTTCAACTCCGGATAGCCGGCGAGCTGATCGTTACGCTGATATTCCTCCACGCTCCACCCGTAGTTTGCATAATACGGCCGGTTAGGATTGAACGAACCGTTTACATTAGGTCCCGGAACCGGTGCGTTCACATCGACGTTGTCCCACAAATGGCGGCCGATGTTCCCCACATAGGCAAGCGAGGCGGTAAGTTGGTGCGGAAACGAGTGCTCCAGGGTTACATTCCAAGTGTCATTGTAGCTGTGAGGATAAGTTCCGGTACCCACGAAATACTCACTGCCCCCGGGGGCGCCTTGAAATGAGATCAAGCCATTCGACGGAAATGGAGGGAGGGTAGCGGGTAAACCGGGCCCCTGATCCAGCGTGAAAGACAACGGCGAATAGGGATTAGTCTGCGTGTCCGTCTGACTCTGCTTGATGGGCCAGCAGCAGCCCTGAGTACCGAAACCTGCCCCGTAGGGGTTCATGAAGTAGCTGCGGCCATATCCGGCACGGAGAACCGTTCCTGGTCCCAGCCGATATGACACCCCGAGACGCGGTGAAAATTCGGTCTTGGGCGTCGTTACGCCCGCGTACTTGCCGGCCAAGTTTGTCAATTCGATGTTGTCAGTGTTCAAATTAATATTTCCCACGCTCTCCCCGTTTGGGGTAAAGATTGGGCTCAAGTAGTCCCACCGCAGGCCCAGAGACAAGGTAAGATTGGGACTTACGCGCCATGTGTCCTGGCCGTAGAAGGCCCATTTCCACATCTTCTCTTGGGGCTGAACCAGTGTGATGTCTCTGTTGAAACTATCGGTGAGACCGAGCAGAAAGCTCGCCAAACCCAGACCAGAATTCGGTACAGAAGGATTGCCGGTAAGATTTTGGTCACTATCGAAGACGCCGCGACCGCTGACGTCAGTGCGGATGCCGAAGAATTTTTCAATATCCGCTCCGAACTTGATGGCATGTCGGCCAGCTGTTTTGGTCCAGTTATCATAAAGCTGAAACGTTGCCTCATGCTCATAGAAAGGCAAACCGATGTCCCCCATCGTGAATGCGCTAGTCGGGCCATCAATCTGTAGCTCTGGCAATCCAGTCGTGTAGATGGTACCTAGGTTGATATCCGGGATTCCCACCGTATTCGCAGTGTCCGAATTCGCATCGAGTTGCAACTCTTGAATGTATATTCGTGAAAATGCGAAACGGAAGTCTTGCAACAAGGTCGGGGAGAAGATGTGCTGGTAATCGACCATTGTACTGTAGTCGTGATCAAGAGAATTTCCGGAGTTTACAGCCCCACCCAATGCCGGGCCGCCTCCTATCGCGCCGAACACATTGTTAGTGTAAAAGCTCGCGTCAAAATAACTGAATTTCCCGAAAACCACAGTTTTCGGGGTTACAAAGTAGTCGACGCGTGTGTCGAACTGATTTTGGTCAAAAAGCCCTGGTCGAGCAACCGTAAAATTATTGTTGACGACGTTTGGGACGGTCGGTTCAGGCAGCAGTGCCAGCGTGTTTGCGGCAGCCTGACTGATTCGGTCCGGGCAAATTACGTTAAGGACGCCGTTACAAGAAATCTGGGTTCTCCCGGTTCCATCCGGATTGCCCGTGGCTGGATCATAGATCGGGTTGGTTGAGGCGATGGAGCTAAAGTCGCCGCTCTTGAACGCGTCAATCGGCGTTGTGTAGAGACTGGAAGTGGCGAAATGATTCCGCATCCCCTGGAAGTCTCCAAAGAAGAACAGCTTATCTTTCTTGATGGGTCCGCCGAGGCTGCCTCCAAACTGGTTCCAGACGTTGCCAGGTACACCGTTTGGCTGGCTGAAATGATCGGCTGCAAAGAAATCGGAAGAGCGATAGTACTCGAATAGAGATCCGTGCAAAGCATTCGAGCCTGACTTGGTGGTAACCTGCCACACGCCACCGCTCACATGCCCGTACTCGGCATCATAGTTCGTGGTGGTGAGCTTTACTTCTTGTACAGAATCTTGCGGCACGACAAGCAGCGAATACCCCTGGATCACCTCGGTGTTATCGACTCCGTCCAGAATATGGGCGTTGTTGTTCGTCTGGGATCCATTGATGTTGACGTCAAAGTCCTCACCCGCGTTTTCCGGATGAAGGTCTAGTTGACCTTGCTCCATAAACGCGCCCGGAGCCAGAAGTGAGAGCCGCGTGATGTTTCGCCCGAACGTTGGAAGCTGCGCGATCTGGGACGATTGAATAACTTGACTCGTTTCCGCGCTATCGGTCTGAAGAAGCGGAGCCGCGCCGGTGACCTCCACCTTACTGTCTACGGCACCGACGGCTAATTTCGCGTCGACGCGGACACTCGCCCCGGCGTCAATCCGGGTGGATTCTCTCACGAATTGGGAAAATCCTTCCTTCTTGATCGTGATCGAATACGTGTCCGGGATCAGACTAGGGAATCGATACGCGCCATCGTCATTTGTGACTGTTGTCTGAGTTACTCCTGTTGCGGTGTTCGTGGTCTCTACCGTTGCGCCCGAAACTGCAGCGTCGGAGGGGTCAGTGACACTGCCCTCGATAGCTCCCGTGACTGCCGTTTGCCCGAGCAGCGTGCCAATGCACACGAGTGAAAGAACTGCGATTAGCGTCAGAAAACGGTATGCGGCGGAGTTCATCGTGGAACCTCCTGGATCAGTGCGCTTTGAATCTGACATGTGCCTCCGCGCGGGGAGGCTTACGGCGCATAGAGCTTGCGCCCGCGGCACTCGGGTCCGGTGATAGACCGACGCGGCGCTGCAAGATTCCATGTGAAGCGCAAATTAACTCATATTGAAACAAAGTGTCAAGACAAATCTTGTCAACACTAATGTCTACATAGTGTGGAGCGTAATTGCTCTGGAAACACCACGTTTTCGAGGTTCGTCGTCGAGCTCGTTTATCCTGAGCGATTCGTGCGCGCCCATTGTTGTCATCTACGTTGTTGACAACATCGTGAGCTGTGTTGCGAACGACCTCTCTGTCGGCACCTCTTGTGTTTGGGCCGAATCCAGCTTATAAGTATTGACGGGTCTGAAATGCGAACTTCGAATACTCAGTCCGCCAAGCCGGAACGCGGTGTTACCGCCAGTAAACGTGTTGAAGCCCATTTGCGTCACGCCATTCATGCGGGCAAATTGCGCCCGCGCCAGCGAATCATTGAAGAGGATCTCGCCCGGGAATTGAAGGTTAGCCGCGGCCCGGTCCGCGAGGCACTCTTACGTCTGGAACGCGATGGCTTGGTGGTCACTACGTCACGACGCGGCACTTTTATCCGCGATATTTCGCTGGCGGAAATCGACGTGATATTTCGTATGCGCGCTAAGTTGGAGGGGCTCTGCGTGCGCTACATGAGGGAGCACCCGTCAAATTCTCCCGAGGCTATTCTGAGTCGCGCTCTGAAGAAACTAAAAACGGCGGCGGCGAAGAACAATGAGGAACAGTTCTTTAATGCCGACATGGAATTGCACAGGACCATCTGGAAGGCCGCCAACCAACCGCTTCTTTACCGGACTCTCAATCTGCTGATGAATCCCTATATCTTCATGATCGCCCGCGCATATTCCTCGCGCCTTCCGCTGGCGCAACGACGCGAAAGTCATGAGCAGTATGTCCGGATGGTCCTTAGAACGCCACTGGACAAAATCGAAAGCGAAGTGGAACGCTACTTCAACGGGTTGTATTCCCGCACGTTCGAGCAGAACTCGGCCTTCCCGGGGTTTATCACGGACCATTGGGCGAGCGATTTCGCCGCGAACTGAGATATCCCAAACCCGCGCGAAGGTTCGCCCCCTGTCCTGTCATCAATTCTGTTGACATAAAAATACACTGATGCTCCAATGGCTCGGCCCGAGCTCGCCCGGCGGTGGCGGCCCCCCCTCCGGCTTCGGGTAGAAATCGAGCATCCTCGGATTCATACAGGAAACTTATGATGACCCCACATACCCTCCAGGCGACCCTGTTGGTTCTGTGCGCTGCGATCATGAATGCCGCATATGCCCTTCCTATGAAACTGAATCGGAAGTGGGAATGGGAGCATTCGTGGTTTGCTTTTTCCATCCTGGGCGTGGCCGTGGTCCCCACCGTGATTGCAGTTCTGACGGTTCCCGGACTTTGGTCCACGTATACCGTGGTTTCGGGCGGAACTTTAGCAAAAATGGTATTTTTCGGCGCCAGTTGGGGAGTGTCGCTTGTGTTTTTTGGTTTAGCGTTGACTCGATTAGGCATGGCGATCACTTTCGCAGTCTGTCTCGGAACCTCGGCCGCTGTTGGTGCTCTCACCCCGCTGGTCGTTCAGCACCCTGACCTTGTCATGACGCGGCAAGGAGGCCTGATAGTCCTTGGCGTGCTTGTGATTGTCTTCGGTGTGACTCTGTGCGGACTCGCTGGAAAAAGCAGGGATGTTGCTCTTCAACAGGGAAGCACCCCAGTTCCGAAGGGCTTCTTGGGCGGATTTCTTTTAGCCTTTATCTCAGGCATTCTCGGCTCAATGCTGAATCTTGGGCTGGCATTTGGGGGAAGCATTCAGCGCTCAGCACAACAGCATGGCGCCAGTCTCGCCATGATGTCGAACGCGGTTTGGTTACCGTGTCTCTACGCCGGATTCTTGCCGGGGGTGATTTACTGTTTGATCCTTATGCGCAAGAAGGGCAGCGTCGGCAAGCTACGCTTGCCGGGCACATGGTACTACTGGCTGGCGGCCGCCAGCATGGGACTCCTGTGGTTTGGCAGCATCGTCTTGTACAGTATCTCGACATTAAAGCTAGGCAACCTAGGTACATCAATCGGCTGGCCATTGTTTCTCGCGTCGATCGTAGTGGTAAGCACTTTTTTTGGTGTGCTCACGGGCGAATGGGCTCGCACTGGCACACGCCCGATAAGGACGATGATGTTGAGCGTTAGCGTTCTCGTGGCAGCCATAGCCATTCTGAGCTGTGCCGGGCGGGCATAATCTCCGTCTCCTTTGAGTTATGTCAACAAAATTGTTGACGATGCACTGTAAGTCTAGTATCGTTCTGGTGGATTTCGATACGTGCAGACCATAATCGAGCATGGCGAAAATGATTCCTGCCGTGGGCTCGTCCAAGCGACAGCAGAATCTGGATGATATTTTTTGTGTCGCCTGCCACGATTATGGAGATCTTCCGCACCTGTATCGCACTGCCTCGCTGGTTGCCGACGTCATCTCTCGCAGTTCAAGGTGATGGAGTCTGCGGGGGTGGAGGACCTATGCGGTGGAAGACTTTAGACCAGCTAAGAAGGGGAAATGAAATCTCCTGGCGGGATAATTCGTAAGCCCTTCGACAATCGCAAATGGAAGATCATCGTTGGCATTTGCGCGGGCTTTTGTTCTTTTGCCCTCGCCCACTCATTTCTCTTCGCCGTCGTCATTCCAGAAAATGGCCCGCGGTCAGCTGTCGTTCGAACTGGGCCGATCCCAAGCGTCCGGTTTAGTTCCGGACTCACGACTTGCGATGAAGAGCTGCGTAACGGTCGATGGGTGAGTCGCTATTGGGAATCGAGCGGCCAGATCGTCCCAGATATTCAACTTGAGGCGGAACGGCAGCAGATGGACACTCTGCCAGTCGACGCATTCAAACTTGAAATCGAAGGCCAGGAGCTTTCTGGAACGTGGAAGTGGATTGGAGCCCATCAATCTGAAGTTCACAATCCGGACGGGCTGCTCGTCACTGTGGAACTTGAAAGCAGCGTCCGTCCCATTCGCGTCAAGATTCAGACTCTTCTGAGCGGCAATCCGGTCATGGTTCGGTGGCTAGAAGTGAAGAACACGGGGCAGCGCCCGACGGCCATCTCGAATGTTTCGCCTTGGTCTGGGCAGCTCTGGCACACTCCCAACTTCGCAGAGAAACTCCAACCGAATTCGGAAGATGTCTATGACGTCGGCTACGCGCAATACAGCAAATGGGGATACGAAGGAGCATGGCGCTTCGACCCGGTCGTAAATGAGACCAAGGTCATCTCTGGCGAACGTGGCAAGTCTGGATGGGGCCACCCAACATTTTTCGCCCGCAACAATGCAACCGGCGAATGGTTTGTCGCTTCCCTCGCCTGGAGTGCAAATTGGAAGATTCAAGTTACCAGCAGAGTGGAAAAGTCTCCCGTTGATCGCTCCGACTCAGTCGACAGGCCGGTTAACGAAGCGCGACTGTTTTTCGATATGGGCCCCAGTTCGGTCGACCCAGTCCTGCGAGTGCTCGAACCCAGTGAGACGGTCAAAACTCCGGAAACTCATATTCTCTGCATGAAGTCGGATTTGGACCACGTAACTCAAGCTCTCCTGAATCATGTGCGTCGCGATGTACTTCCTCGCCCCCCTTCCGAGCATGTCTTCGACGTGGAAGCGAATCATCGCGGATACATTGTCGATCACGAGACTGAGGCCGGCATTGATCGTGAGATCGACATGGCGGCCGACATTGGCGCCGAGACGTTTTTCATCGACGCCGGTTGGTATGGGCCCGAACCGAATCACTGGTATGACAATGTCGGAGATTGGTACGCCGGCGATTGGCTGCCCAACGATCTCCAGCCCATCCGCGAATATGCGCGGAAGAAGGGGATGCGTTTCGGCCTCTGGGTTGAGATTGAGGCTGCCGGAGCCGCGTCGAAGTTACGCAAAGAACATCCGGACTGGATTTTGACTCGCGACGGTCGACCCGTCGCCAACG
The DNA here is from genome assembly GCA_963772045.1 of uncultured Acidobacteriaceae bacterium. Classification (GTDB taxonomy): domain Bacteria; phylum Acidobacteriota; class Terriglobia; order Terriglobales; family Acidobacteriaceae; genus Sulfotelmatobacter. Next base: position 959,565 of record CAVYWC010000006.1, on the reverse strand, counting down.
GGCGCCACCTGGACGTAGGGAATCCTTTAGTCGCCAAATGGATGGAGTCGGAGATCGCGCGCATCATCAAGAAATACAACCTCGACGTTTTTCGTATCGACTACAACATGTCTGTAGAAGAAGACGGAAATCAGGTGCGCGACGGTTTCGTGGAGAATTCAGGGTGGCGTCATGTTGAAAATCTCTACGCCATGTTTGATCACCTGCGCCAGCAATTTCCAAAAGTTATCTTTCAAAATTGCGCGGGCGGTGGCGGCCGATTGGACTGGGGTATCCTCCGTCGCTTTGACAACACTGAACTCTCTGACTGGATGCGCGAACCGAGGGGCGTCAAGATATTGAACGGGATGACGTGGGTACTTCCACCGGAAATCCTGTTACGCACGTTCGGCACCGAAGTCTCGGATTTGTCCGGAGACGGCGACATTGACTCGCAGCTTCGACAGGTGCAAATGTCCCTGCCGATCTTCCGTGGAGTAGCGCCCTCTCTGGCCGAACTGAATCCCATCTTACGGGATAAAATCCGGGCGGGAGTCGATCTCTACAAGAACGAGCTTAGGCCGATCCTCCGCAATAGCGTGGTCTACCATCACACGCCCCAGACACCGTACGTTAGCGAGTCACCGTGGCTGGTGCTCGAATATGGTAGTCCGGACAAGAGGCGAGACGTTGCAACCCTGTTCCGCACGTCAAACCAAGAAGGTTCCGTCTACCGTTTTGTGCCTCGCGGTCTCGACGCCTCCCTTACGTACAAGGTCACATTTGAAAACCGCGCTGAGACGGTCGAATTGTCCGGAATTCAACTAATGATGGAGGGTGTTCCAGTCAGGCTCGAAACATCCGAAACATCAGAAATGTTGTTATTTGAAAGCGCGCCAGCGACCAGACAGAATCACTGAACAGAAGTGGACTACAGAGACTTGAATCATGAATACGAAAGAGACGGCCATCCGAAAGCTGTTTGATCTGAGCGGACGCGTGGCGCTGATCACCGGCGCCGGAGTCGGCTTCGGCGAAGCGATCGCAGTCGGCTTCGCGGAATTCGGCTGTGACATAGCGGCGTGCGACCTCAATATCGAGAACCCGCAACGCACGGCCGATCGAGTGCGAAAAATCGGGAGACGCGCCATCGCATTAAAGGCAGACGTCTCGGTGCCCGAAGATATATCCGCCATGGTCGGCGCGACCATCAGCCAACTCGGCGGCGTCGATATTTTGGTGAACTGCGCCGGTATCCCGCAACATGATCCAGCAGAATCGACTCCGCTGGAGACATGGGACCGGGTTCTGGACATCAACCTGCGCGGCACGTTCTTGTGTTGCCAAGCGGCGGCACGCGCCATGTTGAAGAAGGGCGCGGGAGTCATCCTCAATTTCTCATCGATCGCCGGCGTGGTAGGCGTGGGCCGCGGTGCAAATGCATATTGCGCAAGCAAGGGCGGAGTGAACGCTATGACCAAACAGCTGGCTCTCGAATGGGCCGACAGAGGAATTCGGGTCAACGCCATTGCTCCCTGCCAGTTCATGACGCCTGGGCTCAAAGACGTCATGGCCGACCCGCAATTTGATCCGAAGAAGCTGATGCAAACCTGGGTGTCCAATATTCCCCTTGGCCGGGTCGGCGAGCCCGATGAGATCGTCGGCCCTGCCTTATTTTTAGTGTCGGACGCATCATCCATGGTGACCGGCGTGATTCTCCCAGTGGACGGAGGCTACCTGGCTCGATGATTTCTGAGAAAAACACGACATCGAGCTCGTTATCTTCCCTTCTGGCCTCGGTACAACTCAAGCGACTCGTCCAGATTGGAATTGTTGTCGCCGACCGGGACCGAACCACGCAGTTGCTGACTTCCCTATTCGGCATCGGACCCTTTCGCTTGGTGGAGTGGCCCGATCGCCCTGAGTCGAAGTATTACTATCGTGGCACAGAACGGCACATTCGGATAAAACAAGCGTTCGTCCAATTGGGCGGTGTAGAGGTCGAACTGATTCAGCCGCTCGAAGGGCACAATGCTTACCAAGACTTCCTTGATCAAACCGGCGGCGGAATTCACCACGTTCTGTTTGAAGTACCTGATATCGGCCCCGTAATTCAGGAATTGGCAAAGTCTGGAGTAACTGTGCTTCAGTCGGGCACCGGGATTCGTCCGGGTACCCGTTGGGCTCTGATGGATACCCAGAAGCTACTCGGATTTCTCGTGGAATTACGGCACCGTCCCGGCGACTCAGACGGCGCGTCAGTCCCATGAACCCGGAATGTATCGCTACGAATAGTGATTGAACTAACGCGCATGCACAGAACAAGTACAACTCGCCTGAGAACTGCCATTGTGGGGTGTGGCAAGGTTGCCGGAACTCACGCTCTCGCTTATCAGGCGCTCCCAAATTCGGAACTAGTTGCAGTCTGCGACGTTGCGGGCGAGCGTGCGCAAGCCTTCGCTGACAAACTCCATGTCAGCGCCTACACCGATCTAGCCGAAATGCTGAAGCGGGAAAAAGTGGATGTCCTGTCCATCTGCACGCAACACACTCAACATCCAGCCGCCGTCGAGATTGCCGCCGCCGCGGGCGTACACGCAATTTCGGAAAAGCCACTGGCCATCGATTTAGCATCTTGTGATCGCGCAATTGCAGCCACCCGCGCTGCCGGAATCAAATTAAGTGTGATCAGTCAACGCCGCTGGTATGAACCCGTCCTGCGGATGAAGGAAGCGATAGACGCCGGCAAGCTCGGCAAACCGGTGCTCGCAATTGTGACGATGCTCGGCTGGCGTGAACCTGCCTACTACCTCTCCGATCCCTGGCGTGGAACATGGGCCGGTGAAGGCGGTGGTGTGGTGGTTAGCCAAGCGCCGCATTATCTCGACCTGATGAGTTGGTTCATGGGACCCGCCGTGGAATTGCACGGCTATTGGGATACCTATAACCATCCAGGTATAGAGGTCGACGATACCGTAGTTGCTTCCGTTCGTTTCAAGGGTGGAGGAATGGGTTCGATTGTTCTGAGCAATTCGCAGCGTCCGGGGTTGTGGGGAAAGATTCACATTCATGGCTCGTCGGGGGCGTCCGTTGGAGCCGAGACTGATAGCGGATCCCCATTCATTTCCGGTGTCACGGAGAAGATGGACCCTCCTTTCAACGATATTTGGACCGTCCCCGGGGAAGAGAAGAACCTCGAAGCCTGGAATCGTGAAGACCGGTCGCGGCCCTGGAACGTGATGACTCATTATCATCAGGTGCAACTAGCCGACTTTATTGACTCGGTATTAGAAGATCGAGAACCGATGGTCGATGCCGAAGCAGGACGTCGCGTAGTGGAACTATTCACTGCTGTTTACCGCTCGCAGCGCGAACACGCGCCGCAGAAGTTGCCACTAGCGCAATAATTTCGGGAGGCTTTCATCATGTCGGAACCAGTTCTGGCGGAGCAGATTTCGCACGAACTACTTCTTACCTATTACAAGAAGGTGCTCGAGCTCAGACTTTTCGAGCTCAAAGTTCAGGAGCTGTATCGTAATGCCAGACTTCCCGGATTTGTTCACCTATATGTGGGAGAAGAGGCAGTCGCGGTGGGCGTCTGTTCCCATCTGGGAGCAGCGGACTTAGTTTTCAGCACACACCGTGGGCATGGTCACGCGCTGGCCAAAGGAGTGCCTGCCCGCGTTGTTCTCGCCGAACTCTGGGGTAAAACAACGGGAAGTTCTGGGGGCCGCGGCGGAAGCATGCACATGTACGCGCCTGAGTACGGGTTTATGGGCACCAACGGAATTGTTGGCGCTCCGATTCCACTGGCCACAGGCGCTGCCCTTAGCGCGAAGCTTAAAAAGAAGTCCCAGGTTGTCGTCTGCTTCTTTGGCGATGGCGCGGTCAACAGCGGTTCGTTTCATGAGGCCGTCAATCTCGGTGCGGTTTGGAACTTACCGGTCGTGTATGTATGCGAAAACAACTTATACGCGACGGAAATGGCCTTTCGGCGTGCCACCAAGAATACCAGCGTAGCCAGTCGTGCGGCAGCGTACGGAATGTCTGGCGTCGAGGTCGACGGGCAGGATGTAGTCGCGGTCCATGAAGCCGCGCAAGCTGCGATCCATCGGGCCCGGCATGATGGCGGCCCAACTTTGATCGAGTGTAAGACTTATCGTTACGTTGGCCATCACGAAGGCGACCCCGGTACGGATTATCGAACCCGCGAGGAAGTTCAACAATGGAAACAGCGGGATCCTGTGAAACTCGCTCGTAAGCGACTGCTCGACTCAGGTGTGGTTGATGAAAAAGAGCTGCTGGTGGTCGATCAGGAAGTAGAGCGGCTTATCGACGAGGCGGTCGAATTCGCCGAGAAAAGCCCTGAACCGTCGGCGAATACCGTAAATGAGCATGTGTTTTAGCTGAGGAGAACATATGTCAGACCAAGGCCGTGTGATCACGTACGGGGATGCTGGAGTAGAAGCTCTGCGCGAAGAGATGCGCAGGGACGATAGCATCGTCTACATTGGGCAAGGCATCGGTCCGCGCGGTGGAAACTTCCGTCAAACCCGCGGACTATGGAAAGAATTCGGGGACGACCGCCTACGCGACACGGGTATCTGCGAACTGGGAGCCACGGGAGCCGCGATTGGTGCCGCTATGGCTGGGACGCGCAGTGTTGTCGACGAAGTATTTCTTGATTTTGCTCTAGAGGCCATTACTCAAATTGTGCAGCAGGCTGCCAATATCTCCTACATGTCCAACGGTAAGATCAAAGCGCCGGTTGTAATTCGGGGTGCTATGGGATCGGTGCACAGCGCTGGAGCGCACCATTCGCACACTTTTTATAACTGGTTCGCAAATACGCCTGGTTTGAAGGTTGTCCTCCCTGCTACACCTTACGACCTGAAAGGCCTTTTCAAGACTGCGCTCCGCGATCCTGGGCCTGTCGCTGTGATTGAGCATAAGTCGCTTTACAACACCAAGGGCGTGGTACCCGAGGAAGAATACCTGATCCCCTTCGGAGACGCGCGCATTGTCCGCGAAGGTGCGGACCTGACGATTGCAGCAATGTCCAGAATGGTGAACTTGGCCACGAAAGCTGCAGCGGTACTGGCCGAACAAGGAGTTTCGGCAGAAGTCATCGACCCCCGAACCATTGTTCCCCTCGATCGACATAAGATCACCGATTCCATCAAGAAAACGGGAAGGCTCGTGGTCATTGATGAGTCTCCCTCATACTGTAGTTTTGCCGGAGAGCTTATAGCGATTGCGGTGGAGGACTGCTTCGACGAACTCCAGGCGACCCCGAAGCGAATTTGCTCATTGGCGGTGCCGAATCCATTCAGCCCAGTTCTTGAAAATCAAATGATTCCGACAGTCGATCGCATTGTCAGTGAAGTGCAGGACATGATGAAACAGTCAAGGAGAAAGTATTAAAGATGGCGTACAAAATTGTCATGCCGCAGCTCGGTCTCACCATGGAGGAGGGTTCGGTAACCAGCTGGCTGAAAAAACCGGGCGAGTTCGTCGAGAAGGGCGATGTTTTGTTCACTGTGGAAACCGATAAGATCGAAATGGAAGTCGAGTCGATGGGAAGGGGTTACCTCGGCCCGATCCAAGTGGAACTGGGTTTAAAGGTGCCAGTGGGAACTCTGCTAGCGATGTTGAATGATAAACCCGAAAATACCGCCTAAGCGTTGCAAGCGGGGCGAGGCCCTCAGTACCTAAAGAGACGTCCGCCTGACAATCGCATCCTTGCGGGTAAGCACCTCGCCACTTAGCTCGACACCGAGGCCGGGCCCCGGAGGCAGGGGCAATTCGCCACTCGCTCCCACTACCAGCTTCCGGTTGACTAGGCCGTCATACTCTTCGCTATAGTGACGCCGGACGCTCTCCATGATGTAGAGGTTGGTCACATTGGCCGACAGATGCGCCGTCGCAAAGTGCAGGACCGGACCGCCGCAGTTGTGCGGTGCGATCGGGAGATAATAGGTTTCGGCCATGTTCGCAATCTTCTTGCCTTCGGAAAGGCCCCCGCACCACGAAAGATCCGGCATGATGATCCCCGCTGCGCGGTTTTCCAGAAGCTCGCGAAATCCCCAACGTGTCATAAGTCGCTCGCTCAAACACAGCGGTATATTCGTGGAATGCGCCAGTTCAGCGTAGGCAGCCAGATTATCCTGCGGTAGCATTTCCTCCAGCCACATTGGCTTGTAGGTCTCTAGGGCGGCGGCGATCTTGATTGCACACGGCAGGTTCCAGAAACCGTGGAACTCGATCGCGACATCGATCGAGTCGCCAAATTCCTCGCGAATGAGTCGTAAAGGCTCAGTCGCCCGCCGTATCTGCTCAGCGGAAATGTGATTCCCGCTGCTTTCTTTGGCGATTTGATCAAAGGGCCAGATTTTCATGGCCTTGATGTTGCTGTTAAGGAGTTCGCGGGCTAGTCGCGCGGGCTCGCGGTTGAAATCAACATGGTCGTAACAGGTGTTGTAGATCCGTATGGATTGCCGGGACGCGCCGCCAAGCAACTTATAAATCGGTTGGCCTGTGGTTTTACCGAGCAAATCCCACAGCGCGATGTCAACCGCGCTGAGGGCACGCATTTCCGCCCCGCCCCAGCCACTGTACGAAACGGCGAGAAACATATCCGCCCAAAGTCGATCGATGGTACTCGGATCTTTTCCTAGAAGCACAGCGGCGAGACGCGAATGCACGATGGCTGCTTCCGCCTCTGCGTTTGGATAGCTCTCCCCTAAACCGATGCTTCCGTCGTCAGTGTGGATTCGAACCCAAAGGTAGGTGATGGCACCGGCGTGCACGGTAATTCCGCGGGGAAGATAAATGGTTTCGACGGCAGTGATCTTCATGGGCAGGAACGTTACAGCCTGATGCGAATTATCTCCAAACAGGTGTTATATAGTCAACATTATTGTTGACAGTTAAACTCTCATGGGGTCGATCAAAGTGACGCCATGCTCGTTTGGGGACGAGCGGTGGGGCGGAGGTTATCCGCGCCAGTCGCTGCATCACGATGCCGCCATTTTCAGGCCATTGAACTCGTGGACAGCTTTGAGCATAGCTACGATGTTATTCACTGGTGTACGAGCCTGCACATTGTGAATGGCGTTGAACACAAAGCCACCGTTGCGGGAGAATATCCGGCAACGCTCCAAGACCTGCTTGCGCACTTCTTCCGGAGTGCCAAAAGGCAGTACCTGCTGTGTGTCGACTCCGCCTCCCCAGAATGTAATTCGATCACCGTATGTAGTCTTTAAAGCCTCGGGTTCCATGCCCGTAGCTGAGCACTGTACTGGATTGAGGATGTCGAAACCGGCTTCAATAAAAGAGGGGATAAAGCGCTCTACGGATCCACAAGAATGCTTGAAGACCTTCCACTTCGTATTTTCATGGATCCAACGGTTCGCCTTTTCATAGTATGGGAAATACAGCTCCCGGAATGTCTTGACTGAGCAGAATGCCGAGGTTTGCGTCCCGAAATCAGTGCCGCAGAGAAAGAGCGCGTGAACAGCTTCTCCTACCGCTTGATGTATAAGTTTCAAATTTTCGAGACCGATCTCATATTGTCTAGAGAAAACCTGGTGAACATAGTCTCGACGGCTGCTTGTTGCCATATACCATTCAGCAACGTCGCGGATGCCTTTCGGATACTTCAGTGAGAGTCCTGGCACAAGCGCAACATCCCCAAGCGCGGTGCCAACGCTGCTCATGATCACAGCGCGGCCTGTACTCCACGCCTGCGCGGCAGACTTTCGCAAATGCTCAACATCTTCCTGTGAGATCAGCTTGAATTCTTCCAGGTTATCTTGCGGGTCCAGGTTCTCGTCGACAATTGGTGGTTGCCGAATAATGCCGTCAAAAAAATAGCCATCATTCGGCATTCTTCCGCTAGGTGGCGCACTGAGATCACCCTGTGGATGAATTAAAATGTCGCCGTTCGTATCTCTCGTGACCCGGAACTCCTCCGAAACGAGCACCTCAAGTCCATCCGGCATGCGCCATGGCTTCCAATCGCGATTGCGGAAACCGAAGGGGGTCTGGGGACGATAGATTCCCTCGACATCCACCCCCATAGCCTGTTTCAGATCTTCATCGATCACTCCCAGCATCTGAAACGGTTCGTAAGCTTTCACTAGCCTCTTCTCGAGTCCAAAATAGTCACGAAGCTCAGCCACGCAGCTAACGTGCATGCTGGTAACCGAGGTACCTCCGAAATCAATTGGTATACGGTCAGGTTGACGGTGCAAGAGCGAGGCCACGACCCGCTCCCTGCTAGCAGGGGGGCAGGCTGTATTCCTTTGAGCTTCCATACGTTCATCTCGATTCGCACAAGAAACCGCGCCATGCTTAAGAGAGCGCAAAACAAGGGCAGCTGATTTGGATCAGTGCAGGACAACATGATTCATCTTGACTCTACTCTATGTCAACACTATTGTTGACGACGACTGATAAAGAGCAGGATTAAACCGTGTCAATAGCTATCAGCAACTGACAGTTCATAAGCATCGCAATTTGTTCTCCGAAAAAAGGAAGAAAGCCTATGGCCGAAGTCGAACACGTTCTCGAAGTTCGCAATGTGATCGGGGAGGGCCCCGTCTGGCAGTCGCAGGAGGGTTGGCTCTACTGGGTGAACTTCATCGAGCAGTATCAGATCCTTCGATTTTCTCCTCAAACCGGACGTCTCGAAGTTTTTGAAACGGGCATGCCGGTAATGGCTCTGGGCATCCGGAAGACCGGCGGATTCATCGCCGCTACCGCCAACGGAATTACGAAGTGGGACATCCAGCGCCGAACGTTTGAGCCAATTTGCGATCCACTGGCTGGCCGAGCGGGTGTTCGCTTCAATGATGCGGCTACGGATAGCCGAGGCCGCTTTTGGGTGGGTACGCTGAACGATGCCAATCCCAAGGGCCCGGATGGTGAGTTGTACTGCCTTCAGGCCAATCATTCGTGTCAACTTATGGATGAGGACATTACCGTCGCAAACGGAATCGGCTGGAGTCCCGATCGAAAGATCATGTATTTCACCGATTCCTTTCGGTACTGCATTTACGCGTATGATTACTCCTACGAAGCTGGAACAATCGCGAATCGCAGAATCTTTGTGCAGACAACTCCCGACGGTGGAATACCCGATGGACTGACGGTTGACACTGAGGGATTCGTATGGAGCGCATATTGCGGGGGCTGGAGAGTGGTTCGCTATAACCCAGAAGGCAAAGTCGACCGCGAATACCGGTTGCCTGTGGCCAATCCCACCAGCTGTGCGTTTGGCGGCGAGCGGTTAGATGAGCTCTATATCACGTCTGCTGCTTTGGGATTGAGCGAAGAAGACAAACGAAGGCACCCGCAGTCTGGCGATCTGTTTCGCCTGCGAGCGGGCTTTACCGGCATGGACGAGCCGCGCTTTGCGGGATGATCGCACTTCTTCATATGATCGACCCGCAGCGGGTAGCAGATAGAATCGCGGGTGTCATCTGAAGACTGATCAATGTGAGATCGCGGCTATGAACTCGTAGAATTCTTGATCATTCCGAATGCACCGGGCAGGGATGGCTACGAAAAGTCCTTCCTTCGGGAGCTTAGCCAAAACCTTTGGCAGTTGCTCAAATCCCGTTCCAACGTGCAACATAAGCCGGGACTTCTCCAAGACTTCCCTGAAAACTGGCACCATGTCTAGTGCCGTTGGGCCTATGGATTCCAAAACTATTTCCAGTCCCGCAATACCGGGGATGTTCAAAACATGTTTGTAATGCTGGAACCCGGTCGAATGAAGGTGGAACATCACATGTTCTCCAAGGTGGCGGACGACCTCGGCATTGTTCGGCATGAAAATGTCGCGATACGCATTGGGGGAACACATGCCCATGACGTCTTCTTGAATAACGATCGTTTTCCCTGGTGCCCAGTAGCCAAAGATATGACCGTAGCCCCCCAGTTTTGGCTGAACGGTTTCATAGTGCATGTCCAACGACTTGATCAATAACGCGTTCACACGAGTCGCCGCCTCCGCTAGCGCCTGCGGATTATCGTGCAGATCCAAGTAGAACTCTTTCAGCCCCCTCATGGCTGCAAGGACGTCGGAAGGACCGCGGAGGATTGAGGGGCTGATCCAACAATCAGCAGCTTGCTGTGACCGCAATCGCTCCGTCTCGTTCCGCATGCAGTCGAACCATGTGTTTGGAGCGGGGATTGGCAAGTCGGCCAGATCCTCAGGTGCCTGGACAAAGTGCGAAGGTGCCAGAGATCCCTCCGAATACCGCACCGCGCAACCGCAACAGGCCTCCAACCACGGAATGCCACGCCACGGCGCGGAGAATGCGATGTAGTCGTCACAGGAGATGGACCGGTTCTGAAAACTGTATTCATATTCGGTCATTACGCGGTCTGCGCTGACGTCGTCTGGAGTAACAGTCGGATTCGCAAAGGGCTGACGCAGAAAGTCGATGGGTAAGAAAATACGTTCGTCATAGACGCCGACCAGCGGACGGTCAGCCCGTTCCTTCTTCCAGAAAGATGTATGAAAGCGCTGGGTGCTCTCCAGGAGTTGCGATTCGGTTCTCATGCATGCTCCCTTCTGTTCTTCGGCATCGCATTGGACACCTGCCAGGCGTTAACGTTGGATTCGCGCTGAAGCGCCCTTCGCTAAAGCCCTCACCTGTTCCAATGTGGCCATCGTGGTATCGCCCGGGAAGGTAGTAAGCAGGGCGCCATGAGCCCAACCGAGTTTCAATGCCTCTTCCGGCGGCTCGCCGGTAAGCAGTCCGTAGAAGAATCCTGATACAAAACCGTCGCCGCCACCGACGCGATCATGAATATCGAGGTCGCAGGATGGAGAAAGGTAGGCACGACCATCGATCCAGGCCACCGCAGCCCAAACATGCCGGTTCGCCGAGTGCACGTCCCGCAACGTCGTGGCGATCACCTTGATGTGAGGAAAATTTTCCAACACCCGCTCGATCATGCTCACAAATGCGGTCGGGTCAAGCTTCGACTTCGCGGCCGCTTCCGGACCGCGAATACCGAGTCCTCGCTGCAGGTCTTCCTCGTTACCGACCAGAATATCGGCCCGGTCCGCGATACGTCGGAGAACTGCCTGTGCGCGCACCGAACCGCCGGAAAGGTTCCAGAGTTTCTCACGGAAATTAAGGTCGAAGGAGACCACCGCACCCGCGGTCTTCGCGGCCTCGATGCCCTCGAGGATCAACTCAACTGTCGTTTCTGACAGTGCAGCGAAGATGCCTCCACTGTGGAACCAGCGCACGCCCTGAGCGAAGATGGTTTTCCAATCGAAGTCGCCCGGCTTCAGCTGAGCAGCGGCCTCGTTCGCGCGATTATAGAAAACTACGGGGGGACGCACGCCCTGGCCGCGATCGCTGTAGACGGCGGCTATATTTAATCCGGTGACGCCGTTGTGTGAAAACCTTTTGTAAAAGGGCTTAACACCCATGGCCCGCACCCGCTCGGCGACCAGATCGCCGATCGGATATTCAACCATCGCTGTCGCGATACCGGTCTGGAGACCAAAGCAGTCCGAAAGGTTTGCGGCAACGTTAAACTCGCCGCCACTGACATGGATTTGGCATTCGGTGGCTTTACGAAAGGGGATGATCCCAGGATCCAGCCGATGCACGAGAGCGCCTAAGGAGAGAAAATCCATTGCTCCCCGGTCAGGGATGTCTAGACCTTGAGTCATGCTAATTCCCCACCGCAGTCGAAGTGCCCCGCAATTGTCTGCAGGAATGATGGAGGACAGCGCGTTTTGCATACCCTGTTCCGGAACTCTGAGTTTTCAAATTTTCCTCTCTCGGCCGTAAATGCTCGGCGTCCTCATAAACGACCGATTGACGGCACTATCTTGAACCTTCATTGCAACGACGCATTATTATCGAATGCTTTCGCTATCGTCAACATTATTGTTGACACTCTTGAGAGAGGGGACGTAAAGTGTGCAGGCCGACAGGAAGCATCTTCGGGTGCTATCGTAGATAGCGAACACCTGAACTTTTCCTGGCCTGTCTTTTTTGAAATTTCTCGTGAGTGGGTGTATATGGCTCAAGACCTAAGATTACATGGAAAGAAAGCGCTAATCACCGGTTCCGGCACAGGGATTGGATATGAGATCGGCCTCGAGTTTGCGCGACAGGGCGCCGATGTCGTATTCCATTACGCCCACAGCAATTCCGGCATAAAGGCCGCTGTCGACCAAGTAAAATCCATGGGCCGCAGATCCACCGTATTTCAAGCGGACTTCGACTCGTTAGCGCAAGTAACGAAGCTTGCCGATCAGGCCATTGAGTTTCTTAGCGGCGTGAATTGTTTGGTCAACAACTCCGGTGTCACCATGAACCGTCCGTTCCTCAAAGTTACACCAGAGCAATTCGACAAGATGTTTCATATCAACTTCCAGGCACAGTACTTCCTCACGCAAAAGGTAGTCGCGGACATGCTGGAGCGGGGAGGAGGAGGCGTGATTTGTAATATGACCTCGGTCCATGGGCTGCAAGGCGTTCCGGAGCATTCGGTTTACGCGGCGACCAAGGGAGCGATCATTGCCTATACACGATCTCTGGCAGTTGAACTGGCATATAAAGGTATTCGCGTAAATGCGATCGCTCCGGGTTGGGTCACGGTCGAGAACTATTTCAAGAACATCCCCGGTTTCACGAAGGAGATAGCGGCTGAAACGGGCTACAACGCGATTCCGGTGGCACGCTGCGGAGAACCACTGGACATCGCCAGGCTTGCGGCCTTCTTGTGTTCGGATGACGCATCGTTCATCGTCGGTCAGACCATCGTTGCCGACGGAGGAACCACAGCACTCATGTCTTTGGTCTCCGACTTCAGGAAAGAGTCTTCGAACACTTTTGGGAAAGGTTATATCCCGGGCCTATAGGTGGCAGATAAATGCTACAAGATCTTGTCGAGACGCTGAAATTGGTCGGCAAATCTACCGAGCTATATCAAACTGAGGATGGGACCCGAGTGTTGATCTTGCCCTACGGAGGCAGGATCCTCGGAGTATTCGCGGCGGGCAGTGACGAGAACTTCTTCTGGACGAATTCCGTGCTTAACAGTGTAGAGTCAGCTCGCGCCTACTACGCGAGTGATGACTGGCAGAATTCTGGCGGCGACAGGACTTGGCTCGCACCGGAAGTGGAGTTCTTCTTCCCAAAGTTTCCTAACATCGATATTGCAGGTTACTGGCAGCCGCGCGGGCTCGACCCTGGCAACTATGAACTTGCGAAAACAGTTCAAGGACTAAAGCTTACGAACCGTTTGCATGTCGATGCCTTTCGATCCGGGAAGCGCATGGAACTGGAGATCACAAGATCTGTTGCAGCAGCTCCGAATCCCCTGCGCTACGACCACCAGCTTCGTATCGGCACGGTTGAATACGCGGGGCACACCCTTTTGACGTCTCTGAAGATCCTCGACCCGAGCCCGGAGGGCGTCCCCTTAGTTGGCCTGTGGAGTCTTACACAGATGCCGCATCAGGGAGAACTATTTATTCCAACCTACTCCAAAACCGAACCGACGATTTACTTTGGTCTGGTTGGTACTCCTCCCGATGAACTCACAATCAGCGATCGTCTGGTGCGCTTCAAGATGCGGGCGCTTGGTGAACACAAGATCGGAATACGCGCCGCAGTTGCCACAGGACGGATAGGCTATATTTATCCCACCGGCAATCGGTATGCCCTCATCGTGCGGAATTCCTTTGTCAATCCGTCGGGAGAATACGCTGATGTACCCTGGACCCAACCGGAAGATCGCGGATATTCCACGCAAGCGTGCAGCGTCAACAGTCGCTGGGGAATGTTCAGTGAAATGGAATACCACGTTCCCGCCATCGGGGGAGGCACCGGACTCAATCACATTGAAGATCATTCACAACTCTGGGCCTTCCGCGGAGCGCGAGCAGATATTGTGAAGATTGCTCGAGCCTTATTGTCGAATGAGATCGAGTAATAGCGCACTTCACCGAAAGGTCGCAGGGTTCACCATGAGGAACTGCGCGGCAAGGTCGCCGATTTCTACGCACAGCGCACACTAACCAGAGTTCGAATCGTGCCGCAGGATGGTGCTAGAGGTATCCTCTGCCTGGCGAGCGATCCAAGCGCAAGAACCACAGGACACGCGATCCCCGTCGGCGGCGGCTTAGCCGAGGTATTTCGGCGTTAGGAGTACTTCTTTGCATCGTATTTGTTTCGGCTCGGTCAAGAGACGTTCAGTACGCGAATCCGTGACAAATCAAGTTTGGCCCGCCCATACATCTGACGTTTGATCAGCTTCAGTCGATGAACGGGCCCTCGATTGGTCCCGTGCTCCAGGGCAACGCGAGCGCGGCCTGCACGGCTGCCGCGTCGCGTTGCAATTGTGTCGCGAAGGACTTGAGAGGGGACTTGCAAGCTGCCTTTCGCCACGACAGCCACGCCCATGCATCTCTGCGCCGGTGTGTTTCCGCCGGGCGGGTCAAATCAGACGCGCGGCGGTGAAGCCATGCGAATATCCATGCAGAACCGGATTGACAACACGTGTGCCACGTGGTACACGTAGATTACGTGCTAAGGGATCTTCTCATGGCAAGCTCACGAAGCGAACAAAAACAGAATGTCACGATAAGCCTGAGCCGACAGGTACTTAAGAAGGCCAAGATCCTCGCCGCCCGCCGTGAGACTTCGATCAGCGGGCTGCTGGCGCAGGAGATCGAGTTCCTCGTGGGAGAAGACGAGACCTACGAACGCGCCGAAAGGCAGGCTCTGGTGCTTCTCGACAGGGGTTTCCACCTCGGTGGAGTAATTCAAGCGAAACGGGACGAGCTGCATGAACGATAGGACATTTGTCGATACAAATGTGTTGATTTATGCCCATGACATTGATGCCAAAGCAAAGCACGAAGCAGCGAAGAGAGTTCTTCACGACCTTTGGGGCGAGCGAACTGGTGTCCTTAGTGCGCAGGTACTTCAGGAATTTTACGTAAATGTCACGCGAAAGATTCCGCATCCCATTTCCAAGGAATCTGCCCGACTTGTCGTTAGCACGTACACGGTCTGGTGTGTTGACACAACACCTGCAGATATTTGGAATGCATTTCGAATCGAAGATGAATCGCACATTGCGTTCTGGGACGCTCTGATAGTGACGTCGGCGGTCAAGAGTGGTGCCAACCGGATCCTTTCCGAAGACCTGGTCGCCGGGCAGGCCATATCAGGCTTGCGCATCGAAAATCCTTTCGCAGCGATTCGCTAGTCTGTAAGTCATATGCCAATTCCTTGTGCAAACAGCACGGGGCGAGTGCTCGCAATTCAATCCGTCGATGAACACTGACGAGCGAAAGATCCTGCTCTTTTTTACGTCGTCGCTGCAGTCGTTCGGTTGGCACGAACCTCCGGGACGGCAACCTGGCAGAGATGCGCGAGGATCAGCCGAACGGACACAGAAACCGGAGACATCGGAGTAGCAAGTGATTCTCGTCGACACTTCGTTTGGATTGAATTGCTAAACGGCAAACTAGGAGCAAGGATTTCAGAGGAACAGCTGCTCAACTTTGCCACGTGTGGCCCAGTCGCCCAGGAAGTGCTCCAAGGGCTGAGGAGCACTCCGGGAGGCGAAGCATTTCGTGAGATGTTCCTTTCTCCACCGTTCTTAAGTAATCCACTACCCCTCAACTTGTTTGTATCTGCCTCCGAAATCTACCGGCTCGACAGAAGTAAGGGGCACACCCTCCGCTCTTCGACCGACTGCTTGATTGCCGCCATTGCCATCAAGAACGGCGTTGCTGTCTGGCATCGAGATCGCGATTACGAGGTGATTGCAAAATTTACCGCGCTGCGGGCCACCCCGATGGGCTGATCGCATGGGCAACATACCCTCCGTTGCGGAGCGCGGAAGCGTCGACGAGTTGCTGATCGAAATTTATGCAAAGATGAACCTAGCCAGCGAAAACTGACTTCGGTGTAATCGCGCGGCTGCTGCAGGTTCTGCTGGATCTCCCGCAGGTCGGTGGGCTTGAATCCGTAAATGGCTTCGAAGGCTCGCGCCAGCGCCGGCTCGATCTTTTCCGGGTCTTCGGGGCCTGCGCGGCGGAACGGCGCTCGGCATCGGCGGGCACGTCGGCCACCGCCGGCTTGTGCGATTGCCATTTCAGCTCCCGGTTCAGCCGCACCAGTTCCGAATTCTGCGCCGCCATCTGGTCAGCCAGGTCCTGCTCGTCTTTGTACTTGATGACCTGCACGCCGCCGAGCGGCCGTTGTTCGCGGTCCTTGGGCTGGTAGCGGTAGATCTTCAGCACGGCGTCGCCCTGGTGCTCGTGCACGACGGGCACCGCCTCGCAGGCGCACTCCTGGCCGTCGGGCTTGCGCGCCTTGGCGGGATCCTCCTGGACATTGGCAATGTGGGCTGCTGTCGTCATGATTGGATGTTCTCCTTCGAGAGAGACTGGCTCTGTTTGTCAGCGCTCAGTCGTGTCCCCAGATCTGCTTTTGTTGCTGCAAGTACTTGCGCGACTGATGCGCCGTGTAAAGCTCTCCCCCAAAGTAAAGCAGCGAGAACGCTGCCCAGAGCGCTAGAACATAGACGGACGCCTTCAGCAATTTCATAACTCGATCCTTTCCCGCTCAGCGCGCCGAGTCTTTAAGGCTTAGAGGTACACGCCGAGTAGTTCCCACTATAATTTGTCGACCACGATATGACGTCGCCCTCGTCCCATATCGGGTAATTTGCACAAGCAAACGGTTGGTGCCCCGTGAAACTAAAGCAGTAAGAACGTAACACGAACTCCGCAGCGCTCCTGTTGGGGTAGAGTATCTCCGTGCTGGTGTTTCCACCGATGAGGGCATCTGGTACCACCCCCGGGGTACAGTTATTACTCATGTAAAGAGCGTATTGGATGTTCTCCTTGCCGCTTTCGTTCCTACGGTTCGCGTTCGCTATCGGGAAGATTCATGATCGCTTCCGACCTCGCGCACCCGATACGATGGTTGATGCTCCGTGCCCCGATGTGGGGATTGCAGTCGCAGAGCTTGTCAATCTCTGCCCGACGCTCAGGAGGCAACAGTCCGTAGAGTTTTGTTTGTCGTTCCACTCGATCCAGATTGAATGGTTCAGTCATTTGCACTCGGGCGCAGGGTTTGCAACGTTCAGTCATTTACGGCCTCACTTCGGTCAAGGGTTAACAGTGCAACTCGGGCTCTTAGGAAGGCCGGGGGTATTAACTCTCCAGGCGATCCCATGAAGGCAGTTCCAGAAGTCCGCTCCGCTGGGTCTATTGCACCGTGCCAGCGTGCCCCAACCAAACCCTGGCGGCGGAGTAGCATCTTCGAGTGGACTCGGGTCGTTATGCGGAGGGCCTGGATTGCACCACGGGACAGCATTATAAGAGCATTCCTCAAGGCCCAACGGAGTGATCCAGCAATTGTTTGTGCTGGTGTATTTCATGAGGGTGTAGGCCCATTCGTTCTGCTCAGAGCCTATCAGACCAGCCTCTGAGTAAACCGTCCCGGCTACGGTGCATTCTACTCCCCCCGAGTCCATATCCCGGAACATGGCGGCATCGTGGCTGGAATTTGAAGCCGGTGTCTGCTGAGGATCCGTCGATGCTGGCGCGTTTATCGATCCTAACCCGGCCACATCTCCGAGAAGCCGACTTACGCTCGGTGGTTGTGGGTAGCTCAACTTCCGAGTAAGTCGTGATCCCCTGGCTTCACGTCGGCTTGATCAAAAATGCATGAACATGATGGCGTCGCTCGACGTGCTGTCGCTGCCCATCAGCAAGACACTTTGCGGATCAATCACGTACAGGACGAGATCGTTGCCTCCGAGCAAAGGCAGATTCACGGTTGCGGTTCCCCTTCCCGCTGCCGTGACTGAATAAGTGCCACTGAGAGCGCCCGATGGTGTGTTGGCCGAGAGACTCCCGTTGTTCAGAGTGACCTCAGACACGAGATTCGGCGACCCAGGCGTTTCGGGCAAAGAAGTACCGCCGGCAAAAGTGCCATTGATTGATGCAGTGTTGAACGGACCCGACGCTTGCGCTTGGAAGAACCCGAACTCCGCCGTATTGTCCAACCCGAGGATGAAGCCCTCGTTAGCATTGTCGAGGTAATAGACGTAATTCTGAATCTGTCCGCCTGAACTGTAAGAGGCGATTGCCCTGCCATTGCTGGCAACGTTGTATGTGGCGCCGGTTATCGTCTGATTGAGATTGACCGCCCCTCCGGAAACATTATCGAACAGAAGGTTGAAGGTGCCGGAGTTGCTGTCGAAACCCGAAGCCACGCCGATGGTCGTATCGCTCGCACTAGGGTTCGTACTCCAACAGCATAATGGCGGGGGCACTCCCCAAGTAGTGAATACAAAGGGAGCATTTAGACTGCTGTTGCTATAGGAGCCGGCGTTGGCTTGAGGCGAGATAAATCCGGCAACATTAGCAACCCCCTCCCCACTTGAATGAGGAAACGGAGTCGCGATCGTAGCTATCGCAAACGCACTCCCTGAAGAACTAGGGTAGACGACCAGTCCGGTCGAAAGCCCTCCGATCGACAGGTTCAATAGCATGCGCGGCCACGGGTCTGGCTGGGGCGGAGGAATGGTGGATTCCGAGACGGATGTGCTCGGCGTCACCGCTCCGCCGTCGTTGATATCGCCGACGCCTGCGCTCAGCGTTCCATTGCTGTATGTGAATCTGCCTGCGATAGCAATCTGGGCCCCAACTCCACTCCCTCCGTATGGGTCCTCGCCCAGCACTCCGAAGACGTAGTCTCCGTCCTTGAGGACGGCGTCAGGGTTAGTTCCCACAAAAACTCCCGAGCCTGATGAATTTGCAAGCTGGCCACGCGACTGCCCTCCCCCATTTTTCTGCAAGACAAATGAGTACGTTGAGCTACCACGGGCAGATGACGCAACGGTCAAAGTCCCTTCGTCGGGTGTGGCGCTATTGTTGCAGGTGCCGGTGACCGGAATGTTGACCACCGGACCGGTACCAGTAACCCCTATATCTTCCTCGCCAGTAACATTTCCGTTGGCGTCAACGCCAAAGGCGCCCGCGGTTGCATTTCCGCTACTGCCCGTAAATAGAAATTCGTACGTACCAAAAAGCGCGCAGGCGGTGGGGCCGGGAGGATCGATTGTGAACGTAAGCGCGTTAGAGAGCTGATTGTTGTTGATCCCATCGACAACGGCAATGGAAATACTTCCAGGATTCGCGATCAAGCTGGCGTCGATCAGGAACGTAGCCTGCGTGGACTCGCTCGATAAACCCGCTCCAACCGAGTTAATTTGCTGTCCGCCGTTCCAGACGAGAGTGGCATAACCTCCCGTGAGATTCGATCCGTTCACGGTCAGCACGAACGGTGGCCCACCGGCCATTACGTTTGACGGCGAGAGGGACGTGAGCGTCACCAGGAATTGCGCTCTGTTTCCGCCAGTGGGACCGAGATTGCCACAGGCGCTAAGAAAGAAGCAGAAAAACAGAGTACTGATAGACTCTATTCTGCGGAACTTACTCATGGCTTCTCCCTTGTCACTGCTGCGCAGCCGGCATGGACCTTCTGTTCGCCATCGCAAGAACAACGTTCCCGCCGGAAACGCAAAAACAGATCCGGCGCCGGGGGAATGGAGCCGGTGGCCCGAACCGCTCTTACGGCGCACTTCCGAAACCGTCCAGCCTGAGGTGCATATCTCCATTCACAAACGCCGTGATCTGCGTACCGCGGGGGAATACCGTATTTGTTCCGTGCATCAGGAGAAAAAATGGCGCCGCGACGATCGGTGCATTCAGCATCAAATTGACCATTTCCCCGGTTCTGTTTTCGCCGCTGGTGCGGTTATATGCGCGCACCGGCACCTTCTCGCCATTTTTCAGCCTGATCTCGTCGATGGTGAAACTCAGCCTGCCCGCGCGCCCCATGGTCTTGCTGGCCTGGGATGCGGTGATCACACCGGTAGCCGAAGCACCGCGCCGCAGCACAATCACACCCTCGACGACCACATCGTTGACAATCTCGAATTCGATTCTGTCGCCGGTCTTCGCCATATGCGAGTCCAGTTTGTTCAGTAGTTGGAGCTTGATCGGCATTCCGTCCTGCAGTAAACCGGCAGACGCCGACTGTGTGGGACTTGAAGGCGTAGCTCCCTGCTGAGCGGCGGCGAGACTTGGCGCACAAATCACCAGCAAACCGATGATCCAGCGGCAATTCATGAGTTCGGTCCTCCTCCCGGTGCAACCTGCCCCTGGTCCCGTGGGATCTCCAGTCACTTCACGGGTGCCGCACTCAGCTTCAGCAGCTCCGGTGCAGAGGACATGGTCGCGGCGGATTGGTCCGCCATATCCTGCACCGATTGCTCGAGAATCTTCTTCGCGTTGTGGGCGTAGGTGAATGCGTTGCCCATGTGACGTTTGGCGGTACCCTGCACGGTCCCAATCCAAATAACCTTGCCCGACGGATCGCGTACCGTCCATTCGATACCGACCACAAGTTCGCGGCTGGAGAAGGCGAAGGCTTTATGCGTGGTGGTCGTATTGGCAAAGCGCGGCTCGAGAACCACGTCCGCACTGCCGGCTTTCGATCCGTCGTCTACCGGTGTGATGTTTAGAAAGGCATTCTGCAGCGTCGGCCCCAGCACCTTGCAGGATGCTTTGCCGATCTGGAATTTCTCGCTGCCCTGCTTGCTCACCGTCGCACAGAATTCTGGCGTTAGAACCAAGACCGCTTTCAGGGACAACTTGTTCGGAGCCATCGGTGTGTTCTGAGTGAGCACCGGGCAGACTGACACGAGAGGCAGAATGAAGAGCAGATAAAATGTCCGACGAAATGGCATGAAGTATCTCCTGTCTGGCCTTAGAAGTGGATGTTGGCAACCTCGGTTTCACCGCTTTGCTCGTTGGTCACGGGAACTTCCAGATGCACCTTCGCACGCAGTGCATCCGTCGGGATTGGTACATACACGAATCCAGAGATCGTTCTGCCTGGCGCAAGCGTGCCGCTGCGCAGTTCCCGCCGCACCAGGTTGTCACGCACATCGGTTACTTCCCGCACCAGCGAAAGGTCGAGAAGTCCGCCAGACCCCAGTTTGGAGGCGGTCTTGCGCGCACCCTTCCCGGTTAACTCCTGCCCTTGCCCGAGTCCCACCTCCGACTGGTCAAGGAGGCAAGTATCCGAAGCCGAGGTGTTTTGGACTACGACCAGAACGGGAAGAATCCCGCGATGACTGAGATTTGTGCCAAAATACGTTTTCTGCTCGTTCACGTCTTCCAGAGGCTGCACGGCAACGATGAGGCCTTTCACGATAACCTTGTTCGCGTATTCCTCGACTGGACGAACCGGGTAATCGACAAATCGATGCCCGGCCAGGACCGGCTGAGCCGTCACCGATACGATGGCCAGGCAAATAAGCGTCCAAGAATGGTTTCGCATGGCGGACAAGGGCTGGGCTACACTCGCCCTCAATCCAAGGTGCGAAAGTCATTCCTAAAGCGGGCCACAACGTGGATAAAGTTTTTTCACAGACCTGCAAATGCTCTAGAATTCTGCTAACTCGGCGAAAAGAAAGGGACGTGTGGAGCCCGCATCCGGAGAGGTGACGCGCCTGCTGGCGGAGTTCAGCAATGGCAATCCTGAAGCTGAGGCCAAGCTCATGCCCCTTGTGTACAACCATCTCCACCGCTTAGCAGCGAGTTACATGAGAGGTGAGCGGCCCGACCACACGCTGCAGCCTACCGGACTCGTGAACGAGGCATATCTCCGCCTAGCTTCGCAGGGGGCTACCAAGTGGCGCGATCGGACACATTTCTTCGGTATAGCCGCGCGCCTAATGCGGCAGATTCTAGTGGAACACGCGCGAGCCAGGCACGCGGAGAAACGCGGTGGCACCGCCCAAATGGTGGTTTCATTGGACAAAGGTTTAGATGTCTCTTCAGCAAGATCAGGAGAAGTGCTCCAACTAGACGACGCCTTGCAATGCCTGGAGCGTCTCGACCCTCAGCAGGCGCGGATCGTGGAGCTGCGCTTTTTCGGGGGGTTGACAGTGGAAGAGACGGCCGAGGTTCTGGGCATTTCGCCCCGCACAGTCAAGCGCGATTGGGCCGTGGCTCGTGCCTGGTTACATGGCGAGCTCTCCTATGACAAAGGCGATCACTCAGAATCAGCAGATGGTAAGACTCGCTCAAGATGGGCTGGACCGTGAAATCTACGTCCTAGCCGCCAGAAATCTTTGCTGGCACTGCCGGGCCGAGAAAGCGAATTCTGTGAGCTCAAGGGTTCTACGAAATTTTCATCGGCACCGGAATTTGCGGGATGCTGCGATGAATTCCCGCCCTAATGACACGATTCCCTTAGTCGATCAAGGGACTAGCTTCCCGACCGGCACAAATTCCGTCTTGCATCCCACGAGACAACGAACCTTCAGAAACGCTGCTTGCTCCGCTGCGCTGAGGGTATGCGCATCTTTACCGGTTTGATAGAAACGATTATGAGCACTGCGAAATTCGTCGCCTCCAGCATATGCCGCGATCAGGTGAAAGTTTCTGTCGAATTCATACCAGATTTGGCATCCAGTGAGAGCGTTGATGCATTCTGCCACCGTAACTCGAAGCACACCATGTTCCACGGTTGGCTGAAGGGCCTGGTTGTACTGGTACAGCGCCCGGTTCAAATCGCTGCGGGGAAACAACAGGCGCAATCGCTCTTGGGCTTCCTCCATGCCGTGGATCTGAAACTCAGGCCGCACTTCCTTTGAAGCTCCGAACACCCTATCCGGATCGAGTACGACCAATGTGGCTTGATGGTCGTACTCGCTGACTCCTGTCAGGATGATTTCTTCTTTCCCATCGCCCTCCAAAGGCGCCAGCCCTAATTGCGTTAACGCGCCAGAATGCCAGTATTCAGAGAGAGCCTTGCCATTCGCGTCCAGGATCGCAATCTGACTCGGCCACCAGACGGCGTGCGCATTGGCAACGACGATCCGGGCCGGCCTATTCTGAGTCGCTTTCAACACCCCAAGAGCAAAGGTCTTATAGATCGCAGGACTTCCGGCGAGCTCCGGCAACTCCCGGCCGGGAGACCAGCGCCATTTCTCTTTGCCGCGATCGGAATAGCAGATCAGTGTTGACGAGTGCGCCTCGAAACCCGTGGTTCTCGGGGAATACGAGAATAGGACGCTGGTATGACCTTTCCCTTCGAGATCCGCGAACCAGAGGTGCGTTCCACCGACCCAGGAGAGCTTCTCGTTGTAGTAGTAGTCTGGCCCGAATCCCTCAGGAAAGAATTTCTTCCAGAGTTCTCTTCCTTTCCCATCCAGAATTACCAGCGACGAACCGTCGAGCCTACCGATTCTGGGCTGGTCGGGAAATACCAGCAGCCGGACCGAGAGATAGGCCGCAAGGGCAAGAGTGATAGCGATCGTAGCGGTAAATCCAATCACTTTCACGCCGCGCAATCGCTGAAGACCTCCCTTCCAGTTCGCTTTTCCGCCGAAGGGCCGCGCTGCCGAGTTAGGGAGATTCAAATCCGATTTCAGATGTTGCAGATCCGCTCGAACGTCCGAGGCCTTTTGGTAACGCAGATCGCGGTCCTTCTGTAAACATTTTCCAATCACCGCTGCCAACTTTGGTGGAAGGTTTGGATTCAACCGCTCTGCCGGAACTGTCTGCTGGCTCAGGATCGAGTCACGAACCAGCTTGGTGCTCTGCCCAGCAAAGGGCATCGTCCCCGTGGTCATCTCGTAAAGCACTGCGCCTAATGAGAACAAATCGGTACGAGCGTCCAACTCCTTGGCATTCAATTGCTCCGGCGACATATAGCCAATCGTACCCGCGGCCACTCCCGTAGTTAGCCGTTCTTCAAAATGGAGACCGGATTGTGCATGGCCGACGAATGCTGCATCACCGTCGAAGGGGCGCGCCATTTTGGCGATCCCGAAGTCAAGGATTTTCACGAGCCCAGCTTTAGTTACAAAGAGATTCGCTGGCTTGATGTCGCGATGCACGATGCCTTTGGCGTGAGCCGCCTCAAGGCCTTCGATGATCTGCGTAGCGATTCTTATTAGATTGTCGAGGGCAAGAGGTGCCTCGTTTCGCTGGGGCTTGGTGTGCTCTGTGCTGAAGCATCCGCTTCTGATCATCTCCCTGAGTGTCTGCCCCTCCAAATATTCCATCACGATAAACGTGTGGCCTTCGCTTTCCACCACGTCATGGATAGTGCAGATATTAGGGTGATTCAGGCTGGATGCAGCGTGTGCTTCCCGTCGCAGGCGCTCCAGGGACGTCGCGTCTCCCGCTAGCGCTCTGCCCAGCGACTTGAGGGCAACAAACCTTGGAAGCCGAGTATCCTCGGCTTTGTACACCACCCCCATCCCGCCTTCACCGAGAAAGCTCACAACCCGATAGCGTCCAGCTATGATTCGATTTTCAAGGTCCTTGTCGCCCTCAGCTAAAGACCGAAGGGATGAAACGCTGCTGAATGGAGTCTCGAGGAATCCATCCGCACTGTCGTGCTCAGCAAGCAGACGCGCGACTTCAGCTAGAAGATTTTCATCGCTGCCGCAGGCTTTTGCCAGGAAGGCGGCACGCTGGTTGGGCGATTCTTGAATCGCCGCGTAGAAGATTTCTTTGAGTTGTTCCAGTTCACTGGGTTCCATAAACGCCAGCGAAAGAAAAGAGCGACGTTAGCAATATAGCACTCGAAGTATCCGCGGAAACCAGAACCGCACGCAATGTGCTGATCGTCGCAACTGCCAACAAGCTGGCCAGGATCAGCTGGGCAGTGTTGGCCAGTGGGAACGATTATCAAACCCGTCACAAAGCCGCCGTGTTCTCCAACTAGTGGAATCGGAAATTCTTTTCTCAGGAGTCTGCAGAAGATAGGAAGGACGAAAACACAGTCAAACGACGTGCCTGAAAACCTGTGACGTAACGAGGTCTTTTACGACCGTGGCGATTATCAAGGACAGGCACGTGCGGATCATCATCATGCGCCCCGAAACCCGTCCCCACACTATACGCTCTTCGACCGACTGCTTGATTGCCGCCATTGCCATCAGGAACGGCGTTCCTGTCTGGCATAGAGATCGCGATTACGACGTGATTGCAAAATTTACCGCGCTGCGAGCCACCCGCATGGGCTGAACTCAGCCCAGGAGCAGAAGATATTGGTTGGCTTGACGAGCCTAACTTTTAGGACCGAAAGCACTATTTCGGTATCAGATAAGAACCGCGGATGTTCTCGTCCAAGGTCGCGAGGAGCGCGCCATTGGCTTTTGCCAGGTGGCTCAAATGACCGTCGGTAATTTGTTTGGGCGCCTTCACCCATCCCGGAAGATGCGATATATCATGCGCATCAGGAATGAACGCAAGTGGACCCGTGGGGGCCTCTTTTAGGCGCAGCAATAGGGAACGTACCTGGACCACGGTGAATCCGTAGGCGGGAGCTTGCGCCAGTACCCGCAGAAATCCGAGTTCCGTAATCGAGCAGCTCGCTAATTGTCGTGAACCATTCGCTCGGACCCAGCGAGCCATGCGGGGATGGAATTCGTGGTTCATGAACCCGAGAGCGACCAGAGCATTTACGTCGAGCAGATAGATCATGGGAAATTTGCCAGGATCTCTTCAACTTCTTTGCTGCTTAATATCGGTGCCTCGGGGCCGGCACTGAGAGCAGGAAGTCCGGTAATCGCGTCTGTCACGAGCTTGACTCGATGAGATCGCTTCCGCTGAGGCGTCAATACAATTCGACCGTTCTCAATGTTCGCATCCAGCGGATCGCCGGCACGAATATCAAGCCGGCGACGAAGCGGACCAGGAAGAACGACTTGCCCCTTAGTGGAGACCTTGGTTTGCATGGTAAGACAATCTTCCCCGCCCAATTGCAATTTGGCAAGACACGGCCGGAGTTTCGCTGGCGCGACGCCTTCTTGCCTGTCCGAAGTTCGGAAATTGCGTTCGTATCAAGAATGTACGTCCTCATCCGAGGAGTCGCACAGGCGACGGCACTAAGCTCTGACCAACTGCGTACCTGCCCACACGTTCTGGATTTGGGGAGGATGCAGCAACGTTTGCATTACAACGCAATACTGCTCGGTCTTTTGCTCAAGAGCCATCAACTGTTCCTGCGTTGCCTGCGGCGCACGGACATTGAAATTGACCCTTATACTTTCAAATCCGACCGGCACCGTTTTGGACATTCCCAATGTCCCTTGCAAGTCCAGATCTCCTTCGACGGTTACCTCGATGTCGTCGGTAGGTACCCCCATGGCGGCGGCAACCATCTGGCAAGTGATCTGTGCACAAGCGGCCAATGCCCCGAGTAGTAAATCCCCAGAGCAGGCGCCTGTACCGGCTCCTCCAACGCCTTTGTGCGCCTGAGCGTTGTAGATTGCTCGCCCGAGGTCGACGGAGCAAGAAATGGGTGCATCGGTCTTCCGTCCATTCGCCACCAATGTGATCCGGGAACTGGCCGGGGCCTGCCGATATGCGTCTTTCAAAGGCCGCTGCAATGATCGGATATCCATACCATTCTCCTAAATCCACGTCATTATATCTGCATTCATCCAGATGGCTGACCGAGGCGTGCCGTACGTTTTGGGACAAGCTTAAATCAGACTTCTGCCGAAGTCGGATCAATTACCAGCTTGATTTCCGAAATACGATTTGCCGGGAAGCCTCCCTGCATGGCATGGACGCGAATCATCTCTTCGTTGGGAGCGATGTAGACACAGTAAATCGTGTCCGTCGTCACGTAGCTGTGCAGCCATTGGATCTTCGGCCCGAGGCTATCCAGAACGCTGCACGATTTCTGCGAGATTGCAAGCACCTGATCGGGTGTTATATTTCCGATGCCGGCAAGCTGGCGCTCAATAACATACTTGGGCATGGGTTCTCCTTCCTCGTTTCGGACAACAAAAAAAGGGAGACGCGCAGCGTGAGCCCGCGTCTCCAGTAGCTTATTCATGTGAGCAACTCACGTGGTCGTTCCAGTCCACGAAGTCGCCCTTCGGGTTGTCCCTCCAGGCCCACACGTGAAGCTCGAAGAACGGAGCCGGGACACCGTAGCGGTTGGGAGCATCGATTAACAAGAACGTTTGGCCCGCAAGCACCGGCGGTGAGTTGTTGTTGTTCTTAAGCCAAGTGGCCTGGTCCACAATGAACTCGACTCCCACCAGTTTCATTTGACCGTTCACAGGTTCGTAAATGAGCGCCTGAGGATGTTTGGCGTCAATGGTTCCGTTAAGCAAGTTGAAATTGACGTAGTGGATACCCATGGCGCCATGGTCGGAGCCACTGACACAGCCGAGAAATTGCCCATAACCATCTGCAACCGCGTTGTTGATGTCGAGGTATTGTCTCGTAGCCTCGCGAACCGTCTGAACGAGCGCGCTTTGATCTCCTGCGCCCGCGCTGGCGGGCTGCGCCTTCTGCTGAGCCAAGCCAAACGAGGAAAGCGCCAGGAACGCAATCGACAGCAACGACAAACGTGACGTGAAAAACGTTTTTTTCATGTGTTGACTCTCCTTATCTTTGTTGTGAGAAAACTCCCAAGAAAACGCCGTGTTGCGACGCCTATTTCCCGGGCAACTACGAGCGAGCTGCTCGTCTACTTGGCAGATGCGAGAAGCGTGAGTACTTGCCAACGGACGTTCCGGGCCAGCAGTTCACGTTCTGGTCTGCTTGCGGGCAACTGGTAGCCAGTTCCTCCTTCGTGCTCGATAGCGGCCAGGAAGTACCGTTTGCCATAGTGGTGAAACACCAGAGCCGTCTTTTTGCGCGCTCTCGGTGACTCATCTGCAATGGGAAAGGCAACGGTGTGCTGCTCCCCGCTGCTGATCGACAGCAGGGTCCGTCCATTCACATCAACTGCGATAGTGCACTCGCCCGCCGGCATCGTCTTGCCATTCGCGACGAAGTCGAAGGGGACCTGTGACTTGATCGTGGTGGACGTCTGCGCGCTTACCAGTCCCGTCAACCCGACCAACGTCATGAGGAGCAGTGCGGCATGCTTCGTGATCGCCATTTTGTTTCTCCTATTTGCGAAGTGTTGTGGAGGCGGCTCCAAGCTTCGTGCTGAAGCCAAGTGCATGCCTCTATCTAGTAAGGCGGGAAGGGATTGAAAGAAACCGCAATGCAGGAATTAAAAGGACTAGGTTCCAACAACCGTCATTGCATACCCGGGCTATGTTTTTGCGTCTTTTCGTTGTAATGTATGGACACTGTGGGGGATGGATGGGGCTGCATTCTAGTCATGAGGTCACGCGCCTCCTCAAAGCCTGGAGTGGCGGAGACGAAGAGGCTCTGCAGAAGCTCACGCCACTGGTGTACAAGCAATTGCACCAGATTGCGCAGCGCTACATGGCCGGAGAACGTTCCGGTCACACGCTGCAAACGTCAGCACTGGTCAACGAAGCCTATCTACGGTTGGTGGACTGCGGCCAAGTGAACTGGCAGGACCGGGCGCATTTCTTCGCTATTTCAGCCAATTTGATGCGGCGCATTCTGATCGATTTCGCCCGCTCGCGCGGTTATTTGAAACGCGGCGGTGCCGTTCCTCACATTTCTCTGGAAGAGGCTCCGGCGGTATGCAATGAACCTGATGTGAATCTGGTGGCCCTAGATGATGCCTTGAAAGCATTGTCTGCGATTGATGAAAGAAAAAGCAAAGTTGTGGAGCTGAGGTTCTTCGGCGGATTGAATGTCGAAGAAACGGCAGAAGCACTGGGTGTTTCGAGCGACACCGTAATTCGGGACTGGCGACTGGCCAAGATTTGGCTTTTGCGCGAGTTGAGTCGTGAGAAGGCAAGCTATGAAGCCTGAGGTTTGGCGTCGCGTCGAAGAGCTTTGTCAGCAGGCTTTGGAGCTTAATGAAGGGCGACGCACGGAATTCCTCCAATACGCGTGTGGAGGTGACGACGAGCTCCGCCGCGAAGTGGAGTCGCTGCTGGCTCATGAGAAAAAAGCTGACCAATTCATCGAATCTCCTGCGCTGGAGGTGGCAGGCAAAATCCTTGCTAACCAAGCCCCCAAAGTGACGTGGAAGAACCTTATCGGCACTGCGGTTTCACATTACCGCGTGATTGAAAAGCTTGGCGGCGGCGGAATGGGCATTGTTTTCAAAGCAGAGGACACCGACCTCGGTCGCCTTGTTGCTCTCAAATTCTTGCCTGACGACGTAGCGCACGACTCTCAGGCTCTCAGCCGCTTCCAGCGCGAAGCCAGGGCTGCCTCGGCGCTGAACCATCCGAACATCGTCACCATTTATGAGCTTGGGCACCTGAACGGCACGCACTATATCGCAATGGAGATGATTTGCGGTGAGACGCTGCGTGCTCTGATTGCTTCCGGGCCACTGCCATTTCGCAAGGCCATCGCCATCGCAACCCAGATTGCCGACGCTTTGGCCAAGGCGCATGAAACGGGGCTCGTCCATCGCGACCTCAAACCTGAAAACCTTATGGTCGCCCAGGATGGCAATGCCAAGATTCTCGATTTCGGTCTGGCGAAGCTGCGCGATCACTCTCTCGATCCGGAGCGCCCGACTCAGGCCAACTTACTCACCGATCCCGGTACGGTGATGGGAACCGTCGGTTATATGTCGCCGGAACAGGCCAATGGTGACGACGTCGATTTTCGCTCCGACCAGTTTTCTTTTGGCGCGGTGCTCTACGAGATGGTCAATGGGCATCCGGCATTTCAGGGCCGAGGCAGGGCGGAGATAATGGCTGCCATTGTCCGCGACCAACCGCAACTGTCCATGAAGGTGCTGGCGCCGGCACCCTTCTTTTGGATACTTCAAAAGTGCTTGGCCAAGGACGCGAATCAGCGTTACTCCTCCACCCGGGATTTGGCTCGCGATCTCGCCACAGTTCGTGACCTGCGGGTTGATCCAGAGACGCGCCATGTTGTGCCTCGTCCGAGCAACATGCCCGTACAGCGCACGGTCTTCATCGGGCGTGAGCGGGAAGTGGCTAATCTTCGACAACTTCTGAATCGCGAGGATGTGCGACTGATCACATTGACGGGTCCCGGCGGCATTGGTAAGACCCGGCTCGCGCTACAGGTAGTCACCGAAATGGGCGATGGCTTCGCGGGTGGTGTATGTTTCGTGTCCCTTTCGGCGGTTAGCAGAAACGAGTCGATCACTACTGCAATAGCTCAGGCGATTGGACTCAGGGAAGTGCCCGGTCAATCGTCGCACGAGAGTTTGAAAGAGTACGTGCGTGGACTAACCGAGCCACTGCTGCTGTTGCTCGACAACTTTGAGCACCTGCTCTCCGCTGGTTCTGACGTTGCGGAGTTGCTGACGTCAAACCCCAACTTGAAAGTGCTGGTTACCAGCCAAGCATTGCTTCATGTTTACGGTGAACATGAACTGCCGGTTCCGGCTCTGGCAGCGCCTGACGTAAGATCTGTTCCCTTCGCGCCGGAGGCCCTTTTACGTTTCCCAGCGGTTGCGCTCTTTCTTGAACGCGCGAAAGCTGTGAAGAACAACTTCACGCTGACAAAAGAAAACGCGACGGCCGTAGCTGCCATCTGTAGTCGTCTCGACGGACTGCCTCTCGCGATCGAGCTAGCAGCATCACGCATCAAGCTACTTTCGCCCGCAGCCATGTTGACCCGCCTCGAATCCTCGCTGAACCTGCTAACTGGCGGGGCGCGTGATTTGCCGGTACGCCAGCAAACGCTGCGAGGGACTGTGGAGTGGAGTTACAGCCTGCTCAATCCTGCCGAGCAAAGCCTTTTTCGGCGGCTTTCTGTTTTCATGGGCGGGTGCACGTTGGAAGCTGTGGAAGCCGTGTGCGACACGAAATGCGACCTTGCCATGGACGTGCTCAATGGCATCGCCTCGATGATCGACAAAAGCCTGACCCAGCAGATAGAACAGCCGGGCCAGGAGACGCGTTTCGTCATGCTCTCAGCAATCCGGGAGTTTGCTCTGGAACATCTCGCCGCAAGCAGCGAGGAGTTTGCAACGCGCCGCGCCCATGCCGCCTATTACGTTGTGCTTGCCGAGGATTGCGGCGGCGAACTGAGCACTCATCCCGAGTGGCTTGAGCGTTTCGATCTCGAGCATCAGAATTTTCGTGAAGCGTTGGAATTCCTGATCAGAACCGGTGCTGCAGACTGGGCTATGCGCCTCGGATCCGCTCTGTTTCATTTCTGGGAGACGCGGGAACACTTTGCAGAGGGGCGGAGGCTATTGGAAAGTCTGCTCAATTTACCTGGCGCGACCGAGCCCAAAATGCGCGCTCGCCTATTGCTTTATACAGCTGTTTTCGCAAGTACACAGGGCGATTTCGACTCCGCACAGAAACTACATGAGGAGAGTCTGAAAGCGTGCCGCAACGTGCACGACCACCGGGGAGTCGCTGTCGCGCTCAATGCATTGGGGGTGACGGCCCGCGAACGTGGAGACCTCGATACTGCATGCTCACTATTCGAGCAGTGCGTCGCAACTTGGAGAGAGCTCGGCAGTTCCATTGATACAGCTCGCGCACTCAGCAATCTAGCGAATGTCGTCCGGTTGCAGGGCAACTACGCGCGCGCCCACGCCCTGTATGACGAGTGCCTGGCCATCTTCCACGCCGTCGGCGACAGCACCGGGGTCGCGTGGACTTTGAACTATCTGGGCGACCTCGTACTGGAATCAGTCGATTCCACCGCTGCTCGGTCCTATTACGAGCAAAGTCTCTCAGCTTTCCGGCAGTTGGGCGACGGCTGGGGTATCGCGAGCGCTCTATGCGACCTAGCTAGGCTCAGTGCAACCGACGGTCACCATCAGCATGCAGAGCAGCTCTATGGTGAAAGTATGAAGATCTTTAACGACTTGGGACACAAAC
This sequence comes from uncultured Acidobacteriaceae bacterium, assembly GCA_963772045.1. Taxonomy (GTDB): domain Bacteria; phylum Acidobacteriota; class Terriglobia; order Terriglobales; family Acidobacteriaceae; genus Sulfotelmatobacter. Next base: position 927,753 of record CAVYWC010000006.1, on the reverse strand, counting down.
GCGGCATCGCGAGGGTGCTTGAGTGTTTCGCTGTAAGCGCAACCGCGCAATCTAGACCGCAGCAGGCGCTACGCCTTGCAGGAGCCGCCGCCGCATTGCGTCAGCGCATCGGCGCTCCCCTCATTCCCGCGGAGCAGTCCCGGCTGGAAAAAAAGCTTGCACCTGCCCGCAACATGCTCACAAACACCGCAGACTTGCAGGCATGGTCATCAGGATGGGAGATGTCGATGGAGGAAGCGGTCCAAGAGGCGCTCGGGTCGAAGGATACTGCCAAGCCCTGACCAAAACGCCGCTCGCGTCAACCGGCCGTGCTGGGGTCAATCATTCGGCGTACCGCTGCCACCCGATTCACTGGGAACCCGCCACGTCGCCCATGTTCGCGAATGGTTTCCTCATCCGGGGCCAGGTATACGCAATAGACCTTATCGCCAGTCACATAGCTGTGAAGCCATTTGATCTTCGGACCCATCTCGTTGAGAACGCAGACTGATCTCCTAGCAATCTCTTGGAGCTCCGCATCCGTCAAATTTGCAGCACCAGGAATCTCGCGCTCGATCACGTATTCAGGCATACCCACCTCCACCGCATCGTCATGGTAGCAAATATTCATCTGGATCGCAGGAGTGTGAGAAAAGTACAATCACGCTCCATTGCTAAGAGACTCGGTGTAGTGAAACCCGCCCTCATCGTACGCCATGGAACTGGTTTGATTGACGGCGAATCTCGCCTGCTCCGGTTGGAACTATTTACTACATAAGTGCCCTCGATGCACGAACTTCTGCGTCATGTCACTTGGACGATCGGTTTGCATTTACGCAACTTGCGCAATAATACTTTCCCGACAATTCTGATTACGCGTTGCGCCTGGCGTCATCGCAGAGGAAGGCCGACATCGAAAGGACTCGCTCGACACGATTGCGCAAATGCTAACCTTGCGCTAGCCGGTAAGCGACGATGCTTGCATTAATGCGGGGAGGGGTGGGCCCAAAACGCAGCGGGGAATTTCAGCGCATTCCAAAAGGCGGGGGCCGCGGCAACGGCGAAAGCGAAGGCACAAGACTAGCGCATGCTTCGGGCTCGGGCAACGATTGCAGAAGCGTTCGCCTAAGCCCGGCAGCCGGCTAGAACATCAACTTCAGCGCGAACTGGATGACTCGCGGCAGGTTGGCGGAACCTACCACTCCGAAGTTAAGGCCATCGTTAATTTTTCCATCAGGTTCGTTGAATTGCGCATGGTTGAACGCGTTGAAAAACTCGCTGCGGAACTGCAGATTCATCGCCTCGGTGATTTTCGTATCCTTCTCGATCGCGATATCCCAGTTGTTGATCCCAGGTCCGTGGAAGAATCTCCGGGGTGCGGATCCGAGCTGACCTAACGGCTCCGGGCTAAACAAGGACGTGTTGAAGTACGGCTGTCCTGATCGTGGATTAGTGAAGTTCAGAGCCCCGGGAGTAAAGTCTGGGGTGTCGATTGGTAACTGAATTGGGCCCGAGCCTGAAGTGCCAAGGAGGGAATTGTCGTCCGTTTCGATCAAGGTTACCGGCTGGCCGGTTGAGAACCGCGTAATAGAACTGACCATCCAACCATTCGCCACGCGGTTATGCGAGATCATATCAAATGGAAGCCTGAAGGTCTGACTAAGAACAAAGTTGTTTCTTACATCGAATGCAGACAAAGCTTTCAAGTTCGGATTCAGCACGTCCACCGATTCGCCATAACCTGACGCATCGTCCATAGCCTTGGCATAAGTGTAGCCTGCGAGGAAACTGAACCTTCCGCGCGAACGGCGCAAGGTCAGCTGCAGTGAATTGTAGTTGGAGATTCCAATGGTCTTGAAGTACGCATCGCTTGTGAAGTAGGGAGTCCCGTTTACGCCGCCTGACAAGGGACCGCGCGTACCATAGAGTGTTTGTCCATTGAGCGTGTAGACATTGTTTTCTTGGAATGGTCCGCAACCTTGAGATTGCAATTGCAGACAAAGTGTGGGATTGCCGGGATTTGCTTCTTCCCCAGAAAGCAGATGATGACCTTGTGTTCCGACATAAGCCACTGTCAAGAGCATCCCTGAGGGCAACTGCCGGTCAACAGCCAATTCGTAATCTTCCGCATAGGGAAGCACGTTCTTGTAATAGAAGGCCGGTGAGCTGCCAATGGGAATCAAGTTCAACCAATTGATCGAGGTGTCGGGATTCTGCGGTGACGCGTTAAATGGGGGAGGAGTCGCAGGGAAGCGCTGGCCATAATTCTGGCCTGTCCCACGATTGATAAACGGATTTGCGAATTCCGGTGGTGCTGGACTGCCATAGTAGTAACCGAAGGGTGCATCGCCGATTTCGTTAAAATTCGTGGCTCCCTCAAACGTGGTATAGAACAATCCCCAACTTGCCCGCACGCTGAAATTGCCTGGGCCGCCGGTTAGCTTATCTAGGCCACTGCGCTCGGAAGGCGAATAGGCCAACCCGACTCTCGGGGCAAAATTGTTCCAGCGCGTCGGAGCGAGGGTTGACGGAACATGCGGATCTCCGGGAAATAGCCAGCCCGGAGGCGACCCCGGGAAAACTTCTGACTGCTCTCCAGGAATAATGGTTTGAATCTCATTGTGAAGTTCGGACCAGGGCCGGCTGACATCCCAGCGCAACCCATAATTCAGCGTAAGATCAGATCTCGCTCGCCAACTATCTTGGGCGTACGCGCCAATGTATCGGCTGCGTCCGCGCGAGGGGAAACCTTGCCCCTGGCTGTAGCCGTTTGGTGCCCCGATCAGAAAATCTGCAAAATCGATTCCAGTTTCGGATCCGTTGAAGTTATAGGACCCGTTCGAACCGAGATTGTTTTCTTGTAGCTGAATAGCACGGAACTGTCCGCCAAACTTCAAGGTATGCGTCCCGATGATTTTTGTGTAATTGTCCAGAACCGCATAGGTATTCTCGATGATCGGCAGGGGGGAACTCCCCGAGCCAATGCCAAATGTATTGAACCCAATCTGCGGGACGCCCGCAAATGCAGGAACCGATGGGACAATGCCGGTGAACCCGAGTTTAGTAAGAAGGTCCGGACCGATTCCGCCGAAGGGTTCGTTCACTACTTCCTTAAGCCGTGTGTAGCTGACCCGGACCTCATTGACGCTGGTGCTACTGATGGTCTTGGTATCGCCCAGGTCGATCACCTGCACACGCCCGCTCGATCCGTTGCCAAAGCCGGGTTCCACAGTGTTGGGATTAAACAGGGTGTTGTCGTCGAAGAAATAGTACCCAGAGAGCTGGCCCAAACGGGTGTCGGCATCGAGGCGGCCGCTCCCCTTATCATCCCGCAGCGTGTTGGGGATATTCGCCGAGGCGTACGTGGGCACGCCGCTACCGTTGACTCCGTTTGGTTTAGGGATGTACGGCAACAGGTTGTTAGAAGGGGTGGAAAAAGCGCTAGTCGGAATCTGTGCGCCGGGAAACACGCACTGAGCGGTGGTCGTACATGCGGAAGTATAGTAAGGCTGACCTACAGAAACGGTGTAACCAAGAGTTTGCGAAAGTTGGCTGGCCCAGTTGGAGCCTTGGACGGTTCCAGTCATCTGACTTGCGAGCGCCGAGAAGTCTCCACCGCGTTCCGCCAGACTTGGCACGGGCACCGATCCGCTGTTCGCTCCTTGCGCGTACCTCGTTCCCTGATAGTCAGAGAAAAAGAACAACTTGCTGTGCTTGATGGGTCCACCGAAGGTGCCACCGAACTGGTTTTGCCGGAACAGAGCTGGACCCAACTGTTGACTTCCCGTGCTGTATTGCGTCGCGTCGAGCACGGTGTTACGCAGGAACTCAAAGGCGCTGCCGTGCCATGCATTCGTTCCTGACTTCGTGACGACGTTGATCTGTCCACCGGCATAATTGCCATACTCGGCGTCGAAATTGTTGGTCAAGATACGGAACTCTTCGATGGAATCGAGATTTGGAATTGCCGCGGTTCCAGAAAATGCGGTTTCCTGCACGGGAGCGCCATTGAGTAGAAACCCGTTCGCAGCCTCCCGCATACCATTGACGGAAAGATTCCCGGGATTCAGTTCACCTGATACTTGCTGGATCGCGAAACCGGTGGAGGTGAACGTTCCGCCCATACCTCCCGAGAGTCCGGAAGACACCGGCGATACGCCGGGCTGCAAGGCTAGCAGATCGGTGTAGCTGCGGCCGTTTAGCGGGACACTTTCAATCTTCTGTTCGTTGATGACTTCTCCCATTTGCGTACTGCTGGTCTCAACGCGCACAGCGTCAGCGGCAACCGTAACCTTCTCCTGTACGTTGCCCACGGTTAGAAACACGTCAACGCGGACGGAATCGTTTACCTTAAGAAGCAACCCAGATTGAACATAGCTTTTGAACCCGGACTTGTTAACCGCCAGACTATAGGTACCTACCGGCAATGCTGGCAGGGAATAGAAACCCTTGGCATCGGTGACACCGGTGGTTCTGATGCCGGTGTCGGCGTTCGTGGCAACGACTTGCACTCCCGGCAGCACAGCACCGCTAGAATCCTGGACGATTCCGGAGATGGCAGCGGTGATGTCGGCCAAAGCAATCGATGTGAACGTGAGAATCAAAGCGGATAGAAGGAGAAGGAAACGAACATCGCGGGCGCAGTCAGCAATCCCGTAAACGCGAATGAGCCTTTCCTGCGTGCTGGCCTCGATTCCACGGAACTCGCTCATTTTAAACCTCCAATGGCGGCAGCAGAGTCAACATTTGGAAACCGCTGTAGCGTTTTCCAAAATCTGGGGGGTCAGAAAAATTAGGGCAACTAGCATGACTAAGCGCTTATAGTCAACCGCTTTATAATCTGCAAAGAAATCGGTTGTCAAGCGCTTTTTGACCGTGGTCATGCGGGTATAGGCTCACGCGGTCGGCACTTTCCTCGCGCCATCCATATCGACTCCATTTCTCTAAAACGCGCTGTAGGGGGCCCTGAACGACGAGTCCCGGGCCGAAGGCGAGAGGAAAGGGAACGCCTTCTCCCACTTCTGAGAACCGCGCGAATCGCGCGCCCCAAAGGACGGAAGTGGCGCATATTGGGGTCTCGTCAACCAGCCACGGGGACGTATTCAAATGCGCAAATATTCCGCCGTTACTAGAGACTCGAACCCACCATCCGCTACAGGCACGAGACAATCTGATGCAAGATCGATGTCAGAATAAGCGCAGACAGAAGAGCACCCCTGTGCTGAGTCTCATCAGTGGCAACTCCTGGGATGTTCGAGGAATTGCACTCGATGCGCGTACCAAGTATTCTCAAATCGAGATCACGTCTCGGCGACCGGACACACCAAAGTCGTGACTGAACTTGCGCTGAGCGACAAATGCGCGACGCGGTCCGCCAACTGGATCTGACATGAGGACTGTCCCCCAGCATTCGGAATGACCATAGTCAGCGAACCGTCCGGGTTTGCAAAAGCGCAATGCTCTAAATTTTTGTTCGAGCTTTCAGAGGCGACACGGTTCGCGCCACGCCTCACGAATTGCGAGAAATGCCGCAGGGACCAGAACATACCGCTATAAGAAAGCTCTTTGGTTTTGGAATTTAGCAGCATTGCGCCGCCGACTCCCGAAGCACCGCTGCCTACATAAGGCCGCCCATGTTCGTCAGATAGCAGGGTCCATACGGTGATGGAGCGGCAGGAACTTCGCAGGATGCGGCAGAAGGTAACACCCCATCTGGCCCACTCTGTCGCGTAATCGGGCGATTGGTAGTCGGGACCTCCTTCGGTCCAGTACATCGCTGCGTCTGGAAATTCATCCCGGACGCGCTCGATCCACTCCGGCTCCCCCTGGTAACCATGCCACGCAATGCCGTCGATGTATTTGCGAACATCGGGCGTTTCGAGTTGCGCGATGGCACGTCCCCAAAGGTTGTAATTGTGATCGAGAATCCAGATTTTTGTTTTCACGCCGGCCCGCTGAAAGAGAGGTCCCAGATGCATGGTCACAAAATCGGCCTCATAATCCTGCGGCCACGCACAGGCGGGCATGGTTCCGTCCTGGTCGGTGTCGACTTCGTTTTGCACTGTGACTCCGTAGATTGGTACTCCAGCAATTTCATAAGCGCGCAAGTACTTCAAAAAATAATCGGCGTAGGACGCCATGTGGGTGTGCCGCATGCATCCACCGAGTATCGAACTGTTGGACTTCATCCAACCAGGGGGGCTCCAAGGCGAAGCGAAAAACAGTAGGTCAGGATTTACCATCCGGGATTGGCGAAGAATGGGGAGGACGTAATCCTCGTCGCGAGCGATGGAAAAACGCTTCAGGTCAGGATCTACGTCGCCGTCGTCATAGCTGAATACAGAGGTGGAGCAGTCAGAAGAACCAATGCAGATCCGGCATATATTGAGGTTCATTTCCGACGGAGAAAATAGTTCATGAAACAGATGAGCCCGGATTTCGGGTGCAAGCTGAGCCAGCAACGAACAGACGGCATCAGTCAAGGCTGCGCCGAAGCCCAGAATTTCCTGGTTCTTCTGACTCGGATCAATCGTGATGGCGCTTGCTTCCAAGGGAAGCAGGGTTTTCTCCCAGAGGATCGGGTGGGCTGCCGCGATTCGCCGTTGAGAATCGGTCACCCACACCTTCAACGATTTGGCCAGCCGCCATTCCTTGTTCGTACCTGAAACTCGAGCATTTTGACTCGTAGGGACAGATTTCTGTGCTTCCGTAACCGGAAGGCGGAGAAAGGCTCTGCGGTTCATTCCTTCTCGCTTGCCAGCCAGCTTAGAACTGCGTATCTTGAACGTCACTCACGCCCCACTTTCCCGGGACTGAACCACGGTTGTTACTGAATTGGTTGATAATTCGATCTGCGCTTCTGCCTCGCCGAACTTAAGCCTGCAAGTCCGTTGACCGCCTGCGTTCGTAATTACGAGCACGGTTGAGCCGGTAGTTGTTTTGAACGCGCAGTGAGCAAGATCGCCGCCGGATGCTTGTGAGTCGATGCGAACTGATCCTCGCGAAACGAAGCGCGAGAAGTGAGCCATGGCCCAGTATTGTCCGCTGTGATACACATCCTTCGTTTTCGAATCGACCGTGAGCAAGCCTCCACAGGGGTAAGGACCCACATTCGGCCGGCCGTGCTCATCGGTAGCGAAATTCAAGACATTCAATCCCCGGCACGAGTTACGAAGAATCGTTGTAAACTTCTGTCCCCACAATGCCCAGCAGCGGGAATATTCGGGGTCGTTATAGTCCGGCCCACCTTCGGTCCAATACATTTCGAGTTCAGGAAACGCGTTCTGCACCCGGCTCATCCACTCCGGTTCTCCGGTATAGCCATGCCATGCCACTGCGTTCGTATACTTTCGAACCCCGGGAGTTTCAAGTTCGGCGATCGCACGGCCCCACAAGTTGTAGTTATGGTCGATGATCCAGATTTTTGCTTGGATCCCGCTGCGCTCAAACTGTGGTCCCAGATGGAAGCGAACGAAGTCAGATTCGTAATCCTGTGACCAATAACACGCAGGCATCAGCCCCTGCTGATCGGCATCAACCTCGTTCTGCACCGTCACCGCCTGGACGGGAACTCCTTCCGCTTCGTACGCCTGCAAAAACTTGACAAAATAATTCGCATAGGAAGACATATACGTGCGATGCATGCACCCGCCCAGCATGGATCCGTTATCCTTCATCCAGCCCGGTGGACTAAACGGCGTACCGTACAGGAATAAATCCGGATTGATCGCTCTCGCCTGTCGAAGAATCGGGAGAATGTAGGCGCGGTCGTGATCGATGGAGAAACGCTGGAGTTCCGGATCAGGATCGCCATCGTCGTAACTGTAAACGGAAGTAGCGGAGTCTCCCGATCCCATCACAACACGGCAGAAATTCAAGCCCATTTCACTCGGGTGAAATAAATCGTGGAACAACTCTCCACGAGATGCCTCCGGGAGTTGGTGCAAAAGATAACAAGCCGTGTCAGTGAATTCCGCCCCGAAGCCGAAGATCGGCTGGAATTTTATCTCTGGATCGACTGCGATCGTCGGAAAAGTGAACCGCGCTCGAGCAGCAGTTGGCGCGATGACAGGAACTTCCGTAAGCCGCCGATCATCGTCCGTAACCCAGGCCCGCAACCTGCTCGCCGATGGATTCGTTTCTTCGACGGCGCGATTGGCAAATCCATGCGCTAGCTTTGGACTAACCGTGCTCGCAGCGCCTATAGCTGCAATCTTGACGAAATCCCTCCTTGTGCGTTCCGTCACTTCCATCCTCCTGCCCCGCTCGATGCGTGAGATGAGGGCCTGCTCACGGATTGAATGAAGCCACTGCCGCTTCTTCATGGTCGAACACTTCAAACAGTTTCAACAATCCGATCATCTTCAGAGTTTTCGTGGCAAAGGGCGATGGATTCACCAGCTTCAAAGAGCCTCCGCGTTGCTTGGAACTGGTCAGGCATTGAACCAGCAGACCAATCCCGCTCGAATCCAGCATGGCTAAATCGGCAAGATCGACGACGTAGCAACTTGCGCCAGTCCCCGCAAGATCATCAAAGGTAGCGCGCATGCGATCGACAGCTTGCCCGAGCGTAAGCCTTCCCGTCAGTTTGAGCAGCTTTACGTGTCCACGGTTCCGAATTTCAATCTCTACCACTGTTCACCCTTTGGACCAGAGTCTGCGAATGCCACAGGAGGGCAATTGACTCCTATCCGCGCCTTTGCTACAGTGCCCGCTCAAATTAGAAGAAGCTCCAATTTTTTGCAAGTTTTACGCTGTTTTCTTTCCCCCGGGTCCTAATTGCGCTGTCTTTTTTGCAGTAAATATGACATCTCCTGGCTCGAACTTAGATCTCAACATCGCCGGCCTTGCATCGAGATTGCTTGAAGTCAACGAGACTGCGCCGCGGGCACGCATCGTTGCACAAACTGTCCGTGAGCTTTTTGCTGGAACGACTGTTATCGTCTACCTTTTGCAAGAGGATCAGGGCGGTCAGTTCTGGTCAGCCCGCGCTACTGTGGGCGACGGTGCTGAACCCGACCATAGAGTCGAAGCCACCTCCGGGACGCTCGGTTCACTTCTTGGAAATCCGGGGCCGGCCCTCTTCGAAGGCAGAACTTTAGTCCGTGAGGAATACGCTCACCTTAATGTCCGCCGCACCGTCCGATGCATCACATGCATGCCGCTCATGGCGAACGGGGTGCTCATCGCCGCCATAGAAGTTCTCAGCTTCGAAAGCATCCCCGATCACGCTCTTCTCGCCGACCTGGAAGGCTTTTGTGAAATCGCCGGACAAGCCTTACTTTCATCCCAGGCTTATGAAACGGAGCGCAACGATTCGCTGAGTGCGATCACTCGGGTCACGCAGTTCTATGACATCGAGAAGGTTTTCAGCTCAACACTGGAGATGGACCAACTGCTTCCGATCATCGGCAGCAAAACTCGCGAAATGTTGGAGTGCGCCGCGGTCAATATCTGGCTCGTGCAGGGCGATGGCAGTCTCCTGCTCATGCATCAATCTGGTGTGGATCCGACGACGCATCAGAATATGGTCCAAGGTTCCGGACAGGGCATTGCCGGCGAAATCTCCGACAATGGGGAAGCCATGCTTATCGAAACTCCCGAGGATGAGCGGCTGGCGCGCCGAAATGCTGGAAGGGAAGAAGGGCCGGTCCGGTCCATCATCGCCGCACCACTGATCGATAAAGGATCCCTCGTCGGCGTTGTGGAAGTCGTGAATCGGCTCGATGGCGCTCCCTTCGACGATGACGACCTCTTCGTTCTTACCAGCCTCAATGAGACGGCTAGCATTGCCCTCTTTAACGCCAGCCTCCTGCTCGCCGAGCGCAAGGTCGAAGTCCTGGAAATGCTCGTGACGGTCAGCCGCGAGATCACATCGACCTTAAATCTTGAGCGCGTCATCCAAACCATCGTGAATTCGCCTCAGGCGCTTATTCCCTACGAGCGGGCCGCCATCGGCCTTCTCCAGGGAGGCAAGTACAAACTTGCCGCCGTAACCGGAATCACCCAGCTTGATGCAACCGCCCCCGACATCGCTCCCTTGAACGACATTCTGCGCTGGACGCTGCTGTCCCAGGAAGTCGTTCACGTGATGCAACATGGCGATGACGTCAACAGCGATCGCGAGGAGACTCGCGCAAAATTCAAAAAGTATTTCGAAAGCTCGGGAATGCGCGCGTTTTATGCCGTGCCACTGAACGATGACACTGGCCGCGTTGGCGTGCTTGGATTCGAAAGCCGCGATCCCGATTTTCTTTCTGCCGCCCACCTTGAGATCCTGCAAGTGTTGGCGGCACAGGCCACTGTCGCTCTGCGAAACGCGCAGATGTATAAAGAAGTGCCATTCATTTCCGTGCTTGAGCCAGTTCTCGAGAAGAAACGGAAATTCATGGCCATGGAGAAGCGCCGTCGCACATTGCTGATCGCGTCGGCAGTCGCTCTTATCGTTTTCCTGGCGGCCGTTCCCTTACCTCTGCGCGTCGATGGAGATGCTGTGGTTGCCCCGCTGCACTCGGCGCAGATTCAGCCGGAGGTCGAAGGCGTTGTTCGCAATATCTACGTTCGGGAAGGTCAGCAGGTCGCGGCCGGACAGGTCGTCGCCGACATTGCTGACTGGGATCTTCGCACACAACTCGTCCAGGCGCAGGCCAAATATGACACAGCTCTATTGCAGATGAACCGGGCTCTATCGGCTAGTGACGGAACCGAAGCAGGCACGCAGCGCGTTCAGGCTGACTACTGGAAATCGGAAGTGGCCAGGGACCAGGAACTGCTCGACAAAACACATCTGCGCTCTCCTATCAACGGCATCGTGGCCACTCCCCACATCGAGAATATGGTGGGAAGGCGTCTGCAGTACGGCGATACGTTTGCCCAAATTCTCGATACTTCCTACGCTGTCGTCGACGTGGCCATCGACGATATGGATTCGTCTCTACTCCGCGCGGGATCTCACGCCGCGATCAAACTGAACAGCCTCCCGACACGGGTTTTCCGCGGTTCCGTTTCGGTCGTGAGCCCGAAAGGCACATTAGTCGGGGACTCTCGCGTGTTCTTTGCGCGTGTGGCCATTCCGAATCCCAATGGAGAAATCCGCGCTGGCATGGAAGGCCGTGGAAAAGTTCGCGTCGGCTGGTATCCCTCTGGGTATGTGCTGTTCCGTCGTCCCCTGGTATGGCTCTATGCTCGAGTCTGGTCCTGGTTTGGAGTGTGACAATGCAACTCCAGAGAATGCGCTACTTCGTCCCTATCGTGTTGGCAGCAATGTGTGCGCTCACTGCCTGCTCCGATCAGAACCCCGAAACCGCGTCCGCCGCCCCGTCGCCCCCGCCCCCCGCTCTCTCGAAGGCGTCGCGCATCCCCGCTGATACCCCGTTCACAGTTACTGGGCCGCTCATCGTTGAACATCAACTCGATGTCCTAGTCCAGCGTGAGGGCGTCATAGCCACCCTACACGCGGATGTCGGCGCTCGTGTCAAGGCCGGCGATGTCCTGGCCCAACTGGACGATCAACAACTCACCGCCGATCTGGAAGCCGCTCGCGCCAAAACAGAAGGCACGGAAGCGGAACTCAACAGCTGGGAGTCCGAAGCGAAAGTGCTCGATGCAGACTACGGTCGGGCAACCAAGCTGTTTGATGCTCAGCTGATTCCGGTCGAGGAGTTCGAACACGCCAAGTACAAGGCGGAAGAAGAGCATTGGGAGGTGAAGCGAGTGCAGGAGGCGTTAGTGACCGCGACGGCCACTCAGCACTCTCTTGAGCTGGAACTGGAAAAGACTCGAATTCGCGCCCCATTTGACGGAGTTGTGGCCCGTCGCTATGTGCGTGAAGGCGAACAAATCGCGCGGGGCGCCCGCATGTTTTGGATCACCGGCGACGGCCCATTGCAGATGCGCTTTACGCTGCCTGAAAAATTCATTGGCCAGATCAAGCGAGGCCAGCAACTCGCACTCAGCACTCCTGACCTTCCCGATCAAACCTTCAAAAGCAGAATCATTGAAGTAAGCCCGGTTGTCGATCCGGCCAGTAGCACGTTCGAAGTACTGGTTGCCGTCGAGGGACCCCGCGGCGAACTTCGCCCGGGCATGAATGCAACCATCAACCTAGACGGGCTCCGATGAACATCACACAAGCCCTCCGGGTGGCGCTGCCGGAACTGCCCACCCGGCTGATAAGCGAGCGTCCGCCAAGAGTCCACCCGGACGTCGTATACCGGGAACACCTTGAGGAGGGCGTCCCGATGGTGCGCGCCTTTGTTCCCGGCGTGTCCTCAATGTTTTTTTTCCCTCCCGAGAGTTGGCGGCTGATTCAACTCTTCGATGGACAGCGATCCTTCTCCGAGATCGCAGAACTCTACTCCGCCGAGACCGGCCAGGCTTACTCCGAACAAACCGTCCGCGATTTTGCGGCTTCGATCGCGGAAATGAATTTCTGGTACCAGACGCCGCAGGAGAAGAACATCAAGCTTATGCAGAAGACGGCGGACGAGCGCCGCCGAATGCAAAAGAAAACGAATTGGGGCGACCTTTCCCTGATAACCTTTCCTGCGATCGACCCCGATCGTTTCCTGACTTGGCTGTACCGACAAATTCGCTTCGTCTACAAACCCTGGTTCGTGGCCCTCACGCTTCTGGCATTTGCCATTACTGCCGGGATCTTTGTCATGCATTGGAGCGAAGTCGGACGAGACACACTCGAGTTCTATAACTTCGCCGACAAGAGCTGGTTCGACGTCGCCGCCTTCTGGATCATCGGGTCGGTTTTGCTCTGCATTCATGAAATTGGCCACGGTCTCACCGTTAAGCACTACGGCGCGCCAGTTCCCGCCATGGGATTCCTTCTCATTTATCTCACTCCTGGTTTTTACACCGATACGACAGCTGGCGAAGCCAAAGCAGATCGATTCGAGCGCCTCATGATCGCGGTAGCGGGAGTCTGGGCCGAATTGATGATCTGCGCTGTGGTCACGCCAATCTGGTGGGCGAGTCCCCCCAACACTCCGCTTCACGATTTCGCTTACACGATCATTCTGTTCACGGGAATCGCTGTGGTCCTCATCAACTGGAATCCCCTGATGAAGCTCGATGGTTACTACATCATGTGCGATCTTTTGGGGATTTCCGAGCTCAAAGAAGCTTCGACTCTCTATCTCTCTTCGTGGGTGAAGCGGAACATCTGGGGCCTGCCCGTTGAGGTTCCTTATGTGCCGCCGCGCAGGCGTTCCGGCTACGTCGTTTACGCAATCTTATCGGGAATGTACAGCTATTCCGTCCTGTACGTTTTCGCTAGCTTCATCGGGAATATTGCCCGTAATTTCAGCGCCGACTGGGGATTTCTGTTCGAATACGGGACCGCCTACATGATCTTTAGCGGCAGAATCCGCACCTTCTGGAATTTTATGAAATTCGTATATCTCGATAAAAAAGAGCGCATTGCCCGTTGGTTCAGGGGCTCGCGCAAGGTGGTTTTCTCAGCGGTGGCGATCATTTTCGCCTTTCTGCCGATCTGGCATGAAACTGCTGTCGGCCGATTCGTCCTTGAGCCGGCGAAGGTTTCCGAACTTCGAGCAGTGGTTCCGGGTGTCGTTTCTCAGGTCTATGTCGGAGAAAGTCAGTCGGTGCAAGGCGGCGCGCCCCTGGTGCAGCTCCGGAACGTCGCTCTGGTTTCAAAAGCGGCCCGCACCCGTTCGGAATTCGATCTCGCGGATGAAAAGGCGCGTTCCGCCCTTCTCCATTACAGCGATCTCGGAGCCGCATCCGCCGATCGTGACCGCCTGCTCCGGCAGACGCAAGAATTATCGGCGCAGCTCGCCAATCTGTCTGTGACCAGCCCCATATCGGGCGTGGTGCTCACTCCTCGTTTGGACGATAAGCTAGGCGCATACCTCTCACCCGGCACAGAACTCGTCGAAGTCGCCGATCTCAGCCGATTGCGCGCGCGGATTTACGTCTCTGAATTCGACATGTACAAGTTCCATCCCGATTCTCCGGCACGCCTTCAAGTCGATGGTTCCTTCCGCAAGCACAACGCCCGAACCGTCGGTATTGCTCCGCTCGCCTCCGATATTGCTCCGGGACTGATCGACTTGAGCAAGTACAAGGGGCAGCAACCACCACGGTTCTATGTGTTCAACTTGGAGGTGGAGAATGAAGACGGAGCAATGCGCCCGGGGATGACTGGCACGGCGCGTGTGTATGGCGGCCGCCGCACTCTGATCGGCCTAGCGGCGCGGACATGCTGGGAATTTACCGCGCGCAAACTCTGGTAAGAACCGAAAAGGCTGCCCAAAAGGCAGCCTTTTTGCAGTCTCAAGCGCTTTAGAAGAGGTGCCTGCCAAGGTTACTTTATAGAGCCGCCTTTGAAGGTTGCGGGTGACGCGTGCCCAGCCTTGAAGCTCCCAGCCTTGAAGCTCCCAGCCTTATGGGTAGCAGCCTTAAAGCTCCCACCCTTCTGAACCGCGGGCTTGACGCTGGCCGCAGCGGCCGATCCGGCAACCGGGGTGCTGGCCACGAGGGCCTTCTTCGTGGTGTTCAGAGAGTTGATCAGCGATTTCTTCTGGATCGTCATTTTCTTAGCTCCTCGTTTTTTTTGTGATCCTTAATAACGCTGCTCTCTGTTGCAAGGGATGTGCCAAAACACCGGCAGTTTCCAAAAAACTCAGTAACTCGAGCCAACCGGACAACTTACGCGACAAGCGCTCTCCGGCGGAGAGATCGCCGGCCGGTGTGAAATTTTATCTTGGTTAATTTTTAAACCGACAGTGGTTAATTTTTAACCATGCTGATCGCCAATCTTCAAGGTTCGGCATAGATACTTCATCCGTTGCGGGTCGAGCCGCAGCAAATTGGCTGCCGCCGATTTCTTTCCCCCAGATCGTCGTAGCGCCGCATTGAGATAGGCGATCTGAATCCGTTCCATTTCCGCGTCGAAGTCGACTCCCTCTTCCGGGATGAGAATCGCTTCCTGGCCGGCGGCGCTGGAAGAAAGCAATTGCTGCGGCAGCTGATAGGCGGCAACGGCAGGACCATCGCTCATTAGTATCATTCTCTGGACCACGTTCTCCAGTTCTCGAACATTTCCCGGCCATGAATATTGCTCGAGAATCTCCATCACCTCGGGCTGAACCTGCTTGGATGGCTTGTGGTTGGCCGTGCAATAAAGGCGTACGAAATGCTCGACCAGCTGCGACACATCACCCTCACGCTCCCGCAGCGGAGGAACAAGAATCGGCACCACGTTAATGCGGTAGTACAGGTCCTCCCGGAAGCGTCCCGCTCTGACCATCTCTTCCAGATCGTCATTGGTGGCCGTGATCAGCCGGAAATCAATCTTCTTCGCCGCCCTTCCGCCTAAGCGTTGCACCGATCGTTCCTGCAACACCCGCAGCAGCTTGCTTTGCAGGGAGTGATTCAGCGTGGTGATCTCGTCCAGGAACAGTGTTCCCCGGTTCGCCAGTTCGATCATTCCCGGCTTTGCACTGTCGGCGCCGGTAAAAGCTCCCCGTTCATAGCCAAATAGCTCAGACTCCATCAGCGTTTCCGGCAAGGCAGAACAGTTCAGGCAGATGTACGGCTGGTCGCTTCTCTCTCCGCATTGCACGATGGCCTGCGCCACCAATTCCTTTCCCACACCGCTCTCGCCCCGAATCACCACACTGGCGTTGCTGCCGGCGACCGCTTCAATGGCCTGATACACCTTGCGCATGGCTTCGCTTCCGCCGATCAGGCCGCAAAATGCCGTCCGGTTTGCGACTTGTTCCAGCAGCCATTGCCCTTCGAATTGCAGTGCCCGCTTCTCGAGCGTCTGCAGCAGCACGGCGCGAAGTTGCTCGCAGTCCACAGGCTTGAGGAAGAAATGATCGGCGCCAGCCTGGCTTGCCAGTAATGGCAATTCGCTGCTGCTCGAATTTGTGATCGCCACCAGAACGAGATCCGGACATAAGCGACGAATCTCCTGAACCACCTCGATGCCGTCGCTCGCTTCGTCGCCGATGCTCTCCAGGTCCACTACAATGCCGTGAACCTCTGGATCGTCGATCAGCAACTTGATCTGTGACTCTGTGCTCGCCAGCACCACTCTAAAGTCAGCCGTCAGCCCGCGCCGCATCTCTCGAAACATCTGCTCTTCCAGCGTGATGACGGCAATCGAGTAGCGCTCGGAATTGGACGTGCGACCCGGACTGGGATTTAAGGATTCCATGCGAAGGTCCCGGCAATCAGCGCAGGATTATACGGCAAGTGGACTCATGCCTGGTCCAGTATTGGAAGATCCCTCAAATCGCCAGTAACCCGGAAACCAGCAGAGTCTTGGGCTGTTCCGCGTCCGGTTGAGCCCCCTTTGGCGGCACGCGCCAATCCCCAATCTGGGCGGCCTACGTGCCGAGGCAACCAGCTAATAGGGTTTTCAGGTTTGCAAGACATATTTTCTCTTGAGTCTGTTAGAAAGCCCGATGGATGACGACTACCTTAGCTGTGCAAGGATCTAAAGAAAAGAAATGTCGGGTGGAGACGTGAGTCAGGATTCTCTCTACGAACAGGCAGCAGACACCTTCGGTTCTTCACTCGACCGGCTCGCGCGAGCTTATGAACTTGATCCCGAATTGTGCCGCGACCTACTCCAGGATATTCATCTCCATCTCTGGTGTAGCTTTGCGTCATTCGACCAGCGATGTTCGCTGAGAACGTGGGTGTACCGTATCGCTCACAACGTGGCCACGGGGCACGTGATTCGGCAGCGCCGGATCAGGGACAGGCTGGTGAGCATCGAGAACATCGAGACCATCGAGACCATGCCTGGCAACGATCAGGTTGAACTTGCCGCCAGCCAGAGCGAAGCTCTCGAGCGTGTCACGACGCTGATCCATCGCCTGAAACCACTCGATCGTCAGATCATTATTTCCTATCTCGAGGGGATGGACGCTAGTTCGATTAGTGAAATCACCGGTTTATCCCCCGCGAACATCGCAATGAAAGTTCACCGGATAAAGAACATTCTGAGGCGATGGTTCGAGGAGGGAGTGCTCCATGCGAAGTGACGTCCCCATGAACGACCCGCAAAATATCTGGATAAATCAAACCACGGAGGCATTCAAAATGTCAGCCGATGAACTACGCCGTAAGGCGCAACAGCGTGAGAGGAAATCCCGTTTTGAAGCGGCCTACTCCATCATCATCGGGCTCGCCCTTTTCGCGTTCTTCGGATGGGCGTTCGCCAATGCCCACGAGCCGGCTCCACGCATAGGGTTTGGCGTGCTAAGTCTCTGGGGCATCTATTTTGCGTACAAGGCATGCAAGCGGATTTGGCAGGAGCGGCCGGCGCCGGATGCGATGTTGAGCACGACGCTCCAGTCTTACAGAAGCGAACTCGAGAAACGGCGCGATTACGCCCAACACATCTGGCGCAGGGTTCTGACGGTTTGCTTCGTGGGCATGGCGCTGGTTATCGGGCCAACGCTGATTAAGGCGTTCGCCGCCCCGCGGCTTCTCGTGAACTTTGTGCCGCTTTTCGTGCTTCTCGCGATATGGTGCGCAATATTCTTTCCCATGAGGAAGCGAAATCAGCGGAAGCTTGAACAGGAAATCGAGCAGCTGCGGGTGTTTGAGAGAGAGAACGGATCGTGACACAAAGAGACTCTCCCCGCCCTGTTGGCGACAGGCCGTTCGCAGTCTGAGTACAACTCCCCGTTCCTGTGGACTGGGTGCAGGTTCCGGTCGTCAGGTACGGACCGGTCGCACCGGTGCTCGGCTGTGAGCTTGTCGGATTGCTGCAGCTGTAGTTGGTCGGAACCGCACCGCCGACTGCGACGATAAGCCCATTCGTGGGTGAGGTAATCGTGATGCCGGGCAATGCCTCGCAGTTCTGTTGGCCTGCAGACGTGCACAGCGGCATGTCATAGGTGGGGATCCAGCGGGATCCTGTGCCTCCACTGTTGCCCTTAGTGGTCCTGTCGATCAAGAAAGCGGTGATCTGATCGCTCTCCGCAAGAGTGCCACTTTGAGGCGGAGTGCAGGGGTCCGTCGGGTCAGGGCCGCTGATTACGTGACTGATGGCGACCTGGGCGCTGGACCATCCGAATATTTGCACGATCTCGATGTCATAACGCTGAAGCATCGCTGGCCGGCCACTTGACCAGGAGCTTCCGTTGTCACTAAGAGGGAATCGCTTCCGAGTCCGTTTCCCGATAGTGGTCTCGTTTCCCATTCGCGGAAAATCCAAGGTTCATTGTCCAAATGACTAGTACGTCCTGCGTTGCGCAGCGCTCTCCGCGTCCTATCATCGAATTGCAACTCTTACTTAAATCATTACGAAACGGATGAAGCGATTCCCCCTCGCTTTTCTGGTTGTGGATCGTTTCTGTATTGGGCCATGTGCAGATTGATTCGCGTTCTCTTAGTATCTGTTCCTCTTCTGTTCGTCTTCCTCGTCGCGCCGGCGGCCGTTGCACAATCGTGGATCAGTGCCGTCACCGCAACCACGACAACGACCACCGCTGCCATCACTTGGACAACCGCCGTGCCTGCGAGTTCGCAGATCGCGTACGGCACGACGACCAGTTACGGCAGCAGCAGTGCCCTGAACTCGAGCCTGGTGACGACGCACTCCGCTAGCCTGACGTCGCTGACCGCCGGGACCACCTACCACTATCGCCTGCTGTCGGCCGACTCCACTGGCGTGCTGGTCACGAGCCTGGACAACGTCTTCACCACTCCGACCGCGGCCATCAGTGTCTCGGTCTCGCCCACCACGGCGACGGTGGCGTCGGGGGGAACAGAGCAGTTCTCGGCTCAAGTCACAAACACCAGCAACACGGCGGTTACCTGGTCGGCCACCTCCGGCACCGTGAGCACTATCGGACTGTTCACGGCTCCCACCGTGACCGCGACGAAAACGGTGACCATAACGGCTACCAGCGTCGCTGACAATACCAAATCCGCCAGCGCCATGGTGACCGTGAATGTGGCGGCCGGCATTCTGACGCTGAATCCTACGAGCATCAACTTTGGCAGCGTCACGGTCGGCCAAACGAGCCCTGTCCTGTTCACCACCTTCACTAACACCGGGAGTGCTCCGTTGACGATTACCAGCGACCCCATGTCAGGCGCTGACTTCAATTGGGGCGGCAAGGGCACCTGCAACTCCAACCCGCTGATTCCAGGAGCAAGTTGTACGATGAGCGCAAAGTTCACACCAACAGCGACCGGGACTCAGACTGGCACCATCACGATCTATTCGACCGCTTCGAATTCGACCGTAACGCTTCCACTGTCGGGGATTGGAACGGCTGCGACCGCTGGCACGCTCGGCGCCAGCCCGGCCACCCTCGCTCTCGGGAGCGTGGTCGTCGGCACGAGCGGAAGCGCGTCCGGGACTCTCACCGCGGGTGGATCGAGTGTTACCGTCAGCGCGGTCAGCAGCAACAACTCCGCATTCACTGTCGGAGGACTGTCGCTGCCGGTTACGATTCCGGCAGGGAACAGCACTGCGTTTACAGTGACGTTCAGCCCACAGACCGCCGGCACCGCAACGGCCACGCTTACCTTCACGAGCAATGCCCAGTCCTCGACAACGGTCGAAACCCTCACGGGAACCGCCACGGCTGCGCCCGTACACTCGGTCAACCTGTCGTGGAGTGCGAGCACGTCCTCGAATGTTTCCGGCTATAACATTTATCGCGCGGCGTATGCGAGTGCGTGCGGATCTTTCTCCAAGATCAACCCATCGCTGAATGCAGGCACCCTGTATTCGGATTCCGTCGTGGTCGACGGCGCGGCGTACTGCTATGCCACAACCGCGGTCAATGCCAGCAACGAAGAGAGCGGGTATTCCAACATAGTCTCCAACGTGCAGGTGCCTGCTCCTTAGTTGTCCGAGCCCGCCCGATGTACGGGCCGTGATATCCGCTCCGTGCCCCCAGTTCCGTCTGCGATAACACTCCCTTGCGCGAACATGGCTTTCCAAGCTGAAAATGGCTGGAACCAGCCAAAGCGGTCGCGCGCCACAACCCCACAGGAACCGGTCGCGAAACGAAAAATGGCGAAGCCAGCTTGGCACCTGGCTAGCAAGGCTGGTTCAGCTTGGGAGAAATCAACCGTGCCACTCAGGGAGCGATTCTGTTCGACTGGAATGCCCATCGACTGTTCTTTGTAAGTGACTGGGAACGAAGGTCAAAATCACGTTCTCAGCACGGTTGGATCGTGCATTGAACGACAGAAATTAGTTTGTGTGCAGCGGGAATGGACTGTAGTAGAATGCCGCCGCTGTCAACTGCTAGCAGCGTTTGGTTCGTACTTCCTGTATAGGGAGGGACACTATGGGTCACTTTGCTCGACTGCAGTTGGTCGGAAGGGTCACGTACTACCTGGGCTGGATCTCGCTGGTTTGCGGCGGACTGGTGCACCTCGGCCTTGGCCGCGCAGCATTTATGGCGATGAGCCTTACCAAGCGAAATCTCTTCGAGGTCTCCGTTGTTTGCTTTGTGATTTGCATCGCTTCCGAACTTCGTGCAGCCATTCCAGATCAAGGCGAAGCGAAAAGCGTTTTGAAGAAGGCTGCGGCAGCGTAGCGCTGCCAAGTTTCAGGTTCGAAATTTCTTTTTGCCATCCTCTCCTGCATCTGTCCGAAAGCAAGGCATGGTGGACTCTTCGCTAGGGTGTGCCTAGGTGTGTCCAGACCCGGACGTGTCAAAAGATGTTCCCAGTGGCGCTGAAAGAGAACATGTGGAAAGCAGCCTGAATTCGTGACCGAATCGCAGTCGCGACTACCCGGGATTGTTTTTATCTACTCGGGAATCTTGTAGTCGAGTTCCTCTACCTTGATCCCTTGATCTCTCCCTTCTTGTCCAAGTTTAATTTCTTGCGGCAAAGGTTTTGTCACGGCAGCAGCTCGAACCGGCTCGTTCGCGACAGGCACATCGGCTTGAGCTTCGATGAGGCTTCGATCCGATTGCGAGGGCTTCTTGGGACCGAGAGTTGGTGTAGAAGCGTGCGCTTTTTGCAATGTCTGCAGCAAAATCAGATCGCGGTGAAATGCTTGATTCAGAAGACTCTCATACTTTAACAAGTTCGCAAAGGAAGGACTGCATAGATCTTTCGTTATGGTTGGTGTTCGCGACGGCACGAACGGCCCGAGGTCGGGTATGATTTCTTGTTGAAGTCTAAGCAGGCCTTGTTGGCGCAAACAATTGGCAGCAAGGCGATCCAGCAATAAACCCTGAAGGAAATCGACCGGTCCCGCTGATGCTTCCAGTTGTTCAATGTAGGCAATCGCATGCCCCAAATGTTTCCCGACAACTTTTTTCCAAAGGATCCCGTCTCTCGAGAGGCTCCATTCTGCCTGTGCGGGCACGCTCATCGGGTGCTCCTGAAGTTCTTCAGATCACTATCCTTGAGGCCTGCGAATTTGTGAATATGCAGATGCAAGTACCGAGTTAACATGCGCTCGTAACGAACGATTATGCGCGCATTTCTTTCCAAACCATCCACACTCTGCGCGCATTCATTTTCGAAGGCGACGACCCTCGCCAGTCTGCGCCAGACACGATCAATTTCCTGGAGTATTGAACCTGTGGCGGAGTCCCCGGGGGCGAGTGAACCCCTGAACGTCGCAGCCTGCGAATCAAGGGAGCGACTCAAAATTCCGTGCTTGAGTGAGTTTCTCCTCGAGGTAGCCTTCCCTGCCGCGGTCCGCGGCCCCGTCGAGCGCTGAGCATTAGCTCGGTTCGCCTTCAGCTTCCGATCCGAGATTGGACGCTTGACGCGCAACACGTCGAGCTTCTGTCCCAGATCAGACCCGTCTTGTTGGATGTGATTCATCCGTCTCCCTTGCCCGGCTGCGTTGATGTCGCGCGGTACAGGAGATGTATCTTGCTCGCGAGGGAGAACGAGGATGGGCGGCGAAATCAGTCGCTCAACGTAATATTGCGCTGCCTTCGGACAACTGAAAGATTACGGGAGCACGACGCCCGATGGTAACGAGTTCTCTGAGAGCATAGTTGGGTTCGTTTGGTAAATTCAAGGTTCTTGCGGCGGACGGCTTCTGGGATCGCCCACCGGGCCTAGCTGCTTTTTCCCCTGACGGGCCGGTCGGGCGTCTTGTTGAATCGGACTGCCAACCGTGAGGGACAGCTCCCGGCCCCGAGGTCTGGGCATGAATCGTAGAACCTGTTGGAAGATAGACGTCCTGGCTTTGTCTCTTTGTTCGAGATGTGCGAAGTCAGTCAGACCCCGCCGTTTCGGCGGTTGTTGCTTTACCACCCTTGGTCGAATCATGATCGCAACTCGGAATTACCCAGCCGCTGCTTCCCGTGCAAACCATGCTTTTGTCCGGTCAGCAGCCAATCGACTGATATGCCGAACTCTTTGCTGATGGCAAATAACACAGCCGCCCCAGGTTCCTTTTCCCCATGTTCCAGCGCGGATAGATAACTTTGCGCCACACCAATGCGGCGTGCAAATTCGGTCTGTGTCATGTCGAAACCCCTGAGTTCTCGGATCCTTCTACCAATTTCACACAGGTTTATTTCCGCCTTGTTTTTCGATTTTTTACTTGCGGGTCTCATCTCTATAGAGATAAAATATCTTTATGGCTATACAGGCTGGAGGCTGTCAGCGTCCTGTCTATTGCGAGCCAGAATTTAGAAGCAACTTCTTCCTCGTTTCTTTTAGCTCGGCAACTGCCAGTTGACAATTGGTTAGTCGGGATCGGGAAGCAAGATACTGCTTCGGGAGATATGAAATTGAGGAACAAACCGATTACGTTTGACTCGAACCGAAGAATGGCCAAGCAATTGTGGCATCGGCTTTCACCAGCCATCTCGCACTCCTTGAGAGAGCTTACGTCTGAGCATCAGCTTTCCGTCGCGTCGGGGGATCTGCTGATTCTTGAAGGCAGGTGGTACGTAACACATACAGGGTTGTTGGGACTGGCCCGCCGAAAGCGTTGTGCCGGCATTCGTGTCCGTCCCGTTTCAGCATTCTGTGATGTCTTAGCTCACCGCTGGGCATTTGAAGCCACAGTATACCGGTCCAAGACTTGCCAAGGCTTCAGTGGCTACGGCGACGCCGATCCCTCGAACGTTTCTGACCTGGTCCGCGGCGCCGAAATGCGCGTAGCAGAAACACGTGCTGTGAATCGTGCTCTCCGCAAAGCGTACGGCATCGGCATCTGCTCAGTTGAGGAGATAGGCTCGTTCGCTGAGCCGCCGCACGTCGGTTCCGAGAGAAAACTGCCTCCGCGGCCCAGCAATGGAAATGGCAACGGCGCCCGCACAGTCCGCGACCGGCTCTGCCAAATTATCCGTCAGCATCAGCTCGATCCCAACCTTGTTAAGTCGTACGCCACCGAATTTTGTGGAGTCAAAACTCTGCGCGAGGCCACCCGCGTGCAGGTCGAGAATTTCGTGACGCACCTCGCGGATTGGGCTGAGAAAGATCGCGATGCGCTGCTTTGTCAGCTCAACGCCTATCTGGGCCAGAAGGAGGTCGTCGCATGAAACGGCAAATTTCTGGCTTACGCTCCGCCGATGCCTGTGCGATCGACCGCATCCCCGACGGCGTGTTCCTGGTTCGCGTCGCGCGCATCCAGTTCAAAAAGTACTATCCCAAGCCCTATTACGTCGTGAATTTGACAGTCCTCGAGCCGCACCGATTCGCCGACCGCGCTATCTCGAGTCGGCTGTATTGTCACGCCAAAGCTCTATGGAAACTGAACTGGTTCTTGCGCGATTTTGGCTATGACTCGGAATTGATCGACCGGGACGAGGTCGACGAAGCGCGCATGGTCGGCTTGCACGGCGTTGTGAAAGTCAGCCAGGTCATTTGCAACGGAAGTTCCTGGCTGCGGTTTGACGGGTTCGCTCCCACGCGTCGCTGGGAAGAGCTGTCGCCGGCGAACCTGGACAATGCCGAGGCATCGTAATGACCTACAGCTATACCCAAATCAGTCAGTACCTGGCGTGCCCGCGCCGGTATCGGCATCGATACCTCGACGGCTGGAAGGAAAAAGATACGCGGGCGGCTATGCTGTTTGGCCGAGCATTCGAGCGGGCGCTGGGCGGTTACTTCCAGCGGGAAGATCCCGGTGAGGTGCTGTTTCGTGAGTGGTCCGCCTGCAAGGATAACAATCTGCATTTTTCGAACCGTGATACCTGGGACCGCATGTTCGAGCAGGGAATTATGTTGTTGACGCGGTTCTGCCAGGACGATCGTGTGCGCGTTCAGCGGCCGCGCGGCAATCTGCAGATCAAGTTCAACCGACCGGTTGGGCGGAACGAATTCGTTGCCTACATCGACGCCATTGGAACTCTGGACGGCAAGCGCTGTCTGCTGGAGTGGAAGACGTCATCCGCACGATATTCTGAGGAACCCGCGGGTATGCTTTCTCTCGACTCGCAACTGATCTGTTATTCCTGGATCACCGGGATTTCGGAAGTTGCCGAAGTCGTGTTCGTGCGCAAGAAGATGGTCGAAGTTCAATACCTGCAAACCACGATCAGTGACGCGCAACGCGAAGAATTCGGCCGGCTGGTCGAAAGCTCAATCGCGCGAATCGAGGCGGCCGAGTTCCTCCCGCACAGCGGCATTCGGTTTCCTCAGAATCCGTGCAGCAGTTGCCCGTATGTAGGCCTGTGCCTCGGGCAGTCGCCGATCGATGACAGGAACTTGGTTCGGCGTCCAGGAGCAGAAAGTCTTGGTTGGCTTGACGAGCTTAATTACTGACGATCCTCCCATGCCTCCGAAACTCAATCGCGAGCGCGCCAAGCTTGTGCTGGCGAAAATTGACGAGATTCTGGCGTGGGAACAGCACAAGGAGAAGGAGCGCGACACGAAGTTCGTGGACCTCGGCCGCTATCTGTGCGAAGTGCGAGCGGGACAGTACTGGCGGGTGGAGAACGTGAAGTCGTTCGATGAATTCTTAGAGAGGAGATTTCCGGGGTCGCGGCGCAAGGCGTACTATCTGATGTCCATTCACGAAAACTTGCCGCCGGAAGCGAGGAAGGAACTGAAGGAAGTGGGCTGGGCCAAGGGGCTCGAGCTTGCGAAGTTGGCCAAAAAGGAGAAGGAGCACTTCAAAAGTGCAATCTGGTTGCACAGAGCCCGCGAGATGCCAACCGATCAGTTTCGCCAGGCAATTGAGAAGGAACTGACAGGAAAGGAGACCGAGCCGTGGGAGATCGTTTATTTCAAGCTCTATGAGAGCCAGATTCCGGTTGTGGATCGCGCGATTGAGACCGCAGCGCTGATGCTGGGAAGCGACCGCTCCCGCGGCTACTGTTTGGAGATGATCTGCGCGGATTTTCTCGCCGGAGCCAACCTGGATAACGGCGATCCGGAGACTCTGCTGTTCTCGATGAAGAGATTCTTTGGATTATTGCCGGAAGCGCAAAAGCAGACATTCCTCGAGTCGATCCTGCCTAAGGCCTCATGAACAGCATCCGACTCAAGCAGCCGCGGCTACGCCTCGAACCCGAAGCCTACGAGGAACTGCGCCAGCAAGTCCTCCGGCGTGACGGTTGGCGCTGCCAGTCCTGCGGTGCGATGACAAACGTGGAAGTTCATCATCAAGAGTTTCGAAGCCAGGGCGGACACGACTCCGAGCTGAACCTGATCACTCTTTGCGACTCGTGCCACAGGCAGATCCACATCAACAATCAACGATGACGCCGGATCTCAAGGAAGTAATCAGCCGAGTGGTGGCCGAAGCGCTCGTGTATCTCTATACCGACGTTGGTCCTATGACCGACTATCGGCTGCTTAATGAGTGCGCGGAATTAGAGTTGGATGCCAGCGAAGGGGAAATCCTGAAGAACAGGCAGGATCTCGTTCAGGTAGGGGTGCTGAAGCGGGGCGGAACTACAACGCAAGGATATTCGCTATACGGGCTGGCCAAGGCCTAGGCGATGCCGCGCGGCAGTAGGGCAAATTGACGAAACAGTGGCCGCGAGTGAGATCGAGGACCTCGCTGTTGTTGGATAGCGCGATCGAATTTCGGTTTCTTGCCGCTTGAATCCTATGTCGTTGCGCTTTTAGAAGCCTTCGAGGCTAAGGCAAAGACCTTCGGATCTTGCCTAGGCACACTCGCCGCTAAGATCTGAACAAGCCGCTGAGCAGCGTGGCCATCCCACTTCTCGGGAATTCGCGAGTGCTTTGGAGCGTCCATCTGTGCAAGAACGGCTTTGCGAATGTTTTCTGAGCTTGTTCCGGCAATCTTGTTTGTCCCGCACGTAACCGTGGCGGGCCGCTCCGTGTTTTCCCGAACCGTAACGCAAGGCACGCCCAGGCATGTGGTTTCTTCCTGGATGCCGCCTGAATCCGTCACGACAATCGAGGCGTGGCTCATCAGGCAGAGAAAATCCAGGTATCCGAGCGGATCGAGAAGGTGAATGCCGTGGGTTTTTCCGCAATCCTCTTGCTTCGTGGGCCGGAAGAATCGCTCCAGGCTGAACTCCGCGATGCGTTTCTGCGTCCGCGGATGCGCCGAGAACAAAATGGGGTAAGACTTGGACAAATCTTCAATGCCGTGGAGGATGTTGAGAAAGGCTTCTCGATTATCAACGTTGGAAGGGCGATGGAGAGTTAGCAATGCGTATCGGCTCAAGCCGCTGCCCGAACCATTCGACAGGTGCAAGCCGAAACGATCGAGAATCGTTGACTGATTTGCCCGCTCCTTCGAGGCTAGCAGGGAATCGATCATCGTATTCCCCACGAAATGGACGCGGTCCGGCGCGATACCCTCGTTTTCGACATTCGTGAGCCCGCTCTCCTCCGTGACGAAGAGAAGATCGGAAAGATGGTCGGTGATGACACGATTAATCTCTTCCGGCATGGCCGCATCAAACGAGCGGAGGCCAGCCTCGACGTGAGCGATTAGCGGCCGTGTCCCATTGGAGTCGAATGAAATTTTCGCAGTCACCAGGGCGCACGCTACTGTGGAGTTCACGTCTCCAACCACTGCAACGACATCGGGCCGCTGTTCGAGTAGAACAGCCTCGAATCGACGCATGATCTCTGCGGTCTGCACGGCATGCGATCCCGATCCGACCCCGAGTTGAATGTCGGGTTGAGGCAGGGAAAGATCCGCGAAAAACGATCCCGACATGGCCTCATCATAGTGCTGGCCGGTATGGACCAGAACGCACTGCAGTTGATCCGCAAGCTGGGCTGTTTTGTTATGCTCGCGGATCGCGAAGACGATCGGAGCCGCTTTCATGAAGTTCGGCCTGGCCCCAACCACAATCATGATTTTCTTCACGAATTCGCTCCCCGATGCAAGTAGCTTAAGCCTGAGCTGAATTCTTGGCTAGAGTTAACCCGAAACTCGTTCCAGTGATAATGCTCCTCACGATCGCGCTCCGCGTTTTCTCTGTGCCTCTAACGGACAACCTGAGGGCATGATCGAGACTCTTGGATGCGGTCTGAGCCCTAATCACTTAGTACGAATGTCATTCGCAATTCGCCTAAACTGATAAGGAAGCGAATAAGTCACCGTCGGTAAAGGAAATAAATGGATCGTACGCACTTTTTGTTTAGAATCAGACCGATCTCTTAGCCGATTGAAGAGAGTAGCTCATACGTATGGCAGATACGATCTTGGTCACGGGCGGGGCGGGATTTATCGGCTCAAACTTCATTCTCCAAAGGGTGGAGGAGGGCTCGTGCGCGATCGTGAATCTGGACAAGCTGACCTATGCGGGAAATCTGCGGAACCTGGAAAGCCTGGCGGGTCATCCGCGGTACGAATTCGTGCAGGGCGACATTGGAGACGGCCGCCTCATTCGCGAGTTGCTCGACAAACGCCAGCCTGCAGCGATTGTTCACTTCGCCGCGGAAAGCCACGTTGATCGCTCGATTCGTGGGCCGGCGGATTTCGTTACGACCAACATCAACGGAACGTTTTCTCTGCTGGAAGAAATCCGAGTCTACTGGGCGGGTCTCAACGATCTCGAGAAAGCACGATTCCGTTTTCTGCACGTTTCAACCGATGAAGTCTATGGATCTCTTGGTCCGGATGAACCGCCCTTCACGGAAAGCACGCCTTACGCTCCCAACAGCCCGTATGCGGCATCGAAAGCGGCGTCAGATCATCTGGTGCGGGCCTATCATCATACGTACGGATTGCCCACGCTGACCACGAACTGTTCGAACAACTATGGGCGCTTCCAGTTTCCGGAGAAGCTGATTCCGCTGATGATCCTGAACGCACGCGAGGGGAAGCCGCTACCGGTCTACGGCGACGGAAGGAATGTTCGCGACTGGCTTTATGTAGAAGATCATTGCACCGCAATTGCGACCGTTCTAAGAGATGGGCGGCCTGGTGAGACTTATAACATTGGCGGGTGGAACGAGAAGCCGAACATCGAAATCGTTCAGACGATCTGCGATCTGGTAGATGAGATGGCTCCCGGCCGGACCGGCTCGAGGCGTGAATTGATCACGTTTGTGAAGGATCGTCCGGGGCACGATCGTCGCTATGCCATGGACGCGCGCAAAATCGACCTCGAGCTCGGCTGGCGACCACGGGAGACATTTGAGAGCGGCATTCGCAAGACGGTGCGCTGGTATCTCGAGCATGAAGAGTGGGTAGGTGAAGTGACCAGCGGCAGCTATCGGCAGTGGATTGCAACGCACTATTCGGTTTAATCGGTCGGAATTTTCCAGAACTCATGGCGGAAAGCACACGTTACAAAGGCATCATCCTGGCTGGAGGGTCGGGCACGCGGCTGTATCCGGTGACGCAGGCGATGGGCAAGAGCCTGCTGCCAGTTTACAACAAGCCCATGATCTACTATCCGCTATGCACGCTGATGCTGGCTGGCATTCGCGAGATCCTGATCATCTCTACCCCGGCGGATGTGCCACGGTTTGAAGCTCTACTGCGCGACGGCAATCAGTTTGGAATTCGTCTGCAATATTGCGCGCAGGCAAAACCGGAGGGGATTGCGCAGGCATTTCTACTGGGAGAGACGTTTATTGCCGGTAGTCCGTGCGCGCTGGTGCTGGGTGACAACATTTTCTACGGGCACGATCTGGCGAAGGATCTGCGGGAAGCAGCCCAGAAAGATCACGGGGCTCGGGTGTTTGCCTATCCGGTGCATGATCCGGAGCGATACGGAGTGGTCGAGTTTGATGAGCGCGGACATGCCCTGAGTATCGAAGAAAAGCCCAAGCAGCCGAAATCACGCTACGCCGTAACCGGGCTGTATTTCTATGATGCTCAGGTCGTGCAGATCGCTAAGTCGCTCAAGCCGAGTGCCCGCGGCGAACTGGAGATCACCGACGTCAACAAAGCGTACCTGCAAAAGAATCAACTTGAAGTCGTGGTCATGGGTCGAGGCATGGCGTGGCTGGATACCGGAACGCACGAGTCGCTGATGGATGCCGCGCTTTATATTCAAGCGATCGAAAAGCGACAAGGTTTGATGGTCGCGTGTCCGGAAGAGATTGCGTATCGATCGGGCTACATCACGGCGGAGCACGTCGAGCGAGTGGCGGCTGCAATGAAGAACAGCGGGTACGGAGCGTATCTGCTGCAGTTGCTGAAAGAACGAGTTTTTTGATAAGTATCACCACCATGGATGCATTCCAGAAAATTCCGACCTCACTACCGGGAGTTTTCGTTGTCGAACCGCGCGTATTTGGCGATGAGCGTGGATTTTTTCTCGAGAGCTTCAATGAACATGCGATGCGGAGTTTGGGAATCGAGGAGCATTTTGTCCAGGACAATCATTCCTGTTCTTCGCGCAACGTGGTGCGCGGATTGCATTATCAGATCAGGCAGACACAGGGGAAGTTCGTGCGTGTCGTGGAGGGAGAGATTCTGGATGTAGCTGTGGATTTGAGGCGCAGTTCGCCCACGTTTGCTGGCTGGGATGCGGTGCGACTTTCTGGCGAAAACAAGCGGATGCTGTGGATTCCACGCGGGTTCGCGCATGGCTTCCGCGTGATTTCAGAAAGGGCGCACGTGTTGTACAAGGCTACGGATTATTACGCTCCGGAACACGAGCGTACCTTGGCCTGGAATGATCCGGAACTGAAGATCGAATGGGGTTTGGACGGCGAGCCGATCGTCTCGCCCAAGGATCAGCGCGGAGTCAGTCTGGTGAACGCAGAAACGTTCGAATAGGTGGGTTCAGAACTTGAGACTGAGGAAGTTTAGGAGCTTCTTTCGAATTGTATCTTGAGGGCTAGTCAGATTCGGACCTTACGGCCCACAAACGCAGCGGCATTCTTCACAGAATCCAAGTTGTCGGTTGTTACTTCTTCATCTTCAATGCTGATTCTGAAGCGTTCCTGAAGAAACATGATTAGCTCAATGACTCCAGTTGAATCGATAAGATTGCCCAAGAGAGGATCTTCATCCCCGAATTGCTCGCTGCGCCCAGCAAGAAAGTTACTCGATAGGAAGCTTCGAATTTCGTCTTGGATGTCCGTGGTCTGCATATTGTCCTTAGTCCTTCAATATATGTACGTGCAACTCGCGAGGGGAAGAGGGGCCTATAGCAGACTCTTCAGGCCTACAACTTTCTGCCTTGGTTCGTTAGTGGTACCGGATTCTTGTGGAATAAGCATACCCCGGACCACTGCCGTTTTCCCATTGGGCCTTTAGGTTCGTCCATCGAAGGAGCTATTCCTTCAGGTGAACGCTTGAACAACGCCGCCGTTTTCAATAAACCTTGCACATCCTTTGGTTCCCATCCATATTGCCGAAAAAAATCGGGCCCTTCGGGCGGCCCAAACTTGAATGTCGCATTTCCTTCACTAAGCTGCTTGCCCATCGTCCACTGCATGAATTTCAGTTGCATCGGCGATGCGAGATCGATGACCAAACTGTGGAAGTGCGTGGGGTTGGCAAGATCCTGTGCCAATTCGGCAACTTGTTCATTTGTCAAATATATGAGCAAGCCTTCCGCCAAGACCGCAACTTTGCTCGCCTGAAGATCCAGTTGCGTAAAGACTCTTCGACGTGCCTCTCGATCCGAGAGATCAAGCGCAATTCTTTGTAATTGGCACTTCGGCCTCTCACGGGCGAGGATCTCTTCCTTGTAAGAGATGATGTCAGGCAAGTCGACCTCGACCCACTTTAAGGATGAAGGCAAGTCCATGCGATAGGGCCGGGTGTCCAGCCCAGCGGCGAGGTTTAGGACGAGGTCTGTTCCTGCTTGGATCTCGCGGCTCAAGAACTGATCGCAAAGATAAGTGCGGGCGACCCAGACCCACTCCTGTTTGTTGCCGTCCCGCAGAGTGTTGGCGATGTGGAACCCGCGCTCGCCGGCGAGTTGCTTGGCAAATGGATCACGAAAAAGTGCGTCTGGGCGCTCATTTTCAAGCGCGCGAAAATACGCAACCCATAGCGCTGTGTCGGCGACGCTGCGAACCGGCATGTTGAGTTCATTCATATCACGATATATTGTTAACTTCCAATAGGTCCGAAAACACCGAGGTCTCTGAGACTTTCGGGAGATCCTAAGGAAGAAATTGATGCGGTCAAATCGTTATCCAACCAAGGTCATTGCACGATCCATTTCTGCCTTGATTGGGTCAGCGGTGCTGTTGTTTCTTGGTAGTGGCTCCCACCCAGCGTGCTGGCTGACCTGGGTCGCCCCCTTACCGGTACTTTTGATCAGCGATCGCGTAGGCTGCTTCTCCGCATTTGCCATTGCAATCGCTTCCTGGTTCGTTGGTTCCCTGAACCTGTGGGATCATTTTCACCACGTTCTCGAATTCTCGCCGGTCAAAACACTGATCATCATCTTCATTCCAGCTTGTGTGTTCGGCACTGCAGTTGTCATATACAGGTTTCTCGTGCGTCGTGGTGCTCTGTGGCAAGCAGTTCTAGCCGTTCCTGCCGTTTGGGTTCTTTACGAATACCTCGGCTCTTTTGCGGAGACCCAGGGCGTATTTGCCAATATTGGCTACACGCAAATGGGCTGCATCTTGACGATGCGCCTTGCGTCCGCGCTTAGCATCTGGGGACTCAGTTACTGCCTGCTTCTATTCCCGTCAGCAGCGGCAGCATTGCTGAGCCAGCACGGCGACAAGGTGAGATTGTTAAAGGGGCTAGTTGTCGTTGGCTGCGTTTTTCTCGCAGCCATCGCAGCGCACCTCGTCTGGCGCTTCCAGACGAGCGCCTCAGCGAATAGCCCCGAGTCGCGGTACTATCGGCGGATCTTTGATCGGACGGTGGTTATGATCCCAATGAGAGACGGCATAAGGTTGTACACGGAGATCTACAAACCTAAGGAGGCGGGGGAGCCGGTACCATTTCTCATCGAGCGAACGCCGTACAGCCTTGACAGCGATGCGACGCATTACACTCCAAACCTTGCAGACTTCCGAGATATGTTTGCGGATAAGTATATTTTCGTGTTCCAGGAGATTCGTGGCAGGTATTCCTCCGAAGGACACTTCGTTATGTTCCGACCTCCCCGGGATGCGGCGATCCCGAACTCCACTGACGAAGCAACCGATGCATACGACACCATCGATTGGCTAATAAGACATATCCCGAACAATAACGGTCGCGTCGGTTTGGTAGGCGCTTCTTATAACGGTTGGCTGAGCACAATGGCTCTACTGGATCCGCACCCTGCGCTCAGGGCGATTTCTGAACAGGCTTCTCCCGCGGACCAGTTTCTTGGCGACGATTTCCACCGCAATGGCGCGTTTCGCCTCAGCTATGGGTTTGAATACCCGGTCGCTCTAGAGACTTCAAAAAAGTCGCTCAGCTTTCCAGCAGACAAGCGCGACATGTACAGCTGGTATCTCGCTCTCGGGCCCTTATCGAGCATTAATGCCCTCTATGTGCACCGCAGAGTGCCAACGTGGAACAATTTCATAGAGCACCCGAACTATGATCAATTTTGGAAAGCGCGTTCATTTCATCA
The DNA here is from genome assembly GCA_963772045.1 of uncultured Acidobacteriaceae bacterium. Classification (GTDB taxonomy): domain Bacteria; phylum Acidobacteriota; class Terriglobia; order Terriglobales; family Acidobacteriaceae; genus Sulfotelmatobacter. Next base: position 894,895 of record CAVYWC010000006.1, on the reverse strand, counting down.
ATATCTTTCAGATAAGAAGCTCGCTATACCACTTTTGAACGTGGCTGGTTGGTGGGACCCTGAGAATTTTTATGGTCCGCTGAGAATCTATGAGGATCTGTTGGCTCACGACGCCGATGACAAAGATTACCTTGTCGTCGGTCCTTGGGACCATGTTGGATGGAACCAGATCTTGGGAACTAAATTGGGACCATTAGACTTTGGAACCGATACCGGCGCATTTTTCCGCGAGAGCATTGAAGCGCCGTGGTTTGCGTACTGGCTGCACGATAAAGGCACCTTGCCTCAAGCACATGCGACCATCTTTGAGACGGGCTCTAATAAGTGGAGGTCGTATGACGAGTGGCCACCTTCTCCAGGTACTGCTCAACGCAAGCTCTACTTCCGTGGGCACGGCGAACTCTCATTTGATCCGCCGTCGGAAGGAGGCGATGCATGCGATTCGTACATCTCGGATCCTGCAAAGCCGGTGCCTTATCGTCGTCGCCCAATCGAAGAGACATATGCGACTGGCAGCCACTGGGCCACATGGCTACTCGAGGATCAGAGTTTTGTCGAGGGTCGTCCTGACACTTTGACTTGGGCCACGCCACCCCTGACTGAAAATTTGCTACTTTCAGGAGATACTATTGCCCGTCTGTTCGCTTCAACCACGGGAACCGATAGTGACTGGGTCGTGAAGCTTATAGACGCATATCCCGGGAATTATTCTGACAATCCGAAGCTATCCCACTTCGAACTAATTATCTCGGACGAAGTATTTCGTGGGCGCTTCCGCGAGAGCTTTGAGAAGCCGGAAGCGATCATGCCCGATCAGATAGCTCAGTACACGATTAATCTTCACACCAACGACCATGTCTTCCTCAAAGGCCACCGAATGATGGTGCAAGTGCAAAGCACTTGGTTTCCTTTGATCGATCGAAATCCGCAGAAATTCGTACCTAATATCTTCCTTGCCGCGCCAGCCGACTATCAAAAGGCGGTTCAGAAGATCTATCGATCGGATCAGTATCCCTCGAGCATCGAGATCTCCGTAGGGAGGCCGTAGATCAGCCGCTGAATCGGCACAAGTTCGCCTAACGACGATGCCATAAAATCGACCAACGACCCGATCAGACAGGCCAACCTGGATCCCAAACTGGTTCCTCACCAATCCACCTCTTGTACCGGCGGAATAAGTGTTTAACCCAACCCCAGCCCGGACGCCTGACTCCCTCGTTAGGAAGCCTGATTGGCGACTCCGCGCGGACAAGAAGGATTTCGCCAAAGTGCCTGAGTACGGGCATTACACAGGCTATTCTCAACAGAGGAGAGGCCAGTTGGACGGGCAAAACCGTCTTCACAAAGGGAATTGTTGCGCGAATAGGCCGCATGTGCAAACGATGGAAGAAGGGGGCCATCTCCCGTCGGAGTGTGGGCATATCGAGATGTTCGATCAATATACCGTTGGGAGAATAGCGTCGGACTACGGGCAAGCCGAATAATCTTCGCAGGAGGTCATCATGTTCAACGCCCGCAACATAGTGGCCATTATCCTTGAGAGACTCCGCCACCATACCGTACATCTTCATTCGCTCATCACGGTCGTCCAGGGGGGTCGCAGATAGCGCGCGATCAAAGCTTTGGGGTGCGATGTGGAAGCGGCTGATGTCCGCTTGAACCAACCCCACGCGATCCGCCATTAGACCTTTTGTTTGTTTCGCGGTTCCATAGGTAGTAGGAGCAGTCCCTAAGCGTAGTCGACTTTTTAACTTTGACAATGCAGAGGATGAAAAATCCACCGCAAGAACCTCGGCACCCTCTAGCACCATGAGAGTAGTGAACCGTCCGTCGCCGCACGCTAGTTCGAGGACCCGCTTACCCTTCAAAGGGTTCAGCGCAGTCATATGCGGAGGAATTTCGATTCTGTCATTAAGCTCAGACCGCCAGCCAGAAGATGGTGGTATAAAGACCTCTGGCATGGCTTCATATTCACAGTCTTTAAGAGCGATTTCATTCTGAGCTTCAGGTGTTAGCTCTTCGGGCATCATGCGAGCGATTCCATCTAGAATCAGATACTCTCGCGAACACTTAGTGCAACGGAGTGCTCCATTTAATATTGATTGCTCGTCACTCGTCTGCTTCTCGCATAGAACGAGTGCCGAGGAATCGTGAATACACCTTAGTAAACCGAGGAATCTGCGAGGAAAACCAAAGTTGTCTGGCTCCTTCAGTCTATGAGAAGAATATTGGGTCCTAGTCGAGGCAGTTGACATATGGCCGTACTTTTCTCCGATCATAGCGATTCAGGAATACCCCAAAGTCTTCATTCCGGCGCCGGCTTCGATCCTGATGATCAGTCGCTCATGCCATGCGAGCCGAGCGCGCATGGCAGTATGGCCCAACACGGTTTCAAGTGCAATGTTTTCGTCAAGCTTGAGACCTAGCCAAGTCTCGAGTTGTCGCAAGTCAATTCTGCCTTCGATGAGGTCCTCATATTTCAGCCGGAGACATGGAAACTCGGCCGGCAATTCCGACCAACTTTGTACCAGCCGATTCCAGTGTCGCGCGAACTTGGCAGCAGAGTCGATGCGAACGTCGGGGTTGCAGGAGTAAAGCGGCCACCAGCCTGCATCTGCGAGCGAACGATAGCAATCATAGGGATGCCGCGTGAGCAGTATGAACTTGGCTTTGGGATAAAGCCAGTGGAGCAAAACTGCTTCGGCGGCTCCAAATCGAACCTCCTTGAAGCCCCAACGAGAAAAGCCGCGCTGCCGAACCGGTTCCTTAAGCCATCGATCGAAGAAGCTTCGAAAGCCCAGACGCAGGTCTTCACCTGGAGGAAATAAGGTGGCGATCCAAGACGTAGCCAGTTCAGACGCGCTCGGCCGGCCTTCGATGGTCCAGTCGTGCAGACCGCGGTAGCTTGAAAAATGCGTCAAGATGACCGCAAGTTTGGAGACAAAAGCCATTTCCCCGAGCGGTTCCCCCCACATAAGCAGCCGGGGATCGGTGACGAGAATTCGTTGCAGAAGTGTAGAGCCCGTCTTCCACCCCGCGGCCAAAAGAAAAATCGGAGCGTCCTTTTGGTCTACGGCGGATGTACTTGAGTCGTACGGTTGGGCATGAAACTCAGTCAAAGAATGAGTTAACCGAGCTACGTCGGCGTGGTCGGTTCGTTCCCGAACCGCCCAGGACGAGAACTCACGTCCGAATCGTCTCAACGAGCGCCAGGTCTTGCCGACATGGCCTGACCGCACCGTGGACCAAAACTCGGTGCTGCGCACTCGTCCCATGAAATCGCTTGTTGGTGAAACCTCATCGAGAGGCTCCATGCGTGCCCCCTCTTCAGCGAACAAGTAGCCAGTCTGTTCAGTTCTCAAAATACCTACTCCCAGGAATAGTTCGGACTGGCATCTCTTCGCCCCAAGCGATTTGACCCACGAGCGTCAACTTCCTAGCACTACATTTTAGATGAACTCTCAGTTTCCTTTGCCCTCTCAATAAACCTGCGTGCGGGCTTGGCTATTAACTAAATGTATGAACACACGGTAAAAGATTTTGGCACGAACGGAAAGAAGTGTAGAAAACTAAAGTAAGCAGGTTTTCAGTTGGCAGAAACGGTCTCTTGGTATTGGGCGGCGATCGTGCGCTTATTGATCTTACCGGATTCCGTCTTAGGCAGAGACGATACGAATTCCACAGCTTTCGGGACCATGAAATCTTCAAGCCTCTCCCTGCAGTGCCGTAGAACAGCTTGTTCCGTGAGCGTTGAATTCGGGCGGATCGTCAGAACTGCCTTGATGGCGCTACCCAGGATTGGATCGGGAACGCCAATCACGGCCGCTTCAGCGACTCCGTCTAACGCATAGAGAACGTCTTCGACTTCTCTCGGGCTGACCTTTTCGCCGCGAGTCTTGATGATGTCATCCTTGCGGCCGACAAAATAGAGATAGCCTTCTTCATCCGTTCGGAACAGATCGCCACTGTACAAAGCCTTTTCTCCGGGCAGCGGGCCGGGCTTGAGGCAACGGTTCGTTTCTTCGGGCAATTCCCAATAGCCTTTCATCACATTCGCTCCGCGAATGACGAGTTCGCCGACAACTCCCGGCCCCACGCGCTCCCCATTCTCGTCAACTACATACACCTCTTCGTTCGGCATGCCGCGCCCAATCGAGGTCGGCCGGATGTCGATCTGGTCAGGCGGCAAATATGAGACCCGTTTGCATTCTGTCAGACCGTACATGGAATACAACTGCACGTTAGGGAACAATGAGCGCAGCTTGCGAATGTGTTCCACCGGCAGTGCCGCCGCGGTGTTGCTGATATACCGCAACTTCGGGAACGTATATTTCGAGAGGTCCATCTGTAGGAGAATCGCAGATATAGTGGGGACAATCGGGAAGCCGGTAATGCCTTCCTTGATGATCTTCTCAATCACCACGGTCGGAAACGCGAAGGAATCGTGCAGCACAAGCGTCCCGCCCATCTTGAACATCATCAGCAGTTGATAAAGCCCATAATCGAAAGCGAGGGGTAAAACGTTGATGACCACATCATCGGGAGTGTTCTGGAGGTAGGTCGTGATCGAGGTCGCAGCCGACACAATGTTAAGATGCGTGACCATCACGCCCTTTGGCCTTCCGGTGGATCCAGAGGTGTAAATGAGCGCCGCTAGGTCGATATCGATGCATTTATTTGCCGGAGCTTCACTGCGGTCCGATTCGCTCCTGATCTGCTCAAGGGAAATATGGCGTTTGCCGGCAGTCTCAACAGCGGCGACTTGCTCACTCGTTGCTCCAGCCATAATGACGGCCTGAAGGTGGGGTGTCTGGGGCCAAAGCGCATTTTCACATGCACTGTTGTTCGCGGCAGCAATAAGTGCAGATGCCCGGCAGTTGTTCACGATGTAACTAAGCTTGTCTGTCTTGGTGCTTGGATTAAGAACGACAAATACGGCACCTGCTTTCAGAATGGCGAATATCGACATGACAGCCTCAACCGAGTTCGGCAGGAAAACTACGACTCGGTCGCCACGCTTCACGCCCGCGCCGATGAGTGCGTGTGCGAGTCGATTCGCTTCCTGTTCAATCTGTCGATATGTGAAGCGTTCGCCCTTGCAGACTAGAGCTATCTTGTCCGGATGCCGGCGAGCACTGTTCTCCAGAAATTGTTCAACCTGCATGAAATTCCCCCTATGCTGCAGTCAGTTTCTTGGCTACGTAGCTGGCAACATTCCTAATCGAGTCCAGATTGTCGGGAATGACTTCCTGATCCTCGACCTTAATCATGTAGTGGTCTTCAAGGAAGGCCACCAATTCAAGGACGCCTGTCGAGTCAATCACTCCCTTCTGCAGGAGCGACTCGTCCGGACGCAGGTCTGTTGGTTGGCCAAATAGGAAGTTAGTTATTACGAAACTGTTTACTTCTCGCTCGATATCAGCTGTTTGCATTGAGAAACGCCCCTAAAATTTGAGTGTACGAAGTGGCTATGTACGAGCTGTGTCGAAAGAACCCCAACCAAAGCCATATTGTCCTTCACGCCGCTAGCATGGCCAGAACGGAATTTTCGAACCAGCGCGCTCACTGCTTGGGGATCGAACAGTCCGGAGTCTGTTACTGACTTTACCGAAAGGAGGTCAGAAACGTACTCCTGCGGCGAGCCCGTGAAGAATGATTTTCCATCCGGCGCCCGATACGGCTGTTTTGGACGTCGCACGATCGATTCGGGAATCAGTCCTGTAAAAGCGCGCTTTAATAAATGCTTCTGATCAAGCACCTTCATTTTCAATCGTGCGGGAAGTTTGGCCGCGAAGCTAACAACTCGATAGTCAAGGAATGGATATCGACCCTCTACCGAGTGCGCCATGGCCATCCGATCGCCTTGGGACGATAAGATGTAGCCGGGCAGCAGATAATTTGCTTCGAGGTGCTCGGCGCGGCCGAAGTATCCCCACGATCTGAATGCTGCAGGGAGGCTATCTTCGAGCTCTTGGACTGCGTTGTACTCGCGGAGTGCTTCCTTCAAATCGGCAGAAAACAATCCTTTGAGCCTCGCAGTGAGCTCCCAACGGGGAAGGTGAGAAAAGAAGGGACTGGCGAGATCTGCCTCACTCACTCTGAAAAAGTGCTTCAGGTAGGCAGTGGGCTGACGCTGTATTTTGTCCATGTATGGATACAGCCGCTTCAGAAGAAGCGGTCGCCAGCTGGAATCGAGATTTGTTCCCCAGAAGTGCCGAATCTTTGCTTCCTTGAAGATGTCGTACCCGCCCAGTACTTCATCCGCTCCTTCGCCCGTAAGCACGACTTTAAACCCACTGTCTCGCACCAGCTGAGACAGCAGAAACATAGGAGCTGGCGCCGTACGGATGATGGGTTGTTCGGTATGCCAAATGACATCTGGAAAAATCCGCGCGATGTCGGAATATGAGCAATGCACGTCTGTGTGCTGCGTGCGGAGAAACGCGCTTGCCTCTTGCTGATAAGAGCGCTCATCGAACTCCGCGTCTTCGAACGTAATGGAGAAGCTGCGAAGTCGATCATTAGCTATCTTTCGAACCAAAGCCGTCGTAACGGTGGAATCAATCCCGCCACTGAGGTATGCGCCGACCGGCACATCGGAGCGCAGGCGGATTCTTGTCGCGTCCTCCAACAGATGAAATAACTCTTCGGAAAGTTGATGTTCATTGGCTGCCTCCACCGGTTCAGGCACGTCATACGATAGAGACCAATATTGCTGAACTCGAATCTTTCCGTCTTGTAGTGTTAACGAGCAACCCGGAGGCAATTGCAATACGCTCTTGAATATCGTTTTCGGAGGCACTGGCGCCCAGAATGTGAAGGTCTGGTCGAGCGCTTGGATATCGATTTCTGGCAGAACATCTGGGCACGTCAGCAGCGCTTTGATTTCTGATGCGAATAAAAAACTGTCGCGTGTCTGAGTGTAAAACAGCGGGCGAACGCCAAACCGATCGCGCGACATAAACAACTTGCGTTCAACTTTGTCCCAGATGGCGAACGCCCACTGGCCATTGAAGTGGTGAACGCACTCCTCGCCAAATTCACAATAAGCATTCAATATGACTTCCGTATCAGAACGCGTCGCGAAGCGGTGACCTCTGTCGAGCAACTCTTCTCGTAGTTCGAGATAGTTGAAGATCTCGCCATTGAAGGTGATCCAGTAGCGCCCATCGATAGTAGACATCGGCTGCGCCCCGCCCTTCAGATCAATAATGCTCAAACGTGCATGGGCCAGGCCGGCCTGCCCGAGAACCTGAACTCCAGACGCATCCGGCCCCCGATGCCGAAGCGTGGCGATCATCTTTGTTAATTGATCGCGATCAGGAGAGCTACTATCGAGTTTTATAACGCCAGAAATGCCGCACATAAGAGAAGATCTTTATTTGTTGAAATCAGGTAAGCTCGAAGTAAGATTTGGATTTAGGCACGATTCTTCTCCCGATTCGCGGTGCCGTTGCAGCAAGCAACCACTTGAAGATCAAGGGGAGAGTGGCCTGATAGCCCAAGGCGCTCGCGAGGTGGTATCGTGCATCTTTGAAGTGACCCCTTTCGAGGCAAAGATTAGCCCATTCGCTGTGAACTCCTTTGAGGTTCTTTAGGACTGCCGTACGTACGGTTTCTCTCAACGGTGGTTCAGCCTGTAGCCATTTTTCAAACATCATCTGTCTCGATTTCAATCGAACTTCAGCGTTCTCCCAGGGTCTGACTGCGCCTATATCGGGCGACCCTGAACGGTCAATGATTGCAAGGGGCGAATTGATGTAACAGTAGTTCGTGGCACGCGACAACCGGAATAGGAAATCATGATCTTCGGCGAATTTCAATGCGGCATCGAAGCCACCAGTTTTTCTCACCAGGTCCGTGCGTGCTAGGAGTGTTTGAACCCACGGTCCTCCAAAAGCCCTTGCCAGTGACGCTTCACTATCGGCAATTATGCCAATCTTCTGCTCATATCGCAGTCCGGCCGCCTGAAAAGCGGTGAGATCTCGACCTGAATTCGTAAGAAGCTTTGCATCAGTATAATAGGCTCCGCATTGTGACTGGTGCCTCTCGATTGCGCGTACCTGCGACTCGAGTTTCTCCTCAAGCCACGTATCATCCGAATCAAGAAAGGCGATCCAATCCCCACGAGCTTCTCTGATGCCCTTGTTGCGGGCTGCACTCTGCCCCTGGTTCTTCTGAAAAAAGTATCGGACTTTTTCTGGGCTGACATCACTGTTCCTCACGAATGCTGCGAGCCTTTGATCCGTATGATCGTTAGAGCCGTCGTCGACGAATACTATCTCAAAGTTAGAGTAAGTCTGCCTGAGAACACTTTCTACGGCCTGGACCGACAGTCGTGCTCGATTGAAAGAGGGAATGACAACCGATATGAACGGTTTACAGTCCATTGTTACCGCCGGCCTCGAACTTGCTGGCTCAACACTGTAAGAGGGTACAAATCTGGTGAAGTGGCGCCTGACTCCGAGGACGAAGCGGCGGAACAACAAAATAGCTATCGCAAAGCTGTCGATGGATCATTTCTCAATACTCCCAGTGCCCACTCCGATGTCGCAGGATCAAAGTGCTTTACAACCCTGGCCGGGTTTCCCGCCACGATAGAATTTGGGGGTATACTTCGGCTTACGACGGAGTTTGCGCCGATGACACAATTCTTTCCAATGACGAGATCTCCGCCGCTACATACAATTGCGGCACCGAAACCGATCCAACACCCTTCTTCGATATGAATCGTTCCTCCGGCCGTAATCCCCTGATAACGTATCGGGACAGAGATATCCTCGAATGCATGATTATGGTCCATGACCAGTGCCGATGGGGCAAAAATGACATCGCGGCCGATGTGTATGAGATTCTTGGCTGAGATTACGCAACGGCTCCCGATCTTACACGCATCTTCTACGACCAAAACTGGTGTGGTTGACTCGCAACCCTCGGGAATGTTGAGCCACACGTCACTATCAATAACGACGGAACTACCAATGCGAATCAAATGTGCTCTTGTGCGGCTGACTTTACAAGAGTAGTGCACAGACAGACTATTCCCTATCGAAGCAAAAGGATAAGTCCACGAGAGCCACAGGCTTCGCACCTTGTTGGCAACCCGAGGTAACAAAGCGAACGGATCTTCGAATGATTGGTGAGGCGCTCTTTTCATTGGAATGCTCTCTTATCTGTGCTTGGGATAGAGACTTCCCTCTAAGCCTATGATCAATCGATGGTGGAACACTGCGAGAATGGCTCTTGAACAAGCTTTGCTCTAGCTAGGAAATTGTAAGTCCCCTCCCGAGTCGCAGTACGTCGGCCCTGTCGCAAAGGAGGGCTCGATATGTTGTCCCACGAGAAAAGCGCGAATAGTTCCAAGAAGGCGGCCCGAAGCCTGATCGGTGATAGGCAAGGCACTACCTAGCGTGATCGCATAATCGAGTTTGCTGAACAAGTCTCGTTCATCAGTGGCCATTATGACGCGTCCTTGCAACGCGAAGCGCTCGGCAGTTGCAACCTGATGATCATTGCGTGTTTCGCGAAGATTCGCACGACGAGGCATTACCACGATTTGTTTTCCGAGTTCCAGTGCCGAGAGAATCGATCCCACACCTGCATGAGCCACCACGATATGGGCTTCGTGAATCACTCGATTGAAATCCGATGGTTCGATAAACTGAGTGAATCTAATATGTTGAGGATGAAAGCTTGAATTCCCGATTTGAGCAAACACATCGGATCGAGCGCGCACTCTGGCCCATTCGTCGACGGTGCGGATTAGCCGATCGAATGGCTCTTGGGAACCGACGGTCACGAAAATCACAGTACCGACCCCCCGTAATGTGGCCCTTCAGGTTTTGCGAGGTGGGGCCATTGTGTAAGCCAGAGATCTGCATACCTGCCAACACGAGCTCCAGACAAGGAGAGCGCATCGACATTACCTATGCTGTCAACCCAGATTGTTCTCGCGCCAAACCAGTGCCCGAGCAAAACAGCGAAATATCCGGGTGCTGCCCCCGTCGATATGACCACATTGGGCCGTTCCTTAGCGAGAATCAGAGCAAGCCTGAACGCTAAAAACAGCAATCCTATCTTATTCCAGCGGGTAGCATCATTGACACGATAGAATTTATTCTCAGGTACTTGTGAGCGGTAGGAATCCAACACAGTAACGTACACAACATCGAAGCCTTCAAGTGCTGGGGCGATGCGGCGCAATTGAACCCAATGACCGCCGCTAGAAGCTACGGCCAATATCTTTTCGGGGGTTTTTGAGCTTTTCATCAACAAAGCTCCCGCAGTGGCTTAATACGGAGGGACTCGTGGCGAGCCATGTTAAGGAGCAACGCGGTCACTTCGAGAACAAAATCATTGCGCTCTCGAGTCCGGTCCAAATCATGCATTAAAACGACACCTCCCCCGTCTTTGCTCACCTTGTCGGCGACGTCGGTAGGGTTTGGGAGTACGTCGCGTGTGTCCCCTGAGTCGATAGTCCACCACCAGATTGGGGCGCCACGACCGCGGACCGCCAGATACGTCGGCAGCGTCATCTTTCCGTTTGGGGGACGAAACATGCCATTTGGGGAAATCCAGGAAGCCAAAGAATTATAACCTTTTCGGATGTCCTGGATAGCTCTCCCGGGCATTACTTTCCATGCATTAATGTGCTCGAACGAGTGGCATCCGACGTCATGGCCTTCTCGAATTGTGCGGTGTACGATGTCCGGATATCTTTCTGCGTTTTGCCCAAGCAAGAAAAATGTCGCTACGGCATTGTGACGCAAAAGCAAATTGAGCACTTGTGGCGTCAACACGCTACTTGGTCCGTCATCGTAGGTTAACGCCAGAATGCGACTCTTGGCGGCTTGCCTTCGAATGTTTCTTATTTGAACTTGTCGTCCGAGCCAAGGAGAAAAATATGCGGAGGTCGCGAAAACCCCAGAGACCGCTGCGGCACCGAACGTCTGTAAACTTTCTGGAATCACCATCGCTACGCGATATTACGAGAAGTATTGTCTCGCTGCCACGTTGGATTGTTGTTCAAGAAGAGCACCTTCGCACGACGCTTAGCCATGACGGTGACAAAACAATAGATTGCCAACTTCAGCCATAAGCGAGGATCTTTGAACAACTTAACAACAGACTTATAATTAGCCTCTCCCCTATTAGGCAACCATAACCTAGGGAACATCGCCATCAGTTCCATTGAGCCATAATGAGCACGTGCTTTCTGGGAAATAAGACATCTTACCGTTCTTGCGGGAAATACGACAGAATGTACAGATGGGAGAGTCTCGCGTTCCTTTGTGCAAAATTGAATTCGAACGTAACCATCGTCAGCGGTCACCATAGGAAATTTGTCAAATCGAGCGCGTCCACGCTCTGATAAGGCGTACACGCCAGAGCCGCCAATGCCCTGCCGTGCTGAAGGAAGACGGGATCGGATATCAAAGCAGGCACGCACAGGGAAGGAGCACCCTGTAAAATCGAACGTGGGAGTTGGAGCAACGGCTAGCACATCACCTTTCTCGAGACGGTTAACCAAATATCGAATTGCTTCGATCGTGATTACCACATCGGCATCGATATATACACGCGGAAACGATCGAGCCGATTCATCGCCGAGATTCAGAGCTTGGCTTTTGTTTGCGACGTCTGTCTCGAGCACACGTACAGGAGGGCCAAAATGCCGTGCAACAGTCGCAGTGTCATCGGTGCACCCATTACAAACGACCAACACCTCCAGTTCGCCGGGTTGGGACCGGTGAGTAATTGCCTCCAATGTGCGTGCGATAACGGACCTCTCGTTGTGAGCAGGAATGATAATCGAGATCATGACTAAATATGCGACATCGTGGCTTCTTTAGCGTGGGCGCAAAATCCCAATGCCCACTCACCCTTCGTAGGGTCAAATTGCTTCACAACCCTTCCCGGATTTCCTGTGACAATAGAGTGTGGCGGAACGCTCTTCGTAACCACCGCATTTGCCCCAATTACAGAGTTTTTGCCGATGACAATATCACCTTGATTACAAATAATGGCAGCGCCAAAACCAATCCAACACCCTTCCCCGATTCGGATTTCGCCCCCGGCTGTGATTCCCTGATCAACTACAGCAACGTTTATGTTGTCGTAAGCATGATTGTGATCCATGAGTAGTACAGAAGGACCGAAAACAACATTCTTTTCCAAATGGATCAGATTTTTGGCCGAAATGACGCAACGTCTTCCGATCTTGCAACCATCTTCAATCACGATGACAGGATTCTTGCGTTCAGGCACAATAGGGGTGTTGATCCAAACGTCGCGGTCAAGCCAGACTTCATTGCCGAGCTTTACTCCCGATGCCGTGCGTCTGTGTAGGTCGCAAGTGTAGTGAACGCGAAAGTTGCTACCAACAGCAATGAACGGATATGTCCATCTCATCCACAGGCGTCGAAAGGTATTGGCCGCCCGTGTGAAGTAAGATAGCGGATCTTCAAAGGGCGTCTGCGCTGACTGCTCCATATGTTAACTCCAAAGAGTGTGGATTTAGCAATGTGCCCTAATTTGCACTCTTTTTGAAAACCACTTCCATACACGGCCCGTTGCCAGCTAACGAAGCTATACGAGACATTGGTTCTATAAACCCCATGCGGATTCCTTTCCGAACCACCTTCAGCGGGAGACTGAGTGGTTTGGAACTCGACTGAGGTGCCGGTGAAAAGCCTAGCTTTTCTAGCAAATCGGCACATACGTACCCTACGCTACGCTCAAAATACGAAATGGGAGGTGTCTTCACGATTATCTCCTCGAAGCCAATATCCCTCATGAGGTAACGGAGTGAATGTGGTGAAAAATGGGACAAGTGCCTCGGCAGCTCAAGGCCAAACCAATATGACCTAAACAGCTTTGCCTCCCAAGAGTCGATGTTGGGCATCATCGCGTAGAAGATCCCGCCCGGTTTTAGCCATTCGCACACTTTCATGGTAAACTCCCGAGGTTTATATACGTGTTCGAGAACATCAAAGCAAGTTATGACATCAAAGCTAGAGGCCTCGAATGGTGCTGCCAGAACGTCACCCACAAACACTTTTGCTGATGTCTTTGCTGTTGCTTGTTCAGCAGTCGACTCCTCCATCTCAATCCCATATAAGTCCCATGCGGGGCCTTTCATCGTGCTCAAGAATCCACCAGAACTACATCCAATATCGAGAATTACTCCTCTCTGCTTAAAGCGATAAATGAGCTCCACCTGCGGTTTCCACCGAGTGGCAGCACTACCTTCACCCGCAGCAACGATGGCTGCGTGGTATTCCTGAGTATAATGACGCCCCATTTCCTGAGGCGTCGGTGGATTGACCTGCGAGACACCTCCGCACGAGGAGCACCGAACAAGCTGATACACTTGCCTACGCAGGTGAAACCTGTCCGGAGCCGATATGTGGTTCACAGTGTCCGTTCCTCGACAGATCGGACAACTGTGAACTCGTTCACTCTCGTTCATGGGTTCATTACTCACAAGACCGGTTACACTATTCATTCAGTGGTTACCCATGCCAGCTTGGTAGACGTAAGTTCCTAGGTGAGGTGCGAAGGTTCGTCCATTGTGTGCCATTCTTCTGTGAGCCGCTAAGTCACCGTCTCAACACGATTCTGATCCAGGTGCATGCGCGCCGGAAAGATGCTGTGGATCAGAGCCTTCCTCTCTCCGTCTGTCAACGACTTAGTCAGCCAGAGCGCCGGCCAGAATGCCAAAAGGCAGGCTGACGCAATTTTTGCGAGTCCGATGGCGGCCGACAATCGAGCATTTGAGCCGATGGTGAGTGGAATCCGCGTAGCGATACCGGCCGCTAGAAAGATACAGGTGGTTGCCGACGTCAGTCTGATAGCATCAGGCAATAAATCCTTTGGGTGAAACGCGTGAAAGGTCTTGCCGATCGCCAAAAGCATGAAAATCATGCCGATGAACTCGGTTGCTGCCAACCCGCCCAGAACGCCGTTGAAGCCGAGATTGCGCGCGAACACTACGATTGAGAGCAAGACCAGAATCCGTAGAACCTGCCGGATATTATCGAGAAGGGCATTCCCCGATGTCCGATACAACACCATCCCAAGTCCAGCGAAGACCCCAAAGAAGCCAGCAATGCATACGAGCCATAGTGCCGAACGCAATGCCGGATCAGTTTGCCCGGTCCACGCAAATATCATCGTCGGTCCGAAGAGCGCAATAAAGGTCAGTGGAAACAGGCAAACACCAAAAGTAAGCTTAAATGATTTGTGGATCAACCTCCGCATCTCTTCCTTAGAGCCCGAAGCATAAACCATTGCTCCTCCTGACAGAATGGGAAGGAGGAATGGCTCCCACAACATCAGTGCTGATGTCACCACTCTGCTGGTGATTGCATAAACCCCGGATGCATTAGCACCAAAAGCACGGAGGACTGTGACTGGCAGAATAGACACATATAAAATTTCTAGAATGTTAACCATCTGGTAGCTGCCAGCGAATCGGAACAGTTCGTGGATCACGCTCGTCGTCACGAACTTTCTGCTCACGCGCACCTGGGGCAGTATCCTCTTGGCGGCTACGTAGCAGCACGCGACATATCCGAGTTCCGAAGCCGCCATGACCGTAGCCATCGCAAAAAGACCACCGCCGAAATGCAACGAAATCACAATCGCTACAGCTTCCGCGAGCGTGAAGAACGTGGTCAATTTCCTCGCCACATCGATACGATGTCCGCCCAATACAATCGCCTCGTAAGCAGCACCGAGATTGGACAAGAACATAATCAGAGCGAGGATCGCGATAGACTTAGCCGCGGATCCAAGGAACTCAGGTGGCACTCCCGCGATTCTGGCTACTGTTCCTGCGAACAGCGCCACAGGTATCAACAACACTGACAACAGAAGCATGCCCGCCGAACCGGTACTGAGGCGCTTATTTGCGCTTTCGAAATCTCCGTTTCCGGTTGCTTCTGCAACATATTTTTGGAATGCAGACTTTATTCCAAAGCTGCCAAAGCGCATGTAGGTCGCTATGGTCAAGATGATGGACCAGATGCCATAGCCTCCCAGTCCGAGATGTGCGATTACGATAGGAATCGTTACCAGCCGGCTACCAACCTGAGCGATCCTAGCTAGCATCCCGAAAAAGCTGTTTCGACCGATCGATACTGCAAGCTCGCGGCTGGACATCTGCATGCCCTTTTCGGGCAGGCTCGCCGTCTGGTTCTCGTGTGACAACTCACCCAAAGGGCTCTCAAAGGCCAGGGCGATTCCCGTCGCCGCCATTGCCGAATTCTGCTCTTCGCTCATGTCTATGCCAATGGGCTCGTTCAGGATAGCTAAGCTTTCGATTTCTGGGGTTCAATGAAAGTCGTGTCGGCGTTCGTCACCGGCTGCTCAATCCAGTTGTTAGATAAGTCGGTCGATTCAGCGGCAACCTGAACTGGTTCTACTCTCAATATTTTTTTCGATTGGATTGATGCTGCAGAGATCATGGCCAAGAGAGCGTACCAACCGACTATTGTCTGATCAAAATAGGAAATGCCGAAGAAGGCGACCACGTTGGCAAATAAAGCGGCGCCTAACGCCCACAAGAACAGTGCAGCAGGGCGTTCTGCCTCGACTCTCTTTCGCGCTCTTCCTAGAAAATTGAATCCGTAGACAAGGATCGCTATGAAAAGAACAAACGGGACGAGCCCGGAGTTGTCACATGTGCTGACGTACTGGTTGGCTGTGTCCCACATGTCCCAACCCCACACGCTCGTGTCCTTGACCCCAACCAGCCACCAATCGCCGAAGTGCCTGATGCACTGATCGATCAGCATATAGCGGTGATAAGACGACGAACCGCCCGTTACGTCGATCTTCTCGATTAGGCTCCAAACCGGTCCCTTCATCACTATATGGAGACAAATCAGAGTCAGAAGCAGGCCCCAACGGATCATGCGCATCTGCTTACGCAAGGGCCATAAACACAGCGCGAAAACGCCAGCTGCATAAGCCAGTACCGGCGTACTCGAGTTGCATGTCAATGTAATAATTGTGGCCGAAGCGACGCCGAGAATCGCGATTCGACGATACTGCTTGCCCTTCCACCACAGCGCGACGAATAGCGGCACCAAGACCGCGCCGAATGTTCCAGCCAGGATGGAATGCCCGAAGCAGCCCTGAGCACGAAATCGGTCATCCCGTTCAACCAAATTCGCATAAGCCGATGAGTGCGCGCCCCCCAGCAAAGCATAAGGATTGTGACCGGTCATAAATTCGTACGTCATAATTACGGCTACGAAGGCTGCAATGTATGCCAGCGTCCGGATCACCCGCAGTGCATCTTCCCCATCGACAATGAGGGATCGAAGCAGGAAGTAAACCCCGAAAACCGTAACCAGAATTCCCGCTTGGTTGATAGCGGCGCCAGTCTCTTGAAACAAAAGAACTGCGTTGATACCTGTGAAAACCGTGAGCAGGATTACGGCGATATCAATCTTGTTTATGCCGCCGCTAAAGACCGGCCGCTTGGGAGATCTCTCTCTGAAAACCCGAATGAACGCGAAAACAGCCAAGATCCGTAGCATGGGGAAGTGCAGTCCACCAATCAGTAGGACCTGGTCCGTCGGGATAAGGATTGAGGCCACCAGGAACGGAATCAGCGCCCGCTTCCGCGGCAAGACACAGATCAACACGCCCGCGATCAGAATCGCGACCAGGACGGCGGGGTTGAAGATGCTTTCAGAAACGCCCCCGCCAAATTTTAGATTTTGGGGGCCCTGTTCGGGATGCATCGGCTACCTTCGGCTTAGCTTGTGGAGCAGATCCCTCTCGCGGCGGCACCCGGGGATCGTGTCCTTTGCCTTGAGTCTGGGGCTTCCCGCAAAATTGCAGTATTCTCTTAGTGGGGGCGCGGGCAGCCATCTGCGTCGCCCGGAGTCCTGTAGTTGCCCGAAGGTTGCGCTACTGCTACTGAACGACAGCAGCCAGACCCGTGGGAGGCTGGACGGTGGTTCCCGTTCCCGCAGAAAATTCGTAAGCTCCCGCATCCCAGCAGCCCGGAACTCCTTGAGTGCACGATCCGCTCGCTCCGCGAGGGTTGAGGGGGATTGCCGGGGAGTTGGCGATCTCGCCCCCGCTGCGACTCTGCTCTGCGGCCCCTAAGCTGGTACCACTGCATAACGACGAATTCGAAGAAAACGTACTGCATGAAGTGGTGACGTTATTCCCAGCTCCCACGGTCTGGCCGCTGCTGGACTGCGTGGCATCGTTGTTCGCCTGTGTGTAGCCTTGACCGCGGGCGGTCGAGGTAGCTTCAAACACATTGCCCCCATTATTAGTCGCAGTGACAGATACACCTCCCGAGGCGTAGGAGGGTATAGTCCACGTCGCTGCGAGATTGTTATAGCCTATGAAGTGATTGTTCTCCGCATAATACGTACCAACAAAGGGTGCGGGATTCCAGCTCGTCCCTGTAAAGGAAATGATGCAGCCCCCGCCGGTTGCATCATCGGTATCCATGTCGAGAGTGTTATTGTAAAAGTAAAATGCGTTTGTTCCGCCATTCGATTCCACGATGATGCAGTTGTCAGGAGCGGTATCGCCACCGGTGTCGTATTTTAGGTTGTCGTAAAACACATTGTTGAAAACGTAGCCCTTGCCGCTAGAAGCTAGATAGAGGTAAATCAGTTCGGTGACGTAGGTGTGGCGAACGATGTTGTTGTAAAAAAGCAGCGTGGATTCGACTCCGCCCACGTCGTTATTGACGACATTGGAATGCTGGCCGTTGGGTTGGTAGGTCGTATAGAGGTACTCGGTCAGATTGTCGTGCCAAGTGTAGAGGTTCACGACGACGGCAAAGCAGGACATGTAGCGAAACACGTTCCCATGGACATCGTAGCCCTCTCCATAGATCGCAATTCCGCTGTGGCACGGCATTGAGGGCTCATAGCCCTGACCGCAAATGCTCTTCCCGGAGGAATCCGAACCGTCAAAAACATTTCCGTAATATTGATTGTGGGTTGCCAAGCCGCAACTACCGTTCACGTTTCCGAGGATCCCGACTTCGTTCTCGACTGATCCAATCGACGCAGTCCAGCCGTGAAAATAACTGTTGGAGACGATCACACTGCAACTCTTGTTCTGAAAGATCGGAGCGGACATACCGTTGCTGTTGCTGGCCCAACAGCGTCCAGTCCACTCGAAGTTGTCGAGGGTTACGTAGCTTACGCTGTTAAATGTGAAAGCGTTGCTCGCGCCTTGGTCATAACTGCAATTTGATACAAAGGCTGCGCTCAACGGGTTATCACCGTTAAGGATTGGCCGAACCCAAGAACCGCCGGAATACCAGGATTCATCGACTCCGATATAGATCGGACTGCCGCTTGTGCCGCCCCATTTCCAGTTCCAGCCTCCCGAACCGATATAAGGAGTGGCGGAACTGTTTCCGTAGTGCCAAGTGTCACCGCCGCGGAAGATAAATTGGTCACCGGCCGCCGGGTTCGTCGAAGCGCATGCACCCGTGCAATTTGGCATACCGGGAGCGTGAGCCCAAGGGGTCGTATTCGAAGTTCCATTGTTCGAATCGCTTCCGTTGGCGGCAATGTAGTACGTCGTCGCGGAGGCGATTCCGGTAGCAATGAAGCTGAGCGCCAACGTTAGGATGGCAATGCGGGAAAAACGGTTCATGATTTGGGGGACCCCTGTCAGAGAATCATGACTGCTGCTTTGCAGCCTGAAGACAGGATATGCCGGGCCAAAAACAGAACCAAGGACACACAAGTGCATGGCCAAAATCGTTGGGACATGATCCAGAGGGCCTGACCTTTCGGGGCTTAAAACCCCCAGGCTCCCTACGCTCTCAAACGGTCCCTCCACACTCTCTTGAGCCGTGGAAACAGGTTTGTCGAGACGAGTAGCTTTCTCGCCAATTTATCGACAGCCGCGGTTGTCGCTCGCATTGACTTGAGCGCTAGCCCTTTCGTCGTTGAACTAAATATGTAGACCTTAGCTTCGAGCCATTTCTTGCTGCAGAGCGCCGCCTTGTATTCAGCATCCCCGAGACCAAAATCTAGCTCCTTGACAACATCATTGCCCATGCGGCTGCAGAAACCTTCTATGACACGCATGATCAAGAACATTCCTGGAGAGAACTGCCGGAATTTGGGGTCATAGCCAAGATATTCACTCGCGAAACTCTCGTTATAGACCATGCCAATCCAGAAGGCGACCGGGTGGTCCTCGACGTAGAGCAGGTAGGCACGAAGCCAGCCCTTCCGGGCTGCTAGCCCCAGCCGTTCGCGCACGTCGGGGGTAGGGGTGAAACCTGCCCCAAGACCCCGTTGATAGGTCTTCTTTGCAATCTCCTCGGCGTCACTGAACAGAAGATCAAGTTCAGATTCGTAGCGGTAACATTGGATTCTTGCTTTTCCGTCAGCGCGTGCAAGGAATTTACGAATCCCCCTGCGAATTCCTTCACGGCGCGTTCCCGACATGCGGCGGTAGACCTCGTCAATGCTGTCCGGCACTGTCAAAATCTCGTGTGCCTGCGGCGCCGGTAGCGTATCCCGGCTTAACACCCCAGGCGCTTTCAACGCAATGTGATAGAGATCGGAGTCCAGCGGCACAAACTCCAGTGCGGCCACGTCAGCCTCATCTCGCTTCAGGCAGCTCATGACCGCTTGCAGCAGGATTTCTGTGTTTTCGCGCGAGGCGTTTCCATGGAGCGGGTCATAGACGAAGGTCAGGCAGCGAGCGCGGGGGCGAAGGCCATGAAAGTATCCAACGTTGAGCGGGAGCCGACGCTTGTCGAGCCTGCCAACGAGAATCGCATCCGGCTTCCCATCACGATAGAGAGCAATCACATGTGGACGCAAAATCTCGGGGTAGGCTTTAAGGATCATTAGATAAAAATCGATGTCGGAGTCACGATGGCCGGGCCATCCCATCCACGCCTCGCGCAGTTCCTCAACCTCAGGGACAGTTCGTGCCACGCGAACCTCGATGTTGTTGTGGTCGGCCATCGTCACTACGCGCCTATTGTCCTTGCCTGCACATCGCCCTGAACCCCGGCTTCGGCCAGTGCTTCTTGCACGGTCAAGACCCGGCTGCCAGAGTCCAAAGCTGCGGAAACTGCGGCTTTCAACAGCGCTGCGGTACAGCCGACACGCGAAGGATTGGGGCGGACGTCGTGGGTGTAGAAAATGAGCCATCCTTTTCGCTCTGCATTTGCTGCGATGAGATTGCGGGCGAGCTGGGCCTGGTCCAGATCTCCGTACAGACGGTTTGCGCGCAGATGATTGAGATCGAGTTCCGTATCGTTGAGCCCCGGCGAAATGCCTCTGGCGCTGGCAACGACTGCCTCCACGGTGTTCTTCGCTTTAAGAGTGGCATCGCCGAAAGGATAGGCGAAGTTTACGGCATCCATCCCCGTCAGTTGTTGTAGCGCTCTCCGGCCCTTTTCGATATCGGCACAAAATTCGGAGCATGAGACCGAGCGGGAAGAGATGTGCCCGAAGGTGTGGCTTCCTAGTTCGTGTCCTTTTTCGAGCAGTGCATTAAGATCGTCAGGACCAAACTGCTCCCCAAGTTCGTTATTGCTATTCATGAGTCCTGCAGCCGCGTAATACGTTCCGCGAACTCCATGTTCTTCCAGGACGGCCCCGCCCGCGGTATAGGCGCTGCGGGGGAAGTCGTCGAAAGTGAAGGACACGATTGCTTCGTGGGGCTGAAATACCACCGTGCGGCGGTTAATCGAAGCCAGCATGCCGCGGCGGAGCTTGCCCAACTGCGATCTGACGCTCATTGCGTGGCCGCCGGTATGCAATCTTCAATCACAAGCTCGATGACTCCGTCGTCCGGCACGGGCTTGTCTTTCGGAAAACGAAGCCGAAAAACGCCATCGCGATTTTCTACCTCTTCCATGCCGATGTCCGAAAATACTTGGCCGGATGGAGCATTGCGTGGCGTCTTACGATAATCGGCGAAAAAATCGCTGCCAGTTTCAGCAATGTAACGCTTCAGCAAGTAGGCAAGAAAAGCGTGTTCTACGCGTTTCGATTGAACGCGGCAACTGAACATGAGATCGGTCATTCGCGGTTCGCGGCGATCCACGATAGAAAACCCGATTACGCCGTAGTTGCCAAACCGATCTTCACAGCTCAGCACGAAAGTGTCCAGATTTGGATCGGAGAGCAGAGTCTTGAGCACGCTGCGATCGTATCGATTCCCGGAGAAGTTCATCTGGTTGGTGCGCTGGGTCAGCTCGTGAACGCGCTCCAGGCTCTCTTCCGCCATTGGCCGAACATGAAGCCGAATCTGGCAATGCTGGAGAAAAGCCATGTAGTCGTTGCTGAAGCTTTTCGCCACTTCTTGCCGGTCCATCTCGACTTGGTAAAGCTTTCGCCGCTCTTTGCTTTCATCTGTCACCGGTACCTGACAGTCGGAGCGGTCGAGCAGCGTGCGATATTCCTCGGCCACAACAGTGTGAACTTCTGGACAGACAGCCTTCACTTCTTCCAACTCGAATTTGGAGTCGTCAACGAACAGAAGCGTGTCCAACCCGATGTTCAGCTGTTTCGCAATGGCTTGGATTCCCTGGCTCTTCGGATGCCAAGAGATCTGTGGGCATAGCAAATATTCCTCGAGCCCGAACTGCTTGAGTGCCCGCATCCCGTCTTCCACGTTGTTTTTGCTGGCGATCGAATTTAGTATCCCGCGAGCATCCAGTGCTTGGATAATCGCCTTGATCTCGGGCTTTAAGCGCAACCGTTCGATGCCATCTTCCACCAAAATTCCGTCCCACAGGGTGTTGTCGAGATCCCAGACGATGCACTTTATTTTCTTTTCGCTCTTCTTGAGTTCGGCAGCTTCGAGAGCGAAATCCATCAATCCGAAGTAAAGAGTGGTTTCGTCGGCATCGTCGTTAGGCACAACTTCAATGTCGAACGGCCCGCGGACATCCACTAACGCAGTGATCTCCTCCAACGGAATTCTGCAGAGGTGGAATCCGGGCGTGAGTTCAAGCAGTTTCTGATAGGGCATTCTCGAGTCGTCGCCCAGCGGACGCATCGTAACCGAGATTCGGACGGTACGATATTCGGGGTTATAGCATTCGAGCAGAAAGCAAGTCGGTTCCTCCTGCACAGATTGCTGCGAGCGGGCACTTCGCTTTTTATAGCTGTAACGTTTCTTGGTCGCAGTGATTCGCACCAACGAGGGAAGTGGAAACTTCTGTATAGCTTTCCCGAAGTGCCGATCTCGGTTCTCGATTTTCTGTGCCCCGTCCAGAGAGTGTAGTCGAACGTTGCCCGGCGTCCACAATTTACCCCAACGCTTAAACCGAATCTTTAAGAGATACGAGTTTGTGGCCGACGGTATATCGACCCGAACCATTCCATCGACAAAGCGCCGACACTTGCCATCTGGACGTGGGCTGTATAGGTCGCAAGTTGAATAGCATGTTGGCCATACACATTCGGTACAGTGCTCACTCCAGGGAAGAACCGTCCGTGACCGTATCTTTGCCCCTGAGTTCTCAAATGAGCGGATGACATTAATTGGAAGCTGGTCCGAACTCTCTAACGTTTTGTTTATTTCTGTCTCGTACATATATCTAAACTCAGTTCGTAATCCGCAGGATTGAGACCCGCCGACACGGATTCACTGGCTGAATCCCGCACGACTCACCCATTGCAAGCAACCAAGACTTCTCCTTAACTTCTTTCGGGTCTCGGGTCGCGATGACGGAGAGAAGACGTAGATGCACGCGGAGCCCACAATTCGAAGACCATGATGAACGCCGAAAGCAACTAAGAAACCGATTTGTGACAGCCAGCCGTAGTGTTTTCGCCAGTATTGCCAATTCGCTTTGTACTGCTCCAGAGAAAACTGGACGGGTGCAGCGGCGGAACTGCCGCCACCATAATGAATGGCCTCGGCTCCGGCGAAGAATACTACTTTCCCTCCGGACCGATGGCAGCGATAACACCAATCCATATCTTCTCCGTACATAAAGAATTGGGGGTCTAATAGCCCAACTCGCTGAATAGCCCCTTGCCGTACTAGCAAGAACCAACCGTTCAGCACATCTACAGCTCGAGTGCTCTGATGATCAAAATCAGACATCATCCAGCCGCCGAATATGCGAGACCGCCTGAACACGGCATCCAGTGCAATCGCTCGGCAGAAGATATTCCACACGTTAGGAAAACGCATGGTAGAACGTCCGACCTCGCCATCTGCTCCTAACATTTTGGGGCCAACCGCGGCAACCTCGGGGTTGTCGTTCAGATATCTGATCATGGGTGAAATGCAATCGCCAGTGAACTTCACATCCGAGTTCACTAGGCAAACACAGTCACCTAGGCTCTTTGCAATGCCAATGTTGTTTGCCTTCGCGAATCCGAGATTCTCGGAATTGCGGATCAATGTGAACTGCGGGAACATTTCTGAAACCATCTCCGGCGTTCCGTCTGAAGAGGCATTGTCCACGACGATCACTTCGTGGGAGAAATCCTGGCAGTGCTCGCGTAGCGAACTCAGGCACTCGAAGACATACTTCTTGGCGTTCCAGGTCACGATGACAATCGACACGAGCGGTCGATCGAGCGAGGGAGCGGGAGAAGGCTCGTGCAATGTTTCGGATTCAGCGTTCATAGTCACAGTTGGCGATTCAGGAATGAGTTGGAGATCCAGCCGGCTTTTCTACCCGATGTGGTTATAGAGAGCCGAGCCGATCGTAGACAAAGCGTCGAGTGGCAAGTGTGAAATTACAAACCTGGCCGCCTTCGACTTCCAGTTCAATGAGGACAATTCAAACGTGTGTTGTGGACTGTTTGACAGACTATATCTCGAATAGGTAAGGCTAGAGCGGGTCGAACCCCAGCGGCTTTTGAAGGTGATGAGACCCGGTTGATCCTCGTCCGACCGTCCAAAATCGAATGTTCGAAGGCCCACACTCTTTGCCTCTTGAATGGACTTCCATAGAAGGAAGTGCATGCTACCCAGATTCGTGAACCTGGAATCGGACGCTCCGTACTTGTAGACGAGGGTGTCTTTGTGCCGGATTGTGATGATCGCTGCGATGGGTTTCTCGTCCTTAAATGCCACTCGAATCTTCAACGCTTCACCGAAGCAGTCTATTAGATTGGCGAACCACTTCCGAGGCGGAGGCGGTAAACTGTGCCGCTTGCGCGTGATAGTAAAAAGCTTGTAAAAATTGTCGAGGAGATCGCTGGATGAACCTTCGCGATATGTAAGTGCCTCACGCTCGGCGCGACGAATCTTTCTTTGTGTCGAATCCTTGTGGCAATTACGAAATAGCGAGTCGATGTCGGGTGTGAGGTCAAGCTCGTGAAAACTGTAGCGAAGTGTCGAGCAGTGCAGTGAAGTTGGAACAGCAAGAGGACGCCGGGGACGGAACTCGAGATAGCGCCATCGTTCCGCCTGAGCCTCCTCTTCAAGGGTTGCCGCTAGCATGTG
This sequence comes from uncultured Acidobacteriaceae bacterium, assembly GCA_963772045.1. Taxonomy (GTDB): domain Bacteria; phylum Acidobacteriota; class Terriglobia; order Terriglobales; family Acidobacteriaceae; genus Sulfotelmatobacter. The sequence continues at coordinate 870,451 of CAVYWC010000006.1, read as the reverse complement.
AATGTCTTCTTCGCATTCCAATAATGGTTCGCAGTGGTCTGAGAATGGCAATGAGACCAGCCGTCGTCCGGTTAACCAGCTTTCGACTCGGCAGAATACTATCGCGTTATCGAGGAGGCTCTCGTCCGGAGATGTTGTGTATGCCACTGGTTGGTAGTCATACGTTGAAAACAGCGCCTGCAGCCAAGGAGTGGAATGGAATAGGGAGGACCGAGGATGTCTAGCGACAAATATGTCCCATCGAGGGTCTGTGAGTGGATCAATTCGGTGTGCCGACCGCGGCTCAAGAGTGAGGTTCGTAGCTTCCTTTCCAGTTTCGATGCAAGCGGAATAAGACATAGCGATGGTCAATCGAGTCTAGAACGCGTCATGGCTCCACAACACGGCCGCAGGCGTCTTGAGCAGAATCTGAAAATCCAGCCAGAGCGACCAGGTACGCACATACTGGAGATCAAGCCGCACCATGTCGTCGAAGCGTACGCGGCTGCGTCCCTTGATCTGCCATAATCCCGTGATTCCCGGTTTGACTTCCAGCACTCGACGCCGATGCCAGATTTCATATTCCTGGCACTCGTACGCGATCGGCGGACGAGGCCCAACCAAGGACATTTCGCCTTTAAGGACGTTGAGGAACTGCGGCAACTCGTCCAGGCTGGTGCGGCGGATTAAGCGGCCGATCGGAGTGATGCGCGGATCGTCCGTCATCTTGTAGACCTTGGCGCCTCCGTCCTTCGCCTCGCCTTCAAATTTCCCTTTGATGACCTGCTTCATGAACTCTTGATGAATGGAGAGGTCATTGCCCGTATACATGGAGCGGAATTTCAAGAAGGTGAATGGTTTGCCGAACTGACCCAATCGTTCCTGTTTGAAGAAGATCGGTCCTTTCGAGCCGAACTTCACGAGAATCGCTACGACCAGGAAAATAGGAGAAAGAAACACAAGGGCAGCGACACTGCCCACAATGTCGATCAATCTCTTAATGGCCAGCGGGCCCCGGTGCAGCTTTTCGCGATTTTCAAGATCAGGATACAGAGTGGGATTCGCAGCCGAGGCGTCCAGATCCCAGTTTTCGGGGAACAGATGCCAGGAAATCCTGATTTGACTGAACTTCCTGAAGTCCAGATCGTGGCGCAGCGTCTTGCTGACGCGATACATCATCGTTCCCAGAATCGCGCCCGGGTCCTCGACCGCAATCTCGGTGAACATGACTCCGATGGTGGAATTGTCTTTATACCAGCCGATGACATCCGTTTCCCGCGTAGACGCCAAGAGCACAGACAAGACATCGTTCAGTAGCTTCCCGTTTTTTTCGAGGGTCAGTGCGGTGCCGGTATCCAGCAGCATCAGCAGTACGGGATTTCGTGAACGCTCCGTCCGCTTGCGCTCGTGCGCGATCATGCTGCGGAATGACGCTTCGTCGAGAATTTCGGCTTGGCGCTTCGACTCCGTCGCAATGGTCGCCAACCCCCCATTCCCGCGAGAGGGCCGTCTGTCATCTTCCAGAGCTGTTGTGGTGGCGGGGAAATTGTGCCTCTGCCGACTTATCGGCCGGGGACCATCATGCGACAGTACCGGTTCAAACTCTCTATGAGTGCGGAGCAGCGCCGCATGGATGTCGTCTTTCGCGACCACAAAGGAATAATGGCACTCCGAAGAGCCTTGACCCGTCGCGAGAATGTTGACATTGTCACCGCTCAATTTGTCGGTGGCGCGTCCGACGATACTTTTCGCAGCATGCAAATCCTCGCCCACAACGGTCAGAATCGCGATCCCAGAGTCGACGCGCAGATGATCCGGGCCGTGCTGTGACAGATCGGAGGCGAACTCGCGATGAAGTGCTTCCACCGTACATTGCGCATACGCAGCGGCCACGACCAGGAGAATGCGGCCTTCCGACCGAGACGCCATCAAGACGTCCACACGGATCGCCGTGGTGGTGGCCAGCGTGCGCCCAAGAAGATCCTGATCGTTCAGCGCCGGAACCCCTACCGTGATCAAGGCAGCATCGCTGATTGCGGTGATCGCTTTCACGCCGCGATTGTCAGGATTCCCGGTCGGCGTGATCTTCGTTCCCTCACTTTCCGGCGCAAAGGTATTGCGAATCCAAACCGGAATGCCTTGCCGCATCACCGGTCGCAAAGTTTTCGGGTGCAGAACTTTGGCCCCGAAATAAGCGAGTTCACTTGCCTCTTGATACGAGATCTCAGGAATCGTGCTCGCATCCGGCACTAGCTTTGGATCGGCAGTCAACATCCCATCGACATCCGTCCAGATGATGACTTCGTGAGCCTTCAACGCGGCGCCCAGAATTGTGGCGGAATAATCGGAACCGCCTCGTCCCAGCGTCGTCAGTGCTCCTTCCGGGGTAGATCCGATAAACCCCGTCACGACCGGGATAATGCCCCGGCGTATCAGCGCCACTAGCAGGGATTCACAGCGCTGCGTCGTCAACTCCATTTGTGGATCGGCTGCCCCATGAAATCCGTCAGTCACGATGAGGTCTGTCGCCTCAACCGATTCGCTCAACAATCCGCTGGACGTCAAGGTGGCAGACAGGATTGGCGCGGCAAGCCGTTCACCGACGCTCGAGATTGCATCCCGGTGTGCGGCGGTGAGTTGACCGAGCGAAGCTGCGCTCCGGCACCAGTTTTCGCATTGATCCAGAAGCTCGCGCGTTTTCCGGCGCAGCCGATCCCGTTCGTCGGCTGCGGAGATCAGATCGCTGATAGCTGCTTTATGTTGCTGGCGCAGGTGGTTCAAAATCAGGGTGGATTCGGCGATATTCGCTGCTTCTGCCTGGGCCGCGGCCTCGAGCAGTTTGTTCGTCACACCGGCCATGGCAGAGACCACGACAACGACGTCGCTGTTGCGCGAAGCGTTGTACACGATGTCGCTGACCCTCCGAATGCACGCCGCATCACCCACGGAGGTCCCGCCAAACTTGAGCACCCGCAGCGGCCGGCGCACACTCCGGTGCGCATCCCTGTGCCCGGAGCGTGGCGCAAAAATCTCCTCAGGCAAAGCGATCGTCTTCGCCGGCTGCCGTCTTCTTATTTCGTTGTCGGTGTCGAACACTTACTGGCCTGTTGGATTTGAGGAACTTGCCGCAGGACGGTTCTGTTTCGGAGCAAGGCGCATGAATTGCGCCACCGCCAGATCCCAATCACGTTGCGTGACAAAGCGGTTCTGCTTGCGCGCACGTTGCACACAAGCGCGAACCAACTCAGGTTCCTCCCACGGAACATCGTGATAGGCGGATTGCAGGTATGGGCTGGAGGGATCTCGCATCCACTCCTGGGGAAAAAGAGCGATTGTGTCATTCTCGGTCACTTTGCACGGGGGGGGAACCGTATTCTCCGACAAAGAAGACGCTAATGCGGCGCAGAGATCGCGGCCCTCTCCAAGGCCCACGTGCCCGACTTGGGTATTGCGCGGGTTGATCTCAATCAGATAGGCATTGCCCGTGTGTGTCTCGAGAACAAAATCGAAGCCGTGTATCCCGGAGAGGCCTAAGCGACGAACCATGGTCTCGACCGCAAAACTCATATCCCGGTTCTCAACGAGCCGCATGACAGTGGCGGGGCCGGCGGCGTGCTTCTTGTTCACGACCGCAAAATGCAGTACGGCGAGTATTTCGCCCTTCCAGCAAGCAACCGTGCTCGTTGCGTCGCCTCCGGAAATAAAACTCTGTGCACTGACGTTGGAGCGACGGCGCCGGAGCGAAGGGCCGAGTAAGGTTCGGTCTCCATCCAGCAGAGCTCTCTTTAGGGCCCGAGCCAGCAAGGGAGGAGCCTGTAATTTGCGGAAAGCGCGCTGCGCTTCCTCGATGTTCGAAGCTACCCGGACGCCTTCTCCTCCCGAAGTACCATCGGTTTTGAGGACGACCGGGAAGCCGGTCTTCGCCGTCCAGGCACGGAGTTCGTCAAGATCGCGAATTGCGGCACTTTCCGGAACCCGAACTCCTTCCTGTTGGGCAAGCTGAATCAGTCTGGCTCTGTCGTACGTAAGTGGAAAGCTTTCGGAGGAACCGAGAGAACGTTCGATCACGCGGCAAATGGCCGATTCTTTCCGGCCTCGATTGGCCTCTTGGTGATAGAGACCGTGCAGATGATGGGTTGCCAGATCGTCGCCTGGAATAATCAGATCCGGGTTGACCGCCGAAATTGCTCGCGCCAACGACTGGGTTGGAAACAGGTTGTTGTACCTGTAAGTGCGGCGCACCGCACGAGTGATTTCCAGCGGGTGTTGCGAAACACAAACGCCGTCCACGATGCAGCCGGCATTGGCGAATGCCATGCCGAGACGAGCGGTCGGGAACCATCGAGTCGTCGTCGCGATCAGTACAACCGGTTTCACCTGGCTCCTGACCTCCCAACTCGCCCCAATATCCTCAAATCATATCCAAGATAGAAATACGATGGGATCATTTTCTGTTCACTGGAACCAGGCCGCACCTGTTGACACTCCGGCGCAAGATTGGCGCAAGCGCCTCATGAAAATCCACCACGCTTGCGGTCGCACGCCCAGTCGAACGGGGCTTACAACGCTGACTCAGTGAGACTACTGGAGTGCGTAACGGCGGGGTATACCAGCGAGTAAACCGTACGCTTGGAGAATTGCTGTTGATTTTCGGGGAGGACTTGAAAGGAGAGGTTCACGTCGCTGAACTGCCGGGGAGTCAAATGATTTCGTAAGGAGTGACTGATCCGGCTCATAATTGTCGCGGTGATGGTGGTTAACTCTTCTACTGCCACTTCGGTAAACAGGACCCCGAGCACCACCCCTTCGCGGTACCAGCCGGTCACATCCGTTTCGCGTGTAATTGGTGAAAGAGCAGACAGAATCACGCGGCCAACGTTGTTGTTCTTGCTCATTGCTTGATCGCGATCGCCCAATTCGATCAGCATGAGCAGGAATGACTTCCTGGATCGATTCGCTCTTCGACCCTCGAGCGAAATCATCCGCCGGAAGGCCTGTTCGCCGAGTGTTTCGTAGACTGGCATATAAGGTGTGCGACCATTGCCAGTTGCGCTTCGTGGTGGAGTCTGGAAATTCACGACGATCCTCCTGGGTAGATCAGAAATGTTCGGCTGCAATTCGGGGAGGGATAAGATTGCTGATTGAAAGACGGCTTAGGGAGATTGCAAATTTAACTGCTAGGTTTTTGGGGCGTACCGCTGATAATAATTTTTGACAGCGGAGTGCTCAGAGCTGTTCAGCACCACTCCGAGCAGATCGGATTTCTTGATCAGTTCCAGACCACGCTGCAGTTGCATCCGGTTCGTCACGCCCACCCGAGAGACTAGCAACGTTCCGTCACTCAGACGCGCCCAAACTGTGGTATCCGCCAGCGGTAATAGCGGCGGAGAGTCGATGACGATCCAATCAAACATCTCCTGAACCCGCTGCATCAGACCAGAAAGTTTGCCTGATTGCATCATTTCGAGCGGATTGGCTGGTGGATCCCCGGCAGGCATGATCCAGAATCCCCGGTCGGCGAGACGGTAAATGTTGGCGACAGCCTGACCATCACCTTGCAACCATTCCCCTAGACCTGCCAGGCGTCCGAGACCAAACTGTTGCGCGAGCACGGGGCGACGCAAGTCGCCTTCGATGAGGAGCACTCGCTGTTGGCGTCGCGCCAGAACTCCGGCGAGATTCGCGGAAACCAGGCTCTTGCCTTCCTCAGGAATTGTGCTGGTTACGAGGACCTTCTTTAGCGGGCGGCTTTGCTGAAGCTGCCGTAAGCGCACTCCAAGAAAGCGGAATTTCTCGGCCACCAGACTGTCAGGTTCCGTGAAGAATACCAGCCGGCTTTTGGGAGCAATAGAGGTATTGAGGGAAGGGAAGTCCGGCATGGCGCCCGGACTGATCGCTTCCGTTTCTGTTTCGCGTTCAACGACCTGCAGTTCGGCGACGCGGGACAGAGCTTCTAAGTCTGCGGTAGACGTATCCGCATGCGAGGCGGGATTCTCTGCCTCGAAGACTTCGCTTACCATCGAAACCAGATCGGGATAGGCAACGCCCGACTGTTCGCTGCTAGATCTCTGCAGTGCGTCAAATAACCGGCTCATGTTTGCCTATTCTGGTCAGCGTGCGTGACTCCGCTCCATCCGATTGCGCATCACGTAAATAAGCGTACAAATCGAGCAGAGTCCGGGCCGCCTGTTGTACTTCGGCTGACCGATCTTTCTCAGATCCTTCCGTCGACGCCGCGCGTACCACATTCAAACGGAAGTCAGCTGCAATTTCCTGAATCATCTCGGCCGTCACCGCGGGCGAATGGTTGGCATATCCTTGAATGAGGCCGTTCTCGCACAGAGTATTGATTAAGCGCGGGTATCCACGCGAGTGACGGTGAATTTCCAGCACCGTATCCAACGGGAAGATCTCTTCTGGCCGAGGAGCTCCCGCCTGTTGCAAACGGCGATGGATGTATCCGCTGGTCTCCTCAAATTCCAGTGGTCCAAGACGGGCACGCAAGGAAATCCTTTGTTTTAGTTGCCGCAGATTGTCGCCGTCCAATTTCTCTTCAAGTTCTGGCTGCCCGATCAACAGAATCTGCAGCAGCTTCGCCTGCGGGGTTTCCAGGTTGGTCAGCAGGCGCACTTCTTCGAGCACGTCGGCCGAGAGATGATGCGCCTCGTCGATGATGAGAACTGTCGTCAGATTCTTTTGGCCGCGGGAGATGACGTAGGTTCCCAGTTCCAGCAGAAGCTCGCTCTTCGATTTTCCGGAAGAAGCCAGGTGAAAATCGGCCGCCACGTATTGCAAGAACTCCATCGGACTGAGGCGTGAGTTAAAAACATAAGCGAATGCCACATCGGCCCGTCTGAGTATTTGCAGCAGACAACGCACCAGCAGCGTTTTTCCGGTGCCGACCTCGCCCGTCAGGACTACAAAGCCTTTGCGCCGCCGCACTCCGTAATACAGCGCCGCCAACGCTTCATTATGCTTTTTGGTCGAGTACAGGAAAGCAGGATCGGGCGTAATGTCGAACGGATTACGCTTCAGGCTGTAAAAGGCTTTGTACATGTAGGCGACGATTATCCGCGCAAATAACTGAATGCCGACCCGGCAACAATGATGGCGAACACCACACAGCCGGTTGCCCATCCGAGGTACAGTCGCTTTCTTGCTTGCTGCTCATCCGAGGAGTTCACGATGCTGGGGATCTCGGCAATAATCGCCGGCGGCAGAAGCTTTTTAAGTTCTGCTTCGCTGTGCACCCGTTCATCCATCATTTCGAATGCTCCTGCGACCACCACGCCCAGCGCCAGACCGATTCCGAGGCCGATACCGCAGAACTTCAGCCGATTGGGAAATTCCGGCTTTTGCGGAAAACTCGGCGCGTCGACGATGTGGAACCGTTCTCCCTGCTGCAGCAACTCCATGCTGGTCGCCATCGCGGACTCGTTTTTCTTCTTCAACAGATCATCGTAGTTCGCCTTCGATTGATCGTATCCGCGAGTCAAATCCGCCAGTTGCTGTTCGCGAATCGGCTCCTGGTTCAAGCGAGCCTGGTAGTTGTCAATCTTGGCCTTCAATTCCACGACGGAGTGTTCGCGGTTTGCGACTTCAACCTGGTTGGAATGCAACTGGCTTTCTACCTGGGCCAACATGGAAGACTGCGCGGGATCGAGATTTGCGCTGGCTAGGGTATTCGTGTCGTCGGCCTTCGCGCTGCTGGCCTGTTGTTTCATCGCGGCCAGCAATTGGTCTCTCATCGCCTGTGTTTTTGCGATCTGGTCTTTCATCTTACGGACATCGGGGTGCCGGTCGGTGTAGTGGGAACTGAGATCGGCAAGTTGTTCTTTCTCTTTCTCTAGTTCCTGGTCGATGGCCGGTAATCCGACTGCAGTTCCATCCGCTGACTTTGCCGGTACTTGCAGAGTGCGGTACTGGTCCGCGAGCGTTTGCAGGTAAACGTGCTGCTGTTTGGCCGTATTAAGCGCATCCTCTTCATTCTGCAACTGCGACTGCAGTCCGCTCAAGATCTGCAAGTTGCTTTGTAGCTGGGCAGGCATCTCGCCAACATGCTGCGCCTGGAACTCTCGAATTCTTTGCTCCTGCTCGGACAGGCTCTTTCTGGCAGTGTCCAACTGGGATTCCAGAAATTTCGTCGTGTCTTCCGACTGCTGCTGCCGGACTTCAAGGTTCTCATTGATGAATAAGTTCGTCAGTTCGCTTGTGACCTGCTGCGCCAAGTGCGGATCGGGCGATGAGTAATAAACGTTGAAGGCGGTGATCTGGTTGCGCGTGTCGCGAACCAACTCGATATCGATGTCCTTCCGCATGCGGTCGACTTTGTCGTCGGACGTTCGATCGGAGTGCTGCAGCGAGTACAGGTTAAATTGGTCGATGATGTGTAACAGGCGCGTGCGGCTCAGAATCTGCTGCGTGATGCTCTGCAGTCGGTCCTGCAAATCGTCATTGACGTTGGGGGTCACATAGTCCTTGGGCATCGTGGGCTGTTCCACGAGGATCAGCGTGCCCGATTTGTATCGTGGAGGTAATACCCAACTTGCGGCCCAAACCACCAACCAGCCAAAGAACAGCGGTATCAGAAAATGGAGGTGCCGCCGGCGCACAATCCCCAGATATTTCTGAACGTCGAGTCCTTCGGAACTTTGTTCTTCCAGATCGTCAGCCATGAATTATTTTCCCAGCGGTCTCGCGAACTGATAGGAGATCGAGACAAACTCGCGATTCGTGTTCGGAGTCAAAGCTAAGATGGCAACACTGCTGTAGTCCTGGCGAACTCGCGTATACCCCGCCTGCGCCACGACGTGCTCTCCGAATTGTTGCTGCAGAGATGCTGTTCCGCTGATGGAGTGTCCGTTACTAGCACCCAGTAAGAAACCGCCGACAATGTCATTCTGACTGTATCCGCCGGATACGGAGCCGCTGAGACGACGCGTCATCTGCTGCCGGAATGAGAGATTGCCGCTGTCCATATGCACGGCGCCAATTAAGCCTCCGCCGCCCGCTACAGTGTGCACATAACTCAACGCAACAGAGGTTAAGTGCCCCTGCCAGCCGAGGCTCGTGCCTCCCATTGGCAGCCATTGCCGCAGCGTCGGACCAGCCGAGGCCGGTTGCACGGTATCGGAGTGCTGGGGACCGCCGAAGAACGAAAGCGAAATCCCTTTGGCCGGATAAATCGAATAAAACACCACAGCCGCATGCGTTTGTGTTTCGTCCAATCCGACGGTCGGATACGATGCCAATCTTTGATACTGGTAAGTCACTCCCAGATACTGTTCGTGAGGTAAGCGCACTGCATAAAACGCCAAGCCCGCCTGTGAACTGGCATCGTACAGGCCGGGCACCTGAGCTTCGTCGGGGTAATACAGGTTCGTGAAAGTCCCGCTGGCTCCGACCATTTCATTCAGTGCAAACTGATAGGTAATTCCTGTCGTGCCGTTATTGCTAAGTCGGTCGGCAATGGGAGCGATGATCGAGAAGTCCACCTGTTGCGGATTGCCGCTGACAATACCAGTTGAGCCGAGATCAGGCTGGTTAAAGACGCTGGAACTCTTTTGAAAAGTGTCCCGCGCACTGAACGTCACGTGCGGGCTCAGCCGGTACGAGAAGTCAATGCTCGCGTTCTGGTCCGCTTCGTTGCGTCCGCTGAAACGCTGATAGAACGTGAATCCCGGGGAATAGCTCAGAACTGCATGTTCTCGTGCGGTGGTTTCGTCGAGGGCAATTGAGGGTGCAATGGAGTAGCTGACGTCGCTCTCCGGAGTCCCGTTTACCGATCCCAGAGCGTTATCGGTGTATGCCGTGGTGAAGGCCACGCCTCCGTGTAAATAGTTCGATCGCTCCTGGGACGTGGGTGCGACTGGATATGCCTGACCCGCAACCGGCGGAGGTGTCATCATCTGATCCGTTGGTCGGTTGGAATCAGAAGTTGATTGCCCTAAGCTATAGGTGCTGATCAGAAGCAGCAGCCACGCAGCGCCGATTGTTTTGTGAAATTTCACTTGTAAGGCCAGTGAGCTACGGTATGACAATCGTGTCGCGCGGTTCCAGGGCGATGTTCTGCGCGATATTGTGACCCTTGATCACTTCTTTGTAGTTGAATGCGAAACGGCTCTGAGTTCCGTCCGGATTCTGCCTCAACACGTAAATACTTTTTTCTTTAGCGAAATCACGGAAACCACCCGCAGCGGCGATCGCGTCCAAGACGGTGGCGGAGCCAGCGAGCGGATATGAGCCCGGCTTATTGACCATCCCCAGAATGTTGAAGTTCTGGCTCTTGATCTCCTGCACAATCACGGTGACTTCGGGTTCGGCAATATAATTTTTCAGTTTGGCCGTAATTCCTTGCTCCAGTTTGAGCGGCGTTTCGCCCGCGGCCTGAATTTCTCCCACCAGAGGCAATGAGATCTTGCCGTCCGATCGCACTGGAACTGAGCGTGTGATATCGGGTTCTTTCCAGACATTCACCGCCAGGACGTCGTCTTTGCCAATGACGTAAGTATCATCATGCGGCGCTTTTGTCGGCGCAGTGCGAACATCAGCATTCCGTGCCGGCGGTTCCGTCGCGGCAGTATTACCCGGGCTTGCCTGCGCCCACGCGCCCGAAGACGCCAGAACACAGACCGACAGTGCAAAGAGCGCGTGTCGGTAGAGGGTCTCGATCCTTTTTGCCATCGGGGACTCCTTTATGGCCTGTACTTGCAAACTGCTGGTGGTCTCAAACGATCTTCCCATTGCCGCGGTTCGAGGATCGGACTGCGCCCTCGGAGGAAAGATACGTGTCGTTGGGGCTGATTTGGTATTGGTCGATCTTGTACAGAACCGAGCGGTAACTAACGTTGAGCAGACGCGCCGCCGCTTTGCGGTTCCATCCTGTCTTTTCCAATGCAGCGGCAATCGCATTCTTTTCTGTCTCGCTTTTCACGCTCTGAATCAGCGACTTTAGAGATCTCGCCGATTCACCATTCTGATTTTGACGCGAAACGAGAACCTTCTGCTCAGCGAACGTGTTTATCTCAAGGCTCCCAAAGAGTGCTTCTTGGTCACCGGCGAGGAGATACCGCTTGACAAAGGTCTCCACTTCCAAAAGGTTTCCAGGCCAGGAATGACGGGTGCATGCCTGCAAAACGGAGGGAGTGAACTCTCTGGGCTGCAGGCCATAATGGCGGGCCAATTTGTGCATGGAGTATTGCAACAGGACAGGAATCTCCTCTCGTCGTTGCCGCAAGGGAGGAACATGGACGGTGAAGGCACTCAAACGGTAATAAAGATCTTCACGCAACCGACCCTGGGCAAGGGCTTGATCCGGTCTTACGCTGCTCGAGACAAGTACTCTAACGTTAGCCTGGCCGTTCTCAGTCTCTCCCTGTCCTCCGTGCTTTTGTTGCAAGATCTGCAACAATCTCCCTTGCGCGCCCAGCGACATCTCGGTGATCTCTTCAAGGAAGAGTGTCCCTTTTTCTTGCTGTGAAAGCTTTCCCGTGCGAGTCTGGCCATTTCCGTTTCCGGCAGAGTGAGCGGTGCCGAACAGTTCCGCTTCTAACAGTTCTGCCGGCATTTCCGCGCAATTAACGCGAACGAAACTGAAGCCGGAGTGGACCGAGAGTTTATGGATCAGCCGTGCCACGGTGCCTTTGCCGCTCCCCGGCTCACCCAGTATGAGCACTGGCACATCGGCTTGCGCGAGCAATTCCGCCTGAGCGCGAAGCTTCTGCATCACGGGACTGGCGCTGAGAAAGAACTCGTCTTCTCCGACGGACTCTACGTCATCGCTCGAAATGTGAACTTCCTCGTTGCAGTTCGAGGCTTCGAGATTTCTCAGAATGAGAGATTCCAGTTGTTCCTCATCGAAGGGACGCAACAGCGTTTCCTGTACCCCAAGACGAGTCGCCTCTTTCGCCTTCGCTGCATCCTCCGCATGACAAATCGCAACCACGGGAAGAGCCGGATGCAACCGCCTCAGCCAGCGCATCATGTGCAACACGTCTCCGTCGCCTCGGGGAACATCGACAAGCAACAAATGCGGCGCGACATCGGATTGTATGCGCTCCATCGCCTCCCAGCCGCTCGTCGCTGTCTCAACGCAGAAACAATTCGGCTCCCCCAAGGACCACAACGGGCGCAAGAGAGATGAGTCGCGGCTGACGACCAGCACCCGCGCAGTTTCAGTGGTGTTCGGTGCCATGATTTGTATCGGGAAAATGGAACAGGGTGTAACGAAGAGATTAAAAGTGAAGCTTGATGTTAGATTGGCTCGACAGAATAGCCTTCAACGCGAACTGCCAGTGATCTCTGAATTGCGTCGATGGATATCACCAGCGTGCTGTCGCCAGCCCGGTCGACAAGAATTCCTTCAATCCCATCCATTGCGCCGCCTCGAATTCGCACGCGCTGGCCAATTTTGAGAAATGGATGCGAAGACCAGGCTAGTTCCCCGTCAATGAGCGCACGCACGGCATCCATTTGTGTTTCGGGGATCGGCGTGCCCTCGCCTCTTACGCCAACGAAACCGAACACTCCCTCGGCCGTCAGCACTCTTAAACGATCTACTTTCGTGGACGTGAGCCTGGCGAACAGATAGCCGCTGAATAGAGGGAGCTCAACTTTCTTCTTACGGTCGCTCCAGCGATGAATTTCTGTGACCAGGGGAAGGAATGTCTGTACTCCGCGCTCTCGCAGCCGATGTTCAACCATCTTCTCGTGCCGCGTGCGGGTGTGTAGCGCGTACCAGTGCTCGACTGGGTCCAGTTCGCCCCAAGCGACCGGATTTGAGACCTGAACTATTTCGCTGTAGGATGCCATAGCTTCGCCCTATGAGTCACACCCTGTGGTTTGACCCGAAAATCGACACGTCCCGCTTCGAGAATGCACTTAGACTCGACACTCAGGGACTAGCCGGGGGAAATTAGCTGCTCGTGGGGGAGAAGCGACTGATGTAGCCAGATCATTTACGCCGACAAACCCACTTTGGGGGTGCGGCGTTTCTTGTAATTTTCCTCAAGGCTGGGGGATTGAGGAAACGTTGGACTTTTTAGCTACAGTCGGTACAGTAGCGGACATTGCAGCGGTTTGCAAGAGGCAGAATGGCCCGGAGTCTAATTTCTCTTCCGGAGGGAAGAACTATGACTCCCAAACTGACACCCAGGTTGGCTGTAGGGGTACTCGCGTTCTTTATGACGCGATCATAAAATCTGAAACGTTTGTGAGGTTGTAAGGTCTTTGTTTTCATAGCCGAATCTTGGATTCCAAAGTTCTCCGTGTTTCCCAGATTAAACTTCTCCGTCATGGCACGAAGCAGAATATGCAGCATTTTGCATACGCATGCAAACGGCCGCAGTTACTTATCTACCTTACGTGCCGATCGGCACGCAATCTTGGCAATCATTTCCGACTCACGATCGCATTTGGGCGAGCTGTTTCTTGGTGTCGGCAATCTCGCTCGGGCTCGGGTTCATGCGCAGAACTTTTTCCAGTTCCTGCCTGGCGAGCGCAGTTTGACCGTTCTTGGCGTAGGCCATTCCGAGGTGATAGTGAAATCGAGCCTTGGTCGGTGAGTCATTTACCTGCGCGAGTTTTACCGCGGCTTGGAGTGACTCAATTGCCGAGAGATAAGCCCCTTTCTCGTAGTAGACCCACCCGAGCGTATCGGCGGCTGTCGGCCAATCGGGCAGTTCCCGGCGTGCCGTTTCAGCCAGAGACAACGCGACGTCAAGATTGCCGCCATTCTCGACCATCACAGCGGCGAGATTGGCCGATGCAACCGGGTCATTCTGTCGGATCTCAAGCGCTTTCTGGTAATAGTCTCCTGCTTTGCTCCAGTTCTGCTGCTCTTGAAAGAGCTCTCCGAGAAGCAAGTAAAAACTCGCTTCGCGCGGATTATCCTGCAGGGCATTTTGGTAGGTCGCGATCGCCTCTTCGCTGTGTCCATCAGCTGATTGCGCTTGGCCGAGCTTGATCAGTGCATCGGTATTTTTCCCGTCCAGTTGCACAGCTTTCTGCAAAGCTGTCTCGGCCCCTTTCAGGTCTTTCTTTTGCTGGAACAACACTGTGCCAAGCAGGTCGTAAAAACCCGTCACGTCAGAGACCTTTGCGATCTGAACCTCCGCCGCGGCAATCGCCGCGTCTGTCTGATTCAACGCCACATAGGAGTTCATCAGTCCTCGAAGTGCGTCGTTCGACTTAGGATCACGTGCGAGCGCCTCGCGATAGCTGGCTTGCGCGTCTTTAAAGCGGCTCTGAGCAAAGTTCAGATTACCCATCTGAACGTATCCGGCGGCATTTGCAGGAGACACCGCGATGGCCTTGCTGGCGTCGGCCTCTGCGGCACGAAACTGTTTCCGATTGATCTCGGAGACCGCCCGCAGAGCGTATCCGTCCGGCAGCATGGGCCGCAGCGAGATGAGCTGCGTGCTGGCCTGATCCACCGTGGTCATATCGCCCTTACGCATCGCAACTAGCGCCAGTTCGCGTTGTGCATCGGCCAGGTCGGGGCGGACCTGGACCGCAGTCCTCAACTCATTTTCCGCCGTTGCCATATCTCCAGACCGCTGCAGTGCGAGGGCCATCTGATAATGAGCGAGGCCGTTACTGGGTTCGTTCTTGATTACCGTCTGCAGTGTACTTACCGCATCATGAAGATTGCCGGCATGAAGTTCGATCTCTCCTCGATAAATGAGGGCATCACTTTCCTGCGGATAGGCGCTTAATATCTCGCTATCGACCTTGTTCGCTTCCTCCAGCCGATTGATGCGGATCAAAACCTCCGTATAGTTTCTCTTGACCTGAAAGTCTTTTGAATGCTCCCGATACAGCTCCGCGTATTCATTTGCGGCCTTAGCTAAGTCGTTGGTCGATAAATAGAAATCTGCCAGCATTCGGTAGCCGACCGAGCTGTTTGAGAAATTGTGTTTTGCTTGAATCAGAAGGTTTTCGGCATCTGCCTTCCTGTTTTCGGCAAGAAACAAGCGTGCGAGCACGGCGGTTGGCTCGGGATTGGCAGAATCGAGTTGCATCGAGGAGCGGAGCTGCTGTTCGGCCTCGGCGAACCGGCCGCGAACTTGATAAAAGTCAGCCAGCATCACCCGTGGAGCAATCGCATTCGGGTTTACATCGATGGCCTTTTTGAAGCTGGCTTCAGCGGGGTCCGGTTCATTACTCTTCAGCTGAATGAGCGCGAGATTCAGGTAAAGCTCTCCATTGCTGGGATCGAGCGCGATGGCCTTTTGCATTTCCTGCAGGGCTTGTGGGAAATGCGCCTGTACGCTCAGCAGGCTTGCCGCAACCAAGTGAGATTTCGCGTCGCCAGCAAGATTCTCAAGCAGCCAATCGGTCTGCTGCTGCGCCTCCGCAAGGTTTCCCGACGCAATCAGCAGCTTGGCCAGTTCGATCCGAGCGCCGTAATTATTCGGCCGCAGCTCGATCGCTCGGCTAAGTTCCTGATTGGCACGCGACCATTGCTGCAGTTTCAGAGAACTCAAACCTAAGTAGTAATGGGCCTCCGCAAATGTTGGACGGAGACTCAGCGCGTTGCGGAACTCGACTTGCGCCTTATCGAATTCGCCCATTTTGAAAAAGTTTTGGCCACTATTGAAGTGTTTCTGTGCGCGAACATTAGGGTCCGATGAGCAACCCGCAAGCCCAAATATGATTACTGCGAGAATTGCGGTGAAACAAAACGACCGGAAATTCCTCACTACCCCTCCGGGAAGCCGCCCAGCCCAAAATCCCTCTGGGCGTCAACCCTGAGCTTATCGGGCAGATCACGAGAAATAAATGCCACCTTTGTGCTGGATGAGGGAACAGACGTGCAGAACGCAAATTTTTGCCATTCTTTCGCTTCCGACCATGGACCGGGATAAGTCCAAGCCTTGCAATCGCCGGATGTTGCAAGCGCTTGCAACCGATCGCAATAATTATCAGTCTTGACAGGCTTCGAATTGGCGCTACAGTTTAGGTGCGTGTTGGAGGTACGCCTTCATAGGCGATCTCCGCACAACTTTGAACTAAAGCACTTCCTCCCCCCGCTGTGGAGGAGCAAAACAGATAATGAAAAACGGGCCCCGGGTTTTCTGGTTGGTAACTCTTGCGGTCTTTTTCTTTTCAACATTTTCTGTCGCCCAAGTTTCGACTACTCTCACGAGTCCTGGTTCAGGCGCATCCTACGATGGCATCTACGTCAGCCCGTACTATGCTACTGTCGGGGGCGTAGCGAATACCCCGGTTGTCTGCGATGACTTCGGAGACGAGTCTTGGGTAGGGTCAACCTGGAACGCCAGCGTCACCTCATTTTCGAGTATTTCGAGCTCGACGACTGCGTGGGGGAATACTGGTGCGAACCTCTCATTGTATGGTGCGGTCGGCTATCTCACGCAGTTAGTGCTGTCAGCACCTGCTGGCTCACTCAACCAGATTATTGACACCTACGCACTGTGGGCCGTCTTTGATCCTTCTGGAGTCGAGAGCTACCTGGCGAGCAACCCCATCACCAGTGGCAGCCTTACCACTGCCCAACTCTGCGATGATATTTTCGGAGGTACCTCCGGGTGCACGACTACAAATGTCACCGGCGGTTTGCTTGCTACCGCGACGAACTATAGCAGCAGCCAGTTCTCGAACCTTGAGATTCTATCGCCACTCGTCAACGGTCAGGTATGCACGGCCGAGAGCGGTAATTGTTCTGCTCAAGAATTTATTGTGCAGGTCTCAGAAGGTGGAACGGCGTTGGCTTACCTCGCGCTGGCAGGCCTCTGCTGCATGGCTGCCATCTTTCTGAAAAGTCGGAGCATGCAGAATCTGCCGGCTTCGCGTTAACAGCTTGAACCGGAAGAGTTATCGGGCACCAACGTGATTCCAGATATTCGGGAATCCCCGTTGGTGCCTTTATTCATTCTCCCCATACGAATGAAATCAGCCCTCCCAGTCTCTTGCAATAACACGCTCTCAGAATGCCGCCGAGAATAAACTAAGACGCAGCTCTGTAGCGCAATTGCGGGTAGAATGCTCGTACGAACTTCTCGATACGAGAAGGAGAAGCTTTCTCACGCCGGCCAGTTCAACAAAGCGCTTGGCGATTGGAGCGGGAATCATACTATGCCGACAGCGGGCGTTTGTCTTGATCTTCTGAAAATCGATGCCGAGGCTGAAAGTCGCCGGATTGAGAACTGGATCCGGGAAACCGTTGGGAGAAACCTGCGGCGCAAAGGCGCAGTCTTGGGGGTTTCCGGCGGCATCGACAGCAGCGTGGTGGCCGCACTCTGTGTTCGCTCTCTCGGGCCCGACCGGGTTCTAGGACTTTTCCTTCCCGAGTCGGATTCATCCGATGACAGTTTGCGCTATGGTGAAATACTTACCAAATCGCTCGGCATCCCCGCGATATTAGAAGATATCAGCCCCATTTTGCGCGCTGTTCGTTGTTACGACCGCCGGGATGAAGCGATTCGCACGGTCGTTCCGGAATACTCTTCCGACTGGAAATGCAAACTGGTTCTCGCTGATACGATGGCAGGAGCGCAGTATGCCATCTCCTACATCGTTGTGCGCTCCCCGCAAGGCGAGGAGAAGAAGGTCCGTCTGACTGGTCAGGCTTATTCCCAGATCGTGGCCGCCAGCAACTTCAAACAGCGCACTCGCAAAATGATCGAGTATTATCACGCGGACCGTCTGCAGTACGTCGTTGCGGGCACGCCCAACCGTTTGGAGTATGACCAGGGCTTTTTTGTTAAGAACGGAGACGGATCAGCCGACATCAAGCCCATCGCACACTTATACAAGACACAGGTGTATGCCCTGGCAGCCTATCTGGATATTCCGCAAGTCATTCAACAGCGGCCGTCAACCACTGACACGTTCTCGCTGCCGCAGTCGCAAGAAGAGTTCTATTTTTCGGTGCCGCTCGAAAAGATGGACCTGTGTATGTACGGGAAAAATCACGCTCTCAGCGTGGATGTGATAGCGGAAGCCGCCGGCCTGACCCGTGAGCAGGTCGAACGTGTGTACGCATCCATTGATGCGAAGCGTCGGGCGACGAGATACTTGCAATTGCCGCCTCTGTTAGCCGAGACCGTATCTGAAATTGTCTCTTCACCGAAAAGCTAGAAAGTGCGCCGTTCGAGATTGGCGAACGGATGACCCCGGAATGGGAGCAAGGCGCAGCTCTTTCCCTGCGGCTTTCGCTCGTAACTTCTCGGTTGTGTTCGCAGTCTAGGTCGTCAGATTGAGGAACCGTAGCCGAGTTTTCGGGGGGGGCAGTCGGAGCACCTCCGAGTTTTCGGCAAAGAGTCGTGGCGCTGCCAGGGAGGAAAGACCCGAGACCACTTCACTGTAAAATCCGGTGTTGTTCGCAATTCGTTCTTTTTCAAGAACGAACAAGAGCAGAAGGATCAGTAGGACAGCAAACCCGAGGAACACCACGCCTCCTTGACGATGCTAAGTTCCCATGAAGATAGCAAACTCATCGCGTCCGGTGAGCGCCGGGGCAGGTACGACCTCTACCGCCGCTGTTTTCCAGTCCCCACATCGGCGGCAGAGGCGATTTCCTCGCAAGCTGACGCATTTGCCATGAAGAACGTAAGACACTAGGCTGGCGCCCTTCCATTCAGCCGCCCCTCAAGAATTACCCAAGTACCGTTGACTCATGTTCTCAGGTTCATGATGCTGCCATCAAGACTAGATGGGGTAGCACAACTAGAATGAACATGTCGGAACTTAGCCGCGGGCGGCCATCGCTTTGGCCAGACTTTAAGAAGAAACTTGAGGAGGGTGCTCCAGCTTCCGAACTACAGAGGCTCATCGGTCTTGAAATGGCGTCGATTCTCCAAGATGCAAATCAAGTAATCTGCGCTATTGCACCAAATCAGCGCAATTTGAGGTACAAGAAATTGCGCGTGCATTTAAGGATTCTGCATAAACAATTCAAGGGCGCGCGTGAGCTGGGTAAATACATCAAGCTGATCCGTCGGGATCGCAACCATATCGACTGGCAAAGCGAGAGATTTAAGTACGTTCTGGAACAGATTGCGACATTGGCAGTGGACTGTCTCAGGAAAATTGGACAAGACGATCACAGTATTCAAAATTGGACCATGCACTACAGGCAGCAGATGACCGACAACCTAGAAGATATATGTAAAGCCGCCAACAAGTTCTAAATCGTACAACTCTACTTGCAAGATTCAGAGTTCCGCCCCAAAAATCTCGCTCCTCCTCTTTAGAGCGTCTAACAAAACCTTGTTTCTCCGTTTCTCCTGCGGCTGTGGAAATAGTAGGATCGCTTAGGGACGGGTGTCCTGTGGCCACTGAATTATTGCGTGACGGAATTGTGGAACCTACTCGAACCGTTTATCCCTGCAGCCAAGGCGAAACCCAAAGGCGGGAGACCGCTGGATTATAATGACGCCCACGAATGACTCTCGCCTCTGGCACGAAGCTCGGACCATACGAAATTCAATCACCTCTCGGCGCCGGCGGGATGGGTGAGGTTTATCGTGCCCGCGACACCCGCCTTGCACGCGAGGTTGCGATCAAAGTTTTGCCCGAAGCTTTTGCCCGCGATGCCGACCGCTTGCAGCGCTTCGAGCATGAAGCCCGGGTGTTGAGCACCGTCAACCATCCCAAAATTCTCGCCATCCACGACGTGGGTTCCCAGGGAGACCTCCACTATCTGGTTTCGGAACTGCTCGAGGGCCAGACCCTGCGCGAAAAAATGGATACCTCTGCGCTGTCGCAGCGCCGCGCAACTGAGTACGCGATGGAGATGGCTCGCGGGCTGGCTGCGGCGCATGACAAAGGGATCGTGCATCGTGATTTGAAGCCTGAAAACGTCTTCATCACCAAGGACGGAAGGGTCAAGATTCTTGACTTCGGGTTGGCCAAGCAAGCGATCGGTGCAGCTGGACAGTCTGGTCAAAGCGCCACTATGACCGGACCAGCACCCACTCAGGCCGGCACGGTGATGGGCACGATCGGCTACATGTCTCCCGAGCAGGTGCGGGGACAAACCGTCGACCACCGCTCCGACATCTTCAGCCTTGGCGCGATTCTCTACGAAATGGTCTCCGGCAAACGCGCGTTTAAGGGCGACACCAGCGTTGAGACCATGCATGCCATTCTGAAGCAGGAGCCTCCGGAATTAAGCGAGACTGGACTGAACGTCACGCCCGGTCTCGATCGCATTATCCGCCACTGCCTGGAAAAAGAACCGGCGCTGCGGTTCCAGTCGGCGCGGGACCTGGCCTTCGATCTCGAAAGCTTGTCTTCGCTCAGCACTACGGCCAAAGCAGTTGCCGATTCCCGCTGATGAGCGCCACGCGCCTGAGAACTCCGCTGCTGGTTGCGATCCCTGTCTTGGTGCTGGTCGCGACAGCGGCATTCTGGGCGGGGCAGGCGACTTTGAAATCAGCCGCCCCGGTTTTTACCCGGCTCACCTTCCGCGGCGGCCATGTTGCCTCGGCGCGATTTTCTCCCGATGGCCAGACCATCGTCTACAGCGCCGAATTCGGCGACGAACCGCTGCAGATTTACACCACACGCCCCGATGCGCCCCAGTCACGCGAACTCGGTCTGAAGAATAGCGGCATCCTCGCTGTTTCCAAACAGGACGAACTCGCCATCACTTTGAATCATGTCCAACCTATGGCGAATGCCGGCGGCGGAACGCTGGCCCGCGTTCCTCTTACTGGCGGTTCGCCGCGCGAACTGAACGAGGCCGTGATCAGCGCCGACTGGGCGCCAGACGGCCAGTCGCTGGCTCTTTCCAGAATGACCCCTGGCGCTA
This sequence comes from uncultured Acidobacteriaceae bacterium, assembly GCA_963772045.1. Lineage (GTDB taxonomy): Bacteria > Acidobacteriota > Terriglobia > Terriglobales > Acidobacteriaceae > Sulfotelmatobacter. The sequence goes on along the minus strand of CAVYWC010000006.1, from coordinate 849,693 downwards.
TTGCTGTGGAATATCCCCAAGGAAAATCGATCTACCAGACACAGGGCTGGGTGGACAACCTGCGCGTTTCGCCGGACGGCAGTATGGTCGCGTTCATCGATCACCCCATCCGCTGGGACAGCTTCGGGATGGTCGCAGTCGTAGATCGCCAGGGGAAACGCCGCACCCTCACCGGTTCCTTCTCCGATGTTCGGGGACTGGCTTGGGCGCCTTCCGGCAAGGAAGTCTGGTTTACCGCCTCTAATGTTCACCTGTCCAGCAATTTGTTCGCGGTGAATCTGGAAGGGCATCAGCGCCTCGTGTGGGCTGGTGCTGGCGGTGTAGTGCTCCAGGATATTTTTCCGGATGGCCGGGTGCTCTTCATTCGCGAGAACCGGCGGCGCGGAATCGCTGGCCTTTTTCCCGGCCACAACTCGGAAACCGATTTGAGTTGGCAGGACTGGTCGTTGGTCACTCGCATTTCTCCTGACGGCAAATGGATCTTTTTCTCCGAGGAAGGTGACGGCGGTGGCCAAAAATACTCTGCTTACATGCGTGCCAGCGACGGCTCACCCGCCATTCGCCTGGGGGACGGGACACCATATGGCGTGTCTGCTGATCTCAAGTGGGTGACCTCCATTATTCCCGGACAGCCGCAGCAACTCTGGTTGCTGCCCACCCATTCCGGGGAACCGAAGAACCTCTCGCAGCCAGGGTTCGACTATGACTTTGCCATTTTTCTTCCCGATGGCAAGCACTTACTCGTGGCCGCCAAGGAGCCGGGCAAGCAGGAGCGATCGTACTTGACCAGCATAGACGGGGGTCCGCTCACCGCGATAACTCCAGAGGGCGTGACAGGTTCTTCCACCGAAGACGGGAAAGAATTCGTCGCGCGGCAAGGCGACGACCTCGTGTTCTATCCAATCGACGGCGGGAAACCCCGAACCGTCAAGGCCAAGATTCCAGATGTTAATCTCCCGTTGGGTGGCGCGACTGGACGTTATGTAATCGGAAGCGAACGGCCCGAAGTCCCCCTGAAGTTGTACCGTTACGACACCATGACCGGTGAGAAGAAACTATGGAAAGAACTGGTTCCGGCGGACCGGGCGGGTGTTTATAACGTCAATATATTTGACATCACACCTGACGAGCGCTGGTATGCCTATTCCTATGTCCGGGACCTCTCCGACCTCTACCTCGTCGAAGGCTTGCGCTAACCTGACAGCCAACTTTGACACCCAAGAGCCACCAGGGCCCAGATCTTGGCCGAGTGACGGGAAGCGTGAAGTAATCCCAAGGTAAGAGTAGCCGACCACCCTCCAAGTGGAGCGACGCTGCTATTCGCTACGCAGTGCAATCATCGGATCGACTCTGGAGGCGCGACGCGCCGGTATTGCACAGGCCAACCCAGACACGAAGCCGAGAAGAATGGTTCCAGCAAGAAGAATGCCAGGGTCGCGCGGGTTCGCTCGTGCCCATTTCGCAATGATTTGGTTTAGGGCTAACGAAAGAGCTATACCTGCTAGGATTCCGGCGCCCAGGCTTACCGATGCCGCCCTGAAGACCATTCGCAGCACGTCCGCAGGCTGCGCGCCCAGCGCCATACGAATCCCGAATTCGTTGGTCCGTTGTGCCACTGTGTAGGACACGACGCTATGTAGACCTACGGCAGCGAGAGCCAGGGCGAGCCAGGCAAAAATGCCAAAAATCCAGGCCGCGACATGCTCCTGCTGCCACTCGGGTTCATAAGTGAGGCGAGTTTCGAGATCATAAGCGCCACTGATCTGATCCGGGTTAATGGCCCTCAACTGCTCGCGCACAGCATGTTGCAGCGTGAGGGGCGGAACCTCAGAGCGAACCAGAATCTCCGTGCCCTCTCCCATGCTGAATGTATAGGGCACGTAGACTGATGGTCTAGGGGCACTTCGGAGTCCATCATTGCGGGCGTCCCCGACGATGCCCACAATCTGGAACCAAGTAGCTCCGATATTTGGCGGCGACAGCACTGTGGCGGGATTGCCTTCGAGACCTGCCGATCTCAGCGAGTGCCCAATGGCATCGCCATTCGGAAAGTAGCGCTGCGCCAGCGTACGGTTGATCACGGCTGCATGTGCGCCTTTGCTATTCTCGGCGTCGCTCCAAATCCGTCCTTGCAGCACGGGAATGCGCAAAGCCGCGAAGTACTCCGGGCTAATCAGGTTGATCGATCCGATCTCAGACCCACTCGAATCAGAAAGCGCCCCTGCACCAGGGGGCATGGGTTTGCCCAAAACTTCAAATCCCATCATCCATCCATTCCGCGGCGGCGTCGCATCGGTCGAAATCGCCGCTGTGATCACGCCAGGTGTCTCCGCGACTTTCTCTCGCAGTTGCTCAAAATAGGCTGCACGCGCCGGCCAAGTGCCGTAGGAGCTTGCGCGTAAAGGAATTCCTATCGCCATCACGTTGTGCGGGTCATAACCGAGGGGCTGGTGGATCAGCTGGGCGAATCCCTTCATTGCGGAGCCCGCAGCTGCGAGCAACAATAATGTCAGCGCTACCTGCGCGGCGATCAGCATGCTATGGGCCTTGCGTCCGCGGACACTGCCGGCTAACCGGCGCGCGCCAGTCTGCATGATCTCCCCGATGTGAGTATGCGAAAGTTGCAGCGCTGGCCAAAGCCCGAACAGCACACCCGTTCCGAGCGCGACCGTGACGCTGAAAAACAGAACCGGGAGGTTGATACGAATCACGGCCTCGGAGGCGAACGTAGTTTGTGGCACCAGACGTAGCGTCAGTACCAGAGCGCCGTAAGAAGCTAGAACACCGAGCAACGCGCCAATCACCGCGAGAAGGAGCGACTCCGTAAGCAATTGGCGAATGATTCGGAAGCGGCCCGCGCCGACTGCAGTTCTCACAGCCAATTCATGTTGCCGCGCCGTACCCCTTGCCAGCAGCAGAATTGAGACATTTCCACATCCAATCACCAGCAGCAACATCACCGCGCCAAAAAGCAAGTATAGTGTCCCGCCCAAGGAGCTAACTACCCAGTCGTTCAGCCCATGGACATGGACCTTGAAGACATCCGGTAAATCAGTACGCCTGGAATTGGCGAACTGTTCCACGAGGGGCTGCAGTGCGGCTTCGGCTGTGGCGCGACTGACGCCGGGCCGCAGAAGCAGATCGACGATAGATGTGCGCCCCGGATCTCGCAACAGCTTCAGGGGCAGATAGACGTCGCCGTCATACCAAGTGAATCGCGGCGCCGCGACGCCTATGACCTCGAAGTCCCTGTGATCAAGTTGCAGAGTGCGGCCCACGACATCCGGATTGGACAAGTAGTGTTTCCGCCAAAACCTGTAGGAAAGAACTACAACAGGTCGAGGCTCCTGGCCGTCCACTGCGTCGGATGGCCAAAGTCCGCGCCCCAGCAAAGCGGGCACGCCGAGATCCTGGAAATTATTCGAGATGAGGCTCACGGCGTGCACCGCCTCCGGAAGATCTTCCCCTGTCATCATCAGAGCGCTGTTGTCCGAAGCCAGAACGCTTTCGACCACTGGTGATTGCCGCAAGGTCTGAATTTCGGCGCCATTTAGATAGACGGGGTCCCCGGAACCCGCTACGCTGTCGACCGTGAGTCGTACTATTCGATCCGCGGCAGGGTAGGGATAAGGATGCATCAAGACTGCATAAATCACGCTAAACACGGCGGTGGCCGCTCCAATGCCGAGCGCCAATGAGATGACTGCCGTCAGTGTGAATCCTGGATTTTTGATGAGCTGCCGTGCGGAATAGCGGAGGTCCTGAAGGAAAGTGTGCATAGCGTCATTCCCAGAGGTGAGATGCGAGGTGGGTTAATAATCTCACAGGTTACGTTTTGGAGAAGTTCCCTTTTGCGTGCCAACCGGATGCGGGGCGTGGACAAGTAAATTAGCGATATGGGAATGTTTCACCAACAGTAGTGTAAGTTGAAGACTCATAAGTTTAGGCTTGTGGAACCAACGCTATTAGCTCGACGTATAATCCGCCGGAGGATACGCCCGTGCCAACCCTTCTCCAAGACATCCGCTACGCTCTCCGGCAGATGCGCCATGCTCCGACCTTTACGTTAACTGCATTACTTACCCTGGCCATTGGTATCGGTGCGCCCACCGCGATCTTCACTCTGACGCAGGCCATCATGCTGAAGTCTTTGCCGGTCGCCGATCCCGCCCGGCTCTACCGCATTGGCGATACCGGGGAGTGCTGTGTCGAGGGTTGGGAAGACGATGACTGGAGCCTGTTCTCTTATCAGCTATACCAGCGTCTCGCGGCGGCGGCGCCCGAGTTCGAGGAAACCACCGCCTTTCAGGCCGCGCCTGGGATCTACAGCATTCGGCAGCAAGCCAAAGACCGCGAGGCACGTCCCTTGCGGGCTGAGTACGTGAGCGGGAACTACTTCCATGTTTTTGGCCTCGGGGCCTTTGCCGGACGTGTGATCAACAACTCGGACGATCAACAGTCGGCCGCGCCGGTGGCGATGATCAGCTATCGCACCTGGCAGCAGGCTTACGGCTCAGATCCGGGGATTGTCGGTTCCACGTTCTTTGTGCAAGGACAGCCGGTAACCTTAATTGGCATTACGCCTCCGGGATTTTTCGGTGAGACACTACGCAGCGATCCGCCGGACTTTTGGCTGCCACTGCAACAGGAGATCTTGTTCGACGGTCAGAATGCGCACATGAGGACGAATCATCCACAGTGGCTGTATGCCATCGGGAGGTTGAAGCCGGGTGCGAGCGTCCAAGCACTTCCCGCCCGGCTGACGGCGGTGCTCCAACGGTGGCTCCGTGACGAAGATGAAATGCCCGCCGAATTCAAACCGCAGATTGACCCTACAATTCCTCAAAAATTTATCCGGCTGGCTCCGGCCGGAGCGGGTGTCACCTCCTTAAGGGAGAACTATGGCGACAGTCTGCGTATTCTCCTGATGGTTTGTGGAACATTACTTCTCATCGCGTGCGCCAACCTCGCCAATCTTCTGCTGGCGCGTGGAGCCGCCCGCCGCACTCAGACTGCGGTATGCCTCGCTCTCGGGGTTTCGAGAACAAGACTGATTCGCCAGCAGTTGACCGAGGCGGTGCTGCTGTCGGTGCTTGGCGGCTTTGCGGGATTAGGGGTTGCATACGTGGGAGCGCGTCTGATGCTGGCCCTGGCGTTTCACAGCGCCAGCTTTACGCCCATCAGTGCGGCACCTTCCCTGCCGGTTCTGGGATTTGCGTTTGCGCTTTCACTCCTGACAGGTGTGATGTTTGGCGTGGTGCCGGCGTGGCTGGCGTCGCGTTCCGATCCGGCAGAGGCCCTACACGGAGCAGGCCGCGGTACTCGCGCCGGGACATCATTGCCGCAAAAGACACTGGTGGTCAGCCAGGCGGCGCTTTCCCTTGTTCTGCTGGCGTGCGCCGGATTGCTGACGGTGAGCTTGCGAAATCTGGAGAGTCAGGACTTTGGTTTTGACGTCCAAAATCGCATAAGTATTCAGATCAATCCGCCTCTGGATAATTACACACCCGATCACCTCGACGCGCTTTATCGCGCAATCGAAGATGGACTGGTGCGGTTGCCGAATGTGCAGAGCGCAAGCCTGGCGGCCTGGAGTCCGCTCAGCGGCGATAACTGGGGCGAATTGATTGCCATAGAGGGGAGGGGCGATCCAACGGCCACAGAGGCGGAGGGTGTGTCCTGGGACCGGGTGAGCCGTCAGTATTTTTCGACAATCGGACAGCGCATCGTGCGCGGGCGCGATTTTTCGGAGAGCGATTCCAGCGCCTCGCGCCCAGTAACGATTGTGAATGAATCCTTCGTCAGGAAATACTTCCCCAACGAAGATCCCATCGGCAAGCATTTTGGCATGGACAACTCCAGATATGCTGGCACGTTTGAGATCGTCGGCGTCGCGCGTGACGCCAAGTACAACGATCCAGACCAGCCCGCAAAGCCCATGTTTTTCGTACCGCTGGAGCAGAGTGTCCATTATCCCGACGTTCTGATGGAGCGTGGCGAAATACAATCGCATTTCGTACGCAGTATCCAGCTGCTATTACGGGGCCATGCGCTCAACCTCGAGCCGCAGCTTCGTAAGGCTCTCGCCGAGATCGATCCGAACCTTACTATCATCACCGTGCAAAGTATGAACCAGCAGGTGGCCTCAAATTTTGACCAGCAGCGCATGGTCGCACAGTTGGCGGGCACATTCGGGCTCATCGCCATACTGCTGGCAGCCGTCGGTCTCTATGGGCTGACGGCCTACACGGTTGCCTGCCGAACCGGCGAGATCGGAGTGCGCATAGCGCTCGGAGCCGACCGGGTGAACATTGTGCGACTGGTCCTGCGAGGAGCATTTCGGCTGGTTGCTATCGGGCTATTGATTGGAATTCCTCTAGCTATCGGCGCGGGACGCCTCATGGCCGCGCAGCTATATGAGATACGCAGCTGGGACCCGCGTGTTTTTGGATTTTCAATTCTTGCGCTCGGGGCCTGCTCCGCGGTCGCCAGCGTTCTCCCGGCAGGTCGAGCTGCTTCGACAGATCCACTCAAGGCGCTGCGCACGGAGTGACGTTGAAGGTCTTGCGCTGACATCCGTCGCTTGGCTGACATTCCTTAGCCGTCCTCCGGATCCCGAGCAAACCAGAAGTCAACTTGCCAATCGCCGACGATCCGGGAATTCTTTACCGAAAAATCTTCGTCTGGCGTAACACTGCTCTTCCCATAGACCATCTACCTAAGTATAATCGCTGCCAATGACTAAGGCCGGCAAATCTCCACTCGAAAGTGATATGGTTCAGGGCACGCTGGATCTACTCATTTTACAAACGCTCTCTGCAGGTCCGGCACATGGTCACACGATCGCGTATTCCATCGAGCATCGTTCAAAAGACGTTCTTCAGGTCGAACACGGATCGCTTTATCCAGCCCTGCATCGGCTCGAGGATCGGGGTTGGATCGCTGCGTTCTGGGGAACCTCGGAAAACAATCGCCGGGCCCGCTATTACAGGCTGACGCCAGCGGGAAGAAAACAACTCCTGGCTCAGACCAATCGGTGGGATCAGCTGGTAGCAGCGATTGGGCGCATTCTCCGGCCGGCAGTCGAGTAAGCATTCGGAGCGGAAACCATGAGTCTGGTACGTTTCTTCCGCCGCAAACACTGGGACGCCGAACGTGCTGCCGAACTCGAGTCTCACCTCCAAATAGAGACGGACCGCAACGTGGAAGCAGGCATGTCTCCCACCGACGCTCGCGCCGCTGCCCATCGCAAGCTGGGAAATCCTTATCGGATTCGCGAGACCATCTACGAAATGAATACGATTCCCCTCCTCGACACGCTGTGGCGTGACATGCGCTTTTCCCTCCGCACTCTGAGTAAAAGGCCGGGATTCACGATGGTGGTCGTCCTGTCTCTGGCTCTGGGCATCGGAGCCAACACTGCCATCTTCAGCCTTTGCGACGGCATGGTTTTTCGCCCGCTACCCGTACCGAACCCTGGCGGGCTCGTCACCATCGATATCGCGGCATCGCGTTTGACTAGCTACGGGGCTTCTTCTTACCTGGACTGGGTCGACCTCTCCAGTCGTAGCAAGTCATTTCAATCGCTGTCTACCCGGCAGGGTATGACCGCCGCAATGAACCCTGCGGGAGCCGTTCGCGACGGCAAACCGCAGGTGATTTGGGGGCAACTGGTTTCAGGAAATTTCTTTTCCATGCTGGGCGTGCAACCCGCCTTGGGCCGAACCTTTCTCCCCGCAGAGGACCAGACGCCAGGCAAGTACCCAGTCATGCTGATTAGCTACTCGCTTTGGCGGCGAACGTTTGCCGGCGACCCAGCAATTATCGGCAAGCAGGTTGAGTTGAGCGGCCATAGCTTCACCATCATTGGCGTTACTCCGAAGTCATTCTCTGGGGTCGATCTCTGGTTTCGCCCGGATGTTTATTTGCCCATGATGATGGCCGCAACCGTATCTCCTGAGGGCAACGACAATCTCACCCACCGAGATTATCGAGGATGTACTCTGCTTGGGCGTCTGAAGCCCGGAATCACGATTGCCCAGGCCCAGTCCGAGATGAACGTCATCATGAGTAGTCTCGAGCGCGACTATCCCAACACCAATAAGGACACGGCTGCAATCGTTCGATCGGAGATGAGCCGCCGTCTCGAGAACGGCGCAGCAACACCAGGCTTCATTCTTCTAGGCCTCGTGGTGTTGGTGCTGATGATGGCTTGTGCGAACGTGGCTAGCCTCATGATGGCTCAGGCCGCGTCGCGCATTCGCGAGATCTCCACGCAATTGGCCTTGGGCGCATCCCGCACGGCCCTCGTCCGTCGATTTCTTACCGAGAGCACCCTGCTCGCTGCGTTAGGCGGGGTTTCTGGCATCTTGCTGGCGGCGGGTTGCATCCGGGGCTTTGCGTCGCTCATACCCTACTCCACTTCTCCCGCAGGCCCAGATCTGAAACTGGATGCCCGCGTCCTCGGCATTGCCGCCCTGGCTTCTATGGCTGCGGTTCTCCTGTGTGGAATCGCACCTGCCCTCATGGCCGTGAAAGAAGCCCTGAGTGCCACCACCACAAGGAATGCCTTGGGAGGCAGGTCGCACAGCACTCTCGCACGCCGCATTCTCGTTGGCGGACAAGTGGCTCTCTCGGTGGTTCTGCTGGTCGCAGGCGGACTGTTCTTGAAGGTCTTCGTGCGCGCGCAAAGCGCAGATCTTGGCTTCAATCCGGACCACATGCTGCTTGTCTTCATGGACCTTGGCCTGCACGGTTATAAGGACACGCAGGCGACTCATCTGAACCAGCAAATTCTCGAGCGGGTGTCCTGTCTTCCAGGTGTAACATCGGCAACCCTGGCGGCCAACGTCCCGTTTCTCTCGGGCGGTTCCTGGGACCTATCCATCGATGGTTACACCAGCGCGGGCGGCGAAAAGTTCATCGACACTAACACCAATCAGATCGGCCCCAATTATTTTGCAACCATGCAGATCCCCCTGCTCAGTGGACGCGAGTTTACCGTCCACGATAACGAGAAAGCTCCGCAGGTGGCGATCGTGAATGAAACTTTGGCGCGCCGGTACATCGTCAAGAACGAGAGCGTCGACAAGGCTCTTGGCCACATCCTTCGTCTACGCGACAATGTGCCGATCCAGATCGTCGGTGTGGTGAAAGATTCTAGTAATGGATCGATCACCGATCCCCCGCCTCCCATCTTCTACTTGCCCAATCTCCAGCAGGGAAGTTCTCGGGCGACGCTGCAACTCCGCACCAAAGGTGATCCCACAGCCTTTGTCTCCCTAGTTCGCCAGCAGATCAGCGTACTCGCCCCGGAAGTGACTCCCCTTTCCGCAATCACGATGGCAAGGGCGTTTTCCGCGAACGGCCTTTTCACATTTCGCGTATTCGCCATCTTGAGTGGAGCCTTCGGTGTCATTGCACTTTCGTTGGCCGTTGTCGGGCTATACGGCGTGGTCTCCTTTGTAGTGGGAAGAAGGACTCAGGAAATTGGGATTCGTATGGCGCTTGGAGCGAAGCCGGGCGATGTCCTGCGGATGATTCTGGCTAACGGTATCTCGTTGGCCACAGCGGGCGTTCTGGTCGGGATCGTCGTAGCCCTGGTTGCTGCGCCTCTCCTGCGGAGCTTGCTACACGATATCAGCCCCCGCGACCCTCTTACCTTTGTGGTCATCGCGGTGCTTCTTCTGACCACCACGTCTATTGCCAGTTGGATCCCAGCGCATCGCGCTGCCCACATTGATCCCAACGCGGCTCTGCGGTGCGAGTAGACCCGTAGGCCTCCCGAGGCGGTGCCCTGCCGGCTGTCTCAATGGACGAGAGCGTAAGAAAAACTCGGTGTTGACTCGACACTCGGACGGAATACGGACCAGGACTAAGCCGCTGGCGCGGAAGCAGGGATCGACCTGCGGACCATCCAAGTTCTGCTTGGGCATGAAGATCTGGAGACCACGGCTCAGTACCTGCATCTATCGCAACGGCATTTGCAGGCTGTCACCAATCCGCTGGATGGCCTCACTCTGTCCAGCAGCGAGAAAGTCAGTCGCAGGTTTAGACGAAAAGATAACGAATGACTCGGCCCACCCTCGAGGTGGCCGACATTCTATGCCTGCACGGTGATCGCTTTCTGAATCGGTATCGATCGAGCTTTGATTTTCAGCAACTCAAAGCCTTTCGTGCCATTCAACGTTGCCGCACAGCTGCCCTCGGCGGGCATCGTGATGCTTGCCCGAGCTGCGGTTATCAGGCCATCTCCTACAACTCGTGTCGCAATCGGCACTGTCCTAAGTGTCAGGCGCAAGCGCGTGAGCGCTGGCTGGCGGCTCGGGAGCGCGAACTCCTCAACACCAGCTACTTCCACGTTGTCTTCACCATACCTCACGAGCTGAACGTCCTGGCTTTGGAGAACCCGCGTTTGTTTTACGATCTGTTGTTCACTGCCACTGCGCAAACCTTGCTCCAAATCGCTTCCGATCCGAAACATTTGGGAGCTGAGATCGGGGTGATCGCGATCCTGCACACCTGGGGACAGAACCTGCTCCTGCATCCCCACATTCACTGTGTCATTCCCGCCGGCGGGCTCTCGCCGGACCACCATCAATGGGTCCGCCCGCGCTATCCTTTTTTCTTACCCGTCAGAGTTCTGAGTCGCGTCTTTCGTGGCAAGTTCCTCGCTGGCCTCAAACGCCTCCACCGCAGCAAGAAGCTACAGTGTGCGGGTCCGAGTGCGCTGCTCGCCGATTCACGACAGTTCGCAAAACTGCTCCGCTCACTCCCTCGCCGCGACTGGGTGGTCTACGCCAAGCCTGCCTTCGGCGGCCCTATGCAGGTGTTGCGTTATCTGGGTCGCTACACGCATCGTGTGGCCATTTCCAACCACCGCTTGTTGGCCTGCGATCAAGAACGCGTCACTTTCCGCTGGAAGGATTATGCCCATGGCGGCCAGCAAGGCGAGATGACACTGACAGCAACTGAGTTTTTGCGCCGCTTCTTTCTTCACGTGCTGCCCAAAGGCTTTGTCCGCATCCGTCACTTCGGCTTCCTGGCGAATCGCTTTCGGGCTTCCCGCCTAGCATCGAGTCGACAGCTGCTGGCTTCGAGCAGCGCAGCGGACGAACGCGGTGGTAGCTACAACGTGCGCTCCGACAATGCTTCTCTGTGGCACTGCCCACGCTGTGGTGTATCGATGATCGTGATTCAGAGATTTACTGCTGAGGAGTTTTCAGCATGCACGTACTTCGATTCTTCCTAACCCCAACCTCAGTGCCGCACCTTGCATGTGCCGAGGCACGATGTCGCATTCTTGTGCTCATCGAGCGTCGCCGACCTCTCTCCCGATCCTCGCGCCGACAATCTTGCGGCTCTTTGGAGCACCGCACGCAGTGCTAACCCGACTTTCTCTCACCCACTCACAAAGCACTCGCGACACAAACTGCCGTTCAAATCCCATAGCGTACCGCGTCCGCCACAAACGCCAGCGGCTTCCTCCTAGTCTCCTTATCGAAAACGCCTCGGATCGACTTTTTCTTCGAACTCGAAGTGTACGGCCGAGGCGTTTCCGATCAAGGCTAGCGACGATTCGGGAGTCAATCGCCGGCCAGGCGTGCCGCTTGCGTCATGAGGTAATTCCTTTCCGGCAGGCTCGTGGTCTGCGCGGCCGCAGTTCGATAGTGTTTGATGGCGGCTTCATGATCGCCCATCTTCTCCAAGAAATGGGCGCGAACGGCATCGAGACGATAGTGACCGGCAATACGCCGATCGCCGTCGAGAGCCCTAAGCAGTTCGAGGCCTTTGGCAGGGCCGTGCACCATAGCGGCTGCGATTGCGTGATTGAGTGTGACCATGGGACTGGGGGCGACTCGTTTCAGCAACTCATACAGGGCCAGGATTTGTGGCCAGTCGGTGGCCTCTGCTCTTTCAGCTTCGTCGTGAACAGCGGCAATCGCTGCCTGAAGCTGATACAAACCCACGGATGCTTTCGACAGCGCGGCAGTGAGAAGCTCAATTCCTTCGGAGATCTCCGCGCGATCCCACAGGGTTCGATCTTGTTTGTCCAATGGAATCAGATCTTCATCTGGCCCGGTTCGGGCCGAGCGCCGTGCGTCGGTCAACAACATGAGCGCCAAGAGGCCGGCTACTTCGGTATTTTCAGGAAGCAAATTCTTCATACTTCGAGTTAATCGGATGGCTTCGCCCGCCAAGTCGAGTCGCTGCAGCCGCGGCCCGATGCTGCTCGCATAGCCCTCGTTGAAGATCAAGTAGAGTACATGCAGAACCGAGGGCAGACGTTCCGCGCGTTCCGCGGGGACAGGCAGACGGAAGGGTACTCCAGAAGCCTTGATATTTTGCTTCGCGCGGCTGATCCGCTGCGCCATCGTTGCCTCGGGAACCAGGAAGGCTTTGGCGATCTCTGCCGTAGTGAGACCTCCCACCGCCCGCAGTGTCAACGCAATCGCCGAAGACGAACTCAACGCCGGGTGGCAGCACATAAACAGCAGAATGAGCGTGTCCTCCGGATCCATATCAGACTCGATATCGACGGTCGGCGCTATCTCCGCTTCTCTCGCCACTTCTGTTTCTCGTTCGCGGCGGGCAATCGCGCTGCGCAGTTGGTCGGTGATTCGCCGCGACGCCACCTTTATCAACCAGCCGCGTGGATTTTCGGGCACGCCTTCCTCCGGCCACTGCGTGAAGGCCGCGATCATGGCCTCTTGAACCGCGTCTTCGGCTGCTGCGAAGTCGTGAAAGCGGCGGGCAATCGCGCCGAGCACCTGCGGTGCGAGTTCTCGCAACAGGTGCTCGGAGGTTGCGTTCCATGGCTTGGTCATTCTCGAGTTTCCGTTACACCATCTCCGCAGGTGGCGCGCTCATGACAGGGCGCATTTCAATCGGCATGTTCAGCGGTGCGCCCCCCGGTCCCGGCGCAGCCGATATTTGTGCCGCAATGTCATACGCCCGCTCGGGCTGTCGACATCGATAATCCAGAAGCCGGCGAGGAACTCCTTGGATTCGGGAAAGACACCATCCGTAATTGGCCGGCCATCCTCGCCCGCCCACACCAGCTTTGCCTGATCGGGAAACGAAAGCCCCTCCGCCGACACCAGCTCGCCACGTTCGTGCAGTTCTTTGTTGAGACCCATCATAAAGGCGATGTGCGCCTGGAGGTCTTTCTTGGGCCAGCTGGGCACGCCGTGGCCAGCTTTCATCGTGTTCATCATTAAAATGTATTTCATCGTCTCGCTCCTTTGTCCAGCTTGCGCGATCTTCGCGCTTTCATTCCTAAGTCGGAGCCGGCGCGGGATTCTCGACATTGAGTCATTGCGATTTTGATTCCTTGGTTTCGAACTGCCGCACTTCAATCGGGTCCCGGAGCCAATTCTCGACATCAGACATCAGGTTATGACCATTTGAGGGGATGGGTCGCGAACTGCCGCACTTCGATTGGCATATTCGTCGGCACCCCGCCCGGGCCGGGCATCGTCGAAAGCTGAGCGGCGATAGCATAAGCTCGCTCGGGGGTCGAGACGTCAACGATCCAGTAGCCCAATAGAAACTCCTTAGATTCGGGGAAGATGCCGTCGGTTCTGGCCGTGGCACTGATGCAGACTCCACATCGTTTCCGCACTAAGCGACAACTATGGGCCTATAGCGGACTGGCCTTGGAGACTCGCATCAGTGCGGAATACCGTTTGATCGAAGGTCAAGTGCGGCGTTCGAAGAAGCTGCTCTCCATTCGCGGCCTGAACAAAGATCACAACCATGATCTGAAAGGTCTATTCAAAGGAGCGGCCACTATGGCCAGCGTGCGTCCCGGACCGTTCCAGGACTTAAAACTAAAATCGCAAGTCGCTTGAGCGTCTCGGGTGAAGAGCCCTTCCATCTCCGGTGATCTTTTCTGGTGGTGGCCAGTCGGCTCTTGAGACGCTCGGGTTCGAGGATGAGTATGACTAAGGCCTGTAGACGATACGGTGCCGGTGGCACCCAGTCTCTGTGTAACCCCTATGCCCCCTCGGATAACCCGAAAAAGCACTAGGCCCCGAGCCTCAGATAGACCCATGGTGTGCGCTGAGCAGCGCGTTGATCAGGAGGGTTGAAGTCCCTCCGGTGCTCGGATGAGGAGCACCGTATCCAAAAGCGGGGTTGAAAGCCTCGCTGGCCGGAGAAGTGGAAGGTATGGAGACGTCTAAACGGGCACGAAGACGAAAGTCGGATACAGCCAAGGCGGACCTGAAGCCACTACTTGCAGTCTCCGGAGGGCAGGGTGTCCATCGCGAGATGGAATCCGAAGGGCATGAGGAGAAGTTCCGGGCCGTAATCAAAGGGTCACCCAGCGATGAACCGGTCGGCCAAAGGTGGGTTCGGTCGAGCCCGCACCATGAGGGCGAAGGCGTTCTCATTCACCCACCGTACCAAGGTGATTGCGGACGGCACGGAACGGAAGAACAGCGCGTGACCTCAGGAGGACTGACAGAGTCTCTGGGTGGCACCAGAGTAAGCGGACCTATAAGCGCAAGCGAAGGGGCGAGCGACGCTCTGCCAGTAGACGGACGGCTGTGTAGTACCACAACCCCAGTGAAAGCTGTGGGACCGAGCAATCGGCGATCAGAAGTGGATCGGGGAAGGCAGCCGGCGAAGACGGTTGGGAGGAGAGAGGAAGCCAGATGAGTAACGGCGAGAAGGTGGATCAGTTCCATGAGTGAAATACCCGTACATTTTCGCCCGAGGAGACTGGCGGACTGGATCAACCCGACGGGAGCCAAGAAGGTCCACTCATTAGTGGATAAGGTGTACAAGCGGAAGAACCTGGAGATGGCCTGGGAAAAGGTGAAAGCGAACCGAGGCAGTGGAGGTGTGGATGGGCAGACTCTGGAGACTTTCGAAGCGCAACTGGAACAGGAGTTGGAACGGTTGCATCGAGAGCTAAGAGAGGAAACCTATCAGCCGCTGCCGGTACGACAACATCGGATTCCGAAGCAAGGGAAACCGGGGGAGTTTCGAATGCTAGGCATTCCTGCGATCTATGATCGCGTGTGCCAGCAAGCGCTGCTCAATCGGTTGGAACCTATCTTCGAGCCGCTATTCGATGATGCCAGCTTCGGATATCGGCGAGGGCGATCGACGAAGGATGCCATGCGCAAGGTGTGGAAAGAAATCGACGGTGGACGGGAGTGGATCGTGGACGGAGACTTGAAAGATTTTTTCGGGTCTGTGGACCACCAGAAGCTACTGACACTGATCGCCCAACGAGTAGCCGATAGCCGAGTGCTGCGTCTGATTAAGGCGATGCTCAAAGCGGGAAGCTACGGCCAAGGGAAACTCTTTCCCAGCGAGCGCGGGACCCCACAAGGCGGAGTAGCTTCTCCATTGCTCAGTAACATTCTTCTGACGCCGTTTGATCAGGAGATGCGACGCAAAGGATATCAGTTGACGCGGTTCGCCGACGATTGGGTGATTGCCTGTAAG
This sequence comes from uncultured Acidobacteriaceae bacterium, assembly GCA_963772045.1. Classification (GTDB taxonomy): domain Bacteria; phylum Acidobacteriota; class Terriglobia; order Terriglobales; family Acidobacteriaceae; genus Sulfotelmatobacter. The sequence goes on along the minus strand of CAVYWC010000006.1, from coordinate 834,231 downwards.
TCGGCGGCTGAAGCGCGTGCAGCGTTGGCAGCTGCGACTCGGATACTGGAACGGTTGGGTGTGCGGCTGAATCCGCAGAAGACTCGGATTGTGCACATTCAGCAGGGATTTGATTTTCTGGGATACCGAATGGTGCGAACCAGCGGGAAAAGCAAGATTCCCCGCGGCATTATTCAGCGATGGAACCCAAAAGGGCTGATCGCATATCCCACACGCAAATCAATCCGACGATTCCGGGATCGGGTGCGGATGTTGACGCGACGCAGCGCTCAGCGACAGACCGCGGAGCTGATACAAGAACTGAATCCGACTCTGCGAGGTTGGGCCGAGTACTACAAACGCGCCCACGTTCGAACGCTCTTCCACAAACTCGACGGCTGGATCGTGCGGCGCATTTGGTCGCATCGTTTCTGCCGTTGGCGGACCCGGGGCTGGATCCAGTTGCCCAAGGCGAAGCTGTATTCCGAGTTTGGCTTGGTGAACCTCATCTCTCTGATACCCTCGCTCGGCTCTCGCTCCCGTTCACGAGCGTCTTCGTGAAAGCTGTATGCCGGAAATCGGCACGTACAGTTTGAGCGGCGGACGGAGGCTAGCGCGACAGCGCGCCTCCTCCGACCCGACTGACACCGTACAACCACGCGGCTTGCTCAGTTTCAGAAACCGATCGGCGTCGTCGCTACTAATCGAAGATGCAGCTGCAGAGATGGAACAACGCAAAACCAATCCAGGGGCACGACACCAGACAAGCGCCTTTCACAACTGAGCGGGGGCTGGATGTCGCGGAAACTCTCCCCGCCTTCCGGTCAAGGGAGAAGTATTTTCTTGACATCCCCTTTTATAGACCAGGCCTTAGCACAAGCGTGCGCTTTTGTTCGCCCGACCGCTAGGACTTGCCGCGCCGAAGAGGTAGCGGCTCCGAATGCTTGGTCGTACTCAAAGAGGGGTTCCCGAACTGTCACATCTGCCATGATCGGGTCCGGTTCCGATTCCTTTTTTGCTGCGAGAGAAAGCGACGTAAGCAGCAAAAGGAAGAAAAAAAGACCATTCTTTTTGCCACGAAAAGCCCTCCGCAAATTTGCTGATGTGAGCAAAACAGGAATCGTATCTGCATCCCAGGATGGCTGCTCAAGGCATGGCTGCTCAAGGCATGGCTCCTTACCGTAGATCCCTGCGTACCACTGACTACCTGATGGTAAACTCCGCCTGCAGGGGCAAGTGCTCCGAGGAGTCACCGACGTAGACAATGAACTTGCCGGGATCGACCTTCCAGTCTCCTGACTCAACACTCCAATATGCCAGCGAGCGACGATCCAGAGTAATGGAAATATCCTTCGTCTCACCCGGTTCCAGCATGACGCGCTCGAAACCCTTCAACTCCTTCTCGGGCCGCGGGACGGTAGCTGAAGGATCGCCGATGTAAACCTCGGAGACCTCGGCACCGGACCGCTGGCCAACGTTCTGAACTGTGAAAGTCACGGTGATCGGACCGCCGGGGCTGGCCTCTTTGGGTGTAACGCTCAGGTTGGAAAAAGCAAACTGCGTGTAGGAGAGCCCATAGCCAAAAGGATATAGTGGCGCTGGCTGGCCTTGATGGCCATACGCCCGGTAGCCGAGGAAAATTCCTTCCCGATAGTGCACGTCGTGTGTTCCCGGCTCCTCGTAGTAGTTCTTGTAGGTGGGATCGTCCTCGACCCGCCGCCACCACGTAATCGGCAACTTGCCAGAGGGATTCACTTTGCCCGTCAACACCTCGGCCAAGGCGCGGCCGCCTTCCGATCCCCCATACCAGCTCTGGATAAACGCTGGTACTCGGTCGAGCCAGCCGCTCGTATCCACGCTCCCACCTGTGGTCAGTACCAGAATGGTATGCGGGTTCGCGTCAAGCACCGTCTTGATGAGTTCATCCTGACCGGGAGACAGACCGTAAGTTCGGTCGTGACCCTCGCCTTCGGTGTCTTCATTGAAGCCGACCGACAGCACTACGACATCGGACATGGCAGCGATTCTCTTGACATTCGGTTCGAGCATCTGACCCACCGGCAGCGCACCGAGCCCTGCACGGATTTGCTCGGTGTCTGGCAAGTAGTCAAAGCGCACCCCCGCCGGCTGGCCGGCCGGAAGGTCGACATCGGCCGCCTGCGGCACCTGCCCTTCTTGATGGGTTTGCCTCAGCATGAGTTTGCCATTCACGTAAAGCGAATACTCGTCCCCACCCACTGCTGCGGCGATAAAGCGCTGCGCCCCCGATGTGTCCGACGTGTAATATCCCGAACAGCGATAGGCGTGGGTTGCCGGGGAAGATGGTGCCCATTGATCGCCGCCCCAAAAATTTATAGTCCAGACGGTGTGCTCGCTGAGAGGCTTGCCCGTGAAGCTGGCATTGGCGAATTCCTCGCAGTTAAGACCGAATTGCTTCCCTTTGGCATCGGTTGAGAAATAGGGGGTCTGAAAGATGGCAGGTAGTTCTCTGACACCACGGTTCCAGTAAACCGTCGTGCCAGGGGAGAAAGCATCACTCAGCCCAGTCGCGAAACTGACAGGATCGAACGGCGTAACGTGACCACTGCCGCCCCCCGAAGCAACTGCAGGATAGGCATCCGGGCCGATGACGGCGATGGAGTGAATATGGCTCATGTCGAGCGGAAGCAGGTTTCCGTCATTCTTCAGCAGCACCATGCTCTCCTCCGCCGAACGGAGGGCAACCGCAAGCGAGTCGCGATCGTAGAGAGGAATGTTCACGTCGGTCTGATCATGATCGATGAATCCGTATTCGACGGCAATCCGCAGAATGTGGCGGACTTTTTCGTCGATGGTGGCCTCGGAGACAGTGCCAGCCTTAATGGCGGGCTTAAGCTGCTCCGCCGTCAAGAAGTGCGCTGGGGTTTCCAGATCTAGCCCGGCATTCGCGGCGGCCACGGCATCATGGGTGGCGCCATAATCAGACATCAGGATTCCGCGGAATCCCCAGTCTTTTCTGAGGACATCGAGGTTCAGGAACTTGTTCTGCGTGGAATGCTCACCATTGACCAGGTTGTAGGAATCCATCACGGAACCAACGTTTCCCTGCTTGACCGCAGCTTCGAAAGCCGGCAGGTAAATCTCACGCAGCGTACGGGCATCAACAATCGCGTTTTCTCCATTTCGGTCGTACTCCGCATTATTTGCGGCATAGTGCTTTACCATGGCAACTACATCCTGGCTCTGCACGCCCTCAATGTAGCGGACCGCGATTTGCCCTGCCAAGTAAGGATCTTCACCAAAATATTCAAAGTTGCGGCCGTTCATCGGTGCCCGATAGATATTCACGCCAGGACCAAGAAGAAAATGCACTCCTCGGGCGCGAGCATCGCGGCCGAGCGCTACTCCAACTTGCCTGGCAAAGTTCACATCCCACGAGGCGGCTAGTCCGATGCCGATCGCGTATGCCATGCTTGGTCCCCAGGTGCGGACGCCCACCGGTCCATCGGACATTTTGAGGCTGGGCAATCCGATCTCCGGAATTGGGTGGAAGAACGAACCGTCCAAGCTTATCCCCAGCAACGCAATCTTCTGATCGAGATTCAGCTTGCTGAGCAGAGCATCCACCCGACGCTCAAGCTCGGAGAGAGAAAGCTTCTGTTGCTCCGGCGGTCCGGCCGGGACGCTCTGTTGCGTGTGCGCGGAACCGAGGAGCAGACACAGCAGTGCGGGAGGTACGAACATCCTGAAAACGTGCCGCAGCGAGCACGAACGCATATTCATAGGAGCCACCGTGAATCCTTTGCGTCGCTTAGAAGGTTACGCCTGAACGGCCAATCGCGCTGCAACTCTTACACAGCAACGATGATTTCCGCTAACAGGCGATGTCACGATCATGCGCTTTTCGTTCGCCCTTTCCGGGAATTTTGAGTGATATCAGGATTTTTCGCCAATCACGAGCGCACAACTTCATCTTGAACCATCTGTAGAAGCACTTGCTTCTCACGGGATAAGTGCTGTGAAAAAAGAAATGCCGAATAGGAGAACCGATGATGAAAGGAGCCACCACCGTGATGCCCCTTTCCCAGCCAGAACACAAGGGACCGCCAGAACGAAGGATGCAAATGACCAACGCGCCCATTCCCCGAGGAGCACGTTATCACGACTAATCTGAGGCCAGCACCAGAATGCGGCAAACGAAGCACCCTGTATAGCCACGGCAATCACGCCTGCAAACGACACGACACGACGCGATACTGGAAGGTACATGTTTCTTTCAGCTAGAAGCCGCTTCCATGCGCCGAACATCAGACCAGCCAGCGCCGTCAGGCTCAGAGCCACAAGAAAAACAGCGTCCACGATAACGTGCAGCGGTGCCATTGCTATTGAGGCACACTACCACAAGGCGGGCCAGTTGAACGAAAGCAGGCCATAGCGCTCAAATTTCGACTTCTTTCGATTCGGTTCACATCTGAAGCGTTTGAAACTGGTCGGAAGATGAGCGTAATAGAGATGTTTCGTCAATTGATCCGTTCATTCAGCAACAGCTCCGTCAACATCGGTGAGCCACCTTTGTGCAGCTCGTCACAGTGGTTTGTGACGTGCGTCACATAGCCCCACACAGCTCTCGGCCTATTCTCCATCCACTTGCTCGATGAAGTGCCTTTTATGGCTGACGACACGGCTTCCGCTAATCTGCATTACGTCCTCGAACAACAGAGTGAAAAAGTCTACAAGCCAAGGTCCACCGTGCTGTTCCGGCGCGGAGAAAATGCCTCCGGCATGTTTGTCGTTCTCAGCGGCAAGGTGAGTTTGGATGTTGGAGTCGATTCGGCTCTCGCTCGTACTTGTGGTCCGGGCGCGTTAGTGGGCCTACCGTCAACCCTGACGCGGCACAGCTACAGTATGACCGCTACGGTGACCGAGGATGCCGAACTCGGTTTTTGGAGTCCTGACGCACTGAATTCTTTACTGCGCACGCATCCTGAACTCTGCCAGCCGCTGCTGGCGATTCTGGGAGCGAAGATAGCCGAGAACCATGAAATGGAGAGAGCGTTGCTTACCCGATACAAGCAGCCAGCCGTGTGAAACGAGACTTGAAATGAGGTCGCCAATGGAAGATCAATTCGAAACCCTAGAGAGTGCTTATGATTTTGTGGCACTACTGGCCGAGACTGTGGCGGAAGCGAAGCGAGAGCTTGAAAGTGACGTGCAGCGAGAATCAGCCTCAAATCCGTCACGCCGTCTGGATGCGCTACGAATGGCCCAATACAACGTTGGCAAGCTCGAATTTCACGTAAACCGAACAAGGAGGATTCTTAACGATCTTCGCACATTGCGACGGCTCTTGTTCGAGGAGCGAGGAAGAACTAGCGCGACGCAAACCGCAACCGCACAACACGCGAGACCTGCCATGCCTCCCAATTTGCTCAGCGATGATAGTCAGTCAGGCGCAGCATTTCAGAAGTCTTTCGCAGCCTAACCGATCATCGGAGGTGTTCCATGTCCGACAATCTCGCAGACTCAACCGCACGACTGGAGCGACTGGTGGCGCAAATTATGAAGGAAACGGACTCAGTGAAGTACGACGAAATTGGGTCCGAAATCTGGCAAGCTCTCAGCGAACGCGAACGCCTTATGAAACAGAAGTCTCCAGTAAAGCAGAGTGGTGACAAAACCATTAAGACGTCGCGTGAGCCCAATCACATGATGCCGCACCGCAAGACACCGTGTGTTCCCCCTTTCTCTGTCAACCTACGCTGAAAACCGAGGTGTTTTATGACTCACAAAACCGCAGAACATGCGTATCTAGTGAGCGCATGGTGGACTTCCGGACGAACCGGTATCGCCAAGTCGGAGTCCGCACCCAATGCCATCCACTTTACGGCTCCCAAGGAGTTTGGTGGACTCGAAGGCCGCTGGACTCCAGAAGAACTCTTGTTGGCTGCCCTCGCGGGCTGCTTCACCACCACGCTGCGCGCCATCGCGGGTAATGTGCAATTCGACTTTACCGATCTGCAAGTAGAAGCCAGTGGCACAGTGCGCAAAGCCGCATCTGGTTATTGTTTCAGCGAGATCGTACTTCGCCCAACCCTGAAGATCGCGGAGCTCAGCGAGCGGGAGCGAGCCCTTGATCTTTTGACGAAAACAGAGCGGCTGTGCCTAGTTGCTCGCGCTCTTGATATACCTTTGAGATTCGAGCCTCAGTTGGAAGTTACCCCATCGGAGGTCTCAGTCTGAAGCAGAACAAGAAATCCGGGCCTTTACACTCACGACCGGCTCAATGAGTGCTATAGAGATTTTGCGCCAACCATCTCGTTGGAACTCTCAGAAAATCCGAAGCGTCTTTAAACATCGTGGATTCAGACCGGCTTTATCGAAGTTACACGATGGTAGGCGAAGATCGCCCGCACAGCGTTGATGTAAAACGACAGGAAGAGAACGTCCAGAACGATCCAAATAACAACCCCGAAATCATGATGGAGAAGCTGTACGATAAGACCCGGAATTTGAATGATGCGGTATCGGCACCACCACACGAGTCCTGTGACTGAAGCTGAACGTGACATCTTGTAAATTCCCGCTGCGACCCCAAAGAATGCGACAGCGGAGATGACAGAGAGCCAGTTTCGTCCGGTCCACCTATGGAAGGCTGCGGAAGTCGAGAGTGCAGCACCGAGAAGCAAGACGCCATACACGACACTCAACCCGACAGCGTTGATTCTCGCGAGTTTGGCGCTCTGGGGCGTATCAATATCGGGCCAGTACCAAGACATGCGGGCTAGGTCTACGCTAATTTTGCTGGTTTCGCAAGGCACCCCTAACTGCAGTAACAGGCGTTAGCGCGTTTCGACCACGGTGAGTGTAACGGGGATGTTTCGCCACTTCACTGTGTAACTGTCATAACTGACGTTTCCTGTTTGGTAATGGGCATCCCCAAGCCAGCGGACCATCCGGCGGTGACATGAAATGTTCCCGGCGTTGCAGGTGCATGGTACGTCACCGTAAGCGAGTTGCTCAGGCCGCCGCTCGTTTCTTCAATCGTTCCGCCCGGACACGACGTAATTGGCGGTCCGTTGCTGGTAAACCAGTCGCAACTGCTCCCATTCGAGTCGCCAGGCCCTGCATCTTCGGTAATGCCCCAGCTATCAATCTCAGGCATACAACCCGAACACAAGCCAGTCACCGTCGCCTGCAATTCGACTTTGCCGCTGGCAGCAACTGTCGCTGTTGCGGGCAATACCGCCACTGTAACGTTGTTGGCGTTATAGCCGTGGCTCGAACCACAGCCGAGAAAGGAAACAGCGAGTACTAACACCCCGGTCGAGAACACACAGCATGTTTTCATCGCAGGCCCCCGTATTAGAATCTCGTCGGTACCGTGCCATCGCCTCAGCGCTCAAGCGTGTTTGCGTTAGTCATAGGAACGGGCTGTACCGACCTTTTTTATCGCGCAATGCTAACTTGAGGCACTTCTCGGCTCAACAGTTTTTTGTCGGTTGTTTGGCGAAATAGATTGTTGGCGAAACCGGGCCATGTCACAATTATGCGCTTTTCGTTCGCCTTTTCCGGTGGTTTTGAGCGTAAAGGGGATTTTTCGTCAATTGACCAACCGCTTCGTAGTTTCCCGGTAGCCGACTACTCGCCCGGAAGACACAATCCGCGCTTTGTTTGCGTACAAAGCGACGAGCGGCTCCGACAGCTACGACGTCTTCCCGATGGAAAGAAATTCCTGATCAACACCATCAATACCGAAGAGACTGGTGCCCCGCTCATCCTGGTTCTCAACTGGACGGCGGAGCTAAAGAAATAGCTTTCCATCTCCGCGAGCCGCAGACGGCATCTTCCGGGGTAAAAGAGTTCGGAGTTTCCGTCAGATATTCCGATATTCCAAAGAACCTGGTTCCGGATCAATCGATTAATCTGTCACCCTGTCAACCGTGTCTTTGCACTGACACTTACCCTTAGTTAACATCTCCTCTATTAGTCCTGCTGGTTCTCTCGCGACCCCCTTGCCACTGACCTCACGGCATCTCACAGGGTGCGGTGTGCATGCTCATGAAAGAGGCTAGGGTAAGCGGAGGACATCATGCTGTGTTCCCTTTGCTCCGCGGCTTGAATCCAACGACGATCCGGTTCAGTTGCCATTTCGTTAAACTGGTCGGCGGCGTTGCACCACACCACCGGTAGCCGTTACTGAGGTAAGCGAATTTGCTGCGAGTAACCTTGAGCTTCTTGTCCGGAGCTTCTAATGAGAGAGGGAACGATTACGCATCACTGAGGACAAAATGCAAGACCCCATTGACGATTCAGGCACGCAATTCCCGCATACGAACGAGGCAGGATCGGAAGAGCCGGCTGGAATTCATCAAGAGAACTCTGCCGATGGGAAAAACTCCGCCATGGACAGTGGCCAAACTACTGCAACTCCCAAAGCTTTCAACAGAAGCTTCTCTTTTATCGCTTTCTGTGGCACGACGTGGTAGCAGCCTCGAAGCTGCGAGTTTCACAACTTCATTTTCGGCCCGAAGGTGCTGCCAGTGTTCAGGCACTGTGGGCGGCGCTGGTTTCCGAACCTGATCTTAAACGTGGGGTCATGGAATCGCTCCAAGAACGCGATGAACAGTCTCGAGTGGATATCGCAAGCAGCCGGAATGGAGTAGTACTTCGCGCAGTGCTTTTTTATTGTCATCAAACGGACAAGCAAAAAGTCCACGTTCGGGAGATCGCGGAGGCCGCTAGCGGAATCTGCCGCGAAGAAGGGGAATCGCTCCGCATCAGCAGCGAAAAGGCGGGGTTCGTGTTGAAGGATCTAGGCCTCTATACCCGCCGGCTCGGTAGTACAGGAAGAGGGCTCATTCTCGACAAGTCAACTCAATCTCAGGTGCACCGATTAGCATACGCCTACGACGTGCTGCCATCCGAACCCTGCTGCGGTTACTGTCAGAGCCTCCAAACAACACAACCTGAAGAACTTGTGCAGGGTGTGTAGGGTGTGCAGGCTGTAACGGGTTCGAGCAAACCCAGTGCCACGCATCGGTGGTTTATCTGCCGGTCGCTCCTATCGCAGCCACAGGATTACGGACGTAGGCCTGGCAAGGGCCAATGGCGTCGTCACGCCAGAGGCTGAACCAGAATAAATCCCAACAAGAATTTAACCCAGCACAGGCCATCCTCCTTATATAGGGCCACGGCGATCATACCGAGCACAGTCACTTCTCTAGCCTGATTTATTTTCGAATCGTGCCAGTTCTTCCTAAAAGAGCGCCTAACAAAACCTCGTGCGACTGAATTTAGGCGTCGGCCACGCGGAAATGAATGGTTCTAAGCGTACTGGTTACTTGGACTACCACCCTAACCGAGCCTTCAGTTCTTGGGGTCTTCCTCTCCCCGGTCCTTGTAGATGACATGCCCTTCGTGATCGCATTGTTTCCAATCCGCAAGCGTCATTGGTGTCGGTTTCTCGTTGACCGGAACTGAGGCGCATCGCAAGTGATTCTCGAACCCGGGCGCTGAAAATATGGCCACTAGGCTGACGGGTTCGGAGCCGATGACCTTCATATTCACCCAGGTATAAGCCGGAATGAACACCAGTCCGCCCGCATGGAGATTGCGCTCCTGATGGCCCAAGCGAACGTGAACGGTTCCGGTCTGGATCAACACAATCTCATCCTGGCCGAGGTGCTTGTGCGTCGGTATGGTGTCTCCCGGACCCAGGTCTTCTGTTGCCAATACGAGGTGCTGAGACGCGTTGTTTTTCGGACTAACTTTTATCATGAACGTTTCGGGGGCAAACTGCCGCCATATCCGCAGCTCGCCTTCATTCTTCTCGAGCAAAAGCGGCTTTGGGCCAGGTCGTGAAATCGAAGATGAATCAGTCGGTGTTGATTGCGCTTGACAGATCCAAACCGTAATCAGTAACCCCGCGATTGTAGTCACACTCAGCTTCATGCCGGCCTCCCTGTTCTTGGCAGTCAGTCCGCTCCTCGCAGGTCGAGGTTGTGGGGAGTGGGTCCGCTGGAAGCGCACCCACTCCCTTTGGTATCCTCCGTCGCGTCATTACGGCTCTAAGGTCCAGTTCGCACAGGCAAGTGTTGCCGAAGCAGCACGCGAACATTTTCAGGAAAGGCCACCGGCGTGGCTTCGCCGGTCGCGGGTCGCCCGACGCTCTGACTGCTGACCTCCGGTGGCGCAGGCCTTGCCAGGAAGGCGTGAAGGTCGCCGGTGCTGTTTTCAACGGCCTGACCCACGATGTCTCCGTCATCATTGATGCCGAAGGCGAGCACCAAATACAAAGGCGAATCTGGAGGTATGAGGGTGTTGAGATCCACCATTTTCTGGGATTGCCAGAGGTAGGCGCGGCAGTTGCCACCGCTATCACAGGACCAACCGACGATCTGCTCTTTGTTATTGATCCATCCGGCGAAGTTTGATGGGTCCGTACCCAAGGTTCCGAGGTCTTGCATCCCGATTTTCTTGGTCCATAGAAACGAATGAGCTTCCGTATCTCCGGGCAAATCTGATGCCCCAACTACCTCGCCGCGATTGTTGATGGCCGCGCCAACGCTGACCAGCTTGCCTCCCAGGCTGCCAAGATCAGTGGGGGAGCCGTCTTGCCAGAGCACGGCATGCGGTCCAGAAATCAACCCAGATACCGAATTGGAAGTGGTGTTTGCGCACGTGCCCGACGAACCGACGGCTTGGCCAAGATCGTTGAGCCCAAGCGCGAATCCCACGGTGTCACCACGGAGCGGACGAAGTTCGTGGACCTCGCCCAGCTCGGGTTCCCACTTCACGGCTTCGAAACGGAGAACCTTAGGCGAGGGGCAGCTTGGATCGACGGTGTTATTCTCTGCAGCACCCACTACCTCGCCCCGAGAGTTTGCGGTGAAAGCCTCGCTGCTATTTCCGCCCAAGGTGGGAAGCGGCCACATTGCCCCGTTCCATACTGCCCCGCGGCAGATAAGATAGGTACCGAAGCCGCAAAAATCTTCTCCGAGCGGGTCCATCATCGAGGTATCGGAGAATACCGCCCATCGGTTGCCGATGTCAGAAGGCCCGCCCGCGATACTATTTGGACCGCCCAGTGTTCCGAGATCGACCATATGCCCATCACGCCGAAGAAAAGCGTGTAGATTCCCTGCTGCCAGTTGCGAGAATCCGCCCACCTGCCCTGAGCCGTTAACTCCGAAGGCGAGGCTGGACGTTCCGCCTAGCGTGCCGAGGTCTTCGACAGTGTAGTGAGCAAACGTTCGCGCCTGCGTTGTTGACTGTTCTTGCGCGTTGCCAAGAGTTAATCCTAGAGACAGCGCGCAGAAAAGAATGATCGTAACTTTGGGTTTCATCGACTAATCTCCTTTTTTACGAAACTCATAGAAGTTGATTGGTCCGTCGTGCATGAGTTGAAGTAGCGGATTTTTTCTCTATCTAGATAGGCGCAACCGGGCGGCCAGAGCTATCACCAGAGATCACTTTTCTTGAAGCGGAGCCCTTGCGGGGCTATGATTCCCGAGGGTGTGGGGATGTCGACTCCAGAACGAGCTGATACGAGCGAAGCGAAAGCTCCGCTTGGTGGGGAAGTCAGTGGACTACTTCTTGCCTGGAGCAACGGAGACAGGAGTGCGCTTGAAAAACTGACGCCACTCCTCTACGAAGAGTTACGCCGTCTGGCCAGGCATTACATGAGCCTTGAGCGCAGTGGACACAGCCTTCAGGCGACCGCTCTGGTGAACGAAGCTTACTTGCGGCTGACTGACTACAAGCGCATGCGTTGGGAGAACCGGGCGCACTTTTTTGCCGTTTCTGCTCAACTGATGAGAAGGATTCTGGTAGATCACGCGCGGCGTCACAACCTCAAGCGTGGGGCCGGCGTCCAGCATGTCCCGCTTGAGGACACGGCCTTGATTGGCGGCGACCGTGACCAGGATCTCGTCGCGCTTGACGATGCCATGCAAGCTCTCGCTCGCATTGACGCCCGCAAAACACGAGTGGTGGAACTGCGATTCTTTGGCGGACTCAGCGTAGAAGAGACTGCCGAAGTACTCAAAGTGTCGCCGGTAACCGTGATGCGAGACTGGAATACTGCGCGGGCGTGGCTTTATCGCGAAATGACTGGCGGATCTTCCCATGGATCCCGAACGATGGAAACAAGTCGATGATTTGTTGCAATCTGCTTTGCGCCTCCCGCCCGATCAGCGCAATGAGTTTCTGCGCCGAGCGTGCGCTGGCGATGCGATGCTGGAGCACGAAGTCCAATCCCTGCTGACGTCACACCGGGAAGCCGGAAATTTTCTGCAGCAGCCAGCGATCGAAGTGGCAGCCCGAACGGTTGCCATTTCCCGAGATCCAGAAACCGAGCAAGTATACGCTCCGCGTGAAGGCGAGACCGTCTCACACTACCGTGTTGTTGCCAAGCTGGGCGGGGGTGGGATGGGCATCGTCTACGAGGGTGAGGACCTCCGCTTGAACCGGCGCGTGGCGTTGAAGTTCCTGCCGGAACGGCTGGCTCGGGACCAGACCGCGCTGGCACGCTTTGAACGCGAGGCTCGCGCCGCTTCGTCGTTGAACCATCCCAATATCTGCACGATCTATGAGGTGGAAGAATACAATCACCAGCCCGTGATCGTCATGGAGTTGCTGGAAGGGGAGAGCCTAAAGGAGAAAATTCGCAGAGGTCCCATCGCTACCGACGCGCTCCTCGATCTCGGCATTCAGGCATCGGATGCTTTGGAAGCTGCCCACGAGAAAGGAATCATCCACCGGGATATCAAACCTGCCAACATTTTCATCGTCGCCAGCAGAAGAGTGAAAATTCTGGACTTCGGACTAGCCAAGGTGGTCCCGAGCCATCCCCCGGAGACTGAATTCGACGAAGAATCGCTCACACTCGAAGGTATCGTTCCGGGAACGACTGCTTATATGTCGCCGGAGCAGGTTCGCGGCGAGGAGATTGACGGTCGTAGCGATCTGTTTTCACTGGGTATAGTTCTGTACGAAATGGCGACCGGCAAGCGGCCATTTATTGGCAAGAACCGCGTGCTGATTATGAACGCCATTCTAAACGCGCAGCCCGTTGTGCCAACCCACGTCAATCCGGCTCTACCTGCAGCACTCGATACAATCATCGCTAAGACCCTTGAGAAAAATCGCGAAAGGCGCTACCAGCATGCCGGTGAGATCTGTTCGGAGCTGAAGCAGCTCAAAGTGGGGGTGGATTCAGAGCAAAGAATAGGTACTGCCGCACCCGCTGCAAGCGCCCGGCCGCGCATGAGTAGGATTTGGCAACTCGTGGTAGCTGCTTGCTTTGGCACTTTGATAATTGTGGGCAGTGCCTTTCTCTACTTCCGTCGTCCCCGTGGGCTGACTGAGAAAGACACCATCATCCTTGCGGATTTCACGAATACGACCGGCGACCCTGTCTTTGACGGGACGCTGCGGCAGGGGATGGCAGTGCAACTGGAGCAGTCGCCTTTCCTCAGCCTCATCTCCGATGGGCGCATCCAGCAAGTGTTGCGCATGATGGGCCGACCACCCGATGCGCAGCTCACTCCAGAGATAGCTCAAGAAATCTGCGAGCGAACGGCAAGCGCCGCAGTGCTGCAGGGTACGATTACAAGCCTCGGAAGCCAGTACGTATTGGGGTTACGAGCAAAGAACTGCCGCACGGGAGAGATCCTCGACGAGGAACAGGTGCAAGTCGCGAAGAAGGAAGACGTACTCAATGCCCTGGGGCACGTTGCCAGCAGATTCAGGACCCGCGTTGGTGAGTCGCTGACTACGGTCGAAAAGCACAACACTCCGCTCGCCGAGGCGACGACGCCATCACTCGACGCGTTGAAGGCCTACAGCGCGGGTTGGGAGGTTAGCCGATCAACTAGTTTTGCCGCCGCCGTGCCATTTTTCAATCGCGCCGTTGAGATTGATCCCAAGTTCGCCATGGCCTACGCGGCGCTCGGGCAAATGTACGGCGACATAGGAGAGACCGTGCTTTCTGCCGAGAACGCCAACAAAGCTTATCAATTGCAGAATCGCGCCAGTGATGAAGAGAGATTCTTTATTTCCCATTCCTACGATAAGCGGGTTACGGGAGATTTGGAAAAAGCGGAGCAGACCTGTGAATTGTGGGCGCAGACCTATCCTCGGGTGGAGTTTCCCCACGCGTTCCTGTCAGGAATGATTTCCCATGCCCTCGGTAAATACGAAAGGTCGGTCGAGGAAGCTAATTTAGCCATTGGGCTCAATCCCGACGGGCCCATCGTATATAGCAATCTCGCACTCAGCTATGTTGCCCTTGACCGCATGGACGAAGCGGAGAAGGCGCTTCAACGAGCCTCCGCCCGCAAGTTAGAAATGCCTGATTTCTTCGTCCAGCGATACATCATTGGCTTTCTGAAGGGCGATAACGCAGGAATGGAGCGGGAGGCAACTGAAGCGCAGGGAAAGCCCGGAGTGGAAGAGTGGATGTACAACTCCGAGAGCTTTGTCTTCGCATATTCCGGTCATCTGGAAGAGGCAAGGAAAATGTCACGTCGGGCAGCGGATTTTACTCGGGAGCCAGATCGACGGGAAACGGAGGCATTTTATGAAACCGATGCGGCGGTGCGCGAAGCCTTGTTCGGCAATGCTTCCACAGCAGGGCAGAGAGCTTTGGTGGCCCTGGACCTCTCCAACGGGCGTGATGTGGAATATAGCGTTGCCTTGGCGCTGGCTCTCTCGGGGGAGTCTTCCCGATCTCAAGTACTTACTGAGGACCTCATAAGACGTTTCTCGGAGGACACGAAGGTTCGATTCGCATACGCACCGACGCTCCGCGCCCTTCTTGCTTTAAACCAAGGCAAGCCAACAGAGGCAATCGAACTGCTGCAACTTGCGATTCCTTACGAGAGCGGGATTTTGTCTTCTGGCGGTTCTGAATACCTGTTGGGGGCGGGTAATCTTTACTCCGCGTATGTGCGCGGCGAGGCCTATCTGGCGGCACACCAAGGTCGGGAAGCCGCTGTCGAGTTCCGGAAGATTCTCGAACATCGCGGAATTGTGATCAGCGACCCTATAGGAGCATTAGCTCATCTGCAACTTGGACGCGCCTACGCACTCACAGGCGACGAGGACAAGGCCCGCACCGCGTACAAAGATTTCCTCACCCTCTGGAAGAACGCCGACTCCAACATCCCCATCCTGAGGAAGGCCAAGGCCGAGTACGCGAAGCTGCAGTAGTGCCCACGGAACTTCACTTCATACATCAGCAAGCCGAGGCCCAGGCGTTGGGAGTAAGTTCCGGCAGGCGCCGGATCGGGAGATCGGCAAGCCCGGGGAGAATCGTGGAAAAGTAATCGCGCACCGGGACTTGCAGCCGACGGCAGCTCTCCACGACCGAGAGAATCGCCGCAACTGTCTTGGTTCAGCCTGGAATGGAGAAGCGACGTTCTCCGTTAGTGGTTATTCCGCCCTTCGGGCGGGGATTTTCAAGGCATGGGGTCTTCCGATCCGATGGAGGTTGGGCGACACAAGAAGGAGTCCTCACGCCCCCGTTCATCGTCTCGATGAGCCCACCGGGTTATCCCTCGGCATGGTTACGTCCCCGCAGTGCCCGCTTCCGTTTCGCCCGGCAGATCATTGTAGCTCGCAACGACCTGCCGTTTCTCAACAACTATCTGCGGAAATCGTCCTATACTTGCCTGTCGCGGCGTTCTCCATGTCAATTGTCTCGACAATCCTCATCGGATTTTTGACGGTCGTCACCTACGGCTTGCCGTTCTTCCTCGGCTGGCAGTGGATACGGAAGCTATCAAATCTTGACGAGAATCCTCCAACTCCGTGGCGAGGAATTTCGCTGTGGGTGGGGCTGTCGGCCTGCACGATTGCAGTGGGCGCTTTCTGGTTTGCATTGTTCACTAATCCCCATACCTACCCGCAGGAAGACATCCACTTCCGACGCTTTCTGATGTTTGACAAGGCTGCTGTCGCGCTCGGCATCGGCGGGGCTTTGGTGGGAAAGGGTAAGGGCCGCTGGCTGGTTGTGCTTTCTGGCCTCGGAGTTGGAGCAAGCTGGCTCTGGTTTGCCGTCTTGCAGTAGTCGCAGGTACAACGCTCGAATGAATCAGCGCCGACCATTCGTTTCCGTAGCTGCCGTCGTGAGCCTTCTGCTGCCACTCGCAGCGATTGCGGAGTGGACTGCATTTTCATTTACCGGTTACTGGTGGTTTGCTTATCCAGCGCAGTTGCTCATTGCCGGATTGCTTGGACTCGCGGTAGCGATTTCGCGACGCGGATGGTGGTGGTTGCTGGGTGCGTGGGGTGCAGTTTTGACAGGTTCAGGCGTACTGGCGGCGACCGTGCCGTTCTGGGCGAAGTAACGGTTGGCGAAAATCCCTGTATCACTCAACTACTGTGGGTCAACTTAGCTTTCCTTGGCTGTCCGACATCGCGGTGTCTGGCCGCTTCGCTCTTCATGCGGCTTGCTGGCGGTGACTCTGGCGTTGCTGTCGGGCGGCTTCCAACTTGCGGTCGTGTTCCGCGTGGATTTCCTGCTGACGCCCCGCCATCACGTCCTTCGGCGTGATGTAGCCGGTGGCACTGTTCAGGCGGACGTTGTTGTAACGCTCCACGTAGCCCCCGACCAGACGCCGCGCATCTTCCAGTGACAGCGGTTTTCCCGGTCGAATGCATTCGCTTTTCAGCGACTTGTGCCAGCGCGCTCAATCTTGCCGTTCGACTGTGGATAGTAACGGGAGGTTCGGACGTGCGTCACGCCCGAGATGCGAATGAACTCCTTGAAGTCGCGAGCAATGAACTGCGGGCCATTGTCGGAGATGATTCGCGGCCTCGCCTCCGGGTACTTCTCCTTGGCTCGCTGCAGAATCACTTCGACATCAGCTTCTCGCATGGACTCACGCAGATCCCAATGCACGAGGAAACGACTGAACCCATCCAGAATGCTGCACAAGTAATAGAAAGTGCTGCACAGGTTGATGTAGGAAACGTCGATATGCCAGTGCTGATGCGGCTGCAGCGGCTGCAGCGGCTGCTCAAAACCGGTTCCCTTGCGCGAAGGTTGGCTCTTCCACCTTTGAAGACTCAATCTGAGCTTTGTTCCAGACATGCTTGGCATCGATAGTGAGGATCGGTGCCGAAGCTCGTGTTACTGGGAAGGTGCATCTGTTGCTTGATCTTTGCGATTATGTCCTTGCGTCGAAGTATGCAGCGATCTGCGAGCAGGTTGAATCGCTTCGATTTGGAGTCGAAGGCTACGCGCCCACGGGGGTACTCCTCGTACTCGACTTCTGGAGGCACTATTTTGGCGAGCCGGAATTGTTCCCAGATTGAAATGTGATTTCCGGAATGAATTCTGAAATCGCCAAAAGGTTCGGCTTCACTGAGAGGGGTCGTATCGAAAAGAACTTCACCACGAAAGAGCCATACTCCTGAGGAAGCTCGGAGAGGGGAGAAACTCTTTCTCAAGTTTAGCTACGAGATCCGTGCCTTGGCACAAAAGTACCCGGAGAATGTCGGAAATGGTCCTCGGGACCATACGCACTGATCAGGTCCGAGAGGTGCTGACCCAACCCGCCAAGATTGGACCCTCTATTCAAAATAGCGAACGTTTTCCTGACGAGAGCTTCGGCCAGAACTGGCGCTTTTGTCAACGGCACCAACATGAGATGGATACCATGGAAAAAGTAAAAACTCGAAGTGCTTCGGCACTTTGCCTTCCGCCGCTAATGTGTGATCCGGCGCTGTAGTCACGAGTTCACCGCTATCGACGGATTCCGTAGAGGACACACATTGGCGAACTGCTGGAGTACTGAAGGGGGAGGGCAGAGGCAACGATCGCTAGTGCGATGTTTGCCTCTGGCGCAAAACCATCGCGATAATGCAGGCAAGACCGACAAGGCTCAGGTACGTGGTAGGCGAACCACCTTCTGGTACCGCCACCGGAGGATTCTTCGGTTTCGGAGGGCTCGGGAGCTTCGAAGGTCTGCCCCAACCCCAATCGTCCCAGGGTGGCCATGAACCTAGAGCAAGTGAGAAGTGTTGAGCGAGCGGGGAAGTCACCGAGAGTGTAGCAACATCCCTAATGCCTTGGGAGCGTACTGCAGTCTGAGCGACGCTACGCGTAGAGAATGAGAGGAGAAGTGCCAAAACCGCAGCGACAAGTACCCTGGGGCCAAATGTGGTCAACTGATATCTCCTAAGCCGTACGAAATATGAATGGCTTGGGGGAGACTGTTTCTTCCGAGCTCTTTTACAGCTCAGTTAACGTAGCTTAGTCTACGTCTGAACTGAATCTTGTCAAGGCTGATAATATCTGCGACAGTCGCAACGACTTGCAACTTATACGGAATAACCGTGGGCAGAAAGGCGCATCACCTTGAGATGATCCGAGCCTTGAACACGAGGGAACTGCGTCCCTGTTGTCCTCGTGCCGGGTGAGAAGGAAGGAGGTCCCGCCAATGCATTCAAGATTCTTCGCCTTAGCCTTGCTCCTTGGTTCTACCGCCGCTGTTGGGGGCGCCGCAAAGCAACCCGTTCTCGGTCATCGTTCAGCGCCTTTGCTCACCGTGGATGGCCTGACGTTCAAGGATCTCGATCGAAACGGGAAGCTTGATTCGTATGAGGACTGGCGGCTGCCGCCGGAGGTTCGGGTCGCCGACCCGGTGCAGCGCATGAGTCTGGAGGAGTTGGCGGGATTGATTGCACGGCACTCTGCCCAGTTCCGGCCCGTTGGCGCCGCTCGGAGTTGGCAAGGAGTATGACCTGGTGAAGGTCCGCCAGTTCATCGATGAAGATCACGTCAGCACATTCATCACGCGACTGAATGGAGGCGCTGAGTTCTTCGCCAAACAGAACAACGAAGTTCAGGCGATTGCTGAATCCTCGCGATGGGGGATCCCAGTTACGATCTCCTCGGATCCGCGCCACCATTTTGACCAAGTGCTCGGAGCCGCGGTGCAGGACAGAGCATTCTCCATGTGGCCGGAGTCGCCGGGCTTTGCGGCCGTGAACGACCCTGAGCTTACTCGTCGCTTCGGGGATGTCGTTCGCCAGGAATATGAGGCGGTGGACATTCGCGAGTCGCTCGCACCGCAAGCCGACTTGGCCACGGAGCCGCGCTGGGCACGTGCAAACGGAACCTTTGGCGAAGATGCGGAGACCGCGAAACGCATGATGGAAGCCTATGTCGCCGGAATCCAAAATGGCACCGATGGCTTGAACTCCGATAGCGTCGTTGCAGTAGTGAAACATTGGGTGGGGTACGGCGCAGCAAAGGACGGGTGGGATGGTCATAACTACTACGGCCGCTTCGCCGATTTTTCCGGACACAACTTCCCGCAACATCTCATTCCGTTTACGGGTGCCTTCGCGGCGCACGTAGGTAGCGTGATACCGACCAACTCGGTCTTAGAAGACGTTGCCATCGATGGCAAGCCGCTGGAGCCAGTGGGCGCCGGATTCAATCATCAATTGCTGAGGGAGTTGCTGCGCGGGCAATACGGATTTCGTGGCGTCATCGTAAGCGACTGGGCGATCGCGAATGACTGCTCCGAGGCCTGCCGCAATGGAACGGCCGCAGGCGTCAAGTCCACTCCGGCGGAAATCGGCATGCCGTGGGGAGTCGAAGAACTAACTAAGGCGCAACGCTTTGCCAAGGCAATCAACGCGGGTGTGGATCAGATCGGCGGAACGGAACAGTCGAATGTCATCGTGGAAGATGTTCGCAACGGATTGATCTCGGAGTCGCGGGTAAGGGAGGCTGCAGGCCGTATTCTTCTGCAGAAGTTCGAACTTGGTCTCTTCGAACAGCCCTATGTGGATGAGACCAAGGCTGCCGTGATCGCCGGCAACAAAGACTTTGCCGCTGAGGGACAAGGTGCGGAAACGAGATGAATCACCAATAAGGAAGTCGGCGAAAGCGTCAGTGTTCGATTGCTTGAACCGGCTTCAGCCCCAGAATGTTCGCGGATAGATTTCGGAATGGTGGCCTGCCCCTTGACGGTGATTGCGGATTCCATCGTTCGAGGCCACTATCGCCCACCCGCCGGTGAGAACAGCAGAGGCCGAATCACACGCATCGGTGACAAGAATCACGGAAATACTGCCGTTTTATTGATAAGAAATACGACGGTCTGTGTCTCGCTCGGTGCCGCGGATAGTCATGTATTACTTGTACGGTTCGTGAGGCACCGCTTCGAATTCATAGTCCCTCCCCCGACCCAGCGGCCACGCGCCAAGCTAACAAATGCCACCAAGGCTCCCTACTGACATCGATATCCGCCGGAAGGAAACTAGCAACGTTGAGAAGAGGAGGTTATTATGAGCGGTGTCGCTACAAGGAACATAGGATCACCGATACGCGTTGTGCTAGCGGCCTTTTCACTCTTTTTCATAATTGTCGGACATGCCACGGCCCAGACACCGGATTTCTCGCTCGGATCTCTTTCTCCGATCACGCTGTATGTGGGTGGAATCGGCTCTGCAGGAGTCGCGGTTAGTTCTGTCTCCGGCTTCAACTCGGCAGTGACGTTGAGCGTTTCCTCGATGCCCGCCGGAGTAACAGCCTCGCTTGGTGCAAATCCTGTTACTCCCCCTTCCGGGAGTATAGCTTACTCGTCCTTGAATTTGAGCCTCTCTCCAGTGGTTACCCCGTCGACGTTTACGGTGAGAGTAAAGGGGATCTCAGGGTCGCTGACCCATTCCGCAGACGTGAAGGTTACGGTCATTGCCGATATTCCAAGCATCGAGAATGTGCTTAGTCAAATCTCCGCTGCTGGCTGTATCAACAACGCACAAGTGTTGCGGTCCCTGGCCGCAAAGCTAGCTACAGCTCAGAACGAGATCACCGCTGGGCAAACTCAGTGGGCTGCCAATACGCTTCGCGCCTTGTTATTTGAGCTTCCGATATCGCACTGCGCTCGGCACTTCTCTGGGACTTGTAAGTTAGGCGGAATAGAGTTCAATCCCATTGCTGTTCTTATTGATGATATTGCTGCAGTGATAATCACCTTGAAGGTGAATCCTGATCCAATCATGGGATATGTCGTGAACTCTGCCGACCTGGGGATTCCCGGAGCAACCGTCAGTCTCCTCAATTCGTCGAACCAAAGCTTAACGCGTGTATCCACCGACGTTACAGGGTTTTATTTCATCCCAACGACCGATATCCTAAGCGCAGGATCTGTCTACAGTGCTGCTGTCACAGCTCTGCCAGCACCTTATGTAACGTCTTCCCCAGTCCAGACATTTACATGGCTCGCTGAACCACTAACCCTTTCCAACTTTGTTTTGTCTGCTTTTACCTTCACGGTTACCAGAGTATCTAATCCTCCCGACGCAATCGCGGGCCATGCGTACGCAGCTTACATCTCTACTTCGCTTCCCTCGGCAAATGCCAGCAGCGATACGGTCACCGCGTGCAGCTTGACTGGTAGCGTTCCGCCTGGCATGACAGCGGCGCCCGGCCCGCTACCGGGATCGGGAACGAGTCCGTATTACTGCGCGCTGAGCATGGTGTCTGCCCCAACGGCAGCCGGACAATACGCCTTTAACCTACAAGCCACCGATAACAGTACCCCTCCGCAAAATAACTTGCGCTCCTATGTTCTGACGATCCGCCCCGACTTCACTTTTGCGACATCGGCGCTTGCTCCCGGCGTGCAAGGTCGAAGCTATGGCGTTTCTCCGCTATCGCAGGCGGAAGCTACAAATATCGGGGCCACACTGGGCGGCCTCGCGGTAGGAAATGCGCCCCTGACTGGTTGCACGCTAGTGAGTCCGTCGAATCTGGGTCTTTCCGTGGCCCTCGATACGACGAAGACGCAGTGTCTTTTGAGCAGCACGTCAGTGGCTACGGCGGGGGCTTTTTCGGTCACGGTGAGTGCAACCGAGACGCCGATTACAGACTCGGCAACAGGCATTGTAGCGGTCCCTGGGGCTGCTTCAACTCCTGTGGCTTTCACTCTGCCCTTGACGGTGAATCCCTCCCTCACCCTCAACTTAAATCAGGGTTCTACTTGGGCGACCGGAGTAACTGGTCGCGCGTATGGAACGGGCACGCGCTGCTCGGGAGGTGCCTGTTTGCCGGTCATCTATACGGCAAGCGGCGGCTTAGGAAGTTATGCATTTCCTGCTAGTACACCCGCCAATATGCCTGCAGGAATCGTATGTCCCGCCGTTTCCGGCTCCCCGACCTACACATGCAGTGCTCCGTCGATTACCGCGGCCCCCGGCACGTACAACGCGAGCGTAACTGTCACTGATGCAGGGAATACCGCGACACCCAGCGGATCGCAGTCTCTTGCGAGCGCCATCATCATTAACCCGGAGATGACCGTGACTCCGCCGAGCATGGTGCCGCCAGCAGTCACCGGCCGACGGTACGGCACAGGGACGGGCTGTTCCGGCGCAATGTGTGTCCCGTTGGACTACAAGCTCAACAATGGCCTCGGCAATTACACGCTGACCGGCAGCGCCCTGGCCACCCCACAGGACACGTTTACGTGCACGCTGACTTCGCCCGATTTTTCTTGCTCAGACGCAACTATTGCCAGCGCTGGTGGAACCAACCCCACTCTTATGTTTGTGGGGGCCGAGACCGGCAACGCATCAACGCCAGGCAATACCGTCACCGACACCAGCCGAACTTTGCTGGTAAATCCTGAAATGACGGTTACGCCCCCGGTAATGGTGTCCCCAGCGGTCACGGGCCGGCCGTACGGTGCAGGCTTGGGATGTTCCGGTGGACCTTGCCAGCCCCTCCAATACAATCTCAGTAACGGACTTGGTAACTATACGTGCACGGGAAGTTCGCTGACGGCCGGCCCCGACACTTTCACTTGCACGCTTATCTCACCCGCCTTCGTCTTCTCTGACACCAAGATTCTGGGCTCTGCCACCAGCGACCTGACCTTTACCGGCGCCGAAACAGGAAATGCCTCCACCCCGGGAGGCAGCGCGGTCAACACCTCTCAGGCACTTGTTGTGAGTTCTCCCCTGGCCGTCACGGTGAGCATCGGCGGCACGGGCTACCCCACGGCAACACCTTGGCCGATTGGCGTCGTCGGTCGTCCTTACGGCACCGGATCGGGATGTACCGGTGGCCAATCTTGCGTCCCGCCGATATATACGGCCTCGGGCGGACTCGGCGGGTACACGTTTTCCAATTTTGCTGGGCTACTCGGGATGGGCTTCACGTGTACTCCCGATACGCCGTCACCAAACAGCACAAAGCTGACGTGCACCGCATCCATGCTGGTTGCGGGCACTCCCAGCGTCACCGTGATCGATACCGCCAACCTCTCGACTCCGACAGCAACCACTGCAAGTGACCCCAACAGCATTCTGACCAGCGACCTCACTGTGACGCCAGAAGTCACTATACGGAACGCGTTCATGCCGAACGCCACCATCGGTGAGCCATATTCTGTGACCTTCGATTCTGGCGCGGCCGGTGGACCGGCTTGCACTGCGCAGGCTGCTGGGAATTGCGCTGGTGTGCCGCCCTATACGTGGTCAGTCATTTCCGGTGGTATCCCTGGTGTAAGCTTCGTGACGCCGTCAGCGACTGGTCCCTTCCCATTCGGGAATCCCTCGTACCCCGCCGACGATCCTCCCCAACAGATTGGCGGTTCTTCCTATTACCTGCGCGGATATTATCAAGGCACGCCAGCAAGCGGCACTACACGCGGATCTTTTCCAACGACCATTCAGCTGCAAGATACAGGGAATACGGCCACCCCCAGCTGCGAAACGCCGGCCACCTGTCCAAGCTTGACGCTGGCGGGAACAAGCTCTCCCAAGGTGTTGGCAGCGGATGGATTTGTCGCGACGCATGCGTCTAATTCCGGTGAACAGGGCGACACGCTGTTCAGCTTTGGCACGAACACGTTTGCGACAGCTTTCGACCTCGCTCTGGACCCGCAAGGGTTTCCACTTACACCGCGCGTGACGCCCGATGGAAACTGGGTTTACGTCACGGAGCAAGGCAGCTACCAGGTAGCTGTGGTTGACCCAAGCCGTGCCGGATCCCACATCCTCTCCATAAAAGTTTCGAATACCGGTGGGGCGTTCAACCCGTCGGGCCTGGACATTGAACCCCAGCAATTTGTTACGGTCAATCCTAACTTGTGCGCGAAGGGTTGTTCCAACCTGAATCCATTCATTCGCTACGATGCCTATGTGGTGGATCCCACTAACGGAAATCAAACTAATGCCTCAGTCGAGCCGCTACCCGATGCCGAAAATCCTGGAGCGCTACCCGGCACTCTCTCTAGCGGCAACGCCCTGACAGTTGCCGATGCGAACAACATCGCCATTAGTACGAACAGCTCTGAAGCGTTCCTGTCGTTGAATTACCTGCCATCAGGCACTGCTTGCGCCACCCCTCCATGTGACACACTTGCGGTTTTGAGTCTGCCCGCGCTCTCTGCCACTTCGCCCACCGACTACGTTCCTTTTACTACTCAGACGCCGCTCACGTTTAATACATTCGGCCTGCGCGCTGGGGCTGTAGCCGTTGACCCACGTGGCAATTACGTGTACACGACGACGTGGGATAACACAGGAACATACTCGTATATCACGGTGACTAGTACTGGGATGTCGCCCGCTTTCGTTACGTACATTCCCACCACTGCCGGCCCGAGAAACACCGTGAACGTCTGCTCCGCGAGCGGCACTGTCTTTACGCCCGTCGCCGCTGCACCTACGGCGCTCGTCACCTCCCCGGATGGCAATCGGCTCTTTGTCGCATGCCTTGACACCGCCACCCCTCAGGTCAACGACACCGTCGGGGTGTGGGATATCTCTGGGACACGCATGGGCGTACCCTTTATACAAAGCATCTACTTGCCTGCTTCCAGCGGCGCACCTGTGGTCAATGCTGAGAATGGCTGCACTACACCGCTGGATGTTAAGGCGAAGCTCACCGACGACAGCACGACCAGCCCGTACGGCACGCGTTTGTTTGTGAGTTGCCAGGACTCAGACTCGGTCGTGCCGATCGATTACAACACCACAACGGACGCGGCGAACGTCTACGCCTCGGTCGTTTCCACCGATGGGTCGCCAATTACCAATGCGACCTTGGGTAACACCACTGCTGCCTACACGACTTACGCGTGCAACGGAAACGGTTCCTGCCCGCAACTGCTCGACTTGATGCCGAATCCGCCGCTCCACTTCACCACGGGCGGGTATGCTCCCACGCTGCCTTTTGCGTTGCCGGCCGCCACTATAGCAGCGGGGTCGTATTCTTATTATGTCGTCGCACAGGGAGGGGCCGTGCCGAGAACTTGGAGCAATCCCGACGGGCTCTTGGGGACGGGATCTTGTCTTGACCTGGCCCTCAACTCAAATACTGGTCAAATCAATGGGACACCTACGACGGCCGGGACCTGCGGCCCGTTTGTGATTCGGGTTACAGACTCCTCAGGACAGTTTGTTGAGCGGGCGTTCACAATTCCGATATCCTGAGTTCTTGGGTTTCTCCGACGCACGGCCAGTGAATTCGCCGGTGCGCATCCCAAAGTTTCGCATAGTGGCCGCTTCGCTGACTTACCTGAAGCTGAGCTCGCTATAGCAGTTTTGCTATCGGCGCGGTTGCAGCAAGCCTGCGCAAAAGCGGGCTGGGGAGGCGATGAATGGTTGAAAAGAGGCTTCCTAGTCTCCTTTGGTTCGTAGTCTTGCCAGGCTGAGGATTGTCCATCAGAGCGGGAGCTGCAAGCGCAGATAACCAAGTCACGGGAGCCGGCTCTGGAAGTGAACTCAGATCGACGACGGCGATGCCGTTCCCACTCCCTGTGATGGCGATGAGCCGGTTATCTTTATTGTCTGAGACCAAAGCGCGGAAATTTGGGGAAAGCGCTACCGGCATAGCTACGCGAGCGCGAAACGAGCCGGTGACTCCATCGAACACGTCGATAGCTTGGGCGCCGGGCTGAAGGAGCAGGGTTCCATCCGCCGAGAATGCTGCGCCATAGAGGTACTGTGCGTCGACGCTCTCAGCGATGTTCAGCACCTGCAGCCCGATGCCGTTGAGATTTGTGTCGACAAAGAATCCGTCAGCAAATAATCGAGTCTGCGTCGCGCTCATCTCAATTTCATAATCAGTTGGGGCGAAGGCGCCGTAGTCGCTATTCGGAACACCGACTTGGCCCGACGCTGTATCGATGTATCCTAAAATCCCATAATCGTTGAAGAAAATTCGCGTGCCGTCCGCCGAACTGACAAGGCTCTCGCCGATCGTGCCGCCTTCAGTCGGCAGGCAATTGTTGGAATTCGACGGGCCCACATTGCTGTAGATGCCGGTCGAAGGATCTAGCCCAAGCAGAAAACCGCAGCCTCCGTCGCCATTGAGGTCAGAAGTGGCGACATACACAACCCCACTGTTGGTTATGGCCACTGCAGTCGGCACTTCCGTCAGGATAGGAAATTGCGAAGCGTAGGGAAAAGTCTTTATGGCATCAGAATTATTCAGGTCGATGACATACACCGCAGTGGCCCCAGCATCGGCTACGGCTAGACTCGAGCCATCTGGCGACATTGCCATCCCCATAAGGCGCTGTGGCCCTGAGGCGCCTTGAGGTGCCGGAATGGAAATCGGCGGGAGCCAGGCGCTCTGACTCAGCGAGAAAACGCGCACCTGGTTCGCATCACTGAAGTAGTAGACGTCACGGGTCGAGTCATAGATACCATCGGCTAATTGTCCTGCCACAGGATAACTCTGGACTGCCGGCAAATAACTCATCTGCTGCGCGGCAGTCGTAGAGCCCGAGGTGTTCGAGACTTCGATACTTTTCGACGTTCCAGCAGTTCCTGGAGGAATGGTGTATTGCAAGTCATTCGACGGAAAAATCGGCGCCGTGAAGTAAGTCGATCCGTATGGATTGGGACTGAAGTCCTGAACGCCGGCCGAAGCACCCCCAACCGTCACCGCGAGATCGTCGGGAGCTTTTATAAAGAGCGCGCCTCCGGTGTAAAGCTGGGGTCCGAAGCCGTATCCGAATAGGTCCCCTGGGCCACCGCCCTCTGCCGTCGAATAGTCCGTGGGCGCCTCCAATACCCAGGGACCGTACGAAAAGCCGTCAGGGATCAGTTGCGAGGAGCCATTCGTTGCAAATGTCCGAACGTCGACAGGACCTGCTATACCAGGCGGCGCCACAGCTTCCAGAAGACCAGTAAATCCACTGTTGTTGACATCGGAAGCTGCGTTTGAACCAAAGTAGATGCTTCCGAGCGGCGGCGGCGAAACACCCACATTGTTAGGCAACCAACTGGTGTCCGTTCCGCCGCTGCTCGGCCCATAAGGAACTCCCAATTGTGTCTGCGTGAACCGGGATCCGATGGGTGGCAACTGCACCGCTGTGGTGTCAAGTAGTCCGATTCCCCCACCGGGCATAACGCCCGCCGCCAGTCCGCCGGGAGTGATCGCTTGATACATCGGCTGAACCGGAGTGTATGAACCCGGAGAAGCCATGCTCAGCTGAGACATCCAGCCGCTCAGCTTTCCAGTCGCGACACTATATTGATCAAAGACGTCCGCCCCATTCGGGTCGGTTAAGAAGACCGAGTTATTGTCTGGACTGACCAGCAGAACCGAGATCGGCGCGTAGTTAGGCGTCGCGGGGGCGCCCGCGGCAAACGAGGATTTCACCGCGAAGGTCGCAGGATCGAGTTCGTAAATGTTGTAGCCGTCGAATGCAAAGAGCGTGTTGCCGTCGGATGTCAACGCAAAAGTCGTGAGAGCACTCTCAGAACCGCCTGAGATCTGGCCTGACAAATTCCATGTATCGGCTTCCGGATCAAGTGAACAGAGCTGCGAACTGCCCTCTGAAGTGAGGACGGGGGCTAGAAGAACTCGTGTCCGATTGTTAGTTAACATCACATTCTCGACTCGGCTGAAACATGTGGGAACCGTGGGAACTGATCCGTTGTATCCACCCTGCCAAAAGACGCTGATGTTGTTGGTCGTTGGATCCCATAATGCTATGGGCCCGTTTCCATCAACCCAAGAAAAGCCGGGAACCAGGAAATAATTTTCAAGGATGAGTTTGCCGTCGGCGAGCGCGTACACCGCGTTTGCTGGGAATCCATACGGGCTGATCGTACTGGAGGCATAGCGCTTTACGATCGTCAGTTGTACAGGGTCAACGACGTAGAGATCACCTAACATGGTGCCGACATAAAGGACGCTGCCGTCCGGAGCCTGATCCAGCCCGAACGCCCCCGGAATCGTAAGAGTTGCTGTCAACTTGCGTGAAGTCGCGTCGACGACATTGAGGTGATTCAGATATGGCTCAGTCGAGAAGAATCTTTGCGTTGCAGCGTGGTAAACCATATAGTTCGGCGGCGGGAAACCGTAATACGGAGCCAATGTGTCGGTGCGGAGTAGCAAATCCGCCGTGCTCAGAGGGACTGACTTGAACTGATCCGGAGAACCGATCACAATCGGCATGGAGGCGGTAGCTTGAGCCTGGTCGAAGGTCGCTGTTACGGTCAGCGTTCCCCCAGTCGCTCCCGTACCTGCCGTGACGTAAACATTTAATCCCACTCCTTGAGGCGGAGAAGTGTAGCTCGTCGGGGATACGGTTACGCCAGAAGGCACGCCGCTAATCTGCAGTGAGATGCTTCCAATTGGCGTCCCAATGCTGGAATTCAGCAGTTGAAGTTCAAAAGAGTTGGTGGACCCGGAGGGCACCGTAAGCGTGGGTGGTTGCAATGACAAGTTAAGAGCCGCAGCAATAATGTTCAAACTGATCTGGAGTTGATGGGTGATCCCAGCAGCCGAGCCGATGATCGCAAAACCTGCATTAGTACTGGGGGCTGCAGAGGAAGTGGTGCTTACGGTGACTGTTTGGCTCGCGCCGCCGGGTTGCAGAGTGAATGATGGTGGGGAAAACGAGACACCAGTAGGTGCCCCCGAGAAGGAAATGGAAACGGCTTGACTGAATCCGTTGTATCCCACGGCTGAAATATTGAAGGTTTCCGACGCGCTCTGGCTGATCACCAGGACATTGTTCGTCCCGGTAGTAAGCTGAAAGTCAGGTGTCGTGTTGATCGAGATGGGCAGCTGCGCCGAGGCAGAAATGGATCCGCTGCTCGCGTTGAATGTGACAGTGCCCGAAGATGCGCCGGCAGCGGCTGTGAAGTAGAAGGTCGAAGTGCCTCCCGGAAATACGCTGAAAGTTGAACTGCTCACGGTAACACCGGAAGGCAAGCCGCTAATGCTCCCGCTGACGAGTTGATTGAACCCATTCACAGCGTTGACGGAAAGCTGTGCTTGTTGTTGCACGCCGGGAATGAGAGAAAGACTGGCAGGCTGCAATGATAAAGACATGCCTGGAGGGCCAGTGACCGTGAGCTGGAATTGCGCGGACGGCGAGAGTGTCCCGCCGGAACCATTCACGGTGATCGTCGAACTCGAAGCGGACGCGGTGGAAGCGGCACTAAGCTGAACCTGCTGCGTTCCCGAACCCGTGAAGGAAAAACTGGACGGTGATGCCGCTACGCCAGCCGGCAATCCGGCGATCGATACTGAAATTGCGCCGGCAAAACCATTCAGAGGCTGACCCGTGACGGTAAGGTTGGTCGTGCCCCCTGGGTATATCGAGATCGTAGCGGGACTGACGCTGAGGACGTAGCCAGGCTGATTCCTGCCACCGTTTCCGTTGTTTCCTCCGCTACCGCAGCCGGTAACCCCAAAACTCAAGATCCACGAAACCGCCAGAAGCACAACCAGCGTCTGCCTGCGAGAACATATGAATAGTTTCCCTGGCGGCACTGCAGAAGGACAAACCTGCCACGAGCTAGTCATCGGCCCTGGACCGGCTTTCAATAAGAGCTTTCCCTGAGCAACAGGCAGCCCTGTTGTGAACGGCGAATCATAGCACTCCCCTGTTTAAATGCAAGCCGCACTTAGCCCCTCACCCCGCAGCTTGGAGACTGCCCCACCGCCGAGAACTGGGCCGCGTCCGTCATTGAGTTCTGCTCAACAGTCTCGCTTCGTCGGCATCGCCGCGCCTATGGAGTACGAAGAGGAGGCTGAAAAGTTCGTGGAAACTGGAAGGACAAGCAGCTAACCGCCTAATGGTTCTGGCGCGTCCAACTTGGTTCTCCAGCTCCGCGGACCGCACTTGAGCACGTGCCCGCGGTGGGGCGGGCGGTCGAGCATGGCGCTGGCCTCAGCCGCATCGCCCAGCAGCTTGCCCCAGTCTTCCACCGGACGGATTAATACGGAATCCGGTTTTATGCGGAGAGCTGCGCGGAGGGGATGGACAAAAGAAGCTTCCTTCTACGAGTTTGACGGCTGCCCGCCGTGCGCAAGGACTTTGCATAATCGTGGCGTTCTAAGGAGGACGTCATGCAGTCAGGGTTTGCCGAGATCACCGCGCGGCGACATATCCGAGGGAGGCCCGAAACCGCGAGCCGGACATCTTAGCGCCTTCGCCCGAGAGGATTAAACAGGCCTTGCTACCACACTCTAAGTAAGGGATAATAGTGGAGTAAGGAAAGTATCTGTTGGTAAGGGGAAAGCCAGGTGCTACACTCGACGGTCACTAGCAAGGGGCAGACAACAATTCCGGAAAAAATTCGAAAGGCTCTGCGCATGAAGCCCGGGGACAAGCTGGAATACGAAGTAGAGGGAGACCGAGCCACCATTCGCGTGCATCCGGGAATTCGGTCGCTCAAGGGTGCGCTTGCCAGCAATAAAGGCAAGGGAATGTCTTTCGCTGAGATCCGTGAGGCCGCTGCTAAAGCTGCGCGTCATGAGCGTAATCGATGAGCAAACAACGGCTCGTGGACACTAATTTGATCGTCCGCTATCTGGTACAAGACCATGAGAAGCATGCCAGGACAGCTGGCAAGCTCTTCGATGCCTGCGACCGTGGCGACGTCGTAATTGTGGTGCTACCAATCGTTTTGGCAGAGTGCGTGTTTGTGCTCGAGTCTTTTTACAGGCATCCGCGCGCCGATATCGCCTCGATCCTAGGACGCTTGATCTCGAGTCCCGGCGTGGAGATCAGTGAGGTAAGCGTCCATCTAGACGCCCTGAACCGATATAAGGGAACGAAGGTTCACTTTGTCGACTGCGTTGTCGCCGCCACGGCGGTGACTAACAACGTGCCAGTCTCCACATTCGATCAGGATTTTCGAAAGTTTCTCGACGTGCGTGTGGAAACTGAATAGTTGCAAGCAAAGCAAAGGCTGGTGAGAAAGCCTCTGAAAACAGACCTGTATTGGAGTCTCCTTCTGACTCAACATACCTTGCGTCAAATGACGGCGGTATTTAAGCAGAGCTTGCGTGGAATATTTGCCGCCGCATCGAACATCCGCTATAACCTACGCAAGAGATGCGTAGATTGGCTGGCTACTTCCACACTCGTAGCGCGAGAGACGACGTTTCCCCGGCGCCGTTAAACATCGGTTCGATAAGCCCGCGAGATTATCCGTCGGCGCTCAGGCAATCCCGTGATGTAAATCCAAACCTTGTACTTGTTCTCCAGCCCCTGGAGTTCTCCCGGATGGATGAAGTTGAATGGTTCCATGCTGGGCGGCTGCATACACAAGCGATATTTCCCGGCGTATGCCCAGTACTTTGTAAAATCTCTCCAGGCTTACGCGGCCGGGGGTAGGCGGTCACGTCACAAAGGATGATCGCATGCCGGCATGCTTGTGGGGCCAGGAATATAAAATCGAATTTGTGGGCAGTCATCTCGGCCCGCGTTAGAGGCGGAGAACATCCCGTCCGCGCTGTCCAGGATCGCGGGTCGATTAGACAAGTTCGAAGCCAGGAAGGCGGGTCGCCTTTCGTTCGAATGTCAGAGTGCGAGTACACCCCACCCGCGCGCCGAGTTCTGCAATCAGCGCATCCGCAAAGGATCCGCGCCCCTCTTTTAGAGCAACCATAGCAGTGAAGACTTCCTGCTCGTTTTCGATCGCTAGAACCTCAACCTGCAGGAGCCGTTCGATTCGGCAGCAGGATCGCCGGCGCGCCTTGGCTGACAAGTCAAGACACTGCTCGGTTTCGGTGCCGATGATTCCGAAGTTCAGCGTAAGGCTCAGGCGGCTGGGGATAGGCTGGCCGCAGAACCCCAAGCCGCGTGCTAGTTCGCGTTCACGCACCACACGTAGGCTTCGAGATCGGCGCGCAAAGCCTCGGCTTGGCGGTCCATTATCACTAAATAGAAATTGCTTGGCGCTATCGATGTTCAGATAGCGCCACCTTCGACCATCCTTGGGGCCGTTATTGAGCTTTGGCTTCGTGGACGTATCCGCCAAGTTCTTCTACCAGCGCTCGGGCCGATGCAGGTACGGCAACTTTGCCGTCAAGAATCTCATGGCGGGTTACATCGCCTCCATACATGGCTTTGTCTCCACTCTTGTCAGCTTGCATTACGGCACCATCCAGGCTCACCCCGGCAAAAATCCCTTTGGACCGCGAGTAAGACAGAATCTCCGCATTCAATTTAAGGTCAGTGCCAGCGGCGGCGCTCCGGCCCACCGGCCCGGCCGCTACAGAAGCGTCAGCCCCAAGCTTGAATTTGTCGCTCATCAGGCTTTGCAGGGCATGATCGTTCATGAAGAGCATCACGATGTCGGTGGAAGAGCCCCCGATCTGATAACCCACGCTTCCGCTATCGATCGCCACAAACATGGGAGCGCTCCAGCCATGCTCGGTGCGACAGGTTGCTAGTCCCCTGCCGTAGCTGCCACCGAATACAAAGGCGAACTTCTTATCCCCCGGAACGATGGCGATACACTTCGCCGATTCCAAGAGATCCGAAGGAATGGCCTGATCCGGAGTATTCATGATCTCCTTGAAGACCTCGGCAGCTTTCTGGGTGCGATTTACGTCGTCATCTCGGTCTGAGGCGACAGCGGTTAGAGTTGCGATTGCTACCAAAGTCGTTACGGCCAAAATACGTTTCAACATTGTTATCTCCATTCAAGTTTGAACTCGTTAAATGCAAGGGCTCGCTCAGCCGTGGTGCAGAATCGTGTCCGTTTACCGAAGCGCAAGTCAGTCTAGAGCAGATCAGCGCGAACTGGATCTGACTTCTCTTCATTCTTTTTCTGCTGGTTACAACGGCGGCCGTAGACAAAATGTAGCCCTTACTGACGGTCCATTACTGATCAATAGTGAGCACCCGCGGAAGTGAGTACCACGGACTCTTGGGAGCAAGCGAAACAGATCACGAATGTTTCGCGTGGGCAGCGTAGAACTTGAAGGGAGACCGGCGGTTCGAGCCTTGCTCCCGAGTTAGCAGCATCGTGAGCAATATTGAACAGTCTTCGTCAAGTGTGTTGCGCTCAAATGGGGATGTACTCTGGCTACAAGGACTGGCAAGCTATGGCCAAACCCGACTTCAACCCGAAGGCCTTCCTCTCGACAGCAGGTACGGGCCGGCAGATGACGTCTTTCCGAAGAGGACAAACAATTTACGCTCAGGGGGATGCGGCCGATGCTTTGTTTGTCATTCAACGGGGCAAGGTAAAGCTCAGCGTTAAGTCCCAAGCTGGAAAAGAAACAACGCTCGACATATTGAGCGATGACGATTTTGTTGGCAAGGATGCCATAGCCGGTCAGCCTTCCCGCACCGCATCCGCCAGCGCAATGACTGACTGTAGCCTCCTGCGCATTGAGAAAAAGACTATGATGCTCGCGCTCACACGGCAGGTGAAGTTGGCGAATCTGTTTTGGGCATATGTGTTGGTCAGAATTGACTTGATGGTTCCCTGCATTGGAATAAAGCGATTTACCAGCCACAGGAGAACACCCACCACGATGGCCTGTGCCCCATGAATATAGATGTCAGATGCACCCACGCCAATATCCTTACCCGTGAGCAGCACTTTTCCGTTCGGCATTGTTAGCTGTCACGCATTACCCGGCACCCAATCTCACCCAGCAGGCCAGCACAATGGTTCTTCTCATCCCGGGACAGATCCCGAGAATCCGTTCTGCGCCACGCCCTGGACCTGGATTGCCTGTGTGGAACTCTGGGACAGATCGAGCTGACTGGGATTTAGAGATAAAGTAAAGCTAAAGTAAAGCTAAAGGGCGGAGAAGTAGACCGGAAGAACCGCCACCAGAACTTCCGCCGGATGTTCCCCCACCAGAACTTCCGCCGGATGTTCCCCCACCACAACCAATCATCAGAACGATCGAAACAAAGATGAGACAACGCGGCAGGTCGCGGGCAAACTTGCTGCTTGACGCCCCACTTTCGATCCGAGTTGATTCAACCAGCAGGGGATTATAATCCCGTTTGCCTTCCTCCGCGTTGCGTTCGCGCCTGGGATCGTCAATTGGCGCGTGGCTGACGTCGAACGGCTCCGCGCTACTCGTCGGGGCACAATTCGACCACCATGAAGCTATTCTTGGACATGCTGGAGGTGAGAACACGGCGAAGGAGGAAGCACCAAAAGGCGATTACAGTCAGACCTCCCGGGCTGTCTGAGCCAGACGTTTACAATCCACAGGTAGAGATCTAAGTCGGAACTCTGGTTCAAGAGCGATAGAATTGGCTCGCATTTCAGATTGAGCCGAAGTGGGAGCGGTCATGCGACCAGCAAAGGTCATTTCATGCATGCTCAGCATCGTTGGCGTCTGGGCCCTGGCGCCTCGAATTGCTGCGCAGACGCTTGTCTCGCCGCGCCCGATAGTGATTGCAGCGAGCATGGTGATCGATGGCAGGGGTCGCATAATTCATGACGTTCGTGTGGTGATCGAGGGGGCAAAGATTGTCGCGATAAGTCCTAATGTCGAGGGGCCAGTGGACTACGATTTGCGCGGCTTGACGGTGTTGCCTGGCTGGATCGATGCCCACGTCCACATGACATGGATCTTCGGCAAGGATGGGAAAAACGCAGGTACGGAAGGGACAACCCAAGAGGATGCCTATCAAGCGGCGTCCAATGCGTGGGTAACGCTGATGGCAGGCTTCACGACCGTACAAAGTGTGGGCGCGCCCAACGATATTCCGCTGCGCGATGCCATCGCGAAAGGAATACTCCCCGGCCCTCGTATCTTGACGGCCAACGAACCGCTCGAAGGGCGAGGCGAGGCTACCGGCACGCCCGATGAAATCCGCGCTTACGTGAGGAAGCAAAAACAAGCTGGCGCGGACTTGATCAAAATTTTTGCTTCGAAGTCCATACGCCAGGGTGGAGGAATGACTCTTTCCGAGGAGCAATTGAACGCGGCTTGCGACGAAGCAAAAAAGCAGGGATTGCGCACGCTTGTGCACGCTTACAAAGAAGCAGTGCGGGCCGCGACTCTCGCCGGTTGCACCGAGGTTGAGCACGGTACGCTGGCCACAGACGACGACTTGAAATTGATGGCAGAGAAGGGCACCTATTTCGATCCGCAATGCGGGCTGGTCATTGAGAACTATTTGCAGAACAGGGAAAGGTATCTTGGCACACAAGGCTACACTGCCGAGGGATTCGCTGCGATGGAAAAGACCCTGCCGATGGATCACGAGATCGTGCAACATGCGATGAAAACTGCGGGACTGAAAGTGGTTTTCGGCACGGACGCTGTGGCCGGCGCTCATGGGCGGAATGCAGAGGAATTCATCGATCGCGTGCGTGACTGCGGTGTAGACCCGATGGCGGCGATGGTCTCTGCCAACTCGCTGGGGGCTGAAGCGCTAGGCTTGGGCGACCAGATCGGCTCGATCGCACCCGGTTTTCAGGCGGACATCATTGCGCTCGATGGAGACCCGTTGAAAGACATCACCGCAGTGCGGCGCGTTGTATTTGTGATGAAGGCTGGCGTGGTTTACAAGAACGCCGCGCGCGGCGCGATCCCTCGTTATGCGGGCGTCCAGCCTTAATTAAGCATTTGAGCCTCGGCTTGGGTGAGGATCGATAATTACCGCCTCAGTCTGTTTCATGCCAACGCGTAGAGATACTCGACGAAGGAGCGCACAGCCCCATCAATCCCTGAGACTTTGGCATTCGTGGAATCGATCAGATAATACTCATTCGGAGCATGTGCCCCGGTTCCGTGGCCCAGTCCAAAATGTCCAGCGGGAAGATTCAGAGGTTCGGAAGTGAAAATATATCCCGGCCAGGAGCCCGCGGATCGAGGCCACAGCACGGGATCCAGACCCAACTTGCGGTAAGTCGCAATCTGCGCTTGGATGAGCTTCGATTCCTGCGAGGTCTGCGTAGGATCGTAGCCGCCACTCATGTTGACCTCGATATCGCCGAAGCCGTGTTTGGCAAGATGATCTTTCAGAAGCGCCAGTGTACCTGCAGCCGTCATGTCAGGCACCAGCCGCATGTCAATCTTTGCGACCGCGCGATGGGGCAGGATAGTCTTGCCACCCGGGCCCGTGTATCCACCGACCAAGCCCTCGATGTTGATCGTGGGCTTGGATTCGAGCAGCACGAGCGAGTCAAGCCAGTTTGCATCGTGCACCCAGTGCTCAACGCCCAGCTGCTGCTTAACCGTGTTTTCACTGCGGCGAGCGGCGGCATCCTCGATCATCTTCATTTGTGCGGGAGTAAGCGGCTTAACCTGGTCAAAAAAACCTGCCACAGCAGGCGTGTGCCCATCGGACTCGATGAGTGTGTTGAGCGCTTGCACCAGGTGCCACGCCGGGCTGTCCACCTGCGCTTCAAGGCTGGAGTGAACATCGTGTTTAGGCCCTCGTCCCCATCGCTCTCCACTGGAAACCAATTCGAGCTCAACTACGCCCTTCGCGCCTAGTGATATCTGTATCCCACCATCCGCGTCCTGGCCCGCTTCTGGCATGAACACACCCATGCATTTCTTCAACGCAGCGGTGACCCTGGGTTGGTGGACAACCTCCGGAAAGTGGGTCGAACCGATCTCTTCCTCACCTTCGCAGACGAGCACTAGATTGACCGGCAGCTTTGTCCCCGATGCCTTGAAAGCATGGAGAGCGCCGAGGAAGGCCGTTTCCGGGCCCTTCTGGTTCACCGCGCCCCGACCAACGCAGATCCTGCCCAGTCCTTCTTTGTCTACAATCTGCCCTTCGAGCGGCGGTGAAGACCACTCCGAGGGGTCAAACTGTTTCACGTCGTACATAAAGTAGATGCCAACGGTGGTTGCCGCTCCTGCATCGAGAGTACCGAAGACCCCGGGCTTGCCCGACGTCGGCACAATTTCAACGTTCGCGAATCCTGCATCGCGAGCGAGGTGTGCCATATACTCAGGGCCCTGCGGATAGTTGCGGTTCTCGGCCGCAATCGAGGGCAAAGCGATCCATTCCTGCAAGCGCTTCACATTGTCATCATGCATTTTTGGTATCTGGCTCAACACCGACCGGAGTCCGGCATCGTCTGAAGACAAAGCAGATATTGGAAATGCGGCGGAGGCAGCTCCCGCAAGCGCGCCGTTGATGAACTCGCGACGATTGAAAACGTTATGGCTCAAGTGAGTCAATGCTCCTCCATTCTTAACGAATAAAGATGGCCATTTTTCGTTCGCTTCAGATTCAATCCCGGAAAAAGTACCATCCGGTTTTTGCGAAGGTCATGATACGAGCTGGGTCCCTTCAGACGAGCGATCTTTCTGATGGATGCAGCGATCCGAAAGTAGTTCGGTCCCGTCACGCTAGCGTCGCTTCGCTCCGACTGCTGTCCACTTTAGCTCCGGAACGCCGTTCGGCTTTCTTCCGGAATCGATGTTCACCCTCACCGGAGTGCCCAGTGTGACTGAGATGATGGAGAGCGGCACTCCTTCCACTCATAGGGTTCCGACTTGCATTGCCAACATGGAGACCGACCCGCCATCTACGCCCTCAACAGGAAACGTGAGGGGCTCACATGAGGCGCGAGTCCCTGCGACGTAGAGCAGAGGCAAGTAGTGATCAGGCGTGGGCACGGCTAGTTCCGCTTCGCTTCCGAGTTGATGTTCGTAATTCACAAGAGGCTTGTACTCTCCGGCAAGAAGCAACTCGCGGATTCGAGTTTCAAACGTGATCGCCCAAGCGTACGGCTCAGGTGCGTGCCTGCCCCATGCATAGGCATGTAGGTTATGCACGACGTTGCCGCTGCCAAGAATCAGAATGCCTTCTTCTCGTAGGAGTGCCAAGCGCTTGCCGATCTCGTAGTGGAACGAAGGTGGTTGCGTTTCATCAATGCTCAGTTGGACTACTGGAATATCAGCTTGTGGATAAACGTGGCACAACACTGACCATGTACCGTGGTCGAGACCCCAGCGGTCGTCGCGGCGCACTGGCACAGGTGCAAGCAATTTCTGGATGCGCATAGCGAGGTCAGGGTCGCCGGGCGCGGGATATTGCACCTGATACAGCTCGCGCGGAAAGCCGCCGAAATCGTGAATGGTCCTTGGCGCGGTGCTCACGGTGACGGCTGCATCTTCAATGTACCAGTGTGCCGACAGCGAAAGTATCGCCCTCGGTTTCGGCAATGCCGCGCCGATGGCTGTCCACCGCTGCGTATAAGGATTTACCAGCAGCGCATTCATCGGATTTCCGTGCCCGATGAACAACGCTGGCATCCGCTCGGACATTGTTCACCCGTCCTTATGCCGCTTTTTGGGCTTGATCCGGAATCACGCCGATTTGCTTCAGCATGCCCATCAGGTCGTAAAAAAGATTCTCTTCCACGATCTGGCCCTGTTCGTTCCAGTGCGCAACCGTGCAGAAATCAATGTGGAAACGTTTCTTCGTGGGCTGGATGACCGTTCCGTCGGGCATCGTCATGGCGCCTTTCATTGTTCCCGTGAAATCGGCGACGGTGCACGTCCATTCACCCTGTGCCAGCATGATCTTGTATGGATTATTGATGAGGTGCTGGTCAGGGAACATCTTGAAGAATGCAACCGCTTCCTGTTCGTGGGCATCCACGCCGTGTGTGGGCGGCTGATTCGGCCAGCGCACAACGCAATCTTTGGCGTGATATTTCCGAAATGTTTGCAAGTCCTGTCCGTTCCACGAATCATCCAGCTTCTTCATGTTTTGTAGATTTGTTGCAGCATCCATGATGCGCCTCCTTTTTGTTGTGAAGCCTGTATTTTTCAAGGCCATCTTTGTCGTTGTTCAGATATTGATTTTGGCCTCCAGAATCAGCCGTGAGGAGGAATGAGGGTTGCTGGTTTGCCGAAAACAAACAGACTCAAAGCATTGACAGCAGGTGATCTCTCACGAGTGTCAATGGGCAAATATACATCCGACGCACTACTCTTTGTCCAGCCGTGACATTCTGTCGATGTGCCGAAACTCGACAACCTTCCTGCGCCAGTCATGCAGACGTTGAAAGGCATGTCAGTAGTACCATGAGCGGGGAAAAGATACCGGCTACTGTGGCTGGTGGCTAAGCATCAAAACATTTCCCTCTCTCCACGGGGTCTCGAATGGGCAGCAAGTTCGTTCACGCGCAGTTCTGCAGTGGCCTCGTTGCATTGGTGCTTGGCCTCGCTTCGGCGCCGCTCCAGATTCGAACGGCTGTTTCAGTGCATCCAGCAAAGCTGCCGCGTATCGGCACAGTCGATAGGCGATTCGCTTCATACAACATTGAGATGGCAGAGGTAACCGGAGGGAATTTTTGGAAGCCGTACGACCACCAGAACCCGGCAGCATCACAAACTACGCAGCCGGCGGAATCTGCTCCGACCCCAGCGGGCATGGACCCAAACCTTTATCAATATCGACCACCCATCAATCTAACGAACCCTCGTCTGCGGAAGCTCGCGGCCGCACTTGGACCTGCTTATGTGCGAGTGAGCGGTACGTGGGCGAATTCGGTTTATTTCGCGAATTCAGACAATCCGAGTGCCAAGCCTCCAGCAGGTTATAACGGCGTGCTGACGCGGAAAGAATGGAAGGACGTAATTGATTTTGTGCAGGCTGTTGATGGCGAACTCGTCACTTCATTCGCTACGAGTACCGGGACCCGCAACGCGCAAGGCGTGTGGACTCCAAAAGAGGCAAGCGCGTGGCTCGCATACACAAAATCCGTTGGAAGGCGGATCGCAGCCGCCGAGTTCATGAACGAGCCAACTTACGCTGCCATGGGCGGAGCACCCAAAGATTACAACGCTGCTGATTACGGTCGCGATATCGCAGTATTCACGCCTTGGTTGAAAGAGAATTCCCCCGACACAGTATTTCTCGGTCCTGGGTCTGCGGGCGAAGGACCGTTCGCGATCGCCATGGCTGGAATGCTGCATACAGAAGACTTGCTTAAAGCGACCGGGCCGGTATTCGATGTTTTTTCTTACCACTTGTATGCCGCTGCGTCCGAACGATGCGCAAGCATGGGTGACAAGGGCCAGACGACAGCCGCCGCCGCACTGTCCGAGGATTGGCTTTCCCGCCCTCTGAAAATTGACGAATACTATGCGAGTCTTCGCGATCGCTTTGAACCTGGTAAACCTCTGTGGATCACAGAAACGGCCGACGCAGCTTGTGGGGGAAATCCCTGGGCTTCAACGTTCCTTGATTCGTTTCGATATTTAGTCGAGCATGCCAGCTTGGCGCGTCGCGGCGTGAAAGTCATCATGCACAACACGCTGGCAGCGAGCGACTACGGACTGCTCGACCGGAACACTTTTGAGCCCAGACCGAATTACTGGGCGACCTTATTGTGGCGCCGGCTTATGGGGACAACTGCGCTCGATTCGCAAATCTCTGTTCCAGCCAACACCTACGTGTACTCTCAATGTCTCAAAGGTGAGAGAGGGGGCGTAACGCTCCTGATCATCAACGCTGACCGGCAGCACAGCTTCGAGCTGAATTTTACCGACAGCCAGCGAGCGCTATACACTGACTGCCGAAAAGCTAGAAGACACAACCGTTGAGCTGAATGGGAAACCACTACGACTCACGAGCAGTGGAGATCTGCCACAATTCGGGGGCGAGCCGGTCAAAGGCGGGCGCCTAAGCTTTGCGCCTACTAGCATTACCTATCTAACGATTCGAAAGGCTGGCAACGCGAATTGTCAGTAGCTATCCCGAGAGGTATTGAAATATGGCGGAAACGGCACATGAAGCGCAGACGGTTCTCGCCAATCTGGGAGCGTTGATTCCCGATCTTGAATCCGTTTACAAAGACATTCATTCCCACCCCGAACTGTCGATGCAGGAGAACCGGACTGCCAGCATCGCCGCGGAGCGACTCCAGTCGGCGGGTTATGAGGTAACAGCTGGCGTTGGAAAAACCGGAGTAGTCGGCGTACTCCGCAATGGTGAAGGCCCGGTTATCATGCTTCGAGCCGATATGGACGCGCTGCCGGTTCGGGAGGCAACCGACCTGCCGTATGCAAGCAAAGTAACCGCCAATGAAAACGGCAAATCTGTGCCGGTGATGCATGCCTGCGGCCATGACATGCACGTAACGTGGCTGATTGGAGCAGCCACATTGATGGCCAAAAGTCGCAACGCATGGCGAGGCACGCTGATGCCCGTTTTCCAGCCAGCGGAGGAAACGGGCGCCGGCGCGCAAGCAATGATTGATGATGGCTTGTTTAAGCGCTTTCCGAAACCGACCACAATACTCGGACAGCACGTCATGGTCGGGAGCTCAGGCGTAATTAGCACGCGCTCGGGCGTGATCACCTCCGCCGGAGACAGCCTGCAAATCCGAATGTTTGGTCGAGGAGCTCACGGCTCGATGCCGCAATCGAGCATCGACCCGGTCGTGATGGCTGCTGCAACTGTGCTTCGCCTGCAGACGATTGTGTCGCGGGAACTCGCTCCAACTGACGCAGCCGTGGTGACTGTCGGATCGCTTCAGGCCGGGACGAAAGAGAACGTGATTCCCGACGAGGCAATAATCAAGCTGAGCGTGCGTACTTTCGAGGAAGATGTTCGAAAACACGTTCTGGGTGCCATCGAACGCATCGTCAACGCTGAAGCGGAAGCGTCGAGAGCACCTAAGAAGCCGGAGATCACCCCGCTCGACCATTACGCCTTTGTGAAGAACGATCCAGAGGCGACAAAGCGTACAGTCGATGCATTTCGCAGCTACTTCCCATCGGACCGCGTGAAAGACACTCAACCAACGACGGCGAGCGAAGACTTCGGCTCATTTGGAACTGAGTGGCAGGTCCCCTCTGTCTTCTGGTTTGTAGGCGGCACCGATCCCGAGACGTACGCCGAGGCTAAAAAGTCTGGCACAATCGCCGATCTCCCGACCAACCACAACCCGCGCTTCGCACCGGTTATTCACCCGACTTTGGAGACAGGCGTCGAGGCACTGGTCGTGGCCTCTCAAGCCTGGTTGACGACATGAACCAGATCGGAATCGGCGGTCATCATGTAGTGACTACTTTTCTGGTCATCTTCGATCTTACCGGGACATTCATCTTCGCTTTGAGCGGTGCAATTGCCGCAGTCAAGCACAGACTGGATGCATTTGGAATTCTGGTTCTATGCTTCGTCACGGGCAACGCGGGTGGGATTACGCGCGACATCATGATTGGAGCTCTTCCACCCGCAGCGATCAACGAATGGCGTTATGTAGCGGTCTCTATTCTGGCTGGAGTGATTGTGTTTTTTGGCTACCCGGTCATCAATCGGCTCAGCAGTCCAGTACTGCTGTTCGACGCTGCCGGATTGGGCTTGTTTTGTGTTGCTGGCGCAGACAAGGCGCTCGCCTTTCACGCCGGCCCCGTTGCTGCAACCCTTCTCGGCATGACGACAGGAATCGGCGGCGGGATGATTCGCGATGTGCTCGTGATGGAAATTCCTACTGTGCTGCGTACCGAACTGTACGCGGTGGCCGCGCTGCTGGGCGCAGCGTTCACCGTCGGTGGCCAGCGGTTAGGAATACCAGTGCATGTGGCGGCGCCTCTCGGAGCTGCGCTCTGCATCGCACTTCGTCTCCTGGCACTACGCTACGGCTGGCACTTGCCTCTTGCGCACGTAAGGGAACCATTGACTTCTCAAGACAAAGATCAGGTTGGGCGCGCAGGAGCTCGAAGGTGAGGCTTTCGAAGGTGTCACCGGAGGAGATCAGCAGTGAGAGTCGCTCAGTTCGCATGCCGCTCTGATACCGCAACCCGAACGGGACGAAAAAGGCGTCAAGCGAAATCTCAGGCGATCCGTCGTCGTTTCTTCGTCCAAGTCGGATTACGGCCGATTATCCGTCATCCGGCATGGGACCGAATTCTCACAAGCCGACATCTCGCTACCAAGCGAATCAAAATGATCACTGGTCAATGGTGCAACTGATTAAGAACGCGTCTTCCGGATGGCGGAACAGGTGTTCCAGTTCGGCGAATGCCGCTCGGCACACGATCACACGACCCTGTGGCCCGGATCACTGCCGGAACGCGGCAGATGTATAGAATGCGCGCTGGGCTATTGCACCCTCACCGTGTCAAAGCGATAGCTACGTCCACCCCAAATAGCTGCCATCGGGTGCTGTGGCATGAGCATTCTCGAAGGTCCTACGTCATTTTTTCTTTTGCCCTTTCGGAGGCAATTCATGTCCCGGATTGCTTCACTCTTTCTCCTATTCCTCCCATCCATCCTCTTTTCACAAACACCATCAGCCGCCTCACCGGATGTGTTGACACTGGACGAAGCGGTCAAAATGGCCCTGCAGAACAACCGGACTGTGCGCATCTCAACCCTGGAGGTCGAAAAGCTAGGTCAAAACATCAGTGCATTCCGCACCCATCGTTTGCCGGTCATCCAGATCGCGATGATGGGATCGGGGCTGCTGACGCCTTTCAGTTTTGAGTTCAACCAGGGCGCCTTCGGTACTTACCCGGGCATCGGGCCAATCCCCGCGCAGAACACGAACATCACCACGCCACGTCAGTTCACCGGCTTCATGATGAATTCAGTCGCTCAACCGTTGTCGCAGCTTTACAAGATCAATCTGGGACTGAAGT
Organism: uncultured Acidobacteriaceae bacterium; assembly: GCA_963772045.1. Lineage (GTDB taxonomy): Bacteria > Acidobacteriota > Terriglobia > Terriglobales > Acidobacteriaceae > Sulfotelmatobacter. Next base: position 790,436 of record CAVYWC010000006.1, on the reverse strand, counting down.
CTTTGGAGTTCTCCCGCGACATTGGACGCGAAGAACTGCGGGCGAAGCAGAACGAGATTCGCGACCAGGTCACGCGCTTCTACTACGATCTGGCGCAAACGCAGACCGCTCTCGACGCGAGCCTGCAGACGATTCAGTTCTATACGGAACTCGATCGCGTCACGAATCAGTTTGTCTTGCAGCAGGCCGTTCTGAAGGCCGACAGCATCGACGTGAAAATGCGGTTGGCCAAGGCACAACTGGAAGCCGTCAAGCTGCGCAATGCTCTTGAAAGTCGGCAGGAGCAACTGAATCAATTCATGGGCCGCGACATCCGCCAGCGCTTTCGCGTTGCCGAGACCCGGGTTCCGGGGCCGCCCGAACTCGATCTCGCGGTTGCCCAGAGCCGGGCTCTTGAGCAGCGTCCGGAACTGCGCCAGGCTCAACTCAAAATCAAGCAAGCGGAATATGATCGGCGGCAGAAAAAAGCGGAATACATTCCTGATGTCAGCCTTTCCGTACATCAGTTGTCCTTCCTCGATGTCGAAATGCTCCCCGCGAACGTGGTCACCGCAGGCGTTGACTTGACCTGGGAACCCTTCGACTGGGGGCGCAAACGGCATGAACTGGCGGCAAAATCCGAAACCGTCGAACAGGCGCAGACATCTCTGAGCGAAACCGAATCCCAGATTCTGCTGGAAGTGAATGCGCAATTCCGCAAAGTGCAGGAAGCCGCCGCCGCGCTTCAGGTGGCCCAGCTGGCTGTCGATGAGGTGGAAGAACAGCTACGCGTCGCCAGTGAGGCCTATCGTATCCAGTCTGTGCGGCTCGATCAGCTGCTCCAGGTCGAGGCCGGCAAGTCAACCGCGGCCTCGGAATATCAGAAGGCTCTGAGTAACTATTGGACCTCACGCGCTGATCTGGCCAAAGCCATGGGGGATGAATGATGAACAAATGCCTGATGGTCATAGCCGGCGCGCTGGTTGTGATGCTGCCGGCGTGCAGCAAACCCAGAGTTGAAAAGTCGGCCATCCCTGTGACCGTGCGTGCGGCCGAACCGCACAAAGCGGATGAGGGCTATCGCTACTCCGCGAACGTTGAGCCCTACACGATGGTGAATGTCGCCTTCAAGGTTTCCGGCTACGTGGCGGAGATTCTGCAGGTCAGAGGCGCGGATGGGCGCATGCGCGACGTGCAGGACGGCGACACCGTCGAGAAAGATGTCGTGCTGGTTCGACTGCGGCAGACCGAATTCGCCGACCGAATCAACCAGGCAAAGGCTCACCTGGCCGAGGCCGTTGCCGAGCAAACCAAAGCGAAACAGGATTTCGAGCGTGCATCTGCTCTCTTCCGCACACAGAGCCTCACGAAACCTGACTACGACACGGCGGTTGCCCATAACGATATTTCACAAGCCAATGAGCAAGGCGCTGAGGCAACCTTGCGACAGGCCGAACTGGACCAGAACGACAGCCAGCTACGTGCTCCGGCCGACGGTATCTTGCTGAAACGATCCATTGAGGTCGGCTCGCTAGCTGCCCCAGGGACGCTGGCATTCGTGCTGGCTGACACCAGTTCGGTGAAGGTCATGTTCGGCGTGCCGGATGTAATGGTGGCTCACACCAGGCCGGGCATGTCGTTTGCGATCACAGCTGAGGCGTTGCCCGACACCTCGATTGTCGGTCGCATCACGCGCATTGCACCGGCCGCGGATGCGCAGACCCGGTTGTTCGAGGTGGAGCTGACCGTCCCCAACCCGCACAACCGGCTGAAGGTCGGCATGATTGCCTCCCTGAGCGTGCCCGTTGCACCAACGCAAGAAACGTCGCTGGTCGTGCCTCTGACTGCTGTGGTCCGTCCCAAGGACGATCCTTCCGGCTATGCCGTTTACGTGGTCGAACAATCGGGCGCAGACTCGTTCGCACGCCTGCGAAAAGTGCAAGTCGGCGAGGTCTACGGAAATCTGATTGCGGTGCCCCAGGGTGTTCAGCGAGGCGAGCGCGTCGTATCGAGCGGGACCATGCTGCTGAACGACGGCGACAAAATTCGTCTGGTCCCGCAAGTGGTTCCGCAATAGAGGAACGGTATGGCTCACGGACGCAGCGACGACGAGATCATCAAAACTACACACAATGTAGCCCGTTTCTTCACCGAAAACCGGCAGATCGCCTGGATCGTTCTGCTGGGCACCGTCGTATGGGGCGTTTATGGGTACCTGAACATGCCCAAGCGCAAGGACCCGGACATTACCATTCGCGTCGCTGTGGCGGTTTGCCCCTGGCCCGGCGTTAACGCTGAAAAAGTCGAACAGTTGGTCACACGCAAGATCGAACAGAAGATGACCGAAAACTCGAGGCTGGGCGGAGGGACCGATCCGCGAACCTTCTCCAAGACCCGCGATAGCCTGGCGTCGGTCTACGTCGTGCTCAACGAAAACGTGACAGATGTGGGCAAGCAATTCGATGACATCCAGGGCAAGCTGGATCAGATTCATGACTTGCCCGAAGGCGCTGGCCCAATCACATTCATCAAGGACTTTGGCGACACCGCTACTCTGATGTTGACCGTCGCCAGCCCGAAGGTAAGCGCTACCGAAGTTTCCCTACGGGCGAAAACCATCCAGCACGCTCTGGAGATCGCTCGTCAAGGTGCCCCTGCAGCGAGTCGCGGGCGACGCTTCGCCATCATTTTTCCTTTTCCCCAGTCCATCAGTCCGAGTTCAGTGCGGCACACGTTTGAATTTGCGGCGCGCGTTACGGCAACTGCCGGCGGCGTGCGCGATATTCGCATCATCGAAGGCTCAGGGTTTACAGGCCTCGACGGCGTTACCACTCTCAGCGAAGATGAAGTCGTGAACCGCGTACAGGCATTCACACGCGGACAACTCGTAGCTTCCGGCTTTCATCCGGACGCCTGGCAGTCCATTGTTGTCTTCGACCCTAAGGAGATTGAAAGCAAGTTGGCGGCAGTGGCAGGACCGAAATACAGCTACCGGGAACTCGACGACTTCACCAATCTCATCCAGAAGACCATGCTGACGGTGGATCAGGTGTCGAAGGTCGAACGCTCCGGCGTGGTGCCTGAACAGATTGTTCTCGAGTATTCTCAGGAGCGGCTGGCTTCCTACAACCTGCAGGTGGGAAGGCTGAGACAGATCCTCGGCGCTCGCAATATCACCGCTCCCGGAGGTGTCATTGATGCTCAGGGCAAGAACCTCGTGCTCAATCCTTCCGGCGAACTCCACAGCGAGAGGGAACTGGGCGACATCCTGTTAGCTGTTTCGCCGGGAGGCGCGCCCGTCTACCTGCGCGACCTGTTCAGCATCAATCGCGAGTACCAGACTCCGCCTCAATTTGTGAACTTCTATAGTTGGCGCGACCCCGACGGAGTCTGGCATCGTGACCGCGCGATCACCTTGTCCATCCAGATGCGCGCAGGGGAGCAGGTCGGAAAATTCGCAGCGGCCGTCGACAAAACCCTCGCTCAAGTCCAGCGCGCTTTGCCGGAGGACCTGATCATTGCTCGCACCTCCGATCAGCCGCGTCAGGTCAAGGAAAGCGTCCAGCTGTTTCTGAACAGCCTCTATGAAGCGATCGGCCTGGTCGTGCTGGTCGCGCTGGTTGGATTCTGGGAGTGGCGGACCGCTCTCCTGCTGGCAATTTCCATCCCGCTCACCCTGGCCATGACCTTCGGAATGATGTATATGTTGGGAACCGACATCCAGCAGGTCTCGATCGCATCGTTGATCATTGCGCTCGGATTGCTAGTGGACGACCCAGTTGTGGCGGGCGACGCCATCAAGCGGGATCTCGCGATCGGGCATCCTCCACTCATTGCCGCCTGGTTGGGGCCGACAAAGCTGGCCAAGGCGATCCTGTTCGCGACCATCACCAACATCGTCGCTTACCTGCCCTTCCTTATGCTGAGCGGCGACAAGAAGCACTTCCTTTTCAGCCTGCCCATCGTCCTGGGATGTTCGCTGCTGGCATCGCGTATCGTCTCCATGACCTTCATCCCGTTGCTCGGATATTACCTGTTACGCCCGAGTTCCAAACCGGAAGTGCCTCTTGAACAACGCAAGCAGCAGGGTTTTGTGGGCGCCTACTACCGCACCGGAAAATTCCTGATCGAGCACCGTTGGAAAGCGCTGGCCGCATCCTGCGTGCTCCTCTTTGCCGGAGCCGTCGTCTTCACTCAACTCAGAACGCAGTTTTTTCCCAAGGATGAGCAGTATCTCTCCTATGTAGACGTGTGGTTGCCGGGCGATGCACCGCTGATCACAACCAACGATGCGGTGCTGCAGGCAGAAAAAGTCATTCAGGATGTAGCGGCTGAATATGGGAAGGAACATCTGCGCGATGGGAAGCCGGCGCCCGTGCTGAGGTCGCTGACTACGTTTGAGGGCGGCGGCGGACCACGATTCTGGTTCTCCATCTCGCCGGAACAGCGGCAGCTCAACTATGCACAGATCATTCTCGAAGTAGAAGAGACGCACGAAACCAACCGGCTCGTTGGCCGCTGGCAGAAGGCGCTCGAAACGACGGTTCCCGGCGCCCGGATTGATGTTCGCCAGCTGGAGACTGCCTCGGCCGTCGGCTATCCCGTGCAGATCCGCGTATCCGGCGAAGACGTCGATGTTTTGCGAGATTCCGCCAATCAAGTCTCCGAAATCTTTCGCTCCGATCCGCAGGCGGAACGAATTCGTGACGATTGGGGCGAGCAGTCGTTCGTGGTTCAACTTCTGGTTGATCCCGATCGTGCGAATCTGGCGGGCATCACCAACCTCGACGTCGCCAATTCCTCGACCGCCGGCATGAGCGGATATCCAATGGCCCGGCTGCGCGAGAACGACAAGCAGATCCCCATCGTTGCGCGGCTGCGGATGGAAGAACGCGCCCGCTTGTCTGACATTCAGAATCTCTATATCTATTCGGAAACCGGCCAGCAGAAGGTGCCATTGCGGCAAGTATCCACCATTTCCTATGCCACTGCGCCGCAGAAAATTTGCCGCCGCAACCAGTTCCGTACAGTTACCGTTTCGTGTTTCCCGGTTTCCGGAGTGCTGGCCTCGCAGGTCATGAACACTGCCCGTGACAAGCTGAGCCAGTTCGCGCAAAGCCTGCCGCCCGGCTACAAAATGGAAATCGGCGGCGAGGAAGAGCAGCAGGTCAAAGGATTCCGCGAACTCGTGATTGTGATGGCGATCTCGATCGTGTGCATCTTCTTCGCGCTCACTGCCCAGTTCAGCAATGCCGTCAAGCCGTTTATTGTCTTCGCCGCTATTCCGTATGGCATGACGGGAGCGCTGCTGGGATTATTCCTCACCGGAACGCCTTTCGGATTTATGGGATTCCTCGGCATCGTCAGTCTGGTGGGAGTGATCGTCAGTCACGTCATCGTGCTGTTTGACTTCATTGAAGAAGCACACGCCAAACGCGAATCGTTAGAGGCGGCGCTCCTTGATGCCGGCATCGTTCGGCTGCGGCCAGTGATGATCACAGTCGGCGCCACCGTGCTCGGATTAGTCCCGCTGGCCATGCATGGTGGCCCGCTCTGGCAGCCCTTGTGCTATGCGCAGATCGGTGGCTTGACGCTGGCCACCTTCATCACGCTCCTGCTCGTGCCTGTGATTTATTCGATCTGCGTGCTCGATCTGAAGATCGTGCACTGGGAGGGATCTGCTACCGACAAGGTCGCTCCAGTTGCGCACGGTTGAGAATGGCCGCTAATCTCAATTTCATCCTGCAGAAATCGTATCGCTAAGGAGAACGTCATCAGGGAGGGAACGGCGTTGGATGAGGATAGCGTTGCCACCGTTGGGGACTCGAAGCGCGTAGTCATTGCGCTTGTGGTTGCTCGGCCATTATCCACTTCTGCGTCATCATCACTCCCTTGATTTGCTGTGCCACCGCTTTTGCCAGGCGGGATGTGTCCGCTTCCAGGCCTAGTATCGCCTGATCGGTTGCTGGAGCTGTTTCCGCTGGCATCGCCATCTTCTGAAGTTCGCCAACCAGAATTTTTGCGAAGGCTGTCTGCACTTGCTTCGCCAGCCCTTCTGTCGACGGGTCCGCATCCGCCTCGCGCCGCTGCCGGCGCCGTCGCTGCAGTTGGGCAGCCGCGCTATGCTCGTTGGCTACTTCCTTACCAATCACGGCCGCAGAGCAAGCGATCGCAACTATCGCAATAGCGCTTCTCGATGTCATCGTGTCTTTCTGAAGGAGAGTTCCCCGCGCGTGATCCTTGAGAAGTCTTTCTGTACCCCGACCTTCGATCAGATTCCTTGGATCGTGCCGTGATCGGGGTCACTGAAGAGGGGATGGGAAGAAACTATAATGCAGGCGCTTCAGGCAGCATCAACCATGGCGGCCAGTCGCATCCGATTCGAGGATGGCCGGTAAAGCGCAGACTCCTTGTTACTAGCCACCGACGATGTCGCCCACGGGAAGAAGTTGCGTCCGCTGAAGGCAACGATACCGCTCTTGTCGAACTCAATTCTGCGGTGCTGCCACGTTTTCATGTTCCGTTCTTCGATTCCAGGAGTTCAAAATGCGTATAGGCCATCTGCTTTGTCTGCTTGTTCTGGCCGCGGTTTCTTACGCCCAGGACACAAATTTCGCCGTCGGCCCGCAATATCTCATCACATCTGACTCGACGCTGCTTCTGCGCCCGATTGTTACACCGACCTTGTCTTTGGGTGAGTCGCTTCCCCCGATTCGGGACGCCTCAACCGAACAAGCGGCCGTGCCCGCAACTTCATCTGAGCCGGTCGGCTTGTCGAGCCAGGAATTCTTCGCCGGTGTCTACTGGGGCGAGCATACACCCGGTGAAGTAACGGGCCGGCTCATCACCACTCCGAGTCTGTCTCTCTCCGAGCAGTCGGCAACGCCCAGCGCCGCCGCCACGGGAGGGCCACCTGCCCGGGAAATGCAATCGCAGGCTGTCCGCGAAGAATCTGCGACGAGAATATTCGATCAGCGCACAAGCCCCTCGTCTTCCAGTGTTGTGCAGGTTGGCGTAACCGCAACCGCAGATGTGCCATCGCTGCGGGAACAGGGGTATGGAGTGTTACTAGCCGAAGCCGCATTATCCGCGAAAACAAAGCCTCACGCCACTCGAGTCTTCACCAATCGCGACATTGAGCGCCTGCACGCCGACTCGCGATAGGCGCGATGCCAGGAGAGAATTGCTCACGAGGGACTCGGACCCCTGTGGCGATTGGAAGCATTGGACCGTCTGATCGTCCATCTGCAGAAGGAGCCGACGGCTTTCCATCGGCTTGGGCTTCAGCCTCTGCTAGCGGCCGGCGCAACCATGGAGGTGGCGATCGCCTACATTACTGCTTCTTATCTCTTGCCAAACTGAAGCCGCTTGCCTTATCAGGATCCACCTAGCCACCAAGGATGCGTAGCTCGCTTAAGCGTCTGTGGAATTCGGCGAAAAGGCCGAGCGGTCGGGGGGGCTCCAGATTCTCCCGGCTGTACTTGTTATTAAAGCGCGTAGAAGGAAGGGTAGAGGAATCGCGAAACAATGGCCTCATGGCCGTCTTTGCGCTACTTTTGCGACAGAAGATAGAGATCGAACTGCCCGCCGGGACGGGCGTAGACGATTTTGGAAAGGTCGCGGGCAATGTCATAAGAGTTGCCGCCATAGCGCTGGGCAAAAGCGAAGGGTAGCTTCAATACGGTCCGTGGAGTGCCCGTAACTTTGCCATCGAGCCATGGTCTGCTGTATAGAGTTACTTCGCCGCGCGTCGATACGGTATAGAGGAGAGATTTTCCATCACTGCTGAACCGCGGCAAAAAAGTCACGACATCGGGTACGAGCGGGAAGCACTTCTTGTCAGTGACGGAGAGTTCGAAGATGCCCAGCTTGTCTCCGTACATCATAGGCATGAGCAAGTACTTACCATCCGGAGATGAGTCCATGGCAAAGCCGCAACCTTCAGAGAAAAGCTCTGCCGAGGACCCCTCAGGGCTGAGTCTCCAGGTCTGCAGCGGGAATGGATTCCGCCAGTGTTGGTTGCCAGTTACAAACAGGTCCTTTCCAGTCCGGGTCCAGGTTATGGATTCAGAGTTACCGAGGGAATGTGGAAGCTGGCGCAGGTGGCTCCCATCGGCGTTGACCACGAAATTTTCGTCAGCATCACGAGCCGTATTTGTGAAAGTTAGTTGCGTGCTATCCGGGGACCAGTCTCCCGTGGAGAGGGCGTCTTTGGAGGAATAAATCCTCGTTTTATTGCTGCCGTCCACGTCGGACACCCAGAGTTCAGAGTGGGACACGTCAGGCTGAGTTACGTACACGACGCGCTTGCCGTCCGGCGAAAGCGTTGGCTGCGTCGCCGGGTCCGCCACAATATCAGTCGAGGTTCGTGCGTGGAGGTCGTAAACCGAGAGGTATCCGGAATCCCTGCCGTTGACGAAGAAAATCCCCTTTCCAGCCGGATCCTTCATCGCAAAGTAATCGGGGCCCGGACCGGAAGTCAGCTGAGTGTAAGTTTTATTGTCGAGGCGGTATTCCCACAGATTGATGATTCCATTAACTTCGCGATGGAAGAGCAGCGTCTTTCCAGGATCTCCCCAATTTATCGATCTTGGGGATCCGGAGAGCTCGCCGATATCTGTGGCTTTACGACGAGCAATATTCCAGCGGTACAACCGAGCCGTGCCGTGGGGATCTTTGTCCTTGATGCCAATGAGCAGAAGGTCGACACCGTTGGGAAACACAAGGTGTCGGAACAGTTCAACGCCAAGTTCCTTGGCCCCCAGAATGGTCTTGCCGCCGACGCCATCGGTTGGCGATTGAACCAGGTCTTTCGTTCCCGGATCGAAGTAGAACAAGCTCGTGCCGTCGGCAGAAGGCTGGAGGTCGTAACCTTGCACAAGGCGAGTGGAAGTTCCACCCAGTGTGGGCATCGCCCAGATTTCGTCCCTGCCACCAAGTTCACGCTGATAGTAGATTTGCGTTCCATCGGCAGAGAAGCTATCGAGGTATTTGCTGCCCTCGTCGCTGGTGAGTTGTAAAGGATCGCCTCCGGAAGTGAGCATGACAAAAACCTGCTCGTAACCCTGAAAATATGAGGTGAAGGCCACAGTGTGTCCATCCGGAGAAAGAATGGCTTGCGAGATCGGCTTATGCCAGTGACTAATCTGGGTGATCTTTGCCGGGGCAGACGACCCATGATTGCCAAAGAGATGAAAGATTCCATACCCGGCGAATGCCAGAACCAGAGAAACTGCAGCGATCAGGCCTGCCAGTTTGCCCTTGTTGCGCGAGGCTGTCTCCGCTATGACGGAGCCACTCGAACGTTGGAACCCTGATTGTTGAGTGCCCAATTGTTTAACCGAAGGCGTGCCGGGCTGCGATCCAGTCGCAGGCGTTCCGGAAGGCGGAGACTGCATCGCGTGCTGCTCGAAAATCTGCTGCTCAATCCCTTCCGACGACGATGCCGGGCTGACGGCGCGGGCGCTGGTGCCTGAGCCCGTGTCCCGCCTCAAGCGCTTCAGATCGCTGTACATGTCGGCGGCGTGCTGGTATCGAAGGTCGCGATCCTTTTCGAGCGCCTTACCGATGATGCGTTCCAGTTCCGCTGGCAGTTCTGGATTGAGCCGAACCGGCGGCAGCACCGCCCGGCTAAGGATGGCTTCGAAGATAACGCCGGTCGTATCCCCGCGAAACGGAAGTGCGCCCGTGCACATCTCGTAGAGCACCGCACCGAAGGAGAAAAGGTCGCTGCGGGCATCCAGATCTTTCCCGCGTACCTGCTCCGGTGACATATATGCGACTGTGCCCAGTGCCATCCCTGGACTGGTAAGGTGGTCTTCCTCGACCGCCAAGGTCGCGGTATTTTCCGATCCGCCCTCAAGGAAGCCAGGCTTAACCTTGGCCAATCCGAAGTCGAGAATCTTGGCATGGCCGCGCTTGGTGACGAAGATATTCGCCGGTTTGATATCGCGATGTACGATTCCAGCAGAGTGGGCTGCATCGAGTGCGTCGGCAATCTCGATTGCGAGCGACAGGACTGTTTCGGTCTCCAGCGCTCTCGCTCCAATGCGATACTTCAACGTCAGGCCGTCAAGGAATTCCATGACGATGAAGGGCCGATGCTCCTGCTGGCCGATTTCATAAATGGTGCAGATGTTGGGATGGTTTAAAGCGGAAGCCGCCTGCGCCTCGCGCTGAAAGCGGGCCAAGACCTGCGGATCTTTGACCACATCGTCCGGAAGAAACTTAAGCGCGACAAACCGGTGCAGCGTAATGTCTTCGCCCTTGTACACCACACCCATCCCGCCGCCGCCGAGTTTTTCGAGGATGCGATAGTGGGAGATGGTTTGGCCGATCATTACTGGCCGCTCCGTTTTCGGATGGCTTCATCTTACGAACGCGGCATCCTCTAGTCAACGAATCGCCGGGGTACTATGACCTGAGGGGATTTTGCTACACCCAACCCAGGGGGTATGTGCGAGCCTGGGGATTCGCGACGCGGTGAGCGCGCGTGGACGGCTGCGAGATGAGTGCTTGACGGTGCGGTGGTTTCAAAACTTGTTCGACGCGCGGCGGAGGATCGCGGCGTGGCGGATCGAGTACAACGAAGAGCGTCCACACAGCAGCTTGGGATACAAAACCCCGAGAGAGTTTGCCGCTGCTGAGGCCGCAGGCTTCTACACAGCTGAGCGAGAGCCAAGGGATTCAAACGCCGTCCCTCGCCCCTCGCGCTCCCCCATCCTGGCTCACACCGGAGATGGAGCAGAACAGAGTTGTCGTATTCTTACGTGAACGAAAGCAGGGGGCATATAGGCACATGCTACCCGTAAGAGCGGATTGCCACCGTTCGCCGCTGCGTTCTCGATGGCGAGGTTGTCTGTCTCGATGCTTCTCGACTTCTACTTGGCCGGAGCTACCGACTTCACCGAAATGGTATCTCCATTGGCCGTGCCAGTGACTTTGGCCTCCTCCCAAGCTAGCTTATTGAGCTCGCCCAGCGTGGCTTGATCCGACGTATCAAGCGTGTAGACCTTATCACCCGTCACCAAAGCATACTTCGCACCGTGCTTTACGCAGGCACGAACACAGGCTGCTGGGGGGATCCCCTCTTTGTGTTTGGCGCCACACATTGTGTCGCTGACCTTTCCAGTAAAGGTCTCAGTGCTGTCAGCGGCAAAAGCGGGCAGACCGCACAGTCCGGCGCTCAGCACGGCCAATGCTATGCAAACTTGCCACAACCGTAAACGGGTCATACGTCCTCCCTTTGAGCTATGTTCCACCAACCTGCTGTTCGATGCGTGTGGATAGAAATGCGCATTCCCTATCTTGCAATCCTCACGGAATCCGGGCTCAGAAAAATTACTAGCGGCGGAATACATTGAATCCTGTACGACAAAATTGCCAAACTGACGAGGGAAACTACACGCAGGCGTTGTGAAGGGAGCGAAACCAAACCGCTTACCGTTGTGGCACCAGAAATGCAGCCTACCTACAGCAGCAGAACGTTTCGCACTGGAATATCGGAGGTGAATATGGCTGACGGTATGCGAAAAGACTGGCGCGAACTCTGTGTTGCGGTGACCAATGAGACGGACTCGACGAAGCTGACCTCGCTGGTGCAGGAACTGATTGAGGCGTTGGATCAGGGCGAACGAGGCTGGCGTCACACCAATCGTCCGCCTGACTCAATCGCGAGGAACCCAGAAATCGCTTGATAGCAAACCCGAGGCGTTTCCACCTCGTGGGAATGGCCCACGGTTGCACTTTCATTTGAATGGTTTTATATTTCCGCCGATTCACGCATTTAAAGGAGCCGACTGATGCAGCGAAGACCTCGCCTGCTCGACGGCTTACGAGAATCCGCTAGAAACTGCTCGCTGAACTCGAATTTGCTTCGACCAGAGTTAGTCCGCCATCCGGCTTCGGCGAGGCTGCACCACAATGACTTCGAATGTCGCCACACTTGCCCTGCTTGGTTAATGCCTACGAACGCTCCATTTCTGATTTATTAAGATTTCAGCAATACGTACGTGCTGTAATTCTCCTTGTCAATATTCATGAAAAGACGCATAACCACGGGCGTTCCTTCGCTCGAATTCGCCAGCCAGTCTCCCATCGCATTGTTCATCGGTTTAGCTGTCAACAAGCTGGACTTGGTGAAGGCCGGCTGCGAATCGGCCAAAGCGAACAAGACCGTCGGCCCGTATGAGAGGGAGACAAGATTTGGATGGTTCGCATCCGCAAGTTCGAGACGCAACCGCATTGGTAATTCCAACTCGACGCAGCCGAACCACCTTCTGGAACCGCTACCGGAGGATTCTTCGGTCTCGGATGGCTCGGGGCCTTCGGGGGTTTGCCCCAACCCCACTCGTCCCACGGTGGCCATGAAGCTAGAGCAAGTGAGAAGGGTTGAGCGAGCGAGGAAGTCACCGAGAGTGTAGTAACATCCCTAATGCCTTGGGAGCGTACTGCAGTCCGAGCGACGCTGCTCGCAGAGAATGAGAAGGGAAGTGCCAAAACCACTACAAGAAGTATCAGGGGGCCCAATTGAGTCAATGTACATCTCCTCAGCCGTAAACGTTATGAATGGCTTGGGGGAGACTCTTTTTCCCGAGCGCTGTTACAGCTCAGTCAATCACATTTAGTCTGAGTCTGAACTAAATTCTGTCAAGGCTGATAATTTTTGCAATGGTCGCAATGATCTGCAGCTTTTCGCAATCTCTGCTCTTTACAGAGAGTTCAGTCATCAAAGCCCCCTGAGGATTATCTCGCCAGCCCCAGCCGCTAATCTCCAAGAACACGAGTCTGACGCAGAAAAGGCGGCTGAAATTATTCCCCCAGGCAAACGCAAACAGGAAGCACCCGCAACGAGATCAAGCTTATCTTCCTGCCGATCAGAATTGCGCCGGTGCATTGAATGCCTGATCTATGTCCCCTTCTATCGAAACCTGGCCATAAAATATGTTCCAGCCACTTTGACAATGCGTGGATCACCCGTACTAGCTCTCTTGGCCTTCCCGTGCGTCTTTTCCTTCTAGGCGCGACAGTCTTAGTAAATGCGTCCGCCATCCTACGAGGGAAAGATGGAATCCGCGATCACACTTGGGTATTGCTTGGACAGTGCTTGGAACGGATCGCAGGGCGCGATCAAAACTCCAACCGCATGTGAAAGGCGATCATGCGTGGACTGCTATCGCCACCCAAACCGACGCCTAGTATGCCGGTCGGGGGAGAGGTTGTGTATGTAAGCGCCCCAAATCCACTCTGCGTAGAAGAGTTTCCCGGAATACCGGCCTGAACCATGCTTGGCAGCGCAAAATTCGGATGATTGAAAACGTTAAAAAACTGCCCCTCAAACCGGAGCTTCACATGCTCGCTTAAGGGAAACCATTTTGTGAGGTAGAAGTCGCTCCAAAGAAAATCGGGTCCGTGCAGGGCATTACGGCCGAGGTTTCCGAACTGGCAATTCTGCGCGCTGTCGCCGCCATAGCACTGCCCCGTGCTCGGATCGACCGCCGACCCAAATGCGTCCGGATTAAGCCACTGCAATGTTCCCGCCTGAGTTACGTCCGGAATCGGATGATGCTCGTACAGCGGAACGCCCGGAACTACACTAGCGAACTGCGGCCCGCTGCCCTGCACGATTCCATTTCCGTTTGCTGAATAAGGCGTACTCAGCACCGAGAATGGAACTCCGCTGTGCCAAAATGCTGTCCCGGAGATCTGCCAGCTGTTGAGCACGTAGCCCAGCGAATGACTATGCACTTTGAGCGGCAGTTGATAAACATATTGCGCGTTGAGATTGTGCCGGATGTCATAGTCGCAGGGACCATAATCACGGGCCAGGTCTCCCGGCAGAGGTGAGAGAATCCCTCCTGCAGAAAACGGAAGGAACCCTCCGTTCGAGACCGTATCCATGCAACGGCTCCATGTGTAGTTGATCTGCCCTTGCAGACCATGTCCCAGGCGCTTCATCGCCGTCAATTGAAGACCGTTGTAGTGGCTGTTCGCGCCGGTGGAGAACTGCGTCACCGCGCCGAATCGGGGATCGGTGGGTTGAAGATAGGGGAATGGCATAAAACAGCCCTGACACACGGTTTGATAGCCGTTGACTTGGGTTGAGTACGGTTGGTTCACGGCCCGCGTGCCCACGTATTGCGCTTTTAGGCTGGCGGTCGTTCCAAGTTGATGTTCCATCCCCAGACTCCACTCCATGAAATAAGGTGCGCGGAGTTTGCCATCCGGGACGGCCGTGATTGCAACCGGAGGGAGACAGCTTCCGGGAGTTGACTGTGGAGACGCGCACGAAAGCTGTCCCTGGGGAAATCCTGAGGTAAAACGCTGATTCGCGGCAACGGCTGCATCGACCGCGCTGTTCGCTACTCCCGGTGCGATGACCGTGCCACCGACAGTGCCGAGGAGACCTCCCTGAAAAGTCTTGTCGTAGGGAGGATTAGTGCCGATCAGGTCGGCAACACTGCCCGGCAGAATGTCGCTGAAAATCCCAAAGCCGGTGCGGAGAACGGTATTCGGTTCGAACTGCCAGGCAATGGCCGTTCTCGGTTGCAGGATCGCTGTTGGTGTAGACGAAAAAAGATTGCCGAGATGAGTCTGGATTGCCTCATTCAGCGGCTGATTGACATCATGCGAGATGGAACTGAACGAGCCGCGAAGACGGGCGACTTGATCATGGGGATTCAGCGGATTGGAATTAAATGTGTCGCGCAGACCGAACGTCCAGGTTAACTTGCGCGTCACATTCCAGGTGTCTTGCGCATAGACGTCGAGATTGAGAAAGTTGAAGGGCTCATTTGCGTTTGAAGGAAACGTCTTCGACGCGGTGTTTGCTACGCCGCCGGTGAATTGTTGCAAATTCGCGTACGTCACCGTCGGAACCGTGCCTTCTCCGAAGTCGTAGTCGTTCAGCTGGAAGATACGGGTGTTGGTTCCGAAGCGCAGTTCATGAGCGCCGCGACTCCAGGCGAGGTTGTCGTTGACGAAAAACCGGGATGCGCGCCGGCCTTGAATCCAGGTATTGTCAAGCCCTCCGATGGGCGTGAACGCATTCGCGCCAGTGCCTTGTAACACAACGGGAAACGCCGAAAGTGTCCGCTGCAGGTTGCTTGGCCCGAACAGGCTCTCGTACCAAGAGAACGCCGGATTGAAGTAGTTCACCAAGTTCTGCGAGAAGACGTGCGTGTGTCCTGCCGCGAAAGAATAGAGGGGCTGCGGGGAAAACGCATCGAACACCGGGTTGATAGGGTCCGTCCACGCGGCTTGTAGACCCGTGTCCGACTGGAAGCGAAGCCAGGCCGTATCTTTCTGGTTGATGTTGTAGTCGACGCGGACCGTCTGGACTTGCTCGTGGTCGTCGCTGGAATGCGAGACACTCTGCCGGTTCGCGCAACCATCCCCCGCGCCAAGCGGGCATCCAAGGATTGCGATCGGTGTGCCGCTGGTGTTTCCATACAGCGAGAACATCTGTTGATAGAACGGGACCGAGGCAGAAGGAAGTTGCTGCAGCACGTATTGTTGGAATGCCGGGCTGGGAACAATCGTAGGTGTGACGATGGGCAATGCGATCCGCACCCATTCGCTGTCGAAGAAGAAAAAAAGCTTGTCATGCGCAATCGGGCCGCCGAGACTACCTCCAAAGTGATTCACTATTGATCTGGGCTTGTGGTTCCCAGGAGTCGCATTGGTGAAGTAATTCGCCGCATTTAGTAGCGAACCATTCCAGAGTTCATAGAGGTTGCCGTGAAACTGATTCGTGCCGGACTTGGTGACATAGTCGACTTGCGATGCTCCGTACCGCCCTTGATCCACAGAATAGGAAAGTGTGTTGACGGTCACTTCCGAAATCGAATTCAGCCCGAGGACGAGATTGGTTGAGAGACCACTGTTGAGATTCGTGAGCGGGTCGTTCGTTTCCAGCCCGTCCACGATATAGCCATTGGAGAGAGCGGGGAGTCCATTGAACTCCACGTTGCCATAGCCGTTGCTGCTGCCAACAAAATCGTTGCTGCTCCCCGCTGTATTGATGAGGGCTCCGGGAGCAAACTGCAGAGGGTAGGTTAGGTCACCGCCAGGATTCGGCAGGTTCTCCAGTGCCGGCGCGCTCAGAGTGGTGGATGTGTTTGCGTTTTCCGGATTGATGATGGGGGCTTCGCTGCTTACCTCAACCGCCTCATTAGAGCGCGCCACCTTGAGCGTGAAATCCACGCTTTGTTTCTGGCCTAGGCCCGAAATGACATTGTCATTTTGCCCCATATCGAAGCCCCGTGCTTCCGCTCTAACCGAATAGATACCCGGCTTTAATTGTGGAAAGTTGAACCGGCCGGCATCATCCGTCTTGGCGGCGCGTTTCAGGCCTGTCTCATGATTCGTGATCGTCACAGTGGCGCCTGACACAACGGCGTTAGTCGTGTCTCGCACTTGGCCGACGATAGCACTGGTGGTTTCCCCTTGCCCCAGCGCTTTCGTCGGCAAAAGACACGCCGCCGTCAATGCCAAAAAAGCGAAGCTCGCTGCCCGCGCCATGAATACCCCACGTCTCTGCCCTGTGGGGCAAAGTGTTGCTGCTCTCATCTATTAACCAGCGGTTAGTTGTTGTAGTTAACCACAGTTAATGCAAAGAAGCAAGGACGGAGAACAATTGTGAAGTAGCTCCAGCAGCAAGTGTCGCCGAGGCACGAACTCAAATTGTCACGCAACAATTCGATGGGACCATAGGGCTTTCGTCGCATCTGATACCGAGGCATACGCGGGGCATCTCGCCAAAGCTCGAGGACTGAGCAAGCAGTCAACAGATTCTGCCATCCGCGCCACAGCAGAGAGATAGGAGCTGTGTGGTTAGAGAATGAGGCCTTGCGCGACGCCGCCTTCGGCAACATGGCAGAAGCGAAGCAAGCCGTGACGGAAGGATTGAAAATCGTTCCCGCCACTCCGATAGCTGACATTGAGGTCAAGGTTGAGGCTGCGCTGGCCTCTGCCATGGGGCGCGATTCGGTGCGTGCCAAATCCTTGGCGCGCGACGTGAACAAGCGTTCTCTACTCGCCACACAGGTGCAGGTTCTGTGGCTGCCTGCGGTTGAGGCACCGTTATGGAGCTCAATCAGAAAAACGCAAATGCGGCTATAGGACGGTTGCATGTGCTCTGCCACCGAACGAGTACGGCGAGACTGCGATTCTCCTTCCCGCCCCGAGTATCTCGTGCTTGCATCCGACCTACATTCGCGGCGGGGCGTATATAGTCGACGGTCAGGTCGTCGCGGGCAACGTCCCGGTTTGGGAAAACGGTGGGGCACTAACCATTGTGCCCGTTGACTTCCGATACGAACGGATGGAGTCATTTATTTTCAAATGAGCCGTATTTCGCACTTGGCGCCACAAGATGGTTTGCCGTCACCGCGTTCACGAACGACCGTGGGTCTCGAAGGGAACGTATCCATGTTTGCAAACTTTGTGGCGTTTCGACTCTCGCTGATTATTTCTTTGCGTAGTCTTCGCTCGGGGCCAAGTTCGCCATCAGGGTGGCGAGGATGGCATTACCCATTCTCCTGCGAGCGTCGATTGACCTGTCGATCAGCAAAATCTCCCTGCAGACTTACAGGAAATACCTGATAGTCACGAGGTGACAGACGATTTACCAAGGTGGGTACTTCAGGACATCCTGCAAGAGCGACTTTGGTCGGTTCCCAGAAGTTGTTTCTGGAATGTCTCGCATTTAACTATCAGGTTCCAGGCCATTAGGAATTGGGGATCCACTCTCCGAGTGAAAAGAAGGATGTAGAACGGAGCATCTGGCATGCGGAGCAGGCAGGTTCTTTTATCTCTATCAGGGTCTTTTGTAATCATCCTTTTCTTGGCGTTGTCGGCTGAGGGGGCGCAAAAAAAACCGGATGAAAAGACTTCCAAGCTAACGACCAATACATCGCAGTATGTTGGCGCGGAAACCTGCAAGACCTGTCACGAAGACGTTTATAACGCGTGGGAGAAAACACCGCACTGGAAGACCACTCTAAATAAGGAACCCTCACATCAAGGTTGCGAAGGCTGCCACGGTCCGGGGGCGGCTCACGTGGTCGGTGCCGGCGACATAACGAAGATATTCACCTTCAAGGATATGTCGCGGCAGGAGACGAGCGCTCGCTGTCTGACCTGCCACGGCGAAGCTCATGCACAGTCGCATTTCGTCGAGTCGGCTCACTCCAGCAACGATGTCGGCTGTCTCGATTGCCACTCTCCCCATCATGCTAAGGAGAGCCAGTTCCTGCTGGTCCAGAGTCAGCCGCAGTTGTGCTACGGCTGCCACGCCTCGGCCAAGGCGGATTTTGCCAAACCCTTTCACCACCGAGTGAACGAAGGCCTGGTGGAATGCAGTGACTGCCACAACCCGCATGGGACGGCGACCGTGAAGCAGTTGCGGAGTCTGCCGAGCGGTGACGCCGTCTGTTACAAGTGCCACGTCGACAAGCAGGGACCGTTTGTCTACGAGCATGTGCCGGTGAAGACTGACGGATGCACCAGTTGCCACACTCCTCACGGTTCCACCAATCCCCGGCTGCTCAGGGTGAGCCTGGTGAACATGCTCTGTCTGCAGTGCCATACCTTCCCGACGATAGGTCCGATGGGGCCAGTGCACAATCAGTCGGCAAAGTATCAGGCATGCACCATGTGTCACACCCAGATTCACGGCTCCAACTTCAGCGCAGTCTTCTTCAAGTGAGGGAATAGCGATGACGCCGCCAACAAAACTCTTCCTTCCATCTTTGCCCGGCCTTTGCTTAATGGATTGGATCGCGCTAAGACGGAGCCTGATCTCAAAATCATTTGCCGTCAAGTTGGTTTTGGTCGGGCTTGCGTCGGTCTTGGTCGGATTTTCCCATGGAATACTCTTCGCGCAAACCCCCAACACCGGCCAGACGCCGGCCGACTCCGATGGCATCACTAGTAATGGCTATCAAATTCATTCATCGGTTGAGCTAGGCGGCAGAGCGGCGGGAGTAAATGGCAGCGGTGATATGTACGATACGCTGGTAAATCTTCAGAGCGGTCCGCGCTTCCTCGACGAGACACTGTCCATGCGATCGCTGGACCACCAGGGTTTCTTGTTCGACGATCTCGACCTCAATAGTTTTGGCTGGGGAGGAGATCCGAACAACGCCCTGCGGCTTCGCGCAGACAAGAACAAGTGGTACAACCTGCAAGGCAGTTTTCGGCGCGATCAGTATCTTTCCGATTACGATCTCCTGGCGAATCCCCTGAATCCACCAACTTCCACCCCGTCGATTCCTGCGCTGAACTCGCCCAGCGCATTCGAGACGACGCGGCGAATGACCGACGTCGACGTCATGCTGCTTCCGCAATCGCCCGTGACTTTTCGCCTGGGTTATTCGCATAACAACATGACCGGTCCGGTCTACAGCAGTGTTCACGAGGGCACCGAAGGGCTGCTGCTTGAACCCTGGAACACGACGATAAACTCCTACCGCATGGGAGTGGACTGGAAGGTGGCGCCGCGGACTGTGCTCAGCTACGACCAATCTCTCAATTACTACAAGGGAGACACGGACTCTTCCCTGACTCCCTTCGCGCCAACTCTCTTGCCCACGGGAACTCCGGTGGAGTTGGGTTCATCCATCGACACTGTGAACAAGGAGCCCTGTGCGGTTGTACCGCCCGCGACTAGTCTAATCAGCGCAGGGACGCTGACCAATGTCGACTGCAGTGCTTACTTTAGCTACCAGCGGAACCAGCGGATCCGTACTTCGACCCCCACCGAGCGGGTCAGTTTGCGCAGCAGTTATTTCCAGCGACTCGAGTTTGTCGCGTCCTATTCCTACAGTGACGCTGAGATGAGCACTCCTTTAGATGAATCCTTCGACGGTCTGATCACGCGCACCTCCACCCGCGCTTTCCTCGGCACAGGGCTAGCCAATGCGACACGAATCTCTGACAACCTCGATCTCGGTGCGACGCTGCACCTGACCAAACATTTACGCGTGGTCGACAAATTTTATTTTTTCGCTTTCCGTATCCCGCAGAATGGAAATTTCAGCGAAGTTGACAGCGATTGCGTAAATACTGCAGCGTGCACGCTGCTGACTCCGTTGAGCGCTACCGCACCCACGACGACACCCACCCTCACGCAGTCGTCTTTCAACCAGAGCCTGAAAAGAAATCAAACCGACCTGGCTTGGGATATTTCGAAGAAAGTGGGGGCCCGGATCGGCTTCCGCTATGGCGATCGGGTATTCAACCTGTTCAACGATTTTACGGGAGGCGAGACTTTCAATAATTTTTCAACCACCGGCGAGGACCACTTCGTGGTTCATGAATATACCCCGCTCCTGGGGTTCTGGGCGCGGCCCACCCATAATCTGCGTTTGGATTTCGATATGGAGCACAGCAACTACGACAACGTGATTGTTCGCATCGCTCCCCGCAAGGAATCCCGCTACCGTTTTCAAACCACCTATAACCCACGGCCCTGGGCTGTCTTGGGCGGCTCCATTAACGTTCTCGAAGATTCCAACGGCAACTCATTTACAAATTATGTCGGGCACAACCGGAACTATGGAGTCACCGCTTCACTCGCTCCGCGCGAGCATTTCGGAGCAGACCTGGCGTACAACTTCAACGATGTGATTCAGAATGCCCTGATTTGCTTCGCCGACACACCGCCGACTGGCGCAACCTTGCCTTTCGTAAGCGGTGCGACTTCTTGTGCAGCAAATGAGTCAACAAATCCTCTGCTGGCAAACTCGTTCTATACCAATCACACCAACTTCGGAATGGCGACGGTCAGATTCAGGTTCGATAAGCGAACAACCATCAATTTGGGTGGCAGCTTCACCGATGTCAACGGAAGTGTCCCGCAGTTCAACATACTCCAGCCTCAAGGCACGGCCGAGTATACCTTCTACCAGCCGGTGCTTTACCTGAGTGTCGACTTGGCCCATAAGCTCGCATGGAATACCGGATGGAACTATTACCAATATGACGAGGGATCGTTTGTTGGGCCCACAGCGCCGCGCTATTTTCATGCCAACACGCTCACCGAGTCGCTACGTTACGCTTTTTAATGTATAGGAAAATCAAAACCTCGTGATCCGAGCGAGCCTTAAAACGCCTGCAAGATCGGTGTGTATGTTTGCTGGAAGGAAAAAGTCCCGAGCTAACGAGAAAAGAAAATGTTTTCAGACCCTATTCTTGGGAGCGCCGAGCAGATACCGGCAATGAGGCGGGGTACGCCTTACGATTGGGGGCTGCTAGTGAGGTGTGCGTTCCCGTCTAAGACGTTCCTTTCCCGTTGCTCGATCAATGCACAGGATGCATTCGGGGCGTGGTTTCCCTCAACACAGATCCGAGTGCTACTTGAGCGTTGGCGAACAAGGCGACCCCATCGAGTTCACCGTGCTGCCGCGCGGGAATTTCTCAGAACGTTGCTGGCGACGCTTAAACCGAAAACCCAGGAGGTTCGATTACAAAGGGTATGCCCGTTTTGCGGCCTGATTACGCCCCGAGCCAAGCGAGTCTGTCTGGAGTGCGGGAAGTCGCTCAGTGCTGTTTCCCTTGAGAGGCAAGAAGCAAAACAACGAGGATAAAAGGCAAGAAAGATAAACAAAGGAGATCGAAATGCTTTGGACGATTGTTGCTGTGCTCCTGGTTCTGTGGTTGTTAGGTTTCAGCCTGCATGTTGCCGGAGGCCTGATTCACCTGCTGGGTGGTAGCGCTGGTAATGGCCATCGTTAGTTTCTTGGGCGGGCGACCGGGAACAGCTTGAGGCGTCCCAAGTGCGGCTGACGCCATGCCCTGGCGTTACGCTTTGTTCCGATAGTTGCGCGCGTTCCGGCATTCGTCCAACGTATAGCGCCGCACGACTTGGTCGAGCCTGTTCACCTGGGTTACCTCGCCTCCCTGTGCCGCTTTCTCCAAAGCTGCCGCGGCTTCCTCCAGGCTGGGATAGCTGACTCCATCGACCGCGCTGCCGTTCTTGTGGATTTGAAAGGACATCAGATTTTGCGGGTTATTCCGTTTCGGCACCGTTTCTCCTACTTCTAGCGCAGTGCGCCTCCTCGGCTGGCGCCACAACTGGGTTCGCACTACTTTTTTGGCTGGTTGATGCTCAAGTCAGCTGGAGGCTTCGAGAATGCGCGCAGTCCCAGACCAACCACTAGGCACACCAACCCGAGTGTTACGAATATCGATAACGAGCTAACCCCCGCCGCAAACAGATTTGCTGGTTCAGCCGCCATTCCGGGTACTGCGAGAAAACAGAGGATGGCGACAAAGAGCGCACCGGCCGGCATTTTGAACAGTTTCATAATCTCTCCTGTATGGTCTTCGAGGCTCGCACGGCACTGGGACGCTTCCAAAACTCTCACGTATCGGATCGCGAGCTGATCTGCGCCCAGAAGATCCGGCGGGTGATGAGCTGTCGAGAATCGACTACTATCCAGTATCAGGTTTTATCTCTTGGATGACTGGTCAATCTTGATCACAATCTCTCTGTCGACTGAGGTCAGTCTAGTCGACGAACCGAGCAATAGTGAACAGATGTTCCCCTCGGTAAAGATTCAGTATGCAAAAGGATCTCAGTTGTAACGAATCTGGCGATCGGCCAGAGAGCGACAAAATGAGAAAACAGTATCTCCACCTCTCCGCTTACCTTTGCGACATGTGCAGGGGCCCCGTCATAGCCGGATGGCTTGGAGTCCGCGAGAACGCAATCTCGAAAGAGACTAATATCAGACAAGTGGGAGCGATTTGCATCTCATGCGGCCATCGGCAAGACAATATGACCGAGCCAGAGCGCACCTGTCGTGTGATGCCGATGGAATGGGAACCTGCGGATGCGATCGACCCCTGCGACCTAACCACGGCCTCCGTCGAGGCGCTCAATCGTGCAGGATTACAGTGAACAGCGCATTCAGGAGTCTTCCTTCGTTTGGGGATCGCCTCGGCACCACTGCATAGCTGGCCTAATCGTGCAGAACGACATTGAGTAGCGAACTATGGACCTGCAGAGCGCCTTCCGTTCCGCCCGCATAGTGAATGAACCCCAGCTTCCTGAATCGGTTCATAAAGAAGCTCACACGGGAACGAGTGGTCCCTACCATCTCGGCCAGCGTCTCTTGACTGATCTTCGGAACGACAGTCTCAGGAATGCCTTCCTTCCCAAAATGAGCGAGCAATAAAAGGACGCGCGCCAGCCGTTTCTCACTGGAGTTGAACAGTTGATCGACCAGATCTTCTTCGTAACGGATATTCCGCCCCAGCAAATAGGCCACGAACATTTCAGAAAGCGCAGGTTCGCGATGAAGCGCATCCATCATCGTCTTCTTTTCGACCCGGAGAATCTCGCAATCGGTCATGGCAGCCGCCGAACCCATGCGCAGAAGTTGACCTGCCAATGAACCTTCACCGAAGAAGTTTCCCTCGCTTACGATGGCGATCGTCGCTTCCTTGCCGATCTTGGACACTACCGAGAGCCGCACCTTGCCCTTTTGAACGTAGAAGACAGCATCTGCCCCGTCCCCTTGCGCAAATATTACTTGCTTCTTCGGAACAGACAGAATCTTCCGGCCATCGCCGATGGTCGCGAGGAAGGTGTCAGGATCGAATCCGTTATTTTTTTTGGCTGCTACCGCAGGGGCCATCCCGATCATTATAGTCGGATATAGTTCGAGACCCCCATAAATCGCGTATTCCTGGATATTTGGCGAAATGAGCAAATCTGAGCAGTATTCCGAGTTAGGAATGAGCGAAGCTGAGCTTCTATGCCTCCAACCGTTCAAGCCGGCGCGATTCTGATGAAGGAATGGCCCGAGATGACGCAACTTCTTGGCCTCGAGAGCGAGCCCTGTTCCGCCGAATGGAGCCTGCTCAAAGTTCTGGATGGCTACACTCTTGATCGGAAGATCCATGCCGCCGGATGGAATTTCTTTTTCATGGCGTCAGAAGTCAAGGTGATGTTCTTTGGCTCCGCTGGAGCTGTGAAGATCCAGAAGGCCTTGAGGCGGATTTTAGAGAAGGTCAAGCAGCAACAATTTAATGGGCTGGAAGTAACTCAAATCGTTGCCAGACGTTTCCTCGGCGTGCCGTACGTAACAGTTTTTGCACACTCGCGACACATGCAACAGAGCTGCTACCTCGACAGCTCCCAGGCGCGGCAGGCGTTCCAGCACAATGCGGAATGGGCCAGAGGATGAGCAGCCCTAGGAAAGCCGGAGGAGTTTATGGCAGATAGCGGAAATCAGAATCTTGAGCAAGTTCTTGAGTCTGCCATTGTGGTGTCGTGGGTAGACTTGATGCGCGGAACCGAGTCTGGCTTGATTCATGTTGAATACGGGTTCGCTCCCGACGCTACCTTGGACTATCTGAAGGTCTGGTCTTCCTTAACAAGAGGTCATTGGCTTCTGGCTGGTGAGTACTGGATGGCCGCGAACACATTTCACGGCGTCGGAGTCCGATTCGACAATGGATACGAATCCGAAGGGTTGGCGCACATCTTGGAATCTGCGATGCAGCACCAAAACTCTTTCGTGCTTCCCCCGAACCTCGGACGGCAAGGGTTGCTCCAGATTTCAACGCCTACGGCAGAAGAAATCGCGGCAGCCGCGACCAGGATACACCTGGCGTTCGACCACCTCGCCTCGTTGCCAGCGGAGCCGGCGGTCGCCTGAACCTTCACGCAGCACTCACTTTTCGGAGGCTGCCAAACGGCGACCGCGATGCGGTTCTGTTCGGGGTAAACCCGTGCTAAGTTCACACTTTTCGCCGGGCTTCGCGCCACACGTGGGACAACGCACCGCCAGCGCTTCCTTCTCTTTGATTTTCATGCCTACACAATGAACCGTCGTTCGCCAACAAAGATGGTCAATTGTGACCATCGCGCAATCCTCCTTGGGCGCATCATCTCTGCAGAAAGGGTGTCACGCTCGATGTTGCGAACGGCAATGTGTCCGAACCTTTTCTCAGGTAGCGATCTCATGTTCAATCCATGCGCTGCGAACGGAAATAAAGTCCCCGACCCGCTACTGGCGCAGCCTGGGGCGCCACCAGACTCCGAAGGTGTCAAACAGCCAACTCTGCCTGGGACTCCATATAAACCTTACTCCGAGAAGCCTGCCGTCCCTGAGACTCCATATAAGCCTTACTCCGTGAAGGCCGCGATTCCTGAACCGCCCTACGAGCCCTACAAAGGCATGTAGTGACCGGTCAAGCCTGTTGAGCAGAAAGTTCCGGTTTGGCAGCTCTGGATATAACAGGATTTACGAAATTTGCAGATGTGATCAATTTTGAACAGTCATAATGTCAAGGAAATAGTAATGTGAAAACCGAGTTATTAGATCCGTCAGCCTGACAAAGGAAGACAAGGTTGGGCGGGCATGGGTTTGCATTGGCTATGTTGCTACGTTCGACCCTCACACCGGCTCCGGTCTCATTAGGCGCGGTCGTTGCGGCGGCGACAGGCAGTCAGAGCGCAGCTGGCAGCGGAGTTTGCTATGTACACGAACGAAAGGCAACTCGCAATATCCCTGCTGGAAGGTCTGAGAGAAGACTTAGCTTACGCGCGACTCAACAATGGTAGCCGCATCCTCGACGTAGCCGACCTTCGCCAATATATCTATGAACAGATCAGCCGGATCCGGACAAACGCGTACTTCGCTGGGACGGTGTGCGGCGAGGGTGATGGGCAGAAACGTAGCGGCCACAATGGTAACGCCCACTTGTAATGCGGGGCTTGTACCTATGCCGAGGGTCGTCGCCAGGAATGCGGGAAGACGGGAAGCAGTTCTGATCAGTTTGACAATGCCTGCGTAGAAGTCTAGCATCATAAGTGAGCAAGCTTTTTCTTCTTACTCTTTCAGGTCCTCTGAACTAAGTCAGCCCATCTGAAGTGTTTCCTCTTAGCTTCCCTCTGAAGGAGGAACTTCGTTATGACACTATTGACCCGTTGGGATCCTCTCCGTGATTTGGCTACTATGCAAAACCGCATAAACCGTTTTGTCCGTGAGTCGTATAGCCCCGAAGGTCCGGAAGAAGCATTGACGACTACCAACTTCGCACCGCCGGTGGACATCTACGAAGACGAGCGCACCATTGTCGTGAAGATGGAAGTCCCGGGCATCGACGAAAAAGATATTGATGTCCGTATCGAGAACAATACTCTTACCGTCCATGGCGAGCGCAAGATCGAGAAGGAAGAGAAAGAGGAGAACTTCCGTCGAGTCGAGAGGCAGTACGGAAGCTTTACCCGCTCGTTCACGCTCCCCAGTTCGGTAGATACGGGGCAAGTGAATGCCAACTACGACAAGGGCGTGCTGAAGATTAGCCTTGCCAAGAAGGCCGAAGCCAAGCCCAAGCAGATCAAGGTGAATGTCGGCAGCGAGAAAGCGCTTGAAGCCAAAGTTCACGGCAAGGCCGCGTAGATACCAGCAGTCGGTGAAAGGAATGGGAGGTGGCTTTCCCGCCTCCCGTTTGTTTCTGACCGAGCGAATAGGAGAAGTCATGAAAAGCATCAAATTTGTTGTAAGAGTGAATCGCGGCGCCGCTCGCGCCCCTGCCTACGTGCAGAGGATTGATCCGACCCCCGTTCAGATGACAACCAACCGCAAGTTAGCACTGATGATGGGGAAATTCACGGCGGAGGACGCTGTCAAATCTATCCAGAACTCTAAATGCTTTCCGGAGTTAGTGCCCGTGCAGGTTGCACTCTAGCCGGTACGGACAAACTCGACGTTGTATTTGTCAGAGGGCGCCTGTGCGCTGCAATAACAGGCTTGGTGTCAGTGAGGAGCTACGCTGCCTGCCACTATTTTGCACAGACGATCGCAGCTATTCGCAAAGTCAGAAGTGGGGCAGGTCAAACTGGGGTGCACTCTTACCATCACTACCCCACTTAGAGCATCCGTCTCGGGATGAGGTCTGTCTAATGTACCAGCAACCACATAATGTAAGGAGTGTCACAATGAAACTTAGCCGTTCCGTAACTGCTGCACACAAAACATCAACAACCGTAGCCGAGATGAAATCGCCACGTGAGCTTCAAGACCAGATTCGTCGCCGTGCCTATGAACTCTACGAGCAACGCGGGAGCAATGATGGGCACGAGGTGAGTGATTGGCTGCAAGCGGAGTCAGAGGTCGCTCAGAAGAAGGTAGCAAACACACCGAGAACAGATCGCGAGCACGGGGCTCATCTTCTTTAACAGCTTTGCGCTACTCGGGATTGGTCTCGGTCGGGCTGCGGTTCTCTTGGCTACCTATAGGTCTCTCTAGTTAGGTAGTGGGCAAGCCGGCGCGGTCCGAGATTCCGAAACGAATTCTGTTTGTGGTGAATTCGTGATGAAGAACGACCCCCGCGGGTAGCCCGCACCCTGCGCGACTGGTCAATTTTGAACAGTCCGCAGGTCCACTCGTGTTGAATACTGGAAAAAGGTAAATCCATTTGCCGACGCAAACGCCAAGCCAAAGCCGAGAGTGTCTAAACAGCCGGGTTGCTTTTAGAGCGCGAGCGTTCGCACGAGACAATCGGGAGAACGAGCCCCTCCAGGAGTCGGTTCTCACCAGGTTTAGAAACGAATGTCGCTGCTAAACACCGCGTTCTCCGAAAGGACTTTGGAAGTCGTCGGCCCTCGGCCTGCGCTACGTGACGGGCCTGCAGCCGTACGCGCACGATCGCAGTCGTCGGCCTCGCTTCCCAGTCGAATCGCAGTGATCGGGAATTATCTTCCCCGACATTGTGGGATCGCCACATTTACCGCAGATCTGTGCGCAGCCCTATCGAAGGAGTGCGGATCAGCTCGACTGATGGCGCTCCCGGTCAACGACACCGAGGAAGGATATGACTATCCCGATCGCGTGCGATGGTCGCTCGCCCAGGACGATGTGAAGTCCTATCAGGAAGCCGCCGAATTCCTGAATTTCAACAACATCGACATGGTGTGCCTGCAGCACGAGTATGGAATCTTCGGCGGCTCGGCGGGGAGCCATATTTTGCATCTGCTGCGCGGCTTGAAGATGCCCGTAGTCACGACGCTGCATACGGTACTGCGCGAGCCAAATCCTGATCAAATGCTGGTGATGGAAGAGATCGCGGAGCTCTCAGACCGTCTAATCGTCATGAGCCAGCTGTCGTCCCAGTTCCTGCAGGAAATCTTTAAGGTGCCCGGCGTTAAGATCGACATGGTGCCACACGGAGTTCCAGACCTGCCATTCCTGGATCCGAATTTCTACAAGGACCGCTTTGGCGTGGAAGGGAAAGCAGTTTTGCTCACGTTCGGCCTGCTCTCGCCAAACAAGGGAATCGAAAACGTAATTCAAGCCTTGCCGCGGATTCTGTCCAAACACAAGAATGTGGCCTACATCGTGGCAGGCGCGACCCATCCTCACATTCTCCGTCGCGAAGGGGATAAGTATCGGGCCAGCTTGCAAGCTTTGGCGAAAGAAATGGGCGTGGAATCTCAGGTAATCTTCCACAACCGCTTCGTCAGTCCCGAAGAAATGGTTGAATTCATCGGTGCTGCGGACATTTACATCACGCCTTACAGGCACGAAGCCCAGGTTGTTTCCGGAACGCTTGCCTATGCGTTGGGTGCGGGCAAGGCGATCATCTCGACTCCCTATTGGCACGCGATCGAGTTGTTGGACGACCGCAGAGGCGCGCTGGTCCCATTCCAGAATCCCGACGCGATTGCACATAAGACGATCGAACTCCTTGACACTCCTGCGATTCGTCACGCTATGCGCAAGCGCGCTTATCTGTTCGCGCGCGAGATGGTCTGGAAAAGAGTGGCGCAGGGTTACATGGAAAGCTTCGCGCGAGTGCGCAGCGATCGGATGGAAAGTCCAAAGGTGCAGTTCTCGGCTCGCGTGACGCACAAATCGCTTGATCAATTGCCGGAGTTGAAACTGAATCATTTGACCAGGATGACCGACGACACCGGAATGCTGCAGCACGCCATCTTCACCATCCCAAACCGCAGAGAGGGCTATACCACGGACGACAATGCTCGCGCCCTCATGCTTGCCGTGCTGCTGGAGCAATCAGACAACGATCCTCGTAGAAAAGCAGATTCACCTTCCGCGAATTCGCCTGGTCTTTATCTATCATTCCTGGAGCATGCCTTTAATCCAGCAAAAGGTAGATTCAAGAACTTTCTTCGCTATGATCGCCGCTGGAACGAAGCGGTAGGCTCCGAAGACTGCCATGGGCGGGCGTTGTGGGCACTCGGGACCGTTCTTGGCCGAAGCCGCGATCAGGGATGCAGGGGCGCCGCCGGTCGTTTGTTCGAGTTTTCTCTTCCCGCAGTGCTGGAATTCAGTAGTCCGCGTGCCTGGGCATACAGCCTTCTCGGAATTCAGGAATACCTCACCTCCTATCCCGGAGATCGCGATGCGCAGAAAGTGCGATCCGCCCTTAGCCGACGACTGCTCGAAATGTATGAATCAATCCAAAGGCCAGACTGGAAATGGTTTGAGAACGTTCTAGCGTACGGAAATGCGAGATTGCCCCAATCGCTGTTACTGGTGGGCGCAGCTTGCTCCGATGATCGCATGATTTCCGCCGGCCTCGAATCGCTTGATTGGCTCTCGACCGTGCAACACTGCGAAATCAATGGTCACTTTGTGCCGATTGGTTCGCAAGGCTCCTATCGCCAGGATGGAGAGAAAGCCCGTTTCGATCAGCAGCCGATTGAAGCAGCTGGTGCGGTTTCGGCGTGTTTGCAAGCCTTCCGCATAACTGGTGACAGCCGTTGGCGCGGCGAAGCCTGGTCGGCTTTCAACTGGTTCCTCGGAGACAACGATCTTCAACTGCCTCTTTACGATTCCGTCACCGGCGGTTGCCGCGACGGCCTGCATCCCGACCGCGCCAATGAAAACCAGGGAGCAGAATCAACGCTATCGTTCTTGATGGCGCTCCTCGAAATGCAAGCTCTGCAAGCGCCCGAACAAAAGGAAATCCTTTCATGACCGTACCCGCAGAAAAGCCGGTGAGCCTGTTGAGCACTCGCTTCGAGCCACTGCTTCTTCGCCATCCCTCGAACCCGATCCTGACAAGTAAAGATTGGCCATATCCCATCAACAGCGTCTTCAATGCGGGCGCAACGCTACTGGCGGATGGCACAACTCTGCTGCTGTGCCGCGTGGAAGATCGACGCGGGCTGTCTCATCTTTGCGCGGCGCGTTCTCGAAACGGAGTCGATGGATGGCAGATCGATAGTGAGCCCACACTGATGTCCGACCCCAAGAACTATCCGGAGGAGATCTGGGGCATTGAAGATCCTCGCATCACATTCGTTCCCGAACTACAGAAATACGTTGTAACTTACACATCCTATTCGCGAGGCGGTCCCGGAGTGTCTCTGGCCCTAACGAAAGACTTCCGTACCTTCGAACGATACGGCGTGATTATGCCGCCGGATGACAAAGACTCCGCACTCTTGCCTCGGAGAATCGACGGATGCTGGGCTCTGATTCATCGTCCCATGACGACGCTCGGGTCGCACATGTGGATCTCTTATTCTCCCGACCTGCGGTATTGGGGCAGGCACAGGCTCATGCTGGAAGCTCGCCGCGGCGCTTGGTGGGATGCAAACAAGATTGGGTTGTCGCCGCCGCCCATCGAGACCTCAAGAGGGTGGCTCGTGTTCTACCATGGCGTCCGGCACACGCCCTCGGGGTGTCTGTACCGACTAGGCTTGGCCCTTTTCGATTTGGAGAATCCAGAAAAATGCTTGCTGCGCGGAGATTCGTGGATCTTTGGCCCGGAGGCGAAATACGAACGGCATGGCGACGTTGACGATGTAGTGTTCCCCTGTGGATACACCATGGACGCCGATGGTGACACGCTCAACATCTATTACGGAGCTGCAGATTGCGCGATTGCCCTGGCCCGGGCCAGCGTGCGCTCTCTTCTTGAATGGCTGGACGCCAATGGAAGTTGCGAGCGCCGGCAGCGAGCGCAGGATGTATGAAACTGCTGCTCTGGGTTTTCCAGTTCATCTTTGGCTGCCGGCACCGTCACCTCAGTCGGGTGTTCACGATCAAACGCCGCACATACCGCGTCTGCTTCGACTGTGGACGGGAATTCGACTTGCCTGATGCGCATGCGCCCATGCGATTCATTACTTCTCCGGACGCTCGCCTGAAGACAAATCTTCATCCTGCGCGCTGAAGGCCCCAGTTTGATTCTGTCCCAACGTCTAAACCTTCATCTTTCACATGTGAGCTATCTTGCTCAGACGTACACCTCTGGACCTGTCATTCTTCTTGTACTGACTGTGGGTACGGGCCGCGATCTCTGATTCGCTGCTCTCATTCTTAAGCTGGGGTCGAAGCCAATCAGCAGTCTGCATCTGCGTGCATGCCGCCAAACCTTGCGGTAAACACGATTCGACTCTAAGAGTTCCCCGAAAATCGAAATCAGGCAACCTCTCCCCGCGGATGAGGAGGCGTCAGCCCGCGAAACCTAACTCGTCCGAACAAGGAGGGCACAAATCATGCCTTTAATTCAACTGCTCGAAGTTCTGATTGTGGTGGGTGTACTACTGTGGCTGGTAAATCGCTTCATTCCAATGCAGGGAACCATCAAGTCAATTCTGAACGGCGTCGTAGTAATTGCGGTCGTTTTATGGCTCCTGAACGTATTCGGGCTCTTTCACTCGCTGTCCGGGATCCACGTCGGAACGCTGCTGATCCCGTAGAGCAGGTCAGCCATAACGCTGAATGCGTCCCCCAAAGCTATCAGCCAAAATGCGACCCCGGTCAATGCAAGCACAGGAAGCTAGCGTTAAGGCAGGAATAAACAGCAATTCGATCTTGGAGGCAACACTTTATGAAACTCGTTGGAGCAATCAGCATGGCAGTTCTTACTTTGTCCCTCGGAATGGGCATTACCGCATACGCACAACAAGAGCAGCACGACCAGCAGGAAGAAAACAAGGACAAGCCTGTACAGGAAAAAGAGAAGAAGGCACAACCGGAACAATCCGCGAAGCCGGATGAGAAAAACGCGCGGCAGGAAGAGAAGGGTGCCAAGCCGGAAAAGAAAAATGCGCAGGAACAACATGCCCAACAATCCAAGCCCGAACAGAAGGAAGAACGCGCAAGCAGCGGCCGCATTCCCGCGGACCGTTACAAGGCCAACTTCGGACGTGAACATAGCTTTCGCGTTAGCGAAACCGATTACCGCAATCACCGCTTCCAATACGGCGGCTATTGGTTCGGGTTCGAGTCTGCGTGGCCGAGCAACTGGCTCTACACGCAGGACGTTTATGTTGTCGAAATAAACGGCGTGTACTACTTGTGCAACGCGAGCTATCCGGGCGTGAACCTGATGCTCAGCGTCACGCTGTAGCGCCATCCACCATTAAGCGAAATGGCGCGGGCCGTGGGGCCCGCGCTTTTCCCCTCATCGCCAGGAAAAGGAGCAAAACATGCTTGGAACGATATTGATCGTGATCTTGATTCTGGCACTTCTGGGGGCCCTGCCGCGCTGGTCGCAATAGTCGAAATTGGGGCCATTACACAACCGACGGTGTCGGGCTGGTCCTTTTCGTCGTTGTTATTCTGCGGTGGCCAGCGATCCGCAGCGCAGTTTCGTGATTCGGATCAGCCAGGATCGTGCCACTCTACACTAGTCAGAGACGGACAGAACTGTTGAGCTTGTACGTACAGTTGCAGAAACGAATCCAAGAACTGGATCAAGTAGTGGAAGCCCAGGCTCGACAAAGGCCACAGGCGCGCCTACCGCTGACGCATCCAGGCGTGGGACCAGTGATACCTTTGGCCACCGAGGTGTTTCTCGGAGACCCTAGTCGCTTTGCTACTACCAACCAGGTGGCCAGCTACATCGGGATGATTCCGTGTGAGCACACCAGCGGGAATCGACAACGACTGGGAAATCTGACTAAGGAAGGCAACTCGCTGCTGCGCTACCTGTGGACCGAAGCGACCATGCATGCGGTCGGGAAAGACCCGGAACTAAAACGCTTCTATCGGCGCAAGCTCATTCAGAAAGGAATGGGTAAAGCCGGGATCGCAGCGGCACGCAAACTAGGGATCCGACTGTGCATCATGATGCGCGACCAGATTGACTGCGAAGCATTCTGCCGTCGTGGAAAGTTGCGGCAGAAGGGGAAAGCCCATGCGGGAATGCTTGGTTTCAACAGTGGTCCTGCACGGCAGTCACCGGGTGGAGTGAATAGGCTACGCCTCCCCGATGGGAGGGGAGTTTGCATAACACATCATGATCGACCATGACCGAAGATATGTCTGGTGGGCTACGCCACACAGTGATGAAGTCAAACGGCCCGAGCCATGCGGTTGGACATAAATCGTCGAAGAAGCACGACCGTTACTCTCTCGAAAGGAACCAGTGCCTATGCCCTGCAGAAAAGGTTTGGGTGAACTTACCGAAACCAAAAGCCCAAGTCCCTTGACACGGCTGACGGTCGTTAGGGATGTTGAAAAAGCCGATGGCAGCGATAATCATGGCAAAGAGTTCATCCTGATCACGGGCTTTTCAACGCCCACTCTCGATTGCACTCATTTGAAGATGCTCAATCGGAGATGTACATACACGACCTTCCAGTTAGCGTTTTTCTTCCAGGCGCTTCAGGTGAGGGAAAAACGGGGACACCTCGAACGGTATCTTCTCAGCCGCCCCCAGCGGAGGCGCTGGTGAGTTCTCCAACATCTCAATACGGTCCGACCATGGATCGACCTTAATGCGAGAGCCAAGTGGCGAGGCAGCCAGTTGATCCGTCCGGTTCATTTGCGTCTTGGCAAAATTGGTCAGCCCCTGCATCTCGGCCATATGACTGCCAGCCAAATCGTTGCTGAACCGCCCATGCAAGAGATTGGGTAATTGCGCAGAGCGGAGTTCTACAGCTTTCAGAAAAAGGGCCAAGCTCGTGGTGTCGTTATACGGTGAGTTCGCGATCAGCACCAGGCTCTTTTTGTCAGCCTCAGCCTCCTGCGCGGGATCAAATCGAAAGTTGAATTTGGAAAAGACCTTTAGATCCGAGAA
Organism: uncultured Acidobacteriaceae bacterium; assembly: GCA_963772045.1. GTDB lineage: Bacteria > Acidobacteriota > Terriglobia > Terriglobales > Acidobacteriaceae > Sulfotelmatobacter. The sequence continues at coordinate 756,434 of CAVYWC010000006.1, read as the reverse complement.
CGGCAGATTAAATTCCGACAAGTATTGTGCGACAAGTGACTGACCCAGAATGATATGCGCTAATTGGTGCGCGAGTACACCGGCAAGCGCAGCCTCATTCGGCAGCACATCCAGAAGGCCGCGGCTCACCACGATTGTCGGGCCAATCACAAATGACTCCAAGGGTGTGGTGAGCAATACGCGGCAGCGCACGGTAGGAAGGTCGAGGTGGTTCGTAATCATTAGATTGTTGACCACTGTCTGCAAGATCTTGTCCACTTCACCGTCAGGCGCCATCAACCCGGCAACTTGCAACCGTTCTACTATCTCATCGTCAGCGGTGTATGTTTTTTTCTCCTGCGAGTACCGGGCGCTGAGGTCCTGCGAAGCTTCGTGGCGATTGGGATCTACCCAAATCGGGTCATCGGCTAGAGGTTTGGCATATTCCCGATGGTCGCCGGCGTGTTCCAGGTCGTATCCCCAAATGCGAGTTTGTGATTTTCGTAATGTCTGCTTTGCAGGATCGCCTCCCCCCGAATCCTCGGTGTAAACGTAAGCTGGCATCCACGTCATGGTCATCGTGTTCAGCCGCCAGCTGTCGAAGTGAAACGCTCGTTTGCTGAATGTCTTCGAGGTGTACGATCCACTGAAGCGAACAATGTTGAAGTCCTGGTCCTCGACCCAGATTCGCGCCAGCAAGCCGCGGTTCCGAGAATTCTCACGCGGTTTTACGTCGATGACGGCGCAGCGCACATCCCCAAGAGTCTCCCAGCGGACAAATTCGAAAATGTAGTTTTGTCGGTCGAAATGATCCTTGTCGGGGAACAGCGCCAGCGCAAGATCTTCCGCCGTCAAGTCTTGCGGAATCTTCGCCTGTTTCTTTCGCTCTCCTTCAGCCGAACTAAATTTCTGTACCATTACCTGCCCGGTCAGGTCCAGGCGGCTTAAGAAATATTCATCAGCCGTTGGAGAGAGCCGATTCTCCGAATTCGGTTGGTCTTTCTGGATGTACGTCTCGACCACCGGCTTGAAGTAGTGCAGCAGATTGATGACGCGGTGTTCCTGCCCGATGGTCGCGTCCACGAAGTGATCAAATGTAACCGCGTTGCGTGGAGGAGCTGTCGTCGCCTGAGCCGGGACGGCAGACTGCGTTTGAGGCGCGTTCTGGCCTCCGAGGAACCCAGCCGCAGCCAACGCGAATACTGTCGGGCCAAGCCACGAAAATGTTCTCGACCCTGACCTCCAGCATCGCCGTGTTTCCCGCGGATTCCGCAAATCGCCAGCCTTATAGCACACCGGACTACCTGTCCTGCTGACTATACGCGACAGGTGTGCTGCTCAATCCTAACAGTAACGCAGAATGTTCCAGTACCCTGCTGCGATAGTTAGGTCAGGCGGGGGACTTTGAGTGCTAACACCTGTGGGAAATACCAGGGAGAATTCGCATTCCTTACTGTCTAGAGGACTGTCCGCAGGGATAGCCAGGGTGGTGTTGAAACCCCGATCAGTGGGTTGGGCGATTTCGGGAAGCGCTGCTCTGCGAACACAACCTGACGATTCATTTGCAGCGCTCCTGCACAAGTCGGAGTACAGTGTCGGCCAAGCTGCCGCTAGCACGTTGCTGCAGGAGGTCGTCTAGAAATGCAGACCGGACAGTCGGCTTCTGCTTCAGAATCGATTCGTACGCTCGCAACGCTCCGTTCATGCCGGCAAAAAAAGCCGCATTCCACTCGGTCGTTTTGGCTGGGTTCTGTAAGATGAATACACCCTCCGAGTAGGTAATCTGATTGTATAGTTCCTGGCCGTATTCGTAAGGCTCATGGTTGGGAGCATCGATCAGGTTACAGGGGCGGACAGTGATGTCGGGAACTTCATCCCACCACTTGTCGAGCCAGGCGCGGGCGGCGGACGCGTCAAGGGAAAGAGGATCCTTTTCAATGTTCTGCGTCAGCAGGATCGCATAAGCGCGCTCATCTGGCGTAGCAGGTCCGCGGGAAGGTTGTGGTCCGCGCTCGACCCAGGTCCAATCCTGAAAGCTGAAGTGATTCGGCTTTTGCTCCATCGCGCTGGCGTGTCCGGCGATCCACGTATTCGCTCGTGCCTCCGCCATTTGACCTTGCGCTTGCGTGCATTTCGGCTTCATCGTTTCGAGTGCATTCTCGCTTGCGGGGACGCCCATTCTGGCACCAATGGTGAACCACATATAGGCAGTTACTGGGTCGGCCGACACACCTTGACCATCGCGGTACAGTTCGCCCAGTCGCTGAATTGCAGCAGAGACTCCGAGATCAGCTGCACGTTCGTAGTGACTCCGCGCCTTCGCGAGGTCAGCGGGGACTCCTTCCCCGGCTTCGTACATCGCACCCAGATATTGGTCGGCCGGACCATATCCCGCGGCGGCAGCCCGATGGAACCACGCCATAGCCTGGGCGTAGTCGGGGGCGTTTAGGTAGCCGGAGCGATAGAAGCGACCGACCTCAAACTCAGCATAGTGGCTGCCTCTCTGCGCGGCTGCACGATCCAGATCAAAGACCAACTGCGGCAGCGTTGGAATCCCGTTTGGCCCGGAGTACATGGCCACTAGCGTAAGCATGGTGGGAGCGTGCCCTTGAGCTAGAGACTTGGTTAGCCATTTCAGTGCCTCGTCGCGGTTGGGTGCAACCCCGATACCTTCGAGGTAGATACGGCCCATCATCCACTCAGAGTGGGCGAAGCCCTGCTCTGCAGCCCGGCCATACCAGTAACGGGCCAGCTCCAGGTTCTGCTCCACTCCCGAGCCATGCAGGTACGCACTGCCAACGTTGTGCTGCGCGATCATATGACCGCGTTCCGCGGCTTTGAGCGCCCACTTGAACGATTCCGCACGATCAACGGGCACCCCGCCTCGACCAAACTGATACACCGTGCTCAGGACCCACTGGCTTTCGAGACTACCCTGTTCGGCGGCTTTGCGCAGCCACGGAAGTCCCTTCTGGACGTCCTTAGGTACGCCATATCCACCGGAGTACGCGAGCCACAGCAGCACCTGCGAACTTAGATCACCGCGCTCAGCTTTCTCAAGGAGCGGAGGGATATCTTCTGTTTGTAAGCGGGCAGCTCGGGCTTCGTACGGCTCCTGCGAAAGACCGGACAAACAGGTGAGGAGTGCGCAAAGCAGGAGGCCCGGGGAGATTATCCTTTTCCGCATCCTATCCTCCTTATTTTGGCAGACCGAAATCTAACACAATTCGGTCCCAGCCCGCGCCAGAGCAGTTCAAAATTCCAAACGCTTCGAAAACGGCGAGGCAGCTGAGTTGCTTTACGTCCTTCAAGAAAGGGTCCACAATGCTCGATGTTGTAAGGAAGTGCGGAACACCGGACCAATACACCGGGAGCGGAAAAACCCGAGAACGCTCATTAGGGGGTCTGAGCGCCAACGCTTGTTCTCGCCACTTAGGGCGCGGGTGGGTAGTCAAGACCTGTGGATCAGGGTACTACGGTGAGCGGTAGGGCCAGGTACACAGGAAAGGGATGAAGATGTTGGAGCGACCAGGAACCCTCGCTGACGACCCGTTCAGTGGTCGGTACCCGACCAGTCACGAACGAAGGTCGGGGGTGCCTTGGGATGCGTCGTACCACGACGGCCCTGCTCCTTGGGATATTGGCCAGCCGCAGCCAGCAGTTGTGCGTTTGGCGTCCGAGGGCGGATTCGCCGGAGCGGTGCTCGATGCGGGCTGCGGCACCGGTGAGAACGCTCTTCACGTCGCCTCGCTCGGATTGTCGGTTCTGGGCATTGACGTGGCTGAAACGGCACTGGCGATTGCCCGACAGAAAGCCGCCGAACGTGGGATCGAAGTTGAGTTCGCTGCGGCTGACGCCTTCCAGTTGGTGCGTTTGGGGCGCACGTTTGAGACGGTTCTGGACTGCGGACTGTTCCACACCTTCGACGGCGACGAGCGAACACAATACGTGGCGAGTCTAGCGTCGGTGACCAAGCACGATGGAACTCTGTACGTATTGTGCTTCAGTGACGACGGTCCTGATACTGGCCCGCACCCCGTCAGTCAGGAAGAATTGAGAGCGGCGTTCAACCTCCGCAATGGATGGGATGTCGCCGCAATCCAATCGGACAGGATTCAGACGAGATTCCACGATGACCACGGCGCGCCAGCTTGGTTCGCAACGATCAAACGGCTCTAGTTCCGGGCGACGGGATTGGCGCGGATCGGGAAGTATTCGAAATCCCAGAACTCTACCGTCTCAAACGGACTGCCAGATGCATAGAAGGGGGATCTCGATGTGGTGAGCCACGTTAGGCGGCCCTGCGAGCGTTAAGCTTCGCTGCGGCTTTGCGATTTGGGGCCACAGAATCAGGGGCAGTTCGATAGACCTCGATGAATTGTTCTTTCTCCGCTCCCTGCAGCAATCGCATGCACACGTACTCGCGAAAGGACTTCTGGATCTCCGGCAGTCGAGCTGACAGTTGCCTGACGATCGCATCGACGCTGCGCCTGCCATCGCTGAGGCGGAGGACGTAGGCCATCCAGTTGGAGATCCGGTCAATGCGGGCACTGGCGGCCGACAGAGGGCGCGTGACGTAAAAGTACCGATCCGGGGACTGAACGGGCTTCTTCTGAAGCTTCAAGGCATCGACGATGAGCTGAATGTCGTAGGCGAGCTCGAAAACCAGGATGCGATTTCTTCTGACCGGCATATCGTTCGGGGCCAGGCTAGCTCCGGGCGAGAGTAGATCACCTGCAGGCATCGCTCGCGTATCAGCTGCTGCACTGCGTCTGAGGGCGTCTTCATAATCCAGCAGCGCTTTAACGGCCGTGGTCTTGCCCGCTCTGTGTGTGCGCATGAAGTCTGTAAAATCCGTGCAGAAATCGTCCGTGCGATAGTACTGCCGCAGGTCGGAAGGTCCCAGCGCGGGGCGAATCCGGAGGCGGTGCCCCCGCCATGTTGTGAAAAAGTCCAAAATTCCCGCGGTACCCTGGTGGATGGCGACAAGTATCCAGCGGAAGCGGGCTAAGCCCATCAACGTAAACTCGCGTAGCTCGAAGAGACGGTCACGTTGGAGGGCAGGGGTGGGAATGACATAGAAGTTTGGAAAGATGTCGGGATAGGAAACGATCATTTCGATGTCGGCGGAATCTTGGCGGCGGGCTTGGTGGGACACGCCGGAACAGAGTTCCTCGAGGATCAGTTCGTTCTTGTGTTTCGTAAGAAGAGGAGTTTCGGCCAAAGGCGCGAGCAGGTTCAGCTGGGGGTGAGACTTGGGGCAGCGGGCTGAATGCATGAAAAAATCCAGGCTCCGGCGGACATCGTCCCATGTTTCTTCCGGAAAACCGGAGATGAGGGAAACCGTACTGCCGATGCCCAGCCGCTCGGTCGCATCGATGATTTCGTGGGCCCGTCCAGTATCGAGATGCTTGTCGATAACTGTCTGCATTCTTTGCGAGCCGACTTCGACCCCGTAAAAGATTCCATTGCAACCGGCCTTTGCCATCAGTTCGAGGAGTTCTTCATCCATGCAGTCCGTGCGCGCACTACAGGACCAAGTGAAGCCCTCTCCGGAAGCGATCATGGCATCGCAGAAGGCCACCACCTGTCTGCGATCGACGGTGAACATGTCGTGAACAAGTTCGAAGTCGCGGATCGCGTAGGTAGCCGCGATAGATTTCATGTCCTGTAGCACCCGCCCGGGCGAGCGGAGCCGGAACTTGCGGCGGAAGAAGTCGTTGGTCGAGCAGAAGGTACACGAAAAGGGGCAACCGCGCCCGAGTTCGAGGGAGGCTCGCGTGGAACCTTGCAGGTACTGGCTAAGGTGATAGGCGGGCGATGGAATGCTATCCAAATTGCTAATCAATGGCGCAGCGGGATTTCGATGGGGGGCCGCGCCTGCGCGATAACTCAGGCCGGGAACCTTCTCGAGCTGGCGGTCGCCTCTTAGCTCATCCAATAGAAGCGGCATAGTCTGCTCGGCCTCGCCTCGCAGGATTACGTCGATGAAAGGAAAGACAGAAAGCGTCTGAAGATCGACCGCTGATGCCTGGGGGCCGCCCAGCAGTATCGTCGCTTCAGGGCGAAGAGCCTTTACGACCTCGGCGATGCGTATGGTTAGGGGATAGCTGCTGCAGATGCTGGAAAACCCGTAAATGTCCGCGTCACCAGCAGTAACAATGCGAGCTGCGGATTCGGCAAACTCCGATCCAGCAACCGTGGAGTGAGAATCAAAATGATCGAGGTAGACGCGGTTGAGATCCAGGATGCGGACGCTCTCGCCGCAAGATTCGAGCACTGCGGCTAGGCTCAGAATCCCAAGCTGGGGATCTCGAGCGGCGTTTCTGACAGACTCGCACCTAATCTCGGCGGGGTCAGTGAACTCCGCCACGATCGACGCAGTGACGAGGCAAACCGACATAAGCAAGCGCTAGAAGCTTTGGTCAGAACCGCTCAACAACGATGACTAACGTATCATCGTCCTGGAGGATGTCCGTAGGCTCGCTTGCGAGGCTCGTCTTAATCGCCAATTCCAGGTCTTCACGGGTGGTTTTCCGAGACCTCTTCAGCGGCACGCGAATCGCGTGTATAGCTTCAGCTCTCTCTCCGCGAGTTTTCTTTTTGGGAGCGCTTTTTCTAGGATTGTTTGGCATTTGGAAGCTCACCAGCGGGGGCACTATACACGAAGAATCTCGGGAAGACAATTTATCGCTGAGATTGAAAGAAGGATGAAAAGCTGGGGTGGCGTTTCAGCGTGCCGATCCACACGCTGGAGTTGATTTCTCCCACATTGAGGTAAATCGAGTCGCCAGCGGCAGAGAGGCTGAAGGCCCGTTCCACTACGACGTGCGGGGAAAAACGAGGATTATGATAGTGGATAATGGCAAAGGGAGGTGATGTTGCCCTTCCTGATCGCGGATCGAAATGCTGCCCCCATACGCACGAGAATCCATCGCGGGTGGACAAGTAAAATATTGTTTTCCCATCACCAGACCACCGTGGGCGGCCGCTGAACTCAGTTTCGGAAGTAATTGGAATCCACTCACCTACGGGCATGCTCGCGTTTTCTGGGAAGCGTACCGCGAACACTTGCTTAGCGGTGCCGTTGCGTGACGCGGTGAACAAAAGATATTGGTTCTGTGGCGACCATGTCGCTTCGCCCAGAGAGTAGTCCTTTTTCTCCAACACGGTAACCGAGGCGCCCGTCTCGATGTCTACCATTTTTATCTTGGAGGGCAGCCCTTCTTTGCAGAAAAAGGAACGATTTAGGTCGAACCAACTCGTCGGATTTTCACATCCCATCGTCAACTTTCTGGGGGCCTGGCCCTGAACAGCGGTGAATACCGATGCAACCTTCTCTTCTCGTCCTTCAAAAACCAACCTTTTTCCTGTGTCGTCGATGATCGGCGAATACTCTTCCATGGCCGATGACACAAACAAGGACTCGGCTCCAGACTGAATATCCTTGATCCAAATATCGTGTTTGGTTCCGAAACCTCTCTCGAACACGAGCCAATGCCCGTTCGCTGAGATGTTCGGCGAATAGTCGGGTGCTGCGGCGTGCGTTAATTTGACCGCTTCGGCCGGCCTCGATTCGGACGCGCGGTCAATCCTCCAGATATGCACTGCGGCAGTAAGGCGCTCGAAGGCAATGCTGTCATTCGCCGCGAGGGACGGGGCAACCTCCCGTGCCTCACCGGAGGTCACTGGACGAGGTTTGCCCTCTGCACGAAGCGTCGATTGCGGAAGCTTCAGTTCCCATAGACTCCATGCTGGTCCCTGTCCACCGTTGAACAGAACGATATCGCCATACCACCCGCCGATCTCATCGTTGAGGTCGACGTGTTCTCGGCGGAGCAAAGACAAGGCCCCGGTATTCTTCTCTTCTTTGCCATCAAGCGTGATGACCCACCACTCGGAGCAGGAGGACATCGATTGGTCTCCATCACGGCAGCCGGTGAAAAGAATATGACGTCCGTCGGAACTCCAGACGGGTGAGCGCGCGTCTTTGAAGTTGGCAGCAAGGTGCTCTGAGGATCCATCCGCGAGAGAAACAACAAAGATCTGACCGGATGCGACCGTGGCGTCGTAATCTCCGACCCAGTAGGCCACACTGCGTCCATCGGGAGAAAAGCGGGGATTGCGACCGTATCGGGCGAGTAGACGCTCTTGTCCGCTAGCCACCTCGACGGTGTAAATTCCTCCGCCATCCCGTTCAGAACGGAAGACGACGGCCCGGCCATCGGGAGCGAGATTTGAGTCGACATCTTCGGCCGGGTTGGTGGTCAGGCGCTTTGGCACCCCGGAGGGAAGAGTCTGCACCCAAATATCGAGATTACCAGCCTCGGCGCGATCGGAGCTGTAAGTCACCATTTTGCCGTCCTGCGAAATACTGGGACGGCTAGTCAGGTCGGTGTCGGGTGTCAGTTGCGATGCTGCCTCCACGCGGTCCCCTGCTGCTCGCACTCTCAACGCCACAAAGCCCGAGGCTAGACATAAAATGGCTGCAGCGGCGATGATCCATGGGCTTTTAGATTGCCTGACTGGGTTGAGCGCGGAGGCGACGTCGCGAATCTCCGGGAAACGATCTTCCGGCCGGAACTCGAGGCATCGGCGAATGACGCTTTCCCAGCGAGCATTCAAATGATGCCCAAGCGGCAGCAGAGCTTTGTCGATGCCGGATTCGGGATCCGGACGGGTCGGACATTTGCCGGTCAGCATTTCGCACATAACGACACCGAGCGCGTACTGATCGGCAGCAAATCCAACTTCGTCGCCATGCACCTGCTCCGGGGCCATGTAAAGCGGTGTACCGAACTTGGGCTGCTCCGGGTTGGCATGTTGCCCAGTAGCAACCCGCAGAGCCAGGCCAAAATCAGTCACCACAACACGGGTCTTGCCTGATGGGTGCTCAACCAGCATCACATTGCTGGTTTTGAAGTCGCGGTGCGCTACTGAATGTTCGTGCGCAGCCGCGAGGCCTGCGACCATTTGTGAGACCAAATCCAGAGCTTCCTTGACTGGGATCGGGCCCTCCCGGCGGAGGCGCTCGGCGAGCATCTCACCTGCGAGCAGTTCCATAGTGAAGAACCAGAGTTGCTCGCCCGAGTCCAGCATGTGACTGAAAACTTCGTACACGCGGCAGACATTCACGTGCGAGATGCCGCGCGCTTGGCGAACCTCTTGCTTGAAGCGATCGATGGCAGAAGGCAAGGAGGAGATGTCCGGGCGAATAGTCTTGAGAGCGACGCAGTCACCCAATTCTGAATCCCACGCCTCAAAGACCTCGCCCATGCCGCCACGGTTGATAAAGCGAAGAACACGGAAGCGCCCAGCGACCATCTGTCCAGGTAGCAGCGAGGGCGCTACCTCTTGCGCGTGAATGGGACGGTGAACCCCAGCCACGGTTATGGCCGCTTGGCAGATGTCGATACTCTCAGTTGTTGAAGACTGCCGATCATCCTGGGTCTCAGGCTGTGAGTCGATGGAATCCGGGCACTCGGCAGCTTCGGCCCAGCCAGAATTCTTCGGCCTGGCAGCCCTAAACATCCTCTTTAGCCGCTTCCATGTTTCGCGCCGCATGACAGCTTTCGTGGCGAAACTACACATCTCCGATGAAACGGAAAAACGCACCGCGCCGAAGAGGCACTCCGCCCGGTCGTAAAGCACCTTCCGGACCCCACCACAGTATCATTTATAGCTTTGTTCAGGCTGCAATTTGTTGGAGGGATTCTACCCCAATTCTTTTGTGAGAGAGGCTAGAACCCATCTCACAAATACCTTCAGGCGCCCGCTCTCCCTCACCAATGTGCTTATGCCCTGTGCTGGGCCGACTGTGGACATGCGCGATATCGATCGGTGATCGTTCGGGCCAAATGATATTGAAAGGCCGATTTCGTGCGCACGCTCCCTGACGAAGCCATCACGAGCATCTGAATCACGCGGCGAATTTGCCGACGATGCAGTCGAGCATGCACCTATACCCAGTCAACGGTGCGGCGAGCCGCGTCAAGAACAAAGCAACGCCGTGGTGTTACCGCGATGCGATATGGGCGGCCGTGATACTCGGGGTTGGTCCGGACCCGCGAACGAGGAAAAAATCTCCAGGTGGGCGAAGGAGTATTAGAGTGCGCTTCATCGATACTCCGCTGGTGGCGCGTACATCAACTTCATGATGGAAGAGGGTGAAGAGCGCATCCGGGTGACGTATGGCAAGAATTACGACCGTCTGGAGAGGATCAAGAAGCGCTAGGACCCGGCAAACCTGTTCCGCGTGAATCAGAACGTCAAACCGAAATGAAAACGGAATTTCTCGTCGCGGAACTTTGGGCGGTGTGCGCTTAGACCGTCCCTACTGCTTCCATTTGCTCTCAATCCGCGGCGGATGCAGCAACGTTTGCATCACCACGCAATATTGCTCCGTTTTCGCTCGCAACGCGTTTAACTGTTCCGCCGTTGCCTGCGGCGCGCGGACGTCGAAAATAATTTGGATGTTCTGAAATCCGACCGGCACTTCTTTCGACAGACCCAGAGTACCCTGCAGGTCCAGATCCCCTTCAACCCTGACGTTGATGGCCTCGCTAGCGATTCCCATCGCAACAGCTACCATTTGGCAAGTGATCTGCGCACAGGCAGCCAGCGCACCCAGCAGCAGCTCTCCGGAACAAGCGCCCGTCCCTGCTCCGCCCACTCCTTTGTGAGCTTGAGCGTTGTAGATCGCCCGACCTAGATCGATCGAGCAGGAGATGGGCGCATCAGTCTGTTTGCCGTGCGCCGTCAGAGTGATCCGGGAACGTGCCGGATCCTGCCGGTACCGGTCTTTTAGCGGCCGCTGCACCGATCGAATATCCATGAATCGCCTCCGAAGTGTGCGGTATTATAAACGCACTCCGGGGTTTCGGCCGCAGAGTCCATTGCGATCGGAAAGCTCAGAATTCTAAGTTCATAGCGCGGCGGCGAGCGATCAATTCTTGGCCAGCCGACCGCTTCGCCGGCGAGGCTGATGAAGCTGCCACCCATGGCAGATTTCGTGTCATCCACCTTCTCGCCGGGCACCCGCTTTGGGAATTACGAAATTCTTCAGCAATTGGGCGCCGGGGGCATGGGCGAGGTGTACCGAGCCAGAGATACCCGCCTCGACCGTGAAGTCGCCATTAAGACGCTTTCCCTGGAACGCCTTGCTCAACCGGAAGCCCTAGCGCGCTTTGAAAAGGAAGCCCGTTCCGCCCGCGCGCTCAATCATCCCTACATCATCACGATTTATGAGTTGGGGCACGCGACGTACGCCCGTGGCATAGAGGGTCACCAACAGAATGCGATGAAAGGGAAACTCTGCCGCGTCGATCAAACGCGCAACTTCGTCCTGGCTCAGCACCTGCGGCAAGTGCAGAACCTTCTTCGGATACGGGGTCTCGGCTACGCTCCAGCCTCGCTTCAACACTTGGACATAGAAAAAACGCAGGGCGGCTAACCCCTGCGTCACGGTGTTCGGGGCCAGCTTCCAGCGCGTGAACAACGGCGCCTGATACTGGCGAATATGCTCGGGGCCAAGCTGATCGGGCGAACGATGGAAGTGCTGACTGAAATGCTCGACCGTGTGAATGTAAGAGTGGATGGTGGACTCGGCGTAGTTGCGGCGCCGTAGTTCCTCAAGCATGATCTGACGTAGATGGGTCACAGAGACTTCCTCCTCTGCGCCACAAACTAGCTCAGATCACCTCGAACGTGGCCCCGCAACACGTGAATGCGTCTGCCGCAACGCGGCTTAGTTCAATTCGGCTTGGCGACCGGGATCCGAACGCGAAGGCCGAGAGAGGATTCCTCGATGCTGGAGCGTTTATCGGGAGGAACGTGAAGCCACCTACGCAACAAACCAACACTGCTCATTGGTCACTTCGCTGGGAGGTCGGCGAGCCAGCCCACGATCAGGGCCAGCGCCGAAGGCGAGATGGTCTCTTCGATGTCGTTATACTCATTGGGACCGCCTGTCTTTGCGTCCTGCATGAGATGATTCTTACCCGGCAGCAGTACCACGACCGAGTTAGGATTCCTTCTCAGTGCGTCACTTGCTGCCATCGCGTCGTCCGTGCCCGGGACCTGAACGTCCAGCGATCCGTATACCGCCAGTACCGGTATCTTAAGGCGCGCCAGCGTGGGTGCCGGATCATAGGCGAGGAAATACCGCTCCCAGACGCTGGTGTCGTTGCTCGCTAAGGCTTCCGCCTCATTCTGATCCACCAGGTGATCCTTGATCCCTTCTGCAACAAGGGCGTCAGCGACCTTATGTGCCTCAGCGGTGGAAGGAGCTGCAACGATCGCCATATATAGCTGCTGATCGAAGAACTTGCGGCGCTCGATGTAATCCTGCGGTGCACCGTATGCTTTTGCCGTCATTGCCGACTGCTCGACAAATAGTTTGTCGCCGCGCAATGCAGGACCAGCGATCATTAGCACGAATGCAACATTGTTGTCGGATGCAGCGACCATGGGAGCGATGATGCCGCCTTCGGAGTGCCCCAGAATCCCAATTTGTTCGGGGTTAATCTTTGGCTGTGCTCGCAGCCAGATAACTGCGGCATCGGCGTCGGTTGCAAAGTCCGCTGTTGTTGCAGCGTCATAGTCGCCGGTTGAACTTCCAACGCCGCGCTTGTCATAGCGAAGAACTGCGAATCCTCTGCGGCTCAGGGCGTCCGCCAGCACCAGAAACACCTTGTGGCCCCAGACATCTTCGTCTCGCGTGTTGTGCCCTGTGCCTGAGACGAGTACCACAGCCGGAAAAGGACCTCCGCCCAATGGCATGGTTAACGTACCCGCGAGCCGGTTGTGAGCGACCCGATTGTCGAACAGAACGTCGATTTGCTGGTAGGGCAGCGGGCCTGCCGAGATCGCCTCCTCCTGTGGCCGCTTGTGAACTGCGGGTGCGATATCGGCTGTGGTTGCGCGCTTGAGAGTGAGTGGATAGATCTGCTGGAATGTCAAGTTACCGCTCCAGGCATGCTCCGTCCCATTCCATTCAGCGTCGTAGCTAAGGTTAAGCTTCTTTACAGAGAAGTGGAGATGAGCGCCATCGCACACCACCTGATCGAACGCGGTCTCATTGCCGCTCGGATTGGTCAGATATCCGCTGTATCCGAAGTTTGTATTGCTGATGTGAACGCGAACCTTAAAGCCACTGCTTAGCTGACCGATCCAGTCTCCGGTAGGCACCTCGGCCGAGGCCGCAGTAGCAAAGGCGAGAACAGCAGCTACTGTAGTGCATAACAAGAGGAATGTTGGATTCATACGTCTCGTAGTCATACGTCTACGATACGATATCGTTTGCTGCCAACTTCCGGTAGAACACTCCTAAGGACATCCGAGTGCAAGCTAGCTCCGCGCGAAAAGTCCTTATAAGCGTGCAACTGGCGTTTGCCAGACAGGGTGCAAAGGAACAGGGGAGAGCGATGATGATTGGCGCCGGTCGGATGACAGCTATAGCCCGCGCCGACACTGGTGCTTCAGAGGCCGACGATAAGCGTGGGTCCGAGGTTTGCGTACAGACGTGTGATGACGCTCGTCAGCTCTTACGACGATCTCGATTGGGAGTTTGCTTTTGATTCGCGCCTTGGGTTTCGAAAACGCCCACAACGTATGACCGGCTGGGGCCGTATTTCGTTCGCTTGACTTTGACAACAGAACAGCCAAATTCCTCGATATGACTGATCGTGCGCTCGTCCTATCCGGGCAACGCTCTAGCCTTGGACTTCCGAGTTCTTGCAATCTGGAATTTTGTTTCACCGGGAGGCACATCAGGCAGCAAGTCTGTCACGCTGCGTTGTTGTTACCAGGCGATTTTTCACCAACCATCGTTCTGTCTGCTTAACGGACAAGAGAAGCTCCTCCATCTTCTTGAACGATTACCGCACCCCGTCCACCAGGAACAAATCCGACAGCTCTCTCGAGAACGAGTAGCCGTAAGTCTTGCCGTCGGCCGTCATGCGGACATTCACGATGGTCGTCACCCCCGCAGTGTCGCTCGGGGCCAAGGTCGTAATCAGTTCCCGCCTCCCGGTCGCAAGCTCAAGCCGGTAAAGAGTCGCCGAAGTTTTGTCATCGTGGTAGACGTAGATCGATCGTCCGTCAGCGGCCCAGGCAACCCAGATGTCCTCGGGCAACCAGCCCTGAATCAGTCGCGGTTCTCCGCCCGCTATTGGATACAGCCCTCCCCGCTCGCTGAGGTCGCGCGAAAAAAATATTCGGCCATCCGGCGAAAGGTAATGGCCTTCAAAATGGTTCCGCTTGACGGAAATCGCGGGGGTCACGCCGCGCGGGCTCCCGCCGAGGATGTCCTGGATATACATCTTCCAGCCGTGGCCATCGTCTCCGGCGTAATAAATTGCCTTTCCGTCGGGCATGAAACCCTGCGATGTAGTTTCCTGCATCCCTGAGGTGTTCACTTTTTGGATTTCCCCCACTCCTGTAGGAAGCAAAACAAAACCGATCAGGTTTACAGTCGTGGCGTTGAGCGCCAGCACCTCCTTCGCATCGGGCGAGAGAATTGGCTCGCCGTACTGACCGAGTTTTATCGCTGGGGAGCCGTCCGTTTTTCGCAGAAAAGCCAGGCCCGAAGCGCCGGCCGCCGAGCCCCAGTCATCGAATGAAATCAAGCTACCGTCCGCCGAAATATCTCTCAAGGTCGCATAGTCGAGCCAACTGAGGTCGCGTTCTTTCTTGTCAGCCGGTCCACGGAATTGCAATCCGCTTCTCCACGATTCTTTCGAAAGAAGCACTCGCCCATCCCGCGATACATCGTGAAGTCGCAGAATACCCGGCAGGCGAAGTACGACGCGCTGCTCTCCGTTGAGTCCGAGACCGACCACTTCGTCCGCCCATCCCTCCGTCAGAGTGGCCCCGGCCCAAACCTCTTCACCCGACGGAGCCCACGCCACACCCTCGACACTGACGAACGTCATCGAGTGGAGCAGTTGCTTCCCATTGCGGTCCACTGCGACGACCCACCCTGCATCGCCATCGACCGAACTGAATTCCTCGAATACCACCGCGTTGCCGTGCGGTGCGATTCGCAAATATCCCAGCGGGTGGGTGCTCTCGTAGAGCACCTTCCCGCGGGGAACTCCACGCGGTACTTCCCCGCGACCTGGAGGATCAAAGCCATCTCCCTGCCATCGGCGCTCCAATCGGCGGCCAGCACATCGTCGGCAACCTGCCGCGGCGTCCCGCCGGCAGGGGGTACCAGCCCCAATGTTCCCTGGCAAAGCCCGATATAGCGGTCCTTGCAGCCCTCCGAAATCGCCAATTGCGAGGCAGATACCGCGAACAACGTGGAGTTAACGAGGTTCAAGGGGCGCGACTCGGGAGTATCGGGCTGTGTGGAGTAGAGCTGAACCGGCTCGCCGTCCCAACTGGCGCTGTAATAGATAGAAGGGCTGTCCGACGCAAAGCGTGCGGCATACACCAATCCGCGCTCAAACGTGAGCTGATGGTAGGTCGGTGGAACAACCGAACGGCTCCGCGCTCCCAGCATCCAGCTTGCCGCGCCCAAAAGCGCGAGCAAAAACGCTGCCGCTGCAAGGATCATCATCCTCTTGCCCGACGTTTTCTTTTCCTCCGCTGCAATCGCAGCCCCAGCACTGACGCTGGTTGCACTAGTGGAAGAAACTCCCGTCAGGCCTTCCAGATTGAAGGCCAAATCCCGCGCCGATTGAAAGCGCTGCAGAGGCTTTTTCTCGAGGCATCGCCGGACAATGCGCTCCAAGGCGGGCGAAATAGTTTTTCCTGTAAGGCTCAACTCCCGCGGATCCTCTTTCAGGATCGCGGTCATCGTTTCGGCCGAAGTATCGCGCCGGAACGCACGCTGCCCGAACAGCATTTCATACAAGATCGTGCCCAGCGCAAAAATGTCAGAACGGGCATCGGCAGGCTCGCCCCTCACCTGCTCTGGAGACATGTATCCCACCGTGCCGAGCACCACGCCGGCGGAGGTGGGCCCGGCATCTATAGTCGCACCTTCGTCCGAAGACGCCTCCGGTCGCATCAGCTTCGCCACTCCAAAATCGAGAATCTTTACCCGCCCATCGCGGAGGACGAAAACATTTTCCGGCTTCAGATCGCGATGAACGATCCCTTTGTCGTGCGCCGCCGCCAGACCCTGTGCGATTTGAGTGCCGTAGTCGACGACTCGTCTCACCGGCAAGGCCCAACCGCTCAACTCCATCCGCAGGGTTTGACCGTCTAGGCACTCGGAGACCAGGTAAGGCGCGCCGCCATAGGTGCCGATGTCGTGAATAGAAAGAATGTTGGGATGGTTCAGGGCCGCAATCACCCGCGCCTCGGTCTCAAATCGCTGCAGCCGCTCGGTGTCTCTCGCTAATTTTTCCGGCAGGACCTTGATGGCAACATTCCGACCCAGCCGGGTGTCTTTGGCACGGTAGACTTCGCCCATGCCGCCTGCGCCGAGCGCCGACTCAATTTCATAAGGGCCGAGTTTTGTGCCAGGGGAGAGCGCCATCAGTGCGCGCAATTATAGCTCGCCCATAATCATGCGTTTAAGGCGAAGTTCGTCCCCGAGGCGTTTCCGACTAAGGCTAGCGACAATTCATCCTGAACCGCCGGATCCGTTGGAGCGCCATCTGATTGAGGCTATAATCGCTCGCACATAAAGCGGTCGACCTCCGACAACAATTAAACAAACTCAAGCAGCAGAATTTAGACGGCCAGAACAAATTAACCAGAACTCGTTGCTCCTGAGAGGGAGGTTTCATGAAGAGCGTTATGCGACTGACGGGCGGGGTAGTGGCCTGCTTGGTGATGGGAATCTTCGTGACTGGCTGGCGCACGGGCGCGGCTTCCCCTAACAGTTCAGAAGGCGTGACGGCTCACTCCGATAAGCCAGAAACAAAAACCGCGAACTCTTGGGATCCGAGCGCTGCGGCCGCTTACTTAGACCGGCGGCAATCGTGGTGGATGGAATGGCCCAGAGCCCAACGGGACCATGAGACCGTCTGCGTGTCCTGCCACACCGCCGTTCCTTACGCGCTTTCGCGTTCGGCTCTTCGAACGGCCCTTGCCGAACAAGCCCCATCTCCGAACGAGCGACGGCTGCTGGATAGCGTCACGAAGCGCGTGCGCCTCTGGAAGGAGGTTGAACCGTTCTACAAGGATGCGGACCGCGGGCCATACAAGTCGGTCGAGTCGCGCGGAACGGAATCCGTTCTCAATGCACTGATTCTTTCGAGCCGTGACGCGCAAAACGGCCAACTCAGCGACGACGCGCGAAAGGCGTTTGAGAACATGTGGGCCGAACAGCAAATTGCCGGCAAGCAGAAAGGTGCTTGGCTCTGGCTACGCTTTAAGAACGAGCCCTGGGAAGCGGACGATTCGGACTACTTCGGAGCCACACTGGCCGCCGTCGCCCTTGGTATCGCCCCAGGAAACTATGGCGCGGCGCCCGAAATCCAAGTCAACCTCAGGCTGTTGCGAGAGTACCTCAACCACGAATTTGCCCTGCAGACCACCATTAATCGCGTACTTCTCTTGTGGGCCGGCGCGAAGCTGCCGGGACTGCTCGAACCAGATCGGCAGCAGGCCATCACCGGCGAGCTTCTGGAAAAGCAGCGGCCTGACGGTGGCTGGAGCCTGTCTTCTCTGTCTGGTGGCTGGAAGCGCGCGGATGGAACGTCTCAGGAAACGACGAGCGACGGATACGCGACGGGGCTGATCACCTTTGTTCTTCAGCGGGCCGGGATTTCGCCCGAAAATGCCGAACTGAAGCGCGGGCTTGCGTGGCTCACCGCGAATCAGGACAAGAAGGAAGGTTCCTGGCCGGCCTATTCTCTCAACAAGAGCAAAGAAAACCACATCAGTCCGGAGACCGCACTCTTTATGAATGACGCAGCCACTTCGTACGCCGTACTCTCTCTAACTGCCGCCAATCGTCGCTAAAGAACGGTCGCCTTGTCCTCACTGACCGTGGCCGGATAATGGCGCCCCTTCCACAATCTCGGTAAGGCCAGGTGTGCCGACGGATCCACGAGTTACCGCGGGCGGCTTAAGTCGAGATCTGGATGTGGCCACTTCTAGCTTGCTGCACAGCGGGATACAGTCAATCAAATTAGGAGGCGCGAACGATGGTCCAATCGGGTATGCGCAAGAAAGAATGCCTGAGGATTCTGTTCTGGCTAATCCTCTGCGCTTTGTTGTTCACCGCTGCTCCTTTGCCTGCCGCGGCACAGTTCAAGGCCTGGGTCATGGCCAAACTCCCCGATACACCTGAGGGTCTCGGAGTCGATTCGCACGGCAACCTCTACGCGACCCTAATGCATATCGGGGAAGTCGTCAGGCTCAACGATAATGGCGGGTACGATCACATCGCGTGGGTGCCGTCGAAGGAAGAAAGCGGAAACGGAGACCTGATCGGACTCGATCTTGACCAAGCGGGCAATATTTACGTCGCATACACGGGCCACTCGAAACATGACTTCAGGAAGGACTTGGCAAATCCGTTCCACCCCGCTTGCCGGGACGCGACGGTGACCCGATCTGGCGTTTATAAGATCGACGCTAAAACTCGAAAGGTAACGGCCCTCGCGACAAAAGCCGAGGGTTGGCCATTTTGCTATCCCGACGACGTTGCGATCGACTCGAGCGGCAATGTGTACATGACGGATCTCACGTACTCCGGAATTTGGAAAATTTCTCCCGACGGGAAAAAGGTGGACCTGTGGTCGGCACATCCTCTGCTTAATTGGTCCTCCAAGCCCTATTCGGGATTTCCCCTAGGGGTAAATGATCTCGTGCTCGATAAGCAGGAGAAGAACATCTATGCCGTTACTGACGGCGATCCCTTGGTACTCAGAATCCCGATCAAGGATGATGGAACGGCCGGTGAACCCGTGCCGTTGCCCTACGGCTTCTCAGCGTTCGATGGGATCGAGTTGGACGCCAAAGGCAACATCTACGTATCGGAGATTTTGCTCAACCAGATATGGGTCCTTTCGCCTGACGGTTCGCAGCGCATCCTGATAGCTACTAAGCGGAACGCTCCGCTCGACAACAACACTAGCTTGGTTTGGAAAGGAGATGTTCTTTGCACAGCCAACCTCGGCTTCGCCCACTCCAACCCCGAGCAAGCAGACCGAACGGTGGTCTGCATGAAGGGTTTCCCCCTCCCGAAATAGTTGGATTATGGGAGAGTAGCCGACTAACCTGGAATGATTCGACGACAGGGTGACATTGCTATTTGTTGACTGCCGCAAAGCGGCTTCGTAGGACGAAGCGCGCGAAAGCGAACGGCTCTAGAATGATCGACCAAATCATCTCGCACTACCGCCTAGTTAAGAAGTTGGGGATTGCGGATCTACGAGGTTGGCATCAGGTATTGGGGACGGATGTACGAAGAAGGGAAGAAGATCGGCTGGCGGGACGGTATTCGCGCTCACGATCGCGGTTGCCACGGGAGCTTACGATGTGATCGGCTGATACCGGAAAAATTGCCCTGCTGGTCACATCAAGGAGAGCGGACCGTGAAGGACGCATCCGATTCACAAGGTTTTACTTGACTTGGTTAACGGTAGGTGTACCCTGGTCGTCACGCAGCTCCGGCTGAATCCTCCCCCCATCCTGCCCGACGCGGCGAATCCTCCTGGATGAAAAGAAGACCGATATGTCCTCGCGGCAACGTACCGTGGCAGACCTCTATGAGGAACTGAGAACCATTGGGGTCTTTGACAGGATACATGATTACGCCCCACCTGCAGATCCAGCGAGCGACCGTCTGTGCGCAAACCGTCAAATCAGGCGAAAGCAAATAATGGAAGAAATCGCGAGGCTGAAAGCGTACAAGTTTGAACTCTGGAGACCGGCTGGGCTTAGCGGGGCGATCGCCATCATCTGCGCATTCGGCTACGCCGTGGTCTACTATTCGCTAAAGTAGTGAACCATGCAAACGATGGACGGGAACAAGCCCCACGAATGACCTTTGTCACAATGCAAACATGCCGCATGACACGAAAATCTACAACGGCGTCGTCTTGCCCACCCTGATCCGTCCAGAGCTTGCGTACCTGTGCGATGTTGCACTCCCCATCCTTGAGTAGGTCGGAAAATTAGAACGACGGATGGTGACAGCTTGGCGCAGAGACTGCAGGCATCCTGAGAGAACGCGACTGGCTCTCCCGATTGCACGTGGTTCTCCAACTTCCCGTAACCTTGTCAACATCGACTTCGGCAGTTGCTTAGTGGGGTTGAACCTCGGCGCTTTCATCCCAATCGGCCGGCGGCAGAGGAACTCCCCAGATGTTCTGTGGATGATCCAATTCTACGCCGCACCGCAGCGCGTTTTCAGGATCGACGTAGGCCACACGAGCCTTGGCACGTTTGTCCGTCAGGTAGACGTGAATGGAGATTCTCAATCCAACTCTCAGCCGAATCGTAGTTGAGAGTAATGCTCCATGCAGGTTCACGATAATGGTCTCGCCCCCGCACGTCGAACCTTCAGCATCACCCTCAACCGCGATTGCCACCGTGAGTGGAACCCGGGTGCTTCGCCGGGACTCGCAGAACATCGCCGTGTCGCGCATAAGCGAAAGGATACACCTTCATTGTCGGCTTGATGGCTCTTGCTACTCTTTGCTTTTCAGAAAACCACGATCTTTGCTCAGTGCGCATCTTAAGACACCTTCTTCTTCGAGAACGGAATTGCGTATGCGGCGGGAGGATTGTGCGAACTTACTGTGGACGCCTTGCGGTAGACTCCGTCGCTTTGTCCTCCTCACCCAGTTTTTCGTAACTCTAGCTGTCACAATGGACGATCCAGAACGTTAAAACGCGATCATTCGCCGGCTACTTTTGCCGTCCAGCCCCACTCCTAACAACCCAGTTGGGGACGATGTTGTATGCCTGAGAGCGTCAAACCCAGTCTGGGTGAAAGATCCCCGGTGAAACAACTCTCCCCAGTTGGATTGCCACAAAGCCAGCATGGACGCTCGAAGATTTCCTCCCGCAGCTTGAGCGGCAAGTGGGTTAGCATCCCGGTGAGTCGCTGGTTTCCGACTGCTCGCTGTTGGAGCAGTCGTCGTGGGGGACTATTTCACGGAAGGTGGAGCTGTGTATCCGCGATGCCGTTGCCGGCGCTTGCGCCACAACTACAGACACCGCGCCCACTAGCGAGCGTAGCAACCATCGAACATTGGCTCTGTAGAGCAGCGAGTTCAGCATCACCCAATGGGGAAAGTTGAAACGAGCTTTCTGTGAAGGCGACGGCCGACGCACTTTTTGCTTGAGTGTTGGTTGACCACGCGAGAAGCTCTCCATTCGGAGTGATCACTGACGGATCGCACGAGACATTCGCTGGAACATCCGCGGACACGACCTTGATAACGCCGGTCGTCGACCTGATACCTGTCAGGGGATTCCCAGTCAAGTCGGAATTAAGCGACAGGGCCAGCAATCCATCGGGAGACACCAAACAGCCACAACATTCCGAGAGCTGTTGATCCTGATCGAAGACATAGATCTCCGCGCAGAGGTTTCCGCCAGTAGAGCCCGGGTTGGTGAGCCGTAGGTTAGAGTCCGCAAAACCAGATGTGTTGGCGTGTGAGAAATAGGAAACTGCGAGCACCGGCTTGACAGTCAGAGTAGCGGAGCCCTGGACAGAACCGGACGATATGGAGATGGTCGTGGTCCCCGAGTGTCGAGCGACCACGAAACCCTGATTCGTGACGTCGGCGACTGACGGATTGGACGAGCTCCACAATCCGACGCCGGTCATATGTTGTGTCGTGCCGTCGCTGAGCTTTTCTAATGCGCTCAATTGTTCATGTCCACCGGCTGCAAGAACAGAACTGGCAGGCGCTATGTTGAACGAAACGACAACTGGCGGCCCGACCGCCAATGGAGTCGTACCGTTGATTGTGCTTACAGTAGCCGTGACCGTCACTAGGCCTTTAGCGCGTGCCGTCACCATGCCGGAAGTGCTTATGCTGAGGATTGCCGGGTTGGAAGATGACCACTGTACCGAGCCGGTCAGATCCTGAGTGCTTCTATCGTTGTACTGCCCGGTTGCAGAGAGCTGGACGCTCTCTCCCAACGGAATTGACTCTTCGCTGGAAGCGACGGAAATCGACCGAAGAGTCGGAGCTAAAACTGTGACGGTATCAGTCGTGCTGAAAGCATTAGAGGTGGCACTGATAGTTGCCGTACCGAGGGCCTGCGCCGTCAGAAAGCCGCCGGCGCTGATCGCTACAATGCCGGTTGGGGTGCTCGACCAGGAAACCGCACCGGTAAGATCCTGTGTCGTGCCGTCACTGAATGCCCCTGTCGCGCTCAATTGGACGGAATGGTTGGGCGTCAACGAGATGCTCTGTGGCGCAACTGTGATGGACACCAGTGCAGCAGGGTTGACCGTAAGCGTCGAGGAAGCATTCACAGCCTTATAGATGGCAAGGATGGAAGTCGAACCGACTGCTTTACTGCTAGCCAGACCTTCAGTGTTGACGGTAGCGATCTTGGCTTGTGCTGAACTCCAGACTGCGAGGTTAGTCACGTCCGTCTTACTTCCGTCGCCGAATACTGCAGTAGCACTGAACTGCTGATCATTGCCTAGAGCGACATCGGGATTTTGCGGGGCAACGATCACTGACGCGAGGCGACTGCCCGCCTGTGCCGACGGATCCATACGGACTGCTCCGCATCCGCTCAGATTTGCGGCAATCCAAAACAGTACGCACGACAAGAGCAAGGATATCGCGGCTTGCTTGCGACGAACAATGATTCTCATTGGAGTACCTGTCAACGCAGGTGCCAGGGGGGGAGGCGCCAGATGCACTCCGCGGCGGGTTTGGACTACCTCGGCAAGAGGATGCACCTGCAACTCAGAACTTTCAATCGCTATTGAGTCTAGTTCGAATGGGCTAAATCGACCGTACTACTGTGAGCGGTTATAGCGCACCGCTGCCCGGGACCTGATACGAAGAATCCTCTAGGTTGGGTCATAACAAGAACTGAAGGCCAATCAGATAGGTATCGGATTGCAGTTTGTGTTTCTGTATCCAGCGGACTTGCATTAGCGTAGGAATATTGACGGGCGCTTCTGATGCGCCAATACAACAACGCACCAGAGACGATTCCCCGACCGGCTGAGTCGTGATAAAGCAGATCCCGCCATGACTGATGTTATGCACCCTCCCAGTCACAGCCTTACCCATTGTAATTGCGGAGCGAAGAGGTTGAATCTCGCGAACCCGAACATCGAGTACTTCCGGGAAACGAGGATACTGCCGGCGATCGGGTGATGTGGTCCTTTTCACAAGCGAGGATGATCACCCGAACCCAGGGCCGCGTAAACTGCTCGAATGGATTAGCCAAAGAGGCTTACGATGCAGCGCATCGCGTTACCTGCCGGGTCCAATCGCTTTGCCCAAAATACCCGATCGGGTAGAGACTCCCATCTTCACCATCACAATGCGAAGAAATGCCTTTACGGTGTTAGGGCTGATGTTCATGCGGTTCGCGATTTCCTTGCTGGTCAAGCCCTGGACCAGCAACTCTACAGTTTCCTTCTCCCGTTGAGTCAGTTCAAATTCCTGGCCGAGTTGAGCAACTGCGATAATTCCCGAACAGCTGCGTTCCAGCAGAAGAGCGGTAAGCAACGGCATCGACTTGTTATTCGTTTCGACCTGAAAGCTTCGACAAAAATACCTTCGCTTACCCGACTTGAACTCCCGGACAAAATCGAACCCATTCGAAGGATCGCGACTGACCAGACCCGTACGAATCTTATCGCCTAGAAATATATCGATTCTTTTGACCCGCTCGGGCGCGTTCGGGTAAGTCAGTATTTTGATAGCTTCTTGATTGGAAGCGATCGGGCCTAACGAATTGTCGAGTAACAGGAACCCAGGTTGGGAGCTTACAGATAACACGAGCGTTCTCCTCTAGGTTTCATGCAGTCCATCGTTCAATGCAAGGCGAATTCCTCGCCAGCGTGAAGCAATCAGTACTGGAGATTTCGTGCGGAGTCTAGGGGAGGAAGAAAATGACGCCGCTTCGGGATTCAAACGCAGACAGCTGTCTGCTACCTATTCATTCATTTCGATTGTGAATGATTCAAACACCCCACGAGCTAGCAGGGGGGCGCTAGCTCTTTACAAATCTGATTTCTGATGACGCTTTGGGCCCGGTTGCGTCGCACAAATTTCAATGCGAAGGATCGGGGAAGTATTGCGCTAGAACTCCAAGAATGTCAAGGCCTAGTTCAGCTACGCAATTTGAACTAGACCAAAAGTGCTACTCTCCTACCCGAATCGGTTAGGACAGACGTGGAATTGTCAATGTCTGGGATGCGATGCTTATATTTACCATATTTTGGGGGTATCGGTGTCATGAGAAGAATATCGAGCATCGGAGCATTTCTTCGAAGTGCGGTGCCCGCCCTACCGGTCCATTGGAGCGCAAATGTGTTCGTAGGGGCGTGTCTTGTCGCTATAGGCACTTTTACAGCTGCCCAGGTACCCGAGCAGACGTCCCCCTCTCCTCACCAAACCAAGGCAAAGGCAAAGGAAGTCGAGTCCGGATCGTGCGGCGCCAAGTCGGATGCTTTGGGGAGTCGGATCCGGGGATCGGCGCCGCGAGATGCTAGCGGATATCCAGAAAGGGTCAGTGAGGAGACTGGAGAAAAAGCATTGGCCACGAACTTGACTCTGCAGGCTCCGTCCCCGGCGGATTCCGCGAGGAATGAAGCGCAGGGTGACGAACCAGCAACGGATGTCCACCAAGAGTCCCGCGAAGAGCCCGCGCGTCCGCAGGCTCGGTCCCCGCAACAGTGCACGCTCAGTAAAGGATCACGCGAGACAGAACGCGTTCCCCCAAGGTGATCTTATGCAT
Organism: uncultured Acidobacteriaceae bacterium; assembly: GCA_963772045.1. Lineage (GTDB taxonomy): Bacteria > Acidobacteriota > Terriglobia > Terriglobales > Acidobacteriaceae > Sulfotelmatobacter. The sequence continues at coordinate 731,594 of CAVYWC010000006.1, read as the reverse complement.
CCCAATGCAATTCTAAGAATCCCGTTTCATAAGACAATTCTGCCCCTCCCCCGCACAGTAGTATGGGTGCTGGCTTGTTCCAGTCTCATGTTCGGACAAAGTCCTACGGCGAATATGTGCCATATGGATTCCAGCGGATTCTGTCTCGCGGACGACACACCAAACCTACCAAGTTCGGCTCCGGTCGCTGGTACAGATTCGGCCGCCGGGTCAATATCGACGCCGCAAGACGAAGCGGCCGCCGCGGAAAAGCCTGGCATCAAACCGAAACTGGAGATTGAAGTCCGCGATGGCCTGCTTCGAATCGTAGCCGAGCACGTTTCACTACGGGATGTGCTGAAGGCGATCAGCGCCAGTACGGGAGCTGAGGTGCAATTTCCGATGGGCGCCCTCCAGGAGCAGGTTTTCGTGCATCTGGGGCTGGGCACACCGCAGGAAGTAGTGAGGGAACTATTGAAAGGATCGCATTTCAACTACGTGATTCTCTCATCGAATTCGGATCCGGGCTGGATCACGCGACTTATTCTCAGCAAAGCGGCGACGGGATCGAATGGTAACCTCTCCACGGTACCGACCAGGCTAAGCGACGGTGGGGCGACTCCCGCGTTCTATGGCGCAGCTTTCGGGACGGATGCAGACAGTGCTTCCGTTGGCCAAATAACACCAGAACCTGCAACAGCGCCGGCATCTCCGCTGCCAAGTTGGGTGCATCATGACGGTGCCGTTTTGTCCGGAGAACAACTCGATCAAATGCAAAAGGCGCAGATCCAACAGGAACAACAGCAACTCATCGAGCAGCAGAAGCGCCAGCAAGAGCAAGATCAGGCTGGTCAGAATCCTCCACAGCAGTAAAAAATTCTGAACACGAGCAGTTGTGCCCTTCATCCTGGGAGCGTTTCAGCAAGTTCTCCGGGCGCCTCTAGCCCAAAGGTTTAGTCTTCCGGGATTACTGCCGTGGCACTAACACGAGCGTGGAATTGGCGAACTACTCCAATTGGCGTAGCGTCATGGACCTAGTGATAGTGGTTAGGCCACGTGGGTACTTGTAAGCGGCGAGATGAAGGGTAGAGTGCTTCCATCGCGCGCCATTTAGCTATTCCTCCCCCTCAACCGGCACGCGTCTAGGAGAACTTCCAAGCATGAAACAGCTATGCAGAATGCTGCCTGTACTTGTCCTTGCCTTGCTCGTGCTGGCCCTGACCTCCGCAGCAATGGCGCAAACCGACGTATATAAAGTCAACTATTTCTCCAACAATGCGGCTCCCGCTCCGGATGCCACGGTGAGAATCGACAATCCTGGGCTCACCTACGGCAATCTGTGCGCCATGGTCTATGTCTTCGATGCGGATCAGCAGCTGAGTGAGTGCTGCGGCTGCGTCGAAACGCACAATGGACTGCGAACGCTATCAGTGAGGTCTAACCTAACGTCCAATCCCTTGACTGGAGTGGTTTCGCGTAATGGCGTCATCAAGGTTGTCTCAGCCGCCGTTAACAACTCTCCGTGCGATCCGACGTCGAACGTTAGTCCGAAACAGAATCTGCGGGTATGGGTCACGCATATTCAGAATCCGGTTGGGAGCGCGTATCCAATTACCGAGACCGAGTCTTCTGACTCGACGCTGGGTGCCACCGAACTCGCGAACCTGCAAGCTCAGTGCGCATTTATCGGCATTCTCGGTAGCGGGCAGGGTGTTTGCACCTGCGGAGCCGGTGATTAGTGTAACGAGGTGGGACATGCCTCCGGGCATGTCCCAGCTTTCAAGTCAGCGAAGAGGAATAGCATTTGTCTTGGAGTCGGCTTCAAAAACACAGCATTGCATGAGAGGAAATAAATGAAGAATCAGTTGCTACCGATGTGTTTCCTTGGACTTGTTCTTGCCCCATTGTGTCTGTCGGCACAACAGAGCGCCGACAACATGCAAGTCGTAGCAGAAGTTGCCGGTCAGAAGCTAACTCTAAATGACTTACAACAGGAGCAGAGTGGAAAGCTCCTGCAGGCCAGATATCAGTACTACATGAATGAACGAAAGGCATTAGACCAAGTGATTGATGACAAACTTCTCGAGATGGAGGCAAAGAACCGCCATCTCTCCGTCGACGAACTGCTCAAAACGGTCGTTTACGAAGACATCAAAGATCCGACCGAAGACCAACTGCAGGTGTACTACGAAGGAATGGAGTCCACCGAATCGTACGAAGCCGTGCGCGAACAAATATTGGATCATATCCGCGAGTTACGTCGCGACAAAGCACGGGCCAAGTTTGTGAAGGACTTGCGAAACAATGCACGTGTACAAGTTCTGCTTGAGCCGCCACTCATCGATGTGAATGTAAAAAACGCTTATGAACAGGGGTCGAAGACCGCTCCCGTGACGCTGGTTGAGTTCGCCGATTATGAATGCCCGTATTGCCAGAAAATAACGCCCGAACTGCAAAAGTTGGAGAAGGAATATTACGGACGCGTGGCCGTTATCTACAAAGACTTCCCACTTCCCATGCACCACACCGCGCAGAAAGCTGCCGAGGCAGCGCGCTGCGCGGGCGAACAGGGCAAGTTCTGGGAATATCACGACGTTCTTTTCTATAGCAAGCAAACGCAGATTTCCGATCTGAAGGCAGACGCCCGCGTGCTCCGCTTGGACGGCGATCGTTTCGACAAATGCCTGGACGACGGCGCAGAAGCCGCTAATGTGAAGAAGGATCTGGAAGAGGCCCACCAATTGGGCTTGACTGGAACACCCAGCTTCTTCGTGAATGGCCACTTCTTTAGTGGAGCGGCAGATTATGGCGTGCTGAAGGAGATGGTGGACATGGAACTGGCCTTGTCATCCCACGCAGCTTCTCGGACGGAGGTCTCGAAAAGCACGCCTGAGTCCAATGGCGCTGGGACGGTCTCGGGGACGGGAAAAGAGGAATAGCTTGCTTAGAATCCTCACGTTGTGGGCATCTGGGGTGGAGTTAAGACAATGAAACTCGCCTTCGTACTGATTTCTGCTCTCTGGTGGATATGTCTCGCAATCCCATCGTTCGCCTCCGTTTCGGTATCACTCTCTCCTCAAAATGCCCAGGTGGTGACGGGGGGGCAGCTGCAGTTCACTGCAAGTGTGAGCGGAACCACCGATAGTGTCGTGATCTGGAGCGTTACCGGGTCGGGATGCAGTGGGGTGAGTTGCGGAATGATTAGCAACAGCGGCCTCTATACTGCACCCACATCGGCTCCTGCACCGCCCACTGCAACCGTGACGGTGACTTCCTTGGCAGATGTCACGGCAACTGCGAGCTCTACCGTGACGATCGGTTCCCCCTCTGCTGTGTCTGTAACGGTATCGCCCAATCAGGTTGTTCTTGCTACAGGCGGGCAACAACAGTTCTCCGCCCACGTCATCGGTACTTCGAATACATCCGTCATGTGGAGTGTTGTCGGCATAGGTTGCGCAGGAAATTCTTGTGGCTCTGTCAGCGCCAGCGGTCTCTACAAGGCTCCCGCCACCGTTCCGCAGTCCGCGGCGATCACAGTCGTCGCCAGATCCGTCGCTGACCCGACAAAGTCGGGGTCGGCTTCGTTGGTCGTGCAGCCAGCGTCGTCGGTGTCTGTGTCAATTCAACCAAAGACCTCGCAAGTGGCCGCCGGTGGGAGGTTGCAATTGTCGGCAACGGTGACGGGAAGTACGAACACCGCCGTCCTATGGGCCGTCTCCGGGGCCGGATGCACCGGTGCAGCCTGCGGCACAATTACATCAGCTGGTCTCTATGCTGCCCCTGCGAGCCTACCCAATCCTGCGAGTGTAACCGTAAAAGCGACGGCGGTAAGTGACCCATCAGCTTCCGCCACCGCTACGGTCACTCTCGTCGCCGGTTCTTCGGTGAGCGTTTCGCCATCATCGGCACAGGTGAAACCGGGGGCCCAATTGCAGTTCACAGCTTCGTCTAAGGGAAATTCGTCTGCTCTTTTTGTATGGAGTATCTCCGGAAGTGGATGCAGCGGATCCGCCTGCGGCAGCATCGGCAGCAGTGGGTTGTACACGGCTCCTGCCCACGCCCCGAATCCTCCCATAGTCGCGGTGACGGCCACGTTGCTGTCCGATCCTACAAAATCCGGATCTGCCACGGTTACCATCACCACGGGCACGGCCGTTGGAATTTCGATTTCTCCCACCTCAGTCCAGATAGGGACTGGAGGGCACCAGCAATTTACGGTGACAGTGACGGGTTCATCCAATACGGCAGTGACTTGGACGATAACGGGATCCGGTTGCGCGGGAACTACCTGCGGGACGGTAACCTCCGCGGGACTGTACACGGCTCCTGCCGTGCTCCCGGCGCCGCCGTTCTTCTCAGTAACGGCTGCTTCCGTGGCCGATCCAAGCAAGTCGGCAACTGCCTCGGTGACAGTTGTGCCGGTAGTCACCATCACGATCTCGCCGACCTCAGCAACGATGGCGCCTTCAGGTTCTAAGCAGTTCAGCGCTGACGTAAGTGGCACTTCCAACACGCTCGTCTCGTGGAGCATTTCCGGTTCCGGCTGCACAGGTAGCGCCTGCGGGAAGATTTCATCTGCGGGGTTATACACCGCTCCGGCGATTGTTCCGAATCCTCCTTCGGTCACGGTCACGGCGACGTCGCAGGCCGATACAAGCAAGTCAGCGCCCGCCAAGGTGAATATCGCGGTTCCAATATCGGTCGCCATTTCGCCCGCGACTGCGCTGGTGACGGTTGGTGCGCAACGGCAATTCCAGGCAACAATCAGCGGGAGTACCAATACTGCCGTTGCCTGGACCGTCAGTGGCACTGGCTGCACGGGCTCAGCGTGCGGAACCGTGACTTCTGCCGGTTTGTACACAGCTCCCTCTACCGTACCGAATCCACCCACGGTGAAGGTCACAGCGACCTCGCAGGCGGACACAACTCAGTCCGCCTCGGCGACAGTCACAGTTACTCCCACTAACAACAGCAAGTTGCATGGTCAGTACGCTGTGCTCTTCAAAGGCTTTGATCGCGCCGGGGTATTCGAGGCGGCTGCTTCTTTCGTCGCCGATGGCAATGGAAATGTAACTTCGGGGGTGGAGGATGTTAACCGCACTTCCGGTCCCCAAACTGGAGTCGCACTCACCGGAACTTACCAGGTCGGCGGAGATAATCGAGGCATACTCACGCTGAAGAGCAGGCTAGGTACCTTTACGTATGCGTTGGCCCTGAACGGCACGGCCAAATCCGGCAGCTTAATTGAATCAGACGATTCTGGAATCTCAGGCTCCGGAGTTATCAAGATTCAGGATCCAACGTCGTTCGATCCCTCCGTCTTTGCCGGGGGCTACGTGGTCAGTCTGACGGGTGCCGATGCGCAAGGCGGAAGAATTGCGGCAGTAGGGTCGATTTTCCCGAGCGGCGCAGGCACCATCTCCGGAAGCAGTCTTGATGTCAACGACGCCGGAGACTTGATGCCGACCTTTGCGACTTTCTCTGGTACTTACGACGTGGACGATACCGGACACGGAAATGCTTTGTTGGTCATTCCCGGGTTTGCTAGCGGCACACTGAAGTTGGCATTGTACGCCGTTTCTTCTAGCGAATGCTTCCTCGTGTCGGTTGATCCGGTAAGCGCAGGCAATCCTGTATCCGCAGGAGTCCTTGAGGCGCAAAACGATTTGCCCTTCTCCACATCTTCCTTCAATGGAGCCTCTATCTTCGATCTTACCGGGTCCACGGGAACTTCCTCCCAAGTGACGGTGGGTCGAATGCAGTTTGACGGGAGTGGAACGATTCAAGTGCAATTCGATCAGAACAGTGGCGGAAATGTAACCGTTGGAGGACTACTGACCGGGGCCTACTCAGTCCAGTTGAATGGTCGTGGCGTCCTAACTGTTGATGATGCGGAAACAGGGGCGTTGAGCGTCTGGATCCTGTACGCAACCGCACCGAATCAGGCATTCTTGTTGACATCGGATGGCTCGGTGGGAAGTGGAGATGTAATTTTTCAAGCACTGGCTCCGCCTTTTGAAACCGGGGATCTAGAAGGAAATTTCGCACTCGGAGCAGGCGAATCAGCCTCGCCGCAAGCGACCCTGGTATCCGGCACCCTCTTCTTCGACGGTGCCAAGACTGTGTCTGGCGCAGAGGATAAGAGCCTGGCAGGTACTTTCACAAAGGACCTGCTGCTGGCTGGCACTTATTCGGTCTCGACTGTGTCTAACAATGGCCGAGGTGTCGCTTTGTTGACCTCACCTTCTACTGCGACGCAAGCGCTATGGGTGGTGAGTGGTATGCAGACTCTGGGTTTGGATGTTGATGCTTCAGATAAAGCTCCAATCCTTTTGAGATTCGAGCAGTAACGGGCGACCCGATGTGGAACGCCGAGTCCCGGAAGGAAAAGGGATGAGTGAAGGAGAGACAATAATGAAGCTAAAGTTACCGTGTGTTTTCTTGTTGCTTGTGAGTTGTCTGGTGTTCGCTCAGGATCCGGACATGTTGCAAAGGGCGAATGCCGGTGACCCGGCAGCTCAGGTGAAAATCGGAAACATGTATGCTTTTGGCCAGGGAGTTCCACGCAATTCTACGGAATCGGTCAAATGGTTCCGCAAGGCGGCGGAGCAGGGATACGCCGAGGGTCAGTATCGGCTCGGTGGCATGTACGACGTCGGTTTTGGAGTTCCTCCCGATCCGGCGATGGCAGTGAAATGGTATCTGTTGGCGGCGAAGCAGGGATTCTTGGATGCTGAGTATCGGCTTGGCATCATGTACGAGCAGGGTCGTGGTGTTCAGCAAAACGATGCGGAAGCAGCCCAGTGGTATGAGAGAGCCGCGGGCAAGGGACGACGGGAAGCCCAGCTCAAGTTGGGCGAGATGTATGAGGCTGGTCGTGGTTTGCCCCAAAGTTACCAGGACGCGTGCAAGTGGTATCTCCAGGCTGCCCAACAGAATCAACCGACGGCAGAATTCAAGCTAGGCCGGCTATACGATCAAGGTCTCGGCACCGCACAAAGCACCTCCGAAGCGATCAAGTGGTACCGAAAAGCCATCGCCGGTGGAGATGCCGAGGCTGAGGACTATCTCAGGGCATTGGAAAAATAGAAAATAGCGTTGTCTGGTATTGAAGGATAAAATCGATTACTCTGCGACCGGATATTCGACGTCCTGATCGTCTGCAAATCCGTCCCTCTCCTTACTGCCGCAATGCGCCGAACTCGACCAGGTGTGACCATTGCAGAATTCTTCACTTAGCCGGTTGGGTTAGGAAGTTTGTGCTATTCCGCACGGGCGGTCCTGTTGATACATTCCATGCCCGCCTTCCGGGAAAGCGCCTTCGTGGAGACGGAATGAATGGCCCTCCTGCCTACTGTCGTACGAATCGTGATGTGGCAGGCTTGCCTACGTCGGTGACTTTCGCGAGCCGATTGTTTTGAACCAATGATTGCGTCTTCAAGATCGCTGCCGCTATGTGCACCCTCGGATCCCCTGTCTTCCGGCGGGTGCAATGTTGAGGGTGAGGATATTGCCGGCGCCGCAGAAGTTTCGTTGGCTAAGGAAATCGACAATGGTTTCTCGGAAAAAACCTTCACACCGGTGACCTATGCGCTGCCGACAACGATCCCCGACCTTGCCCTGGTGCTGGTATTCGATGAGATTGTGCACCAAGCATCGTCGATGAGCGCTGCAATGCGTGCTGCCGTTGTGCGAATCGATGAAGGAATTCCGATTTCCAGGACGGCTTCCGATACGTCGTCCTCTTGTGTTTCCGACTATGTCACCCAGTGTTCGGCTTCCTCCTGGAAGGCGGGCCGACCGCAACTCTGTCAAGATGTAGAAGTTGACTCTCGATTCGACAGGGGAGCTTTCCGGATGCTGAGGGTTCGCTCCTTCATGATGATGCCTGTCCGGAATAAGGACAAAGCTGTCATCGCCATCGTGGAAGCTTTCTCCTCCCGTCCGCAGGCGTTTCGCCATGGCGATCTGTTGCTATTGAAGGGCCTCGCTGGGCGGATCGCGAAGCACATCGCGGTTGCGGAGCAAAGCCTTGCTTCGCAAACAACGGCTCTCAGACCGAAGGAACCTGCTATCCCGCCGCAGAGAATCATAAATTCAAACAGTTCTCGGTTCAGCAGCAGGAAAAGAGCATTGACAGGAGATGTTTGGAACCTGCTTTTAGGCGGTTTGACTATTGGTGTTGCCATACTATTGGGCTGGGCACTGGGAAAAACAGGACAACAAGATATTCGGCAAAACCCGGCATTTCATTCTGTTGCTGCAGTTCAACAAGCTGAAGCTGTAGCCGAAGGCCATACGGCCGGTCCAGATCCACTTGCGAATCAGCCGATGACAAGCGTTCCTCCAACCAATACCTCAAATCTCAAGCCCAAGCTTGAAAAATCCCGAGTGAACGCAGCGACTCACAAGACACACTCGACACCTTCGACAGCGGGATCAAAACGCTCCGCAGCCTCGACCAACGATGTAGTGGTATTCCAGAACGGTAAGCAGATTTTCCCAAGGGAATCGACACAATCGGAATTCCCCGGCGGCGATCAGCCTGACTCCAAGACAAGATCGCCTGAGCCCCTAAGTAGCGAACCGGCAGTCCTTGTCCCCGAGCAAGTGGCCGAAGAACGTCTAGTCAGCCGGGTCGAACCTGACTACCCGGAACGTGCGCGAGAGCAGCGTCTTCAAGGCACCGTGATTCTTAGCATTCTGGTCAACAAACAAGGTTCTGTGAGTAGTCTAAGCAGGGTCAGCGGAGATACGCAGCTTGCGCTGCTCGCGGCAAAGGCTGTTCGGCAATGGAAGTTCGCTCCGCTGGTTCGCGATGGGGCCCAGGTGAGTTTCGAGAGCCGGATAACATTGGATTTCGCATTGCCATGAGCATTCTTTCCACGGCCGATCAGATCATCTTTGAGTGCAGGGCCTCGGATGACCGATATCTCCCTCAGGGATACGAGCGATGCTAACGACGGCTTGGCGGAGGACCGCAGCTGGTTTCACCCTTGCCATTTTGTTACTCCTGATGGCATCAAGAGACAAAGCTGACGGCAAAGATCTCAAAGATCAGAGCTTGGTCACATCGGGTGATGCAGCAATTGTCTCGCGGGTTAAGGTCTTGCTCAATGGGGATTCCATCGGCATAGAAGTCTTATCAACGCGGCCGGTCCGGCCAGCGATCACCAGAATGCCGGATCCGCCGGGCTTGAGTATCAACATAAGTAACGCACGAATGTCTGTTCGGCACAAACAAATCCCCGTTCAGAGTCCGATCATCAGTGCTGTGCACCTAGATCAGCTGGCCCAAACTCCACCGGCCGTACGAATCCTGATCGATGAACGCAAGCCCCTGAGTTATACCTGGGATCTTGCCGGCAACCGGCTCACAATTCATCTCAAAGAGAAATCGGAAGAAGCTAGCGCTAAGCCAGACTCGGTAGCTGCCCTGGTTGCCGACCCAAAGCCTGTCGCCGTTCCATTCAGCGCAACCGGAACCCTTGTTTTTGCAGACCATCTGCCCTCCGGTAGCTCGTTCTCTGCGAAGTTTGCCACCGAGACGCTTCGCTTGTCGCGCGGCGGGGAGGTACGATTGTGCCCGGGAACGACTGTTTCTATGATTCGGCAAAAAACTGGACCAGATCTGATGCTGGCCATGGGAGTAGGTGCAATGGAGACACACTACGCACTGGAAGATACCATGGCGGACACTATTCTCACCCCGGATTTTCGCATCCTCTTACGAGGACCCGGCGAGTTCCATTACGCGATCCGTGCCGATTCTGGTGGGAATACCTGTGTACGGTCATTGCCCGGGAATACTGCTCCGGTTGTCGTGTACGAAGCGATCGGCGACGGACAGTTCGAAGTTGTACCTACAGAAAAACTCGTGCTTCATGCCGGACATTTAAGTGCTACGGATACAGCCTTTCACTCTGGCCAGCAGACGGAACTCGAGACCATCCTTCCGGATGATTGCGGCTGCCCCGCGCCACCGGCGGTCCTGCGCGCAGACGCCTCGCCCTTTCCCATTGTGACCGGAAACAGGATCTCTCCAATCGAATCAGACGATGACCTCGGTTTGCCTCACAACGCAGCAACCCAGGATCTAACCAGCAGTTCCGAAATTACCCCTTTGCAGCCACTCACTGCCGACCGAAGACCAGTGAAATTCGCTGAGACCCTTGTGTATTCCGCAAAGAATGCCCATCCCCCGAAGCTTGTTGATCTCCCGCTCTCCGGCCGTGAGGTTCCCCACCTGGGTGACCGCGCCCAGCCGCCAATTGCCGGGCATAAGGCAAATAAGAAAAGCGTGCTAAAGAAGCTGACCCGATTCTTTTCCCGAATCTTTCGATAGGCAAGCGAAGTCTTGAGTTTACGGTCGACCGTCGGGGCGAAGATCATCTTTCGCAAGGCTCTTAACCCGAGTTATTGGTCAGCATGGGTGACAGGGCAGGAGTATGAATCTGGGCTGGAGAATCGGCTCGTCGATCTCTATGGACGGGTTCATCGCGGGGCGTACCGAGCGCTACCCCCGAGAAGAGTGTAGATACAGAAAAGAAGACGGACGACAACGTCTATGAGGGGTCGCGGCCCTGGAAGATAGATCGTCCCGCAAGCCGTGGTTTCCATCCTCAATCGAGTCTGCGAGAAAGACTTTCTTGGGCTTCTCGTATGGGTTTCGCCCAGGGGGTCGAGCACTGCGAGCTATGGGAGGTTGCTGTCGGAAGAGGGCAGGGGCTTTATTGCCGATATTCGTGTTGTAAAGCGCAGTCAGACTGCGCGACGAGTTGCGTGCCACTTTGCCCAAAGCGGCGGCCCTCAATCGCTTTGTGTGGAATCTGCGCTCCCCTTTTCTGCATTCGCGATGCTCGGCGCCAGTGATTATTTCCTTGACCTTGGAGGACGAGATCCTTGGTTTCTCGCTTGATGAATGTCATACCGATTGATCGCCCGGCACAACACAAGTCGCTGCGGCGGAGTTTTGCGATGTGTGAGGAGTTTCTGCAGCGGGCGCACGGCAATCTGATTCTCTATCCGGAAGGTACGCGGTCGTGCGACGGGGAGATCCAGACATTTAAAAGGGGCGCTGGACTGTTAACGGTTGATCTTAAGGTGCCGCTCGTGCCTGCGCATAGCGAGGGGGCTCATAACATTCTGGCCGAAGGAAAACTCATACCACAGCCAGGAACCACAGCCAGGAACCGCACCAGCCGATCAGATTCGAATCAGTTCGATCCTCGGTGCAGGCGCGGGTATCGGAGGGCTGCTGTTGAATTACTTGCACAGCGCATCCGCGGGCTGAGCGGGCGTCCTCCCGCCGGAGATGCGATTGGATTGCCGGAAGAGCCGGTTCACAGACTCCAAACCTCTAGGTCCTAGAGGGACGATGTAAACGCCGGGGCCCACCGAACCGTCCGATAATGGGCAGTGCAATCCAGCAGCGGACATCGTGCCGCCCGATGATAGTCGCTCAACCTCGCTCCTCCCCGTCTTTTCAAAGAGATAAAGCTCTTCCACTCTGGCGCGATGCTTGCATAATCTTGGGCGATGGATATTGCTCGACCTGAATTTCGGAAGCAGAAAATACGGCGGCAGATCCTGTGGTCGGCTGTCGGCCTGCTCTGTCTCGGTGGCATCACAGTGGGGGTGATGCGGCTCAAGCCCGCCGCCCCAGAAGTCGAACGTAGCACAGTCTGGACCGACACGGTCAAGCGAGGCTCCATGCTGCGCCAGGTTCGTGGCCTCGGATCGCTGATCCCGAGCCAGGAGTTCATCCGTCAGATACCGGCAGAGACCGAAGCTACGGTAGTTCGCATTCGCATGTTACCCGGATCGCAGGTTAAGGCCGACACTATTCTGCTCGACATGAGCAATCCGCAGGTCGAGCAAGCCGCCATCGATGCCAACCTGCAACTCAAAGCCGCCGAAGCGGAACTCCAAAGCCTCCGTGTGACGCTCCAAAGCAATCTCATGAATCAGAAGGCCGACGCCGCGACCGTCAACGCCGATTACACGCAGGCCAAGCTGCAGGCGGATACGGACAAGGCTCTCTACGATCTTGGCGTTATTTCCGGGCTGGCCTACAAGAATTCGAAGAGCAAGTCCGACGAACTCACGACGCGAAACGACATCGAAGTCGAGCGTCTCGATATCACCCAAAAAGCGATCCTGTCGCAAATCGCCGAGCAGCAAGCCAAAGTCGATCAGATCCGCGCCTTGGCAGAGTTGAAGGAAGAACAACTGGACGCTCTCAAGGTCCGTGCCGGCATTGAGGGCGTGCTAGTCGATTTGCCCTTGCAAGTCGGACAGCATGTTTTGCCCGGAACGATGTTGGCTAAGGTGGTCCAACCGAATCATCTGATGGCGGAACTCAAGATTCCCGAGACGCAGGCGCGCGACGTTCAGATCGGCCAGCCGGCGCTGATCGACACGCACAACGGCACGGCCAACGGAAATGTCATGCGCGTCGACCCAGCCGTGCAAAACGGAACCGTCACAGTCGACGTAAAGCTTACCGGCGATTTGCCGCAGGGTGCGCGGCCGGATCTGAGCGTGGATGGAACGATTGACCTCGAACGGCTCGACGACGTTCTTTATGTCGGACGTCCGGCCTTTGGACAGGAAAACAGCACGATCAGTCTGTTCAAGCTCGATCCCGACGGCAAAGGCGCAGTGCGGGTTCCGGTGAAAGTGGGCCGCGCCTCGGTCAATTCGATTCAAGTTCTTGAAGGCTTGCACGAAGGCGACACGGTCATTTTGTCCGACATGTCGCGCAACGACAACACCGACCGGATCCGATTGGATTAGATCATTGAGCGATTGAGTCATTGAAGCGTTGTTAACTATGCGCCATGTGCGCCGGTCTTCGATGGCTCAATGGCCAAATCTTATGGGGAGCGCTCATGCCAGATTCTGCACAGCCGCTGATCCAGATTGAAAACCTGACGAAAATCTTTTACACCGACGAGATCGAAACTCACGCGCTCTCGGGCGTTCACCTTTCCATTCGCAAAGGCGAATACGTGGCGATGTCCGGGCCGTCCGGATGCGGGAAGTCGACGCTGCTCTCGATCATCGGCCTGCTCGATACTCCAACGGCGGGAAAGTATCAGCTGAATGGCCAGCCAGTAGAGGATCTCGATTTCGCGGCGCGCTCGCGCATTCGCAATCAGGAAATCGGATTCATTTTCCAGAGTTTCAATCTGATCGGCGATCTCACGGTCTATGAGAATGTCGAGCTTCCGCTGACCTATCGCCAGAAGATGCCCTCGGCCGACCGAAAGAAGCGCGTCATGGAATCGCTCGAACGCGTCGGCATGGCGCATCGGGTGCGGCACTATCCATCGCAGCTCTCCGGAGGTCAGCAGCAGCGGGTCGCTGTCGCGCGTGCACTAGGAGGACATCCGTCCATTCTGCTGGCTGACGAGCCCACTGGAAACCTCGACTCGCGAAACGGCGAAGCTGTCATGCAGCTTCTGCAAGACCTGCACAAGGAGGGTGCGACCATCTGCATGGTGACGCATGATCCGCGCTTCGCCAAACACGCCCAGCGCGAAGTCCATTTGTTCGATGGCAAAGTCGTGGCCGAAGAAGAACTGAAGAAGCTCATGGCGGAGATAACCGCATGAGTACCAGCGGCCGTGTGGGTCGTTGAAAGAGTATGAAAACTGGGGCGGCACTCTCGCTTCTTTTGCGAGAAGTGGGATTTGGGCGGAGCGGTTGATGTGACCGCTCCCCGCCGAAGAAGTTACGAGTGGGGAACAATTATGACCGGCATCGCGCAAGATCTTCGTTACGCGCTGCGGCAGTTGCGCAAGAGCCCGGGATTTACCGCCGTGGCCGTGCTCACGCTGGCACTCGGCATCGGAGCCAATTCTTCAATCTTCAGCGTGGTGAATCACGTGTTGCTGAATCCCCTGCCCTATCCAGAATCGGACCATCTCATCGCGCTCTGGCTGGATGCCCCGGGGGCGGGAGGGCTGGCGAGCTTTTCCAGTGGACTCCAGCTTTCACCTTCGATGTACATAACGTTTTCCGACCACAACCAATCCTTTCAGTCGATGGGTATATGGACGTCCGGCAGGGCGAATGTCACCGGTGTCGCGCAGCCTGAGGAGGTCCGCACCGAGCTGATCAGCGACGGCATCCTCCAGACTCTTGAGGTTCCTCCGTTACTAGGCCGTTGGTTTTCCCAGGTCGATCAAGATCCGCACGGGAGAAAAACAGCGATGCTGAGCTATGGGTATTGGGAGCGCCGCTTTGGAGGAGATCCTGGCATTATCGGACGCACTCTCCAGGTTGACGCAGAGTCGCGCGAGATCGTTGGCGTTATGCCTCGCGGCTTCCGAATGGTGGATCAGGATTTTGATCTCTTGATTCCTATGGCCCTGGATCGTCTCGATCAGAAGCTCGCGCCCTTCGGTTACGAGAGCATCGCGCGCCTCAAGCCGGGTGCCTCGTTGGCTCAGGCGGATGCAGATATCGCTCGCCTCATTCCCGTCTGGATGGATTCATGGTCCAATGGTCCCGGGACTAATCCGCACTACTACGATAAGTGGAGGATTACCCCGAACTTTCGTTCACTTAAGCAGCTGGTCATCGGGAACATAAGCGGCGTGTTGTGGGTGGTCATGAGTATGGTCGGAGTTGTCCTGCTGATCGCCTGCTCAAACATTGCGAATCTGATGCTGGTGCGCGCCGAATCCCGCCAGCAGGAGCTGTCCATTCGCGCCGCGCTGGGCGCAGGCCGCGGCCGCATCGCCCGCCACCTGCTGGTGGAAAGCGTGGTGGCCAGTCTTGCCGGCGGCGCCCTCGCAGTTGGTATTGCCCATACGGGCTTGCGGCTCCTGGCCGCCGCGGGCCCCGCCGATTTGCCGCGATTGAGCGAGATCTCTCTCGATGCGCGCTCCCTGGGCTTTACGCTCATGCTCTCCGTGTTCTCCGGCTTGTTCTTTGGATCTATACCCGTTTGGAAATACGCACGCGAAAGTGGTTCCAGGATGGGAAGCGCCGACCGAACTGCAACTGTGGGACGGACACGTCAACGCTCACGCAACGTCCTGGTCATCGCGCAAGTTGCCATGGCGCTTGTACTACTGGTAAGCGGAGCCCTCATGATCCGCACCTTTGCGGCTCTACGCGAGGTCGAGCCTGGCTTTTCGAGCCCGACCAACGTGCAGACCATGCGCATCTCGATACCGGATACACTGATTTCCAACCCGCTCCTGGTAACCCGCACGCAGAACAACATCGCAAACCAGATCGCCGCTATTCCGGGGGTCAGCGCCGTTGGATTCGCCAGTGCCGTCCCGCTCGAAGGCTTCGACCCCAACTGGGATGAACTGGGAGTCGAGGGGAAAAATTACGAAGGCGGCGAACCGCCTCTGCGGATGTTCAACTACGTGTCGCCTGGTTACTTCCACGCGATGGGCACGCGCATCGTCGCAGGGCGGGATTTCACCTGGACCGATATCTACGGGATAAGGCCAATGGTGATGGTCTCCGAAAATTTCGCTCGCGAATCATGGGGTTCGGCAGCAGCCGCTGTTGGCAAACGCGTCCGGCAGTTTTCCAATATGCCCTGGCAGGAGGTCATCGGTGTCGTGGAAGATGTCCGCGTGCACGGCGCCGACAAAGACGCGCCCCCCATCATTTACTGGCCGGCCATGCTCAATGATCCGTATACCGCGAAGCCCACGATTGACGGACCGAACTCGGTGACTTTTGCCGTTCGCAGTGAGCGCGCCGGGGAACAAGACTTCATCAACAAGCTGCAGCAGGCAGTTTGGTCCGTGAACTCGGATCTGCCTTTGGCCTCTATCCGCACAATGCAGGACATCTATAGCCGCTCCCTGGCGCGCACATCCTTCACCCTGGTGATGCTGGCAATTGCGGGCTCCCTGGGGCTGGCTCTTAGCATCATCGGTATTTACGGCGTCATCTCCTACTCTGTTTCACAGCGTACCCGCGAAATCGGCATTCGCCTTGCGCTCGGCGCCCAAAAGCGCGAACTGCAATGGATGTTCGTTCGGTCGGCCCTGGGGCTGGCCGGCTTCGGCATCGCGGTCGGTCTGATCGCGGCATCTGGGCTCGTGCAATTGATGAAAGCGTTGCTGTTTGGCGTGAGCCCGCTCGACCCGTGGACGTTCACCACAGTGCCGCTATTGCTGACCGTAGCGGCGGTGCTTGCCAGTCATCTCCCGGCCCGCCGGGCGGCGAAAGTCGATCCCATGGTGGCGCTGCGGTATGAGTGAGGAGCTATGAAAGGCTTACTACAAGATTTTCGTTACGCTCTGCGGCAGTTGCGCAAGAGCCCGGGATTCACATTTACCTCCATCCTTACGCTCGGCCTGGGGATTGGCGCGACCCTGGCGGTATTCAGCGTGATGAATGCCGTTCTGCTGAATCCCAGCGGGATCCCGCACCCGAAAGATGTGGTAGCCCTGCGGGCGAAATATACATTCGGCGATCTTGCCAACATCAGTATCTCGTCCACTGATTTTGGCGACGCGGTTTCTGCCAAAAACATCTTCACTTCGGCTGCGGTGCTTGAGGGAGAAGATTTTAATTACACGAGCGGCGATTCCATGCCGCAACGGCTCTCAGGAGCAATGGTTTCGTGGCAATGGTTCGATGTCTTCTGGGCGCATCCTTATCTGGGCCGGGTCTTTCGTCCCGAAGAGGACCAGCCTAATGCCAATCACGTAGTGGTGCTGTCGTATCGCGCATGGCATCAGCATTTTGGCGGAGATCCTTCAATCATCGGGCAAGAACTCGAACTGGATCAGGAACCGTACAAAGTTGTGGGGGTAATGGGGCCCGATTTTGCGTGGCCGAATCAGGCGGAGCTGTGGATTCCGATCGGCCTTGCTGCTGGGAGCTACTTCGACCCGCAGATCCGGCATAACGAATATCTCTTCGGAGCCGCGAGGCTGGCACCGGGGGTCACGCTCGCGCAAGCGAACGCATATCTTGGCACGCGCAGCGCACAGGTTGCCGCCTCCGAACACTTACCGATAAATGTCGGCTGGGGCATGTTTTGCATGTCCCTGATTGAGTTCGTTAGCGGAGATTTGCGAGAACCTCTATTCATTCTTCTTGCGGCCGTTGGAATAATCCTGCTGATTGTCTGCGCCAATATCGCTGGACTTCAACTCGCCCGAGCGTCGGGGCGGCAGCGAGAATTCTCGATCCAAATCGCACTGGGTGCGGGCAGCTACCGAGTCCGACGGCAGGCGCTTACAGAAGGGCTCTGTCTGGCCCTTGCTGGTGGGGCGATTGGCTTAATCCTCGCCAAGGGTGTCGTTCCCTTGCTTTTGCTGCTTGCCCCTGCTGACCTGATGTCGAATATTTCCGTCCGGATGGGCGGGACTGCCATCCTGTTCTTGATCGCTCTCACAAGCTTCTGCGCTCTGCTCTGCGGCCTAGCCCCAGCCTGGCGACTGATTCGAGGAAACTGGTTTCAGGCGTTGCAGGAAGGTGGCCGCTCCGAGGGGGCAGGCCGCGGCCGCCAGCGGTTCCGTTCGGGATTGGTGATCGCAGAGATCGCGATGGCCATGGTGCTGCTCCTGGCATCCGGACTTCTGGTTCGCAGCCTCGGAAAACTTCAGCAAGTGAAGACCGGATTCGATCCCGGCGGCCTGATGTCTGCCGAATTGAGCTTGCCCGCGACCACTTACAAAAGCGATGAGCAGCAGGCTGCGTTCTATCGCGCGTTAGACGAGCGACTCAGAGAGATTCCGGGCGTAACTCACGCCGCGATCACGAACGCGTTGCCGTTTACCAACGCAGGCGGATCAGGGTCATTCAAAATTGAGGGGCAGACGCTCCCACCAAATGATCCCGGGCCACATGGCAATAACCGCAGTGTCTCTCCGGATTATTTTGCGGCTCTTCGTATTCCCCTTTTTCGCGGACGAGTTTTTACGCCGCAAGACCGTGCTGAAACCGAGCCTGTGTGCGTGATCGATGACACCCTGGCGCGTCGCTACTGGCCCGGGACCGATCCGATCGGACAGCACATCCAGCTTTTTCGGACGGCTCCGGGTCCGCACTGGATCACTATCGTCGGAATCGTCGCCCACGCCAAAGCTAATTCTCTGCAATACGACACCAGCGAAGGTTTTTACTACATGCCACTCGCACAGTCGCCGCGGGACTCGGTCGGAATTGTGGTCAGGACGGATGGCAACCCCGAAAGGTTGAGTGAAGCTATGCGGGCAGCGGCGAGTGCCGTCGATCCAGCTGAGGCTCTCTATGACTTCAAGCCAATGCAGGAGCGAGTGGATGAATCGCTGACCGGTCAGCGATTCCTGGTCATCCTTCTTTCCATTTTTGCAGGTCTTGCCTTGGTGCTGGCGGCATTGGGAGTTTACGGGATCATCAGCTACACAGTTCGGCTGCGGGACCGCGAGCTCGGGGTTCGTCTGGCGCTGGGCGCCGATCGCAGAGATCTCTTTCGCCTCATCCTTGGCCAGGGACTCCAGTTCGCCTGCGTCGGGTTCGCTCTGGGCCTGCTCGCCACGCTCCTGCTGGGGAGGGTTCTCGGCGGCCTGCTTTACGGAACCAATCTTTTCAATCCTGTGACGTTGTTTGCAGCCTCCGCCGTCCTGGCGGCCACAATTCTGTTCGCATGCTATGTCCCGGCGCGGCGTGCGGCGAAGGTCGATCCCATGGTGGCGCTGCGATATGAGTGAGGAAAGCAATCATGACTAGCCTGTCACAAGATCTTCGCTACGCGATGCGACAGTTGCGCAAGAGCCCGGGATTCACCGCCGTCGCCGTGATCACGCTGGCCCTCGGTATCGGAGCAACGACGGCAATTTTCAGCGTCGTGTACGGTGTGCTGCTACGTCCACTGCCGTACAACGATCCGAGCCGGATCATGTCGATCTTTGAGGTGAACAGCAGTGGAACGTGGTCGCGGCTGGCCGATCCGAATTTCGACGATTTCCGGGATCAAAACCACAGTTTCGAGTCGATAGCCAAGTACGCCGCCTTTGTCGAATCGGTTTCTGGAGGCTCGCAGCCGACTCGTTCGATGGTGGCATCCGTCTCACCTCAGTTTTTCAAAGTGTTTCGCGTCCAGCCGATCATAGGACGTGATTTCACGGCGTCCGACGCGAAGCAAGGCGCCGCTCCAGTCGTTATCGTCAGCCACGGATATTGGAAGCAATACCTCGGATCATCTCTGGATTTTTCGTCGCTACATTTGAAAATCGACAACGCATTGTTTTCTGTTATCGGGATAGCGCCTGAGGGATTCCAGTTGCCCGCAGACGCTGCCGTGTGGGTCGCAGCCGATCGGGAAGGCGAAAATGCGAGCCGGACTTCGCATAACTACGACGCAGTGGGCCGGCTGAGGAACAGCGTAAGCATTGAACAGGCAAATGCCGAAATCAGTGCGATCGCGCATCGGATTTATGAATCCGCGAGCGATAAGAACGATTACCTGAACCGAGATGCAACGGTGCTGCCGCTGCAAGATTCCGTGACCCGCGAAGTTCGGCCGGCGTTGCTGATTCTGCTCGGAGCCGTTGGATTTCTCCTTTTAGTGGCATGCGCAAACGTAGCGAATCTGCTGCTGGCGCAAGCCTCGGTGCGACAGCGGGAGCTTGCGATTCGCAGCGCCCTAGGAGCAGCGCGCGGGCGGTTGTTCCGCCAATTTCTTACGGAAGCGACTT
Source organism: uncultured Acidobacteriaceae bacterium (assembly GCA_963772045.1). Taxonomy (GTDB): domain Bacteria; phylum Acidobacteriota; class Terriglobia; order Terriglobales; family Acidobacteriaceae; genus Sulfotelmatobacter. Next base: position 711,942 of record CAVYWC010000006.1, on the reverse strand, counting down.
TGCTGACTTTGCTAGGTGGTTGCCTGGGTGTGTTGGCGGCATTCCTCGGTGTATCTGGACTGCTCGCGCTCGCTCCGGAAGGTCTGCCGCGCTTAGACGGCGTTTCGATCAATGTTCCCGTACTGATGTTTGCCTGCCTGCTGTCGTTCGCCGTTGCTTCGGGACTGGGCGCCTTCACCGCATGGCGCGGCACCGCCGGCAGTCTACGCGAGGGGCTTGAAGAAGGCGGGCGCGCTCAGGCCGGTTCGTATAGCGCCCAACGCATTGGCCGCGGAATTTCGGCCGCGCAGATCGCCATTACATTGGCGCTGGTCGTAGGAGCCGGACTGCTGGGCCGCAGCCTGATGAAAGTGCTGGAAGTCGATCCCGGCTTCCGCGTAGACAAGATCGTAACCATGGACGTTTCGCTGCCAGGCGTCGATTGGAGAGATTCCAAAGCAAAATTGGCGCAAGGGATTTTCTTTGCGAACCTGATTGACCGCCTCAAGCAGGTTCCTCGCGTTCGAAAAGTGGGCGCGACGAGCGGCCTTCCTCTGACTGGCGGACTCGCCGATGGCATGTTCCTGCTGATGAGGCCGGAGGAGCTGCCTAAGAATACCAGCGATCTCGATTTCCTCTCTCGCTGGTTCGGAAATGCTTTTCAGCAGAAAGAGCGGACGGGCGAAGCCGATTTCGGGGTCGCGACCGATGGATACTTCCAGGCGCTGGGCATTCCTCTGCTGCGAGGGCGCATTTTTGATGAGCGCGACGGCCGCGATTCTCCGCATGTCGCGGTGATCAGCCAGTCGCTGGCGCGGGAGCGCTGGCCCGGCCAGGATCCCATTGGCCACACGATCGAGTTCGGAAACATGGATGGCGATCTGCGCCTGCTGACGATTGTGGGCATTGTGGGCGATGTTCATGATTACGGCCTCGACGCGCCGCCGCACCCAACTGTTTACGTGGACTTGTTCCAGCGGCCACGGCCGGATGTAACTCTCACCATTCTGACTGACGGCGACACGCAAATGATCACTTCGTCGGCGCGCGAAATCCTGCATGAGATGAATCCGGAAATTCCGCCGCAGTTCGGAACATTCTCGCGCGTCTATTCGGCGTCGCTTGGGTCGCGCAGATTCAATGTGGTTCTCGTCGGTTTGTTCGGAATCGCGGCGCTGCTGCTGGCCGCCATCGGTGTATTTGGCGTGATGGCGTATTCGGTCAGCCGGCGCACGCGCGAGATCGGCGTTCGCGTGGCTCTTGGCGCGGGATCACATGACATTCTGCGGATGATCCTGGGGCAGGGGGTCCGGACGATTCTCATCGGAATCGCGATCGGACTGGTTGGCGCTCTACTGGTAACCCGCACCTTGCAGTCCATGCTTTTTGGCGTAACTGCGGCGGATCCATTGACGTTTACGGCAGTCGGGTTGCTTCTGACTTTGACAGCACTACTGGCGTGCTACCTCCCAGCGCGGCGTGCGGCGAAGATCGATCCCATGGTCGCGCTGCGCTACGAGTGAGGAATAATCATGACCGGACTAGCTCACGATCTTTGCTGCGCATTGCGGCAGTTGCGCAAGAGCCCAGGGTTTACGGTCGTCGCTATCGTCACCCTGGCCCTCGGCATCGGAGCGAATACCGCTATCTTCAGCGTCGTGAGCGCCATCCTTCTTAGGCCGCTGCCATGTCCAAACGCCGACCAGCTAGTCATGCTCTGGGAGCAGAATCCGCATCGCGGCTGGTTCGAGAACATTATTTCTGGCGAAAACTTCCTCGATTGGCAAAAACAGAATCGGGTATTCGCCGGCATGGCGGCATTTGAATCGAACTTCTTCACCGTCACTGGAAATCAGCAGGCGGAGCAGATCGCGGGCGAGCGAGTTAGCGCCAATTTGTTTTCCGTGCTCGGTGTCCAGCCCTTCCGCGGACGCCTGTTCTTGCCCGAGGAAAACAGACAGGACAAAACCGCCGTCGTGTTGAGCTATGGACTGTGGCAGCAACGCTATGGCGGCGATCCCAATGTGATCGGCAAGCAGATCCTGCTTAATGGTGAGACTCATCCTGTTGTGGGCATTTTGCCGTCCACGTTCTCGGACGACTACTCGTCGTTCTTGGACCCGCATTCCCAACGGTGGCTCTCGGGAATCGAGCCCTTTGAGCCAGGGCGCGAATCCCATGCGTATCACGCGATCGCGCGGCTGAAACCCGGGGTCAGCCCGGCGCAGGCTCAGGCCAACATGGACGCAATTGCTGCGCAAATCGACCAGCAATATACCGAGTCGCGAGGCTGGGGCATCGCTGTTGTTGGTCTGCATGACCAGGTTGTCAAGTACGCCCGTCCCACATTGATCGTCTTGCTAGTGGCGGTGGGACTTGTCCTGCTGATCGCATGCGCCAACGTCGCGAATTTGCTGCTTGTGCGTGCCACGGGACGCCAGAAGGAAACCGCAATTCGCAGCGCGCTGGGCGCATCCCGCAGCCGGCTCGCCCGCCAATTTTTTGTCGAAAGTGTTTTGCTCTCCACCACCGGCGCAGTTGCCGGCCTTGCTTTCGCTCCGTTGGCCTCACGGATTCTGGTTCTGCTGACGCCTCCCGATACACCACACGTCGAAGTTGTCGCAATCAATGGCTTGGTGATGATGTTTACCGCTGGCCTTGCACTCGGCACGGGAGTTGTTTTCGGATTGGCTCCAATGTTCAGTTCCGGGCGAGTGAACGTGAACGAATCTTTAAAGGACACTACCCGCGCGACCAGCGGAGGAGCTAGAGACCGACGGTTGCGCGATCTGCTGGTCATTGGCGAATTCGGATTATCGCTAGCATTGCTCGCCGGCGCCGGCTTGATGATCAAGGCCTTGACCCATCTCCATCATGTTGATTTGGGTTTCAATCCCGATCATCTACTGACCGTGGAGGTCCCACTCGAAGGTCCGCAATACCAACAAACTGAGAAGCAGTCCGGGTTCCTTCACGATCTTGTTGCTCGAGTCGGAGCGCTGCCCGGAGTCGAATCGGCCAGCCTCTCTCGTGGCGTACCGGTGCGCAATTGGGACGGGCAGTATTTCGTGACGGCCGAAAATCCCCATCCCACCGATGGCGAGGTTCCGGACGCGAACTATGTTTGCGTCGGACCACATTACTTCAAGACCATGCAGATTCCGATCGTTCGGGGCAGGGTATTCAGCGATTTCGATACGCAAAGCTCCGAACCGGCCGCGATCGTCAGCCAATCGCTCGCGACCAAATACTGGCCTGGGCAGGACCCAATCGGAAAGCGACTTAAGATCAGCGGAGACGCCGACGACAACACTCAGCCCTGGCGCACAGTCGTCGGAGTCGCCGGGAACGTCCGAAGCGATGGACAATACTGGCCCTTCCGTCCCGAAATCTATGTTCTTTACACTCAGTTCCCCTGGATTCTCTACCCACGCAATATTGTCGTGCGCACCACGGTCGAGCCGCTGTCGATCGTTCCGGAGATTCGCCGCCAGGTCGCCGCGCTCGATAAGGATGTGCCAGTCTCCGACATCGCCACCATGGAAGAAATCACCGCCGGTCCCGTACGGCAAGGGAAAGCGGTGATGTGGCTGCTCGGATCGCTGGCAATGCTTGCGCTGGTTCTCTCGGCGGTGGGCATCTACAGCGTGGTCTCGTATAGCGTCAGCCAGCGAACACGCGAAATTGGCATTCGCATGGCACTGGGAGCGAGTGACAGAAGCGTCACGAGCATGGTTGTGCACCAAGGCTTGCTGCTCGCCCTGATCGGCCTTGGCGCTGGATTACTTGGGGACTTGGCCATGGGGCATATTTTTTCCGGCTTGCCTTTTAAAGTGCGCTTGCTGCTGTTGTTCGATGTCCACCCCACCGATCCGCTGATTCTGGCTTTGGTTTCTGTGTTGCTAACAATCGTTGCGACGTTGGCATGTTTTCTCCCTGCGCGGCGTGCGGCGAAGGTCGACCCTATGGCGGCATTGCGATACGAGTGAGGAGTAACTATGACCGGTCTTGCTCAAGATCTTCGCTACGCGCTGCGGCAGTTGCGCAAGAGCCCTGGGTTCACGTTCGTTGCGCTGGCTACGCTCGCGCTCGGAATCGGCGCCAACACCGGCATCTTCACGCTTGTGAATGCGGTGATGCTGAAGGCGCTCCCGGTACCGAATCCACAGCAGTTGTTTCTCGTGATCGAAAATGATTTTGAGCCGCAAAACACACGCTTCTCCTATCCGTTCTTTCAGCAGGCGCGTGCCGCTATGCCGGAAGGCTCCCGGGTTGCAGCAGCTTCATGGCCTGGCGGGTTTTATGCATCATTTGGCGGCCGGCCCGAAATGGTGACCGGCCAACTTGTCTCCGGCAATTATTTTCAGACGCTCGAAACCTATGCCGCATTCGGGCGCCTTCTTGACGAGAACGACGATCGCATCATCGACGGAAGTCCGGTTGCGGTGATCAGCTACGGATGCTGGGAGCGCCGTTTTGGCCGCGATCCGAACATCATCGGACGCAAGCTGGTCGTCAACGGCATGCCCATTCAGATCGTCGGCGTCGTCGCCGAGCGCTTCTTCGGGACCAGGGTTGGCGTGTCTCCAGAATTCTGGCTGCCGACCAACATGCAATCGGCGGTTCGCTACCAGCAGCACTACAGCAAAAACACCTCGGATGATTCCCAAACCGCCTGGGTATCACAACCCGGTATTCGTTGGCTGCAGTTTGTGATCCGCGTGAATGATCCGAGGAATGTTGCGGCAACGTCCGCCGCGCTGAACCAGACGTTTCACCTTAATCTTGTACAGGATGCCGCCCAGGAAAAAGATCCATCTGAGCGCGAATCGATGTTGCGCGCGAAAGTGACCATGGTGCCGGGCGCGCGGGGATTGCCTAACCTGCAGAACACTTTCTCGACGCCGCTGCTGGCCTTGATGGCCATGGTGGGAATCATTCTGCTGATCGCCTGTGCGAATCTCGCGAACCTTCTTCTGGCGCGGGCGGCAGCTCGCGAACGAGAAATCGCGGTTCGCCTTTCTCTCGGCGCCACGCGTGCCGGACTTGTACGCCAACTTCTGGTGGAATGTGTCCTGCTTTCGCTATGCGGCGCGGCGTGTGGAGGTGCGATCGCCTATTGGCTGACCGGCGTATTACCGCGCTGGGCTTCGGGCGGAAGCACGCCGATCCCGGTGAACCTTACTCCCGACGCGCGAGTTCTAGTCTTCAGCATTGCCGCTGCCGTTCTCACGGGAATTTCCTTTGGTCTGGTGCCTGCGCTGCAGAGCTCGCAGGTTGATCCGATTCAGTCCTTAAAGAGCGGAGTGCGCGCCGCGTCGGGCGGCGGAGGCCGATGGTCGCTCAAGCAAGGACTCGTGACCGTGCAGATCGCACTTTCTCTCGTGTTGTTGGTCGGAGCAGGATTATTCGTGCGCACGCTGCGCAATTACTCCACGCTCGATCCCGGTTTCGATCGCGATCGGCTCATCACCGTCGATTTGGACACTCATCTCGCCCGCTACTCGCCGGCCCAGCTGACATCGCTCTATCGAACCCTGATCGATCGCATCGACGCGATCCCGGGTGTCCGCTCGGCGGCATTATTGAGCTGTGACTTTGCATCTGGCTGCGGTGATGCCAGCGACATCTTCTTGCCGGGCGTGCCGCACACCCACGGCGAAACCGATGCGCAAGAGCGATTTGTCACGCACGATTTTTTCGAGACCACGGCGATCCCGTTGGTTCGGGGAAGATTATTTGCCCACTCCGATACGGAGAAAAGCCCGAAAGTTGTTGTCGCCAACGAAACGTTCGTGCGGCAGTTTCTGCCGGGGAAAGATCCGATTGGCCAATATTACGGGTACGATGCTGCGAATCCGCGGCTGTTTCAGATCGTTGGCGTGGTCAAAGATTCACGCTTCAACGATATTCGCGAGAATGTCCCGCCGATGGTTTTTCACTCGCTTGCGCAGAATCCCCTCGATGTCGCGAGCCTGAACGTTCGCACCTTCGGCGATCCCGCCCCGCTGGTGGCCGAGATACGCGACGCTGTACGGAGCGTCGATCCGAACTTGCCGATCGCTCATTCCAGGACCGTTGCCGAAGTGGTGAGCGAAGGCCTGTGGGCATATCGGCTGGTTGCGCGGCTCGCCTCGATCTTCGGCGCTCTCGCACTCGGGCTGGCATGTCTCGGCCTGTACGGCGTGTTGTCGTATACGGTTGCGCGCCGCACGGCAGAGCTGGGAGTGCGTCTGGCTCTCGGCGCGTCCCGAAGAGCCGTGCTGTGGCTGGTGGTCCGGCAGACGCTCGTGATGGCAGCCATCGGTATTGCGTGCGGGGTTGTGCTTTCATTCGTCGCAGGACAGACCGTGCGCAGCCTGTTGTTTGGTTTGAGTCCGCACGATCCGACGACGATGTTCGCGGCGGCAATGGTGCTGTTTGCGGTCTCGATTGCATCAGGCCTGATCCCCGCCCTGCGAGCGGCTCGCGTGAATCCGAGTGACGCACTGCGGGTGGAGTGAGTGGATGACGAAGGAAGTTTGATCCTGCGAGTAAGGACGTCGTGATGACTGGAATCATTCAAGATCTTCGCTACGCATTGCGGCAGTTGCGCAAGAATCCGGGATTCACTTCGGTGGCCGTGCTCACACTGGCGCTCGGCATTGGCGCGAACACAGCAATGTTCAGCATCATCGATGGTGTACTGTTCCAGCCCTTGCCCTTTAAGTCGCCCGACCGTCTTTACACGCTGTGGGAGCGAAACGTGAAGATGAGTTATGAGCAGAACCCTCCTGCCGCGGCAAACTTTCGGGATTGGCACCGGCGCAATCGAGTTTTTGAACAACTCGCAACGTTCGACGCAGCAGGAAAATTCGACTTAGCCGGAAACGATAGCCCCGAACGGGTGGATGGAGCCGCGGTTTCGCCCGACCTCTTTAAACTGCTGGGAGTGGCGCCGCTCCTCGGGCGCACATTCTCTTCGGAGGAAGATCAGCTAGGCCACGAACGCGTGATTCTGTTGAGCTATGGACTCTGGCAGCGTCGTTTCAATGCGGACCGTTCCGTGCTAGGGAAAACCATCACGGTCGATGGCGGCAACTTTATGGTTGTCGGAGTCATGCCTCCGGGATTCCAGTTTCCCGGGGACACTGGTACGGTCCTGAACATCTTCACAGCACCCGCAGCTCAGGTGTGGGTTCCGCTTGCACTGACACCACAACAGTGGAACCAACGCTCGTCTCATTACCTTCAGGTTATTGGAAGACTAGAAACCGGAGTCACTCCTGATGCGGCGCAAGCTCAAATGAATTCTATTGAGCAGGACCTCACTCGCGAATACCCGCGAGAATACATCGGCTCCGAAGTAAAACTTATTCCGCTGCAGGCGCAAGTCGTCGGCGGTGTTCGCTCTGCGTTGCTTCTGCTGTTCGGGGCGGTTGCGTTTGTCCTTCTGATTGCATGCGCGAACATCGCCAACTTGTTGTTAGCTCGCGCGACCGCGAGGCGGAGGGAGGTCGCGATTCGCTCTGCCCTCGGAGCAACGAACGCTCGCCTCGTGCGACAACTAGTCACGGAAAGTCTGAGCCTGGCTGTTCTCGGAGGGACTCTTGCGTTGCTTTTGGCGTTCTGGGCCATTCGCCTGGTCGTAAAGCTACTTCCGAATAACTTCCCCAGGGCGGCTGATATTCACTTGAACCCTGCAGCATTGCTATTCACCGCGTTGGTGTCGATCGGCACTGGCTTGATTTTCGGCTTAGCCCCAGCACTGCAATCGTTCAAGATCCGCACATCAGAGTCTCTGAAACAAGGCGAACGAGGAGCAGAAGGCCTTTCGCGCAGTCGGTTGCGCAGCGTATTGGTAGTTTCCGAGATTGCGCTGGCGTTCATCCTGCTCATCGGCACCGGCCTATTGCTCAGGAGTTTCTCGCGCTTACGGGCCGTGAACCTCGGCTTCCGGCCCGATCACGTTCTGACCATGGAAATCTCCCTGCCCGACGCGCGCTATCCCGATCCGCAAAAGGCCGCATTCTTCGCACAGTTGCTGGAGCGTGTCCGGTCACTTCCAGGAGTCCAATCGGCGGGAGCGATTGGACACCTTCCGCTGGGTGGCGACATCGAGAGCTATGCGATGCAAGTCGAAGGACGTGCTCCCCTTCCAAATGAATTCGCGAATCCAGATTGCCATGTAATTATGCCGGGATATTTCCAGGCCATGAAGGTGCCTGTTCTGGAAGGACGATTTCCGGATGAGAGAGACAACTTACAGTCGCCGCACGTGGTCGTCATCAACGACGTCGTGGCCCGCAGTGTTTTTCCCAACGAGAACCCAATCGGAAAGCGCCTGCGAATGGGATTCAACGGTTTTAGCGGAGAGATTATCGGAGTCGTCGGGCATACCAGCCACTTAAGCGTGGATTCCGCGCCGGTCGAAGAAGTTTACGCCCCTTACCTTCAGGCGCCGCTCTGGAATCAGCTCTCCCTTACGGTTCGGACGGCATCGGCTCCGCTCGCTCTGGCTCGGCCCATTCAGGAGTTGGTTCGGTCTATGGACCACGACGAACCAGTGGCGAAAATCCGCACGATGGAAGATGTGGCGCAGGAATCGATCGCCGAGCCCAGATTCCGCGCCTTGCTATTGGGATCCTTCGCCGTCTCGGCCTTGCTCCTCGGCGGGATCGGACTCTACGGCGTGATGTCCTACACCGTAGCGCAGCGTACCCGCGAAGTCGGGGTGCGCATCGCTCTTGGAGCGACCCGATCGCAGGTGATTGCGCTCGTTCTCCGAGATAGCTTGCGGCTGATGTTTATAGGCCTGGCGGTCGGAGTCGTCGGTGCCCTCGCTCTGACGCACTTGCTGACCAGCATGCTGTATGAAGTCCGGCCAACCGATCCTCTGACGTTTGCGGCCACGAGCCTCTTTCTTGGCGCAATCGCGCTGCTCGCAAGCTGTCTCCCCGCGCGTCGCGCAGCCAAGGTCGATCCCATGGTGGCGCTGCGATACGAGTAAGGAACGAATGAATCGACTATCGAAGCCGGTCAATGATTAGCGAATTCAGGAGACGCATGATTCAACTCAAAAATCTCGAACGGAGCTACAAAACTGCCGCCGGGCAATTCTGGGTCTTGCGGCGGATCAATCTGGAAATTCGCGAAGGCGAGTTCATCACCATCATGGGACCCTCCGGGGCAGGGAAGTCGTCGCTATTGAATATTCTCGCCCTCCTCGACGACGCGTGGGATGGCGAATTCTGGTTTCGCGATCAGGCCGTGCACGACATGAAACGCAAGCAACGTGCCGATCTGACCAAGCGTAATGTCGGGATGGTCTTTCAGAGTTATCACCTACTTGACGACCTCACGGTCAAAGAGAACATCGATCTTCCGCTTTCGTACAAGGACATTCCAAGCAAGCAGCGGCAGGGCATGGTCGCCGACACGCTGGATCGTTTTCAGATCGTGGCGAAAAAGGATTTGTTTCCCAGCCAGCTGTCGGGCGGGCAGCAGCAACTCGTCGGCATTGCGCGAGCGGTGATCCACAAGCCAGTGCTTCTCCTAGCCGACGAGCCCACGGGCAATCTGCATTCATCGCAGGCCAAGGTGATTATGGAACTCTTTCGTGAACTTAATGAGCAAGGGACAACGATCGTGCAAGTCACTCATTCCGACGCCAACGCCGCCTACGGTTCGCGAACGATCCAGTTGCGCGACGGATGGATGGTCAGCGACACAGCTAATCCTCAATTTCAGCCGCAAGAAACGGTGAAACAATGAAAATTCGGCCCCGGCGCTTCTCTCAAATGCTTCTTCTCACTTTTGTTCTCAGCGTCGCGGTTGCTGGAGGACAGAGCACTACGAGCACCTCCAATGTCTCCGTGCCGTTTCAGATGCCGAAGTCGGCGAATCCCTTCAGCGCGTACCTGCCGACGCAAGTCGCTGAGCCGCAGCTGACCAACTCGCCCCTGATCGATCAGCTCATTCAGGATGGGAGATTAAATTTGTCGCTCAAAGACGCCATCCGGCTGGCGCTCGAAGACAACCTCGATATCGCGATCGCGCGCTACAACTTGCCGATCGCGAATACCGACATTCTCCGCACCCAGGCTGGCGGTGTTTTCCGCGGAGTCAATACCGGCGTCGTGCAAGGCACTCCCGGCGGCGGAGTCGGCGGTTTCGGTACGGGCGCTCCCGGCGCCGGCGCTGGTGGCACAACCAGCGGTGCGGGCGGTGCGGGCGCAGGCGCGGCCGGCCTGGTGCAGTCGACGTTGGGCATTGGTGCGCCGGTCTCTATCTATGACCCTGAGATCGTTGCGACCGTCGGCACACAGCATCTGACTTCACCGCTCGCCAACTTGCAAACTTACGGAGTACCACTTCTGAAAACCAATATAGGACAGGCCAACTTCGCTTACTCACAGGCATTCTCCACGGGCACAAGCTTGTTTTTCCAATTCAACAATAGCCGCGAGACCTACAACAGCCCATACGTAAACCTGTCTCCTGTGTTGAGCTCAATGTTCCAGCTGACCATACAACAGCAGCTCCTCGCCGGCTTCGGTTTCGGACCGAATCTTCGTTATCTCCGCATCGCCAAAAACAACAAAAAGATTTCCGATATCGCCTTCAAAGATCAGGTCATCGCGACGGTTACCCAGATCGAGAACATTTATTGGGATCTCGTCAACGCTTACGAACAATCCGAAGTCAATGAGCAGTCGCTGGCTTTCGCGCAGCAGTCGCTCGACAACGCGAAGAAGCAGCTGAAGCTTGAAAGCATTCCGGCCATGGACGTGATGCGCGCGGAAGCGGAGGTTTCTCGCCGCGCCCAGGACCTAACGGTCGCCCGCACTAACTTGCAGCTGGAAGAGCTCTTAATGAAGAATGCGCTCACCCGCAATCTCGACGACCCCGTACTGGCATCGATTCCCCTTGTGCCAACTGATCGGCTGGAAAATACCCAAGTCGCTCCCGCTCGTCCCGTTCAAGACTTGATCACCGAGGCGTTGCACGACCGTCCCGAGCTGCTTGAATCCGACATCGACTTGGTGAACCGGCAAATCACGCGTCAGGCTGCGAAGAATAACTTGCTGCCGTCTCTTTCGCTGGTCGGATTCTATGGCGGTTCGGGACTCGCAGGTCCCTTGAATCCGATTTATAGCCCGCCCCAGGGCCAATCGAATTCGTCTACTGTGCCGGTCGATTTCGGCGGCGCGTTGCAGAATACCTTCAACAACACGGCTCCGGATTATTACGTCGGCCTCAATTTGAATATCCCGATCCGCAATCGAATTGCGAAAGCCGATCAATACCGATCGGAGTTGGAATTCCGGCAAGCTCAACTTCGCCGCGAAGAATTGCGCAATCAGATTCGCATCGAAGTCCGCAACGCCGAATATGCGCTTGAACAGACGGCGGCTCGCGTCGATGCCGCCCACCAAGCGCGCGACCTGGCGCAGCGCACCTTCGAGATCACGAAAAAAGAGCAGGATCTCGGCGCGGGCTCGACTTTCCAGACCATGACCGCGCAGCGCGATCTCGCCCTATCCCAGCTCGATTTGGTCACCGCCATGACCGTTTACGAAAAAGCCAAAGTCGAGCTGGGCCGCGCCACCGCGAACACTTTGGCAGATAATGGAATTCAGATTCAGGCCGCCATCGAGGGCCGTGTAAGCAATCCAGCGCCATAAGAATGCCGTCGCTGAAACTGGAGGAATATTTGCGGCCCATGCAAGCGCTGCTAGAAGATATTCGCGATGCGCTGCTCGCACTGTGCACCGTCGGTATCATTCTAGGAATCCCCTGCGCCCTTATTGGGACAAGACTCATCCGGCACGTGCTTTTCGGTGTTGGTCCCGGTGATCCGCTGACTTTTGTCGTTGCTACCGCTATGCTCCTGGTAATGGGAACACTTGCCGGCTGCTTACCGGCGCGGCGCGCCGCCAAGGTCGCTCCGATGACAGCACTCAGATGTGAGTAAGAGTCTTCGTTCCATTAGAATTTTATCGATCAGTAAAAATACTGGTGAAATATGCCAACATCGAGCCATCAGCGCGAAGCGAGCGGTTCCGTCTTTACCAGGACTGGCGGTAATCCTCCGCGCATTCTTGCGGCAGATGATCAGGAGCATATTCTCGAAGCCCTCGAACTGCTCTTGAAGCCACACGGCTACAAGGTCGACACTGTTCGCTCTCCAGCGTTAGTCCGCGAAGCATTGGCCGGAGGACCGTACGATGCGGTTCTCATCGACCTGAATTACACCCGCGATACGACCTCGGGGCAGGAGGGTCTTGATTTACTTTCGGAAGTAGTAGCGCTTGATAGTACGCTGCCCGTGATCGTTATGACCGCCTGGGGCAATGTCGAGCTGGCCGTTGAAGCGATGCGCCGCGGAGCGCGCGATTTCATCCAGAAGCCCTGGGAAAACGAGCGCCTGGTTTCCATTCTGCGCACGCAAGTAGAACTGCATCGCGCATTGCAGGAAGCTGAACGTCTAACGGCGGAAAATCGGCTGCTGAACGCGGAAGGAAGGCCGGAGTTCATTGCCAGCGCGCCCTCGATGCAGCCCCTGCTCGAAACCATCACGCGCATTGCGCCCTCGGATGCGAACGTTTTGATTACGGGCGAGCATGGCACCGGAAAAGAAGTTGTTGCGCGCACCATGCATGCGCTTTCCCTCCGTGCGTCCCGGCCATTTATCGCGGTCAACACCGGCGGATTGGCGGAGGGAGTGTTTGAAAGCGAACTCTTTGGCCACATCAAAGGAGCGTTCACCGATGCGCGCTCCGATCGGATCGGACGCTTCGAACTGGCCAATGGCGGCACAATTTTTCTCGATGAAATCGGCAATGTTCCGCTCCGCCAGCAATCCAAACTGTTGCGCGTGATTCAGAGTGGCGAGATCGAGCGCGTCGGATCATCGCGTAGCCAGCAGGTCGATGTGCGGATGATCTCCGCCACCAACGCCAATCTCAGCGCGGCGTGCCAAAACGGAGAATTCCGCGAGGATCTGCTCTTTCGACTGAACACGGTCGAGCTTCACTTACCTGCACTGCGGGAGCGCCGCGAAGATATTCCCGTGCTGGCGATGCATTTTCTGGCGCAATATGCTTCGCGGTATCGGCGCTCGGTTCACGGCATAGACCCTGCTGGGTTGCAGAGTCTGATGCAATATTCCTGGCCCGGAAATGTGCGTGAACTTGAGCACACCATCGAGCGCGCTGTCCTCATGTGTCGCGGCGAGCAGATTCAAGTCGGCGACCTCGGACTCGGCACCCAGAAGACTGCTTCGCCGAATCTGGAGGAATTGAGTCTGGAAGCGGTTGAGACTATTCTGATCCGCAAAGCGCTGCAACGCTTTCAGGGCAACGTGAGCCACGCCGCGGAAGCGCTGGGCCTGAGTCGGGGCGCGCTGTATCGGCGGATGGAAAAGTATGGGCTCTAGCCCAGTCGCTGGGACCTCCTCAAAACGTACTGCACGAAAGCCGCCGCGGCGGGCGCTGTTCGAGCGCCGCGTCATTCGATATTGCATTCTGCTGGCTGTCCCGGGTCTGGTCGCGAGCGGCTTCGTCGTCTGGCTTCTGCCCTGGACGCGCGAATCGAAACTGCTGCTGCTCGGCGCCGAAGCCCTGGTCTGCCTGCTGATCGGATCAGCGCTCCACGACCATATCATCCGTCCCTTGCAAACGCTGGCCAATGTCGTCGGCGCTCTGCGGGAAGAGGATTATTCCTTTCGCGCGCGGCTCGCCGTTCCGAACGATGCCCTTGGCGAACTCTCGATTGAAGTGAATGCACTCGCCGATCTGCTCGCGCAGCACCGCACTGGCGTGATCGAGGCAACGGCGCTGTTGCAGCGCGTCGTCGAAGAAGTCGATCTACCGATCTTCGCTTTCGATCCCGCGAGTAAAGTTCGTCTCGTCAATTCCGCGGCGGAAAAGTTGCTGCAGCATCCTTCCTCGGAATTGCTGGGTAAGGCGGCGTCGGATCTTGGCTTGCAACCCACTCTTACGTGCGAAAACGAAACGCCCGTCAATCTGCGCTTCACGAGCGAAGCCCGTTGGCTCGTTCGCCGCAGCGTTTTCCGTCAGAATGGATTGCCACACACACTCGTTGTCCTTTCCGACGTCAGCCGCGCTCTGCGTGAGCAAGAACGACTTGCTTGGCAAAGACTGATCCGAGTCATCGGCCACGAACTCAATAATTCGCTGGCGCCGATTAAATCCATTGCCGGTAGCCTTGCCGCCCGCATCTCCGAACTGAATGTGCAATCCGATCAGCGCCAGGATTTCGAGCGCGGTTTGAGCATCATTGAAACGCGCGCAGAGTCGCTGAACCGCTTTCTGCAGGCTTACCGGCAGCTCGCGCAAATGCCGCCGCCGGTGCTGCGCCAATGCTCGATCGCCGAACTTGTCCGCCAAGTCGCTACTCTTGAGACTCGCGTCGTGATCACGGTACTGCCAGGCCCGGATGTCACACTCAACGCCGATCCCGACCAACTGGAACAAATGCTTATAAATCTGTTGCGTAATGCGGCAGAAGCTGCGCTTCTTCCAGTTGCGCCTCCGGATAATGGCAGTGGGTCCGCCTGTCCCCGCGATGTTTCCGAAGCAAAGATCATTCTGATGTGGAAGCTCGTCGATAAAGACCTAGTCCTCACGATCGAAGATACTGGCCCCGGCCTGATGAACCCCACCAACGTGTTCGTGCCTTTCTACACGACCAAGCCACAGGGCAGTGGTATCGGACTGGTCTTGTCGCGCCAGATCTGCGAAGCGCACGGCGGCAGCTTGGGACTCTCCAATCGCACGGATGGACCAGGTTGCATCGTGAAAATCACTTTGCCAATCATGACCTAATCCATCTTGCATCCTTGCTGACCTGCATTGAGTAAGGCTAATTCGAATGTAGCGTCGGCACCGAATGGAAGACCCTTAGTTTGGCAACTCATGCGGCCCGCCGTCCTCTCCGCATCTAAGGGTAGAGCGTCGGATTCCGACATCCCGTCTGCCCCAAACGGGTTCACATGAAAGCGCTGCGCGCCCGGGTACGAAAGCACTCCGTACAATCCCGCCGAGGCCGACAGCAGCGAAAGAATCGCAAAGGCAAGCACCAGCTTCGCGCTCAGGCTTGCATTCACCAATGACTCACCGATCACCTGACCCATGGTGCGTACATCCAAAACCGGAAGCTTAGGATCGAGCGATGCGATCTGCTTCTGCACCGTCACCGAATCCTGTAACGGAGCCGACTCGGTGCGAACGGCGAGCATCTCGCCATTGATCCCTTCAAGCAGTGGAAGGTTTACTACTCACTTCTAAGCATCACCGCCGGATCGATCCGAACCGCCCGCATCACCGCCGGAGCCGCTGCGAGAGCCACCACCAACAGCAATACCACCGCAGGCAATGTCATCATGGACATCTCCGTGCCTCTTACCCCATATAGCAGCGATGCCACAAACCGCTCTGACGCAAGGCCCAGCGTCAACCCCACGGCCGCGCCCAGCAGCACCATTGCAAATACCCGCGCACTCACAATCAGCGCAATATTCCCCGCCGTCGCGCCCAGTGCAATCCGCACCCCGATCTGCCGTTCTCGCTGCATCACTGAGTAATGCAGTACCCCGTACAGTCCCACCGCCGCCAGCAACAGTGCGACCCCGGCGAAGAACGCTCCCAGCATCGCCAGCAGCCGCTCCCGTACCGTCTGGTTGTCGATCAGCTCCTGCTGCGTCTCAACATTACTCACGCGGAACCCTGCCCCGGCGGCAGCCACCTTGCGGCGCATCTCTGCAGCCCTAGCCATAGGATCCGACGCCGTCGTTCTAACCAAAAACGTTCCATTCGATTCCTTCCCCACGATGCCTTTGTCATCCACCTCGCGATACGGCACAAAGGCTGCGGGCAGCGTCTCCTCCCGGAGATACCGGTACGGAGTATCGGCCACCACACCGACCACCCGGCACAGCAGCTTCTGCGCACGGCCGTCTGTCGTCTTCTCAAACGTCTTCCCCAGCGGATCCTGCCCCTGAAAGAAATCTTTCACAAACCTCTCGTTCACGACGGCTTCTCCGGGAAACGTGTCCGTTGCGGCGATTGCTCTGCCCTCCAGCAGATGCATCTTCATCGTGTCGATCCATTCCGGTGACACCGTTAGGAAGTAGCCCAAGGTCATACTCGGCGGTGCGCCATTAACCGAGATGGAACCATTCCAGGAGCCCGTCGACAACAGCGGCCACCCCGATTCGGCTACATCGGTCACACCTGGCATTGCGCGCAAGTGCTCTCCTATCTGCGCCCATGCCTCTGGTGTCTGTCCATGCGGGGACTGCGTCTCCAGCAGAAGCAAACCTTTCGCATCAAAGCCCATCGGTTGGCTCGACAGTCGATGAAACGTTACTGCAAACAAACCGGCAAGAAACAGCACGAGGAAGCAGAACGCCGTCTGCGCGGCCACAAGCGCGTACATGGACCGACGCTTCGCCTGCGGCTCCTCGCCGCCCTTCAGCGTCATCGTCGGTTGCATGGCCGAGGCGCGCAGGGCCGGAGCCAGCCCGAACAACAGGATGACCGCCAGGATCAGCAGAAGTCCGACTATTAGTACGCGTACGTCTGCGGGCAGAGCCAGTCGCGCAGGATTGCTTGCAGGGCTAATCAGTCGAACTACCATCGGCGCAGCCCACCACGCAAATACACTCCCGAGTCCCGCTGCCATCAGCCCCAGCATGGCGCTCTCCACGATGACCATTTGCATTAGCCGCAGCCGTCCCGCGCCAATCGCCACCCGCAGAGCCACCTCCCGCGCACGCGACGTCGCCAGCGCGGTCATCAGGTTCGCGACGTTGCCGCAGGCGATCAGCAATACCAGGAACACGAGCACGCCCAGCCATGCCATCGCGTCGCGATAGTCGCCCTGCAACTCGGAGACGCCCGCTGTTGCGGGTTCCATCTGCAGCTTCGCAGCGAGAATCATGGCGATCTGCAGTGGCGGCATTCCTGTCCAGCCCTTCGATTGTTCCGTCTCAAACCCACGGCTCACGGCATCGATCTTTGCCCTCAGCGGTTCCATTGCCGTCCCGGGCGCGACCAGTGCGAGCGTTCGAAACCATGAGGCGTCCTCGCGGGTGACCCAGGGGTGCATCATCGTCGGTAGAAAGATCTCCGTTGCGGTGCCTGGCTCGATGCCGGTAAATTCTTTTGGCCCTACGCCCACGATCTCGAAGGCCTGCTCGCCTAGATGGAAAGTTCGGCCAATCACCTTTGGATCCTGAGCGAACCTGCGGTTCCAGTAGTCATAGGAGATCACCGCGTAAGGATGTGTTCCCGGCGTCCGATCGTCCTCCTGCGTCAGCAACCTTCCCAGAGCGGGCTGCAGGCCGAAGCTCGAGAACATCCAGCCCGAGACGTACTGCACATACGCCTTCTCCATCTCCTCGTCCGTCTTATAGGTCAGGTCGTAGCGATCGGTGAAGGAGACGGCGATCAGGTCCGCATCCTTCTTTGATACCTCCCGCATCCGTACGAAATCCGGATAGGCCCAGAAGTCGGAGTTGTGCGGCGCTCCCGTCTGATCGATGACCTGGCGCGAGAGCACATACAGCCGCTCCGCATGCGCAATCGGCAATGGCCGCAGAAACAACGCATCCACCAGGCGGAACGCAGCCACGCAGCTCCCCATCGCCAGCCCCAGCGACAGAACCGCCGCCGCCGTCGTCACCTTGCGCTTCATCAGTTGACGCCATCCAAAACGCACATCCGCTGCCAGCGACTCCACGAAGGGTAGTCCCCTTTCCTCGCGATGCATAATCCGCACCTGCTCCACTCCGCCCAGCTTGATCCGCGCCAGCCGCCGTGCCTCGTCCGGCGTTGCGCCCTTGCGCATCATCTCGTCTTCCAGCAGCAGCACGTGCGCGGCCAGCTCGCGCTCCATCTCCGCATCGGCACGTTCGCCGCTAAACACCGCCCGCACCTGCCGCATCATCCGCCGTATGCTCTTCATACTTGGAACTCCTCGTTCAGCAGCCGTTCCACCAGACCCATCATCTGCCGCCACCGGGCCGTCTCTTCACCAAGCGCCTTTACGCCCGCCTTCGTAATCGCATAGAACTTCGCCTCGCGGTTGTTCTCCGTCCGCCCCCACTCACCTGCGATCCACCCATACTGCTCCAGTCGCACCAGCGCCGGATACAGCGTCCCCTGGTTCAGGTTGAGCAGCTTCTCTGACACTTGCTCTAGCCGTGTCGCAATCTGGTATGCATGTTGCGGCCCCATCGCCGCCAGCGTCCGCAGCACAATCATGTCCAGCGTCCCCTGCAACAGTTGCATTCCCTCGCCGCCCACCTTCACCGCCTTCTCCCGTCCTGCCATAATGCTCCTCGCTCTTCGCCCATCTGTCTTTACTAGACAGTCAAGTGAATCCTCGCCTCAATCCTCCCGTATCTTCGCTAGAATGTCAAGTGGACTGCAGGTGCTGATTAACCGTGCGCTGATGGGATTGGCCATCGGCTACAGTCATGGCGCTCATCATGAGTCCCTGGGGCAAGCAATTCGGCGGGTATATCAATCCCGCCATGACGTTCGCGTTCTACCGGCTAGGAAAAACCCGCTGTTGGGATGCACTTCTTACGGGGTCGCACAGTTCTGCGCGACGATCGGCGTTGCGTTCGCAACCTTTTTACTGAGAGGCGCTACAGGGGATGGCACGGTTCGTTATGCAGTGACCGCGCCATCCCCTGCTCCAGACCTCATCCGCGCTCAACATCAACCGGGAACTTACACTGGGATTGGTACAGCAAACGGGGACACTTCACCTCTAGATAAAGGCATATTGGTGTTACGAATCCTTGAGGGGTTCCTAAAGGCGTTCACTTGGAGGAATCGTCGGTCGCTCCCACGATCTTCCCGTGTACGAACTTGACGCTTCCCGTTGGGGCTGGTTCGCGCGCTCAGGTTTGCTCGTCAGAATATCGATTACGACGCCGTCACCCGTAAGCCACAGCGTTCGCCCGCTCCTGGAAACACGGAACTTCATCCGGCCATCAAACTGCCCCTTGTTTTCGATAAAGGTTGCAGGCTGCATGCCGAGCGCGCTAGTAAATCCTTTGAGGTCAGATTTCGGGGGTCCGGTCGGCCTCGATAGGTAAGTGGGGAGTTCTTGGGATTATCCTTGGGCGTTCCTGGCACGATCGCGACGCTCGCACTAGCTTTCGTGCTTACAGCTACATCTTTGACGGGCGCGCTCGGTGACCAACTCCCGTCTCCAGTCGGGTCAGTCCAAATAAATGTGTCTTGGCCCAAGACTCCAGCGCAGAGCGTCAGCATCAACGCAGCAACTGTTGCCGCGTGTGAGAAATGGAACCGGCCTGGAAGAACGATACTCTTGCGGATGGAGGAAAGAAGGCAGGACAAGACTTTGTACTGGGACGCGTGGCGCAACAACGACCCCCGATGACGAATCGCCTTACAAGTTCAACGATTGAGGCTTGAAAAAGACGGTGCATTTTCATCCGTTGTCATTTCGAGCGAAGCAGGAATTGGCCGCTTGACAATGCTGCGCCCTCGAGAAACCCGCTTTTCTTGCTGACAAATAGGCCTCGGTTCGAATCCCTCGGTCCGCTCGTTCACTCTTGTCGCAAATCTCACTTCTCGCAAGACTCGAGAGAAATGGAACAGCCATAGGCTTACCGGGGCCGGCAGCACAGCCAACCTTGCTGTTTTGCTGATATTGGTCAGCGTGGCACCGGCCCAACGGTTAAGCCCTCCCCCAACTTCTGCCTTTGCAGGCAGATTGCTTCCGCATCGCATCCATCACACGCGCGGTAACGGATCGGTACGGATTCAATGCAAAATCGAGACAAGTTACATACTCACTATTGCGGCTAGGGATTGATGGTCGCGAACGCCGTCCCCATCGTCGAATTGGACATGCTGGAGGCGACGTTGATGATTTCCATCGTGGACGCGGTCACCGAGCTTGGCGGAGAGTACTGAACCGTGTAAACGCCACTGCCCGCAGTACCAGAAATCGTGCCAAATGAGCCGCAGTCGCTGCCGCAGTTCGACGAGGTGCTGACGCTAGCGGTTAGAACATCACTTGGATCGTCCTCGGTTACGGCGATGTTCAGTGTGACGGGCGTGCCTGCCGATACGGAGACGGTAGGCTGAGTTGGCGAGATGCTGACGACCGGCCCGGCAGCGGGAGTAATCGTAAAGGTGTCGGAATCCGAGGTTCCGTTTACCGTCACGCTGACGGTCACAGAGTTCGGCGTCGGTGGCGCAGGCGGAGCCAGATAGATGGCGGTATCGTCGGTAACAACCAAAGTACCGGCTCCGGTCAGAGTTACTGTGGCTCCCTGCTTGTGGGCATGTTCGACGTCGGCGGTGAATGTATAGGTTTGCCCAGCCGGCAAGCTGGTAATCTTGTTGGTGATTTGTACGATTGTGGACTTCCCGCCGCAGCTCGCCAAAGCAAGCAGAAATCCAATCGACAGGGCCATAGCGCTAGGCAGCACGATCAACCGTACCAACGCCCGTTTCCGTAATTCATGCTCGCGTTTCATAAGCCTCCCTCAAATGCGCCACATCCCGAAATTACTGGTCTGCGCTTTCCAGCACTCGAACCTCGTGAAGCGAAAAAACTTACAGAAGGGCGGATAAGAGGTACAACTGCACGAAGCAATGCTTGTTTCATGAGCCTCCCCCTTTCGTAGTTCGAATACGCCGCAATGTGCTAATGGGTGGTTCCATTTTTTTCCTGCTGCGAGAGTCCGCCTTCGTGGTGTCCTTTTTTCATTGGCGAACAAACGTGTGCGGCATTGGCATCTTTTTTCCCCTCTGAGTTCTTGACAAGGTCCGCACTCAAGCGGGCGCCGCAAATCGGGCAGCGAAGCTGAAGATCGACATTTTGGCTGTTTCCAGATACAGACCTCTTGATTGAACGCCGGTACTGGGTCGCGGTCAGCTCGCGAATTCTTTTCATTTCCGCACCCTCAAGAAACTCCGGTCCGCATTACCGCAATCCTGAGCCCGAAAGGCATTCCCGCTTACCAGCGGGAAACCTCCATGGATCGATCCGAATAGTGGCAAGAGATGGCGTGAATGTCTTGATAAAGGCGTGATTTAGTTATGACAAATTCGTGTAATTACTGTGCAACACGCCGCCTGCTCATACCTGAAGTCAAACGGTGACGGGGCGGCCATGCGAGAAACGGTTGGGTAGGTTTCTTTCCTGTGCGCGTAGTCACAGACGGGATGGCGACCGGTGTGGTTTAGTTGCGCGTATCTCAGCACGCAGTTTTGCGCGCCTACGATGACCCCTGGTGCAACGTACCGCTTCGGCAAATTCACCCTGCAAACAGCTGATCGACGCCTAACCAGTGACGGGCGTGAGATTTACCTACGTCCAAAAACCTACGACACATTGCTCTATCTGCTCGATCATCATGGTCATCTTGTGACTAAGAAAGACCTGCTCGATGCGGTGTGGGCGGATGTGGAAGTCACCGAAAACGCGTTGACCCATTGCGTCAAGGAAGCGAGGGCGGCCTTAGACGATAACGTCCAGAGTCCCGAATTCCTTCGAACCATTCCCCGCCTGGGATATGAATTTGTTGGGGATGTGGAGACATCCAACGAAGCGGCGGAACTGGAGGATGTCGAGGTCGTTGAAGAAGAAGAGTTCCGAACAGTTCACCTGATAACGACTGAGGAGGATACTGACGCCGACGCGAACGCTCCCAGAACCATCATCGTGGTTCCGGCACCGAGTGTTGCCCGGCGCCAAATGTCTCGACGAAATGTTGCGGTCGCCGTGGTACTGCTTGGGCTGAGCGCGGGTGCCTATGGAATATGGAGTTCGCATAATTCGGAGGTCTCGGCGAGAGGCAGAATCGCGGCTGTACTGTCATGGCTTAGCTTCAGCTCAACTCCGGTTGCAGCCTTGACACCACGCGACTATGTGATGATCAGCGATTTTGAGAACCAAACCGGAGACCCAGTCTTCGACCGGTCTCTGGCCACGGCCCTGGCTACCAGTTTAGATCAGTCTAGCGCCGCCAATGTCTACTCGCCGGCGCGAGTAAAGGAAACGCTCAGACGGATGCAGAAGACGAACGTCGAACATATCGATGAAGCCCTGGCGCTAGAGATTGCGGAGCGCGAGGGCATCAAAGCCGTGGTGTTGCCGGCCATCAGTAGCGTGGGGCAGAGTTATCGCCTTGCGGCACGCATCCGCGCTGTATCTTCGGGCCGGGACATCAAGACCGAAGTGTCGCGCGCTACAAGTAAAGACAGAGTGCTGGATGCAGTAGACGGGCTGGCTGGGGCGTTGCGGCGAGACTTGGGAGAATCGCTGCAAAGAATTTCGGAAAGCAGACCGCTGATAGCGGTTACGACGCCCTCGCTGGAGGCACTTAAGCAGTATTCGTTGGGCCAGGAGAAGCACCGTACGGCGGACGTGCAAGAAGCAAAGACATATTACGAAAATGCGTTGGCCATCGATCCCACCTTTACGATGGCACGCGCATCGTTAGGCGTGCTGCACTTGGACCAGGCAGCGTTGGGCGTGCCGCACTTCGACGCCGAAGAGGGCAAGCGCCTTCTGAGAGATGCGGTTCATCACACCTCGAACTTGACCGACAAAGAAAAATATTCAATCTTGGCTTATTACGCTCATTGGGTGGAGCACGATCCTGATAAGGCGATCCATTACTACAAAGCACTCTTAGCGATTTATCCCGAGTACCCTGAGGCATACAGCGGCTTGGCGTGGGTCTACCACCGCATGGGCAGATATGAGGAATCGATTGCGGCCTCCAAACAGGCTATCCGCATTGACCCCCATTTATTGATTGCTTATGCGAACCTTGCGGGAGTCCAACTTTACGAAGAGGGCGATGTGAAATCAGGCTTGGAAACCTGTCAGCAAGCGCTACGTATCGATCCGCAGAGCGCTTGGTCCTACGACTGTGTAGGATGGGCCTCATTTGGCAAAGGCGATTGGATGCAGGCGCAGGCGGCATTTGAAAAGGCTGTCTTTTATAATCCGCAGAACACGCTTTCCCGTTACCACCTGGCGCATGCCTACAGGCTGCAGGGCCATTATCAGCAAGCGCTGCAGACTCTCGAGCCGCTTCTCAAAATCGATCCGTCCGATCCCACTCCGTGGTATGACATGGGCGTTGTTTGCCAGGGGATGGGCGATCAGGACAGGGCGCGCCAGTACCTTCAACACTACCTGCAGGAGATAGAAGCCCAACTGCGCACGCATCCGAACGATGCCGACGCAATCTGGAATCTCGCAGAAGTATTTTCGCGTCTGGGTGAAAAGGAGCGCGCCTCGTTTTGGACACGCAAGGGCTTGGCGCTCGCTCCACAACGGCATCTTGAATACGCAGAAGTGCTTTCCCTGAACCAGGAGAAGCCCGAGGCCATCGAGGAGCTCCGGGCTGCCCTGCAGATGGGACATCCGTCGTGGTACCCCATCTTCATCAAGATCCATCCCGACCTGCAGGCACTCCATGGAGAACCGAACTTCGAGCAGCTACTGGCAACCGTAATCAAGAACTGAATCTTCATCAGCTCGTCAGCCCCACCGCTTATCTCAAAGAACGGAAGCCTGCCGACGACTGGTGACGGTCCCGGGCATCGGACCGATTACGGTGACCGCAGTCATCGCCGCGATCGGCAACGGAGCAGCTTTTAAAAAGGGGCGACAGTTCGCAGCATGGGTCGGAATCGTCCCCGGGGGAACATACCACCAGTGGCAAGCAGGCCGGTACTACGGAGCAGATCTTCGACAGCCACATAGCGTATTACAAAAGGCCAGGAGGCTACTATGGAGACTGAGATTATTGCGGCAGTCTTGGGTGGCCGCAAGGTGCTACACAAGGTCATCAAAAAGCCCGGTAATTTCTTTGGAGGTGGGGATGGCGGGTCGGCTTCTTGCCGTTTTGAAGAAGATTTCGAGGGCCTCGAGAAATAATTTGCTACTCCCAGCGAAACACCTTCGTCGAGAGCGCTGTCCATACGACAAACGCCCCGGCCAGTGCCGACACGTCGCCCACGTGCGCCCTCCTCGGGCCTTAGTCTAGGTCCTGCCAACTTGGATTAACCAGTGTCCCTCGTGGCCAGAAAGGCCATCGGGGAAAACGAAATACTGGGCTCTGGACAGATCGTGGGTCAACCCGAAGTTGTCCGGAAAGGGTTTGCGCAGAGTAATGGCCGCACCTGTGCGGTGCGTTCGGGGGAAGCGCTACGGATCGGGTTAGTTCGAGGCGCCACCAGAGTGACGCCTCGAAATCATGTGAGACTAGAAGCGAACGCGAGCGCCCAGCTCGATCTGCCGGTTGCCTCCTGGTTCCTCTTGCGCCGAACCTCCAGCTAGCGCTCCGAAACCATTTGGCCCCGAACCGCTGAACAGACCGCTTACGAAAAAGCCGTCCGGGTCAAGAAACTGATTGTGGTTAAAAACATTAGCAAAGACGCCTTGAACTTCCAGGCTGATGCCCTCTGTCACTCGGAAGTTCTTCCGGACGCTGAGGTCCATATTCCAATAGGGCAGTCCAGGGATGCAGCCGAAGCCGCAATCTTTATTATCTAGTCCAAGAATCGGGTTGCGGAAGTCGTTAATCGCCGCTGGCCCGGCCTGGAAAAGATTGGGAAACTGACCAGATTGAGAATAGGCATGACCGCTCTTGGCGGGTGCAACGGGCACAGAATTTTCGTTGCCAAAGTAGTTGACGTTATCCCCGGCGCCATACTCCTGGCCATCGCCGGTCGACGTGTCAATCTCGACCGGCGCGCCGCTGCCCGCCGAGAAAACTGTCGAAAACGTCCAGCCGCCCAGCGCGTGTCCCAGGAATCCCGACTGCCCCTCATAGAAGGGTGGCTGGTACACAAAGAAGAAGTTGTACACGAACTTACGGTTAAAAGTCTGATAACCGTATTGCGTCCTTAAATTGAAGGGATCGTCCGGGGTGTATCCGCCGGTTGCCTGAACCAGCGCTCCAGTTCCCAGCGCCTTGGAATATGTGAAGTTCGACTGCAAGGTCAATCCCTTCCAGTCGGCCATCTTGAGGGATGCGAAACCCGCATTGTAGTTTCCATAGCCGGTGCTCGCGTTATCCGCGGGTCCCGACGTCATTTGCGACGACGTACCCCCGATGGCTGGGTTGATGTTGTTCATCATGGTGGTTCCAGGGACTCCGTTGAAAACGAAACCCTGGCCGTTACAAGTCGCGCAACCGACGCCGCCATCCATGTCACTCCAGAGACTCCAGACCTGCGCCGTCGTCAAGTCTGCCAGTTCATTCGTCACCACTGCGGCGGTGCAAGTGCTCGCAACTCCGCCTATCTGGCAGTACGCCGGGTTCATCGCATGCTCGAAGAACGGTTGCGGCGTGATGCTGGTCGAAGCAAGAGGCCCGCCCGCGCCGTTGCCATTGCAACCGCCTCCGGCGAGACCCTGAACGCCCCCGCACAATTGCAATACGACATTCTTATAGGCTTGAGCGAACTGCTGGCCGCCCTGCGTCATCATGTAAGGCACAGCGTTAAGGTTGACGGGCTGGTATTCGTGGGTGATCCTACGCCCGATGTAGCCAACCTCCAATATGACCTTGCGGGACAACTGGCGCTGAATAGTGAGGTTGACCGAGTCAACCTCGTTGGGCCGGAAATTCGGATCGAGGGTCGAGGCGGTAGCGGCTGAAATACCGTTGACTCCGGGATAGTACGGTTGAGGCAAGGTCGCCGAAGGCTGCTGGAGCGGCGCGGTCAAGCCATCCACGCCGATGCGGAACGCAGTCGTAGCGGTGTTGCCGCCCGCGCCTCCGCAGGTACCATTGCTGAGGCCCGTCAGGCACTGGGTGGGCTGGAGGAGGCCAGGACCCAGCAAGGGCACCAATACCAAATCTACACCGTTCAAGCGGCCAAAAATGCGGCCATAGCCGACACGAACCACCGTATCTTCATGACCGAAGAGCCTGCCGGCAAAGGAGTCACTGTCGAAGCGCGGGTTCCAAGCCGCCGCAACGCGCGGGCTGAATGAGCCGTAGAAAGGGTTATAGGGATACTTCGGCCCATTGGCGGTATTGCCCAGAAGGGCAAAACCGATTTCGGGATTGTAGTTTTGACCGAGCAGGGCCGCGCGCTTGCGAGCATCCAAGTAGGCTACTCCCGAAATTGGCTCGTCTGACGAGTCCACCAGTTCCACCTGCTTGCCATTCTGTTCAACCGGAGGCATCTCCAGCGTCCAGCCTAGTCCGTAAGTCAGGGTGAAGGTCGGCTTCATGTGCCAGGTGTCGCTGAAGTAGACGTTGTAGTAAGGGATGGTGCTTTTGTCGAATGCCGGGGTCCCGATAGGATCCAACGTCAGATTCGCACCGGAGCGAGTATACGCAACCTGCGCGATGGAAACGATGCCCAGCGCTGCCGCGCTAAGAGAGCTGCAATTTGTGACGGTGACGCCGGCCTGCGAGCAAAGCGGTATGTCTTGCGCCAGACCTGATCCGGAGGTCCCGTTGCCCAGCTCATAGACAATTTGATTGTTGATGCCTCCCCCGTTATCGGTGCGCTGGTGGTAATCCCAATTGTGTTCATAGGTACCGCCAAACGTGAAAAGGTGGTTGCCCTTGAGAGTGGAGATGTCATCGCGCAGCATCTGATCGTGCCCATCCCAGAAACGGTTGCGCGTGTTCTGCGTGTCCACATTGTACGGCCCGAGATCATTCACCTGCCCGAACCCGGCTGACTGGCCGCTTTCGATTTCAAGCGCTCCGCCCAGCGTGGTCGTTTGCGGCGAATCTCCAGTTCGCTTCCATTGCCAAAAGTTTCGCAGGAAACTATAGTGCAGATCGTTGGTGGTATTGGTGCTGATATTCGTGGTCACGCCGGCCGTCCACAAAAAAGCTTGTTGCGGAAGACTGGACTGAGAAGCTGGAGTGCCAAGCGTGTCTCCGGAGAAGAAGCCTCCGATATCAACCTGAGCATCCGCGGCAGCTTGCAGCTCGAACCAACGATAGCTGGACATGAAGTGCCACTTGGACGAAAAGTCGTGATCCAGCCGCCCGACTGCGAACTTGCTGGTCGTTGGTTGGGCAAGGTTAGCTGAGAAACCTTGAACGTTTGAAGTGGTCCCGGCTGCAGGGTGGTCACATAGCGTCTGGGTGCAGTTAGCATTCGAAGCTGGTTCGTACTTGTTCCATATCATCTGGACCAGGGGATTGGTTCCAATTCCACGGGGGTCGTTGGCAGTTCCAGGGTAAGTGATGCCGTTGTAGGTCACGGCAGTGGGGTTCAGGTTGTAAAGGGCGCCAGTCACGTCGTCGGTCAATAGTCCCAGCCGCAAGGTTGGCGAAGGGACGTTTCTAACAATGGTTTCGGAGTTGGGGAAATTGAAACCTTCGTAATTGAAAAAGAAGTAGGTCTTACCGCCGAGAGCGTCCTTGGGGATGAGCGGACCGCCAATCGCTCCGCCGTAACGGCTGTAATGGAAGCTTGGAATCGGAGTGATGGGATCGTTGTGGTTATTCTGCCAGCTGTTCGAAGACCAGTTGTTGTCTTTGTAATATTCGTAGGCCGTGCCGTGCCAGGCATCGGTGCCGCGCTTGGTGACCACCTTCACCTCGGAGCCGGAAGAACTATTGAAATCGGCAGTCTGGCCAGCAGTGTTTACTTTGAACTCCTCGACGCTATCCTGAGGAGTGGGCAAGACACCCGTTGCGCCGCCCACGCCCTTGCCGCCCTCGGATGGCCCTACGCTATTTTGATTGGCCACGCCTCCGCTCGGGTCGCCGGCGAAGCTCTTGGTGTAAACATTCGTGCTGCCATCCATGTCGTTAGTGTTGTCGCCGCCATCGAGCGAGAAAGCGCTTTGATCCACGACTGTCCCGGCAACGGAACCATCGGGGCTCACGCCCGGCTGCAACGCGACGAACGTGCTCACGTCGCGCCCCAAGCTCGGCAGGTTATCTATGGTTAGATTTGTGATAGTGTTGCCGACGGTTGCATTCATGGTCTGGAGCTCATTCCCAACTGCTGATACTTCCACGACGACGTTGGCACCGCCAACTTGCAGAGTTAGGTTGACTGTGAGGGCGACTCCGACTTTCACCTCCTGGTTCTCGGTTTTCGTGGCCTCAAATCCCGCCTTGCTGGCCGTAATGCTGTAGAGGCCGGGGTTAACGTCGACATAGATGTACCTCCCAGACGCGTTGGTGTTAGTGGTGCGCGGAGTGTGGGTCGCGATGTCAGTCAGCGTCACCGCTGCTTCTGCTACCACCGCGCCGGTCGGGTCAGTCACCGAGCCAGCGACGGTGCCGGTTGAGGTTGACTGCGACCACGCCGGCAGTGAACTGCCAACAGAAAACACCAGCAACAGAACCAGAGCCAACTTCATGCTGCGCATGTACATCGTTTCCTCCGATCAAAGGATTGAGTGTGCGACTGACCAAATAATTGAGTCGCTAGCGACTTCCACTACGTTGAGTGTTGGCAATTAGCGAACCAGAGCGTCGTCGTCGAGTTTTCAATCGGTTACATCAATGATCGGATCCGCGGTTATGAAATGCGGGATGCCAACTCCACAGTGCTCACAGCCCATATCGTGCGCGCGAAATTGCTTGTCTGTAAGACTGTCACTGCGTCTTGTAGAACTACATCAAACCGGAGCCGAATTTCCAAAAGTACATATTTCCGGAGATCATTTCCGAGCTTGACCTTGGGGGATTCGAAGATACATACTGGTTGGTATGTCGGACGCTCGCAGGAATCCGAAGCGTAGAGTGACCAAGCTACGCAATCCTGAGCGCACGCGGGAGCGCCTGCTGCAGGCGGCATTCCGCGAGATCTACAGATCGGGGTTCCAAAGTGCCAGCCTGGACGCAATTCTGGCCTCAGCTGGCGTCACCAAGGGAGCGCTGTACTACTACTTCAAAAGCAAGAAAGGTTTGGGATACGCCGTCGTCGAAGAGGTCATCGGCCCCTACAACTACGGCCAGTGGGTGCGCCCCCTACAGAGCGGCAAGGAACCTATCGATGCTTTGATCGGCGCTGTTCAAGCTATACCCGTTGGGCCCGCGGATGTACGGGGCGGCTGTCAGTTGATCAATCTGGCGCAGGAAATGTCTCCTCTTGACGCAGGATTCCGGAAGCGGCTGGCGATAATCTTCGATACCTGGCGGGAGGCTGTTGCCTCCGTTTTGCGAGAGGGACAGACCCGCGGAAGGATTCGACGCGACGTCGAACCCGCTGACGCCGCCGGCTTACTGATCGCGATGGTCGAAGGCTATGGTTCGCTGGCAAAGAATGCTCAGGACCCGAAAGTGATGAAAGCGGGGATCAGAAACATAGTGGTTTGGCTGCGGTCCCTGTGCCCGCCGGGCAACCGCAAGCGGGTCTGATCGCATCGGTGCTCATGGAGAGTTTGACGCAGTTACATACCAACCGGTTCGTAGGCTCGGAGATCTCGTATCGACTGCAGGCACACCGGCGCGAAAGTGGACGGGGAGTGATAGAAGGAGAAAAACGAGCGGATCTGTCTCTCTGAGTAACAACTGCACTGAGATTCAGACGACACAGGAGGAAGCGATGAACCGAAAGAGATTCCAGGCGATTGCCTCTCTAAGCTTCGCACTGATTCTTATTCTGGACGCCTGCTGGCAAGCGCACGCACAGGACGCCAAAGGACCCTATCCCAGCATGGCTCCGCTTGATCAATATCTAATGGCGGATCGCAACGCTGAGATCGCTATGGCTCGTAGCGCGGCTCCGGAGTCCATCTCCCGCGATGCCGACGTCCTCGTCCTTGGAACGCATGGCTACGAGACCGCAGTCAAGGGCAAGAATGGTTTCGTATGCCTCGTGGAGCGGGCGTGGATGGGCGCATTCGATGGCACTAAGTTTTGGAACTCTAAAGTTCGAGGTCCAGTCTGCTACAATCCGCCGGCCGTTCGCTCCATCCTGCCATTGACCTATAAAAGAACGGTGATGGTATTGGCCGGTCAATCCAAAGCTCAGATTTTCGACGGCATGAAGACATTCGTAAAACAAGGGCTGCCACCCCTGGAGCCCGGAGCCATGGCCTACATGATGTCGAAGGAACAGTACCTCACCGATGGCGACCAGCACAACTGGATCGCTCACCTGATGTTTTACACGCCGCTCATGGACGGCGCCGTTTGGGGCGCAGATCTACCCTATTCTCCGGTCATGCTGAATCCACAGTTCAGGGGCGCGCCGGAACCGATCGACGATTTCATGGTTCCCACGGGCTGGTGGTCGGATGGAACGCCGGACCCGGTCAAGGCGGATCAGTAATGCGGATGAGTCACCCGTGTGTTCTCAAGAGTCAGGACTTGGCGGCCAACTGCGTTTCTTATTTGAGAAATCGGAAAGGACATTGTGATCTATGAGGAGCATGCTGTGTTTTGTCCTTGTTCTGGTTACTTGCTTTGCGTTGCTGGCCGCCGCTCCCGAAGAAAAAGCGCCCAAGCCACAATATGACGAGAAAGGCCAGTTTATCCGGCCTGCCGATTACCGCGAATGGATGTTTCTCTCCGCTGGCTATGGCATGAACTACAGTCCCGCTCCCGACAGCCACGATATGTTCACCAACGTCTTCGTGCAGCGCTGGGCTTACAACGAATTTGCGAACTCTGGAAAGTGGCCGGAGCAGAGCATGTTCGTCATCGACGAACGGGATGCAGCGAGCCGAAGTTCGATCAACCAAAAGGGCCATTATCAGACCGATCTGATGGGCGTTGCCGTCGAGGTGAAAGATTCGGCGCGGAATCCGGATAAGTGGGCATACTACTTTTTCAACGTCGACGGCAGAACGGCAGAGGCCATGCCCAAGGGCAACGTCTGTTGGTCGTGTCATGACGCTCATGCCGCCGTTGAGCACACGTTTGTGCAGTTCTATCCCACGCTAAAAGTGGTGGCGAAGAAGTTTGGGACATACAACGAAGCTCGGGAACAAGTTACGGACGCGAAGTGAAAGAAGCCGCAGCGAGGGAGCAGGATGAACCGGAAGTAGACGCCGATTGACGGTCTTATAGGGTCAGGATCTACTTCGGGCACGGAGCACTAACGAAACCTTCGATGGAGGTCCGTTGGATAACGGCGATCCCCATATTCGTGACGTCGTAGCCCAGAGACCTACGCTTGCGATGGGCAAGTCCGCGCGGATTGCGATCAGAGCCAAGGGGAGAATTCTCTTCATCGATGCGGCGGATGTGATCGCGGTGGAAGCCAAAGGAAACTATGTCTCGTTATTGCATACTTCCAGTTCGCACATGCTGCGCGGGTCTATCTCGACTATGGAAGAAAAGCTCAATCTGCACGGGTTTGTGCGCATTCACCGATCCGTGCTGGTGAATGCTGCATTGGTTGAAGAGATTCATCCAGTGTCGGCGGGCGATTATGTGCTCCGCGTGCGGGGAGGAAGAGAGTTCACAGTCACACGTACTTATAAGAAGAATTTGCAACTCCTGGCGCAGTTGTGGATTGGTATGGAGGGTTTTGCTGCCGATTAGGAGCTCTTATTCTCCTTACTGGGACCGGCCTCGACCCAACCGCCAGGTGCAGTTGGTCTGCGTCAGGCGAAGCGGTGAACTTCTCTTTCGTGTCACAAGATTTCCCGATGTCAAGGTGCGTGACGGGATGTCGCAACAACATATCGACCATCCAGTCCTCTAGTAAATCACCTTGACCGAAAACTGAATCTGCCGCGACGTCCCATTCGTTTTGCTGATCATCCCAAATCCGCTGCCGTTCACGATGTTCGACGGCAGCCCGAAATTCACGATATTG
This sequence comes from uncultured Acidobacteriaceae bacterium, assembly GCA_963772045.1. Taxonomy (GTDB): domain Bacteria; phylum Acidobacteriota; class Terriglobia; order Terriglobales; family Acidobacteriaceae; genus Sulfotelmatobacter. Next base: position 680,179 of record CAVYWC010000006.1, on the reverse strand, counting down.
AAAATGTTGAAGAACTCGCCGCGAAATTCCAGAGTCGCCATCTCCGCAGTTCCACGATGTCCGATCGGCGTATCTTTGATCACCGCAATGTCGTAGTCCTGATAGTCCGGCCCGCGAAACGTGTCGCGCCCGAGCGTGCCGAAGCGTCCCTGATTCGGCCCCGTCCCACCGGGAATATTGATTGGAATATAGAAGAACGATGGGTTATTGGCGCCCCGACCGAAATAATCGCTGCGGACGGCGCGGCTGGTGGAAAACTGCGGCATTGCAACCAAATCCGGACGATCCCCGCCGCCCAGTCCCGCCCCAGTCTGCTGAACTCCCGAATAAACGGTGAATGGAGATCCCGTCGCCAGGGTCGTGATATTCAACAATTGCCATCCGCCCGTCGCCGCCTTCCCCAGCGGACGCAGGAATCCCACACGCTCCAGCGGAAGAATCTGAATCACGCTCGCCGCGAACACGTGCGTCACGTCGAACGTCGACGAGCCCTTTTCCGCCGACGGATCCCACGGATTCTGCGGCGCCGTCTGCAGCACTGTCCCCGATGTTCCATTCAGCCCGGCCAGCACGGCGCTGGTATCGTCAAGCGCCTTCGAGTAGGTATAGCTCGCCTGCAATCCCAAACCCAGGCGCGGCGAAGTTTTATTCAAGCTCGTTTGCAAGGCGTGGTACGACGAATGCGAACCGCTCGACATGATGGTCTCCGGTCCGAAACCGCCGGTCGCGTGACATTCCGTATCGAATTGTGTAAAGGGCGCAAATCCCTGGCATGCCCCGCCATAGCCGTTGGGATTATAGTACCGCGCCAGGTGAATTCCGGCCGTACCCAGATAAGAAGCGTTGAACTTGAAGTCGCCAAAATCGTGATCGAACCCGGCCGTCCAACTCGCGATGTATCCGTTGCCCCAATTTTTCGCGATCCCCGGCACGCCGATCAGTTGCACGTTCCCTGGCGTGAGCGCGTCGAGATCCGCCTGGAATCGAGTGTAATCAAAAATGGTATTCGGCGGCACATCCTGCGTCCGCCCAGTAGCAAAAATCGGCTGGCCTTGTGTGTTGTAAGCCGTAGGCAGAGCCAGAGGAACAAATGTATTCGTGAACGCGACCGGGTCGCCGGCATGAGCGAAGATCGAAGGCGAAAAAATGTAGGGAATCCCCGCCGTCAGCGAATTGTCTTGCCACAGATTCGGAATCAGCGTGGTAATCGCTCCGCCCGCATGCAGCACCGTGTGCTTGCTGGCGGCAAAATCCATTGCCAGCCGCGGTCCCCAGCCATTCCAGTCCTGATCGTAAGGTGGCTGCGGATTGATCACAATCTCCTGCGTGGCATTCCGGTCCAGATAAGAAACCGGCTTGCCGTTCACACCGAGAAATATTGGCAGCGACGTCCGCTTCGTCGCTTCATGTATGCGGCTGTTCACTCCATAGCGCAACCCATAACTCACGGTCAGTGCCGGAGTCGCCTTCCACGCGTCCTCGAAATAGAAGCCATACGCTTCCCGTCGCACGCCGGCCTCGTCGAACTTGTTACCCACCGGAGTGATGCTCGCGGGCGCCATGATCGAGTAAGAATACGGCGATCCTGTCAGCAGCCCGGTCAGAGAGTCCGGCAACTGCTGACCCTGGCTGATATTGTGCGTCCCACTCGCGGACGTAATCTCGTAAGGCGCATAAACCGTGCCGCCGCCAAATTCATAAATCCCATTCGGATTCACTCCGAAAATCGTCGAATCGCGATTGAGGCGAATCTCCGCTCCCCATTTGAAAACATGCCCGCCGCGCGTCCAGGAAAAATCCTGCTTCCCCTGATACAGATTGCCGTACGAGCCGAAAATCGATCCCGCCGGCTGGTAGTACGGTTGAAACAGCCCGTCGGCAAACGTAATTCCCGGTTGCGGGTGATTCTCGGTCGGGAAAAAAGGTGTACTGCGGATGTAGCTCAGCGACGTATCGGAAATCAGCCGCGATGAAATCGTCCGCGTGTAGTGCCCCCCAGCATTGCGTTGGTGATCGAAAAAGAGAACGCCGAAGGTCGGATTAATCGCCGTCTGATCCGGATTCGTCAGAGGCCCGCTCACCTGGTCCAAACTGAATCGCGTGACCAGCGACGCCTTGTCCGAAACCTTGTGATCGATGCGGATCGAAAACTGATCTGTGCGCGTCACCACTCTTGAAAATCCCTCGTAAGTCCGGTCGCTGAAGGGTCCCGTCGGTTCGTTCGGTAGCGGATATCCGTTTAACACGCCGGCCGCTTGTGCATTCACCGGAACTGTCAATGTATCTCCGGGAAACGCGGTCGTATCGAGTCCCTGCCGCTCATCCTCCGTTGGCACCGGAATGACCTGCGTCGTTCCCAGCACCTGCCGGAATCCCTGATACTCCCCGAAATAGAACGTCCGGTTGCGTCCATCGTAAATTTCCGGCAGTACGACCGGGCCGCCGTTGGCAAATCCGAATTCGTTCCGAATAAATGGCGGAATCCTGTGCTGTCCAGTCGGATCTTTGTAATCGTAATAATTGCGCGCATCGAGGGCAGCATTCCGCAGAAACTCGAACACCGCCCCGTGCATCTGATTCACTCCCGCTTTCGTGACCACATTCGTGTAACTCGCCGCGCCATGCCCGATGTCGGCCGACATCACACCCGAATTCGATTGCACTTCCTGAATTGCATCGACGTTGAAGGTGGAAAACGTCGCCCCGCCCATCTCCGGATCGGTGGTATCGAAACCATCCATGGCAAACACAGTCGTTACGCCCCGCTGCCCATTCACCGCGAACTGCGTCGTGAAATTCGCCGCGCCGTTTGTGTCGGTCATGGTCCCAGCCGCCAGCAACAGCAGCTTGCTGAAGTCGCGGGCGTTCAGCGGCAGGCTCGAAACTTCAGAACTCGAAAGATGCTCGCCCCCGCTGGCCTGCGCCGTCATTTCCGCCGGTTTCCTGAACAGCACTTCTCCGAATGCGGAAATTTGCAGCGACAGTTCCAGCGCCCCATCGCCCACCACTAGCGGACTCCGCGACCGCCATTCCTTCTCGCCAGACCGTACCGATACTTCATATGACCCAGCCTGCATGCGCGGAACGACGAACCCTCCATCCGCCTGAGTCACAGCCCCATATTCAGAACTTGTTTTGGTGGCGAGTATTTTGATTTCGGCATTCGCAACAGGCTTGCCCGCGTCATCGACGACAACCCCGTTCCAAGTGGAATCGGCGAATGTCGCCGTCGTCAGCAACATGATGGTTAAGATAGCGATCGTAACAATAACGATTTTGTAGGCCCGAAACATGGAAGAGAAATTATAAAGAGTTCGCCCCTCCAACGACACCAAATTATTCGGAGGGGGTCACATGCTCTAACACATGGCACACATGTAACCGGATCTTTCTCTAACTGGGTCAGTTCCTGCGTTGCTATCTCCACTGGAGTAGACCGCAATGACCTTCCGCGCTTTTCTTGAATGTCGTCGATTTTGTTTCCGTCGTAAGATGGTGGAACTACTCAGGAGGACTTCGTGCTGCAACGTAGCTGCTTTCTCCTTTTTGCCTTCGTCGTGACAGCTGGCGCCCAAGTTCCGAAGCCGCAGTATCCGCCGAATCACTGGATTATCGAGAACGGGAGCTTCGATATCCGTGACTTCCGCTTCGGCACACAGCGTCGCCCGCGGCGTCAGCGGTGCAGCGTGCCTAGGGTCAAGTAGTGTAGGTGCAGATCGGAGAGAAAGACATCTGCATAGCGTTCACCGTCTTGGGCGTTGCTATCGCCCGAGCGAAACGGTCGAGGAGAACGCTCAGACCATAGAAGTGGTCGAAATGGGCGTGCGTTATATAAATGGTCTCCAAGTTGCAGTTGTGCAGAGCGACCCAATCCGCGAGCGCCTCGGCCTCAGCCACTGTCCCCATTGCGTCCACCAGCACCGCGTCGTACTCGCCGAAGATTGAAGATTAAAGTCGACGTGATCGGGTCAAAGCCGAGCGCTTCGCCGAAGGGCTTGGGCCGCTTGCTGACCATAGTCTTTCCGGGAGCCGTAAAAACGTTCACACTAAGCGTGTTGGACGCGACGCGCGCGGGCACGCGTGTAGTCTCTTTCGGTCCATTTGTGCCGTCCATTTGGCACTCCTTTCAATGTCAGAGCCAGTGACTTTTCAAAGCAAGATTGGCAGGAGCGCAGCGACGAATCCGTTGGACGAACGTATTAATCGCCCTTTCGACGAGCTCCGGGCGGGCTCTTGCAAAAAACGCAACCTCGAGCCCAACTTCCGGCCGCCATTCGAACGCACCCGTGACCTATAGATTCCTCTGACGAGACTAAAGGAAATAAAGTAGCTGTCGATTTTCGGCTCCCGAGCGACTATCTGATGACAGAACGATGAGCTACGGCTCTTACTCACGGGAAACAATGGGTCACAGGAAACAAGAAGTCACAAGAAACAAGGAGGAATAGATGAAATACATCTGTTTGGGGTACATCGAGCCAGGAAAATTCGAAGGGATGACTGAGGACGAGCGACACGCAGTGCTCGACGAATGCTTTGAGCACAGCGACCATCTGCGCGCCAACGGACATCTTGTTGCCGAAGTACCTCTTCAGCCTCCGGAGACCGCGTTGACCCTGCGCTGGGGAAACGGCAAAGTCGCGACGACCGACGGCCCCTATGCGGAAACCAAAAAACAGTTCGGCGGCATTCAGATCCTTGAGCGCGGGACCTCAATCATGCCGTTCAGCTTGTCTCAGAGCTCCCAGGCTTTAAGTATGGACTTGGACCGACTGAAATACGACCGGTTGCGGATTTGACCGAAATAATAAAGGAGAGCGTGCAGCGGCGGCGCGAAAGGACACCTCGCGATGAGGGCGGCCACGAGGGAAATAATGATCACTACCATGGCCAAGGGCCGGACGCGGGTGTCTTTCTGTGCCGTCCTAGGATTCGTTAACGAGCGCGATCGCGGGATGGTTATGACCTTTCATTGCCGAGGAAAGCGAAATCAGCTTCGAATCGGGAGGGTTCAGAACGGAGAGGCGAGAGCTAGCTTTATGAAATGGCAAAGCGTTGCGACACGTCCCATCAGTGGGCAAGTCCAAGATAGTTGCCATAGCCAACAATGGCGGTTGAACCGACGAGAAGAAAGAGAGCGACGCTAAGCAGCCGCATCGCCGGGGCACCCGCACCCCTCCACTCTTTGAGTCCCAATCCCCAGAGAGTGCTGAAAATGATGATGCTCGCCATATGCAGCGTCCAGCTGGAGAATCCGTACTTGCCCATCTGCGTCTCCCCCATGGTGTAGAAGAAAAACTGGAAGTACCAGGTAGTTCCTGCAAGGGCGCAAAGCAGGTAGTTGGCAAGCATCGGCACGGGTTTCTGATCGCCTTCCCTTTGGGAGGGGATATGCTCGACTACTTCGCGGCTCGGGGCGTCGATGGCGGTCTCGATAATGATCTGGTCGAGATTGGCAGAATAGCGGGTGGAATCGGATGTGAAATACTGGTAACCAGACTTGTTTCGAATGTTGAGGGCCACGCACCAGACAACGTTTGTAGTAAATCCGCCAACCAACACCACCACCAACACCGGTAACCCCTGCCAGAGAGTCGGCGTGCCATGCTTCAACGTGATAGCTTTGATGGGCGCACCTGCCGCCAGCCCGTAGGCAAAGCATGCGCTCATTACTCCCGACAAGATAGCGACGGCGAGACCTTTTTTCAGATCAAACTCTTTGATGACGGCCTTTTGTTGTTCCGGGGTCATGGCGCGCTCTTTATAGATTCCGGCGAGTCCAGCCGCTGAAATTCCAGCTAGACAGACGAAAATTCCCAGTAGGATAGTTCGTCCGGAGGCCGTTCCCAGGACCTGGCTCACAAAAACGCCGCGGAAGATTGGAGGCATCAACGTGCCCAACGCTGCACAGAGTCCAAGGACCACAGCCATGCCCAAAGAAAGTCCCAGGAACCGCATGGTCAGACCGAAAGTAAGGCCGCCGACGCCCCAGAGGAGCCCGAAGAAGAAAGCCCAGAAGAGGATATTGGAAGGTGTCTCGGACAGGACCGTGAGCAGGTCTCTGGTCATCAGGCTCCCGAGAAACCACGGAGCGATGATCCAGCTAAAAACACCGCCGACCAGCCAATAAGTCTCCCACGACCAGCGCCGGACGGCGCGATAAGGCACGTAGAAACTACCCGAAGCCAGGCCGCCAAGCCAGTGAAAGACGACTCCGAGCGCGGGATTTGCGACCATGCCTCTCCCCAGGACGTGAATTCTCGGACGTAATTTTAAAGATGGAAAACTTCTTCTAACGGATCCATGGCGCGATCTGGCAGGAGTCCCTCTGGTTGCAGAAAGAATCCGGCCATCTCTTGTTGCCAGCGATCATTGACCTCGCGAGCGGCCATGTCGGCCCGGGCACGTTCGAAGTCTTCAGTCTCCAGGTATCCAACGAGAAGACCGTCCGGGCGGAGGAAAAGGGAATAGTTGTTCCAACCGGTTTCTCGCAGCGCCGCTAACATCTCAGGCCACACGGTGCGGTGGCGGGCCTTGTATTCTGCGAGCCGGTCGGGATTGACTTGTAGGACAAAACAAATTCGATGCAACGAGGTCCTCCTGACGCAGAAGCGCCTCGGCCAAGCCGCCATCGACGGTGGCGTGACCAGTGGCTCTTGTGCTTGGATCGCTTGCCAGCCAGAGGATAGCAGAGGCAGAGTGAGTCTGCGGCTGTAAGTCGCTGTGACGCAAGCGCAGTGAACGCCTGGTCGCTATTGTGAAGCGGGTGGATGGAACCGTTCTCGACAGTGTGTGGCAGGTGGGGCGAGGAGACGTTTCTTCGTCGGCGCTATTTCGATTGGATTCCGGCGAAGAACTGCCACGCCATGTCTGTAAAATCCAGCGTGGCGACTGGCGACTGTTGCTTACTTCCAGAGGAATGCTGGCTGCCGGCCCACTCGTGGCCAACTTTCGCAACGAAGTCGGCAACGACAGGTACGCCGTACTTACAACCCTGCCAGGAAAACTGCACGCCCCACTTAGTCTCTTCGGCCGTTTGAATCCGACAACCGTTGAGGTATCCCCAAGTCACCCAGTTGCCATGAGGCGTCGTGGCGAAATGCGGACTGTTGAATTCAAAACCGGAGAACTGTTCGTCATTGTCGCCGTGTATATAGAGGATAGGGACGGGGCGGGCGAGTTTCGCCGGTGGATCCATGAGCGGCGTGGCTACTGCGACGACTCCACGTATTTCGTGGGCGTGACGGGATGCGAGTAATTGGACCGCTCCCGATCCGCTTGAAAATCCCGCGAAAAAGACTCGCTTTCGATCCGCGTGTTCTCGCTGAAGCACATCGTGAAGAACCGCCATCAAGTACCCCTCGTCATCGACGGGTAACGCGCCGGGGGCCAGACGATGGGTACGAGAACCCTTCATTTCCCAGAAGGTTATGTTATTGTGCCCCATCGGTTGATCGGTCTGTGTAGGCACAGGTTCCGGGAACACAACTAGAAATCCGTTGCGATCCGACTCGCCGATCCAGTTGAAGTCTTGTGATGCAGATTTTGCTGTGCTTCGAATGCCGCCCAGCATAAATACCACCGCTGGGTGGGCTGCGAGATGAACAGGCCGATGAATAATGTAGGGACGACTGTACGCATTGTGGACGAATGGCCTAGTCTCGGTTTGAGCAGCCAGTGTCTGTGCGACAACCATCATCAGAGAGGCTAGGAAAAGGAGAAATGAATTTCGGGGGATCACGGATTTCGCGCCCAATCTTACAGGTTTGGGTGCGAATTTGAAAAGATTCATTCATGACCGAACCGGGGGTATTACAGCTTGCTTCGATGTCCACTGGACTTTATCTTTGAAACGTTTTAATCTGACCGCGATTTCGACCCCTAACAGATCTCTCCCCCAGAAATTCTGGAGTGATCAGCAGCGATCGAGGGTTCCGTGATACGAGAAAATGGTCATAAACACGTTGTCGGATCGAGCCTTCTGACTCTTGTGCTCCTTGCAGTCTGGGCGCCGGCCCAGACAACTCATTACCCTCCGGACGGAGATCAGATTCCCGGGCCAGATTGCCTCAATCCGATCAAGCCCTCGGCGGGCCAACCGAAGGTATGCGCGCCGGAAGATTACAAGTCTTGGCTGGAGGACATCACCCATTGGCGGATGGAGGCATGGGTCCGGGCAGGTTATTCTGGGCAAGAATATGAACGACCGGAACTCAAGTGGACGCAGTCCAGTTTCATCCAGCCGCAGATGATGGTCGAAGATCGCTACTTCTACGACCCGAGCGCGGGGCATTACACGGTTGATAAATACCTGGACGATCTGGAGAAGCGTTACGGTGGCATTGACTCCGTGCTCATCTGGCCGGTGTATCCGAACATTGGCATTGACAACCGCAACCAGTACGACATGGTTCGTGCCATGCCGGGGGGCATCGCAGGGGTCAAGCAGATGGTCGCGAATTTTCATCGCCGCGGAGTCAAGGTTCTCTTCCCCTTCATGCCTTGGGACCAGGGCACGCGCGACGTAGGCATGGCGAACTGGGAGGCAACCGCAGAACTGATGGCGGAAGTGGGAGCGGATGGCATCAACGGTGACACCCTTCGCGGAATCCCCCGCGCCTTCCGCACCGCGTCCGATGCGGCCGGACATCCGCTGGCGCTCGAACCGGAACACGCATTCGCTTCTCCTTTTGAAGCTCTGGCGTGGAACAACATGGAGTGGGGGTATTGGCGGTATCCCAATGCGCCAATGGTAAGCGCATTCAAGTGGCTTGAGCCCAGGCATATGGTGAATGTTTGCGACCGCTGGAACCACAGCAAGGTTGACAATCTGCAATACGCCTTCTTCAACGGCGTCGGCTACGAAAGCTGGGAAAACATCTGGGGGATTTGGAACCAGATTACCCCCCGCGATGCGGAGGCGCTGCGACGCGTGGCTGCCATCGAACGCGCGATGGCTAGTTTCCTGGTCAGTCCAGAGTGGCAACCCTACACCGAAACGCAGCAGGCAGGTATCTTCGCCAGCCGCTGGTCTCAGGGAAAGGCCACGCTCTGGACCATCGTGAACCGCGCGTCATACGACGTAGACGGTCGGCAGTTGCGTCTTCCGGTTGAAGCGGGCACGCACTACTTCGACCTATGGCATGGAGCGGAACTCGCTCCCGAAGTCGATGCAGGTAATCTATTTCTGAGTTTTTCCATCGAAGCGCACGGCTTCGCCGCAATTCTGGCCACTCCAGACGCGCCTGACGTCGCTCTGCAAAAGCTGCTCGCCGAGATGACGCAACTGTCGGCTCGTCCCTTAAGCAGCTATTCGGCGGAGTGGACCTTCGCGCCGCAGAAAATTGTGCCCTCGGAGAAGACGCGCGCTGCCTCAAGCGCGCCCGGCGGTATGGTTCGAGTTCCGGCCGGCGAGTTCACCTTCAAAGTTGATGGCATCGAACTGGAAGGATTTGACGACGCCGGGGTGGATGTGCAATATCCCTGGGAAGACTGCCCGCGGCGGCACCACCTGCACCGATTACATATCGACTCTTTCTGGATCGACCGCTATCCGGTTACCAACGCGGACTTCAAGAAATTTCTGGACGCCACTCATTACCACCCTAAGGACGATCTGAATTTTCTTCGCGACTGGCAAAACGGCACGTATCCAGCGGGCTGGGATACTAAGCCGGTGACCTGGGTTTCGCTGGAAGATGCACGCGCGTATGCGGCTTGGGCGGGAAAGCGCCTTCCTCATGAATGGGAATGGCAATATTCCGCTCAAGGAGGAGACGGCAGGCTGTATCCGTGGGGCAATCGCTGGGATGCTGCGGCGGTGCCCGTGCCCGATAAGGGACGCAATTTGAGAGGTCCTGATCCGGTAGACACTCATCCCAGCGGAGCCAGTCCATTTGGCGTTGAAGACCTGGTCGGGAACGTCTGGCAATGGACCGACGAATTCGTGGACGAGCACACTCGCGGAGGCATCTTGCGCGGCGGCAGTTACTACCAGCCGCAGGGGTCGGTATGGTACTTTCCGCCCGCGTACCGGCTGGACCAGCACGGCAAGCTACTCCTGATGGCCCCCAGCAAAGATCGGGCCGGTACCCTTGGCTTCCGCTGCGTGAAGGATGCGCAATGAAGGTCACCCTGATCCCATTCCATTCATCCGCCACCGTCGGGACGCTAAGTACGAGTAACGCGAAACTGAATGCCTGAAGAAGTTCCTTCCGCCGGATCCGAAACGCCAGGATGGCAGTATGCTGTCACCTCTGGAATTCTGGGCTGGGTTCTGGATGCTTTTGATTTCTTCGTCGTCATTTTCCTGGTCGACACGCTAGCTGCCAACTTCCACGTCGAGAAAAGAGAGATTGTCTGGACCATCTCCATTGCTTTGGCGATGCGGCCGGTGGGAGCTCTGATTTTCGGATCTCTTGCCGATCGATTCGGCCGGCGCGTGCCGCTGATTGCGTGCGTCATGTACTTTTCCTTATGTACCATGCTTAGCGCGTTTGCTCCCAATTACGCCACATTTGTGGTTCTGAGGGCGCTATACGGCATCGGCATGGGAGGGTATTGGGGAGTCGGCGCGTCTCTGGCCGTAGAGAGTGCGCCCATCCGGAGACGCGGGCTGATTTCCGGCTTAATGCAGAGCGGCTATCCCATCGGATATCTGCTGGCCGCAGTGGCCATGGAAACCGTGCTGCCGCGTCTTGGGTGGCAGGCCATGTTCTGTGTTGGTTTCGCAATTGCGATTCTGATTTCCCTGCTCGCGCTCCGGGCACCGGAGTCGAGCGCCTGGCAGCAACACCATCAGCGCTCGATCAGCCGAATGTTTCGCATTCTCTGGGAGCACCGGGCTGGCTTTGCTTATCTGCTGCTCGTCATGACCGTCATGTCCTGCCTGTCCCATGGCACACAAGACTTGTATCCAGATTTTTTGAAGTCTGCCCATGGGTTCACCAGGTCCATCGTGTCCAGGATCGCGATCTCTTACAACATTTGCGCGATCGCTTCCTCCACCTTCTTTGGCGAGCTTTCAGAATCGCTCGGCAGGCGGCACACGATTATGCTTGCGCTCGGGGTCGCCGTCCTTGCGCTCTACCCGTGGGCATTCGGCGTGTTGCCGGCCACGCTCATGATCGGCGCATGTTTGATGCAGACCGGAGTGCAGGGCACGTTCGGGATCATTCCGGCTCACCTGAACGAACTCGCGCCGAATGCCGTGCGCAGCCTGTTTCCGGGGTTCGTGTATCAATTGGGGGTTCTGATTGCGTCCCCAGCGGTGTCCATCCAGTACGCTCTGCAAAAACGCCTGGGCTACCCCTGGGCCCTGACGCTATTCGAGGGCGTCGTAATTGGGTCGCTTATCCTCATCTTTAGCTTGGGACCTGAACGCAAGGGACGAAACTTTCATGCGGCCGACCAATCCGCATAAGAGCGGGGGCGAAGCGTTTCTTGGTTTTCAGCCTTTGGGAACCATACTTAACGCGAAAATACGAGCAGTGGCATTGGGCCAAGTTGCCTGAAGTTTGATAGTGACGCGATCCAGCGGTCCAACCAGCTTCGCACGGATACGATAAGCCTTAACATAGCGAACTGGGAGATCGAAGTTTTTGAGATTCTCTTCCGCAGAAACACACTGTCCATTGATGAGAATCGAGAATCGGTTCGGCTCGAATTCCGCACCATGGTATTCAATCCATAGGTCGTGATCTGTGGCTGGTTGAACCGCCAATTGATAACTCACCCATCCGCCAGCGGTGGCGCGCCTCCAGGATTGCTCTTCGTCAACGCCAATCTTCGTGCCTACCTCTTCGAACTTGTGCGAATTTTCCGACGTCGCATCGCCGGCAATCACGGTGTCGACAGCATAAGTGCGAGCCTCTATTCTCCCAGCCTCCAAACTAGTCAATGCGTAGCGCAGCCGCTGCCGGGAGGCATCGTCGGGAAGCATCCGCCAGTAAATGATGTAGCGCTGGAAATGAACCCGAAGCAAAGGTGAGAGAGAGATAGTTGTGCTCTTATCGGGACAGTTCAGCGAAAAAGCCAGACGGCTTTCGTCCATCCGTTGTATGCTCTCGAGAATCTGGGGGCCAGTTCCTGACAACAATGGGGTTTCTGAAAAGGATATGGAACGGTGAGGTACTTGATCCATTTTCTTGTAAAACTCTTCCATGTCCAGGTTCTTCGTCCCGAGCTCGCCAGCAAGGATCATGGGACCGTACAAGATCGCAGAATAGTCCTTTGAACCGCGCAGGGGCTCCAAATGCAGGTCCATGGGCAGTTCTACTTCGATCTGATCGCCGTTGTGCCAAATCCTATTCAGCTCGAGATAGGTTCGAGGGTTTGAAGCGATGCTCTGGGCCTGCCCGTTGATGCGTACCGTTAGAGTGTGAGCCTTCAACCAACCTGGGTGCCGCAAGAATAAGGAAAAACGGCAACTCTCGGACGTGGAGATGTGCAGCGTCGAGTGGCCATCGTCCGGGAAGGAAGTCTGCTGCCGGACAGTGACGTTGGCCTCTTGCCACCGCACTTCAGAGGGGATGAATAGATTCACGTAAAGTGCGTTTTCGCCCTTCGCGTAAATGAAACTTCCATAGCGGCTGGCCGACTGAATGCCGGTTCCGAGACAGCACCAGAAAGAGTCAAGCTCACTGCTGTAGACGCGGTAGTGACCCGGTCTCATCGACATGAAATAGGCGACCATACCGCGACGGGGCTCGTGGACGGGCAAAACATGATTGTAGAGAGCGCGTTCATAATAGTCGGCAAGTTCCGCGCTCGCGGATTCTTCGAACAGCGTCTCGGTTAACCGGAGCATGTTCACCGTGTTGCAGCTCTCTGGTCCTACCGTCGCGAGCATGCGCTCAGTCGTTTGCTCGGCGGGAAAGAAACGTTCGCCGCTGCTGTTGCCTCCGTTAACCCAAGACCGATTCTGGGTCACGATGCTCCAGAAGTTGACGGCGGCATCTTTTAACCGTGCCTCGCCTGTCTGCCAATAGACCGCGTGGAATCCCGTGAACTTTGGGATTTGTGTGTTGGCGTGCCATCCATCAAGAATATCTTTCCCCTGGGAAAGAGGATCGAGCATGTTGTGGTCGTTTAAACGCTTCGCCCATGCGAGATACTTCTTGTCTTGGGTAAGCAAGAAGCAATCCACAAACGACTCGTTGAGGGAGCCGTGTTCACATACGAGCAAGCGCTGAACTTGTTCATCGTTAAGTCGGTTGAGCACCTTGCTTCCGAACCAGTCGGCAACCAGAAGCAGAACCGTCCGTGCTTGCTCGATGCCCAAACTCATCCAAACGTCGTAGAGACCGAGCATGATCTTGTTAAGAACGTACGTGGGCTCCCATACTCCGTTAATCAGCGGATTTGAGGTTACGATCTCACCACCGGCGACGCGTTCGAAGAGCTGGTGGCCGTTCTTGGTGGGTAGATCGTATCCGTCTCCAAAAGCCTGCTGGCACTCCGCAAGTCCCGCGACCAGATAGATGAGGCGTTCTCGAATTCGAGGATCGTGAGTATTGTCGTAACAGTTCGCCATCGACGAAAGGTAGAAGCCGGTTATAGCGCCGGGTAGGCTCTGGTTGGGTCCCGCGACCACTTCAGACTCCCAGCCGCCGTATACGGGAGCCTTCGGCGTTAGTCCCGCCTCTCGCCGAAACCATGCCAGCAAACGGTCGCGATCGAGAGAGAGAAGATATTCCTGATTTCGATCCTGCGACTGCCGGAAGGGGCTCTCGAGAAGCGTGATTTCTGAGAGTCTGAAGAGGTGGGTATTGATCTGCGCGGCAGTATCTTGATGGGTGGATTGAGCGTGCCCTGCGGCTGGCTGCCCGAGCCCGCCGCAAAGAGACCCGGAAGCCGTTGCCAATCCGATAAGCCGAAGCGCCTCCCGCCGGCTTAGCCGCATATCATCCTCCCGAGAAGTGAACGCTTCTTTAGAATCCCGCCGGCCTCACCCTCGAGTCGACTTGGCGCAGCGGCTGTCTTCTAGGAAACGCGCGACCTCGGAAGCGCATGGCATCGACGCTTGGGCACCGGGGCGCGTGACAGAGATGGCAGCAACGGCTGACGCCCACGACGCACTCTGCAGAGGTTCCATTCCGTTCAGGAGGGCAACAGCAAGAGCGCCATTGAAAGCGTCGCCCGCAGCAGTAGTATCGACAGCCTTCACCGGATAAGCCGGTAAAAGCTGCCGGGTTCCATCCGAGAGCGCAACGAAGCAGCCGCGGTCGCCGAGCTTCAGAATGACATTTCGGCTTCCGCATTCGAGGAGCGCATTCGCCGTATCCTCGATCAGCTCGTCAGAGAGCTGGCCAGGCCGCCGCCCCGTTAGAGTACAGGTCTCCGTCTCATTCGGTGTCAACCATTCGATGCACTTCAGAAGTCGTGGCGGCAGGGTGCGAGCTGGAGCGGGATCCAACACCAGTGGAATTCGTCCAGCGAGGGCGATGGAGGCGAGATACTCCACGGTTTCAAAGGGGATCTCCAATTGCGTAAGTAAGACTCCAGCGTTGCGGATCAGGCTGATATTGGCATCGAGGTCTGCTGGAGAGAGCTGAGCATTCGCGCCGGCGACGACAGTGATTGCGTTTTGTCCTTTCGGATCGGTGTTAATGAGGGCCACACCTGAGGGGCCGGGAACCACCTCGACTGCCTCTGTGTCCACATTCGATTCTTCAAGGCTCTCTCTGAGATGAACACCGAAGGCGTCCGCCCCGAGCTTCCCGACCATACTCACCAGACCCCCAAGGCGCCCCGCCGCGACCGCCTGGTTCGCACCCTTCCCGCCGGGAAAGGTCCGAAAAGAGAGTCCTGCTACGGTTTCGCCAGCAATCGGGATTCGTTGGGTTACGGCAACGAGATCAAGATTGATGCTGCCCACGACTACGATCCGCTTCGCCATATAGATTCCCAAGGTCGGTTCTAGCTTCGCTGGCCGTGGGTCGGCCTTCCGGTTGTTACATGGCCCTCCCGCGGGATCGAGTTCGCGTAGGTGTAACCTTGCGGCGTGAGTGATGGGGGAGAAAACTCACGCCGCCTCTTCAACGTCTAGAACACGAACCTCATGTTCAACTGCATGAGGCGGCCCGGGCGACCGCCTGTGATCGATCCGAACTCGCTAAGCGAGTTGGTTTGACGGTCGTCATAGGTGTCGATGTATTGCCACTGGGTGTGGTTAAACACGTTGAAGGCATCGCCGCGGAACTGTAACTCCCGGCCTTCGCCGAAGAGGTGAAACGACTTTTGCAGGCCCATATCCCAGTTATTGATTCCGGGCTGGCGAACGTTGTTGCGACGTTCATTGCCCCGAGTCACCGCGTAGTTGAAGATACTTT
Source organism: uncultured Acidobacteriaceae bacterium (assembly GCA_963772045.1). Lineage (GTDB taxonomy): Bacteria > Acidobacteriota > Terriglobia > Terriglobales > Acidobacteriaceae > Sulfotelmatobacter. Next base: position 664,847 of record CAVYWC010000006.1, on the reverse strand, counting down.
GATTGGTGTAGTAGGGGTCCGTGCTGGCGGCTGGCTCCACGTAACAACTGGTGTCGAAATAGTTGGCAAAGGTTCTGCTGCCGCGAGCGAGATTACCATTGCAGGTTTGGATCGGAACATCTCCCATGCCATCGTACGACTGGGTGTAGCCGTTCCAGATGGTTGTGGGCGCACCTGACTCGAAGGTAGTGATGGAGTTAAGCTGCCAGCCTCCGACCGCCTCGCGTAGAATCCTATTTTCCACCGTCTTACCCGGCAGTTCATAGGTGAAAGCGGCCACGAAACGGTTGGTATGGTTCGCATCCGAGGGCCCATAACTCCAATTCTCGTGCCACTGTCCACCGATGGCGTGTTGCCCGCCTTCGCCACTCTCACCGAAGAACGTATCCATCTGCTTCGACCAGGTGTAGGAAACCTGGCTCGTCAGGCCATGCCACCCACGCGTCTTCAATTCGGCGTTCATCGCGTTGTAATTGCTGCTCTGATCCGGGCGAACCGAATTAATGGCGCTCCAGCGACCGGGCGCTACCGCCGTCTGCGGACGGGCTGCATCACAAGTGAGACATTGTGAAGTGTAAATGTCCGGGTAAAAGCCTTGCGGATAGAGGTTCAAGTCGTACTGAATCGGAAGATGCGTGCCCTCTGAACCGACATATCCGAGGGTCGCTACCGCTGTTTTTCCCAGCTCACGTTGAACGTCGAGACTCCATCTCTCGGTGTAAGGAGTTACCCAAGTTTTCGGATCAACGGTCGATGTGGGGTACGCTCCCCCAATTGGCCACATCAAGCCTCCGTCGGTACCCAGCGGGTTTGGGTAGGTACCCCGGGTAACCGTAACCGGAGCTTGGAATGTATTGCTGAAGTTGTAGTAAGGCTGTCCCGGATCCGTCACTCCAGGTGCACTCGTAGAGTAGTAAGAAGTTCCGCCATACCCCGGGCCGTTCCAGGTCACTTGGTCGAGGAATTTAAAGCGGCCCGTCTCATAGAAGATGCCATAACCGCCGCGGATTACGGTTTTCTCTCCAAGCCGATAAGCGAGCCCAAGGCGGGGGGCAAAATTATTCTTGTCCGCGGAAAAGGGATGAGCTTGGGTGCCTGGAGTTAACCCTGGCATGACAAACCGCCACCCGGGATACGTTTGGTCGAGTACGGACCAGTAATTGTCCACCGAATATGCGGGGATGGGCAGATCGTAGCGCAGACCCAGGGTCACGGTAAGATTTCGAGTCGCATTCCAATTGTCCCCGAAAAAGGCGCTGTACTCGGGCATGCCGTAGTAAAGGCTGGCATCTCCACTGGCCACCGGCGTGCGTTGACCCATGGCGCTCACGTCGCCAAGTTCGAAGTCGGCGATTCCGTTGCCTGAACCATCGTTGATGTAGGACCCTTTGCTGGTGTAGTTGCCGTTGAAATTGACTGAGCGAATGATGTCATTGTCGCGCTCATAACGGCGGGCCATGTAAAAGCCACCTTTTAGAGTGTGCCGCCCAATGGTTTTCGCAACGTTGTCCGACAACTGGAACACCGGCACCCATTGATACCAATACTCCGTTGCTCCGAGGTTCAAACTGCTTCCCATGGCGTTGCCGGGACTGGAAGACAGGTTCCCGCCGAGTCCCACGGAGAACGTGGCATCATTGCTTATGTTGAACAAGTTCTTATCGTACGAAGTAAATCCGGCCATGTTCGAAGACGAGTTCTGGAACAGGGTTGGGACCCACGACTCAGCGAACGCCCCGGCTTGCGAAGGATCGTCACTGAAGTTGTAGCCTCTATACCAACTCACATTGAATTCGTTGTTAAAGGTGGCACTGAAGGAATGTATGTAGTGGGCCTGATATGTATTGGAGCGGTGATAGGGGCCGCTGTTCATGGACAATTCGGGGAGCAGGCAACACTGATTGATCACGCTCCCCGAGTCGTGCAGGTATCTGAAATAAACGGAATCGCGGCTGCTGATGTTGTAGTCCCCGCGTGCGCTGTAATTGTTGTTGTTGATGCCGGCGCTATAAGACCCTGCATAATTGTTGAAGTTGTCCGCTTCGGGCGACGAGTATCCGTTCGGCTGCGGGAAGTGCGAAAGGTACGCCTGAGCTTGGGTAGCCACCGAATTTGGGTTGATGACGTTGTATACGCCGTTGTACTGGAAGGGCTGACGCAGACTGGTACCGAGGTCCAGCGTGGTGGGGTCGTATATCACGTAACGGCAGTTGACGGGCTCGTTCGCCGATCCGTCGCACTGTGTCGGATCCACTGGAAAACGAGTCAGCCACGCACTGAAGTCTCCGTTCTGCTCGGCCGCGGTCGGGACGTAAGTGGTAAATTGGGTCTCGCCGCGGTTGCGCAGGCGCTCGAACGACCCGAAGAAGAATAGCTTGTTCCTCCCGTTAAGTACCTTCGGAATGACCACCGGACCACCCACGGTGAAACCGTACTGATTCTGGTGATACGCATTCCGCGGTATCCCTTGGAAGTTGCTGTAGGGATTATTCGCGTTCATGCCTGAATTCTGCAGAGTATCGTATACCGACCCATGCAAGTAATTCGTCCCCGACTTCGAAGTCACACTGATTTGGCCTACGTCGCGGCCGTACTCTGCCGAGTAGTTGGACACCTCTGCTTTGACTTCCTGGATCGTGTCCTGGTTCACGTTTACGAGCGGACCTTCCACCCAATTGTCATTATTGTTTAGACCATCGACGTAGTAGCCGACTCCGTATTCCGTGCCACCCACGTTCAACTGCATGGCGCCGGGCATGGTCGCCGAGGCCAGTCCCCATGCCAGGCGCGAAGTATCCCCAGTGCCACTGTTGAAATTGGGCAGGATCTGGGCGAAGTTCAGGTAGTTACGGCCCTCCATGGGCAGGTCGCGGACGAATTTGTTCTCGATGACTTCCGACACATTCGCATCATCGGTCTTAACCAGAGCGGCAGCGCTGGAAACCTCCACGATTTCGTTGGCTTTTCCCAGCCTCAAAGCGAGATTGATGCGCAGAGTCGTGCCGTTTTCGAGGGCGACAGCGCTCGAAACAGTATGTGTGAAACCTTCTTTGACGACCTCGACCTTGTAGGTCCCCGCTATGAGGTGGGCAAATTGATAGTCACCGGTCGCGCTCGTGGTCATCCTCCATTGGACACCAGTGTCGATGTTGGTGAGGATTATGTTCGCGCCTTCGATGACGGCGCCTTGCGGGTCGGTGATCGTACCCACGATGTTGCTGGTGATGACGACTTGCGCGAATAGCGCGGAAACGAGCACGCAAAAGGCTAATAGAGACAGACCAAGGTTGCGACGCATACGTTTCTCCTCCACACCCAGTGCTGCGCCGGGTGCAAACTTGCTGCAGAGCCGGCGAAAAAGGGCTACTTGAAACGTTTCAATCGATAACGCGCGAAGTTTATTCCCCTCGTAAAACCGTTGTCAAGTAGAAATGAAACAAGTACCGACGTGAGGCACGGTAAGGATAGGATTTCGGGACACTCAGCGCTGCTCGCCGGCCGCTTCGCTCCGTTTCGGTTTGCGAAGAAGAGTTGCCGGGGCGAGAGAAGCAACCGAATGGCGGATTTTCAGCTCACTCGGCAGTATGATCCTTTGCGGGGGTTCCTTCGAGCCTGCGATTCGATCCAGCAAAAGGCGGGCGGCAGTCGTACCCAGTTGATAACCCGGCTGGTGTACTGAAGTGAGTGCCGGAGCCGTAAACTCGGCAAAATCGAGGTCGTCAAAGCCGACTATAGAGACGTCTTCCGGACAGTGAAGACCTAACTCGCGGGCCGCGTGCAGCACGCCCATTGCCGTCAGATCGTTGCACGCAAAGATCGCTGTGGGCCGTGGCAACATTCGTAACAGCCGTGTGGCCGCCCGGTATCCGCTCTGACGGTCGAATCGGGCCTCCTGAATATATTCCGGCTCGATGGCCACCTTGGCTTCAGCAAGCGCACGTTTGAATCCCTTCAGTCTCTCCACGGCGTTGGTCAGGTGTAGGGGCCCGGTGATCACCGCGAGCTGACGATGTCCCATTCGTAGAAGATGTTGCGTGGCATTATGGGATCCAGCCTCGTTGGCGACGAGAACAACGTCCCCCTTCCATCCCGGTGGCTGGCGGTCGATGCAGACAACTGGAGTACCCGGTGCTGACTCCGACCGCACCTGTGCCGTCATCTCGCTGTCCGCCGCAGGAATCACAAGCCATCCTGCGGGACGGTAGGACCGCAGTTCATTGAGATAGGAGGTCTCTTTACCAGGATCGTTGTCCGTATTGCAGAGGACGAGGCGCAGGGAGTGCTTGTATGCGACATCTTCCACACCCCGCACCACGGCGGGGAAGAATGGATTGGTTATGTCCGGCATAATCATCACCACGATGTTGGTCTGATTCCGCCGGAGGCCACGGGCCAATTGGCTGGGTTGATATCCCAGGCTGCGAATCGCATCCAGCACCCGCTGCCGGAGTTTCTCCCGAACCTTGGCCGTATCATTCACGACATGTGACACCGTGCCAATGGACACGTCGGCCCGTTCAGCGATTTGTCGCATTGTCACCGGAGGGCTCATCGGATCGCGGACTACGAAATTCAGGTTAGCAGATTGACCGTTCTTAGTGGGCACCTCAGCCCGGCGTAGGCTAAGAGCCTTACGGCTGCCAAATATAAAACGTTTCAAATCTTATGTCCATGCTCCGTTTTCTCCATTAGGATGCGTCAGAGGAATCACGCTTGAGTGCGAGGTTGGTTTGCGAAAGGAATCGAGGTCATGAATAACCTGATAATCATATTGCTCAACATCTTGGGCATGGTGATGTTGTCTTTGTCCTTCTTGCATGGTCAGACTCCGGTACAACATAAGCCATTCCCGGCCTGTGGAACGCTGACTCTGTCGCACGCGGAGTACCTCGATCGGGTGCAAGCGGTCTGGACGGCACAGATGATCGCTCAGAGGACAGGCGGTCGTTTCGAACACAAGCCCGCCTCGACGCTGCGGATTACTCCGTTATCTCATCTTCCGGGCTACGCTCCCGTGGACGACGACTACTACTACGAAATGGTTGCGATTCGTGCCTTCGAAAAATACGGCATCGGTTTGACGGTGCAGCAACTCGGGCAACAGTGGCTGGAAAATAACGCTGGCTCCTGGGGATCGAGTGAGCAGGCGCTACTGTTGCTGAAGCGTGGCATCAAGGCTCCCGACACCGGGCATCCCCGCTACAACAAGCTCTGGTGGACCATCGGCCCGCAGTTCAGCAGTGATGTTTACGGCGTTCTGAATCCCGGCATGCCCAATGCTGCGGCGGAGATGGCACGACAGCTCGGACACATCAACGGCTATGCCGAAGGAGCAGATGGTGCAGTCTTTGTCGCAGGAATGATCAGCCTCGCCTTCGTGGAGAAAGACACCCACGCCATTGTCCGCAAGGCAGCAACGCTGATCCATCCTGATTCTCCATATCGCAAGTGTCTCGATATGGTCATTGCGATGGCCGATTCAGGGAGCGGTCCGGATCAGATTTTTCGGGCAATTGATGCACGCTGGGGAATCGAATATCCCGCCACAAATAATGCGGTGGTAAATGGCGGTTTCGTCGCGACCAGCGTGTGGTTCGGCGGCGGCGACTTTCAAAAGACGATTCAACTTGCCGTGCATGCAGCAGACTACGCCGATACCGATTGCAATGCCGCCAATTCCGAATCAGTCGTGGCCGCGATGCATGGCATGCGGGCATTGCCGCTGGAACCAATATCCGAACTCAACGACCGGATTTTCGGTACGGAAATGGGCCCTCTTCGACTGACTCCTCCAGTAGATGAGAGCATTACGGAACTGGCGCGGCGAACTGAAAAGATCGGCCTCGCTATCACTGTGGCTCATGGGGCCCGCGATGATGGCAGCACGCTACACATTCTGATTCAGGAACCACAGACTCAGTCCGCCGAATTGTTCAGCCTCGCCGACCTCATGAAATACTGGAATCCCGATTGGACGTTGGAACGTGCGGGGTTCGGCGGCGCTGGGGGCGGCATGCCTGGAATCCGCGGCATCACCTATTTGGACGGCGAAGTGCTGGCTACGTATCCGCGCGACGAAGTACGTGGAACCGTTTTAAGGCGCACCGTCACGTTGAGCAAGAATCCCGTCTTAAAGTTTCAGGCGGGCGTGGATCCTGGACGCACCTGGCAGTTGCTGGTCTACGTGAATGACGACGAATTCCTCGATAAGTTGATCGAGGGCCATTCGGCAAGGCGCGAGTGGCAAGACATCGAAGTGAATCTGCACAAGTATGCAAACCGGGAAGTCACATTGCGACTCTACCAGCGCGTACTGATTCCACAACAGGAAGCCGGGAACGCTTACTGGCGGGACTTGGTTGTTCACTAATATCGAGTACAATTGAAGAAGATGAGTCTCCTACCTCTTAATAGGTTGTTGCTTGCATCCGCAATCGCGCCCAGATGTTAAGATGTCTTCTTGGCTGCCCTCACTCGAGCCCATCGCGCCCTTTGTGCCGCAGCAATCTTCCGGCGTGCGGAAAGCGGGAGAGATCTCTTCTTCGCCGTCTTCTTTAGTTCCGCGCCTTGGCGTGTTCTTGCCCACCGCGCCCGTTGAGCAGCCGCTATCTTCGAGCGAGCTGATGCAGATAAGGTTCGGGTACGCGTTCCTTTTTCGTACGCTTCGCTAAAAGCTGCGAGTGCCGCACCAATGCCACGAAGTTGCTTCGTTAACCGATCCTGTTCCTTCTTTAATAGACGAACGACTCCGACTAGATTGTCCATTGAATTCCTCTTCAGGACGGATTGTATCAATATGTGCGTCAAATCGGTCGTGATTGCCGCGCCTGCTGAACCATTTCGACCAGAACCTTTCTCGACTCGGCTGAATCCCGGACTTCTCGTAAGAATGCAATGCGGGCGCCATGCATGCCGTCCTGGGTCTTAGCGCGCACGTGAAAGCCGAGACGATCCACCGAGGTCATTTCCACCTCTTGCGCGTCCATGCCGGCAAAGAAGCGGGTAAGAACGCCAAGCGCATCCTTGTGGTCGGCATTCATGTGCTGCACAATTTCAGCGGCGACCTCGGAAAGCGGGTCCGGTTGCGCGCGGACATAATCACTGGCATCGACCCAGCCCATCACGCCAAAACCGCCGACATAGTAAACGTCCACCACTTTCATGTGGTAGAACGCGAAGTCCTCGAAGTCTACCCAGTATTTGCTATTTTCGTAACGTGCAAGATAAAGCTTGCGTGCCTCTGGTACGTCTCGCGTTGCTACTGGCAAGACATCTCCCATGAGCGTGACACGGGATGCGCCGAGCACATCACCATCGGATTCAGATTGTGTGACCAGCAGAGAGGCCCGCGGGTCGGCGCGCAGGTTGTGGGTGTGCATGGCCATCGTACTGATCAAAAAGATTGGGCGCCCGTGGTCATCAAGTGCGTACGGCATGACGGAGCCGAAGGGGAACCCAGGCTGTTTGAGGGAATGTGTTGACAGACTGCCGACACGCCCCAGATACAGCAGAGTGCGTGCTCGCTCGGCAAACGAAGGTTCCGGTACGGTTGAATTGTTACTTGATGGCCCGGCATGTTTTCGGGATGAAGACATCTCGTTTCTCCTTATAGAGTATGCGCAAAAGGCTTGCTCCAAACGGATTTCGATGCTTACTTCTCGTTTCGATTGGGAGTAGAACAAACGTTTCTTTAATCTAATGTCTCATTTCCGGTGGCCGAGTGGTTTTCTCGACCGTACTCCTCGTCTGTCCGTTATCCGCCATGACACCATCGCCAAGGCACAACCCGACTTTTGCGTTTGTTTTGTGGGCACAAAGGGTCGATTACGATGGCGTGACGTCCAGGACTGTCGGGCAGAACGGCCCAGGGGGCGAAGCGAATCAAACGCTGAGGTCGGAGCGAATAAACAGCAACAGTCGAAAAAATCAATCGCTATGCACCAGGCCAGCACGGTTTTGGGCAAAGTCACGGGACTGCTTTTTGGCGGGGCACGATTCACGTGACTTGCTAGCCTCAGCGACTCTCGCGCGAATCAGCGCAGCTGTAATTTCCTCGATAATGTGCCAAACCTGCTCGGATGAATCTACCCTGACCACATTATCATCTGCGGCATGTTCCGAAAGGGATCCAGCAGGCAATTCTGACGTTTCATCCTGGACCACTAGATCAGCGACCGAAGGGCAGCCGGTTTGGCGTGACTCCAGAAGGACAATTTTGACCAGCGGAGAATCCTTGGAGAGGCGTCTTCGATCTTTCTCGATCAGCGCCGGGCACGAAACCACGACATCTCTCCATTCGTAGAGCCAAAAGCTCACCGCCGTGAATAACGTTTCTGTGCTTAAGGTTGAATCAGCAGTGATGAGCGGAGCACTGTCGGCAGACGCGGTGTAAGGAGAAGAAAGATTGTCCGCGTGGACAAACTCCCATCCTAAGGTTTCGGCGAGGAGACTGCCGACGGTGCTTCTGCCTGATTCGGCGGGCCCAGCAATGATACAGACCATGGCGCTCCCCTTTTTTCGTAGGCGTTCAAACCAGAACGCACTTATTCATTCGAACATGAAAGCTGCAATGGCCAGCACAAAGCCAATAATCACCACCCAGGCAAGAGTCGGCGCTATCCATTCGCTAATTACGTTACGACCTGCAGCCGCCGGATCTCCTGATGTACACGAGGAATATTCCGCCTTCGTCGACCTGAAAAGTTCAGTCCTCATACCATTGCCCTGTGCGGGATGCCTCTTCTTTGCCGCCGTACAGAAGTCCGCCCGGATGAACTTCTTTTCCGTTGCTGATGATTGTGACCTTTCGGCTCATCCGATACCCCGGAGGCTACACGGCTTGCGGTCCAGACATTTCTGTCTCTGATGTCCGGGCGACGCGGCAGAAATACTCATCAACCAGCCACTCCGCTGCTTTTGGCACAGCACTTCTGACTGCTTCCGACAGGCCTTGAGAGATCTCCTCAGGCAAGGGCCCAGTCTGGCAGGCCAGCACACGCACCTCGACCCCGCAGCTTTCCTGCAATTCGCGCAGCATGTTGGAGGTAGGGAGCTGGTGCATCGAGAAATCGTCGAGCTTGACCGGTGGGATGGCAGCGGGATCAAGTTCGAACAGTTCCCCAGGTGCTCGCCCGGTATCAATCGCATCGAGGATGAGTAATCGCTCCGGGCGAACAGGACTGAGACAAAGTGTAAACAACAGTTTGCGCACGCTGGTGCCGGCATCAAGCAGGCAGACGGCTGGGGGCACGGCATGGTGTTTTTCAAAGTACTCCACCACCGCGCAGCCGAAACCGTCATCCCCGAACAGAATGTTGCCGATGCCGAGCACCAGAGTCGGCTCGCGGCAAAAGTCGGGGAGACCGAGTTGGTCGATCTCCCTCATCTTTTTCCTCGCTTCCTTCAGTTCGCCAGCGTGTCGAGCAACTTGCCTTCCGCGTTGAAGATATCCAGCTTGACTGACAGCTTCCCGTCGAGGCGGTGAGTTGCGCAAGACAAACAAGGATCGTATGCGCGGATCGACATCTCTACTTTGTTTAGTACTCCCTGGTCGTACTTGCCGTCATGGATCAAACTCTTGGCGGCTTGGGTGACCGAGAGATTGATGGGAGCGTTGTTGTGGGTTGTACCCACAATTAAATTCGCGTTCGTGATAAAGCCGTCGGCATCGGTCGTGTAGTCGTGAATGAGCGTGCCGCGCGGCGCTTCCGTGCAACCGATACCCCGAGCCGCACGAGGTGTCACCTTCACTCGAGTCTCGGTGCTGGTGATCTCCGGATCATTGAGCAGGCGAATCGCATTCTCTGCGTTGTAGAGCAGTTCGATTAACCGTGCCCAGTGATAGAGAAGAGTAAGTTGGGCGGGCCGGCCAAACTTCTGCCGAAACTCCTCCAGTTCGGCTTGTGCCAGAGGCGTGTCGATGTAATCGCACACGTTGATTCGTGCCAGCGTATTCGCCCGATAAATGCCCTTGGGGTTTTCAAGATCCATGGCGAAACCCTCGCCCCACTTTTTGGCGTAGGGGAATTTTAGGTAGCTCCAGGACTCGATATGCTCGGAGATGTAATCGGTATAGCCAGCGTATGGAAAATCGTCATACGATCCGTCTGGCTTCATCAGGCGAAGCTTGCCATCGTAGAGATTGAGGGCGCCGTCTGGCTTGACCGTTCCGAGGAATCCGGTAGTAATCACGCCGAGCGACTTCACCGTGTCCAGATACTTGGGAAAGATGCTCTCCTTAGCGAAAGCGATGGAGAACTTGGCCAATTCCAGCGCTTCATCTGCCATCTTGCGCAGCTGGTCGCGGTCCCCTACAGACAGTGGCTTGCTGAAGCCGCCGGGAACCGCTGCCTGCGGATGGATCGCCTTGCCCGCCAGAATCTCCAACATGTGGGCGCACATGTGGCGGACGCGAACCACACGAGTGGCAACTTCGGGCGCGGCTTTGAGAATGCCGATCACGTTACGAACGGAATAATCGGCATCCGGCCCGAGCAGGAAGTCGGCGCCGGCCAGGATGTAGAAATGCAGAATGTGCTCTTCCATAAATGCTACGCTGTTGCAGAGTTCCCGCAGCTTGGCACCTGCCGGCGGCGGTTGCACTCCGAATACAGCATCACAGGCTTTGGCCGCGGCAAGGTGATGCGACCATGGGCACACTCCGCAGATGCGGGGCGTAATGCGGGGCATATCTTCGACCGGACGGCCGAGACAGAATTTCTCAAATCCACGCAGTTCGATGACATTGACGCGGGCAGTGTCCACGTTGCCGGCATCGTTGAGCTGAATGGTCACCTTGGCATGGCCTTCAATGCGGGTGACCGGTTGAATGACCAATGTCTGTGCCATGTTCACCTCCGGGGCGTCGGCCGCAGACGGCCAGCGCCAGCAAAGCGGTTGAAAGTTGCGGCTCGATCCGGAATCTGCTTGGGATCAAGTCCAATGCTGGAGAGCGCACCCATCATGTCGACCATGGGATTGGCTTTTTCCGACAGCGGGCCAAAGCAGCCCTCACAAGGCATATAGGCGCGGATGCAGCGCGGTGTGCCATCACTGCCACTGCAGCCGGCACGAGTCGCCGGCCCCAGGCAGAGGAATCCCTGCTCCATCAAGCAGCGCATCTCGCTTAGAGGTGCGCCCGGAATGAATTCCGGTGCTTCGAAGCGACGCTTTAGTGTCGACACAGCCTTCTTCTCACGCTTGGTCGGACACTCGTCGCATACGCTCTTACTGGGAAGCGTAGGCAACGGCTTACCCTCCAGAATGGAGATCAGCGCTCCGGCCACCATCTCCGGTGTCGTCGGACATCCCGGAAGATAGGCGTCTACTTTCACAACTTCGTGGACGGCGTAGACGCGGTCGGTCAGCGCGGGGATCTCTTCGTGTGGAAGTCCGTTCGACTCAGTGCTGACGCTATCTCGATAGACTTTCTGTAAAACTTCTTCGGTTGTGTACAGGTTGTTAAGTGCGGGAATACCGCCGAAGCAGGCGCACGATCCCAGTGAGATGAGGAGCTTGCATTTCTTGCGCATCTCGAGAGCAAGCTTCTTGTGTTCTTCCGAGCGGATGCCTCCGGAGATGAGTCCGACGTCGGCCGCAGGGATTTCCATTTCTTTGTTTTCGCCAGTCTGACCGAACAGCTTGTGGTCCATCAGTACTGGCATGTGGACGATTTCCACTTTTTTGAGTACGTCGATGAGCGGTTCTCCGATGTCGAGGATAGTTACTTCACATCCTCCACAAATGGCGAACCACTCTTCGGCAAGTCGGGCTGCCATGCTGCACCTCCATGAAGATTCGGACTGCTGCTGCTTCGCTCTTAACTCTCGCTCTCTATCTCTATTCCGTCGAGTGAACCTTCTCGCGACTCACTGCTTGTACGGACTTGGCCCTAGCTTCTGAAGCTGCTCGGTGAACTCGCGAACGATCTGCGCGAAACGCGGCCCTTCCGCGGCCGATACCCACTCCAGCCGAAACCGTTCTTCTTCCAGGCCAAAATCGCCCAGCATGAGACGAATCGCTTCTGCTCGTTTTTCAGCTTTGAGATTTCCTTCCTGATAGTGACAGTCGCCAGGATGGCAACCGCACATCAGCACACCGTCAGCGCCTTTGGTGAGCGCTTCGATCACGAGATTGGGGTGAACCATGCCGGAGCACATGACGCGCACCATACGAATGCTGGGCGGATACTGAATCCTTGACACACCCGCAAGGTCGGCCCCAGCGTAGGAGCACCAGTTACAACACAAAGCGATGATCAATGGCTGAAAGGTCTCCACTGGAGGTGCCAACGCCGCGGATAGACCCGCATGCATACTGCTGTCTTCCATCACGCCACCTCCAACGCGGCTTCAATCTGTGCCCGGATTTGTTCGAGCGTAAATCCCTGTATGAGTACGCCCTCTTTAGGGCAAGTCGCCTGGCAGCAGCCACAGCCTTTGCAGATGCTTTCGTTCGTCTCGACAACTTTCTTGACTGAGCCCTGCCACATGTACTCGAGAAGAGTGATGGCCTTATAGGGACAGGTGTCGACGCAGTAGGCGCAGCCGTCGCACTTCTCATCCATCACCTGCGAGATGGTGGCTTCCAGTTCAATGCTGTCTTTCGCGAGAATGGTGGATGCGCGGGCGGAAGCTGCCTGTGCCTGCAGAATCGATTCTTCCAGGGTCTTCGGCGAGTGGGCGAGTCCGCAGAGAAAAACTCCGTCGGTCATAAAGTCCACGGGCCGCAGCTTCATGTGCGCCTCGAGGAAGAAGCCCTCGCTGTTCAGCGGTACTTTCAGAAGTTGTGCAATACGTCGATTGTCCTCGTTCGGATGAATGCCGGCGGACAGAACCACGAGGTCAGCGGAGATGGTGAAGGGCATCCCGAGTGTCCGATCGAACACTGCCACATTGAGCCCATGAGAATTTGTCGAGACCTCAGGTTTGCGCTGTTCGTCATAGCGCACGAAAGCTATTCCCTGCTGGCGCGCTCTTGTGTAGTAGTTCTCTTTGAAGCCGTAGGTTCGAATGTCGCGATAGAGAATGTAAACGTGGGTTTCCGGGGAGAGCGTCTTAATTCGCAGCGCGTTCTTGATGGCATCCGCGCAGCACACGCGCGAGCAATAAGGATGATCAGCATCGCGGGAGCCAACGCACTGAATCATGACAACGGTTTTTGCCGGGACATTTCCTTTGTGTTTCAGGAACCCGTTTCCATTGCGGTTTGGTTTGAGGAATCCGCTGTCCGCGGCCAGTCGAGTCTCGAGTTCTCTTTGCGTAATGACTCTGTCGTCCTGCCCATGGAGATACTCTTGTGGCTGATATTGCTCCCCGCCCGTGGCTACTATCACAACCCCGTGCGTGATCTTCCTGATTTGGCCCTTGGACGAGATTCGAGTCTTAAAGTTGCCAATCGAGCCCTCAATATTGTCGATAGCAGAATCGGTCAACACATGCACTTTCCCGTTCTGCCTTACTTCACTCGTAATACGCTCGAGTTCGGCTCGCGGATTCTCGCCACTGAGCAGGTAATGCACGTGACGGAGGTGGCCACCGAGCTCACTTTCTTTTTCGACGAGGTATGCATCGTAGCCTTGCTGAGCCAGCGATAAGGCCGCGGTCATGCCAGAGAGTCCGCCGCCGATGACCAACGCGGATTTCTCGATTCTTAACTGGTGGCGCTGTAGCGGTTTCAGTAGCCGTGACTTGGCTACCGCCATCCGGACGAGGTCTTTGGATTTCTTGGTGGCTTGTTCTGGTTCATGCATGTGCACCCACGAACATTGATCCCGGATATTGGCCATCTCGAAAAGATAAGGATTGAGACCGGCCTCGGCCATGGTGTTGCGAAACAATGGTTCGTGGGTACGAGGCGTGCACGAGGCTACGACAACACGTGTCAAGCTATGCTCCGCAATTTTCTCTTTGATCCGATCCTGTGCGTCGTTCGAGCAGGTATACAGGTTGTTCTCGGCGTAAACGACATTGGGGAGAGTTTTGGCGTACTCGACGACATCGGGAACATTGACTACGCCCGCGATATTGGTTCCGCAATGGCAGACGAAAACGCCGATGCGCGCATCTTCTTGTGTCACATCTTTTTCGGGCGGATAGACCTTGGGCCTGATGAGCGCCCCGCGGGATCCCCGCAGAAGTGACAGCGCCTGTGCGGCAGCCGCTGATGCCTGCATGACTGTCTCGGGGATATCCTTCGGCTCGACGAACGGGCCAGCCACATAAACTCCGTCGCGCGAAGATTGCGCCGGCGTGAAGGCCGAAGTTTTGCAAAAATTGAATTCGTTGAGCGCGATTCCGAAGCGATCGGCCAGCGCTTTTACTTCTTTCGGCGGCTGCATTCCGACCGAGAGGACGACCAGGTCGTATTCCGCCGAGAGCTTCTTATCGTCTTCCCCCAGATACTTGACGATCAGGTTGCGACTGCCGGGAACTTCCGCAATCATGGGCACGCGCGAGCGGATGTAGCGGACGCCTAAATCCTGCGCCCGCTGGTAGTACTGCTCGAAGCCCTTGCCGAACGCGCGCATATCCATGAAGTAGATATCGCACTGCAATCCTTCACCCAAATGCTCTTTCGCGATGATCGCTTCCTTGGTCGCATACATGCAGCAGACCGACGAACAGTAATCGTGCTCGGAGTTGCGCGATCCCACGCATTGCAGGAAGGCGATACGCTTCGGCTCTTTTCGGTCATGCGGTCGCAGAATGTGGCCGGAATAAGGTCCGGATGCCGACATAATCCGCTCAAACTCGACCGAGGTAAGAACATTCGGGAAACGTCCGTAACCCAGGTCTTTGCTCAAATGCGCATCATAGGTTTCGTATCCCGGGGCGAGAACGATCGCCCCGACATTCAGCTCAAGTTGTTGGTCCTTTTGCGTGTAGTCGATAGCATGAGCCTGACACTCGGTTTCACAGAGGTGACAATCGCAACAGATGCCGCACGCCAGACAGCGCTTGGCTTCGGCGATGGCTTCATCCGCCGTGAAGCCGACGTGGACTTCGGCAAAAGTCTTGCCGCGCGTTTCCGGATCGAGCGCCTGCATGTGAATCTGGCGCTGCATCAAAACGCCGGTGGTGTCCACGACGTATTCTGTGCGGTACGGGCCCTCGAGCTCGCGTCCCTGGCGCAGGTCGTGATGATTCAGCCAGCGATCGATGGATCTGGCGGCCTTTTTCCCCGCGAGCTTGGCATTAATGACCACGTCGGGACCAGTTACACAATCACCGCCTGCGAAAACCCCGGTCATTCCGGTTTCGAGCGTCAGGGGATCAGCTTTGAGCGTGCCCCATTTCGTGGTTTCCAAGCCGAGGCGTGCGCCCAAGGCTTTCGCATCGGGAAGCTGGCCAATCGTGACGATGACCGCATCACAAGGAATTACGAATTCTGAGCCGGGGATCGGGTCGGGTGCAGGGCGGCCGCTGGCGTCGCGTTTGCCCAGCTTCATTTTTTGGCATTCAAGGGCCGCGACGCGGCCATCAGCGCCCGGACGAAACGACTTGGGCGCGGTCAGGAACAGCAACTTGATTCCTTCGCTTTGCGCGTCGTTGATCTCGCGCGGATCGGCGGGCATTTCAGCACGGGTGCGGCGATAGACGATCGTGACTTCGGCTGCGCCGCAACGCAGGGCCGTGCGGGCTGCGTCCAGAGCGGAGTTCCCGCCGCCGACGACAAGCACGTGCTGGCCAGGCGTTGTCGGCTTGTCGAGACTGGTTTTTTCCAGATTGAGTTTGCGGAGGAACTCCACGCCTCCGATGACGCCGGGCAAGTCCTCGCCGGGAATGCTCAGTTTGCGTTCGATGTGAGCGCCAATGGCGATAAATACGGCGGCGAAGCTCTTTCGAAGCTCGTCAAACGTAATGGCTCGGCCGATGGGCGTGTTCACGAGGATTTCGATTCCGATGGCGCGGAGCCGATCCAGCTCGGCGTTCAACATTGGCCGGGGAAGCCGGAATGAAGGAATGCCGACGGCAAGCATTCCGCCTGCGATAGGCAGGGCTTCGAAGATTGTCGGGCGATAACCGAGTTGCCGCAGCTGATAAGCGCAGACCAGTCCGGCAGGGCCAGACCCGACGATCGCAACCCGCTCTGGGCGGTCGGCAACGGTAGGTTGCGGCAGCTTGTAATTCGGGAGGTAGTCAGTAATGAAGCGCTTCAGTGCGGGCAGATTCAAGGGATCATCCACCCCCGCGCGAGTGCAAGCGGCCGTACAAGGGTGAGTGCAGATGCGACCGCAGATTGAGGGAAGTGGATTGTCGCGCAAGATGACCTGGAGAGCCTCCTCAAACCGCCCCTGCGCGATCAGCGTCACATATCCTTGGCCATCCTGATGAACGGGGCATGCCGCCTGGCATGGAGCCGCGCCACGCCGCGAGATGCTGAACACATTGGGAACTGCTTGCGGAAACGGCCGAAAGATAGCTTTTCGGTCGGCCAGTCCCTGGTCGAATTCGGATGGAAGCGTTACCGGACAAGCGGTAACACACGCGCCGCAGCCCGTGCATTTCGTCTCGTCAATGAAACGCGCCTGCTTCTTGAGCGTGACCTTGAAATTTCCTGCTTCACCTTCGACTCGTTCTACTTCGCTCAGCGTGAGGAGTTCGATGTCTTTGTGGCGTCCAATCTCGACCAGTCGTGGTGCCATGGTGCACATGGCGCAATCATTCGTGGGGAAGGTCTTGTCGAGTTGCGCCATCACACCGCCGATGGCCGGCTTTCGCTCCGCGAGGTAGACCTTGATGCCGCCGCCCGCCAAATCCAGTGCCGCCTGCATGCCACCGATGCCGCCGCCCACTACCAGCGCCGCACCGACCGTCGAGAGTTTGGATTCCTCAGAGGGCATGGGATACCGCCTCCACCGCAGAAGCCGCCTGTGCCGCACGTTCTTTGACGGAGAGAAAATACAAGGCCAGCGGACGATAGACCATGTGCGACCACTTGCCGAACGACATCTCGATCACGAGCATCGGAGTAGCGATCATGACGTGCAATGCGTATGCGTAGTGACAGCCGAGAGCGAACCCCGCATAGCGCAAAATGTGAGCCGTCAGGCCGCTCAATACCGTCAATACGATCAGGATTGGAAAGACCAGGTCGTGAAAGTGGGTCTCCTTGTAGATTTCTTTCTTCGCCCGCCAGCGTGAGACGAGGATGTATCCGATTCCATAAAGAATGAAAAGCGCGCCGAGGTATCCCACCCACCGCTGGGGGTTGTAGAAGCGATAAATATTGTCGGTCTGGAACCAGCGCAGCCCGAAGACTTTGATGGACAACATGAGGACTGTGCCCACCGCAAGAACTTGGTGTCCCAGCCAGCGGCGATGCTCGGGACACTTTCGCATCAGAGGTTGAGCGATGGACTCGTAGACGTAAACCCATGCTTGGCGCAGGTAGGTGGGCCACGGAACTCCTTCGCCCGCCATAGTGAGTCGCCAGATACGTACAACTCGCGAGAGCAGCAGGAGCAAGGGCAGAAGCACCACGATCAAGGTGTAATAGGTGATGAGGGGGAACATGTGATCAAGGCCGAATGCAGTCGTGCTGAAGTCCTTGGCAGCCATGCCGACATACCACAGGTGATAACCGACGATAAGCAGAAATGTGAGGACTGCGACCGAGATTAACGAACCGAGATACCACGCCCGGGATTGAAGCAACCTGGAGCCAATTCCTGTCCATTCGTACTGCGCGCTGAGGAAACGGCGCAGTGTGATCATCGAAATCCGGGGCTCGGACTGGCGAGGGCATATGACAGAGCAATCGCCGCAGTCGTGACAAATCCAGGGATCGAGACCCCGCACGAGCGGTGCCCGCAGCCCGAGCAGAGCATAACGGATACTTTTTCGGGGGAAAGTGGCTGAATCCGACACTAACTCGCAGGAGAGAGTGCAACTACCACACTGGTAGCACCCTGTCGTGTCGAACTTCCCATACCGACGGATATCCGCCAGGAGCGTGGGATCGCTTTGAATCGGGAAGGCCCTAACCGCCATTTGGCGCATCCCTTCTGACGTGGCCGCTAAGCCTGGGTCACGACGGATTCCTTGATCACTCTTCTCGTGTAAACGAAAAACTCGCCGTCTTGCTCAATCGTTCTTACCTCAAAATTGTCCCTTTGATAGGCTTCCGCCTGTTGCAAGCTTTCCTCCCGTGCATTGAAGACACGACCGTCCCACATGAACTTCTTGCCTTCGCTGATCATAGTGAGATTGGGACTCAAGGGAAGCTCCCGCCAGTCTGACAATCGAGTGGTCCGACCACAATTCGCAAATTCAGTCGTTCGAGCCGCAGTGCCTGACTCTCGCTCAGCCCGCAGTCGTGAACGTGCGTGTAGATATGCCATAGAAAAACGCGCCAGTCTGTGAGTTTGGTCACCGAGTGTAGTGAGTCGCAACACACGAGACGTGGCCCGCGTGGCAGCCGTTGCAATTCGCAACAGAAAAAAGGATAGGCTGTTGCGCCGACTGCGGGCTTTACGCTGGCGTGTTTTCTTCGCCACCGCAACTTGTCTGTTTTCTTATCCGCGAAGTTGCGAGAAGAATCAATCGATTGCCAATGAACTGGCCGAACGGCGCTAGACGTTCGCCGCACAGGCAAACGCACAAATCGGGATCTCCCGGCAGGGAGAAATCGCGTCGGTGACCTCAGCGGCAACGCAGTGGCAGCATGGCTAGAGTTCATCACGGTCGGCCTGCGATGTCAGCCCGCGATCGGCCCCGTCTCCGTCGGTTTTCGGTTTGTTATACGATCGGTATTCGCCCGGCTACGTGGTCAGCGGAAGTCCAAGCCCTTTTGATAATCGAAATCGCTTAAGTTGCCCTTGTCACTCAATCCCTGTGGATGGACGCATGCACTCATGCTCTGCTCGAGCGCGTGCAAGGCTTGGAAAGCGTCATCAATGGCGCTCTCCTCCTGTAGATTGTCTCCGGCAGTTCGGAAAAGTTCGTGGGCTCTAACCCGCAAGGCTTTCTTGGTGTCAGAAATACGCTGCACCATACGGTCTTCGTCCCTCTCAAGGAGCGCGGCCAAATAGAGCGCGCGCCAAGCCGGTGATGGAGGCAGCGCAATGGCCGGATGGTCCCTAGCGTCCCACACACCATCTTTCTTCCGGATACGACTCCAACTGAGAAAGAACTGCCGGAATGAGCGCATATTGAACCTCGAACCTGTCCTTACCCATTGCAACAGTGGTACGGAAACAAATGCCATACTGATCCACCAGCGTCTTACGCCGCGGAGTCCGCGCCCTTCTCCAATTTGGGCGCCGGGGATTGAGGCAGCGCAATACCCAGCCATTGCCCCAACCCACGGAAATGGCTGAGCCATGCCTCATTCACGATTCCGTGACCGTTGCCTGAAACTGCCTGCGAAAGCTCGTAATAGGCGTTTTGCGATTTCCAGAAATTCGGTTGGAAGGGCTGGACTCGTGACAGCGCGACGACGCTCTCCACTTCTTTCAGTGTTTCCACGTTGCCTGGATTGCGCATCCAGTGCTCCACCAACGCATTCAACCGCTGCCGCAACGCAATCTCCAGGCTGGAGGCATCCAGACTGAATCCGCCGCGGCGAACGACCTCCAGAAGCGACCGGACCACGTCCAACTCGGTTGCCTGATCCGCCAGGGCGCGACGCACCGTCGAGTCTAAGACAAACTCGGTAGTCATCCGCAGGATGGGCGGCAGAGGATGCTGTAACTCTGACAAGAAGCACATCAACGGCGCGTGGTCCTCGTACACGCGACGGTAGAGCGCCTCGGCCTCGCTCAGAGTTGAAGCAACGATCTGATTGATAATCCTTGTACGTTGGTCTTGAAACAGTGATTTCAGCGAATACGTTGAGCCGTAGAAGTACCGATCGATCAGGCGCAGACAGGCAGGGAGATCCGCACCCGAGAACGCGTGGCAAGCCTGATCAGAGAAATCGTCAAACCACCGGTCGTCACCTAAGGGACGAACGCCCGCACTCAGGTTGTGATCTCCGAAGTGAAGGACTCCGAAGCCGACCTGCAACGAAGTGTCGGTGGTTTCCGATGTGAGGCAAGCTACGCCCGCCGCAAACTTGGTCTTGCCGGACTCCAGAAGCTCGGACCTCTCCAGTGCAACGCGATAGCAGAAGATCGAGTCGCGCGCGTGGTATCCGCCGAAAATCGAGCTGATAGCATAATGCGCGCCCACCCCGACCAGATCCAGCATGGTAGGTTTCACATAGCGCTCGTAAACGTGCCGTCCGTTTCCGCACTCGGGCACGTTGCTCCAGGCTTCCTGTAGACGCTGCAGGAAAGCTTCTTCTCGATCCTCCCCTGTAACTTGTTGGCTCAGTTGCAGCGTGCGAGCCGCGTACTGCAGTATCTGCAACGTGGCTGGCCCAGTCAGTTCGTCGAAAAACCAGCCGCAGCTGGTGTACATCAACATGAGATGGCGTTGCATCTCGAGCAGACGGAAAGCCTCCACCTTCTCTACGGACGCGAGCGGCCTTATGGCGTGCTGCGCGATAAACGCGTCTTTGCTGCCAGAAGAACGATCGAGCACCACTTGGATGTAGTCGTTGCGCGCCGCCCAGAGGTCAGCGAATAGTCTCGCGCCCCTTATCTCGTATATACCGTTCAGTTCGTCGCGCAGCCAGTCCAGTGCGCTGCGCAAAGGACGGCGCCACTGCTGATTCCACGAATTGCCGCCCCCCGACCGACAGCCGCAATCGTTCATCCATCGTGCGACGCCGTGCCCACAACTCCACGAGGTCCTCTCAATGATTTCAACTTCCTGTTCTGGCGGATGCAGGGCCAGGTATTCGCCATAGTTGGTGATCTGTGCAAGTTGGTTGCGTTCCAGGTAATCGAGGGTATACGCCAGGGCCATATCGCCATGCGGATAATGGTGGCCGTAAGTCTCGCCGTCGGTGGCAATGTGCAGAATCTGCGGCCAGGGGCGCTCCGCATTGAAGCCGCTCAGCAGACGATGTGCGAACCGTTCGCCATCCATCAGCAGATTCTCGAAGGCAACGGCGTGCGAGATTGGCCCGTCGTAGAAAAACAAGCTGATCGCGCGTCCAGAAGGAAGATGACACTGGTAAGCGCGCGTGGGATCGATCCTCCCTCCTTCCACGCTCTGCCATTCTTCCCAAACCCGGTTGCGCATTCGCCGAGCCTGGTGCGGAGCGAGGACGGTGAACTTGATTCCTGTTTCGCTCAGCAATTCCAGGCTCTCCACATCGACGGCGGTCTCGGGCAGCCACATGCCCTCTGGATCGCGTTCGAATCGGTGCTGAAAGTCGCGGATTCCCCAAATAATCTGGGTGCGCTTATCACGACTATTCGCCAGCGGAGAGATGATGTGGTTGTAGGCTTGGGCTAGGGCCGATCCATGGCCTGAGAAACACTGCTGGCTCTGACGATCTGCCGCGAGGATCCTCTCGTAGGCCTGGGGTGCGTTCTGTTCCATCCATGAAAGCAGCGTGGGACCGAAGTTGAAGCTGATGCGCGAGTAGTTGTTGACGATCTTTGCGATTCTGGACTGTCCGTCGAGAATCCGCGCGGCTCCGTTCGGTAGGTAGCACTCTGCCGTGACCCGCTCATTCCAATCGTGGTAGGGAGAGGCGGAGTCCTGCAGCTCAACCGCTTCCAGCCACGGATTCTCCCGCGGCGGCTGATAGAAATGACAATGAATACAAACATAGCGCTGCATAGCGCCCGGGCTCCCGCGAGCGGCCTACGCGGCATCAAAGTGTTTCTTGCTGGCGAGGCCCTGCTCGCGCAAGAAAAGGGAGACCGGCGGACACGCGCCGCCGTCTCCCCAGACAAACCAACATTAACGCTGCATCGCGTACGGCGGTATAGACATGTCTGGTACCCCCGAGGAGCTCAGCCCCATTAGCGCGGGAACGGAAGCGCCGGATTAACCCTCAGGATAGGTCTTGTAACTGCTTCCGAAGCAAAACTGACCGCGCACGCGCGGATCTTTTGCGCCACACAGAATCGAAGTGAGTCAATTGCTACTGGTTCTTGAGGACCTGGTCGATCGTCTGAATATCGACCAATCCATTGCAACCGTAAATTGCTGGGAGCACTCGCTCCGCAGGGTGCGCACGCCGAAGAGCGGCGACCTTTTCTGTGCCCGCGCGGTACGCTGGCAAATACATTCGGCCCAGCAGAGGATGCCGTCCCCAGGCGCCGGACAATTTATCGGCGCGTTCTTCCGTGACCAGGAAATCCCGCCGCAGGGTAGCCGCTACTTCGGCCTGCGGTCTCCCTTCGCCCCAGGTCAGATAGGAAGACTGGTTCTTGGCATCGTCTTGCAGCAGGGCCAACAGTACACCGATTTGCAAATCTTCGTCCGGCAACTGTTCGATTTCAGTGATGCCATGCGCGATCAGAATCGCGTTATTGGCGATTCCCTCAAAGAGGGTAGCGCCCCGCGTATTCATAGTGAGAACCGTGGCCTCGAAACCGGCTTTTCCGCGGACATATAAATCCTGCAGATAGGCAAATGTGGTGACGTGCCCGGGAACAACTTCGTGACTCACCAGTTGTTCGAACTCCGGAAACGATATCTGCAGCGAAGCATTGATCTCATAAGTGGCTTCGTATTTTGGAGTGCGGTCAGCGTTCCGCGCCCGCCCGATGTAGTTCATTGAGCCGGAGAACCAGGCGTCCTTGATGGCGAGGAAGTCGATGTTGGCTCGCGGCACGTGCGCAAGTTTCCGCGGAAGGTACGGCAGCAAATTTTTCGCGCTAAGCTGATCAAAATGCGCGATCACGGCCTCGCCCAGAGCGCGCACGGATGCCATGGGGGAAACCCGATCGCGGCGCCACGCGTCAACTGCCTGCAATAGCGCGGTTGCATCCCCCGCATGCGATGATGGGTAGCCGCCACGACCCAGCAATTCCGCAACGCGCTGGCTCTTGGTTTTCGGCTTAGAGGCTTCGGGCGGCTTGCCGGTCGCAGCTTCCACGCAGCGGGAATAGGGCACTACATCGCCCTTGCCGATGACTTCCATGGCGAGATCCCACATGACTTCCAGGCAATCTGCGAGGCCGATCAGATATGGTTTGCGCAGGCCCCTGAGTTTGCCTGCCTCTTTGCGGACTCCGACGATCGCTGCCGGAAGATCAACCTGTCTGAGATACTGTTCCACGGCCTCACGATCGATGTTCTTGCCTGAGACGCCGCCGGATTGACGCAAACGCGCCGCCGCTGGATGTGTGTAGGGAGTGGGGAGCGATTCATCGGAAAACCAGGTATCGGCGATAAACCGTCCGGTGCCCGAAGGACACATCACATCGCCGCCCCAGAGTGTATCAATGCCGATAACAGCGTCAGCAACGTATTTTTCCGCTTGATCCATCAGATCTCCTTTCCCGCTTCTTCCTCTTCCTTTTTCAAGGAACCAAACCAGACGTACAGACAGATGCCAATAAAAGACAACGCGGAAACCGACTGCGAAGCCGCCATATTCCCGTAGAACGGCGTCTGAATCCACTCTTCTTTGAAGTGCGGCAGCACGCGCAGAGCTGCCCCAATCACTCCGCCGAGTGCCCCACCCGCCATCAAGCCGCCCGCAATGATGATGCCGCGCTCGCGGATCGTTTTGCCGTGTCCGCCGCCGATCTTGGCCGCACGCTTGTTCACCAGGTGTGAGAGGAATCCACCGGCGAGGATCGGTGTAGTTAACTGCAGCGGCAAATAAATTCCCAGCGCGAAAACCATGGAAGAGAGGCCGAGCATTTCCAACACAACCGTGACCATGGCGCCGATGCCGAACAACATATAAGCGACTGGCTGGCCGCTCATGAAACCCGAAATCACGGCTTTCAACGCGGCGGCTTGCGGCGCCACCAGGACTTCCCGTGGATCGCCGGGTACCGCCTCTCCAAATTGAAAGGCCTTGGCCAGCAGAACGATCGTTAACCCCGCGGTAATGGCCGCCGCGACGACTCCTATGAACTTTACCTTCTCCTGTGCTGCCGGCGTGGACCCGATCCAGTACCCGGCCTTCAGATCGGTGATGAACTGTCCCGAGGCGCATAGGGCCACACAGACCATGCCGGCCAGAGCCATGACGAAAAATATCCCAGTAGTGCCGGAGAGTCCGAACTTAAGTAACACTACCGCTGCGACGATGACGGTCAGCAACGTCATACCGCTGGCAGGGTTGTTGGCGGTCGTTGCAATGGCATTGGCGGCAACCGTTGTGAAGAAGAATGCGAAGAGAAGCGTAAGCGCCAAGCCGGTTGCCACGACGACCCAGGAAACATGAAGGTTTCCGAAGAAGATGGCCACTGCGATTGCGCCCAGTACCACGCCGAGGAGGATGGTGAGGATGGGGATGTCACGATCGGTGCGCTCCATCTGCGGGGCTTCGCCGTGGCGGAACGCGCGGAGCGCGATGCCGAACGATCCAGCAACCACACGCAGCGACTTGAGGATGCCGACAAGACCTGCTGTGGCAATGGCTCCCACACCGATGAAGCGCGCGTAATTGCGATAGATTTCCGCGGCGCTCATGTGCGAAATCGGGATAACGGCCGGATACACTGCGACCTCACCCATATGGCTGCCGATGAACCAGATCATCGGGACCAGCACGAAATTCACCAGAATGCCGCCGGCACAGAAGATCATCGCTATGCGCAAGCCCATCACGTAGCCCAAGCCGAGGATGAAACTCACAGCGTCAAAATTAAAGACCATGCGCCCGCGATCAACCAGCGTCCGCATCACCGGCACGAACTGGAAGTTCAGGTACTCCTTCCAGACGTGGAATGTAGTGACAAAGAAATCGTAAATTGCGGCGATGACCGTGGCTTGAAGCAGCAGCCGGGCCTGTGAGCCGCCCTTCTCGCCCGTGACTAAGACTTCGGTAATCGCCGTGGCCTCAGGAAAGGGCAGCTTGCCGTGCATTTCGCGAACAAAGTAGCGCCGCAACGGAATGAGGAAGAGGATGCCAAGGCAGCCTCCGGCCACGCAGATGAATATTGTCTGCACCGGATGTGGGTCGAGGTGAAGGATGTAAAGCGCTGGCACGGTGAAGACGGCACCGGACACGACGGCGGCGGAGGCGCCACCCATGCCGGTGATAATCATGTTCTCGAGCAAGGTTGAGCGCCGTCTGTACATGCGCGCGAGCCCGATCGCGAGGATGGAGATGGGAATCGCCGCTTCCATGCCCTGGCCGACCTTGAGAGTGGAATATGCCGACGCAATCGTGAAGATCACGCAAAAGATCACGCCCCAGGCGATTGATCGCGGCGTAAGTTCCTCTACGTTCGCTTCGCAGGGTACGATGGGCGGGTAAGACTCTCCGGGTTTGAGCGGTTGGTAGGCATTCTCTGGAAGAGACTTCGTTTCGATTGCAGTCATGGGATTGGCGCACCTCGTCGGACGATGTCCCACGCTCGGCGCAGCATGCGGATGTGTCGACGCTCAGTTCTATATCGTGGCCTTCTTCCTGCCGCTGTGACGATGGACACAATCGTCTGTGATGTCCGGTCGCGTGCAGTCCCGGAAAGAGGCTGAGGGTTAGGGGCGAGGAAAAACGCGCATCCGCGAACAGCCTTGCGGCTAATCATCGACAGGATGAGTGACCCACATCACTGACACCCCCGCGCCTATCGCAGAAAATGCACAAGTAGCAATCCCGTCTCTCGCAAAGAATAACGCCGCTCCGGCGGCCACCTGGAGGCGAGAGTAGCGTGATTTCTATGCCTCGAGCTTTCTCTGGCAAACGGAAAGGAAAGTCCATGAGTGAATCCAACAAAACCATCGTCCTGCGTCTGATGGAGGAATGCTTTAATCGACACAACTTGGATATCCATCCGCAGTTTTATTCGGAAGTTTTTGTGCACCATAGTCCTGCTCTCGGGGAACTCCAGAGGCCAGAACACAGGCAGCTTCTCGCCTCCGTGTTTGCTGCTTTTCCCGATTCCCGGTGGACCGTCCTTGACCAGATTGCTGAAGGCGACAAGGTCGTCACGCGCTGGAGTCAGATCGCTACTCACAAGGGAACATTCATGGGCATAGCTCCCACTGGCAATCGAGTGGTGAATGGCGGCGTATGCATCGACCGGATCGCCGATGGCAAAATCGTCGAAGAATGGGAGGAATGGGACACGCTAGGTATGATGCAGCAACTCGGTGTGGTCGCGGTGGAGACAAACGCCGGAGATATGATCGCCCCCTAGGCAAGTCTCAGCTGGAGCTGACGACGGAACTCTTCATAAGGTTTACTAGCGCACTGAGGCTGTCGCCAGGCGCTTGGGGCCGGCCTCGAGAATGTGCTCGGGGCATTCCGCCATCATCAGCTTGAAATTCTCGATGAAGCGGGCGGCCAGTGCATCATACTTTCGGAAATACTCCTCCCGGCTCGGCCAGGTACTGGCGGGATCCAGAATGTGCGACGGCACCCCCTCACAGTGAGCCGGCACGTCGAACCCAAATACCGGATCTTTCTTGAACTCCACTTTCAGCAGAGAGCCGCTGAGCGCGGCATTCAGCAAGGCGCGCGTGTGATGAATGCTGATGCGCTTGCCAATACCAAAAGGACCACCGGTCCAGCCGGTGTTGACCAGCCAAACGTGGGCGCCGTGCTTTTGAATCTTTTTCTTCAGCAGGTCGGCATAAGCCAAAGGATGATGCACCATGAAGGGCCCGCCAAAGCAGGTGCTGAAAGTCATCTCCGGCTCGACGCCGAGTCCGATTTCGGTGCCCGCAATTTTGCTCGTGTACCCGGAAATGAAATGGTAGATGGCCTGATCGGGACTCAGCCTCGAAATGGGCGGCATCACTCCAGAAGCGTCGCAAGTGAGAAAGATGACGTTTTTCGGATGTCCAGCACGCTTTTCCGGCATGCAGTTCTCGATGTAAGAAAGTGGGTACGCTGCTCGCGTGTTCTCGGTGACGGAGTAGTCGTTCAAATCGAGGCGCCGTGAAACCGAATCGAACGTGACATTTTCCAGCACGGTTCCGAATCTTCGCGTGCAGGCGTAGATTTGCGGCTCTGCTTCCGGAGAGAGGCGAATCACTTTCGCATAGCAGCCATCTTCGAAATTGAACACACCGCTATCGCTCCAGCCGTGTTCATCGTCTCCAATGAGGCGGCGCATGGGATCGGCCGAGAGTGTGGTCTTTCCTGTCCCCGACAGCCCGAAGAAAATGGCAACGTCGCCTTCTGCGCCCACATTCGCCGAGCAATGCATCGACAAAATGCCCTGAAGCGGCAACAGAAAATTCAAAACCGTGAAAATGGTCTTCTTGATCTCGCCTGCGTAACTCGTGCCTCCAATAATGGCCAGCCGTTCGCGGAAATTGATAACGATGAATGTTTCCGTGCGCGTGCCGTCTACCATGGGCGAGGCCTGAAACGAAGGCGCCGCAATCACAGTGAATTCTGGGATATGACGCTGCAGCGCGTCCTGACTGCGGCTTTTCAGAAACATGGTTCTGGCAAACAGGCTGTGCCAGGCTTTCTGGGTGATAATGCGGATCGGCAGGCTGTGCTCCGGGTCCGCACCCGCGAAGCAGTCCTGCACAAATACGTCCCGGCCCTGCAAATAGCCCTGCAGGCGCGTAAGCAGTGCGCTGAATGTCTGACTGGTAAACGGACGGTTGTACTGTCCCCACCAGATCTTTTCTTCCGTGGATTGTTCCCGCACCACAAACTTATCTGCCGCGGCTCGAGCCGTATGTTTGCCAGTCGAAACCACCAGCGGTCCCATATGGCTCAGGCTCGCCTCCGACCGAAAAACACTTTCCTCATAGAGAGCCGGCGTGGGCAGGTTCCAGTAGACCCGCCGTAGGTTTACCAATCCGTGATTCTGCAGGCCGTAGCTTGATGCCAGCTTCCCAGCCTCTCTTACAGCGGGAGATTGAACGTCCAGATAGATGTTCATGCCCACTCCCTCACCAGTTTGCGGTCGCCGAGATAGAGTTCGTTCGCCGAATTAGTATCGAGTGCCCACTTGATCCGGTCCAAACCTTCGGTGATGTCGCGGATTGTCCCGCAATAACTCAGCCGCAGGTGTCCTTCGAATCCAAATTCCTTGCCCGGAACGGTGACCACACGCACTTTATCGAGAAGGAAGTTGGAAAGCTTTTGCGAATCCTTCATATAAGCGCTGAAGTCAGGGAAACAATAGAAAGTGCCTTCAGGTTGATACACCTTGATTCCATCGAAGGCTCTGAGGCGGTCCATCATGACATTTCGGTTGTTCTCCAGCGTGACTCGCAGGCTGTCCACGGCCGATTGCACGCCATTGAGAGCGCCCACGGCTGCCCATTGAGCCGGCGCTGAAGGCCCCGATGTTTGCTGGGACTGGATGGTGGCCATGGCTTCGACCAGAGGCTTGCTTCCGATTGCCCAGCCGATGCGAAATCCAGTCATCGCGTACATTTTCGACACGCCGTTGATGATAAGCAGCTTTGATTCTTCCAGCGGCCGCTTGGTGAATTCGTAGCAGATCGGAGCGCTCTTGCCGTCAAAAACGAGGCGGTTGTAAATGTCATCCATCACGAGATAAATGCCCTTTTTCTCGCAGAACTCGACCATCTCCTGCACGAAATCCTTCGAGTACATTGCGCCCGAAGGATTATTGGGGCTGTTCAAGATGATGGCTTTTGTGTAAGAGTTCACCACGTCCACGATTTCTTTGATGGTAGGAAAGAAGGTTCCATCTTCCGCCGTCACGGGCACTGGAACGCCGCCCGCCAGCTTGACCATTTCCGGATAGCTGACCCAGTAAGGCGCGGGAAAAATCACTTCTTCTTTGGGGTCGAGGATGGCGTGCAAAAACACCATAAGCGCCTGCTTCGCCCCGCCCGACGCGATCACATTGCCTGCCGAGACGAGTTTCTTGTAATGCTCCTCGGTATAGCGGATGATGGCCTTCTTCAGCGCGGGAATTCCGTCGGGTGCGGTGTAGCGGATTTCCCCTGTGTTCAGCAATGCCGCGCAGTTGATGACAGCATCCACGGGGCATTTGCTCTTTGGTTCGCCACCTCCCAAATGAATGACCGGCTCGCCCTTGTCGCGAAGCAGGGCAGCCGTTTCATTCAGTTTGAGCGTCGCTGATTCCTTTATAGACTGGGCTAGTTGACTGAGACTCATAGGTTCACCTTCTCGATCATCAACTTTTCTTACGGGTGGGAACCACATCTTGTCTGTAATCTGAATCACATTCGGGTGTGAGATGGGGCTTGAACTAATTCGGCATTCGGACTCAGGACCTATAGGCTCTTGGCTGTCAGCGAGTCTTTTGGCGTGGAGTTGTTGCGTGTGGAGCAGAGACTGCCGAACGGGAGATGATTTCGCTGCGGTTGTCCTATTGAATGGAACTCGCCGCGTTGGAAAAGACTATGTTGGCATTCGACCCGATGAGCCGAATTGCGCCGATCACGACTATTAAAATCACGGCCAACATGACTGCGTATTCGGCGATATCTTGACCCTCATCCTGCCAAAGCCTCTGAAGAATGTTCCCCATGTTTGACGCCTCCGTCTCACGACTCAAGTCGGCGGCAGGCTATCGCTGACACTCGGGTACTATTTGTGTTCACACCGAAAAGGATCCCAATACTGCGAGCATATCCGAATTGGAATTGCTCTCCCCGATTGCGACACGTGCAGAAACGCCCACCCCTACTGGGAATAGCGGGAAAATGACGGAGAGGGTCGCACGTTCCCCTATCTTTTTTGGGGGCTCTCGTGCCGGCCCTCTATCTTGGCGATGGGAGTGAAGGTGAGCGAGACGGCAAATCCTACGCGCCCCATTCTTGCCCAACGTCTATCTCATTGACTCTTCTACGGTTAGCTCGTCCGCGTCGGTACCGACCGCCTTAATCATGCGCCACAAGCGCTGGACCTCTGGACATCTCGTACAGAAGCGTATTCAGCCTGGCCATGACCTGAAACGCGTCTGCGACATAGAGGACATCGGCTTTGCCGCGGGCCCAGCCGCAGGTCGCGTCGAGGTTGATGGCGCGCCGTTCATTGATGAAACGCCATCCCACCACGTGTGGCTCTTCCCCGTGGCAGCAAGTGGAAAGTCCCTTGGGATGACGCGGGGTAGATCCGGTCTGCCCGACCTGATTCAGGTGAGTCATAAATGGCAGCACGGCCTGGTTTTCCCCGGATAGATCGACCAGCGACTTGCTGCCACCGAGGGATGCTCCAGAGTGCTTTAGAAAATCAAGAATCATCGTTTCGGCTTGATTGACGTGAGTCTTGCCATCAGACTGTTTTTTTGTCCAACCGGCGCCGGCGACGAATAGCAATTTCGCGTCGGGGCGGATCGTCTGCGCAGTGCTATGCGGACTGCGAGTGCTGGAAAACCGCGTGCGTGTCATCTCCGCCGTAATGGGCACATCGATCATATCGACTTGCGGCTTCATCGCTGAGCTTGGGGCAGCCCAGGGCTCGGCACATCCGGAATCCATGAGCAGAAACCATGGACGGCTATCACGTTGAATTACTGCTTCCAGCCGCTGTCTGTAAAACCACCGCTTGGCGGTGAGTTTACTGTCCATGACCTCCAGCGAGGTCACATGGGTGTCAATCTTTCCGTTCACGCGAAGCGTAACGCCAGCCATAATCCGCGAGAATCGAGACGTAGCGGGAGCGATCACGATGCTGCAGGGGACCGCTCGGCAGATAGCCTCGACCGCGGCGGCATCGGTTGCGTATCGAGGTTGAGCAAAGTCAGCTCCGGATACCGCGAGAATCCGCGCTCCGATGCCGGCGACGGTATCGGACGCGGCCTCGATGTGCTCGCCCAGCAGCCCTATTGTCAGCGAACCACCAACGTGCGCCGCCAGCTGCATCGCAGCCGTGAGCGCCTCATACGCTGCTTTGGGCAGCTTGCTTCCTGATTCGTCAACGTGCGCTAGAAACAATATGTTCTCAGACATTTTTCCTCTGGCACTTGTCAATATTTCCTCGATAGGTTTCTAATCTTGGGAAATCCACTCCATAAGTTCCGCAGCAATTTCGTCGGGAGAACGATCCTTCACGATTCGTGTCTGGCGTTGCTGTCTGGGAGGCGTCACGCTCAGATAACGCAGACCATCCTGCGGCAGCGGTACACCTCTTGCTCTTTGCAGAGCCGGCATAATTGCCCGCATGTTCGCCATGCCGATTTGTGGATTGTTTTTCGGCTCCGGCAAATTGCCTGTTGCCCACGCCAGCAGCAACGGAGGAGCTTGGCAGATCGAGACCTGATGTCGGCCACCCTCAATCCGCTCGAGAATCTCAAATGAGCCGTCGGCTTGAGTAGTCAGCTGATCGACGCCCTGGAACTGATCAACGATTCCCAGTTGCTCGGCGATCAGTTGCATAGTTATGCCGGCTCCGCGCGCTGCCGATTCCCAACCGCCGAACAGTAACAACCGCGAGCGGTCAAGACTTGCGATGGATTTAATTGCCTCAGCCAGCACGGCAGCAAGCGAGTATGCGTCGACGAAACCGCCGCCTGCTACATCAATAGGAACCAGATCAAAACTCGCTTTTTGCGCCACAGTCATCATCACTTGTTGCAGCTTGGCTTTCGGAGCCGCGCTGACCAGCCATACCTTACTCTCGGGGACGTGTGCCGCCAGGTTCGCTGCTTCATAGAGCGCGTGGCCGGCCCAGGGATCGAGCACTGCGGGCAACATCATTTCGTTTTTCAGTGCTGGTCCGTTGGGCGTTGTAATCGGCTCCAGCGTCTGGAGAGGATCGGGAATTACCCCGGCGCAAACGACGATGTGATAACCATGACGCATTCGCTGTTTTCTCCTGCAATCAACGCCAACTCGAGGCTCCAATTTGACGAAAGTTCAATTCAGTGACGAGTGCAATCCGCCCGCTCCGGCGCGAAACTCGATATTGCCCGTATCGTCTCCGAGACTGGTGCGGCAGTTCCAAATGCATGCACCGCAGAACACGCACTTCTCGCGGTCGAATGCCGGCGCGTCGCCATCGCCACGCGTAATGGCCTGTCCTGAGCACATCTCCACGCACAGCTTGGGCTCGCACCTGCGGCACGCTTCAGGCTCGAGAAAAACGACGTGATTCGCGTAACCGGGAGGCGCTTGCACGCTCCCGCCCATGAGCAATGCATCCTGGTGAGAAATGAGAAGTTGGCCATCGAACGGAATATGAGGCCATCCGCAGCGATCCATGGTGCGGTCGTGAAGCGCGATGCCTTTAGCAGCACACTCTTGTTGCAATTGCTTCAACTCAATCGCGGGAATTCGTGATGCATAAACTTTCTCAAGGGAATCGGTGGAACCAGGAATGGGGCGATGACGCTTGGGAAAGAAAACAGCGCCTCGCGTCAATCCGGCGATGGCCATGCCGATGAGCCCGCGGATTACTCCTTGCTGGAATCCGTTGCGCGAATCCGCCGCAATCGTCCCTTCCTGGTCAACCCAGCTGGCGCGACGCCGGCGAATGTAAGTTCGCTCGAGATTTTCACGCGTGAACGGCAGGTCTTGCTGCAGCAGCTCCGTTACCGCTTCCGCCAACTGCACTCCAGTCGTCCAGGCCTCGTCCACTCCCGAACCGGCGAGCACGTTGGTGCTGCCGGATCCCTCGCCAATGCGCGCGTATCCATCTCCCGCAAGAATGGGTTCGCCGTGCCTGCCTGACTCCTGCAGCGATTTTGCTCCCCACGATTTCAGTGTTCCGCCTTCGAGATGCAACCACAGATACGGATGGAGGAGGTAGTGCTGCAAACAGCGGTAGGCAGTGCGCACCGGGGTTCGCATCCAGGAGGGAATAAAGATGCCCACGGACGCTAATCGATCGGGATGGACATAGACGAAGCCGAAAATCTCTGGCTCGGGAAATCCGAAGGTGTGCAAAACAGTTCCGGGAGCAAGGCCGGAATCCTCTCGCAGCTCGATGACAAACTTCATCCCCAGCGCCCACTCAGACTGGCGGTTTCCATTGGGCAATCCGAAGTGTGAGTCGAGCTTGCCCCCGACCGCTCCGACCGGCCCGTCGGCCACGACGGTGAGGGCAGCACGAATATCCATGCCCGGCATGAAGCCGTCGCCCGGCGCGCCGTTCAGATCGACTCCTTGATCC
Source organism: uncultured Acidobacteriaceae bacterium (assembly GCA_963772045.1). Taxonomy (GTDB): domain Bacteria; phylum Acidobacteriota; class Terriglobia; order Terriglobales; family Acidobacteriaceae; genus Sulfotelmatobacter. The sequence goes on along the minus strand of CAVYWC010000006.1, from coordinate 631,790 downwards.
GCCAACCGGATTCCGGCCACGCGGTTGTTTTCGATTAGCGGCTCGCTGACCGGCATCCCCGGCCAGAGCTGGACCATTCCGGAAATCGCGATTTGTTCGCTGACCCACTGGTTGAACTGCGCGAGCGAGAGAATGAGCCCGTCGTGCTTGCGCATGAACCTGGGTGTGAAGGGCAACTCCACAGCGTGATCTTTCCGCGTAGCGGGCCGGAATTTGCGAATGAGCCGGTCGGCAACGCGAAATAACCGCGAACGATTACTCGCTCCCACCGGATCGAGCAGGTAGACGAGCTTCTCACTGGAGACGGGGACGGACATGGGAACTTGCGTGAGATCAACACCGGGGAAGCTGGCGCGAATTCCACGGGCCCGAGTGACTGCACCTGACACTCCAAAACCAAGTCCGTCGGCGCGCTCGTAACAGATCACCTGCAGCGGCATGCCAGGGGAGACTTTGCTTTCAAGGCGAGGCGTCCCATCTTCAGTTAGAAGAAGACGGGAGAGTGTGGTGAGAAATCCCCCCATCGCGGGTCCGAAACCGACACCTGCAATGTCGACAGCCATCAGCTGTCGCTCGACCGAGACCGAGTGCTCTGGAACGGTAAGGCTCATGCAGGATAGTCCAGCGCCTCGGGAATCGTAACTTTCGAGATCGCCTCAGCGGCACGATCTTTTGCCAGGCGAGATCCTGTGAGGCAGCCATCGAGTTTCGCGTGCATTGACAGGAAGGGCTGTGCTCCGTGGCATTGCACGCATGGACCTGCTTTGCGCGGATGGGAGCCGTCGGTCTTCACGACATCGAGGGCGTAGCTGTTCATTCCCGGCATCAGGCTCTCGAGAAAGTCGAGTTCATCTTCACCCCAGCAGTGGCTGATCCCGGGCTCGTCCCACGCGGGATGCCGATTGTATCCAAACACCAGTTCCGCACAGATGCGTGCAACCTCGCCGGCGGCTCGCGCCGACTGCACATGGCAGAGATCGCCGAAGAAATTCACCATGCCCGGCAGTGCTTCGGCGAGAGACGCATCTTTCCCTCCTTCGGACTCCAGCCGGAGCAAATCCAGAATCTGGCACCGGGCCGCGACCAGCCAGCACAGTGCGTCGGCGAGAGGGAAAGTAACTCCTTGCCGCGCGCTTTGATACAACTTGGCGCCGTCGGCATCTTTGCCGTGCTGCAGATGGTTGAGCGTCCACAGCCACATAGTCATGGCTGTCGCAAGTGCGCACGCTCCGGTCCCGGGCCGCTCGGAGGCGATCTCGCGCATCTCGCGGATCCACTCGCGGAATTGGGCGAGAAATACCGGGTTTGTCATCGTGATCGAGAGCTGACGGCGCTGAACGGCTTCGGGACCTTCGTACGTGGCTTCCAGTTGCGCGTCCATCCACTTGTTGCCGAGGAAGCCGGGGCAGTCTTCGGTGATGCCGTATCCACCCATGAGGCTGACCGCTTCGCGCATCATCTGGGTGCCCCATCCGGTATTCCAAAGCTTGGCCGCAGGACAGAGTACATCGGCCAGCGAGTCGAGCATCACAAAGCGCAATGCCGTGTCGGAATTCAATCGTTCTTTGGAGCGGTCATCGACAGGCAAGTGCATGACCGTCACTGCTTGATCTGCAACTTCCTTCAGGAACTTGAATTTTGCCTTGCCACCAGAAATTCCACGCTCGGCATATAGATTCTCCATCTCCTTCTCAATAGGATCGAGTTCATCGAAGGTCCGGGCGGCGGCGAATCCCAAAGAAGCGCAGGCTTCCCCAGTCGCCCAGACGTCGACCAGGCGATGCAGCGCATCTTCCCGTGCCTGCAATCCGAGTTCATAGCGAACGGATCCAGGCGTCGCGTTCTCCGCGCCACGGAATCTGCCGCGCTGATAGCGAATCACTGGTTCGACCGCCGAGAGTAACTTGGCAGCAGTCATCACACCGACGGTGACGCGCGTGCGGCGGAAGACTGCTTCGATAACTTCGCTGTGCGAATAACGCGGAACCAGAACGCCATCTTTGATGTCGTAACCACCGATAATCCGGCTGGCGGGCACGCGCAAATTGAAAATAGGATCGCCGGTGGAAGAGAGTTGATGAACCATTTTCCGCGTCGGCGTCCCGCGATCGAAAATTCCAGCGTCGTTCTCTTCGAGGATCACCATGCAACTGCCCTTGACGCGGGGATCATCGGAATCGACCGCTGCGGTCACAAAATTCGCGAAGCCAATGTTGGTGATGAAGCGGCCGCGCTTTTCAGCTTGCAGGATCGGCTCCTCTCCATCCTTCCACTCCACGATGCGGAGCTTGCCGTTAAGCATGCCCGTATCGACACCGACATATGGGATTGGCTCGGTGAGGCAAAAGGCTCCGCGCCAAGGCTTCCGATCCTCGCCGGGTTGGGCCGGGGCCGCGAGATTCATATAGTGACGTTGCTGTTCCGATGTGCCACGCTCGTGAATTGGAGCCAGTGCCAGGCAGCCGGCCAGGCTTGCCGTCGCTGCGCCTCCATCGACCCATGCCAGTTCGAATGCCACCAGTGCGAGCGCCAAGTTCTTCGGGCCGGCAAACAGTCCGCCTTCCTCGGGTTGCATGAAAACGGCAGTGATTCCGGCTTCATCGAAAGCCTTGAGCATCTCTGCTTTCGAACCGGTCCACTCATGCGAATTGCGGCCGCCTCCGGCGACTAACCGGGCAACCGGACCACGCGCCACCGCACGCGACGCCTGCGCCAGCATCTGCAAGTCGAAGCGGTCGGAAAATCCCCATTGCATCTGGCGCACTGTGTCGGAAGGCAATGTTCGCAGAGTTTCTGGCGGGACCGAGATTGCAGTCGCCATAGATTTCTCCTTATCTGGCCGGAAATTATCCGCAAGCGATTCTGCCGTTGCAGGCGGAGTGGGTCTGTGACTACGATCACGCGATCCTATGACCCTGGGCGCCAAGTCGTTTTGCAGGAGGTTTCGGGCTGTTTAGAAATTCATCCTTCTTGTTCGATGAATGCGCACGGAGCTTATTTCGTTCTCATCCTGTGAGTCGCGTCACAGTTTTTGGGAGAGAGCTTTCCTACAATCAGTGAAGAATCACGGCCGGCTGGAGACGTCAGCTCAATCGTTTCCAGATGCTCCAGGAAGGGAAGATCAGACATGTCGTCCCAATATCTTTCATGCGAACACTGTGGTAAGAGATATCCCTCGCACCAGAAGCTGTTCGATAGTCTTTACAACTTCCAAAAGCAGGGGCCTGAACCTTGTCCTGCGTGCGGCGGTAGCCGCGAGCTACATGTGAGTCTGGACTTTCAACTCGGCAGTGGCGATCCAGAATTCAAAGTCGTTTCAGCACTCCTTCCCGAAACGCTTGATTCATGGCTGGGTGAAAACGAGGAAGAAGTCACGTTGTATCCGTTTCTGGTGGTCCTGGAGCGCAACAGCGACTCCAAAGAGTTTTGCTGGATGCCCTATTGGCATGTGACTGGCAGCGAAGCAAGATATGGACAACACGCCATGTGCCTGGAGCACGCACAATTTGAAAGTCTGATGACGCAAGCTCGCGAAAAACGAGAGAGCAATTCCTCTGAGGTCAGGGAGTTCGAAATGGTCTAGACGGCTCGCTCCGCTTGGGGATGGCTCAGCTCACGCGACCTGCCAGATGGTGTCGAGAACGGTGCCGTCCACCCACTTGACGACGGCTACGGGTCGATCTCGATGTTTCAGCCGCTCTGGTTTTCCTCCACAGATACGTTGAACCTCATCCTTAATATCCTCAATGCGCCGAATGGGCAGCTTCGAGCCTTTCACCGCATTGACCAGATCTTTCCGTCGCGGATTGATGGCGATGCCGCGCTCGGTGACGACTACATCGATCAACTCTCCGGGGCCGCATAAAGTCGTTACGTCGTCGACAATCACCGGAATGCGATCGCGAAACGATGGCAGAGCCAAGATCGTGCAGCCGGCAGCGAGACAGTTCTGCCATCCGCCGATGCCATGGAGTAGCCGGCCGTCGGAGTGGGTGACAACGTTGGCATTGAAGTTTGTGTCGACCTCGGTGGCGCCCAGCACAACGGCATCGACCATGGAAGCAAAATTTCCTTTGCCGTGATAGTTATACGAGGTGAACGGAGATGTCGCCAGGTGGCGCGGATTATTCGCCAGCGATTTCACTCCGTCGAGGTCGAAGGTCTGCCCATCGAGGATATAGTCGGTTAGACCTTCATCGAGCAGCTCAACGAGATATTTGGTCGAACCGCCGCGAACAAACCGCGCCTTCACGCCGGCTTGCTTCATCATCTGCTTCAAGTAGCCGACGAAAGCCAGGGAAATTCCACCCGAACCCGCCTGGAACGAGAATCCGTTGCGCATGATTCCGGTGTCCCGGAGAAAAAGAGCGACGAACTCGGCAATGCGCAAGCGGTCGGGCGAGCGCGTGATCTGCGTCGTGCCGGAAACGATTTTCGAGGAGTCGCCAATGGAATCAACTTCCACCACGAAATCGACGTTATTCCCTTGAATCTGCCAGGGAATACAGGGGAAGGGAACCAGATTATCGGTGACAACAATCACGTGATCGGCATAGATCGAATCGGCGAGGGCGAAGCCAAGAGATCCGCAAGCCGACTTGCCATGCGATCCATCGCAGTTGCCGAATGGATCGGCGGCAGGAGCGGCGATGACTGCGATATCAATGTGCACTTCGCCATCTTGAATGGCTTGCCAGCGGCCGCCATGGGAGCGCAGCACACCCATCCCTCGCATCTTGCCCTGCGTGCAGTAATCTCCCAGAGGACCGTTCATGCTGCCCTCGATGTGATCGATCACTCCAGCCTGCATCAATTGGATAGCATCTTTCTGCGAGGGAAACGAAGCGCTGGGAAACCAGATGACATCTTTCACACCGATTTTGCCCGCGGCCTTGAGAGCCATGAGGGCGACACGATCGCCGTCTCTTAAATGATGATGAGAGGAAATGACCATGCCATCGCGTAGTCCGCATTTCTGCAGCGCCGTTTCGAGATCGGGCACACGCTTATCCCCCTTGGCCGGATAATCCGCGGCGCTGCGAATTGGAGCCGAGGCTTTGTGGCCTGCGGGACGATATCGTGCCACGCCCAGGTAGGGTGTTTGCGGGCGTCCATTCATGGATTCGGGAACCACGCGGCCCGCAGCGTTGGTAACCAATTCGACTTTTACCAAGGTGGGCATGAATTCTCCCTGCGACGCTTACTCTGTTAACCCCATCGCTTCGGCGCGCGCCATGAGCTTGAGTGCTCTTTGCACAACCGGAGGATCTATCATTTTGGAACCGAGGCTCACAACTCCCAGACCGTGATCTTGTGCCTCTTTAAAGGCAGCAACGATTTTTCTGGCTTTCTCAATTTCGGCCGTGCTGGGTGCGAAGGCCTCGTGAATGATCGCAATCTGCGAGGGATGAACGCAGCCCATGCCCTCAAAGCCGAGCGCACGTGAGTTGAGAGCCCACCCCCGCAAGCCTTCCAAGTCGCCGACATCACCAAAGACAGAGTCGATGGCATGTATCCCGGCAGCGTGAGCTGTATTGACCAAACGCTGGCGGGCATAGAGCGATTCCGCTCCCGTTGAAGTCTTGGGCACACCCAGATCGGCAGTGTAGTCCTCTAGACCAATGGTCAAGGCGACGATCTGATCACTCGCTTTTGCGATCGCAAAGGCGTTCTGAATGCCCAGCGCAGATTCAAGTATTGGCATAAGCCAGATCGGTCGCGCAATGCCGTAATCCGATTTGATCTGTTCGATACATCGGCTGACGTCGACGACCTGGGCCGCACTCTCCACCTTTGGAATGAGAATCAGGTCTGGGCACTCGGGCACGATCTCGCTCAGGTCCTCGAGACCGAGAGGAAGTTGGTTGATTCGTACCATCCGCTCGCACGACAAGAAGTCCACGGCACGCAGGGCGTTCCGAACGAGCAGGCGTGCGGCATCTTTTTCGCTGGGATGAACGGAATCTTCGAGGTCGAGGATCACTGCATCGGGTCCGTGCAGTGCGGCGTTGATCGTGTACTTAGGCTCGCCGCCCGGAAGATACAAGCGTGAGCGCCGGAGGCGGTCGCGCACTGAAGGCTCCGGAAGAGTGATTCGGTCTGGAAGTACTCGTGTCCCCGCGCCCAATCCTGCCCGCCGCACCGCGGCCTCGATGCGTGCGGCAATCGCATAGGGCAACGCTCCTTCGTCTCGAATCTCAACCACAGCGTGGCAGACCCCGAGATCCTCGAGAACCTCTTCGGCTTGCCGGCGGATCGAGTCGCCGTAGAAGCTCTTAACCCTTGATTCGAGCTCAATCTTGAGTCCCCCGGCTTCGCGAATCTCGATGCGCACGTGCAGGTCGGAACGAACGTCCGCACCACAATGACCGGCCTCGCCTGCTTTAATTTCCGTTGCCAGCGTCATAAACGTCACCGTTCTCTGGAAATACCTGCCGCCGCGAGCTCAGGAGTTTCGGAGACATGCGGTCGCTCGAGTGCGGCCAGCACTGCGTCCGTCATCTGGACAGTAGTCGCGGCCCCCTGGGCAATAACTTTGGGCCCGCCCGGGAGACGCATCATGTCGTAAGTTTTCACTCTTCCTTGCTTCACCACCTCAGCGATGGCATCGCGGATGCGTCGAGACTTCCCGATTTCACCGACATGCTCAAGCATCATTACTGCGGAAAGAAACATCGCGATCGGATTGACGATGGGAGGGTTCAGTTCCGCATACTTGGGAGCAGATCCGTGCGTCGGTTCAAAAACCGCGACCCCGTCTCCAATGTTACCCGAGGCGGCGAATCCCAGACCGCCAATCAGTCCTGCGAACGCGTCCGAGATGACGTCGCCGAAAAGGTTGGAGGCAACGATTACACCGTACTCTTCCGGATTTTTGGTAAGCCACATCGTCTGGGCATCAATGTTCGTGGACCATAAAGCGATACCGAGATATTCCTTCGCTACGTTTTTTGCTTCCTCTTCCATCATCCCCGAGGTTTCGCGGAGGACATTCGGTTTCTCGCAGATGGTCACCGATCTGTATCCATGTTGCTTCGCCCAATCGAAGGCGGCACGGCAGATCTTACGCGCCGCACTGCGCGTAATGATGCGGACCGAGATCGCGAGGTCAGGTCCAACGACATCGGCAAACGGCTTGAATTTCGAGTGAGTCGCAAGGGCAACACGAACCCGCTCCGGCGGATTTATCCACTCAACCCCAGCGTAAAGCCCTTCCGTGTTCTGCCGGAAGACGACCACATTGACGAATGGCTCTTCGAAACCGCCGTCGGCTTTTTTGCGAATGAAGTTCAGCGGATTACCGGGAAACGAAATGCATGGCCGAATACAGGTATCGAGGTGGAAGCGCTGGCGCATGGTCACGATGGGACTGAAGTAGGAGTAGCCTTTGCCCCGCAGTTCGGGCCGGAGTTCGGCCTCGGCTTGCTTCTTCGGCTTCGAAGTGATGGCGCCAAACAGTCCGAGCTTGTGCCGGGCCAGAAGTTCGACCGTTCGCTCGGGCAGAGCATTGCCTTCTCGACACCAGCAATCCCATCCAATGTCGGCATGAACGTACTTCGCGTCGAACGCAACGGCTTTTAGGAGTCGCAACGCTTCGGGCAGAACCTGGTTGCCGATTCCATCCCCCGGCATAACGACTACGGTGTGTTTTGCCATAATGGCTAGTCTCCTGAGATGAGGGCCGGCTCTTTCTGAGTGAGCCCAAGTTTCTTGGCGATTACGTTTTCAACTCCTCCAGCGACGACGAGAGATTGCGGCACGCTGCCGAGAGGCGAGAACGAATACCTTTGGCGCCGCCAAGTTACTGTTCCGCAGGTGAAATCGATTTCTATTTTTTCTTCCGAGATGATCGTTTTCTCTTTGGCCGCGACCTCGTCCGCGAACTGCTCCCGCAGATGCCGCAGTAATTCCGGAACCTCGATACAAAGAAATCCATTGTTGTAAGCATTGCGGAGGTATGTCTGCGAGAAGCTGCCGGCGACGATCAGCGGGATCCCCTTCGCTTTCAGGCAGGTCACAGCTTGTTCGCGGCTCGATCCGGTTCCGAAGTTGAAGCCGGCAGCGATCACATCTCCGGCTTGAGCGCGGTTCGCGAACTGCGGATCGTAATTCTGCATGACAACACCGCCCATCATATCGGGCGTCATGTCATCGCGATAGGTGTAGTCCTTGCCGTAGATCGCGTCGGTGTTGAGGTTGTCTTGCGGGACGAAGACCAACCGGCCTGCCACCTTTTCAGGAAAACCGGGAAGGATTTCGATACGTTCGCTGGTAGGTTCATTGGTGGTGAACTGCTCATACTTTCGTGTAAGCGGATGCTCGGCGAACTGGCGCGGTCCCTTGATATATCCGGCGATGGCCGAAGCTGCGACCACTGCAGGACTGGCCAGATAACACTGGGCTTCGCGCGATCCCATGCGTCCTTTGAAATTGCGGTTGGTGGATGAAATGCCAACTTCTCCCTTCTCCAGCAGTCCAGTTCCGAGGCCAATGCAAGGTCCGCAGCTGGGCGGCAGAGGAATCGCCCCGGCTGCGAGCAACTCCGACCAGACTCCGCTTTGCTCCGCTTCTTTTTGCACCCAGGAACTGGCCGCTCCGATATAGAGTTTCACGCCGGGCGCAACCTTGTTCCCGCGAACAACGGATGCTGCCACCTGCAGGTCTGATAAGCGTGAATTGACGCACGAGACCAGATACGCTTTCTGGATTCCGATTCTCTTGTTTTCGATTTCGGACAGAGACTGCATCGCTTGCACGATATCCGGTCCCGAAACATGCGGAACCACCTGGCTGAAATCAAGCTTGATGCGCGCTGCATAGATTGCATCGTGATCCGCCCGCGGCGAAGATTTCCTCCAGAGGTGAAGATCATTTTCTGTGTAGCGCTGAATTCCGAGCTCTTTTAGTTTTCCGTATACGGCCTGCAGATATCGGATCGTGATGTCGTCTACCGGGAACCAGGCAACAATCGGGCCCCACTCCGTGCTCATGTTGGCGATGGAGAAGCGGTCGTCCATGGACAAGCTTGCCACCCCCGGACCGGAGAACTCTATGGCGGCATTGAGAGCTTCGTCATGGTTGTACAGACCACAAAGTGTGATGATTACGTCTTTACCGCCCACCCCGTCGGGCAGTTTTCCTTCGAGCACCACCTCGATCGTACGCGGGACTTGCCACCAGAATTCGCCTGTGGCCCAAACCGCCGCCGCGTCAGTGCGCACAATCGGAGTGCCGATTGCTCCCAGCGCGCCGTACATGTTGGAGTGCGAGTCGGACGCGACCACGAAAGATCCGGGCAGAACGTATCCCCGTTCGATCATAATCTGGTGGCCGATGCCGGATCCGGCGGGATAAAAGTCAATGGCATGCTGGTGGGCGAACGCTTCAATGGCGCGATACTTCTTCAGGTTCACCTCATCCGTATTCTGAATGTCATGATCGAGGGCAAAGACGAGTTGCCTGGGATCGTAGATCTTAGTCGCACCAAGTGCCTTGAACTTGCTCATGACCGCCGACGTGTTGTCGTGCGTCATTGTGCGATAAGGTCGGATGGAGACAATGTCCCCGGCGCGCAACGGTCGATGCGGGCCGGCGGCGAGGTGAGCTTGGCCAATTTTCTCGACGACTGTCTGCGACATACGAAACTCCAATCTGACTCGCCGAATGTGGCGTGCCGCGCTTAAGCGGGCGCGGGTTTGCGGCGCCTTGCTTTGGATGGGGCTGTCCTCTGTTTCTTGGTTGTGGCCTGCCTCAGTTGGCGAAGATCGGTCTGCATCAATGCCATAAGCTCTGTGACCGACCCGATGCGCTCTAGATTCCACACTTCATCCTTCACGCGCTGCTGGGCGGATCTTGAAAGCACACCCTCCGCTAACGCGGAGAATTTCTCTTCCAGTTCCTGGTCGGTTAATGGGTTACGCGGGTCGCCTTTGGGAAAGTCCAGTTGCTTGCTGAAAGAACGTCCATCCATGGTAAGAATGCGCACGATTACCCTCTGTAGTGCTGGAAATACCTTTTCAATCTCCGCATCTGCAATTACCTCAACTTTTCTTAGCTGCGCACGAATCTGCGGATCTGAAATCTTCTCCATCGTGAACTGCGCGGGAGTGACCTGGCGATCGACCAGCGCTACCGCGATCACATAAGGGAGCGAATGGTCCGCAGTCTCTTTGGTGTGCGGGTCGTACTTGCTGGGATCGGAAAGAATGTCGGCGGCTCGAGCCAGCGAACGAATCTGAATTTTCTCCACCTGCTCTGGGCGAAGATCGTTCTCTCTGACCAGATCGAGAACCGCGGAGATCGGCGTGTGCGTCAAAGCCTCGGTAGGGAACGCTTTCATGCCGCATTGGGTAATACGCCATGAGGAGCCCAGACCATCGGTAAGAAGGCCAAGCTTCCATTCCGGACCAAAAACATGCGTCAAACCCTCCTTGCCGTCGATTACGTGCTCAGGTCCTGTGTAGCCTTTTTCTGCAAGAAGTGCGGCGAAGACGCCACTTTGTGTCGCCATGGGATCGACGGTGTTCTTCATCATCGTAAGTTTGCCCGCGGTGACCGCGCCGAGCGTGCAATGACGGCTGGCGGAGATGCCGATCGCATGCTGAATCTGTTCCCACGAGAGATGTAGAGCCCGGCCCGCCACGATCGGTGAAACAAATGCGGTCAACGTGGCATGATGCCAGCCGCGCTCCCGGATTCCGGGAAATGCGGCCTCACATAGCCGCATCTCGATCTCGTGGCCGAGAACCAATCCGACAACCAGCTCTTTGCCATTGCTGCCGAAGCGCTCGCAGCCGGCGATCGCGGCAGGGAAAATGTCCGAAGGATGCGACGGATCCTGCTTCCAGTAGATGTCGTTGTAGTCCATGCACCGGATCATGAGAGCGTTGGCCAAGGCTGCTGACACAGCATCCATCCGCTTTCCAGTGCCTATTACGGTGGCTGGTCCCCGCCCAGCAAGTTCGTCCAGAACCTCTAGAGCGATGATCACGTCGTGCTGCTGAAACCCACCCAGGGCGCAGCCGAGAGAGTCGAGCAGGAATCGCTTGGCTTGATACACCGCTTCTTCTGAGATGTCCTTGTAATCCAGGCTGGCTGCCCATTGAGACATTGCAGCGGTCACGGTCCGTTTGGCGGGAGGAATCAGATTTGCTGGCGACAATTCGCTTCTCCTTACGATTTCACTTGCATGTTTTTCGGGTTCTTGAACGGCAGAAAAGCCATGAAGTCAGCGTGATGCACGATGAATGCTTCGGTCGTTCGCTTGACCAGGTCCCCTTCCGCGGCGTGGGCGGCGATAATGTGGCACACAGCTTCGGGAACTCCGCATTCCAGCGCCAAAGCAACTCCCGTGAAGGGGTGGCGCAGAGCCTCCCCGCGCTCACTCTGACGGCTCTTACCGTCAGGGCCAAGTTCGTATTCCAGCAGCTTGCCCACATCGGCCAAAATCGCTCCTGCGATCACCGTGTCAAGATTGATTGGCAACGCGCGTCCCATGAAGTTCTGCATCGCCAGCGCACTGTCGCGAGCAATGTGCACGACACAGCGTTTGTGTTCCATGAAGGTGATCGGACAGTTTAGGACCAGCAGCGTGAATGGGATGCGAGTGAGGTCATCTGCCGTGAGCGGGCTGCGCTCCAGTGCCTTAATCCAGGTCTGGATGACTTTTTCGCGCAAATCAGAGTCTTGGATCCACTCGATTTCCGGCCACAGCCGGGTGACGGACTGCCGCATGAGAAGCTCCACCACAAACGTTCTAAGCTAGCTCCGGTCTCAGAATCGAGCCGCGATCAGGATCACAGCAGCCTGTGATTCGAAGTTTGAACGGATTGAGCACCTATCCGAGAACCGTAAAGACGAGCATCTAGGCAACATCGGAGATTTGTGCTTCTTCGTAGAGTTGGTCGATCTGCTCGCGGTACCGTTCCTCAACCGCCTTGCGGCGGAGTTTCAACGTGGGCGTGAGCGTACCGTCGCCTGCGCTGAATTCGTGGGGCACGAGCAATATCTTTTTCAATTTTTCGAATCGCGCCAAGCCGCCGTTTACCTCAGCCACGATGCCTTCGTAGAGCGCCTTTACTTTCGGATGTCCAACCAGATCTTCCCGGCTGGCGAAATGCAGGCGGTTCTCATGGGCCCACTGTTCGAGAAGAGAGAAGTGGGGCGAAATGATGACGCAGGGAAACTTCCTCCGGTCGCCAACAACCACCGCCGTTCCAATAAAGGAGTGTAGCTTCAGGGAATTCTCGACCGGTTGTGGCGCGATAAATTTTCCGCCGGAAGTCTTCAGCAGATCTTTCTTCCGATCGGTGACCGCAAGAAATCCATCGTCGTCCAACACTCCGATGTCCCCGGTCTTGAACCAACCATCGACGAATGCGTCCCTGGTTTCATCCGGACGGTTCCAGTACCCATGAAATACCGAAGGACCTCGAACGAGAATTTCCCCGTCGGCGGCAATCTTGACTTCAACATTAGAAAGAGGACATCCGACCGTACCCAGCTTGTGGGCGCGCGGTGTGTTGATTGCGATCACCGGCGAAGTTTCCGTTAGCCCATAGCCCTCGTGGATGCGAATGCCAAGGCACGCGTACCATTCCGCCAGTTCCTTGCCTAACGGTGCTCCGCCCGAAACGAAGATTCCCACTTTCCCGCCCATGCGGGCGCGTACTTGCGAATACAGGAGCCGATCGGCGAGATTCCAGCGGAGAGAGGACGGCTTTTTGTTGCTCAAGACTTCATCCCGGTGAGCGCGGCCCACGGCGAGGGCCCAGCGATAAATTGCGCGCTTTGGGAATCCCTTGGTTTTCTGTTCCACCTGGCTGTAGATTTTTTCGTATACGCGCGGAACGGCGATGAAAATTGTAGGCAGCACATCCAGAAGAACCTGAGGCAAATCTTCGAGGCGCGGACAATACGCCAGCGTAACGCCGCGGTAGAGTAAGGCGAGATCGGCATGACGGGCAGTCACGTGCGACAGGGGTAAAAACGAAACGCAGGTATGCTCCGCGCTAACGTCAAAACCCTCCATAGAATGTAGTACATTCGAGGTTAGATTTCCGTGCGTCAGTTGGACGCCCTTCGATCTCCCGGTGGTTCCAGATGTGTAGATGATCGATGCCAGGTCCTCGGATGTGACGCTGCGGGCCGGGCCATCGATTTCGGCATCATGCTTGCTCGGACCACTGTCCATCAACTGCCGCATGTCGATCGCATGAAAACTCCGCAGAGGATCCATTACGACGATCTTTTCGACAGCTGTGTCGCTCTTGATGGAAAGCACCTTTTGCAGTTGTTGGTCGCTGGAAACGACTGCGATTCGGGCTCGGGAATCAGACAGAATGTAAGCCGTCTGGTCGGCAGTCAGTGTGGTATAGATGGGTACCACCACCGCGCCCAGCAGCAGCGAGGCAAAATCGGTGACTGCCCACTCCGGACGATTCTCGCTTAAGATGGCGACTCGATCGCCTTTGACCAACCCCCACTTGCTCAGCGCTCTTGCCATCCCGGCTACATCCCGGTAGAGCTGTCGCGCACTAATTGGCATCCATCGGTTTGCCTCGCGAGCGAGCATGACGCGCTCGCGCCCGCTCTCCACGATGGCAAAGAAGATGTCGTTGAGTGTTTCAGGTTTCATGGCCAGAACCTCCCAGGACCAGAGGGAAGATCATTCACCGGTTCTGAATGTGTATCGCAACTCGTTTCGATCACCCGCGTCGCTATCTAAAATGGCCCCAGCGAAAGGTGGGACCAATCGAGAAGCGGACGTAGTTTTGCCGCGGTACCAGCAGACTCGAAAACAAGTGTGTATTCACCCAGTCGGCGGCGAACCGTGCGCCAATCTTGCGTGTAACGTTGATATCGAAACCGCCTCCCAGACCGAAAAACAACTGCGTATCCGTCTGGTGTGAGCTCGGCAGCGGAATCCCCAAGACCGTGAACAAGGGAACCAGTTGAGAGGGGAACGTAATATTCGCGCTCTCATGAATCCCGCCGAATCCGGGACGGGCAAGAAATGTGACCTTCGGCCACGCGCGAAGGTAGAACTGCGGACCTGCTGCAAACGTGTACGTAGTGGAATTGAATGGCACATGAATCGAGCTGGCTCCGCCGGGCACGAGTCCAGATGCGTTCACTGGACTTGCATATACAGTTTCACTACCGTTAATCGTTCCAGCCCCGCTGATGATCCCGTTGCCGAGAGCTCCGAAGTCCCCTCCCAGTCCGAGCCACGGTTTCGCCGTAACGCCGAAATCCACGTCGAATCCGCGTTCCGTAAGATTACGAGCCGGACTGATCATGTAATCGAAACCGGTAAAGACGGTATAGCGGTTGATGTCAGGTTGCTGTGCGGAAGCCGAGACACACAAAAAAATCGCACAGCCGCAAATCAGCAGATATTTAGTCCAACTCACGCTGCGCCTCCTTGAAGCTCACGTAGTGTGAAAAATGATTTGTGAAAAATGACGCTGCGCGACAATGCGCAATAACTGCCCAACCAAATCCGAGATGCGACCGCGGGGAAGCTGCGTGTCGCAGCCGAAGGTCGATCAGATATTTCCCGCGGCCCTGAATCGATGAATTCCGGATGATTGAGGATGAATGGTCGCCTACCACCGTCTACCTCGGACATTTCGATCTTCTACGCAACGATGAACTGTGCTGGGACCTCCGCTTCGCTTGCTGGCGGACGCAATGGTTCCTTTTTCACTTCAAACGCGGGTTTGTTCGTAAGTGCCACAGGTTCGGGGACGGTCCGAGCCGTGAGGCCGGCTTCTCTGTGGACCCGCGTTTTTGGCCGCATGGTTTTCTTTGCTGCTGGTTTGAAGCCAGCCGCTTCCCGCAAATCGCTGAAACTTGTCAGCAGCAGGGTCTCGAGCCGGGCCAGATCAGGCGCTGCATGCACGTCTCCGCTAAAGCCGAAGTGCACCGCGCCGTTGTAGCTCAGAACCGCGCAATTCACGGCCATCTCACCACCAACCGGCACGTATGGATACCAATCCAGCATCTTGTGGCCGAGCAGGTACAAGGGATGCTGCGGGCCGGGCACGTTGGTGCACACCAAGTTGAAAGGCGTCACTGGCAACTGGCTCGCCATGGGCCCAGCCAGACCCTGTACCGACGTGGGCAACATTCCGATCAGGCCTCCGGCAAGACTGACTAATTCGGCGGCATGCACGCGCTTAAGAAATTCCGTTCTCTTGTGTACGGCGATCAGCAGCTTTCGTGGCTGTCGTATGTCCAAGGGGATGGTTACCGGCACCAGGGAAATGCGGTTGCCCCATTCCGAAGTGTCGGCGGAGTTGCGCAGATTGACCGGAACCATGATGCGTAGGAGCTTCCCCCTAACGCGGTCGCCATGCAGTTCGCAGTATTGTCGAACTGTAGCCGTGACCAGTGTGAGGATGACGTCGTTGACGGTCGCATCACATTTTTGCCGCACTTGCTTGATTTCTGCCAACGGAAGCTTGACGCAGGCAAATCTCTGCGGGCCGCGATAGAGCACGTTGAACCGCAAGCGCTCGGTGAAGCTAGTGATCTCGGGGAAGAGCGCTACCACTTCTTCGCTCGGCATGGATCCGCGATTGGCGGCTGCGCGCTCGCTCATACTCAGCAAATCGGCGAAAGCTGAGAGAACCCGCTTTACGAAGTCAGCGTAGGACTCGACAATTCCCGACGTCAAAGAAGTCAAGGGATCACGCGGTTTCGGAACACGAAATGTAAATTTTCTCTTGGGCAGTCGCGGTGCTTCAGCACTCGCGTCCAGAAGCACATTCATAATGCCCACTCCGGCAATGCCGTCGGCCAGACAGTGATGCAGACGCAAGATAATTCCGGTCCGGTTGTGCTTGAGACCACGAACCAGGGTCATGTCCCACAACGGATGCTGCCTGTCCATCACTTTGCTGAAGAGCTTTCCCGCCAAGGCCTTCAACTCCGTGTCTGTTCCATGCTTCAGACTGACTTCTCGCGTGTGGCGGCGCAGGTCGAAATTCCGGTCGTATTCCCAGCTAGGCAGGCCAAGGCCTAAGGGTGCGGGCACTACGCACTTCGCATAGCGCGGCAAAAGAGGCAACTTCGACTCCACAAACTGAACGCAATCGTTAAATGAGATCTCGCCCTCGAACGTGCACACGCTTGCGACATTCAGGGGCATGCCTTCGCGCTCCAAATGCAGAAAAACCGTGTCACCCCATGAAAGGCGGTCAGTCTGTGAATGATTCTGCATCCGAATCTCCCAAGAACCGGACAGAGGCATCAATCAGCTCGCGAACGTAAACTGTGAGGCTAGTTTCGCGAGCTTCAGCACTTTGTACACGGCGACGTTGATGCCGCGAATTACAACGGGGATATCTTTCGCGCGCGCTGTTCGAGCAAAGTCTTCGAGGGCCTGCAGCGCGTGCGAATCGATCCGGTTCACGGCTGCGAAATCGAGGGTGACTTCACCCTCAGTGCCGTCCAAAGTTGTTTCGGCGCCCTGTAGAGCGGTCGCGAGTCCGATTTCCTCAAGTTTCAGAGACACAGCGATCATGGCGATCTGTTCGATCCTCAGCTAAACATGCTCTGCCACAGGACTGGTGCCAGCTTTCGCAAGACTTCGGCCCTCGTATGCCTTCCAAAGCAGGTCGACTAGCTCGCTCATGAGCGGCATGCGCGGATTGGAACGCCACGACGGATCATCGAAGGCAACCTTGGCCAGATCAGGCACTTCCCGCTCAAAATCCTTCCTCGAGATTTCCAACTCTTCGATCGATCGCGGAAATCCAAGTTGGTCGAGCAACTGTTCTGTTGCCGCGACCAGATTGGTTACTTTTTCTTCCACAGTGTGTCCGCCCAGGCCCAGCAGGTCGGCGATGGTGGCGTACTTCTTATGCGCAACGTATCCCTGGGTATAGGGCGACGGCATGAATTTCGTGGGGACGGCTGCGTTGTAGGCCATTACATGTGGCAGCATCAGCGCGTTTGCCCTACCGTGGGCGATGCGGAAGCGGGCGCCCAAAGCATGAGCCAGGGCGTGGTTCACTCCCACCGAAGCGTTCGAGAAAGCCATCGCCGCTATACATGCGGCGTTGTGCATCATACACCGTGCTTCTTCATCCTGCGGACGCTCGTACGCAATGGGTAAATATTTGAAGGCCAGCCTGATTGCTTGCATTGCGTTCGCATCGGTGTACGGAGAGGCGTAATTCGAAACCGCAGCTTCTAAGCCGTGCGCCAGGCAATCGATGCCGGTGTCCGCTGTCAAGCCTTTCGGCATGGACATGACAAATTGCGGATCGACGATGGCCACGTCCGGGCTCAGCGAGTAGTCAGCGAGCGTGACTTTGCGCCCAGTTTCTTTATCGGTCAGAACGGCAAACGGAGTGACTTCGCTCCCAGTTCCGCTAGTGGTGGGAATGGCGATCAACCTTGCCCGGTGCAGTTTTTCCGTCGGAAACTGGGCTACCCGCTTGCGTAAATCCAGGAAAGGCGCGGCCAGTTCTTCTAAATCAGCCTCGGGCGACTCGTACTTGAGTTTCATGATCTTCGCCGCATCGATCACCGATCCTCCGCCCAATGCGATGATCTGGTCCGCTTTGTAGAAGTTGAGCTTCTCCACTCCATCCTCGATCACCTGCACTTCCGGTTCGGCGTCGGGAATGGCCAGAACATGAACATGGGTCTTGGGGCAGATATGGCGTCGGACAAAGTCCACGTGTCCGATCTGCTCCAAAGCCGGATTGGTAATCAGGATTGTCGAGACCGATGGAAAATGACGCAGATTTTCAACCGCATTTTTATTGAAATAAATCTGATTGGGAACTCGGAACCACATATGGTTTTGTGTCCGGCGAGCCAGTCGCTTGATATTGAGATAGTGATAGATGTTGACGTTATCGGTGGTGCTGTTGCCGCCGCCGGTTCCACAGCCAAACGCAAACGTGGGAACGAGATCGTTGTAAACAGCGCCCAGAGCTCCGATGGCTCCCGGGGAATTGACGATGATCCGCCCGGCGTTGATCACCTCACCAAATTGTCGGATGACGTCTTCGTTGCGCGAGAAGATCACAGCCGTGTGACCCAGCCCTCCCGCATGATTCACATCCACGCAGACCTTGAGTGCATCATTGACCGATTTCGCGCGATACACAGCAAGTACAGGGAACAATTTTTCGACCGAAAGCGGATGTTCACGCCCGACGCCGTGAATCGGAGCAATCAAGAGCTTGGTGTTCGGCTTAACCGAAAGCCCGACGAAGCTCGCAATGTGAGTGGCTTTCTGCCCGACCGCCAAGGGCTGCATGCATCCCGTCTCCGGATCGATGACCGTGCGCTCGAGCAGCTTGGTTTCTTCCTCATTGCAAATATGCGTTCCAAGTTCGGCGAACTTTTTCAGGACGGTGTCATAAATCGCGTCATCGATCACCACTGTCTGCTCGGATGCACAAATCGTCCCGTTATCAAATGTCTTCGAGATGATAATGTCCACTACCGCCGTGCTTATATCTGCGGATTTCTCCAGATACACCGGCGTATTTCCGGCCCCTACTCCAAGCGCGGGCTTGCCCGAACTGTATGCCGCTTTGACCACGCCGGGCCCTCCTGTCGCGTCGATCAAGCCGACATCCTTGTGCTTCATCAGGTAGGCATTGTCCAGCAGCGTAGGCGATTCGAGGCAGAGAATTACTCCGTCCGGTGCACCATGTTTCACCGCCGTTTCATACATGATCTTCACGGCTTCAGAACAACAGCGCCAAGCCTTCGGGTGCGGACTGAAGATGACCGCATTCCGCGTCTTTATCGCCATGAGACTCTTGAAGAGGACGGTTGAGGTGGGATTCGTAATCGGAGTGAGTGAGAATAAAACTCCAATCGGTTCGGCGATTTCAGCCAGATTGCGATCGGGGAATTCGCGAATGACACCAACAGTCCGCTTGTCCTTGATGTAGTTATAGGCGAACTCCGTGGCCACCATGTTCTTGATGACCTTGTCTTCCGGCACTCCCAGCCTTGTATCCTCGACCGCCAGCCAAGCCAGATGCTGTGCCTGTTTCAGTCCGGCCAGCACCATCGCTTTCACAATGCGATCAACCTCCTGCTGATTGAATTGCGTAAAGACTGCAGCCGCAGTTCGGGCTCGACTGACCAGGCTTTCAAGATAGTGGATTCGTTCGTCGCTAAGAGATTCTTGGGGCAGCGGAAGTTTTACTCGCGCATGTACTGTCTCACTCGCGATCATTGCGATCTCCTGGCGAGTTCTTGGTCCGTCACTTCGAAGTGCTGCGTGGAGTCGAGACATCTGAGGATGTCTGAGCTGAAACCTTCTACTTCTTCCAAACTACAACTCTCCGGCCCCGTTTATCGATGGAACGAACCTGAGACTAGCGGAGAGAATCCACAACAACTGGGGAACTGGTTGGTGAGGTTCCGGCAAGGCACCATACATCAACCTCGACTGGGGAAAGTAAAACTCCGAGAAGGGGTTACGTCTAGCACTCCTGTCACTTTGGGCTGTGACCGGCGTCACATGCCCCGGGTAGGGTTATGCAGATCTCCGACTTCGTAGCGCGTGTACTGGCAGCGTTGCCGTGTCGCGCGGCCAGTTTCTGCGCACGCGGCACGGCAGACACTCTGGAAGTGAACGAAATCCGCCGATCAAAGCACGCCGCCGCCTTGCCGGAACCGGATCCGACTTTGTCAGGCGACCGCGACCGCGGCAGCTTGCGCTTTCTTCGAAGACTTTCTGGGACGACGTGGGGTGCCGGCGTGTTTCACTGCAGAAGGCGCCTTCACCACTACATCCATGACAGCTTTTTGCGCATCGACGTAACTCTTCACTGCCTCGCGCGTTAAATCGGAGAAACGAACAAACGGAAACGGCTGCAGCAGTTCCAATGTCTTACTCGCCGTCTTGACTGTGGCATTCATCTGCTGCCCGGCAACATCCACCATATGTTTCTGCGCTTCCAGCAACGAATCTGTCGCCTTCCGCGCCAGTTCCGGCAGATCGGTTTTCTTCATCTTCTTTGCGGCGCCATTTGTCTTTCTTTCCTTGGTTGCGTTTGCTGTCTCCTCGGCAACGACGTCGAGGAAATGCTTCTGCGCCTTCACGAAGCTCTCCATTCCTTCGCGGGCAAGGACCAGCATGTGCTCCGGTTGATAGGGCTTTCCGGATTTCGCCGACTCCACCCATGTGTGGGTTTGTTTGCCAGCAATCTTCAGGTATTCCTCCTGCATCTGGATGAAGGTTTCGACGCTGCGCCGCAGCAGGTCGATCAGCGCCTGCCTGCGGGGACAATCGCCTACGCGCTCCTTTACACCGCCCATGAGGATTTCGTTCTGCTGCTTTCCCAGTTCGAGCAGAACTCTCTGGCCTTCGAGAAAATGCGTCAAGCCCTCGTCGGCAAGTTCGCTGAGAATGGCTGTGGGAGAGTGTTGTGTATCGGAGAGTTGCTGTTTTACTGCGTGCATGACGCTGGCATTCTGCCGCATTGCCAGATCAAGAAGAATGCGCTGCGTGGCAAAAAGGGTCTGCGCGCCCTGCTGCGCCCAATTGGAAAGAAGCGAAAGCGTCGTAGACTCGGGCTGATGCTTCGTGGTTGGTGGCATATAACGACCTCCAAAAATGCTGCGCTGCAGCATTGGGAAAAAATATACGTCTGCCCGCGAGTTGTGTCAAGATAGTGTTCGGCTGTTGTGCAAAGCAACACGGTGGAACTCGAATGAAGCCTTCCGTGGTCCTGATTAAGAAATACGGTAATCGGCGCTTGTACGACACTGGGGGAAGCCGCTACGTGAACCTGGATGACCTCGCTGCGCATATCCGTGCTGGCAAGGAAGTCCGCGTGGTGGACGCCAGGACCGGGCAAGACCTTACCCGCGTTGTTCTCACGCAGATCATCACTGAAGACGCTCGAGTCCGGAGCACGGGCTTGCCCTTGGAACTGCTGCGGCAGTTGATTATTGCTTCCGATGAAGCACGCCAGGAATTTCTGATGTGGTATCTCAAATCAGCTTTTGATACCTATCAGACGCTGCAGGAGACGGTGCAGAACCGCTTGAGCGAAGTCCAATCGGCCATCCTCTCTCCGGTTGATTTGATGAAAAGATTTTTGGGCAACACGGCCTCTCCACAGGACAATGAGAGTGAGGTCGAGTCATTGCGTAAACGAGTCGCGCAGTTGGAAGCCCAGATGCATCGGCCCGGTAAGAAAAGACGAAAATCTTCTTAGGGAATGTTGAGCAGACGATTGAAGTGCACGATGTATATGGTCGAAAAGGAATGTCGCGCTATAATGTCGCACTGCAGCATGATTTATTGATGCGCCACGAAAGCGGGCAGATTCCAGGACGAAACTTGCAGCGTAAACGGAAGAGAGCAGCAGCGCGTTCCTCGTCGGCAAAACGGTCCAAGCCCGATCTCCAGCCATATCCGAAAGCCCTGCATTCGAGTTTCTGGTCAGAAGCTCTGTTCGCAGCCGAGATCCTGTTATTGCACGCCTCACCAGTCTATTACGGGCTAGGGGTCCCGCGTGGCGATGGCTCAGCGGTTGTAATCATCCCCGGATTTCTGGGGACGGACTTGTATCTCACCGAACTCCATGCTTGGCTTCACCGCATCGGATATCGGCCCTACTTCTCCGGTATCGGTATCAATGCCGAGTGTCCGAATCTTTTGATCCAAAGACGTCTCAACCGCACCATCGAAAAGGCCCGGGCTGAGACCGGTCGCAGAGTTCATCTCATCGGACACAGCCTGGGAGGAGTGATTGCTCGTTCCATGGCGGGCCAGCGGCCCAAAGACGTCGCGTCTGTAATCATGCTGGCTGCCCCGATTCGAGGCACTGTGGCGAACCCAGCGGTTCTGCACATCGCAGAAGCCGTCCGTCTTCGCATCCTCAAGGAGCACGGATCAGATGTCCTGCCCAGTTGTTATACCGGCGCCTGCACGTGCAACTTCTTGGGCTCGCTGCACCGCAAAGTCAAAAGCTCCGTAATTGAAACTGCAATCTACACACGAACCGATGGCCTGGTGGATTGGCGTTATTGTGTCACCATGGATCCTGAGAAAGACGTTGAGATATCTGGAACACACATTGGCATGGCATTCAATCCAGCAGCATACTCCGTCTTGGCCGAACGCCTCGCCATAGCTCAAAGGCTAGAGTAGTTTCCCGCCATCTCCAGTACCGCTCCGGTCTTGGTTTCTAATAGCTCTGCCGGTCTGCCGTTTTGCTCAATCAGGAGCGACGCCGAGGCCAGACTGTTATTCAGCACATCAAAGCTGCCAGTGCAGTCCGTTTTCATGTAAGAAGCTTGGTGTAGGCCCAACCCGCTGCCCTCGATGAAGGCTTGTAGCTGCAATCTCTCCGCTGCACAGCGGAACTGCCATCGCATCGCTTTGCGGCTGGCGCGCATCTCCTGGAAATTACGCGATGTGTATTCCCGTCCCTCGTGCCACAGCACCGCCTTGCGGAAGACGAGTCCGAACGGCATGTCATAGACCAATGCTTCGAAAGTGGTGGCGTTAGTCGTTTTTCGCGGGAAAAATGCGTGCGTCCAAATCCAAAAGTCGCGATGGCGGTATCCACAGTTGTGACCCTGCACACCGAATGCCACTGGATCTCCTGAGACGCTTCGGCCATCCAGGGTCATCTGGCCGGAAAAGATCGCGTCGGAGTGGGGCGTACGTGAAAAACCGATCCATCCTTTGTTGCTCAATGTCGTTTGGAACGTGGAGCAGTAGCGCAGGTCCCACGAAATCGAGTGGCCGTTCACCTGTAAGGCGCCGCAACAACGGTCTTCTTCAACCTTGTTTTCACCAACCTGAAAGTGAAACGGAGCATGCCCTTTGCGGCTGATGGCAAGTTCCGATGCCTCAAAGCCCTGGATGAAGCCTTCAGGCTTTTCACCAACTGGAAACCACGTGGCCCATACCTGGACGGGCTTTCCCTCGGGATTGATCCCCCAGCCGCCTCGTCCAGGATTCATCAGTAGATAGCGAAGCCAACAGGCTCCGCTGCCATCCGCCAACTCCAGGCGAACAAACCACACTTCGTAACGGCGTCGCATCGATAGCCGCGAATAAACTTCGTTCAGAGTAGTCAAGTCTCTTCACACCCCTAGGAACTATGTCACACAGCTTTATGCCATTCGGTGATGCCGGTCACTGCGCCACGCTTTTATGCAGCGCAGCATGATTTTTGTGGGCGGTGTGTATGGTGGAAGAGAGTCCCGTCGAACATAGCTTTCGCCAGTTGGCACCTGACCAACTGCGCAGCGAGCTCGAGAATTTCCTGCCGAAGGGTGCTACCCGCGTGGCGAAAATCAGCGCCATCGAGGCCGGCTTAACGAGTGCGGCCGGTCAATCCCTTCGAGACACGATGGCGCGCTGGATCGTAGACGAAATCGTGCCGGTGGAGAGGTTGGTTCCCGCAGCGTATGCGGCCTGGCGACCGCCGGTGCGCGACGCAATGATGTTCGTGGTGACGCACCTTTCGCCTGGCCGCCTTGCCCCAAAATTGCTCGAGCAGGTGGAACTGCCCCCGAACACGCCGGCGGAAATCCGTCTTCTGCGACTTATCGCCGAAGTGCCGGGCTTGCAGAAACTAGGACAAGTGATCGCGCGCAATCAGCATCTCCATCCCGCGCTGCGGAGAGCATTGTCCCGACTTGAGAATGGAATTCGAGATGTTGACCCGGGGGATATTCGCACCATCATTGGGCGGGAATTGGGGTCCCGCATGAAGGTTTTTGATGTACAAGTCGCTGGCGAGATTCTCAAGGAAGCCAGTGTCAGTGCGGTCGTGCGCTTCTGTTGGAGAAATCCTGATACTCAGAGGTGTGAGCGCGGTGTCTTCAAAGTTCTGAAGCCGCACATCCCCAAGTACTTCGCCGAAGATATGGATTATCTGGGAGGCTTGGCCCAATACTTCGGCGACCAGCACCATAGATATGGCTTTGCGCCCCATCTCATCCCGGATACCTTTCGCAAAGTCCGCCGGTTGCTGCGCCACGAGGTGAACTTCACGCGCGAACAGAAAACTCTCATCGAAGCTGCGACTCTTTATCGCGGTTTTCCGGGAGTGCGTGTTCCGCGCGTCATTGAGCCACTATCCACGCCAAGAGTTACTGCCCTCATCGAAGAGCAGGGCATCAAAGTGACGAGCGCCGCTGCTCGTTTGCCTGTCTCCATGCGGCGCAAGGTGGCTGAGCAACTTTTAGAGGCTCTCCTCGCAGTGCCCCTGTTTTCCGCAGAACCCAATGCGGTTTTTCACGGGGATCCTCATGCGGGCAATCTGCTTTACAACAATCGCACTGGCGAACTGATCATCCTCGATTGGGCTCTGCGGGAAAGACTGAGCCGCGACGAGCGCCGAGATCTCGCATTGTTATTCCTGATGGTCAGTTTGCGCGACCCGGTAGGTGCTTCCAGGCAGGTGGCCACGCTCAGTCGAACTCGCACCCGAATGACTTCGCCGAAGGGACGAATCATTCGCCATGCGGTCGACGAATTTCTGAGCTCCATGCCAGCGTCGCGGGTATTAGGTGCAGCTGACTCCATGCGATTGTTGGAGCGCCTTGCCCTGAAAGGTATACGTTTTCCGGCTTCGCTGATCGTTTTATCCAAGGTGATATTCACGCTGGAGGGAATACTCGTCGACATCGTGGGGTCCGATACAGGAATGGGTTTTACGGTCGCGCGTCAACTCGCCCGCCATTGGCTCGCCAACCGCTCGCGGTTTCGTTTACCGCTACTGAAGCGCGACTGGATGACGCTGCAATGCAGCGCGGTACTCTTTCCCAGCCGACTTGGTCTGCAATGGGAGCAGGCGCTCCTCAACCGCTTGCTCGTCCGGAGTTCACCGCACTCCTGACTTTCAGCAGCAGCGTCTGCTTAAAGTCGGATTCCAGGTAGCTCATCTAAGCCGGTACTGCATGCTGGCGACGCTTGTTACGGCCGACCCTCCGCTTGCTCCGGGCAGTCCCATTCGGCTTTGCCCTCTTCATCAGTGACCCGACCAGAGAGGTTTCGGAGTCAATGAAACTTTTTACCCCGGCGCGAGCGCGGGCGGCGATCGGTCCAACTTGGGATGGCGAGATCAGGCCCGCAGCGTGAGTTGCGGCGTCCACATTTATGTTCATCTGTTGACCGACAACATCAAGCAATCTTTTCTGGGCTTCGATAAACGCATTGCCGGCCTCGCGCGCCAGTTCCTTGAGTTCGGTTTTCTTCGCGATATTGTCGGTATTTTCGTGCTTGCTGCTCACGGCACGCGAGGATTCCTGGGATAAGGCGTCCATGACCTTCTTCTGGGCGCGCGCAAAAATGTCTCCTGCCTCTCGTACACCCTCCAGCAATCGCGCCGAGTGGTCCTGCATTCGGTTGGTTTGCGGTTCGAGCCAGTCAAGACTTTGTTTGCTCGCCGCGGTCAGAAGATCTTGTTGCAGTGAGATAATTGCGTCGATACTGCGACTGACGAGGTTGGTCATCGCGAGTGCCGGCACGAAGGGAACCACGCGTTCCTTCACGCCATGCAGAATGATTTCCTTTTCTTGTTGTGCCAGATCCAACAGAGCCCGCTGTGCTTCCACGAAGCTCGATGTTCCTTCCGCCGCCAGTTCGGTCAGAATGTCCTTGGGGGAGGGATGCTCGGGGTTTTTTTTATGCATTGGCATAATGCCTCCATTGCTGCAATGCAGCATTACCTGCCTACAAGGTATGCCGCGAAATGATGAGAGTCAAGACCTCTTGTTACGATCTCTTTACCGCCAAGCCGAAGAATGTGATTTGTGTCACAAACACGGCGCCGGGACTCTCCAGCCATCCCATTCATGAGGATTCTTTGCTGGACTTTTTTTCAATACCCCACTATGGTCGGCTTTCTCAGGGCGACAAGCATGGAGAAGCTCCCGGAAGTCGAGACAGCAAGAAAACTGATGAACGAAGCGGTGAATTGGTCCGTCATGATGTGGTTGCGTGAAAAGAAAAGAGTACGCCGGGCGGCCGATCAGGCAAATGCTGCGCTCGATAACCAGAGCTCTTCGGTCAAAGAGCGCTGGACGAAAGCTCAAAACGCCGCATACGAGGTCTTGCGGGCGCAAACCACAGCGCAGTCGCAACGAGTCGCAAATGGAGCGCCGTCTGAGGATCTCGACGAGAAGGCGAAATTCCATCTCAGGCAAATTAAACAGGCGGACGACATGGCCCGGCATGCCAGGATGGATGCGGAAGAGACATTTGCTCAGGCTGAAAAACAACTAAGTACGCGGCTGGCGCGTGAAGGCTGTCGAAAGGCGCTGCTTTCCTGGGAATTGCATGAGAGGGCCACCGAGAAAGCCGAAGCGCTCCTACGTTCTGGCCACAAGTGAAGAGCATCGACGGATTCTGCTATCTACGCGGCGAAAACGTGACAATCCCAACGAACATGATCTCCGGCTCACGGCAATGCGGGTTGCGTTGTGCTGCTTGCATTGTTTAGAGTGAGCGCGCAGCCGGTGCAATGCCAGTCGGTGCAATGTATGGAGGCGCAATGACGAGTGAGGCAGAGGTGAGATCGAGAGCTGCTAGCACGGCTTACTCTCTGAACTTATTGACATGGATTGCGGTTGCGGCCGCTGCTCTCCCTTTTATGGTGCAGGGCGGATCTGCTACTGCCCAATCTGCAGCAGAGAATGCTGCACCGCAGCCGGCCGTTGTTCACGTCGACGCGACACCGGGTCATGCCATCAATTCGTTCAATCCTGACAGCGCATTGGGAACTTCGATCGATGTTCTGTCTCACGACGGGATCGACAAGGTGTTCACCCCGCACATTATCCAAGAGTCCTTATCCGCGGGATGGGGGCCGATGTCCTATCGCAATAATAGCGAGTTACGCATGGCCGCCTGGCACTGGACTGAGAACGGATCCTGGAGCGACCCGGTCCACAAGAGCGGATACTTCACCGGCAGCACCGATCTCAAGGAACCAGTGCGCTACATTCTTTCTTACGCGCTGCCGCATCGCGGCTTCTCAACCAGCGGCGACCGTCCGCTCATGGGTCCAAACCTCAGTTATTGGAAGAGTAATCCTTATCTGACCAGCAAATTCACGGGGGAAAGCGACTCGCTGCACCCGCAATGGGTCATTCTCGATCTTAAGGCCGAAAAACCGGTCAACGCGATTCGCATTGCGTGGGCGAACCCCTACGCCGCGACTTATCAGGTGGAATATTGGGTGGGAAAACGCGCGCTCGATTTTGACGCGGGACCGCAGGGCGAGTGGAAGACTTTCCCGTCTGGCGTGCAAAAGAACGCCCAGGGCGACACGATTTCGCTGAAACTCGCCGATAGTCCGATCTCGACCCAGTACGTGCGCGTCTTAATGACGGGGTCCTCGAATACCTGCGATGAGCACGGATCGGATGACATCCGAAACTGCGTTGGATACGCGATTCGAGAAATTCGTGTCGGAGGCGTGGATAGCAGCGGCGCTTTCGTCGAAGTTCAGAAAAACATCAGCGACCGGCCTACGACTTACACCTCCTCTTCGATCGATCCCTGGCATTCAGCCGCCGACGTCGATGCCACCGGGAGCTACCAGCACACGGGCTTTGACCTGCTCTTTACTAGTGGGCTAACCAACAATTTACCCGCCATGATTCCAGTAACCATGCTCTATGGCACGCCGGAGGACGCAGCCGCGCAGATTGCCTACATCGAGAAGCGCGGCTATCCCATCTCCTATATCGAAATGGGTGAGGAGCCGGACGGTAAACACGCCATGCCCGAAGACTACGCCGCGCTCTACGTTCAGTGGGCCGCGGCCATTCACAGGGTCGATCCCAAACTGAAGTTGGGAGGGCCTGTTTTTGAGGGCGTCAATGAAGATATCCGGTTATGGCCGGATGCGCAGGGTCGCACATCGTGGATGGGGCGATTCGTCGACTATTTGAAAGCCCATGGCAGGATCGCCGATCTGAGTTTCGTCTCGTTCGAGCACTATCCGTTCGAACCGTGCGACATCACGTGGAAGTCTCTCTACCAGGAACCAATACTGGTCAAGCACATTCTCCAAGTCTGGCGCGGTGACGGCGTCCCCAAGGATGTGCCCTTGATGATTACGGAAGACCATCTAGCCGCTAACCTGACCGGACCTATGACCACGATCTTTGCCGCCTTGTGGCTGGCCGACAACGTGGGCTCGTTTTTCGAAGGCGGAGGTGCTCTCTTTACGCATTCGCCTATCCAGCCCCAAGGCATACAGAAGACTTGTCTGGGCTGGTCCTCATGGTCAAACTTTGTCTCCGATGAGGAGACTCTCGAAATCAGGGGTTACACTTCGCCGTACTTCGCTGCGCACATGATCAATTTGGAATGGGTCCAGCATAGATCTGGAGTGCATTTCATGTTCCCGGCCTCCGTCGACATAAAGGACGCTGACGGTAATCTGCTGGTGACCTCTTATGCGCTGCACCGTCCTGACGGCAACTGGTCGTTGATGTTAGTCAATCGTGATGAGAACCATGCTCACTCCGTGCGTGTTGTATTCAACGACGACAAGAACAAGCGGGAAGGGTCCTTTTCAGGACCGGTTACGGATGTGACCTTCGGCAGCGAGCAATATGTGTGGATCAACGACGGTCCTTATAGTCATGCTGATCCCGACAATCCACCTGTGGCTACGACTATAACTGCAGGAGCGGGAACGGTATTCACTCTGCCAAAGGCGTCGATTACCGTACTCCGGGGCAAGGTGGCAGCTCTGAAAGAATGAGTTTTCAATGCGGCTTCTTAGGAGAATGGATGAGCCAGTTTTTGCTCGCGGTCCTGCTTGCGGTCGTGGTCTTCGGCAGTATTGGCCTCTCCCACGCCCAGACGATGGCCGAGGCTCCGATCCTCCCGATGTTTCCATTCGAAAATACCGTTCCGCTGAAGATTGTTCGGGAGGCGGTGCCTGCCAAGCCATTCAGCGTGGTCGGGCCGCGTGGAGCGCTTCTGGGCCAGCAAGATGGATCATTCGAAGCTTGGATTTTCCCCTGGAAGATATTCAGTCACCTGCACATGACCGTCGAAATGAAGGATTACCCCGTTCCGATCAATGTCAATGAGCAGGCTGCAGGTAT
Source organism: uncultured Acidobacteriaceae bacterium (assembly GCA_963772045.1). Lineage (GTDB taxonomy): Bacteria > Acidobacteriota > Terriglobia > Terriglobales > Acidobacteriaceae > Sulfotelmatobacter. Next base: position 602,702 of record CAVYWC010000006.1, on the reverse strand, counting down.
CGAGGTTCGACCCGATCATACGGTGATCACCTTTTCTCACGCCAATTTCACGATTCGCGAAGTGCTCTTTGCGCCTCAACGTGCACCACACGGAGCCGGAGTTCTCGGATTTTTTCAGATCCAAGCGGTTCGGCCCATGACGCTCATCGTCGAATTCACTCCGGAGATGAAACGCATGTGGCCGGCGCTCTCGGATGATTACCCATCCGCAGACTGGGTGAAGTTTCCGACCGGAGGCTTCTACGCTTTGCATTCGGATTTTGCTGACCACGCAGCCGCCATCGAAATGCCGGGATCCGAGCCCGGAATTCTGCCGCCCTATCAGGAGCGTGCGAAGCTTTATCCAGCGCAGTTTCTCCTGCATTTTGATCCCGCGCGTGACCGCAATAAGCTGTATCCCTTGCTCTTGACGATTGCAGATACAGCGGCAGATGCGCGGGATGCATCCCTTGCCGCTAAGCTGATTGATCTCGGTCGCTCGTTGCAATCCTTGTATCAAGACAACGCAGAACATTACCGGGACTTCTTGTCGAATCATCTTTCGATCAGCACACCCGATGCGGATTTCAACGATGCTTTTCAATGGGCTAAAGTATCGATCGAGCAGCTCAAAGTGCAGACAACTCCCGCACACGATGAAACTGCGCTCGTCGCCGGCCTCGATACCTCTGGCGATTCTCTACGGCCCGGCTTCGGCTGGTTTTTCGGACGCGACGCTTTATGGAGCCTCTACGCAGTGGATTCTTATGGCGATTTCCAACTCGCGCGTGATCAACTGGAGTTCCTGCTGAAGCGACAAAGTCCGGAGGGAAAGATCATGCACGAGTGGTCTCAAACCGCCGGACTGGTCGACTGGAAGAGTCTGCCGTTCGAGTTTGCGTCCGCCGATGCAACGCCCCTGCTGCTTATGGCTGCGAACGATTATCTTCAGACTAGCGGAGACGTCAGCTTCCTGAATACGCATTGGCTCGAATTGCAAAAAGCCTGGATGTTCGAATGCTCTCACGATTCGGATGATGACGGAATTTACGACAACTCCGCCGGCACGGGATGGGTCGAGTCATGGCCTCCCGGAATGCCGCATCAGGAAATCTATCTCGCGGCGCTGGATGAGCAGGCGAGCACCGCTTTCGCCAATATCGCCAAAGCGACAGGTCATCGCGAGCTCGGAGAAGATGCGATGAAACGTGCCGCATCGATCGCTCAACAGATTGAAAGCGAATATTTCGTTCCCGCTGCGGATTTCTATGCTTTCAGCTGGAACGCCAACGGCAGGTTGGACACCAGTCCTACAATTTACCCCTCCGTCTCTGATTGGGATGGGACGTTCCGTCTTGCCCATTCCTCTGGAATGCTAAATCGTTGGGCCTCTGATGAGTTCTCTACAGATTGGGGGGCGCGCGATCTGAGTCCAACAGTGAGCTTCTATGACCCGATCAGTTACCACCAGGGCTCCGTCTGGCCTTTGTTCAGCGGATGGCTCTCCGTTTCCGAATATCGCAACAGTCGCAGTTTGAGCGGCTATGAGCACCTGATGCAAAACGCCGACCTAACCTGGGCGCAAGACTTAGGAGCAATCACCGAGGTGTTGTCAGGAGAGTTCCTTCGCTGGCTCGGCCTCAGCACGTCGCATCAACTTTGGTCTTCCGCGATGGTGATCTCTCCCACTGTGCGCGGCTTGTTCGGACTGGAGTGGAACGCCACCGGCAATACACTTACGGTCACTCCAAGTCTGCCGGCGATGTGGAATGAAGCAAAGATCGCGAGAGTGCCGGTCGGACATTCACTTCTCGCACTGGATATGCAGCGAAGCGGAACGACTCTTTTGGTGCGTGCCGGAGGTCAGGGATCCGTAAATATTCTCCTGCGCTCTCGATCGGCTGGCGCGAAAGTGGAAAACGGAACTTTGCGTATCCCCCTGCCTGCAGTCGAGGTTGGTATCACGCATGGTCTGCCGGCCGCTGGAGCGGTCACATCGCAGATGAAAGTGATCGATCAGCAACAGTCTGAGCGTTCGCTGAAGCTGATATTATCTGCGCCGGCAAACAGCGAGCAGTGTCTGTTCTTGCGTAGGAATGATCCGAAAGTTCACTTGCGAGTCGATGGGGCCGAGAAATCTGATGACTCCGCCCAGCTTCGTATTTATTTTCCGGCGGGCACCGGGTACACCGAAAAAACAGTAACGCTCTTCTGGTGATGTATCGCTCGTAGATTTCTCCCGCTGTCGCGCTTGAGTGAACTCTGGTTTCTTCTGCAATTGATCCGCAAGGAGGCGCCTAACTTTTTCATTGGCAATCTTCGTCTACAAACGCTTTAATAGACCTCCGACAACGAAGAGGGAAGCTCGCTGATTCTGTTGTAAGAGCAAGAGATGGTTAAAGGACGAAGGGATGAAGCTCAAAGTATTTGAAGATAAGTTTTTGTTAAGCAAGGCGGCGGCCTTGCAAGCTGCAAGCGCGATTCGCGGAGCCATTCGGGATCACGGCCACGCCCGCGTCATTGCCGCCACTGCGGCCTCTCAGCTTGATTTTCTCGATGCGCTGACACGAGCGGACGAGATCGACTGGCGGCAAGTCGAGTTATTTCATCTGGATGAATACATCGGGCTGCCCATCACCCATCCGGGAAGTTTCCGCAAGATGCTTCTCGAGCAATTGATTCAAAAGACTGGGATCAGCAAATATCACTTGCTAGATGGCGACGGCGATGCGCACGAGGTGGCGCGCCGAATGGGTGCAGCCCTCGCCGTGGCTCCGATCGACATTGCATTTCTCGGAATCGGTGAGAATGGTCACTTAGCGTTTAACGATCCGCCCGCAGATTTTGAGACCAGCGAACCGTATCTGGTCGTAAAGTTGGATGAGGCGTGCCGGTTGCAGCAGGTCGGAGAGGCTTGGTTCGCGGATGTTTCGCAAGTACCCACGCACGCTATCTCGATGTCGGTACGACAGATTCTGAAAGCCAAAGAAATTTTGGCGGTTGTACCAGACAGTAGAAAGGCGCAGGCGGTGAATGCTTGTTTCGAGGGCGAGATCAGTTCCATGGCTCCGGCCTCAATTTTACGCACGCATTCGAACGCGACCATTTACCTGGACAAGAATTCGGCCGCACTGCTGAGTACAGCTTTGCAAACAACTCCCTGAGAATCGCCCATTCCCGAGCCGATACCATCCTTGGAGCCCGCGCGACAACGGCTTTTCACGGTGCGCCCCATCGCCCGGTTGCGTTGGTGGATCGGTGGCCTGCTGTTTGCTTCGACGATTATCAACTACATCGACCGGCAAACCCTCTCCCTGCTGGCTCCTTATCTGAAACTGAGCTATCACTGGACCAACAGTGACTATGCCACCCTGTTGATTGCGTTTCGAATTGCCTACAGCGTAGGGCAGACTCTGTTCGGACGCTTGATGGATCGGATCGGCACACGCCGAGGCCTGACATTTACCGTCACTTGGTACTCCATCGTTTCCGTGCTGACTTCGCTGGCGAATGGTTTTCTCAGTTTTGCCGGCTTTCGCTTTCTTTTAGGAGCCAGTGAATCCGCGAACTGGCCCGCCGCGACCAAAGCCGTCTCAGAATGGTTTCCGAAGAGCGAGCGCGCGTTCGCGACTGCGCTGTTCGATAGCGGTTCTTCGATTGGCGGTGCCATCGCACCATTCCTTGTTCTGGGGATCTACTTTCGATGGGGATGGCGGCCGGCCTTCGCCATTCCTGGGTTACTCGGGTTCGTCTGGATTGTTGCCTGGCGATGGCTTTACTACCCACCGGAGTCACATCCACGCATCGCCCAAGCGGAACTCGAACTCATCCTTTCTGACAAGAAAGATTCCTGCTCGCAGCAACTGCAAGAAAAGTCGCCAGGTTGGCGCGATCTGCTCAGCCTGCCGCAGACCTTTGGAATCATCATTGCCAAGACCTTTACCGATCCCGTTTTCTTCTTCATCGCCGATTGGTTCCCAATTTATTTAGTGGCGAAGGGCATCGACCTCAAAGGCGGGCTGATCGCCATTTGGATTCCCTTTGTCGCCGCCGATTGCGGAAACTTCACGGGCGGGGCCGTATCGGGTTACCTGATCAAGCGAGGGTGGTCGTTGGGAGCGGCTCGGAAGGCTGTCATTATTTTCGGCGGTATCGGAGTCACTATGCTCATCCCAACAATTTTCACTGCGAATCTTTATCTCATCGCGTTTCTGTTCGGACTTGCCACGTTTTCCTATGCAACCTTCACCACGATAGCGAACGTATTGCCGTCGGATCTGTTTCCTAGCCAGTCCGTAGCTTCGGTAAGCGGGTTCAGCGGAACTGGCGCGGGATTAGGGACGATCGTCGCTTACAAGCTAATCGGATATTTTTCGGATTCACGTCGAGCCATGGGCGGGCATTCCTTCGACCCGATCGTGATTGTGGCCGGGCTGGTTCCATTCGTGGGTATGATTCTGGTCCTACTACTCATACGCAACAGCCGCGCTACCGAGCAAGGTCGGGTTCTGAAAATCTGAGGGGCACCTCTGTGGCGTCGGGAGATGCTAATTGCTGCGATGAACGTGCTGTGATATTTTCGCGCTCGATGGAATCATTCCAAAAGTTGAGGCTCTCACCCAATTCCCATGAACAAAGTCGCCTTGATCACCGTACAAACGATTGCCATAGAAACGATTATTTTTCTTCTGCCCCTGGCTATGCCGGCTCACGCGCAACTCGATCTTTTTTCGAAAGAGCAGCGGGTTGAGTTTACGCCTCAGTGGCGTGGGGACCGTTTCGCCGATGGTCGGCCGAATGTCCCCGATGCCGTTCTTGCAAGACTCAAAGACGTTACCGCCGATGAGGCCTGGGACGTTCTACAGGATGCTGGATACAAGAACCAGTTTGAAGGTGGCTGGAAGGTAATCAATCCGGGAGAACGGTTGGTAGGTCGCGTGGTTACTGCTGTTTTCATGCCGCAACGCCCCGATGTCAATTCCGTGATTCGAGCCAATGGGAAAAAAGAAAACCGCATTGGAGACGAGAATTCCTGGATCATCGATATCCTGAAACCGGGAGACGTTCTGGTTGTCGATCTGTTCGGCAAGATTCGTTACGGCACCATTATCGGCGACAATCTTGCGACTGCCATCTACTCCAAGAGTCACAACGGGCTGATCGTAGACGGCGCGGTGCGCGACGTGACCGGGATCCAGGAGATCCCCGGATTTCAGTGTTATGTGCGGGGAGTGGATCCGTCCGCACTCGAGAATGTGATGCTGACAGGAATCAATGTTCCGATTCGAATTGGAGAAGCGACCGTAATGCCAGGCGACATCGCGATTGGCGATCCAGAGGGCTTAACGTTTGTGCCTCCCCAACTCGCCGAAAAAGTTGCCGATGACACAGAAATGGATCATCTGGTCGATGAGTGGGGCCACATGATGCTCCGCGAGGGTAGGTACACTCCAGGTCAAATCGATGCCGGATGGACGAGTGAGATGATCGAGCAATTCAATGCTTGGCTCGAGAAAAAGGGGTCAAAGCTTCGCATGCCGTTGCATTAGGCAGCTCGATTTAGGGATACGGCTTGGCTTCAGCCGTTTTACCGCTCATCGCGATCTCCAACGCGATTATGCGAGATGTTCCCGAAATAGTTTCGAAAGTTGTGCAGCAACAATTTTGTCTTCGCCGGGCTGCAGCATAAACGAATTCATCGCCAACCCGGGCTGTCCCTCGCCGCCACTGATCACGATGGAAGGCTTTCCATCCCGCAGCAGTTTTCCGGCTTCCTCCGGAGTCACAGAAACGCGCGCTTCGTCCCAGGTGATGCGCATGTGTGGTACATGATTCGCAATATCGGGCACGAAGAAGGATGTGCCGACGCTTGGAACTGCGGTGATCTGGCCGGAGATGAACTCAAGCCGTCGCTGCCATTCCGCGGTTAGCGCGTCGTGATCTTCGGCAAGGAAAAGTTCGAGAGCTTTGACCATCCCCAAAATTTCTTCCTTGCCAACTTTTTGGCTTCGCCCGATCGTGTCTTCGTGCGGGCTATTATTGAGCAGCGCATTTGCCACCATTTCTTTCCGACCGATCAACAATCCGGCACATTGCGGTCCGCGCATCGCCTTTCCACCGCTGAAAGTCACCAAATCGTAGCCCATGTTGGTGTATTCCCAGAGGTGGGAGACGGGCGGAGTATCGGCGGCGGCATCGTTCATACACGGAATGTTGTACTGCTTTGCCAGCTTCACCCATTCATCGACTTTGATTTGCCCGTTGGCGTTCGCGAAATTGGAGAAGTGCATCATCGCCGTACGGTCATTCACTGCCGCGCGGAACTCATCCAGGGTTTCGATCTCAACCAGCTTGATTCCCGTCGATCGCAGTTGGTGATCAAAGGGATTACGATGCGACTTCTGAATAATCACTTCCGACTTCATGCCCGTGAGATCGGGTAACTGACGGATCAAAGCTTCATTGCCGCCCGTCAGAATGCCGGCGAGTCCGGATTGGATTGCCGCCGCGGCTCCGGATGTGACCAGTGCGCTGTACCCGTCTGGCAGTTTCAGCATCTGGGCAATGCGATTGCCCGCAGCCACTTCCAGTGCTGGAATGCTGACGAAGTGGCGCCCCGCCATGGTCATGACGGCCTCCAGTTCGGGATGAGGCAGGGAACCTCCCAGCATGGTCATCGTTCCTTCGCAATTGATGACTGTGGTGACGCCGAGTTCTTCGTAGGGATTTCCTGTGCTTCCAAAACCGCTGACCGATGGCATCGAGCCCACGGTTTTGTGATTCGAGGAAAACAATTTGTGCGGTGATAGCAACGCACCGGCAATCGCGCTGGCCGTGGCCAGAAATCCGCGGCGATTCGACTTCAGATTGAGCGACATCGTGCTTATCCTCTCTGCTTCACTTGCGAGTTACAGCCGCAATACACTTGATCTCTACCAGGGAATCTCCCTGCGAGAATCCATTTACAGCCTGCCGAACTTCTTCACTGCTTCCAGAATTGACTTGGTTTGTTCAATCACCGGATACATGGAGTGCTCTTTGAAATCCATTTGTTGGGCAAGAGCCAATACTTTAACAGCTTCGGCTCGTGGCACAACCACGACGCCGTCACTGTCGGCGGCAATTATGTCGCCGGCATTGACCATTACGCCGTCGCAGGTAATTGGAATCTGAGATCCGGCAAAGCGATAGTGATGCACGGAGGTGGATGGCACAATTCCGGTCGCGTAGACGGGAAAGCCGATTTTACGCAGATACGCGACATCGCGCACCCCGCCATCGATCACCGCTCCGGCATAGCCGCGAGCCGCCATCGCGGTGCCCATCAGCCCGCCCATTCCCGCAATATTCTCGCCGTCCTCGACTTCCATGACATACACAGAATCGGTGGAACCCTCGTCAATTGCCGCAAGCATTCCATTGAGCGCGTTGGGATCGGCGTTGCCCTCGTCTTTCTCGAGCAATACCGTCCGCGCCAAGCCCGCAAATTTCGTAGTGAAAAGCGGATGCATGCGATGGCTCATGTACGTGCGTTTCCCGGTCAGTTGCTCGAGCGCGTCCGAAACCGAAGCCACCTCCACGCGGCGATAATCAGCAATCAGACCCGCATCCGAAGACTGTGGATTCGCGCTCGGTGCAGACTGGGTTCGCAGCACGCGAGCGCCCTGGAGTCCTATCGAGAGAAGCCCGACGGACAGGACGACTGCTAGCATTTTGAATTTTTCGTGCTGGTAAAGCTTGTTCATTTGGCACTCCACGATGTATACCTGTGCGCGGCTCTAGAATGTTTATCACAATCTCGATCCCAACCCTGAGGAAGGATACTGAAATGAAAATGACACACCAGTTCAGAAGAGTAGGTCTGATTATTTTCGCGGGTGCAATCGCAATCAGTATGACGATCATTCCGGCTCGGAGCGCTGCGCAGGAACACAAAGCCATCAATCTGTCTCCTGAGCGCGGGCTTCCTTTCAGCGACGGCATCGTTGCCGGAAGAACTCTCTACATCGCGGGCCAGGAAGGCACGGATGCTTCGGACAAGCTGGTCGCGGGCGGAATTGGCCCGGAAACCACAGCGGCTCTCGAAAATATCCAGAAGGTTTTGAAAGCTGCCGGATTCGAACTGAAGGACGTGGTGAGTGTAACGGTCTTTCTCGCCGACATTCATGAATTTCCTGAGATGAACAAGGTTTATAAGAGCGTACTACCCGATCCGAAACCGGCCCGTGCGACCGTTCAGGCGGCGGCGCTCGTCAATAACGCGCGCATCGAAATTTCGGCCATTGCGGTGAAACAGAAATAGTGTCTCTGCCTCGGATAGCTGACCAAAAGGGATTACTTTTTGTGAAGACGCCCATTCGCGATTTATGTAACGCAAAAACTAGGGTTGACATGGTTACGGCGATTGCGATAAACCGTCGTACTTAGTTCGTTTTGCTTTCCAATAGTAACGAAAAGTTTCACTTGGGGGAACCTCTCGCTAGGCGGCTACAAGGTCAGGCGTAGGCTTATCGACAGGTGTCATTCAACCAACCGAATGAGACGTCATCTGTATCGCTTAGTTGGATGGGCTCGCGTTCGGCGGGCGGCCTCTTGCGCGTCGGCGCCGTTCACCATGAAGCTCTTCGAACCGAGCCGGTTACAGACTGAGTTCCGTTGGTTTGGTCGCCAGACCGAATGAGCACAAATCGCAGACTCGTTGGCTTGCTGGTCGTAGTGTTTGCGTTCGCGGTGAGCCTGTCCCTGGCAACGTCTCAGGAGTTGAAGGAAGAGCCGAAAGCCGCTGCATCCGGTATGGCCAGGGGACAGCAAATTCTCGCGTCCAATTGCGCGGCATGCCACGGGATTGATGGGAAGGGAAGTGAGCGCGCTCCGAACATCGCCGATGGGCCGAACATGCGGAGACTTTCTGACGCTCAGCTCTCAGGAATCATTGCAGACGGAATCGATGGAACGGATATGCCTGCCTTTCATTCCTTGCAAGCTCGTCAAGTGCGCGAATTGATCGGGTATTTGCGCAGCCTCGAAGGCGCAGGCAACAGTGCCAGGCTGCCAGGAAATCCGGAACAGGGGAAAGCAATCTTCTTCGGCAAGGGAGGATGTTCCCAATGCCACATGATTGCCGGGCAAGGCGGTTTCATCGCTTCCGATTTGACGGAGTTTGCCCGAGCCCATTCGGGGGAACAAGTCCGCAGCGCCGTTCTTGCGCCAAGCGCCGGCAAAAAACGGCCAGTGGAGTTGGCTACAGCAATTCTTCATGACGGTGCGAGATATGTCGGCAGGGTACGCAATGAGGACAATTTTTCTCTCCAATTGCAAAGCCTCGATGGGACGTTTCGGCTCATCGCCAAGTCAGACCTTCAGAATCTGGAATACGACCCGCAACCGATGATGCCGAACTTCGCCTCGACCTTTACCCAAGGCGAACTGAACGACTTAGCCAGCTTTCTCTTGACTGCGGCGGGAAACAGCAACCCGGAAAAATCGGCGAAAGACAACAAAATGGACTTCGAGGACTAGGTGTACTGCACCGGAGGAAACTTTGTGACCGTGGATAAGGAACGTTCCAATCAGAAGGCGGCGGTGATCCGAACGAACGCTTGGTCGGGTCTTTCATTGATCGCAAGTTTAATTTTTGGAGGGCTCGCCGCTTCAACTCCCCCCGCCGCTGCTCAGGCCGCACGAGAGTTTGGACTCAGTGCCGAGTCACCGGAATTCTGGAACGTCCTCGATAAGAATGCGAAACTGACCCAGATTGCTACTGGCTTCGGCTTCACCGAAGGTCCGGTATGGGACGAAAAGGGATTCATCTACGTCAGCGATGAAACCATCAACAAGATTTATCGCGTTTATCTCGACGGCAAGAAGGAGGAGGTCATCTCTCTCGGCGATCCGGACGGCAACACTTTCGACCGCCAGCATCGACTGATTGATTGTGCCAGCGTTTTGCGCGCTGTTATCGAGGTGACGCCGGATGGTAAATATAAAATTCTGGCCGATCACTTCCAGGGCAAGAAACTGAACACTCCCAACGACGTTGTCGTCGGTCCCGATGGCGCGTTGTATTTCACGGATCCGACCATGGATTTTGTTGAGGGCGCGGTACAGGAGATTCCGTTCCAGGGAGTCTACCGCCTGGACGCGAATGGTGACTTGAAATTACTCACGAAAGAACTCACGCAGCCCAACGGCCTGGCTTTTTCGCCGGATGGCAAGCGCTTCTACGTGGATGATAGCGAGCAGAGGAACATCCGTGTTTACGACTTCTCCGCCGATGCGACCCTCACCAATGGCCGCATCTTCGGCACCGAGCCAGGTGGGAAGAATGATGGCGTCCCGGATGGAATGAAAGTAGATAAGAAAGGTACCGTTTTCGTGACCGGACCGGGAGGCATCTGGGTCTGGAGCGCGAGCGGCAAGCATCTGGGCACGATTCTTATGCCCGAGCAGCCGGCCAATCTGAACTGGGGCGATCGCGATTACCGTACGCTTTACATCACGGCGACGAAGTCCGTCTACCGATTGCAGACGAAGACGCGGGGATTCGTGCCGTACCTAAAGTAGCGGCCAGAGAGTGTTTCAAAATATGCTGTGAACGGGCCCGCCTTCCATGTGCGCCGCTGGGAGCCGATAAAAAACGGGGCTTTGGAGACTGTGTGAGAACTCGGATTAGAGATCGGGAGCGGAAAATAGACAAGCCCCGCTGGGGCAACAGAGCAGTTCGCACACGTACTCTTCGGCCCGAGTGGAGGCACTCTGTCTCCAAGCGAAGGGACCTCCCCGGCGTCGATGTCAGGTTCGTTGCTCAGGCCCAGCTTCTCCCTGTCTCTGCGTCTCGTTGGTGAAAGGGACCAGGCTCCCGTCTCGGTAGTAACCCGGCCCTAGCCCGTCGTCCTGCCGAGTTTTTCCGTCCGCCTTCTTAGGTGCATACTTTTCCAAATTCCCGAGGTAAGATGTAGCGGCAAGATTCCCGGTGTGGTATGGCGCCCCCTACCTCGTCTTTGTCAAAATCTGCGCAACTGAACCGCCGTCACCGTGTGCGGCATCGCGTGCAGACCCCCGCCTATGCCAGCTTCAATGCGGATGCGAAAAATCCCATGCTCGAACTTCACGAGATTTTGGACATCAGCGAAGACGGTGTCGCGATTCAGTGCCATCGTCCGCTGGAAAACGGCCAACGCGTGAACTTGTGTCTCGATCTCGCCGAGTGTTCTGATCACATCTACACCACCGGGCAAGTGATCTGGTCCAATGCCGACGGGCGAACCGGCCTGCGCTTTTCCGAACTGCGGCCGCTCTCGTTGCTCCGTTTGCGCGAGTGGCTTTTTCTGAATGCAATGACGGGCGCGGCCAATGCTGAGGAAACCGTGATCTCTCTTTCCCCGGAGCCGGTGAAAGCTCATTCCGAGCACCTTTCCCAGCCCATCCGTACGGGCCACACCGATAAACTCGCCGCAGTGCAAGCGGTGCAACGCGAAGTGGAAGCCCTCGGACGCGATCTCGCCGCCGCTTTGCCATTGCTGGCGGCGCGCGCGCAGACGCTGGTGCATGCCTCAGGTGCGGCCATCGCTCTGACCGATAAAGACCCGGCATTCCTGGTCTGCCGGGCCAGTTCGGGTCCGGACGCGCCGCCCATCGGGGCGCGACTGCAATCCGGATCCGGTTTCTCCGGTGCGTGTGTGCGCACTGGAGCCGTGCTGCATTGTGAAGACGCTGAAACCGACTCGCGCGTCGATCGCGAAAGTTGCCGCGCTCTCGGTGTCCGCTCCATGCTGGCTGTTCCAATTCGCGTCGGCCAGAAATCGATTGGGATTCTGGAGGTCTTCTCCGCGCAGCCCAACGAATTTTCCGAGAGCGACAGCCGATTGCTGCAGCGCCTGGGTGAGACCATATTGGCTGCGGTCAATCGCGCAGCCCGCGCCGAGAGCCTTCCCGAACTCAAGCCTGCCGCTGCGTCGCAGCCTTTCGTAGCGCCTCCGGGCAGCGTACTGTTTGCGGCCAAACCAGAACAGAAATCGGAAACCAAGACTCCCGAAGACAAAGCTACCAGCGGCATCAGCCTGCCCCGCTCACTGCTGTTCCTCCTGGTCGCCGCGGCTGCGACCATCTTCGGGGTTCTCGGTTATACCTCGGCTCCGCTGATTCAGAAAAAACTGCAAGAGCGCGGGTCGCCTCATTTGCAGAGCGTGCTGGCTTCGTCGCCTTCTGCAACTTCTACTGCTGCGGTTCCCGCGGTCGAAACTGCCACGGTCGAGCAGCTCACACAAATGGCGGAAAAGGGGGATCCCGCCGCGCAAGATTTATTGGGACTCCGATACGTGAGCGGCGAAGGCGTGAAGCAGGATGAGCATGAGGCGGTGCGCTGGTTCACGGAGGCGGCCGAGCAGGGTAACGTTTCGGCGCAATCGAAATTGGGATCGATATACTTCCGCGGCCGCGATGTTCCCCAGAACCTCAATCAGGCTTATTTCTGGATGGCGCTGGCCCGCGCCAGCGGCGACGAGAACAGCAAGGTGCTGGCCCCGCTGGTTGCTGCGCGTTTGACCCGCGCCCAAGTCACCTCGATCGAACTCGATGCCAGCCGCTGGCTTGAGCAGCACAACTCCGCCGCCAAACCCACTCCCGCCCGCTGATAGCACCATCCCCAACCTGTCATCCTGAGGAGGTCGCTCTCTGCCCGACGAAGGATTCTATGCGACTCGGCAGTACTACCGCCTGAAACGGGAGTTCTCACCAACACGCGAATATATGCGTACGGCCGGTATTCTTCTTCCTTCGTGTGTTTTGCGTCCCTTGTGGTTGAAGGTCTTAGGAACCATCCGGCGGCCGAAGGTTGCTCACAGCGTTAAAATATAGGCAGTAGTTATGTCCACCCTCCGCCAACTCTTAGATCAACGTGTCCGCGAGGCCGATCCTTCGCTCTACCAGAAACTTGAAAACAACCGGGTCCGCTGTTTTTCCTGCGGCCACTGTTGCCCCATTCCCGAAGGCCAGCCTGGAGTATGCAAAGTCCGCTTCAATCGGGGCGGCAAGCTCTATGTTCCCTGGGGATACACCGCAGGCATGCAGTGCGATCCCATCGAAAAGAAGCCGTTCTTCCACGCCCATCCCGGCGCGCTGGCCTACAGCTTCGGCATGCTCGGCTGCGATCTGCATTGCGGATACTGCCAGAACTGGGTCACGTCGCAGGCGCTACGCGATCCCAACGCGATCTCGCCGCCTCTCGAAGTCTCGCCCGAAAACCTCGTCCGTGGTGCTGTCGATCAAGGAGCGAAAGTTCTGGTCAGCACCTACAACGAGCCGCTGATCACCAGTGAATGGGCGGTCGCCGTTTTCAAAGAAGCCAAAGCTGCCGGCCTGCTCACCGGATTCGTCTCCAACGGCAACGCGACCCCGCAGGTACTCGAATTTCTGCGGCCGTGGATCGATTTGTACAAGGTCGATCTGAAGAGTTTCAGCGATCGCCATTACCACGAACTCGGCGGACGCATCGGCCCGATTCTCGACAGCATTCGCCGCATTCACGAGATCGGGTTCTGGATGGAGATCGTCACCTTGCTGATTCCCGGTTTCAATGATTCTGATGACGAACTTCGTCAACTCACGGAATTTCTTGCAGGCATTTCCGTCGACATTCCCTGGCACACCACCGCCTTCCACACTGACTACAGGATGCAAGGGGAAAACGAACGCGACACGACTCCCGAGGATCTCTTGCGTGCGGCCGAAATCGGGCGTGCCGCGGGCCTGCGCTACATCTATGCCGGCAATCTTCCTGGCATGGTGGGAGACTTGGAAGATACGAATTGCCCTAGCTGCGGCGAAACGCTCATCAGCCGTTACGGCTATTTCATTCGGGATTACCGGCTCACGCCGGAGGGCCGTTGCCCGAGCTGCTCGGCGCAGATTCCAGGCCGCTGGGCCGCGGAATTTGACGGTCAGATCGCGTCCCGCCCTTTTCTTCCTCACAAAATCGTGCGAAAGACCCGCTCGCCATTGTTTACAATCACCAGTCCGTAAGCAACGGGATGACAGCCGCGAAGCGGCGACAGAATAAAGCCCGCGGCGCAATCCGTGGTTTCGAGGCGGGATAGACGTAAGCCCCGGCCGGGCGAAAGAAGGGTCTTAGCTAGACGTGAAAGACGGCTGCGCTTAGGACGATCTCAATCTGGTTTTGATTGGACTCATGTATAGAAAGCTGATCCCGATTCTCGTCATTCTCGTTTGCGTTTCCTGCTCGCCCCGCGACTTTCTCACGCGTCGTCTAGCCTCGGACCTTATCTCCGCCTCTCAGGCTTTCAGAACGCCGCAACAACTCATCCTCGAAACCGGAGTCGTCTCCAGCAAGGAATATCCTTCGCCAGAATTTCTCGTGCTCCAGCAGCACGGCTGGATTTCCGCCGGCAACACTACGTGCCCGTCTGGACTCGTTCCGCCGCCATGTTGGGACGTCGCGCTTACGCCCTCCGGCGTAGATGCGCTTCACACCCTGATTTCCGCGGACGATGCCGACAAACCTTCGTTTTCGATTCCAGCGGCAAGAAGGGAACTGGTCGGAGTCACGGGCATCAGCAAGCAGGCCAATTCCGCCGACGTCGACTTTATCTGGCGATGGATTCCGCTGAACGAAATCGGCGCAGCGCTGTACTCCTCCGATCTGAGTTATGAGTCGACCGTGTCGTTTCGTGACTACGACGACGGATGGCATCTCCTCGAGCGCGCTCCTCATCACGAGCAGACACTTGACGAAGCTCTGAAGAACGCCGAACCAGCGCGGTGAAGTGCTTACACTGAGAACTTCCCGCTTGCTTCCTGCAAATCGTGCGATGTATAACGCTTATTCCCATCGACAGCATGCGAACAATAAAGACTGACCTCCTCCTCTTCCTGATATTGACCTGTACGGTCGTTTTCGCCGAGCAAAACCAAGCCAAGCCGAAGCTGACGCTCGATGACTTTTTCAACTCGGTCAGCTTCCCCGCACTGGAAACCTCGCCCGACGGGCATTCTGTCCTCATCGAGACCGAGCGCCCCGACTGGGATCAGCAGATTTTCCGCCGCGATCTCTGGCTCTACCGGGATGACACTGGCGGGTCGCTGATCGAGTTGACGCAGTCCGGCTACGATTCCGATCCGCAGTGGTCGCCCGACGGCAAATGGATCGCGTTCCTTTCTGAAAGGAAAAGTTCCGGCGGAAAAGCCGCCGATTCCGACGCCGATTCCGACGCCGATTCTGATTCAAAAGACGAGCCGGCGAGCCAGGTCTATCTGATTTCGCCGACCGGCGGAGAAGCGTTCGCGGTCACAGAGGGCTCGGAAGACGTGCACGCGTTCTCCTGGTCGGCCGATTCGCACATACTCTATTTCGCTACTCGCCAGCCCTGGAGCAAGACGCAGAAGGACGATTACAAGAAAAACTGGAAAGACGTCGTCCAGTACCGCACTGCGGAGCGCGGCGACTCAATCTATGCGATGGATCTCGCGCAAGCGCTCGCCCATAACGCCACCGAGGTCTCGAAAATTTCCAACAAGAAAGATGACTCCGAAGATCGGTCGGATCTTACCCCCGGCGCCCGCCTGATTGCGATCACTCCACTCCGCGTCGATAAATTGTTTACTTCTCCGGATGATCGCAAGCTCGCTTTCCTGAGCGATGCCATCAACCAGCGCGAAGAAAAATACGGCGATGTCGAAATCTACGTTCTCGATGTGGGGCAGGCACCCATGCCCGCGAATGCCGGCAACTCCGAACCGGCCGCAGCAGGCAAGTTGATTCAGGCCGTCCGCATCACGCACAACGAAGCGGTCGAAACGCGTCCACGCTGGGCCAAAGATAGCCGCCACATCTTCTTCAAGAACGATGTCGGAGATCCAATGGGTCCTTACCGCGATCTACAGCCGCATCTGTACTGGATCGATGCAGAACTTCCGGCTGCCGGACGCGACCCGGTCGAGCAATGGGACAAGAATTTCAGCGGCGCGATTGAAGCCTATTCCGTTGCCGGAGACTCGATTCTGACTTCTGCGCGCCTGGGCACGGAAGTCCAGATGTACTCGGCGGCGAAGCCCTCGGATTCGTTGCATCGCGTCGCCGGTTGGCCGGGCACGTATGAAGAGATTTCCGCGGCTGAGCACTCGTCCCGCATCGCCTTTACCTATTCCTCCCTGGGCAAGCCGGAAGAAATCTATCTTGCCGACAGCGCCCAAAAGCTCGATCAGGCCCGCGCGATCACATCTTTCAACCGCAAGCTCGCCGAGGCCGATCTCCCGCAAGGCAAGCCTTACCGCTGGAAAGCTGATGACGGCACGGCCGTAGAAGGCATGCTGATCTATCCTCCGGGGAAGTTTGAGGCGAAACACTTGCCCATGTTGACCTTCATTCACGGAGGTCCGATCGATGCCGACGGCAACCACTTTGAAGCCGACTGGTACCAGTGGGGCGCGCTCGCGGCCACCAATGGCTGGCTCGTTTTCGAGCCGAACTATCGCGGCTCCAGTGGTTATGGCGACAAGTTCGTCGAGCAGATCGTTCCCGTCATCGTGTCGCGCCCGGGCAAGGACATTCTCGAAGGGGTGGATGCACTGGTGAAAGACGGCATCGCTGATTCCGACCATCTCACGGTCGGCGGTTACAGCTACGGCGGATATATGACCAACTGGCTCATCACGCAGACCACGCGCTTCAAAGCCGCCGTGACGGGTGCAGGTGCGGTCGAGCACGTCGGCAACTGGGGCAACGATGACATGACTTACGACGACGCCTATTTTCTGGGCGGACGTCCGTGGGAAGCTCAGCAGCGTTATCACGATGAAGCTGCCATCTTCCAGATCAACAAAGTCACGACGCCGACTCACATTGTCGCGGGCGCGGACGATATTCGAGTGGCCGTGCTGGAAGATTATCTGCTTGAGCATGCGCTGTATTCGCTGGCCATTCCGAACGCGCTGCTCATCTTCCCCGGCGAAGGCCATTCACTGAGCAAGAATCCCTGGCACGGAAAAATCAAAGTCCGCGAAGAACTGAAGTGGCTGGAAAAATACGGCGGTGTCCCGGCCAACTAGTTGTGTCCTGCTCGAGGAAAGCATTGCCGGTGGGTCAGTGTGCCTGTCATCCCGAGCAAGCCGATCTTGCGCAGCGAAGGATCCGGGCGATCCGCGCGACGCGTCGCAGATTTTGCGACGCAATACCGAGCGTTTAGATCGCTTCAATTTTCACACCATCTACTACCCGACTGTTTGACGATTTCCGCCTCCTGCCCGTAACCTGTAATGTGAGTTCGAAGACATCCGCAATGTCCCACCTGCGCGTCGCCGACGACATCACCCAGTTGGTCGGCGAAACTCCCATGCTGCAGTTGAAGCGGCTAGTTCCAACCGGATCGGCCAATGTGTTTGCCAAGCTGGAGTACCTGAATCCGGGCGGCAGCGTGAAAGACCGCGCGGCTATTGGCATTATTCGACGCGCGGAACGGGACGGATCGCTCCAGCCTGGCGGCACGATTACCGAGGCGACGGCTGGGAATACCGGCATCGGACTCGCTCTGATCGGAGTCAACCGCGGCTACAAAGTTAGCTTATTTGTCCCCGAAAACTTTTCTCAGGAAAAAGTTACGATCATGCGCGCCCTTGGAGCCGATGTCGAACGCACGCCCGACGCCGAGGGCATGTCAGGGGCCATCCGCCGCGCGAAAGAACTGGTCGCGAAAGATCCAAAAGCGTTTATGGCAGGGCAATTCGAGAACATGGCGAATCCCGACTACCACTACGAAACCACGGCCCACGAGATTCTCGAACAGATGCAAGGGCGCATCGATGCGGTCGTTGTCGGCTGCGGCACTTGCGGGACATTTACGGGAGTGGCGCGCTTCCTAAAAGAGAAATGCCCGCGCGCCCACACCGTTGCGGTCGAAACGCAGGGATCGGTGCTGGCCGGCGGCGCAGCCGGGCCGCATAAGGTGGAAGGCATTGGCGCCAGCTTCATTCCCAAAACCTTTGACCGTTCCGTCTGTGACGAAATCATTGCCGTCAACGATGACGATGCGTTTGAAACGGTGAAACAACTCGCGGCGAAAGAAGGCGTCCTCGCCGGATCGAGTGGCGGAGCTGCGGTCTTCGGTTCGCTGCGGATTGCAAAAAGATTGGGACCGGGCAAGCGCGTCGTCACCATCATTCCCGACTCCGCAGAGAGGTATCTTTCCAAGAAAATTTTCGAAGGCGGAATCTGACCTTCCACTGAAAATGAAAGAGACAAAAAAGCCAGATTTCAAAAGGCAAGATTTGAAAAAACCGGGTTTCGCCACGCTGGCCATTCACGCCGGACAAGAACCGGATCCGCTGACCGGAGCAGTGACCGTTCCCATTTATCCGACTTCCACCTATGTGCAGCAAGGGATCGGCGAGAACAAGGGATACGAATATTCGCGGGTCAGCAATCCCACACGCGATCGGCTGGAAGAGAATCTTGCCGAACTCGAAGGCGGAATCGCGGCCCGCGTTTTTGGCAGCGGTATGGCGGCGATTCATGCGCTCGTCACCATGCTGAAGTCGGGCGATCACGTGGTCTGCGGCGACGATCTCTACGGAGGGACGCCGCGCCTCTTCAACCAGGTCATGGTCGATTTCGGCTTGGAATTTTCGTACATCAATACGACCGTCGCAGAGAACGTGGAAAACGCGATCCGCAAGAACACGCGGATGGTGTATGTCGAGACGCCGACCAATCCGCTGATGCGGCTCAGCGATCTTGCCGCCATCAGCGCGATCTGCCGTTGCAAGAAAGTGGACCTGGTTGTCGACAACACCTTCATGTCTCCGTACTTTCAGCAACCGCTCGCGCTGGGAGCCGACCTGGTTGTGCATTCGACGACAAAATTCCTCAATGGCCACAGCGACGGCCTGGGCGGAGTCGTCATCTGCTCGAAGCAGGAGCATGCAGACAAGCTGGCTTTTCTGCAGAAGGCTTCGGGGGCGATTCTGTCTCCGTTTGAATGCTGGTTGGTCCTGCGTGGAGTGAAAACGCTCGCGGCCCGCATGGAAATTCACGATCATAACGGCCGCGTGGTCGCCGATTTCCTGGCCAAGCACAGGAAAGTGAAATCCGTTCTCTACCCCGGACTACCCGACCATCCTGAGCATGCGCTGGCGAAGCGGCAGATGAGTGGATTCGGATCGATGATCACGTTCGAGACGGGCTCGCTCAAGAATGCGAACGAAATGCTGAAGAAAGTTCGCCTGTGTTCGTTCGGCGAATCTCTAGGGGGAGTGGAGACTCTGATTTCGCATCCCGCAACCATGACGCACGCCGGCCTGGGCGAGAAGGCGCGCAAAGCCATCGGCATCACCGACGGCATGGTGCGGATTTCGGTCGGGATCGAGAACGTCGACGATATTCTTGCGGATCTCGATCAGGCGCTCGACACGATCTGAGATCAAATTCTTCTGCCGCGGATTCACGCAGATGATTCTGAAGGATCGCACGAAAAAGAGAATGTCAGACCGTATAAATTCCATTTACCGCGAATGGAATTCTTCCGCCTATCACCGTCTTTCCGAGCCGCAAGTTAGTTGGGGCAAGAAAGTCCTGTCCCGGCTGAGGCTTCGCGGCGATGAACTCGTCTTGGATGCCGGTTGCGGAACTGGGCGCCTCACCGCCGAACTTCTCGAAGGCCTGCCACACGGACGCGTCGTTGGAATCGATCTTTCCCAGGACATGCTCCGTTCTGCACGCGAGCATCTGGCCAGCTTCGCATCCCGCGTCAGCCTGATTGTTTGCGATCTCTTGCATCTTCCCTTCGAAAATTCCTTCCAGGGCGTAGTGAGTACGGCCGCATTTCATTGGATCCTCGATCACGATCGGCTGTTCGCGAATCTAAACCGCGCGTTGATTCCCAGAGGCTGGCTCGAAGCGCAATGTGGTGGCGGTCTGAATCTGGCGCGCTTACGCCAGAGAACTGACACAATTGCAGCTACGTCGCAGTTCGCACCTTACTTCGTGGATTTTCGTGAGCCCTGGCTGTTTCAAAACGCCGAGGGTGCGGAGGGAACGTTGCGTCGCGCCGGTTTTGTCGATGTCGAAACGTCAGTCGAGCCGGCTTTCACGGTTCTGGAAAATGCCGCGCAATATAACGAATTCGTGCGGAACATTATCCTGCGGCAACACTTGCAGGAAATCCCCAGCGAACCCGACCGGGTGCACTTCATGGCGAACCTGACGGAGCAAGCTGCGCGTGACGATCCACCATTTTCGCTCGATTATTGGCGGCTGAATCTGCGCGGCCGTAAAGCTTGAGGCATCCCGCGAGAACTCGACTCAGCTCGCGAAAGACAGTGGCGTCGTTATCCTGAGCGCGCGCGCTTTTTCCAGCGCGGCAAGGGATCTCGCGTGCAGACAATCCCGGCCAGCGGACGACTATTTCACGTTGTCGTCGATCCAGTCGAGGTACGGTGTGCCTCCATCGTCGATTGCAACCGAAATAAATTCGGGTAGTCCGTAGGAGTGCAGGTTGCGGAACGCATCTTGAATCTGCGCGAGTCTATCCACTCGAGTTTTCACGATCAGCAGACGTTCAGGAGCCGAATCGACTTTCCCTTGCCAGCGGTAGATCGACTTCATCTGCGGGAGCACGTTGACGCACGCGGCAAGCCGGTTCTCGACCAGGTATTGCGCGATTTTCTCAGCTTCTTCTTCCGAACCGCAGGTAGTGAGGACGATACGTTTATCCGTCATATAGAATCAGCCTTCGCGGGATCAGTCTCGTAACCGCCGCATCACTTTACTCTTACTACTCTTACTCTATGTTCGAAAGGTTCGTCGAATGCTAGCGCAAATCAAATTTGGCACATCGGGATGGCGGGCGGTCATGGCGGAGGAATTTACCTTCGCCAACGTGCGCCGCGCTATTAGCGGGATCGCGCGCTACGTGGCCTCGCAGAAACCGCGAGGATCGTGCGTGATCGTGGGCCGCGACCCGCGTTTTCTGGGTGAGACATTCTGCGCCCTGGCGGCGGAAATTCTGGTGGCGCACAACATAACTCCGCTGGTCGTTTCCGATGCTGCGCCTACGCCGGCTTTGGCTTACGCAGTTACGCAGATCAAAGCCGACGGCGTCATCAATTTCACCGCCTCGCACAATCCACCCGAATATAACGGGATCAAGTTCTCCACGCCCGACGGCTGCCCAGCTTTGCCGGAAATCACGAAAAAGATCGAAGCCGAAATTGTTGCCGCGGACAACTCCCAAGCTGAGGCAGGCGCGGGCAAGGCCGCTGAGGTCAAGTCAGAAGCGCTCGATCCCAAGCCTGCCTACCTGAAACGCCTGGGAGAGATTGTTGATTTGGATGTCATTCGCAAAGCCGGCTTGCGGGTAGCGGTTGATCCCATGTGGGGAGCGGCTTGCGGCTACTCGGACGAACTCCTGCGCAGCACCGGCGTGAAGGTGGCAACCGTGCACGAATATCGTGACGTCCTGTTTGGCGGGCATGCCCCCGAGCCGGATGATCATCTGCTGGAAGATCTCCGAAAGAAAATGCGGGAGACCGGGGCGCAGATCGGCATCGCAACCGACGGCGACGCCGACCGCTTCGGCATCGTCGACGCGGATGGAACCTTCCTGCAGCCGAATTACGTCATTGCGATCCTGTTCGATTACCTGGTCGAGAGCCGCGGCTGGAAAAATGGTGTAGCCAAATCGGTCGCCACCACGAATTTGATCAATGCGCTCGCCGCGACTCATGGCGTACCGCTGTACGAGACTCCGGTCGGATTCAAATACATTGGCGAACTGATCATGCAGGACAAGATCGCGATGGGCGGGGAAGAAAGCGCAGGCCTATCGATCCGGCATCACGTTCCCGAAAAAGACGGGGTGCTAGCCGGTCTGCTCTGCTGCGAAGCCGTAGCGAGACGCGGCAAGTCGCTGGGCGAGCAATTGAAGGCGATCAGTGACAAAGTTGGTTCGTTCTGTCCGAAACGGGAGAACTTCCGATTGACGCCGAAGGTCAAGCAGAAGTTCACTGAGAAGTTGAGGCAAGATCCGCGGGAATTTTGCGGCCACGAGGTGAGCGAGGTGGTTCGCACCGACGGGCTGAAATTGCTTTTTAGCGACGGCTCGTGGGTGTGTTATCGCTTGTCGGGAACTGAGCCGGTGGTGCGAGTTTATTCGGAAGCACGCAGCGATCGTGGGCTGGAGAAATTGAGCACGGCGGCCAAGCATTGGATTTTCGAGTGAGATTTCTTCGTTGACAGGAATCGAGAAAATTCGCAGATTTACGCGGCCGGAAGACGGTTTGCGCGCGGTCGTGGAACATGCTCCGCAAGCGGAGGCGTTCGCGGAATCGTGGATTCTGCGGGTTCGGCCGTTCTTAATAGGTATCTATGCTTTGCGTCGGCGAATTGCAACGATTGCGGTGATGGTCATGGCCGTGTCGCTGTTCGTCCACGTCATGTTTGGTGCAAATGGGATGGTGGTTTACAAGCAAAAGCGCGCCGAATATGGGGGGCTGCAAAAGCAGATTCTGCAAGCGCAGCAGGAAAACGATCGCTTTACGCAGCAGATTCAGGGTCTGAAGAGCGACCAGGAAGCCATTGAGAAAGAGGCGCGGGAGCAACTGGGTTACGCGAAACCCGGCGAGTATGTGTATGTTTCGGCCGCCCAGGCCAAACCGGCTCCGCCGCCCGTGAATCACTCCGCGAAAAAGTAGGGTGCCAGATTTTCCTGGCGCGAAACTCTCTGCCCGTAAACTCCAACCGGAATGACAACCGGCCGGTTTCGGTATGGTATATTTTTGCTTGCCTCATTTCGCCATCACACGGCGATTTCGATCTTGACGGCTACTGTGGGTTTTGCGGTGTGGGGCCGCAATCTGAATTTGAAAAAGGAGAAAACCGGCCATGAGGAAAATTCTGCTGATCTCGTTTGCGCTGCTGTTTGTGCTTGCTCTCTCGGCAATGGCGTTCGACAACATGGGGAAGAGCGAAACCGTTAAGGGATGGGTCACCGACTCTAAGTGCGGAGCCAAAGGGGCCAATGCCGGTGCTGAGGCGTGCACCAAAAAGTGCCTGGCTGCGGGCGCGAAGATGGTCGTGGTTACCGATGGGGACCAGAAAGTTTTGATGGTCGATAATCCTGACGCATTGAAGGGACATGAGGGACATCACATGGCCGTGTCGGGAACGGTAAGTGGTGATTCGATTCATGTCGATAAAGCGAGCATGCTCTAGCCGTCTCGGGATAACGGTACGAAAAAATAGGGCGGCTTGAAAGCCGCCCTTTTGCTTTGCTGGTCTCTTGTCTTCGGCCGAGGCATTCCCCGGGCAGTGCCCGCGCCACACACGTCTGAGCCCCCGCGAGTCGTTGTCGCGCTCCTTACCGGTAGACTTGTAGGACACAAATCAGCAGTTGGCTTGAGAACCGTATATGTAGTTCAACGCGTTCTAGTTGCGTCAGAAGCAATCGGCTGCATCTGCGTACGAGATATTATTTCGTTCAACAGGTGCTGAAAGGCGTTTACGCGAGAGTCGATGACTAGCTTTCCCGAGCCAGAGCGCAGTTCGATAGCTCCACCGTATTTACTGTGCAGTCGAATTTCCGTGATTTGCTTCCATTGAAAAGAGCGCGAATACCATAACCACTTCTTCGTGATGCCGTTTTGATCGGTGATTACCGAACCGACTGCGAGCCAAATCGCCATTGCGACGAACGCAACCGTAATTGCTATTAGCACCGCGTCGGGGCAAGAATGTCGGTCCCGCCATAACCAGATGAATACACATGAGCCAAAAAACGCCTCCCACCGTTCCGAGTGCCCGCCACTGCCGCTTGACTTCATAGACGTTAGCGCCGTCGCGAGTTTTGGGAAGCGGCGAACCTTTAGGACCTGAAACCCAGCGGGTCGCAATGACAATCAAAGCAACGATCGCAATTGAACCAACGATGCTCAGAAGACCACGCAACGTTCCGGCTCCATGTCAGCCATCTCGCGCCACACAGGAGTGCCCGCCGGAATTACCTGACAACGCCTTCCAGTGGAGAACTGGCCGTCGCGTAAAGTTTCTTCGGCATGCGGCCGGCCAGATACGCCTGGCGTCCGGCGAGAACGGCATGCTTCATCGCCTCGGCCATCAGCATAGGGTCCTGCGCATTGGCGATGCCCGTGTTCATCAGCACGGCATCGGCGCCGAGTTCCATCGCCAGCGCGGCATCCGAAGCCGTGCCAACGCCTGCGTCCACGATCAGCGGCACACCGGTGATCATCTCGCGCAGAATGCGAATGTGCGCCTCGTTCTGAATGCCCATGCCGCTGCCGATCGGGGCCCCTAGCGGCATTACCGTGGCGGCTCCAGCATCAATAAGGCGCTTCGCAAAAACGATGTCATCGGAGGTGTAGGGTAGAACCGTGAAACCTTCTTTGACCAGCGTGCGCGTGGCTTCGAGCGTGGCCTGCACATCGGGATAAAGCGTTGCCTGATCACCGATGACTTCGAGCTTCACCCAATTCGACAATCCAACTTCGCGTCCGAGACGCGCGGCGCGAATGGCTTCGTCGGCCGTATAGCAACCTGCCGTGTTGGGAAGCAGGAAATATTTCTTGGGGTCGATGTAGTCGAGCAGCGACTCCTTGCTGCGATCGAGATTCACCCGGCGCACCGCGACCGTGACCATCTCCGCCCCGCTCGCTTCAAGGGCGCGCGCCGTCTCCTGAAACGATTTGTATTTTCCCGTGCCAACGATGAGCCGGGAGCGGAAAGAACGTCCAGCAATGATCAATGAGTCCGACATGCGGATATTGTAATACTGACGCGGACTGTCGCTTGGTTTATTGCAGGGTGATTAGATAGCGGGCGAAAAAATCACGGCTCTCGATGGCGAGTTGCCTGCGTGCTTCGGGAGTGCGGAAGGTATGGACGTCGTTCACTTTGACGAACGAAACGGGAACCTTCGCTCGCTTTAACTTCTCGTACAATTCCTGCGCTTGCGAGATGGGTACATCCAGATCTTGCGTGCCGTGGAAGATCAGAAACGGAGAGTCTTTCTTGGAAACATGGAAAACCGGCGAGGCATCGCGCCACAGTTCCGGATTCTGCGCATACGAGGCTCCGAGAAAATTCGAGAAAAATGCGTCTCCGCCGGGATCGTGATTCGTGGTGAAATCGGCGGGGCCGCTCACGTCGACGACAGCCTGAACTTTGCTGGAATACTTTTTCAATACCGGGTCGGAATTGTCGCGCGTATCTTCCATTCCAAGAAGGGCGGCGAGTTGCGCACCAGCCGAATGTCCAAAGGCGCCGATATGGTCCGGGTCGACGTTATATTTTGAAGCGTTGGCACGCACCCAGCGCACCGCGCGCTGCACATCGTCGAGTTGTGCCGGCCAACGGTTCTCGCCGCCTTGGAAGAGGCGGTAGTCGACCGCGAAGGCAACGAATCCCGAGCGCGAGAGAAATGCTCCCATGCCGCGCATAGTGCTCTTGTCGAACGCGCTCCATGCGCCGCCATGAATCAGAATGATCGCGGGACGCGGCTGATTGCCGATTCCGGCGGGCTCGTAAATGTCGAGATGCAGATCGTTGCCGTTGATCTTGGCATAGACGATGTTTTCCTGGATGGTTTCCGTGCCCATCCCCATCCCGGACTGCGGGCTGGCATTCGGAATCTGCGGCGATGTGGGCGCGCGGGCCGGCAGTTGGGCAACCGCGAGAGAACAAGCCAGCACGCTCATGAGAAACGTGCCCGAGAACTGTTCCATTGAAAAATTTTACCTCACTCGTCGAGGCCAGGTTCTTCCCGGTATTCTGCTAAGGCGTCCGGCGACGCTCAGATTGTGGTGACAGCTTCTGCCTGCGCGTATAGTTCGTCGATCTGTTGGCGGTAACGTTGTTCGACGACGCGGCGGCGCAGCTTGAGAGTGGGCGTGAGAATGCCATTGTCAGGAGAAAATTCATCGGCCACCACTATCACCCGTTTCAATTTCTCAAAGCGCGCCAGATTCTGATTGATGTCCTCGGCTGCGGATTCATAAAGCGCCTGCACTTTGGGATTGGTCACCAGATCTGCGTGGGAAGAGAAAGCAATTCCGTTTTCCTTGGCCCACTCTTCCAGGCGGATGAAGTTCGGCGAAATGATTACGGCGGCAAATTTGCGCTTGTCCCCGATAATGGCGGGCACTCCCACGAATGGGTTGAGCTTGAGTGCGTTTTCGATGGGCTGCGGCGCGATGAATTTTCCGCCGGAAGTTTTGATCAGATCTTTCTTTCGGTCGGTGACGGAAAGGTATCCGTCGGCGTCGATCTCGCCGATATCGCCAGTTTTGAACCAGCCATTTTCCAGAGCGGTTTGAGTTTCTTCCGGACGATTCCAATAGCCCTTGAAGATCGACGGGCCGCAGACCAGAATTTCTCCGTCTTCCGCGATGCGGACTTCGACATTGGGCAGAATCTTGCCGACGGTTCCGATGCGATGATTGACCGGCGTATTGACCGCGATCACCGGAGAAGTTTCGGTGAGGCCGTAGCCTTCGTGGATGCGAATGCCGGCCGCAGCATACCACTCGGCAAGTTCGCGTCCCAGCGGCGCTCCGCCAGAGATAAAGACTCTGGCCCGTCCACCGAGGCCTTGGCGAATCTTCGAGAAGACCAGATGGTTGGCGAGTTTCCAGCTGAACGCCGTCGGAATTTTGCCGGCCAGAATTTCGGGCTTGTGACGCTGACCTACTCCAATCGCCCACTGAAAGATCGCGTGCCTGGGAAATCCTTTGGCCTTTTGCTCGGTTTGTGCATAAATCTTTTCATACACGCGAGGCACGGCCACAAAAGTTGTGGGCTGCACTTCCAACAGCGCGGCGGGCAATCGATCGAGGAACGGGCAATATGCCAGCGTCACACCGTGATAGAGCATGGAGAAGTCCACGTGGCGAGCGGTGATATGGCAGAGCGGTAGAAATGAAACGCTGAGATCGCCGGGCTGCACGTCGAATCCGTTGAGTGAAAAGGAAACGTTCGACGCGATGTTGCCGTGTGTGAGCATAGCGCCCTTCGACGTTCCCGTCGTGCCTGAGGTGTAGACAATCGTGGCCAGATCGCCGGGGTCAATCTCGCGAGCGCGGCGCTCGAATTCGGGGCTGAGCCTGTCATGGCCGGGGTCTTGCCGCAGCGTAATCTGATCGACGGTCATACATTTCTGCCCGAAGGGCGCGAGATCGCCGGTAAACTCCAGCGCATCCATGACGAAAAGCTTTTCAATTTGCGTCTGCGGAAGGATGGACAGCACCTTGTGCAGTTGCTGGTCGGTAGAAACGAAGATGGCGCGGCATTCCGAGTCGCGCAGCACGAAGGCGGTTTGCTCAGGAGTCAGCGTGGTATAGAGAGGGACGGTGACCGCGCCGAGCAGGAGACAGGCCATGTCGGCCATAGGCCACTCCGGCCGGTTTTCGCTGAGAATGGCAATGCGGTCGCCGCTGCGAATACCGAAATCGTGGAGAGCGTGCGCCATGCGAGCTACCCTGCGCCCGAACTCGCGCGACGAGATAGGCAACCACTTGCCGTTCTCTCGATACAGCATCATGCGGTCGAGATTGCGCTCGACCACGGCGAAAAAAATATCGTTTAAAGTGGCGAGGCTCATCGAATGGGCGGCGAGCTCACACGCCGTTTCCCGAGTTCCTGAACAGCAATGTACTGTTTTGTAGGCCGTTTGGGCAACGGCAAAGGTGCGCCAAGAGTCCCCAGATGGGTACTGACGTTGGGTACGTTAGATCAGTAGACAAGATGAAACGGATGGGTTTACGGAAAGCCCTGTCGGGAGATATCCTAGGCACTCTACTGGGAGGGGTTCTGAATGCGGTGCTACATGGACAGGAAACGCTCAGGAGCATTGGGGCTTATCTTGCTGCTGGCCAGTGTGGCGGCAATGAGCGCTCCGGTGTTCGCGCAGAAGGAGAGTTTGCAGATGCCAAAAGTTGGGGAGATGGCGCCGGACTTCACGCTGAAATACTTCGACGGCGGCAACCTGAAAGATGTAAAGCTCAGCGATTTCCGGGGCAAGCAAAATGTCATATTAGCGTTCTACATCTTTGCTTTCACCGGGGGTTGAACGCAGCAAATGAAAAACTTCCAGGCGAATCTGAAAACCCTGGAAGCAGCCGACACCCAGGTCCTGGGTGTGAGCATGGATAGTCCATTTGCCAATAAAGCGTTCGCCGACCAGATTGGAGTGACATTCCCGCTGCTGAGCGATTGGGGAGGTAAAGTCACCCGCGACTACGGAATCTACGAAGGCAAATATCAGGCAGCGCGGCGCGTCAACTTCCTGATCGGAAAAGACGGAAAGATCATGGAAGAGCAGGTCGATAAAGACGCGATCGATCCCACAAAGCTCGTGGATACGTGCGCGCGGCCGAAGTTGAAGGAATAGAACAGAAAGCAAAGCCCGCGTGCGAGCTAGCGTACCGGAGAACTTACGGTACGTTAGCCGCTACCGAGGGCTGCAGCAACCGCATTCCCGCCGACGGACATACATCCTGAAATTCCGAACGAGAAAACGGTTTCGCGTGGCCCGGCTCAAAACGATTGAGCCAGTCAACAACTTTGGTTACCGGCGTCGGGAACGGGTTTTCTCCGTCCGCATTCAGCCATTGCACGAGAAAGGTTCCGGCAAATGGCTGCTTGCCTGTCTTGGGAATCTCAGCTGCGAACGTTTCGGCGGATTCGCGAATCACGCCTGATTGGCTTCCGGAGAGAGAGCGAAAATCGGAGGACTCGAGTAACGTCCGCAATTGTTGAAGTTGCTCGGCGGACATGGTTCCTTGCAGGCGCTGGGCCGGCTCGCTCTCCAGAGTTCGCACTATTCGATAATCTCCATCGCGGAAGACAGCAATGCAAACGTGCCGAACTCCCTCGGTCTGCAGCGCAGCGGAGTTGTCATAGGAGAGCCGGGCCAGCAAGTCTGGGCTATGGGCCGGTTTGGCTTCTTGCCCGTAGAGAGAAACGCAGGCCATCAGAACGATGGCCATCACGGATGACTTTGCACAGAGACGCATTGTGAGCCTCCGACCGGACGAAGTTTTCTGTATTCTAGTACACCTTTTCCTTATAACGAAATGCGTTAGCCAGCTCAACGTAGTACCACATCCACCCCTCGTGCTCGTTGCAAGACCCTACAGCGCCAAGTACTTGCGTCCAGCAGGAAGCTTAAATAACGTCTCCGTGTGTCATCATGTGTGAGAAAATTCTCCGTATAACTCACAAGTTCGGGGGCGTGATTATGAAACGACATTCGTCGGCCGTACTGGTGTTTCTGACGGCCCTTGTTCTCTTACTCCAACTCTGTACCATCGCACGGGCGCAAGACGATTCGGACGATCAAACGCAAGACCCTCCCACTCGCGTGGGGAGGCTGAACTATTCGCAAGGCTCGGTATCGTTCCGTCCGGCTGGTGAAGATGACTGGGTTACAGCGGTTCCTAATCGTCCGATGGTGACGGGCGATGATTTGTGGGCGGATCAAGATTCACGCGCGGAAGTTCATGTGGGCTCCGCGGCGCTGCATTTGGGTCCAAAGACGGGCATCACTTTTCTCGCTCTCGATGACAACACGACGCAGGTGCGGCTGGCGCAGGGTTCACTGATTGTGCGCGTGCGCCACGTCGATGATGACGATACCTACGAGATCGATACGCCGAACCTGGCTTTCACCTTGCTCCAGCCCGGCGAATATCGCGTGGATGTCAGCGAGGATGGCTCGCAGAGCATCACGACGGTATGGCACGGTCGCGGCCGCGTCACCGGCGGCGGTTTCACTTACAACGTGATTGCCGGACAGTCGGCCACCTTCACCGGCGGCGATCATCTCGATTACGACCTGGAGCAAGTTCCCGCGCAGGATGATTTCGATGGCTGGGCCTTCGACCGCGACACGCGAGAAGACCAGGCCGATTCGGCGAACTACGTTTCGCGCGAGATGACCGGATACGAAGATCTCGACGACAATGGCACCTGGAGCTATGTGCCCGGATACGGCGAGTGCTGGCAGCCGGGCGCAGTCGCGGTGGGATGGGCTCCGTATCGCTTCGGTCACTGGGCATGGGTTGGGCTGTGGGGATGGACCTGGGTCGAGAATGAGCCTTGGGGCTTCGCGCCTTTCCACTACGGACGCTGGGCGTATGCCAACAACGGATGGTTCTGGGTTCCGGGACCAGTGGTGGTGCGGCCGGTCTGGGCGCCCGCCATGGTGGCGTTTGTCGGTGGCGGGCCTGGGTTCCGATTCTCGGGAGGTGTGGGCGTGGGATGGTTCCCGCTCGCACCGGGAGAAGTTTACGTTCCGGCCTATCACGTGAGCCGGGCCTATGTGAACAATATCAACATCACGAACACCAGCGTGACCGTCACGCGCGTGACGAGCGTCTATAACACGGTCGTGATCAACAAAAGCACTACGACCAATAACCTCACGTACGCGAATCAGCACGTGACGAACGGAGTGACGGTGGTTTCGCACGATGCGTTTGTAAATGCGCGACCGGCTGCGCAGAACATGATGCACGTGGACGCACGCGAAATTGCGTCTGCTCCGGTCAGCCCCGTTGTCGCCGCTGAGCCGATGAAGACCAGCGTCATGGGTGTGGGACGGCCGGTTTCGGCAAGGCCGCCCGCGGCCGTGATGAGCCGCCCAGTGGTCGCAGTCCGGACGCCTCCGCCTCCGCCACGACCGATCGAGCAACAGCAGGCGCAGGCGGGTGGACATCTGAATCAGCAGGCGCTGGTTCGCCCCGTTGGCGCGGCGCAGCCTGCCCAGATGAACCAAGGTAAACAGAACCAGCCCGGCTTCCGTTCCTTTCAGCAACCCGCCAATGGGAACGCTCAAGTGAAGGTGCAGACGAATGCGCCGCCGCATACCTATGAGGCGCAAGGCAACGAGCGGCCGGAAGAGCCGAATGTGCAGACGCAGAACAGCGACGAGTCCCGTTCATCACAGACATCGCAACCAGCGCATCCGCTGGTCCGCCAAGCGCCTCCGGTGCAGGAACGGAGTGCGCAGCAGGAGCAGCAGCAGGCGCAGAAGTTCAATCAATGGCAGCAACAGCGCCCGCCTTCGACTCCGCCGCCAAAACAGCAGTCCCATTCGGAACCGAAGCCGGCGCCAGCGCCCGCACCGAAAAAGCATTGAGGCTCCGGACCCGACTTGTTTCGCCGCGGTGTGATAGGTTCGCAGGAGATGCGCTGCGAACCGGACAGCCATAAAATAATCGCCGGGGGTGGGCGACCTCTCCCGGCGTGTTCTTTTGTGCCTGAGTTTTCACGACGTGCGAGTCAGGAAATCTGCAATTGTCCGCGAGCGCTGAGATAGTGCCATGGTCGAACTGAAGCGTCCCACGATCAACTGGATGGATGTGCTATGGCTGATCATTCTTCTTGGACTGGCACTTTTACCTCCGATTCGAGAGTGGCACAAGCAGGTCATCCTGCTGGCTTTTGGCTTGGTTCAGCTCAGTGAGAACTGGATCGTGGAGCAAGTACCGAAGCGTGGTCCGTCGTATGTCGTGCTGTGCAAGATCGGGCTGGCGACGCTGCTTCTGCTGCACACGGAAGAAATTCCCATCAACAGCTACTACTATCCGATTTATTTTCTGCCGATCCTGACCGCCGCGGAATATTTTGGTCCCTGGGCCACGTTGTTTTGGACGGCGCTGGCTTCGGCATCGTACTGTTCTTATCTCTATCCCGCGGCGCAGGAATATGAGATCACCGCGGAAGATTATGGCCGACTCGCGATCCGCGTTTTGTTCTTCTTTCTCGCGGCCATGGTCGTCAACCGGTTCATGGTGGAAAACAAACGGCAAACCCGGAGCTATCAGCAACTGGCGGAAACGCTGGCGGAAACCAATCGCCGCTTGGAGCAGGCACAGGCTGAGGCGCGTCGATCGGAACGGCTGGCGGCTCTGGGTCAGCTTTCTGCCGGACTAGCGCATGAGATTCGCAATCCCCTGGGCGTGATCAAGGGATCGGCCGAGATGCTCAACCAGAAGCTAGCCGATTCGAATCCGCTGGCGCTGGAGTTGGCGGGTTACATTTCCAGCGAGACGAACCGGCTCAGTGCGCTGGTCACGCGCTTCCTGGATTTCGCGCGGCCTCTGCATGCGGATCTTGAGCCGCGTGATATTACGGCGATCCTCGACCGTGCCCTGAATGATGTTCGGACGTTGTGGAAAGGACAGCCGGTTCAGGTAGAGAAGGAATATTCCCGGGGTCTGCCGCTGGTTGCGGTCGACGAGGGCTTGTGCGAACAGGCGTTCGTTAATATTGTTCAGAATGCGTTCGATGCCATGGCGGCGCATGGCGGAGTATTGCGGGTGAAAGTTGCGGCCGCGAGTGTCAACGGAAGCGAGGGAGTGGAAGTGCGGATTGAAGACACAGGGCCGGGAATTGCCGCTGCATTGTGGGAGCAGATTTTTAATCCCTTTGTGACCACGAAGAAAACCGGCGTGGGCCTGGGCCTTTCGATCGTGTCGAAGATCATGGATGGTCACCGTGGGTTCGTGCGCGTTGAGGATGCGGGCGGCGAGCAGGGAACGGGAGCGCGGTTTGTAATGTTCTTTCCCGCGGCTAGCGAAGTCATTACAGATTCGCACCCCGCTCACTTGGTCATCTCGTAGCGAGCGACGAACCCATTGACATGGGGTGCCCCTCTTCTCGCCGCTTTTGCGAGAAAGCCTGCCCTGAGCTTGTCGAAGGGTGAGATTACCAACAAGTCATAGTCGAGCTAAAAGACCAATATGCCAGCGATTCTGATCGTTGAAGACGAAGCCAAGATGCGGCGCCTGCTCGAGTTGAATCTCGGCGAGGACGGATTTTCGACTTTCTCCGCCGGAGACGCCGAGACCGGCCTCAAGTTGCTGCGCGAAAACACGATCGATCTTGTCCTGACCGATCTGAAGCTTCCCGGCATGGATGGTTTGGAATTCCTGCAGGCCGTCAAACGCCAAAACGCCGCGCTGCCTGTGGTCGTGATGACGGCCTTCGGCTCGGTCGAAACCGCCGTGGAAGCCATGAAGGCCGGGGCCAGCGATTACGTGCTGAAGCCGTTTTCGCTCAGCGAAATGCGGATGGTGATTCACAAGGAACTGGACGTCCGCAATCTGCGGGAGGAGAACCGGTCGCTGCGCGAGGCGCTGGGTAAGAAGTATTCGCATCCCAACGTCGTGGCTCGAAGCCCCAAGATGCAGGAGGTGCTGGCGACGGTCGAGCGCGTGGCGCCCACCAATTCAACCGTCCTGCTGGGTGGTGAGAGCGGCGTTGGCAAAGACCTGATCGCGCGCGCCATCCACGAGAAATCGAAGCGGGTGCGAGGGCCGTTCCTCAAAATCAACAGTACTGCCATCCCCGAAAATCTATTGGAAAGCGAACTGTTTGGCTATGAACGGGGCGCGTTCACCGGTGCGGCCGCGAGCAAGCCGGGAAAATTCGAATTGGCCGATAAGGGAACACTGTTTCTCGATGAGATCGGCGATGTGCCTCCGGCGATTCAGGTCAAGCTGCTTCGCGTTTTGCAAGAGCGCGAGTTTGAACGGCTGGGTGGAACGAAGACGATCAAGGTCGATGTGCGTCTGATTGCCGCGACCAACCGCGATCTGCGCGCCGCGCTCGAAGAAGGCACTTTCCGCGAAGATCTTTACTATCGCCTCAACGTTGTTCCAATCGATATCGCGCCCCTGCGCGAGCGCAAAGAAGATATCCCCGACCTGGTGAATCTGTTCATCTTGCGTTTCGCGGGAGACTCGGGCAAAACGGTCGAGAGCATTTCCCCGCAGGCCATGCAGATCCTGGTGAATTATCACTGGCCGGGAAACGTTCGCGAGCTGCAAAACATCATCGAACGGGCGTGCGCGCTGGCGAAGGGAAGTGTACTCGAACCGGCCGACATTCACATCGACGCCCGGCCGTCGAAGTCTGCCGCGGCGGGCGACGGATTTCTTCCGGAAGGCATGACGCTCGAACAGTGGGAAGATGACATGGTGCGGGAATCGTTGCGCCGGGCCAATGGCAATAAGAGCCAGGCCGCGCGCTTGCTGGGATTGTCGCGGAATGCGCTGCGTTACCGGCTTTCCAAGATCGGCATTGCGGATGAGGAGAAAGAAGCCTAGCGACTTTTACGAACGAGCTGATCCTGAACTTGTTTGAAAGACATCGTCCGCTGGCAAGACGCCCCGACTAACTATCGAGGCTTTCGTTTTTTCCGGATGATGTTTCGCCCCTTCTGACGTTACCCTCACTCCTCGGGCGGCTGCTGCAGCACCGAGGCTGTGTTGATAGCTTCGGCCAACTCTGGAATGATGCCGATCCGCGCATAGATGGGGCGAATCAGTCGCCGCAGTTCCGGCAATTGCATGGCGAACAGCGCGCCGCCGCAGATGCACAGCGCTCCGCCGATCATTAACGTGTGGGGAGCGCCGAAGCGGCTCGCGGCTGCTCCGGCGATGAGGCTGCCGAAGGGCGCGACTCCCTGAAACGCCATGGCATAGAAACTCATGACCCGGCCGCGTTTCTTGTTCTCCACAATGGTCTGCAGGATCGTATTGCTCGACGCCATCTGCTGCATAAAGCAGAAGCCGGTCAGGACCAGCAAGAGCATCGAAAGCCAGAACCAGTGCGAGGCCGAGAAGGCCATCAATCCGGCGCCGAATCCGGCCGCAGTCATGGGAATGAGCCGGCCGAGGCCGAGCACGCTTCTTCTGGCTGCGAGCGTGACCGCACCGACCAGCGCTCCCACACCGACCGCGGCCATCAGAAATCCCAGAGTGTGCGCGCCGCCATGCAAAATCTCTCCCGCGAAGATCGGCATGAGTGTGGTGTACGGCATCCCGACGAGGCTGATCACCGACAGCAGCAACAGGATCGACCAGATCGGGCGGAAGCCGCGAACGTAGTCCCAGCCCTCGCGCAACTCCGAAAGCACGCTCTGCTGCACGCTCTCGATGTGCCGCGGTCGAACCACCATGGCCAGCAGCGACGCGATTACGGCCATATAGCTGAATCCGTCGATGAGAAAGCAATAGCCTTCGCCGACGCCAGCGATGATCAGTCCGGCCACCGAGGGACCAATCAGCCGCGCCGCGTTGACCAAAGAAGAGTTCAGCGCGATCGCGTTGCCCAGATCTTCCGGCCGTTCGACCATCTCGATTACAAAGGCCTGGCGCGCCGGCATATCGAACGCGTTGACCGCGCCTTGAAACAGGTTCAGCAGAATGATGTCCCGCACGTTGATGATACGCATCAGCGCCAGAACCGCCAGCCCGAATGATTCCAGCATGGAGAGAAATTGCGTGACGACCAGAACGTGATGCCGGTTCAGGCGATCGACCCAGACTCCCGCGAACGAACCCAGCAGCAGAATCGGGATCTGGCCGGCGAAGCTGACCAGACCGAGCAAAAACGCAGAGCCAGTCATCCGATAAACCAGCCAGCCGGTGGCGACGCGGGTCATCCATGTGCCAATGAGTGAAATGCCCTGGCCGCCAAAGAACAGCCGGTAATTGCGATGGCGCAGGGCGCGCGCCGCGAGGCGCCAGTCGGTCTTGCGGCGCCGTGGTTCCGGATGGTTGTTGTTCGGACTGTTCATGCGGTCGGTGCGCTCGAGCCACCAGTGCTGGAACTAGGTGCGCGAAGTACTGATGATAAACAGAGTCGAAGACTCGCACGAAAGTTGAATCCCCTTTTCTTGGCAGTTTGGAGATCTACGCCGTGGAAGAGCGGTCCTTCAGAGCCGCTTAAAGAGTCAGAAGTGGAAGAGCGGCCCTTGAGGGCCGCGTGAGGCGTCAGAAAAACGGGCTTTAGCCCTGGCAGTTTCTGCACCATCTGGGGGGACGAGAACAACCGCAGTGCAGCCTCCTCGATTCTGCCGTCCGACTGGCTGAAAACCACCAGTCTTGGCTGAACACGGCCAACTCTCACGTATTACATGCTTCAAAACCCGTGAGACAGGGGTTTTGACACTGAAAACAAAGTGGTTATACGGAGAGTATTCGCGGCGTTTTGGCAAGGTATTTGCGATTACCCCACCGTGAGTTTCCAGCCAAAACACAGTCCCACAGCACGGGAGAGTGGGTTTATGAAATATCAATCGTTATCGAGATTCGCCATCTTGACGTTAGCGCTGGTGGCTTGGTTCGGCTTGAGTACATTTGCGCAGACCACAGACGAAACCTCAGCGCCCTCGGACCAGCCGAGCGCGCCCATGGAAATGGGACAACCCCAGGGTCCTGTGGCGCCTCCGAGTGGGGCTGTTCCTGACGCTCAGTACAATCAAACTCCTCCGACCCAAGCGCAACCCGGTGGCCCGACCGGCGAGGAGCCAGCGAAGACCGACATGGGCGTGGCGCGCATCAGCCTGATTCACGGCGATGTTTCGACGCAGCGCGGCGATTCGGGCAGTTGGTCAGCGGCGGCTCTCAATCAACCGGTGGTGATGGGAGACAAAATCTCCACGGGCAATGGGGGACGGACGGAAGTGCAACTGGATTTTGCCAACGTTCTTCGCCTGGGTCCAAACTCGACCGCGAACATCGCCAACTTTACGAAGAAAAATATTCAGATTCAGTTGGGGCAGGGCATCGCGGACTACGTCGTGTGGAAAGACAGCGAGGCCGAACCCGAGATCGACACTCCGAACGTTGCCGTGCATCCGTCGCATCATGACGGCATATTCCGCATCGAAATCCGTCCCGATGGCGACACGATTGTGATTGTTCGCAAAGGCGAAGCGCAGATTGCGACTCCGCAGGGCAGCGCCGACGTGAATGCCGGTGAGATGGCGACCATCCGCGGCAACAGCGACCAGGCGCAGTACAAAATTTCGACGGCGCCCAATCCCGATGACTGGGACCAGTGGAACGCTGACCGCGATCATCTGATCGAGAACGCGCAGTCCTGGCAGCATACGAATCGCTACTACACCGGAGCGCAGGATCTCGATGCCAACGGTCAATGGCAGAACGTACCCGATTATGGAGACGTGTGGGTTCCGAACGAGCCCCAGGGCTGGGCTCCATATCGCGACGGCAACTGGACCTGGGAGCCCTATTATGGTTGGACTTGGGTTGGCTACGAGCCGTGGGGCTGGGCTCCGTATCACTACGGACGCTGGTTCTGGTATGGCAACTCGTGGGCGTGGTGGCCGGGTCAGGTGGGGTTTGGGTATCGCCCGTTCTGGGCGCCGGCTTACGTTTCGTTCTGGGGATGGGGAGGCGGCTTCGGTTTCGGTTTCGGCTTTGGTGGTTGGGGCGGCTTCGGGTGGCTGCCGATCGGGCCGTGCGATTGGTTTCATCCCTGGTGGGGCGGATATCGCGGCCGCTTCGGCTCCTACAACGCGTTCGATATCGCGAACCGCGGCCGCTTCGGCGGATTCGCGCCGCTGCATGGTGGGCTGCGGTACTCCAACGTGGCCAACATTCACAATCCACACATAGGTGGAGCGCTTTCCACGGTGAGGGCTGGACAGTTCGGCGCAGGACGAGTCAGCGCCGTAGCGGCTTCTCGCGCCCAGTTAGGCGGCGCGCGCATGATGGCGGGCAATTTGCCGGTGGTTCCCTCGCACGCGAGTTTGTCGGCGAGCGGCCGCGCGGCAGCGCCATCGACCATACGTGGAGGCTCGCAGAGCTTTTTTGGATCGCATAACAATATCGCGCGGCCGGCGTCGTTCCAGCAGGAACAATCGCACCTGCAGCAAACGATGGCACAGAACCACGTCAGCGGATTTGGCGCAGGCGCTCGCCCGAGCAACACTGGATTCGCAGAATCACGAAGCGGATTCGCCGGCTCGAACGGTAAGCCCAGTGCTGGAACTTCGGCGCGCGGCGATGAGTTGAACAATTCCGCCAATCGCGGGTCTGCCGGGGCAAATGCAGAAAGATCGAACGCAGAGAACAACCGCGGCGGCGAACACTCGTTCACTTCGCAGAGTAACAATTCCCGGACGTTCGGATCGTCGAATACCGGACGCGGTACTAATTCAGGCGCAAGCCGCGATGGATTCCGGCCGTTCACGCCGCCGTCGAACAGTTCAGCGTATCGCGGCGGATCGGGGGCAGCGGCTGGGCGCGGTGGCAGCGGAGATTATTGGAACCGCACCGCCCCCAGTTCGTCGGCATCCCGCGGGTACGGTGCCGGCAGCTATGGCCAGCGAAGCTATGGATCCAGCGGTTATGGTGGCGCCTACGGGCGTGGCGCGTATTCGCGGCCACAACTTGATATGCGGCAGCCGATCGTGCGCGGTCCGTCCTACGGAGGCGGGAATGGGAATTCGCGGCCAGGCTACGGCGGGTATGGCCGCAGCGGACCGAGTTATAGCGCGCCTCGTGGCAATTACGGTGGAGGGCGCGCAAGCGCACCGAGCGGCGGTAGTCACTCTTTTGGCGGAGGTGGTGGCCATGCTAGCAGCGGCGGTGGGCACTCCAGCGGCGGTGGTGGACACTCCGGCGGCGGCGGCGGAGGTCACGGAGGCGGGGGCCATCGATAAAGAGCTGTGTCGAGACTGCAAGTTGCTGTACTTGAAGTGAAGTAAAACCAAAGTGAAGAAAAAGCAGAGGCGAGAAGGGCGTGCTCAAGGGCACGCCCTTTCTCTTGTTCTCCCTTTGGTAAGCCCCGATCACTACACCAAACTGAAAAGACTGAACCGGTCGGTTCTAGGTGCCTCGGAAAACGCAGATCAGTTCACTACGAAGAAAGCTCTAAGGTCGTTGCGTCAAAATGCTCCAATCTCTTACCAACTATCTGCATGGCACCGGCAACTAAGTTGCTGAAATTCAAATAACCATCGCGCCTCGACGCGCACGGAGGAATTTATGGCAGAGGACTTCGAAAAAAATCGTCAACAGACCGGTCAACATGGACAGCAGTCCAACCAGCAGAGCGGCCAGCCTGGTCAGCAAGAGCAACAGCGCAATCAAACCGGGCAAGGCGGTCAGCACGGAAGCCAGAGCGAACAAAAGAAGGGTGGCCAGTCCCAGGACGAAAAGCAGGACGATAAACTCAATCAGCGTCGCGCGTCCTAGTTCGCTGCTTCGAATCGTCTGGTCCCGGCCTGCTGGCCGGGATTTTTTTGTCGCTGCATTTTCCATCACTTGAGATCATGGTTGGTCAATTCAGATCACAGTGCCCCCGTCCTTGTTTCTGCGTTTTTTGCGTAGACATGGCGAGGAAGTTGATCTCACGATAAGTCCAACGGGGATGTTTCAGCAGTCCTACCTTGTCGGACTATAATCCCCAAAAACATTCTCATCAGTGTTCGAGATGACAGGCGTAATGTCTCGCGAGGGAGAAGACCAGCTATGTGTTTCTCAGCCACAGCAAACTTCGTAGGCAGCGGCGTTCTGGGCGCGGTTGGCGTCGTCACCTTGACCCGGGTCAAGCACCGGCGCGAACTGCTTTTCGCAGCGCTGCCCATGCTGTTCGCCGTTCATCAGTTCATCGAGGGATTCGTCTGGCTGGGATTGGATGGCATTCTTTCCCCCGCGGTCGCGCATGACATGGGCGCGGCGTTCATGCTCTATGCGCAGGGGCTCCTTCCGTTTTTGCTGCCGCTGAGCGTGCTTCTGTTCGAGCCGAACGCGAAGAGCCGCCGCCGCATGTTGCCCTTCCTCGTGCTCGGCGGGGCAACCACGCTCTATATTCTGTGGGCGCTGACGGCATTCCCATTACAACTGTATGTCAAAGGAAACAGCATCGTGTACATCAATCAGGCAACCAACAATACAGCGGTTGCGTTGCTCTATGTCATCGCAACTTGTGGTGCGCTGTTTTTCTCGGAGATCAGGATGATGGTAATCCTCGGCTTGGCCAACCTGGCCATACTGCTGGTTGTCATGGAGGTCAAGCGCTACGCCTTCACCTCGCTATGGTGCGCCTATGCCGCCGTCGCGAGCGTCATCATCCTCGCCTACTTCTGGAGAAGCCACCCACACCGTCCGTTCCGCTATGCGTGAGAAGATCATCGAGGAGTGAAATCGCGATCGTGCGTCAGTGAATCGTTGACCGCCTCAGCTGCGCCCGCCTGTCCGCTGCAACACGGCGCCAGTCTGGATTGCCAGATCATTCAGCGCTATCTCCAGCTTGGCCGCGCCGATTTCTGGATGCTCTCCGATCTTCTCTCTTTGTGGGATGCCTAATTCGGTAATCCGACACGGTGTACGAATTCTCCAAATCGCGGATCGTTACGCAGTGGCTCGAATCTTCGGCCCGATTTGAGATATACAAGTTGAGCATCTCTCTCCTCGTAAGCTTTTTCCAGCCAGGCGAAGGCCTCACTTGATTCCCCCAACGCTCCATATAGAATCGCAACTGAAGCGGAGGGAACAGTGCCCTGTTGGTGCATCTGGTCCAGCTTCACCAGTATTCTTCTTGCCTCATCCCGCCGGTTGGAGACGGCATAGGCAAATCCCAGATCCAACTGAATGTCCGTGTCCTCCACTCCGGAGAGTTCTAGCGCATATTGAAACTCTCGAATCGCTTCGTTTTGTTTTCCGCTATGCAGGTATACCCAGCCTAGGGTCTGGTGAGCCGGTGCAAAGTGGTCATCCAGTTCCAAGGTTTTCTGCACTTGCGTCAGCGCCTCATCGTAACGCCCTGCCGCCAACAATCTTCCCGCCAGGGCGTTGTTCAGAGGCAGGGACAGAGGGTCGAGTTCACGGGCACGGATGGCCTCAGCTACCCCCTCATCGAATCGCCCTCTGTACGTGAGATAGCCGGCATACCAGTTGTGAGCTTGGGCGTAACCGGGATTCAATTCCAAAGCCTGCTTGTATTCTCGTTCGGCCGCGGGCCAGTCCCAATCGTAGGTCTGCGCGATGAATGCTAACGCGGCATGCGGTTCCGCTAAGGAGTTATCCAGTTCGATCGCTTTCAGAGCTGCTCTTCTTGCCCCTGACAGAGCATCTTTGGAGGGGAGACCGCCACGGAATCCGAGCATGGAGTAGGCCTCCGCCAGCCCGCTATAACCTGGAGCGTAGCCTGGGTCCCTTGTGATCGCCTGCTGGAACGACGCGATGCTTCTGTGCAGCGCATCCTCGGTTCGCTGGCTGAAGTAGTAACGCCCCTTTAGGTAATTCTCGTAAGCTTCAGGGTCGACCGGGGCCCTGGACGCCAGAAGCGCCCGCTCCTGAGGAGTGAGATTCAGTTCGATCTGCCCAACGATATTCCGAGCGACTTCTTCCTGCACTTCGAGAATGCTTTGGTACTCTCGCTGGTATTCTCCCGCCCAAATGTGCTCATCCGTCGCGGCACGAATCAATTGCGCGTGGACACGGATCTGGTTTCCTTCTCGCACCAGCGACCCCTCAACAATCGCATCCACCGCCAGCATCTTGCCGATTTCCGGCAGTGAAAGCTGGGTGTTCTTGAAGAGCATAATTGAAGTACGAGATATGACCCGTAACCCGTGAATTCTGGAAAGTTGCCCAATGAGCTCCTCGGTCATGCCGTCAGCCACGTAGTCTTGCGAAGGATCTCCACTCAAGTTCTGCAAGGGAAGCACTGCCAAAGATCTAATTTTGGCTTGGCTCACAGTCCCTGGCCTGCTACGTGTTGCGACGTAGGCGATCGTGACCAGTGTGACGAGTAGCACCGCCGCGGAGCCCAGAACGAGCCAGCGGCGTCCCCGCGGAACTGTCGCTTGCCGGCCAGGTGCGTCTGGCGGTGCTTCCAGGCTTGGCTCGTGCTCGCCTTCGAGATGCAAATTGCGACTTTGCCGCCAAGCGTCGAGCTCGGAACTCAAGGCGTAGACGGAACCTCGCTTGTGGTGCAGGTGCCGGTGTATAGGCATCCCCTCCTGCTTCTCCCAGCGCTGGACAGTCGTTACGTCCCGGTGGAGGTAGAGTGCAATCTCCTTCCAGGAATCAAGTCGGCGCTCGGACGGGATCACGGATGGCGATTTGTTAAGGGACGATTCGCCCATTGGCCCTCCTGTGACCGGCAGGAGACAAGTGCTCCGATTGTAATGCCGCGGATGAGAACTGCAAAACACGGCATTTGGCGGCGAACTCGCCGTTCCGTGTAATGCTGCTTGCTCAAGTTCTCCCGGATCCTCCAGTCTGTGCATGGCGCGTCGGGCTACCGCTCGCCGCAACCGCGCCGGCCGCCCCACCCTCAACCCGGTGGAGGCTTTCGGCGACGCGATCAGTGTTCCCAAGACTTCTGGAGGCGACTATGTACAGCAAGACATTCTTCTGCTTGGTAGGGGCGTGGGTTCTCGTGCTCGCGCTAGGGGCAACTGCGGCGGCGCAGGATTGGCCTCGTACGCACTACAGTGGCGTGATCAATGATTATCCACTGTCAGCCAACCCGACAGCCGGTCCGTGGGAACTTCGCGGCCCGTGGTCTTTGAACCTGCAACCGCACGGAAGCGCAGATTTTTCGGCATCTCTGACGATGGAGTTTTCCGATTTAGGATCCGGCACTGGCTTCAGCACCGACTCCCGACACCAGCACACGCACCACATAACGATGAAGGGCGCGACGCTAGTTTGGAACCCGCCTCAAACCGATTGCCCGACGGGCATCACTCCCTTTCCTACCTACACTTGGGTGGTGGAGGTCAACGGAATGGCGGATGTGGCGGGAAATGGAGGATCTCCTTTTACCGGGCCCGTGCCGCTACAGGTCTGCCTCGGCGGCGGCCCGAACCTCGAGATTTCGAACATCACGCTGGTGTTTACGAATCTCTCGTCCGGCCCATCGCAGGCAACAAATCATTTCGGATCGCAGCCGATCCACGGGGTCGTGCGGCTTCCCAAGGAACTTGAATAGGGTGACAAA
Organism: uncultured Acidobacteriaceae bacterium; assembly: GCA_963772045.1. Classification (GTDB taxonomy): domain Bacteria; phylum Acidobacteriota; class Terriglobia; order Terriglobales; family Acidobacteriaceae; genus Sulfotelmatobacter. The sequence goes on along the minus strand of CAVYWC010000006.1, from coordinate 559,930 downwards.
GATTAGGAGTGAAGTGGACGGACGGATAAGTTGAAGATTCTAATAGATCGAGGGCACCCAGTGGTTTGACACTCCCAAAACGGGAAAATTCCTTCTGCCCACGATCTTGTAAACTTTCAAACGTAGAATCTTCATTTGCCTGTATCCACTCAACTCGACAATCTTGTCGTAGTGCTGGTGCGGCCGCGGAATCCGCTGAACATCGGCGCGGCCGCGCGGGCGATGAGCAACTTCGGCGCGCACCAGTTGCGCCTGGTGAATCCCTATGCCGTCGCCTTTCGCGAAGCGCGTTCGGCGGTTGGCGCGTCCGAGCTGCTTAAGAAGGCAGAAGAATATAAAACTCTGGCCGAGGCAGTCGCCGATTGCGCGCTGGTGGTTGGAACCACCGCCGGCCGCAATCGCACAATACAACATCCGCTGCAGCGGCTGGACGAGGCCGGCGGCGCACAGATTCGCCAGCACCTTCCGTCCGGCCGCGTGGCGCTGTTGTTCGGCTCAGAAAAAATTGGGCTGACGAACGACGACTTCAGTCATTGCCACTGGTTGTTGACCATCCCCACAAAGAAAGGTCACGTCTCGATGAATCTGGGACAGGCCGTCGCGGTCTGCCTCTACGAACTGGCGCGAAGTGAGGCATCCGAATCCAGCACTTCTCCTGCACAGCGAGCCGCTGCTGAAGTGAACGAGCAGATCACCGATGCGCTCCTTGAAGCCCTCGCGACGAGCGGATATGTCCAGCCCGGATCGCAGGCGGCTTGCGCGAACAAAGTTCGCCGGATGGTGCTGCGTTTCGAATTCGATCCGCCGGACGCGAAGGTCTTTCTGGGCATGGTGCGGCAGATTCTGTGGCGATTGCGGCAGGGAAAAAGCTAAGAGCGACCTCACCACGGAGACACAGAGAATGAAAAAGCGAGTGAAGGAATCGATCTATCCAGATGCGCCGTTGCAACAGATATTGGTGTTTCTCTGTGCCTCCGTGTCTCCGTGGTGAACTTCAGCGTAGTGAAAATCAGTGCTTCAGACGTTCCGGCGAAATCTGCGTCTGCTTGCGTCCAATGCGGAAGGTGATGCTCCATGCGCTCGCGACCGGGTGCCCATTCATTACCGGCGGGGAAAATTGCCAGCGCTCGGCCGCTTGCAACGCCGATTTTGCAAAGTAGTTGCTCGGACCACGGGTTGTGAGCTTCGCGTGCGCTACTTTGCCCGTCGCATCCACATCCACTCGGGCGACGATCCGGATTTTGCCGGAGATCGTGTTCCTTGCGCTCTCCGACATCTCGGGAAGAGCTTCATGCAGAACGGAGCCTTGTGAATTCGGCTTCGCTGCGGGCGCAGAATGCTGCGCGACAGGAACCGGGTTCGCCGGAGCCGTTTCCGTGGAAGTCTGAGGCTGTCCCCCGGTCGGTTCCGCATTTGGTTGTGCGCTTCGCCGGCTGGGAAAGAAAAAGACGAACGCAATCAGCAGCGCGACGACCAGAATAAAAAGAGCAACGATGATGCGCTTTCCGCTCCAGCGCGGAGCCGAACTCAGCTCCGCGCCCCCACTGGCTGGAGTACTCGCGGGTTGCAGGCGTGTGAGGATTGAGTCAGTCGAAGTCCGCCGCCTGGGATCGAGTTGCAGGCAGGAGCGCACAATTCCGGAAAACGGTTCCGGAATTGAAGCCGACTGCATGGGATCGTCCTTTACAGTTTCCTCGGGTAAGTTCTGAGTGAGGGCCACGTAAAGCGTGACTCCGACGGACCACAGATCGCTGGCCGGAGCAAGTATCCCGGCCGCGGTTTCCGGAGCGTCGTAAACATCCCGCCGCGTCTTGGGCAAATCGCCAGCCGTGAGGGAAGAGACCTGATCCGCCGATAACTTGAGCCGGTCGCCGGCCGCCAGCACATTGGACGGCTTGATGCGTCCATGCACGAATCCTTTTGCATGCAGATACGCGAGAGCGCCCAGCAGCGGAGGAAGCATCTCCGAGACTTCGGCTGGCGCGAGCGGCCGTTGCGGCAGGATTTGCGAGAGATCTTCGTCGGCGAATTCCATGACCACGTAGGCATAGCTGTGGCCATCCATCTGAACACGATCGTATTCGAATAACCGAACCAGGTTGGGATGGGAAAGCTGCGCGGTACTGCGCCAGCGCGCGAACTGGCGCTCCGTATCGCCAGCATCCAGCGCCACAAACTTAATCGCGGCTTTTTCGCCTGCCCGTTCAGTCAGAAAGACGGCGCTGTGATCGGACGCCCCCAGCCATTGCCGGAGCGGGAATTTCCCGTTGACGGTGCGGCCTTCCCAGTCTTTCCAGCGAATTGTGGAGCCCATAAGCGTCTGCACGCGCACAACATTCTATGCCACAGTGCAAGTCTGGCAATACGCAGAAGTTGCAACCTGGCTGTTTTTTTCGAAGTTCTGGCCGGCCTTGCCGAAAAGCCGTCGACGATCCACCAGGACCCGCCTTCTCGCGCACTCTCTGCTGTACGATAGCAGGTCGCAGCTAGTCCAGGCTGGAGGTTGGCATTGGGCGTTCAGACAGAAAGATCTCATATACAAATGTCCACGCAGACAGAAAAATCCCGGCAGCTGTACGAGCGCACGCTGGGCGTGTTAATTGAGGGCAGCAGTTCTTCTTCTCGCGGTCCGGCAAATTATGGCGCGTATCCCATTTTCATGGAGCGGGGCCGGGGCTCGCGGATCTTCGATGTCGATGGCAACGAATATGTCGACTGGATGATGGCCTTCGGCGCGCTGCCGCTGGGACACGCGAATCCCGAAATCGTCGAGGCGATCACCGAAGCGGCAGCAACGGGCGCTCACTTCGCCACGGCGACGCCGGTTGAACTCGAAGTGGCTGAGATGTTGCAGAAAATCGTGCCCAACGCCGAGCGCGTGCGCTTTGCCAATACCGGTACCGAGGCGGTGATGGCGGCGATTCGTCTGGCTCGCGGGGTGACCGGACGAGCGAAGATCCTAAAATTCGAAGGTCACTACCACGGCTGGTGCGACGATCTTCTGGTCAGCTCGAACGTGCTGCCGCCGAGCGCTCTCGGATTAACCAGCGATCCCATAAAGATTCCCGACAGCTCCGGCCTAAATCGCGGTGCGCTCGGCGATACCATCGTTGTCCCATGGAATGATCTGCCGGTGCTCGAGCGTGCCATTGAGAATCATCCGGGCCAGATCGCAGCGATTATCACCGAGGGCATCATGGCCAACATGGGCGTGATTGCTCCGGCGGACGGATACCTGCCCGGCCTGCAGAAGCTGGCGAAGGCAAATGGGATCCTGTTCATCCTGGATGAAACCGTGACCGGATTTCGCGTCGCGCCCGGAGGATGTCAGGAATATTACAAGTTGTCGCCCGATCTGGTGACTTTCGGCAAGGCGCTGGGGTCTGGCCTGCCTGTTGCCGCATTAGCTGGCCGCGCCGAGATCATGGGTGCGCTCGCGTGGGGCGGAGTTTTGCACTACGGCACGCACAACGGATCGCGCATTGGAATGCATGCGGCGCGGGCCAATCTGCGGATCCTCACCCGCGACAACAACGCGTCGTTCCGCCATACGTGGCGCGTTGCCGAGCATCTTTGTAACGGCTTGCGCGAATTGTTCCGCAAACGAGGCCGGTCGGCAATTGTGCAGAATGTCGGGCCCATGCTGCAGATCATGTTCACCCATCGTCCGGCAATCCGCGATTATCGCGAATTTTGTCAGTACGTCGATCGCGCAGCTTTCCAGAAATTCGTGTGGTCGCTGTTTCAGTTTGGCGTGTATGCATCGCCGTCGGCGGCGCTGCATTCCATCGTCACTCTCGCGCACGCGGACGAGGACGTGGATATTACACTCGAAGCCGCGGAGAAGGCGTTGGGAGGCGGTTGCTAGACGGTCGCGAGTGACCGCTGGTCTACAGCCAACGTTCAATACCACGCATTTTCCCCTTGAAGTTTCCAGAGTTCGTCCTATAATCCGCCGCCGGAGGATAAGCCCATGAAACGCTTCTGGTTTTCGATTGCGCTGGCCTGCTTACTCGCAGGCACGCTCTGGGCCTCGGACGATCCTTTTTGTGGGAAATGGAAATTGAACATGGACAAAAGCCAATTCACCGGCGATCAGATCAAGATTCAGGATCTCGGTGGGAACAAGTACAAGTGGACGGCCGGAAACACATCGGACACGATCGCCTATGACGGAACTGACCAGCCGGTGCATTTCGATCGAACCATATCGATGACTCCCGATGGAGCGAACCGCTGGAAGATGGTGATCAAGAAAGACGGCAGAGTGCTCGGCTCGATGACGCACACGATTTCTGCTGACGGCAAAACTCAGACGATCAAGGGAACGGAAACCAAGCCCGACGGCACGACCTCGGATTTCGACGTGCTCTGGAAGAAAGTGAGCGGCGGCGGCTCTGGCTGGGCAGGCACATGGCAAGAGAGCGATGTGAAATTTACGTCGCCCGATGAATGGGAGATTTCGCCCTATGAAAGCGATGGCTTAACGTTCAACACGCCAGCGTATCGGGACGTGCTCAGCATGAAGTTCGATGGCAAGGAGTACGACGAGAAAGGGCCGGACGTGGCCTCGGGCTCGACTTCATCAGGCAAGCGAGTGAACGCACATACGCTGGAAGTCACCGACAAAGTCAAAGGCCAGGTGATGGATCACACGAAATACGAAGTGTCTCCGGATGGAAAGACTCTGACGCTGACCATTCACGAAACGGGCCAGCCGAGGCCATTGACGATCGTCTACAACAAGGTCTAGATGTCTTGCAATCGCGGCCCTTTCGCACGCGTCGGCTATTGGTCGCTTAAGCGGAGGGCCGCTTTTTGTCTTGCCGCTTCGTACAGCATGATGCTCGTGGCCACGCCCGCATTCAACGATTCCACGCGCGGGGAATGCGGGATGGCGATGGTCTCCTCCATTTGCGCCATCAACGATTTCGGCAGGCCCGCGCCTTCGCCGCCGATGAAAATTGCCGATGCGCCCGTGAGCGCGGCCTGATCGAGCGGCGTGCCTTTGTGCGAAGAAGTCGCGAGCAGGCGGACGCCTTTGGCGTGGAATTGCGCAACGATCGCATCCGATCCGCCGGCAGCTTTCGCCGATACGACTGGCAGCCGGAACAACGATCCTGCCGAGGCGCGAATCAGCTTCGAATTGAATCGGCTTACTGTTCCTTCGCCGAGAACCATACCGGCGCCGTCGAAAGCTTCGGCCGACCGCAGGATGGTCCCAAGATTTCCGGGGTCCTGCAATCCGACCACGACCACAATCGGTCCGAGTTGTATCCGTTCGAATAGATCGTCAAGCGAAAATTCTTTCAGCCGAACCAGCGCTGCAACGCCCTGAGGACTCTCGCTGGGAACGGCGCCGTCGAAAATGTTGTCGGGAAGCAGCAGGGTTTCGACGCGCGATCCGATCTGGGGCAGAAGACGCGTGGCCAGCGATTGCGCCGATTCGCGGAACAGGATCGCCCGAAAGTGCAGTCCGCTGCGAATCGCCTCTTCGACAATGTGAACGCCCTCGATGGCGCAGTCGCCCTCGTCGGTCAGTTCGGCGCGTGCGAAAGCCTGGCGTACGCGCTTGATGAGCGCGTTATGCCGGCCTTCAATGCGGCGGAGCCTTGTATCCTGCGACATTTTTTCTGTTTGGCTCATATTCTGCCTGACTGCCGTGCCTGGCTCCTGCATGGAGGCGTCATGCTGAGCGCATCCACTTTTCAGGCTGGGCCAAGGCCTCCCGAGTTTCCGCGCGGCATTTCGCACAGAATGTCTCGTGCCCTGCTGGTGAAAAGCGTGGACCGTCGGGATGGCCCGTCGCCTCGTTTCAAATGCAGGCAGCGCTCATCATACCCGGAGTTGGTCGCGCGCGGGCTTTTTGCCGTATTATGATAGGTTTTGCGACAAAGCCATTCGAATTCTTGAACCGAACCCGGAGGTAGCGCAGCCGTGCGGGCCGAGATCGTTAAGATTAATTGTGAAACTCCAGAAATATCGCTCGTCAAGTACGCCGCCGATCAGATTCGTTCCGGCGAAGTGCTGGGCATGCCCACGGATACTTTTTACGGGCTGGCCGCAGATCCGTTTAATCTGCGCGCGGTCGATAAAGTCTACGAGATCAAAACCCGCTCCCGCCACAAGCCGCTCTCACTGCTGATTTCCAGCGTGGAACAGGCTGAGGAACTGGCGAAAGACTTGTCGGACGAGTTCTATGCCTTGGCGCGCAAGTTCTGGCCGGGACCGCTGACCATCATTGTGAAAGCGGGATCCCGGTTGCCGCTCAAAGTCACGGCCAACACGGGGAACGTCGCCATTCGGGTGCCAAACGCGAAGATCCCGTTGGCTGTGGTCACGGCGGCAGCGATTCCTATTACCGCGACCTCGGCGAATCTCAGTGGAGCTTCCGAATGCACCAGCGCCGAGCAAGTTCGGGAACAGCTCCATGGACGCATCAACATCATTGTGGACGGCGGAACTTCGCCGCGAGATGTTGCCTCGACAATCATCGATCTGACGGATGACGGCGCGGACGGCGAGCGCTGGCGCGTGATTCGCGAAGGGGCAATCCCGGCTGATCAGATCTCCACTTTTTTTGCCCAAGGATGAGCCGCACACGAATTGAGCGATCTGGCCGAGCCACGAAGAGCGACCTCGACGGACGGAAAACTCGACCCCATGCCGGGCGAAGCCGCTAAACCGCACAGGATGCCTTGGTGGTGGATCTGGCTGCTGATCCTGCTGATTGCCTTTTGCGCCATATTTTTCGCCAGCACGGCAGCGCAAATCGTCCACACGTCAACTCTGGAAGAAATCCATCCGGCCGACGCTATCGTGGTGTTCGGCGCGGCGGAGTACTCCGGACATCCCTCGCCGGTGCTGCGAGCACGTCTCGATCATGCTCTCGAATTGTTCCAGCGAGGGATCGCGCCGGTCGTCATCACTACGGGTGGCGCAGCCGCGGATCCAAGCTACAGCGAGGGCGGTGTGGGTCACGATTACCTGATGCATCGCGGAGTTCCCGAGCGCAGCGTGATTGCCGAGACCCAGGGCCGAGACACGGCGGAATCGGCGGTGCGCGTGGCTGTGATCATGCATGCCAACGGATTGCACAGTTGCGTGGCCGTCAGCGATGCCTATCACGTCTTCCGCATCCGTAAGCTGATGGAGCACGATGGCATCGGCCCAGTGTACGTCGCGCCGCGTTTGGATTCCAAACCGCACGGCTGGACGCAGCGCGCGATTGCAGTCCTGCGCGAGGCGGCGAGTTATTCGCTATGGAAGCTGGGGGTTACGTAGGGGCAAATTCGCCCGAGAGCGACAGCTACCTTCCCGGAGACGCGACCATGCCGCGAGCGGCCACCCGAGCGAAGCTCGTCGCCTATCCCTCATTCTTCACGGGCAAGTCAACTTCGAGTAGCCGCTGACGAAGCAGCCAGTTCCGCAGGGACCGATCGCCAGGCAATTGGTCATGTCGGAAGCAAATACGCTGTATGCGCCCGATGCTCCGCTTTCACACTGCGCCAAGCCAAGGCTCGAAACCGAGACCGCGGTTGTGGGATTGTTGTCCTGACAGGCTCCCCAAACTTGCGGTTTCAGCAAAGCCGGGGAAGGCGACGTCTGAAACATTCCGATAGCAATAAACTGAACCTGCCCGTCAGGGTAATCTTTTGCGTCGGCGACGGTGGGACACAGAGTAATTGACTCAGGCATGCTGCTATTCGAGGCAGTCGGCGCGGAACTGCAACTCCTAGAGGTGTGTGATACCGGCGAAGAACCGCAGGCTAACGTGATTGCGAAAGCAAGAACAAGAAGGAAGCAGAAAGACGCAAAGCTATAGCGTTTCATTGCAGACCCTCCCATGCACTAAGAAGGCGGAGGCGCGTCGCAAGTTGCCTTCGCCCAGTATTGTCCTTCTTCCAGGGAAGAGTGTTCAAATCGAATGCAACTGTCGGAGAATTCGGGACTGGGAAACTCGTTGGCAACTGGCAAAAAATCGCAGTTACATTCAGAGAGTCGGCTTCGTGCGGAATTGGAGCCAAGAAATCAGGCGTGGCTTGTTCAGAAAATCAGAAGGTGTCGATGTTATTTGTGGTTCGTATTTTGAACCAGTCGTAACGCAATTGATTCATCGACAGCCCGTTTCTGACTTTCATCAAGGCGTGTTGGATGCGCACTTCCAGATTGTTGTTCTTCATCATTACGGTCGCATCATTGCGCGCCCCTCGAGACTCGGCCATTTGCCGGCTCTGGCATTTCTGGTAGTCCTGGCTTTCTTGGCAAAGTTCGTATCCGTTGCTCATATTGGCACTGCGCAGGGTCTGCAAATCGAGATTTTCCTGGATCGCCGCACCCAGGATGTCATCGTATCGGTCATACCAGACGTGGACGGCCTGCTCGGTCTGTTCTGGCGTGTGGTCCAACTTGTACTTGGCGATAGCTGCCACTACTTCATCGGCGTTCTCAGCGCCGTCCATTTTCAAGCGCGGCAACGGGCCGGCGACGGCTTCCATATCCTCATCGGTGATGACTTTCTTGGCGCGGCCGGTCTTTTGCGCTTTCGTGCTGCGGGCCGCGGCTGCGATCGAGCCGGCGGAATCGGACGTCTCGCTCGACTGCACTTCTCTGGCATTGTCCGGCGGCTGAGATTTACACGATGCCGGGGCGTTCTGGGCTGCACATCGGAGCGCTAGCAGCAGAGCGCAGGCGGTAATGAGCTTCCAGCCCAAATGCTGAAAAACTAGACGGATTCGCGGCATCGTAGGAATTCTATCGAGCGCCCGGCCGGCAGAAAGATGACCAAAGTGTGGACGGGCGGGTTCCCATCGCATTACCAGCCATTGCGCTCGCGCAGTGATGTGATTTGCGTCACATGGTGCTGTCCGTGCCAGGCGTAGAGCGCCAGCGTTTTCTCGAGCGACATCAATCCGAGTTCGGGGTGCCGGAAGTTGCGCTTCCACTGCTCTGGCGTCAGCGACCGAAGCAGTGCGACCCAGCGTTCGTGCAACGATTCCAGCAGTGTCAGCGAAGTTTCAATGGGCGTGAATCTGGTGTCGGCCAGTTCGGCCCAACGATCTTCGGCATACGGCTTGATCGTCGGCTCGTCTTCGGTGAGTGCCAGCTTGAAGCGAACGTAGGAGTTCATGTGGCTGTCGGGCAGGTGGTGCACGACTTGGCGGACAGTCCATCCTTCGGGGCGAGAAGGAGTGTCGATCTGCGCCGCAGAAAGCCCCATTACAGCCGCGCGGAGATTCGCCGGCGTTTGCTCAATATCGGCGAGGTATTGCGGCTTCTGTTCTTCAGAGTAGACTCCGTCGAATTTTCCTATGGGATAGCGCAGGTCGGGCCTCCCACGCGGGAAGGGTGGGGCACCCGCTCATCCTGTGCCTTGATCGACTCGAACTGCAAGAACCTCTTCTGCTAACACAACATCCTGTGCTTCCTCAGCTGTAACCACATTCCCTGTGGATTTTCATTTCGATCCCCCATGCCGCTAGTTTGGTGCATCAAATTAGCGTTTTGCGCTAAACTCTCCCTGCTGTGGGGCTTAGCCGTGCCGGCACGAGAGCGCCGGCTGCAGAGAACATCTTCGAGGGGAAACTATGCCAGCCTCAGTCTGGTCCGGTCACTTAACGTTTGGACTCATTTCCATGCCCGTGCGCCTGTTCTCCGGCGCGCGCAGCAGCGGAATTTCTTTCAACATGCTGCATCGTCCGGACAAGTCCCGGCTGAAGCAGCAATACGTTTGCCAGTTAGAGGGAGTGGTGGTCGATCGCAGCGACATCGTGAAGGGCTATGAATTTCGCAAAGACGAATACATCGTCATCGAGCCCGAAGAGATCAAGAAGATCGAACCGCAGACGGCGAAGACCATGGAGATCCTTGAATTCGTCAAGGAGAGCGAAGTCGATCCCGTGTACTTCGAGTCTTCCTACTACATGCTGCCGGAAGAAGCCGGACGCCGTCCGTATGCGCTGCTCACCAAGGCGCTGGAAGAGAGCGAGTATGTGGCCATTGCGAAAGTCACCATGCACAACCGCGAGTACACCTGTTTCCTTCGGCCGTCCGAAGGTGGCTTGATGCTGCACACCATGTACTACTCCGATGAGGTTAAGAAAGTGGAAGGCTTTGGCGCGCCCGATGTGGAGTTGAAGGATGCCGAAGTGAAAGTTGCGCATCAGCTGATTGAGGCGCTGGCGGCGGAGTGGGATCCGGACAAATACCATGACGACTTCCAGGAGAATTTGAAGAAGCTGATCGAAGTCAAGCTTGAGGGCGGGGAAGTCGCAGCCGTGGAGAAACCGAAAAAACTTGCTCCGGTGGTCGATCTTATGGCCGCGCTGAAACAGAGCCTGGCCCAGATGGAAGGTAAGAAAAAGCCAGCCGCGAGCGCGCCGGAGACGGAACGTCCACAACGTGCAGCGGGCAAGGCACGCCGCGGCCGGGGATAATTCGCAGGGGCGTTTGCTAACCCTCCAGAGTGACGCCCAATTTGACCACCAAGGACACAAAGATACCAGAAATCCTGCCAAGTCGACCTTTGTGTGACTTGGTGACTTGGTGACTGTGTGACTTTGTGTCCTTTGTAGTTCGTCAATCCAGGGCACTGCCCGTTCGCCGCCGGAGAAAACTCTCCTCAGGCATCTCGATCCATAACAGACCGCATCTTTGCAGACTGCTGAGCACCGACGGCGGGTAACTACTTTCTGGCGCTAGCGCCAAAACGGCGCAATCGTTACAATACTCGCTTCGTCTGAATCACCAAACAAGAACCAATTCTTCGGGGTGCCGATGAGTTTCCGACGTGTAGGTGGGCTGGCTGCAGTCGTATCTGCAACTCTGATATGTATCGCTTGTGGTCAGGTCTACCGCCCGGTAGTAATTCCGATCAGCACGGCCCCGCCGAACACCGCGAACTTTCATGGGGTCTATGCCATCAGCACGAATTCGCCTTTTTACCCGGGAACCGCCATGCAAATCGATGTTTCCGGCGACAGCGACATCGCACAGGCGGACGTGGGACAGAATCCCACACACATGGCGATTCTGCCTAATTTTTCTCGCGTGCTGGTGACCAGTGGCGCAGGGAATCTCTGTCCCGCCGGAACCGACGTGGTGACATCGTTCAGTCCAGCAGCCGATAGCAGTACGGCGACTGGGTTCGGCACGATTCTGACCTACAGTTTCCCGAATGCGGGAACCTCCCTGAGTTCCAACATCGCCTCGATCAGTGAATCCGCGAACGTGGTGACCGCGACCCTGAGCGCTCCTTTGCCCAACGCAACCGCGGGACAGACTATTATCATTTCCAATGTTGTCATCCCCGGCTACACGGGCGCGGGATACAACGGCTGCTTCCAGATCGCTTCCATTAGCAGCACCACCCTGACGTACGCGGTCAGTTCAACCACGACCGGTCTGCCGACAGTTTCCGGCAGCGGAACCGTGACCCTTCCCATGTTTTGTCCGTATTTGCCCGACTACGTGACTACCGCCTCGAATACCTCGGCCTACGTCGCAAATTTCGGAGTGGAAAACAGTCCCAACTGCCTGGTCGGGAGCACGGACTCCGTCGCTCAATTGAGTCCGTCGCAGAACTCGATTCCGAACATCGAGTACTTCCCGGGGACACATCCGGTCGCGATGGTGGAAACGCCCGACCTGATCAATCTCTATGTTCTCAACCAGGGAAACAACACGATCACAGATCTTTCTCCCGTGGATTTGTCGACCTTAGGGACAATTGCGCTGCCGTCCGGCAGCACGAATCCGGTGTGGGCGGTTTCGCGGGTGGACGCGAAACGTGTGTTCGTGCTCACCGAGGGAGACGGCGTGCTCCACACCATCCGCACCGACACCAATGCGATTATTTCGAACCTGCCCGTTGGAGGCGCTGGCGCCAATCTGGTGGTTTACGATTCGAACCTGAACCGGCTGTATGTGACGAATCCCGCGGCGGGAAGTATTTATGTGTTTGCCGCCAGCGGTGGCCCCAACGACACGCCCGTACCGCTTCCGGCGGGAACGACAACGGGCGGGCAGATCAGTATTGCCGCGCCTTCGTTGTGTTCGGTTGCGGGCCGCGGATGCGGGCCGGTGATGCCGGTCTCGATAGCACCTTTGCCCGATGGCAGCCGCTTTTATGTGGCCAGCTATGCGCTGGTGCCACCGGGCACAACCTGTCCCGACGCGAATGTGAGCTCGACGGCAACCGGCTGCATTATTCCCCAGGTCACGGTTTACGATGCAGCTAGCTTTACGGTGAAACCGGTTTCCTCGGCAAATTCGCTGCTGCCGCCTTCTTTATCATTGCTCAGCGCATCGGCGCTGACGGTTCCTCAGACGACTCCCATATTCGCGCCTTCGCAAGTTGCCGTAGCTCAAACGCCTTATTGTCAGACCTCGAATGTGCCTTACACGCCGAGCGCTCCGCGCTTCCGCATGTCTGTTGCCGCCGCTCCCGACAGCACCCACGTTTATGCCAGCATCTGCGATGCCGGGGTGGTCGCGGACATCCAGACAAACACCAGTGCCATTACAACCACCGGCACGAACACTCCTGACATTCTGAAAGTCGATCTCATGGTGCCGTACAGCGTGGGTTCTCCATTGGCGAATGGCGAACCGGCGCTGCAGAATCCGAGCTTCTTATTGACGGGACAGTAGTCGAGTGGCGCGGGGCACTCTTGACCGCGAGTGCGCGAGACTGCGCCGAGGACTACTGCTTGTTTTGGGCGCGCGGTGGGCGGCAACTGCGGTGCGCAGCGAAAATTGGACGCCCTACCCGAATTCCGGACGGGCCGGATGGTCCACAACAATCAGACGCCCATCCGTCAATGCCCTGACGGAATGGTGGCTGTTGGCCGGCACAATGGCAACTATGCCTGGCTTGGCGATCTCGGACTTTCCGTCGATTGTCAGCTCAAGTTCACCCTCGATCACTTCATAGACCTCCTCCTCAGGATGGAAGTGTTCATGAATGCTGGATCCGGCTGAGAATTCGTAGTGGGCGAAGGTCATGTTGCGGGAGTGAAAATAGCGTCCTTTCCACCCCGGCAGCCGTTCAATCACCTTAAGCGCATTTGTATTCACAAAGGGCATGGGTTCCCCTTTTTACCGACCGGAGATTTCCTTGCCTCTAGATCCCCTAGACTCTGGCGGGAACTTCTTCTTTTTTCACGGACGCTCTGGCGGCGTAGTGCGTATCCACATAGCCGTCGAGGATCTCGATAAATTCCGCCACGATGTGATCGCCCTTCAGCGTGGTGAATAGGCGTCCATCCACATAGACAGGAGCTTTGGGCTCTTCGAACGTGCCCGGCAGGGAAATGCCGATGTTGGCGTGCTTCGATTCACCCGGGCCGTTGACCACGCATCCCATGACCGCTAGCTTCATCTCTTCCACGCCGACGTAGCGGCCCTTCCATGCAGGCATCTGCTCGCGGAGGTAGGACTGAATCTGCTCGGCCATTTCCTGGAAGAAGGTGCTGGTAGTGCGTCCGCAGCCGGGGCAGGCGGTGACTTGTGGCGTGAAGCTGCGAATCCCCATGGATTGCAGAATCTGCTGCGCCACGCGCACTTCTTCGGTGCGATCGCCGCCGGGTGCCGGCGTGAGCGAAACCCGGATGGTGTCGCCAACGCCTTCCTGCAGCAGGACGCCCATGGCGGCGCTCGAAGCGACGACTCCTTTGGCACCCATGCCGGCTTCGGTCAGACCCAGATGCAACGGATATTCACAGCGGGCGGCAAGAGCGCGATAGACGTCGATCAAATCCTGCACTCCGCTGACTTTCGCACTCAGAATGATCTGATCCGGACGCAGGCCGAATTTTTCCGCCAGTTTCGCGGAATTCAGCGCGCTGACGACCATCGCTTCCATGGTCACTTCGCGGGCGTCCTTCGGCTCGGGCAGGCGAGAGTTCTCGTCCATCATCTGGGTGAGCAGGGTCTGATCGAGCGAACCCCAATTCACGCCGATCCGCACTGGCTTCTGGTATTTCACCGCGACTTCAATCATGGTGCGGAAATTGGAGTCGCCCTTCGCTCCTATGCTGGCATTTCCGGGATTAATGCGGTACTTGGCCAAATCGCGGGCGCATTCCGGATACTTGGTCAGCAGAATGTGTCCGTTGTAGTGAAAGTCGCCGATGATGGGCACGCGAATGCCCTGCTTATCGAGTTGCTCAACGATGTGAGGCACGGCCGCGGCAGCCTCGTCGTTGTTCACCGTGACGCGGACCAATTCCGATCCGGCGCGGGCCAGCGCCGCGCACTGCTGCACGGTTCCGGGAACATCGGCCGTATCGGTATTGGTCATGGATTGCACCACAACTGGTGCATCCGAACCGACGCGGACTCCGCCGATTACAGTGGTGAAGCTTTTTCGACGAGCACTTATAGCCATAAGAAAATTCTAGCATGTAGAAGCGGGAAGCCACGGGTAAGGCATCCCTGCACAGTCGTCCGTGACACGGGAACTATGGGAGCCGATCCGCGAGACCGGGGAGCGTCTTCATCAGGTCGTTGTAAATCACCATCACGGCGAACAGTACCAAAAACACAAAGGCGGCCTGATACACCCGTTCCTTCACATTCATGCTGATGTCGCGGCGCATGATGCCTTCGATCAGCAAAAAGAGAATGACGCCGCCGTCAAGGATCGGAATGGGCAGCAGATTGAATATGCCCAGATTCAAGCTGATTCCAGCCGTGAGCTCCATTAGCGGAGTCCAGCCCTTTTGCTGGGCGGCATAGCCGGCATCCTGCGCGATTCCAATCGGGCCGGAGATAGCCTTCGGGGAAATCTTGCGTTCCACCAGCTTCTTGGCTAATTCAAGAATCAACGCGCCGTACTTCCTATTCTGCTCGATCGAGAGTTTCAGAGCTGCCGGGAAGGGCAGCGTAGTCACTTTGGTGACGCCCTTGTTGACGAATCCCAGCCGATAGCGCTGTTGGTGAGGATCCTCGGTAGAAGTTAGAACCGGCCGTAACGTGAAATTCAGCTCCTGGCTTCCGCGTTTGACGGTCAAATCGACAGGCTGATCCTTGGTCTGCTGCAGGCTGTCGATCATGCTTTCAATGGACGGGATCGGGTTTCCATTCATGGCAACGATCTTGTCATTCTCTTTCAATCCAGCTTTCGCAGCCGGCAGACCGGGATCGAGTTGGCCGATCACCACCGGTTCTTCGGGAAACCATCCCGCGGATCCTACTTCCGACGTAGTCACCGCTTTGGGCACGAGAGTCTTCGGGAAAACGTCATTCCCGCGCTGAATCATCACCGTGAGAGGCTGGTTCGGGCTGAGCCAAACTCGAGGCTGCACCTGCTCCCAGGTGGGATCGTGGATGCCATCAATCTCAACAATCTGGTCTCCCGGTTGAATACCCGCCTGCGCGGCCGGAGAATCATGACGTACGCCTTCGATCACGGCAGGCTTATCGAGATACACCGGGTACTCGTAATGCACCATGTACACGACCGTGAGCAGCGCTACGGCGAGCAGGATGTTCATGGTCGGACCGGCGATCGCGATCAGAAACCGATGCCAGCGGGGATGGTTCAGAAACTCGCGCGGATCGTTCGTGCGCTCGTCCATCGGGTTCTCGCCGCTCATTTTTACGTAACCGCCGAGCGGGATCGCAGCGACGCGGTAGTCCGTCTCGCCCCTGGTGAACCCAAACAGCCGTTTGCCGAAACCGATGGAGAACACTTCGACCCGCACTCCCAACCACTTGGCCACGGCATAGTGGCCGAACTCGTGGATCAGGATCATGAATCCCAGAACTACGACGACGGCTGCAATAGAGATCAGAAAATCAGACATAAGGGAAGTACGTTAGCCCTCAGACATTAGATTCCAAAATCGGACGAAAGATGTTTGCGGACTGCTGCCGGCGACTCAGGCGAAAGAAGTTGCTGGGCCCTTCACTCGATCCCCCGATCGTACGCGCTGTACAGCAAGCTGGCGGGCCTCGGCATCCGCCTCGAGGACTCTTGCAATAGAGTCCAGCTTCCCAGAGTTGGTTGTACGGACAACCTCTTCGACGACTCTGGGAATGTCGTCAAAGCGGATGCTGCCTTCCAGAAAGGCGGCTACGGCCACTTCATCCGCGGCATTCAACGCCACGGTTTTTGCCCCTCCTGCTTCAGCGGCCTCGTGGGCCAGGCGCAGACAGGGAAATTTTTTCAAGTCGGGAGGACAGAAGTCCAGATGACGCAAGTCACTGACCGGGAAGCGCATATCCGACTGAATTCGCTCCGGATATGTCAGAGCGTACAGAATCGGCAGCCGCATGTCCGTCACCGAGATCTGAGCAAGTATACTGCCATCCACAAACTCGACCATGGAATGAATGGTCGATTGCGGATGCACGATCACCTGCACTTTCTCCGGAGGCAGGTGAAAAAGTCTGCATGCTTCGATCACCTCGAATCCCTTATTCATGAGCGTGGCAGAATCGATAGTGATCCGCCGCCCCATCTTCCATGTGGGATGATTCAACGCCTGTTGCACGGTGATTGCGGCAAATTCCGAGGCCGGAGTGTGCAGGAAGGGGCCGCCGGATGCCGTTAACCAGATGCGGTGAACTTCTTCCATGCGACCGCCGCGCAGAGATTGATGGACGGCATTATGTTCGCTGTCGATCGGCAGCAGCGGCTTGCCTTGCCTGCGCGCCTCGGCCGTGATCAGCTCTCCGGCGGCAACCAAGCATTCTTTGTTGGCGAGCCCGACGATTTTTCCAGCGCGAACGGCTTCGTAAGTCGCTTCCAATCCGGCCACGCCGACAATCGCGCTCACCACAAAATCGACTTCCGGATGCATTGCGACGCGAACCGTACCGGCTGCCCCATACACAATTTCGATTTCGCCGAGTCCTTCTTTCTTCAATTGCGAACCGAGCGTCTCGGCGTCGGATTCCTCCGCCATCGAGATCACGCACGGATGCCAGCGCTTGGCCTGCTCGAAAGCGGCGTCAATATTGTGCCCCGCAGCCAGCGCGACGATCTGAAACCGCTCAGGATAAGATTCGGCCACACTGAGCGTGCTGCGCCCGATCGAGCCAGTGGATCCCAGGATGGCGATGCGTTTCATAACGTCAGTTCATTTTACGATGTCTGGCGTTCGCAGGACGCAACGGGGAATTTTACCTATTGCATCACCCGCCATGCCGCATAGAACCACAGCACGGGCGCGGCGAACAGCAGGGCATCGATACGGTCGAGCATGCCGCCGTGACCGGGAAGAATTGCGCCTGAATCCTTCACTCCGGCTCCGCGCTTGATCAGCGACTCGACCAGATCGCCGAGTTGCGCCGCGATGTTCAACGCGATCGTCAGCCAGATGACTGTACTCGTCGCTGGAATTTCAGCGCCATACAGCCCATCCGGACGCTTGATCAGCCCAGCGCTGAGAAAACTCACGCTGATTTGCTCGGCGTGGCTGAACAGTAGCCATCCGACAACCACACTCGCGACCACCGAGGCCGCTGCGCCTTCCCACGTTTTCTTCGGACTGATGCGCGGCGCCATCAAATTCCGTCCAATCGCCTTGCCAGTGAAGTACGCGAAAGTATCTCCAGCCCAAACGATGAGCAGCAGGTACAGGAGATAAAAAGCGCCCGCCCACTGCTGGCGCAGCTGCACGAGCATGCCTAAGGGCAGAGCAATGTAAGTGAACGCAAATACTGAAGCCGCCGCCGCCGGATATCCGCTCTGCAATTCCGTGCGGCGCATGGCGATGGTCAGCGCGAAGAAAGGCACGATGGCCGCCGCGAATCCCATGCAATAGACGAAAATGGCGGTCGAAAGCAACGGCTTGTCATTGCCGAGGTTGAGCCCTAGCAGAATGAAAAAAGCGGCGACAAAAAGATACGTCGGCCAGCGCATCGGCTTCACGCTGTAGGATTCGGTTAGCTTCAGGAATTCGTGAATCGTAAGCAGCGCCACAACCGCCACAAAGGCAGCCAGCACTGGAATGGGCGCGCGCAGGATGAGCGCCAGCACAATCGGAATCAGTACCACCGCAGTGGCTATGCGTTTGAGCAAGGGATTTGGGAGAAAACGAAGATTATACCCACAGAAGGCGCAAAGGATCACAGAGGAGTTCCCCTGTGCACCGGGGGCGTCCTCCTGTTTAAGACTTAAGGGCGTGAGCGGACGGTTCTCTGTCGTTGTGCTTCAGTCCGCCATAGCGGCGCTCGCGCTTTTGATACTCGGCGATCCCTTCGAGCAGATGGATACCACGAAAGTCCGGCCAAAGAGTTGGGGTCACGTAGATTTCTGCGTAAGCCAATTGCCACAGCAGGAAATTACTCAAGCGCATTTCACCCGAAGTCCGCACCACCAGATCCGGATCCGGCAAATGCCGCGTGTAAAGATGCCGGCTCACAGCGTCTTCATCGATCTTCAGGTGGTCGATGCCGCCATTCTGAGAAGCCGCATGCAGCATGGAGCGGAACGCGTCCACCAGTTCACTGCGGGCGCTGTAGTTAAGCGCCAGGGTGAGCACCATTCCAGAGTTGCGCGCCGTGGCCTCCCGCGCCCAGGCCATGCGCTCCTGCACATCGGCGGGAAGTTCTTGCTGACGCCCAATGTATTCCAGGCGAATGTTGTTCTTGTTGAGCGTGGGAACTTCCGCCTTGAGATAGCGGCTCAGCAATCGCATTAGAAAACCTACTTCGCTTGCCGGACGGCGCTTCCAGTTCTCTTCGGAGAAGGCGTAAAGCGTCAGCGCGGGAATGTGAATGCGCGCAGCGGTCTCAACCGTTGACCGCACGGACGCCACGCCCGCGCGATGGCCGGCAACCCGCGGCATGTGACGGTGTTTGGCCCAGCGGCCGTTGCCGTCCATGATGATGGCAACGTGCTTCGGAAGCCGTGCCGGGTCCAGCTTTCGGTAAATTTCTGCTTCCTCATGGTCGAGCCCGGCAGGTACTTTGTCGTGCAAAGTGGATGTCACGGAATGAGGCTACCACAGCAGGGAAGGGGATGCAATGAGCTCTGCATGCCCGTAGTGACTATTGGCCAATATCTGATTGGTGATTGACGATAAGGCGGGCGCGAACCATCATCGCTGTGAGGTGTGGGACTATGCGCTGCCGTCTGCTCATTTTGAGTGCCTGTTTTTTCTTTAACGCCATATTCGCAAACGCCCAAACGACCGCCGGCCCCGATCCATCAGCGCTGTTCGATAAGGGCATGAATGCGCTGACTGGCAGCAGCGCAAGCCGCAGCGGGGCTAACGCCATCGAGTATTTTCGGCGCTCCGCAGCGCTCGGTTTTGCCCCTGCCGAGGTCGTGCTCGGATATCTCTACGAAACCGGCCTTAATTCTAAGGCAGACCCTCGCGAAGCTCTGGAGCTATACAAGAAGGCGGGGCAGCAAGGAGACCCGCTGGCGCAGTGGCTGTCCGGGCGCATAATTTATCTGGGAGAAGTGCCGCCTCGCGACCTTAATGAAGCAGCAAATTGGCTGCACAAATCAAGCTCACAAAACAATCCTTTCGCGCAATACCTTCTCGGCAAAATCACTTTCGAGCGTGGCCACTATGATCAATCGGCAGAACTGTTTCGCAAGGCTGCAGAGCAGGGATTGCCCCACGCTCAACTTCAGCTTGCGCTTCAATTGCGCGACGGCCAAGGTATGTCACGGGATGTTTTCGAAGCCTATGTATGGATGTTGATGAGCTACGACGGTGGTCAGCGTTCCGCGGCCTCAGACTTGCAAGCGCTGGAGGCAGAACTAAGTAGCACACAAATCGAGCAAGCCAAGACCAAAGCTAGAGAACTGGAAGGTAGCACAGATCGCAATGTGGTAGCTCACGGGTGCACGGGCTGGCGCGGCGAATTGGATGATGTCGCAACTCCACCACCGCCGGACATCCAGAGGTTTTGCCGCTAGCGTTGGCGCTTACCGCGCTTCCTCGGGCACGATTCTCAACTCCAGCTTCTCGGTATAGCGCAGCACCGTCAGGCCGGAACTCACGCCTACGCGGACGTCGGTCAGTAACCGATGTAAATCGTCCAGGCCAGCGACCGGTTGGCTTTCCAGTGCGACGACAATGTCGCCGTCGCGCAGACCCGCTCGCTTCGCCGGACTGTTCTCTTCCACCGAGAGCACCATCGCTCCGGTTTCGTTCGGCAGATCGTAGAAGCGCACCACGCGCCGGTGTATGGGGACCGTTTGCCCGGAAACTCCGATGTAGCTGCGTCGAATGCGGCCATCGCGCAGCAGGCGGCTGGCCACAAATTTCGCGGTATTGATCCCAATCGCAAGACAAATCCCCTGAGCAGGCAGAATCGTCGCCGTGTTCACGCCGATCACGCGCCCGGCGGAATCGACGAGCGGCCCGCCCGAATTGCCTGGATTCAACGCCGCATCGGTCTGAATCACGTCATCGATCAGCCGTCCGGAATACGAACGCAGCGACCGCCCGAGCGCGCTCACCACCCCGGCCGTTACCGTCGATTGAAATCCGTAGGGAGTGCCGATGGCAATCGCGATCTGCCCCACGCGTAATTTCTGCGAATCGCCCATTTCCGCCGCTACCAGGCTCGGTTCGTTGAAGTGCGGTTCGTCGATCCGAATCACCGCCAGATCGCTCGCCGGATCTTCTCCGATCAGCGAAGCCTGCATGCGCCGGCCATCGGCCGTGGTCGCTGCAATGCGCGACGCTTCATGCACGACGTGGCTGTTGGTCAGGATCAATCCATCGGGAGCAAAGATGAATCCCGAGCCTCCGCCCTGCTGTTCGCGTGGCTCGCCGGAGCGAGTGCGTCCCGGGCTTCGATCGGGCAACGCCCGATGTACTTCGATATGCACCACAGACGGGCTGGTCCGCTCGACCGCGCCGGTTACCGATTGCGAATAGGCATCGAGCAGGGGAGCACCCGAAACCGCATCAGCACGCTTCGTCCATCCGGCAGAGTCGTTGCCCCACTGGCTCGCAGGCTCATTCAAAACTGCAGAATCGTGAAACCCTCCGGCTGACTCTCTTTGCATTCGTTGCAAAGTCATACTGGACAGATGACGGTCGATCTTGGTTGGATTCAGGCGCGGTTTTGGCCAAAAATGCCGGCTTGGCCGCGCGTCGCGAACCAGGTTGGATTTGCGTTTTCTGCCCCAAGGAACTACTTGAGACTGACCGCCTCCTTCAACGGGAGATCCTGCGATGACCCGCCCACCATGAACGTGTATTCTCCCGGAACCAACTCCCACTCGTTCTTTTTCACGTTAAAAATCGAGAGAAATTTCTGATCGACATTCACGGTCACGTCTTTGCTCTCTCCGGCGTTCAAGGAAATCTTGCTCCAGCCAACCAGCCGCTTGGGCGGTTCTTGCGCGGCGGCGGGCAGTGCGGCATAAACTTCCGCAATTTCCGCGCCGGCACGATTGCCGGTGTTGGTCACGGTGAAACTTACAGTAGGATCCGCGCCTGCATTCACTCGCAGGTTCGAATAGGAGTACGTCGTATAAGACAGTCCGTAGCCAAAGGGGAACAGCACGGGCTTATTCTCGGCGTCATACCACTTGTAACCGACTTTCACGCCCTCGTCGTATGTAAGCTGAAACGCCGGAAGGCCCGCGGCAATTCTTTTCCACGGCTCGGGATCGCCGTCGGTGGTCGAGCGCCGCGGCGGCTTCACCACCGTCGGATGGGGCAGGTCCTGTTCGCTCTTGGGAAATGTCATGGGCAATTTCGCGCTCGGATTCACCCTGCCGAACAGAATGTTGGCCACCGCTTCGGCCCCGCGACTGCCTGCGAACCAGGCTTCAAGAATGGCGCTGACCTGTCCAGACCAAGGCATGGTGACTGGACCTCCAGTCTCCAGAACCACCACGGTGTGCGGATTCGCCGCCGCCACTTTCGCGATCAGATCGTCCTGATGCAAAGGCAGGGACAGAGTTCGCAAATCCATTCCTTCGCTTTCCCACTGATACGCGAAGACCACGGCGACGTCGGCATTTTTGGCCAAAGCCGCGGCTGAATCCGGGTCCGATCCTGAGTCGAACTGTACCTGGGCGTTGGGAGCTTTGCCATGAATCGCCCGCAGAGGCGATGTCGGAAACCAGATCTGGTCCTGCCAGTGTGTGGAGCCCTGGCCGGGAGGCATGATCGCGTTTCCGCCGGGAGGATCGACCTGCGCCGAGCCTCCGCCGGAAATCATGCCCACGTCGGCGTGCGGACCAATTACCGCAATACTGCGGATCTTCGTCGCGTCGAGCGGAAGCTGGGCATTGTTATTCTTCAGCAGCACCGAGCCCTGTTCGGCGATCTTTTGCGCCACTGCGAAACCACCCATCACGTCGACCACGCCTTTGCGCGGCGGATCGTCCATCACCCCGGTAGCGAACATAGAGCGCAGGATGCGGTGCACGTGATCATCGAGTTCAGCTTTTGATATTTTGCCCGATTCCACTTCGCGCTTCAGATCATTGCCATAAAAAATTTCGCCCGGCTCCTCATGGTCGAGTCCGGCCGCGGAAGCTTTCGCGGCGCTATGGGTCGCGCCCCAATCGCTGACCACGAATCCTTTAAAGTTCCAATCTTTTTTCAGGACGTCGTTCAGCAGGTACGTGTTTTCGCAGGCGTAATCCCCGTTCACCCGATTGTAGGAACACATGACCGCGGCGATATCGGCCTCGTCGAGCGCGATTTCAAAGGCCAGCAGATCGCTTTCGCGTGCAGCGCGCTGGTCGACGTTCACGTTGACGGCGTTGCGTCCGCTTTCCTGATCGTTGAGCGCGTAGTGCTTGATGTCGCCAATCACGTGCTGCGCTTGCAGCCCTTTCATCACCGAGGCCACCATTCTTCCCGCCAGTACGGGGTCTTCGCCCAGGTATTCAAAGGTGCGGCCATTGCGCGGTTCGCGGGTCAGATTAACGCCTCCGCCCAGCGACATGTTGTAGCCCTGCGCGCGCAGTTCACGGCCGATCAGCGCTCCATATTCGTAGGCGGCATCGCGATCCCAACTGGCCGCGCCCGCTACATCGGCGGGCAATGCCGTCGAATAACGGCCGTTCTCGCCGCTCGATCTCACGCCATAAGCGGCGTCCGACATCTGGATGGCGGGAACGCCGAGCCTCGGAATCCCCGGAACATAGCCGGCGCCCCCGTTGGAGTGAATCGCGAGCGGACTCATCGGGCTTAGGCCCTCCATCCCGGTTCCGTGGAGCAACTGGATTTTCTCGTCCAGCGTCATTTCCTTCACGACCATCGACGCCCTCTGATCCGGAGAAAGGCTCTGGTTCATCCAGCGATGGGGGTTGCCCTTGGACTGTCCCCACGAAAGTGGAATGCCGGTGAGCACGACGAAAACCGAGACGAAACAAAACCGATTTAGCAGGGAATGAATTCGCACTGAGTCCTCACAAAAGCTCTACCAAATCGATTATGTTACGCTCATCCACGAGCTTTGTGCCCATCAATCTTGCCGGCGTCTCATCGAGGAACCATCGTTCCATTGTGGCAGGATCAGAAATGCTTTGCTGTGAGTATCTTGGCCTTCCGGTGGCGCATGCTTTTTCGGCAGGCTCCGCGGCTTTACACTGGATAGCGTGAAGATCGCGCTCGGCCAAATCAATCCGACGGTCGGAGACTTCTCCGGCAATTCCGCCAAGATCATCGACTTTTCGCGCAGCGCTCAGGCCGCAGGCGCGGGGCTGATCTTGTTTCCGGAACTTTCGGTCTGCGGATATCCGCCACGCGATCTGGTCGAGCGTCCATCCTTTGTCGCCCGCAATCGCGAGACGGTCGAGCGCATCGCCGCTGAAGTTCCGGGCATCGCGATCATTTGCGGCCTGGTCACACCGGCACACTCTGAGACCGGGAAGTCGGTGATGAATTCCGCCGCGCTGCTGCGCGAAGGCAAGATCGCGTTTTTGCAATCGAAGATGCTGCTGCCCACCTACGACGTGTTCGACGAAATGCGCAACTTCGCTCCCGCCAAAAATCAGGAACTCTTCTCCTTCTGCGGAAATCGCATGGCGCTTACCATCTGTGAAGATGCCTGGAACGACAAGCAATTCTGGCCCAAGCGGCTGTACACCGTTGATCCCGTGGACGCGCTCATTCAGGCGGGCGGCAATTTCGTGCTGAACATTTCCGCTTCGCCATTTTGGATCGGCAAGCGTGAATTTCGTCGCGACCTGCTGGCCAGCATCGCGCGCCAACACAAAGTTCCGGTCGTCATGGTCAATCAGGTTGGAGGCAATGACAGCCTTGTCTTTGACGGCTCCAGCCTCGTGCTCAACCGTGAAGGCGAAGTCATCGCGCAAGCTAGGTCCTTCGAGGAAGATCTGGTCTACTTTCATTCCAGCACTTTGACCGGCGAGGTGCACGAACAGATCGCCGGAGACGAGGCGAGCGTGTATTCCGCGCTGGTTCTAGGCACCCGCGACTACATGCGCAAGTGCGGCTTCCAGAAAGCGATTGTCGGACTCAGCGGCGGCATCGACTCAGCGCTCACCGCCGTCATTGCCGTGGATGCCGTCGGTCCTGAAAATGTGATCGGCGTTGGCATGCCCGGACCGTATTCCTCGCCCGGATCGATTAACGATGCCCACGCGCTCGCCGCCAATCTTAAGATCCGCTTTGAGATTCTTTCGATCAATCCGGCCTATGAGGCCTATCGCGAGATTCTCCGCCCCGTCTTCGCCGGGGAAAAAGAAGATGTCACCGAAGAGAACATTCAGTCACGCGCTCGCGGAACCCTGCTGATGGCGCTGTCGAATAAGTTCGGAGCCATCGTGCTCTCGACCGGCAACAAGAGCGAATTGGGCGTGGGATACTGCACGCTCTACGGAGACATGGTCGGAGGCCTGGCGGTGATCTCCGATGTGCCGAAAACTCTGGTCTATCGTCTGGCCCGTTACGTGAATTCGCGTGATATGAATTCGCGAAGTTCCGTCATTCCGCAGGCGAGTCTGGAAAAGCCGCCATCGGCCGAGTTACGTCCCAACCAGAAGGACAGCGACTCTCTGCCGCCCTACGAGATTTTGGACGCGGTTCTCGAAGATTACGTGGAGGACTCGCACTCTGCCGAGCGCATAGCCGCCGACCGTGGCTTCGACATGGCAACCGTGCGCCGCGTGATCCGCATGGTCGATCGCGCCGAGTACAAGCGTCAGCAAGCCGCTCCCGGCATAAAAATTTCTGCGAAAGCCTTCGGATATGGCCGTCGTTTTCCGATTGCCGCCAAAAGCGAGGCTTGACGTATTCTAATGTGTGGGAGGACTGTGTTGAGCGGACACGCCCGTCCACCGCTTTGTCCTAGACCAAGTTGAACGGGTGAAGTGAACTCTGAATCGGCTTTCAGTCCCGAAAGGGCGAAGACAACTTCTGATCGAAAAATTCATCCGCGACGCGAACCTGAAAGGAACCAATGCGCCGTTTCCTCAACATAGCTTTTGTCGTGATGCTGGCCGCGAATTTCGCCGCATCCCAAACCGCAACCCCGAAGCCAGCTCCGAAATCAGCTGGTGACGAGTCCGTGAACCTGCCCTCCGAGGCGACGGTCGATTCTTTTCTGCACGAGACTTTCGGCTATCAGCCCGATGTTTCCTGGAAAATCTCGAGCATAAAACCGGCCGGCGCCGGCGGTTTGGCTGAGGTCAACGTAATCCTTGCGAGCCCGCAAGGACAGCAACTGAGCCGGTTCTACGTCACTTCTGATGGGAAACACGCGATCACCGGCGATATCATTCCTTTCGGCGCCAAGCCCTTCGCGAAAGATAACGGGATTCTCGACAAGGGCATTACCGGCCCCGAACGCGGTCCCAAAGACGCGCCCGTGACAATTGTTGAATTCGGAGACTTGCAGTGTCCGGCCTGCAAAGCGGCGCAGCCCGCCATACAGCAACTCGTCGACGCCGAACCTAATGCCCGCTTTGTGTTCCAGAATTTCCCGTTGGAGATGCACAATTGGGCGTTAAAGGGAGCGGAATACGCCGACTGCGTGGCCCACGCCTCGAACGACGCGTTCTGGAAATTCATAGCGACCGACTACGAGCGGCAGCAGGAAATCACCGCCGAAAATGTCGACGAAAAACTGACTCAGGTCGCCGATCAGTCGGGTGTGAAAGGCGCCGACATCGCGGTCTGCGCCGCCAAATCCGAAACCAAAGCGCACGTGGAAGCTTCCATCGCTCTCGGCAAAGCCGTGGACGTGACCGGCACGCCTACGCTCTTCATCAACGGCCGCCGCATCGGGACCATCGATCCGCACATGATCGACATTTACAAAAGCCTGGTTGATTTCGCGGCCAAGCAGGCAAAGTAAAGTTGCTTCGAGGCAGAGCTTTACATCCGCGGAAGCGCCTTTCGCAATTCACGAAGGAGCAGGGAATCAAGCCCGCTTAGTGGTATGACTGCGGATGGGGAAACCCTCCTGCGCGGAAAATGCGTGGCAAAAAGCATGATGGAGTTCGAGCGGAAGGTTCGTACCGTTCGTCGACGATCACGCCGCCGTAGCTGAATGGACAGCGCTGGGGTAGTAATCGGTCGCCCAAATCGTCTGCTGCGGAGACACAAAGGCGCCTATCTCTTTTTCCTTTTTGCCGACGAGCCAAAGAAGCACATCGCGATGCTTCCTTAGGGACGGTATGGACTTCGGACGAAACTCCAGACTCTTGAGATGGTTCGTGGTACTTACAGCCATTCTTTTCGCAGTTTCGACAAGATCTACGGCTGTTCCTGCAGTTGTACTTAATCTTAAGAACTATGGCTGGCAAGAACCAACACAAGTTCAGCACCAAAACATCAACAAGCCGACGATTGCCGTCGATCACAGCGGGCGAGTTATTGTCGGGTTTACAATTCGGGAACGCATGGGGCTTGTAACTCGCAGCGAGCCTAGCCTAACGTTCCATATACTGCGTTTCTCGCGAGATGGCAAGGTTGACCTGTCAGAATCTCTTCCAACAAATGCCACCGCGAGAACCGGTGTCTATCTCTCTGATCGTGATCAGATAATTGCGAGGGCAAATGATAAATTGCAAATGTTGCAGATGGGTCAAACTCCCGGTGAGGCGATTTGGAGCACAGTAGCAGCGTGTCCGCTACACTGCTATATTGAGCAATCGAGCACTCGTCGCACACTCGTCCTGTACAGGGACACTGCAGATGTTCCTCTAACAGTCATACATCTAGGACCGCATCCGATTGTGGAACAGTGCAGCAAGGAAACATTCACGGATGCCGGTGACAAGATTAAATATTATCCACAGTCTGTCACGGATCAATTCGCCTATTTCACCGTTGACAGGGATACTTATCCCTGGCCCATCTGCGACTACAAGAGCCGTGTCGTGCTCACCGTGCGCCTTTGGGGCCGGTACCAGGTATTGAATGACTCGCTTTTTGCGATAGGTACTACTAATGGCAAAGACCACTTCGATCGAAGGCTGAAGATAATGTCGTCTGATGGACGAGTGGATTTTGAGCCGAGCATGCGCAAACACGAATCATGGGTCTCACTTCGTAGTGATGAGAGGAGCAATGTAATCGCGGTCGCGATTTTCATGTGGAAGGGCCATAATCGAATACTCGATATCTCAGGGAGTGTTACTGCTGGTCGGGTTGCGGTTTACGATATTCAAGCAGCAACAGAATTGGCTTCGGTCCCCGTTGCTCCTGAGAGTCCATCTCTCGATTTCGATTTAAGCCCAGACGGTCGTCAACTTGCGATCATGGAAAATGGCATAGTAACGCTAATTGATTTGAGTGGTCGCTGACCTGACCTGCTCCCCGCTTTCCGCACAAAGCTGAGTATGATTTCAGCGAATGAAAGGGGAAGCGGGTATGTCGAAGACCAGGCAGAGGCGCAGATCATCGGGGTGCTGAAACAACTGGAAGCGGGACGTAAAGCGGAAGACGTGGCGCGAGAGGCAGCTTCTAGAGCTTGCAGCGATAGTGGGCGTCGAATCGCATTATCGATCAAACGGATACCTCACCTCGATACGATCACCAGGCAAGGCGGGCGTTTTTGTCGTCAAAACTAGTACTCGGGGGCACCCTTCGAAGTACTCCTCGATTCTCGTGCAAAAAGATGGTGAGACAAGTGAACTCCACATGAACTTAATGGTCCGGGGTGCACATGACGAAGGGATTTATTGCGTTGATGTCGGTATTGTTCGGACCGGAGTAGTGCCGCAGGCGGTAGAGCCCGAGGCTAAATGGGAATGCGTTCCTAACGAATCTCTCATCTCCTTTGCCGAAGTCAAGCGACTGCTCGTCTATCCAATGCTCCTCCCCAGTTTGTCGGAATTGTGCACGAAATTAAACCAGAATTCGTGCATCCACCCCTCCCTGGCGGTTTTGGACGGACTACGCACCTACCGCCCACCTTGATTTCACTTGGACGCTTTTCGGGGAATTCAAGAAAGATTGTTGATGCTTATCCAGGCCGTGGGACAACCGCCTGCGTCGCCGAGAGCTTTGATGTGCGGCTAGCCGTGCACCGAAAAAAGGGGACGCGTTCACCCCTGTACTGGGACCCGACAACCGGATCGAGCTCGCTTAAGGGTGACGCCGAGAAACTCGAGGGGGAACGGATCACAATCTAGGTGCACACTGGCGGGGCCCGACGCATACCCCCCTGGGGTAGGGGTGTAGCATTTTCCCCTCAGGTCATAGTACCCCTCGGTTTCATTGACTTGCGCTTTTCTGCCACGTAAGATTCGCAAACGATGATTGACCAAAACATCTCCCATTACCGCATTGTCGAGAAACTCGGTGGCGGCGGTATGGGCGTTGTTTATAAGGCGGAAGATGTAAAGCTCCATCGCTTCGTTGCTCTGAAATTCCTGCCCGACGAGGTTGCCAAAGATCCCCAGGCGCTTGCCCGCTTCCAGCGCGAGGCGCAGGCGGCGTCGGCTCTCAATCATCCCAACATCTGTACTATCTACGAAATTGACGAGGAGCACGGCCAGGCGTTCATCGCCATGGAGTATCTCGATGGTGTAACGCTCAAGCATCGCATCGGCGGGCGTGCCATGGACGTCGAGGAGATTCTCTCGCTCGCCATCGAAATTGCCGACGCCCTCGATGCTGCCCACGCTCAGGGAATTGTTCACCGGGACATTAAGCCGGCGAATCTCTTCATTACCAAACGCGGGCACGCCAAGATTCTTGATTTCGGATTAGCCAAAGTTGTGCTCGGCAGCGGTTCCTCCAGTCGGATCGCATCCGACAACACGCAAACTCGCACCGAGGAACCGCATCTGACCAGTCCCGGAACGACGATGGGCACGGTGGCCTACATGTCGCCGGAGCAGGTGCGCGCGCGAGAATTAGATGGCCGTTCCGATCTCTTCTCCTTTGGAGCCGTGCTCTACGAAATGGCAACCGGCGCATTGCCGTTCCGTGGCGAAAGCTCGGCCATGATCTGCGAAGCGATCGTGAACCGCGCTCCCGTGTCTGCGGTGCGATTGAATCCCGAAGTTCCGCCAAAGCTGGAAGAAATCATCAATAAGGCCCTGGAGAAAGATCGCGACTTGCGCTACCAGAGCGCCGCCGAGATGCGAGCTGATTTAAAGCGCGTTCAGCGGGATACCAGTTCTGGGCGCGTCGTGGTTGAGAGTGGATCAGGCTCCGGTATTGCCGCTGGAGATTCGGGAAGACTGTCGTCGGCGCAACTGGCATCGGCTCCGGTACAAGCGCCGCCTGCGAAAAAAGGTTTCCCGAAAGTCGCGATGGCGGCTGTCGCGGTCATCGTGCTGGTTACCGCTTTCGCTGGCTACAAGCTGCTTCATCGTTCGCATGGACTGAACCTGCAGAATATGCAGATCGAAAAGCTCACCGAGAGCGGGAAGGCTGCTCTGGTGGCGATCTCGCCCGATGGGCGATACGTTGTGTACGTGCTGCGCGACGGCGAACAGCAGAGCCTGTGGATGCGTCATGTTGCGACCAAGAGCGATGTGCAGGTCCTCGCGCCCGATGTCGTGGACTTCAAGGGCGTGACATTTTCTCCCGACGGCAATTTCATTTACTACGTTCGTTCCGACAAGACCACGCAGAACTACAGCTACCTGTACCAGATGCCCGTGCTGGGCGGGAACCCAAGACAACTGATTCGCGATATTGACGCGCCGGTCGGATTTTCGCCGGACGGATCACAGATCGTCTTCATCCGCGGTCTGCCGGATACGGCGGCGATTGAAGTCCGCATCGCCTCGGCCGATGGCAGCGGCGACCGGCTGCTGTCTCGTCTCAACATCTATCCGATCTATATGTGGGGCGCGAGCTGGTCGCCGGACGGGAAGACAATCGCGCTCTCTGGAGTGCAAAGCGGGAAAGAACAGAACTTCGTGCTGGACGTCATCCGCGTGGCCGACGGCACGGTGACGACACTCTACTCGAGCCCAACAGTTTTGGGCCGGCCGGTATGGCTGCCCGAGGGCGACTCGCTTCTGGTGGCCATCGGTCTGCCGAAAGAGGATCGTACTCAAATCTGGCAGATTCCGTATCCCACGGGCCAACCACAACGGTTTACCAACGATTTATCCAACTATGGCGTGCGGCTCGATCTCACGCGAGATGGAAAAATGCTGGCGGCGCTCAATGAGACGCAGATCTCGAACATCTGGGTCGTACCGGAAGGGAAAAGCGCGCTGGCGCGGCAGATCACGTCTGGAGGCGTTGCTGATCTTGCTGTCGCGCCGGGTCCAGGCGGAAAGCTGCTGGTACGAAGCCAGGGCAGCGAACTGGATCTGATCAACGCCGACGGCAGCCAGCGAACCGCAGTCATGCCCGACGCGCGCACCTACAGCACGATGTCGAATTGCGGTGATCGTTACATCATCTTCGATTCCTATACGGGAACGAAGTCTGAGCTGTGGCGAACCGATGCCGATGGATCGAATCCGACGCGGCTGGTACAGCAGGATATCAATGACGAGGATTGTTCTCCCGACGGGAAGTGGCTGGTGTACGCGACCAACTCTCTCTCGGAGGGGTCCAAGATTTATCGCATGCCGATCGAAGGGGGCACTCCGACGGAAATCGGCAGCGCTCCCGGAGGCGGCGGTTGGGCACACATCTCGCCGGATGGCAAGTTTGTCGCCTATGACATGCAGGAAGGCAATCCCGTACCGCAATTGAAATACGGCATAATTCCAGCCGGCGGAGGGTCACCTGTGCTGACACTTTCCCGGCCAAGTGGCTCGGGACCGCCGCACTGGGCACCAGACGGCAAGGGATTGGACTTCCTGCTAACCCGCAAAGGCGCATCGAATGTCTGGGAGCAGCGGCTGGCAGGCGGCGAGCCGCGTCAGATCACCGATTTCCCCTCCGGACACATCTTCGGCTTTTCGTGGTCGCGCGACGGCAAGGAGCTGTACGTTGCCAAAGGCATCCGCACCAGCGACGTGATCCTCATCAGCAACTTCAGATAGTTTTAGAAACACCAGCGGGTCACTCCTGAGTCGTCGCTCCTTATCAACTTCGACATTCGATACAATCGACCACCGCGCGGTGATCCTGCTATTCCTGATTTTGCCAACCCAGGGGAAGGGATTCGCCAAAAAGGAGGAAACGTGGAATTCGTAATGTTTGAGGATGTCGACGGGATGGAAGTCTTCGTGAACCCCGAACGGGTGATCTGGGTAAGAGAGTATCCGAACAATACGACAGTCATCAGCTGCGGACACGATGACAAGTTTGCCGTACGTCTCGCTCCTGCGCACGCCGTGGCCGCTTTGGGCAAGCCCGTTCGGTAATCCGGAGGCATCCAGGGCCAAGAGTCAAGAGCCGTCCCCCGGCGTGCGTGCAAGCCGCGTTCGCGCGCTGCAAACCCGCGCCGCGCAGGGCAGGTTACATGCGTAATCATGGTCGCCACCTCTGTGTCCAGTTCTGGCGAAATTATTGTTAGACTGCAGCTTCAATCATTAATTCTCATCCCCTGATTCGAGCCGATTCGTTCCCGTGCGAGCGAGGTTCGAAACAAGTCGAAAGCGAGGATGATCTGTGCCAGCTGAGGTCGCTAGCAGCGACGAAGTTGTGAGTCCAGCGCCGGCTTCCGGATCGTGGAGGGCTCATCTTCGGGCCATTGCGTCATCCCAGGCATTGGCGTGGGCTACCTTGACCTGCCTTTTTGCCGCGCTGCCTTTGTTTTTCATCAAACATGCCCGGCTGGCCGATCCGGATATCTGGTGGCACATGCGGACCGGGGAATGGATCGTGCAGAACCACCGGATTCCCCACCTGGATCCGTTTTCGGCGGGCGCGCTCGGACGCCCCTGGGTCGACTACAGTTGGATTTTCGATCTGGGATCGTACTGGACGGTTTCGCAGTTTGACCTATCCAGCATCGTCTGGTTCGAGATGCTGATGCGGTTAGCCGTGACCGCTGTGATCTTCAGCATCGTACGAATTGTGACACCGAATTTTTGGAAAGCCGTTGGGCTTACAGCACTCGCCATGCTTGCCATGGCTGCGGCTTTGCCTCCACGACCGGGAACCTTGACGGTTCTGTTCTTCGTGTCGGAGCTTCTGGTCCTGGTTTGGGCGCAACGCAAATCGGATGCGCGCCTGCTGTGGATTCTGCCCGCATTATTTGTACTCTGGGCCAATGTGCACATCGAGTTCGTCCTCGGACTATTTCTCTTGGGCGTATTCTGCGCGGAACCGCTGATGGACTGGCTATGGAGCGGGATGCGCGCCCCCCGGCCTGTGCTCAACGGCTTCCACCGTCAACTCTGGTTCGCGTTTTTCGCCTCGTGCCTGGCAACGCTGGTGAATCCCTACGGTCCTCAGCTGTTCAGTAACGTCTTTCACTACGCGCGAGATACGAAGATTTACGACATCATTGTCGAGTTCCACGCCATGCATTTCCGCTCACTGAATGATTGGGCGGTCTTGCTGTTGCTGATGCTTGCTTGTTTTGCACTGGGAAGAGTTCGCCCACTGCGCACTAGCTGGGCCGTGCTGCTGGGTTGGTCGGCATGGATGGGATTTCGCTCGTTGCGGGAAGCGTGGCTGGTGGCAGTTTTGTCCGCCGTGATCATTGCGAGTTCCGGCGATGAGGAAGATCAGGGCCCGGGAAAAAGATTCCCTATAAGTTTGGCAACGTGGTCGGCTGTCGGTGGCTCGGTAGTTCTTCTGCTGGTGATGGGGGCCGGCATCTGGTCGTTGACATCCCAGAAATTATTGCGGCAGGTGGCCGCAACATACCCCCTGGGCGCAGTCGGCTACATTCACCAAAACCACCTGCAGGGGCCGATGTTGAATGAACTCTCCTGGGGAGGGTTCCTGATCTACGCGGTGCCCGAGATCCCGGTGGCGATGGACGGAAGGACGAACGTTCATCCGCAGGATGAAATCCTGCGTGCCCTGCCTCTGTGGAATGGAGAAGCCGGTTGGCAGAATCGCCCTGAACTTCGGAATGCGAACCTGGTAATCGCGGATCATTCCTGGCCGCTCAGTAATCTGCTGCGCAGTGATCCACGTTTTCGCGTCGCGTATGAAGACAGCACGGCGGTGCTGTTTGAAGCCGTCCCTGCAGAAAACAGAGACAGTCCCGCGGTGTCTCAGACGCACTGAGACGCGCTTCACTGGCCGCATCGCATGACCGTCACCATCCCTACTGAGAATGACCAGCCACAGATCGAAGATCTCGCGCTGCACCCTCGACCCGCCCGGAATTTCTCAGGCGTCACAGGGGAGACGACAACCGCTTCCGCCAAGGTGCATTCGTTCCTCCCTCTTTTGCTCCTCGCCGGTCTGGTGGTTCTTGCCGCCATTGTGCGGATCATCGCTACGCACAATGATCTCTGGCTGGATGAGCTATTTTCCCTGTACATTGTCAAGCTCTTAAGAACGCCATGGCAGATCTTCACGGCTGTGCACAACGACAACAATCATTACCTGAATACACTGTATTTGTATCTCGTCAGAAACCACGATTATCCTCCCCCATATCGGTGGCTGTCGGTAATGTGCGGCGTTGCGCTGGTTCCGGCTGGGTACTGGCTTCTGGCGCGCCGCTCGCAGCTTGAGGCCGTCATTCTGTCAGGGTTGCTGACATGTTCCTATCCGCTGATTCATTTTTCATCGGAAGCGCGGGGATACTCCGGAGCGCTCCTGGGGTCAATGCTGGCCTGCGCAGCCCTGACGCGCTGGATGGCGCCGGAAAATGGAAAACGGCGTTCGTTTCTCCTCGGATCGGTGTATGCGATGGCCCTCGTCCTGGCGATTCTGTCGCATCTGACGGCCTGCTTGATCTGGTTTGCGTTAGCAGGGGGATCGCTCCTCATGATTGCGGGACGGCCTGTCGCAGGTTCCCGCAGAATGAAACGGATGCTTTATTGGATCGCCCTCAACGCTCTACCCGCCGTGGTTCTTGCGCTGCTCTATTTCTTTGATCTTCGATTCCTAACAGAGCTCGGGGGAAATCCCATGAGCCTGCCGCACGCGCTTGGGCGATTGTTCGCGCTCGCTCTCGGCTGGCCGGGCAGCGGTGCAGTGACGGTTTGGATCGTAGCCGCACCGTTCATCGTGCTGATCGTGCGGCGACTGGTAAAGGAAGAGAAGTCCGGCGAACCATTGGCGATTTTGCTGGTGTGGATCTACCTTACGCCGCTGATCTGCATCCTTGTGCTGCAGACGATATTCTTTTCTTCGCGATATTTCCTCGTCCTATTGCCCTTTCTTTATGCGTCGGCGGCGATGGTGCTGGCGAGGCTGCTTCGCACACGGGCCGGACGCGTGATATCTATAGCGTTATGCGCGCTGTTTTTGGCAGGGCAGGGGCATCTCTACTGGAAATTCCTGCGGGTGGGACGCGGGCAGTTTACGGCTTCGTTGCAGTACATCGTGAAGCACACCCAGTCGCCGCGAATCATCGTGGCTTCCGACCAGTATTTTCGATCCCGGATTGAGCTTGGTTACTATGGGCCGCGAGTTGCGGGAGGCCGTCAATTGCTCTATGTGCGTGGCACCGCATCATCGGTTAAGCCCGACTGGTACATCCTTCATCAGGAAGGTTACGAGAGCCAGGGTCCGGCTGAGCTCCACATAGCGGGCCAGCCCACCTGGTATCGCGCGGCGTATTTCGGAGCGTCGGAGCTCTCCGGCCAGGCTTGGACCATCTATAGTCATCGGCCAGTTGAGTAGCATTCCTGAGCAGTAGCGCAACAGTCGGGATGTGGGGCAATACCGCGGCAAGGAAAACCACTGCGGCAAAAAGAATGGTGCGCCCGGAGAGATTCGAACTCCCGACCTATTGCTCCGGAGGCAATCGCTCTATCCAGTCTGAGCTACGGGCGCGCACCGTCCTTTTGAATTATATACTGCGATTGCTTCGACCTTGAAAGTCGCGTCTTGCTTTCCATATAAGCATGTTCATAACAGCGAACTGCATTACGACCGATGGTATGCGGACCGAGCATATCCTCAATTGCCAAATAAGCTGAATTGTTCGATAATCATTCTCATCCACCAATCATGCGTTTGAGTCATGAGCAGTTTTGCGAGCTGGCCTGGAAGCATGGACTCGCTGCCACGCACCAGCGCAAGATCATCTTCGAATCCGTGGTGGCTGCTCCGGGGCACTACTCCCCGGAACAAATCTATGCTGTCGTCAAACGGCGCATACCGTCGATCTCCCTGGCCACGATCTACAATAATCTGCGGCTGTTCGTGGAAAAGGGACTCTTGCGCGAGGTAACGCCCCATGCCGCCACATTGCGCGTGGACGGCAACCTCGAATCTCATCATCACCTGATCTGCACTCGCTGCAAGTCTGTGCAGGACATTGCCTGTGATTTCGTCGATTTCAAACGGCTGGCCCGGCAGGTGCCGGGCGGCTTTGATTTAACGCAGCCGCTGGTCGAGGTCTTTGGCCTCTGTCCGCGCTGCAGTGCCAAAAACTTAAAAACAACTTCATAAGCGAAAAGAGGATTTATGCCTGAGGAAAAAGAAATACTGGCCGGTGTACCTGGCCCCGGAAATACCGAACCAGCCGTATTAGCCCCATCCAAATGCCCGTTCGTGGGCGGCGCTCACACCACCTCCGCCACGCCGTCGAATGAGGACTGGTGGCCGAATCAGCTGAACCTGAAAATTCTTCACCAGAACTCCACTCTATCCGACCCGATGGATAAGGAGTTTAACTACGCCGAAGAATTCAAAAGCCTCGACCTGAATGCCGTGATCAAAGACCTGCGGGCCTTGATGACGGATTCCCAGGACTGGTGGCCAGCCGACTTTGGCCACTACGGCGGGCTTTTCATTCGTATGGCATGGCACAGTGCAGGTACCTACCGCATCGGCGACGGTCGCGGCGGGGCAGGCTCCGGCCAACAGCGTTTTGCTCCTCTGAACAGCTGGCCCGACAATGTGAACCTCGACAAGGCGCGCCGGTTGCTCTGGCCCATCAAGCAAAAGTACGGCCGGAAGATCTCGTGGGCCGACCTGATCATCCTCACCGGCAACGTCGCTCTTGAGTCGATGGGATTCAAGACCTTCGGCTTCGGCGGAGGCCGCGCGGACGTCTGGGAACCTGACGAGGCCGTCTACTGGGGTCCGGAGAGCGAGTGGTTGGGGGACAAGCGCTATACCGGCGATCGTGAACTCGACAATCCTCTGGGCGCGGTGCAGATGGGCCTGATTTACGTCAATCCGGAAGGGCCTAATGGAAAGCCGGATCCAGTGGCTGCGGGACGCGATATCCGGGAGACGTTCGCCCGCATGGCGATGAACGACGAGGAGACGGTTGCGCTCATTGCCGGTGGGCACACGTTCGGCAAGACCCACGGTGCTGCCGATCCGAAAAAGTACGTCGGGGCCGAGCCCGAGGGCGCCCCAATCGAGGAGCAGGGCTTGGGCTGGAAGAACAGCTTTGGCAACGGCACCGGCGATCAGACGATCAGCAGCGGTCTGGAAGTCATTTGGACCACCACGCCGACCAAGTGGAGCAACAACTTCTTCGCCAACCTGTTCAACTATGAGTGGGAACTGACGAAGAGTCCAGCCGGCGCATTTCAGTGGATGCCGAAAAATGGTGCCGGAAAGAGTTCGGTGCCGGATCCGCATGATCCCTCGAAGCGCCACGCACCTTCCATGCTGACCACGGACCTCGCGTTGCGGTTCGATCCTGCGTACGAAAAAATCTCACGGCGCTTTTACGAGCATCCGGATAAGTTCGCCGATGCGTTTGGCAAGGCTTGGTTTAAGCTGACGCACCGCGACATGGGGCCCATCTCGCGTTACCTGGGCCCGCTCGTTCCGAAAGAGCCGCAACTGTGGCAAGATCCGGTTCCCGCCGTGGATCACAAGTTGATCGACCAGAAGGACATTGCTGCCCTGAAGGCCAAGATTCTCAAATCCGGACTGTCTATCTCCCAGCTGGTCACAACTGCTTGGGCATCGGCAGCATCGTTCCGCGGGTCCGACAAGCGCGGTGGGGCGAACGGCGCGCGTATTCGCCTCGCTCCGCAGAAGGATTGGGAAGTGAACCAGCCGGCGGAGTTGGCAAGAGTGCTCCGGAAGCTAGAGGCGATCCAAAAGGACTTCAACAGCGCTCAATCCAACGGCAGTAAACGAAGGAAGAAGGTTTCGCTGGCGGACTTAATCATTCTCGCCGGCAACGCCGCCGTCGAGGAAGCCGCGAAAAAGGCGGGACACGATGTGAAGGTTCCATTCTCGCCGGGACGTACGGATGCTTCGCAAGAACTGACCGATGTGCATTCCTTCGCCGTCATGGAGCCGGTTGCCGACGGGTTCCGCAATTACCACCGGAAAGGAGAACACAAGCCGGCCGAGGAACTGCTGCTCGATCGGGCACAGTTGCTGACGTTGACTGCTCCCGAGATGACGGTTCTCGTCGGCGGAATGCGCGCCCTGAACACGAACTTCGGAAAGTCGAAGCATGGCGTATTCAGCAAGCGACCCGAAACGTTGACCAACGATTTCTTCGTCAACCTGATCGACATGAATACGCAGTGGCAACCGTCCTCGAAAGATGAAGGTGTCTACGAAGGGCGCAATCGCAAGACAGGCGAACTCAATTGGACCGCCACCCGTGTCGATCTCATCTTCGGTTCGAACTCCCAACTGCGTGCCCTAGCGGAAGTCTACGCATGTGCGGACGCTAAGCAGAAGTTTGTGAACGACTTCGCGGCGGCGTGGGCGAAAGTGATGAACCTCGATCGCTTCGATTTGGCCTGAGTTCGAAAGGGCATTCTTATCGGTAGGGTTCTCGGCAGGTCCGGAATCTTCTGCAAAGGGTGCCCTTCTATTCTGCGTTGCCGTAGGGGCCGCAGACCGGAGGGCCTTTAACAAGGCTCGGAGTTCATCCACCGAAATCTCACAGCCAGACGCCTAGAAGAATTTATCAATCTGTAATCTTGCCTCAATACTTCTGGTCTAGCTTGATCGGTCAGCGAGAAAGCGGACGCCACTTCGTCTGCTGCTCTTCGTAACAGATGACTGGCGATTGGTTCGTTGACTAAGAGCCCGCTCCCAAGCGTCCGCCAACGAAGGACCGTCAAGCAAGGTCCGACAAAATCGCGGATTGAGGACTGTGGGCCCATTCGAATTAACTTGATCCAATCGCTATCATTGCACTCTGCGTTCAGGAAGCAGGCCAGAGATCGGATATGTTCGCATCCCTTCGAACTTTCGTCTTCTTACTTGCGCTGATCGCAGCGAGCTGTGTTTCCCTTGCTGCCCAAAATGTCGTCTTGACGGGAGCAATTTCGGGCTGCGTTACCGATGTGAGCGGAGCCATTGTTCCCGGCGCCTCCGTCAATCTGCGGAATCTCGCGACCGGAGTGGAAGAATCTGTCACCAGCAATCATGCGGGCATGTACCAGTTTTCGGCCCTCATGCCTGGGACGTATTCCGTTACCGCAAGCGGTAAAAATTTTCGCGACATCGTAGCCTTGGTGCATGTGCTGGTTGGAAACACCACACTGCAGGACCTCACGCTCCGCGTGGGAGCCAAAGGAGACATAGTAAAGGTGAGCGGAACGGCACCGCTGCTGCGCCCGGTCGAGTCCTCGGCCAGTACTGTGCTGGACCGGTCCTTGATTGACGAATTGCCGCTGAATGGACGACGTTACACCGACTTCGCCAGCCTGACGCCGAACACAAGTTATGACGGCGACACGGGCCTGGTCAGCATCGCCGGACAACAGGGCGGTGAAGATTCGGGATACGCCAATGGGAATGGATCCAATGCGTTCACCGTCAACGGGTCCAACGCCACCAGCAACTACTTTGCCGACATTATCGGCCGTTACCGCATGCCTTATCTGTATGGCGAAGACGCGATCCAGGAATTTCAAGTGGCAGTCAGTCCCTACTCCGCGATTTATGGAGGGGGAGCGGGATTCGTCAACGCGGTGACCCGGTCGGGGAGCAATATCTTCCATGGCGGTGCGTTCTATTACAACCGCAACTCAGCCACTGGCGCGAACGATGCTCTCGATAAAGCCGCGGGTTTTTCCCGACCCCAGGATGATTTGCAGCAATTCGGCGCCGGGGTGGGTGGACCGATCGTCCGCAACCGCTTGTGGTTCTTCGTAGATTACGAACAGCAACTGCGGAACAATCCGATTTCCGTCATCAACCCGGTGTTGGCGACTAACTCGCAAGACTTAAGCAGTTTCTTAAGTGCGAATTTCGGCCTCCCCGCGGGCACCACACTTCCCCCGCCCAACGGGACTTTGCCCGTGCCTGGCAGCGACACGACGCCGGATCCCACCAATCCCGCGTACTTGCAGCAAGTATCGAATGCGGTAAATGCGCTCAACTCCAATCTCGGCACCAAAGCGAGAAAGCGCGACGATCTGGTGATTACGCCTCGTCTGGACTACCAGCCCACTTCCCGCGATGGCCTGTTTCTAAGCCTCAATGTCAACCGCTTTAATTCGCCGGGTGGTGTTATTACAGACCCTACGGTTGGAAACTATGGGACGCAAACGCTGGCCAATGCCTATGTGCACACTTTTCAAGCCAGCTTAGGATGGACCCACACTTTCTCCTCCAGCCTGCTGAATGAGTTTCACGCTGCCAGTTCCGATGATAACCAGATTTCAACTCCTACCGGCTTGGCTCCGAATACTCCGACGGTGATCCTCGACAGTCCTGCTGCATTCGTTCTCGGCAATGCGCCTTTTTCTGTTGGCAGGGTATTTGAAAGGCAATGGTCGTTGGGAGACCGGATCGATTATGTGGTCGGCAAGCACACCCTGCAATTCGGATTTGACATGAACCGGGCGTGGGATTCGGATAACAATGATGGCGGCGCAGATCCAAACGAAGCTGTTGACTTCGGATCGTTCCTCGGCAGCTATGAATTCTCGAATCTGGAGGACTTCGCGCTCGGGCAATACAACAACTTCAGTCAGACTTCAGGAAATCCGACTTTCTCTTTTGCCGTTCCCTACTACGGATTTTATGTGCAGGATTCGTACCGCGTCTTCCCTGCGTTAACCCTTGAAATGGGCTTGCGCGAGGATTTCCAGATCTATCCGAAGCCTGCGCAGAATCCTG
Source organism: uncultured Acidobacteriaceae bacterium (assembly GCA_963772045.1). Taxonomy (GTDB): domain Bacteria; phylum Acidobacteriota; class Terriglobia; order Terriglobales; family Acidobacteriaceae; genus Sulfotelmatobacter. The sequence goes on along the minus strand of CAVYWC010000006.1, from coordinate 519,449 downwards.
CTTTTCCGCTCACGGGTCAGTACCCCAATCAATTTCAGCGTCTCGCTCCCCGCTTCGGATTCGCCTGGCAACCGATGGCGAAGACCGTGGTCCGCGGCGGTTTCGGTGAGTTCTATACCAATATGAACGGCCTCAATTACCGCAACGCGGTCGTGTCGAACGGCCTCGCGACGCAGCAATCGTCGGTAAACGCAAGTTACACCTCAGGTCCGCCCAACCAACAAGTGCCGAGCTTCCCCAGTATTCTTCCTTGGAATTCTCCACTCTTCCAGGCCTCTCCCGATATTTCCTTGGTTTCTCCGCAGTTCCGCGTGCCCTACATTTTGCAATCGAGTCTGCAGATCGAGAGCGAGATTTTCGAGAACACAACTCTCAGCATCGGCACCATGTGGAATCACGGCGTTCACATTCTGTCGGGCAGCGCTTATGACTTGAACCTGGAGCCGCCGCAAGGAACCACCACGTACACTATGTGCCCACCCGGCGCAACCACCGTGCCCTGCAGCGGACCCACTTACACTCTGCCCAACATGGATAATGGTCTGCTTACTGAAGGCCGGATCAATCCCAACCTTGGCCAGATCAACGAACTTATCAGTCCCGCGCAGAACTTTTACAACTCTTTCTTTGTGCAGCTACAGCGGCGCATGTCAGAGGGACTATCGCTGCAGTTTTCCTATACTTTCGCCAAGAGCATGATGCTCGACGGAATGGACTTCAACAATCAGTTCGACTTCAGCAATACTCACGCGCCTTCGCTGCTGGATCAGCGCAACCGCCTCACGCTTGCCGCTGTGTACCGGCCACGGCTTGAGCACTCGATGAGTGCAGGTGCGGCACGCACTTTGCTCTCCGATTGGCGCATCAGCAGCGTCATGGAGTTTTCTTCCGGCCGTCCCTACGCTGGTCTATTGAGTCCTGCATGCACCAGTTCCACCCTGTCATTCAGCAATTGCGACGGAGCCAACGGGAATCTGAACGACACCGCCTTCAATCAGGACACAGCGAATACGGCCGCTGGGATCAATGGCGCCGGCCCCACTCCGGGCTTTGGCCTGAATTCTTTCTATGGGCCATGGCTGGAACGAATCGACGTTGGATTGGGTCGGAGTTTCACGGTTCGCGAAGGCAAGGAACTCGAATTCGAAGCGCAAGCATTTAACCTGTTCAACCATCCCAATTACTACGTACAGAACGGCGATGGTGTCAATCAACTCCAATACAACCCTATCGGCGCCACCTGTGGCGACGGTATCACACCGAACCAGACCTGCTATTTGGTGCCGAATTCCGGCCCAGGCAATTTCGGCACATTGCAGGAAGTCAGTCCCAATGGACTTCCCAGAGTGTTGCAGTTCTCGGTGAGGTACACGTTCTAACTGCCCGAGAAAGCAGGGTGACTTGGGATGAGCAGTGCGTGACGTTGTTCTCAAGTTCTCTGGAAGTATGCTGTCCCGGCGATTCGAGCCGCAAATCGGGTCGGGCGATTTGAAAGGGCGCGCCTGAAAGGCGCGCCGCTGGAGTCGACGAAAGATGGGGCTTCAGCCCCGAGGGCCACATCAGCACCCGACAAAAACATTTTTTAAAAACCTAGAGTTCGGCGACCTACAGATGAATCCAGTGCATCCGAATCAACACCAGCGTGCTGACGCCGAGAATCAACCATAGAGCTGAACCTTGAAATAATGGGCGCACGCCCACCTTCTTTAGAGTTTCCTTGTTCAGCCCGGTCCCAATCAGAAACAGAGTTACGGTTAAGCCGATTTTGCCCAGGTGATTGAAATCGGCAAAAACCGAGCTGAACTTTGGCGCCAGCGTGTTCAGCATCGCCGCCAGACAAAAGAACAAAATGAACCAGGGCCACTGCACCCGTGCTTTCGACTTCAAAGCTCCTGCGGTGACGAAGCAAAGGGGAACGATCCAAAGAGCGCGGGCTAACTTGATCGTGGTGGCAATCGCTAAGGCGGCAGCGCCGTAGCGCGCAGCCGCTCCCACCACGGAACTGGTGTCATGAATGGCTAATGCCGACCACAGTCCAAACTGCTCCTGACTCATCCCCAAGCGGAAGCCTAACCAGGGGAACAGGAACAATGCGACAGAATTCAGAATGAACACTGTGCCCAGCGATACAGCCATCTCTTCTTCACTGGCGTTGGCCACCGGACCCACCGCGGCGATGGCGCTTCCGCCGCAGATGGCGGTACCAGCACTGATGAGAAAAGCTGATTTCTTGCCCACGCTGAATACGTGGCCGAGAGCCAGGCCTAACAACATCGCCGCCGTAATGCTCAAGGCCGTATAGACGAAGCCCGAACGCCCGGCGTGAATCACCTGGTGGAGATTCATGCCAAACCCGAGCGCAATCACGGAAGCCTGCAACAGAAATTTCGCCAGCTTTCTGCTCTCGACGTGGAAAGGATGCTCAATGGCAAATCCATAAACCAGTCCACCGAGCAGAGCGAAGGGTGGGGCGATAAATCCGCTCGCCGCAACAATAATTGCCAGGAAGAATATGTTCTTGGACACGAACGCTAAGTGTGGCACCAGCAACAAGTTGCGTCCAAACAGTAATCCTATGGTGCAATAAGCTCAGCTTATCCCCCTAAGATGTTGTGCCGAATGGAGTTCAGTGGCCATTGCTTGGCGACACGTTGATCCGCGATCCATGAGTTCGCGTCAGACTGGAGAGCAGACGAGCCCGGCTGATGACGAATTTGCGGAATGCTCCGGCAGGACCTTGCAGCTGCGGACCAGTCCGCGAAATGATCGTGAAGTGCCGAGCGGCCTTCACGCCATGCACGTTGGCGATCTTTAATGTTTTGAGTTCAAGCTCTTTTGAAAGCGCCCAACGCGAAACAAATCCAACCCCAAGTCCTGCTTCGACGGCAGACTTTATCGCTTCGGTGGAATCCAACTCGATGACTTTCTTGAATGAAGTGAGGCTGATGCCGGCTCTCTTCAGTGCGGTTTCGACGACTCGGCGGGACCCCGAGCCCTGTTCTCGCATCAGCAGCGTCAATGTCACCAATTCATCAGCACCGATTTCGTCGGCTTCGAACTGTTTTGCCGCGATCAACACCAGTTCGTCATCCATGAAAGGCTCGGTACGCACGCTTCGATCTCTCGCCGGTCCTTCAATCAGGCCGACCGCTACCTTTCCCGCCAGTACGAGTTGCACAACTTCATCGGTGTTGCCGCTGCTCAAGGAGAATTGAACGCGAGAGTGCTCGTCGATAAAGGCTCCCAGCAGCCGTGGCAGAACGTATTGTGCGATGGTGGTGGAAACTGCCAGCACCAGTTCGCCGGAGGCTCCGCCGCTATCGTCCCCCAATTTCTGCTCGGCCTCGGTCGCAATTTTTGCGATCTTTTTTGCGTACCCGAAAAGAGTCGCTCCTTCGGGAGTCAATGAGATGCTGCCGCCAGCAGCGCGATCAAACAGACGTACTCCCAGATCATCTTCCAAGGTTTTGATTTGGAGTGTCACCGCCGGCTGGGTGATGAAAAGACGCTCGGCAGCTTTGCGGAAATTCAGTTGTTCGGCTACGGTGCGGAACACTTTCAGCCGAAAGTTCTCCAGTTGCGCCATTGAATGACACCCACCGAACCTGGGACTTTTCCATGCGGATACTTGGGCACGGGAACACAGAAGCGTCTCATTCTATCGCGAGGGATGATTTTTCTCTCCCGATCTCCGTTCCGCGGCTCTCCACATACTCCGCACTGGCAATGGACCTTCCTCTTTGCGCGCGAATCTGCTTAAATTTAAAGTCAGTGTAGATAGCGCTGAATCTGATAAGCGCGTTTCTCAATACTTGTGGTCGACATTCATTCACACATTCTCCCCGAAGTGGACGACGGCCCCAAGACTTGGGAAGTCAGCGTCGAGATCTGCAAAACCGCGGCTGCCGATGGCATCACGCACATGGTGGCGACGCCCCACGCGAACGATCGCTACGACTACGATCGCCACTACCTCGTGGGACTGCTGGCTCAATTGCAGCAGCGTGTGGGCGATTCGCCCAAGCTGTTGCTGGGCTGTGATTTTCATCTTTCTTACGAAAATATCCAGGATGCAATGGCGCATCCCACCCGTTACGCCATCGGGAACACGCGATATCTGCTGGTTGAATTCAGCAACTACAGCGTCCCGCAGCAGAGCACAGACTCTTTGCTGAAGCTGGGCGATTGCGGGCTGACGCCGATCATCACCCATCCCGAGCGCAATCCGATTCTGCGCGAAAATCTTGAGCGCGTGATCGAGTTCGCCGAGCAGGGCTGCGTGGTTCAGATGACCGCTTCGGCTCTGACCGGATTCTGGGGCGAGCGCACGCGGCGCGCGGCGCAGTGGCTGCTCGAACGCCAGGCCGTGCATGTACTCGCCACCGACACGCACGATATGGAAAAACGCGTTCCCATTCTTTCCAGCGGGCGGGATGCGGCGGCGGAGATCTGCGGCGAACAGATTGCCGACGCTTTAGTCGAAGGCAATCCCCACGCCATCATTCAGGACCATCGCTTGCCTTACTTTCCGAAGCCCGTGGCTCAGAGTTATCGCAAGGGGAATTGAAGCTGCGGATTCGGAGAATCGCCGGACGCAGGATTCTGTGGCGCGGCGGCAGGATTGGGCTGCGCTGCCGGCGGAATCTCTGGCGCGGACGGATCTTTTGCGGATGGCGGCGCATCCCCAGTGCTCGCTGCCGGCGCGGTGACCGGAGAACTCCGCGAGGGACGAGCCGCCGGGCCCGGTGGCCGAGCAATAGGCGTGCTGGTCATGGCGCTTTCGGGGTTCAACAGGTGGTCGTTGGTCGGTCCCAGCCCCAGCTTGATCAGCGCCCGTGAGTCGGGAACTTCTTTGGTCTGCCACCCCTGATCGCTCTGGTAGCGGCGCATGGCCGCTACGCTCTGGCCATCCCACACTCCGGTAGGTTCGCCTGTCAGGTAATGTTCGCGAATAAGAGCTTCCTGAATGGATGTAGCCCGCTCTGGGTCAATCCTCTGCTGGCCGCGCGCGCGCGTGGATTTCGCTTTTTTCAAGGAACGTCTGCTGGCGTGACGCACGGGAGAGTGATGGGCAGAGGTCGTCCGCGTCGCGGTTGTCGAATGCGGGCTTGTCGCTGCCTGATGCGAAGAACTTGCCGTAGCGTGATGGGTTTTCGAAGCGCTGCGCTTGCTGGTCGTGGATTTCTTTTTCGTGCCCGTTGATGCGCTTGCCGATTTCTTTGCTGGCGCAGGTGGCGTGGACGTTTCCTGACGAGCCGAGGCTGGAACAGTACTCGCACAGATCAGCAACATCGCGCCCAGCGCGGCACAGGTGGTCCTTCGGACTCCGGAAGAAACACAGATTCGAACTGAGCCACGCAGCATGATCACCAAACTCGCGCTCGCCAGCAAAACGACAGTCTCAGCGAGCCAAGAATTGAAAACAAAAAACCGGCGGGGTGCTGGCCTGTCCATCATCTCTAATCCTGATGAGCGGGGCCAGACCCGCCGCCCGATCGCGGTTACTGAAGTGTGCCGGCCTTGAAAATGGTCCCAGAGTCCTTGGACGATCCTCGCTGCCAGACCAGAAGAACGACATCCTGTCCGCTCTTCAAGCTTGACTCGATGCGTGCGAAGTCGTCTTCGCTGTTGACCGGTTGTTTGTTGATTTCGAGGATCACATCGCCGCGGTTCAGAGCGATATCTTCTGCGAACGATCCTGGCTTCACGTCTTCGACGATCACCCCTTTGGCCGGCACATCGAGCCGGTCCGCCATCTCCGGAGTAAGTTTGCGAACCGTCACGCCCATCTTGCTCGGCTTGGGAGTGTTGGCCTCGTCATTCTCCTGATCGCCTCCCAGACGCGAGGCAAAGAGTTTTTGCCGGTCCGCAACTATGACCGTCGTGTTGTCCTGCTTGCCATTGCGAACGAAGCCGATATCGACTTTCGATCCCGGATGGCGTGAAGCGATGTCATCCACCAGTTCGGTGCCCTTGGTTACTTTCTTGTGATCGACGGTGGTGATGGTGTCGCCAACCTTTAATCCAGCTTCATCGGCGGGACTGCCCGGCACCACGCTCGAAATCGTGACCCCGGTTCCCGTGCCGTACACGCGAGTGATCGCCGGGTTCTCCACCGCATCGAACATGATGCCGATCGAACCGCGCGCCACCCGGTGTTCCGGTCCGGTGAGCTGGTTGTAAACCTCCACGACAGTCTTCGAAGGCAGAGCGAAACCTACGCCCGCGTATGCATTCGTATCGCTCAGGATGGCGGTGTTGATGCCGATGACTTCTCCATTCATATTGACCAGCGGGCCGCCCGAGTTGCCAGGATTAATGGCTGCGTCAGTCTGAATGAAGGTTTGAAATTGGCGGCCAGGGACGATGTCGCGTCCTTTGGCGGAAACGATGCCTGCCGTTACGGTTTCTGACAAGTCAAATGGGCTGCCAATTGCCAGGACCCAGTCTCCTACTTGCATACCGTCGGAGTTTCCGAGTTTGGCTGCAGGCAGTGGACGATTGATGTCGACTTTGAGTACGGCGAGATCCGTCTCTTCGTCTGTGCCAATCACTTTCGCGTCGTGCTGCACTCCGGGCGGATCGTCCTGAAAACGCACCTGAATGCGATCAGCTTTTTCGACGACGTGCCGATTGGTGACGATATATCCCTTGGTGTCAACAATGACTCCCGATCCGATGGACCGCTCGCGGATCGGGCCGTTATCCTGGCCCATCTGGCCGTTTGGGCCGCCAAAGAAATGGTTGAAGAAATCGTCCATTCCGCCGCCATTGTCGTCATCGTCGCCACCTTGCCCGCCGCCGCGCCGGTGCGAGCTGGGTTTGATCACCGACTCCGTCCTGATATTGACGACACTCGGTTCCAATTGCTTGGCGATTTGCGAAAACGTGCTCGACATTTGCGTCGGAGAAGGCATGGCCAGTGGCGTAGCATCGCTGCCCTTTTGCCCTTCTTTGCCTTTCACTCCGTACGAAATGACGGTGCCAATCAGAATGCCGACCGCCAGGGTCAGCAGAATGCTGAGCGTGTAGGCCCAGCCGTGAGCTCTCATGCGCATCCACACCGTGCGCGAATCCATATACGAATTTCCTCCGAAATCTCCGAAACCTTTACATTATACCTGCCTGCCCGCGCATTCCGCGTAAAGGTAAGTAATGGTGGCAAACCTGCACCCGTTGGAAGGTTAGACGCGGAAACGGGCAGAACTGTTTGGTTGCGCTTGGATTCTTGTGGAATAGTTGGTCGACGGTGGCCCACTCTACGCGGTTTTCGTAGGGTGAGGTAGCAGGGGTTCCTCTATTTCACTTCGTACACCGTTTTTCCGCCCACTACCGTGCGCAGCACCTTCGTCTGCAACAACTTTTCCGGAGCCACTGCCGTCACATCGCGATCCAGCACCACAAAATCGGCCAGCATCCCGGGCACAAGCTCACCTTTTTCTTTCTCCTCGAATTCTGCGAATGCCGATCCCACCGTGTAAGCATGGATCGCCTGATCGATGGTCAGTCGTTGCCCTGGGAAATAGTCCTGCTTACCATCTTCGCTCTTGCGCGTGATCGCCGCATAAAGTCCGCGGAACGGAGTCACCGGCTCCACGGGATAATCCGTCCCAAACGCCAGCGTTACGTTCTTGTTCAGAAACGAAAGCCACGCATAGGAAGTTGCGGCGCGCTTCGCTCCCAGCCGATCCTGCGCCCAGCGCATGTCGGTCAGCAAATGGCTGGGTTGCATGGAAGCGATCACCTTCAATTCTTTGAAGCGCGCAATCTGCTCCGGAGTTGTCACCTGCGCATGCTCGACACGCAAGCGAAACTCCTCAGTCCCAATGGGACCTTTGACGTGGGCATCGTGCGCCGCTTTCTCGGCTTGGGCAAAGGCATCGAGCGCCATCTGGACGCCTTTATCGCCGATGGCATGAAACCCTAGCTGGAATCCGGCCTGTACGCGTTCTTTCGCCATGTCGTTCAGCTTCGCCGCCTCATAGCGCGGTATGCCCGAGTTCTTCGGATCGTCCGCGTAAGGCTCTAGCAGCGCCGCCGTGCGCGAGCCCAGCGATCCATCCATGAATCCCTTGAGCATGCCGGTATGCAGCATCAGATCGGTTTGCGGATGCGAGTTGCGCTTCTGATTCGACTCGTCCAGCGAGTCGTCAAAGGGAAGCCACTCGCTGACCCGCGCCGTCAGCTTGCCGTCTTTTTCGAGTTCCTCGTAAATTTCAAAATTCTCCCAGTCCGGCGAATAATCCTGCGTCGACGTGATGCCATGCTCGGCCAGATCGGCGAAAGCCAGTTCCAAAGCGTGGCGCCGCTGATCATGATTCGGCTTGGGTATAACGTTTGTCACGGCCTCCTGCGCCGTTTCGCGCAGAATGCCGGTGGGCTCGCCGTTTTCGTTGCGATCGATATGCCCGCCCTGCGGATCGCGGCTGGCTAGGGTGATGCTCGCTAATTGCAGCGCGCGCGTATTGGCCACCGCGATATGCCCATCGATTCGCGTCAGAAACACAGGATGATCATTTGAAACTTCATCCAGATCCCAGCGCGTGGGCGGCACTTTCACCGGCCACAGCGTTTCGTCCCACCCGGCGCCTGTAATCCACTCACCGGCGGTGGATTGCTCGACCTTCCTGGCTACCCGCTCGCGCAGTTCCTGCAGAGAGTTCACGCCGGTCAGATCGACGCTGAGTTTTGTCATTCCCGCATCGGCAAGATGGAGATGCGCATCGTTGAATCCCGGCATGACGAAGCGGCCGCCGAGATCGATGACTTGCGTCTGCGGGCCTTTGTATTTCTGCAGATCGAAGGTTTTTCCCACGGCCAGAATGCGGTCGCCGCGAACCGCAATTGCCTCTTCGCGCTCAATGGAAGCGAACGGACTGTTGGCCGGAACGCCGGTATAAACATTGCCATGAACAAAAAGAATGTCGGCCTTGGGGACGGCCGCAGGCGCTGTTGCCAGCGCGTTCTGGTTCTGCCCCTGCGTGAAGTTTGTTGGCAGCAGCAGGAGCGCTCCGAGCGCTGCCACGGCTCCTGTATTTCGATTCATTCCCCCACCCCCGCCAGAGCCAGCATGCTCAACAAGATGCGCTTCAGCCCCACTTCGCGCCCGTTCGAATCGAACCACTCCTGCAACGTGTGGGCTCCGCCGCCAGCTCCGCCGCCGCCAATTGCGACCGCTTCCAGTCCTAGCGAAAGCGGAATATTGGCGTCGGTCGAAGCCCGTTGTATCTGCGCAGCATTTCCCAGTTGCGCGTCCACCGCACGAACCACCTGCAAAATGCGGGCGCCCGGAGTCAACTCGCCAGCCGGGCGGCTCCCAATCACCACCACTTCGCAGCCCACCCCCGCCGGACGTTTCTGCGCCGAGGACCGCATCTCGGCCGCCATGGTTTCGTCTTCGAGAGCCCGATTCAGCGCCAGCCGCAGTGATTGTTCCAGCCGCTCCATTTCTGCCATCGACGTCGACCGAATGTCCACTTTCATACTGGCCGACTCGGGAATCGAATTCACCGAAGTTCCGCCGCGAATCACTCCGATGTTGAATGTAGTCTTCGGTGCAGCCGGAACCGGCGTCGCGGTGAAGGTTTCGATCGCTTTCGCCAGGACGACGATCGGGTTGGGCGCGCCGAAATCGCTCCACGAGTGTCCGCCCGGCCCGCGCACGATCACTTCAAAGCGCCGGCTGCCCAGCGCTTCTGCCACAATCGTGTCAGCGCCGGCGCCATCCAGCACCAGGCTGTACGCAATCGAATCTTTCCAGCGCGGGGTCGAAAAAATGTGCCGCATGCCGCGCAGATCGCCTTCGCCCTCTTCGCCCACGTTGCCGATAAAAACGAACGGCGCCGCATGTCGGATGCGCACGTTCCGCAGCAGAGCCGCAATTGCCAGCAGCGCGACTACGCCTGCGCCATTGTCGGAAACTCCGGGTCCATAAATGCGGCTGCCTTGCTGGCGAATGTTCAGCGGCGTATTGGCGGGAAAAACTGTATCGATGTGCGCGCTTAGCGCCACATAGCGGCGTCCGAATCCTGGATGCGTGCCAAAGACGTTGCCCACATCGTCGATGCGAACGTCATCCAGCCCGGCCTCGCGAAAACGCTCTGCCAGCCACGCCGCCCGCGCCGACTCGCCAAATGGAGGCGCCGGAATCCGCGCCATCTCCATCTGCCAGTGCGTCAGCTGTGGCTCCTGCATGCGCAGCCAGTTGAACGCCGACCGCACCTCAGGAGAAGCCGCCAACCGCGCCACTTCCTGCTGCACCGCAGGCGCGAGCGCGGACGTGTCCGCACGTGGGGGTAGAGGGCTCATGACCGTGTTGCGTAAGTTTACAACGCTGGGCAAGTCTTAGGAGCGTCTAACATTCGTCGAAGTTACTAAAGAGAGAGTACTAACGTCCATGGCAAGTGGGGCGGCCCGCATGTCGCCGCAACTATCGATTTCGAGCGCTCTCTGCGGCCGCGATCCAGATATCGAAACAAGATTGTGGCGTCAAAACCCCCGCTGGGCATTTTCAGTTCAATCCGGAGTTCACCTCAACCATCCTTTTTCGCGACCGATTCCTTTGCGGGTATCGGCCATTTTGCATATGGAAATGATCGGTGCAGAAGCACGATTGCGATGCCGGTGACGAGAAAGCAAAACCAACTCGCCTCCGGCCCGAGCAATCCCCCGGTGACGCGAATCGATCCGGGGAAGTCGGCGTTCAGCAGGCGTCCGACGGCAAAATGTCCGCCATTCATGCCGGAAAAAACATACACAAACATGAAATCGAACGCAGCGTGCATTCCGATGGGGAAGGCGAGGCTACCAGTGCGCCGCAAGGCTAACGTGATGAAGAATGTCAGGAGGGTCACAGCGGCCCAGTCTTCCCAGCGCTCGTCGGGCTTGGTGTAGTAATGAAGAGCGCCGAAGCCGACTGCGTTAATCGTCGCCGCCGCAAGAAATCCAATTCCATCGGTCAGGGTATAAAGAAAATATCCACGAAAAGTGATCTCTTCGCTCAAGCCGATGAGAAGGTTTGCAAAGATCCAAAGCAGCGCAAATCTCATCAGCTGCCAGCCCACTGCATTGATTCCGTGAACCTTGTAGCCGCCAACCAGAAAAATCAGAAGGATGATGACTGAAGGCATCGCCGCACCCCAGACGACACCCTTCCAGAAAAGTTGTCCAAATAAATCCCGCACGCGAGGAATTCCGTAGACCGTCAAGCTTCGCTTTTCAAAGGCTGCCATCAGCGCAGTTGCGATCAGCGCAACGATCAGCGTACCGCCTTCGCCGATGATGAGGTCCATGGGGTGCAGGGGCGGATAGTCCGGCAGGTGCAGCCGCTCGAGCGCACGGGTTACGATGTAGCCGATACCGAAGAATAAAGCGCAGAAGAGCAGCAAACGCCATCCGGATCGCAACTCTCTGCCGTTGTGGAAGATTTTGCGCACGCTTGTCCACCGTACGGTTTCGCCATTTCAGGTAAGGGCTTCTGATAGGCGGGCAACTCGTTGGCGCACGCATCTTACAAGACTTCGGCGCACCTTGTTAGCAAATTTCGCAGTTCGTTCAGACCCAATCGTACGGACCGAGCAGCTTCGGCTAAACCAGCAATATCTGCTTGAGTCCCGAGCGCTGCTCGACCATCTCCACCAGCTTCTTCGTCGCCGGAACCTCAATGCCGTGCTTCTTCGCGCCGCGCAGGATCGGTCCCGCGATGGCATCCAGCTCCGGAGTCTTGCCTTGCTCCACATCTTTCTGCATCGAGCTGCGCATGTTACCGGGCATTTTCACGGCGGCGCCGATCACCGCGTCGGCATCAATATGTGCGCCCTCCGCAACGGCGACGGCAGTTGTCTCGCGAATGCAGCCCACGCCTAACCGCGCCCACTCCGGATCAGCGAGGATTTCTCCCGTGGTCTTGCCCGAAGCCGTTGTGCACAGAGCGAATGCCGCCAGAAACACCAGCTTGCTCCACATCAGAATCGGCTCGTGATCCACGAAGTGGCACTCGAATCCGAGTTGCTGCAGTTGCTGCACCGTGCCTTCCAGCGGCGGACGTCCCACAGAGGAAACGTTCAATCGCGCGAAGGGCGAGCGATGAATGATGTGTCCCGGCGCGACGCGTTCCGATTCGACCGCAATCGTGGCAGGAATGACTTTGTCTTTTCCGTATCTCGACCGCAGCAGCGCAATGTGATCGATACCGTTCAGAAGAGGAACGATCGCTCTTACGGCGTCCGGATTCGTGAGCGCGCGCAGCGCCTGCTCCAATTGCGTGGCTTTCACCGTAATCCAAAGCACGTCCACCGGCGGGACTTCGGCCATGATCGATACCGGAACATCAAATCGGCCACAGGGACTTTCCAGTTTCAGATGCCGCGGATAATCAGCCAGCGATTCGCCTCGAACAACCAGCGTAACTGGCGCTCCGAAGTGGGCCAGCGCTGCGCCGACGAGACCTCCAACACCACCGGCGCCGAGAATCGCATGTCGTAATTGGTCAGGCATAGGTCAGGGCGTCCTCAGACAACCATGGTCAGAGTAAAGATGGTCAGACAAACAGGCTCAGACAAAACGGTTCAGACTGTCTTGGCGTCGACGCATTCCAAAATCTCGGCGTCCGTCAGCGTGTGATCGCTCTCCTTGGCGCGCTGATAGATGCGGTCGACCGCTTCTACGCTGGCCGGAATCCCATGACGCTCCAGCCAGAACAGCACGTTCGATTTGCCGCTCATCGGCCCAATGTCGATGATCTGATCCAGACCGAACACGTGCGACGGCACACCCGAGTACACCGTGTTCGCCAGCTCGACATCATTCTTGTGGTAAGCCTTGATGATCGCCGCGGCGTGCACGCCGGTTGCGGTGCGAAACGCGTCATCCCCCACCACGGGATAATTCTTCGGAATCGGCACGCCCGTAGCCCGCGATACTGCCTGGCAATATTCCTTCAACTTGGTGAGATCTTGCTGGTCCCAGGGCGCGATGCCCATGAGCTTTAGATTCACCAGCATCTGATCGATCTGTGTGTTCCCCACCCGTTCGCCCAAGCCGATCGCGCATCCGTGCACGCAGGTTGCACCGGCGATGATCGCCGCCATCGAATTCGCAATGGCCAATCCGCGATCGCTGTGGCCGTGCCAGTCGACGCGAATTTTTTCCCCTGACGGCTTCACCACCTGCTCCATCACGAAACGCACCAGCGCCAGCGCGCCCATGGGCGTAGCGTGCCCAGCCGTATCGCAAACGCAGATCGCCCGCGCACCGCACTCGATCGCGGTAGCGTAAAGCCGCTTAACCGTTTCCGGATCGCAACGGCTCGTGTCCTCGGTGACGTACATTACGTCGAGGCCCAGCGAAACCGCATATCGGATTGCTCTTTCTGTCGTGCGCAGCAGGAAGTCGTCGCTCCAGCCTTCCGTGAATCTGCGAATCGGGCTGGACCCGATGAAGGTTGCCGCCTCGATCGGCAATCCGGTTTTCTGCGCGATTTCGGCGATCGGACGAATATCGTTCTCATGTGTCCGCGCGGCGCAGTTGGCGCGGATCTTCATCTTGCAGCCCATCACCTCCCGGGCGAGAGCGGTCACCGCTTCCACGGCGCGGCTTCCCGCACCGGGGAGTCCGAGATCGAGGAAGTCGATTCCCAGCGCTTCCATGAGATGCAAAATTTCGATTTTTTCCGCGACCGAAGGATCGCGCACCGAAGGGGATTGCAGCCCGTCGCGCAGGCTTTCATCGTTGAGCAGAACGGGTCCGGGCGGCTTCAATCCCGGGGGATGATTCTTGTTCCAATCGTAGATGAGGTCGGAGGTGTTCATGCGGTGAGTCCCGAGACTCGTGTTGCGGGTCGCGAGCGAACCCGTGGTGTCGGGAGGGAAATTTTGTTTTCATCCCAGAACATAGCAGCAGCACCGCGATGATTGCTCAGGACTCGCGACTCCAGCAGCGCTGGCGACTCGCGGCTCAGAACCCAGGACTCACCTACTTTTCTTTCGGCGGCAGAGTCAACCCGAACACCGAAATCATGCCTTCCCCGGCGACGTTGACCTTCAACTCTTCCGGATGAGGCAGATACAGCGCTTTGCAGTTTTCGCAGCGATAGACTTCGGCGTCCGCTCCCCAGGCTTTTTCCAGATCGCCGCACTCGCGTTCCACGCAGTCTTTCGTGTAGAACCAGCGTTTCAGATGCCCGCCGCAGAATTTTCCCTTTGCATCCTTTTCGTTGCAGGCGCGCTGTCCCGCTTTCTTGATCTTGACTTTGTGGTTGGAAAACTGCGAAACATTCTGCGGGTTGGAAGCGACCACTTCGCCAGTAGCCAATCGATGTACCCTCATGCGAGCGGCAAAAATCGCCGCCGGATTCGGCCCAATATCCCTATTGTACCCCTGACCGCTAAGCTGCTCCCTTGCTTTAGTTCTGCTGTGCTTTACACTGATCGCTTGAGCGCTGTAACAAATTCCGACATTCAACCCTGGATCGAGGCGCTGCGCGCGGGGGATGTGCGCGCCCTGGCGCGGGCGATTTCTGCGGTCGAGAATCGGGCGCCGGGCTGGTCGGATCTGCTCAAGGCGCTGTTTCCAAACACAGGGCGGGCGCGGGTGATTGGGCTGACGGGCGCGCCGGGAGCAGGGAAGAGCACGCTGGTCGATCAATTGGCGCGCATCTATCGCCGCGGCCAGAATCGTGGTGGCCAGAATCGCCGTGGTAACGACGAAGAAAAGCGCACGGTGGGAATTATTGCCGTCGATCCGACCAGTCCATATACAGGTGGGGCGATTCTCGGCGACCGCATTCGCATGCAGGAACATTTTTCCGACGCTGGGATTTACATTCGCAGCATGGCGACGCGCGGCTCGCTCGGCGGCTTGGCGCGCACGACGGCCGATGTCGCAACCGTGCTGGATGCGTCCGGGCGCGACATAATCCTGATCGAGACGGTCGGCGTCGGACAAGATGAAGTCGATATCGTGCGGCTGGCCGATATCACGGTTGTGATTCTTGTGCCCGGCATGGGCGACGATGTGCAGTCGATCAAAGCGGGAATCATGGAGATCGCCGACATTTTCGTCATCAACAAGAGTGACCGCGAAGGGGCCGAGCACGTGGAGCGCGAAATTCGCGCCCTGCAATCGCTGGCTGTGCGGAGTGATGGCTGGACTCCTCCGATCGTGAAGACCGTAGCCAGCGAGGGGAAGGGCATAGAGGAGCTGGCTGCGGCGATTGCGGAGTACGAAGCATATCTGCAGAAAGAGAATCGTGCTCTGAACAAACGCGTGGAGAACTGGCAGGAGCGCCTCATCGACATGCTCCGCGATGCGATGCTGGAGAAAGTGCGGGCGCAGCTTGGCGACGGAAATTTAGCGCACCTGGCAGCGGAGATCGCCGAGCATAAGCGCGATCCTTATACGCTGGTGGAGGAGTTGGTAGGCAAGGCGAAGCACATGTAGGGGGCGGACGCATTCGTCCGCCCCGCGGAGCGAAGCGACGCGTTTGAACATCGAGAATTCGGCGGTTGGGCGCCGTTATTGCGCGCTTTGCGCGCAACCCCGGACGAGAGCTAACGGGGCTACACGTTCCATTTCAGGCTACACATTTCATGTTTCAAATTGATCATCTCGGCATTGCGGTGAAGTCGTTGGCGGCGGCCAAGGGCATTTATGAAAAGCTGGGGTTGAGTGTTTCTCCCGAGGAGACAGTCGAGCACGAACAGGTCCGGCTGGTGATGGTTCCCGTCGGCGAAAGCCGTCTGGAGTTGCTGGAAGCGACGTCGGAGGATTCGACCATTGCCAAGTTCATCGCGAAGCGCGGCGAAGGACTGCATCACGTATGCCTTAAAGTTCCGGATCTGGCGGCGGTGGTGGAGCGCCTAAAAAAAGATGGCGTCCGTTTGGTTTCCGAGGAGATCAAGGCTGGCGCGGGCGGACACAGGTATGTGTTTGTGCATCCCTCGAGCACGGGCGGAGTGCTACTGGAGTTGGTCGAGGGCTAAGGCTCTTCGACAGCGATATTCATGGATTTCCACGGATAGATTCCAACCGATGATCCTTCTCGTTACCGACACTTCGGGCAAGCATGGCAGCGTCGCTCTGGCGCGTGCGAAATCGGATTCCGGCGAAGTGGAAGTGATTGAGTCGGTGCCGCTGGCCGGTGGCACGTTTTCTGCCCAGTTAGTCCCCCAGATCGCGGCCCTCCTCGAAAAACGTGGGCTCAGCAAACGCGATATCGGTGCCTTCGTCGCGATTTCCGGCCCGGGATCGTTTACTGGATTGCGCGTGGGGCTGGCGGCGATCAAGGCATTGGCGGAAATTCTGGGGAAGCCGATTGTGCCCGTGTCGCTGCTGGAGGTGATTGCGGTGGCGAGTGGGATCGGGGGAAAAGTCTTGGCCGCGCTGGATGCGGGACGCAGCGAAATCTATATCGGGGAATACGAAGTCACGGATGCGCCGCGGCTGGTGCAGGAGCAGTTGCTGACGAAAGAGGAATTTCTAACGGCGGCGCACGGCTTTACGATTACGACCCCTGATGCGGGCGTAGAGCAATCGGCACAGCATGCGGGAATTCGCTTCGTTCCTCTCTCGATGCCGAGTTCGGACCAGATTGCGCGCGTAGGCTGGCATAAGCTGAGCCGGGCAGAGACAGTTACGCCAGAGCAGTTGGAGGCGAATTACATTCGCCGGTCGGACGCCGAGATTTTTGCCAAGACCAGCTCTTAGCCTAAGCATGATGAACATTCGAGCTGCGAACGTCGAAGATATCCCACTCATCCTGCAACTCGAATGCGCGTCGGCGACAGCGGCGCACTGGAGTGAAGAGCAGTATCGTCGAGCGATCGAAAAGGCGGACGAAACTCCGAAGCGCTTGATGCTGGTGGCGGAAAGCGCGGGGACGGGCGGTCAGGGGTATCAAGTCGAAATCTCCACTATGCCCCTCCAAAAACCCACCCTGTCCCTCCAAAAAACGGAGGAGCAAGGATGGGGCACCCCCCGAAAGTCCGGCGTCAAAATCCCCGGCCAAACACAGATTGGACCAGTGATCCTCATTGGTTTCCTGGTGGCACGGAATGTGGCTCCGGAGTGGGAACTGGAGAATGTCGTGGTGCGTGCGGAATTTCGCGGCGCGGGCATTGGGACGCAATTGCTCGAGGCCTTGCTCACGCGTGCCCGAGCGATCAACAGCCGATCGATTTTTCTGGAGGTGAGGGAATCGAACACCGCGGCGCGTCGGCTTTATGCCAAGGCCGGTTTCCGCGAGACGGGGAGGCGGAAGGGTTATTATTCCGATCCGCCGGAAGATGCAATTCTGTATTTTCACGATGTTCTCTGCTGACATTGCACCACTTTTTTGGCATTGCTCCGAATTTAGGGCTGTGCTACCGTCTGCTTATATCCCGGTTTGGAGGTCTGCTGGATGCTGACTTCGAAAGACCAACTCCTGACCAGTCACGAAGAATTTCGTCGGCTGGCCCAGGAGCACACGCAATATTCGCAACGTCTCGATTCACTCACCCAAAAACGTTACCTTAGCGAAGATGAGAAGCTGGAGGAGATCCGGCTGAAGAAGCTGAAGCTGCGCCTCAAAGATCAGATGGAGTCGATCGAGCGGCAGTATCGGCAGCAGTACGGCGTAAACGTAGCGTAAATACAGGCTCCCCTCGATGCGGCCGCAGCCGCACGGGGAGCAATGTATCTGGCCAGGGGCGCGAGCAAGCGCCTTTTTTTATTTACAGTTGCGTTCGTAGCGGTGCAGCTTTCCCTTTTTATCCTGAGGTGTCATCCTGAACGTAGCCGTTTTTCAGGCGACGTGAAGGATCTCCCGCTGAACCGGCTTAGCGCGCAAGCCCAACTGCACCACCGCCGTTACGTTACACAATTTCTGGGCCGCCGCATCCGGCGGCTATAATTGATCAAACTCCCATGGTTCGTGATGGATACTTCTACGCCGCGCCATTGATTGCCGCCGGGCTGCTGCTGGGCTGGCTGACTCATCCCGCGTGGGCGATTCTTCCGTTTATGCTGGCCGCTTTCTTCCTCTGGTTCTTTCGCGATCCGGAGAGAGCAATTCCGCAGCACGCGGGAGCAGTCGTGTCTCCGGGTGATGGAAAGGTGACCCAAGTGGTCCCAATGGACGTGGGAAATGAGCGGCTCACACGAATCAGCATTTTTCTGAGTGTTTTCAATGTACACGTGAACCGGTCGCCAATCGCCGGTGTGGTCCGCGAGGTCCGCTATCAGCGCGGGAAATATCTCAATGCCATGAATGCCGCCTCGGCCGATCAGAACGAGCGGAACATCGTCACCGTGGAAGGCGACGGGCAGCGGGTGGTTTTCAAGCAGATTGCCGGTTTGCTGGCGCGGCGAATCGTGTTTCATCCGAAAGTCGGAGATCGCCTGGAGCGGGGCCAGCGCGTGGGGCTCATCAAGTTTGGATCCCGAGTGGACGTGCTGCTGGATTCATCGGCCCGCGTGCAGGTCAAAGTTGGCGATCACGTGCGGGGCGGGGCCAGCGTGCTGGCCTTCGTTGAGGCTCGTCAGGAATTGGCGGCAGACCCGAGTCCGGCGGTTGTCGAGAGGGCGCATTGATGGATCAGGCTGTTCCCAAGCCAAAACGGCGGCGTTTCAGCAAAGGCATGTACATCCTGCCCTCGCTGTTTACCACGGCGAATGTGGCCCTGGGTTTCTATGCGATGTTGGAGATTTTACGTGGCACGGTGCCCGATTACTGGCACCTTGACAATGCCGCAAAAGCGATTGGCTTTGCCGTGCTGTTCGACGGCTTGGACGGGCGCATTGCTCGCATGACCGGCACCAGCAGCGATTTTGGACGCGAACTCGATTCGCTGGCCGACGTCATCACATTCGGCGTCGCTCCCGCCATGCTGGCGTGGAAGTGGGGATTTTTTCTGATGCCCCCTGTTCTCTTCACCAGTGGTGAATTGCATATCAAGCTGACGCAACTCGGCGCCATTGCCAGTTTCCTGTTTTTGGTTGCCGGGGCAAGCCGCCTCGCCCGATTCAACATCACCAGCAATCCCCAGCCCTCGAATCCGGGGCGTCCTGGGAAAAAATATTTTGTCGGTATGCCCATCCCGGCTGGAGCCGGCGTCATCGCCGCCGTCGTGCACTTTGAAGCCGGCGAACCGGTGGTGTCGTGGTACACGGCGCTGGTCTGGCTGGCCATGGTCGCGATGGTCGGTTATTTGATGGTCAGCACCTGGCGTTTTTATTCCTTCAAGGATATTGATTTTCGCTCGCAACATCCCTTCCGGCTGATTGTTCTATTGGCGGGGCTGCTAGCATCGGTCTGGTTCTTCTCGCGGCCGGTTCTGTTCTCCATTGCATTGCTCTATATGGTCTCGGGCGTCCTCTGGCGGCTCCAGTGGATTTTCCGGAAGAAGACGAATCTTCCGCCACCACCGAAATATAAGGAGGCGTCGCAAGCGTCATGAGCGAGCCGGCAAAATCCATCTCCGGGCCGAACGCCCTCGCACCGCACTCAAACCTTTATCGCGCCGCCGTCGTCGGAGCAGCCTCGCTCAAAGGCAAAGAGATTGCCGAGATGCTGAACCAGCGCAAGTTTCCGGCCGTCGATATACGCCTGCTGGATGACGATGAATCGCTGGGGCAGCTCGAAACTATGGGAGACGAGATCAGCTTCATTCAAAGCGTGCGGGCCGAGCAGTTTGATCATGTCGACTTCACATTTTTTGCCGCAGATGCCGACTGCACGCGCAAGACATGGAAACGGGCACGGGACGCAGGCAGCGCCATCGTCGACGCATCGGCTGCCCTTGAAGATCAGCCTGGTGCGACTGTGCGCTCGCCCTGGGTTGAGCGCGAACGCGGCCTGGTGACGCGTCCGGAATTGCAGCCGGGCCCGTGCGTCATCGCTCATCCGCTTGCGATCATCCTGGCCATGCTTCTGTTGCGCGCTGAAAAATCCGGAAAGATCCGGCGAGCTGTTGCCACTGTCTTTGAACCAGCGTCGGAACACGGTCAGCGCGGCATGGACGAATTGCATCACCAGACAGTGAATTTGCTCTCGTTCCAGCCGCTGCCCAAAGAGGTGTACGACGTCCAGGTGGCTTTCAGCATGGTTGCCCGCTACGGCCAGAAGTCTGAACCGGCGCTGGATTCGGTGGAAGCGCAGGTTCGCCGCCATTTCCAGAAACTTGCCGGAGAAAGCGTGCCGCAACCATCGGTTCTCCTGCTTCAGGCTCCGATTTTTCACGGCTATGCCGTAGCCATCTACCTGGAAATGGAGACGCCGCCCCAGCTTGAGACTTTGTCGCAATCGCTCTCCGGCGATCATGTCATGGTCATGACTTCGGAAGAGGTATGGCCGAACAACGTCAGTGCGACCGGGCAAGGTGACATCCTGGTATCCCTCAAAAGGGATCCAGCGCAGCCGAAGGGTGTTTGGATCTGGGCCGTCGCGGATAATCTCCGCATCTCAGCACTGACTGCCGTCGAATGTGCCGAGAGCATGACGGCGTCGCGGCCGACGGGGAAAATTCAATGAGTCGCGCCTTGCGCGTGGTGAGCCTTGAGCGAGTATCGTGTAACCGGTCCCCAGCTTTCTCCCGACTCAGGACTCAGGACTCGGGACTCAGAAACGGTTTTCTCTCGGCCCCCTTTACTGCGTGCTGGATACTGCTTCTGTTCTGCGCGGCCTGCGGATATCACACGGCTGGACACGTGGCGCACGTTCCAGAAAGTCTTCAGACCATCGCCATCCCTGTATTCAAGAACGAATCCACCACGTATCGCATCGAACACAGTCTGACCGCCTCGGTGGTCCAAGAATTCACCACACGCACGCGCTACCGCATTCTGCATGAAACCAGCGATGATGCCGACGCCACCTTGCTGGGAACCGTGCTTTCCACCGTCGCCACTCCGCTGGCCTACGACACAAATACCGGACGCGCCGCCAGCGTGCTGGTGGTCGTAAGCATCAGCGTGACACTTACGGACCGGTACGGAAAAGTGCTATATCAGAATCCGGAGTATTTATTTCGCGAGCAGTATGAACTCTCGCAGGACTTGACTACGTTCTTTCAGGAGGACTCGCCGGCGCTCCATCGTCTCTCGCAGGATTTCGGACACACGCTGGTCTCGAACGTACTGGAAGGCTTCTAGTCGCGAGAGCGTGTTTGAAGAATGCTTTGAGAGGGCGCGCCTTCTAGGCGCGCCGCTGGGAAAGTTTTGGAAGGGCACGAGTTGCACTCGTGCCGTAAACTGGCACAATAATCTGGCGGCTTCAGCTGCTGAGGGCCAGTGAGTCGGTCGAAGGGCACGGCTTCAAGTCGTGCCTTTCCCAAAATTAGTAATCGTCAATAAGTTTCGTATGAAAGCCTTCACCCAGGCCGAGCGTTTCGTCAGCGAACTGGAATCGCGCAAGCTGCGTGCGGCCTACATTTTCGTGGGCGACGAGGCCTTTTTCCGCAAGCGCTTTCGCGACGCCATTCTCGAACACCTGGTTCCTGCGGACCTGCGGGATTTCAGCCTTTTTGAATTTGATCTCGGGGAAACCGATCTGGCGGAAGTTCTCGACCGCGCCCGCACCCCTTCGCTGATGGCGCCATTCCAGGTTTTCTTTGTGCGCGGCGTGAAGAATCTTTTTGGCCGCGGATCGAACGAAGAAAAGCTCGCCGCTATCGAGGAGTATTGCAAAAACCCCAATCCTGACGCGCTGATCGTTTTTGTGGCCGACCACATCAGCATTCCCGCCGACGTCCGCCGCATGGAGATGCAGGACAAAGAACGCTATCAGCGCATTCGCGAGACCATGGGCCAGTACTGTGGCATCGTCGAACTGGCGCGGGTCGAAGAAGGCGAGGCCGTGCGCTGGGTTTCCGACTACTGCACCCACCGCACCGTCAAAATTGAGCCCGACGGCGCCCGCGAGCTCGTGGACGCCCTCGGCGGCGACATGATGATGATCTCCAATGAACTGGAGAAGCTGATTCTCTACGTCGGAGAGAAAAAGCGCATCACGCTGGACGATGTGGAAACCATGGTCCTTGCCGCCAAGCAGCGGTCGTTGTATGAGCTGACGGATGCCATTTCGAGCAAAGATCGCGTGCGCGCGCTCGAGGCTCTCGATGCGATCTTGTCCTCGGGCGACGGCGAAGAGGCGGCCATCGGCCATATCTACATGCTGGCAAAAACCTTCCGTCAGATGCTCGTCATTCTCGAACGCAACGTGCGCGATCAGCGCATGCTATGGGCCGCGCTGTGGCAGGGATTCCGCGTACCGCCGTTTGCGGCCGATGACATCATCAAGCAGGCGCGGCGCTACAAGTCTCGCCGCGAATTGACGCGCGCGCTCCGTCTGGTGGCGAAAGCCGACCTGGCGCTGCGTTCGAATCCGGTGAGCAAGCGCATGGTGCTGGAGCGGCTCATCATGGATCTGACCAGCGAACTGAAGCTTGAAAAGCCCGGCTGGATGCAGGAACAATTACCCGTCTAGAACATCTCCTCGAATTTCGAACGATAATTTTGTGTCACGAATTTTGCGTCGCGCAAGTCAGCTCGCGAATCCTCGTTGGCGAATCCTGGTTCGCGATACAATGCTGCACGCTCGACGAGCGCTCAGGAGGCGACGATGTCATCAGTGCTGATTACTGGAACCAGCAAGGGAATTGGATTGCAGACTGCTTTGCTTTTCGGCCGCGCCGGCCACCAGGTGAACGCGACCATGCGCAACCCGGCCCAGTCTCCCGAACTAGCCGAGATAGCGGCAGCGGAAAAGCTACCCATCACAGTCTCGGCCATGGATGTAGATTCGGACCAGTCCGTGCGCGACGGCATCGCGCAAATCCAGAGCAATCACGGCCCCATCGACGTGCTGGTCAACAACGCTGGAGTGGAACGTCTCGGCTCCGTCGAAGAGCTCTCGCTGGCAGACTTCCGGGCCGCAATGGAGACAAATTATTTCGGCGCCATCCGCTGCATCCAGGCCGTTGTGGCCGATATGCGGCAACGCCGCAGCGGCACAATCATCAATGTGACCTCGGTTGCCGGACGCCTGTCGAATCCTCCCATGGCGGCCTACAACGCTTCCAAGTGGGCTCTGGAGGCTCTAAGTGAGGCCTTGGCCATCGAGATGAAACCCTTCGATGTGCGCGTAGCCATCGTTGAGCCCGGAATTATCGATACCGCGATGGCGCGGCGAGTCGAAGATGAGCCGGATGATCGCTCACCCTATCCGCACCGGGAGCGCTTCGCAGCGTTATTCGCGAATTCCTTCCGGAATCCGGTGCCGCCCGCCCTCGTAGCCGAGAAAATCTTGCAGATTGTGGAAAGCGGCACTTGGCAATTGCGTTACCCCGTCGGGCCCGACGCTCAACCGCTTTTGCAATGGCGCAACGGAATGACCGATGAACAGTGGGTCGATTTCAACGCCGCCGACGATGAGACCTGGTACCGCAACATGGGTCTGGAATTCGGGTCTGAGCGCACGGCCTAAAATTTACACTGAACATGTCATGGTGAGTCAGGGTGACATCGTTTCCTATTTGGAGATGTGCGCCGATTTTGGCGTGAATCTCCAACGGGGCATGAATTTTCGTCTGAGAGGAAACGACAGCGTCATTCTCATGAGTCTGCGCCTTGGTGCTCCCTACGCAGACCGCATTGAAGAGGGCGGCCGAATTATCGTCTATGAGGGTCACGATATTCCCAAGACCCGCGAAGGACCCGAGCCCAAAGACGTCGATCAAGCCGAGTTCATGCCGAGCGGCCGTCTGACGCAGAACGGGTCATTTCTGGATGTGGTGCGGCGCTATAAATTGGGCAGGGCAGATGCCGAACTGGTTCGCGTGTACGAGAAGATCCGAGACGGGATTTGGGTCTACAGCGGACTTTTCCGCCTGGTCGATGCGCGGCGGGAAACCTCTGGCCGACGGCAGGTTTTCAAGTTCAAACTGGAGATTGTGGATCAGTCTTCATCGATTTTGATTCAGGCTCCGAGGCTGGACCATGATCGCGTAATTCCCGCCGACGTCAAGCTCGAGGCATGGAAGCGTGACAAAGGGTGTTGTGCGAAATGTGGTAGCAAAGAGAACCTCCACTTCGACCGCATTATTCCGTATTCGCAAGGCGGATCCTCGAAGGATGCGAAGAACATTCAGATTCTTTGTTCGAAGCACAACCTGCAGAAGCGCGACAAGATAGAGTGAGAGGATTCTTACGGTGGTTTGGGACTACCTCATCGATATCCCGTGGATCGTCTTTGCCGTCTATTGGGCGATTGGCGCGCTCAAGACGCGGCGCACCGCGAAGAAGGAATCATTCGCGGCGCGCTATGGGGTAATGGCGATCGAGGTGGTTGGTTTCTATCTGCTGCTGAGCAAAGATGCAGCCACTGGAGTCCTCGGGCGGCGCGTAGTTCCGCGAACATTCGATCTCCGCGTGACGGGCGTGGCTTTGATCTGGGCTGGAATTGCCTTAGCGCTCTGGGCGCGTTGGCATCTGGGGCAATACTGGAGCGGGCGCATTACGATCAAGGAAGGGCACAAACTGATCCGCACCGGACCCTATGCGCGGCTACGCCATCCCATCTATTCCGGTCTTGTCCTGGCAGCGGCGGGCACCGCGGTCGAAATTGATCAGTGGCGCGGCGCAGCGTCGGTGTGCATTATTCTATTTGGCTTCTGGATTAAAGGCCGGCGCGAAGAGGCTCTTCTGACGAAGCAGTTCGGAGCCGAGTTCGACGAGCACCGGCGATCGACGGGATTCCTGCTGCCAAAACTTCGCTCCAGCTAGCAAGCCAGCCCAAAGCGGGCGAAAACCGTTTACTTCATCGCTGCCACACGGACGCCCAGGCGGGACTTGTAGCGGGCCGCGGTATTCTCGTGCAGCGTCCCCTTCTGGATGGCCTTGTCGAGAACCGAAACAGTCTGACGATAGACCTGCTGGGCGGCAGCTTTGTCGCCTTTCTCGATGGCTTCGCGCAGGTCGCGCAGTTGTGTGCGGAGGCGCGACGTGTTGGCGCGGTTGCGGACGGTACGGCGTTCTGTCTGACGAGCGCGCTTCAGCGCCGAAAAATGATTTGCCATTTTGGGTTCGTTACCTTCGTTTGCCTGGAAAGATATTCGGGTGAGTCCGAATTCCTTATTATAAAAGGGCACTTCCGGCGCGGTCAAACCGGATGTCGGGCGGGCACTCCTGCCCGCCAAGAGGCCTGAGCCCAAACCAGCGCCAGACAATCTATGAGTGACAGCCTCAATCGACTGAAAGTACTGATCAACTCCTCAACCCCCATCGTCGTGATGGAGACATCCGAGGAGACTCTAGCCGTCAACATGGTGCGCACGGCCTGCACGGAATTGAATATGGCTACATTCGAGTGGAGCATTGCCGACGGTCTGCTCCGGTCAGCCTCGAATCTGGCGCCAGAACCGCCCAAGGCCGCAGCTGCACGGGTGAATAACCCTGGAGGTTTTGCGGCGAGCGGCTACGCTCAGGTGAAGACGCTGTTCAGCCCAAGCTCCGGAGAGGCGGACCGGCTGGTGCGAGCCATGATGTCAGGGCCGGACGCGCCTCCAGTCGCAGCTCCCGTCAGTGGAGGAAGTGCGATCTACAAGACGCAGGATCCTGCTCAGGCGCTGGCCAATATGGAATCGATGACCGCCGAGGCGGTGTTCATCCTGAAAGATTTTCACCGGCATATGGACGACCCGGTGGTGGTACGGCGACTGCGCGACGTGGGCCAGAAATTCGCGACCAACCGGCGGACCGTCGTCATTACGGCCCCGGAAATCACCGTCCCACCGGAGTTGGCGAAACTGGTCGAGTATTTCGACATACCCCTGCCCGATCGCGATCGTCTGCGCGAAATTGTGCATGAGACATATACGCGTTTGTCCAAAACCTACACCCTGAAGTTGCAGCTCGATGCTTCTGGCGTGGATGCAATCGCCGGCAACTTGCGCGGTTTGACCGAAGAGGAAGCCGAGCGCGCCATTTCACAGGCCTTGGTCACGCGCTATGCCCTCTGTCCGGAGACGATCACCGATGTCCTCGAAGCGAAGAAACAGTTGCTGCGCCATTCCGGCATGCTGGATTTCGTCGATGCCGTCGACGACATGTCGAGCATCGGCGGTCTGGAGAATCTGAAGCACTGGCTCAGCCAACGCCGCGGAGCCTGGGAAGACGCGGCGCACGAATTTGGTCTGGAGCCCCCGCGCGGCATGATCATCCTGGGCGTGCAAGGATGCGGCAAATCGCTCTGTGCCCACGCCGTCGCCGGCGAATGGAAGCTGCCGCTGGTCAAGTTCGATACCTCGGCCGTTTACGACAAGTACATCGGCGAGACGGAAAAGCGGATCCGCAAAGTGTTTCAGGTTGCCGAGGGGCTGGCTCCCTGCGTGCTCTGGATCGACGAACTGGAAAAAGTGTTTGCCGGCAGCGAACCGGATTCCGCATCGGCCGACGCGGGAGTTTCCTCGCGCCTGCTTGGCTCGTTTCTATCCTGGATGCAGGACCGAAAGGCTCCCGTATTCGTCGCAGCCACGTCGAATAACGTGACCGTGCTGCCGCCGGAGTTGATCCGCAAGGGCCGCTTTGACGAGTTATTTTTTGTCGATCTGCCGAACCAGTCTGAGCGCAAACAGATCTTTACCATTGCCTTGGGGAAACGAAAGCGAAATGCCGTCGATTTCGATCTGGAGCAGGTGGCTTCGGCCGCCAACGGATACTCTGGCGCCGAGATCGATGCCGTGGTCCAGGGCGCGCTCTATGCGGCTTATTCCGAGAAGAAGCCTTTGAGCACGCAATTGCTGATCCAGGCATTGTCCGAGACGATTCCGCTTTCGACCACGCGCGCTGAGGAAATCGCCTCCCTGCGCGAATGGGCCCGAGCCCGAGCCGTTCCGGCGACGGCACGCCAAGTCGCGCCATGAACGGTGTGAGCCAGCGCCGCGGCGTGGGTCAGTCTGCCCTTTACTCCCCGGTGTCATCCTGAACGGAGCCGCCTTTCAGGCGGAGTGAAGGATCTCCCGCTAAAGCCGCCCTCAAGCGTAAGCCCAACTGCGCCATTACCAGCGCCGCCATTGACTGGCGTCCCCGGCTCAAGGTAGGCTTAATTTAATGGTTGTGGTCGCCCTCCGGGGCTCGAACATTCCGGCTCTTCCCATTTCCGAGCATAATTCTGCCTTCTTTTCGGAAGATGACCTTCCTGCGTGGGAACAGATGAAGCATTTCGGCGAAATGCGCCGGATGCCCCTGACACCGAACCTCTCACCGACTGCTCCCCGCCAGGGGGAGCGGTGGCGCCCCTTCTGGTCGATCAACGAGACTGAATGAAGAAGAATATCGGGATTAGTCCCAACATCGAAACCTTCTTCGGCACGCGCGATGAAAATGTGCGCCTGCTCGAGGACGGCCTGAATATCGCCATCAACTTGCGCTCCAATGCCATCGAACTGGAAGGCGCGGCGCGCGATGTGGCGCGGGCGGAGCAGGTCTTCTCCGACTACGAAAGCCTGCTGCGCTCGGGCTTCACGTTTAACAACGGCGATCTGAATAGCATGCTGCGCGTGCTGACGACCGACCCGAACACCACGCTTCGCGGATTGGCCGACGCCGGACGCCAGCGTTCCTTTGGACGCCGCACCGTGCAGCCCAAAAGCAGCAATCAGCGCCGCTATCTGGAAGCCATCGAGAAGCACGACATGGTTTTCGGCATCGGGCCGGCGGGCACGGGCAAGACGTATCTCGCCGTGGCCATGGCCATTTCCGCGCTCCTGGCCAAGCGCGTGAATCGCATCATCCTGGCCCGGCCCGCGGTCGAAGCGGGCGAGCGGCTCGGATTCTTGCCGGGCACGCTGCAGGACAAAATCGATCCGTATCTTCGCCCCTTATATGACGCGCTCTACGACATGCTCGATCCCGAGAAAGTGGATCGCTATCTCGAGAAAAATGTCATCGAGATCGCGCCCATTGCGTTTATGCGCGGACGAACCCTGAACGATTCGTTCGTGATTCTCGACGAGGCCCAGAACACCACTTCGGAACAGATGAAGATGTTCGTCACCCGTCTCGGCTTCAATTCGAAAGCCGTGATTACCGGCGACATCACGCAGATCGATCTGCCCAACGCGCGTCGCAGCGGACTGCTCGAAGCCATGGACGTGCTGAAGAATGTGCAAGGCTTGGCCTTCACCCACTTCGACGAGAGCGATGTCGTGCGGCATCATCTGGTACAGCGCATTGTGCGCGCCTACGACGAACACAAGACGCGCGCCGCCGAGCAACAGATGCTTCTCCTGTCCGAAGCCCGAAGCGCCGACGCCGCCGGCGAGAAGTCGATGTCCTCTCTGCTGATTACGGATGAGAAGCCGCCGTCTTCGTCCATCGAAATTAAGGGATAGTTTGAAATCTCAGGGAGGGCTGATCGCGAGCCCTCCCATTTATTTGCGCTGAAGTTTTTGGGCTCCTGCTCGACGGAGCGAAGAGCGAACTTTGGTCATTCTGCAAAAGAAAGTCTCGGGTCTCACGGAAGCGTCACTCGCATCATTCGTGCTGCGGGCTCGGCGCGTCGCCCGGCTGCGCGGACACGTTCATGTCCTGGTAACGAGCAGCGCCCAGATGCGCTCGCTCAATCGACGTTTCCGAGGCAAGGACCAGGTCACGGACGTGCTTTCCTTCCCCGCGCTCGCAAATTCCAAGTCACAGAACCATGATCTTGCAGGCGACATCGCCATTTCCGCCGAGATCGCAACCGCAAACGCTGCGCGCTTCGGACACTCTGCCTCCGCAGAAATCAAAATCTTGGCGCTGCATGGAATTCTGCATCTGGCAGGCTTCGACCATGAGCGCGATAATGGAGATATGGCGTGCCGGGAAGCGAAGTTGCGCCAAACATTGAAGCTCCCATCGGCCTTGATCGAACGAGTGCAATCCGTCACGTCCCATCCCGCGAAAAAGAAAAAGCGCAAGCGGCATCGCGTCAGCATTGCGACGTCTGGCCCTGCGACGTCGGATCTTGCGAACTCTAGCCCTGCCGAGTCTGGCTCCAAATCTGGAACGGCGAAACTATGACCATCGGCCTCGCCATCGCGCTGCTTCTCTTGCTCGCCCTTCTGACCTTGGTCTCCTACGTCGATCGCGTATATCAGGAAGCCGGCAAATTCCTCTCTCGCGAATTCCAGGACAACATCGATTTCTTCGAGCAAAGAGTGGAGCCGCAACTGCGCGTGAGCCGCGCTCGTGCCTCGCTCTCCATGGCTGTGCTCACGCAATTGACCATGGCCGCCATCGCGATGATCGTGGGCTTCATTGTTTTCAGCGATCAACTATGGACCATTCCCGAGATCTTGCAAGCCACCATCAGCTTGATCCTCATCGTCGTGCTCAGTAACCGTTTCATGCCGTTTCTCTTCTTCTCCCGCACCAAAGGCTCGTGGCTCATCCATTGGACGTTGTTTCTGCGGCTCCTCATTTATTTGGTCATGCCGGTGACCATTGTGCTTGGATTTCTGCAATCGGTCGTCTCCTTGACGCGGCAAAACACGGCGGAGCAGTCGGAGAGCCCGGCCGAGGCCGTGGATGCCCTGATTGAAGCAGGACAGGAAGAGGGAATCATCCAGGAGGGCGATCGCGACCTGATCCAATCGGTCGTGGAGTTCAGCGGCAAGACCGTGCGCGAAGCCATGCGCCCCAGGCCATCCATGTTCGCTGTACCCGTCAACACCACGGTCGAAAATTTCATTGAGATGCTGCGAAGCAAGCACTACTCGCGCGTTCCGGTGTATGAAGGCACCATCCACAACATCAAGGGAATTGTCTACGCGCAGGATGTGCTGCAGGTTTCTGACGCCGAGGCGCACACCCGCACGCTCGATACGGTGATGCGCTGCGACATTTATTTTGTGCCGGAAAGCAAGCTGGGTAGCGACCTGCTGCGCGAGATGCAGAAGCAGAATATCCGCATGGCGATCGTCGTGGACGAGTACGGCGGAGTTGCGGGACTGGTCACCATCGAAGATCTGGTCGAGGAAATTGTCGGCGAGATTCGCGATGAGCACGATAAGCCGGAAATCGTGCGCGACGGCGAACGCGCCTTCATCGTTTCCGGAGATATGGATCTCGACCGTCTCGACGAGCTTTTCGGCACCAAGCCCGAAGGCAAGGAATCGGCGACGATTGCAGGATTGGTCAGCGAGTTGGCAGGACGGATTCCGCGCAAGGGTGAGACGGTCGAAGATGATGGATTGAAGTTCGAGGTGCTCGATTCCACAGACCGAAAAGTTGAGCGCGTCCGCGTGACCACGGTACAACCACAACAGCTGAAGCTGATCTAGTTCCGGCCAGACCTCAGGCTTCCGATCCCTTGACCTCAGACGTCAAGCTTCCGATTGCTGAACGCGTGACTGGCTCGGCGGCAGCATAGTCAAGCCGGGAAAGGTGCGATCTGCGGTTCGTTTTTCAGCCCCGAAGCGGCAAAAGAATAAAGCCCACGGCGCAAGCCGTGCGGTATTCGTGCAAGAATGAGTAAGCCCCGAAGGGGCGAAGGAAATCTGGCTTACTGTCGCTTCCGTGTTGTCGTAAAGCTGATGTCCAACCCTGGGGCCACGACGCCTGAGGTCCGATTTAAAAATGCCATTTCGCTCCGGTTTCGTTTGCATTCTCGGACGCCCCAATGCGGGCAAGTCGACGCTGCTCAACGCGCTGGTCGGCGAAAAGCTGGCGATCATTTCGCCTAAGCCTCAGACCACGCGCAACCGCATTCAAGGCATTGTGCATGTACGCAAGCGCAAAGGGCGCGACGGCGCGCAGATTGTTCTCATCGATACTCCGGGCGTACACAAGCCCGATAGTTCCCTCGGCCGGAAGATGATGGTCGAGGTCCGCGAGGCGCTCGAAGGTTGCGACCTGGTGCTCGCGATCATGGACGTAACTCACAAACTCGATCCCCGCGATCAGTTTGCCCTCGACCTGGTGAGACAGTCGGGGACGAAAGCATTTTTGATCCTGAACAAGATCGACTTGATTCGCGACAAGGCGAAGCTGCTCCCGCTGATCGAGGAATATCGCAAGCTCTGCGATTTCACCGAAGTGATTCCGATTTCCGCCCTCAAACGTAAGGGCCTCGATACGCTGATGGACTCGATCCTCAAAGCTCTTCCCGCCGGACCGGCGTATTTCCCCGAAGATCAAGTCACCGATCAGCCCGCGCGTTTTATGGCGGCGGAGATTATCCGCGAGCAAGTGCTGCTGAACACACAGGAAGAACTCCCCTACGCCACCACGGTCATCGTCGAAAGCTTCGAGGAGAGCCCAACCCTGACTCGGATCGCTGCCATCATTTACTGCGAGCGGGAAGGCCAGAAGGGAATTCTGGTGGGCCGCCGCGGCCAGATGCTGAAGAAGATCGGGACCGCAGCCCGGCTCCAGATGGAACGCATGCTGGGCACCAAGGTTTTTCTAGAACTCTACGTCAAAGTCGAGCCCGGTTGGCGCGATTCACGCACCTTCGTCGATGAACTCGATTGGAGACGCCAGTTGGAACATCGCATGCTGCAGCGGGAGGATGGCTAACCGATTATGTAGGGACAGCCGTCGGGTTTGAGCCTGCCCCGAGCAAGCGAAGCGAGTCGAAGGGGCTGTCCGCGGAGCGAAGCTCCGCGGCCGTTGATTCAGCCTGACTCAATCGAAACCCGGTGCGATGAGTGCATTGGCGGCGATTTAACAACAACGACTGCCGCGATAAAATGCACGATAAAAGAACTCTTCGGATACCACATGACTGAGCGTCAGTCGTTTGATCGGATCAACGTGGTGATTGATGCCGAATCTCCTTGGAAGGTGACTCTTCAAAGAGATTGGAATTGGCCCTTATACACGTACAAGATGTCTGCGTCGAAGTGGCAGGCGCTGCTCGCCCTAGCGAAACGGGGTGACCCAGAAGCCGAATGGGAGGTAGCGGATCGCTATGGCGACGGATGCAAGAACGGCAGGGGAAAGATCGTTGTAAGACGCTCCCGTAGGACGGCCGCCCAATGGTTTCGGCGAGCGGCAGAACACGGTTTGAGCCCTGCTCAGAATATCTTGGGAGTTCTACTCAGCAACGGAGATGGAGTCAGAAAGGATGTCGACGAAGTCCTCTCATGGTTGAGAAAGGCCTTTCATTCCGGGGATGCGTGTGCTGCACATAACATTGCAATAACCTATCGGGAGATTGGCGACCTCAGGACGGCTGTTCGATGGTTCCGAAAATCCGCTGATGCGGGCGACGGAGACGCACTGATTCAACTGGGCATTCACTACTACTGGGGCAAGGGAGTCAGGAAAGATCCGAAAGCGGCGGTGCGATGCTTTCGCGCTGCGACTCGGGCAAGGAACGTCTCTGAAGGCGGAAGAGATGACGCCTTCTTCTTCCTTGGAGTTGCCTATTCCGAGGGCGAAGGAGTGAGAGCTTCAATCCCGAGCGCAAGGAAACTATTCGAACGGGCGAACATCGACAATGACCACCCGGCTTCCCGAAAGATGTTGCTCCACCTCGAAACAAAGCGTGTTTCGGGGCTCCGCCAGCACCCTAAATAGCGAGAAAAGGCACGTCACCACAACCTTGCCCCATTGTTCGCCCTGAACTCGGTCAACGAGCGAAGTCACGCTGTAACGCCAGCTAGCCGCATAGCCCTGTCTCCGGCCCCGACGCATCTCCTCCAGCGGGCGACGTGGATACCTCTCAATATAGAAGTCCAGCACACTTCAGACACCATCACCGACTCTAACGTGCCATTGCCCGATTTGCACCTTACCAGTAGAATCCTTAACAACTGCGTCGACCCCGGCAACCCGGCGCGGATAGGACGAACGAACCGCATGGTTTCTGGGGATTCTTCCGAGGAACAATTTCCCGAGTACGACTTTGATCCCGCCAGGCTGAAGCTGCGTGTGCGTGTCACGCTGGCGGCAAGCCGGAACGCTGTCGATCCGGTGGTGACCCAGGTCATGGAAGCGGTGCGTGAAGTCGATTGCGTCAACGGCAAAGCCGACGCTATCGAACTGGCCCTGCAGGAAGCGCTGGCCAACGCCGTCGTGCACGGCGCCAAAGAAGATCCCACCAAAGTTGTGGAATGCGTCGTAGCCTGCGATTCCGAGCGCGGCGTGCTCATCATCGTGCGCGATCCCGGTCAAGGCTTCGACCCCGGTGCGATCCCGGCTTGCACCATGGGCGAAAATCTTTACTCCAACCACGGCCGCGGAATTTTTCTCATCAATCAGTTGATGGACGAAGTGAAGTTCCGCAAAAACGGAACCGAGATCCACATGGTCAAGCGCTAAGCCTTTGTCGATTCCCAACGCTATCAAACTGTTGCCTCCATGGCGGTCTCTCGCGACCCAAATGCTCATTCTGCTCGTCACGCTGATTTCAGCAGCGACTGCGCAGTCGCCATCGTCGGGCCACGCGGGACTCCAAGCTACATTTGCGGCATCGAATGGACACGTGATCGAACTGAATACACGGACTGGAACTCTCGTCACGCTACGCTCACGAGATACTGGGCTCCAAGATTGCAGCGACAAATTCCAAGTGTGCTTAACCGATCACCATGGATTTGCGTTCGCTTATTTTCGAAAGTGCAACGATGCGGGGTCCGGGGACTATAAGCGCCTTAGGTTTCGTCCAAAAGTTGTATCAGTGCTGCACAGCAGCGAAATATGGATGGTTTTTGACGCTGCCCCACATTATTTGTTCCACTATGCTTACTCTAAGGGCATCGTCGGGATCTATCTTGGGCCGACCGCTTCCTTCGGTTTTCGTAGCGTTCTGCGTGATCGGAATTTTCAGTTGGCTAGTCTGGATACGATGGAATATCGGATTACCACTTCTAACACCGTCGCTGCGTGCAGCGAGTGAGCCTTTTTACCGGCAAAGAACGCGATACTGAGTCTGTCCCTGGCATGTTCGGTGCCAGATACTTACGGCAGCAGCCTCGGGAGGCTCATGTCGCCGGGCTGGGCTGTAAAACCGACCGCCGTGCCCTAGTTAAAGTCACCGGCCTTCGCTCGTAAGTGTACAGGTTGAGCGACTGGGGATCAGCGTACATGGCGTACGACACAAGGAATCATTCTTTTACTGCAATCCCCAGAGTCTTCATCTTCCGATACAAATGGCTGCGCTCCAGGCCGAGCACTTCAGCGGTGCGGCTGACATTCCCGTGATTCTCGTCGAGTTTCTTCAGAATATAGTCGCGCTCATAGGCGTTGCGCGCCTGATGCAGCGTGGAAAACTCGGTCTTGGGCGCTCGGCGGCTGCCGTCGCGATACACCAGCGGCGGCAGGTGTTTGCTGTCGTAGCGTGTGGTCGTGGGATTCATAATGACAATGCGCTCGATCACGTTGCGCAGTTCGCGCACGTTGCCCGGCCAGGCATAGCGCATCAGAATTTCAATAGCATCGTCGGTAATTTCCCGCGGACGCCGCCCGTACGTGGCCGCCAGTTCCTTCAGAAAATGCCGCGTAAATAGCGGGATATCTTCTTTTCGCTCCCGCAAGGGCGGGACAAAGAATGGGATCACGTTGAGCCGGTAGAAAAGATCTTCGCGAAAGTTGCCTCTCGAGATTTCTTCTTCCAGATCTTTGTTCGTCGAAGCGATCACGCGCACGTCCACGGTAATCGTTTCGTCGCTGCCCACCGGTGTGAAGTTTTGCTCTTCCAGCGTGCGCAGCACTTTGGCCTGCGTCTTCAAACTCATGTCGCCGACTTCATCTAGAAAAAGCGTACCCCCGTGGGCGCGCTGAAATTTTCCCTCCTTGTCGGCCGCCGCTCCGGGAAATGAGCCCTTGCGATGTCCGAACAATTCGCTCTCAATCAGATCTTCCGGAATGGCCGCGCAGTTGACCTCGACAAAGGTCTCGTCCTTACGCGAGCTCTGCGCGTGCATGGCATGAGCCACCAGTTCCTTGCCCGTTCCAGATTCCCCGTAAATCAGCACTCGCCCATTCGTCGGAGCCATCAGCGCAATCTGCTGGCGCAACGCTTTCATCGGGATGCTGTCGCCCACGATCACGTTTTTCGTCTGCAGCTGTTTCTTGAGTTCGACGTTTTCCGAGCGCAGCCGCTTCGAGTCGATCGCGTTCTTCAGCAGAATCAGCGTTTTGTCCAGCGTGAGTGGTTTTTCCAGGAAGTCGTACGCCCCCAGTTTGGTCGTGCGCACGGCGGTTTCAATCGTCCCATGTCCGGAGATCATGATCACTTCCGGAGGATTGTCGATTTCGCGAATTCTCTGCAAAGTCTCCATGCCGTCGATCCCCGGCAGCCATATGTCGAGCAGCACCACGTCGAAAGCAGATTTCCGCAGGAGATCGAGGCAGGCCTCGCCGCTTTCCACCGAAGAGGCCGTGTAGCCCTCATCGGCGAGAACGCCCGAGAGCGACTCCCGAATACCAGCTTCATCATCAACGATCAGTATGTTAGGCATGCTGGGCCGTTACGGCTACAGGGGTAGTTTCGACCGCGACCGGAAGTTCCACAATGAAGCGCGTCCCGACCGGCCGGTTCTCTTCGACGCGGATCGATCCGTGATGATCCTCAACAATGCGGCTGACGATCGCTAACCCTAGCCCGGTGCCGCGCTTCTTCGTCGAGAAATAAGGCAGAAAGAGTTTCTCCTTCAACTCACGGGTCACCCCGTGACCAGTATCGGCGACAGTAATCTCAATGGCGTCGCGGCTCGCGACCAAGGCCGTTGAGACGGAGATCTCGCGCACGATCGCATCCCGCAGGGCTTCCGCCGCATTGTCCACCAGATTCGCAACGGCGCGTTTCATCGCTTCGGCATCAGCCATCACTCTTGGCAGATCCGGACCCAGAGAGATTTGCAATTCAATTCCTTCCAATCGGCCATGGAACATCGAAATCGCGGCGTCAATCACTTCGTTGATCTCGGTCGGCTGCGGCTTGGCGACGGGAAACCGCGCCAGCGTGGAAAATTCATCGACCAGCCGGCGCACAGTTTCAACCGCTCTCGCAATCGTCCCGGCACAAGAGCGTACGATCCCCATTGCTCCCGGATCGGCTGGAGTTGCCCGGTCGAGCTGCCGCTGAATGCGCTCCGCCGAGAGCGCGATCGGCGTGAGCGGGTTCTTGATTTCGTGAGCTACGCGCCGCGCCACTTCTCGCCACGCGGCCTGCTTCTGACCCTTCAGCAGGTCCGAGAGATCCTCGAACACGACCACATAGCCCGACCGCTCCTCGTGATACCGAAGAGTGGCCACCGTGACCGCGACATTCAAGGAGTTATGAGGCAGCTGCATCTCCATCTGGCTGGTCGTAATTCCCATGCGCTCGGCGCGCCGGATCAGCGTTTCGAAATCCTCCGCCACTTCGGCAGGGAAGACTTCAGCGGGAGAAGCTCCGAGCAGCTTCGCAATTGTTCCCTCATGCGGTTCCGGATAAAACATGCGAAGCAGCGCCTGATTCACGTGCGTCACCCGACGATCGGCGTCGAGCGAAAGAACGCCGGTGGGAATGCTTTCCAGAATCGTCTCCATATGACGGCGGCGCTGATCGAGCTCGGTATTGGCCGCGCTCAGATCCCGGCTGGACGCTTCAATCTGGCGCCGGCTGGCCTCGAGATCTTCCGCCATCCGGTTGAACGACCGAACCAGGTCGCCAATCTCATCGGCGGCTCGAACGTCGACCCGGTAATCCAGCCGGCCCCGTGAAATTTCCTGCGTCGCCTCGGCCAGCGCCGATAGCGGACGGGTCACTATTTTCGACAGAAATAGCGCCAGCCACGTCGTCACAAACAACACAATCATGGTGAGCAAGAGCAGCAGGCCCATGTAGGTGCGCCGCACTACGCGCCGTTCGCGCGCCAGATTGTAGTAGCGGATCTGGCTGGCTTGAACCTGATGTACGGTCTGCGAAAATTCCCGGGGCAGGGGGATCGCGACCACGATCAGGCCTCCGCCTGTCACCGGGGCGCTGCCGACCGTATAGTCTGTGTTCTCCCACATGAATTGCGCGGGATGCGCGTTGACGACCTCGGCCAGCGGAAGTTTGCCTTTCAGCACAGCCCACGGCGCGGGCGCATTGTAGCTGGCTTCAACATCATCATTCCGCAGCGCCAAGGCAAATCCGCCCTGCAGCGTCATCTCATGACGCTGAAAAACGGCCAGCGCTCCCGAGAAGCTGTGTCCCGAAAAAGCGTGTTGCGTGTCCGGAGATGCGGCAATCGAGGCCGCTTCGGCTCGCGCATTCTGCATCCCGTAGTTGGCCAGCAGCGTAGCCATGGCTTCGGTTTCAGAACGCACTTCCTCCACCGGCGCGGAAAACCATTTGTCGATGGAACGATTCATCAGTCCGTACGAGAACCAGTACATCACCATGACGGGCACGAATGACAACAGCAGCGCGCCCGCGACCATCCGGGTGCGAAATTTCGACCCCAGCACTCCCAGCCTCCGCTCCGCAAACAACTTGAGCAGGTTCCGCGCCAGTACAAAAAACAGTCCGCCGAACAGCAGCGAAATGAACAACGACAGAGCGTAGAAGACAACCGTCTGCTGATTGTTTTCCGGGCGCAGAATGGTGGCGTCGAAGGCAGTCTGCGAAACTACAATCGCGAGCAGGACGGCCACCGAAATCGACAGCAGAATGATCACCTGCTTGCGATAGGAAATCTTCGGATTGCGAGTTGGAGCCGATTCCGCCATGTGAGAGACCGCGCCCCCGGAGCCCCGGGCCGGCACAACGCTTCATTCCGGCACAACGTTTCATTATAGATGGACCGAAATCCAGAAGGATTCGCCAACTGGACTGAGGGCCTTCAAGGGGGGCGGCTTTAAGAGAGTGCGTGAGAATTCACTTTGGAAAAGGGAGTGGGATGAAGCCAGGATATTGGCAGCCCCGAAGGTGCGGAATATGTTACCCCAGGGCGTAAGCCCTGGAAAAAGTCGGGAGTCCCGCACAAGCCCCCCGGAGGGACGGCACACGTTCTCACCCACTCTCTTTAAGCGCGCCGCAACCAACAGAACGTGGAAGAGCGGCCCTTTAGGGCCGCGTTGCTGCAAGATCAATGGAAGGGCTTTAGCCCCTGCCGGCCGCTTCCTGATCTCTTCGATCATCGCATCGTACGCAGGTTTCGGCCGGTACAGCCGGTCGAACGGCAGAGCTCCCCCGCGCATGCCGTGAGAATGGGAACCGATCCACGAATACTTGTCCGTGAATCCCCACGTCTGGATCGCAGTGCAGCCGGGATTTTCCACGCACGCGCGCGTCACTCCGCGATAAACCTCACCCTGCCGCTGCAGGTCACCTTTGGAGAAAGAACCCGCCGAGTCTGCCGGCAGCGAGACATCGAGTTCCGTAATGTGCACCTGCAAGCCGAGCTTGGTAATCCGCGCCATGTTCCCAGCGATTTGCGAAGTGTCGAAGTCCAGGCCGGAGATGTGCATCTGCAATCCGACGCCATCGATCGGAACGCCCCGGCTCTTGAAATCTTTGACCATTGCGTACCCCGCATCAGATTTCCGGCTCAAACCTTCGGCGCCATTCTCGTTGTAAAAGAGCAGCGCTTTCGGATCCGCTTCATGCGCCCAGCGAAACGCCTGTTCCACATAAGCCGAGCCTTTTCCCGCCAGCCCGATGCCCGGTTGGTTGTACCACGGAGAATCTTTGAACCGGCCATTTTCATCCAGCGCCTCATTCACCACATCCCACGCGAACACCCGCCCGGCATAGTGCTGCATAACCGTCCGAATGTGCTGCTGCAGCATTTGCGCCATCTGCTCAGGCTGGAACTGTCCGTCAACCAACCATTGCGGATTGGTGTGATCCCAAACCAGGCAGTGACCGCGGACTTTCATTCCATGCGCCCGCGCGAAGGCGACGATTTCGTCTCCTTGCTGGAAGTCGAATCTGACCTCATTCCGCCGCACCACCCACCACTTCATAGCGTCTTCCGGCTCGACCATGCTGAATTCGCGGCCGAGAGTGCCGGAATAAGCTCCCTCGGCAAAAAGTGTCGGACGCACCGCCGTCCCCACCAGAATTCCAGCCCTATCCCCCGCCTGCCGCAAGGTTAACCGCGGAGTGGCTGCGGCCGCGAGCAGCACCAGAAACGAGAACAATGCCGCCGGTAAGAACCGCCCAACAGGATCCCGAAAAACTGCCGACAGGCGGCGACGCTCCGGCGCCCGGGGAAGCGGCAGACACCCGAAGACTCGAATCTCGTTCGTGGTTTGAAAGGATGCACCTTCAGGCCGCGCCGCAGGCAGTCGATCGTGGTGGAGCGAAATCCCCCGATGGCGATGGCCCAAAAGCCACCGATTACGACGGAGCGAAAGCCCCCGATTACGCAGGCCCAAAATCCGCCCGAAAACAGCCGCGGAGCGGAGGAATAATTTAGCCCATGGCGTAAGCCCTAGGTAGTCCGCGAAAGGGCGAATAAGTCCCGGAGGGACGACAGAGGTTCTCACACACACTCTTCCAGTTGCGAGGTACGGCGTCACTTCCAACGATCGCAGCGTTCCACCACCATTAAGGCCTAGGCAGAAACGGCTGTAAAGGACATCCGTCACATTTTGGCTGTGATTTTCCGCAGAAGTGCTTTCCGATTCCCACAATGAGACCATGCATTTCGTTGTAGACCTGCACCCGGGCGCTACGGCGGGCCGTACTCATCGCCGACGGCGAATGAGCCGTCGCCGGGAGGTTTCGCTTTCTCCGCGTCTCTGTGCCTCTGTGGTCAAGAACCACCGGCCCCAGCGCGCCTTCGAACAATCGGCGGATTTCTTCGTACTCGGCCTTCGCGGGAAGAATGTTATGTCTTTCCAGTACGCGCCGCGCATACGCGTCGACTGCGAAAACCGCATGATTCCCGGCGTAGAGAAGAATCGAATCGGCCGTTTCCCGACCAACGCCATTGAGGGCGAGCAACTGCTCGCGAACCTTCTCCGTCGGCTGTAAGAACATATTTTCCAGTGACCCGCCATATTCGTGATCGAGGAAGGTGACGAACGTCTTGATTCGTGCGGCCTTTTGCCGGAAATATCCCGAAGGACGGATCAGCCTCTCCAGCCGCGCAACTTGAATCCTGCGGATGCCATCCAGGCTCAACACCTTCGCGGCGCGCAAGTTCGCCAGCGCGCGTTCCACATTCAGCCACGCAGTGTTCTGCGTCAGATAAGCGCCCACGATTACCTCGAAGGGCGTTTCCCCGGGCCACCAGTGCTGTGCGCCCCAGGCTCCATAGAGCGTGTGGTAATACTCTCGGAGCTTCTCTTCTCTGACTGCCCGCGGCACGTTCGGTCCTCCTACCGAGTTTAATGGACTTTGCCGAGAGCTTCAGGGGAGGCGAATTCCAAGCGTGACCTGATCGCCGATCGGGAATGTAAGGATCGAATTCAGCAACCCCAGCAGGTCACTGTAGTGCTGCTCCCGACCAACGCACCCAGACAACCTCTTTCGAGCGAATGCACTCTGATACGCGGGAGCAATCCATGAAAAACACTGACCCGCTGGACCGACGCACAGTTGGCGACCGCTCGCCTGCTAAGCGTTCCGCGATCCAGTCCCTGTATTCCATCGCGCTTATACCGATACTTTTGAGCTTCGCATTATTTTGGCCTTTCGGAAGCGGCAAGAAGATTGAAATGCTCGCCGGACAAAGCACTCCGGCCGCTCATGGAGCCGTTGACATTAAAGTCAGCCAGAACAAGAACACTCACATCGACCTGAAGGTACATGCGCTGGCGCAGCCCAGTTCACTGATTCCTCCAGCCAACGTGTACGTGGTCTGGATCCAGCCTCCGGGCGAGAATCCAAAGAACGAAGGACAGCTCCGCGTCGACAACAATCTCAATGGCGAGCTTCAAACTGAAGTTCCGTACAAGCGTTTCAAAATCTTCATTACGGCCGAACAGGATCCGCAGACCCAGACGCCCATGGGAATCCAGGTGCTTTCCGCCGATATCGCGAAAGCATGAAACACGTAGCGAAAGCATAAACATCGCGAAAGCGGGAAGGATATCGCGAAAGCAGAAAAAGGGGTATAGGAGTTCGAAAGCTCCTACGCCCCGGTTCTTTCAGATATTATCCGGACACCTAACTGCGAGCCGCCTGAACCAGGTCGAGTTCTCGCTCCGCAAACATCTTCCAGTTAAAGTCGCTGCGGAATTCGTTCATTTATTCTGTGGCTGCACCATACTGCAGGAGTTTCCGAACGGATCTTTAAACACCGCGACCACGCCGTAGAACTCATCTTTCGGTTCCATCACAAACTCTACCCCTTTGGCCTTGTATTCTTCGTAAGTCTTGCGGCAATCGGCGGTCTGAAACGTTCCAGCGCTGAACCAGCCTTTCTTTAACAGTGCGGCCATGGCCTCGACGTCTTTCTTTGCATCCTCTCCGGCATCGCCCTTCATTTTGCCTGGGTCGCGGCCGCTGCCCGCCTTGATCAGCGCGATCTCTATTTCTGTCTGTCCCTTGGGGGCGACACTGAGCCAGCGAAAGCCGTTCGGCGCAGTGTAATCGGCCTTTAGTTCGAAGCCCAGCTTGTCCACGTAGAAGTCCTTGGCCACGTCCTGGTCCAGTACATAAACGGTCGCGTGCGACATTCTTTGGATCACGGTTGTCTCCTCCTTGGAAAATGAGTGTACCGAGGCTGAGGAAGGAGTGCTTCTCGATTCTTGCTATTCGAGGCCCGCCCGCGGTTCGAGGAAGCATTCCGGCACCATCAGAATGCGCCAGGGCGCGCTGTACCCGAAAATATGCCGCACCTCACGTTGAAATTCCAGAGGGCTGCGCCCGAATTGCGCCCGGAATTTGCTCGAGAACGATCCCAGGCTCTCATAGCCGATTTCGAAGCAGACCTCGGTGACCGTCCGCTGCGACGCAAGCATCTGTTTCGCGCGTTCCAGGCGCAGGCGCGTCCGAAACTGGTGTGGAGTTTCGCCAAATGTGGTGCGGAACAAACGGTGAAAATGATATTCGGAAAGGCATGCCTCTCGCGCTGCTTGTTGCAGGAGTACGCGCGACTGGTATTCGGCCGTGAGCAGGTCTCGTCCGCGGCACAACCGGCGGTAAGTGTCGTCATGCAAAAGGCTCGACACGGCCAAAATTTTATCACGCTGCCGCAGACCGCACACGCTCTTCGGGATTAACTCCTCCTGGCCAAGATGGCGTGTCATTTGACAGCCCCGTCTAAGATGGAAGCACATGTCCACCGCCGAAGTCTCGCTGCGCCGCTGGCTCACTCCCGGCCCCGAAATGTGGCGGAGAGTCACGCATCACGCGCGCCACAACGTGCTCGCAGCCCTGGGCGTCGTGCTCGTCGCCATTTTTCTGATCTTCGCTGTTTTTGCGTCCTGGATCGCGCCCCAAGATCCCGCCGCGATTCATCTGGCCGCGCGGCTTGACCCAGTTTCCGCCGGCCATTGGTTCGGCACCGACGAACTTGGCCGCGATATTCTCTCGCGCATCATTTACGGCGCCCGCATCTCCATGCTGGTCGGCAGTTGCGTCGTCGCCACTTCTCTTTTGCTCGGGCTGATCATCGGTTCCATTGCTGGCTACTACGGCGGCGGCATCGACCGCTTCGTCAATGTAGTCCTGATGAACGCCTTTCTCTCGTTCCCTGGCATTCTGATCGCGATCGCGTTCGTAGCCTTTCGTGGTCCCGGCATTTTCAACCTGGTCATCGCGCTCTCGCTCGGCGGATGGGTCGGCTACGCGCGTCTGGTCCGCGGACAAGTTCTCGCCGCCCGCGAACGCGAGTTCGTCGAAGCCGCCCGCGCCCTGGGGGCAAGCGATCTGCGCATCGTCGTACGCCACATTTTGCCCAATATTGTTCAGCCCGTCATTGTGCAAGCCGCCATCGGAATGGCCGCAGCCATTCTCGCCGAAGCCACCA
Source organism: uncultured Acidobacteriaceae bacterium (assembly GCA_963772045.1). GTDB lineage: Bacteria > Acidobacteriota > Terriglobia > Terriglobales > Acidobacteriaceae > Sulfotelmatobacter. Next base: position 476,586 of record CAVYWC010000006.1, on the reverse strand, counting down.
TGAGCTTCCTCGGACTCGGAGTTCCCCCGCCCACCGCGAGTTGGGGCGCCATGCTCAATGACGGTCGTGGATATCTCTTTAGCGCGCCCCACCTCGTTTTATTCCCCGCGCTCGCGGTCATGCTGGCCGTGCTGAGCTTCAATTTTATCGGCGACGCTCTGCGTGATTATCTCGATCCCCGCTCCCGCATTGAAGCCGGATTGTGAATCTCATCATTGATATGAGAACGTCACTTCATCCAGATACACGCTGTACGCATCCTGCCGCGAATCCCCATCCATCTGGTAATTGACCGTTACTCCATACCAATTCGACGGCGCCGAACCGTGCGGATAGGTCGAGTTCAGCGTGTGCGTCTCGCCGTTCAGCGTGATCGACTGATACAGCAGTTGATTGTCGGATGTGCGCTGTACTTGAAGCCTGAGATGATTCCACGCATTGCTATTCGGATAGCACGACACGCCCGTCGCCTTCCAATGCGCGTTTACGTTATCCCAGATATCCCATTCGTTCCCGCCCGCGATGCGACATTCGTGGCCCATATAAATCCCATGCCGTCGAAAAACTGATTCATATCGAATTCCAGCGCTTGCGAATCGCAGAGATCGTCCCCGTAGAAATAAACGTCATAAGTAAAAGTGTGCAGCGAGGGGACGATCGTGCCGTCCGTGTCCGGCATGTTCTGCGAAGACAAAGCCCCGAGCAGGTGGTTGTTAAACAAAGCGTCCGTAAACGCACTTCCCGAGCCCAGGCTGAATTCGGAAGCGTTCCCGCTCATCGAAGGCGAACTCACTCCCTGCGTCATGCTAAAAGTAATGCCATCGCATGGTGAAGGTGAGCAATCGACAAACGTCGGTGCTGCCTGCGCATACTGCCCCCATCCGCTGGCGCGTTGCAGGTTGGTGAACGAAGGCGCCGTGTTTCCGCTGCTGCCTCCACTTCCACTGCCTCCACTTCCGCTGCCGCTCGTGCCGCTGCCACCAGTGCTGCTGCTGCTCCCGCCACCGGTTGTCGTCGAAGTTGATTGCGAGCTTGGCCCTTTGGTGAGTCCGCAAGCCGTGAGCAGAGCGAATGACACGACCAGCAAAAACGGTACTGCTACCTCGAAGCGAATATCCCGGTTTGTGCGCGGCTCTGGCGTACGAGCGGAGGAGAGAAACATCGAGAGACCTCAGGAGGTGGATTGACTGACCCCGCAGAAATTTCCGGCGCGATTGCCTGCGACTTTATCCACAATCGGGAGAACCGGCCAGATGACGAAAGGGCAAAGGGGAACGAGCATGTGCGCCAGAGTGGGACCTTGGCTGCGTCGTGATCATTTCGCGACACCAATACACCGTGGCAGCAATGCAATTTGCACCAGCACTGCTGCCCCGCGGAATTTACTTGGGATTACTGCGTGGGAGTGAGCCTCTGCTTTTTCGGCGGCGCAAAACGCGTCTCGATCCTGCCCTCGATTTTAATGGTCACGGTTTTTTCGAAGGGTAAGCCGTCCAGTCCATTCGCGACCAGGTGAACCGGGAACTGGCCGGAATGCGTGTAGTAGTGAGTCTGTGCGGCTCCACCGCTGTGTGTGCCGTCGCCGAAATCCCACGCATACGTGAGAACAGGCACGCAGGCGGCATCGGCCTCCGCCGCGAATTCTACCGCCGCACCGGCTTGCGCCACGTCCGGAGCATGGACGATTACGCTCGGCGCAGCCGCTGGAATCGAAGTGTCGATGATCTTGAGCACGTTCACCGAATGTGCCGGAAGTTGCAGCGAGATCCTATCAACGTTGTTCTCCGCCGCAGCGGTCGACTCAAGAACATTCAAAATCTCATTGTGCCTGTGCAACTGCAATCCCAGATCGCGTGCGAGGTCGATCGTTCGCTGCCGCGGATGCTCGGTCCAGTTGAAAACCGTCAGAATCGCGGTGCGTTTACTCTCCTGTAGAAAAAAAGTGCTGGGCATGCCGTCTTCCGGCGCGTAGCTCATCAGGTCGATAGGCCGTGACGCTCGCCCCAGCCGCGACATATTCCGAAGATCTTCGTTCTTGACCAGCCCGACGCGCTCCGCATCCATGCCCAACTTCGGCAAGTCGTCGCCGATTTCGTACATTCCTCCGGCCACCGCGGCCAACGCAATCGAAACCCGAGCTTCGTCCAGAGTCAGAGCATGTTTGCCGCCGTGCCATTCCTGCTCGTCCACCGTTTGGCGCGAAACCGTGAAGGCGTCGGGATCAGAAACGAAAAAATTACGATTCATGTAGTAGCGCGCCGCGATCCCCGCAGCCGCGTCTCGACTGGATTCGAACGTATGACCGGTGTCCTGCGAAATGCGGCCCGTGTCGACAATCCCCACCGGATTCAGCATCACGCTCCCATCTTTATCCAGCAGGACGTTCTCGCCCACGGCTTCGCGAATCACTCGCAAGCCAATCCGTTGCGCCTCCATCGCCGTCGTATTCGGCCGGTAATAGAAGCCTTCGATCGCGCTGTCATCCATGAAATCCATTTTGATGTAGCGAATTCCCCAGTCGTGCGCCAGTGTTCGATACGTCTTACGCAGAAAGTCCTGAGCGCCGGGATGTGTGCAATCGAGAATGTACAGCAGGTCGAGTTTCTCCTCGGCGATCACATAGCCCGCGTGTATCGGATTTCCCGCCGCGTTGTGGACCAGCCAGTCTTTGTGATTTTCGTACACCCACGACCGGTCGGAGACTTCAAACGGAGCGGTCCAGATTCCGGGAGACAGACCAAGAGCGCGAACCTCGCTCTCGAGCAGCCTCATTCCGCCGGGAAACAGGCCCGCATCGGGCGTCGTATACTCGCCGCGCGCGTACTGATAGCCCTCGTCGATGTGAAAGAACTTGTAGCCCAGATCCTTCAGATTCTGCGACAGCCATTCCGCGTTGGTGAGAGCCGTTCCCTGATTCAGGCCGAAGTAAAACGCCGTCCAGCTCCACCATCCGGCCAGGCTGGGAGCTTTCACCCGCGCACGATGCAACTGGCGGATGATGCTGCCGTAATTTTCAAGTTGGCTAAGATAACCCGTGCCCGTGCTGATCAGCAGCGCTTCCGAGGAAAGATCAGCGCTCGGCGCGACTGGAACGCTCAGTTCAATCTGATCTTCCGGCGGGGACGATTCCAGAGAGTTTTCTTTTTCCAGCTCGGTGGTTCCGGTGGAATCCACTTCGTAGGAAGAGATGTGGTCTTTGTCGACGTGCAGCCGAAGGATCGTAAGGAATTTTTCAGAAGAAAGCGTGGCCAGAAAAAGATTACGTTTCGAGTCCCGGTTATAAATCAATTGGCAGCCCACGCCGCGATGCATTCCATTCGTCGCGTCGGCCAGATCGTGAATGCTGATCGCCGGCCGATCTTCACTGAAGCTGTCGGAAAGAACCCGGTCCGATTCATCGGGAGCGCCCAGATCGGCAATTTGTGTGCCCGCAGCATCCACGCTGCGCAGCGCCTGCACGGTGACCGCTTGCGCACCCGTGTTGTGAACCGTCACCATGAGCTTTGCAAATTCCGGGTGGGAATGAAGCTGCAGCAAGTAGATCAAATCGGGCTTGCCGGCGAGTCCAGTGTTCGAAACTGTAAATCGCATAGCCGATCCCAATTCGTCGGAAACATTCTCGCGCGTCACTGTATGCTGCGGATATCCGCTCGATCTTAGCCACTGATGATCGATTTCGGCTGCGACGCCGGAATGCAGGATCGCTTTGCCAGATGCGGGATCGAGAATCGTGTAGCTGCCATCTGCCGGGTTGATCGAAATCCCGATGCTGTTTCCCTTTAGACTCTGAGGAGGCGTTTTGACTTTTCGAGTCGGCTGGGCACAAAGGAATACAGAAAAGACGAGAACAGAAAGAAGACTCAACCAACTACCACGCGACGTTCGACGGCCCATAGTTCACCTTTTTGGCAGATTTGACAAAACATCCGCAGCCTGCGGTCGTGTCCTAAATTCGCTAAACCACTAAGAACACGAAGGCACACGAAGGATCTAAACGCTGGTCTCCTTCATGCGCTTTCGTGCCCTTTGTGGTTAATTAGGACACTATCTAGCCTCTGCGGAGGAGAGCGCTGCCCATTGTACGGGTGATTGCCTCGGCAGCGCCGTGAGTTTTGCGGCGGGCGCCTGTAGATTATCAGGACGTTATAGCATCATCCTGCACTCGGATTGAGATCTTTGACCATTTTCTGGAGCGATTCGAGGGGATAGCCCTTGAGGATTTCCTGTCCGCACAGTGGCGCGAAAGAAAGATGGGGCAACCGCGGTTCGGATGTAAATCGTCTCTTCCGCGGGGTTCTCTACGGTAAAGCCCAACGGCGTGGCCGCTCCTGCGGATTTTCGCTCTGCCAAAAATTGTGCATGATCGGCGAGACGCTGGTCAGGAATCCGATGACCGTCAGTGCGCCCCATTTCGGCTTGAGGCCGAGAATCAGGCTGGCTCCGCCGGCCAGAAGCGGCACAGCGGAAAGGGTCACCATCAGTTCGGGCGCGGGTATGCCTTTGCCCTCGACATACGGCTTCATCTCTTCGCGGTGACGCAGGTGGTTGATGCCGCTGTAGAGAAAAAATCCGCCGAAGATCATGCGCCCAATCACCAGTGGAGCTTTCATAAATGTTCTCCTCGAGAAAGGTGAAGTCAAATTTGAAGAGCACGGCGAGGCCGTGCTCTTAAGAGGCATTGTGAAATCGAGAAATCAGAAATCCCGCGCGGCTGATCTCAGTCGCCTGTGGTTCCGGTCGGAGAGCCGGACGAGCGATAGGACCGGTTGCCGGTGGCGAAATCCGTGACTTTGTCTTTTACATCGCTGGCTTTGTCGAGGATAACGGAACGGGCTTCGCCGCCGGAAACCGGCGCCACCAGCATGCCCACCGCAACTCCGACGCCAATGCCGGTGAGGAAGCCGGTAACGCTAAAGCCGCCTCGGCGGCGGCCGCGAATCGAGGCTTGTGCATCATCCAGACGGCTGGATGCTTCCCGGAAATTTTCTTTCATGGAATCGGTGATGTCTTCCGCCCGTTCCCTCATCTGTTCGTTCACGGCCGACCAAAGCTTCGCGTCGGTGAGAAAAAGGCCGATCTTCATGGCGAATCTCGCCCACTGCTTCGCGTTTCTTCCCCGTCCGAATGACGCCATATCACTGTCCTCCCAGCGGATTGTTGCAAAGTTTTACTTTAGGGGGACGGGGCGGGAGCCGCTATCCGGCGTCCCGTGTACCGGCAGGAGGAAAAGCATGTATGACCTTTTGATAATTGAAAAATGCTCCAACGTTTGCGATGACGCGCGCTTGCCTCCCTCGAGTTTCCTGAGTGAGTGCATCCCTCCGTGGTCCTCTTGTGGCCTCGTGGTGACAGCCTAACGCTGAGGGTACAAAGGCTAACAGGGCGGGCGTCACGCAGAAATTTGTTGCGGAGGAACCAGAGGAGTTTTGTCATGTCCGGCACAGGATTGGCGATTGCCGCTCAGGGAAAAGGCGCCGCAGATGAAAAATTCAACAGTTCCAGCGGAAGTCAAGGTGCCGGTTTGTTAATTGGTGATGCCAATCACCATCAGGTTTTGTGCCGCTTTTGATTCCTTTTCAGCCGAAACAATACCGAGAGCGTCGGGTTTTGACCCTATAATGCGGTTTTTGGGCCGCGGGTACAACTTTCCACAACGTTTGTGCGATCCAAGAAAGATTGCTTCAGTGTAAGCTTAACAACGCTACAGCAACACCCATTCTGCCGGGGGTAAGTATGCGAGTTGTGAAGTGGTCTTTGCCTGCGCTGCTGATTGTCACTGTTCTTTCCAGCCAAAGCTTCTCCGCCACGCCCGACCGAATCGCGGGCGTCATTGATTCCAGCCACGGCGTCCCCCTCCAGAAGAGCCTGCACCCCAAGGCGAAGGCGAAATATGATGAAGGGCCGGTCGAGCCGTCGTTTCAGCTCCACTCTATGATGCTCTTGATGGCGCCCTCGCCGACCCAGCAGGCGGCGCTCGACACTCTTGCCGCCGAGCTGCAGGACCCCAAGTCGCCGAGTTACCACAAGTGGCTCACGCCGGCACAGTATGCGGCGAAGTTTGGGCTCAGCCAGAACGATTTAAGCAAGATTACGAATTGGCTCAAATCGCAAGGATTCACGATTCAGGCAGTGGGGGGCGGCCATAATCGCCTCGTTTTCAGCGGAACCGCAGGGGCGGTCCAGAGCGCGTTCAAGGCGGAGATACACCGGTATAACGTCGATGGAGAGGAGCACTTTGCAAACTCTACTCCGATCCAGCTTCCGGCCGCTCTGCAAGATGTGGTAGTGGGTCTTCTGGGAGTGAACAATTTCCGTATGCATCCGGCGAACCGTTTCCGGATGGGCTCGGGGCCGAGGATGCGCCCGAACTATTACGAGTCGGGGCTGGTATTTCCGAATTTCCTGGCTCCAGGCGATATCGCGACGATTTACGACATTCCCTCGAATCTGAATGGCAGCGGCCAGAGCCTTGGCATTATCGGCGAAACTGACGTCTTTCTAAACGACATTAACGATTTTCGTGGGGATTTGGGGTTGCCGCAGATTACGACGAGTAACTGCACCATCAGCACGCATACAAGCCCTGGCGTAATTACAGCTTGCAACGATAATTACTTCAAGTACATTCTCTATCTTCCAACCGGAGCGACGGACCCATTGGTGCCGGACTCGGTTCAGCAGGGCGATATTGGCGAGGCTGATCTGGATTTGGAATGGTCGGGCGCAACTGCGCCGAGTGCGAAGATCGTCTATATCAATGCTCCGTATGCCGGAGGAAATGGCGTGAATGACGCACTGGCATATGCCCTTGATCCGCCTGTTGGAACCAGCATCCCTGCGTACGTGGTAAGCATGAGCTATGGGTTGTGCGAACTGGAAGCACAAAACCTCGAGAGCTTGCTTCAGCAGGGCGTTCAGACCGAGGGCATCACAGTTGTGAATTCCTCCGGGGATAGCGGTGCGGCGGCCTGCGACGGCAGTCCACCGAGCACCCCTGCTTTCCCGTATAGCACGGGAGCCCAGAACGGGTTGGCCGTGAACTACCCTGCTAGTAGCTCGTATGTCGTTGCCGCGGGAGGAACTGGGATATCGTTAGCCAACGACTCGTATCCCAACCCTTCTACTTACTGGGGAACCAGCAACGGCACAACAGGTGGATCAGCGACGGGTTACATACCGGAACTTGCCTGGAATGACGACGAGATTTTTGCCGATTACTGTGCGAACCCATATCCTGGAGATCCTTTTTGCACGGAAGGCGGGAGCCCCGCAGTAACCGGTTGGGTGGCGATCACATCGGCGAAGACGGCGCAGGAAGATATTTGGATCAATGCCGGCGGCGGCGGCGCGAGCAACTGTTTTTATGAGAGTGGAAAGGTGTGCACTGGTGGACTCCAGCAGCCCTCGTGGCAATCCGGGCTCAGTGTGCCGAGCGCCCCGACTGGAGTGCGCTGGGTTCCAGATGTTGCGTTCCTGGCATCGCCGAATTTTCCTGGATACATCTTCTGCACACCTCAAAATCCTGATGCGGCACCGCCGACTTACACCAGCACGTGCGTAAACGGGATTTCTGGCAACAGCGGCGCAATCTTGAACTACGGTTCGATCGTGGGTGGGACCTCGGCCTCATCTCCCTTGTTCGCGGGAATTGTGGCCCTGTTAAATCAATCGCTCGCAACGCCGTCGGGAACGGGCCTTGGGGACATCCACAACACGCTGTACACTCTTGCGGCTACACCGTCGAAGGGCGCCTTCAACCCGGTCAAGACCGGCGACAACATGGTTTATTGTCAAGGTGGCACGCCGGCTGCGCAGCCAGTGGCTCTAAGGTGTCCCGGCAGCGGGGCTAACGCGGGGATTTTGGGATATGAGGCCAGTAATGCCGACTCAACCACCGGCTACAACTTAGTAACCGGACTGGGCTCGGTCGATGTGGCGAAGCTTGTCAGCGCGTGGGCGGGGAGCCAGTCGAGTTTCGCGCTGTCGGCGAGCTCGATCAATCCGACTACCGTCACTGCGGGCAACAGCTTGACGGCCACGATCACAGTCGCGCCCAGCAACGGGTCAACTTTCACCGGAACGGTGGGTTTCAGTTGCGGGAATGTGAGTGGGATTACCTGCAGCTTCCTTCCGAAGACCGTGACCGGGGGCAGCGGAACAACGACGGTGACGATTTCCGTTGCGGCCAACGTTGCTGCCGGGGCGACTAGCGTGACCGTCACCGGAACGTCGGGGTCGACAACCGCCAATGCCAGCGTGGGCTTCACGGTTGCGGCCAGCTCGGATACCTTCTCGATGACCTCAACACTTTCCTCGGGCACGCTGGCGGTGAAGCAGGGGCAAAGCGGTGTTGTGAATCTTACCGTCAGCGGTTCGCTTGTGACCACCAGCGGCGGGAATACGCAGACCATCCTTCCGTTGACCTATACCTGCACGGGGTATCCGAGCTTGTCGACTTGCACCTTCAGCCCGAGCAGCCCGACGCAGGTGGCGGCGGTTACGGTGAACATCACGACCACCGCTTCCTCCAGCGCGCAGGCGCGGCCGCTGAATGGCCGATCGCGGATCTTTTATGCAGCGCTGTTGCCGGGATTATTCGGCATCGTGTTCGTGGCGGGGTCGCGCAAGCGGTCGCTGCACAGCATCCGCACGTTGGGACTGATTGTGGTTCTGGGATTCTCGACGATGTGGCTGGGCTCCTGCGGCGGCAGCAATAATGGCAGCACGGGTACACCGGGAACCCCGGTAGGAAACTATACGATCACCATCAACGCAACAACCGGAGGGTCGGGGCCGATTGCAAACACCTATCAGTTCACGTTGAGCGTGACGCAGTAGGGAAGCCTTCGCTCTTGCTTTGTACGAATCTCAAACGCTCCGCTTGGCGGCGGAGCGTTTTTTTCTTAGCGGAAAGAGCTTTGCTGCCAGCGCCGAGGGCGTGCCGTACATTTTCGTGTGCAGGCAAGATCGCTCGACCCGACTTCCGGTCGATCCGATCATGCAATAGTTTTGTGGCCGGGCAGCCTGGCCTGGGGATTTCCGTGTTGCGCGGCGGCGTGCTCGATGGTGGCATTGATCTGCCCGCCGATCAGCATCGACAGCCCGGCAACGTAAAACCACAGCATGAGCACGATCACAGCGCCGAGTGATCCATAGGTCGAGCTGTAGGTATTGAAGAAATGTATGTAGACGCGCAGGCCGATCGCTGCCAGTGCCCAGAGGATGACTCCGACGCAGGAACCGGGCGTGATCCAATACCAGGGATGCTGCTCGACGTCAGGAGCGACGTAGTAGACGCCGGCGAACGCGAAGATCAGGGATCCGATGGCCAGAATCCATTCCACGACTTTGATACCGAGAAACGCGACAGCAGGCAAAGCCAGGGCATGACCGAGGCTCGTCACCAGGTCTCCTCCAAACAGGATCAGGAGTAAAGCGAGGATGATCAGAATGGACATGCCCAGCGTGAGTCCGATGGAGATCAGGTGAACGCGAATCCAGGAGCGTTTTTCGGGGACCTGGTAGGCGGCGTTCAGGGTGGACATGAGCTGGGTCATTCCAGCGGAGCCTGCAAACATCCAGAACAGCGCGCCAAAAAGCAGTTTTCCGGTATTGGAATGGTTGGGGTTATGCGTGACCTGCTGCAGGTTGCCGATGATCAGCGCGGCGGCATCCTGCGGGAGAATCACGGTGAGGTAATGAAAGAGATCGCGACGCATGGTCGTGCCTTCGGCGGCAAAAATGTTCAGGCACACGAGGATGAGCAGAAGTAGAGGGAAGACGGAGAGCAGAAAATTGAAAGCCAGTTCGTAGGCGCGATCAATTAGGTCGTTTTGCAGCACGCCGTGCCAGACGGTGCGCAGAAGTTCGCCCCAGGTGAGTCCGCCGCGATTCCACAGGGAAGCAACGTGTTTCTCGGCGGCGGCAACTTCGCGATCGATAGCCGCTCGATCCTTGTCTAGCTTCGAGCTGAAGCGTTTATCTCCGGGCAAGAAAAACCACTCCAGTCTCGCGGAACAGAAGGATATTATAGCGATGCCCTGGGGACGACGAGGGTTGGGACGCAGTTGCGTAGCTCTGCCGTCCGCATCATCGTTGCAGAGCGCCGTTTGGGCATCAGATCCTGCTCGAGAGAAATCGTGACTTGCATGCACTTTTCAGCAGGCAACCTGAAACCAGAAGTATGTGAACCTTTGGTCCAATCCGCTGTGTCCGTATTGCGCCACCGTCTGAGCCCTACGTTACCTACTCCAGCCATCTACCGAATGACACGATAAACCTCGTCCGAACAATTGAAAAGACGTGCAAGCTCTTCGACCCCCTGGAGGGTGAGTTCACGTGAAGGACAGGGCTCCTCGTGTCGCGGTTTTACTCGGAATCGTATGCGCAGCCTGTATTGGAAACGTCGGCTGTGCCGGTTTTTCGTATGCTTCGAAGAATGATTCCGGAACAACGACTCCCACCTACGTGATCCAAGGCAGCATCACGCCGAACGCGAATGGTAGTTCTGCGACCGTAACGCTGAGTGGAGCGGCGAGCGCAACAACTCTCGCCGACAACTCCGGAAACTATACCTTCATCGGCCTTGCCAGCGGCAACTACACGGTCACACCGAGCAAGAGCGGATATAGCTTTAGTCCGGCCAGCCAGAGCGAGACGATCAACGCGAGCAATCTGACGGGAGTGAACTTTGCCGCGTCAAGTACGAGTCCGGCGACGTACAGCTTGTCGGGTACGATCAGTCCATCGGCCGGGGGAAGCGGTGCCACGGTCACGCTCAGCGGCGCAGCCAGTGCGACGACCACGACCGATAGCGGCGGGAACTACAGCTTCACGGGATTGGCCAGCGGCAACTACACGGTCACGCCGAGCAAGAGCGGATATAACTTCAGTCCGGCCAGCCAGAGCGAGACGATCAACGCGAGCAATCTGACGGGAGTGAACTTTGCCGCGTCAAGTACGAGTCCGGCGACGTACAGCTTGTCGGGTACGATCAGTCCATCGGCCGGGGGAAGCGGTGCCACGGTCACGCTCAGCGGCGCAGCCAGTGCGACGACCACGACCGATAGCGGCGGGAACTACAGCTTCACGGGATTGGCCAGCGGCAACTACACGGTCACGCCGAGCAAGAGCGGATATAACTTCAGTCCGGCCAGCCAGAGCGAGACGATCAACGCGAGCAATCTGACGGGAGTGAACTTTGCCGCGTCAAGTACGAGTCCGGCGACGTACAGCTTGTCGGGTACGATCAGTCCATCGGCCGGGGGAAGCGGTGCCACGGTCACGCTCAGCGGCGCAGCCAGTGCGACGACCACGACCGATAGCGGCGGGAACTACAGCTTCACGGGATTGGCCAGCGGCAACTACACGGTCACACCGAGCAAGAGCGGATATAGCTTTAGTCCGGCCAGCCAGAGCGAGACGATCAACGCGAGCAATCTGACGGGAGTGAACTTTGCCGCGTCAAGTACGAGTCCGGCGACGTACAGCTTGTCGGGTACGATCAGTCCATCGGCCGGGGGAAGCGGTGCCACGGTCACGCTCAGCGGCGCAGCCAGTGCGACGACCACGACCGATAGCGGCGGGAACTACAGCTTCACGGGATTGGCCAGCGGCAACTACACGGTCACACCGAGCAAGAGCGGATATAGCTTTAGTCCGGCCAGCCAGAGCGAGACGATCAACGCGAGCAATCTGACGGGAGTGAACTTTGCCGCGTCAAGTACGAGTCCGGCGACGTACAGCTTGTCGGGTACGATCAGTCCATCGGCCGGGGGAAGCGGTGCCACGGTCACGCTCAGCGGCGCAGCCAGTGCGACGACCACGACCGATAGCGGCGGGAACTACAGCTTCACGGGATTGGCCAGCGGCAACTACACGGTCACACCGAGCAAGAGCGGATATAGCTTTAGTCCAGCCAACCAAAGCGCAAGCATCACCAGCGCAAATGTAACCGGCATAAGCTTCACGGCTTCGCCATTGCCGAGCAACACCGTCGACATTTTCCCGGGAGAAGATATCCCCACTGTGGTGACAGACTCGCCGCCCGGCACAACGTTCATCATCTATCCCGGCACTTATCGGCTTGCTACACCTATTATTCCGAAGAGTAATGATGCCTTCATCGGCCAGACTGCTTGTGCGCCACCCAAGACTTCATGCCCGGCGATCATTAGCGGCTCGCGTATTATCGGACCGCTAGCCACGTTTAACGGAACAAACTATGTGGTGACAGGCCAGACGCAACAAAACCGCGTGTATGAGACATCCTCCCAATGCACTCCCGGATGGCTTGCCTGCAACCTTCCCGAAGACCTGTTTTTCGATGGCGCGCCTCTGACCCACCTTTATGCTGGTTCGTTACCTGCGATCAAGAGTGGGCAATGGTGGTTCGACTACACCAATCATGTGATTTATTTTCACGATAACCCGTCCGGGCATCTTGTGGAAACCAGCGTTGTTCCCAATGCGGCTCTGGGGCCGGCGAATAACGTCACCTTTCAATACCTGACCATAGAAGAGTTTGCCGTCCCTCTGCTGGAGGGCGGGGTGTGGCCTGATTCGGGCCGTCTGACCGACGCTCTAAGGCAAGCGAATGGGTTGAATTGGGTAGTTGAGGATTGTGAGCTGTGGGGACATCATAGCACCCCAATCTCAGTGAATTACGGAATGCAACTGCTGAACGATTACATTCATGACAACGGTCAGATGGGAGTGGGTGGAGGAGTGGCGCCTGATGACAATCTGGTTCCCTCCGGCATATTAGTCCAGGGAAATCTGATTACCCACAATAACTATGCGAATGTGTCTCCGGGCTTCGGGGCAGGAGGCATTAAGTTTGGGAGAATGCTGGGCGCGGTAATTCGAGGCAATACGATCACGAACAATGAAGGGGCTGGGGTTCACTTTGATGTGAGCAGCAGTTCACCCGAAATCGTTGGGAACACGATTACCGGCAACACCGACGGAGATGGGATCGTATACGAGATATCCTGGGCTTCGGCTCTGGTCTACAACAATATCCTCAAGTACAATGGCATACCGGGCGTGGCGAGGTCAATGCCAGGCTACCAGATCCACAGCGTCAGCAGTACAGGAATGAACGCGTATTGCAACGTTATGGAAATGAGTGCCATTCGAGGTGAGCAGGCTTGGGATGTAGACGCTTCTGATCGGGGCTATGACGCATACCCGCCGGGAGCGTACTACATCTCATCGAACAACAACGTTCATCACAATACTGCGATCTGGGATAATGCCGCGACAGCTATGGCAGGATACACGCTTGAGGATGCGCAAGGGCAACCCAACTTTTTCTCAGTCAATACTCCGCCCGACTTCAATTCGTATCATTTGGCAAATCTCTCAGCCATCAACTTCATTTATGACAACAACACGTCCCAGATGAACTCGCGACTGAACTTTGCGGGGTACCAGGCCGCGGGAGCTGATGTTCATGGAACCGCAGACACGAACAATACTGCCGGGTTTCCTTCTGTGACGATCACTTCACCGGCGGATCAATCCTCGTTTAGCAACGCCGTAACGATCACGGCGGATGCAGCGGACAATAGCGGCATCACGCGGGTGGAATTCTACGTTGACTGGAGTCTGCAGGCCACCTTGACGAATCCGCCCTACAACTTTGACTGGAGCAATGGCACGACCGGTACCCACACGGTTGCAGCCATGGCATACAGTAACGCGGGAGTACATACGTGCTCGGCTGCGACTCTCACGATGCAGTAGTAAAGCCTGCCAGGTGTTCAGAACATCTGCACCGCACTGTTCCGAGATAGAGCATGTAGTACTAGGCCCAAGGCGCAGCCGTGGAGATTTTGGTAATGGTGGACATCACTGGACCTTTTGCGATGCCGAGCCGTAACTGGAACGGAAGTTGGCGTCTCCGGCATAGACAGCGGTGATGGAATCTGTCCCCGCGGGCAAACTACTCAGCGTCATGGTTGCCGTTCCGCCGGCGGTCGTGCTGGTCGCGAGCACAGTCGTACCCACCTTCCACGTAACTGTCTCTCCATTAGGAATGCTGCCCGCGGCCGAGCTTACCGTCGCGGTGAAGGTCACTGCCTGTCCCAAGTTTGACGGATTCAAGGCCGAGGACACGGTTGTGGTAGTGATGTCCTTCAGAACCTGCTGCGTTACCGAACCGTAACTGGACCGGAAGTTGGCGTCGCCAGGGTAGACGGCCGAAACGGAATCGTTCCCACCGGCTAATGTGCTGACGGTGAAAGTGGCGGTTCCGCCGCTGAGAGTACTCGTCCCCAGAACCGTCGTCCCAGTTTTGAATGTAAGAGTTTCTCCGTTCGGAATGCTACCCGCAGCCGAGCTTACGGTTGCGGTGAAGGTCACTGCCTGTCCCAAGTTCGATGGATTCAAGCTCGAGGACACGGTTGTGGTAGTGATGTCCTTTAGAACCTGCTGCGTTACCGAACCGTAACTGGACCGGAAGTTGGCGTCGCCAGGGTAGACGGCCGAAACGGAATCGTTCCCACCGGCTAATGTGCTGACGGTGAAAGTGGCAGTTCCGCCGCTGAGAGTACTCGTCCCCAGAACCGTCGTCCCAGTTTTGAATGTAAGAGTCTCTCCGTTCGGAATGCTACCCGCAGCCGAGCTTACGGTTGCGGTGAAGGTCACTGCCTGTCCCAAGTTCGATGGATTCAAGGCTGAGGACACGGTTGTGGTGGTAATGTCCTTCAGAACCTGCTGCGCTAGCGTGGCGAAACTGGTCCCGAAGGTGGCGTCGCCAGCATAGGTGGCGACGATTGAATCCGTGCCTACGGGCAAATTGCTCAGCGTGATATTCGCCCTTCCTCCGGAGGTCGTGCCGGTCGAGAGTACAGTTGTCCCAGTCTTGAACGTAACCGCCTCCCCATTAGGGATGCTTCCCGAACTTGGGGTTACGGTTGCTGTGAGAGTTACTGCCTGCCCAAGGGTCGACGGATTCAAACTCGACACCAGAGTAGTGGTGGTGGTGCTGCTGCTCTTGGCCGTTGCGGTTTCACTGAAGAGCCCGGAAGCGTAGCCTGTAGCGGAAGCTGTCAAAGAGAGCGTGGCCGGGTTGGGCGGCAAGGTATAGGAAGTGGAAGCCTTGCCGTTCTCGTCCGTGATTGCTGTTGCCGGATTGAAGCTCCCGCCCTTTCCGCCGTCGCTGAACGTCACAGTCACGCCAGTGAGAACATTGTGAGTGTAAGGATCCACGGCTTGGATCGCCAGCGGGGCGGGAAGCGTCGAGCCCGCAGGCCCCGACTGGCCGCCGCCCCCAACCACCGACAAAGTGGGAAGCAGTCCGTACACAGTGAGGCTGTTCTGAGTTCCGACGAACACTTCCCCGTCCGCGGCGATCGGTGTCGCGAAATGAGCCAGCGGACCCAGAGCATCACGGCCGTTCGGCGCCAGGCCGTTTACGTAGATCATTTTGAGAGTGGTGGCATTCAGCGCCCAGAGGTTGTGATTGCCGTCGACGAACCAGAGAATGCCATTGCTGTTTCCATTGGCGGTAATGATCGGGCTGGAACCGCCTCCGTTGACCGACGTTGAGGAGAACGGTGAGGTCAACAAGCCATCGTTCAAGGAGTAAGCCACGACCGGAACCCCCAGCCCGGCGAAGTAAAGAGTATTGTTCCAATACACGGGAGTGCCGCTATTCGTGGCGGCGAAAATGAGCTCCTGCACGATCTGGGTATCGGTGGTGGTGCAAATCGAACAGAGTTGCCCTAGGTTGTCGCGATCCAGGACGTATATCGTACCCTGCTTCCCAATGCCTATGGCTTCATGCGTAACCGGGCCCGACTGGTCGGGTAGGATGACGACGCCTCCGGTCAGATCCAGATCGTCCTGGGATAGATATTGGTGAATGAAAGGGGTGAACCAGTCGGTTAAGGAAAGTTCAGTGCCCACCTGGCTGAGTTTCATCACGCTGGTGGATAGATTCGTTCCCGCCGCGTAATAGCCCTCTCCATCCTCCGCATAGATATTGCCGTCGCTATCCGCGGAAAGGCCGGCTCCCTCCTGCCAAATGGAAGCCAGAACCTGGCCTGGTTCGGTGGTGAACACGCCTTCCTGCTCGAGTGTGGTGGCATTGTAAGAAAGCACCCAGCCCTGGCAGGGCAGCGTATTGTTGCCGTTGGATCCCCAAGCGATGTACACGTGGCCATTGGCAAGCAGCAGCCCTGGCCGGTTCATCTGATAGTAGTCCTGGAAGGTAGTTGTGATTCCGTTTTGTCCGGAGGACGCAGCGATGGTCACCGGCGCTCCGAACTTTTCCTGGCCGGTGGTGACGTCGAGTGCATGCAGCCGGTGCACGACGTGCGCATTCTCATAAGTCTCGGCAACCAGGTAGATGGTGCCGGTCGTGGGATCAATTACGGGGGTCGAGACTATGCCCAGCTCGGGCCACGCCGTGGGGTTAAAATCATTCTTCAACGCCGACGACATGGTGCTTGCTCCGGCAGCGCTGTAGTCCAGGAGGCTCGTCGTCCATAGGGGAGCGGGGAGCGCGCTATCCGCGTCGAAAGCATAGACGCTGTCATGCATGGTTGCCACGTACACGACGTTGTGTACGCCCTGCCCGGAAATGCTCACGCCCGGAAGGTAGAGCGGATGTCCAACGATGAAACCATCTACCGGCTGGGTAAATCGCTTTCCAAACGTCTGGTAGTTCACGTTCGACGTGGTGAGAATAGACTCACTGGTGTTAGCGCCCGTCCGTGCATTATTGTAGTGCCACGTGGTGACGGGAGTTTGTGCCAGCAACTGCATACTGGCAAGGAAGAATGTCAGCAGCAAAGCTGACCAAAAGTGAACGGAGCCAAGGTTCGCATGGAGGGCGAATGAGGAAGGCCGACCTTTGGCTATGTTCCGTTTGATCGATGTCTTGCGCATAAAGGCGCCGTTGTTGTGGCAATGATGAAGCATGGGAATCCTCCCGGGGGGGTAGGGGAAGGCCACTTAAGGTATCACATCGGCTGGCGAACGTGGGGCAATTTTTCGCGGGTATTAATCAAATTCCGTGGTGCTGGCCGGTTCGGTCACCGGCGAATTCTCGAAGGTAGTGCCGATGGAGCCGGGGAGTTTTTCCCGCCAAATCCGGCGAGCGCGCGGCGTTATCGAATCGTTGCCCCGACGCTTAGGGGGGCTGCAATCTCGTGTTGTTTATGGTTCGTTTAACGTCACCGCATGACAAGCGCGCACGCCCGCGTTGCTGAAAGCCATTGCGGCCAGAATGTGCGGCCCGGTTGTTCCACCGGTCCAGTCAAAGTCATAGGGAGGAGTCGTGACGGTGGTCTCTAACTTCCAATCAACGTAAAACTCCACCTTACGGATACCACTTTTATCCGATGCCGCCGCAGAAACGGTGACCGGATTCGTAACGGATGACTGATCGGCGGGGGAAGTAATGGAGACCGCAGGAAATCCGCTCGCATAATTGGTGTCAACGGTGCTGTGAACGTCGGCCCGCGATCCCTGGTGGCTCAAGAAGGACTTGTGCTTGTTACTTCGGCTGTTGTTATTGTCGTATAGGAAGACCGGCGCCGAGGAATTAGGCAGATGATAGTTGTTATAGTCGGGTGGGGCGTTGCTGGCGAAGAAGTTGGGCTGATTCTGCGGATCGTTGTGGCGCAGGCCGGCTTCTCCGTCGGCACCCGGGTCCCAGATGACAGTATTGTGATGGAATGAGTTTCCGGTAGTCGCGTGATACGGGAAAGGGGGAAACTCGCTCGCGCCCCGGCTGGCAGAACCAATCCCCCAAGCACCGATGCCTTTTTCGGCCGCAGGAACCTCGATGACGTTGCAGTAGATATCTACTCCTGAACTAGCGCGGACGGCAACTTCGTATACAAACCCATTGCCGTTCAGGTGGGCGCCGTTGCGCGTCACAATATTGTTCCTGAAAGTGGAAGTCCCTTCACCAAGTTCCTGCACCAAGCCATCAGCGTCTGAATTGTCGTTAATGAAATTGCCATCGACAAACTCGTTCATGCTGTCGGCGTCAAAATGAATACCCGCACCCTCATTATGCTCGATGGTATTGCCACGAATCACAACGCCGCTGGTGGCGCCGATCTTGATGCCTCCCGAACCGAATCCGGGATTGAAGTGCGCATAATCGTTATGATCGATGGTATTGCCCTGAATCAGGATGCCGGAGTTTGTCGCTTCGGTTTCCGGAACCGCAGTAGCTCCTAAGCCTCCGGCAACGCCATTCTCGCCGTTGTCATGAATGTAATTATTGAGAACGTGCATCCGATAGCCGATGCGAACCCCGAAACCATGATTGAGGCGAATCTCGCAGTGTGAGATGGTCCAATTTGTGCCCGCGGTGAGGCCCTCCTTGCCGTGGCCCATTCCGATGGCGCCGACCGGATACATATCAGCGAATTCCTCGACCGTCAGGTACTGGATGGTAACGTTATTGCCGGGTCCCCCAAAGCCGTTGCTGACGACGCTGGTCTCGACCTTGTGGCCGGAGGGGTCATCATGAAAATAAATGGCATGATTGGCATAGTCGAACCACCATTCGCCGGGTCCGATTGTGGGCAAAGTGGCCGACTCCAGGTGCTTGTAAGGAACGCCATCGAAAAACAAATCTTCGGGATATTTACAGCCCTCCCATCCGGAATCACAGACCCGTGGATTGGCGCGGCCCCCTTGTTGGGTTTGGTTTGGAACGGCGTAATTTGTCCCGTCCAGCTTGGCGGACGGACCGATTTCGATCCCACCGCTGATGATGGCGGAACAAGAACTCGTGGGCGGCGCGCAGGAACGCTCTCCAACGAATTTGTCACCGTCCTTGGGAACAATCGGCTGAGAGAGGCGATAGAGGCCGGAAGTAAAGATGAACGTCGTTCCTGCGGGTTTGGAATTGACGATCTTGGGTACATTTTCGCCTGGATGCAACTTGACCTGGGCCAAACTTGGGTCATGGAGCAGAAACAAAACGATCGGAAAGACAGCTAGGTTCATGAGACGCTGGAACATTCGATCAGCACCTGCCTATACAGAATTACCCCAAGCCGCCATGCAACGAGTGTTGGCATTATTTCAGGTCGGTAATGAGTACCGCAACTGAGGCGGCGAATGAGTGGCACCGGGAAAAAGCGATTCAACCCATGACCCGCTAGTGACCAAAGCTGCTTATTTTTCTATAGCTTAGGGCTAATTGGGGGGGGCAAGAGGCGCGCCTGCGCTTGGGAAGAAATTGGTGGTAATTGGCTCTCGATTTCGATCCCCATTTTTTGAAATCGCAATCAACCATCGTCTATTTCCAAAGGAATTCGGCGCGGTGTGCGACAAAGCAAAGTCGGTGAGGCAACAGTTCTGCCGCATCAGTTCATGTCTCAACGGACAAAAGGTCCTCGAACGTTTGGATGTACTAGTGTAATCTTCTACGCTTCGGTTCTGACGTGGGACACTCTCCCTGTTCGTTGTGCGATGTAAAGTACGGCGGCAATTAGGGTTGGTAGCAGTTCGGGCCGCTCGCCGCTATTCTCAAGAGGATCCCCCATGATTGCTCCTCATGTTGCTTGCAGTTTTTTTTCTATGCAGCAGGTAATACGTAACACGGTCATCCTCAGCGCGCTCGCGGTTGTTTCCTGCGCGCTGGTTCAGGCAGGATCGGTCGACATTCATCCCGGCAACGATATCCCAACCATCGTGGCGCAGAATCCAGCTGGAACTACCTTCATTATCTATCCTGGCACATATCGTCTGCAGGCGCACATCGTACCCAAGACCGGCGACAGCTTTATCGGACAGACCGCTTGCGCACCGCCCAAGACTTCGTGCCCAGCGATCCTGAGCGGGTCCAGGGTCATCGGCTCGTTGGCGAAGTTGAATGGAATGAATTACGAGGTAACGGGACAGACGCAACAAGGACAGGTCAACACTCTGACGAAGGTCTGCTTACCCGGCTATCTGGCTTGCAACCGACCAGAGGACCTGTTTTTTGACGGCGTACCCTACCGGCACTTGTACGCGAGCTCGTTGCCGGCTATCGGCAAGGGGCAGTGGTGGTTCGATTATGCAAACCACACCATCTACTTCCATGACAATCCATCCGGCCACACGGTCGAGACCAGCGTACTTGACACGGCCTTTGACTCCACAGCGAACAACGTCACGATTCAATATCTCACGGTAAAAGGCTTTGCGAGTCCGCTTCAGCGCGCGGGCATTGAGGCGTCGTCCGGTAACGTGTTCCCGACATCGAGCGCAAATTGGGTCATTAAGAACTGTGAGTTGTACGACAACCACGGAAGCGGGGTGCGTATCGCTTTTGGAACGCAGATCTTAAACAGTTACATCCATAATAATGGCAGCATGGGAATAGGTGGTGGAACCCAGTCCATGACTTCTTCACGTGTGATTATTCAAGGGAACACTATCAGCAATAACAATTATGCCAACGTGGTTCCTGCGTTTGCCGGAGCGGGAGTTAAATTCGGGTACACAGCAGGGGTTGTGCTCCGAAAGAACGTGATCACGAACAACCTGGGTGGCGGCATCAAGTTTGATACAAGCAGCAGTGCGCCGCTCATTGATGGCAACACCATCACGGATAATGTGATGGGAGCGGGAATTGCATACGAAATCAGCCTGAACTCCGCGATTGTGCGAAATAATCAACTGTTGAGAAACTCGCTGCCCGGTTCAGTGGCAGGATCCGCCGCAAATGTTGGCAGCTACGATTCGACGGGAGTAAGCACATATTGCAATGTCATAGAAGTTCCCAACATCGGAAGCGCAAGCGGCGCGATCGGAACTTCATTCGTCGGCAGCAACCGCGGTTACAATCCCTACCCACCTTATCAGTACTACAAATCCACCGGGAACTCCTTCCATCACAATACCGTAATTTGGGACGCGGGCTCGCGCGGACCGGTTGGATATTTTCTATCCGATGCGGCGCATCAACCCAATTTCTTCTCGGTGAATGTAGTGCCTGATTACAACACATACCACCTGCCCAGTTTGTCGTCGAAAATGTTCGTTTATGACAACAATACGAGTCAGGCCAACGCGGAGAAGACGTTCACTGAGTACCAAGCGGCTGGTGCCGATGTGCATGGGAGCGCCGACACGAACTACGACAGTGGCTATCCCAGTGTGACAATTGCATCCCCGGTAGACCAGTCATCCTTCGCTAGTTCCGTTTCCGTCAATGCCACGGCATCGGACAAGAGCGGAATCAATCGGGTCGAGTTCTACGTCGACTGGAAGTTAGAGAAGACAGTCGCGGGGACGCCCTACAGTTTTGACTGGACGAATGCAACCGTCGGGCAGCACACCGTGGCAGCAATGGCATACAGCAATGCTGGAATCAGCGCCTGCTACGCCGTCACTCTAACCAAGCAGTAAGACAGCTCCACCCCAATCAGAAAAGGGAGGCCATATTTGGCCGCCCTTTTCCGTTTGTACATTACAGGCTGTAAGAGGAAAAGGAACCTTGGAGTACTGCTTACGGGGAGGTGGGTCTCACGCAAGAATCCAAAACGGTACCGCAGGAATCTAGAGTTATCTCAGGCCCGACTGTCTGGAGCAGAGGGTCGGAGAAGGGAAGATGCCGAACAGAGCTCAAGTCCGAAGTCCGAAGAGCAGGTCGCGGCGGTTGTGCGGCAGGAATAAGAAGAAAAACTGTTGGACATTTGGCGGAGTTTGGAATTAGTGGGGGGAATTACTCCGGGTGGACAAACACATTGGCAGCGTGGAACCCTCGTCAGAGCTCCGAACTGGTCGTGGAGCGTGGACGTTGTGAGTGTAAGCGGGCGGCCGACGGAGCGTTGTGCCCCTTGCCAGCGTGTGACGAATACGGACGAGCCCCGCTGAAAGATTAGGTCAATTCGCCGCACGGAACGCGGCCGTGCTGGCGCAGTACCCGCCCGTGGGAGAGGCCGTGTACCAGCTTGCCTGGTGTGTACCTGCCGTCGACGTGTTAGTCGTGATGCGGGCCCAACCATTGCCATCGGTGGTGAAATCGTCGGTGAACTCGTTTCCGCTCGTGATGCTGGTAAGGTCGGTGGAAGCGGCAAACATCACCGAGATGATGAAGTCTCCAGCCTGCGTAGTCGTGACCGCCGGCCCGGGAGTATTGTCGACACTCAGAGTTCCATTGCTAGTACTTTTCGCATCGGGGGCCGCGGCGGAAAGTCCGGAAACTTCCCACTCCGAGATTTCAACATGAGTCGGTGAACCCACGAACTTCGGTGTGATCGCCGTTGCGCCGGGCACCGAGTTCGCGGCATACCAGATCTCGGTCGACATTACACCCCGCGTGGCATGAGCGCCCGCAGAGACGTACGTGTTGCCTGCATTGTCGGAGACGCTGGAAACGGAGGTCGTACCATTGAACATCAGGGCTACGGCAATCAAGTTCCCCGAACCAGAGCTTGGAATCGTAAGACTGTTAAGTGGGTTCCCGTAGTTCGATGCCTTATTAAGGATCGTGTATCCGTTCGAAGTAGTCGAGCCGGAGCAGGCTGGAAAGCTGAAGGACGCGATGCGAGTACTCCAATGCGTACCATTGGTGGCCAGATATTCGGTGGTGAACCAGAAAGTGCAGTCGTCCGTCGGATCGATCACCATACTGCTGTAATCGCCCCAATGAAAATCGGAAGCCGTCTGCGAACCATGCGGAACTCCCGCCCCACTTAAAACGTCGTACTCATTCTCCATCTGACCCAAAGGATCACTTGCGAGTCGACCGGTGTAGCGAATGGTGGGACTCATAGTACTGCTCGAGACACTGTAACCAAGCGCAATATCACCTAATCTATCCATGGCCAAACTGCCCATCCAGCGATAGCTGGAGTCTGGAGCATATGTTCCCTGCTGGTGGACGGAAAAGCCACTCCCGGAATTGCGCAGTTCGTACCAGCGAATTCCAGTCTGCGTGCCGGTGCCGGTATCGACCGTCTGGTTGGCCAAGAGAGACGCGTAGCTTCCGAAATTACGATAAGCCACCCGGTACATCAGACGGTCTCCGTAGGAATCAAGCCCCTGGGTGGTTCCCGTCTGCGGGATGCAGTCACCCGTCGTATAGGTGATCTCCGTAACCGTTTCGCCGCATGGTTCGGTGAAGGCTGCGACCGGAATATTGGTTGGGCCGGTAAACGTGGAAGCGCTGGGTGTGGTCCAATTCACGTGAAACTGCCACAAGTCGAGTGATTGATCGTTGTAGTCAAAACTGAGGAAGTACTCTGGCGAACCGGACGGTGGCGGGGTGGTGCCGTCGACGTCCGCAGGCAGCATGGCGCCATAAGAAGTGCCAGTGCTCAAGAAGCATTGCATCGTAGCGGCAGCACCGGCGAGCATGTTGGCCCGGTTCAATACGCAAGCTGCCGGCCCGCCATAACCGCTGCTGAGGCCCTGGTTGTATGTGATGTAGTAACCATCGGACCAGACTGTCAACTTGGGATAATCGGGATAAACGCCCGGGGTTCGAAACGTATAAAGATTCCATGTGCTGTTGACGGCATCCGACGTGGACGATACCGCAACGCAAAGTTGGAACGGTGCGTAGAACATGGGCATCATGATGACCCAGCGGTTCGCCAGCTTGTCGTATTGAACGATTGGGTCAAGGTTATCGTGGGCCGCGCACTGTCCGCCAAGGGCTTGAAACAAGGTGTTTCCATTGGCCGGGCCATAAGCCACACTGCCGTTGGACTTGTTCAACACGACAAAGGACTCATTCACGTATTGCACATACTGCGTTGGGCCCACAGCGCCGTTGGTGTCGGGGACAGCCGCTTGTTGGCTGTAACCAGCGAAACCGGTTCCGAGGCCGAGAAAGTTTTGTCCAGGACTCGCCGAGAGTGCAGCGAGGCCCAGAGAAGCGAGGTCATCGGTGGAGGGCTGGAGCACTGCGTCCTGCACGGGGCCGGTCGAGGGATGGGCGCGCAGGGAGCGCGTTTCCTCCTCCTCTTCTTCTTCCGCCGAAATCGAGCTTTCGGATCGGGGAGGAATCGGCGCAAGCTGGCCGAGAGGAGGAGCGACAACATGCTTCATCGCTGTTACTTCGACGGCGTGCGATTCGTATTGTGCGTGGCTGAGAGGCACCTGCATCAGCGCCGCCCAAGCGATTGCACAACAAACGAATAACCACGTTTGTCTGTTCTTCATGGTTGTGTCCGCAACTTGAATTTGTAACTGATGAATGGCGAGAGTGGAAGGGGTCGAAAGGACTGGAGTCTTTCCGGCCCTGTTACTTGCGCGGCTTGAGATGCACCCACAGATGCCAGCCCAGAACTCCTGCCAGGGGCTTCAGCGCACTCACCGGCAGGGGTGGCGCGTGCATGTGGTCTTGATAGCTCCGCTCAATCCGGAAATCCGGGAAATCGGCGCGCACCGTGGCCAGATCATAGACCTTAGCGTACGGGTTTTCTGGCCCATCGGTGTTGCGGTGAATGAAATTTGACATCTTCAAGTATCGCCAGAGGCCTTCACGCTTGGCATTGGCGACATGGCCGCCGAGGACGCCGCTGGGGTGCGCGCCTACCGTGTACAACCCGAGCAGACCGATCCGGCGCACCAGCGCAATCGAGACCAGGTAATTCAAGGAGCGGCGCGCATAGAGCATCGCGATTAATTTGCCTTCGGGTTTCAAAACACGAGCAATTTCGCGCTGCGCGGTTTTCACGTCCGGGATGTGGTGCAAAACGCCGTGGGAAAAAACAATGTCAAAGCTGTTGTCGGCGAAAGGGATGGCCAAAGCGCTGCCGCATTCCAAGCGCTCATACGAAAGCCCACGCAAGCGCATGCGCATGGAGACACGTCGTATCGCTTCCGGTGTCAAATCCAATCCCGACCACATTGCGCCACGACGAATGATCTGCTCGGCATCCGCGCCCTGACCCAGACCGATCTCCAGCACTCGCTTTCCCTTGAAGTCAATGGCGTCGAGGCGGCGTAGAATATGGCCTTCGCGACTATAGCGAAACTTGTCGTAACGGTCAAAAAAGGCCTCGTAATCCGCATGGAGGCTCTCTACCTGATGATCGCCGCAGGGATGAGCGTTCCAGAAGTCGCGAATGGACTGCTCGTCGGCGACATCGTTTGAAACTTCCATATTGCTATTCGTGCTCATATCCGCGCCACAGACTCTGTTCTCAACGACTCCATCGCCGCGA
Source organism: uncultured Acidobacteriaceae bacterium (assembly GCA_963772045.1). Lineage (GTDB taxonomy): Bacteria > Acidobacteriota > Terriglobia > Terriglobales > Acidobacteriaceae > Sulfotelmatobacter. The sequence goes on along the minus strand of CAVYWC010000006.1, from coordinate 451,441 downwards.
AGGTCGCGCGCGAGGTTGCCACGAGTGAGTCGAGACTGACAGGCGAGCCCGATCCAGACTCAAAAGAATCCAGCAACGCCTTCATCTCGGCGGCGTGTCCTTTGTCGCCGGAGAACGATTGGGTTGTCTTCTTGCGGCCGACGGCGCATTCGAGCTTCTTGAAATTCCACAAGCGGGCGGTCTTCGATTCCCCAAAGACTTCGAGATATTCCTTCTCGACTGCATTCGCGCCGTTCGCGAGATAGTGAATCGTGCCAGCCGAGCCATCGGCGAACGTGATCGACACCAGAAGATTCTCGTGGTGGTAGCGTCGCGCAGCGTCGCTGGGGGCGACTGCGTAAACGCTTACTGGAAGCGCGCCGCACAGGAATTGCATGACGTCGACGAAGTGGCCGCCTTCTCCGATGAAACGGCCGCCTTGCTCGGGAGACTGCATCCAGTTCGTCGAGGGCAGGAATCCCGCATTCACGCGATAGTGCATGGCCAGCGGTTCGGTGCGCTTAGCGAATTGTTTCTGGATGGCCCGGATCGGTTCTGAAAAGCGCCGGTTGTAGCCGACCATCAAAAGCGGTGCATTTCCCGCGCGCTCTGTTTGGGCGTAGGCATCGAGAACGGTTGCAAGTTCGTCATTGTTTAGGGCCAGCGGCTTTTCAACAAACACGCTCTTTCCGGCGCGAAGCGCCTCGGCGACGTAGCGCGCATGGGAATCGTGACGCGAGGTGACGAAGACCAGGTTCACATCCTTATCGTGCAGGACCTCACTCGCGTCGGTGGCGCAGAATTCGAAATGGTATTTTTTGGCGGTGTTCTTGGCATTCACAGGCTTGGAAGTCGCCACACCCCGCAGCCGTGCATTCATTTTTATCAGGGGCGGCAAGAGCATTGATTGGGCGAAGTTGCCCGCTCCGATGAAGCCGAGAGCGGCACGGTGGCCTGTGGCCTTGTTCCCGGCCGGGCGCAGTTCCATGCGCCGAGCCAGGGTCATTTCCGTACTCGGGTCGGAGTACTGAATTAATACTCCCAGGTACGGCTCCTGAATTTTTCCGGTGATGATGTCGTAAGCGCGAAGACTGTCTTGCACCGGGACGCGATGCGTGATCAAGGGCTGCACATCGAGTTTCCGCAGCGCCATCATATCGAGGACGGCTTCCATGTTGCGGTTTTCCGTCCAGCGAACGAATCCGAGCGGATAGTCGTGCCCGCGATCTTCGTACTCGGCGTCGTAGCGGCCCGGGCCATAGGAGCAGGAAACGCGAAATTCGACTTCCTTTTCGTAAAAAGGATTGCGAGGAATATTCATGCCCACGGTGCCGACGGCGACTACCGTGCCCCGTTTTCGAGCCAACTGTATGGCCAATTGCACCGGCTCGTCGGATTTGGTTGCGGCTGTGATGAGCACAGCGTCGGCGCCGTAACCGCGAGTGAAGGTCTGTACCCCAAGAATCGAATCGTCGTTGCTCAGGGTGCAGCGATCGCATCCGAGCTTCAGCGCGAGATCAAAATTCCGCGGGGAAACGTCCATGCCGAGGACGCGGCAGCCGCTAGCTTTGAGCAACTGAACAGTCAGCAGACCGATCAGGCCTAATCCAATGACCACCACCTGCTCACCTACGCGAACATCAGCCTGGCGCACTCCCTGCATGGCGATAGAGCAAACAGTGGTGAAGGCAGCTTGGTCGAAACCGACTTCGTCGGGAACTTTGACGACCAGATTGCGGGGAACGGAAACAATCTCAGCGTGCGCGGCGTAACCCACTCCGCCGCAGGCGACACGATCACCAACTTTGAAATCGTCGACGGCACTTTCTATCACGACTCCCGCCGAGCTGTAGCCAAGATCTTTGTAATTGTCCAGCCGGTCTTGAACCTTCTTGTAGGTGGCGAGGAGGCCTTCGCGATTGACGTTGTCGAGCACCTGCCGGAGGAGATCGGGCCGCAGCCGCGCCTTTTGCACCATCGAGGCCTGGGCGGTCTCGACTGACGTGCGCTCCGTGCCGGCACTGATCAGCGAGAAGACATTGCGCGCCAGCACGCACCCCGGCCGCAGTTTTGGAGCGGGCAGCTCGTCTACCGTGATGTCCCCGGTTTTCTGATACTGGATTACCTGAAGCAATGGTCCGTCCTTTCAAGCATGCGTCGGTGATCGAATATTCTAGTTCTGGAAGAATGTCCGGAACCAGATTTCGTTGGTAAGTAATGTCCAAATCTGGTACGAGTTGTCCTCAAGTCCGCTCTTGTCACGCGCGATGAGACCAGCGACATAGGAAGGATCGTACAAGCCGCGGGCTCGCAGGGCCTGCTCGGAAAGCAGATCAGCCACCATGGGAGCCAGCAGTCCGCGGACCCAGGAGCGCAGGGGCGAGGCAAATGAAGCTTTTGGCCGGTAGACGACGTTGTGCGGAAGGTATTTCTCAGAGACCTTCTTCAGAAGATACTTCTGAGTTGTCCGACGGATGCGCTCGTTCGGAACGACCGAGAACATGAGTTCGACGATACGGTGGTCGATCAGCGGCGGACGGCTTTCGATGCTGGCTGCCATCGACGCCTTGTCGGAATAAGTTAGATTGTGCTCGGGCAGAAACACGAGCGTATCGTTCAGGCACATCTGGGTGAGATACGACAGGCCGTTCCCGTTGAAGCGGGAGGCTTGGGACTTGAAGAAATGCGAGTCGTAGTATGACATATGACTGGCGAACAACTGCGAAAATTGCTTGGGGGCGAGGGAAAGATCGGACATCAAGTAACGGTCACTGCGCGGCGATGAGGCGTAGGACAAAAACCGTTTGCCCCACCGGATCGGCTTCAGCCCACGGCTCGAGGTGGCGACGGGTATACGGTTGGCCGCGTGCTCGATCATGCGGCGGATCGCCCCGGGCACGATCGCCTGGTAGCTTTCTGCCGTCAGGCACGCCAGATGCTTGCGATATCCACCAAACACTTCATCGCCGCCCACACCGTTGAGCAAGACCACAATATTCAAGTCACGCGCGGCTTTCGAAATCAGATATGTGTTGATGGCGGCGGGATCGGAGAGCGGTTCGTCGAGGTGCCACACTAATTTGGGCAGCAGATGCTCGACCTGAGGCTTGATCTCGAACTCATGATAGGTCAAGCCGAACTGCTTGGCGACCTGCCGGGCATAGACGTCGTCCGGCGTCATCTGTTCGAACTTCTGGTCTTCGGCGGAGAATTTGATGGTGAAGGAATGCACCGTTTGCTGCGTGTTGACACGCATCAGGGCGCTGACAATCGAGGAGTCCAGCCCCCCGCTGAGGAACACCCCGACCGGCACGTCGGCTCTCATCTGCAGGCGAACGGAATCGCACAGCAGCGCGTCGAGTTGTTCGATGAGCGATGCTTCGCGGGCAGGCACCTCGGTTGGTTTCAGACTCCAATACTCGCGGATGGAGAGCTTGCCGTTCTCCAGCCGCATGCAGTGTCCGGCAGGAAGCTTCAGAATGTCCTGGAAGCCGGTCCAGGGCGAGACTTGAAAACGGGCCGGCGTATGCAGCGCGTTCAAGTCTGGCCGCTTTGTGACCAAGCCGGATTCAAGAATGGCCTTGATTTCCGAGGCAAAGATGAGGCGACGGTTTTCGAAGTGGTAGTAGAGCGGCTTAATGCCCAGCCGGTCGCGGGCGGCAAAGAGCTTCTGTTGGCGCGAGTCATAGATCGCGAAGGCGAACATGCCGTTCAGCTTCTCGAGGCACTCCTCGCCCCAGATCTGATAGGCGTACAGCAAGATCTCGGTGTCGCTGGTCGAGCGCAGCCGTACGCCCCTGGCCTGAACTTCCTCGCCCAATTCTTTGTAGTTGTAAATTTCACCGTTAAAGACGATCCAGAGGTCGCCCGTATCGTTGGTCATGGGCTGATGGCCGCCGGGGGAAAGATCGATAATCGAGAGCCGGCGCTGCGCCAATCCGGACGAGGATTCGGCGAACCACTTTAGACCGGCGTCGTCGGGGCCGCGGTGAGCGATGACGTTGTTCATGCGCCCCAGCAGTTGCTCGTAGCCGCCATTAATGATCCCTGCGATTCCGCACATAGAAAGAGAGATTGCTCAGTCGCGAATCTTGGTGGAGAAGCTAATCATATCCGGTTGTATCCGCTCTTGCCGTCAAGGGAGCCGGCTTCTGCCCGGGCAATAACTCGCGGTATGTTTCCACCAGGCGTTTTTCTGAATTTTCCCAGGCTAGTTCTTCACGGAAGCGTTGGCGGCCGAATTGCGACATGGCCTGCCTGCGCTCGGGATCGAGCAGTAATTCCCGGATGGCGAGGCCCATCGCTGCATCGTCGTTACCTGGAATGTACACCGCCGCTGATTCTGCGGAGCGGCGGTTCTCGCTGAGATCAAAGGCCACGATCGGCTGTCCGAATGCCATGTATTCCATGATCTTGTTCATGGTCGACATATCGCTCCACGCGGTGAACGGATCGGGATCGATGCATACATCGGCGGTGGAAAGATACTCCCACAAAGTTTCGTCGGGAATGCGCCCGGTGAAATGAGAGACCGGCCCGAGCCCCATCTCCTCAGCTAGAGCTTTGATGCGGGGCTGGTCGGGACCACCGCCGCAGAAGGCGAACAAGGTGTCATCGGGAGCGATGGTGCGGTAGGTCTGAATAGCGTTCAGCATGTGAGTAACGCCATCCTGCTCGCACATTTCGCCCAGGTACATGACCATGTATTTCCGGTCGCGCTTCAATTCTAGGTGTGGAGCATGAATGTCGGCCCACGCCCGGCGCGGCCCACTCCGGACCACTGCGATTTTTTCGTCAGGAATGCCGCCGCGTTCCAGAGCGATTCGGCGGTGCGATTCGTTCACCGCAATCACGCGTTCCGCCGAGCGCAGGGTCATGCGCTCCAGAAGAATCAGACCGCGGTAGAGAAGTCCGTCACGGGTACGTCCTTTTGCCACGAACATCTCCGGGCAAAGATCGTGATGGTCGAAAACGAACTTCACTCCGAGCGGGCGAAACAGCAAGGCAAGCGCGAAAAAGGTATCGGGTGGATTACAGGCGTGAATGGCATGAAACGGCCGATGCGCATAGGCCTTTAACGCCAGCCAGAGAGAAGCCAGCCAGCAATAGACGAATTCGACGAAATAGCCCAACGCCCCCTGGTGGGCTTCGTAGACCAGAGGGTAGCGATAGATATCGATATCTTCGAGGCGTTCGTGACTGGCGGTGCATTTGCCTTTTTTGGGGCATATGACGGCGACCCCAAAGCCATGCCGCTGCAGGCTGGTGGCCTCCTGCCAAACGCGCCGATCAAAGGGCACCGGCAGGTTCTGAACAATAATCAGGATGTTGCGCTGATCGCTCATATCTGAACCAGTTCGCGGTCCGAAGAATCCGCCTGCTTGCGGAGTTCATAGGCCCCCAGATCGATGACGGTCGCTTGCGTGTTCTGGGTTATCGCGTCGACTCCGGGGAAATGGTGCCCAACCAGCAGCAGTTCGGCATCTCCGAGCTCATCGAGCGAACGCACCAGCAGGCGCGAGAGGTGGGGGATGACGCTGTCGATGTATTCCTTGTTGGCGCCGGTCAGGCGTGCCGCCACGACATTGGGATCATAGATGCGCAGTTCGTAGCCCTTGCCCAGCAACCGCTCCGCAAGTTCAACAAAGGGACTCTCGCGCAGATCATCGGTGTTGGATTTGAAGCTGAGTCCGATCAATCCGATTCGTTTTTTGCCACTGGCACGGACCCTTTGGAATGAGCGCTCAATCACCTGCTCGTTACTCGACAGGATGGCCGCGATCAATGGCAGGCGAAGATCGAAGCGGTTCCCCGCATAGAGAATGGCCCGGACATCCTTGGGCAGGCACGAACCGCCAAATGCAAACCCGGGCATCAAATACCGGCGAGAGACATTCAGCGTCATATCCTTGCAGAAGACATTCATCACTGCTTCCGCGTCCACATCCGACTGTTGGCAGACCGCCGCGATCTCGTTGGCGAAAGTCACCTTCAATGCGTGAAAGGTATTGCTGGCGTACTTCACCATCAGCGCTTCCCTGGGTTTCAGTACAAAAAATGGGGTGGATTGATCGGCGTAGAGAGAACGCAGAGTCGTTTCTGCGGCGGCACTCTCCGTGCCTATAACGGTAAACGGCGGATCTTCGAAATCGTGGATCGCAGTCCCTTCCCGCAGGAATTCAGGATTGGCGCACAGCTCGACTAAGCCAGGAGCTATGGAATCGAAGACTTGGTGGCATTGGTCGAAGATCGACGGCAACACGCTGCTGCGTATGACCACCGTCTGTTTGCGATTTAAATGTTTGAGAGACAGTGCGATCTGCTGGCAGGCGCGCAGCAGATGGGCGGCATCGATTTGTCCATTCAGACGGCTCGGAGTCGCAACGGCAACGAAGCACAATTCCGTTTCCCGCAATGCCTGCTCAATGTCCACTGTAGCCAGGATCCTTCCGGCCTGCCGGCCGCGAGCAATCTTGTCGGCGAGACCGTGCTCGACAATGGGGGAATGTCCCTCATTGATAATGCGCACTTTTTCGGGATTGATATCGACGCCCCAGACGCGATGTCCCGTGTCGGCCAGGCAAGCGGCTGAAACCGCGCCGACATATCCCAGACCAACGATGCTGATATTCATGAATTGATCCTCAGATTCGTGCGAAGTGCGGTTGGCCCATCGATCTCGGCGCAAATCCGAAGCGTGGGGATGGGCTGTTTCTGATTGAAGTTAGTTGAGCGCCAGCCGAGCTTGGGATTTTCCGAGCCGCGAAAAACTTCCCAGCGGCTGCCGCCGTCCGGGGAGGAGAAGACGATGTTGTTGCCGCGCCATGCGATCTGAGCTTCTCCATCGTGTAGCGAGAGAATCGTCGCCTCCTGATGCATGTGAAAAAACAACTCGATCTTGTGCCGGCCAGTGCCTCGAAACCTGTCAAGAAGTAAAATGTTTCCGCTGATCCGATCGAAATTCACAGTGCGACGATGGACTACCGGCTCGGGCAGACGCAAGTACCCATCGTGCTCCGCCTCGATGATCACTTTCTGCGGATTACTGGTGAACTGCAACAGGCGTGAATTGGCCTTCGCGCTCCACAGGAAACGGCCGGACATTTTCGACTGACTCTGGCCGTCGACCCCGGCAGTGTTGTGCGCGGCGGTGCTGCGGAAATACTCGCGCCATTCGGGATGGGAATGATAGGCGTAGGTGCCGGAGTCTACCAGAAAATATTCGCCGCCGATCGAGAGCCAGACTGACAAAGCATCTGCGTGTCCGTGCCCAGCGGGAGCGGGAAAGCCGAGCGGCCCGAAGTCCATGAGCAGACCGAGACGCTCATCGTTGGTGCGCACACAAGCCAGGCCTGCATCAGGAAATATCTCACGGCGCTTTGCCCGAGAGTCCTGCACGGTCTGAAACGTTTCGTCCAAGTTTGGAACGAGCGCTCGAGCCGCTTGAGTGGGAGTATGGTTGAATCGCATCCACTGCGGCTGATCAAACAACAGCCCGGCTAATTGCAGGGTTACTTCGAGAGCTGATTCGTCTTCCGAGAGCAGAAAACCGCGGGCCTCGTCGGAATCGCCGTACTGCGGCAGATCGCCGTTCGATGTGACGATGTTGGCAATGAATGCTGCCATCGATCGCAATCGATTCGCATAGCCATCACTGAATGACTGTCCGGTTTTACGCGCGATCACATAGGCAAGCAGAAACAATTCCAGGGTGAACAGGTGGTACGAGATCGCCTGCTCGCGATTGACGCCGTCATCTCCAACTTGCAGCCGAATCTCTCGTTCCAAAAGCTTTTGCGCACGATTCCGCCATCCGCCGCACGCGGGCCAGAAATCGAAGCAGGAGGATCCGACAAACAATCCAACCAGTTCGCCGATCAAGTGATTGTTGGCCGATGAGTAAAAGCTCAGCCTACCGGCGATGCGGGAGAGATGCAGATAAATTGAATTCAGCCACTGTTCGCGGAACCTTTCGTCGGCTGCGACAGGTTCGGCGATGCGCGGATAAAGCAAAGCCCACGAGATGATGCGCTCCGCCAATTCGAGGCTGCTGGTCCAATGGACACCCTGAAGATAGGGATTCTTCGCCAGCCAGGAATCAAGAGAGCGGACGATATATTCTTTTTGCTGTTCCGCATTGGCGGCGAAGGCCAGCGCGGAAAGGTACTGATGGCGACTGGGCTCCCAGACGTACTTGACGTCACCGACCACCGACGTGTCGCGGATGTTGAGAGTACTGGCAAAACTGCTTTCGACCTGCCGATCGTAGCGATAGTCGAGGTGCCAATCGAATTCGAATCCCAGCGGAAAGCTCAGGTCGAAGATCCGAATTTGATCCATCTTTCTGCTGCCGCTATGTAACCGCACCGGATAGGTTGCGGGATCCAGAGGCCGCCAACTCGGCGTTGGAACCGCCGGTTGCCTTTTCCATTGCGCCCAGTCGAGGGGCAGCGTGGCGGCAGACCGGGCGCGCCATATGATCTCCGCGGGCTGCATGGAAGCCAGGCGCGACAGATACCATTTTGGGTTCGGAAGAGAAATAGCTTCACCTACGGGATACTGTCTTAGCGAGCCCACAGTTTTGCCCGGGCTCTCAAAATTCTGTTTCTACGGTTGCTGGTACTTCAGGTTTACCAATGGCAACTGGGCGGTGGAGGAGCCGGCCACGCTCGATTTCAGTAGGTTCTCCAGCATCGGCATCAGGTACAACGCGCCGTGAACACTGAGGTGGTCATTGTCACAATAGAGCGGGTTTTGCTCTTTTATGACCACGCATTCGGAGGTGGCGCAGAGAAGCTGATGGGGATAGACGATTTGTGCCGAGTACTTCTCGGCAGCGTTCTGAAGTGCTTGAAATGCGCGACCCTGGCGCTTCATGAAATCATTACGCTGCAGAGCGATATCGAGCGGCTTGCCTGACATCTCATCCCGCGCCAAGGCGGTGGGCACGTCAGTTCCAACTTCAGGAATGCTGGCAATAATCACCACATTCACATCCAGATTGTGGAGCTGCTCGAGAGTGGAGTTGACCAGCTGCGTAAACGCCGGGTAATTCTCTTCCGGGCGGAGATCCGGCGTGAGGAATAACGGCAGCCCCTCTTCCTGTCGTCGGGATTCCGCATAGAGGCCCCAGCGCGCATGCAGGAACACGGTCTTGATGTTGTGGCTCTTGATGTACTCGATCACGGAGTGGCCGAAATCCGTACAGTCCAGCGCTCCGGCTCCATAACGCTTGAGGTGCAGAAGTGGAGCACAGCCAGAATGGAAGGCAAGCGCTCCGGCGATATGGTTCGAGAGCGCCAGCCGCTCGAAGGCCGGAGCCAGTGCTCCGGCATGGGAATCGCCCCACAAGAGGAAGGCCTCGGGCGGTCCGGCCACTCCGACGCGGCAAATCTTGCGGTCACACGCGTCCCGGCGGCTCCAGAAATCGTCCCGGCTGTTGATCAGCAGGCGCGCCTCTCCCGGCAAACGGGAAGGGAATCCCTGAGTTTTGAGCGCTGCCACACCAAAGACGGCGAAGACCATGGCAATCGCGGCCGCACCGGAAAAAATCCAGGTTCTGGTTCCGATCGCTCCGCGACCTCGGAATGGATTCTCAACGTATTTCCAGGTCAGACTGGCGACGATGAACGATGCGACGATCACGGCCAAAGATTCGCGACCCGCCAGAGAATGACCAAGATATTGTTTGGCATAAACGATGATGACCCAATGCCACAGATAGAGTGAGTAAGAGATCAGTCCCACGAAAACCATGGCCCTGAGACTGAGCATCTTGCCCACCAGCGTTGATACTTCCATGCCGCTGTAAATGATCAGCGCGGCGCCGAGACAGGGAAAGATCGCGTGCATCCCAGGAAACGGAGTCGCCGCCGAGAAGGCAAAAACGCCGTAGGCGATCAGACCCAGGCCTGCAATGCTCAGCAAGTTCGCGGACACTTTGTGTCGCAGCTTCGGAACACTCTGAATGGCCAGGAGTCCCCCGATGAGCAGTTCCCATGCACGCGTGGTAGCCAGATAAAAACTTGTGCTGGGCTCGGTATGAACCCGCCAGACGCTGTAAGCAAAGGAGACAACGAGCACTGAGCTGATCGCAGTCGCATATTTTTTTCGGAAGAATCGGGTTACGAGAAACAGAAAAAGCGGGTACAGGATATAAAACTGCTCCTCAACCGCCAGCGACCAGGTATGCAGGAGCGGCTTCAATTCCGCCGGTCCATCAAAGTAGCCCATCTCTCTGGAGAATGCGATGTTGGAAGCGAAGAACAACGTCGCAATAAGGCTGCGGCCGTAATCGCGCAGTTCATTGGGCATCAGCAGCTTGTACGCCCCTATCGAGGCGAAGAACAGCACTACGAAGAGGGCGGGCAGGATCCTGCGGGCGCGGCGCTCGTAAAACTTTGCGATCGAAAAGCGATCCTTGCGAATGTCCTCCAGCAGGATGCCGGTGATCAGAAAACCTGAAATGACGAAAAAGACATCGACTCCGATATAGCCGCCGCTGCAATAGAGCACGCCGGCGTGAAACAACACAACCGGAATTACGGCAATAGCTCGGAGACCGTCGATATCGGGGCGGTGCTTCATGGGCTCTTAAAATTCCTTTGAGGCGAGGACCTGGTTTTCCGGGCAGGTTATGTCGCGATCAGCTCTACCGCTTCTTCTCTGTGAGACGACACTTTGCCCAACGCGCGACTATAAATATCCATCATCATGGGATAGTTACGCTCGGGGGTGTACTTGGCTTCGTATTCGGCGCGGGCGGCGCGGCCCATCGCTTCCATTTCCGCGGGATGCGACCAGGCCCAGCTTGCCTTCGCAGCCAGGTCCTCCGGGTCGCCGGCCGTAAAATGCAATCCGGTGCGGTGGTCCTGTACAATTTCCTCGGCGACGCCAGTCCTAGACGCAATGACTGGCAAACCACAGGCGAAGGCTTCGACGGCGACGTAGCCAAAAGTTTCGTAGTAGCCCTCCGAGGGCCAAATCAGAAAGCGGGCGCGACTCATGTGCTCATTCAGACTTCGTCGATCGAGTCGCGGGAGCATGTCAACCGTTCCTCTCGATTTCTGCACGAGGTCCCTCACTTGCGGCAGCAAGGGGCCTGCTCCGCGAATCTTCAGCGGAATATCGGTCAGCTTCTCCCACGCGCGGAGCAGAGTCTCGACACCTTTTTCAGCGGCCAGCCGACCTACAAACAACGCATGGTTCCCTTCGCGGCGAACCACTCTCGGATCCTCCACAAAATGCGGTTTCAGCGCGATCTTCTCTTCCGGGAACCCCGCCTCGATGAATTTCCGGTGGTAAAAGGGAGTCGAGACGATATAAAGCGAGATCAGGTCCTGCCAGGTCTTCAGCTCCCAATGAACTGCCAGCATGGTGGCCAGCACGCCGGACTGCAGACGGGATTGCCGATAACAGGCGTGCCACACTGCCGGCCAGGCCACTTTCTTACCTTTACAGTCCTCGCAGACCTGATGATCGCGCTCGAGACTTCCACCCGGGCAAAACAGACGAGGATTGTGGAGGGTTTGCACGACTGGTACTCCGGCTTCTCGGCAGGCGTAATAGACCGAAGGCGATATCAGTGGGAATGTGTTGTGGAAATGGACGATGTCCGGTCCTTCAGCCCTCAGGAATTGCAGCATTGCCTTTCGACTGCCCTCGGACCACACCGTCCTGGCAGCCAAAGTGATATTCGCGACGATATCGTTCCGATAAATCTCGCTGTTGTGGCGAATGAATTCCTTTACCTGATGACCTCGAGATCGAAGTAACTCTCGCTCTCGTCGCAAAGCTTCATCTTCCCCGCCGGGAATCTGGTAGTAATTGTGTCCGAGAACAATTTTCAGGGGGGCATTGCTCTGCGAACGGAGGGCGGGGGCTTCTATACCAATATGTTCGGGCAGGGATGCAGGGATCTGTTTTTCGAAAGAGTTGCTGGTCGCGGCCAATGCCGGTGAAAGATCGCGGGCCTCGGCCGTGCATTCCTTCCCCGCGTCTGCGATGGCATGGCGATAGACCTCCATGAGGCGCAGGTAGTTCTTGTCGGCGGTATATTTGCTTTCGTATTCTTGCCGCGCCGCCTTACCCATTTCGCGCATACGTTCTGGATGATTCCAAGCCCATTCAACTTTCTCGGCAAGATCCCGGTAGTCCCCAGGTGAAAAATGTAGACCGGTTCGCCCGTCTTCGACGATCTCTTGCATGGCGCCCATCCTTGAGCAGATCACCGGAACGCCGCAAGCAAAGGCTTCGATCATGGTCATGCCGAAGGTCTCATACCACTCGCTACAGAAGATTAGGAAGCGGGCTCGCCGAATCGCCGCCACGGCTTGCTCGTGCGCGAGAAAGCCGGTGAACTTAATCATGTCCAAGTTATCGCGTAGAACTCTCTTTTCCAGTTCGTTGCGCTCGGCTCCCCCACCGACGATTAATAATGGAACGCGGGTGCGAAGATGCGGCCAGGCCTGGAGCAGAGTAGTTACCCTCCGCTCCGGGAACAGCCGGCCCACGAAGATGGCGTATTCACCGTCGTCAGACCGAGCCCCTGGATCGGGATCGACGAAATTCGGTTTGACGAAGATCTTGTCTGCGGACATGCCGCTGCACAGGAACTTGCTGCGGGCGAACTCAGTAAGTGCTATGTAGGAGTTCACTTCGCGTTCCCAGGTGTGGCGCCTGCGATGCACAGCCAGCATCATTCCCACCGCAGCGGTCTCGGCGCGAGAGTCGCGATAGCAGCCGTTGCGCAGACTTCGCCACAGCGTGTGGTCCAGGCATTCTTCGCAGATCTCTCCGTCGCGAAAGAAGGTTCCCACCGGGCACAGGAGCCTGTAATTATGCAGCGTCTGCACCACCGGGATGCCGGCCTCAACGCACGCCGAATAAATCGACGGCGAAATCATGATCCAGGTGTTATGGATGTGAACCACATCCGGCTTTTCAACGCGTAGCAGTTCCGCAAACGAATCTTTCGAGTCGCCATTCCAAACTGCCTTTTGCAACAGCACGAGTCGCTTGACGCCGGGATACTGATCAACCTCGTAATTGGTGCGTTGGTAGAGAATGACCTGGTGTCCGGCGCGTTCCAGCAGTCTCCGCTCCTGCTCGAATACGACGTCTTCGCCGCCAGGTTGCTGATATTGACAATGTACGAGAATGATCTTCATGGGGTCCCGTTTCCGGCGTGATTCCGTTGCAACGATCGAAGTCGGATCAACTCGCAATTGGGAACGTACATCACGTCGGGCCGCTTGCCGACATAATCCAGCAGTTCCGAAAGTTCATCCCACAACCCTAGTTTTTCAATCTCGCGCGAATGGCCATAGAGATGCCAAACGCCGCCATTCTCCAGCACCGAAGCAAAAAGCTCTTTGCTAAGTTTGAGCCAGTCACCCAGGCTTGCCATGTGCCCGAGGAAAACCTGCACACCCTCCATTTTTTGCGCCCGCAGTACGTTTCTGATATATCCCAACTTCGGGTGAGGCATAACTTGCACGCTCGTCGGCATTTCAAACGGACTGAACTCCAAGCGAGTGGACAGCATGCGAACCGTCCGCGCTCCCCAATATCCAGCTTGCTTCAGCGCCCGGATTACGTTTGCATCATAACGACCACAGGGATAACAGAACATGCGTACTTCGCGTCCGAGAATGTCTTCGAGGATGGGCTTGCAGGGGTTTACTTCCTCGGCCAGTTCCTCGGCAGAAAGCCCCCAAAGCAGCTTGTGAGTAACCCCATGGGCTCCGATTTCAAAACCTTCCGCGGACAGATTCCTCAAATCTGAATGAGACAGGGCTGGGCGTGCACCGTACGGATTGGTAGGAACGTAGAAGGTACCCGCAATGCCGCGGGATCGAAGTATCTCGGCCAGGCGCAGGTCGACGCGATCGCCATCGTCCCAGCTGGTGGTTACAATCCTCATTTTGTCCATCTTAGACAGTTTGGAGTTCTACGACCGGGTTCTGGCTGGGGTCGCGCGTTCTGCCGGCGCAAGAGAAATCAAGTGGCGCTACTTCTGATCGGAATAGCATGGCGCTTCTTCCTTCGATGCGACCGCTACCAGGTCGAGGCCCTGCCACGGTAAAAGATGGTCAGCCAAATTTGCCGCTGATACCGCCATATTTACAAGCTTGCGTTGAACTCTGGAGAATGTCTTGCGCCGCAGGACTTTTCCGTTCAACCACCACAAGGGGACGGAGAATCGATTGAAGTCGAACAGTTTTTCGACGCGGAATCCCGCCATTTCCAGAGACTGTTGTAACTTCTCGGGAGTATACCGTTCGCGATTACCCAGCGCTTTATCCAGATTGTTGTGGAGACGGGGATGCGCGGGAACCAGGAAGATCGCTCTACCGCCAGGGCTTAGAGCCGAGCGGATGTTGCGCAAGGATAGTCGCTCATCCGATGCATTCTCCAAGGCATTGACTACCAACACGGTATCGAACTGTGCGGCTAGTCCGGCGAAGTCTTCTTCAGACAGAAGGTCAACATGGCACACGCCCAGGTAAGGCTTACCCAGGGCATAGGCGCGCAAATAACGCAAGTGGTTCGGGTTGGTGTCGGCAGCGACGTAATAATCTCGGGGAATGAATTGGTTGGTGAGATTGCCGATGCCGGCGCCAATTTCTAAAACCCGGTCGCCAACGTAGGGACGCAAAGTGTTTCCAATCCAGAGATTGAGCCTGCGCGTGGATTCAAGCCGATCCAGAACCCCTTTTTCATTGCAATGATAAGCATCGTCGATCAGCCAGAAACGAAGCATGGCCAGAAGGGCTAATACCCCATCTTTCGCGGAGATCTTCTTGCCTTCCTGATAGCTGCGCGGCGAGTAACGGATCGGTGCTTCAAAAATGCGAGCTCGACGCTTCGCCAGTTTAAAAGCGATTTCAACCTCGAAGCGGAAATCGTTGCTGCGGATGGGAATGGATTTCAGGAGATCCGTGCTAACGGCTTTGTAGCCGGTCTCAAGGTCGCTCAGGTTCAGATCGGAAAACCAATTCCCAAATACAGTAAGGAATTTGTTTATTAACGTATGGCGGTACATCAGAGCGCGATGATAGACCGAGGGCAAATACCGCGATCCGAAAACAGCATCTGCGCCTTCCTGCGCAAAGGGAACCAGCAGCGAGGGAATATCGGCTGGGTTGTACTCCAGATCGGCGTCGTGCACAATGCAGATATCACCGGTCGCCCGACTGAGGGCAGTTCGAATCCCCGCGCCTTTTCCTTGATTGCGCTCATGTCGCAAAAGTACGATGCGACCGTCTTCGGCCGCGAGTCGCTGCAGAATGTTCCAGCTCCCGTCAGAACTGCGATCATCCACCACAATGACTTCCAGACGCTTGATCAACTCGTGATTCAGGGCAAGAACTCGCCGTAGACTGGTTTCCACAAGATGGCGCTCATTGTATACAGGAACAAGCACACTCAAAGAAAACCCGGATGGAGCCTCGCTGGGTGGCACGCGCGCTTGCCTCCGCGAGGACACGGTGAGTTCATAGGGCGTCGATAAAGGCATAGTTTCTGTGCTCATAAGCTTGTCCCTTGTCAGTTATTGTTGGGCGCACCCATCTCGAATCAGTTCGACGATTTCCTGAAATTTGCCCCTTTGTAGTCAATTCAACGAGCAAAACCGGAACGCACACCATTGTCCGGGTGTCGCAAATGGACATCTCCCGCGAGCGAGGTCGAAGTGCAGGGAAGGGCTGCACCCCAGCATTGGTCGCCCTTGAGGGGACGCTGATACGCGATCCCGTTCGAGCGATCGGTAATCAGTTCCAATCGGCGGATGCCGTCAAAGGCTCGGTTTTTTACGAGGACAAGATCTCCGGAATAACTAGGAAGGGCGGGGGGGAGCGCCAAACGGCTTATGAACCCCGAGTTCGCCGGCATTCCAACGCCAGCGGCGCCGCGTAGTTTTTTCATGAGGCGGAGTTCTCGCAAACTGCCGGTTGCGATGATGAGAGCGGCCACTCCAATCGCCACATAGGCCAGAGGGGCCTGGCTGCTCCGAAAATATGGAATCTGTCGAACGATGAACTCCCACAAATGTGGACCAATCGCCGCGAGAAACAGAGCAGGGTAAAGCGCGAGGTAGCCCAGACCGAAGCGAGGATTAGGGGCATTGGTGAATACAAACACAGTGCCAAACAGGGCTAGTCCCAGGATATACAAGAGTGCTTTTTGCCCCTTCCAACCGCGGAGAAGAACGAAACCTAAGAGGCAGCCTCCACAGAAGGAAACTAATAAGAGCTTGTCCGGATGCAGAAACCAAGAAACGATCCAGTTGCGCCCGGTGGCCCAGGACGGAGCCGGTCCACCCCAGCGTGCCCAATCTGTAATTCCCTTGGCAAATTCCTGGGCGTCAACCTTGTCGACACCCCAAGGTACCTGCAGACGTAAGAGTGGGTTCGGGTACAACGGATATCCCGAAGATACTATGTTGGCTACAAAAACCGGCAGAGCGATCAGGATCGCAATTGAGCCCGAAACCACGCGGCGAATCCAACTCTCTCGAGAATTGCACCAATAGAAAAGGCCGGCAGTGATCAAAACCGGAACGGCGCTGAATTTCACTGCCGTTGCACACGACGCCATAATCAGAGGAAGGATAGGACTCGAAGCCAAGCGGGATCGATCGTCTCGCTCTAATCCAGGACCACCCGTAACAAGCATGAGCCAGGCAGTCAGCATCGTCAGAATCCAGACCGGGACGTCCGGGGACAACGACACCTCAAACGCCCAAGCGAAGCATACCGGGAAAATAAGGGCGTATCCGCCGAGCAAAAACCAATCTGCTCGATTGGCTCGACGCTGTAGAACACGAGACAGCACAAGAGTGAAATGGACCAAGCTCAAGGAGATGGCGAGGCCATCCAGCAGACCTGAGATGCGCCCTCGAAAGGGACCAAAATCAAAAGGCGCGGCCAACGCAAACCAGGACGAGGAAAGCCCTAACTCGTGGTGAATTAATGCTAACCCCGGAATAGTCCCATACTCCGATAACCAGCGCGTTAGCTGATAGTGGTAGAGGCCAGTATCATAGGCTTCGACCAAGCCAGCAGCGTCCCATGCAACAGCGACGGCAACAAGGGCAAGGATCAACCCGGCCCGTATCTTCAGAGATTGAAGCGTCTTAAGTTCGTGTCGCACCGCTTTGATTGAAATCGCACCGCAGGTCAGTAACGCAAGAAGAATTGAACTTACTCCGGGTGATAATGGAGTAAAGATCGATAGGGCCAGAAGAGTTGACGCGATCGTTAGTACACCTAACCATATCGCAGTAATCAATCGATCGGCAAAATGCGGAGATCTTCCAGCATTGATCAGGGACAAAATGGCCATTCCGACGGCTGCCCCGAAGCTTACCAACAAGATCCAACAGGTTAGGTAAAGTAGCACGAGGGTTTAAGGATGACGCGTGAGTCCGAGAGTCGATTAAATTGCTGCCTTAATATGCAGCGGCGCTATCTCGTTGCGATTGGATCCGGTTTGGTTTGGAAACTGCCACCGCATTAATCCCAGGGCGAAACCCATGAAAAAGTAGAATGGAATAGCGCCAGACGGGTATTCAAAAGCAGCTTCCACTAGGCTCACAATCATAAAGATCACGTAATACAGAAAAAACCAAATGACCAAGGCAGATATCCGTTTGTCTTCGCAATGGCGTCGTAGGCGCAACCCAGTGATAAATCGCTTGATCAGGCAGAAATGGAATACCAGCCACATCGCGAAGCCCACAATCCCTAGCCTAGCCAGGTAACTCAAGCTCGAGTTATGGGGCATTCTTGTAACTGCATTATTCTTGTCATCTGCCACCTCGCTGACTAGAGGTTGACCAAACCCTTCGCCTAGTATTGGATGGGCAGTGAAATGCTGAAATGCCTCATCGGCCATTACGAAGCGACTGTCTACGCTGCTTCCGGGCGTTCCTTCCGGATCGGAGATGCTCCGAATGTGATCCTTAAAGAAATTCAAGTTCACGGCCCCGACACGTCCTGGAATTTCAACGCCGCCTACTGTCGTAACTAGCAGAATCACGCCGATCGCGCAAGGAAGCACGATGAGCAGCTTGGATAACTTCTTGATTTCGCCCAACAGGATGAGAATCAGGAACACGACCGCGATCGCCACATACATGCGCCGAACCTGCGAGATCGCAACCCCGAGAAATTGAGCCAGAATCAACAGCGGCATCACCCAGCGGGGACGCTTCAGCACGAAGGGAGCGAGGCAGATGCAAAACATGGCACCTTCGGTCAACACGTCCCCGATCCCGTTGTAATTTCCGAAAATTGGTACCTGGAAGAAAATTCCGCTTTGCGGCGACCAGGACCAAAGTTGTTCACCCCAGGGCATGGTAAAGCTGTAAATGGCATTCAGAGCGAAAACGACCACCAGCCACTTGATCAGGAAGGAAGTACTATCCACCTTCTTGGCCCATAGCATTCCAAGGACCAGGAAAATACCCTCTATACACATCGAACTGTCTCGGATAGCCCAAAGTCCGTAGGTGGGAAGATCGATGATGAGGTGGCACACTGAGAACCCAAGTATGGCTAACATACAGAGCACGGTTGGTTCTCTCAGCGCTTCCTTAAACGAATCGTAATGGGTGAAAATTACCAGCAACAAAGCTGCGTACACTAATGCATAACTGACGATTAGAGGAAAGCCACCAACGTGGATCGTCAGCCCATCAAATCCGTAGTTCAACAAGATGTAACCGGAGAGCGCCGTGACCATCAGAGCCTGCCAAAGTTCCAGACGGGCGCGTTGGAAAAGGACAAAGACCCACCAGCAGATGCCGAAGATCGCGGCAGCGCCCAAAAGACCGAGCCACAGGATCGGATAAAGCGTTGCGACAATTCCGGCACCGACCAGCAGGGAAAACGCGGCCACGTACCGCAGATCGAGCCCGCGGGAGCGCACCTTCAGGCGGGTTGTGGGGTTGGCAGCTAAATCAGCCATTACTCTTTCTGAGCGTAAGTGCTTAGGGTCACGATTTCTGCATTCTAAACGGTGACCGCTGGAACCTCCGGTTGCGCCTGCTGCTCTGGGTTCGTACCCAGGTCATACCCGAGTCTGGCGAGCATGTCTCCCGCGTATTCGTCGATCACCTTCAATTGACCCTCGGTCAGCTTGTTCCGCCATCCGCCCACGCTGCCTTTACGCACAAAGCGACCGTCTTCTCCAGTACTCTTATGCGGGCCAAGCAAGATTGAAGATTCGCCGGCTTTCCGCTCTCGATCTTCTCTCTTGCGCATCTCCTGCAGGCTATTGTCCTGGATTGCCTTGCGAATGATTTGCAGGTTGGGCTTGACCCCGAGAAAGTCCACGATCTGCGCCAGCATCGGTTCCGGGCTGTTGCGGAGTTCTTCGTATTTCACCACCAGCAAATTGCCATTCTTCGCAATTGGCGATTCCAGCCAAGAACGCGTGTGTTGCTGCCAGGAGCCCATCTGCAGAGCTTTGCCCTTCAGGAACGAAAGCAGGAAGCTGTCTAAGTCGCCCTTGGAGACGAGTTCGACCAGACCGACCTCTACTCCTCGGGCATAGCCGGAGAGCAGAACGTCTCGCAAGTCGCGAACCAGAAAGACGGCTCGCTTGTACTCCTTGCGATATTGTTCGTGAGTTTTAATAAATCGTCCGCCGTTGGGCAATATCCCTGCTTTTCCGCGCTGCCATTGAATTTCGGGCAGACGATCCTCAATTTTTCGGAATCCTGGTTCTTCGCCGCAGAGAATTTCAAACAGCATAAAGCGCAGCCATGTACTGCCGGAGCGGGGAAACGAGGCCTGGAACACGTCTTGCGGCTTGAGGCCGAGATGCCACTTCCACACAAACGGAATGCGAATCTTGCTTCGTGCCGCCTTGGCGTGAAGCAACCGGTAAGTCTGCGTAATCATAGATGTATTTTCCTTAGTTGAAATTCTCGACACACTATTGCAAATGACCTTTGAATCTTGCTATTCGCTCGCGGATAGCGGGAGCAAGGCTGGCACTTTTCGATGCGGTGTTCCGGCTTTGGTGCGAAGCAATACGATGGCAGCCACGAAGGCTAGAGTTTCCGATAACACGATACTCCAGACCGCGCCGGCGACTCCGAACGCGTGCGTCAATGGGATGCCGGCCGCGACCGCGACGCAGCTTGAAACGGAAACCGCCGCGAACACCAGTTTGGGAGCTTCTAATGACCGCAACGCGATGGACGGACCAAAGAATGCGCTTCCCGCAATCGAAGCCAGGGCAACGACGGGCAGTAAATAAGCGACTTCCGCGTACCGGCCAGAGTAGAGCAAGCGAAAGGCTGGTTTTTGGAACACGATCAGAACAACCCAGTAGGGGATGGCGCAAGCTACGCACAGCAGAGTCATTCGCCGCAAGATCACGTTGACGCCATCCGATGCTCGCTGCGACATTACGCGCGCCGCATAAGGAAGCATCAAGGAAGAAAGGGCCGCACAAGTCTGTAACATGGGCGACGCAAGATTCATCAGCGCCTTGAGTTCGCCCGCCTGGGCCAATCCCGAGAATTTACTGACCAGCGGATAGAACGCATTAATGGGAATCCACATCATGGCATTGGCACCCAATGCCCATCGTCCATAGCGCCAGTGCCGGCTCCATGTGTCCGCAATTGTGGGAGCCTTCTGCTCTTTCGGCAGGCGCAAGCCGAGGTATGTCAACAGGACAATACTTGCTCCCAAAGCGCCAAATGCCATCAGCAGTAATGCCGTGAAGGTGGAGAGTAGACCATGGCGATAGACGAGCGCCAAGCCTCCGATGGTCAGCACGCAGTAGAGCAACGCACCGGCTACGGAGGGGCCGGGTGAAAGCTTCAGGTAGAACGTTCGCTTCGTCAGCCAGAACAACAGGACGCAGGGCGCGGCTATTGCGATTCCGATCAGCGCGAGGGGTAGGCCGTCGGCCTGTCCTGATCTGAAAGCAATAAGGGCCGCGATAGAAAGTCCGGTGATCATGATCAGGCTTATGCCGAGGTGCAGTACGAGCAGAGCCTTCATGTAGCCGCGGAGGCAATCGCGATACACCGAGCTGCCGAACACCAACATCGGTTCCAGCAGCAAAGCCTGATGGAAGTTGAGCAGGAACAGGAAAACCGCAAAGGCGACGGCATACGTGCCATATTGCTCGGCCGACATCCACCGTGCCAGCAAGATGCTGATCACGAAGTTGGACCCGGAGAACACCCCCTGGTCCAGTATCGCCAGGCCGCCCTTCATGGCCCAGGGGATCAGCTTTTGCCGGGCCTTTGCGAGATCGATCGACAAGGTATTCACTGAAGGCAAGCATTCGCGGCTACGGCGTTATGTGTTGCCCCTGTGTTTTCAAGGCAAGTCTTCAAATGCCCGGCTACCTGGCGCACTTGCGGCTCCAGGAGGATGTTTTCGTGGTTGCCCTCGATCTCGTAAATCTCCAAACCGCGAGAGGCCACGGCGCACCATCCCGCTCGCGGGTCACTGACCTGCCCCAAAGGCTTGTGGTTCGATCGAAACAGAATGACTCGTCCGGCATAAGGTCGCGGCTGGTACTCTCGTTCCGCCAGGAAACAAGCGGTGCGAACTTTCTTCACGATGCGCGGCAGTCTTGCGACGTGTAGCTTCCTTTCAATGGCACGAACGGGAGCCGTGATGATTCGCACAAGGTAAGTCCAACGGTGAGCAGATGGAACACGGAAGAGACTAAGCAGTGCCGCCGAGGTGGACAGGGAAGCGCCGGCGCTGGAAATCGAGCCGTCCAATGAGCGGAATGCAAAAATGGTATCGAAGAGAACTACCGTCGACTGCTCCTCACCCTGTGCCGCCAACTGTTGCGCCATCTCGAAAGCGATTGCGCCGCCGAAAGAGTAGCCTCCTAGAAAATAGGGTCCATGGGGCTCTATCTTGCGAATTTCCTGGAGGTAAAGTGCCGCCATTTCCTCGGTCCGCGTATGAACTGGATTTCCGGCTCCCAGCCCATGCGCCTGTAATCCATAAAACGGCTGATCGGGGCCCAGATGCTTGGCCAGTTCACGAAATCGCACAACGGCTCCATTGGCTCCGTGGATGCAGAAGAACGGCTGCTTCGAGCCGCCGGTTTGAATCGGAACGAGGCACGACCACGCCGGCGTGCCCCCTTTTTTGCGTACGATCCCAGCCAGTTGTTCGATGGTGGGCGCCTGCAGAAGAGTGGCGATCGGCAGTTCGTTGCCAAAGACCTCGGCGACACGGTTCATCAGACGAACGGCTACGATCGAGTGCCCGCCGAGATCGAAGAAATTGTCACGGATTCCAATCGGTCGCACCCCGAGAACGTTTTCCCAAATCTTGACCAGACGGGATTCGACCTGATCTCGTGGGCTGACAAGTTCCTGGCCAGTCGCGAGGTCTGACGGGTCTGGAGCTGGAAGCGCGCGCCGATCCACTTTGCCGTTCGGCGTCAACGGTAGCCGGCCGAGCTTCACGAATGACGAAGGAAGCATATAGACCGGCAGTTTCTCTTTTAGGAAAGCGCGTAACTCCCCCGTGCTAGGGGCCGGATTGGACTTGGCAATGAAGTACGCCACCACGCGCTTATCGCCGGGCACATCCTCGCGCGCGACGACTACTGTTTCGTTGACGCCGGAGTGCTGTCGCAAAACCGCTTCGATTTCGCCCAACTCAATACGGAAACCGCGGATCTTGACTTGATGATCAATGCGGCCGAGAAATTCGATTTCGCCATTTGGCAGATAGCGCGCCAGATCCCCGGTCTTGTACAAGCGCGCGCCAAGTCTGTCGTTAAATGGATGTGCGATGAACTTCTCCGCCGTGAGTTCTGGACGTTTGAAATAGCCTGTCGCCAACCCGTCGCCGCCAATCAGCAATTCTCCGGCAACGCCGATCGGCACCGGCTGCAGCAACTTGTCGAGAATGAAGATTTCTGTGTTGGCGATGGGACGTCCGATCGAAGCGCTTTCCTCTCCAGGTTCGAACTTGCGCACCGTCGACCAGATCGTCGTTTCGGTTGGACCGTACATGTTCCAGACTGACTCCGCTCGGACCATCAGTTCAGCGGCCAGCTGGGCGGGCACGGCTTCACCGCCGACCAGGATCTTCAGTCCCGGACTGCTCTGCCATCCTGCTTCGAGCAACATGCGCCAGGTTGCAGGAGTTGCTTGCATCACCGTGGCCCCGGATTTCTTCAACTTCGCGAGCAACTGATGTCCATCGGAGTAGACGCTTCGGCTGACGATCTCAACTGATGCGCCTAAGGTGAGCGGCAAATAGATTTCGAGGCCCGCGATATCGAATGAGAGTGTGGTTACAGCAAGGAGACGGTCATGCGCCGTCATTCTCGGCGTTTTGCCCATCGAGGTCAGAAAATTGACCACGGCGCGATGCGGAATCTGAACGCCCTTCGGCTCTCCGGTTGAACCGGACGTGTACATCGTGTAGGCAAGGTTGTCGGGCTGTGGGCGGCTCGTCAGATTTTGTGTACTCTCGGTGGCGATCTTCGGCCAATCGGAATCCAGACGCACTAGCGCCGCATCGTGCTTCGGAAGACGACCCACTAGGCGCTCTTGTGTGAGGAATACCGGCGCTTCTGCATCCTCCAGCATGAAAGCAATTCGATCCGCTGGGAATGCCGGGTCGACCGGCACATACGCCCCGCCGGCTTTCAGGATTCCGAGCAGTCCCACGACCATTTCGAGCGAACGCTCAACGCAAATGCCAACCAGAACGTTGGGGCCAACGCCGAGCTTTACGAGATAGTGTGCCAGTTGATTCGCGCGACCATTCAGTTCGCGATAAGTGAATTGCGTGTTTTCGAAGGCCACTGCGACGGCATCGGGAGTTCGTGCCGCTTGTGTTTCGAATAGCTGATGGATGCACGCTTCCCGCGGATAATCCGTCCCGGTATTGCTCCACTCGACCAGCAGTTGTCGTCGCTCTGCATCCGTGAGCAGTGGCAGGCGTGAAATTGATTCTTCAGGATTGTCGACGATGCCTTCGAGCAGCTGCTCAAAATGTGCAGCCATGCGCCGAATCGTCGTGGCATCGAACAGGTCGGTCGCATAGGTAAACGCCGCAGCGAACGCTTCGGACCGTCCAACCATCTGGAGGTGCAGGTCAACATCCATCGCCAGCGGATCTTTGGCAAGGTCCAGCGCCTTCAGATCAGAGTGATCTTCAGAATCTCTGACCGAAAAGCTAGCCTGAAAAATCGGATGCCGGCTGGCATCCTGCTCCGGTTGCACTGTCTCCACCAGGCGCTTCCAGGAAATCTCTTGATGCTGTTGCGCCTCGCGGACCACACCACCAACGCGCACCAGCAATTCACAGAAGCTCGGATCACCGCTCAAATCCGTACGGATCGGAATTTCATTCGTATAAGGGTCGCTTGCCGAAGCAAGTCGAGCATCCGCCAGATTCGCTCCGACGACGATGTCCTCTTGTCGCGTGTGCCGCATCAGTAATGTTTGAAACGCCGCGAGAAGCGCGACGCAGACCGGCACGCCCTCTCGTTCGCACAGCCTCTGCAGTCGCTCGCCCAGGCTTCGGGAGATCATAACGGAATGGCGCTCGGCACAGAACGACTGAATCGGTGGCCGCGGACGGTCGGTAGGTAATTCCAGAATTGCAGGAATGCCCGCGAGTTGCTTGCGCCAGTATGTGACCGTTTCTTGACGATCGGCGTTGCCACGGAGCTCCATCCCTTGTGCGGGAAGGTTCAGCGGATTCTCGATTGCACCGGGCAGGAGGTTGAGGTCAGTCATAGTGTCGTCAGACATTGCCGGAAATATGGCCTTGGAAAAGTTCTGATTACTTGCGGAAATTGAGTGACCAATTTGCAGCGCAACAGCTGGTTTTCACCGTAGAGAGCCTTCCATGCAGAAAGAGAGCCCAAATTGTCACGGTCAATGCTCATATGCGAGTCATGCGGAAGAGAGCGCCCAGAGTGGCGGGAAGTTTCGATACGCGGTGTACAACTGAGTGGAACACTCAATCCAAGCTAGGGGTGTCGAAGTGGAAAGGGGCTTGCTGAAGCGAGTTCCGTCTGCGGCAGGCTGCAGGCATCAGGCTGCGCCGAACCCTTTCAGAACTGCCGGAATCGTTCTGGCCAGAATTTTCAGGTCGAGCCATAGAGACCATTTATCGATATATTGCATGTCCAACTCCATCCATTTTTCGAAAGGAATGGAACTTCGTCCATTGACCTGCCACAGGCAGGTGATACCCGGCCGCACGCTGAAACGGCGCCGGTGCCAATCCTGGCTGAAGCCCTCGTAGTCGCGAATGGGGAGCGGGCGTGGGCCGACCAGGCTCATATCACCCTTCAACACATTGAATAGCTGGGGCAGTTCATCGATGGAGGTTTTGCGCAGAAATCTCCCGACTTGGGTGATGCGTGGGTCATCTTTGATCTTGAAGACCGGACCGCTGACCTCGTTGAGATGTTCGAGTTGCCGGATCTTGCTCTCTGCGTTCGCGGTCATGCTGCGGAACTTATAGATGGTGAACTTTCTCTTGTTCCGCCCGATCCTTTTCTGAGTGAAGAAAACAGGGCCGGGTGAAGTCAATTTGATCAAGGCTGCCGCCACCAGCATCACGGGCGACACGACCATGAGCGCGATCAGGGCCAGGCAAAAATCCAGTACTCGCTTTAGCACCACCGGCCAGCCTTCACTCGCACCTGTGTAGTGCGTGATGACCGAATGCCCTTCCATTTCCTCGGCCCGCGACCGAGCCATCTTCAGGTCGAAGATATTCGGAAGTACACGTACAAGGATTCCTTGCTGTTCGCAAACCACCGCGATGCGGGAGGCGTCATCATGGAAGGAACGCACGGGGAGAGCGATTACGACTTCATCCACCACGTTGGTGCGGAGGAACTCGGGCAACCCGTGCAGATCGCAAAGCAGGGATTTCCCCCCCTGTTCCAGTTGGTGGATTCCGTCCCAGTGCTGGTCCGCGAACCCGATCACGCAGTAGCCAAGCTCCGAATTGGCTTCGATCTTATTCGCGAATTCGATGGCGCGCTTGCTGGTTCCGACGATGAGGACATTGCGGAGATTGCGTCCGCGCAGGCGGGTTTGCGCCAGAACAAATCGCAATGCCAAGCGGCTGAAGACCAGGATCCCGGTGCTGATCGCAAAGAAAACGATCAGGAAGTGCGGCGATGCCATTCGAATGTTAAACAGGTAAGCGGCTACCGACAGCACTCCCGCCGCGACCGTGGTTGCCTTCAGGATGTCGAAGGCCTCCGAAGCACGAGTCGAGAGCCGGTGGGATGCGTAAAGGCCCATGGCTGAAAACAGCATGTGCCATAACAGCAGCAGCCCGAGAAAAATAATCAGATTTCCTAGCTTCACTCGCATGGCGAAGAAATCCGCCGCTGAAATCGTTCGGCCGACCCCGGATGCCGGTACTGTTGCCAAACCGAAGGCGACAATCATCACCGCCAAATCAAACAGCTTGAGGGCGCTTAGCAGAATTGTGCGTCGTTCAGCAGAGGTCATGTCGGGAAGAACTCCGTCTTCGCAACCTTCTCCTGGCGAGAACTTTGGGTCACCGCGGGAAGTGCGATTTTATTTTGTGGGGAGGGAGTTGTTTTCAAGTCTTTGCCGCTTTTTGCGGTTTGGTCTAGGACCGATTAGTTTCGTATTTGTGATCTTACAGTCGGTTATAAATACTTTCCGGAATCGGAAACGTGCGCTGGTTCAGCACCGCGCCCAGAACCTGCGCGTTGGCCGCCTGGATATCCTTCACCGCCTGCCGGGCCCCTTTACGTTCCGTGGAGTTGGCTTTAACGACCAGGGCGACGCCGTCACACCAACTACCCAGGACAGCGGCGTAGTTGCCCAGGCTTATGGGGGCAACGTCGAGCAGAACATAATCGAATTCTGCCCTCAGTTCGAGCATGCGCCTGCGCATGGCTTCTTGCGTTAGTGCTTCTTGGGATTTATCCGTCCGAGAGCCACTGCTCAAGAGCCAAAGATTGGTACGCGATAGCTGCTGCACGTACTGACGGATGGATTCAGTTCCCAGCAGGGCGTCCGCCAATCCAAAATGGTTCTGAACCTGAAATTGCTCGTGCAACGTGGGTGAGACAACATTGCAATCCACCACGCAAACCGAACCCACGCCCTGCGCCGCCAGAATCTCGCCCGCATGGGCGCACATCCAGCTGGTCCCGTTGCCGGTCTCGGTTCCGACAAAAACCACCTGGCGAGTACGCTGCGGTCCAGTCGTCAGGAAAAGGTTCTGCACGAGCTTGGTGACTTCTTCCCGCGCCATCCCATCGATCTGTACGGCTGGGGTGCCACCGACCACCACGGTCGGAGACGCCGCAACCTCCAGCCGCTGCCGCAGCATGTCCTGCACCTTTCCCGCTTCATGCAAGAGCTCGAAATTCCTGCTCATCAGTTCTCCTTAATCTCAGACACGGGCTACTTCTTCATCGGTTTGGTCGGAAACTTGCGGGCCGTCTCGCAGAAGCTGAATGATGCGCTGCATGTAGGTCTTAGCTTCCACCAGAGTGAGAGTTTCATCCCGCTTCGGATTGGGCGTAACCAGCTCGGGCCTGGCCTTGCCAGTTGGGTAGGGCTGGCGAGTGCTTTGCAAGTCCGGCCATTGGTTGCTTTGCCGAAAGCTCGCCTCCGCCGCCAACTCCGGCGGATACGCGGCCGTCGGCACTTGCGTCACCAGCTTGCTGAGATCGAAATCGGCAGCCACTTCCCGCACCAGTTCTGCCGTAATCGTTTTCTCGCGCAGGGCAAACCCGAGGGACAGTGCGTTGAAACAGAGATTGTTGATGTTGCGCGGAATTCCCAGGCTCAACTCGCCAATGAGGGCACAAGCATCGTCGGTAAAAATGCCCGGTGCGCTGACACCCGAAACCTTGAGCCGGTGCTCCATATATTTTTTCGTTTCCTGGGCGGAAAGGGCCCCCAACCGCCCGATCAGAGAGATGCGCTGCCTAAGTTGTGCCAGGGATGGTCGCGCCAGTTTGTCGGCAAGTTCAGGCTGGCCCGCCAGTACGATCTGCAACAGCTTGGCGCGCGGCGTTTCGAAGTCGGACAGCAGGCGAATCGTTTCCAGTACGGAAGGATCGAGATTCTGTGCTTCGTCGACGATCAGGATGCAGCGTCGTCCCGTTCTCGCCTCCTGCAGTAAGAGCCGGTTGAATTCGTCGTGCATAGCCACGGGGTCCTGGCCATTTCCGCTTCCACAACCGAGTTCGGTCAGGAGAAAGCGCATGAACTCGCGCGAATTGCATTGGGTTTGGAAGAGAAATGCCGTACGAGCCGAAGAGCGAAACCTTTCCAGCAAATGGAACAAGAGGGTGGTTTTGCCCATCCCCGGAACTGCGATCAGAGCCATGAATCCGCGTCCCGCTTCGATTCCGTAATAGATCGAGGCCAGGGCTTCGCGATGTTCCGGGCTCAGGTAGAGAAACCGCGGATCGGGCGTGACTCCGAAAGGTTCTTCGTGCAGGCCGTAAAAGTCTAAATACATGGATCCTTTATCCAGCGTGGGTCAGAGTGTTGGAAACGGAATACTCGGGTTCGCGGCTCAAACCACTGCCATTTCGGTTTCCGCGGCCGTTGGGTTTCGACTCAACGCGGGGAACCGCCGCGAGCAGCGGGACACGAAGCTCCGCGGTCACTTCTTCGGGGGTGCGGAACGACGGATCCAGATATTGCTGCGCCGAAACTCCACCCACGGAAACCATCAAGGCGAAGAAGAGGCCGCCGAAAAGCATGGGCCAGGGTGAGTTCGAGGGCAGGCTGGGCGCGACCGGCTGTTCCGCCACGGCAACGTTGAGAATGCGCGTGCGGTCCAGGGCCTCACTCATGCGTGCCTGTTCCTGCTTGTGCAGGTAGAGAAGATAATTCTCTTCGTCAGTTTTCACCGTGCGGAGAAGATCCTGTTGTGTCAGATCTTTTTGCGCGAGATCGCGGGTGCGGTCTTCGTAGCTCGCCACAATGGTCTGCTCGGCTGCCGCTTTGGCCTGCAGGCTGGTGTAATCGGCCCTTGCCTTCGCCAGTTCTTCATTGATCCAAGCATAGGTCGGATTGCGGTCGGTGGTCTGCTCGTTCAGTGGTTTGGCCTCTTCTCCTACGATCGCAGCTTGTGTTTCTCCAATCTCCTTATCGACTTCCTGCACCAGCGGATAGCTGGGCTGATATTTCGTAAGGAGTTCGGTGCGCTTCAGTTGCAGACTCATCAGGGTCGTCTTGAGCGATTGCAATACTTGAGCGTCGTCCGAAGTCCGCGTCGAGGTGGTCAAGCGCTCGGGCGTGATTCCGGCTTGTTTCTCCAGCGTCTTGATGCGCTGCTCGGTGCTCGCGATATCGGCACGCGTCTGTTCCAAGGTAGAACGGAACTCGCTGAGTTTCTGCAGAGCGATGTCGCGGCTTACCTGCGGAGCGACGCCATCGTTCTGATCGGAGAACTGTTTGAGCTGCCCCTCAGCATCGGCGAGATTGTTCTTGTAGCGCTCCGTCTCCTGGGCGAAGAAATCGAATTGTCCCGGCGGGCTGTGCACCGCGACGTGCTTCTGCATGTATGCGTCGGTCAGGGATTTCAGCACCTGCACCGCTGCCTGGGGATTGCCTGCAGTGTAAGTTACATCGATCAGGTTGCTCTTCTTTATCAGTTCGATTTTCAGCTGTTTTCCCAAAAGAGCCGCAGCCCGATCAATTCGGCGATCCGGACTCGGTGAGCCAAAAACCCGGTCGAGCAGGTGTCGCCTCTGGTCCAATGCGCAGGCGACCACTACCTCGCGAAGCACGTCCTGGCTGTGAAGCAATTCCATTTCCGAGTTCAGATCTTCTTCCGTCACGGCCTTGACTGTATTCTGGACATTCGGCTCGGTGCTGACCACTTCGTCGACGCGTCCTTCACCGACCAGAAACTCCGTTTTTGCGGTGTACTGGGCTGACTGCAGAAAAGCCGCCAGGACGGCTCCTGTAAAAATGCCGAAGAAGCACAGCAAAGCCGTCTTCTTGTAGCGAAAAATGGCGCCGACAAGTTCCTTTACGCTGAACGGAAGCGTAAGATTCTCACGGCCGAAATCGAGATGGTTGCTCATGCGGGTTCCTTCCTAGTAGGCGGCGGCAGCGGCTCCGATCGACGACGTGGGCAGCCAGGGTTTGATCTTCGATACACGGTTCTTGGGCACGAACACCATATCGCCAGGATGCAATAGCGGGTCTTCCCGCAAATCGTGGCTGGCTTCCATCTTTTTGATGTTAAAGACTTGTGCCGATGTCCACTCGGCACTGACACGCCGAAAAAGCAACACTTGCGAATGTTTCGCGCTGTCCTGAAATCCCCCGGCCATCGCGATCGCCTCGGTCAAAGTCGTGTCGCCGCGCAGCTCATATTTGCCCGGGTGTCCCACCTGACCATCGGCAATGAAGTAAGGCTTCTGGAAATCCTTCAGCGTGACATTGATCAGCGGCTCATGCAGGATTTTGTTGTAAGCAGTGCGAATCGTTGCCGTCAATTCGGGAACGGTCTGCCCGGCAACGTGAACGTCGCCGACCCCGCGCAGCGTGACAAAGCCATCGGGTTGCACACTGACACTCTGGTTGAACTCGGGACTGAGCTCAAAGGAAACGTCGAAAACATCGCCCGCTTCCACCTTGTAACGTGGATAGCGATCGCGAAACGATGTATCCAAGGCCGGGGTGCTGGCTTTTGTGGCGGCAGCGGCAGGTGCATCTTTCTCCGGCGAAGCGGTGTTCATTGCGCTTTGCTGCGCCACGCTGCTGTGTGAATCCAGCGCCAGGATCACCATCAACGCGATCGTATTTAGCTTCATCTGCATGGTTTGACTTCTCCTATTCCACAGAACGTGTCGCCACATGCCCTCTCCCGGCACACATTCGACCTGCTTTGCTCTACGCCGCAGTGATGTTGTGCCGGCGAATCTTATAGAGCAGTCCGCGATAACTGATGCTCAGCAGCCGCGCCGCTTGTTTGCGGTTCCATCCAGTCCGCTTCAAGGCGGCAAGAATGGCTTTGACTTCCCCCTCGGTGCGCACGCTACGCAACGAAGGGATCGGCTGATCGGTCGTTTCGCCGCTCTGGGAAACAGCTTCTGGTGGATTCAATGATTTTCCTAAAGGTTGTGTTTCATCCATGACCATGCTCGTCAGAATTGAGATCGGATCGAAGGGGGGTATAGAAGTCGCACATCTAAAAAATTCTCAGGCGAATCGGATCGCCAGACCGAACCGAGCCATCAGCGCGAATTAAACCGGCTCGACCTGATAGCCCTCGATGCGAATAGAGAGGGAGCGCTGGATCGGCTCGACCGAAATTACCAGATTTCGAGTTCCGTTGTTGGCGACCAGAACGCCCTCTACTCCGTCGAGGGAGCCGCCGCGCACGCGTACGCGCTGGCCGACTTTCAAGAACACGTGCTGGGTGAAGGGCAGATTCAGCGCAGCCACGGCGCGCACTGCTTCGATTTGATCTTCGGGAATCGGAACGCCCTGCCCTTGCGACCCCACCAATTCAACTACTCCTTGCGTCCGCAAAACCTGGACTCGACACTCCGGGGTGGGCGCTATGCGAACAAACGTATAGCCGGCAAACAGAGGAGTTTCGACCAGCTTGCGGCGATCGCTCCATTGATGAACCTGGTTCACCACCGGATAAAAAACTTCCAAACCCTGCGCGTGCAGCCCGCGTTCGACTACCTTCTCGTGGCGCGAGCGAGTGCGCACGGCAAACCAGTTCGTAACTGCGGGGCTCTCCAGGCAACCGACCGATCCATACGCCGTGACAGCTGTGGTGCTGGCATTCATAGCTTCGCCTTCTGAGTCCCATTGG
The DNA here is from genome assembly GCA_963772045.1 of uncultured Acidobacteriaceae bacterium. Classification (GTDB taxonomy): domain Bacteria; phylum Acidobacteriota; class Terriglobia; order Terriglobales; family Acidobacteriaceae; genus Sulfotelmatobacter. Next base: position 419,630 of record CAVYWC010000006.1, on the reverse strand, counting down.
GACTGCAAAAAATGTCGCTTTGCGGACAGTGCCCTCACGCTCAGTTCCTGGCTGTTCTAGATAGCGCCAAAAACTCGCGTGATACCTTCAATGGGGGGAGTGATGCCTAAAGTAGCGTCTGGATTAAACAACGACGACGAATCAAAAGTTGACTTAGAGTAGCGACCATCGCAATTTTGTGCAAGTGGTACAAAGTGTTCAAACTAAAGACTCTATTGACATGAAACCCCGCGCCACTAAAGCATCTGGCGGGGTTAGATGACGTATTTCCTCTCAGTGTTGTTCCTGCTAGTTGCCAGTTCTTGCACAGTGCCTGCAAACCCGAACAGTTCGTGAAAGTCTCGTCGGCAGGTCTGTCCGACGATCGAATGAGGCCCATGATTCCAGAATCTCAGTCGTCATCCGGATCGGTCGGTGGCGTCGCATCCGTGAGGAAGTGGTCCGCATCAAGCGGTGCCGGGATTGTTTGAAATTTCAGAGGTGTCTGGTTGAGGTCGAAACAGTCGGACAAGGCGTCAGAAGTCGCGGCATCGGCGTAGCCCAGTGACGACAGCCCGAAGGTCTGCTCGACGAAGTTCAAAATGCTTCCGAAGTCGTGATTGGCATGAGAGATGTACTTTGACTTCGCATAGGGCGATACAACGATCAGGGGTACACGGAAGCCATAGACATAACCGCATCCCCACTGTCTGCAGTTCACCAGAACTTTCGGTGGTGGTACGTGATCGTACCAACCACCCCAATCGTCCCAGGTGATGATGATCGCGGTATTCGCCCAGTACGCGCTGTTGCCAATCGCATTCACAATCGATGCTACCCACGACGGTCCGGAGCCATTGTTCTCAAGCGGATGGTCGGAATCGGTTCCGGTTGGGACCACCCAGGTCACCTGAGCCAGTTGCTGGTTCGCGATGTCGGAAAGTACCTTGGTCTGCGGAATGATCACATTTTTCCATGCAGCGCCCGTGCATACCGGTTCGCCGTTCTGGGTTTGTGGCTGACAGATATGTTGAATCGCGTCGGGTGCGGTCCAGATGAAGCTCGCAGTGGGAGCGTAGTAGCGCCAGGAGATCCCTTTCGTATCCAGCAGGTCGGTGAGCGTAGGGTGTTCGAAACAGGGATATTGTGTGGAAGATTCCTGCCCCTGAGGATCGATCAATTTCACGTAATTATTGAGTGGGGCGTTGCAGCCCGCGCCCGTGCCAGGCGCGACGTTCTCGGCTGCGAACAGATTACTCGTTGCCGTCGGCGCCGATGTTCCCGCGATCAGGAACTGATGCGCCGGAAAGCTGGGTCCCTGATTCGTCTGAACCATCCGGTCGCCAAACGTATATTGCTCAGCCATCTGGAAATAGGGCTGTACCTGTGCGGGATTGACATACATGTACTGGGGATTGGGCGGAGGGCAGTTCGTAGCGCCTTTTGCGCACGTAACTGGAATCAAATCGGCTCCGTCCATCTTGCCTCCGTCGTACATGCTTTCGAAGGCCGAATGCGCATGGCTCAGGTCGTAATTGATGGACAAATTAGTTTCTGTCAGATTGATCGTTTGGCCCTGCGAATTCAATCCGGACTGCGCGATATCGGCGCCCCGTGAGATCAGCACCGGGTCCTGAAACATGTCATCGGGAGTGCGATTTTCTTGCACGATAATGACGACATGTTGGATGTATGGGGATGTGTGGGTCGAGTTGTTCGAAACACCACAGCCATTAGCACTCAACAGCACGGCGGCCGCAGACAAGACCAGCATGCACAACCATGCGGGAAAACGGGTCAAACCAGATCTCTCCTTATGGACCGACGGACGGAGGCCTTTTGCGGGAGACGGAGCGCTGCTCTAGCAAACACTGTAGCTTGGTTTTCCACTCGAAAAAATAATATTTAAATTGCAACTTTGACTGAGATGCCGGCTGAAACCGCCGAAATCCCCTTGCGTTCGAGCGGCTAAAAACGGATAGATAAAAAAGTGGCGCACCGAAGTGCGCCACCGAGTCGAACCGGTTCAGGCCGCCGACTTTTAGATCGACGAGCACGAATCCGAGATTTGGTTAGTGTTTGATCGTTTTCTGCGCTTTCTTTACCGGACTCCTTTTCGCCGGCAGCCCGGTGAGTGACCCTTGCTGCTGGAAGGACCCAAAGCCCAAACTGCCTAGGCTTGGTGAGCTTTCCATGAACAGCAGCGTTCCGCCACTCGCCTGGTAGATGGCCAGCGAGAGGTCATCCGAGGGGCTGTTCGTGACCGCATCGACAACGAAGGGCATGGTGTAGCGCCCGTTCGTCGCCTCATTCGTGTCGGCAGCCGCTGTTCCTGACATCGCAGTGGCTGAGTAAAGCGCCCCATTGGCGGCAAAGAACGCGAACGGATCGCTCACAAGCCCAGTTCCGGTTAGAGCAAGGCTGGAAATTGATCCCTGCCCGAGGTAGTCGAATTCGTTGATGTTGCCTTGAAAGCTAAAATACTCCTGCGCTCCAAAGGCATAATTGCCACTGAAGTCGGCTGTAGTGAAGTCGGTTTGTGGAATGACCAGTCCCGTCCCGCCTGAAAGATCAGGATCCAGATCGAGAACAAGAGCGCCCCCTGGGCCGGCTGTGTTATTTGGATCCAACAGATTCAGCGTCGGATCCGTCATGTAGACCCCCAGATTGGTGACGTGGAAGAACGGGGAAGGCGGGTTCGTGTTCGTGACGGTCAGGTTGCTGTAGCCGTTAGTGCTGTTGTTCGAGACGCTGTACGTGCCAGCGAAGGGCTGACCGGCAGCAGTCGCGCCGTCCTCGTTGTCGTCCACAGTGCCCGTGAATGTTCCGGTGCTTGTGCCCGAGACCGGAGTCGCGATGATGCTGCCCGCTGTAGCGTAGGGGTATCCCCACGGGTCGGCCTGCAGGCCCAACACTGCGTTCCCCGTTGAGCTTCCCAGCGACGAAGCCGAGAAGGTTGTTGTGCTCCCTTGACCATAGGCGGAACCAACCGCAGCCCCGCCATCGCCGTCAACTCCGCCGGGGTCCATATCGATCAGGCGTATCACCTCTGCACCGACGGTGTAGTAGTACAGAGTTAGGGTTGTGCTGTTAATGGCGACGGTAGCTGAGCCGCGGCCGTAGGAGTCCGTGCTTGTGGAGGACCCGGTGAATGTGTTTGCAGTTACCGGCACGCCATCATCATTGACATCCGCTATGCCGGTGATCGAATTACTGCTAACGGAATAGACGCCTCCGTAACCGACTGGACCGTATTCCCAGTCGACGCCGGATAGGACAAAGGCAAAATTACCTCCTCCGGATGTCGCGGTCTGCTGGTCGAGACTTCCGCTGGAAGTGGCCGAACCATCGAACTGGATGATCAGAGCGTGACTTGTGTTGGCAAACTGCACGCCGAGAGTTTCGGTCCCGGCAACTCCCAAGAACTGGTTGCCCGTCACCAACGTTAGTGTTCCCTGGCCGGTCGCATCGACAGTCAGCGTCCCGCTAGTGATCGAGACTGGCGTCGTGCCCCCTTGCGTGATCCCGGACGCGTCGTTGTAGTCCTCTTCGCCCCCCACGACGTTTCCATTGGCATCAATCGCTACCGCGCCGGCAACAGCGTAATAGCTCTCAAGGTCACCGTTTCCAGTATTGGGCGCCTCGGCGCCGCCCGCGTAGAACACGTAGGTGGTGGTATTCGCCGTGGCTGAGGTGTTCGTGAAGGTAAAGGTGGCCGGTGTAGTCACTCCTGAAACGGCGGCCGTTACGGTGAAAGCTCCGGCTGTGCCGTTTGCAGTGAGCATCTGCGAGGTGGTCGCTTGGCCATTCGATCCCGTGGTCTCGGTATCGGTCGCGCCGCCAGTGGCAAAGGAACCGCTAGCGCCGGTCGAGCCAGCGACAACCGTAAACGTGACGGAAGCGCCGCTTACCGGACTGCCGCTGCTGTCAGTCACCGTCGCAACCAGAGGAGTGGAGAAGGCGGTGCTCACGGTCGCGCTTTGGCCGCTTCCGCTGGCAACCGCAATCGAAGCGGGAGTATGGTTGCTATTGTTGTTGTTGTTCGAACTGCAGCTCGTGAGAAAACTCGCGAGCACATAGACGAGTAACGCCGGTGCGGCGAATAGAAGTTTGCGGTTCATAGCGACTCCCCTTTCTGCGCAGCCCGTTCGCGCGTTTGCGGTGAAATCTCGATCCCGAGCCGGTTGCGGAGGGTGTAAACATTGCTCCCCGATTTCACGGTGCGGGCGATGAATACCTCTTTGCCCTTGATCGTCTCCATGATGCCGGTCACTTCCACCTGCTGGCCGGAGGAAACCGAGAGTGGATGTTTGCCCTGCAGTGCCCACCTGCCCAGGCTGGCATCGACCGTGCCCGAGGTCGTGGTGAGGAGCAGATGAGCTCCCATCAGCATGCCAGGAGTCGTTTTTGTGACCACACCTGAAATCGTGCCGTTGAGGGTGACTTCTTTGCTGATGTCATATGCGTGGGGATCGCCGGGTTGAGCGGTAAGTGGGACAGCAAACATCGCAAGGAGCGCGCCAATCAGCGGTCCCGCGGCGATTCCGTGGAGTTTCCGGAAAACACTACGCCTCATAATGATCTCCTTCGAAAGGTTCGGAAATTTCATGGTTGAGTCTTGCCCGATGCAGTTGCACACCACTTCGGAAATGAAACCGGAGGAAGCCAAATTGCGAGTTGGATCGGATCGCACGCTGGGTATGGGATCACCGACTCAGGAATTATAGATCAGCTTATGTTGTTGGCAGCAGGTAGCGTTGTCAACCAGGATTCTCTCCGGGGTACCTATCCTGACATCTGAGTTGCCCGGCGGCTTGGAGGAAATGTGCCGCCGCAGGAGCCTAATTTATAGGGAAGGGGAGCCCATTGCAGTAGCCATTTTTACTCGAAAGTCTTAATACCAAGGTGCGCGAAGAAGCGCGCGGACTGAAGATTCGAAAAGGGGAAAGGGAAGACTGATCTCAACAGCCAAATGCCAGGCACCACTCGCCATCGAGTCGCGATAGAAATGCGTTTCCGCGGTTCAGAATTCCGAGAAGCTGCGGATCACGCGAGTGTGCAACCGTCCAACCGCCGCGGCATGTGAAGAAGCAATTTTTCTCCGAAAAGTCCGCCATGAGCTGGCGATCGACCGTACCGTGCAGGCCGATCAAGCCATAACTCCACGCGTCGTAAAAGATGTGATCGAGAATCTCGCGGATTCTTTTCCGGTCTCCCACGAGTTGCGCAACCTCGCCGAAGCCGCCGCGCGTGCGATAGTAGATGTACCAGCCGACTACCTTTCCGCTTTCATCGCGCAAGACCACTTTCCGCAGATTCTCGCCGTGTCCTTTCATTTTTTCCATAAAGGCCAAGAGCCAGCTCAACGAATCGGGGTCGTAATCGGGCCAGAAGGCGTATCCCTGGCGGAATTCAGCCAGGCAGTTCAATAGAGTCCCAACCTCGAGTTCGCTAGCCTGCAAGCGTGACTGAGTCTGACGAAAAGGGCTGGCGGAGAGTGTCGCGGCGAAGTGATCCGCGAGGTTGCAGAAAGGAGTCGCCGCGAAGTCGACCGCCGCCGCCAGCGCGCTCTCACTGGCGCGCGCGATCGCATAAGTCGCGCATCGGGCCGGACGAAGGAGTCGCACCCAGTGCACGCTGTAGGGAAGAATCGTGGTGAAGCCAAGCCGCTCCAGCAGCGCTCGCGAAGTGTCATTCGCTGAGTCCGTCTGCGATAAATCCTGTCCGGCCGCCATGTAGGTTCGCAACAAGTGCAAGCCCGCCAGCGTGGTACGAAAGTCCGGATGCACCACGAAGTTACCGCCATACGCGATGCGAACTGGTTCGTCATTCAGGCACATCTTGCGGGGAATTACCCCTAAAAAGCCGGCAATTTTCCCCTTTTCCTCATAAACCAGCGAGGGCATGCGGCTGTCGATCCAGGGATTTTCGAAATACAGTTCGCGAAGGAATGACTGCACAGCCGGCGGGGGGACGCCTTTGCGCTCGCGCAGAATCGTCCAGTAGAGATCGGCGACCTGCGGGATATCGTCTTCAGCAAGCGGGCGTACGGGCATGCTGTTTCGCCCGCGCCATGATTCTCCGCACGTCAGTCACGTGGCTCCGCTCGGGCAAGCGTCCTCCGTGCACGGAGTCTAACAGCGCTCACAGTTCCGAGCAACGTCCGGGAGGTGCCGGCGAGAATGTGCGGACTTCCGTGATGCTTCTCCTGCACGGCTTCGCAGTTCATACCGTGTACCAAAGTGTGTAATATCGTCGGCCTCCCGCTGTTACAATCAGCCTGAAAAACTCCTGACGTAATGTTCGTACGCAGTTTCTGGCGACCGCCTACAACTCGGCTTGCGGTGACGGCACTTCTGGTGCTGGTCGCGGCTATAAGGTCGTGGGGAATCGGCGCGCCCCGGCGCCCATCGATCCGGTTTGCTGCGCCGGCACACAGTTCGCCTGCGCACAATGCTGTTCGCCAAATCAAAATCCTGGGCAATAAGGACTCGGTCGAGATTGAAATTGAAACCAGTGATCCGATCACTCCGCAAACGCAGCTGCTGACGGGACCCGATCGTCTGGTGCTCGATTTCCCGAACGCCGTTCCTGGAGACGACCTGCGCAGTCAATCCATCTACGTCGGCGAAGTCAAAGATATTCGCGCTGGCCTGTTCCGATCTGCGCCGCCGACTACGCGGCTCGTGGTGGACCTTGACGGTCCCGAATCGTATCAGGTGTTTCCCACGGGCCGGACGGTGATGATTAAATTGACGACCGGTTCGAGCTGGGGCACGCCCGTGGCCGCAGATAAATGGCGTGAGCCAGCGGTGCAGCCTCCGGTTGTGGCCACTGCTGCGAACATTCAGCCGAGCGCTCCGCCGGAACCCCCGCAGCCGTCTCTTGATGTCAAGTTTGTTAATGGTTTACTGATGATCAAGGCGGATCGGGTTACACTGGGCGAGATCCTGCGTGCTGTGCATGAGCGCACGGGTGCCGAAGTTTCTCCTGCTTCCGGTGCCGACCAGGAGAAAGTCGTTTCCAATATCGGTCCCGGTCCGGCGCAGGAAGTCCTGGCCCATCTGCTGAACGGATCCAAATTTAATTTCCTCATTCTGAATGCGGCTGGCGATCCAAACAAGCTCGATCGCGTGATTCTGACTCTGCGCACCGAAGCGGGCGCCACTCCTTTGCCTCCGATACCGATTGCCGATCCGTCCCCAGACCCTGCTTTGGCAGGTCCACCAGCCGAGCCACAGTATCCACCTCCAGTACCCGAGATCAACTCTCCGCCGGATCCTCCCAACTTGTAGATTGTGTTTTGACCTTCGAATTATTGCGTGATGAGACGGATCGGTACCGGCGAAGATCCGGCGACTGCCGTGCCGGTCGCGTTCGTGCCGCAGCCGGCGACGTTCAGCACGGTTACGTTCACGTTGCTGTACTGATCCACATAGTTGATGAACACCTGCAGGAAACCGACGATTGTCACCTGACTCGTCCCCGACGAAGCGATAGCGTTCGTGTAATCATAGACGGGCACAGTCACGATCGAGTTGCTGCCGCTGATGGCGCTGCCGCTGGCCAACGAACTGCCCAGCAATGGATTCGATGTTCCAGCGAGGAATTGAAATGAATAGGCCGCATCGTTAATCGTATCCTGCCCGTCAACGGCGCCAAGAGTTCCTTCGTGAATCAGAGCCTGCACTCCACCGATCATGTCGTTCGTCGATTGAGGATTCTCGCTCAGATCGACTGTGTTCGCGTTCTGCACGCCGCATTGGTAAACCGTCGACTGATCGCATCCCGCGATCGCCTGCTCCCACAAACTGCCGCCGGATGCGGAGGAAGGAACCGCCACCGGCGTCGCCGCAGGGGCCTGCCCGGGCAGGTAGAGCACGTTCGGAGTCATGGTGATGTAAGGGTTGAGCGTGTAGTTAGCTTGCTCTGGGGATGTTCGCTGCGTGCACGAGGATCCGGTGTGTCGGCAATCGGAAGCCAGCCAAAACGTCTCGCCAATCACGCCGTTTATATTCGTGCCGTTCAAAGAGATGCCGGGATTGAGGATGTGGCCGTCTCCCTGATCGACAAAATGCGAGCAGTTATTGGTGCAGCCGGCGGGTTTCATCGGATCCAGGTTTGGGATCATCCACGGCTTCACACAACGGGGCTGGACCGGCGTGATCACTCCTGTCGCTCCGCTATTGCCCACGTTGCTTGAGTTTGAAGGATTGAAAGCCTCCGCCGTGGCCGTGGCTGAGGTCGTGTTCCTTGTATTTCCCCACATGTGCGAGAAAAATGTAGGTAGATTACTGCGCGTGACCTGGACGGTCACTGTGGGATTCACGCCGAATGCAGCCGGCAGTCCTACGCAAGTCGTCTGCGTCGTGCCCGCGGCCGAGTAGGTCACCGTCACTGCCGGCGAGACGCGATCGACTGTCTGCACAGCCACCGCCAGCGCCGCCTGCGTGGCTATGCCCGTATTGCCGCCGCAAATCTGTGCCCAGTATCCCGTCGTATCGCTCGGGTCGCCCGTCAGACCAGAGATAGAAATGACCCGCGCTGCCGCCAGTGCAGCCGTGTCGGCGGATCGCTGCGCCTCCATATGCGCCAGATACAGCGTGACTACGTCAATGGAAAGCGCGGCCATGGCTACGATCGCCACCATGCAGATGGCGACGAATAGCATGGTGATCCCGGCCTCTGAACGGCGAATGCGGGACCGGCCGATGAGTGCTTTCTTCATATCTGGTTCTCGAAGTTCGGTTCCCGAAGTTCAGTTCTCGTTCATGGCAACTGCAATCGCGCTGAGCACGCTGGGCAGCAGCGGAGACGCCCCCAGCAGACTTGCGGCGTTGCCGAAGCGCCACTTGTATGCATATTGAATGCTGACGCAGGTTCCGATGACCGCGGTCTGCGAGCCGATGACTTGTGACGCGCAAGTCGTGCTGGGCGCGAGGGCGCTGCTGGCTTCCGGAAAATAATATCCGCGATTGATGATAATCGTCAGCCCCGATCCGGGACAGCCGCCGCTCGCGCCCGAGTACGTCCAGGTCGCAGGCGCCGTGTATGTGGAACTAGCCGAAGTGACTCCACAGATGTTCAGGTGATTGGCTGTAAAGTAATTCGCAATGAGTTGATAGGCGTCGGTTACGGAGGCTGGCACGGTGCTTGAGGAGGCTGGTACGTCGCTGGCGGGATCGGCGGCGGCCACGCGCGCCGCCTCGCGCGCTACGTTAGTCAATTTCTGTTTAATCGTGAACGCGCCACTGAAATCGAAGATACCCACGACAAATAAAACCAATAAGGGCAAAGCGACGGCAAATTCGACCAGCTGTGCGCCCCGATCTTCGCGCCAGGGTTGCGTTCTCGGGTGAACCCTCCCGCGGCAACAGTGAACGCTGCGCATCACTGATTCTCCATGCGAACTTGCGCCGCCGCATTCAGCCAGATTTGCTGTTTGTTCAAAGACGTAAACGGAAGCCAGAATTGAAACGGATATTGGAAGGAAACTGAAACTCCGCAAACGTTCGTTGCCCCGGCCGGGGCGCCCGTGGTGTTCGACAACTGAACATTGCTCCGCGCGCAGACGTTACCGCTGGCGGAGGAATCGCAACCGACCGCCCCGCCTCCGCTGCTGCCGTTGGTGCTGCAGGCATTCAACGTCGGCAAAGGGGATGGCCAACGTGCATGGGAAGCATCGAGCTTGGCTGCGACCAGCGCCGATTCCACCGCGTTGTATGCATTTGTGTCGGGAGTTGCTGCGACACCACATGTGGTGCAATATGGTGCGGCACCGGCCCGAGCGCCTTCCTGTGCGGCGCGCGTAATCGTGCCGTAAATGCTGAAGGCTTGGCCAAACCAGAAGATTCCCACCACGATCATGAACATGACGGGCAACACGGCAGCCGCCTCGGCAATCTCCGAGCCGCCGCTTTCCCGCAGCAGTGTTCCAATTATCGAGCGAAAATTCATCGTCTACACAACTCCCCAAACATAAGCCAGACCATACAGCACGACGGTTGCGGCCAGAGCGACCCCATAGGGCACTTTCAGCGAATCGGGATTATCCAGGGACACATGGGATCCGGGCAGCCGAAACGTCACCAGCGAAATGAAAATGTGCCCGATGTTTTTCGCGGTTTGCCGCACTCGCCCCTTGTAAACCACCAGCGCCAGCGCCATTATTCCGGCCACAAAAATCGATACCAGCAACAAATCGACCAAAACGATCCGGCCCACGAATGTGCCCAGCGCTCCGGCAAATTTCCAGTCACCCGCGCCCAGGCTGCGCAACAGCACGAATGGCAGCAATAAAGCCAATCCAACCGCCGCGCCCAACAGAGAAAGCTTCAATCCTTCCCACCCGCCGAGCGCGGTATTTGTGCCGATGCCGATCAGCGCAGCGGGCACGGTAAGCCAGTTCGGAATTCTTCGGCTACGCGAATCGGTCCATCCGGCAATCACGGCCAACAGCATGGCCGCGCCTAAAATCAGCGGCTTCAATCCGGCCTCTGACACGTGGGCGGAATGGCGGCTGCGAAATGATAGTGCCGAAAAAGTTCCATGCGGACCTAAGTCGAGAGTTGCGCCAATTCCGTGACCAGCGCCTGAAGGCGCGTTGATTGTGCAATTCCACGCGGCACCCATGCGTGCCCTGATACGAATCACATTGCATCCGGCAGCGGATTCATCATCGACACGCGGCAGCTAACTGGCCGCTATCGCACCCTTGCGCGGATTCTCACACAGCAAAAAGTTGAAGTCAACGAACCAAAGTTCGCTGCGCCGTCTGCCTGGCAAACCCCTATAAAGCAAAAGGCCCGGAATCAGACCAGGCCTTCGGCGAGGGTGAAATGAGTGAGTTATCGACCGAATGCCGGGGCTGCATTGTGCTCGGCCACGATCTTTCTGGCATTGTCCGCCAGAGCTTTGGCTTGCGGCATCAGTTCGAGAGCTTTCACCACTTCCGGATCGGCTTCCGCGCGAACCTTCATGCCCTCATCCTGTCCGAAGGCGTCGACAAAGATTTCTGCCTTGATGTTCGACTTGATCCAGTCGGCATTGTCCATCAGTTCCGCTTGAGTATAGGGAATATTCGCTTCGTCGAGCGATTTGCGGAAGTCCTGCATCACGGTATCGTCCGCTTCGAAGCTCTTCGCCACATGATGTTCCACGACATAGCGCTTGGCGAAGTTGAAGAAGGCATAGTGCTGCAGCAACGTGTCCTGGAAGTGATTGTCTTTGGGGGTCGGTATCTCGACGTCGGGCGTAATTCCGCCGCCGCCGTATACCGTCCGTCCGCTGTCAGTAAGTTTCACTTCGCGGTTCGCGGTGGAAGTGTCATTGTCGCGGCTGTAGTAGTAATCGTAGAGCGAGATGTTGCTGTAGTCCCGCTGAATGAGTCTTCCGCTCGGTGTGTAGTAGTGCGCCGTGGTCAGCGCCAAGCCGGTGTTTTCGGAAAGCGGATACACCGTCTGCACCAATCCCTTGCCGAATGTGACTTCACCGGCAATCAGTCCGCGGTCGTGGTCTTGAATGGCTCCCGAAACGATTTCCGCCGCCGATGCCGTAAGACGGTTCACCAGCACGACGATGGGATAATCCTTGCCGCCGTTCCCATGCTGCGCGACGTAGCGTTTTTCCGCCGAAGCGCGCCCGTGATGGGAAACGATCAGCTGGCCTTTTTTCAGGAATTTATCCGCAACGCCCACGCCCTCGCTGAGCAATCCGCCTGGGTTGCCGCGCAGATCCAGAATGAGACCTTTCAGATCTCCGAACTCATCGAGCGCTTCGGAAACCTCATGATCCGTCGTCTCGTTGAACCCGTTGACATGCATGTACCCGATACCCGGACGAATCAGGAAGTGAACATCCACGCTATAGCGCGGAATCTCGTCGCGGACCAAAGTGAACTCCATGGGCTTGTCGACAGCCTCGCGCGCGATGCTGATGTGTACGGTCGTCCCCTTCGGCCCTTTGAGCAGGTCCGCCACATCCGTGGTGCTCATGTTCTCGGTCGATTTTCCGTCCACGGCAATGATCACGTCGCCGGGATGAATGCCGGCTTTGTACGCGGGCGTCCCGACGAATGGATAAATGACAATGACTTTGTTGTTGCGTGGACCGACCGTCATGCCCACGCCGTAGTACTTGCCGCGCTGGTCTTCGCGCATCAGGGCATACGATTTCGGATCGAAGAAATTCGAGTGCGGATCGAGCGCGTGCAGCATGCCCGGAATGGCGCCGTCGTAGATCGCTTTATCGGCGTCGACGGGCTCGGCGTAGTTCTCCTCGACAATCGAGTACACGTCGGTGAATTGTTTGAGGCTGTCCTTGACCTCCGAGTCGCTGGCCATCGACGACTGTTGGCCGCTGCGCTGGGCAAACAGAATTCCCAGAAAACCGCAGACGAGGAGGAAAAAAACTACGAGGAAGAGCGACCGCCGAGAACTACGAGCCATCTTTTGGATTTCCTTCAGTTGAGGGCGTACTTGCACCCCAGCTACCGCACCATAACCGCAGTATATCACCCCGTTAGACTGCTCCGGCACGGGAAAGGTTACTCTCAGTAACCTCTTCCTGACCGGGGCTCGTTATGGGATGCAACTGGAACGTAGGAGGTTCCCTGTAGCTCAGGCTGGAGGCACAATTTCGGTGATCAGGGCCTCGTCTGCCGCCCTCGGACACCGGCTCGCTCAGGCGCTCAGCGACAAGCCACTGGCGCTCGACGACGCCTGGGCCCCAGTTTGGGTCGTCGAGGACGACTGCAGATCCTGTGCCAGGGTGTTATAGCTCTGCTGCGCCCCCGTCAGATTCCCTGACTGCAATTCCTCTCCCAGTTGTTGAAACAACTGGCTGATCGAGTTCGTTTCCTCGCCCCCTCCGCCGTGATGATGGTGATGGCCGTGAGCCTGCGACTGCTCACCCTGACTCTGCATATCCTGCTGGATTTGGGCAAAATCCTGCTGCGCCGCCGTCAGGTTCCCCGATTGCAGATCCTGCCCGAGTTGGTTGAATGCCTGGGCCAGCGGATTGCTACCGCTTGTGGAAGAACTGCTGCCGGTTAAAGAAGAAGTGGAACTGTTTTGTGGTACAAGCTGCTCCAAGGTCGCGAAATCGGATTGAGCGGCCGACAAATTGCCCGACTGCAGTTCCTCGCCCAACTGCTGAAACTCCTGCTGAACCTTCTGCTGTTGGCTCTGTACCGTCGAATTATTGAACCCAAACAAACTGCTGGAAATGCCGGAGACTGACATGCTTCCTCCCCTGGAATGATTCCTCCAATGTGGCTATCGGCTTACTTGCTCGGAACTTGAAGGCTACCGATGACGAAGTGGAGGGCAAATCTCATGCCAAAGCCCGGCGGGATTCACTTGAGTGCTAAACGCAAACGCCGGCACGGTTTGGCAGGATAAAGCCGGACTAATCTCCGTCCAGCGTCTCGCTGCAGCAAACCTTGCCTATTCCCATGGGCAAGAACTGCGCCTGCCCATCCCGATGGCAAGGCCGCGCTCTTCTGTGCCTCTCGATGAGCCGCGGCCAGGATTCTGGATCTCCCTGCGACCGGGCAGAACACAGGCCGCGCATTGCCGCTCCTTTCCACTCCGGCCACTCCGGCAGTATGATGAAACGCATGAGTTTTTCTGAGACGATCTTCCTGTTCTTCCTGGCCCTCATTATTTTCGGGCCCAAGAAGTTGCCCGAGATCGCCCGCCAGGTCGGCAAGATGATGAACGAGTTCCGTCGCGCCTCCAACGAATTCAAGGCGCAGATCGAGCAGGAGATCGCGCACATTGAGGTTGAGGAGAGAAAAAAGACCATTCTCCCGCCCAGCCCAACCGTGGAAGGTACCGCCAGCCGCATGCTCGGCGCCGTGTCCAGGGCATTTGGTTCTCCGGAGACTTACGTGGCGAGCGAGTCTAAGCCGCCGGAACCCGCTCCCGCCGAAGCTTCGGCCACGGTATCTGTCCCCACCGAGCAGCCCGTTCCCGTGAACGGTAACGCCGCTGCAGAAGCGCTGCCTGCGGCCGAAGCGGCTGCGTCTTCGTCTACCACTTCGCAGGAGTCGCATGTCTGACTCTGCTGTCGCGGAACCCGCCAGCGAGCAGGAACCCGAATCCATGCCCACCATGGGCTTCCTCGATCATCTCGAGGAACTGCGCAAGCGCATCGTCTACTCGGTGATCGCGGTCGGGATCGGCTGCGCCGCGTGCTGGGGATTTCACGAGCGCATCTATGACATCATGCAGCGCCCCATCATGGACGCGCTGCACAAAAACGGCCTCTCGGAAAAACTCGTCTTCCTCAATCCCACCGAGCCCTTCAATCTGTACATCAAGATTTCTGCGCTGGCCGGGCTGTTTCTCACGTCCCCGTTCGTCCTCTACCAGGTCTGGATGTTCATCTCGCCCGGCCTCTATCGCCGCGAGAAGAAATACATTGTGCCATTCATGGTATCGACGATCGCGCTATTCTGCGCCGGTGGATACTTCGGCTACAGGATTGTCTACCCCAGCGCCCTCGATATTCTGCTCAGGTTCGGCCGGCAGTTTACGCCGATGATCACCATCGGCGAATATACCCAGCTTTTTCTCAGCATCATTCTCGGCATGGGGCTTATTTTCGAGATGCCGATCCTGGTTTTCTTTTTGGCATTCATGGGAATCCTGAGCCCCGGCTTCATGCTGAAGAATTTGCGTTACGCGATTCTCGTCATCTTCATCATTGCCGCCATCGTGACCCCCTCGCCGGATATCGTGAACATGTGCGTCTTTGCCGCGCCGATGCTCGGGCTTTACGCTGTCAGCGTCGGGGTAGCCTGGCTGGTGCATCCGAAACAGCGCGAACGGAGGGCGCAGCGAGCACAATGACGCGCATCGACTCGAAAACGCTCTCCTGGATTCCGATGCTCGCCTTGACGCTGGCCGGATTTGCCTGCGATCACGCCAAGGACCCCGTTGCGGCCCAGCCCAATCAGAATTCTGCGCAAGCGGCCCAGAACGATACTCCACTCCTGAATCTGCCGCCTGACAATGGTCCGCCTCCGAAATTCGATGGCGATCGCGCCATGCAGTATTTGAAAGAGATCGTGAAATTCGGTCCGCGTCCCGTGGGCAGCGCCAGTCACAAGAAGGTTGAGGAATACATTCTCTCGCGCCTGAAGGGCGATGGCGATAGCGTGGAGAATGATGTTTTCACGGCCGATACGCCGGTCGGCAAGTTTCCGGTTCACAACATTGTCGCGAAATTCCCAGGCAATAAAGACGGCATCATCGTGGTCGCCAGCCACTACGACACGAATTACCCGCTGCGCGACACCCCATATGTCGGAGCCAACGACGGCGCTTCTTCCAGCGGCCTGCTGCTCGAACTCGCCAATCAATTGCGCGGCACAACCCGCGACGGCTATAGCATTTGGCTCGTCTGGGACGATGCTGAAGAAGCCATGAAACCCGACGGTTCCGCCGGGCAACCGAATGAAATGCCGTTCGAGGACGACAGCCTCTACGGCATTAAGCATCTCGCCGAAAAATGGCAAGCTGATGGCACGCTGAGAAAAGTGAAAGCCTTCCTGCTGGCCGACATGATCGGGGACGCCGATCTCAATATCGATCGCGACACGAATTCAACGCCTTGGCTGGAAAATGTGGTCTACGAAGCTGCGACTCGCCTGGGATATCAATCGCACTTTTTTGCCCGCACGAATGAGGTCGATGACGACCATCTTCCGTTCGTGAAACGCGGCGTTCCCAGCGCCGACCTGATCGATTTTGATTACGGGTACAACAACGTCTTCTGGCACACGCCGCAAGACACCGTAGACAAGCTCAGCCCCAAGAGCCTCGAGATCACCGGCAGCGTGATTCTTGAGGCCATCCGCATCCTCGACAACATGCCGCAACTTCCGCCGAAGTAAGCCCCCATTTGTGGGTGCCCCATCCTTGTCCCGTCGCTCTTTGGCGGGACAGGGCGGGGAATTTGACTTTCGCGCGAGCGTTCCCAGAGCAGGCAAGAATCAAAATTCCCGCCCTCTCGCAAAGAACGCGAGAAGGACGGGGCACCCGCCGCGTCTACTGCAACTTTTTCGATTCCTGCGGCACCCAACTCCCGTGCCCTTGAGGCGGGAAACATGCCCTCTTATCGACTTGAGCATGCTGCGCGTCGGACGGGGAAGCCGGTCGATCCCATCTGGTCCCGAACAGAATCCGCCGACGTGATCGGGAAACAGCCAGTTTGGGTTTGTCACCCGGAGTGGGAGTGCGCATCTACCACTCGATGTCCGAACCTCGCCTCAAGTGGTGATTTCCTGATTCAAGTCTGCGGCGAGTCAACCTTTTTTCGGAAGTTTCTTTCGTGTTCCTTCGTGTCCTTTGGGGTCAACCCTTTTCTGGTTTTGCGCTTTTCCCCAATTTCATTTCTAATTCCCCGCTATGGGAACCAGAAAGCTGCTATTGTTCGTTCTTCTGTTCTGTTTCACTTCGTTCGCTGCCACGCCCGCCGCTGATATCAATGCTGAAAATCAAGTCATTCAGGCGGCCCTGCAGCCGTCGCCGCTCGAATCGAATCTCCACTACCTGACCGACGAAATCGGCGGACGCGTTCCTGGCACCCTGGCCATGCAGCACGCCATCCAGTGGGGCGTGCAGGCGCTGACCGCGGCCGGCGCCGAAAGCGTCCACACCGAAAGCTTCACAATCCAGAACTCGTGGCTTGAGGGTGCGACCTCATTCATCGCCACGAGTTCCTACGAGATTGGCGGCGGCAAGGTCGGCGGCACGGTGCTCTCGGTGTTTCCCATCCGCTGCGTTTCGGTTGCATGGGCGCCCGCTCTCGCGCCGGTGAGGCACGTTCCGGTCGTCGATGTCGGCGAAGGCACGGCCGCCGACTTCCAGAAGGCCGGCGACGTCGCGGGAAAACTTCTGCTCGTCCACACCACGGTTCTGAAAACCTGGGACGACTTGTTCGCCGAATATTCCAAGGCCCCGCCGATTATCGATCTCGCCGTGAAAGCCAAGGCCAAAGCGATCGCCTTCATGGCCACGCGCGAGCACGACATTCTTTATCGCCACACGAATTCTGCAGATGGCGAGATCGACAAGCTTCCCATGCTCATCGTCGCGCGTGAGGATGGCGAACGCATGGCTCGGCTGCTGGCCGGCGGAAATATGGTCTGGGCCGATCTTTCGATTCCCAATCAGATTGGCGGCCCGATCCGCAGTTCCAACGTCATCGGCGAAATCCGAGGCAGCGATAAGCCCGACGAGTTCGTCATTCTCGGCGCGCATCTCGATTCCTGGGAACTCGGCACCGGCGCGCTTGATAACGGTTGCAATGCCGCTCTCGTCATCGACGCTCTCCGCGCCATCAAAGCTTCCGGCGTCAGGCCGCGCCGCACCATTCGCTTCATTCTCTTTTCCGCTGAAGAGCAGGGACTGATCGGATCCCACGCGTACGCAGTCGCGCATCGCCACGAACTCGATAAAGCTGCGGGCGTGATCGTCTACGACTCGGGTACGGGCAAGACCACCGGATTTTCGATCGGCGGTCGAAAGGATATTTCTGACACGGCGAAAGAACTCATCGCGCCGCTCGCGCAGTTCGGCGTGAAAGACATCAAGCTCGACATGGAGTGGGGAACGGATCACTTCGACTTCATGCTCGAAGGAGTGCCCACGTTCGTCGCGGACCAGGAAGAGGCGAACTATCTTGTGAATTACCATGCCGTTTCCGACACCTATGACAAAGTCGATTTCGCGCAACTGAAGAAACACGTGGCGGAGGCGGCGGCGCTAAGCATAGGTTTGGCCGATCTGCCGGAGAAAATCGGCCCGCGCCTCACGCACGATCAGATCGATCAGACCATGCGCGACACGAACAGCGTCGACATGCTCAAAGCCGACGGCATTTGGGACGATTGGGTCAGCGGCAAGCGGGGCAGGCAAAAGTAGCGACCATTGCGGATTCCATTTGCTCATCTTCTGGATTCTCTTCAACCTGTTCGTGCTGAGCATGCTGGCGCTCGATTTGCGCGTACTGCATCGGGCGGGGCGAGTTGTGAGCCCGCGCAATGCCTTGGCCTGGAGCGCGGCGTGGTTCGCGATGGCGATCGCCTTTGCGGTCGCTCTTTATTTCTGGCACGGCCATCAGGTCGCCTTGGAATTCGTTGCCGGATACGTCCTCGAACTCTCGCTCAGCATCGACAATCTCTTCGTATTTTTGTTGATCTTCCGCTACTTCACCGTTCCTGAAGGCCAGCAGCATACAGTTCTATTCTGGGGAATCCTGGGGGCGCTCGTGCTGCGCGGAGCTTTTATTTTCGCCGGCGTCGGGCTGATCCACCATTTCCACTGGGTCCTCTACGCATTCGGAGCTTTGCTGATCATCAGCGGCATCCGCTTTCTGCGCGGCCAGCATCAGGTCGATCCCAAGAAAAATCCGGTCGTGCGTCTGCTTCGGCGCTGGTTGCCCATGACCGACACCTATCAGGATGGCCGCTTCTTCGTTCGCGGATGGCGCGGGAATGCCACTCTCTACGCCACTCCGCTGCTGCTCGTCCTCATTTTTATCGAAGTCACCGATCTGCTGTTTGCAGTCGATTCCATTCCGGCAGT
Organism: uncultured Acidobacteriaceae bacterium; assembly: GCA_963772045.1. Taxonomy (GTDB): domain Bacteria; phylum Acidobacteriota; class Terriglobia; order Terriglobales; family Acidobacteriaceae; genus Sulfotelmatobacter. The sequence continues at coordinate 401,055 of CAVYWC010000006.1, read as the reverse complement.
CCTCGCCGTCACGCTCAACGCGTTCATCGTTTACACCTCGAATGTATTTGCAATTCTCGGTCTGCGCTCGATGTACTTCGCGGTCGCGGCGCTGATAAAGGTGTTTCGCTTTCTTCATTACGGGCTGGCCACGATCTTGATCCTGGTAGGACTGAAAATGCTCTCCTCGGACTACATCCACATTCCGATCACAGCTATGCTTGGCGTAGTGGCGGGTGTGGTGGCGACTTCAGTTGCCGCGTCCGTGGCATTTCCGGTGGCAAAAGAGTAACGACGCTCTCGTTGGTAGTCATAAGTAAGTGAAACCGAGCCGATACAGTTGACTTCCGGTTGGTCCCGTCATCCGGGCGGAGTGAATCAGTTGAAGTATTATCGGGAATAATCGGGGCTGCTCTTGCACGAGGTGGTGTTCTGCCGCAAACTCGATCCGCTGAGTGAACTGTCAAGGGATGAGTAAGCCAATTTCCAAGAGGAATATGAATCGTGAACGTCTACAAATCGTGGCGCTGAGAACAGCCATATTCTCGTGCATTCTGTTTGCGGTTGCTCCGATCGGACTACTTGCGCAGACTGCCCTGATTCATATTCGTGTACTTGACGGACGTACAGGAAAAAACCTGTCCGGAATGAACCTGACGTTTGTGGACTACCATGCTGATCGGGATGGGAGCACACATGCTGATCTCAACGGGAGAATGGTTGTCAAAACCTCAGCGGATGGCGATTCGTACGTTGCGAATCCAGACGCTCATGGAGTTCTGGTTTTCAACGGGCTGGGTCGAAATGGGGCCTGGACACCGTGTACCCGGCAAAAGCTCTACGATAGCGACACGCGGACATACGGAAGCGAACATCTCTATCCGGTTTCTACAATCGTCGCTTCAGGCTTAGTAGCTAATAATAATTGCAGTAGAAGAACCGCTACGGCAAAGCCTGGTGAACTCATTATTTTTGTTCGTCCACCAACTTGGTGGGAAAAGTTCATCTGGGTATGGAAGTCGTAAACTATGCTGCACATTCGTAGCACTCGTTGAAAACAGGTTCAGCGTGCCCAACTCCCGTATGGTCGCCAAACCTGAAATTAGGTGCCCGTTTGCGACGAATTACAACCCTGGTTGATCGCGAACTGAGATCAGGTCTGAGAGTCCACTGATCTGCCTACAGAAAAACAACCTTCTCTCCCCGCACCACCGAATGCCTCAGAAACTTCCTGTCATCGTGACCCGGATAGTCGACCCGATAATGGGCTCCGCGGCTTTCTTCCCGCGCCAGCGCCGAACGAGCGACCGCCGAGGCTGCCAGATGCAAATTGGAAGCTTCATGCGCCCGTCGCGTTCGCGGATTCTGCAGCTTCGGCGCGAGTTCTTCGAGAGTCTTGACCGCGCGCTGCATTCCGCTGCGCGTGCGCACAATCCCGACATCGTTCCACATCACTTTCTGGATTTGATCGATCAACTCTTCTACTCCGGAATCGACTGGACCATTCGCGTACGCGGAATTCGGCGAACGCTCGGTCTTAATCTCAGGCCGTAGTTCTCCCCGCATCGCTAGTCCGGCGCGCGCCCCGTATACGAGGCTTTCAAGCAGGGAATTGCTGGGCAAGCGATTCGCGCCATGCACGCCGCATGCGGCAACTTCCCCCGCAGCGTAGAGTCCCGCCACATTCGTTTTGCCGTCCAAATCGGTTTTCACGCCGCCAATGGAAAAATGCGCCGCCGGACGCACTGGAATCGAATCTTCCGTGATGTCGATGTTGTGCTGCAGGAAGGTCGCATAGATTCGCGGGAAACGCTTTTGCACTTTCGCCGGACTGAGATGCGTGAGATCGAGATAAACGACCGGATCCTTGGCTCGGCTGATTTCCATCTCGTGGACGATCGCTCGTGCCACCAGATCGCGCGGAGCAAGTTCGCCCATGGGATGATACTTCCCCATGAAGCGGTCCAGTTCAATGTTGCGCAACTGCGCGCCTTCCTGCCGGAGCGACTCGGACAACAGAAAGCGCGGCGCTTTCTTCAAATAAAGCACCGTGGGATGAAACTGGACGAACTCCATGTCGCTGAGTTCCGCACCTGCGCGAAAAGCCAGAGCCACGCCGTCGGCGGTTGCCGGTTCGAGGTTCGTGGTGTTGCCATAGATCTGGCCCATCGCTCCGGTTGCCAGCAGCACAGCCGAACACGAGACCTGGTGCGGCATTCCTTGCGCGTCAAGAAAAGAGACGATGGCCACGCGTCCGCTTTCCGCGATCAGGCCGGTCGTAAAGGCAAACTCTGCAACGGCAATGTTTTTCAGGGAGTGGGCTTTGGCCCTCAAGACTCGCAGGATTTCCGTTCCTGTCGAATCTCCTTGCGCATGCAGAAGCCAGCCGCGGCTGTGACCGCCTTCCGGGCCGAAGGTGAGCTTGGTGCCCTTCCGATCGGCGTGCGTGCCCCAGGCAATCAGTTCCTCGATTCGCGGCACTCCTTCTTCGATGAGTATCTTGACTGCGGCAGGATCGCAAAGGCCATCGCCGGCTTGGAGCGTGTCTTGCAGATGAAGAGTGATTTCATCTTCGTCGCTGAGCACGGCTGCGAGCCGCGCCGGGCCAGAGTTGGCGTGCATTTGAGTGGAACCACCCTTTGCGAGGACGAGCACTCGTCCCGCAGCAGCGAGTTCGATCGCCGCGCGCAGTCCTGCGACACCCGCACCGATCACAACGAAGTCGGTCTCGGCTGGAAGGCCCTTCATTGAGGGGACATGGTACCAACTTTGTGCCGCGAAGCAAGCAATTTGAGGCATCGGCTATGATGGATTGGCCATGCCGCAAGTGACCATTCATGTGCCGCCGCGTCCATATCAGGCCTGGATCGAAAACGGCCTGCTGACCCGGGCGGGCTCGGTTCTCGGCGAACTGCTGGCGCAGTCGAGCCGCGTCTTTGTCGTGACTGTGCCGCCGGTGCGAAAGCGTTGGGGCGCGAAGCTGGTCAAGTCTTTGAAGACGAGCGGCTTTGACGTGCAGGTCATCCCCATGCCAGACGGCGAACCCTCAAAGCGTCTGGCTACGGTCGAGGCGCTGGCGGAGAAATTGGCTCGCCTGGGCGCGGATCGGAAAGCAACGATTGTTGCCCTCGGTGGCGGCGTGGTTGGTGACGTGTCAGGACTGCTGGCCTCCCTTTACATGCGCGGCGTGGAATTTGTGCAGATTCCGACGACCGTGCTGGCGCAGGTCGATGCTTCCATCGGCGGAAAAACCGCGGTGAATCTTGTGGCCGGCAAGAATCTGATCGGAACGTTCTACCATCCTCGCGTGGTGCTGATTGATCCCCAGGTACTGAAAACGCTTCCCGATCGGGAATTTCGGGCCGGGCTCTACGAAGCGTTGAAATGCGGCATCATCGGCAACATCGAGCTCTTTCTGCGTTTCGAGCAGAATCGCGTCCGTATTCTAAAACGCGATCCGGTCGAACTGGAGTGGATCATTGCACAGTCGGTGAAGCTGAAAGCAGAAGTGGTTTCGGCCGACGAGCGCGAAGGCGGATTACGGCGCGTCCTGAACCTCGGCCACACCATCGGACACGGGCTCGAGGCGGAAACCGGGTATCGGCGTTTGTTGCACGGGGAGGCCGTGGCGTGGGGCATGATTGCCGCCAACAATATCGCGCTTAGCGTGGGCCGCAGCGACAGCGTGACTGCGGGGCGCATCGCCGATGCCGTGTTGAGTCTGGGGCGTTTGCCGGAAGTAAATGTCAGTCCAAAAAAAATTCTGGCTCGCCTGCAGTCGGACAAGAAAACTCAAAACGGTGTTGTGCATTTCATCTTGCCGCGCGAAATCGGCAAGGTGGAAGTGGCCAGTGACGTGCCCGATCGGGCGGTTCTGGATTCGGTCGATGAGTTGCGTCGGCTTTCGCGCGGCGGATGGGTCTGGGGAAGATAGCCGGCATTTTGGAGGAAAACATGCAAGAAACAGCGCAAGAGTATATTCAGCGAATTCTCGGCCATGTCGACGGCCAGGATGCAATTAAAGTTCAAAAAGCAACCGGTGGGAAGCTGAACAAACTTACCCGCGGCCTGACGCCGAAGCAATCGCGATGGCGGCCAGAGCCGGGCAAGTGGTCGATCGCCGAAATTCTGGCGCACTTGGCCGACGTTGAGATTGTCGCGAGCTGGCGGATGCGGTCCATCATCGGATCGGATGGAATCACGATCCAACCCTTCGATCAGGATGCATGGGCAACGGTGTTTGCCTACTCTAAGCGTGATCCGAAACAATCGTTGGCGATCTTCCGCGTGTTGCGCGAAAACAATCTTGCCATGCTCAAAGCCTTGCCGCCGGAAGCCTGGGAAAGACACGGCATGCATCTGGAACGGGGCAGGGAAACCATCGCGCATCTGGCCCGCATGTTCGCCGGGCACGATACCAACCACGTGACACAGGTCGAGCGGATCGTCGCACAACTCAAAGAGAAACCGAAACCAAAGCAGAAGCGGAAGCAGAAAACAAAGCGGAAGAAATAGTTCGCACTCCACGCGTGCCTGACCCGAACCAACCTGCCGTTGTAGGCGCCAAGCCCGAGGGGGCCAATGATCAGGACTCCGCCGCGCGGGCCGTGCGCGAAATGTTCACTTCGATCGCGCCGCGCTACGACCAGCTGAATCACGTGTTGTCGTTCAACGTGGATCGGATCTGGTGGCGTCGAACCGCCCGTACTTTCCGCCATATTTTGATGCGCCCGAATGCGCGCATTCTTGATCTTTGCTGCGGCACCGGTGACATGGCATTCGCGTTGCGGCGTCAGGCAGCGAAGTCCTCTGCGCAAATCCTGGGAGCGGATTTTTCTCACGCCATGCTGCAGCGAGCGACCGCAAAAGCGGCCGCGCAGAGCACGTCAACTCCGGCATGGATCGAAGCCGACGCGCTGCATTTGCCCTTTCCGGACGCGCATTTCGATCTTGTGACCTCGGCGTTCGGATTTCGCAATCTGGCCGACTATGACGCTGGGTTGCACGAGATTAGCCGCGTTCTGCGCGCCGGAGGGGAATGCGGCATCCTCGATTTCGGAGAACCGCGCGGCGCTATTGGCGTACTCTACGGCTTCTATTTCAAGACAGTTTTACCGCGGGTTGGCACGCTGATTTCAGGAGTGCGCGGACCGTACGCGTACCTTCCCGCATCCGTACAGCGCTTTCCCGAACCGGCAGAGATGCTGGCTCGAATGAAGGCTGCTGGTTTCGCTGAGGCAACGTGGACGGCTTACACATTCGGCATCGCAGGCCTGTATCGCGGAAAGAAGTGAATGGATTGGAAAGGAGTGGTTTCAGGTATTCGACGTCAGCGGACGAAACGAATCCGCGAAGGCATCGGTCACGGTGTAACGCATCACGTGCTCATACTCGGGCCCGAGGAATCGGCGCAACCGGTCGGTATTCATGATGTACTGACCGGTCATATAGGGTACGGCTTCCGGCGGGATGGCGGAAATCTTCTGCTGCCACAAGAATTTCAATACCTGCCGCATAGCCCACCTTCCCGGCACCCGGATCAGTTTGGCCTGCGCAATTTCAATGCAGCGGGCGAAGGTTAGAGGGTCGCCGCCGCCGGCAACGTTCAAGATCGTCAGCCGTTGCGTTTCCGGTTCGCGCTGCAGGATGTGGCGCATCAGACGCGCCATATCATCGACATGGATGAATTGAATTTTGTTCTCTAAATACTGGCGGCCGCGCGGCAACATGCATGGAAGGCGTTTGCCCGCAGCCCGCATCCTTTCGGCGCGTGCGCTCTTGCCGTTGGGCGTTCCTTTAAACGCTCCCATCAGATAATTCTCAACGCTGGCCCCGGCAAAAATGTGCGGACGCAGAATGTATACGCTGCATCCGCGCAGAGCCGTGCCACGCTGTTGCACGACCTGGTCCGATTCTTTTTTGTGAACCGCGTAGGGCAAAGTGTGCGCCGCCAGCGGAGATTCTTCCGTAACGGCCGCAGGCAGGTCAGGACCATATGCCGAAACGCTGCTGGGAAAAATAAACTGCTTGATTCCGTCTTCGTTAGAGCGGTTGACCTCGGTGATGGCTTCCAGCACGCGCGCCGTACCTGCCACATTGATTTGCCACATGCGCTGTACATCGAGCACCCCGGTCCGCACCGGATCGATCACGAAGGCGAGATGAATGACAGCGTGAGGGCGCCTGTCCCTCAGCAATTCGTAGAAGGTGCGAGTCGACGATTCCTCGCCCAGATCCAGACGTTCAAACTGCAGTTCAGCCTCGGTCTTGGGCGGATTGATGTCCACCCCGATGACTGAATACCTCCCCAGCAGCGGTAACAGTCTGGAGCCGAGATTTCCCGCGATGCCGGTAATCACAACGACAGGTTTAGCCATCAGTTCTGCTTCTGAGTTGGGGCATTGGCCGGAGTTTGCGGCGCAGGCGAGGTCCGTGGTCGAGCTGGCGACGGTGCAGACGGAGCTTGCGATGGAACCGCACTCGCCCCAGGCCGCGGCGCCATCATAGGCCGCGGTCCGGGCATCATGCCTGGGCCGCCGGGACCAAAGTACGCTTCATTGGTTTCAACCTTGTAGGAGCCGTTTACCTTCTCCATCATCTCTCGCGTCCGATCATTCTGCAGCTTGCTGTGAATTTCGTCCTTCACCTGGTCGAGCGGGAGCTGATCTTTGGCGGTGAGCTTGTAAATATAATGCCCGCCGGAATCATTGATCACCTGCGAAACTTCCCCAACCTTCAAGTCAAAGACCGCTGCGTGCGCTGCCTGCAAGCCCGTACGCCGTACCTTCGGAAGAGTCACCATCGGCGATTCGATTTTCATGCCGGCAGCTGCAAAAGCTTCTTTCTGCAGTTTCATGAAATCTTCACCTGCCGCCGCGCGGACTCGCAAATCGTCAGCCAGTTTGCTCATCGCCTGCTCGCCCTCGGCAGCCTTGGCCTTTTCCGCCTCCTGTTTCTCTTTCCGTTGCTCTTCCGTCAGCTTCTCGCCCTTTTCGTCCTCCCTGGCATCGGCCTGGACTTGCCGGTTGCGAGGCACGAACAAACGCTCCAGAGTGAATTGCTGGAATGCGTCCTGATGTTCGTTGTAGTACTTGTCGATCTCGGGCGCGGGCACGTTCGCGGCATCGCCCTGGATCTGACGTTGCAGCATCACCGCCAGAATCTGCATCTTGGCGAATTTCAGCATTTCGGCGTATTGTGCGCTATTCTCCAATCCCTTCTTCCTCGCCGCAGCGGACAGGGCAAGGTTGCGCGGCAATATACTCGCTAACTGTTTCTTGACCTGCGGGTTCACTCCCTTGATTTCTGGATTCGGATTCGGCGCCAAGGCCCTCGCAAGCTTCTCGAATTCCGCCTTGGTAATCACGGTTTTGCAATCATCCGCGGAGGTTTTTGGACCGGCAGGCTTGGCTGCCGACCCCTTGGGCATGGCAGAGGACTTTGGCTGCGTGGTACACACTCCCGTTAGGGTGATCACGGGTGCGGTCGCTGGCACGGAAGCAGCAGCGTCTGCGCCTGCCATTGGTGCAGACGGCGACATCGTCATCGGTGCCGACGGAGCGTGGGCAGGCGGTGCCGACCCAGCCGGAGTGGCTTGTCCCCAAGCCAATGATCCCAACACAACACACATCAGCCAACTGCTACGCATAAAATCAATTTCCTCCAGGGTTCATGCACCGGAAAGGTGAAATTTCTTGAGCAGGAAATCCTAGCACAACGGCGCGGCGCTGGAGGGTGTGCGGGGACTCAGAAGGTTAAAACACGAAATGGCATACCCTTGCCGCCGCTGATCGCTAACGCACCGGCTTTTCGCGCTGCTCCTGATGCATTTCGTGGTTAGTCAGGCCGGTGATTGCTTGGAGTTTGCGCTGGCTGCAGCGATAATTCTCACATGTCCGGAAGCTCCGCAATTACGTCACCGGAAGCCATGCGCGCCGAGAAGCGCACGGCGGCAGGGAACTCGGTGCTGGCCGCTATCGTCATCACCGGGCTGAAGATTGTCGTCGGCATTACGACTGGTAGTTTGGGCATTCTCTCGGAGGCCGCGCACTCCGCTCTCGACTTGATCGCTGCCCTCGTCACGTTCTTTTCGGTAGGAGTCTCCGACAAGCCAGCTGATGCCGACCATCAATATGGACATGGCAAGATCGAGAATTTTTCAGCGTTTGTAGAAACCGGCCTGCTGCTCGTCACTTGCGGTTGGATTATTTACGAAGCGGTTCTGCGCCTGTTTTTCCGGCATATTGAAATTGAACCGTCCGCTGCCGCCTTCGCCGTCATGATTTTCTCCATGGGTGTGGATTGGTGGCGCTCGCGCGTGCTTGGGCGCATTGCCAACAAGTATGACAGTCAGGCTCTGGAAGCCGACGCTTTGCATTTTGCCACCGACATATGGTCGGGTGGCGTGGTTGTGCTGGGTCTGGCTCTGGTACTGGCCGGACGAATTTACGACATCGCATGGCTCCGCGACGCCGATCCGATTGCCGCGCTTTTTGTGGCCGGGGTGGTGGTTTCCGTCAGCTGGCGACTTGCGCGGCGAACCGTGGACGCGTTGCTCGATGCTGCTCCCGCCGGTGTGCGCTCTCAGATTCAGGATGCAGTCTCGCGTGTCGATGGCGTTCTCGAAGTCGACCGGGTTCGCATTCGCCGTGCGGGGAATCGGTATTTTGCGGACCTGAACGTCGGTCTCGCCCGTACTGTGACCTTCCAACGTTCAGGACATTTGGCCGACGCCGTGTCGGAAGCAGTGCATCGCATCTTGCCCGAGGCTGACGTGACTGTGCAGCCCCTGCCGCGGGCGCAGCGCACAGAGAACATTTTCGATCGTATCCGCGCCGTGGCCGCCGACAAAAATTTGAATGTCCACGACATCAGCGTGCAGGATATTGCCGGCCGATTACACGTGGAGCAACACATCGAACTCGACGAACGCATGACGCTCAAGCAGGCTCACGATCAAGTCACCGAACTCGAAGCCGACATGCGCCGCGACGTCCCTGAGATTTCCGACATCCTTACCCACATCGAAAGCGAGCCGGCCACCATTGAAGCTTCGGAAGAACTATTGAGCGACGCCGAGCTGGAGCGCCGCTTGAAGTCCGCGGCGGCGCATTTTTCGCAAATTCTCGATGTGCACGAATTCGTGTTTAAACGCGTGCGCGGACGGCTCTTCGTTTCCTGTCACCTCACGCTCTCTGACGATCTTTCGCTGGCCCGCGTTCACGATCTGCAAACTGAACTCGAAACGCGCTTCAAGCAAGCGGCGCCGGAGTTATTCCGGGTGCTGATTCACCCCGAGCCGAGCACGGATAATCGAAGGTAGAGCTGCCCCACACAATTTGTCATCCTGAGCGAAGCTCCCGCGCGGCGGAGTAAAGCGGGGCTGAGTCGGAGGATCCCATTTGACTCGGGAGCGAAAAGTGTCGCAGACAGGATCTCACCGCGGCGTGCAGGGAGAACTCCCGGCCTCGACGCGGAAAGCACGGGAAACAAGGGATCCTTCACTCGCTCAGGATGACAACGCCCCGCGGACGTTCGAAGGGAAAAGGCGCTCACCCCGCCAGCAGCGCCACGCCTGCTGCCACCAGCACCGCGGCCATCCAGCGGCGGCGATCGACCCTTTCGTGGAGAAAAATCTTGGCCGCGAAAGCGTTCCCGATGAATGTCAGCGACGCCGCGGCGGGGCCAACCAAACTGACATCTCCCCATGACAATGCAAAGAGCAGACTGAAAAAAGACAGTGCCATTGCGGCTACACCAAGCGAAAAACTCGCGTTTGCCAACGTCCGGCGAACCACAGCCCACGTGCCCCAGCGGCGCCGCAGATCGTTGACGTCTCCCACCTGTTTCATCGCGCGGGAGAGCAGAACGTCGCCGACAACCGACGCCAGCGCAACCGCGAGGATCGACGCCCACGTATACACGATCGAATTGGAATGATGGCTCATCATTCCGCGCCGCTCGGAGCCGCTCGCCCCTCTTCAGGTTCGGCGGAGCGTTTTTTTGTGTTTTCCAAATTTTTGGGATGCGGCGGATTGAATTCTGCAGAATTGCCTTGCTCCCGCGTTGTGGCCGCCGGGCCGGTGGCCACAAAACCTACTCCACCCGAGATCAGCGCGATGCCGAGCCAGCGCGACAGGCTCACATGTTCATGTAGCACGAATCTCGCAATCAAAGCCAGCAACACGTATCCCAACGAACTCGCGGGCAACACATAGGTCAGGTCTGCCCAGGAGAGCGCATTCATGTAGGCCCCAAAAAATGCCAGCAGAAGAATGATTCCGATTGCCACCCAGGGATTGACCAACGCGGCGAGCAGAGTCGAGAGATGATGCAGGGAAATGTTGCCGGTCTGCTTCATTCCCTGCGAAAGCATGGAATCGCCCGTGGCGGCGAAGATTGCCACTCCGGCCAGCACAAAGATTTTGCGGAAGGTCACTGGCAGCTCAAAAAGTTCACCGCGAGCGGCGAACGAGCTCGACTGCGCTCAGGCTTTGGCCGGCGCGGCGGCACGGGCTGTCTCAGCATGTTTCTTCACCATCTTGTTGCGCGCAGAGCGAAGCTTCAAAAACGTCTTGGCTTCCACATAGAGACGTTTCCGCTCCTGGTTATCAAACGCAGCCTTTCGCAGGATTCGGAAGATGGCCTTGGGTCGGAAATAATATTCATCGTAAAAGCGGTGCACTGCGGACATAATCTCGTCGGCAGGAAGCCCCGGGTATTGAATGTGCGCCAGTTGGTGGCCGCCTTCATCAACCATTTCGCTTCCGGAGACCATAAATCCGTTTTTCACGGCATAATCGTAAAGCTCGGTTCCAGGATAGGCGTGGGCTACGGAAACCTGGATCGTCTCCACGTCGAGTTCCTTGGCGAATGCGATCGTGTTGTTGATGGTTTCGTGCGTCTCCCCGGGCAAGCCCAGGATGAAGTCGCCATGGATCACCAGCCCTAGCTTGTGGCAATCTTTCGTGAACTGGCGGGCGCGCTCGACGGTCGCGCCTTTCTTGATATTCTTCAGAATCTGCTGATCGCCCGATTCATAACCCACGATCAAAAGCCGGCAGCCGGCTTCCTTCATGGCCTTGAGCGTTTCATAGTCGGTGGTGACCCGCGAGGTGCAGGACCACGTCAGGCCAAGCGGTTTCAGCTTCGAGCAGAGTTCTATGGTCCGCGCCTTCTGAATGTTGAAGGTATCGTCATCGAAGAAGAATTCCTTTACCTTCGGCCAATATTCTTTGGCCCTCGCCATTTCAGCGGCAACATCATCGCTGGAACGCTTGCGCCAGGGGTGCCCACTCAACGTCTGCGGCCACAGACAGAATGTACACTGCGCCGGGCAGCCCCGGGTCGTGTACAGCGACACGTACGGATGCAGCAGGAACGGCACGTTGTAACGAGTCACGTCAAGGTCACGCTTGTAAACCTCGGTGACATGCGGAAGCGCGTCCAGATTTTGAATCTGCGGCGCGTCCGGATTGTGAACGACCTTCCCATCCTTCAGAAACGAGACTCCGGGGATCTCTTCCAGCGCTTTACCCTTGGCATAATCGACCACGGCATAGTCGAATTCCTTGCGACAAATGAAATCGATGGCCGGGCAGTCACGCAGAGATTTCTCGGGAAGCACGGTTACGTGTGGCCCTACGAACGCAATCTTGATCTTAGGGTTCGCATCTTTGATCGCACGGGCCAAACGGATGTCGCCAGGGAATCCGGGCGTCGAAGTGAACAGAACCAGAAACTCATAGTCCTTTGCGATCTGGATGGTATTTTCGCCGGAAACGTGATGCGGCGGCGCGTCCAGCAAGCGAGCGCCTTCGAGCATTCCCGTGGGATACGCCAGCCAAACCGGATACCAATAACTCTCAATCTCGCGGGTGGCAGGCCAACGCGACCCGGCACCGCCGTCAAAGTTCTCAAAAGATGGGGGATTCAGAAATAACGTTCTGAGGGGCATGTTTTCTTAGATTCTCATTCTAGCATTCGCGACGTCGGCATTGCGGAGGCGCGTTGCCCTACGAGGTTCATCAACCCTGCGCACACCACTCCCCCTAGGCCTAGGTCCTCGATTTCAAGGTACTCGCAAAGACCGGGATCGGCATCCGAAGTAGGTTGAGTGTGCGGTTCCGAGCAGTGAAAGGCGAAAACCAGCGCTCAATGGAGCGCCCTTCCTAGCCCTCATCGGACGAGGGCACGCTGAAGGTCACACCCCGATCCTCATTGGCTTTAACCGTCGCTGGGATATCGAGGTCGGACAACGGGATTTTGATGGTCTTTTGTTGGGCGAATTCCCACAGAGTTTGCCCTACGATCGCGTAGTTTCCGATTTCCTCTTTGTGCTGATCACGGAAAACCAGTACCGTCGGCCGCATTATGGAATCGGCTGTCTGCTCCTGAGTATTGCGTACCGCTTGCTGCATGCGCTCTGGATCGAGGGGTGGAAGGGCATAACCGTATGGGTAGTTCGGGCTTCGGTCTTGTTCTTGAGCTTGCGAGTTGTAGCCGCCCCGGTTGTCTGCGCCCCCGTAGTAAGCGTCCCGATCGCTGTCCATCAGCTCCTGCTGCAGCATCTGCTGTTGCTGCAGGCTGTCTTGATTCATCTGCTCGGCGATCGCTAGATTGTCGTTATAGTCGCTGTTGTCGTTACTGTTATCTTCGGAGTCCCACCACCAAGGGTCGAAGTACCCAGCGTCCCAGTACCCGTAGGGATAGCCATACGCGTACGGATAGCCATATCCGTTACCATAGCCCCACCAGTCCGGATAAGTGCGGATGTGGAAACGGGTTCCACCGTTATGAAATCCGGCCCGGCCATATCCGTTGTAGCCCAATCCATTTCGACCATACCCATTCCCGTACCCACGACCAAATCCGCTACCGGCAAATGGCTGACGTACGAGGGGTGAAGTAGGCGGAGTAAAGCCGCCTGTGGGAGGATGTGTGAAACCGTAAGTTGGCGGAAGTTGAGAGTAGCCGCGCGAATAACCGTGGGAACTGAGAGGGCCGCTGGAGGTGTGGACGCTCGGGCTGCCGCTGAAACCGCGTCCGGAGAAACCACCCCCGCCGAATCCACCTGCGTGGCCGCCGCCAAAACCACCGGCATGCGCGCCACCACCGAACCCACCCCCGTGACCGCCTCCTCCGCCGTGCTGCGCCCACAAGGGTACTGCCAACATCAGCGCGAACGCCGCCATGGCCATCACACGCCGCATAACAACATTATAAGCCCGCACGGCAAGACCCCCACACGGCCAGGACCCTACACCTTCGTGGAATCAACTTTATTGATTCAGCGGCAACAACGACTCGCAGGCAGCTTCGCTGGGAATGCCTGTCCCAGTCGGCTGGACGCGAACCACGGCATCTTCGAAGGAACAGAAGCTGCGAATCCCGGTCTGGTTTACAGCCGTCGGAATCGCGGTCGCGTAGTACTGCACGGAAGGAGGACCTCCCGAGCCCGTAGCAGTGAAGTTGTACCCGCTCTTCACGCCGGAAGCCAGCACGCTATCAATCAGGCACGCCGTCGTCGAACTCGGTGCGCACGGACTCACGCCGCCCAGATTGCTCAGCGTGGTCGCATAACCCACCGTTGGATAGCTCGACTGATAGGTGATCATGGCCGTGTTGATAGTGCGCAGCGACGCAACTGCCGAAGCCTCATTCGCCGCCATTTTTGCGCGCAGCAAGTTGGGAATCGCGATCGCGGCGATGATAAGAATGATCGCCACTACGATCAGCAATTCGATCAGGGAAAAACCGTTCTGCTTGCCCGTTCTTTGCTTGAGCATTGTTTGGGAAACCATGGGAAATTCGCCCCTCCGCCGTAATCCGGCGCGCCCCAAGCTTACCACTGGCGCGGGTTTTGCGGGAATCTCTCCTCCCGACTGCATGCCGCCAGCGACGGGCATTCCGCTCGCCGATGACGTCAAAAAGATACTTTCTGAAGATTCCATGCCTGCGGGCCCGATCTCCTCTGGCCATAGAACCGAGACTGGCGCGATTCTTGCAAGATTTCTTTCCCCCGCGCCCCTTCTAGCCCTAGCACGATCGAGCCTGCAGAGTGCAAGTTGTTTCACTACCTTTCGGCCGCATGGCCCACTTTTTATGGCTGTGAAAATGGGGCATCCAACCTCCAACGTCCCATAGCCCCGCGCCGCGAGCACGTATTGCGGTCCCACGCGCATCAACCGGTCCTCCATCGCATTCACTGAACGCTTCGATTCGTAAGCTGGCAGCAAATTCTGCAGGGCTGGTTTGGTAGAGCACAGCGGAATTTCCGAATCTTGCAAATTAGCTCCGGATCCGAGGTCGCACGTCCGGCGCAACTGATTTTCGGTGGTCATAAGTCTTATCCTTGCTCGCAGCATTGACCCCGGGGTAGACTCCCACAGAGAATTCCGATGCCTGCCGCACGTGAGTCCGGCGTGCGTCCAGTCCGGGAGGAAATATGCGCGCCGCCGGTCTGCGTTTTTTTTTCGCCATCGTTCTGTGTGCATGCCTCGCTCTCGTCCTGGCAGGCTGCGGTCGCAGTCCCTCGGCTGCTTGTACCGGCTGTCCCCCTCCGGTAGTGAAGTCTTTCTTAGTCGTGGTCGCCGAACCAAGCCTGCAATCCAGCCAGCTGCTGTCTTTTCCCATCGACACCGCAACCGGCGCGCTTGGAACGCCATCCTCCATTGCCGGTCCCGAGCCGCCTATAGGGGGTGCCGTATACGCGGGCCAAGGCATTCCGTTTCTTTACGTGACGCAACGTCAACCGCTCCAGGGGATTACCTCGCAGATCTATGGATACGCGATCGATTCGCAAACCGGAGCCCTGACCGCGCTCAGTTCTTCTCCTTACCCAGCGCCTGACGCTATCACTCTCAGCGGAGGAACTGGCCTCAATAGTTTTCTCTATATTGGTTCCGACGGCATATTGACCGGCGGGATTGCCCCGGCAGTGGAAGCTTTCAGCATTGGCGGGGACGGGTCGTTGTCGCCCTCGGTCGCTGGATCGCCATTCACCGTGGCGCCTTTTACCAATGAGCTGGGCGGTCCCGGACCTTGGCCCGTGACCGCCTCGTCATACTTGTACGTCAGCGAATACGAGAACGGCACGGGCGGCATCGCGGCCTTCAGCATCGACGTCGACAGCGGAGTTTTGACACCGTTGGCCGGATCTCCATTTTCCCTACCCATCTCCGCTGCGCCCGGAAGAATCGTCTACGACCCGCTTGGTTATATTTTCGTCATACTTTCGACCACGACTCCCAACCCTCAGAATTACGTCGCTGGTTATGCCCTAAACTCCACTACCGGCGCTCTCACCTCCGTGCCCGGCTCACCGTTTTCGGTCGGCAGTAATGCCGGTCCGGCGATTGATGCCTCCGGCAAGTTTCTTTTTACCGGAATCGACCAGACCCAGACCATCGACGAGTTTCAAGTGGATTCCGCGACCGGTACGCTGACCCCGTTCACCGGAACGAAGGCGCCGTTATTCGGGCCTTTTGTCGTCTCGGGGAACTATCTTTATGCGCCGAGTGCCTTGCCGCCGGGTTCTTCGGGAGAGTCCGGCGCGATCGGGGCTTTCAGCATCGATGAGAACACGGGAGCATTGACCCCGGTTTCGGGATCTCCGTTTTCCGCTAGCGCTCCCATTTTGACAATGACGGCAGTAGCCACCATATCCGCGGAATAAATCGCGGGCAAGAAGCGGCTCACGCGCGCCAGGAACTACTTCTTCTTTTTCCCGGTTGATTTTTTCGCGCCCGGCTTGCGATTCGATTTTTTCGCCGACTTCTGGGCACGAGCGGGAGCGCTGCGGCCGGCTTTTACCGGTTTCGGTTTTTCCCTCGCCTTGTTTTTTCCCTCATCCTTTGGCGCGCCGGGAGCGGCTGGCAGCGGAGTAGTCGCGGCCATCGCCTTCCCTTTTTTCCCTTCCTTCGCGGCGGATTTCCCAGCTGCTTTCGTGCGTGCACTTGCTGCTTGCGCAGCCGCTGCTTCCGCCGCGGCTTTTGCGGCGCGTCCGCGACGCGGAGCGGGCGGCGGTGGTGGCGGAGGGGGCGCGAACGGTTTCAAGAATTTCAAAGTCTCGGTGCGCGAACGCAGCTTGCCATCGAGCAGTAGCATGAACACGTCGTGCGCAATCTTGGGATACTCCGGCAGTTGCGGTGTAATCAGCAACTCGGTCATTTCCGGCAATGGAATCTTCTGCTGGATCTGCCGCCACTTGGTCAGATAATTCTTAATCTTCTGCTCGACCGATTGCTGTTTCGCGGTCACGGCCAGAAACAAAACCATCTCCGGGCGCGCACTGCTGAGCAGTTGCCAGGTGCGCGAGGGCGTGGCCGCTTCCTTACCCATGAGGCGCTTGGCCAGCTCCTTCGCATGATCTTCAATGTCGCGCCAGGCCTCGACCAGATCCTTTCGCGGAATCATGCGCTGGATCTCGGAAATCTCTTTTTCCGAGAGCCGCGCGGTCAGGAAATACATGACCGCTGGTCCGGCGTCCGGTGCGTACCCGAGATCGACCATCTGCTGGCGCGTCTTCATGAGCGTCGTCAGGCCGTTCGCGTCGGCTTTGGCGGAAGTCCAATGCGGATGCAGGACCTCGAGCCAGCCCTCTTTTTCCAGCATTTTCACTACGAACAGCGGATCATCCTCGTGCGCCAGCGCGGCGATCTCGTGGCCCACCGAACTGCGCAGGATGTATTCGATGTATTTGCCCTCTTTGGCTGCGTCGTAGCGAGCCTGCGTTCGTTCCTCAAGCGGCCAGTGGAAGCGGGCTGCAAAGCGCGTGGCGCGAATCAGCCGCGAAGGATCCTCTAGGAACGCATAGTTATGCAGGATTCGGATCAGCTTGGCTTCGATATCGGCGACGCCGTTGAAGGGATCGAGCAGCAGCCCGCGCGAGCCTTCATTCAGCGAAAGCGCCATCGCGTTGATCGTAAAATCGCGGCGGCGCAGATCTTCGTGGATGGTGGCAGGCGCTACGATCGGCGGTTTGCCCGTCTTTTCCCGGAGCTCGGTGCGCGCCATGCTGATTTCGGCGCGCGCGTTGCCGGGCAGGGAAACGAATAGCGTGCGGATGTCTTCTTCGATGGCCGTGATCCGCGCGCCAGCTTTTTCCAGATCCTTCTGCAGCTTGAGCGGATTACCCTGAATTGTGAAATCGAGATCGCGAATGGCAAAGCCGCTGATGATGTCGCGGATGGCGCCGCCGGTCAGATAAAGATTCAGCCCGGCGGCACGAGCAACATCTTGTATCAGATTGACGCCCTTCAGTTGGTCCGGCGTCAACCGGAGCTCCATCGTGTAAATGTAATCAGCCATTCGTGTTAGTGGCCTAAAGGCCGATTGCTGCTACGATCTGTCTTATCCAAAAAGGGCCGGCTCGGGCTGTACGAACCGAGCTGTTTTCCACAGCTTTTCCACATCGTCAGGCGCCCACTCTCCCCTCGCCACGCTGCCAAGGCGCAAGTTGCTAAATATGAAGCACTTAGAAGATGCCGAAACTTTGCGGCAAGCTAAAGAAAATAACACAAGGTTTACAGTTTGGCTACTGCCAAGGCAGATTCCGCATGCTTATTAAGGAAAAGTGCGAGAATTCAGAATCAGTTGCCAGTAGTCAGTTCTTGAGAACTGGGTACTGGCTATCGGGAACCGCGAACTGCGCTAATGTCCACTCACAAAAAAGTGATTGTCCGGAAGATGGATCGAGACTCCGTTTCCGGATATGTGTCTCCGGCCGAATTTCTCCGGGAAGGGAAACTGGAGCTGCTCAATACTTCCGGATCAGTGATCGCCATCGATCTGCGCGAAATTAAGGGTGTATATTTCGTGCGTGAGTTTGGCGATTCGGAGTCGCTGACGCGCAAGACCTTTACTTCGCGTCCGCGGTCCGAGGGCCTCTGGGTGCGCTTGCGCTTTAAAGACAGCGAAATCCTCGAAGGCCTTATGCCCGCTGACCTAACCCAGACCACGCCCGAGGGATTTCTGCTGAGCCCTCCCGATCAACGCTCCAACACCCAGCGCATCTTCGTTCCCCGGACGGCTTTGGAGTCGCTGACCGTGCTCGCAGTCATCGGAGCGAGCCGGCGCAAGCGTCGTCCTGAGGATCAGCGGCAAGTGCCCATGTTTGAAGAGTGATGTTTGAAGAGTCATAATCGCGGCAAACTCGCAACTTATCCGCGGCCCAGGAGCGATCTTGGCGCTTTCCGATTTATCTTTGGTTTCCTTCCCACTCGTTTCCAAGCTCGCAAAATGAGCAGCGTAACGGAAGGGCGGGTATTGAGTATGAACAGGATGAGGCGAGGGCTGTCTCACCGTTGTTCTCCGTTCTTTGGAGGACAAGGAGAGGATTTTGACGTTAGGGGCTGGTGTTACGATCTATTCGTCTCCTCTCATAAATCATGAAACTTTCTGCCATCGCCTCCGCCCTCGGCGCGCGTCTTGAAAACGGCTCCTCCGAAACCGAAATCCGCGGACTCAACGGAATTGAACAGGCCGGTCCGGGCGAGCTGACCTTTATCTCCAATCCGAAGTACGTCGCCGCGGCAAAAACGACGAAAGCTTCGGCCGTCATCGTCGCCGAAGATTTTCCGGCCATTCCAGCCGCGATGTTGCGCGCGAAAGATCCCTACCTCAGCTTCGCGCGGGCGCTGGAACTGTTTCATCAACCGGTTCGGTATGCCCCCGGAGTACATCCGACTGCCGTCGTGCATGCGACTGCGAAGGTTGGCGCCAATGCGCACATCGGACCTTATGTGGTAATCAACGAAGATGTCGAAATCGGCGCGACTGCGGTGCTGCTGGCTCACGTCGTGATTTATCGCGCTGTGAAGATCGGCACGAATTTTTTTGCGCACGCGCATGCGGTTGTGCGCGAGAACTGCCGCATCGGCAACAATGTGCTCTTGCAGAATGGAGTGGTCGTTGGCGCCGACGGATTCGGCTTCGCAAAAACTGCCGAAGGGCGCTGGCACAAGATTCCGCAGCCCGCGCCCGTGGTGAT
The DNA here is from genome assembly GCA_963772045.1 of uncultured Acidobacteriaceae bacterium. Classification (GTDB taxonomy): domain Bacteria; phylum Acidobacteriota; class Terriglobia; order Terriglobales; family Acidobacteriaceae; genus Sulfotelmatobacter. The sequence goes on along the minus strand of CAVYWC010000006.1, from coordinate 382,085 downwards.
CGGCGACGATGTGGAAGTGCAGGCGAACTCGTGTATCGATCGAGCGAGCGTTGGCGAAACCCGCATTGGACGAGGCACCAAGATCGATAACCTCGTGCAGGTCGGTCACGGATCTCAGGTCGGCGAAGATGCTTTGCTCTGTGCGCAAGTCGGACTTGCGGGATCCACTGAGATCGGAAACAAAGCCATTCTCACGGGCCAGGTTGGGGTAGTCGGCCATTGCAAAGTCGGAGAAAACGCGATTGTCACTCCGCAGAGTGGAGTGGCCAACGACGTCCCGGCAGGCGCACTGGTGAGCGGAGCCCCAGCGGTTGATCACCGAGCGTGGCTAAAATATTCGGCGATCCTGCCGCGCTTGCCGGAGATTGCAAGGGCGGTGAGGGCCAAAAACAAAAAAGAATAAGTCCGTGGGCACAGTGTCTCACAGCGGAAATCACGCTGTTCCGCCGTTTTCCCCCGTGTCCCCTGTGGTCGCGCTTCTGTACTCCTCGGGCAATCCGCTTTCGATCACCCGACGGACTTTTTCCATCAGGCAATCGCGGCTGCCGAAATCTTTCGGTTCAATCGGCGCATGAAAAATCAACTGCACCCGCCGCGTCTTGATAGCAAACCGTCCCTTGGGCATCGCGTCATGCGTTCCCACGATCGTCATGGGCACGACGGGAAGGCCGCACTCCATGGCCAAATAGAATGGGCCTTTCTTGAAGGGAAGCAGTTTGCCATCAAACGAACGTTTGCCCTCGACGTAAATCGTCATATTCAGACCCTGTGCGACGACGGCTTTCGCCGCTGTCACCGCATCAATGCCGGCTTCGCGATTGCCGCGATCGACAGGGACCAGCGCGCCCATGCGCATGGCGCGGCCCAGGATCGGGGTCTTGAACAATTCCTTTTTCACCATCACAGATGTGCGCCGCGGGATGCGCGGAATCTGAATCGGCGGATCGAGATTCGACGTGTGATTCGTCATGAAAATGTAGCTGCGGGAGGCATCGATTCGATCCAGGCCGATGGTTTCGACGCGCACACCCGTGAGTTCAACTCCAGTTTTGGCGCCCCAGGTGAACATGCGATACAACAGGCTCACGTCCCCACTGATGAGGGTCCAAGTGAAACCGATCAGCCCGGCCACCGGAGCGGCCACTGCCCAGAAGGTGAGCATGATCAGCGTTCGGATCATTTTGTGGCGGATCCCATATTGGCTGACGCACTCCCTCCGGCGTGTTGATCGAGAGATTCCGCTTCGCCTTTCAGCCATGTCGTCCTGCGGGCGCGTTGCTCAGGTGTCATCTTCTCAAGGTTCTGCAATTCGTACGAAATCTCCTCTCGCGTGCCAACCGGCCATTTCAATTCCCGCTCGGCGCCGCGGTGGCCGCGTACTTTGACGGTGAGTGTGTCGCCGCGATTCAGGCTGAATAACGCCTGGCGGGATTCCTGTCCCGCGGGCTTGCCCTGCAATTCAAGAATCGCATCGCCGACTTGCAGGCCGGCGCGCTCGGCGTTGCTGCCCGGAGTGACCTCGGCTACGGTCATCGGTCCGTCGAAATTGCGCGAGGCGGTGAACCCCGTGTCGGGCAAAGTCTCAGTGAGTGTGGCTACGTGTAGGCCGATCGGGCGCAAGAAGTCGTCCCATGGGATTTCCTCGGTCCCGGCGACATATTTGGTGAAGAACCATCCGAGATCGACATGACTGACGGCTTCGGCGGCTTCGCGCACGCCCTCGGAGTCGTTAAAGAATCGCCCTTGTTTCGCGTAGTGAATGTTCATCCATTCGAGGACTTCGCGCAGGGAGGCATGATCGTGGCTGGCATCACGGACGGCCAAATCGAGCGCTACGCCCAGCAACTCACCCTTGCTGTAATAAGAAATGCTCCGCTGCGGACGACGATAATACGAATTGCCTTCCAGCCAAGCATTCAGGCTTGAATCCTCCGCCGACTGGGTCAGGCGCGCGGGACGGCGCTCGAAATCCGTGATCTCCGCACCCAGCACGTTCAGATATCCCGATTCGTCGAGCAATCCTGACCGCAGTTCAATTGTGTTTTCGACGGTGTTGGTCACGCCTTCGCTGAACCACAGCGCGCACGTGTAATTCTCCTTCGTGTAATCGACGGGTTCAAGAGTTTGCGGACGAATACGCTTCACGTTCCAGAGATGAAAGAACTCGTGCGCGCTGACGGTATCAAAGGAATAGAGACTCTGCTTCATCACGTTCGCGTTGAGTTCGATCGCGCTGGAATACGCGTGTTCCATCCCGCCTCCGCCGGCGCCGCGAGGGAAGTGATAGAAGAACGTGTAAGTATCAAAAGGACGATCGTTCATCCAGGTGATGGCGGCGGCGACGATCTTGTGCAGGTCGGCCGTGAGCTTTTGCATGTCATAGTCGCCGGGATCGGCATCCACAATGACGCGAAAGTGCCCGCCGGATTCATCGAAATCCGATTCCTGAAACGTTCCCAGTTCGAAAGGAGAGTCGACCATGCGATCATAATTTTCTGCCGAGAAGCCGCCGTCGGGCAGGGAAGCGAGCGGCGTAGCAATTCGCCAGCCCTCGGGAACATGGGTGAGCCTCACTTGCATTGGGGATCCGCGGGCGTCGACCGGGTACATGAGAATTTCGGCAAGATTGAAGAACGCGTGCTGCGAGTTCAATTGCGCCCCGAACGGTCCGGGCGAATCGGCATAGATCTGATACTCGACAATCGCACCGTTTTCCGTCCCACTCACCTGCCAGCGGCTGTCGTTGATTTCCCGCAGTGGAATCGTGTGGCCAGCGCGGTCTTTGGCACGCACCCAATTTACATACTGGGCAAAATCGCGAATCTGGTAGAGCGCATTCCATACCGGAAGCTGCAGTTCGCGTTGCGCCGCTCCCGGCGGCAGAATGATCTGCACTTCGACCAGGTGCTGTTCTGGCGATGTGAGCGAAATCGTGTAGCCGACGGGCGCAATTTGTGCGCCTGCAATTGCCGTCAGAAAAAGGAATGCGCTGAAGAACGCAACCCGCACAGCGCGTCGAGTTAGCATATTCCGGCGAAAAGTTTGAGAGAGGTTCATTCAGTTGGACTCTGTCGTACTCGCCGCGATTTTTGAAGTCAGTTCCTGTAAACGTGCGGGGAGCTTCTCGTAGATCGCGCCAAAGCCTCCGTTGGAAAGAATTGCCACCACGTCTCCGCTGCGCATTTCCGGAGCAACGGCGTCGACGATGGCATCGGCATCGGGCAAAAGCCGCGCGCGGCAGCCCTTTCGCTCGATTTCCGAGGCTAGCGCCGGGAGTTCGAGACGCTCCTTCTCAGGCACCGCTTCGGAGCGGAACACGCCTGCGACTACGATTTCATCGGCCAATGCCAAGCTTCGCGCGAGATCGTTTTGCAGAACGCGGCGGCGTAAGGTGTTGGAACGCGGCTCGAGAATGGCCCATAACCGAGCTCCGGGATAACGCGCCCGCAAAGCCTTTAGCGTCCCCGCGATTGCGGTGGGATGGTGTGCGAAATCATCAATGATGGTGATGCCATTAACCTGCGCCTTCACTTCGAGCCGCCGCTTCACGCTCTTGAAAGTCTTCAAGGCGGCGGCGATCGCTTCGCGAGAAATGCCGAAAAAAAATGCCATCGCAGCCGCAGCCGTCGCATTCCACACGTTGTACTCACCGGCGAGCGGGAATTCTAAGTTCCCCCATGTTTTACCTTCGTGCAGCACGGTCCAGGAAGTCCGCTGCGGATCTAATCGCAAATCCGTCACTCTCCAACTTGCGCTCCGACCAACCCCGTACCGTTCGATAGGGCAGAAAGCTTTGGCCAGACAACGCTCGAGGCTCGGGCTCTCCGAGGTCCCGCCCGAAACGCCATCGAAAGCGACGATTCGGCCGCGCTGCGGAACGAGATTCACCAGTCGCTTGAAAGAGGTTTCCACCGCATCCAGATCTTTGTAAATATCGGCGTGGTCGAATTCGACGGAAGTGAGGATCACCGCATCGGGAAAGTAGTGCAAGAATTTCGGGCCCTTGTCGAAAAACGCGGTGTCGTATTCGTCGCCTTCGAGAATGAAATGTTTCCCTTGGCCGAGCTGGAAACTTGATCCGAAATTTTCGGCGATCCCGCCAATAAGAAACGAAGGATCGAGCCCGGCCGAATGAAAAATCCATGAAAGCATGGAGGTCGTCGTAGTCTTGCCGTGCGTTCCGGCGACGACGATCACTTCTTTGCCACGCAGGAATTCGTCATGCAGCAGTTGCGGCAGAGAGCAAAAGTCGATCCGCTGATCGAGCACGTGCTCGAGTTCGACATTGCCGCGCGAGATCGCGTTGCCGATGACGACCAGATCAGGCATCGGTTCGAGATTCTTGGGATCAAACGGTTGCGCGACCGGAATACCTAAATCACGCAGCAAATCGGACATCGGCGGATAAGCGGCTGCATCGGAACCACTTACCCGAAACCCGCGCTCCTTCAGCATTCCAGCCAACGACGCCATGGCCGTGCCGCAAATTCCGATCAGGTGAATATGTCGTTTCCGGTTCATCTCAGTCCAAACATTTCCTCAGGCTTCGACGGCCGATTCCAGAATCCTCACCCCTACTTGCGGGCCATTTACACTCAGTCGCGCTTTCACTCCAAAGGGCAGCGTTATGTTTCGCGAGGTTACATGACCCGAGTGAACGCCAAATGCGACAGGCACTCCTAGGCGGCCGACGATCCGCATGACCACTTCTTCTAGAGTGTAGCCTTGGTTTGCGGCTTGCACACAGTCGAGCATCTCGCCGAGAATGATGCCGCGCACCCGATCGAGATGACCGGCAAGTTTCAACTGCATAAGCATGCGATCGATCTGGAACGGCTTGGTCGCTACATCCTCAAGGAAAAGAATCGTGCCCGCTGTTTTTATTTCATACGGAGTACCAAGTGACGCGGCCAGCAACGACAGGCAGCCGCCGTATAAAATGCCATCGGCTTCGCCATCGGCCAATCCACTAGCGTCGGGTCCCACCGCCACATCCCACTCCGATTGGGATGTCAGACTTTGCTGCCATGAAAAGATGTCCACTCCGTCTTCATGCGCCCAGTCTTTCGTAGCCATAGGACCGTGAAATGTGACGAGACTGCCAGCGTCGGCGAAGTGCGTGAGCAATAAAGTGATATCGCTATAGCCAACAAAAATCTTAGGATGGGCCCTGATTTTTCTTAGATTGAGCTTGGAGAGCAGATAATTTGCTCCGTATCCACCGCGCGCGCAAACAATGGCGCGGACATCGTCGCGCTCGAACATGTCTTCCAGTTCGCGCACACGCCGCTCGAGCGACCCCGCGAAATATAAATCCTTGTCGAGGATCGAATCGAAATAGAAGGGACGATAACCTGCGCGCCGCAGCGCTTCGCACCCGGATCGCAAATCTTCTTCCCGAATGTTGCTCGCCGGAGCAACCACCCCCACCGTATCGCCAGCCCGAAGCGCCGGCGGTTTCACGCGCGGCCTGCGGGTTGACTTTTCAACGCGATGTTGGCGAGCAGGCATTCGTCTCTGGTTCGATCAAATTTGGTTCGATCAAGCCCGGTTCGATCAAGTTTGCCGATTTGCGAAAAAAACTGCAGCCGCCTGACCTCACTGAACCATTCAACCCGTGAAAAATTCTCCACGACAGATCAAGTGCGCCGCTCCACGGAGAAAAATATTCTTTCCTTCCTTGCGAACGATCTGTGTCCCGCCAGGCGCGTGTACTTTGACTGGCGAATCCGCTCGTTCTATCGCAATCGCGGCTACAGCCGCCGCGCACGAACCGGTACCAGAAGACCGCGTCTCACCCGCGCCGCGCTCAAAAAAACGCACATTGAGATCGTGCTTGCCTCGGGCTTCGGCAAACCCCACGTTAACCCCATGCTGCGCGAAGGCCGCACTGCTCTGGATTTCCAGCGCGCGAGCCTGCCATTCGCGGGGGAACTCTCGAACGAAGGTCACAAAATGCGGATTTCCCATCGATACCGGAACCCCGCGTACTTCGCCAGTCCGAATTCTCACCACGAATTCCGGCTGCACCATGGCCTCGCCCATGTCTGCTTCAAATTCATATTCGGAATCACGGCGCGACTTAAGAGTACAAATTTTTGTGCCGGCACCGGTGAGAATTGAGATTCGCTCTTTAAGCTGCGTCGAACAGATGTAGGCGGCAACGCAACGGGTGCCGTTGCCCGATAGTTCCGCCGGCGAACCGTCGGCATTAATCAGAATAATTTCGGCATCGACGGAGAAGTGGGGCGCCATCCACTCCACGCCGTCCGCGCCCACGCCTTCGCGCCGGTCACAGATGCGGCGTGTGAATGCGCCGATATCTTCGGGAGCCAGCGAGCGCTCGATCAGCAGAAAATCATTACCGCAGGCGCTGGCCTTGACGAAGGGGATGCTCGGAACGCCGGCGTTCACTCGCGCTCCACGTGGCCAAGAGCAATGGCGCTTTGCGGCACTGCCCGGAATTGCCGGAACAATTCGGCCGGACGATGTTTGACCTCGCGCTCCAATCCAATGAATCCGCCCAGAATCGCCAACGGTACCAGCCGCGCCAGAGAGTTTTCGGCAGCGCCGGTGGCAAACTCCGCGTGCAGCAGATCGACGAGATATTCCCAATTCATGCGCGGTGCAGACGTTTCCGACAATCTGCGGATGGACGGATTTTATCATTCCAACAGGCCGCTCCCACGTTAACCGGCCTGATTACCGGGTGCTGTAAATGAAGGCGCGCGGCTGACCCGAGACGTGAATCTCAACCAGTTCATTCAGGCGATCTGCCTTCACGGCCCGCCAGACTGGACCGCCTTCGAACGCCACCACATAGTCCGCATACTTCGCGGGATCCGCCAAAGCCCGCTCCCATAAACCTTCCGGATCGTTGGGTCCTTTCCATACTCGATGATTGCCTTCCTGGATGACATGGCTGAGCGGAATGCCGGCTTGCTCCAGAGCACCGACATGATCTCCGAGGTACATGAGCAGGGTCGCATTGTGCGGCAATTTTTCTAGCCATTCGGCGACTTGCGTTTCCAACTGATTCCGGTTGCGCATATTGATTTGCGCTTCTTGCAGGCAAACCGGACCAGCCCGCCAGATCGAGCCATAACTTACGGCGACCAGCGCAACCACGCTAATGATAATTCCGGCTCGCGCTTTCTCATTCCAATGTTTGGACCGCACAGCCAGATAGGCCAGAGCGCCCATGCCTGCGGCGAACGCGGGCAATAACTGCAATCCATAACGCACGTTGTAATGCGTGTGCGGCCAGAATTCCGGAATGAAGATAGGTACGCCTCCGTAAGCTACGGAGAGCGTATAGAAAGGCAACGGTATGAGCAGGAAGAGCAGGGCCAGCCGCGCCCGCGATTTTGGATCACAAGCGCTTACGACAGCAACCATCAGTCCGACAGCCCCGAACGCTAGCCACAGCCGACCCAGCCAGGGGTTCGCAGTGACATTGTCTTCCGCGGACTTTATGAAGTACATGCCCGCGACTACAAGATTGCCGCTGCCCGGATGACCGGGATTCGCTGCACTCTGGGTCTTCTGCTCGATCGCCTTGGCCGAATACGGACCATTCTCGAATTCCAGAGGATTGCGATAGACAATTCCGTTGTAAGCAAGCCAGAGCGCCGGTCCTGTCGCCGCGAGCAGAATAAACTTGGCAACGGCAGCGCGTTGATCGAAAACGGAGTTCTCGCTTCCGGGGGCACGGGTGGAGAAAATGAAAAAAATGAACCATGCCAGCGCCGTTGCGATCATCGCCGCGGCTAGAAACCATCCATCGTAGCGCGTCAGGCATGCCGCGAGTAGACAGAGCCCGCACCTCGTCAGCGCTTTTCTGGATGCGCGAGCCGCCTCACTGAAATAAACCACGGACCAGACGAAGAACGCGAGATAAAGTGCCTCGCCCATGGCAGTGGTCTGCATGTAGATCAGATTGGGGTTCGCCGCGAAGGCCAGGGCCGCTGCCCAGCCGGCCAGTGGTGCGCCGAGATCGGTAGGATTATCGGACGCGAAGGCGCCACGCACCAGCCGGAAAATGCCGACCACGCTCCACGCATATGCGATCAGCGAAGGAATTGAGCCTCCGACGCCGCGCTGCCACATTGCCTTCGAGACCAGAAAAGGAATCATCAGCAGATGTGGCAACGGCAGCCACACCGTGCCCAACTGCAGCAGGCCCGGGGTTTTCGAATCAAACACGCGCCGCGCGATGTTGATGTGAGCCACGGCATCGCCGTAGAGCATCACATCGCCCTGTCGGAAGTAGAAGAGGAACGAAATCACCGAGACGCAGGTCGCAAGCCACAACAGGAGCCGGATTTGATCGTCCCAGAGAGAGTTTGGGAGCCGGGCGCGCCGTGAATTTCTCTTCACGATCCGTTTTTGGACAATGGCTTTAGGCATCGGTGATCAGTTTTGGGGCGGGCGAAGTTCTGGCTAATGGCGCGCAAAAGACCATTGTCCGTAGGCTAGCCGAGGTGAGTCAATTCGCGGAAGACCTGGAAACGGGCATCAATTTCATCGCGCGTTAGACATTGCAAGCGCTCGGTGCCAAAACGCTCGACGGCGAACGATCCCATCACCCCTCCGTAGAACAGCGCCCGCTTGAGCGCCTCCCGGCTCACTTCTTTTTGAGAAGCGAGATAACCCATGAAGCCGCCGGCAAACGAGTCACCCGCGCCCGTCGGATCTTTCACTTCTTCGAGGGGCATAGCCGGTGCGCGGAAGGGATGATGTCCCGTCCCAAACGCGCCTTCCCGGAAAAAGATCGTGGCGCCGTATTCTCCGTGTTTGATGACCAGCGCGCGCGGGCCCATGGCCAGCACTTTGTTGGCGGCACGAGGAAGATTCGTCTCGCTCGCGATCATCTTGGCTTCCGTATCATTGATGAGCAGCACGTCGACGAGCTTCAAAGTTTCCGCGAGTTCCTTCGGAGTACGGTTGATCCAGTAATTCATGGTGTCGCAGCCGGTCAGCCGGACTCCGTTCATCGCGTGCCGCACATTGGCTTGCAGAGTCGGCTGAATATTGGCCAGAAACAGAAATTCCGTGTCTTCGTATTCCTTCGGAATCTGCGGCTGGAAAGTCTCGAATACGTTCAGGTCGGTATAAGTCGTTTTCGCTTCGTTGAGATTGTCGGAGTAGGATCCGCCCCAGCGAAATGTCTTGCCCTTGGCTCGTTCGATGCCGCGCGTATCGATTCCATGCCGGCGAAAAACGCTTTCTTCTTCAGGACCGAAGTCTCCGCCCACTACGGCTACAACCCGCACTGGAGCAAAATAGCTGGCGGCCAGGGAGAAATACGTCGCAGCTCCACCCAGAATATTCGTCACGCTCCCCGACGGAGACGTGATGTCGTCAAACGCGACCGATCCAACCACGAGAATGCTCATGCCTGTCTTGCTCCTGATTTGCCTCAGTTGCTTCGTTTGGCTTTTTGCAGATACTTCCCGACAATCAGCTTCAGCTTCTTCCGGGTGGCGGCGGGAACTTTCTTCGGGTCCGACAGAATCGCATGCGCCAACGCCGATCCACAGCGGCAGGAACGCTCGCGCGGAATCGCCGCGACCGTCGCCGCGACCACCTTACACGCGTTCTCGGCATTCTTGAGCAGCACCGCGACCACCTGATCAACCGTGACTGAATCGTGATGCGGATGCCAGCAGTCGTAATCCGTCACCATGGCGACCGTCACATAGCAGAGTTCGGCTTCGCGGGCCAGTTTGGCTTCCTGCAGGTTCGTCATGCCGATCACATCCATACCCAATCCGCGATACACGTTCGACTCCGCCTTGGTCGAAAACTGCGGGCCCTCCATACACAAATACGTTCCTCCATGTTTCCCGACGACGCCGATTTTCTTGCAAGCGGCTTCAACCACCGCCGCAAGTTCGCCGCATACCGGATCGGCGAAGGCAATATGCGCGACCAGGCCGTTGCCGAAAAACGTATCCACGCGATGGCGAGTGCGGTCGAAGAATTGATCGGGGATCACGAATTCCAACGGCTTGTGTTCTTCCTTCAGCGATCCAACCGCGGAAATGGAAACGATGCGTGACACCCCAAGTTGCTTGAATCCATGAATATTAGCCCGAAAATTTAATTCGCTCGGCAGCAGACGATGCCCGCGTCCATGCCGGGCCAGAAATGCGACCTTGCGCCCTTCGAGCGTGCCGCAAACGTACGCGTCGGAAGGCGCGCCGAAAGGCGTTTTCAGCCGCACTTCTTTGACCTTCGTCAGTCCCGGCATGGCATACAAACCGCTGCCGCCGATGATGCCAATCTCCGCTTGTGGCAATGCCCCTCCACGCGCAATTGTCTTAAGAAATCAAACCGGTGATTATACAGGACGAGAATTTTCCCAAGATTACCGTTGAAGCCAGGTGAGCTCTGACGCCATTGATGCCACTGACGCCGCTAGAACCGAAAGACGATTACCGGCGCCGATTCGGCTCGCCGCTTCCGCCACTTCTATGGCGAAATTGCTGTGGGGACATTCGTCCGGCGAAAAATCTGCAAAGGGTTTCACCTCCAGGCAATCCGCTTGCGCCAAGGACCGCCGGTAAATGCTTCGTTTTCGAAGGATTCCCCAATTCCGGCGTGCGGCCTTTAAATTGCACTTTCTGCTTGGATCTCCCGGGGGGACGGTATGCCATGTCCCGGCGTGATCCGGAGTCGCCGCCAGGTTCGCGAACCGGATTTCGAGAGACACCCTAGGCGGACTTTCATGGCCTACACCGAAATTTTCTGGATGGCTTGCGATTCGACCCAGCAACTCCGCGCCGAATACGGGCCGTTCCACACCCGCACCGAAGCGGAACTCGAGGCCAAGAAACTCGGTTTTGGATACCTGCTTCGCTATGAGCACATCCTCGGCGAGAGCGACGAAATCGAAGAAGTGCGCTGCATTTTCGTGGAGTTACCGGGAGCGCTGCCGATTGGTGCTGAATCCGTGACGGTGACGCTCCATACGCGCTGCGCCACTTGTGGCGAGTCCTCGGTCCACGAGAAAGGCTGGCAGGCGGAGGTGTGGGCCGACATTCACGAATTCGAGCACTCCCGCCATCGCGTCCGCCTTTTCCAGCACGCGCGCGGCAAAGGTCTCAAGGAAATCTGCGACTGGCGCGGATAGCGGATAACGAATAGACAATAGCCGAGATCTCATGCCGCAGTGGAAAGTCCACTGGCCGCGGCGCGATCAATCAGCCAAATCAACTTCCCATTCGTCGGCTGCACGAGTTTCGCCGGATACTTCTCGCCCGGAGCGTCGCCCTGTAATACGGACTGCAGCGCATTGGCCTTATCCGTGCCGCTGACCAGAAAAGCCACGCAGCGAGCCGCGTTCAGAACCGGCAGAGTGAACGTGATTCTGTGCGTATTAAATTTTTCCACCCAATTCGCCACAACGAGCTTCGATTTTTCCTGCAGAGCTGCGGTTTCGGGAAACAACGAGGCCGTATGTCCGTCGGGACCCAAGCCCAGCAGGATGAGATCAAAGACAGGAAACTGACCGGGCTCCAGGGCAAAGAATTTTCGCAACGTCTGGTCGTAGGCCTCAGCTGCAGCCGCGGCATCCGGCATCTCCCCCAGCACCCGAAATATATTTCCCTCAGGGATGGAAAGCTTCGACAGCATGGCTTCATTCGCCATTCTGAAATTGCTGTCTTTGTCGGTTGGAGGGACATGCCGCTCGTCGCCAAAGAAGAAGAACATGCGATCCCAGGGCAGGGAAGTGCGGGCGTTCGTGGCCAGCAGGTTATAGAGACTACGCGGGGTCGAGCCGCCGGACAGCGCAATGGTGAAACGTCCGCGCTCGTCGACCGCTTCTTTCGCGGCACGAGCGACGAGTTCCGCCCCGGCTTCAAATAGTTCCTGCGGGGTCGTCAGGGTTCTGATTTCGACTGAGGAACTCAAGTGAATCTCACCTTCGAAATCGCAGCACGACGCCGATCATTTTTGACTTGCTCGGACTGCGGCGCATCGGGCAGCTCCCAACAGCCCGGCTTTTTCGTTCGTCACCACCTGCACGGGAATTGACTCAAGCAGCGGGCGTAAGCGTCCTTTGCAAAGGAACGACTCCATAAATGCCCCGGTTTTGAGCTTACTCAGAATCTTGGGTGAGATGCCGCCCGCCAGAAAAAGGCCGCCGGTCGCCATCACCTTAAGAGCGAGATTTGCCGCCTCGCCCCCGTAAACCGAAACCCAGATGTCCAGCGCTTTTTCCGCAATCGGGCAGGAACCCTCCAGCGCCGCCTTGGAGATCGCCGCGGCCGGATCGCCGGCTGCCATTTTCGCAACCAATTCCGGTGACTCCTTCTCCAGACCGGTGTCACGAAGAAATTCGTAGACGTTCACCAGTCCCGGTCCGGAAAGAGCGCGTTCATAGCTGACGTGTCCAAAGCGCGCCCGCAGAAACCTCAACAACTCAATCTGCAGGTCGTTCTGCGGAGCGAAGTCGGCGTGTCCGCCTTCACAGGCAAAAACGTGGTGCAGCTTGCCATCCCAGTACATGCCTGCTTCCCCAAGTCCCGTGCCGGGCGCAATCACTGCCTGATTCCCGATCGCTGGTCCGCTCACTGCATTCAAGGGCACAAGATCGGAAGCATCCAAAGCTCCGATTCCCCAGGCGCTGGCCTCCAGGTCATTGATCAACAGCGTGGTGGGAAGGTGAATCTGTTGAGCGAGCTGCGATTGCTCGATGACCCAGGGCAGATTGGATGTTTCGACTCGCCCGTTGTGGACGGGGCCCGCAATGCCGAAGCAAGCGGCTTCCGGCCGGGTGCCGGAATCGTCCAGAAACTTGACGACAATTTCGCCGAGCTCGCTGTGTTGACGGCTGGGGAAAACGCGTTCTTCCACCAGCCGAAGATGTCCATTCTGGGGTTGGAAATAAGCCAGCCTGGCATTGGTTCCACCAATATCGCCGGCCAGGATCATTTTTCGAAGTTCCTCCAGCGCCGCCCGTCGCGCTCCAGCAGTTCCTCGGCTTCCTTCGGTCCCCATGTGCCCGCAGCGTAATTGGGGAAATTTCGCGGCGGCAGCGCTTTCCACACGTCCAGAATCGGGCTCACGACGGACCAGCCTGCTTCCACCATATCCGCACGCTGAAACAAAGTCTGATCTCCGGTCATGCAGTCGTGCAACAGCCTCTCGTATCCCGTGCTCGGCTGCTTGCCGAAATATTCCTGATACTCGAAGTTCATATCGACCGTGCCCAGGCGCATCACCGGCCCCGGAACTTTCGCGGCGAACTGTAGAGAAATACCTTCTTCCGGCTGAATGTGCAGCACCAATTGGTTCGGCATCAGTTGTTCCACCGGCGTGTCGCGGAACAGAACAAAGGGCGCCCGTCGGAACTGTATCACGATGTGCGTGTTCCGCACGGGCAGGCATTTCCCCGTGCGCAGATAAAACGGAACGTCGGCCCAACGCCAGTTATCGATCAAAAGCTTTATGGCAACGAAGGTTTCCGTGCGCGAATCCGGCGCTACGTCGGGCTCGGAGCGGTATGCCGGAACCCGCTTGCCTTCTTCCACTCCCTCGCCATATTGGCCGCGCACCGAGCGGCTTAGGACCTCCTGGTCGCTCATGGGCTGAATGGCGTGCAGGATCTTTGCCTGCTCATCGCGTACTGCATTTGCGTCGAATGAAATCGGCGGCTCCATCGCGGTCAGCGATATCAGCTGCATAATGTGATTCGGTACCATGTCGCGCAGCGAACCGGCATGGTCGAAATAACTGCCGCGGCCCTCTACGCCCACCACTTCCGCTACCGAAATCTGCACGTGATCGATGTAACGCCGGTTCCACACCGGCTCAAAGATTCCGTTTGCGAATCGGAACGCCAAAATGTTCTGCACCGTTTCTTTGCCGAGGTAATGATCGATACGGTAGATCTGGGGTTCTGCGACGACCTTGAGCAGTTGCTGGTTGAGCTGTTTGGCCGATTCCAGGTCGTGTCCGAAGGGTTTTTCAATCACCACGCGGCGCCAGTGGCTGTTGTTCTGTTCCATCAATCCTGTGGCCGCTAATTGCTCGACAATCGGTCCGAAGAAGCTGGGCGCAGTCGCGAGATAGTAGAAAAAGTTCTCATGCGTTCCGTGTTCCTGATCGAGCTTGGTGAGATAGTCCTTCAGCTGGGGATAAAGATTCTTGTCGTTGAAGTCTCCGGTGTAGTAGTAAAAAATGCGACTGAACCACTCCCACAGATCGCTGTCGACGCACTCTCCGCAATAAGACTTCACGTCCTCATACACGTGCTTGCGGAATTCTTCATCGGACATCTGCGTGCGCGCGACTCCCACCACCGCGAACTCGCGCGAAAGCAGGCCGGCCCGCGCCAGGTTGTACAACGCGGGAATCAGCATGCGTCCGGTCAGATCGCCGGCCGCGCCGAAGATCACCATGATGCACGGATCGCTCGTTTTACCTACACGAGGAACGATTGCAGCGGGCCGTTCTGCGAGTTGAGCCATGAATAAACCTCGTTCCTTCCTTAAACGACTGGATTCGAACGGCTGCTGATCTATGCGCTCTTTTTGACGGTAGCCGATTTCGGCTCAACGTGTCCGCCGAATTGCTGACGCATGGCCGACAGAATCCTTTCCGCGAACGTGTGCTGCTGCCGCGACCGAAAACGCACAAACAGCGCCGCGCTCAGCACATCCACGGGGACGGCTTCGTCGATGGCAGCCTGTATCGTCCAGCGGCCTTCGCCGGAATCCTGAACGTACCCTTCATATTCCGACAGCGTTGGATTTTCCGCCAACGCGATCGCCGTCAGATCCAGCAGCCAGGAACTGATCACGCTGCCCCGGCGCCAAACTTCGGCAATGTCAGGCAGGTTCAAATCGTAGCGGATATCTTCCGGCAGTTCCTGGCTGGTGGCATTCTTGAAGATGTCAAAGCCTTCTGCATAAGCCTGCATGATTCCATACTCAATGCCGTTGTGCACCATCTTCACAAAGTGGCCGGCACCGGAGGGCCCGCAGTGGATGTACCCTTCCTCAGACGTACCGCCCAGCTTCTCGCGTCCGGGTGTCCGCGGGATGTCTCCTCGGCCGGGGGCCAGCGTCTTGAAAATTGGATCCAGCCGCTGCACCGCTTCTTTCGGACCGCCAATCATCATGCAATAGCCGCGCTCTAGGCCCCATACGCCGCCGCTGGTCCCGACATCGAGATAATGAATGCCTTTCGATTTCAATTGGTGCGAGCGGCGAACGTCATCTTTGAAATATGAATTTCCCCCGTCAATAATGGCATCTCCGGATTGCAAATGCTGTGCCAGTTTCTGCACCGTCTGCTCGGTTGGACCACCGGCTGGAACCATGATCCAAATCGCTCGCGGCGGCGTCAGCTTCGCAATCAAGTCCTCCAGCGAACTTGATCCGGTTGCGCCTTCTCCCGCCAGGTGTTTTACCGCATCCGCGCTGAGATCGGAGACAACAACCTGATGTCCGCCGTGCATCAGTCGGCGCGTCATATTCGCGCCCATGCGCCCTAGACCTACCATTCCTAATTGCATGCTTGCTCCCTCGCGTGTTCGGAGCGGGCACTCCTGCCCGCTTGCACTTGGCGGACAGAAGTATCTGCCCCACACTCTTCTAAACCGCCTTTTCCATCGCCGCCTGCAACGTCGCCAATCCAGCCTTCAAGTTGCTGCCGAGATGTACGCGCAGCGCACGCCGTCCGCGCTCTGCCAATACCTGGAAATCGCCCCGAGCTTGTGCTGCTTTGACCACCCCAAACGTGTATTTCTGGCCCGGAACGGGCAGTTCCACCGCATCGTCGCACGTGATCTGCAGGAATACTCCCGTGTTTGGACCGCCTTTGTACGCTTGACCCGTCGAGTGCAGAAAGCGCGGACCAAACCCGAGGCAGGTGGCGACGCGTTTCTTATTACGCACGGCCATTCGCATCGTCTGCAAAGCCTGCTCATGTTCCGCGTTCATCTGGACGTATGCCAGCAATGCGAAATAATCTCCGGCTTTGATTCGCGAAAGGTGCGCTTTCAGATATCCGCCGAGCGATTTGTCCGCTCCGGCCGCTTTGGCCAGTTCGGCTGCATTCTTTTCGTCGGTGAAGAGCTTGACGCCGCCATCTTCGAGAATCGGTTTTTCCGGGGGCAAAGAACCGGTTTTTTCGTACTCGGAGGTCAGATTGCGCGTGGCCACCTTGCTCGCCTCCACATCGGGCTGATTAAATGCGTTGATGCCGATGATGGAGCCGGCAACCGCCGTCGCAATCTCCCACCGGAAGAATTCCGCACCCAGTTCGTAGATGTCCGCCATTGCCATGC
The DNA here is from genome assembly GCA_963772045.1 of uncultured Acidobacteriaceae bacterium. GTDB lineage: Bacteria > Acidobacteriota > Terriglobia > Terriglobales > Acidobacteriaceae > Sulfotelmatobacter. The sequence goes on along the minus strand of CAVYWC010000006.1, from coordinate 365,782 downwards.
GCACGACCGGTTGACCGGCTTTTTCCAGAGCCGCGAGTTTCGCTTCCTGGCTGGCATCCTCGCCGCCTTGCAGCGAGACGTAGGCAAATACGCGATCGCTCCCGTAAACTTCCGGCGGGCCTAATTCTTCGCGATCCACCGGAATGATGCCCTTTCCGACTTTTCCGGTGGATTCGGCCAGCAGTTGTTCCAACCAGGCGCCAAGATCAGAAATTGTCGGGGAAGTGATAAGAGTGACTTTGTCGCGTCCCGTGCTCGCCGCCGTGCCCAGAATTACGCCCAGCACGGCGCCGGAATTCTCTTCGACGCTCACGTTCGGTCCGCAAGCGTGCTTCATCTTGTCGGCGCGGGCGAGGAACTTCTTCGTGTCGATCCCGATGACCGCGGCCGGAACCATGCCGAAGTTCGACAGCGCGGAATAACGCCCTCCGATTGAAGGCCGCCCAAAAAAGGTATGCAGGAAGTGATCCTGCTCCGCGACTGTCCGCATGTGCGAGCCCGGATCGGTGATCGCAATGAAATGGCTGCCTGCCTTCGCCGCCCCAACCACCTGCCGGGTGCGTTCAAAAAAATATTGTTTAAAGATATTCGGCTCGAGCGTGCTGCCCGACTTGCTCGAAACGATGAAGAGCGTCTTGGCAATGTCCACCTGATGCTCGAACGATTTCACTTGCGCGGGATCGGTGGAGTCGAGCACGTGCAGGTTCGGGAAGCGATTGCTGCGGCCGAAGGTCTTGCGCAAAACCTCCGGACAAAGACTCGACCCCCCCATGCCCAGCAGCAGCGCGTCTTGAAACTCGCGCTGCTGCACTTCTCTGGCGAACTTTTGCAATTGATCCTGCTGTGCCAGTTGCTCGTCCGTAATGTCGAGCCAGCCCAGCCACTTTGACTCGTCGCTGCCCGTCCAAAGCGTGGCATCGCGGTTCCACAGTCGTTGCATTTTTCCAGCAGATTGCCAATCGCGAACATTACTCTTGACTGCGCTCGAGAGCGGTTCGGGCAGAGAAATCTTCAGTGCGTTCACGGGTCTATCCTCTTGCTTACTTGCTCGACTGTGTATTTCTCGCGACCGCAGCCAATAGCTTGTCGAAGGCGTCGGCGAAAAGCTTCACGCCTTCGTTCGTCAGCTGGTCGGTTACTTCGCGGATGGAGATTCCGGCGCGTGCCAGATCGTCCATCGTCTTCTGTGCGCCCGGAACATCTTCGGTCAGCGTGCGCCGCACCCTGCCGTGATCGCGGAATGCGTCCACGGTGGCCGGGGGCATCGTGTTCACCGTGTTGGGCCCGATCAGTTCTTCCACATAGATGACATCGCGGTACTTCGGATTCTTTGTGCTCGTGCTCGCCCACAGTACCCGCTGCGTCTGCGCTCCCTTGGCCGCAAGCGCCTGCCAGCGCGGGCCACTGAAGATGCGTTCATAGCGCTGGTACGCGAGTTTTCCATTGGCGATCGCGACTTTGCCCAATAAACTTTCCAGAAGAGCTTTCTGGCCGGCGTCGGTAGCCGCCTTAAGTTTTTCGTTCAACAGCGAATCGACCAGAGTGTCAATACGACTGATGAAAAAGCTTGCCACCCCTGCCATCTTCTTCAGATTCCCGCCGCTGGCAGCCAGATCCTCAAGGCCGGCAATATAGGCTTCCGCGACCGTCTCATACACTTCCTGCGAAAACAGCAGCGTCACATTGATGTTGATGCCTTCGCCAATCAGTTTCCGGATGGCAGGAATGCCCTCGGCCGTGCCCGGAACTTTAATCATCACGTTCTCACGCTGTACCGTCTTCCACAAGCGGCGCGCTTCGTCGATCGTCTCTTGCGTTTTGCGCGCCAGATACGGTGAAACTTCCAGGCTGACGTACCCGTCGCGGAATTTCGATTCCTGATACACGCCGCGCAGGGCGTCGGCTGCGGACTGAATGTCGCGAATCGCAATCTGCTCGTACTTGCCGGTCGCATCCAGGTCTTTGCGCGCAGCCAGCGATTTCAAAATGTCGTCGTAGAGCGAACTGTCGGCAATTGCCTTCTCAAAGATCGATGGATTCGAAGTCATTCCCCGCAATCCGTCGTCCTCAATCATCTGTTTCAACTTCCCCGTGGTGAACAGATCGCGGCGGATGTAGTCGAGCCACATCGACTGGCCGTAGCTGAGCAATTCCTTCAGCGGATTCTTCGTTGCTTTCGAATTCTCTAAAACACCAGTTAGTTGCATAATGCTCTCCCGAATTTATTAAGCTTTCGCACCGATCGCGGCGTGCACTTCGGCCATCACGTGATCCAGCGTAAAGCCGAAGTATTTTAGTAAGTCTTTGATAGGCGCCGATGCCCCGAAGCGATGCATTCCGATCATTCGTCCCTTCGGTCCGACATAGCGGTCCCATCCGAAGGTTGCAGCCATTTCCACCGACACCCGGGCAGTCACGTTTTTTGGCAGAACGCTTTCTTTGTAGGCCGCATCCTGCTCCTCGAACAATTCCCAGCATGGCATGCTGACCACCCGTGCGTTGATACCTTCGGCTTTCAATCTTTCGTAAGCATCGACACAGAGCGAAAGCTCACTGCCCGTGCCCATCAGAATCACATCGGGTCTGCCATCGGAATCTGCCAGTACATACGCACCCTTCGCCACACCAGAGGCCGGCGCATACTTCGATCGATCCAGCGTGGGAATATTTTGCCGCGTCAGCACCAGGGCGACCGGAGAATGCTTCAACTGCGCGATGATCTTCCAGGCTTCCGTGACTTCGTTGGCGTCTCCCGGCCGAAGCACGAGAAGATTTGGCATAGCTCGCAAGGACGCCAACTGCTCAATCGGTTGATGCGTTGGTCCGTCTTCGCCCAGCCCGATGGAATCATGCGTAAAGATAAAGATCGACGCGATCTCCATCAGCGCCGCCAGCCGTATGCTGGGACGCATATAGTCGCTGAAATTGAAGAACGTTGCTCCGAAGGCGCGAATGCCGGAAACCGTGAGTCCATTCACGCTGGCCGCCATGACATGTTCGCGCACGCCGAAATGCAGATTGCGCCCGGCATGATTCTCGGCGCTAAAATCGCCCGCGCCTTCGAATTTCAGAGTGGTCTTATTCGAGGTCGCCAGATCCGCCGACCCGCCAATCAGCCACGGCACATTCTGCGCCAGAACGTTCAACACCTTGCCCGAGCTCTCGCGGGAGGCCACGCCCTTCGCGTCCGCAGGAAATGTCGGTAAATTCTTGTCCCAGCCCGGAGGCAATTCGCGCCTCTGCATGTGATGCAAGCGTTCCGCCATCTCCGGAAAATTGTGCGAATACTCCGCAAAGGTTTTCGACCACTGGGCGTGCAGGTCGTGTCCGCGCTTGCCGATTCCTTCTCGAAAATGTTCGCGAACCCCATCCGGCACAAGAAATTTCGCGTCTTCCGGCCATCCGTAAAACTTCTTCGTCAGCCGGACTTCCTCTTCGCCGAGAGGTTCGCCGTGCGCCGCACTCGTATCCTGCTTATGCGGAGATCCGTAGCCGATGTGGCTGTCCACAATAATCAGCGTCGGTCGGTCCCTTGTATCGAGGAAGACGCGATACGCGCGTGCCAGCATTTCCAGGTCGTTGGCGTCGGTCACTCGCGTGACATTCCACTGGTATCCGACGAAGCGCGTGGCCACATCTTCGCTGAATGACCAATCTGCTGGACCATCCAGCGTGATCGAGTTGTGATCGTAAATCCAGCACAGGTTCGAAAGCTGCAGATGTCCGGCAAGCGAAGCCGCTTCGCCCCCGATTCCTTCCATCAGGTCGCCATCGCTGCACATCGCGTAAATGTTGTAGCTGAAGATCTCGAACCCAGGCCGGTTGAAGGTCGCAGCCAGCCACTTCGCTCCGATTGCCATGCCAACGCTGTTGCCCACGCCTTGCCCCAGCGGTCCGGTCGTCGTCTCCACGCCAGATGTCAGGTGAGACTCCGGATGTCCCGGCGTGCGGCTGCCTAATTGTCGAAAGCGTTTGATCTCTTCCAACGAAACGGCCAATTCGCTGCTGATCTCACCGTTCTGTTTCACCTGTCGCACCTCCGCCAGATACAGCAGGGCATACAGCAGCATGGAGGCGTGCCCGTTCGAGAGCACGAAACGGTCGCGGTTCAACCAGGTTGGATCCGCGGGATCGTACTGCAGGAATTCCTGCCACAGGCAATACGCGACGGGCGCCAAGCCCATCGGAGCTCCGGGATGTCCGGAATTCGCTTTTTGGACGGCATCAATGGCCAGGGTCCGGATTGTATTGATGGACAGCGTGTCCAGCTGTTGCCCTGTGGCCAAAACCTGTTCGCTGGCTACCATGAGACTCTGCTCCTTCAAGAATTCGGCTGAACAGATGGAGAGCGGCACTATATGTAGCTTAGAGTCCCCAGAACAGAAAAGGGTTCGTATCAGAGAAAGTGTATCAATTTCCGCAGATGTGTGGATTACGGCGTGGTGAAAAACGGCGGATCTAAAAAACGAGCAGCCGCTCTCTTGAGAGTTTGAGCGGCCGTTACTTCAGAAGCTGCATGTAGGTGCTTTCGCTCTGTGCGACGCGGGTGGAGTCTTGCACGAATTTCACGAACTGCCGCAAGCTGTCGCGTTCCGCCGGACTCATCGCGTCGAAACGCACGCGGATGCCGGCGGTGTTCCCGCTGCGAGTCACGATCCCATTCAGTGCGAAGCCCTTGACCCAGATCTTGCCGTTCGCCACCCAGAGGCCGACTTCCACTTTCGCCCCTGGATCGACCGGAGTTGCGGTTTCAACCAGACAGCCCCCGACACTGGTGTTCGAAAGATTCCCCCAAAGCGGAGTAGAAGCTTCATCAACGCGGATTTCCACCGCGACAAAGCACTTGATTCGAGGATGGCGCCGCCGGTCGCTTCCCCAATTTGGTTCGAATAGGTCTGGTTCGAAGGGAGGAGTTTGGGTAACTGCAGCCGGCATCGGTTGCGGCGTTTCCACGGCGTTGGACTTGCCAGACCTTCCCGCTTGCCCAGCCCCGGCCTTAACCTCGCGCATGGCCGCCAGCAGCGCCTCCTCCCGCTTCTCGGGAGGTGCTTCGCGATACGTTTGCAGTAATTTCCCGATCTGCCGTACCAGGTCAGGATCGGAAAGTATTCGTGTCCAGTCGGTTCCTGTGGTCGTGCTCATGCCAATGCGCTTTCTTCCGTGGGGGAAGTGTCTCACCCAGTCTGGACCGTAAGCCATCCTCGTTCAAGATGACCTTAGTCATAGGCTCTGCCGAAACGTTTAGACTTTGTTTCTAAGATAGTTTTCGGAGGGCATGGCTTCCAGCCGAGCCGCTAATCCTGCCCTCTTCACTCGGCTTTTGCTGCTGAGGTAAGGACGTCAGACCTTGCGCAACCCATTTTGAAACACCCTCAGTCGCGCCTGACCGGTGTGCCAAACTCACTATCTTCGCGCTCCAGGCTTGGCAGGTAGCCGGCTAAGAAGCTTCCTTCTTCGTTGCTCAACGCGAGAAACTCAAACCCGTAGTGGTAGCCTCGCCGGTGCCGCAACACGGCCCGAAGTTCCCAGGCCTTTGCCGAACCGGGCAGCGCAAAACTCAGAGCCGCGACCTCGCCCAGGTTGAGCTCTGCCGCGATCAGCATCCCGATTCCAGCCACGGATAAGTCCCGGCAATGAGCATCAATGCGCCGGTGTCCGGCTTCCGAAAGCAGGATTACCACGATGGGGAATTCAATCCGATACCGCGGATGACGCCTCTGCCGGCGTTCCGCTCGAGCTTTCACGGCCTTTCCAGGTTGTGCTGACATTCTGTTCGATTCTCAAAGATGCGCCGCTTCAGGGGTTCTATTCGGCGACAAAGGACAGTTGGATAACTTCTGTCGTTTCACTCGGCGCGGCCTCAAACTTCCACTTGCTAACGGCCGTGGTTGCCGCTTCGGCCAAAACCGGGTTGCCTCCCAGAACATGGGTGGTTCTCACGCTTCCGTTTGGTTTTACCGTGGCTTCCAATCGCACCACGCCCTGGATGTGCATTTTTCGAGCCAGTTCAGGACAAACCGGAACCACGCGGGAAATCACTTTGCGGCCGGAGCTCGCGGTGCCGGCTGCGCTCTGCCCTGTTGCCAAACCCAGCAGTGCAATTAGTATGATAACGACCGATGCGATGCCCCTTCTCATAGAACATACCGCTCACACCCCTAGAGTACCGAGAGCAACCGGAATCCCACAGAGTACCGAAGGTATTGGACCTCGGGTTTGAGATTCCTATGGGCATCGCGGATTCGCAGGCGCAGTCGGCGTCTTCTTGTTTTTGCAGCGTAGATTGATGCAAGTGAATCAAATCGAAGCGGTTATGCTATAGGGGAGAAAGGACGTCCCGCAGTCGCTCGTACAATTCGTGCGGGCAGTTTTCATACTACGCATGTGTGATTCTTTGAAATTTATTTCAACAGCAGTCCTCTGCGCCTCGGTTGCTCTCTGTTCCGGTTCCCGCTCGTGGGCTCAGGCCACCGGCACAACTTCCGCTGCACCCACCGTCTCGCTTCCCGGCTCGCAGAGTCCGTTCCTCGGCAGCGCTCCCCCGGAGAAACCGACCAGCGAAGTTCTACAGATTGATTTCGAGCGCGCCATTGATCTCGGGCTCCAGTACAACCTGGGTTTGCTGCTCTCGATGGATCAGAGCGAATCGGCTCGCGGCCAACGATGGAAAGAGCTGAGCAACCTGCTGCCGAATGTCAGCGCAAATGCCATAGAAAATGTTGAAACGGAAAGTCTGGCTGCTTTGGGATTCAACAAGTTGGGTCCCTACTTTGCCGCACCCGGCAGCACGACGAAATTTCCTGCCGTCATTCCAGCGTTCAACTATTTTGACGTGCGTGCGTCCGTGAATCAGTCGATCTTCAATTTTGGCAACCTGCAACGGGAGCGAGCTGCCAACGAAAGCCTCAAAGTCGCGGATTTCAACTCTAAGGACGCTCGCGAGCTGGTGGTTCTCGCGGTGGGAGATGTGTATCTCCAGGCGATCTCCGACGCTGCCCGCGTGGAAACTGTCGAAGCTCAGGTGAAGACTGCCCAAGCCCTCTACAATCGCGCGGTCGACCAGCAAAAAGCGGGAGTCACACCCGCCATCGATAGCTTGCGAGCGCAGGTGGAATTGCAAACCCGCCAGCAGCAACTCATTGTAGCCCGCAACGAATTGGCCAAACAGAGGCTGACGGTCGCGCGGGTCATTGGCCTGCCTCCCGGTCAGGAATTCGTGCTCACCGAAAAAGCTCCATATCAGGCCCTCACTCCTCTGCCGCTCGGCATCTATTTGCAGCGCGCCTATACCTCCCGGTCTGATTACAAGGCAGCGCAGGCGCAAGTTCGAGCTGCGGAGTTCTCCATCCGGGCCGCCGCGGCCGGAAGGTATCCCTCGCTCGACATCAGCGCCAATGCAGGTGAGATCGGCGTCAATCCCAGTCAGGCGAGTGGAACTTGGCAGGTCACTGGAGGTCTCAACATTCCGATCTTCGCCGGCAATCGTGTCCACAGCGACGAGCTCGTGGCCAATTCACAACTGAAGCAGGCACGTTCTCAGCTGGCCAATCTTCGCGGACAGATCGACTACGAGGTTCGGACTTCGCTGCTCGATCTGCAGGCCGCGGCCGATCAGGTCGAAGTTGCCAGGAGCAATGTCGATCTCGCCGAACAAACTCTGGTTCAGTCTCAAGATCGTTTCACCGCGGGCGTAACCGACAATCTGGAAGTCGTCGAGGCGCAGGAGTCCGTGGCCGGCGCCCACGAAAGCTATATCGAAAGTTTATATGCTCATAACTTGGCGAAAGTGGAACTCGCCCGTGCCATTGGCGACGCCGAGCAAGGTGTGAAACGCTATTTGAAAGGCATTCAATAATCTATGGCACAAAGCACCGAAAGTCCTGAGGTTGGCGCGAACCCGTCCGAGAATGCCGCCGAGCCTGTGCACGCGGGCCAAGAGGATTTTCTCCGGCCCTCTCGTACTCGCAGCAAAGGATTTCGCATCGGATTGGCCATCGGCGTTCTGGTGATTCTGGTGGTGGGATTTTTTGTCTACCGCTACCTGACCAGCTATGAGGACACCGACGATGCTCAGATCGATGGTCATATCAATTCGGTCAGTGCGCGAATTTCCGGTCACGTGCAGAAGCTGCTCGTCGAAGATTACCAATACGTTCCCGCCGGAACGGTCGTCCTGGAAATCGATCCAGCCGACTACCAGGTCGCGTACGATCGCGCCAAAGCCGATTTCGACGATGCCGAAGCCGCTGCTGAAGCTGCCGGCGTCACCGTTCCCATCACCTCGGTGAGCACGAACGGCCAGGTCTCTTCCAGTCTGGCGGACGTCAACAATTCCCGCGCCGGTATTCAGGCGGCAAAACAGGAGTATGAAGCCGCCAAAGCGCAGTTGCAGGAAGCCGAGGCCAACAATACCAAGGCGCAGCATGATCTCGAGCGTTACCGGCAACTCGTCGAGAAGCAGGAAATTTCACAGCAACAGTACGATCAGGCGTATGCTGCCGCCGCCGCTAGCGCGGCAGCAGTCGAGGGCGCACGCGCCAGCGCGCTGGCCGCCCAGCAGCAGGTGACTCAAGCCGAAGGCAAATTAACCCAGGCGGAGGCAAGTTATCGCTACGCGGCCACAGCGCCTCGGCAGATGCGAGTCAGCCGCGCGCGCGCCGCCCAGGCTCTGGCCCAAGCGCAGCTCAAGAAAGCGGCTCTCGACCAGGCCGCACTCAACCTTGAGTACACGAAAATCAGGGCCCCGATCGATGGCATCATCAGCAATCGCACGGTTGAGGTCGGGCAGAACGTTGCTCCAGGTCAGCAACTGTTGGATGTCATAAATCTCGACGACATCTGGATTACGGCGAACTTCAAAGAAACTCAATTGGCTGATATGCGTGTCGGCCAGCGAGTGACCATCCACGTCGACGCCAACGGCCGAACCTACAACGGCAAAGTCAACAGCATAGCCGGCGCGAGCGGCGCGCGCTTCAGTCTGCTCCCTCCTGAAAACGCGACCGGCAACTATGTGAAGGTCGTGCAACGCATCCCGGTCAAGATCGTCCTCGACCGGGGACAGAATAAAGACCACGCCTTGCGCCCTGGAATGTCGGTCGAGCCCAAGGTCTGGGTTCGTCAATGAGTTCTGCCACAACCACAATGGATCACGCGGACGCCTGGCGTCCCGCGGTGAATCCCTGGGTGATCGCGATGACGGTCACCCTGGCCACGTTCATGGAAGTGCTCGACACCTCCATCGCCAATGTGGCGCTGCCCCACATCGCCGGCAGCCTTTCCGCCGGTGTGGACGAAAGCACATGGATTCTGACCTCCTACCTCGTTTCCAACGCCATCGTCCTGCCTCTGAGTGGTTGGCTCTCGTCGATCATGGGCCGCAAAAACTTCTACATGAGCTGCGTGGCCCTGTTCACCATCAGTTCGTTCATGTGCGGACTCGCGCCCAACCTGAGCGTTCTGATTCTGTGCCGGGTTTTACAGGGCGCGGGCGGAGGCGGGTTGCAGCCCAGCGAGCAGGCCATTCTGGCCGACACGTTTCCTCCTGCAAAACGCGGCATGGCTTTCGCCGTTTACGGCATTGCCGTGGTGACTGCGCCGGCGATCGGCCCAACGTTAGGCGGCTGGATCACGGACAATTTCACCTGGCGCTGGATTTTTTTCATCAACATTCCGGTGGGCATTCTCTCCATCTTACTTACTTCGCGGCTGATTCAGGATCCTCCCTATCTTCGCCGGCGCAGGTTGAGTGAAACGCACATCGACTACATTGGCCTGAGTTTCGTTGCTCTGGGACTCGGCACTCTTCAGGTTGTACTCGACAAGGGCCAGCGCGACGATTGGTTTGCTTCCCACTTCATCGTTTGGTTTTCCGTCATCAGTGCCGCCTCCTTGATCTTCGTGATTTTCTGGGAATGGAAGAACAAAGATCCGATCGTCGACCTGCACCTGTTCCGCGATCGCACTTTCGGTATTTCCAATCTGCTGATGTTCATGCTCGGCTTTGCCCTGCTCGGGAGCACGCTCTTGCTCCCACTATTTATGCAGACCCTGCTGGGATGGACGGCTGAGCAAGCCGGTTTAGCACTCATGCCCGGGGGCTTCGTCATTATGGCATTGTTGCCGCTGGTGGGATTTCTGCTGTCGCGCTATTCCCCGCGATGGCTGCTCCTCTACGGTCTGGTGATGCTGGCATTTTCTCTGTTCCACATGACCCATTTCGATCTGCTGATCGATTTCCATACCGTGGCCATGGCCCGCGTCTATCAGGCCGCCGGAATGGCATTTCTGTTCGTGCCCATCAACACGGCGGCCTACGCATTTCTGCCGCGGGAGAAAAACAACGCCGCCTCAGGCCTGATGAATCTGGCCCGTAACATTGGAGGCAGCGTGGGAATTTCGGTGGTCACCACCTTGCTCGATCGCCGCACCCAGGTCCATCAGGCGTATCTTTCGGCCAATCTCGCCGGGACCAACCCAACCTTGCAGTCGCGCCTGAACGCTCTTGGGCAGTTCATACAAAACCGCGGCGGACCACCGGCTGGGACGTCCTCCGTGCCTTGGGCGATGATTCAGCAGTCGGTGATTGGCCAGGCCACCATGCTGTCTTATATTGATTGCTTCCGCTTCCTGGGATGGGCGATCCTCTTGATGGTACCCACGGTTTTCCTGATCAGGAAGCACAAGGCAGTCGGCGGCATGGCAGTACACTAGAGGCAGGCATGTTTCGCGTGATCACGATTGAACGCGAGTACGGCTGCGGCGGCGGAGGAATCGCCGCGCAGCTCGCCCAGCAGCTGGGTTGGAAGCTCTGGGACCATCTACTCACCGAAGAAGTCGCGCGTCTCGCCAACGTTGATCCCTCAGCCGTGATACGCTGCGACGAACGAATGGACAGCGGCCTTCATCGTCTGGCCAAAGCTTTCTGGCGCGGCAGCTACGAACGCAGTTCACCCCTCGGCAGTCAGGTCTTCGACACCGATCGCATGATGGTGCTGATGCAGGACATCATGAACCGCGTTGCGAAGGAAGGGAACGCGGTTGTGGTCGGACGCGGCGCACCCTATTTTCTGCGGGAAGATCCCAAAGCCTTCCACGTTTTTCTTTATGCGCCGCGCGCAGAGAAAATCCGGCGCATCGTCACGGATGGCCACAGTAGCAATGAAGCCGATGAAATGGTTGATTCCGTCGATCGTGAGCGCATCGCTTATATCAAGCACTACTTCAACGCCGATTGGCCCACGCGCTCCCTTTATCACATGATGCTGAACACGGCGATGGGCAACGAGCCAGTGATCAAGACCATACTCGGTACCATGCGCCTCATCGAAGGGCATCCCATCGCTACGGATTACGAAAACCCGAAAGTTCCATCCGCTCACCGCTGAACCGTAATCGGCTTCGTAGGCCTCTGCGGCGCAGGACAGCAATCCTCGGCGCAAATATCGGCTCGCACTCCAAGTGATCCTATGGCGCGACGCTCGGTTTCCGGCTGTGTGCGTTCCAGAATGAGTTCGCGAATCATGGCGATGAACTGTGGATGAACGCCGACCGTTTTCGCTCGCACCATGGGCAACGACAAAAAATCGCAAAGCTGCCGCGCTTCGATGTCCAGATCGTAAAGCACTTCCATATGATCAGAGATGAAGCTGATGGGCGCGAGCACCACCGCGCTCGCCAGATTTCGCTCCTTTACTGCCCGCAGATGATCGAGAATGTCGGGCTCAAGCCAGGGTTGGCCAGGCGCGCCGCTGCGGCTCTGATAAACCAAAACATCATTGCGGATTGCCATCCGTTCCGAGACCAGCCTGCGTACTTCTTCCAGTTGGCGAACGTAGTCGCTGCTATTGGCCATCGACATGGGGACACTGTGCGCGGTGTAAACGATCTGAATGTTTTCCTGCGCATCGGCGGGAAGCTTGGCCGGGGCAAGCTGCGCCAGTGCGTCGCGCAGGCGATCTTCGGTGGCCTCGATGAATCCCGGATGATTGAAAAAGACGCGCAGCTTGTCGACTTCCGGAGCGCTTGATCCGATTTCATTCTGCGCACGAGCGATGTCTTCGCGGTACTGCCTGCACCCGGAATACGAACTGTAAGCTGAGGTCACGAACGCCAACGCGCGGCGGACGCCGTTTTGCTTCATTTCGCGCAATGTTTCGGCGAGAAAGGGATGCCAGTTGCGATTTCCCCAGTAAACCGGCAGCGCGGGACCGTGCTGCGCGAGTTCGTTCTGGATGGCGGCAATGAGTTCGCGTGTCTGCGGATTGATCGGACTTTTGCCGTCGAAATGGTAATAGTGCTCCGCGACGGCGAGCATGCGCTCCCGCGGAACGTTTCTGCCGCGCAGAACATTCTCGAGGAAGGGAATTACGTCCTCCCGCGATTCCGGACCGCCAAAAGAAACTACCAAAAGTGCGTCATAGTTCATGAATGAAGGTTGGAATAGGGCGAATGTCCCCACTCAAGCCAAAACCGAGCCTGACCGGGCCGTCGTCCCGGCATTTTATAGTCATTTCCTAAACTCATCGAAGAAAGCTTTATCGATATCGTAGGTCTTCACTGGCTTGAGGCCGAATTCAAGGTCCTTGAGCATCTCGACAAGCTTCTCACCATCGATGAGCTCGATTGGCGGGACACCTTCTCGAGAACCTTCACGGCGCGCTTCCGCCGTGAAGGTGCCGGTCGTGATGATGATGCCCTTATCGGTGCGGCCCGACATCGCGCCCCGAAAGTCCCGCACCTGAGACGGAGAAACAGAGCCCGTGTAGCGTTTGCATTGGAATAACACCTTGAATGAGACGAGCGGGTTCACCTGAAGGGTGCCGTATCCGTCTATGCCGCCGTCGCCGCCCCGTCCCGTAACTACCACTTGGATGAAGCCGGCCTCACGAAGTAAACGCTGCGAAAGCCTTTCAAAACCCTCGGCTGGCAGGCCGCGAAGCAGACCGATGATCTGACCCTGGAGGTCCGTCGCTACCTCGGACTCTTCCTCGACGGGAGTAGCAATGCCGTCCAACTCATTCGACTTCTTTCGGCGCCCCGCCTCAAAAACACGAACCCACTTCCGCCGGATTTCCCGAGCTTGTTCAAGAGAGAGCTTTGTTGATCGACCACGTTCCGTAAGACTCCAGACGCCGCGTTTCGATGAGTCGAGCAATCCCTCGCGAACCAAGTAGAATCGCGCCCAAGCCACTTGATTACGGAAACGCGGCTCCCCAGACGGCAGCGTTTCGTTTTGGAGATCGTCGGAAAGATTAAGGTCAGTCGCGATCCGCTCAACAACCTCATCCGGCGTACCGGAGCCGCCAAGGCTGCGCAGCGCATCCAGCAAAGGGCCGAAATAGTGGAGGAAGCGCGCACCCTCTTCTTTCTTTGCTTGTCCGGTAACGCTCCTCATAATCTTCGCAATTGTACGCTGCGCGGACACCGGAGGCCCACGCAAACCCGGCTTTGGCTGGAGTCGGGGTAAACCAAAGCTGGAAAACCCGGAGAAATTTGAGGGGCGGCCCCCTGTATTTTTGGAATATCCGGAATCAGTGGGCCAGCCTCCGCTAAAAAAGTATTTCTGCAAAATTCTCTTGACATGCGCGTTATGTAACTGTACGGTTACATATCATGCGTGACCAGTCGGTTACACATTCGACGGCCCGAAACGAGGCCACTTTCCAGGCCTTGGCTGATCCCACCCGCCGTGCCGTGCTGGACTTGCTGCGCCGAGGGCGTCAACCAGCCGGACGTATCGCCAGCGCCTTTTCGGTTTCGCGTCCGGCCATCTCGAAGCACTTGCGCCTACTCCGTCGCGCTCATCTTGTGCGCGAGCACCGCGAAGGCCGCCATCGTGTTTACGAGCTGAATCCGGAGCCGCTTCGTGCTGTCGATTCCTGGATTGACCAATACCGTGTCTTTTGGACCGCTAGTTTGAACAATCTGAAAAACTTTGTTGAAGCCGAATATGCGCGCGAACTCGAAGCTGCCGCGCACCAACCGCAACCTAAATCATCTTCAGAAAGGAAAAAACCATGATCCGATCCACGCTGAAGTCACTTCTCACGATTCAAACTCTATCCCTGGCTGCGCTGGCATTATGCGCAGCCGCTGCCTCTGCGCAAACGGACGCCCAGAAAGCATTCGAGACCATTAAGAACATGCCCGGTACATGGCAGGGCGAAACCGGCGATGGGCAAGCCGTTCGCGTCGATTTCAAGGTGACCGCCGGCGGTTCGGCGGTGATGAGCGAGATTTTCGGGAAGGAAGACATGATCTCGATGTTCCATCTTGACGGACCCAACCGCCTGCTGCTGACGCACTATTGCGCCGCCGGCAACCAGCCGCGCATGCAGGCTGCTGTTTCTCCTGACGGAAAAATGATCACGCCCACCTTCGTCGATGCCACGAACCTGGATACGCCCGAGGCTGGTCACATGCAGCGAATGATCTTGACCGTGCTCGGTGACAATCATCACACAGAAGAATGGATCTTCGTCGACCACGGCAAGGAACATAGAGAACTGTTCGATCTGCGGCGCAAGTCTTAGCTCAACGTGCCCGGCAGGCGGAGGAGAAACCATGGCGACCGCGACACTTACACCCGATCAAGATGCTGTCGAAGCCAAAATCTTCATTGCGGCGCCCCCGGCACGCGTGTTCGAGGCCATCACGGATCCGAAACAGCGTGCGCAGTGGTGGGGCGTGAAAGGTCCGACTGCGCCGGGCCTGCATAGGGTTGTCCCGTTCCGCGTTACGGAGGCGAAGTCCGACCTTCGCGTCGGCGGTCAGTGGTCGAATAACGGAATCCGTGAAGATGGCACGCCGTTTCGTCTCGAAGGCAAGTATCTGGAAATCGATCCACCGCGTCTTCTCGTACACACGCGGATGGCCGACTTTGTGGGAGACTTCCAAACGATCGTGCGCTGGGAGTTGGAGCCCCGCGATGTTCATGGACTCTACAACACTGGAGCACACCGTGTAGGAACCGGCACTTTTTTGAAAGTGCGGCATTCCGGCTTTGCAGGCCACGGCGACCAGGCGAAGAGCCATTATCAGGGCTGGTGCGCATCGCTCGGCTGGCTGCGGGACTTCATAGAGAAGGGCGAGACGTTAGAGATGCGCAAGGCTCAATGATCCTTTGGTGGACTCAGGAGAACTTATGGCAACCGCAACCGTCACGCCCGACCAAAACGCAGTACTCGCCGAAATTTTTGTCGCGGCCCCGCCTGAGCGCGTGTTTCAGGCCATCACCGACCCGGCGCAGCTCTCGCAGTGGTGGGGACAAAACAGTCTCTACCGCATCACCGAGCGCCACTCCGATCTGCGCGCAGGAGGAACCTGGTCCGCCACCGGTGTGGGCGCTGACGGAAAAAAATTCAGCGTCGCGGGCGAGTACCTGGAGGTTGATCCGCCCCGGCGGCTGGTTCATACCTGGAAATCCAGCTACATGGGCGATCTTCATACAACCGTTTATTGGGAACTCGAACCACACGCGGTGCACGGCCTGCATCCCAGTGGCCCCAAGAAATCGGGTACTGGGACGATGGTCAGGCTGCGTCATGAAGGATTCGCCGCCGTGCCGCAACAGGCCCGGAGCCACGGCGAAGGCTGGAAGCGTGTCTTCGGCTGGCTGGTTGCATACCTCGAGCGCGGAGAGACGATCGACAGTCGCGAGTGAACGAGCCTTGGGCTGCCCAGACTTGCAGCACAAACCACCCAGGGCGGCGGGCTGCCCCACGCGTTCCGTCAGATTTCCGAAACCGAGTTCAACATCCCCACCCTCCCGCAGACAACGCGGGAAGGATGGGGCACCCTCATGTTGCCCTCATGTTCTTGGATTGATCGAGATTGACGCGGCCCTGAAGGGCCACTCTTCCACGAAGGAAATCGGGCGGTAATTGAGAACCGACAACTGAAGAACTGGTTTTACGCGCCGACGGCCGCGTGATCGGCCATTCTCTTTTTGTTGTAACGCAGAGCGACGTTCATGAAGACACTGCCAAGGGAGGTCTCGAAGCAGATCATGAGAGCTTCGGTGTCTTCACTGGTTTTGTCACCCTCCTGCGCGGTGAGCAAGACGGGAGGATGGACGCGGAAATGGAATCCCTGATCGTTGAGCGCGGAGATGGCGTTGCCCACAACCTGGTTCGCGAGTTCGAAGATGGTTTCCTTGATCAGCGCATCGGACTCAGGCAGTTCGGCGCCGGCGTAGTGGCTGGCTACCTTGACCGCGACCTGCGGTTCGAGATCGAGAATGATCCGGCCCTCAATGTCGCCCGTCAGCGCAATCATGCCGGCTACCCCCTTGCGGCGATAGGCCTGCTCTTCCATGGTGAGGTTGCCCACCTTGGTCGAGCCCTGCAGCCCTTGCGACAACACGGCATCGGCTGCGTTGATGAAAGGCTGGATCAGTTCCATCTTCATCGAATTAGACTCCTGCTCCCGCGCCCGCGGCGGTGCTGGCCACAACCCCGTCTTCGCCCAGAACGTACTTGATGACTTCGTAGAGCACTTCCGGTTTTACCGGCTTCTGCACGAAGTGGCGCGCGCCGCGCTGCAGGGCAGCGACGATGTTCTCCTGGTATCCCACCGAGGAAACCATGACGATGCGGGCTTCCGGATGCTGCTGCACGATGCGTTCCGCCGCTTCGATTCCTTCCATCTGCGGCATGGTGATGTCCATGAGCACGATGTCGGGATTGGTGCGGTCGAACTCGCTGATAGCAGTCAAGCCGTCGCCGGCTTCGGCTGCCACCTGTCCCCCAAAAGTTTCGATCATGCGGGCCAGGTTCTTGCGGGCAAACACAGAGTCGTCCACGATCAGGTAGCGGACCGCCTGCCCGTCCTTCTTGCGTTTCACTGGTGCGAACTGCTCCATACAGACCTCCCCTTGTACTTGCATATCATGTCCCCGGTGTCCCGGCCAGATCACGCTGGTCACAGGCGCGGCGAACCCTCCCCATCCCAAAGCCAAGTGATAGCAAACGCTAGCTCCCTGCCCGCACGGCTTTGCCGGTGGAACTCCGTTCCGAGCCCCCGCGGCCGCATAGTGCCTGCAAAGTCGAACCCAACACTTCCAAGCCCACCACGCGGATGGCATACCCGCGCTCAATCGCCGCCTTCGGCATGCCGTATACCACGCAGGATTCCTCACTCTGCGCGATGGTCATGCCGCCGTGCTTCTTGATCTGGCCCAATCCTTCGGCGCCGTCGTCGCCCATGCCGGTCATCAACACCCCAATCGACTGCACGTGAAATTCTTCGGCTACGCTCTGCAGGAGCACGTCGACGCTGGGACGATGCCCATTCACGCGCGGCTCATCGGTCAGCACCACAACATCTCCCATGGGCAGCCGCTTGACTCGCATATGGCGGCTTCCGGGACAGATGAGCACGCGCCCGGGTTGCAGCATGTCACCCGATTGCGCTTCTTTCACGCGCAGCGGGCTGAGTTCGTCGAGACGACGCGCAAACATGTCAGTGAAACCATCGGGCATGTGCTGCACCACAACGATGGCGCCGGGAAAATCCGGCGGCAAGCTGGTCAGCAAACATTCGAGCGCCTGCGGTCCTCCGGTGGAAACGCCGATCGCAATCACCTTGCTGGGAGCTCCCTTGGGTGCAGCCGCTTTCTGCGGCTTGGGCGGAAGTCCGGGCAGAATGCGCGGCTTGAGTTTGCATTCGGCCGCAGCTTTGATCTTGGCGATCAGCTCCTTCGAGATTTCGGCCATGTGGGCGGAAGCGTCGCGCGGCTTGGTCACGAAATCGAAGGCGCCCAGACCCAGCGCTTTCATGGTGACCGACGCCCCTTCGGTCGAGTGCGAACTGAAGACGATGACCGGCACGGGCTGGTGCCGCATGATCTCCTTCAAGGCGTCGATCCCGTTCATGCCGGGCATTTCCAGATCGAGCGTGACCACGTTCGGCTTGAGCTCTTCGATCTTCTTCAGGCAGAAGGAACCGTCCATGGCGGTGCCGACAACTTCGATGGATGTATCGGCAACCAGCATCTGGGGGATGAGCTTGCGCATCAGCGCGGAGTCATCGACCACCAGCACGCGAACTTTCTTCTGGTCGGTCACGCCTGACCTCCCAAACCCGCGCTCATGGCCAGCCGCGCTCGGTCCATATGGGTCAGCAGGAGTCCGGAAGCCGCCTGTCCGGCTACATCCACGCGCGTTTGAGAGACGTGCTCGACCACTGCCGGCAAGTTGAGGATGAGTACCACCCGCCCGTCTCCCAGGATCGACGCTCCAGAAACCAGGTCGGTCGAGAATGTCTGATCGTCCAACGCTTTGATGACCAGCTCTTCTTCGCCCTCGAGGGCGTCGACGATGAGTCCGTATTTCCGCTCGCCGACTGCGATGACCAGCACAAACAGTTTCGCCTTCCGCTCATCCTGAGGAGCCGGCCGTCCCAGGCGCAATAAGGGCAGCACCTGATTCCGCAATTGCAGAACTTCGTAGTTATCCACCTGGTGCACTTCCGACTCGAAGGTGCGCGCGATTTCCATAACAGCATTGAGCGGGATGGCATAGAGCCGCTGCTCCACCCAGAACAACAGGGCCCGAATGATGGCCAGTGTCAAAGGCAGCTTGAGACGGAAAGTCGTGCCCTGGCCGGCGCGAGTTTCCACATGGATCGAAGCCTTCAACCGATGCAGCACGCTTTGCACCACGTCCATGCCGACGCCGCGTCCGGAGATTTCCGTCACCTGTTCTGCCGTGCTGAAGCCGGGGCGGAAGATGAAATCGAGGGCTTCTGTATCGTTGAGACGCGCAGCTTCTTCCGGCGTGGTCAGGCCAAGTTCCAGAGCCTTGGTGCGGATTTTCTGGGCATCGATGCCGCGGCCATCGTCGCTGACTTCGATGATCACGTGATTTCCCTGGTGATGGGCATTGAGCCGAACCATGCCGTGCGGCGTTTTCCCCAGCTTTTGCCGCTCTTCCGGCGATTCGATTCCGTGGCTCACCGCATTGCGCACCAGGTGCGTGAGCGGCTCGGCGATGGCGTCGAGGATGCCTTTATCGAGATCCGTATCTTCTCCGCTGACCGACAATTCGACTTCGCGCCCGCATTGCCGGGCGACGTCGCGCACCATCCGCGGAAAGCGCCGGAACAGCTGCTCGACGGGCACCATGCGAATCTTCATCACTGAGCGTTGCAGATCGTTGAGCACGCGTGACTGAAATGCCATGGCGTCGGCAAACTTGCCGCGCAGCAGTTCCTTGGGATAGCGTTTGGAAAATTCGTTGAGCGCCTGCTGCAGCATCGACTTGCCGATAATCAGTTCTCCGACCAGATTGAGCACGTTGTCGATGCGTCCGGCTTCTACCCGCAAAATGTTTTCCTGAACCGCCGGGCTGGAACTGGGCTCAGGTCGCAACGGACCGGCAGTAGTCTCGGGTGGGGGCGATGACTCTGATTCGGGCGCGGCTTCGAGCGGAGCGTTTGTTTCCGCAGCCGCCTCGTTATTGCCCAAGGCCGCATCGGGCGCAAGCAGCAGTTCTACGGTGACTTCGTCGACGATGGTGGGAATTTTGCATTTAGCTGCGATCTGCTCGGCCGTCTGCATGGTGGCCAGCAGGAAATCGACGTACTTGGTTGCGGCCGGCGACTTGATGTCCGGGCGAACAGCAATCACGGGGCCCATAGTGCTGATCGCGTTATGCACCAACTGGCGCCCGGCGATGGGCATGGCGCAATGCGGATCCATCTTGACCGTCACGTGCAAGACGTCCTGACCCTGGGCCTGGGCATTGGTCATGGCCAGCCGCTCGTACTCCGTCCAGTCCGCCAAAGGCTTGATCGCCGATTTCGCAGGCGGCTTTGCCGTAGCTGGCTTCGCGGCGGATTTCTTGGAAGTTCTTGTCGATTCAACGGCTTTTCTGCCGCGGCGAGCCTTTTGGGTGGCTGGTCCCGCGGTAAGGTCTTCAATTCTCTTGCTCAGCGTTTTGGTAGAAGGGAGCTTCGTTCCGCGGCGATAGGCTGCGATCATTTCGACGAATACATCGGCGGAAGCAAAGGCGATTTCGGGCACAGCCGAGTGCGCCGTCGCTCCCTCTAGGGAAAGTGCGTCTTCGAACTGATGGGCCAGTTCGCTCAGGTCGCGCAGACCGCAGGCGGCGGCGTCTCCTTTGAGCGTGTGCACGGTGCGCCGGATCGAGCGCACAATCTCTTCGTCGCCGGGATTTTTTTCCAGCTTCAGCGCTTCATCGTTCAGCGCCTGCAGCAATTCCTGCGAAGTCTCATAGAAGAGCTCTCGCAGTTCCAGGCCACGTTCATCGGGGGAATGATTCATGCGTTACTCTCGCACCTCCACGCGCTGATAGGCCGTACCGCTGTCTTTGTGCACCATCTGAAATTTCTTGGTCAGGCCCAGCAGGCTTTCGGCGTGGCCCACGAACAGGTATCCGTTGGCGTTGAGACAGCGATAGAACTTTTCGATCAGCCGCTTCTGCTCGGCTTCATCAAAGTACATCATCACATTGCGGCAGAAGATCACGTCATTGCGCTGCGGCAGGTATTCGGTCTTCAGATTGTGGAAGTCGAAATGGACCATCTCCTTCAGCGATTTCTTGATGGCATAGCGATCCCCGACCTTGTCGAAGTAGCGCAGGCGATAGCTGTAGTCGACCATCGACATCTGGTGTTCGGTGTAGGCCGCGTCCTGTCCGGCGCGCAAAACCGAGTAGCTGATATCCGAGGCCAGAATTTCTACCCGCCACGGGGGCGGCACCAGAGGCTTGGGCAACGGTAGTTCCATGGGCAGCGGATTGCGCAGGTAGTAGTACGCCAGCGCGTCCGTCACCAGCATGGCTAGCGTGTAGGGCTCCTGGCCGGTGGAGCATCCGGCGCTCCATATGCGGATGGAATATTCGCGCCGCTGACTCTTCTGCTTGAACAGCTCTTCCAGCACGCCCTTCTGGAAAAGATCGAGCTGCGCCTTGTGCCGGAAAAAACTGGTTTCGTTGACAGTGAGGTTCTCCAGCAGGCGGGCCAGTTCGTCTTTACCCTGATGGCTGATCAACAACCGGTAATAGGCGTAGAACGAATCCGCGCGGCATTCCTTGAGCCGGCGCAGCAGCCGGTCCTGCAGGAAATGCGTGCGGCGCTCGTCGAAGTGCATGCCGCACTCCTGATAGATGAGCGCCTGCAGCAACTTCAGTTCCGCTTCCGTCAATATAGGAGCAGGTGCTGCTCCGGATGAGCTCATGTAATCTCTCTAGGGATCAGAGGTCAGGGGTCAGTAAACCTTGACCGAACCCTGAACCCTGATCTCTTTCTCTACCTTCCCGCTGCTGCTCGCGCTTCCTGTTTCCCGTTCTTCTTCTCGGCCACTTCGCCGCTGGCCTGCAGAGTCGCCGGAGCCAGCAGCTTGCTCATGTCAAGCAGCACGACCAGCCGTCCTCCCACTTTTCCCAAACCGGTCACGCAGTTCAGACCGCCTTCCTGAAACGCCGCCGGCGGAGGTTCGACGGCATCCGCTGGAATCTTCAAAACTTCCGACGCCGAATCGACGATCAATCCCGCCAGCCGCCCGCCGTGCTCGACCACCAGAATGCGGTTCTGCTTTTTCAGGGCGGCTTGCTTCTCTCCGAAGCGTTTGCGCAGGTCCATCACCGACACGATCTTGCCCCGCAGGTTGATCACGCCTTCGAGATAATCTGGAGCGTCCGGAACCGCCGTAATTTCCGGGACGCGCACGATCTCGTGCAGGGAAGTGATGGGCACGCCATAGGTCTCGCGTCCCACCTGAAAACCCACGATATGGAGTTCACGGCTCATTTCTCTGCACCCCGCTTCACAACCGTTTTTCCTCTATTGCTGCCTGCTCCTCCGGCTTCTCCTGCGCCAGAACTCCTAGAACTGCGTTCCCGCTGCCGCCGCCCGCCGTGCCGCGCGCCCCGAGTTTTCCGGGGCCGGAGTACGGGACGCAGCCTCGTCGAGGGCGAAGCGGTCGAGCGATTCCAGCAAGCCCCGCGACATCTTCGACATCTGCTCGGAAGAGGCGGCCAGCTCCGTCGAACCGGAGGTGGATTGCTGCACTAGTTCGCGCATCCGCTCCATGGCCTTGACCACGGCCTGCGCTCCCGACGCCTGTTCTTCCACCGCCGAGTTGATCTCGTGCGTGATTTCGTTCAGCCGCGTGGTAGCGCGCGCGATCTGCGACGATCCGTGCGACTGCTCGTTGGTCGCGGCGCCGATCTCCTGGGCGAATTTGTAGACCTCGGTCACTACGTTCGAAATTTTCTTGAGCGCCGAGTTCAGTTCCGTGCCCAGTTCCAGGCCTTCGTTGACGATCGAGGTCGAGCGGTCCATATTCTCGACCGCTTTGCGCGCTTCCTTCTGAATGCTCTGGATCAGTTCGGAGATTTCTTTGGTCGATTGCGCCGACTTTTCCGCCAGCTTGCGGACTTCGTCGGCGACCACGGCAAATCCCAAGCCATGCTCGCCGGCACGCGCCGCTTCGATGGCCGCGTTGAGCGCCAGCAGGTTGGTCTGCTCCGCCAGATCGTCGATCACTTCGATGATCTTGCCGATATCGTCGGCGCGCTGTCCCAGAGCTCCAATGATCTCACCCGAGGAGTTGATGGTGGTGTTGATGCGGGTCAGGCCATCCGTGGCCTTTTCCATGGTGGTGATGCCGGAGTGCACTTCCTCGCGCGAGCGGTTGGAGATATCGAGCAACACTTTGGCCGTGTCGGCCACGCGCTGGATCGATGCCACCATCTGATCAATCGAGGCGGAAGTTTCACTCACGCTCGAAGCCTGTACCTGCGTCGACTTCACCATGTTCTGCACGTTGACGCTCATCTCGTGCATGGTTGAGGTGACTTCATCGATCGCCGACGAAGCCTGCAGGCCGATCTTCGCCGAATCTTCGCTGGCTCCAGCTACCTGGCTGGAAGCGCTGGCCACTTGTGACGAAGCATCGCGCACGCTGCGCACCAGCCCGGCCAGTCCGTCGACCATACGGGTAAAGGCGTTTCCTAAAGTGTCGTGGGAAGAACGTGGTTTCACGTCCACCCGCAAATCACCCGCGGCAATCGCCTCCGAGACTCCCGCCATCTCTTTGAGATAGATGACCATTTTCGAAAAGCTGCGCGACAATTCTCCGATCTCGTCCTCACTGGTGTTATTGATGGTGTGCTCGAGATCGCCGGTATTGCCGATGGCGCGGGCCACGCCCATCAGTTCGCCCAGCGGCTGCGTGATGGTTCTAGCAGTGCGGTAAGCGACGATCCCGCCCAAGCAGAGGGCGATCAGCGTGCTGATAAACGAAACCACTACAGTCCAGGTGGCTGCGCTGTCATCGGACTTGCGCCGCTCATCGACCACTTTGTGGTTTTCGCCTTCCGCTACGTCCAGAGAGTCGGTAGAGTTCTTTACCCAGGCCGGAGCGTCTTTTTGTAAGTAATAGATCTGTAATTCGGCGACCGTTGCATTGCCGGCATCCACGTCCTTGCGCTTGTCAATGAGAGGCTGAGCAAACTCCCTCGACCACGATTGCTCCAGTTGCTCGACTTTGGTGAGCGCGGTCTTGACCTGATCGGAACTGGCCAGGTTCTTGGCAGACTCCAGCTTGTCATTGAGCACGCGCAGGCCATCGTTCATATGATCGATTTCGCGCGTATCCCCGCTCAGCAGATAGTTGCTCAGGTAGAGACGGTTCTGCATCATCTGGAAGCGGACTTGGTTAGTGGCATCCACCAGTTCGAGCGAGGCGGCGGCCGCGGCTTTGGCGGCGTGCTCGCGCTGTACCGCCGACCAGTTCACGAGGAAAAGCACCAGCACCATCGTGAGAATGACTCCGAAATTCATGTACAGCTTCTTGCCTATCGTCATGCGCTGTCTCCTGCTGCTGAGCGGCGTGCTATTCATGCGGCGCTTCAAATTTGAATTCGATGATGCCGGAGTTTTCCCCCGCGGCGGGCTCGAAACGCCAGCGCTTGGCCGCATCCAGCGCCGCTCCCGCCAGCACCGGATGTCCGCCCACCACGCGAGCGTCTTTCACCACTCCGTTGGGCGCGACCGTTACCTCGATCTTTACCGTACCCGCCAGCGACATCTTCCGCGCCAGGTCGGGATAAACGGGCTGCACTTTGACTTTGGCGCGACGATACAGCTCGCCGCTTTGCGTCGCGGGCGATTGTGGATTTGCCTGCCCGCCTTGCGCTCCGAGATAAACTGGATGAAAGCTCACCGCAGCAATCAGGGCGGTCGACACTCCCACCCAAGCTCGTCGAGACACAATTCCTCCTCGATTGGACTACATCAGCGAGCTAGCCGTGCAACGAGTGGGCCATGCCGCCACTTCAGAGAAAACCGAAGTAATGGGCCTTATGTGCTTACAAACATGGGATTTAGTGCTTGTGCGTTTTATTTGCCCCAGCCGGAAGAATCGCATGGGGCCAATCTCATCCAGCTTTCCCGCGCTTCGATCTCAGTCTGAGACTTCGTCTCACTCAAATCTCGGGATTTCATACGCAGGCACCCCATTCCCCATTTCTCTTGACTCAATTTGAGATGACAGGTACTTTCCCAATAGATTCAATTACTTGTGAATCGCGAACTGCTTCCTCCCAGCGTCGGCAGCAGTCTTCAATTCCCGGGCCAGATCCCTTCTGGACCGAGCCCCGGTTCTGTCTCATCCCACGATTTCCAGAAGCTCTTGCTGGATCTGACCAGCCAAGCTGCCCAGCACCCTGATCCGGCCGCCTTGATTCAGTTCTTCTGCCGCGAAAGCAGGGCATTTTTTCATTTGGATGGAGTTCATTTCTGGCGCCTTTACGCGATGAACGAATTGGTGTGGGAGCATGGCGATGGGGCAAGAGTCGAGCGCTTTCTCCAGATGCGAGTTCCTGTCGGCCAGAGCGGTCGCTTGGCGGAAGCCGTGCTCGAACGGCGCACCGTCTTCAGCAATCAAGTGTCCCCGGGTTCGGCAGAGGCCGAATTCGGAGCGCGCGCCGTGCTGGCTGCTCCCGTAATCATCTCCGGCGAAATCACCGCGGTGGTGACGTTTCTGCACGATTCAGACGGTGAACCTTTCGACGAGGATTTCGCCGCCAAAGCGAAGATTCTAGCCAGCGATTTAGGCAAGCTGCTGGAGGCCGCTCAGCCGGGGAAGAGCGCGCGCGAAGATCACCGTCGCGCGGAGATTCTCGCCGACGTGGCCCATGCCCTGCATGGCACGCCCGATGTCGCCTCGGTTGTGGAGGCTCTGGCTGATCGCTTGCGTCTGCTGCTGCGGACGCATCTGGTCTGCGTGCTGCTCAAGCGCGACGGTCCCTTCGAATTGCGCGCGGTCTCCGCGGAAACCCCGCAGTTGGCCAACGCGGCGCGTGCCCGCCATGACCGCCAAACTTTGCGCTTCGCCTCCGAACTGGCGCAACGCGCCGTCGCCGCCGGTGAAGTCATTACGCTCTCGATCGCGGATGCGCATTCGCTCGGCAACCTGGTCTCGCCGGGAACCTTGATTGCCGCTCCGCTCCGCACTTCCCGAACCCAGGGCGCGATTCTGGTTTATCCCCGGCGCGAGGGAATCTTCACGGCGGACGAAAAGTCGCTGGTTTCGGCTATTGCCAGTTTCGGCGCCGTGGCCATCGCCCACGCTGAGCTGTATTCGACCGCGCATGCCCAGGCGCACGAATTGCATCAGCTATTGGAAATCTCTTCCCAGCTCAGTTCCAGTGGCGATCTCGACCAGTTCCTGCAGGCGTTTGTGATTCACGCCGCGGATTTCCTGGGCTTCGGACGTTCTTTCATTGCGCTGCTCGAAGACGAACATTTTCTGGTTCGCTACGGAGCGGAAGCCGGGAAGCCGAGGCCGGTCGAGACCATATTTCCCGAAGGCATAGCCACTCGCGCCCTGCGGGCGAAAGAGGTTTTCCAGACCGACGAAGCCAACCGCACCCCAGGCACCAACCTGGAAGTAGTGACGCAATATAACGTTCATCAGTTTCTTGCGGTGCCCTTGCTGGGCGGGGGCGGGCAACTGCTGGGCATGTTCGGCGTCTTAGACAAACTGGAGGGAACCGGCATTTTGCCGGAAGACGTTCGCCGCGCGCGCGCGCTTTCCAATCAGGCCGCCATCGCCCTTGAAGTCGCGCGCAATCTAGATTCGTCGGAGCAGAACAGGCGCCAGGTAGAGCAGGCTAACCGGCACTGGATGGAGATCTTCGACGCGATTCCTGATCTGGTGGTGGTCCATGACCAGGCAGGGAAAGTTCTCCGGGTCAATCGTTCGCTCGCGGCTATGATCGGTGTGCCTCCGGCGGAACTGATCGGCCTCAACATCCGCGCCTTGCTGTCGGGCAGCGAAATTTCGCATTACTCCTGTCCTTTCTGTCGGCCCATGGCGGAAGAGCGCGACGAGTTCGTGCATTCCGTCTTTGACCGTATTTTTCTGATTTCAACCTCGCGCGTGCACGCCGATTCCGACGAAGGACTGCAGACCATCCACATCTTGAAAGACATCACCGATCGGCGAGAAGCTGAACGCCGCTATCGCGAGCTGTTCGACAACATTCAGGAGGGATTGTTCTTCAGCACACCCGGCGGCCGTTTCGTCGAAGTCAACGACGCCCTGGTTCGCATGCTTGGCTACGACAGCCGGGAAGAATTGCTGCAGATCGAAATTCCGACGCAGCTTTATTTTTCTCCCCAGGAACGCCAGCGCTATATCGAGCTCATGCAGGGAAACGGCAGCGCGCACAATTATGAGGCGAGGCTACGGCGCAAAGACGGTTCGCCGATTCATGTTCTGGTCAATTCCTTCGTCCTCTATGACGATGCCGGTCAAATTTTGCAAATACGCGGCTTAATGCTCGATGTGACTGGCTTGCACACCTACCAGTCGGAGTTGCATCGCGAACGGGATTTTTCCGCCAAGATCCTCGATAACACCCAGAGCTTGATCGTCGTGGCCGATACCGCCGGGCTGGTCAGCTACGCCAATCGCCGCTGGCAGGAAGCCGGATTGCAGGAGCGCGAACTGCTGGGACGTCCGCTGCTGGAGTTGGTGGCTCCCGCCTACCTCCGCGCTTTTCAGGAAGCCTTGCAGAGCACTTTAAAGGGACAGCAGGTCGACAACTTGGAAGTGCAGATCGTGTGCGGCGGCCGGTTGACGGGCAAGTTCTCTGCCAATCTAAGTCCGATGCGAGATGAGCACGGCGCCGTCACCTGCATGGTGGCCGTCCTCACCGACATCACCGACTCGGCCGTTTTGCGGGACAAGCTCGTTCATGCCGAAAAGATGGCCGCCGTCGGCCAGCTGGTCTCGGGAGTGGCACACGAGGTGAACAATCCCTTGACCGCCATTCTCGGATTCGCTGATTTGCTCATGGAGAATGCCGAGATTCCCGAGTCTGCCCGCAAAGATTTGCGCGTGATTCTGCAGGAGGCGCAGCGGACCAAGCAGATTGTACAGAACCTACTCAGCTTTGCCCGCCAGATGCCCCCGCAGCGCGCCGAAGTGCAACTCAACGCCATTCTGCGGCGCACTGTGCAACTGCGTTCCTATGACTTCACCAGCCACGGCGTCGATGTGGTGGAGCATCTGGACGAGAATCTGCCGGAAGTGATGGGCGACCCGCATCAGCTGCAGCAAGTCTTTCTGAATATTCTGAATAACGCCTATGACGCGGTGCACGAAGTCGGCCGCCACGCCCGCATCGAGATTATGTCCACCAAAGCGGGCGATGCCGTGGAAGTCTCCTTCCGCGACAACGGAAATGGCATCAGCTATCCCGACAAAATTTTTGATCCCTTCTTCACCACCAAAGAGGTCGGCAAGGGTACCGGCCTGGGCTTGAGTATCTGCTACGGAATCGTCAAGGAGCACGGGGGAGAGATTCTTTGCCAGAACAATCTGGGTGAACCCGGCGCGACGTTTATTGTCCGCCTGCCCGCAATTTCGCACACGGCGTCCTTCCGTGTGGCCGCAGGAGTGAAACAGACATGAGTCTGCCCGCGAGAAAACCATCCATGCTGCCGGTATTGCTCATCGAAGATGAACCCGCCGTCATGTCCTATGTGCAGGCTGCGCTGGAGCGCAGCGGATATCCCGTCGTTTGTTGCGATTCCGGAGTGGAAGCCCTGCGCCTGCTTGAGCAGGGTTCGTTTCTGGGCGTGGTCTCCGATATGCGCACGCCCGGCGGCGTCGACGGAGGTCAAGTCCATGCCTGGCTCGCCGAGCATCGCCCCGACCTGGCTTCCAGACTCGTATTCATTACCGGCGACATCGCCAACGAGGAAACCGTCGCCACCCTGCGCCAGACCGGCGCGCCTTGCGTGGAAAAACCATTTCGCGTGCAGCAGTTGATTGATGTGATCGCCAGCACCATGGGGAAGGCACAGTGACTCAGTCGGGTTCCGAGAATTTTTCCATCCGTCTGCTGATCGTTGACGATGAGCAGAGTATCCGCAAACTGTGCTCGACTATCGGAGAGGCGCTGGGCTTCGTTTGTCTCGAAGCCGAAAGCGGCGAATCGGCGCTGGCGCTACTCGAAGAGCAGCCCGCCCACATGATCCTTACCGACATGGTGATGCCGCGCATGTCGGGCCTCGAATTTCTGGAGAAAGTCAAAAAGCTTCTGCCTCGCACCGAAGTTGCGGTCATGACCGGCCACGGATCCATCGAAACCGCGGTACAGGCCATGAAGCTGGGCGCGTACGACTACATTGCGAAACCGTTTTCGCCGCTGGAGGAACTCCGGCTGTTTCTACGCCGCATGGCCGAAAAGATTCGTCTGGTGGAAGAAAACGAATTCCTGCGCCAGCGCGTGGATTCGGAAACCGCAGCCCACGGCATTGTCGGATCCTCGGCCAAGATTCAGGAAGTGCTGCGCATGGTGTCGCGCCTCAAAGATACGCGCACGCCCGTGCTCATCTATGGGGAGAGCGGAACGGGCAAGGAATTAGTCGCCCGCGCCATGCATTTTCGCGGCGTGTTCTCCAACCGGCCTTTTGTCGCCGTCGATTGTGGATCGCTGGTCCCTACTCTGATTGAAAGCGAGTTGTTTGGCTACGAAAAGGGAGCGTTTACCGGGGCTCTGAAATCGAAGCAAGGATTGTTTCAATCCGCTGATGGCGGTACGGTTTTTCTCGACGAAGTGGGCGAGCTGCCGCTGGAATTGCAAGCCAAACTGCTGCGCGTGCTGCAGGAAAAAGAAGTCCGCCCGGTGGGCAGTAATCAGCGCGTCAAGGTTGATGTGCGCGTGATCGCGGCCACCAATCGGGATCTGGAAGCTGCCTACAAAACCGGATCGTTCCGCAAAGATCTGTTCTTTCGTTTGAATGTTGTCGCCCTGCACGTTCCTTCTTTACGCGAGCGTCGCAGCGATATCCCCATGCTGGTGCACTGGTTTCTTGAGCGTTACGCGCCCGGCTCGGGCATGCAGGTTTCCAGCGCGGCCATGAAATCGCTGATGCAATATGAATGGCCGGGCAATGTGCGCGAATTGGAGAACTGCATCGAACGCGCGGTAGCTCTGGGCAATGGAAGGCTCATGGATCTTGGCGATCTTCCTCCGTCGATCGCGACGGGAACTTTGGCCTCCGCGCCGACGACCGATATTTCTCCCCTGCTCGACTCTGAATTTCCTTCCGACCCGGTTTTGTCGGAAGCGCGGCCGCTCGCGCCCACGACCACCGATCTGGAAGACATCGAGCGGGCCGCCATCCAGCGCGTCTTTGAGCAGGTGAAAGGCGACAAAACGCTCGCCGGACGCATGCTCGGCATCAGCCGCGCGACTCTCTATCGCAAACTGAAGCGCTACAACATCACCGTCGGCCCTTCCGAGTCGAGCCAGACGTTGCAGTGAGTACGAGAAGAGGCAGGGCGATGGCCCACTCAAGCCCGATTTTGGCTTGAGTGGGGGAGAGTGCAATGATCGATGTCTATGTAGACGAGGTGTCGACGGGTACAGTCAGGACGTGCCCCATTTTTTGAGCCGATTAGGCAACTGAGATGAATGTGAGATTGACAAAAAAATGGGCTCCGTCCCATCTGTCCCCGTTTTTTCGTCGGAGTTGGGAAGACAGCTCCGGACGATCAGGACATTTCAATTTGGAGTGGTCAAAGACTAATCCTCTCTTTAACGTCATGCGCAACGGGAGTCTCGCACAAACGCGAGACAAGGATGGGGCAACCGATCCCGTTTCCTCTGCAAAGAATACGGGCGAGTTGCGAGCCTGCTATGGGATCTTCCCTCGGCCGCGAGTCTTAAGACGGCGTCTCAAGCTGAGACGCACATCGGGTCGGAGTTCACTCATTACCAGCGCAATCACCGCTAACCCGCTGAAAACTCTCCCACCTCAGTGCTAGTCCTTCCGTTCCCAGAATTGGATGCCGCGTTGCTCCATTTTTGAGGCGAACCGCGGAACCCGGCTCCCCAACGCTCTTCCTAACCGGGAAGAGGGGAGCCCGACCGCATTTTCGTGTGAGCCAAGGTCGAGAACCGGCGACCTTCGCTCGCCCGGACGAAGGCGTCCGGGGCTACACATTCCGAGGCTCTGGAAGCAGACGTTTTAGGAAGGGATCGATATTGGCGTACCAAGCCGCAGCCACAGGACGCCCACCATACAACCCCATCTCGGTGGCAGGGTTGGCTCGCTTTTTTCCGGAAGCGGCGCCGGTGCGGCTTCCGGTACGGCTGGCCCGCATTGCCGAAGGCATTGGCGAGAGGGTTTCTGACTTTACCGAAAGCACCGTGATTGAATTTGGTACTCCCCGCGAAGTTCTCTTCGCCTGCAGCACTCCTTTTGAGTTTGGAGACGTTCTGCGCGTCCGCAACTCGGATGGCTCGCTCGATGAGGAGGCCTCGGTGGTCGCGGTGCAGTATCACCCGGGCAAAACCGTCGTGGCGGCGCGTTTTCGCAGAGATGTTCCCAACTGGATCGTGAAACCATGAACCCCACCACCCTTGTACAAGATCTTTCCGCGCAATGGAAGTCGGCCTGCCGTCTGTATCCCATTTACTTCGAACTGGCCCGTGAGTTTGCCATCGAGGTGCAGACCTGCCCCGAACTCGAGGCCGGAGTCGAGACTCCCGGCAAAGAGGCCGTCGAGCAGGCGAGTCAGTGGCTCGAGCAGATGGACGAGCGAGTGCAAGTGCATCAATTGCGCCAGTTTCTGCAAACCAACGCTTTGGTGAATCCGGAAGGGTTGCTCAATTTGCTGGAGCACTTTCTGGCCAAGGCGTCGAAAAGCGAAACCATTCGAGACAAGGTCGACTTCCTGCTGGTGCAGTATTTCAGCCAGATGGCCCCGGCCGGATTGCAGGACGATGATGTCGACCTCGCATATGTGGCGCAGACGCTGGAACCGGTGCTGCGCCAGGTGGAATTGAAGCCTCCGGTGTGGCTGAATGCGCTTGATCGCGTATTGGAATCGGCCCGCCGTTGCCGCTCGCTCGATGAACTGCTGCATGGTGGAATTCTGGAGCAGGGACGCAAAGCGAAAAGCCTGGCCGGAGAGCTGTTCTACATGCCGGTTGCGTTGGTAGCGTTCACCCGCTTTGGCTATCTGATGCGGCGCGCGTTCTTCCGGCTGATGCTGGGCGATCTCAACATCATTCTCGACGGCCTCACCGAGCTCGAAGAAAAGGGAATTGAGACGATCGATTGCCGGCGCGCACAATTTTCCGCGCAGGAGCAGATCTTGCGTCTGCGGATGATCTGCCAGTCCTGGAAGGTGATGTTCCAGGCGGAATATTCCTCCGGGCAGCCATTGCGCATGCTGGTCGACCTGCGCGCCTCCGTCGAAACCGCACTGGGACGCGGCAAGGCGCCGGAGACGCCAGGGAAGGCGCAAGCGAAACCTTCAGCCGCAACCCAGCCGGGATCCAACGTTCCCGCCAAGCCGAATGCTGTGCCGGGTGCGAAGCTGGGTACCAAACCAGGTGTGAGGCCCGTTACCGGCCCGACCTCGCCGATCGATGTGGCCAACAAAGCAACGCCGAAAGGGCTGGCGGGAAAAAATCCCACCGCGCCCGCGTCTCCGGCGGGCCTGGCGAAATCGGCGGCGAAGCCAATGGCCACTCCAACGTCTCCCGCCGCAGCCAAAACCAAAGCCACGGCTGCCCATGCCGAGGCGCCTGAGTTCGAGATATCAGGCGCATCGGACTGGGATGCAGGTTCGGATTCCGAGCCGCCGGAGAAACGGTAACCGCAAAGGACTTCGCGCACGTGGATACCCCGACCGTACTGATCATCTCCGACGAGCCCGAGTTCTCCCGCCGCATCACCGCGCGCTGGCAGATGGAGCGCACCGTTCCTACTTTCACTCTGCTGAGCGGAGAATTGTGGCCCCGGTTTGCCGTCGACGTCTTTGACGTGGCGATTGTTGGCGAGTTACGGCGGGAGTTGCTTTCCGTCGTCCTCGAACCTTTGCATTCGACCGGCCAGCCGATTTTTTGCGTCTGCCGAAATAATGGCGTGGCGCAACTTGTGCACCAACGCTGGCCGCGGGTTTCCATCCTGCGGCATACCGGTTCGGCCGGCGAAGCTCCACACTGGCTTGAGACTCTGGTGCTCGCGGCCAGTGAGGCGGTGCACCGGGCACGGGCGGAATCCCGTGCGCGAAGCGCTGAACTGTCCTGCACGCAGTTGGAGCGGCAGGCTACGCTCGGCCGCTACATGCTCGAGATGCGGCACAACCTGAATAACGCGCTCACCTCGGTGCTAGGCAATTCAGACCTGCTGCTGCTCGAACCGGGTAGCCTTTCTGCGCAGTCGCGGGCGCAGATCGAAACTATCCGCAACATGACCTTACGCATTCACGAGATCATGCAGCGCTTTTCGTCCTTGGAAAAGGAAATGAACGTAGTCGCGCAGCAAGCGGAAACCGACGCGGGCAAATCTTATGTCGCGGCGGCCGGAGCGTAGAGAAGAGGCCAGAGGTCAGAGGCCGGAAGGCGGGGCTAGGGATCAGCGGACAGAGGTCAGGTCATTCGCTACTGACTCCTGCCCCCTGACCTCTGATCCCTGAACCACGGCAACTGAGGACTGGCAACCGGGTACTGGAAACTGATCTTATGCATCGATTGATGCCAGGCATCACGATTCTCGAGCACGAGCTTTCCGAACTCCGCTTGTTGGTGGAGCGGCAGGTCGGAATCCTGCTCGATTGCCCGAATAGCGCTCTGGCGGCGCATGTTGGCGAATATCTCGAAAAACAGGAACTGGAATCGCCCTCCGCCTTGCTGGAGCGCGTACGCGCTGCCGATCAGGAACCCGGTTTTCTGCCGCAGTTTCTCGATGGCGTCCTCAACACGAGCACCGGTTTTTTCCGTCATCCCGGAGCGATGAACGCTCTGGCCCAGCATGTGATGCCGCAACTCTGCCTGCGCAAATCGGACGAGTCACCCGCGACAATCCGTATATGGAGTGCCGGATGTTCCACGGGAGAGGAAGCCTACTCCATCGCGATGGCCCTGTGCGAAGCGCTGCCCAATGGAAACGGTAACTCGAACCCCGCCGCATCCGGGAACGGAAACGGTAACAACGGGAACGCAAACAAGGACGGGAAAAGCTCCGTCAATCGCAGCACGGGAGGAATCGTTCCGCCGCCGGCCGCGCAGAACCTGAGAGATTTGTCCATTCATATTGTCGGCACCGACCTGCTGCCCTCGGCGATTGTAGCCGCGGAGCGCGGGCTCTATCCGCAGTCGGCTCTGACCGGCCTGCCTCCGGCGATGATCCGCGCCAGTTTCTCGAAAATTGGAAATGGAAATGGCAACGGCAACTCCGGGCAACCGGTCGCGGAAGCATTCAAGCCTGCGGCCAATGGATCGTCAGCAGCGCCGAGCGCTGCATCGATTGGCGATGCGCGGTCTCAGGCAAACAGCGCACCGGCCGTGATTCCTACGAATGGAAACGCCCATCTGCTGGTCAAGCCGCGCCTGCGCAGCCTGGTCACCTTCAACACTATGAATCTGACCAAGCCGGTCTACATCGGTCGCTTCGATTGCATCTTCTGCATGGACGTGCTGCCGCATCTCTCGCGCTCGCAGCGCGGCGCGCTGATCGAGCGCCTGCACCTGTACCTTGAACCCGGCGGCTATCTCTTCCTCAGCCAGACCGAAAAACTCTGCGCGCCCAATCTCAACTTTCGTCCCGAAGTCTTCGACGGATACACCATGCACCGCAAGCCGCTGGCCGCCAGCGCGGCCTACGGACGATAACTCAGGCCAGCTCCAAGCCAGACCGCCTGCAAGCGGCAATCAGATCTGCATCCAGAGTGGCCAACCTCAGACCGTTCACTTCAGCCAGATGAAGGTACGCCGCATCGTACGCAGTCAGTTCGTGTTCACGGCTTAGTTGCTGAATCCGCCCAAAGACGTCCGCAGCAGGGAAGTAGTGCAGTTCGACAGGAAGCGTTCCGAGGTCCGCAAAGAAGGCGTCTATCTGCGGGGCTGAGATTCGCTTACGCTTCTCCCCGACCAACAGTGCATTCAGAACTTCGTGCGGCCAGAAGGACGGAGCAACGGCGGAATCGCCTTGCTTGAACATCAAGGCGACTTTGCGCGCCAACGGCGCATTTTCGTCAGGGAAGGTCCAGGTCAGAACCACCGACGCGTCGATGACAAACCGGCTCACCGGCGTCCTTCATTGATCAGGTCTTTGATCTTGAGCCCGGGCAATGACAGCCGATGCCTTTTGCCGAAGTGTGACAGACGTTCTGCAGCGTCTGCGACAGAATCCTTGGCTTCGGACGCGCCCATCTTTTCCTTCAGCAATTCTCCGAGGAGGCGGGAAACGCTGGTGTCGCGGCGCGCGGCTTCGATGCGAGCCCACTGGGCGACGTCTTCTTCGAGGGTGACGGTTACGTTGCGGAGTTCGCGTTTGGATGACACGAAAACGGTGTAACACGGGTCTAGTGGATTTGCTGGTTCTGCAGTAAGAAGCCGCGCGCTTGCTACCCGCGGCTTGAAGGGCAGGGAACGGTGCTGCAATGGAAAAGCGATCGGCAACGGACGGCGGGCCACAGCCCAAGGTACAATCCCTTGAAATGACGCAGCAGTCGGCGGCGGGTCGCGAACAAGCTATTTGTCGTGCTACCACCGGATCAGGGGCAAATTGCCAGCGAAGGGTCAAGCCTGGCGCGACCTATTGTTGGCAGCACGAATGGGAGCGCTCACATGGGTTCAGGGCGAAATTTCGTTCTCTCAGCAAAAATGCCCCCGTCCTTTTCGTCCTGGCCGTATCGGCCTTGGTTCTGGGCGTTCTCGGCGCAGTGCTTACCTATGCAGCTTGGAAATGGCCAGAATTTTGGAGCCGCCGCGAATCGAGGCTGGAAGTCACGGATGTCGTGGGTGTTCTGGCGAGGAAGGGTAATCAACCTGGTTTCTTCCTCAACGTGTTTTATGCGGACAAGGGGGCCTTGCCGGTATCGAACATGGCGCATCGGTCGATTGTCGTCGCGACGGAAGATATGACGCAAGACGAGGAGGAACGCTACAAGCACCTTGCTAGGGCGATAGAGCCGCCGCCGCCCCAACCCGCAGACGAGATACAGCCGGGGACACCGCCAAAGCATTACTTCACAGCTCCGCAAGACGATACTGAGATATCCCAGCTTGGAGCGGTCGCGCCTGACGTCTTATCAGGTAAAAAGCGCCTGTACCTGTTCGTCGTTATGAAATATCGGGATGATGCTCTACGCAATGGCCGTACGCGTGTCACCGAGTTCTGTGGATGGTTCATCAACACTTTTGAGGCTTGGCATAACTGCGGCAATCGCGTTTACGTCACGGGCGCCCAGTAGACTCCGGGTTACTGATTTCAAGATACCTACGCGAATAAGAACTCCTTCGTCCTTAGCTCCTTGATGGTGTCGCGGAGCTTCGCGGCCTTCTCGAATTCGAAGCGCTTGGCGGCTTCGCGCATGTCGCTTTCCAATTTGCCGATATACGAATCCACTTCTTCCTGCGATTTGAATTCCGGCATGCCTTCGGATTCGCTGGCGGTCAGGTCGGCATAATCGGCAGCAACCATTGCGACCAGCGTCATGTCGAGCGGGCGCACGATCGACTCCGGCGTGATGCCGTTCGCTTCGTTGTAGGCTTGCTGGATGGCGCGGCGACGGGAAGTCTCGTCCATAGCGCGCTTCATCGAATCCGTTTGCCGGTCGGCGTAAAGAATCGCGCGGCCATTCAGATGCCGGGCGCAACGGCCGATGGTTTGAATCAGCGACCCGGAGGAGCGCAGGAATCCTTCTTTGTCGGCGTCGAGAATCGCGACTAACGAAACCTCGGGCAGATCCAACCCCTCGCGCAGAAGATTGATGCCGATCAATACATCGAATTCGCCTTTGCGCAGATCGCGGAGAATCTTCACGCGCTCCAGCGTCTCGATTTCCGAATGCATGTAGCGGCACTTCACACCGACTTCCGCGTAATACTCGGCCAAGTCCTCGGCCATGCGCTTGGTTAGAGTTGTGACCAGCACGCGCTCGCCTTTTTCCGTGCGTGCGCGAATCTCATGCAGCAGGTCGTCAATCTGCCCCTTCACTGGACGAACTTCCACCGGCGGATCGATCAATCCCGTCGGCCGAATGATCTGCTCAACCACCACGCCTGCCGACTTCGTCAGCTCATAGGGACCGGGGGTGGCCGAAACATACACGAGTTGATTGGTGCGATGATCAAATTCCTCAAATGTCAGCGGACGATTGTCGAGAGCCGAGGGCATGCGGAATCCATATTCGACCAGCACTTCCTTGCGCGAACGGTCGCCGGCGTACATGCCGTGCAGTTGCGGGACGGTCTGATGCGATTCGTCGATGAACATCAGAAAGTCGCGCGGAAAATAATCCAGCAGCGTCGGCGGAGGCTCGCCCGGCAATCGTCCGGTAAAATGGCGCGAATAATTCTCGATCCCGTGGCAATAGCCCATGGCCTTGATCATTTCCAGATCGAACATGGTGCGCTGATGAATGCGCTGCGCTTCGACCACCCGTCCCTGTTTTTCCAGTTCGACTTCCCACCACGCCAGTTCTTTCTTGATCGAGTCGACCGCCGACGCCCGGGTTTCTTCTTTCATCACGTAATGCGTCTTGGGATAAATCGGCAGCCGCATGTATTTCTGCTTGACCGTGCCGAAGAGCGGATCGATCTGCGACAACGACTCGATCTGATCTCCCCACATTTCGATGCGATACGCCATGTCGTCATAAGTAGGGAAGACCTCGATGACGTCGCCACGCACGCGAAACGTGCCGCGGCGAAACTCGCCATTCGTGCGCTCATACAGAATGTCGACCAGCTTGCGTGTGATGTCCTCGCGCTTGATCTTCTGGCCTTTTTCCACGAACAGCATCATGCCGTAATAGGCCTCGGGCGATCCCAGGCCGTAGATGCAGCTCACCGACGCCACAATGAGGGCGTCGCGTCGCTCGAACAAAGAACGTGTCGCCGAGAGCCGCAGCTTATCGAGTTCATCATTGATGGTCGCTTCTTTTTCGATGTAGAGATCGGCGGCGGGAACATAGGCTTCGGGCTGATAGTAGTCGTAATAGGAGACGAAATATTCGACCGCGTTGTGCGGGAAGAAGCTCTTGAACTCGTGATAAAGCTGCGCGGCCAGCGTCTTGTTATGCGCCATCACCAGCGTGGGACGATTCAGCGCCTCGATCACCTTCGCCATGGTGAACGTCTTGCCCGATCCGGTAACGCCCAGCAGAACCTGGTGCTGCTCACGATCGAACAGGCCACGCGTGAGCGCCTGAATGGCAGATGCCTGGTCGCCTTGCGGTTTGTAGTTAGAAACGAGTCTGAAATCCATGTTTGAAATCGGGTGGAAGAACAGCTCTCACAGGTCAGCTGTCAAAATCCCCACCCTACGAAAACCGTCCTTCGACTCCGCTCAGGGCAGGCTCCGGGGTGGCCACCCAGCGGCTGTCCAGCCTGAGCGAAGCTCGGCTCATCTCACTGGCAGCCGCACAGAAGCCGATTTTGCCGACCGAGAATCCTTCTATTATATCGTGTCCACAGGACCGCCCAATTTCTTAGCGCTTGACCAGGAACGGATTACTGGCGCGCTCCTCGCCGATCGTGGTCAGTGGCCCGTGGCCGGGGATGACCACCGTTTCATCGGGCAAGGCCAGCACGGTCTCATGCAGAGAGCGCAGGATCTTCTGCATCGACCCGCCGGGGAGATCGGTGCGGCCGATCGATCCGGTAAAGAGCGTGTCTCCGGCGATCAACTTCTTTTCCGCGGGAAAGTACAGGCAAACGCTGCCCTCGGTGTGACCGGGTGTATGAAAAATGCTGGCGGTATGCGTGCCCGCGCTCACGGTTTCTCCGGTCGTGATGCTGCGATCGATCTCGACTTTGCCCGGCGCCGGCATGCCGATCCACGCCGCTTGCATGTCGAGCATCTTGAGCAGAGCGTAGTCGTTCTGATTGAGCAGAATGGGAGCGCCGGTAGCGGCGCGCAATTTCATCGCTCCGCCAACGTGATCAATATGCGCGTGCGTGACCACGATCTGCTTGACCTGCAAGTTATGCTTGCGCACGATCGCGAGCACTTCGTCAATTTCGTCGCCCGGATCGATGACCATCGCTTCACGGGATGTCTCGTCGCCGATGATCGAGCAGTTGCATTGCAGCGGCCCGACGGGAAGGATTTCGTGGATCATGAGTATATTGTAGCGAGCTAAGTTTCCTAGGGTGTTGGTAATCCGTGAACGAAGGCAGCTAAGGCCTCTTCCCACTTGCCGGGCAGTCGGGGTTGGGTGGACAATACCTGCCGTGGTTGGAGGTTGTGTGGCGAAATATCGGCAACATGGGTATCAGGACCGCGACCGAGAGTCATCGGCCAAAGATTCGCGGGGCGAGGGACCGAAGAAGGCTCCCAAGGAACGGACAAGTGGTCCGCCGAAATGGGATCATGCGCTCGGCCCAAAGCCGGTAAATCTGCCTGGAACGCGGGCGGTCTCGCGTTGTGCGCAGTGCGGCACCGTGTTGCAAGGATTCGGCGTGGAAGGGAAGTGTCCAAAGTGCGGCTTCGAGCTGCATTCCTGCAAGCAGTGCATGTACTTCGATCCAGGCAGCCGGTTCGAGTGCATGCAGCCAGTGAAGGAGCGAGTGGCGAAAAAAGATGCGCGCAACGAATGTCCGTCGTACGAAATGCGCGTCACCCACGAGAAGGAAACGTCCACACCGGCCAGCCTGCGGCCGAGTAGTGCGCGCGCGGCGTTCGACAATCTGTTCAAAAAGTAGAATGCCGACCTGCGGAGCCTTCTTCCGCCGGACAGCCGACGGCGGCTCTCCCTAGACAGGCACTTAAGAACCTCTACGGTTTCTGCGTCGGCCGAATCAGCACTTCGCTCACAAATGATTGCGGAGCCTGCGTGACCAGCATGGCCACGACGTGGGCGATGTCATCGGGCTGTAGCATCTTGTTTGGATCTTTGCCGGCGTGCGGACTCAGTTCAGTGTCGACCGATCCGGGACAGACGACCGAGACGCGAATGTTTTGTCCGCGCAGTTCTTCCGCCACAGAGTAAGTAAGGCCGTTCAATCCCCACTTCGAAGCAGCGTAGGCCGCGCCCTTGGGCACAGGGTTCTTTCCCGCGAGGGACGAGATATTGATGATGTGCCCGGAAAAGGCATGGATCATCAGCGGCGCGAAAGCGCGAATCGCATAATAAACGCCGCGCAGGTTGGTGTTGAGGATGCGCTCCCAGTCTTCCGGCGGGAGGTTGTGCAGCGCTTCGTTAAAGCCGCCGACGCCGGCATTGTTGACGAGAATGTCGAGACGTCCGAACGTGCTGTTCACGCGGGCCGCCGCGTATTCCAGCTGATGCAGCACAGTTACGTCGCAGGGGATGACTTCGACCTTCCCCCCGCTTTGCAGAATCGTCTGTGCGGTTTCATCCAGCGTCGACTGGGTGCGTCCGCAAAGAACGCAGGTGGCGCCCAATGCGGCGAGTTTGCGGGCAATGGCTGCTCCGATTCCGCGCCCTGCGCCCGTTATGACTGCCACTTGTCCATGGAGAGGCTTTGCGGTGTCCATACTTGCTAGACTCCGGCGATGGAATCGCGGCGAAACATCCACGAAAGCCGCCAGCCGCATCTTAGCAGTAAATTGGGGGATGATTGGGAACTTGCTTGCCTTCGGCAGTCGAGGTACTTATAATCCGGCCAACCGGGAAACGGGTTTGCGGTGCCCGTATGCCAGTCCTTACTTCCCGGGGCTGCCTGCCAGGAAGCGCAGCATTCCAAAGCAGGATCCGAGAACAAGCGGTCCGTCGGAATGCAGTCACCGTTTGCTTTATAAAAGACGTCTCCCGGAAAAAAGCAATAATGCCATGGTCAAGGAGCCATACTAATGACAAGACTTCTGCTTGCGATTGTGCTTGGGGTTTCTGTAGGAACAGTGACCCAAGCCGCGCAGCCCGCCCAAGGACAAGCTGCCGCGCCCGCGCAGGGGCAAGCTGCCGCGCCGGTTATCAAAGACCCGGCGGAATATAACGCCTACGTGAGCGCCGTGCAGCAGACCGATCCCAATGCCAAGATCAGTGGCCTGGAAGCCTTCCTCACGCAGTATCCCAACAGCGTCATGAAGACGCAGGCGCTGGAAATTCTGATGGGGACCTACCAGCAGACAAACAACGCTCCGAAAACAATGGCGACGGCCAATAAGGTCATCGCGGCCGATCCGTGCAACGAGCGGGCTCTGGCGCTACTGGCGTACTTCGATCGCGTGCTGGCACAGTCAAACCAAGGGAACGCGCAACAGGAGTTGACTGATGGCAAGAAAGATGGGGAGCAAGGCATCTCCTGTTTCGACAAAGTCACAGATCCCGAGATCAAGAAGATGCAGCCCCAGATGACCTCAATCTTTGACTCGGTCATCGGCATTGCCGACCTTCAAGATAAGGACTACGCCGATGCGGTCAAGTATCTGAAGCCTGCGGTCGAGGCCAATGCCACTGATTTCAGCGTCGTCTATCCTTTGGCTCTCGCGTATCTGAGCCAGACTCCGCCGGATTATCAGAATGGAATCTGGTACGCGGCACGCGCGGCCGCAGTGGCTCCGCCGGCGGCCGAGCCTCAGATTGAAAAATACGCGAAATCGCAGTACGTAAAATTTCACGCGGGGGAAGACGGCTGGACGGACGTACTCGCTGCGGCCAAGGCGAATGGTGCGCAGGTGCCGATCAAGCCCGCGCCCACACCGGCGGAGCAGGCGCACAACATGATCGCCGCTACTTCGCCAGACAAGATGGATTTCGCCACCTGGGAATTCATCCTGACGAACGGCACTCCGGATGATCAAGCGACGGTCTGGAATGCGATTAAGGGCAAGGCGGTGCAGATGAATGGCACTGTGATCAGCACGACGCCGGAACAGTTCATGATCGCGGGCAGCTCCGACGATATCGATGCCAAGAAGGCCGACATCACTCTGAACTTCGAAGAGAAGGTGCCGCCGAAACTGATTCCGAAAGATGGAGCCAGCTTCGACTTCCAGGGCGAACCCTCTTCCTACACCTCGAGCCCTTTCATGATGGTGATGGATAAAGGGCAATTGCTCCGGGCCAAGCCGGCAGCTCCCGCTAAGAAGCCGGTCCACAGGTCGGCGCAGTAGTCTGACAGCGGTCGGAAACCTAAGGCAGCCCCACTCGGGCTGCCTTTCATTTTTCTGCTGAACTTTTCTGCGGGGAGCTTTTCAGGGTAACCCTTAGCGGACGATTTTCTTATCGAGGCTGACCGGCCGGGCGCTGCGCGGCGGCCGCTTTTCTCCATCGCGCAACTGGCGAACGTCTATGCGCAGCTCGTTGATGGTGCGGCTCAGAGTGTTGCGGTGCATGCCCAATTCGCGGGCTGCGCGGCACTGGTTGCCTTTGTTTTCTTCCAACACAGTCAGGATGAAACGCTTCTTGAACTCACGTACGCCTTCCACGTACAGGATGTTGCTGCGGTACATCTGCAGGACGAGTGCTTCCAGTTGATCTTTCACGATAGCTCTCTCTTGGTTACGAAATTGTTTTCTGCACTACGTCTACTTCGTCGTTCCGTCCGCCGAGATGCCGCCCGCGTTTTGCGGAACGTGGTGCAGCAGGTCCAGACCCTGGTAAAAGCGAGCGCGTAACTCGGAAGGTGCCAGCCAAATTGCGGCCCGGCCCACCACCAGAAAATAGGGAGCGAGTTGCGAATTTTGCAGCAGCCTGGAGGTAGGCGTGAATGCCGCCATCCCCATCAGGATCACTGCCACCATCAGTCCGCCCTTCACCAGGCCCAGCAATCCGCCCAGAAAACGGTCAAAACCACTGAGTCCCGCTTGCTTCATCGCCCAGCGCGCGATCCTGGCGGCAACTCCGAAAATCAACACGATCGCGAAAAAAACTACAAGAAACGCCAAGATCTCACAGAACCACACGTTCTTTAAATACTGCTCCAGCCACTCCGCCACGCTGCGATATTTCCAGGCTGCGACCAGATAGCCGATAACCAAACCGGCCATGGTCAGAGCCTCGGAAAAAAAGCCCTGCACCGCGGCGGCCACAACGTTCAAAACGACCAGCGCGCAGATAAACCAATCCGCGAGGCTCATAAGAAACTCCTGCGGGCGTGGTCAGGACAGAGTGTCAGTTCATCGATTGTCTGTTCATTCATCCAGCTTGCGCCCCGTAAGCTGGAAATACGCCTCAAGATATTTTTCACTGGTCCGGCGCGCAACGTCGGGGGGGAGGGCCGGCGCGGGCGGTTGCTTATTCCAGTGAATTTGCTCGAGGTAATCACGGACATATTGCTTGTCATACGATTCCTGGGCGCGGCCCGGAGCGTACTTATCGGCGGGCCAGAAGCGGGAAGAATCCGGAGTAAGCACTTCATCGGCCAGCGTGATGCCCTTGGCCGTGCGTCCAAATTCGAACTTGGTGTCGGCAATGATAATACCGCGCTGTCGAGCGTAAGTGGCCGCTTTGTTATAGATGCGCAGCGTCAGGTCACGCAGGTGCGTGGCGTCGTCGCGGCCGACAATCTTGCACATCTCGTCGAACGAGATATTCTCGTCGTGGCCAGTGACGGCTTTCGTGGCCGGAGTGAAGATCGGCTCTGGAAAGGCATCCGATTCTTTTAGGTCTGCGGGCAGCTTGATGCCGCACACCGACCCGGAGGATTTGTATTCCTTCCAAGCCGAACCGGAAATATATCCGCGCACCACGCATTCCACCGGAAACATTTCCGCGCGCTGCACCAGCATGGAGCGCCCGCGCAGCTGATCGGCGTACTTGCGGATCGGTGGCGGGTAGGAATCCACATCGGCGGAAATGAAATGGTTGGGTACCATGTCTGCCAGAAAGTCGAACCAGAACAGCGAAATCTGCGTGAGCACCCGGCCCTTGTGGGGAATGCCCGTCGCCAGGATGTAATCGAAGGCGGAGATGCGGTCCGTGGCCACGAACAGTAGCCGCTGGTCGTCGACCGTATAGACGTCGCGGACTTTTCCGCTGCCATGAAGTTGGAGATCCGAGAATTCGGTTTGCAACAGAACGGGATCGAGAAGATTGGAAACCATAAGGAAATTTTACAGGCAAGGAGCGTGGGGTATTCTAGCGGGTCAAGAAATTTTGTCAACGATTCTGCGCACGCCTGTTGTAACGCCGGATGTCCCGTTTAATCAAGAAGGATTGACAGGATACTTGTGAGCTCGAAAGCCGCTCG
Organism: uncultured Acidobacteriaceae bacterium; assembly: GCA_963772045.1. GTDB lineage: Bacteria > Acidobacteriota > Terriglobia > Terriglobales > Acidobacteriaceae > Sulfotelmatobacter. The sequence continues at coordinate 322,115 of CAVYWC010000006.1, read as the reverse complement.
GGGTAAGGCCTCTAGCGTATACGAACTGTGGAAAAGCTGAGGAACGCAGTGGATAACGCGGACCGATGCTCGCTCGGTGTCATCCTGAGCACAGCCATTTTCAGGCGGCGCGAAGGATCTCCCGAGCCACAAAGCTTGTTTGTGAGGAAAATCCGCCGCCCCGCAGATGAAAAGCGCGGGGCGGGATGACCATCAGTTGATAAACCTTTACTGCACCCCAAACCGCACCGACACCAGCTTCGATACTCCCGGTTCCTGCATGGTAACGCCATAAAGCACCGGCGCGATGCTCATGGTTTTCTTGCTGTGCGTGATCAGGACGAACTGGGTCTGCAGGCTCATCTCTTTGACGAGTTCGGTGAAGCGGCCAATGTTGGCCTCGTCGAGCGGAGCATCGACTTCGTCCAGAATGCAGAAGGGACTGGGCGTGTACTGGAAAATGCCAACCAGAAGCGCTAGCGCCGTGAGCGCCTTCTCACCGCCCGAGAGCAGCAACACGCTTTGCAGCCGCTTGCCCGGAGGGGATGCGACCACATCGATGCCGCTTTCGGCGCTGTTCTCTTCGTCGGTTAGCTTCATGAACGCTTGTCCGCCACCGAAAAGTTTCTTAAACGTCTCCCGGAAGTTGTCGTTGATCTTCACGAACGCCTCTTCAAACTTTTGCCGCGATACCTGATCGATTTCGCGGATGGTCGCGGTCGTGTTCTCGATGGACGTGATCAGGTCTTTGCGTTGCGTATCCAGGAAAGCGTGCCGTTCCGCCGTTTCCTTGTATTCCTCCAGCGCCATCATGTTGACCGGACCCATCGCTTCCAGCTTGGCGCGCATGTCGCGATATTGCTGATCCTCAGCCGCGAGCTGTTCGCCGATCACCGGAGTGACGGTTTCATCAGCCATCAAAACCGAGTGCTCAATTCCCAATTCGTTCAGGCAGGTATCGGCCATATGTTGTGCATCAGACTGCAGCTTGGCCAAGGTTGCCGAAAGCTCGCCACGACGATCGCGAGCCTGATCGAGCAGCGCGCGGCTCTGCCGCAGAAGTTCTTCAATCTCGGCCTGCCGTGCTCGCAGCTGTTCTGTCTCAAATTGCAGCAATCCATCGCGCGCCTGCGCGGCATTGCGTTCCGCGTCCAGGTCGGCAGCCTGTTCGGTAACCTGTTCGTTTTCCGTTTCCCGCCGCAACTTTTCCGCCGCCGCCGATTCCATCTGCGTTGCCAGGGACTGACAGCGTTCCGTCATTTCCGAGAACAGCGATTCGATTCTCTCGAGAACCGCCGCCGCCGAACGATGCCGCTCCGCAAGCGTCGCCACACGCGCCGCGTGCTCAGACGTAATGCGGGCCGAGTCTTCCCGGCTCTGGCGCAATCTGGCCAAAGACTCCTGGGCGGCCGCGATCTGCTGCTCGAGTTGGACACGCTTTTCTTCCACCGCCGCAATTTCCGCGTGCCGCGCGCAAACCAGGCTTTCCTGTTCGGCGCGTTCGGCAGCGAGGCGCTTCAATTCGAGTTGCGCGATATTCAGCCGCTCGGAAACCCGCGTCATCTCGGAATCAAGTTGCCGCAGCAGATGATCGGAAGTCATGGCCTGGTGTTCCGCCTCACGCTTTTCGCCGTCCAGCCGATCGAGCAGAGAACTGAGCTCCTTGATTTCGCGGCCCAGCGTCAGAACGCGCATCTCTTCTGCACGCAGTGCCGACTCGATTTCGTCAATCTGCCGCAGCACGTCGCGGAGTTCCCGCTTCATCGAAAGCGGACCTTCCGCACGCTCTTTCCCGCCGGTCACGGTCACGTTGTGGAAGCACTCGCCGGATTGCGACAGGAAAAACGCGTCGGGATTTTCCAGCGCCAGCCCGCGCGCAACGCCGGACTCAGGCACGATGTATCCGTCGCGCAGCTTGGGCAGAATCACTTCCAGCGATTTCCCGAATCCGTTGAGGACTCGGATTGTATTTTTCAGCGGAAGGATCTGCGCTGCCGGCGGAGCCGAATGCGCCGCTTCGTCGAGCACGAACGAAAACTTTGCCTGCGAATCTTCAGGATGAACCAGGAACGTGGCGCGTCCATCCACATCCGTGCGCAGCATGCGCAGACCTTCGTCGGCCGCATCCCACGATTTCACGACAACATAATTCAATTCGTCACGCAGAAAGTCCTCGACCACGCGCTCGTATTTCGGCTCAACTTCCAGAAAGTCGGCAAGCACGCCGACTGGCGCGGAGCCACCATGCATTACCCCGGACTGAAACAGACGACGCACCGATTCGGTCGAGTATCCATGCTCCGCGATCACCGCTTCGAGCGATCCTTTTTTCCCCAGCGCCGTCGCATATTCCGCGCGCAGACCGTCGAGGCGCGATTTTGATTGACTCTCCTCTTGCTTCTTCGATTCGATCAAGCGGCGAATCTGGCTGATTTCTTCGGTGACGCCGCTGACGCGCTGCGTCACGCTTTCAAATTCGAGCGCCAGTTGGCCGCGCTGTCCGCCGAAAGCCTCAATCTGGGAGGTCGCATTGACGATCTCAGCGTCGAGCCGCCGCGATTCGCGGTCCGCTCCGGCCAGCCGTTCTTCCGCTTGCGCCAGTTGATTGCGCAGACGCGAAGCCGTCGAAACTGTGTCAAACATGGCGACGCGAAATTCCTCCTGCTGCCGCTCGATTTCAGCCAAATTCGCCGAGGCGTTCGCGGCGTCTTGCTGACATCCCAGCAGATCGGCTTGCGCTGCGGCGAGATCGCCGGCAGCCGATTCGAGAATTTGCCGATTCGATTCGCGCTCGGATTCGAGCGCCGTCAGACGATGACGCGCCTGCGCCAACTCAGCCTCCGCCGATGCGCTCCGCACCAGCAACTCGGCGCAACGTTCTTCATTGTGGCGGCGGCGTGCATGGGCGCGGTCGATTTCCATCGCGATCTGGCTGATGCGGTCACGGTTCTCGCGCAACTCGGTTTCGATGGTGTATCCGCGCCGCGTGCGTTCGGTATGCTCCGACTCAAACTGCTGCACGGTTTCCGCGCGATGCTGCATCTCTTCCGCCAGCGCGTTCAATTGCGCATCGATCTCGGTACTGTCCCGTTCGAGCACCGCAAACTTGCTGGCCAAAACAAGCCGCAGCTTGGCGCGCATCTCGTCGCGCAGACGCGCATACCGCTCCGCTTTCGAAGCCTGCCGCTTGAGCGAATTCATCTGCCGCGTGACTTCGTCGAAAATGTCGTTTACGCGCGCCAGATTCAACTTGGCATCTTCCAGGCGCGCCTCGGCCAGACGCTTTTTGGTTTTGAATTTCGTGATTCCGGCCGCTTCTTCCAGAATCGCCCGCCGATCCGTCGGACGGCTGCTCAGGATCTGCCCGATGCGTCCTTGTTCGATCAGCGCGTACGACTCCGGTCCGAGCCCGGTGCCCATAAATAATTCCTGAATATCGCGCAAGCGGCACAGCTTGCCGTTCAGCAAATATTCGCTGTCCCCGGAGCGGAACAGCCGCCGCGTCACCACGATTTCTCCGTGCCGGAACTGCTGCTGATTGAATTTTCTCCGTCGAATCTTCAGCACCACATGCGGCGCCGGAGTTCCTAGAGCGGCTTGCGCTGCCGGTGCAGTCACGTTGTGCACCGGCAGGGCGAAAATCGGTTCATCGTCGGGGAAGGCGATCGCGATCGTATTGATCTTCGACCGGGGAATTTCAACTTCTTCCGTTCGTCCCGGCTGCGCGTCTTCCACGGCGCTCTCGGTCTCTTGCGCAGCGCGCGAGCGGATCGCGGCTTCATCCCAATCGTCGGCGAGACTTGCCTCGCTGGGCATGTCGTCCTGGATCTCGATCTCGGTGGGCGCGTTCGCGTCGGATCCGGCATAGACTTCCGGACTGATCAGAGTCAGCGTCACTTCCGCCATGCCGGTCGGCTTGCGATCGCGCGTGCCGGCGAAGATCACATCTTCCATGCGCGATCCGCGCAGCGTCTTGGCCGATTGCTCGCCCAACACCCACGAGATCGCGTCCGCGATGTTCGACTTGCCGCAGCCGTTCGGGCCGATGATGGCCGCCACACCGTCCCCGTGAAACTTGAGTTCGGTGCGGTCGCAGAACGACTTGAACCCGAGAATCTGAAGCTTCTTCAGTTTGAGCAACGATCACTCCTTTAAAACCAGTTGCCAGTTGTCAGTACGCCCTTCGGATGTACCGACAAAAAAACTTGTCATCCTGACTAAGCGATTGGATTGGCCTTGACAATCCAATCGCGCATGGAGGGACCTGCTGTTTCTGGCCTATTGACCAGACGGATTCCTCCCGCGCTTGAAACGATGCTCATTTCTCTCGCAAGCAGTGTTTCCTCACCCCCCGGCTGGATAGGGCGCGCACAAGGTTAAGCTACTGTAACGGCGAAATCGCACCGGGGTCAAGCAATATAACACTATATCTTGTATGGCCTTGCACGCGACCGCGCTGTATTGCACAGACATTGCAGCACTCGACCAGAAAAGTTGTGGAGAGGAAAAAACGAGGTGGGAGAACCGCGAGAGCAATTTAAGGCTAGCGCAAGCGCGGGCGGAGTGCAATGGGGATACACTGGCACCGCGCATCGACGCGGCAACGGCGGCGGGATCTCGGCCATCGTGTTACATTGTCTTCCTTCGCCTTGCCAGCGAAGAAGTATCATCCCCACTGAGGAGAATCGCTCCATGCTCCGTCGGAAGTTCATTGCAGTCGCGATGGTCACTGCAGTTCTGCCACTGATCCTGCTTCATGCCCAGTCTAAAGAAGAGACCTCTACCGTCAAGGTCGAAGCCAGCAAGACGGAAGCACCAAAGTCCCAAGAATTCAAACCGGAGCAGCAGCAGACGAAGGGTTCCGTCACGATAGGCGGCAAAGCGATCGAGTACGACGCCTACGCGGGCACGCTGCTGGTCCATCCCAAGGGCTGGGACGATGTTCCGCAGAATGCCGACCCCGATCCTAAGAACAAGGCTGCGGAAGCCAGCATGTTCTATGTGGCGTATTTCAGGTCCGATACCAAAGGAGCGCCACGGCCGCTGACCTTCTTCTACAACGGCGGCCCCGGTTCGTCGACGGTGTGGCTGCACATGGGAGCTTTCGGCCCCAGGCGCGTGGTGACGGCTGACGATACACACACTCCGGCCGCGCCTTACTCCGTGGTCAACAATGACTACAGCTTGCTCGACGCTACTGATCTGGTCTTCGTCGATGCGCCCGGTACGGGCTTCAGCCGTCTCAGCGGCAAAGATAAGGAAAAGGCCTTCTACGGCGTAGATCAGGATGCCTGGGCGTTCTCCGACTTCATTGTGCAGTTCCTGGCCAAATACGGCCGGTGGAATTCGCCGAAATACTTGTTCGGCGAAAGCTATGGTACGACGCGCTCGGCGGTTCTCGCCAATCTTCTCGAGACGGAACGGGATGTCGACTTCAACGGCGTGATCCTGCTGTCGCAGATTCTGAACTTCTCGCTCGACTCCGATTTTCCAGATGGCAATCCCGGGGTCGACATCGCATACCAGTTAAATCTTCCGACCTACGCCGCAACCGCCTGGTATCACCACAAGCTGCCCGAGCCGCGGCCTGATTTGAAGACGCTGATTGCAGATGTTGAGCACTTTGCCATGAACGATTACGCGCTCGCATTGGAGGCGGGATCTTCCCTGCCCGCCGATCAACGCCACGCCATCGTCGAGAAGCTGCACCAGTACACCGGCCTGCCCACGTCGTATATCGAGAAAGCCAACCTGCGCATCAACGGCGGTGAATTCGAGAAGAACCTGCAGGACGACAACAACCTCACCACCGGCCGCCTCGATACGCGCTTCTCCGGACCGACCATCGATCCGCTCAGCAAGGAGGCGGAGTACGACCCGCAGTCGGCGGCGATCTCCTCCGCCTACGTTTCCGCGTTCAACGACTATGTTCGTAAGGAATTGAAGTTCGGCGAAGATCGCGAGTACAAACCGGAAGTCGAGGTGTTTCGCTGGTGGAGTTTCCAACATCAGCAGCCAGGGATGAGATTTGCGTTTCCCGGCTCGACCAACGTGATGCCCGATCTCGCCACAGCCATCAAGTACAATCCGCAACTCAAGGTTCTATTGAACGCCGGATACTTCGATCTGGCGACGCCGTTTTATCAGGGCGTTTACGAAATGCAGCACCTGCCGATTCCCGCCAACTTGCAGAACAACATCGAATTTCAATTTTATGAGTCGGGGCACATGGTCTATGCGCACGAGGCGGCGCTCAAGGCCCTCCACGACAATGTCGCAGCGTTCATCGGGAAGAGCAGCAACTTGAAAGGGAAGTGAGTGCGGAGTTGCACTCGCAAGGATGTCCCCAGGGCGTTCCAGCGGACTTGGCGTTTGCCTTCCCCGCAGCTTTCTTTACAGCGAAAAGGAAGTTTAGCGAACCCGCTTGCGGTAGATGAACGTAGAGGAGATGTTTCACCAATCACCGTTGAAGCACGCGGGCCTGAGCGGCCTAATTCCGGTTTATTCGTACGGATCACGAGAGTCAGCGGCGCCATCTTTCGCGGAATAGTCAGCCCATGCCGATGGTGCGAGTTCGTCGAACCTACAATTTCGAAACGGGTTGTTGAGACAGCCCAAGTGAACATCAAATGCCCGTTTAATAGGCGCAGTGGCGGACTGCACCACACAGGTACCGAGCGCATAGGCGGGAAGCTTGAAAACGCCGTGACTGACGGATACGCGGTAGTCCTGATTTCTACCTGGCCAACATGCGTCAGGTGAGCTGTATTCATTGCTCGCCTCGTCTCTGCGGGTTCCGACTCCATACCCGAGGGGAATCAGCTGCCGATAGGCATTGTAGTCTACGCGTTCCATCCTATATTCCCAGACACCCGTGGAGCTCATATAGAGTTTCCCGTCTCGAACTTCAAACTGCGCACCGAGAACCCACGAACGAATGCCGATGTAAGGGAGAGTCGTATAAAGGAATATTGCTTTTCTGCCTTGTAACGGAACCCGTGGAAGCTGAGTCATGATCTGCAACATAAACCAGCAATCCCGCGGCGTGCACGTGGTCTGGGGCCTCCGTGGGAAGGTCACGTTCCCATGGTCATCGACCCTCGGGTTATCTGGATCAGGAGCCCGAGGCAGCAATTTCCTCTGCATCGCCGTGCCCCCGTTACGAATCACGATGTCCCGAACTTCAGGGAAACCGGCGGTCGCAAAATCAAGGGATTTCAGGTCGGCGAATAGCGCCTCGGCTCTACGACGCTGATAGACGGAATCGAGATATAGGTATAGCCAGCTCCCAGCAATCGATAGGAGGATCAGTCGCGCCACCCAGCGCAAGGTGGCGCGAAATCGAGGGTGGGTATCAGTTCCTTTTGAGTGGATGCCGGTCACTTCAAATAGTCTAGACCCCACCGAAAGTCCCTGAGTTCCCGGTGCAAGTGATGTAACCGGGGCGTTAGCACTCAGAGTGTCATCGCCAGCAAGATAGCCGAGGGCGGCTGTCCCAGCATATTTTCCGAGTTGAGTTCTGCTACCCTCCCAGCTTCTCGAAGAACAGGCAGATCGTCTCGATCCCGCGATGGAAGTTCGGGATGTGGAACTTCTCATTCGGAGCGTGCAGATTGTCGTCGGGCAAGCCGAAGCCCATCATCACGCTGGGAATCTTCAACACATCCTGAAAATCGGTGACGATGGGAATCGATCCACCACTGCGAATGAAGACCGTATCTTTTTTGAACGTATCGTGCAGAGCCTGGGTCGCGGCTTCAATGTACTTGTTGTCGGTCGAGACCACGGCGGCGGGGCCCTTGCTCCAGATTTTGACTTTGGTCTCAATCCCCTTCGGCGTGACCTTTTTCACGAATGCCAGGTACTTCTTCAGGACTTCGTCGGGATCCTGATTGGGCACCAACCGCATCGAGACTTTCGCCTTGGCTTTCGCCGGAATCACGGTTTTCGCGCCGTCGGCGGTGAATCCGCCGGGCATGCCGTGCACTTCCAGCGTGGGACGCGCCCAAGTGCGATACAGAACGGAATATCCGGGCTCGCCGGTGAGAACTTTCGATCCGACCTCAGTTTTGCGGTAATGCTCTTCGTTGAAGGGCAGTCGCTTCCAGGCTTTGAGTTCGGCAGCAGTCGGAGCTTTCACGCCTTTGTAGAATCCGGGAATCAGGACCTTGCCCTTCGCGTCTTTCATCTTGCCGATCATTTCGATCAGGGCGAAAAACGGATTGGGCGCCGCGCCGCCGTACATGCCAGAATGCAAATCGGTCTTCGCGCCATAGGCTTCAATTTCGGTATAGACCAGACCGCGCAGGCCCACGCACAATGTCGGAAGATCGGGCGCGAACAGTTCGGTATCGCAGACCAGCGCGAAATCCGCTTTCATCTTGGCTTTCTGCTTGCGAATGTATTCGGCGATGGCCTCGCCCCCGACTTCTTCTTCGCCTTCGAAAAGCACTTTCACGTTGATCGGCAGTTTGCCCCCGCCCGCCTGCATGAGGGATTCGAGCGCTTTGACTTCCAACCAGAGCTGGCCTTTATCGTCGACCGCTCCCCGCGCGTAAATATTGCTGTTGCGCTCGCTCGGTGCGGTCCAGTTTCTTGCGGCGTCGCCCTCGACGGGATACGCATCCTTGTCTACAAACGGAGGCGAATTCCACTCATCCAAGGGATCCGGCGGTTGCACATCGTAGTGCGCATACATGAGCGCGGTCGGCTTGCCCTCGGCATGCAGCCAGTCCGCATAGATCAGCGGATGTCCTTTGGTCGGAATGACCTCGACATTTTCCATGCCGATGCGGCGCAGTTCGCTGGCCACAAACTCGGCGGCTTTCTGAATGTCGGGTTTGTGTTCTTCAAGCGTGCTGATGCTGGGAATGCGGAGAAGGTCTTTGAGTTCGTTTAAGAAACGTTGCTGATTACTGCGGGCAAAATCAACGGCGGGAGAAGCCATGGAAAGCGTCCTTTCTGGTTTCGAGATCAAATTTGCGGCTGACGGCGCATGAGTGCGGAGTCAAGATGCCATGCAAACGGACCAGTATAGCGCGATGGGAGCGGACTTGCCTGGGGGGTAAGAGCTTTTCACCACTGAGGACACAGGGAGCACAGAGAGCGACGGAAAACCGAGAACTATTGAGGATCCGTCTCGGAGTCAACGAGCTCCATCTTGCCGTTGCGGAGTTCGTATGTGTTCAGCGTTACCTTTTCCGCCTTCCTGTCCCAAGTCGAGATTTCCTGGCGAATTAACGTGTAATGGCCGTCCCTGTACTGATACGTGTCATTTTCCCAGTCCGAAACGCTGCCATGGGAGTGGGTCGTAATTTGTTTTGTGTCGTCGTGGAATTCGGGGCTGCACAGATCGCTCAGAAGGTCGTTGCGTATGAATTTGCTCGCGACCCAATCGTACAAATAGAAATCGTACGCACAATTTCCAGTCCCGCCGCAAGTCCGGTACAGCTGCAGGTCTTCGTACCCATCAAAATTGGCGTCGATGGTGCTGAGCATGTCGTCGGGAGTCCTGTCGAGCAGGTCGGCGGCATAAGTCGTATTCTCGATCCTTTGAACGATCCTGGTGCCGGGTTCCTCGATAACCTCGATATCACCCAGAGTGTCGTCCGGTTTTCCTATGAAGTGAAAGGTGAAGAGCGGCAGGTCGGGGCTGATTCGATAGTGGCAGATCATTCCGCCGCGGAGGTCTGGTTCGTTGGGGAAATAGTTCGGCAGTTTTGTGAGCGGAATCGTGCCGCTGTAGGGCAGCAGCTTGCAGCCTTCCTCTTCTTGAGTTCGATCCGATCTGTCAGCCGGCGGGCTCGTTTTCGCGGGCGAAGCATTTTGCGCGCGGCAGGGCACCGTTGTGAGGACTGACGCCAACAGCGCACTTAGAACAATTGAGCCTGGCCGCATGCGCGCAGTCTAGCAAACGCTGGACTCTTCGGAGAATGACTCTGGTAATCGTAGATGCTCAAAGCCTCAGGCAGCTTTTGAAGTAAACCGGCGAGGGTCGAAAGCCTTCAAGTCATAACCAGGCGCGCAGCCTGTGATCACGTTCGCCATGACTTGCGCTGTAATCGGAGCCAGCAAAATTCCGTCGCGGAAGTGGCCGGTGGCAACGTAATAGCCGGGAGTCTCCGTGGCGCCGAGAATCGGCAAGGCATCCGGCGTTCCCGGACGCAGCCCCGCCCAGGCTTCCAGAATCTTGGCGTTTTTAAGCTTTGGAACGAGTGCCAGCGCGGCGCGATGCAGGCGCTGGATCGTGTCTGGATCGGTCCGCTTGTCGAATCCCTTCTCTTCCACGGTTGCTCCCACCAGCAGGCGCCCGTCGCTGCGCGGAATCAGATAGGCTTCCGGCGAGCGAATGACATGCCCGATCAATGTCCGCGAAGGCATAACGAGACAGAGCATCTGACCCTTCACCGGTCGTGTCGGGAACGCCTCAGGAGCGATCTGCCCGGCCCAGGCTCCGGCGCAATTAACGACTTTCGCCGCGACAAACGACGTCTTTGTCGTCGTAACACCGCTGGCGCACCCATTCGTCACATTTACTTTCGTCACCGAATCGCCCGAGGAAAAATCCACGCCGCGATTCTTCGCCGTTTTCAAAGCTGCCTCGGTCAGCGCCCGCGGATCGACGCTGCGTTCCTTCAACAAGAAGGCGGGCCCCATCGTTGAGGAGATGGATGCCTCGAGTTCACGCGCCCGCGCGGGCACGGTCCCCGACGTTCGCCAAAGTTCCTCCCAATCGCGGATCTTTTCTTCGTGAAATACAATCGCGCCTTGCTCCCGCAGATCGACCTTCATTCCTGATTCGACTTCCAGTTCCCGAGCGAATTCCGGATACATGCGCGCGCTCGCCGTCGCGAGTGTCTGAAGTGGTTCAGCAGTCTCTAGAGGACAATCGACCAGCATTCCTCCGGCGGCATGGGAAGCTTCGCGTCCGACCTCCCCGCGTTCCACCACCAGCACGCTGGCACCGCGTTTGCGCAATTCAATGGCGAGCGAGAGGCCGATGATCCCGCCGCCGACGATGATCACGTCCCGGGTCTTCACGGAAAGATTGTAAAGCGAAGTGTTGATTCAATTCTTGCCAACCAGAAACGTCCGCTCGCTCTGCGAGCGGGACGGACGAATGCGTCCGCCCCTACACACGAATCATGTAGCCCCGGACGCCCTCGTCCGGGGTTGCGTCCAAAGCGCAATGGAAAGTCAGCTTCGCCAAAGCAGGATGACATCGCCTCCTACGCTGCATACAATGTCTTTATGAAAAAGACATTTCTGGCCGCGTTAGTTCTGGGGATGGCCATTGTTGGAATGTCCCCCGCTCTATTCGCGCAAAAAGACAAAGACGACGACTTCGGCCCCACCTCGTGGCTCAACTTCGTCATCGTCAGGGACGAGAACGGCAAGCCCGTTCGCAACGCCGCCGTGATCATGCACCCCGTCAGCCAGAAGGGCAAGCAGGAGCAGGGCGGCATGGAACTGAAGACCGACGTCGACGGAAAATGCGATTTCAACGGCATTCCCTACGGTATGTTGCGCGTCCAGGTGCTGGCCCAGGGATTCCAAACTTACGGCCAGGATTACAGCATCGAGCAGCCGAAAGTCGCATTGACCATCAAATTGAAGCGGCCGCAGCATCAGTATTCGATTTACGGCAGCCAACCGGCGGATACGAATCCGCCCGCGAAGCCGAATCAGCCTCCCGATCAGAACAAGCAGAATTGACGCGCTAAAATTTACTAGCCTGAGATTTCGGGGCGAAGACCTATGGACTATCTCCTCAAGACCGAACCCTCCACGTATTCCTTTACCGACCTGCAGCGCGAAAAAACCACCATCTGGGACGGGGTTTCGAATCCCGTCGCGCTCAAGAATCTGCGCGGCATGAAGCCTGGCCAACGGCTGGTCCTCTATCACACCGGTGACGAGAAGAGCGCGGTCGGAACCGCCTCGGTCGTTTCGGTAGATACCGCCGATCCCAGAAATCCGCAAGTCAAAATCAAAGTCGGGAAGGCGAATGCCAAGCCCGTGACCCTCGCCGAGGTCAAAGCCAACCGCCTGTTTGCGGAGTCTCCCTTGGTCCGGCAGGGAAGGCTCAGCGTTGTGCCGCTAACCGAGGCGCAATACAAATTTCTGACCGGAGAATGACTAAGCTCGGGTCTGGGTGAAGAATGAGGACCGCGATCGGGCTCATGGGAGATCCCTCGCCCCGTGGCTTGGCGATTCCTGGCTCGAAATCGAACCCCGCTAATTCGAGGCTGCCCGCGAGTAGTGAATCATCCCGTAGACTGGCGGCCCTAGTGACATTGCCGGACTGAACGTCTTGAAGAGCAATAAATCCATGCCGGTCAGGACGGCGACTGCGGGATATTCCGAATCGGCCGTTTCCTTGCTGGCGGGAAAATCTTTCACGGCAATAACCGTGGAGGCCCACATCCCGGCGTGCGCCATGGCAAACAGCAGCCAGGATTTCTTGTCCGGATGCAGCGCTCGTCGGCCATTTCCGATGCTGATGAAACGGTCCGGTTGACCGTCCCACTGCTCGGATACATGACTCGGCGGATACTGTCCAATAAGCGTGTGCAGCCATCCGGAGCATGGCCTCCCGTTTTTCTGAGTGCAAGGCGTCGGTTGCGTCGCTGACGGAGCATCAAGCAGGGCTGTCTCTGTGGGCCTTTGCTGAAGCGAAGCCGATGCCTGCCCGTCGCTAGTTAATCTTGCCGTCGAGGGCAGATCTGCTGACGGGTTTCGCAGCGGAATGCTTGGAATCGAGAAGTCCTGTCCAAGGGTGAACGTGGAGAAAAGGCCCAGGCAAAAAAATAATAGAAATCTCATGAAACGCTCCTCAGAAATCCGGCTCATCCGGGGGTCACTGCGGAGCGTGCAATTGAAAACCCGAGGGAATGGATCAGATACATCCGTGCAGTTCGCCAGCTAGGCAAACGGCCCAATCCGGGAAGGGAAGCGTCCGGCAGGACGCTTGAGAGTAGCCCGGCGTTTCAACGCCGGGTAAGCAGCAGAAAACAGGACCGCATCCCGTCGGGACGCCTGAACCAAACCTCGGAGCGTCCGCAGCATCGATCCCCACCTTCCGACAGCGCGAAAGGCGGGGCAGCCGAAGTTCGGATGGGCCGCGCCCGACCTCGGCAGCCAGGCCCAACGCGGGTATCCCGTCTCAAAAAAATGTGCTGCTGCGTGACAGGATTTGGTTCCCGTCCACGCTTATAGAAATAGAAACAAGTTTCCGGAGTGAGGAGGGGTTATGGGGCCCACCTGGAAATTGATCGTTCTCGCCGTTGCAGTTGGGTTTGCCGCGGTCTGTTCCGCGCACGGGCAGCCCGTCACGTTTGCGGTGAACTGTATGGGCCTCGGTGAAATCTCTCTCGGTCAACTCGTACGTAATCTGCATATCCGGTCATTTTTTCAGACGCCGTTCTTTAGGGCAAGAAAAACCCCACCCAAGCCAAACTCGGCTTGGGTGGGGCACCCTCTGGTTTTGTTTTGCGCCGAAGGCGCGTTTGCTGGGACGGCAAGTCCTTAGTACATGTCGCCCATGCCGCCGCCGTGGCCGCCGGGCATCGCGGGAGCTTCCTTCTTTTCGGGAATCTCCGCGACCAGGGCTTCCGTAGTGAGCATCAGCGAAGCAATCGATCCGGCATTCTGCAGCGCGGTGCGCACGACCTTTGTGGGATCGAGCACGCCCGCCTTGACCAGATCTTCATACTGATCGGTGAAGGCGTTGAATCCGAAATTCGGATCCTTCGCTTCCAGCACCTTGCCCAGCACGACTGCGCCCTCTTCGCCGGCGTTCTCAACGATCTGGCGCAGAGGCTCGGTGATGGCGCGTTTCACAATGTTGACCCCGATCTGCTCATCGCTTTCGAGTTTCAGCTTCTCCAGAGCCGCAGCGCTGCGCGCCAGAGCCACGCCGCCGCCGGGGACAATGCCTTCTTCCACGGCTGCGCGGGTCGCGTGCATCGCGTCTTCCACGCGGGCTTTCTTCTCTTTCATTTCGGTTTCGGTCGCGGCGCCGACTTTAATGACGGCCACGCCACCGACCAGCTTCGCCAACCGCTCCTGCAGTTTCTCGCGGTCGTAGTCGCTGGTGGTCTTGTCGATCTGGCCACGGATTTCTTTCACGCGGCCTTCGATCTCCGAGTGCTTGCCTTTGCCTTCGACGATTGTCGTGTTGTCCTTGTCGATGGTGATCTTCTTGGCCTGGCCCAGATCCTGCACCTGAACATTCTCCAGCTTGATGCCCAGATCTTCCGTGATAGCCTTGCCGCCCGTCAGGGTAGCGATATCCTGCAGCATCGCCTTGCGGCGATCGCCGAAGCCGGGAGCTTTGACGGCCGCGACTTGCAGCGTGCCCCGCAGTTTGTTGACGACCAGAGTCGCCAGCGCTTCGCCTTCCACGTCTTCTGCGATGATCACGAGCGGCTTGCCGCCTTTGGCGATCTGCTCCAGCAGCGGAAGCAGGTCTTTCATCGAGCTGATTTTCTTTTCGTGGATCAGAATATAGGCGTTCTCGAGCACGGCTTCCATGCGCTCGGGATCGGTAACGAAGTAAGGGGAAAGATATCCGCGATCGAACTGCATGCCTTCGACCACGTCAAGCTGAGTCTCCAGCGTCTTCGACTCTTCCACGGTGATGACGCCGTCTTTGCCGACCTTCTTCATGGCTTCGGCAATGATCTTGCCGATGGTCTCATCGTTGTTGGCCGAAATGGTGCCGACCTGCGCGATCATATCGCCGGTGACGGGCTTCGAGAACTTGTCCAGTTCACCCTTCTCGCGCTCGCCCTCTTTGTTGATCTTGCCGCAGACCGTCTGAATCGCCTTCTCGATGCCGCGCTTCAGCGCCATCGGATTCGCGCCCGCTGCGACCGTCTTCACGCCTTCGCGATAGATCGCCTGGGCCAGAACGGTAGCGGTGGTGGTGCCGTCGCCGGCGATGTCGGAAGTCTTCGACGCGACTTCGCGGACCATCTGCGCGCCCATGTTTTCGAGTGGATCTCTCAACTCGATTTCTTTGGCCACGGTGACGCCGTCCTTGGTGATGGTCGGCGAACCGAATTTCTTTTCAATTACCACGTTGCGCCCCTTGGGGCCGAGTGTAACCTTCACGGCGTCGGCCAGAAGGTTGACGCCGCGGAGAATCGCCTGTCGCGATTCTTCTCCGTGCACGATGTGCTTTGCCATTGATTTCTTCTCCTTATGAATTTCGTTGCAGGAGCTCCCAGCTGGTGAGCCCCTGGCTAAATCTGATTGTCATCCTGAGCGAGACGATTTTTGTCTCGCGAAGGACCTGGGCGCGCCGCGCGATTCGTCCGCGCTTTTTTGCGGACGAAAAAAACGCGCGTTTGGCGCACCTCCCTACTTGCGCGAGCTGGCGGTTTCCTTTTCCTTCTTGGCGGTTGAGCCAGTCAGGATGCCCAGCACTTCCTCTTCGCGCATGATGATGAAGTCTTCACCATCCAGCTTGATTTCGGTGCCCGAGTACTTACCGAACAGAATGCGGTCGCCGTCCTTCACGTCGAGCGGACGAACCTTGCCGTCTTCGTTGATTTTGCCTTTGCCGACGGAGACTACTTCGCCCTCTTGCGGCTTTTCTTTGGCCGAGTCGGGGATGATGATGCCACCGCGGGTGGTTTCGCCTTCTTCAATTCGCCGCACCAGAATGCGGTCATGGAGCGGGGTAAATTTCGCCATACGTGCTACTCCTTTCAAGGTAAGTTTGAAGGTTAATCTGCTTGAACTTGTTTGCGTAACCCTATGATTCGGTTGGGATAGGCGGTCGCTGTTAGCACTTCCGCCATACGAGTGCTAATTCTAGAACAGCACACAGCCAGATGTCAAGAGCCTCCCCTTGGGTAGTGGTTGGCGCAGTTTTGCCTCTCTATATTCCGACGTCATCCTGAACGGAGCCGTTCTTCAGGCGAAGTGAAGGATCTCCCGCTGAACCGGCCTGTCGCGCAAGCCAAACTGCAACTCGCCCGGAGTCGGGAGCCGGGATGGTGAATCCCTGACGGGGTCTGGACCTGATCAGATCGTGGTAAGTGGCTACGCCAGACGCACGTTCGGGCACAGGGGCCTAAGATCCGGCTGGTTATCCGGTCTCAAGGTCTGTGCCCGCGTGACATGAAAAATCGTCCGCGCCCGGGCGCGCTCAATGCCCCAGCGCGTACACAATTAAGACGCCACTCGCCTTAGGCAGGTTACTCAGCATTTGCCTGAAGAACGCCGCTCGGCTTCCGTAGGAAGATCCCCCCTGGCACGAGTTGCTTCACATTACCCGTACCCCCACGAACATTGCTCTTGCTCTTTCTAGTGCACATGGATCGTCTTGGTTCGCGCATCCAGGGTTCCGCGAACGCGCACCTTCTTTCCATCAAACCGCTTCACTTCCTCCTGATGGTCAATGTCGTAGGTTTGTCCGCTGGCCGCGTCCTGGAACATATACTTGTCCCCTTGCTTCACGATCGTCCCCACGAATTCATGACCGTCCCCCGGTGCGGCTTGTTGGGCTTGATCACCGGCCTGTCCGGCCTGTCCGGCTTGGCTTTGTCCGGACTGAGCGGGCGGCTGAGTCTGGGATGGCGCCCCGTTCTGAGGCTGCGCCGGAGTCTGCTGCGCGTTGGGGCTGGTTTGTTGAGCCTGCGCCACGCCGCCCCACGAGTCCGCGTTCCAGGAAGTGAGAACCCACGAACTGAGGCCGAAAACTACTCCCACTGTCGCAACGAAAGATAGAAGCTCAAGTCGTCTTTTCACAAAACTTCTCCGGAGACGGGGCGCGTTCCCTGTGGAGCAAGCCGGATGCCATGGCAGCGACCACTCCCGCGCACTCAGTGCGAAGCTCGCGTGCGTATTGCATCTGCACGTGGTTAGCCCTGCGCTCCAATCCCACGCGGAGCCCGGCATACTGCGTTTACTTATTCGGTTGTAAAGAGAAGACCCGAGAGCGTTCGGGATGAATGTACCCGCCCGGAATGGCAGGTAACGCAAATTTTGCGCAGCAGGCTATGCAGGGACAGCCGCCCTCGGCTGTCCAGCGGCCCAGGTGTATCGGCCCGAAGCACAAACTGAAGCGATAAAGACTCTATTTCGCCTGAAGTTCCACAGTCTGGGAGATATGTAGGGTATTCGATCCGTTCCGCACCTGAATCGCGCGCCCGTGCTTCGCATAAGCCGCAATCACCTGCGGCTCCGACCAATCCAGGTCCCAGCCGTCTTTAATCGCGACCAATGTGTAGGCACCGGGAACCACGCTATGAAGGGCGAACGTACCATCCAGATCGCTTTGATCCCGCCGGAAAAGATCGTAATTTCCGTCGACATTCCTAGGGACTAGAACCACCATGGCTCCCGCGAAAGCCTTGCCTGCATGTTGGACCGTGCCCTCGATTTCGGCGCTGCCTTCGGACAGAGTTAATGCCAGCGAGACCACCGCCCCCGGCGTGATCGTGACACTGTGCCCGCTAACTTCGGCGCCGTCAGCTGCGATCTGCACGATAGAATATTGCTTTCCGGCCATGCTCCACGCCGTAAGTCCGTAGCGGCCAGGAGCAACTTGCGCCATCTCGCCTTGCCCCTTCTCATCCAGCCCTGCGCCCCCGGGGCCGGTTCGGTTCCTCGACGTGAATCCGATCACCAGTTGTTTGGGCAGCGGGCTCCCGTCCGACATCTTTGCCGAAATTTTCACGTCGCTGAGGGTCTCCGCACCCGATGTGTTGATCTCCTCCCCATCCTGCGTGAGATCCACTCCGTCCATTTGTGTAGCTCCGCCTTGCCCCTGCAGCCGGATGCTGTAACGCCCAGCCGGTACGCCCGCGATCTCCACCACTCCCGGCGAGATCATGCGCAGGCCGCCCATCTCTATGTTCGTGGAACCATCGAAGGTGGGCTGCTCCAGCCTTGGAAAATTGAACCCGGTTTGCTCGTTGCCCGAAAGATGAAAAATCAGGCGCAGCCCGGGTACCGGATTCAGATGGAAATCGACCTGCAGCCGCTCGCCTCCTCGCACTGGAATCGGCGTCGCGCTGTCCGTGTCGGTCGTGTCCGCGTAGTAAGTGAGTGGGTAGGTCACATCGAGCGATGGATCAATCGAAGATTGTTCAAACTTGCCGGCGCTCTCATTCGCCGTTGCCTGCGCGTTTGTAAATTGCGCTTGCGGATGCAACTCATACCAGGGTCGCGCCGCAGCCGAGATGAAGTAGGTTCCCGCATCCAGAGGCGGAGTTTCGTAGGTTCCGAGATCGTCCGTCTGCGCGTTGCCAAAACTTTGAATCCGTTCCACGCCCTCGGAGTGATCGACGCGATAGAGCATAATTCTGGCATTTCGAACCGGGTCGCCGGATTCATCCAGAACCTTCCCCGCAATCACTGCCGACGGCGCCAGCTTGAGAACCAGATTCTCGGTGTCGACGCCAGCCCCCGTGACGATCGCGGTCCAGTAATTTTCGTGCTGATCGTAGTAGGACGCGATGAATCCGCGCTTGGCCCCGTGCAGCGAATATTTCCCGGCCGGCACTCCGCTGAACGCGAACCTGCCTGCCTCGTCCGTAATCACGGATTCCGCTTTCTGCTGATTCCTGGCCTCGCTGACCGTGACCTGCGCCCGCGAAAGCGCATGCCCATCAATCTTGCTGACGACGATCCCGGCAATGCGATATCCGCCACTGAAGTTCACCGCCGGCTCTGTCTTCGATACAGCCGGGCTGGGTTTTTCACGACTGGCGGCTTGCCCACCGGCGAGGCAGGGAATCAGGAAGCACAAAGCCGCGATCAGCGCGAGCAAGCACTTCGCTGCTGCGCTGTATAGCCACGCGACCGGTTTCCACTCGCTAGTCATTCTCTGTCCGATCGGCCCGTTCCCCCTGACCCCTGACCCCTCGCCTTCACTCATCCGCAATGATCTGCAGTTGCACGGACGCGCTCTGTCCCGCGGTTAACTGAACTACTTGTCCCTTGCTCTCGTACGCACGCATCGCTTCGGCGTCGCGGTAAGGAATCTCTGCTTTCGGACTCGCAAAGGCCATCACCCGGTAGGTCCCCGACGGGATCGCGCCGAAGGTAAACTTTCCGTCCGCTCCCACCACGTTCTCCTGAAAATGTCCCGGACTATCGTCGATCGGAACGCAATAAACCCAGCCCTGGGGAATGCTGGGGGACTGCGATGTCCCGCCCGTAACCGTACCCTCCAGCGTCGCCGTGTCATCGCGCATAGTGATCTCAACCGGGATGTTCGATCCCGTTCCGACGTCAAACGCTTGGTGCAGCAGATCGATTCCACCGAATGTGGCAGACGCCACATATCCACGCGACGTGTTCAGCCGCAGCCAATAACGGCCCGGCAGAATGTTTTCCATCACCAGTGAACTATCGTTCGGATTGCGCGACGGACCCGCTGCTCCGCCACCAAAAGCCTCAAATTCATCCGTTGGCTCGAGCATTGGGGAAAGATATGCCGCAGGACCGCGCACGCAACCCGCACGCTGTACTTCACCGCCGCACGCTACCACTTCCTCCGTCCGAGTGAATTCTTCCTTTACCTCGAGCGTGAGAGAACTGTTTCGCGTCAGCGTGAGGGCCGAGCCTTCGGCCGCCGCGCCCGCGACCCTTAGATTCATTTCGCCGCTCGTCGAATCCTGGCCATAACTCAGCGCCTCGACGGTATAGTTTCCATTCGGTAACAGGCCTTCAATTTTGTGCGCGGCCACGTTGTAGCCGAGAGAATATCCCGGCCCATGCTGGCCCTGCAGCATGACCCGCACGTCCATGTTTCCATTCATCTCGCCATTCGTCACCGGAATTTTTACCGGATAGTACGGCTGTTCCGTGATCGTCAGGTTCGCTTCGAAAGTCTGACCGGCGGCAAGATCGATGGTCGCTGCGCCAGAAAAATCCGTGGCGGCAGGGAAGAAGACGGGAGGAAATCCAAAGCTCTGACCGGCCGAGACGCCGAGCACGGGCTCGTTGTCCATCGATTCCTGCGTCATGATTTTGTAGGAGCCGGCGTTCAAATCGGCGAACCGGAACGATCCGTCGGATCTCGTTTGCGCCAACGCCGCCGGAGTCCAGCGCGCTATTCCGTCGCGTACTTGCCGGGCCAAAAGCTGAACTGGAATTCCCGCCGTCGCTTCACCCGCGCTCGCACTGACCCGCCCTTTAATCACCGACTCGGGTGTCAGCGCAATCGTGATCTCGCGGCCGGCGATCTCCGAGCCGGAAGACGCTTGCATCGCGCGCCCCGTATTTCGATCTCCCAGAAAACCGGGCTTGCGAGCGAGAAGCCAAACCTGCGTGCCCGACGGAGACAGGAACTCGAAATGGCCATCGCTGTCGCTCATCACGGCGTAGCGGTCGTCGGCGGAATGCACCAGCGCCCGCGCAATCGGCAGATGCGTCACGGCATTCACGACGGTGCCGCGAATCGTTTGTTGATCGTCGCTCGATTGCAGATTCTGCGCGGGATTTTCCGGATTTTGTGCAAAAAGACTAGCCGTGGAAATCACAAAAAAAGCGCCAATGAGAAAAGAGCTTGTGAGAATGAGAGCCACCGCATGCCCCGCGATCGCCGCCCTAACACGCACCCCGCGCATGCGCCCGCAAGACCCGCCCACGGCGATTTCACGGAGATCCATTTCACGCATATCCATCGCGGCCGTGCTCCTCAGGATCCGTTCAGAGCTATGGACACCACCGCAGGCGTCCAAGTTCGTCCCGGCAACGTCCGCCGAGCAAAGTCCGTCCGAGCCAAGCTTGTCGGAGCAAAGTCCGTCCGAGCAAACTCCCTCCCAACTCGGACTCCGACGACCAACTCAACTGCGATGTTAGCGTACGATGCGGATTCCCGAGTAGAAGGCTGCCCCGTTCAGAGTCCGGCAGAACCCTTGTCGCGTCTTTGCCCACAGGATGGGCGATTTTCACTTTCCCTGGAATGCGCTGCCAGCAACAGGGCTCTACCCGGCGGGCGCGCCCGTCGGCGTGGAATAAAGCACCGCCCGCAGTGGCGGATATCGTCCGGCAAAGAAGTGAATCGAATACGCCGGAAAGAAGACAATCGCCGGCACATAAATCAGCGACACCAGAAACAGGAACACTGCCAACAGCACGCACCCAATCACCACCGCAAGCGCAATCGTATGCACGTTCCACGTCATCCCGGCGTGCTTCCCGCTGATCACGGCCAGAAGGCCCAGTCCGATGCTCGGAATCGCAATGATCACTCCCAAAATCAGAGTCGCAACCCCCATCAGGATTCCCACCACAATGGCGAGCACGATTTTCATCGCGATATACGCGGCATAGGCTCCCTTTTCGGCCTCCATCATCAGCCACAACCGCCGCCAGCCTTCCATCACCTCGACGTTTTCCAGAGCCATTTGGGGCACCACAAAATCCTTGGTCAGAACGAAAATGATAGCAGTCAGAATGATGAAGAGAACGAACCCGCAGAAAACGAACGCACCGCCGAGAATCAGCGGCGCCAGATGCTCCTTGGGCGCGTGGAACCATCCTCGAGAAAACGCGAGCGCGGCAGGAACTCCAACAATGACCGCGAACCCGGCAATCGAAACCAGCGCATAGATCAGCTTAAAGGCGAAAAGCCGCCAGCCCGGGCCCAGCCGCCGATTCCAGTCCCACCGGATGTGACACTCCCGCGCCACCACGCTGTCGAACAGGATGAAACGCATCACGCTGCTGACATACATGAGGATGATTCCGATGGCGATCGCGGCAATAATTCCCGTGACCGCAGCCGCGATCACAGCAGGAACGAATCCCCCTGCCATGCCAGGAAAGTGTGGCCCTGCCGCGGCATGGCGATGCAGATCAAAGTTCGAGCGGTTGCATCCGTTGGCGCCCAGTTCTCCGGCCAGCAGGCCAACAAACGCAAGCCGCATCCATTGCCCAATGCGGAAGGGTTGGAACAGTTGTTGCTTGGTGTGTTCAATGGCGGGCGTAATCGAATCTACGGCAGAAATCGGCACGTGCACCTCAGCGCTTTTGCCAGCCAAGTTACTAAGAATCGCGCCCCGGAGCAAATCAAATCCGCAAATCAAATTCATAGACGGGATGAATCCTCTTTGCGACTCGAAGAGTTATTCTGGAACGCCCACCGTCACGACGCGAACGCTCCGTGATGCGGAAGCCACTTAGCATCCGTCGAGCACTCGTGCTTACGCCGCCGGGCCAGCAGGCTCGATCACGTCTTTCCTTGACAACATGATTCTCCGGGCCTAGTCTGCCTGCGTCACAAGCGGAGCCGGTCGGCGCTTTCCCTGCGGAATCACCGCTGTCCACTTTCGCTCGATTCCACGGGGCCCTATCTCTTAACCTTCGGAGGGTCGTATGGCACATGGGATTATCTGGTGGATCGTTGTAGGTCTGATTGCTGGCTGGGCGGCGGGACGAATCATGAAGGGCGGCGGATATGGCATGATCGCCGACATCGTTCTCGGGATTGTGGGCGGCATCATCGGCGGCTGGGCCATCGGCCTGCTCGGCATCGGAAGCGGCGGCTTCATCTGGAGCATCCTGGTGGCAATCCTGGGAGCGGTCATCCTGATCTGGATTACCAGGCTCATCAAGAAAGAAGCCTAAATAAGGTCCGCGTCATTTTCAGCTGACCCGTTGATCTGCACGCGGACTTTCATAGCCCATCTCGCGAATGGCCTCCCGCTCATTGACCTCACTGAGCGAAGAATTTTCTGTCTATTTGGGGCGATCACACTTAATTGACTTCGCATAGACGGTTCTGAGCGTAATAGACATCTAACCTCAACTTGCACATCCGGACTGTTAGAACTCAGCCAGCTTTCTGCCTGAGTTACTTCTCATCTATCTTCAAGTGGGTCTCTTTCATTTCCTTAATTTCCGTGATCACAATCGCACGCGTCCCGGTCCGCTCAAATACGGTCCCACTAGCCCGCACGTATTTGCCGACCAACGGCATCAGTTCCTGCCGCTGATCCGTGTCAGGCATTTTGTTGGAGATGGGGAAATACAGGTGGCCATCCTTGGTCAGAATAACGAGCGGCGAACCGCCCCTCACGCATTCCCTGACGCATTTGAGGCTTAGCTCAGTCGCAGTTCCGTCCAGGTTCTGAATGGGACACGCTACATCCCGAACCAGGCCCTCGATGGTTGCTTTCGAAGCATTAGCTCGGGAGCCAGCCATCGAAGTGCTCTGCGGAGGAAGAGACGCCGCCAGGATCGAGACCATCCCGCAGCCTGCCAGCAAGCAAACACTCAAAAATCGGCTCATCGGTTCTCCTTATTCGGGGGCATCAGTTTCCGGCGACGTTTCCACTCGCGGTGGGCGCCAAAAAGCATAGTAAATGGTTCGCCATCGCGCGACTATGGCGCTACTCTGCAACTGATTTCCGGCCTGGCGATTTCACGTTTTGACTGGTGGTCATTGAGCGCTTTCGATGTTTCGCCAATCATCTGTCAGCAGTGGTAGCCTTGTGGCGTTATGGGTGCTTGGGGAACAGCTCTCTTCTCCGACGATACCGCATGTGACGTACGCGACTCCTACATTGATCTTGTTGGCGATGGTCTGAGCGGCCCTGAAGCGACGAAGGCGCTTCTGAGTGAGTGGTCCGCTTCTCTCAACGATCCTGATGAGTCCCCCGTATTTTGGTTGGCACTGGCGGCAACCCAGTGGAAATGTGGGCGGCTGGAATCTCACGTCTTGCAACAAGCACTGAACATCATCGATAACGGATCGGACTTAGCCAAATGGGAATCCGGTTCAAAGGACTTCAAGAAGCGGAAGGCCGTTTTGGAGAAGCTCCGCCTTCAACTTACGTCTCCACAACGTCCCGAGAAGCGAATCCCGAAGCGCTTCCGCGACACAAATGAATGGCGGGTTGGTGATCTTGTTGCGTACCAAATGCAGTCGGGTCGTCTCGTCATCTTGCGGACGATTGGTCACCACAGTGATAAAGGCGGAACAGCCCCTATCTGTGAGCTACTCGATTGGAGCGGAGAGCAAATACCCCCGTCATTCAAGTCTTTTGACGTTCGCGAGAGCCGTGGCGCACGACCCATCACGCAGTTCATGATCGGACGAACTCAGGCTAAGGAAAGACCTGACGACCGACTCCAATATCTTGGCGTCAACATTAAACCAGCTCAGAAGCCTGCCGGATTTACCGTGCTGTTGTGGAGATGGTTCGATAAAACGCTGAAAGAGCAATTCGGACTGGAATAAATCCACACCGACGGCCTTCTCATGGAAGGCCGTTACGCTCACGACCCGGGCCAACCACTGTAATGGCTAGCACTATCTACAGCGCTGCGTCACCTCCACGATGCTTCTTGAGTTGCTCGACCACATTTTCTAGATCAGGATAGCCAGCGCCAAAGCTCCGTGTGAGCCAGTTCCCACCGCGCTCCGCAATCCTCTTGCCGTCAGCGATCACCTCGAACTGACCGATCTTGCCCGCCCTAAGGACGGCGTCAATATTGAGGCGCTCTTTGATGAGGGCCACGAGACTCGTGACCTTTGCCTTATTGTTCTGTCACGTCGGGCAGTGAACGATCTCGATCTTCATCGGTTCCCCCAATCCGCGTCGGATAGCCAACGCAATTTTATCCGATGGCAGGTTGCCCCACCCTTCCGCCCGCCGTTGGCGGAGGGGGGATTCAACGGCGGGCGCGGAGCTTAGCCGTCCCCGCCCTGTCCGAAACTTGATACGATCATCCCTCACCAACTCGGGAGGCCCGTCACGCCATGCTCACTCGCCGCAATTTCATCATCACCACTGGACTGACCGCGCTCGCTTCCACCCGCGTCTTCGGCGCCAATGACACTCTTCGCGTCGGAGTCATCGGCGCCGGAGAGCGCATGCAAAGCCTGCTCGATGCCGCCGATAAATCCGCTCCCTATCAGATTGTCGCGGTCTGCGATGTCTATGGCCCGCACCGCGATGCCGTCAAGGAACGCTCCAACGGTTTGGCGACCACGCACCTCGATTATCGCGAAGTGCTCGATCAGGATATCGACGCCGTGTTCATCGCGTCGCCCGATCATTGGCACGTCCGCATGGCGGTCGACGCCTTGAAGGCGGGCAAAGACGTCTATCTGGAAAAGCCGGTCACGCACACCATCGAAGAAGGCGCGGCACTCACGCACGCGCTTCGATCGAGCAAGCAGATTTTGCAATGCGGCATGCAGCAGCGCAGTTGGACTCACTTTCGCGACGCTGTCGATCTGATCCAGGGCGGCAGCCTCGGACGCGTGGCCCAGGTGCGCACATATTGGTGGCAGAACTACGGAAGAAATTGGCCCGTCAAGCCGATCGATCCCCAGGCCCTCGATTGGAAGCGCTGGCTGGGCTCGGCTCCCGATCAGCCCTTCAGCGACGAGAAATTTCGCCACTGGCGGTGGTACTGGAATTTCGGCGGCGGCGCCATGACCGATTTATTCACCCATTGGATCGACGTGGCGCACTGGGCCATGAAAGCCGATCAGCCGGTGAAGGCCAATATGCTCGCCGACAAGTACATCTTCGAAGAGTGGGATTGCCCCGACACCATTCAGGCCGCATTCCGTTACTCTGGCTTTGATGTCATCTACGAGGGCATGATGCATTCGTCCATCGATGACGGTGGCCTGGAATTTCGCGGCACCGAAGCAACCTTGAAAATCGATCGCGGCAGCTTCGCGGTTTATCGCGAAGGTGTTTCCGAAGAGAAGAATCCCGTGCTAACCGAACGCAGCACGCTCGATGGCACAATTTCGCACATGCAGAATTTTTTTGATTGCGTGAAGTTGCGCAAAGAGCCAAACGCGCCCGTCGAAACCGGAGTCGCAGCCGCCCGCGCCGGCCAGATCGGAAATCTAGCCTATCAGCGCGGCGGTAAAGTGAGCTGGCCGGTGAAGGCCTGACGTGGATCGTGCGTATTTCGAGCGCTAAGTAGAAAGCCCAAAGCAGCCTTGTCATCCTGAGCCGCGCCTTTTGCGCCGAAGGACCTATGCAAGTGGCCGCGGGTAAAGCAGCACCAGCCCAGCTGCGCAAAACCGGTTTTACAAATGGACTCGGGAAGGTCACCGTTTTTAGTGGTGCTGCGAAGAGCCGCCAAAGACGCAGTTTTCAACCGCGGACCAGGGTTTCAGCCGCAGACCGCGCGGTCCCCTGCCGCGGAGCCGGGTGTCAGCCGCACACCGCGCTGGTTTCAGCCGCGAAGCGGCGACGGAATGAAGCCCACGGCGTAAGCCGTGGGGAAAAGGTACGGCATGAGCAAGCCCCGAAGGGGCGAAAGAGAAACTACGCCACAGACTCTATCGGGACGCCTCGAGATCTCACATCTTCGCCGGACAAGAAGCCCCGTCTCAGCATGACATTCTAAGCGCGCATACAAAACACAAAGGGCACAGTGTCCCACAGAGTGACCTTCCTCTGTGATCCCCTGTGCCGTCGGTGGTCGATCTCTTTCTTATCCGTGAAATCCACGTGAATCCGCGGAAAAGAAGTTCGGCGGTAAGTTAAGGTTGCGGTTAGTGCCGTCCCCCGCCGCCGTGTCCCCCATGACCACCGCCGTGGCCGCTGCGTCCATTCCGCCCGCGACCGCGACCGCGTCCGCCGCCACCGGGACGCCCACCACGCCCGCCGCGGTCTCCGCCTCGATCCCCTCCACCGTGCGGACGAGGACCTCCGCCCGGAGCCGAGGGATCGCGATTGAAATTCGGTTCAGCATCGGGCTCGTCCGGAAAATCTCCGCCGCCTTCGATCACGACCGTGCCCGCAGGAACCGCTGCGCCTTCAGGAACGGGTGCAACGGCGTCCGGCTCTGCCACGCCTCCGCCAGCCGCCGCCTGCATCTTCGCGCGCTGCTCTTTCAGGATCGCTTTGCGCGAGAGACGAATACGATTGCCCTCGACCGCCAGAACTTTGACCAGCACCTGATCGCCTTCTTTCAGCTCATCGCGAACGTCGTTGATCCGATGCTCGGCCACTTCGCTGATGTGCAGTAAGCCGTCGGTGCCCGGCAGAATTTCGACAAACGCGCCGAAATCCGCCAGCCGCGTGACCTTGCCAAGATAGGTTTTTCCAACTTCCGCCGTCGCCGTGATGTCGCCAATCATCTGCAGCGCCTTCTGCGCCGCCGCCTGATCGCTCGACGCAACTTTCACCGCGCCTGAATCTTCGACGTCGATCTTCACTCCGGTCGCTTCCACGATCGAGCGAATCATCTTGCCGCCCGGCCCGATCAGATCGCGAATCTTGTCGACCGGAATCTGCACGGTGTAGAAGCGCGGTGCGTATTCCGAAATCTTCTCGCGTCCGGCCGAGATGACTTCTTCCATCTTGCCCAGAATGAACATGCGCCCGCGCTGTGCCTGCGCCAGCGCCTCGCGCATGATCTGCGCAGTGATCCCTGCAACCTTAATATCCATCTGCAGCGCGGTGATGCCATCTTTCGTTCCGGCAACTTTGAAGTCCATGTCGCCGTAATGATCTTCCGCGCCCGCAATGTCAGTCAGGATCGCGTACTGCTCGCCTTCCTTCACCAATCCCATCGCCACTCCCGCTACGGGAGCCTTCAACGGAACGCCCGCATCCATCAGCGAAAGCGAAGCTCCGCAGACGGTCGCCATCGACGACGATCCGTTCGATTCCAGAATGTCCGAGACCACGCGCATCGCGTAAGGCCACTTCTCTTCCGCAGGAAGCACCGCCGAAATGGATCGCTCGGCCAGCGCTCCGTGCCCAATCTCGCGCCGCCCCGCCCCGCGTAAGAAGGCCACTTCCCCCACCGAAAACGGCGGAAAATTGTAATGTAGCATGAAGCGTTTTTTGGCTTCGCCTTCGAAACCCTCGAGGCGCTGCATGTCGTCGCTGGTGCCGAGCGTGGTCGTAACTAGCGCTTGCGTTTCGCCGCGGGTAAAGATGG
This sequence comes from uncultured Acidobacteriaceae bacterium, assembly GCA_963772045.1. Taxonomy (GTDB): domain Bacteria; phylum Acidobacteriota; class Terriglobia; order Terriglobales; family Acidobacteriaceae; genus Sulfotelmatobacter. The sequence goes on along the minus strand of CAVYWC010000006.1, from coordinate 294,239 downwards.
CGCTGCCATGCGTGCGCGGCAGGATTCCAGCTTCGATCCAGATTTCGCGAATCTCATCAAACGCCCGGCCGTCCGGACGCCGCTTGTTCTCGATCACCTGCTCGCGGAAAATCCGTTCGCGCAAAATCTCGTAATAATGTTGAAGCTTCGATTCCGCCTTTTCGTCGTCTTCCGTCTTGCCGGTCTTGGGCAACTCGGCCAACAACTGCTTCTTCAGTTCCTTGACCAGCGTGTGACTCTCGGCCTTGGGATGCTTCTTGGTATCAAGGGCGTCAGAAAGTTTGTCGCCGACGCGCTTCTTCAAATCGTTGTAATAGGCATCGTCGAAAGCAACGGGCTCGACGGCACGCTTCGGCTTGCCGACTTTCGCGCGCAGATCATTGATTGCCGCGACAATCTTCTTGATCTCGGTATGGCCGAACTCGATGGCATCGACGACGGTCTCTTCTTTGACTTCTTTTGCGCCGGATTCAATCATCACGATCCCGTCGGCGGTTCCGACGACCATGATGTTCACCAGGCTCTCGCGCATCTCGTTGTAGGTGGGATTCACGATGAACTGGCCGTTGACCAGGCCCACGCGAACGGCGCCAATCGGCCCGAGGAAGGGAATGTCGGAAAGCGTCAGCGCGCACGAGGCGGCGTTGATGCCGCACACGTCTGGATCATTATCTGTGTCGGCCGACAACACGAAGGCAATGACTTGCGTCTCGCAGCGGAATCCTTCAGGAAACAGGGGCCGCACGGGCCGGTCAATCTGCCGCGAGGTCAGAATTTCGCGCTCGCTCGGACGCCCTTCGCGCTTGATAAATCCGCCGGGAATGCGTCCACCGGCATAGGTGTACTCGCGGTAATCCACCGTGAGCGGGAAGAAATCGATGCCCTCGCGCGGGTCGGCATTGGCCACGGCGGTAGCGAGCACGACGTTGTCGTGCAGGCGGACGACGGCTGCTCCATGCGCCTGCTTGGCAAGTTTTCCAGTTTCAAATGAGATTTGTTTTCCGCCGGCGAGGTCTACGGTAATGCTGGTTGGTTCTGGTTTCATTTCATTTTCCTTTGGGAGCGATGGGTTGTGAGCTTTGAGCGATGAGCGAAACGAACGAGGGTGTCTTTCCCTCGGATGCAGTCAAAATCCCCACTTCTGGCAAAAGCGGCCAGAGATGAGGCGCCCATGATCTGGGACACAGGTCGCCCACGATGTGGGTGGAGAATTTCGTTGCGCTCGAAAAACGCACGGATGGAAAGTTCCTCAATGCTGGTGGTTCCTCACACGAGACTCAATCAGAAATATCCTGGGTAACTCGTGGGTGGTGACTTCGATTTCCCGCAAATCAATTCACAAAAGCGGGATTTCCCCAGGCGCGTTGTTACTTGCGGATGCCGAGCTTGGTAATGACGCCTTTATAGCGCCCGGTATCGTATTTCTTGAGGTAGTCGAGCAAGCGACGCCGCTTGCTGACCAGCATGAGAAGGCCGCGGCGCGAGCCGTGATCTTTCTGGTGCGTCTTGAAGTGCTCCGTCAACTGACCAATGCGTTCGCTGAGCAGCGCGATCTGGACCTCGGGACTGCCGGTGTCGGTGGCGTGCGTGCGGTTGCCGTCAATAACGGATTTCTTTTGCTCTCTGGCTAGCACTAACCTGATGTGCTCCTGTCTGTTTATTCGTTTGTCTTTGTGACGTTAAAAGAGTAACACGGCGGGTTGGGGACGGTAAAGGATCGGCAAATCCTGGTTGGCCCGCCATCAGGCTTTTCCTTTTTTCTGTTTCCCGTTCCGATACGGTGGTGCCCCGTCCCTTCGACTGCGCTCAGGGCAGGCTCTCGCGTTTTGTGCAAGGGCGGGTCTTGAAATCAATCGAGGTCCAGGTCCGTGCTGCCCACCCTTTCGCACAAAACGCGAAAGGATGGGGCACCCGCCGCGGTGGTGGCCTCCACCCCAAAGGATGGGTCACCCGTCCACAGGCAATCAAAATGGAGACAACGGCACGTCGTGAAAACGTAGCGCGTTGCGCCCGTAGCGGGATAACGAAAGCCAGGGGCCAGAGCGTTCCTGCGAGTAGCAGTCCGCCATAGCCGAAGTGAACCGGGTCCGCAACATTTAAGTCTCTTGTTAAGCCAAGACCCGCCAAGAATGAAAACTCCTCGGCTATCCCCATTCCGTAGGCGAACGCCGCCAATGCAGTGCCGTACCCCAGAACTAGCTTCACAGCATCGATTGTCGTCGGGGTATTGGTGTCCATGCGACGGATTCTAAACCCTCCCCGAAAAAACCGAGAAAGCGAGGGAGGTCACAGGCCGGGTGGGACGGGTATCCCAGCCTTTTGAACCGAGGCTGCTATCACCATTGTGGGGTGGACGGGTGGCCCACAGTTCTGAGTCCTTCATCTTTCCCGTTTTGATGCTATGGGTGCCCCGTCCCTGCGACTGCGCTCAGGGCAGGCTCTCGCGTTTTGTGCAAGGGCGGCTCTTGAAATCGATCGAGGTCCAGGTTCGTGCTGCCCACCCTTTCGCACAAAACGCGAAAGGATAGGGCACCCGCCGCGGTGGTGGCCTCCACCCCAAAGGATGGGTCACCCGTCTCCGGCAGTTCAAAGGATGGGCCACCCGTCCGTTTCTTGCAAGGGCGGGTACGATGCTGCCGATGCCATAGGCTCTTATGCCTTCCGGTCTGCATCGCGGGAAGGGTGTGCACCACCTGCACTTTATCACTTGTACGTCCGGAATATCGGGCGGCGTGACGGGCTGAAATGCTATAGGTATGGGCAGTCCGGTACCCACCCTTCGCAAAGTACGCGAAGAGTGGGGCACCCACAGTCGTGATAGCTCCGGCAGTTCAAAGGGATGGGGCCACCCGTCCGGGGTGCCCCGCTCTTCGCGCAGTTAGCGAAGGGCGGGCAGCACGAACACAGGCAGCCAATGTTTTTACGTGCGCTCTGCCCGGGCCAATCGATCGCGAAATGAAATCACGCCCCAGCCCACATTCACACGTACCGGCCCGGCTTCGTCGAGAGAATAGAAACGATAGCTGCTCCATGGCCAGTGCTCGGGCGCATCCACCAATCTTCGTTTCACCGGATTGCGATGTATGTACCGCAACTTCTCAACCCGCTTCTTCGTGGTCCAAACGTTGAAATCATAAAAACGCGCCTGCCAGAACGAGCGATGCGATTCTTGTGCGAAGAGGGTGCCTTGGCGGGGCTCTTTCCGCCCGGGTTTGGGAAGCAGAGCGCGAGCGGTCCGCTGCTTCAGAACCTGCATGACTGTAGAAGGGCTGCCGGTTTCCGGTTCCGTGATGAGCAGATGAATATGTTCGGGCATGACGACGTATCCTACGACCACGAATCGATATCGCTGGCGCACCTGTTCGAGGATGGAAAGGAAGCGGTCGCGGCTACGCGGTCGGCCCAAGAGAGGCAACCGGCGATAGCAGGAACAGGTGATGAAGTGCGGGTGATGTGCGCCGTAGGTGCGATGCAAGCCGCTGGGCATGAAAGATCTGCACGGAAAATCTTATGGTATCGATAGCATCGTGCCCGCCCTTGCAAAAAACGCAAGGACGGGGCACCCGCAGTTTCGAAACGGGAAGGAAAAACGAACAAGGCTGGGCCACCCGTCCCAGTCCCCCAATACCGAAAGCGGTTTTATAGCTTGGGACGGAGAAGGTGCCAGGCCTCCTTGTATTGGTCGTACATTCCGGGGCGGCGGTCGTTTTTGCGGCGAAAGAGGAGGCTGGTGCCGCGGACGGCGTGGAGCGGGAGGATGTACCAGGTATCTTCAGGGATGATGTAGGCGGCTATGAAATCGATTTCGCCGGGACGGTAGGGGACGGCGCCGCGTCCGAGGCGGCGGTGGGCGTTGACGCGATAGAGTCCGTTGAGAAGCTGGGTGGAAGCTTTGACCTGGACGCGCCAGAGGAGAGATGCGAGTGGAAAGCGGGGATGGGGCAGGCGCGAGTCGAGGACGAAGTCGTAGCGTTCACTGTCTCCGTAGGGCTTGCAGACGGCGAAGCCCATGCGGGTGGCGATGAGCTGGAAGACGAGTTCGGCGAGTTCTCCGCGACGCTTGGTGGTGAGTTCGCGGCGGAGGGAATAAACGGGCGGGACAGTTCTCAGGCGCGACGCGGGAGGGCGTCGGGTTGAGGAGCGGGTCGCGGACACTTGGGGAAAAAGAAAAGGCGCAGGGCCCGATCGGGCTGCGCCTTTGCTTTTACTCTCTACTTATAGAATAGCATTTTGGGAGGGGTAAAACGGACAGGTTTCTGGATTTATTCGCCTTGTGTTTTCAGTTGGATACGTGATTTTCTTTAAGGTTTGCTGTTGACAAGATTTTGGGGTTTTCTCTGCGCTTGGATATCGTCGCCCTCAGGGGCTAAAGCCCTATTCGTTTCTATAAATCCGACGCGGCCCTGAAGGGCGGCTCTTCCACGGAGATCCCCTCGGAGGTCCCGACTTCTCGTAAGGCAGGAAAAATGGGCGACCTGCGTTGATCATTCTGTCCCGTGCGCGGGGCACTCTGTTTCCAACCCGATACATTGAATTCCCGCTGCAGGGAACAGGCGAGTTGTCGTAATCTATTAAGAACTAGGCGACATCTATTAGGAACGAGTGAAGGGAACCAGGCAGGCTGAGGAGGGGCTGTGCGCTGTTCGCACTGCGGGAACGAGAATCCGGAGACGCATCGCTTTTGCGGCATGTGTGGAGCGTCGCTGCTGCAAGGGCCGGGGGCGGCCATGGCTGCACCGGGCGGATCGACGGTTGCGCGCGCAACGCCGACTGTTCCGCCTGCCGCGCGTCCGGTAGCGGCGCAACCCACGCCCGCGCCGCCGACCGCAACTGCAACCGTGGCGCGTCCCGTAGCTTCGCAGCCCACCCCTGTCGTTCCGCCGCAACCCGCGCCTGTTGCGTCCCGCGTATCGCAGCCTGTGCTAGAGCGAGAGGAAGAACCGGTCATCAGCGGTCCGTCATTTCTGGGATTGAATCAGCCCGCTCCGTCGCGCAATCCGAAGCGCGCCCGGCTGAGCATCGATCCCGATGCGCACAGCGCCCGCAACCTCGATTACCTGCTGGAAGATGAAGACGACGAATCCAAGAGCGGGGGAGCGTGGAAGTTTGTACTGATTGTGATCGCCCTAGCGCTGGCCGTGGGCTTCGGATATCTGAGATGGAAGAATCAGGGACTGCCTTTTCTGAACTCGGGGACGAAATCTTCGGCGCAGGCTCCGCCGAATAGCGCTGGCGCGGAAACGCCGGCTACGAGCTCAACTACGCCGAACGCGACGAATTCGCCTACGTCTGCCGGTCCGGGTTCAACGGGAGCAGTCTCTACAGGAGCGGCCGGTCCGCCCGCGAGCTCGAACCCTGGTGTAACGACTAGTACGACGTCTCCCGCAACCAGCACCGGGACGCAGGCCGCGCCAAATGCGTCGACTCCGACTGCAGCCGGTTCGGCTCCTCCGGCGTCCGCGACGGGAACTGGCGGTACAAATTCCTCTCCCTCGGCGCCGAGTTCTTCGCCGATCCCCGCTGCTGCGATTACTCCGGTGACGCCATCCGGAAATGCGGCGGCGAATGCTGCTCAAGCGCAGGGAAACAACGGGAGCGGAAGCTCTCCGGCGAACGGCGCGTCTGCGACTCAGCCGAGCACTTCGAATGACTCCGGAAAGCCGAACTCGAACGACAGCGCGGCGAGTGACAACGAGAGCCCGGCGGCGGAGATCACGCGCAAGCCGCCGGCAGCGATCAAGCGCGCAGCGCCCGTCGATACCGTAACCGAGGCGCAGAGATATCTTTATGGCAAGGGCGTCCCGCAGGATTGCGAGCACGGGCTGCGAATTCTCAAGCCGGGTGCGAATGCGGGCAATCCGAAGGCGATGATCGAAATGGGAGCGCTCTACTCGGCCGGACTGTGCACGCCGCGCGACCTGCCCACAGCGTATCGCTGGTTTGCGCTGGCGCTGCGGAAAGATCCGGGGAATGCGTCGGTGGCTACGGACCTGCAGAAGCTGTGGGGCGAAATGACGCAACCGGAGCGGCAACTGGCGATCCGACTGAGCCAGTGAGATCGATAAAACCGCATTCCATGCGGCAGAAACTCAAAATCCCCACTCTGTCCATCCAAAGAACGGATGGACAAGGACGGGGTACCCGCTTTTATTTAACCCACTTGTTCAGCCTATTTTTTCTTGCGCTGATTTGTGCGAGAGCACAGCGGGGCGGGAACGCGGACCCGGCGCACGCAATTGGCACGAAACAGACTGTTGACGGCATTCCGAATTTTGGCCGCGTGAACGCGAATTTTTATCGCGGCGGAGTGCCGAATGCCGCTGGCCTCGATGCGCTCAAGAAAATGGGAGTCGAGATTGTGGTCGACATGCGCGGCGGTGCCAGTGAATCCGAACGTGATATGACGACAAAACTGGGCATGCAATACGTCTCGATCCCGTCACATTGCCCATTTCCCAGCGATAGGCCGTGGGCGCGTTTCCTGGAGTTGATGGAAGAGAATCGCGGCAAGAAAGTATTTGTGCCTTGCCGGTTGGGGGACGATCGAACCGGGCTCGCCGTCGCGAGCTATCGCATGGCGGAGCAAGGCTGGTCGGCGGAGGAAGCGCTGAAGGAGATGCGAGCGTTTGGATTTTCGCCGTGGCATCAGGCAATTTGTCCGGGCCTGGAAAGCTACGAGAAGAATTTTCCGGAGCGGCTGAAGAAAGACGCGGCTTTTCAGAAGCTGCCTTCGCGACAGCAGCATGAGTCGCAGGAGCGCGAGTTGGACGAGCGGAACTGACAGTGATGCGCAACGAATCTACGGGAACGAAGGGGAAGTCAGAATCCCCACCCTCTTTCGCAAAGGACGCGAACGAAGGATGGGCACCCTGATCCGCAGCGCGAAGTATTGGATCAAGAAGCTGGGACTGGAACCACATCCCGAGGGCGGATATTTCCGGCAGACGTATAAGTCGGAGTTGATGGTCTCGCCGGAGGCGCGGCCGGATACGGGTTCAGGCCTCACCCGATCAGATGGAAGTCCCAGTCAAAATCTCCACTCTAAAATCGCAAAAGGCGCGATTTTAGAATGGGGCACCCAAGCAAAAGATTTACGGCGCTCCGTCAGACGAAGAGTCGCGGCGATACTCTCCCGCGAAGTGCATCGGTTGCGATCAATTCGCCGGCATGCTCTTTCAGCCGCGCATCGATGGCGGGATCGCGCTCGACAGCGCCGTTGAACCGCAGGAGGTCAGTTCTCACGGTCGTGTTGCTTCTGTGTTCGAGATGTGCGGTTGCATCGCGGCCTTACTTTCGCTCCACAAAATTCCCTACTCATTGGAGTTTTCGGGGGCAGGAGTGCCCGCGCCACACCCCTAGCTCCGGACTTTCCCCGGACGAATGCGTCCGGGGCTACACAAACTATTTTGCGGCGACGGCTTTTTTGGGGAACATTTCGCCGATGCGCTTGATTTGCGCGCCGACATCCTTCAACTTCTCTTCAATGTGCTCGTAGCCGCGATCGATGTGGTAGACGCGATCGATGATGGTCTCGCCGTCGGCGACGAGAGCGGCTAGCACGAGCGAGGCGGAGGCGCGCAGATCGCTGGCCAGCACGGCAGCGGCACTGAGGGGAGTCTTGCCGCGCACGACGGCGCGATGGCCTTCAATCTTGATATTGGCGCCCATGCGAACCAATTCCTGCGCGTGCATGAAGCGGTTCTCGAAAATGTTTTCCGTGATGGTCGAAGTGCCTTCCGCCTGCGTGGCGAGCGCCATGAACTGCGCCTGACAGTCGGTGGGGAATCCAGGATATTCCTCGGTGTTGAGATCGGATGCGGTGAAAGGATTGTCTCCCATGACGCGTACGGAATCGTCGCTCACTTTCGTTTTGACTCCGACTTCGTGAAGCTTGCGGATCACGGTTTCCAAATGCGCGGGCTCGCAAGAGGCCACATTGAGATCGCCGCCAGTCATGGCGCCGGCGATGAGAAATGTTCCGGCTTCGATGCGATCGGGAATGATGCGGTGCTTTGTCCCTTTCAGCTTACTGACGCCTTTCACGCGGATGGTCGAAGTGCCGGCGCCTTCGATCTTGGCTCCCATTTTGTTGAGCAGGTCGGCGAGGTCGGCGACTTCGGGCTCGCGAGCGCAATTTTCGAGAACAGTTTCGCCTTCGGCGAGAGTCGCGGCCATGAGCAGGTCTTCGGTTCCAGTGACGGTGATCTTGTCGAAAACAATGTGCGCGCCTTTCAGGCGAGTCGCGCTGGCTTCGACGTAGCCGTGCTCCTGGACAATGTTCGCGCCTAGTTGTTCGAGTCCTTTGATGTGGAGATCGATGGGACGAGCGCCGATGGCGCAGCCGCCGGGCAGGGAAACGCGAGCCTGTCCGCAACGCGCGACCAGCGGTCCGAGCACTAGCGTGGAGGCGCGCATGGTCTTGACCAATTCGTAGGAAGCTTCCGGCGACGCGAGATTGGCGCAGTGGATGGTGGTGCGGTGATGGGCGCGTCCGTAGCCGAGTTCGACATCGGCGCCCATGGCCGTCAGCAGGTTGCGCGTGGTCTGAATGTCACGCACCTGGGGAATGTTTTCGAGGATGACGGGCTGATCAGTGAGCAGCGCTGCGGCCATGCAGGGCAGGGCGGCATTTTTCGCTCCGCTGACCCGGACGGTGCCGAGCAGCGGCTCTCCGCCGCGGATGACGAATTTATCCATGAAGGAATCCTAAGAGTTGATTGTAATGGGAGGGAAACGGGTGCGTGGTTGACTCGGTTGGCACGGTGGGACAGGGCTGAGTGGAGAAGTCAAAATCCCCACCCTCTTTCGCAAAGAACGCGAAAGAAGGATGGGGCACCCGTCATCAGCCTTTCGCGATTGCGATGGCGTTGCGAACGTGACCCTTGGATTTTTTCAGGGCGGCGATGGCCTGGGATCGGGTAACGCCGGCGGCGAGCATGACGACGGCCACGGGTGTGCGGTTGCCACTGGCTTTCAGGGTGCGGGCGCTGGCTTCGTGATCGGCGCCGGTGGCTTGTTCGACGATGCGCGCGGCGCGATCGGTGAGTTTCGCGTTCTTGGTCCAGACGTTCACCATCAGATTGCCGTAAACGTTGCCGAGGCGCGACATGGCTCCGGTAGAGATCATGTTGAGCACCATTTTGTGCGCGGTACCGGCTTTCAGGCGCGAAGATCCGGCGAGAACTTCGGGGCCGATTTCGGTGATGATGGCGAAATCGGCGGCGCGTTCCAGCGGCGAATTGCGATTGCAGGTGAGAGCGATGGTGCGAGCACCACGGTGGCGCGCGTATTCGACCGCGGCGATGGTGAACGGAGTGCGACCGCTGGAAGCGATGCCAAGGACAACATCATTCTTTCCGGGCTTGCGCTTCTTCATTTCGGCGACGGCGGGAGCGGTGTCATCTTCGCTGGCTTCGGTGGAGTTGCCGAGAGCTTTGGGACCTCCAGCCATGATGAATTGCACGCTGCGGGGATCGGTGTTGAAGGTAGGAGGAATTTCGGAGGCGTCGAGGGCGCCAATGCGGCCGCTCGTTCCGGCGCCGACGTAGATGAGGCGTCCGCCGTGGAGGAGCGCGTCGGCCACAACATCGACGGCACGGGCGATTTGCGGCAGCGCGCGGTGGACGGCGGCGGCGACGGTTGCGTCTTGCTGATTCATCAGGCAAACGATTTCGAGCGCCGACATCTGATCGAGATCGTAGGCGGTGGGAAGAACTTGTTCTGTGGGTAAAGAGCGGAGTTCCGACGATTTGGGTTTGTTCACTCGTGCATGTCCCGGGTTGGAGCGGATGGTTTGGGCATACCTGTTAGACGAGCCATTCTAAATTCCGTAACGGTTTAGAGCAAAATGCCGACAGTCAATGGGCGTCCAGTGCTTCGATGATTGCGTCGTGAAAGCGTGGCCGGACCTGCTTGATCGCCTGGTTGCTGCAATCCGGCCAGGTGCGGTTGGTGAGCAGAGTGATGGAGAGTTGACGATCGGCATCGATCCAGAGCGAAGTTCCGGTGTAGCCGAGATGGCCGAAGGAGCGCGGGCCAAAATATTTTCCGGATTGTGAAGGAGTGGAGGGAGTGTCCCATCCGAGAGCACACGAGATGTGCGGAGGCGAAGACTGGCGTTGGGTGAAGAGGCGGATGGTTTCGGGGCGAAGAATGGGCGATTTTGTTTTCGAGTTTTCGCGGGCGGGAGCGCTCGCACCACATTGAAGCATGGCATGGGCGAAATGGGCGAGATCTTCGCCGGTTGAGAACAGGCCAGCGTGGCCGGCTACGCCTCCGAGGACGAAGGCGTTTTCATCTTGAACTTCGCCGTGGATGAGGCGATTGCGGAAGGTGCTGCGGGCATGGCTTCCGCTACCGGCATGGCTTCCGTTCGGCATTTGAGAAGAACTTCGCTTTTCGTGGACAGGAGTGTCCGCGCCACATAAGCGCTCATCGGCAGTGGGAGGAATTTTCGTGCGAAGTTCTGTTGGCGGTTTGAATGTAGTTTGGGACATCGCGAGTGGGCCGAAGATTTCGCGTTGGCAGAAACGATCGAGCGGTTCTTCGACGATGCGCTCGAGGGCGGCGCCGAGGATAATGAATCCGATGTCGCTGTATTCGGCTCGTGCGCCGGGGTCGGCGGTGAGATGAGTAGTGAAGGCAGCGCGCAAGAGTTCATCGCAGGAGTGAGCGCGCAAGAATAATTGTTCGTAGGCGGGCAGGCCCGAGGAGTGTGCGAGCAGCATGCGGAACGTCACGTTGCGGCGGCGGGGATCAAGCGCTCCGGTGGAGTCAGCCGTGAATTCGCTAATAGTGCCAACGACAGGCGCATCGAGTTCAAGCAGACCGCGTTGGTAGAGAATTGCGGCCATTGTGGTGGTCGCGACGGGTTTGGTGAGTGAGGCGAGGTCGAAGAGCGTGGATTCCGCAACGTCAAAGTCCCCGCCCTGTCGCACAGAACGCGACAAGGACGGGGCACCCGCGAGATCCGTTTCGTACATAAGCTTGCCGAAGGCTTTCCGCGCGATGAGACGTCCATTGTGCGTAACGGCCACCGATGCGGCGGGGAAGGCGCGTTGCGCGATGGCTTCGTGAATGATCGAGAAGGCTGATGAGAAACGCTCCTCCTGCTGATGGAAATCGGGGACGAGGCTGGCGAGGGAATGTTTCAAAGCTTCCATGCTGGGGTGATGAGTTCGTCTGCGCGGGTTATAGCAGAGTTTGTAGCTGAGGGTAAAGCGGGGGAGGTTGCGCACTGGGCCGCACCGAACTACTTACCCGAGCGTCTTGAGTCGCGGAGCCTAAGTTGTGTAGAGTCAAGGCATCCATTCATCCAGGATAAATCCGCGTAGTGCATCGGTCAGGCTCGTCCGTGGCGGATTGTTTGCCCACATCCGAAGAATCTGCGAATCCCAAATGAAAAACAAATTCATGCGTGAAATGCGGGCCAGTTGCGTGCTCGTGTTCTTTGTGTTGTCGGTCGGATGTTGTTTCTCCTTCAGCGCCAGTGGTGGTGCCGCTCCCCCGGTCTCGCGTGCTGGGTCGAGCGCGGTACGGTTGGGCGCGGTCGATTCGATCATTAATCAGGCTGTCGCCGATGGGAATATTCCCGGCGCGGTGCTGGTGGTGGGGCATAACGGGAAAGTTATTTATCGCAAGGCTTACGGGGAGCGATCGCTGGAACCGCGGCGCGAGCCGATGACCGTGGACACAATCTTCGACATGGCTTCGCTGACGAAAGTGATTGCGACCACGACGGCGGTCATGCAACTGGTGGAGCAGGGGAAGATTCGGTTGAATGATCCGCTGGCAAAGTATCTGCCGGAATTCGCGCAGAATGGAAAAGAAGACATCACGATACGGCAGTTGCTGACTCACTATTCGGGACTGGCGCCGGATCTGGATTTGACGACGCCCTGGGAAGGCAAACAAACCGCGTTTCAAATGGCGTTTGCCGAACCTCCGGCGACGACACCTGGCTCGGGATTCGTTTACAGCGACATTAATTTCATCATGCTTGGGGCGCTGGTGGAGAAAGTGTCGGGCGAAACACTGGATGAGTACGCCGAGAAACATATTTTTGCTCCGTTGAAGATGACGCATACGCGGTTCGTACCTCCGGCGTCGTGGCGGGGAAAGATTGCGCCAACGCAGTATGACGAGAATGAACATATGCTGCGGGGTGTGGTGCATGATCCGACATCGCGGCGGATGGGCGGAGTGGCCGGACATGCGGGACTGTTTTCGACGGCGGATGATCTGGCGAAATTTTGCCAGGCGCTGCTGAAGGGCGGGGATGGAATTTTGTCACCGCTGATGGTGGAGAAGATGACAACTCCCGAAACGCCGCCCGCGGCGCCGATTTTGCGTGGGTTCGGATGGGACATCGATTCTCCGTTCTCGACCAATCGCGGCGATTTGTTTCCGGTGGGATCCTTCGGGCATACGGGATTTACCGGAACGTCGCTGTGGATTGATCCGACGACCGACACCTATGTCATTTTGCTGACCAATGCGGTGCATCCGCGGGGGAAGGGAAACGCGATCGGGTTGCGGGTAAAGGTAGCCACGGAGATTGCGGCGGCGTTGAATCTGACCGTCAGCGAGAAAGACGAGCTGCGCTGGAAGAGTCTCACCGGGTATAACGAAGCGCGGAGCGCGGCGCGGCGCATGACTGCGCGGAATGGGACGGTGAAGACCGGCATCGATGTGCTGGAAGAGCATGGCTTCGATGTGTTGAAAGCCGCCACGGGCAAGAAACGCGTCGGTCTGGTGACGAATCAGACAGGAGTTGATTCGGAGGGACGGCGGACCATTGACGTCCTGAAAAATGATGCGGGAGCGCAAGCCGCCGGGATTGAGTTAGACGCGATTTTCAGTCCGGAACATGGAGTGACGGGCACGCTGGATACGACGGACATCAACAACTCAAAAGATGCGGCTACGGGTGTTCCGGTGTATAGCGTGTATGGAGCGACCGACGCGGCGCGGCATCCATCCGAAGATGTACTGAAGAATCTGGACGCGATCGTGTTCGATATCCAGGATGCGGGGGTGCGCTTTTACACCTACGAAACGACGCTGGGATATTTTCTGGAGGCAGCGGCGAAGGCGGGAATTGAGATCGTTGTGCTGGACCGACCCGATCCGATAACGGGATCGTTCGTGCAGGGCCCGGTTTCGGACGCGGGGCGAGAGAGTTTCACGGATTACTGGACCGTGCCGGTACGACATGGCATGACCATCGGAGAATTGGCGAAGATGTTCAACACGGAGCGAAACATTAACGCGAAGCTCACAGTGGTCCCGATGGAGGGATGGGAGCGTGGGGACTGGTTTGATTCGACCGGCCTGGCGTGGGTGAGTCCTTCGCCCAATCTGAGGAGCGTGACTGAGGCCGCGCTGTATCCGGGCGTGGCGCTGATTGAGGGCACGAACGTTTCGGTGGGACGGGGGACGGATACTCCGTTTGAACTGGTCGGAGCGCCGTGGATCAAGAGCCGGGAACTGGCGGCTGATCTGAACGCGCGTGGAATCGCGGGCGTGCGATTCGTAGCGACAACTTTTGCCCCGACATCGAGCGTGCACAGCGGGCTGGAGTGCCAGGGAGTGAACATCATCTTGACGGACCGGAATGGGTTCGACGCGCCGGAGTTAGGGATTGAGCTGGCAGCGGCGCTGCACAAGCTGTATGCAGCGGATTTCAAGATTGAAAAAATGAGCGAGATCTTGGCGAATCAGAGCGCGTTCGATGCGCTGGTTGCGGGGGAAGATCCGCGGCGTATTGCGCAGGACTGGCAGGACGGCCTGGATAAATTCGAGAAGATCCGGCAAAACTATTTGATCTACAAGTGACGCCGCCGCATTGCTTTCCGCGCCGAAATTATCCTTCTTGAGAGTCCCCCTCGGGAGTTGAGCTCACCCTCACCCGACTCGCTCCGGTCAGAATTTGTATTGCCGATGCAACACAAGCTATTAACATCTGCTTTATCCGATCAAATCCCGTGCCCAGAGCGCAATTCCGCGGGATTGAAGAGCATTTCTCATTATATCGTCCCACGATATAACTTTATAAAAAAGTCAACCTCGTGAAAGAGGCCAGCCATCCAACTCACTAGGAGGAGGAACTATGGCAACAGCAGCAACAACCTACGGGAACGAAAATTTAGTGGTTGCTCGTCGTGGCATCAGCTGGGGTGCCGTCTGGGGTGGAGTTTTCACGTTCGCGGCGATCTGGACTGTGTTTGGCATGTTGGGAGTGGCAATTTTCGCCAGCGCGGCCAATCCCAGTGCGGCTCATCCGGTCAGTGGAATGAATGTGGGCGAGGACATCTGGGCGATCATTCTCACAGCCATTGCCATGTATGTGGGCGGACTTGTGACCGCCCGGTTATCGGCAGTCAGTACAAGGCAGGAAGGGGTTGCTCAGGCCCAGGCGATGTTCGGACTATCGGTGGTTGGCGTGATCTTACTGGTGGTTCTGGCCAGCGCAGGCTTGACGACCGGCACGACCGGGGCGTCGGTGCACAGCCCGTACATACTAGGCGCCCTCGCCGACATAGGATGGGCTGGCTTTGTGGCGCTTTTCCTCGGATGGATTTGCGCAATGATCGGGGGATCTCAGGGGCAGCGGCAACGGACAGGAGCAACGGGGACAACGGAGAGACCGGTACAGCAGATCCGGAACGTTGCGTAATTGAATTTTGGCCGCACTGCTGAGACCGGGTGGTCTCAGCGGCGCGTCCTGGGATGGGAGGTCCCGTTCGCCATCCTTTCCAAAACTGCGGTGAGATAACTTGTGCCGGAAAGCGCGCATCTTAGCGGCTAACCCATGGTAAGCTCAGTCGCTAGGGTACTTGTCGTGGAGGTGGCAGATGCGCGCAACCTTGGCATTGCTGCTGATTTCAGGTGTCGCCTGCGCACAGACGGCGAATAGCGCGAAGCCTGCGGATAGTTCTAACCCTTCTGCGGCTACACCGACTCAGGTCTCTAACCCGGCATCCACGCGAGCTTCAGATTTGAGTCGTGCGCCGGCCGGAGCACAGCTGGTCGAACAGGCCAATCCCAATCTCGCTGTCATTCCCACCGGAGCGAAAATTCCGCTGACGCTCACCCAGGCAATCTCAACGAAAAATGCTCGCGAAGGCGACGCCGTCTACGCACAGACGGCGTTTCCTTTCGTGCTGAATAATCACGTCCTGGTTCCTGCGGGAACATATATTCAAGGGCGAATTTCGCACGTGGAGCGCGCCGGACGGGTGAAGGGAAGAGCGGAGATGCTGATTCACTTCACCTCGCTGATTTATCCCAGCGGCTACACGGTGATGCTGCCTGCCTCGATCGAGAACACGCCCGGCGCCGAGCACAACGGAGTGAAGGATAAGGAAGGAACCATCCAGGAAGATAAGGACACGGGCAAGCGAGTGGAAGACGCGGCCAAGGGCGGTGCGATTGGGACCATGGCGGGGGCGACTGCGGGCGGACTCGCAACTGGGGGCCTGAATGGAGCGCGCGTGGGGGCTGGAGTGGGAGCGCTGGCCGGGATTGCGTGGGCGCTGCTGAAGCATGGTCCGGACGTTCGACTGGAAGTGGGAACGTCGATTGAAATGGAAATTCAGCGCGACATCCCTGTGGATACGAGCCGGTTCCAGGCGGCGCGAGTGGGTGGGTAGTCAGCTGTAAAGCTAGCGTTCCAGAGCCGGCGAGTGATCCTGCCGGACCTTTCTGCATACCGCCGGAACGAATTCTGGCAGCGTGTATCGGCAAGTTCATAAAAATTCTTCAGAGCGATCTGTATCGATCTGTTTCAGAAAGCCAAGGAGAGATGAATATGGCAAGCAAACAGAAAGACCAGGAACATGCGAAAAGGCATATCGAGATGAAGACACCTCCGATCGTGCCGCAGCAGGAGTGGGAGGCGGCGCGGCAGCATCTCCTCGTGAAAGAGAAGGCCTTGACCCGTTCCCGTGATGCGCTGGCCGCCGAGCGCCGGCGGATGCCATGGATGGTAGTGGAGAAGAAGTATGAGTTCGAGGGGCCTGACAGTAAGGTTGGCCTGCTCGACCTGTTCGAGGGACGCAGACAGTTGATCGTCTATCGCGCCTTCTTCGAGCCCGGGGTGTTCGGCTGGCCTGAGCACGCCTGCCGCGGTTGTTCGCTGGGCGCAGACCAGATTGGGCACCTGGCCCATCTGAACGCTCGCGACACGACCCTCGCCTGGGCCTCACGCGCGCCGCAGGCAGACATTGCGCGCGTGAAAGCGCGGATGGGCTGGAAGATGCCCTGGTACACCATGACCGACAGCTTCGACAAGGACTTCGGCGTCGACGAATGGCACGGCCACAACGTATTCTTTCGCGACGGCGAGCGGGTGTTTCGCACATACTTCATCAACAACCGCGGCGACGAGGCGATGGGAAGTGTCTGGAGCTATCTCGACCTCACGCCGCTCGGCCGTCAGGAAACCTGGGAGGACTCGCCCGAGGGTTATCCGCAGACCCAGCCGTATAAATGGTGGAACTGGCACGATAACTACGACGCCGAGGCGGCATCGCCGGCCCCTCAGTGGGTCGATATCATCGCCGACCCTCAAGGAGCTGCTATTCGAAGGCGTGAGGCAGAGAAGAAAGCGAGCTAGAGAAAAGCAGACAAGGGGCCACTTCGCCGCATTCGAGCAGCCGGTTGTCTTCACGCGGAGCTGCGCAAGTGCTTCCGCAGATTGCGCAGGGCTACCGTGGAATCACTTTTTCACCGTTGTTTTCGCCGGTTTGCGAGAGTGCGTGCCTTTTTTCGTGTTGTCCATGCGCTCCAGCACCGCCGCCACGATAATCGGCAGTCCGACGGTCGCATCGACAAAAACTTCGCCAAACATCCCACCTTCCGAGGGCGGTACAAACTTGCCCCAGGAGATCGCCTCGCTGTAAGGACTGCCGGAGAGCCCGCCCCAGTACACCGGTTCCGGACAGATACGCAGACCATAATGATAGCGCTTGAGGGGAACGTTTTCGCCGAGACGGCGATGGCGGAGTTCGATGAATGGTCCGAACTGCTGCGACCAGTTGCGCGGCACGCCACCGCCAATGGTGAAAATTCCTAATTTCTTTTGGCGCAGCAGAGTGGCCGCGAAATGCTCCAGATCTTCGAAGGGATCGAAACGAATTTTGTGTCTGCCGGTTGATTCACGCAGGCGGTTATTGAGCGCGGTGTCGAGTCCGAGTTCGGAATCGCTGAATGCGGGGACAAACACGGGCACGCCTTGCTCGAAGGCGGATTTCAGAATTCCACGCTGGCCGGCGGCGCGTTTCGCCAGATAGGCGCCGATGGCATGATTGAGTTTGTAGGAGCACATGACTTCGTTGTGGTCCCAGGCTTCGAGAACGGCGGACATGACTTCTTCCACGTCGTCGAGATTCTGCTCGGGCTCGAGCGTGTCGTAGACGCGGTTGTAACCCTGCTCGTACAGTTCTTCGTCCGAGACTTCAGGATTGGCGCGGAAATGCGCGCGGCCGGTGGCTTCGACGAGTCCGTGGGCCATGAGCGCGCCGGTGGAAACGATGGCATTGACGAGGCCGCGATCGATCAACTCGGCGATGATCAATCCTTGCTTGGCGACGGTCATGGCGCCGGCGAGCGTCATGACGACGAATGCGTCTTCGTCGCGGGCCATGGCCTCGAGAACGTCGGCGGCTTCTCCGAGTTGACGGCCAGTGAAGGCGGTCTTGCCCATGGCACGCACGAGGCTGTCGATGGAAGTCACTTTGCTCAGATCGAGCGGCTCGAGCGGCACCAGACGGTCTTGAATCGGATTATGGAGCTGACGGTCTTTGCCTTCGCCGCCTGGGTGGTTGGAAGGTTGCGAGTTGTCATGATTGCCGTGTTTCAAAGAAGGCCTCCTGCACGAAAGGACCGAAGCGCGATGGGCGCAGTGTCGTCGGAATAACTTTAGCCCGATTGAATACTCTACAAGAATTCGGGAGGGGCACGCCATGCGGTGAGAACTGGAAGCGAGTTGAGCGAAATGGTATTCGCGCAATGCTTGTCAATCGTTCTCAGTTCTCTTTTCGGAAAGTTGATATTGGACGAAGAACTTGAATACCAGCACGGTGCTCGATGCTGCCGTGTGAGAAGCGGTCTGAATATCCCCGTACCCATTCGTTCGTGAGTCTAGGACTTGCAGAGCATCCGCGTCCGTTGAAAGCAGCAGCTCATACCGCCTGCCTTTTCTCAATACCCAGAACGGGCACAACGTGGGCACCGCGCAAGCAGCCACTCCCTAGGTCACGCCTGTCATTGTTAGGCTGCACAATAAGGTCAACCTCATTTGGTCCATCCAAATGAATTTCGGACCCGACGAACAATGCAGCCGGAACGCGGTCAGGTGTTAGTTTGGCCATGTTCTTGAGACAGTTCATCGTGCCCCGACCTAGAAAATCCGTCAGCACCATGAGTGCGTCATCCGGGATCGTGATTGGCCTCCTCACGGGTGATTCCGATCCAAAGCTCGTTTGTTCTAGTGTGCGTGTTTGCCGGCCGTTTTGATCCCTTGCTTGCGAGGTCAGTGGAGGTACCCTTATCGCAGAAAGGATTAGCGCCAAAGTCAGGACCGAAATAGAAGTGCCTCGCATCATTGGATCGTCCGGAGGATTATACGTGTTTGGGCCGCATGGTTCAGGTACAACCCGATTACACCCTGACTGACGCTCTTGCTGTTGTTGCAGCAAGCCGACAACGCCTTCGCGAATGCTATATTGATCGCGGAGGGCGAGAGCGAGTGGCACCGGAAAAATTTCGCGTGGCTTTGGTGCAGATGTCGTGCGGGCCGGAGCCGGAAGAAAATCTAGCGAAAGCGCTGGAACGAGTCGCCGATGCGGCCGGACGCGGGGCGCGTGTGGTGTGCTTGCCTGA
This sequence comes from uncultured Acidobacteriaceae bacterium, assembly GCA_963772045.1. Classification (GTDB taxonomy): domain Bacteria; phylum Acidobacteriota; class Terriglobia; order Terriglobales; family Acidobacteriaceae; genus Sulfotelmatobacter. The sequence goes on along the minus strand of CAVYWC010000006.1, from coordinate 275,354 downwards.
ACTTTTTCAAACCCAGTATTTCTGCCAGCGCGAAGACTATGCGCTTTTCGATCTGGCCGAGCCGATTCCGGGTCCGACTTCGGAAAAAATTTCGGCGGCCGCAAAGAGCAATGGAGTTGTCGTGATCGCGTCGTTATTCGAGAAGCGCGCGCCGGGCGTGTATCACAATACCGCGGCGGTTTTCGACAGCGATGGAACGCTGTGCGGGCTGTATCGGAAGATGCACATCCCGGACGATCCGCTCTATTACGAAAAGTTTTATTTCACGCCCGGCGATCTCGGATTTCGCGCGCTTGATACCAGCGTGGGCCGGTTGGGAACACTCGTTTGTTGGGATCAGTGGTATCCGGAGGGAGCGCGGCTGACCGCTTTGCAGGGCGCGCAGGTGCTGTTTTATCCGACGGCGATTGGCTGGCATCCGGCGGAGAAAGCGGAGTTTGGAGCGGCGCAGCATGATGCGTGGAGAACGATTCAGCGCGCGCATGCCATCGCGAATGGAGTGTATGTTGCGGTCGTGAACCGCGTCGGATTTGAAACGGGCAACATTCGCGGAAAATCCACGTCGGGCCATGGACTGGAGTTCTGGGGCGGATCCTTTTTTTGCGATCCGTTCGGACGCGTGCTGGCCGAAGCTTCGCATGATCGCGAAGAAATTCTGGTCGGCGAAGTGGATTTGAAGGCGCTGGAAGAAATTCGTCGCAACTGGCCATTTCTGCGCGACCGGCGCATTGACGCCTATGGGCCGATTACGAACCGGTTGATCGACTGACGGGAACCCACCTTGGATCGAACTGCACATCATTCCTCAAAACTCGAAGTCCCCGCTGCGAAACTCGGCCTGTGTATGCCGGCCGAGTGGGAGCCGCATGCGGCGACCTGGCTGGCGTGGCCGCATTATCGCGGAGACTGGCCAGGAAAGTTTGAGCCGATTCCGTGGGTGTATGCGGAGATCATCCGCAATCTGGCGAAGCATGAGCGCGTGGAGTTGATCGTTAACAATGCGGCTGCGGCGCGGCGGGCGCGCAAGGTGCTGGAGCGGGCGACCGCGTTCTCCAAGAATATTCGCTTTCATCGTTGGCGGACGGATCGGGTGTGGCTGCGCGATTCGGGATGCATCTTTGTGCAACGGAAGCCGAAGCTCCCAGGTCTCGCAAAAACGGCGAGACCTGGGGTACCCTCTTTTTCGCCTGGAGCTGACGATCTCGTCGCCCTCAAATTTCGATTCAATGCGTGGGCGAAATATTCGAATTGGCGGGAGGATGACAAGGTCGGAAGTCTGATGGGGGAAGTCAAAGTCCCCACCCTGTTTCGCAAAGGTCGCGAAACAAGGATGGGGCACCCTATCTCTACCCTTCGAACGTCGCGAAGTATGGGACAACCCTGTGAGATTCATCCTGTTTGCCGTGGCAAGCGCGTTGTGCTGGAAGGGGGATCGATCGACGTCAATGGCGGAGGGACCATTCTTACAACTGAGGAATGCCTGCTGAGCAAAGTGCAGGAACGCAATCCGCACATGACGCGGGTGCAGTATGAGAAAGTTTTCGCCGACTACCTGGGTGCTTCGCACACAATCTGGCTGGGGCGCGGCATTGCTGGCGACGACACGCACGGACACGTCGACGATCTCACGCGGTTCGTCGCGAAGGACACGGTCGTGACCATGGTCGAGCCCAACTCGAAAGACGAGAATCACGCTCCGCTGCGCGCGAATTTGCGACGCCTGCAGGCAGCGCGTGATCAGGACGGACGCCAGTTGAATATTGTCGAAATTCCCATGCCCGCGCCGGTCGTCTTTGAAGGACGAAGGCTTCCCGCCAGCTATGCGAATTTTTACATCGCGAACGGAGTCGTGCTGGTTCCAGTATTCAACTCCGCGAATGATCGAATCGCGCTGAATACCCTGGCGCAAGTTTTTCCCAAGCGCGAGATTGTGCCCATTTATTCCGGCGACTTTATTTGGGGATTTGGCGCGATGCACTGCATGGCGCAGCAGCAGCCGGCGTGAACTTATCCAATTAAATTGTCAGTAGCCGCGTCCCTTGCGCTCCCCGTTTAGGGAAGGCTTTAAACACAGAGGGCACAGGGGATCACGGGGGTCGACTGAGGAAGACTTTCGAGGATCGTCGGCGAAAAAAACGGGCTCGCAATGGAGCCCGCTCAGAAGTACATCAGATTCGCAATCAATCAGAAGCCAGGGCCCGAGCCTGGACCAGCGCCCGAGCCGGAACCCGCGCCTGTACCCGCGCCAGGGCCATCGTTTGGTGGATTCGGCTGACTGTTCGGTGCCTGTCCGCCGTTTGACGGATTCCCTTGCGGAGTCCCGTTTGGCGTAGTCGCTCCGGGCGCACTCGAGTTCGGCGAAGCTGAGTTGGGATTGGGTGGGTTGGGATTCGTCGTTCCAGGCGTGGCGTTAGGGTTCGTTGTATTGGGCGTTGTTCCCGGCGTTGTGCCGTTGGGATTGGTTGTATTTGTTCCATTCGTGCCATTCGGATTGGCCGGGTTTGTTCCCGTCCCGGGAGTGCCGGGCTGATTCGCTGAACCCGCGCCAGGAGCTGCGGCTCCGGGAGCACCGGACTGGCCGTTTGATCCAGCACCTGTGCCTGGCTGACTTGGGGTTCCCGCGCCCGACTGACCAGTCGTGCCTGCACCAGCTCCAGTTCCGCCAGTACCTGCTCCACCGGCCTGGCCAGCTGCGCCTGCGCCGCCAGCCGATCCTGCCCCGCCGGCTCCCCCTGCAGCACCGGCAGCGCCACCTGCCTGCGCTACGACCCAAGTTGCGCAGAAGAAAACGACGGATAACAAAAGAACTCTTTTCATGTTTAGAAACCGCCTCCGGTTCATAGATTGGATCCCGCAAGCGACGCGCTACGGTCAGTCTCAGGGCGTGCTGGGGCGGAAAGTATCCGGCAGATTCCGTAAAGCGCAGAGCGAGTGACGGTAGTATGGGCAGCAGAATCAGGGAGGAAGGAATCCGGCAGCCAGAGTTGCGGACAACTACTTGCGATACTGCGTGGGCTGCGGTCCTTTTTCGAGCGTCTGACGATCCCAGATCGCGCCCTCGCGCGTGTAGCTGGCGAGTTCGAAATCCTGGGTCAATTCGAGGGCGTCGGTAGGACAGGCATCTTCACACAATCCGCAGAACATGCAGCGGCTGAGATCGTACGTGAAATTGGTGAGTTCTTTGCGGCGGGTTTTTTCGTTGCGCTCGCTTGAAACCACGATGAGATGTTCGGGGCACGCCAGCGCACAGAGATCGCAGGCAATGCACATCGTCTCATCGGTGTCAGGATTGACGTTGAGGCGCGGTGCTCCGCGGTAACGCTCCGCAATCTGGGGCCGCTCGAGAGGATACTGCTCGGTGTAAATTTCCTTCGGATCCTGATAGCGAAAGGTGACCCGCAGGCCCTGCAGCAGGTCTACCAGGAAAACTTTGCGGAGCAGATTGGGCATCCCCATAGCCCGTCAGGATACCACTAATCGAAGCTGGCCCCAACTGTCGGACAGTGTACGGTGGTGTCCCAAATTCACAAAAGCACTAAGGACACGATGGAACACGAAGGATGTAAACGCTGGTTTCCTTCGTGCGCCTTCGTGCCCTTGTGGTCAATTGGGACACTACCAGATGCATCAGCTCGGGGGGACGGCGGTATGCGAACGCGGAACTTTTTCGCTTCGACACGCGTATCTCTCAGCTAGAGGACGCCATGAAAGCCCATCTTCCCAAATTGCCAAGCAATATCTGGGCTCTGGCCGTTGTCGCGATGATTCTGGTCGCCTATCCGATCGCACGCATGGTGATTCCCGCCGTGGTTCACGCGGTTGTGCCCGATGCCGTGCGAAACGTGCTCCGCCTGATCTGAGTTATGCCTGCGGAGACAGAGAACCGTTACTCCACGGTTCGAGACAGGATGCTGCCGGGCTAAAATGTGTGCAGGTGTGCGCGCCCGTGTCCCAGAAAAAATTCACGAGATCGCTCGAGTCTGACAAAGTGGCGAAAGGCCTCGCCTCGGACGAACTTTGGATGGAGGAGGCTCTGCGCTGCGCACAGCGCGCACTGGAAGCTGGAGAAGTGCCGATCGGAGCGGTGGTGATTTGCGAAGGCGAACTGGTGGGCCGGGGATGGAATCGAAATATTTCGGACTCCGACCCGAGCGCTCATGCCGAGATCGTGGCGTTGCGTGAAGCCGGCGCCAAAGTGGGGAACCATCGTCTGGGACAGTGCGATCTGTTTGTTACAATTGAGCCGTGCGCGATGTGCGCCGGGGCACTGGTGCATGCGCGCATTCGACGTCTGGTTTATGGTGTCGATGATGGGAAAGCCGGGGCGGTGCGGTCGACGATGGAGTTGTTGAGTCATCCGAAACTGAACCACCGAGTAGAAATCCGCAGTGGAGTTCTGGCAGGACGTAGCGCAGAAATGCTGCAGGAGTTTTTCAGAAGTCGCCGGTAATTGCCGGCGGTTGCCTTCGTTGCTCAGCTGTGATGGGGCTTGGGGTATCGGTTCGAGCCCGTCCAGAGGGCGCGTAGTGGCAACTGGGTGGGTGTGCCGGCAATATGAAGAAGTTTTGACGCGGGAGAGGTGCGTGAGTGGTTGAAACGATCCGCCTCGAAAGCGGACATACCTTAACGGGTATCGGGGGTTCGAATCCCTCCCTCTCCGCCATTACCTTTGTAATCTAGCACTTGCAGGCTGGTGATACCTATACTTGATACGGTTTTCAAGGAAGGGGTCACCAGATGCACCGCGAAGTCAATCTCACCAAAAGGGTCCAAACGCCGCAAGGAATGCGGTATTGCCCGGTCGTATTGTCCGCCAATGGCCGGGTCAAGCCTGACGCCGTGCTGGTCAACGGCAAGCCCGAGCGCCATCCCGAAGGCGCTTACTACATCGAGTGGCATGACGGCGGCAAGCGGATCCGCTTGTCGGTGGGCAAGGACGCAGCCGATGCCAGTTCCATGCGCCTGCGGAAAGAGACCGAGCTAAACAACGGCGACGCCTCGGTACCGGAGATAGCCGCGAACGGACACAGGTCGGTTGCGGCAGCCGTTGCTGACTACCTTGAAGAAACGGAACTCACCAAAAAGCCGAAGACGCTGGCGGCCTACGGCACGGCCTTGGGGTACTTTCGGGAGTCCTGCCACAGGCTGAATCTGGAAGACATTGACCGGATGGACTTGCTGAAGTTCTGCGCCTTCCTGCGTGAGGAGAAGGGGCAGTCGCCGCGCAGCGTCTACAACAAGTTCGAGAGCGTGATGACGTTCTTGAAGGCGAACGGGATTCGCGGGCTGGTGGGCAAGAACGATTGGCCCCGGTACACCGAGGAAGAAGCGGAGATGTACGAGAAGGAAGAACTGGGCAAGCTGTTCGCAGCGTGTGACGCAGAAGAGCGGTTGTGGTATGAGTTTTTTCTGATGACCGGGATGCGGGAGCAGGAGGTCATGTACACGTATTGGTCCGATGTGAACTTTGCGGCCAGCACCGTGCGGGTCAGCCACAAGCCGGACCGTGGATGGACGCCGAAGGCGTACAAGGAGCGCGAGATTCCCATCCCAGCGAAGCTCGCAAAAAGACTCAAGGCGTGGAAGGCCAAAGCGGACAAGACGTGCAGCCTTGTGTTTCCCACAGCCGGATGCAACCCGAAGCTGAATTTTCTTGATGATCTCAAGGCCGTTGCGGAGCGGGCGAAGCTCGACCCGGAGAACTTCTGGCTGCACAAATTCAGGGCGACATTTGCGACGCGGTGTCTGTGGGCCGGGGTCGATCTGAGGACAGTCCAGCAGTGGTTGGGGCACTCCGACATGGAGAGCACAATGCGCTACCTGAAGCCTTCGCGGAGCCAACAGGTTCGGGCAAAGGTAAACAAGATTTTCGCTTTGTAGTGGTCAATGCGCGTAATGCTTTCGCCAACTACCTTTCGGGCGGTTTCAAGAGCCACATCAGTCCGCCCGTAAATAGGCAAATGCCAAGCCATTCAACCAGCAGAAACTGGATATTCACTTCCGCCGACATTTCAACGCCACCGCCGAATATGGACGTGGGGGCAACGGGGCGTCGAAAAACCCATCCGTAACGTGTGTCTGAGGGGGCTCCCAAATGATATTCGAGATACGGTTCCGCATCCGTCTTGTGCACGCCCACAGATTGATAATAGCGGCGTTCCCACGGCACATAAGCGCAACTGAGCAGAAACAGGAGCATCCCCAAAGCGAGAATCAACCGCTGTTCATTCCTGAGTGTCGGCATTTCGTCTCCACGCTAAAGCCCGATGCTTGCAGCGAACCAGTCGGCGCGTGACAATACTTCTAACATGAAAAATCCGATGGACCGCCCGACGTTCCACGGAGAAAAGGCTGGCCCATGCCCTAAGTGTGGTTGGCCGGAAACCGTGGCCCGAAAATCGCGAACAACAGGCGAATTGTACTTCGGATGCTCCCGTCCAAAACGTGGTCGGACTGCTGGCTGCAATTTCAAGGGCTGTCGAAGCCATTAAGGTGCACGAACAGAGGAATACAGCCGTGAGCCGCGAGGCCCCGAATGACGAGCGAAAAATCTCCTTGGCCTCAAATCCCGCGCGGTCGCCGGGAACTTGAGTGTAATCTGTTAACAACAGTCAGGCACTACCGCTGGAAGCTCATCTTTTCTGCAAACGCCAAATGGAGCCATGCGACAGACCCGTTTTGCCCATTTCGGGGAATCAAAGCCTCAAGCTGGCCGCAGACCGCTCACTTTGACTGCACGCCCACGCCGCTGAGCCAGACTTTTTGGGGACTGTTCGGCGCGCTGTCCGAAATGCTCAGAGCGCCGGTTCGCGCGCCTGCGGATAATGGTTGGAATAGCACTAAGATTACGCAACTCCCGTTGGCAGCAATGGAGGGACTGCAATTAGTTGTCTGGGCGAAATTGAAAGGGTTCGCGCCGGTAATTTCGACACGGACGGCAGAAGCGACATTTCCGGCGTTCTTTAGCGTTACTTCCTGAGCAGCGCTTTGGAAGCCAACAGTTTCCTCGCCGAAGTTCAGCCTAGTTGTGGATAGCTGCAAGATGGCTCCCTGCACCAGTTGGTCCAACACAGTCGAAGTGATGGGTGGGTAATTGCTATCCCCGCCGTAAACCGCTGCGATGCGATGCGTACCCACTGCCAGCGCGGAAGTCGTCAACGTCGCCACTCCACTGCTGTTAAGAGGCGAAACGCCTAACTTCGTGCCGCCACACGAGAAAGTGACGGTGCCCGTAGGAGTAGCCCCACTTTGGGACGTAAAGGTAGCGGTGAAAGTGACGGGCTGGCCGAAGTTAGAGGGATTCGGCGTAGAGGACACCAGCGTGGTTATGCCTCCGAATCCAGCGGTGACGCGGAACGCCACGTTACTGACTAACGTGCCACCCGGCGTGACCACTGTCACTTTGCCAGTAGTCGCTCCGATAGGAACCGTCGCCTCGATTTCCGTGGGCGAGATAATCTCGAACTCCGCCGGATCACCATTAAAACTTACGCTAGTCGTACCTGCAAGATCGGTGCCGAGGATCTTCAGCGAAAGACCCACGCTGCCAGAGTCTGGCAGCAACTTAACAAAAGGAGGCAAACCTACGGAGAGCTTGAAAATGATCGAGCAGTAGTTTCCCTGATAGCAGCTACCACCGTAGGTGGCCCCGTAGAAGTTGCCATCCGTCGCTTGCACGAGCGGGACAGCGCCGCGGCCGTCGCTGCAGCCCGCCTCCGAGCAAAAGTTGTAAAGCGTCGTTAGCTCGCCTCCCGGCGTTACCTTAAAAATCGTGCCACAACCAACAGAATTGTCGATGCAGTAGGGATTATTCAGGGTGCCGCCGGCGCCGGCAGTCCCGTAGAAATTCCCGTCACTCGCCTGCACGAGGCCAAATGGCCCCGCGCCGTTGGGACAACCATTACCTTCAGTACAAAAGGTGTAAACAACGCTCAGCTTTCCGCTGGTCGTAATCTTGAAGAGAGTTCCGCAACCGCCAATGTTGAGGATACAAATACTCGGATCCCCCACCCCGCCAAATGGGGCATTCCCGTATAGATCGCCATCGTTGCCTTGCACAAGGGCCGAATACACTCCCCATCCTGCGGGGCAATCATATGGCCCACAGAAGCTGTAAATGCTCGTCAGCTTGCCCGCAGGCGTCATCCTAAAAAGCGTCCCATTCTTCAGCGCTCCACCGCCGAACGAACTCCCATAGAATTCGCCGTTGTTAGCCTGTACCAGTTCCCCAGAAGGATCGGCAGCATCCCCGTTGTCGGGGGGGTGTAAACGTCGGCAAAGTCTCCGGCGAGGCTGCTTCGAAATATTAGGCTCCCACTGGTTATTGTCCCATAAAGGTAGCCGTCGGTCCCCTGAACCAGTGTAGTATTAGGGCTCTTAATTCCGTCAGTCTCTTGGAAATTGTAAATTGTCGTTAGAGTGCCCTCCTCCGTCACCCTGAAGAGCGTACCGGCTTCCGCTATGGATGTTCCGCCTCCATAAGTCGGCCCATAGAAATTCCCGTCGGTCGCTAACGTCAGGCCGTCGGACGGGAACGCGCCATCTGTGTATTCGAAAGTGTGTATCACCGCAAAAGCGCCCCCGGGAGAGACTCGGAAGACCGTACCGCAACCGAACGGGGCACAGTTGACGTTTGTCGTGTCACCGCCAGACCCCGTTGCCCCATACAGGTTTCCATCGAGTCCCTGAACGAGCCGACCGACAGGAGTCTCCGCCGGGCTGTTCCCGAAAGTCGCTATTACCGTGTACGTCTGTGCGTGCGAGCAAACGGCGGCCACAACGACGAGAAGAAGAATCGAAAAGACGCGCTTATGAGCTTTCATTCCCAGCCTCCGGTCGCACATACGATTACTGTTGCCAGTTTCGCTCATTGTGAACGGCAGTTCAAGATTGAAAGAATGTGCAACATTTTGGAGTTGTCGAAAAATCCGGATCTATAAGAGGGGAAGTCAAGGACATTCCTTTCCTTCGACCGGAGTTTTTGATTTCCAGCCCCAATCCTATTGGAGGGTTTTGCCTGTTGCTGTTGAGCTCCGTCGGACGCAGTGTGTTATTCCGTCTCCGTTGCATCTTCCTTTAGTGGCGACGACGGTCGATTCTGAAACTAGCAAGCGTGGTGGTTAGGTGGTAACCCATGGATCTATCTGAGGCTCGCGGCCTAGTGCTTTGTTGGGTTATCCGAGGGGGCATGAGAGATTACACGGAGGCTGAGTGCCAGCGGCACTGGTTCGCCTACGGGATTTTTGGATGCTCACCCTCGAACCCGAGCGTCTCAAGAAGCGATCGACCACCACCAGAGAAGCCTGCTGGAGATGAATGAACTGTTTTCTTGGAGGCGCTCAGGAGCTCGCGATTTCAGTTTTTCGGCGTCGAAGTTTTCTCCCTTCTTCCACAGAGTCAGCGTGATCGCTGCAATCTTGCGTGCCAGCGTCAGCCGTGCCATGGTTGGCTCGATGGCGGCGCGCATAATCCACAAGAAACTGGCGCAAAAGTTGAGCGGCGATCGCAAAGAAATGAGAGTGGCCTGCCCATTGGGGCGAGTTCACACCTACCAAACGGAGATAGGTTCATTCACCAGAGCCGTAGTTTGCAGTGGTGGTCCGGACGTTCGTTCCGTAACTGAAAATAGGGAAGGCGCTGTCGTTGCTTATAGACAACTGGCAAGAGTTCGCCGAGAGCTTCGCGATCCCCTGTCCGGCAGCCCTGGAATAAAGGCGTGATTTCCCCGGTCCGCTCTTGCCCCATGTAGCGTACCTTAAGAAGCGGGAAGCCTTGGCCCGCTAGGGTAGCGAAGCCCGTTCAGCCTGTCAATGAGCAAGCCATTCGGAGTGCGCATTCACAAATCTTTTGTGCAGTGACGGTGCGATTTGCATCAAGCGCGGCTACACGTAGACGATGGAGAATGCTGTCGAGTCTGCGTCGGGCCGTGTGCCAACCGTGACCTGTACAGACCTGAGACCTGTACAGACCTGAGACCTGTACAGACCTGAGACCTGTACAGACCTGAGACCTGTACAGACCTGAGACCTGTACAGACCTGAGACCTGTACACCTCACTTCGTCGCCGTTGGTGGGGCGCCAGCGTGCTCCGGCACTGGCACCGCACTTTCCAGCCACGCTGTGTACCACAAATCGAGCAGCATCTGGGCTCCTGCCGCCAGCCGGCGAGTCGTGAACTGAAACGCCTCCGGAGAACCTTTCCCGGTAAACCCTCCAGCCTTGTCCAACTCGTAAACTTTCTCCACCAGCTTATTCGATTGCCTGAGGTAGGTGATGTACTGTGCGAAGGGATCATCCAGTCTCTCCGGACTCTTCAACAGTCCGGCAAAATCCTTTGCCGTGATGTTCGCCGCCACGTAGGCGGTCTCGAACTGCGCGTGGATTTTATGCTCCGCGGTGTATCCCTTCGGATTCGGCCCGACCCAGCCGTTGTACTGGATGGTCGTGTGCAGGGGCTGCGAACCATCGGCCACATAATGGCCCAGCCATCCAGCGTAGAAAATAATCGCCTGCTGCACGGCAGCCGTCGGCTGACGCGACGCCTTGCGCTGCCGGTATTCGCGGAACGCCACCTTCAAGCGGCCATAAACTTCCATCGTGATATACGGCTGCAGGCCGACGCGCTCCGGCAGGTAGTCGTCAGGATGGTCGGTCGTCGCCGCTCGCTTCTCGTATAGCTTGCGATAGAACTCATACCGCCCCTGCGGCAGCGGATCCAGCCACGCGACGCGTTCCAGATCAATAAAATGATCCGCTTCCTGCGCGTTCTTCAGAGCAAACTCCGACGGACTCCGCCACCGGTCCGGCTCCGGCCCCAGATAGGCGATCTCCGTCACCGCGTGCCGGAGAAACGACGGCATGTCTGCCGGAATCTTCTCCGCCGCAACGCGGTTGACGTAAGTATGTCCTTCGTTTCCCCACGCCCCCGCGCCAATACTCTGCAAAAGAACAAGAGCCGTCAGCCCCAGGCTGATCAGCCCCCGTCGAAACCGCCGAGTTGTTATCTCAGTCCGCAGAAGTTCTCTGCTCCTCTCGCTTCAAATCAGAAAACCAAGTGCATTGAGAGCTGCAGGAAGCGTGGGCTGCCAATCGTATGCTGGATGAGGCCCAAGCTGCCTTGCGGGGGAATCTGCGCCGGACCGTAGTAATAGGGAAAGAAGGTTACGTCGTTGTTCGGAGTGTCGAAATCGGGATGGTTGAAAATATTGAAGGCATCGGCTTCAAAACTCAGCCCATAGCGCTCTTTGATCAGGAACTGCTTGGCCAAGCTGGTGTCGAAGCGCACCTGGAATGGCCCGCGGAAAGTGTTCCGGCCTGTCGTTCCATACAAGGATTCAAAGTCATCGCATCCGGTTGGGTCGCAAGCGGGAACCCCGTTGGTCCCCGGAGCCACGAACTGGGGTGCGAAGTCAGCGGAATTGAGCTTACAAATTTTCGTCGAATATCCCGCACAATTGGAGCCAGGATGCGCTGCCTGCTTGGAGGTTACGCCCGCTACCAGCGGCACAATGGGATTGCCAATCTCATCATCGGTTCCGTAGTAGAGACTCGCAACCGACCCCGTATAGTCATAGATGCTGTAGGGCTGCCCGCTTTCCGCCACAGTCTGGCCACCGATGGTCCAGCCATTGGCCAGGTAGCCCAACGCCCGGCTCTTCGCGAACTTCGGAATCGTATAGCTGTAGTTGATCAGAAAAACGTGGGTCTGATCGAAATCCGAAGAGGCATAGTTTGCTCGAGGGGTGAGCGGATTGTTCCCGGTAACAAAGAGACCCAAACCGCTCTGCTCGTCAAGCGAATGAGACCAGGTGTAAGACGCGGTGAATTGCAACCCATTGGACAACCGCTTGTGGGCCTGGAGCTGCAACGCGTCGAAGGTCGATATACCCACCGCCTTATACGAAACCGAGTTCATGTCGTAGCCGGGATAGGGGACGCGGATCGGCGCATTGCCTGAGTATTCATTCGTATAGATGGGCTCGGTATCCAGCGGGGTTAACCCAGTGTAGTAGACGTTTTGGTTAGCCGCCGGGCTGGTGCCTCCGTAGGAAGTGGTCTGTCCGTTCACCACATTTGTCGAGGTGGCGATGAGTGGTTGGTTAAAGGGAATCGGAAGGACCAAATGGGTACCATGATTGCCGACGTAACCGACCTCGAACAGCCAGCTGTTGGAGGGCTGAAATTGAAAGTCGAGTGACCAGTTCTGCGTGTAAGGCAGTTTATTGTTGATATCGTAACCGCCAAACAGGAAAGGACCAAAAAGATTGCCCGTCGGCCAGCATCCCGGGTAACCGCAAGCGGTCTGCTCGAGGTTCGGCAGGTAGGAGAGGAAAGCTGCTGCCGTGGCCGGCGGCGGCGGTGGCAGTGTCGTGCCGAAAGGCTGGGACAGTGTTGCGTTCTTGGCGACGGAGATCGGTTGTACGAACGGAGGCGCGAGCGTGACGCCGAATGGGCCGTTAAATCCAGCCCCCGCGCTCGGTGACAAGTAGCTGAATATCTCGCCGCGGTCATAGTAGATACCGTAGCCTGCGCGCACCGTGAGTTTAGACGTGGGAGCCCATGCGATGCCGATTCGTGGGGCGAAACCCCACTGGTGATTTTTCATGAGCGAATTGCCGGCTCCTGGCGTGCCGCCAGTCTTGTTATTCCCAGCGATCACCAGACCAGAGCCGGTTATTACGTCAGTCCCTGGGTCGCAAGTGCCATAGTTGTACTCAGTCAAAGCCGGGTCTGCCGGCTTTCCATTGACGGTGCATTGCACGTAACCGTATTTGGAAGGATCAAAACCTGTAAGCCTGCCGGCCTTCTCCGAGAGTGGGCCGTCAATGTCCCAACGCAACCCGGCAGTTACAGTCAGGTTTTTCGTCGCCTTAAAGTTGTCGTTAATGTAGGTGCCGACGGTATCGGAGCGATAGTATCGGTTCGCCGATCCCACGAACTCATCGCCGCCATGCAAGTTTCCTTCTACAAAATCAAGGAAGGTCTCGAAGTCAAGAGTGTCGGTATCCGTGTTGTTATTGAGGACATTGAGCTGGATGTGATCCCACGTCGTGCCGACACTGAGAGTATGTCTTCCTTTCACCCAACTCGCAGAGGTTCCGTATTCCATTTGATTCTGGAACATGCCACCATCGCCAAAGCTGGTGCTGGGACCAAACTCCAAACCATAGTCGATCGTGGGGTCCGCCGTGGAAATGTCGAACTGAGGAAAAGTCGCGGAGCCAGGCAGGCTAATGCCCACCGAACTTGGGGTGAATCCCTTTGTGGTGTTTGCATATGCTCGCAGGCGAGTGAAACCCACATGCTGTTCCCAGGTGAAGTTAGGGGAGAGCACGGTGGAGTTCGAAAGGGAAAACACCTGGCTGCCGGCAGAAAGCTGTTGTGGAAATCCGAGCAGCGAACCGACCGCGCCAAAGGGATTGTTAGTGGGATTGCTCTGAAAGTAATACTTCCCGGACAAGCGATCTTTGGAGCTTATAACGTAATCGATGCCGACGATCCCTTGATTTACGCTGGCTTGCGTATTGGGGCCTTCCACGATTGCGTCGTAGCCCAGCGTTTGCGCCTGCGTTGCGTTGTACTGCGCGCTTGGTATCAGATACTGCCCGTTGGGGAGCTGGGCATTCAGAAGTTGTGAGGCGGCGTTATTGATCTGGCTGGCAGTAATGGTAGTGCTGCTGCCATACGTCGCCGGAATCATGTTGATGATGCCCTGCGTACTGCGGTCATTCGTCAGACCCAGAGGCACGGTCACATCTTTGGTGGAAGCCTGCGCATCGGCGATGCGGACTCCCTGATAGGACCCAAAGTAGAACAATTTATCCTTGATAATCGGCCCGCCGATGGTCCCGCCAAAAGCGTTTCGATTCAGGAAAGGATTCGGCAGATAAGGGTGGTTGGTGACAGGGTTGATGCCGGCCGCATCGTAAAAATACGGCGTGGCGTTCATATCGCTGTTCTGCCAAAACTCCCAAAGTGAACCATGAATTGCGTTCGTGCCGGACTTCGTCAGTACGCTGATGTGCGCTCCGCTGTTGTTGCCCTGTGTGGCGTCGTACTGCGAGGAGTTGACGGCGATCTCCTGAATGGCGTCGGGTGGCGGGGTGGGTAGAGCCTGGCCAATCGCGCCATACACCGATGTGCTGGTTTGGATCGTGCCACCGGCACCGAAGTTCTCACCGGTGTTGAGCACGAAGCGGTTCTCACCCACCTGGCTGGTGGAATTGCCGTTAAAGATGTTGTTTGTGCTGATACCGTTCAAGGACCAGCTATTGCTGGTGTCCCGGTTTCCGTTAGCGAAAATGGCCTGATTGCCAAGGCCCGTGTTGGCCCCTCCTCCACCGAGGAAGTCCGCGTGAACGCCAGGGCTGAGAATTGCCAGTTGCGTGAAGCTGCCCGTCCCCAGCGGCGTCGTTTCGATGGTGTTGGTATCGACGACATAGCCGATGGTTGTGTCCACCTGGTTCATCAAGGGCACGGCGCTCACTTCCACCGTGGCGCTGATCGAGCCGACCACCAGAGACGTATCCACCGTCGTCGTACGATTGCCGAACACCAGGATTCTCGTGTGCGTTTCGGTTTTGAAGCCGTCCTTTGTGACGGTGACTCGATAGGTTCCGACGGGAAGATCCGGGATCAAGAAAGAGCCGTTTGTCTTGGTATGAGCAGCAACCTCGAGGTTGGTCGCGAAATTGACCGCTTTTACAGTCGCGTCGGTTACGACCGCTCCGGACGGGTCAGTCACCGTGCCGGTGATGGCGCCCAGTGTTTGCTGGCCGATGGCAAACGGCGTTAGGCAGCAAGAAAGGAGTGCTGCGGCGGCAATCAAAATGCACGTGGAAAGATACGACCGAAGGGAAGACAAGCAGCGTACAGAGGTCATGGTGCGATCCTCCTAGCGTTTTGAAACGCCCCTTATAGCAAAGCCGGGGGCCAATCTTCAAGCAGCCTTGAACAATTTTCGTTGAATTTATTTTCAGATCAGGCGGATTGGTTTTCTCGCAAACCCCGTGCCAGATTCGGAGCCTCGAAACAGAGGAAATAAAGAAACCAATTTGCGCTTTCAGGCCCCGGATACGCGGTTTGCGGATAGTTTCCCGTTGGCCGACCATCCGCGATCAAATGACAGGGACCTGGTTCAGAGCCGTACCATCCCGATCAGCGAGGGGACAAACTGTCGGCTTTCTCCTGAAGTTCGGCCCAGCGCGCGTAGAGCGTATCCAGATCTTTTTGCGCTGCTTCCATTTCGGCGTGAGCGGCAACGAGCTGGGGTCCGTCGCTGGCGATCGCGGGGTCTTCTAATGCGGTGCGTTTGTTTTCGAGCTTCTGCTCGGCGTCCGTAATGCGTTGCTCAATGCCGGCATATTCGCGTGCTTCGAGGTACGAAAGTTTCTTTTGCGCTTGTTGTGGGGGAGCAGACGAACCGGGGGCCGATTTGGACTGGTTCTCGCGCGGGGAGCGCTGGCGCTCGGCCTGCCAGACTTCCCATTGCCAATAGTCCGCAAAGCTTTCCGTCCCGCCTTGACCATCCAAGCCAAGGACGACCGTAGACACGCGATCCAAGAGGTAGCGGTCGTGCGTGACCAAGACGAGAGAACCGCGGAATTCGAGCAGGCTCTGCTCGAGGATTTCGAGGGTGGGGATGTCGAGGTCGTTGGTAGGCTCATCCAGTAAAAGAATGTCGGCCGGCTGCAACATGAGCTGAGCAATCAGCACGCGCGCACGCTCGCCTCCGGAAAGGCGCTCGACGGGTTGGTCGAGTTGTTCGCCGCTGAACAGGAATCTGGCAGCCCAAGATGCGACGTGAATGACGCGATCCTGAAAGATGACTGAGTCTCCTTCGGGAGCGAGAACGCGGCGCAGGGTCAAGCTAAGGTCGAGTTGGCGGCTCTGGTCGAAATACACAATACGTAACCAGTCGGCGCGGCGGATTTCGCCGCGCGTGGGAGCCACATCGCCAAGCAGTATGCGCAAAAGCGTCGTCTTGCCGCTGCCATTGGGTCCAACCACGCCGACCCGCATCCCAGCGGAGACGATAAAGTTCAGCCCTTCGAACAATTTACGATTTCCAATTTCGCAAGTGACATCCTGCAGTTCGATCAGGCGCTTGGTTTTTCGATCGGTTGCTGAGAAATCAATTTGTGCCGTGGTGGTGCGGGTTCTGGCATTCAAGCCGGCAAGTTCGGTGATCAGCTCACCGGCTTTATCGATGCGCGCCTTGGATTTTCGAGTACGCGCCTTGGCTCCGCGTCGGAGCCACTCAATTTCGGAGTGAACCAGATTTTCCAGAGCTTCCTGACGCTTCGATTGAGCGTGGAGGAATTCTTCTTTCTTCTCCAGGAAGGTGCTGTAACTCCCGTGCACTCGCAGCAAACCCTCGGGGTACACTCGGTTAAGCTCTGCCATGCCGGTTGTAACATTCTCGAGAAAGTAACGGTCGTGGCTTACGATCACGGAGGCAAACGGCGCCTGTCGCAGCAGGTCTTCGAGCCAGTCAATTCCGGCAAGGTCGAGATGATTCGTCGGCTCATCGAGCAGCAGAACATCGGGCGTCTGAACCAGCGCCTCCACGATCGCCAGGCGCTTCTGCCAGCCTCCAGAGAGTGAGGCGGCCTCCAGTTCGAGGTCGGCAAAACCTGCCCGGCCCAACGTTTCTGCAAAGTAGGCGCCGCGTTCGGTTGCTGCCGTTACTGAGCGTTTGATCGCTTTCTCGACCACCGTCCGGACGCTCGCTCCAGCAACGAACCTCGAGTCCTGTTCTACATAACTGAGTTGCAAGCGCTTTCGTATGGCCACATCACCGCTGTCCGGCTGTTCCGTCCCGGCCAGAATCCGCAGGAGTGTGGATTTTCCGGCGCCGTTGGGACCGATCAGCCCAATTCGGTCAGCTTCCGAAACTGTAAAAGAGATATCCTCGAAAAGCGGCTTCGCTCCGAATGCCTTTGAGATTCTTTGCGCGTTAATGATTGGCGGCAACGGCTGCGGTCTCCTGGTACTTTCGAGGGTATCAAGAAAGTCGGACGCGTGCCTGCGACCAGCGGAGTCGCCTGATAAGGATGCCTCCTCGAGTTGTCCACCACTTCGCTTCGCAACTCTGCGAGCGGTGACAGTGATTCATCTGTTGCAGTCGGAGAGAGAAGTGCTGTCAGCTGGCGAAAAGTACGAAAAGCGTAGCAGCCGTTGCCAGGTGAAGCATGATATGCGCGGTGTTCGGGACGAGACCATTGCGGATTGGCAAGAAGTGGTGCGTGTTGCCGAACATGATCCGATAACGGGCAGCGCGATCGGGTTCCGGCCTGAGAAGATAGGGAACCCACCAGGCACGGATTTGTCCAACAAAGATGAGGCCATAGCTGATGCACAGCCACATGTAAAGCCAATGCGGGTAGGGTCGCCCGAAGTACAACAGGCTGAACCACAAGCCAAAAGTGAATGGCACGCTTTGGATCAGAGTTACAACCGCAAGGCGCCGGAACGTGTCCTGGCTGCGTACTGCGGCCACATCGTTGAGACGCGCGAGCGGGATCCAATCGTGAATCCAGAGGAAAAGCACCTGAAATGTCTGCAATACGAGCAAAGTGATCTCGATACGAGGATTCGGTGGGAAGACTTGCGACATTTCCGTGGCGGCTAAGGTCAAGGCTCGTTTAGCGTAATTAGAATTCTCGAAAAGCGTCAACCTGAGGTGAGTGCCTGAAATGAATTGCGGCGCTTGCCTAATTGCTTCGTCGGATTGCCAGCAGGCTCAAGTCGTCCTGCTGTGCTGCGGAACCGGCGAAGACGCGCATGTCGTCGAGGCAAGCCGCGATCAACTCGGCGGGAGTCCGCGCCGCCTGCTGGCGCACCAGATGCGCCACACGATCCACGCCATATTCATCGTCGGCATTTCGAGCTTCCGAGAGGCCATCGGTGTAGAGAAACAAGGTATCTCCCGGATCCATCTGCAAACGGGTGGCGGAGAACTCGCCTTCGAGGAACATGCCGAGGGGCAAACCCGTGGACTCAATGCGCAGCACGCCGCCACGTCCGACCACGATGGCGGGCAAGTGGCCAGCGTTGTGGATTTCGACTTCTCCTGTGGGCTTCGCCTGCCCGCACACGAGCGTGGCGTATTGCCCGGCCAGCGCACTTTCGCAGAAAACGCGGTTGGCCTGGGTAACGATTTGACCGAGCGGCAGCGACAGGCCCGTCAGGCTGCGGAACAAGGCGTGCAGCTGCGTCATCAGCATGGAGGCGGCGACGCCTTTGCCGGAAACGTCGCCGAGCGCGAAGAAGAGCTGTCCGTCGGAAGGGATGAGGTCGCAATAATCACCGCTGACAGGGCCGAGGGGCGCGTAATGATAACTGGTTTCCCAGCAACCGGCCCGCAAGCCGGCTCGCGGCAACAGGTTGCGCTGCACCGCAGAGGCAAGATCTAGATCGCGTTGCAGCGCAGCGAGCTCCCGCTCGTTCAGATGGTCGAGGCAATAGCGAACCAGCGGATCGGCCAGCAGGCGGTCTTGTTCCACCAGATCATGACACTGTTCGCAAAAACCGTAGGTGCCTTTGTCCATTCGGTCGAGCGCCGAATCCACCTCGCGCAGCAGACCGGCCAAACCCGAGTTCTGTGGTGCGAGGGCGAGGGCCTGCTGCAGCCGCTGCTTTCGCGTTTCGAGTTGATTCTGCAAGAAAGTGACTTCAAGCGTGGCCATGGCAACCTCCGGAGGTGGTTCGACTCAGCTGTAGTTGGATTCTGGCCGGTGCGGTTTCGATGCAGAGGTTGCAGGCAAAACAGTCTCCCTTCTTTCACTTGTGTAATCGGGAAAGAGGAGAGTTCGGTCGTGATTTCCGCTTACACGCTATTAAGCGCGAGCAGCGCGACCTTATTGCACGACCACGATCACCTTGGCATTGTGCATGAATCCATTCGCCGTGGCGGTGACAAGGACGCTGTAGTACGACGAGTTTGGCGGAGGAGATTGTTGCTGATGCTGGCCACCAGATCCGCCGCCGCCACACCCCGGCGCGGCCAGCAGCACGGCGAAAAGCGCGAGGCACAGTGCCGTCATTCCGCGGCACCGGCCTTTGCGTGAAGCAAGAACAACGACGAAGCCGACCAACAAGCTGCCGCCCAGCGCAAACGATCCGCGGCGACCATTGTCTTTGGGCGACTCAGGAACGGTTGAGGTTTGAGCCGCAGAGTTGACCGTCAGAGTTGCGGTCGCGGCTCCGTTCAAGGTCGGAGCGGATGGATTCACCGCACAGGTGATCTGGCTCGAAGAAGGAGTACAGGCCAGCGTCACGACCCCATTGAAGTCGCCGAATGATGTCAGGTTAAGCACGTCGGTCGCCGCACCTCCGGACCTCACAGTGATTTGCGGCTGTTGCGGGGCGAGGGCGAAATCCGCACTGCTTTGGGTGACCGAAAGCGAGGCGACATTGCTCGCGGAGGGCATGTAGTTGTTGTCGCCTTCGTAGTAACAGGTGAGCTGGTTGGTGCCGCTGCTCCAGAACCACGACGAGTTGATAGCGAAGGAGACGGAGCTCGCGGCGCCGGAGCCTTGGGTCAGAAAATCGCTCACGGTCGTCACCCCGCCTGTGTAGCAATAGACCCATCCGGTGGGAGCAGTGCCCGCGTTGGTTGCACCCGTGACAGAGATCGCGAAGTTGGCCAGTTGCGGTCCGGAAATGCTGGCCGGGGTGATACTCAGGTGCGTCGTGGTGGGCGTCAGGGTAGGGAACGAACCCACATTGATCACGGTCAGATCAAGAAGCTGGGAAGACTGCCAGTTGGCGTCGCCGTTATATTGATAGGTCGGGAAATACTCTCCAAATTGTCCAGGCTGAATGTTCGTGAAGGTCACCATCGCTGAAGAATATTGAGAGTAATTTCCCTTCGGCGCAGTGATTGGAACCGTTTGAGTGTAGTTTGGATTATAACAAACAGTTTGGGTGACGCCCAGGCAGAAGGTCACCGTGCCGGTCGGTCCCAGCGTTCCGAACGGCCCGCCAACAGCCAGCAAAGCGCCATAGAACGGACCAACTTCAATTCCTAGGGTCAGACTTCCTCCTGTGGGCACGTTGTAGTAAGTCGGTTCTGAAGGCCCGTAGGGCGGAGTAATGATGGAGTCGATCATGTACGGAGAACCCTTGGTCACAGAAAATGTGACCGGGGTGGCTGCGGAGCCATTGAAGCTGGCATCGCCCGAATAGGTTGTACTCGCTGAGTGACTTCCCACAGTCAACGCGGGCGACGTCCAGCCTGCGACTCCTGCCGAATTCAACGCTACTGTAGCGCTGGTGGAATCAAGAGTAAAAGTTGCCGTGCCCGTGGCGTTGCCGTCTGTTTTTCCGGAAGCTGCATTGACTCCTACAGGCTGCATCGCAAATGACAGTGGGGTGTCGTACGGGATGCTGCCGCCGCTGCTGATTGCTTGCTGAGTCTGTCCATTCAGAACTGAAAAGTTGATGCTCGAGTTTTCCGGAGTAACGGTTAGCGCGACCGGAGAGGAAGTGCTGCCACCGTAGACCGCATCTCCATGGTAAGCCGCAGTCACGTTGTAGTAGCCGCCGGGAAAGGAGTCGATGCTTTGGCTTGCAGTGCCTTGAGTCAAGGTCAGAACAGTTTGGCTTTGGGCTGCGGGCAAATTCGAAGTGCTAAGGATGGCGACGCCTCCGGTCGGGGTTCCCGAACCCGAGGTGGAAGCAACGGAGGTTGTTACTGTGATCGGAGTGCCATGGATGATTTTGGTCGTGGAGAGACTTAAGGTCGTGTTGGTGGGAGTGAATGTAACTGAGTTCCAGTCGTTGACCAGAACGTTGGCGTCGATAGAACCGAGACCGCTGGCCAGATCGAATCCCGGCTGGGCGAAATAGTTCTGCATCGTGTACAGTCCGTCGCCATTGGAATCGAGTGAGCAATCGAGCGCGCCCTCATAACAATTCACGTTATTGCTTCCCAACGTGACGTCGTGGAAGGCCGAGCTCTGCTCCTGCGCCAGAGGATAGATCGTGAAATCGGCCTGTCCTTGTCTTCCGTATTTCTGAGCGACGAGCGCCATTATGCCGGCCAGTTCCGGAGCAGAGGCCGAGGTCCCACCGACCAGGGCAATTTCGGACTGGCTGGCCGCGGCACACTCTCCGGCGAAGGCGCAGATTGGGGTGGCGCTAAGGTTGGAGCCGTCGGAGGCGAACAGAGAGATATCGGGCACATCGCGAACGCCATCAGAAGGCACGCCATTGCCAGCCTGCCAGTTCGGCTTAGGATAGCCGCTGTTGCATACCGTCCCATTCGTCGTAGTTGTAGTCGAGACAGCGCACGAACTAGCCCCGCCGCTGCCAGCGATATCGTCGTATGTGCCGGGATACAGGTTGAGGATGTTGAGGCCCAGCGCGTCGTTCCACACCTGCTCGGTTAAAGGAGCTTTCAGGGATCCGAGGTCGGAGTCATTGTTCTGATTCCAGTCATTCTGTGCGCTTTGACCCCCGGAGGCGTAGTCGCTGTAATAAAAGTCCGTGCCGCCGACGGCTATATTCCATGGCGTGGAAGCCAAGCCGTTGACGGCAAATCCCAGTAGAGCCGGAAATTCCGAGCCGGGATCACAACCCGCCGGACCGCTGTCTCCACTCGCTACCACCACCGTTTGGCCTTGTGCCGCGGCTTCCTCCCATAGCGACGACCAGAACTGGTTACCGGAATTGCCCAGGCCCAGCTCACAGCTTCCGAAGCTCACGCTTAATACGGAAGCCTGATTGTCTTCGACGGCACGCAGCGCTGCGAGGCTGACGGGGTCCTGGAAATCGCTGCCGTTGGAGATATAAAGGTTCACGGTCGCTCCGGGCGCCATCGCACTGCTCACTTCTACGTCGAGATAGGCCTCGGTGATGGCGTCGTTTGTGCCGGGATCATCGCCGTCGATCACAATCTGCGGAGTTTGACTGGAGAGCCCAAAAAGTTGCTGGTAAGCGGCGACCAGACTCAAATCGATATTCGACTCATTAATGATGCCGATCGTCTGGCCTGAGCCTGTCACCGCAGACTGATAGAGCGGAGTTACATCGTATTGAGTGGCGAAGTCTTCCGGAGCGACTGGATACGCGTAAAGATTGGACGAGTTGAACGGATTGTTAATGGTCCATTGCGGGGTGGCTTTTTTCGTCGCGCGTGAGTAGAGCGCTCGGCCGGCAACTTTAATGTAGGGCTGGGCGCGAAAGTTGTTGAGCGGCGAGATGCCGCGCACCAGTGGCGCCAGAGCCGAGGGGATACTGATTTCACTCGCGTTGGCGTAGTGCTGTTGGCCTTTGACATTGTAGTGATGAATTTCCGTGTGGAAGGCATTTCGTACGTCGCCAGCTGTTCCGGAGAACTCGATGTACTGTTTGCTTTTCGTCGTCCTGGCTATCACGAATCCTTGTGAGCGGAGCCAGCCCTCGGCAACCTGCACATCGGCATCTGCAGGGCCGAACTGTCGCCCGATCTGCTCCGGCGTGAGCCAACGATGGAAAACGGAGGAGTTGCGGGTGTTGACGTCTTGAAGGAATTGCTGCAGCGCCTTTTCGCGCCTGGTGGGGCGGTTCAGCAGAATGAGAACGCGGTTCACGGCCAGCGCGTCAGGAACACGTCCCAGATCATATTGGGGCTGCGCCAGAGGATGCACGTTCCCGGAGAGCGTGACCCGTTTCGATTCGTCGATCGGTTCGGTAACCAGCCGCGATGGGGCTTGAGCACGAGCGCCAATGGCAAGCACAAGAAATAGCAGAAGAGATGCAAGGGCAAAGGCGCAGTGTTTGGGCTGCATGCGACTCAACCTCGGAAAAGGACAACATTATAGCGGGATGTTCTCGTGTTCTTGCAGCGAGTTCTTGTCACGCTTGGTTTCGAGACAATCTTCCGGTTGCTAACGCCAGAGGTACGTTCGAAACTCCCGAGCATCTCAACCACTAAGGATGAAATGAGGCGGAGGCGACAGAGTTTTTTCCATCCTCAGAAACAACTGCCAGATCGAAATCCGGCGGCGCAGATTCCAAGGCCGGTTGGAATGGGGCCGAGAGCTTTGGTTGGAGGCGATAGAGCGCTGCGACATTCGCGTGAGGATTGCGTGCGATGTTGATCGCAGCCGTTGCCGTGTCTTCCGGCGTGGTGCCGGAAGCGCCGTTACTCCGCGCGTTGGCGAATAGCGCTGCGCAACCTGCGGATGTCGGTGAGTCAGAATTGATACAGGCCGAGAGGATGTTGGCGAGCGTGTGAATCTTGCTCTGAGGTACCTTACTGCCTGGGCTGGGAGGTAAAGTGGAATTCGCGAATCCCGTGGTGATGCTGGCAAGGTTGCCGGCGGCGGCAAAACCATTCGACGTGGCGGGCCTTGTCGAACCTACGATGTGAGTCGCATCCGTGGCCATTGGCGCCATTGCATACGCCGCTGCAACTGTCGTTACTTCATTGACGAAAATGAAAGGCGCGGCATGGTCGAAGCGGCCACTGTCGGGGCAGGCGCCAAGCGACGCCAGCAAACCGATCGCCGAATTCGCCCCGTCATCGCCGCTATTGCCGCCACGCGCATAAAGATAAACCTGGTGGCCTGCCGTGCACGTGTAATCACCAGCAATCGAGAACCCGCCTTGCTCGCCGCTGAGCACGTAATGGCCGATGGAGTCGGCGGGGCTGCCAGTTGCAGAGGTGAGCAGCGAAACGGACGAGTTGCCATATGTCCCAGCGTTCACCTGAAGCACATAAACCTTGGCGCCGACCACGGCCCGCGATTGACCTCCGTTCACAACTCCCTGATACGGCGTGGGCAGAAGTGTGGTCGCGGAAGAGTTTTCGAAATCAGCGGACGCTAAGTTCCCGTAAGCAGGACTAGCGATCGCTCCCGATCCGCCCGAACCTCCGGATCCGCCGGAGCCACCACCCGAGGTGCTACCGCCTCCCGATGTGCCTCCAGAAGTTCCGCCCGAGGTACCGCCTGAGGTGCCACCAGAAGTCCCTCCCGATGTGCCGGAACCACTGCCACCGCCGGAGATACCGACAAAGCCGAGTTCAGCTGTGTGCGTTCCGCAACCGCTCAGGGAAGAAACCAGGAATGCGGCCACGACACCGAAAGAAGCTACATAAGCTAAGTGCCTCATCATATTTCTCCGTGCGAATCGCCTTTCGCTTATTGGTTTCGGGCACCAATGACGTGGTAGCCAGAGGGAACTGCGAACCATGACGGATCAGGCTCTCCGCGCGCGAGTTCGGTGACCTTGAGGGTCACTTCCCCTAATTGCGGATCGCTGCGGTCGACTGACAGGTCCATCTGCAGATCCGGGGAGTACCACGCATCGGTGTGAGCAAGTGCCACCCGGGTGTTGTCCTGTGAAGTTACCGTCTCGCGCGTTCCCACCACTGGCAGATCGTCCATGGTTTGCTGGCCAAGGTTTTCACGCGTCGCATTCGAACCACCACCAGAAAGGGCGCCACCGTCTGGTGTCAGGTTCACCCGCGGCTGGAATGGGCCGGTGCTGCAGCTCATCGTAGCCTGGGTGCAAGTGGTGCGGACACTGGAAACGGGATCCAGGACGGTGAAGGTGCGCAGAGGAGGTGTCGCGTTGGAGTCTGCCGGAATGAATTCTCGAGTCTCACGACGCACTCGTCCCTGCGAGTCGCGTGCGACTCGCGTATAGTATTTCCGCGATTCCATACCGCCGCCTACCAGCGGCCGGTTCCACGTGACCAAAACTTTAGCGGTGAACGGGGCACTCGCGATGGGTGGGATATCAATCCCTGCGATACGGGTGCGAACACCTCCCACGGCATCAGAGTCCTGAGAAACCGCGGGCAAAGTAGCAAAAGCAAAACAGAGGGAAAGACCGAGCAGAACAGAGGCACGCATATGTACCCTCCGCCGAACGCTTAGAACATCCTACACTCACCGTTGGATGCGGTCAGTGGGTCGCAAAGTTCGACGAGGTTACAAAGATTTGTGGCCGGGGTGTGCGCTGTTTCGCTCGCTTTGGGTACTATGGTCCATTACCGTGGGCACTTTATTTCAGTGTAGGCGCGACTCGAGCGCGTGGATGGTGTTCTTAGGAGGTTGGACCATGTGGCCTCGCCAGACTAGTGTCCTATTCCTAGCAGGCACGATGTTGCTCCCGGCATATGCGTTCGTGAATGCTCGAGCGCAGCAAAGCGATGCGGGGCCGGGAGCGCAACGGTTCGTGGAGTACTGCGCGGGCTGCCACGGCGCCGATGGCCGAGGCGGCGACAAGGCTCCCTCCCTTGTCGCTCCGTCGAACGCGACCAAACTTTCTGACTCGGAACTCTTTCGCGTTGTGCATGATGGGACTAAAGGCGGGATGCCACCTTTTGCCCAGATCGGCGACGCGAACATCGCGGCCGTGTTGCAATACGTGCGGCGGCTTGCGGGAAATGTGGCCTCGACTGGGGCTCCTGCAGAGCCAGCCCTAACAGGAGACGTCGATGCCGGGCGCGCACTGTATTTTGGCAAAGCACAATGCTCCAACTGCCACTTGATGCGGGGCAAGGGCGGATTCATCGCGAGCAATTTGACGCACTATGGCCGCGGCCGCTCGACCGAAGAGATTCTGCAGGCCATCACCGATCCCGACAATCCTCTGGTGCCCTCTTCGCAGGTCGTAACCGTAACGACCAACGTCGGGCAAAAGATCACCGGTGTGCTGCGAAACGAGGATGCTTTCACGCTCGCAGTGCAGACGGAAGACGGACGCTTTCATTTGTTGGCAAGGAGCGATGTTACCGACGTGCACTATACCGAGTGCTCGCTGATGCCGCGCGACTATGGCAAAAAGCTTACGTCGAAGGAATTGAACGATATCGTCAGCTTTCTGGTTGTTGAGAGCAGGAGTCCGCGTCCAAGCGAGTCGGCGGGCCGATGACTTACACCATAGGCGAGACAGCACGCACCATGTCGAGATGGCAAAGAATCAGTAACCGGTTCGTTCGTCGTCTATTCAGCTTCGAGGCGGCTGCGTGCCTGTTGCTCCTGACATATGGAGGCATTGGGTACGGACAAGCTTCGAAACCGCAGACGCATTCAGCGCTTCAGCGCGCGACGGCAGCGGACGACAGCAACGGCCTCATCAACGTTCAGCAGAGCGATCTGCTTCAGAAGCAGGTTGCGGAGAACTGGGTTTCCTACAACGGCGACTATAGCGGCACCCGTCACAGCAGCCTGACTCAGATTTCGCCCGCCAACGCAGGTCGATTGACGGCACAGTGGGTGTTTCATCCACGAGTCGTCAGCCCTCTTGAAGTTACTCCGATAGTCGTTGCGGGCGTCATGTTCATCACGAGTGCAAATGATGCGTACGCTCTCGAC
Organism: uncultured Acidobacteriaceae bacterium; assembly: GCA_963772045.1. Classification (GTDB taxonomy): domain Bacteria; phylum Acidobacteriota; class Terriglobia; order Terriglobales; family Acidobacteriaceae; genus Sulfotelmatobacter. The sequence goes on along the minus strand of CAVYWC010000006.1, from coordinate 249,039 downwards.
GCAAGGACAGGCAAGGTACTGTGGCATCACACGCGAGCCATATCGCAAGGACTGGTCGACGATCCCGGACAGCATCACAACCGCGGAGTGGCGATTCTCGGAACACGCATTTACATGGAAACCGATAACGCACACTTGCTTTGTCTGGATGCGCGCTCCGGCCACCTGATCTGGGAAGTACCGTTTGCAACCGGTAACCGGAACTACGGTGCAACCAGCGCACCACTGATTGTTAAGGACAAAGTCGTCGTGGGTATCTCGGGCGGCGATGCGGGCGTGCGCGGTTTCCTGGCCGCCTTTGATGGGGAAACAGGCGAGGAAAAATGGCGGTTCTGGACGATCCCTGGGCCGGGCGAGAAGGGCAACGAGAGCTGGCCGGGCGACAGCTACCTGCATGGCGGCGGAACAACGTGGCTGCCGGGCACTTATGATCCGGAACGCAACACGCTCTATTGGGGCACGGGCAATCCGGCTCCGGACTACGATGGCAGCGTCCGGCCTGGGGACGATCTTTATACAAGTTGCCTGCTCGCGCTGGATCCTGATACCGGAGCGTTGAAGTGGTATTTCCAGTTCAGCCCGCATGATTTGTACGACTACGATGCGGTGCAGACACCGGTCATCGTAAATGCGAAATTCAAAGGCCAGCCGCGCAAATTGATCGTGACCGCGAATCGCAACGGGTTCCTTTACATTCTCGACCGGACGAATGGAAAATTTCTTTACGCCAAGCCGTTCATGAGCACTCAGAATTGGGCCAAAGGGATTGACGAGAACGGTCGCCCTATTTCCGCGGACCTTATCCCCAACGAGAAAGGCGTTCGCGTTTGCCCCGCTAACGGCGGAGCGACAAACTGGTATTCGCCCAGCTACGATCCGGCGACCCACACGTTCTACTTCCGCTCTTATGAAGCATGCGCAACCATTCAGTCGGAGTCAAAACCTTTCGAAGAAGGTCATGCCTACTACGCAACGGGATTGCGGAATGCGGATGAGACCGGAAAGGCGTACATCAATGCTTTCAATCTCGATACGCTCGATTTCTCATGGCGCCAGCTGCAGATCGGCCGCAACAAGGGTTGGGGCGGCCTGATGACGACGGCGACGGGGCTGATTGCCTATGGAGACGATGCCGGCAATTTCGTAGTCTTGGATGCGCACACGGACACGCCTTTGTGGCACTTCCACGTCGGGCAACTGATCCACGCCTCTCCCATGGCTTATGCAATCGACGGGAAGCAGTACTTCGCGATCGCCGCCGGAAGCGATGTATTCTCGTTCGCACTTCCAGGATGGTTACCAGCGGGAGGCCGCGGGATGCAATAAACTCCGCCAGTCCTTTTGAATCGCTAGCTTAAGTTGCCTGCTACGAATCACGACTACCCGCACCGGGTGCAGCGCGGCCGGCACACGAGGCGCTCCGTCCATCCTCGGCCGCGGTCCTGGCTCTCCGGACGTGCGATAGCCAACTGGGCGCGGGCATTCCCCTTCCGAATCACATGCCTTGGTGACCAGAATCATCGCAGTGTGCAAGGCGGCTTTCTACCATTCCCATGGAATTTTTGACGGCTGCCAAATCAGCCCGGCATCAGGTGTCGTTCCGTGAAATTCCCGTCGCAAGGGGAATCGGCTGTGCCTGGGCTCGGACAAGGAGATCTTATGCTCGCGACTAAGTTGAACGTTGCTTTTTATGGACATGTGCGGCAGTACCACAACATTAAGGCGGAAATCGACGCCAAGATCAAAGAAGTGATGGAGAGTGGGCAATATGTTCTGGGGCCCATGTTGAAGAAATTTGAAAAAGAATTAGCGGAATTCCACGGGACCAAGCACGCGATCGGCGTCGGCAATGGCACGGATGCTCTCTGGCTGACGTTCCAGGCGCTGGGCATCGGGCCGGGCGACGAGTGCATCACCACGACCAATACTTTTTTTGCCACGGCGGAAGCCATCTGGATCGCCGGCGCGACTGCCGTGTTTGTGGACTCCGATCCGCGAACCAACTGCATCGACCCCACGAAGATTGAAGCGGCGATCACCCCCCGCACTAAGGCTCTGGTCCCGGTGCATCTGTACGGGCAATGCGCGGATATGAAGGCGATCCGCAAGATCGCCGACAAGTACCACCTGTTCGTGATCGAAGACAATGCGCAGGCGATCGGGGCGCGTGGCGAAGGTTTCCGCATCGCAGAACTGGGCGATGCTGCCACGATCAGCTTCATCATTCAAAAGAATCTCGGGACGTTTGGGGATGGCGGCGCAGTGGTGACGAACAATTCTGAAGTCGACCGCCTGGTTCGCAAGCTGCGCAATCACGGCTCCGACAAACGCTCATGCCACAGTCCCGGGTACAACAGCCGTCTCGACGATCTCCATGCCGGGATACTGAGCGCCAAGCTAAAGCACATCGACGAATGGAGTGACCTCAGAAGGAAGTGGGCCGGGCTTTACGGCAAGGGGCTGGCGAAGACGAAGAATCTTACGCTGCCCTACGAGACTCCGGGTTATCGCCATGTGTTTCACCTATATGTGATCGAGACCCTTCGGCCGGAGCTGCGCGATGCACTTCTGCAGTTCCTGAATGAGGAGGGGATCGACGCCAAGTGCCACTACCCGATTGCGATTCATCAGCAGGAAGGATACCCGTGGGGACGGCAAGCTCGCATCGTTGGACCGATTCTCAATTCGGAGCGCAACGCAGCCTGCTGCATCTCGCTGCCCATGTTTCCAGAACTGACGGAAGAGGAAGTCAACTACACGATTGACAGAGTCCTCGAATGGGACAAGAGGGTACGATGAGCGAAAAATATCGCGTCGTAGTGGTGGGCATGGGGAAACGCGGGATGCACCATGCCCATGCGTTTCAGGCGAACCAACGCTTCGAAGTGGCTGGCATCTGCGATATCGATAGCAAGCGTCTCGACGCGGCTGCCGCCACTTTCGGCTGTGTCAAGGGAACGGACGCGTTCCAGGTTGCCGCTGCCGTGAAACCTGATGTCTTCTGCTTCTGCACTCTGCCTAGGCTGCGCGCGGAAATGGTGCGCATCGGAATCGAGAGTGGTGCGCGAATGATCGCCTTCGAGAAGCCGGTTGCGCTGAACAGCCGCGAGGGGATCCGGATCAGGAAGCTTTTGGAGGCAAGCGGCGTCAAAGCCGTAGTGAGTCATCAGCATCGCTATGGCGAGCACTACCGCAAAGTGAAGGAGATCATCGCCAGCGGCGCTCTGGGTCGCATTCACACGGTGTACGGGACGTCATCGGGATGGATGATGCACATGTTGTCGCACCTCATTGACTACATGCGATGGTACAACGGGAATGCGAGGGCGGAGTGGGTCATGGGGCAGGCCGCGGGATCGGGGAAGTTCTCCGATTTGCATCCGTCGCCCGACTACATTGGCGGTTTCATTCAGTTCGCCAACGGGGTACGCGGCATCGTTGAGTGCGGGGCTGGAGCTCCGGACGTGCCCGAGGTCGATTACTGGTGGCGGAAGTGCCGCATTGGGACGCAAGGCACAGACGGCTACGCGGAAGTCCTGACTGGGGGCGGCTGGCGAGCGGTCACCAAGGCGGGCGCATCCTCGGGCGAGGGCTGTATGAACTATGAGCACGACATGCCGCCGTACATCCAGGACATAGCCGACTGGCTGGATGACGAGCGGAAGGTCCACCCGTGCAATTTCGAGAGTGCGTACGCCGGATTCGAGATCATGATGGCGTTTTGCCGCTCCGCGGTGCAGGGAGGGCAGGTGTCGTTGCCGCTGACGCAGGCGGAGGACGAAATTCAGGAGCTTTCCGCTCATCTTTCCGGGAAGAAGGTCCTGCTCTCAACGCCGGCGAACGCGAAGGAGTACGTCCCCGTAAGCCACGAACTAGACGTAGCCGGAGTCCGCTGACCTGGAGGCAAGCCGAGATCCCGAAAATCGGACGCACTCGCCTGCCTTAGCGTGAACTGCCTTCGCTACACGTTTGTGCGCTGCTCGGGATGGCGGCTCAGGTACCAGCAGGGCTGGCATCCTGCCTGCGGAAAAAGGGAGTGGGAGCAGGGTTGATTTTGCGGCGGATCGAACATGAATTCGGTCTTGCCGCTCTTTTCACCTACGGCATAGTAGTGATCGACAGTGACGGAGCCATAAGGATTCCAGTTCGCGGCCAAGCGAATGCGGAAGATGACGAAGTCCACCGCGAAAGTCAGGGCAACGGCTGCCGCCAGCGCGAGAAGCGCCATGAAAAACATCCTTCGCAGCCGCACTCCAAGCGGTGGTACGGGACTTATATTCATTCAGCGAGATTATAAAACGGCCGCGATTCGCCGCGTCGCGTACCGGCGGGATACGGAGGCATTTCGAGGTGCGCAACACGGGGATACTTCTATTGTGGTGTGACAAGGTTTCAAGCTCTCGTTGACAATCCGGCCTTCCGACAGGCAAACTACCGCATTCGCCGGAAGACGCCTCTGGCCAGCTTCTACAAGGGTGCGTGCCAAGCCGTCCCGGAGTAATACTCAGTTTTTTCTGCGTCAATGGCTATGACCGAGCAACGGGTGTCTTATACGCTAGACTCCTCGCTGGAGACGATCGACCGCGCGGAGGAAAAGGCCACGCGCATCGCGACCGAACTCGGTTTCCCCGAAGATGAAATCATGCAGATCTCCATGGCCGTGCGCGAGGGCGCAGTTAATGCGGTGTTGCATGGGAACGCCTATGCTCCGGACAAGAAAGTTGTTCTTGCCTTTGAGCAGACAGGCGGCGATCTGGTGATCACGATTCGCGATCAGGGCACGGGAATGGATATCAGCAAGATTCCCAATCCGCTAGCCCCCGAGAATCTGCTGAAGACTTCGGGACGCGGAATTTTCCTTATGCGCTCGTTCATGGACGTGGTCGAGATTCGGCCCTCCCAGACGGGCACGGAACTTAAATTGATCAAGCACGTCCACGGAGCATCCGGGGGCGGCAAGGAGGCTTCCCAGTGAGCATGAAAGTTAGTAGTCGGAACGTAGATGGAGTCACAATTGTGGACTGCAGCGGGCGCATCACCCTGGGCGAAGGCAGCGTCATTCTTCGCGACACGGTGCGCGAACTGCTCTCTAAGGGGAACAAGAAGATTGTGCTGAACCTGGCGGACGTGAACTACATCGATAGCTCCGGGATCGGTGAACTGGTCAGTGCTTTCACCACCACCAAAAATCAGGGCGGGGAACTGAAGCTGCTCAACCTGACCAAGAAGGTAAACGACCTGCTGCAGATCACGAAACTGTATACCGTGTTCGACGTGAAGGACGACGAAGCAAACGCAGTGAAGTCGTTCAAGTAGTTTCCTCATTTCGTAAGCTGGCGGTAGAGTGTGCCCCATTTCTCGCGCTGCGGGCGCGAGAAGTGGGGAAGTGGCTTGAACATCAACACCGCGCATTTTTTATTTTTAGGGGGCCCCGCGTAGAATAGGCGTAAACGGGGGTGCTTATGCGCAGCTTTTCCTCCCTCGCCTTGGTTCTTGCCTTCGCTTCGATTACGCTTTCGTGCGGCAGCGCCAGTAACGGCCGGCAGCTTCAATCCATCACAATCATTCAGAGTGCAAACGGCCAGCAGTTTGAATTCGTCGCGACCGGCACTTTTTCGGCCGCTCCGAGGACGGTGACTCCGCTGCCGGTTTTCTGGTCCATAGACCTGCCGCCCAATCAGTACGTGCTAACAAGCCAACCGTTCTCGGTTACATGCAATGTTTCCGGTCCTTATCCTGGCCCGATCGTCGCCTGGGCCCCAGAGAATCCGAGCGCCCCGGGCACAGGAAACCTATCCGGCACGAAGATGGTCACTGGGAGTACGAGTATTACTTGCCCGTAACGGAGAGGCGGGACCGCCCCCAAGCAGGCTCCCATCAGTTTCACAATGGAACCATGCGGGATAAAGTCTGCTCCAATCACAGACATTTCCAGAGCGTCATTCCTACAATTGCTGGCATGCGAATGTCTAATATTTGTTCGCTTGCGGTGATTGGGTTCGGGCTGTGCATCTTGTCGTCGGCATCGGACTGCGTTCCGTTCCAGCAAGCCAGCCAACATGTCGGAGAAGACAAGTGCGTAATGGGCAAGGTCGTGCGGGTGAAGGCTTCGAGGGGCGCGCACTTCCTCGATTTCTGCGAAGAGCAGATGGCGTGTCCATTTACTGTCGTAGTCTTCTCGCATGATCTGAAGGATGTGGGCGACGTGCGGCGGCTCGCGGGACGCATGATCGAAATCCATGGGGCAGTGAAACTTTATGGTGGCCGGGCCGAAATTATCTTGAGCCGAGTCAGCCAGGTGACCGGAGGCGCGGCGCTGCTGCCTCCGCTGCCGAAAGATTATGACGTGGAAAACCGCGGCCATTACAGCGCTGGGCATCTCTCCTCCAAGAAACTGAAGCCGGCCAAACGGAGTCCAAACGCGACGGCGACCTATAGCTACGATGTGGAGGGTGACGAACCGCCAGATTAGTTCGACGCAGACTACGCCTTCGCGAGTCATCCCGAGGTCCGGCGCTTCACGAGCCGGGCAAGGGATCTGCCGAAATTACGAAAGCCTCTCGTGGAAGTCCCCGACAGTTATACTGCGGAACTGGGAGGCACAATGGACGGGTCATCCAACGAGATCACGCGCCGCACCGCGCTCGCGGTGCTGGGGACGTCAGCTCTAGGCGTAATGTTTATGGGGAGCCCACTCTTGGCGGAAGAATCCAGAAGCCAGCGTTTGAACAAGCTGTTGCCAGGATTTACCGAGGCATCCCGGTCGACTCTTGGCCGCCTGCTGCAAGGTCCCGCTTACAGCGGCAGGATTCCGGCAAACGCGGTTGCAGAACTGGCTAAAAACGAAAATACTACCGTCGACAAATTGATGCTCGGTTTGCTTCCCCTGGCGCAGAGCTATTCCTTGGCGCCGATCTCGAATTTCTATGTCGGCGCCGTCGTGCGCGGAGCCAGCGGAGATCTTTACACCGGCGCGAACATTGAAATTCCCGGGCAATGCCTGGGATTCGCAGTGCACGCCGAGCAATCAGCGTGTTCGAACGCCTACATGCACGACGAGCTGGGGATTACGGCGCTTGCCGTCGGCGGCGCGCCCTGCGGACATTGCCGGCAATTCATCAACGAAATGTCGCCGGATGGGGAGATTTTGATTCTTACTCCCGACCAGCCGCCGGCGAAATTGTCTTCGATCTTACCGGCCGCATTTGGCCCGGCTGCACTGGGTATGAAGCACGGGGCCTTGCCGGTACCGCAAACAGATCTAGCGTCTGGCGGTTACTCTGGCGGCCCGGAGATATTTGCTGCGATAAAGGCAGCGAGAAGGTCTTACGCGCCCTACAGCAAGTCGCCGTCCGGGGTGGCGATTCGAACCAAGAGCGGTCGCTTTTACCTGGGATCGTATATCGAGAGTGTAGCTTTCAATCCAAGTCTGTCGCCGCTGCAAACGGCATTAGCCGCGCTGATCGCGGGAGGCGAAGATTATTCGAGTATCTTGGCCGTGGCCCTGGTCGAAGCCCAAGACGCGAAGATCAGTCAACGGCCGGTCACAGAGATCGTGCTAAAGACGATTGCCCCGTCCGCAAAGTTCTTCTTTAGCGTTGTGCGGTACTAGCGGCCGGGTAAGGTGCAGGGGTTGTTCCTTACACCATCCCTCTGCGAAGTTCTTCGAGCGGATACTTCGTACCACGCCAGACAATCCCGTCATTCCACAGCGTAAGGAACATGGAGCGCAACAGCGTGTAGAGGAACAGAACCGAACTGACGGGATGCAGCAGGAAATAATACGAGGGTATTGATAGTCGCCAGGACATTCCAACATAGATCAGAAACATTGATGCGAGTGCAATCGCGTAGGGAACGCGCGCCCATCCCTGGGCAAGCCAAACGCCGAAGAATGGTCCAAGATTAAGAAATGCGAGTGCGAATGCGGAAAGCACCGCGCGCCAGGACTGATACGAGAGCACGGCGAAGAAATTCTTGGTGAGATTGTTCACCACGCCCATGGCACCGTGCGCCCAGCGGATCGAGATCAAATCGCCGCCGAAAACATTGCGCTGCGCGAAACCGGCGTTCTTCACCAGTTTGCCGAGTTTCATGTCGTCGAGCACTTCCATGCGCAGTGCCGCGTAGGTTCCGACGGCGTCGTAGACTCGGCGTCTGACCAGATTGAACGCGCCTACGCCCATATGATCATCCGTGGTGGGATCAGCGACTTTCCAGGGGCGATGTCCGAACATGAACATGCTGTGGAAAAACGCGATCATCATGTACTCGCCGGGTTTTTTCATGATCATGTGAGGAAACAGGACGACGTGATCGGCCGGTTGAGCCTCGGCATAGGCCAGCGCACGGCGAAGCGAATCAGGTTTGAAGAGCACATCCGCGTCGGTGAAAAGTAGCCAGTCGCCGGTGGCCTGGTTCGCCGCGGTCCACATGGCATGAGTTTTTCCGAGCCACCCGGAGGGAAGGTCGCGGTGATGGATGATGCGAACATCAGGAGCGGGATTCGGACGCCCCGTCGTTGTCGCGGTTTGTGCCACAGGGCGGGGATTTTGACTGATTCGATCCATCATCTCGCCCGTCCGGTCGGTCGACCGGTCGTTGACGGCGATCACTTCATAGTTGTCGTAATCGAGCAGAAGCAAAGTTTTCAGCGCCGACTCGACTGAATCCTCTTCGTTCCGTGCGGGAACAATGATCGACACCCGCGGATTCCCGGAAGAAGAAACCGGATTCCGATCCCACTCGGGAAGGGAAACATCGGCGACGGAGGGCATCCCGATCGCGGCATCAACGACGCGCGAGGACCAGGCCAACGCGAGAATGACCCCGGCGATCCAATAGAAGTAAGGCATTTCTTAGTCTGACTTCAGTGTGACTTCGCGGCCTTGGTGGTTAAGCTCGCCTGCACAGGAGGAGCGAATTTCATCCCATAGAACAGTATGGCAGAAGAGATTCCCATGGCGATGATGGGCAGAATAAAGGCAGCCTGCAGGGAACGCATATCGGCTACCCATCCCATGAGGGTCGGCGAAGGAACATCGCCCAGAATGTGAATGACAAAGATATTGACGGCGAGTGCGGTCGCGCGAATGTGCGCGTCGACGGAGTTGATCACAGCGGCATTCAACGGAGCCGTATTGAGGAGCAGGAAAAACGCAGCCACGGCAATGGCCGGCATCATGATATGTCCGCGGGCGAATAAGGCCACGATCATGACCGGCACGCCGAGCAGCATGCTCAGCGCAGAAACGAAATAATAGGAACTCTTCATGCGCGGCAGAAGGTAATCGCCCAGCCATCCACCGGCGAGCGCGGCCAGAATGCCATCGATCACGATGATGATGCCAAACGCGAAATTCGCTGCTTCGAGCGTGTAACCGCGATTGCTGAAGAGGAATTTCGGCATCCAGACCTGAATTCCGCCAAGGGAAAACGTCATCGCGGCCATGCCTAAGGTCGAAGTGATGAAGGAGGGATTGCGCGCCAGTCCCAAGATCGTTCCTCGTTCCGGCGTTACTTTCAACGTGTCGAATTGCCCGCGCTCTGGCTCCTTCAGAAACAAGACCGCCAATGCCAGCAGAAATCCGGGAGCAGCTGCGATGTAGAAGGGAAATCGCCATCCATGATGCGCCGAAAGATCCCCGCCTAGCAGGTATCCGGCGGCGGACCCCACCGGAATCGCTAAATAGAAAATGCCCAGGATGCGGCCGCGTTTTTCCTCTGCAAAGAGATCGGCTACGAAAGTTGGCGCAATGGTGACGAATGTTGCCTCGCCGATGCCCACCAACGTATGGCGTATGAGTAATTCGGTGTAGTTGTGGGTGACGGCGGTGAGAAGAGTGAGGCCGCTCCAGAACAGCGCCCCCAGAGCAATGATGAGTTTGCGCGAATAACGATCGGCCAGCGGGCCGACGAATGGTGCCGCGATGATGTAAAAGCCGAGGAACGCGCTGGTGAGATATCCGATCTGGACGTTGGTCAGGTGGAATTCGTCCTGAATGAGCGGCTGCACCGCGAACAGCACATTTCGGTCCACATAATTGAGCAGATTGAGCGCCGTCAGGACAATCAGCGCGGTGCGCGGTTGGAGGTCTGTCCGGGACACAGGTCGAGCGAATATAGCACGGGCAGCGCGACCGAATCCTTAACTCTTGGGTCTTGGCCACTTGGCCACGATCGTCGTCGAAATGCCGCCGCGAGGACGGAATTCACCTTTGACCTCCGCCCAAACCGGCTTTGCCCATTTCACTACGTCTTCGAGAACCTGGTTGACTACGTTTTCCTGAAAGATTCCCAAATTCCGATAGCACTGCAGATATTCTTTCAGCGATTTGAGTTCCAGGCAGTCTTTCCGTGGCGTATATCGAATCGTGATTACAGCGAAGTCCGGCAGCCCGGTTTTCGGGCAGACCGACGTGAACTCGGGATCGTCCACGACGATTTCATACCCCGGAAACTGGTTGGGCCAGGTCTCGATTTCGGGGAACTGGGCGTCCAGCCCGGCAGATGCATGTTCGGGGGCGTAGCGCGGTGATTTCGACATAAGCGCCATTGTAGCGTGAGAAGTTGAAGCCGAGCCTGCGAGCCTGGCATCCAATCAGGTAATCGAGTTAGACACTTCCATGGAGCGCACCCGGGTTTCTGTAGGGGCCTACAGAATGATAAATTACTACTTACAGTCATTCCCGCCTCACCCTGAAAGACAACAGGTTGTCTTCAACTCCTAACTCGCGTGGATCATCCCGCCGATGGCTCTGGATCGTAGTGGCTGCCTTCGCCTTGGCGGTGTTGCTGTCATTTACACGGCAAACGACCATCAAAGTCCATGCCGTCACGGCGCAACGTGGGACCATTCGCAGCCTGGTCTCGACCAATGGAAAGATTGAACCGATCCAGAATCTGGAGGCGCATGCCCCCATTTCGACCACGGTGAAGCGCGTGCTGGTGAAGGAAGGTGATCGCGTCCGCAAGGGGCAGTTGCTCGTGGAACTCGACGCCGCCGATCTGGTTTCAAAGGCGGCGCAGGCACAGGAGCAGATGACGGCGGCAGCTGCTTCGGAAGCGGCTTTGAAGGCGGGCGGCACGCAGCAGGAAGTGCTCACACTTGACGCGCAGTTGCGCACCGATCGCAATGCGGTCGACGTTGCCCGGCGCAATCTCGCCGCCCTGCGGAAACTGCAACAGCAAGGCGACGCATCTCCGGCCGAGGTCACAGTCGCAGAAGAAAATTTAAAAGCGGCGCAGTCGAATCTCACGCGGGATGAACTGAAAAGGAAAGAGCCCTATTCGCAGCCGGAAGTGAGCAAAGTTCAGGCTCAAGCCGCAGAAGCGCAGGCGGCTTACGACGCGGCAGAAGATGATCTAGCCAAGTGCAACGTACGCGCGCTGTTTGACGGTGTAGTTTATTCACTTCCCGTGAAGCAGGGAGCTTTTGTTCAGGCCGGAGAACTGCTGTTGCAAGAGGCGGACCTGTCGCGAGTGCTGGTTCGAGCCTACGTCGATGAACCCGATATCGGGCGACTCCGCCCGGGCCAGACAGTCGAAATTACCTGGGACGCAATTCCTAACCGAACCTGGACGGGCACTCTCAACACGATTCCATCGATGGTGAAACTGCACAGTTCGCGAAACGTGGGTGAGGTTACGTGTGCGCTTGACAATCAGGGCTTACGCCTGCTGCCCAACGTAAACGTGGGCGTCACCATCATTGTGGCCCAACTCGACAACGTGCTCACGCTGGAACGCGACGCGCTGCGGGCGGATGATGGAAAGCCGTTTGTCTATCGTATCGTGAACGATCACTTGAAGCGACAGCCAATCGAGATCGCGCTGCAGAATCTCACTCAGGTGCAGATCACTGGAGGATTGTCGCCGGGAGCGGAAGTGGCGCTCCCCGCCGAAGAGAACAAGCCATTGGTTGATGGGGCAGCGGTCAAGGTCGTGCCATATTAGTGAATAGGGTTCGGATAAATAGGTTCGGACTTGAATCCAGCAAAGGTGATCCGGTACTGATGCAGTCGTTCGGCTCTCGCAGTTTTCTTTCCCGCATAGGAGAGCGCTCCCCGAACCAACCTCATTCACTGCCAGCGGAAAATCTCTCTTGCCGCATCCAGCGGGCATTTAGAATTTCGCAAGCATCCAATTGTTCATAAAAAACAAATGGGGAAGGGCGTAATGACAAACTTGTGTCCTGGTGTGCGCAGCGCAAAGTGGTTTCTGGCTGTTGTCCTCATTCCTGCATCGCTCGTGGCCGAACCAATCCCTCTGAAGCGCGTGGTAGAGCTAGCTTTGACGCACGCCACGGGCCTGGCAGTCTCGAGCGCTGGCGAAGAGCACGCGGCCGCCAGTTATCGCGAACTGAAGGACAGTTACATCCCCCAGCTCTCGACGGGAGCCGGCATCGGCTATTCCTACGGTTTTCCGTTGTCACTGGCGGGGAGCGCGCCCGCGCTGTTCAATGTCAATGCGCAGTCGGCGGTGTGGGACGCTTCCTTACGACAGTTCATCAAAGCCGCCAGAGCCGAGTCCGCCGTGGCCTCGCTGAAGGATAAAGACCAGCGCGATCAGGTAATTCAGGATGCGGTCGAAAGCTATGCCGAGCTTGACAAATGGGAAGAGCGGCTCGTACAGCTGCAGCAAACGGAGAGCGAGGCAGAACGAACAGAGGCCGCAGTTGCGGAACGCGTAAAAAACGGCGTCGACACACAAATGGACGAAGAGCGAGCTCGGCTGGCTACGCTACGGGTCCGCCTGCGCATCACTGAAGCGCAGGGGTCGGCCGATGTCTTGCGCCAGCATCTTTCGAAGCTGACCGGACTTCCGGCATCCGATATGCAAACCGAGCCGGGTTCCGTTCCAGAATTTCCCCCGCTGCCGCAAGAAGCAACCACTCCGGTTTCGACCGACGCGAATCCCACCGTGCAAGCGGCCGTCGAGCACGCCCGCGCGCAATATCTGAGAGCCCAGGCAGAACACAAGGCGCTGTTGCCCAGTTTCGATTTCGCAGCGCAATATGCCCTGCTCTCTACCTTCAACAACTTTCAAAGCTATTACATCCCCTCGAAGCCGTGCTCCGTCGGCGGCGTTAACGGTGTCGGCAGCGTCAATGCTCTCTGCGTGACCAACAGCTTCCACCAGAACAACAGCACCTTTGGCGTTGCCATTCGTTTCCCGTTCTTTAATGTCGCACAGCGAGCCCGCGCCAAGGCGGCTGATGCCGACGCCATTGTGGCCAAGAAGCAGGCCGAAGCCGTTCGCAATCAGGTTTCGGAAGAAACGCTGCGTTACCAGCGGACGGTCACGCAGATGCAGGCGGCACGGGACGTGGCTCAATTGGAATACGAGATTGCGGAGAAGACCGTTGCGGCAGTGGAGACCCGCATGGAAGGCGGAACGGCCAATCTGCACGACCTCGAAGATGCCCGCTTGCAGCTAAGCGAACGCTTCATCGCTCTGCAAGACGTGACGCTGGAACTCCAGACCGCCGAACTAGGACTCCTGCGCTCCACCGGAGAACTGGAGAAGTGGGCGCTGGGAAAGTGAGGCTGTTAGCGGAATGAAAAACGGACCTGTCATCCCGTACAAGATAAGGGATTGGCAATCGCCAATCTCTCATCCTGTCGAAGGACGGGCTTCTTGCCGCTTTTAGTGCGATACCGCCGCGAACAGATCCGAATGCATCAGTGACTGGAACTGCGAATCGCTGGCTTTGAAATGCAGCGTCAGATTGGAACCGTCGGAATCGACCGAGGTGTTGTCGACCGCAACCTTTTCGGCGGCCGTAGCACTCATCTTCTTGTAAAGAATTCCCGCCTTGACCAGAGAAGATAAAGTTCCGGCGGTCACGGAATCGGAAGTTAGCACGGTGAGATCGAAGTTCACGCCGTTCTCAAAAGTCATGGCATAGCGCGAACCAATGATCCGCTTCTTGATGGTTTCGTAATCAGCGATAGATGCGGCTTGCCCCAGCGCCGAGCGCATCATGTTCTGCGTGCCTTGCTGGTCGAGGATGCTCCACACCGCGGACGCGTCCACATCCGGCATCATGTCGGCCATGTCGCCGTTGGTATCGAGGCTCAGCGTCTTTCCGTCGCGTGTATCGAGAGCGGCGTCAAGACCGGTCTGATCGCCAAAGAGCAGACTGCTGTTGTCGAGGAAGGTCATCACGAAGCCGCCATCCATGGGATAAACATCAGTGTTCCCATATTTCTTCGGCTTGAAATTCTGCAGCTTCATTTTTTTCAGAACGGCCTTCATGTCGAAGGGGCCGCTGGCGAATCCGACATTCTTGACTCCCTGCTTGCCGGCACGGAACGCCGCGAAGGTCAGCGAATCCACGTCCTTATCGGGATCGATGCCGATATTCTTGAGCGCGGTCTCAAACTGCTTGATGTTGTCGGGCATCAACTGCTGCTTCAAAGCCATGGCTGTCGGCGAATCCTTTAACGAGCGATAATCGACCGAGATCAATTGCAGGAGTTCGGCGGGAATGCACGAGCGGGCGGATGAATTCAGCGGCATGGCATAAGCCATACTCGCGAGCAGAAGAGAAGTCAGACAGACTTTTAGCAGTTTCATAATCCCTCGAAGACTTGGAAAATAGTTCGCGGACGTGCGACCTCGGGTTGGATGCACAATCCGACGCTGTCGTTAGTAGATAGCTAGATTCTATTGCACTTGCAGGCAAAATTACCGAACAAAAGTACATCTCCCCATTGACCGGTTCGAGTCGGCCGATGCGGGCCGCAGCAGGTAGGGAATGTTTGAAAGGTGCGGCTTGAAGACCCGCCTTTAAATGCAGCCAATACAGACTGCGGCTTTAGTCGTTGACGGACAACGTTGGGAATTCAAGTGCCCAAAGTCGTCAGCTAACCCCGCTCTTGTTACTGCGCACCACCCTTACGACAATGTGGCCTTAGGACAATGCGGCTATCCTCTGCCGGACTTGGTTTACAAACCCCTCATCCTTCATCGACGCCAGATTGATTTCTACATTGGCTAGCGCTCCGGTGACTGCGGCGCGCGCCACAGCGATCGCCGTGGTCAAGTCGGATTTCATGTTGGGATTCGTGATCGGCTCAAGCGATTGCGCAATGCCCGCGACTTCGAGGGCTCGTTCGGCGACACCGAGCGGAACTGACGTGGCCTGCTGCAAAGCGGCATCGATCATGGCTCCGGCGGCGCTTTCGTCTGCGGATTTGGCCTGCTTGTAGGCATTCATGACCGAAGTGAAAGCCGCGGCGTCGGCATCGATCGCGGCTTTCAGTTCCTCGCGGAGAGGACCGAGTCTCCCAATCGCGGCGCTGAGCTGGGATTCGTGGGCCAGATACGCCTTCTTGCCGCGCGACATCGACGCGACCATGTGCGCGAGGCCGGCGGCCATGGCTGCGGACGCAGCCGAAGCGCTTCCGCCGCCGGGAACCGCGGTGGGAGCGGCAAGTTGCTCGATGAACGGCTCGACTCCGGCTCGCAGGCCGCCGACGGCCATCTTGCCGCTCATCACGGCGGCCAGGCGGTTTTCGAGAATCAGCGACGAATCGAAGTTTTCGATCTGCAGAAACCATTCCGCCGCCTGCTCCAGGGCTTTCTTGGGAATCAGTCCGACAATCTCGCTTGAGATTGGCATCACGCCGTAGCGAGCTGCTTCGCGTTTGACCAGTTCAAACACGCGAGGCACCGGCGTCTGCTCGAAATCAGTCAGATTCATCGAGACCTGCGCTAGCCCGCGCACCAGAAATCCTGCGCCTTTGACAAAGCGCAAACCGCCGCTGGAAGATCGAACGGCCTTGGCAATCTTCTTCGCGATGTCTACATCGGGGGTGTTGAGGAAAATGTTGTAGGCGATGAGAAACTTGCGCGCTCCCACAACTGTCGCTCCGGCAGTGGGATGTACGCGCGGTTCACCGAAATCCGGCTTCCGCGCGGGATTGGTTGCGATCTCGGCGCGAATGCCTTCGAATTGTCCCCGGCGAATATTTTCCAGATTCTGCCGCTCCGGCGTGGCCGCGGCCGCTTCGTAGAGATAAACCGGAATCTGAAACCGCTTCCAGATTTCTTCTCCGACGTGGCGGGCCATGGCGACGCAATCGTCAATCGTGACGCCGTCGATTGGGATGAAGGGCACGACGTCGGCTGCCCCCATGCGCGGGTGCGCTCCCGTGTGGACCTTCAGATCGATCAGCTCGGCGGCCTTGCCCACGCCGCGAATGGCGGCTTCCTGAATGGCTTCTCGCTCGCCCACGAGGGTGATGACCGAGCGGTTGTGGTCGGAATCGCTTTCGCGGTCGAGCAGGTAGACGCCTGCGATTTTCATGGCGTCGACAATGGCGTCAACTTTCGATTTGTCGCGGCCTTCGGAGAAATTCGGAACACATTCGACGAGCGTAGACATAACGGAAGAGAATAGCTGGCGGTGAGGGCCGGGAGCAAGCATGTAGGGGCGGACGCGTTCGTCCGCCCCGCGAGCGAAGCGAGCGTGATTGTTCGATGGATGCTGAGTGAGATGTCGCGGGTGCCCCGTCCTTGTCTGCGCACTTGCTGCGCAGACAGGGCGGGAATTTTGACGTTGCGTGGACGGTAACTCGGAAAGTCAGAATCTCCACCCTGTTCCTGCAAAACGGCGCAGGGACAGGGATGGGGCACCCGTGATTTAGGTGATCCAGCCGCCGCCGACCACGATATCGCCATCGTAGAAAACTGCCGCCTGGCCTGGCGTGATGGCGCGCTGCGGTTGGTTGAAGGTCACCAGAATTTCATCCGAACCAGAATCGGCTGAGGCGATCTTCTCAATCACCGCCGGCGCGGGCTCGTGACGGTGGCGTATTTTTACTGCGACCCGCATCGGCTCGCGGAGATCCTCGACGGAAATCAGATTTACGCGCTTGGCTCGTAGCGTGCGCGAATACAAATGTTCGTCTCCGCCGACGATTACTTGCTTATTTGCTCCGCTGATCTGGATGACGTAGAGCGGTGATCCCGTAGCCACGCCGAGTCCCTTGCGCTGGCCGACTGTGAAATTGTGAATGCCCGAGTGCTCGCCGATGACTTCGCCGCTCGTCGTGACCAGTTCTCCGGCGGTGTCGGGCAAGGATAAAGACTCGCCTTGCTCGGCGAGGTAGGCGTCGATAAAGCGCTTGTAATCGCCGCCGGGAACAAAGCAGATCTCCTGCGAATCTGGCTTCTCAGCGATGGCAAGGCCGTGCTTCGCCGCCAGTTCGCGAACCTGCGGCTTCTTCATGTCGCCGAGCGGAAAAAGAGTACGGCTGAGCTGATCTTGCGTCAGGCCGAAGAGAAAGTAGGTCTGATCCTTGCTCAGATCGGCGGGACGCTGGAGCAGCCACCGGCCGCGCTCTTGGTCATAGGCGACGCGAGCGTAATGTCCTGTGGCGACGCGCTCCGCACCAATCTGCTGTGCCACAGTGAGTAACTGATCAAACTTCAAGTGATTGTTGCAGAGGCTGCACGGGATCGGAGTGCGTCCCGAGAGATACTCTTCGACGAAGGGACGGACGACATCGCGCTCGAAACGATCCTCGTGGTTGACGACGTAATACGGGATGCCGATCTGCTGGGCGACGCGGCGGGCGTCGTAAACGTCGTCGAGCGAGCAGCAGCGCCCCGTAACCTGCTCGGGCATGCCCTCGCGACCGGCGAGACGGCGCTGATTCCAGAGCTGCATGGTCAATCCGATGACCTTGTGGCCCTGGGCGCGGAGCATGGCGGCGACGGTGGACGAATCCACACCGCCCGACATGGCTACCGCGATGGTATCGGTACTCAGGTTCTGGCTCCCTCAGGGCTAAAGCCCCGATCTTGATTCGGACTTCAATCGGCACGGCTCGAAGCCGCGCCCTTCCGGGACTTATGTGGGTTCCCACGTCTCGCAAAACCGGCGAGACATGGGGCACCCGCACCTCACTTTTTTCTTTCCACAAACTCCTGGCCGTTGTCCTCACGGATTTTGGCAGTCCCGATCACGCATGCACTTTCGGGTACGCCGGCGACAGCTCGCGCAGGCGGGCGACCGTGTCTGGCACGAGCGCAATCGCGGCATCGATTTCTGCTTCGGTGGTCTGCTTGCCCAGGCTGAAGCGGATGCTGGCGCGCGCACGATCTGGTCGCAAGCCCATGGCGACGAGCACGTGCGAGGGCTCAATCGCGCCCGAGGAACAAGCCGCACCAGTGGAGACGGCCAATCCTTTGAGGTCGAGCGCGATCACCAGCGATTCACCCTCAATGTGGTCGAAATGGATGTTGGTGGTGTTGGGGACGCGCGCAGCGTCGTCGCCGTTTATGCCGGCTTCGTCGACACGCGCGACAATCGCCTGTTCCAAGCGGTTGCGCATCTTTGCCATGGTCTCGTTGCCGCCAAGATCGATCCACGCTTTCGCGAGCTCCGCAGCTTTGCCCAGAGCCACAATTCCCGGAACGTTTTCTGTGCCGGCGCGGCGCGAGCGCTCGTGCTGCCCACCGTGAAAAAGTGGATCGAGATGCGTGTCCTTTCTTACATAGAGCGCGCCAATCCCTTGCGGGGCGTGCATCTTGTGTCCGGAGATGGAAAGGGCGTGACAGCCGATTCGGTTCACGTCGATAGAAACCTTGCCCGCGGCCTGCACCGCGTCGGTGTGGAAAAGAATTCCGGCTTCGGCTGCGATCTTTGCAATCTCTTCCACCGGCTGGAGCACTCCGGTTTCGTTGTTCGCGAGCATGATCGAAATCAGCTTTGTGGTGGGGCGCAGGGCGCAGCGAAGATCCTGGGGATCGACCCGGCTCAGGCCATCGACGGGCAGAACCGTGAGCTGACAGCCAATTTCTTGCAGATGCTGGCAGGCGTGCAAGACGGCGTGATGCTCGATGCTGGAGGTGATGACATGATCGCCGGGCTTGACGAGACCCGCGATGGCGAGATTGTCAGCTTCCGTGCCTCCGCTGGTGAAAACGATCTCTGGCGCGTGGCATCCGAGCAAGGCCGCGACCGATTCGCGGGCGCTCTCGAGCGCGGCGCGCGTTTCCTGACCGTGATGGTGGATGGAGGATGCGTTGCCGAAGTGATCAGAGAAAAATGGGCGCATCGCCTCAAATATTTCCGGCAGGACAGGCGTGGTCGCGTTGTTGTCGAGATAAATGCGGTGCATGGAAGAGGTCATTATTTTTGATTCCCAGTTTGGAATTTTAGGTTCTGAGGGATATACCGCCCTACCCCTCGGTTTCGTGGAATCAGCAACTTAAAGCAGAAATCGAATTTAATCTATGAGCTTCAATAAGTTGCGGGCAAAATCGTAAGCCGCAAGGAGTTGCGGTGCGGATCGGGCCCTCGAGCTCTCTTCATCCATCATAGAAGATTGGCGGGCTCCGTCAAGGGATTCGCCGGATGATATAAGGCGGAGGACAGAGCGGTGCTCTCGCGATTACTCGAGGCCGATGCGTCAATAAGCGATTATGGGGATTACAGACAACCAGCCCCCAGTCAGAGCAATGAACTCGGGGCCGGGGTGTCTTAAGGGTAGCTTCAGAGTCGTTGAGTATGAGGCTCCTCTTCTTCCCCTTGGTCTGTAAGTCCAAGCGTCAATACTGCCTCGGGGGAGCCACGAAGTTCCAATCTGGGCGGCACGAAATACGGCACGACGCGCACCATGACCGATAGAACCACAAGCCACATCGGAACAACGAAGACGAAGAAGGCCAGAACCCGGACGTGAACGACCCAGAGAAGGACAACCCCCGCGGACATGCTGAGCGCTGATAGCACCCGCTCATACGTCGGCGAAACGCGCAACTCGGTACCGCATTCCGTGCAGCGGCCACCTGTGCGGTAGATCGACTTCGGGACAACAATGGACACGAGGCATCGCGGGCACTGAATCGTCGTGCGACTCATGTGAGACTCCAGCCTCACTCTGATCTTAGTACTTCGCGCTTCGCTTGGCTGTTGTTAACAGGCGGTTGACACGTTTTGACCGGGGCTCCGCTACGCGGCTCAAGAGAATTCCGGCGGTGCAGACGAACGGACTCCTAGCGCCTTAGGGCTAAAGCCCCGATTTCCCGTTACCGTCATATCGGCTCGGCTGAAGCCGCGCCCTTTCAAAGCTTTATTACTTCTTCGAGGTTTATTGCTTCTTCAACGAACTTCCGACACAACGCTCGGCGCAGGACCATCGCTGTCGAGCTTGGCTCGACCGGACAGCCGAGGGCGGCTGTCCCTACACTATCTCCGTCTCTGTTCAATATCTCTGTCTCTGTTCAATCGGCACGTAGGGGGCGGGGTATTCCGGGCCGAGATATTCGGCGCGGGGGCGGATCAGGCGATTGTCGTCGAGTTGCTCGATGACGTGGGCGGTCCATCCGCTGATGCGGGAGATGGCGAAGATGGGAGTGAAGAGATCCACGTCGATGCCCAGCGTGTGATAGGTGGAGGCCGAGTAGAAATCAACGTTGGCATTGAGCTTTTTGTCGGCTTTGACGAACTCTTCGATTTTGTGGGAGATCTCGAACCACTTGGCTTGTCCGCTGGAGTTGCCCAGTTCGCGCGACATGGCGCGCAAATGCGTGGCGCGGGGATCTTCGGTGTGGTAGACACGATGGCCGAAGCCGGGGACTTTTTTCTTCTGCGCCAGCATGCCCTTGACGAAATCGACGGGATCAGCGCCAGAGGCGTCAATGGCTTCGAGGATGTGAAACACGGCTTCGTTGGCGCCGCCGTGCAGCGGTCCTTTCAAAGCGCCGATCGCCGAAGTGATCGCCGAATGCATATCAGAGAGAGTCGCGGCGGTGACGCGTGCGGCAAAGGTGGATGCGTTGAGTTCGTGATCGGCGTGAAGAATGAGCGCTATGTCGAGGGCGCGCTCGGCGGTCGGGCTGGGATTCTTGCCGTTGAGCATCAGCAGGAAATTTGCGGCGTGCGAGAGGGAGCGATCGGGCTCGACCACCGGCTGTCCCTTGCGGATGCGGTCGTAGGCGGCAACGATCATGGCGATCTGCGAGGTCAGACGAATCGCCTTATCGATGTTCGCGTTGTGGTCGTTGCTTCTTTCCTGGGGATCGTAAAAAGAGAGCGCAGAGACGGCGGTACGCAGAATGTCCATGGGAAGCGCATGGCGCGGAGCGGTCCGCAGCAGGGTGATGACGGAGGCATCGAGTTTGCGCTCTTCCGCGAGCCGATCGTGGAGTTCGCGGAGTTCGCGGCGGGTGGGGAGCTTTCCAAACCAGAGCAGGTAGCAGGTCTCTTCGAAGTTCGACTGGTGCGCGAGTTCGTGGATGTCGATGCCGCGGTAGGCAAGGACTCCACGCTCTCCGTCAATGAAACAGATTTTCGAAGTTGTGGCGACGACGCCTTCAAGACCTTTCGGGGGATGGGTTGTGCTCAGGGTCGACATGGATTATTTTTTCGCTCGTTCTACGTTTTAGATGCCACGGACGGTTCAGAAGGACTCGGCCGGACACAATGTTTCCTTATACGACAAAGGGCAGAAGGCTGTCCAAGTTGCTGAGCTTCCGGGGGGAGTTTAGTGGTTTTACGCGGGCCAGAGCGTCAGCGCGGTTTTGGTGAGGATCTGCTGTTGTACCGCGTCGGGTAAAGGAAGGGCACGGAACTGGTCGAGATTTTTCTTGATGTCGGGAACGCCAGGGCCGGGCCAGTCCGTGCCAAAGAGCGTTTTGTGCGCAATTTCTTCCAGGCGGGGAAAATATTTAAGCAGCGTCTTGGGAGGAATGCCGCTGATGTCGAGATACACGTTGGGATGGCGGCGGACGAGAAAGAATGCGGTGTGCATCCAGAGCGGGCGGCCGCCGTGTGCCAGCAGAATTTTCAGCTTAGGAAAGTCGACGGCGACATCGTCGACATAAATTGGATCTCCGTACTTGTTGCGGGCGCCGGGGAAGATTGACGTGCCGGTGTGGAACATGACCGGTACGCCGTTGGCTTCCGCAGCGCGGTAGATGATTTCCAGTTCCTTTACGCCGCTTAGGTAGTCGTTGGGATAGAGCAACTGATGGGGCGGATGAATCTTGATCATCTGAATACCGAGGCGGAGGATTTGTTCGACATCGGCGAGGACATTGGTGGTGTGGCGCGGATGCAGGCTGCCGCAGGAGAGCAGGCGTTTGGGATCAGCTTTCACATAATCCGCGACGAACTGGTTCACGCCGTTGGTGAAGCCGATCACTTCGGGCGCCACGTAGTTGATGAGCATGGCGCGATCGATGCCGGAAGCATCGAGGAATTTCAGGAAGGCCTTTGGGGAGCGGCAGAATTCCACGATCTGATCGAAGTTTGGGCGCTTTTGTTGCATGAGTTCCAGCGCATGTGACTTGAACATTTCGATCGGCTGGATGTGGATGTGGCAATCGGTGATCATGCAGGGGCCAGAGATCAGAGTCAGGGGCCAGTTATTCGTGATCAGAAATGGCTGGTCCCAAAGAAGGATACCAGACCTGATTGTCGCGAGGGAGGGGAGAACTCAGTTCAATCCGGCAGCGGCTAACACGGCCCGCTTGGTAAAGACGCGAATCATTTCGCGGCGATATTCCGGGGTTAACGCAGATGTGGTCAATGGCTTCGCGGTGCGGGCGGCCAGGTCTCCAACTGCCTGGGCGAGTGCTTCGTCGATGATCTTTCCTCTGAGCATCGCGGAAGCGCCGGTGACCAAGAGCGGCGCGGGATTGACGGCGGTGAGGCCGATTCGCGCATCTTCGATTGCCGCATCTTCAATTCGCGCGCCTTCGACTCGTGCATCTCCGCTGTGGCCGTTGGGCCGCTTCAACACAACAGCAACGCCAGCCAGAGGGTAATCGATCGATCCGCGAACGCGGAGCTTACGGTAAACGCCGCGATAGCCGGCAGTCGAGGCGGGAAGGAAAACGCGGGTCACGATTTCGTTCGCTTGCAGCTTGCGGTAGTTATCGCCCAGGCCGGTGTAGAAATCCTGAAGAGGCACGCGCCGTAGTCCTGCCGCGCTCGCGATTTCGATTTCTGCGCGCAGGCAGAGCAGGGCTGGGGGAGTATCGCCAGAAAACGCGGCCCAGCACTTGGTTCCACCGGGAGCGACGTGACACAGGTCGCCATCTTTCTTGATGCAAAAGCCGCATCCCTTGCGCCATGTGAGCGACTGGTTGTACCAGAGGCAGCGGGTGTCGAGACAGATGTTGCCGCCGATCGTTCCCATATTGCGTAGCGTGGGCGAGGCCACAGTCGCGGCAGCCTCGGAGAGGACGGGATAGTGTTGGCGCAAATATTCTGATCGTTCAATCGATCGAATCGACGTCAGGGCACCGATATCAGTCTCGCCATTGGGGCGCGGCTTAATCCCGCGCAGCTCCGCGATTGCGCGCAAGTCCAAAACATATTTAGGCTCGAAAAGCTTTTGTTTCATCGAGGGGATAAGGTCCGTACCGCCGGCGATGATGCGGATGCTGTTCTCCTCAGCCAGCGCAAACTCCGCCAGACGGCCGAAGGCCGCGGTCCCTACATGGCCTGAGCTGACGTGCGCGGTATGCTTGGCCAGCAGCTCAATGGCCTCATCAATGGTACGAGGGCGAAGCAGTTTGAATCCGGGCAGGCTCAATCTGCGCCTCCGGGTGGGACTGCGTTGTGGGCTGGGTCTGATGTGTGTCGCAGAGGGCCTTTGCCTTGATAGCAAAGCGAACCGCCATGTTCACGGAGGCGAGTGGGCGCAGTGGGATCAACACCCTCCGTCAAGTTCAACGCTTTGGCATTCTTCTTCGCGCGTAGCGCGGCCAAAACTCTTTCGGGAGTGAAAGGCGACTCGTGCAGACGAACGCCCACCGCGTCGTAGATTGCATTCGCGATCGCTGGAATTGTGGCGGCAAGCGATCCCTCGCTGCATTCCTTGGCGCCGAACGGGCCCTCGGGATCGATGCTCTCGACAATGATTGGCTCAACGTCGGGTGATTCTACCGACGACGGACTGCGGTATTCGAGTAGGCCGGGATTCATCAGCATGCCATCTTTCCAGACCATTTCTTCGGTGAGCGCCTGGCCCACGCCCATCCAGACGGAACCGATGATCTGACCTTCGACGGCGACGGGGTTCAAGGCACGTCCGCAGTCGTGGGCAGCCCAGACTTTGTGCACGGTGACCTCGCCCGTATCTTCATCGACGCTGACCTCGGCGACCTGCGCGGAATAGGAATAGGCCGGAGATGGTCCGACGCCGGCGCCCTTGTGCTCGCCGCCGCGAGCTTGGGGCGGAGGTGCGTAGGACCCTGTGCCGCTTAGCGCGCCGTGAAAATCGATGGCGGCGATTACAGCCCCTTCGAAGGTCATACGGTCTTTCGGGCCTTCATCTTTGCGCTTTTGCTGGAGGGAGCCGCGGAGAATCTGACCTTCTACGCGGCCCGAAACTGAAGCGAAGTCAATTTCCCTACCCTGTCGCAAAGAACGCGACAAGGGTGGGGCACCCCCGCTCTTTCTGAATACGACGTCACCTTGGAATACGAGATTTTCCGGCGGGCAATTCATCTTCTTGGCTGCGGCAGCAGCGATCTGTTTCTTGACCTCGTTGGCCGCGCGGAGGGTTGCGTTTCCGGCCATGAACGTTACGCGGCTGGAATACGATCCGATATCGATGGGCGTGAGATCGGTGTCGGCGGCGATAACGCGCACGCGCGACAAGGAACAGCCCAAGGTTTCGGCGGCGACCTGGGCGGTCATGGTATCGGATCCCTGACCAATTTCCGAGGCGCCGGTATAGACGACGACTCCGCCGTCGCGGTCGATCTTGATATTCACTGTTGAATGCGGCATGTCAGAGCGAATGATGGAATTGGCGGCGCCGCTGACGTAATGACTGCAGGCGATGCCCAGGCCACGGCCTTTGGGCAGTTGGCCGCGGCGTCGGTTCCAGCCGGAACGGTCAACAATTTTGTCGATGCATTCGGGTAATCCATAGCTCTGCACGCGTAGGCCATTGACCGTGACGCAAGGCGGCTGGAGAAGATTGCGTCGCCGGATCTGGGCGGGATCGAGGTGGATTGTGGCCGCGAGCTCGTCCAGTTGCGATTCAAAAGCGAAGCGGACGTTCACCGTGCCGTGGCCGCGCATAGCGCCACAGGCCGGCTTGTTCGTGAGCACGCGGTAGCCGTCATATTGAATATTAGGGATGTCATAAAGCGCGCCTAACAACGCACCGGAATAAAGAATGGTGACGACGCCATAGGAGCAGTACGCACCGCCATCCTGAATGACGCGAGCTTTGACGGCAGTGATGCGGCCATCGTTTTTTACGCCGGTTTTCAGATCAATGATGGTGCGCGGGCGTCCGCGATGTGCCCAGAATACTTCTTCGCGCGTGTAGGTGATTTTGACCGGGGCGTTGGCTTTGCGGGCGGCGATGGCGGCAATGATTTCGAGCGGTATCACTTCGCTCTTGCCGCCGAAGCCTCCGCCGACCAGCGGCTTGATCACGCGAATCTGCGCCATGGGCATTTCGAGCACGAGTGACAACTTGTGCTGCAGATAGTAGGGAACCTGGGTCGATGACCAGACGGTCAAGCGTCCCGGCTTGCCCGTGTGCGGATCGATCTCGAACGACGCTAGCGTTGAGTGCGGCTCCATTGCGGCGTGGGTCACTTCGTTGGAGATGAAGCGCGCTTCGGCGATTTCGTCGGCATCCGCGAAGCCCTTCTCGGGATCACCGAAGACGTGGTGATAATCCTTCTCGATGTTCTGCGGCTTGTTATCGTGAATGAAATTGCTCTGCGCCTGCATCGACTGCTCCGGATCGTAGTAGGCGGGCAGGACTTCGTAATCGACATCGATCAGCTCGAGCGCTTTTTCCGCGATGGCTTCGGAAACCGCGGCGACGCAGGCGACGTTATCGCCCACATAGCGAACTTTATCGAGGGCCAGCGCGTGTTCGTCGTGACCGACAGGAAGAATGCCGTAGGGGTTTGGCGCATCGGTTCCGACCGCAACGGTTACAACTCCGTCTAGCTTCTCGGCGCGGCTCGTGTCGATTTTATTGATGCGAGCGTGCGGATATGGCGAATGCAGAATCTTGCCGATCAGCATGCCAGGCAGGCTGAGGTCGTCGGTGTACTTGCCGCTGCCGGTGGTCTTTTCGGCAGCATCGACCATGGCGGTGGGCTTGCCGATAATGGAGAAGTCAGTCATTTGCTAAACGCCTAGCTGGTTGCGAACCAGTACTCGCACATTTCGTGTAGAAAGTCCTTGCTGATCGGGAATCCTGAGGCTGATCCAATTACTGAATCGATTCCACACTTCGGACAGAGTGCGGTCTGTTGGTCATCGATCCAGTCAACGATTTCGCTGGGTTCAAAGGTTTTTTCGCAATAAAAACATCCGCAGAGATCGCTCTTGAGAATCTCGGAACGATGTTTAGAACTGTGTTGATGTGCATCCCGAATGCGCTCCGGCATTTTGGCCTTCGCCGCTGCGAGATGGGCATTGACCTTCTCGATACCGTCTGTTTTCTTAAGGAAGAATTTCGCCACTTCAATCTCTCCCCGCCCCTATTGATTTACCGGTGATCCATCCCGCTCCGCCTTGATCGCCGCGCGGATCGCCTCATACATCTGGTTGTATCCGGTGCAGCGGCAGAGATTGCTGCTCAAGGCATTGCGAATGTCATCCTCGGACGGGTCGGGATTTTCGCCCAGGAGTGACTTCACCGTCATGACAAAGCCGGGAGTGCAGTATCCGCATTGCGCGCCACCCCAATCGCCGTACGCTTTCTGAATCGCCGCGAGGCTGCCGTGTTGGCTCACACCCTCAATCGTGGTGATCTGCTGGTCTTCGCAACACGCGGCGAGCAGCGTGCACGACATCATCGCGACGCCGTCGATCAGAACCGTGCACGCTCCGCAGGAGGAATCGTCACATCCGCGCTTCGATCCCGTGAGCTGCAAACCCTGCCGCAGTACGTCAAGCAGCAAAGCGTTCGGCTCGATCGCGATTTCATGCGTTCGGCCATTCACGCGAAGCGAGATGAGCTCTTTCTTCACGATTGACTCCTATTGCCTGGCCCTGGGCTCTTAGCCAAAAGCCAAGAGCCAAGAGCGGTTTCAATATTTCGGTACACTCGCATCCACCTGTCGCGACCAGGCGTCGATGCCGCCGCGCATGGACTGCGCCTTTTCGAATCCCTGCTGCCGCAGCCAGGCCGTCACATTCATCGACCGCACTCCGCGATGGCAGACCACGACGATGTGTTCCTCGGGATCGAGCTCCTGATGTGCTCGCGACGGCACGTCGCCCATGGGCATGAGCTTCGCGTCGGGGATCTTCGCGGTCTCGAATTCCCAGGGCTCGCGAACATCGAGCAGAGTGAAAGAGGCACCCTGCTCGCGCCTGGCTTGTACTTCTTCGGGAGTGATTTCGTAGTCCATGTTCTACGTCTTCTGTAAGGGCTACTTTCCGCTCCAGCTTGGTTCGCGCTTCTGCATAAATGCGCGAATGCCTTCCCGCGAATCTGCGGTGTCCATCAACTCTTCGAGATAGATTTTTTCCGCGCGCGCCAAGCCTTTATCGAAATGCATCGAATCCCAGGCGAACGCAGCTTTCTTGGCGATCGCTAGAGCAGCCGGGCTGAGCTGGCGCAGGTGTTCGAAGCATTCGTCAACAGCCGCCTCCAATTTGCATTCAGGAACGACACGCGTCGCCAGCCCGATTTTGGCGGCTTCCTCTCCGGGGATGGTTCGTCCAGTGAGGATCAATTCGGAGGCGCGCTTTTGCCCGACCAGAGCGGCCAGCGCGGTGCAGGCCACCGGGGGATAGCATGCCAGCTTGATCTCGGGAAATCCCCACTGCGCCGATTCTGTGGTATAGACCATGTCGCAAACCATGGCCAGTTCCGCTCCGCCGCCGAGGCAATGTCCATGGATCGCGGCGATCGTGACCTTCTTCGACGCGACTAAGGCACGAATGACGCGGTGAAATTTCTGCAGCATTTCGTCGATTTTGTCGGGGGTATGCGCCGCCGCATCGACTCCGGCGGAAAACGATTTGCCCTCACCGCGAAGTACGATCGTCGAAAGATCGAAGCGTACCTCGATCTCCGCCAGCGCGTCGCCCAGCTGCTCCATCATCGGGATATCGATCACGTTCAGAGGCGGATTGACCAGAGTGATGCGGGCGAGCGGGGGCGTCAGCTCGATCGAAATGCGCTGCACGACTAAGGTTGACAATGGCATTCAGAGCTCGTCGTCAGCGGCTAAAGCCGCCTTTTCTCGTGGTACTTTAGCGGCGGCGGCTGGAAGCCGCGCCCTTTCAAAGCGCCGCAAATGTCTCAAAGCATTCCCTTCCATTCCTTATGAAGCGTTCGCTATAAGTTGATCGCCGACTTTCGGACCTCGCCGATGCTGGTCAGAGGATCGCGCGCGCCGGCCTTTTCGGAGATCCATTTCTTTTCGGTGTCGATGATGTCGAGAAGCAGTTTGTGGTCTGCCGACCCCGGCATGTATTCCTTCATGTGCTCTTCATAGGCGCGGTCGTCGAGCGGTGCGCCGGTTTGGGCGTGAAATTTCTGTCCTGCCCAGCGCCCGATGGCGCGATTGAACTTGATGTCCGGCGCATAAAGCTTGGGTTCGCCGGGCCTGAGCGAATGGTTGAAGCGCTCAATCAGACTCGATACCTCTTGACGATAAAGATGCCGGTTGTAATCGTTGAGATCGTCGAGATCCGCCGCCGCGTCGTTCTTGGGTTCATCGTATCGGCCCTTGATGCCCCAGACGTATGCCCAGTGTGCGGAAGAGGAGTGGTCGGTGCCGAACAGGTCGTAGGAACTGGAAATCCATTTGTTGAGATATTTCTGAATCAGCCACGCAGGAATGACGCCTGCTTCCACGATGCGGCGCAGGCCATCATTGCCTGTGCCCATGTGAAACGCTTCTTCGCGCAACATATACGACATAGAGCGACCAAGCGGGGCGAAGGCGGAATACTTCAGCATCTGGAGCTGGAATTTTCCGTCGCGGTCGACGAAGTCTGTATAGGTAAAAAAGTCCATCCAATTGTCGACATCGACGTTGAAAGCGCCCAGCAGCCGCTTGTTTTCGAACGCGCGCCGCTCCAGCATTTTCTGCGCTTCGACTTTGCCGGAATATCCGAAGTGATCGACCAGCAACGCGCACATTTGCCAGCCGTGGCGCATTTCTTCGATCATAACGCGCGTAATGGCGCGTCGATCCCAGTCCGTGGGCGCATTGTCCAGCAGGTTGCGTTGCTGCTCGACGCTGGCAAACTCCGTGTCGCCCTGATAGACGATCATGTTCATCAGGGCGTCGCGCATCTGCTGCGTGGGCATCTGGCGCAGGTTCTCCCACTTGCGGCGGCCTTTGTAGTGGCCGAATTCAATGTCGTCGGTCTCGATCGCGCCGTAAAGCGTGTCGAAATGGAAGGCTTCAATGTCTTCCGTATTGACACCGATTTCTTTGCGCCAGTCGTTGAACAGACCGATCCAATCGCTGAAGGTTCCGATTTTTGCTACTTTGCCCGGCATAACTCCTCGCTCTTTGCGTGACGGCGCCCGAGATCCTGCGCTTCACTCAGGATGACCACGCAAGGCTCCCGCTTCGCTCACGCCTTTCAAACGCCGTCACCTCGCCTTAAACTCTGCCGGCCGCTTCTCCACGTACGCGGCCAGCCCTTCCTTCGCATCTTCGCTCTGGAACAGTATCTGCTGATTCTCGCGCTCGACGGCCAAAGCCGACTCCATCGGAATCTCCCACCCCGTCTGCACCGCCCGCTTGATGCGTCCTACCGCTTTTGCTGCTTTGTTCGGCGGACAGAATTGGCGCGCGTATTCCATGACGTTTTGCATGAAGCCGTCACGCTCGTAAATGTCATTGACGATGCCGAGTTCCTGCGCCTCTTCAAACGAGAACGTGTTGCCGGTGACCATCAGTTCGATGGCCTTGCTCTTGCCGACGAGCCGCGAAAGCCGCTGCGTGCCGCCGGTTCCGGGAAGCACCCCGAGATTTACTTCCGGCAGCCCGATCTTGCCCGCATCTTTGCGCGCGATGCGAATATCGGCCGCCATGGCGATTTCCAATCCGCCGCCGACGCAATGGCCGTTAATGGCCGCAATCACTAGCTTCGGAGTATGTTCCAGGCGCAATAGCATCTCGTTAGCGTGGAGGCAGAAGTAATACTTGAATGTCGGATCGACGCTCGCGAGCATCTTGATGTTGGCTCCGGCGGAGAAGAATTTGTCGCCGGCGCCGGTCAAGAGGATGACGTACACGCCGTTATCCATCCGCGCCTTCAGGATGGCGTCGTCAAGCTGGCGGTTCATCTCATAGGTATAGGTATTGGCGGGAGGGTCGTTCATCTCGATCACGGCGACGCCGCCATCGGTTCGATAGTTGATGAGTGATTTCGTTGCCTTAGCGCTTGCCGGCTGCATGGTGGTTGCCATTGGCTGACTCCTTGCGTCTTGACTTGAAACTCCGGGGTGTTTTCTTCGAGTGGGTCTTGCGGCCGCTCGCAACGCCCTGTAAAAGAATATCGCCCATCTCGCGCGCAATCGAAGCTGCATCGGCATCGACGCGCGGGTTGTACCAGGTGTAAATCCAGTTCATCATGCCGAACAGGCTCAGGACCGCCAGGCGCGTGGTGAACGTGAGATCACGGCTGCGCTTGAAGTCATCCAGAAGGTTCACGCAGATGCGGTAATACTCGCGCTTGGTTGCGGCCAGTTCGGTGGCAAATCCGTTTTTCAAGGCCTCGGCTTCGTGCGAGAGAATCTTCATGGCCGCCTGATTGGCCAGGAAATATTCAAGATGGTTGAGGATGAAGACGCGGATTCGCTGTTCCGGATCGTCCACGTGCTCCAGCCTCTTCTTCAAGCGCGCGACGATCGTGGTGAACGTGTGCTTCTGGATCAGGAAGAGCAACCGCTCTTTGGATTCGAAATAGTAATAAAGGCCGGCGAGCGACATGCCGGTGGCACGTGACAGATCGCGCATGGAGGCGCCCGCGTATCCCTTCTGGCAGAAAACTCCGGTGGCGTGAGCGAGAATCTCGGCCAGGCGCTTGTCATACTTGGTGGAAGACGGCGACTGGGCGCTGTTCGCGGGACTTGCAACGCCGGTGGGAAGGCTCGCCATGAGTATCCGTAATTCGAACGAACGTTCGAATTAAGTATACGCCGATGTGATTTGAATCACAAGCGCATCGCAAGTTTTCTTGTATTCAGGACCTCACTGGACGTCAGCTCTGCCTAGTTTCGGATCTCGGCCATGATGGTTTCGATCTCTGATTTGAGTGCGGCTGTAAGCGGCAAGAAGGGCAACCGGGCTGGGCCTCCGTAGTATCCGTTGTAGTCCGTTGCATACTTGATGCCGGGAACGCCCAGCTCGCCGACGACGCGTTGTGCAGCCGCCGCGATACGTTCCTGCTTAATGCGCGCCAGTTCGGCGTCCCCTTCTTTCCAGGCAGCATAAATCTCGTAGCAAGCCGTTGGCGCGGCGCAGCCGAAAGCCAGAATCGCTCCGACGGCACCGGCATCCAGCGAGGCATGCAATTTGTGCGCGGCGCCGACCAATACCTGAAATCCAACTTCCTTCTGCCGCGTTTTCATTTTTCCGATCACAGTCACTGCCGAAGACGAAGGATAAGGATTCACTGGGTGCCCCAGCCTAGCAGCGTCTTTTGCGGCTAGGGCGGGGGTATTCTCGCCGGCCAATACTCCCACCGGAACTAACTCGCCTCCATCACTCGGTGCCGCGGCCAGCATCCGCCGCGTGACCGCGTCGAAAGTCTCGGTGACGGTTGCGCTGCATTGGATATGGCGCGTGGCTTCGACCATCTTGCGAACTTTTTCTACGTTACCGCTCGATTCCTTGATCCCGATCAGGTTGGGGTGCTCGGCCAGTTCAATGACGAGTTCGGCAGGCATGTCGTAGCCAGTGGCCTGGGGAAAGTTGTAGATGATGACTGGCAGCGGCGAGCCGTCGGCGACCGTGCGATAGAACGCGAGCATGTTCGCGGGCAGCATCTGCTTCTTGTAGTAGTGCGGCGTGCGGACCATAGCGACGTCATAACCGAGCTCCGCGGCATATTCGGTGAGCCGCAGCGTTTCAATCGCCGATTCAATGCCGGTTCCGGCGATCAGGACTTTGTTGGGCGCCGCTGCCTCGCGCGCGCACTTGAATACATCGCGCCGTTCCTGATCGGAAAGCATGATCGCTTCACCGGTCGATCCGAGAACCACGATGCCGGCAACCGGCGTCCGCGAATAGCGCTCAACGTTGGCTTCGAGTTTTTTGTAGTAGACGTTGCCGTCGGGATAGAACGGCGTCGTGATGGGAGGAAGAATTCCGTGGAGAAGCATAGCGCTAAGTTTACTGCAAATCATAAAGCCAAAAGGACACGAAGTATCACGAAGGAACTTCGCGGTCGCCTTCGGTACCTCTGTGTCCTTTGTGGTAAGAGGAGCTTGTTTACCGGTTCACGGTGCGTTCCGCGTGCAGCTGCTGCAGCGCATGCACATTCACTTCTCCGCGCTGCAAGGCTGCAATGCCCTCGGCGGCGGCTCGGGCCGCGGCGAGCGTTGTGATCGTCGGAATTCTCGCCGTCACCGCCGCGCGCCGGATCGCCTTTTCATCGAACCACGGTTCCTGCCCGGTCGGCGTATTGATGATCAACTGAATGCGCTGGCCTTTAATGAAGTCGACCACGTTCGGTCGTCCTTCTTTCACTTTGTAGACACGCTCGACGTTCATGCCCGCGGCTTCGATCACCGCGGCTGTGCCCGCTGTGGCGACGAGCTTGAATCCCATGTCAACGAACTTGCGCGCGACCGGTGCGACCGAGCTCTTATCATGGTCGTTCACGCTAAGGAACACAGCGCCAGCCGTGGGAAGTTTTTGTCCGGCTGCGAGCTGCGCTTTGGCAAACGCCTCTCCGAAATTGTCGGCCACGCCCATGACTTCGCCGGTGGATTTCATCTCTGGTCCGAGCACGGTATCGACGCCGGGAAACTTGCTCCACGGGAACACCGGAGACTTCACGTAGTAGTAGCTACCGGTATCCAGATCGGCGCGCTGGGCGATGCGGTCGGGCAGGAATTCGCGCAGCTTGCGGCCGGTCATGAGCCGCGCAGCGATTTTCGCCATCGGAACCGCAGTGGCTTTCGAAACATAAGGAACCGTGCGCGATGCCCGCGGATTCACTTCCAGCACATACACCTTCGCGCCTTCGGCGCCGTTGCCGCTGCTGCCATTGCCGCGCGGAATTGCGAACTGAATGTTCATCAGTCCAACGACTTTCAAAGCCTTCGCCAGCTTGAACGTGTACTCGCGCATGCGCTCGAGCAGCGGCTGAGGAATATCCACTGCCGGCAGCACGCAGGAAGAATCTCCGGAATGAATGCCGGCCTCTTCAATGTGCTGCATGATCCCGCCGATCACAACGTCCTCGCCGTCCGAAAGCGCGTCAACATCGACTTCAATCGCATTCTCAAGGAAATGATCGATCAGGACAGGGCGCTCGTGCGAATACTCGACCGCCTCTTTCATGTAGCGCATAACCGATTCTTCGTCGTAGGCGATAACCATGGCGCGTCCGCCGAGCACATAGGAAGGCCGCACCAGCACGGGATATCCGATGCGCTTCGCGCCTTCGACCGCTTCTTCTATCGAAGTGGCCATGACGCCGGGCGCCTGCGGAATCTGCAGGTCTTCGAGAAGCTTATTGAACTGCTTGCGGTCTTCCGCCAGATCGATCGACTCCGGCGACGTACCAATCACGTTGACGCCCGCAGCTTTCAGCGGCAGAGCAAGATTCAGCGGCGTCTGCCCGCCGAACTGCACAATCACGCCGACCGGCGCGCCTTTTGAAGTCTCGTGCTGATAAATGGCCCACACGTCTTCAAATGTTAGCGGCTCGAAGTAGAGACGATCGCTGGTGTCGTAGTCGGTCGAGACGGTCTCGGGATTGCAGTTGATCATGATCGTCTCGTATCCGTCTTCGCGCAGCGCGAACGACGCATGGCAGCAGCAGTAATCGAATTCAATTCCTTGCCCGATGCGGTTCGGCCCGCTGCCCAGAATGATCACTTTTTTCTTGTCGGTGGGCGCGGCTTCGTCTTCATCTTCGTAGGTCGAGTAGAGGTAGGGAGTGTAGCTCTCGAATTCCGCCGCGCATGTGTCGACGCGCTTGTAGACAGGCGTTACGCCATGCTTCTTCCGTAGATGGCGAACTTTTTCCTGCCCCTCCAGCCGCCAGACTGCGGCCAGCCGCCCGTCTGAGAATCCCATGCGCTTCGATTCGCGAAGCACTTCGGTCGGGATCGACTCAATCGGATGCTTCTCCAACTCCAGTTGCTGATCGTTGATTTCCTTCAGCTGATATAGGAACCACGGATCCATCGCGGTCATGCTGGCGATCTGCTTCACCGTGTGTCCCTGGCGCAACGCGTATTGCACGTATGCGAGCCGCTCGGGATGGGGAGTGACCAATCTTTGGGTGAGGATCTTCGGCTCGATCTTGGCTCCGCCGACGCGCTTGCCGGTATCGAGCGAGCGAATGCCCTTCATCAGCGCTTCTTTGAAGGTGCGCCCGATCGCCATCACTTCGCCGACTGATTTCATCTGCGGGCCGAGCGTGTCGTCGGCGCCGGGGAATTTCTCGAACTGCCACTTGGGAATTTTCACGACGACATAATCGAGCGTCGGCTCGAAACAAGCTGGAGTCTTGCGCGTGATGTCGTTGGGAATTTCATCGAGCGTGTAGCCGACCGCAAGTTTCGCCGCAATTTTCGCGATGGGAAAGCCGGTGGCTTTCGACGCCAGTGCCGAAGACCGCGAGACCCGCGGATTCATCTCGATCACCACCATGCGCCCGGTCGCAGGATTTACGCCAAACTGAATGTTCGACCCGCCGGTATCGACGCCGATTTCGCGAATCACCGCGATCGAGGCATCGCGCATGGCCTGATATTCGCGATCGGTGAGCGTCTGCGCGGGCGCGACCGTGATCGAGTCGCCGGTATGCACGCCCATGGGATCGAAATTCTCGATCGAGCAGACGATGATGACGTTATCTTTCGTGTCGCGCATCACCTCAAGCTCGAACTCTTTCCATCCCAGAACCGATTCTTCGATCAGCGCCTCGTGCACCGGCGAAAGATCGAGTCCGCGGGCCAGCACTTCGCCGAGTTCTTCGCGGTTGTAGGCGATACCACCGCCAGTGCCGCCGAGCGTGAACGAAGGACGCACGATAACTGGAAATCCGATCTTGCCGGCGAATTCCAGCCCATCTTTTGCATTGTTCACCAGCGCGGATTTCGGCACGTCGAGCCCGATCCGCTGCATGGCATCTTTGAAGAAAAGCCGGTCTTCCGCTTTCTTGATGGCTTCGACATTCGCGCCGATCAGGCTGACGTTGTATTTTTCGAGCACACCGCCGTCAGAAAGTTCGATGGCCAGATTGAGCGCGGTCTGGCCGCCAACGGTCGGAAGTACGGCGAATCCTGCGCCGGGCGACATCTCGCGCTCGATGCGAATGATCTCTTCGAGATATTCGAGCGTGAGCGGCTCGATGTAAGTACGGTCGGCCGACTCGGGATCGGTCATGATGGTCGCCGGATTCGAGTTCGCCAGGACGACCTCATAGCCCTCAGATTTCAGCGCCTTGCAGGCTTGCGTACCGGAGTAATCGAACTCCGCCGACTGCCCGATGATGATGGGCCCCGAGCCGAGAATCAGAATCTTGCGAATGTCAGTGCGTTTAGGCATGAAAATCAGTGGCCAGTGGCCGGTGGTCGGTTATTCTTCTTCTCCTTTGTCATCCCGACCGAGTGAGTTGATTGCGAAGCAATCAACTCCGAGTGGAGGGACCTTGTGTTTTCCGCCTGCCGCGAATCGCTGCGAACTGAACTCAAGGTCCCTCGACTGCGAAGATCGTTCGCGCCGCGAACGATCTTCTCCGCTCGGGATGACAGAGCTGATTTCATCTCATCGCGGCGCGCGTTAGAGGCGCGCCCTTCCAAAACTTTATTGATCGGCGGCTCGGCAAAACTCTGCCGGAATTGATACTTGTTTCCTTTCAACTTCCTCGCCCGACTTTTTGACAATTTCTTGTCGGAACATAAAAAGCGGCTCTTTGGATCGCGATGCTGCACACGAGGAGGAATCCGATACCCATCGTTCGAGCGGTCTCATTTCAACCCAAACGCTGTGGACGACTTGGCCGTTGTTCAGGCCGATGGTTCCCTGAAGGTGCTCAAAGCACCTCGCCGGCCGCGCCGGATAATCCGTGACCAGATAATTCTTCACAGGTCGATTGTTTTCGATGCTGAAGATCTTCTCAATATCGAGTGAAGCGATATCGAGGTTGCCGCTGGAATCAACCGGGCGGCAGATGACCTGCGCAGACAGGCTGCTCAACAAACCGAAGATTGCAATCACGAATCTCATATTTCACCGGCCACTGACCACTGGCCACTGACGACTATGTTTTGAACTCCTCCATCATCTTGGTGAACTCTTTGAACAGATAATGCGAATCATGCGGGCCGGGCGCGGCTTCCGGATGATACTGCACGCTGAACAGCGGCAGGTTTCTATGCCGCAGACCCTCGAGGGTCTGATCGTTCAGATCGACGTGCGTGAACTCGACTTCGCTCTCGGGCAGGGAATCAGGGTCCACAGCAAAATTATGGTTGTGCGCCGTGATCTCGATCTTCCCCGTCTTCAGCTGCTTGACCGGATGATTCCCGCCATGATGTCCAAACTTCAGCTTGAACGTCTTGCCTCCGAGAGCGATCCCCGTTAGCTGATGTCCCAGGCAAATTCCAAAAATCGGCTGCCGCCCCATGAGCCGGCGAATCGAATCCACCGCGTACGTACACGGCTCGGGATCACCCGGCCCATTCGACAAAAACACTCCATCCGGTTTCAGGGCCAGCACATCTTCCGGCGGAGTCTGCGCCGGAACGACGGTCACTTTGCATCCTTCGGCGCGCAGCTTGCGCAGAATGTTCTGCTTGATTCCGAAATCATAGGCGACAACATGAAACCGCGGCGGCTCGTCTTTTACTCCCACAACCGCAACCGGCTCGTGCGAGCGCTCGCCAACTTCCCAAACGTACGACCGCTTGGTGCTGACTTCTTTGGCGAGATCGGTTCCGTCCATCCTCGGAATCGAACGGGCCTTCGCAATCAGCTTCTCGGGATCGCTCTCGATGGTCGAAACCACGCCGCGCATCACGCCGTGATCGCGCAAATGCCGCACCAGCGCCCGCGTGTCGATATCCGACAGCACCGGCACTTTGAACTGTTCCAGATATTCTTCGGCGACCTGCTGTGAGCGCCAGTTCGAACTGACCTTCGAAAACTCGCGCACGATCAGGCCCTCGATCCACGGACGCGTGGCCTCGTTGTCATCCTGATTGGTGCCGTAATTTCCGATTTCCGGGTTGGTCAGAACGACGATCTGTCCGGAATACGAAGGGTCAGTGAAAATTTCCTGGTAACCGGTGATGGAAGTATTAAAAACGACTTCGCCGTAACATTCGCCTTTGGCGCCGTAGCCTTTGCCTCGGAAGACTCGCCCGTCTTCCAGCGCAAGGATAGCCTGCATTCTCGCTCCGGTGAGTAGATTTTACAGATTTTATCAGGGAAGTGTGCCGGCGAGAAGAGTGCGTTGCGAAAATTGCTGAGGAAAAAATGGATGCAAAGAATCAGCGATCGAATCAACGAACTCTGCCCAGCTTATCCATGGGCCAGTAGCCGAAGACGGCTTTGCCGTATATGTAGCTCTGATTGACGGGGCCGAAATCGCGGCTGTCATTGGACATGGAGCGATGGTCGCCGAGGACAAAATAGGAATCCGGGGGCACGACCGTCTCGGGATACGACCGCGCATCGACGTAGGCGGGCGGAACGTAGTCCTCATCGAGCGGCTCGCCGTTGACGTAAACCTGTCCGCCGTCGATGCGGATGCGGTCGCCGGCGATTCCGATCACGCGCTTGATGTAGCTTTTCGAGGGATCGCGGGGATAGCGGAATACCACGATATCGCCACGCTCAATCGGTTCCAGGCGGTACACGAACTTGTTGACGAAGATGCGTTCCTGATCCTCGAGGGAAGGCATCATGCTGGTGCCTTCGACCTTTACCGGCTGATAGAGAAACACGATGATGAAGGCGGAGATGG
Organism: uncultured Acidobacteriaceae bacterium; assembly: GCA_963772045.1. Lineage (GTDB taxonomy): Bacteria > Acidobacteriota > Terriglobia > Terriglobales > Acidobacteriaceae > Sulfotelmatobacter. The sequence continues at coordinate 210,899 of CAVYWC010000006.1, read as the reverse complement.
CGAGGGAGATGATGAGATCGCGAATCCAGACTCCGAAGCCAGCTTTCCTTGGAGGACTTGGCTGCGGACCCGAGCTCCCGGGCGTGCTGACCATGGGAGCGCGAACTGGCGAGTTACTCTGGGGAGGCGTGGACTCCGGCATGCTTTTCTATTCTATACAGAGCACGCTCGTCGTGCTTGGGGTTGCATGCATGGCCCGAAGTTGAGTGGAAAAGCTTCTTGCTCGCGAAGGATTCGCTAAGGGCGATTAGAACGCCCGGTTCAAGATCAATCCCGTTGGATTACCGTGCTCAGAGGCAAGCAAGGACACGATCGGAGGTTTGCCGTTACAATAACGCGACTGGGGGATCGCCATGCTCTCTCTATTTTCGAAGACCAAAAAGCACTTTTCACCACAGGGGGCACAGAGGCTCACAGGGGGAAAGCTGATTTATCGCGGGCTTACGGTGGTCTGCATATTTCTCGCGACCTTCGCGGTTTCGGCGCCATGGGCGATCAGCGAGGATCAAGGCGAGGTCCCGGCCTACAACGCCGGACCGCCGCCGAAGGGCACGAAGCTGCCTTCGATCCTGACCAAGGCCGATTTGTGGGGCGCCGATGCGCAATATACCTACCAAACGCACGCGTACGAGCTGGCCGCTAAGATTCCGACGGTTCTGCATCAGCAGCCGTGCTACTGCTACTGCGATCGGATGGGCCATAACAGCCTGCACAGCTGCTTCGAGGGGACGCATGGAGCGCAGTGCGCGACTTGCCTGAAAGAGCTGTATTACTCATACGTTCAGCACAAAAAGGGCAAGACGGCGACGCAGATCCGCGCTGGCATCATCAAGGGCGAGTGGAGGCAGATCGATCTGCAGACGGCAGCTCAGATTAATTAGGACCTGTCGACAGTGTATAAGGCTCTGCCGGCGGATCTCAGACGCGTAAAGACCGCCTCTTTGTTGGGCTCGGGGTTGGACCCAAGCGGCAAGCCTGAGGCCGTGCCCTAATACCAATCGCCTTCAACTTTACCTCGACCTATCGTTTGCGCGATACTGATTGGTCATTCAGGTACGATCTCAGTTCGCGAGCAGAATTCGAAGGAGTTCCTTATTTCCAAGAGCACAGGAAGAGTTTTGCACATGGCTCAGAAACCCACCGCGAAGAAGCCGATGGCGGAAGATCCGCGTTACACGCAGGCGCTGCAGAGTTATGAGACCGGACTGCGCGCTCTGCAGGAGCACAAGTTCGACAAAGCCAAGCCACACTTTCAAAAAGTGATAGGCGGGCCGAGCAAGGAACTGGCGGACCGGGCCGGCGTTCATCTGAATATCTGCAATCAGCAATTGGAGCGCTCGGCGGCCACGCAGTTCACTACAGCGGAGGAGCACTTTGACTACGCTGTTTCCCTCATGAACCTGGGCGACTACGTCAGTGCCCGGGAGCACCTGGACAAGCTGCTGAAACAAAACCCCAGGGCCGATTACGTCATCTATGGCATGGCGGCGCTGGACTGCATGACTGGCCGGGTGGAGGACTCTCTTAAGCACCTGGATGAAGCTCTACGCGCCAATCCGCAGCTTCGTTTTCAGGCTCGGAACGATTCCGACTTCCAGAATCTGGCAGAGGATCCGCGCTTCACCGAGTTGCTCTATCCGGATCCCGGGGCGGAACTTGGTTCCGAGGATGGGGACCTCAGCGGGCCAGAAACTCTCTGATCGCCGCCAAACGCAACTCCCGAGGATCAGCAATGCAGCCTAAGAGTACGGAAGTTCTCCCGGTGGAGAAGATCGCTCGCGAGCGCGCAGTGCGGGTGGTCGCCATCGGCGGGGGGACTGGGCTCTCGACCCTGCTCAAGGGACTCAAGCAATTTGTTCTCTGGCCTGCGGAACCTCCGGCTGCACATGCGGGTCTTGTGATGATTCGCGATCTCTGTGCGGTGGTCACGGTCAGTGACGACGGCGGATCGAGCGGGCGGCTGCGCAAAGAATTGAACATGCTGCCGCCGGGCGACATCCGCAACTGCATTGTTGCGCTGAGCGAAGATGAAGCATTGCTCTCGCGGCTGTTTCGCCATCGTTTCGATAAAGGTTCAGGACTCGAAGGGCACAGCTTCGGCAATCTATTTCTGGCCGCGCTTACGGATTTGACTTCGGATTTTTCGGAAGCGGTTCGGCTTTCATCGGAAATCCTGCTGACGCGCGGCCATATTTATCCGGCGACCACGTCGAATGTCGAGCTCGAAGCCTTGATGGAAGACGGCACGCGGGTTCGCGGCGAGACGAAGATCACGGCGAGTAAGGGACGCATCCGCGAATTGTTTCTGGTGCCGCCGAGTGTGGGCCCGATGCCGCAGACGCTGGAAGCGATAGCGAATGCCGACGTCATTACAGTTGGTCCGGGATCGTTGTTCACCAGCCTGATTCCGAATTTGCTGGTGCGCGGCATTTCCGAGGCGATCGTGGCTTCGCCGGCGACTAAGGTTTACATCTGCAATCTGATGACGCAGGCGAACGAAAGCCTGGGACTTACTGCGGCTGACCACATAAGAGCCCTGAATCGTCACGCGCAAGAACAGATTTTCGACTATGCGCTCATCAACCGTGCCCCCGCCTCGGCAGAACTCGAGGCCAAGTACGCCACAGAAGGCGCGTGCCAGATCGTGAATGATCTGGATGCGGTCGAGGAGCTTGGGGTGGTTCCTATTCTCGGAGATTATCTTGAAGAAGCCGGAGTTGCTCGCCACAACAACACCCGCGTGGCGCGCGACCTGCTGGAACTGGCGGGGCAGCAAACACGTCCGGACCCGTTATAGAAAGGCCCATTGCGCTCGAGTGTCTGCATCGGTATTTTTCTGCTGACCGCGTCGTTGATGAACTTCGCCCAGGCTGCGCCAGAAACCGGGGGACATGAAGTTGAGGTCTGGGGCGGGGGTGGACGCTCCGTTCCGGGCGGGACGAAGAGCACGAGTGCGTTCAATGCGGGCGCGCGCTATGGGTGGATCATCACCGACCCGCACCTTCCCTGGTTTCTGCGCGGACGGTTCGAATATGCGGTCGACGTTGTTCCCGTATTTCTGGTGTTTCAGCCTGCGAATACGGCGTACGGGGCGGGTTTCGATCCGCTGGGGCTCAAATGGGATTTCCAGCGTCGTGGGCGACTGCTGCCGTATCTTGAGCTGACCGGGGGTACGCTCTTCACGAATCACAACGTTCCGACCGGCACGAACACCGTCAATTTCACGGATCAGGCGGCATTAGGTATGCACATCTTAGGCGCGAAGAACAATGTAAGTCTGGAATTGCGCTACATGCATATTTCCAATGCGGGATTGGCCACGCCGAATCCGGGTGTCAATACAGTGCAGGTCCGGCTGGGGTTCGGACGATTTTTCCGGCCTAAATAAGATTTGCTGCGTCGGAAATGAATCCCGCACCGTGAGACAGTCGCTCTCGCGTATGATATTTTCCATTCGCTGAAGGGGTTCCCAAAAAATACATAGAGGGAAGAGTCAGAGTCTCCAGAAAGCCATGGATAAGCATTTTCGCGTGTTTGCAACCTGTGACATCGGAGAAGCGATCGAACTGTTGGGCAAGGCGAGGATAAGAAGTCGAAGTCTATCCGCAGCCGAAGCGCCGCCGAAGAACCTTGTAGTTGAAAAAGTAAAGTCGGGAATCGATGGTCTGATCACGACGCTTCGTGACGAGATCGACGCTGAAATTTTCGAGGCAGGGAAGGAACATTTGAAAGTGGTGGCGCAGTACGCGGTCGGATTCGACAACATCAACCGCGCTGACGCGAATCGCTATAAGATTCCTTTTACGAACACGGCCGATCTTCTTACAGAAGCCACGGCGGAGTTCGCATTTTTTATGCTGGACGCGCTGGCGCGGAAAATGTGGACGGCGGAACATCTCACGCGCGAGAACAAATGGGGCTACTGGCATCCGTACTTGCCGTTTCTCGGAGACGAAGTCACAGGGAAACCGTTGCGATCGGGACGGACCGAATCGGCCTGGCGCTCATCAAAAAATACGTCGGCTTCGACATGAACGTGCTGTGCTACGACCCCGCGTATCAGAATCATTCGTTTGTGCAATCCATTCAGGAGATCTTCGATCTGCGCCATGCCCGCGGGCTGCTATCACGAAAATGCCGTATGTCGTCAACAAAGAAGCGTTCGCCAAATAGTTTTCTGCGATGACTCCGCGAAGTGTTTAAACAGAGGGCACAGGGGAACACGGAAGTTGCAAGAAATTGGTCAAAAGGCGGTCAAGAATTGTCGGATCTCGTGGCACGCGCCAGCGCCTAAGCGTACAATGTCGTGAAAACTTACGGGGTGTCAATGAATAAGCGTTGTTATGCGATCCTGGTTACGCTGCTGTTCTGCCTGAGTATGCTGCCGGCCGGTTTGCTGGCGGAATCCGCGTCGAGTGATAGCGACGGACTGAGCTTGATTCCACAGCCGAAGGAGTTGCAGTTGGGGACAGGCGGATTCCGGGTGAAAGCCAAGACCCGAATTATTGTGCAGCGGGGGCATCAGTCGGAGGATCGTATCGCCGCCGAGACGCTGGCCGAAGAAGTGGCGGACGAAACCGGTCTCAAGCTCAACATTGTCGGCGCCAAGTCGACCACAAGGGCGGAAGGCGGGACCATCATGCTGATGCGCTTGCAGGACAGGCGCGTGCAGCGCTTTCTGGCGCGCAAGGGATTGAAGGCGGACGGATTGGTGGGCGAGGAAGGATACCTGATCTTCTCCGACAAATCGCACCTCATAGTGGCGGCCAGAACCGGGCAGGGATTGTTCTCCGGAGTTCAAACCTTGCGGCAATTATTGCGACCTGAGGGCAAGATCGTGATGTGCCCCTCGGTTGAAATTCGGGATTGGCCCAATTTGGACGACCAGGCAACACAAGACGGATTAACCCGCGACACGCCTCTGGCATTTCCGGAGCTGATGCGTGGGCCGCGCAGTTAGATACACGACGTCTCCAATTGCTAATTGCAGATTTTCTGACTGCGAATACGTTCGCAGCCGCGACCGGGATTCGCGCGCAGGATGACTCAACCTCAGAGAAAGCATCCCAACCAGCCTTTCATCGCCATCGACCACGTGCAGCTCGCCATGCCTGCAGGCGAGGAAGATCGAGCTCGCGCCTTCTATGTGCGGCTGCTGGGGATGGCAGAACTTACGAAGCCGCCTGAGTTGGCCAGGCGCGGCGGGTGTTGGTTCGGAAGCGGCAGCATACAGATCCATCTCGGAGTGGAGAGTGACTTCCATCCTGCGAGGAAAGCGCATCCTGCTTTGCGTTGCGCCGAATACGATGGGCTCGTGGCGCGGCTGAGAGAGGCAGGAGTAGAAGCCAAGGAAGACGCCAGCATTCCGGGCGTTCGACGCTGTCACATCGCGGATCCGTTCGGCAACCGGATCGAGCTGATTCGCGTTTAGCTATCAACAACCGAGGCAAATCGTTACTGCAGCCCCGCTTCAGCCAGCATCGCCTGGAACTGGCCACGGGTGCGCATGTCGATCGACTGCGCTACCAGTTTCCCTCCTCGATCGAAGACGAAACTCTTGGGAATGCCCTGGACGAAGAATGAGTCGTTCACCTTACGCCCGGGATCGAGCAAAATTGGATAGCCGATCTTGTGCTCGGAGATGAACGGCGTGACTTTGGCCGACTCTTCATCGGAGATTGCCAGGATCACGAAGCCCTGATCTTTGTATTTCTCATAGAGCGCCTGCAGGTCGGGCATCTCTTTGCGGCAGGGCGGACACCAGGTCGCCCAGAAGTTTACCAGCACAATTTTTCCGCGCAGACCCTTTAGATGCCACGAGTTTCCTTGCAGGTCGGGGAGGGTGAAATCGGCCTGCTGGCGGGCGGCATCATCGGCCTCCAGTTTTGCCATGGCCAGGGCAAACTTCTGATCGTCGGTATCGGCGTGCATGTGCTCGTAACGCACCAACGACGCTAGTTCTACATAGAGAGCTTCCGGACCCTGCTTCCCGGGCACGGCTTGTTCCCGCAGCGCGGATGCCAGAGTGGTGGTTACTTCCTGGAGAGTGTCGCCACCGAAGTCGCCTTCGGTGGCAAGGTTCGAGAGTCCTCCGGCGAGAATGAGTTTGTTCGGACCTGCGGGCAGGGCGCGAATCTGGAGTGCCAGTTGTTTGGTGACGTGGGCGCGTGTCGTGTCATCGAGCTTTCGCAATTGGCCGATCTGTTGCACAATCGGTTTTTCCTGCTCGCTCCAGACGACAACCTTTTCTTGAGCCACAAGTCGGGCGCCAGGATGAGTGAAGAGAATCAGGAGTCCCATTACGCAGAGGCGTTTAGCGGAAGATAAGAAGGGGCGGATCGCCATGGGTTCGACCTCGGAGCATTCGCTTCTCGCGGGCAGGGAAGAGGATCAACGAGCGGTTCAGATAAACATCTCGTCCTGGGGAACCGGGCGCCGTTCGCTGCGCGAAGAGCCATTTCCGCGGGCGCGGCGGTTCAGCAAGAATTCCAGTCCGACCGTGATTCCCTGCATGATTCCGGAAATCTGGCGCACCGGCGAGACCACGGTTTTCTGCACCATCTCCGAAGTGTGCTCGACGCGATCGAGAGTGCGGGTTAACAGTTCATCCGCGCGAATGACCTGCAGGCGGCCGCGATCGACCGCATCGCTGACCGCGGCTTCGACGCGTTCCACTTGAGAGCGGAGTTGGGTTGTGGTGTGCTCCACGTTCTGCGCAATGACTTCGATGCGCGGGCGGACCTCAGTTAAGATCGACTGGGCCTGCTCGATTGTGGGCAGAACTTTATTCCGAACCTCGGTCGCCAGGGCTTCCATCCGCCGGCTGCTCTTGCGCATGGTCACGTACATGGCCACCAGAATGCCGGCCTGCAGCAGAATAGCAAACGCGGTCAGAGCGATGAATACCGTAAGGTTTTCCATAACGTAACTGTACCTCTGCTACGTTTCGCGAGCGGCAGACAAAGCGCTCAGCGAAAACTTGAGTGCTGAGACCTACGGATTCTTCACCGCGCCGGCCTCGGTGGTGGCCTCCTGATAAGCTTGGCGTCCCGCTTCGTAAGCGGCTCGGAACTGTTCCTTTTGCTGACCAAGAACGTCGCGGCCGCGATCGGCCCACTCCGAGGCCTGTTCGCGGGCATCGCGGGCTCGGGTGCGCACGTAGTCGCGCCCTTCTTCGGCGCGCGCGCGAATGACCTCCCGGGTCTCGCTGCCCGAACGGGGAGCATAGAGCACACCCACCAGCGCGCCTAAGCCCATTCCCGCCAGGAACCACACAAAACTGCTTCCATCGCGATCCGACATAATGCCTCCATATACACCTTCAAAGCGGATGTTAGCACCGTCGACGCGGGAATTACAATTCGGATCACTGCGGCCAAACTTCGCACACGATGATTCCGAGATCTCTTCCTGCAGTTTGAATGAGTGGAGAAAGTAGACATGTCTGCAGCCGCACGTCGGGTCGGCCGGCAAGTTTTGGACGAATTGCCAAAGCTGGCGAAGCTGCCGAGGATCGTGAAAAGCGGACGTGGCTTAGAGTCGCTATTTCTGCTGTGTTGGCGGAGTCACGGGCGCTGGCACAGTCTTCACCGGCTGCGACTTCACGCCCTGCAGCACTGAACTCGGCCCACCACGGCGGCTCTGGTGGACCGAGAGCGTGATGGACGTGAGCATAAACAGCACCGCAGACCAAGTGGTCGCCTTGGAGAGTGCGCTGGCTGCGCCCCGCGGACCGAAGGCGGTCTGGCTGCCTTGTCCGCCGAACGCCGCCGAGAGATCTCCGCTGGTTCCGCTCTGGAGCAGCACGACGATGATGATAAAGAAGCAGACGATGACGTGAAGCGCGGTGACGAGGTAATAAAACATAACGAAAAGTTGTCCTTGAAACTGAGATTATGGTGCGGAAGGGGGGATTTGAACCCCCACGCCTTTCGGCGCCACCCCCTCAAGATGGTGTGTCTGCCAGTTCCACCACTTCCGCACGCGGAAACTGCCACGCACTCAATATTTCAGCTATTTCGGAGTCTGAGGACATCCCCGACCAGGCCGCATTTTGCACCGCCCCTTTGTATTCTACACGACTCAATCTCCGAATCGCTTGTCCGCGTGGATGCAGGTAACGTTCGTAGTATTGATGTTATCGTGACCCCGCCACGTACTGCAACGTGAACGGATCCGTAGGTACCGTCTTTATGACACTACCGATCCGTGGGTTCCCCGGGATCCGGCCAGAACGGTCTGCGGCAAGGTATGCAGACGTCGACCGATACTTTCCCTGGCGCAGAATTGTCAGGGGCCCGTTCGTCGTGTCAACCTCCACGTCTCGCCAGATGAACAGTTCATTAACGGTCACGCGAGGGGAACCTCCTCCGATCCGAGTTTCCGCGAGAGGCCGACAGAAAGAATCTCAGGTGGGTCACACGCCCTTGTGATTGTTGTCACTTACAAAACAATGGTAAGGAACTAAACGGGACTAGTCCCGCTTTCCTCCGCAGCCCAGGCTGTTCGGGACAGACCACCGAGACCGAAGATTCGGCGCGCCTACCTCCTCTCCAGAGGCGTCCACATGAAGTCATCGATCCGTTCGTTGTGCGATTCACCCCAGTCGTTTATCTCAAGTCTGCAGCCCGCAGCTTTCCAATCCACATTTCTTGCAGCGGTCGTGTTGCTGTTTATTACCGGGGCGGCGCGGTCACAAGTCACTGTTTCGCCGGCCACGATATCATTTGGCAATCATTACATCGGACAAATCACCACAGTATTTCCTGTCACCCTCACAAACACGCAAACTGTGGCGTTGCAGATCACCAGCATTGCAGTGACCGGAGGACCGGCGCCAGGCGATTTTCAGCTGGGCATTATCTGTCCGCTGCAACGTTTGCTGGCAGCCGGGCAGAGTTGCGCGATCGACGTCCGATTTCGACCATCTGTTCTGGGAAGTAATACGGCCAGGTTGACGATCAACTTCAACTCCACGGGCAGCCCCCAGAACGTCACATTGTCAGGAACCGGGCTGCTTGCGGTCAGCACTGTCCCAGGCAGCCTGACGTTCCCCGGCCAGAACGAGGGAACCACAAGTACCGCGGCGAGCATTAAGCTGACGAACAATCAGAGTTCGAAACTGACATTCTCTTCTGTGGCTGCATCCGGGGACTTTGCCGTGGCCGGTAACACCTGCAGCGCCACCATCCTGGGAAAAGCACAATGCACGATTGGAGTGACGTTCACCCCCACTGCCACGGGAGCGCGAACCGGGACCCTCACGGTGGCCGATAACGCGCCGGGAAGTCCCACCATGGTTGCGCTCTCGGGGAAGGGCGACGCGCCGTCGACAACCTGGTCCAACATCAACCACGTCATCATTATTTTTCAGGAGAATCGCTCGATCGACGACCTGTTTCAGGATCCGGTGCTGATTGGGCGAGGGGCGGATATAGCCGGCAGCGGAGTCAATTCTGCCGGACAGGTTATTCCGCTCACATCTATCGATTTGGGCAATACGGGGACGAATCCGCAAAATTACGACCTGAATCACAGCCGCAACGCGTTTCTTCTTATGTACGACGGCGGCAAAATGGATGGAGCCGATAAGATTCCGGTGACCTGCAACAATAATGCTCCGGCAACTTGTCCGCCGTCGAATGCGCAGTTTCGTTATGTGAGTCCCGCCGATGTAGCGCCGTATTTTCAGCTAGCCGAGCAGTACACTTTTGGCGATCGCATGTTTCAGACGAATGAGGGGCCGAGTTTCCCAGCACACCAATTCATTTTGTCGGGAACATCGGCCCCATCGGAGACCAGCACCGGCATGGCCACGGGAAATATTGCCAACCTCAGCGCGACGGCCGGTGTCGGATGTTTGGCAAATGCAGGCGCATACACGCAAGTGCTCGACATCAGCGGAAAAGCGACTTACATCTTTCCTTGTTTCGAGCATGCAACGCTCAGTGACTTGCTGGAAGCGGCGGGGATCAGCTGGAAGTACTACGCGCAGTTTGATGGATCGCTGTGGACTGCGCCCAATGCGATTGAGCACATCTGCGGTCCGAATGTGCCTCCGCCGAACGCGACCGCCTGCACGGGCACGGATTGGACGGCGCATGTGATGATCAGCAACGACAAGGCACCCACGGTACTGCAAGACATTGCCAATGGAAACCTGGCCGGTGTCAGTTGGGTGACACCTCCCAGTGGGGCCTCGGATCACGCTGGCAGCAACAACGGTACGGGACCGTCCTGGGTGGCATCGATTGTGAATGCGATCGGCAACAGCCAATACTGGTCCGATACCGCGATTATCGCGACCTGGGACGACTGGGGTGGCTGGTATGATCACGTAGCGCCACAAGTGATCAACGATGGCGTGAGTTGGGGATCGGGATCGATTTACGGTTTCCGCGTGCCTTTGATCGTGATCTCGCCCTACGCCAAGCCCGGTTATATCTCGCACGTGAATCACGATTTCGGAAGCATCGTCCATTTTGTGGAGCAGGTGTTCGACCTGCCTTCGCTGGGTTTCGCCGACGCGCGCGCCGACGATCTTTCGGATTGTTTTGATTTCACCCAGGCGCCACTGCCATTTAACACGATCGCGTCGCCTCTGAAGGCCGCTGATTTTGTGAACAATCGAGCTCCCCGCATGGACCCTGATGATGACTAGTCGACAACAGCAAGACCTCGGTCTCAGTCATTGTCCGGTGCCGTTGCTGGCCCTTCGTACGTCAGGAAGAAGTTCGCATTCTTCAAGGCGGGTACGGTTTTGTATGGCCGTGCCGTCTTCAGCGTGAAGAAAGCATGCAGATCCGTGCTGCCCCGAGCATCGGCATTCAGCATGATTCCCTCCTTCACATGCTCGATGCCCTCGATCATACGCAAAACGCTGCCGAAATCATGGGTCACATTGTGAATGAATCCCGCTGGCGTGTACGCTGACACCACCAATAGTGGCACGCGGAAACCGTATTGATAATCGCCGGGACACCGCGTCGGCGGGGTCGTATAGACGCAGGGCAATCCGGCCAGCAGGTGTGCCTGCTGATTATCGGACCAGCCACCCCAGTCGTCCCATATCACCAGGACCACAGTGTTGTGCCAGTACTTCTGCCCCGCGTCCGGCGTTCCCGTCGGGCAGGTCGGATTATTGCCGATCGCATTGATTACCGCCGCTACCCAGGACGGCCCCCACGGCTGATTCGGACCCGCATGATCGGACCACGCTCCATCCGGCATCACCCAACTCACGGGGGCCAGACTGCAGCTCGCGATATCGCGAAGGATATCGGTTCCGTAATTCAACAAATCGACATGCGCAGCCCATTCCGCGCCTGCGCATTTCAAGCCCCCATTCCCATTAGGCTGCGGATCACAGATGCTCTGGATCGCATTGGGTGCAGTCCACAGGCCCTCCGTCGAATCTGTCGTGGTCGGGCCATAGTATTTCCACCCGATTCCATTGGGATCCAACACCGTCGTCGCCATGTTGTTGGGATTGCCACAGAACGTTCCCACATATTCCGCATTCAGCGTGTTCTTGATCTGGCACTCCTGGACGGAATTGCTGTCCCAGAAAGTGCAGTTGGTCGTGGCTGGGTTAGCCGGCTGAATCAAGCTGTCCCACACGCTGGCGCTGCCGGTCGAAGCTGGCAACAGGCACCCGGCCTGGATCGAGCCTCCGGGATTCTCCGACACAAAAATCGAGTGCACATCATCGGCATTGCTCCTCGCCGAGGTGCCGGTGAAAAGAAACTGGTGCGCCGGATAGCTAGGGCCCTGGTTGGTCTGATACATGAAATTTGCCCATCCGTATTGCTTGGCAAGCTTCAAGTAGGGGTCCAGCAGATGTCCCGCCGATCCGTCATAGTTGGTGACAGCCGGGTTGAGCGCATACGAGTAGGCCAGATTACTCGCCGCCGTCTGCCAGGCTCCATCGTTGCGGCATTGAAAGTTCGAATCGGGATCGCACATCTTTTCGAACGCCGCGTGATTGTGGTTCGGGTCACCACTACCTGCCAGAGGCGCTCCAATCAGTTTGATGGGCATAACCGTGCCCGACTGGTTCGACAGGCCGCACGGCGAAACGTCGTAGCAGGAACTGGTGATCGGGCTTGGCGTGCAGGCGGCGTAGCCCGTTGCTTCTGCCGGGATTGGGCACGCCGGTGTCAGGAAATGAAAAAGATTATCGGGAGTACGATTCTCCTGGACGATTACGACCACGTTCTTGAGTTGAGCCGGGAACTGTGCCAATGCCATCGTGCAGACGAGCAAAGGAAGCATGATCTTTACGATGAGCTTCATAAGAGGATCCTCCGTGAGTCGCGTGCAGCGGGGAGGTGAAGGGTGGGATACTTGCGAGGAGGCACACCGAACCGATTCGCACTCCGGCACTGCGGAATTCAGACTACGTCCCGAGTGAATTCCTGTCGGTGAGTTCCGTCACGCTCCGCATTTAGGTGAGGAACTATCGCAGGAAGCAAGTTGCCTCGGACCGCATGAGAAGTCGGCGGCATCGCCGCGGCTTCTTCAAGAGCGAAGACAGCGTGTGCGGGCTGCCCACGAGTCTCACGGAAATAGCCGTCTGCCTTGCTGCGTGAAGAGGTCGAGATTTCGCGAGGCAATTAGTCTCTCGTATAGGCAGAGCCTGCATCATGGGAAGCTGAGGCAGATCCGACGCGGGCTTAGGCCACCAGCGCCTGAATATCTCTTTTGCCAAGTGTGTTACCCCAAGCCGGCAGGAGTGCCGATTTGCTTAAAACCGGTCGGCTATAGCTGATGATGGCAGTAAATCGACATGGGTCCATACCTGCTAGTGTGCGCTTCTCGAAGGCATCTTCCGCCACCGATAACGCGGAATAGACATTCGGCCAACGGGCGGAGAAAGCCAGTCGCGTGGCGATCCCGCGCCCCCGTCACACTCACAACAAGAAAGCGCAAAGAAGGAAGCCATTCTCGAGCATGGACTCGCCGTCCCGTCCCTCGCGGTGGTTGTCCCGTGAAGATATGTTTGCGAAACGCTCGATTCTACGCGCGGGCATGGCGTGACCTGAGTCACCCATTGCTGTGATGCTTCTCATAGCCTGAGCGTAGCCACTAACGAGAGCATGGGTCAGGCATTCTTATGTTCACCTTCGGCGGCGACGAGCGTCCGCAGGAGTCGTGGGAGAACGTTGAAGTCCGAGCCCTCGCGGCAGTTCCATTAGTCGTTATCAGAGATTCTTCTTCTTTCTCATCGTTAGGAAAACGCAGGCTCTTCCGCGGGTTTCGAAGCGCCAGACATCCACGAAAAGATCCAGCAAAAGAGGTGACCCATGGGCCGTCATAATTTTCTTTCCATTCGGGATTTCCGGCCAGAGGAGATCCGTTATCTGCTTGATCTGGCACGCGAGATAAAAGATCATCCTTCGGCCCACGCCGGTGCGCTGAAAGGCAAGACCCTGGCCATGATCTTCGAGAAGCCGTCGCTGCGTACGCGAGTTTCTTTTGACGTCGGCATTCAGCAGCTCGGCGGATTCTCGCTGTACCTCTCGAATGCGGAAATTAGCCTGGGCAAGCGTGAGTCCGTCTATGACGTTGCCAAGAATCTCGAGCGCATGGTGCAGGCCATCATGATTCGCACCTACGCGCATGAAATTGTCGAACAAATGGCCACGTACGCCAGCATCCCCGTGATCAATGGACTCACAGATTTCAGTCATCCCTGCCAGGCGATGGCGGACTACTTAACCATCTTTGAACTTAAGGGCATTCCGAAAGGTCTGAAGCTCGCCTATATCGGCGACGGCAATAATGTTTGTCACTCGCTGATGTTTGCCGGCGCGCAGCTGGGAACGCACGTCTGGGTGGCAACTCCTGCTGGATATGAGCCGAAGCCGGATGCAGTCCGGTGGGCGCTCGAGCGGGGACAAGAAACAGGCGGGAACTGCACGTTGACCGAGGATCCGCTACAGGCCGCTGCTGATGCTGACGTTATCTATACGGATGTCTGGACCAGTATGGGGCAGGAGCGCGAACTGGAGGACCGCCGCAGGATTTTCGCTCCCTACCAGGTGAACTCGAAACTATTTCGTCATGCCAAGTTCGATGCCGTCTTCATGCATTGTTTGCCGGCGCATCGAGGCGAAGAAGTCACCGATGAAGTGATCGACTCGGCGCATTCGGTGGTGTATCAGCAGGCGGAAAATCGGTTGCATGCGCAAAAAGCAATCCTGCTGGAGCTAATGCAGTACCGCGAGGTACTGCAGCCATCGAGTATGGCAGACGTGGGAGCGGGTCCGGAGAGCTGACCGTGAAATCCATGCTCATCGCCATCGGGGGTAATTCGCTGATTCGCGCCGGGGAAAAAGGCACGGTTGCCGAGCAGCGGGTGAACGCGCGGCGTACCGCGGCAGCCATTGTCGAACTCATCCGGGCTGGGTACCAGATTGTGATCACACACGGAAACGGCCCGCAGGTGGGGGCGCAGTTGCTGCGGGCGGAGCGCGCCTCGGACCAGGTCCCCGGGCAGAGTCTCGACATATGTGGTGCGGCCAGCCAGGGGGAGATTGGCTATCTGCTCTGCCAATCTTTGTGCAGCGAACTCTCCGCCGCGGGTCTGAACGTGCCCGTCGTCAGTGTAATTACACAGACCGTGGTACGAGCAGACGATCCCGCGATGCAACATCCGACCAAGCCGATCGGGCCGTTCTATTCGCGCGTCGTTGCCGAAGAGCGTCAGCGCCAATTGGGGTGGGAAATCATCGAGGACGCTGCCCGCGGCTATCGGCGCGTGGTTCCCTCGCCCGAACCGGTCGAGATTATCGAATTGGATTCGATTTGTTCGTTGTTCCGCAAAGGGGTCCTGGTGGTGGCATGCGGGGGCGGAGGAATCCCCGTGATCCGCTGCGGCGGTGAACTCAAGGGTATCGAAGCGGTGATCGACAAGGATCGTGCCTCAGCCCTTCTCGCTTCCGAGCTGGGGTTCGACACTTTCGCTATCTCCACCGATGTCGGATTTGTGTATCTCGATTACAAGAAGCCTACGCAACGGTCATTGGACAGGGTCACCGCTTCCGAGTTGCAGAGATATTGGCGGGCTGGCCAGTTTCCTCCTGGAAATATGGGCCCGAAAGTGGAGTCTGCCCTGAATTTTCTAAGGGATGGTGGCAAAGAGGTCGTGATCACCTCCTATGAGCACTTAACGGAAGCAATTGCTGGCCGAACTGGAACTCACATTGTTCCGGATCTGCCAGCTTTCGACGCCCACCTGGCAGAACGAGAAATTCACGTAGGAGGATAGAGGCTCATGGTGAGTTCCAATCTCCCTTCTCTGCAGCCAGCCTCTCGTTATTATTTGCGAGAGAGCCAGCATGAGATTTTGAAATTAAAGCATGTGACCGAATCTCAACAGTTCACCGTCCCGTTGTTGATGGAGCTGTTTCAGCGCTCGCGCGGGATGGAACGGATAGTGTCGCGCGGGGGCACGCTCGAATACCAGAATAAGATTCTTACCAGTCTGTTCTACCAAGCCTCCACTCGAACCCGCTTCTGCTTCGAGGCGGCCATGTACCGGCTGGGCGGGAAGGTTCTTTCCACCGAGCAAGCTTCGGCCTTTTCCTCCGAAGTTTCCGGAGAACAGATCGAAGACTCCATCCGCATCCTGGCCAATTACTCGGATGTGATCGTCGTGCGGCACTCCCAGGCGGGAGGAGCTCAGCGAGCCGCCCAGGTTTCCTCCGTACCGATCATCAACGCAGGAGATGGCGAGGGGGGGCAGCATCCTACGCAAGCGCTGCTGGACCTGTACACGATCTATCGCGAGCGTCCTTTGGTGGGACTGAGCGTTGCCATTATTGGAGAATTGGATCGGGGACGAACCGCGCGATCGCTAGCCTATCTGCTCGCCAAGTTCGAGCGAGTCAGGATTTTTTTCGTCGCGCCTCCCGAACTGCAAATGAAGCCGGATATCCTCGCGTACCTCGAGGAGCATGGTGTGCGTTACGAACTGGAGTCGGAGGTCGATCGCGTGATCGGGGAGGCGGACGTGATCTACCAGACCCGCATTCGCCCCGAACGCGTCATGAACGAGCGTGGCGTCAAGCGATACGCCATTGACTCAGAACTGCTGAGAAAAATGAAATCCGACGCATTGATACTCCATCCCCTGCCCCGCACCGTGGAGCTGGACAGGACTGTGGATGATGATCCCCGCGCCCTCTATTTTCGACAGGCGGCGAATGGCCTTTATGTGCGCATGGCCTTGTTAACCATGCTTCTGGACAAGAATTAGATAAAGCAGGCAACCGAGGAGAACCCATGTCCGTATTGGAAATGACTCGAACGCAGGAATTGATCGAGTTGGAGAACCGTTTCGGGGCGCACAATTACCTTCCTCTCGACGTTGTCATCGAGCGCGCTGAGGGAGTTTGGGTATACGACGTCGAAGGCAAGCGTTACCTCGACTGCCTGGCGTCCTATTCTGCGGTGAATCAAGGGCATTGCCATCCGCGCATCCTGGCCACGCTGATCGAGCAGGCTCACAAGGTAACCCTTACCTCCCGCGCCTTCCGCAATGATCAACTGCCCCTGCTCTGCCGAGACCTGCATGACTTAAGCGGATTCGAAATGGCGCTGCCCATGAATTCTGGCGCCGAGGCGGTAGAGACTGCCATCAAGACTGCGCGGAAATGGGGTTACAAGGTCAAAGGGATTCCAGACGGGAAGGCTGAAATTATCGTTTGCGAAAACAATTTCCATGGCCGCACTGTGACCGTCGTCAGCTTCTCCACTGACGAGCAGTACCGCGACGGGTTCGGACCGTTCACCCCCGGATTCAAAATCATTCCTTATGGAAACGCTCGCGCTTTGGCCGAAGCGATCACGCCCAATACCTGCGCCTTTCTGGTAGAGCCCATCCAGGGAGAGGCGGGCATCGTTATCCCACCCGCGGGATATCTCAAAGAAGTTGCGACCCTATGCCGGCAAAATCGTGTGCTGCTTATGTGCGACGAAATCCAATCCGGCTTGGGACGCACTGGCGAACTCTTTGCTTACATGCATGAAGGAATCACGCCCGACATACTCATCATCGGTAAAGCTCTATCGGGTGGTTTCTATCCGGTCTCGGCAGTGTTGGCATCGAGCACAATCTTGGGAGTCTTCCATCCTGGAGATCACGGAAGCACGTTCGGCGGGAGCCCATTGGCATGCGCCGTAGCTCGCACCGCGTTACGCGTCTTGATCGAAGAAGGCCTGGTGCAACGATCCGCAACTCTGGGGCGCTATTTCCTTGATCGGTTGCGAACGATTCGAAGCCCCGTGGTGAAGGAAATCCGAGGCCAGGGCCTCTGGATTGCAATTGAGCTCTACGGCCCGGCGCGGCCCTATTGCGAAGCTTTAAAGGAGGAACGTCTACTGTGCAAAGAGACTCATGACCACGTCATCCGTATTGCTCCTCCGTTAACCATCACAACGGAGGAGATCAACTGGGCGTACGAGCGCATTCGTACAGTGATCGAGTCTCGCTGAAATCAAAAGCAGTCTAAGTCTAGTCCAGTTTCAGCGGCGGCATAGACTGTTCGAAACGCCACGCGTGCTTCACATCAGGCGATCAAGGGCCTGTGGGTCGCGGTAAATTTCGAGAGAATTTCCCCCAACCCAGGATGAACCGCATCTTCGACCTCGTAGCTCACACGCAAAGTGGGCTTGTTCAATTTGAGCAGGTGAACTAAATCGATCGGGGTTGCCACCAGGACCAGGTCGCAATCGACGCGGTTGATCGTTTGTTCCAGTTCGTGCTGCTGTGTCGGACTGTATCCCATCGCCGGTAGCAGATTGGTGAGGTGAGGATAGCGTTCGTAGGTCGAGCGCAGCGATCCCACCGCGTAGGGGCGAGGATCGACCATCTCAGCAGCGCCGCATTGCCGCGCAGCGACGACGCCAGCTCCGTAGGGCATTTCGCCGTGGGTAAGCGTAGGACCATCCTCGACGATAAGGATCCGGCGCCCTCTCACGAGCTCGGGTGCCGAAACCGTTACGCGGCAAGCGGTTTCAACGACAGTAGCGCTCGGGTTGCTGGCTCGAACATTCCGCCGAACGGTGTCCACATCGGTTGGCGCCGCGGTATCGACCTTGTTGATTACGACCACTCCCGCACGGCGTAGGTTGACTTCCCCTGGGAAATACGCCAGTTCATGTCCCGGGCGGTGCGGATCGACCACCACGATTTCGAGATCGGACACGTAGAACGGCGTGTCGTTGTTTCCGCCATCCCAGAGGACGAGATCGGCCTCTTTTTCGGCCTGGCGCAGGATTCTCTCGTAATCCACCCCCGCATAGACTACTGTACCTGTGCGCAGATGAGGCTCGTACTCTTCCCGTTCCTCGATGGTGCATTGCTGCACGTCCAGGTCCTTCATCACGGCAAAGCGTTGCACCGCCTGCGACGCGAGATCGCCATAGGGCATCGGATGGCGCACCACGACCGGCTTCCATCCCTCGCGCTTCAGCTTGGATGCGACCAGGCGGCACAGCGGACTCTTGCCGCATCCCGTTCGCACCGCACAGATCGACACTACCGGGAGCGACGACTTCAACTGCGTGCGTTCCGATCCCAACAACCAGAAGTCAGCTCCGGTTGCTACCACGCGCGAAGCTAGATGCATGAGATTCTGGTACGAGATGTCGCTATAGGAGAACACCACCGCATCCACGCGGTGGTCATGAACCAGCTGTTCTAAATCCTTTTCTTCGAAAACGGGTATCCCTGACGGGTACAAAACTCCCGACAACTCACGCGGGTAGATCCGGTTCGCAATCCCTGGGATCTGGGTTGCAGTGAATCCCACAACGCAGTAGTCAGGCTTGTCACGAAAAGCGACGTTAAAATTGTGAAAGTCTCTTCCAGCCGCGCCGAGAATCAGGATCCTCTTGGTTGTCACGGACGAAGCCCTCCCTATTTTCTTGCTCTTTAATTACAGGCGAAAGAAGACCTTGGGGCGGTGACAATGGTCTCTGGTAGGGGTGATCTGAGTCACATGGAAGCTGCATCGGTGAAGTCGTTAACCCTGGGCGCACGGTGCGATCTACCTCGGTCAAATTCTTCCAATTGCCACGGGCAGGAGCTGTGCCTCGTGTCACAGACAGGAAACGAGGTTCAGGCACGAGGCGGAAATTATCGGGTCTCAGTCGGGTTGTTAACGCGTTCTGGGTTCAAGTCCTGCCGCTTCGGCTGAATCATGCAGCGACAACGGTACTGGCTCGAAGAGTTTTGACATCGCGCATGGGGGGCTGGCCAAACAATCGGCTGTATTCGCGGTTGAACTGGCTGACGCTTTCGTAGCCGACCTCGTAAGCCGCGCTCGTAGCGTCCACCCCATCCATAAGCATCCGCTCCCTTGCCCTCTGCAGTCTCAACTGCTTTTGGTATTGAAGCGGACTCATCGCAGTCAGGACGCGAAACTGATGATGAAGCGTGGAAACTCCCATCCGTGCGACCCCTGCCAGCTCCTCCATGTGCAACCGCTTCGCATAGTTGTCCTTTAGCCAGGTGATGGCTCTCGCTGTCCTGTGGCCGAGGTCGCCCGTCGTTGCAATAGTCCGTAGCCGTGCCCCCTGCGGCGTTTTCAGGATGCGGTAAATGATCTCGCGCTGGATTAAGTGGCTGAGAAAAGGTATGTCCTCGGGAGTGTCGAGAAGCTCCATGAGCCGGGAGCATGCATTGAGCAAACCTGCCGGGGCCTGGCCGACGGCAACGCCGCGCGGTTGCCCAGAGGCTTCCGCCTCGGGTAATTCCTCACGATTCAGGATCTCGCGCACCATGGACATATCGAGACGAAGGAACATCGATAAGAGCGGGACTTCTTCCGAGGCCTCGAGGATCTGGCTCTCAATGGGAACATCGATCGACGACAGGAAGAATGACGAAGGACCGCAGAGGTATGGTGTTCCTCCGAGGTTCATGCGTTTCTTTCCCTGTAGAAAAACTGTGAGGCTGGGCTCAACCGCAGCGCGATAGCAGGCCGTGGCTTCGGTTCGACGAAAGAGCAGCAAACCGTCGATTGCCGTGGAATGCTCTCCGACCGATGGGGCATGCACTGCGATCCTGCTGACTAACTCTGGGCTCACTTCCATCGCTGATGACTTGGCGATCTCCTGCGCAGGCTTTTTCACGATGCCTTTCCTCCTCCGTAGGGTACCACTCGCCCGGCTAAACCATGCACAAAATAAGAGGGTTAGGCAGGATTAGGCAAAGAATCGGCAGTATCGGGAAAGCACGGCCACATCGACGTCCCGTATCTTTGGAAAAGCAAAGAGCAGTTCTAAGAGGAATCACAATGCAAATGCGAAAGCGCAAACTTGGAGCGGGAAATCTCGAAGTATCGGCCATCGGATTTGGCTGTATGGGCATGAGCTGGTCCTACGGTCCCCCAAAAGATAAACAGGAGATGATTGCTCTACTGCACGCCGCTGTGGAGCGAGGAGTCACATTCTTCGACACTGCCGAAGTCTACGGCCCGCTGCTGAATGAGGAACTTGTCGGTGAGGCCCTCGCGCCATTTCGCGGCAATGTCGTCATCGCCACGAAATTCGGGTTTGAGCCGAATCCTAACGATGGGGACAAGTGGAGCGCTCTCAATAGCCGGCCAGAGCACATCAAGCAGGTGGCAGAGGGGTCGCTCAAACGATTGAGGGTCGATGCTATCGATCTGTTCTACCAGCATCGGGTTGACCTGAACGTCCCCATCGAAGATGTCGCGGGCGCCGTAAAGGATCTGATTCAGGAAGGCAAGGTGAAGCACTTCGGTCTCTCGGAAGCGAGCGCGCAAACCATCCGCCGGGCCCATGCAGTTCAGCCCGTCGCTGTTCTGCAGAGCGAATACTCGCTGTTCTGGCGCGAGCCCGAACAGACCGTGATGCCAACCCTCGAGGAGCTTGGCGTCGGATTCGTTCCCTTCAGCCCGCTGGGCAAAGGCTTCCTGACCGGCAAGATCGACGCGAACACAAAGTTCGATAGCACCGATTTTCGCAACATCGTGCCGCGTTTCAGTCCGGAGAATCGTAAAGCAAACCAGGCCTTGGTTGATCTGGTGAGTTCGTTCGCAGCGCGAAACAGAGTAACTCCCGCCCAGGTCGCACTCGCCTGGCTGCTCGCGAAAAAGCCGTGGATTGTCCCGATCCCGGGCACAACGAAACTGGCGCGCCTGGAAGAGAATCTTGGAGTGGCGACGGTTGAACTAACGGCAGACGATATTCATGCCCTTGAAGAGGCTTCGTCAAAGATCAAGCTGGAAGGGGCTCGCTATCCAGCTTTCCATGCGCAGCTAGTGGGCCGCTGAGAGGGATCCGCCCATCGGGATCGAAGAGGAATCGAAAATGAAAGCTCTGCGTTATGGCGCGTGGATCGTGGTTTTGGCAGTCGCAGGCCTTGTGCGCGTCGAATCTGCAAAGACCCAGGAAGCAGGGCATCTGTCCGATAAAGAACGACTGGTTGGAGCATGGCATCTGGAGCACATAGATTCGCCAGGACGGGATGGAAAACCGACGCGCACCCGTGAGCCGCAAGGCATGCTGGTCTACACGCGTGACGGGCATATGTCGGTGCAGCTCATGTATCCGAAGTCGGCAAATACTCCATCTAATGAATACGTTCGGCTTGGGTACGAGGCTTCCTTCGGGGGCTACGACGTGGATGAAGCGAAGCATATCTTGATCCATCACGTGCAGGGATCGAATACGCGAGACTTGCTTGTCGGCAAGAATCTTCCCCGCATTTATCGGTTCACAGCAGATGGAAAGCTGATCATCCGGTCAGCCCGGCCGGATGAATACTGGTCGGTGACGTGGAAGCATTACTGAACGAATTTCTATACGCTTGCCGATCCGCGCGCAAAAATCTGAGGGAGGGATGGGAAAAATGCAAAAACGGAAGTTGGGAAAGAGCGATCTCGAAGTTTCGGCCGTCGGATTAGGTTGCATGAGGTTGAGTCCCGGTCACGGCGCAGTGTCAGGGACAAGGCAGGAGATGATTGCGCTCATTCGGGCAGCAGTCGAACACGGCGTCACTTTCTTCGATACCGCCGAAGTCTATGGTCCGTTCGTGAATGAAGAGTTGGTCGGCGAAGCTCTTGCGCCCATGCGGGACCGGGTGGTGATTGCGACCAAGTTCGGGTTTCAGATCGACTCCGAGAAAGATCCACATCCAGTCGGTCTGAACAGCCGGCCGGAGCACATTAAAGAGAGCGTCGAGGGCTCACTGAAAAGGCTCAAGGTCGACGCCATCGATCTGCTTTATCAGCATCGCGTCGATCCGAACGTGCCGATTGAAGAGGTGGCGGGAGCGGTGAACGACCTAATTCGGGAAGGCAAGGTCAAGCACTTCGGATTATCGGAAGCGGGGGCTCAGACCATCCGCCGCGCACACGCGATTCAGCCTGTGACGGCGCTTCAAAGTGAATACTCCCTCTGGTGGAAACGCCCGGAAGAGGAAATCATTCCCACGCTCGAAGAACTTGGCATTGGCCTGGTTCCGTTCAGTCCGCTTGGCAAGGGATTTCTCACTGGGACGATTACGGAAAACACGCAGTTTGACCAAGAGGACAATCGTGGCAGTTTCCCCCGCTTCTCAGCTGAAGCCCTCAAGGCAAATCGCGCTCTGGTGGATGTGATTGCTGCATTTGCTTCGAAGAAAAATGCCACATCCGCTCAGATCGCGCTCGCCTGGCTCCTGGCACAGAAACCTTGGATCGTTCCAATTCCCGGTACCACGAAGCTGGAGCGCCTGGAAGAGAACATCGGAGCGGTTGCCATCGAACTCACGACGAATGATCTCCGAGAACTCGATGCCGCTACCGCAAAGATCGCAGTGCAGGGTGCCCGTTACCCGGAAGAGCTGGAACGAATGACCTATCGCTGAAAGCACGCGAAGTGTTTTTTGGCGAATCAGACGACATATCGTCTAGAAAGAGAAATCCGTTCATGAATATCTTTCGAAAACAGAGTGGCACTGGTCACAGGCGCCGCATCTGGACTGGGCCTGGCCACAGCCAGGGCTTTTGCTGAGTCAGGAGCTGCCGTGGTGTTAGCGGATTGGCATGCGGAAGCCGCGCAATCCGCAGCCAGGAAACTTGCCAATCAAGGTCATAAGACCCTGGCCGTCCGCTGTGGCGTGTCCGACGACGCGCAGGTGGAGGCAATGGTGAAACAGGCGGTCGCTACTTTCGGGCGGCTCGATGCGGCTTACAACAATGCCGGCGTTCAAAATGTCCTGGCAGAGACTGCCGATACTACCCGGGAAGGCTACGACCGGTGATGGGGATCAACCTCCGCGGTGTATGGAGTTGCATGAAGTCCGAACTACAACAGATGCGCAAACAAGGAAGTGGAACCATTGTCAATTGCTCTTCGCTTGGGGGACTTGTGGGAGGTGCCGAGCGTGGGATCTACCACGCCGCCAAGCATGGAGTCATTGGATTCACCAAGAGCGCGGCTCTCGAATACGCTGCCCGGGGCATTCGAATCAATGCCGTATGTCCAGGGCTCATTTGGACCCCGATGGCCGATCAGATGGTCGCGACCGGTCAAGGCGAGGCCCTCGAGACGATGAAGAAGAGCATCCCAATGGGCCGATATGGCCGGGCCGAGGAGATTGCTGATGTTGTTCTGTGGCTCTCGAGTGATGCTGCGAGCTGTCACTGGTCAGTCGATCTCGGTGGACGGCGGTTTCATCATGCGCTAAGGGGAAAGAATAGGTCATGCTAAGAGCCGTTCTTTGCGGGCCGCGAGATGTGCGTTTCGACGGAGGTCAAGATGAAACAGATGGCCATTACGATCGCGGCATTTCCCTCTGATCAACACAACATGTGCTCAGGGCCAGCCACACAAAACGGAGATGAAATCGAAATCCACGATCGCGCGCAACCAAACGATTGAAATGTCGCACCATTTCAATCTCGCACTTGACAACGGCGTTAAACCGATCGAGATTTCCGGTCCTGGCCATGCACGCCTCTACTTCCAGGTGCACTGCACCGATCGCCTCGCCTTCAAAGAATTCCACGGGCACAAAAGCAGTCACGGCAAGCGTGTCTTGCCGAGTCAGCGCTTCTTTTTCGCGGGTTTGAGCGGCGCCAGTCCGCGGTCGAAAAAATCAGCCGCCATCTGGGCAACCTCTGTATGCACGGCTTCACGATTTACACCCTCGTTATCGACAAATAGTCGCGGATACTGTTTTTTGCCAGCCTCAGTGCCGACATCAAGAAACGTGTAATGGCCGACGCCACCCGGCAGGATCATCAACTGCGCCCCGGTGATGTTTCGTGCGAAAAATTCGGCGTTTTCCTCAGGCGGAGCCATGCGGTCGCTGGCGCCCGCCACGATCTCTACTGGAATTGCTATCTTCTGCAGGCTCTCGGGCGTAAACGCGCGAGCCACCGCGGGAGCAATCGCAAACACGGCTCGAATGCGCGGGTCGCGAAAGGAGTCGCCGGCGTGATGGATGGCATCTTGCACGTCGGGCTGCTGCTCAATAGCCATGAATTTCTCTACCAGATCGGGCATCTCTGGCGGATTGCATGCATCTTTGACCTGATCACACCAGGCCAGAAGTTGATTGAAGTCAGTGGTCGCGCCGGCTAGCTCCATCATCGTGTAACCGCCGTAGGAGAACCCGGCGCCGCCAATGCGTCCGACATCAATTCTTTCGCCGAAACGGGGATCGGTGAGCATATCGCTGATGACCGTGCTGATGTCTTTTGCGCGCTCCCAGCCTTCGACAAATCCTTGCGTGGTATATCCTGTGACTGCGTTGTTACCGGGATGATTCACGGCGACGACGATGTATCCCCTGGCGGCGAGATAAGTGCCCAGCCATGCCATTTGCGAGGCGCTGCCGCCGGTTCCGTGAGAAAGCGCAACCAGCGGGTATGTGCCGAAGCTTGGGGCGAAGGTAGCATCCTTGGCGGCGCGACCCGCGAAGAACAGCGGCGCATCGGGCGGTCCGACGTATTGGTCTTTTTCTTCGCTGCTGGATTCGGCCGGGTACCAGACGATTCCACTCAACCCATGATCCTTTGTGGCGCGCCAATTGTAGTCGGGGGGAACGGCAAAGTTGCGAAGACTGAAGCCGACCGGGTGAAGGATTGGTGCTTCTTTTTTCTTTTGCGACTTTCTTGCGAAGGCGAGGGAATAAGCCACACAAACTGCAACTGTCACCATCAGGACTCGCCGACGATTCACCATGCTTATAAGATTTTAGATCATGGCATCCAGTTGGCCGAGGAACACCTCGCAAAAAAACGCAGCCATCAAACGGGAAAAATCGAGGCCAGCACCGCGGTTCGCGGGCTGGCCTTGGGCAGTGCATCGCTGCCGCGGCGCCGTTTAGTCACCAGACGGCAAAAGCATTTCTTCCGGACCTGGATCGATATTCACGGGGGTATGCGGACAATCGCCCAGAATGGGCTGGCAGGCCGCATTGGGTCCATGCTTTGGCAGAACCTCCGGCGTCCTTTCGGCAAATTGTTCCGCTTCGGTGGATCCTGCCAGCGCAGTGGTTGAAGCTAATCCTCCACTGATGACTTGTTGTACCTGATCGAAATATCCCGTGCCGACGAAGCGCTGATGCTTTACGGCCTGATATCCGTACTGGCTTTCCCGGCTGAACTCTTTTTCCTGCAGACGCGAATAAGCGGTCATGCCGGAAAGTTTATAACCCCGCGCCAGCTCAAACATGCTGAGATTCAGCGCATGAAAACCGGCGAGGGTGACGAATTGGAATCTGTATCCCATGCGGGCGAGTTCGGGCTGGAAGCGCGCGATAGTCGCTTCGCCAATATTTTTGCGCCAGTTGAAGCTGGGCGAACAGTTGTAGGCGAGCATCTTCTCCGGATATTTGGCGTGGATGGCGTCGGCGAATTGCTGTGCTCCCTCGAGGTCCGGATGCGAAGTTTCGCACCAGATCAGATCCGCATAGGGTGCGTAGGCGAGGCCGCGAGCGATGGCCGCCTCAATTCCGCCGCGAATACGGAAGAATCCTTCGGGCGTACGCTCGCCGGTACAGAAGGCGCAGTCGCGCGCATCGATGTCGCTGGTGAGGAGATGGGCGCTGTCGGCGTCGGTGCGAGCCATGATGAGCGTGGGTACGCCCATCACGTCCGCCGCTAGGCGAGCGGCTACCAGCTTTTGAATCGCCTCGTTGGTGGAGACGAGCACCTTGCCGCCCAGATGTCCGCATTTTTTGGCCGAAGAAAGTTGGTCTTCGAAGTGAACGCAAGCTGCTCCAGCTTCGATCATGCCTTTCATCAACTCGAAGGCGTTCAGAGTTCCACCGAATCCGGCTTCGGCGTCCGCCACGAGTGGAGCGAACCAGGTCTCTCCGGGCGCAACTTTTCCTTCGGCGTGATGAATCTGATCTGCGCGTTGCAGCGCGTTGTTGATGCGGTGGCAAAGATTAGGAACGCTGTCGGCCGGATACAAGCTTTGATCGGGATACATGGTGCCGGCGTTATTGGCGTCGGCTGCAACCTGCCATCCGCTGACGTAAATCGCCTTGAGGCCGGCCTGGACTTGCTGCACGGCCTGATTGCCGCTCATCGCCCCGAGCGCGCTTACGTATGGCTCCGTTTTCAAAAGCTCCCAGAGGCGCTCGGCGCCCAGGCGAGCCAGGGTGTGCTCGATGTGGATCGAGCCCCGCAAGCGCAGCACGTCTCCGGCCGTGTACGGACGCTCCACTCCCTGCCAGCGCGGGTTATTGGCCCATTCGTAGTTCATGCAATCCTGCGCTAAGGCGTATAGCGCAAAACGTTCTTTGTCATTCATCGCATGCTCAAGCGCGCGTGGATCGACACTGTGCTGCTTTCCGTTTCCATTTCCGTTGACTTGCATAGGTGACTTCTCCTGGAAGATCTCTTTTTGAGGCAGTGGCTACGCCGGATTGAATTCTCCATTGACGATGATGGCTTCGCTGATTTCACGGGCGCGTCGGAAGCGTTCTGCTTCCTCGGGGGAAGTCTTTGCCGGAGGTTCGGCGAGCAAGCGCTCGAGCTCCTCATTAAAAAGTTGCGAGATGAATTCTGGCGTGTGCTTCACGGGTTGTCCTTTCACATCTTCGATGCGAACCATATCGCGGTGCAGAACGCGCTGCGCGATCATCAATCGATAAATGCGATCGGTTGCCAGATCCTCCATGTAGCCATCCAGCAGGCTCGCGCCGCGGCCGCTAAGTACACCATGGCGATAGCGAATCACGGTGCGCACCGCCGCCCGCGTCCCATTCACGGTTCGCGACCCGACCCCGGCGGGCAGCGGACGGAGATCGGGATAGCGGGTCGCAGTCTGCGGGCGCGACTGCAGTTGATTGGGGTAAGGGAACTGCGCCACGGCAACTTCGTTCTGATCGGGATGGCCTGTCCATGCGCCATCCATCAGACAATCGGCTTCGTTCTTCTTATCTTTCTCTAAAACCGCCAGAGCGCGGGCGTTCAGTTCGGAATCTTCGCGGCTGGGATAGAGCGCGGTCATGCCGCCGATGGCCAGAATGCCGCGATGGTGGCAGATTTCCGGCATCAACTCGCGCAGGTTCTGGAAAAAGGCAACGTTGTGCGGAATCGTGTTGCGATCCGGCAGCACCCAATCGGGATCGTCGAGATTGAAATGAATCAAGCTCGCCATATAGTCCCAGCGGCCGAGATTGAGCCCGATGATGTGCTCACGCAGGTTGTAAGCGAATTCCTCCATTTGAAACGCCAGTGGATGAGACTCGACCAGCGCCATGCACTTGATGTAGTCGTTGGGCAGGCTGCGCTCGCGCGCCAGCGTCTGAAACAAATCGCGCCACCAGAGCGCTTCTTCCGCAGATTCCGATTTCGGAATGTAGATGCAGAGAGGATGTTTCAGCTCAGCCGGATCGATGCTGTAGAAAATCCGCGCGACATCGAAAAGCGAAGCGGACATGAGTTCGCCGGGAATGAGCCCGGCCTGGTTAAGATGTAGGCCTCGCGGACGCGTGAAGATGACGGTGCTGCTGGGCTGAATGGTTACAGTGCGGTCGCGCTTCTTATCGTAATAGGTGAGCCCTCCCCGCAGGCATTCGAGGATATTCGCCACTCCCGTGCCCTGATGCGACCACTCGTTCACGCACGAGTCTTCGAGGTCGAGCATGACGCCGGGCGCGCCGGAATTCAGCATCTTGACGCAGAGTTCTGCGTCGTCTGCCGGGCCTGTCATTTGGTTGCGCTGATCCTGGCACCATTCGGGCAGCGTAATGCGCCAGCCATTGCGGACGGCATCAGAGGGGAAGCGGTGCTGCGGCTTGGCGCCTTCGAGCGAGGCCTGCAAGGCTTCTGCACGGCGGAACACGAGTTCCCGCTGGCGGGGCGTAAAGCGCCGATGCAGCGGAAGCAGGAACTCCATAAACCCAGGCGGCAGATCCCGCGCGGGGTCAAAATCGGGCGGCGTCCTGTTGATGGGGTTCAGAAGTGTGCCGGGTTCGGCGTGGTCGATTGCGGCTGGAGTCATGGCCATTTGCTTCCTGTGCTTCCTTCGTGTGTTCAAGATATAGAACACAGCTTCGTAATACGGCACGATCCTAGGATGACGGGCAAGACGCGGTCAAGGCCGTTGTTCAAAATACCGAACATACATTCATTTTGTTGATCGCCTAGGGGTTTTGTTACCATAACGTTTTG
The DNA here is from genome assembly GCA_963772045.1 of uncultured Acidobacteriaceae bacterium. Lineage (GTDB taxonomy): Bacteria > Acidobacteriota > Terriglobia > Terriglobales > Acidobacteriaceae > Sulfotelmatobacter. The sequence goes on along the minus strand of CAVYWC010000006.1, from coordinate 182,244 downwards.
GTTATGGCAGCGAACCGTGAATCCCCGTCCGTCGCTGTGGAACGCGCCCTGGCTATGCTGGAGGCGGTGGCACAGGAACCGGAAGGCCTGTCGAACGCTCAGATCAGCCGCAAGCTGCAGATTCCAAAGAGCTCGGCCAGTTACATCCTGCGCACGCTGGAGAAGCAGGCGTATCTGAATCGCGACTCTGAGACGGGCCGGTATCGGGTGGGACTCAAAATTCTCAGCCTGAGCCGCGGTGCACTGACGGGAATCGATGTGCGCGAAGTGGCCTTGCCCATCATGCGCAATCTCACGCACAAAACCGGCCTGACCTGCCATCTGGCGATCCTCGACGGACCGGACGCGGTCTATATCGAGAAGGTCGAACCGGAAGGGTTCATCCGCATGGATACCTGGGTCGGACGCCGCATGCGCGTGCATGCAACTAGCGTGGGGAAAGCCCTGGCGGCGCACATTGCGCAGGAGCGGCTGGAAAAAATTCTCACCGACCGTGGTATGGAGAAACGGACCGTCAAGACCATTACCACGCTGCCGCGTCTGCTGAAGGAACTGGAGAAAGTTCGCGCCCAGGGCTACGCGGTGGACGACGAAGAAAACAATACGGGAGCGCGTTGCCTGGGCGCGCCGGTGTTCAATCAGGGCGGCGCGATTGAGGCCGCCTTGGGTTTAAGCGGCACTATCAACCAGGTCAACGCGCACACGATGCCGCGCATTGTGGAAGCGCTGAAGGACGCGGCGCGGCACATTTCGATGCAGTTGGGATATCGATCTCCGCATCGTCGCGCCAGTAGCGCGTAACCCGGCGCATAACTCTGAGATGCCAACCGATTCTGCCAGCGGCTTTTCGGCGATGATTCGTCATTACAATGAAGTGAACGAATCATCACGCCTGAGCACGGGCGTATTTCCGATTGAGCGGGCGCGCACGGAAGAATTGATCCTGCGGCATATTTCCCCTGCTCCTGCGACGATTCTTGATATTGGCGGCGGTGCCGGAGCTTATGCACTGTGGCTCGCGGCCCGCGGATATGGTGTGCACCTGCTCGATCCGGTTCCCAAGCATGTGGAACAGGCACGAGCAGCGTCGGCGGGACAGCCCGAGTTTCCTCTGGCATCGGCCGAGATCGGCGACGCCCGCCGCTTGCCGTTCGCGGATCAGTCAGCCGACGCGGTCCTGCTGCTGGGACCGCTTTATCACTTGATCGAGAGGGAAGATCGTCTTCAGGCTCTGCGCGAGGCACATCGCGTGGTGCATCCGGGCGGACTCGTGTGGGCGGCAGCGATCAGCCGCTTTGCTTCGTTCTTCGATTCGTTGTCGACTGGATTCTTTTCCGATCCACTGTTCGCGCCGATTCTGGCACGCGACCTCTCGGAAGGACAGCATCGCAACCCGACTGACAATCCTATTTACTTCACCGACGCATACTTCCACCGTCCGGGCGAGCTATCGCGCGAGTTTTTGGCCGCGGGATTTCAGATCGTTGAGTTGGTGGCAATCGAAGGCCCGGCCTGGATAGCCCGCGATTTCGAGCGGTTGTGGGACGATCCTGCGCAACGCGAGCGTCTGCTCGAGTGCGTGCGCAGAGTCGAGCGGGAGCCGTCCATTCTGGGCGCGAGCGCGCACATCATGTGCATCGCAAGGCGAGTCAAGTAAAGTCAGTGCAGCAGCGAGGCTCGCTGCACCGGCACGAAATGCGTCATCACGGCTTGGTGAATCAGGTCGGGAGGCAACAGTCCTTGCGCCAGAATGAAATCGTGAAACGCCTTCAGGTTTAGCTTTCCATTGAGCGCCTTATCCGCGTCCGCGCGCATCGCGAGGAGCTTCGTAAATCCATAAAAGTAGCTGCCGGCCTGGCCCGGCATACGGTAGGTGAAGCGCTCCACTTCTTCTTCGGCGAAAGCGTGCGAGATCACGACATCCTGCTCGAGCACGCGGTAGGCTTCTGCGGGTTGGATTTTACCCGATTGCAATTCGGGATCGAGAAAGGCGCGCGCCGCTCTCAGCAATTGCAGTTGCAGCGAGATCAACTGGCCTTCGAGCGGCATGTAGGGCAGGATCAGATATTCGGAATACAATCCCCAGCCCTCGGCGTTGGTGCTGTTGAAAGCGTAACGGACGCGGGCCAGCGACATGCCGTGCTCGAGCATGGAATCGAACTGTAGTTCGTGTCCGGGACGAGCTTCGTGGGCGGTTAAGGTCCAGGCGGCGGCATCGTAGGTGAAGTCGTCATATTGGTCCGCTGTCTTCTGTCCGGGACCGGGCGGAATGTTCAGCGGCAGCACAAACTCGCCACGCTGGCCAGTGTTGTGCAGAAATGGCGGAGGCACCATGTGGGGCGCGGGCTGTTGTGCGGTTTCCGCAGCGCTGGCAATGCGGATCTTGGCCGGCCGGTCGGGAAGGGAAACTAGCTGGTGCTCGACGACGATCCCTTCAATCTGCTTCAACCGGTTTTCGAAGAACGGGAGAATCGCATCACCCACGATCTGCTGCTTCTTTAATTCGCGGATCACGTCGCGATAATCTGAGGAGGGAAGGTTGCGCTGCTGCGCGACTTTCGCGGCCACGGATTTCATCTGTTGCTGGATTTGTGTGAAAGCCTGGTGCGCCCGCGCCGCCAACTGGTCGGGAGGAAGATCAATTCCATAGTCCTCCAGATTGAGCGCGTATTGTTCGGACGGAAGGCGGAAATCGGTTCGCGCCTTGGGCAGCACGTTGGCCCTGGTCCACGCGTCATGATCGGCCAGTTGCCTCTTTAGCTTCTCAAAAGGCTCTTCCCACCCGCTCAGGTTGTACTTCTTCATCAGCTTGGCGATTCCGTCGACGTAGTTCGAGTTCCTCGACATCTCGGTCTCGACTTCAGTCTTCGCCGGATACGTTACTCCGCGCTTCGCCATCTGCTCGCTCACGCGTTCCTTCAAAATTTCCGTGAGGGAACGATATCCGTTTTCTAGCCCGGCATACTCGCGAATTCGCGTGACTGCAGCCGGCCGGCGCTCGGGGGGAGTCTGCTCATCCAAAAGGATGCGAAGGCCACTAAAGACTTCCTGGCTGGCGTTGAGGAAGGGAACCGTGTGGGCACGCCGGTAGTCCTGCTCGCGAAACCGCAATTGGGTTTTACGAACCATGATTTCCAGATCCTGCGCCACTTCCTCGGATTGCTTTTCCTGGAGCGCGCCTTTCAGTTCGGCCAGCGCTGCTTCGGTTTCGTGCCGTTCCTGATCTTCATCCGCCAAGGTGGGTTGGGACACTTTCTTGTCGTACTCACTCAATCCCTGATTGGAGCCCGTCTCGGGCCGATGCTTCATTTCAATGGAGATCAGGAGGTCGGCATACTTGTTGCTGGCAGCAATCCAGGAGGGAGGCGGATTCTGTCCGAACACAAAGCTGCCGAAAAAGACCAAGGTCAAGAGCAAGGCGAGAAGGCGCATCATCGGTTGTCCCCCAAAGTAGAGAGGGCATTAGTAAATCACGCGCGGGAAATAGGAGCAACTCGAGGGTGCGGACGGTGTCTTCGTTTTCGCCGAGTACGGCCAGAGCCCGTTCCTGGCGCGCGCCGCCGCCGCAGCGATTCGGATCTGAAAATAAGGACACTACTCAGTCGGCATGTCGTCCTGGCCGAGCAGCAAGCGAAGGGCGGGTCACGCCGCCAAGGGGTGCTGCGTCAGGTTTGCAATCTGCGGTTCGGCCAGACGCGCCAGATCCCCCCACGCCATGCGCACCAATTCACGGTGCGTTCCCGCAGTAAAGGTGATCTCCTCCTGCTGGGCGAGACTGGAATCGGCGTATACCGGCATATCGTAAAGATTGCCAAACGGTGGCATGGCACCGGTTTCACAATCGGGAAAAGCATCCTTGAATTCCTGCTCCGTCGCAAGCTCAACGGTAGCCGCGCCGGCTACCGATCGAAGCAAATCCAGATCGACGTGGAGCGAAGCAGGAACCACAGCCATGGCCAACACGCCATCGATTTTCACGATAACTGTCTTAGCCATTTTCTTGCCCGAGACATGCACCAGGGCCGCGATTCCCTGGGCCGTGTAGGCGATGGAATGAGAAAGCACCAGATACTTAACGTTGTGCGAATCGAGAAATTCACGAAACTTGGTCAGCGACATGAGACCTCCTCAGCGATGGGATCGAAGACGAGGGGCCTGGACGGTTTACGACGTAAACGCTAGACCAGAAGAGAATGTCTTGCCGTGATCGCAATCACCGGACAGTATTCTTCATAACTCCGAACAGCACGCGCCAGGTTGCGTCGAGGGGCGGTCATCGTCAGCCGCAAGACTTAGGCTAATGCCTGACCGACGACTCAGGACTCAAGACTCGGACTAGCGACGGTTTCAATACTTCACGATCGCGGCAAATGATTTAGGGTCGAGCGAAGCTCCGCCGACCAGCGCACCGTCGATTTCTTCCTGTGCCATGAGGGAGGAAGCATTCTCCGGCTTCACTGATCCACCATAGAGGATACGCAACTGTTGGGCGAAGTCATCGCCAAAGATTCTGGTAACCTCGTGACGAATCACGGCATGCGCTTCGGCGGCGATTTCCGGCGTCGCCGTCTTACCGGTGCCGATTGCCCATACGGGTTCATACGCCACCACGAGTTTGGCCGCTTTTTTCGCGGAAATGGTATTGAATGCGCGCACACATTGGCGGCGAAGCACGTCGTCCGTCGAGCCAGTTTCGCGCTCTTCCAGAACTTCGCCCACACAACAGATCGGGGTGAATCCGTGCTCCAGCGCGGTTTTCAGGCGCAGGTTGACCGTGTCATCGGTTTCTCCAAAATATTGGCGCCGTTCCGAGTGACCGATGATGACGTGGTGGATGCCAAACGCGAGCAATTGCAGGACGGAAGTCTCGCCGGTGAAGGCGCCTTCTTCTTTCCAGTGCACGTTCTGCGCGCCGATGACGACGTTGGAGTCCTTGGCCGATTCGAGAGCGGCCGGTAAGTCAAGAAATGGCGGACACACGACAATTTCGTCGCGCGTGTGGTTGGCGACAAGCGGGAGAAAGTCGCGGAAGAAATCGCGTGTCTGGTCGGGAGTTTTGTACATTTTCCAGTTGGCAACGATGAATTTCTTTCTCATGAATCCTCTTTCCTATAATTTCGTACTTAGTCATTATCCGGAGTTATCGCAACATCTCTTGGTAAAGGGAAACCATCTGCCGAAGAGCACGCTTGGCTTTGCGTAGAGGAACCTGTGGATCTCCTCCCTTCGGCTGAAATATGACGACGTGTACGTCCTCCAGGTGATGGCCTCCATCCCTGCAGCGGGCCTCAAGAATGGCGCTCAGGAGGGTTGTAAAAGCGATCTCGGCTGGGACGCCGCCCTTGCCGGCGCCGAGCAAGGGCACAAATGCTGTGGTTAGTCTCTGACCAGCTAGGTGGCACCTAATTTCCTCGATCACCTTAAAAATCGTGGACAGATCCACCCCGAGGCCGTTGGGTGGCCGGTCGCTGGCGACTGCCGCGAAAATCATTTCTACCGGTTCGCCAAGCGGCCTGCCCACGTAGACGCAGGTTCCCACGCCGTATGAGTATTTTGCCGACACTCCTGGAACAGCAATGGGATCATGTCCTTGGTCTCTAAGCTCGCGATGTACGAGATCTTTCAGTTCACGTGCGCCCTGGGCCGAAAAATACTTCCTAACAATGGCTCCAGCCACCGTTCGCTCGTCCGAAAAACAGCGTTCATCGAAGAATTCGTTAGCGGGTAGGACGATACCGCTTCCGACGTCTGAGGGATTGTAGAGGTCTTGCAAAAGGCCAAACTCGACAGTCAGGTTTGAGTCGCGGAATCTTGCCGCAAACCCGTGCTTGGTGTCGGAGATCTTACATCCGCGCCGATATGCAACAACGTCTTCATCTAGCGCGAACAAAAGAACAGACCCGAATACGAACAACAGCCCGACCGTAATCAGCGGAAAGCTGGGCTGTTGAGGCTGCACTTGCGGTTCGGTAATCTTCCCGCTGATTGAGTAGCTGCCCGCAAACGAGATCGCCAGCCCCGCTAGGAGAAGGAGCGCGGGATAACGCTGCTTTACCAGTATGTCCTTGAAAAAGTCCATTGCATCCGAGATGCTACATTGTACTCGCCGTACGTTTAGCGGTTGCGCAATGCCCTAATGGGGGACAAGTACCACCTCGATCGATTTGTTCACCGGCAAGATTCTCTCCGTAGTTGCCGAACTGCGGACGGGAGCCAAGCGTGGACATTGGATGTGGTTCATTTTTCCTCAGCTTCGGGGGCTAGGTAGATCCCAGATGTCGCAGGAGTTCGGCATCGGTTCATTGGAGGAGGCCCGCGCCTATCTTGAGCATCCGGTCTTGGGTGCACGATTGAAAGAATGCACGCGCATTGTCATCCAGTTAGAGAAACGATCGGCGCACGAAATCTTCGGGTGTCCAGACAATCTGAAGTTCCGATCCTGCATGACTTTGTTTGCCCAGGTCTCGCCTAAGGATGACATTTTCGTCAGAGCTCTACAAAGATACTTCGCAGGAGCGCCCGACCAGCTGACGCTCGATCGACTCTAATCATTTTTTCTCCGTAAGTACTTCGACTCCGGGCAGCTTCTTGCCTTCTAGAAATTCCAGCGACGCGCCGCCGCCGGTGGAAATGTGCGTGATTCTGTCGGCAACGCTCGCGGCCTTCACGGCTGCCACGGAATCTCCACCACCTACAATCGAAATTGCCCCAACATTTTCTGCCACGGCATGGGCGATCTTGAACGTGCCCTTCGAGAATCCCGGAACTTCGAACACGCCCATCGGTCCGTTCCATATGATGGTGCGGGCGCGGGAAATTTCCTCGGAAAAGAGTTCGATCGTCTTGGGGCCGATATCGAGAGCCATCTTGTCGGCCGGAATGGGCTGGCCCTCGCCGACCTGCTGAATCACGGCGTTGGCTTCGGGCTTCATGGCGACGACATGATCAATCGGCAACAGGAATTTCAGGTTGCGCTTCTTGGCTTCGGCGAGCAGTTGTTTGGCCAGATCGATCTTATCGGCTTCGACCAGCGACTTGCCGACTTCCTGACCTTGCGCTTTGAGGAAGGTGTAAGCCATGCCTCCGCCAATGATGAGGGCGTCGACCTTGTCCATGAGATTCTCGATCACGCCGATTTTGTCGCTCACCTTGGCGCCGCCGAGAATCGCGACGAACGGCTTTTCGGGATGCTCCAGCGCCGATCCCAGATACTTCAACTCTTTTTCCATGAGCAGACCAGCGGCGCACTGCTTCATGAATTTTGTGATGCCGACGGTGGAAGCGTGGGCGCGATGCGCTGTGCCAAACGCATCATTCACGTAGTATTCGGCGAGATTGGCCAACTGCCGCGCGAACCTCTCGTCGTTGGCTTCTTCTTCCGCGTGGAAACGCAGATTTTCCAGCAGCAGGGTCTGTCCCTTTTCGAGTTGATTGGCGACCTCTTCGGCTTCGGGGCCGACGCATTCGGGGCAGAAGCCGACGTTTTCGCCGCGCGCCAATTCTTTATCGAGCAGCATGCGTAGACGCTCGGCCACCGGCTTGAGGCTCATTTTTGGATTGGGCTTGCCCTTGGGACGGCCAAGGTGCGAAGCCAGAATCAGCCGGGCTCCGTGGCGCAGGGCGTACTCGATGGACGGCAGGGTTTCGCGGATCCGGGTATCGTCCATCACGCGGCCGTCGTCGAGCGGGACGTTGAAGTCGACGCGCATAAACACACGATTGCCATTGAGGGGGAGATCACGAATCGAAAGTTTGGACATGGGTGGTCGTCCTTTAGAAGGCTGAATGCGGAATATGGAAGCGAGCCAAACGCGCGTTTGTTGGTCCGCTAAGACCCGGGCTATTCGCGCGGCTCGCCCAGATCCTTCGGCGGGCAAACGACACCCGCCTCAGGATGACAAAGATTCTTACAAGCCCTTACCGGCGATGTAGTTGATCAAGTCGCGGAGCCGGCAAGAATATCCCCATTCGTTGTCGTACCAGGAGATCACCTTGACGCAGTTGCCGCCGACTACCAGGGTGCATGGGGCGTCGACGATCGAGGACAGCGGGTTGCCCTTGAAATCGGAGGACACCAGTTCGTGCTCCTCGTAGCCCAGATAACCTTTCAGCGGGCCGGACTCCGATGCTTTCTTCAGCGCGGCGTTCACTTCTTCCTTGGTTGTCTTTTTCTCGACCCAAACGACCAGATCGACCACCGATACGTTGGGCGTGGGCACGCGCATGGAGAATCCGTCGAGTTTGCCACCCAGTTCCGGAATCACTAGCTTCAGCGCCTTGGCTGCACCCGTCGTCGTCGGAATCATCGACAGCGCGGCGGCGCGGGCACGGCGCAGATCCTTGTGCGGGAAGTCGAGAATGACTTGATCGTTGGTGTAGGAGTGGATCGTGGTCATGGTGCCGCTGACGATCTTGAATTCGTCATTGATCACTTTGGCTATGGGGGCCAGGCAGTTCGTGGTGCACGAGGCGTTCGAAATAATATTGTGCTTCGCCGCGTCATACTTCTCGTGGTTGACGCCCAGCACGACCGTGACGTCTTCATTTTTCGCTGGCGCGGAGATGATGACCTTCTTTACCGGTCCGCGCAGATGCTTCTTGGCTTCATTGGCGTCGGTGAACTTGCCCGTCGACTCGATCACGATCTGCGCACCGACGGATTCCCACGGCAGCGCCGCCGGATCTTTCTCCTTGAACACCTTGATGGTCTTGCCGTCGACCGTGATGCTATCGGCACCAGCCGAAACCTGGTTTGGAAGATTCCCGAGCACCGAGTCGTACTTGAGAAGATGAGCCAGAGTTTTGGGATCGGTGAGGTCGTTGACGGCGACGAAATCGAGGTTCGGATCTTTGAGCGCGGCGCGCAACACGTTGCGGCCGATGCGTCCGAAACCGTTGATACCAACTTTTATTGCCATGTTTCCTCCCTGGATTTATGAAGGCGTAATCAGATTCAACTGTTAGGTGAATCGCAAACAGATGATGTTAGCAGGGAAGTGGAAGCGACGTAAATGCGCGGGGAGTAACTTTTGTACGTCTTCGGTTCCAATCTTGGAACGAAGTGCGCGGGGTCACTGACGTATTTGCGGGAAATGGCTGCGCGGGCGGCTTTGCGCGGTAAACACAAAGTCATTCTACTTTCGTAACCGTTATGAGTCGGATTACCCCGTTGTTGCTTGAGTCACACACTTCGAATTTGTGACTCCCATCACCACACCCAGAGATCATTGTCACTGCCGCGTGAAGATGGCCGCCCTTTAATGGAATTGGCCCGTAAGACCGACGTCAGCAGTACAAGCACGATTCGTGCGCTGATTTCCTGAACCGGTTTTCCTGGTTCATTTCTAAGCTGATTCTTCTACTTACGAGGACGGCAATGGTCAATGACGATGTCGTGAAATGTCCGCTGTGCGGCGGATTCACCCATGTTGAAAACGCCGAACTGCTGGCGGCTCTGAAGGAGCCCAAAATCCGGGAGCAGATCGAGAAATATATTTCCCAGCTGCTGAAATCTCCGGTGGACGAGTTGAGCACGGTGGGGGCTACGCAGTCAGGGCGCGATTTTCAGAAAGACGTGCATAGCTGGAATCCGTGCGTGCCCATGTGGCGGAGAAGTCCGAAAGAGTGAGGCAGCGGACGGAAGACCTGTCTTGGTTGCTCCCATGGGGCCGATATGCGGGTCAAAAGAAGCTACCGTCACTCCGATTTGTGATTAGAATCACTGTTCCACCCATAGAGCGGGCGTATACGAATAAGTGTGGATTGTCCCCAGCGGCTGGATCTTCCGCCGCGAGGAGGTAGCCATGGCTGCGCTACCACAGGTCGCTCGCATCTCGTTGAAAGACATTCTCTTTCCCACCGATTTTTCCCCGGCTTCGGAAACTGCTTTGCCCTTTGCCGTGACCCTGGCGCGGATCTACGGATCGAGACTGCACGTGGCCCACGTGATTCTTCCTGAACCGCACCCGCGGGTGCTCCGTTCCAAGGTAGGCGAACAGGAAAACGTGTGGGACGACGCGAATGAGAGGTTGGACGAATTTACGCATAAGCCGTTAATCGGCAATGTGCATTGCACATCCCTGCTGGCGAGCGGCGATCTCGCCGACGTGATTCCGGCCATGATTCGCGAGCATGGGGTCGACATGGTTGTGGTGGGAACGCGCGGCAGGCGCGGCGTGAGCCGCATGATGCTGGGCTCGGCAGCAGAAACCATCTACCGCTCGGCATCTTGTCCCGTGCTGACAATTGGTCCGCGAGTGAGCCAGGCGGATTGGAGACTGCAGACGATTCTTTGTCCCATCGATCTGGAGGGAGATCCCCAGCCAGCCTTGGCCTATGCCATGGCGCTGGCAGAAGACAATGCCGCGGAACTGATCCTGATGAACGCCGTTGCCATCGTTCCCTGGCAGCATCGCACAGACGTTGAGAAGGAACGTTGCGAGCACATGAGGAGATTGCTTCCCGAACTGCAGCCGGGAACTGGGCGGGGTCCGCAAGCGCCGCAATTCCTGGTGCGCTGGGAGCCCGCGGCGGAGGCGATTGTGGCGTGCGCGGAAGTTCGCGAGCCCGACCTGATTTTGATGGGAGTGCGGAAAGCGCGCGCGGCAGGGTTGTCGTCGCATTTACCGTGGCCGGTGGCTTCGGAGGTGGTGAGCCGGGCCGCGTGCCCAGTGCTTACGGTACGAATTTAGGTTTCTACGCGCCATGGCTTCCTGCCCATGAAGCTTTAGGAAGCCGGCGCGAAATGAAGTACGGAGGAAATCATGGTCAGCAAGCAGCAGGCCCTCGATTATCACAAGGCGCCGCGCCCAGGAAAAATTGAAATTACGCCTACCAAACCCTGTCTCACGCAGCGCGATCTGAGCCTGGCCTACACGCCGGGCGTAGCGCAGCCTTGCCTGGAAATCGAAAAGAATCCGCAGGACGCTTTCAAATATACCGACAAAGGAAATCTGGTCGCAGTCGTAAGCAATGGGACCGCGGTGCTTGGGCTCGGCGATATCGGCGCTCTTGCCGGCAAGCCGGTCATGGAAGGCAAGGCGGTATTGTTCAAGCGCTTTGCCGACGTCGATGTGTTTGACATTGAAATCAACTCCCACAATCCCGAAGAGATCATCAAGGTCTGCCAACTGCTCGAACCTACGTTCGGGGGCATCAACCTGGAGGACATCAAGGCTCCGGACTGCTTTCACATCGAAGAGGAACTCCGGCGGACGCTGAAGATTCCTGTGTTTCATGATGACCAGCACGGAACCGCAATTATTTCTGGCGCTGCCCTCCTCAATGCGCTGGAAGTGGTGGGCAAAGACATCCGGCACGTGAAGGTTGTGTTTAATGGCGCCGGTGCCGCCGGGATTGCCTGCGCCGAGCACTACATCCGGCTGGGGGTTAAGAAAGAGAACATCACCCTTTGCGACACCAAGGGAATCGTATACAAGGGCCGCAAAGAGGGCATGAATCCTTACAAGGAGCGTTTCGCACAGGATACCGAGATGCGAACATTGGCCGAGGCCGTGGCCGGGGCTGATGTTTTTGCCGGACTTTCGGTCAAGGGCGCGCTCACCAAAGAGATGGTCTGCTCGATGGCGCCGAATCCAATTGTGTTTGCCATGGCGAATCCTGATCCGGAGATTACGTACGAAGAGGCGAAGGCGTGCCGCAATGACGTCATCATCGCGACTGGACGCTCGGACTATCCCAACCAGGTCAACAACGTTTTGGGATTCCCCTTCATTTTCCGCGGAGCGCTGGACGTTCGCGCCACGGCGATCAATGAGGAGATGAAGCTAGCGGCTACACGCGCGCTGGCCAATCTGGCGAAGGAGGATGTCCCCGATTCCGTGTGCCGCGCCTACGGAGTGGAACGGATGCATTTCGGGCGCGAATATCTCATCCCGAAGCCCTTCGATCCGCGCGTTTTGATGTGGGAGGCCTCGGCTGTGGCCGAAGCTGCCATGCGCAGTGGAGTGGCGCAGGTGCCAATTGACCTGGACGGTTATCGCGCGGAACTGGAAAAGCGGTTAGGGAAGGCGTATGCGGTTTCGCGCACCATGATTCACAAGGCGCAGGCCAATCCCAAGCAGGTCGTTTTTCCGGAAGGCGAGAACGAAAAGATTCTGCGAGCGTGTCATGCGCTGGTAGAAGAGAAAATCGCCAACCCAATTCTTCTGGGCGACGCAGGCAAGATCCAAACGCGTGCCCGGGATCTGGAAATCAGTCTGGAAGGGATGCAGATTGTCGATCCTGCGGCTTCGGATCATCGGGAAATCTACGCGCTCGAACTGTTTCGGCTGCGGCAGCGGCGTGGCGTAACTCTGCATGAGGCCGAGACCCTGATCAACAACCGCAACGTCTTCGGCTCGATGATGGTGCATATGGGCGATGCCGATGCGCTGGTGTCGGGCGTGACGCAGCATTTCCCCGATACGATCCGGCCGGCGCTGCAGATCATTCGCATGCGGGAAGGACTGCATCGGGTTTCGGGATGCTATGTCGTGGTGACGCGCAAAGGAGAAGTCTTCTTCCTGGCGGATGCGAGCGTGAACATCGAACCGACGGCGGAGGACTTGGTCGAAATCGCGCTGTGCACGGCGCATATGGCTCGCCGCTTCGACATTGTTCCGCGTGTGGCCATGCTGTCCTTCTCCAGCTTTGGTTCCGTCGATCATCCGATTTGCACCAAGGTGCGAAAAGCCGTCGAGTTGCTCAAGTACGCCGATCCTACGCTGATTGTCGATGGCGAAATCACGGCCGACGAAGCGCTGTGTCCGGAGGTCATCGAGCAACAGTATCCGTTCAGTTCGCTGAAGGGCGGCGCGAACGTGCTGATTTTCCCTGATCTGGCTTCGGCAAACATTGCGACCAAGCTGCTGGCCAGGATCGGAGGCGGCGAAAATATCGGACCGATTCTGATGGGCATGAGCCGACCGGTTCACGTGTTGCAACGCACAGCCACGGTTGACGACGTGGTTAGCGTCGCGGCGATCGCCGTGGTCGATGCGCAGGAAAACGATACCTATGCGCATGCCCATGGGCATGTTTCGGTGGAACCGGAAATTGTTGGAGAAGATTAGAGCGCGTCTCATAAGTGGTTGGTCAGATCGCGGACCTCAGGGGCAGAAGCCCGCATTCTGGTCGGACTTTAACGGCGCGGCTGAAAGCTGTGCCCTTTCCAAACCCATTAATGAGACCGGTTCTAAGGACTTTGGCTTCGGTGTTTCCTGAGGAGGAGCACAACGCATGTCTACGCTTTGGCGGTCGCGGTACGCACAGCGCACACTGGGAGTGAAAAGTTCTGCAATCCGCGAACTTCTGAAAGTTACACAGAAGCCGGAGATAATTTCCTTTGGTGGGGGATTGCCGGCTCCAGACGTGTTTCCGGTCGAGCGTTTCCAGCAGGCCTGCCAGAAAGTGCTGTCCGAGCAGGGCTCGGAGGCGTTGCAGTACGGCACGACGGAAGGCTACCAGCCGCTGCGGGAGATGATCGCCCTCAACCTGTCGCGCTACCGCATCATTGCCAAGGCGGAAAACGTGCTGATCACCTCCGGATCGCAACAGGCGCTCGATCTGATTGGAAAATTGCTCATCAACCGCGGCGACCGGGTTGTGGTCGAAGCCCCAACTTATCTCGGCGCGCTGCAGGCGTTCAACGTCTATGGTGCGCAATATGTCCCAGTACCAGTGGATGATGATGGTCTGGTCACCGAGCAACTGGAACCCTCATTGCGCACCGGTCCGAAGTTCATGTACGTGCTGCCCAATTTTCAAAATCCTGCGGGCGTGACCTTGTCGGAAGGGCGCAGGCATCAACTGATTTTGCTGGCTGACAAATATGGCATCCCGATTGTGGAAGACGATCCTTATGGACAGCTGCGATATGAAGGCGAGCACATCGCGCCGCTAGTCGTGCTGGACCGTGAGAATCTGCGACGAGACAGCGCGTTCACGCTGGGGAATGTCATCTACTTGAGCACGTTTTCGAAGACGCTTGCGCCAGGAATTCGCCTGGCGTGGATCGTGGCTCCGGAAGATGTGATCAGCAAACTGGTGCAACTGAAGCAGGCGGCGGATTTGCACACATCGACGTTCAATCAGTACGTGGCATATGAAGTGGCGCGCGAAGGATTTCTTGATCAGCACGTGAAACTCATTCGCCAGGTGTATCGCGAGCGGCGCGATGCCATGCTCCAGGCATTGCAGGAATATTTTCCGCACGAAGTGACGTGGACCCATCCCAAGGGCGGTCTGTTCCTGTGGGTCACGATGCCGGAAGGAACCGATTCGGAAGCGCTGTTCCACGCGGCGCTGGCGGAAAATGTGGCTTTCGTGCCCGGCGATCCTTTCTACGCCAACAACGGTCACGAGGGTGGACGTCACATGCGCCTCAACTTCTCCCATTCGCAGCCGGAGCAGATTCGCGAGGGAATACGGCGGCTGTCGGTGGCAGTAAAGATGCAGCTCCGTGCCAATCATCACCTGTCGGTTGTGCTCTGAGACTCGCTTTCACCACGGAGAGAAACGGCGCTGGGCTGACGCCCGGGTTTCCGACAAGTGTGGGCGCCGAGGCGAATAGATGGCGCAAGCTTGTGCAACCGCCTGCTTACAACAGGCATCTCGTACAAACTGGTATTCTCTTCGTGATAAAGGTACGTTTGGTGACTGATGCGTCGACTTGCAAGCTGGCTCTTGACCTTCAGGCACGGTTGGCGTTTTCGCAGCAATCGCCGTTTACGCGTGGGGCAGCATACACGTGCTGCGAACAAACCTTCACTTCAATCCCTATGTCATGCTGGCCCTCGCTCCGGCGTCGATTCTTGGGATGGCGGAGCCCACTACGCTAACAAGCAAGTTGTTTCTCTTGGGAATCGTGCTTAGCCCAAACTTCGTCATCTACGGGCTCGTGGGGCTCGTCCTGTGCGGGGTCCGGTCGTTGTTTCAATAGTCATCGGCCTTGGCGTAATATCCCCATCTCAGTCATAACCTGTCAATATCTTGGGGCTGCGCGATGGAAATGATTAGGATCAACGTGGACTTCAACAACTGCGATCGTGAAGGAAGAGTGCGACTGAACACGATTGGTGCCATGCAGTCTCTCAACTTCTCTCAGACCGTTTTGCGAAACGGGTTGGAAGTAGAACTGGAGTGCGGTGATTTCTTCCCCATACAGGGCATCGCGGAATACTCGGAGTCTGAGCACATTTGGGTTGCGCGATTTGAGCTTAACGATCTGCGCGATAAGGGTGACGGGTAATCGCTGGGTCGGTAACATCCCCATTGCTCACAATTCCGCGAATACCATTCGGTCTCCGATCCTCTAGAGCTCATCATGGCCGTCACCGAGATCGACTTCAAGCGATTACAGATAGCACGTTAGGCTTAGATGGCAAGGCCTCTAGCCTCTTGTGATCTCAATCACAATTTCCCGTGATTCGCAACACCGCTGCTTCCCCCGTCCGTGGCCAGACTAATTCCAGGCAGTCTCAGCCGGGAGGTGCTCCATGTCACTCACGGTTCTCATCGTCCTTGTTGTCCTTGTGCTGGCGGTTGGTTTGTTTGTGATCCGCGCCATTCCGGGCCTGCGCGCGTATTTCGATTATCGCGGGAAACGTCTGGTTACCTGTCCGGAAACACAAGAACCTGCTGCGGTGGATGTCGCTGCCGGCGAGGCTGCGGTGGGAGCGTTCTTGCGCGAGCCCACGCTGCGGCTGAAAGAATGTTCGCGCTGGCCGGAGCGTCAGGGCTGCGGCCAGGATTGCCTGCATCAGATCGAGGTTGATCCGGAAAACTGTCTCGTCTGGAATATGGTCTCGAAGTGGTATGAAGGGAAAAAATGTGTGTTCTGCCATAAATTGATCGGTCCACTGCATCACATGGATCACGCGCCAGCTCTTCTGGGGCCTGACTTCAAAACCAGCGAATGGAAGGATCTCCGCCCGGAGCAACTCCCCGAAGTCTTCTCCCGCTACCAGCCAGTGTGCTGGAATTGCCACGTCGCGGAAACCTTTCGCCGTTTGCACCCGGAACTGGTCACAGCGCGCGAACCTGAGGCGAAGCGAATCCGATAGAACGTTAGATCCGATAGAGCATAGATCCGAAGTGCTTCCGGCCTTCCGGACTGACCACTTCAGGTGACGGCTCGCACGCGTGTGTTGTAGCATCGGCACGCAGGGGTTTATCAGGCTTGCTCATACGCGTGCAATCAATCGCGCTGGCTCTCATGCTGGCGCTGCTTACGCCAGCATCGACTCTGGCCTGCTGTCAGCCGCACGCCCTTTCAGGACATCACACTAAACCGCATTGCGCGAGGATGGCTGGCCCCTCCTCGCTTCTGATCGCTGCAACCTGTTCACTTCCGTCCCCTTGCTGCCGGATTGCGCCGCGAACTGAAAACTCGCCGAAAGTGCAGCCGTTACGGGTCGACACTCCGGCTGAGTCCACTGCGCAAATTGCAAGATTCAGTTTCGCCTTTTCGCTCCCGAGTGAAGAATCATCCCCGCCAAAATCTCTCGGCGACCCTCCGTCGCACAGAGCTCAGGCCGTTCTCTGTTCATTCCTGATCTAGCCCTTTTTCTGATTTCCCAGTGTTGCGGGTTTGCAGCGAGCTGAGCTTCGCTCGTTGCTCTGCGGCCAATTCGATCACTCCACATCGAGAAGGGAAGAGATTTATGCTCAAGGGCCTAGGGGTCTTATTTGTGTACATTGCCGCGCTCCATGCTTCAGCCCAGCAAGAGCCATTGCCAACCAAGTCGCCACAGAATTCCCACGACATGACGCACATGGGGCCGACAACGGGAAATACCATGCGTACACAGCCGCAGTCGCTGATTGACTTCTTGCAACAACACGCAATTTCTGGAACGGACGCCGAGGCAAACTCCACACCGACAGAGATGCTGATGACGAGGAAGGGACAGTGGATGCTCATGTTCCATGGCCAGGGATTTCTATCGGATATTCAGCAATCGGGGCCGCGAGGCGGAGACAAGCTATTTTCGACCAATTGGGTTATGCCTATGGCGCAGCGAAAAATCGGGCCCGGAACCCTCACCCTCCGGACGATGCTAAGTCTGGAGCCCGCTACGATTACGGATCGCCGCTATCCCGAACTGTTCCAGGAAGGGGAGACGGCGTACGGTCTTCCTCTTGTCGATGGGCAACATCCCCATAATTTCTTCATGGAAGTGGCGGCGTTCTACGATTACAAGCCGAGCGAACGAAGTTTGCTGTCGATTTATGCCGCTCCTGTCGGTGATCCGGCACTGGGTCCAACCGCATATCCGCACCGAGCCTCGGCCTCGGAAGACCCCCTGGCTCCGCTGGGGCATCATCTGCAGGACTCGACGCACATTTCCGACGACGTAATTACGGTGGGGCTTACATTTCGCAACCTCCGCCTCGAGGCCTCGGGTTTTCACGGCCGCGAACCGGGCGAAGACCGCTGGCAGATCGACCAGGGCAAGATCGACTCGTGGTCCACTCGTGTCACGGCCAATCGTGGACAGAACTGGAGCTTTCAGTATTCGATTGGACAGCTTCACGCCCCAGAAGCTCTCCTTCCTACAGAAGATATCCGTCGAATGACCGCTTCACTGATGTACAACCGCTCTCTGCGAGACGGTAATTGGGCTTATCTGCTGTTGTGGGGCAGAAATCAGAGCCTCTCCGATGGGAACGTCGGCAACAGTTATCTGCTCGAATCTACGCTCCAGTTCCTGCGCAAAAATAATGCATGGACGCGCATTGAAAACGTGGACCGGACCAATGAACTGCTCGTTGGTGAACACCTGTTACCGCCGGGTTTCGTGGAACAATATTTTGCCCGCGTGCAGGCTTATACAGCTGGATATGACCGGGAGTTTGGACGCATCCCGCATCTTTCGACCGCACTGGGCGGACAGGCGACCTGGTACGGTGTACCGGATGTACTCCGACCCCTGTACGGCGCAAATCCTGTAAGCGTAACGATATCGTTGCGTGTGCGGGCGTTTTGAAGTCTCGGCGCGCGCCGAATCGAGAAGGCTGGAGAGCGGGAACTGTTGCGAGTCGAAGGGCGATAATTCTTATCCGACGACGCAGGCGTGGGGCTGGCGGACTGACTTGAACTCGGATTTTGCTGCGACGGTTCCGGGGCGGGCCCGTTCATTTTCGCGGTCGGACAGGAGCTCACCTGCGCTTCCGAGCGATAGGTAAGCAGGACAAAGGCAGCCAGCAACAACAAGAATGAGATTGTGAACTTGGCAGACACTCGCTTCTTCCGCTGGATTCGAAACAAAACCTGAATACTCACAAAAAGTGGAGACGCTGCTAAGGATTCCGATGCAGGACGTGAACCGCGATATCAGGCCAGAACTCGCGGAACACGTTGGTCAGCACATCGCGACCCATAGCCCATCCGAACTTTACGGCCAAGGCCCCGACCGTGCGCGAACTGCTCGGATAGTACGATGCGGAGATTCCCTGAGAAACTGCCCGGCCCAGCAGTTCCGATGCATTGATGGTGTTATGCCCGCGGTAGTCAGGGGTGATGAGAATTCGTGTGGCGGCGTAAACCCCGCGTTTGAGAAACGGGCCCTTGCCTATGGCATAATAGCGCTCGTCCTCGTGCAGGATGGACGGGAAGGCAAAGACCACCAGGTAATTGCCGTCAGTCTTATCGAGGAATCCGCGCCAGTAATATCGTCCAAAGCCGGGCAATCCTTTGCCAAGTGCGGGATGGGCGTCTGTGGACTCCGCTAGAAGCGAAGTGATCCCCACAAACACGAACGCAGAGTAGTCGAAGCTCTGTTTGGTGGCAATCTTGAATGCCTCTTTGGGCGTGGGCGGCGGCGGAATCGTCCCGGCGCTCACCGCGCGAAAGTTCGGCATAACGCCCAGGATTCTCTTCGGCTGCTGCCCCGGTGCGGGCGTCTCCGGTTCCGCAGGCTTGGTTTGCACCGATTTGGTTTGCGTCGGAGCCGGTGCCGGATCAGTCGTGGCTGCCGGTGCGGATGACGCTGGCGAAGGCTTTTCCGCCGGCGTAGAGGGCGGGGTAGTTTGCTGGCCATAGCAGATGCCAGCAAACACCAGCAAAGTTAGCCATGAAAGCGTAATCCGAGAGACAACTCGACCGGTGAACTCGACAGACACGCAGTGCCCCCCCGTCGCAAGCGAGCAAATGATTGTGCTCCCAATTGTACCAACCCATTGTCCGGAGCTATGTCGCCTTCGGCATTCTTTACAAGGATTTACAAGAGAAGCGTTGCTGCCGAATTTGGGAGCGAGGAAGCAAAGCGCACCGGGAGCGCGCCTGAAAAACTGCCAAGGGCAAGCCGTGGGGCCCGGTGGCTCGGCTTGCGCGCCAGGCCAGTTCAGCGGGAGATGCGTGACTTCGCCTGGAAACCGGCTCCGTTCAGGATGAACGCAGTCTGAAGAAACAAAACTGCACCACTGGCCCATGCCAAGGCTTGGAGTTTCCATCGTCGTGCCGCAGGCCATCCGCCGTTTTAAAGACAGGGATATGCCAAAAAGCGCGAGGCTTCGGCATGACAGCCTGCGCCAACTGCACGCCTTATGCCGTCTTCGCGTCGCGGTGAATCAGGAATGAATCGAGCAGAAATCCCAGTCCCAGAGCGAACGGGATGGCGCCGAACGCCGCCGCGATGATGGCATCTGGCTCGTATCTGGCGACGATGCTGAACGCCAGCATATAGCCAACCGCTCCGGCAATCAATAGGATTCCGTTGCGCCGGGATCGTGCGCTCTCGGAGAGTTCTGCGGCCATCGGCACGCTGACGCCGCGCTGCATCGCCGTCAGGCGTTCCTCGGTGCGCAACTTCCGCACCCGGTAAAACAGGTACATACCCACAATGGCTGTCGGCATTCCGAAAATCATCACGACCGCTGTCAAACCCGTCAGTCCATCCATGACTAGCCTCCTTATGCCGCGTCTGATCTATCCAAGGTTGCGCTCGGGCGGCTTTGCTGCTCGGAATCTGATACGAGAGCCGGGCTCGAAAAGTTCCACCCGGCCAACTCCAGCGTCGCGAGATGCTTCGAAGCGATCATGTGTGCTAGCTTGGGATGGGCCCGGGTCGCTTCGGAGAAAGCATGAACGGTGGAAGATTCAGCGGGATGCGCTACGCATTCCCGGCGACGGCTTGTGTGGCAATCCTGCTCGCTGCCCAATCGCTGAGCGCTCAGGAGACTAAGGAGAAAGTCACCGTCGATGATGTCGACCGAACATTCGTAGTACGACTGCCAAAGGGCTATAACGCCCAACAGCACTATCCAGTGGTGATTCTGCTGCATGGCATGAATCAGGATACAGACGACATTGAGCGGCTGACCGGCTTCGATCAAATCGCCGATAAAGACGGCATCATCGCGGTTTATCCATCCGCGCTGCATGGACGCTGGAATGTCGGGGTGCGGCCGAAGGAACAGCAGCAGACACAACCCTATCCGGGAAGGCGGCGTCGATACGGCGGTGGCGGATACCCCGGTGGGGGTTATCCGGGCGGCGGCTACCCGGGCGGCGGAGGGGGAGGCTATCCGAATGGGGGAGGCCAGCCAAACGGTGGGGGCCAGCAACCGCAGACTCGGCATGAGGAAAGCCAGCCGGAAGTCGACGATATCGGATTCTTTAATCAGATGATCGATCAGCTTACCGCGAAATTTTCCGCGGACCCTGCACGAATCTATGCCTCTGGCTTGTCGGAAGGCGGATTCATGGCTATGCATCTTGGTTGCTCGGTGTCGGATAAGATCGCCGCTGTAGCAACCGTGGGCGCGACCATGCCGAAGACCATGGTTTGCCTGCCTTCGCGCACGGTATCCCTCATGATGATCACGGGCACCTCCGACAAGGTCGTGCCGCGCGGCGGAGGGACCGAGCACAACCTGAATCTCGCAACCCTGTCGGCCGACGATAGCGCTAAAGCGTGGGCGAGAATCGATCATTGTGGCGAGAAACCGACTCACAGCAAACTGCCTTCCCACGGCAAAGGCGGGATGGAAACGAAGATCGACACCTACGAGGGCTGCAGCCAGGGCGCCCAAGTCGTTCTCTATAGCGTGAAGGGCGCAGGCAACACTTGGCCTGGCGGCGAGCAGTACGAGCCGGAAAATGCGATTGGCAAAACCAGCAACGACTTTAGCGCCAATGAGGTGATTTGGAATTTTCTGGTCACCAAGAAGATGCCGGCCAAGACAGATTAGAGACACAAGCTTTTGCGAGCGCCACCTCCCGTCTCTTATTCACTCTGAAAATCGCGGAGAGCCGAAATAGCTCTCCGCGGTTTTTGCGTTGCGGCAGCACTCTACTTACAGTGAGCGCAGGAAATCCAACAAGTCCTGCACCTGGTTTGCATTCAGATTATTGAATTTCCGGATCACCAGATTCGCCTCCGATCCAGAGCCGCTGTGCGCGTGAATCGCCTGGATCAGATCAGCGGTCCTTCCATCGTGGAGAAAATACAGACGCTGTCCTAAGCCCCACAGTGGAGCAGTGCGGAATTGATCGGGCCCGGCCACGCCTTGGTGAATGCCATCCGACAGGCCCGTTCCCATATGGTGCAGGGCGAAATCGGAATATGGGTTATAGGTCACGTTCGACATCCCGGTGAAGATCGAGCGGCCGGTCGTAAGCGTCGGCGAATGACAGAGAGCGCAGCCGATCGAGTTGAACAAGCTGGCGCCGGTTTGGATGGCGCTCGTCGCCAGTGCCGGCGTTGGTGGTGCTGACATCCGGATGAACGCGGCAAAGTTGACGACATCGGACGACATCTCTGACGCGGTTCCGAGCAGGGTGTTGTAATTCGGGCTGCTCGAGTTTTGATTGAGAATGTTGGTTGCGTCTTCCGGCGAACCATTGAGCACACAGCCTGCCACGGCGATGCGTTCATTGGGGAACAACTCGTTACTCACTCCTTGTTCCACGTTGTAAGCCTCGCCGGCAAACATGAAGAGTGATTTATTCTGCGCCTTCCAGCCAAAACGCGTGATCGTTCCATCGTTTGCGCTGGTGTTGAAGACGCCTCCGATCTTCAGTGCCGCCCGCGCCGATGCGGTCGATGCCAAATTTGCCTGTAACACTGAATCTGGTGTCGCCTCAACAAATCCCAAGCCGAACAACGAGGTGGGAGTGCGGAAAATCACGTTGTTAGCTTCGAGTTCCGCCGCGAAGGTCGGCTGCGCCAGGGTGCAGCCGGATGCGTCGACGCGCCCGGCAATGGTATAGAGGTCGTGCACGCCGCCGTCGAGTGTGCCGTTTGAGTTGGTGATGAATCGTGCCTCCCGCACCGGGCCATTTGCCGTGATGAACGAAGGAATCACGTTGAGGGCTCCGTCCAAGGTTGCGAGGGCGACTTGAGGATTGGGAGTCGGGTTTTGCGGGCTGGATATTCCCGGGCTGCTGCCACCGATTGTGGGTTGGGCGTGGCACTGGGCACAGCTGTTGCCGTTGAAGGTCGGTCCCAGGCCGCTTCCCGTTTCGCCGGCAATGCTGCCAGAGACCGAGTCGACCTCTTGAAATCGCTGTTGTGCCTGATTGAACAGAGCCTGTTCGTTGCTGTTCAAAGTGGGGTAGTAGCTTCCGGCATCCGGAGGACCTGACCGCGGCCCGGGATCGTTTTGTGCGCAAAGTTCTAAGCTTGCAACAGTTACAACCGCAAGACAAAGAACCACAAGGGAGAGCTTGCGTCGTTTCATGGTTATTGTTCCTCCATGGGATGGACACACTTCGAGTGTTCAGGCGAAGTTGCGTGGTTGACGGAGGGCGCGAATTCGTCGCTGCTCAGTCCAAGCTTTGAGCCGGCGCAAACCGGTCCCGTGCCCGTAAGAGCGGAACAGCGCTATCAGTGTGGCGGAGCCCCAAACGAACTTCCGTATCCGGCTTCCTGCCTTTGAGCTTTCCAACTCGGGGGACAGGAAAGAAGGGAACAACGTTGCGAGGAAAGTAGACTTGCCGGGCTGAGGGAATCAATGCACAGAAGTGCATCGAATGCGCCGAATGGCTGCAGCCGAATCATTTCAGATAACAACGTTGGGAGAACGACTAAGCGATTGACTTACGCAATTCTCGGCGCAGAATCTTTCCCGACGGGGTCTTGGGTACGGTGTCCACAAAATGAACTTCCCGAGGCTGCTTGTAGTGAGTTAAGCGTTCCGCCACAAACGCGCAGAGTTCGTCGCCGAGTTTCCCGCCGTCCACGAATCCATCGCGCAATGCAACGAAAGCTACCGGGATCTCGCCGGCTGTGGCGTCTGCGCGCCCCACGACTCCGCACTCCTTCACCGCCGGATGTTCCATCAGTACGGCTTCAACTTCGGCCGGAGCCACGGCGAATCCCTTGTACTTGATCATCTCCTTGCGGCGATCTACGACGCGGTAGAAGCCCTCGCGATCGCGTGTGACAATGTCCCCCGACCAGTACCAGCCGTCGCGCAACACGGCGGCCGTGGCTTGCTGATCTTTCCAATAGCCGAGCATGAATTGCGGTCCGCGCATGACCAGTTCGCCCGGCAGATCCGATGGAGATTGCGTAAGTTCGGCAATATCCTCCAACGGATCAAGATCCCATTGCGACAACACCCGGCAGTCAGTCTGCGCGACGGGATGGCCGATCGAATCGGGACGATACAGTTCCCGTTCAAGGTATCCCACGTGTGTGACGGGCGATGCTTCGGTCATGCCGTATCCCTGGCAGAGGGGGATTCCGGTGAGCGACGTAAATCGGCGCCCCAGCTCGGGGGGGAGCGGCGCCGCTCCCGATTTCACCCACTGAATTTTGTGCGCGCGTGGAAACCTGCCGGCTTCTGCGGCCTGGCAGAAAGCATTCAGCGCCGGCGGAACCAGCGGCATCATGCTGATTTCTTCGGCTACGATCAACTGCATCATCTGGTCGACGTGGAACCGCGGCACCAAGACCAGCGTTGCGCCCAGAATCAGCATGGGGTTGAGAGCAACATTCAGCCCGTAAATGTGATAAAGCGGCAAGCAGCACAGCATGCGATCGGAGGGGTTGAGCTGGGATGTGTTGGGCGCGAGCAACTGATACACGTTGGCGATCAGATTAAAGTGCGAAAGCATGGCACCCTTGGGCAGCCCGGTCGTCCCGCTGGAATAGGGAAGCGCGGCAAGGCTTTGCTCGGGAGCCTGCTCGGGCTTAGGGATCGAAACTGTTACCGCTCGGAGAAGATTTGCGAACGGTTCCGTGCCTGTGGCTGGCTGGCGGGTCGTATAGACATTGCGCAGATTCGGCAAACCCGCAAGGTCGATCCCTGCGATATTCGAGCCATCAGTGATCAGGCAGACGGCCTCGGAATTCTGCAGCTGGTATCGCACTTCGCGTTCGCGATAGGTCGGATTGAGCAGCGTGGGAATCGCCCCCGCGAGCTGGATGGCATGAAAGGCAATGCAGAATTCCCAGGAGTTGGACAGGAAGATGGCCGTGACTTCTCCCGGCCTGATTCCGGCCGCAACCAGCCCGTGTGCCAGCCGTTCCACCTCGCTGCCATACTCCGCGTAGGTGAGACGCCGTCCGGACGAGGCGTCGACTAGAGCTGTCTTCTCCGCGTTGCGCCGGCATGACCCCAGTACCACATCGTGCACAAAAAGGCCGCCGGGATCGGCGTAGAGTTGGGTCCGTAACATGCCGGCTAAGATTGTATCTAAGTCTGCTGGTTCGCCACGAATTTTACACAGGACGAATCAGAGCGTGAGCTTGCGCAGGAATTCCTGTTCGTCCATTCGGTACTTGAAGGCCTTGCGCCCGTCAATAAAAACGACCGGAACTTCGTCGTTGAACTGGCGGCGAATTTCGGGGTCTGAATCCACATCGATCTCTTGCCAGATGAATCCACCGCGACGCGACAGCTTAGCCAGGCTCTCTTTCACCACCTCACACAGATGGCAGCCCTTGCGCGAGTAGACCACGACCTGGCGAGCCTCTGGCATGCGCGGAGATTCTAGCGCGCTGGGTCGCGGATTTTCCATAGCAAACGGATCGGGCGCTCTTGCCGCGCGGATTTGCCCGCGACTATCGGGAACCTACAGTGAACAATGGACCTAACTTCGTGATCCTAGTCACGGCGCGACCGGAAGCAGTGTGCTATTCGTAGCCCAATAAGTGCGGCTGATCGGCTCCGTTGCCAGATCGCGCTCCACCGGGGACGGCGATGAGAAAGCAAGCTGCCTGTCGTGTACTCTGCATCGGGAGCGATCTGGTCAATCTCAACCTGCGCTGCGCTTTGCTCAAGGATCGTGGCTGGGAGACCGCCAGTTCCAGCAACGGTCATGAGGGCATCTTTCGTTTCGCCAACGGAGACATCCACCTGGTTGTGCTCGACCTCAACCGAGATGGCGCCGAATCGGCCCTGATTGCGGCTGAACTGAAACGCCAAAATCCACGCGTGCCGATCATTATGCTGGTGGCGAACCAGGAAGCTCTGGTTCCGGGAGCTACTGCTCAGGCCGATGTCGTTGTGCTCAAGTCTGAAGAAGAAGTCCTGCTGCCGGATCGCGTTCGTCAATTGCTGAACTTCGCCTGAAGAGTTTCCGTTCGATTCTGATTCACTTCGTCCACGAGTGCCCGGCGGGGTAGAATTCCCCGCATGCCTGATCTTGCTTCCAAACCTTTGCTGGGCAAAACGGCCCTGATCACCGGTGCTGCACGGCGCCTGGGGCGCGCCAGCGCTATGGCCCTGGCCCGCGCCGGTGCGGACGTTGCGATTACCTTCAAAGACTCGGCGCGTGATGCTCAAAAAACGGTGATTGATCTCGCGAGCTTCGGCGTGCGTGCATTTGCGATGCAGTGCGACGTAACCGACGAGGCGAGTGTTCGCGCCATGATGAAAGAAGCCGGACGCGAGCTCGGCCGCATCGACATCCTGGTCAATAACGCCGCCAATTACGAAACCGTCGAGTTCGAGAAGCTTACCATCGCGCAATGGGACGCAATCTTCGCCACCAATACGCGTGGTCCATTTTTGGTTACGCGGGAAGCTTTGAAGTACATGCGCCGCCGCGGTCGCCGGAAACGGTCTTCCTCGCGGCCGCCGATCGAAGCAGAAGCCAAGGAAGCTGAAACCAAGATTATCAACATGGGCTCATTGGGAGGAATCCGCCCCTGGGCTACTCATGCGCACTATTGCTCCTCCAAGGCGGCGCTCCATATGCTGACCAAAGTTATGGCCAAGGCACTGGCGCCCGAGATCGCTGTGAATGCCGTCGCTCCTGGAATGATCGACTTGGGAGAAAAATCCGCCGCCGCTTTCATGCGGCGTATGGCCAAACAAACCCCCATGCAGCGTAACGGCCGCGCCGAAGAGATTGCCGAAGCTGTGCTGTTTTTCGCCACCGCTCCTCAATTCATTACCGGCCAAATTCTAGTTGTCGATGGCGGGATTGGCTTGTAAAAAAATCCCATTCTTCGGTACCTTCACGGCCGTTGTGGTTAAAAAGGATTTCAGAAAGAACGCTAAATAGGACGAACAGAGTTTTTCTGATCTGGTTGGCGCGGTATATTGGGGCGAATGAAAAAATCAAAAGGGAAGCTGCCGGCAAAGCCGGCAGACAAGAAGACTGCCGAAGTCGCGGCCCGAATAAATGCGCCGCGTGTCGCAATCGCCGTTATGGCTGCGGGCAAGGGAACGCGGCTCAAATCGCAGATCCCTAAGGTTTTACATGAAGTGGGCGGCAAGCCGCTGCTCGAGCACGTGACCCGGGCTGCCTCGCGCGTGCTTTCCGCAACTGATGTCTACGCGATCATCGGGCACGAAGCCGAAAGCGTTCGCACCGCCATGCAGCATACGGGCGTGAATTTTGTTCTTCAGCCCGAGCAGCGCGGCACCGGCCACGCTCTCATGGTCGCGCGGGAGGCTCTGTTCGGATACGACCATGTGATCGTCCTTTCCGGCGACGCGCCCTTGATTACTCCGGAAACCATCAGTCGTCTGCTCGAGTTTCATCTCGCACGGCGCGCGGCCATGACTCTGCTCAGCGCCGATCTTGAGAACCCGACCGGATACGGCCGGGTACTTCGCAAGAACACGCGCAGCGCTGAAGTGCAGGCCATCGTTGAAGAAAAGTCCGCAACCCCGGCGCAGAAGAGAATTCACGAAATCAATTCCGGTTTTTATGCTTTTGCTGTCAAGGACCTTTACGCCCACATCGAGCGGCTCTCGACCGGGAATCCGCACTCGGAGTATTACCTGACCGACATGGCTCAGGTGCTACGGCGTGCGGGGAAACACGTGCTCGCCTGGAAGACGGAGGAGCCCGGCGAAGTGCTGGGAGGGAACACCCGCGCCGAACTGGCCGACATCGATCATTTCCTGCGTATGGCCAAGGCGCGCCAGTTGATGGCCGATGGCGTCACGATTTTCTATCCTGCCACTTGCGTGATCGACGCCGACGTTTCCATTGCCTCTGACACTGTGATCGAGCCTTATGTCCAGTTGCTCGGGAACACGCACCTCGGCACGGGATGCCGCGTGCGATCGTATTCCGTCATTCGCGATTGTGAGATCGGCGACGGCGTGACGATTCGTCCTGGATGCATCATGGAAGATTCGCGCATCAGAACCGGCGCGATTATCGGCCCCTATTCGCATTTGCGCCCTGGCAGCGAAATCGGCGAGGGCGCGCATGTCGGAAATTTCGTCGAGACGAAAAAGATCAAGCTGGGCAAGGGATCGAAGGCGAATCATCTGACCTATCTCGGCGACGCCGAAATTGGCGCGGGAGTCAACGTCGGCGCTGGCACGATCACCTGCAATTACGACGGCATGCACAAGCACAAAACTCTGATCGATGATGGAGTCTTCGTGGGCAGCGACAGCACTCTGGTCGCGCCGGTTCGCGTAGGCAAAGGCGCATACATCGCTGCCGCATCCTGCATTACCGATGACGTCCCGGAAGATGCGCTGGCCATCGGCCGCGCCCGCCAGGTCGTTAAAGAGCGTTGGGCGCAGAGGAAACGAGATGAGCGCAAATCCGGTTGAGGTGGCCGAGTCACTCAAAGACTCCCGTCTCCAGTCCGCTCGCCACTACTCCTCGGTTGCACACAACCTATGACGGTGACTCCAGACAGCCAAAATCCAGCGGTGCAGCTCGGTCAAATCGTCGACATCATGTTCGGAGCGGTTTTCCTTTTCGTTGGGCTCGCGGCCTGCTTCATTGCAGCGGTCCGGCGCCGCGGCGGCGTGCGCGTCTTCGTTTGGCTGGGAATCTGGAGCGGCATGTATGGTCTCATACAAATGAGTCAATCTCCTCCCCTCTTGACCGTGCTCCCGCATTGGCTTCAGACTTCGGCGCCGTACGCGAACACCGCTGCGACTTATCTGATACTGGTGGCTGCTTCACTCTGTTTTCGGGAATTGAGCCTGGGCAAAGTACGATCCTTGACTCAGCTAATCGCCATCGTTGCCCTTGCGATCGGTCTGGCCGGTGTTGCCTTTTTCGTGTTCACCGGATCGAACGACAAGCTGATGCCCTACAATAACCTGCTCGCAGCCTGCTTGCTGATCCTTCTGCTCGTTGTCGTCGCCAGTCCAAAATTGTCGAGCCAATACCTGGTTCTCACCAACCGCGGCGTCTTTGCCTTCGGTACGATGGTCTTCGCTGTCGAGGCTCTCTTTGTCAACATGACTCGTCCGCTAGGCTTCGAGAGCGCCCTCATCCTGGACCATCTGGGTTTTGCAACTCTCCTGTTCTCCTTTGGATATGTCGCTGTGCAGGTGAGCCTTGCCGGCGAGCGCCGCTTGCTGGCCATCGAGAACGAACTCGAAATTGCCCGCCAACTGCAGTTCTCGATTCTTCCCGACGATATTCCTGAGTTGCTCGGTGTGCGGGTTGCCGCGGCCTATCGGCCCATGACTGCTGTCGGAGGCGATTTTTATGACTTTATCCCCCTCGATGCGCATCGAGCTGGTTTCCTCATTGCCGACGTCTCCGGTCATGGCGTTCCTGCCGCTCTGATCGCCTCCATGATCAAGGTGGCAATGCAGTCGGTCGCGGCCTGGGCCCACGATCCCTCCGAAGTGCTCCGCCGCCTTGGGACGATTCTCTCCGATCGGCGCGGGCAGTTCGTTTCCGCCGCTTATCTCTGGATCGACACTGAGACCGGAAGCGGGCGTTACTCAGCAGCGGGACATCCACCACTGCTTTATTGGAGAGCGACCGACAGGAATCTCATTCGCATTGAAAGCAACGGCCTTTTGTTCGGAGTTATGCCGGCGTCGGCTTATCCCTCACGTAGTATTCCGCTGGCTTCGGGCGATCGTTTTCTGCTCTACACCGATGGCATGGTTGAACCTGAGAACTCGGCTGGCGAGTCGTTTGGTGATCATCAACTGGAGCGGATCGTGCGCGAGAACCAGTCTCGTCCCGCGCCAGAATTATGTGAGCGCCTGCTCGCAGGAGTTCAGCAGTGGCAGGCTTCTTCCACGCCCCAGCAGGATGACATCACCTTGGTTGTGATCGATTTTCTTTAGCAGCCCGTGGTACAAGTCGGAACGTATCAGGCGCAAGAAATTGCAAGTGCTTTCGTTGTTTCTAGAGTTTTCCCCTTAAAGTTTTCACCACGAGCCGAATCGCCTTCTCGTTCCGCCGGTACCAGCGCCATTGTCCTTGTTTCGAAGCCTCTACCAGCCCCGCTCTCGTCAGGATGGCCATATGATGCGAAATAGTTGGCTGCGATAGCTGCACCCGCTGCTCAATGTCTCCCGCGCACAAGCATGGACCGTGATCGTCGGTAGTCTTGTCGTGCGCCTTCGCAGCCGCGGCACCCTCTTTGAGCGCCCGCAGAATGCGCCGCCGTGTGGGATCGGAAATAGCGTGAAGAGTGCGGTCGAGCAGGGCATCGTCAGAACTCATGGCAGACTAGGAATAGCGCGAGCATCGATGAGTGTCAATGTAAGAATCGCACGGGCGGTGCCTCAGTTTGAATTTCGTTCTGCTCGAAACATCTTAAAACCCTCCCACCCAGCCACAAGCCCTGCCATCACCATCGCCACGAAAGGGGCTCTCCTTGTGTAAATGATGGCGCCAATAAAGCAGCAGCTAAACAGTACGGCTCCGCGCGAGCCGATGAACCAAGAGAAATCCAAGCGGACGGGTGGCCCATTCAAGCCCGCTTTTGGCTTGAGTGGGACCAGCTACTTCTTCAGAATCGGGCTATACCCGTCGCCGATCAGGCGCGTGCGCATTGCTTCCGCGTCTTTGATCTCTGAGAACGGCCCAACCTGCACCCGGAACAGCTTATCGGTAGTGGCCTGGGGAGCTACAAACGCTGGATAGTCCTTTTTCTTCAGCGCACCGACCAGCGCGTCCGCATCTTCCTGCTTGGTGACCGCGGCCACCTGCACGAAATAAGCCGACGTTGGCAAAACCGTGCTCGGGTCGGGGGCATTCGCGGCCAGTGTTGAGGAGCTTTGCGCTGGTTGCGCCGGAGCCGCGTTCGCAGGCACGGCAGTTGTATCTGTCTTGGCGTCAGCCGGAGTCAGTTCCGCGTTCGCGTCTTTCTGCTCGACATTCTTATAGAACGTCATCGGAGGCGTTGCTGGACTCGTGGAACTGGTTTTTCCGGAAGCGACCGTAGGCTGGGCGGCGGGCATGGCTGTGCCCGCCAGCGTCGGTTCCGATTTGCGGCCCAGGGAGTATCCCAGCGCGAAGAACAGCGCGCAAATGGCGACCAGACCGAAGAACAGGACCAGCAGTTTGCCCGTTCCCAGTGTAATTTCCGTATCTTCCGACGAAGCCATAGATCAACTCCACCAGGCGCGCAAAACTTACCGAGAATCCCCGGCGGCTAAAGCCGCGTCCAACCCAGCCGGATCAGCGGACGGCCTTGCAGGCCGGCCCCTTTCAAAGCAACATCTTCCCCTACTCAAGCCGTCTTCGGCGGGGCGGAATCAGCTGGTTTGTTACCGTTCCCACCCACTGTAGCCAGCATTTTCTGAACGCCCGAGAAAAAGTCCACCGGTACCGGGAAGACGACGGTCGTATTTTTCTCGACGCCGATCTCCGTCAGCGTCTGCAGATAACGCAACTGTACGCTGACGGGCTCACTCGAAAGCAGGTGGGCGGCGTCCACCAGCCGCTGTGCCGCCGAGAACTCGCCCTCTGCGTGAATGATCTTCGACCGCTTCTCACGCTCGGCCTCAGCTTGCTTCGCCATGGCACGCAGCATCGATTCCGGCAGATCGACCTGCTTGACCTCGACATTGGTGACCTTCACGCCCCATGGCGACGTGTGCGTGTCCAAAATGCTCTGCAAGCGAAGATTGATCTTGTCCCGATGCGCCAGCAGTTCGTCGAGTTCCTGTTCGCCCAGCACCGAACGCAACGTGGTCTGGGCAAACTGGGAAGTTTGATAGACGTAATTGGATACTTCCACCACTGCCTTGTTCGGATCGATCACGCGCAGAAAGATCACTGCATTCACTTTCAGCGTCACGTTATCGCGCGTAATGATGTCTTGCGGCGGCACTTCCAGTGCTTCCTGCCGTAGCGAGATCCGCACCATGCGGTCGATCGGCGCGAACACAAGAATCACGCCCGGTCCCTTGGCGACGTTGAGCAAGCGTCCGAGGCGAAAAATCACGCCGCGTTCGTACTCGGCCAGAATCTTGATGGAGCTCAGAATATAAATCGCGATGATGACGCCGATGATCGTTCCAAATCCAACTCCAAATTCCACAAAGGCCTCCACCGGAGCGGACGAACCACTCCTAACGCCGGATTGTATAGCACCCAGAAAAATACGGCGCGCAAATCGATCAGCGCGCCGTTGCTTGGGATGATGCGGGGTTGGGTGGTTGGAAACGATTGTGAGGTTTCGCCTCACGCCCGATGCGCAGTGGACCACGCTACACAGATTCTTGATATACCGAAGCATCGTCGACAACGACGCCAGAACCGCTGTCGCCATCTGATGCTTGTTGCCGCAATGGATTCTCCTGCGAGTGTGGAGTCCGAACGCGACGGTATAGTGGCGCAACCAAGCTGCGTCCGAGAACTTCCTCCTCGGCCTGCACCCAGTCTCCCAGCGCCTGTCCTTCGGCCTGCCCGCGCTCTTCATACAACTGCTGCGCCCGCTCGCGAACTTTCCTCTCGACCATGCGGATCATCAGATCTCGCTGCTTCTTCCTGCGCGTTTCGAAGTCCACTTTTACTCCCGTTCCACGATCTAATTAGTCCATTTCCATCATAACGGATTGCCGTTAACGGAAGGTTACATTCGGCTGATCTTTGAGGTTACCAAAGATACAACTAATGATCGTCCGATCGGTGCAAGTCTACCCGTAACCTACTCTAAGTGCTGGACTTATTCTGGCGGACTTGTGGTGTTCGGAGCGCAGGCACGAGAAAATATAACGGGACGACTGGGTCGAGAATTTCCACCTCGGCAGAAAACGACGAATACTGGGAGGCAGCCGTCCTAGCCCGCCTGTGCTAATCGAAGATCAGTACCGCCGACGCGATCACGGTGGTCCACAGGCCGCGCTTGTCGCCGACGGCAGACTGAGTCACATTAGCGGTGCGCACGATCTTGTTCGACAGGCGATAGATCTGCTTCTTCTCGTCCCAGGAGCGGTCGGGATCGAATTCCACGTTGAGGGTGGTAGCCAGCATCTCGGCGGCGAGTTCTTCGGCGTATTCTCCGGCGGAGTCTTCAGTTTCACCAAAGGAATGGTGCTCGCTGAGATAGCCGTAAGTGTTGCGATCGGCCGGGATGGCTACGCCAATCGAAGAGGCCAGCAGCCGGTGCGGCTCGCGCGTTGAATTTTCCGCTACAACGGCGAATACAACTTCCCCGGGATGCAGATACTTCACTCCTTCTTTGCGAGCCAGGAGTTTGCAGTTAGGGGGGAAGATGGAAGAAACGCGAACCAGATTCTGAGCGGCGATGCCAGCGTCGCGCAGCGCCAATTCAAACGATGTCAGCCTTTCACGGTGTTTTCCGACTCCCTTGGTAAAAAAAATCCGCTTGGGAACCATGTCTTTGCCCAATTCCGTGTTCCTCCAGAGAGCAAAAATCAATGTGAAGAAGGGACAATCTAACACATTGATTTGTAAAGGAACGATGAATTTGAGCCCGGACCCCAAAAAATACGGGAAGGCGTCGGCCCTCCCGGCAGATAAAATTCCCACAATCGCAGCCATCGAATCGAAGCGCTGAACCTCAGCTATCGAGTCGCTTTCACCGAGTTCACAGTGATGGTATTGTCCTTCTCCGTTCCGGTTACCGTCACCTTCGCCCCTGCTTGCTGGTTCAGGGTGTCGAGAGCTTTTTTGTCGCTGGTCTCGAGCGTATAGACCTTCTCGCCCACTACGAGTGCGTACTTAGAACCTTTTGATATGCAGCCGCGAGTGCAGGCAGCGTCGTTACCGGGCATGGCATGTTTGGCGCCGCACATCGAGTCACTCACGATGCCTGTGAAGGTTGAGGCTTTCGCAGCGAATGCGGAAACCGTCAGAACCAAAGCTGTAAAGGCGGTGAATAGAATTGCACTTCCCTGTGATCTCGCCCGTGATTTCATCGGCAGTTTTCCTCCTGGAGTCGGTAGTCAGCCAGTCTACAGCGCCTGGCGGAGCCAAACAAAGGCCCTAAGCGAGCAGATGCAGAGTCTCGCTGGAAGTTTCAACGCGCCACATCAATAACCCAAGATAAAAACAGGGGACGCGCTGGCGCGAGTCCCCTTCGAAAGCCCGGTCATGACTTGGGGGAAGGCTCCGGGCCAAACTTTTCGTACTTTCCGCTCAGGATTTCCCGAACCGATCCTCAACATCGAGCCGGATGGCATGCCAATATACACGCGCAGCCCGAAATCCACGCGCAGTCAGAAAAATGTTCCAGAATCCGGAAACGCCTCTGAGAGACGGTTACAAACCTTATCTTGATATCGGTGCCTTGGCTGTGTAAATCAAATCCACATCGACCGTCTTGTCCCCAATGTTCGGCGTAACGTGCGAAGCAACGTCCCAATCCAGAGTCGTAGGTAGAAGCTTGCGCGCCTCGGGCAAATATTCCTCCAGATAGGTCGAGTCGAACACATCTCCGCGTCGCAATTTCCACGCGCTCTGCAGCTTTGCGGTCAGGCCGTTGTCGAGACCCCGGAACTCCAAATCCCCCATGTGATAGGCGAATCCTTCCTTCACCTCGATGGTAATTGCCACAGTTGCGGCAGCGTCGTCGAATTGCGGCTCCGGTTTCAACGTCGCGGTGATGAACCCACGACTTCCGTAGAGAATTTTCACCTCCTTCAGGTCGTCCCCCAGGCGGATTGTATTAGCGGGCTCACCCAGCTTGGCATTCACCATCTTCTGCAGGCGAGCGCTCGCGAATTCGTGATTGCCCGACCAACTTAGGGATTTCAGCTTATATTGCTGGCCGGGTGTCACCGCATAGTCAATGTCGACCACCGTCTGGTTGCGCGGACCTTCCTGCAGCGCCTCTCCGGACGGCAGATTCACAGCTTTAATCTGCGGCGGACCAAAGGCCGCTTTCAGGTACCCACGTTCGTAGTAGACGGGCAGAAGCTGGCGTTGCACAAACTGCTGCAAACGGCTGCGTGAGTATTCCCGATTGGCCAGATTTTCGCCCGCAGCCTGTAGTTCCGGCAACTCCGGCGGCTCGGCGCCGGTGAATGCAAAATTCCGAATGCGGATTAACACATCGCTGACTTTGTAGTCGATCGACTCGACCGGGCCATCGTTCTTTCCAGCTCGTTCATAGTTCACATGGCCCGGAATCGCGCCTTCCACCAGCATCGCTTGTAGCACGTCGGACACCTGGTCCGCCAAATTACCCGAGAGCGGCAACTGCCCATCGAATAGCGGCACATGCTGTTTGATCTTCTTTCGAAGATCTGCTTCCGGGAACCATACGAAATCCAGGAACCGCGCGGGAACGAACTTGTCCGCATCCGTGACCTGGAACTCCAGCTTGGTGCCAGTCGCGGAATAGCTGTATTTGTAGCTGATGTCGGTGAAAGCTCCGGTGTCCGCCAGCCGCCGGGCCGCCTGCTTGAAATCATCTTCACCGACCGGAGTGCCCAGTTGCAGTCCAGTCGAGGCTGCGATCTCAGCTTCGGCAAATCGTTTGCTCCCGGTGACCTTAATCTCGACCAATTGCCGCGCGGAGGCAGGCATCTGCGAGATGGGCTTGGCGACAATCTGCGCGACCGATGCGGGCGCGCCCCCTCCCAGCCCGAGCGAGCACATCCCGGCCGCGATAAAGACGAATAATTTGGAACCGGCCCTTATCATCTGCCCGGCGCCGGCTCCAATTCCTGGGTGGATTTGTGTTTCACGGCAATTTCGATAAATGCGAGTGCGGCGCGGCTCAAAGCTTTATCCTTGCGGAAGACGAGCGCAAGGTCGCGGCGAACCTGCGCGTCGGCAATCGAAACCGCGGTCAAAACCTTGGCGCGAACGTCTTCCTCCACGTTGGAGCGCGCGATGAACCCCACGCCGACCTCGGCCGCCACGAAGCGTTTCAATAACTCGCTGGAGTCCAGCTCCATGGTGAAGTTCGGTTTCAGCCGACGTTCATGGAACAATTCCTCGATGGCATCTCGTGTGTGACCGGCTTTGGGAACGACCAACGGGAATCGCGCAATTTCTCCAACAGTCGCCGACTTCAGCTTTCCTAGAGGATGCTGGGGAGGCGCAATCAAAATCAACTCATCCCGATGGATGAGAACCACGGTCAGCCGGTTGTCTGTGACCGGCAGCGAGACCACGCCGAAATCCACGGAATTGTCGATGACGGATTCCAGAATCTTCGCGTAATCCGCCCGCTTGATATTCACCGAAACATCCGGATACTGCTTCTTGAAGTCGGCGAAAACGTAGGGCAGGATGTGCAGGCACGTGCCCTCGTTGGCGCCAACGATAATTTCGCCGCGCGGCACGCGCTCCATCTCGGCAATCGCTACCAGCATGGCCTTGCGCGCATCGAGCGTTTCTTCGACATAGCGCAAAAATGCCTTGCCCGCCGCAGTCAGGGATACTTTGCCTCCGGAACGGTCGAACAACTTGGCTCCGACTTCCTCTTCCAACCCGCGAATCTGCGACGAAATCGCCGGCTGGGTGCGGAAGCGCTTCTCTGCCGCCCGCGAAAACGACGCGTGCCGAGCCACTTCTAAAAACGTTTCCAGCTGATCAAAGTCCATGCAAAGCCAGTTTTCAGTCGCCGATAGCCAGTGGGACACTCAGTTTTCAGCAGTCACAGGAGTCGCACAGTTTCCTTCCAGGAGGATTTCTGCAATCCGGCTGATCCTCACGACTGCGACGAATCATCGGAGCGGTGCCCACCTTCTCGAAACGGGCGAACGCGAGCAGCCGCATTTTTCCCACATCGCGGCCGGCCTCCAACCTTTGCTGTGTAATCTGGATCGATTCATCATGCGCCACATTGGGCCGCAAGCTTTGATCGCGCTTCCTCTATCAGAGCCCGATACTCGAGCATGAACGGCTCGACAAGGGTCTTCTCTAACGCTCCATGCAACCTGGCAAGTGCAAGCTTCTCTGCTGGACCAAGTACTCCAAGAATGGGTTGGCTATAGAGGCCAGTAAGCATCTCAAAAAGAACCAAGGCCTCAGCTCGCCCAACCATCAAGGTAACAACTTCCTCACTAATGCCCATCAGTTCAGCCTCCATGTCGAATTGATGAGCCAGGTAGGGTCGGCATGCCTTGGCTGCGCGCCGATTGCGAGCACCGATCCTGACTGCTCAGTATAAAGTAGCGTTATACCCGCGATAACAAGAATCAAATTGCCCCGCCCTCACGCCAGCGATTACACTCTCCCGTCCTCGTATTGCGAGCGATTGTAGCAGCCGGATGCCCAGCCGCGACTATCGAAAGGGAATCAACGAATTCCATGGCCGATTCCAAGACTGTTCTTGAATTCGCGAGAAAAAACGAAGCCAGGATCCTCGATCTTCGTTTCACTGACATTCCCGGCCTGTGGCACCACGTTTCCTATCCCATCGATCAGCTGACGGAAGCTTCTCTTAGCAACGGATTCGGCATCGACGGCTCTTCCATCCGCGGATGGGCTGCCATTGACGAGAGCGATATGCTGCTCATGCCCGACCCGGCCACGCACCTCCTCGATCCCTTCACGGAAGTTCCGACGCTGGTGCTGATTTGCGATGTTGTCGATCCCGTGACCAAGCAGCCCTACGATCGCGATCCGCGCTACATTGCTCGCAAAGCGGAGATGTATTTAAGTTCGAGTGGAATCGCCGACAAGGCCACGTTCGGCGCCGAAGCTGAGTTTTTTATCTTCGACAATGTCCGCTTCGATCAGCGCGAGCAGTACGGCTTTTATTTCATCGATGCGGAAGAAGGACGCTGGAACTCCGGCAGGGAAGAGAACAATCTCGGATATCGTCCGCGATACCGGGAAGGCTATTTTCCCGTCCCGCCCACTGATCATTATCAGGACTTGCGCTCTGAGATGGTGCTGACCATGCAGAGCTGCGGGATGAATGTCGAGTGCCATCATCACGAAGTCGCGACCGGCGGCCAGACCGAGATCGATCTGAAGTTCGATTCACTCCTGCGCTCCGCCGATAAAATGCTGCTGTATAAGTACATCGTCCGGAACATCGCCAACAATTATGGCAAGACCGTCACGTTCATGCCCAAACCAATCTTCGGCGATAACGGCAACGGCATGCACACGCACCAGTCGCTATGGAAGAACGGCGAACCGCTCTTTGCCGGGGACGGCTATTCCGGCTTGTCGCAACTCGCGCTCTGGTATGTCGGCGGGCTGCTCAAGCACGGGCCGGCGCTGGCGGCGATCATCGCTCCAACGACGAATTCCTATAAGCGGTTGGTGCCCGGTTTTGAAGCGCCCGTGAACTTGGCTTATTCGCGGCGTAATCGCTCGGCCGCCTGCCGAATTCCGATGTATTCCAGCTCGGCAAAAGCCAAGCGCGTCGAATTCCGCCCGCCCGATCCCAGTTGCAATCCCTACATGGCGTTCGCCGCCATGCTCATGGCCGGACTCGACGGAATCGAAAACAAAATGGATCCCGGCTCGCCGCTCGATAAGGACATCTACGAACTCGATCCCGAGGAACTGGCCAGCGTTCCGTCCATGCCGGGATCACTCGACGAAGCGCTCGACGCGGTGGAACGCGATCATGCCTTTCTGCTCAAGGGAGATGTTTTCAGCGAAGAACTCCTGCGCACGTATGTCGAGTACAAGCGCTCGAAAGAAGTGGAAGCCATCCGCCTCCGGCCGCACCCGTACGAATTTACGCTGTATTACGATATTTAGCTCACGGTGAGATGTGCTCAAAGGGAAATTGAGCGCAGGAAGAAAGCACCTTCGAAGCTCCAAGGATTCGAGCTCCTATTCGCCTGAGATACCGATTGCGTCAGCCGAATTCACATAGAGCGTCGAACAGCTTCCGGCACAGGAGCGCGGCAAGCGCGGCAAATCCTCGGGAAAACTTGGGGTTAGGAATTCCAGCGATAGTTTGAAGCTTACACCGTGGTTCTGACGCCGGTTTCTTTGATCATGCGCTCGACCATTCTTTCCGTCATGCGCATGCGCTTGCTCTGGAGGTGGTGCGGTTCGAGTTCCGGACGGGGGTTCTGTGACCCTCCAGCAGCGAACAGTCCATCGCCCACCGCGTCCAAGGCAGAGGCCGAGCGGCCCAGCACCATAAGCAGGTATTTCTGTGCCACCGGACGATCCGCCGGATGAATCAGGTCCCACCAGCGCTGGATCGATTCCTGCACGTCAGCTTCGTTCTTCTCGCCGACTACGAGAGCGTCGATCAACCGGTAGACCTTGCTCTTGATCGCCTGATACGAAACTGAAATCTCTTGTGGCATAAGGTGTCTTTACACCCACTAACCTGTGCAATCCTCCAACCAAACGCTTAGCCCTTTGGATGTATAGCCTTACGGGGATTTCAACTACTGCGAACGTACTAGCAATGGAATAAGCCGAACACAATATATGAATTATGGAAGACCGAGAGACCGTCTGTGCAATTTAGACGCAGGTCGAATCCGACCCGCCACGTGTTCCATGCCGCGAACCGGTTTACAATGGCGCGCTCTACTTAGCCCGGGTCGCAGCTGAGTCTCTGGTGAGCTTTCCTATCGAGCGCGCATCCGGACCCATTTCTTCGGAGGCAAGATGAAACACCTGATTGCCATTGTTACCCTGGCGCTGCTCATACCATCCCTATTCCTCACTCAGACCGCCAAGGCGCAGACGACCCAGCGGGGCCTTTCGGCGTCCGCCGCATCCACGCCTGACAAGTCGAAATCCGGCCCGGTTTTCTCTGCAATGTGGCAAGACCACTACTGGCATGAAGCGGTACCGAACGAGCGGATGTTTTTTCCCCGCGACATGTTCTGGGGATGGGTGCAGGCCGATCTTGCCCCTCCGCACAACGAGATTGATCCCAACCTCTGTTCGGCCTTAGTCACGCAGAATGGCGGAGCTAGTGACCCTTGCACCATGTTCGCCCGTTACATGGTGTCGAGCCTGATGGAGATTCGTCCCTTTGGCCGGGGATTACTGCGGCGCTTCATGGTCTTTGGCGCTCAGAATTTTCTATTCGGCAAAAACCTTCCCAAGACACTCTACACCTGGTCTCCGGATGCCATTGGCGTTGAGCATTCCTGGGGTGCCGGAATCTACATCGACAAGGGATTCGAGTTTCGCGTCACTCAGCACTTCCTCTTCGACCGTCTCGGGGCGCGCGACAAGAATCTTGGCAGCGCCGACCTTGGCCCGAACGGGCCCTGGGGGCGCTATTTCGCTGTAGGAGTCCGCAAGAGTTTCGGAACCCGCCGGTGGTAAGCGAGTTTTCCTGAGCCCCGGGCGCTAGGTGACGAAGTCAACCGACATCTCCCCTGTCAAAATCGCTGCCGAAGAAACGAAGCAAGGAGGACGCCAGTGCGAACTACTTCTTCATCGCTGGAGACGCGGACGGAGCCGCCGTTGGCGCCGTCATGCTGTCTTTGATGCTCTGCGGCACTTTATCGGCGCTGGCCAGCAGCACGCTCACCTGCCACCTCTGAGTCGTGGTAAGTGTGTTGTCAAAACTGGGCATGCCCGTCATGCGAATCCCATTCGTTACCTTCCAGTAGGTCTCACCCGGCGGATCGTCCGTTACACCCATCCCATGGAACAGCCGCGGTGGCTTCGGAAACATTCCTTTGGCGATGGCCGTTTGTTCCTGATTTGGAAGTCCGTGGCACACGGCGCAGTGTTCTTTATAAATCTGGGCGCCGGCAGTATAGGTCGCATCATCTGCGCTGATCGGCACAGTTTTCGGCATCTCTCGCTCGAGGTGCGCGTGCAGATCCATACTGGCGAATGTTTTCTCAAACAGGATCGGCTTGGCGGCCGTCGCGATCGGTGCCACCCCGGTTGCGAAGTAGACAAAAACTGCCGCGAAAAGTGCTGCCGCTCCCACTATTACCCCAAGAATGAACTTGCCCATGTACGCTTTCTCCTCCGGAATCCCGACGCGGCATCGATACTAAACCAGGCATTGATACTAAACGAAACGTCGCGTTTGGTAATCAGCACCCCTGACCCCTGGCCCCTGGCCCCTGACCCCCGTTTCCAGCTAAACTCGCATGTTTATGCTCACTCATCTGGAATGCACTCGCTGTGGAGAACATTATCCTGCGGACCGTCCGCAATCTGTCTGTCCGAAAGATGGCGGTGTTCTTTACGCCCGCCATGATCTGGCCAAGATCAAGCGCAGCTTTTCCGCGGCGCGGCTCGCCGGACGCACGCCCACCATGTGGCGCTACGACGCCGTTCTTCCCGACGCCGATCCGGTGTCGCTGGGCGAAGGGTTTACGCCCATGCTGCCCAGCCGTGAATTCGCGAACGTTTTCATTAAAGACGAAGGCCTGAATCCAACGGGATCGTTCAAAGCTCGCGGACTCTCGGCTGCCGTCACCATGGCTCGCCATTTCGGACTGAAGAAGCTGGCCATTCCATCCGCCGGAAATGCAGCCGGAGCGCTCGCCGCCTACGCCGCCGCAGCCCGGCTCGAAGCGCACATTTTCATGCCGAAAGATGTTCCGGCCGCGAACCGAATCGAATGCGACTACTACGGAGCGCACGTCACGCTCGTCGATGGACTGATCAGCGATTGCGCCCGCAAGGTTGCAGAGCTGAAAGATTCTGAGGCCTGGGGAAAAGACGGTTGGTTCGACGTTTCGACAACCAAAGAGCCGTATCGCGTCGAAGGCAAAAAGACGATGGGCTATGAAGTCGCCGAGCAACTCGGATGGAAACTGCCGCAAGGCATTATCTATCCGACCGGCGGCGGCGTCGGCCTGCTCGGCATGTGGAAGGCGTTTGACGAAATGGAAGCCTTAGGCTGGATTGGATCCGAGCGGCCGAAGATGATCTGCGTGCAGTCAGCCGGTTGCGCGCCGGTCGTGAAGGCGTGGGCCGAAGGGAAGTCTTCGGCGGAAATGTGGACCAACGCCGCCACACTAGCCTCCGGCTTGCGCGTGCCCAAACCCTATGGCGACTATCTGATCCTCGACATACTGAAGAAGAGTGCTGGCACAGCCGTCAGCGCGACCGACGAAGAGATTCTCGAAGCCGCGCGCCATTGGGCAAAAGTCGAAGGCATCTTCGCCGCGCCCGAAGGCGCAGCCTGCCTGGTCGCGTATCGCAAGTTATGCGCAAGCGGATTCTTAAAGCCCGGAGAGACGGTCGTGCTCTTCAACACCGGCAGCGGCATGAAATATCTGGATGTCCTCGACCCAACTGTGGTGCAGACACCCATGTCCACCCCACCGTCCCATGCGAAGCCGGCAGCCCGTCACATTGCCGGCATCATCGGACCATATTGAGCCGTCCGTATTGATCGCCCCGGTCGTTCCCTCGCAGCGAAATTCCAGGTCCGATGGGTAACTCCGGTGGCATCTTGAGTACAGCCGCATTTCCGGCGAAGCGCATGAGGTGCTTATTCTCCCGGCTCGAATCTGTAGCCGACCCAGGGTTCGGTGACGATGTAACGCGGGGAGGCAACGTCAGTCTCGATTTTCTTTCTTAGCTGGCCTACGAAGACACGCAGATATTCCACCTGTTCCGTGCTTTGTCCACCCCAGATGGCGGCCAGTATGGAGCGATGATTCACTACTTTTCCCGGACGGCGCGCGAGATATACCAGAAGATCGAATTCTTTGGGTGTGAGGCGGACTTCTTTGCGCCGCACCATGATTTTGTGGGCGGCAGTGTCGATATTAAAATCCCCGATCTCGATGACCGCGTCAGGTTCGTTGTCGGTGGGAACACGGCGAAGATTCGCACGCACGCGTGCGAGCAGTTCATTCATGCCGAACGGCTTGGTGACGTAATCGTCGGCGCCGGCATCGAGAGCTTCGACTTTTTGCTGCTCCTTGTCGCGCACCGAAAGAACCACGATGGGAATCTGCGACACCGCGCGCACGCGGCGGCAGAGCTGCACGCCATCCACTGCGGGCATGGACAGATCTGTGATGATC
Organism: uncultured Acidobacteriaceae bacterium; assembly: GCA_963772045.1. Lineage (GTDB taxonomy): Bacteria > Acidobacteriota > Terriglobia > Terriglobales > Acidobacteriaceae > Sulfotelmatobacter. The sequence goes on along the minus strand of CAVYWC010000006.1, from coordinate 139,737 downwards.
AGGTTGGGCGACCAATCTTTCATGATCTCCAGGGCCATTTCGCCGCTGTTGGCGATGCGAATGTCGTATCCCTGAGCCGAGAGGCTGGTGCGCAGCACGCGCGTGATCTGGGGCTCGTCATCCACGACGAGAATGTGTGGCGGATCGGGCATCAGCGGGCCTCCTGGGTGACGATGTGAACATCGACGGAGGGCGAATCGCGCAGGAAACGCTGAATCGCCGAGAGATAAAGATAGCGCTGCCAGCCGCTGCGCGCCGAGCGTCCGAAAAAGACTTGAGTGATGTGGTGCTCGCGCACGAATTGGGCGACGCCCTCGGCCACGCTTCTGCCGGTGGCGCGTAGGACGTTTGCGCCCAGATTGTGAGCGAAGCGGATATTTTCGGCCAGACTCTTCTGGTCCTCGGGACGGGTGTCGCGGCCGACGTCGACATAGAAGACGTAGAACTCGCCGCCCATGGCCTGGGCCATGCGCGATCCACGGGCGATGAGATACTGCGCGCCCGGATTTGAGCTTATACACACGGCAATGCGTTCGCGGACGGTATGGGCCTGCTGGGTCGTGTCTTTTTCGAGAATCGCATCGAGGCTGCGATCAACCACGCGCGTGACCTGACGGAGTGCGAGTTCACGCAGCGCGATCAGGTTCCCGGGACGGAAGAAGTGGGCGAGCGCTCGTTGCGCCCGATCGACGGGATAAATGTCTCCACGAAGCATGCGCTTCTGCAAAGCCTGCGGCGTGAGGTCGGCCATGATGATCTCGTCAACTCGCTGCATCACCCAGTCTGGAACGGTCTCGCGGACCTGGACGCCGGTGATCTGCAGCACCGTCGGCCCCACGCTCTCCACGTGCTGCACGTTCATGGTGGAGAGCACATCGATTTTGGCGTCGAGAAGCTCCATGACGTCTTCATAGCGTTTGGCATGCTTGCTGCCCTCGATGTTGGTGTGTGCGAGTTCGTCAACCAGCACCACAGACGGCTTGCGCGCCAGGATGGCGTCTACATCCATCTCGTCGAAAATTGTTCCTTTGTATTCGATCTTGCGCGGAGGAATGCGGTCGAGCTTGGCCGCCAGTTCCGCCGTTGCCTTGCGGCCGTGGGTTTCCACGATGCCGATGGCGACGTCTTCCCCGCGGCTGGCGCGACGCACCGCTTCACTCAGCATGTTGTAGGTCTTGCCTACGCCGGGAGCGTAGCCAAGGAAAAGCTTGAAGATGCCGCGAGTTTTCTCGGTCGAGACCTCATCCAACCATTCATCCGGCGTCTTCGGGGTTTGAGCCATTGTTGTTCCCAGCGCGAATTTAACATCACCATCGTACAATGCGGATGTGAAAATGGGCCCTCGATCGCAAGTGCTGCGCTATTTCGTGGTGGTCCTGGTGGTCGCACTGATCACCGTCGTCGGCTACAAGTTGCATCTGAATTCCGCAACCGCCGCACTGATGTTCATCTTTGGGGTGCTGCTCGCATCCGCGTATTGGGGACTGAGCTATGCGGTGACGCTGGCGCTGGGTGGGGCCGCGTGTTTCGATTTCTTCTTCCTTCCGCCGGTCGGCACCTTCATCATCACCGATAGCCGGAATTGGGTGGCCTTGTTTACCTTTTTGATCACCGCGCTGGTGGCTACCAAATTGGGCGATCAGGCGCGGCGCGAGGCGGAAAGCGCGAAGCAGCGGCGGCGCGAGGTGGAACGGCTTTACGCGCTGAGCCAGAGATTGCTGGCTTCCGAAAATGTGCTGGAATTGCTGAGCGCATTGCCGCGCTACGTGCAGGAGACGTTTGCGGTCAGTGGAGTTGCGGTCGTCGCGGCGGACCATTCTTCGATCTACCGCTCGCCGCTGAACGTCAAGTTTGATGAGACTGTGTTGCGGTCTGCGCTGTTGCGGGGAGAACCGGTAACGCAGGCGGGCATTGCCTACGTTCCCCTGCGCTTGGGCATGAGGACTGTGGGTGCGTTGTCGGTCGCGGGATTGGAACTATCCCGCGAAACGCTCGACGCTTTGGGGAGCTTGGCCGGGTTGGCCGTTGAACGGGCCCGCGCTCTGGAAGCACTCAGCAAACATCGTGCTGAGCAAGAGCATGAACGCCTGCGTTCGGCCTTGCTCGATTCGGTGACGCATGAATTCCGAACGCCGCTGACTTCGATCAAGGCCAGCGTGACTACGCTGCTTTCGGGCGCAAACCTCGACGACTCAGGGAAAAAAGATCTGCTGACGGTGATCGACGAAGAGACCGATCGCCTGAACCGGCTGGTGGGTGAAGCATCGGAAATGGCGCAACTGGATGCCGGCATGTTCAAGCTCGATTTGCGTCCGCATTCCATCTGGGAGGCGCTACAACCCGCGGTGCAGGATGCGAAAACAGCCCTGGAGAATCACCCCGTGGAATTGGCGGCACCGAAATATGGCAGCTTTCCGGTGCTGATGGATGTGCAGCGGATTCGGGAAGTGCTGATGCACTTGCTGGAGAACGCGGGCAAGTATTCTGGCGCGGGTACGCCAATCAAGGTTTCGAGCGAAGTCGAGGGCGATTGGATGGTAACGAGCGTTGCGGATCGCGGTCCCGGGATCGATGCGTTTGAGCAGTTGATGATCTTCGAGAAGTTCTATCGCGGCCAGCATCAGCGCTACAGCGCGCCCGGGACCGGGATGGGATTGGCCATCGCGAAGGTCATTGTCGAAGCGCACGGAGGAAAACTGGGCGTGGTCAGCCAGGTAGGCAGCGGCTCGGTGTTCTCCTTCAGTCTGCCCATTGATAAAAGTTCGCGAGGTGGATGATTCCCATGTCTCGCGAAAGAGGCGAGACATGGGGCACCCATTTCCAACTACGTTACAATCGAAGGCTCGTCATAGGCGTTGGCCCGGATCGTTCCAACAATCAGGTGAAACCATTTCATGACTGCTGAGCTGGTAACCAGTGCGACTTCCATCCTCGACAGCAAGAGAGTGTTCTACAACCGATTTCTGCTGTTGGTAGCCGGCCTGGGAGGGTTGCTCTACGGGGTGGATGTCGGCATCATAGCCGGCGCGCTGCCGTATCTGGAGGCAACGTCGGGGCTGAATGCTGGGCAGCTTTCGATTGTGGTGGCGGCTGTGCTTTTGGGCAGCGTGCTCTCGACTTTGTTTGCCGGCCTGCTGGCCGACTGGATGGGCCGGAAATGGCTGATGGTGGTGAGCGGCATCATGTTCGTCGTGAGCATTCCCATGATCGCGCTGTCGCACGGTTACGGGTCGCTCGTCTTCGGACGATTGCTGCAGGGCGTGAGCGCGGGGCTGATCGGAGTGGTGGTGCCGCTTTACTTGGCAGAATGTCTGACCGCCTCGAAACGGGGACAGGGAACGGGAATTTTTCAGTGGCTGCTGACGGCGGGTATCGCGATTGCTGCGCTGATCGCGTTCTTATTCAGTCTGCGCCTTGATCATGTGGCGCAGACGGGAAGTGCGGCTGCGGTGTTCGCATTCAAGGACGCGGCGTGGCGCGGGATTTTCTGGGTTTCATTGCCGCCCGGAATTCTGTTCGTGATCGGCAGTTTTATGCTAAGCGAATCGCCGCGCTGGCTGCTGAGGCGGGGAAAGAAGGACGCGTCGTACGCGGCACTGCTGCGATCGCGCACGAATGAGCAGGCCGACGTTGAGTTGCGTGAAATGCAGGAAGTCGTAGCTGGCGAGAAGGCGAAAACCAGCGCTGGCAGCAAAGTGAAAGAATCGCTGCTCCGGCGGAAATATGTGATCCCGTTCGTGCTGGCGTGCGTAATTCTGACAGTGCAGCAGACCACCGGCATTAATTCGATCATCGCGTATAACACGAATATTCTGCTGCAAAGTGGGCTTTCCGATCTCGCGGCGCATATTGGCTACGTGCTGTTCACCTTCGTCAATTTCTTTGCCACCATCGGCGGGGTCATGCTGGTAGATCGCAAGGGACGGAAATTTCTTCTGGGACTGGGCACGGCCGGAATCATTGTTTCGATGATTTGCGCCGGTGGGTTGTCACTGCGAACGGAAAAACTTCGTGTTGATGCGAAGAACAGCGTCCAGTCGATGGTCACTACGGATCAGGAGCTATCCTTGCTCTATAACCGGGAACTTTCATCGAGGCTGGATGAGAGCGCGGGCACGAATCCGACCTCGCTCGTAGTCATTTATTCTTACGGAGATTTTCGCGCGGCGAGTCAGGCCGTGCGTTCTGACGATCCGGCGGCAAAGCCCATTGAAATCACTCGTGCTGGTTCCGTGCCAGACAACAAGGTGGTGGCCTTCTTCTCGAATCCGTTTGGCAATCTCGACGCCGCCAGGACGGCACCGCTGAAGATCGAAGACGCCCTGATCACGCCGGTTCCAGGCCGAGAAAATGGATGGCTGCTGGCGATCCTGCTGTTCGTATTTGTGGCGTTCTACGCGGTGGGGCCGGGAGTTTGTGTCTGGCTGGCGTTATCGGAGTTGATGCCTACGCGCATCCGCTCGAACGGAATGAGCATCGCCCTGGTGATGAATCAGGCGGTGTCGACCACGATTGCGGCAATCTTCCTTCCGACTGTGGGTAAATACGGCTATTCCACCATGTTCTTCGGATTTGCCGCCTGTACGGTTCTTTATTTCGTGACGGCTATCTGGTTCCTGCCCGAGACGAAAGGCAAGACGCTGGAAGAGATCGAAGCCATTTTTGAGGGAGCCAAGGCGTAATGATGATGACGGCTAAAAACAACGAGCGTTCTCCTGTGATGCGCAAGGAGATTTACGAGCAGCCCCAGGCCATTGCCAAGACGCTGGACATGCATCTGAAGAACGACCTGATTTTTCCCGGCGAGCTGGATGCGATCGAGAGCGCGCTGCTGACCTTTGAGAAGCTCATCATCGCGGCCAGTGGATCGAGCCGGCATGCTGGTCTGGCCGGCGAAATCATGATCGAGGATCTCTCGGGCGTCGCTGTCGATGTCGAGTACGCCAGCGAATACTGTTATCGCTCCACGCACGCAGCGGTGGACCCGATCGTCATGGTGATTACGCAGTCAGGTGAGACGGCCGACACGATTGCGGCGCAGCGCGAGGCCTTGACCCGTGGCGTGAAGACGATTGCGATTTCGAACGTTTCTCCGGCTACCATTCCCAACGAAGCGGGAGCGGCACTGATTACCGGCGCCGGACCCGAGCTCGCCATTCCGGCGACCAAGAGCTTTACCACCCAGGTCACGATCCTCTATCTCATGGCGCTGTTTTTTGCCCGCAAGCGCGGGCGCATGACTTCCGAAGTAACGCGAACCTACTTGCAGCGGCTGTCACGCCTTCCCGAAAGGATCGAAGGAAACTTGCGCACGTGGGATGAGTTGGCGGAAGAATTTGGAGCGGCACACTTCAAGGCCGAGAAATTCCTGTATCTGGGCCGCGGAGTTCACTATGCCATCGCGCGCGAGGGCGCGTTGAAGCTCAAGGAGATTTCCTATGCCCACGCCGAAGGATATCCGGCGGGAGAACTGAAGCATGGGCCCAACGCCCTGGTGGATGAAACATTGCCAGTCGTCGTCATTGCCACTTGTGACCATGCCGATCCGGATTCCGTTTTGCGTTATCGGCGGACGCTCGATGTGATGCGGGAAGTGAAGTCCCGGCGCGGCCCTCTGGTCGCGGTTGCTACGGAGGGCGATACTGAAGTCGAGAGAATTGCCGACCATATTTTTTATGTACCCGCTGCCCCGGAACTGTTGTTGCCGATTGTCGAAGTGATTCCCCTGCAACTCTTCGCGTATTACGTCGCCGTGAACAAGGGATACGACGTCGACCATCCGCGAAATTTGGTCAAGGCAGTAGTGACCGAATAACGAACCTTACTGCGGCGGGCAGGTGCCAGAGGAAAACGGATCACCTGACTGGAGCATCCATCGCCACGTTTTCTTCCGCTTGATGGCTCTCCTGCGACAATTTCCGCAAGGAAAGCCGTTCGTGGTGCGCGAGCAGCAATCCCGGCGGAATGACGGCAGCGAAGGTCACGATCCACAACAAAATCCCACAGCTGGCGGCCAGTTCGGTGGGGGCCGCAAAGGGGCCTGAAAGAAGGGCGATGACGGCGAGCTGCGAGCCTCCGCCGACTCCGGGCAGCTGCAGAATGGATCCCGCCATGCTCGCACCCATCAGAATCAGAACCTGCAGCAGAGGAATGTCCAGCGCCGGAGCATTGTAGGAATGAGTGACCGCCTTGTAAGACAACGCAATCAAATACCACATTCCGACCGACGTGGCAGTAGCCCAGAACAGCCCGCTTACTCCGTGGATCGTATGCAGACCGGACCCAAACTTGCGCACCTCGGCTGCGGCTCGCTGTCCTAAATTGCGTGGCAGGTGCGAGAAGGTGTGCTCGGTCCATTGCGCGATCTTGTCTCCCCAGCGATTGATGGCGAAGGCGACAACCGCAACCGCTGCCACCAGAAGATTAAGCAGCAGCACGCCCACGCGTAGAGCCCGATAGAACGGCCCGGGATCGGGGATGGAGAGCATTCCGCCTTCGCGAAAGACGGCGATTGCGAGCAGCAGAGCGAATGCTCCGAAATCGAAGATCCGTTCCACGGCCCAGACCGCGAGCTGCGAAGAAAACGAAAGATCCGTGCGGCGCGCGATTAGATAAGGACGAATGAACTCACCTGCGCGGCCGAGCAGCGCCAGGCCGGTAAAACCAACAACCGTGGGTGAAAGCAGTTCACTGACTTTTGCATCAGGCTTTACCGGCTGCAGAAAGACTTTCCAGCGCACGGCTCGCACAAAATAAGCGAAATAAATTAAAGCAATGGCATACAGAACGCGCAGCTTGTTGATGCGATGCGTCTGGCTCCAGAACGTGGGCCAATCGAAGGTGTGCCACTCCCGGTACTGGAGATAAAACAGGCTGGCCAGGATGAGAAACACCACTGCGCTGGCCAAAATTCGCTTACGATCCATGAGCAGGAAAACTCCGCGCCGCGACCCTTCAACGCGAAGTGGGAAACGGCAACTCCAAGGTAAATGACACGGCGGACAGGGTCAAACGCCTTTCGGAGTCGCGGAAGAAAGCCGGAAGCTACGCGATGAAGTGCACCAGACTGCGTCTAGGTCAGAAAGACTTCAGATCCGCCACTATCCAGGCAGCCCCTGTAATAAGGAAAGTCAGAGCGAATTCGGACCAGTTCAGGTGGGCCTCGGGGTGAGCGATCAGGCGCGGAACCCAGACCAACAGACCGAACAGCGCCAGCATGAGCGTGACCAGACGCAACGCAAGCCATGCCCGGCGATTGATAAGAATGGCAATCGCCGCGAGGGCAAATGCGATAGTCGTGAGTATTGCCCAAAACATCTGGTTGGGCGGAATCCACGTTGGAACTAACGTAGCCGTAAAACGAAGGTAGACCACCTGGGCCAGAGTAAAGGAAATCGTACAGGCTCCCAATCCAAGGCGCGCCAGTCGGCTGAACAGCGCCACCCTTGCTGCACTCACCTCAGTCAACGCGTACAGGGCAATCGCGCCGCAGAGTAAGGAAAACTGTTCGAAGAAGCTCCCGTAGTGCCCATAGACGGTCGGCGCGGCGATGATACCCGGGAAACAGGCCAGCGAGAAAATCAAATAGACGACGCTGAGAACCACCGAAGCGACGCGCGTGGTGCGCGGGAACTGTATCCCGATACCACCCCCAATTTGAGCGGTCATGAAACAAGCGCCGATGATGATGCCAAAAGGCAAACTCCAGATATGGTGCAACTCTTGCCAGGTGTCAGAGTCGTGCCACAACAGTGCGATAACGCCGAACAGCACGGCTGACGCGCCAAACACGATCCGTCCGTACACTGTCGTCTTCACGCAGAAAAGGTAACAGATATTTCCGCTGCAGACAGCGGATCGTGGAGTTGTCCATGACTAAAACAGGATCGGGCCGCCGACTTAGGGGACTCGCCTCGGTTTCCGATGTGCCGAAATCCGGGACTCGAGCCGGCGATTGACTCCATCCTTAGAAAGAATCTAGCCCTGGGGCTGGGTGGTTTCCCCCACAGGCGTCAGTATGAACTCGCCGTACAAGATTGGAAGTTGGGGCTACTACCGGTGCAGTGCATGTCAATCCCGGGCTCTTACTTGGAGTCCGTCCCATGACCAGCGTGGGATGCTGAGGCCGTCAGGCACATCATCTGCGGACTGCTGATAGCGGGACATCGTCGTCGTAGTCGCCCAAGCGAAATAGTCGTGCAGCGCTTGTCGCAGCGGTCCGTCGGCGGCTAGTCCCACATCGGCAAGAGACTGGTCGAAACAAGCGATCGCACGGCGATCCATTCCGTCGTGCTCCCCGTTGCCGCTGTGTATCTTGACGACGGTGGTCTCGTCACCATAGGAGTCGGAATACGAACGGGGGCCACCGAGTGCCTCGGCCCAGTACGCGGCCAGTCGCTCGACATGTTGAGGGTGAAAGCCGTGGCTGAACGCATGCGCGACTATGTCGTCGGCCATCACTCGACGATGCCACGCGTCGGCGAGACGGCGCAGGCCGTCCACTCCACCCGCCGCCTCGAAGATAGTTTGCATGCCTTCATAATGACAATCGTCCCATGCCATTGCAAGACCATGGCTAGGCGAGTTCAGCCAGGGGGACGGCTTCTAGTCGCTGGGTTCGGCCTTGGCCTGACTTGTAGTGTGGGACGTCTGAGTTTTGGCTGTTTTTGTTGCATGAAGTGCTGGCGTGGAAGTTTCCTGTCTGGCTTTTTGCTGAGCGATCTTCTTCTTATTGAAGTCCTTCACGACTCGGGCAACGTATGCCCGCGTCTCATAATAAGGAGGGATGCCGCCAAATTGTTCCACGCGCTGCGGGCCGGCATTGTATGCGGCCAGCGCTTTTACCAGATCGAAGTTGTAGCGCTCCAGCAGTTCGCGAAGATATTTTGTTCCGCCTTCGACGTTGGCCTGAGCATCGAAAGCGTTCGGGACGCCGAGTTCTGAGGCCGTTCCCGGCATCAACTGCATAAGCCCCTGCGCGCCCTTTGGAGAAACGGCGTGAATATTGAAATCGCTCTCCGCTTTGATGACGCTGTTCACAAGATCGGGATCGAGGCGATAGTGTCCGCTGGCCTGGTTGACGACGTCGGTGAGATTGGTTTGAGGATGCGCCGGAAAGGCAGTTGACAAAATGGGAATGCTCGCGGCAGTTGCCCCGCTTGCCTTATTCGCGGGCAGATCGGGAGCGGTTTCGTAGTGATCGATATTCGCGGTCGGCACCTCGACATAACTCGCGCCATCCGCGCTGACGTACAAACGGGTGATGTTGCCTATGATTTCGCGGCGGTCATGCTGGATGGTGAATCCGTTTTTGAGGACGGCAACTTCGCTGGCGAAGCAGGGAAGTGCAGCCACCGCCAGTATCGCGATTGCGCAAGCGTTCCGGAATAAGGTTAGAAGCCGCACATGCAACTCATTTGTCATCCTGAGGACCGCGGTATTTGCCGGCCGAAGGACCTATGCGTTCACCTGCGAATTGCCCAGGTTTTCGCCACAGAAGGCGCGGCCAGGATGACAATCAAAAATCCTGCTTCCTGCAAGACTCTAATCAGCCCGACATCACCGGCTCGCCGAGGACCAGATCCACGGCGTCGGCTAATCCGCAGGCGTCGTTGCCGCCCGTGACCTGCCAGCCGCGCGCTCGAAGGTCCTCGCAGGCATTTCCCATGATAACCGGGTGGCCGGCAAACTCAAGCATCTCGACGTCATTGTGATTATCACCGATGGCCATGACCTCCTCGCGCCGGTAGCCGCGATGCGCCGCCCAGCGTTCCAGCGCATGGCCCTTCGAACATCCGGCATTAAGCACGTCGATCATCGACAAGTCGCGCTCAGGATACTCCGTGCGCAGCACCGTGACCATCCGCAGCAGACCTGAGTTGTTCAGAACTTCAAGCGCCGGCCTCATCCGTGCCATCGTGCCGCAAAACATGCTCTGGATCGGGTCGGCGACCAGCGCGTTCTCGATCGGCACGACCAAGTCGATAAACTGCATGTTTTTCTCGAGCCAGCGGCGAATGCTGGCGGTCAGTTGGTCCATACGCTCAAGCACAAGTGCGCCTTTGGTTTCCTTATCAAATGTCAGAACGGTGTTGCCGCGGAATTCTTGCATAGCGGCGCACAGGCGGCGGCAGGTTGCGGCGGGCATCAGATCGCGATGAAAGCTCTCGCCGGAAAGCGACCGCGTGACCGCACCATTGGAACTGATGAGCCAGAGATCGAATCCCAGCTGCATCGCGATGGGCAAGGCGAAAGTGTGGCGGCGGCCGGTGACCAGCATGATTTCGATTCCGGCAGCGTGGGCGCGCCGCAGCGCAGCCAGATCACGCTCGGAAATCTTAAATTGTGGGTTGAGCAGCGTGCCGTCGATATCGGTCGCCAGTAGTCGGATCGCAGGCTTGGAACTCTTCACCATCGATGATTCTAGCATTCGTCCCCACCTGGTAACGTCGACCGATGCGTCGGGCAGTATTTCTATCGTAACTGTTCCTTCGCCAGCTTCCGGGTTACGTTTAGGTTGAGTTCGGAGCGATTGAGTCGGAGGGATTGAGCTATGGGACCTTGGGATGGAAGAAGGACGCTACTGACCTTGATCGCGACGATCACCATCTTATACGGCGCTTACCGGCTTTTGGATATCTGGAATTTCTCCAGAAATGCCCGCGAGGTTCAGGGTGTGATCGTGGAACGCACGAGCAGCCGCTTCACCATCCAATTCACGGCGGACGGACAGACCTATCAGATCGAAGAACAGCTCCCCAGTACGAAGGGAGGAGACATCGAGGGTCGGATGCATCTTCAGCCGGGAGCCAACGTAAACGTTCTCTACGATCCGGTGTCTCCTGCCGATGCGCGGTGGAAGAGCGAAAGAAACTGGGTATTCCCGCTGGTGCTGTGTGCTATCGGCGTTCTGTGCGGTCTCGCTGCCTTCCGCCCAAATTTGGGGTTGCAGCGTTAGAGTCGCACAACATGCCCGCAATGGACAAGATCACGTTGGGGAGCGCCGAGTTTTTGCTAATCGGCTTATACGCCAACTCGCCACCGAAGGGAATATGAGTGTGAGCGCTTAACGCCAACGGTGCACGGTTCGTAGGAGTAGACTTGATGGCCGGGGCGGCAACTATTCGCCTTCCGACCAATGTCTCGGCGTACTACAGTCTGGATTGCTTTGCCGTTCTTCCTTTGCCTGATAGTTGCTCTGAGTGCGACCGCGCAGGCAAAGGACGAATCAAAAGTCGCTCCGATTCCGACATCGATCTGCGAGGTATCAAGGAACCCTGCCTTTTTCGACGGGAAAACAGTGTCTCTGCGAGCCACGGTGGCATCCGGTTTTGAGGTTTTTGCCATCAGGTCGCCGGAAGACGATTGCGGCGGGATGTGGCTCGATTACAGCGAAGGTGGTCCAACCGCCTCCACATCCCTCGCGGTATCTCGTCAGCCTCGTACTCCCGTGACCGTCCTGAAGGATAGGAACTTCAAACGCTTTCAGAAACTGCTAGACGCAGAGATGCACCCGCGCACGCGGGGCATTATGTGCATGGACTGCCATCGTTACGAGGTGTACGCAACGATGGTCGGTCGGGTCGACTATGCCGGAGAGGAGATGGGCTATGGGCACATGAATGGATACAAACTGCAATTCGAAATGATGTCGGTGTCGGACATGACTGCTAAGGACCTTAGCTCACGGTACGACCCTAAAGAGTTCAGTCCAGAGCCCGTGCGCTTGCCAACTGGATACATCGAGGGAAGCCTCGTTTCACCGGATGGCAAAAGGTATGAAGATATCTGGGTTACGGCAACCCGGGCAGATGCTGAGAACGAGTTCATAGGCACAGGCGACGCGGATACCGACAAGGATGGACGTTTCAAAATCAGTGTGCCCCCCGGTGAGTACGTCGTGGGAGTGAATGTCATTCGGCCCGCATCCGAACCATTCCCCTTCCGAACGACGTACGCGCCATCCGCTCAATCGTTCAAGACTGCACAAGTTTACAAAGTGGCCAATGGAGAGCATGTGAAAGCCGACATCGTTCTAAAAGCTCCACTCGCGCCGCGCTCAATTCCGGTTGTCGTCCAATGGCCAGATGGTCGTCTAGTTGAAGACGCGAACGTCTGGCTCACAGAAGCAGCGGGTGACCCTAACATCGTTGTTGACACAGCCGTAAGCCATACGAAAATGGATGGGGCATTCGCTCTCAAGGGTGTAGTCGAGACCGACTATATTGTTCACGCCGACATCTATCTCAAACCCGGCTACAAGAAATTCTGCGCCCAAGACGCAGTCGTCCACTCGATCGACCAGTCGACCGTGAAGTTCGTGCTGGATCGTCAAGGGGCTGACTGCGGTAATTGAACCTTCTCCGAAGTCCTCAACCGTTGTTAACAGGCGATGTCAGAAGCTCGCGCACTCTGCTGTTCGCCCCCGAGCGGGGATCTTGAGCGAAATAGAGATTCTGCAACGACGAATCGCCCCAAGCCGTGATTCTTCGCTCCTTACTTGCTTGCCCCTTTCAATACCGAATTTACCCAGGCCAGTGGCATGTAACCCTGATATCGATTCCCCTGTGCATGGGGGTTGGCATAAAAACCGGTTTCCGCCAGCCACTTGGTGGCAAATCCGAATGTGTAGTGCCACATCTCGCTGAACACAAGGGAAAATGGCACACCGTTCCGCATCGGCGAAAGATTCGCCAGTTGCTTCTGCATCGTGGGATAGTTTTGTCGAAGCCAGTCCGCCATTATCTTTCGGCTCAATTGCAATGTCTCGTCCACCATCGACTTATCCTTTTCCGTAAGGACCGGAACGCCCGCCGAATACCGCTGCTCGGAGATTTTCAGATAACCGATTGCACTCAGGAGCCGGATCGCCGCCTCACGACGATCCCTCGGAATTGAGACTCGATTGGCGAGCTCCTTATCAGTGTCAGCCCCATGGGCGACCGCGTTCATCACCTGGCCAGCGTCATCGAGCGCCACTAGGATGTAAGTGATGTACTCGGACCGGAGCGCGCCGTAAACCTCTGGCAGATTCCGCCAGTCTTCGGTCGCTGTATCCACCCCATCAAACACGTCAGGCAGTCCCTGCAGCCGCGAATCCCCATCCCCGAAGGTGGAAAAGCTCATGGTCGAACCCGCGGCGGTCTCGCTGTCTAGATAGAGTCCTCGAAAATCTAACTTTGCTCCCAACTCCTCGGAGTGAACAAAGTAGACATCTCCGTTGGCGTGCTGTGGCGGCTTGATTCGATAACCAAGTTCGGTCGTCAGATCGAGTCCACCCCAGTTCAGGGCTGCCCCGGCAACTAGGTCAAAGAGCAGTTGTGGGCGCACAGCCGCACCGGGATAGGCTTTTAAGATATGATCGAAGTCCCTTTGGTGTGCTTGAAAAGCCTTACCCAAGCTCTGTCCGAAACTCTTACTGGCAGAGTACAGCGTCTTCTGATCCTGCACAGTCAGAACAAGGTAATTGAGGCGGTATATGCTGCCATCCTGCCGTAGCAAGCTAAGCCCGAGCAGATCGTCAAGCGAGACTGGCGTTCCATGCAATCTAGTCTGAATCTCAGCTTGCGTGAGCGGATGCTGAACCGCAACCAGCATCAACTGCTGGACTGGGACGAACGACAACACGTACTGCGGATCGTTTAAGCCCGAGGCAGTAATTTGACCCGTCACTCCCGTGTGCAGGGTGGAGTTGCCGGCCGGGGATGGCTCACTTGTGGGTAGTAACTGCCCCCAAGCTGCTCCCAGCACGATAGGGACACACAGGTATCCGAGCCACTTCCGCACATCGCACCGCCATGCCATGGGTATCTGTGCCCTCGACGGCATTATGCTCCCGCCCATCTGTTGAGAGCAGCCGGGTACTAAGCAGTAAACTTTCCCGAAAAAGAAATAAAGCAATACCCATCCAGACCCCCCTCACCACTGGTGCTTCATCGCTTGCGCGAACTTCGCCGCCGGCAAAGTATTCAGCACGTCCTCTTTCGTCAGCCAGGCGCGCCGGGCTTGCAGAATTCCGTAGCGAATTTTCTCCATGTGCGAAGTGTGGTGCGAGTCGGTATCGATGACGATCTTTACGCCTTGCTGTTTCGCCTGCCGCAGATGCACGTCGTTGAGGTCGAGACGATCGGGATAGGCGTTCAACTCCATCGCGACTTTATGTTTTGCGGCGGCGGCGAGAACCACTCCCATGTCGAACGGATACGAATCACGGCGGAGTAGGATGCGTCCAGTAGGATGGCCGATGAGCGACGTGTTCGGATTTTCGATGGCTTTGATGAGCCGTTCGGTCATCTTGGCCGATTCCTGATTGAAGACGGAGTGCACGCTGGCGATGACGACGTCCAATTGCGCGAGCACGTCGTCCGAGAGATCGAGATCACCGTCGGCGAGGATGTCGACTTCGATGCCGGCGAAGATTTGAATGCCGTCGATTTGCTGGTTCGCTTCGCGAATGCGCTGGATGTGTTCGACTGCGCGTTTATCATCAAGTCCGTTGGCGAAGGCCAGGTTCTTGGAATGGTCAGTGATGGCCATGTACCTGTAACCGCGAGCTTTGGCAGCCTCGGCCATTTCCTGGATCGTGCAGCGGCCGTCGGTTTCGACGGTGTGCATGTGAACGTCGCCTTGGAGATCTTGCTGGGTGATTAACTGCGGAAGGGCGTGTTTCTCGGCGAGTTCGATTTCTCCGAGGTTCTCCCGCATCTCCGGAGGGATGCAGTCAAGCTTCAGCTTGGCGTAGATTTCATCTTCGGTGCGACCGGCGACCGGCTTTTCGGTTTTCAGATCGGCCAAGCTGTATTCGTTGAGCGTGTATCCCATTCTCAGCGCGCGCTGACGCAGTGCGACATTGTGGGCCTTCGATCCGGTGAAATACTGCATGGCCGCGCCGAAAGATTCTGGCGGAAGCAGACGCACGTCGACTTGCATACCGCTGCGCACGTGGAAGCTGATTTTGTTGTCGCCGCTGGCAATGATATCCATCAGCGGCGGATATTGCGCGACATAGGCGATGGCTTTCTGGCGATCCTGTTCCGTGCAGCAGGCTTCACCGGTGACGAGGATATCGAGATCGCCAACGGTTTCGCGACCACGGCGAAGCGATCCCGCAGGAGTGATTTTGTCGAAGCCGTCGTACTTGCGAAGATATTCGGTCAGTTTCTCGCACTCGGTTTCCACGGTGTCGATCAGATAGCGCCCGCCAATGCGGCGGTAGTCCTGAATGGCCTTGAGCAGTTTGGCTTCGTGCTTCTCGCCCATGCGCGGCAGGGTGCGAATCTTGCCTTCGCTGGCGAGCTTTTCGACGCCGTCAATGTCGCAGACTTTGTAGGCGCTCCAGATCAGCGCAATCGTCTTGGGGCCGAGTCCTTGAATCTTCAGCAACTGCAGCATCGAGGGATGATATTTCTCAAGCAACTCGACTTGCACCGAGAGCTTGCCGCCTTCGAGTAACTCTTTCAGGTTGGCCAGCATCCCCTTGCCGATGCCCGCGATGGCAAGCACTCGCTTGGGTTCGGCGATGATGTCTTTGATCGCCTCCGGATGGTTTTCGATGGCCTGCGCTGCATTGCGATAGGAACGGATCCGGAAAGAATCCTGGCCGTCGATTTCGAGCAGGTCGGCCGTCTCGTAGAGAATGTTGGCGATCGCCTTGTTGTTCACGAAGTAAAGATAAACAACATCGGGCCGGAAGAGCTAGCGGGAAGAATGAGTCAGGAAGAATGAACCAGGAGGAATGAACCAGGAAGAACTAGGAAGAATGAGCCAGGAAGGCTGCAGGGAATGGGTTTTCGAGTATAGCTATCCCAAGCTGCGGAAAGGGAACGCGAATCGCGAACGATTGCAGCGAAAGACAGCTAAGCAACTTTCGTGACGTTGGCTGCCTGTGGACCTTTCTGGCCCTCAGCGATTTCGAATTCGACCTGATCGCCCTCCTGAAGGCTCTTGTACCCTTCCGAGCTGATCGCGCTGTAGTGCACAAACACGTCGGGGCCATCTGCGCGGCCGATGAACCCATACCCTTTGGCGTTATTGAACCACTTTACGGTTCCTTTCAGGCGTTCCACGAATCCCCCTCTTTCGCACGTTCCTCGGGGACGAGGACGTGCCCCACATTCGGTTTGGATGCATTCTGTAGCCCGAAGGGAGGACTGTCAAGGAGATCTATGCCTTACAAGTATTCGAGTCTCAAAATAGGCAAAATCCTTTATAGCCAAGAGATGAAACGTTTTAGTGGATCTGCTTTGGGATAACTATTTTCGTGAGCTTACGCCCGGTTCGAGACATGTGATCGAGCCAGAGAATGGAGGAAATGGTCTTCGAATCACGGATCGTTCCCTTGATGACCATCTTTACGGCCGCAGCTAACGGGACGAGTCTTTTGTAGATGATTTCGTCAGCTTCGGGCTGGGCCTTGCCAGCGCGCAGACCGGTAGCCAGATGGACCGCCATCGTTTCGGCCACGAACCCCGGACTCGCATAGAAGTGCAGAATTCGCCGCCAATGGTCGGCGCTGTAGCCGGTTTCTTCGAGCAGTTCACGCTGCGCCGCTTCGAGTTCGTCCTCGCCCGGATCGATGCGCCCGGCAGGCAACTCCCAAAGATAGTCGCCAGCCGCGTGACGATATTGGCGTTCGAGAAGTACGAGAGGGGTTTTGCCGGATTCATCTACTGCAAGGATCACTACCGATCCGGAGTGATGTACGACATCGCGGCGGGCACGAACGCCGCCAGGTTCCTCAACGTGGTCGGTTGTGACCCAGAAAACGGGTCCGCGATAGACGGTGCGTGAAGAGACGATCCGAGCTCGCGGGCGCGAGTTTCGGCGAGAAGATTTTGGCATGCAGACAATATAACAAGCGCGAGATTGCGGACCGCAGGCTTCGGACTCTCCATTGTGTCATCCTGAGGCGCGCTGTTTGCCCGCCGAAGGACCTGTACAATCCGCTCGTCAGTGCACGCCGTGCGGGCACGGTACATAGGTCCTTTGCCGCAAACGATGCGGCTCAGGATGACAGCGCTGCGATAACGGTTCTGCTATGCTGCCGGGCATGAAGAGCAAGCCTGTCGTGGCGATCGTCGGAGCGGGGAACCTGGCGAGTGCTCTTGCCGCTTCACTTCATGCTGCGGGATACACGATTGAAGCCGTAGTTGGGCATTCTGGCGCTGCGTCGCAGGCGCGAGCGCGGAAGCTGGCGAAGGCTGTGGGAGCGCGTGCGCCCATCTCCTTACCGGACAATCTGCGTGCCAGCGCGATCTGGTTTTGTGTACCGGATCGTGAAATTAAAAAGGCGGCAGAAGCAGCCACGGACAAAATGGATTGGTACGGACGAATCGCGTTGCATGTCAGTGGAGCCCTGACCAGTGATGAACTGGAAGCGTTGCGGCGGCGAGGTGCTGCAGTTGCCTCTGTGCATCCCATGATGACGTTCGTACGCGGTTCACGGCCGAGGCTCCTGGGAGTTCCGTTTGCGATCGAAGGAGACGCGGCTGCGGCGCGGATTGCACGTGGATCAGTGAGAGATTTGGGCGGACGTGCATACGCGATTCGAAAGGATCAGAAAGCGGCCTACCACGCATGGGGCACGTTTGTATCGCCCTTGTTCACCGCGCTACTGGCGACTGCGGAACATGTTGCGGCGGCGGCGGGAGTCCCGGCGAAAGAATCGCGGGCGCGCGTGATTCCCATCCTGCTGCAGACTCTGGCGAATTACGCGTCGCTCGGGGCAACGGGAGGATTCAGCGGGCCCATCGCGCGCGGTGACGTTGAGACTGTGCGGCGGCATTGGCGCGTGCTGCGCCAAGTTCCGGCGGCGCGGGAAGTGTACCGGGCATTGCTGATAGCGGCCCTTCACTACTTACCTTCAAAGAATCAGGCGCAGCTCAGGCACGCGCTGCGGAGATGAGATCCGGCCGGCGCCGAAGACGTTCATCCCGAAGAGTTCCCGTGACGAAATATCCCAGAACAGCACACACCGCCAAGGGTACTGAAGCCGCCGCATGAAAGGGCAGCTGCCAGAGGCCACTTCCGAAAAATCGGCCATTTGAAAGAAACGGCCGCGCCACAAGCAGCGGAATCACGACGATCCACTGCCAGAACAAAACGAGCGCGGCGACGACCAGGATTGCCCGAAATGTCCAGCTGGCAATTGCCGTGCGGCGCAACGTGTACGCGATGAGCAGAATCCCGGGCAGCAGGATGACATGGTCATACACGGCCTGCCCCGGTAAGAGCGTTATGGATGTCAGTGCCAGAAGCAAACTGATGGTGGGCGAAAATAATGCCGATGTGGCCTCGAGATGCCGCATCTTCCAAGCCAGAAGCAGCGCGGCCGCGAACAACGCGACGGTCAGAGGTGGTCCGAGAAGTGGCCCTATTTTGGGACCAAGCGAATACGTGATTAGCGGCGGCGGAGAATAGCTTCCGTAACCGGAAAGCACGTGCAGCCAGTCTCGAATCCAATGCGGCCTACCGATCATAGAAGTGATTAGAAGCAGTCCTGACCACGCCAGCAGACCGAAGAGGAACGCGCGCCGCACGCGCCAGCGGGAAAAACTCCAAAGCACCAGATAGGCTACTACAACGATAGACATCTGCGGCTTGATGAAAGTAAACGTTAACAGGCTGCCGGCCAGAAACAAGCGTTCTTTGACTAGAGCGGCGAAAGCTGCGGCCAGAAGAAATCCGACAATAAGACCGGGTTGCGCGGCGAACAGACCTTCAAGCACGGCATAGCTCGATAACGTCAGCATCAGAGCGATCGCGAAGAAGTCCGGCGTGGCGGCGATTCGAAATGCGCGCATCCAGAGCGAGATGCTGAATGCGGTCAAAAAGGCGAGCCCGACGGCGAGCACGATGCGCACAATCGGGAACGGCAGCAAGGTCAGCGGCCAGAACAAAAGATCCACGTAAGCGGGATAGGCGAATTCGCGGTAATTGGGCGGAGGATCTCCGGGATTGCGCGCATCGAGCGCGTGCCCGAATAGCCCCGTCTGGATTTCACGGGTCACGTCTCGGCTGTAAGGATTGCGATGGTGTTCGAGAGCTTCGCACGATGTGAGCCAGATCGGATAGAAATCGTCGCCGAAGGAGTATCCGCCACCGAAGCCCTTGGCGGCGCGTTGCGCCAATGCGTGCGGCAGGAAAATTCTGAGATGGTAATAGGTCATCCCGAGGGACGCGAGCAGGACGATGAGAACGGTCAGATTGCGGCTACGCTGAGGTAACTCGAGCATGGTTGAGAGGAACGCCGAACATGGTAACAGGACTTCGAGGCGGTTCGGGTGAGGGCGTTTCGGCGGATCTATCCGCTGCAGGAACCCGGCCAATTCGTTTTTCCCCGGATGCCGCATGACTCAGAAGTCGTGCCTTCTCGGTTTCTTCCAGCTGTCTTCAGGACAGAAGGCGCGTTCAAGACGAAGTGAAAAGATGACCAAGCTTCTCTTTCTTGGTCTTCAAGTATTCTTCTGCATGTGGGCTGGGCGTAACTTCACAGGGGACGCGTTCGATTACGCGCACTCCCGCTTTCTCTAATGCTTGGACTTTATCCGGGTTATTCGACAGCAAACGAACCCTGGTCACTCCGAGCGCCTTGAGAATCTCCGCAGGAAGCGTGAAGTCGCGATGATCGGCTTTGAAACCAAGGCGCTCGTTGGCTTCGACTGTGTCGAGTCCGGCATCCTGTAATGCGTAGGCTTGCAGCTTGGCCATCAATCCGATGCCTCGACCTTCCTGCTGCTCGTAGATGAGAATGCCCGAACCTTCTTCGGCGATCATCGACAACGAGAGTTCGAGCTGCTGACGACAATCACAACGGAGAGAATGGAACACGTCGCCGGTCAGGCATTGCGAATGGATCCGCACCAGCGGCGGCGAGGATTTAACCTCTCCCATGACGAGAGCGACGGCCTCTTCGAGATGGTGAGCGCCGTCGGAGCCGGTGCCCGCTCGAAACCCATAGATGCGAAACTGGCCCCATCGCGTTGGGAAATCGGCCGATGCCGCCTGCTCGACTCGCTGTCCGGTCACGCATTCATTATAGCGGCTGAACAAGTTGCACTGATCGCTAGGCCCGAAACCATTCACCCAGGCTATCGACGATGGCTAAGCACGAGCCTTGAAGGGAAAGATCGCGTCCTGCTTGGAAGGGATGGGCGTGCCATTGCGCGTGGCGGGATGGAAATGCCAGTTCTCAAGCGCGGCGAGACATTTGCTATCGATATCTGAGCCGAGGCTTTGCAGGACAGTTTTCTTCACGATGTCTCCGCGTTCGTCGATGGTGATTTCGATGACCTCATTACCCGGTGTGGTTGGAAGCTGCCAGGGAAAGACCACCGGATCGGAAGTCTGGATAGGGAGAGCGGGGCGAAGTTCGTCGCCGTAGAGCTGCCCGCGAGTCAGCGTGCCGTAGGGAAGCCCGGCCTGTACTCCGTGGCCGGCCGCCGAGAGCGTCTGTGTGGCCGAATCGTCATGCTTCTCGGTGGGGACCAGCGGCAGCGGCGGCCAGAATTGCGCAATCTGCGGCGTATGCAACGTCAGTGGCTTGGCGCCGAGCCGCTGATGACGATAGCGCTCGGTCGCACGGTCGGAGGAGCTATGAGTGCTCTCGTCAGGAGACTTATTCGCCCAATAGAGGCGCGTCACAGACTTTCCATTATGACCCAACGCAACCGACACTGGATTGAGGAGAATAGGTTCGGGCTCGTGCAGGAGGAAAGCCAGGATCGCTACGTGAAGCGCAATCGAGCCGATCAGCAGCCATCGCTGCCGCTGTGCGCTTGCGGTACTGAATTGCGCAAACAAGTCGAACCCCAGTGCGGCGCAGGACGCGGGCCGCTTCTGAGCTATTTAGACCCCAAGAGGAGCTTTCGTCAACCGGATTGTTCCTGCTAGACCCCTTGATCGCCAAGGGCGCTAAGATTCGCAAAGATCGCAGAGCAGGGGACCGGTCAGGGTTACATATGAACTCCTGGCCGCGGCGTTGGTCGAAGCGTGAGAACGCTGATAAAATACATGAGCGATTTTGTTTTTGATCTATATGTGGGGCTATAGCTCAGCTGGGAGAGCGCATCGTTCGCAACGATGAGGTCGTCGGTTCGATCCCGACTAGCTCCACCAATCCTTCACTATGACCGTTCTGTAAGCCTCTTCTGTGGCCTCGGAAATCCGCTCTCCGGATGATCAGGAGGTCCAACAGGAAAGGAAGCGACCTCTGTTTGGTCATTACGAACGTAAGTTGTTCCTGGTTACTCCGGCTGCCTAACATCAAGAGTCGCGCCCGGGACGCGTGAGGCCGTGTCCGACAGTGTCCCGTGCCAGGAGTCCTCCCATGCGCCGTTCGGTGCGGGTATCAGGAGTGGTGTTAGCCCTTCTTGTTGGCGCCCTCTGCTGGGCGCAGGTGCATCGAAAGGAAGAGCAGCCAAAAGAACTCAAAATTGGTTTTTCCATTGAAGCCATCAAAGGCGAGCGTTGGCAGACGGACTTAGACGAATTTCAGCAGCGCGCGTATGAACTAGGCGCGGCGGTGGTGACGCGATCCGCGGATGGCGACGATGACGTGCAGTTCCGCCAGGTGAAAGAGCTCCTGCGCGATGGAATCGATGTGCTGGTCTTTCTGCCCCACGACACCAGCAAGGCGGCTCGCATCGTGGATGCTGCGCATGCCAAACATGTCCCGGTGGTCAGCTATGACCGACTGGCGAGTGCTCCGGTGGACATCTACGTCGGCTTCGATCTGTTTGCCGTAGGCCAGGAGCAGGCGCAGAGCCTGGTGGAAAAAGCTCCGAAAGGGAATTATGTCCTATTGGGGGGCTCGCCATTGGATGCAAACTCGAAGGCGGTGCGCGCCGGCCAGATGAATGTCCTGCAGCCTCTGATTGATCGGGGTGACATCAAGATTGTCGCGGATATCTGGGTACCGGAGTGGAGCGCGGTCGAAGCGTACCTCTTGATGAGCAAAGTGCTGCAGCACATGGATACGCCGCTGGCCGCGATCGTGGCTTCGAACGACGGCGTTGCAGGTGGAGCTATTCAGGCGCTCGAAGACAAGAAGCTGGCGGGAAAAGTGTTGGTAACGGGACAAGATGCGGATCTAGCTGGAGTCGAAAGGCTTTTCGACGGCACCCAGCTGATGACGGTATACAAGCCTGTGCGCAGCGAAGCACACACCGCCGCAGAGGTAGCGGTGAAGCTGGCGCGACACGAACGAGTGCAGAGCCGATCGTTAGTGCCGAATGGCACGCGGATGACGAAATCCATTCTGCTGAAGCCGATTCTCGTGAACGAGCAAAACGCGAAAGACACCGTTTTCAAGGATGGATTTCAGAACCGCGAGATCGTGAAGCAATCCTTGCCCAAAGAAAAGCAAGCCGAGCTCGAGAAATAAATCGAGCCCGGCGTTGCCGTGTTTCGGGAATCTACGCTCTCAAGCAGATTTTTTCTGAGCCGCTTTTACCTTCGCCCATCGCGCCTTTTGAGCGGCGGCAATCTTTTTTCGAGCGGCGGGCGACATTGTTCTTTTCTTGGGCATACTGACGACTTTTTGTTTCTGGCCGTCATTCCCGCGCAGCTTGGCCCATCGTGCTCGCTGGGCAGCCGCAATCTTCGCCCTCGCTGCCGCGGACAATCGATTGCGGGTTCCAGCGCTCTTTGCGGAGGAAGCGCCATTGAGCGCGGCGAGTGCCGCATCCAGGCGTGCCACCATTCGTGCTGCTTGATCTCGTTCTTGCTTCAACTGCTGGACAACACCAGCTAAGTTAGCCATTAAATTCTCCTTGCCGATAAGTGTATCAGCAGCCGCAGGCTGCATACCCTCTTAATATATAGGTACCAGCGTAGAATCTGTAGGTATCACCATAGAGTCTTGTCGGAGTACTTTCTAGAGTGCGGGTTGAAGTCGTTTCTGTGGATCTTAATCGCTTTCCCTGGAAAGCGGAATGCTCGCCAAGATAGATGTACCAGAGCTGCCAGACTCTATGTTCATCTCTCCGTGGAAATGACTTAGACGCTCTCGCATTCGCCTGATCCTCACAGCGGAACCTTGGGACTGAATTTCTGCCAACGCTCGTGTGGTGCGCCTTTGCGCTGATCCCGGACTTCTACACAAACACGTTCCTATTCACGAACCAGCTGGATCATCGCCGTCTTACTCCCCGCGTGCCAGTGGATATGGGTCAGGGGGTTCCTGCACCAATCGAAAGATGGCAAGCTTCATTGCGGTGGGCAATTTCCCAAGGTTATTCCTGATATTTAAGTCAATACCAATCCCGCTGCGTTTGAGAAGATCGTTCACATGCCAGCTCAGAGTCGATGAAAGCCAGTCTCGTCTAACAGCGGCGGATGCACCAGGTAAGATGGCGCACTTGTCTCACGCTGTAACTTCAGCATCATCACATCGCTGTGCAGCAGATTCGGCGGTCGTTGCCGCGCGGCTTTCAGCGCGGTCTGTCCGTCGGGGACAGTTTCCGCATTGTATCTATCGACAATTCTCGACGTCTACGGTTATGACCTGATGGACAACCACGACTTAGCTCCATCTTCATTCGTTACGCGGCTTTTTGCCCCACCAGTTTCTCTGCCTCATTGACCAGGCACGAAATAGATTTGTCCTTGGAAATCACCGAGGTAACGCCTGCGAGTTCCGCGTTGTGCTGAAGCCCCAACGTGGGATAGATCGTGAACAAAATGATCGGCACACGGGGTAGCGCCTGCCGGAGTAACGGAGCAGCCTGCAAGCCATTCAATCCCGGCATGGAAAGGTCGAGGACAATCAGGTCAGGGTTCAACTGCGGAGCCTGTTTCACCGCCTGATCTCCATCGCTGACCTCGCCACAAATCTCGAAGCCCGCTCCTTCGAAGATGTGTCGTAATGTTTTTCTCACCAGCCAACTGTCATCCACCAATAGCACACACTTCGGCATGTCTGAGGGCCCCCGATACGCCGGCGATCTGCTTGGATCACCAGTCTAAAAAAGTTGCTTCGATCGCAAGTGCACCGAGTGGATGAGGGCGAAGCGCGAAATCCACAGTGGGCCGAAAGCAAAGTCCAACAATGGTGACACGCGCCCTCAACACAAGGCAGGTGGCGGGAGTACCCGGGTGATCGCGCTGATCAGGACGTGGCGCAATGAGAACTGATTGTTACGACTACCCTGCCTTACTAGAAAATTGTACGTACCCGGTGTGCTTTTCTCGTTCTTTTATCTGGCCGCCGCCCACTTATAGTGACTATAGGCGCCACAGCCTTGGTTCCAATACCCGCGAGACCCGAGTTTGGCGCATATTGGCGCTTGCATCCCGAACGGTAGGACAGCAGCACAGCCTCAGAGCTACTTACGTTCGACGGGCAGCGTCGGTATTCGATTCGAACCCAAACTAAAGTAGAAGGTAGCTGCTTGTTCGACCGCTCCCTCCGCCCATAGTTCGCCGCCGTGGCGCTGGATAATCCGCCGAACGGTAGCCAATCCGACACCATTTCCATGGAACTCCTGTTTCGAGTGCAGGCGCTGGAAGGGCTGGAACAGACGGCCGGCTGAGTGCGGATCGAATCCGCTGCCGTCATCCCGAATAAAGTAGGTGGCGCGCCCGCCGCGGTCGCACTGGCCGAACTCAATGCAGGCGTGTTCGTGATGCGAGGTGTATTTCCAGGCATTGCGAAGCAGGTTCTCCATCACGATGCGGAGCAGGTGGGCATCGCCATAAACCTCCTGGTTGGCGGGAGCGATGAATTCAATCTTTCTCTCTGGCGAGGTGCGGTAAAGATCCTCCATGATGGAATACGCCATGGCGCTCAGATCCACTTTCTCTTGAACCATGGCGCTGCTGGAGGCGCGGGAAAGGTTGAGCAGATCATCAATCAGTTCGACCATTCGTTTGCCACCGGAACGAATATCCGTGATCAGGTCTCGGGCCTGCTGATCGAGTTGGCCGCCGTACTGGTTTAGGAGGATGTAGCTGTAGCCGTTGATAGCGTCAAGCGGTCCACGCAGATCATGCGAAACCGAATAAGAAAACGCCTCTAGTTCGCGGTTGGCCAGCAGTAAATCGCGCGTGCGATCTGCGACGCGATGCTTCAGTTCCTCGTGCGATTTATGAAGCTCTTCCAGCATTTCGTTAAACGATCGCATAAGCACCGTCACTTCATCGTTCGACGCCGTGGGAGTCACACGAACCGTGTAGTCCTTATCTCGAGAAATCCGCTGGGCGACACTGGCGAGTTCCACAATCGGTCGCGCCAGCGAGCGGCGAAAAGCATTGGAAGCCAGGATGGCGGCCAGGAACGAGATCAGCAAAACCGCTAGCGCAATCAGCGCGTATCGCTTCAGGCGCTCACCAATCTGTCGCAGATCGGCCTTAATGTATACGAACCCGATCGGCTTGCCCTCGGACAGAATATGACGAATCAGGAGGAGGCGCCCACTTCCAAACCAATACCGCTCAACTTGCCCGGGAGGAAGTTGTGGAATCTTCGCCAACGCTTCGGAAGGCTGGCGCGAGTACTCGGCCAGGACTCGGCCATCGAGAGTAAATATGCCCGCTGCAACAATATTC
The DNA here is from genome assembly GCA_963772045.1 of uncultured Acidobacteriaceae bacterium. Taxonomy (GTDB): domain Bacteria; phylum Acidobacteriota; class Terriglobia; order Terriglobales; family Acidobacteriaceae; genus Sulfotelmatobacter. The sequence goes on along the minus strand of CAVYWC010000006.1, from coordinate 114,192 downwards.
TGGGAATCGTGGAGAGCCGAAAGCGTGCTGTAGGCCGCTTGCGGATCAACGAACAAGATTGCGGACACGCTGTTGGAGCCGACGATCTGGGCCTGCGCCGACAACGTGCGAACGAGGTTCTGGCGAAACGTGATCTGGTCGTAGGATTCGGTTCGCGGCGGGCGGTGCGATTGAAGTATGCCTGCGCCTGCATGTCTTGGCCGGGGCCATCCGTTCGTCGCCACCGGCCAAGGACGTTCCATCCCGAGAGCAATTCGGTTCCGCGAACCGTTTGCGAGTACGGAGGAGTGTAGCTGGTTGCAGTTACAGTTTCGCCCGCGCCCTCGTCGTAAGCGTCGCCCTGTACGGTAAAGTAGTTGCGGGCATTGCTGGCAAAGTCCATGCGAAAGCCGGATTGCACCGCGCGCCAGCTGTCATAATTATCGTGATCAGGATGATATTCGGGGCCGCGATCAAACGCGAAGGCGTAGACGCGGTAATTGAAATTGGCGCCGCTGCTGCCGCCGTAGCGGGCATTCACGAATCCTTCATTGACGGTTCCGCCGCCCGTAGTTACTAGCGTTCCCTGCGTGTCTTTGCTGTTCCTGGTGATGATATTGATCACGCCGTTGAGCGCGTTCGGGCCCCAGATCGTGGCTCCGGGGCCGCGAACCACCTCGATGTGGTCGACATCCTGCAGCATGAGATTCTGCACTTCCCAATAGGTTCCCGCCAGAAGTGTGGTGTACACCGTCCGGCCATCGATCAGGACGAGCACGTCGCGGGACAAACGGCTTCCGAAACCGCGGATGCGAATGGACCATTTATTGCTGTCGATGCGTGCGACTTCTACGCCGGGGGCAAGCCGCAGCGCCTCAGGAATGCTGGTTGCGCCGGAACGCTGAATGTCCTCCTGCGTGATCACATAAACCGCAGCCGAAGTTTTCCGGACCTCTGTTCGTTCTTTCGTCGCCCCGGTGACTTCCACGTTGCCAAGCTGTTCCAGAGTGAGCTGTTTGAGCGGATTCTGTGTTCTCCGCTCGGCTGCGTTTACGTCACCGCGAGCGCAGCGCGAACCGGCAACGGAAAAAAGAAGAATGGCGGTGAGAAAACCACACGCGAGCCGGGCGTTGAGATGCCGGCTGCGGGACAGCGTGCGCGGGAGCATTACCACGATCATGCAGACGTTCTCAGAGCAGATTTCTAAGCTCAATCAGCCGTTCGACTTCGTGGACGAGACTTTCGGGGTCAATTTCGCCTTTGCGCACCCATGAGTCCACGACCGTTCCCTCGCCCGGCAAAGAGGCAAATCCCGAGAGCATGAGGATGGGAACTCGTGGACGCATGCGCTTCATCTTTTCCGCCAGGGCAGTCCCGTTTCCTCCCACGCCCGAAAGCCAATAATCCATCACCACGGCGTCAATCTGGGAGCTTTCGAAGAGGTCCAGGGCGGACAGGGCGGATTTCGCTGCCAATACTTGATATCCCCCCGATTCGAAAAGGATCCTGCGCATTTTCAATTCGAGGTCCTCGTCTTCGACGCACAGCACGGTCTTTTTCTCCGCCTTTGGCTCGCTTTTCGGACTTAGCCAGAACGCCCGCGATGGTGGAAAGCAACAATTCCGGGTCTTGTCCCTTCTGCACACGCGCATCAACCGCCTGGAACAAAGATTCCGGGAGTTGGCCGACCGCGGATACAACGATGAGAGGTAAGCGCGGATGATCTGCGCGAAGTCGCAGCGCAAGTTCGTCCCCGTCCATACCCGGCATGCGGTAATCGAGCAAGACCAGGTCCACGCTTCTGTTCTCGCCAAGAACCCTCAGCGCCTCATTGCCACTGCTCGCCGTCACGACCGAGTATCCCTCCGCCTCCAGCAAGTGTTTTCGCAGTTTTAGAGTGTCCGCGTCGTCGTCGACGCACAACAGGAACTTGGTCGGCACGGGATAATCTTTATGGCCTGAGGATGTCAAAGCGGTGATGATTTCAGTTGAGGGCCGCCATTTGCCATACGGGGTATACCCTATAACCGCTCGCTGAAAGTACTTGCACACCGCAGTTGAAGCTGCCGCGCTTGCTCCTCAGTCGAATATCCGCTCCGAAATCCCTCGTCTCGCAAGCAATTCAGTGTGAGGGAAGAAGTCCTGGACGCAGCGCATGCGTTCTCGAAATCGCATCAAACTGTCGCGATGCCTCGGAAGCGCCTGTCAGAAACAGAACCCCAAACCTTGACCGGGTGGCGCCAGATCGCCAAATTCCTCGGTGAGCCCACGTCCGTCGTTCAAAGATGGCACAAGCAGGGAATGCCCGTGCATCGGCAAGGCCGATCTGTCACAGCTACGCCCCCAGAATTAAACGCGTGGCTCGGCCGGGAATCGGGCAAGCCGGTGCATATTGCCGCGGAAGACACCGATCTTGCATCTGAGTTGAAACGGGGTTTGTCGTTCGTCCGCCAGCGGACGGAACGACGAAAATAGTCAAAGCCTTACCCGCTCTTGCGCTCATTGTGCTTGTGGTCGGCTGTGCGATGAGGCATCGGAAACTGCTCGATCGGTTCTCCACGTTCCCGTTCTTCCCGCTGGCGCTTCGGACGATACCATTTGAAATAGACCAGGGCGCCAATTCCACTCAGGGCAGCAACTGCGATCAGGGAATATAAGAGTGGATGGTAGTACTTCGAGAGCCAGCCAATAATGACCTTGCCGTATTCGTGTGCCAGATAACCGAGAGCAAGAAAACGAACCCCACGTCCCAGGGAAAGCGAGGCCAGAAACTTCTTCCGTGGATAGTGCAATGCTCCGGCCGCCAGCATTAACGTGGTCATGGGGAAGGGCGGTGGAATGAGCGAGCCCAGGGCGATCGTAAGGAAACCGCGTCTTTGAAATCGGGCGTAGACTTTGTCCGCGGTCGGCTTGCCAATTTTCTTTTCGAGAGTTTCTTCCTCGCCTTTTTCTCCCAAATCATATGTCAAGTAGCCGCCAACGACCGTTCCTAGGGTGGCCATGAATCCGTAGTAAAGCCACCAGGGGCGGTGATGAGCAGCAAGCAGAATCACTACCACGTCCATGCTGCCGGGAAGCGGAATCACGGAACTGTCGAGGATTCCAAGCAGGATCAACCCCGGGCCGCCCAGGCGCTGGAGCCATGTCCACAACGGATCGGTCACGATGAATGAGAGCAGAAGTCGGAGCGGCATTTGGTCGAGCCCGCAAGGATAAACAAATCTAACTCCAACAGATGCCAATTCGCAGCCTTGCGGCTCTTTGCAATGCAACAGCAACCAACTTGCGAAACTCCTTCTACGGGTTCCAGTGCAGATTCGACGTGGAAAACTGAGAAGAACTGCGTAAGGATCTCGGTTCCCTGATCAACGCTATGCTAAAATCGTTTCCACTTGGGAAAGCGTGCTGCACAGTAGGGCTCTATCTCGCTTTGAAGGAATCTATGAAACCAGCCATCGAGGTGCCCAGCGGCGTCTCGCTCGATCCTTATCAAAAGACAGTCTGCTGTTTGCGTTGTGAACAGCGGCTCGAACGGTATCAACTGATGCGGGCCAACCTGGGCCCGGGAAACTCCGGACATGCGATTTTGTCCTGTCCGCGCTGCGGACATGTCGAGTTCGTCGCCGATTTCAGCCCCCTGCTGCAGGGTTTGGAACTGGTCGCGGTTGATGCCGGAGACGGAGACTAATCACTTCCTCACACACCCGGTGGCCGGAGTCGAGAGCCAAGTCTCGGCTGGCCGGGATGCTAAATTGGCAATAGCCAATCTACAATCGGCAATCGACAATCTTGTTGGCTGATGCTCGACCTTCGACCATACACCTGCCTCGGCGCAGCGCTGCATGACGCGCTCGACCGCTTTTCTTCCGAGACCTGCCTGATTGAGGCGAATCGCGATCGGGAGAAGGTTCGCCTCACCTACTCTGACTTTAAAGAGATTGCGCTGCCGTTGGCGCGGGCGCTCGAAGATGCCGACTTCGATCCCGGTGATCGCGCCGCCATCATCATGACCAATCAGTCGAAGTGGCTGATCTCGGCCTACGCCATCTTTTACTGCGGCGGAGTGCTGATCCCGCTCGATTACAAGCTGAGCGCAGCCGAGCATCTGCAATTGCTCGCGCACTCGAAGTCGAAGGTCCTCGTGGTCGAATATCACCTCTGGTGCGCGATGATGCAGTCGCCTGACTTTGGGAAGATCGCGATCAAGATGGTGCTGGTAACGGAATCGCCGCTCGGTTCTGATCTGGCGGGCGGATTTCGCTGGGAAGATTTCAAGCGCAGGGGCGCGCCTGATTTTGTCATGCGTCAGCGTGAAGACATTGCCTGCATCGTATATTCGTCGGGCACGGGTGGCCGTCCCAAGGGTTGCGTCCTGACGCATGAGAACTATCTGGAGCAATGCCGCTCCCTCACCGCGTGGTATCCCTTCTGGCCGGGGGTGCGGTATCTCAGCATTCTGCCGACGAATCACGCCATCGACTTCATGGTCGGATTTATCGGCCCATTCATTTGCGGAGCCTGCGTGGTCCATCTGCGCACGCTGCGGCCGGAATTCGTACGCGACGCTTTCGTGCGCTACCGCATCACCTACGTGTCCCTGGTTCCGATGATCGTCAAGAATCTCGAAAAAGGCTTGCGTGCGAAAATCGACGAACTGCCGCCATGGAAGCGCGCCATTCTGGATTCGTTCATCTCGATGAACAAACTGTTCACGCGTCGGCGGCCGAAGGTAAAGCTGAGCCGCATGCTGTTGCCCGGAGTTCATCGCGCATTTGGCGGCGAACTGCTGGCGCTGATCACCGGCGGCGCGTTTCTGGAACCCTCGACCATGCAGTTCTTCTACGATTTAGGGATTCCGGTCGTGAATGGGTATGGCCTCACCGAAGCCGGCACAGCCCTGACCCTCAACGATCTCAAACCATTCCGCGCCGACACGGTCGGCAAGCCGCTGCCCGGAGTCGATCTTCGCATTTTGAATCCTGATGCCGAGGGAGTGGGCGAGGTGGCAGCGCAGAGCAAAACGATCATGTCGCATTATCTTGACGATCCCGAGCTCACCCTGGAAACAATCGTCGATGGCTGGCTTCTGACAGGCGATCTCGGACGATTCGATGGCAACGGGCACCTCCAGTTGTTGGGCCGCAAGAAGAACATGATCGTTACCGCTGGCGGGAAAAACATTTATCCCGAGGACATTGAGACGGTATTCGACGGCTTGCCAGTGAAGGAATACTCCATCTTTGCGGCGAATTATATTTGGCCGAAAAAAGAACTCGGGAGCGAGATCCTGCTGCTGGTGCTGCGGCTCGATCAGAATCAGAAATTCGACGGCAAATTGCTGGAAGAGGTAGTGGCTCGCAACCGCCGCCTGCCCGACTTCAAACGCGTTGGCAGCTATTTAATCTGGGACAAGGACTTCCCGCGCACCGCGTCCATGAAAATCAAGCGCCAGGTTCTGGCGGAGGAAATCGGAAAGTCCGTGGAGCGCAGTGCGATGATCGGGATCTAGTTCGCGGCACGTGCTCGGCGGCAAATACGATTCGTATCAGGGCACGCTTTGATGCGTGCCATAAAGTCCATACAGGGAAGCGCCTTCAGGCGCTGCTCTCGAAATTCAGATGCACGGCGGAAACTTGCAGCCACAATACTTCGCAATCGTAAATCCGGCGGCAGGGGGCGGACGTAGCCGCAAACTCGTGCCGGCTGTTTTGGATCGCTTGCGGGCTGGAGGAATTCAAATCGAACTTGCCGAGACCCGCGCCCCAGGACAAGCGACGGAATTAGCGCGCCACGCCTATCAGCGAGGGATTCGCCGCTTCATCGCAGTTGGCGGCGATGGCACCTCTTTCGAAATTGTCAACGGTCTCTTTCCTTTGCCTGCGGGAGCCGAATCTCCGACACTGGGATTTCTTCCTCTGGGCACAGGCAATTCTTTTCTGCGCGACTTCAGCGATCGCGGCGTCGAATACGCGATCGAGTCTTTACTCTCCGGCCGCACTCGGGCCTGCGATGTATTGCGGCTGCAACATCGCCAAGGAGTTCTGCATTACATCAACCTCCTCAGCATGGGCTTCTCCGCGGACGTGGCGACTTTGCGGGCACGGCGCTTCAGCCATTGGGGTGAGATGGGCTACATCACATCTATCTTTCTCACTCTGGCCCGCTTTAAACGGCGACCGTTTCCGGTACGAGTGGAAGAAAAAAATTCCTTCGACCCGCGTCCTTGCCTGTTTCTGACCTTCAGTAATAGCAAGTTCACCGGTGGCACCATGATGATCGCTCCCAAAGCCGATATTTCCGATGGTCTCATTGAATATGTCCGATGGGGGCCGATCGGGCGCCTGGGATTGATCCAAAATTTGCCGACTCTGTACGATGGCACGCACATCACGCACCCGCTCGCTGAACGTAAAGCAGCCAGCCGCATCGAGTTCAATCTTGACGCCCCGGTTGACGCGATGATCGATGGCGAAGTGTTAACGCTTCACTGCGAGCAGATTGACGTTCTCCCCTCAGCGTTGCGCGTAATCGCCTAGCTCTCGTGATATTAAGACCTCGTGATATAAAACAAGGAATCATGTCGGAAGAGCGAAGAAAACGACAGCAGGAACGCGAAGGCGCTGTTAAACGGATTCCGCCGAAATATCTCACATGGGGCGTCCTGATCGCGCTCATTGTCGCCGCTTACCTGGCTGGCTGGTACTACAACAATCACAGATACGACAAATTTGCCAAGTGCCTTGCCGCGAAGAACGCCAAGATGTACGGCCTCTATTGGTGCCCGCACTGTATCGATCAGAAACACATGTTCGGAGCGTCGTTCCGCTACGTACCTTATGTGGAGTGTGCGCTCAGCCACACGGAGGAAACTCCGCAGTGCAAGGCTGCCGGAGTAAAGGAATTTCCCAGTTGGCAGTTCGGAGCCGAGCCTCCGAAAGAGGGCGTCTTATCCCTGGAAGCATTGAGTGACAAGACGGGGTGCAGCCTGCCGTGAGTTCGACGACTTCTGTTTCCTCCGCCAGATCCGCTCCTGCACGAAATCGAATTCTATTTTCCTTGATCGCGCTCCTGTCACTGGCGGGCGTGATCGTATCGGCGATCTCCGTGGAGCGACATTTTGCAACCTCGGCTTCGGGCTTCTGCGATTTCAATCAGAAATTTGATTGCGACGTGGTGAACCGCAGCGAATATTCGAGCATTGTGGGAATTCCAGTCGCGGCTGTCGGGGTCGCTGGATACGCTCTCTTGTTCGTGTTCTCGGTTTTCTGGAAGACAAGAGCCGAAACCCCGACTCGCTTACTCGCCGCGGCAGTCGCAGGCTTCGCCTTCGCTTTGTTTCTGACCTACATTGAAGCCTATAAACTGGAAATCTGGTGCATTCTGTGCCTGAGTTCGCAGGCGCTGATCTCGGTCATCACGGTCCTCGCACTCGCGGTGAAGATCAGCAGTACCCGCACCTAGATACCGCTTGACGTTGTATTCTCTTAATTCATTTTCCGATGAACGGAATCCAGAACACTAAGACTGAAGATCAGCTATCCGCCGCCCTAGAAGTGATTCGCGCCGAATCGGCCACGGGAGACTTGCGCCTGCACCAGTTCCGCAGCCGGATTTTGCGGAACACCCGTTTCCTGCGCGTATGGCTGCCGCCGGGCTACGATGAGGCGGAAAATCAGGCTCGACGTTATCCCGTTCTCTACATCAATGATGGACAAAACTTGTTTGAGCCCGCGGCCTCATTCACAGGAGTGGAGTGGCAGGTGGATGAAAGCGCCGACCGCTTGATCCGCAAAGACGCTATAGCCCCCATGATCATCGTGGGCATCGATAATGCCGGAACGGCCCGATTGCGCGAGTACATGCCCCACCGCTCCCTGCACCCCGTGATTGTGCGTGTGCAGGGCCGCCGCTATCCAGATTTCCTAGAGAGGGAAGTCATGCCGTTTGTGGCTCGGAATTATCGCATCGCAACGGGTGCTGAGAACACGGGGCTCGGCGGGTCCTCGCTGGGAGCGCTCATTGCGCTTTATACGGCCATCGTCCGACCGGGTCTGATCGGGCGGCTCTTGATCGAGAGCCCGTCGCTGTGGGTATCGAATCGACAGATCATCCGCGAGAGCCGGTCGGTGAAGAAGTGGCCGGAGCGAATTTACCTCGGCGTAGGCACGTCTGAAACGGGCAATCCCGATCGGGATCGGAGCGTGGTCGATGATGTGCGCGAGCTCGACAGCATTCTGCGCCGCAGCGGCTTGGGTGAGACACAGTTAAGGCTAGTCATTGAAGACGGCGGCACACATCACGAATCGGCATGGGCGCGTCGCTTCCCGGAAGCGCTAAGATTTTTGTTCGGAAATTGATGGCGCTTGAGACTGAGATTATGTGCTCGTAGGAGCGATTGCAAAACTTGTCATCCCGACCGAGGGACCCTGCTGACAACAATTTTCGATGGCCTACGCGTGAATCTTTTCGGCTAACGCTCGTTTTTTGCTCGCTGCAAAACTCTGGCGAGATAGCCGCCACATTACGAAAATGCAGGCAGCCATCGCAATGACCGATAGTTGCACGTGCGTCCAGCGCGTAAACGGGCCAAGCAGCGGCAGCATGTAGATGAGGTAAAGAAGTGTCCCCAGTATTCGGGCAGTCGAATGCGGCGGCTCGGCAATAAGCCAGTCGGCTGTCAGCAGAAACGCGGGAACCAGAATCACCAAATCGTAAACCGTGAGATGAGGCGCGATCAGCACCGTTGCCAGCAACAGGGAAGAGTACCGCAACGCCAGAGTCGCTTGTTTTCGACCGCGCCAGATGGAGATCGCCAAACCCAGCACCGTGGCCGCACTGATCGCGTACAACGCTACTGCAAGCCCGTTCCATGGAATGAGCATCGACCAAAACGTCCGCAGACAGTGCGTCTGATACGGCCTCGGTTCCAGCCAGGGAACGACGGCCCGAACATTGCGAAGCGTGACTATCCATTGCCGGAGTGGCGCCAGTCCGTAGTAAAGAACCCCCACCCCGAGTTGCGCAGCCGCGGAGAGAATTGCTCCGCCAATGATTTTCCACGCGCCGATCGAGAGTAAGACGATCGCCGCGGCTATCCCCAATTGTGGTTTGAAAATCAGACATCCCAGCGCCAGGCCGGCGAGGAATTCCCGTTTCGCGCGCAAGAGAAAAAACGCGGCAGTGAAGCAGGCGAGCGCCAGCGCCGAGGTTTGTCCCCACGCAATCAAGTGGAAGAAAGCAGGGAATCCAAGCGCGACCAGAAAGACAGTCAGGCCATGCATTCGCAGATTTGAACATGCGCGCCAAACGGCAAAAACGCAGATCGCGTAAAGGGCAGCGGAGAAAATCCACCAGGCCGCCAACGCCCATGCATACGAAAAATGTGCCAGGGGTGCAAACAACATCGACACTTGCGGCGGATACAGCGGCAAATAATGCAGGCCGGAGGATTCCGGCACGCGCTCTGCCGCGAGCGTTGCCTGCGCATTCATGTCATACAAATCCGAGCCCTGATGCTCAGCTGCGAGCCAACCTAGAGTGTAGAAATGCAGAAAATCCGTGCCCTTGAGATTGCCGCCGCGACCGCGCGACCCAGGCGCGGCCAGATTCCATAAATAAAGCGACCACAAACAGACGGCGAGAATTGTCGCGTGGGCGCGCAGCCGCCTGGGAGTTAGCCAAGTGCTCGAGTTAGCGTCAGCAGTGAACACACGAGAGTGAATCTCGCCGATTATTTCAAGGAAGCGGCTGTGGGACCATAAGGCTCCGGCCGAGGCACAGGATCCTCAGCATTGACCAGCCAGACATGCCGGTCCTTGAAATAGCGAACCAGTTCCTCATTCTGGGCCTCACCCATATCTCGAGCCCATACGATCTTAGAGCCATCAATGTCGGCGCGATTCGCAATCCAATCGACGTGCGCACTATGTTTTGGGCCGTAGTGAACGATTACGAGATGTTTGCCGGGTGTATTGTCCAATGTTTTCACCACGGCATTTCGTTTTAGATTTCCTCGCTGCCAAAGGGGCTCAATTTGCGTGTTGAGCGCCACGGCCGATAAGCGCAAGAGCAACATCATGATACAGATCGCGGGAACGGCCCGGACCAGGCCATAACCCACGGGCTTTTCACGCCAACGGAACAAGCGCAAATGCCGCATGCATTGTACGAGCAGCAGATAGAACAGTCCCAGCGCCGGAGCCAGATAGTGAGCCAGAGTCCAGGTTTCCAGAAGGAGAGTCACCACGACCGTCGCTAGAAGGATCAGCGGGAAACGCATTCTGCGATCACGAAACAGGAAGGGAAACACGAGGAACGGCAGCGTGAACACCGGGCCCATATAAAAACTCCAGAGCATCCGGCCCTTGTAACGCAAGCGGCGCAGAAATCCCAGAAAGCTCCGGCCGCGCAGGTAATCCCGCAATTCAAAGTTGGTGTAGAAATCACGCATTTCCGCGTGATGGTACACCGGCGCAGGGCGTGGCATTTGCCAAACGAAATAAGGCGCCATGGCGTAGGTCGTGCGGTTCACTTGATACGGCATAACAAATGGATTTCCGGTTACACGCCAGAAATAGTAAGTCATGCCCGCGCCCGTCACTCCAAGAACAACGACCAGCGGCAAAACAACTCGCAACCATGCGGCCGAGGCCGGCACTCGTTTCGTTTTGAACAGCCAGATCAGCATTGCAGCCGCGATCGGCAGACTGAACATAAAGCCTTCATAGGGCCGCGTGTTCGCCATGATCGCCAATCCAATCGCCATGAGCATCGCGTCTCGCAGTCGGGCATAGCGCCGAATCCGAGGCAATGCCCCAAGCACGAGAACCCCACCGAGCGCCGGCAATGAACTGGCAAAGTAGCTGTTCATCCAATAGCTCAGCGTTCCGACCTGCAGCATTGCGAGTGACGCTCCAAGCAACGCCCAACGGGCTGGCACCCACGCCTGCAGCATCCAGCAAAGTGCGCCGCACAACAGCGCTGTAGTTAGCAGTTGCCCGATCCACGGATGCCCCAGCAACTGGCCCGCTGCCAGTATCAATCCTTGTCCAGGCGGGTACATCGACATGTAGGTGGGGCGTTCAATGATGTGGAAGCTTTCGAAGTGAATCCACATCGGGTGCGTGGGATTGGTGAGCCTGCCGTGTGCGAAGGTGTCGGCGGCCAGCAGAAAGCTGAACTCGTCATGCCACATCGGCTGCGGCACGCCCCAGAGGGGGATAACAGCGATTCTCAGAACCAGAGTGCCGGCCCCGACCGCAAGGGCGGCCAGCGTCTTTCGCTGCGCCAGCCGAGCAAACCAGCTTCGTCCCGAGAGGAAAGTAGCAGCCGCCTTGCCGCCCTTGCGCGCCGACAGAACAACCAGCGCAACCGCTGCCACCACGAGAACGGACTCAATGATGATCAACAGCCAGGCGGCGATCGTCTCGAGGATCTTGTCGGCAGAGCCAAGCACCATGATTCGTAATCTGCAGTCCGTCGATCGAGATCCGCAAAGCTCGCGAATTAAAGCAACCGCTCGCAGGACGGGCTAGTGGTTCAAAACGAAATTGGATGCCCCACTTCTCCTGCCTTTAAGAGGGGTGGGGATCTTCAACAAAATCCAAGCGATTTGGACGTAGCCGCCGTTCACGCCCGCCGAGCCTAGCTGGTGGCCGCTTCCTTCACCCCGATCTCCTCAAAGAGTCCACTTGCGATCTGGATCATTTCGTCATCCACCATGCGGTTGCGGGAGATTGCTTCCTTCAGCGGAATGGAGACGATCTTATTAGATCGCAGCGCCGCCATGCAGCCGAACTCCGCGCGATGCACCATGTCAATCGCTCCCAGACCGTACCGCGTCGCCAGCACCCGGTCGAATGCGCTCGGCGACCCGCCTCGCTGGATGTGCCCGAGAACCACGGCGCGGGTCTCGAACCCGGTACGCTTTTCGATCTCGCGGGCGAGAATGTTGGCGATGCCGCCCAGCTTTGCGTGTCCGAATTCATCTTTGCCCATGTCCTGAACAATCGGAGCGCCTTTGCCTTCAGAAAACTTCGCTCCCTCGGCCACAACCACGATTGAGAAATAGCGTCCGCGCTCGTGGCGTTGGCGAAGCGACTCAGCCACCTTATCGATGTCGAAAGGTCGCTCCGGAATGAGAATCACGTCGGCTCCGCCCGCGATGCCACTGTAGAGCGCGATCCAGCCGGCATCGCGTCCCATGACTTCCACCACCATCACACGATTGTGCGCCTCGGCCGTGGTGTGAACCCGGTCAATCGCTTCGCAGACGATGTTGCAAGCGGTATCGAAGCCGAAGGTGTAATCGGTTCCACCCAGATCATTGTCGATGGTCTTGGGCACCCCGACGACTTTCGCTCCAGCTTCGTGCAATTTCTGAGCCACCGACAAGGTGTCATCGCCCCCAATGGCGATGAGCGCATCGACCTTATGCTGGGCAATCGCCGCAAGGCAACGCTGCACGCCATCCGATCGCTTCGAGGGATTGGTCCGCGATGTGCGCAGAATCGTTCCGCCGCGCGGCAAAATGCCGCTGACCGCATCGAGGTCGAGCACCATGGTCTTGTCTTCGATCAGGCCGCGCCACCCTTCCATGAAGCCGATAAACTCGTCCCGATAGTGAAAAAAGCCTTTGCGCACTACTGCCCGGATGACTGCGTTCAAGCCGGGGCAATCGCCGCCGCCAGTCAAAATGCCGACCTTCATTTCGTGCTCCTAGATATGAGTTCAAACGAAAATCCTTGGAATCCACCCCGGGCACAGAGGCGAGACGATGGGCCCCGAAACTCGAGGAGTAGCAGTCGTTCGGAAGCAATAGAGTAACACTAAATAGACGGCCCCTGCGCAGCGACTCGCTGAGGAAAATCGTTCCGGTGCCCGTTTCTGCACCTTGCTCCAGAGCGGCATTGCGGTACACTTTGCCCAATGCGCGTTCTCGGGATTGACTGCGGCGGAGAGTACACCGGTTACGGCGTGGTGGAGATGCAATCCACCAGGCTCTGCTGCCTGACCTGCGGAGCCATCAAACTTTCGCCCCGCGAAAAGCTGCCGCTTCGACTCTCCCGCATCTTCGCACAGCTGGGCGCGATCATTCAGGAATACCATCCGGATGAAGTCGCCATCGAAGACATTTTCTACGCCCTCAATGTGAAGTCGGCTCTGAAACTTGGACAGGTTCGCGGCGTGGCCATGCTTGCCGCTGCCAGCGCCGGGCTCGAGGTTTCGGAATACTCGCCGCTTACCATCAAGTCCTCTGTAGTCGGCTATGGCCGCGCCGAAAAGCAGCAAGTGCAGGCCATGGTCACGCGTCTTCTCGACCTTCCGTCCGCGCCCGAACCCCTGGACGCATCCGACGCCCTCGCCATCGCCATCTGCCATCTGCACACCACCGCTACTTTGAATCGACAGCGCGCCAACGCTCATTAATGAATGCGGGCAACCCAGCAGCATTTTTTGGCATAATTTATCTTGCTGGTTTCTGGGAATCTTTCTGGGAATCTTTTCAACTGGACTAGCGCAAAAATGACCAACTCGCATCCTCGTGGTAGAAGCGACGCGATCTGTCCAATGCCACGCCCGCGGGTCGGTTCTCGCCTGCTCCTGCCCCTCCTCGTGGTTCTGATATCCGGCGCACCATCGTGGGCGGCCGATCCGGCCACCGTGACTTTTTCGCTGGACTTCCCCAACTCCGTTCCCGACCACTACTCGATTTCTGTCACATCTGATGGCCGCGCCCACTATGCCTGCCGCGCCAGGATTTCCGACGAATCTGAGGATCGCGATGACTATCGAACCGACTTCACCTTGTCCGACACCACCCGCGAGCGTATCTTCCAACTGGCCTCGCAGTCGCACTATTTCTCGGGAAAAATCGACTCCGGAAATCACAAGCTGGCTTTTACCGGAACCAAGAAGCTGGTGTACTCCGACGGCAAGCGAAATAATTCTGCGGACTACAACTACTCCATGGTGCTGGCGGTGCAACAGCTCACCACTCTGTTTCAGAATATGGCGGCGACTCTGGAATACGGACGTCGTATCCTCTACGAACACCGCTATCAGAAACTCGCCCTCGACGACGAACTCGAGCATATGGAAGATCAGGCGCGGGACGGTGAACTCGGCGAATTGCAAGCCGTAAAACCCATCTTGCAGAAGGTTTACGATGATCCGTCGGTCATGAATGTGGCTCGCGCCCGCGCTCAGCGCATTATGGACCTCGGCGATATGCCTGCCCCCACACATTGACCTCATCCCGACGGGTCATCCTGAACGGAGCCGTTTGTCAGGCAAAGCCAAGAGCCTGCCCTGAGCGCGGTCGAAGGGATCTCCCGCTAGATCGGCCTCGCGCGTAAGCAAAACGGCAACCACGTCCCAACTTGTCGCCCCTTTGTCGTACCTGCTCTATCGCGCATGGTTCCAACCCACTTCCAGGCAGAAATTTGACAACTCTCTAGCCGGAAAAGTGTTCTAATAGGCCCTAAGAAAAAAAGGGGGTTCGTATGGCCACCCGCTTCCTGCCTGGATTAGTTCTTCTCACAGCGTGCTCTCTCATCAGCCTGCCTGCGGCGGCTTCGCAAGCTCGCATCGTCCGCCTGAGCGATGTTCACGGAACGGTGCAGATTAACAAGAACAGCGGTATGGGTTTTGAGCGCGCATTTCTGAATCTGCCAATCACCCAGGGGACGGAATTAAAGACCCTCGCTGACGGACGGGCGGAAGTTGAGTTCGAAGACGGCAGCACATTGCGGCTTGCTCCCGACTCCACGGTTCGTTTCAGCGCTCTCAGCCTGAATGATGCGGGGACGCGAATCTCCACTATCGATCTTCCCCAAGGCATGGCCTACGTGAATTGGCTCGGCAAAGATGAGATCAGCCTCAAGTTCTCGCGCGAGACCCTGGCCCTCGACCATGCCGCGCACTTTCGCCTGATTGACGCCAACGATGCGGTGACACTTGCGGTATTTAAGGGCGAGGTGGAAGTGGATGGCCCCGACGGCAAAGTTCAGGTTGCCAAGAATAAGACTGCGACTTTCGATGCCGCCGACGGCGACAAATCCAAGGTCACCAACAAAGTGGAGGAAGCGAAGCTCGACGGCTGGGACAAGGATGCGAGCGAATACCATCAGCAGTACGCCAGGAACAATGACTCCTCGCCCTACGGGTATGGCCTCAGCGATCTCAATTACTACGGCGCGTTCAGCAGCGTTCCCGGTTACGGGATGATGTGGCAGCCGTTCTTTACCGGCGTCGGCTGGGATCCGTTCATGGACGGTGCCTGGGGATTCTATCCGGGCATGGGCTACATGTTCGCCTCCGCCTATCCTTGGGGATGGCTGCCCTACCGCTACGGCAACTGGATGTTCCTTCCCTCCATGGGCTGGATGTGGCAGCCCGGCGGCTGGAATAACTACCTCGCCGTTCCTCATTACACGGCGACTACGCTCGCGCCCGTGCATGCTCTCATGGCTCCCACCGGCACGACGAGAACTGTTGCCGTGGGCAGGGGTGGTCCACAATCCACGCTCGCTTCTTCGCGCATAGCTCTGCGTGCAGGATCGGCGGGTCTCTTCGTTCCTCGCGGTGCGGTGGACAATCTGCGCAGTCTGAACCGCGAAGTAGAAAAGAAGGGATTCGCTGAAATTCACGCCGCCCCGCAGTTCGCCGTTCAAACCCAGCGCAGGTCGGGATTCGGCGGTGAGCCAGTAGGTTTCCACGGCGGAGAGATGGCGGGACGCTCGATGGGAGCTGCCCCGGTTGCCGCTGGCCCAGCGGCCAGCAGTTCGGCAGGGCACACGTCCAGCGGTGGTGGCCATCACTGAGTACGTTTTATTTAGGAGCGGACGGCTGGCCTGAGCAAAGGCGAAGGGTCCGCCCCGCTCGCGAAGCGAGCGTCCGATCTCCTGGTACGCTGCCCCGTTAATTCGGTCCGTAAAGCAGAAAAAAACCGCTTTAGCCGCTGAGGTCAACAGGCCCAAGTTCCAAATCTCGACTTTGTTCGCGAACCGGGAGACGAACTAGCTCACCACCACTCCCGCGTACCCCACGACCACATCCCGGTCACCCGAAACATCACCCGAAGTTGCATACTTCACCAACTCCGCTGATTTCGCCCCTAACTGCCGTACCGCCGTCAACATGGCTACGGCCGGACCGAAACCACACATGCTGATGTCCTGCTGCGTGACCACATCGTAAAGTCCCCGCGGGTCCAGCGAAAGAATGCGTTCAATCGCCCAATGATCCTTCGCTCGCGTGACCGCGTCGGACTCGTAATGATTCATATCGCTCGAAGCCACGATGAGAGTGGGATCCCTTTGCGATGCGATCACGTCGGCCAGAGCATGTCCGAGCTGCTCCAAAGCCTCGAGCTGGGCCGTTCCCAGAGCAATCGGCACGAAGCCGAGATTCGGCTGCCGCAGTTGCAGGAAAGGAAGCTCCACTTCCACCGCGTGTTCTGCGCGATGGGCTGCAAAATCTTCTTGCAGAAGAGGGAATCGCTGCTTCAGCGCACCCGCAAGATCACTGTCGATGGCGACTCCGCCCAGCGGCGTTTCCCATGCGCCGTCGCTCATGATGGCTAGAGCTCTGCCCATCCCGGTGTGGTTCGGGCACAAGACGATACAGCGAGACGGAATTTCCACCCGACCAAATACCGCTCCCGCCACATGCCCGGAATACATGTAGCCGGCGTGAGGAACGATGCATCCGAGTGCATGCACCGGCGGTAAGTCGACTACGCCGGATTGGTCTAGATAACCGCACACTTCCGTGCGCAAATCATCAGCATCTCGCGGATAAAACCGTCCCGCGACCGCGGCATGACGAATCGTGGAAGTAGCCATAGGCCCTCCGAAGCTGAGCCCGTGCTGCGCGGAGACTCCTGTCCGCGCAAGAGAGCGGGTCGGCTGTGGAAAAGGATGAAGTGCTTTTGAAGTGCCGAAATGGCGCGGCCTTCACCCGCACGTCCGCTCAGGCCCACACCAATAATGCTACGAGCCTGGCGTGGACGAACGCAAGGCGCGATAGACCGCAGCGCTCGCTTCCAGGCTGAGGGTCTCGGCACGCGCTGTGGGCTGGACGTGAGCTTCAGCCAAAGCTTGTTTCAATTGAGGCCCTTCATATTTTCCTTTGAGATTATTCCACAGCGTCTTCCGTTTCTGTCCAAACGAGAGACGCAGGAAGTCGACGAACCCGTCGCCGGCTACGTCCAACTCTTGTTGTCGGGGTTCCATCGTCAGCAGCAGCACCGTCGAATGCACTCTTGGGGGTGGCGCAAACGCCCCCGGGGGCAGCGTGAACAATTTTTCCGCCCGCGCGTATAACTGCGTCGTTGCCGAAAGCAAGCCATAATCGCGGCTTCCCGGTTTGGCCGCGATCCGGTCGGCAACTTCGCGCTGTACCATGATCACCATGCTCTCGAAATATTTCGAATACTCGAACAGCCGCAACAGAATCTCGGACGTGATGTAGTACGGCAGATTGCCCACGACTTTCGCCGGATCGGGCTTGATCTCGATCCCTGGGCGTCCCAGCCCGGGTTTCGGTCCGAACAGCGAATCGAAATCAATGGCGAGGATGTCGGCCTCGATGATCTCCACATTCCTCGCCATGCCGAATTTCAGCCGAAGCTGCGCCGCCAGCACGCGATCGATTTCCACCGCAATCAGCCGTCGCGTTCGCGGAGCCAGCAGGGAAGTCAGTATTCCACGTCCCGGGCCCACTTCCAGCACCGTATTCTGCGAGACGTCCCCTAACGCGTCGACGATGCGCAAAGCCCAGTCTTCGCTGGCCAGAAAATGCTGTCCCAATTTAGGCTTGATCTGCGGACGCCGCGCGGAAATAGCCCTTGGCACGTTGACCCTCTATCCCTCGGGACGTAGACTGGCAAGTTGGTCCTGGCATCATAATACGCTGCTGAAATTTTGATTTCAGCAGCTCGCGGCCGGACCTTATGCCGGATCATTTTCAGTCGATCTCGGGCCCCGAAGCTCTCGTCTTCATCATAACGTGCGCAGGCAAAACATGCGCATTCAGGAGGTTCCGCACTCATGCACATCGCGTTGGTCGCATCGGAAGGCGTTCCCTATTCCAAGACAGGGGGGTTGGCTGACGTCGTCGGCGCCCTGCCTCGCGCCCTGGCCGCGCTCGGCCATCAAGTCAGCGTTTATCTGCCCCGTTACCGGCAGACCAGGCTGAGCGATCCGGCCACGGTGGTTCGCAGCATCACTGTCCCATTCGACGACAAATATCGTTTCCCTTCCGTTGTGACCGGCGGAAATTCCGGCGGCGGAGTGAAATTCTACTTCGTCGAATATCCGGAGTTCTTTGATCGCGACGCGCTTTACGGCACCTCCGCAGGCGACTATCCCGATAATGCCGAACGCTTCGCGCTCTTCTCCCGAGCGGTGCTCGAAGCCTCGAAAATTCTCGGAGTGCCGCAGATATTCCATTGTCACGACTGGCAGTCGGCGCTGGTCCCAGTTCTGCTGCGGACGATCTATTCCGAGGATCCGGCATTTCGTGACACCGGGACCGTGTTCACCATCCACAACATGGGCTATCAGGGACTGTTTCCTCCGGATACGCTCCCGCTGCTCATGTTGCCCTGGGATCTGTTCACCATCACCAAGATGGAATTCTTCGGCCAGGTCAACTTCCTGAAAGGTGCGCTGGTTTATTCCGATTTCGTCACCACGGTAAGCAAGAAATACAGCCAGGAAATTCAAACCGCCGAGTACGGATTCGGACTTGAAGGCGTGCTGCACGATCGCGCCGCCACGGTCAGTGGAATCCTTAACGGTGTCGACTACGATGAATGGAGTCCGGAGAAGGATAAATTTATCGCCGCCAAATATTCCCCGCAGGATCTCTCCGGCAAAGCGAAGTGCAAACACGATCTGCTGGCGGCCTTCGGAGTCAAGAACGCCGACCCCAAGCTGCCGGTCATTGGCATCGTCTCCCGGTTCGCGGCGCAAAAAGGATTCGATCTGATCGCGCAAATTATGGATCGTCTGGCACGCGAAGAGATGATCGTGGTCGCGCTCGGCGCCGGGGACAAGACGTATGAAGAAATGTTTCTGCGCCTGAACAAGCAATTTCCGCACAAGATCGCCGTCAAAGTCGCCTATGATAACGCCGTAGCCCACAAGATCGAAGCTGGCTCCGACATGTTCCTCATGCCCTCGCGTTACGAACCTTGCGGCCTGAATCAGATTTACAGCCTGAAGTACGGCACCGTTCCCATCGTGCGCGCCACCGGCGGCCTCGACGACACCATCGAACCCTGGAACGCCCGCACCGGGAAGGGAACCGGCTTCAAGTTCACCGACTACACCGGCGAGGCATTACTGCTCACCATCAAAGACGCGCTGGAAGCTTTTCTCGACCACACGTCGTGGCAAGTCCTGATGCGCAACGGCATGAACAAAGATTTCTCCTGGAACGCCTCAGCCCGCGAGTATGGGAAGGTCTACGAGAAAGTGAAGCAGCTCAGGGTCGTGGCGGCAGCAGCCACAGAAAAAGTGCTGGTCTAGCGGCGGAGGTCACCTAAGGGGACCTGTAGGGGGAGCCGCCGTCGGCTGTCCGATCGAGCAAAGGCCACTTTCGCGGACGATTACGCCTCGCGATGCGACAAAGAAAGAATCGGGCTTTTGGCAGACGGACAGCCAGAGGTAGCTGTCCTTGCACAAGCTGCATCAATCTTTCTTGCGGACGGCGAAGCCTATAAATCCAAACACAGTCCCCAGCGCTCCATACACCCCCGCGTTCATCGGAGCCAGCAGAATAAATACCGCCGCCGCCGATGGATCGAATGTCATCTTCACGATATACATCGGACACAGCGCGAGCATGATCTGCGGGTCGAGATTCCATCGGTTAGGAGCCAGATAAGCGCCCACTGAGATGAGATATGCGATTGCTGCAAAGCAACCTAGCATTTTGAGCGGCGTGGAATATAGCCGTTCATCGTCTGGTCTCCTTCGGAAGGTCTTCGCGATCCAGGAACTAGGCAGCACCGCAACCAGCACGCTGAACAGAGCCACCACCCCCAGTGCAATGACGAATAGGATCCACTCGCTTGCGACCGGCAGATCGACGCCACGCATCATCCCATAAGGAACGGTGGTTAAGAGCGACAGAATTCCGCAGAGAAAAAATACGATGCGGGCACTGATTCTGACTGCGCGGCTCGGCATGACGCGCATTCTAACAGCGGCGTGTCCCAGGAAGCCGGAATCAGCCATGTTGTCTGGGTCTGAGTATCAATGGGAAGAAAGCCAGAGCTCACGCATCTCGTAGAACCGAGAGGCGGAGGCGATCGATTAGATGCCTACCCGCCCGCTGGAATGTAACTCAGGTCCGACTGAAATTTCCAGACCGTCCACTCTGTGCCCTCAGTCAGAGCAGAGATCTTCGTCAGGAATTGCTTCCATTCGCTGCTGGTCATGGCTTTCTCAGCTGGCGACGGCTCGTCCAGATCAGCCCAGCCGTTCAACCCGATGTAGGTGTGGATCTCATTCGTTGGTGTCCCAAACCGGGCCACCGCGAATCCGTAGGAAGGCGAGCCGCTCTTCTTAATCGCTGGCACAACCTGATCCTTGAAAAGAGCTTTCAGTTCGTCCATTTTGCCCGGAACGACCCGCGTTCTGCTGGTCCGCACCATGGGAGGAATCTCTTTGGAGTCGATCGAGAGATCGGGCTGCATCTCGTCGATCCATCGATCCAGGCTCTGCGTGAAACCGTCCCAACGCGCAAGAACCCGCGCGATATCAGCCTCATCCGATTTCAGCTTCGGATTCTGCTCGCCCATCTCCTTCCACTTCGCCGAGTACCACACGACTGCATATTGGACCGGCCCGGTCTGCGATTCCCAGATGGTAAAAGCCTGGTCCGATCCCGCTTTTCTTACGATTCCGACGTAATCCTTGACCGCAGCCTTCCAGTTGTCGTCCTGGCCGCTTTTCAATCTGACGAAAAGCACGGTTCGGATGTTTCCCTGTGCCCAGCAGGGTATGCAAGACGCAAGCAACCAGACAACAGCCACCAAACACCGCCGAAACGATACAGATTTTTTCATCGTGGTCTTCTTTCTGCCGCGCAGAGCCGAACCGGTGGCTCTCACAAGGTTTAAGGTTTTGGCGCCTGATTTTGGAGCGCCCGAAGTATACGCCCGACGTTCCCTAAAGCGATGGTCCGGTCGAGCCGCCTCGCGACCCAGCCGCTGGTAAAATTTCCCCAGTATGGACGCCGCCTCTCAACCAGCGTTCCCCCGCACCGGCTTTTCTCGGACCATCTTCCACGTCGACATGGACGCCTTCTTTGTCTCCGTGGAAGAACTCTTCGATCCTTCGCTGAGAGGCAAAGCCGTCGTGGTCGGAGGCCAGCGCAACGAGCGCGGCGTAGTCTCGGCCGCATCGTATGAAGCACGCAAATTCGGTGTACATTCCGCCATGCCATTGCGCACGGCCGCGAAAATGTGTCCGCACGCGATTTTCGTGGATGGCCATCCCGAGCGCTACCGCCAATGCTCCGAGCAGGTTTATCGGGTGCTCGGCACATTCTCTCCGCAAGTTGAGATGGCTTCCATCGATGAAGCCTATCTCGATATGACCGGCACCGGACGGCTCCACGGCCCTCCGTTGCGAGCCGCGCATACGTTGCATCAGCGCATGAAGGAAGAAACTCGACTGAATTGCTCGGTCGGGATCGGAAGTTCTCGCTTGATCGCAAAAGTTTCATCGGCGCAGGCGAAGCCGAATGGTGTCCTCTGGATCGTTCCCGGCCAAGAGGCAAAATTTCTCGCGCCCCTCGACGTGCGCGAGATTCCCGGCGTCGGCAAAGTGAAGGAGAAGCATCTGCACGACCTCGGGATCCAGAAAGTCGGCGATCTCGCCAAGCTGGAAGACGGCGAACTGGAAAGCCGCTTCGGAAAATGGGGGCTCGCGCTTGCTGGCAAAGCTCGCGGCGAAGACGCCGGAGGATGGTTCGACACCGAAGTCGGCGCCGACATCGGGGCGAAGTCCATCAGCCACGAACACACCTATAACGAAGACACCGCCGACGTCGCCCAACTGGAGGCCACGTTGATGCGCCTTTCGGAGATGGTCGGCCGCCGCCTGCGCGAATCGAATTTCCACACGCGCACCCTCCAGCTCAAGCTGCGCTACAAAGATTTCACAACGATTACTCGCGCTCACACGCCTCCCGCTCCCACGCAGCTCGACACGGAAATCTTCGAGCAGATTCGCGCCCTCTTCCGCAGGAATTGGCGAAAAGGCATCCCCATTCGCCTGCTCGGGGTGCAGGCGTCGTCGTTTACGACCACGGCCGGTCAGCTCGATCTGCTGGAAGGCTCCCGCCAGCAACGCTGGAAAGATGCACTGGCAGCTGCCGATCGCCTGCGCGACAAATTCGGCGAGTCCACCGTAGGACTCGCGGCCGGCTTGCGTGGCAGTTTCCGCGAGCGCACCCACGAAAATCCCGCGGCCTTGCCGGGAAAGAAGAAAGGGAAAGATCCCTCCTGACGGCATCGCACCCCAGCGGGGTCCAGAAGATAGCCGGACGTTCCCAGGGGTGTTGAAAAGCTGAGAGGCGAAGCAGACTCCGGTCCCGTAGGGACCAGTGACAGTGGCCCGGCGCTTCAACGCCGGGTAACCGCGCGAAGATGCAACTGTGGCCCGGCGGACACCTGATACGTGAGCACAGATTCAACCGCCGCAAACGAATCCAGCCATCACTAATGAGAGGCTTCGCTGGGTAAGTTTTGTATCCGCATGTTTGACCGCCATCCCCACCGCGAACTAACATTCCCACTTTGTTGGAACGAGAATCCGGAGCCCATTCTCATGCGTCAATTCTGCGCTGTAATCTGTCTAGCTTTTTCAGCATTTCTCACCTCTGCACCAGCCCAATCCAATCCTCCACTGCTGCTCCGCATGCCAACCGTCAGCAAGACGCAAATCGTTTTTAACTACGCCGGCGATCTCTGGATCGTGAGCCGCGACGGCGGCGACGCCCGTCGTCTCACCTCCGACGTGGGCCAGGAAACCGACCCCGCGTTTTCTCCCGATGGTTCCATGATCGCCTTCACCGGCGAATACGACGGCAACAAGGATGTCTACGTGGTTCCCGCGGCCGGCGGCGAGCCGCGCCGCCTGACCTACCATCCCGCGGACGATCTCGTGGTCGGCTGGACTCCTGACGGTAAGAAAGTTTTGTACGCTTCCTGGGGCAACAGCTTCCGCCACTATGAATTTCAACTTTACACAGTCTCGGTTGATGGCGGATTTCCCACTCAGCTTCCGCTGCCCGTTGCGGTCGAAGCATCGTATTCGCCCGATGGCTCCCACCTCGCCTACGTACCTCACGTGCAGTGGCAAAATGCCTGGAAGCGTTACCGCGGCGGCCAGACCACCCCTATCTGGATTGCCAACCTGAGCAATTCGAGCATCGAAGGCAAGATTCCGCGCGATAATTCGAGCGACCATTACCCCATGTGGGTCGGGGGCACGGTCTATTTTCTCTCCGACCGCAGTGGTCCAGTCAGCCTGTTCGCTTACGACACGAAGACCAAGCAGGTGACCGAGGTTCTGCACAGCGATGGCCTGGATTTCAAGACCGCATCGGCCGGGCCGGATGCGATCGTGATCGAGCAGTTCGGCGCCATCAAGCTCTACGATCTCCAGACGCATCAGGCCAAAAATATTTCGATCCATGTCGCGGGAGACATCGACGCCATTCGGCCGCACTTCACCAAAGTCGAGCCCAAGCGGATTCAGAATTTCGGACTTTCGCCCAGCGGTGTTCGCGCCGTCTTCGAAGCCTGGGGAGAGATTTTTACCGTTCCGACCGACAAAGGAGATATCCGCAATATCACGCATAGTCCCGCCGTGGCCGATCGTGATCCGGCGTGGTCGCCCGACGGAAAATCCATCGCCTACTTCTCCGATGAGTCCGGCGAATACGATCTCGCCATCCGAGGCCAGACCGGCCTGGGCGAGGTGCGGCATATCAATCTCGGCAATCCGCCCTCATTTTTCTACACTCCCACATGGTCGCCCGATAGCAAGAAGATCGCCTACACCGACAAGCGGTTGAATTTGTGGTACGTAGATCTGGAGAATCCTAAGCCAAAAATTGTCGACACCGACTATTTCGGTGGCTTTGGAACCACCCAACTCAGCCAGAACTGGTCGCCCGACAACAAGTGGATCACCTACAGCAAGCAGCTTCCCAGCGGGCAGCATGCCATCTTCGTTTACTCGCTCGAGCAGGCGAAAAGCTTTCAGATCACCGACGGCATGAGCGACGCGCTCAATCCCGCATTCGACAAGAATGGCAAATATCTGTATTTCACGGCCTCGACTGATGTCGCCCTTTCGACGGCCGGGCTCGACATGTCAAGCGACGAGCATCCCATCTCGCGCAGTGTTTACGTCGCAGTTCTCAGTAAGGACGAGAAATCCCCGCTTGCCCCCGAGAGCGACGAAGAAAAGCCAAAAGAAGAAAAGAAGCCCGATCAGGATAAAGAGAAAGATCAAGCAAAAGATACGGGCAACAAGTCGTCGAAGAACAAAGCGAATGCGGACGAAAAATCTGCAAACGACAAGAGCGCGGACGAAACCAGCAAAGATGCGAACAAAGAAAAGCCGGTGGTGGTGAAAATCGACATCGAGGGCATTTCGCAGCGCATCCTGTCGCTGCCGATCCCGGGGAAGAACTACGTCAACCTCCTGCCAGGCAAATCCGGCATTCTCTTCCTCGCCGAAGGCCCAATGGTCTTCACCGAAGGGAACCAGGGCAATGCAAACCTGACGATCCAAAAGTTCGACCTGAGCAAGCGCAAGGTTGACAAGTTCGTTGAGGAAGTCAACGACTTCACCATCTCCGACAATGGAGAAAAGATTCTCTACCGCAAGGACGATTCCTGGTCCACCGTTGCCACCGACGAACCGCCCAATCCAGGCGCGCCTCCAAAGCCCGGTTTCGGCCCGCTGAAACTCGAGGATTGGCAGGTCTATGTCGAGCCGCGCGCCATGTGGCGCCAGATCTACAACGAGACTTGGCGCATCGAGCGCGATTTCTTCTACGATCCGCACTATCACGGGCTCGATCTCGACAAGGCGAAAAAGAAATACGAACCTTATCTCGACGGCATCGCGTCCCGCGCCGAACTGACTTACCTCTTCGAGGAATGCCTCGGTGAAATGACCGTAGGACACATGTTTATCCGCGGCGGCGAAAAACCCGAGCCTAAGAAAGTGAAGGGCGGATTACTTGGCGCCGACTACACTCTCGAGAACGGCCGCTATCGCGTCGGCAAGGTCTACGATGGGGAGAATTGGAATCCCGGCCTGCAGGCTCCGCTTACGCAGCCGGGCGTGAACGTCAAAGCCGGCGACTACATCCTGGCGGTGAACGGCCGCGATCTGCATTCGTCCGACAACATCTACAGCTTCTTCGAAGATACAGCGGGGAAGCAGGTTGTCATTAAAGTCGGCCCCAATCCCGACACCAAAGATTCTCGCGATGTGACCGTCGTCCCCGTCGATAGTGAAGAGAATCTGCGCCATCTTGCGTGGATCGAAAACAATCGCCGCCGCGTGGACGAGGCCACCCACGGCCGAGTCGCGTATGTGTATGTCCCGAACACGGCCGGCGCCGGCTACACCAGCTTCAATCGTTACTTCTTCGCGCAGGTCGGCAAAGAAGCGGCCATCATCGACGAACGCTACAACGAGGGCGGCCAGCTCGCCGACTACATCATCGACTACTTGCGCCGTCCGCTGATGAGCAAGGTCGTTACTCGCGAAGGTCATGACTGGTCAAGCCCGTCGGAAGCGATTTACGGCCCGAAGGTAATGATCATCAATGAAATGTCCGGTTCCGGCGGCGACGCACTGCCCTGGTACTTCCTTAAAGCCGGTTTGGGACCGCTCATCGGAAAGCGTACATGGGGTGGTCTGGTCGGCATTGGCGGATACCCCGAACTCATCGATGGCGGCACTGTGACCGCGCCTCGCGCCGCAATCTATGGTCTGAAAGGGCAGTGGGAGGTCGAGAACCACGGCGTCCCACCCGACATCGACGTAGAACTCGATCCCGCAGCCTGGCGCCAGGGGCATGACGCCCAACTCGACAAAGCCATCGAGGTCGTGATGCAAGAACTCAAAGACCACCCGCTCCCCGAAATCAAGCGCCCGCCCTATCCCAACTATCACGAGCACGACGGACTAGGCGCGAAGTGAGCGACTCCCGCGGTTACGACTGACGCCATCCAAAGAACGCGGGCCGGGTATCCCGGAAGAGTATTCCGGATCCCGGCCCACGCTTACTTCAACTTGGTTGAGATATCTGGATTGAGAAAATGTGTGCCCCATCCTTGTCCCTCCGATTTTTGGAGGGACAGGGTGGGAATTTTGAGTTTAATTCCCCGAGTTGGAGTTCGAAGCCGTCGTCGTTCCCGCCGCGCCGGAATTCGTGGTTCCATACCGCGCCAATCGCGGGAAGAATGGAGTCACTTCAAACGGCATCTTGTCGCGTGCCGAAGTGATCGCGACTGGAGCCGTCTTCACCATCTCCGCCTTGTCGTCCCAGGGATTGATCTTGATGCGTCCGCCCAGAGGCAGGGCCGCGATCTGATCCAGCTTGTTGTTGTCCAGCGCTGGGCCCTGCGACTCCAGAGCTGCCAGCCGCGTGATGGTACCGTTTTCCGCTAGCGGATTTCCCAGATGCGTGGTCAACAGAGCACCCAATGCCGGAGCGCGCTGTTGCAACGCTTTCAGGAACAGGCCTACGCTATCGAGTTTCTGCGCATACGGCGAATTCTTCAGCAACTCGATGGCTTTCTTATCCGCCGCCGCTTCTTCTTCTGGAATGTGCTTGAATCCCAGATTCTCATACGTGTTGTCATCGGAGAAGAGCATGCGGTCGTTGAACGCATACTTCGATCCCAGATTGTGGCCCAGCACAATGTGCGCCAGTTCATGCGCCAGCACAGCCGCCAGGCTGGCCTCATCCGGAAGAACATCAATCAATCCTCGGCTGATGACGATCGTATTCCCAACGCTAAAGGTTTCTAGGGGTGCCGTCAGCAGGACGCGGGTGCGCACCGGACGCGGCAGGTCGATATTGTTGGTCACTTCCAGGTTGTTGACGACAGTCTGAAGAATATGATCGACGTCACCTTCTGGAGCCAGCAGGCCGGCATAGGTCAGGCGCTCAATCACGTTGTCTTCCGCCTGCTGCTGCCAGACTCGTTCCGCCTGCAGCGGAGACGCATCCTGCGAGGCCGAGCTCTCATCCTTCACGCTGTCCACGCGGATCTGCGTCAGTTCGTCGTCCTTGCCGCCCTTCTTCAGATCGTAGCCCCAGATGCGGGTCTGCGCCTTGAACGCCAGCTTGTTCTTCACCCCGGCGCTGAAATCGCCTTCTTCGCTATAGATGAACGCAGGTACCCAGTAGCCCGGAATCAGGTTCAGCCGCCAGCTATCCATATGGAAGAAATAGGAATTCCGCGGAGCCGGAACATAAGTTCCGTTCAGACGAACGATGTTGAATCCCTGATCTTCCACCCAGATGCGTCCGAGAAAACGTCCACGCCCCGATTTCGGCTTGGGCGTCACATCGAACACCAGGCAGCGCACTTCACCCAGAAATTCGCGGCGCACATAGTGAAATTCGTAGTGGTCGCGATCGAAGTCGGTGCGATCCGCATAGACCATCCAGGAAAATCCGAGAGGCTGATACTGCACCTTGTAAAGCTTATGAAATCCTCCCAGCAGTTTTTCCTGCATGCTGGTCTTGTCGTCGTCCTTCAGGTAGTCCTTGCGATCGATCGTCTCGCCCATATCCATCCGGCCGAGAAAGTAATGATCTTCACTGGGGACCGGCCCCAATTGCGGATCGCTGCTCAGATTCTGCAGATAGGTCTCGACGACTGGGGTACGGTTCGACAACGCCTTGATCAACCCGTGTTCATGCGCGATGAACAGCGTCACCACCTGATCCATGGTGGTCGGAGCCGCCTCGGTCGCCGGAGGCGCCGGAGTGGCCAGCGGCGCGGCTGCCGGCTGCGAAGCTTGCGTGCTCGCCGACGCCGTCTGCGCCCCATCCACCGGAGCTGAAGGTTGTGCCGTCTGCGTCGCCGCAGGCGCTTGCCCGGACGAAGGCGGATCCGCCGCTTGCTGTGCCGCAGCGCTCATTGACCCCATCGTTGACGACGCCAGCAATGCCGCAGTGAGTGTCCAATTCCAAGTGCGCATGACTCTCTCCTAACCAGTTATCGGTTGCCAGTTACCGGTACTAATACGCCATCTGAAATACGACGTGCACGATCGCCGTCGAATCCGCCGGTTGTCCGCCGCGCAATGCCGGCTTGAACCGGATCTTGGTCGCAGCCGCCATCGCCGCTTCGTCCAGTCCATGTCCTAACCCGCGCACCACGCGATTCACATGCAACGTGCCGTTCGCATAAAAAGTCACTTCCAACAGCACCTCGCCCTCCAGCTTCAGGCTGCGTGCTTCATTCGTGTAAACCGGATTCGGTTTGTACGTAATCTCGACCGGCGTACTCGCGGCGCCCGTATCGGCCGCCGCGATCTTCGGTCCGCCATGCACCACCTGCTCGGCTCCGAACCCTCCGGTGGAGATTCCCTGGCCATTACTGCGCCCATCTCCCTTGCCCGCGCTCGCGATGCCTGCCCCGAAACCGGCGCTAGCTACGGTGCCTTTGATTCCTTTCGCTCCGCCTGATCCATTCCCTTGTCCCGCGCCCGCGGGCATGTCAAACGATCCCAGCGACGCCGCGTACAACTTTGCGCCCTGCTTGCCCGTTCCCGGCAATCCGTTAGGGTCGCCAAAACCTCCGGTCTGTACTTTCTCCACCGGAGCATTCACCGTTGGCTTTGCCGAACTGCCTCCGAAATCTCCCGTATGCACCAGCTGCGGACGCGCCCCGCCCGCCGTCATCTTCAATTGAGGAGCGGCAAACTGATTCACCACCACTTTTGGAGCTTCCACCCGCTCCTGCGGAATCTCGTGATGCACTACGTGGGGCAATATGAGCTTCGGTTGCTCGAAGACGGGCAATTTCACCGCTGGCAGCAGCTTCGCTTTGATCTTCGGCGCTTCGGTTTTGACCGGCGCCGGTTCCGGCCGAAGCGACGGCATGGGAATCAATTCCGTGATGTGATATTGCCCAAGCTGCATGCTTTCCGGCAGCAGCAGGCTCAAGTTAATAAAGAGGATCACCGCAAGCGTCACCAAACCGTAGCTCGTCGCGAGCGCGCGCTTGTCGATCTTGCGTTCGGGCAGTAGTCCTAGCTGAAATCCACGGTCAGGCATAGCCATGCACATTTGCTCCATTGGGACCCGGAAACATGGGGAGAGTGCCGGGAACTTGGAGTCTTAAAAATACGGGAGACAGGACAGGGGGTAAACGTGTCCACGGCTCTTGACCTTAGGTAACCGTCCTTGGGTCCTTCCGGGAAACCGGCCCAGAATGGGCGCGGGATGGGCGATTTCGGTACTACCCAGCACAATGCTTGGCGAAAACCGATATGAAACTCGGAGTTCGCGAGACTCCAAAGCGACCCTCTGTGCTCCTCTGTGGTGAAAGCTTTGAAGGCGTCAAGAATTCGTTCCCGACGACCGTCGTCGTGCCGCGGCAAACGCCAAAAACACCGGAATTCCGCCCAGGATGACAAGCGATCCATACCCGGAACTCGGCCAATCATTCTTGAACGTGTATCCCAGCAGCGCCGCCGCAACAGCCACAAACAACGCAGGCACCACAGGATATCCGGGCATGCGAAACGGCCGCTCCGCACTTGGGTCGCGCTGCCGGAAAATAAAAATTGTGCTCCCGGCAATCATATAAAAGAGCCATTCCGCAAAAATCGTCAGCGAGAATAATTGCCGGAAATTCGCTCCCAACAGCAGCAGCGCAATCGACAACACGGCCTGTACAAAAATGGCGATTGAGGGCGTGTGAAATCGTGGATGTACTCTTGCCAGCGCGTGAAAGAAATATCCATCGCGCGCCACAGCGAAGGGCACGCGCGCTCCGCTCATGATCGTGCCATTCAGCGTGACCAGCATCGAGAGCGCCATTCCCGCCGATACGATCCCCGCTCCCATCCGGCCCATTACCAGCGCAACCGCATCGGAAGCGGGACGCGGGGACGCTGCAATCGTTCCGGCCGGAAGCACGTACTGCACTCCCGCGTTCATCAGCATGTAAAGCGCAGCCACAACCGCGACGCCCGCCACGAGTGCGATGGGGATGCTCCGACCCGGCTGCTTCACTTCGCCGGCGACCATGTTCAGATCATTCCATCCGTCATAGGCCCAGAGTGCCGCGACCAGAGCCGCCATGAATCCAGCGACTCCGCCTTTCGCGCCCGCGAATGTTCCGGTGAAGTTGGCCCATCCCCGTCCGGCGACATGCCCCATTCCGCTAAAGCAAATGACCACGATCCCAACAATGATCGCCACCTTCAGCACCGTAAACACGAGCTGAAACTCGCCCGCTTTTTTAACGCCGAGATAGTTCAGGAAAGAAATCAGAATCGCCGCGGCAATTGCCACGAGCTGGCCCCAGGTAACCGCGAACGGCACGGAGATCGCGTTCGCAGAGAAAGAAGAAAAGATGGAAAACGTCCCCAGAATTCGCACCAACCCAGTCGCGACCGTCGCGATCGACGCCGGCTTGGCAATGACAAACCACGTCCACCCGTACAGGAACGCCGGAAGTGGTCCATAAGCGTCGCGCACGTAAATGTACTCGCCGCCCGCCTGCGGCTTCATCGCTCCAAGTTCGGCATAAGTGAGCGCGCCAAAAAAAGAGAGCAGCCCGCCCACGATCCAGGCCAGATAAACCAGCCGGGCCGACCCCACAGCTTGCATCATTTCCGAGGGAACCAGGAAAATTCCGCTGCCAATGATTGTTCCCACCACCACAGCCGCAGCGAGGCTGGGCCCCAGTTCACGGGACAGTTCAACGTTCGCAGAAAATGGCTTCGGCGTAGTCGCCATGAGAGTGGTCGAGTATACGCGAGGTCTCCCGGAAAACCTCGTCTTCGTCTCTTGTTTTCGAAGATTCGTATTAGGGCATGTCTTCAGCCGTGCCGGTTCCGCGGCCAATAAAATAGACGGGCTTCAGCCCCTGAGGGCCTGCTTTTCGGCCGGCACGGACCGGTCCCCAATCGCGATACTCGCAGCAAGTCCCACCCCAAACGTTACGCCACTCCCGATCAGGACCCACCACGTCCACGGCACCCGCGTTCCCAGCCACAAATACAGCTCCATCACAAGTCCGCAAGTCATACCCACAGCGGCTCCGCGGGCATTGGCGCGTCGAGTCAATACGCCAAGCAGAAACGCGCCCAGCATCGCTCCGTATGCCACGGACGCAATCTGCAGCCCGACTTCGACCACGCGTCCCGCCCTGCGCAACGCAATTAATGCCAGCCCAAATAAGATTAGGGCCCAGATCAGCGTCGCCAGCCGCGATAGCCGCATCTTCGTTTTTTCCTGGAGCCCGGGCCGGAAGCGCTCATAAAAATCCAGGATCGCGCTCGAAGACAGGGAATTCAGAGCCGCGCTCAAGTTCGACATCGCCGCGGCCAGGATCGCCGCAACCAGCAGCCCCGAAATCCCGTGCGGCATGCGGGTCACAATGAATGTCGGATAAATCCGGTCCGCTCTCCCAAACGCCGCCGAGGGCGTGCGATAGTAGGCCCACAGCATGATGCCCACGATCAAAAACATGGCGAACTGGAAGAAAACCGCGAAGCCGCTGGAAACCAGGGCCATGGTCGATTGTTTCCTGCCTCGCGCTGCCAGCAATCGCTGCACAATCAACTGATCGGTCCCATGACTGGCCACCGTGAAAAACGTTCCTCCAATCACCCCGGCCCAGAATGTGTAAGGCATCCAAAAATCCGGACGGAAATCGAACATCTGCAACTTGCCGGCCGCTTTCGCCGCGCTGTGGATGGCCGTCCAGCCTCCGGGAACCAGATGCGTGATCGTCACCAGCCCCACCAGCGTTCCGCCCACATAAATCGCGGTCTGTACTACGTCGGTCCAGATCACCGCCGCCAATCCGCCCTCAAATGTATAGATCACCGTCAACGCGGTAATGATCGCGATCGAAAGAACCTGCCCGGTCCCCAGCGCAATCGACACGACGATAGACACCGCATAGACGCGCACTCCCTCAGCCGCCGCCCGCGTCAGCAAAAATAATCCCGCGGTGAAGGATCGCAGACCGCGCCCAAAGCGGCGTTCGATCAACTCATAGGCGGTGTAGAGGTCGCCGCGAAAGTAATGCGGCAACAGCACCACACTGATCACGATCCGCCCGACCACGTATCCCATTACGACTTGCAGGAAGGCCAGATTCGAATCGTAAGCCAGCCCGGGAATGCTGATGATCGTGAGCGTGCTGGTTTCGGCAGCGACAATCGACAGCGCAATCGCCCACCATGGAATGTCCCGTCCTGCGAGGAAATAATCGCGCAACGACCGCTGCTTCTTGCGAAAGCGCAGCCCAAATAAGGTGATCCCAGCTAGATACAGTGCGATGATCGCGAAATCAAGTCGGTTCAGGCCCATGGGGAATCAGAATATGGGGAATCGGGATATGCGGAATCGGGATCAGCTGGTTTGCGGTGCCGTCTTTTCATCCACCG
This sequence comes from uncultured Acidobacteriaceae bacterium, assembly GCA_963772045.1. Classification (GTDB taxonomy): domain Bacteria; phylum Acidobacteriota; class Terriglobia; order Terriglobales; family Acidobacteriaceae; genus Sulfotelmatobacter. The sequence goes on along the minus strand of CAVYWC010000006.1, from coordinate 81,511 downwards.
CGAAGCGAATACCTCGTGATTGAGTCTTCTCATCGGTTGATTCCGTCATCCCGAGCGACTTGATTTCATTCGCCCAATTCGCGAAGCCTTCGCGATTCAAAGCTGCTACGAGAACCGACGCCCCCGGATTTCATTCGCGATACCGCACGCCCGAACCATTATGTCTGCCGCAAAGCTCTTTCGCGAGTGAGACTCTATGCTCCTGCCGGCGAACTGCCAGTCCAGACCTGATCTCCTGCAAACTGAACCCGGCAACAGACCCCTGACCTCTGACCCCTGACTCAGGAATTCTAATGACGCACCCTCAACCCCCAAACCCACCTCTGTGATAGAACTAACCCGTGCCTTACTACCTCGGTATCGACGGCGGTGGGACCAAGACTACCTGTGCATTAGGAGATGAATCACAGGTTCTCGCCACGGCCGTCGCAGGGCCAAGCAATATGATCCGCGTGGGCGAACAACAGGCCCGCGAGTCCTTGCAGAACGGCGTTCGCCAGGCTTGCACCGCTGCCGGATTCACGCCCGCACAAATCACCTCTACGTGCGCCGGGGCTTCTGGAGCGGGTCGTCCTGAGATTGCTGCCATCGTCCGCAATGCTTTGGCAGAAATTCTTCCCGGCCCGATCCGTGTCGTCGGGGATATGGAGATCGCCTTCGACGCCGCATTCGACACCGGCCCCGGCGTGATCGTCATCGCCGGGACAGGATCCATCGCCTATGGCCGCGACCGCCAGGGAAGAACCGCGCGCGCCGGAGGCTGGGGCTTCGCTGTTGGAGATGAAGGTTCGGCTCATTGGATCGCCCGCCAAGCCGTTCGTGCCGTTTTGCGCGACAGCGATGAAACCCAACAGACAAGCCAGAATTCTCTCACCTCCGAATTTGCGACCGCGCTCTGTAGAGCGTGGCAAGCAGCTTCGCTGATCGGTCTTGCCCGCACCGCGAGTGCTGTTCCTCCTCCCGATTTCGCCGCTCTATTTCCCGTCGTGGCCGCCAGCGACGACGTCCTTGCGCTGCAACTGCAGCTCAACGCCGGCAAGGAGCTTGCCCGACTCGCCGCCATCGTGACTCATCGCCTTTTTCCGCCTGATGAAACGGACCCTGTCCCAGTGGCCATGATAGGCGGCGTCTTTCGTCACGCGCCCCGTGTGCGGGAGAGTTTTTACAATGAACTCCCGCGCCTCGACTCGCGCATTATCGTCAATCCGCAAGTCGTGGAGCCCGTCGATGGTGCGTTGCGCATGGCGCGAAGAGTAAAGCAGCCGTAGACCGAAGCAAGACAGGGCGCGAATTCATAAGCGATCACAGGTTACCGCATCCATGAACGCTGAGAATGAACTCCAGTCGAGTGCGACCGGCGAATCCGCCGAGACGACCGCCGCAGCTTCGGATTCCGCCGAACCGCCCGCCTCGGAAGATCTCGCACTCGCCCAGCTCAAGAACCGCGATTTGTCTCCGGAGCAGATCGAAGAACTAACCAAAAACAGGAACGTGCTGAAATCACGCAAAGTGCGCTTCGCACTCGCCGTGCATCCCCAGTCTCACCGTCACCTCGCCCTCCGTCTGATTCGAGAGTTGTACACCTTCGATCTCATGCAGCTTTCTTTGATGCCTGCCGTCGCCGCCGACCTGAAGCGTTTGGCCGACGAACTGCTAGTCTCGCGCGTTGCCTCGATCACACTCGGAGAGCGCCTGTCGCTCGCTCGTCGTTCCTCCGGCTTGGTAGCCGCAGCGCTGTTGCTCGATAAAGAATCCGCCGTCTGGCGCGCCGCCATGCAAAACCCACGTCTCACTGAAGCGGCAATCGTCAAAGCCCTGCAAGCTCCGGGATCTTCGCCCATCTTCGTCGAAACAATTTGCCACGATCCGAAATGGTCGGTACGTCACGAGATTCGCCTGGCGCTGCTGAGAAATCCGCATACTCCGTTGGGGCGCGCGCTTGAATTTGCCCGCCATCTCCCCCCGCCGCTCCTGCGCGATGTGCTCCACACCTCGCGTCTCCCAGAGAAAACAAAAGAGTGCCTGCGCAAAGATCTCAAAGCTCGAAGGTAATCTTCTGGTTGTCCTTCTCGTCCCTCCGATTTTTGGAGGGACACGACGGATTTCGACTTCACGCTCCCGTCCGCATCCTCGCTCCCGCCAGTGGTAAAATCCGCCGATGGTGCAACCGCCTGCAAAGGAGCTGTCATGAGCCTCGTTTCAGTGGATTTGTCGGCCGCGATCGCTCTCCTTGCAATTCCCAGCGAGGTGATCTGGTCGTATTTTGTCGGCGACGTGGTTTTTGCCATCGGGATGGGCGCGATCTTTCTTCGTGGTGATTGGCAAAGGGCGCGAGGACTCGACAAGCTGATTCTGTTCGGCCCGCTTTTCTACGCTGCTCCCATCGCGGCTTTCGGCACCGAACATTTCACCGAGACACGTGGCATCGCTTCGATCATCCCCGCCTGGATTCCCTGGCATCTCTTTTGGGTGTACTTCGTAGGCGCTTGCTTTATCGCAGCCGGATTCAGTCTGGTGACCGGGATTCAGACGCGTCTCTCCGCGAGTTTGCTGGCCTTGACGTTTTTCCTTTTCGTCGTGTTGATGGAAGGTCCGTCCTGGGCGCAAGAACCGCACAATCGAATTGCACTGACCGTTGCGCTGCGGGAACTATCCTTCAGTGGCGGCGCCCTGGCGCTGGCTGCCAGCCTCACCGAGCCGAGGCGCGAGCGCGGCGCGCACCTCCTTGCCGCCATTGCGCGATACTTCGTTGCCGTTCCCGTTCTGTTTTTCAGCTTCGAACAATTCCTGCACGGCGATCGCGTTCCCGCCGTCCCCCTCGCACGTCTGACTCCCCACTGGATTTACGGGCACGCCGTTTGGACCTTCCTAGCGGCCGTGGTTTACGCAATTACGGGTGGCCTGTTGTTCGCGGGCAAGAAAACTCGCGCAGCCGCGGCGTGGCTGGGCTTCACGGTCCTCTTCATTGAATTGGTCGTCTACCTCCCCATCGGAATCGTAGAACGCGCCAGCCTCAACGATGGCCTCAATTACGTGTTCGACACGCTGATGTTTTGCGGGGCCGTTCTGCTTCTGGCCCGCGCCATGCCGCGTGAATCCTAACTGCCTCACGAGAAACCGCCGCACGTAAAAGACAGACTTAGACATTTCACCGAATGCGCATCTCTTAGCGTACTTCGCGCGAATTCCTTTGCGACCTTTGCCCTTGGGAGAACGCGACCATTCGCGCTTAGAAAAAGATGAGGTGTGAAATTCGCAAAGTACACGACCCGACTCGCACGTCGGTAACCTGTCGCGGTGAAGCATCTTTCTTAGAATGACTGCGGCACCGATGCTCGAGAATCTCCAATCCGTTCTTACGGAGCCGTGGAAGCCGGTGTCGCGGCCAATCCTCGCAGCATGGCTGATTTTCTATCTCTGGTTTCTCGCCTACGCCTTTCGCTCCCACGGCGGATATCTCTTTATCGACAGCGCCAACCTCGTAGTTCACGAAGGTGGACACAATCTGTTCCGCTGGTTCGGCGCAACGCTTTGCCTCTGGGGGGGCACAATCCTGCAATGGGCGGTCCCATTTCTTCTCGCCGTATATTTCTTCACTCAGCGGCAGATTCCGGGATTCGTCTTCAGCTTGTTCTTCTTCTTCGAGAACTGGCTCTACACTGCGACCTACATGGCCGATGCGCGCGCACAAGTTCTGCCGCTGGTGACGACCGGCGATCCGGATTTTGTGGAGCACGACTGGTTCACAATATTTTCCAGTCTCGGCATGCTGAACTACGACACGAAGATCGCTGCGGTGGTTCGGATGCTCGGCTGGCTGGGAATGATCGCAACTGTAAGCTGGCTTACGTTTCATGTGGTCCGCGAGCAGGAAAATTAATCTGCCTTGATTCGATAAACCTGCAATCGATTTCCCGATTTAGGACGAAATTCGGGGGTATACCCCTCCCCCTTCGATCCATTGGAATCATCGACTTACGCCCGAAATGCGATTTAATCTACGGGCTGCAACAGTTTAGGGCAAAATCTTGAGCTGCAAAAAGTTAGCTCGCGATTCGAGCTCCTGTGAGTGCTGCTAGAAGTAGTATGACGGATTGGAATTCTGGGTCAACGTTGTGGTGAACATCGGACTGTGGAAAACGAAGGTTGCGGGGAAACGATGATTGCCGGAGTTTTGGCACGTTCGGAGGGGGGATTCTCAGGGCGATCGCTGCTAACAACAGTACTGAGAGCAGTAGCGGGCAAAGTTCGGATAGACTGACGAATTGATGAAGCCCCATCCTGAAATAGTGCCTTTGTTCATCGAAACGTGGGTGGTCCTTGGGATCGCAGGAATCTGGTTCATGTTCATCGACAAGAACGTCCCGCGCAAGAAGCGACTGCTTCCCGGTTCATCATTGGTACTGGGGCTGCATTTGTCATTTTCGTATTTCTGATAACTGGCGACCTGCACGTTCTTGCTTTCGTCCTTCCGGCAGCGGTACTAATCTCGTTCCTGAATCTTCGCATGACAAAAGTCTGCTCAAGCTGCGGACGAACCATCCAGAGCGGAATGTGGTTCACTAAAGCCGAATACGGTTCAAAATGCGGTGCGAAGCTGGAATCGTAGCGCCGGGGGGGGCGAGCGCAAACGCCTTCCATGAGAAGGCCGGTCGGAGTCAAGAGGATTCGTTTTGTTTTTCTTCGGACGAGGTTTTTCTCCTGCCGAGTCGCCGCTGCCGCCATCCATCCATCCGCACTCTGGGGAGCGATGTTTTCGCTCGGTGCTAGTTCGGCGTTCTCGTTTCAGCCGGTGCTGCCATCTGGTTACATCAGCTACCCCGCTCGCGGCCGGTTCACATGAGCGCGCTCTGCCAGGCACTGACTTTGGTTGCGAGAGTCCACATCATGTCGTCAATGGCCTCGGCACTCTCGCCGCGGCGCGTGTTCGTCAAAGCGGCCCAGCAGAATCGGGTTGAAGTTCGAACCAGCACAGCTGTTGTGCCCGCCAAGTCACCGCCATGCCACCAATGGCCCTTCTCGTTGACATTCCATCCTCGGGCGTAATGGCGATTGGCAGCCGTCGAACTTGCCATCTTGTGAATCGTTTCCGGCCGAAGAATGTCCCGGGTGTGATCGAACCCGTCCACATGAGTCGCAAACCGCACTAAATCACTGGGAGTCGCGATCCAACCGCCGTGCGAATCCATTCTTCGCACGTTAATCGCGTAGGGATCGTCGTACGGCCCCTCGCCTTGTCCGTAGTAGGTGACCTCTTTCTCCGCCCGTTTCTGCAATGTGTTCTCCGCGATCCGCATGTCAGTAACTCCACACGGCTGCAGGATCGCACTTCGAACATGTTCTGAATACGATTGACTTGTGATCCGCTCGATCACGCGACCCAAGACACAGTAGCCGAAGTTGGAATACGCGAACACTTTTCCCGGAGGATTGCGAAGAGCCTGGTTTTTCAATGTCCAAGTGATGAGTTCTTCCTGGTTCATTCCGACGTTGAGGAACATCGGGTCATTTTCTAAATTGCTCCACCCCCCTGAGGTATGAGTGAGCAAATGATCGATTGTAATCTGCTCGATACCAGGCCCGTACGTGGGGCTCCCATATCTCGTGCCCAAAATACCACCCTTGCCAAAAACCGTCTCTTCGAGTCGTAACAACCCCTGTTCCATCAGCCTAAGGATGGCAGCCGAAGTGATCGGCTTGCTCAAGCTTGCAATTCGAAAGAGGTGAGAGGTCGTGAGCCCCTCTGTGGCCCCATGCCCCGTGGAGCCGAAAGCTTGTTCGTAAACGATCCGTCCATCACGGGCGATAGCCAGCGAAAGTCCCGGAGCGTTCAATTGCCCCATAAACTCCTCGGCGACGGCTGTCATTGCTCGCCACTCGGAGGGTTGAATAGCGCTTGCTGTGGCTGACTGCGGAGTTCCTTGCGTGAGGAATGAATCTTCACGAAATAAGCCGAGCGCTCCCGCTCCGAGCATGCTTTTGAGAACACTTCTCCGCGATATCGAATGATCCATTACTAGAAGAGACGTCTGAAATCGGAAAACGTCATCAGCGTTTGCAAGGATTACAACGTAGTTGGCGTTGAATCGGCATTATGCTTATGTGGCCGCCACACCCACCTGCCCGCGGATCGTGAGGTCAACGTCCCCGCCCTGTCCCACAGAAAGCGTGGGGCAAGGACGGGAACTCTGTGCCGAGTGCGCGGCTACCCTGTCCGGTTCTCGTATATGTTGCGGAAATTTGTTACCGGCAATCAGAAGCGGGAGTACAATCCGCTCGAAAAAGCGCTTGCGAGTGGAGGCGGGCATGGAATCGAATGCGAGGCCGAAGGTTCGTCAGATAGCTACTTTGGTGCTTTCAGTCTGGATCGGGCTGCAGCCCGCGTCAGCGGTGGAGTTCTGGAACAAAAAACCTTATCAAAGCTGGTCGGCCGGTGAGACGCAGCGCATGCTGGAAGAGTCGCCATGGGCCACGACGTTGACACTTGGCGGAGTTCAAGCCAGCGTGATGAATGATCAGCCCGGTCCAACAAACCGCGGATCCAGTGGTCAGATGGAAACCGATTCCAGCATCAGCTATACCCTGCAGTTTCGCTCGGCGAGACCGATTCGAGAAGCCGAGGTGCGGTCTGCCCAATTGACCTCGCACTATGACAAGATGACTCCCGCGCAGAAAGCTGCATTCGACGGCAGCACGGAAAAATTCCTTGCCGTTCGCTTTCCGGATCGGGTGATCGTCGCAGTCACCTTTCATGCCAAAGTGCAGGAAGATGAAATCTCGCTACACACCTATTGGGCGGACCAGAGCCTGGCCAAGCTCAGCATGAAGGTGTTTCTGAATACGAAGTCGGAGAGACTGAGCCTGATTGCATACGGTTTTAAAGACGACACATTTCAATTCACGTTCCCGCGTCCCAAGGAACTCAGCCCGGATGAGAAAATCAGCGTCGAATTCGTACATCCCAGAACCAACGCGATCGTGCAGCAGAGAATTCTGCAGGAATTTCCCTTGAAGAAAATGCTGGTGGACGGACAGCCGGCGATCTAGCAGGGCGTCGGCCACAGCGTTATAACTCAGCGGCTAAAGCCGCAGTCATTTGCGGGACTCACGGCGTGGCTCTAAGCTGCGCCCTTTCAGAAATGTGGGACGGGTGGCTCCGGCTTGCCGCGCTGGTATGAAGGTGGATTGTGGTGGATTCCCGCGCGGACAGGAGTGTCCGCGCCACACGTTCGCGCCACACGGGCTCGAATCACTTTCTGAAATGATTCTGAATCGCCTCGGCCTGGCTTCTTGTAACGACCGCCGATAGCGCTGCCGCATCCGCCTGCCTGACTGCCTGCAGGCTGCCGAAATGTTCGAGCAATCGCCGAGTTGTGCTCGCACCCACTCCCGGAATCTCCAGCAGTTCGGTCGAGCGATCGCGCATCTGCCGCCGCTTGCGATGAAACGTGACCGCGAACCGGTGGGCCTCGTCGCGCACCATCTGGATCAGGTGCAGCACAGGCGAGTGATGATCGAGCGCGATCGGATCTTTCTCTTGGCCGTAAACGTAGAGAATTTCCTCGCGCTTCGCAATCGCCGCCAACGGTTGATTGATGATCTCCAACGCGTTGAGCGCTTCGGCTGCCGCATGCAGTTGGCCGAGTCCTCCATCGATAAGAATCAGGCTTGGCATCGCCTTCTGGTCATTGTCGTTCTCCTGCAGCAGTCGCTTGTAGCGGCGCGTCACCACTTCGCGCATGGAGGCGAAATCGTCTACGCCGTCGACCGTGCGGATGATGAACTTCCGGTAATCGGATTTCTTCATCTTGCCGTCTTCCCAGACCACCATCGAAGCGACCGTTTCCGCGCCCTGGATATGCGAGATGTCGAAGCACTCAATGCGCTTCGGCAGCTCCGGTAAGCTGAGTGCTTCCTGCAATTCTTCCTGGATCTCGCGGGCATTGGGCTTGAGCACACGGAAGCGCTGATCGTAGGACTGCTTCGCATTGTTGCCGGCGAGATCGATGAGCGAACGCTTGTCCCCGCGTTGGGGGACGAGAATGTGCACGCGTGTGGCGCGGACATTCTTATCCGCGATTTGCTCCGAGAGCAGGTCTTCAAGCTCCTCGCGGTCTTCGAAATCCACCGGGATGTAGAGATTTTTCGGCACATATGGCTGGCCGATGTAGAGTTGCTTCAGCAGGGCGGAGAAGAATTCGCCGGGATTGAAGCTCGTGTCAGAAGCGTTGTCATCTTGAGGCCCGCGCTCTTGGCGGGCCGAAGAACCTATGGAATCGTCCGGGATAACCACACCACCGAATGGTGTCTCGCCCCCGGCAGACTGCATGGATCCTTCGCTTCGTTCAGGACGACAAACTGGTTCCGTTGTCCAGAATTCCGGCAGGTCTTCCCAGAAAAATTCGCGGCGATCGACCATCTTTCCGGCGCGCATGTGGAACAGATTGACTGCCAGCATGCCATTTTCGTAGTGATATCCGAAGACGTCGGCGTCGTCGCCTTCGGCGGCCGCGATGCGCTGACGTTCCTGCAACTGCTCGACTGTCGAAATCAGATCCCGATAGCGCGCGGCCCGCTCATATTCCTGCTCCGCCGCGGCCCGCTCCATGCGCTCGCGCAGCGAGCGCGCCAGATCCGTCGGACGACCTTCGAGAAATAGCTTCACATCGCGCACGGCTTCCTGATACGTCTCCGACGTGGTCAGATCCTTCACACATGGCCCGAGACATCGCTTTATGTAGTACTGCAAACACGGCCGCGGATGGAATCGCGTCAGATCGACCTTGCATGAAGGAATCAGAAAATTGCGGTGAATCAGATCGACAATGCGATAGGCGAGATTCGCCGGGAAGTACGGTCCGTAATATTCGCTTCCATCTTTGCGCAGACGCCGCGTCACATACACCCGAGGCCAGCGCTCGCCCAGCGTGAGTTTCACATACGGATAAGTTTTGTCATCCCGCAGCAGAATGTTGAAACGCGGCTTGCGCTGCTTGATGAGATTGTTTTCGAGCGCCAGCGCCTCTTTGTTATTGGCGACGACGATGTAGTCGACATCGACGGCCTCGCGCACCAGTGTGCCGGTTTTTGCGTCTTTCCATCGTCCCTCATGAAAGTAGCTGGCAACGCGGCTGCGCAGATTCTTCGCCTTGCCGACATAGATGACCTCGCCCTCGACGTTCTTGTACAGATACACGCCGGGCTCGGTCGGAATGGTGCGGATTTTGGCGAGAAGATCCATAACTCGGGACGTAGTCTCATTTTATTTGATTGCCGGTTTCCGAAGTCGTCACATGCTGGAAGTTCTGTTGATGGGGCGGAAGGCCCACAACCCTACACAACCTCCTGCAGTCGCCCGACCCGACCGTATAAAATTTCCATACGATACGCTCCCTTTGCGTTCCCTAGTGCTGTGGCTGTGCCAGTGAGACCTCACCCTTTGCCGCACAAGCCATTGAAAAGGTATATACTTAACAGCGTTGTGGGCGCACGGGGACACTGGCATCCGCCGTGCACTTACATGGCAGGACTTGTGAGTCCCCGTCATTCCCAGGGCTGAAAAGATTTGCGAAGTTTGCGTGCATCAGAGCACGCGATGACAGGATCGAACGAAGGAGCTTCATATCTATGACCCGCTCTTACTTAGTGATTTGCCTTGCCGCCAGTATGGCCGCCACGGTCGGCTGCGCCAGCAAGAACTATGTCAAGCAACAGACCACGCCACTCATCAACAAAACCAACGAACTCGACGACTTGACCGCGAAAAATTCGAAAGACATCAAGGACGTCGACGCCCGCGTGCAATCCGGACTGGCCGCCGTGAATGCCAAAACCGCGGAAGCCGACCAGAAAGCCCAGACTGCTGGCCAGAACGCGCAACAGGCCCAGCAACTGGCTGATGCCGCCAGCGGACGCGTAGGCGTGCTGACCAACACGGTCGCCAATCTCGATAACTATCACGCGGTGGCTGAGACCAGCGTGAAGTTTGGCTTTAATAGAGACAATCTAACGCCGAAAGCCAAAGAGGCTCTCGACCAGCTTGCCGCGAGTATCTCGAACACGAAGGGCTACATTATCGCGCTCGACGGCAACACCGATTCGGTTGGTTCTGAGCAGTACAACTACGGCTTGAGCCAGCGCCGTGCCGATTCGGTGGTTCAGTACCTGGCTTCGAAATACAACGTGCCGGCCTACAAGATTTATATGGTCGGATTGGGCAAGGATAAACCGGTTGAGTCGAACAAGACTTCGTCGGGACGCGCCGACAATCGCCGCGTCGACGTCCGTCTGATGACCAACACGGTTGGCAACACGCCCGCCCCGACGACTACGGGCCAGAATACAACGCCGTCGTCGATGTAAAAAATTTGCTTTCCTCCCCCCGGAGGACTTCTCCACAGGCCGCTCACTTGCCTCCCCCGAGCGGCCTGATTTTTTTGGGCTCGGGCACCATGAGTGTAACGGCGTTTTGCGCCCGTTAGTCCAACGGACGTTCCCTCTAGTGGCCTAGAGCTCTTTCGGGGTTTTGGTTTTCACGGAAAGAGATAAAGTCGGCGTCGATGCCGCCCTTCAAGCGTGCTGCTACGTTAAAGCAGATGACCAGCGTCGTCGCCGTCAGCCATCCCGTTAGCGCATAACCGGCGACGGACGCCAGGAAGAGCAGCACGTTGTACACCACGTCAGTAGTACGGTGGAAACTGAAATTGAAATTGAAATGAACCATGGGCGCGACTAACCCGACAGGTAGAGTGAGATACTGAGCTTTGCTGAGGCAGTACGTGATCCAAAATGACGCTCCGAATATCGCATAGATTGCGGCCACGACTTTGGCAATTGGTTGAATCCTCAATGCCACGATTTTCATTTCAGCACCCCGCACAGTATACGGTGTGAGGGATGGCTGGGGTCATTAGGCGGGGCAGCGTCTCCGACCCAGTTTGGATCTGCCGTCAGCGAAACTGACCATCCACTTGCCCCACAGGCGTAAGATTTCTGCCATGCCATTCTCTAAAGTTTCTCGTCGATTTTTTCTTGGTGTCTCCGCGGCGTTGCCCTGGGCGCTGCGCGGAATCGCTTCTGGACTTGCGAAGCCGTCTTCCATCCCTGTCGGACTTGAACTTTATTCTGTCCGCGACGAACTGCAGAAAGATCCCGAAGGCACGGTTCGCGCCGTCGCGCAAATGGGATATCAAGCGGTCGAATTCTATGCGCCGTATTACGACTGGGACCACGCGCAAGCCAAGCAAATGCGCAAGCTGCTCGACGAGCTTGGCATTCATTGTTACTCCACGCACAATAACGAAGATTTCTTCAGTCCGGCAAAGATCGAGCATGCCCGCGATCTGAACCTGATTCTTGGATCGCGATACATGGTGCAGGCGTGGAGCGATCCCAAACCGAATCCCGATGACTGGAAGAAAGTGGCCGAGAATCTCAATGCAGCCGCGGCGAGGCTTGCACCCGACGGGCTCAAGGTTGGATATCACAATCACGATTCCGAATGGAAGGCTGTGGACGGCAAGCGGCCGATGGATATTCTCGCCGCGAATACGAATCCTACGGTCATGCTGCAGCTTGATGTGGGCACGTGTATCGAAGGCGGAGCGGACCCGGTGGCGTGGATCCGAAGCAACCCGGGGCGCATCCGGTCCATCCATTGCAAAGACTGGTCGCCGAAAGCCGACATTGGGTATAAGGCGTTGTTTGGCGAGGGCGTGGCGGATTGGAAAGGAATCTTTCAGGCCGCCGAAAGCGTGGGCGGAGTTGAGTATTACCTGATTGAACAGGAGGGAAGCCGTTTCTCACAACTTGAGACCGCGCGGCGTTGTCTCGCGGCTTATCGGGCAACGCGCGGGTGATGCACAGTAGAATACTTCTATGGCTCGCTGGCTGTGCGTGATCGTATTTGCGTTTTCGGTTGCCGCGTGGGCGCAGAATTCGTCGCCTCCTTCTTCTGCTCCTCCCTCTGCGGCGCCGTCTTCTTCCGCATCGCTGCCGGACAATCCACAACCGCAAAATCCGCAACCTGCGAGTACTCCTGCGGATACGAGGCCGGCGAATTCCAAGGAATCCTCGAGCACGCCGGCTCAACCGAAACCGAATTTCAATCCTCCGAGCTCGGACCACGTAGATGCGAGCGCCTTGCCGGAAGGCGAGAGTTCGAGCAAAGACGATGACATCGATCTCGCTCCGCCGGCTGGCGATGCCAACGCTCATCCCAACAGCCCTTCGTCGTTCGGCGTCACCGGCGAAGCGTCCGGAGCGGAGCCGGGTGCGGATGTAAATGAAATGCATCTGTGGAATCCGCATAAAGCGGCGAAGGACATCGAGGTTGGAGATTTCTACTTCAAGCAAAAGAACTATCGCGCCGCCGAAAGCCGCTATCGCGAAGCGTTGCTGTACAAGGACAACGACGCGGTCGCGACCTATCGACTAGCCGTGAGCCTGGAGAAACTCGATCGCTTCGACGAAGCGAAGGAAGAATACGAGTCGTATCTTCGGATTCTGCCGTCTGGTCCCGAGGCGGGACACACGAAGAAGGCGTTGGAGCGGCTGAAGAGCGAGGCCGCGAAGGTTAACTCTGCGAAGTAGTGAGAGCTGTGATCGGTAACAGATTCCTTCTAAAGTTGACGTATATCTCTCACCAGGAACAGGAGGTCCCTCCACTCCGCTTTCCCTTCCTGTGGAAGGGGAAGCTCCGGTCGGGATGACAGAGCTTTTGGGAGACTACCACTCAACTGATTAGTGGTTCCTGGCTTTGATGGGATCGGCTTCTACACGGCTCTGCTTGCCTTCACCCAGAATGAGGTTGGAAGGCCATTTCGGGCCCGAGTGAGGCATGTGCTTGGACTTCGCGGCGTTTAGAATCGCATCGATAGCGTCGAGGGAAGCGTGCACTGCCTGAGTACGTAGGGCCCCTTCGAAGCCGCCGCGAATGACGAGCAGAGCCGTGCCATGCAGGAGTGACCACAGCGCAAGGATGAGACGGGTGTGCTGGCGCGGATCACCGCCGAGTTCCTGGACCAGGCGCTCGCGCAGAAAGTTGAACGAGGGCCAGGGCTCGTACAGCGACGGAGGTTTTACCACCCCGTCGAACAACATCTCGTACGCATAGCGATGTTCGAAGGCGAATTCCAGATAGCGCTCCGCGGATTGACGGAGGGTGCGGGTCTTGCGGATCGCAGCAAAAGCCTGGTTGCGCGTTTGCATGCGCAACGCCTGCAGGATATCGGCGCGGTCATGATAGCGTTCGTAAACCGTGGGCGTGGTGGTGCCGGCCATGCGGGCGACGGCGCGCATGGTGAGCGCCTTCTCGCCGCCGCGCGCCCATAGCCGCGAGGCGGCGTCGAGGATGCGGCTCTCAAGATCGGGATCGGGTCGTCGGGGCAATTTTCCTCCTGAAAATTAGCCAACTGTGACTGTTGAAATTAATTGTACATCGTATTGTTAACAGTGTATACTTTATCAGGTAATGCGAACAGCGTTGCCGCTTGCACGGATGGGGTTCCGGTGAGCCGCAGGAATGGCAAGCCCTCCCAATCGGACCCGGAGCCTCTCCGCAAGATTTTTAGAAAAAGTTGAGGAGTCGTAGATGATGTCAGGAGTCAAGAAGCAACCGGATGTACCCCGCCTGATGGCGGAATTAACTGCGCTCAAAGTGGAACTCCTGAGCGCGCAGTGCGCCATGGACCGGGTACGGCTCCAATATTCGCCGCACGACATTGTGATGTTTGCTGACAGCCAGGCGATCAAGCGAATTATTGCTTCGGCTGAGGCTCTGCACGACTTCAGTTCTCAGGTGCGGGCTCAGATGAAGTATCAGGACAACCTGAACAAGTCGGAGCAGTAGATTCCCACCGCATTGCATGAAGAAATCCGGGCGGCTGAGCGCCAGCCGGGCGCTATTTCTCAACTCGAAGAAACGCCCCGCTGGAAGCGTCGATCGAGACGGTCAGCTTAGCCGTGTCCCGGCTGGCCCCGTAACTGACGTGCCACACGAGTTGATTGGTGTTGTGGTTCCAGTCGCAAACGTAGAGCACGGGCGTGTTGGGATCCTTCTCAACGATTTTGTCGCCGCCGTGCTTTTGAGCGGTGTCATAGGCCTGGTCCGAATCGATCTTAAGAAAATTCATGTCGAACACTTGTGTGGATGCGTTCGTCGGACTGTAACTGTCTTCAATGCCAGGATTGACGCCTTGCTCCGGAGCGCCATCGGCGGTGCTCCCTGACCATGTATAGCTTTTTTCCGAGCGCGCGGAAGGCGAAGCGAAGCTGGCACGCCAGATCGCCGACTTGCCGTCATGACCGTTGGAATCGCTGGTAATGGCCGACTCGATGCGGTAGGGCCTGGCATCGGCATTCCATCCGCGCGCGGCGATGTAGAGCTTCTGGAAGGCGGAACGGGCGGTCAGCAATTCTGTGGTCTTGGGCGCGGGCTTGGTCTCCGCCGTTTTCTCTGTGTTCGATGTGCAGGCCGTCAACATGGCCAGTGCGATCACAATCAGCAGGGGGAACAATCCGCGACGGAAACACTTTTGCGAAACCGCGCTGATAGACCTCTCGCGCTTATTGGTGGGCTCCGGGAGACAAGGGCTAACCGTCTTCATGGCTTTTTTCCTGTTATAAAAATTGATGAATCTTATACGTCGTGCAACATTCTACCCGAAGGATGAGAAAGTGTAAGTGACGCTTATGGCGCGTCCTCTGGAAAAGCTGCGACAGGAGATCGAATCTGCGGTCGAGGGAATGACACCGGAGCGGTTGAGTTGGCATCCAGCGGGGAAGTGGTCGGCCGGCGAAGTGCTGGAACATTTATACCTGACGTATACGGGGACTATTAAGGGATTTGAGCGTGTGGCTGCGGGTCAAAGGGCGCTTTGTTCGAAGTCGACATGGAGGCAGCGCGGCCGACGATTCGTGGTGGTCAACCTGGGGTTTATGCCGCCCGGGCGGGAAGCTCCGGCGAATACGCGTCCGCGTGGATTGGCGCCGGAAAAGCTGGTTGGAGAAATCGGGCCGAAGATTGGCGAGATGGACGAATTGATTGCGCGGTGCGAGCGGATGATTGGTCGGGGCCGGCTGCTCGATCATCCGATTCTGGGTCCGCTGACTGCGGCACAATGGCGGAAGTTTCATGTGGTGCATGGGCGGCATCATGTGAAGCAGATTCGGCGGCTGCGCGGATCGGGAGGATGAATGATTTGCGGAATAATCCGGCGACCACGGCTTGGAGATACTGAATACAAAATACTCGGCCGGGAAACAGCCCTTCGGGTTCGCTCTGTCGAAAATCTCCACTTCTCGCAAAAGAAGTGAGAAATGGGGCACGCTATTTTCACAGTCTTTCGGTGACCCAAAGGGCAATCGGTACTCGAGTCAGGCCGTGGCCTTCGATTCGTAGGTTTTGACGGAGTCCAGAATCATGTGAACGACGGCCTGATCTCCTATCGCGGTATTCAGCATGAGGTGGTAGATGGCGCGGTCCGGCCACTCTACGTTGAAATACTTCGCAATGAAGTCAGCGCGCTCGCGATCGACGCTATCGACGAGCTCCTCGGTTTCCTTCTGGGTTTTTCCCCGGGCTAATAGCCGGCGTGCTTTCTCTGCGCGCGGAGCGTAGAGGAAAATACGCAAGGTGTCGGGCCTGTTTCTGAGAAACTGCTGTGAGCCACGGCCGACGATGATGGAGTTGCCGGTTTCGGCGGCGTGCTGAACGACACGTTGCGTGATTCTGAGAATGCTCTCGCTGTCGACCAGCTTGAGTTTAGGCGCATTGATGCTGCCCTCGTAACTGCCACGCATGAACGATTTGAAAAGGCGGTAATACAGAGGATCGAGTTTCTCCTCGCGAACTTCGACCACAGTCTTGGGACATTCGGCCAGGCGGGCGATCTCTTCGGTCAGTCTTTGATCCCAGAGCGTCCAGCCCAACTGCTGGGCCAGGAGTTGGGCGATTTCTCCGCCGCCAGAACCGTATTCGCGCTCGATGGTGATGATTTTGATCATGTCGTCCTACCTGATTTGCCTGCCACTCAAACGTGAACCGCGAGAACCGGACAGGGCCCCAACTGGAGCACGCGATAAGTTGTCGAACCAAAGATTGCCCGGTCCAACGCTCCGGCGCCGCGCACTCCCATGACAATCACATCGGTAGGGACTTCCTGAGCATATTCGATGATTTGCTGGTAGGGTTTGCCAATCCGTACTGCCGTCGTAATCTTCAGAGTCTTGCGTTTCTCCGCTGAGATCAGTTTATCGAGTTGCTGCGTGGAAGTCGCTGTGACTTCCTCTATCTTCGTCCGGCTTGGAACGTGTTCGACGACGTGCACGAGAGTGAGTTCGCCGGCGTACTCCTCGGTCACAGAAACCGCATAGTCCAAAGCCCGTGACGAGTTCTCGGAGAAATCGGTGCAGAGAAGAATTCGGCTCAAGTGGTGGACAGGGTGTTTGCCCGCTGCGGAGTCTAGGGAATCACGCGTGGGACAGCATACGGCCAGGATCGGGCAGGGAGCCTCGCGCATGACGCGGTCGGTGGCCGAACCAAGCATTAGGCGGTCGAAACCGCGTCGGCCGTGCGTTCCCATGACGATCAGGTCGGGCTTGTGTTCCGCCGCGAACGACAGAATTGAGTCGGGAGCCCGGCCTTCTTGCACCAGAAGCTCCGGCTGAATATCACCATGAGGAATGGTCTTGACGAATTGCTGCAGTTTCTCCTTACCTCCGTGGTGCATGGCGCGGCAGAAATTCGCATAATCCGCTTCCGCGGCAGCATAGTCGGCATAAGGATATTTCCAGAGCTCCACGACATGCAGAAGGGTCAGCTTGGCTTTGTAATGTTCGACAAGTGATAGGGCGTGACAGTACGCCCTTTTCGAGAACTCGGAGAAATCGATGGGACAAAGTATGTACTTGATCAGCATGATTGTTCTTTGACCATGTCTGGCATGCCTAGCTTTATTATTCCGCTACTGTCACCCCTCCGCCACCGGGATCATTCTTCTTCAAGAGAAAAGTCAGGCCGAACATGATCGCGGATCCCACGGCAAGAACCATGAAGGTATCGATGTATGCGAGGGTTGCGGATTGTGCCTGGATAGCCTGGTAGATCCTGGCATAGGCCTGTCCGAGTGCTTCATGTTTGCCTAATCCGGCCTTAGCGAGAGATTGGGCCATCCCCCGGCTCGCGTTCACGAAATTGGGGTTGTCGGGTCTGGCATTCTCGATCAGCCTGGATTGATGAAGTTGCGAGCGGCGGACGATCAAGGTTGTGACCAGCGAGGTTCCGACGCTGCTTCCCATGTTGCGCATGAAATTGATGATGCCGGCGACGGAATTGTTCTTCTCGGGAGCGATTCCGACATAGGACACAAGCGTAATCGGCACGAAGAGGAATCCTAAACCAATGACCTGCTCGATACGCAGCCATACGGAGGCACTGAAGCTGATATCTAAATCAAGCCTCTTAGTGGAGTAATACATGGCGATCGATAGTGCGAGCCAGCCGAAGGCAATCAGTCGTCGCGCCTGCACCTTGGTGGTTAATTGGCCCATGATGGGCATTTCCACGAGCAAGACGACGCCTCCAGCCGAGAGAGCAAGCCCGGCCAGCTCGGAGGTGTAACCGAGGAGCGTCTGAAGAAACTGCGGCATGAGGACCAGGCTGCTGAATAACAGGATTCCGAGGGCGAACATCATGAGGCTGGAACTGGCGAAGTTGAAGTTCTTGAACATGCGGACATCAATGATCGGGGACTTGTGATACCACTCCCAAATCACCAGCGAGATCAAGCATGCGGTCGCGACCACGACTAAGGTGGTGATGAAATGCGAACCGAACCAATCGTCTTCCTGACCCTTGTCGAGCAGAATCTGGAGAGAGCCGATTCCAACCGTGAGGAAGGCAATCCCGATGTAATCCAATTTGACCCCGGCAGCTTTGAGACGGTTGAGGTAGGGAGGGTCCTCGACAAAACGCCGGACGAGAAGCAAAGTGAGGACGCCGACAGGAAGATTGATGAAGAAGATCCAGCGCCAGGAATAATTGAAGGTGATCCAGCCGCCCAGTGTGGGACCGATGGTCGGCGCCATAATGGCGGTGATGCCGTAGAGGGCAAAGGCGAGGCCGCGTTGTTGGGGTGGAAATGTGTCGGCCAGAATGGCCTGTGCCATAGGCTGCAATCCGCCGCCACCAGCGCCCTGCAGGACACGGAAGAGAAGAAGAAATCCGAGACTGGGCGCGATGCCGCACAGCAGGGAACTGACAGTGAAAACCGCCAGACACGACATGAAAAAACGCTTGCGTCCTAAAGCGCCCGCGAGCCAGCCGCTGATCGGGAGGATGATGGCATTCGACACCAGATAAGAAGTCAAGACCCACGTGCTCTGATCATTGCTCGCGCCCAGACTTCCGGCCATATAGGGTAGCGCGACATTGGCAATGCTGGTGTCGAGGACTTCCATGAAAGCGGCCATGGCAACAACAACGGCAATGAGCCAAGGGTTGAATCTTGGCCGCCAAACTTCCTGATCGAGCGTGGGATTGGCAGCGCTCATCGGAGATAGACGTGGGGCTCAACGTTCATGCCGGGGCGCAGGCGATGATCCTTATTCTCGCCGGGTTCGAGGACGATCTTGACCGGAACGCGCTGAACGATCTTCACGTAGTTGCCGGTGGCATTTTCCGGAGGAAGCAAACTGAAGAGCGGACCCGTTGCTCCCGCAATACTATCGACGTGTCCGTGTAGAGTTTGGCCGGTAGAATCCACGTAAATGTCCGCTTTCTGGCCCGGACGCATATCTTTGAGTTGGGTTTCTTTGAAATTGGCGGTGACCCATAGGTCCTCAAGGGGCACCACGGTGAGAAGCTGCTGGCCCGGATCTACGTTCATGCCGACGACCACGGTCTTGTTGACTTCGCCTGTGACCGGGGCATAAATCTTCGTGTAGTCAAGATTTAACTGGGCCTGGGCGAGTTGGGCGCGCCTTTGCTGTACATCGGCGACAGCCGCGCGTACACGGGCCTGGGTAGATGAGACCTGCTGTGGACCTGTCTGGGCATATTGTTGGTTAGCCTTTGCTTGCATCAGACGACTGCGTGACTGCTGGACGGCTGCTTCGGCAGCGGACTCACTGGCGCGCGCGGCGCTCACAGTTGCGGTGCTCGATCTGGCCGTTGCCAACGCTTGATCGTAGATTTGCTGGGAGACTTCGCGCTTATCGACCAGAAGTTTGTAACGGCGAAGATCATCCTGCGCCTTGATGTCGTTGGCTTCGGCGGATTCCAACTGAGCATGAGCCGCGGACAATTGCTTTTCGGCGGCAGCGACGCCGGCGGACGCATCTTCTACACCGGACGCGGTGAACGAGAGTTGGCTGGAACTATTCACGGAAGTAATCGGAACGGTGATATTTAGGGATTGGGCGGTGGCTTCGGCGCTCGCGAGATTCGCCTGGGCCTGGGCCATGGCGGTTTCGTAGTCCTTGGGATCGATCTCGACCAGCACCGCGTTTTTTTGCACCCACTGGTTGTCGCGCACGTTTACCGCGATTACGTGGCCTGAGACGCGGGCGCTGACGGGGTAGAGGTGAAGGTCGCCTTGAGCGTCGTCGGTCGACTCGTAGCTGCTCAAATGGCGCCACAAGAAGAATCCGGCGACGAGCAGGATGAGGATGACGACGGCGATGACAATATTCCTGCGGCGCTTGGAATCGCGGCGCGCGGACGGGGTGTAGGTTCTAGCCGTTGACGGCAAAGGATCCGATGTGGGTTCTTTATCGGTTTCAGCGTCTGAAGTGGTTGCGGGCTCTTCCGCCATATTCATTGTCCTCGGAAATATTCCTTGACACCCTGCTCCGCCAGGCCCAAAGCGCGGATGAGGGAGATCTTGGCAAAGTTATAGGTGTAGAGACTGGATATGTACTGCTCGTGCGCACTCGCGACTTGCTCCTGCGACTGCACCACTTCCACGCTGTCGGTGACGCCTGCGGAGAAACGATCTGTGGATTGAACGAGCGTCTGATCCGCCAAATCGATGTTGCTTCTCGCCACATTGACGCGATCCGCGGAGGACTGCAGGTTCAGCAACGCCGTACGCACGTCCGACTCGATCTGTGCCCGCAGGCTCTCCAGGCGCTCGCGGCTTTGCTCGAGTCTGGCGTCGGCCTGCTGCACGTTGCCGTGCACGCTGCCGCCAGTAAAAATCGGGATCGACAAGGTTCCGCGCAGGTCGTATACCTGGGTCGCGGAAGAAGGGTTGATGCCTCCAGCACCGTAATCGGCAGCAAACGAAAGTGAGGGGAAATAGCCCGCGAATGCGGCCTTGCGCGAAAGTTCCGCTGAGCGCACATCGGCCAACGCAGCCCGGTAATCAGACCGCGAAGCGTAGGCACGCTTCACGGCCTCATCCACGGTCATGCCTTCGAATGGCTGATAGGGGGTCTTATCCGATAGTTCGAATTGCTGCGACGGAGGCAGGCCGATCACGCGGGCTATGGCGAGTTTCTGGATCGCGAAGTCGTTCTTGGCCTCGATCAATTCTTGCTGCCGGGTTTGCAGTTCCACTTTGGTGCGGAGGGCGTCGATGTCGGGCGATGTGCCGGCAGTGACCTGATCGGTTGCCTGATCGTAGAGCGCTTGTGCTGACTTGACCTGAGCTGCGTCGGTTTCAATGCGAGCTTCGTCGGCGATGGCCTGCAAATAGACATAACCCACGGCCAGGACAACGAGATCGTGAGTGTCCTGAAGGGTGTAGTCAAGCGATTTGACTTTCTGGCCGGCGGCGCGGGTCGCGCTGATGGATTGCCAATCGAAAAGTGTCTGAGAGACAGCTACGCGCGCGTCGAAATAGGAATAGGGCCCCACAGAGGGCGAGAGATGAAAAAGGCTGGCGAGACCTGCGAATCCTAGTTCTTCGATGTTGAGTTTCGAGTCGGCCACATAGGGATCTGCGGTCACGTGGGGCAACAGAGCGCTCAATTGATCCCAGCGTTGTCCACGGGCAGAGCGGATATCGGCGCGGGAGAGGAGCAGGCCGAGATTTTGTTTCAATCCGCGGTCGATCGCATCTTGCAGCGAAAGTTGTATGACTCCGGGAACGACTTTCGTGGGCACGCTACTGGCCAACGGACTGGCCCCACCGGTTCCAGGAATAGCTTGGCCGGGAGCGCTGGCACCGGCGGCGGTATCGCTCTGTGCGTGGGATAGTGCTGCCCCGTAGATCAACATTCCTGCCAGCAGAAAACGCGCGGCAGCGTTCGTGGACATTCGTACAATAACCACAAGGGAGCCTCCTGAGGTTCGAATCTCTGCGGCGCCTTGCAGAGGAGAACATACTTATTTGTGGAAATCAGTTTCCCGCACACGAAGGAATATAGATAGAAAGGCGTTCCAGTTGGTTTCAAAAAAAAGATGGTGCCGGAAAACGACATTGTGATGGCACAGGGGCGTTCTGTGGCTCGATAGGGCTTCGGAGTCTATCCCGGGGGTCGTGCGGTACTCCGAGGTCCTTGTGGTAAGTCCTTTCGGCTCTTTGGGGCTACCTCATTCCTCGGCAGACACGGGGGCCACGCGCTTTTTATTTGGCTGCTTCGGGTTGAAACGGAGTCTTTGTTCGTGATGCACCTGCGACCGGAACTGGCGTCCGGGACCAACCGTACGGCGGTCACACAACTTACTGTCCCAGCTCAAAACCTTTGTGGGGCGGGCATTTTCAGCAAATCGCGTTCGCGCATGAGAGTTGACCGTTGCTGGATCCGAGTTGCCGTGAAATCTTTCCCCACGCCGGGCAATTCCTACAGGGAACAAAGACTTGATTTTGTTAATTTTAAAGGGCTAGCGGAACGGCATGCCGCATGCTCTATCTCATACCAGACGAAGTGGCGCGCAACGGGGTGCTTCAGAGAATAACTTCGGCCAGAGGTTTTCTTGGGCACCCCTTGCATTATTGCTGGCGACGATCTCGGTAAAACCTCCCTAGAACGAGCGAAGTCTCGGCGAAATCCAGGCCACATAGGCGCAAGCTACGGGGAAAAGCTCTTCTAGGCGAGCGCTACCGGCTCGCGTATATCGATTCCGGCCTGGCGCAGCATCTTCGCGACCGCATCCTGCTTGAGTCGAGACGCGTCGAAGAGCACGCGCACTGTTCTTTCCTTCCCGTTAAACACTACTCGTTGAATGCCGTAGACCTCGCGCATGGCGTCGACGGACTGCAGCTGGGTTTCGCCGGGCAATCCACCGCAGTTGAAAACCACTTCCAGATAGGTCATCCTTCAAATCCTTCAGTATGATGAATTTGTACGTCCGGCCTCGCCGCCGGCTCGAATCCACTATAGAGCATTGGCCATCCAACAGCACAGGCTTCATGCAGCCTGGTGACATAGGGCAAGGAAATGACCACGTCGAATGCAGCTCCGGTACTCGAACGCGATCCCGTCTGCGGAATGCAGGTGAACCCCGCTACCGCGAAACATGTACACGAGCATGCGGGGAAGAAAATCTATTTCTGCTGCGCGAGCTGCCTGGAGAAGTTCAAGGCCAATCCTGAAGCGTATTTGGACAAACCGGCTGCGAAGCCTCCTGGTTTGGTGATGCTGGGAATGCCTTCGGCAGCTGGCGTCTCCACAGCGACGAGCGTGGTGGAGCGTGATCCGGTTTGCGGGATGAACGTGAATCCTTCCACGGCGAAGCACGTTCTTGAATATGAGGGGGAGAAGTACTACTTCTGCTGTGGGCCCTGCGTGGAAAAATTCAAAGGCAATCCGGCGCAGTATCTCAGCCGGAGCGCAAAGCCAGTGGGGACTCTCGGTGGGATTATGGAAGTCGAAGTCCCCACCCTGTCCTCCGAAAACCGGAGGACAAGGGTGGGACACCCCGCATTCCACGGTGCACCGGCCGCAGATGCCCCCAAGCAGGCCGGGGCTTATGTGTGTCCAATGTGCGCTGAGGTGCGCGAAAAGAAGCCGGGAGCTTGTCCCTCGTGTGGGATGGCTCTGGAGCCCGAAGTTCCCGTCGCGACGACGCGCACTGAGTACACCTGCCCCATGCATCCGGAGATCGTGCGCTCCGAGCCGGGATTCTGCCCAATCTGCGGTATGGCTCTGGAGCCACGCACAGTCACGGCGAAGGAGGAAGAAAATCCAGAACTGCGCGACATGACGCGACGGTTTTGGGTGAGCGGGGTGCTGACGGTGCCGCTGCTCGCGATCGCGATGGCAAGCATGATTTGGCCAGAATTCCTCAAGGGAGCGCTGTTCGTCGGTAAGGGGGACCAATACATACTGACGCCTCGGTCGATTCTTCCCTGGCTCGAATTCGTCCTTGCTACGCCCGTCGTTCTCTGGTGCGGGCTGCCATTTTTCCAGCGCTTCTGGACGTCGATCGTGAATCGCAGCCCGAACATGTTCACGCTGATCGGGTTGGGCACCGGCGTGGCCTACCTTTACAGCGTGGTCGCGACGATTGCGCCGGGGATTTTCCCCGCTTCGTTGCGCGGCAGGGGTGGATATCCTGCCGTTTATTTCGAAGCGGCAGCCGCGATCACCACGCTGGTTCTGCTTGGGCAAGTCATGGAATTGCGCGCCCGCAGCCGCACCAGCGCTGCGATTCGAGCGTTGCTCGATCTAAGCCCGAAGACTGCGCGGCTCCTCGAAAACGACGGCACTGAAAAGGATATCCCGCTGGCACAGGTCAAGCCCGGCGATCGTTTGAGGGTTCGTCCCGGAGAGAAAGTTCCAGTTGATGGCGTTGTGCTCGAAGGCCACAGCTCCGTCGACGAATCGATGATCACCGGCGAATCGATTCCGGTGGAGAAGTCGGCAGACTGCAAAGTGATCGGGGCGACCATCAACGGCACGGGGTCGTTGATCATGCGGGCCGAGCGCGTGGGGTCGGAAACATTGCTGGCGCGGATCGTCCAGCTGGTCGGACAGGCGCAGCGAAGCCGCGCTCCCATTCAACGGCTGGCCGATCGCGTCTCTGGCTGGTTTGTGCCGACAGTCGTCGCGATCGCCGCCGTCGCTTTTGTGGCCTGGCTGCTGCTCGGTCCCGAGCCGCGGCTCGCGCATGCTCTGGTGAATGCGGTTGCTGTGCTCATCATTGCGTGTCCTTGCGCGCTCGGGCTCGCCACCCCCATGGCAATTATGGTCGGCACCGGCCGCGGGGCGCACGCCGGGGTCTTGATCAAGAATGCCGAAGCGCTCGAAACGCTGGAGAAAGTCGACACGCTGGTAGTCGATAAGACCGGAACGCTTACCGAAGGAAAACCGCGCGTGACTGGTATGTCGGATGGCCTGGCGCAAGATCTCGAATTGCTACGACTGGCTGCCAGTCTTGAGTCTGCCAGCGAACATCCGTTGGCCAATGCTATCGTCGAGGCGGCTGCCGAGAAGGGACTCAAGCTTTCTCCTCCGCAGGAATTTCAATCCATCACCGGGAAAGGAATCACCGGTATGGTCGATGGCCATAAGGTCGCGGTGGGCAGCGTGCGCATGATGGTTGAGCTTGGAATCCTGCAAAAGCCGGAAGTAGTTTCCGGATCGTACCCCGGCGACACGACTCTCTGCGTAGGCGTGGACGGCAAGTACGTCGGCACATTCGCGATTGCGGATCAACTTAAGACTGGAACGGCTGATACGGTGCGGGAGCTGAAAAAACGCGGTGTTCGCGTAGTTATGCTGACGGGCGATAACCGGCTCGTGGCCCTACGGATCGCCAGCACGCTCGGCATTGACGAATTCGAAGCGGAAGTGCTGCCGGAGCGCAAATCTGACGTCGTGAAGAAACTGCAGCAGCAGGGAAGAGTGGTCGCGATGGCTGGGGACGGGATCAACGATGCTCCCGCGCTGGCGCAAGCCGATGTCGGAATCGCCATGGGCACGGGCACGGACGTTGCCATGGAAAGCGGCGGGATCACGCTGGTGAAAGGGGATCTCAGCGGGATTCTGCGCGCGCGCAAGCTCAGTCAGGCCACGATGCGGAACATTCGGGAGAATCTATTCTTCGCGTTCATCTATAACGCAATCGGAGTGCCAGTAGCCGCTGGCGTGCTCTATCCGTTTTTTGGATTACTTCTCAGCCCCATCTTCGCTGCGGCAGCCATGAGCTTCAGCTCAGTCTCGGTGATCACGAATGCGCTGCGGCTGCGAAGCGTGAAGCTGTAGTTGTTCACCACGGAGTCGCCGAGTCACGGAGTCACAGAGAAAGCTAGGCAAAAATGTTGGGGCAGCCCTGTTCGTAGTGAATTACAACCTGGTCAGGAATTCCGTGATCTCGGGCTCGGTCCAGTCGACCGCGCCAATAAACTTGCGGCGTATGATGCCTTTGCGGTCGATCACGTAGGTTTCGGGGAATTTGAAGGTTCCGTACAGATCATTGCTCTTCTGGCTGGGATCGCGGACGGTGAGCAGATCGACGTTGTGGTCTTTGACAAACTGCTTGTAGGCGTTCTCGTCGACATCGACGCTAACCGCAATCACCGTCACGCCTTTGGCCTTCATTTGGCGTTGCATCTCGACCAGGGAAGGAATCTCCTCCACGCACGGCGGACACCATGTCGCCCAGAAATTCAGCACTACCACCTGGCCGCGATATTGACTCAGCGTGACTTTGGTCTGAGAGTCCTGGACGGTGAAATCAGGGGCCGAGGATCCGATCCGCGGCGGCCGCGTGCCGGTATTGCAGGCGGAAGTTGCGAACAGCAAAATGCACGCGAAAAAGCAGGACGGCAGGGCGAGGTGTCGCACCTAGCTATAATAATGGATTCTCCCTATGCCCGCGCACGAAATAGGTCGGCCCGAGATCGGTAAGAGTGAACCGGTCGTGTCGGTGATCGTTCCAGCACGAGATGAAGAAGCAAGTCTGGGAACGTGCCTCGAGTCTCTAGTGTCGCAGAGCGGGGCGAATTTCGAAATCATCGTCGTGGACGATCACTCCACCGATCGCACGCGGGAGATTGCTTCGTCGTTTGCGGGGGGTCCCGGATCGAAGCTGCGCGTGGCTGACGCGGGCCCGTTTCCTAATGGCTGGACTGGAAAGAACAACGCGATCGTCTGCGGGGTCCATGAAGCACGCGGCCAGTGGCTGCTGTTTACCGATGCCGACACGGTTCATTCGGCTGGATCGCTGGCGCGCGCCCTCGCAGAAGCGCGAGAACATGGAGTCGACATGCTTTCGTATTCACCGAAACAGATAGCCGTTACTTTTTGGGAGATGGCTGTGCTGCCGGTTGTGTTTGCGGAATTGGCGCGGCAGTATCCGCCATCGAAAGTGAGTGATCCGAATTCGCCTGAAGCAGCGGCGAATGGGCAGTACATTTTGGTGAAGCGCGAGGCTTATGATGCGGTTAGGGGTCACGCAGCGGTCGCCGGGGAGATTCTCGAAGATGTCGCTTTGGCACGCAGGTTCAAGGCTGCCGGCTTGAAGATTCGGTTCCGGTACGCCGCTGACGCCGTCCGCACACGCATGTACCGGAATTGGCCGCAGCTGCGCGACGGCTGGACGAAGAACCTGGCGCTGCTGTTTCCGAATCCTGGGCGGCTAGCCGTAACGACGCTGCTATGGTGGGCCGTGCCCTGGGTGTTCATCGCTCTCATTCCGGTGCTCCCGCATTCGGCATGTTTCGTGATTGCGCCGCTAGTGTTCTCGCGTAATACGGGAAGACTTCGCCGCGCAAATTTCGATCTGCCGATGGAATTTCTTGGCGCCCTGTTCGGGATGCCGATGTTCGCCTACTTGCTTCTACGCTCCAAGCGCGCGCACGGGAAAGGCAACGTCCCCTGGAAGGGCCGCACGTATTCGGAGAAGAGAAGTTTATTGGCTTCTGGTCACTGACAACTACCCTTATGGTTTATCTCACCCGAAAAGCCGAATTTTCCGCGTCGCACTACTATCACAATCCGGATTTCTCGCCGGAAGAGAACCGGCGTTTTTTCGGCAAATGCAATAATCCCAACGGCCACGGGCACAACTACACTTTAGAAGTCACGGTGAAGGGCGAGGTCGATCCGCGGTCGGGATTTGTCGTTGACTTGAAACAGCTCAAAGAGATCATGCACCGTGAAGTGCTCGACGCCATGGATCATCGATTTCTAAACAAGGAAGTCCCGGAATTTTTAACGCGTGTTCCTACGACTGAGAATCTGGCGATCGCGATTTGGCAGCGTCTGGAGGCAAAGCTGCAACAGGCGAGGTTGCATCGCGTGCGGGTGTATGAGACGCCGGATTTGTTCGTGGATTTTTACGGAGAGGAGTAAGTTCAGGCCCAAGGATTCGAGACGTGGGAGATCCCTTGCCTCGCTGGTGAAATCGCGAGGCTTCGGGATGACGTTTTTTCGTGGACAAAGGGATGATTGCTTATCTCCATCGCCGTTACCGCTTCTCAGCTTCGCACCGGCTGCATAATGCGGAGATGTCCGAGGAAGAAAACCGTGCGACCTACGGAAAGTGCAATAATCCTCACGGACACGGGCACAATTACACGCTGGAAGTCAGCGTCAGCGGCCCGGTTGACCAGAGCAGCGGCATGGTCTGCAATCTGGCGGATCTCGACGGATTCGTCCACACGGAAGTGCTGGAACGCTATAACTTGCAGAATTTGAATACGCTGCAAGAATTTGCTCAAATTGTGCCTACTACGGAAAATCTGTGCGTGGAGATCTTCGAAATATTGCAGCGAGGCTTCCCGCACGCTCATCTGGAACGGGCAAAGCTCGAGGAGACGTCGATGAATTCCTTCGAGTACGCCGGACCGAACCCGCCTCGCAGATAGGAATCGGCCGGAATGGAAAGTGACAGACCGAAAAAAATGCACCCAGTGTCGATAGAACACCCAACTGAACCAAACACTCTGACCAGCGCGAGCTTTGAAGATCTCGTGCGCGAGATGCTGGTCCGACTGGGCGAAGACCCGGAGCGCGAAGGCCTGACCGCGACGCCGGAGCGCGTCCGCAAAGCCATGCAGCATCTGACCAAGGGGTATCAGCAGGATCCGGAGGCTATGCTCAAGGGGGCGCTATTTACTGTCAGCTACGACGAAATGGTGATCGTCAAAGACATCGAGATGTTCAGCCTGTGCGAGCATCACATGCTGCCTTTTTTCGGGAAGGTGCATGTGGCATATATCCCGAACGGGCGCGTAATTGGACTCAGCAAAATTCCGCGGTTGATCGAGATTTTTTCGCGGCGGTTGCAGATTCAGGAGCGGTTGACCACCCAAATCGCCGAAACCATTCAGCATGTGATCGAACCGCAGGGTGTGGGAGTCGTGATCGAGGCGCGGCATCTCTGCATGATGATGCGTGGCGTGGAGAAGCAGCACTCCGCAGCCGTTACCTCCTCGATGCTCGGCGTCTTCCGGGAGGAGGAAGAAACTCGGTCGGAATTCCTATCTCTGATCCGCCAGCGGCCCAACGGGGTGTGAGCATTCCGAACCGGGCGCGTTCGCGAACGAATCAGCGGTACGCGTAGGGATATCTCCGGGGGCGTTCAGAGAACATTTTCACCATGAGGATTCCAGCGACGAATCCGCCGACGTGTGCCCACACGGCTACGCCGCCTACATCGCGTCCTACGCCTGCCGACGAAAGGGTTGAGGCGCCAGCCAGAAATTGCAGCGCGAACCACTCCCCCAGGACAATCCAGGCCGGCAAATAGAGTACGAAAACGAAGAACCATGTCAGCACCCGGGCGCGCGGATAGACTATGAAATACGCTCCCAAGACCCCAGCAATGGCGCCGCTGGCTCCCACGGCGGGTACGTTCGAGTGCGGGTACATGGCGACCTGCGTCGACATGGCGATCAAGCCGGAGAGCAGGTAAAAGATCAGGTACTTGAAATGCCCAAGATAATCTTCAATATTGTCGCCGAAGATAAACAAAAACCACATGTTACCAAGCACGTGCATCCATCCACCATGCACAAACATGGAGGTAACAAATGGGGCAATCACTTGCCCCAGCGTGTAGTAGTGTGAGCCGGAAAGAAATGCGGCTACATGCTCGGGAACCTCGCCGAACCGTTTCAGAAACAGAATGTAGCTGTGGGGATCCAGCGTGGATTGGAACAGGTAAATGAGCAGATTCAACGCGATGAGAATCCAGTTCACATAGGCCGTGCTATAAGTCGGCTGATCGTCTTTAAGAGGCAGCATGCGAGATCGTCGAGTTCAGTAATTTGGTAACTTGGTAGTGAGCAATCGGCAATCGATGGCCGGGGGTTAGCGCGAATCGTGAGCCATCCCAATTATCCGATTACTAACTTATCAAATTAGTTCAATTTCCACATGAATGGCGTTCTGATCATCGACAAGCCCGCAGGATTGACCTCGCACGATGTGGTCAATCGGGTGCGGCGTATTCTTCACGAGCGCTCGGTCGGGCATCTGGGAACACTTGATCCGATGGCCACGGGCCTGCTACCGCTAGTCATCGGAAGCTTCACGCGTCTGGCGCAATTCTATACGCAAGCCGAAAAAACCTACGAGGGGATGATCCGATTTGGGTTCGCCACGGATACTTACGACGCCGAAGGCGAGGCGACTACGGAACCGAAAAACGTTTGCTTTGACCGCGGGCAGGTCGAATCGGTGGCGTCCCGCTTTCGCGGTACGATTGAACAAACGCCTCCGCCCTTCTCGGCGAAGAAAATTCACGGGGTTCCCGCCTACAAGCTTGCCCGGAAGCACAAGGATGTGGTGCTGCAACCGGTGCAGGTTGAGATCAGAGAATTCGAAATTCTGTCGGTGGAGTCCGATCGGGCCTGCTTTCGCTCTCGCGTTGCATCCGGAACTTACATGCGGTCGGTTGCGCACGACATGGGGATCGAGTTGGGCTGCGGAGCACATCTGGAGCAGCTTCGCCGCACGGCCGTAGCCGAGTTCACGCTCGAGGACGCAGTGACTCTCGATCAACTTGCGGGCAGCGCGGCTGCGGCGATGGACAGCCTCTTCGTGCATCCGCGCAAGCTGCTGCCGCAGCTACCGTCTGTGACGGCTGATGATGCCAATGCCGCCAGGATTCGCAGCGGACGGCCGGTGAATCTTCCGGAACTCTCACGCGCACGGCAAGTGAAAGTTTTTCACAGCCAGGCGGAGTTGATCGCGATCGCCACTCGGGTGGCCGGCACGCTTTTTCATGCCAAGCTAGTGCTTTGCGGCGAGCAAACCTCGATTGCGAAGTAGGCGCGTCGATGTTGGATGCTCAGGATGCTGCGGGCGGGACTCGGTTGGATTGGTTGCTCTTCCAGCGCTTCAAGACTGGCGTTTATTGACGCATCGAACCGCGAACTCGACAAGCAAATCATGAATCCATCAGTACAGGGGGGTTCTGATGACCCTAGACGGTAATACCCGGCCGTGGCGGCAGATCGCCCGGGAATTGGAAAAGGAAGGCGATCCGCGGCGGATATTGGATCTGGCGACGGAACTCAATGCGGCCCTGGATGCTGAGGGCGCAATTGCGCGGCCGGCGGACAGAAAGGCACAGGAACCTCCGCGAGCGGTTAACGACTGTTGAGTGCCGAGCTCAAGCGGACTGGCGTCGCGCCCCGTCGAAAAATGTGCTCGCTGTCCTGGCGATAGGAGGCAGCACTTGCATATCCGTGTAGCGATTGCCCGCCAGCTTCATCCGAATGACATTTTCCTTCAGCAGCGAGAGTTCTGCTTTCAGCAGGCTCATGTGCGTTTCCATTTGCTGCCTGGTTTGCCGAAGCTGTCTTCCAAGCTCCTCTGCCTTGGCGAGAGTGTCGCGGAAATCCTGCCCGCAACGATTGGACGCGGGCGTTGTTGATTCGATTGTACGAGCGTGAGGGCGTAGCCAGGAATCGAGTTGCTCCGAATAGGCAACTACCGAGCCGCGCGCTCCCGGCAGCGGTCGTATCACCGGCATCCCCGTCGTTTCCCATCGTTGTACGGTTCTTACAGAGCTATTGAGATACTTGGCAATCTGCTTCCAACCGTTCAGAATCATGTTTCCCAGGCCCCCACAGTTTGGCGGCTATTTCTGTCCCCAAAAACCGCCTACAGTGCTTACCTGAGGAAAATGGTACCGAAAAAGCAATTCCCGGGACAAGTGCGGTTTTTACAATCGGCGCAGGAAGGCGTTGGCTTCGGCGACCCGCGGAAACAGCTTTTCTTCGGCCTGGAACTCTTTGGAGTGCACACAGCGGCGGCTCCCACGGAGTTTCACGGGATGCTTCAGATGGAGCATTTCGTGATAGACGATGTACTCCAGAACATATCTTGGGATCGCGTGATGATCGAAGATGCGGCTGATGACGATCGCGTTATGGGCCGGATCGTAGTGGCCTAAGATACGGCGAGTGCGAAGCTGGCTCCAGCTCATGCGGGGGCGCGCCATGAGTCCATCGAAAAAGCGGGTGTTTAGTTCCTCGAAAATCAGATCGAGATCAAAGACATACCCGCGTGCGGGCCGCAGCTTTTTGCGGCCGCGGATCTGACGAACCAGATGCGCCTTGCGCACGATATCGTGGCTGCCTACATATTTTCGATAGCGTACGGCCTGTCCGCGATCGATGGGCCGGCGATAAATCTTGGCCAGAAGAATGTGCGCGATGGCCCTGAATACTGTCTCCGGCGCCCCTTCGAGTAAGTCTGAGAGTCGCACCAGCAAGCGCCCGTTCCGGAAGCGGATGGTGTTATTCAGGTTGGCGAAGGCAAAGAACTCGATGTTCAGCTCAGGCATCGAAGTTCCCGGCATCAGTTCGCTATAAGTATCCTGAAAAATTTCGAGCAGGCCCTCGCGCACGGTGAAGTCAGATTAGCACGACAAGGAATTCTGGAATCAGCCTCCCACCAACTATCCGGGGCGGCCGCTAGAACTCGCACTGGAATTCGGGTTCAGTTTCTTGTGCTTGGCCAATTCTTGCTGGTCTTCCAGCAGCTTGCGATGATCGTCGGCGGAAGTATCGACCGTATCGAGCGCATTGGAGAGCACGAATTCATACGCGTCCGATTCGGCGCGAGGGACATCGGCAGCATCTTTCAGAGCGCGCAGCTTGGCCTGGAATTCGGTATCCGCGGCGATGATCAATTTCAGCGGCTTTCGGATATCGTCTTTGCGGTCAACGTAGGTATCGATATTGTCGTTCAGTTCGTCATAGAGCAGCTGGAAATCATCGAGCAGATCGTGGGTTTGTTGGGCGCTGTTTTTCGACTTCGGATCGTTGCGCATCTGCTCCAGTTGGACTAAGCGGTTGCGGGCGAATTGCACGTAAAGCGTCAGGCGCTGCTGGGGCTCCCAGCTGGCGTCGCGCACTTGATCAATTTCCGCCCGAGTTAGGGGATCGCGATGGGCCTGGGCCAAAGCCCAAGCGCAGGTTAGGAGGACTACAGCGACGAGGGAGACGCGGCGCGACCAAGCACTCATTTTCCAACCTGAGGAAACATGGCGACCAGCAGATCGTCGCGTACGTGTTGCAGCTTATTGAGCGCTTCGCGCAACGGTGCCTGATAACCGTGGGGCAGGGAATGCACCAGCTGGCCTAACCTGCGAGTGATCCCACGCACGGCGATTTCTGTTTGCTTCTGATACTTGTGCGATTGAATGGCGTAATCCCGAGCCAGTTCGGAATACGCCACAACGTCAGTCAAGGCGTTTTGCGCCTGATTTATGTCGTCGGCGGCAAAAAGCTTGTCTGCCTCGGCCATCTGCATCTCGGCAATATGCACGCACAGATGCGGACGATCCCGGACGCTGGTGGAAGATACACGTGCTTTCAGCTCGTCCACGGTCAGGTCTGCGGCGCATGACACGCTGCGCAGCCCGATGACTAGCAACAGAGAAAGAACCCCAGTCCACAACCGCAAGTGATTCAGCTGGCCCATAATCCAAGGCCCCCAGATCCTGGCGTATGCTACCTCTTCGGCTCAATGGCAATCAACCGATGTTTCGCCTGCCATTCCTGCTCAGGATATTTCCCGTTCGCCGTATTCAGGAATAGATGATAACTCTCTGCCGCCCTTTTGAAATCCTTTAAATGATCGTAGGCCGAAGCCCGCAGGAAATAGGTGAGCGGAATTTCCGGCAGGAGGTTGGCCCGAACTTCCAAGGCTTTGATGGCCAAAGGGTAATTTTGGTTTTCGCTGGCCGCAAAAGCCAGATCCCAATAGGCGTCGCCGAGTTCCGGTTTCAGCCGGATCACCGTCAGAAACTCCTGCTGGGCGTCGGCAAATCTCCTCTCCCGCATGAGGCTTTGGCCCAGACTCTGACGCAAGTCCGGATCGTTGGGACTTTTTGCCAGGAGAGCGCGGTAAACCGCTTCCGCTTGATCGTTCTTACCGAGGGTAGTGTAGAGGTCGGCCAGATTGCGCTGCAGCGAGGTATCGCGGGGATCGAGCTTAGCACCGGCCTGCAGTTCCTCCAGGGCGGCATCGTTGTTACCCTCGGCGGCCAGGACGCGCCCTAACTGAGTGTGGGCCGCCGCATTCTGGGGCTGTGCGGTGACGACCTTGCGCAAATATTCCTCGGCCTGGGGGAAGCGGCGTCCGCGCATGTACAGATTCGCCAGCGCGGTTACCGCGTCCGATGATGGATCCAGGGCCAGCGCCTGCTTGTACTCACTTTCGGCGTCGGCGAATTTGCTCTTATTCTCAAACAGCAGTCCCGCGGAAAGATGCGGCTCAGGATCTTTCGGCTGCAACTTCGCCGCTTCCAAGTAGGCGGCAATGGCGTCGTCGGGCTTCGTCTTCTCGAGAATATGAGCCAGCGAAATCCAGGCTCGTGCCTGTCCTTCCTCCACATGGCTGGTGGGCTTGAGCTGTGTTGCCGCGCGTAAATATTGCTCCGCATCCGGCCGGCCTGTCTTGGCTAGTTGAATGCCGAGGTTCAAGTTCGACTCGAAAACATCCGGTTTGGCCGCGACGGATTTTCGATAGGCGGCGATCGAATCGTCAGTTTTTCCTAGTTCATTCTCGGCAAATCCAAGATCAAACCACGCCACATAGTTGGCCGGGTCGCTCTGCACTACTTTCTGCAGCAGCGGTCCGGCCGCAAGGTAATCACGCTTTTGGATCAGATCTTCGGCCTTGGTCAAATCCGGAGAAATTGAGCCTTGCTCCTCGACGCGGATATGACGAATCGTTTCGCTCGAGTTCTCACCCGTTTTGCGATGAATCGGCTTGCTAAAAGAGGAGCCGTCGCTCTGGTCCTGATTCGCATGATCCTGGCTCTGATGATCCTGGGACTGATTGGTGGAGGGTGGGTTTGCCTGCGCCAGAGTGGTGGCGGCTTCTGCGGTCGGCGCGGAGCTTCGCTCCGCCGGACAGCCGAGGGCGGCCCTCCCTACAGGTGCGGTGGCAAGTCGCACCAATCCCGATGCGCTTGCCGCAAACACACAAACAGCTATCGCCGCCAGGAGCGGCTTAGGAGCGGCCATTGGAACGCGCGCCATTCCGATTCAGGATACGCGCAAGATACTGGCCTGTGTAAGACCCAGGAATTTTAGCGATGGCTTCGGGCGGTCCGGCGCCCACCACCTTACCGCCTCGATTGCCGCCTTCCGGACCAAGATCGATGACCCAGTCTGCAGTCTTGATCACTTCGAGATTGTGTTCAATGACGACGATCGACCCTCCCGCCTCAATCAGACGGCGAAAGGCGGCGAGGAGTTTGCTGACGTCATCGAAGTGCAGCCCCGTAGTTGGCTCATCGAAGATGTAAAGCAAACGGCGGCTTAATGTTTTGCCATTCATCCGGGCTGAGTCGCGTGTCGCGGGCTGCAGGTGCGCGGCCAGTTTCATGCGCTGCGCTTCGCCGCCGGAAAGCGTGGTTGCCGATTGTCCCAGCCGCAAATATCCCAGCCCGACTTCTTCGAGGGCGCGCAGTTTTTCCGTAATTTTCGGAGCTTCGGCAAAAAACTTCAAAGCCTCCTTGACGGTGAGGTTGAGCGCGTCATGAATGTTCTTACCGTGGTAGCGGACTTCCAGCACCTGTGGCTTGTAGCGGGTCCCTTTGCACTCTTCGCAAATCAGTTCGACGTCGGCCAGGAACTGCATTTCGACGGTGACCGTGCCATCACCCTGGCAGGTTTCACAACGTCCCCCAGGGATGTTGAAGGAGAAATGTCCGGCGCTGAAGCCGCGCTTTTTGGACTCGGGAAGGGAAGCATACAGTTCGCGGATCGCGTCAAACGCTTTGATGTAAGTCACCGGGTTCGAGCGCGGAGTTCGCCCAATTGGCGATTGATCGACTAAGACCACTTCATCGATGTATTGGTCGCCGGTCAGACTTTTCCATGTTGCCGCGGGTCCACTCGCGCCGTTGCTCGACTGCCCCTTGGATTGCGCCAGAGCTCGGTAGAGCACCTGATGCAGCAGCGTCGACTTGCCAGAACCGGAGACGCCTGTAATTGCGACAAGCATGCACAACGGAATGCTGATGTCGACATTCTTGAGATTATTGGCCCGAACGCCGCGAATGGTGATCTGCTTTGCCCCAGGCTTGCGCCGGGTCGCGGGAGGCTGGATGCGCAAGTCTTCCGAAAGATACCTTCCCGTCAGTGACGCGGGATCGTGCACGATCTCGTCGTAATTTCCCGCCGCAACAAGCTCCCCGCCATTCTCACCCGCACCCGGCCCGAGATCGAGAATCCGATCCGCCGACTTCATGATGTCCGGATCGTGCTCCACGACCAGAATCGTGTTTCCGAGATCGCGGAGATCGTGAAGTATCTTGATGAGCCGGTGGGTGTCACGCGGATGCAGACCGATCGACGGCTCGTCGAGCACGTAAAGCGTTCCCACCAGCCGCGATCCCAGCGAGGTCGCTAACTGAATGCGCTGCGCCTCGCCTCCTGAGAGAGTGGAGGACAAGCGGTCGAGATTCAGATACTCCAATCCGACTTC
This sequence comes from uncultured Acidobacteriaceae bacterium, assembly GCA_963772045.1. GTDB lineage: Bacteria > Acidobacteriota > Terriglobia > Terriglobales > Acidobacteriaceae > Sulfotelmatobacter. Next base: position 45,658 of record CAVYWC010000006.1, on the reverse strand, counting down.
ATTCAGAAAGCGCAGGCGTTCGCAAATTTCCTGTAGCAGCTTGTCGGCAATCTCGGTTTCTGCCGGAGTGAGTTCCAGGTCAGAAAAAAATCTTAACGTGTCCTCTACCGTCAGTGCGCAAACCTGGCAGATATTTTTTCCATTGATCTTGACCTGCTGCGCTTCCATCCGCAATCGCTTCCCGTTGCATGCCGAACACAAGGAATATCCGCGATATCGGCTGAGAAATACCCGCACGTGCAGCTTGTATTTCTTGCGTTCGAGATGATTGAAAAATCCCCGAATTCCGAGGAATCGTCCTTCGCCGTTGAGGATCAGATCTCTGTGCTCTTCCTGCAGATCATCCCAGGCCATGTCGAGGGGGATTCCAGCCTGCTTGGCGTAGCGCTTCAGATCGGTAAATAGGGGACGATATTTCGGCTTGGTCCAGGGCTCAATCGCTCCTTCGGCGAGAGTCTTCGTCTTGTCGGGAATTACGCGTTCGAGATCGAAATCGATGGTGTTGCCGAACCCCTGGCATTTCGGGCATGCCCCATAAGGATTGTTGAACGAGAACAGGCGCGGCTCGGGTTCTTCGTACCGCAAATTGCAGTTCTTGCATTCAAAACGCTGCGCGAAGCGGAGTTGTGTGGGGCGGACATTCCTGTCCGCCGAATCCACTTGCCCTTCGGGCTTGGGGATTTCAAAGATGACCTCGCCGGATTCGCGATAGGCCGTCTCAACCGCATCCACAATCCGCGAGCGTGCGTCGGACGAAACCGTCAGACGATCGACGAGCACGGAAACAGGTTCGGCGAAATTAACGTCGAGCAACGATTCCGGTGTGGAAAACTCAAACACTTGCCCGGCCTGATGCAGCCGGTTGAATCCCGCTTTCCGCAAATGAAATAGCCGGGTTTTCAGAGCATCGGACAAAGATGGACCGGGTGCTGATGGACCAACTGCCTCACTTCTGGCTGATTTTGCCAAAGCAGCGGACTCCTTCGCCTTCGCCTTTGAGTCGGTCTTAGCCGTGGTTTGTTCGGGAATATTGCTCTGCAATGGGAACACCACCTGCAGTCGCGTTCCCGGATCGAGCTTCAAAATCGTTTCCGCAACTTCATCTACGGTGTCTTTCTTGACTACGCGCCCGCAGTTCGCGCAATAGGTTCGGCCGATCCGAGCGAAAAGTAGTCGCAGGTAGTCGTAGATCTCGGTTGCCGTCGCGACGGTCGAGCGCGGATTTCGTGTCGTATTCTTCTGCCGGATCGCCACCGCGGGGGCAATGCCATCAATCGTGTCCGCGTCGGGTTTCTCGATGCGCTCGAGAAATTGCCGCGCATAGGCTGACAGCGACTCCACATAGCGCCGCTGTCCCTCGGCGTAGATCGTGTCGAAGACCAGAGAGGACTTGCCTGATCCGGATACTCCCGTGACCACAGTCAGCGTGTTGTGCGGGACTTCGAAATCGATGTTCTTGAGGTTGTGCACGCGCGCCCCGCGCACAACAATGCTGTCGGTCGCTGTCGAGATAAGAACCTTCAGGTCAGAAGACATCGGGATCCGTGAGTGCGCTTTTCCCCACTCTTGGGAGAAGCAGAAATTTCCAAGCCGGCCACCAGGCCGCGCTCTGCCGCAAACACTCCTAGAGCGTTTGGCGCAGACAGCCGAATCTTTCATTATAGGAGATTTGTGAGAACAGGTGCCGGTTCGACAGCTACTTGGACGTCAGTTCCAGAAACTCGGGCTCTACCCAGACTGTTTCACCGAGGTTTCCCGTAACTGACTCGATGACCGGTTCCGCCGTGCCGAGGTCGTTAAAACCGACGATCAGGAAATCGTGGCCAAGGCATTTGTCGAAGGTCGATTTGGTGGGGAAGTCGGCAGAGTCTTCGAGACCTCCAGGAATGCCAATTAGACGTACTTTCGAACCAGTCCGGAGTGACGACATCTGTTAGCTAATCAGAGCTCTGTTCATTTTCGTGATCCCGCTTTTTGCCGTAGCGGAACGCGGCGCCAACGCCGAGCGTCATGGCTACAATCGGAGGGAAGAGCATCACGAGAATCCCGTGATTAATCGCGATCTGGCCCTCTTTTGGAGTGGCCTTGGCAGTTGCGTAACACATCGCGCAGCCCTGCGCTACAGCCGGAACAGACGGGATCCCAATCGCCAGGAAAAGCAGAAGCACGGAGGCAAGCATGCGCATAAAGTTATTTCGCGGCGTTTTTCTGCGCGAATTTCGCGAAACCTTCACCGGCTTTGCGGCAAATGCCTTCATTTCACTCCCAACTGCAAAATCCGATCGGCGTCGGGGAAGAAAAAGAAATACATGATCACGAAGCATGCGCTTACCGAAAACACGAGCATCCAGCGCATCAGCGCACGCTCAAATTTCAAGTGCATGAAGTAGGCGATGATGAGCGCCGATTTGATGATCGACAGAATCAGCAGAGCCTCGAGCATGCGCACCGGTTGGAATACCTGGTTATAGGCGAGGATGACCTCAATCGCCGTCAGAACCAGCAGTGCTCCCCAAACCCAGAAATACTGCCCCTTGCTGTCATCGTGAACCGCAACGTCGTGCATGGTTTGCACCTCGCTGTATATATGCTGCCAGTACCCTTGCTCGCTTCCAGAGTCGCGGACAGGAGTGTCCGCGCCCCACTTAGATTTTGGTCGACATCAAGTAGACCAGCGGAAAGATGAACATCCAAACCAGGTCGACGAAATGCCAGTACAGTCCGGACACCTCAACATCGTGCGCGTCGTAATCTTTCGGCTTCAAGAAGAGAATGATCGTGGCCAGAATCAACCCCAAACCGAGCACGTGAATTCCGTAATGAAAGACGTTGTCCGAGGGTATCAGAAAATATCCTGCAATCCAGAGCACGGCCAGGATGGGTAGAAATTTCTTCCGCAGCGCGATCACTCCCAGATAGATCACACCGATGGTCACGTGCAGCATGTGCATGGCCGTGAGTCCGAAGAAGCAGGCTGGGAATTGCGGGACTGCTTGCGAGACCGCTGCATATTCGCCGTTTCCGGCGATTCTAGGAAACCCTGGTAGCGTGAGGCCCTCGCCGATCAGTTTGGTCCATTCCATCCCATGGAGAACGATGAAGGCGGTCCCGAACGCCATGGTGGCGAGCAGCCAGTTGCGCGTCCAGGTGCGATCGTGACGCTGCGCCGCAAATACACCCAGCACCATGGTCAGCGAACTGGAAAGCAGGCAGGCTGTCATGACGGTTGCGTTGGCGATGCTCTCTTTTCCAAATGGCGTCGGCCATGCCGCCATGGAAAGCCGGTTGTAGCTGAAGGCGAAAAGCAGGGCTCCGAATGTGAGCGAATCCGAGGCCAGGAATAGCCACATGCCCACTTTTTTTGAGTAGGCCCCGAACAGCGGAGCTTCATAGGCTCCCGGTGCCGCATGCTCAGTGATGACGTCATGCTGGATCGTGGCATCAGCCATTACGCAAGTTCTCCCTTCAGATCAGGGATCAGTAAGCAGGGGTTAGGGGCCAGTGCAAGTACTTTTGTGCGCAACTGGCCCCTGATCCCTGACCGCTGATCCCTATTTCGCAAACCCTAACAGCGCAAAAATATAAATCCAGAGAAAAGCCATGAAGTGCCAATACCAGGCCGTAATGTCGACGGCGATTCGTTTCGATTCCAGCGATTTATTCCTGAGGAACGCGACCGCTGCCCACAGCAGCGCCAGCATGCCTCCCGCCAGGTGTGCGGCGTGCGTGGCCGTCAGCAGGAAGACAAACGAACTGTTGGGATTGGTATTGATGTAAAAGCCAGCATTGTGCAGTTGGCCCCACGCCATCCACTGCCCGCCGAGAAAAGCGAAGCCAAGCACGACGGTGATCCAGAGCCAGGGAAAAGATTTCTCGTCGCCCAACGTCACTCCAGGGATCGACTTCACCGGCGCCAGTGCTGCCTGCCGGGCAGCTTGCCGGCGTGCGAGTTCCACCGTCACGCTGCTGACCAGCAGCAGCAATGTGTTAAAGCCCAGCAGCAACCAGGGCAGTGGCACATTGCCCCAATCATGCACATAACTCTTTGATGCGTCGTCAAACGTGGGCAGGCCTTGGCGCACGATATAGGCGCTGGTGAGCGCGATGAATACCATGCAGATAGTGATGATGGTCAGGATCAAACCGAGCCGGGCTCGCCGCAATCGCGCGCCATAATCCGGGCCACCGTTGCTGCGCCCGTCGTCACCACCGCCGCCGCTCCTGGGCGGGATAGGAGGGTCTTGTCCCCGCCCAATGTGATCTACCGGATTTGGAGTATAGGTCGCCATACAACTAGGGTGATCAATGCGCTGGCAAGGTTGCCGGATCCGTCTGCATCACAAAATCCTTCGGCGCTCCTGGAACTCCATATTCATACGGACCGTGATTCACCACGGGTGTATGCCCGCCAAAGTTGTCGTGTGGCGGTGGCGTGGTTGTCGTCCACTCCAGCGTGGTTGCTTCCCAGGGATTGTCGCTGGCCTTCGGTCCTTTGAACATGCTCCAGAACAAGTTGATCACAAAAATAAATTGTGCCGCGATCGTGATGATCGCAGCATACGTCATGAAAGTTTGCAGCGGAATCAGCTTCGCCTGATACGCGACTTCTGTAAATTGCGAATAGCGCCGCGTCTGCCCTGCCAGTCCGAGATAGTGCATGGGCATGAAGATCGCATACGTTCCGGCCAGCGTAATGAAGAAGTGAATACGCCCCAGCGTTTCGTTCATCATGCGGCCGAACATCTTCGGGAACCAATAGTAGGTCGCAGCAAAGATTCCGAAGATTGCCGCCACGCCCATAATCAGATGGAAATGCCCGACGACAAAATAGGTATCGTGCAGTTGAATGTCGAGCACCGGCTGCGCCAGGAATGGTCCGCTGAGTCCGCCCGACACGAACAAAGAAACGAATCCGATGGCGTAGAGCATCGGCGTCTGGAATCGTATGTGCCCCCGCCACATGGTGCCCAGCCAGTTAAAGGTCTTGATGGCCGAGGGTACGCCAATGCACATGGTCAGGATGGAAAACGCAAACGCGGAGTACGGGCTCATTCCGCTCATGAACATGTGGTGGCCCCATACCATGAATCCGAAGAATCCAATCGCGAGCATGGCGTAGACCATGGCTTTGTAGCCGAAAATCGGCTTGCGCGAGAAAGTCGACAGGATCTGCGATGTCACGCCCATCCCGGGCAGAATCGCGATGTAGACTTCGGGATGTCCGAAGAACCAGAACAAGTGCTGCCAGAGCAACGGCGAGCCGCCTTTGTGAGCTAACACTTGCCCGTTCACAACCACGAGCGGAACGTAGAAGCTGGTTCCCATGTTGCGATCGAGAAGCAGCAGGATTCCAGCCGAGAGGAGCACGCCGAAGGCCAGCAATCCGAGAATGGCCGTAATGAACCATGACCAAACGGTCAGCGGCATGCGCATCATGGTCATGCCTTTGGCCCGCAGATCAAGTGTCGTGGTGATGAAGTTCAGAGCGCCCATCAGAGATGCGATACAGAAAATCGCAATGCTTGTGATCCACAGATCCGCGCCTAATCCCTCGCCCGGCCCAGCTGACTGAATTGCGCTGAGCGGCGGATAACCCGTCCAGCCATGGAGCGGCGCACCGCCGGTGACGAAAAATGCGGCAAGGATGGTGATGAACCCGACGAACGTTGTCCAGAATGACAACATGTTCAGCACGGGAAACGCCATGTCGGGCGCGCCGATCTGAATGGGCAGCATGTAATTGCCGAACCCGCCCTGCGGCGCCGTGGTCAGCACGAAAAACACCATGATGGTGCCGTGCATGGTGAGCAGGCTGAGATAGGTTTCCGGCCTGATCTCGCCGATCAGTGGCAGCACCGCCGCCGGCCAGATCATGTGAATGCGCATCAGCAGCGAAAGGAACATTCCGACGAATACCGCCGTCAGCGCGAGAAAGAAATACTGCAGGCCGATGACTTTGTGATCGAGACTGAAGATGTACTTGCGGATGAACCCCTGAGGAGCTGCGTGTGCGTGAAGCGCAACCGGTGTCGCCATTACTGTTTCTCCGCCTCCCGTGCGGCCAGCCACTTGTCAAAATCTTCCTGGCTGACCACGTGCACCATGCCGTGCATTTTGTAATGTCCCAGGCCGCAAAGTTCGGCGCAGGCGATCTCGTATTCGCCGATCACGGTCGGCTTCAGATGCATGTGAATGTTGAGACCGGGAACCGCATCCTGTTTAAATCGCAGCGACGGCACAAAAAAGCTGTGGATCACATCCACCGACCTCAAGCTCAAATCGACTTCCCGATTGACCGGCAGATACATGGTTCCGGTCACGACATCGTCTTTCGAAGCAGGATCGGAAGGGTTCAGCCCGACCGCGCCTTCGCCGCCCGAAGAAGGGTCCATGAGCTTTACGCTGGTCGCGCCGTAGGTTCCATCCGGCCCGGGATAGCGGAAGTACCAGGCGAACTGCATGCCGGTCACTTCCACTTTGACCGCGCCCGCCTCCGGAGGATCCCATCGCTGGCTCGCCCAAACGTTGCCGCCCATCAGCGTAAGTCCGATGAAGAGAATCGCCGTCAAGGTCGTCCACACGATTTCCAGCTTCGTGTCTCCGTGCGTATAGGTTACCGGGGGCGAGGAGGGCTTCTCGCTATATCGCCACACGATATAACCCAGCCCGAGCTGGGCCGCGAGAAAGATGATCCCCATCAGGATGAACGTGAGCGTGAATTGATGGTCAATCCATCCTGCGGCGGCGGAAGCGCCCGCCGGCAGCCACCAGGTTTTGGCGACAAAGAAGTATGTACTGGTCAGGCTGATCAGCCAGATCAGAAGTAAAAGCGCGAGGCCCATTCCGCAGTCCTCCTCAACAATGAGGGACGATCTGAAAAGGATTTCCCCACGGCGGTTGCCGCGTCCCACAACGCGAGCAACAGTCGGCGGCGAGTGTATCACAGGGTCGCGATCAGAATGCAAGGACTGTGTGAGGAAAAAATCGATTGGCGCGACAAGGCGTGGAGGGGCAGGCGCCTCGGGCTGTCGGATGGGTACCGGATTGGCAGATTCCGGAGGTTGCCATTCTGAGCGAAGCGAAGAACCCCGTGCAACCAGGCAGTGGCGGCGGTTCCAGCGAGGTGTTTCCACGATGGAATGAGTGGAGCTTTGATAGAGTTTGCAAATGAAAGTCGTCCTCGCTTCAGAATCTCCGTTCCGCAAACGTGCGCTCGAGATGATCGGGATCGCCTACGAAACCTATCCGAGCCGTATCGACGAGAAGGCAATTCGGGACGATGATCCTGCGCGGCTGACGCGGAAATTGGCAGAGGCCAAGGCGCGTCATATCGCACAGACATTTCCGGACGCGGTCATCATTTCCGGCGATGCAGTCGCGGCGAAGGGAAAGAAAATCTTTGAAAAGCCTCAGGACAGGCACGAGGCTGCCGAATTCCTGCGAGAACTTTCCGGCAGCGAATTTCAATTCGTCACTGCGCTGGCGGTGCTGAATTCGCGAACCAGGCACATCTTATCGACCGTCGAAACATTAAATATAACTTTTCGCCCACTGATTGAACGAGAGATCCAGAACTACATCAGTCGATACGACGTTCTCAGCTACGCCGGCGCTTTCGAAGATGACGCGGTCCATCTCTTCGCTGAGCGAATTTCCGGCAGTTACAACATTGGTACAGCTGTTCCTGTGAGCCGGTTAGTCCTGTTCCTTCGCGAACAAGGCGTGGACGTATAACTGCAAGGGCGTCTTTGGCCGGCAGGAAAATTCCTATCGGGGTTGGAGCACAGGAGCCCTAGGTCCTTCGACTCCGCGGGCCTACATTACGCTTGCCCCGCTTCGCTGAGGATGACAAAGAGTTCCTTCTGCTTTAAGGTTTTTGCCACTCCGGCACTTGCCCTGAAGTCCAGGGAGCGCCTGCCGCTGCCATTTCTTTCTCCAGCTTCGCCAGATCGACATCGACCAGCGCGTGGAGCTTCGCTAACTGATCGGTAAATTCCGCAGCCGCGATGTTGTACGCGTCAATATGCGTTTGCGTCGGCTTCTGCAGGGAGAACCGTTCGCCTTCCATTATGCCGTCCACGCGATCGTTGATCGACGTTGGCACCGGCTCACTCCTCTTTGCGATATCCCGATCCCCGCGCAGCTCCCGCAAAATCTCGCGGTCCCGCTCTTCGATCTGATCCGCTTCTGCCCCCAACTGCTTCTGCACGGCGGGTGTTTCGTCCAGCGCCTCGCGAATCGTCTTTAACCGCGACTGCACATCGTCCGCCGCCTTGCTCGCGCCATACACCGCTCGGTACAGCCGCGCCACCTTGCGAAGGAATTCCTCCTGCGCCTCACGATCCGCCGCATTCATTGACGCCGCTCCTTCGGTCACGACTCTGAACGATTGCGGCGCGGCGACCTCTGTCACTACATCATCCACTTTCTCGAACATGCGAACCGAATAATTTCCCGAGAGCACGAGCGGGCCGTGATCCGCGATGCTGGGAAAATCTTCATCGTCCTGAGCGTCCGCGCGATGTTCTTTCACCCGCATCGCCGGATACCGCAGATCCCAGGCCACACGTTGAAAGCCCGCGTCGGTGTTGCCCTCGACGCGCCGAATCGGCGTACCACTTTCGTCGCAGACCATGAAATACACTTCCGGCTGGGCTTCCTGTGCTTCTGCGCGGAGTTCATCATTCGAGGGATAGGGAAGCGTCTGCCCCGTCCTTGCTGACTGTTTCTCCGCATCCTGCCGCTTCTCTTTTTTCGTCTTGATCTTCTCTTTCAGATACGCCGTGAACACCGCTCCATAGGGAGGATTCTCCGCCGCATAAAATGCATCGCCCTGCATGGCTTTCTTACGCCCGCCCAGCGGATGGCGCTCGACATACAAAAGCGCAGCTTTCACTGGATACGTGGCCGCAGCCTGCTCGGTCGATTCCGGCTTGATTTGCCGCAGGGGCGTGATGTCGTCGAGGACATAAAATCCGCGGCCGAAGGTGGCAATCACTAGATCACTCTCGCGGGCCTGAATGACCATATCGCGTACGGCAATCGTCGGCAGCCCGCCCTTCAGGCGAACCCAATGCTGTCCGCCATTGATAGTGAAGTACGCACCAAACTCCGTGCCCGCAAACAACAGATCCGCGTTCACTGGATCTTCCGCAAAGGCCAGCACCGGCCCATTCTCCGGCAGATCGCCGGCAATCGAAGACCAGGTCTTTCCCGCGTCCGTCGACTTCAGCAGATACGGTTTGAAATCTTCGTTCTTGTGATTCTCAAACGCCGCGTAGACCGTGTTCTCGTCGTGACTGGAAGCTGCCAGGCGGCTTACATAAGTCATGTCCGGCACGCCGGAAAACTTTTCAAATTTTGTCCAATTCGCGCCGCCGTCGCTAGTGACTTGGATCAGGCCATCATCCGTGCCCGCATAAATCAATCCTTCTTTTTTCGGCGACTCGGTCAGCGCCACGATATTTCCGTAGAAGGAAGTGGACTGATTTTTGGCCACCGCGTCCGGGCCCCAAACTTTTCCCATGACCGGCAACTGGTTGCGATCCAGCTGCCGCGACAGATCGCCCGAAACCGCCTTCCACGTGTCGCCGCGATCGTCCGAACGAAACAACTTGTTGGCCGCAAAATACAGCCGCGTATGCGAATGCGGGCTGATGATCACCGGCGAATCCCAGTTCCACTTCAGCGGAGGCTCGCCCTTAGCCTCCTGCGGTTGCAGCACCAATTCCTGGCCAGTTTGCTTGTCGTAGCGCACGAGCACGCCATACTGCGACTCCGCGTACACGGTATTGGCATCGACCGGATCGACCTGCGACCGGAATCCGTCGCCTCCGGTAGTTACATACCAATCCGAATTCAGAATGCCGTTGATGTCACGCGTGCGCGAGGGCCCGCACCAGGAAAAGTTGTCCTGCGTTCCGCCGCAGACGTTGTAGAAGGGAACAGCGTTGTCGACCGCGACATCATAGAACTGCACCGTCGGAAGATTTGCTTTGAACTCCCAACTTTTTGCGTCGTCCCACGTCTCATACATTCCGCCATCCGAGCCGAGCAGCCAATGCCTGGTATCTGCCGGATCAATCCAGATAGCGTGATTGTCGCCATGATGATTGACCTCGTTGACATGGTGTAGCGTCTTGCCGCCATCGAGCGACTCGCGCAAGGAAACGTTCATCACAAAAATACGATCAGCATTCTTCGGATCGCACTCCACGCGCGCGTAATACATTGCGCCCTCATCGAACTCGTTGCGCCGCTCCCAGGTCGCGCCCTTGTCATTCGATCGAAAAATTCCGCCCTTGCCATCGGCCGCTTCAATTGTGGCGTAGACCACATTGGGATCGGCCGGAGAGACCGCCAGGCCAATTCTCCCCATATCGACTTTCGGCAAACCTTCTTTCAACTTGTTCCAGGTCGCGCCCGCATCGGTCGATTTATAGATCGCGCTTTCCGGACCGCCGTCGATCAAGGTGAAAACATGCCGCCGCCTCTGGTATGCCGCGGCATACACGATGTCCGGATTCGACGGATCGAGCTGCACATCGACTACTCCCGTGTTCTCGCTGATGGTCAGGACCGGCTTCCATGTCTTTCCCGCGTCCGTCGTCTTGTACAGGCCGCGATCGCCGCCCGGCCCCCACAGCGGACCCTCCGCCGCAACGTACACCACCTTCGAATCCCGCGGATCGATCACTACTCGTCCGATGTGCTCTGACTTCTTCAGTCCCAGGTTCTGCCAATTCTTGCCACCATCATCCGACCGGTAAATCCCGTCACCGTAGCTCACGCTGCGCTGCGAATTGCTCTCGCCCGTCCCCACCCACACCACCGACGAATCGTTGGGATCCAGCGCGACCCATCCAATCGAATACGATCCTTGGCCATCAAACACGGGAGTCCAGGTCGTGCCATCGTTCACCGTCTTCCAAACGCCGCCCGAGGCCACGCCGACGTAATACTCAAATTTGTTCGTGGGATTCAACGCGATCGACATGACGCGCCCCGAAGCTATCGCCGGACCAATCAGCCGGAACTTCAGGCCAGAGAAGGTCTCGGCGGTCATTCCGCCCTTTTTTTCTTCGTTGGCCTCTTCCTTCTTCGGCTCTTCTTTCTTCTCGTTTTTCTTCGTGGATTTCTTTCCCTGTGTAGAGGAGCTCGGCGCGACCGCCGTCTTGTCCGGGCTTTTCTCCTGCGCTTCTTGCGCAGAAAGACTGAGTAATCCAAACGAAACGCATACGAGGACAAAAATGGTGAACGATTTCATGCGGGGCTCCGATCGATGGTGGCGTGGTGGACCAAGCTGTGCTTCCAGTGCGTGCTTTGCGATTCGGCGGTTCAAGATTTCACAAAACCGATATGTATACAGGAATCAGGCGAACGAAGGAAGTCGTAGCTCGTGAGGGTCTCTATGTGCTCCGTGGTTATGGTTTAATTGCGATCATGCCCAGCAAGATCCATGGCCATGAAACGCGCCATTTAAAGCCGAAGAAGAACTTTTGCTTCGTCTGTGGTCCCGATAATCCCGAAGGCATGCGCCTGAAATTCACGCTCGACGAGGAACGCCAGACCTTCCTCTGCCGGTTCCGGCTCTCGAAGCGCTACACCGGACCGCCCGGCCATTGTCATGGAGGGATTATCGCGACCATCCTCGATGACGCTATGGGGAAGGTGAATAAACTGCGCCACGTCGTCGCGCTCACGAAGGAAATGACGGTCGAATACCTCAAGCCAGTCCCTCTGCAGAAGCCGCTGACCGTGGAAGGGCGGGAAGTCTCGGTGCACGGACGCCAGCATATCAACATGGCGGAAATCCTGAATGAAAAAGGCGAAGTGCTGGCCCGCAGCAAGGGGATATTTATCGCCATCGATCCAGAAAAGATGTTTGGAAGGTTTGCAGAGATAGCGTCCGCGCCATCCCAAGGTCTGTCATCCTGAGCGGAGCAGACGCTGCGCGAAGCGGAGTGTTTGCGCAGTCGAAGGACCCCATGCTCGCGCGCAGCGCCTCCGACCTGGAGGGCGCCTCCGCGTCCGCCGTGGTGAAGCGCTCCTCGGGGTTCCGCAATTCCTGTGCCCGCGCTAAAATGAATACGGCGAAACCCCTCCGAGTTCCCATTATCCAAAGGGTTAGCTGAGTGCTGTCTTTGACCTGCCCTGAGCCGAATGGCGGAGGGATGAGATCTGACAGCCATCCTTCGCGATCGCGAAAAGGTATCCAAGGGTATCGACTATGTCCCAGAACAACGGCAACAACACTTCTCTCCGCCTCAAGACTGGCCTCGCCGAGATGCTCAAGGGCGGCGTCATCATGGACGTTACCGACGCCGAGCAGGCCGTCATCGCCGAAAAAGCCGGAGCCGTCTCCGTCATGGCTCTCGAGCGCGTGCCCGCGCAGATCCGCGCCGAAGGCGGAGTAGCGCGCATGGCCTCGCCCAAGAAAATTCGCGAGATCATGGCCGCCGTTTCCATTCCCGTGATGGCCAAATGCCGCATCGGACATTTTGCCGAAGCGCAAATTCTGCAGGAACTCGGCGTCGACTACATTGACGAATCGGAAGTGCTCACGCCCGCCGACGAAGCCCACCACGTCGACAAGCACGCGTTCACCGTGCCGTTCGTCTGCGGCGCGCGCAATCTCGGAGAAGCTCTTCGCCGCATCGCCGAAGGCGCGGCCATGATTCGCACCAAGGGCGAAGCGGGAACCGGCGACATCGTGCACGCCGTCAAGCACATCCGCCAGATCGTGCAGGAAATGAGGATTTTGACGGTGCTCAGCGAAGAAGAACTTTTTGCCAAGGCGAAAGAGCTGCAGGCGCCCTATGAACTGGTGAAGATGGTCGCGAAGACAGGGAAACTGCCCGTGCCGAATTTTTCAGCGGGAGGCATCGCCACGCCAGCCGACGCCTCGCTCGTCATGCAACTCGGAGCCGAAGCCATCTTCGTCGGCAGCGGAATCTTTATGGGAGCGCGTACTACCTGCACGCATTCTGTGGAGAAGCATCCTTTCGATGACACTTGCGCGTTCGCTCCGCCGGAGCAGGCCGCCAAGCGCGCTCGCGCCATCGTGCTTGCCGCCACGCACTATCAAGATCCTAAAGTGTTACTTGAAGTCAGCGAAGACCTCATCGGAGCCATGAAAGGCCTCGCCATCAGCGCGCTGGACGAAGCGCACATGCTGCAGACCAGGGGGTGGTAGGAGTTCACAACGGGGTTTTGAGGAGATAACCTCATGAGCACTCTTTATTTGCTCGCACCTCGGAGCAAGAACAATCCTTCCTCACACCACAGGGACTTCTGCACAATCCATCCTCGCAGACAGGCAAGCCTCCATAAGCGCTAACTTAAGCAGAGTTCCTTCCAGTTTTGCCGACGAACCCGACCAAAAGGGCAGGAAGCTCTGGCGAGTTTCTACAGACTGGGCGCCTTCAGTTGTCAGCGGGATGTGAATTGGGTTTGGCTTCAAACCATTTTTCGTTCGTAGATATGCAACCCGCGGTTTCTATGAGAAAAACGTGAAGATCTTCTGGACGGCTAGGTAGAGAGGAACAAAAGCCGATCTTGGATCCTGAAGTTTTCAGCAACTCCTCGATCGGCCCGTTCGGTTATAGCTGATCACCATGTTTCTAGAGCGCTGGAGATGGCTGGTGCCGTTCGGTTCTCAAAACCGCTGCGCACTTGCCAAGGCACATCCTTGCCGGTAGACCGTGCCGGTGGTGTCCGCAAATTCGATGGTGGCCGTGCTTGTCCATGTGTCGGAATCGCCCTTGAACGTGATGCTTTGCGCGATCGTCTGTTCACCCGCCTCAAATCCCGGGTTGTGCGTTGCCGGATTCGGGGGCGTGGTGTAATTGATGAAGGCCACGCTCCTTGCGCCGTAGGTGCGGCGGTCCTTGTGGTCCCATGTCCCTTGGCCCGCACTCCGTTGTCCAGGTGCAAACGCTGGGTTAGTTGTGTCCTCCGCCATGGTTCCGCCGATGGCAAACGTCAATAGCGACGAAAAGGGAGTGGGCGACGTCGGCGCCCCGGTGACGCAGTCCACCTGGGTCACCTGCACACGCCACGTTCCCACGAGTCGCGCTTCCCGATATTCCGATTGTGCCGCCGCACCGTGCCCAGATACCAACATAATCACCAAGCCCATCAAGAACACGCACATCGCTTTCAAGATGCTCGACTGCATAGTTTTCGCTCCTCCTCCAAGAAATTCTTGCCGGATGACCCGGTCATGCCCGCTCATCCTCTTCCCCTTTGCGTATAAAGTCCTTAGAATCGTCCTGAAAAGTTCTGAAAAGAGCTGAAGATTTCCGCCTTGGCCATGAGCCCGCCACACCCGGACTCTTACGACTTTGGAGACTTCCGCCTGGAAGCGGGCAAGCGTCTACTTCTGCGCCACGGGAACCCAGTCGCCCTTACCCCTAAGGTCTTCGACACGCTTCTCTACCTTGTCCAGCATCAAGGGAAAGTCATCGCCAAAGACGACCTGATGAGAGCCGTGTGGCCTGAGACCGTCGTTGAGGAGAACAACCTCAACCAGAGCATATCCACGCTACGTCGAGTCTTAGGGGAAAATCGGGGAGAGAATCGTTACATCGCGACGGTACCGGGTAGAGGCTACCATTTCATTCCTGTCGTCGAGGTTTTTGCAGGTCTGGCCCAGCCCAGCGCCGGCCCCGTTATCGTCGCTGTATTGCCCTTCCACAGCCTCGGCGCTGATCCTGACCGAGAATATCTCGCGGACGGTCTTACCGAAGAAGTTATAGCTGCGCTCGGCCGAATCGATCCCGCCCATCTCAGCGTCATTGGCCGCACGACGATGATGTCCTACAAGCATGCAAGGAAAACCCTCGCCGAGATCAGCCACGAACTCGATGCCGCCTATCTTGTCGAGAGTGCCATCCGCTCTGAACGCGGCCGCTTGCGCATCACGTCAAACCTCATTCGCGTGCCTGGCCAAGTACAGATCTGGTCCATGTCGTATGACAGCGAGCCCAGCAGCATGCTCGAATTTCAACGTGAGATTAGCGCTGCCATCGGTCAGCAGGTCCGCCTTCAGCTTTCTCCGGAACGCCTCTCGGCCCTCGGTCGCCGCCAAACTCGCAACGCCGAAGCTTACGATCTCTACCTGCGTGGCCGTTATTTTTGGAACCAACTGTCTCCCGTAACCACAAAGCGGGCCACCGAATTTTTTGCGCGAGCCACTGTACTCGATCCGCACTATGCCCTTGCTTGGTCCGGTTTGGCCGACGCGTACACAGCCAGCCCGATCAACGGCGACGCGCCGCCGCTTGCCGTTTGGCCGCTGGCCCGCGAAGCTGCTGCGCAGGCCCTGATGGCTAGTCCAAGTCTCGCGGAAAGCCAGACCTCATCGGGCTTCGTGAAATTCTGGTTGGATTGGGATTGGCCCGCCGCCGAGGCGGCCTTCCGCCGCGGCATCGATCTCGATCCTCACTATCCCCTCGCCCACCGCATGCTCGGCATCGTTCTCTCCCATATGGGGCGCAACGAGGAAGCCGCACAAGCGGCGCGCCGCGCGCGCGAACTTGATCCGCTGCTAGCCAGCCACCACGCGCTTTCGTCGCAGATCGCATTTATCGCCCGAGATTACGCGTCTGCCCTGCAATTCGCGAAGCAGTCCATCACCATTGATCCTGAATTCTGGATCGGCCACATGCAACTCGGGCAGGCTTATGAACAACTGGGCGACCCAAAGGGGGCGCTCGACGCCCTCAACGATGCCGCGCGTCTTTCAGGCGGCAACAGCAAAGCGATCTCGCTGCGCGGCTACATCTTCGCCAGGACAGGTCGCGCCCGGGAAGCATGCGAAGTGCTGGACATACTGCACGCCGTCGTGCCCGGACGTTATGTTCCCGGCTACGCCCTGGCACTGATCCACGCCGGCCTGAGCCAGCATGACCAAGCCTTTGACTGGCTCGGCCGCGCCCTCGCAATGCGCGATGTTCATCTTGCTTTCCTTCCTGGCGACGTCAAGTGGGACCCGCTCCGCCAAGATCCGCGCTTTATTTCTCTCCTGAAGCGCTGCGGGTTCGCGACCCGTAAAGAAATCACACCCGCAACGCTGGACTCGGAATAAAACGTTCACTGTCATGACATACTCCGGTTCCAGAGTTAAAGGTATGGTGCTGTTTTGGGCGAGTGACGGGCAAGCCCGTAATAATAGCCCGCTTAAGTTAGCGCTTATGCAGGCAAGCCCCCATCTAGCCCGTGCCCGTGACTCGCCTGTAATATACTCGGTCGGAATCCCGACGAACGACCGGAGGTTAGATGCCGTACAAGCGGATCGGTCCTGTGGCCATTTCGGTTGTAGTATTCGCCAGTATTCTCTGCCTCGCGCAAGCGCCTTCGCTTGCCAACATTCGCAAAGTTTATGTCGAGCCCATGGATAACCATCTCGACCAGTACTTAACCTCCGAGATTTCGCGCCAGTTTCATGGGACTCTACAGATCGTGACTTCGGCAGCTCAAGCCGACGCGATCTTGAAGGGAGTCAACCTCGGCGTGCAGACGACCAACAAGGCAACTATCAACTTGGTTGACCCGACGGGAAAAGTTGTGTTGTGGTCGGGCACGGCTGCGGACCGCGAAAACAAGTTTCTCGACGTTAAGCACGGCGGCCTGCAAACCATTGCGGGACACCTGATTCATTCCATGCACAAGGCGATGCAGGCGAAATAGCATGAAGCAGTGCCGGCGGGTGGCGGCCGCTCAGCCCGACTTTGGCTTGGGCTGGCCCTCGCGCTTTCACCGGCGCAGCCTGGGATTACGATATGGACTCACCTTTCCTTGCGCCTCTCCACATCCGTTCTTACTCCACCACTCCGGATGGGTGCGTGCCACCGGCTGGTATTGAGCTATACCAATCGATGTTGCGGGTGAAATACATCACCGCGGCGACCGCAAGAAAGCTCGCTACCGCACCGACCAGAAGCGCGTTGTCCTCCAAGCGCAGTAACAGGTAGATGAGAAAGTAGAGTAGGCTGAATACAAACAGAGCGCGGAGTCCTTGCACTCGGCTGGCAAAAATCCACTCGGCGTTGGCCGAAAGCAGAAGCACAGTGGCACCGCCGGCCACCAGAAAGCCCCAGCCAAAACCAATCCGCTCCGCGAAAGAGAGCAATAGAAGATAAAAGATCATTTGCGCGATGCCGACTAGAACGTATTGGGCCGGGTGGACGCGCTTGCCGGCGGTAGCTTCAAAGATGAAATACGAAAGAAAATAGCAATCCGACAAACAAAAGTGCGTACTTGAGCGAACGGCTCACGGATTGATACGGGTCGGCCATTTCAACGAACGAGATTCCCAGTGCGCAGCGATCCAGAGCGCTGATAGCAATACTGGTACCTTCAGCGGGGATGCCCCGCGCGATGAAAGGTACGAACCACTGTGCGGAGAAGGCTTGCGTCGACAGACTCCGTTTCGCCGGCAAAAACCCTCCGTCGAAACCGGGACTCGGCCAGTCACCCTCGACAATAACCGACGTACTCTTACCATAAGCCAAGACCGCTAGGCGCTGGGCGCCGGAGAAGCGCAGGTTCGCAGTCACCTCGAATGTCGAATCTGGCTTTGCGAGGTCGGAAGCGCCGACTGCAAAGTACGCCAACGGCAGACGCGGGCTTTCGTCCACAATGCTCTGGGCTGGAACAAATGTACTTGTCGTGCCAGCCGCAGTCAGGGTTCCATCGGCGAGCGCTCCGCGGGCGTCGCTGATGCCAACCACGATCGCAGCTCGCGTCCAGTCCAGTTCTGCGCCGTCCGGGGCTGCAGACGGGACCCCCTTCAAGTCAAACGCCGCATCGAATTTCAGCTCGGACTCGTAGACCGGTACCTTGAAGAGAGAGCGGCGTCGCCCTTCGGTGCGAACTTTTATGTTCGCATCGCCCTTCGCCGGAAACACCACGTAGACGCCAGACGTAGGGGAAGCGCCCTTAAATAGTGGCGGAGTGCTGTAAGGAATGAACAATGTGGGCCCGAGAAATGTCTGCGGACCGCCCGCGCGGCCGCCGATTTCCTGAGTTACTTCCCTGGCGCGCTGGGTCCGTTCTTCCACGACGCTATTCACGAAGATCGATGGAATTGTCATAAGCAACGCAAGACCGCAGACCACGAGCAGCTTGAGCCCCATCGAACGGGACCAATTCCGAATTTGCGCACTGAGCGGTAGAAACGAAACCTGGTTCAATCAGCCTCCTAAATTTTCCAGGCCAAATCTACTCTGCACGCTATCACAAATAACTTTGTAGTGCAAAGATCATTCGGCACACCCGGTTTCCTGGCGCATCCTCCAGAGCGGAGTCCGGCTGCCAATTTCATACAGGCCCACCACCACCCATTCGTCCACGGCCACGGCGCGGCCGTGGGGGCGGGGATGGCCAGCCTTCCCCGGCACGACTGGCTGGTTTACGGCGCGGGTATTTTCCTCTGCGGAATTCTGAGTTCGGCTCTTCGTCTCGGCTCTCAGCTTATCGTTTTGCAGCGATTACGCTGAGCATTGTTCTGCTCATTGCACACAATCGTCCACCTTGGAGCGTGGCGGTTCATCGCTTCATTGAAGTCTCGTAGGGAATTGCGGTGGCGTTGCTGGTGACTGTCGCTTGGCCCGTGCCGGCCGGACAAGCGAGGTAATTTTGACGACCGGCGGCCGGGAAGTAAGAGCCCGCCCTGGGTGCTGTGCAAACCTCGCCTTCTTTTAGCCACCGGCAAAAAACTTAGCGTTTTTCTAGAGATACGGATAACCCCAGAGGGAAGCCATCGCGTCTAAAGGTTGGGCAAAGATTGCAGCTGGTATCTGCCGACCGGGCGTATAATCCCCTAAGGAGTGCTCCTATGCAGGTCAGATGGCTGGCAGCCGCGGTGGCATTGCTGGCGTTCAGCGCACAGCCCTGGACGTTGGCGCAGGCACAAACCTCAGGACAAAATCCGCAAACCCAGGCCCCGACCAACGACCCTGACCAGGGGCAACCCAAGGCCGGAGATGTACAAAACGCTCCCGCCCAGCAGCCGGCTGCATTGCCGACCAAGGACGACGACCAAATCAAGCATGATGGCGGCATCAACGACGTTGACGCCGTGGGCAACCGCAACGTGGGATGCGGCCGTGGCGTAGGGAACTGGTACTCCATCGAGACTCAGGTTGCGCGTGGACGGCAGTACGCCCAGATGGTGGAATCGCAGGTCAAGCTGGTCAACGATCCTGTGATCACTGAGTATGTGAACCGGATCGGCCAGAATATTGTGCGGAATTCCGACGCGCAGGTTCCGTTCACGATCAAAGTCATCGATTCCGATGTGGTCAACGCGATGGCGCTGCCCGGTGGATTTTTCTATGTGAACTCGGGCCTGATTCTCGCGGCTGACGAAGAAGCGGAGATGGCCGGCGTGATGGCGCACGAGATTGCGCACGTTGCGGCCTGCCACTATGCGCGCGAAATGACTCGCGCCAACCTGCTACAGATGATGTCGCTGCCAGCCATTTTTATGGGCGGCGCGATCGGCTACGGAATCTACGAGGGCATGGGCCTGGGCATTCCGCTGACCTTCCTACATTTCTCCCGCACTTTTGAAGCGCAGGCGGATTATCTCGGCATCGAGTACATGTATCGCGCCGGGTACGATCCTTCGGCGTTCGTCTCATTCTTCGAAAAGATTCAAGCGATGGAGAAGAAGAAACCGGGAACGCTCTCGAAGGCTTTCGACACGCACCCGCAGACTCCAGATCGGATTGAGAAGTCTCAGGAAGAGATTCGCAGGATTCTTCCAGCGAAGGCCGAATACATTGTGACCACGTCGGAATTTGACGAGGTGAAGGCGCGGCTGGGTGCGATCGAAAACAAGCACAAGCTGCTGGACCAAAAAGATGCGAACAAGCCGAGCTTGCGGCGAACGGCCAACTCTGGCGATAACGGCAACGGCAATGGCCAGAGCGACGACGATCGTCCGACCTTGAAACGGCGGGATGATTCGAACTAGCCGTGGTCCGCACTTCGTTTGAGTTTTCTACCGGCGGCTTCGGCCGCCGGTCTCATTTTGTGGGGTTTCCAGTAGGGTCACAGGATTCTGTGATCCTGATCACAGATTGCTCTTGAGATCGGAAATAGGCTCCGCTATGTTGGAATTCTGTGGAGTCGAAGGGAATGATGCGCCCATGCCAGAAAATACACTGACCATTACCGACAATCGCACCAATAAAACTTATAACGTTCCGATCGAGAACGGAACCATCCGCGCCATGGATCTGCGCCAGATCAAATCCGGTCCCGAGGACTTCGGATTAATGACCTACGATCCGGCGTTCATGAACACGGCGGCATGCAAGAGCGCGATCACCTACATCGACGGCGACAAGGGGATCTTGCGCTATCGCGGATATCCCATCGAAGTTCTGGCCGAGCGCTGTACTTTCCTGGAAGTTGCGTATCTGCTGATGTTCGGCGAACTGCCCACGGAGAAAGAGCTGAAGCAGTGGGTTCACGACATCACGCACCACACCATGCTGCATGAGACCACGAAAAAATTCATGGAAGGCTTCCGCTATTCGGCGCATCCCATGTCGATGTTCGTGAGCACGATTGCGGCGTTATCCAGCGTCTATCCTGACGCTAAGCTGGTGCGCAGCCCCGCGGATCGCTTGCATCAAATCGTGCGGCTGATCGGGAAGGTGCCGTCAATCGCGGCCATGTCGTATCGGCATAATGTCGGATTCCCGTACGTGTATCCGGACAACGACCTCAGCTATACAGAAAATTTTATGAATATGTTGTGGAAGATGGTCGAGCCGAAATATGTAGCGCAGCCAGCCATCGCGCGCGCACTCGACATTCTGTTCATTCTGCACGCCGATCACGAGCAGAACTGCAGCGCCAACGCAATGCGCGCGGTCGGCAGCTCGGAAACGGATCCGTATCTTTCGGTGGCATCGGCGGCCTCGGCGCTGGCAGGTCCGCTGCACGGCGGCGCCAATGAAGAAGTGCTGAAGATGCTCGACGAGATCGGGTCGAAAGATAAAGTCCCGGCGTACATCAAGCGAGTGAAAGAAGGACAATTCAAGCTGATGGGCTTCGGACACCGCATCTACAAGAATTACGATCCGCGAGCGAAAATCATCCGCTGGAGCGCCGAGCAGGTGTTCGAGGTGACGGGACGGAATGCGCGGCTCGACATCGCGCTGGAGCTGGAGCGCATCGCGCTGGAAGACGATTATTTCGTGAAACGCAAGCTTTATCCGAACGTCGACTTCTACTCCGGGATCATGTATCAGGCTATGGGCTTCCGGCCGGAGATGTTCACTGTGCTGTTTGCGATTCCGCGTACGGCGGGCTGGCTGGCGCAATGGGAAGAACTGATGAAGGATCCCGAGCAGAAGATCGCGCGTCCGCGGCAGATTTATACGGGATCCGGCGAGCGCGAGTTTTTGCCCATCGACAAACGAACGCCGGTGCCGATCCCTGCCGAGTACCCGACGCGGTAGATGTTGCCGGAACAGCTTTCAGTAGAACAACAGCGCCTCGCCGAAATGCGAGGCTTTGTTGTGTGCGGAGCGGCTGGGCCCGCAACATCAAGCCGGAATCTTTGCCCGTGAGTAGCCCGCAGATTGGGCGCTGCCTACGATTGCGCCTTGCAGTTTGTTAGGAATGTCCCTTAGAAAGGCCGGAAGATCAGAAGGCCGACCAGCACAACGATGCACAGAGCCAGTACGACGAGAGACAGCTTCTCGAATCGTAACTTGTCCTTGCCCGTGGTGGATTCGGCTGCCATAAGGTGATTTCAGTTTCCAGCAAGAGGGCGGTTTTGAGAATGGCTCAACCGTGGATGGCACGCTGGTAACGTGCCCAAAGTTTTCTTGGCTGAGCACTCATCATTCACGGTAGCGAATTAAGGCTGGTTCCCTGCGGCAATTTCATTCCGGCAGCATGATCGTGATGATGACGGCGAGACCCCCATCGCTGAACGCTTCCAGGCGGTCTTTTGTTCATTGTTTGTTCCTTAGGGCGACCGGTTCCGCGCCCGTACTCTGAGTATCCGCCCGAAGGTCAGAATCAGATTCAACTCAGGCGATGGCGCTGATTGTACCCGCCATGATGACTGTAAATGCCCGCTGGCTCCAAGTATGGTCGCTCGTTTGTTAACATTGCGCCACATGACGGGCCTGATGCGATTTCTGTCCCTCACACTCGGCGTCGGAATCCTGATTCAGACTGCAGCCGTCGCCGACGATGTTGTTCCTAAAACAGTAGACCACATTTTCTCCGTCTACGATCATGCAAGGTCTCCCGGATGCTCACTCGGCGTGATACGCGATGGCAACTTCGTGTACCGCAAGGCCTACGGTTCAGGAAATCTCGAACTTGGGGTCCCGCTTTCACCGCAGTCTGTTTTTTACATGGGTTCCGTCTCAAAGCAGTTCACGGGCGCCGCTGTGGTGCTCGCAGGGGAGCAAGGTTTTCTTTCGCTTGACGATGATGTCCGCACGTACATTCCGGAGCTTCCCTATTATGGCCATGTGATCACGCTTCGGCAGATGCTTCACCAGACTAGCGGTTTTCGGGACTTCTTCACTCTAATCAATCTCTCCGGCCGTGATGTATCGGATTTCAACTCTCCAGACGAAATTCTCAGGCTTGTCCTCCGTCAAAAAGGGCTGAATAATGTGCCCGGAGAGGAGTGGATTTACAGCAACACAAATTACTTCCTGCTCGGGATCGTCATAAAAAGGGCAACCAAAAAGTCGCTCGCGCAATTCGCTGACGAAAACATCTTTCAGCCCCTAAAAATGTCGCACACGCTCTTCTATGATGATCACTCGCTCGTAGTTCCCGGTCGCGTGGCCGCCTACGACTCCGGCAGTGACCACGCGTTTCGCGTGGACTGGTCTACCACCTATGAACTGGTTGGAGGCGGCGGCCTGATGAGCAGCGTTGACGACCTGCTTCTCTGGGACAGGAACTTCTATGCCAACCGAATTGGGAAGGGAACTCTCACAAAAGAGTTGCAAACGCCCGGCGTATTAAACAACGGGAATGAGATCAGATATGCCTTGGGACTCGACCTGGGGAACTATCGTGGTTTGCCAATTGTGGAGCACGGTGGCGCACTTTTCGGATACCGCACAGAACTTCTGCGGTTCCCGACGCAGAAGTTTACTGTGATCTGCCTGTGCAACATTGCCAATGCTGTCCCGGAGGACCTTGCGCGAAAAGTCGCCGACCTCTATCTGGCGGAAAAGGTGCAGCCGGGGGCGGGAGCGCTCCGACCACCAAGCCCAACAGATTGGCCTGCTTCCGCGACGTTCGCCGGAAAGTATCTCGATCCCCGCACTCACATGATGTACTCGTTTACGGCATCGAAAGGCAATCTAATGACTTGGGGTGCCGTGCTGAGGCGAATCAATTCTCATGAGTTCTACGATCTCGGAAGCGATGTCATCACCTTCCAAGTCGTAAACGGAGTGATGACAGCAAGGCTCGACATTCAGGGTGAAAACTACTTTTCGGGACGCAGAGTTGAGGAGGTTCGTTTGACCAGCGCCGATTTGGCGGCTTATGCCGGACAGTTTCGCAGTCCCGAACTTGATACGACCTACAGCGTATCGCTACAAGAGAGCACGCTAACCTTGCAGAATCGTGACCAGCCACCGGAGAAACTGATTCCAATCGCCAGGGACGAATTCGACGCAGGTGGACTCGGAAGAATTGTTTTTCAGCGGGATCTGCGGGGGAGGATTTCCAGCCTGTCTGTATTTACCCAAGATGTTCGGGATCTAGAGCTGAAAAAGACTAATTGATTCTCTGCCGTCGGCATGCACCGGAAGGCGAAACGGCCTCGTTCCCGAAGAGAACACGATATCCAATCGGCAGGGAGGCGGTTGCGCTTCAAGAAAGCACGCAACGGATGACGACTCAATAACGAAAGCGTCCGGGTATTCAACCTGGAACGCAGAGACTCACAAAGAAAAAATCAAGCTGCGTGATTCGCCAGATCCGCAAGATACTGGCGGCGCTCTTTGGTCGAAGTGATGACCTTCATTTCCTGCCAGTCGTAGGGCAACTCTTTGCCGCAGTCGAGGCAGGCCACGTAGGTACCGGTCAAAGCGGCGGCCCGTGGGCGCTGCCGGGAGTGGCGAATTGTTACGGGGAAGCTATAGTGCGAGTGCCTGCAACCGAACAAAGCATCGTACAGTTTGCTTAACATACCCCACCTCCCACATGCGGGATGGTTTTCCCGCGAACCCGTTGTGTTCCACTTTGACTGGGAAAAGTCTTAACCACTACTTCAGCTAGTTAGATTCAGGTACAGGCTAAAGGGTTTCGATTTTGCTGGAAATGGCACCGCCGAGGGGGAATCGGGAAAGGAAATACTCCATTTACTGATACTTACTTAAGAGGTGAGAAAAAAGACCTCATACGCTCTGTGGGCCACGCTTTTTCTGCTGTTGGCACTTCGTCATGATGGCGGAGCGAAGTCGGCTGCGCAGGTCTTCCGGCAATTCGTAAAGCTGAGAGTCGCGGTAGATCTCGATGGTCTTTTTCGTCGTATCGCAAACGACATAGCAGTTGTGGCACCAGGAAAGATGGTTCTCGAGCTCGACCTTCGTTTTGTCGTCGAGGACGCCGTCCAGATAATTGGTCAGCTCCTGCAAGAATTCAGCGCATTTCACTGGTTGCCATCTCCACTCTCGCGTTTCTGGAAGTACTTTCCAAGCCTTTCGCGCAATTGCAGCCGGGCGCGCAATAACCGCGATTTTACCGCGGGTACGCTCAACTCCAGCGCGGCTGCCGTTTCCTCGGTCGAAAGTCCTTCCACGTCTCGCAGCACAAACACCGTCCGAAAGCCCGGCGGCAGGCCTTGGATGGTCTTGCTCAAAATCTCACGTAATTCGGCTTGCGTGTATTGCTGCTCCGGATTCGGACTCCAATCGGCAATTTCGCGGGGAAGAGAATCGTCTTCCGTTTTAATGTCTTCATCCAGCGAAACGGTCCGCTCGGGGCGCCGACGGCGCAATTTCATCAGTGCTTCGTTGACGGCAATCCGAACCAGCCACGTATAAAACTTCGACTGCTCCTGAAACTGAGCCAGGTTTCCGTACGCCTTCAGGAACGCTTCCTGCACCACATCTTCGGCATCTTCGCGGTTCTGCGTGATGTGCTGAGCGATCCGGAACACATTGCGGTCATAGCGACGAACCAACTCTTCGAAAGCCGAGTCGTCGCCCCGCTTAGCCGCCTGCACAAGCGCCAGTTCCTCGCTTACAGGCGCACTCAGTTTGTTTTGGATGGCTCCCATTGTTCCCGCGATGCAGTATTTTCCCGGCCATCAAACGCCAAACGCTGGCGCTCGGCGATGGCCGGTATGGCTGTTATTCTACTTGGTAACCGGCCAGTTTGCCCAACGGCTTTAACGTAGGCGGGCGCCGTCCTTTGCGGTAAATTGCAGTGGGGCGATGCCGAGCGACGAAATCCGAGGGCACTGCAGTTACTATCGTACCCTGATGCCGACGCGCTAAGCACCATATAATCACCCATTAGCGAGCGTCTCGTGGATAGGCGCGCGGCAGGAATTCTTGGGCATGAGAATGGTCTTCTAGAAATGGCGGAGAGCAAGGAACTCGAGCAGATTGTGGAACACGCGGTGGCGCACGTGCTCGAGCGCCAACTTCCAAAATTGCAGACCGAAATCGTCCGGCGCGTGCTGGCCGCATTGCCCGCCGGTATGACCGGAGCAGTGCCGGCCGCGGCCCCTGACTCCCACATTCAGCCCAATCTGGTTCAAGCCGTAGCGACTATTCACACCGGCACTACGCAGAAAGAAATTTTGCGCGCCTTACTTGATACCAGCAGTACGAGTGCCGCGCGGGTGGCTCTCTTTGTTGTTAAAGCCGGATGCGCCAGCGGGTGGCAAGCCCGTGGTTTCGGCGACGATGACTCCGTCAAAGATTTTGCGCTCGACATGAGCGCCGGGCCGGTCGCGCATGCCTATCAGAATCGCGCCGCGGCTCCGGCGAATATCGCCGAAATGGATGGCCGTTTTGTCGAGCGCTTTGGTGGACCGGCGAACGAGCAGATTCTGATCTTGCCGCTGCTCCTCAAAGAGAAAGTTGCCGCCTTGCTTTACGCCGATGGCGGCGCAGAGGGCACGCTGGATGCGCCATCTCTCGAAATTCTGGTGATGGCGACGAGCGCGTGGCTGGAAGTGGCATCGCTGCGCAAGCAGGCGCACAAAGAAACGATCGAACCAGCTCCATCTTTCGAACCGCCGGCACCCGCTCCGGTTCCAGTACAGACAGTCAGTTCCTTTGCCGATCCCTTCGCCGCACACTCTCCCAAGCACGTTGCGCCGAAAGCTCCTGAGCCAGAGCCCGAGCCGGCGGCAGAAGTAGTCGAAGTGGGGCAATCAGCTTCGGCAGGCGCAGCGGCTTCAGCACCAGCAACTGCTGCCGATCCCTTCGCCGGATTGTCACCGGAAGATGCCGACACACATCGCAAGGCACAACGCTTCGCTCGCCTGTTGGTCGACGAGATTAAGCTCTACAACCAAGCGAAGGTCGCCGAAGGGCGCCGCCACAGGGATCTCTACGATCGGCTGAAAGATGACATTGAAAAAAGCCGTGCCACGTACCAGAAGCGTTACGGCAGCAGCGCCGCTGCTTCCGGCGATTATTTTCAGAAGGAAGTGGTCCGCAGCCTGGCCGAAGACGACCTCAGCGTCATGGGCGCGAACTTCCATCTGTAGACTGTCCGCTGAAAATCTTCTGCTGAAGCTCTTCTGATACCTTCGGGAGCGATTGTTTCCATCATTCTCGCTTACAATAGGATTGCTCAGGAGAGTGACGATTTTTCGTCCTCGCAGTTCCGCAAATAATTAAGTGTCTCGATTCGTTCTCAAGTGTGGGTGGGTTCTGGCGGTCGGCGCGTTCTGCGGGTTTTCCGGCCACGCGACGCCGGCTTCTGCGATGTTGCGGCAGGCAGGCAGTTCGTCCGCATCGACTCCGGAAGCAACTCAGATTCCGACATCCCACAGCGGCAGTGATAGCGGGAAAACCGAAACAAATCACAAAACGTCGGTCAAACATTCTGCTGCTGAGAAAGCGCCCGGCTCGGTCAAACACTCTCAGGTCAAACACGCTGAGACTCAGGCGAAGTCAGGCACCAGCCGACGTCACGCTGTTGCGGCAAGACGACGGAGGCGGCCGATGTCTCCGCGCGTGCGGCGCATCCACCAGGCGTTCGTCGCGTCGGCCACGCTGCGGCCGATGGCGCAGCAGTTGATCTTCGAGCGCACGCCGGCTGGGTATGCGGGAGTGGAATCGTACGCGCGCAAGCATTCCGGGGAAGATGCCGGAGCGCTTGCCTGGCTTGTAGTCGGATACGCTCGCATTCTCGATCACGATTACGCCAAGGCGATTGATCCACTGAATCGCGCCAAGCCGCTCGCCGGCGATTTGCGCGATTATGTCGACTACTACCTGGGGACGTGTTATCTCGAGACCGGCCGCCAGGCGGAAGCGCTCGCGACCCTGGCCAATTTCGGCGATTCGCATCCCGATTCGCTGCTCGTGCGTGACGCCGACGTCATTTATGCGAATACGCTTTTGAGTGAGGGCCGTGCTGTCGAGGTCGTCGCGCTGCTGGAGAAACAGCGGTTGCCCGCGCGCTCCGATATCGAACTGACTCTTGGCCGCGTCTATGCCGCGACCGGTCAAAATGGTAAGGCCGCCGAAGCCCTGGCGAACGTTTACTTTAATATGCCGACCTCGGCGGAGGCCGACGCGGCTTGCAGCGAACTGAGAAAGCTCCCTCTGGTTCCGCTTGGAACTTCTGCGCAGCTGAAGACTCGCGCTGAATTGCTGATCAAAGCTCGGCGCTTCAGTGATGCCGCGGACGCGTATCGTGAATTACTCACCGAGACTGCCGCCGCCGAGCGCACTACCATCGCGCTCGATCTGGCCGATGCCTTGCACCGGGCCGGGAGTGATCGCGAGGCAAAGGCTGAGCTCACGCGACTCTCTGAATTGAATAGTGAGCAAGCCGCACAGAAGCTCTATCTGCTTGGGCAAATTGCCTGGGATTCCAGCGAGAATGACGCCTTCTATCACTCGGTGGACGAACTGCGCGAGACCGCCCCGACCAGCCAGTGGCTGGAAGCGGCACTGTTATCGTGCGCCAATCTCCACCTTGTACATCACGAATACGATCAGGCGCTCGATGCGTTTCGCGAAATGCAACAGCGTTTTCCCACGGGGGCGCGCGCCTCTTATGCGCATTGGAAAGCGGCATGGTTGACGTTGCGCCAGGGCCGCAATGAAGAGGCGAAGAAATTATTCGAGGAACAGATCGCGCTTTATCCTACCGGTAATGAGACATCAGCGGCGCTGTACTGGCGGGCGCGGCTTGCCGAAGAAGATAACGATCCGGCCACGGCCCGCGCTTTTTACAAAGAACTGATCGATCGCTATCGAAATTACTACTATGCCGAGTTGGCACGGGAGCGAGTAGTGAAGCTGCCGGCAACGGCAGATCCTCCGGGCGAGTATCCGGTGCTCGACCACATCCCGCCGCTGGCCCATGGCGACAAGGTTGAGCTCGAGGAAGCTCCTGCTGACGATTTGCACCTGCAAAAAGCCAAGCTTCTGGGCAACGGGGGTCTGGTCGATTTCGCGGTTCGCGAGTTGCAGGCCGCTGCCGGGGAGGGCGGAAACTGGGCGCTCGCCGAGACGGCGCAGCTCTACACCGATACTGGTCACTATGATCGCGCCATCGAAGTGATGAAGCATTCGGTGCCGAGCTATTTCGCGGTGGATTTTCCGACGCTTCCCCGCGAATATTGGGAGGCATTGTTTCCGCGTCCGTATTGGCCGGACCTGAAGAAATTCTCGGTGGCGAACGGATTGGATCCTTATCTAGTCGCGTCGCTTATCCGGCAGGAATCGGAGTTCAATCCGCTCGCCGTCTCGCGCGCGAACGCGGTTGGACTGATGCAATTGTTGCCGCGCACGGGCAAACTGGTCGCACATCAGGAAAAGTTGAGGCATTACAACGCGAGCGAGCTGTACACTCCCACGGTGAATCTGGAGCTGGGGACGCGTTATTTCCGCGGTATGGTCGACCAGTTCGGCGGATCTTTCGAATACGCACTGGCTGCTTACAATGCCGGGACCGATCGCGTTGACGACTGGTTGGCGCAAGGGAAATATCGCGACCCGCAGGAGTTCGTGGAATCGATTCCATTCACCGAAACGCGGGAATATGTGCAGGCCATCCTGCGCAACGCGAGCGTTTACCGGCAATTGTATGGGCCGCAGTAGGATTTTTCCCCAACGGAACCGGAACTTCTTTTCCGCGGATTCACAAGGATTCAGCGGATGAAATCCGATTCTTGTCTGTCATTCTGAGCGAAGGGAAGAATCCCATGCAACGCTGCTCCAATACGGGCCTATCGAGGGATTCTCTGCACGACAAAGCTCCCTAAATTGCGTCCGTTTCGTCGCCGGAGGTTTTGTGGAACAGGATTTCAAGCACGAGCAGCGATGCTCCGATCACGATCGAACTATCGGCGAGATTGAAAACCGGCCACTCATATTGCCGCACATAAAAGAGCAGGAAATCGACGACCCGGCCGCTGGCCACGCGATCCCACAAGTTTCCGACCGCACCTCCCAGAATCAGCGAGAGCGCAATTCCGGTGGTGGTGAGAGCGTGTTTCTGCTTCCAAAGCAGACCGATGACGATCACCATCGCGGCCACAGAAAACGCTATCAGCGCTGAGGTTTTCCAGTGCGCTCTCGAATCCGCGAATAAGCTGAACGCCGCGCCCGTGTTCTCGGTGTGGGTGATGCGGAAAAAGCCAGGGATGATCTGGATGCCTCGACTGTACATGGCTATGCGGGCCGCGACCAGACGTTTGGTCCAGCGGTCGGCCAGAACCACGAGCACAGCGAGTAACAAGTGGACGGCGCGAGCGCGATAGGCGCCCGCTGAACTATTGTCGTTTTTCATTCTAAAAGAAGCGAAGAACCGACACACTCTTCCGAGCGGGCGAAGTCCATCGGTCCTTCGCTTCGCTCAGGATCACGATCAGTTCCAATTGTTTGGACGTCTCGCTCAGGTCTGAGACTCCAGTTCTTTGAGCACAGCGCTGCAGCGCTCGCACACCGTCGGATAGTTCTGATCCTCGCCCACATGCGTCGAGTAATTCCAGCAGCGCTCGCACTTGAGACCTTCGGCGTGCTTCACCTCGACGTGCACACCGCTGCTACCGCCATTCCCCGAACCCTGGACCACGGTCACGGCCGAGACGATGAACAGATAGCGCAGTTGATCCGCATAGCGCTGCAGCAGCGAATACACGGGATCGGCTGCTGTAACCTTAACCTGCGCCTCGAGTCCAGTGCCGATCAGCTTGTTGTTGCGGGCCTCTTCCAGCGCCTTCAGCACCTCGTCACGGACGAAGCGTAGCGTTTGCCAATCCTGCAATTCCTTCTCATCCCGCTCGGGAGCGCCTTCGCCGAGAATGTCATTCGCGCTGGGAAAATGCGCGAAGTGAACGCTCTCCGGACGATTCTCGACCGCGGGCAGGAAGCGCCATATCTCTTCGCAGGTGAAACTCATGATCGGAGCCAGCAATCGCACCAGCGCTTCGCCGATGCGCCAGATGGCGGTCTGGGCTGCGCGCCGCGCTTTCGATTTGGGCGCCGAAATATAAAGCCGATCTTTCAGCACGTCGAAATAAAACGCGCTCAGGTCCACAATGCTGAAATGATTCACGCGGTGATAGATCTTGTGGAAGGAGAATTCGTCATACCAGTTCTTTACATCGGCCGCGAAGGCGGATGCCTGGCGAAGCATGTATCGATCCAAATCTTCCATGGCGTCGAACGGCACGGCGTCGCTCTTGGGATCGAAGTCATACAGATTGCTCAGGATGTAACGGACCGTGTTGCGGATTTTTTTGTAGTTTTCTCCGACGCGCTGCATCAAGGCTTCCGATCCGACAACATCTTCGCGGAAGTCGACAGAGGCGGTCCACAGGCGCACGATCTCGCCGCCGAGACGGTTCGAGATATCGACCGGGTCGACGTCGTTGCCGCGCGACTTCGACATGGCCTGGCCTTTTTCATCGAGCGTCCAGCCGGGTGTGACGACGCCTTTATACGGAGGCGTGCCATGCGTTCCCATAGCACAGAGCAGGGAAGACTGAAACCATCCGCGATACTGGTCTCCGCCTTCGAGATAGAGATCAGATGGCCAGGGATAAGCCGGTTCGTCGGCCGTCCTCTCTTCGGCCACGAGTGCGAGATAGCTGGCGCCTGATTCCAGCCAGAACATCGAAGATGTCGGTTTCTTTCTCGAACTTTATTCCGCTGCAATGCGGACACTTTGTTCCCGCGGGAACGAGAGAATCCGGTTCGGAGGTGAACCACGCGTCCGCGCCGGACTTCGCGAAGAGTTCGACAACTTTGCGATTGATGGCAGGATCATTCAGCGGTTTGCCGCAGGCCTGACAGAGAAAAACGGCGATCGGAACACCCCACACGCGCTGCCGCGAGATGCACCAATCCGGCCGCGTCTCGATCATATTCGACAAGCGTTCTTCGCCCCAGGACGGGTCCCATTTCACTTTCTTGATTTCCGCCAGAGTTCGCGAACGCAGCGTGTCGTTCTTGCCCGCGCCGCTCGGGATCGGCGTTTCCATCGAGATGAACCACTGTTCGGTGGCGCGAAAAATTACCGGGTTGTGACAGCGCCAGCAGTGCGGATAAGAATGCTCGGTCGTTTCCGAATGCAGCAGCGCGCCGCGCGATTTCACCAGATCGATAATTGGTTGATTGGCGTCCCACACACGCTTGCCCGTGTACTCCGGCAGTCCATTACGCAGAATGCCTTTTTCGTCGACATTGCTGGTCGCATCGAGGCCATATTTCACGCCGGTCAGGAAGTCCTCGGCACCGTGGGAGGGCGCGGTGTGAACCACGCCAGTGCCGGTGTCCATGGTGACGTAATCGGCGAGCACGCCCAAGATCTTGCGATCGAGGAATGGATGCCGGAAGTTCAGGTGTTCGAGTTTTCTACCGGGAAAACGAGCTAGACTATGCGCGTCTGGAAGGTGACATTTGGCTGCAACTTCCTGCGCCAGTTTCGAAGCGACGATATAAACTTCGCCGCCTGATTCCAATCCCACATATTCTTCGTCCGGATGGAACGCCACGGCCATCGAGGCAGGCAAAGTCCATGGAGTCGTGGTCCAGATGATGGTCGAAACTTTCTTCCCCGCCAATGCCGTATCGATCTGCGCCGGATCGTCCAGCAACGGATATTTCACCCACACCGTGGGGCTGGTGTGATTCTCGTATTCGACTTCGGCCTCGGCTAGCGCGGTTTCGTCGTGCATGCACCAATAGACCGCGCGGAGGCCCTTATAGACGAATCCGTGCTCGTAAAACGAAAAGAACGTCGACAGGACCACTGACTCGTACTGCGGATCCATGGTGACGTAGGGGCGCTCGAAGCGGCCGAAGACGCCGATGCGTTTAAATTGCGTGCGCTGCAGATCCAGATATTTCTGCGCGTACTTGCGGCAGGCCGCCCTGACGGCGTTGGGCTGCATTCGCAATTTCTTGCCGCCGAGTTCTTTATCGACCTTGATCTCGATGGGCAGACCATGGCAATCCCAGCCCGGAATGTAAGGCGCATCGAATCCCGCCATGGTCTTCGACTTGACAATGAAATCTTTCAGGCACTTGTTCATCGCCGTGCCAAGATGAATGGGCCCGCTGGTATAGGGCGGTCCATCATGCAAGATGTATCGCGGAGCGCCTTTCCGCGCCTGCCGGATGCGGTGGTAAATCTTCATCCGCTCCCATTCGGCCAGCATTTTGGGCTCGTTTTGGAGCAGGTTGGCCTTCATGGGGAAGGCAGTTTTAGGCAGGTTGATGGTCTTTTTCAGATCGAGCGGCACTCGAACGCTTCTCCCAAATGGTTGAATCTTTTCATTATAGGGAGTCGCGGCGGTGATCGTCTATGTGGCAACGTAGACGCCGCTGCGGATCCCCGAAGGTGTCGGCAATCCCTCCAAAGATGATGGTTTATCGATAGTTACGCGGCCCTCGGAAATGCACTGTCGAAAAAATGAAAGTAGCGTTACAATTTTCTGAAGCAGCATGTAGTCGTGGGATCCACGGCAAGAGCTTTTTGTCCGCGATTCTGTAAAATCGGACGCTCCTAAAAGCAACTTGCCACGAACAGCACACATCTGTGTTAAACGGGACCCACACACAGGTTACACTCAGATTTATCGATTGTGAGGACGCCACACCGGAAGTATGGGATCCACAGAAACCAATCCGAGAGTTCCAGGCCAAGAACCCGAATTCCACTTTCTTTTTGCCAACGAGAGTTTTGAAGAACCTCTCTGGAAGTCACTGCCTCGCCAGATCGACGAGTTCTTCTTCCCCAAGAAACTTCCGCCTCTCAAACTGGAGTCGAAGCCCGAGCCAGTTAAAAGTATCTGGGGCTTTTACGACAACAAAAAGAATGGCGCGCTCGGATCGACGGGCGTGCACGTCCTGATCGCCGCGATTATCGTAGGTGGCACCATGCTCGGCCGCCACGTCGTAACTGCAGCTGCAAAGAAAGAAGTGACCGTCACGCTGATCGACCCCGATAACCTGCCGGCTCTCAAGCCCTCGAAGACGCTCGCTGGCGGTGGTGGAGGTGGTGGCGATCGAGATGTGCTGAAAGCGACCAAAGGACGCCTGCCCAAGTTCTCGATGGAGCAGATCACCCCTCCCATGGTGGTGGTGCGCAACGAGCACCCCAAGCTTGCCGTCGAACCGACGATCGTGATTCCTCCCCAGATACAGATTGCGACCAACAAAATGCCGAACCTGGGTGATCCGACCTCAGGCGCGGTGTTACCTTCGAACGGAACAGGTTATGGAGGCGGCATCGGCAGCGGGTCGGGCGGCGGCGTGGGGTCAGGAAGTGGCCCGGGATTTGGCCCGGGCGAAGGTGGCGGCTATGGTGGTGGCGTGTTCCATGTCGGCGGGGGCGTTTCTCCGCCACGCGTCATTTACCAGGTCGATCCCGAGTTCTCCGAAGAAGCCCGAAAAGCGAAATACCAGGGAACCTGCACGCTGATGCTCGTGG
This sequence comes from uncultured Acidobacteriaceae bacterium, assembly GCA_963772045.1. GTDB lineage: Bacteria > Acidobacteriota > Terriglobia > Terriglobales > Acidobacteriaceae > Sulfotelmatobacter. The sequence goes on along the minus strand of CAVYWC010000006.1, from coordinate 11,506 downwards.
TCGGCACAGACGGACGGCCACGAAACATCAAGGTGGCCAGTTCGCTCGGCATGGGTCTGGACGAAAAAGCGATCGAGGCGGTCAAGCAATGGCGCTTTGACCCTTCGCACAAGGATGGCCATCCGGTGCCCGTCGAAATCGCGGTGGAAGTGGAATTCCATTTGTACTGAGCGTCTTCTGTAAATCACAGACATAGTTGTCATCCTGAGGCTCGCGTTCCTTGCGGGCCGAAGGACCTCTGTACTTCGCCGGTGGGGCAGTCACTCTAATGGCAAGTTGCAGAGGTCCTTCGCCGCGAAACACGCGGCTCACGATGGCAAAAAAGAAGACCTCAAGCCCTAAGCCCCTGCGCTAAAGCTTCCGCAGCACGGCAAAATGTCCCCGCTTTCGAGTTCGGAATCCTAGCCTTTCATAAAGCGCAATCGCTCGCGCATTATCGCCTCGCACATGAAGAAACGCCGTTTCCCCACGCTCGCGGATGCGCCGCATCACCTCGCTCATCAACACCGCCGCATATCCTTTGCCCGTATGCTCGGGATGTGTACACACGGCACTCACTTCGGTGTGGCCGGGAACTTTTAGCCGCTCCCCGCTCATTGCGACCAGCTTCCCGTTTTGCCGAATCCCGAAATAATTGCCGAGTTCGTGCGTGCGGCTCCCGAACGGTCCGGGCTTCGTCAGTGAGGTCAACTCGATCGTCTCCGCGGAGTCCTGCGGGCCGAGCTCCGTGATCTCGATCTTGGAGTCGTCAAGGGTTGCCAGAGCCGAACCGTTTTCGCAAATCATCTGCAGGAGCGGGGCAGTGGCAACCACTTCCCAGCCTGATCGTGTCTCGTAGGGATGGTCGAGAAACACAGCAGCCGTGCCGTCAGGACCGACCAGTTCCGCTAGCGAGTAGTATCCTTCATCGCTCAGCTCCTGGAATGCCGAAAGCAATGTAACTTCGCGCATGAAGCGCCGCGCGTTGCCGCTAGCCTCGGCAAATTGCGTTTGCCGCGTAGTCAGCGCCTGCCAGATCACGTTCTCGAGTGGATGACCCATCACCGCTTCTAAAGTGCATTGGATCCGATTTGCCGCTCGAGGAAACAGTATTTCTCGGCAGGGAAGCGGGCTATCCGGATCTTGGATTGGAATGGTGCTTTCAAAGTGGCGGCCCACTCGATGCGGTCTTCGGGTGGCCCACCCCGTGTGGTTTTCGTAGGGTGAGGATTTTTTGCGGCGTGCTCGATACCGATATGCTCGGGTGCAGCGTACGTCAAACTGGCGAAACCCCAGCGGGAGATTTGTGAGGGTGTGGAGATCTGCCAGTCCCGACCATTTTGAGCGCTATCGAGATTTTACGCCAGCGAACCGAAAGCCTTCTTGATTGCATCATCAATGCAGGTGGCGGCGTAATCGGTAAAGTCACCAACTGGCCTTTCAGCAAACCCCCTGACGGCATTCATCAGCCCGATGTTACCTTCTTGAATCAAGTCCAACATGGGAACGCCCGAAGCGGAGTGTTTTTGTGCAATGCTCACTACTTGGGAAAGGTGACTCTCAATTAATCTTCTCGCCACATTTTCCCGCTCTTCGTCCCAATCTCCCGGCCCGGCCAGTTCTCGAAATAGTTTTGTCTCCTCATCCTTGGCTAGAGGTTCAACGCCGCCGACTTCACTGATATACACCGCTACCGGATCATTTGGATCATGATTTTCCATCGTTGTTGTCTCCGCTTGTAGCATAACTGTCGCTACCAGGCGTTTACACATTTCGACGAACGAGGGAACTAGATATAAAAGCGCAAAAATGGAGCCCTCGCCATTGATCCAAGATTGCTCCGAGTATTTCCTCACTCCTTCAGATCGACGTGCTGCACGTTGTCGATGCTGCGGCCTAAGAAGCGTGCACCCAGCCTGCGGAATTTTTCCGTGGAATCAGTGGCAAAGAACTTCAGTCGCGGGGACGCGCGGCGCTCCAGCAAACTGTCCGACGGGGGCAGGAGATATTTGAGCCTCGCCGCCACGGCGCAGGCGGTCGATTCCGCCGAATCCACGATGTTGACGTGGTCCGGCGTCACGCGCACCAGCAGCGGCTTGAGCAGCGGATAATGCGTGCAGCCCAGAACCATGGTGTCGGCGCCGTGAAAAGTGTCGGTAAAGCTCTCGCCGAGATAAATGCGCGCGACCTGCTCGGTCACGGGATGCTCGACCCATCCTTCCTCGACCAGGGGCACCAGCAGCGGGCAGGCTTTTTCCCGCGCCTGTAATCCTCGTAGCTCGAGAGCCTTGCGATAGGCATGGCTGCTGACTGTAGCTTCGGTTCCGATGACGATGACCTTGCGATTTTTCGTAGCCGCGGCAGCCGCTTCCGCGCCCGGCTCGACCACGCCGATGACTGGAACCCGTGCCGCCCCAGTGATGCGATCAAGAGCCAGCGCGGTCGCCGTATTACACGCAATCACCAGCATCTGCGCGCCGCTGGATTCGAGGAAATGTGCCGCCTCGACCGCGTATCGCCCCACGGTTTCGACCGATTTCGATCCGTAGGGGAGCCGCGCCGTGTCACCAAAGTAGACATAATCGGCTTCTGGAATAACCTCAAGTAACGCTTTGAGGACGGTCAACCCGCCAAAGCCAGAGTCGAAAACGCCGATCGTGGGACGACGCGCGCTCATTCCTTGCCATCATAGAGCATAGGTCGCGCCGTAGAGGGAGAAGTTCGGCCCCGGTGCCTCGTCAATACATGATCGTCTTCGTCAAATGATGCGGCCACCAGGTCGTATGAAAATGTGTCCACAACCGGGCGTCGACTTGCGGAATGATGATCTGTCGATCCGCCGGACGGATGTTGTTGATCTCATCTGCCAGCAATGCCGTTGCATAGAGACAATGTGCCCTGATCTCGATCTCTTGCGGACTGTCCCTCGGAATCAGCTGATAACTGTTGATCGCGCGTTCCAGTTGCGGCGAATAGCTCGTCATGCCCATCAGACGCAGCCCCACTGGCACAATATAGTCGGCAAATGCCGTCATCTTCTGCGGATCTTCCATTTTGAAAGCGCCGGTCCCGTGTAGCCCCGAATAGATCTGCCAATACCCAAGTTGGGTCAGCTTGTAGAACTTCACTTCGTGTCCGTCATATTGGCTCACATCATTAAAGCGCGGAAACTCCACCACCAGCCGCTCCACCAGTCCTTTGCCACCGTCGTAAAGCTTCGGCGAGCAGGACTGGATAAAGTTGTAGAACCGGCCGTCGTATTTCGCCGCCAGGATCGCTCCCGCCTGGTTCAACAGCGCCATTTTCTCGTCCAACATGGGCATCTCGATATTTCCAGCGAAAATCTTTTCCAGGTCGGCGCGCGATACCTTGGCCAGATACTTTCCATCCAGGATCGGGAAACCATTGTCCATGGCCCGTTTCATGCACGCGAATAGCGCATCGGAATCCGAATGATGCTCGCCCGCATAGTCCATCTGAAACTTAACGTGCGTCTTGAAATCTGTGAATGCCGTGTCGATCGTCGTCCCCACCATGATGAAGTCGATCGCAACCTCCGGCGTCTTCTCCATCCCAAACGGCACCGCAAGATTGGGCAACGGGAGTTCCTCGTAAGCCATCCAGGACGCAACTTCGCGAACTTTGTCGTAGTGGGTCCGCACGTCGCGCGAGTTCTCAATCACTGGCCGCAAGCTGTCAAGGACCGGGCTGCCCTCGGTACGTGGCCAGCGGATATTGGAAGAAGAAGTCGAATGTAGAGGTTCAGAGTCGAATGCAGCCGAATTCGTCGCGATCGCCAGCGCTCCTGTAGCGGAAAGTCCTGCCAACACGTCACGGCGTGTGAGATCCATGAAACTTCCTTTTGATTTGATCGGAAGAGGCTGCAGCATCTTATGAGCGCAGCCGACGCAAGTCAATGAACAGCCTGAACCTGAAACCCGCAATTCACAAGAAGAGTGACCCGATGAGTTTCCGCAACTGAGCTAGTAGACAGGGCTCCCTTCAGGCGCGAGTTCCATCCTCCAATTGACAGCTTCCATCAGGCCAGAGGAGATCGGACGAGCCTCTTGGCCAGCGGTATTGATCCATACCCCGGTCTCAGTCGGTCGAGGAGCGATAATCCGGAGCTACCACGGCTGCCGCAAAAACATCCATGTCGGACCGACTTCGTGCTGCTTCGTTGTGAACCACCCGGACTCGATGATCGTCGCCAACTTGAATCGTCATCCGGCGGCAACACGAAGAGCACAACCAAAGGCACTCGAGCGCACGAGGGGTGGCTGTATGTTTCGGGCCGGCAGTGAGTTCGCGCCTGGAGGATCCTGCTTTGGAGTCAAGTAGGTAAAGCCGCCCTTCGTGGAGATAGCGAAATGAAGTGGAACAGGGCGGGTTTGCGCATTTCGAGAGCATGAAGTCTACGATCCCTTACTCGTAACGCAGAGATGATTCCTTAAGCGGACTCGGCTATGCGCACGAACGCTCAGCCCGAAGCGTGACAAAGCCGCGGACTAACCCAGCGATCTCATCTGCCGCTGTGTCTAAAGCGAAATGACCAGCGTCGAGAATGTGAACTTGAGCGCTCGGTACATCCTCGCGATAGCGCTCCGGCTCGCCTAGATCGAACGAGGCGTCGTACTTGCCCCAGACGACGAGCAGGCGCGGCTGCTTCTCGCGCATCCATGCTTGCCATTTCGGGTAGCCATCTACGTTGGTTCGATAGTCGTAGAACAGATCGCTTTGAATCTCGGCCTGGCTGGGCTGGCTGAGAAAATAGAACTCATCGGTCCACATATCCGGGTCGTAGCGTTCCACGCTCGGATCGCTTCCAACGTGGCGTGTGCGCGTGGCAGCCGACGAGAGGAGATTTGCGCGAAGCGCGCTTTCATTGGCCGCCCGATCTGCCCAGAAGGCTCGCCGCGTCTTCCAATTCGCCCCGAGGCCCTCATTGTGCGCCACGGCATCCTGGACGATCAGCGCCTCGATGCGCTCCGGATGCGCCAGGCTCATGCGAAACCCTACGGGGCCACCATAATCCTGCATGTAGAGCGTGTAGCGCGAGAGTCCGAGCGCTTCGGTGAAGTGATTCACGATGTCGGCATAGTGATCGAACGTATATGCGAATTTCTTTGGGTCCGGCCAGTCGCTATGTCCGAAGCCCGGGTAGTCGGGGGCCACAAGATGGTAGCGGTCGGAAAGCCGGGCCAACAGCGGCTCGAACATTCGCGATGAGGACGGAAGTCCGTGGAGCAAGAGAATCGTCGGCGCGTCCTTTGCGCCGGCCTCTCGGTAGAAAATCGACAGCCCATCGATCTGCGTCGCGCGATAAAAAGCTGGGTGCTTCATAGAATGTTCCTTTCCCTGGGCTCGGGCCGGCAATTGCAAGGATCTGAGCACACAGAAAGCTCTACAATTACAAGACGGCAAATCTGTGAGCGCTGTCTGTTTCTTGACTGAGTCATCTTTGCGTCAAATGCATTACGCCAGACGATCTAAGCTAAAGCAATTAGACGATGGTGTTAGCGATACCTTCGTATTCAGTCACAACCACGAGAAGCGTCCGATGCTGCCGCGCGACGGTAATCCGGTTTGCCAGTCGAGCCGAGGCCGCGACCGTAACCGTCCGCCAATCCCGACTGGTGGATCTGGGCGGGCTGTCCATTTCCTCCGCCTCATCGAGCCAGTCCTCTGCCGCGAGCTCGGCCTGCTCTGGTCCGAACAATTGCGTCACCGCGCCGATAAATGCCGATAACTCGCGTTCTGCCCTGTGCATTTCGTGTGTGTAAATCGAATTGCTGAATGACTCTTCTGGGTTCATGGCATCCGCCTGTTCTTTAGTGAAGGGGCAACGAAAAACCTTCCACACCACGGTCGAGAAACTCAATCCCAAATTGCCGTCAACGACAAGCCCAGCCCGTCCGATCAACTGATGAATCGGTGAGCCGGTCCACAACCGCGATTAGGCCAGAAAGGAGAAACCGAATCCATTGGACGAACGTATCGATCGATACCTTCGTATCAGTTGGCGGGATTAAGCTATCAGGCGATTGCAGGCGCGGGTAGGCCGGTTGACATCAAGCGGACCAACAACAAACTCCGATGGACATTACGCCCGGGGTTGGTGCATCCTATTCCCAACGGGGCGTTGCAGCGGATTCATGTGGGGAGGAACGCACCATGAGGAAGGCCCCGGTACCCATTTCCCTTGCCGTCTCCCAGTTCGGTGAAGTGCGCTCTGTCGGCGTATTTTTTGAACGCGACGAAGAAGAGCGTCGCGTGTTCCGCGGCTTCGTCCACCGGAACCCTTTCTTTGTAACGTCGGACGAGTTCCCGCGGGACGTTGGCGAGCGACGGGAAACGCGGACATCACCACCTTCGACAGTAGCCTGACATGCAAGACCTTCCCGCCGACGAAATCAAGCGTCTTCAGCACTGCATCAACGATCTGGTCAGCTTGCTGGCCCTGCCGGCTGTCTGGAGCGGCAGCGAGCCCTCGCAGATTGTTGATATCTTGCTCGGCGCACTCCTCCGTATGCTCCGCCTTGATTTCATCTACACGCGGCTGAACGAACCGTTCACCGCAGCGCCCGTGGAGGTGCTCCGGGTCGACGACTCGTGCAAAGTCAGTCTGGATTCGCAAAAGATCCGGTTGATTCTGCGCGACTGGTTGGGAAATGGCACCCAGGTGTCGCTACCCCCCGGGGACGGTTTTGGGGGTGTAGATATTTCGATCTTCCCCTTGCCGCTGGGAGTGCATGGCGAGATCGGCGTAATCGTTGTAGGTTCCGGGCGCGTGGATTTTCCCGCGCGGACCGAGAGCCTTCTTCTCAGTGTGGCGGCGAGTCAAGCGGCCATCGGTCTACAGGAGGCGCGCCTGCGGAATGAGCAGAAGCGCGTCGCCAGCGAACTCGACCAACAGGTCGCGCAACGAACAGTAAAACTTGCCGAAATCAATGAAGATCTGAGAACAGAGATTGTCGACCGCAAGCGGGCTGAGGATGCCCTGCGCGATAGCGAGCAGAGTTTGCGCTTGATCTTCGATGGTATCGCAGGATTGGTAGCGATTATGAGCGCAACGGGGGAAGTCGAAGTCGTCAACCGTCAGGTCTCGGACTACTTCGGCAAATCCGTCGAAGAGATGAAAGAATGGTCCACCAGCGACGCCGTCCACTCGGACGACCTTCCTGGCGTGATTTTGGCGTGGAGGCGCTCTGTAGAGACGTTGTCTCCATACGATACTGATCATCGTCTGCGCCGTGCCGACGGAGTGTATCGTTGGTTCCACGCTCGCGGCCTCCCCCTAGTTGACGCGGAAGGTCGCGTTGTCCGCTGGTACGTCCTGCTAACCGACATTGATGACAGAAGACGGGCAGAGGAAGCGCTGCAGGCCAGTGAACGCGAACTTGGCCTGATCATCAACACAATACCCGCGCTGGCATGGTCGGCGCGTCCTGACGGTTCCGCGGAGTTCTTCAACCAGCATTACCTCGCGTACGTTGGACTTCCTTTGGAACAACTGCAAGGCTCAGGTTGGACAGCGGCCGTTCATCCCGCCGACCTGGGCGTCCTGCTTGCCGCGTGGCAATCGATGATGGCCACAGGCAAGGGTGAAGAGGTCGAAGGGCGACTCCGCCGCTTCGACGGGGAGTATCGCTGGTTTCTGTTCCGCGCGAACCCGATGCTCGATGAATCGGGCAACATTCTGAAATGGTATGGAACAAATGCCGATATCCACGATCGCAAGCGGGCAGAAGAACAGTTCCGGCGCAGCGAGCAATTCCTCGCGGAAGGTCAGAAGCTGAGTCGCATCGGCAACTTTTCCTGGCTGGTGGCGACGGACGAGATCAAGTGGTCAGAGCAGCTTTATCGAATTTTCGAGTTTGAAACGGGTGTACCGATGACGTTTGAATTGATCGGATCTCGTGTTCATCCAGAAGACCTTCCGCTGATGTTCGACATGATCGGAAAGGCGCAACGTGGCGTTAGCGACTTCGAATACGAGCACCGGCTGCTTATGCCCGACCGCTCAATCAAATACCTGCACCTGATCGGGCATCGGAGTCGAGACAATCAGGGCCGCCCGGAGTACATCGGAGCGGTTCAGGACGTAACGCAGCGCCGACTCTCCGAAGAAGCTCTCGGCAAGGCTAGATCGGAACTCGCGAATGTGGCCAGGGTAACGAGCCTCGGAGTGTTAACGGCGTCCATCGCGCACGAGGTCAACCAGCCCCTTTCGGGCATCATCACCAATGCCAGCACGTGTCTGCGGATGCTCTCTGCAGATCCTCCCAATGTCGAAGGCGCCCGCGAGACCGCCCGGCGCACCATTCGCGATGGCAACCGGGCCGCTGACGTGATAACGCGCCTGCGTACGCTTTATAGCAAGAGAGATCTTTCTCCTGAAGCAATGGACCTGAATGAGGCGACTCGAGAGGTCACTTCGCTATCGTTGAGTGAGCTACAGAGTAAGCGTGTAATTCTGCGCCATGAGCTTGCGGACGACCTCCCGCCCGTCATCGGCGATCGCGTCCAGCTTCAGCAAGTCATCCTGAACCTGCTGCGAAATGCTGCGGATGCGATGAGCGGGGTCGAAGATCGCCCCAGAGAATTACTGATCAAAACCGAATGCGATGGGGGAGATCAGGTGCGCCTTAGCGTTAAAGATGCGGGAGCTGGTTTCACCCCTCAAGCCGCAGACAAGCTCTTCGAAGCGTTCTTTACGACGAAAAGCGATGGAATGGGAATCGGGTTATCGATCAGCCGCTCCATTATCGAGGCTCATCGCGGGCGTCTATGGGCTACCGCGAACGATGGCCCAGGAGCCACGTTCGCATTCTCTATTCCTTGCCGCAGCGAGAGCGCGGCGGACGCGGAAACCCGCGTCAACTGGACAGATCCGATGACCGGTACAGTATGATGCGAGTCCAGTCCAGCTTATCACCGGCCAAACCAATACCTGGGTGCAATGGACGCCTCTCATGGAGTGGAGCAATGTTGTCCCATGAAGGGTTACTCGGACGGAAACTGCGCCGAACGTCCGCTTGTGTCAGTAGTCGATGACGATGAGTGCGTGCGCGAGTCTCTGCCTGATTTGCTGCGCGAATTCGGCCTTGCAACTCGCACCTTCTCGTCGGCGGAAGAGTTTCTTACCTCCGATTGCGTTGGGCCAACCGGATGTCTGATTCTCGATATCGCTATGCCGGGAATGACCGGGCCTGAACTTCGACAGGAATTGATCCGGCGACAAGCGATTCCGACCATCTTCGTTTCCGCGAATAGGGGTAAGACTGTTCGGCGGCGGCTACTCGAGCAGGGTGCAGTGGAATGCCTGTCCAAACCATTCCGCGACACGGATCTGGTGGATGCGCTCAATACCGCACTTCGCGGGAACTAACCATTCAAGTGGACTGACGATGCGCACTCGCTTACCGCGAAGGAGGGATATAAAATGATCGTAACGCGCTCTCCTGGCGATGAAGTGGGGTCATCACCAATGTCGACGGTCACGCCCATCGTGTTTATTGTTGACGACGACGTCTCAGTGCGCGAGTCGCTGGAATTGTTGATTCAGAATGAAGGCTGGCAGGCCGAGACCTTCGCATCAGCTCAAGAATTCCTCGATCATCCGCGAGCGGATCTTCCCAGCTGTTTGATCCTTGACGTTTCTCTTCCCGGCCTCAACGGTCTAGAACTGCAGCAGCGAATAGCCGCCGAGCGGACCGACATGCCGATCATCTTCATTACGGGCCACGGGGATATCCCGATGACGGTCCGTGCCATGAAGGCGGGCGCAATCGAATTATTAACCAAGCCTTTCAGTGATGAAGCGCTCCTGAACGCGATTCGGCAAGCGCTGCAACGGAGCCGACTCGCGCTTATCCACGAAGCGGAAATTCGGGAGCTACGGAACTGTTACGCAGCACTCACCCCTCGCGAGCGGCAGGTTATGGCGTTGGTCGTTTCCGGCCTGTTGAACAAACAAATTGGTGGCGAGCTCGGCATCAGCGAGATCACAGTGAAGGCACATCGAGGGCAGGTCATGCAGAAGATGAAAGCCGACTCTCTTGCCTCGCTGGTGAAAATGGCAGCCAAGCTTCGCTCTGCACGTCTGCCCGACGCCGGCACTGCTCCAGCCGCTTGATCAACCACGGACACATGACCACTACATCGTTAGCGCGGGGCCAGAATGCTGAAGCGCTTTCTTCAGTCCGCAGGTGTCATTCCGAATCCACGGCCAATGTTTAAGTGTAGGCAGCGCGTCGATAGAGGCCGGATCGGCAGAGCAATTCGATCAATTCGTGATGCGGGGCGCGGTTTGGGCAGTCAACCCCGCCCAGCTGGATCAAATTGGATGATGAAGAAACGGCGGTTTCCTGGAAGGCGATCGCTTTGTTGGCGTCCCAAACCAACTTCGTTTGAACTCAGCCGTTCGGCTTCGCGGGTTCCTGATTGGTCTATCGGGTCAGTGCTCATAAACGCGATCTTGCCGCACTTACGGACTATGATGCCGCACTCAGCAACTGCTCAACATCCGCTTGGCTGACGCCCTTCGTTGCATGCAACTTCCACGCCTCCCGCCGATTGAACGATGCGAACCAGCAATCAACTCGACCAGCCGCGAGATTGTAAACCATAACGCTTCCTCTGCCGTTCACAACCGTATTCGCGCTGTACCACACGAAACACGCCGAGCGGCTGAAGTCTTGAACCCGCCTGTGCAGATTCGCTTCGCTCGGTTGTTTTTCGGACCGATGGGGCACCGTGGGCAATGCGGCCTCGGCATAATGATCGCCAACTCGCAGAAAAGACCACTGGCTCACAACTCTGTTTGGCGTGAAGGGAGGGAAAGTAACTTTGTCTTGATAGAACTCTTCCAGTGCGGCGTCGATTCGGTTCATGTATGCGGGAAACTGAAAATGCACCGTTCCGATGCCTGAGAACCGTAGCCATTTGTGGTCAAACCAGTTATCAATCTGGACGATCCAGAGTTCATCAGGCGTGTCACGGCTGACAAGTCCGCGCACCAACTCATTCAGCAGCGTGATGAAGTGTGGATCGTCCGTTTCCCCGGCTGCAATCTGTATCGGCATGGTGCCATTATCTGACAAGCGACGAGCAAACTGTCGAAATCAAGAGTTCAGTCTCATTGACCCCGGTAAGTTACGGAGGCGTTGCATGGGGTTTCGCCCCGGCGCGTGTCTCTGCGCTCACCCCAACAATACTCAATCTCTGGATGATCGATGCACGCAACCAGAGTTTCCATCACAAGCTCTGCGACTGTGCTATCGCTCAGGGTGCCGATGTGACGTGCTGCCATTGCTGCGAACGGAGAGCATAAAGGGGGCGTCAACGAACGTAGAGAACTATGCACTGCCCTGTTCCCTGACGGTTTAGTGTGGTCGCACGAATGGGGCTTTTTGAACCATCAGAATGCAGGTTTGATGCAGGATATACGCGCCTTTCACGAGGATTTGATCTCAGGCGTCAACTTTGGCGTCCCCGACGGGATTTGAACCCGTGTTACCGCCGT
>CAVYWC010000005.1:0-572556 GCA_963772045.1 uncultured Acidobacteriaceae bacterium | reverse complement strand
TGAGCCCAACGAGCTACCAGACTGCTCCACCCCGCAGAGCGATGATAACAACCGAGGCGGGGGGCGTCAAATAGAGTGCGATTGCGTAGGTTTCCGGCTCAGACCACCAGACTGCGGTCGACATTGTTCCTGGCCTCCGCAGAGCAGTGCTGCCGCTTGGAGTCGGACAACTTGCAGCTGCCGAAATGTGGTCTCCCTTCGCGCCACGCCGGGACACAGGATTCGCATCCGCGAAAACAACCTGCATCCGATTGGCCCAATCGATGTATCTAATTACCTCGAAGCTAGGTATATCAACATTCCAATCCCTGCGGTCGCGAGAATCGATTGCAAACAAATCTGAGTAGGAGGCTACAGTGTCCAAGAAAGGCAATTTCACCACGCGCCAATCCACGGTTAGCGCACAGCCCCGCATTCACCAGAGCGCACCCCCCATTCAGGCCTACGGGACGGTTTCGCATGCGTTGCCGCTTGAGCTGGACGAGCCGATACGGCTCGAAATGACGGAGCAACTGAATCTGTTACTCGCCGACTCAATGACGCTCCGCGATTTGTATAAGAAGTCGCACTGGCAGGTGGCCGGGCCGACTTTTTATCAACTGCATCTTTTGTTCGACAAACATTTTGCCGAGCAGGTGGAGATTGTGGACTTGATTGCCGAACGCATCCAGTTGCTGGGCGGAATCTCCATCGCCATGGCGCATGACGTCGCCGAGACCACGCGCATTCAGCGGCCTCCGCGGGATCGCGAAGAAGTTCCGGTGCAGATCTCGCGCCTGCTGGACGCGCATCAGATCATTATTGGCCACTGCCGCAAACTGGCTCGGCGCGCCGATGAGATCGGCGACGATGGCACTAACGATCTGGTCATCAGTGACGTGTTGCGGACCAATGAACTGCAGGTGTGGTTTCTGAGCGAGCACTTGGTGCAGGTTCCCTTGGCGATTGCAGAACCATCCGGCATGCGAAAAGTCGGCTGAGTGGAAGTCGCGGAGCATCGCGACCACGTACTTGAGAAGGCTTTGCTTCCTGATCTGGAACGCATCACGCTCGCGGAATCTGGCGTTTCGGCGCGGGTGTATTTGTCGGTCCCATTTCCAGAGGCGGCGCGCGTGCATTAATATGGACTGCGATTTCGATGACCGAAACCATGTCCATTTCCGCTTCGCTCGAGCAGACCCTGTCTTCCTATAACGAATGCGCGCCGCTGGCCGAGGCTTCCACGATTCCTGCTCCGTGGTACGTCGATCCGCGAATCGCCGAATTGGAACGCAGCAACGTGTTCGGTCGAACCTGGCAACTGGTGGCGCGCACGGACCAACTGAGCCGCCCTGGCGGGTTTGTCAGCGTTCACATCGCGGGCGAACCCGTCGTCGTGGTGCGCGGCAACGATGGCGTGCTGCGCGCATTTTTCAATGTCTGCCGCCATCATGCCGCCGCGGTGGTCACACAGCCTTGTGGTCAGGCTTCCGTTTTGCAATGTCCATACCACGGCTGGAAGTATGGACTAGACGGATCGCTCAAGGGCATGCCGGAATTCGAAGGCGTGCAAAATTTCAACCGCGGTCAGAACGGACTGCTTCCCGTGCGAGTGGAGGCGTGGGAGTGTTTCGTTTTCGTGAATCTCGATCCCAAGGCTGCACCGCTGCGTGATTTTCTTGGCCACCTCGCCGCGCGCGTGGCGCCTCTTGGGATCAGCGAACTTCATTATTTCGATCGCAGAATCTATGACATCGCCTGCAACTGGAAGGTTTTTGTCGACAATTATCTCGACGGAGGCTATCACGTGCCTTATCTGCACAAGGCGCTGAACTCCGTGCTCGATTACAGGCAATACACAATTGAGTGCGAGGACCGTTACTGCCTGCAGTCGAGTCCGATGGTGACTTCGGAGGAGGATGCTGCGACAGCCGCGACGCGCCATGGCGACCGCGCCTGGTATTTCTGGCAATATCCGAATTTGATGATCAACTGCTATGCGGGATACATGGACACAAATTATGTCATCCCCATCGATGCCGATCATTGCCGCGTCGTTTTTGATTTTTATTTCGGCGATGTCAGCGAATCCCGCCGCGAGTACAACACCCAATCGGTCGAGGTAGGCAATCGCGTGCAGAGTGAGGATCTCGGAATCTGCGAAGACGTGCAGCGCGGATTGAAATCGCGGGCCTATGGCGCAGGACGTTTATCGGTGCGGCGCGAAGCCGGCGAACATCTGTTTCATCGCCTGCTGGCTGCGGATCTGAAAGGGAAATCCGGTCCGAACTGTGGTTGAGCGCTTGCGAAATTACTCCTGCGACTCCTGTTCGCGCCGCAACGCGCGCAGATCGATCCCCAACTGCTCGGCCTTCTTATAAAGATGACTGCGCTCCAGCCCAAGCGCCCTTGCCGCCACACTCATGTTGTGGTGGCTGTGCTTGAGTTCAGCCAGGATCGTTTCTCGCTCGAAGGACTGCACACGGTCCGCGAGCGGGACGGAAGAAACAGTGAGCGGAGGCGGTGAGCCTGCGGAGTGCGGCAGCGCAGCTTGCACAGTTGCCAAGTCGACCTGCCCGTCAGTCGCAAGGAGCATGAGCCGTTCGACCATGTTGCGTAGTTCGCGGACGTTGCCCGGCCAGGAATGCGACTGGAGGGCCCGCAGCGCATTTGCGGAGAAGGGAACCGTCTTCCACGCGTTTTGACGGCAGACCTGCGCGGCAAAATGCTCGACCAGCGACGGAATATCTTCGCGGCGCTCGCGCAGCGGCGGAAGCCGCAGCGGAAAGACATAGATACGATGAAATAGATCCTGACGGAATTTCTGCTCGTGCACTCGCGCTTCGAGGTCGCGATGCGTTGCCACCACCACACGCGTGTTTACCGACACTGGTTTGATCCCACCGACTCGCTCAACTTCTCCTTCTTCCAGCACACGCAGAAGTTTCGCCTGCATGTTTAGCGGCATGTCGCCGATCTCGTCGAGAAAGATCGTTCCCTGATCGGCCTGCTCGAATTTTCCGATGTGTCGCCCGGACGCGCCGGTGAACGACCCTTTCTCGTGGCCAAAAAGTTCGGACTCAATCAACTCCGCCGGAACGGCAGCGCAGTTCAGCGTAATAAAAGGTCCGGCCGAGCGCGAGCTGCGTTGGTGGATGGTTCGCGCGACCAGTTCCTTTCCGGTGCCGGTCTCGCCCAGGATACAGACCCTGGATTCCGTGGGCGCGACGCGCTCGACTTGCGCCATCACGCGCCGCATGGCGTCACCGTTCCCCACGATTTCATGGCCGCCAAGGCGCTGGCGGAGCTGCCGATTCTCGCTTTCCAGCCGCTGCAGCTTGAGCGCGTTGTCGACCGTAAGCAGCAGCTTGTCGGAGGAGACCGGTTTTTCCAGAAAATCGAGTGCTCCGAGCCGGGTTGCGCGCACCGCCATCTCGATGTGCGCCTGCCCCGACATCATGACCACAGGCGCCGAGACCCCGGCCTTCTTGAGTTCCTCCATGAGCGTCAGGCCATCTTTCGCGGGCATAATGACGTCGGAGAGAATCAGATCGAAGTTCTGCGCCGTCGCTAACTCAAGTGCCTTGTTGGCGTTGTCGCAAATCGTGGCTTCGTGTCCAGAAAGGCGAAAGGCACGCGAGAGCGACGCCAGCGTGTTGGCCTCATCATCGACGATCAAAACATGTGCTTTGAGTGGCAACGTTCCACCTCGGAACTAGCTGGAGAACTGGGCCGGCATGGCATTATCATTCTTCGCACTCATGTCGCCCTGCAGAGCAGCGCGGTTTGTGGGCAATTCGATCACAAAAGTTGTTCCGCGGCCCGGCTCGCTCTGGACGCTGATTGTGCCGTTATGGTCGCTAACGACCGATTGAACAATGGCTAAGCCGAGCCCGGTTCCATGCTGCTTGCTCGTGTAATACGGAGTGAAGATGCGTTCGCATTCTTCACGCGTGAGGCCGGAACCGGTGTCGGCGACTTCGATCATGATTCTCTGTTCGTGGCCGCGGCTGCGGAGCGTCAGCGTGCCTCCGTTGGGCATCGCATCCATGGCGTTGAGCACAAGATTCGACAAAGCCCGATGCAGCAATTCAGAGTCGGCGGCAATCGATCCCAAACGGTCGTCCAAATCCAATTTCGTGGTGATGGGTACGCGGCCTGGCGATTGCAATTGCGCCTGGAACAGGCGAACGATCTCGCGAAGGATCTCATTCACCTGTACTGCCTGTAGTTGCGGGGCAGGCATTTTCGAAAAATCGCTGAAGCGGCCGATAATCGTTTTCAGATTCGAGATCTCGGCCAGCAGCGTGCCTGCGCTCTCCTCGAACATTTCGTCGAATTGTTGAGGACTCTGCCTGCGCGCGCGCACCAGATTTTCCACCGTGAGCTGCAACGGAAAAAGTGGATTCTTGAGCTCATGCGCCAATCGCCGCGCCAGTTCGCGCCAGGCGGCAACGCGTTCTGCCTGCATCACGCGTTCTTTGTGGGTGAGCAATTCCGCGGTCATGTGATTGAATGTTTCGGCCAGTTGCGAAATCTCGTCGCTGCCTGATACCTCCACCCGTGCACTCCAATTTCCTGCGGCGACATCCTGTACCGCTTGGGCCAAACGCTCCACCGGACGCGTGACGCGGGCCGCAGCCCAACTGCTGAGCAGGATCGCGAGTACGATCCCAAGCCCAGCAACGAGCAGCGCAGAATCGCGAATGCGGCCCTTCAGTTCGACATAGGATCTTCGCGAATTCCCGATCAGCAGAATCCCCAGCAGCGAATGATCTTTGCCGATCCCGCGCAGAGGGGTAGCGTGGAACATTTCATCGTCGGCCTGGTCGGGCGAGCGATGAACAATGCCGGAAGTTTCCTGATTGTATCGCCGGACGGATTCGATCAGATTGATGAGACTTTCCGGAATCGCCGCTACTCCAGCAGGGTCAAGCAATTCGTCTGCGGAAAAATGGTCGGTGCGGTTGAGATAAAGCAGCGCGCGGGTATTTGCCGGCAAATCGAGCGCGGAAAGGAAACTTTTGTCGAGCCGCTTGCCGCCGATCACGTAGACGAGATGATCACCGGATCCCGTGGCGCGCACGGCGAACAGACCAAGAGCGGTCGAATCTTGCACTTCTTGTTGCATCAGAAAAGCGTTTGCCGGAACCGCAGACGAGAAGATCTCGAATCTATTCTCCAGATAGCCAAACCTGGCCGGGTTCTGTGCCGAAGAAATAATCATGCCGCGATCGTTGACCAGATCGAGAAAATCGAGTTGGTAACTGTCGGCCAGGGATTTTGCGAGGTCGAAATATCCGGCTGAGTCAGCGGGCGTTCCGTTCAGCGACGCAGCCATGTGTGAGACTGGTTCCGAAGCGGCGATAGCTTCCACGCGGCGGGCAATTTGATCCCCTTGCCGGTTAAACTCGCGTTGAAACTGAGCTACCAGCGCGGCGGTACGCTCGTCTTCGTTCCTTTCGAAAGCGCGTCGTGTCAGCGCCAGCACCAGTCCTCCCACGGCCGCAACGGATACGAAGACCGTGAGCGCAAAGACGGTAAGCAGCTTGCGGCGAAAGCTCATGGCCGACTCTCCAGCCAGGCGTCGGCGAGATTCCAGCCGCCATCTTTCTGCAGCTTCCAGTTTTTCAATGCGGGCGAGATCGCATAAATGACAGGTAGATGAAACAGCGGAATAATTCGTTCGCTTGCCAGCAGCGATTGTTCAGCGGCATAGAGATTCTCCACCGAATCGTTGGTCATTGGGGGAGCCGCGAAGCCGATGAGCATTTCCAGACGGTCGAGCGCGATCCACGGATCCGGAGATGCTAATGGAATGAACATGAGCCGCAAGTCGACGTTGGCCGCAGAGGTGGTCTGCAACGACAGCCCCGCATCTTTTGCATTGAGTGCGATACGCTCCGCCAGCAGTCGCGCCAGCGCGTCATTGCCATCATAGCCCAGCGTCCAAGCGGGATTTGCATGGGCCTGATCGTGGTCGCGACGTGCCAGCGGCAGATCGCCCTGACTAGAAAAAACGAAAGCATACCCCGTCATCCAATTCGGAAGCACACTGCCGGACGGCTGAGCCGCGCCCTGCAGCAAAACGCTGCCCATCGAATCGCGATCGATGCTCAAAGACAACGCTTGACGCAATAGTTTCTCTTCCGGCGATTGCGCCTCGCGCGCGAACACCAGCGCCAGCAATTCCACTGGGAGCGAAGAGAAAAGACGTTGCCGATCGATGGCGACGCGCTGCACCTGCTCGGGCGCGACTTCGACGACGTCGGCTTTGCCGGATTGAAATGCCATCAGCTGATCGCGAAAACTCTTGCCCATCTCGATTTCAATCGAATCGAAGTAGGGACGACCACCCCAGTAATCGTCGTTCGCGGCCAGGACCAGCTCTTTGCTGTTCTGCCAGTTCGCAACGCGAAACGGGCCAGTGCCGCTCGGCATGGAACCCGGTATTCTGCTGGCGATCGCATTTCGCGGCAAAGCAAGCTCTGCCAGCAGTTCAGGATCAGGGCTGTCGCGCTCGATTACGATCGAACCCCCATCCGCCATCACCTTCCAGGAAGGATTTGAAACCTGCAGCGAAGCTGCGGCAACTGCTGCAGTCAGCGAAGTTCCGTCGTGAAATTTCACTCCCGGCCGTACTCGAAAAGTCCACTGCCGATTGTCTTGAGATGCCTGCCACGAGCTTGCGAGGACAGCCCGTGCATCTCCGCGCTCATCGAGCGTGACCAGATTTTCGAAAATCAATGTGGTGATATTGTTTTCTGTCAGCGAGTCTGGCGGCATCTCCTCTGCGGGATCGAGTGACGCCAACGGCTCCCGCACCGCGATATGCAACGTACCGCCATATCGCGGGCGCGTTGCCGATTGCGCCGCGAATGCGGACAGAAACAAGCTACTGACCGCAAGCCATCGCCAAACGAAATGCTTCATAGCTTCCTGTATCCGTATTTCTGCTGACCACCACGGCCGTATCGCCGCGAGCTTCCGTCCACAGCGCGATGATCGGGCCGTCAAAATCGACCTGAGAACTCACCGCAGCGGGATCGCGATCCGGAAACTCGTAGGCGCGGATCGAGTCACCTGTCTCTTCTCCCCCGCTTGTCGCCAGCACTTGCCAGCCCGCGCCGCAGGCAGTTTTCACGCTGGCGAGGTCGCTGCCCCATGCGAATTTTGCCGTCTGATCGGTAATCCCATCCATCATGTGCACCTGGCCGTCGGTGCCGGCGAAGAGCCAGAGTAAGCCGTTTTCCCGAGGCAGAAACGCAGCCGAAAAAAACTTCGGCACGCTGTTGAACTCGCCTACGCCGGGAGTGAGTACCCCAGTGAAAAAGTTTCGCGTGGGGGCGAAGAATGCCTTCACCTCTGGGACGACGGTCGACGCGCCGCTCTCGATTCCAGCGCTGGGAAAAACGGCCATCGGGCCATTCATCGCGCCGGCCAGAAGCGGCCAGGGGTCGTCGCTTTGGCGGCAATCCAGGCGCGAAGACAATGCTGAGCCAACGGTACAAGACAGACCAGGCAGATACACGTCGAGCAGGTGATCGCGCGCCGCATCGCGCGTAACGATAAGCCTTCCCCGCAAATCCCGCGGCCACGGCTGGTCATGCGCGATAGCGAGCGTCTGTTCCGCCTGCCATCTTCCAGCTTGCATGCGGTACAGCGAAACCTTTTCAGGATCGAGCACGGCGATGCGAGAGGGAGTGGAACCTTCCTCCAGCACAGCAACGTCGAGGATCGGTTGGCCCTGCTGGAACAATGAAATCTTACGCAGGCTGAGTGGAACTGCATCGCGCCCGGCGGCCGATCCCTCCGGTCGTGGAATTGAAACCAGAACCACCACGGGGGCGCCGGTGCTCGCACGAATTTCGGCGATCCAGACGTAAGATGCCGGATTTTCCGAGAGCGTGATGATGACGCTGGTCGATGCTTGATCGGCGGGCGCGAAGCGCAAGCCAACATTTTGCAGCGCGCTGCGCAATCCATTTTCAATGATGTCGCTGTCGCGCTTTCTGAGATGGGAGCGGTTCGCGAAGGTCACGGCTACTTGATTCTCTCCAGTGACGGCGACGATCTTTCGCGCCAGATTCTGCTCCGGTGTGTTCCAGTCGGCGGCTGTGGACAGAGTCACCAAACCGGCAGCGACGACCAGGACATGCAGCACAACGCGAAGAAAAACAGGGAAGCGGAAAGCTCGGTGCACCGGGTTCGAGGTTACGTCAGGGATGCCCGAATTATAAACCGCTTGCCACATAGCGCCGAACGCTGCCTCTGTACCGTTTTGACACCGCAATGAGTGGCACGGAACCGATCGCTTCGAATCGGCTCGCGACGTCGAAACAGGCACAGCCGTCGCCAAAGCCTTCCCTCACCTCTTCGGAATTGACTTGACCGCGACCGGCTTTGCCACCATTTCTTCAGGCATCAATTTACCTGTAGCAAAGAATAGACGGAATACCTGCCCGAAGATGATTTCTTCTGCCAACAAAGCGATTGCCAGCGAGAAGACCAGCCCTCCCACGATTGCCATGAGCGTGATTGCCATCTGCATGATGCCCTCCTGAGATCGAACTGCAATCTCCAGCGATTTCTGCCGGAGATGTCGCTGATGAGTAGGGCAACCGTGGATCCATTGGGTCGCGTCCACAGAATGAACGGCTTGCGCGCAGGCGAAGAAGCAATAATGTGGGAAGGTGTCCACGCTGTGTCGATTCGGAGACAGTCGTCTCGACTCAGGGAAGCCGGACAAAATGACGCACAAGCGATTTCAGAATCACACTATCGTAACTTCCGCCCGAAAGCCGCGCAGGCCGGGGAAGTCCCCGCTCACGACGAGAAGTCGAGCTTCCTAAGCTGCTGCAATCGTGATGTTTCGCAGGGCAAGCCGGGTGCGAATGCGACCCGCGCGAGGACAAAGTTACCTGCGCCATTGACCCTAAGTTACTGGTACGGTAACGCGCTTGCGTTGACAATTTATGTCAACGCGAATGAGCTGCACTCCCTCCTTTTAAGGGCAGCCGTTTGCGCCATGCCTGCATGAGTCTCGGGCGTCGTTCCACCCAACGTGGATAGGAGATCGACGTATGTCTCAACGGCTGGGTGATCTTCTTGTCAAAGAGAAGATCATTACCGCGGAGCAGTTAGAAAAAGCGACGAAGACCCAGAAAGAACAGAGCTGCCGTCTGGGCTCAGCCCTGGTGAAGCTCGGCTTCCTCACGGATGAGGACGTCACCAATTTTCTCTCCCGCCAATATGGTGTGCCCGCCATCAATCTTTCCTACTTCGAGATTGATCCCGCGGTGGTCAAGCTTATTCCCTACGAGACAGCGAAGCGCTACCAGATTCTGCCGTTGAGCCGCGTAGGCGCGTCACTCACCATCGCGATGGTCGATCCGACCAACGTGTTCGCGATGGATGACATCAAGTTCATGACCGGCTTCAACATTGAGCCGGTGGTGGCTTCGGAAAGCTCGATCCTGACGGGCATCGAAAAAGCCTACGGCGCGACCAAGGAAGAAGATCTTGAAGCCGTGATGCAGTCGATGTCCGAGATGAGCGACGAAGACGTCGAACTGCAGTCGGAACAGCAAGAGATGGAGCTGGCCGACCTGGAGAAAGCCGCCGACGAAGCTCCCGTCGTGAAGCTCGTCAACGTCGTGCTCGGCGATGCGGTCAAGCGTGGCGCCAGCGACATCCACATCGAGCCCTACGAAAAAGAATTCCGCGTGCGCTTCCGCATTGACGGCGTTTTGCAGTCGATCATGTCGCCTCCCATGAAATTGAAAGACGCGATCACCTCGCGACTGAAGATTATGGCGAAGCTCGATATCAGCGAAAAGCGTTTGCCGCAAGACGGCCGCATCATGCTGAAAATGAATATCGGCGGCCGCAAGAAGCAGCTCGATTTCCGCGTCAGCACGCTGCCCACTCTATGGGGCGAAAAGATCGTGCTGCGACTGCTGGACAAAGAGAACCTGCGGCTCGATATGACCAAACTCGGCTTCGAAGCCGAGTCGCTGGTGAAATTCGAAAAAGCCATTCTCAAACCATATGGCATGGTGCTGGTGACCGGGCCGACCGGATCCGGCAAGACCAACACACTCTATTCGTCGATTTCACGCCTCAATCAGCCAGATACCAACATCATGACGGCCGAGGACCCGGTGGAGTTCCAGTTGGCCGGCGTGAACCAGGTGCAGATGAAGGAACAGATCGGGCTGAACTTCGCCGCTGCTCTTCGCTCGTTCCTGCGGCAAGATCCGAACATCATCCTGGTCGGCGAGATCCGAGACTTCGAAACCGCTGAAATCGCGATCAAAGCGGCACTCACCGGGCACCTGGTCCTCTCCACGCTGCACACCAATGGCGCTCCCGAAACCATTACCCGGCTGATGAATATGGGCATTGAACCATTCCTCGTGGCGACCTCCGTTCACCTGATCTGTGCGCAGCGTCTGGTTCGCCGTGTTTGCAAGGATTGCACCGAGACAGTCGAAGTCCCGGTACAGACTCTGATTGAAGAGGGATTCACGCCCGAGGAAGCCAAGACGGTGAAAATCCAGAAAGGTAAGGGCTGCACCGTTTGCAATAACACAGGCTACAAAGGCCGCTGCGGATTGTACGAAGTGATGGAAGTGGATGACGAGATCAGGGAACTGGTTCTGGTTGGCGCTTCCGCTGTGGAACTGAAGCGAAAAGCGATCGAGCGCGGCATGATCACTCTGCGCCGTAGTGGATTGATTAAAGTCGCGGCGGGCATGACGACGCTGGAAGAAGTCGCACGCGAAACGATTCATTAGAAGCGGTCGTTAGTTGTTAGTCCTGAGTCGTCAGTCACAAACCAGAAGCGACGATGAACGATCAAGGATGAGACCAGCGACGAAGCGAATTGAAATTAGTCGACGCTTCGTCGGATCTAACTAACGACTAAGGACTAACGACTAGGGACTAAAAGGGGAAACTTGCCATGGGTTTGTCGTTAAGCGACCTGCTGAAAAGAATGCTGGAGATGAACGGCAGTGATCTCCACATCACCACCAACTCGCCGCCGCAGATTCGTGTGCACGGGCATCTGGTGCCGCTCGATCTGCCGCAGATGACGCCGGCCGAAACCAAGCAGCTGGCTTATAGCGTCATGACCGATTCGCAGAAGCACCGCTTTGAAGAGAGCCTCGAGCTGGACTTCTCGTTCGGTCTGAAGGGGCTGGCGCGCTTCCGCGCCAATGTCTTCAACCAGCGCGGCGCGACGGCCGCCGTTTTCCGTCTCATTCCGTTCGAGATTAAATCGTTCAATCAGCTCGGACTCGCGCCCGTCGTCAGCAAGTTGTGCGACAAGCCCCGCGGTCTGGTGCTGGTAACGGGCCCAACCGGTTCCGGCAAGTCAACCACCTTGGCGTCGATGATCGACAAGATCAACAGCGAGCGCCACGACCACATTCTCACGATCGAAGACCCGATCGAGTTCGTGCACATGAATAAGAACTGCGTGGTCAACCAGCGCGAGTTGCACGCCGATACCAAGAGTTTTGGCGACGCATTGCGGGCCGCGCTGCGCGAAGACCCCGATGTCGTGCTGATCGGCGAAATGC
This sequence comes from uncultured Acidobacteriaceae bacterium, assembly GCA_963772045.1. Lineage (GTDB taxonomy): Bacteria > Acidobacteriota > Terriglobia > Terriglobales > Acidobacteriaceae > Sulfotelmatobacter. Next base: position 560,989 of record CAVYWC010000005.1, on the reverse strand, counting down.
GCGATCTGGAGACCATCGAATCGGCCCTGCGCATAGCCGAAACCGGACACCTGACTTTCGGCACCTTGCACACCAACTCGGCCACCTCCACCATCAACCGAATCATTGACGTCTTTCCGGCTCACCAGCAGCCGCAGATACGCGCCCAGCTTTCGCTGGTGCTCGAAGGCATCATGTGCCAATCGCTGCTGCCGCGTATCGACGGCAAAGGCCGCGCCATGATCATGGAAATTCTGGTGCCCAATGCCGCTGTGCGCAACCTGGTCCGGGAGGACAAGATTCACCAGATCTACTCGGCCATGCAGTCCGGGCAGGAAAAATACGGGATGCAGACCTTCAATCAGGCGCTGGCCACGGCGTACTTCCAGAAACAGATTTCGTTGGAAGTTGCGCTGCAGCGCTCCAGCAACACGGATGAGCTGCAGGAAATGATCAATCGCGGCGCCAGCTTGCTGAACCGGCCGGCCGCAGGCGGGGCGCTCGCTCGAGGGGCGGCTTCGAAGCACTAACCGGAACTACCATGATAGGGAACTACAGTTCAAGAACACGCAGGTTAGCGAGGAGAGGGTAATACCATGCCAGTTTTTACATTTTCCGGCAAAGACGCAAGCGGACAGAAAATCAGCGGCGAGCGGATGGCTTCCAACAAGCAATCCCTGGCGCAGGCGCTGCGGCGCGAGCGCATCACCCCGGGCTCGATTCGCGAAAAGGGCAAGGAATTTTCCATGCCCACATTCGGTTCCACCAAGGTTTCGGTCAAAGACATCGCCATTTTCTTCCGTCAGTTTTCGGTGATGATTGATGCCGGTCTGCCTCTGGTCCAGTGTCTTGAAATCCTCGCGGCCAACCAGGAGAACCCGTCCTTTCAGAAGACTCTTACCGGAGTGCGAACCACGGTGGAGGGCGGCGCGACGCTGGCCAATGCCATGCGCCAATATCCCACCGTTTTTGACGACCTCACCACCAACATGATCGAAGCCGGAGAAACCGGCGGTATTCTCGACATTATTTTGCAGCGCCTCGCCACCTACGTCGAAAAAGCCGTCCGCCTGCGATCGGCGGTTAAGTCGGCATTGATCTACCCCGTGGCCGTGGTCAGCATTGCGGTATTGATTGTCGGAGCCCTGCTCAAGTGGGTAGTTCCGATCTTCGCCAACCTGTTTGCCGGCCTGGGTGTCGGCCTGCCTCTATCCACCCGCATCGTGATGGGACTTAGCTCTTTCGTGCAGAGCTTCTGGTGGGTCTTCGGCGTCGGCACCGCGGGAATTTTTTTCGGAGTCAAGCAGATTCGTAAAGATCCCCGGGGCAAATACTACTCCGACAAGATGTTGCTGTTCTTACCAGTGCTCGGCCAGTTGCTGCGCAAAATCGCGGTGGGCCGCTTCACCCGCACCCTGGGAACCTTGATTACCTCGGGCGTGCCCATTCTCGAAGGCTTGTCGATCACGGCCAGAACCAGCGGCAACGCGGTGCTGGAAGAAGCTCTGATGAAGGTTCGGAAAGCCATTGAAGAGGGCCGGACCATTGTCGATCCGCTGCGCGAGTGCGGGGTTTTCCCCAACATGGTGACGCAGATGATCGGCGTCGGCGAAGCCACGGGCGCTATGGATTCCATGCTGCAGAAGATCGCCGACTTCTACGAAGAGGAAGTCGATGCGGCGACCAAAGACATGCTGGCCATGCTGGAGCCGCTCATCATCGCGCTCCTCGGCGTTTCGGTGGGTGGCATCGTGATTTCGCTGTACATGCCGCTGTTTGCCATGATCGCCAAGCTGGCTGGGTAAAACCGTTTTCACAGGGAACGGCTCAAGGTTTCGAGTTGGCGCTTCGCAATTCCGAGATCTTGAAACGATGAAACCTTGAAACTGGAAAACTTGACGCCTGCAACTTGCAGGCATAAAGATCGCGCGCAACTTCATGCAATCTACGTTCGATGAGCGCAACTGGCTGGTCTGGCTGGTCAAAGTCCGGATCTTCATCCTGACTCTGCTGCTGGCCATAGAACTGGCGGTGGCTCAGTTCACGCCTACGCCGCTGCCCATGCGGCTCTTCCTGAGCACCGTTCTGCTCTGGTACAGCCTGTCGCTGTTCTACGTTCTTCTTCTGTCTTTCTGGCGGGAGCATCAGATCCAGGCGGCGTTGCAGGTACTGACCGATCTTGTCCTGGTCAGTCTCGTCATTCACGAAACCGGCGGTTGGGATAGTTCTCTGAACTTTCTTTATCCCCTGGTCATCATCGTGGCCGCGGTTCTGCTCCCGGGAGTATGGGCCCGACTGGTCGCGGCCCTGGCTTTCATTCTCTACGGAACCGTCCTCGAACTGAACTATTACAGCATAGTCCCGTCGTACTGTACGACCCACCCTGGATTGAAGGCTCTGCAAGCAATCATTTTTGTGAATCTGTTCGCTTTTCTTGCCGTCGCCTATCTCGCGGGACTGCTCACGGCCAAGCTGCGGCAGGTGGGAGTGCAGCTCAAAGACGCCAGCGGTGCCCTGGAAGATCTGCAGGCACTGCACGAAAACATTATTCACTCGATCAGCAGCGGATTGATCACGATCGGTCTCGACGGTCGCATCACGCTGGTGAACGCCGCCGCCCAAAAGTTGCTGGAGCGGACGGCGGCCGAGTTGATCGGCACGCCAGTGCGGGAGTGGTTTGTCGACGCTCTCCCCAACATCGAGAGTCAGAAGCGGCACTCCGAAGTGCGCTTCGATTCCGCCGCAAAGTTCCGCAAGACCTTTCGTGTGCGGGTAGCGGCATTAACCGTGCCGGAACGCGAGACTCTCGGCTTCGTTTATGTGCTCGACGATCTCACGGAAATCCGCCGACTGGAGCGCGAAGTCCGCATGCAAGATCGTCTCGCTGCCGTGGGCCGGCTCGCTGCGGCCATCGCGCATGAAATCCGCAATCCCCTCACCTCTATTGCCGGATCCGTCAGCATGCTTTCCGGCGTTCCAGAGATGGGCGAGGAGCACCGGCGATTGCTCGACATCGTTACCCGCGAATCGCAGCGGCTGAATGCGATCATCACCGATTTTCTGGCCTATTCGCGCACCAAGCAATACAACTTCGCCAAAGTCGATCTCATCCAGTTACTCGAAGACACGCTGACCCTGATGGATCACCGCATGACGGCGGAGAACACCGGCATATCGATCCGCCGCCACTATTCCGTGCAGCAGGCCACTGTGTTTGCCGATGGCGACAAGATCAAACAGGTCTTCTGGAATCTGTGCGAGAACTCCGTTCGCGCCATGAAAGATGGAGGCATGCTCACCGTAACCGTCGAGTCCATTGGCCAGGATTGGCAAGTATCCGTGCATGACACCGGTTCCGGGATGACGCCGCAGCAGATCGAAAAAATCTTCGAGCCCTTCCAATCCAACTTTGAAGGCGGCACCGGGCTCGGACTCGCCATCGTGTACCAGATCGCTCAGGCCCACGAAGGCAAGGTGTGGGTCCGGTCGAAGCCTGGACAGGGAACTACTTTTATCCTGCGCCTGCACCGGCTCGAGGCGGAGAAAGCAATCTCCGGAAACCGGCTTGCCGTTAAGCCCGCGGAAGTCGCAGCGCCGCAGCTGGCCGCCGCTGCTGCAGGGAGGTCGCATGGCTAATATTCTCGTCTGCGACGATGAGCGCTCCATCTGCGAAATGCTCGACATCTCCCTGCGCCGCGAAGGCCACCGCGTCGAAACCGTCCAGAATGGGCAGGCGGCGAAGAACAAAATCGACGGCGCTCTCTATGACGTCATCATCACCGACATCAAAATGCCCAACGTTGACGGCATTGAGGTGTTGCGCCACGCGCACAAAGTTTCGCCGGATTCCGCCGTCATCCTCATCACCGCGGTCGATGACTATGAGGCGGCGGTCGAAGCTGTAAAGGCCGGAGGCGCTTCCGACTACATCCGCAAGAGCCCGGGCCTGGTGGACGAAATCAAGCTGGCGCTGAACCGATCTCTGGAAAAACTCGTGCTCAGCCGCCAGAATTTCGCGCTGCGCCGCGACGCTGCCACACGCAACTCGCTCGACAACATCATCGGCTCCAGCGGGGCCATGGAAAAACTCAAGCAAACCGTCCGGACCGTCGCCTCGACCGCCAGCACAGTGCTCATCCACGGCGAGAGCGGCACTGGAAAAGAGCTCGTGGCCCGCGCCGTTCACGTCTGTTCGCCTCGCGCCACGGAAGCGTTTGTCTCGGTCAACTGCGGAGCTTTCCCGGAAACGCTCCTGGAAAGCGAACTCTTCGGCTACCTCAAGGGCGCTTTCACCGGAGCCAGCCAGAACAAACGCGGCCTGTTCGAAGTGGCGGACGGCGGAACCATCTTCCTCGATGAAATCAGTGAGATGACGCTGGCCATGCAGGTCAAGCTCTTGCGCGTATTGCAGGAGCGCACCGTCCGTCCAGTCGGCAGCACCAGCGAGATTTCGATCGACGTGCGTGTCATCGCGGCCACCAACCGCGATCTGGATAAAGCCGTTGCCGAAAATCTGTTTCGCGAAGATCTGTATTACCGCTTGAACGTTATTCCCATCCGCGTGCCCCCGCTGCGCGAGCGCCGCGAAGACATTCCGCTGCTGGTCAACCACTTTCTAAAAAAATACGCGACTGCTGCCGGACGCGCCATTCTGCGTGCGCACGCGCCCTCGCTGACCGCCATTTGCGATTACGAGTGGCCGGGCAACGTTCGCCAACTCGAGAATACCGTCGAGCGCGCGGTCGCCCTGGAAATGACAGAAGAACTTCACGTGGAAATTCCTGCCGAACGTCCCAAAGCCCGTGCCGCCGCCGCTTCCGCCGACGGTGGACTGCCCGCCATCGGCAGCGACGTCACCCTTCCCCAAGGCATGGACATGGAGAACTACGTTGCGGGAATCGAACGCTCGCTCTTGCAGAATGCGCTCAACCAGAGCGGCGGCGTGCAGACCAAAGCCGCTGACGTCCTTGGCATCTCCTACCGATCGTTCCGCCATTTAATGAAGAAGTATGCGCTGTAGCCCTTGGCGATCAGCCTTGAACAGCATGACTTGTGAGAAGGCGAGAAATCGAGTCGCCGCCGCCCGCGTTTGTCATCCGCACATCCAACCCGGTTTATGAGCGCTATGGGATTATTCGCCAACCATGCGAGGCGAGGCCCACTCTGTAGGAGGAGTAAAATCCGCCGCATGAAGGTGTTCCACAGCGGACCGGAAACCAAAACGCCGAAGAGTCGAAGGGTCCTGGCGCTCGCACGCTGCCTTTTGATGCCCCTGATTGTGGCCGCACTATTCGCGTCTCTGCCAACCACCGTCGCTCAGCAAGTTGTGACGACTATGAAGCAACTTTCTCACCCCGCTGGGAAATACGCCATCGGACGCATCGCGTATCACTGGGTAGACCATTCACGAATCGAGCAGTTCTCCAAGGTGCCGGGAGCAAGGCGTGAACTCATGGTCTACGTCTGGTATCCGGCTGATCAGCGGCGAGACTCGAAACGCTCACAGTACTTACCGGGAGCTGATGTGATTGCCGAGGACAAAGACGGGGAAAATATGCGGGACTTCTGGGGAGATTCTTGGCCGCTGCTCCGCTCGGGCAAGATCGTAAGCCAGACCCTGGATGCACCGCCCGTCGCCTCTGGAAGCGAGCGGTTTCCATTAATCACGTTCTCGCCGGGCTTGGCAACACCCGTGACTGCATATACGACCTTGATTCAGGAAGTCGTCAGCCATGGCTATGTGGTCGTCTCTATCGAACCGACCTACGAAACCCTGGTGGTGGTTTTTCCCGACGGACGTTCAGTCGCCACTTTGCCGGAGGCTACAGGACGCCACCTTCCGACCCCACCCGGCGAAACAAGAGATCAGTTTATAAAGCGCATGCACGCTTTCGACGAACCACACATCAACCGGTGGGCCGCTGACATAGGGTTCTCCATCGACCAAATCACTGCGCTAAATGAAGGAAAGACGAGTGCGGCTCCGTTCGCAGGACGATTAAATCTTCAAGAGATCGCAGCGTGGGGACACTCGTTCGGTGGCAGGGCAGCGGCGAGGGCGTGCCAACTCGATCAACGCATCAAGGCCTGCCTGAATGCAGATGGCCTCGGTCCCGATGGTCCGATTTTTGTCTTTGAGGGAGAATCACTGCCTTCTCAACCATTCATGTGGATGGAGGTGCATCACGAGCCTCCGACGGATGCGCAACTCGCGCCTTATGGCATCACCCGAAAAGAGTGGGACAAGAACCATCAAGCCCAACTGGTAACAGACGAGCAACAGATGCGTAGGTGCCCGGGCGGCAGCTTTCACGTTCTTGTGAATACTGGCGGTATAAGCCACTCAGGCTTCACAGACGAGCCATTCGTCGCAGCGACGACCGTGCTGCAAACGAAGCAAACCTCAATTGCACTGGAAATAATCGGGGTCTATACGGTTGCATTTCTCGATAGAGAACTGAAGCATCGCAACGGTACGGCCCTCGACGATAAAACTCCTAGCAACGCTGGGGTGACCGTCCAGGTATCGCCGTCGTTTCGGCAAGGGTCGAAACCCGGCCACAGCGCTCCTTGACCCTCAATAACGTCCACAACTGGAAAACCAAAAAGCGGGCGACAGCCGAACATCTCGTATTTAGCTTCTCTTTAGCTGCTGCTTCCACCCCAGCACGCGCGCTTTCGCGCCCTCGGCCTCCGCTTCCGCAATCATTCCTTTTTTCTGATATAGCACCGAAAGGCTGGTATGCGCGAGCACGTCGTCGGGATCGATTTCCGCGATCCGCTGCGCAGCCGCGATAGCTTCATCGTAGCGTTGCAAGTCCTGCAACGCCCGTGCCAGTCCATGCATGGCTTCGGTATAGGTCGGATCTGCGGCGATCGATTCGCGATAAGCCGCGACGGCCTGCTCCAGATGACCCTCGGCCATCAGATCGAGCGCGGCATAATAATGATCTTCAGCCCGTTCCCGGGCGTTGTGGGGGGACCTGCTCTCACTGGGATTCTCTTCCGGCATGCGGGGCCATTCCGGCAGAATCGGATTCTACCACGCGGCCCCGACCCTTCCATCTGAGAGCTATTGCACGTCGGAAACTTTTCCGTTCAGAAATGTCACTTTCAGATCTTTGTAGATATACAACTGCTTGGCGCCGAGATTCACAATCTTATCCGGTTGGCCCAGAGCAGCCACAACTTGATCCGGCGTTTGTCCCTTCTCGATCGTCTGCGGTTGGGCTTGCTGTTGCTGTTGTGGCTGTTGTTGCTGCTGTCCCTGGTCCGCGGCCTGCTGGTTTCCCTGGTCTCCGCCCTGCTGGCCTTGTTGCTGGCTGTTCTGATCGCCTTGTTGCGAGTCATCGCTGACGGTCAGCAACTGGCCAATCGTATCTTCTACCTCGCCGGCGCTCGCTTTGGCCAACGATCCCTTGGGGAACTGAAAGACCACCTGTGCCTTGTTGTAAGTCGGCGGGTCGGTGTTGTTGCATTTATCGCAGGCGACGATGCCCAGTTCCACCGTGTCTTTCTGCACGTTTACTTCCACCTTGGTCGGGTATACCTTATCGCCCTTCTGGAACAAGTGTGTGGTCTGACCTTCGGACGAAGTCTGAGAAAAATGTCCGAAGAGCCGCTTCCGCGCTTCCGTCATCGCAGCATTCGGCCCATGCACCGTTCCATTTTCATACTTGCTGGTGAGAATGGTCTTGTCCGAATAAGGAACTCCAAGAATTCCACCTTTCTGAATCGCCAGCACCGTGCCCGCATCGACCACGGAATATCCGCTCGTGTCCGATCCCATTTTCACCAGCTTGTACTGCGCCGCCAGTTGGTCCTGCAGAGATACGGCTTGAGCGCTGGCTCTCGGCCCAGCAAAGAAAAATACGCACGCGAGCGCAACGGACAGAGGAATGGTCCTTTTCAGATCTACTTGCATGGCTTGCCTTCTCCTCTCAATACATCTCGGTTGCTCGGTCAATTTTCTGGAAATATCAGTTGAGCCAGTGGCTCCAACTGACATTCAAGTGGAAATTTGCAAAGCCGCGCCAAACACCCGGCGCAGTACGCGGATTCTTACTGCGCGCCCCCACCTCCAGACGATCCGGCTTCCTGCTTCACTTCCGCTTCGGTCTGATCCGCTGTCTTCGACTGATCATCAAGCGCCTGGCCCGCCGACTTGTCGGGTGGCGGCGGTGGCACATCCGAAGGCGTCGTGCTGGTATCGGGCGATTTCGGCAACCCTCCCGTGCCTTGCTTCGAAGCCAGCGTCTTCATTCCTTCATCCAGTTGTTCTTGGAAGTGATTTTGCATTTCCTGAAGATCATCGACCGCAACGTCAACCGTCTTGCCCGCAGCGCAGTCGCCCTTCTTGCTGCTGGCGATGCTGACATTCACTTTCTGATCTTGATCAGGAGTGTCGGTCAGCCGCGTGATTACGTCCCCTTGCGTCAGAGCGCATTCCTGTCCATCCGCTGTAACATCGACTTCGGAATCGACCACAAAGGTGCGCTGCGCCGGGTCGAGTGCGGGAGGCGCCTGGTCAGTCGAAGCCGCCGTCGGCTGCGCACCTCCTGACGAGTTTCCACCCGATGAGTTTCCACTCGGCCCCGCCTGAGCCTGCGCGGCCGCAATTTGCGCCTTCACTTCCTCCGCAATGGCCTCCTTCACTTCCGGAGAAAGCGCAACTTGACCGCCGGCATTGGCGCCACCGCCGTTGCTGGCCACTTGATTGTCGCCGGAGTCTCCGGGATTCGCCGCCGCGTCTGCTCCGGCGGCTTGCGCATTCGCTTCCGCCTGAGCGGCATACGCCGCCTGCAGATTCGCCGCGATCAAATAGTCCGTCAGCCAGAACGCCGCCGAAGGATACACAGGATACGGCGCGAAATATCCGCCGTAAAATCCGTACCACGGCGCTCCGCCCCAACCCCAGCCCCAAGACACTGGCGCGGCCCAGGGATTGTAAGCCCATCCATAAAACGCCGGGTGATACCAGTAGGGATGGTAGTAGCCGTAATACGGATGACCATGCCAGTAATAGCCGCGGTAGACCCCCGAGCGATAGGCGCCGTGATAGTAGTACGTGCGTGAATAATAGGAGTGCCCGCCGCGGGTGAGATACGGGCGTTGCACGTATCCGCCGCGTCGTCCCATCGTCACGACTCGGGCGCCGTTGTGCATGCCCACAACCGTGCGACCGCCGTGCAGGCCGTTGTGAATCTGCATGCCATTGCGGTTGATCGACCGGACCTGTCCGTTGGGACGGATACTCGCCGATCCTCCGCCCCTGAGCGAAACCGTCCGCCCGGGAGGCGTGTGGCTGGCATTCGCGTGCATGGTGTTCGTGCTGTGTCCAGCCATGGTGTTACCGCGTCCAGCCGTGTTGCCGCGCCCGGACATCGTGTTGCCGTGCCCAGCGGTGTTGCCGTGTCCCATGGTTGTGCTGTTACCGCGGCTCGTCGTCCCATGTCCGGCATTTGTGTTTCCACGGTTCATGCTGGTTCCGTGGCCCGTAGTCGTGTTGGAATGCCCGGTGGTGGAAGCATGGCCCATGTTGTTTGGACGGCTGTTGGTGTTGGTGTGGCTCTGAGTCGAATGCTGCGCCGGAGCCGCGTGGCTGGGGGCTGAAGCATGAGACGGAGCGCTCGGGTGCGGCGCAGATTCCTTCTTTTGGCCAACGGCGAAAACGGGAAACGCGATGAGGAGGAAAAGTACGGCGTATTTCCGCACTGCTGGTTCGTTCATCCGGAATTTCATGGTGCACTCCTAAGCGCAAAATTTGACTCGTCCGTCATACCAGGGGGGTGGGCAGACGGTGGACTCTATAATTTCAGGTGCTGCGATTCACTTGTCCCAGGGTCTTGTAGGGAAGCCAGCCAATTGAATGCAAGATCTGTATGAAACAGATTGCTGGCCCAAGAAGGTATCAAAAGTTCCTGCACTTAGCAATCTCTTCTCTGGATATGGGGCGCATTTTTTCATTTGCAGCCGGGAAGCGCGGAGCAACCACATTCAAGATCCTGATGCAAGAGCATGGGCCCGCCCCCGATCCTGCACTATCGTGGGAGCCTCCTCGACTTTCGGGCCATTTTCATTACCAAACGATTACTTTAGTGTTCACCTTTACGGCGCAGGCAATTGATTGGAACGAAGTTGTTCCGTGCCTTCCCCCGCTAGTCGTCGTCCAGTAACGGCCAATTATCGAGCTGGATTCTAGCGCGCCCAAGAAATAAAGAGGGGAAGGAGAATTCGCAAGAAATGTCGGAAGGGATCGTACGCTGTCCCTATTGTGTGTTGGGCAGCGAGTTTCGTCGCATGCTTCGCCGGTCGAAGGACTGTTACGTCTGCCTGAGCTGTGGTCATCGGGCCAGCGTGGGCCCCTCTTATATAAAGTGTGCCTGCCCGAAGTGTCAAAAGATGGACGTGATCGCCCACCGCTGCCGTGGTCAATCCCCGCGCAAACGTCCCGCACCGAATGTTCCAGCGCAAGCGTGAGTGAGGACTGCAACCCGTCAGGTGGGGCGGATTTTCCAGACTTTTTGTCGCGCGAGTGCCCCATCCTTGTCTCGCGTTGCCTGCGAGACAGGGTGGGGACTTTGACGTTCGGATGCCGAGGGTGCCCCATGTTAACGTCGCGCACTTTGCGACGTAGGGTGGGGATTTTGAAGTCCTCAACGTCAACATAATTCCCGTCCGTTCCCTCCGACGCGCGGTCCACTGCGATTCAATTTCCACTGGACCAATTTCTCCAGTCGCATAGTGTCGAAAGCTGCTCCACGCCCAATCCTCGGGATGTTCGACCAGCCCGCGGTGCACCGGATTGCGATGAATGTAGCGCAGCTTTTCCAGAAACTTGGATTCGCTCCATACATTGAAATCGTAGTAGCGCGGCTGCCAAAAAGGTTCGGCGGCGCGTAACGCCAACTGCCGCGCGACTCCTTGCTTGAGAGATTGCAACGCCTCGGCGAGCAATCCAATTTCCGGCTCGCTCACGAGCAAGTGCACATGCTCTGGCATGATCACGTATCCGTACACGCATAATCCGTACTTTTGCCGAACCCGTTCCAGCGCTGCAAGGAATGTTGTGCAGGCTACGCTCGCGAGTTTCGGTTGGCGGCAATAGCAACTGAAAGTCAAAAAGTGTACGTCGCGTGTTTGTTGAAAGCGTTTCAGACTCCAAGGCACGGGGCGATGTTATGCACTCGTGTTTGTGGAAGTCTGTGACGAATGAACATCGAAATCCCCGCCCAAGCAAAGCTTGGACGGGGCACCCTCGGGAGTAGATGAGAAGGAAATGTTTCGCGTGAGAGCAGAAAACTCGAGGGTGCCCCATCCTAGCCGCGATTTGTGCGGCTAGGGTGGGGAAGTTGACGTTGAGGTTGATTTTGAGGGAGCGGTAACGCGGGCAACCCGCCCACACGGAAGTAAATCGTTACCATGTGGCTCGATGCCGACCTGCTGCGCTGGTTTCGCCGCGAGCGCGGATACCAGACCCGCATCAACGCCATCCTCCGCGCGTACATGCAGGCGCATCGGTCGATGTAGGTCTTCCGGGTTCCTGCTGATCTGGAATTGACCCACTCAAGCCAAAGGCGGGCTTGAGTGGGCCACCCCGCCGAATAAAGTCGTATGGAGGATGGACTGTCGAATTAGAATGCCATCCATGAGTAAGAAGCCCCCGAAACACTCAGCCGGTTGTGTTTGCGATGTATGTGGGCGTAACTATCCGTTCGATCTCCCTGAGGATCTTTATGAAAGATTCGCGCACGGGGAGGTCGTGCTCTTCGCCGGATCCGGCGTCAGCACGGAAAGTCGTTCCGTGTTTCCTTACACCTTGTACGAGGACGTCTGCGGGGAGCTCCGCCTCAGCCCGGACGAGGCGCCCCCGTTTCCCGACCTGATGAGTTTGTACTGTGCGCAGGCCGACGGGCGGGTGAAGCTGCTTCGAAAGATACGGGAACGATTTGACTACATTCGATCGTATCGGGAGTTGTATCACGCGGCGACCGATTTCCACACGGAACTTTCTACCCTCTCGGTTGTCCAGGACATCGTCACGACGAACTGGGACCCCTATTTTGAGGACGAGTGTGGGGCGACGCCGTTCGTAACGGCGGAAGACTTCGCGTTCTGGAATGTGCCTGGCCGCAAGGTACTCAAGATACATGGTTCGGTAAGGAACCTAGGATCGCTGGTGGTCACGCGGGAGGACTACAACTTATGCCAAGAGCGACTCTCGGACGGCCTACTCGGCAGCACGCTCCGGATGATTTTGGGGACCAAGACGGTTGTATACATCGGATTTTCCTTCTCGGATGAAGATTTTATCAATCTGCAAGGTGCTCTCACCGCAGAGATGAAGGGATTGGCACCACTGAGCTACATAGTCACTCTGGACAAAGCTTCCGACAAGCGGTTTCGTGAGAGGGGTCTTGTACCAATTTATACCGATGCAACGTACTTTATCTCGGTCCTAAAGCGGCGATTCGTGTCCGACCAGCAGTTGTTGGACGATCAGCGCTTCGAAGGTGTGAGACCCTTCCAGGAGAAAGTGAGGAGGGCTCACCTCGACCTGTCGGATGTCGACGCGGAAAAATTTCCTGACGTAGTTTTCGGGCTGAGCTATCAGGACGGCATGCTACATGCCCTCGGGCGGATGCTAGCTCTCAAGAAAACTGGATACTACAACCACGCCTGCAACACCAGGGAGATGATCAAGTTTTACCTTGACCGCATCGGCCCGGAGAAGCTTAAGCGCGGCAAGTTCCACGACGTCGCGTACGTCGAGGGATACGTTGACGGTCTGACATTCTTACTCGCCGATGACAACGTGCGCGCTCAGTGCCCCATGTACTTCGTTTTTGGGGAGGATAGGGCCATTCGCACGCTGATCGCCTACCGCCGCGCTCTCAAGGCGGCGCCCACTGCCTCCCCGCGCGAACACAAGTATGCTGTGGGGCTGGTGAAGAAGAGTCCCGGCCTTGTCATGCACCACACTCCATTTCTTCTTTAGGCGTGTGTCCTTCGGACTACGCGTCCTACTCCTTCACGCCCAGCTGCCAGAACAGGAACGAATACACGTCCGTGTACTCTTCGATCTGCTTGGTGACGGGCTTGCCGGCGCCGTGTCCGGCTTTCGATTCGATTCTGAGTAAGATCGGACGCGTGCGGCTGGTGCCGTTGGCGGCTTCGGCCTGCATCTCGGCGGTCATCTTTTTCGCGTGCATGGGATCGACGCGCGTGTCGGTGTCGGCGGTCATAAACAAGATTGCGGGATATTCCTCGCCCGCCTTCACGTGATGATAGGGCGAGTAGGCGTAGAGCCACTTGAACTGCGCGGGGTTTTCGGCGGTGCCGTACTCGGGAATCCAGAGCTTGGCGATCTGAAAGTTTTCGTAGTGCAGCATGTCGAGCAGCGGCACCTGGCAGATGACGGCGCGGAACAGGTCGGGGCGCTGCGTGATCATCGCGCCCATGAGCAGGCCTCCGTTGGAGCCGCCCTGAATGGCGAGATGGCGCGCGTCCGTGTACTTGGACGAGATGAGGTGCTGGGCGGCGGCGATCATGTCGTCGAAGACGTTCTGCTTTTTGTCGAGCATCCCGGCGCGATGCCAGTCTTCGCCGAACTCCGATCCGCCGCGCAGGTTGGCGACGGCGTAGATGCCTCCGTGCTCGAGCCACAGATACACGGCGCGATTGAACACGGGCGTGAGGCTCACATTGAATCCTCCATAGCCGGTGAGCAGCGTGGGCGTGTGCCCGGTCTTTTCTTGTCCAGGCGTCAAACCTTTTTTGTGGACGACGAACATAGGTACGCGCGTGCCGTCTTTCGAGTTGAACCACTCCTGATCGACGTCGTAGGCCGAGGGATCGATCGAGGGCGCATCGACTTTCTGCCAGAGAACAGACTCTGTGTTGTTTGCGGTGCCAGAACCCTGACGTGCCGTGTCACTTGCTTTGGGAAGGGCACGGCTTCCAGCCGTGCCGTTAGAGTTCGCCACTGGTGTGGGCTTCAGCCCCTGAGGTTCGATGTCTCGAAATGCCTTCAGGTCGACACGGTAGATGCTCGGCGGCACGGTGAACGACTGAAATCCAAAGAAGACTTCGTCTCGATTCCAGCGTCCTCCGGTGCCGAACACCGTGCCCAGCACGGGAAGTGGGAGATCGGCGAGTTTCTTTCCGTCAAGATCGAAGATCTTGAGCTGCGATGTCGCGTTCTGTTCATACTGCGTGAAAAGCTTGCGTCCGTAGACCGCCGCGCCTTGCAAGACAGCGTCCGATTGCGGAATGAGCTCTTTCCAGTTACTGCGATCGTAGTCGCCGGCGTCAGTGACGAACAGACGATAGCGCGGCGCATCTTCGTTGGTCGTGATGTAGAGCTTGCCGTCGTAAATGTCGGCGTTGTAGAGGAAGTTCTTGCCGGTGGTGACGCGCGTCGGCGGAGTGCCCTTGTCGAGGTTCATGAGAAAGAGCTCGGACCTGGTCCATCCTTCGGAGACGTTGATCAGAAGCCAGCGTCCATCGTTGGAAAGATGCACGCTGGGCCAGTCTTCAGGATCGCGGCCTTCGCCGAAGATTTTGTCGTCGGTCTCGATGGGCGTGCCGAGCATGTGAAAGAAGACGTGTCGGTTGTACATCTCCTGTCCAACGGGAACGTCGCCCGGGTTGGGATAGCGCGTGTAGTAGAAACCGGAGTTATCGTGCAGCCATGCGATCGAGCAAGCACGTGTGCGCTCAATGATGTCGGGGAGCAGTGTGCCGGTTTTTGTTTCGATGATGCGCAGCGTGGACATCTCCGAGCCGCCGGCCGAAGTTCCGTAGGCAACATATTTGCCGTTATAGCTGGGCTCAAACCAGTCCAGCGCGACGGTGCCATCGGCCGCGAGCCGGTTGACGTCAACAAGAACGCGGTCGGGAGCGTTGGCTGTCGCGGAATCCTGCTTGGAATCTTCGGGGTTCTTCGGCGCGGGTTCACCAATATGTTCGCGAGCTTCCTCACGCGCAATCTCCTGCAGATTCGCGCGCACATACAGCACCGGCTGGTTCTGCATGCCTTCACGCTTGGTGTAGAAGTAATAGCGACCGGCGATCTGGGGCGGAGTGACATTGCCGATGGAGAGCAACTCGGTGAGGCGCTTCTCGATGGCCGCGCGTTCGGGTAGGGGATCGAGAATCGAACGCGTGTAAGCCATCTCTTCCGCGACCCACTTCCTGGTTGCGGGACTGTTCGCGTCTTCGAGCCAGCGATAGTTGTCGATCACACGCGTTCCGTAAAAAAAATCGGCGTAGGGCTGGATTGCGGCCTTGGGCGGCGCGGCCGGAGTCGATTTCGATGTGGGCTGCGCATTTTCCGCGGCGTACAAAGCGGCGGCAATAAGAAGAAGATACGAGAGCGCGAACATCAAGCGCGAACCTCCTGACATGAGCACCTCTACAAACCCGATGCGGAACTGACGATTGAGCTTAGGCTACCAGAAACGAAAAGAGACGCCCGAGACTGAATGGCCTGTCACAAGGGGAAAACGGCGGTGACCACAAGTAGCGGGGCGGCGGACGGACGGTTTTCAAAATTGCGGCCGACACAGGCGGCAAACGCTTTCACGACTCGGCGCGGGATGCTATCATGAACCTCGACGGCAGCGGATCAATCCATCCGTGTCCGTCACAACACTCCTCAGTAGCTCAATGGCAGAGCATCCGGCTGTTAACCGGAGGGTTGTAGGTTCGAGTCCTACCTGAGGAGCCATTCTTTCAGTCACTTACAAATCCCGAAAACTGAACTTCGCAGCATTGCGTCGCGTTTGGAAAATGAATCTTTTTATCCGCGGCCCCCTTGATCGCGACGGACTCGCTCGGTGTCGGCTCCAAGTTGCTACAGAGTTCTGCGGCCAATCCTCGGGAATCTGCGCCAAGGGTTACCTCTCCGCCCACAAACGATAACCCGCTCCGTCATGTATGGCGAGTCAAGGTCGACCCCGCTGGGAGGGCGCTGTAGCCTCTGGCAGCGTTCAGGACACTTAAACCGAGCCTAGGTGTTCGGCTTCGACCTCAAGGAGTACGCGAAGCTCTACGTCGCTGACGTTCAGGCCGTACCAGTATCTGCATGACTTCCTCATGGTGACGACCCGGACAAAGGAGTCCCAAGCCTCGATCACGTCATCCGTAGGAGCTGCAACTCCTAGCAGCGTCGGCAAATACGGTTTGTTACTTCGGTGCGGTGTTTGTGACGGGTATCACAGTGGGCCGCTCCCGGGGTTGCCTAAGATTCCTCGTGTACGGCCCGCGTTAAAGGGGGGCAGATACGATTGCCGGGCGAGACCTCGACACGGGAGCGTTCTCCCATAGCTGGAACTGTGGCCGAGCGGTTGAGCGGCCTTCCGTGGGAGGGAACTTAAGCTGACCCTTTAGTGGAGTTCAGCGATGGTAAGAATCCGCGCGCTCCGATTTGTCGCATTTGCAGTTGGCATTCTTCTTCCGGCCTCGCCGTCATCCGCACAGAATTGCAGCGTGGCTCCCAACAGCTGGGGAGGGGCCGGAGCGAGCGCGTATCGGACGTGGTGCGAGCAGTGCAATGGCACATTCAGCATGGCCACGGGCAATCCTACATGTACGAAAGGTCCGAACTGGGGCAAAACCAATCCCAGTTCCAAGCCGGCGCAGCCCTCGGCTGCGCAGCAGTATGAAGACGCGTATCGGGAGCGAATGGCAGATGTGCGCAAGCGCCAGACCCAGACCCAGGCTGACGAGGAAGATGAGCAACAGGCCGAAGAGGAAGCCGCACGCCAGCAGCAACAGCAAGCCGAACTCGATCGCGAACGCGATGCGCAAGCCGCCGGGGAGCGGGCGCAGGAGTTCGAGCGCGACCGGCAGCAGGCGCTGACGCGAATCCAGTCGATCACTGAGAACGAACTGGGGCTGGACCATGTGAATATCCCGGCGCCAGACCTCAGCAACATCGGGCAAAGCAATCAGCCGCCAGCTAATACGCCGCCCGCCAATGGTGCCGGATGCAAATGGGGAGATGCGGGTTCGTCCGTCGTCGATTTGCGCTGCCTGGGTCTCGATCCGGACCGGCCTATCGCCATCGATCCGCATGTGGCGAGGGGCCAGCAGCGCGTGTTCCCAGCTCAGATCGATCCGGCGACTTTCCAAAATGCAAATTACAACCAGGGATTTGAATGCCTGATGCATTTTGACGTGGAGTCGGCCCGGGAAGCCGTCGAGTACTTCAAAAAGGCGCAACTGGAGCGGCCGAATGATCCGCTGGTGCGCAACGGATTGCTATTGGCGCAGGACATTCTGAAGGCGCGCCAACAAAAGCAGCTGGAGGATCAACAGAAGGCCGAACAGTTGATGTACCACGGAATGGCGGCGCTGCTGATGGGAGATCCGACTACGGCTAGCGGGTCCATGGAGCGCGCACACAAGCTCGATCCGAAGAATGGGCAGATCGGCACCTGGTCAGCGCTCACGTGGGGTCTCGAGTCGGCATACAAAGATGCAGGATCGTCACCGGGAAAGAAGCGGGCTTGCCAGTTCGTCGGAAACGCCCTGATCCTCGAATCGCGCGGAGACATTCGAACCGAAATCGTGGCTCTGCAAAGCGCAGCGCGTCTGAATCCCAGTGACGTGTACATCAAGACGATGCTCTGGCGGGCGCAGCATTTCAACAGCGGCAACCCGCAGGCGCCGGTTTCGGGTCCTCAGAACTAAGGAGCAGAGGACACGAAGAGGCGGAAGCTGGCCTGCCTTCGGTTGGGCAGCGATGCAGTTGCTGGGCCGTCGCGCATTGGCCTCGAACAGAGGTCCTCCCCGGATGCGCATTGTGCCGGTCGTTCGCCGAAAAATGCTGACAGACGGGCACGGGTTGATCTTTATCAGAACGTGCAGTGCATATTCGAGAGGAGCTATGAATAGCAAACGAATTCTGTCCGCCTTCATTTCTGTACTTCTGTTGACCGTGGTTTCCCCGCTGGCGCAGACGGCAAGCCCACAGCATGCAGTGCCGAAGCCTCGGCCGAAACCGTCTCCGGCGTCGATTTTGCAGAAGAACGTGACCGACCTCCAGTACCAACCGGACGATCGCGCGCTGCGAGAGAAGACGATTGCTTTCGCGCTGAACATGACACCGGCGCCCGTCACTCCGACCGGCTTCCAGGATGAGATGGGACTCGGGACGGAGGCCATGAAGCAGCCGGACGCGGCTTCGCTCGAAGAAGCCGCCAAGCATTTCAGTCAGGCGGGGCTGATCGCGCCCTGGTTGCCGGATTCTTACTCCAACCTGGCAGCTGTAGACGAGAAGTTGGAGAAATTCGAAGACGCACGGGTAGCGCTGGGTTTCTATCTGCTGGCCGCGCCGCAAGCTGGTGATGCGGAGACGATCCGCAACCGGATTGCCCAGCTCGCGCCCGACAAGATATTGGAGGGATACGTCGCGGGCCTGCAGAAAAATCCCGCGGACGATGCCTTACGGACAAAGCTGATCAAATTCGCGCTGCAAATGAACCCGGCTCCCGCGATTCCCGATGATGCGTTGCGCGCCTCAGCCCGAGGACGAGCGGCCATCGAGATGGCCAAGAGTCCGGACGACATGAAAGATGCGGTGGATGAACTCGACCGGGCCGTGCAGTCGGCCCCGTGGCAGGCCAGCACCTACTCCAATCTGGCCATCGCCCAGGACAAGGTCGAAGACTATAGCGGCGCGCTGAAGAGTCTGCAGTTCTGCCTGCTGGCTTCGTCCAACGAACGGGACGTCACCGAAGTGAAACAGATGATGTACGAGCTGGAATACAAGCAGCAGAAGGCGGAAAAGGAACGCGTCCAGAAAGCGGCCGCCGAAGAAGCCGTGCGCCGGCAACAGGCGGAAAAACAGGCGATGCTGAACGGTCTCAACGGGGAGTGGGTCTGCGCTCAGGGTTGTACCTCAGCCGTGGTAACGGCGCAAGGGGAAACCTTCCGCATCGATCCGCGCGGAGTTTCCTGGACGCTGGGAGGGGTGCGCAAAGATCTGGCTCTGGAGGGCACAGTTTATTTCCCCGGCGAGCACGTGGACAAAACAAACTGCGATATACCTCCGCAGAGTAACCGCTTCACCGGAAGCATCAGCGAGGATGGAAGCAAGATCACCGTCCAGACGCAATTCGATATGTATATGACCCATGCCCTGATTACCGGTGGGCTGCTCTTCCGCAACGTGCAGTGTGACGATATGCACGTGGATCACAAAGAGAATTTCATGTTCGTGCTGGTGAGAAAGCATTAGAGACAGAGGCGCGAGAGGATTCTGTCAAAGCGCGCAGACGCTGCGTCCAGCGTGGTTCACCAAAAGCAATCGCATCCGTCCACGCGGCGCTTGCGGGAGCATCGGCTATAAGTGCGCCGTCACCAGTTCGGCTCGTGATTTTCTTACGCAGCGGGGAGACCTCATCTGTCGATGGGAGGGAACGACCGGAAGTTGCCGCGGACTCAGCTCTGCATTCGTCGGCTGCAACTTGCAACACTAAACGTAAACGGCTCGAGGTATCCGTGGCTCGTCCCACCTAGACTCTCTGCACTTCGATGCCGCGCTCGCGAAACGGCGCAATCGCCTTGTCGGATGCTCGCGTATCGGTGATGACTTTGTGAATGCTCGAGATGGGACAGATCAAGGCAGCGGTCACCACCCCAATCTTGGTTGAATCAGTGACTACGATAGTCTGCTTGGATTGCTGGATCATGGCACGGAAGGTGAGCGCCTCTTCCGGTTCAATGACGGTCACCCCGCGCGCTGCATCGATTCCACACACGCTGACAAAAACGCGGTCCATGTAAATGTCGCCCAAGGCACTGATTGCAGGTTGCCCGATGAGCGAGAACGAGCCCGCCCATTGCACCAGCCCACCAGTCACAAACGTCCTGAGGCCAGCGCAGTTGCTCAATTCCATGGCGATGTTGATGGCATTGGTTACGACCCGAATGTTGTGGCGGTTTCTGAGATTCCGGGCGACGTGAGTGGTGGTGGTGCCCGCGGTGAATCCGACAGTTTCGTTTTCCTGAATCATTTCGGCGGCAGCAAAACCGATCCTGCGCTTCTCGGACACGCGATGCTGCTCGCGGTTTTGGAAGAGCGAATCGTAACGAAATGGTTCATAGAGCAAGGGCTCAACCAGCGTTACGCCGCCGTGGGTTCGCCGGACCAGACCCTTCGCTTCCAATTTGGCCAGATCACGGCGCACACTGGCGGCCGAGGCGCCAAGCTCGGCCATCAATTCGTCGAGAGAGATGCTGCCTTTATGGCGCAACTCCCGGAGGATGTGGTCTGCGCGATTGCCTGCGTTCATGGTGAAGTGAGCGGCAGCGTACCGTTTCCTGCGATTTCTCGGAACATGCTTCTAGCCTGCCGGCCGGAAGCGTGAGTTTACAACAAGCGGGGCACATTGCCGATATCGAATGTGCAAATTCATGCACATGGAGCATCCATATGATCGAATTTACGGAATTCGATCATTCTATGGTTGACAACGCCGGTGAGCGGGTGCGATAAGGAATGCCCAGATTCCATCGCTGGTCCCGACAGTCATCTTCAAGAAGGAGTCCGCTCATGAATCTTCCCTCGCTTCCCCATTCACAACTATTGGTCCTTGCGGCTCTCGCTGGGTTAGTCGCATCCAGCTCGAATTCCGCGCTGGCCCAGAGCACGAATCGGCAGATCGGAGCGCAGTACACCGTCACTGCCGACCCCGTGGTGCCGCGGCCGCATGAGAAGCCGTGCGTGGTCCAGCTTTTCTCCAATTACCAGTTCGCTCTTTTCTCCGAGAGCACGCAAACCTTCAACTTTACCCCTCCCAAAGAATGTTCCGGGCCCTGGGAAAAGGTCGTGTTGGAAGCGGATTTCAGCGAGAACGCAGGAATTCAATACGACCGCACTGCCAGCCTTTACATCGCCAATGCCAACTTTTATTTCGGGACAACTCCCGAGCCGCTGCAAAGCGTAACCAACACTTGGCATGTCGAGCGCGACGTGACCGACTACAGCGCATTATTGACCATGCCGCAGCAGGGAACGATGGTTCTGCAAAACTGCACCAGCAGCGATTGCGGCAGTTCATATAGCTACCTGAATGGGATTTTCACCGTGAACGCGGAGCTGGAGTTCTATCCGGCACAGAGGGGCGCTTGGAACCGGACGAATGACGTTCCGGACGCGGTGCTTCCGATGGTACAGACCAACAGCAGTGGCGGCATCAACTTACCGGGCTTTCTGTTTCCCCCGCCTCCGGCTGACAACAACGAGTTCACGACCACTTTCACTCTTCCCAAAAATATTGAGCGCGCCTATCTCGACGTGGTCTCACAAAGCCAGTCGAATGATGAGCAGTGGTACGCCTGCTTCCCCAACGACTTGAGCGCGATCAACTTTGTGTACGGGTGCGGCAATACCGATTTCCGCGAAACTGAAATCACCATTGATGGCCAGCCTGCCGGCATTGCTCCGGTTTCGCCCTGGGTTTTCACCGGTTTCCTCCCGGACCAGTGGGTTCCCATGCCGGCCGCGCAGACTCTCGACTTTGTTCCTTACCGGGTCAATCTCACGCCGTTCGCCGCCTGGTTGAGTGACGGCAATCCGCACACGATCGGTATGAGCGTCTTCGATAATGACAGCTATTTCTCCGATGCGGCCTCGCTGTTGCTCTATCTGGATAAACAGTCGAAGCAAATTACGGGCAAGCTCACAGAGGACACCCTCACGAGTCCGGCTCCCGTGGTGAAAGAGAATCTGAAAGGCACCTCGACGGTCACGGGAACGATTGGCGTCACCCAAAACCGTGATTACACGATTGCCGGATACGTGAATACCTCGCACGGAAAGGTCTCGACTTCGATTTCGGCGCAGCAGAGATTCTCCAGCACGCAGACCATCGATTTCGATACCGTGAATCAGACCGTGCTCGATCAGAACACTGCGATGCATAACAGCATCTCATCATCCACGACCGTGTCCAGCTGGCAGGGAAGAGTCACGACGGATGAGAGCTTTAGCTTTCCCATCACCGTGGACCTGACACTCCCCGTAAGCAGTTCTGAATTCGGCCTTACGGTCGCCACGACGCAGAACTATCAAAGCGGCAAGCAGGTCTTCTTCGATGGATTCCCCGTGTACTTTAATTTCACCAACAACTCGGTGCAGGGCAGCGATGTGAGTCCGGCTTCGAGTTCGCAGCATTACGTTTCCTTCGATTCGACGGGCCAGTTCTACGACTGCCAGATCGCGTCGAAGACCAACACGCTCACCACGGTCAGCCACGGTTGCGACCAGCCCTAACCGGCGCCGCTACTTCTACAAAAAGCAGGCTCAAAAGCCCAGTCTCAGAACTGGGCTTTTGTTGTCCGCAGGCTCTTGTGCGGTTCTGGCTGCTTCTTTCGGCGTGAAAAGAACTGAACCGGCCTGAGCCGGAATTAGGCTCGCCTGAGCAGAAGCAACAACATGGTTGAGCGAAATAGGCTCAAACGATCATTTTATTCTTGACAGTGATCAACTGGCCTCATTAAGGTCAACTGTTGCCCGCTAGATGCCACGGCCCTACCCGTGGAAGGAAAAACATCAGAATCTCCCCGTGCGGGATGCAAGGATTCGGAGGATATTTATGAAAACACGACTATTCCGGTACCTGTTCACTTGGGTGGTCACGGCCATGCTGTGCCTAGGGTCTGCCTGGGCGCAAACCGTAACCGGTTCCATTACCGGCCAAGTGGCCGATCCCACTGGGGCATTGGTGGTTGGAGCTCAGGTTACCGCTCGGAACACGGCAACGGGCGTGGCGACTTCGGCGCAGACGAACGCAGCGGGTGTATATACGATTCGATTTTTGCCAATCGGCACCTATACCGTTACAGTCAAAGCCAAAGGATTCGCCGATGCGCAAGTCGACGCATTTGCTCTCGAGATCGACCAGACAGCGAAGATTAACGTCACGCTGCAGGTCGGTACTTCCGGCACGACGGTGCAAGTCAACGAGGCAATCCATCCCATCCTCGACACGAGCGACGCGACTCTGGGAAACACGCTTTCTACCAATGAGATCCAAAACGTTCCGCTGAATGGCCGGAACTTCTCTTCTCTCACACTGTTCCAGCCGGGCGCTGTCGACACGGACCCGACGGGCCTGACGGGCAACAACGCGATCGAGCGCAATACCTACAACAACGGTATCGTCGCCATCAATGGCAATCGACAGCAGGCCAACAACTACATGGTCGAGGGTGCGGACAACAACGAGCCGCAGAACAATCTTATTGGCTACAATCCGGCACCCGATGCGATTGGCGAACTTCGAGTAGTGTCTGCCAACGCCAATGCCACCTATGGAAACGCAAATGGCGGGGCCATCGTAGCCGTCCTGAAATCCGGAACCAACAATTTGCATGGCACTGCCTACGACTTGTT
Organism: uncultured Acidobacteriaceae bacterium; assembly: GCA_963772045.1. Taxonomy (GTDB): domain Bacteria; phylum Acidobacteriota; class Terriglobia; order Terriglobales; family Acidobacteriaceae; genus Sulfotelmatobacter. The sequence continues at coordinate 537,603 of CAVYWC010000005.1, read as the reverse complement.
AGAGAACCAGAATTTGGACGCCAACTCATGGGCCAATGGGCTGACGAATAGCCCGATCACGAAGTACACACAGAATATTTTCGGCGGGACAATAGGCGGTCCCATTGTGCGCAACAAGCTCTTTTTCTTTGGAGATTATGAAGGCATACGGAAGCATTCTGCCCAGCCACTCCAGCAAACGAGTGTGCTCACTCCTGACATGCTCCAGGGAAATTTCTCGGCACTAACCGCGCAGGGAATCCAGCTTTATGACAGCCAGAACAATTTTGCGCCCTATGGCGGAAATCAAATTCCGGTGGTAAATCCAGTGGCTCAGTTTCTCGCCGCTAACCCCGCGATCTACCCTGCTCCGAATCGCACACCGCAGGACGGACTGATCGAGGATAACTATGTTGGCCCGCAGAATGGCTTCGTAACCAACAATCAGGAAGACGTCAAGATCGACTTCACGCCGGGGAATGTAAATCAGTTCAACGTCTTCTACTCTCAAGGTACGGGCAGGGATTTCACCAGCGCAATTCTTCCCATCTCATTCCCGGCGCACAACTCGTATCCGACGAAAATTTTCGGCGCAAGCTGGGTGCGCACGTTTTCGCCGACGATCGTCAATGAAGCGCGCTTCGGATTTACCCGCGTTCGCTGGACCAATGGCGTCCCCAGCGACCCCACCGGCCTGTTCGGTCTCACCGGAGATGACAAAGTTGGCATTCCTTTCCCCGAAGCTCAGAAATACGAAGGGTTCACCGGCCAGAGCATCAGCAACAACGCGAGCTACATTGGGACGAACGCAAGTCCCCAGGTCTTCGTCGACAACACGTTCAATTTCGAAGACACCCTCACCTGGCAACACGGCCGTCACTACGTCTCGACCGGATTCCAAGCTACCCGGTACCAGCAGAACTTCCTCAATGCCAGCAATGTCGGCTTTCTCGGCACCTTCGGCTATACCGGTCAGTACACAGCTCTTCCGTCAGGCGCCGGTTACGGTCCTGCCGACTTTGTATTGGGCCGGATTCAGAATGTCGCATTGGCATCGCCTCTTGGGTGGGTCGGGCAACGTCAATGGCGCGTGGCTGGCTTTTTCCAGGACGATTTCAAGTTGAGCCCCCGGCTCACGGTCAACTTAGGAATCCGCTACGAGTTTGACCAGCCCTGGGTCGAGCAGAATGACAAAACTGCCAATGTTCTTCCCGGCGGAACTGTCGAGTACGCTGGAACCATTCCCCAGGGCGCAATTGCCGGATCTGTAGTGTGTCATAACCGTGCCTGTTACGACCCAAACTACAAGCAAGTCATGCCGCGGCTCGGCTTCGCCTACCAGGCGATGAATAAGCTCGTGATCCGCGGTGGTTACGGCGCTACCAGCTTCTTCGAAGGATATTCCTTCAACCAACGTCTGACCTCAAGTCCGCCGTTCACGGAAGCGATCAACAGCTTCGCCCCAGTTCCGTCCGGAACATCGGGAGGCACGCCTTTCACAGTCGCGAACGCATTCAGTCAGCCGTTTGGGTCTGATCCCGCTTACGACCTCTACTCGGTTTGGCCGCAGAACGTGCAACCCGCCTACATCCATCAGTTCACACTCGTTACCGAATACGCGCTCACCAATGAGCTGTCTCTCAGCGCCGGATACCACGGCCAAATCGGTCACCATCTGGACGATTATCGCAACGGCAACCAACTGACTGCCCAGCAGGCGCAGGACCTCAACGGGAATTGTGGAGCAGCCGTCATTCCCCTAGTCGATCAGACCCCATATTACAACCTAGTGGGAGAATGCGGCTCGATTCTGACCACGGAATCCGGGGCGAGAATGACTTACAACTCCGGTCAACTCACCCTCCGCCAACGCACTCACCGTGGATTGGAATACACGCTCAACTACACGTACGCTAAATCCTTGACCAACTCGTCTGGCAACTATGCCGTAGCCAATACAAGCTTCAACGGTCTATCGGCTCAGAACGGCTACGATCTCAATGCCGATTACGGACCGTCCGCCATGGACATTCGCCACAGCCTCAATTTTATAGGGGTCTACGATCTGCCTTTCGGTCGTGGCCGCGCCTACGGAAACAACGCAAACCGATTCACCGATGCTACGTTAGGGGGCTGGCGATTCGCTACGACCGCGATCCTGTATACCGGATTCCCCGTCACCATCTTCGGCCCGGATAACAGCGGTACGAATAACAACGGATGGGGCTTTAGCCGTGCCAATCAGTACCGCCCGATGATTATCCGCGACCGGTCACTTAAGAATTGGTGGGGAACTGACCCTTCGGCAGCGCCCTGTGTTCCCACTCCCGTAGTGAATCCGACCGGCGCGGACAATGGAACTTGCGCCTATGGCGTAGCTGCTACGAACACTTTCGGTACAGCGAGTAATAGCACGGAGCGTGCGCCAGGTTATCGGCAAGTCGACATGTCCTTATTCAAAGATTTTCGCTTATGGAATGAGGGGAATGTGCTCGGCTTCAGGGCGGACGTCTTCAACACGTTTAATATTGCCAGCTACGGCAACCCCGATAACTCAATCGGCGATTACCCCGGCTCATGGGGGCTGATCAATTCAGTCCGCTCTCCGGCGCGGCAGATCCAGCTCAGTTTGCATTACACGTTCTAATTTCAGCCTGCCCTGGATGTCCGCAGAATATTGCAGACTCCAGGGCAGCAGCCCCAGTCTCAGCGTTTCCCAGCATGCAGTTCACTGAGAAGGGCAGATTTAACAGACCGACGTCGATCTGATACGGTAACTCCGCTATCCACTGCGTCTCACCATGGCCGAACAGGTTGTCATTGAAGTCTGCGTAGATTCCGTCGCTTCCTCTGTCGCTGCCGAACGGGGCGGGGCTGCGCGCGTGGAATTATGCAGCAATCTGGTTGAGGGTGGAGTTACGCCCAGCGCCGGATTGATCGAAGCCGTGCGCGCACGAATTTCGATCGGTCTGCACGTGATTATTCGGCCGCGCGGCGGCGATTTCTGTTACCTGCCGGAAGAATTTGAGATCATGCAAAAAGATATCGCGCTCGCAAAGAAGCTGGGAGCGGACGGCATCGTGTTCGGCGTTCTCGATACCAACGGTCACATCGATGTAACTCGCACACGGGAACTGATCGACTGCGCGCGGCCGATGCAGGTGACTTTTCATCGCGCCTTCGACATGTGTGCCGATCTCGTTCGCGGCCTGGATGACGTTTGCGCCACGGGCGCGGACCGATTGCTGACGTCGGGCGGCGAACAAGATTGCCTGCTCGGCACCGACACGCTCGCGCGCCTGGTGTCCGATGCCCGCGGCCGTATCACGATCATGGCATGCGGAGGTATTCGGCCCGGCAACGTTGCCGAGATTCTGGAGCGTACCGGAGTAAGCGAGATTCACGTTGGCCTGAGCACGCCAGTTGTGAGTCCCATGCTCTATCGGAACTCGCGAGTTTCCTTAGGCAGTGCGCAGGGCCGCGAATATCAGCGCATGCAAGTACTCGAGCACAATGTGCGCAAGCTACACAACGCCGTATCGCTCGCCAGAGCCTGACAACTTATCCTGATGAATGTGGTTGGCAACGGTCGAATCCTTACGCTAGTTACAGTCCTGACTCTTTGCCTGCAAACTGCACGGGCGCAAAATTTTACAGACATTAAGCCTTCGCCCCAGCAGGTGGAATGGCAGGATCTCGAGTTCGGGGTGCTCATCCACTTTGGCACGAATACTTATCTGGATCGCGAGTGGGGAGACGGAACCGCCAGCCCTCAAGTATTCAATCCCACCGAGTTTGATCCCGAGCAGTGGATGCGGGCCATCAAGGCAGCGGGGGCGAAATATGTCGTTCTTGTCGCCAAGCATCACGATGGCTTCTGCCTCTGGCCCACCGAGCAGACCGACTACAGCGTGAAAAGCAGTCCTTGGAAAAACGGCAAGGGCGATGTGGTGCGGCAGGTCTCGGATGCAGCCCGGAAGTATGGATTAAAGTTCGGGATCTATCTTTCCCCCTGGGACCGTCACGAACCGAAATACAAGAATTCAGCCGAGTATGACGACTACTACATCGCAGAATCGAGCGAACTGACCACTCGCTACGGCGATCTAGTGGAGTTCTGGCTCGACGGCGCGGGCAGTGCAGGCCACGTCTACAATTTTCTACGCATCATCGAGAACCTTCGTGTCAACCAGCCGAATACACTTGCTTTCGCCGACGCAGCGCTGTTTGAGTACGGTGACATCCGCTGGGCAGGGAATGAGGATGGAGTCATTCCCTACGAAAACTGGAACGTGCTGGATCGTCATGGATATGTGCGCTGGCGCCCGGTAGAGGCCGACACTCCTCTGCACACGGGGCACTGGTTCTGGCATCCCAATGACGAAGCGACGCTGAAATCGCTCGATAAGTTGATCTCAACCTATGACGCCACGGTGGGCCGAGGCGGACAATTGATGCTGGGACTGGCGCCGGACCGGCGTGGTCTTTTGCCAAACGCAGACGTGAAACGTCTCGAGGAATTTGGCGCGGCAATCCACCAACGTTATTCTGCGAACCTCGTTGCCCGTGAGCACATTCGCGACGCGGCGACAGAGGCGGCCTTCGACGGCGAGCCTGAAACTTTCTGGTCGGCTCCTGCCGGTTCCCATCACTCGGTCCTGGAGGCGTCGTTCGCGAACCCTGTGACATTCGACCATGCGCTCACCATGGAGTGGCTCAACGATGGCCAGCATATAGAGCATTTCCGCATCGAGGCTTGGGATGGAAGCAATTGGAAAACATTGGTCGAAGGACATGCGATCGGACACAAGCGCATCGACAGCTTTGCGCCGGTCACGGCTGCGCGCGTGCGGCTGAACATTCTCTCATCTTCGTCGGAAGCTCACGTTCGCGAGTTTCAGGTGTTCCACATAAACCCGAACTGAACATGCTTAGATCTGCGCACGACAGCACCTCTCTGCGCGCGAGCCGACGCAACGCACGGTGAGCCAGGAAACCGCGATGCCGGCGCGAAGAGTTAAGTCATTGATTCTGCGCATGTCCTTGATACTTCAGTAACGTCTATAGAACTTCAGTTACCGCTACACGGGTGACCGGAGATGCCTCATCTCCGTGCCACAAGTAATAGTGTCCAACACTCACGACCTGCACAACATATAGAAATACTCCCAGTCGCAATTTTCTCTCGTCCCAAAAAACACGTTAGAAACCCCAGAAAACGCGGAGATTCGCTTCGAGCCGGGGCTTTTCCGGGCTGATATATGCTCAGGACACCAAAAGCCCTCGGAGAGAAATATGCCGATGTTAGTAAGTGCGATCGTTTCCCGAGGCGCGCGCCGGAAAAGCGCAGAGTAACTGGCGGACGGAGCTAAGGAAATATGGCCGACTCGCGAGAAGTAATGAACATTCGCCAAGCGTCGCAGTATCTGGGCGTGAGTCCGGACACGTTGTACAAGTATGTCGGTGAGCAGAGGATTCCGGCGTTCAAGTTAGGCAATCGCTGGCGCTTCAAGAAATCCAGACTGGATCAGTGGATGGAAGAGAAGTCCAGCGAGATGGAACCGCAGGCGAAACGGAAGACCAAGGCGGCAGGTAAGGCCGCCGGGCAACTTTAAGCAAACAAGACGCGGGCAACATTGCCCGCGGCACACAAAAAAGGTGGGCACATGTTTGGAATGGCATCGAAGTCGATTGTTGGCCTGGACGTAGGCTCCTCCAGCATTAAGGCGGTGGAGTTGAAGAGAAAGGGCGGGCAGATTGAAGTCACGCACCTTGGGCTGGAGCCGCTGGCTTCCGACATCGTGGTCGATTCGATGATTGTCGACTCGGGCACGGTTTCAAGCGCGATCTCCAAGCTGTTCCTCGATAACCAGATCAAGACTAAGGCCGTGGCCACCGCGGTGAGCGGACACTCCGTCATCGTGAAGAAAATCTCGTTGCCTTCGATGAGCGATCAGGAACTGGCGGAAACCATCGAGAAAGAAGCGGCCCAGCATATTCCCTTCGATCTGGCCGACGTCAGCCTCGACTACCAGATTCTGTCCGATGAAGTGGGCAGCCCGCAGATGGACGTTCTCCTGGTCGCGGTGAAGAAAGACAAGATTCTGAACTACACCAACGTGCTCTCGATGGCGGGCCGCACTCCGGCTATTGTCGACATTGACGCGCTGGCCCTGCAGAACTGCTATGAGTACAACTACCAGCCGGCGCCCGGCCAGGTGGTGGCGCTGCTCAACCTGGGCGCCAGCGTGATGAACATCAACATCGTGAAGGGCACGACCCCGTTGTTCCCGCGCGACGTCAGCGTGGGTGGACATCAGTACACCGATTCTCTACAGAAGGAACTCGATCTCAGCTTCGATGACGCCGAGGCGCTCAAACTGGGCAAAAAAGTTGGCACCGTCAGCGAAGACGCGAAGCAGCCGATTCTGCAGCAGGTGACCGAAATCATCGTGCTGGAAATCCAGAAGACGTTCGACTTCTTCCGCGCCAGCGCTGCCGGCGAGCACATCGAGAAGATTTACCTGGCCGGTGGATCTTCGAAAGTGCCGGGGCTGGTGGAAGCGCTGCGGCAGGAATTCTCGATGCCGGTGGAGCTGTTCAATCCATTCCAGCGCGTGACCCCGCCGGCCGATGGACTGGGGGCGGAACTGGTGGAGCAGAATCCGGGCCAGATGGCGGTTGCTGTAGGTTTGGCCTTGAGGAGCTTTGAATCCCTATGATCAAAATCAACCTGCTGGAAAATTCGAAGGGCAAAGGCAAGCGCGGCGGGGCTAGCGTGGCAATGCCAACGATGGAATTCGGCGATATGGGATCGCCCAAGCTGAAGGTACTGGTGGTTATCGTGCTCGCCGGATTGTTCAATCTGGGCTACTGGTACCGGCTCGATCATCAGCAGAAGGCGATTGCAACCCAGCTGAAAGTCGCAGAGCAAAAAAATCGGGAACTGGCCGACGTCAAAGCACGGTTTATGGAGCGCCAGAACCAGGCCGAAGCTTACAAGCGTCGCGTCGATGTCATCGATGGGCTGCGCGCCAACCAGACCGGTCCCGTCAATCTGCTGGCCATGCTGGGTGAGACGGTCAACAACACCGAAGCGGTGTGGCTGAGCAGCATGGACGACACGGGTCCAGTGGTTAAGTTGCAAGGCACTGCGCTCTCGACCGATGCAGTCGCAAATCTGATTGCCAATCTGCAGAAGACCGGATTCTTCACGACGGTTGAGATCGACGAGACGTATCAAGACGAGCAGATCAAAGACATGCAGGCATTCCAGTTCTCTCTGAACTGCGAAAAAGGCGGCGGGAAAGGTAAGTCGTAAGAGGCGGACCTATGGCGACGAATTTCAGCGAACTATCGGGCATTAAGCAATGGCTGGCGGTGATCGCCGGTGGCGCTGTGCTGACCGGGGCCTTGTATTTCACCGTGTTCAAGAGCCAGAGTGAGAAAAACGCGGCGGCACAGCATGCGCTCCAGGACAAGATCCGGGAGAACAACGAACTTGAGTCATACCGGCCCAAGCTCAAACAGATGGAGCAGCAGCTCGCCGAGCTGAAGCAGCAGCTGGAAATCGAGCAGCGCATCGTGCCCGACGAGAAACAAGTCGACGATTTCATCACGATGATGGATGCCGAGGCGGTCAAGGCAGGAGTGGAGCTGCGGCGCTACAAAGCGCTCGACGTGAAATCGCAGCAGTACTACTCCGAAGTGCCTTTCCAGATCGACGTGGACGGGCCTTACTACTCCATGCTGCAGTACTTCGACCGGGTCAGTAAGCTGGAGCGGATTGTGAACGTGAGCAACCTGCTGGTCGCCAGCACCAAGAACCCGTCAAGCGCGAAGGTCAAGCACAACTATCAGTACGCGCCCAATGAGAGTGTTGTGGCGAGTTTCACGGCGACTACCTATTTCAGTCACGATCAACCTGCCGCCGCTCCGGGGAAAAAGCCCGGAACGCCAAAGGCGAAGTAAGGGACGGCTATGAAGCTAACGACAGGCATTCTGGCAATCACAATCACGATGGTGGCGGGCTCAGCTTTTACCACCCAAGCTGTGGCACAGAACCCGGACGCCATTGATAACGCGCGCAGCATCGCCAAATCGTTGCAGCAGAAACAGCAGATCGAGAGCGACAAGTCTCTCGACCCGGCCACGAAACCGGCTCCCGGCGCTCCCGCGCCTGCGGTGAAACCCGCGGTGATTCCGGGATCGAGCTCGGCTGCCAAGGCTGGAGCCCCAATGCCGGCAGCCATGAAGCTGGCTGCAACGCCCAAAGCTGTTTCGCCGGCCGCCACTGCTTCGAGCCCGCACAATCAACTGCAAAAAGTGAATGTGGTCGCCGACGGCGATGGCTTCCGTATCGAGTTGATTACCAACCAGGCGGTCGCCGGGAAAGTCAGCAAGCTCAATTCTCCGGCTCGCGTACTGGTTGAGCTGCCGGAAACGATTGCCGCCACCCGCGAGAATCGCATCACGGTGGGCAGCGGCGGTATCAAGGGCATTCGCATCGGCACCGACGGCAAGAATCCTCCAACCACCAGTGTGGTTGTGGACCTTGAGAGAGCCACCGCTTACGAATTGACTCCAGGCCCCGCCGGGAAGCTGGTCCTGACTCTGCATGGCGACGCGATAGCGAAGAATACTTCCGCGCCGGCCCCGAGGGCCGTGCCCGCTGCGCCAAAACAAGCTCGGACTATAGCGAAAAACAATCCCGCTCCAGCGGTTAAGCCGGCTCCGGTGTCGAAGCCGACCACGGTTGCCGGGAAACCGGCTCCTGCCGCGAAGACGACTGCAGTTGCCGCGAAGCCCGCGGCTCCGGCGAAAGCCGTGACAGCCAATTTGGTTTCGCCGAAGCCCGCCAAGCTGGCCGCGAAGCAGCCGGAAAAGGTGAAGGCGGAAGCCAAAGCTCCAGCGCCCGCTGCTGACGCCGATCTGGCGATGCCCAAAGCAGAAGAACCGAAACCGGAAGAGAAGAAATGGGCGATGTCCGGCAAGCGCGATCCCTTTTTCAGCCCAGTGGTGCAGCAAAACGGATCGGGATGCACTACCGGCAAGAAGTGCCTGGAGATCGGAAACATCAATTTGCGCGGCGTTGTGAAATCCGACGACGGCTTTATTGCCGTCGTCACCAACAACCTGAACAAGGCGTACTTCCTGCGGGAAAACGATCCCGTGTTCAACGGCTACGTCGTGAAAATCACCGGGGACTCGGTCGTGTTCCAGGAAACGGTGGAAGACAAGCTGGGTAAGACGTTCACGCGGGAAGTGGTGAAGCGGATCTTTACCCCGGCAGTGTAGACGCCGGGCAATTAGGCACAAGCGGTAATCCCGGTACTTCCGGGAGAGATGCTCAAGTTTGAAAGAAGCACACGCGGGCCCGGCCCGCGGGTTGGGGAGAGGCGAAATGCGAAAGCAACAACAACTGGCAACAATGGTAGCGTTGCTGCTCCTGACGGTAGCGGCTGCGGCCCAGACTCCGAGCCAACTGGACAGAGTTAACGTAGTCCGGGGCACGGACGACATCCAAGTCGTGATGAGCTCGAAGGGTACGATCACTCCGAAGCTCAGCACGCTTGATTCACCCGCCCGTGTGGTAGTGGACCTTCCCGCGACCGTAATGGCGTCCGGACAGAGCCATATCGGCGTCGATGCAGCCGGCGTCAAAGGCGTGCGCATTGGTATGGATGGACACACGCCACCGACCACCCGCATCGTGGTGGACCTCGAACAGGCCTGCACCTACGACCTTACGCCGGGACCGGCAGGGAAGCTGGTTCTGACGTTACACGGCGGTACGATGGCGAAAACCGCCGTCGGCACGGGCGTCTCCATACCTGCGGCTTCGCCGCTGGAGACGGGCAAAACCATGTCGCCGTTTTCTCCGCGCGTGGTGGATGCCAGGAGCGTGTCAGCGCCCAAGGCTGACAGCAACAGGCCCGGCAAGCCGACCGCAGACAATTCCCCGGCGCCCAACAATTTCGTTTTCGTCGAGCCCACATATTCAGCGAAAAACGATCCAGCCAACAATGCCGCCGCCAACCCCGCCGCAGTCCCAAAAGCTGACACGGCCGATCCGGACGTGCGGGCTCAGGATGCCGCCGCTCGATTTGCCGACAAGACTGCAGCCGAACTGCTCCCCGTAAGCCTCAATGCGGCTCAGGCGCAGAACCCGGCGCCGACGGTGCAGCCTGCCGTCAATCTGGCTGCCGAGCAAAAGGCGCAGATGGGACAGCAGCCTGCCGCGGTTGGCCCCAAATATACCGGCGAGCCGATCTCCGTCAACCTGAAGGATGTCGATCTGAAAGATTTCTTCCGGTTGATTCACGAGATCAGCGGCCTGAACGTTGTCCTTGATCCCAACGTGCACGGAACCCTGACCATCGTGCTCGATGATGTGCCGTGGGACCAGGCACTCGATATCGTCCTCAAGAATAACGACCTGGCCCGCGAACTCGAAGGCAACGTTCTGCGCATCGCGACCGTCGAGACTCTGAAAAAGGAAGCGGATGGGCGGCGCGCCCAGGTGGAAGCGGAAGCGCTGGCTGTGGACAAAGTCTCGGTGACGCGGTTCCTTAGCTATGCCAAAGCCAAGGACGTCATTCTCACCGTGAAGAAGTTCATCTCCGCGCGCGGCGATGTGGTCGCCGATGACCGCACCAATGCCGTCATCGTCAGCGATATTCCGAAAGTCATCCCCGTGATCGACCGTCTGCTCACGCAGCTCGACCGTAAGACCCAGGAAGTTGAAATTGAAGCGCGTGTCGTGGCCGCCACCCGGCAGTATGCCCGCGATATCGGCACGCAATTGGGATTTGCGTGGGGCAACGGGCACAGCGCAATTGGCGGCAACCAGGCCGCTGGCGCCTCGCCGATCACAACCAATGGTTTGACGCCGGGCTATATCACCGTGCCCGGAACCAGCAGCACGAATGGTTCTTCGATTCCCTTGTTCTCAAACCTGGGATCCACTTCGCCGACCAGCGGACTTAGCTTCGTGAACGCGAGCAATAACATCCGTATCGATGCGATCCTTTCGATGGCGGAATCGCGCGGATTGTTGAAAGTGCTGTCCCGGCCACGCGTGGTCACTCAGAACAACATTCAATCGGTCGTCAAGCAGGGGTATCGCATTCCGATTGTGACACAGGCGCAGTTGGGTGGTCCGCCTACTGTGACTTACGTCGATGCTTTCCTGCGGTTGACGGTCACCCCGCAGATCACGTCGGAAAATACAATTTTCCTGAACGTGGACGTGGAAAACACAACTCCGAACTTCGGTATCACGGTCAACGGCAACCCCGAATTAATCACGCAACAGGCCACCACCCAGGTGCTCGTCACCGATGGCGGCACAGTGGTGATCGGCGGAGTCGTCCAGTCGCAGAACTCGATCAACGTCGATCAGGTGCCGATACTGGGCAACATCCCGTACCTGGGCAACCTGTTCAAGCACACGACCGTCACCACTCAGACGCAAGAGCTGATCTTCTTCATCACCCCGCGCATCATTCAGACATAACCGCGGTCCAACGTCGAAGATTGAACCCGCCGGCCTGAAGAACCTGTCAGGTCGGCGGTTTTGTTTTATACGGCACCGGGCCGCGAGTACGTAGGAAAACGCGATGCTCAAGGTACCACTCGGTACTCTGTGCACGGCGCTCGGTACTTCTTGTTACACTCAGCACGAATGAACTACAAATTGCGCCAGCAGAAACTGCGTGACCATCTCGGGGCGGTCCGAGTCGACGCCTTCCTGATCAGCCATCTTCCCAATATCCGTTACCTCTGCGGATTCACTGGCAGCGCCGGTTTGCTTTTGGTCGAAGAGCGCGGAAGCGTCTTTTTCACAGATTTCCGCTATGACACGCAGGCCCACGAAGAAGTAGAGGATGCGAAGATTGTCATCGGCCGCAAGTCGCCGCTGGAACTCTTGGGCGAGTCTCTAAGCCGCAGGCGTAAGAGATCGGCAGTCGGCATTGAAGCGGAACATCTCACGGTTACCGAGAAGAAACGTCTGCAAAAATTGGCGCCTCCGGGCATGCGGCTGAAAAACACCTTCTCGGTTGTCGAGCGCCTTCGCCTGGTTAAAGACTCCGAAGAGCTTGCGCGCATCCGCGAAGCGGTGAAGTTGGGCGCAAAGCTGTTCGACCGTGCTCTGCAGGTTCTGCACGCGGGAGTGGCGGAAACCGAAGTGGCGGCCGAGATGGAACTGGTGGCGCGGCGTTCCGGCGCCGAGGCGATGTCGTTCCCGACTATCATCGCGTCCGGTCCGCGTTCTGCCTTGCCCCACGGACGCGCCTCCGCTCAGCCCATTCCCACCGGCGGATTCGTCGTCTGTGACTTCGGTGTTATACTCGGAGGTTATTGTTCCGACCAGACTCGTACCGTCTGGATCGGGCCGGTTGCGGACGAGGCCCGGCGCGCGTACGATGCGGTGCTCGAAGCACAGCAGGCTGCGATTCAGGCTGTAAGGCCCGGGGTGGCAGCGGGTGAGGTCGATCAGGCTGCTCGGAACGTGCTCCAGAAGGCTGGGTTGGCGAAGTACTTCACCCATTCCACCGGGCACGGCGTAGGCTTGGAGATCCATGAAGCGCCGCGAATTGCGGCAGTGCAGAAGGATGTCCTTGAGCCCGGCACGGTGATCACGATCGAGCCGGGAGTTTATTTTCCGGGCAAGTGGGGTGTGCGGATCGAGGATATGGTCGCCGTGACCCCCGCCGGGTACGAGGTGCTCACGCACACGGGCAAAGATTTTATTGCAGTGTAGCCTTTGTTCTTGATGGACTTGGATTGAGAGCCGGGCCGAGAGTGCCCGGCTTCTTCGCGCCGGAAACCGGTGCGTCAGGCAGCAGTCCCACCGTACACCAATGAATCTCAAAGAGCTGAAGGAACTCATCGAGTTCTTAATCGAAAAAGACATCGCCGAGTTCGAGCTTGAACGCGGGGATGTTAAAGTGCGCATCAAGCGCGCCGGCGAGCATATGGTCGTGCATGGACACGGCGACCCGCGCTTCTTTGCTGTGCCGCCCGCTGCCGCTCCTGCGCCGACCCTTGGCCAAGCGCCCGTCGTAGCTGCTTCTCCTGCCGCTGCGCCGGTGCAGGAAGAATCGCTGCAGATGGTGAAGTCCCCAATCGTCGGAACTTTTTATGAAGCGCCTTCGCCGGGCGCGCCGCCCTTTGTCAAAGTTGGCGACAGCATTGTTGAAGGCCAGGTCCTCTGCATCGTCGAGGCCATGAAGCTGCTGAACGAAATTGAGTCCGATGTAGCCGGCGAAGTCGTAAAAATCTTCGCTACCAACGGGCAGCCCATTGAGTACGGCCAGGAATTGTTCGGCATAAGGCTGAAGAAGTGAGATTCGTATCAGGGCATGCCTTCGGGATGCCGAAATTTTGTGATGATGAAACCGGCTTTAGCCGCTCGGTCATATGAGATCCAGCGGCTAAAGCCGATTGCATTCGGCGGGCACGGAGAACGGCACTTTGCGCATCGCTGAAGCGACGTCCGGATACGAATCGATCCTGATTTCATGTTTAAAAAGATTCTGATAGCCAATCGCGGAGAAATCGCCCTGCGCGTGATCTGCGCCTGCAAGGAACTGGGCGTCCGCACCGTCGCGATTTATAGCGAGGCCGATCGCTTGTCGCTGCCCGTCCGCTTTGCTGACGAGGCCATCTGCATCGGACCTCCGCAGTTAGCCCAGAGCTATCTCAATATTCCAGCCGTCATCAGCGCGGCCGAGATTGCCAACGTCGAGGCGATCCACCCCGGTTATGGTCTGCTGGCCGAGAACGCGAACTTTGCCGAAGTTTGCGAGACCAGCGGCATCAAGTTCATCGGCCCGCGGCCGGAGGTCACGCGCCTGATGGGCGAAAAAGAGAAAGCCCGGGCCGCCATGAAGCAGGCGGGCGTGCCTATCTTACCCGGATCCGACGGGATTATTGCGTCGGAAGGCGAAGCCCTCGAATGGGCCCGCCAGGTCGGATTCCCCGTGATCGTAAAAGCTTCCGCCGGAGGCGGCGGCCGCGGCATGCGCATCGTGCGCAACCCAGAAGAATTGCCTGCCCTGTTCAAAGCCGCTCAGGCGGAGGCCGCCGGAGCATTCGGTAATGGCGATCTCTACATGGAGAAATATGTGGAGCATCCCCGCCACATCGAGTTCCAGGTGCTCGCCGATGAGCACGGTCACGTCGTGAGCCTGGGCGAACGCGAATGCTCGATCCAGCGGCGTCATCAGAAATTGCTGGAGGAATCGCCCTCCACGCAGGTCACTCCGGAATTGCGCGATCAGGTTGGAGCAATTCTGTGCAAGTCGCTCACTGCGATCGGATACACCAATGCCGGGACCATCGAATTCTTAATGGATCAGGACCGGCGACTTCATTTCATCGAAATGAACACGCGCATTCAGGTCGAGCATCCGGTTACCGAGATGGTCACCGACGTCGACCTGGTGAAAAGCCAGATCATGATCGCAGCCGGCGCGAAGATGAGTGAAGTGCTCATGGGTCCGATTGTGCATCGCGGCCATTCCATCGAGTGCCGCATCAACGCCGAGCATCCCGAGAAATTCACGCCTTCAGCAGGGAAGATCACTGCCTTTCATCCCGCCGGAGGTACGGGCGTGCGCGTCGATACCGCGGCCTACGCGGAAGGGGTGATTCCTCCTTATTATGATTCGCTGATCGCCAAGCTGATCGTTCGCGCCAAAGATCGCAATGAAGCGATTTCGCGTATGGCGCGTGCTCTGGACATGTTTATCGTCGAGGGCGTGTACACGACGATTCCGCTTCATCGAAAGATTCTGGCGGATCCGGATTTTCGGGCAGGAAAGATCGATACGGGATTTATTGAGAGATTTCTGAAGAAGAACGGCAATCATCATTGAACGTCTCGTGTCGGGGCGGACGCAGCCTGCCCTGAGCGGAGTCGAAGGGTCCGCCCCGCGGAGTGAAGCGTCTTCCAATGTCCCCTGTGCAGTGTCCTCCGTGGTGAGGGAATTCTCCTTAACCTCTCGTGACGGATCGCCCTGCGCAGACTCCTTATCCCATCCTCACGCCGCCCCAGATACTCGCGGACCAGATAGACTGAGTTTCGTGCAACTTCCTCGCCTCTACGCCATTCTCGATGCGGCTTGTTTTCCTGACGCGAATGCTTTATACGCCGCGGCCGAAGACCTCGCCTCCGCCGGTGTGACGCTGATTCAATATCGAAACAAGTCCGGCAACGCGCGATTCATGCTGGAGCAGGCGCAGGAATTGCGTCGGCGTTCGCGGGCAGGAGTGCCTGCGCCACACGTGCGCCTGATCATGAACGATCGTGCCGACCTCTGCCTTGCGGCCGACTTTGATGGCGTCCACGTTGGCCAGGACGATCTCTCGCCCGAATCAGTTCGCAAGATCATCGGTCCTGATCGCTGGCTCGGCGTTTCCACGCACAATCCCGAACAAGTGCGCGAAGCCGATCAGACTTCGGCCGATTACGTTGCCATCGGTCCTGTCTTCGCTACATCGAGCAAAACGAATCCCGATCCCGTCATCGGGTTGGAGGGTGTTGGCCGCGCGCGCCAACTCACGGGCAAGCCTCTGGTCGCCATCGGCGGCATTACGCGCGCCAATGCGGCGCCGGTGATCGAAGCTGGAGCCGACTCGGTCGCCGTGATATCCGATCTGTTATTGGATCCCCGCAAATCAGCAGAGGAATTTTTGCGCATCTTAGAGTAAAGTTCTGTGGGTCGAGTTCGGCTCGCTTTGTTATCTCAGCGACCTTTGTCATCCTGAGCGAACCGAAGGACCTACCTAGTCTGCCTTCACCGGCAAATTGTACAGGTTCTTTACAGCGAAAGGACGCCGCTCAGGATGACAGACGCTTTTCGGTCGCGTAGGCAGGCAGGAGAAATGCCCGCCCCTCGACAACAACTGACCAGCGACTAAGGACCAACGACCACCACGACTAGCCCAGGAGCCATCCCTGACCACACCGACAACACGGCCCGCTGCCAGAACCGACTGGGACATCCACAGCCATCAGGATCAGGAACTCGTTAAAGGGCTCGGCCTAACCAGCGCCACCATGCTGGTCATGGGCTCGATGATCGGGTCCGGCATCTTCATCGTTTCCGCCGAGATTGCCCGCGAGGTCGATTCCCCCGCTCTGTTGATCGGCGCCTGGATGGTCACCGGATTCATGACCATCGTCGCCGCGCTCAGCTACGGTGAGCTGGCCGCCATGATGCCGCGAGCCGGCGGACAGTATGTGTACCTGCGCGAAGCTCTCGGCCCGCTTTGGGGATTTCTCTACGGCTGGACACTTTTTCTCGTGATCCAGACCGGCACGATTGCCGCCGTTGGCGTGGCGTTCGGCAAGTTCCTCGGCGTGTTCTGGCCCTCCATTTCTTCCACGCACTGGATCCTTCATCTCTGGAAAGTTCCGCCCATTCGTATCGGCTCGATGGTGCTGGGCAATATGGATGTCGGCATCAACACGCAAAATCTCGTCGCAATTTTGCTTGTGATTCTCTTGTCCATCGTCAACATTTTCGGGGTGAAGACGGGGGCGGCCATCCAGAACGTGTTTACGGTTGCAAAAGCTGCGGGCCTGCTGGGACTGGCGTTGATCGGACTCGCGATTGGCCGCAACGCCCAAGCGATCGCAGCGAATTTCGGTCACAACTTCTGGCATAACGCCGGGTTCGGCGCGCAGCATGCAGTCCAGGTCGGCGTTGGCGGACCGATGGTCATGGTTGGAAGCCTGACCATCCTGGCCGTGGCGCAGGTCGGATCGCTTTTCTCCTCGGATGCCTGGAACAACGTAACCTTCACCGCCGGAGAGGTGAAAAATCCCAGCCGCAATCTACCCTTATCGCTGGCGCTGGGAACACTCGTGGTCACGACGCTGTACATCGCGTGCAATTTTGTTTATCTGAACGTGCTGCCGATGAATGGAGTCGATGGAGGCGCGACCGTTCTGTCTCGCGGAATCAAGCACGCCGTCGAAGATCGCGTGGCCACCGCGGTGATGACCCAAATGCTGGGCCCGATTGGCGGGTTGCTCATGGCGGCGGCAATCATGATTTCCGCCTTCGGCTGCATGAATGGCCTCATCCTTTCCGGATCCCGCGTCTACTACGCCATGGCCAAAGACGGCCTGTTCTTCCGCAAAGTCGCCAAGCTGCATCCCGGCTACAAAACCCCGGCCATCTCGCTCATGGTGCAGATGGTCTGGACGTGCCTACTGTGCATCTCGGGCAGCTACGGACAGCTTCTCGACTACATCATTTTTGCCGCGTTGTTGTTTTACATTCTCACGATCGCAGGTGTGTTCGTGCTGCGGCGCACGCATCCTGATGCCGTGCGGCCATATCGCGCGATCGGCTACCCCATCCTTCCGGGCATCTATATTCTGATGGCAATGTTCATTGATGTCGTACTATTGCGCTATAAGCCGCAATACACCTGGCCCGGACTGATTGTGGTGCTGCTGGGGATTCCGGTCTATTATGCATGGTCGCGAAGTGCGGGAAATAGGCCAGGCGGGTTGTCGGTTTAAATCCTGCGTAGCGGCCAAGGAGAAACCATAGGGATGTCCAAACTTTTCGCAACCAAACCGATTGACACGCTGATGAAGGAAGCGCAGGAAACCGGCGAGCACAGCCTCAAGCGCGCTCTCGGCCCCATTAATCTGCTCACGCTCGGCATTGGCGCGATCATCGGAGCCGGTATTTTTGTCATCACCGGCCAGGCCGCAGCGCAGTTTGCCGGACCCGCAATCCTCTTCTCTTTCATATTGGCGGGCATCGCTTGCGCCTTTGCCGGTTTGTGCTATGCGGAATTTGCCTCGATGATTCCGATCGCCGGCAGCGCGTATACGTATTCCTACGCGACTTTGGGAGAATTAGTCGCCTGGATCATTGGCTGGGATCTGATTCTAGAATATGCCTTCGGGGCGGCCACCGTGGCCGTGGGTTGGAGCGCCCACCTGCGCGCTTTCCTTCACGATATTGGAATGGGGCTGCCCTCCATGCCGCACTCTGATTTCGTCCTCTTCAAAATTCCGATTCATCTGACTTACGACTACGTTGGCTTCCTGGTTATCGCGGTCATTACAACCATTCTGGTCATCGGGATTAAAGAGTCGGCAAACTTGACCACGGGAATCGTGATCCTGAAGGTCGCTGTGGTCTGCGTTTTTATTGGACTGGCCACTGCCTTCCTGGCGGCACACAACTGGCAGCCGAATCATTGGCACCCATTCGTTCCGCCAAACACGGGCGAAACCGGCCATTATGGATGGTCTGGCGTTTTGCGCGGCGCGGGAGTTGTATTCTTCGCCTACATAGGTTTCGATGCGGTCTCGACCGCCGCGCAGGAGGCGAAAAATCCCAAGAAGGACATGCCGTTCGGCATCCTGGGTTCCTTGGTGATCTGCACCATCCTCTACATCCTCGTTTCCGGACTTCTGACCCACCTCGTGCCCTATCAGCAACTCAATGTGCCCGATCCAGTCGTGGTCGGCATTCGCGCCACTGGGCACCCGTGGGCGACGTTTTTGGTCGAACTCGGCGCCATCGCAGGCTTGGCGACCGTGATGCTGGTGATGTTGCTGGGACAGTCGCGAGTTTTCTACTCCATGTCCCGCGACGGATTGTTGTGGCCATGGGCATGCAAGATTCATCCTCGCTTTCGGACGCCATATCTTAGCTCCATGGTAGTCGGTCTTTTTGTCGCGATTTTGGCTACGCTTGTTCCATTAAGCGTGTTGGATGAGATGACCAGCGTAGGAACCCTACTGGCATTTGTCCTGGTCTGTGCGGGCGTATGGGTGATGCGAAGAACGCATCCAGAACTGAAGAGGCCGTTCAAGACTCCCATGGTGCCGCTGGTTCCTATCCTGGGGATCTTGTTCTCCATGGCGTTGATCATTGGTTTGTCACCCATGACACAAGCGCGTCTCATCGTATGGCTCGTGATCGGCTTGGCGATCTATTTCGGGTACGGGCGCAAGCACAGCAAGGTGCAACATGCTCTCGCCCATGGCGCGGAAAACGCTCCCGCGCGCTCTATGGCAGATTAGGTTCAGTCGTTCGGATTTTCAGCCCTCCGCACGCGGAGGGCTGTTTTGTTTTATAGTTCGATCATGGGCCGTGAATCACATGTCGTTGGCCAAAGCTAATGGTTTGTAGCCAACGACCGACGGACGATCAACGTATGGACGATCAACGTTTACTATGAAAATCGTAACCGCCGCGGAAATGCGCGCCATCGACCGCGCCACCAGCGAGCGCTTCGGCGTCCCCTCGCTCACGCTCATGGAAAATGCCGGCGCGGCCGTCGCCGACCATGCGCTCGCGCGTTTTCCGCAGGCTGAGAAGATCGTGGTCTTCTGCGGAAAAGGCAACAACGGCGGCGACGGTTTTGTTGCCGCTCGCCATTTGCATTCCCGCGGCAAGTCCGTGCAAGTCATCTTGCTGGCGGATCGGGCAGAAATCAAAGGGGACGCGGCCGAAATGTATGTCAAGCTGCCGGTGAAGCAGGTGGTCGTTCGTTCGAGCGAGGAACTGAGAAGCGATCGCGTGCGGCCGTTCCTAGCGGGCGACTTGTACGTCGACGCGATTCTGGGCACAGGATTTAAGCCTCCGGTACAAGGCCTCTACGCCGATGCCATCGCGATTATGAATGTCGGTGAGATACCGATAATCGCCGTCGATGTTCCTTCCGGCGCTGATGCAGATGCAATGTCTCCGCAGGATGCCTCGCGGCAGGGAATCATCGCGCACGCGGATTCGATCGTGACTTTCACCGCACCGCGGCCAGCTCATGTGTTCAGTTCCCTGACGCAAGGGCCAACCTGCGTTGCAGGAATTGGATCGCCAGAAGAAGCGATTGTCTCGTCGCTGCATCTGAACGTGATTACCGCCCGCGATTTCGCATCGCTGATCCAGCCGCGTCCAGCCGAATCGAACAAAGGCAACTACGGCCACGTGTTCGTAGTTGGGGGATCATTCGGCAAAGCAGGCTCTGCCGCGATGGCTGGCATGGCTGTGCTCCGCACGGGCGCCGGACTATCCACCATCGCCACTCCCAAGTCAGTTCTGCCGACAGTCGCCGGATTTCATCCCGAAGTCATGACCGAGCCGCTGGCAGAAACCGGTGAAGGAACGATTGCTGAGGCGGCGCTCGAGCCAGTCGAAGAACTCGCGAAAGGAAAGACCGTGCTCGCGATTGGCCCGGGAATTTCGCGAGTCCCCGAGACCGCAGATTTTGTGCGGTCACTTGTGCAGCAAAGCCAGGTCCCAATCGTTCTCGATGCTGACGGATTGAATGCATTCCAAGGTCGCGCTGACGAATTGAACGGCAAAGGAAGAACTCTGGTGATCACGCCCCATCCCGGCGAAATGGCGCGCCTGGCGAGTTGCTCGATTCCAGACGTTCAAGAAGACCGGCTCGGCGTGGCGCGGAAATTTGCTCGTGGGCATGACTTGATTGTGGTGCTCAAGGGAAATCGAACGCTCGTGGTTCAACCGGATGGTGAAGCGTGGGTGAACGCGACAGGCAATCCGGGGATGTCGACCGGCGGCACGGGCGATATTCTGACCGGAATGGTCGCGGGACTGATCGCGCAGCATCCGAAAGAGGTCTTGTCCGCAGTGTGCGCCGCAGTTCACCTTCACGGCCTTGCCGGGGACGTTATGCTGAAAAAAGTTGGCGAACATTCGATGGTAGCAACCGATCTGCTTCGGGGCCTGCCGCAGGCTTTTGCCCAGGCGCAGCGAACGTCGCGGGAGAAGTTTGTGTGCTGGGGCGAATAAGCTGCTCGTTTGTCTTGCCGTCGCAATTCCTGCGAAACGTATTCTTAAGGTTAGCCTGGCGAAGCCTTCCGTGTGCTCCTCGTGGAAGAGCGGTCCTTCAGGGCCGCGTCATAACGTCCAATTTGCGCGAGCTTCAGCCCCTGTGGCTTGTCGCGCACTTTCGCACATCCGTTGTGCTCCGGATGAAGACCCTACTGCGAGGTCGGCAGCCGGATCGTTCGTCCACTCGCCGCCGAACGCCGCGCCGCGTTGAGGATTTCGCTCACGGTAACATTCGTTTCGAGAGACGACAGCGAGTCCTCCTTCGCTCCATCGAGGATCACAGCTCGTAGATAGGAAAGCTCGCTCTCGTACGGCGATGGGACGGGCTTGGCTGCGATTTGCTCTTCCTGCTGATCTCCGGCGCGCCGCACCCGAATGTCGTCGCGCTTCACGGTGATCGCATAGCCTGTTTGCCCGTAGACTTCCATGTCTTTGCGGTCAAACGGCCAGTTCCACGAGGCTTGAATAATGGCTTGCGCGTGCGGATAAGTCAGGATGATGGTCGCTTCGTCATCGACGCGTGCATAAATCTGCGGCTTGATCTGCTGCGTCACCGCCGTGACGCTCTCAGGCCGCTGGCCGTCCATGAGCCAGGTCATCAGATCCGCGCCGTAGCAGCCAAAGTCATACAGCGCGCCGCCGCCATTCAATTTGGGATCGGTGAGCCAGGCCAGAAACTCCGGCTGAACGCCGATCTCTTTCGGCCCTTGATGTCCGTCGTGGACGACGACCTTGCGAATCTCCCCGAGCGCACCTGTATGTACAAGATCGTACGCGGTGTGATTGCTTGGGTACCAAGAAGTCTCGTAGTTGACCAGGACGTGAATCTTAGCAGCCGTCGCGGTTCTCTGAATGGCAAGCGCGTCGTCAAAGTTGATAGCCAGCGGTTTTTCCATCATGACGTGAACGCCGTGCCGGGCGCAGGTTTCGACCACGCGGCGATGATCGAAGGTGTTCGTGTAAACCAAGACCGCCTGGGGACGCGCTTTGGTCAGCATCTCGTCCACGTTGGTAAATAACTGCGAAGCTTCGAACCCGTATGTGGACGCGGCAGCGGAGAGCAACTTCTGGTCAGGTTCGGCGATGGCGACGATATCAATTTCCGGGTTGTGCGGGGACTTCTGCAGAAATCCGTGGACGTGCCCGTGAACCAGTCCAACAATGCCGACACGCAAGGGAGGATGGCTCTGGCCTAAGGCGCGTGGGGAGAAAGATACCGCTATGCAAAACAGCAACCATAAAACGTAACGCAGTAGTGGATGCATAATTCCTCGAATTCCGAATAGTACACGCTGGAGCTTGTTTCAAAAATAGATTTGGAAGGGTGCACGGCTTCTAGCCGTGCCGCTAATCTTGCGACATTCACGCGGCTTTAGCTACTGAGGTAAGGACCTTAGATTCTGCGCAACCCCATTTTTGAAACACGCTCCAGAACGTTGGGAGGGGAAAGCAATTGGCGTAGCCTTCCAACGACTGTCCAGACGGACATTAACCAATCGGTAAACACGCCTGTAACTTCCTCAAATCACAAGCTCTGCCTATCGTCGGTTCAGGCCAGCAGCGCGGCATTTGGGCGATGGGCTTCAGTAACCTATTACGCAACCAGGGATGGTGCGATAGTGCAGTTGGCATATGACCCACTTCCCCCAACCGCACCCCTCGCGGCGTGCCGCCCGCGTCCAGCTTGGAAATTCAGTTCTGGCTGCGATCCGGCTCGAAGACGGACGCCGTACCAAAGCAAAACTTCAAACCATCTCGGCCACCGGCGGCCTGCTGCGCCTGACAGAATCGTTGGTGCAGGGTGACTTCGTGGAAGTCGCGTTTCAAACCCAGGCCGGCCCGGTACACGGCATGGCCGAAGTCCTCAGCCCCATGCGGGAGACGCTCGACGGTGTGCTGCAGCCGTTCCGTTTCGTCGCTCTCGAAGATGAGGACCATCGGCGATTGCGCACTTCGCTCGATCACGTGGTGGCGCGAAGTCTGCCCAGCATGAAGCCGAACATGTTCTCCGCGCATTAAGTGTGGCTCCGGCGCCCCGCCCGCGTCAGCCTGAGCCCCACGCACCAGGCGCACCACCCAGATGCAGCCCCACGGCTTCCCAAAAGCCTCTCGCTATACTGGTTATGTGAAGCCCCAGACCAGCGCGCAAGAAGTGCTCCGTGAAATCAAGACCTATTCTGCCGAAGAGACGATCGCGTTCGGCCGGACCCTGACGGCGTTGCTTGCGCCTCCGAAGGTGGTGCTGCTGCGCGGCGACCTGGGTGCGGGCAAGACGACGCTGGTCAAAGGAATCGCGAGCGCATTCGAAGCGGCTGCGGAAGAGGACGTCACCAGTCCCACTTTTACGCTGGTGCATGAGTATCGCGGCCCGCGCACCCATCTTTATCACATTGATCTTTATCGCATCGATACTCAGCGAGAGTTGGATACGCTCGCGCTCGACGATCTGCGCTCAGATGACAGCATCCTGCTCATCGAGTGGGGCGAGAAGTTTTCCCGATTCGTCCATGAGCGGGACGTGGAGATTGTGCTCGAGCGTCTTGGCGCGAACGAGCGCAGAATCAAGGTCAGCGGTTGAAGCTACCCGTCGCCACGGTCCACTGATTTCAAAATCCCATGATGTTGTATCCGCAGTCAACGAAGAGTACTTCGCCGGTTATGCCGCTGGAAGCGTCCGAGGCGAGGAACACTCCCGTCGAACCGACTTCTTCGATTTCGACACGGCGGCCGAGCGGTGCGCGTTCTTCGTGGCTCTTGAGCATCTCTCCGAAGCCCGCGATGCCGCGCGCGGCCAGGGTCTTAATCGGTCCGGCGGAAATTGCATTCACGCGAATCTTCTTCTTTCCTAACTCGTAAGCCAGATAACGGACGGTGCATTCCAGTCCGGCTTTGGCCACGGCCATCACGTTGTAGCGTGGCACGACTCTCTCCGACGCGTAATAAGTCATGGTGATCATCGATCCGCCATCTTCCATCAGCGGGGCCGCGGCGCGCGCCACGGCGATGAGAGAATACACGCTGACATCGAGAGCGACGCGGAATCCTTCACGCGTGGTGTTGATGAAGTCGCCTTTCAGTTCGTCGGCGGGAGCGTAGGCGACGGAGTGGACGACCGTGTGCAACTTGCCGTGTTTTTCTTTGAGCGTGGCGAAGAGGCGCTCGATCTCGTCGTCCTTGCTGACGTCGCACATGTAGGCTTCAGCGCCAGGAAGCGACAGGATGAGGTCTTTGGCTTCCTGCTCCAGGCGCTCATTCTGGTAGGTGATCGCCAGCTTCATGCCGGCCGCGTGCAATCCTTGCGCGATCGACCACGCGATCGAGCGCCTGTTCGCGACTCCGAAGACGACGCCGTTACGTCCCTGCAAGTCTCCAGACATGTTTCTCCTCGGGAGGGAAAGAATAACAGGAATTCAGTTAGCGACGTTATTTACCACGGCGACACGGAGGCACTGAGAAACTGCTTTGAAACACGCCGTAGCGCGATTGGTTCTGCGTACGAATTTACTCCCCCATGACTTTCACGATGACCCGCTTGTCGCGCTGGCCATCGAATTCGGCATAGAAAATCCGCTGCCACGTGCCCAGATCAAGCTTTCCGGCAGTAATTGGGACGATGACCTCGTGATGGATCAGCAGAGCTTTCAGATGGGAGTCGCCATTGTCTTCGCCAGTCTCGTGATGCTTGTAATCTTTGCGAAATGGCGCGAGATGTTCGAGCCAATGATCGATGTCCTCGATCAGGCCGGTCTCATTGTCGTTGACATAGATGCCCGCCGTGATGTGCATCGCCGAAACCAGCACCATCCCTTCTTTCACGCCGCTCTTGCGGACGATCTCTTCCACCTGCGGCGTGATGTGGACATATGCGCGATGGGTCTTGGTGTGAAACTTCAGATATTCGGTAAGAGTTCTCATTATGTGAGCCCCGAAATGAATTGTGCCTGAAAAGTTTTGGGTCTTGATACAGGGACAGCCGCCCTCGCCTGTCCGGCGGAGCACAGCTCCGCAGTGAGCACAACCTAACGCAAGACTTCGGCCAACTGTCCGCTCGCAATCAATACGGCAATATTCGCAATGTCCTGATACATGGCCCGATCTTTTTCCATCGTCGGACAGACCGACCGGATGGCAGCATGCGCGGCTTGGCCCCGCTTAGAGGTTTTCAGCGGAGCCAGAAAATCGAGCGCCTGCGCAACCGCCATGGCTTCGATGGCCAGCACGTTGCGCGTGTTTTCGACGACGCGCTTGAGTTTGATCGCCGCGGTCATTCCCATCGAAACGTAATCTTCCTTGTTGCCCGAAGTCGTGATCGAATCGACCGACGCTGGATGGGCGAAAACCTTATTCTCGCCGACCAGAGCCGCAGCCGTCACCTGCGGCAGCATGAATCCGGAGTTGAGACCCGCGCCGGGAGCGAGGAACGGCGGCAAGCCTTCGTTGAGTGCAGGATTTACCAGCCGCTCAATTCGGCGCTCGCTGATTCCCGCCAGTGCGCTCAGCGAGATTGCCAGAAAATCCAACGCGAAGGCCAGCGGCTCACCATGAAAATTTCCGCCGGAGATCACATCGCCTTCAGCGCGGTCCGAGTTCGTGACGAACACGAGCGGATTGTCGACCGCGGAATTCATTTCGGTTTCGAAGACTTCGCGACAATGCGCCAGCGTGTCTCGAACCGCGCCGTGAACTTGTGGAATGCAGCGCAGCGAGTAGGCGTCCTGCACGCGGCCACACTGCCGATGAGACTCGCGGATCTGGCTGCCTGCGAGCATGTCACGAAGATTCGCGGCAGTCCGGATCTGCCCGGCATGCGGACGCGCTTTCTGAATGCGCTCGTCGAAAGCGGCATCTGTGCCTTTGAGCGCGTCACAGGTGAGTCCTCCTATCACGTCGCCGGACTCAACCAGGATTTCGGCAGATAACAATGCAAGTGTTCCCACCGCCAGCATCGCCTGAGTGCCGTTGATCAGAGAGATAGCTTCTTTGGCCTCGAGAACAAGCGGGTGGATCTGCGCGCCTTTTAGAGCCTGAGCGCTCGGAAAGCGGGCGCCTTTCTCGTCGATGCATTCCCCTTCGCCGATGAGCGGCAGCGCCAAATGCGCCAGTGGAGCGAGATCGCCGCTCGCGCCAACGCTGCCTTGCGAGGGAACCATCGCGGTGACGCCTCGATTCAGCATTTCGCACAGAGTGTCGATCACCACGGGACGTACGCCAGAATGCCCTTTCGCGAGTGAATTCGCGCGCAAAAGCATCATTGTTCGGGTTTCTCGGATGGCGAGCGGCTGGCCTACGCCACACGCATGCGAACGGATCAAATTGACTTGCAGTTCGCGCACCTGATCCGGCGCGATGCGTACCTCGCTGAGCTTGCCGACTCCGGTAGTAATGGCGTAGGCGACGGCATTGCGGGAGACAATTTCGTCCACCACGGCTCGGGCCTGTTCGACTTTTTCGCGAGCGTCAGGCGCAAGGAGCACGGGGCGATGCGAGTCCGCGACTTCACGAACCGCTTCCAAAGTGAGATCGTTTCCGTTAATGTGCAGAGCGTTCAATCTATTTTCCAGGTTCTTTCCGGCGCACTCCGGCGCGAAAAGCTTTCAAATATTTTTCCGGCAGCTTAGCCAGTTTCATGTCGGAGTCGGTCACGATGTGCAAGGTTTCGCCTTCGGCCAGCAAGTCATTCGTTGTCGGACGCAGCAGTTCGTAGCTGAAAACAATGACGGAATCGCGCACCGCCTTGAGCCAGGTCCGGATCACAATTTCTTCATCGTAAAACACGGGCGCGCGATATTGACATTTCGCTTCGGCAACCGCGATGAATCGCCCTTCGTCGCGCTCGATGTCGCGGTAGGTGAATCCCATCTGGCGCATGAGTTCGACGCGGCCCACTTCGAACCAGATGAAATGATTGGAGTGATAAACCACGCCCATCTGGTCGGTTTCAGCGTAGCGCACCCGCACGCGAGTCTCGTTGAGAACAGGCCGGTGGTTTGAGCTCATTTGCGCGTCCAGACTGGCTTACGTTTTTCCAGGAATGAGGAGATGCCTTCACGGAAGTCTGCAGTCGTACGTACAGCGGCGTTCTCACGAATGGCAGCTTCAATCTGAGCATCGAGTTCTGCGCGAGCGTGATCGTTGAGCAGTTTCTTGGTCGCGCGAAGGGAAGCGGGACTGTTTTGCATCAGGACGTCGGCGAGTTCGCGGGCACGAGCCATCAGATTCTCCGCCGGCACGATTTCGCTGACCAGTCCCACGCGGGCGGCTTCATCCGCTCCGAAGATCCGTCCGGTAAGAAGGAGATCGCGAGCCTGTTTTTCGCCAACCTGGCGCAAAAGAAAAGTGGAGACAATGGCGGGGACAAAGCCGATGCGGACTTCGGTGTATCCGAACTTGGCTTCAGGAACGGCAAGCGTGAAATCGCACAGCAGAGCCAGTCCTGTCCCGCCGGCGATCGCGGGCCCGTTCACGGCGGCGATCGTCACTTTGGGGAATTCATAGAGTGATCGAAATAAACGCACCATAGTGCGCGAATCTTCGACGTTCTGCTCGGGTGTGCGGCCGAGAAGCGCTTTCAGATTCTCGAGATCTATGCCGGAACAGAAAGCTTTTCCCGCTCCAGTGAGGATCAGGACGACAGCAGCGGATTTCGCGACTTCGTTGAGCGCCCGAAGCAGATCATCAATCAGTTCAAAACTGATTGCATTGCGCTTCTCGGGACGATTCAGCGTGATGGTCGCCACGCCAGCGTCGAATGCGAGTTGGAGAGTGTTGAAATTCATTGCTGAAGCATATTTGGCCGGTTTTGTAACGACCGACCTACGCAAAGCTGCGAAACAAACCGCATCCGAGCGCGGCTATGGCCCAGTATTGTCATCCTGAAGCCGGCGTTCCGTGCCCGCTGAAGGACCTATGCAACTGCCGGCAGCGTGAATGCCCACGAAGAATGCCCGCGTCCTTCGCCCCGAAAAGCGCGGCTCAGGATTACATCAAAAAGTTGTGAGCAGCACATGGGCAGCTTAATCCGCTGCCTGCGAACTCGAATATTTCGCCTCAATCCCGGCGCTTGCTTTCAAAAGGACATCCAGAGGTTTCAATTTCGGCAAAATCGCGCCACGCTTGGTCAGCGCGTCGATAACTCTCTCGGTCGGGATGTTACCAACAAGAGCGTCCTGGGCAAAAGGACATCCGCCGAGACCGCCTAATACGGAATCGAAGCGGCGGCAACCGGCATCGAACGCGGCCACGATCTTCTCCGCCGCCTGCTCCGGCGGGCTATGCAGGTGGACCCCGATTTCCAGATAGCCGAACTTCGCCATGACCGCGCCGACCAAGTCACTGATCTGCTGAGCGCTCGCCATGCCTACCGTATCAGCCAGAGAGATCACGCGCAGACCCTCGGTTTCCAGCAAGCCTACGGCCTCGAGTACTTCGTCGTCATTCCAGAGATCGCCATAGGGATTGCCGAATGCCATCGAGATGTAAACGACCACATTCAGGCCGGCCTCATCGGCCTTCTTCTGAATCTTTTCCAGCTGATCGAGCGACTCCTCCGGCGATTGATTCTGATTCTTGCGCAGGAACGTCTCGGAAATGGAATAAGGAAATCCGAGTGTAGAAACCGCGTTGGAATTGATTGCGCGCTGCGCGCCTTTCTCGTTGACCACGATCCCGATGATCTCAACGTCGTCCGGCGGGTCAAGTTCCTTTAGAACTTCCTCGGAGTCGGCCATCTGTGGCACGGCGTTAGGTGAAACGAACGAAACGGCATCGATGTGCTTGAATCCCGCGCTGATCAAGGCTTTCAGATAATCGGTCTTGAGGTCCGCCGGAATGATCCCTTTGAGCCCTTGCCACGCATCGCGCGGACATTCGATGAGTTTGATAGCTTCGGACATATTCGTGTCTAGGCTAGCGACGCTGTCGCCTGTGTGTGATGTCATTGACCAACAGCGGAATAGCAAGCAGCAACGCAAACGTCCCAACAACACGAAAAACGCTCAACAACAGCGGAACGCCATCAGGCCTATTCGTTTGCCATGCTCCGGTTTCGAGATTTAGGCTGTACAGACCTGAAGCGTGATGGGATCGCTCGTACGTCATTTCTGATTGCTTCTGCCAGATTACCGCGGTCCCGATGCAGACGATCGCGACAAGGAAGAGAATCTTCGTATGCTTACTGATCATCGCTGGGCACCTTTCCCGGCGCAACCAACCATTGGTGTTCCTACGATCTGCCCGGTAGCCTGTTCATGAAAAAGTCGGCTCCGTGCCTCCGTGTCTCCGTGGTGAATCACGTTTGCAACACTCCCACTTTGAACTCGGGCACATCCGGATTCAGCGCGGCCGCCTCCAGCGCCTGTGTGATGGCCTCCCGCGTTTCCATAGGATCGATGATCTTGTCGATCCATAGCCGCGCCGCGCCATAGCGAGGATCGGTTTGCTCGTCGTAGGTGCGCTTCACCGTTTCGTACAATTCTTTTCGTTCCTCCTCGCTGAGCTTTTTCCCGCCGCGCTCGAGTTGCTTGACCTTGATCTCAACCAGCGTTCCTGCGGCCGAATCGCCGCTCATCACCGCGTAGCGCGCGGTTGGCCACGCGAAAACGAAGCGCGGATCATAAGCCTTGCCGCACATGGCATAGTGTCCGGCGCCAAACGATCCGCCGACGATCACGGTAATTTTCGGCACTACGGAATTTGAAACCGCATTCACCATCTTCGCACCCGCTTTGATGATCCCGCTCCACTCCGCGTCGCGGCCAACCATGAATCCATTCACGTCATGAAAGAAAACCAGGGGGATGAGATTCTGGTTGCAATCCATGATGAACCGCGCCGCCTTCTCGGCGGATTCCGTGTAGATCACTCCCCCGAATTCCATGCGCTTCTGGCCTTCGTGGTCGGTTTGCTGCGAGTGCAGTTTCTGATTGGCCACAATGCCGACGGCAAATCCGCCGATACGGCCATAGCCGCAAAGCAGCGTCTTGCCATACTCGGGCTTGTATTCGTCGAAGCGGCTGCCGTCGAGCACGCGCCCCAGCACCTCTCTCATATCGTAAGGGCGCGCCGGAGAGGAATCATAGATGCCGTAAATTTCTTCCGCCGAAAGCACCGGTTCTACCGGTTTTTTTCGATCCCACGGAGAAAGCCGGCGATAGCCCCACTTTTCCACGATCGAGCGAATGCGCGAGATGCAGGCTTCATCATTGGGTTCGCGGAAATCAATAGTCCCGCTGATGGAGGAGTGCATGGCCGCGCCGCCTAGTTCTTCGGCGGAAACTTTCTGTCCGATAGCAGCCTGCACCAGCGCTGGGCCGGCGAGAAACAATCCACTGCCGTCCGTCATGAGCAGGTGATCGCACATGACTGGCAGATATCCGCCGCCCGCGACACACATGCCCATAATAGCCGCGATCTGCGGAATGCCCAGCGCCGACATCACGGCATTGTTGCGGAACACCCGGCCGAAATCGTCGGTATCAGGAAACACGTCTTCCTGCAGCGGCAGAAATACGCCGGCGGAATCGACCAGATAGATCGTCGGAATGCGGTTCTCAATCGCGATATTCTGCGCGCGAATGACTTTTTTCGACGTCATCGGGAAAAACGCCCCTGCTTTCACTGTGGCGTCGTTGGCGATGATCATCACCAGCCGCGTGTGAACGCGCGCGAGACCCGTAATCACGCCGGCGGCGGGTGCGCCACCCCACTCTTCGTACATGCCATATGCGGCGTAGAGACCAAGTTCGAAAAAGCTCTCCGCATCGGTAAGCAGGTCAATGCGCTCGCGCGCGGTTAGACGTCCTTTCGCGTGCTGGCTTTCGATAGCTTTGGAGCCTCCGCCTTCGCAGATTTTTTCGCCTTCATTACGCACCTGCGACATGAGGTCGGCGAGAAAACGCATGTTAGCTTCGAAGCGCGCCGAGGTGGGATCAATCTTACTCGTTAGCACGTTGTCGAGCGTGGAGGGCTTGGCTTCGGAGACTTCGCTGCGATCGGCCATATTCGCGGTTCGCAAAACGGACTGACTACGGTATACCACGCGCGAGGAACTGCGCAAACCGGGTGGATTCCTTCCATTCGAACCTGCTCGCTTTCGGGATGGGTAGTTCCCTGATTAACCACAAAGGGCACGTAGGCCCACGAAGGAAACCAGCGTTTGCATCGATTGTGTCCCTAGTGGTTTAGTGAATTTAGGACGCCACCTCCGGATGCAATCGCCGCGCGGTGAGCTCGGAATTTCGGGCGTATAATGTGCAGTCTGCTTGTCGTTCTCCTACCTAAGGAGTCATCCCGTCATGGAAAGAGCTACGCAATACGAATTGCAGCTGGCTGGCCGCATGTCGCGTCTGGGAACGGAAACCGCTTTCGAAGTGCTGAACAAGGCGCGGGCGCTGGAACGCCAGGGAAAAAGCATTATCCATCTGGAAATCGGCGAGCCCGATTTTGATACCCCCAAGAACGTCGTCGAGGCTGGCGTCGACGCTCTCCGCAAGGGCTGGACGCATTACGGTCCTTCGGCCGGACTGCCGGAACTGCGCCAGGCCATCGCCGATTATGTGAGCCGCACCCGCGGCGTGAAAGTGACCAGTGACGAAGTGGTCGTCGTGCCCGGCGGCAAGCCCATCATTTTTTTCACCATTCTGTCGCTCATCGACGAAGGCGACGAAGTCATCTACCCTAATCCTGGTTTCCCGATCTATGAATCGATGATTCGTTACGTCGGTGGCCGCGCGGTGCCCATTCAGTTGCGCGAAGACCGCGACTTCTCGCTGGACGTCAACGAACTCGCTTCCCTTATCAGCGATCGCACCAAACTGATCATTTTGAATTCTCCGCAAAATCCCACCGGCGGTGTTCTCGAACGGCGCGACATCGAGCAGATCGCGCGCGTCATCGGCGATCGCAACATAATCGTCATGTCCGATGAAATTTACAGCCGCCTGCTCTTCGATGGCGCCCAGCACTTTTCCATCATGTCTCTACCCGGAATGCAGGAACGCACTATTCTCCTCGACGGATTCTCCAAGACTTACGCGATGACTGGATGGCGCATGGGTTACGGTGTCATGCGCGCCGATCTTGCTGCACACATGACGCGCCTCATGACCAATTCCAATTCCTGCACCGCAAGCTTTACCCAGGTCGCGGGCATCGAAGCCCTTCACGGAGATCAGAGCTCTGTCGATCGCATGCGCGACGAATTCCAGCGTCGCCGCGATGTCTTCGTCGCAGGTCTGAACAAAATCAAAGGATTCTCCTGCCGCATGCCGAAAGGCGCCTTCTACGTCTTCCCGAACATCACGCAGACGGGATGGAAATCTCGACCTCTCGCCGACGCACTTCTGGATCAGGCTGGAATTGCGGCTTTGTCGGGCACAGCATTCGGTGAATTCGGAGAAGGCTATCTCCGTTTCAGCGTCGCCAATTCGCTGGAGCATCTGCAAGAGGCCCTCCATCGCCTGGATCAGTGGACGACTAAAAATCTGTAGACCTGAAGTTGCTGTCTTTATCCCGCGATCTCGCCGGTTTGTCGCAGGATAGCGCGGGATGTTGAATTTCTCTCACTCATTTCCAACTCGCCGGCTGCCCCATCCTAAACTCGCGCTCTTTGCGAGTTTAGGGCGGGGACTTTGACTTCCCCCGTGTCCCTCCGTGGTGAAAACTCGAGGCGGCCCAGGATTTTGAGCGTAATAGGGAACCTCAACCACGATGGATGACTGACGGCAAGCGCAAAAATAAACGGCCGCCTCGAATGGCGGCCGTTCAGTTTCATCGCTCTTGCCGCGTCCTAATCCTTCGTCTTTTTGTTGTTGTGCTTCTCTCTGTAGATCTGCTTGCTGTTCTTATTCTCTTCTTTGTTGGCCTGTTTCTTTTCTTGCTTGGTCAACGCGCCGCCGTTGGCGGCGCGCTCGTTGTGAACCTGCTGGGCGATGTGGGACTGGTTCTCATTGGTCCGGGCCGCTTCGCCAGAAGTCATCTCACCGCTGCGCAGGCCGTTGGCGGTGCGCTGCTGCTGGTTGGCTTCGCGATCGTCGACTTCGTTAGGCTTCACCGCATTCCCGTTGTGCTTTTCGTCGTAGATCTGACGGCTGGCGGCATTCTGCTCGTTGTTGATCTGGTTACGCTCCTGGCCCGTGAGTTGGCCACCGTTCGCTTCGCGATCGTTGTGCACCTGCTGGTCAATGTTGGATTGCGTACGCTCGGCGCGGGCTGCTTCACCCGAAGTCATCTCGCCACTGCGCAAGCCGTTAGAGATGCGCTGGTCCTGATTGGCCTCACGCGTATTGGGATTGTAGTTGTGCCCAACCGAGCGATCGGCGGCTGAGATGGGCTGCGACTGCACGTGCTGCTGCGCCACCTGGTGATATGCGTTTACGTTCGCGCTCGCCATGGTCGTGGGACGTCCTTGATTCACCGACGCCAGCTGCGCTCGATCCTGTGCGGCAAAATTTACATGCTGCACTTGCTCGGAAGTTGCCTCGAAATGGTGCTCGCTGGCCGCCTGCATTTCGAACGCCGACGCATGCGCCTGAATGCCGACGCCACCGTTGAAGCTGACGTGGTCCACGTTCACGATCGTATTCTGCGTCACGATGACGCGGTTCTCGTACACATTGGTGACATGTACGCTCCCGAAGTTCGCCACGGCACTGTTATAAGCGAAGACTCCACCACGCCACTCGCCGCCGACGAAGCCGACGCCGCCGTAGCCAAAGCCGTAGTTCACGCCACCGTAGAACCCGACATGCGGTCCCCAGTAGCCTGCGTGCCATCCATAAGCTCCGCCGTCATAGCCCCAGTAGCCCGGAGTCCACAGCAGGCCTGCGGTCGGAGGTTGCACCCACACGCCCGGAACCCAGAAGTAGCCCGCATCCCCGTAAGACCAGTAGCCGGGTGTCCACAGATAGCCCGGTGCAGGCAACGCAGGCTGCTCATACACCGGCAAGGCGGGAGGAGCGATGTGGACAGAGAGAGCGATACCGACGCCGATTTGTGCCTGCGCGCTGGACAGCATAAACATCGGCGCCGTAATCAGAACCGCGGCGAGAAGGTTGTGAATTTTCAAACGAAGAGACATGGTCATTTCTCCTGTGCCGGGGCCTCGAAAATGACAGCATCTCCCCGTCTGCCCGCACTTCATGGGCGTGTCCATTAAAACCCGGAATCGCGGTATTTGTTGCAGACGAAAGGGTGGCCAAAATATGGAGCTTGGCCCTGTACTTCCGGGCCATTCCTTCCGCCGGCCCATCCCAGTTCTCCCTCGCTCTTCGGGGGACATAACGGACTGACCCTGCCCCAGCCGGGCCGGAAACGGCACAAACCTTGTCTGCATTCCGCCATCTATGAATCTGCGCACTTGCCTGATCCCAGCAGATGGGTTCTACTATTCGCCGTTGAAAACACACCTAGCGGAGAGACTCACTTATGAAACGCGTGACCGGAATTGGCGGAATCTTTTTTCAGTCTGAGAGTCCGGAACATTTGTATGAGTGGTATGAGAAGCATCTTGGCATTAAGCGCGAGGCGCACGGACAGGGCGCGACATTTGAGTGGCGCGAGTTGCAATCGCCGGACGGAAGCCAGCCGGGGGCAAAGGGAGCGACGGCTTGGTCGATCTTTCCGAGAAGCACGAAGTATTTTGGGGCGAGCAAAGCCAGTTTCATGTTGAACTATCGTGTGGATGATCTGGACGGGTTGCTGGAGGAGTTGAAGAAGGCAGGAGTCGAGATTGATCCGCATCGCGAGGACGCCGATTACGGACGGTTTGCGTGGATCATGGATTCCGATGGGAACCGAATTGAATTGTGGGAAGCGCCGAAGGAGTATTGAATCGGCGCGACGAACCGGCTCGCTCACCTTCTGGCGGACCAGAGTAAGCCACGAGGATGTTCTAGCCATCTCGGCCATCTCACGACATGCCGACGGATGTTCCCGAATACGATCGCAACTGTCTACTACGACTTGGGAGACTACCATCGTCCAACGTCCGACCTCGGATAAACGCGGGTAGAAGTAGCTGGCAACCGAGCCCGCGTTGTGATGACTTCAGCCTGCCACCTGCGCGACAGTAGTTCTTAAACGGGAGTTTGAGCTACCACCAATTGTTAATGTAAGCCGGACTTAGCACAAGCCTGCGCCGTCTCTCCTAGCAACGGACCAACCCATCATCACCCGTGACCCTCCGTTCAAATGCACAGATGCTGCCGCTGAGTATTGTCCGCAGCCATACGCGTTCACCCGTGACCAACGGTTTGGTCTAGGGCTGCGAACTGAGGGGCACGATGTTCTCTTCGGGGGATGGGAGGAGATACGCGCTGTTGCAGTGATCTTCTCAACGAGAACGCTCTCCGAAATCGGAGAGCTCGATCTCGACAGGAACAGAGATACGGGACCACTTCTGGAAAATCTCGGTGAACGACTCTACCTGCTAATGCTGCGGAATAGCACGGAACTCAGCGTGTACGAAGTCAGTCGTACCAGCGATTGAAGCAAATGCGGGCAACCGATGTTAGCAAGTGATGTAATCAGCGTTAGCAGTCAAAACCACAGTCCGAAAATGACTTGGACGCGGCCGGCCTGCAAGTCCTATCGCCGCCGATGTTTTCCACAGGCTTTTTGTGACAGATGACCTTGACTGAGAATACAGAAAGAGCAAACTACAGGCATGTGCGACCGATCTCCCGACGCAGCCGCGACTGTCAGCGGAGTTCCAGACCGGGAAAAATATTCAGGACATCGCTGGGGAGATGCAACTAACTCATTGATTCCAAAGATTTTGCCTGCAAGTCCTTGCCGCTCAAGACTTTCCCCAACTTTGGTCCTTTGGTCGGATCCCTAGATCCCAAATCCATGAAAGCAAAGATTTTACTGCGAGACTTTAAAAAAATTATTTGTGTATAGCGACGATACTGACTATGCCAACCACGCGAACCAAAACACCACGCGCCCCTAAAGCCACTCGTCCGCACGCGCCCGGCTACGGCTTCCCTAAGGGCAGCAAAGGATTGCTGCCCTGGTCTTGGGCCGAGCAGCACCTGAAGAAGTCCCACAATTATTGGATCGTCACCGTGAAGCCTGACGGCTCTCCGCACGTGATGGTCGTCTGGGGCATGTGGCAGGACGGCGGGTTCCTCTTCAGCACCGGCAGCCAGTCGCGCAAGGCACGCAATCTGGCCTCGAACGCGCATTGCGTCGTATGCACCGAAAATGCCGCCGAGGCTGTTATCGTCGAAGGCATTGCCGAAATAGCCGACGTTGCCGCGCGCCGCAAGATGATTCCAGCCTACGAACGCAAGTACAAATGGGACTTATCTTCAATGAAAGACGACATGCTTTCGATGAAGGAGCCGGTGTTTGCGGTACGCCCGAAGACGGTCTTTGGATTATGGGAAAAGCATTTTCAGAATAAGTCCACGCGCTGGAAATTTAAGGATTGAATGTTCCGCGGGTACCTCGCCCGGTTCGCGCTGTAGCCTAACCCAGTGAGCCTCTGCGTCCTCTGTGGTCAAAAGCTTTTCACCACAGGGCATCACAAGGCACGTCAATAAAGCCATCGAACTCCGCTCAACTCCCCCTGTGATTTCCGTCACAGCCGCACCCCTGTCCTCCGCATAGGCTCGCTGTTAGCAGTGTGCGCCCTCATCGCTACGGCGCCGAAGGGAAAGCTATGGCCCTCACTGATTCCTCGAGCGGAAAGATCATCCGCGATTATTCAGTTGAAGAACTCAAAGACGCCGCGAATCTGATGCGCGGCTACGATCTGGTAGCGCTGTGCGCAGCGGGCTCCGGCCACGCCGGGGGCACGCTCTCGATTATGGACATCACTGCCGCGCTTTATCTCAAAGTCGCCAACCACGATCCGCGCAATCCGGACTGGCCAGACCGCGACCGCATCATCTGGTCGACCGGGCACAAGGCGCCAAGCCTGTATATCGGGCTTGCTTTCGCAGGATTCTGTCCGATCGAGGGAGTCGTCACGCTTCGCAAACTGGGATCGCCCTTTCAAGGCCATCCCCATTGGCTGAAGCTGCCCGGAGTCGAGGTTTCGACCGGGTCGCTCGGGCAGGGCCTGAGCATTGCCGTTGGGATGGGACTGGCGGCGCGATTGAATCGCCAGCAGCACAAGATCTTCTGCATCATGGGAGATGGTGAGCAGCAGGAGGGCCAGGTCTGGGAAGCGGCGATGGAAGCGGGGCATCACAAGCTCGACAATATCGTCGCCATCATCGACTGCAACCGCTTGCAGATCGACGGCTGGGTGAAAGATGTCATGACCGTCGAGCCGCTGGCCGCGAAATACGCGAGCTTCGGATGGGATGTGTTGCGCATTGACGGCCACAATATGGAACAGGTCGTCGATTCTCTGGAGGAGGCGAAATCTGTGAAGGGCCGGCCCGTTGTCATTCTGGCCGACACGATCAAAGGCAAGGGCGTCAGCTTCATGGAAGATCAGGCAGGCTGGCATGGCAGATCGCCGAATGATGACGAACTGAGGAAAGGGTTGACTGAACTCGGATTGGCGGATCGCATTCCGGTCGCCGCTTTGCTGAATCGGGCGAAACATTATCAGGCAGAGGTTGAGCAGAAACTCGCGGCGAGCATGCCCAAGTTCTCCCGCGATTATTGGTGGAATGCCGCCGAAAATATGAAAGTGAGAATGGAGCCCACACGCAAGGGCTTCGGTCAATCCTTGGCGGAGAACGGCGACGATGAGCGCGTGGTCTGCCTCGGGCTGGATATTTCCGGATCGATCACGATCAGCGATTTTTATGCCGGCAAACCCGGACGCAAGCAGCGCTGGATCAGCATGGGCATCGCCGAGCAGTCGGCAACCTCGGCCGCGGCCGGGCTGGCGCGGGAAGGGAAGCTGCCAGTACTCGGGACTTACGCCACCTTTGCCGCGGCGCGGAATCTTGACCAGATTCGCACTTCCGTGTGCTACGGCAACTTCAATGTGATGATTGCCGGCGCGCATGGCGGAGTCTCAGTTGGTCCCGATGGCGCTACGCACCAGGCGCTTGAAGATTTGTTTGCCATGCAAGGCTTGCCGAATATGTCGGTAGTTGTGCCTTGCGATATCGTCGAGACGCGCAAAGCCACGACTTACATGCTCCTGCAGCATAAGGGGCCGAAGTACATTCGCTTCGCGCGCGAAGCTACGCCAATCGTCACCGACGATGCGACTCCATTTGTATCCGGCAAGGCGAACGTGATTCGTCTTCGCCGGGAATCGCCGAAGTTCGCCGAAGCATTCGAGACGGTTCTGGCCTCGTCCTACCAGAACGAACATGAAGATCTCAGCATTGTCGCCTGCGGTCCCATGGTTCCTGAGGCCATGCGCGCAGCATATATCCTCAAGAACGAATTCGGATACGAGACCCGAGTGCTCAACCTGCATACGTTGAAGCCGATTGACGCCGCCGCGCTCATTCGCGCCGCGCAAGACACCGGGGTGGCCATTACTGCCGAGGAGCACCAGATCGGTGCCTTGGCCTGGCGAGTAAGCAACGTTTTGACCGAGAGCCCGGAGCTGTATGGAATTCCGGTTATCACCGGCGCGATTGGAGTGAAAGATCGTTTCGGAGATTCCGGAGCTCCCTGGGAGCTGATCAAGGAATTCGAAGTGAGCGCCGAGCACATCGCGCAGAAGGCAATTGAGCTAATGGCAATCAAGAAGAAGCATTCTGTCGCGCAGGAAGAACATTCGCTGGCGGAAGTCCGATAGTTGAAGTCCGATAGTGAAGGCGCCGAGCCGGGCCTCTTGCTATGCAGACCCCGTCTTGATTCGCAGGCTAAGTGATCCGCGAGTTGTGCCTGACTCTCTTCAGCGAATTAGCCTTTAGCGATCCAAGCTCTGACAAAGCGCGATTACCTTCGTTACGTGTGTCCCACGGTTCGCGTTACGTAAGACCGCTGCTTATCCCCCTATAATTTTCGAGTAACCAAAACGATCACCGCGCTGGACTGCATCTGCGATGCCATTGCAGAGGTCGGCCGCAATCAACCACATGGGGAACTTTCGCAGACATTCCGAAGCGCAGGCGATTTCCTGGATATACAATCCCTGGCTCGACCTCATCGTCGGCTGCGGCGGATGGTCGGCTCCGCTGCTGCTCGTCTCGTATCTGTCGCTGGCTTCGAGCGCGCGGACATGGTCGGTCGTCTTCTATGTATTGGCCCTGTTCTTCAATTATCCGCACTACATGGCAACGATCTATCGTGCCTATCATCGCGCCGAAGACTTCCACAAATACCGCGTCTTTACCGTGCACATCACCGCGCTGATGGTTCTAACGCTGGTGCTCTCGCACGTTTGGATTGGCCTCTTGCCGTGGATTTTCACGATTTATCTCACCTGGAGTCCGTGGCATTACAGCGGCCAGAACTATGGTCTGTTCATGATGTTCGCGCGTCGCGCCGGCGCAGATCCGAACAAGACCACGACCCGCGTTTTATACAGCGCGTTTATCGCGTCGTACCTGATCTTGTTCCTGAGTTTTCACACCGGGGCTTCGACCGATCCACTCTTCATTTCGCTGGGGATTCCGGCGGTGATCGCCAAATGGGAGCAGGTCATTCTCGGCATTGTTTTTGTGGTTCTTTCCATCATCGGATTCTCGCGCCTGGCGCGCGCAACCGAGTGGAAGCGCCTGATTCCCTGCGTCACGTTGTTTTCGTCGCAATTCCTGTGGTTCTTTTTGCCGGCGGCGATTTCGCTGGTGAGAGGATTGTCCGTTCCGCAGAACCGTTACAGTACCGGCGTGCTGGCCGTCATGCATTCGGCGCAGTATCTATGGATCACCAGCTATTATGCGCGGCGTGAAGCGGCGAAATCTTCGGATCCCTCGGCTGCTCCTGCGCGAAGCTGGCATCCGCTGGCCTATTTCGGTGTGCTGATTCTCGGTGGCATTGCACTGTTCGTACCCGGACCGTGGATGGCGAGCCGGCTTTTGCATCATGACTTCACGGCCAGCTTTCTGGTCTTCACCGCGCTGGTGAATATCCATCACTTTATTCTCGACGGTGCTATTTGGAAGTTGCGCGACGGAAGAGTTGCGTCGTTGCTTCTGAATTCGCGCGAGCGGATTGCGAACGCCGCAACCGACGCGGGCGGAAGAATCGCCAGC
Organism: uncultured Acidobacteriaceae bacterium; assembly: GCA_963772045.1. Classification (GTDB taxonomy): domain Bacteria; phylum Acidobacteriota; class Terriglobia; order Terriglobales; family Acidobacteriaceae; genus Sulfotelmatobacter. The sequence continues at coordinate 497,654 of CAVYWC010000005.1, read as the reverse complement.
GGTGCGCGCTGGCTGGTGGGAAACAGTACTGCGGCTCGTTCCCTACGCGTGAGTGCGGCCGTGCTGCTCGTAGGTTGGGCTACGGTGGATCAGGCTCGATACTATCTCGCTTCACGCACCGACGATCTTGCGGATCTGCAACGCGCCGCAGAACTCGATGCGGTCGACAGTTCGCTGCAGATGCGAGTGGCTCAACGCGCCATGCACGACGGCCAGCCTCAGTTGGCCGAGACTGCCTGGAGGCGTGCCATGGGGGCGAATCCCGCTGATCCGGCGCCGCGACAGGGACTCCTGCAGTTTCTGATTGATCAGAACCGTTATGACGAAGCCTACCGCTTGACGGATGCTTCGCTGGAATACTCGCCCAAGGATCCGAACCTGCTGGTCGATCGCGGATTTCTGGCGGTGCAACTCGGGCGTCCGGAAGAAGCTCGCGCAGATTGGGAACTGGCTCTCGCGGTCGATCCGGCGCAGATGAATGCGCACCTCTATTTGGCGAACGAACTGGATCGCGAGGGTAAGCCGCGTTCAGCCGCTCAGCATTATGCCGCTTATCTGGAGAGAGTCGCGCAGCAGGGAACGTCCGATCGGCCCGCGCCTCGCACCGTCATTGCTCTGGTCCTGCGCCTGGCCGATTGCCAGGCTCGCTCCTCGCAGGTCGATCCAGCGTTGAAGTCTTATCATTTCGCCGAAAAGCTGGCGCTTGAAACCCGAGATCCGAAGCTGGAGAGCATTGCGGATGTAAATGAGGCGGTCCTCCAGGCCAAGGCCGGACGCGTGAGCGCGGCCTTGCCTCTCTATCAGGAGGCTTTACGGCTCGACACCTCGATGCGCGATGACAGCGCCGGCGCCGAAGACTGGCTTACCTATGCACAGTTTCTGGACAACTCCGGGTTCCCGCCGCGTCTGGCTTATGCCTGCCTGATGAAGTCGCATGAGATCCGCAAGACGATGAGCGGGCCACAGGCCGATGATCCGGCGACTGCGATGCGCCAGTCCCTGGAGAATCGCTTGGGCCTTGCGGCTTCGGCTATTCGGAACGATCCGGAACCAGCCGTTGCCGAAGCATTGCAACTACGGCCGTAAATACGCCCTCCGAAGCTCATTGCCGCTCATGCCTTTCGGGAGCCAAATACGACCTTCGAGTACCGCAATCTCACATCCTTCTGTTGCACTTTCTGCATCTCACTCCCTGTCTACATTTGACAGTGCACGAATCCTGCTGAACAATTAATTGATCCTGCCATAATTGGGTCTTAAGCCTTAGGAGGGGAGCGTGTATGGCCGAAGACGGCGAACAGATGCCTATCGAACAGCAGTCCAATGCGGGTAAATGGAGTCTCATTGTTGCGGCGATTGCGGTGATCGCGGGTTTCGCTTACGCCCAATACACGACGCACGCGAAGCTGGCATCGTTGTCAGACCAGCTTGCCGCCAGCGACGGGCAAGTCAGAGAACTGCAGGCGCGGGTTCAGAATGCTGAGGCGCAAGAGGAAACGCTGGCGCGCCAGGCCGGCATGACGAAAAAGGAATTGGCCGAGCGCACTAGTGTCTTGCAGGCCCAGCAGGCGCAGCAGAGAGCCGAAGCCAAACGCCTGGAAGATGCGGAGAATCAGCAGAAACAAGCAATCAGCGCGGTCAACGGGGATATTGCGGGTGTGAAGACCGATGTCGGCGGAGTTAAGACAGACGTAGCCGCGACCAAAGCGGATCTCGAAGCTACGAAGGCGAAGCTGCAAACCGCCGTCGGCGACCTGACCGGGCAAAGTGAATTGATTGCCACCACGCGCTCCGATCTCGAACTTCTGAAGCACAAGGGTGACCGCAACTATTACGAGTTCACGCTGGTGCGAGGCGCGAAGCCGCAGCCGATTTCCACGGTCAGTCTGCAGTTGAAGAGAACCGATCCGAAACACGGAAGATTCACGATGAACGTCACCGCCGACGACAAGACGATCGAGAAGCAAAATCGCAACATCGCCGAGCCCATTCAGTTCTATTCCGGCCGCGATCACCTGCTGTTTGAGCTGGTCGTGTGGACTGTGGATAAGAAAAAGGCGACCGGATACTTGAGCACTCCGAAGAATGCTCCCGTGCCCGTGACGGCAACATCCAAGGAGTAAGCGAAAGCCACTGATTTAACTAGTATCGCCACAACTTAGGCTGCTCCCACCTTCGCGATTTTCGGAGGTTGGGGACTTCTAACGCCGACATCGGAGGACTTTTCCTCAATCCAGTGGTGATGGAGATGAGGGCTCGCTCCGGATGTCATTGCAGTCGGCTCACTTCACGGCCAGAAACTTGATGCACACGGGCCAAGGCACATGCAGTACCTGACCCGTGGGCGTTAGTTGGCCCGTCTTCGCGTCGATCCGGAAAATCACGATGTTGCCCGAGTCCCGATTGGCGGCGAAGAGCAGCTTGCCCAGCGGGTCAATTTCAAAAGTGCGCGGCTCTTTGCCTCCGGTGCTGATGGTTCCGATTGGCTGAAGCTTCCCGGTGGTGCGACTGACGGCGAAGATTGCGATGCTGTCGTCGCCGCGATTGGAAGCATAAAGGAACTTGCCGGAGTGAACCATTTCGATCTCGGCATCGTCATTCCGGCCTTTGAAGTTGCTCGGCACGGTCGAGATGGATTGCAGCGTATGGAGCACTCCCGCGCTGAGGTCGACGCAAAACGCGGTGACTGTCCGCCCCATTTCGTTGACTACATAAGCGAATTTTCCATCCCCAGAAAGCGCCAAGTGCCGCGGCCCGGAGCCGGGATCGACCTTGGTAAAAGGCGGATCATTCGGGGTCAGCTTCCCCGTCGTGCTGTCGAACTTATAGACCAGCAATTCATCGAGCCCGAGATCGTTTACTATCGCGAACCGGTTATCGGGAGTCAGGACGATTGAGTGCGGGTGCGGACCCTCCTGGCGCGCGGGATTGGGGCCATGTCCGGAATGCTGTACGACATCCGTAGCCGGGCCGAGTTTGCCGTCCGCGAGAATGGGAAAAACGGCAAGGCTTCCGCCGCTATAGTTGGCGACCAGCACAAATTTCCCAGCCCGATCAAAAGTCAGATTGCATGGACCGGCGCCACGCGATGCCACCTCGTTGAGCAGAGTCAGCTTTCCATTGGCGCGATCAATCGCGAATGCCATGATCCCACCACTGTTCGCGCCCTGGTAGTTCCCAACCTCGCTCACTGCATACAAAAAACGGCCGTTCGGATGGACCGCAAACCAAGTTGGATTGGTGGTCTCGGCAGCTAATCGCAATTCGTTGACGCGCGCCGTTTTCGCGTCGTAGCGGAATGCGTAGATTCCCTTTCCCGTGCCGCCGTCCTGAGTGTAGGTGCCAACATAAACTATGTACTCATGCGGCGCGGCCGGTGCGGCGCTGGCGAAGGTTGCAACAAGCAGGGTTGCGGCAAGAAAGAGTGAAAGAGCGAAGAAGAAGTTTCGTCTTGGTTCCATTTGGTTGGACATACGTTGAACGCGCCATTGTATTACGGACGCAGCTTCAAACATTCGCGGCGCTTTTTCCGACTCTCAGTGTCTGATGGTTCGTGCCGACATTCAGCGCGTCAGCACCACAGGCAACTGCTGGTCATAGGGCCAAACCAGCACGCTCGTAGATTGGCGCTGGTTAAACGCGTCGAGGGTGACAGGGAAGGCCACGATGATCGTGCCGATGACGGATTGGCCCGGTTGAATCTTGGCCTCGGGCGAAAGCGCGGGCTGGGCCCCGATTTTCAAGGAAGGGAACGCCTGATAGTAGCGGTCGAAATCGATCGCCGATACGGCGTCGGCGGTCTGTTCGCCGGTTGCGGTTTTGATTTTTCCCTGAAGCGAGTGGACGTAGAGGATCTTGTCGCTGCTGTTGTGCAGTGTGAAAGTCAGCGCGACCATGGTCGAGCCCTGGTCGGGAATCGCCACAGCGGCGATGTTGTCCAGCGATCCCTTACCCTGCGGTTGCGCGCGCTTGAAGAACGACGCGATCAGAACCACAACCAGCACGGCGCCCACCGCGATCAGAACGATTTTGGCTGGCGGCAGATTCTTTTTAGCTGTGCCGAATTCCTCGCCGATGTCGATCGTTGGCCCGGAGGGAAGGGGCGGTGTCGCCGCTTTGGAACTCGGTAGTTCAGTTGAAGACGCGGGTGAAGGCGGTGCAGGTGATGTCTGGGTTGGTTCGGTCATGGATGCTCTCGCATTGCCGATTCTACGCCAGATTGCGGTGCGAGCGGCGTGGGTCCAGCCGGCGCAAGATCCGGATCGTGATACTCAGCCATGATTTCCTGTCCCTCAAGCTTGGCCATGAGAGCATCAAAAGCAGTCTTCGAGTTGCCAACGAAATTCCGCCCAAGTTCGGTTCCCACCACGCAGCAGCCCAGCACATCTTTGGGGAAGTTGCCGATATGCCAGCGGATCGCGGTTCTACCCGGCACGTTCAGCACCTCCGGACAGAGATATCCCAAGTGCGGAGAGATGGTGAGCATCACCTGGTACGTCCCAGCCTGGATGCAAGGATGGTCCGGATAAAACGGAGTGAGCCGCGACGGCTCCAGGCAGTAGCATTGCTTGATCCCGTCGATCCAAAACTCGCCTGTCACGGACTCGCTGGTTTCCACTTTACGATAAACATCGACCTTCATCGGGTGACCTCTTCGGCGGCGTGGGATTGGATTTACGCGTTATCGGCCATTCTTCATTTTCCTGCGCCAGGGTCAAGGTTGGGATGAACACGGGAGCGGAGCGCCTGTGGACAACACCTCATGTATGAGTGAATGGAATGTTTGTAAATCATTGATATTAAGCGTTTAAGACTCGGCGGCGATTACGGATTGAATCTCGCTGAATGCGCTCAAATATCTGGGCTCGTTTCTGAAGTTTTCCTTCCCGAGGTCAAATGCGCCGACGAAGCCGCAGCGATCCGTGTGGCAAAATGAGTTTCTCGACACAGAGATTTGCTCGACACATTGACTAAGATTTAAGGAGGCCCCGATGGATCGCCGCTCCTTACTATTCGCCGCATTTTTGATCGCTGTCGCAACGCTGGTCTGTTCGTGCAGCTCCGCGGATCCGAACATTGGCCGCGTCCTGTACTCGATTTCGGTCACTCCGGCGACCGCTGATGCTCAGAATTCTCCGAATGGGCAGGTCGTCTTTACGGCGACAGGAATGTTCAGCCTTCCGCCGTCGCCTGCGCCTTTGACCTTTGCCGCTCCCTATACGGGTCAATTCATTGTGGCGAATCCAACGGCTCCGCCCGCGACCGTCGCGACCGTGGTCGCAAGTGGAAACAGCACGATTACGGTGCAATGCGCGACGGGCGCTTCCGTTACCGTGCCGATTGTGGCTAGCGGACTAGCTAACAACGGAACGGATTCGGTGATTACGGGCAGTGCTGAGCTGACCTGTCCGTAGCCCGGGGCACGGCGCGGGAATGGGTGAAGTTAGGTAGAAGTTGCCGCGATATTGCAGCGAAGTCCAAGCTCCGTTACAGTCTGGCCAACAAGGTATGGGCTCGGCGAAACCAGGGACGCTCGCGCCGCCGGAGATATCTCGGCATGGTCGGTCGCTTATCCAGAATCTTCTGCGCCCATTCTCGCGCTTCAGCAGTGCACCCTTGAGATTGCAGAAACAGAGCATAGTGATAATAGGTCTCTGAGATCGTCGAAATTCGCGTCGCATCGCGAAACATCTGCTCGGCCTTCTCAGGTTGGCCGGTCTGCGCGTAGGCCCACGCCAGCAGTCCTTTCCCGCGATGGAAGTCATATTCCGGATCAGCCTTCACGGCGCGCTCCAGATCGGGCACTGCTGCCGCGTAGTCTTCCAGTTCGATCTCGGCTACACCGCGCCGGTAAAAAGGGTCCGCAGAGTCGGTTCGTGCTGAGATGGCTTTGTCGTAGCACTGTTTGGCGCGAGTGAACTTTCGCTCGTCGAGATAGAGCAGGCCGAGTTCTTCGTAATTTCCGGCGGAAGGATTGTCGAGAATCGCATGTTCCAGTTCGTGGATTCGCCGCCGACGCGGGAACGTCTGAAAAGAACCACGCAGCAGATCAGCGTCCGGAACGACCTCGACCAGGATGTAAATCAGCGCGCCAATCCAGGAAAAAATGATGATGAAGAGCCAGAAGAAATTCGGCCGCCGCCGAATGAAATGGATGATGGCCACGACCCGCAGCAGAATCGACCACCACGAAAATGCAAAGAAAAGGAACGATCCCATCCGAATCGCACTATAGCATGGAGCTCATCCATTCAGGGCTTGAGGAGCCTCCAATGCCGATTTACGCGCCTCAGATGGCGCGTTGGGGGCTGGTTTCAGTCTTTGTGTGCTTAGGTGGGGCGAAGTGTCTATAATGGTTGGTTTTTTGAATCGGTCAGAGAATCGTCATCCTGGAGGTCGCATGCCGCGCACTTATAACGCCGTAGCTATCCCTGCCGAGGGAAAGCAGATCAGTTACTCGAATCGGAAATATCAGGTACCGGACAATCCCATTATTCCTTTCATTGAAGGCGACGGCACGGGCCGGGATATCTGGAAAGCTTCGCTCCGCGTTTTCAATGCCGCCGTTGAGAAGGCGTACAGCGGCAAGCGCCGCGTGGCCTGGTACGAAGTTTTTGCCGGGGAAAAAGCCAAGGCGAAATTCGACACCTGGCTGCCCGACGATAGTGTCGATGCCATCCGCGAATTTCGAGTCGCCATCAAAGGGCCACTCACTACTCCGGTCGGCGGCGGGATTCGCTCCCTGAACGTGGCCCTGCGCCAGATTCTCGATTTGTACTGCTGTGTCCGTCCGGTGAAGTACTACGCAGGGGTGCCTTCGCCCGTGAAGCATCCTGAGCGAATGAACGTCGTCATCTTCCGCGAAAATACCGAAGACGTTTACGCCGGCGTGGAATGGGAAGAGGGAACTGCCGATTGCGCCCGGCTGATCGAATTCCTGAACGAAGACATGCTGAAGGGCGGAAAGAAGCAGATCCGCCTCGACTCCGGCATTGGAATCAAACCCATCTCTGTGACTGGAACCAAGCGGCTGGTGCGCATGGCGATTCAGCATGCGCTCGAATCCGGCCGTAGAAGCGTCACGCTCGTACACAAGGGCAACATTCAGAAATTCACCGAAGGCGCGTTCCGCAAGTGGGGCTACGAACTCGCGACCGAGGAATTCCGCGACCAAGTCGTAACCGAGCGCGAAAGCTGGATCATCGACAACAAAGACAAGAATCCCGATCTCAGCGTCGCGCAGAACGCGGAACTGGTTGAGCCGGGCATGGAGTTTGCTCCGCCTGCGTTTCGGCAGTCCGTTGAAAAAGAAGTGAAACAAGTACTTGACTCGATCTACTCCACGCACGGCCACGGAGCATGGAAGAAAAAGCTGATGATCAATGATCGCATCGCCGACTCGATCTTCCAGCAGGTGGTTACGCGAGCCGACGAGTACTCCGTGCTGGCTACGCCGAACCTGAATGGCGACTACATCTCCGATGCTTGCGCGGCGCAAGTCGGAGGACTCGGCATCGCTCCCGGCGCGAATATCGGGGATGGTTACGCCATTTTCGAAGCTACGCATGGCACCGCGCCGAAGTACGCCGACAAAGACGTGATCAATCCGGGTTCGGTGATTTTGTCTGGCGTCATGATGTTTCGCCATCTCGGCTGGAACGAGGCCGCCGATCTGATCGAGCAGAGCATGGAGCGCACCATCGAGCAGAAAAAAGTCACGTACGATTTCGAGCGCCTCATGCCCGGTGCGACCAAAGTAAAGACCAGCGAATTCGCTGGATACATGATCGAGAACATGGGCGCGGGAGTGCTGGTATAGAAGCGCGTAAACCACGAAGGACACTAAAGTGCAGGAAGGGATCGTGGGAGTGAGGTTGCTTCGTGGACCTTGGTGCCCTTTTGTGGTGATTCGGTTTTGAAAGGACTCATCCATGCGAAAAAAAGTATCGATCGTAGGTTCTGGTAATGTAGGCGCGACCACAGCTCATTGGATCGCTTCTAAAGAATTGGCCGACGTTGTTCTCATCGACATCATTGAGGGCGTACCGCAGGGCAAAGGACTTGACCTGCTCGAAGCCATGCCCATTGAAAAGCGCGACTCGCACGTCAGCGGCACGAACGACTACAAAGACACCGCCAACTCTGACATCGTTGTGATCACCGCCGGCATTCCGCGCAAGCCGGGCATGAGTCGCGACGATCTGCTCAACACGAATTACGGGATCATGAAAGCAGTCGTAGGCGAAGTAGTGAAGCACTCGCCCAACTGCATTCTGATCATCGTTTCCAACCCCCTCGACGCGATGGCGCAAGCCGCCTACAAGCTCAGCGGATTTCCCCGCGAGCGCGTCATCGGCATGGCCGGCGTGCTCGACTCTGCGCGTTTTCGCGCCTTTATCGCCGATGAATTGAAAGTGAGCGTCGAGAATGTCACCGCGTTCGTCCTCGGTGGCCACGGGGATACGATGGTTCCACTGGCGCGCTATTCGACTGTGGCTGGAATCCCGATTACCGAGTTGATCGAGAAATCGAAGCTGGAAGCGCTGATTCAACGCACGCGCGACGGCGGAGCCGAGATCGTGAAGTACCTCAAGACCGGTTCGGCGTATTACGCGCCGTCAGCAGCGGCCACCGAAATGGTCGAAGCGATCCTGAAGGACAAGAAGAAGATTCTGCCCTGCGCCGCTTATCTCGAAGGCGAATACGCCATCACCGGACTATTCATCGGCGTCCCGGTGAAGCTGGGTACGAAGGGAATCGAGCAGATCATCGAAATCAAGCTGATGCCGGAAGAGAAGGCCGGTCTCGATAAGAGCGCCAAGGCGGTGAAGGAGCTGTGCGGGGTAATCGGAGTGTAACGTCCTTCACCGCGAGGACACTGCTTCTGATCTACGTCCGCTCCACCGTGACCTTTTTTAGCACCACATCTTTAGTGGGACGATCGTTTCTCCCGCGCGGAAGGTTCGCGATCTTATCGACCACGTCTTGCCCCTCGACCACTTCGCCGAAAATTGTGTGTTTGCCGGTCAGCCATGTCGTAGGAACGACCGTCACGAAAAACTGGCTGCCATTCGTATTCGGGCCGGCATTGGCCATGGCCAGTTTGCCGGGCTTGTCGAACTTGTGCGGTGAACCTTTAGTCTCGTCTTCGAATTGATATCCCGGGCCGCCTCGTCCCGTGCCCTCCGGATCTCCGCCCTGAATCATGAAGTCAGGGATCACGCGATGAAAGATCGTTCCATCGTAGAGACGGTCCTTCGATTTCTTGTGGGTCGCTGGATGCGTCCATTCGCGTGCGCCTTCGGCGAGTTCAATGAAGTTGGCGACGGTCTTGGGCGCGTCTTTTTCAAACAATCGGCAGACGATCGTTCCCTCGCTAGTTTCGAAGACTGCATAGGTGCCGGGCGTTCGTGTCATCGCAAATCCTTTCCAGGAATTTTGAGCTAAGAGCATTCTAAATGCTCGGCCACGTTCGCGCCTTTTCACTGCGGGTCAAAGAGCAAATGAGGGCAGAAGTCGCGAACAGCGGCCTTAGAATCGATATCCGACTCCGAATTGAGTTGCGCACCAGAGTGAGCGTGACGCACGCTGCGACTGCGTGAGCGGGAGGTTCGAAGGCTCGGTGACGGTCGCATGAGAACGATAAATGCCCGTACGTTGTTGCCAAAACCAGTGGCTTTTCTCTTGCGGGCTTGGGAGCGTGGAAGTGATTTCCGGGCCATGCGTGCCATTCTGCCAATCATGGCCCGCGGTAACCCAATTCACCGTGATTCGCATAAAGAAGTCACGCTCGCACTGCGGACAGGACTGGCGCGCAAAATCGTACGCAACGCCGATCTGAGTGCGGCTGCCGGTCTTGGTGTAATTCGTCGTCGAGAGTTGGTTCCAACGATAGCCGCCACCAACAAACCATGTTCCGGGAAACGCCTGCCAGCGAGGACGAGCGTAGATCCCGCCGTTGACATAACGATCATGGCCCTTGGGGTTCGGTTGATCGCCATCGTTCGTCATGCGGTCGTTGTCGTAGGCGGCGAAGAAATTTGCGAATCCGTAACGGTTTTCGAGTTCCAGTCCCGCTTCCGCTCGCAACGCGAGCCACCGTTATCCACCGTCCGCCAGCACCAGAGCAAGGAAGATATAAGGGTATGGGATGGGACGAATCATCGGTAGCTCGACTTGGGATTCGCTGGTTGGGTTCTGGTTCTCGTTTGGGGACGAAGAATCGGGAGAAGTGGAAGAACTAGTTTGGCTGCGGAGAATCTGGGCGCTCATTACGAGTGCCGACAGAAGCAATGTCAGATTTCGTAACCGGCCTGTTAGATTCCTCATCGGGGCAGCTGAAGTTTCTTGCAATCGGGCATGGCGCTGCCCATTAAATACCACTCTGCCGCGAAGGGAGGTGCTTGTTCGCTGGGAAAATTTCTTAGCAGTGCCAAAATGGGAATTCGACGGCCAGCTTCCCTCGCAAATCCATGGGCTCGCATGGGTCGGACGTCCAGACGAGGCATCGGGACGGATGGACAGAAATGCGGTTTTTATTATTGCGATCCCGCAGCGGATTTCTGTGCCGTCGCCGCCGGTTTCTTCACGGCAGGGTGCGCCGGTCTCGCGCCGGCGTGCAGAATCGTGATGTGAATGATCTTTACCGGGCGGAAAGGCTTGTCATTCTGCGGATCGCGCGCCATCCGCGCGATCTGCTTTACCAGCGCTACCGCTGCCTCGTTACACTGGCCGAAAATTGTATAGCTTCCATTCAGATGCGGAGTGGCTACTTCCGTGATGAAGAACTGGGATCCATTCGTATTCGGACCGGAGTTGGCGTAAGCGAGGCGACCGGGGCGATCGAACAACAGATCAGAGGAAACTTCGTTCTTAAATTCGTATCCCGGGTCACCGTTGCCATTGCCGGCAGGATCGCCACCCTGGATCATGAAGTCGGGAATAACGCGATGGAAAATTGTTCCATCGTAAAGCGGCACACCGTGCTTGGTCGCGCCGCTGACTGGGTTCTTCCAATCGCGTGTGCCGGTGGCGAGGCCGATGAAGTTGGCGACTCCGATCGGCGCTTTATCGGGAAATAGGGTGCACGTCATATCGCCAACTGTCGTGTGAATGATGGCCGTGGGCTTCGCGGGAGCAGGTTTCGTAGTTGTTCCGGATTTCGGCGTCGGAGACTGACCGCTGGATTGAGCCATCGCGAACGCGGTGACGAGCGTCAAGAAGACGATTAAAGCCTGTCTGCGCATTTGAATCCTCGAAAGCAACGTATGACAAAGAGCAACCTTGCATTTTACGCCAGCGGATAACAATTCTGCTTTTTCGTTTGTCGTTCTGAGCGCAGCCAAGAATCCCTTTGTGCATGGCGCTAGCGCAGCCCATACATGAGTTCTCACCGATCTTGTGAACTCTGTGTTCGCGAGAGCCGTAAGTCTTAAAGAATTCCTGTACGGGCCGGAGTCGCTCCCGACGTGCATGGTGACCTTCGCTTTGCTCAGGATGACAGTTCCGAACAGCGTCCTGCTATCGCGTGTTCTGCGCCTGCATCTGGCTGCTGATGCGCTCGACCTCACCAAAAACTCGCAGTGTATTTCCGCCTAAGATCTTGTGGATGTCGTTGGCGCTGTAGCCGCGGTCGAGCAACGCTTGCGTGATCTTGGGCAGATCCGCTGCAGAATCGATGCCTTGCGGAGTAGCTCCGGCGACTCCATCGAAATCAGAGCCCAGACCGACGTGATCGATGCCGGCAACTTTCGCAACGTGGTCGATTTGATCGATCAAGGATTTCAGCGGCGGCCGCGGGATTTTCGCTGCCCACTCCCGCTCGATGCGATCTTCGTCGATGAAGGTGACGGTTCTGCCCTGGGCTCTCATATCGTCGAGATATTTCTGCGTCGCGGCGGCTTTATCCTTTGCCTGTACTTTTTCGGCATCCAAGTAATTCTGATCGTCAAAGCCGCTGAAAAAATTTACCTGCACTACTCCACCATTTTTCGCCACGGCGCGAAGCATGTCATCGGTCATGTTTCGCGGTGCATCGACCAGAGCTCTCGCCGACGAATGCGACGCAATCAACGGAGCTTTTGTGGTGGCAATCGCGTCCCAAAAAGTTTTGTCGGAGACATGCGAAATGTCGACCATCATACCCAGGCGGTTCATCTCGAGTACAACCTGCTTGCCGAAAGCGGTGAGCCCGTTGTGGTGCTGGATATTTGGATCGTCGATGTCGCCGGACGAATCGGCCCACTCGTTCGTGTTCGACCACGTGAGCGTCATGTATCGGACGCCGAGCCGGTAGTAATCACGGAGAAGACGCATGTCGTTTTCGATCGAGTGCCCGCCTTCAATGCCCATCAACGCGGCGAGTTTGTGTTCGCGGTGAGCGCGCTCAATGTCAGCGACAGAGAAGGCCATCATCATGCGATTGGGGTGCCGCGCCGCCTGCTGGTAGACGGAATCGATCAAGTCAAACGTGTGACGAGCGAAATGTCCTTCATTGGTCTCCGGATCGACCCAGATGGAGAAGAATTCCGCTCCCAGGTTGCCGCGGCGCGCTTTGTCGAGACTGATGTGGCCAACGTCGTTGGGATCGGTCGAGCCAATGTCGTAGCCCTCGTCGAGAAACCGCTGGGGCGTGTCGGCATGGGTATCGATGACGATGGCCGAGTTGTGAATCCGGAGGGCACGGGCACTGACGGGCGCGCCGGAACCAAGTGCGCTCTTCGCAGCTTGCGCGATTGCGCAGGACGACAGGAGAAGAAAAATCAGGATGGCTCGGTTGCTCATGGCTCGGCTGAGTTTCCGATTGTATAGAAACGAAGCATTTCGAACAAAATCTCTTAGCGAAGTGCCGCTAGCGCCTGTTCGACACAGGTTTCAAGCGCCTGGTCAGTATCGATAACGGATTTGGGATGTGTAATGGATTCAAACCGGGCCTTCACTTCTAGGTAAAGCTGAAAGTTTCGGTTTTCGGCGATATGCTGGCTGTTCGCCGCATCCTTCTCAAATCTATTTCGGGCGGATTCATCCGAGCAGACGCATTCGAGAATTCGCCAGGTTTGGTGCAGGGATGCTGCGGCCTGCAATACGATTTCGATCTGATAACGGCGAGAGAACGGGCGTCCATCGAGAAAAATCACTCGAGCCGAATTCTCCGCCTGCAGATATCCAGCTACTTGCAGCATCAACTGCAGACAGAAATCATCCTGTCGCGAAGAGTATTCGACCTCCTCGGCGACGAAGATCGCATGACGAAATTCATCTTTGCTCAGCACGCGTCCCGCGGTGCTGGCGGATAGTTCGCGTACAAGCGTAGTTTTACCCGTGCCCGGGAGTCCAGCCATCAGAACAATCATGACGGGAATCGTATCCGATTTGCTGCAGGAGGAGCGAATTCGTTTCAGACATGGAAGCCAAGAGGACATGCAAATCCGGCAACTGGTGTGCAGTACGCTGCAATAGCGAATAGTGGAACGAATCGCAGCATGACCCGAGATAACTTCTCTTCTGCACCTGAATGGAGTATTCTTCGCAATCCTGACATGTCACGGCAGACAGTTCTGGCGGCCTCGCTGCTCATCCTGATGCAACTCACTGGCATTGCCTGCCAGCGTAGTAACGTTTCCCCCGTGCGCATCCAGTTGGAAGACTTACCAGCTGAGAAGTCGCTGGCCCGCTCAACGCCTTCGCAACCTCCGCCGGTTTGTCCCGCGGCTGGGTTAGCGCCTTTGACTCCGGCCACGAGAGGGACGGGCGATCACAAGGTCACACTCACGTGGAAGGCCAGTGCGCCTTCGAACGACTCTCTGGGCGCTGCCGTCGGATACTGTCTCTATCGCAGCAAGACGAGGCAAGCGGCTAAGAAAAACCCTGTTTGCAAACACTGTGAACAAGTGAATCGGGTTCCGATTGCATCCATAGGCTGCGTTGATGATCTTGTCGCCGACAGCGCGCGTTATTACTACGTGGTAACGGCGATCAACCTCAAAGGAACTTTGAGCGCTCCATCCAACGAAATCCCGGTCACGATTCCTCCCGCAAACCAAAGCGCAGCGCCTGCTCGGCCTAACTCGCTTCCGCTATGCCGCGCTACCGGGCCTTAGATATCTCTTACTTGCAGCTACTCGTAACGCAGAGCTTCGATGGGATCGAGATTGGCGGCGCGCACTGCCGGAACCATCCCGCTGATCACGCCAACCACTGCCAGTATGGTCGTGGCAACTACCAGAATCATCGGCGACACGATCAATCTGATATCTCCAGCCTCGGCGTGCTTGGCCAGCGCGCTATACAGCGTCAATCGACCCACCGACAGAGAGACGGCATAGGAGAGAAGAATGCCGAAGACTCCGCCCAGAGCGGTTATGACCATGGCTTCTGCCAGGAATTGAAAAAGAATGTCATGGCGGCGCGCGCCCAGCGCCTTCTCCACGCCGATCTCGCGCGTACGCTGCGTCACCGATACGAGCATGATATTCATCAGGCCTACCCCCCCGATGCCCAGAGTGATCGTCCCGATAAATGCGAGGAGAACTTTCAGCGCCATGTTGATGATGCCGAACTGCGAGAGTTGCTTCTGCGCGTCAAAAACGAATACCGCGCGTGGATCGTCGGGCTTGAAGTTGTGAGCCGTGGCAAGTGTGTCTCGAATCGTCTTTTCCATCTTGTTGTGATCGAGGCCGATGGAGTCTAACCAGATGCCGTCGAGGTAGTGATTGTCTTTGAGAACATCCATCGAGTTGTAGGGGATATAGACGGTGCGGTTGTCGTCGCTATCCGCCTCCTGCATGCGAGGCGCACCGATGCCGACCACCTCAAAAGTGACACCATCAATACGAATCGTTTGTCCCAGCGCGGGCATGCCCGAGAAAAGCTTGTCGCGAGCCTCCGAACCCAGAACCGCATAAAGACCGTGCTGCACGTTGTCCGCCTCATCGATGAAGCGCCCCTTTTCCATACCCAGAGCCCAGATTTGTTGGATGGACGGATCGGCGCCCACGACCGGGAACGTAAAGGAGCGGTTATCGTTCTGAACCGTGGAGTCCTTCTGCAGCATGCGCGCTACGTGCTTACAGAGTGGGATGTTGTTGCGGAGCAAATCCACATCATCGTTGGTGAACCGGACCACCACTCCGGCTTTGTTGCCGCCGGCCTGTTGTGAGGTACGTCCGGGGAAGACTCCGACTGCGGTTGCACCGAAAGCCTCGAAGATGTGATGAATGGCATCCCCAAAGCCGTTCCCATAAGAGAGCAGCAGGACGACGGTTGCAATACCCCAAGCCATCCCGGCCATGGTCAGCAAAGTGCGCCGTAAATTGTGCCGCATCGCCGAGAACGCCTGCTGCATCAGGTCGCGGTACATCGGTACGGCCGGAAAAGCGCGCTTGCGGGCAGGCGATTCACTCTGCTGCAAGGCAGTTCGATCCGTGACTTCCACAGTCGATCCGAGATTTGCCGGTTCCTCCATCGATTATTCCTTGCGCAAAGCCTCGACCGGTTCGAGCATGGCGGCGCGCCGCGCCGGATAGAGACCTGCCGCGACTCCGGCAATCGCGAGCGAGAGGACGGCCAGGGCCGCCGCCCACGGG
Source organism: uncultured Acidobacteriaceae bacterium (assembly GCA_963772045.1). Classification (GTDB taxonomy): domain Bacteria; phylum Acidobacteriota; class Terriglobia; order Terriglobales; family Acidobacteriaceae; genus Sulfotelmatobacter. Next base: position 482,070 of record CAVYWC010000005.1, on the reverse strand, counting down.
ACCAGTTGCGGTGCGTCGAATCCCGGCCCGAGTTCGACCCCAGAAAATGGCGCCATGATGGCGGCCGCGCCCAAAATCCCGATGCCGCCGCTGAGCAGGGTCAGAAATGCTCCTTCCACAAAAAACTGGAACATGATGCTCGACCGGGTCGCACCCAGTGCCTTGCGCAGCCCGATCTCGCGCGTGCGATCGGCGACCGCAACCAGCATGATGTTAATGATGCCGATCGCGCCCAGCGCCAAGGTAACCAGTCCCACACTGCCCAGGAATGTGTTCATCGCGTCGAAGATTTTGCCCACCTGATCGACGGTACGGATCGTGTCCCATTCATCGAAAGCATCGGGATTGTTCGGATCAAACCCATGATTGCGCCCAAGCACCTCGTGCACTTCTTTCTGCGCAATCTCGTGCAAGGCACGTGTTTTGGGCTGATATTGGATCATGGAAATGACGTCCGTGCTTTGACCGACGTTGATTGGTGGGAAGTATTCGTGCATAGTGCTGAAGGGAACGTAACTTTGCAAGTTCCGGCCGTTATTGTCTCCGTGGCCGATGCGGTCGAGGGTTCCAATCACTTCAAATCGAATGCCGTTCAGCAGGATGGTGCTGCCCACGGCAGGATGTCCGAGGAATAGCGTGCGCCGGGTCTCATCCCCGAGAACGATGACGCGCCGCTTCTGGGCATCATCCATGTCATCGAGCCAGCGCCCTTCGCGGATGGGCAGGTAGCGAATTTGCTTGAGCTTCGCCGGGGCGCCGAGAATCTGCCCGCTGGACTGAAAAAAATCGCTTACCGCGCGGATGTCGCCTCGCTGAATCATCGCATCGGCCGCTCCCACGCTGTGGCAATCGCGCAGAATGTCCTCATAATCGCGGTAGGTCAGATAGTACTGGCGCAATGCGGTGAAGCTGCCCTCGACGACCGGGGCACGGCCAGACCAGATGACCATAAGGTTTTCGCCAAGGGAGGCGAATTCTTTGCGATTGCCCTCCCGAAATCCTTCCCCAAGTCCCACCAGAAGCAGCAGAGAGCCCACACCCCAGGCGATGCCGAACATGGTGAGGAACGAGCGCAGCTTATGCGCCCATAGCGTGCGGAGGGTTTGCCCGAAAATATCGAAGACAAATCGCACTCTTTTAATTATACGGGCTGATTTGTCGCGCCTATCCTGCCGATCTGTTACGGGTAGGTTTCCCGGGAAGTTCCGCGATTTTTTCGCGAAAACGGTTCCGAATCTACCCTGACTTGGTTATTCTCTAGGCGGATGACGACGCTTGCCCTGAGCGAATTGCTGGGCGCCACGGTATTTGACCCGTCTGGCGCGGCCAGCGGCCATGTGCGCGAAGTAACGCTTGCGCCGCAGGAGGATCGCGCCCGGATTTCATCGCTCATCGTCAGAACGAGATCCGGAAACCGTATCCTGCCTCTAGCGTCGGTGGCGCAGATCAACGGAGGGGTGCGCGCCACCACTGCCGCTGGCGACTGGCCCGCGTCGAATGGAACGGAAGGCCTCTTTTTGTTGGAGCGCGACCTGCTCGACCAGCAGGTCATCGATATCAACGGGCGGAAAGTCGTTCGCGTCAACGATGTGGATCTGCAACTTGATTCGCAAAGAATTGCCGGCCAGGGGCATGCGGTATTGCGCGTGTCTTCCGTCGACGTTGGCGCACGAGGTGCGGTCCGCCGGCTCTTGCGCGGAATTGCGCCGAAGCCCGCCTTGCACGTCCTGCTGGGCCGTATTCCGCCGCGTACGATTCCCTGGAATTTTGTCGATCTGATCGAGACCGATCCTGCGCGGAGGGTCAAACTCAAGATCTCTCACGAAGGTCTGGCCAAGCTGCACCCGGCCGACATTGCCGATATCGTCGAAGACCTCGCCCCCGACGAGCGGCAAGCCGTCTTCCAGACGCTGGACGAAGAAACAGCAGCCGAGGCCCTGGAAGAAGTCGAACCCAAAGTGCAGAAGTCCATCGTGGAATCTCTCGACTCGGGCCGCGCCGCCGACATCGTTGAAGAGATGGATCCCGACGCCGCCGCGGATCTTTTGAACGAGCTCCCCGAAGAGCGCACCGAACAGATTCTCGTCCAGATGGAGCCCGAAGCCCAGCAAGATGTGGTCGAACTGCTGGAGCATCAGGAGGAAACGGCTGCCGGACGCATGACGACCGACTTCCTCGCCCTGCCGGTCGCGGCGACGGTGCAAAATGCAATCGACTCCATGCGCGAGTTCGAGGGCGGAATTGAGGCCGTGAGCACGATTTACCTTGTCGATTCCCAGGGAACGCTGGTTGCTGCCGTGCCCCTAGCTCGCATCGTTCTGGTGCCTCCATCCACCCCGATGCTCTCTTTGACGCAGGAACCGCTGGTCCTGACCCACGAGAAGACTCGGGAAAATGAGGTTGCGGAGTTGTTCGACAAATACAACCTTCTCACCCTTCCAGTAGTCGATGAGCGCAATAAGTTAATGGGTGTCATTACGTCGGACGACATCATCAGCATGTTGCGCGCTAAGCTCTAGCGCGCTTCATTCCGAATCTCGGTTCACAACTTTCACGCGGAAGACTGGCTTGGCCGCTTCGGAAGGCTCCATGCTGAATGCCTGTTCTGTCTGGTTGGGATCGTAATCGCGCCAGAGCCAGATCATTTCTTTGGGAAACTCGGCTGCCCCCTGACCTGGGTTGTGTGTGCCGTTTCCGAAGCTGAAGTGGAAATCATAGCCTTTCATCTTTAGGGCATTGGCGATGCGCAAGTTGGCGAGAGGCCAGCTGCCATATTTCTCGATTTCCAGATCGTTTGAGCCATCCTGCAGCCATACGCGAATATTGCGGTGCGGTTCGCGCAGAATCTTGCTGGGATAATCCTGGCCTCCGTCGGCAATGTTGGGATCTTCCTTCCACTGAATGCTGTCGAAGCTGCCGATCCAGGAGATGACGCGGCTGAAGAGGTCAGGCATCTGCCAGGCCGCATTAAAGCTGCATATACCGCCGGAAGAAAGTCCGGTAATCGCGTGGCTGTAGGCGTCCTTACGAATGTTGTACTTCGACTCGACCTCGGCCAGAACTTCGTCTCGTAAAAAGCGCGGATAGCGATCGCTGACCGTATCATAGAGCGTGCTGCGCATGGAATCTTTCAGGGTGCGATGCCACTTGTCGGAATAAGCTTTGACGAAGTTGTAGGTCGCCGTGCCGGGCGAATCCGAGATGTCTCCGGGATTGATGAACACGCAAATCACGACAGGGACTTTCTTTTGCGCAATCAGGTTGTCGATGGCGTCGAGAACAGGAATATTTCCGTTGCGATCGATATACCAGCCGCCATCCTGGAAAACCATCAGAGCGGCTGGGGTCTTGGGATCATATTGCGCGGGAACGTAAATCCAATATTCGCTCTTCATCCCGTCGTAAATCTTGCTGGTATGGATAATTTTCTCGGACAGCTTGCCGGACGGAACCCCGGGCTGCAGATAAGAAAGCGGCTCGTAAGCGGGAAGGTCAAGACGTCCCCCGAAATTCGCCCCCTGGATGATGTAATGGAAGGAATGCAAGCGGCTAACGGGCTCGATGTGGGCGGGTGAGTACCAGAGATTGCCGGTCGATCGCGCCATCTGCGGACCGGCGGCATCATCGATGACTAATATCGGCTGCGAGTCGGTCTCCAGCGCGAAAAAGAAGTCGGGACCGTGGCCGGTCCAGGCTGTTCCTTCTTTCAGGTCCTTTTCGTCGAAAGTGGCAGTGATGGCATCCTTCAGACCCAAATCGTGCGAATTCGCCAGCGCGGTCAGTTCCTGAACGGAACGCTTTTCCGCGGCCGATGAGGGAAGACAAATCAAGAGCGCGAATATCCACGTCATCCACAATCGAAGCACAGTCATCTCCCGAAGAGTTATTTTGCCCCTTTAAGCGGACACAACTATACGCGGGTACAAGTCTGATTTGCAGAGAAAAGCGCTCGTTTCAGTGGGGGAGGCTTAGTTCCTCAAACAATTTAAAGCACATCGGCGCTTTTCATTTGGCCAGATTCATAAGCTGCATTTATCCTGTCCGGTCGTTGCTACGAATTGCTCCATCCCTATGACAGTGAACCATGCGCATGACTTTCCTGAGACGTTGGAAGATCCGGATCCTGCTCTTCCTTGCCGTAGTCGGTCCCGGATTCATTACCGCAAACGTCGATAACGATGCCGGCGGCATCCTGACCTACTCGCAAGCCGGAGCTCAATTCGGACATCTTCTGCTGTGGACCATGATCCCGATCACGCTGGCGCTAATCGTGGTGCAGGAGATGTGCGCCCGCATGGGGGCTGTGACCGGCAAAGGCCTGAGCGACCTGATTCGTGAAGAATTCGGGCTACGCATTACGTTTTTCATGATGATCGGCATTCTGATCACCAACTTTGGCAATGTGGTGACCGAATTCATCGGCATCGCGACCAGTCTCGAATTATTCGGCTGGCCCCGGATCTATACCGTTCCGATTTGCGGACTCATCGTCTGGCTGATCGTGGTCTATGGACAATACAAAGGCGTCGAAAAGGTTTTTCTGGCAGCATCCTTTTTCTACATTACCTACATCATTGCCGGTGTGCTTGCCCATCCCATGTGGAAAGATGCGACCCTCGCCACGATCCGGCCTCCGGACATCAAAGCCTTTCGGGATCAAGCCTATCTCTACATGGTCATTGGCGTCGTGGGCACGACCATTGCTCCCTGGATGCAGTTCTATCTGCAGTCTTCGATCGTCGAAAAAGGTGTGACCCGGCGCGGCTACAAAGCTTCGCAAATCGACGTCGTGACGGGCTGCGTTTTCACGGATGTCGTGGCATGGTTCATCATCGTGGCGTGCGCAGCCACGCTCTGGATTCACGGCTATCGCAATATAGAGAATGCCGCCGACGCCGCCGCGGCTTTGAAGCCGCTGGCTGGCCAGTACGCTTACATTCTTTTTGCCGTGGGATTATTTAACGCTTCGCTGTTCGCGGCGTCGATTCTGCCGCTTTCCACTGCCTATACGGTGTGCGAAGGATTGGGATTTGAATCGGGCGTTGGCCAGAAATTCGGCGAGGCGCCGGTCTTTTACTGGCTATATACGATCCTGATCGTGGCCGGCGGCGTAGTGGTGCTCATTCCCGGACTCCCCTTGATCAAGATCGCCGTCCTTTCCCAGGTGGTGAACGGGATCGTACTTCCGTTTGTGCTGATCTTCATGCTGCTGCTGATCAATAAGAAAGAGTTGATGGGCGAGTATGTGAACAAGCGAACATTCAATGTAATCGCGTGGGGCACAACGGTCCTCATGATCGCATTGACGGTCGCGTGGTTCTGGACTCTGCGCTCGGGGTAATGAAATCTGAGGGTGCCTCACTCTAACCGCGTTTTTGCGGTTAGGGTGGGGATTTTGACTCTTGACGCCGTCAGGCTTTCAAGCTACAGTAGCTTTCCCGCCGCGAGATCTCGGACCAGCGTGGCATCCGCTTCGAGGAAATCATATTTGGGCAAATCTTCCGGCGCAGTCCATTGCATATCACGGAAGATTCGATTTTCGAGCTCTCCCAGGTACTTGCGCACCACAAAGAAACGCAGCTCGACCATCCCCCCATTAGGATACTCGTGCTGAATGCGGGCGACTTCATCGCCAATTTCTGCCAGGATGCCGAGTTCTTCTTCCAGTTCGCGGCGCAGCGCATCACGGGGCTGCTCGCGTTCTTCGATCTTGCCGCCAGGGAATTCCCATTTCAGCGGCATGGTCTGATGTCGCGTACGCTGACACACCAACAGCTTGTCATCTCGTGTGATGAGGCCGGCCACCACGCGCTTCATCGGCCCGCAGCTTCCAGTTTCTTCCCCACAAGCATCGCACAGTATTTCACCAGCTCCTGATGCTCAGATGTAAACGCGGCCGGAAAATGGCTATCGATGTCCAGCTCGCCAACGACTTCGCCGTGCACGAATACCGGAACCACAATCTCGGATTTCGTTTCCAGCGAGCAGGCCAGATAGCGCGGATCCTTGCGAACATCGTCAACCACCACGGTCTTACCCGTCGATGCGGCCGCGCCACAGATGCCTTGGTTGAGGGGGATGCGCGTGTGGGGAGTCATCGCGCCCTCGAAAGCGCCCAGGACCAGCATGGGCGGGTCGGCTTTGGGTTCCAGCATGTAGAAACCGACCCAATTGTATTTCAGCATGCGCTCATGCAGCAGCTTCACCATTTGCTGCATCAACTCGGGCGCGGTGACGGAAGACTGAGCCAGTTGGGTCACTTGCGTGCGCACTTCTTCCAGTCGATCGGCGACAGGCATGAGGGAATCTTAACTCACACTCCCGATTTCAACACTGTGGAAGATCGAACGTCGGTAATCTGCCGAATTCCTTTGGTGCGCGGGAACAGCTCGGGACGAACGGCAAAGGCAAGAGCGTCCAGTCCCTGGAGCAAGGTCGGCGCGGGCGTGTTCGGAAACTCGTCGCGAATGCAGAAGACGCGGCCACTCTTTGCCGCGGACGTCTGCTGCCATCCGCGATCGGCAGTGATTTTTTCGAGCGGCACGCGATCGCCGGCGCCACACCATGCGGCGATGATAACTTCAGGATCCAGTCGAAGGATGTCTTCAGGTTTCGCCTGTTGTCCCGGTCTCCGCCAGCGGCCTCCACGAGTTCACGAACCCAGGCTTGGGAAGGGATCACAGGCTTGCCCCATTCTTCACAGAAAACACGTAGTTTGGAGGACCAGGCTGTGCGTTCGCGGACTCTTTCGATTTGTTGCTGCGTGGCCGCGATGACTTGCTGGCCACGGTCTGCGGCCGCAGCCGCTCCCGCGATCGTCGCGATATCCGTGTAGATGTCGGCCAGGGTCTTGGGCGCAAGACCCAGAAAGCGCGCCCTAGACTTCAATATCTCCGTGACGGCTTTTTCCTGATAAGGCACGGCGGCAATGATGAGGTCAGGGTGCGCCGCAACGATCTGGTCCGCATTCGCAGTCCACGAATCGGCGAGGATGACCCGCGAGCCGTTGTGAACGGTGGGAACGACGTCGGCGCAATACCGGGTGCAGGCGATCACGCGATCGAGTTCACCGACAGCTTCGAGGATTACGGTCGCGCTGGGCTGTAAACAAGTGATCCGTCGAGGGGTATGGGAAGACAAGCCAACCTACTTGGCGCGAGAGATCGGAATCTCAGAGTTCCGCTTTCCATTCTGAAGAGAATTAAGCGCAGCAGAAAGAGTGTCCAGCGCCAGTTGTGCGGCGTGCGTGGAGGCCTGTGGCAATCCTCCGACCGCCTCGCTCAATCGGTCTCGCGCCAGCAACCGCGCTTCCTGGACATTCTTTCCCCGCACGAGTTCGGTCAGGGCTGAAGCGCACGCGATCGAGGGCACGCATCCTTTGGCTCTGAACCGAATGTCAGCGATTCGTCCTGCTTCAATTTTGAGCGTCAACCGAAGTACGTCGCCGCAGGCTGGGTTTTCGATTTCGACCACGGCATCAGGATCCGCGATTTCGCCCGCGTTGCGCGGATGCTCGAAATGATCCAGCAGTTTCGCCGAGTACATGAATCCATTGTAAATGCCGCAATTGAGGGGTTATCGGCGCGCGGCGTCCGGAAAGTAGATAGTCCAGCCGCGCTCTCGCGCCGTGATCTCCAAGTCGGGATTAGGGTTGATCGCAAACGCGTAACGAGACATGGCGAGCATTTCCGTGTCCCAGCGAGAATTGCCGAACGCGGCGTCGAGGTTTTCTTCCCCTAGAACCTCCCGCAATGCGAGCGGTTTACCCGGACCGGAGGGTAAGCGCAAGAGCCGATCAGTCACGACGCCATTCTCGATATCGGCCTTTCCAGCGAGAATGCGGTTCTCCGCAATGCCGAATTGTTTCATGCCGGCTCGAATGACCCATTCGTTCGAAGATGAAACCGCCCAGATCTCACATCCATTCCCGCGCAGGCGCTCGACCAGATTCAACATTTCTGCAAAAACCTTTCCCGAGAACACGTGGGTCATGAATTCCATAGCCGCCTCCATCATGGTGGCTTCCGAAATTCCTCTGTGCATGGTGACCATTTCCCCGCACATTTCTTCTTCGCTGACCGCGCCCAGCTTGTATTCGGCGTAGCGGGCCCGCATGGCACGCGCGATTTCCGGAGCGACTAAGCCAGTTCTGATTTCCCAATCGAAGAAGCCTTCCCCGGCGTCGCCCGACCAGAGAGTTCCGTCACAATCGAAAGCCGCAACTCGTGGCGAGAGGCTCAGGACGAGATCGATAAAGTTGTGGCCAGTGAGTGGAAGGGCCTGCGCGTCGGAGATTTCCATGCCCCTCGACAATAACGTGCAAGGGACAACCCGCGCAATTCTAAAATCCGCTTAAACTTTGGCCGCGAGTTCCGCGTAATCTTCGGGAGTGTTGACGTTCATGACGACGAAAGGGTCATCGACCGGAACGTACTGAATGTGCTGCTGGTGGGTATGCTCAATGTCCCGCGCGCTAGCCGTCGCCGGCGCATCGAGAAAAATGGTCATCAACTCGCGCCCAATCACATAGGGATGGCCGTGCTGGCCGGCATATTCCGGAACGACGGCCCAAATGCCAGATTCAGCATTGGCGAATGCTGTACGCAGCTTCTCAATCGTGTCACGGCGGGCCGGAGGGCGATCCACCAGCGTGATAATCGCGGCATCGCGCCCGCGACTGAGCACTTCATTGATGCCGATCTGCAAGGAACTGAATTGTCCGCGGCTCGGATCGGGATTCGTGACCACCGAGGCTGCGGTCGCGTAGACCTGCGGGGACAGGGTGGTCTCGTTGGCCCCAGCTACCACGATGATGAAGTCGGTAGAGAATTCCAGCGATCGAATGGCCGCGGTAAGGAATGTCTCGCTCGATGGAGTTCCGTCGGCAGCCGGCGGAGGCCAGGGCAGCAGAGCCTTGTCGGTTCCCATGCGCGAGGACTCGCCCGCTGCCAGAATCACTCCCCCGAAACTCGGCCATCGGAACATGTTGCGCAACATAGCAGATACCGGTAAAGAAAGTCAGTGAGCGTAGTCAATCAGTCAATCAGAAGGCTCGGTGCCCTCATGAACAGCTTCCGCGCCGGATTCCAAACCCTGCTCGCCCGATTTCTTAAACCAGCTCATATGAGGCAGGGAAGCATCTGCGTGGCGGCGCGCGGCGATGAGTTCAGCTGTAATCGAGACCGCAATTTCCTCGGGCGTTACGGCGCCGATGTCGAGCCCGATCGGGGCATGGACACGCTCGAAAAGATGTGCCAGCAAACCTTCTTCCTGGAGAGCCTTGAAAATCTGGATCACTTTGCGCTTCGACCCGATCATTCCGATGTAGCGGGCGCGGGTCTGTACCGCCCAGCGGAGAATCCGCATGTCATCGCGATGTCCGCGGGTGACGATAACGATGTATGAGGCTTCGCTGGGCTGAAGTTCCTTCATCGCGTCGTCGAAATCCAGGGCATGTACTTCGTACGCGGTCGGGAAGCGTTCTTTGCTCGCGTAAGAGGAACGATCATCGGTCACAATCACGTCAAATCCTGCGCTTGCGGTCGCCTGGCAAAGATTTACAGCAACGTGGCCTGCACCAAAAATATAAAGTAATGCTGGAGGTAAGACCGGCTCGATAAAAACCTCCAGCGTGCCCCCGCACACCAGCCCAGTGTCGTATTTCGGGTCCTGATTGAGGTCGAACGTCAACGTGCGTGGCTTCTCCGATTCCATTACTTCGCGCGCGGCCTGCCACACATCTGCCTCGACGCAGCCGCCGCCAATCGTACCGGCAATCGAGCCATCGTCGCGCACCAGCATCTTTGCGGTGCGAAAGGAAGGAATAGACCCGCGGACATTGGTAATGGTCGCGACTGCGCCGCGGCGTCCTTCCCGCCGAAGCTGCACGATTTGTTCGTAGATGTCCATCGAGCTAACGCCTGTCCCTGACAAAATTATGGGCCGCTCAGCCGAGGCCGTCAAACGATTATCCAGCGCTATGTTAGCTTTAACAATCGAAAGGACTTCGCCATGAAAGCCGTTCGCATTCATCAGTTCGGTGGGCCCGAGGTGCTGACGTACGAGGATGTTCCCGATCCGCAGCCACGCAAAGATCAAGTATTAGTTCGCATCCGGGCTTGCGCCATGAATCATCTGGATATCTGGGTGCGCAAGGGACTGCCGGGCGTGAAGCTGCCACACATTCTCGGTAGCGACATTGCCGGAGAAGTCGTCGAAGTCGGCGAGTACGTTGCTGGATGCAAACCTGACCAGCGCGTGCTGATCGCGCCCATGCATTTTTGCGGACATTGCGCGAAATGCGTTGCGGGATTGCAGAACCAATGCCGGGAATTCACGGTGCTCGGCAACGGAGTCGACGGCGGCGATTGCGAACTGATCGCCGTGCCCGCCGTGAATGTAATTCCGATTCCCGATTCGCTCGATTTCAATCAGGCGGCCAGTGTCCCGCTCGTATTTCTCACGGCCTGGCACATGCTGGTCGGCCGCGCCGGCATTCGTCCCGGACAAACTGTGCTGATCTTGGGAGCCGGTTCGGGTGTAGGCACGGCAGCGATCCAGATTGCGAAGCTATTCCACTGCCGTGTCATCACAACCGCCGGAGATGAGTCGAAGCTCGAGAAGGCCCGCGCGCTGGGCGCGGATTATGGCATCAATCACTACCACCAGAAAATTTCGGAGGAAGTTCGGAAGATAACGAACAGGGAAGGTGTCGATATCGTGCTTGAGCACGTGGGCGCTGCCACGTGGGACGAGAGCCTGAAGTCACTCAAGAATGCGGGCACTCTGGTGACCTGTGGCGCAACCACCGGCCCCGGAGTGGGACTCGATCTGCGCCATCTTTTCGCGCGGCAGTTGAGCCTGCTCGGATCTTACATGGGGACGATGGGCGAACTGTACGAAGTCCTCGCACACGTCTTTGCCGGCCGTTTGAAGCCGGTCGTCGACCGTCCTTTTCCCCTAAAAGAAGCTCGCGCCGCCCACGAATATTTGGAGACGAGCAAAATGTTCGGCAAAGTAGTGCTGAATTCGTAGGGACGTAGGGAAGACACCGCATCGAGCAATGAGTGTAATCAGGCAATTTTTCACCAATCGTCGGCGTTGGTGATAGGCTGCTGGGCGATGAAGCCATTAATGCTATTGGTGCTCTTGGGTGCTGCTGGCCTGCTTTTTGGGCAGACCGTCCACGACTCTGCACCGGAACCCAAGTTCTCGGAGCTTTCACAGGCTGACCGCGAACGATTGGATCAGCAGAGAGCGATTGTCGCCGCTGCCGCCAAACAGAGGTACGGCACGCCAGCACTGAGCAAGTCAACGCGAGACTTGCCGATCTTACAGCGGTTGATCGATGACAATGTGTTCAAGAAGTCGCAAACCTACGAATTGCAGAGTCTAGGCGTGGTGTTCGGCGACGTGTTAGCCAGCGAACTTTCTCTGCGATGGGTCATGATCACTGATGAGTACGGTACAGACCCAACGTTGCGTTTCAAGAATACGAGCATAAACATCAACGCGCTTACGATGATCTCTAAACGCATCGAAAAAGATGAGCGGGTAGATGTGTTCTCTCTTTTCCAGAAAAATAACGAGGCGCTGGCAGATGCTGAAAAGAGGTTCCGCTAAGCGTACATCCCAGCCGTTGATGAGTGTAATCAGGATGTTTCGACAGTCGCAGTTCAATCCAATACGATGCGGAGAAAACCAACAAAAGTGGCTATCGACAATGCGGTCACGGCTAGCCACCACCTAGACCCACGTATAGCGGCAAAGGTGGGTAGCAGGATCATGGCCAATGGCAGGAACCAGTAGTAAGGACCGATTCTTTCGAAAAAAGAGTCAAGGACAGAGAAATGAGCCGCTAAGAATTTCGGAACTAGCATCTGTAGCCACATGGTGACAAGGCATGCAACGCCGATCCACCCTGCGACATCGGTGCGGCGTCTAAAAAACCTCATTGCCGCATACTTTACACCCAGACCAGAAGCACTGCCAGCACAGGACCAGGAAGTCAGTTGGCGCTATCAGGCCATTGCGCTCAAAATCCCCAGGCTAAACTGCGCCGAGCCGTCGTGCCCTCTGCGTCCTCTGTGGTTTAAAATGTCTACATGCCCCGTGAACTGGATTTTGGTCCTTATGTGGACCTGGAAAACGGCAAGAAGGTTGTCAAAGAGCTGACGTTTGGGAATCCGACGCCTGAGGGTGTGGTTCTGACTACGCTCGATTCTGCCGTGAACTGGATGCGCAAGAGTTCGATCTGGCCGATGACCTTCGGCCTGGCCTGCTGCGCGATTGAAATGATGTCGATGGGCGCCGGACGTTTCGATATCGCGCGTTTCGGCGCAGAAGTGTTTCGTCCATCGCCGCGGCAAAGCGATCTCATCATCATCGCCGGACGCGTTTCCAACAAGATGGCTCCGGTCATTCGCCAGCTCTGGGAGCAGATGCCCGAACCGAAGTGGGTGATCTCCATGGGCGCTTGCGCCACTTCCGGTGGTGTTTTCCAGAATTACGCTCTGGTGCAGAGTGTGAATCAGGTGATTCCGGTCGACATCTACGTTCCCGGATGCCCGCCACGCCCGGAGCAGTTGATTTACGCCATTACACTCCTGCAGGAAAAAATTCAGAAGGAACGCGGCACCATTAAAAGGGCGCTGAACCTAACTTCCTAGAGCGACTTTCAAAAATATGTTTTGACAGTGCGCGCCACTCAGGCGCCTTCCTGGATGCCGACAAAACTGGGCTTTATCCCCTGTACGTCACATCAGGGAAGCTTGAAGACCACGGTCACTCGCTTTGTAGTCTCGATCGGACGACGATCGAGCAACGTGGGGGAATATTGCCATTGCCGGACGGCTTGCATGGCCGCGGTCACCAGCACCGGATCACCACTGGCACTTACGACATTGCGCACCGTTCCATCTTCGCCGACGCGAACTTCCAGCACTACCGGCCCGGTGATCCTTTGCGCCAGAGCCTGAACCGGATAAACAGGATCCACTTTGCGGATGAGTTCACCTTGTGTCACTCCATGAGAAATCGGTGCGTCCATAACAGGGAGCGGTTCACGATCTGACGGCAAGGCAGGAAGTTCGCTGCGGTTTTGCGCGGCATGGATCTTTACTATCGGCGCCTTTTCGGTCGCTGGCGAGCTTGTCGCGCTTGACAGCAAATCCGTTTTTGCAGCAGCAATTTGTTCCGCAGCGTTAGCCTCGGGACTTGATTGGGTTTGCCCCGCGAAACTCTTGCCGTTCGCCGCTTTCAGGCGAGAGGGTTTAGTCTGAAAGATTCGCGCCGACAATTTGTCGGCTTGCCCACGAACGATGCCTGGTACCGGTTTCGGCGGAGTTGCGATCGGCTTGGGCGGCATCACAGACTGAGTTGTCGGGCTGTGAGCTTGCGCCGCCTCGAGTTCGGCCAATTCGGAAATTGGACCATGCCAGCTCAGCCATACGCCAGCGATTAGCAGCAAAGAGACGGTCGAGACTCCAAGCGCCCAAATGAAGCGTTCCGGGCGCGGATCGGTTGTCTCAGTTTGTGAGAATCCAAGATCTCGAGAGTTCGAGTGCAGCGCACCTTCGCCAGCGACCGCCCGCGCCAACAGAGCGGGCAAGCGATGCGCCGGTCGGAGTGCCGCTCGGGTTGCTTCCTGCTGCGCGCGCCGCTCTTGTTCGTAAGCGGCCTCCGCGATCTCAGCCAAGCCGCGCAAAGAATTGATTTCGCGACTTCCGAATGCATTGAGATGCGCGGAAAATACTTCGAGAATCCCCGCAATCCCGACCGGACCGCGCAAGGGCACAACCACAATCGAGCGGATTCCCATTCTCTGGCACACATCGTTGTCGACGCGAGGATCGGCGTAAGCATCCTCGCAAACCAGGATAGAAGCTGTGCGCAGACATTCGCCGGAAATCCCCGAATTGGCATTCACACACGATCCCAGGTCCGGAGCCAATTCGCCGCTTCGGGCCCGGCATATGATCACCCCTTTGGCCCGGAAGGCGAGCGCGACGCCGTCGGCTCCGGTCAGCAGTCGCGCGGCTTCGGCAGAGGCGCGCATCAGGTTATCCGCTGGCTGCGACTCCTCGTCAACACTGCGTCGGAGAGCCCTGAGCACATCGTCAGGCGCGGGAGGAATCGCCGTAGTGGCCAGAGCTGCGTTGGAGGAGATTGGCTGCGCGGTTATGAAGCTCACAGGCTTCCGAGGAATCCCGGCGCTCTGAGCTGTATCCGAGGCATCGTTGCTTTTCTGCGGATCGCTTCTCTGCGGATCTGGGATGTGCGACGGCTTCTTTTCCGGGTCAGAGCCGGAAGAAATCAGTGAAAGTGAAGAGGCCATAGCGGGCTCGCACCAATACACACAGCTACAATGGCCAGGAGACGAAGCCGCCGAACGCGAGAGGCAGGCGCAACTGCCTGAGAGTCTGTCGCACGCCCTAGCTTTATGTCAATGAAAAAAGCGGCACCCCCGACTCTCAGAAGGGCATCCAAACCGAAGTCTAGATCGTACTTAAGTTGGGGATCGCTGCCGTTTCCTTGGGCCGGGCGCGGGCTATAATCAGGAAGAATCGGCCCGGGTGTTTTATGAAATTTCTTTGCGGTGTTTCCATTTTTCTTTGCCTGATGGGGTTCACCGCTGCGACTGTCCTGCCCACGGATGCACAGAGCAGCAACGCTCCTGCGGCCCAAATTCCGCCGGCGAATTCCGCCGCGAGAACCGCGGTGCCGTACGGTCCGCCGATTCCTGCGAACGCGCCGCAGATGTCGAAAGAAACTCGCTACAACATCATCCGCGATTTCGAGACTCAGCTGGTGTATTCGCGCACTACCTTTCCTATGGGATCGAAGGGGCTCATTCTGAAGGACGGCGCGATCACGCCCAATGGCGAGCAATTACGGCAGGCGCTAGCGCTCTATGGGCCGTCCATTAAGCCTGGCGACCCGGTCCACATCTCCTTCGTGAGAATCAAAGACGACCGCATCCATTTCGATATCAATGGCGGTCCGGTACGCCGCAAGAAGTGGTACCAGCGAATTCAGATCTACGGCACAGCCGGGACGCCCGTGAATCCCGACTCCGACCAACCGATTGAGAATGCGCATGGAAGTTATCTAGATATCTACTTCGATAAATACGTTCCCGAAATGACTGCGCAGCAACTGCGCGATCTGCTGCTTCCGGTTCTTGATTTCACGGCGCACAACAGGCAGCAAGCCTATTTGGATACCCTTCCTCCAAAGGTCAAGCAGGCGATCTTAGCTCATCATGTTCTGGTTGGGATGAACTCCGATATGGTTGTCGCTGCCATGGGCAAGGCTCCGAAAAAAGACCGCGAAAAAGATGGCGACACGGAATACGAAGAGTGGATCTATGGTCAGCCGCCCGCCGACGTGAACTTCGTGCGCTTTGTCGGCGACGAAGTTGTCCGCGTCGAAACCATGAAAATGGATGGACAGAAAATCGTCCGCACTGCCAAAGAGGTTGAACTCAATAAGCCGGACAAGAATGCTGAAGCCAAAAAGGATCAGGAAGATCGTCCCGCCAACGCGCCCAGTCTGCGCCGTCCGGGGGAAGATTCACAGGACGTTCCCAATCCCGCGGACGGGGCAAACCCCATACCCCCAATTCCTCCCCCTGATGTCCCCCAGCAGGGACCACCCGGGCCGGGATAGTCATCCGCATAGAACGTCCCTGGAGATCGTGCTCCGTCTTCAGCACTGGTCGAGTACAACGCAGATTCGCGTCATCCGGTAAAATCACCCAATGCCCGCCGCTATCGAATGCCGCGATCTGCGCAAGACTTATGACAGCAAAGTCGAAGCCGTCCGCGGGCTGAACCTGGAGATTCAGGCGGGCGAATGTTTCGGCCTGCTCGGCCCTAACGGTGCAGGGAAGACGACGACGATTGAAATTCTTGAGGGCCTGCTGCCTCCAACTTCAGGGTACGTTTCCATTCTGGGACACACCTGGCAGGAAAACGAGCGTGAGATGCGGGAGTGGCTCGGGATTTCGCTGCAGGAGACTCGGCTTTCAGAAAAGCTCACGGTCCGCGAAACGATTGAACTCTTTGCCAGCTTCTACCGCGAGCCGCGCTCGTCGGAAGAGGTTCTGGAACAATTGCAATTGACGGAAAAAGCCGACGCATGGGTCGGGAAGCTTTCTGGCGGACAGCGCCAGCGTCTGGCGGTCGCGACCGCGCTCGTCTGCAATCCGAAAATTCTTTTTCTCGATGAACCGACCACCGGTCTCGATCCGCAGAGCCGACGGCAGTTGTGGGACATCATTCGCGTCTTTCAACGAGATGGCGGCACGGTGCTGCTGACCACACACTATATGGACGAAGCCGAACGTCTCTGCGACCGTCTGGCCATTGTCGATCACGGGCAGGTGATCGCCGAAGGCTCTCCGTCCGATTTAATTGAACGGCTGGGAGGCCATCACGTCGTGGAATTCGCGGTAAGCAGTAGTTCTGACGGCGACGGGACAGCAAGCACTCACCTAGCCGGCACTAACAACGAAGTGTGGCTTGCATTGCCCGGTGTTGAATCCGTCCGCGGTGAAGACGGTCTTGTGGCCTTGAACGTAAAAGAGCCGCATCTCACGATTCCCGCGCTGCTCGATGCCATCGAGAGGCAGGGAAGCGTGCTTGAGCATCTCACCACACGCCAGGCCAGTCTGGAGGATGTGTTCGTGCGTCTGACTGGACGGCATCTGCGGGAAGATTAAGCTAGCGAATCGAGAAGCTGAATCGAGAAGGCGAAACGAGAAGCATTGATGAGCATTGCGCAAGAAACTCCGACGAATTCGGTCATTCAGAGACCCGAAATGCCTCGCCGTAACGGCCGTTGGTCGGGATACAGCCACCTGCTCATGGCGCGCATGCTCGAACTCAAGCGCGAGCCGGAAGTTGTTTTCTGGGTGTTCGTGTTTCCGCTGCTGCTTGCGCTGGGGCTCGGCATCGCCTTCCGCAACAAGCCCGGCGAAGCGATCTCGGTTGCGATCGTCGCGGGAAATGGTTCGAGTGAGGCACAATCCCTGCTCGCGCGCGCGCCCGAGCACCAGCGCTTCAAAGCACAGATCGTGAATGCCCAGGAAGCGCAAACTGGATTTCGTCTGGGCAAGTTCGATGTCGTTATCGATCCCAATGCCAACGGCAGCTTCGAATATCGCTACGATCCGGCTCGCCCCGAGAGCGTGTTGGCCAGGACCGAAGTCAACGACGCGCTGCAATCCGCTGCCGGGCGAAAAGACGCACTCGCCACAAACACCGTGGTTTCGTCGGAGCCGGGATCGCGGTACATCGACTTTCTCATCCCCGGCCTGTTGGGCATGAATCTGATGAACTCCGGCATGTGGGGCATCGGCTTCGCGCTTGTCGACATGCGACAGCGCAAGCTGCTCAAACGCTTCGTAGGAACGCCGATGCGGCGCGGCGACTTTCTGCTTGCTCTCGCCTCCAGCCGCCTGATCCTGATGATCATCGAAGTTGGACTGCTGCTGGCGTTTGGCGTGTTCTTCTTCCACATGCGCGTCTTGGGATCGATCGCGGCAATCGCGTTCATCGCCGGACTGGGATCGCTCACCTTTGGCGGCGTCGGCCTGCTTACGGCCAGCCGGGCGCAGAAAATCGAATCCGTCAGCGGACTTATCAACCTCGTCATGATGCCCATGTGGATTTTTTCCGGCGTCTTCTTTTCCTATGAACGGTTTCCCGCCGTCATCCAGCCCTTGATCAAGGCCCTGCCGCTAACTGCCCTGAATGATGCCCTTCGCGCCAGTATTCTCCAAGGTACGCCATTGCTGCATCAGTGGCCACGGTTGCTGATTATGGTTCTTTGGGGTGGAGTTTCTTTCATCCTGGCGCTGAGATGGTTCCGCTGGACTTAGATTAGTCGGTAGGTGGGGACAGTAATGGTCCGCCAGACCTTTCTGAATTCTGCGTCCGAAGTTATCAACAACGTCGGGTAGAGCTGCCTAACAATGGCTTCGACTTATAACCTCGCCTACAAGGGCTTTACTTCGATGAATAAAAAACCTTGTACCTTGGACAGATTAGCAGTATCGCGATTGAAGACTACTTCACGCCGCGAATCGGAATAGCGGGTGTCCCAGAGCAGGAACTTGTGAACCACCGTTTGAAATCCACCTGTGCCGGTTTCCACAGTGCCACCCCCAGTCGCCATCCAAAAGTAAACGAGCCCGTGGATGATGTAGAGATGTGAATTCCACTGCATTAGCAGAGCGTGCTGATTGGTAAATGCGCTGACCAGAAAACCTGCGTTTGCCTTGTCTGCAGAGAAGAACTCCGCTTTGACCATAATTGGCCTGCCATCGCTGAGTAAGTGCCTGCCGTCCAATTTGTTCGCCACATCCTGCAAAGACTTCGGATCGGCGCGCTCGACGCTGTCGTCAAGAGCAGAATCCTTGCCGCAACAAATTTCAGGAGAATGAAGGATCGTCGCCAGCGAAGTCATGAGTACATCGGAGCTATGGCGAGAGGGTGACAGCAGGGAAGGTAGATCGCGGACTTCAATCTCCTGGTCCACATTTAAGATTTGGCCTAGACCGAAGCGAGATAGAAATAATAGACTTGCCGGTACCAGGAAAACTGATGCAAGAAACAGCCTATACCTACGCGAGGACTCGACCACAACGACCTCAGTTCGGTAACGATCTTACTCTAGCATAGTCTCCGGCTCCGGCTTGATGCTGGCAATAAAGCGCGGAGTCTGTCTGGCTTTCGTCGCCTGCTCAAACGAATATGCCAGCTTAATCAGGACAGGTTCGCTCCACGCGCGTCCGAAGAAGGAAATGCCAACCGGCAGGCCCCAAATATGACCTGCCGTCACGTTAATATTGGGATATCCTGCAACGGCGGCCGAGTTGGAACTTCCTCCGGCCACATGATCGCCGTTGAGCAAGTCGGTGAGCCAAGCCGGACCGCCAGTCGGCGCGACAATCGCATCGAGCTGATACTTATCCATCGTGGCGTCGATACCTTCAGTCCGCGCCAACTGATGGTTCTTGGCTAAGGCATCCAGATATTCCTTATCGGTAAGTGGGCCTTTGCCCTCGGACTTGAGAAACAGATCTTGGCCGAAGTAAGGCATTTCTCTCAGCCGGTTGCGATCATTGAACTCGATGATCTCCTTCAGGCTCTTCACCGGAGCGTTCGGTCCCAGCCGCGCCAGGTATGCATTCAGGTCTGCTTTCAATTCGTACATGAAGACTACTGACTCGGAATCGTCGAACCTGCCTAAGGTAGTGATATCGGCAGGGTCGATCACGGTGGCACCCTCTTTTTTCATAACATCCAGAGAGTGCTCCATCAACGCATCGACCGCATCGTTGAATCCGAAATACTTGCGCGCAACTCCGATGCGTGCTCCCTTCAATCCACGCGGATCGCAGAATTGAACGTAGTCGGTTTGCGATTTGCCCCCACTCGCGGTTGTGGCCGGATCTTCCGGATCGACTCCCGTCAGTGCTCCCAGCATGATCGCAGAGTCTCGAAGCGTCCGACACATCGGCCCCGCGCTGTCTTGACTGTGCGAGATAGGAATAATTCCCGCACGGCTGATCAGTCCGACCGTCGGTTTAATCCCAGCCAGCCCGTTCGATGACGAAGGACAGACAATCGAACCATCAGTTTCGGTACCAATACCGCAGGCGACAAGATTAGCCGAGACGCCGGCGCCTGTGCCCGAACTGGAGCCGCAGGGATTGCGATCGAGTGCATAGGGATTTTTTGTGAGCCCGCCCCGCCCGCTCCAGCCGCTGGTCGAGTGGCTGGAACGAATGTTCGCCCACTCGCTCAAATTCGTTTTGCCCAGAATCACCGCGCCGGCAGACCGTAATCTCTGCGCCACAAAAGAATCCTTCGGGGGCTTCGAGCCGACTAACGCCAGCGATCCAGCGGTGGTCATCATGCGATCCGCTGTATCAATGTTGTCCTTAATTACCACCGGAATCCCATGCAGTGGTCCGCGCGAACCTTTTGCCTCCCGCTCCTGGTCCACGGCCTCAGCAATCGACTGCGCATCCGGATTCATTTGAATGATGCTGTTGAGGGTCGGTCCTTGCTTGTCGATTTCATGAATGCGCTCGGTGTACTTCTCCACCAGAAGCTGTGCGGTGAAACGGCCAGACTTCATTCCGTCCTGCAGTTCTGCAATGGTGATTTCGTCCAATTCGAACGGCTTGATGTCGGGCGCAACGTGCGCTGCTTCAGCCGTGGCGAGTGCCCGACCGGCGCCCAAGGCCGGATAGATGGCACCCGCGGCACCGGCTTGGGCAATATTTTGAAGAAAAGAACGGCGAGAAGAGGTGAATGGTTTTCTTGATCTAGGCATATTTTCCCGAGACAAAAAAGATGATCGCACTTTCGGACGAACTGACTATTGTATCCGCCAGCCCGGAGCGAGAGTCAGGACATAGGCGCAGTTCGAAAACGCGGGCGGAAGCGCCCGCCCCACACCGTCAAAAAGAGGAAGTTAATTAGACCTGACCAGATGCCTTGCGTACCAGCCCCACTAGCGCCTCAGGGCGGATGGGCTTCGCCAGAATCTCAAAGGGATGGCCCTGCTTCCGCGCTCTCTCCAACAGGTCCACCGTCGCAGCTTGCCCGGAGAACAACAATATCTTGCAGCGGGGAACAATGGACCGAATCTTGACTCCCAACTCAAAGCCGGTCATGTCAGGCATGATCACATCGCTCAATACAATGTCCGGAACGAAGTCAGCTGCCAGTTCGAGCGCAGACTCTCCGGCCGTTACGGCCTGCACGTCGAAGCCTTCCTCTTTCAGGATCTCGGCCAACGTTTCCGCGATCAAGCTTTCGTCGTCGACCACAATGATTTTGAGCTTGGCTTTATCACGGCCAAGATTGCGGGAGCTCTTTTCGTCGGCGGCAAAATGCGGCTGCCATTCTGAGCCGCTAAGAAAAGGAGTGGGAACAAACATTGAGGCGAAATCTGTAATCACGGCAGGGCTGGTCATAATTTTCTCTGATGAGGTCAGCGGTCAGGGTCAGTAATACGAGATTTGGCTTTGACCAGTACCACCACTTTTGCACCCTGGCCCGGGACCTCTTTCTTTGTAGCGGAGTAACCAGATGTTACTGCTTTACAGGCTCGAATGGCAAGAACACCGAGACTGCCGTCCAGCTTTGCCCCGGGGTTACACTGCTGCGCACGCGCAACGTCCCCTGATGCTTTTGCACGAGGCTTGCAGTCAGCCACAGCCCCAGGCCGGTTCCGACGTCTTTTTTCGTCGTAAAAAACGGATCAAAGATCTTCTTGCGATATCCGGCCGCGATCCCAGTCCCGTTGTCCATGAACGTGACCCTGACGCCCTCACGGCGCACGCCGTTCCAGGAATGAGCTTTGGAAGCTCGTATGGAAAGGCAACCTGCGTCCGGCGGTAACGCTTCAATGGCATTGGCGATCAGGTTGGCGAAAATCTGCCTGAGTTCGCCGGGATAGCCAATCACGATCATGTCCCGCCCATACTCCGGATGCAACGCGGCCTTCTTGAACTGCAGCTTCCTTTGATACAGCCGCACTACTTCCTGCAATAGTTCGGAGATATCGGCATCCACGGACGAGGCGCTATCGCGATAAAACCCCAGCGTATTCTTGGTAATCTGGGCGATTCTTTCCAACTCTTGTTCCGCTAATTGCAGATACTTCTGCACGTTGCCCGGCTGCTTCCTGGCGAGGTAGGTCAGATTCATGACCGCCTCCAAGGGATTGTTAATCTCATGGGCAATGCTTGCGGCCAACCGTCCGGTAGCGGCCAACTTTTCGGATTGCCGCAAAGCGTCTTCCGCGCGCCGCTGCTGCGTAATGTCGGTATTGGTTCCAAACCAGCGCACGATCTTGCCCGCCGCATCGCGCACCGGAAGCGCCAGGGTCAGGAAATCGCGGAACGTTCCATCGGCCCCGCGCAAGGGAAAGACCATTTCAAACGGTTGGCCTGAGGCCAGAGATGCCTGCCATTCGGTAAGAACCTGCGCTAGCTTTTCCGGATCATGCACGGATTGCCATCCCCAGCCCAGCATCTGCTCCGGGGTGGTTCCGGTGTACTCGTACCAGCGGTGGTTGTACCAGAAGAGGCTGCCGTTCGCTTCCGCCATCCACGCCAGCTGAGGAATCGAGTCGGCCAGGGTTCGGAATTGCCGTTCTCGCTCCTGCAGCGCCGAATCGCGCTGTTGAATTTCCTGCAACATTTCGTTGAAAGCACTGACTAACACGGCCACTTCATCCTGGTCTCCCACTTCCGGCACCCGCACCTGGTAATCCTTCTGTCTCGACACCGCGAGCGCGGTGTCGGCCAGTCGCAAAATCGGTTGCGTCACCGTTCGCTGCGAAATGCGCGAAACCGCTAACGCCAGGAGCAGCGATGCACTTAGGATCACGATCACGATAATTGCGAAGCTCTTCAGGCGGTCGCTGAGCACCTTGAGATCAGAGCGGATATAAACTGTTCCCACGCGCTTGCCTTGAAAAACAATGGCGTGAGTAAGGGCGAACTGGCCGTTTTCGAAGCTCGAGGTTTCTTCCTGATTCAGCGCTCGGGACGGAAGCGGAAGCGGTCGCTGGACTTCGTCCTTGCGCCAATAACCGGCAAAGAATTCCCCGCTATGGGTATAGATTCCCCCATAAACAATCCGCGGAGATGTGTGGAGCGCGGCCAGCATACTCCGCTCCGACTGCGGATCGTTGAACGTCAACGGCGAAATCGCATTCTCGCCCAAGAGCTGTGCCTGCAGCGAAGTGCCCGTCTTCAGATGGGTGCGGAATGTGATCACGTCATAAATCAGGAAGGCGGTCGAAGCCAACAGCAGCGCGGTTGCGCTGACGATGAGATTCATCGCCGTGAGCTTTTTCGAAAGTGATTTACGAACCCGGATCATTGCCGCAGGTCATTCGTCCGATCGCGCATCGCGATCCAGATGCGCGCTGGCTCTGTCGGGGTGAAGATCACGTACAAGCTACGATAATTGTAAGGCCTGCCAACCTCAGACCAGTTTTCGCTCCAGCAGAGTGCTGATCGAATCCAAAAGATGTTCAGCACGATGTGTTCCTTTGATCAGCCATTGATCGACCCAACCGCTGCCTTCCCCGGGAAGATCGGAGACGCCGGAAAGCACGATGATGGGCACCGAAGGCTGGATGCGCTTCATCTCCGCCGCGACCGTCGTTCCCTTCATCCCCGACATCCAGTAATCCAGAATGACCAGATCTATTTTGTCCGATTGAAATACTTCAATGCCTTCCGACCCCGACCGGGCTTCGAGCACGCGATAGCCCGCCGATTCCAACAGAAGCTTGCGCGTGAGTAGGGCTGCCTCTTCGTCGTCGACGCACAACAGCGTCACGCCATCAGCGGGCGAATCCGGGGCAGGGAAGTTCTCCGCAGCTTCGCTGGATCCCTGCTTGTCGGCAACGGCCGGGACCAGAGCGGCTTGCGGCTCAATCGGCAATTCCGCGCGAATTCGGGTTTCTCCCGGATACGAGAAAATCTCCAAGTGTCCCTCAAACTGCCGCGTTCTCTCCTGCATACCGCGCAAACCTACGCCGAAGCTTGCGCCGGAGGAGATACGCGATTGAGTTTCCTGCGAGATACCCTTCCCTTGATCTCTGACTTCGAGCACGATTTCCCGAGCCGAGCGCTCAATTTCAATCTGCGCAGTCCGGCTCCCGGAATGGCGGTGCACATTGGTCAGACTTTCCTGCACGATGCGAAACAAAGTCAAAGAGAGTTCGCGGGGCAGGCCGTCGCTGAATCCCGGGCTGGCCTCGATCGTCACATCAATCTTGCTGCGCGAAGCGAACCCGCTCACGTACCAACGCAGTGCCGACTCGAGCCCCACGTCATCCAGAAGCGGCGGATGCAGAAGATGCGACATGGTGCGGATCTCCTGGGACGCCTGCCCCATCATGCGGATAGCTTCCTCGAGAGATTCGCGCGCGCTCGCCGAAAGCTGACTCTTCTCAGCGTCCACGCCGGCAGCGTGCATGCTCATCGCGGCCAGTAATTGGCCGACGCCATCGTGTAGCTCGCGGGCGATGCGCCGGCGCTCTTCATCCTGGGCCTGCAGCAAGCTGGCGGAAAGCTTTCTCAGTTGCTCGGTTGCCCTTTGCAAGGCCTCGGTGCGTTCGGTGATGCGGTTGGCCAACGCCGCTTCCGAATCTTTGCGGTGCTGAATGTCGAGCGCGATCCCAGCCCAATAGATGATCTTGTCATCTACATCGCGGATCGGTCCGCCACGAACGAGAATGTAGTGCCAGCCTCCCCGTGCCGTCCGCACGCGCATTTCCCGCTCCCAAAATCTGCCCTCTCGCACGCACTGCTGCCACGCGGACTCTATCGGCCGAGTCTCATCCGGATGCAGCACGAGCTGCCACCCGAATTCGGAAAACTGGTTTTGGGTGACACCCACCAGTTTGAGCAACGAAGGACTGACGTAAGTGTTGCGTCCGTTGCCGTCGCAGATCCAGACACCGTAATCGATCGACTCGCCGATGGTGCGATAAATCCGCTCACTCTGCCGCAGTGCGTCCTCAGCTTGCCGGCGCCTCGTATCATCGCGGAAGCAGACGACGACACCCGTGAGTTGCCCATCCCGTTTTAGCGGAGAGGCACTCAGGATGACGGGAAAGTTTCTTCCGTCCTTCCGCGTGAACATATCCTCGTGTTCCTTCAGTTCTTTGCCTGTCAGCAAGGTCCGGCAGACTGCGCAATCCTGGAACGGAATCGGTTTTCCATTGACGCTCTTGGAATGCATTAAGTCGTGCAGGTGCTCGCCTAGCAGTTCGACGGAACTCCATCCCGATATATTCTCGGCTGCGGGATTGACGTATGTGACCAGCCCGGCCGCATCGATGGTGTAGAGTCCTTCCGCCATGCTGTTCATGGCAGAGCGAAAACGCTCTTCACTTTCGCGCAGCGCCCGTTCAAAAGACGCGCTCCGTTCGAGGATCTCTTTCGGATCGAGGCTGCGGACTTCGCCGAGCGTTTCCGAGCTGACGAAAGAGTCCTTGCGGCTGACGCTCTGAATTGCGGTCAGAAGTTCCTTGGAAATGGCCGATTTGACCACATATCCGCTGGCCCCGCACTTGAAGGCTTGTCGGACCATTTCCGGCGTCTCGTGCTGGCTGACGATGATGATCCCGGCTTCCGGCAGAAACCGCCGGATCTCTCGCGTCGCCTCCAGGCCATTCATGTTGGGCATGCTGATGTCCATGACGACCATATCGGGATTCAAGGCACGGGTCTTCTCGATGGCGTCTCTGCCATCGACCGCCTCGCCGCAGATCTCTAGTTCTGCATTGGCGGCCAGCACCGCGCACATGCCGCGGCGAACTAATTCGTGATCGTCGACTACCAGAATTCGCATGGAAGTCACTTGCGCAACGGCTGTTTTCGCCGCTCGGGGGGTGCTTGCGGCCTGTCCTGAGAAATTTTCTTACGGGTTTCCCAATACTATCCCGTGCTTTCGCGCAGCCCTATACAGCGTTCTCTGTAGAACGGCAACGAGTGACGCTATGCTTACCCAATCTCGATTTCGATCTGGCCTTGTTTTTCGATGGCTTCCACGTGTACCGTCCCGGCAGCGCGTTCGAGGAAGAGATGCAGGCGGGCATCGCCAATTTGCAGATTACGCATCCAGAGTTGCGGAATTCCTTCCGGTAGATAGGGGCGCTCGAACCGAATCACTTTCTGGCGACAGTCGACGCTGACGCCCAGGCAGGCTTGCAGCAGCATGAACACAGAGCCGGCGGCCCATGCCTGCGGGGAGCATGCGACCGGGTAAAGCGTTGGGCCTTGGCCGGGACGACGATCAACTCCGCAGATCAATTCCGGGAGTCGGTGAAGCTCCACGGCGCTGCTGAGATCGAGCAGGCCCATCAGAATCTGGCCGGCGAACTCGCGCTGGCCATAACGCGCCATCCCTGCAGCAATCAGGGCATTGTCGTGTGGCCAGACGGATCCGTTGTGGTAGGACAGCGGGTTGTAGCGAGCCTCGTGGCAGGCGACGGTGCGAACTCCCCATCCCGAGAAAAAATCAGAACCGACGAGCGTGTGCGCCACAAGTTGCGCTCTTTTCGGGTCCGCAATGCCGGTATACAGGCATTGTCCGGCATTCGATGTCCGGACTCGACAAGGCTTCTTTTTTCCATCGAGCGCCAGCGCGTAGGTGGAGAGTTCGTCGCACCAGAACGCCTCTTCAAAGTGGTCCCGCAACTCGGCAGCTTGGTCTTCCAGTGCCGTCTGGCGTTGCTGATCGCCGAGATCGGCGAATATGCGCGCGGCCGCAATCTTCGCCGCATAGACGTATCCCTGAACCTCACACAGTGCAATCGGGGGATCGGCAATTTGCCCGTCGGCATGGAACACGGAATCATTCGAGTCTTTCCATCCCTGCTGAACCAGACCTTTGTCGCCGTGACGTTGGTACTCAACGAAACCATCCCTATCCACGTCACCGTAGCGATCTATCCATTCCAAAGCCAAGTCCACATGCGGGCGCAGATTCTCGAGAAATTCCCGATCACCGGTGCAGTCGAGATATGCTCCCGCCAGCATGACAAAGAGCGGCGTGCTGTCGATGCTTCCGTAATAGCGCCCGAAAGGAACTTCTCCAAGATTGGCCATTTCTCCACGGCGGGTTTCGTGCAGGATCTTTCCCGGCTGCGCCTCGGCTTCGAGATTGATCTCTGTTGCCTGAGTCGACGCTAGATACTGCAGCACACCCTTGGCGGTGGAAGGCGCCAGCCAGAGCATTTCCAGCGCCGTGATAATGCCGTCTCGCCCGAAGACCGTGCTGAACCAAGGCACGCCGGCGTAAGGATAATTCTTCTCCGGATTGCCCATGGTCATCATTTCCACATCGGCGATCGATCGCTTGATCCAGCGGCTGAGGCGGTCGTTTGAACTGGAAATCTCACTGAGATTGGCCGAATCCGCTCGTAGTTCGGTTTCCGCCCCACCCATGGCCCGGGCATAGCCGATCGCGTGGCGCTTCGGATCCGGGTTGCAAGCCACGGAAAAATGAAACAGGGCAGACTTACCCGGATCAATCGAGGTCTCAAACCGCAGTTCGGAAGACTTGATTTGCGCGGGAGCGGGATCGCACTCGACCCGCGTCTGCCGTTCGATATGGTCCAGACCCTCGTAGCGCATGAGGATCGAACTGTTGGTGAACTCGTCGTCCAGACGGCGGCCTCGTCTTTCGCGCCGTGTTCCGCGCACCTCAAAAATATCAGCGAAATCGGCGCCAATCAGGATGCGGAAGGGAATCTCCAGAGTGGCCAGACCGTAATTGACCATCTTCAACTCTTCGTAAGCCACGCCCTGCCAAAGAAATCGCGACCGCACCATGTGGAGCGTGCCGCGCGGGATCGTCACCTGCTGGGTTTCTAAGATGTCGACATTGGCCAAGTCGGCGACGAAGACAAAATTGTCCGATTTGACCGTGGAACTCAGCAGCAGGGGACGCGATTCCCACGCCGATAGGACCAGTTCCGACACGTGGCGCGTGCCCTGATAGAAGATGCCGTGTTCACCCAGTCCGAGTGGTTCAATGTCGCCGTAACGGTTGAATACGGCAAACGTCTTCCCGTATTTCAGAACCCGGGTGCGGTCCTCCGACGGGGACGATCCGGCGGCTATGTAGTACTGCTGGGCGACTCCAAGTTCATCCAACTGAGCTCTCCGTCAGTGAGCGTCATAGGCTTGGGTTCCGCTTTGGCCAAGCCCTGGTAAATGGTCAGATAATCCAGCGCCATGCGTTTCGCGGTGAAGCGCTGTTCGAAGCGCCGCCGACAACTGCGGCGATCAAGTTCCGGGATGCGGGCCACGGCGTTCACCGCGGATTCCACATTTTTCACCAGGTATCCCGTGATTCCATCTTCGATGATCTCGGGAACCGAACCCCGCGGATATGCGATCACTGGAACTCCGCAGGCCATGGCTTCGATCATGACAATGCCAAACGGTTCTCGCCAATTGACCGGGAAGAGCAGAGCCATGGCATTTCCCAGGAACTCGTTCTTCTCGGTTTCTGTGATCTCGCCGATAAACTGAATTAGGTCGTCGTTGAGCATCGGCTTGATCTGGTTTCGAAAGAAATCTCTGTCGGCGCGATCGATTTTAGCGGCAATTCTTAGAGGAATCCCGCACCTTTTTGCGATCTCGATCGCATGCTCGATACCTTTTTCCGGCGAGACTCGCCCGAGAAATGCCAGGTACTCGCCCGGTTCGTCGTATGGCACGAAGCTGTCTTCGGGAAGGCCGTGGTACACCGTACCCCGCCAGTTTGCGCACGACAACGGACGGCGCTGCGCGTCGGAAATGGAAATCACCGGCATCTCGGAAAATTCGCGATAAAGCGGCAGCAGGTCTGGAATATCGAGACGCCCGTGCAGCGTCGTAACCTGCGCAAGGGCCTCACTGCGGCTCAGAGGAAAATGCAGGTAATCGATATGAAAGTGGATCAGGTCGAATTCGCCCTTCTCGCGCAGCACTCGTTCGAGCATGTGGATATGATGTGCCAGTTGATCGATGCAGCCCCGGTTCAGCCGCAGTGCCTCCGGACAAATCGGAATCAATCGGGCTGTGGTCAGCGAATCCCCGCTGGCGAATAAAGTAACCTCGTGACCCTGGGCTACTAACTCTTCGGTTAGCCAGGAAACAACGCGCTCGGTGCCTCCATACAATTTAGGCGGGACACTTTCATACAAAGGCGCGACTTGTGCAATTCTCATTAAGGCCTCGAAGCAATGAAGTTTTAAAGTACGATCGGCGTGCGGCAGTAACACCAGAACTGGGGGAAGAACCCGTCATGGGCAGTGCGTCCGTACTGTTTTTCACGGCACATATGTGTTTCACAATTCAGATTACTGGCTCGATTTGGCGCTCACAATCGGGTGATCCCTCTACGCAATGGGCAGGATTCCGTAATTTGATGGTTGCGCATACAAGATGATTCGCTGGAAGATAAACGTCTGAGTCTGGGAACGATTCGTAATTTAAGGCGCGAAGAGGTCACGCGAAAAAACTTGGCACTCAAAAATCAGATCGGCTGGTATAAAGACGCAATCATCTACCAGATCCACGTGCGCACTTTTTTTGACGCCAACAACGACGGCGTCGGCGATTTTCAAGGCCTCACCCAAAAGCTCGATTACGTACAGCAACTCGGGATCGACACGATATGGCTCATGCCGTTTTTCCCATCGCCCTTGCGCGACGATGGTTACGACATCTCCGATTACACCTCGGTTCACTCTCGTTACGGGACGCTTGACGACTTCAAGTCGTTCCTGGCATCCGCCCACGATCGCGGCATTCGAGTACTCATCGAAATGGTGCTGAACCACACGTCCGACCAGCATCCCTGGTTCCTCGAATCGCGCAGTTCTCGGGACAATCCCAAGCGCGATTGGTACGTATGGAGTGATAGCGACGCAAAATATCGCGGCGCCCGCATCATCTTCCTGGACACGGAAATGTCGAATTGGGCCTGGGACCCGATTTCCAAGGACTATTACTGGCATCGCTTTTTCAGCCATCAGCCGGATTTGAATTACGACAATCCGGCCGTACGCGAAGAGATGTGGAATGTGATGAAGTTCTGGCTCGATCTGGGGGTCGACGGCTTCCGGCTTGACGCCGTGCCCTACCTGATCGAGCGCGAAGGCACGAACTGCGAAAACCTTCCCGAGACGCACGCCATCATCCGCGAATTTCGCAAGCGCGTGGACGAGCAATATCCCGGCACGTTGCTGCTGGCGGAAGCCAATCAATGGCCGTCAGATCTGCGTGAGTACTTCGGCAATGGCGACGAATTTCACATGGCGTTCCACTTTCCGCTAATGCCGCGCATGTTTATGGGCTTGCGCCTGGAAGACCGTAAGCCGATCACCGAGATTCTGCAGCAGACGCCGGAAATTCCTGCCTCCTGCCAATGGTCTCTGTTTCTCCGCAATCACGACGAATTGACCCTGGAGATGGTCACCGACATCGAGCGCGATTACATGTATGACATTTACGCGCAAGACAAATCGATGCGGTTGAATCTCGGCATACGACGTCGGCTGGCGCCTTTGCTCGACAACGATCGCCGCCGCATCGAGATCATGAATGGCATGCTCATGTCTCTACCGGGTACTCCGATCATCTATTACGGCGACGAGATCGGAATGGGCGACAATATTTATCTCGGCGATCGCAATGGGGTAAGGACTCCTATGCAATGGAGTGGGGGCTGGAATGGCGGCTTTTCCGCCGCCGATCCCGAAAGCCTCTATTCTCCGCCGATTCTAAATCCGGTCTACGGATACCAGGCCGTGAACGTCTTATCTCAGACCCGCACCCATCATTCGCTGCTTTCCTGGATGAAGCGCCTCATCGCGGTTCGCCAATCCAGCTCGGTTTTTGGGTCGGGGTCGATTGAGTTTCTTCATCCCGTGAATCATCGGGTATTGGCGTATGTCCGGCAGTTGGGCCGGGAAACGGTCCTGGTCGTCAACAACCTTTCCAGCGCCGCGCAGGCGGTGGAACTTGATTTACGCCGCTACAAGGGGAATATTCTGATAGAAATGTTTGGTAAGAACGTATTTCCCCGCATCAGCGATGTTCCCTACCTGTTAACCATGGGTCCTTACCAGTTCTACTGGTTCCGGCTGCGGCGCATCTGACGGGGAGTCGGATAATTTTCGGCGCATTCGCGTCAGCTCATAACTAGGTTTCTTAACGACGTTTCAGGCGGAGAGAGATTTGCCCGAAGAAAGTTTTTTATCTGACGAATTTATTCGCCAGCTCATCAACGTAGGCGAGGTCGACCTCTTGATCGGCCTGCCTACGCACAACAATGCGGCAACCATCCAGCAAGTTACACACGCCATTCAGGCGGGAATATTGAAATGCTTCCCGCGCGAGCGGGCGGTCATCATCAATGCCGATGGCGGATCGCGTGACGGCACGCCGCAAATCGTCACCGGGGTTTCCATCGATGACGTCTGGAGCGCAAAGAAAGTTTACGCACTCCGCACTTTGCACGCCATTAGCACCGAATATGGCAGCAGCCCGGAACCCGGACGGGCGCTGCGAACCATCCTCGCGGCCGCCGATTTGCTGCAAGCCAAAGCCTGCGTGATTGTTTCCGCCGATGAATCGACGATCGAGCCCGAGTGGCTGCAGCGGCTGGTGCGGCCGGTCTACAAAGATAATTTCGATCTGGCGCTGCCCATCTATCGCCGCCAGAAATTTGAGGGCGTGCTCATGCCGAACCTGCTGTACCCCATGGTTCGCTCGGTCTATGGATATAGGGTTCGCGAGCCATACGCTTCCGATTTCGCCATCTCCAGGCGGCTAGCGACCGACTTTCTGAATCGGGACTTCTGGGACGAAGACTGGGGACGAGTCGGTCCGGAGATTTCACTGACCATCGCGGCCATCGCGAGCAGCTACCGCATATGCCAGACTTTCCTGGGAATCCGAGCGCACGTCGATCCTAGCGCTACCGACCTCGTTCTCGCTCTGCGCCGGACTGTCGGCGCGTTGTTCGCCTCACTCGATACGAATTTCCCGCTCTGGAGCAAGGTTTCATCTTCGCAATCCGTGCCGACGTTCGACGGCCAATGCGAAATTCGGCCAGAGCCATTCAATATCAATCAGGAACGTTTGCGCGATATGTTCGCCCATGGTGTTTCGGAACTGGATCCTGTGTTCCAGTACATTCTTTCTGCCGAGACGCTGGCTGATTTGCGGAAGATCGCGGCCCTCGATGTCGAACATTTCCGTTATCCGCCCGACCTTTGGGCCAGAACCGTGTTCGAATTTGCCGCTTCGTTTCATCAATCCGTCATCAATCGGGACCATATCATCCAGGCTCTCGGTCCTCTTTTCCGTGGCCGGGCGCTGAGTTTCCTGCTGGAAATCAGCGACGCTTCGGAAGAGGAGATCGAGAAAAACGTCGAGAGTCTATGCGCCGAGTTCGAACGGTTGAAGCCTTACTTTCTCGAGCTTTGGAACGAAAAGAGGTGAAATGTCTATGCGAGACATTATTGTTAGCGAATTAAATCAAGGCTTGCAGGAAATGGCGAGAGGTTTTGCCCATTACCTGCCTCGCGTCATTGTCATGCTGATCGTGGTTTTCGTCGGCTGGGTGATCGCGTATCTGCTGAAGGTCATCACGCGGAGCATCCTGCGCGTGACCCGCTTTTCGAAAATCTCCGAGAACGCGGGAGCCACGGAGTTGCTGAAACAGGCGGCGCTGCCTTCCTCGTCAGAACTGCTGAGCCGCGTCTTTTTTTGGGTGGCGTGGGTCGGCTTCATCCTGCTGGGCGTGAGCGTGCTGGGCGTCGTTGGCCTGCAGGAGTATGCCTCGCGATTCTTTCTGTTCCTGCCACGGCTATTCGCGGCGCTGGTTATTCTTTTCTTCGGATTCGTGGCGGCGAGTTTCTTTTCGCGAGCCGCGCTGCTGGCTGCGGTCAATGCCGATATCCGCTCCTCGCGGCTTGTCAGTCATACGGTTCGCGTCATCATCAGCATTTTTACGATCTCGATGGTATTCGAGGTCCTTGGGGTCGCGGAAGGAACTTTGCTGATCGCCTTCGGCACTGCTTTCGGCGCTCTCATGCTGGGCTTGGCCATTGCCTTCGGCATGGGGGGTAAAGATCTGGCCAAAGAATTCCTGGAGAAGCGTCTAGGGAAAGGCAAGCGCGAAGAGAAGGAAGACGAGTTGTTCCCGCTGTAAGAACTTGTGAGTGCGGCGCGCCAGAATTGCATGTGAACTTCAGGTCAGCGCGCAGGGTTAGGAGTGCTTGCTCCTCCATTCTGCTCATGCAGTTCGAACAGCCCGCACTCAGGTGCTTACAGCTTCTCGAAGAATTCGCAGCCTGAGCACGAAATGTAAATCCCACCCGGAATGCCGCGTTCACGGTCTTTCACACGCTTCACGATGCGAGTCGGCTTGCCGCACTTCGGACAATCCGTGCTCTTGGTCGTGTCCATGATCTTCTTACGGTCGGCGGTTTTGGCGATTTTGGCTCCTACTGCCATGAATGATGTCTCCCGATCTTTGTTTTTCCAAAATTGCGCAGCGCAATCCACTTTGGTCGCTAAGCGGATGCTTGTGGATGGGATGTTTCGGATGAACGCGTCCACTCGGGAAGAGTCTGGCTGCGTCTGGTCTCTTCCGTCTTGATTTTACAGGAACGTTGGTGCGGCTGTCTCGCTGGGACCCAAAGAACAGACCTCAGATCTTGGATTTCAGACTTCAGAATTCAGACGACGACGGACCGGCGCCGCCGTCCGATTTTCGGGACTACTCGATTCTCCCGCGCAGCACCGTGATCGACGCTCTTGGAATTTCGTACTGCGCGCCTGCACCTCCGCTCACGGTTGAGCGTGACGCCGGACCGTCCGGGTCGGCGTGTCCTCCCATGCCCTCCTGATGCCACTGGTATTCATTCGATCCGAAAGTGATGCGATCGACCGATCCGGAAAAATAGCGATCTGGCTTGCCCTCCGCCGTGAACGCCACTTTGACCGCGTGATCGTTGAACTGATCACGATTCACCAGCATCACGGACCACTGCCCGTCGGGCCGCTCCAGCACATAAGCTGTGACCAGCAGATTTCCCGCTGCGTCGCGAACATCGCTCCAGGCTTTGAACTGCCTGTGCGGAGCGTCAACCTGCTGCGCCCATTCCTTCGTGATCATCTGCGCGGCGAGATACTGCGGAGGATAACTCACGACTTTGTAGTTTTGGTCGATCCCGAGGAAATTGCCGAAGCCTCCAACGCCTCCCGGGTATGGCATGTAATGGAAATAGTAAGTCGCGCCGGCGCCTGCGGCCATCATGCTGCCCACGTAATCGGCGAGCCAAAGACCGCTTTTCACACTGGAAGGCGGCGCGCCGCCTCCGATGTTGCCTTCCGTCATGAAGAAGGGAATGTTCGGTGGCAGGCCGTTGTCTTTCCAGACCTGAACAATGTGTTGAACGTAACTGGGCTCGGGGTATAGATCGGCCCACGAATATGTCGGACGATCCTGATACGGATAGTGTTCGAACGAGAAAAAGCTGAAATCCGAGATCCGACCGTGAGCCCTCAGATAGTCGACAAACCGGCCCAGCCACGAGACTTTTCCGTTCGCGTCCGGCCAGACTTCCACATCTTCGAGCGTTCCCTCAAAGGGAGGCCCTCCCAGTTTCGCCTCCGGCACAAGTTTGTGAATCGCCGCCGCGAACTGGATATAGAGGGCGGCGTAATCTTCCGGAAGCATGTGCTGACCGTCGGCCTCTTCGCCCATTTCCACGTAGGAAATTGGATAGTGCCGCTTGTACAGGTACGCGATCTCGTTGGCCGCGTCTTCGGGCGTGGAATACAACATTGCGATCGGCACCATAGCGGGAAGACCGCGCGTGACGCCGCAGTTGAAGAAAAAATCGAATCCGACCTGATCCCCGCGGTTGTAATCGACATCCGAAGCCTCATGCCAGGGATCGACCGATGACGGCCAAGTCACGGTCTGATAGCGGCTGGGGAAATGCGTGACGTAGTCGTTGAAAGAGCCGTCAGCAGAAAGTGCTCCAACATAGAGTTCGTTAATGGCATAACCGACGCAGTTTCGTTTATCGGCCGAGCCGTGGGTGTCGCAGGTGTTCGACGATTCCGTCATCCAAATGCGCAAGTAGCGGACGGGAATCATCCAGTCGGCCAGTTCGTGGGTAACGGTTCCGCCTTTGCCCGCGCTAATGTTACCGAGGGGGAACGTCTGCCATGTGCCTTTCATGGTTCCGTCGTAGAAAGGCTCAAGCTCGCCCGTCCAGAATTGCACGACGTAACGCGTGGCGTATGGATTCGCCCAAGCGATGCGGATCGCGTTCAGATCAATCTTGCTGCCCAGGTCGATTATGACCCATTGCGGATGCAGCGAATCATCTTCGCCTGTGAATGCCTTCGTCAGGTATGGATTGCTCTTCCAGTAAGAATTTAGATCGCCATCGGTGAGACGCGACCATCCATTGCCGTCCCCGCGGCTGAATCCGCGATGGGGCAGGGGATAGGCCCATGAACTGTGAATCATCTCGGTCGTGGGCTCGGAATTTCCTACGAAATATCCTTCCTGTCTTTCTGCATTGCTCCACTTTCCTGCCGGATTCCAATGCCAGGCCTCCACCATCAACTCTGTGTTCTGCCGATATGTGACCGTCTGCCATCCTGCATTGAGAATTTCTTTGAGCATCTGCCCGTTGAGCAACTTGTCGGGAGTGCCGGTGCGCAGCCGATCAATGGCGGCACCGAAAGAATGCACGGGACTGAACGTATTCGCTACATGCGCCGGATCGGCGTCGACCACAACCTGTTGTGCGGCGACTGTACCGTCATTTAAAGCCAGAACACTGATTAAGATTGCGAAAACAGCAGGCCCAAGTTTCGACACGCGATGCCTCCGTCTGCGCCTGAGCTCTCGTGACCCGCGCTCAGAGCGCCGATGAAACGAAATTTGAATTGAAAGATAAATCCGGCAACAGCTTACACCCATGCCTGGGTGCTTAGAAAATCATGCTAGGCAAGCGGCCGTGCGGCTGGCCGCGGAGCACAGCGCCGCAGCGGGTCACTGGCGGAATGAGCAGAGTACAGCTAGTCGGCTACAGCCGTTGACCTCACTGTTCGCGCCCTGCTACCGTCATATGTTTGCCCTTCGTGCACGGACCGTTCTGTGGGCGGCAAACCTGCCTTAAATTATTCCGGAGACTTCATCGAGGAGATCTGTCATGCCTGCCATCAAATTCCGCGGTGTTGATTTCATGCAGTATGACTCATTGCTTACCGACGACGAGCGGCTCGTTCGCGACACGGCGCGCCAGTTCATCGAAGACAATCTCATCCCCATTATTGAAGAGTGCAACCGCGCCGGACGTTTTCCGCGGGAATTGGTGAAGCCCATGGCCGACCTGGGATTTTTCGGCGCATCGCTCAAAGGCTATGGCTGTCCGGGTATGGGCAACGTGGAATATGGTCTGGTGATGCAGGAACTCGAACGGGGCGACTCCGGCGTGCGCAGTTTCGTCAGCGTGCAGTCAGGGCTCTGCATGTACCCGATTTATGAATTCGGCAGCGAAGAACAAAAAGACGCGTGGCTTCCCGCCATGCAGAAAGGCGAAAAGCTTGGCTGCTTCGGATTGACGGAGCCGGATTTCGGCTCGAATCCTGGAGGCATGCGTACCCACGCGCGCAAAGTTGGAAATGAATACGTCATCAACGGCGAAAAGATGTGGATCACCTCCGGCACCATCGCTGATGTCGCGATTATCTGGGCGAAAGTGCAAGACGAAAAAGATCGCATCCGCGGATTTCTCGTCGAAACCGATCGTCCTGGATTCAAAGCGGAGGACATTCACGGGAAATGGTCGCTGCGCGCGTCGGTCACATCGGGGCTATCGTTGCAGGATGTTCACGTCCCCGAGTCGAATCTGCTGCCGAAAACGGGTGGCCTGAAATCTCCGCTGATGTGTCTCAACCAGGCGCGCTACGGCATCGCGTGGGGAGCGGTCGGCGCGGCCACGGCCTGCTACGACTGCGCCCTGCAATATGCGATCCTGCGGAAACAATGGCGCGATCAGCCCATCGCCTCTCATCAGTTAGTGCAAGACAAGCTCACCTGGATGATCAGCGAGATTACCAAAGCGCAATTGCTCGTATTGCAGGTAGGACGATTAAAAGATGCAGGAAAGGTCGCACCGCAACACATTTCGATGGCCAAGCGCAACAACGTCTGGATGGCTTTGGAATGTGCCCGACTCTCGCGTGACATCCTAGGTGCAAACGGCGTGGCCGATGATTATCCGATCATGCGCCACCTGATGAATCTGGAATCCGTGAAGACCTACGAAGGCACACACGATGTGCACTCGCTGATTATCGCGCAGAGCGTGACCGGGATTGACGCGTTTTAGTCGTGATCTCTTTCACGCACCACCGCGCTCCGGCGATCATGAACTGACGTCACATTTCCCTACAGTTCCCAGGCGATACCATCTTTTACGAGTATTCAGGAGCTACCCGTGCCACTCGTATTCCTTATGGGAATCGCTGCGATCGGATGGTCCAGCTACAGTCTGTTTACCGGTAAGGGTCACTACAAGGGCTGCCCGCCGGGCGGATATGATCGGGACGAGAATCCCTTTGGCTTCTGGGCTCCGACCATCGTGATTTTCTGTGTGGGAGTATTTTCCGTTCTGGTTTCTTTGGGAGTGATTCCGGTGCATCCGCGCCAATAACGACAGGGATCCCTGTCTGATTACGGCGAGGTTCGGATCAGGAACGTTCGGCCCCGTCTACGAAGAGCTAGCTATACAACTCCTCTAAGAGTTCATACACCCGGCGCAGATGCGGCACGACGATGCTGCCGCCCACTACCAGCGCGACATTTAACGATTCTTCCTGCTCGGTACGGGGTACGCCAAGCCGGTATGCCTGAATGGCGTGATAGAAGGTGCAGTCGTCGCAGCGCAAACACGTGGAGGCAACCAGTCCCATCAACTCTTTCGTTTTCGCCGGCAGCGCACCTTCCAGATAGGCGTTGTGATCGATGTTGTAGAAGCGCTTGACCAGGAAGTTGTTGGCCTTCTCAACGTTGACGTTCAGGCGTGCGCGGGTTTCGATAAATCGTCGCGCGAGTTCGCTCTTCTCTGAGACCTGCTTCTCGGTGAAAAGAAACGTTGGTTCCTTGCGCTCCGAAGTTGAGCGTTCCGGAGATTGTCGTTCTCCCGCGGTAGCTGGATGCTCAGCAGCACTCATGCGCAAATACTAGCAGAGGATGCGCGGACGAGGGCAACTCTGTGATCGTCTGTTAGAAGCTTTCACCACAGAGGCCACTGAGGAGCACGGATGATACGGAACAAGGGACCAGCGATTTTATGCGGTCGGCTTTTCGCGCGGCGGTGCGACCGCTAGAAATTCTTCCGCGAAGTGCCGGGCATAATTGTCGAGCAGGTCCGGAATCCGCTCCGGATCGCCTGACCGCAACACCAACCCCGCATGGTGATGCCTCTTGATCCGCAGGCAGACTTCCGGATCGTTGTAGGCTGAAGTGTCAGGATTTTCCTGTCGCGCCAGGGAAAGAATCACGCCGGCATATTCTTCGCGGACCGGGGGAAGGTTATAGCTGCCGTCTCCTCCAGCGATTTCAATGCGAGCCCACTCCCGCCACAAGTTGATGCCGGTCGCGGCCTCGACCATTTCATTGATGTAAGCTCCGCCTACGCGCGCCGCACATTCGAGAAAGTAGAACTTTCCGTCCGCATGGGCGTGGATGAACTCCGCATGCGCCACACCTCGCACGAGTCCCAAGGCGGCAATCAGATCGCGATTGATCTCCCGCAACTCGGAATCGTCCGTGCTTCCACGGCGAACCGTGAAGGTCGTGAAAACGCCGCCTCCCTGCGCCACATTCATTGGTGGCTTGCCGTATTTGCTGACATTCGCAAAAACAACTTCATTCTCTGAAACCACTGAATCCACGTGATAGACCTCGCCGGGAACAAACCTTTCCAGCACGAATGACGATTGCTGATCGCCGAGTTGGTCGAGCACGGGCCACAGATCTTCGGGGGCGCGAATTTTCTTGATGCCGATCGCCGACGCCTCCTGCCGCGGCTTGAGCACCCAGGGCCCAGGGACGTGGCCGAGGTAGTAGCGAATATCATCGTGATTCACGACGGGCACGAAATCCGGCACGCGAATCTTGCGGTCGAGAGCCCGCATGCGCATGGCAAGCTTGTCGCGGAAATAGCGCATTGTCGTCAATCCCATACCCGGAATGCGCAGGTGCTCGCGGAGGGTAGCGGCGGTTTCCATGTCGTATTCGTCGAGCGCAACAATGCGATCCGGTTTGTGTGAGCGCGCCAGATGCGTCACCGCCTTGACGATGTCGGCTATCGCGATCTCGTCCGGAAGATAAAAAGTGTCGTCGAGGCTCTCGCGCGGCCAATCCGCATTACGCAGTTTCTCCGACGTCAGCAGGATCACGCCGCAGCCTTGCCGTTTGCACTCGCGCATGAATTCCTGCCCTTTTTCGTAGGTCGTGATGCAGAGAAATGTTAGCGAGCGAGCTTCCGTCATGAGATCCCTTGCAAATCTGGGATAGGAGAATATCATGCGCACCCGGTCTACGGCGGCGCCAACAAGATCGAGAAAATCGATTCGGTGGTTACGGTATTTTCATTCTGATCGAGGTTGGGTTATAGTCTCAACCCGGCGCATCACCGATTACGCAAGGACCGGAGGCTTGATGGCTACGCAGACTCGTCCTGAAGGCAAGGCCCGTACTTTCGGGGAGAACATTGAGAGCGATCTCGCATCGCGGTTTCTGCGAGTCGTGGAAGTCGCAGCCATCGCTTCGGCTCGTACCATGGGACAGGGCGAGCGCAAGCTGAGCGATGAAGTCGCGACCGAAGCCATGCGCAAGACCATGGATTCCATCCCCATGCGCGGAACGATCGTGATCGGCGAAGGCGAACGTGACGAGGCGCCTATGCTCTACATCGGCGAGCGCGTCGGCGCCGAATTTCCCGATGGAAGAGAAGTTCCGGAGGTCGATATCGCGGTTGATCCGCTGGAAGGCACCAACCTCTGCGCGACTGGAGCTCCGGGTTCGATCACGGTTTTGGCGGCATCGGAGCGCGGAGGTCTGCTCCACGCGCCGGATTGCTACATGGAAAAAATTGTCGTCGGGCCTTCCTGCAAGAACGCTGTCGAACTCGATGCTCCGGTGGCTGACAATCTGAAGAATATTGCCAGGCGCCTTGATCGTGACGTGGAAGATCTGGTGGTGATCGTGCTTGATCGTCCGCGTCACGAAAAACTCATCGCCGATATTCGCGCCGCCGGTGCGCGGATCAGGCTGATTGGGGATGGGGATCTTTCCGCGGGTATTGCCGCTGCCGTGATTGGCACCGGGGTTCATGCCGTCATGGGATCAGGCGGCGCGCCGGAAGGCGTGATTACAGCTGCCGCGATTCGGTGTCTCAATGGATACATGCTCGGCCGCTTGGTGGTAAAGCCCGAGCAGGAAGAACGCCTTGCCCGCATGGGAATCAAAGACAAGAAGCGCATCTACGAGGCTGAAGACCTGGCTCCGGGCAAGCAAATGATTTTCGCCGCCACCGGGGTGACGGATGGGGCGCTGCTGAAGGGCGTGCGCTTTTTCGGCGAAGGCACGCGAACGTCGTCCGTGATCATGACCCTGCGCACCGGAAAAGTCCGATTCGTCGAGAGCATCCACCTCGAAAAAGGGCCGGATGTGAAGGTCAGGTTCTTGTAAGAGAATGCTCCACGCCGGCGGTGGTTCTAGCTCACGCCACGCCATCTGAGACGCCGAACGAAGTGCGAGTCTACTTCAAGTACTCCGAATTCTTCTTCAACTCGTCCGGGATTTTCGGAAACGGCGGCCATTCCTGCGAATATCCCTTCAAGAGCGGCGTGGCGACTTCGTGGCGCAGCGTGCCATCGTGAACCGCAAATTGGTGCGGATGCCCGGCCGAATATCCCTCCCACAAACTCAGGCCGGCATAGGCGCCATCTTTGCGAAGAACGTAATACGTCATGTCCATGTAGCGGAGCTTGGTCATGTCGCCGTTATAGTTGCGCACAATGCGTTTGAGGGCGTCCATTCCTGCTTCCTGCGGAGACATGCCATGGCGCATGTTCTCGACGATCGTGTGAGCGCCGGCGACTTTGATGTTTTCTTCCCCGCTTCCGGTCGCGCCCGCTGAACCCACGTCCTGATCGGTGTAGCAGCCCGCGGCGATGATGGGCGAATCCCCCACACGGCCTGGCAGCTTGAATGCGAGCCCGCTCGTCGTTGTGATGCCTGACATTTCGCCTTTCTCGTTCAGCACCGAGCAGTGAATGGTTCCCGTGGGTGGAAACAGCACGCGCCGCACCGCAGCCATTTGAAATTCCGGCTCAATGCCCAGATCGGCGGCGCGTTGCCGCAAGTGCTCGATTCGATCTCGCCACAGCTCTGCCTGCGGCTTCGACGTTTCGGCGGGAGGATGCCAATTCGGATCGGCCATCCCCGGCCCCCACCAGTCGCGATCGGAATTGAATTCTTTCCACAGCAGCCAGATCTTCCGCGAGCGGTCGGTAAGCAGAGTCTCGCGCGGAAATCCCACGGCGACTGCGAATTTTTCCGCGCCTTCCGCCACCAGCATCACGTGGCCGGTGTTCTCAAATACGGCTTTCGATACCATCGAAACATTCTTGATATTGCGCACGGCGCCTACAGAACCGGCACGACGTGTGGGACCATGCATGCAGCAGGCATCGAGCTCGACCACCCCTTCTTCGTTGGGCAAGCCGCCGAGCCCGACCGAATCGTCGTTAGGATCGTTTTCCGGGCCCTTCACCACCTGGATCGCGGCATCGAGTGTGTCGCCGCCGCTCTTCAGGAACGCGTAGGCCGCTTCCACGTACGCATAGCCATTATTTGCGCAAATAATGATTGGAGACTTCTTCGGAGTGTCCCTTTGGAATTCGCGGCCGTTGCTCGAATTCACGGCGTGAGCGTCAGGCGCCGTCGCATGAGCGCCCACTCCCGCGGCCACGGCTCCGAAAACCGAATTCTTCACGAAATCACGGCGCGAAACTGTCACGAAGGCCTCCCTGAGAGTGCATGCATTCCTATGAGACTGCAGGCTTAGAAATCGAGGCGCAGCCCGAATTCTACTTCCCGCGGCGCTCCGACCGCGAAAACGCCGGTCCCTCGACCTGTTCGAATCGTGTTCGTGCCTGTGTTGACGCCAGCCACCGTTCCATTGATGGCC
Organism: uncultured Acidobacteriaceae bacterium; assembly: GCA_963772045.1. Taxonomy (GTDB): domain Bacteria; phylum Acidobacteriota; class Terriglobia; order Terriglobales; family Acidobacteriaceae; genus Sulfotelmatobacter. The sequence goes on along the minus strand of CAVYWC010000005.1, from coordinate 440,223 downwards.
CCGTCTCCTCCAGTCAGTCCGCTGAGAGTCCCGAAATTCACGAAATTGAACATGTTGAAGAGTGAAACGCTGGGCATCAGCGTCAAACGTTCCCGCACCTTAAACGGCCAACTCAGTATTGCGTCGACATCTTTGTAGTACCCGTTTCCAGTGTTATTGGGGGGCGGCGCTTGCAGTGTCGGGACGACCGCGCCCAGACTGACCAATTCTTGTTGCGTAAACAGGCCCGCAGTGACGAGGGCTTGCCCGGCAGGCGTGAGCGTATTTCCATTGCCGTAATTCGCGTTGAACGCGTTGATATAGCCACCCAGGTTTCTGGGAGAGATGGAGCGCATAAATGCCCCCGGATGACCGATTGCTCCCCCCGCAGAATCCAGGAAGTCGCCGGTCGTACCATCCCCGGTGAGGTCAGAGCGGAAGATTTCTCCTACGCTGCCTTGGGTGGGCAAGGTCAGATTGGAAGGTTGAGGCGACGCAAAACCACCAATGAAGCTCAGGCGGGGACCGTGATGCGCGAAATCGAAGGTCCCACCAAACTTGAACTGATGCGTACGATCTTCTGCCGTCGGCCCCATGAAGGCAACGGGATCGCGGAAGTCGGCAGCGTTGATGGTGAAGTGCTGATCGCTGCCGGCATCACTGACGAAGCGCGACAAGGTGTAGTTGACCTGTAAATCAAGATTCGTGACTCCGCGGAATGGATTGGCGACTTGTGTTTTATATTCGCTTTGCAGCCCGCTGTAGACCGAGCGCCCCATGGGATAGTTCATGAACAGACTTCCCATATTTGGATTGATACCTCCGAATGCCGCGCCCGTATCGCCAGTGAGCCCATAATACGGAGCGGAGTATCCGCCGTAGTACACATAGCCGGAGTCCAAGCCACTATTTGCGAAATCGTTGATGCTGGCGCCCCCTCCTCCGGGGTAAAGTCCAGGACACGCGGTAATCGCCGCATCGATTGTGCTCACGCCGCAAGCTGATAAAGTGCTGGCGATCGCGTTCTGCGCGGCGGCTAAATCCAGATAGCGCGAATCGCCGGCATGGTTGACGTCGATCCCGAGCTGAAAATGCACTTCCACGTTGCGCAGATAATCCACGGTCAGAACGCCTTTGCCAATCTGCCGCTGGATACCGATGTTCATCTGATAGGAGCGCGCGGTGCGGAAGTTGGGATAGTACGGATACCCCAGTTCCAATGTATTTCCAACAAAATTCGGATTCTGTCCGGTTGGTCCGACGGCGGCCGTTGCGGCTATGTATTCGCTTTGCAGATCGGCCATGGCCTTGGCTGCGCCTTCCGGATTCACAGTGCTTAATCCGGGACCAAGCGGTTGAAAACAAACCTGCGTGGCGAGATCGTAACCGTCGACAGAGGTCACATAGTTTGGGATTGAACTGCCCGGAACGGGTATAGGAAAAGTTAGCGCGCCCACGCTCGATGGCGGTTGCGGACAGTTGAGATAAGGAGTCTGGTTGAACAATCCGTTGGCCAGTTTGTCGCTGCGATCATACGAAACATTGTTGAAGATGTTGTTTTCGTAATAGAGCCCGCCGCCGCCACGGATCGAAGTTTTTCCGTCGTGCCATGGATCCCAGGCAAATCCAACTTGAGGAGCAAAGTTCAGGTTGGGCTGGCGAACGCGGTCGCCCAGGCCTGGTCCCCACTGATCGAGAAGATTCCCTGTGCATGTGATCAAAGTTGTAGCCGAGCAGGGAATCGGGGCGAGATCGCTGTCCGTTCGTCCTGTGTCGCGGATGTAGCGCAGCCCGTAATTCACGGTTATGTTGGGTTTGATTTTCCAGGAATCGCCCACATACGCTTCAAACCGCGTATCGAATAATCCCCCGGCCGGATATCCAAAAGCAGGCAGTTCCGTACTGTATCCCTGTCCGTTGCCGATGTAGCCGCCAGCGAATGGATACAGGCCAATATTCGTGCTGCACCCGCTGAATGGCACATTGGGATCCGAAGTAAGAGCGCAGGAATAAAAAGGCGATGTCTGAAGGCTCTGGCTCGGGTCCGAGCTTGCTGGTAGCAAGTTGAAATTCACGTACGAATACAATTGCGGGGCCAGTTGATTGAAGGACGCGAACCCGCCGGTCGCGATTCCGTTAACAGTCGCTCCAAAGCGAATGATGTGCGCGCCCCAGACGCGGCTCGCGTCATACTTGATCTGTTTGTTGCTCTGATAGGTCTGCTGCGGTGCCAGGTAGTTTGGTCCTGTATCCAGAGCGGTGTCGTTGAACACCAACTCCGCGAAGGGGAATGGATTGATGTCCGCGGGCTGGGAATCGGTATCTCCGCCGATCAGATTGTGAAACTTGAAATATCCCAAACGAATCGAATGCGACCAATTTCCTTTGTCGATGTCGATGCCTACCGCGTGAGAGGGAGAATAGTCGCGATTCGAATAGTACGAGAAGCCGGTGCTGGCGGACGATGCCGAGAAATTCCAGTCATAGGCGAACTTGTAAAACACGCGAATGTTGCTGGTCGCCTGCCAATCGAGCCGGCCGCTGGCCTGTGTACTCTTGAAAGGCGAGTCGATGCCGCGCGTCAACGCCTGAAAGGGAGCTCCGGCCACAATGGAGTCGGCGCTGTCCTGTTTCAGCCGTTCTGAGTCGATAAAGTAGAAAAGTTTGTTCTTAATAAGCGGACCGCCGAAGCGTCCCCCGAAATAATTACGTTGAAATTGCGGAGAAACGGTCCCGGGAAGATCGGCAAATCCGGCGCGATAGTCGCGGAACTGGTAAAACGCCTGCCCGTGATAGTCGTTGGTCCCGGAACGCGTGGCCACATTCACCGTGCCCGATCCGGTAACTTCCGAGGAAATATCGAAGGAAGAGCGGCCGATGTTGAATTCCTGGATCGAACTCAACGCGATATTCTGCGTCGTGGTTCCCACAGTCTCATCGCTGACGTCCAGGCCATCGACCTCGATGCGCGGCGTACGACCGAAATCGCCGTTGATCGAGAGCGAGTTGTAGCCCACCTTGGTGGGATCGAAATTCGTCCCGTCCTGCATCTGCACGCCGGGTTCAAGCTGTGCCAGATCCAGGAAACTGCGCCCGTTGACTGGCATGTTGTCGATCTGCTGGCCGGTCAGCACGCCCTGCACCGTCGACTGTTCCGTGTTCACCGCGATCGCAGAGCTCTGCACTTCAACCGTGGTTGTTTCTTGTCCAACCTCCAGCTTGATGTTGCCGGAGGACGTGACCGCGATCTGCACCGGAATCCTGAGTTCGATTGTCTTGAATCCCTTCGCTTGCACGCGGATCTCGTAGTCGCCCACCCCCAAACCGCCCGAGTTGTAGGTTCCCGCCGAGGTGGTCCTGACCGAGACGACCTGACCGGTTGCCACATTGGTGATCGTGATCATGGCTCCCGCAACCACAGCCCCCGTTGGGTCGGTGACAGTGCCCTGGATACTGCCTTGGCTGACCGTGGTTTGCGAAAAGGCGGTTACGCAGAACAGAGAAAATAACGATGCGGTGAGCCCAAAAGTTGCGAGAAAACGGAAGAAAACGGCGCGCTTACGGACGATGGCATTCCTGGACATGGCCCTATCCTTTCCCACTCACACAGCCAGTCTTGGAGGGGGCCATTCTAGGAGTTTTAGGCGATCGATCTCAAGCTTATTCTTTCGCGACCAGACTTTCTGCGAGACAACACTCCGCGATCCGCGTCTGTTTGCTGCTCGAAACTAACTCGCGAACCGCCGTAGACGTCCTGGGTAATCATTCGCGGCCGTATTCTCGCTGGGCATCGCGGAAAAGATCGGCTCCGTATTCTCCGCGCGGAAATGCAGCAATGCGGCAATGTTGCCGACCCGATCGAAGTCGGGATCATCCTTGACATAGAACGTCTCGATGTTGCCCTTGATCACTCTCGGCAAAATGGCTTCGCCGACATCGACAATCTCGTGCATCGGATGTCCACACACCGGACAGAAATTCACGATATGCGCGTCTAAATGGCCGCAGTGAGAGCACTCGACCGCATGAGACTGGAAGGTCTCGCCGATCAACAGCGTCTGTACTTCTCCCATCTCCAGAGATCGCAACACGCGCCGCAATCCCGTAATGCCGCGCCCGTGACTGCGCGCCTGACTCACAGCTTGCGCCACCAGTTCCCGCCGACGGTCACTTTGCCAGCGATCGACGATCTGTTGCCCGTGCGAACGAATCTCGTCCTGTGTGACGTGCTGAACCTCAGCGTGGAAAGTCCCCAACAGCGCTTGGCTCACATAAGGATGCAACTGGGATTCGATCTGTGGACGAAGTACATCCTGGCAACCAAGAATCCATCTCTCGAACAAACCCTTTTCCAGGAATCCTTTCAACAGTGCGGCTACGGATTTGAAGTGGTGGCGCGTCTCATCGTCGACGCGGCGCTCGACATGGCCGGCGTCGTAACCACCAAAAGCATCACTACGGCCCTTGCGCGAAAGCGGCTGGAAAAGGTCCTCGCGTTCGGTGAGCTCGCCGAGTCTGAGATCAAAAATGCGAGCCCGGTGGCGATCCACCAGAACCACACCCAGGCTGGGAAGCGCGCCCAAAAGGTGCGCAATCGGCTTGAGATGAAAACGGCGATCGACAAACAGCTGGGTTCCCGGCAAATCTGAGGGAAGATCGTATTCCTGCCAGATATCCTGCGCGGCACAAGCAAATACAGCCTTGGCATGCGTGCCATTGCTGCGGAAATCTGCCGACAATCTCAAAATTCGGTCAATGTCGCCGCGCGCCGAATCTCGCGTCTCTTTATTTTCCGTGCGCGTTTCCAGATTGCGCACGGCTTCGCGCGCCAGATCTTTGATCAGAATCTGGTCTCCCTTGTGTGATTTGTTGCGAGGAGTCGAAGGTTGAAAATAAAAGCTGACCGCGCCGGCGGTTGAATCTTCAAATTGAGCCAAGTCCCGAATTTGTTCGCGAGCAATCGTCATGTATATCCCCCAGACAAGAAATGAATTGGAGCTTACGCCGCGCCGGTCGGAGCGAGTCGGTCGTGAAATTCCCGGGCCAGGGCCGGAGCTTTGCGCAGGTGTTCGCGCGCCGCGGAAATGAATGCGAGCACCCGGTCTGCGGGAAGACCGGTGATCCCCACAATTTCATGGACAGTAAAGCCTTCGATGGCGTGCAAGATAAACACTTCGCGCGGCCCGGAGCCGAGATCGCGCAAGGTGGAAGCGATCAGCCGCATCATCTCGTCCGAGGCCATAATCTGCTCGGGCGTGGATACCCTGGAGTCGGCTATCACGTTCTCCCCGGTGATCGATTCGTCGGGCTGATGAAATTGCAACTCCGCCTCATCGCTGCCCTGTACATTACGCCGTCGCGCAGAGCCCTCGAGGTTGACAGCGTTCCCATCGCTTTCGTCACCTCGCGAGAGTTCGTCCAGGGCCTTGAGGGCGAGCCGATAAAGCCAGGGTTCCAGGGCCAGACGCTCGGGTCGGTCGGCATCCCCAAGCGCGGCGGCGATGGCCTCATCAATGACTTCTTCTTTACTCAGGGTGCGGGCCGGGACCTCTTGCTGCGCCTCGCGGAAATAAATCTCGCGCTCCACAAAGCGCTCCAGGCGGCCCAGATTGGCGTTTACATACGAGCGCACGTCTTCCGCAGAAACGGTCGGCGGAGCAATCGCAGCCAGCGTCTGCTCGAACGGAACCTCGCGCACCCGGGACCGCTCGTGATCTCCACGCTTGCCACGCTGCCACTTATGCGATGCGCGCAGCAAATCCTTGTGCTTCTTTACCTGTAACAGCAAGTCTTCAAAAGCACTCTTGATCGCCGCCTCCGCGCTGGGGGCGTTTGTGTGTGCCGCCATCTGCCCGGACGGCAGACGCAGGTTCAGCGATACGCTCGTGCCCTCGCGCGGCGACACCTCTTCCACCATTCCCTTCAAATGCACGAGGTCGGGACGGAAGACCTGCAGTCGCTTTTGCAGTTTGTCGATATTGTGTTGGATGTCTTTTTCTACGGACGGGCTTTTATGAATGCGGTAACTGAAGTGAACGTTCATGAGCGCCTCGGCCTTGCTATACGAAGTTCGCGCAACCAAGTGCTGTCTTTAATCGAATTGTACACCCGCAGGAAATAGCGCAAGTTGTCGCTGAAGTTTCTTTCGAGAGGCCAGTTTCTCTTCGGGAAGTTCCCTCTGTATCGGCGACCACCTCACCGCCCGGTAGATTGTGGTGGCCTTGAAAGCGCCGGAGACTGGCTTTATCATTCGGAACACCGTGAACAAATTCTATAGCCTCCTCTTTCTCTTCTTGGCTGCGATGGCCTGCGCACAATCAAAACCACAGAACGCAATCGATGCCGTTTTTCCTGATGCGCGTTCGCTCTATCTTCAAATACACGAGCATCCCGAGCTCTCAGGCCACGAAATACACACGGCGGCTACTCTCGCCACTCACCTCAGAGCCGCCGGCTACGACGTGACGGAGCATGTCGGCAACACCGGCGTGGTCGCGATTCTTAAAAATGGCGCGGGCCCGACAATCATGCTGCGGACCGAGCTCGACGCTTTGCCAGTTGAGGAGAAAACCGGCCTGCCCTATGCCAGCAAAGTGCATGCGACCGATGATTCCGGCCGCGACGTTCTCGTGATGCACGCCTGCGGTCATGATCTCCACATGGCGGCGATACTCGGCACCGCCGAAGTGATGGCAAGAACCCGCAACACCTGGCACGGCACGCTGATGCTGATCGGCCAACCGGCAGAAGAAACCATTGGCGGCGCGGAAGGCATGATTCGCGACGGTCTGTTCACGCGTTTCCTTAGGCCCGATGTGGCCATTGCTCTCCACGTAGGCAACGAGCTCCCCGCCGGTATGGTCGCCGTCACTCCCGGTATCTATAACACGAATTCGGATTCCATCCGCATCACGATCTACGGCAAGGGGGGCCACGGGGCCATGCCCCAGACGACGGTCGATCCGATCGTCATTGCGGCGCGAACCATTCTGTCGTTGCAGACTATCGTCTCACGTGAAGTGAGGCCGGGAGAGATGGCCGTCGTCACGGTCGGCTACATTCGGGCAGGCACGAAGAACAACATCATCCCCGATCAAGCCGAGATGGGCCTGACCGTGCGAACCTTCAAGCCAGATGTCCGCAAGCAGATTCTCGCCGCGATCACGCGCATCACGAAAGCGGAAGCAGCCGCTGCGGGCGCACCTCGCGAGCCCTCGATCGACCGCTACGAAGGCACCGATCTCGTCTACAACAATCCCGAACTGGCCGAGCGACTGCGCGCTCCGCTCGAAGCTGCTCTGGGAAAAAATAACGTTGTCATCGCCGAGCCGATCCCGCCTTCGGAAGATTTTTCTTACTTCATTGAGCAGGGGGTTCCCGGCTTTTATTTCAGTCTGGGTGGCGCCGATCCAGAGAAGTTCGCACAGGCAAAGGCCGCAGGGACGCACTTACCGTCGAATCATTCTCCGTTCTTCGCTCCGGATGTTGATCCCGCGCTGCGGACCGCGATCGTCGCGGAACTGGCTGTGCTGCGAAATCTGCTAAACGCGTCACCGGAAGAACTGCACAAGTACAAGGCGGAGCAGCCCGCAGAATGATCATTCTCTTGCTCGATGCGTCATCCCGAACGGCAGCGCACTTCATCTGCCGGAGAGATCTCGCGTGCAGACAATCTCGTCAGTTTTATCGCGTCAGCACCACCACCCGATCCGTCTCTCCCGCTTTTGCCTGTGGCAATGTGAGCACGATTCCGTCTTTTGTCTGTGAGAAGGGAACCGCCGATCCATCTGTGAGCATCCGCGCCCTGTGAATCGTTGACGAGATCGCCGGCAAGGCCAGCAGCTTCGCGTTCCAACTCAGCACGTGCACGTAGACGTTGTCACCCTTCTGCGTGGTCACTCCCCAATCCGCCGGAGCGATTGGCCCTCCGCGCGTGCCGTAGATCGAGTCTCCGTATTGCGCCAACCATTCCCCCACCGCATGCAGCCGCGTCACAAATTCTTCTTGAATCTCTCCATTCGGCATCGGCCCGATGTTCAGCAGCAGATTCGCATTGTTCCCGGCCGCCCGCACCAGCATCTCTTCCACTTGCTCTGGACTCTTGTAGTGGTCGTCGCTGATGGTGAATCCCCAGGATTCATTCAGCGTGTTGCATTCCTCGAGCGGAAGCTGGCTGACGACTTTCGTGTTGAATCCCGCCGTATTCTGCCCCGGCAGATCGCGTTCGAAGGTCTGCACGTCCTCGCCCGGCTTCGGCGTTTGGTGATGATTGGGGATAATCAGCGCTGCTGGCTGCAGTTGATGAATCAGAGCGTAGGTCTTCGCCAAGTGCCAGTCCGCGTCTGGCTTGTCCCACATGCCATCGAACCAGATTCCGCCGAGCGGCCCATAATTGGTCAGCAGTTCGCGCAGTTGCCCGTCCATGTAATCGTCGAGATAAGCGTTCCAGTCGCCATGATTCGGCCGGCCGTTGTCCCACGAAGTCGCGCCGCGCGGATAGTAATCCGGATTGTGCCAATCCAGCTGCGAATAATAGAAAAATAGTTTGATCCCCTGCCGGTGCGCCTCATCCGCCAGCATTTTCAAAGGATCTTTTCCATACGGCGTCCGTTTGACAATGTTCCAGTCCGAAACCTTCGAATCGAACATGGCGAACCCATCGTGATGCCGCGAAGTAATCGTGATGTACTTCATGCCCGCGGCTTTCGCTAGGGCGACCCAAACCTTCGCATCGAATTTTGCGGGATCGAAAAACTGCGGCAGCTTGTTGTATTCATCCAGCGTCAGCTTACGATTATGAAATACCCACTCGCCGTCGCCGAGCACGCTGTACACCCCCCAATGAATAAACATTCCGAATCTCGCGTCCTGAAATTCCTGGCGCGCTTTCAGATTTTCGGGCGACGGCTGGTAAGCATTCTGAGCACGCGCCACAGAGGCCAATATTGCAAGCAGCATAAAGATAAAAAAGATCGGCAATGGCCGCCATCGATAGATTCTGCTCACCGCGAACACCTCCCATTGGATCGATAAGTTTCTTCCCTGCGATCGTTGCGCGCATTATATTTGGTTGCCCCACCCTTGTCCCTGCGCTTTTTGCAGGGACAGGGGGGATTGAGCCGTGACCCGCCGGCCGCGTGCTTCGAAGCTATATTTGTTAGAATCTTGCCGTCATGACAGCCAATGAAATCATTCTCGTACCCGCAGACACAGTGGCAACCGCGAAGGGCGATGGTTCGGCAGTCGACGTAAACGGCGCGGCGAATCGTGTTTTTCTCGTCACGCTCAGCATCACTAGAATCATCGAGCAGGAGTCGCTCGATATCAGCATCTTCGGCTCGGCCGATGGTGTGGCCTGGGACGCGAAATCGCTCGCTGCCTTCCCACAGAAATTTTATTGCGGAGAATCTCCGCTGTTGCTCGATCTAAGCGCGCATCCTAACGTGAAATTCGTGCGCGCGCACTGGGAAGTCGCGCGCTGGGGACGGGGTGTCGAAACACCGATGTTCGAGTTCGGCGTCACCATGAAGGAAGTTCCGGCGCAGATTCTGAAAGAAGCCACCGTAGAAGCCAAAGCTCGCGCCTGATCTGCGCCATCGCGCCCCTGTCTCAATGCGACCACGGCATACGTGCGGTTCCGCTATATTGATTCCGCGTGAAAATCGAAACCCAACTCACCGTGCAGCCGGCCCACAACATTCGCGGCCGCGTGCAATTGCCTGGCGATAAGTCGATCTCTCATCGCTACGCCATGTTGGCGGGTATCGCCGAGGGACCATCGCGCCTCGAAAACTATTCCACCGGCGCCGACTGCGCCAGCACTCTGGCGTGCATGCGTGGACTGGGCGTGCAGTGGGAACGAAAGGACGACGGAGCGTTCGAGCTTCAAGGCCGTAACTTGTCCCTGGTCGCCCCCTCCCAGCCGCTCGATTGCGGAAACTCCGGTTCGACCATGCGCATGCTCGGCGGCGTTCTTGCCGGGCAAAAATTCACCAGCGAAATGGTCGGCGACGAATCGCTTTCACGGCGTCCGATGCAGCGTGTCATTACGCCGCTTTCGGCCATGGGAGCAAAAATCGAATCGCGGGAAGGAAAGCCGCCCTTGCGCATCACTGGCGCTTCGCTGAAAGCCATCGACTACGTGATGCCGGTCGCCAGCGCCCAGGTGAAATCATGTGTGTTGTTCGCTGGCTTATATGCTGAGGGCGAAACGCGGGTTGAGGAACCGCTTCGCACCCGTGATCACACCGAACTCGCGCTGCGCGCATTCGGTGCGCAACTCCTCGGTGCGCAAGTTCAAGATAAGACCATTGCATCCAGCGGCAGCGCCGTTCGCATCCGTGGCGGACAGCGCCTACACGGAATCGAAGCCCGCATTCCCGGCGACCTTTCGAGCGCGGCTTTTTTCCTATGCGCCGCCGCATTGTTCCCCGACTCGCAACTCACACTGCCCAATCTGTTAATGAACCCCACCCGCGCCCGCCTGCTCGAGATCTTGATACAAATCGGGCTTCGTATTTCCGTCACGCAGCTCGATGAAATTCACGGAGAAGTGATCGGGTCGCTGCAAGTCGAGGGCGGCCAACTGAAGGGCGCGACCATCGGCGGCGCCGACTCCGCCGCGCTCATCGACGAACTTCCCGTGCTCGCAGCCATCGCCCCCTATACCGAGCAGGGAATCGAGATCCGCGATGCCAAAGAACTGCGCGTCAAGGAATCCGATCGCATCGCCGCCGTCGCTGAGAATCTTCGCCGCATGGGAGCGCAGGTCGAAGAGCGCGAAGACGGCTTAAAGATTCCCGGCCGCCAGATTCTTCATGGCGCCGAGATCGATTCGTGCTCCGATCACCGGATTGCCATGGCATTCGCCGTTGCCGCCTTGCGAGCTCGCGGCGAAACTCTCATCCACGGCGCCGAAGCCGCAGCGATTTCCTATCCTGCATTTTTCCAAACCCTGGAAGAACTGGCAGAACGCTGAACTTCGACATTGCTCTCAAGTAACTTACGGGCTATTACTGGCGGTGACTTACCTTCCGAATAAAGAAGTTAGAAACTACGCATAGGTCGGGCACCGCCAGATTCAAACGCAAGTCCACACACGCAAGCCATTTCTTGTCGAGGAAACACCTATGCGTTCCAAGTTCGGGTTGTGCTTGGTTCTGGGCCTGGCATCGGTAGCCTCTGCCCGGTAGCCCGCGCAGTATCAGAGAGGGAACCTGTTGCAGATGGATTCCCTTCCGTGCGGCATGGCAGACAAAGATGCCAAGAGTTTCGCCGGCGAAATGCTGGGCGCTGATTCCGGCAGCAAGAAGACACAAGAGGGTTTGTGCGAGGAATACGTGCTGCAGACCGACAAGGTGACGTATCGGATTCGTCCGCGGGATGAGAAACATCCGGCGATTCTGCCGGTGGGCGATAGCGCACAGTTCCGGCTGGAAAAAGACAAGATGCTATTGCGCGCAGGAGATATTGATCAGAAAGAACGCGAGTATATCGTGGTTTCTATGACTCCGCGTTCCAACGCCAGCACCGCCGATGCGACCCCGGTCCATCTAAATCACCTTCAATAACCCAGCAGTTAATGGGGTTGCGCCTAAGCCGACATTCTGGCGGTACCTGATGGGCCGCCCAATTATTTTCTCCGCATTCACTTGGCTTCGAGATAAGAGAGAAACCCTAGTCGTGCGCGATTCGCACGGTACTCCGGACCGCAAACTCCAACCTGCGTTGCCAGGTACGCATCGAAACACGGACTTCAGATTCTCCGCTCTGACAGTCACACTCCGCCGCTCCGGAGACGGTTGTGTGCCTAAATCAGCACGGAGAAGAAAAGCGCATGAAAATCTACATTTGGTCGGTCCTGATCCTTGCATTTCTCACCGCCGTTCCGGCGCTCACGGCGCAGGATCAGGACGCGTTCGAAGTGGGCGCATTCGGCGAATGGTTTCGTTATACCAATGCACCGACAGCGCAGAATTTTATTGGCCTCGGAGGCCGCGTCGCCGTAGGGTTGGGCGCCCATGCTCAGATCGAAGCCGAAATGGCTTACGACTTCAAGAAAAACTACACCAGCACTTTCACCAACGGGGTCACTACTTCGCTGGTCACCACGAACTTTCGAACGCTACACGGCTTCTTCGGACCAAAGCTTCACGCGGATGTTGGGCCGCTTCAGCTTTTCGTCACCGGCAAGGTGGGCTTCGACAACTTCAGCGTGAGCAATCAGAATGCTCCCACCGGATTCACCAATAGTGTAGGACTGACCAACGGAACGACGGCCCTTGCCGTTTATCCCGGGGGCGGAATCGAACTCTTAGCCCATTGGGTCGGCATTCGCCTCGAAGCCGGAGATGACATTTATTTCCTGAGCGGCAACGCGCACAACAATCTCCGCGTCAGCTTTGGACCACAGTTCCGTTTCTGAAGTCTTGGATCTCGCCCTGGCGGCTCCCCGGTCGCCAGCGGCGTCTCCTGCTTCGCCCTCCTTAGCTAGCGCGTCGCCGCACAACTTCGCCGGTGGCGGCGATGGAGCTTTCCCAGCCTGATCCCCTTCTTACCTGTGATAAAGTGATGCCACAGATTCATCGGGCGTGGGGCCCGGTTCCATCCTCTGAACGTCATAAGAAGGGATCATTCCATGGCGACCCTCCGCGATCTCGTTAAGGATCGAAAGATTTATTCTATCGGTAACTCGCAAACTGTGCTGGAGGCGGCCCGCTATATGATGGAGCACAACATCGGCGCTGTCGGCGTGATGCGCGACAACGAACTGGTGGGCATTTTATCCGAGCGCGACATTATGAACCGCGTGGTCGCCGCGGGGCGTACTCCCGGCACCACCGCAGCTTCCGAGGTGATGACCCCGAACCCGCGCGCCGTGTCGATCGATGAAAGCATCGACGAGTGCCTGTTCATTATGCGGGAATTCGGGTTCCGCCATTTGCCTATCGTCGATGGCAGGGAACTCAAGGGGTTGGTTTCGCTGCGTGACGTCCTCATGCATCACGCCGCCGAGATCGAGCGCCAGGCGCGCCGCGCCGCTTCGTAATTTCTCGATCTCCGACTCCGCGCCTCAAACCTCAGTCTTCGGGGTCTCCACTAGGACTCGTGACATGCCTGCGCGTTGTGCGCCGGTTCGGCATCGAAATCAGCACCGTTGTGCTGATTCGAGGCAGGCAGGAACGCTAAGCCGCAGTCCGGGGTCTGCCTTTAGTTGACAGTCAGCTTCACTGACGGCGCACTCGAGACCGTGCCGGTATTGGTAGAAATGACTCCATTGCTGTCCACGCCCCTCAGCGTGAACGTATAGCTGTTCTTGGGAGTGGGGTACTCAGGAGTCGGCGCCGTCGTTCCAGTCGTCGTGTTGCCGCACCCCGGCATCAGCAGGAAAGTCGCAGTCAAAACGAAAAGCCCAAGCAGGCCCCATGCTTTTCGCGATCGCTTATTGCTGGCCGCGCCGATTCCAACTATAGCGAGCATGGGCAGGGGCAGCCACAGCCAGAGCGCGTAGAACTGCCTGCTCGGGGCCGCATTAATCGGGGCCGCGTTAAGCCCGTTTTGGGCATTTCCGAGGGTCGTGATCGTCATCTTGACCACCGTGACAGCTGTCGTCACTGGCGCTGGTTGCGGGCTAAACGAACACTGTGGCGGAGAATAAGTTACCAGCGGACTCACCGTTGCGCACGATAGCCATACCCCCAGGGGGTTGCCATTCGAATCCTGCCCGGAAAGCAGATATCCATTCACCGAATTGATGTTGATTGTGGCCGTTGAGAGGCTGCCTGCGTGTACGCTAGTCGGTTGTGCCGGTCTCGTTACGATGACCGTGTAGCTGGGCGCAATGGCCAGCACGCTGACGTTGAGTGATTGCTGTGCACTGCTCCCTGATCCCGTCCCGGTGACGGTGACGACATAACTTCCCGGCGTCGCATTTTGTTGTGGGCTGCTTCCTGCCACAACCGCAGAAAACGTCAACGACGCGGTCGCAGGCGGCGTTACCAAGGCCGGACTTATCTGGCATATTGGCTCGCTGGTCGGGGAACCTCCCGTGACCGTGCACCCGAGACTGACCGATCCCGAAAACCCGTTCAGCGGGCTCAGGGTTACGGTTGAGTTCGTGGAGTAGCTTTGATTGACGGCATAAGGATTGAACGGCGTAGCCGACAGTGTGAAATTCTGCGCGGAAGCGGGAGCTACCCAGCCCAGCATGAAAATCAAAGAGGATACGGCCAAGAGGCCGGGCGCGGTGCGAACCTTCGCGATCGATGGCAACGACTTGAGTCTGAACATGTATGATTTAAATAGCTTCGATTCCGAAGTTCGCGTTCGGGCTGCCCCAGCCGCACGTCATCCGGAAAAATTCTGGGAAAACTTCCGCAATCCCACCCTGGCACTCCCTGTGCCGAGACGGCTCGCGGATTTCAAAGAAGCACAATATTATCACTAAGTGCGTAGCGGAAATCTTGCACATATCGTAGATCGGCAGGATAGTTTATAGGGAGACGCCCCGGCGAAGCCATTTGTTTTCAGCACTGCCCCCTGCGGCACTTTATGGTGGAAGATCCTTCTCACCGCAGAGCATACGGAGGAACACAGAAAGTTCGGCGCTGCTGGGATCCGTAGAAAAAAGGCTGCCGGGCAAATTGCATTCGCCAGTCTCCAAGGCCTAAACAGGATATTCGGTCTTCCGTAGAACGCGATTCACCTCACGGAGAACTCCGCTAAGAATATCGTTGATCTCACGCAGCAGAACAGTCAGTTTGTGGGGGTCTTTCTCTTCCAACGCCTGTGAGCATAGGTCGTGCAATCGTTCTGGTGTTTTTGCCGCCATCCTAAACACGCCCCCAACAAATGTAGGAATAGATTAAGAAAAATTTAGCATGCTGGCTCGGCCTTTCTGTCACGCCAACTTGCGTCATGTGGAGCGGGCACTTCTGGCCGCTTGTGCGCTATCCGGATAAGGCCGCCGGACAAGAGAGTCACGCTGATCGGTGAGTATGATGCTCCAGGTCAACCCGCTGCCGTCCGCCGCAGCCTACGGCACCGTCACAATCACTCCAGTGCAGGCCTTTCCGCTGCGGCGCCGATAGCTATGGGGCACAGCAGAATCGAAATAGATCGAGTCCTCAGCTTCCAGCAGATACTCCTCGCTGCCGATCTTGACGGTCAGAGAGCCTTTCATCACCAATAGAAACTCGACCCCGGCGTGCTGATGCGGTTTTAGCTTCTCGGGTGGAAGCTCCTGAAAATCCGCCAGATACGCGCTCAACCTGCGCTCGGTGGCGCGATAATCGAGGCATTCGAAGTAATACTGCACATCCGCCATTCCCGGACGCTCGGGAAACCGGACTCTTTCCTCACGCCGCACCACGCCCACCACGCGCCGCTTGCGCTCGTCCGTGAAAAAGTAATCCAGCCCCACGCCAAAAACCATTGCGACGCGCAGTAGCGTCGGAAGCGTGGGAAACAGCTTCCCGCGTTCCAATTTCGACAGCAAGGCCGCCGAGAGCCCAGTGTGTTTTCCGAGTTCGACCAACCCCATGCTCTTGCGCAGGCGTAGCGTGCGAAGTTTTTCTCCAATGGAGTACCGCCCCAGCCCGTCGGAAATCGTGTCATTCATGCCAGCCATGGTTTCTCAAAAATAAAATAAATGTTCGTAAAAGTAAATAACCACAGTTGCCGACAGATTACATCCGGGCGGTGGGTTGGCGGGGAGGGCGGTAACCGCGGCTTGATGCAAAGCCTGCTCCGCTCTCTCCTAATCGCAGCGTTTTGAAATCGCGTGGCTTCGAGAGCCAGTTAGGAAACTTTCACCGAAACACGCGTGGTAAAACGAAGAGCCCGATGACAGCCGCGAAGCGACGACAGAATGCTGCCCGCGGCGCAAGCCGTGGGTCCAAAGCGGGATAAACATAAGCCCTAACCGGTCGAAAGAAGTGTTTCGTAGCGCCAATTCAAGCGCGATGTAATGCAGCAAAATCACAAGCGGCTCTGAGCCGCTGAAGAACCCTCTCACTACTTTTTCAACAATCCGCCCAATCCTTTCAGTGGATTCTGCTGCCCTGTTTTGTTCTTTCCGCCTATGACGCCCTTCAGCAGGCCGGTCACCATGCCTTTCACATTGGGGACAAATTTTGGATCCGACGTCGTCCCTTCGACGGCGAAGGGAATGCCAACCCCTCCAAGGTTCGCTGTCATGTTGAACGCCAGTTGATCCGATGGGCTGACCGTGCCGTCGCCGGTAATCACTCCGATCGAGGGAACGTCCAAATTGATGCTGTTGGCTTGCGTCCCTTCTGGCGACATCCGCACATTGGAACTCAAGTTTTTAATCTCGGTGTCTTTGCCGGTTTGTTTTCCTGAAAGGGCAGAGATTGATGAAAGCTTCGAGCCCAGGTCGAAATTCCCCAGCGAGGCATTTTCCATCTTGATAGCCCCGCTAGTTACCAGCTGGTCCATCGGTCCGGTGCTGGCTAGGTCCACGCTTAGTACCCCATCCTTCAAGGTTGCCCCTGAGGGCAACTTCACGCCTACGGCAGGCAGCATTGCCTCCAGTTGATCCACCGGCATAGCATCGCCATTCAATTTCAGATCTACCGTCGTGACTTTCCCGCTGAGATCGTAGGTTCCGGTCAAATGCGCCACGGCCTTGCCGATGGCAATATCGCCCTGGGTGATGGTGCCATCTTGCTTTGCCAGGTCATAGACCGTTGCAAACGTTACGGTGACCGGAATGCTGGCCGGAGATCCATTCTTTGCTACCTGCATTTTGGTGGCGTTCAGAGTGCCATTTACTTTGGCCTGATGGCCGTCGGAGGTCAGCGTCCCGTTCAGGTTGGCGATACCGGCAATTCCCGCGGCTGGATCGATGAAGCCTGACTGTGCCAGGTTCATGTTTTGCACCGCCAGCTTGGCGTTGAGCGGCGTCAGGGAAGCGTCAGTCGCGTCGACCGGCCCAGCGTTGCCCTCCAAATTCAGGCTTCCACCTCCTGGGAGATCGGCGGTCACGGTAAACGGAAACGAGTTGGTGAAGGCGAAGTTTTTTACTTCGACATTCACTTTGCTGTAAACGTGCGGTCCTGCCGGGGAGGCCAATCGTGAGATCGTGACCCGCCCGTTCTTTACGTTCAACTTCGCAACCGTAAGGTTCGGATTCCCACCGGAAGGTGCTTCTGCGGGCGCCTGCTTCTGCTCCGCATTCGTGGGCTGCGCGGGCGCACTCGTCGGCTGCGACTCGGTTGTGCTCTTGCTCCCGATACTCGAAAAATTCCACCTCTCCCCATTCTCCGATCTCACCAAACTTATCTGCGGTTCGTTCAGCGTGAGTTCGGTAATATGCAGCGCCTTGGAAAAAATCAGTGGAATCATCTCGACGCCAACTTTCAGCGATTTCGCCTCAACAAACGGCTGGTTACTGAACATGGGATCATCCGCGATGGCGATGTTGTCGGCGTTCACACTGCCCGACCAAAGCGACAGCGACAGATTTCCCACCGTGACCTGCCGGCCCAATGCCTCCGTTAACTCCGATTCCAGCTTAGGCCGGAAGGTGTTCGCATCGATAAAGAACGGCACGGCGATGATAATGACTACCAGCACTGCGCTCACGATTGCGCCAATTTTCAATCCGCGTTTCATATTTCACCTCTGCACAAAGGTTCGAACTCCGCTCGCATGCGCGGAAAACTCGCGTCATTGCGAATCGCGAAGTAGTTCAGGGGATGGCACCGGCGCGGTCGCCTGTTTTTGCGCTTCTTTCTCCATGCGTTCTGCCGTGGCCAGTTCATGGTTTGCTTCCTGCTTACGTCCCATAAGGAGCAGTACTCGCCCCCGCAGGTAGTGGATATCAGGCCGAGAAGGGTCCACCCGCGCAGCCACATCAATCTCCTCCAGCGCAGGCCCATATCTCTTTTGCCGCTGATAAATTTTCGCCAGACCCAGGTGAGACCTTACCAGCCGGGGATCCAGCCGCAAAGCTTGCCGATAGCTCTGTTCCGCGTGGGCATCATCTTGCTTCAGCCAATAGACATTCCCGAGCTCGTCGTAATTAAGTGCCAGATCCGGTTCAACCGCCGCATCCTTCAGAAATTCGTTACGAGCCTGGTCGTAATCCTGCTTGTTCAGATAGGTGATCCCCAGGTTGAAATGCACGAAAGGAAGTTGTGGATTGGACGAAGCCGCTGCTTGAAAATCTCCCAGGGCCAAGTCGTTCTGCCCGAGATTCAGATGATATTTGCCCACGAAAAGATGGTATTCGGGTGAGCCGTCGCCCATTTTGATCAGTTGTTCGGAAGCGCGGTCATCCAGCGCTTTCTGCCCGGCGCGGTGTGCTGCGTTGGACAGGACATACAAATAGGGCAACTGGCCCGATTCCTGCTCCCACAGCGGCACCAGCATGTTGGCCGCATCCGCCCAGCGCTCCGCGAAAAAGTAGCACAGGCCCAGAAGGTACCGAGGCTGTAACTCCTGCGGCTCATCTCGCACCACAGACACGAGGGGCGGAATCGCCCGGAAGAATTCGTTTTGCCGGAAATACGCCAAGCCGATATTCAGCCGGACTCCGGCTGCCTGCGGCATCAACTTCTCCGCGCGACCCAGTTCCACGAGCGCTTTCTCCCACTGCCTCCGCCTCATGTAAACTACGCCCAGATTCGCATAAGCTGCGCCTGACTTCGGATCGAGCGTGATCACCTCGCGAAAATCGCGTTCCGCTTCGTCCAATTGCCGATGTTCCAGCGCATCTTGCCCTTTCTGAAACAGCTGCGGAGTCTCCTCGGAATGCGGGCTGCGCGATAAATCTTCAGTCGAACCTGACGTTGAACTTGTCGCGCCGTGCTGGAGCTGCGGCGCGCCCGCCGGTGTCGTCGCGGAGGAGATGGCCAGCGCTACGCTCGTCAGCAGCGCCACCAGAAATGTTGTCGATGTGATTCCTGCCCTTGACACTCGTTTCGCTCTCTGCTGTAGTGTCCGCCAGCGCTGCGCGGAATTCAAGCGCGCTTCGCTTGATCGACGATCGTTTCAAAACCGCTCGATTCCCGGTTGCTGATAGTGCTGCCATGGTGACCATACGTGATGTGGCGAAGGAGAGCGGCTTTTCCTCGACGACTGTCTCCATCGTCCTCAATAACGCTCCGCTTGCCCGCTACATTCCCGCGGTGACCAAGAAGCGCATCGAACGGGCCGCCCAGAAGCTCGGATATCGCCCCAACCAGTTTGCCCGTTCCCTGCGCAGCAAGCGCAGCCACACCGTCGGCGTCATGGTTTTCGATATGACCGACCCGTATTGCACTCTGGTCCTGCGCGGCATTGAGAACACGCTTTACCAGGCGTCGTATCTGCCTATCCTCACCGACGTGCACAATGAACGCAGCCGCTTCGAGCGTTATCTCGAAATGCTGCTCGATCGCCGTATCGAAGGCCTGATTGTGCTCGCCAACTGGCTTTTCCTCGATATCAACCTACTCGCCGATCTGGAAAAAAGCAGCATTCCCACTGCCATCATTGGCTGCGAACTCAAAACCGATTCCATCAGCTCCATCATCGTCGACAACGAGCTTGGCGGCTTTCTGTCGCTGGAACATCTGCATTCCCTCGGCCACCGCAAGATCGCCATCATTCGCGGTCCCAAGGCGCTGACCGACAGCTCGCCGCGGTGGCGCGGTATCCGCAACTGCGCTCGTTCCTGCGGGCTTGAACTCGATCCCACTCTCGTTGTGGACCTGCCCGAATCCCGCGATCCGGTTTCCAGCTTCGAAGCCGGTCAGAAACTTACCGAAGAATTGATCCGGCAGAAACGGTCTTTCACCGCGCTGCTGGCCTTCGACGACATGAGCGCCTTCGGAGCGATCCGGGCGCTCCACAAGGCGGGCATCCGCGTGCCTGACCATTGTTCGGTCGTAGGTTTCGACGACGTGGCACCCTCGGCGCTCTACACGCCTCCACTCTCCACCGTTCGCCAGCCCATGGAAGCTATGGGCGCCGCGGCCGTCGGCATCGTCATCGAGGGCATCAACGCCGTGCTCGAAAAGCGCGAAGTCAATGCCACCCACCGTAAAGTCGCCCCGGAACTGGTCGTGCGCGAGTCGACCCGCAGCTTGCTCTAGTTCTGCACGTTCCATTTTCGCGGGCAAATCGATTTTATGATCTCCCGATTTTCACCTCTTTGGAGGTTATGAGAAAGGGATAGCGGGCGTGCTTTTTTCTTGACAGAGAACTCTGAAAAAAGCCACTATTCATACGTTTTAATAGTCCTTTGCGGGTCTCAATCCAGCTGGGATGTCTTTCTCGAACTGAGGTCCGGCCGCGAGCCTGGACCTCGGCACCTTGCAGGCCGGGCGATCGGCCCCGGTGGTGTGCGCCTAAAGGGAGCAGTGACCATGAAATCAAATCATATTCTGTTACGTGCAATGGTTCTCGTTCTCACCTTCTGCGGAGCCGCCTGGGCTCAAGATACCGCTTCGATCACTGGAACGGTTACGGATTCCAGCGGCGCAGCGGTAGCGACTGCGAAGGTTGAAATCAGCAATCCTGCCGCCGGCTTGAAGCGCATTGCCTCGACCAACGGCGCCGGAGACTACACCTTCGCCGCGCTTCCTATCGGCACGTACGATCTTACCGTGACCGCGGACGGCTTCAAAAAGTATCAAGCCAAAGCGCTGAAACTTGATGTCGCTGAAAAAGCTCGCGTGAATGTCCCCCTCGAAGTCGGTGCGGTGACCACCGAAATTGTCGTGCAGGGAGCCGATGTCGCTGAAGTAGAAACGCAGTCCTCAGACCTCGGTGGCACCGTCACCGGAAAAGAGATTTCTCAGCTGGAGCTGAACGGACGCGATTTCAAGCAGCTGGTTACACTCGTTCCCGGCGTCAGCAATCAAACCGGCGCCGATGAAGGCGGTGTCGGTGTAACCGCGAACAATTCGTTCAGCATCAA
Organism: uncultured Acidobacteriaceae bacterium; assembly: GCA_963772045.1. Taxonomy (GTDB): domain Bacteria; phylum Acidobacteriota; class Terriglobia; order Terriglobales; family Acidobacteriaceae; genus Sulfotelmatobacter. The sequence continues at coordinate 419,315 of CAVYWC010000005.1, read as the reverse complement.
CGGCGGCCGCACCGAATACAACAACTGGGAACTGGATGGCGGCGACAACATGGACGTCGGCAGCAACAATACGCTGAACGTTACGCCCAGCGTCGATGCCATCGGCGAATTCAAGGTGCTGACTTCCAACTACGGAGCGGAATACGGCAAGAACGGTTCGGGCACGATCGAAGTCGAGACCAAGTCCGGAACCAATAAATTTCATGGAGACGCGTACGAGTTCGTTCGCAATAACGCGTTCAACTCACCGGGATGGGAGCAGGGCGGCGTCGCCCCCTCATATCACAAGAATGACTTCGGCTATACCTTCGGCGGCCCGGTCTACATTCCCAAGGTTTACAACAACAGCAAGACGAAGACATTCTTCTTCTGGTCGCAGGAGTGGCGCCGCGACCGCGTCCCTTATACCTTTGATCAGCTTGTGCCTACCGCGACCGAACGTACAGGAAACTTCAGCGATCTGTGCCCGAACACAGATACGCCGTTCCAAACTACGAATGGTCCGAATACGACCCCAGCGATCATTCCGGGTGAGGCGCCGTATTTCCCAGATTGCCCCGGAACTGGGGACGGAAATACGACCGGCCCAAGCGGCAGCGTGCAGCAGTTTGCTCCCTACACGACTTACGGCCTAAACCAGCTCCTGCCGTCGGGGGGTGCGACCGATCCGAATGTGCTCGCTCTACTCTCGCTGATTCCGCCCCCATCCGCCGTTTCGGCCGCCAACCCCAGCCCGACGACCCCAGGAGAGGCGGCGTATTATGACGTTACCTCACAGCCGACAAACTGGCGCCAGGAGCTGCTGCGGGTCGATCAGAACTTCACCGACAAGGAACGCCTGAGTTTCCACTATATTCACGACTCCTGGTCGACGATTAACCAGACTCCGCTGTGGACGAACCAGGGAAGCTTCCCGACGATTCAAACCAACTTCACCGGCCCGGGCGTCAGCTATGTGGCCCGGCTGGCATCAACGTTCTCTCCAACCTTGCTGAACGAAGTTGTCTTCAGCTACACGACCGACCACATTGGATTGACAGATGTAGGGGATTACCAGAGACCGAGCGGAACAACGTTCGGTGCGCTTTTTGCCGGCGCTGACCGCGGCATCATGCCGGGAATCAACCTTCAGGATCCAGCCGGAATTTATGGCAATTTCGGGGAAGACGCTGGATACATTCCGAACGGTCCTTACAATTCCAATCCCGTCTACAGCATCAAGGACAACCTTAATAAGCTCGTCGGCAAACACAATCTCCAGATGGGCGCTTTCTTCCAGGCCGACGAGAAAAACGAACTCGGCGGCGAACTCGCCGCCGGCTCCTATCCCGGATACATCACCTTCAATCCCGCTACCGCCAACGTCACAACCGAGAATCCGTTCGCCGACCTCTTGCTCGGCGACATGGCATCGTTCGGACAGCAGAACACCACGGTCAAGTATTACAACCGCTACAAGATGTTCGAGCCGTATTTCAACGACGATTGGCGTGTCACGGACCGCCTGACATTGAATCTCGGTCTCCGCGTAAGCTTGTTTGGCACCTTCCGCGAGAAAGAACATCAGGCCTTCAACTTCGATCCGAAGTTCTACGTCGCCGGACAGACCACGGTAGATCCTAACTCCGATGAAGTCACGAATCTGACGAAGGACGGTCTAACGCCGACAGTTTCGGATCTGCCCAATGGCATCGTGCAATGCGGTGTTACTCCGGGCGTTCCCGTCGGTTGCATGACCGGCCACTTGTTTAATCCAGCTCCGCGCATCGGTTTTGCCTGGGATCCGCGGGGCGACGGCAAGACTGCATTGCGTGGCGGATACGGCATCTTTTTCGAGCACGGCAACGGCAACGAAGCCAATACCGAGTCTCTGGAAAACTCGCCGCCACTCGCTTACGCCGCCCAGCAATTGAATATCGTGGGGTACACCAACATCGGCGTAAGCGGGACAGCCTCACCCCAATATCCGCTCGGGGTGAGTGCCATTCCTACCAAGGCGCAGTGGCCCTATGTGCAGCAGTGGCATCTCGACCTGCAGCACGAACTGGCGCGCAGCACGGTGGCCACGATTTCCTATGTAGGAAGCAAGGGCACACGCCTCACACGCGAGGTCGACCTGAACCAGCTTTACCCGGCGAATCCGAATCCCTACACGTCCGGTCAAACCTTTACTGGAGCCGAATGCGCTGCCAACCCTGACGCCTACAACGTTCCGCAAAATGCCGTCACACCCAGCAGCGCCCCTATTCCCTATATTCCTGGGGTAAATGGCGGACCGCCCTCGGGCGCTGCCGTGAACGTAGCGGTCGCGAACGGTTGCGTGCCCGCCGGCGCTGATCCGTTCCGGCCGTATCCCGGCTATGGCAGCATCGCGGGCCTCCAGACCTCCTCCTCCTCCGACTACAACGCCTTGCAAGTCCTGTTTCGTCGCACTGCGGGTGGTTTGGACCTCACTTTGGCCTACACCTACAGCCACTCCATCGACGATTCTTCCGATCGCTATGACGGCAGCTTCACCGACACCTACGATCCTGCCTCCAACCGCGCCAGCTCCAACTTCGACCAACGCCATCTATTCAATGCCAGCTATATCTGGGACATTCCCTTCTTCCGCCATGCCGGCCTGGCGCATAGCCTGATCGGCGGATGGCAGATCTCCGGCGAGACCAACTTTGCCACCGGTTCGCCGTTTAGCGTGATTTACAATGCGGTTGATAACGCCGGTGTGGGCAATGGCATCGGTTCCTCTGCCTATACCGACATCATTGGAGATCCGAAACAAACCCCGCATACGGTCAATCAATACGGTCGCCTCTTCTACAATGCTGCGGCGTATCAGGTTCCCACCGCGCTCACCTTTGGAAATTCCGGCAGAAACAGCCTGCGGAATCCCGACTTCATCAACTTCAATATGGGCGTGTTCAAACACTTCACGATCAAGGAACAAACCGCGTTAGAATTCCGCGCCGAAGCCTTCAACGTCTTCAACCACACGGAATGGTTGCCGCTGGCCGGTCAGGGCGGTGCGGGCGCGAACATCAATGGCACTGCTACCAACGATTTTGGAACCACCAACTTCCTCTACTCCGGCGGAACCCACGAAAATCGGGTGCTGCAACTCGCGCTGAAGTTCCTGTTCTGAAGCCATTAGCACAGAAGTGCATCTCAAGCCGGCCTCGGAAGGGGCCGGCTTTTCTTGCCCGTAAGAACGAACGAGTCGGCTCGGACGCCGAATCTCACAAGCCGAAAACATTGGCGCGACTTGGCGCTTGCCTGCCCCTCGGGTGGTGCTGCTAGGGTATTTTCGACCGGACTTTTGGCTTATGTCACAGGAAAATCAGGAACGCTGGTTGCAACTCTATGAGCAGGCTGCGACGGAGAAAAACCCGCAGAAGCTCACAGAATTGGTCTACGAAATCCATTGCCTGCTGCGGGAGAAGGAAAACCCGGGGCCGTCCGCGAATAAGAATCGCAACGCCGCATAAGTTTCGCTTGCCGCCCGATTGACCCAGCAGAGAGCGCTACCCCGCGTCGCCAGGCTCTCGCCTAAGTCCGAGCGCGCAACCGCAACCGCCTAAACGCTCGTCGGCACGCTCTGTCGCGCACCAACGGCCTCGAGTGCGTGTTCCAGATCCGCGATCAAATCGTTCGCATTCTCAATTCCCACAGACAGCCGCACCATCTGCTCGGTCACACCCATCTGCTCGCGCTGCTCCACAGAAATCATGGCATGCGAGGTGAGCACCGGAATCGACACCAGTGATTCGACTCCACCCAGGCTGGTCGCCAGCGTGAATAACCTCATAGCTTCGCTGACGCGCCGTGCGTCTTCCCCCGTGCCCTCGACTTCGAACGTGACCATGCCTCCGCCGCCGGTCATCTGCTCACGCGCGATGGCATGTTGCGGATGACTCTTTAAAAACGGGTAGTAAACCTGCCGCACTTTCGCATGCCGCTCCAGAAACTCCGCGACGCGCTGCGCGTTTTCGTTCTGCCGCGCCACGCGAACTGCTAGGGTCTTGATCCCGCGACTCAGCAGCCACGCCGCATGCGGATCCATGCAGTTGCCCAGCGTCGTCCGCGTCTCCCACAGTTGTTGCATCAACTCGCGACGGCCGCAGACCACTCCGCAGGTCAGATCCGCGTGACCGCTCAAGTACTTCGTCCCGGAATGCATGACCAGATCGATCCCGTATTCGGCCGGCCGTTGATTGATCGGCGTGCCGAAAGTGCTGTCGATCATGCTGATCAACCCGTGCTTCTTCGCCAGCGCGCAGATCTTTGCGAAGTCGACCACCCGCAGCGCCGGATTGCTCGGGGACTCGACGTATAGCATCCGCGTGTTTAACTGGATAGCACGATCGTATTCGTCGTGGTCGCCGGTATCGACGAAGGTCGTGTCAATCCCCAGCTTGGGCAGCCATTCCGAGAGGAACTTCGTAACTCCGCCGTAGATGTCGCGCTGCGCGATGATGTGGTCGCCAGTTTTCAGCAACGCTAATACCGTGCTGGTGATCGCGCCCATGCCGGACGCGAACACGCGTGCGCCTTCCGTGCCCTCGAGTTCCGCCAGCGTTTCTTCCGCCAGAGTGACGGTCGGATTTCCCCATCGCGTGTAATAGCGGTCGGTTGAGGTGACGCGCTGCTGCTCTTCATTGTCAGTGACTTCAAAGGTTGAGGTCTGATAGATGGGCGCCGTCACCGGCCCATTTTGCTTCTCGAGTTCGGCCCGGCCATGCACGGCAGCAGTTTCCGGGCGCCGATTGCGACGTTTCATGTTCACCTCGCCTCGTCCAAGACTAATCGCGCACCTTCCCGAACGGCAAGCCACGGTAGATTGGCAGAATGCAGTTTGGCCTTTACTCTCCGATGTCATCCTGAGCGCAGCCGTTCTTCCGGCGAAGTGAAGGATCTCCCACAGGACGGCCTTCGCGCGTAAGGCCAAACGGCGCCGCTACCCTGTGATCGGCAAGATATCGAGCCGAAGGCCACAGCATTTATAATGCCGACTTCACAAAACTGGTCATGCAGCTTGGATTATGGACCTTGGACTAAAGAACCGCGTCGCTCTGGTTGCCGCGTCCAGCCAGGGAATTGGATTCGCAACGGCCAACGCCTTGGCCGCGGAAGGCTGCCGCGTGGCCGTGTGCGCCCGCCATGAGGAACGTCTGCAGGCGGCGGCCGAGAAGATAAGGAAAGAACGTGGCGCCGAAGTCTACGTCGAGGCGCTCGACGTGTCCGATCCCGCCTCTGTCGCCCGCTTCGTAGCCAATGTGTCCGCGAAATTCGGCGGCGTTGACATTTGTGTCACCAATGCCGGAGGGCCTCCCGCAAAAGGCTTTCTGGCCTGCACTCTGGAAGACTGGCAGCGGGCGGTCGAATCCAATTTCCTGAGCACGATCTATTTCGCGCGCGAAGTCATTCCACACATGCAGCGCCAGCGCTGGGGACGCATCATCACCATCACTTCGATCACGACGAAACAACCGGTCGCCGACCTGGTGCTTTCGAACGCCGTGCGCGCCGCTGTGGTTGGGCTGGTGAAGAGTTTGGCTAATGAATTCGGTAAAGACGGAATTCTCGTGAACAACGTGGGGCCGGGCTTTACTGCGACCGAACGCCTGAAAGATCTGGCGCGGGCGCGAGCCGGCGGATCGGGGAAAACCGAACAACAGTTGTTCGATGGCTGGGCCGCCGATACTCCGTTGAAGCGCCTGGGCGAGCCACGCGAAGTGGCCGAGACAATCGTTTGGCTCGCTTCCGACCGCGCCTCGTACGTGACCGGGCAGACGGTGCTGGTGGATGGAGGGTTGTACAAGGGATTGTGAACTGGCTCGGATTCCTCTGAAGACCTTTCCCGCATGCTTCCCTTACAATCTAGTACTCGCTTTCACGACGCGGCAGTAAGACTTTACGCAGGCAGAGGGCACTCACTATGGCGAAAACGAAAAAGCAACGCGCATCTGCGAAGCGCACAAAGACGCGATCGAAATCGTCCTCACCGACTGCAAGCCGCAACAGCAAACCGATCAAGAAGGCCGCCAGCAAGGCTGCGCTGCAATACACTCCCTGGAGTTCGATCCCGCTCGAAGATCTGAATCCCTTGCTGCAACGGCAGTTTGTCGTCGGACAAGAAATCATGCTGGCCCGCGTACTGCTGCAAAAAGGCTGCATCGTGCCCGAGCACAGCCATCACAATGAACAACTCACCTATGTTCTCGAAGGCGCGCTTAAGTTCTGGATCGACGGCAAAGAAATCGTCGTCAATGCCGGAGAAACGCTCTGCATCCCGGCGCACATGCCGCACAAAGCGGAAGCGCTCGAAGATACGGTTGATCTCGACGTGTTCTCGCCGCCGCGCCAGGATTGGATCGACAAAGACGATCAATATCTGCGAGGGACGAAATAGGTCAAGCCATGGGACCTTCGTCCACATCCGCGCCCGCCGTGCATCCAGCGGACTTTCAGTTTCGCTGCATCGCCTGCGGAGATCTGAGCGATACGGCTGGCCAGGACTTTCGCTGTCCGGAGTGCCACGATCTGCTCGAGATCACGTATCCCGCATGGAAACAAGCCAAGCCGGAACCGGAGCAGCTGATCTCGCTCTGGCGCAATCGCCGCATACTGATGAACGATGCTGATCTGAGCGGCGTCTGGCGTTTTCGCGAACTGCTGCCTGCAATCGAGGATGAGCAAATCGTGACCCTCCGCGAAGGCAATACTCCGTTGTACGAACTTCCGCGGTGCGCCCGCTCCCTTGGCATGCCGCGACTGCTGGCCAAGCATCAGGGGATGAATCCTACCAGCTCATTCAAAGACACCGGCATGACCGTTGCGGCCACGTTCGCGCGCCGTGCCGGATTTCGTTGGGTCGCATGCGCTTCGACCGGAAACACGTCGGCCTCCATGGCTGCGTATGCCGCGCGTGGCGGAATGCGTAGCCTGGTGCTGGTTCCCGAAGGCAAGATCTCGTGGAGCAAACTCTCGCAGGCGCTCGACTACGGCGCGCTCACCTGCCAGTTGCGCACGGATTTCGATGGTTGCCTGCGCCTGCTGCAGGAACTTGTGCTGCGCGCGCGCGTGTATCAGTTGAACTCGATCAATCCCTTTCGGCTGGAAGGTCAGAAGACGATCGCACTCGAACTGCTCGAACAACTGGAGTGGACGCCGCCCGATCACATCATCGTTCCCGGCGGCAATCTGGGAAATAGTTCAGCGATTGGAAAGGCGCTGCTGGAGATGCGCGAACTATCCGCGATTTCGCACCTACCCAAGCTCTCGGTGATTCAAGCCGCGGGCGCCAATGCGCTGGCGCGGACCGTGCGTGACGGCGGCAAGCGACTGATCAGCGTGCAGCCAGAAACCCGCGCCACTGCGATACGGATCGGGAATCCCGCGTCGTGGAAGAAGGCGGTGCACGTTCTCGAAGCGACCGGAGGCGCGTGCGAAGAGGTCAGCGAAATCGAAATCGCGCAGGCCAAGGCCGAGATTGGCGCGGAGGGAATCGGATGTGAACCCGCATCGGCAGTGACGCTGGCGGGATTGAAGAAACTGCTGGCGCGGAACTTCGTCAAGCGGGACGAGACTGTCGTACTCGTTCTGACCGGGAGTTCGCTGAAAGATCCCGACTACACCATCGACTTTCATCGCGGCGAGTTGTTCAAGGGAACGCCTGACGAGAGCGCCGCTGCCGCATTGAATCCGCTGCGCCGGCCACCGGTCGTCCTCGATGCCACGCTGGATGCGGTGATCCGTACGCTGCACGAAGCCGAGAAAGCCTGAACCGAACATGCCCTCGAAAGCCACCTCAACCCGTCACGCTGCCCGGAACAGACTTCACCTCGCCCTGCCGGCGACATCGGCCAATCTCGGTCCAGCATTCGACGCGGCCGCTCTGGCCATGAACTTCTACATCAAGATCGATGCTTGTGCCGCGAAGGAGTTCTCAATTGCCGCCAGTGGACGCGATCGCGAGATCTGCGGCCGGCTCGAAGATCACCTGATCCTGAAGACGTACTGCGAAGTGCTCGCAGCCGCGGGCAAGCCGGTCATTCCACTCGCGCTGCGGATTGCCAACGACATTCCGATTGGCAAAGGCTGTGGTTCGTCCGCGGCCGCGCGTTTGGCGGGCGTGGCGCTGGCGGTGCACTTCGGAAAACTGCGCTGGCGAGACGCGCAGATCATTGGCGAAGCTTCGCGGCGCGAGCAGCATCCGGACAACGCTTCCGCCTGTTGGATGGGCGGCATCACCGTGGCGCGGATGTCGGGCGAGGCTGAGGCGGAGGTGGTCAACATTCGTCCGAAAGGGAAGTGGCGGCTGCTGCTGGCCGTCCCCGACCAGAGCTTGGCGACCGAGGAAGCACGGCGCGCCATCCCCACCCAGCATTCGCATGCCGACGCGGTGGCGAACGTGCGCAACTCGATGCTGCTGCTGGCCGCGCTCACGCAAGGACGGCACGAGTTACTGGCTCCTGCGCTCGAAGATCGCATTCATCAGCCGTATCGCGCGGCGCTGTGTCCGCTGCTGCCGTCTCTGCAGGAATTGCAGGGGCATGACGGGATCGCGGGCGCAGCCCTCAGCGGCGCCGGACCGTCGGTGCTGATGTTCCTCGATCCGCGCGCGTCGATTGCGAAAGTTAGCCGCGCAGTGAAGGAACATCTGTCGCGGGCTGGTCTCTCGGCTGAATTGATTCCCACCTCAATCACGTTGCGCGGCGGAAGGTCCATGTAGGAGAGGCGCCCCGGCTGTCCAGGCGAGCGAAGCTCGGCGGAATACAGAATTTAATTTTTATTTATGTTTCTGTAAATTCCTCTTTCTAATTGACTTACGTTGGGGTGATCTGGTTGATTTCCGGCAAAATATTGGAAACAAACAGCTTATTCGCAAAATATTATGGAATAAGGACTTACGCTCCGGTTTCGGGTTGAGTTCCGCATTCGAGTTGGCAGATGACCCGCGCACATTTCCACTATGAGCTTTCTGTATCCTCGGTCAAGGACATCCGTCACAAGGAAGCTGTCGAGGGCTGTGGAAAATTCGAGGAGGTTTTTCTGTGGGTTTTTGTGGGTGCGGCGAGGGGATCAATGCAGAGGAGAGAGCTGTTCGCATTTGGGAATCCCCACCCTTTGCAGCACTTGGCAAAGGGGGGATTCGATGCTCTAGATTCACTCTGGCCTTCGCTATGCCGCCGGAGGAATCCTCATCTCGGCCTTGGGCCACTGGTTGATCTTCACGCTACCCGGCTCATCATAAGCGTAGCTGCGGTAACTGCTCCAGGGCCACTGCTCTGGCTCGGCGGCGAGTGCTTGTTTCACCGGATTGCGATGCAGGTAGCGCAGCTTCTCCATCCTGCTTGTCCACAAAAAACCCCACCCAAGCCGCAGACAATGCGGCTTGAGTGGGGCACCTACGGTTCTTCTTCATCACCGGCGAGCTACGCTCGGATGGACAGCCGAGGGCGGCTGTCCCTACATGGTTCTTGCTGATCCGGAAACCCCCCCCCCCACCCAAGCCGCAAACAACGCGGCTTGAGTGGGGCAGCCTACGGTTCTTTTCATCACCAGCGAGCTACGCTCGGATGGACAGCCGGGGGCGGCTGTCCCTACATGGTTCTTGCTGATCCTGAAAACCCCCCCCCACCCAAGCCGCAAACAACGCGGCTTGAGTGGGGCAGCCTACGGTTCTTTTCATCACCGGCGAGCTACGCTCGGATGGACAGCCGCGGCGGTGGACTATAATTCTGCGCACCTATGACCCTGGCTGCAAAAACAAAACTGGGACCGTACGAGATTCAATCGCCGCTCGGAGCGGGCGGCATGGGAGAAGTCTATCGCGCACGCGACACGCGCCTGAATCGCGACGTGGCGGTGAAAGTCCTTCCCGCCTCCTTTGCCGCCGATGCGGAACGACTGCAGCGCTTTGCGCAGGAATCGCGTGCAGCGGCGGCGTTGAACCATCCCAACATTCTCTCGATTTTTGACGTTGGCACCGAGGGCGGAACGCCTTATGTCGTCTCCGAGTTGCTGGAGGGCGAGACTCTGCGGGAGCGCCTGCGCACGGGAGCGCTGTCCTCGACGCGCAAAGCTATCGAATATGCGCAGCAGATAGCGCGAGGTCTCGCGGCGGCACATGAAAAAGGCATTGTCCATCGCGATCTGAAGCCGGAGAACATTTTCATCACGCATGACGGCCGCGCGAAGATTCTCGATTTTGGTCTGGCCAAGTTCACACGACCCGAAGCAGAAGACTCCGACGATGCGCCCACGGTCCAGGTGGCTACGGAAGCTGGAACGGTCATGGGCACAGCCGGCTACATGTCGCCGGAGCAGGTTCGCGGCAAACCCACCGATGCCCGGTCCGACATCTTTTCCTTTGGCGCAATCCTGTACGAAATGCTTTCCGGAAAGCGCGCATTTCATGGCGAGTCCTCGGCCGACACCATGAGCGCGATCCTGAAAGAAGATCCCCCAGACCTCACGGAAACGAATCGCAACATACAGCCGGCCTTAGACCGCATCGTCCGCCATTGTCTGGAGAAAAATCCGGCGGAGCGATTTCAGTCGGCGCGAGACGTGGCCTTCAATCTGGAAGCTCTTACGGAAGTCTCGAGCGCGACGCGCGGCGGCCTGAAGGCGCTGCCGGAAGAAAAAAAGCGTCCGCGCTGGTTGGTGCCAGCATTGGCTGCTCTGCTGTTGGCCGGCTCCTGGGTCGGCATATATTTCTTCGCGCGCCACGGAATTGCGGTTTCCAAACCGACGTTCCATGAAATCACCTTCCGCAATGGAACGATTCTGGACGCCCGCTTTGCGCCTGACGGTCAGAGCATCGTCTACAGCGCCTCATGGGATGGACGTCCGCAGGAAATCTTCTCGACGCGGTTCGATAGCAGCGATTCCCGCCCGATCGGCTTGCCGGCGGGCCAAATTCTCGCCATTTCTTCCAAAGGAGAGATGGCAATCTCGATAAACCTGAGCGACTTCAATGGTTGGGAGACCTCAGGGATTCTGGCGCGGGTTCCAATCGCCGGGGGCGCGCCACGAGAAGTCGTCGACAAGGTCGAGGCTGCCGACTGGACGCCCGACGGCGAATCTCTGGCCATCGTTTGCACCCGCGAGCGCGGTGGCAATCAGTTGCAGTTCCCTCCGGAGAACGTGATCTATGATCCGGATGCCTGGATCAGCCACCTGCGTTTCAGCCCAAATGGCGAATTCCTTGCGATGGCCGACCACATCGTGGGCGGCGATGACGGCCGGATCGTCATCATTGATCGCCACGGAAATCACAAAGCAAGTTCCTCGTTCTATTCCAGCGTGGAAGGCTTGGCGTGGGCGCCGAGCGGGAAAGAGGTCTGGTTCTCTGCCGTCCCTGCCGGGTCGGCGCGGTCGATTTACGCGCTGGACTTCAACGGCAAAGAAAGGCTCATCTATCGCGCGCCCGGCGGATTAACCATTCACGATATCAATCGCGAAGGTCTGGTCCTGCTGACCGCGGACAAGGCCCGCATGAGCATCTCTGCGGTCGCACCCGGCGAATCGCGCGAACGGAGCCTCTCGTGGTTCGACTGGTCGCTAGTCACCGACATGTCGGACGACGGCAAAACCATCGTGTTTTCCGAGAGCGGAGAAGCCGTTGGAACGAACTACAGCGTCTATTCGCGCAATACCGACGGCTCGGAAGCGGTGCGTCTGGGCGAAGGTACGTTTGGAATTCTCTCTCCCGATGGCCGCTGGGTTCTCGACGGAGTTGGCGCACCGATCAAGCTTGTTTTGCTTCCCACTGGTGTTGGGGAACCGAAAGCACTCGTCGACGAAAACGCACACGCGACATTCAGCGCCGGGTGGTTTCCAGATAGTAAGTCCATTTTCTACACGGCCGCGCTTCCTGATCATAAGCTGCGAGTCTACAAGCTGGGAATCGATGGTGGATCGCCCCAGCCACTCATTTCGGATGACCGGGTTGGAATTCTCATCACGCCCGATGGCAAATTCCTTTTGGCCCGCGACGCCCAGCGTCAATTCTGGTTTTATCCGATTGCGGGGGGAGAACCACAAAAGCTTAACTTTGTAGAGAAACCCGGGGAGAGCGTCGTGCGATTCATCGATGGGGGCAAGAGTCTGCTGATGCGCGATCGCAATCTCCCGTTGCAAATCACGCGGATCGATGTCGCGACCGGACGGCGCGAACCATGGAAGCAGATCCTCCCTGCCGACTTGGCTGGGGTACAAAGCATACCGATTGTGAGCTTCAGCGCGGATGGGAAATCGTACGCCTACTCGATCGGCCGGATGCTTTCGGATCTGTTTGTGGTGCAGAGATTGAAATAGATAACGCTTTCCTGGCACAAAGCGTGGCTTGAGCGGGGATTACATGGCGTATGTTTCATTGGCATCTTCCGGAACTGGATAGAGTGCGCTGTACTGTAGCGTCTGCGGCAGCCGAAAGAAGCAGTGGGGCTCGATGCAACATCAGAATCTCTCAGGCGTAGCGGTGAATCCATCCCGGCGCGCGGTGGTCAAGTCGCTGGCTGGGCTAGTGGCGGCAAGCGCATTGCCTTTGTCTGTGCCCGCATTGGTGGCGCTGGCCGAACCCTCAAAGTCTATTAATCCGAGATGGTACGGTTTCAACCTCCTGGAGTATTTCTCCACTGACGCGGACTGGATGAAGTACTTTCCCTACAAGAACGATGGAATGTTCAGGGAAGACGACTTCCGCTGGATGCGCGACTGGGGTTTCAATTGGGTTCGTCTTCCCATGGACTACCGCTTCTGGACCGACCCCACTGATCCGACGAAGATCGATGAGAAAAAAATCGAACCGATCGACCGTGCGATCCGGCTTGGCGAAAAGTACGGGGTGCATGTCAACATCTGTCTGCACCGGGCGCCGGGGTATTGCATTCTCGACTTCGGCGATAACAAGGTTACTGGCATCGACAATACTCCGGAGAAGACAAACCTTTTCCACGACCAGGCCGCACTCGATGCCTTTGTCCATCAATGGGTGTATTTCACCGAACGGTATGCCTCTATTCCGAGCGAGAAGCTGAGCTTCAACCTCGTGAACGAGCCAGTCCAGGATGCAAAGGAATATGCCCGTGTGGCACGCGCCGCCGTCGCTGCCATCCGGGAAAAAGATGCAAAGAGATTGATCGTCACCGACGGATGCAAAGCGGGAAATACACCGATCCCGGAACTATTTGACACCGGCATGCTGCAGAGCGCTCATGACTACTCGCCCTTCCAGCTCACGCATTATCACGCCGAGTGGGCGCGCCCCGGCAGCGAGGGGTTGCCGCTGCCGACCTGGCCATTGAAGGATGCGCAAGGCAAAGTGATTGCCGACAAGGAAACCATCGCGGAGCAATATCGCTCATGGGCGGAGCTGGCTCAGCACGGCATTCCCATTCACTTTGGCGAGATGGGTTGCAATCGATACACCCCTGCCGAAATCGTGCACGCGTGGTTTAACGACACGCTGGAGATGATCGGCGGTTTGCATTCCGGTTGGGGATTGTGGAACTTCCGCGGTCCTTTTGGGATTCTCGACACAAACCGCCCCGGCACCCAGTACAAAAACTGGCACGGCCATCAGTTGGACTTCGCTTTGTTGCGCATCCTGCAGACGAAGATGAAGGCTTGAATGGGTTGTGCGCTGGGTGGTCCACCCTTTGCGCAGGTACTCGTGCCCGTCGTAACATTTCAAACCTCGCGGCACATACTGGAATATAGGGGCCGGGTCAGAGGTCGGCGAGGCGGAAAAATCAATCAAGAAGAAAGACCTGGTTGCATTGGGGAATCCCACTCTTTGCCAAGCGCAAGGGTTCGGCCACCCGGCCTACCCGGAGCTATCTTGGAACAACAAGCCACCGCAAAGGCTCATCAGGGCCGATGCGAGAATCATGTCGGTGCCTACGAACCAGCCCAAAAATGCCAGCATGAGCGCCGCCGTCGCCAGAAGAGCGAATCCGCAGGACAAAACAATTACCTTCCCTAGTCTTGTCACACTGAAGGCGCTGATCAGCATGATGATCGCGATGACGATCCAGTCCCATCCGACCAAGAGAAAAACCGTGCGCAATGCCTTTTGCAGGGGAGCGGCCAGATTCGAAGTGCTCACCGCAGTTGAAACTTTCGGGTAGGCGGCTATGCAATGAAGCAGCGCACCGGCGATCAAGACCAAGGCGCCCAGAGCAATGAGCATCCGTGCAGCATTGTTGCGACCATTCATCGAAGAACCTCCGCACCCAGAATTTAGAAGTGGCTCAATCCGACTTCCGCACGACACAGAACATGCCGACGTAGCGATGTCACACTGGCAGTCGAGGATGGTCGAAATCTTCGGAGGATAGCCCACCCTTTGCCAACCCCGCGAAGGGTGGGCCACCCCGCCGTCGTTCGTTAACGCCGTTCCTTCGGCGTTCGGCCGAGCTTTTTCACCAGGAAATAAATTAGGCACACGGCTGCGAACCAAAAGATCCAGTCAACGAACCATTGCATGGTCAGTTGATCGCCAAACCTCCCCCAATCTTGAGGTCGGGGGGGAACAAGAGCCCTCGCCGCAAGGATACCCGGCGTCGGAATGCCGAGATGCTCATAGAAGAAGTCGCCAGATCCTGTCAGGAAGAGGGACAGCGCTAATCCAGCGAGCACAAGCACGATTTTGAGGATGGTGCTTCTTTTCATGAAAGATACCGGACAGCCGAGGGCGGCTGTCGCAGGATGGTTCTTGCTGATGCCGACAAAGATCCCCACCCAAGCCGCAAACAACGCGGCTTGAGTGGGGCACCCGCTGTCTCTGCACAATCCTACATCCGGCTGGCGGGCGGAATGATGCCATTCATGCGCAGATAGACGGCCATCTGCCCGTAATGATCGTACGCGTGCGAGGAGAACTCCATGGCCAGACCCATGCGCGAGACTCTACCTTCGCCGAAGGGGCTCTTCACGGTCTCCGTCACGTTCTTGTCGTTGATGGTCGCGATCGCCTTGTGCGCGTAGGCGAATGAGCCCTTCAGATATTTGATGATGTCGGCCTTGGCGGTCAGCGATTTGGGGCCGGATTCATCGCCGATATCGACGGGAGGTTTTTCCTCGAGGATGGCTGCGGCGAGTTCATAGTTGACGGCGGCCACGTGCTTGATCTGTTGGGCAAAGGTGCGGACGCCCTTGAACTCGCCATTCGTGGGCGCGAAGTTGAATTTGTCTTCGGGCATGGCGTCGGCGGCGGGCACGAACTCGTGTTCGACGCCGGTCACGGCGTGGTCGAGGATCTCCTTGGCGGTGCGGTGTTCGGCTGCTTTGGGGGTTTGCGCCAGAGCAGTCAGCGTCGTGGCAAAGAAGAAGCAAGAAAGCAGAATCAACGTAGGTTTCGGTTTCATGGAGTACGCTCCCATAGGTTTAGTTTTCTCTGCAATCCGGGTGCAACGATACCAGATTCGGCGCGCGACACATGAAATATCTACAATCCCGGATCGCGCCCCGCAACGACGGACGCGGGTCTTGGCGCGTCGAACGGCCACTCCGAATCTTTCCAGGCGCGAATGAGGTAGATCAGAAGGCCGGTCAGCAGGATCACAACTGCATAGCGAATCTCCCTCTGCCAATGCACACGGCTGAACAGGATGAAAATGAATCCCGCACTCGCCAGCAGCGCAGGCACGGGATAAAACCACATGCGAAATGGGCGCGGCAGGTTGGGCTCGCGGATTCTGAGCACAATCAGTCCAACGGCCTGGATCAGAAATTGCACGATGATGCGCAGCACAACCAGAGCGGCAATGGCATCCTGCAGACGCAGAAAACAGAAGGCGGCGGCGGTGATCCCCAGCGCGAGGAGCGAGACATAGGGAAAACGATACACGGGATGCACCTTGGCGAAGGCGCGAAAATAGTTGCCATCTTTCGCGGCGGCGTAGGGCACGCGCGAATAGCCGAGCATGAGCGAGAAGACCGAGGCGAAGGCGGTCCAGATGACGAGCGCGGTCACGAGACGCGCCGCCCACGGTCCATAGATTCGTTGCATGAATAACGAGACTACGTAGAGGCCACTGTTGTTCTGGCCGGCATGCAGCATCTCCTGCCACGGTACCACGGCGAGAATGCAAATGTTCATCAGGAGATATAGACCGGCGACGATCAGGATGGAAAGCAACAAAGCGCGCGGAATATTGCGGCCGGGATCTTTGATCTCGTCGCCCAGGAAGCAGACGTTGCCGTATCCCCAATAATCGTAGGCGGCAAAGACCATGGCTCCGCCCAGTCCGGTCAGGAAATTGTGGGAAAGATGGAATGCTCCGGGAGGAAAGCTGAAGGCCTGCGCGGCATTGAAGTGAGTGAATCCGGCGAAGATGATCCAGCCGATCGTGCCCATTACCCCGATCCACAGCAGTTTCGAAAGGCGGCCGATCACGGTGATCCGCCGGTAAAGCAGCAGGACGGTAAACAGGCAGACCGCAATGGCAATCGAAGTGCCGGGAGTGACGATCCAGCCGAGCTGGAGTGTTCCGGCCCAGGGCAGGTGCAAAGTACCAGTGTGTTGTGCGAGAACGTTGTCGAGGCCGGGCCAGTAATAGGCGGCATATCCAGCCAGGCCGATGCAGCCGGAGGCGATCGAGAGCGGGGCACTGAACGAGAGTTGCCAGATAAATAAAAAGGAAATCAGGCGGCCGAGTTTCTCAGGACCGTAGGCTTCACGCAAATAACGATAGGAACCGCCGGATCCCGGCATGGCCGCGCCGAGTTCGGCCCACACCATGCCGTCGCACATCGCAAACAGAGCGCCCACGATCCATCCCAGCAAAGCTTGCGGACCGCCCATCGCGCTGACGACGAGCGGCATGGTGATGAACGGTCCCACCCCGATCATGTCGATCATGTTGAGGGTGGTCGCGGCGCCGAGTCCCATGCCGCGGATCAGGGAGGGAGAAGAATCCGGGTTGGCGGGGGAGTTCATTGAGCGAGGGAGTAGGAGTAAGTGTGGATGGCCTTATCGTTCAAGTCAGGCGCGCGTGATTTCAAGAAGCTGCCCTCAGGGGCTGAAGCCCGATTGTTTTTTGCTCCCGTGCGGCGCGGCTAGCCGGGCCCTGATACGAACCTGCTTTGGGCTGCGTATGTCGCGGCTGAAACCGCGTCCTTTCGCCTGCCGTGATTCCCATGTCTCGCAACGACGGCGAGACATGGGGCACCCACCTCTTTTGCGCAATCTACTGGCAGCTGGCTACTGGTTTCCGTGTCCTGCGCTCAGAATGTTCACAAACAGGCGAACGGCCCCGGGCACGCCTGCGGGCAGTTGCCGGAAAAAGGCGTAGCCCGTGTAAATGTACGTTCCCTTGCCGTATTTCGCGCGCAGCAGGCCACCCTTCTGGGCATCTTCGCCGGGATCGTGGCAGGCGAGCAGCGGGGTGAAATGATCGTCCCACTTCGACATGAAGTAGAGCCCGCGTTCCTGGGCCCAGCCGTCGAAATCGTGAGCGGTGATCGTGTTCGGATCATGAAAGATCGAGTCATCCGGAGCAAGAATCGTTACGGGCGCTTCCTCCACGGAGACGCGCGCGCGGCTCAGTTCGGCGGGATACGGCGTGAGCTTTTCGGAATTGAAATCCTGGGTGCCCGTGTTGTACTGCACGACCAGCGTGCCGCCATTGTGCACGTAGTCCAACAGCTTGGGATTGTTCGCGACTACATCTTGCTGAGTGTCGTAAGCGCGAATTCCCAGCACGATGGTTCCGAATTGGCTCAGATCTTCTTTGGCGAGATTCGCAGCGGGAATGAGCGTGACGTCCATGTGAATCTGCTTGAGCACGGTCGGGATATCGTCGCCGGCGCCCATGATGTAACCGATTTTCAACTCATGCGGCACGCGGACATCGACGATGCTCACGCGCTGGCGGGCCGGCTGGTAGTAATAAAAACTGCCGAGATCCTCGCGCGTGACCAACGTGTAGCCTTCGGAATATTCCTGGCCATCGGAGTTGAGCACGGCGTGAATGGTGGCGCGACCCTCCTGCAATTGAGCGGGGAAGATCTGGAACTGAAAGTCCTGCTTCTCGACGCGACGCTTGAAGTTGACGTCGAGCTGCGAAGGCTCCGAGCGCCAGCCATCGGGCAATTGCAGGTGGAGTTCACCCTGAACGGGGCGCGCGAGATTGCTGCTCACGCCGACTTTCACCGAAGAACTCGATCCGTTGTGCGTGGAAATTACCTGTGTGCCGGGCTCGAGTTCCACGGAGAAAGCAGGAACAATCGCCAGCGGCTGCGATCGCGGCTTCCCGGAATCGTCGATGAAGTAAGTGGAAACAACGGCGGCGACATTGCTTGTCGCGCGTACCGAACCTCCGCTGGCGACGGAATATTTCACTTCCGCACGCAGCGGCGGAGGCGGGAAGGGAAGCGTAGCGTATTTTTCGTCGTCGATGTGGTTGATGCTCTCGGTATCCGGATTGTCGCGATGCCAGTAGGGACGCGTGTAGGCCGCATCATGCGGAACACGAATCCGAAAGTCAGCGTGCAGGTCTTCACTCGGTTTTACGGTCTCCGGCTTGGTTTTACCGCTGATCGTGCTCCATCCCATGGGAACTTCGAGATTGATCTGATCGACCGCGAGAGGTTGTTTCGATCCGTTGTGAAAGGTTACGGCGACGGTGAACTCCTGGCCGGGAGAAACCGTGGTGAGCGCGTCGGTTTCTTTCGGAAGCTGCTTCTCGCCCTGGCCGGAAGTAACGTCGGCGCGCAGCGAGACGCCCAGAGCGAGATTCAGAGCAGTTTCAGCCTGCTCATGTTTCTCGGCGAGCCGCATCAGCAATTCGTTCTTTGCCGAATCGAGCATGATGATGCCGCGAGCATAATCGCTGGCACGATCCAGTTCGGTTACGATTTTCATCAATGGCGGAGTAACTGCCGAGGCATCGTTTCGCTTGGCCGCGTCTGCTGCCTGGTTTAACTCCCGAGAAACATCCGACAAAATCACTCGGGCCTGAGATTCTTGTTTTTCCGGCATCAGATTTGCCAACGCCGTCAGGGATGTATCGATTCCGTCGAAGAAGTTCTTTTCGTGGCCGTCTTTGCCTAAGCGTGGAGGCCACGGCGAATCGACGAGCTTGTAAAAGGTGAAACGATCGCCGGGCTCGATCGACCAACCGCCCGCGCCCTGCGACAGCTGATGGCGCAGTCCCTGCATGGCGAACTGCGCGTATGACATTCCAAGCTCCGGGCTGTATTCGCCGGTGTTGATTTTGATGGTCCAGTTCTCGTCAGGACAGGTCATGGCGCCGAATCCGCAGACATTGCCGATGTAAAGCTTTTTGGCTTGCCAGGGTTGGAGGCCTTCGGCGATCTGTTCGGGAAAGCGCTTAGGATCGGCCGCGGCGCGGAAAGCTTCTTTGGTGAGAATGGCCGAGGCCTGGTGATTGCCGTGTCCGTCGCGCGGCGTTCCGGAAAAGCGCGTGGTCAGGACATCGGGACGAAACGTGCGAATGACGCGGACCATGTCGCCGAGCGCGGGATCGTGCCCGCCCCACTTCGCAAAAGTCTCCTCGGCGCTCTTCGAAAATCCAAAATCGGCGACACGCGAGAAGCGATCCTGGACACCGTAAAGCTGATCGGCCGCCAGAAGCTCTTCGGTGCGCACCACGCCGAGGACGTCCGATAGATTGCTGCCGATTTTATTCTGTCCACCTTCGCCGCGATTGAGTGTCATGAGCAGCACGCTGGCGCCGTGCCCGCGCGCTTCGAGGGTGAGCAGGCCCCCATCTTCGTCGTCGGGATGGGCCACCACCTGCATGAATCGCGCTGTCGTCCCCAGGCGTAACAGTTCCAGGCGCAGGCCGGCGAGGCCTTCATCTTGTGCGATGGGCGCAGGAACTCCGTCATAAAGAAATCGCGGAGGTTCGGCCAGAGCGCCCGATGAACTCGTGGCCGCGTGCGAAGCGGGCAGGGCCGACTGTGCGACCGGCGCTTGCGCTCGCGCGGCCAGAGCGAGGGTCACAAACAAACACACCAGTGCGGCAGCGAGACGATGGAACTGAAAAAATTTGGAAACGCAGCGGAAGATCCGCTGCGCAACGGCAGGTCCGGGTTGTGTCACGTTACAAGGATGGGGCCAAACCCCGCTTCGACGCAAATTTTTCGAAGGCAAATGCCTACTGCGGTGTTTCTTTCAGCACTGCCTGGCAGTTGCTGGACGCGGTCAAAACTTCGTCGAAGGCTGTCTGTTTGCGCAGTTCCTTGAGCAGCGGGTCATCGAGCAAGGCGGAATAGGCGCAATAATTCTGCTGGACGGCGGCTTTCAGCAGGCGCAGGGCCGGCTCATTCTGGCCACAGGCGGCCATCAGAGCGCCGACATGGTACCAAGCCTCGGGATCCGGTTCCATCATCACGGAAGCCTCGTTCTCGCGGACGATCGTGGTCAAGTCCGCCGGGGCCTGCATCGCCGTACAGGCTTGCATCAGCGTCTTGTGATAGGTGGTGTCGGAGGCCATGTTCGCGGCTGCGGTTCTTGCCTCGTTGCGGTTCCCTTCGGCGAGATAGATATACGGTGTTACCCATGCCGCCCACTGCGAGCCAGCATCAAGATGGACGAAATCCATCGCGCGATCAGTCTGCCCCATTTCCAGGAATGACCAGGCGCAGGAGCGGAAGAAGAAATTGCCGGGATCGAGTTGCCGCGCGACATTGCACTCTTTCGTGGATTGCTCCAGCATGCCGGCGTAGCGCAATACGTACGAGAGCGCGAAATGCGCGTCGGCGCTTTGCGGACGGCGCCGCACCAGATCGGTTGCTGACTGATAAGCGCGGATAAGTTCGCCGCGTTCCACGCGATTGGTGATCAGGTTACTGGCGGCCAGCATACGATTGGGATCGAGCGAAACAGCGCGTTCGTAAGCGGAGTTCGAGCGCTGGAACATCTCCTCGCCGCCGCTGCCATAGACCGAGTCGAAATAATAGCGCTGTCCCAAGGCCTCCCAGGCTGGCGCGTAGTTGGGGTCGATACCCACGGCCCACTCCAGCATCTTGATCGCTTCCTGATTGGGCTTGGGATCGTGGGGCACGGCCACGCTGCGCAGATAAAGATCATAGGCCTGTTGATTCTTGGGCCGGGATGCAGCTTCGACTTCGCCGCCTCCGCCTCCGAGCACGGGCAGCAGGCCATGCTGCAATTGAGCCGTTAGCTGATCCTGCAAGCCGATCATGTCGTCGGCTTTGGCCAGAATTGTGGTCTGCCAGAGTAGCCGGTCGGTGGGCACATCGATCGCTTCCAGGGTTACTGCCAGGTCGTCCCCCTGCTTGCGGTACGATCCGGTTAACAACCGTCCTACCCGCAGTTCCTGGCCGACTTTTTTGGGATCGAGATCCATCGAGGTAAATCTTCGCGTCACCGATGAGGGGCGGACATCGAGCGATCGCGCGTACGTCAACACGTTGGTCAGTTCGTCCGCCAGCGCGTAGCGCAGATAGTCAAAATTCGGATCTCCATTCAGATTTTGCAGGGGCAGCACGGCAATGGCATTGCGCTGCTCTTCGTTCGCCACTTCACGGCGCTGGTACCACCACGCGGCGACCGCGCTGAGGACGGTGACCAGCAGCGCGGCCATCCCCAGGAGAAGGTAAATCTGCAGCCGGTTGCTGTGGCTGAAGGTTCGCGTGGCAGAGCGCAGCATGGCCGTATGCGTGCCGCTCTTGAGCTGTCCCGACTCGCTTTCGCGCTTGAGCAGCGCCAGATCCGATTTCATTTCCGCCGCGCTTTGATAGCGATGGTTGCGGTCCTTCTCCATCGCCTTGCCGATGATTCCTTCGAGTTCGACGGGGATCTTCGGATTCAGCTCGCGCGGAGGAATGGGCTTGGAATGCAGGACGGCGTCGAGCGTCATCAGCGAATTGCTGCCGGCGAACGGCTTCTTGCCGGTCGACATCTCGTAGAGCACGACGCCAAAAGAAAACAAGTCACTACGCGCATCGACGGTTTCGCTGCGGGCCTGCTCCGGCGACATGTAGACGGCCGTGCCGGGAATGACTCCCACCGCGGTCAGCGAATTATCGATGGCCGCATCGTCCTCCATGTTGTGCACCAGCTTCGCCAGTCCGAAATCGAGCACTTTGACTTGTCCGCTGGGCGTGAGAAAGATGTTGGCGGGCTTAATGTCACGATGGACGATGTTTTTGGCGTGCGAGGCGACCAGCGCCTCGGCCACTTGCACGCCCACGTCGAGGACCTGGTCGACCTCCATGGGGTGCCCGCCGATGTGCTGCTTCAGGCTTTCGCCGTCGAGCTTCTCCATGACGATGAAGGGATGGCCGTGGTTGTCTTCAATGCCGTGGATGGTGCAGATATTCGGGTGGTTGAGCTGGGAGGCGGCTCGGGCCTCGCGGGTGAAACGTTCGAGCGATTTGGCGTCGCCGGCCAGGTTTTCGGGGAGGAACTTCACGGCGACATGGCGGCCGAGTTTCATGTCCTCGGCCTCATACACCACGCCCATACCACCGCCCCCAAGTTTGCCCAGGACGCGGTAATGTGAGAAGGTCTGGCCGATCATGGGAGAGCGCGCCGTTGCCCGGCGTAATGGTAGGCTGCCGACCGAATCCCGGTCAACAGGGATGTCGGGCGCGAGCTATGCGGATTGTCGATAGACACGTCGCTCATGGTCTCGATCGGCGGCCGAGAGTGGCGCCGGCTCCGGTTTGGGACGAGCGGATTGAATTCCCCTTTTCGCGTTCGCTACGACCTTCAGTTTGATGCCCTTGGCTTGCATCCCGTTTGCAGGGGAGTAGTGTAGAAGAGACGCAAGCGAATGCGTCGGAGTCTACTTCGATCAGGAGTTTTTCCTATGCCAACCGATATTTCTCCTGAGTCCGTTTTGCCGAATGTTTCGCCCCCTGCCACGGACGAGCTGCACCAGGCCATACGGCGGCGTGCCGAGGAAATCTATGAGAGAAATGGAAGGATTCCCGGCCGCGACGTCGAAAACTGGACGCAAGCTGAGCAGGAAATCCGCCGCGAGGCTCAGCAGCCTTCGGCCCGCAGGACGGCAGTCGTCGTGAAAGTGAATGGCGTCGACTATGTGGGCGAATACGCTTGCGCCGCGGCGGCGGGTTACGCTCCCGGAGAGTTCTCGGCGGGGGATGCGGTGGCCATCCGTTTCGAACGAGACAAGATGTACGTGAGACGGCCGAACGGCAAGGAGTTGGAAACTAGAATCGTCAAGAAGTACCGCTGATCATGGCGGAAGTCTGCAGAGTCCGTCGGGAAAGGCGCTGTAGGTGCGTAGGTACGCGGGGCAGTGGGTGCGTGGGTGCCCATTTCTGGCCGGTTTCTCGAGGATCGGGAATTTCGTTTCAATCGGGAAGAAATAATGCGGACTCTCACTCTCCGTGAACGAAAAGCCCGGCCGACGCTCCTACCCATTCCAGATTCTTATTGTGATCGACGCCCATCATCAGGCCACGGCCCATCCGGATGATGGTGAGCACTGGCGTGAGTTCGTCCAGCCAGATGTACATGACGCGCACCTCGGCTTTGGTCCCGCCGAACGGAGTTTTGATGACGGGCTCGAAGTGCAGCCGCTCCTGCAGAATGTAATAGGGCCGCTTCTCTGCCGGGATATCGGCTATGTCCTCTTTCTTTGGAGCGATCACTACGCCCAGTCCGGCAAACGAATACAGCGGCTTCAAGGCATAGTTCTCCAGGTCAGCGGGAATTTCATCCATGTGATCGAGAAACCAGGTTTTCGGGACGGACTGGTGCTTGAGATACGGAATGGAAAATTTGCTGATGCGGAAATACCAGTTGGGATGCCCGGCCCATTCCACGTCTAAATCGTCGCGCCAGTCGAAGGCGAGTTTGACATCCTTACGCTGCAATTCATCGATGATGGCGCGATTGTAAATCCGTTGGATCGGGATGTGTCTTCCGCCGCGTTCGTAGTAAAGGCGCGATCCCTCTTTCTTGAGGTCGACGATGTCGACGTCGCGCACGCCCAGCATTTTTTCGGTCAGTAGGAAGTCGGGCAGCGTCTTCTGCTCCTGCGGATGAATCTCCATTAGGATCACGTTCTCGGGATCGTGCGAGCCGACAATGGCCCGGCGCAGAAGTTCGCGATACGAATTGGCGTTGAGGCCGCTGAGAAAATACTTCAATCGTGCTGAGCGCGCGGCCGAGGTCTGAGGTCCAAGGTCCGAGGCAAGATTCTCCAGCCCGTAAATATCGATGTAGGCCTGCGCTAGATAGCCTTGATAGGCATAAAGCGAAGGGAAGGCCTGCAGTTCGACGAGCTTCGGATGCAGTTCGCCGCTAGCATCGCGAACGAGGCCGAAATCGACCTGCACGAACATGGGATGCGGAGCTTCGTTCGGAACTTTGAATTCCACCGGCACGGCTTCGTTGGACTTCGCGCGATATTCGGGATTGTCGACGAGCTGCCGAATCAATTCCTTGCCGTCCGCGGCCATGCGGTCGATCAGTTCCTTGGGGAAAAAACACGGCGTTTCGGAAATCCGAAATTGAACATGCGTGCCGCAAAGATCGTCGATGCGGCGCAAAAAAGCCTGATATTTCTCCGGAGCGAACTGAGCGTTGAACGGCTGGCGCAGGGTGGGGATCATCCTGATTCAAGAACCTGAGGATTCTATTTGTGATGCGCGAACCGAACACGAGTTGGCACAAACACTTTGAAACAAATCCGGATGCCAAGTAAGAGAAAAGGTAGACCGGCAAATGTCAACACAGGCTCGTGTTGCCAGGATGACCAGTAAGTAAATGACGCCCCGATTGTGCCGAAGAAGAAGCCGAAGATCAGAGATCCGGCCTTCTGAAACTTTGTTGCCTGACACGAGCCATGCCACAGCAATTTGTCAACGCTAGAAGTGTTGTGAAGAAGATCCGGCTCCATGACATTTCTCTGCTTTGCCTTTGTATCTGCAATGAATCCGGGTTCATGGTCTTGATAGCTGTTCATTGCTCGGTCCAGCGACGGAGGCCTACGCCTCCACCAGAAACTTGCCGTCACGCATGATCTGCTCGTTATCGACCCAGATGTTGAAGTTCCGACCAACGACATCGATGTGCGTGGTCGAATCCCACTCGGCGCCGGTGTGCGCGCCGTAAGGGTTTCCGAACGCGATGTGCACGCCGGGATACTTTTCGTCCTGCAGGATCTGGCCGATCACGTTTCTGAGGTCAACGTTGGTCCCGATCGCGAATTCGCCCACGCGGTCGCTGTTTTCGTCGGTATGGGTATAGCGCCAGAAATCGTCTTCCAGTTCGCGATTGGCCGAATGCGCTTCGGTCAGCCGATTACCTTTCATGTGAATCGTGAGCGGATTCGCCTGAAGATCGCCGAACTTGGCGCAGAGATAATCTCCGACCACGCCGTCGATGACGAACGTTCCATTCACTTCGCCGGGAGTGGTGAAAATTTCTCCGCCGGGCAGGTTTCCCCATTTATCCGGAGAAATGATTCCGCTGGTCTTGAGCCACTTGTAGCCGGGATTCAGGTCGGCGGTGAGATCGGTTCCGGCCGCGGTGCTGGCGCGAATCTTCGAGGCATGGCGCACCATCTCGATCACTTTCTGGCTGAGACGGTCGACCCGGTTGAAATCCGCGCGCATGCCCTCGAGCATGATCTGGCGATTGATGTTCACCATGTGCGCGTGGCGAATGCGGCGCCGGTTGACCACGTCGGTCATCTGAATGCGCGAGCGTAGTTCGTTGGTCTGGGCCTGCACGGCGAAAATCGAAACCTGGCTCTTTTCCAGATCGTCCAGAATTTGTTGGGGCAAATCCTTCAGCGGGCGCGGCGCAAGATCTTCGAGAATCCACGCATGATAGGGCGCAGAGATTCTTTCAAGTTGATGCACGATCGCGGCCGCAATATCAGCCGTCGCACGATCGGTAATGACGCAAACCTGTTCGCTCGGCTGTATGCGCAGGCAGACGTTCACGGCGTTGTAGGCGCCGGGCGCGTATTCGGAATCAAACGAAAGCTGGTTCAGATCCAATTGAGATTTGCCTGCGGTGCCCCATGCCTGCTCGGAGCCAGGGCGAAGGGTCTCGGCGTTTTTGCGAGACGTGGGAATTTTGGATTTCTCAACGGCAATAGTCATCCTAATTGTTTCGCGGCGGCGAGTTTTTCTTTCTCGGTCAGCCCCGCTTCAGTCTCCTCGACGACGTAATCAACAACCTTCTGCAAATCTCCGGTTTCCTGAAACACGCGCAACTGGCGGTCGGCGCCGCTGCCAGTCTCAAGCATGGTGTGAATGTAGTTCAGTTCCTCGCGCGAATCCAATTCGTCGACCACGTCGTCGATGAACTCCAGGTATTCGCGCACCAGGTCGCGCGCCGGAACTTCTTTCTGCTTACCGAAATCGATGAGCTTGCCCTCGAGTCCATAACGCGCCGCGCGCCACTTGTTTTCCATTATCAGAGCGCGGCGGTACAGGCGAAATCCCTGATTCGCCGTATACAGCTTGTACAGTTTGGCCACCGTGGCCTGAATCAGCGCGGCGATCGCGATGGTTTCATCGGCCCGCATGGGAATGTCGCAGACGCGAAACTCAAGGGTATTGAAGAACGGATGCGGGCGAATATCCCACCAGATCTTTTTTGCGTTGTCGATGCAGTTGGTCTTAATCAGCAGCTTGATGAAATTTTCGTATTCGCCCCAGCTGGGGAAATAATCGGGGATATTCGTGCGCGGAAACTTGTCGAACACTTTGCAGCGATACGATTTCAGCCCCGTATTCATGCCCAGCCAGAACGGCGAGTTCGTTGAAAGTGCGAGCATGTGCGGCAGAAAATAGCGCGCATGATTCATCATGTGAATCGCCGTCTCGCGGTCCTCGATGCCGATATGCACGTGCAGGCCGAAAATTAAATTCGCCCGGGCCACCAGCTGCATGTCTTCAATGATATTTTTGTAGCGCTCGTCGGGATGAATCTCTTGCGTGCGCCAATCGGAGAAGGGATGGGTCGCGACCGAGGCCAACCGCAAACCATTCTCGCTGGCCAGACGAATGATCTCGCGGCGCAGATTCTTGACCTCGGCTTTCGCCTCTTTGATGTTTTTGCAGACGCTGGTGCCCACTTCGACGACGGATTGGTGCATTTCCGCCTTGACTCGTTCCTGCAGCACCTTCTTGCCTTTTTCGAGAAGCTCGACCTGAATGTGCGAGCGCAGATCGCGCGTCTGCGGATCGATAGTCTGATATTCCTCTTCAATCCCGATAGTGAAAGTCGGCAACATAAAAGTGTGGCGCGGGCACTCCTGCCCGCGAACTCCTGCCTGCGAAATCGAATCGGAACCGGCCCCAATACCGGGCGCAGTTGGGGAAGAAAACTAGGCACAGATAGTATACCAACGAAGAAAAACCAGCAGAAGATCAGCGCTTTCGACTTTCATTCTGCGCCAGACGCGCTTTCACAATCTTCTTGATCAGCCCTGCGGGCAAGGGCTTGTCCAGGGGGAAGTGAAGTGTGCCTTTCGATATGCGGTAGGGCCTCAATTCATCTTCGAATTCGTCGAGCACAGACGAACCAAGGGGAAAGAAGCTGCAATGATCTTTGAAGGCGGCGAATGCGACGAGACCGCGGTTGTATCGGAAAGTCGGGATGCCGTAGCTGATTATCTCTGTCGTTTCCGACGGAACGATGGAGCGGATTGCGGCACGAACTTTTTCGAGCGTAGAGCGCGCCGGTTCGGGGACGCGAGTGAGATACTCATCCACGGTTTTCGGAAACTTCCTCCCCATCCGTAGACCTGATTTCGACTTCTTTTTGCCTGTCATTTTGTCATCCCGCGAAGAGGAATCTGATGCTGGTCTGTGTGGTCGACTGCATGCTTTAGTGGTGTGCCCAGAGCCATATCGATGCGACGAACAGGCTCACCAGAACCAGCATGAGTCCGCTGAACACGGTGGAAAGCACCGAGACCAGATTGCGCAACCAATGTTCCGGCGAAAAGGATTTTCCCAGCCAAAACGATCGCCACGATTTGCGCGATAACCATCGCGACAATGCCCCACAGTGCGAACGACCCGCCTAGACCGGCAACCAAATCTGCGATCCCAGTCGCCTTGGTGTTGGATACGCCGCGGAACACTTCACGCAGGCCAACGGCTATCGGAATCCATGGTAGCCACGCGCGCAGAACTCCAATGAGGAACCGTCCTTCGAATCGCGTCTGCCATGAAGCTACACCGTCACTTTTTTGCGCGCTGACGCCTTCTTCGGCGTCGCGCCGTCTCCCGCCAGCAACGCTGCCCAGTACATCTCCTTCACCGGATTTTCTCCGCTCAGCGCTTTTTTCACGGCCATTTCGGCCACGGCATTCACAATCCAATCGAAATTCTCCTGGCCGACGGAATTCACGTCGGCGTCGGGCGCGGGATTCAGAAAATCGATCGCATACGGCACGCCTTTTTCCACCGCGAACTCAACCGTGTTCAAGTCATAGCCCAAGGCCCGACACAAAGTCAGAGAATCTTTTTCGATTCGATTGCGCAACTCCGGCGACGATGGCGGCGGATTGCCCTTCACATACCGCTCGTGATGCGGCGCCTTGGGATCGTATTTCATGATCTGCACTTTTTCCTGTCCGACCACGTAGCAGCGGTAATACTCGTCAAACTCCACGCCGTGTTGCAGGGTCATGCACAAATCGCCAGTCTGGTTGTAGTGATGAAAGAATTCCTCGGGCGAATGCACCTTGTAAACGTGCTTCCATCCGCCGCCGGAGTAGGGCTTGAGAAAAGCAGGGAAGCCGACATAATCGAATAGTTCCTGCCAGTTCAGCGGATAAATCAGATTCCGCATCGACTGATCGGTTGTGCTCTCGGGATGCTTATTATGCGGCAGGATCACGGTCGGCGGAATCGCCACGCCCAGTTTATGGGCGAGCGCGTAGTTGAAGAACTTGTCGTCGGCCGTCCACCAGAAGGGATTGTTGACGACGATCGTCCCGTGCAGGGCGGCATTTTTCAAGTACGCCCGATAGAACTGGATATCCTGCGAGATGCGGTCGATGATGACATCGTATTTCTTGGGCTCATCCATGCGGATGCCGCCGATCTTCACAAACTCGGCCTCGACGCCGTCTGCCTTCATCGCGTTGATCTTCTCCACCACCGCAGGCGGAAACGTGTTTTCCATACCAAATAGGATCCCGATCTTTTTTGTGCTCACAAGATATTCTCCATTCCTGAATCTTTATGCGTTGTCGTCCTGAGCGAAGCGAAGGACCTATGTACTCCTCGCCAATACTCCGCTGGCGGCCATCACGAACCGCCCGGTCATCCGAAGCGAGGATTCGGAGCCGCGATACTGTGCGCAGCTATAGTCGAAGAATCTCCACACGCTGAAAGTCTGCCCTCAGCGGCTAGAGCCGGGTCGATGCGACCATTTGGCGGCTGAAACCGTGCCTTCCCAACCCCGCTCGCGGACGGCTTTGTGGTTCCCATGTCTCGCAAAGTCAGCGAGACATGGGGCACCCAAACTTTGCATGGGGCGCCCAAACTTTGCGACGACCAATCTTCAAAAGTACTTCTCCGCCATCCGGAGCCACAGCGGCCAGTCATGCTTCGAGTTGTCATTCCAGACATCCAGCCAGTGTGGAATCGCTTTGCCATTCAGAATCGCCGAAAACTTCACGTTCTGATCGAGACACATGTCCCAATCAGCCGAGCCCAGCACGATTTTCATCTGCCGATAGCGGCTCAGATACCAGTCATCGCCCATCTTCGGCACAAAATCCGGCGGATTGTTGAAGTAGCAATCGTCATCGTAATAGCCGTCGAGAAACTGATGAATATCGAACGCGCCGCTCATGCTGACGCAATGCGTGACCACGTCGGGATGCTTCAGCGAAAAATTCACGGCGTGATAGCCGCCGAAACTGCATCCTGTGGCCGCCAGTTGCCATGCCGGATTTTTCCAGCGGATGAAGGGCACGAATTCGTGCAGGATGTAGCGCTCGTACTGCAGATGCCGCATCACCCGCACGCGCGGATGCACGCCCTTGTTGTACCAGCTCTCGGTATCGACCCCGTCGGGGCAAAATATCTGCAACTCGCCACGCTCGATCTTGGACGCGAGCGCGCCGATCATGCCGCGGTCTTCATATTCGAAGAACTTGCCCATGGAAGTAGGAAACACAAGCACGGGCATGCCCGCGTGACCGAAGACCAGCGCTTCCATGTCGCGGTGAAGTTCCTGGCTGTAGCCTTTGTGATATTCGCGGTTCATCAGAGTGAAACGGATCTTAGGCGAGATGATGTTCGTTCGTCCCCCCGCAGCCGAAGTATCTTACCCGATGCCGGGCTGTGAGGCGAACCAAGCAATAGATGCTATCGTGATAGGTCAAAATTCCGGAGAGTTATGCCTGCCAAATCAAAACTTGCTCGCATCTTCTTGCTGATCGTCATCCCGCTCCTCATCGGCGTTGCTTCCACATCCATGACGGCGCAGCAGACCAGGCCTCACGCCAAGGTCGTCGTGCTCGAACAACCCGGCAGTGGAGTCTTTCCGATTCTTACCGGCCCACCGGAGACTGTGACCATGAAGTCGGGTTACGTCGTGCTTGAACCGGGACGATCCGTCGGGCGCCACAGCACCGAGCATCACGAGGAAATTCTTGTCGTCCTCGAAGGCCAGGGAGAAATGATTTTTCACGACGGATCGAAACGCGCAATCAAGGGCAACACCGCTCTTTATTGCCCGCCGGAAACGGAGCACGACGTGGTGAACACCGGTGAGGGAGTGTTGCGCTACGTCTATGTCGTTGCTGCCGCGCATTGACGCGACCTTCCGTGTCACAATGATTTAGTATCGCATTGCGATATATGGCAAAGTTCCTGGACAAGATCATTCCCCGCTCGGCCGTGTTCGTGCTCGCGTTGCTAACGCTTGGGGCGATCGTTGGATTTGCGGCAGTCGGCCATCTGGTGACGCGCTACAACGGAAACCAGCAGGCGCGCGGGCGAAGACTTTACGCGCAGGGGCTGGCCGATCTGAACTCGGGCAAGGCCAACAAGGCGCTTGAGGAGCTGCGCGCGGCCTTGACTTGCGACCCGGATAATACGCAGTATCAGCTCAGCCTGGGCCGTGCGCTGCGCGATGCTGGACGCCTGGACGAAGCCCAGTCCTATCTTGAGTCGCTGTGGCAGAACGATCCGGAAGACGGCACCATCAATCTCGCGCTGGGTCGCCTGGCGGCACGGCGGGGATCGATCAATGATGCTCTGCGCTACTACCACAACGCCATGTACGGCGTCTGGGCTTCGGATGCGGATACCAATCGCCGCAAGGCCCAGATCGAGTTGATCGAGTTTTTGCTGCAGAGGGGCGCGCTCGCGCAGGCACGATCCGAAGTGCTTTCGCTGGCCGCTTCCTTGCCGCCCGATCCCGTGCTGTTACTGCGCACCGCGGAACTCATGGTGCAGGCGCAGGACTATCCCGACGCGCTGGCGGAATACGAGCGAGTGCTGCGCATCGATCGCGGGAATCTGGCCGCTCTTGCCGGGGCGGGTGAAACAGCGTACCGCGCCGGGCGATACCGCACGGCCGAGCATTATCTGCAGGCTGCGGTGAATGCCGATCCCAAGGACGAGAACTTGCGCGACTTGCTGGCATCCGCCAACATGATCCTGGAAACGGATCCCTTCGCGCATCGCATTTCCGATGCGGAGCGCAACCGCCGGCTGGCTGCGGCATTCGCGGGTGCGGGCGAGCGTTTGAGTGCATGCGCGCAACAAAAAGGTGTCGACCTCACTGTCGTGAAACCGGCTGCGTCTTCTTTATCCCCGGCTGGGGCCTCGATTCCACCACTGGCTGCATTGCAATCACGATGGTTGGCTACCAAGCGGGAGATTCCTCGCCTGCGCTACGCGGAAGAAAACGACTTGCCCGATGTGATCATGGATCTTGTGTTTTCCATTGAGCAGCAGACAGCGCAGGACTGTGGAGAAGCTCTGGGTATGAACCACGCTCTGCTTCTGATTGCCCGCGACCGCGACACTGCCGACCAATGAAAGATCTCACAACGACTACGAATCCCATCGCGCCGGCACCCGAACCACCGGTTCGCCTGCGTGCGCCACGGCGCCTGTTTGAAGCCTTCGAAGGCGTATTTGATGAGGAAAGTTTCTTTCTCATCCTTTCCGTCTTCATCGGCATTTTTTCCGGGCTGGCCGTGGTGTGTTTTCGCATCTCGATTGACTGGATTCGTCTGGTACTGCTGGGGCCACTGCCGCAAACCCACAACTGGCGGACGCTGGCGGTGCCGTCGATTGCGGGGCTGGTGGTCGCAGTTCTGGTCATGCATCTGTTTCCGGCTATCCGCGGCAGCGGCGTCAATCAAACTAAAGCCGCGCTTTATATATTCAACGGCTTCATTCCATTTCGCACGGCCGTTGGCAAATTCATCTGTTGCGCGCTGGCCATTGGCTCGGGACAGTCTCTCGGTCCCGAAGATCCCTCTCTGCAGATCGGCGCCAGCCTGGCCTCGGCCATGGGACGCCAACTGAAACTGTCGCGGGAGAAGCTGCGTCTGATGGCGCCGGTCGGAGCAGCCGCCGGTCTGGCGGCGGCATTCAACGCTCCTATTTCTGCCGTGCTGTTTGTCATTGAGGAAGTGATTGGCCGCTGGAGCGCTGGCATCCTGGGCTCGGTCGTGCTCGCGGCGGTGGCGAGCGTAGTGGTGGAGCGCTGGTTCCTGGGCTCGGAGCCCATCTTTCGCGTGCCGGTCACGGCCTTCAAACGTCCGTCAGAATTGATCGCTTATCTGGTTCTTGGATTGGTTGGCGGACTGGCTGCGGTCGTGTTTGCCAAGGCGATTGGATTTCTTCGTCCGCGCCTGAAAGCCATGCCGCGCTGGACGCAATATTTCCAGCCCGCGATTGCCGGGTTGCTGATCGGGCTGATCGGATACTTCGGGGCTCCGCAGGTGATGGGCGCGGGTTATAACTTCATGGACCAGGCCATGCACGGGCAGTACGTCTGGCAATTGCTGGCCACCCTGGCCGCATTAAAAATTCTCGCCACCACCCTCTCATTTGTGAGCGGAACTCCCGGCGGCATGTTCGCGCCTGCTCTGTTCGTGGGAGCGATGCTCGGCGGGGCCGTCGGCGGCGTGGAACACCTTTTCTTTCCTCATCTGGCCGGAACTACGGGAACTTATGCGCTGGTGGGAATGGGAGTGCTCTTTGCCGGATTTCTGCGGGCTCCGATGACGTCGGTTTTCATGGTGCTGGAAATGAGCGGAAACTACGAAATCATCGTTCCGGTCATCATCGCCAACACGTTCGCCTATGTGGTTTCCCGGAGCCTTGAACCGATCCCGATTTTCGACCTGTTGACGCGGCAGGATGGCCTTGTCCTGCCCTCACTTGAGGAAGAACGCGAGGAGGCGATTCTGCGCGTGGAAGATGCCATGCAGCCTGCGCCGTCGATTATTTTGAGCGCGGCCGATTATGTGGACGCGGCTGCGCGCAGGATTGAAAACTCCTCTCAACCTGTCTTCCTGGTTCGTCTGCAGCCGAGCGGATGGAGCGTGATCACGCGGGAGCAGATACAGAGCCGGTTCAAAGAAGGGAAGGGCGAACACACGCTGGGTTCCCTGATTTCCGCTCAGCCTTTGCCCTCGCTGTTCCCCGATCTGTCGCTGGATTCCGCGCTGCGCTTCGTGCAGAGCTGCCAGATCGTTCCGGTCGTGAATCGCGCCAATCCGCAAAAACTGGAAGGCATCATCTCGAGCCAGTCGGTGTTTGAGAAGTACGCCAAGCCTCCGCAAGACTGATGCTCAAGAAATGGTTTTCAAGGAAGAAACTTCAAGGACTGATCTTCAAGAAAAGATCCAGGGAACTCTTGCCAGCGTGGGTGTAACGAGCTGTTCGCCGTCGCGTTCCGTGCAGGAGAAAACGTCCCGGTCAGAATTGACTAGCATTGGCGGGCGGGAACCAGCGTCCATCTGGGCGCGGACTACCGTTTGTACCAGTAGATGGCGACCGCGATCAGAACGACTGTGATGATCCAGAGAACGATGTCTTTGCTTTTGTTCTTTTCCGTGGGCTCGGCCATGCAGGAAAGTACAGCATAAGGGCCGCTCTCGATTCAAGTGGATGTTTTGAGCACAGGTCGTGTAGGGCGGATGCTGCTTGGTCCTGTGCAAAGTCGAAGGATCCGGCCCCGCGAGTGCTGAATCTGGGCGGGAACTTACCTCGCTGCCGTAGAAGTACCCACGCGCTTGTAATCCTTGTACTTCACGATCTCGCGAATGTGAACGGACTCGGCGCGGAAATGGAGCGTATCGTCGACGCGGGCGTAAGCGGGAAACCATAAGCCATCGATGTACCGGCGATAGCCGACAAACGTTGGACGGACTTCCTGGGCCTGATTTTTCTTGCCATGAGTCGTATCGGGAACGCTCTTGCCGCATAGCTTCACGATCTGAAAATCGCGATTATCGACCCAGATCCGCCCCTCGAAATAGCGTTTGTTCTTTTCTTCTTTCTTGGCGACGACGTGGAAGATGTAGGTGTCGAGATCGTCCACGTGCTGCTGACCGGAGTAGGTCAGGGTGTATTGCGGCAGATCGTCGCGGGTGAGGATCAGGGGCATGAATTCACGAATATCGTCCATGTCCTGGGTGGAGAGCTGCACCCCGCGCAACGTCGACTGCTCGGCATAGCTCACTTTTTCCAGACGCTTGCCCCTGTCGTCATACGAGATGGCCGTCACCTCGTGGAACTGTCCGTCGACGGCCGAACCGTTTAGCGTCTGCACCATCACGTCTTGGGTGAACGTATAGTGCGTGCGCGCCTCTTGCACCCTGGCTTCCTGCGCGCCCAGCTTGTCGAGAATCTGCTGGGGAGTAATATCTTTCGGCTGAGCGGTGTCGAGCACTCCGTTACCCTCGGCGCAATCGGTTTGCGCGAGCGCGGTCGTGGCCGCGAGAAACGTCAGGATGAGAAGCGCAGTCGAGAGACGACGAACGTTTAAGCACTCCGAACCGGTCAGCGTCATGCCAGTTACTCCTAAGCGCGCCAGCGCGGCAACAATCACGCGCACCTAACAGCTTACGACTGAATGGCGAAAAATGGGGCGGAGATGGGAAGGGAAATCCCCTGAAGTTGCATGTGCAAAAGGTTGCGCGCTGCTTCAGGGATGAATTGTAAGTACATGAAAATATGGTCAGTTACGTTGGCACCGGGTTTGCACGAATGAGGGTGGGTGAGGCGAAATCTCATGAAAACGATTCTGGTTGCATTTTGCGTTTTGTGTGCCGCAAGCGCGGTTGGACAAGTGGCAGGCTCGCTGTCTTCTCAGCCCATGGTCTATCAGGTCCCGGATCATCCGCAACATGCGGAGACTCATGCGATGGCCACGGAACAGTCGGTGGTAGGCGGATCTGCTTACACCTTTGCGCATGGGGAGCGGCCACTGTGGGAGTTTGGGCCTGTGTCGGTCGAGCCCTCACTAGGCGATGTCGCGCGCGCTTATCGCAAAGAGAAGTTGACGGCGAAAAAGGCTGAGTTCGTCTTTGAGGAGCAAGGATACGTAGAGAAGCAACGACGTTAGCCGACCATTCCGGGCGGACGTTCCTGTCCGCCCAGCCTGTCCGTCCAAGTCTATCCCGCTGATCGATTCTCATTGCACTTACTGATTCGAGGTGCTTCTTGCGGTCTGATCCCACATTGAGATGCGTGATTCTGGAGCGTTCCTTAAGGAACATGTTATGTACATAACTATACATACTTAAAGGCAATCCCGCTCCGTGGCGAAGATCGAGTATTGATGCGTTCCGGCGATCTTGTGCAGGAACTGCGTCTCGCTGAGAACGTGTTCGAGCAGCGGATTATGGTACAGGACATAGACTGGCCGCGGATGCTGGCGCAAGGGCTGCTTGAGATTCGCCAGAAACTGCCGCAATCCGGGCTCGGGGAAGGGATTGAACAAGTAAATCAGCAGCGGGCCTTCGGGTATCGGGAAGGCGGTTGCATCCGCACGGATAGATTCGATGGCGAAGCACTTTTGTGATTCGCTGCGGTAGCGCTCGAGATTCTCCTGTGCGATCTGGTTGAGGGAGGGCAGAAGTTCTACGCCCACAATTCGCCGAAATGGGTAATCGGAAGCCATCAGCAGGGTGCGTCCTTTGCCGGAGCCGAGATCGAGGAAAGTGAAGTCGGGGAGATCAGGATTGGCGTGCTCTGTCAGGGCGTCGAGCATCTCGTGAAACAATCCGGGATCGGTCGGCTGGTAGGGCGAATGAAGGATGCCGAGCAAGCGATCCCGCCATCCCACGGCGGCGCTGGTCGTGTTCACGTGCTGGTCCCAATCGTACTCGACATCGCCGTAGCGTTGGCGCAGACGGGCTGGAGTCGAATCGCGGATGAACTGCCATACGCGGGAGAGCAATGAGCACGTGGCGTGGAACCAGCCCGCGCGGTGCGCTTCGCGTTTCCAGGAAGCAACGAGGGCTTGCCGGATCGTGGGGAAGGGTTCGTTCATAAGATGACAGGGACGGTTGAGCATACCCGAAGTGCATGGCCGGGGCTATCGGCGCGGCGGAGGCCGTGCACTTTCGCGATGCGCATCCCATGTCTTGCGAAGGCAGCGAGACATGCGCAGCCCCCCTTGTGTTTTTCCGAGCAAAACGCGGGCGGAGCCCGGTTTCCGTTTGCTTCCAGAAGATATTGTGAAGTTCAGAAATTTGTATGAAATTTCGGCTTGGCCGGGGGGTGGTATCCGGGCGGCAAGCCTTGAGTGATGAAAGGGAAGTCATCCGGATTTTGGACCAGGACGTGACCCTGGGAATCGAGCTGGTAGGGCTGACCGTCGGGATCGGTGGGAACGCCGGGCAGGTGTACGGCCGCAGCAAAATCGGCCATGCTGGCGGGAAGCCGTCCTGCCTGCTGGCCGAAGCGAGTCACGGCTGCCTGCAGTTTGGTGACGTCTTCGTCGACCTGAAGGCAGCGCAGGTGTTCCATGGCATTGCGGCGGATGTTGGATTCGTGGCTGGTCTCAAAGGTGGCGCTCCAGAGCATGCGGGCGGTCATAAACTCGCCGGCATTTTCGGCCATGCGCGCAGCCAGTATCTTTAGGAAAGGATGCGCGTTGGGGACGTGGGATCCCTGTTCGAAGACCTCAGAAGCTTTCCTGTAATCCTTGAACGCGGTGTAATAGACAAATCCCAGATTGTAATAAAGCTGCCAGTTGTCGGGATTGTGCGCGATGCCATACTGCATGAGCCGAATTGCTTTTTCAGGCTGGCCGGCGCCTGCGGGCGGACGCGGCGCCAGAAAACTGGCGCCAAACTGGTAGGCCGGGAGCATGTTGGGATCGAGCGCGGTGGTGATCTCGAGCAGCGGCGCCAGTTCGTTATAGCTTCCTTCTCCGGTGAAGTGGCGATGTCCGAAATACTGCACCGTGCGGGTCCAGTAGATACACGCCATCAGGCCATCGAAGCCGAGGCTGGCGCGTTTCACGAACTTGGGCGAGCTGATATACAGAACGTCTTCAATGGCGGCTTTGGGATGCAACTGATCGATACGGTGCAACAGGAGTACGGATGCCGTCATAGAAACCACGAGGCACGTAGAAGCAACGATCGTGGTGCGAGTGCGGGAGCTCATTTCAAATTCCTGCGCTCGAAAATCAGAACCGCCCCGCTCATGACCGTCGCAGTATAGAAGAGTGCATAGAGGGTATTCTGCAGGATGAGATGCAGCCCCAGCGGTTGCTGATGCGCGACACTGCTGATGACGTTGAGGGTGGAGAAATTGGGAACCAGGTATGCGGCCCCCATCGCGAACCAGCCCGTAAAGCCGTGGGTGAGCCGGGCAAATCCGCGAAGATCATCGGCAAAGCTGCCAATGACGAACAGGGAAAACGTGAAAACCGCGGAGAGCAGCGGCGAAGAAAATGACGAAAACAGCAGGGCCAGCGAGCAGATGATGAGAAATTGGAGAATGATGAAATAAAGCGCGACAAAGATCCAGGCGTCGGGCCGGTCGAATTTGTGAGCTACGTAGAGCAAGGCTCCGAAGACACCAATCGCCATGAACGACGTGTTCACGATGAGGGTGCCAGCCAAGCCGCAAAACTTGCCCAGGATGAACTCCCAGCGGCGCACCGGACGGGAAAGAACGGTATACAGCGTACGCTTCTCGATTTCTTTGGAAACCAGAGCGATGCCGATGAAAATGGCGATGACTACACCGAACAGAGAAACGGCGGAAAGGCCAAGATCGACGACGACCAGGCGCTCGATATCAATCGAGATCTGCCCGACGAGGATGGCTGCGCCCGAGAGCAGTAAGGCGAAAGCGATCAGGTTGTAGAGCACGCGGTCCCGCACGGCTTCGCGGAACGTGTTGCTGGCAATGTAGTAAATGCGGGCGCTCATGCGTTCGTCCCCATAGCGGCCTCGACCGGCGGCTGAACCTGCTGCAGCTTTTCCATGAAGTAGGTTTCGAGCGAAGTGCGCACGGGCGTAATCGCGATCAGGCCCATGCGTTCGCGGCGAAGGGCATCGATGGCGCCATCCTGTTGGTTCTTATTAATGACAGCGCGTACCCGGTCGCCGCTGACGTGACACTCGCTGCTCAAGGCCTTCATCGAAGCGGGAACACGCGTCCCTTGCCAGACGACCTCAACCTTTTCTTGAACGGTCGAAGTTAAATCTTCTACCGCGCCCACGCCGCGCAATATTCCTTTGTGAATGATGGCAACGCGATCGCACAGGGTCTCGGCGTCAGAAAGAATGTGAGTCGAGAAGAAGACGGTCTTGCCTTCGCGTTTCAGCTCTTCCATGAGATCGCGAACTTCGCGACGGCCGAGGGGATCTAGTCCCGACATGGGCTCGTCAAAGAACACGAGCTTGGGATTGTGCAGGATGGCTTGTGCGATACCGGCTCGCTGCAACATTCCTTTGGAAAATTTGCGCAGCTGCAAGCCTTTGACATCGGAAAGGCCTACGCGCGAGAGAACTTCCGGAACGCGGCGTTTGCGGTCGGCAGCGGAGACGCCGGAAAGCTGTCCGTAATAGTCGAGCAATTCGTGGGCTGTGAGATAGTCGTAAAAGTACGGCTGCTCGGGCAGAAAGCCGATTTGCGCCTTCACTTCGGGATCGATCCAATCACGGCCCAGAATGCGGGCAGAGCCGGCGGTGGGGAACACGAGTCCCATGAGCAATTTCAAGGTGGTGGTTTTGCCAGCGCCGTTGGGCCCGAGGAATCCGAAAATTTCGCCTTCGTCCACGGTAAGGTGCAGAGGTTCCAGAGCGCGCTTGGGACGGCTGTGCCAGAAACCTACTTTGTAGGTTTTTTCCAGACCAAGGATTTCAATCGCGGCCATAGGTGTTGCGGAAGTGCTTCTCCAGAGTGTTTCCAACCAAAAATTATAAGCATGGCAGAGCCATTTTTGAACCGGTGCGCAGTTACGAGAGTCACGGGTTAAGAATTGGCCGGGACGACGATGTACCTGTCGTTACTGGGCGGGCGGCGCTATTCTGCTCTGTTACTGCGCGACGGGGAAAGCCAGGCAAGGGGCGAGCTGCGTGACTGGCACGTCTCCCGGATTTCCAAGTTGCGAGCGCAGGACGCCATCCGCCATCGTGCAATAGTCGTGGTTTCCGGTGGAACGCATTTGCAAGGGAGCCGCACCGATTACATAGGCACTGTTGAGGGATCCGTTGCTTGCAATTCCGCTGGCCTGGAAAACGTATCCGCTTTTACCACCGCTGCCCGGCGTTGCCGACGCCAGGGAATTATCGATCAGACAAGCAGCTACAGAGGATGCTGCCGTACATGGGTCCGTCCCACCCAGGTTTCCGATCAGGGTGGCAAAGCCCACGGCCGGATAAATGTTGTAATAAGTAATCTCAGCCGAAGTCATGGCGCGCAGAGAGCCCACTGCCGAAGCCTCGTTGGCAGCGATCCTGGACTCCAACAGATTGGGAATCGCAATCGCGGCGATGATGAGAATGATCGCCACCACAATCAGCAGTTCCAAAAGCGAGAATCCTTTGGTTGAGCGCATCGGAAAACCTTCCCCACAAAGTATTAAAAGAAATTGGTCCGAGCACGTGCCACACACATTCGTAGCAGTTTCAACTCCATTCTGCTCGCCCTCCTGGTTCACGTTGGTAACGGAGCTAACTAGTGAGCGTTCATATGCTTGGGTGGCGATGAGCAGGGTAGGGAGAAGCCGGCGTGCAGACTAGACAGGGAGGAACGACAGAAAGTGTCATCTTGCGAACGTGAAGTGCTCGAGACCAAGGTGCTAGCGACGTCAGGTGTGCAGGAACAGCCATGCAGACGGGATGCGAGCTGAGGGCGGGGAATGATGTCGCAGACAAAAAAACCGGAGACAAAAAACAAAAGAGCAGCGAAGTTGCCTTCGCTGCTCCTGGCTTGTACCCTCCCCCAGGTACTTCGCCAAATTGAATTACTGATTCAGAGCGTTGAATGTGGGGATGGTCGCTTCGACATTGGAGCAAACGCCCAATGGATCGACGCGAACCACGGCATCTTCCTCGGCGCAGAAAGCGCGCACGCCCGTCTGGTTGATCTGAAGCGGGATGGCAAGTACCGTGTAGCCAATGTTCAACGTACCGCTGGTGGTGCCGGTTCCGCTCGTGAACGAATAACCGCTCTTTCCCGTGGCCGCGGGGTTGCCGTTGTTGGCCAGCACGGAGTCAATCAAGCAGGCAGTGGTCTCAGACGCTGTGCAACCCGCACTCAGCGCGCCACCCAGGTCGAGCAAAGTTGTCGCGTATCCGGCGGTCGGATAAGCGGTTTGGTAGGTGACCTGCGCGGTGGTGACGGTACGGATGGAGCCGACAGCAGACGACTCATTGGCCGCCATGCGGGCGCGCAGCAAGTTCGGAATCGCGATAGCTGCAATGATCAGGATGATGGCCACCACGATCAGCAGCTCGATCAGTGAGAAACCCTTCTGTTTCCGCATCTCTTTTTCCCCTCGTGTGAGTGTTTTGAAGATTCTGGTCACGGATGACGCAGTCGGGTCTGATGTTTGCATTTGCCGGGCCAGACCTGCCAGTTACCTTGGTTTCCAGCGGGCTTGGGAGAAGAGCTTTATTTTCAATGTGAGCGGTACCGAAGTGCGTCCGGGCAAGAAGGTTGGATTGTGTCAGTGAACGAAGTACGTCGCTGAGTTTGACATTTTCTGTCAGTCTGCATTCTGCCAGTGTGGGGGGTAGCGGGCGCGAGGTCGGTTGCCCTGTGAGGCGGCGACACCGGGAATCAACTCCAACAGCCGAACATGCAGTCGTAGGGGGCATTGAGGCCCATCATCCTCGGATAGCAATACAGAAAGAACGCTCCGGAGGCGATAATAAGTAAAACCGTTACGCGCACTCCGAAGAGACGCGGCGCCTGTCCGCGGGCGAGGATCAGGGCGATGGCAACGCCAAGAAACATGGCAGGCGGGAAGTAATAGTAATAGACCAGGCGCTTCTGCGGGATCAGGATCCACTGCAAGAGATTGACGGAATACAGTAACGTTACCAGGCCCTCGGGCAGGGCAAACGACCGCAGGAATCGCGCGGCACAGATCGCGAGCGCCAGCAATCCTCCCCACACAACGACGAAGTTTCCCATCAGATAGCGCAATCCTCGTTCAGGGGAAGCGCGGAAGAACCAGCGATACCAAGGCACGTCAAGCGCGGGATTGCCCGGACAAGTCACGTGATAGCGCCAGATGAAGGCGTTCATGGCGGCGAGGTCGGTGATGGAAAACGGCCGATGAAAGCGATGGCACAAGGGCCAGTAGGCCAGAGCATAGGAGACGAGTGGAACCAGTGCCAATCCGATCAGCAACGTGCTGAGGCCCAGTTCCCGAAAGCCGTGCTGCTTGCGCAGGTAGAGAACCGCAGCCACGAGCGCGAGCGCAGCCAGAGTCACGATCGCGTTCCACTTGCAGGCGGTTCCCAAACCGAGAAGCATGCCGGAGGAGAGCAAGAGCGCGCGCCGGCGCGGCAGAGTCGTATCGAGAAGCACTGCGGCGGTGAAGGCGAGGATTCCCCAAATGACGAAGGCGAAATAGAAGACGTCAAGCATAGCCACGCGAGCCATCACAAAAAGAAAGTTGTTGAACAAGGTGAGGATGGCGGCGGTGAGCGCTAAGAGATAATCGCGGAGGAGGAGATTGCTCCAAAGGAAGATCGCAACCAGAGAAAGAGCGCCAAACACTGCGCTGGTCAGCCGCCAACCGAAGGGCGTATCGCCCGCAATTTTCATTCCGGCGGCAATGAAGAACTTCGCCAAGGGCGGGTGTTCCGGATTGAGATCCTGAGTGCCGTTCAGCAGAGCCCGCGCGCCGTTTACGTAGGGATATTCGTCGAGGATGTAGAGCGGCGGATTGCCAATTCCGGCGAGGAAAAACACCAGCGCGAAGAGACCGAGGCCGAAGCCTGTGAGTGGGACCTTGCTGTGCACGCTGGTTCATTCTATTTCCGAGATGGGGTGCACCCGCGAGTTGGGAAAGCGCAGAGGATAACTTTGGTCACAGATTGGCGAGCACAGAAAGTTTGGATTTCCACGAACCGCGCGGGGGTACAGTTTAGCTCACGCGCGAAGCCGGTTTAGCGGGAGGCCCATTCACTTCGCCT
This sequence comes from uncultured Acidobacteriaceae bacterium, assembly GCA_963772045.1. GTDB lineage: Bacteria > Acidobacteriota > Terriglobia > Terriglobales > Acidobacteriaceae > Sulfotelmatobacter. The sequence continues at coordinate 376,704 of CAVYWC010000005.1, read as the reverse complement.
GAAAAACAGCTGCGTTCACGATGACACCGGGAGTTAATGACCCGTGGCGCATTCCAGGCGCTGCTCCATGACCAAGGTACCAAGGTACTCAGGACATCGACGACTACGGCGTAGATGGCAGTTCTGGATTTTATAATCGAGAAATCGAGAGGGAGTGCCTCTGTGTTTTCGGTGGGAACGGGCTCGGCGGTTGCAAACACACCTGCGTCTGAAACCGGATTTAAGCCGCCGGAGGTTCGCCGGCCGGTTCCGGCGTTTTCTGTCCGGCAGAGACAGACTTTGATTCTGTGTCTCGTCTTAGTGGCTGCGACGCTGTTTTTCTACAACCCGATTAGCCGGGATGGGTTCGTCCTGCTGGATGACGTTCCGTATATTTTGAGCAATCCTCCGGTTCAGGCCGGACTTACCTGGTCGACCATCAAGTGGTCGTTCACGACCTTTCATGCGGGCTACTGGCATCCGCTGACCTGGCTGTCGCATGCGCTGGATTGCCAGCTCTTCGGGCTCAATCCTGCGGGACATCACTACGTAAGTCTTCTTTTTCATGCCGCGAATGCGGTGCTGCTGTTTCTTGTACTGGAAGAAGCGACGGCACTGGCGTGGCCCAGCCTGATTGTGGCGGCGATTTTTGCGGTGCATCCCGTGAACGTCGAATCGGTCGCGTGGGCGGCCGAGCGCAAGAACGTGCTGAGCATGTTCTTCTTCTTGCTGGCGATGTGGGCTTACGGTCGCTATGCGCGGAGGGGCGGGATTGGACGTTACGGGGCGGTTCTTGCCTCGTTCCTGCTGGGCATGATGGCGAAACCGCAGATCATCACGCTGCCATTCGTTCTATTGCTGTGGGATTACTGGCCGCTGCAACGAATGTTTCCGGGCGGAGGAGAGAATCCGCACTTCTCCCAACAACAGGAGAAGTGGGGCACCCGGCGGGGGCGCTCGCTGAAGTTTTTGTTCATCGAAAAAATTCCTCTGTTTGCGATCATGCTGGTCGGATCGATTCTCACGGTGAAGGCGCAGCGCTCCGCCGATGCGGTGCGAACACTGGGAGAATTCTCGCTGAAAGGGCGCCTGGAAAATGCAGTTGTGTCTTACGCCAAGTATCTTGCCAACCTGGTGTGGCCGCGGCATCTGGCGCCGCTGTATCCCCATCCGGGGAATTCCATTCCGTTGTGGCAGGTTGCGGTCAGTGGGATTGTATTGCTTGGGCTGAGTGCGATTGCGCTGCGCTGGCGGGAACGGCGATATCTCGCGGTGGGATGGCTTTGGTTTCTGGGAGTGTTGGTTCCGATGATCGGGCTGGTGCAGGTCGGCGAACAAGCGATGGCGGATCGCTTCGTCTATATCCCGATGATCGGGATTTTGATTTTTCTGGTGTGGGGAGCATGGGAGATCGCGGAGAAGAATGCGGTATCGAAATACTGGATTGGGGTCCCCGCCGCGATCATCGTTCTCGTCCTCGGAGGGATTACGCATCGCCAGCTGGGATACTGGAAGAATGGCGAGACTCTGTGGCGCTATGCGCTCAGTGTCACCCAGAACAACTACATGGCGCATGACAATCTCGCGATGGTGCTCGATTCGGAAGGCCGGGTCGGAGAAGCCATGCCAGAGTTCCTCAAGGCGGAGGCGCTACATCGTTATCCGCTGCCCCAGGTTCTCAGCATGGGAGTTTACCTGCAGCGCCATGGCGACCTCGGAGACGGGATGAAGCTGTATCAGAAAGTTTTGAGTAATGCCGGAGATCCGCAGCTGCGCGCCATGGCATGGAGCCAGATGGCGGGGGCGAATGCGCAAGCGAAGGATTACGATCAGGCGAAAGTTGACTACCAAAATGCATTGCAACTGAATCCGAATAACGCAGGTGCACTGGTGGGCAGCGGCTTGTTGGCCGAGCGGAACGGCGATTCCGCGCGTGCTGTGGAGCAACTCAGTCATGCCGCCAAGGTTGAGCCGAGCGAATTGACACTGCTGCTGTTGGCGGACGTACTGGATCGTGCGGGCCGCGGTCCTGAGGCGCGGGCGGCCGAGCAAGCAGCTGCGAAGATCTCATCCGACATGGGCCGGGCGCGACGGAGTGTGGTGGACGCCGAAGTGTTCTTTGGGCTGACACCCCTCCAGGTGTCGGGTTCGGGGCGCTAAGGGCCGCGATGCAAGCGGACTCCGCCGCGTCGCTGATTTTGAAACACAAAAGCGGAAAACAGGTGAAGTTTGCGCCAGTGCCGCAGTAACTCAGCATCGAACTCCCAGCGGATGAAAGAACCTATGCGGGTTCCGCTTTGAGCAGCATGCAGGTGACATCGTCATGCTGGGGCGTGTTGCCGACGAAAAGATCGAGCGACGCCATCAGGTGCTTCAGGAATTCCGCAGGTGCGAGGGATTTCCAGTTTTCCAGTTCCATCAGCACGCGAACCTCTCCGTATTCGTCCTGGTGCGCATTTTCCGCTTCTACAAGTCCATCGGTAAAAATGAGCAACCAATCTCCAGGCGCGAGCGTGACGGTCGCGGAATCGTATTTCGCTTCGGGCAGAATACCGAAGGGAAGACCACCGACATCGAGGCGTTCGATTTGTCCGCTGGCGCGGCGCAGGATGGGATTGTTGTGTCCCGCATTGATGTAGTGGAAGGTGCGGCGTGCAGCGTCGTACTCGGCGAGAAATGCGGTGGTGAAGCGCAGGCCTCCCTGGCTGTTGGAGCAGGCATAGCGATTCATGTTGGCGGCGAGTTCTTCGAGTGGAACCTGGGCGGTGGAAAGAGTTTTCAGGCTGGCCTGAAAGGTAGCCATGAGCATGGCGGCGGGAATACTCTTGCCCGCCACATCGGCCACGGCGAATACGACGCGGTTTTCGTCGTTTGTTTTTCCGGGACGCGGAAAGACGTCGTAATAATCTCCCGCCACGGTGTTGGCGGGGCGTGTGGCGTAGGCGATGGCGAGTCCGGGAATTTGCGGTGGAGCACCGGGCAAAAGCCAGGTCTGAATTTCGCGGGCGATCTGCAGGTCGCGCTTCATCACGACGCGATCGGCGATCTCGAGCATGAGCAGGACGAACAACAAAAGCGCAGCCCAGAAGTGCGAATCGAACTCTGCGCCGTATACTTTTCCGCCTTCTCCGTTGTAGGTGAAGCTGCCCTGAGGAATGATCAGAAGAATGAGCGCAACGAGTAAGAGAACGCGGCGGGCGGGTGAAAGCTTTTCCAGCACAGCCCAGAAGAATTCTTTTGCCACCTGCAATCGGCGCCCGCCACGGCTTAGGCCCTCGGGAGTGCGGGCGGCGACATCTTTCGAATACAGGCGATAGCTGGCACGGGCTTCGGCCTCGAATTGCGACCAGAGTTGGCCGAGGGCAAGACCTTCGGTTACGCGAAACCAGAAACGCTGGAGGCGCGCGCGCAGGGGCACACTCTGAACCGGTTGGGCTGGAGGCGGGGGAGCGGTCGCCATACGTTCACTTCAGATTATAGATGGTCGGGAGCACAGGGGCGCATCTGGTAAATGGATCCGCAAAGCGCGGAGGTTCGCGGCGCGGGAGATCTCTCGCGCCGCCGGGAAAGCACGGCGCTTCGGGATGACGCCGGGCATCGGGTGGAAGGTTCAGATCCAGTGCTCAGAATAAATTCATTTGCTCCTCAAAGCCCTGCACGGGCCATTTATTCGCGTACTTGACGTGCTTGCCGCGAGGGTCGGGGAAGAGTTTGTATTTCTCGCGCAACTGCCGCACGAGCTGCGATAAGCGCTTGCCGTAAGCGGCAGGAAGAAAGGCGCGGTCCTGATAGCGTTGGCGATAGTTTTCGGCGAGATGGGGGAAGTTCTGTTCAAGAAAGGGAAGAAAAACCGCGGCCGAACAGGGCTTCAGGAAGAGCGGATTCGCGAAGAGATGGTCGGCTCCGGCTTCGGCGGCGGCTCGAATCAGCGCTTCCAGATCTTTGGGCGCATCCGTGATTCCGGGGATCACCGGAGAGCAACTTACTCCTACATGCAATCCCGCCTGACGCAGAGTACGGACGGCTTCCATCCGGAGATCGGGGCGTGGAGCGCGCGGTTCGAGAATTCGCGCAAGTTCCGTATTCAGAGTTGTGATGGTGATGTGAATGGAAAGGCGATTGGATCGAGCAACTTCCTGGAGCAGATCTTTATCGCGGAGGATGGAATTCGATTTCGTGACAATACCGAGTTCGAATCCGCGATGGCGTGAGAACTCCTCGAGAATGGCGCGCGTGACTTCATAGCGGCGTTCGGCGGGCTGGTAGGGATCGGTCGCGGTGCCGAGCGCGATGGCTTCGCCGGTTTTCACGCGATGCAGATCATGGCGCAGGAGATCGGCGGCATGCTGCTTGACATAGATCTTCTGCTCAAAGTCCATGCCGTCGCGCATCTCCATGAACTCGTGCGTGTAGCGGGCGTAACAGTAGCGACATCCGAACTCGCAGCCGCGGTAGGGATTGATGGTCCAGGTAAAAGGCATAGCCCGTCGGCTGACGCAGCGATTCAGCAGCGATTTCGCTGAGATCGTGAAGTACTCGACATCGTGGCCTTCGCGAAGAGACTCGCCTTCGGCAGCCAGACGGGCGATGCCGACCAGACGGGGTTTATCGGAAAGCGGAAGCAGGGGCAAGGCAGACATGTTCGCCTTATATTCGCCTACGGTACTCTTGGCTTTGATGGCTGTCAAGCCAGGCTGGGGGTTAAAGTGGGTGTTGGACCAACCAACGTGGTCGAGGAATGCGTCTTGTGCTGAAGTATTGGCATGAGCGCAGGACGAGAGATGACTTCTAGAGCAGCCAGAGGTTTAGTTCTATTCATCCCGTTCGTTGCGGGCCTTTGCTCGCTTTCGGTCTTGTCCTGGGCTGACGATTCGAATGGCTCACCCCAATGGTGTGCAAAAGCGAAAACGAAAGTGGAAGAATTGATTTGTGATGGACCACTGCGTGAGCTGGACCGGGAACTGAGTGCGTTTTACGAGACCCTCGTCAAGATAATTGAGCCAAGCGCCAAATCTAGTCTGGTGCAATCCCAAAGGAAATGGATTGCTGAACGGGAGCGGTGCAGCGTTACCGCAACGAAACCAGCGGAACTCGTCGATTGCGTCGAGACCAAGATTCGTCAGCGTTTAGATTTCATACGCAAACGCTTGCAAGAGACGGTTGCTGAAAAAAGATCGTTGGAGTTCGCCAAGTTCCAATTGAAAACATACAAAGACACTGGTTTCGAGTTTCAATATCCCGGCTTCTGGCATTTGGAGATAACGGAAGGAGGGGGAATCAGTCTCAAGAGCGATCCCGAGGAGATGTTTCTCGGATTCGAGAAAACCGTCACAGACCCGAAGAAATGCACCTACGAGGAAGAGGGACTATCCGAGGATGAGGTTCGAAGGTTTTTCTATGAAGGGAAGAGGCGGATAGGGGGACAAGAGTTCGATATCTTCTATCGAAGCTGGATCCCCAGCGGGAAGGACCGCCATTATTATGGTTTTTTCAACGGGCGCTGCTTTTCAATTCATGTCTCTGATAACTCGCGGGCGCCGAGCAATTGCGGAAGAATTGATGATGGGGAAGGGAGAGCAAACTGCGAAATCGGAGAATTAGAAGCGAAGGACCTGATGGGCTATTCAGAGGGGGTCCTCAGAACGCTTCGGTTTTTGCATGTTCGAAAGTAGACCATGCACCGACAAATCAAATTGACAAACTGTTGTAACCAGCATTCCCACAACTTTGCGCCGTCTCTTCGCCTTTCGAAGGGGTTTTGAGCGTAATCGGAATTTTTCAACAACCATCAGGCCTTTTCGGGTACGTGGAATCAACGGTGGGCTTGAGCTTCAATGTCTGACCTTCTCCGGGTCCGCAACGTTTTCGTTCGTGCTTGCACAAAAAGCAAGACGGCGGAACAAGCCGCCGTCCGCATGTAAAGGCATCTTAAGGAGTCGCAGAGACTCTCCGGAAATGCCACGGCTTAATGTGCACAAAAGGATCGCTCGGATCCCCAACGATGTTCCCGTCCGCGCTATTGTCGCCAGTCGGGAGAAGATCAAGCAGAATCGGATCTTTAGTTATCGCCGATCTGCAGTTCGAGTTTGCCTCCTCGGATGCGCGCTTCCCTGATTGGCTCCTGCGTAGTCTCGTCGGTCGTCGGTATCAGCTCACCGCCCGTCTTCGTGCCCATCTTCGCCAAGCGAGTTACGTGCAGACAACTCCCTCCCAGGGAACCGTTCTGTTCACTGATTCGCAACGTGAAGAATGCTCTTCCTTTGTACTGCGCTTCCCACGTACCCACGAACCGCTGTTGAGCCGCGGCCGCGTGGTCCGCGACTCGTACCGAGAATCCACAGATCGCCAGCGACATTGCGCCGATGATCCCCACCGTGAAAAGCATCCGCATGCGGGCCCCCTTCCCGCTTCTTTTTCCTGTGTCCAGAATATTCATAATGCGTTCCTCCAGAGCGCGTGTATCGAACAGCCCCATTGCGTAACTTGTCGCTGCCGATGGAGCAGCGGCAAACATCGTCTGCGCTAACCGAACCAGAGACCGCGCATAATCCGTCACCGAGGGAAGCAGCGCGGCGGCCATTTCGTCGCATGCCATCTCCCTCGTCTGCGCCAGTCTCGCTCGAATCAACAGGCTCAGCGGGTGAAAGCAAATCGGGAGAGACGCCACTTCGTACAGCAGATTCAGGCCGAAGTCTCGCCGCCGAATGTGGGCCAGTTCATGGCCCAGCGCAGCCATCACTTCCTGCTCGCCAATTCCCGTTTCGAAGAAATGCTCAGGCAGAATGAGCACCGGCCTGACGTGTCCTAACGTTGACGGACTCCCGATTTCGGGCGAACACAGGACTCGAATTGCCGGAAGTGAAAATTTGGCCGAGCATTCTTCCAGAGATTGCAAAAGTCTCGCCGGCATCCCGCGCGCGAAAGCTGATTTGCGAATGTGCAGAGTTCGTCGGTAGCTCCAACCGAATCTGATCAGCTGAAAAAAAACAAACGCGGCATAGCTCCATACCAGCGCGGAAATCAGGTTACCGGGAAACGAAATGGCATGGCTGCGGCTATGAAGCCGAAAAGGCACACCCGGCCCGTTTCCGGATAGCTGGTCGCTGCCCGAAGCCGCCGCAGTTGTGGCCGAGGTCATGCCCCCGCCTGCGTACGGCTGAAAAACGAGCGTCACCAGCGGGACCAATATGCATGCTCCCAGGCACATGATCCACACAACATGTCTGTAGCGGAATGGCATCCTTCGCAGAAACGCACCGAACGCGTGTCCGAGCCCTACAATTACCGTGATCTGCCACGAAGCATTCAGCAGATACGTCACCACCGTCTGGTTAATCGCTTCCATGCTCGTCCTCCGTTTTCTCGTGCATCTCGATCAGCTTCTCCATCTTTGCCAGCGTGACCTTATCCAGTTGCCGGTTCTTCACCAGACTCATGAGCAGCGCATCGACCGAACCCCCAAATACGCGCTCGATCAGATCTCCTGCCGCCTCACGCAGCGCGCGCTCACGGCTCAAAACGGGGCGATATTCGTAGGCCTTCCCCACCAGCTTCCGTTTCACCTTGCCCTTTTTCTGCAGGATGTTCAGCATCGTCTGGACGGTCGTATAGGCGAGCGCCTCTCCGGGCAATTTCTGCTGTACGGTCTGTACTGTGCTCGCACCGTTCTCCCACAGAACCTGCATAATCTGCAGCTCCAGGCGTGTCAGCTGCGCCGCTCTTTTTTGTTCTGATGCCACCCGTCCTCCTAAATAATTAGGACAATACTACTGCCAAAACGGGCTTGTCAACTAAAAGTTTAGGACTTGACAGTCGCAGAGAGCATAGGAGTAGCACTCAAGTGCCGCATCAGGCTTGAACGTGGAAGAGCGGATCTTTACCGCATCGCTGACTGGTGTAATCAGGCGGTTTGACTCAGAACCCGCAGCCGGGGGGATTTTGAACGTTAGCCGGATTTTGCAACAGGCAACCTCAGCTAGGAGGCTTAGACGTGTAGAACGGTGTACAGACCGATGTACAGACCGAGCGCAACTCGTGCTCTTCGTCCTTTCTCAAGAACCTGATGTTGAGATGTTCATGAGAGCCAAACATCTTCCCGAAAATATCCGCCACCTTGGGCAATAGCACTTCAAGCATAGAGTGACGTGAATGCCCGATCCGTCGCCATGCTCGACACGAGCCAAGTATGCAACCTCGACCTTCGGCTCGACACGAAAGAGTTCTACGAAGCTACCTTTGAGATCGCGCTCCGCTGGGCCATCCTGCTCGCCTGTGAATCTGACGATACGTGGCGTTAGCCGCTGCGGAGATCGAGAGGAGTTCTTGTTGAACCAGCCCATCGTGACTCCACTAAATCGGTGTGTGCCAGTCCGCAATTATAGGGGGAGCGTCAACTGACGAAAACATGTATCAACATTTGACCCTCCCGGCGGCTCCCGAGATACGATATGAGCTGTTTGCGCCGCCTTCGTCGAGGAGTTCGGTAAGCTGATTTTTATTGAGTGGTGGGTCGTAGAACAGTTTTGCCTGCTGTTGTTGATAGTCGCGACTGCGAGCTTCGGCATCTGGTCTGTGCGTAAGAAGCGTTGGTTCGTTCGCTTTCCAATCCAGTTGCTTTTAGGGGTGTCGCTCTTCGCACTACTCGCTATGGACACGCTTGTTTCGACCTCGCCCGGCAATACATACTCCGAACCGGTTTATTCTCCAAGCAGGAAGACGGCAGCCAGAATCGTCGAGTACGACGCATCTGGCCTCGGCGGCGCGGACGACACCGTAAAGGTGTTTACAGCCCATGGCTTTAGTTCGGATGTGGTGTTTTTCGGTGAGTTCAAGTCAGTCAGAGCCCAGAACATTCGATGGAAGAGCGATTCCGAACTTGAGATTTCCTACGACGGAACATCCTCTCAGTGCACAAATACGCCTCGCGTACCCGGCATGGACGATCATCGTGAGCATTTGCTTGTTTCCCGTCGGACTACTGGCGCTGTTGGCGGGTCGCAAACCAACTACTTGCGGCCACTGTGGCTTTACATGGAACGCCTAGTCTATCCGGGTCGAAGCGCTCACCCTAGAAAAACTCGATCACGAATGTGTTACTGGCGTCGAGGATGTCGGCGTACAGGTAGGTGTCGGACTGTCCGGGATTGAGATTGAAGTAATCGGAACTGCTTTCAAAACCAATTCCCTTGAATGTACCGGTGACGGCGCAACCTCCGGCCCCAGTGCTGGTGAAAGTGATGGAGACATCGAAAACGTTGGCGGTTCCAACCTGCGTGAACGTGCCGGTGGTCTGGCAGTTCAGGTTTTCGTCGCCCGTAGTAAAGCTCATGCTGGCGCCGCTTCCGCTGGCTGCGAAGGTTGAGGGCAAAAGAACCGGCTGATTGTCGAGCGCAACTTGGACGATGCCTGTTTTTGAGCCGGTCACCGCCGCCAGGGAACCGGTTAGAGGCGAAAACGTGGCGGCGGAGAAAGTGCCGGAGCCGCTGCTACCGGTGAAGGTGCCACTGATGGATGTCGCCGAACTCACATTTCCTGTCGCAGTATCGGTGACGGTTTGACCGCTGGCTGGGCCGCCGGGCTCTTCATAATCGGTAATGTTTCCAGAAAACGAGCAGGCACCCGTGATGGTCGGCAGTTGCAGAGTATCTCCTGTATTTCCGGTCGTAAGCGAGTCATCAAAGAACAGGGCCAGGCCTGCGGAATCAATCGCACCATAGCCGGTGACGCTATTTCCGTTGCTCTGGGTGACGGTAACCTGCCAGTCACCAACCACGTTGTAAGGGCCGCCGGTGCAGGCGGTTGTCTTGTTGGAAGAGCTGCCACAAGCGATGGTCAGAGCACCCCACGCCGCGAGAGAAACGATGGAGAGGGAGATTGCGAACTTGCGGAACATAACCTTCTCTTTCCGGCGCGAGGGATCGCACCTAGCTTGGGAATGTGGAGTGCGCAAACTTTCTCGAAAGTATAGGAGCCGTCGGTTGCTTCCTACAAGCGTGGGAATCACATCGATCATCGAGTAGTTCAACTAAGCGGACGTGATCCCGAGTCCCACGATGCCGATCATTCCCGGACGTCGGCTGAGTTTCTCCTGAATCGCTGGCGCTGCGGCAGTGGCCATGGAAAGCGTGCTCCTGTCGTTTGTTTGTTGGGTCAGGAAAGCCGCAATGGGCCTTCCGTCGAGGCACAAACATACTGCGGGAGTGTTACGGGAATGTGAAAAGATTGGGGCCGGTATTGTCTTAACAGCGTGTTGCTAGAAATGCGAGGAAGGTCGCAAGAATTAGAGTCACGCCGATCTCTAAAAGCAGCCAGGAGGGCGCCCATTTCCGCTCTACAACTTCTTCCTCGTGCTTGCGGAGGCTTCCCCGGAGGAGTAAGAGCGCTTCAGAGCGATAGCGTGTCCACAATATTTTGTCGATTTGTGCAGAGCTGTGTACCTGGCAAAGCCAGCAACCATGCAAAAGCGCGACCACAAGCGCGGCAGTATATGAAATACAGTGTGGAATCGCGAGGTGGTGATCCCTTGCTAGGTAGACTGCTCCAGCCAAGAGCGTCCAAAGGGAAATGTTGGCTTTCCACTCGACCTCTTGCGTTTGGCGAAAACGGTCCATCTGCTGTTTATAGAGGTTGAGGTACGCCTGAACACGCTCTTCGTCCACGGGTTTGTCGTTTTCCGGCATAAGAAGACTTCAACCCTAACCGCGGTCGTGTTGCGGTGGCTGGTTACTGCGCGGGTTTCGTTTCCTCCGCGGGTTTGGTGAAGATCTTTGGGTCGACCGTGGGATTGATTTCGATCGTCTTCAATTCGGCCGTGCTGGTCTGCTCGCCGTTTTGTTTGTTCTGGTGCATGTAAGGCAGCGTAAGGCCGTCGGCAGCGCGCCAGTCGGAAAGATTCGTTTCGCCATCGAACGGGCCGGATTGTCCCAAGCCCTTATATTGCTCGCGCAAAATGTAGCCGGTTTTGGGATCGATGTACCAGCGCAGCCAAGGGACGGCGCCGCCGATGTCGAGGATGGCGGTATCGGTGTCGCCGATTTTTTCCGTTCCTGCCGCGCTGAATGTAAATGACGCGTCGTCCGCGTGCTGCGCAATGTAAATCAGATCGTGATGAAGCTGCGCCAGCATTTCATTTTTCTGGGCGGGCGGCATGCCGCGCGTGCCCATGCCCGGCAAAGACATGAAGGCGGCGTCCGGCGTAGCGACGATGGTCAGCGTGCCCTGGGGAATCTGCATTTCGACATGCATGAGGTCGGGGAATGCAAAGATGGCTTTCACGGCGGCAGACTGGCCTTGCTGATTCTCAGCCAGATTTACGCGTATGGCTTTGATGGTTTGCAGTTTTTCGAGACCACCCATGGCGGCGGCGACTTTCGCGGCCAGAGCTTTGCCCTCGGCGTTGGACGCGGCTGGCTTGGCCTCTTCTTTTGCGGCGGGCGCTTCAGGGATCGTAATGTCGACTTGCTTTACTGCGCCGAGAGAGTCGAGAGGCTTGTCGAATTCTTTCGCGTTGCCGACGACCAGCACCGCGAGTTGATCTTTGTGAATGTATTTCGCGGCGACTCGATTCACATCGGCCGCGGTGACTTTCTTGATTTCCGCCTGATACTTGTCGAGCCAGTCCGGAGGATATCCATAGTACTCGTAGGTCATGCGCTCAGCCAGAATCTTGTCCGGCGAATCGAGACGGAAGACAAACGCGTTGAGGATGGAATCTTTGGCACGGCGGATTTCTTCTTCGCTGATCGGCTGCGTCTTGAGGTTGTCGATATCTTCCGACGCGGCTTTGATGGATTCGATCGTGCTCTGGCTCTTGGTGCCGATCGCAATCTGCAGAATGCCGGGATGACCGAAGTTGGTGCCGATGCCTCCGCCGACTCCGTAGGCAAGTCCGCGTTTGGTGCGAATGTCATTGAACAGGCGCGAGGAAAATCCGCCGCCGAAGGCTTCGTTGAACACGCTGATCGCATAGTAGTCGGGGTTGTCGCGGGTGGTGCCGAGCGCGACCATGCGGATGTTGCTCTGGTTCACGTCTGCTTTGGGAATCAGATAATAGCCGGGCTTGGCCGGTGCGAATTGGACTTCTTCTTTTGCAATCGCGGGACCTTTCGGCCAGGATTCGAACGCGGCGCGTAAACGTGATTCCATGGCCGCGGCATCGAAGTCTCCGCTGATTCCGAGAATGATGTTGTTGGGGTGAACGTATTGCGCGTGCCAATCGAGCAGATCCTGGCGCGTGATCGCCGCTATGGTCGTGTATTCGGGAACGCGGGCGTAGGGATTGTCAGTCCCGTAGGCCAGCTTGGTTGCCTCGCGGTGGGCGATGTCGCCGACCTGATCGTTGCGCCGCGAGATGCTGTCTTGTTCTTCCTTTTGCGCGATCTCGATTTTGTCGGCGCGAAATTCGGGATTCTGCATGACGTCGGCAAACACTTTGAACACGTCGTCAAGATCGCCCTTCATGCACGAGAAGCTGATCGTCGTGGAATCGGAATCGCCTCCAGTTTCAACTTTGGCGGCGCGGACTTCGAGGGAATCATCGAGTTGATCGCCAGTTTGCGATTTCGTGCCACCGGTGCGCCACACTTCGCCGTAAATATCGACGAGTCCAATTTTGTTTGCGGGTTCGTTGATCGAGCCGCCGCGAATGCGGGCGGTTCCATTGATCAGCGGCAATTCGTGATCCTCTTGCAGGAAGATCACCATGCCGTTCGAGAGTTCAATGCGCTTCGGCTGCTCCGGCTTGAATGCGGGCAGAGGAGGAATGGGAATCTGTTTCCATGTTTTCGTATCTTGCGCTGCGGTCTGGGCTGATGCTTTGGGCAAAATCGCGAGACTTACGGTGAACAATACCGCGGCACACAAGGTCGAGCTGGTAGCGCGAGTTCTGATCATCAGCGGTTTCATTGTCCACCTCCTTGAGAGGCGGAACCGTTGGAAGCATGTTGCGCTCTGCCCGGTGGCGGGCCGGTTTCCGTTTCGATAATCCCCACGGTGCGGTTGGTGTCGACGAAAGTCTCATTGGCGACTCGCCGGATGTCGGCCTTGGTGACCTGATCGATGCGATCGACCGAGCGGAACAACTCGCGCCAGTCGCCATAACGCGTCTGGTAGGTGGCGAGATCGGTGGCCAGACCCTCGTTGTCGGCGAGACCGCGAATCAGATTGGCTTTGCTGCGCGTCTTGATCATCTTGAGTTCGTCGTCAGAGATGTCTTCTTTTTTCAAGCGCTCGATTTCGACGTGGATCGCGTCAGCGACTTCCTGCGGAGTGTGGCCGGGAAGCGGGAAGGCATAGAAGGCGAAGAGATGCGGGTACTTGATCCCCGGCAGACCGCTGAAGCCGGCTGAGAATGAAGCAATTTTCTTGTCGCGGACCAGAGCGCGATACAGGCGCGAGGTGCGGCCTTCCGACATCAAGTCGGTGATGGCGTCGAAAACCGCATCATCTTTGCTGCGGTAGTCAGGACGGTGATAGCCCTCCAGATATAGCGGCTGAGTGCGCTCGATCAACACAACTCTGCGCTCGGAATTTTGCGGAGGCTCCGTCGTCGTGGTTTCGTCCGGCTGCGGGCGCGTGGGCAGACGGCCGAAATATTTCTCCAGCATCGGCATCGCCTGGGCCGCATGGATGTCGCCGGCCACCGCGATCACCATATTGGAAGGCACGTAGTAGGTATCAAAGAATTTCTGCGCGTCGGTGGCGGAGAAGGAATTGAGATCGGCCATCCAGCCCACGGTCGGGCGATGGTAGGGATGCGCCTCAAACGCGGCGGCGTTGAATTGTTCGAGCAAACGGCCGATCGGATTGCTGTCGGTGCGCAGGCGCCGCTCTTCAATGACCACGTTGCGCTCTTTGTAGAACTCCCGCAGCACGGGATGCAGAAATCGTTCGGATTCGAGATAGGCCCAGAGTTCGAGGCGATTTTCGGGCAGGGAATAGTGATATCCAGTTTCGTCATAGCTGGTGAAGGCATTCAGGCCTTTGCCGCCATTTTCCTCGACAATCTTGCCGAATTCGTTGCCGACCACAAATTTGTCAGCTTCGGCGGTTACATCTTTCCACGATTTCTCCAGTTGCTTCAGCTTGGCTTCGTCGCGGCCAACAGTTTTGTCGCGCTCGGCAATATAAGCAGCGTAGGCGGTTTCGACTTTGGCCAGGGCGGGCTTTTCGGCGGCGTAGTTCGTAGTCCCAATTTTGTCGGTGCCCTTGAAGGCCATGTGCTCAAACATGTGCGCCATGCCCGTCCCGCCGAGGGGATCTTGCGCCGATCCGGCGTCGACCAACGTGAAGAATGAGAAAACTGGAGCCTCAGGGCGCTCGCAAACCAGCAACGTCAAGCCGTTGGGGAGTTTTTTCACCGTGATGCGCTTTTCGAAGGAAGCGACATCCTGAGCGGCAACGATAGCGGACAGAGTCAAAACGATAGCGGCCAGCTTCAATAGGACGTAGCGCGGGCGATTTCGCATGGAGCCTCTTTTGATCAATTTCCGCCTGGGTGCGGAGGTTGCGCAGATATTCATTGGACGGACAACTAGGGTAGAACTTTGAAGCTACGCGGACGAGGAGAGGCTTGTCAAACGGCAGAAGGCAGGGAATGTCTCGGTCTTTGCGGGTGCATGGGAGCGTCATCCCGGAGGGCCGTGCTTCTACCAGCGGGCCGAGGGATCTCGCGGGCAAAGAGCATGGTGGCGGGAGATCCCTTCGCCATTCGGCTCAGGGCAGACTCTTCGCTGCGCCTGAAGAACGGATGCGCCCAGGACGGCATGAGGGCCGCAACAGACGGCGGCGCGGTTTTTGTAGCAAAATGGCATCAGTGGCGTGCGCATGGATTCCGGCATTGAAGTGCAGGGTAGGGATCTGAAGCTTTCGAATCTAGAGAAAGTTCTATATCCCGTCGCGGGATTCACCAAGAAAGATGTAATCGATTATTACGTGCGCATCGCGCCCGCGATTCTGCCGCATTTGAAAGGGCGGGCGCTGACGCGCAAGCGCTATCCCGATGGCGTGGACGGCGAACCGTTTTTCGAAAAGAACGCGCCCATGCACCGGCCGGATTGGGTGAAGACGGCACCGATCTGGAGCGAGGGCAATCGCCGCAACGTCAACTACATTCTGTGCGACGATCTTCCGACGCTGATCTGGCTCGCCAATCTGGCCGCGCTGGAGTTGCATCCTTCGCTGGCGTTGGCGAAAAACATCAAGTGTCCGACCGAACTGGTGTTCGATCTGGATCCGGGGCCGCCGGCCAATATCGTTGAGTGTTGTCAGGTGGCGTTCTGGCTGCGCGAGATCTTCGATCATTTCGGACTGAAAAGCTTTCCCAAAACTTCGGGCTCGAAGGGAATGCAGGTGTACGTTCCGCTGAACACGCCAACCAGCTTTGATGAAACTAAAGCTTTCGCGAACGCACTGGCTCGCTTGCTCGAGCACGACCATCCCGAGCAAGTCGTTTCTGACATGAAGAAGCAGCTGCGCACCGGCAAGGTCTTCGTGGATTGGAGTCAGAACGACGAACACAAGACGACCATTGCCGTGTATTCGCTGCGGGCACGGGAGTATCCGACGGTTTCAACGCCGATCAGTTGGGGCGAGGCCGAGCGCGCATGGAAGAAGAAAGACGCGAACCTGCTGGTCTTCAAATCCGGCCAGACGATTGCGCGCTTCGAAAAAATGGGGGATCTGTTTGCGCCGCTGCTGAAACTCAAGCAGCGGCTTCCGAAGTTGACGAATGCCGTACCCATAGAATCTGATCGCTCTGACCATAGGGGAAACGAGGGCCGCAGCAGCAGTCCCAGGCTCGCGAGAAGGAATGCGCGA
Organism: uncultured Acidobacteriaceae bacterium; assembly: GCA_963772045.1. Lineage (GTDB taxonomy): Bacteria > Acidobacteriota > Terriglobia > Terriglobales > Acidobacteriaceae > Sulfotelmatobacter. The sequence continues at coordinate 360,909 of CAVYWC010000005.1, read as the reverse complement.
AAGACCACTGTGAAGACGAAAGCGGCAGGGAAGCGCAGAGTATAAGTGTGTAGGGGCGGACGCATTCGTCCGCCCGGCTCGCCAAGCGAGCCTCAATCTTTGTTGATTAGTTTTGCTACGAGTGAATCCATGGCACAACTCTTCGCCGGAACCTCGGGGTGGGCGTATCCAAACTGGAAGCCAGGTTTTTATCCCGAAAAACTGGCGCAAAAGAAATTTCTGAGTTATTACGCGACCCAGCTCAACACAGTCGAGGTGAATTTCACCTTCCGACAACTGGTCAAAGAGACGACGGTGCAAAACTGGCTGAAGGATACACCGGAAGACTTCCGGTTCGCCATCAAGGCGCACCAGGTCATCACGCATATCAAGCGGCTGAAGGGGACGGCAGATTTTGTGCCGCGATTTCTGGCGACGATCGAGCCGCTGGCCGCGGCGGGAAAGCTTTCCGCGGTTCTGTTCCAGCTTCCGCCGAATCTGAAATTCGATCTCGAACTGCTGCGAGATTTTCTGGCCACGCTGCCGCGTACTGTTCCCGCCGCGTTTGAGTTTCGGCACGAATCATGGTTTGTCGAGGCCACGTGGGATGCGTTGGGGGAGAGCAAAGTCGCCCTGTGTGTGGCTGAGACCGAGACCCGGACCACGCCCGACGTTGTGACCGCCGAGTTCGCGTACTATCGATTCCGCAAGCCCACTTACACGCCTGAGGAGCGACGCGGGATGCTCGAGCGGATCGAACAACACATTGCGGCCGGGCGCAACGTGTACGCCTACTTCAAGCACGAGGACACGCCCGAAGGCGCGCTCTATGCGGCGGAACTGTTGAAGAGTGCCAGAACGGTGCAAGTCTCTACTGAAAGTTAGTCGCGCACCCTTCTCACCACTTTTCTCTGCGTCCGATAATCCGCATACTAAAACTCTTGCACGGTGCGTGCTATGGTTCAGGAATCCATCGATCCCATTCTCACCAGCTTTGTCGATTACCTGCGCATCGAGAAAGGGCTGGCGTCGTTATCGATCCGCGCCTATGCGACCGACATCTCGCAGTTCGGCGATTGTCTGCGGAAAAAGAAACGAACGCTGTTGACGGCGCGTCGGGACGACGTTCGCGCCTTCCTGCAGCAACTTTTTTCTTATCAAGTGGACGGACGAAGCGTGGGGCGGAAGCTTTCTGCGCTGCGGCATCTCTATCGTTATTTGTTACTCGACAAAAGAATCGAGCATGACCCCACGCTCAATATTGAGTCGCCCAGTCAGTGGAAAGTTCTGCCAAAGTCGCTGGCGCGGGATGAGATCGAGACAACGCTGGAGGCGTGTGTTTCTGCGGCAAATGAGGAACGGGGATCGAAGTACGCCAGCGCACTGGCGATTCGCGATTACGCCATGCTGGAAGTCTTCTACGCCGGGGCGCTGCGCGTTTCCGAAATCATTGGTGCGAAGCTGGAAGACTTGAAGCTCGAAGCCGGGTACATGCTGGTTCGTGGAAAGGGAGACAAAGAACGAGTCGTGCCGCTGGGTCGGTCCGCCCAGGATGCCGTGCGCGAGTACCTGGAAAATGGCCGGCCTGTACTGGCTGGAACTGGGACATCGGCCGTGAACGCGCACTCCTCGCAGAGTCGGCGAGAAGTGGGGCACCCCTCATCGTCTCCCCTGCTTTTTCTTGCGCGCGGAGGAGGGAAGTTGACCCGCCAGCGAGTGTGGCAGATGGTGCGGTCGGCGTCGGCAGCATCAGGACGGAAGGCCTCGCCACACATGCTGCGCCATTCCTGCGCCACGCACATGGTCGAGAATGGGGCCGACCTGCGCACCGTGCAAACGATTCTTGGGCATGCCGACATTTCAACCACCCAGGTTTATACACATTTGGCATTGGATCGGCTGCACACTGTGTATCAGAAGCATCATCCGAGGGCGAAAGCGAGATGAGGCATCATCATCAAGAAGCTGAGATGAATCACCAGGGAGGCACCGGGACACGGACGAAGGCGAATCCAGAATTGCGAACTCATGTCGGCCGCGCTGGCACAGATTTTCTACGCCATTTGCGCGAGAGAAATTCTTCGCCGCACACGATCAAGGCTTACACGCAGGACTTGGCCGAGTTCGCCGCGTACGCAGGGCCGCGCGACTGGAAATCGATCGATCACGTTGTGATTCGCGGATTCCTTTCGCAGTTGTACGACAAGGGTTTGAGTAAGACTTCGGTGGCGCGATCGCTGGCGGCGGTGCGATCGCTCTATCGCTGGCTGGCGCAAGAGGGCGTGGTTGAGCAGAATCCAGCAAAACTGGTGGCCACGCCGAGGTTGCCGAAGAAATTGCCGCGTGTGCCGACGATTGAGGAAATGAATTCCATGCTCGATGGGCAGATGCCGGAGATTGCAGCATTTCCTGAGCGCGATCGCCTGATGCTGGAACTGCTGTATGGGTGCGGGATCCGCAACTCCGAATTGACCGGGATCAATCTGGAAGACATTCGTCTGAGCGCGGAAGCAATTCTGATTCGCGGCAAGGGAAAGAAGGAGCGCTACGTGCCTTTCGGCGAGGCGTCGAAAATCGCGCTGGCTGCCTATCTGCCCGCGCGTCAAAGGGTTCTTGGGCAATCGCAAAAAAGTTCGACGGCATTGCTCGTCAACCGACGCGGTGGGCGGCTCACGACCCGCAGTGTGGGACGCATTATCAAGAAAATTGCCGTTGCCAAAGGACTCTCACCCGATGTGCATCCGCACACGTTGCGCCATGCGTTCGGCACGCACATGCTGGAAGAAGGCGCGGACCTGCGCGCGATTCAGGAATTACTCGGGCACGAGCGTCTGGCAACCACGCAGAGATACACGCAGCTTTCCATGAAGCACGTGCTGCAGGTTTACGACCAGACCCATCCCCGCGCAAAGTAGGCATCTGGCGGTGATTACCTCAGTAATTTTGGCCCTGTTGCGGCTGGCTCGAAAATGTATATAACGGGACGAATCGACAGAAAGTGCGATTCAAGTTTCCATTGGTCAGCGGGCCCGCGCCGAGGACGATTGTGCGCAAGATCAATCCAGAGCTGTGGCTGTTGCTGTTTCTGGTCGTCATTGCTGCGATTTTGAATTTTCTGGTTGCGTCGCAGCGCATGGCGCTCGTCTTTTATTTTCTGCCAACGCTATTTTCTGCCTATCATTTCGGTCGCCGGCATGCGACGCTGACCGCGCTGGCCAGCATTGTGCTGGTCGTGCTGCTGATGTATCTCAATCCGGGAATGTTCGATCGGCATGCGTATCTCCCCTTTGACGCTCGCTATTTCGACCTGGCCGTCTGGGGGGGCGTGCTAATGATTGCCGGCTATGCGACCGGTACGCTCTACGAGCACAACCAGAAATCGCTGCGTGAGATGGAAGAGGGCTACGAAGGCATGCTGGCGATCTTGCAGACTTTCCTTGCCAGCCAGAAATACAGCGCGACGCATGCCTATCGCATCGCCCTGTGCGCCACGAAAATAGCAGAGACTGTCGGGCTCGATTCCAAGAGCGTGGATGACATCCGTACGGCCGCTTTACTTTTCAACTTGAAAGAACTGGGAATAACGAATGAGGTTCTGTGCAAGGCGGCGCAGGTCTCGCACGACGAACTCATGCACAAGGGCCAGCCGAGGCGAGATGCAGCCAAGGACGGCGTTTCGGCTAACTCCATTCGTCGGGCGATTCCTATTTTTCTAACGGAGCGGCAACTGCGGCAGACTGGCGGAAAAATTGAAGATGCGGACTTGGAAATCCAGATCCTCAGCCTTGCCGATGAATATGAGGCCCTCATCAGTGGCGAACGGGGCGCAAAGATGTCGCCCGCGCAGGCCAGCCAGGAAGTGATCCGGCGATCGACCGGGCGTTATGATTCGCTCGTGCTGGATGGTTTCGCCAGGGCCTTCAGCCAAAATGCCGCCGGCGCCAACGCCTGAGCTATGGCGCATTTTTTCGCAGGTCTTCCCACATTTCGACGATCTTCGCCTTCAACTCAGCGGTGAGTTGTTCATAGGCTGCCTCCGACGCCTCCGATTCCGGAGGAGGGAAGATGGGGTTCCCGATTACCATGCGCAGGGGCGCGAACTTCTGAATGAATTTCTTGCCGCGTGGCCATGCGTCGTGGAAACCCTCAATCGCGATGGGGACGATCGGCACTTGCATGTGGATCGAGAGAATGGCTGCGCCTTTCTTGAAAATGCGTGGCGTGCCGTCGATGGAGCGCTCGCCTTCGGGGTACAGAACCAGCACGCGCCCGTGACGCAAGCCGAAGGCTCCGGCGCGCATAGCGGGGACGAGATTGGCATCGGGATCGAGCACAATGACGCGCAGCCAGCGCGCGAGACGGCGCATGAATCCTGCGCCAAAAATTTCGCTGGTGCCCACCGCAAAAGAATTTTCGAGAATTTCCCTGGGCACGACGCTGCCCAGAACCGCCGGGTCGAGATAGCTCTGATGATTGGAGGAGACGATGAAGGGGCCGTGAGCGGGAAGATTTTCCAGTCCGGAGAGACGAAGGCGAAACAGGTCTCGCGCGATCAGATTGATGAGACGCGAGAGTGGATACCAGAGGAAAGTGTAGGCTGGCGCCGGCTTTGCTAGTGCGAGGATTTCGGGATCTGTGGGTTCCTCGGTGAGAATCGCCTTCCATCCGGCAAACGGAACGCGCGCCCCGCCCTCGCCGGCGGCAGCGCTGGCCAGGACGGCATCGAGAAGATCGCGAACCGTATAGATCTCAGCCAGCCGCGATTCTCCGACATGCCCGCCGAGCGCTTGTTCCAGTTGGCTGAGGACCTCGACCCGTTGCATGGAATCGAGGCCGAGATCGAGCTCCAAGTTGCGCATGGGGCGCAGATCTGGCGGTGCGTTCGGTGCGGCTTCACGCAGAATTCGTAATCCTCGTTGAATGTCGGGGCGATCGAGCCAGGCGACTTCGACCGCTGTGAGCGGCTTCTCGGCGCTGATTTCCGAATCACCGGCGAGTTTCCTACCCTGATTGGCCCGGACGCGTTTCTCGACCTCGAAGCGCTTGATCTTGCGCGTGGTGGTGCGCGGTAGATCGTCTTGCCAGATTTCATAGCTCACGATGCGCTTGGTCGAAGGAAGCTGCTGGGAGAGGGTCTCGATATCGAAGCGGATCACTTCTTTTGCGTTGACGATTTTGCGCTGACGCAGGAAATCGAAATTTGGAACGATGACGGCATGTAATCGGTCGCGGTCTTCCCCCGGTTTGCCCTCCAGCCCGATCATGGCCAACTCTTTAATGAACGGCGATTTCAGATAATGCGCTTCGATTTCCTCGGGGTAAATATTTTTGCCGTTGCTGAGCACGATCACTTCTTTTTGCCGGCCGGTCAGAAATAAATTGCCGTGCGCATCGAAGTAGCCCAGATCGCCGGTGTGAAACCAGCCGTCGCGAATCGCCGCCGCGGTCGCATCCGGTCGATGCCAATATCCCTTCATCACGACCGGACCGCGTAGCGCCACTTCGCCGACCGGAGGGCCGTCGTCCTGTGACTGCGGATTCACGATCTTGCCTTCGATCCCTTTGAGCGCCTGGCCGACGGAGCCGATCACATTATTGGTTGGCGAGTTGGCGTATACGGCTGCAGTCGTTTCCGTCAAGCCATAGGCCTGCAGGATATCGATGCTGAAATCGCGGAAATCGCGGGCAATCTCGGGATCGAAGCGCGATCCGCCGGTAACCAGATAACGCATCTTCGGTCCGAGCGTCTCGTGAATTTTGCGGAACAGAACCGGACCGGCATTCACGCCGAACTTGCGCAAGCCTCGATTGAGCGCAACCATTCCGGCGAACACTCTTTTCGTGACCGCGCCACGCTTTGCGATTTCCTGGAAGATGCGCTCGTGAATGAGATAAAAAAACTGCGGGACGACCGCGAATGCCGTGATCTCGCGCTCTTTCAGCGCGCGCATGAGTTCGGTGGTGTTGAGCGTTTCCAGGTAAACGACGCGCGAGCCTTTCACCAAAGGTAAGAGCAGATTGGCCATCTGCGCCAGGATGTGAAACAGGGGAAGCACGCCGAGCAGGGCATCGTCGGGTCCAATGTCGACCCAGTTGAAAACGGCCTCGACCTCGCCGAGAAAATTCGCATGGGTCAACATGACGCCTTTGGGATCGGCGGTCGTCCCTGACGTGTAGATCAACGAGGCGAGATCGTCGCTGTTTGCGGCGAAAGGGTGGAACGCGCCAGGACCTGTATCGAAGATCGATGGCAGGTTGGCAAGCCAGTCCGACGGATGGATTGGATTCTTCATCCGATCGGGATCCATGAGGACTAAGCCGACGTGCAGTTTGGTCGAGGCCGGTTGCGCGACTGGAACATGCCTGGCGTCTACGAAGACCGCCGATGCGCCACTGTCTTCTAGAAGCTTGGAAACCTGATCGGCATGCAGCGCGGTGTCGAGAGGGACGGCGGCGCAGCCCGAGGCAATGATGCCGAGATAAGCCGCGACCCAGCGCGGATGGTTATCGGCCAGAATCGCAAGCCGTGATCCGCGAGCGTGACCGCGATCCGCGATCCAGTGGCCGACGCTTTCGGCCATGCGGCGAAGTTCCGAGTAGGTGCAGCTCTCAAGGTGATTGTGACGCTGGAGTTCGAGGGCAACATTCGTGGGCCAGCGCTGGGCGCATTCCACAAAACGGTCGTAGAAAGTGGGCATGAGTCGAGGGAATATTACAGGAAAAGGCTCATTGGGCCGAAAAATCCGCCGGCATCAGTCGCCGCGGACTGCCTGATTCCTGCTCAGAACAGGAGTCATGATTGCCAATGGTAGTGGTCCGGTCCTGCTCGTCCATGCATCTAATATGGCATCTAATATGCTAGGCTTCTATGTAGTGTCGGGCACGTAGCCCTCCGAAGGATTTCCGGTTGATAGACAAGCTTTTAGACAAGGTATTTGGCACCAAGAGCGAGCGCGTGGTGAAGGAACTGCGGCCGAACGTGGCTGCCATCAACGCGCTCGAGCCAGAGATTTCGAAACTCACAGATGCCGAACTGCGGGCCAAAACCGACGAGTTCCGCCAGCGCATCCAGGCGCACACGAGCCGTGTTGCCGGAAAGAACGGCAAAGCGCCTTCCGGAACCGACGAGACCGCTGAGTCCGAAGAAGAGAACGATTTTGACCGCCAGAAGCGCCTGGAAAAAGAAGAGCACGAGGCGCTGCAGGGAATTCTCCAGGAGATTCTCGTCGAAGCCTTTGCTGTGGCCCGGGAAGCCGCGCGGCGCGTGCTCAACATGCGGCATTTCGATGTGCAGCTGATTGGCGGCATGGTACTGCATCGGGGCGCGATCGCCGAAATGAAGACCGGCGAAGGAAAAACGCTGGTGGCGACTCTTCCCGTTTATCTGAATGCGCTCACCGGCCGCGGCGTGCATGTGGTCACGGTTAACGACTACCTGGCTAAGCGCGACTCCGAGTGGATGGGCAAACTCTATCGCTTTCTCGGCTTGACAGTCGGAGTGATCGTGCACGATCTCGATGACGACCAGCGCCGCGCCGCCTACGCCGCCGACGTAACTTACGGTACGAACAACGAATTCGGCTTCGATTATCTGCGCGACAACATGAAATTCGATCTCCGCGACTGCGTGCAGCGCGGGCATCATTACGCGATCGTCGACGAAGTCGACTCCATCTTGATCGACGAATCCCGCACGCCGCTGATTATTTCCGGAGCCAGTGAGGAATCGACGGACAAGTATTACCGCGTCAATCGCATCATCCCCAAGCTTGACAAAGGCGAAGAGCTATCGCAGCAAGAGGTACGCCAGTTGCTGGAAGAAGACGGCAAGGTTTCCCCGGCGCGTCGAGATACCCTGATCCGGGAACTGAATGACTCCGGCAACGATCCGACAAGAATGATACTGACCGGCGACTACGCGATCGACGAAAAGCATCGCAACATCACCGTCACCGATGAAGGCTGGGAGAAAGTTGAAGGCCTGCTCGGAATCGGCAACATCGCCGATCCCGAGAACTGGCCGCTGAAGCACCACGTCGAGACTGCGATCAAAGCGCATGCGCTCTATCGCAAAGATGTGGAATATGTGGTGAAGGATGGCGAAGTCATCATCGTCGACGAATTCACCGGACGCATGATGCCCGGCCGCCGCTGGTCCGACGGATTGCATCAGGCGATTGAAGCCAAAGAAGGCGTCAAAATCGAGCGCGAAAACCAGACGCTGGCGACGATCACCTTCCAGAATTATTTCCGCATGTTCAAAAAGCTGGCGGGCATGACCGGCACGGCGGAGACGGAAGCCGAAGAATTCGAGAATATCTACAGTCTCAGCGTGATCGTCATTCCTACGAACAAAGTTTTGCTGCGGGTCGAAAATCCGGACGTCGTGTTTCGCACGGAGAAAGAAAAATATTTTGCGGTCGCGGACGAAATTCAGCAGCTGGCGCAAAAGGGTCAGCCGGTGCTGGTCGGCACCACCTCAGTTGAAAAGTCCGAACGAATTTCGGAGTTGCTGAAGAAAAAAGGCACGAAGCACGTTGTGTTGAACGCCAAGTTCCACGAGCGCGAAGCCGAGATCGTAGCGCAGGCTGGCCGCAAGGGCGCGGTGACCATCGCCACCAACATGGCCGGCCGTGGAACCGACATTCTGCTGGGCGGCAATCCGGAATTCCTGGCCAAGCAGGAGATGGTGAAGAAGGGAATCGCGCAGCAGTTGCGCGTGGCGCAGGGGAAAATCGAGGGTCCGCAAGAAGATGGCGAGACTTCCATCTTCTATTACAACGGAAACGAGTATCTGGTTCCGACCGACAAATGGGCCGAAGCCTTCCAACGCTACAAAGCTCAGACCGATCTCGAGCATGACGATGTGACTGCTGTCGGCGGTCTGCACATTCTGGGCACCGAGCGCCACGAATCGCGGCGCATTGATAATCAGCTTCGCGGACGCGCCGGCCGCCAGGGCGACCCAGGTTCGTCTCGCTTCTATCTCGCACTCGAAGATGACTTGATGCGCATCTTCGCCAAGGAGTGGGTTTCCACTCTGCTCCAGCGCCTCGGGATGGAAGAAGGAGTGCCGATCGAGTCGAAGCTCATCACCAAGCGAATTGAAACCGCGCAGAAGGCTGTGGAAGCCCAACACTTCGAATCGCGCAAACACCTGCTCGAATACGACGACGTGATGAACAAGCAGCGTGAAGCCGTCTATGGTTTGCGGCGCCGCTTGCTGGAAGGCATGGATCAGAAAGATCTGATCCTGGAAGATTACGTTTCCGCCCTTTTGGGTGATTTGCTCGAGCAATATTGTCCGCCTAAGGCGCATGCTGATGATTGGGATATCAAGGGGTTGAAAGACGCGGTCTTTACCCGCTTCGGCGTCGATTTTCTGGCGGAAGGTGTCAAGCCGGAAGATATGAGCCGGCAAGAGCTGGGCGACGCTATCTTCGACAAGCTTAAGCAGCGCTATGACGCGAAGGAAAAGCTGATTGGCCCGGGGGCCATGCGGCATCACGAACGCATGATCATGCTGAGCGTGATCGACCAGCAGTGGAAAGATCACCTGCTCAGCATGGATCACCTGAAAGAGGGCATCGGGCTGCGCGGATATGGCCAGCACGATCCGCTGGTCGAGTACAAGCGCGAATCGTTCGATATGTTCGAAGCCATGATGCAGCGCTTTCAGGAAGACACGGTCCGCTATCTCTATCTGATGCAGATTTTGGAGCGGCCTCCACAGCCGCCGCAACCTCTCCAGGGCGAACTGGCCTCAGCAGCCTCATCGGACGGAGGCGGGAACGGTCACCGCCCGGCGCGGATGGTCTCGACTTCCGCTGATGAATTAGAGGAAGCATTCCTGCGCCGCAAGAAGCGCGAACTCGAATCAGCCCGTATGGCCGGCGGAGGAGGAGATGCTGCGCCGGTGCAGCAGGTCGTGCGCTCCCAGGTAAAAGTTGGAAGAAACGATCCCTGCCCTTGCGGATCGGGCAAGAAATACAAGAAGTGTCACGGAGCATAAGCTAAACGAGATTACGGTCCCCCATTTTTGTCCGCGTGAGTCTCGGATGATCGCCGTCATCAGATGACGACGCGCGCAACTGTTCACCGTGCAGCCAAGTTGTTTCGCTTTGGGTTTGGTCTTTATTTTGGGGGAAGTTTATAGATCCGGCTACGGACACGCGTCACTTCTTTGCCAGTCCCCTTTCCCCTGTTACGATCATGTTTACCATCATTCCGCATGGGCCTTCCTGTTCGTATCTCCGCGGCCACTCACGACGATCACGAGTGGTGCGCGCAACTGATGGCTTCCATCGAGCCTTGGCTCACGCTGTGCCGCGACCTCGAAGCCTGCCGTCAAGCCCTCGCCCGGCCGGGCACTGAATTGTTTGTTGCTCGGGTTCTCAACGGAAAGCCGGTCGGCTTTGTTCTACTCGCCCCGTACGGCCTGGCGGGTTCGCCCTACATCGCTGCCATTGCGGTCACGCCCGGTGCACGAGGAAAAGGAGTGGGAGAACGGTTGCTCGATTTCGCCGAGCAGCAATTCCACGATCGCAAGAGTCTTTTTCTCCTCGTCTCATCCTTCAATCTCCGCGCTCAGCAGTTCTATCGCGGACATGGCTACGAGTTTGTCGGCGAACTCAAGGCTTACATCGTGCCGGGACATTCCGAACTCATCCTCCAGAAGAAACTCTCGTGACTGCCACCTCGGCAAGGGAAGCGGAATTCTCCTCCCCGGCCAAACGACTCGTCGCCTTGCTGATGCTCGTGACTTCGGCGGGCTACGTGTGTCGCGTGGCTGTGACCGTCGTGGCTCCCGGCATCATGCGCGACTTTGGTCTAACCCAGGCACAGATGGGTACGGTCTTCAGCGCGTTCCTCGTCGGCTACACGTTGTGTCAGGTGCCCTCGGGTGGACTCGCCGACCGCGTCAGCGCCCGCCGCATTTTCCTGGCTTTGTGTCTGGGATGGAGCGTGCTCACAGTCCTAACCTCTTCCGTCGGCTGGGGTGGATTTGGCCTCGCGCTCGCGCTGCCAGAGTTGTGGCTGATCCGCGGATTGTTCGGGATCATAGCCGCGCCAACATACCCCACGGCGGCGCGGACCGTAGCCGTGACCGTCCCCTCATGCTTTCAGGCACGCGCAAACAGCCTGGTCCTGGCCAGCGTCGGAGTTGGATCGGCGCTGACTCCCCTGCTTCTGGCTTCGGTGAGTCTTCACTACGGATGGCGCATTGCCCTGCTCGTGCCCGCCGGCATCGCCTGTCTGGCGGGCTTGCTCTGGTTCCGGTTCGCTCCCACCCAGCACCACATGGCCCGGCCTTCAGACATTCGTGCGCCGGGGAACGGCCCGGCATCGTCGAGGGCGCGCCCGCTGCGCTCTCCGAGTTTCTGGTTCCTGTTCGCCAGCTATTTTCTGCAGGGATACGTCGGCTACATCTTCGTTTTCTGGTTCTACCTGTATCTAGTCCAGGTGCGTCATTTCGAGGTGCTCAAAGCGGCCACGTTTACGGCGCTGCCCTGGGCGGCGACAATCGTAGCCATCCCGATCGGCGGGATCCTCTCCGATCTCGCTGTTATGCGCTGGGGCACAACCTGGGGCCGTCGCAGTGTTCCGGTGGCAGCGTTGGGCGTGGCCGCGATTTTTCTCGTGGTTGGCGCACGGACACCGAGTGCCTTGGTCGCCGTCGCCGCCCTGACAGCCTGCACCGTGCTCGTCATGTGTACGGAAGGTCCGTTCTGGGCCACCATGACTCAGCTCTCCGGAGAACACAGCGGCATCGCCGGCGGCACCATGAATTTCGGCAGCAACCTGGGTGGCATGATTTCTCCCGTCCTCACGCCTTGGCTGGCTGAGCGCATTGGATGGGAAGCAGCACTGACGGCAACCGCATTTCTCGCGCTGTTGGCGGCCCTCTTTTGGTTGGGAGTACGCGTGAATTCGAGTGAAGATCCAGGAGGTAGCATCGAAAAAGCGGTGAATGTTGCAGCCAAAGCCGAGTCGAGCGCAATCTGATCATCGAACGTGTTCGTGGCAACGGTGGTTTAGGAAGGATAGACACTCTGAACCGAAGCCCAGACTCCCTTGCGCAGTCGTGTCAGGAGAAGTTACGGGCCGATCCATTTCGGGCTGTCCGTTTGGGTTCCCCAAAGCGAAGCTTCGACCTCCGGACTCATACAAAACAGTTTCAAACAGGCGAAATGAAACCGCAAACTGGTACTATCGGGATTTCGTCAACTACAAACGGTCAGCCTCGCGTTGCATTGCGCGAGGACGCTGGTCAGATGGCCAAGGGTTCGCGCTCGTTGGCGAACTATACCGCGTTCAGGCCCTGGTAGAGCCAGACCCCTATGAGCACCAGCAGAAATACCCCAGACCCGATGCTGAACACGCGCACCGGGATGGTGAGCCGGTTCAGCTTGGCCAGCAGTTCAGTCTGCTCCTCATGCATGTGCGAACTCGCGTCATCCAGGAACAACTGGTCATCCCTGTGCATAGTGAGCGTGCTCTTGTAGATAAGGAGGACGATCAGACCAATCGCGAAAACTCCAAAGATCACCGCCATAACAGTCAACGTCATAAGGCACCTCGCCCGATTCTAACCCAAGTGCAAGCAGCTTTCCGGCTTTCCTTGGGGTTCGGGGCAGCTCGCTTTGAGAACTGGAAGCCCCGCCCCTAAGCCGCGGAGGGGCGGCTCCATGAAGCGGCCGCAACCTTAGCGGGACCGGGCCCAATTCAGAGGTATTCAGCTTTGATTCCTCCGGCCTCTATTACAAGCGCTTCCATCTCTCCTGTCAGTGACCTTCATCACCACTAGTTGACGAGTGCAGTCGCGATGCTACCTCAACAAGTCTCAACCCAGTGTGGGAACGCCGAGGCTTAGTCTTCCTACGCGAATGCCGGGCGTCGCCGCACTCCAGCCCGCGCGGTTTGCGCTGGGGTTGAGAGGTGTCTTTCGGACGACTCCCGGCCTACCTTCTTTTTAGCCCAACCCTTTCCAAATTGCAGTGACTCGGCGCACTGGGCGCAAGAATACCCCCAACCGAGTCAATGAGCGTCATGGGAAGATATATCGTCAATTGACCAGGGTGCTCCACGGGCCGCAGGGGCAATCACGAACACAGTTACGCGCACCGCTTGCGGACGCGTAATTGTTTTTGCCGCCCCGCTTGTGATAGAGGAAAGGGATGATCTTTTCTAGGGAATGGACACACAGCTTAAGGGCAGCACTGCTGATCGCGATGTTGGCGGGTTGGACCCTGCACAACGCCAGCGCAGAGGATAACGGTCTCGAGCGCACGCCGGTTCTGGGCTGGAGTAGCTGGAGCTTCATGCGCAAGCATCCCACGGCAGCCAAAATGAAAGCGCAAGCGCTCGCTCTGCATGATTCCGGATTGCAGAAAATCGGGTACCAGTACGTAAATCTCGACGACTTTTGGTATCAGTGTCCGGGACCGCAAGGTCCGAACGTCGATCCTTATGGCCGCTGGATCACTGAGCCATCGAAATTCCCGGCGCAGGGAGATACTAACGGCATTAAGTTAGTCGCTGACTACATCCACAATCTCGGAATGAAGTTCGGGATCTATGTCACGCCGGGTATTTCCAGGCAGGCGGTCAGCCGGAACACGCCCATTCAGGGCACATCGTACACGGCTGCCCAGATTGCGGATCCATCTGTAGAAGAGAACAACTACAACTGCAAGGGCATGGTCCGCATTGACTACAACAAGCCTGGAGCGCAGGAGTATACGAATTCATGGGTAGATATGCTCGCGGCGTGGGGTATCGATTACATCAAAATTGACGGCATGACCGACAGCAACGCCGCAGACGTTCGGGCGTGGTCGGATGCGATACGGCAAAGCGGGCGGCCCATGGTCCTCGACGTCACGCAGGGGGATCTTACAACTGCTGTCGCCCAGACGTTGATGAAATATGCCAATCAATGGGAATTCGCGCCCGACGTCGAATGCTATCGCTGCGAAAAACACGGTAGCAGCTATCCGCTGACGAGCTGGGCCGACGTTGCCAAACGCTTCAAGTACGTGGCGGAGTGGCAGCCTTACGCTGCTCCAGGCGCTTTCAACGACTATGACTCCATCGAGGTAGGAAATGGCAGCAACGACGGGCTGACTCCGGTCGAGCGCCAGACTCAGATCAGCCTGTGGGCTCTTGGAGCGGCGCCTTTCATTCTCGGCGTCGATCTCACTCACCTCGACCCAACGGATCTCGAGAAATACCTGGAAAACTCCGCAATCCTAGCCGTTGACCAGGATTCGATCGCCGCGAAAAGGGTGCTCAATACCGGCAACCAGCAGGTGTTCGCCAAAATGGAACCGAACGGAGACGCGATCGTCGGTCTGTTCAACACCGGCGGGAAGGCAGAGGAAGTCTCCGTTCCGGCGTCCGCCATAGGCCTCTCCGAAAACGAAAACGGCTATTCGTTACACGACCTGTGGACCGGCGAGACGAAGAAAACAAGCAGCACCATCAGTGCGGTTGTTCCATCGCATGGGGTCGTCCTGTACCGCGTCAGGGGAGTTTGAACTACTCGATTGCCGAACCCGGTCTGAACCGCCAATTAGAATATTCTTCAAGCGGCAAATCAGGTGGGTCAAAGGAATAACCCAAAAATGGCGCGATTTTGAGCGATGTTAGCGGGGCGTTTACGCTCAAATTTCCCTTCTTCGAGGCAGGTGAGCGCAATCGGGGCGATGTTACGCTCACCACCGCGAGGATCTGGGTCAAGTGCGAGGCATGCGCGTTTCTCGGTAAGCATTCGGGCTGCATTCGCAGGGGTGCGCCGCTCGTGGGATTTGCCCTTTCACTACTGCGGGTGGGAGCTCTTATTCTTCTGTAAACGTCTGTGAATATCCGGCCAAAACTCCTTCAGCTCATTCCCGAATGCGTCGATGCCCATCTGCACGCTCCAGTTGGCGAAACTCGGTGAAAAGCCCCGATCGGCCGCGGGATAATAAAGGTTGGAAATAGCGATCGCGGTTGCGTTGCCTGCAAACTCGGGAACGTTGAACATACGACCGCCGGAGTCCCTTCGTGTGATGACAATGCGGCTCATGGCATAGCCAAAGCGGTAAAGGAACCCACGCCTCCCCAATCGAAAATAGCGAGGATCTGTTTTTAGGATCGAGGGGAAAACCGCACCCACCATGATGTTTCCGTCGACCTGATCGGCAAAAGCCGCTCCATACCGCTTCCCATAGCCCGCCATTCCCTGTCCGAACGCAGGATAGGCATTTTCGGCCTGACGGATGCCCGCCACAACGCCCACGATTGTGAATTCATAGGGATCGAAGGCACCCTTCGCCGTGATGGCGAACTTCTCTTTCCATGAGATCGGTCTCACTTGCGACTCATTATCGACCGTCAAGAAGTTCGGCATCACGAAAAACATCCGGTCGTCCTTGTTCCTCTCTGTGTCTTTCTTCTCTGTATCTTGCTGGACTCGGCTGTTTTGATCCTGAGAAGTATTCTGGGCAGACGCTTCGTCTGCAGTTTCGTACTGCACTGGAAGAGCAGCGGGACCCGAAGAAGGATTTTTCTGTGTCTCTTGGGAGAACCCTGGAAGGGTTAGAACGAAGAAAGCCACGAGTATTCGACTGAAAACTTTCACGCTTATCACTTTACGCCTGACTGCTGACCAGCGCGACACGCGGACTGGCGCTCAAGACCGCTCGGCGAAGGGCCATGCCTGGCACACCTTCACATCTCGGCCTTCTGCAAGACGTGGAAACGGTCGGGAGACATGGGGCACCCCAATTCCTATCGCTCCATGCCTATTGGGATGCCGCTATTTTCTGTTGACTGCCTTGAAGGTCATCTCTTCCGCTTTGCTCTTCGTCTCCTTCTTCCAATCCGCAAACAGCGTCGTGTAATTCTTCATAATGTATTGATCGCGGCTCAAGCCTAGCCTCTTTGCTGTCTGATCGATCCAACGCGATGGGCCTTCGATCTCCGCGAAATTCCCGATCGGAGTTTGATCGAGGACCACGTTCCCTTTACCGTCAGTCCACTCGGCGCGGAATTTTTCATAACGGAATGATGGGGAATATCCCAGGACGCGCAGGATCGCTTCCATCTTTTTGCCATCTTCGACTTTGGTTTCCAGTTCCTGGCGGCTGCTGTGGCGGCCGAGCTTTCCTCCGCTCTTATGCGTCAACTTCCACTCCGAACCGTACTCGCGCAGACGCAGCAACTCTTTCCGTTGGCGCAGGACTTGCCCCGGCAAATCGTAAAGCGTGTTCATCTCGTGCGTGCGAGGAGTCTTGAGGCGGAATCGTTCGGCTTTCAACTGGCGCGTGAGCGCGCGTGGATCCGATACGCGGAATTTGATTTCGATTTCACGCGCCATAGAAAGAGTGTATTACGGTCGAGTGGCCGCGGCCTCGGGAATGGATTGCACTTTCGGGAAGTATTTATCCCAATCGACTTCGTCGAGGCGCCCGACCACGAACCACCAGCCGAGAGCGCCGATCCAGGCGACCACGGCGGTGATGAAGAAGGGCCAATAAAACGAGCCGGTCCGATCCAAGAGGAAACCAGTCAGGACGGGAGCGACTGCGCCGGCCAGATTTCCCACGAAATTCTGGACCCCGACCCAGCGCCCGACCATGCGGGGGCCGGCCAGCATCTGCGGGATCGCCCAGCTATTGCAGATGGCTATGCCCAGGAATACGCCGACCAAGGCGAGCACGGCGATAAAGACGCGGCCGGAGGTCATCACTGCCAACGCGAAAAGTATGCCGATGCCGATGTGGCCGACCAACATCATTCCCTTGCGCACGGTTGTGGGGGACGCCCCGGCGTTGATCCACTGGTCAGACAATTTCCCACTCACGGTGGATGCGATGGCAGCCATCAGAAAGACAAATCCTCCCACTCGAGCCATCTCGTTCATGGAAAAATGTCGTCCGCGCACCAGGTAAAAAGGCAACCAGGTCACGAGAAAATATAGGAAGTAGTTGATGGACGACTGGCCGAGGCACGTCCCCCAAGCCGAACGTTGCCGCAGAATGTGGAGATAGCCCAGTTTCTGCTGCGATGTCCGGGCGGGAGCGGCGGCGCGCGACGGCATCCATACTAACCACGGTGGCAACCACAAGAGCGCGATCAATCCCAGAACAATGAAGAAGGGACGCCATCCGAAACGCGCGACGGCACTACCTCCCAGCAGCATTCCTACCGCCGGACCGAGTGCCGCGCCAGCCATAAGCAATGAATTCGCAAAGCCTCGGCGGCTTTCCTTAAAGTGAACGCTCAGGATTTTGCTGTACGAGGGAAAGGCTATCGATTCCCCAAGTCCCAGAATGATGCGTATGAGCAAGAGGGCCACGAATCCGTGGAGGAGTCCCGTGATCGTCGTCGCCGCGGACCAGAGGAAAAATCCAATCGTAAACACCCACTTCACGTCGAAGTGGTCGACCAGCCAACCGGCGGGAGTCTGCATCAGGGCATAGACCCAGAAGAAAGCGGAGAGCAGAGTGCCTAACTGTGAGGCGGAAATCCCAAGTTCGTCTTTCAGTAAAGGCGCCGCAATCGAGAGATTGCTGCGATCGATGTAGCAGATGAGAACCGAAAGACTCAGGAGCAAAAGAACACGATTCATCGCCGGATGGGAAGTGGGCTCTGGTCGCAGCGTGAGCCCGTGCACGGCGGATGAACCGGAATCTTGCGGAACGCCGGACGTGAAACTCATTCGCTCCATCCGCGCGCCGCAATGCGTTGGGGATCTTCAAACCATTTCGCGGTCACGGCTCCGAAAATGCAGCCACCAACGTGTGCCAGGTAGGCGACGCCACCGGTCTGCACATTGGCGACGGATCCGGCATTTAGAAGCTGAATCAGAAACCATACGACGATCAATAGCGCAGCCGGGATAAGAGTAATCCGAACGAAAATAACGATGACCAGAAGTGAGCGCATCCGGTCGCGAGGGTAGGTCACGAGAAACGCACCCATCACCGCGGCAATCGCGCCGCTTGCTCCCAGGTTCGGTACCGTGGAGCTGGGGGTGGCCAGAACCTGCGCCAGCATAGCCACAAACCCGCCGAGAAGATAGAACGCAGAGAAGCGCAGCGGATTCATGGCGTCTTCGATTTCTGGGCCGAAAGCCCAGAAGAACACCATGTTGCCGATAATGTGCAACCAACTGCCGTGCAGGAACATGGCAGTTAGAATTGTGATCCAGTGATGACCGGCGACGATGTCCGCGGGAACCACCGACCATTTCAAGACAAAGGCGTCGCCACGCACGAGTTCGGATATAAACACAACGACGTTGATCGCTATGATCGAGGCCGTCACGACAGGGAAATGTCTGGGGCGTCGCGATGCGTCCGATAAGGGGACTATAGTTCCCAATCTGTTTCTCCACGCTTGCTTTGGACAGGAGGCTTACGCCCTGGGCTAACGCATTCCGCCCCTTCGGGGCTGCAATTAAAGTTGCCTCACCCCACTCGTTTTTTCCGGAGCAAGTTTTCACGCCCGCACGTTCAGCCCTAGTTAGCGTCAGGCCAACTTAGCAATGACGCGGCGGGCAGCTAGAGACAGTGACAAGCGCGCGGTGCCACTGAAAAGCATGCTGATCCCCACCAGGGTGCCGATCACCCATTCGGTGCCCGATGGCCAGCTCCGCCAAATCAGGATCGCGAGAATCAGGGTGACAATTCCATCAAACAGCAACCAGTTCGCTCCACGCATTGGACGGAGACGGAACGAGAGGATCAATTCCAGCACCGCCTCCATGAACAGGTAAATCGCGAGTACAAGCGTCAGCGATGCCAGACCCGCCACCGGGTGAAGCAAGGCATAGACGCCAACGACAATGTAGAGAATGCCGAGCAGTAGCTCCCATATCATTCCGCCCGTTGATCGCGTATGCCATGCGAACACCAGGTGGGCCGCGCCACTGAACATAAGTAGCCAGGCGACGACTACCAGTACAGCAATTCCCGCCAACGGCGGCATCACAATGGCGAGGATGCCGGCAAGAATCATCAGAACACTAAGGCCGATGGACCAGCCCACTGACTCCTTTGCGATTGTTCCCATGCGTACCTCCACAGTAATGTTTTCTTGGATGGGCATTATATGCCTGGTTCAGGTCTAGAGGACAACCATGCTCCGGAGCAGTAGAGAACTCGCGATCGGGATAGCGAACACTCAGGCTTCAGGTCGGTAGACACCATCAGCTGAAGGTGGGCAGCTTGATCAGATCGTCTTTCGGAACCGATTCGAGGGGTTCGCCGGCTTTGCGCCAGGCGGTCAGCCCGCCCACGATGACGAACGTGTTGAATCCTTTTTCCCGCAGCAGATGCGCCACCCGGGCGCTAGTCGCTTCGCGCGCTCAAGTGCAGTAGAGATAAATATCTTTGTCCTTGGGAAGGTTTTTTATTTCTTCTTCCAGGTTATTGGGCTCGATTCGGATCGAGCCTTTGATGCGCTCGGCGCCCATGTCGTAGTAGCCATGGCTGCGTACGTCGACGATCTGGACTCGGTCGGCTTGATCGGAAGCCAGCTTGGCGGCGAGGTCCTGCACCTGCACGCGCGGAACGATGTCGTACTGGCGATATTTCAGAAACTGAATCGCACGATAGATGGCGTAGAGAACGAGCGCCAGCAGGATCGCAACTTCCATGACGCGTCCAGCGGCGTGAAAGCTGTTCAAGACCGCAGCCAGGAAATCGCGAGACACATAGCCCAGGAGCAGATAGGTCGTTGAGTAGAGAAGCGCTCCGGCAGAATCGAGGCCGATGAACTGGCCGAAACGCATTTTCATGCTTCCCGCAAGCGGGGCGGCCATGGTGTTGACGCCGGGAATAAACTTTGCGAAAACCAGAGTGGTTTTGCCGCGCTTGTAAAACGACTCTGCCGAGCGCAGGATGCAGGTCTCCGGGTTCATCGACAAACGGCAAAGAAATCCGAGAAGCGCCCAGCCGGTATAGCGTCCCAGCCAGAATTGCACGGTATCGCCCATGGCAAGGGCGAGGACCGCGGCAGCGAGCACTCCCGGTCCTGATAAGGCGTGGGAGGAAACTCCCGCGCCGGCGGCGACCAGGGCCAGGGCAGCGGGCAGGGGAAGGCCGATCGATTCCGCGAGCAGCAGGAAAAAAATCCAGGCATAGCCATGGCGCACGGTCATGGAGAGCAGATCATGCATAGGAATTCGTATTGGATCGCCGGACGCTGGAAAAGGTTCAAGTATAAACAAAGCCGGGCAAGCCCGATGGGCTTGCCCGAACTCTGCTGCGCGGGGAGTGCGTCTCTCAGGAGGACCATCCCCGTTTGTCAGGGTGAGAAAGGCGGCGGCTCACACTCGAATTCTCTTAACCGTTTGGGTGAGCCCGTCGAAAAATCAGGGCGCCACTTTGTCCAAAGCTTCGACTGGAAGCCGCGGCCTCGGTTGATGTTTCGATCTGCCATAGAACAGGTCCCGCAGCGACCCGCCTTTCTCGGGTGCCGAGGGGAGAGGAGTGAGGTCGCCTGATCGGCGGCCCATCGCATGCCAGTGCGTCTCGTTAGCCTTTCTGATCGACAGACAAATCCACCAACTAGGCGAATTGTCCGTTGCCTTGAGGAAAAAATCTGTAGCTACCGTCACCGAAGCTCGTGACGGCGGTCAATTGGCATGTAGTCAGGGTTTTGTGCTCAGAAGCACTGTTCGGCAGAGTCAGAGATATGCGCAATCGCGGTGACTTATTTCTGTCGCGCGACTACGAATTCCGGGGCCCAGAGCAGAGCGCGTTTGATTTCCGAATCGGGAAACGTGCAAATGGACTTTCGCGCCGATTCTGCGTATTCGATCGCCCGGCCGGTTGCCGATTGCAGCGAGCCATAGCGCTCTAGGATCTCCAGAATTTCTGCGTGGGTTACGCCATTGAACGCTCCGTGGCGCAGCACAGTCTCAATCTTGTTGCGCTCCTTGCCCGTGCAGCGCTCCAGAGCATGGATGACCGCCATCGTAACCTTGCCTTCGCGCAGATCGCTGGCTACGGGTTTGCCTAGAACGTCTTCGGATGCGGTGAGATCGAGGACATCATCGACGATTTGAAATGCCATGCCCAGATCGTGCCCGTAACTGGCCAGAGCCGCTTCCTGCGCAGGCGTGGCTTCGCCCAGGATCGCGCCCAAGCGCAGGCAGACGGAAAACAGGCAAGCAGTTTTGCGGTAGATCAGGTCGAAGTAGTCGTCGAGTGTGATCAGTTTGCCCAGCGTTTCCATCTGCAGCAGTTCGCCTTCGACCATCTGCTGGGTCAATTCGATGAGGGTGTCGAGAATGCGGAAATTGCGCTCCTGCACTGCGATTTTGAAAGCCTGCATGTACAGCCAATCGCCGGCCAACACACACTTGGAATTACCCCACTGCGTGTTCGCGGCGGGGCGCCCGCGGCGCGTTTTGGCCTCGTCGATGATGTCGTCGTGAACCAGAGTTGCGGTATGAATGATCTCTACGACGGCGCCGAGGCGAACCGCTCCTCGGCCCTGGTAGTCGAAGAGTCTGGCTGCAAGCAATAGCAGCGCAGGGCGAATTCGTTTCCCTCCGCCATTGCGCAGGTATTCGCCGATTTCGGTTATGGCATGGACGCGCGAGACGATGTCGGCCCCGAACTCCTGCTCGAGGGCGACGAGATCGTCCCGCAGCAGATCGAAGATCTCTTTACCGTTAATGGTCGCTGATGCGCTCAAATTCGAATCGGTCCTAACCACGGAGGCACAGAGACACGGAGCAAAACAGTACAAGCAAGAAAGCTATTTCGCGTTGCGGTTTTTCTCTGTGACCCCGTGTCTCCGTGGTGATCTGGCTAATTCGTCCTGTAATTCGTGAACTGCATATCGATGCCGAAATCTCTATTGCGAAGCAGAGCAATGATTTCCTGCAAGGTGTCACGATCTTTGCTCGAGACCCGCACCAGATCTCCCTGGATGGACGCCTGAGCTTTCTTTTTCGAATCCTTGATGGTTTTGACGATGTCTCGAGCCTTCTCAATCGGAATGCCCTGCTGCATGGTGATACGCCGCTTGGCCGTGCCGCCGGCGGCCGCTTCGACGGCGCTGTAAGTGAAGCCCTTCAGTGGAACTCCGCGCTTCACCAGCTTCTGCTGCAGAACGTCATTTACGGCTTTCAGTTTGTATTCGTCGGCGGAATGCAGAACGATCGCATCTTTTTCGAGTTCGATATTCGACTTGGAATCTTTCAGATCGAAGCGGGTGTGAATCTCCTTTAGGGCCTGCTGGATGGCGTTGGAGACCTCCTGCATATCGATCTTGCTCACGATATCGAAGGTGTTGTCGGGCATATATTTCTAATCTTTCTGAAATGATGGAATCTTTAATGTGAGAGTAACAGAAAGGGACTGGCTAGCGGGCAGGAACTTTGGTTTCAGAGATTTCAGCCAATTTGAAAAAAGTGTAGAAATTTCGGGACGTGCACTCCCCAACGTCTTCGAGCGAAAGCCCGCGCAACTTGCCGATCTTACGTGCCATTTCGATGACGAAGGCTGGTTCGTTGCGCTTGCCGCGATGCGGAACCGGCGCCAGGTAGGGCGAATCGGTTTCGATCAGAATCCGATCTAACGGAACCTGCACGGCTACGTCGCGAATCAGCTGCGCCTTGGGAAAAGTGAGATTTCCGGCGAATGAGATCACGAATCCCATATCGAGGGCATGGCAAGCTTGTCTCCAGTTGCCGGTGAAGCAGTGAAGAATGCCGCCCAGACCCGTGGTGCTCCAGCGTTCCTGAATCAGCCGTAGACAATCGTCCCACGCGTCTTCGCTGTTGTTGGATGGACGGCAGTGAATCACGATCGGAAGTTTGGCCGACGCTGCGAGTTCCATCTGCGTCGCAAATACTTGCCTCTGGATCTCGCGTGGGGAATGGTCGTAGAAGTAATCGAGCCCGATTTCGCCCCAGGCGACGATCTTGGGATGCCGAGCGAGTTCCCGCATGCGGTCGAAGGACGCCTGATCGGCCAGTCGCGCCTCGTGCGGATGAATGCCAATGGTGGCGTAAATGAAATCGTATTTTTCAGCCAACCGGATTCCGCAATCAAAGTTCGCCGGTCCGTCGCCATTGCCGATGGCGACAATGTTTCGCACTCCCGCTCCCCGTGCCCGAGCGATGACCTGTTCGCGATCCTGGTCGAACTGCTTGCCTTCGAGATGAGCGTGGGAATCAACGAACATCAGAAAACTCGGCTCCGAATTTCATAGACAGCGCGCACCCGCAGGGGCTAAAGCCCCCGTCTTTATTGGAGGCCAAACGGAGCGCCCTTTCAAACCGGTTTTATGAGATGGCCCGCTCCCTATTTCAATCTGGCTCCGGGCGGCACGTCTTCGAGAAAGCTGGCCAGCACCGGTCGTCCGCCTTCGAGCGAAGCGGCTACGATCATGCCGTTGGACTCGAGCCCGCGCAGCTTGCGCGGGGCAAGATTTGCGACGATGACCACCTTGCGTCCAATCAGCGTTTCAGGCGCGTACGCTTCGGCGATTCCCGCCACGACCTGGCGGACCTCGCTGCCGAGATCGACTTCCAGTCGCAGGAGTTTGTCCGACTTGGGAACGCGCTCCGCGACTTTCACCACGCCGACGCGCAGATCGACCTTAGCAAAGTCGTCAATAGTAATCTTGCCATCAGCGCTCACCGGCGATCCGGTCGCGACTGGAGGCTGTGTTTTCTCTGGTACCGCGGCCGAAGCCGATGGCGCCGGTTGCTCGGGCAGCGCCTCCGTTGCCGGACTCCTTTGCTGTTCTTCCATCTGCTGCATCCTTTCGACAGCGCTCTTGTCGGCGCGCGGAAAGACCGGCTGCACCTCGCCCAGTTTCGTGCCCAGCCGCAACTGGCCCCATGCCAATTGATTCAAATCGACCTTTTGGATGTCCCCTAAACCCATTTGCGTCCAAATTTTCGCCGTCGCATCGGGAATCACGGGGTGCGCGAGGACGGTGGCAATACGTAGCGCTTCCGCGGACGTATAGAGGACGGTGGCAAGCCGCGACCGGCTGTCCTCGTCCTCCTTTTCGGCCAAGGCCCACGGTTCGTTCTCCACGATGTACTTATCGACCTTTGCGATTAACCCTATCCAGATCTCCTCAAGCGCCACCGAGAAAACGAACTCCTCAAAAGCTCTACTGCACGTGGCGATAACTGCAGTAGCCTCCTCGCGAAGATCATCGTCACCTTTTGTGCGCGATGCGGCATGCGAGGGATAGGGTACCTCGCCGTGGAAATAACGGTTGATCATGGTCAACGTGCGGCTAGCCAGGTTTCCGAGTCCGTTGGCCAGGTCAGAGTTGTAGCGCTGCACCAGCGCGTCAAAGGAGAACGAACCGTCCTGGCCAAAGACCACTTCGCGGAGCAAGAAGTAGCGCAGAGCGTCAGCGCCGAGAACATCGAGAATTGTTTCCGTGCGCACGATGTTGCCGCGCGACTTCGACATCTTGCTCTCTTCAAAGAGCAGCCAGCCATGGGCCACGATAGCTCTTGGCAGCGGCAGGTTCGCGGCCATAAGAAATGCCGGCCAGTACACGCAATGGAAGCGGACAATTTCTTTGCCGATCATGTGCACGTCGGCGGGCCAGTATTTCTTGAATGCTTCCTGCGCGCCGGCATGCGAGGATCCGAAGCCGATTGCCGTGATGTAGTTCGCCAGCGCATCGAGCCAGACGTAAATGACGTGCTTGGGATCGTCGGGGACCGGGATGCCCCAGGAAAAAGTTGAACGGCTGATCGACAGATCCCGCAATCCGGAGCGCACAAACGAAATCACTTCATTGCGGCGCGTTTCCGGTCGAATGAATTCCGGATTGGCATAGGCCTCCAGCAGCTTGTCTTGAAACGCTGACAACTTAAAAAAGTAATTCTCTTCGTGCACGGTTTCTGTGATTCGGCCGCAGGTCGGGCAGGGATCGCCGGGCTGCGCGCCATCGACATAAAGTTCATCGGAAACGCAGTATTGGCCGGTGTAAGTCCCTTTGTAGATGAAGCCGTTGTCGCGAATGCGGCGAAAGAGTTCCTGCACTCGCTTCTTATGCCGATCTTCGGTGGTGCGGATGAAGTCGTCGTTGGAGATGCCCATCCTTTTCCAGAGCCGGCGAAACTCTGCCGAGATCTCATCCGCATATTGTTGCGGAGTCTTGCCGGCCGCCTGCGCCGCGCGCTCGATCTTCTGGCCGTGTTCGTCTGTGCCCGTGAGGAAGAAGGTGTCGGCGCCGAGCATGCGCTCGCGCCGCGCCACGGTGTCACACGCGATGGTGGTGTAAGCGTGTCCGATGTGCGGCCGCGCATTCACGTAATAGATTGGCGTCGTAATGTAGAACTTGCTCATCGTGATAGTACGCGTGCTAGTAAATGCAAGATTATTAACTTATAAGTCGTTACTGGATCAGGCTGAGATATAGCCGCGCTGCCTCCTGCATCACCGTTTTCAGGGGCACTCGATGTTCGGCGGCAATTTTGCGGCAATCTTCGTATTCCGGAGCGTAGTTTGTGATACTGCCGTTCATGCTGGCAATCTTGATGCGAACCTCGCCCCATGGCGTGCGAACATTTTCCCAGCGCCGGGCCAGGCATTGCCGCGCCTCTTCGTGACGGCGCACTCCCAAGGTTGTGGTCTCCTGAAAAATGATTTCCGTCAGCTTCGCGGCGCGTTCAGGATTGCACAACACGCTGAGCAGTGTTCCTGGACGATTTTTTTTCATCTGGATCGGCGCCGCGAACGCGTCCAGTGCGCCTTCATCCAACAATCGATCGAAGACATAGCCGAACACCTGCGGATTCAAGTCGTCAAGATTCGCTTCCAGTACTGTAACTGTATCGCCAGTAACGTTGGCAATAGCAGCCGTTGCGGCCTCGCCGACGGTCAAACGCAGAACGTTCGGAAGTCCGGGAATTTCGCGAGAGCCCGCGCCATATCCGGCCTTCTCGATCGTCATCTCGGGAAAAGATGCGAATCTTCGCGCGAGCACCTTGACGATCGCCGCTCCCGTCGGCGTGACCAGTTCCGCCAGCACGCCGGACGAATAGACCGGAGCCTCTTTCAACAGTTCGACCGTAGCCGGAGCCGGTACGGGAAGTGTGCCATGGGCGCACTTTACCGTTCCGCCTCCGACATTCAAGGGCGAACAGACGATTTCGTCGACCCCAAGAGCTTCGACGCCCACCGCTGCGCAGACAATGTCGACCATGGCGTCGACTGCGCCGACTTCATGAAAGTGAACCTGGTCGACCGGAATATTGTGAATCTTGGCTTCCGCCACACCGAGCGCTTCAAAAATCTCAATCGCAACACTTTTTGCTCTTTCGCTGATACCTGCTTTGCCAATGAGCGTTCGTATGTCGCTCAGGCTGCGGGCATGGCCGTGGGAAGCATGCGCTGTACCAGACGCTTCGGACTCGGCGGAATGTGCATGCTGGTGATGATCATGAGGATGGCCGTGCCCGTGCTCATCATGGGAATGCCGCGGTGACAATGCATCTGCCGCCCCTGCTTTCGCCCAATACTCCTCACGGGGCATATCCTTCTCATCGCCGACATAGACATCGACTTTGGTAGCGGAAATGCCGTTGCGCATCACCCGGGAAATTTTCAGCCGCGCTCCGAGTCGCAGTTCCGCAACGGCTGCCTCGAGCAGGCGAGGGGGAACTCCGGCGTCCACCAGAGCGCCCAGGAACATATCGCCGCTGACGCCGGAAAAACAGTCTAAATAGGCAACCCGCATAGGAACCTAAAACCTGTTCGCAGCGGCCGAAGTTCCCGGCAACTACGAACCGAGTTTTCATCATAGGGAACGCTTCCCGACTGCGTCAAACCTACGCCTCCTGCACGCTCTGCTAAAATCACAGGTTCTTCACCGCCTTATCTCTGAGGGAATTCTTGTATCGACACCTGGAAAAGCGGCTTGCAGCGCGCTTGAGCGAGTATCTGGAATCTCGGCATCCGGGCGTCTCCCTGCCTGTCGTTGTGATTGAGCAACCGCCGAAAGTCGAACTGGGCGACTTCGCCATTCCA
Source organism: uncultured Acidobacteriaceae bacterium (assembly GCA_963772045.1). Classification (GTDB taxonomy): domain Bacteria; phylum Acidobacteriota; class Terriglobia; order Terriglobales; family Acidobacteriaceae; genus Sulfotelmatobacter. The sequence continues at coordinate 333,913 of CAVYWC010000005.1, read as the reverse complement.
ATGTTCCCGTTCGCGAAGCCCCTGCGTTCCGCCCCTATGAAGATTGCAGAGTCGGTTCGCGGAGCCGTCGGAGAAATTGAGGGCATTGCCGGGATGCAGGTTGCTCCTCCCGGATATTTGAACGTGAAGATCGATCGTGCCTGGCTGGCTGCCGCGCTCGCGTCGGACGCTAAACCTCCGGACGACGTTCCGCCCGGCAAGATTCTGGTCGAGCACTCAAGCATCAATCCAAACAAGGCCGCGCACGTCGGGCATCTGCGCAACGCCATCCTTGGCGACACTTTTGTGCGTCTGCTGCGGGGCGCGGGTAGGGAAGTTGACGTTCAGAATTACATCGATAACACCGGAGCCCAGGTTGCGGACGTCGTGGTCGGGTTCCTCCAGCTGCAAAAGAAATCCAGGGCCGAAATCGCGGAACTCGCGGCAAAACCGCGTTTCGATTACTACTGCTGGGATCTCTACGCGCGAGTTTCGCAGTGGTATGCCGAGGACAAGCAGAACTTGCAGATGCGATCGGTCGTGTTGCATGCGATCGAACAGGGCGGCAACGAAACGGCGGAGATTGCTGATCTGATCTCGACCTCGGTTCTGCGGCGGCATCTGGAAACCATGGACCGTCTCGATATCGAATACGATTTTCTGCCGCGGGAAAGTGAAATCCTGCACCTGCATTTTTGGGATGCGGCGTTTACGAAACTGAAAGAAAGTGGCGTCCTCAGGTACGAGGCCTGGGGCAAAAACGCCGGTTGCTGGGTGATGGTGCGTCCGGGGCGCGTTAATTTCGAAGTCAGCGCCGAAGGAAACTTACTTGCAAAGGGAATTGACACAATCGAGATCGACCCTAAGGAATTGATCGTTGACACCTACATGGACGGTGCAGATCAGGCGGTGAGGTTGACACATAGTCCAACGCGCATTTCAGCTATCTCGAAAGACGCTCCATCACAAGAGGAGAATCGAAGGATTGCCACCGAAGCCCTGAAGTTCAACCTTTCAGAGAGGCAGAATCAGAAAGTCATTGTCCGTTCCAACGGTACCGTCGGCTACGTGGGCAAAGACATCGCCTATCACATGTGGAAGTTTGGGTTGTTGGGGCGCGATTTCGGCTATCGCAGATTTTATCGATATCCCAATGAACATGAATGCTGGATTTCGACCACGAATGGAGAGAAAGAGCATCCTCACTTTGGCGATGTCGCCGAGATCTACAACGTGATTGACGCGCGCCAGTCGGAAGCGCAAAACACCGTCATAGAGGCGATGCGCGAGCTTGGCCACAATGAAGCAGCCGGCCACTACACGCATTTTTCCTACGAGATGGTCGCGTTGACTCCGCGCTGCGCGGCCGAACTGGGATACACGCTCAGCGATGAAGATAAATCTCGCTCCTACATTGAGGTGAGCGGACGCAAGGGATTCGGCGTGAAAGCCGACGACCTGCTCGATCGCCTGATTATTTCCGCCCAGACTGAAGTCGATTCGCGCCATCCGGAGATTCCGGACGCCGAGCGAGCGGCCATTGCTACGCAGATCGCCATTGGCGCTCTGCGCTACTTCATGCTCAAGTACACCAAGCAGTCGGTGATTGCGTTCGATTTTAAGGATGCGATCAGCTTTGAAGGCGAGACCGGGCCCTATGCGCAATACGCCGTGGTGCGAGCGAACAGCATTTTTCGCAAGGCCGGTATCGATCCGGAATCCTACGCCAGCGGGCTAGCACGTGATCTAGCATCTTTCGATGTCGGCCAGTATTTGTCTGAATCCGACGAAATCTGGGAACTGTGGCTGGCTTCTTCGAAGACGTCGTATGTGATTGATCAGTGCATCGCCACGACCGAGCCCGCGTATCTGGCGAAACATGTTTTTCAGCTGGCCCAGCTGTTCAACACGTTCTACCACCATTATCCAATCCTGAGCGAAGCCGACGAAAAGCGAAAGAAGTTTCTGCTGGCGACCGTTTCGGTTGTTCGCCGGGAACTCATCCGGACTCTCGCAGTCATGGGTATCACAGTGCCTTCGGTCATGTAGAATGCCGGAAAGCTCTCCGCAGAAGCGGGAGACATTTCGGCCATCACACTTCTTGGACCTGAACCATTCAGTCGCGGCGGAGATACCGCGTCCCTCCTGGGTGCGTCGGATCGGGCTGGGACTGCTTCTTTTGGCGGTGGGTCTGGCTACGGCTGGATTTCTCTACCAGAACATCTCCGAGGCTCGCGACCGGCGATTCAACGCCATGCCTGGTCGACGTGTGAACATCGGTCCTGATGGATCCCCGCTGTACATGCATATCAACTGCACCGGCCAGGGACTGCCTACGGTTGTGCTCGACTCGGGGCTGGGCGATTCATTCATGTCCTGGCAGAAGGTGCAGCCGCAGATCGCAAAGTTCGCACGCGTCTGCTCCTACGATCGAGATGGAAGCGGCTACAGCGATGTGAGCGCGCGGCCGCGCACGAGCAAAGTGATCGCCAAGGAACTCAATTCGCTCCTGCGCCGTGCCGGAATCTCTCCGCCTTACATTCTGGTTGGACATTCTATGGGCGGATACGATGTTCGTGTGTTCGCCGGTCTCTATCGCGACGAGGTCGCGGGGATGGTGCTGGTCGACGCGTCTCATCCCGACCAGGAGAAGCGGCTTCCTATCGAGTTGAGCGGGATGGAGGCAAGCTGGCTGCGCGAGGCGGAATTCCTGGAATTTACCATGCCGTTCGGCATCCCACGGCTTCTGGGGCTCTGTGACGAAAGCGCCCGAGTCCGTGCGGCCGAATGCAATTTTCACACGGCGCGGGAAGGGGTGAAGGAGATGAAGGCTTTTCCCGAGAGCGCAGCGCAAGCCGCAGCCTCAGGCTCGCTGGGCGACTTGCCGCTGATTGTGCTCTCGCACGATCCCGACAAACCCTCCGCGGATCTCCCTGCCGATCTGGCCAAGCCGACCAATGACGCATGGGAGAAAATGCAGGAAGAGATGGCACATCTCTCCACGCGCGGAACGCAGATCATCGCAAAAAACAGCGGTCACTACATTCAGATAGACCGGCCTGATGCGGTAATCGATGCCATCCGGAACGTGGTCGATCAGGCGCGAGCACCGCATGGCGTAGCTCCCTCAACGCCGTGAACACAGTTCGAAATTATTTAGCGCTCGCGGAACCGTGGCGCCCGAGCCACGATGCCAGCTGTGGTTCCTGTTGTGATTTCAACTCCACGCAGTTATTGATGGTTTCGATCGATTGCTTGTAAGTTCGTTCGGCGCCTTCCACTTTATGAGCACTGAAGAACTCTGTTACTTGATCTTTCAGGCCGGTATTGCAGAATCCGCCAGTGGTTTCGACTACGTCCGCGCTGGCAAATGGTCCCCCGGCCTTCTCGACCTCAGACCAATGCTGGCGGATGAAGTCCCAAGCCACTTGCTGGCCTGCTGGATTCCTCAGCACACCCGTGATCAGACCGAGAGCATCCTGGGATCGCACTTGAGGTGAGACGGCATAATCCAAGGTTCGCTCCAACAATTTTGGATCAGTAAAGTCCGACAGGGTCCGGAAGTACGTGTAATATTCTTCCGGCGATTTGGCATTGTTCATCGCCGTCATGAGCTTGTCATAGAATGCGTCGTTCCCGTCGAGTGCCGCGAGCGGCAATGCGCTGGACGCCATCTCCGCCTCTACTGATGCCGGATCGGCTAAGGCTCTATCCGCAATGGTTCGGGCTTCCGCCAACGCTTTCGGATCACGGGCGTCATACCCCAGCGAATGGAACAGGCGTGCTCGCAAATCCTTCTGCTCATCGGTGTCGCTCGGTTTCGGCTCCCATCCCACTTGATTCATCGCAGGTGTAAGCAACTGGCGAAGCCATGCGCGATAGACTTCGCGATCGCTGTCGCTGACCAGGTAGCGTTCGATGTAGCCCAAGCGGCGCAGAACATCTTCGAGCACGGCGCGGTTGTGCTCGGATTGCAACCCTTGCGCGAAGGCGAGATAGTCGCCGACGGGCTCACGTCCGACTTGCACCGAGGCCCAAACGTCGGTCTGCAGCGCGATCCGCTCGGCGGGAGTCAGCTTGGTCTCCGCATCGCGCGCCATTGCCCGCACTGCATTCTCTTCGTATCCGGCGCGGTAGTATCCCGTTGCACCCGCGTTCGCGAGCGCCCAGGTCGAGCTACCGGGCAGGGTGAAAGTTTCTTCTCTTTTCGTGAGCAGCTCGCATTTCGCGGTTTCGCTGCCCGAACCCTTCATGCACAGTGGAATCTGCCACAGTTGATCGTCCGGAGCGTCGAATTTCGACCGATCAAAGTAGTAGTGCTGCTGGCTGACACTGACCCTGGTTGATTCTCCGCTGCACTGGGTTTTCACGTTGACCATGGGCGCGCCGGCCTGCGTCACCCAGGTCGGCATGATTTTGTCGATAGGCTTCTTGGATGTTTTCGCCTGTGCATCCCAGAAATCTGCCGCCGTCGCATTACCGTACTGATGCTGTTTCAAATATGCGTTCACTCCCTCGCGGAACGTGTCTTCTCCAACATAAGCCTCGAGCATGCGCAATACCGCCGCGGTTTTCCCATAAGCGATCCCATCGAACAATTCCGTGATCTGCGCGGGAGTCTCGGCTTCCTGGTGAATGGGGCGAGTGCTGGCCAGCGAGTCCTCATTGAGCGTGCTGCCGGTATCGACTACATCGTCCAGGTTCACATTCCATTCCGGTTTCCAGGCCTCGACTGGCTTGCTCTCCATCCAGGTGGCAAAGCCTTCGTTCAACCAGATGTCGTCCCACCACTTCATCGTGACCAAGTCACCGAACCATTGATGCGCCATTTCGTGCGCGATTACCTCGGAGATCTCTTTCTTCATCCGGGGCGAGCCTTGCTTGTCGTCAATCAGCAGATCGAGCTCGCGGAATGTGATGCAGCCGGTGTTCTCCATTGCGCCGGCAGAGAAGTCCGGGAGGGCAACCAGATCAAGCTTGCCGTACGGATACTTGATCGTGAAATAGTGGTTGTAATACTTCATGATCTGGGTCGCGGCTTCGAGCGCAAATTGTCCCATTTCCTTCTTGCCGGCCGTCGCGTAAACGCGAATCGGAATGCCGTCGGCCTCGCCCTCTACGTATTCGAAATTCCCTACCACCAGCGCAACCAGATACGACGACATCTTGGGGGTCGTGGCAAAGCGCACGGTATGTTGGTCGCCGGGACCGGGCGCATCGGACAGAATTTTCTGGTTCGAGATCGCCACCATGCCTTTGTCGACCGTCGTCTGGATATCGAAAGTCGCCTTGTAATCAGGCTCATCAAACGAAGGGAATGCCCGCCGTGCGTCGGTTGCCTCAAATTGCGTCGCGGCATACTTGCGGCCCTGGTCGTCCTTTCCCAGATAAAAACCGCGCATTTCGTCGTTCAGCCTGCCGGAATAGGTGATGTGGATGGTGGCGGGGCCAGCTGCGAGCGGCTTGCCCATGGAAAGGACAGCCATCTCTTTATCTTTCTCGGGCGCGACCCGGGCATTCTGCGTGCTGCCGCCGCTGGTAATGCTGACGTCGTGAAATTCAATGTCTGCGGCGTTGAGCGTAATCTCAGAAGTGGTTCTCAGCACCTGGATGGTGATCGTCTCATCGCCGCCGAAAGTGGCCTGGTTGAGATTGGGCGTGAAGCTGAGCTGGTAATTCTCCGGCCGCGCGGTTTCGGGCAGGCGTTGTGCAATCGCCAGCGGAACGGCGAATGCGAGAAGCGAGATTAGAGCAAGATAGCGTCTCATCAGTATTTATTCCTCAGAAAAAATTCGTTAGATCCTGTGGCAAAAGCTTTCGGCTGCTCGTAAGACGAGGAGCTGCCGAACTGTGATACACAATAAATTTGGAGAAAGTTCATGGGTGCGATATCACCGCGCCATTCACAACCGTCATCACGCAGAGATTGATGCCAAACCAGTAAGGAATTTCGCGGTAGTCGCCTACATCGAAGACGGAGAGGTCGGCATCTTTCCCTGCTTCAATGCTACCTTTTCGCCCGCCCAGGCGCAGAGCCCAGGCTCCGTTGATGGTCGCGGCGGCGATTGCTTCGGCCGGGGACATTTTCATTCGCGTACAGGCCAGCGACATAGCCGTGGGCATGCTGAGCGTCGGTGACGTGCCAGGGTTGTAGTCTGTCGCCAAGGCGACGGGAACTCCGGCATCGATCAGACGGCGCGCGTTAGGATACTCCTTCATCCCAAGAAAATAATTTGCCCCGGGAACGAGCGTGGCGACCGTGTCGCGCATTGCCAGAAGCAAGATGTCCTGATCGCTGACATGATCCATATGATCGAATGAAGCCGGATTGAAGCGCAATAACGGCTCAAGGGCTGTCTCGGAAAGCTGGCCTACGTGTGCCCGTACTGCCAAGCCGTTCCTTTCCGCGGCTGCGAAAATCTGCTCGGTTTCTGGCAAGCTAAACGCGACCTTGTCGCAGAAGATGTCGACAAATTGGGCGAGCTTCTGCTGCGACGCGCGGGGGATCATCTGTTGGCAAACGAGATCGACATATTCCTGGGAGCGGCCCGCGAATTCTTTCGGGACTGTGTGGGCTCCGAGAAGCGTGGCGACCACAGTTCCGGGCCAGTTCGATGCCGCGTCACGGATCGCCTGAAGCGATTTCAACTCGGATTCGAGCGTCAAGCCGTAACCGGATTTTGCTTCTACCGTGGTTGTGCCGTGGGCGGACATTTGCTTCAGGGCGTGGGTTACATTGTTTGCAAGTTGTGTGCGTTTCGCGCTGCGAACACCCTCGAGGCTCGAGCGAATGCCGCCGCCGGCGGCAGCGATCTCCTCGTAAGCCGCTCCTTGGATTCTCTTTTCGAAATCGACCAGCCGCGGCGTGGTGAAGGCGGGATGCGTGTGCGAATCGACGAATCCGGGAAACACGACCTTACCGGCACAATCAATTTCGGTGATGCGCTTACGGTTCTGCTTGATCGTTTTCCTAACCCAGGGATCGCGAAGTGCGTCTTTGGCTGAGCCGACCGAAACGATCCTCCCGCCGAGGCACAGGACGGCTGCATCTTTGATAATGCCGAGTTCAGCGAGGTCAGGGCCGCGACGTGGGCCCGGCTTCTCGGGAAGATGCAGAGTGAGGAGCTGGCCGATGTTGATGAGCAATAGCGCGGAGGGAGAATCTCGCATGTCAGGGAGTATCCGGTAGAGCCAATCTTTTCCTGTTTTTGAAAACGAATTTCCGACCTTCCCATGTGAACTCCACAACGTCAAGACTTTTCGGACAACAATTGGGGGAAGGTTCGGAGCTTCTTCCGGTTACGGTCAGAATTCTCGACGTCAGGTCGAGGCTAACACCCGTTTCGGGCGCGTGACGGCCATAGCGGATTTGTTCCACGACGGTGGGATGTCCCGACCGTAGCTCGAAGACCTGTACTAGCCCATTATCCGAGCAGCTTCCGCCGCAGCTTTCCCAAAGAAGGTCGATCACAGCACGCGGGACGGCAGTGCTTGGGTCATCGAGAAATTTCACGAAATCGAGCCGGACGTTTTCGGCTCCTCCGTCGTATCTCTTTTGAAACGATCCCGCGGACAGCTGCGCACTTGGTCTGAGTTGGTCGATTCGGTACCAGAAGACCATCAGGTTCTTGAAGTTGATATCCCTTATTGAGGAAGCCGAAATGTCATATTGGTAATCGGGGGAGAGGATCTCGTAGCTGGGCGCTTCACGGGGCTCAGCTTGCGCCATCGAGAGGGAACTAATGAAAGGCAATATCAACAAGACGGTGTAGGCCGCATTCCTATCCATTCATCGGTACCTTCACGCCTGTTTTCTCGGCAAACTTTTTCGCCTCATCATATCCAGCGTCGGCGTGGCGAATGATGCCCGTGCCGGGATCGGTGGTGAGCACGCGCTCGATGCGCTTGGCCATCATCTCGGTTCCGTCGGCGACCGTCACTTGCCCGGCGTGCAGTGAGTAGCCTATGCCCACGCCTCCGCCGTTGTGAATCGAAACCCAGGATGCGCCAGCCGCCGTGTTGAGCAGAGCATTCAGCAACGGCCAGTCGGCGACGGCATCGGAGCCGTCTTTCATGCCTTCGGTCTCGCGATATGGTGATGCGACTGATCCGCAGTCGAGATGATCGCGTCCAATCACGATTGGCGCTTTGATCTTTCCTTTCTTTACCAGTTCGTTCATGGCCAGCCCGAATTGTGCGCGCTCGCCGTATCCCAGCCAGCAGATGCGAGCCGGCAATCCCTGGAATTTGATTCTCTTCCGCGCCAGGTCAATCCAGCGCCGCAGAATTCGATTGTCGGGGAAGAGTTCGAGGACCAGATCGTCAGTTACATGAATGTCGGAAGGCTCGCCAGACAAGGCAACCCAGCGGAATGGCCCGCGTCCTTCGCAAAACAGCGGACGAATGTATGCGGGCACGAATCCGGGAAAGTCATACGCGTTCTTCACACCGCGTTGGAAAGCAAACGTTCGTATGTTGTTTCCGTAATCAAACGTGACCGCGCCCATTTTTTGCAGACGCAGCATGCCTTCCACATGCCGGGCCATCGAATCGAGCGACTTTTCCTGGTACGCCTGCGGAGCGCGCTGGCGCAGTTCCACGGCTTCCTCCAAGCTCATGCCGTTCGGCACGTATCCATTCAGCGGATCATGCGCCGAGGTCTGGTCGGTCAGAATATCAGGAACGACGCCGCGTTCGGCGAGTTCGGGAATGATGTCGGCGCAATTGCCGACCAGGCCAACCGAAACATTCTCTTTCTTGCGCAAAGCATTCTTCAGGATGCGCAGCGCTTCATCGAGCGTCGTGACCATGAAGTCGCAGTATCCAGTCTTCAGGCGCTTCTTGATGCGTTCAGGATCGACATCAATCCCGAGGAATGCCGCTCCGGTCATGGTCGCGGCCAGAGGTTGAGCTCCGCCCATGCCGCCCATTCCGCCGGAGACAATCAGTTTTCCCGAGAGATCCCCGCCAAAGTGCTTTTCGCCGGCAGCGGAAAATGTTTCAAATGTTCCCTGAATAATTCCCTGGGAACCGATGTAGATCCACGATCCCGCCGTCATTTGTCCAAACATCATCAAGCCGGCGCGTTCGAGTTCGTTGAAGACCTGCCAGTTCGACCAGTGTCCGACTAGATTCGCATTCGCGATCAGCACGCGCGGCGCGTAATCGTGGGTCTTGAAAATTCCCACAGGCTTACCCGATTGCACCAGCAGGGTTTCATCATTTTCCAGATGCTTCAGCGATTTGACGATCGCATGGTAGGCGTCCCAGCTGCGTGCGGCACGGCCGGTGCCGCCGTACACAACAAGATCCTTGGGCCGCTCGGCGACTTCTTCGTCGAGATTGTTCATGAGCATGCGCATAGCAGCTTCCTGCTGCCAGCTCTTGCATGTGATATGGGTACCGCGAGGGGCACGAACGGAGACAGGTGCTGGATGGACTTCTGTTTCGACAGGCATGTCTAAATGTTAGTTCCTCGGTCGGACAGGTGCAAACTGCTTCCCTCAGCGCAACTTCAGTTCCGCATGAAACCGCTGGTTATGGATTGTCGTTAGAACTGGTAGTTGGTTTCCAGGAATATGAGCTGGCCATTGGCCTGCTGGGGATAAATCGCGTCGATTACGCCCTTGCCCCAAGCATGGCCGTAGTAAAGAGTCGTGCTGAAGGAGTGTGTGATTTGATAGTCGGCGCTGAGATCCCAAACGTTGGCCAGACCGCGGTTGCCGCTGCTGGGACGACCGGTGTATCCGAAGGTTTTTGGCTGGAAGGCTCCGCCGCCCAGATACCAGAGATCAGACGCGCTGGCCAGCCGGAGCGCGTGCAGTTCGCTGCGCAGCCCCAGCTTCGACCACGGACGCAGGTTCAGCGTGCCGTAAAGATCCTCGTTATTCATCATGTTGTAAAAGGGAAAACGCGCGTACTGGCGCGGCGTGGGCAGGAGCTGGAAGAAAGTGCTATGGCGTCCGTTGGTTGGATCACCGTCTCCACTGCCGTAAGAGTAGCCGGCGCTGACCCAGGGTTTCAAAACCGTGACCGGCGGCTGCCACCCGGCTTCGCCGACGAATGCTCCCGCGTGCTGAGTTTGAACTCCCCACGAACCGTTCTGCAAAGCTCCCCAAAGCAGGAAATCAAAATTTCCCGCATGCGGTGCATGATACACGTGCGCATAGTCGAGTCCATACGTTCCGATTTCGATTTTGCCGTCATCGGCGGCGCGAACAGCCTGCGGACGATTATCCGTTTTGAGCACCAGCGTGCGGTGATCGACGTAGCCGAGTGCGAAGATACGGAATTCACCGGCATTCTGTCCGGTGTCGATCGAACGGGTGTAGGCTCCGGAGTAAAGATCCACATCGAGTTCGTCCATTCCTTTGACTTGAAAGACTCCTTCGGTGGGGCGCGCCGCCAGAAAAGTGAAGTTGTTTGACCCCGAGTTCAACGCGAGCTGAGCTCCGTCGAAAGCGCGCTGCACCGCGCTGAAACCGAAGTTGGAAACCAGACGGCTGGCGATTCGTGTCTGCACGACGGCCGCCAGTAAGGGATCGTGAGGTTTGACTTCAGTGCCGTCGAAGTACTCAAAGCGTCCTATTTTCAAACCCAAGGGTCCGAGTCCCTTGAGGTGAACGAACGCCTGCTTAACGAATCCATTGGCTTCATTGGTGTGGTCATTGTTGGCCGCGTAATAGGTTCCGCCCAAACCCAACTGCCCTTGCGGAGCCGCGACCACTGCGTTGTCGGGCAGCCCTAAGATGGATGGCTGCTCGCCCTCGATAAACCATTCAAACCGTTTACCAGTTTGGCCGATGCCCACACGCAACAGGGAATTCCAGAGACCGTAATCGCTGTTCCCCGTGTCGCCCTGAAACCAGTTCCAGCCTTCCGCACGGGTACGCCAATTTACTGAGATATCCAATGGCCCGAGTTTGTGCTTTGTCGATAGATCACTCACCGGCGAGGGAGGTGGCAAAGTTGGTACGCCGGATCCGGTTGTGAGATTGTTCGCCTGCCCGGTCGCCGCATCGGACTGGCCCACCGCCGACGATTGTGGCTCAGAGGACTCATTCTGTGCACGGCTCAGGTTTGCTAATCCACATACCGCAACCACGACGCACACGAATTGCATCCGGCGTGAAAGCATGCATTTCCCCAGGAGTCGAAATTGAACGAGCCGTCAGCTCGTTATTAGCCCACAGAAGTAAATGGGTTTTAAGGTTTTTTAGGGCGAGTGTCTATAGCGGGAATCTACTAGCGCTCTGCGGGATCCCTTACGGAGGGCAAACTGAACTCGAAAATGTTCTGCTATTTCGAGGCACTGCCGATGGCAACTGGGGTGTCGAGGATTTGGTTGTCAGGATGATCGTCGGGATGCTCGAGGGGAACGATTGTCTGATTCTCGCGCCATTCTGAATATTTTCCGCTGACCATGATGTGGAAACACCAGTGACGGCGTTCTTCCTCTGGTTCGACCAGGCCGAGGGCCTTCATGTAGAAGAGGTAATACTCCATCCAGCGAATTTGATCCTTGGTCATGCCGCGACGCTGCAGATCGACGGTCACTCCGGCCAGATGCGACGACGCAGTATCACCCTCCCAGGGCGCGGCGTTGCGATTGTGCCGGCGCAGTTTGCGCTGAACTTGCACGGTGCGCACCGCCGAGTTCAACTGAATCTGCGTATGGAAGCGGTTGTAATAAGCCCGGCTGATGTCGTCTACGAAATCGCGCGTCCACGGGCGGCAGAATCGGCGCGAGGGGTCGAGCGACGGTTCGATGCGCAGAGCCTCGCTCGGAATGATCGGCAGCAGCGAGCCATCGGCTTTGAGCGCTTCGAGTTCGGTTTCGTCCTGAATGCGGGGCAGGTCGAGGCGGTCAATTTCCGCGTTCTGGATCAGCAGCGATTCATGCGACGGGCGGAACATTGGATTCCAGCGCAGCCAGCGAAAATGGCGCCGATGCGGGTGATGGATCGAGTGGACCACGGCGAAGGCGGATCCCGACAAGCCCATGCACACGAAGGCGAGTAGAATCCGCGCCAGCCGGAATGTGACGATCTTTCGCACGAAGTGGATCCTGAGGAGTGCGGCGCCTGCGATTTCCTCGTGAAGTTCTGGGCTCAGCTTTGCCGGCGCACTATCTGCGCGCGGTGCGGCCATTCTAAGCCATACCGTCAAGCGGCCGGAAAGAAAAACATGCCGCCGGGTTACCTGCGTACGTTACCTGCGTACATTACCTGGGTACCCGGAACTTCGATGCCGCACTCGCGACCTCGGGTTACTCCGCTGCTTCGAAGATAGAGTCCCGAAATAGATATCGGCACGTGGCATGCCATTGATGAATGAGAAGAACGGATCAGATACACGCGTCGCCGCTATAACTTAGAAAGCCCGGCGCGGAGCCGGAACCCGGCAACGCGGGAAAGTGACAAAAATCAGCGCCGGAAAAGGTCACCAAAGGCCTGCTTTATGACCTGCCCGCCAACTTCGGAAATCGACTTGGTTAGCGGAATATCTTTTGGGCAGACCTCAACACAATTCTGCGCGTAGCCGCATTCCTGGATGCCGCCATCGCCCATCAGCGCGGCCAGACGTTCGTGTTTCAGCGCCTTCCCGGTGGGGTGTGTGTTAAAGAGACGCACCTGCGAAATCGTGGCCGCACCCACAAATCCCGTATGCTCGTCGAACTGCGGACAAGCTTCCATGCAGCAACAGCAGGAAATGCAGCGCGACAGCGGGTACGCGGCCTCCTGATCCTCGGGCGAAATTTTCGGTCCCGGGCCGAGGTCGTAAGATCCGTCGATCGGAACCCATGCTTTGACGATCTTCAGATTCTCGAACAGCACGGCGCGATCGACGGCGAGATCGCGGATGATGGGGAATTTCGAAAACGGTTCCAACCGGATGGGCTGTTCGAGGTTGTCGATCAGCGCCGAGCAAGCCATGCGCGCTTTGCCGTTGATCAGCATGGCGCACGATCCGCAGACCTCTTCGAGACAGTTGGAGTCGTAGGTGATCGGCGTCGTCGCCTTGCCGTCGCGGGTGACGGGATCGGCGGCAATGTCCATGAGCGCCGAGATCACGTTCATGTTCGGCCGGTAGGGAATGGAGAACTCCTCCCAGTACGACTTGGACGTGGGAGTGAGTTGCCGCTTGATTTTTAGGATGACGAATTTATCAGCCATTCGCAGTCAGCCTTCAATAATTGGTTCGTGTAGCCCCGGACGCATTCATCCGGGGTTGCGCGAAGCGGGCAATGGAGATGGCACGCTAGCTTCGCTCGCGGGGCGGACGAATACGTCCCCCTACACAATCAGTACTTCCTCGCTCGCGGCGGAATCAGCGAGACATCCACCGGCTCGAACTCGAATTTCGGCTCGTCCGCGTCGGCAGCGAAATACGCTTTCGTCGTCTTCAGCCAGTTCTTATCGTCGCGCTCGGGGAAGTCCGGTTTGTAATGCGCTCCGCGCGATTCGTCGCGCATCCGCGCGCCCTGTGCGATCACCCGCGCCAACTGCAGCATGTTATAAAGCTGCCGCGCGAAAACGACCGTCGTATTCGCCCACAGCGTGCGATCGCTCAGGTTCACCTTGCGATAGCGTTCGAGCAACTCAACCAGCTTGGCGTCCGTTTGCTGCAGATTCTTATTGTAGCGAATGACGGTGCAATCCTTGGTCATCACTTCGCCCAATTCGCGCCACAGCTTGACCGGATTCTCGTTGCCTTCGTTCTTCATCAGCAGGGCATTGCTGGCTTCCTGCTTTTTCTTTTCCGCTTCAAAGTGCCCGTTGCCCGGAGCGGCTTCCAATCCGCGGGCATATTTCACCGCGTTCGGACCGGCGACGCCTCCTCCGAAAATGCACGAAACCAGCGAATTCGCGCCCAGACGGTTCGCGCCGTGATATTGATACTCGGCTTCGCCAGCCGCGAAAATACCCGGGATGTTCGTGGCCTGGTTGAAATCGATCCACAGACCTCCCATGGTGTAATGCATTCCGGGGAAAATTTTCATCGGCGTATCGCGCGGATCGTCGCCGACAAATTTTTCGTAGATCTCGAGAATGCCTTCCAGCTTGCGGTCGAGAATCTTGCGATCGATGTGCGTCAGGTCGAGATAGACCATCGGCTTGCCATCGATGCCGAGGTTGTACTCGTAAACCACTTTGAAGATCGCGCGTGTGGCCACGTCACGCGGCACGAGATTGCCGTATTTGGGATACCACTCTTCCAGAAAGTACCAGCGGTCTTTTTCTGGGATCGCCTTGGGATCGCGCTTATCGCCGGCAGTCTTCGGCACCCAGACGCGGCCGCCTTCGCCGCGGGCCGATTCCGACATCAGGCGAAGTTTGTCTTCCCCGGGAATTGACGTGGGATGGACCTGAATGAACTCGCCGTTCGCGTAATAGCAACCTTGCTGATACAGCGCCGACTGCGCCGATCCAGTACAGACGACGGAATTCGTGGACTTGCCGAAGATCGCGCCAATGCCGCCGGTCGCGATGATGATGGCGTCGCCCGGGAAGGTCCGGACTTCCATGGAGCGCAGATCCATCGCGCAAATGCCGCGACAGACACGGTTTCCATCGAGCACGGCCGATAAAAATTCCCAGTGCTCGTACTTCTTTACTTTTCCTTCGGATTCGTAGCGGCGGACTTGTTCGTCGAGCGCATAAAGAAGTTGCTGACCAGTAGTCGCGCCCGCAAATGCGGTGCGGTTGTATAAAGTTCCGCCGAAGCGCCGGAAATCAAGCAGGCCCTCGGGTGTGCGATTGAAGGGAACGCCCATACGGTCGAGCAGATCGATAATGCCCGGCGCCGCCTCGCACATGTCTTTGACCGGCGGCTGATTCGCGAGAAAATCTCCGCCATAAACGGTGTCGTCGAAATGCTGCCAGGTGGAATCGCCTTCACCTTTAAGGTTTTTGGCTGCGTTGATGCCGCCCTGGGCGCATACGGAGTGGGAGCGTTTCACCGGCACAATCGAGAATAGATCGACTTGACCGCCCATCTCAGCGATCTTGATGACCGCCGACAATCCGGCCAACCCACCGCCTATCACAATGATTCTTGGAGCTGCTGCCATGATTTCCTTATCGCACTTCCGTTATCGAACCTGGGTAAAATTCCGGTCGTTGATCGTGCCCGTTTCGTACGGCTGCTGCGGCTGTGAACGGAACGATATCAAACTGGCCAGTCCCGCCCCACTTAGGACAAAGAAGAAGGCCAGACACAGGGCCAGAAAACGCCGCTGCGCCCGATCACCGGAAACGATCCCCCACTTGGCGCAGAACAGCCAGATCCCGTAAGCGAAGTGCCACGAGGCTGCGATCAGCCCGATCACATAGAACAGGAAGAGCGGCGTCTGAAACACTTCGTGCTGTACCTTGCCGAAGGAGAGAGTGGGGTCTGCATGCAGGTCGGCGCCGAGAAACCGCATAGTGTAGACATGCCAGCCGATGTAGATGAACGCGATGGCACCCGTCCAGCGCTGGAGCGTATACATCCAGTTGCC
The DNA here is from genome assembly GCA_963772045.1 of uncultured Acidobacteriaceae bacterium. Lineage (GTDB taxonomy): Bacteria > Acidobacteriota > Terriglobia > Terriglobales > Acidobacteriaceae > Sulfotelmatobacter. Next base: position 318,432 of record CAVYWC010000005.1, on the reverse strand, counting down.
GGTCCAGGGATACGCGACTGTATTCGCATCGCCGCGATACCAGATATAGAAACCGTAGAGTCCGTGATACGCGATGGGCAGCCAGATTCCGAATAGCTCAAGGAAAAAAACCAGCGGCAGGTTCGCCAGGAAACTGACTTGGCGGGCATATGCGGCGGGGCCGGTGATGGCTGTCGAGTTCGAAACTAGGATGTGTTCGAACAGGAACGCTCCGACCGGAACGATTCCGGTCAGTGAATGCAGGCGACGCCAGAAAAATGAACTATCCTGGCCGGCGCGCAACGGGGCAACCCCGTGCGCAACGTGTTTCTTATCGTCTTTGGCGATCTCGGGTGCAGTGGGACTGGCTGCGGACGCCACGAAAAGGCTCCTATGAAATCTGCAATGAGAAAAGAACCTGCCATTATCTGGCCCTGCGGGAAAGTAAGTCAAGGAAGAGCGCGAAGCTTGCGGCGGACCGAAAATGAGCCGACCGACGACGAAACCTAAATTCGCTTTATTATTCCGATCGAATCGCGGAACCCGTTGTGCCCTCGATGTTCTGGGACAGCCCGTCACACCATCCTAGAAAATGTCGGAAGGCCGCGCCACGATGGCTGTAGCCTGCTTTTTCTTCCGCACTCAGTTCCGCGAATGTCTTTCGAATTTGCGGAAAATAAAATAGCGGATCATATCCAAAGCCATTCGTTCCCCGTGGCGACTCGAGAATGATTCCTTCCGCGGTGCCACGAAACGTCGCGAGCGTCCTTCCATCGCGCGCTGCGGCGAGCACGGCTACAAATCGTGCCGTGCGCTTCTCTGCAGGAACATCCTTCAGTTCACGCAAGACGCGCGCGTTATTGGCTTCATCATCGGTGTTCGCGTCGGCTTCGTTCGGCTGTTTGTCGAGGAGATCAGGAGCGGCATAGCGCGCCGAGTGCACGCCCGGCTCGCCGTTCAAAGCATCAATTTCCAATCCTGAATCGTCGGCTACGACAACCTCGCCCGGCATGTAGCGGCTGTATTGTTCAGCCTTTTTGCGGGCGTTTTCTTCAAACGTAGTTCCATCTTCGACGACGGTCGGCAGTGCGGCGAAATTTGGAATGCCGGCGATTTCAATTCCATGAGCGGACGCAGCTCCGGCGAAGTCGCGCAGCTTTCCGGGATTCGAGGTCGCAATGAGAACGCGTCGCATAGCGATCAAAGAGCTTCACCACAGAGGGCACAGAGGAACACAGCGACAAAAATTAAGCCTAGTCATGCTCTGGCCGCTTTCGAAATCTCCAGAAGCCGAGACTTATCACTCCCATCAGAGAAATCCAACCGCCGAGTTTTCGATCCCAAGTTCGAATGAATTTGATCTGCACACGATTCATACCGGCCTCGACCGGAACCAGGATTTGTCCTGTACTTTCACGCTCCGCGGTCTGGACGACCCGCCCGTTTATCTCGACCTTCCACGCCGGATAAGAAAATAACTTCAACGCCAGCTGATCCGGAGCTGACATCTCGGCGGTGAAGTATTTCGATTCCGCATCCCATTTATAGACGTGAATCGCGCCGTGCGCATTGCCGTCCACTTTCACCTTCCATGCATCTTTATCGATCGCCGAGGGATCTGCTCCTACAGGCGTGTATTCGTCGGTGCCTTCATAGCCGATCTGGTCGGTCATGTTGTCCTGCATTTCGCGCAGGTCCGACGCGTTGTCCCACCAGGGCCCCTGAATGCGAGTCCATGCCAGTGCGATCACAAGAATCGCGGCCGCGCACACCAATCCTCGCATCCACCAGCGGCGAATGCCGATCGTTACTAATAGCGTGAATACCATGCTCAGGCATAGCAACCATCGCCACGGAAACTGCATGAATTCAAGCTTGGGCAAATACTTCCACAAAACAGCCGTGATTGGGAACATGGCGATAGTGCATGCCGTTGCCCAACCCAGGAGCGCGTCCCAGATTTTAGGCTTGGTTGCGCGCCATTTTCTGGCGCCCCATGCGGCGATGAGAGTGACGACGATTTCCAGCAGCGCAACCCACGAGACGATTCGGTTGAAGGCATCGTGATCTGCGTCCGTGGTATGAATGAAGAGAAAATTGTCTTGCGGACGCGACCCGGCTGAGACCGCCTGTGCGATATTTACCCACTTCTGCTCATACACTGCCGGTACCAGATAGAACGCAGCCAGGCACGCGCCGAGCGCAACCGCACACCCGCCGAGCAGCATAAGTTTCGGTGATCGCCGCTGCCAGGCGAAAAGCAAGATCAGCAGCGCCAGGGAATAATGAATCATCACGGCTGCGGGAGCGTTGGTCAGCCAGGCTGCGGCCAGCACCAGCGAAAGAGGAATCAACGCGCGGCGCTCACCGTCGGCTATCTTCAGCACAAACAGCAGCAGCAATGGAACCAGACAACTCGCCAGCAGTTCCGCGAACGCGCTGCGCCAATACACGATGACGAGGTGATAGGGGTTGACCGCGTAGAGCACGGCCGCGAAGATGGCGTCGCGCCGCGGCAGCCAGCGCCGCACCAGAACGAACATCGAAGTCCCGGCCAGCGCCAGCACCAGCCAAATGTAAACGGGGGAAGCTAGGCGCCACGGCACGATCGCACTCAGCACGGCGCCTAGGGTCCACGATGCGGGAGGGTAGAAAATAAATCGTGGCTCGCCGTAGCCGAAGTGTGCCATCGCCGCCCAGCGCGGCAGCCATACTCCCTGCTTCCACTGAGTCAGGACTTCTAGCCACGAATACAGGTGGAATTCAACATCGTGGCCGGACGGCGTTCCCAAGAAGAAGAATGGAATTTCAACCAGAAAAGCGGCCGTAGCCAGGGCAAGGAACGGAGCCCAAAACACGGAACCACCTCGCGACGCACCGGGCGCAAACTCCTTCTGGGAATCGATGGACTTGTTCCGTGCTGCCGGAATTGTGTGTGCGTCCTGGCTCAGATCTCCCCCCAGCCAAACGTTCTCAGTATATTGAAGTCAGCTTGGACGTTGCTGAAGGGAGCGGAGAAACAAAAATTAAACCGAGGCTACGTCTTCGGGGCTGCGTTGGTGGCGGAGTTCCGCCAGAAATTCTTCCTGTTGCAGCGTGGTTCCGCGCCGCAGAAGTTCGAGTAACTGGTCTTCCATCTCCGACGAATCGCTGGACGGTTCGCCGCTTTCAAATTGGGCGAGATCGGCAACCAGCGCGCGCGGAGCAATCATCAGTTCGGGAGTCGTGTCGGCGCCGCTCCGCAAGAAATTGATCAGCTTCTCGACTTGTTCGCGTTGCTCGGAAGTGCGGGAAGGGAACTCGATTCCCATGCCCTGACCGGGATGCGCGACTCGCACCATGCCTTCCGTATGAACTTCGAGCTCTCCGGTTTTGAAGCACAGGTCGATTAAAGCGCGTTCGGGGAACGGCGCGTCGGTTTCCACATAGCATCCGCCCAGGCTCAAATCGGTCAGCTTGCAGTGCGGGACGATTTCATCACTCTCGTCGCCCGTGTTAGCCACGGCTGCTTTCAGCCAGGTCTTTAGCTGGGACGCAAGCGATTCCGGCAGGTCCGTAAAATGAACCCCAGTCTGCCCATTGGGATTCGCCCACGCCACGCGTCCTTGCGCTTCGAGTTCGAAACCACCGTCCGGCAGTTGCAGATGAAATTTCAGGGATGAGCCCGCAACTTGAGCCTCGGCCGTGAGAACATCCATGCCGGTTTCAGAAAGATCGAGCAGGATGCCATCCAGTTTGCGCCCTTCCGCTAGCGTGATCTCCACTGGCGCCTGCACTGGAACCCGAAACGCCCGACGGCGTTCGCGGCTCAACAAAGCTGCAACCGGGCGCAAACCGGCGCGGACAGCATCCTCTGAGAGCGGCTTGTAAAGGACAAATTGCGCGCCCCCATTCAGAATTTCCCGTACTCTCGTGGCGTCAGCTACGAGCGCCACGCTCAGCGAACCGGCGCCGAGTTGCTTGGCTAGTTCGACAACATCGCCAGCAACTTTCGGATCGTCGTAGTCGGTAAGGATGACGTCGAACTTCTGTTGCCGAATTCGCGCGATGGTAGCTTCCGGATCGCTGGAGCGATCCATGGCGAAACCGAGTGCAGGCAGGACTCTGCCTAAGACGTCCGCCGCGGCGTCATCGCTGGAAACCAATAGTGCTTGAAGAGTCATAATCGAATCCGACGGCCCATCCTGCGAGTCTTACGGCCACCGGGGCGCTGCCGGGCGCCCTGCTTTTGAGGAAGCGGAACTGCTGGAGCCCGCGCCGGCCTTGGCCGCATCGGCTAAGATCGCGGCGTCATCGCCTTCCGCCAGGACGGCATTGTCTTCGTCGTCGCTCTCAGCCAGCAGTGGCGCTACTTCACGCAGCTTTTCTGCCGCCTGCTGCAGCATCTCGATCTGCTTGCCAAGTTGGGCGTATTTCGCCTGCTTCTGCCGCAGGACCTCATGAATATCTTTCATACAACCCCCTGCTGGCACTCTACGAAGCCATCTGGAGACCGGTCAACGGTAATTGTCCCATGGAGATTACGGCGGTAATCGACCCTTCAGGATGTTTGCCGATGCCTCAGGTCAGGGATGGCAGCTTATCGGCCGCTCCCAGCAGGAAGATCGCTCCGACGACGATGCTGTACGCAGAAGTGAGCAGAGTGAGACTGCTCAAGGCATTGGCGCTGACCGCATTCAGCACGGCATTTACCGACCGCGCCAGCAGTCCATGAGGTTCTCCCGCCGGAGCCACCCAGGTGCGAAGCTTATCGAGCGAAAACAAACCCGCCGCCATACCGCACATCAGCGTATTCATGATCAGCAGGCCGAGGATGAACATCAGCAAGCCGAGCAGTCCCGCGCCGGTCCCACCCAGATTCGCCGCCACCAGGAACAACAGTAACTGGGTGGGAGTTTCCGCGCCGAGTCCGTGAATGACTCCGACGAGAAAGGTCGAGGTCGTCCCGTATCCATCCTTAAAGACTTCCGGGGGCCTTACGCGCGTGCCCCCGAAAATCCGGCTCAGACGCCAATAGACCCACAGAACACCGTTAATGAGGAGAGTGATTCTTGTGCGCGGCCGCGCATGATGGTGCGACGAGGGACGGAAGAACGTTCCCAGAACGTACACTCCAAGTATCAACAGCGTGATTCCCACCAACCGTTCTGCCCAGCGGTCGCTCGCGGCGGGAAGCGAAAGCCGGAATCCGATGGCCGCTGTACCCAATACCGCGATAGTTGTGGCATGCCCGGCTACATAAAGCAGGCCAAAACGCATGGCATCGCGAACTCTGGCTTGCACGCTGGAAATGTCGGTGATGGCCGCGATGTGGTCATAGTCGAGGCCGTGACGAAAGCCCAACACACCCGCCGACAGCAACGCCAATCGCAGATTTTCCGAACCGATCATAGACGAAAGACGAAGAAGACCTTATGCCTCCGACCCCACGGAGTTTTCGGAAACCCGCGACAGAGACAGTTTGTAGGCTAGCACAGCAGTGAAGGTTTCGTTTTCAGGAAGCCTCAGGGAATGGATGCCCCATGGCCTGCCCTAAGCTAAGCCGAAGGGTCACGCCGTTTTTTGCGAGACATGGGAATCCAAAAGCTAGATCGACTTGACCGGAATCGCGAGTAGATCTTCGACCAGCCCAACTTCCTTCTGCAGAAACGGTTCGGCGTACGTCACTCCGCCCAACATGCCGTAGAATCGCGCCATCGCGGATACGCGCGCGCGGATTTCGTCGTGCGCCGGGAACAAGTCCTTGCCCGCTTCCTGATCCGAGAACTGCGACGTGTACGCCATGATTGAGGCGAACTTGCCCTCGAACTGCTCCGTAATGTCCACAACAAACGTCGGCCGGATGTCGTAATAAAGCGTGGCATAAATGATCTTGAATGGACGGTGCGGAGGAAGTGACTGAGCATTGTCTTGACTGACCGCTGATCCCTGCCCTCCTATCCCCAGTTTCGCCAGTCCTGCCAGGAAACAAGCTTCATATCCCAAGATGGAAGCGGTGTAGTGATCGGGATGCCGTCCTTTCCAGTAGGGAAGAATTAGCACGCGTGGCCGCGTTTCGCGGATTATGGCCGCGACTTTCAGACGATTCTCCCACGTGTTCTCGACTCGGCCGTCGGGAAGGCCGAGCGCGCGCCGCCAACTTACGCCCAGAATTTTCGCGGCGTCGTCAGCTTCGTTGGCACGCTCTTCCGCCGTGCCGCGCGTTCCCATTTCTCCTAGCGTCAGGTCTAAGATGCCCGTGCGCTGTCCGCACTGCGCCGCTTTCAACAATGTGCCGCCGCACGTCTGCTCAATGTCGTCGCGATGCGCGGCCAGGGCCAAAATATCGAGGGCGGAAGTGTTCGCAGCAGAAGTCATATCGGTTCAGATTTCGCCTGCTTGTGGAGAGTCGTCGTGCGGGATCATTATCTTAGGCCGTTAGTTTAGGACGATCGTCACTTCTTGCGCTCGATCAGATATCGGGCCAGCTCTTTCAGCGTCTCTGCGCGTTCTCCGAAAGCCTCCAGTTGTTTGAACCCATCGTTCACGAGCGAGTGCGCCTTTTCGAGCGAGGCCTCGATCCCGAACAGCGCGGGATACGTGGCTTTCTCCGATGCCGTATCTTTGCCGGCAGTTTTTCCCAATTGTTCTGAGGTCTGCGTCACGTCGAGCACATCATCGAGGATCTGGAACGCGAGCCCGATCGCCAGCCCGAAGGCGCGCAGCCGTTCCACTTCCTTCTCTTTCGCTCCGGCATAGATTCCGCCGCTCACTAGGCTTGCCGCAATCAAAGCCGCAGTCTTCGAGCGATGAATATACTCAAGCATCTCAGCGGTAGGACGCGTGTGTTCCGCCTCCAGATCGACGACTTGCCCGCCGATCATGCCATTCACGGTTCCCGTCCCGCGCGCAATCTCTTCGATGATGCGCACCCGCGCTTCCGGCGCACATTGCAGACGCGCCAGCACTTCGTAAGCCAGCGTCTGCAGCGCGTCACCGGCGAGAATCGCGAGGGCCTCACCAAACGCTTTGTGGCACGTGGGACGTCCTCGGCGCAGATCGTCATTGTCGAGCGCAGGCAGATCATCATGAATCAGCGAATAGGTGTGAAGCATTTCCAGCGCGGCGCCGAGTTCATCGATCCCGTCGGGCAGCGATCCGGAAATCATGCGTCCGGCCTCGATCGAAAGCACCGGCCGCAGGCGCTTGCCGCCAGCAAACACGCTATGGCGCATGGCCTTGTGAATGGAGACTGGATGCTCGGTTTCCGAAGGAATCAGGCGGTCGAGAGCCGCGTCGGTGAGCCGCTGCCCGTGTTCGAGCGTGTCTTTCAACATGCGCTCGCAGTATAGCAAGGCGCTAGAACCCTCTGTGTGTCTCACTGACAGCAGATTCACCTCTGCGTCATTCCGAAGGCCCGCGTTTTCTCCAGCGGGCCGAGGAATCTCGCGGGCAACGTAATAAGGTTGGAACGCAGATCGAGAAGCCGGACACAGTAATCAGCCCTTCAAGTGCGGTAATAATTCTTTGAAGGCCGCCGAGGAAGACGCGCGCATCAGTTCATAGAGCATCATTTCGGTCGAAGAGATTACAGCTCCAGCCGCGCGCATGCGGTCGAGACCAATCTTCCAGTTCCATTTTGTCCGCGAGCTGACCGCGTCTGAGGCAACGTGCACGATATATCCTTCGCGCAGCGCGGCCAGCGCTGTTTGCGTGACGCAGATGTGGCTTTCCATCCCGCACAGCAGCAGCGTGTTCCGCTGTCCGGGCAACCGCTTCAGCACGGAGCAGAAAACTTCGCTGCCAAAACAGGAGAACAGCGTCTTGTCCACGGATTGGGTTTCGGGTAGCAACGATGCGATTGCCGGCACTGTGTTGCCGAGTCCCTTGGCATACTGCGTGCTTACCAGCGCCGGAATTTTCAAAATCCCGGCGCTGCGAATCAATAGCTGCGCGTTGCGAACTAATTCTTCCTTTTGAAAGATTGGGGGCAACAACTTTTCCTGAATGTCGATTACCACCAGCGCACACTGCTCGGCTTCCAGCGAATGCCGCGCAATCGACGAATAATCCGCATGCTTTTCCAACAGATCTCGCATTTAAACTCCTCGCGTCCACCCGCGCTACGCTTCGATTGACTAGCAGCTGCGCGCAAGACTACAGGAATTTTAACCCCGGCAAGTAACGATGTTACGTTCCGTCGCTGAGCAGCCCCACGCGATTTCCCGTGTGGTTGACCGCATTGCGGCTGAACCATAAAATCGATGCAGCCGGAGCTCCGGCTCCGACGATCAAACTGCCCCCTCGTTCAACGGCAGGACAGCTGACTCTGGATCAGCATATCGGGGTTCGAATCCCTGGGGGGCAGCCAATTCTTCTCTTCGAGGCCTTCGTGCCTTTGGACAGAGCTTATTTCAAAAATAGATCTGGAAAGGGCACGGCTTCCAGCCGTGCCGCCAATCCTGTCCCATTCACGCGGGTTTAGCCGCTGGGGTACGGGTGTCAGATCGTGCCCAAACCGCATTTTTGAAACACGCTCCAGCAGTTTGCTTCTTGGCGCGGTCTCGCGATCTTAATGCCTGGACAACGAACGCATCTTCATGAAAAAAACTGCTGGACGCATCAAAACTGCAGATGAGGGTTGACTTTTCTATGCTTCGAGTAGCCGTACCTCTTGCGCTTCCAGTACGATCTTTCCAATGGCTATCAAAGGGAAACTTCGCCCATCCGCAATCCCAACACGGCGAATGCCCATCCAGTCGAGTCCGCTTGGGCAGGTTGTGTTTTTGCTGCTGTTCGCATTCATCGCCTGCTTGAGTGCAGCCGCGATCAGCCGCCCACAGGTCGTCGTGGTCCCTGTCGCCGACATGTATTCCGCCCCCAGCGACAAAGCAGACGTGGTCTCGCAGGCAATTTATGGCAGCAATGTTGTGTTGCTGGTTTCCCGCGGAGAATGGTCGAAGATTGAAACTCCGGGGGACCACTACAAAGGATGGACGCGCAGCCGCTATTTGCGAATCGTGCAAGATGGCGCCGGCTACGCGACTTCGGGCCAAACCGTCCAGGTGAACAGCCTCTTCGCGAACGTTTATCGCGAAGCCGACGTCACCAGGCACAAGCCGGCACTCACGATCCCATTTGAATCGCGACTTGAAGTAATCGCCGACGGATCTGGAAGCGGCGCGGGCTGGCTGCAGGTTCGCTTGCCCGATCTGAAAACCGCGTGGATTCAATCCGGCGACGTTGTCTCCGATCCCAAGCCTCTCACCATTGACGAATCCATCGCCCTCGCCAAGCGCTTCCTCGGCCTGCCCTATCTTTGGGCAGGACGCTCCAGCTTCGGTTTCGATTGCTCGGGATTTACACAGATGCTCTTGCGCGCCCGTGGTATCAAGATGCCGCGTGACGCCGACCAGCAGGCCGCGTGGAAGGGCGTGAGTGCGATCGACCGTAAAGATCTGCAACCCGGCGACCTGCTGTTCTTCGGTTCGAGCCCGAAAAAAATTACGCACACCGGCATGTATATCGGCGACGGACAATTCATTCAGGCCGTGACCAACGACCATCCGGTGGTGCAGATCAGCCGCATTGACGATCAGCCGTGGACGCGATTGCTTGTCGCATGCCGGAGAGTTCGGATGTCGCCCGGCTCGTAAGTGGCTGCCCATGGCCTATCCGCTCATTCTTTACGACGGTGTCTGCGGTTTGTGCAACCGCTTCGTGCAATTCGTTCTGCGCCACGACACGAAGTCAACTTTTCGTTTTGCATCTTTGCAGAGTTCGTTAGCGGCCTGCATTCTGACCGGCGCCGACGCCAGACCGTCAGCCCTCGACACCATCTACGTGGTCACAAACTTTGATCCTGAAAATCCCGCCGTGAATCTTCAGCCCGACACGAAGCTGCTTTCTCGATCGAATGCGGTGCTGTTCGTCTTGCGTGAACTGGGCGGATTCTGGCGCGCCACAGCCGCTGTTTTGCGACTTTGTCCGCGATTCGTTCGGGATTGGGGATATCGCGTCATCGCACGCAATCGCTACCGCACCTTTGGACGATATGAGGTCTGTCCCCTGCCGGAGAAAAGCATGCGGAACCGCTTTGTCGAGTCATCCCCTGACCTGTGATCGCAATCACATCCTGCGGTTCCGTGTGTAGAATACACTTCTGCGATTTTCGTGCCGTGCCAGCAACTGCACGAAAGAAATTCTCCTCTCCGTTGAGGTCAACATGGCCGACAAAGCCGCAGTCGAAGTGCAAAGCACGAACATCGATTCGATTCTGCAGGAGCAGCGGAAGTTCGAGCCCCCCGCAGAGTTCAGCCGGCAGGCGCACATCAAAAGCCTCGTCGAGTATGAGCGCATCTACAAGGAATCGATCGATGAGCCCGATCAATTCTGGTCGCGGATCGCGAGCGAACTGCATTGGTTCAAGAAGTGGGACAAAGTTTTGGAATGGAATTGTCCCTGGGCGAAGTGGTTTGTCGGTGGCCAAATCAATCTTTCTTACAACTGCCTCGACCGTCACGTCACAACCTGGCGCAAGAACAAAGCAGCAATCATATGGGAAGGTGAGCCGGGAGAACTGCGGGTCTTGACGTATCAGCAGCTGCATCGCGAAGTGCAGAAGTTCGCCAACGTCCTGAAATCGCTCGGCGTCAAAAAAGGAGATCGGGTTGCCATCTACATGGGGATGACGCCTGAGCTCGCCATCGCCATGCTGGCTTGCGCCCGCATCGGCGCGCCGCACACGGTCGTCTTCGGTGGATTCTCCTCCAATGCTTTAGTGGATCGCATTCACGATTCGCAGGCCTCGGCCGTCATCACGCAAGACGGCTCGTTCCGGCGCGGCGGCGAAGTGAAACTCTTTCCTGCGGTTGAAGAAGCGCTGAAATCCTGTCCCAGCGTGAAGCACGTCATCGTTTATAAGCGCACCGGAACCGCGATCAACATGCAGTCTGGCCGGGACCACTGGTGGCAAGAGCTGATGGCGAAGGCTTCCGATGTTTGCCCCGCCGAGCCGCTCGATGCCGAACATCCGCTCTACATTCTTTACACTTCGGGCACGACCGGAAAACCGAAGGGCGTGGTTCACACGACCGGCGGATATTCCGTTGGAACCTATCTCACCATGAAGTGGGTTTTCGACTTGAAAGACGAAGATACCTACTGGTGCACCGCCGACATCGGATGGGTGACTGGGCACAGCTACATTGTCTATGGCCCGCTGCAAAACGGCGCCACATCCCTGATGTATGAAGGCGCTCCGAATTTCCCCGAACCCGACCGTTTCTGGTCGATCATCGCGCGCCACAAAGTCAATGTCTTCTACACGGCGCCGACGGCCATCCGGACCTTTATCAAGTGGGGAGACGAGTGGCCGAATAAGCACGACATGTCGAGCCTGCGTCTGCTTGGGACCGTGGGCGAGCCGATCAATCCCGAGGCCTGGATGTGGTATCGCGAAACCATCGGCAGCAACCGCTGCCCGATTGTGGATACATGGTGGCAGACCGAAACTGGACACATCATGCTCACTCCGATTCCCGGCGCGATCGCGACCAAGCCGGGCTCGGCTACGCGGCCGTTTCCGGGCGTCGCGGCAGAAATCGTGACCATGGAGGGCAAGCCCGTCCCAGATGGTTCTGGTGGATTCCTCGTCCTCAAGCGTCCGTGGCCCGGCATGTTGCGCACGGTTTACGGCGATCCTGACCGATACGTGAAGAATTACTGGTCGCAGATTCCGGGAATGTATTTCACCGGAGATGGCGCTCGCAAAGATAAAGACGGATATTTCTGGATCATGGGCCGCGTCGATGACGTGCTCAACGTCAGCGGGCACCGCCTGAGCACGATGGAAGTCGAAAGTGCGTTGGTCGCGCACGAAGCGGTCGCCGAAGCTGCCGTGGTGGGCCGTCCCGACGAGCTGAAGGGCCAAGCCATCTCAGCTTTCGTCACCCTCGAGCACGGAAGACAGCCTACCCACGAACTGAAAGAAGAGCTACGCAAGTGGGTGGCGAAGGAAATTGGCGCGCTAGCCAAACCTGACGACATCCGCTTCACCGACACGCTGCCCAAAACTCGTAGCGGCAAAATCATGCGCCGATTACTGCGGGAGCTGGCCAGCAGCGGAGACGTAAAAGGCGATACCACGACGCTGGAAGATTTCGGCGTGATCGCTAGATTGAAAGAGCAAGACGAAGTCTAGCCGTTTCCATGAATGTCATCCTGAGCGAAGGAATGGGTTCGCGAACGCGAACCCATTCCGCAGACGAAGGATCCCTTTCATTCGGAGAGTCCAACCTACGTATCGAGGCATTTGTGCACGTCCCGCCCCCCTCATCAGGGTATATGATTTCTTGTGTAAGTCCTCTTCGTAATGGAGTCTCTGCATGGCCTCCACACCCCTCTCCATCAATGGACGAAATTACACGGTCAGTGTCGATCCGCAAACCAGCCTTCTGACTGTTCTCCGCGAGCATCTCGATCTCACCGGCAGTAAATACGGTTGTGGGGAGGGACAATGCGGGGCCTGCACCGTGCTGATTGACGGCAAGGCGCAGCGCTCGTGCATCACACGCGTGGGTGCGGTCGCGCACAAGCAGATCACAACCATCGAAGGCCTGGCTGCTGGCGAGCAACTTCATCCCGTGCAGGAAGCTTTTCTCGAAGCCGGTGCAATGCAGTGCGGCTACTGCACGTCTGGAATGATCATGTCGGCGGTGGCGCTGCTGCAACGAAATCCTAAGCCGACGCAGGACCAGATCATCGGCTTTATGGACGGCAATGTATGCCGTTGCGGAACTTATCCGCGCATCGTCGGCGCGATCCAGAAGGCGGCTACCTTGATCAGCGCGTCCGCTGCCGTGAAAGGAGCCGGACGATGAGTGAAAACATCAGCGCCAATCCCAACTCGCAAATCACGATTGAACCCGAGCGCTATGAGTTCACCGCCGCGGCTCCCTACTACTTCGATCTCGATCGTCGCGAGTTCTTCAAATTTCTCGGTGCCGGGGTGCTGGTCGTTTCCATATTGAAGCCTGCTGTGATGGCCCAGGAGTCGGGCGCCTCGCGCCGCTCTCGCGGTGATTCGCGGCCCAAAGAAATCGACGCCTGGCTGCACATCGCGGAAGACGGCAAGGTTACGGTTTATACCGGAAAGGTCGAGGTCGGACAGAACATCCGCACCTCGCTCACGCAAGCGGTCGCGGAAGAACTGCACGTTGCTATGCGAAAAATCGAGTTGATCATGGGCGACACTAAGCTCACGCCCTTCGATATGGGGACGTTCGGCAGCCGCACGACTCCAACCATGAATCCGCAGCTTCGGCGGGTTGCAGCCGCCGCGCGAGATACTCTGATCGCCCTCGCCGCGGCGCAATGGAAAGTCGATGCTAAACATCTCGTCGCCGATGATGGAAAAATCACAGATCCGCAGACGAATCGATCTATCGAATACGCGGCGCTCACCAAAGGGCAGCAACTCACCGAATCGCTTCCCGCTGAAGATCCTCTGATTCCCGCGACGAACTGGAAAGTTGCCGGGCAGCCTGCCGCAAAAGTCAATGGACGCGACTTCGTTACCGGCAAGCACCGTTATCCGTCCGACCAGACCCAGCCCGGCATGCTCTACGGCAAGGTCCTGCGGCCACCAGCTTTCGGGGCGGTGCTGGTTTCTCTCGACACCCAGAAAGCCGAGCAGATGGGCGCAACCGTGGTTCATGACGGCGATTTTGTCGGAGTCGCCGCGCCGACTTCAGACTTGGCGGAAGCCGCAATCGCCTCCATTCATGCAGAATGGAAATCCGATCCGCAGATCTCGAATAAGGAACTTTTTGATTATCTGAAACAGAATCCAACCGAAGGCCACGATCCGACCGGGGAGGGTGATCGCTACGAGACTGGCAATGTTGCCGCGGCCTTCGCGGCGGCCGATCACAAATTGCAGGCGACCTATACGCTTCCCTACATCGCGCACGTTCCCCTCGAACCCCGCGCCGCGCTGGCCAAGTGGGATGGCGACAACCTCACGGTATGGACTGGAACCCAGCGTCCCTTCGGAGTGCGCGGGCAGCTGGCGGATGCCTTCCGCATTTCCGAAAATCAGGTGCGAGTCTTGATGCCCGATACCGGTTCTGCCTACGGCGGCAAGCACACCGGCGAAACCGCGATCGAGGCCGCGAGGCTGGCGCGAGCCGCGAAGCATCCCGTGAAAATCGTCTGGACGCGGGAAGAGGAATTCACCTGGGCATACTTCCGTCCCGCCGGCTTAATGGAAGTAACGGCAGCCGTGCGCAGCGACGGCACCATCACCGCCTGGGAGTTTCACAACTACAACTCCGGATCGGCCGGAATGCGCACGCACTATGACGTTCCCAACCAGCGCATCGTTTTTCATCCCACGAAATATCCGCTGCGCCAGGGATCCTATCGCGCTCTGGCCGCGACTGCGAACCATTTCGCGCGCGAGTCGCACATGGACGATCTTGCGAACGCGGTCAAAATGGATCGGCTCGAATTTCGGTTGAAGAATTTGAAAGACGAACGTTTGCGGGCCGTATTCGAAGCCGCCGCGAAAAAATTTGGCCGGGATCGAGCGAAGTCGCCGGGACAAGGCTTCGGCATGGGCGGGGGGTACGAAAAACTGGGATATATCGCAACCTTCGCCGAAGTGAATGTCGATTCAAAATCGCGTGAAGTGAAAGTCGCGCGGGTCGTTACGGCGTTTGAGTGCGGAGCGATCGTGAATCCCGACGGGCTGCAAAACCAGGTCGAGGGAGCCAACATCCAGGGACTCGGCGGCGCGCTGTTTGAAGCTATCCAGTTCGAGAACGGAAAAATCTTGAACGGCCGGCTCTCGGAATATCGTGTGCCACGTTTCAGCGACGTTCCGGAGATTGAGACCGTCCTGCTCGACCGCAAGGATTTGCCATCCGTAGGTGCTGGTGAGTGCCCGCTTGTCGGCCTCGCTCCCGCGATTGCCAACGCCATCTTCGATGCGACCGGAGTTCGACTGCGCTCCCTGCCGCTGATTCCCGACGGCACAGTGCCGAACGGCGCTAAGACAACTTAGGAGGATTTTGATTAAGCCATGTTTTGAAAGGGCGGCATTCAAGGCCGTCCGTAGAATCAGCACTATGAGTAGCGGGCTTAATGAACCGCTGAAAAACTCGCGGAGGGCTGGTGCTTTGAAAGGGCACGGCTTCCAGCCGCGCCGCAAGCTGATGGAGACTGATCAGAGTTTCCTTATCCTCAGCCGTTCCACAGATTCACGGGCCCAAATCTCAACCCATAGGAGCCTGAATGCATTCGCGAAATTTCGTTGCAGTTACCATTCTGTGCCCGCTGGTTTTCTTGCTAGCGTCGACCATTGCCGCACAAACGCCGTCTCCGGCGCTGCTGGTGCTCGAAAAAGATGATCACTCGCTCGCCATCGTCGATCCCACCGCTCTAAGAGTTGTGGCACGCGCCGATGCCGGCCCCGACCCCCACGAAGTCGTTGCTTCCGAGGACGGAAAATACGCCTACATTTCTAACTACGGCGCGTTCTCAAGTCCGCAACATACGCTCTCGGTCGTCGATCTAGTCGCGCAGAAGGCCCTGCCTCCCATCGATCTCAGCCCGCTGCTCGCACCCCATGGCCTGCAATTCGTCAACGGGAAAGTTTATTTCACAGTCGAAGGAAGCAAGGCGATCGGAAGTTATGATCCGTCCAGTCAGCGCATCAACTGGATCCTGGGCATCGGGCAGAATCGCACGCACATGGTCCTCGTCCGGCCGGACATGAGTCACATCTTCACTTCCGACGTGAACTCCAACACCATCACCATCATCGAACCCGACAAAGATGCCGACGTCTCCGGCTGGAGCGAGACCCACGTGCCGGTCGGCGAAGGTCCGGAAGGTTTCGACGTTTCTCCCGACGGAAAAGTTCTCTGGGCGGCGAACGCGCACGACGGCACCGTCTCAATCATCGATGTGTCCACCAAGAAAGTCGTGCAGACCATCGATGCAAATGTGAAATCCGCCAACCGCGTGAAATTCACACTCGATGGCCGCCTGGTTCTGATCTCGTTATTAGGCGGCAGCGATCTGGTCGTCATGGACGCGAGAAGCCGCGGAGTGATCAAGCGCATCAACCTCGGCGGCGGTTCCGCCGGAATTCTGATGAACTCCAATGGCCACCTGGCCTACGTCGCCGTCAGCGGCGGCAATTACGTTTCGGTGATCAATCTCGAAGCGCTCCAGGTTGACGGACGCATTCAAACCGGCAAAGGTCCCGATGGCATGGCCTGGGCGGTGCGCCGATAGGCCTTTTCGGAATCACAGTTTACCGATAAAACCCTGTCATCCCGACCAAGCGATTGGATTGGCTCAGCCAATGCAGTCGCGTGTGGGGGGACCCTATTTCCCCCTCAGCGTTTGCCATCCTGAAACCGCTGTAACTCGGTCTAAAACCGGTTCATGCCACGGAGGCTGCCCGCGTAACCCGTAATTTTCGCAGCCACCGGCCAGCCATCCAGATCAGAATCATTGCGGTGCCCAGCAGCGCTAGGAGTATCCATTTCAACTGGCTTAGGATTTGCCGCGCAATGGGAAACAGATCAAACGACGTCCACTCCTCACGAATCTTGCCGTCGACGATGCGCCAGACCGTGATCCCGCGTTCCTCGATTCTCACACCAGTCGCCGGCATGCTGCCAATGCGCCGAGTGTTCGTTCCGCGTGCTGTCCAGACCACTGTCACCAAATCGCCGTCAGCCATCATTAAATCCACGGTCATCATCAGATCTGGAAGTGTCCGTTTTTCCCATTGGGCCGCCGCCTGGTCTTCTTCCAGGTCAAAATCTCGGTGCAGACCGTGGTTTACGAAATCTCGGGAGTAGATTCCGTCCGCGACCTGGAATTTTCCCTGATTGAAAATCTCTTCAAACACCCGCCTGGCAACCGCTTTGTTTTGATCCTGCAAAGACGCGACCGCAGGTTCCATGCCAGCCGCAAACGCCGCTGACACCGCCACGAACATAAGGAGTGAAACATAAAGCCTTTTATTCATCCTTTTCTCCAATGATCCGAGAAGTGAAAACACCACGCCCGATCGAGCTGGGGAATCTTTCTTCACACTTGTGCACCGCAGGCTCGCTCGCGGAAAGTAAATCGACGAGTGCCACCATTTCAGCTTTCAGGAAGGTCCGGTGCAACCACTTTTTTGCCTGCGCTGCCGTCGCGAAATTGAAGTGGGAGATAAATCGGTTGCGGTCTACATGTTCGCCCAGACTGTCGGGGTGAAACCGCGGCAGAAATCGACCGCGCAGCGCATCTGCTTCTGCCCGCAATGCGCCGTTTCGCTGGCCATGGGTATGCCGCCGGAAGGCGCGCTCAACCTGGCCGCCTGGGAGATGATTCGCGATCTGGTGAGCGCCGAGCCTGCCCTCAATCAGGCAGCGTGGGAAAACCTGCGAGGAGTCGTCGCCCTGCTGGGAACGGGTAACGAGGATTCCCAAGTCGCGAATTGGAAGATCAGTTCGAGGCGTGCCGGCTGATCTCCGCGAGCGGACCAGCACGCGCCGCTATCTCATCGAAAAGCACATCTATTGCGGTCTGGCGTCCGTAGCAGGCTTGGCTTCCGCTTCGGTCTTCTTCTTCGCCAGCGACCGTACGTAATTCACCAGATCCCAGCCTTCGTCCGTCTTGATGCGATCGCCTTCTGGTGGCATGTCCCCATGGCCATTCTTGATGATGTAGTAGAGTTCGCCATCGGTACGGTCCTTGAGGGTAGCAGGATCGGTGAAGTTGGCTATCGTCAGTTTCATATCTTTAGCCGTATCGCCCTTGCCGTTTCCATCTTTCCCGTGACACATCTCGCAGTCGAGCGTCCACCACTTCTTAGCGCGGGCGATGGACTCCGGCGTGGCCTTTACCGGATTCGGTGCCTTCGCGGCGGAAACCGGAATCGCGGAGTAGGCGGACGTCTGCGAAGGAGCGGGGGTTGCGTTTGGTTGCTGTGGCTGTGCGGGGAGCGCGAGCGCAATCAGAAAGAGTGCGGGAAGAACCAGTACCGATCGGTACACAGGAACCTCCTTGCGTATGAAGAATTGTCGGGCCAATTCTAGCACCGTATGGCCGCGGGAACCTACCTCAAGAAAAGAGCGGCGGCATCCTAATTTGCCTAATCGTCCTGATCGGGGCATGGCGGGGACTCCATCCGACTTCCAGCAAGAGCAAACCTATCATTTATGACTATATTGGGAGCCGGTTTGAAGTAGTAGAAGATGTTGTTGGCAAACCGATTATCCACGAGCCGATAGGCAAAATGGACGTAGTAACGGCAATTAAATTGGTCTCTGAAGGCAATACAACCGACAATAAACGCCGTCGTCTGACCCCCATTGTTGGTCTTGATGTAATCCGCTGGGTATGCATCTGGCGTTTGATCCCATTCAGTGGACTTTCCAGGGTATAAGAGATACCTCCCGGAATTGAGGATGCCCTGGCAAAGACGTTCCTCGTCAACCTCGTCTGGGCTAAGCCCAACAACCAACTGGGCTATAGCCCCCACGCCTTGTGCACCATAGGAGCCAAAATTCTTGGACCTGATTGTGTGAACCATATGGGCGTCTCCATGCTCATCGAAAGTCAGAGGAGTAGTGATAAGACCGCCTCCGGGATCGTCGCTCAGGCCAATCCACGGCCGTTGCGCAAGACGGGTCGCGCGCCTCGCCTCTTTGAGTTGTTTTTGCATGGTTTGAAGTTGAAAAAATATAGATTGCGGCAATAATCACAGTGACCACCAAACCTCACAAGGCAAGATCGAAGGGATCGGGCTTGTTGATCATTTTCATTTGCGAAATCCACGGCTTTTGGCCTTCGCTTGGTTGATCGAGTGTTTGTTCTGGTTGGCCGTCTGCTACCTCTGGGCGCATCTTCACGGTCTGCGCCGTAGGGGAAGTACATTTTTGCGTTTTGGCTTACGCTCGCGCTTTTGGCCGTGTCTGCCGCTCAATTAGTAGAATCCATGCTTCGGCTTCACAACCAATTTATATTGAAGCCTGAGAAATTCATATTGGGACACCGCCAAAATAGCTGAGATCTATCAGACGAGGGACCACGAGTGCTCCACCCATGTCGTTGCCGATTTTGGAGCCACAAGGTGGGGAATTTGACTTCCGAAGTCGAACCGGGTCGACACCCTCCGTGGAAGAGCGGCCGTTCAGGGCCGCGATCAGGTCTGCTCAGAGATCCACAGCCCCACGTGACGGATGTCCTTGCCTTCCACAGGCCGCCCGTCGCATCATCGCGCTGCGCCAGCGCGTGCCAGTATCTCGGGAAGCGGGTTAACTCCCGTGTTCCCAAGATTTTGCCCCCTAAGTGATTGAGCGCCAGAGATTATTTCGCAATTCGGACCTAAAAGCGATGATTCCAGTTAGATCGGGGGTAGGGGAGGGCATACCAACCAGTTAACTTTCCCCAAATGAAACGACTCGGTTCGAAAACAACCAATAAATAAGTGCCAGGGAGTTCCAACTTGGGACAAGTGAGATAAGCGCGTGGGATCCCTCTTGTACCCGAAGCCAAAGACCCCACCCTGTCGCAAAAGACGCGACAAGGATGGGGCACCCGTCAGTTCAAATACAATTCCATCCATGTTTTCCGACCGCACCAGCTGGAATCTAGCTCCGAATCGTCTCACCAGGGCAATTGGCGAGGCGCACCGAAGCGGAGCCAGAATTCTGGATCTGACTGTTTCGAATCCCACGCGCGTTGGCTTGAACTATGACGCGGGCGCCATTCTGGGCGCGCTGAGTTCCCCACAGGCGCTCGATTACGATCCGCAGCCCAAGGGCTTGCGACCAGCGCGTGAATCAGTCGCCGAGTATTACCGTTCCGATCACCGCTGCGATCTCGATCCCGAACGAATCGTTCTCACCACCAGCACCAGTGAAGGATATTCGTTCGTGTTCCGGCTGCTGTGCAATCCCGGAGACGAGTTGCTGGTGCCCAAGCCGAGTTATCCCTTGTTTGAGTTTCTCGCCGATCTGCAGGATGTGAAGCTCGTTCCTTATCTGCTGATCTACGATCACGGCTGGCAGGTCGATTTTCACTCGTTGGAAAAAGCGGTGACTCCGCGAACCAGAGGCATCGTCGTGGTACATCCGAATAATCCGACCGGGTCGTACACCAAGCCTGCCGAATTGCAGGCGCTGAATGCGGTTTGCCGAGAGCGCTGCCTGGCTTTGATCGTGGACGAAGTGTTCCTCGATTACGCCATCGACGATTACGGGCTCGATGCCGACAGGCACGCGAGTTTTGCAGCCAATGCAGACGTTCTGACGTTTACGCTGAGTGGGCTTTCAAAAATCTCGGCCGTGCCGCAGATGAAAGTAGCATGGATCGTGACCAGCGGACCCGCCGATGAAGCTGCCGCTACGATGGCACGGCTGGAAGTTATTGCCGATACTTATTTATCGATGAATGCGCCCATGCAGTGGGCCCTCGCAACGCTGCTGCTGCAGAGGGGAAGCATACAGGCGCAGTTGCTCAATCGCGTGCAGCTCAATCTGGCGGAGTTGGATGGGCAACTTGCAGCTCAAAAAAATTGCGAACGGTTGCGTATCGAGGGCGGATGGTACGCCGTGCTGCGAGTTCCGGTAACGCAATCCGATGAGGATTTATGCATTGAGTTGCTGCGGCGCGAGTCAGTATTCGTTCATCCCGGGCACTTCTATGATTTTCCGAGCGATGGATATCTGGTGCTCAGCTTGATTGCTCCGGAAGAAGATTTCAAGCAGGGGATCGGGAGAACGTTGGAGTTGGTTAGTCCATAGAAAGTCAAGATGGGCAGGCTCACGCCGAGCTACCGTTACGCCTCGCTACGCTCGGCGGGGCGGACGAATGCGTCCGTCCCTACACGATCACGCCACCGACGGCCGCAGATCCACTTTCTTCGTAGTAATCGTGACGCTCGCAGGCCGCAGTTGGACTTCGGACTCTGTATACGCTTCTACGGTGATCGTTCCTGGAGTGCGGCTGGATTGCACGATCACTTGCGCCAGGCCATTGAACAAACTGCGCTGCGGATCTTTATCGGATTCCTGGCAGTTTGGGTCGCCGTTGCCGACGCCGATCAGCGCGCCGGCGCCGCCGATTTTGAAGTGGATCGGGTAATCGGCGGTGGGAACCGTGCGTCCTTGCACGTCCAATGCTTCGACTCGCAAAATCGAGACATCCTCTCCGTCCGCGTCGATCTCAGTGCGGTCGGCGGTCAGACGAATGGACGCCGCTTCGCCGGTGGTCTCGCGTTTTTCGACGAGCACGCCTTTGCCGTCTTTTGTGCCGCGAGCTTCCAGCACGCCCGGTTCATATTTCACCTTCCACTCCAGATGTGTAAGCGGCTGGATTTTCTGCGAGCCCTGACTCTTTCCGTTCAGAAACAGTTCGACAGAACCGAGATTGGAATGCACCCACACAGAAATCGGCTCACCTTCGCGACCTTCCCAGTTCCAGTGCGGAAGCAAGTGCAGCACGGGTTCTGATCCCCACCAGGCTTTGTAGTAGAAGAAATTGTCTTTCGGAAAGCCGCACATGTCGACGATCCCGAACTGCGAATTGATTGACGGCCAACCGTAAGGCGTAGGTTCGCCCCGGTAATCAAAACCGGTCCAGGCAAAGCCGCCCGACAGCCATTCGCGCGCGGCATAGAATTTCCACCACTGCTCGGCCACTTCCGACCACGATGTGTGATTCAAATCGTAAGCGCTGACCCAGTTCCGCAACTTGTCGGTGGAATACATGCCGCGAGTACAGACGGTGCTCGCGGTCTCAGAACCGACACTGGGCTTTCTCGGATGAGCTTTGTGCCACTCATCAATCACGCCGAGGTTGTAGTTGAATCCCATCACGTCCAACTGCTCGGGAAAGTGGCTGTGGTACGCGTCGTTCACTGCGGCCGTGCACATGCGTGTAGGGTCCAGTTCGTGGGTTCGCGCGATCATGTCGTCGATGACCCGTACTCCCTGGGGCTGCGGCATCAAGATCCACTCTTCATTCCCCATCGACCACAGAATGATCGAAGGCGAATTGCGGTAGCGCTTCACCATGGTTTCGAGCTGTGCCATGCCTTCGGGATTCGAACTCATTTGCCGCGTTTCGCACATCATCATCATGCCCATGCGATCACAAGCGTCAACCCATTCGGGGGTGGGCATGTTGTGGGAAGTGCGGACCGCATTGCCTCCCATCGCTTTCAGAACGCCGACGCGATAAGCCTGCAGGCGGTCGGGAAGCGCGGCACCGACTCCGGCGTGGTCCTGATGATTGCATGTGCCCTTGATCTTTACGGACTTGCCGTTCAAGAAGAATCCTTTGTCGGGATCCCATTGGATGTTGCGCACGCCGAAGGTCACGCGCTCCGCGTCGCGTGTCTTGCCGCCGGACTCGACGGTTACGACGGCGGAATATAGATTTGGATTCTCCGGCGACCACAGGGCGGGATTTCGTAAGTTTGCATTCGCGGCGAATGCTGCCGAGCCATCGGCAATCACAGATTGCGAGGTCGATTCTGCGTTCGCGACAACTTCGCCGGCGGAGTCGAAAATTTGCCACTGCACTCGGCAATTCTCCGCCTGCCGACCTTCGTTCTGCACGATCGTTGCCAGACTGAGCGTCGCCGCATTGCCTTTGACCGCGCTCCTGACGTAGCTTTCGCAATTCGCCAGATGCAGCGCATCGGTCTTCGTCAGCCAAACATGCCGGTAGATGCCTGCGCCTTCGTAGAACCAGCCGTCGCCGAAGCTGGCATCCATGCGGACGACGAGATAATTCTTGCTGCCATAATTCAGGAAGTCGGTGATGTCGAAGCGGAACGGCGCGTAACCGTTGTCATTGCGACCGATGAAATATCCGTTGAGAAAGACCAGCGCATCGCGGAAGGCGCCGTCGAATAGGACGCTAATGCGGCGGCCGGTGTCTTCCTGCGGGATGTCGAGAACACGCCGATACCAGCCGATGCTGGTCTCCGGATAGCGGCGTCCCAGTGGTTTGTAGCCATGAGAGTTTTGCTCTTCGTCGTGAACAAATGGTAGTTCGACCGCCCAGTCGTGGGGCAGATTGACGGCTCGCCATTTCAAGTCGTCGAACTTCGCAGTGGCAAATTCGAAGCCGCCCGACTTGTCAAAATCTCCCTGGCTCATGCCGAATCCGAGATCACGTGCCGGATCGGACCCGTGACCCTGGAAAAACTTCCAGTCAAAATCGAACAGAAGTTGCTCGCGAGGAGCGACGGCAGGCGAAGTTGCGCTCGGATCGGGAAAAGCGGCGATGAGCGCTTGCACGCGTCGAAGCGATGCGGGAAACAAAGGCATGGCAGATGTCGCTAAGCCGGAACGAATCAGATCACGGCGGGTAAGAGGAAAAGAAGAAGACATGAAGTCCCTCGATCGGAACTGGAAACCATCCTGCGTGAGCGCGTTGCAATCGCGATCACACCAGGACCCCGCATTATAGAACGCTGGGCTGATAGAACGATGGGTTGCTAGAACGGTGGATTGCTAGAACAGCGGATTGCCGCAACAAACCGGAGATGCTTGCTGCCTATTTCTGAGGCTCTACCGGAACTTGCTCCTTCACTTCGCCATAGCCGACGATCTTGGCTGAAGTGCGAAACTTCTTGTAGTCGCTGTAGGTCTGATCCCCATCCATCAGATATCCCTTGAACAGCGCGATGCGGGCGTCCAGCTTGAAGTTAACATGCTGTGGCAACCAGACTTCGTCATTCACCCGTGTCTGCTCGAGCATGACGCGCGTGCCTTTGTGGATGCGGGCGAGCACCCAGCCGACCGAAACGGTATCCATGGCTTCCACATCGAGCTTGGCAAGTTGCAGATCAGATTTGTCGATCCACACACGGCCGTGAAATTTGGAAAGGAACTTCGATTCCTTCATGTGCGGCTCAAAGCCCAGACGCGGCTCCGCATTGATGACCCAGGTCTCACGCCCGCCGACCAGTTCGGTGCCCACCAGAGTGAAATTGTAGGCATCGGCAACTTCGCGGACGAATTTGCGGTCGTCTTCGCGTTCCTTTTCTTCTTTTTCCTCGCGCTTCTGGCGCTCGGCGTCCAACTCGTTCTTGCGTTTGTCGATGATCTTCTGAATCTTCTCGTCTTCTTTCGCGGCTTCTTTACGATCGAGCGGCTTGTCGTTCTTGGCAATCAAGCGCTGCACCTGCTCGCCCTCGATCTCGAGCACGTCGTATGTTTTCACTTCCGTGGATTTCGTCTCGCCCTCTTTGTCGAGCTTGTGGTCAACGTCCCGCTCGGTATAGGTGTAATCGCGGACGCGCTTATCGTTTTCCATGTCTTTTTCCGCGACCACGCGAAACAGTTCCTGCATCTGCTGCTGCGAAAGCGTGCCATCCGCATCCGGAGTGAGGTCGAGTTGAGTGGCGGCCGCATTTGATGCCACCTTCGACGGATCGGACATTGTTGTTGTTGCGGTGCCGTTCTGTGCCGGAATCGGGGCAGGCTCTGACCTGCTCCAGGCTGAAACTGCCGCCACGGCAACGCATAACCCCAGAATCGAAGACCTCATTCGCTCATTGTACGGATTTCGGCGGGATTCGTTCCAGTGCCACGGGGCTTACAGCGGGCACGGGGCGTGAAGAGCTTGTTCGACGGCGAGATCTCTGCACGTCCGGCTGATAAGCTTCCGCGCCGGGCCACCTTCGATGAATTCGAAGCCGTAGCGGAATGCCCTGCGTTGGCGCACGAGCGCGTGTATTTCAATCCCGCCCGCAGGCAAGGTGAACTCCAGGCGAACCACTTCGTCCAGGGTGATTTCTTGCGCGAGCATGGCGGCAATTCCCGATTCGCTGATATCTACACTGTGTCCCCGAATCACCTGCTGGTTACGCGCGTATACGCGAATCTCGACTTCCAGATTGAAACGGGGCGACCGACGGGCATCAACAAGTGGATAGGATGGCCGAGTCTCGAATGGATGAGGAACTGCCAATGACGCTCCCGACTAGAGAGCCTGGGCTCGATGGCCGAGCGATCTGGCCAACTTCGCGGCAAATCCTGAACGCAGCCCAGTGACTCCTGCTTGGGTTATCGGCGAAAGGCGGGCGAACTTCAGAGCAACAATTTCAAATAGCAAAGGGCGGATTCAATGCCCACGCCTCAGTCCCGCTGTTTGTAGGCTTTGCCGAGACATTCCGCTTGAAACAATCGCTCATCCACGCGGTGCAAGCGTTTCTCCTGAGCTTTGGTTAGCAGAGAATAATGTTTGATCTCAAATAGATGATCGACGATGAACCATACCGGCTTGTCGGTGGTCATCCAGTTCTGCCGGTCGAAGCGCTTCAGATTTACCGAGCCCGAATAGCGGCGCAGGGTGCGCTCGCGCCTCAGATTGAAGTACGAATTGAAATAGCTCAGGGCCAGCTCGCGCAGCGTGCGATGGACCGGCTCGCGCCAGCGGCATCCGGCGTAGTTCGATTTCGCCACCGCGCCCCAACAGCCATCTTCGCGAAATACGGCGATCACGTGGTCGGTATCGTGGTCGGCTTCAAAGTCCAGCAGCAGCGGAGGATATCCGTTGGCTCGCAGCGCCGCCGCGGCGAAGATCGCGCCCTCCAAACAGTGCGAACTCTGCTCCGCCAGCACGCGGCGCGGCGACCACGCCGTGTCTTCCAGGTGATAGGGCATGTCGTCGAGGAACTTTTGAATGCCGAATGGATGTTTCAGGCGGCGCAGCTGGCGCAGTTCTTTGGGAGTGAATCCGAAATTTGAACCGAAGTGGTTAGAGTTCATTCCTGGGTTGTGCGGTCAGCCTGTGCAACTTTTTCTTTGCGATCTTTGTCTTCTTTGCGATCTTTGGTCTTTGCGTCCTTGGCGGTTCAAGGTTTTTGCGGAAGGCTCGCGAAGAGCCCAGCCAGTTCCGCCGGCGTATCGACCTGCACGTCGAAGGGTTCGGCTTCGAGCGTATGCGGCGCGAATCCATAGGTTACGCCAACCGTGTACATGCCCGTATTTAGCCCGGTCCGAATGTCCACATGGGAATCGCCTACCATCACGGCCTGCTCCGGAGGCACGCTGTTTTCTTCGAGCAATACGCGGGCGCCTTCCGGTTCGGGCTTTTTCGTCGCGAAACTATTTCCGCCATAAACCTGTGCGAAGAACTTGCCCAGTTCGAGCGCGTCTACGATCGCCCGCGAAGGGATGACCGGTTTATTCGTAAGCACAGCCATCTTACGCTGTGTGCCGTTTGACGAACGCTGAATCGCCGCCAGCATTTCCGCCACTCCGGGATAAACCGTCGTGTGATCGAGCTTGTGGGCCCGATAATAAGAGAGGAAAAACTCCAGCCCTTTACGAACCAAAGCCTCGTCCTTCGCCTCGGCGCCCAACGCCCGCTGGATGAGGATCGGGGCCCCGTCGCCGACATAGCTGGCGATCACATCATCGGGCAATTCGGGCTGGCCGATATGCCGGAGCGCCGCATTCACCGAGTGCACGAGATCCAGGCGCGAATCGATCAGAGTTCCATCCAGATCGAAGATGACTAGTTTGATTTTGTGCGGATCGAAGGCGCGCCGGGTCCGAATCATGTGCTCCTCAGAATAGCACTCAGCGGGTAGGCGCCGGCGCATGCGTCCGCCCCCGCCGGCCAAGCGAGCGGCCCGGAAGCAGGAGCCGCTTCGCGAAAGCGATCACGGAATCGAGAGGCACGGGAAGTCAAGTGACTACGTGGATCGCGGGCTTGACAATAAATCGATAGTTCCAGTAATATCGAAACATGGCAGCTTCCAAGTCCCCCTCGACGTCAATCTCGGCGAGCCACTCCGCCCAACGCATTGCCAAATATGCGGACATGTTCTCGGCGATGGGAACCGAGCCACGCCTGCGCATCATGCAGCTTTTACTTTCCGCGCATCCCGAGGGACTCGTCGTCAGCGACATTCAGGACGAGCTGGAAATCCCTAATTCCACGCTCTCTCATCATCTCGACAAGCTGCGGACAGAGGGCTTGGTCCAGGTCCAACGTGAACGGACTTTTCTGCGCTACACCGCCGATTGCGAGGCGTTGCAGGAACTGCTGCAGTTTCTTTACGCCGAATGCTGCACCCGCAATAAGGCGCTTCGACCGCAGGACGTCGTGCAAATCTGTAAATAGGAGTCATTCATGTCGACCGAAACCGCAAACATCAAAGATGTCGTTAAACAGAAGTACGGCGAAGCCGCTCTGCGGGTGCATTCGGGAGGCAGTTCGTGCTGCGGCGCCACTGCGAGCACCGGCTGTTGTGACCCGATCACTACCAACCTGTACGACGCTGCTCAAATCGGCGAGATCCCCGACGAAGCGCTGCTGGCCTCGCTCGGCTGCGGAAATCCCACGGCGCTTGCGGAACTGAAAGCGGGCGAGACGGTTCTCGATCTCGGATCGGGCGGCGGAATCGATGTATTGCTTTCCGCTCGCCGCTTAGGTCCAACTGGCAAAGCCTACGGCCTCGATATGACCGACGAAATGGTCGCGCTGGCCAACGAGAACAAGCGCAAGGCAGGAGTCGAGAATGTCGAGTTTCTTAAGGGCGAGATTGAGAACATCCCACTGCCTGATAACTCGGTCGATGTCATTATTTCGAATTGCGTGATCAATCTTTCGGCGGATAAAGACAAAGTCTTGCGCGAAGCATTTCGCGTTCTGAAACCTGGCGGTCGTTTTGCGGTTTCCGACGTGGTCACGCGCGGCGAGATTTTGCCGGAAATTCGTCAGAGCGTTTTAGCGTGGGTAGGATGCATCGCCGGAGCTTTGGAGGAGAACGAATATCGCCGGAAGCTGGCAGCTTGCGGCTTCGAGCAGATCGAAGTAGAGCCCACCCGTATTTATTCGGCCGCAGACGCGCTGGAATTTCTTAATGGCCAGAAAATCGATGTGAACGTTGTGGCAGCACAGATAGATGGAAAATTCCTGAGCGCGTTTATTCGAGCGGTAAAGCCCAGTCCGACAAGTTGCTGTTCACCAAGTTGCTGCCAGTAGGCGGAGGTCAGAGATTGCGGATACATCGCAACGTTCTGTTCCTTTGTACAGGGAATTCCGCGCGCTCGATCATGGCCGAAGCCATCATGAATTACAAAGGCCGGCCAAATTTTAGCGCATTCAGCGCAGGCAGCCATCCGTCAGGAGCGGTTCGTGCGGAGACTCTGAAGCAGCTAGAAGCTGCGCATCTGCCCTCTGCGGGTCTGCGCAGCAAGAGCTGGAACGAATTCGCCGAGCCCGGGGCCCCCGCGCTCGATTTCGTTTTCACGGTTTGCGACAACGCGGCCAACGAGATTTGTCCGGTGTGGCCGGGCCAGCCCATAACCGCTCATTGGGAAGTGCCCGATCCCGCGGCCGTGGGAGGAGATAGTGCGCAAATCGAGAAGGCCTTCCGCGAGGCATTCTTTCTTCTCGACCGCCGGATCACTCTTTTCCTGAGCCTCCCGCTTTCCACACTGGATCGACTCGCACTCAAGAAGGAAATCGACCAAATCGGACGGCAATAAAACCCCCGCGGGCTGCGGCACGCCACTTAGGAAAAATCACGTGAATGGCACCATTTCCTCCCGGCTCAGCTTCCTCGATCGATATCTCACGATTTGGATCTTCAGCGCTATGTTGATCGGCGTGGCTGCAGGATGGGCGCTACCCGGACTTGTGCCTTTCCTGAATCGCTTCAGCGTGGGCACGACATCGATCCCCATCGCGGTGGGACTGATCCTGATGATGTACCCTCCACTGGCCAAAGTTCGTTACGAGGAAATGGGCGAAATCTTTCGCAACAAGAAAGTGCTAGCCCTCTCTCTGCTGCAGAACTGGGTGATCGGCCCCGTGCTCATGTTTGCCCTCGCTGTGATATTTCTACGCGGCTATCCCGAGTACATGGCCGGGCTCATCATGATCGGTCTGGCCCGCTGTATTGCCATGGTCATCGTGTGGAATGAACTGGCGCGCGGGGACAGCGAATATGCCGCCGGCCTGGTTGCCTTGAATTCTGTTTTTCAGGTGCTGTTCTATTCGCTTTACGCCTGGATCTTCATCACCAAGCTGCCCGAGTGGTTCGGCTTGCACGGTTCGGTCGTGAATGTTTCGATCGGCGAGATTGCCAAGAGCGTCTTGATCTATCTGGGAATACCATTTCTCGCCGGGATGATTACACGGTTCACACTGGTCCGTGCCCGCGGGAAGCAATGGTACGAGAAGAGATTCATTCCGCGCATCAGTCCCATCACTTTAGTCGCGCTGCTGTTCACAATCGTGTTGATGTTCTCGCTCAAAGGCAGCTTGATTGTTCGTTTGCCGCTCGATGTGGTACGCATCGCCATTCCGTTGCTGATTTATTTCGTCCTGATGTTTCTGGTCTCGTTCTATATGGGACGAAAGCTGGGAGCCGACTACTCCAAGACCGCAACACTGTCGTTCACCGCGGCCAGTAATAATTTTGAATTAGCCATCGCCGTCGCCGTCGCAGTATTCGGGATCAATTCCGGAGCCGCGTTTGCCGCAGTGATCGGGCCGCTGGTCGAGGTTCCTGCCCTCATCGGACTGGTGAACGTCTCGCTGTACTTTCAAAGGCGCTATTTCGGTATGAACTTGACCGCGGGACTTGTGCCGCAGGTCGAGCGCGCGGGCTCGGTACGGTAACATTCCCGCTTCCGCGGATCGGTATTTCGCGCTTCCATCACTCCCGCTCTCGAAACCAAAGTTTCCTTTCCCAACTTCCACTCACCGTTTACAATGCAACAGGTTCAGCGCGAAGTTGAGCTGATCTGGGGCCCCCGGATGTGCTAAAACCGAGGCCCGCCCGCGAGCATCCAATAGAAGCCGGCGCAGAAAGCCGGCCAGGGAAGAACACCAGGAACGATCAGGTAACTGGATGGCGACCACAAAAACCGATCCCAAGCTGGCCCTGGCGGCCAACGGAACAAAAAAGAATAAATCCTACGAAGGGTTTAGCCGTGAGGCGCTCATCCGCGCCTATCGGTTGATGTATACCTCCCGCCGCATCGATGATCGGGAGATCCTGCTCAAACGTCAGCAAAAAATCTTCTTCCAGATGTCGGGCGCCGGTCATGAAGCCATCGGAGTCGCGGCTGGCCTGGCAATGAAGTCCGGCTACGACTGGTTTTACCCCTATTATCGCGATCGTGGATTGTGCCTCGCCCTCGGCGTCGAGCCCTATCAGATGTTTCTGCAGGGAGTGGGTGCGGCCGAAGATCCCAGCTCTGGCGGACGGCAGATGCCTTCGCACTGGAGTTATCCCGCGCTCCACATCGTCACTCAATCTTCCCCGACCGGCTCGCAGATTCTGCAGGCTATTGGATGCGCGGAGGGCGGACGCTATTTCGCTCGCCATCCGAAAGCGGCGGAGATTCCCGTGTCGAGTGGCCTCGATTACCGGGAGTTCAAGGATGTCACCTTTCAGAGCGATGAAGTCACCTACGTTTCTCTCGGCGATGGAACATCAAGCGAGGGCGAATTCTGGGAAGCCATGAACGCCGCTGCCCTCGGCAAACTGCCGGTGATCTTCTGCGTGGAAGACAACGGCTACGCGATTTCTGTGCCGGTTGAGGTGCAGACCGCGGGCGGCAGCATTTCGCGCCTGGTTTCCGGATTTCCCAGTTTCCATTTCGAAGAAGTTGACGGCACCGATCCCATCGCCAGTTATGGCGCGTTTCAGCGCGCGGTTAGTTATTGCCGCGAGGGACACGGCCCGGCTTTTGTGCATGCGCACGTGATCCGTCCGTATTCGCATTCGCTATCCGACGATGAACGCCTGTATCGTCCGGATGCCGAGCGCGAACGCGACTCCGCTCGCGACCCCGTGAGCCGCACGCAGATGTTTCTTCTGCGCGAAGGCATTCTCGACGACAAGGGAATTAATCAGCTGGAAAAAGAAGTGGAAGCGGAACTGCAGGCGGCGGTTGATCGCGCTCTCGAAGCTCTGCCTCCAGCGCCCGAATCGATCATGAAATATGTGTATTCGCCAGACATCGATCCGACCTCATCGGCGTTTGAAACGCAGCCTGCCACGGAGGCTTCGTCGGAGGGCAAGAAGCCGGCGAACAAGACGATGGCCGACTTGATCACCGCAACCTTGCGCGACGAAATGAAGCGCGACGAACGCATCATGATCTTCGGCGAAGATGTTGCCGACTGCAGCCGCGAAGAATATCTCAAGCGCAAGCTGGTCAAAGGCAAGGGCGGAGTGTTCAAGCTGACCTACGGGCTGCAATGTGATTTCGGCAATGATCGCGTGTTTAATTCGCCGCTGGCGGAAGCCGCCATCGTGGGTCGCGCCACCGGCATGGCCACTCGCGGTCTCAAGCCAGTCGTGGAGATTCAGTTTTTTGACTACATCTGGCCGGCCATGATGCAATTGCGCGACGAACTGCCCACCATCCGCTGGCGCTCAAATAACGGATTTTCCTGTCCGGTAGTAATTCGCGTCGCGATCGGCGGATATCTCACCGGCGGAGCCATCTATCACTCCCAATGCGGGGAGAGCATTTTCACGCACATTCCCGGCTTGCGCGTTGTTTTTCCCTCGAACGCTCTCGACGCGGCTGGCTTGCTGCGCACTGCGATCCGCGCCGACGACCCTGTGCTCTTCCTCGAGCACAAACGCTTGTACCGGGAAGCCTATGGCCGTGGGCCTTATCCGGGCCCGGAGTACATGATTCCCTTCGGCAAGGCGAAGGTCGTGCATCCGGGCGACGATCTCACCGTGATTACTTACGGCGCGGTCGTGCCACGCGCGCTGCAAGCTGCACAGAAGCTGGAACGCGAGCAGGGGACCAAAGTCGAGCTCATCGATCTGCGCTGCCTCAATCCATTCGATTGGGACGCAATCGTGGCTTCTGTGGAGAAGACCAGCCGTGCGTTGGTCGCGTACGAAGATACGCTGAGCTGGGGTTACGGAGCCGAGATCGCCGCCCGCATCGCGGACCAGCTGTTCGACAAGCTCGACGCGCCGGTCCGCCGCGTCGCCGCCAAAGATACGTTCGTCGCCTATCAGCCCATTCTCGAAGATGCCATCCTGCCGCAGCCGAATGATCTGTATCTGGCGATGAAGGAACTGGCAGAATACTAGCCACAGCGGTTACCCCACCCTGCCCACGCTTTCGCAGGGGGATGGGACTTTGACCGCATATACCGTCGATCCTCCCTCGACGTCCGAAGGCTGACTAAGCTGAAACCCTCTCGGGGATTTCTTCAATCACTCGTTTGGCTTTGCCCTGCTGTCCGAAGATCGCGTTGTAAATTCCGCCCCCGAGCGCTCCGCCAATCAGCGGTGCCACCCAGAACATCCACAATTGCTGTAGCGCCCAGCCCCCCGCGAAAAGTGCCGGTCCCGTACTACGCGCCGGATTCACCGAGGTGTTGGTGATGGGAATGCCAACCAGGTGAATGAGCGTGAGGCAGAGGCCAATGGCCAGACCAGCAAATCCCTTCGGCGCGCGTTCATCGGTCGCGCCCATGATCACGAATATAAAGAACGCCGTCAGTACGACTTCAGCCACGAACCCGGCCAGAAGAGAATAGCCGCCGGGCGAGTGCGCTCCGTAACCATTGGAGGCGAACCCGGCATGCACGTCGAAACCGGCCCTCCCGCTGGCGATCACAAACAGCACGCCAGCTGCGGCGGTTCCGCCGGCGACCTGTGCGATCACATAGGGCACAAGGTCGGAACCGGGGAATCGTTTTCCCACAACCAGCCCAAGACTCACCGCCGGATTGAAATGCCCGCCGGAGATGTAGCCGACGGCGTACACCATGGTGAGAACGGTCAGGCCGAAGGCCAGGGCGACTCCGAGAAATCCGATACCCAAGGCAGGGAAGGCCGCGGATATGAGCGCCGCGCCGCATCCTCCGAAGACCAGCCAGAAAGTTCCAAAGAACTCCGCCAACGCACGTTTCCCGATCGGCATATGGACCTCCTCAATTGTCCGTAGTGGAATGTACAAGCGGCGATGGGGCCCGACTGCTTTCGCCGGGAAGCGTAGCACAGGAATAGGGCGCAAAATAGCGGAAAATCGAAGTTACGAACGCCATCTCCGCAAGCCGATCCGGATTGTTCGCTCCCAGGCAGAATGCTAGGCTCGAATGAAGTGGCATCCGCATACGCCAATCCGCTGAAATCAACGGCTTCGATGGCGGTTCGGGTCGGGCAATGGCTGCAATCGCCCGCGGTGGAAGTCTGGCTGAGATTTCTTCTGGCGCTGCTGGGCTTGTCGCTGGCCTTCCTGGCTGCGGTGTTCTCAACCGTATTGCGCGATACCCAACACATCTGGGGAAGCGTTGTTCTCGCCTCACTGTCGCTTCTGCTGGCCACGTTCGTAGGATTGGTCACGGTCCCTTACCTGGCGCGACGGGTCGCGCTCGAGCGCATCCGCGAATCGTTCGACTATGAGGTTACGCGCGCGGGCATAGTTTACGTCCTGCTTACGCTGGTGATTGCGATCGCCGCGCTCAATACCGGAAACAACCTTCTTTACATTGTGGTTGCGGCCATGCTCGCGGCGATTCTGGTTTCTGGCATCGCCTCCGCCTGGGTATTGCGCCGGCTCGAACTCGAAGTTCGCCTTCCCGAGCACGTCATTGCCGGACGTTCCGTGCTGGGCCGCGTCCTGCTGCGCAATCCGCGGCGCTGGTTGCCGTCATTTTCGATCCGCGTGCTCGCCACACGCCAGGGCAGACGCACTCCCGAAAAGCAATGGCGCTGGGAGCCGACCACATTTTCCTTTCCCATCAATCGCCCTCCAGAGCAGCAATGGCTGCGTCTACCCGACCGACGGTTACGCCGGGTGAAAGTCATTCCGCCTCCCCCAGGAATTTTCGAGGCCAAGATTTACTTCCCATTCCTTCCCCCGGGCGTGGAACTCTCGGCCGATGTTGAGCTGCACTTCGATCGCCGCGGGCGCTATCGCGAAGACAGCCTCGGCCTGGCCACGCGCTTTCCCTTCGCGTTTCTCACCAAGACCCGCCATGTTGCCCTGCAAAAGGAAGTCCTAGTCTATCCGCGCATCGAGGAAACCGACGAATTTTTCGAGATTCTGCCGCTGATTCGCGGCGAGTGGGAGACCTTTGTTCGTGGCCGGGGCCTCGATCTCTACCGCATTCGCGAATACATGCCGGAAGATTCCGCCCGCCATGTGGACTGGAAAGCAACCGCGAAATCAGGGTCCCTCAAAGTGCGCGAGTTTGCTCGCGAAGACGATCGCAAGCTTTCCATTGTTTTCGAGAATCCCGAGTCCGACCTGATTCCGCATGATACCTACGAGAAAGCTGTTACCCTGGCCGCCTCACTGGCCTGGCATTTCTCATCTCAGAATGCAGAAGTTTCTTTTCTCATTCCCGGCCGCTCGCGCACCACTGATGTCTATGAATTTCTCGGATGGCTCGCGGTAATCGAACCGGAAAAGCGCGGGCAGGGAAGCCGCGAACAAGGGACGGCTGAAACCAGCAACGCACCGCTGGCAGAGAACCAAGAGCGCTCGAATACGGTGCACTCCACTCTCAACCTTACCGATTCCGGCGAATACAACATCATCCTGACGGCACGGCCCCGTGGCAGCCTGCCCAGCGACCTCTGGAACTCTTCCTATTTCGTATTTCTGGGCGAAGCAGCCGCTGGTCCGCAGCGCCGGCCCTAGCCATTCGGATAGCACGAAGGTAATGTTGTACAGTTTGTATCTAACCAGTAACGTTACTTCTGATTACGCCAGTGCATTGAACATCAGGTTACAACCGGATAACTTGAGTTAACCGGAGCCGAAGTAGCCCGTGGATCGAGACTTGCCACTTCGTCGAGAGGCAGGTCCATCCCATGCAGCCTTGCGATGAACGAGCAAATCAAAACTCTGTATTACGTCCTCTGGTTTGCACATCCCGTGCTCCAGTTGGGCATCGCTGGCTTGATGCTTTATCGCGGGCAGCATCGTAAATTCAAATTCTTCTTCGGCTACATTGTCACTCAGCTCCTCTCTTTCGCGGCCGTGTTTGCCAGCTTCTGGTACCACCGGGGCGATGCTGCGTTCCTCTATCTGTACTGGTGCTGTGAGGCGGGAGGCGCCGCTTTTGGCTTCGGCGTGATTTACGAAGTTTTCGTCGATGTTTTTCGCTCGTTTCACACGCTTCGAGATCTCGGCACTGTCCTTTTCAAATGGGCCGGGTTGGTCATGCTTCTGGTGGCCGGAGTGGTCTCCATCTCTACGAGTCCAAACCCTATGCCGCCGTGGATGCAAGCCATTGTTACGACACAGCGCTGTGTTCGCATCATCCAGGTCGGAATGATTTTGTTTCTGTTGTTCTTTGCCCGCTATTTGGGTGTGAGCCGCCGGCAGAAAAGCTTTGGCATCGCTCTAGGTTTCGGTGGGTTTGCAGTTGTAAACCTCGCACTACTGGCTTCCTGGGTGGGAAATCATCTGGTCAACCCATGGATGAGTATCGTGAACATGACGGCCTATAACAGCAGCCTGATCTTGTGGTTCGGCTATCTGGTGGTGAAAAGTCCGGTGCGCGATGCGGCTTCAACTCTGCTCCAGACGCAACGCTGGGAGCACAGCCTCTCTGATATTCAGCATCCAGTCCCCGCCAATTCCATGATTCCGATGTTTGAAGGGATGGTGGATCGCGCCCTCTCGCGCACGCAGCCTGAGTCGCAGGTCGCCTCGGCGGAGTCCGCAGTGGCTCGGGTTCGAGCGGCGGTCTCTTCGCGCTAGCTTCGCTCTGACGAAGTTTTCAAACTGCAGTTCCGCCTGAGTTCTACGGGTTGAGTTTCTCCAGCATTCCCGCCGTGACCAGTTTTTTCTCAATATGACGCTGCAGAATCTGCATCAACAATTTACGCAAGTCCGCGCATTGCGATTTGGGCCAGGGCATAGCAGCAAAGTTCTCCACCGGCGCCCGAAAAATCTGCGCTGACCAGGCGCGCGATTCGCTGGAAATTTCCGAGGACGCCAGCCGCTTGTCATCCGGGCACGTCAGGCCATCGGCCAGGGCGTAGAAGTAGGCGCGGCTGCCATTCAGATTCCGTCCGCACACCACGCATTCTGACAAGTCCGGCAAAAAGCCCACCAGACGCGTCAGCCAGAGTTCGAAATACGTGACTGGCATCCAGATTTCCGGTCCGGTCAAAACGTGCAAAACTGAAAGAGTCAGGCGAAAGATGGCGTCATTCGCCTCGCGATCGGGCAGGAGCTCATCGAGCAATTCGGCGATGTGTCCCAGAGCAACCACCCGCGGATAGCTGATTTCCGAAGCCATGGGCGAATCGAGCACTTCACAGGCATCGAGGCGCACTAATTCTCGGCGTTCGCGGACGTCATAGTACGCGCGCACGTAGGTCAGCGGTTCGAGCGCACCACCGAAGCGGCGCTTGGATTTCTTCGCCGATCGCGCCACCCCTCGAACTTTTCCTTCCACGCGCGTGAACAGCGTCACCAGCAGATCGGCCTCGCGCATGGGATAGGTGCGCAGCACAATCGCTTCCGTTTCCCTCAGAGCCATGTCTCAGCGTGATTCTAGTGGAAGAACTGTTCCGGCGGCGCGCTCGTGTGGTGCAGGTGGGCGCTCCCGCGACAAGGCGAGTTGAATCGCCCACTTGTCGCTCGTTTTGCAGAAGCTGATTTCGCGGGAGCTGGTCTTACCGAAACTGGGTCTTGCGAGAGCTGAGCCCGTACCCACGAGAAAGAAATTTAAGGCACGCAGGCGACCAAATGCGCATCTGAAACAAGCCCGGAGGTAACAGCAGGTAACCACCCTTCTGGTTGCCGTATGCCACCGAGGGGCCATTCCCCGGGCGGGCGGGGGGTGCGAAAGTACAGGTACCGGGGGACGAATCGGACTTGTACTCAAGTCACTATGCCTAAATTCAGCGATCGCGCCGTTCTAAACATGCTGCTGGGAGCGTTCGTGCTGCTGGCCAGCTCGAGCTTTGCGCAGGATCGTCCTCTGCTGGCCTCCGTCGTGGGATCGGATGGGAACGTCCCCGCCGCCGCAGCCGAAGCCAGTTCCAGCGACGCTTCCTCGCGCAGCGCCGAAGAGGCTGTTCCGGCCGCTCCGATCGAGGCCGCGCAACCGAGTCCGTTTGTGGCTGGGCAGCCAGTTCCGGTGACGCTGCCCGGGGAGATGCCCCACCGTTTCTGGGATCGTGAGAACTCGGTTCTTTTCGCAGCCGTCGCGGCCACAGCCACCGCAGATTTCTTCACCACACGCGCCAATCTGGCCAGTGGGGGCAGGGAATTGAATCCGGTCACGCGCCTGTTTGCGGGGAGCACGCCCGGACTGGCGGCAAATTTCGGATTGGAAACGGCGGGTGTGATTGGCATCAGCTACATGTTCCACAAGACCGGACATCACAAGCTCGAGCGGCTTACCTCATTCGTCGATATCAGCAGTTCAGTGGGTGCCGTCGGCTACGGTCTGACGCATCGATAAGTACTGACGGGCAGGTTCTGAACGGCGTTCGCGCAATCGCCACATCGATCCTCTCACGGGAAATGACCCCGGAGTTTAAGCCTTGCGGCCTTCCGATATAATCTCCGGCGTGAAAACTATCCCATACGTTCTCCTTCCACTCATTCTTTTCGCCGCGATCGGCGCGGCGGGACAGAGTTCTTTCCACGTCAAAGTTCCAGATTTGAAGGGGAAAGAAACGAAAGCCGTGTTGACCTTCGACGATACGAATAACACGATCGAAATCCGTCCAGCGAAGCATGTGCCCGTGATCATTCCTTACGCCGACATCGACAAATGCGATTACCAATACACGCATGAGCGCACGCCTGCCCTCACCGAGGCCAAGGTTCATTGGCTTGAAATCGATTATCACGAGGGCGCCGAGCACAAGGAGATTGTCGTGCGGATGGAAAAGAGCAATCGCATCAAGATTCTGGATGCACTCAAACGGCACACCGGCATCGATGCGGAAGTTGAAGGCAATGCCGACAAGCGTCGCCACTCGCACTGAGCTCTGATCAGCAAAAATCGAAGCGGGGCTGCGGACGAGTCGAAAATCGCGGACTCGTCAGCGCCCCGCTTTCGTAGCTACGGAAGTGAAAGCCGCAGGTCGGCCTAGCGGCCGTAGTATTTTGCGTTGCGCTCGGTGAAGTCTTTCCACTTTTCCGGCAGATCATCGAGCGCGAAGATCGCCGACACCGGGCAAACGGGCACGCAGGCGCCGCAATCAATACATTCCACCGGATCGATGTAGAGCAATTCCGCGGTCGCGTAAGCTTCCTCGTCCTTTTTAGGATGAATGCAATCCACGGGACAGGCATCGACGCATGCGGTATCTTTGGTCCCGATGCAAGGCTCAGCAATGACGTACGCCATAAGAGTTTCCAGTCTCCTGATTTGCTTTTATCTTACTACTGCGGCGACTCCTGGGTGACGGAGCGACGGCCATTCTAGCAAGAAATTCGCCTCGCGGTATAGCACCGTGCACCGAACGGGAAACGAGCCCTTCCACCCTTTGCCAAAATGAAAAGCCGGCAGCTTGCCGCTGCCGGCTCGTCCCCTTCACCCCAAGTTCAAGATCTTAGCGACGCCCTCCGCCATGGCCGCCACCACCGTGGAACCCTCCACTTCCGTGGCCACCCCCACCATGGAAGGAATTGCCATGGGACCCTCCGCCACCGTGGAACCCACCTCCACCATGAAAGGCATTGCCATGGAACCCGCCACCACCCCGAACGCCTGGTGCGCCATGGAAGCCACCGCCCGCATAGCCCCGGCCGGCGTAGCCTCGGCCGGCATAACCCCGGGCTGCGTAGCCACGATTGACATAGCCGTTGCCACCGTATCCGCCACGATAGCCATAGCCTGAACGACCGTACCAGCCACGACCCCATCCCGGATTACCGTACCACGGACGGCCGCGCCATCCATTCGCCCAACCCCAGTTTCCGAGCCAGCCGGGGCCATGGAACCACGGACCAGCACCGACGAACGCGCCTCCGACAAACCAGTCAGGACCGTAGTAGCCGTAGGGCGCGCAGGTGTACGGATAATAGCCGTAATATCCGTACGAGCACACCGGCGGGCCGTCAACATAGCCAGGGTCGACTCCAACGCCGATTCCGACCGGTCCAACCCCAACTCCCACTCCGACCTGCGCCTGCGAGTACGCCATCGGTATCGCCAAAATCGCCACCAGTGCCAAATACCTTGCGTATTTCATAATCACCTCCGAGTTCCAGATCCGCCCAGCTGTGCTCTGAATCCAGTAGCTTGGCTGTTCGTGATTTCCTTGTCTTTCATTCCCTCTTACCTGCTACTCATTTGAACAGCGGAAGGAAGAAAAAGTTGCAGGAATCGGCGTGGCTGATTTCAGCCAGGGTGGTTGTTTTCAGCCAGTTACAAGGAAGAGTTGGGGTGTCAGATAGGCCACCCGGCGACGGTAGGAAGCAGCAATTGCAGCCGCTATGCTGAAACCAGTTCGTGCTTTCCGCTCGGCTCGTATTCGACGATGTAGCCGGCGACCGCGCTGGCTGCGACCGTCAAGGGAGAGGCCAGATACATCTGGCCCGGCCCGCTCCGGCCCGGAAAGTTGCGATTTTGCGCGCTGATCACGATCTGGTCAGGACGCGTCGAGACGCCCGGCCCGGCATTGATGCAGGCTCCGCAACTCGGCTCGATCACTTGCGCTCCGACCTTGCGGAAGACGTCGAGATAGCCGCGGCGCACGCAGTAATCGCGCGTCTCCTGCGATCCGAACTGAATGTAAAACTTCACGGAATCCGCTACGCGCTTGCCCTGCTTCAGCGCATCGGCGAGCACGAGCGCGTACATGTCCATGTCTTCGTTTTTGCCCGCGGTGCAAGTGCCGCCGTAGGCAATTTCGACCGGCACGGACGTGTTGAGTTCGCGGATATATTTGCCGTTGCCGGGATCGCCTGGCGTGGCGACCATGGGCGTGATCTCGGCGGCATCGACTTCGATGACGTGCGCGTACTGCGCTCCAGGATCGCTGTAAAGGCCCTCGATCAATTTCTCAGATTCCTTGCGATCCATGCCCCGCCGCTCGACCAGAAAATCGACGGCTTTCTTATCGGGGGCGACAATTCCGGTGAATCCGCCAATTTCGGCGGCCATGTTGGTCATGGTAGCGCGTTCGTCCACGCTGAGTTCCTCGATCGCTTCGCCGGCGTATTCCATGACTTTCGCGAGCGCCTTGCCGCTGCGCACGTAATCGAGGCTGAGAATCTTCAGGATAAAATCTTTGGCCGTGACATTGGGATGCTTCTTCCCACGAATCACCACCTTCACCGATTCCGGCACTTTCACGCGCACATCTTTGGTGATCCACGAATTGAAAACATCGGTGGTGCCGATGCCAAAGGCGACGCACCCGATGGCGCCCACATGCGGCGTATGGGAATCGGAACCGATATTGAGCTGGCCCGGTAAAGCGTAGCTCTCGAGCACGATTGAGTGGCAGATGCCTTCCGATCCTTTGCGATCGGTTAGTTCACCATGTAGTTTTATCCCCTGTTTCTTGGCGAACTCCTGCTGCTTGAGTTTGAGTTGCGTGGCGAGATCGAGCAGTCCGAGTTTTTTCTTTTCTTCGGAGATGACTTCGTCCAGGAACGTCAGGTGATCGCGGAAGAAGATGATGCTTGCGGGATCGTTGACTTTGGCATCTTTGCCGACGTAGTGCTCAAAGAAAATCGCCGCCATGGGCGTGACGTATTCGTGACTGAAGCGCAGATCGGCGCCAGCAAAGCCGGTGTCGCCGGGCTTGACGGAGGGAACGCCGACGTCGGGAGATTCCACTTCCTCTTTGCCCGCTTTAGGCCGGGTCACTTCGCTCGCGGGACGGACGAATGCGTCCGTCCCTACATATTCCGTGGTGCGGATCATGTGCCGGGCGAAAATCTTTTCGGCGAGAGTCATGGGCTGGATGGCGCGGGCACTCTTGCCCGCGTCTTCTATGTGCGGCAAAAACACTTTCCCCTGCATGCGCGCCACGTTGAACGGGAAAAGGCCGCCGTATTCGATTACCTGCCGCGTGATCTCATCTTCGCCCGCGGTAAATTCGGTAAGCGGAATTTCTTCTCCGCCGCGAATGCGGTCAATCAGCGAGAAATTTGTCGAAGTCAGCAGGCCCAGGTTCTGGCAATTCTGTTTATAGATGCGCTCGATATTCTCGGCGATGACCACACGAATGCCGGCGCACATCTCGGCGTAGGGAGACTGCTCGCGGCTCGATCCCTTGCCACGGCGCTTGCCGCTCACCGCGCAGACAAATCCTCCGCGCTTCACATCACCGCGGCCGATGGGCGTCACGCTCCCGCATTTCAAGCCGAGGTAAGGGATCTCGCCGAGCGTCTCGTCAAAATAAAAGCAGTAGTGTGCCGGCGTGATCTCGTCCGTGGAGATGTCGTCGCGTAGCTTGGGATTGTTCGCCGGATTCTTCGTGTCCCATGGCAAGTCTTCGCCCGCGAGTTGCCGCTTGATCAGTTCTGGATCTTCGGTGAGAAAAAGAATGCGTCCCTGCAGCCGGACTTTATCGGGCCGCTTTTCGATCTTGCGTTCCAAAAGTGAGTTGATCACGCTGAACCCGCATCCATTGTGATTGAAGCGACGGCCAGAAGCGGCTGCCGCCCCCACATAGCCATTGTACGACGGGAGAAGTTGGTGACCAGGGGTCAGGGAGAAGGGGGCAGAGGTCAGTGTTCAGGGTTACAAGCCCTCGGTCCTGCTAAGGCCCAGACAGAGCGTCCTCTTGGCGCCGGTACAGACGAGGGTCAGGTAGGGGTTCCAGACCGCGTCCGGCAAAGATTTCCTGAAATTCATGCAGTAGCGCTTCGTGCATGAGGCCGTTGGAGGCCAGCGTCTCGCGGCTGTCGATCTGGAAGGCGGAGCCGTCGAACCTCGTCACCTTGCCTCCGGCTTCTTCGATCATGAGCACTCCCGCCGCCGTATCCCACGGGTTCAGATTGAATTCCCAGAACCCGTCGTAGCGCCCGCACGCCACGTTACACAAATCGAGCG
This sequence comes from uncultured Acidobacteriaceae bacterium, assembly GCA_963772045.1. GTDB lineage: Bacteria > Acidobacteriota > Terriglobia > Terriglobales > Acidobacteriaceae > Sulfotelmatobacter. Next base: position 276,444 of record CAVYWC010000005.1, on the reverse strand, counting down.
CGGCCGATCCCGCGCGCCGCACTCCATGTGTACGCAACGTAATCTGGTGATAGAAGTAAATGTTCGGATTCTGGTGCCGCTTGTGGCTGGGAAAGCCGGTGGCCAGGAGGCATTCTTTCAGTTGCGAAATCTGCGACACGCGCATCGGCTTGCCGTTTAGTCGCGCGCCCTGTCCCTGCGCTGCCGAGAAAAGCTCGTCCCGCGTAGGATCGTAGATCGCGGCGGCAATGCGCTGCGCCGAATCCCCAGAACGACGCTCCAATCCCAGCGAGACGCAAAATACCGGGTAGCCATGGGCAAAATTTGTCGTGCCGTCGAGAGGATCAACATACCACCGGTATTCACTGCCGTGATCGTTGAGCCCTTGTTCTTCTCCCATGACGTCATGCGAGGGAAATTGTGCGCTGATGCGCTGGCGAATCAAAGTTTCCGAAGCGCGATCGGCCGCGGTGACCAGATCGGCCTCGCCCTTGTATTCAATTTTCAGTTTCTGATGGAAATAGTGAAGAAGCAGCGCGCCCGCTTCGCGGGCGATCACCGACATTGCGGGAACGAAATTTTCCGGACTCTGCGGGGAAGATGTCATCACCAAGGATTCACTTTTTCTTTGGGTTTTCCTCGGAGATGTACATGATCTCGTGCTTGAAGATAAACAGATTGGGCTCGCCTTCGCGCGTGAGCCGCACCATGTTCTTGTCGTAATATTCGATCCAACCGCGCACGATCTGACCATCCATCAACTTGAGCGCGACCGGTCTCTGCTTCTCGCCCAGCAGCTTAAGAAACGCTGCCTCTTCGAAAGTCTCTTCCGGAGGCGGCGTGCGGCCCATTCGTTTGGCGCCTGAATTTGCCTGGGAACCACGAAACGACATGACTGGCATTGTACACAAAGGCTGCAGTCAAAACTGTGCGCGCGAGCACCCGTGAGTCAGCGGACAGCCGGATGAGGCGTATGCTGCGCATCTTTCCCGGAGCAACTCTAAGCCGGCTCTAGAAGGTGATTCGCAACCCAAATTCGAGCTGTCGCGGGGCTCCCACCGCAATGTTTCCCGACTGAAGGCCTGCCCGAAACGGCGCCAGGTTTGCAGTTGTGATCCCGCCAATGGCGCTAGGCGCGAGCGTCCCGTTCGCCTGGAACGTCGGATTCGGTCCGGGATATAGAGAATTTCCGAACATGTTCCCGGGCTGACCGGCATTGCCGAAATTGAACACGTTGAAAAGCGCTGCACTGGGTTCAATGGTGAACCGATCTTTGATAGTGACCGGCCAGGATGCGCGCAGATCAAACGTCTCCAGCCAGCGCACGTTCACCGCGTTGACATTCGCTGTCGGAATGGTTGGCATGACCCAGCCCAGCGCGGTCATGTCAGCGTTGGTCATCACGGTAATCGCGCCGTTGCCGGGGCATTCGCCGTCCGCTACTAGGCAATGTCCAGCGGGCGTCAGCGTTCCCGCGTACTTCGTGTTGTAGCTGCTGATCGTGTTCTGGAAATTATCAGGATTAGTGTTGGTAGGAATAATGTTGACGTTCAGACCGGGCGCGTTGGTGGCCAGTTGAGTTTTCCGCATGTATTGGCCAATCTGCGTACCGGGCACAGGCTCGGGTGCGGCTCCCGATCCCAGACCGGAGCCGATCCAATCGGTCGCGTAGATCTGGCCTCCGTTGGTCAGTTGCGGCAGAAGCAAGGTCTGCGCCAACGGACTGAAAATGTGTCCCAACATGCTGACATGGATCCGCTCGGGGAATTCGAAAGTCCCGCCAAAAGAGATCTGGTGCTTGCGATCCATGCCGTTATCGCCGCTGAATTGCAATGGCTTATCGTTGTTGATGGCGACCATGGCGAGATCCTGATCGGGCGACGCACTTACGAACTTGCTGAAAGTGTACGAAGCCAGCACCTGCGCCGTCTTGATGCCGTTCATCGGCCTGGAAAACGTCTGTACCAGTTTCGCCTGCGCCCCGCTATAGATCGACCGGCCGATCGTGGACATCATGTCGAGAGTTCCGAGCGAACCGTTTCCGGCGCCGCTTCCGGTCTGGTTGATGCCCTGGGGCGTGACTCCGGGAAAAGCGCAATAGCTGCATGGGCCGCCTCCGGTTGTGTCGGAGTTGGAGTCCAGGCCCGCTACGGAGTAAGCAGCCTGCGCCGCCGCTACGCTTCCGAGCGCTGCCACGACGCACTGCGCCTCGCCACGTCCGGTGGGGCACCCGGCCGCGACCTGCGCGTTATCGCGAGCCGCAGTGGCGTTGGCGAGATTGTAAGAGCGGGCTGCGCCACTGTGGTTCTGGTCAACAATCATCAGATTGTGGTCGCCAATGGTGCGCACATAGTCGGCGCTGAAAATCATCCCCGGCTGAAGCTCGGTTTGAAATCCAAAATTCACCTGAATGGTGCGCGGGGTAAGGAAGTTGGGCGCGAACAGATCCAGTCCGTCCGCATTGCTGGCATTCAGCGTGTTGGCGATGTAGTTGGGATTGACCTGCGAGCCCACATTTGCGGTAGTCGCCGCCTGGAATGCGCTGCTCAGAGCCAGGATCGAAGGTGCGGCTGAGGAAATCGCCGATCCGCAAAATGTCGGGGTGACCTGATTTGTGCTGGGATTGGAAACCACCGCCGTTCCGCCGGCCACGGGCGTTCCCACCGTCGAACCGGCCAGACTCGTGGGCCAATAAAATGGCGTCGGGGTGCCGAACGAACAAACCTGGGGCGTATACGCCAACAGACCATGGGAGGTCCGTGCCCGGCTGTCGAGCATCGTATTCACCCAAAGAGTTGTGTCGTAATAGAGGCCGGCTCCCCCGCGCACAATCGTTTTGCCCAAGCCGCCGATATCCCAGGCAAAGCCGAATTGTGGAGCAAAATCATATTTTGGATCGCGTACCGGATTCGCCAGCCCAGGCTGCCAGCTGTTCAGCAAGGAAAGTCCGCCGAAATTGTGGTCCAACCTGCCGGTTTCGTGGAACCAGCGAACGCCGTAGTTGAGCGTTAAATTGCGCGTGTATTTCCAGGTATCGCCAGCATAGGCCTCAATCCGGTTGTCCGCTCCCAGTCCTCCACCGGAATATCCAAAAGCACTCTTGCCGGTGAAGAAGCCCGACCCGTTGCCCAGGTAGGCGAAGTCGGCGCCATAGGCCGTGGGATCGGCGCTGGTCGCGCAATCCGCCGAAACAAGCGACTCGGTCAGACAGATTCCGGTCGTCCCTACCTGCGGATTCAGGTTGAGCGCTGCGAAACCTCCCGCGTGAATGCGATCGAAGTTGGCGCCGAAGTGAAAAATATGGTCTCCGACCACCCGGCTGCCGTCGTAACGAAGCTGGGCATTCGACTGGAATAAGGCCTGTCCGGCAAACGGACTCGGTCCGGCGCAATAGGCGCCTCCACCCAGCGAACAATTTCCGCCCGCAGGTGCCCCGATGCTAATTCCGAGACCGGGAATCGGATTATCCACTCCCGCGGGAAGCGTGGCCGTGGTGTCGCCGAGGCCGCTGCTCATGCGCAGATACTCAAATCGAAGGCTGTGCATGTACGCGCCGTGACTGAAGTCATAGCCCAGCGTCTGCGATGGAGTGTGCGTAGCGTTGCGGATCGCCTGCAGGGAACTGCTCTGACCGAAGGGGCCCACCTGGCTGATGTCGTCGTAATTAAAGCGATAAAAAGCGTGGGCATTATCGTGCCGCTGCCAATCCAGCCGGCCGTCGGTTTGCAGTTCTCGGAAGGGTTGCGAGAGCGTGTCGCCCAACGTATTGAATGGCGCAGCGAAGGGGACGGCCGCCGTCAGGTTTTGCTGGCTGCGCTCGGCATCGAGAAAATAAAAGATCTTGTCTTTGATGAAGGCGCCGCCGACCCGTGCGCCGAATTGTTCCCGCTGAAACGATTGTGTGGTCGACCCGGGCAGCTTAGCCGAGGTGACGTTCGGACGAAATAATCCAAAGGCCTCGCCGTGCAGATCGTTGCTTCCAGTGCGGGTAACGACGGTCACCGCTCCCGACGAGGTCATTCCTGTGGAAAGATCGAGCAAAGAGCTGGAAACGTTGAACTCCTGAATGGCGCTGGCCGAGAGATTCTGCGTGGTCGTTCCCGCGATCTCATCGGAGACGCTCGTGCCATCGACTTGATAGGTGAGGGAGCGGCCGGAGCGGCCATCGACCGACAGCGTCGTGAAGCCGGTCTTATCGGGAGCAAGAACCCCGGCATTGACGACCTGGGCGCCAGCGGCAAACTGCGCTAGATCCAGATAATTGCGGGTGCTGAAGGGAAAAACGTCGAGCAAATCCGGGGCAAGAACAGTCTGAACTGTCGCCTGGGTTGTGTTCACGCCAGAGGCCACAGGCAAGTGGACGACTTCCGTCTCCCTCCCGGCTTGTAATTTTGCATCGGCCGACGAAAGAACGGAGACCTGGGTAGTCACCGAAGCCAGGGCCGTCTTGAACCCCTTGGCCTCGATTTTCACTTCATACGTGTCAGGCAGAAGCGGCCCCGAGGAATACAGCCCGGTCGAGGAAGTCACGACGCGAAGCACGCCCGCGGTTGCTTTGTTGGTGATCGTCACCTTGGCGCCGACCACCGCCGCGTCATTTGGATCGGTGACGCTGCCCCGGATCGCCCCAGTACCTACCGTCGATTGACTGAACAATCCAACAGAAGAAAGCAGAATTCCGCAACAAAGAACCCGGAGCGGCCGCTTGAGCCACCAGCTTCGGGAAATGAGGATACGCATGTCCGCCTTTCGTTCTATGCCGTTTTAAGTGCTTGCCGATGATCCCATGCATCCGGTTTTCGGCAAAGAGATTCATAATCGGTCAGGCTTGCTTTCGTCAAACCGCCTTCTGTCCCACCGAATTTCAGGATCGGCCCCCGAAATGCGATTTGCCTGACTTCAAAACTCCGACTTGACTGTGTAATAGCCGGCGCGGTGCCGCACATTGTAGGTGGATGCATCCGCAACGCCCGTAACTTTCACCTGGATGCGCCGGAACTCGGAAAACGATGTATGTTGTGAAGGATAGTATGCCAGCAAATATTGCGTGCGCAGTTCATCGCTGATCTTCTGGAAGGCCTGGTCCAGTTCCGAGTTTGATGTGGCGTAATAGTATTTGCCTCCCGTATCTTCCGAGATCTGAATCAGCGCATGCTCGCCCCCGATCTCCCGCCCTGCGCTCTGTTCGATGGGAACAATGATAATCGAATACACCAGCGCCTCGGCTTCCTGGGCCGCCCGCAGCGCCTCGTGGTAATCGACTTTGCTCATGGTATCTTCGCCGTCGGTGATCAGGACCATGACTTTGCGTCCGTGGCGCGGGTTGAGCGCGCGCGCCGCGAGGTAAATGGCGTCATACAGAGCCGTGGCCGCCCCGACGTGAATGTGATCGATGGCCTCATCGATGCGCTTCAGATCGGGAGTAAATCCCGGCGTGGACTCGCGGACGACCTCACTAAATCCGTAAATCGAGAACGCGTCGACGGGACGCAAAATTGTATGCACGAAACGCTTGGCCGAGGCCTGCTCGAGCGGCAGATCGTGACGCGTGCTCAGGCTGGTGTCGATGGCGAGCGCGATCGAAAGCGGCAGAGCCGATTCCTTGTCAAAGATTGCGACCTTTTGCGGACCCCCGTCTTCTTCGAGAATGAAATTATCCTTCTTCAGTCCGCCCACCGGCGCTCCGTGCGCGTCGGTGACTGTCACGAACACGTTCACCAGCTTGACGTCGACTTTGACATCAGGTTCAGGCTGGCTCTGGATCTTGCCAGAGGAATGAGAGACGGGTTTAGTCGAACTCTGCTGGGCTCGGAGCGCGCGGCTCGTGATTAGAACCAGAAACGTGAACAGGGCCGCCGCGACCAGAGTCGTGCCGAATTTTTTCATCGGAAGGATGAAATTATACCCGCATCGTCGCCCCGCCCCCGCGAGACCGATCCGCAAGCTCACCAACATCCTGAATTGTAAAGGCAGGGACACCACGCGCCGCTTACTTAGATGCCGGGTGCTTGGCTGGGCTGCCTCGGGGTGAGGAATTTGCCCGGGGAATTGCGTCCGGGAACGGCTCGCCATCCGCCCAGACCGCTCCATCCTCAAAATATTCCTTCTTCCAGATCGGAACCGTGCGCTTGAGCGTATCGATAAGCCAGCGGCACGCGTCGAAAGCAGCTGCCCGATGGGCCGAGGCCACGGCCACCAGCACACTGGTTTCTCCGATCTCGAGCCGTCCCAGACGATGTACCAGCGCCACATCGCGAATCTGGAAATTACCCAGGACTTCCGACGCGAGCTCTTCCATCTGCTGCAGCGCCATCGCCTCGTACGCTTCGTAATCCAGATAGAGCGTCTTGCGTCCCCGCGTCTGATTTCGTACCACGCCTTCAAACACCAGAGCCGCTCCATCTTCGCCGGACCTCAGCTTGGCGACCGTGCTCTCGGTATCGATCGGGGTTCGGACGATTACGGCGTGGAGGATTTTTTCCGGTTCTGATGACCCTCCGCTCACCGGAGGCAGCAGCGCCACTTCGTCCTCGGCGTTCAGTTGCGAATCAACGCTCGCATACTGCTGGTTCAGGGCCACGGCAACCGAGGGCAGCGAATCTCTTAGCCGAGGAATTTTCCTTTCGTAATGCGCCAGGAGATCGCGGATCGAAGCGCGATCCGGCAGTTCGACCACATCGGACGGACCACCCACAACATCCTTTAATATTCCAAAAAATAGGACATGCACGCGCATAGCGGGATCGGCTGAATCGGCTCCCTGGTGGGCAACCGCCTCTCCGTCAGTATATTCGCCCTCTTCTCGAATGGGACTCTGGTTACTTTAGGAACCAGCTTTTGTCTTGAAAGTAACCAGTCGTAAATAGTAGGTTCTTTTCGTAACCAAAACTCCCCTTTTGGCACACGTTCCCAGTCAGCCTGATATACGGCAGGTTGCAGCAGTGCTTTTAAGCAGCAGTCGAAGATTCGGATGAAGACCGGGCGGAGACGTCTTCGCAAAATTGGACGGGAGATACAAATGTCGAAAAAGTCTGCGCTTCACTTTTTACTTGCAGTTGTTGTCGTCTCTTGTTTAGCACTTCTAGGGGGCTTTCCAACCTCGGCCTACGCCCAAGACGTGGCCTCTCTGACCGGCGTCGTAACGGACGCCAGCGACGCCGTCGTGCCTGATGCCGAAATCACGCTGCGGAATCCTCAAACCGGCGTTGCGTATAAGACCACGAGCAATGCGGCCGGCTCCTATACCTTGGCGCAGATCAAACCTGGCCCGGGATATCAACTGGAAGTCAATCACTCCGGTTTCAAGCCGGTGATCATTTCCGGCCTGTATCTCAACGTGGATGCCACGCGCGTAGAAAACGTGCAATTAACTGTCGGCGGTGGCCGCGAGACGGTGGAGGTCTCGGCCGCGAGCGAGAACGTCACGCTTGATACCTCGGACGCGACCATCGGCAACAACTTTCAGGTACAGATGCTGAATGATCTGCCGGTGCAGGACCGCAGCAATCCGTCGGCGCTCTTCGTGCAGCAGCCTGGAGTCACTTTGGATGGCGCCGTGACCGGCGCGCGAACCGACCAGTCCCGTGTGACGGTGGATGGACTCGATGTGAACGATTATGCTACAGGCGAATTCGGCGCGATCGTGGCCAGAGCGCCGGTTGATTCTGTCCAGGAGTTCCGCGGTGTTACCGCGGGCGACCTGTCCAGCGCCGGAGGCGGAGGCGGCGGGCAGTACGAACTCGTCACCAAGAGCGGCACCAACGCGTTCCATGGATCTCTCGTGGAATATCACCGCGATACCGACCTCGAAGCCAACGATTGGTTCAACAACAACGCCACTCCGGCAGTTCCCCGGCCTCCGCTCATCCGGAATCAATTCGGCGGCGACATTGGCGGCCCGATTATCAAAGACAAGCTGTTTTTCTTCTTCGATTACAACGGACGCCGCGACAGACTCGCGAGCCTGGTGAACCGCACTGTGCCGCTGGACTCGTTCCGAAATGGCACCCTTGCATATGTGAATGCCTCGAATAATATCGAGACTCTCAGTTCGGCACAGGTGGCAGGTTTCGACCCGCAGGGGGTGGGCTTCAACTCTGCTTTGTTGAGTCTCTTTGCCAGCCGCTATCCCCATTCGAATAACTTTTCCGCTGGAGATGGTGGTATCAACACCGGCGGCTACCAGTTCAACGCGCCTTATCCCTACACAGAAAATGACTACGTGCAGCGGGTGGATTACAACCTGAGTGACAAGATGAAGCTGTGGGGGAAAGGAAACTTCGTCATCACAAACGGGACCGAGTCGGCGATCTGGTTCCCTGGCGATCCTGTAACTTACCCCAACTCCGACCGCAGCTATACCTACGCGGTGGGTCACGTGTGGACGATCAACAATCGGATGGTGAACAACGCAGAATACGGAGAAGTATTCGAGGATTACAACTTCCCGAATACTTACAATCCGACCGGCGTAAACCAGTACCAGTATGCCTTCGCGAACGGAACGGGTGGTTCGATTTTCGACGGTCCCTACGGCAATGCCATCAATGCGCAGGGACGAACCTATCCCGTCCCAGTCATTCGTGATGATTTCAGCTGGGACAAGGGCACACATGCTTTCCGGTTCGGCGGCACGTTCAAGTGGCCAAAGCCTAGCGGCTACACCATCCTCAATTACAATTCGCCCACGATCGGTCTAGGCGGGTATTTATCCGGCCTCGACCCCACACTCAGGCCCACTGATATCTGCCCCAGTTCCTCGAACGTGTGTGGATACGCGCCGGGGTTATACGACGCCGAATTCAGCGCCGCGCTCGCGCCGTACAGCCAAGTGGGCAGCACGTTCAATTACGACGCGCAGGGGAACGCCTTTCCCCAAGGATCGGGTCTCACACGAACCTACAGGTACTACGAAACGGAGCTTTATTTTGGAGATACCTGGAAGGCGCGACCCAATCTCACTGTCTCTTACGGAGTTCGCTGGGTCAATTACAGCGTGCCTTTTGAGGTGAATGGTCTGGAATCGGTGCCAAATTTCGGATTCAACCAGTACTTCCAGGATCGCGTGGCGCAAAGCGCGGCCAGCGAGTCCGGGAATCTAGTGGTGCCGCTGATCTCCTACTCGCTGGGTGGAAAAGCGAACAATGCCCCGGGTTACTTCCAACCACAGCGCATGAATTTCGGCCCGAGATTTGCCGTAGCGTACAGCGTGAACCCGAAAACGGTGATCAATGCCGGAGCCGGCATCATCTACGACCAGACTGTAATCAATGCTGTTCAGTACCAGGAGTCGCAGTTCGATTATTTGTTTCAGGCCGCTCAGACCAACTTGTTCGGCAGTTCGAGTGACTCGCCTGAGCAGCTGCTTCAGAGCCTCACCAGATTCACTGGGCTCACGAATCCGGCTCCGCCCCCGAGCCCGCCAACCATCACGAGGCCGTTTTATCCCTACGTTGTTGGCTCCGGGTCGAGCTCTATTCCCTACGGATTGGCCAATGGGGGCGCCTTCAACGAGATCATTGATAACCACCTCAAGACCCCGTACTCGGTTCAATTGGACCTGGGCATCCAACACGAGATTCCGGGCGGGTTCATCTTGAGAGCTTCGTATGCGGGCCGTCTGGGCAGGCGTTTGCTCGCCCAGGCCGATGCCAACCAACTTATCGATTTCGCCGATCCTGTCTCGGGGCAGTTGATGTCCGCCGCATTTGCAGATGTCACGCAGCAGCTGCGCGCTGGCGCCAATCCGATTACGCTTAGCGAGCCCTGGTTTGAAAACGTGGTCTATCCCGGGTTCGGTGCTGCCTACGGGTTCCCGAACAATACAACTTTCGTTTCCTATGGATTAAACACTTACGCTCTACGAGGGGACTTTGCGGACACAATGGAGTTCCTGTCCAGATACGGCGGACTACCGCCGAACGTCGGCATGGGCGCTCAATTCTCCGAAAACACGTTCTACACGAATATGGGCAACTCGAATTACCACGGGCTGCTCGCTACCCTGCATAAGAATGCTGGCCATGGTTTGCAATTTGACCTCAACTATACCTGGTCGCATTCCATCGACAACGTATCGTTGATCGCCAACGCGGTGGCCTTTGGAGGTTATGGGTTTATTTGTGACGTGCTGCGGCCGCGAGAGTGCCGATCCAATTCGGATTTCAACGTGACGCAGTATTTCAACGGCAACTTCGTTTATGACCTGCCCGTCGGACGGGGCAAAGCTCTGATGGCATCAGCGCCGCGTTGGCTGGACGAAGCGATCGGCGGCTGGAGCGTGAGCGGCCTTCCCACATGGCACACCGGACTCCCCTACTTTATGGCTGCCAACGCCTTTGTCGCCGGATACGCCAACGACGCTCCCGCCATTCTGGTCGGACCGGCGTCGGATGTTAAAACCCACCTGACGGGCGGAAAAGGCCAAGCGCTTTATGCGTTTCCAAACGCCAGCCAGGGCGCTTCCTCCGACTACACCGGACCGGTTGGTTTCACCATCGGACCTCGCAACAATCTGTATGGGCCGCATTACTTTGATATGGATATGGGCCTCGCCAAGGCATTTCCCTTAATCTCGGAGAGGGTGGCTTTGAAATTCCGTGCGGATGCCTTCAATGCGTTCAACCATCCGAACTTCGCCACGCCGTGCACGGATATCACGTCTGTGAGCTGTCCTTACGGGCAGATACAGAGCACGGAAGGAACCACGATCCGCAATAGCGGTCCAGCAGCCCGCGTGCTGCAGCTCGCGCTTCGCCTGGAGTTCTAACGGAAGTCTTGCTTCAAAGACTAAGGCCAGCCTTGCGGCTGGCCCATTTTTATTTATCTACAGTTGTTAGGTACGCGTGAGTACCCGGTCGTGGACTCGATCTTCCCGCACCGCCGCAGCGGGCTCGAACGCTTTGGTGGGTTCGTTCGCGGTGGGCAGGATCTTCGCCGCCTCGCTTTCTTCGACCGCCGGCAGCGAGACTTTCAGCGCTTCATCGATCGTCTTCACGTAATGCACCTTGAGATTATCGAGTTGCTCGGGTGTCAGGTCTTCCTCCACGTTCATCTTGTTGTCCGCCGGAAGGATCACGTCGCGTACGCCGGCGCGCTTAGCCGCCAGTACTTTCTCTTTGATCCCACCCACCGGCAGAACGTTCCCGCTGAGCGTGATTTCACCCGTCATTGCGACCAGCGGTTGAATTCTCCGCTTGGTCAATAAGGAAACCAGAGTCGTCGCCATGGTCACGCCCGCCGACGGACCATCCTTCGGAATGGCGCCCGCCGGAACGTGCATGTGGATGTCGTGGCTGGAAAAGAAATCCTCCGCCACACCTAGCCGATCCGCATTCGATCGTACCCACGTCAATGCGGCCTGCATCGATTCCTGCATGACCTGTCCGATCTGGCCGGTCATGGTGAATCCGCCCTTGCCTTTCATGGCATTGGCTTCGACGAACAGCACGTCTCCGCCAGAAGGCGTCCAGGCGAGTCCGACGGCAACTCCGGGCCGTTCGGTGCGCTCGGCGATTTCGCCCTCGCTGCGAATCTTGATGCCGCCCAGAAATTCTTGGATAATCTCGCGATTCACTACAAGCTTTTCCGTCTTGCCTTCGGCCAAACGGCGCGCCTGCTTGCGGCAGATCGTGCCGATCGTGCGTTCCAGACTGCGGACGCCCGCTTCCCGCGTGTAGTGCCGGATGATGTAGCGCACCGCGTCTTCCGGAAACTCGATCTGATCCGTCGTGATGCCGTTCTCATCGATCTGGCGCGGGATCAGATATTGAAACGCGATGTGAACTTTCTCTTCCTCCGTGTATCCCTGCAGTTCGATGATCTCCATGCGATCGCGGAGCGGTTCGGCAATTGGGTCGAGCATGTTCGCGGTAGTAATGAAGAGCACCTTCGACAGATCAAAGGTCACATCGAGGTAGTTGTCACGGAAGCTCGAGTTCTGCTCGGGATCGAGCGCTTCGAGCAACGCTGAAGCGGGATCGCCCCGGAAATCGCGTCCCACTTTGTCGATCTCGTCGAGCATGAAGACCGGATCTTTGGTCTCGGCACGGCGAATGCCCTGAATAATCTGTCCGGGCAAAGCCCCGATGTAAGTCCGGCGATGCCCGCGGATTTCGGCTTCATCGTGCACGCCGCCCAGCGATAACCGGACGAACTTGCGTCCAAGTGCTCGCGCGACCGACTTGCCCAGCGAAGTCTTGCCCACGCCCGGAGGTCCGACGAAGCAAAGAATCGGGCCCTTCATGTTCGGCTTCAACCGCTTTACCGATAAATAATCGAGAATGCGGTCTTTGACCTTTTCCAGATCGTAGTGATCGTGGTCGAGAATCTCTTTTGCTTTCGGGATCTCGATGTCGTGGCCCGAGGTTTTCGCCCAGGGCAGCACGGCCAGCCATTCGATATAGTTGCGGGTCATCGAATAGTCGGCAGCCATCGGCGACATGCGCGAGAGGCGGCCCAATTCCTTGAGCGCTTCTTTCTTCACGTCGTCGGGCATGCCCGCTTCTTCAATTTTCTTTTTCAGGTCTTCGACATCGCGCTGACCTTCATCCTGCTCGCCCAGTTCTTTCTGAATCGCCTTCATTTGTTCGCGCAGGTAGTACTCACGTTGCGTCTGCTGCACTCGATCCTGCACTTCGCTCTGGATCTTATTGCGTAATTGCTGGACTTCGAGTTCCTTTGCCAGATGCTGATTGATCTTTTGCAGACGAATCAGGACATCGGTAGTTTCGAGCGTGTCCTGCTTGTCCGGGGTCGAAAGCGACGGCAGCGACGATGCGATGAAGTCAACCAGGCGGCCGGGCTCGTCGATGTTCATGGCCACGGTCGAGAGTTCATCCGACAGCGTCGGAGAACCCGCAACGATCTGCTGGAACAAGGTCAGCACGTTGCGCTGCAGAGCTTCGATTTCGGACGTAGTCGCTGGCGTCGCGCCTTCCGCAATCGGCGTGTAGTACGCCCGCATGAAGGGCGAAAGCTGTGTGAACTCCCCTAGCTGCACCCGTTCCAGGCCTTCGGCAAAAACAAAGAGGCTCTGGTTAGGCATTTTTACGACCTTGTGGACTACCGCCGAGGTGCCTACGTTGTAAAGGTCGCTGGGCTGAGGCGTGTCGACGCGTGCTTCGCGCTGCGCGACCACAATGATGGTCTTATCCTCTCCCAGCGAATTGATTAATTGCACAGAACTTTCACGACCTACGGTTAGCGGCAAAACGGCGTGCGGGAATAAGACTGTATCTCGTACCGGCAGGACCGGAAGCGCCCTCTGATCGTTTGTTTCCTTAGGTTTAGGACTTTTTTCGGGCGTCTGTTGATTCATGACTCTCCTTGAGTGTATCTCGCTCAAGTTTAGATGTTCCGGCTGAGGTAAAGGTTTCAGGCAGCTCCGAAGCGCTCCGACACAGCCTTTGCATTCTAGACACGCCGCTAGGACAAAGCATCGTGCCCAAGGTGCAGAGGCTAACGCCCCAGGGTGCTTTTGCCAAGCACTAAATTGGATTCTTTGGGGATTAGGTTAGGCCAGGTAATTTTCGACTCTATGCTGAGTGGACAGCCTTTCCCTGGATCGCTCGTGTGGAACGGCCAGCGCGGATTGCTGCGCTGGCCATTCCAGAAGAAATCGACTCGCCCGAAAGCACGATCAGCCATATCAAGAAGGCATCAGGACTCGCCCCTTGCGCGGGCGGACGTAGGGATGATTGGCTCTGCCGGCTTTCCCGGCGTTACTGTATTCGGTCCCTGGATCCAGTTCTTAGAAAACGTGCTTGGCGTTATCGCCTTTGAACACCATTTCCTGCAGCACGCGTTGATTCGACGCATTCAAGCTGTAGACCGTTTGGTTTTTGTCTGCCTTGCCCTCTAATGGAACCAAGGTGCATTTCACCTTAACATCGGCGCCTTTCTTGCCTTTCGCCTGGAACTCCATGTAGTGGTCCTGTCCTTGCATAGAATGGCGAACGGTGTAGTCTCCCGCGGGCAGAACCGCAGTTCCTACGTGAACCGTTTCCACGAACGTAACGTGATACACCTCACGAACACCCATACTGTTCTCTTTAGCGCTCGCCATGGCCACAAAGGCGAGTAGACACAAGCATATCCCTACAATTCTCGATGACCGCATATCATTTCCTCCAATATTTGCGAGATTTCTCAAGACGATAAGGTTCTCAAAGATAAGCGGGGCAAACTACCCCATTCGTGAGTCTAGGCCGGTAGGGTCGGGCGGAATGTGTGTCCCGTCACAGCTGCACGTGACGACAGACGACAGGCTCGGCCCCCGCGTTTCATTTCAGGAACTTGCGCTCAAAAAGGAGAAGTCCGGAATCAAGCGGCCGGATAAATTCCCAGCACTTTCACGAACTCCGCGACTTCCCCTAAATGGCGCAACGCATTCCGCGCCGGTTCGTCATCGCCGCGCAGAAAGTCCACATAGAAGACGTACTCCCAGGGCCGCCCGCGCATGGGGCGCGACTCGATCTTGCTCAGGCTGATGTCGCGCAGAGCAAACACGCTGAGCGACTTGAACAGCGCACCGGGAGTATTTTTCACATGGAAAGCGATCGAGGTCTTGTTCGCCCCGCGCGGGATGAGACCCTTATGATCTGATCGGCGCGGGTGCCCTGCTTCTCGCCTCTTTTGCGAGAAGTGGGCTATGTTTCGCCCGCCAGCAGGGCGCCGAATCAGGAAAAATCGCGTAAAGTTGCGCTTATCGTCTTCAATACCGGCTTTGAGGATTTTTCCGGAATATTCTTGTGCCGCTTTCACTCCGGCGATACCTGCCGCATCCCGCCAGTCTTCGCTGACGACCTGTTTCACGCTGCCAGCAGTGTCGTAAAAAGCTACTGGCTCGATTTCAGGATGCTTCCGAAAAAAGTCGCGGCACTGATCGAGCGCCACCGGATGTGACAGCACGCGGCGAATCGACGCCAGCCTTAGCCCCGGCGCCGCGATCAGGTTGTGCACGATGCGGAGCAGGTACTCGCGATGAATGAAGACATTACGCGTCACCAGCAGATCGGCGTGCTCGGCAACAGTTCCAGCCAGAGTGTTTTCGATAGGAATCACGGCGCAATCGACCGATCCGCGCTCAACCCGGTCGAATACCTCCGCCGACCGGGCGCAGGGCACGACTGCGCACCGCGACAGCATGCGCTCGGCAGCTTCATGGCTGAAAGATCCGCGTTCTCCCTGAATCGCAACTTTCATCCTGAGCAAAATATCCGGAACCGAGCAGAAGCGCAAATCAATCGATTCGCCCGGCTTGGATCTTCTTCCGCATCTAGCGGGAAGATGGCAGCCCGGATGCCGATCCCCGGTCTTAGATGAATCCCTTTCGCATAATCAACGCGTCGACTCCATTGGAATAGTAGCGAGGCCAAGTCCCCGTGACGCTATAGCCGTGCCGCTTATAGAAGGAAATAGCTGTAGTGTTGTCTACCGCAGCTTCCAGTCTCACAGCCCGCGATCCTGTCGCGCGAAGGCGATCTTCTGCCGCGGCAAGCAGCTGCGATCCCAAGCCGGTGCGCCGAGCTAATTCGATCACGTCAATGGTGATGATGTGCCCTGTCACCCCTCCGTAAGCGACGATAAAGCCTTTGATTCCAGTGTTCTCACCGCCGGTAACCGATCTGCCCGCTCGCGCCGATTCGTTTCCCGCCGTCTCCTCCTCGGCCACCAGCGTAAATGAGCCCCTCCGACGCATGTAGACTCTGAGTTCCTGGCGCGAGTACGAGATCCCCGGAGGGAAGCACTCCCGGTCAATCCGCCACAGCCGATCGAAGTCTTCGGGATGGAACTCGCGAATGCGGAAGGGCACGGCGTCATTGTACCGGGCTTCGGAAACGCAGGTCTTTGGCAGAATTGAGCCCCACGAGATATGTTTCCGTTTTTTTTCCACAGCCCCGGGAACGAAGTTGCCAAAAAAAATGTCAACTACACGATTGACCCCTTGCCCTGCTTTGGACATCAGACGTACCATCACAGTAACGAGGAAGCGTGTGGGGCGCCTACTTGCCATCGACGTTGTCTCGGTAATCGCGGGCATGGGCTTGTGGTATCTGATTTTTACTGCCTACAACCGGCGTAAAGGTACGACTGCGCTACGCTGGGTAGAGACGGCTTGCGCCGGGAAAGGCCGGATCCTCGATTTCCATTGGTTAAGCAGTTCGCGTCTGCTGGCACGTCTGCAGTTTCCCTCCAGAAGCTTCGAAAATGCTCGCGTGACCATGCGCTTCCGGCCACGGGCTCTCCCGATCAACTGGCTTTTCAGCTACCTGCATAAGCAGAAAGAGACGCTCACCTTCGAGGCTGATCTGGGCGGATCACCTCGTTTCGATCTCGAGATCATGCGGCATCGCTGGTGTGCCCACAGCCGCGGAGCCACCTTGCCCCGACGCCGCGACGATCGCGAATGGGAAGTGTACGAGCCCAGTCCCATCGTCTTGACCACCCGCACACACTGGAAGCAGGATCCTGCAGCCGAACTTAACGCCCTTATGGCCGTGCGGCATCAGGAGGTGCTGCAGGTGCGGTTTCGGCCGGAATCTCCGCAGTTTTCGGCCACAATTAAGCTCGACACCCTCGATGATCCTCACGCGGCAGCCAGCTTCCTTTCGACCTTGCGCGATCTAGCGGCGGGCGCATCCGCGCATCGCCAATAGATCCCCGCTGCCTACCGGCAATCATTCCGCGAAAACTTCGGTGCCCCAATCGTCAGGATTTCTCTTGCCACAACCCCCAATTCCGCCCACTGTGATAGCGTAAGACCAGTCCTATGCCCAGCGCTCGCCAAGGATCGCTCCATCTCTTCCGCTTCGCCGGAATCGACCTGTTCTTGCATTGGTCATGGTTTCTGGTCGCGGTTTACGAGATCCAGGACCGAGCAGGAAGCTATTCCTCCATCACCTGGAACATCCTGGAATACCTGACACTTTTCGTGATCGTGATGCTGCATGAGTTTGGTCATTCGCTGGCCTGCCGGCAGGTCGGGGGACGAGCGAATCAGATCATTCTCTGGCCGCTTGGTGGAGTCGCATATGTCGATCCTCCGCCGCGTCCGGGAGCAACACTCTGGAGCATTGCCGCCGGCCCGCTGGTCAATGTGGGGCTGCTGCCGATTTTGGGGTTTCTCGTCAACGCTGAGAACTATCGTTTCTGGACCGAGTTTGGCCCGAACACGCAACAATTCCTGCCCTCTATCTTTTGGATCAACGCGGGATTGCTCGCCTTCAATATTCTCCCAATTTACCCGCTCGATGGCGGCCAGATTCTGCGCTCACTGCTGTGGTTTCCGCTGGGACGGGCCCGCAGCCTGCAGGTCGCGACCATTCTCGGATTCATTGGCGTGGCGGGTTTCATTGGCCTTGCGCTCTGGATGAGAAGTATCTGGTTCGGGGCGCTGGCTGCCTTCATGCTCCTGAATTGCTGGGGTGGTCTGAAACACGCGCAAGAGCTGTTGCGCGTAGCGAAGCTGCCGCGTCGCCAGGAATTCGCCTGCCCCAACTGCAGGACCTCGCCGCCGCGAGGCGAGTTTTGGCGCTGCGGAAAATGTGGCCAGCCGTTCGATACATTTGCCAGTAGCGCGGTGTGTCCCTGGTGCTCAACCCAGTTCGCCACCACGCGCTGCCTCGATTGCGGCGAACAGCGGGCCTTCCCCGAATGGATCGCCCCCACGCTGGTGGCGCCCGGCGTTTAGCGCCGCAGCCGTCCCGAAATAAATCCCTTTTATGCCGCGTATCAGCATTTTCGATTGGCTGGGGTCCAGCTCTCGCGATATTCTTCCCTGTCTTAAATCAGTCGTGTTGAAAGCAGCCATTTCAACTCCCCTGTTTTCTTGACTTTGATTGATCCAAATCGTGCCCTTGGAAAGCGAAGGAGACCGAAGAACACCCATGTCGACTGAACTGCGCAGTTTTCTGGCTCTCTCGTACGACGAATTAGAAGAACTCAACCTGAAAGCGAAGGAGCAGCGCAGAAACCGCGTCGCGCCCGACAAGATTCGCGAAGATCGGCTGAAATATCTCGCCGACGAAAAGCGCATTAAGGCCCTCACAGTCCTCTTCAGCGATCTCGAGGGCCGGTTGCACATGCTCGACTACGACAAGAAATTTCTGTTAAAGAGCTACGACAACCTCACCTTCGACGGATCCTCGATTCGCGGCTTCACCGCGCAACGGGAAAGCGATCTCCGCCTGGGCATCGACTGGGGAGCGTTCTATTGGGGGCCGGCCGACATCTTCGGACCGGGTAAAGTTCTCGCCTTCGGTGAAGTCATCGACAAGAGCGGCGAGCCCTACACCGCGGACA
This sequence comes from uncultured Acidobacteriaceae bacterium, assembly GCA_963772045.1. Taxonomy (GTDB): domain Bacteria; phylum Acidobacteriota; class Terriglobia; order Terriglobales; family Acidobacteriaceae; genus Sulfotelmatobacter. The sequence continues at coordinate 258,162 of CAVYWC010000005.1, read as the reverse complement.
TTCGCAGTATGTTGAAATTGTTCGCCAACGAGCAGTTTAAGAAAAAGAAATACACGCTGAACGCCGCCAATGAAATCGAAGGCTTCCTGTTTCAGGGTGCCGATGCGGAGCAGAACTACCACCAGACCGGCAAGTTCGAATATGTTAATACCGGAGGATACTATCATTCGCTTCCCGGCGATCCTCTGCGGACCTTCATCGACACCACCGCAGAAGTACAGCGCGCCATGGGTTTCCAGAATGAAAAGGATCATCCCGAGGTTGCGCCCTCGCAGTTTGAAATCAATTACGGCTACGGCGAAGTAGTTGCCGCCGCAGACCAAATTCAGCTCTACAAGCTGATCTGCCGGCAAGTCGCCCGCAAGATGGGACTCACGGCGTCGTTCCTGCCGAAGCCAGTGGTGGGCGTCAATGGCAGCGGGATGCACACCAATGTTTCCATCAGCGAAAATGGCAAGAATCTTTTCTGGGATCCGAAGGGCGAAGAGAAACTCAGCAAACTTGGCTATGAATTTCTCGACCGCCTGCTCACGCACGGACTCGATCTCTGCTTGGCATTTAATCCCAGCGTGAACGCCTACCGCCGTCTCGATCCGCACTTTGAAGCGCCTAATCAGCTCAAAGCGTCGGCCGTCGATCGCGGATCGATGATCCGCATTCCCATCGGCAACGAGCGCAGCATGCGCACCGAAGTGCGTGCTGTCGCGCCCGATGCCAATCCGTACCTGGTTCTCTATGCGATCTTCAAAACCGGGCTGGAAGGCACCACGGCCAAGATCAAGGACCTGCGCGCGGGCAAGGAGCGCTACCTGCCCGACAACATCTATGCGGCGATCGACGACTTCTGCAAAGCGGAATGGACCAGCAAATTACTGGGCGAAGACGTGAAAACGCGTTACGCTGATCTGAAGCGAGGCTCGGCCGACCGCTGCCCGCGCCTGCTGGGAACGATCGTCAAGCCGGAAGAAGTGCAATTCCATCACGAAGTCTACAACCAGTATTTATGGAACTTGTTTTAGACATCTAGCAGGCTGCGGAAAAACTGATAGATGGCCATGTTTTTAAAGGGTGCGGCTTCCAGCCGCGCCGTAAGCCGTGCAAAATCATCGGCGGCTTTAGCCGCTGAGGGAACTCTGGCTCCCAGAAAAGAGTTTTCCGCGGCCTGCTAAATCTCAGAATATGCCCCACTTCTCCCGACTTTAGGAGAAGTGGTGATTTTTGTTATGGACGAAGTTCGGACTCTCGCAGGCCGAGGCGTTCCTGTTTCCGGTGCCGATACAGCAGATGCCGTATCCGGCCACCGCTCGAACCAACCCCGACCAACCGAAGCACGTCTAAACCTTCGCTTTTCGGCTTTTCCCGGCGATTCTCCGCGTACCACTTCGCGTCTGCCGTAGCCGCTTTCAGATTCGGAGGGTTGGGCCATGCGGTTGTTCGCTGCTTTCGTTCCCGGTGTTTCCGTCTCCCACTCGCTCGTTTCTTCGCTTCTCGTGCTCGCCACGGCTGCTGTTCTGACTAGTTGCGGATCCGATCCCAAACAGACAACTCAGCCCCCGCCGCCAACACAGCCAACGTATCCGTCGACGCCGCCGGTCCCCATCACCTGGTCGCCGAGTTCGAGCGATCTGCCCGCGCCCGCGGCGCAGGTCCCTCCCCCGACAGGCTCAGACGATTTCCCCCTGACCGTTTCCAGTCCAACCAATTCTTCGACGGTTACATCGCCGATCAATATTGTCGCTTCGGCACAACCGAAAAATCCGATTTTTTTCATGCGCGTGTATGTCGATCAGCTCGCCGTGTATTTCACCTTCAACAATTCCATCAACACGCAGATTTTCGCGGAGCCCGGCCAGCACACCATCACTGTCATGGCGGAAGACAATCAGGGATACGTTTCTGCGACTCCCCTGAGCGTGACTGTTTCCTCGCAGGCTGCGCAAAACGTGATTAGCGGCATTCAGAATCTGCCGGGTTGGCAATCCTGTGGCGCGCTGTTTCCTCCGAGCTCGGGACGCGCAGGACAAATCTGCGCTGCGGGCGGCGGCACGCCCTACTCGACCATCACACAGAACGTTACTTCGCCGTCGATGGATGGCAAGTCCGCCGAATTCAGCATTGCGCCGCAACCGCCCGACTGTCCCGGCTATTGCAACATGCTCTACTTCAATGCGATCGCCGGTGGCAACAACGTGAGCCATTTCATTTACGACGTGTATTTCCAAATCGATAATCCTGAGGCGCCGCAAGCCCTCGAATTCGATACCAATCAGACTTACGGCGGCCAGCGTTGGGTCTGGGGGTCGGAGTGCAATTTCAAAGGCGACGGCCATTGGGATATCTGGGACGACGCGCCCCATACGGGATGGGAAGCGACCAGTATTCCGTGCCTGGCTTCAGATTTTCCGGCAAACACTTGGAACCACATCACCTGGGACGTGCAGCAAGCCGGGAACAGTGTTCAATACAACACGCTGACCGTGAATGGCACGGTATATCCGGTCAACACGACCTATCCTAATCAGCAGCAATGGACGCTGGAAGAAATCGACACCGCATTTCAGATGGACCTGGACGAGCCCGGAACGCCATATCACGTGTGGCTGGACCAGGTAAGTTTGACGGCGAAATGAACTCCGCGAAATGCAGAATGTCCTGTCGCGAACTCAGATCGCGTGACTGAACAGGATCAGGAAAATACCGACGTAAGTGGCGATGGCGATCACGCCATTGGCCCGGATCATTTTGTCGTTGGCCTGCCCGGGATCAGCACGCCAAAGACCGGCATGAATTTTTTCGGCCAGAGAAGACCCGCCACGCCGAAGGCAAGAAACAGTTGGGCAAGAAGCCACATTCCAAACGTTTGCATATGAGTTTTCGGGGAAGAACAGCAATTTTGTTTGAAGGAGGAAGCGATTGAACGCAGATTCTGAGAAGAGAATTGGGCCCGCTCCGCCGCTGAATGCTTCTTTCAAGAGAGGAGACTTCCGCTTCTCAAGACAAGAACTTCAGCGGTTTAGCAATATTCTGGAACGTGTGCGAAACAGGCGGTAATCGGAGTAATGATGTTTTTCATGGACAATTTGTCCACCCAGGTTCCAAATCACCGAGACCTGACGAGGCAGCCACAGAGGCGATTCCAGCTCGGCGATAGGTGTCTGCGCAAATTCGATATCTGACGTCAGTCGGCGCACATCGAGCCCTTCGACGGGAAGGAGCAGATCGGTTCGGAGGCGCACGATCTTGAAGTTCGACGCATCCACCCACGCCACGCCTTGCATGAAAATCGGCAATGTTTTGTCCTTAAAATGAACCATTGCCGGGGATCGCACCGACTCCGGCTTTTGCGAAAACGCTAAAACCAGAGTGTCATGCCCACTCATCTTCTGTCGTCCCAGGTAGCGAAAATTCGATTCCGGCTGGTTGCGCGGTTCGAAGTAGATCCACATGTTGGCGAATCCCTGCGCTAAGGGGGGACCTCCGAGTGCCGGTAATCGCTCAACCAGAGTCGGTAGGTTGACGAAAGAGCCCGCAGTCGGCGGGGACACTACCGCGTTCTGGATATCCTCCGTCTGGAACTTTTTCCCGCTCGCGAGGTCGATGCGAAACTCGTCAAGAGCGACCCACCCTCCAACGTGAGTATGCGGCAAAACCAGATAGGAAAACTCCTGCCGCACGTGGGCTGCGGCAGACTTCGAGGCGACCGTCTCGTGCGAAATCAGGTTTGGGGTGCTGCGAACGATCTCTAAGATTTTCGCTCCCACATGGTTTAACAGCGCTTGTAATCCGTTCGGGTCGGTAGAGAGTTTCAAGCCGACCAGTTCGGGGACGGTCTGCAGGAGATCCGCTAGCGAGCAAGAAGCGAAATTGGAGATATTGAACTCCGGAACCTTAACAAGGCCCGGCGGATACTTCTTTGGTGGCGCCACGGGTAGAACTACGAACTCGCCTGGCTTGGCAGGCGGGGACTGGCTGCCAGAACCAGCGCCCTGGTTCGAGCTTTGCCGACTGAAGGCTGGCGCGTGCCAGACCAGGAGGAACGCTCCGAGCACCACAGCGAATAGGAACGTCGGCGCGGACGCACAATTCTCTCCCAGCAGTAACTTCCTGAATCGAAGCGAACCCGCGCCTAAGGTCGCCACGCCTGAAAGTGTAATCCAAATTCGAGCAGCCGGGTTTTCAACTCCCGTGATCAACTGCTGGGAACGGACATGGAGATTCATTCGACGTCGGTGAGCCGGCTCTCCGCGGTTCCTGGCTTTGATCTGCTAGTCTGTTGGATCCATGATCACCATCGTTTCCGGACTCCCGCGCTCCGGCACATCTTTGATGATGCAGATGCTGGTCGCCGGAGGCATGGCCGCTCTCACCGATGACGAGCGTAAGCCCGATCCCGACAATCCACGCGGATATCTGGAATGGAAGCGGATCAAACAGCTGCCGAATGATCCCGATTGCATTGCTGAAGCCGAGGGCAAAGTCGTGAAGGTGATTTCGCGCCTTCTGCTCTCTTTGCCGCGAGGACACGATTACCGGGTGATCTTTATGGAGCGGCCCATGCCTGAGGTGCTCGCGTCGCAGGACGAAATGCTTCGCCGTCGCGGAACCTTCAAGCAGGGAACGGATTCTGCCGCGATCGCCGCCGCGTTCGAGAAGCACCTGGGCGAAGTCTATGCCTGGCTTGACAGCAAGGATTACGTCAAATCCCTGCGTGTTCCTTATTCCCATGTGTTGACGAAGCCGCTGGAGACCGGGCGGCGTGTCTCAGAATTTCTCGAGATTGATCTCAATGTTGACGAGATGGCGCGCCAGGTGGATGCATCGCTGTATCGGAACCGCGCGCCGCAATAATTCTTGGATTCATGCTCTCGCCGTTGATCACCGCTCAGAATTCGCGTTTGGGTTTGGCCTGTTCGGCGCCTACGCGTCCGGTCTCGATCTCCGCGACGTAATAGTTTTCGCCTTTGATCGGCGCGCCCGCCATGCGGCGCAGCATCGCGATCTGTCCGACATGCGTCAGTGCGTCGGCGATTGGAGCTTGAAATATTTTTTCTGCGGAAACCTGCATCGGCTCGGCGGAAGCAAGAAAATCGTCAAGACGCTTCAGGCTGGTGAAGAATCTTTCCACTTCCTGTTCCCACGGCAGCGGTTTCGAATCGTGCCACTTTTGCTGGCCCTGGGCGATCGATAATGCCCAGTCGAGCAGGTCCCCAATATGCGCCAGAATTTGCGCCGGCGTTCGGCCTTCGCCCCCGTGAAATCCACCGAAGGTTTCGGGAGCATTCCGAACGGTTTTGCCGCCACGGTAGGCGAGCGTCGCGACAGTGTGACGAAGGAGTTGGCGGGTCGGATCGGAAGTTTGCGTGGTCATAAGTCAGCTCGCATTGATCGGATTACGTCGGTGAGCGAGGAAAAGTATAGCCGCGGAAACTACCAGCTGTCAGCCGCCATCATGCGAAACATCTCTGCTGGGGAAGCGAGCGATTTTCGAGGAGCGGATGGAAGGGCCGCAGTTCGAGCCACCCGGACGGATCCATCCGCCGGCCACACTACAGTTTTTTCTGTCGAAGCGCTCCGGCGGCCCGCAGTGCTCCCCTCAGTCGTGTCATCAGGCCGCGGCCGAACTGTAAATCCACAAAACCTTCCATCTGCCGCCGGAAGCTCTCGCCATAGCCGTGCCACCAAAGTTTTTTTGTCCGCGGCACGCGGTCGGTATCCATATATTTCAGCCGCACCATCTCATCGAGGCCGAAGCGCCCGTGGGTACAGCCGATGCCGCTGGCTTTCACGCCTCCATGCGGAGCTTCGCTGATGCCGAAGCACGAGATCACATCGTTCACCATGACCGTGCCGGCATGAATGCGGCGCGCCAGGGCTTCGCCGCGTTTTGCGTCGCGCGTCCACACACTTGCCGCCAGGCCATATTCGGAATCGTTGGCTAGATGCACGGCTTGCTTTTCATCGTCGAACGCCATGATGGGTAGCACCGGACCGAACGTCTCGTCGCGCATGATGCGCATTTCATGCGTAACATCCGCGAGCACCGTCGGAGCGTAGAAGTTCGTTCCCACGTCCGGCAGCCTCGTCCCCCCGGCGAGAACGCGCGCCCCGCGTGCTCTGGCGTCTGCCACATGGGCTTCTACAATTTTCAACTGGGCCTGGTTGATCATGGGGCCTACGTCAGTGTCCGCGGCCATGCCATCGCCCACGCGCAGTTGCTTGGTTTTTTTCGCGCACGCTTCGGCAAACGATTCGTACAAGCTGCGCTGGACGTAGCATCGCTCCACCGACAGGCATGCCTGCCCCGTATTTACGAACGCTCCCCATACCGCGGCACTCGAAGCTACGTCAATGTCCGCATCTTCGAGAACGAGCATGGGATCTTTTCCGCCTAATTCGAGCACGACAGGAAGCAGGCGCTCTGCGGCAGCGGCAGCGATTCGTTTGCCAGTTCGCACGCTGCCGGTGAAGACCAGTTTGTCGATGGCCGAGCGCAGCAGCGCCGCGCCCGTCGGACCCTCGCCGATCACGATCTGGAAAACATTTTCGGGCACGCCCGCGGAATGCAGTAGTTGGGCTAATTCCAACCCTGCCAGCGGCGTCAATTCGGAAGGCTTCAACACCACCGCGTTTCCCGCGACCAGTGCGGCCAGCGTTTCCGTCGCCGGAATCGAGAAGGGATAATTCCACGGCGAAATGATCCCGATGACGCCATGGGGCTCGTGCAGCAGTCGTCCGCGCTTGAGCTTCGTAGCCAGACTGCCGTGTGGCAACGGTTCTTCGCGAAGCAAGCGCCCGGCGTGGTCAATCAAATAACGCGCCGCGTCGAGCACGACCAGAACCTCTGTGACTAGCGCCTCTGCCAGCGGCTTGCCGGCTTCGCGGGTGATGGCTGCCGCGATATCGGATTTTGCGGCGTGCAGCCTGGACTGAAATTCCCGCAACACTCCAACGCGGGATTTCACGCCCAGATGCGCCCAGGACTCTTGCGCGGCCCGAGCGCGCGCCACCGCAGAGTGCACTTGCGCTTCATCGGCGCACTCGAATTCGCCTAAAGATTCGCCAGTCGCGGGATTTACCGACGTAATCTTTTGCACCTGGCGCTGCGAAATTTGATTTTCGGTCGGCATTTCAATACTCCACATTTACCAGATACAGTCCGCTCGCCGGCGCGGTAGGTCCGGCAATCGAGCGATTGCAAGCCACCAGGATTCTCGTGATGTCCTCCGGCAAGAGAGTTCTCTTGCCCACAAGGATAAACGTGCCCACGAGATTGCGGACCATGTGGTGCAGGAACCCGGATCCACGCACGGTATAGACGAATTCGTCGTCGCCGTCCATAGGTTCCCATGACGACGAAAAAATCTGCCGAAGATTCGAGATCGATTCATCGTCGCGCCCACGCTCCGGGTCGACGGCGGCAAAAGATGTGAAATCGTGTTCGCCGACAACCAACCCAGTCGCAGCCGTCATCGCCGTTTCGTCCAGCGGATAAGGATAATGCCAAACATATCGCGCCAGGAACGGAGGGCAGACCGCTCCTCGATAGATTCGGTAGCGGTAAGTCTTCGCCTTGGCGGAATGCCGCGCGTGAAAATCTGTGGACACCTCTTCGACCCCGAGAACTCGCACCGACGCAGGCAAAATATCGTTCAGCGCTTTCTGGAAATTTTTCGTGGGGACGGAAGACTCCGTGACAAATGTCATGACCTGCGCCAAAGCGTGCACGCCCGCGTCGGTGCGTCCGGAAGCCTGCGGCAGTACCTTTTCTCCTGTGATGCGTCCAATCGCTGAGACTAGTGTGCCCTGAATGGTCAGGACGTCCGGCTGCACCTGCCATCCCGAGAAATCCGTTCCATCGTACGAGAGAGTGACTTTGAGGTTGCGCATGGCAAATTTCCGATTCCGCGGCCGGACTGCAACATCGAATGCATAGTCAACATCCGTCATGCCCGGAAGAGTCTGCATCGTCCGGTCGGCGATGTACCAGTTTGGCACCTAACCGAGGAACTTGCACCGGCGTTGGTCAGATATACTGGACAGCCCCGCAGATCGCAATTTTCGCGGGCAGGTTTTTCCGGATCGCCTGCGTGGGGTGATCGCGACGGCCATGCTCCGGGTGCAACGAATTGAGGCAAAGATTCCGCATTCCAGCTTTTCAGGAACCTTACCGCGGTTTTCTGCGTATCAACGTTTGCGTATTGATTTTTCGTACCGGCGGCTGAACAGCTCTTTTTTATTAGCCCGGAATCGGCCTGGGCGCGCATCACTGATTTTGTCTGAATGAAGTGGTCTCAACAACTGGAGATAAGTAGATGCCATTTGCATGCAGAATCAAGAAGTTCAGAACCACACCAGCGTGGTTCCTCGGGATTGCAATTTTATTCATAAGTCTTCCGGTCATGACTCTGCCGGTCTTGGCGCAACAGACTTCTTCTGCCGTCAGCGCTCCAGATGCGCCTTCGGCCCAAACTACCCCGGCGCCAGTATTGAACTATGCCAAGCCGGTGGGCTATTTCCCCAACCCGCTTGGTCCATATACGCCGCGGCAGCTCCCGCCGCCGAATCTTGCCAATACGCCGCGGATCGACGACCTCATGCACGAGGGGAAACTCTATTTATCGATCAACAACGCCATCGCGCTCGCTCTCGAAAACAACCTTGATCTGGCCATTCAGCGCTACAACCTGAACATCGCCGATACAGATGTTTTGCGTGCGCAGGCTGGGGCTGCCATTCTGGGCGTTAACGCCGGCGTCGTGCAGAATACACCGGGTGGTGGCGTGGGCGGGATTGGCGCGACCGCTGGTCTCTCCACCGGCGGCACCAGCATCGGCGCCGGGGGCGTCGGCGCCGGCACGAACGGTCTGGTCAGTTCCACTCTCGGTTCCGGGCCGCCAATCGTCAGCTTCGATCCGGTCCTGACGGCCACGCTGCAGGACGATCATTCTGTACAGACGGCCATCAGCCTTTTTCAGGGAGTATTTCCGGGCACCGGTCTTGATCAGAACACTGGGACGTTCAATTTCGGCTATACCCAGGGGTTTCAGTGGGGCATGAATCTCAACATCACTTACAATAATCTCCGCCAGACTACGAACAGCTTTTTTTCCGCTTTAAGTCCCTTGCTAAGCTCCAACTTCAGGGCGACCATCACCCAGCCTCTTCTGCAGGGCTTCGGATTTCCCGCCAATACAAGATTCATTCACATCGCCAAAAACAATCGTGAACTTACAGACGTGGCATTTCGTCTCCAGGTCATAACTACCGTCGACCAGATTGAGAACCTCTATTGGGATCTCGTCTACGCCTACGAGAACGCCCGCGTGCAGAATGAATCGCTGGCCTTTGCGCAAAAGACGCTCTCCGACACCAAGAAGCAGGTGGAAATCGGCAGCCTAGCTCCCATCGAAGTCGTGAGGGCCCAGAGCACGGTCGCGCAGGATCAGCAACTCGTGACCCAGGCGCAGACCAATCTTCAGCTTGAGCAATTGCTGATGAAAAATGCGATCACACGTGTTCTGCGCGATCCGGTGCTGGCGGCGGCTGAGGTCATTCCCACCTCGACGATGGCGATTCCAAAAGAAGAGCCAGTTGTCCCTACTGAAGATCTGATCAGTGAGGCGGAGAAACATCGCGCCGAATTGGTGGAATCCCGAATCGATCTTAATAGCCGCGAATACAGCAATAAGGCGGTTCGCAGCGCGTTGCTGCCTACGCTAAACGCGTTTGCCTATTACGGTGGAGCGGGAATCGGCGGTAATCAGAACCCGCTCAATACCTGCGCTCTGAGTCCCTTTCCAGAGTTCGGTTGCGCGTACCCTGTTGGCACCCCCAATCAGGTCGATTTTATTTTTCCCACCACCCCCATCGGCGCGACCCTGCATCAGTTGGTGAACTCGCAGAACCCGGACAAAGGCATCGGGCTGACGCTAAATATTCCGATCCGTAACCGCGCCGCACAGTCGTTACAGGTCCGCTCCGCGCTGGAACTGCGGCAGGCCGAAATGCGGCAACAACAAATTGAAAATCAGGTGGGGATTGAAGTCCGCAACGCGCAGTACGCCGTCGAGCAGAATCGCGCCAGCGTCGACTCGGCCCGCGCTGCGGTTGAACTGGCCAAGCAGTCGCTCGATGCCGAGCAGAAGAAATATCAGTTCGGCACATCGACAGCCACGCTGGTTTTGCAATATCAGAGCCAGCTGGCGACGGCAGAGTCGACGCTGGTGAACGCGACGGTAGCGTATGAGAAGTCGCGCACCGAACTTGGACGCGCGACCGGCACGCTGCTCGACGACAACGGCGTCAGCATCGATCAGGCCGCCACCGGCCGCGTTACGCGCATGCCGAATGTGCCGTATGTGGAACCGCGGAAAGAACTGCCATCGGTGGCCGTGCCTCCTCCGCAGCAGCAGTAGCGGGAAGCGTAACGTAAACCGGGAAGGGTACACGTTCCCATCGTACCTTCGGTTCACTCCGTGTTCCCTCTGTGGTGAAGGGGTTATTCTCCCCGATCGATCTGCGCCTTCTGCAGCTTGTCGGAGTAATCGACGTACACCGACTTCCACTCCGTGTAGAAGTCGATCGCGCCGATCCCGCCCTCGCGATGCCCGTTGCCCGTGGCCTTCGTTCCGCCGAATGGCAAGTGCACTTCAGCGCCAATCGTCGGCGCGTTGATGTAGGTGATCCCGGCATTGAGATCGCGCATCGCGGCGAATGCCTGGTTCACATCTTTCGTGTAGATCGACGATGACAGTCCGTATTCGATTCCATTGGCAATTTCGATCGCGTCTTCGAGATGGTCACAGCGAAGGATCGAAACAACAGGACCGAAGATTTCCTCCTGCGCGATGCGCATCTGCGGCTCGACATCGGTGAATACGGTCGGCTGCATGAACCAGCCATACTTGTATTCGCCGTCGTTCAGCCGATTGCCGCCGCAGAGCATCTTCGCGCCTTCGTTCCTGCCGATCTCGACGTACTTCAGATCGGTCTCCAACTGCTTTTCGTTGATCGCCGGACCCATTTCAACCGCCTCATCGAGTCCATTGCCGACTTTCAATTTCTTCGCGCGTTCAACATAGCGCTCGATAAATTCGCGATACACGCCCTTCTGCACGATAATTCGGCTGGTTGCGGTGCAGCGCTGGCCGGTGGTGCCGAATCCGCCCCAGAGCCCACCTTCGATGGCGAGATCGAGATTGGCGTCATCCAGCACGATCATGGGATTTTTCCCGCCCAGCTCGAGCGAACAATGCTTGAAGCTCTTGGCCGCAATCCCGCCGACAATCCGCCCGACTTCCGAAGATCCTGTGAGCGAAATCGCGCGCACGTCAGCGTGCTCGGCCAACGGAGTTCCTACCATGGAGCCGAATCCGCTCACGATATTGATCACGCCCTTGGGCAGGCCGGCGTCGGTAAGCGCGCGAACTAAGTTGAATGTCGAGAGCGGAGTATCCTGCGCGGGCTTGATGACGCAAGTATTTCCGCACACGATGGCGGGCAGCAATTTCCACGACGAAATCGCCATGGGAAAATTCCACGGCGTGATCATGCCGCAGACGCCGACCGGTTGCCGCACGGCCATGGCGAATTTATTGGGAAGCTCCGACGGCACGGTTGGACCGAACATGCGGCGTCCTTCGCCCGCCATGTAGTACGCGCAATCGATTGCCTCCTGCACGTCGCCGCGCGTCTCCGCGAGCACCTTACCCATTTCGCGGGTCATCTCGCGCGCGTACTCATCTTTTCGCTCGATCAGGATTTCGGCGGCGCGAAACACGATCTCGGCCCGCCGCGGCGCCGGAACCAGCCGCCATCTGGCGAAGGCGCGCTTGGCGGCATCGACCGCGGCGCTTACATCTTCTTTATTCGATTTCTGAAAAATTCCAACCAGATCGCGCGTGTCGGCGGGATTGCGATTCTCGAAGGTCTCTCCGCTCGCGGACTCGACCCACTCGCCGTCGATGAAATTCTTGAAAACTCGCGTTTGCGTGTCGCTGAGATGAGCCGGCGTAGCCAACGTATCGGTAGCCATAAATTCTCCTTAAGAACGTATAGGCGATGCTACAACCGTTGGAGAATCAGCGGCAAGGCGGGGAACGGTTTTCGGTTCAAGGCGGGCGTCAGGCCCAGTGGAGCACTCCGCCGTGGATCCACATCAGAAGTGCAACCCATAATGCTCCCACAGTCAGCGCGAGTCGATAGGGACCTCGTCCAAGGAAGAAGCAAAGTATTGCGACCAGTGAGAGCAAGGCGGCGGGATATATCGAACGATCGAGAATGATCATGGCCGCGAGTGGAAACTTCACCTGATAAAGAGCGCACACTCGCCAAGCAAAATAACTCGAGTAAACGAAAGTACTTGTCGAGGAAATTACAAGCCCCAGAAGGTAAGTAGCCCTCCGTGGCCCGGGAATCTGATGGCTGCGGTAGAAACGCGCCATTCTGGTCCACGAAAATCCATTCACAACAGCCGGCAGTACGATAACCACCGCCGCGAGCCAAACCTGCAGCGAAAAGAACATGTTGATCCGGACCCGACCTGCACCAGTATTGAACGACCGGTCGGGTTTGTCCAGAAGGTAGTCGAGCTTTACTCGACCGGATAGCCGAGGGCGGCTGTCCCTACATTTTTCTACTGATAGCGGGTCGTCGCGTTCGCGCCCGCCCCCGTGCCATCGAATTCCTCGCCCATCCACTTCTGCAGAGCGACCATGTTCTGCGGACGTCCCAGGAAATTCTTCACCAGATCGTTAGCTGACATCGATCCGCCGGGCTCCAGCACCAGCTTTCGATAGCGCATCGGCGCCCCGCCGGCCAGCAGATTGTTGTGATCGAACTGTACGAAGAAATCTTCAGCAATCACTTTGTCCCAGAGATACGTGTAATACGCCGAGGAATATCCACCGAGATGGCCGAAGGAAGCCCAGAAGTGTGTCTCCGGAAGCGGAGTGAACATCGTGTATTTGCGAGTCGTATCCAGCGTGACCGCGTCGAGATCGACATTCTCCGGCTTGTCTTTGTAGATGTCATACGAAAGCGCCGTGAACCCGTTTTGCCGCTCCACCCATCCTGCGCGCCCGAAGGCGGAAGCGCGATTCATGCGGGCCACCAGATCAGCGGGAATCGGTGCGCCGGTTTTGTAGTGCCGCGCGAACTTGGCCAGCACCTGCGGGCTGCGAATCCACTCTTCCAGCATTTGTGAGGGCGCTTCCACAAAATCCGATTCCATACTGATGCCGCTGATGCCTGCCCACTGCTGCTGTCCGCCGAGAATGTGGTGCATCAGATGCCCGAACTCGTGAAAGAACGTTTGCACATCGTCATACGTCATCAGTCCGGGATCAGACCCAGTGGGGGCAGGGAAGTTGCACACCAGAATCGCTTCCGGCAATTGCTGGCCGCGAATGCCGTCAAGAATCGGCGCCATCTCGGCATGGCTGTATTTTCCGGGCCGCGGATGCATGTCGAGATAGAAGCGCCCAATCGGCTTGCCTTGATCGATCACCAGCCAGGTCTCGACCGAAGGATCCCAGGCGGGCACATTGTGCTCCTGCTGAAAGCTGACGTGAAACAGTTCGGCCGCCGAATCCAAGATTCCCTGTTTGACCTGCATGAAGGGGAAATAGGGACGAACCGATTGCGAGTCGAAGTTGTACTGCTCGCGGCGCAGGAGTTCGGAGAGATATCCGCGCTCGTAATCCCAGATCTGGGTTGCACCGGGATCGGTCTTGCGCTTCTCGGCCAGCAGCATTTCAAATTCGCGCTCGGACAGTGGCCGCGCGGCGTCGTTGACATTCTGGATGAAATCGCCAATATTTGCGCCCTTCGCGATCATCTTGTCGGCCGCGTTGTAGTCAGCCCAGGACTTGTAGCCGAGCAGCGTCGCAATCTCATACCGTGTTTTCAGCAGGTCCGACAGCACTTCTTGGTTCTTGGGATAGGCGCGCGTATTGAACGCGATCGACATGCGCCGGCGCAGATCGTTGCTTTTTGCGAACGTGGATATGGGAAGCGCATCGGGATAGTCCGTCGTTAGCTGCACTTTCCCATTCGCTCCGGGTTTGTGCCGATCGATGTAGTCCTGCGGCAGTCCCGCCAACTCGCTGGGATCGGCTTCGATTGTTTTCCGACCATCGGAGATATTCCGGTCGAAAGCGGACTGCAGATCGGTCGCCTTCTTATTCAGTTCCTTCAGCCGCGCGCGAGTGGCGTCGTCTTTATCAACGCCGGCCAGACGGAACTCCAGCAATTGCCGCTGGAGGTAATAGCGCGTCGCGCTGTCGGCATGGGAAAGATCAAGGGACGCCAGCGCGCTGTACACGTCGTGATTAAGCGCGATCGCCGTCTGCACCGCCGAAGCCTTGGTCAACATGGCGGTGGCGTGATCGCGGAATGTCGCGTCGGGATGCACCTGTTCCATTAATCCCGCGAAATAGCCGGCAGCGTTCACCTGCCGGACCGCCTCATCAAAGAGCGCGAGCGTGTTGTCGATCGAGCGTGGACCTTTGAGGGCGACCAGTTTGTCGATCGAGTCCTGAGCCGCGGCGAGACGGTCATTCTCGATTTTCTCGAAGGTGGCTATATCGGGCTTCGTGGCCCAGACCGTGGGCTGCGAAACTGAAACATTTTGAGCCGTCATGAGCGTCGTCATAAGTGCAGGGAAAAGAAGTGGCAGAACGATCCGAAACATTGGGAGTCCTCATCCAGAAACTACCGCGAATCATGGCGCAGGGGATATTCGATTCTGGTGGACGCTGAGAACGATGTCAAGGCAGCAACCGTGAAGATGTCTAAGGAGCGTGTTGTTTCCCATGCCTCGCAAAAGCGGTGAGACCCTTCGACTTCGCTCAGGTCAGGCTATGGGGCACCCCACTTGTGTCTTTCCGCATACTCTGAAGCCGCGTCGCGAATTTGCGAGACGCAGCACTAGCGCCAATGCTCAAGTTTCGGCCAGAGATCGCTTAGGGAGCCGAACTTGGGTCGCCTGCAGATGTAGAAACCGATTTCCGATTCCAGAGCCCAGGGATTGTCCGCCGATGTGCCTACATAGTCGACTTGCTCAAACAGCTCTTTGAGGCGCGCTCTGCGGTCGCCGACGACGAGGAGGCAGTTGCCGGAATAGCCCCGCGGTCCCCAAAGAAAAAACGTTCGATCGCCGCTGATTACAGGGGGCAGACCCTGGCCCCGGTCGAAGAAATCAATGGCTCCGGCCTGGCCGTAATCCTGGGCAAAGATGCCACAGTCGCTGCGCTCGCCAGCGGGAACGCGGCTCCAGGCGAGCGCGGCTTCATCGGCAATCTCCTTCCATCCGAACTGGTCGGCATACCACTGCGGCAGCGCAGCACCGGCGTGGGAATACTCACTCACCGGAAGTTTGAAGGGCAGAGTTTTCGTATAGGCGAGAAAGTGCTCCGGTGACAAAACCGGTACGACCACCGGCATCAGGTGGATTCCGCTGGCCAGCAGGATGATTACGATGGCCGGCTTTATCCACTGCAGGCGCGGCCTGGCACTTTCCGGACGAGCGCTGTCCGGACGGTTCAGCCAATGTTCAATCGAGACCGCGCCGGCGGCCAGCAACATCGCGTAAATGGGAGCGAGATAGTAATTCTTGCCGTGAAGCAGGAAGAAGGTTGCGTAAGAGGCGAGATAGCTCCAGCCCAGCACGCGATAGGGCCGCAGCCGAGCCGAGAAAAGCAAAGCGAACAGGCCACATAGCCAGATGGGAGCGACCAGAGGGTTGGTCACGAGCAGTTGCTGGAAGAAAAACTGCGACGGCCCCAAGACCACGTCGCGCCCCTCGGCGCGGATATTGTGCATCAATTGCACGAATGGCCAGCCATAGTGGATGTTCCAAAGCAGATTGGGCAGGAAGATCAGAAATGCGGCGATCCCGCCGAGCCAGATCCATTTGTTAAGGAAAACGCGCCGCTGTTCGGTCAGCAGAAGGCCGACGACAATACCGAATCCGAAAACCGCGATGGAATACTTTTCCTCCATTCCAATCCCGGCGATAACGCCGAACCAGAGCCAATAGCGGGCATCGCGTTTGATGGCGAGGATGAGGAAGTACACGCACCCCATCCACAGATTGGGCTCGAGACAGTTCGTGCCGAGCAGACTGCCATTGGAAAGATATTGCGGGACGATCAGGGCGCAGATCGCGGTGAGCAAGATGGCATAGCGACGGCCGGCGAGCTCACGCGCCAGCACCGCGGCTTGCACGACGAACAGAGACGAAGCCAGGGCTGGGATGAAACGGATGCTGCGCAGCGAATCTCCCAGCACCGCCCGGCAGATGTGAATGAGGAATGGAATCAGCGGCGGCTGATCGACGTATCCCCACTGGAGATGGTTGGCGCACGATATGTAGTCGAATTCGTCGCGGAAGTAGCCGTAACGATTGTTGAAATAAATGTGAAATATGAGGTCGGCGACCGCAATGGCCCAAACGATTGCCATGCCGTCCGCAAGGAAGGAGTGGAGCTTGCGTTGAGGGACAGTAAGCGCGGAAGAGGGTTGAGCCATAAGTCACCAAGAGAATAGCGCAGTTGGATAGGCGGGTCATTCCGGTGGAGGGGGCGCTCGCGGTTTTGCGAGACGCGGCCGGGATTTCGACTTGAAGTTTTGTTCTCTGCGATAAGAGTCAAAATCCCCACCCTTTTTCGCAAACAACACGAAAGAAGGGATGGGGAACCCGCGCAAGGGCTGACAAACAGGCGTGGACCCGCGAAAGTTCACACCAAGGTAACCCTCGGGCCGGATTACCTGTTCTTGACCCTGTTTTTTCTGTGCTACGGTTTTCTTTTAGCGCTAATTCACGCAGGCGAGCAGGTTTTCGCACCAAAGTGTCTTCCGCGAATCGAAAACCCGGGGTCCACATTGCCTGGACGACGGTCACCTACCGGAGTGTGGTGCTGCTGATCCTTGCAGTGGTGGCGATTATTTTCGTCGCCATGCGCGTGGCCTTCCCGCAGTTCACGCAAGCGGGCCTGAACAAAGCCGACGATGTTGCCAGTTCGTTACTGGAGCGGGTGGCAGGCATGGCTCCGGCGCCAAAGTCGGGAATGACGACGGCACAGCAGGCCCACTTCACCGCCCTTGATGGCACTGTCCGGGTAAAGAAGAGTAATGGCAATAGCTGGCTGGCGGCCGACTACAACATCCCTCTGGACAAGGGCGATGTGGTGCAGACCGGCTCGGAAGGGATGGCCAAGCTGGTGTTTAATGACGGCACCAGCTACACCGTGAAGCAGGATTCGCTGATCGTCATCGAAGAAAACTCGGCCAATGATCAGCAGCAGACGAACGTGGCGGTCGCCGTGAGCACCGGAACTGTCGATCTTTCGACCGCGACCTACAGCCAGGGGTCGAAATCGCAGGTTATCGTTGACGGAGCGACAGCTTCTCTGGCCCCAGAGTCGGCGGCACAGGTGCATAACGATCCGAAATCCGACCAGCACGAAATCCTGATGAAGAAAGGAACCGGCGAGGTTACGCGCAACGGCGAGACCGTGGAACTGGCCAACTGGGAAAAAGTGAGCTTCACCGGCAATGAAACGCGCATGGAGAAGGCGAAAGAGACGGGTCCGCCGACTCCGATCGCGCCCGCGAATATGGCTCCGCTGTTTTCCGGCGATGCGACCAAAGATGTGGAATTTACCTGGACGCCGATGGCGAATGCAGTTGGTTACCGCCTGCGTATCTCCCGCAATCCGTATTTCTCTTCTACACTGGTCGACAAGCGCGTGAATACGGCTGCCGTGACGGTCTCCGGTCTGGGAGAAGGCGCATATTACTGGGCGGTGCAGTCCTATGATCCGGCGGGAAAGGAATCGGTGGAGAGCGAGAAAAATCGCTTTACCATCATCGCCAAGGGCAAGCAGAGCGAAGCCATTGATCTGGAACTGGATCCGTTCATCCAGCACGGACACGTGATCGAAGTGACGGGAAAGACGCAAACCGGCGCGCGCGTGATGGTGAATGGCAGTGAGGTGCCGATGATCGCCACAGACGGTTCGTTCCATTACTTCACGCCGCCATTGCCTACGGGTGAGGCGGTGATAACGGTAACGGCGCAGACGGCGCAAGGTGGAGTGAATACGCAGCAGAAGAAGATCATTATTCAGTAGGCAAGACAATGAACCACGAAGGACACGAAGTAAGACCAAGTCATAGAAACTCTGGGGGTTGTGCTCCGAGCACCTTCGTATCCTTGGTGGTTCAAGGATGGCCGACTAAGAGTTTTGAGCACGGTTGCCGCGCATCCCGTAGAATGAGATGTTCAGCAACCCACGGCCAATTTTAGAAGGAACTGTCGGGGAAATCCCTGCAGAGCGAGTCAGCAAGACCGCGGGAAAACATTCGTCATGTCAAATAACGGATTTCATGCAACCGCCACGCGCAACCACAACCTGCGTTCTCTGTTCAGCATTTTTTCCAGCGATCTGGCCATCGATCTGGGCACGGCCAACACGCTCGTCTACGCGCGCGGCAAAGGCATCGTAGTCAACGAGCCCTCCATCGTCGCCATCAACAAGAATACGGGCGAGGTGGAGGCTGTTGGTAAAGAAGCCAAAGAGATGCTCGGCCGCACACCGGGCAATATCGTCGCCATCAAGCCGATGAAAGATGGCGTGATCGCCGACTTCAAAGTAACTGAGAAAATGTTGAACTACTTCATCCAGAAGGCGCACAACCGCAAGATGCTGGTGCATCCGCGGATCGTGATCGGAGTGCCTTCGGAAATCACGCAGGTGGAAAAACGCGCAGTCATGGATTCCGCCTATCGCGCCAAGGCCAGCGAAGTCCATCTCGTGGAACAAGCGATGGTCGCGGCCATCGGCGCAGGCCTGCCCATTACTGAGCCCAGCGGCAACATGGTCGTCGATATCGGTGGAGGTACGACAGACATCGCGGTGATTTCTCTCAGCGGCATCGTCTATTCGCGTTCCGTGCGCATGGCCGGAAATCAGATGGATGAAGCCATCATGAATTATCTGAAGCGGAAATATAACTTGCTCATCGGCGAGCGCACGGCCGAGCAGATCAAGATGGAGATTGGCTCCGCGCATCAGCTCGACAAGCCGATGACCATGGAAATCAAAGGCCGCAACCTGATCGAAGGCGTGCCGAAAACCATCACCGTCGACGACGGCGAAATTCGCGAGTCCCTGAGCGAATGTGTTTCGACCATCATGAATGCAATCCGCGTGGCCTTGGAACGCACGCCTCCGGAGCTTTCCGCCGACATCAGCGACCGCGGCATCGTACTCACCGGCGGCGGCGCATTGCTGAAGAATCTCGACAAGCGCATCCGCGAAGAAACCGGACTGCCGGTCTCGATTGCCGACGATCCGCTATGCAGCGTGGTTCTCGGCACGGGCAAAATGTTGAGCGACTTCAAGCTGCTCAGAAAAATTTCGATCGAATAATAAAGGGATCGGGAATCAGAGGTCAGGGGCCAGCAGAATCCCACTGACCCCTGGCACCTGATCCCTGGTCCTTGGTTTTATGGAATCCGTCCTTGGCCGTTACCGCAATCTAATCTTCCTGGTAGGCGTGCTGTTTCTGCAGGTGCTTGGGCTTGCGGTGCAGGTCAAGCGCGGCGGCAATGACGCGGAAAATACGCGCCTGATCCGAATATGGGTGGTGGACGCGATCACTCCCTTTGAGCGCGGTTTGGTCTGGCTGGAATCGAGCACCAGCAATCTCTGGCATAACTATGGGTATCTCCGCGGGGTTCGAGCCGAAAACCGTGAGCTGAAAGAAGAAATCGAGCGGATGCGACTGGAGCAGGTTCGTCTCAGCGAGGACGCGGCTCAGGCGCATCGTCTGCAGAATTTGCTGGCTTTCAAGGAACAGTACATTGCCAAGACCGTGGCGGCGCAGGTGATTGGCTCCAGTGGCACCGATCTTTCGCGCACGGTCTACATCGACAAGGGGGAAGACGCCGGCATCCAGCGCGACATGGCGGTAATTACGGCGGATGGCATTGTTGGCAAAGTCATGCTCGTCTATGCCTCGGTGTCGCAAGTGCTGCTGATCGACGATCAGACCAGCGGCGTGGGAGTCATTCTCGAAAAATCGCGGCTGCAGGGAGTGCTGCGCGGAACCGCAAATGGCGAGGTGATGCTGGAGCGCATTATGAGCGACGAGCAGGTCGGCGTGGGAGAAAACGTGCTCACCAGCGGCGGCGACCAGATCTTTCCCAAGGGACTGCCTGTCGGCACGGTCACAAACGTTAGCAACGGAAAAGATCTCTTCCTGAACATCAAAATAAAACCTGCGACTGACCTGAGCAAGCTTGAGGAAGTTCTTGTGCTGGTCGAAAAACAGGATCGACAGGCTGTAGCCGAGGATTCCGGTCATCGCCGCGCTGCGGACATTCTCGCGGAGCGGTTGCCCTCGGTTCCGGATAGGCCGCCCGACGCGAGTTCCGCGTCGTCAGGTGCTCCGAGGCCGGCTACGAACGGAGTTTCGGGCACGGCTGGAGCGTCCAAGCCAGCGAGCGCAACGGCCGTTCCGCAAGTGGCGAAGAGTTCCGCCGCTGCTGCAAATGGTCGTGCGCCCGGCACGACGCCCACTGCTTCAGGGACAGTGTTACCGAAATTATCTGCCGCACCGAAAACGGCGGGTACGGCCACCAAGGCCGCTGCAAATTCGCAAAGCCCAGCCACCTCAAAGCCCGCGACAATCCCCGCAACAGTCCCTGCGACTCGGCCTTCAATCCGGCCCACCGCTCCGTCTGCTACTCCGGCAGGGGACGGGATTGTTCTGAAGCCCGCGCCTGCCACGCAAACGGAAGCACCTGTTCAATCCCACGCTCAGCCTGCGGCTGATTCGAGCAGCCCTCAATAAACGTGCCCATTACTTACACATCCGGGGAGCAGGTAGAAGTTTATCGATTCGGGATTCCGGCGACGATCGGAATTCCGCTCCTGGCGCTGTTTGCGCAGGCGTTCATCTCGCGCCATTCGACCGCGTTTTCCTATATCGATCTGCCGCTGTTGGTGACAATTTTCTTTGCCATGGCGCGCCGCAATCCGGTTTCTGGCCTGTTAACCGGCGCCGTGATTGGCCTAGCCCAGGACGCTCTCACGGGACTTCCGCTGGGACTGTACGGGATTGCCAAAACTGTGGTCGGATTTCTCGCGTCGTCGCTTGGCGTCAAGCTCGACGTGGAAAATGCAGGCGCCCGCGTGCTGGTGATTCTAGGATTTTATCTGGTGCATGCCGCGGTGTTTTTCACGGTGGCCCGGGGGATGGTGAATCTCTCCCTGACTTGGAGCTGGAGCCGCGGCATTCTCTCCGGTCTGGCCAACGCGGTGGTCGGGGTGTTGCTGTTTTATTTCTTGGACAAGTTCAAGCAGAGAACGTGAAACGCTCCCGAGCCCTGAGTCCTGAGCCCAGAATCGCGACTACTGTGACCTTGGTGCTCGAAATAGAAGAAGGTTGAGAAGCATCGGCTTTAGAATAGAGTTCACGCGATGATCCAGCAGTTTCCACGAAATCTGTGCGACCGAGCGCTATTGGCTCGCGACTCCGGAATCGGGGCTCGGGGCTGACCATGTTTGGCCGCGACGAAAAAGTTTCGGAGATCCGCCTGACGGCAGCCCAGTACATCATTCTGGGGATCTTCCTCGTTCTCGCATATGGCCTGTGGCGGCTGCAGGTAATGGAGAGCAGCTACTACTCGCTGGCCGCAGAAAAGAACCGCATCCGCAACGTGCCCGTGCTTGCCCCGCGCGGCAAGATTCTCGATCGGGAAGGCCGCATCATCGTCGATAATTACCCGTCGTTCAGCGCGATACTCCTGCGCGATTCCTCGCGCGATCTCACCGCCGACGCTGATTTGATAGCGCAGGGGCTGGATCTTGATCCCAACGAAGTGCGCGCCCGCATCCGGCATTTTGCCGCGATGCCGCAATACCAGCCGATCTTTCTGAAAGAAGACATCACGCCGGACGAGTTGCAGTTCATCGAAGCCCATCGCAACGAATTGCCGGAACTCGACACGATCATGGCGCACCGCCGCCTGTATCCGCGCAATGGATTTATGGCCCACCTGATCGGCTACGTGGGCGAAGTCAGCGAAGACATGCTGAACGAGCCGCAGTTCGAACTCTACAATCCGGGAGACGTGGTCGGAATCTCGGGTGTCGAGCGGCAATACAATGCGCTGCTCATGGGCCAGAACGGATCGCGGCAGGCGCTGGTCGACAGCCACGGCCGCGAAGTCGGACGGTTGGGAGAAACTGAAGCCGTCCCCGGCAAGCAGCTTAAGCTGACGGTCGACATCGATTTACAGATCGCGGCGGAAGAAGCACTTGAGGGCAAGAACGGCGCGATCGTGGCCATGGACCCGCGCACCGGCGAGATTCTAGCGATGGCCAGTGGTCCTACGTTTGATCCGAACGATTTTGCCGTGCATGTTTCGCGCGAGGAATGGAATAAGCTGGTGAACGATCCAGAAAAGCCTCTGCTGAACAAAGCCATTCAGGCGCAACTTGCACCCGGATCGACGTTCAAGATCATTATGTCGGTCGCGGGGTGGCAGGAGGGCATCGCGCAGACGATGCATGTGCATTGCAATGGCAGCGCGGACTTTTACGGCAGAAATTACAAGTGCTGGGTCTACTTCCTGCATCAGTCGCATGGCGACGTGGACCTCGAGAAGGCGATCTATCAATCCTGTGATGTATTCTTTTACACACTCGCCGACCGGCTGGGAATTGAGCGTATCGCTAAGTACGCCACGATGCTTGGCCTGGGACAAAAAACGGGCATCGATTTGCCCAACGAAGTCAGCGGCGTGATGCCGTCAGAAGAATGGAAGATCCGCAACTTCAAGCAGAAGTGGTTCGCTGGAGAAACGATTTCTGTCGGGATCGGCCAAGGCGCGATCGCGGTAACGCCCATCCAGCTAATTCGTGCCATCTCTGCCATATCCATGGGCGGACGGATGGTCGTGCCGCATGTGGTCAATCCTTCCGGGCTTCCGCCCGGGTTCGTGCAAACCGCCGACTATAGCGACGTGAAGCAGATTCCGATTGATCCGGAGGGGTGGAATTACATTACAGACGCGATGACCAAGGTTTTGCTGCCGGGAGGGACCGCTCCATCGGCCGCAGTGCCGGGAGTCGAAATCGCCGGCAAGACCGGATCGGCGCAGGTTGTGTCCCTGGCTCTAAGGGCCAAGGCAAAGAACGCCGCAGAATTTGCGCAGAACGGGTGGTTTGTGGGATTCACCCCGCGCCGGAACCCGGACATCATCGTTTGTACCCTGTTTCAAGGAGGAGAGCACGGAAAGCTGGCAGCGCGATTAGCCACGCAGGTGATCAAGGCTTACGTGGATAAACAGCGGCAATTACCGCAAAAGATGGCGAAAAACAAGAACCTGGACGATTCGGGAAAGCTGGAGGTCGGAGGACTTTGGAGCGAACCGGAACCCGATGGTCACCACCAGAAACTCGAAGGCGGGCGGCTCATCATTGATCTGGCCAGGAAGCCGATCGCTCTGGCCACTGCCGCGCCGGGGGTGGAATGACCGACGAACTGTCCTCCTGAGCGCAGTGCTGCGGATCGCGGGGCGGGAACTCCTTGCCGAGTCGGATATGGCGACTTGCAAACACGAGGTTCTTCGACTGCGGTTTTGCTTCGCCCATCGCGAAGCAACATCCTCGCTCAGGATGACATTTCGCAGGGGTTTTGCTGGGAGTTGTGTACTGGCAACTGAGAACTGATGGCACGCTACGTCTCATTTCGCGATTTTGACTGGGTTCTGCTGACCTTTGTCCTGCTCATTTGCGGGCTGGGCATCATGGAGATCCACAGCGCCACGGAGCACACGAAGTTTGCCGGCGCACATATCAAGCAGATTTACTGGGTGGTCGCGGGCGTGGGCCTGATGCTGATCACGAGCCTCGTAAACTATCAGGCTCTACTGGAGCAGGTTCATTGGTTTTACATCGCTGCGGTGGCCTCCCTCATGGGCGTTCTGATCTTCGGCCAGCGCTATCTCGGCGCCAAGCGCTGGATCAAAATGCCTGGAGGCAATCACTTCCAGCCTTCGGAATGGGTCAAACTGATCCTGATCCTCGCCGTGGCCAAGTATTTTGCCGATATGCGGCAGCGGGAGCTTTCCTGGTCCGATCTGGCCAAAGCCGGAGCGATTGTCGGCGTCCCGATGCTGCTGGTGTTGAAGCAGCCCGATCTGGGCACGGCGCTGACCTATGTTCCCATCGCAATCATGGGAGTTTTCCTCGGGGGCATGCAGTGGAAGCAGGGAGTAGTGCTGGGATTGCTGGGGAGCGTGGCCATGGGGGCGGTATTTCTCGTGCCCAGGGTTCACGTTCTCAAGTCGTACCAGAAACAGCGCTTAACCAGCTTTATCGATCCCGAACTCGACCCACAGGGCTCGGGGTATCAAGTTGAGCAATCCAAGATTGCGGTCGGTTCGGGGGGGCTCTGGGGCGGGAAAGGCTCGCAAACACACGGAAATTTCCTTCCTGTCCCACAAACGGATTTTATTTTTGCGGCATTTTCCGAGGAGCACGGTTTCGTCGGCGCTCTTGGGGTTCTGCTGTTATACTTCATAGTGCTGATGCGCCTGACACAGAACGCGCAAACAGCGCCCGACCGCGCTGGCACGTTCGTAGTAATGGGTGTGGTGGCTGTGCTTAGCTTCCATATTCTGGTCAACGTCGGCATGGTGGTCGGTTTTATGCCGGTCACTGGAATACCTCTGCCGCTCATGAGTTATGGTGGGTCTTCCGTGTTGTTTATGTTCCTGGCGCTGGGGATGGTGATGAACGTTCGTATGCGCCGCTTCGTGAACTAGCCGGGCGCGAGAGCCTGGGATTGAGAAGTCGCTGTGGGGAACGGCAGAGCAAGCGTTACGCTGCGCCAAAGGGTGCAGCCCAAAAATTTCGACCACCCTCGCGTTAAGAGGGCAATTTCACCGGCCCTTTGCAGTTAAGGCCGGGCAGGATTGAGCAAGTTGCAAGCCGGGCAGGGAACGGCCCCCCGACCAAGTTTGGTCTGAGAGTGCGGTCACAACCCCGGCAGAGAACGTAAGCGATCAGTGCAAAAGATTTCCAAGCTTCTGCAGCGGATTTGGCCGACGAGAAGAACCTCTGCCTCACGCCGTCCCCTATTTGGGGCCATTTCGCAACTCTCGATCCTCCCGCTATTTTCTGACTAAGCGCCGGTGAACGCCCGCCCGAATAGAAGGAATTTCCGGGCGGCACCGGAGTGCTGCATGAACAAAGAACTATTCGTCTCTTCCACGCCCCACGAAACTAAAGTCGGGCTGGTGGAAGACGACTTGCTCGCCGAGGTCTATCTCGAGCGAGAAAACGAGTACACCCTCGCCGGCTCCATCTATAAGGGCCGCGTAACCCGCGTCCTTCCCGGGATGCAGTCGGCTTTCGTTGATATCGGCCTGGAGCGCGATGCCTTCCTCTATGTCTCTGACTTTATGGAACTGGAGGAGCACGACGAGGACGTAGCGGGCACGGTTCCGGCGAATCCGCACGTGGAAGATATGCGGCCGCCGGCGGTTCGAACCGAGTCGGTACAGACCGCGCAGCCCACGGAAGTCTCGCAGCCGGCTGAAATGGATGCTTCCGAGGTATCCGAAGCCGAAGAACAAGTGGAATTCCAGCCCGCGGCGGCGAGTGGAGACGAGTCGACAGCCGGGCAGGACCGAGACCGTGGCGGCTGGCGTGGACGGCGTCGGCGTCGTGGCGGACGCCGCGACCGTAACTTTGAGCGAGGTCCTGATCGCAGTTCGGATCGAGCGTCAGACCGAGTTTCGGATCGGAGTTCAGATCGGAGTTCAGATCGGGGATCGGAGTCGCGCTTCAACCGAAGCGGCGAAGCATCTCAGACATCAGAATCGGGCCGAAGCGCGCCCGTAGGCCCTCCTCTTGGGTACGAGCCCATTCTTCTTCCGGGAGAGTCGATCTCCAAGTACCAGCGCTTGGCGCAGCATCCCGTGGCTACCGAACCAGAGCGCAGCCAGTCGCCGGCAGCTGGAACCGCGGAAGCGCCGGTCACGCCCGTTGCGTCCGCTTTCCCCGAAGACGAGCCGATTTTCGCCTCCGGAGAAGCCGTCGCCGAGCCGTTGCACGAAGAGCACGAACACTTTGGCGCAATGCAGGAAGAGTCTGCCGAGTCTTCTACGTCAGCGTCGTGGAACCAGGAACTCCGGCATGCGGAGACATCCCGCAGGGATGATATTCCGTCTGCCCCGGCCTGGACCGAAGAAGCCGTCAGGATCGAGCCGCAAGAAGAACAGGTTGAGCAGGCGTTCGAAACGGATCACTCCCAGTCCGAACCGTCCGAAGCAAAGGCGGCGCAAGATCAAGAAGGGGAACCGGTTGCGCCCAGTCGGGCGTCGACTGAACATGAGAAGCCGATGTTTGCCGTTCCCGGCACCATGGAAGAAGAAACCATCGAAGAGGAAGAAGCGGATACGATCCGTTACGAGTCTTCCTCCGACGAAGGCTATGACGAGTTCGAGGAGGAAACTCGAGCTGCATCGGGTCCGTCGAACGAAGCCCGTGAAGTTGTTTCTGAAATTCACGCCCACTCGCTGGCCGAGGACGGAGCGGCGGCGGGAGCCGGAACTGCTGCGGGCGAAGGCCAGCAAGGAGCAGCGTCCGGCGAAGCTGAAGAGGACAGCGAGGAACTTGAACTCGAAGAAGCCCAGGCCGAAGCGGAAGCGATGCTGGAAGCCGAGGCCCGGGGCAACGGCACGGTTGACGCCCGTGTGGAAGTTCGCAGTCCCTCGACTACGGCGGGATACACGCAGCGCGCCCCGCGGCCGGCGTGGGAACGTCGCGGTCAACGCGGCCGTCGTGGTGGCAACGGAGGGGGTGGTGGGGCGCGCCATTTCCGGCGTCGCGAATCCGCGCCCGTCCCGCTGATCAGCGATCTTCTCAAAGAGGGTCAGGAAATTCTGGTTCAGATCGCCAAAGAGCCGATCGGCAAGAAAGGCGCGCGCATCACCAGCCACATTGCGCTGCCCGGACGATTCCTGGTCTACATGCCGACCGTCAATCACACCGGAGTATCGCGCAAGATCGCTTCCGAAGAAGAGCGCCAGCGCCTGAAGCGGATCATTCAGAGTGAACGGGAAAACGGACATGGAGGCTTCATCGTCCGGACCGCCGCGCAGAACGCCAGCGAAGATGAACTCCGCGCCGACATCCGTTTCCTGAAAAATTTGTGGAACGACATCCGCACGCGCGCCGAAAATTCAAAGCCGCCGGCGCTGATCTATCACGATCTCAACGTGGTCGAGCGCGTGCTCCGCGATCAGGTCACTTCCGATTTCAACGTGATCTGGGTTGACACTGAGCAGGAGTACGAACGGATTCTGCGCTTCTTCAATCGCTTCCAGCCGGGGCTGGTGAAACGCGTCAAGCTCTATACTAAAGAGACACCGCTGTTCGAACAATTCGGCCTCGCCGAAGAAATGAACAAGGCCCTGAAGTCGAAAGTCTGGCTGAAAAGCGGCGGATACATCGTGATCAACCAGACCGAAGCGCTGGTTGCGATCGACATCAACACCGGCAAATACGTCGGCAAGACGCAGCGGTTGGAAGACACGATCGTCAAGACGAACGTAGATGCTATTAAGGAAATTGTCCGGCAGATTCGGCTCAGGGATCTGGGCGGCATTATCATCATCGACTTCATCGACATGGACGAGCGCCGCAATCGCCAGCGGGTCATGCAAGCGCTGGAAGAAGAACTCCGGCACGACCGCGCGCCTTCGAAAACCCTGCAGTTCAACGATTTCGGCCTAGTCGCGATCACCCGCAAACGCGTGAAGCAGTCGCTGGAACGCACGATCGGCGCGCCTTGTCCGTACTGCCAGTCCACCGGCTATGTGAAATCTGTGAACACGATCTGCAACGAGATCTATGTCGAGATGCGCAAGATCGCCAAGCACCTGGAGCACCAGGATGTCCTGCTGCGCGTGAACCCGGACGTAGCCAAAGAACTTAAGTCGAACAACGCGCGCCTGCTGAACGAAATGGAAGAGCTGACGAAGCGGACCATCATCGTGAAGAGCGATCCCGCGGTGCACCAGGAGCAGTTCGATATCAACTAGTCCCGAGTCCTGAGTCGCGAGTGGTGTGTGAAGGCGGGCGAAAACGCCCGCCTTCATGTCTGGAGGGAAAATATCGCGGAAGAGGAGACGATGAGCCCTCGATGGACGCTACTCGAATCCGCGGGGACTTATTGCGTGATGTAAAAGCGCATTCCCCACGTCCGGTTTCTGATCGCCTTTTCCGCCCCAAGTCCAGTACAGGCCTACATAGGCATAGTTCTCCGTCTGGCCGGCGACGGAGTGTCCATAGCAGAATAGAAATTCCTTGTTGAGGTTGTGTTTGAAGTGGTAGTAGCCGCCAAAGTCGATCAGCGTAGAAGCGCGTGTCTGAGGGGTGGTGAAACCCTCTGCGCCATGCGAAAACACCTCGCCACCGAGTTCCAGGCGCTCGCTGAACGTGTATTTCAGAAGAAATCCCTCGTAGGAAAAATTGCGATAACCTGTTTGCGGGACCACCTGATAACCGGCACCGCCATCCAGCAGCCATTTGCCGATGTTTTTCTGCAGCCACAACGGCAGCTTGTACCAGACTTTTCCCACGCCTAGTCCTTTGGCATAATTTCCGGTGGGCATTTCGAACATGGTGAAGCTGCCAATCTGGGGGATATGTTTGGTCTCTTTGAAGTAGGCGATTTTCGCGCCCAATTCCATATCGGTCAGCCCAAACTCGGTTTTACCTGTTCCCGCGGGAAGGTAAGCAGGGTTGTTCGAGGGAGCCACCACTCCCCAGGGCAGGATGGCATGCAGTTGCACCCGCGGAATCGCGCCCCAGTTGAACTCGAACGCCGGCCCAAGGGAATCTGTCTCGACCGGAGTACCGTCCGCGCCGCCAAAAATGTAGAACTCATAGTGATGAAGGTCGACCGGCACCGGATCGTCCGTCTGATAAGGAGGCCCTTGCGCCCACACATGACCTACAGCCAGAAGAAACAACACAGCCAGGCTGGCGAGAGATCTCAGTTTGTGATGGAGTCGGAATGGGGCGGGCATGAGAGGCGCGGCCTAGTCCGGATAATCTCAGCCCGGCGTCGCACGAGTCAATTCCTAGAGCAGGCCCATTCCGCGCACTGGTGACACCACAAAATCGAAGGGGAAGCTGTGGCGTAGCGTTTTTAAGCCTGGGAATAGAATTCGAGGTTGAGATTCGGATTGGGGATCTATAGCGTTGCTGGGTGCGCTAGCTCACATTGGCTAGCGTCTTCACGGCGATATCCGATCGTCCACGCAGCCGCTGCACGGAGTCGTGAATAGTCTTGGCGGCAACTCCCGATCCAGCTTGCTCGGCCACATTGGCCACGCAGCCTGCTTCCTCGGTCGCCGTGCTGGCCATGTCCAGCAGCACGACTAGCGAATCCGCATGCAGCTTCCACACCGAAGACAGCTTCTGGCTGCGCTTCAATTCTTCGAGTTCGGTGCTGATGCGGCCGGAAATTGAAACCAGGCGAATCAGAGTTCGCGCCACATCGGCGCGGGCGCTTTTTTCTTCCAGGAATGGCGCGCTGTAGGCGTCGGCTTCGGCCACCGTGAGGGTTAGATTGAAGAATCGCATCGGCACTACCTGCCGATACTTGGGATCGGCCACGCGCACGAATACGCGAATCGATTCTTCCACCCGCCGCAATTTGGCCTCCTCCATCGAAATCTGCTGGGCGGTGACTGCGGGCGGCTGAAACACGGCGGGCGCAGCAGGAGCTTTTGCGGCCACCCGCGCCGGTTTGGGCGCTGCTGCTCCGTTGCCGTTGCCTGCGCGCGACGACCGCGCAGCCGGGGTCAGCAGAGATCGCCGAATCGGAGGCCGGCGGTCCAGTTCCTTCTTGAGCTTCGAGACCCGGCGGAATTTTTCCAGCGTGCTGGCGTAATCCGCCTGCAGCATTTGATTCTCTTCGATGGCTGCCACGTGTTCGACGGTGACTTCGACGCCATCGACCGTGGTCAGAATCGTTCCGCCCATTTCTTCGAGAGCCTGCCCGAACTGCTTTATTTCGCCCAGCGCTTTGGCGAACAGTTCATCGAACTTCTTGCCGAACGTCGCGTTGTACGCGGAAACCGTGGCTAGCACTCCGGGATGGTAGAAAGACGCATCCAGCCATTGTTTCAATTCGCGGACACGGCCGATGATGCCGGAATCGATCAGCGCATTGAAGTCTCGGAAGCGGCCAACTTCTTCGCGTAACGGATCAAACCGCCGGAGCAATTGCACGTGCTCTTCGGGCAACGAAGGCACATCCGTATCGGCGAGAATTTCAATCAGCGCAATTTCGAAGGGTGAAAGCGGCAGCGCGCCATCGAGTCCATAACCGCTCTGCTCCCATTGTCCCGGCACGCGGGGGTGGCGATAAAGGAAGGTGGCGATCAGGTCTGTCTTATCGCGATTGATGTCGGTGGCCTCGCGCCGTCGCACGAAATAGCGCAGCAGAGCCTCTGCGACTTCCGAATCAGTATCTGGAGTGAGCGCCTGACGCAGCATTGCGGGCGTGATGGCCATGTCGAGCAGATGGAGCCAGCGATACATCTGCGAGAGCGTGTTGGGAAGTTCGCGCTCAGAGTGCCGCAGCGCGTCCTGATCCAACCCACTCGGGACAGGCACAGGCCCGCCCAGCGACTCTGCCATGAGCTTCTGATAAAGGCCCTGCACAGTCGCAAGAATGGCTAGCTCAAACCGAAGATCCTCGGCCAAGCGTTCCCCCGCACGTGAAATAACAAATCCTCATTCCTTACTAAGATTCAAGTAAAACCGAAGGTTACTTGCGGTGCAAGTTACCTCCGGTGCGAGAATTTTCAAGCGAACATGAATCCTAGAAGTGCATGCACTTCCGCGGAGCAGGAACATCTTTTCCTAGAAGCGCAAGCCGATTTGTGCTGTCAACGATCGCGGGCTTACGTAATGCGTGCCGCTGAAGGTGGACAGCCAATTGTATAGCGCAAACTTGTTGGCCAAGTTGATGACCGTGAGCTGGCCGGAGAGCGAGTAACGGTCATTGGAGAAGTGTGCGATGTGATCGTCTCCGAGAGCGAGATCGAATAGGTGACGCCCCATGACCCTCGGCGGATTGTGGTCGTCATTCTCCGTGCCTGGAGCCGGCACTCGGAGCAGCGTCGAGCCGAATTGCGAAGCCGGACACGTAAACGGCAGAGGAGAAGTCGGAGTGGCACGCTGGGAGCCGCAATATAGTCCGGCTTCAGATTCCTGATCGCCGTCAAGCGGTACTCCGCCGTAGTTGGCGGCAATCATCGACACGGTAGGAACGCCTGCGGTGCTGATAAACGACCCCGGGCAGTCGTTATATGGGGTATTCAGGCCGAAACAGGGACTAGCGCCCGCAACCAACCCGCTGTCATAGCGCCAGTTGAAGCCAAGCCATGGCCCGCGCTTTCCGACCTGATATTGAATGTGCGTCGTCTGGTTGAATTTTTCGTCGTGATCGATGCGGAATGGAAGTCCAGCCGCGGTCGAGACCGTAGATCCGGCTCCTCCGATCTGCGGCTGGAAGAAGCGCGCGGCGACGCTGGAGAAAACCATCAGCGCAGAGAATCCGCGATAGTTGGGCACGCTCACACGGCCGGCGAATCCTGGAATTTTCGACTTGTACCACTCGATCGGAAAGGTGATCGGGGTGTCTCCCAGCACGCTGAAGTCAAAGCCGCGCTGGGTGTATTTCCAGATGTACTCTCCGGAGAAAACAAGGTACCTTCCGAAGGCTTGCTCGATGCCGACGTGGTATTCGTTGCGAGTCCCTGGACTGAGTCGGTTTGGCGTTGCCGCCGAACAGAGCAGCAACGGCGCCAGCACGTCGTTCGCGCAGCCCAGACTGGAAAGTATCAGGTTTTCGTTGAACGGGGTTTCCATGGTGTGCGCGTAGGAGAAGCGCAGCACGGTGTTGGATGGTTTGATGTTGTAAGCTGCGCCGAGCCGAGGTTCGGCTTCGCGGGCGACGGTGAGGCCATTGTAGAGGTCACCACGAATGCCGAGATTGAAGTTCCACGGCCCCTTGGTGATGGTGTCCTCAAGGTATAGAGCCGATTCCTTCACATCGGTGTGCGAGAGATAAGGAGCGGTAGCCTGGACGCTGTAAGCAATACCGCCGCGAGTTAAATCGTAGGGCAGCAGAGCTGGATCGAACGCCGGATAGAACGCCGATGCGGGAGCATTAGGATTGATGGTGGGGTCATTAGGTGCTAATCCTGCGCCGGCACATTGCGCAGGATCCGTGAATCCGGGGACTGGCACGTTCGGGACCGCGGCCGTTGCGGCCGTGAGACACGGCGCGTTGAAGATCGGATCGACGACTCCGACTGTGTCCTTTTCGTCCAGAAAAGTCTGCTCGTAATCGACGCCACCCTTGAGGTTGTGAATGCCCTTCACGTAGGAAATCGAGGTGCGCGCGCCCGCGTTGGTCAGGCTTCGGTCCTGTCCTACAGTCTGGCGCTGCAGGCTGGGCGCTCCCAGATCGGCGAATGGGTCGCCGCTCGGGTAATAGTTGTAACCATCTCGACGAACCCACGCTCCCAGCGTGAACACGGAATGGGTATTGACCAACCGGGTCCACGAAGGAGCAATGTCGAAGGTTTGGATCTTCGAGCGCTGGTCGGCAGGACCAACGATCTGTCCGTTGGGAGCGATGCCACCATAGTCTTCGACTGACGGCAGCACACCGTAGAGTCCGCTCCACGGCGCAGCATTCTCGGAATCATAGTTATTCGGCGTCTGAAACCAGGAACGAGTGTATTCCAGGTTGATGTGCACGGAGTCTGCATTCGAGACCTGGAAGTCGACGCGGTCGAAGAAGTTTTCTTCGTTGCCTTTGTCATGGATGACCACAAACTCCGGGGGATCAAGAAAACGGCCGCTGTTCATCGCGTTCGCCGAGATGAAGTTTCCCCACTTCTTGCCGCCGTAGGCGAGGTCAAATCCGAGGCTCGAGGAGCCGAACGAACCATAGGAGGCGGTCACAGCGCCATGCGGGGTAGTGACGCCCAGACCGGAGCGGGTGGTGACATCGATGACGATACTAGTTTTATCGCCGTACTCGGCGGGAGGGGCGCCGGCGATGACTTCCATGGACTGGATGGCATCCAGTGGAAGCTGGTTCGAAAAAACCTTGCTGAACTGATCGGTCTCGGGCTGGCCGTCCACGGAAAGAGAATCCTCGGCGTGGTCTCCCAGTCCGTGAATCAGCCCATTGGAATCGGTCGCGATTCCTGGAGTGCTTTGGGTCACGACTGCGCTAAGCTGAGAAGACTGACTCTCGAGCGGCTCCTTGTCGATGATGTTCTTATCCACGTCGGTGTGGAACGTCGAATCGTTCTCGACCAAGTCGCCGCCGTTGGCTTCCACGGTGACGGACGTGCTGGAACCTTCAACCTGAAGCTTGGCATTGACGGTGACCGGCACGGCCGAGCGCGGTTCTACATCCCGGACGTATGGGGCGAATCCCCCACCGGTTATCGTGAGGTGATAGGGGTTGAAGGGGACGTTGGTAAAGTCAAAATTTCCCGATTTATCGGTTGTGGTGACACGGTCGTATCCGCTGACCGGATTCTGAATTTCAACTCTAACCTTGGGAACAACAGCCCCGGTGGGATCGGTGACAGTACCTTGGATGGCGCCGGAATTTCCGACGGATTGTGCATGAACGGTGCTGAGCACGAAGGAAACCGCGAGTACGATGAGCGCGGTGAAGCGAAGAGGATGAAAGCCAGGCATTAGCCCTCCTGTGATAAATGGAGTCGCCGGCTCGAAAGGATGCAGCCGCGAGCCGGTACTTCTATTCCTGGGAATCGTTTAGAGGGCGATAGGAGGGCCGCGAATGCCGAGATGAGAAACTTCGACGCGCGCTTTGCGTACAACCGATTCTTCCTGGAAGAGGCCGACGGCAATAAAAACTGGAGCACTGCGGGCGGTAGTTATTGCCGGGCGTGCGGTATGCGCGACTACGCAAATGGGGCAGCTATTGGCCTCGGTCTGGCTGGGATGAGTGTGGGTAGACTCCACCGCGGCCGTCCATAGGATCAGGGACAGACACAGCCAAGCCGACCAGCGCATCCACAAACGCATGAACTTTCCTGCTTCGGGATCAGAATTAGATTCATTCCAGCTTATAACGGTTATCCAAAATCTGACAACTCCGGACAAGTTACTATAGGTGAGGGCGAGGCCGCGACTGAAGTGTTGAACGGCCGCATCCCAATTCTCGCACTCAAAATTCAGAGAGGATCCGCAATGGCAGAACCGTCGTACGAAGAACTGAAAGCGAAGTTGGCTCAGTTGGAAAAAGAAGTCGAAGTGAAAAAGCGCTCCGGCGACTTGATCTTCAAGGTGGGAGAAAAGGGCGGCGTCAGTGTGTACGGATTGGGTCGCTTCCCAGTCACGCTCTACTATGAGCAGTGGAACCGGCTGCTGAACGCCGCCGACGACATCGGGAAATTCATGGAAGAAAATAAGTCACGACTAAAGCTCAAAGAACAGGCTTGAGCAGATATTGCGGATGGCAAGATCGAGCTGGTAGTCGTCTATCTGGGATACTCACCGCTAATGTAGCCTTCGAGGTCTTGAATCGTCTTTGCCTGTCCGTCGATGATCCACTTCACTAGGTCGCCAATGGAGACGACTCCGATCACTCGATCCTCCTGCACAACCGGCAGATGACGGAAGTGGTGCCGGGTCATGATGCTCATGCACTCGTCCACGCTGTTGTCAGGGCTGACGTAGACGACCGGACTGGTCATGATCTGGCTCACGCGCATTTCTTTCGAGGAGTGTCCCATAAGAATCACCTTGCGGGCGTAGTCGCGCTCGGAAAGGATTCCCAGCAGGCGTTGGTTGGAGATCACGAGCAAGGCTCCGACGCCGTACTCGGCCATCTTCTCGATGGCCTCGTACACAGACTGATCGGGCGCCACAGAAAGAACCAGATTTTCCACTTTCGCTTTGAGCACGGATACGGCTGTGTCTGAGAGTTTCATAGCGACCCCTTAGATGCAGTTGTTCACGGATACGCTAGCCCCCAAAAAAAACAGGGTGTTGGCCCGGAAGTTGCGCAGCGATCCGGGTGGCGAAGAGCGTCGACACGATACGTCCGTTCCGTGGAAGTTGCAACAGGAAAGAAGTACCAGGGGCTTTTTTGGGCCAGCTGAAAGGCCGAAAACCGTTCGGCGGCGGTGGGAACTGGTGAGATTGAGCGAGGCGGTGTTTCAGTCAGTCGGCGAAAAATAATTAGAGGCGAAGCTGATTTCAGATTATTCTCCGGCAACCTGGCGCAGTCGTTCGGCCGCGCGCTCCGCTGTGATATCGCGCTGCGGGGTGCCTAGCATTTCGAATCCGACCATGAATTTACGGATGGCCGCCGAGCGCAACAGGGGCGGATAGAAGTGCGCGTGGAAATGCAACTCCGGATGATCGACGCCATCGGTGGGCGATTGATGGAAGCCCATAGAATAAGGGAAGGGCACACCGAAAAGCTTGTCGTAGATTGAAATCACCTGCTTCAGCATTGCACTCAACTGCCGCGCATCGTCGTTCGTGAACTCATTCATGCTGGTGAGGTGGTTGCGGCTGCAGATCAGAATCTCGAAGGGCCACACTGCCCAGAAAGGAACAACCGCTACAAAGCGCGCGTTCTCGGCCACCACGCGGACCTTGTGCTTACGTTCCAGTTCGATATAGTCGCAGAGCAGACAGTGATTACAGTTGCTGAAATATGCGTACTGCGCTTTGAGTTCCTTGGATGGTTCCTGCGGCATCGAGTACGTGCCCCAGATCTGGCAGTGGGGATGGGGATTGCTCGCTCCCATCATCTCGCCGCGATTTTCGAAGATCTGCACGTGGTTGATGAACTCCACGCTGCCCAATTCGCGGAATTGCTGCCGCCAGGTTTCGACCACGGGCTCGATCTCATCAACTTCCATCGTAGCCAGCGTACGGTCGTGTCGCGGGGAGAAGCAGATGACGCGGCAAATGCCCGGTTCGGACTCGGCGACCAGCAATCCTTTGGAGTCGAGATCGATTCGCTGATGCGAGATGCCCGGTTTCAGCGCCGCAAAATCATTTTCGAAGACGAATGTAGATGAGTACTTCGGATTGCGAACGCCCCCCGCGCGCGCATTGCCGGGACAGAGATAACAGTTCGGATCGTACTCAGGCACCGGCGTGCCCGGAGGCAATGCGACAGCACCTTGCCAGGGGCGCGCAGTGCGATGCGGAGATACGATTACCCACTCGTTCGTAAGTGGGTTCAGTCTGCGATGAGGATCTTCCGTAAGATTCAAGTTTCGGCCTCACCGCATTTTACGATCATCCGCCTGTAATTATGTGCGGGCTCTTTCTTTGAGTTTGCAGCTGCTCAGAAATTCGCACAAATCTGTAGGCCTTGACGTGATTCAACTCACATTCAAAGGCTCCGGGAGAATCTAGACTTTTTCTCGTCTTCTTTTCCGGTCTTCTTAGGAGCATGCAATGAAAGAGAGCGATAAAATTCGCGTGTGGGTCTTCATTCTGTTTCTAGTCCTCCTGATCGCGTTTGCGATCGATCGCGCCACGCTGCAGGCGTCGCCGAGAGCCAGTTCGCACGCGAATATCTTGCCGATTGGCAAGCCCCTACAGATCAAAGCACCATTGGGATTGCCGCCGGTGCCGATCCCGGCAGATAATCCGCCAACAGCTGAGACAGTCGCGCTGGGGCGCCGCCTGTATTACGACCCGGTGCTTTCTGCGGATAACACGATCTCGTGCGCCTCGTGCCACGGACCGCAGATGGGATTTACGGACCGGCATCCGGTTTCGACGGGCGTAGGAGGCAAACAGGGCACGCGGCACTCGCCAACGGTCATCAATTCGGTGTATAACTCTGCGCAATTCTGGGATGGGCGTGCGCCCAGCCTCGAGGAGCAGGCCAAAGGACCGATCGCGAATCCGGTGGAGATGGCGTCGACACTCGACGATTCCGTGAAACGACTGCAGGCTAATTCCAAATATGTGGCCTTATTCCAGCAGGCCTGGGGCACGGACAAGATCACGATCGATCTCGTCGTAAAGTCGATCGGATCGTTCGAACGCACGGTGCTGAGCGGGAATTCACCGTTCGACCGCTTCTACTACGGGCACGACAAGAAAGCCCTCTCCGCTTCGGCGCAGCGCGGCTTGAAGTTGTTCATGGATCCGAAGAAAGGGGATTGCGAAGTTTGCCACACGATTGGCAAAGACTACGCGCTCTTGACCGACAACAAGTTTCACAATCTTGGAGTTGGCGCCGACCTGCAAGGGAACATGATCGATCTTGGCCGTTTTGGTCAGACCAAGAACGACGCGGATTGGGGAGCATTCAAAACGCCCACGTTGCGCAACATTGCCGAACGCGCTCCTTTTATGCACGACGGATCATTTCCTACGCTGAAAGACGCGCTGGGACATTACATTGGCGGGGGAAATCTGAATCCGCATTTGGACAAAGAAATTCATGCGCTCGATTTTCTGAGCTTTGACGAGCGGGACGACATTCTCGCGTTCCTGGAATCGCTGACGGCTCCGCTGCCGGACAATCTTGGTCCGCCGCCCGATATGGCAGCGAAGCAGACGGCGCAGAATCGTTGAGCTATACGGCAGCGAAGTTATGCTTTCGCATCCGTGCCAACGGTGGCTCCCACTTCTCGCAGACCTGGGGTGTCCCAGCCATAAGAACGCCTCGATTACGGCCGCAGGGAGTTGCTCATCATCAGTGCGAAGAGCAGCGGAAGATAGATCACCGTCGCTTGCAGAACCTGACGCGCGCGCGATTTCGAAGGAGCACTGGCCAGAGGCAGATTTAAAAAGGCGAGGCGAATGCCGAAATAGAGGAGCGCGAAACCGAGTACGACCGCGCCGACCAGATAAGTCTTTCCCGCCATTCCCATGAAACTTGGTACGAGGCTGATCGGAATCAAGGCCACGGAATAAAGCAGGATGCGGCGCGCTGTGGACCGGCCATCTTCTTCAACCACTGGCAGCATGCGGACTCCACCTTTGGCGTAGTCTTCGCGGTAGAGCCAGGCGATGGAGAAGAAATGCGGAAATTGCCAGATGAAGAGAATCGCGAATAAGACGAGCGTGCCCCACTCTAGATGGCCGCGAACGGCGGTCCAACCGAGAACTCCAGGCATCGCACCGGGAAACGCTCCGACAAAAGTACAGATCGGTGAGATGCGTTTTAACGGAGTGTACGCGGCGAGATAAACGATGGAGGTGAGAAAGGTAAGCAGGCCAGTCAGTGGATTGGTGAAGATGGCCAGATAAATCGATCCGCCTACGGCCGCGACCACTCCAACAATCGTGGCATGCAGCAGAGACATGCGGCCGGCGGGAATGGGACGCCGCGCGGTGCGCCGCATGTGAGCGTCGATATCATATTCCATCACTTCATTCAACGCAGCAGTTCCGCTGGAAACGAGGCCAATGCCCACGAGCGCATGCAATAGCCCAAAGCTAAACCAGGAAACGCCGGCCCGGTGGGCGCCGAAAAAGTATCCGCACCATGCCGTCACGACGATCAGGGAGGTCACGCGTAACTTGGTGAGTTCGGCGTAATCCCGGAAAGCGGAACCTGCCCGGGTACGCAAATCCGATATAGGCACAGTCATGGTGCTCATGGTTGGTGATGTCAAGAATTACCGGGAACTCAGTTCAGTTTTTAAATTCGTTCAGTTCTGGAAGCCAGCAAGCCCCACGCTTGCGCTCAAGGATTGCATACGTACTCCGATCGCTTCCTAATGTCAAGAGCAAACGCGACCGGCGACATGCGCCAGACTAGCACAACTGGAGCGTGATTGACGATCCTGTGTTTTACTGACCCGGTGAAGATGCTGACGCAGCAAAGGTTTCCGGCGGATCGAAGAAGCAGTTATGCCATAGCGCAGAGTCGGAAAGACTTCCTGTTTTCCACTGTTGGACCGTGGTCATAGTGGCGGCGACCATGCCGCCATCGGCCGAGTCGAAGACTAATACGATGCCGGCAAGATCCCGTTCTTGACTGGTGAGTTCGGTGTAGGTTTTGTCGAGTAAATATTTGGAGAATTCGAGTTTGTCTTGCGGCCCACCGGTCTTAGCGTTTTCGTCAATTTTCTGGATGGTGAGGATTTTGACGTTCTTGCCGCGCAGCGCCGGCCAGTCTCCGGGGAACTGACCCGCCTCTTCGCGGACCACATGAAACAGGTCGGCGGCCGCTACGGGAGCGGGGGCGCGAGTGATAGTGTCTGGAATTCCTTCGGGCATTTCGACGCTGTCTCGCCAGATCCATCCCCTCGACAAGCCGGAAATTCGTACGTGCACCCAGTCCCCGTTAAAGTCGAGCATCTCGAATTCGTCGTGCATACTGGCTAGAAAGAAAGTCTTCGCAGTGAGGCTTGGCTTCTCTACCACGGGAGTGCCGGACTTTTTCACGGCGACGAGATTTTTCGGGTGCGCCTGATTTTTGAGAATTTCTTCCAATCCCTGCGCTTCGGCTTCGAGAGCGTTGTCGGTCTTGTCAATGCTGGCGTTTCGAGGAGCAGCTGCTTCCTCGGCCAAGCCTTGAGAGAGCGATGAAGAAAAAGTTCCGGGGTCGGGGAGCTTCGGGGCAGGGGCCGAAATCAGGCGTCCATCGTTGGTCGACGGCTGGGAGTGGCCGGTTGCAACAGAAGTCCCGGGCTGTGATGTGGGCGATTCGTGTTGGTGCCCTGCTGCCGCAGGAGCGGATCCCGCGGAAATTGACTGCGCCGGCTTTGCGGCTGGTCCCACCGTCGGAGCGATCGGCTGAGGCGCGTTCTCGGGTGATTGCGCGTTCAGAGCAAGTTGATCGGCGAGTTGATCAAGGAAATCGGCTTCGATGCGGCCGTTGGACTTCAAGAGTTGATAACCCGAATGCGATCCAGCCGGGTCCATGTACCACGCGGTGATCTTTGCGCTGACATGCACCAGCGATCCGCCGGAGGGGATGGGTGCGATTTGTACATTGACCTGGAAATAGCCGCGCTGGTATTGATCGAGGGAATGCGACGGGGCGGTAGCGAATCCTTCCAAGGTGGGCAGGTGGCCGGAAAGATTCGACCGCATGCTCTTAAGAGCATCCTCAACCATGGTTTTCGGCTGGGGAAACACGCGTTCGGTCGCACCAGCCAGCGCTCGGGCCAAGCCCGGGAGGCAGAGAATCGCGGCGAAGCATGCCGCGTGCGCGACGATCCATTTGCCGCGTGCCGCGTGAAAGTTCATGGCGTGAACTCCAATTCGTCGCGCAGAACCCACCCGTGTTGACCATCGTGCGTCTCGACTCCAAGCCAGTACGTGGTGTTGATGACGACCAGTACTTCTGTGCCCGGGGCGAGCGACTGAAGCGTAGTTGCGGTGTGAAACGGGGCTGATTTTAGTGCGGCTCCGGGCGCCTTCACTACGCGCTCTACTTCGTGACGCAACTGTTTGACGCGATCTGGCAACGTTTGTGGAACGGTGTTGGCCGTGGCTTTGGCTTCTGCCAACGAGACCTCTTGCACCGGAGTTCCCGTACTGTCATTCGGCTGGGACGAACTGGATCCCTGTGTGCCGCCAGGCATGCCCGCTTTCTGTCCCGCGAGTTCTTTCTTTTCGCGCTGCAGTTCAGCAGTTTCTGCGTTCATGGTGCTGATCTGATCCAAGCGATCGTGAATGTCTTTGTACTCTGCGCTCTCAACCGAGCCGTTGGATTGATGCACGGTGTGGCGGAAATCCTCGACAAAGATTGCATTGATGTGCAACACGGTGTGCTTGTCGCCTTGTGGTTGCAGCACGTAACGAACGATCAAGCTGCCCGAATCACCGCTGTTTTTAAAATTTCGGGGGTCCAGCGCGTGCTCGCGCAGCTTGTAAAAAACCTGTCCGCCTTCGGTCCAGTTGGGAAAAAGCCGCGTAGAAGAGACCGCCGTCGCGCCGGAGACGTAGGGATCCTTGTTGTATTCCTTGGTACCCCGGATGATGCCGTTCTTCGCGACGTCTTCGACGACCTGAAGAACCTGATCTTCCGGGAAAGGGACGT
Source organism: uncultured Acidobacteriaceae bacterium (assembly GCA_963772045.1). Taxonomy (GTDB): domain Bacteria; phylum Acidobacteriota; class Terriglobia; order Terriglobales; family Acidobacteriaceae; genus Sulfotelmatobacter. The sequence goes on along the minus strand of CAVYWC010000005.1, from coordinate 217,023 downwards.
TAACAATCAGGCCGGCACCATAGTCAATGCCGTTCTTTTCGCGAGCTGGCGCCGTGGCCAAGCCGAGCACCAAGATCGAGAATATGACCCCGGCGCCCGCAGCGGAACGACATTTCCACAGGCTGGGCCTGGCCGGACCAGGAGTTCGGGTAATCGACAGCCTAAAGGGGTGCTCGAGCAGAGTTCTCTTGCAAAATCCCATCGCAAACCATTCTCAACACAAGTTTGCCGCTGTCAACTGGTTCGAGGCGTTGGCGGCAAAAGGCGGATCCAAGGATCAAGTTGTAAAAAAATTGTAAAAAAATTCCTCTTGCAAGCTGACCTAGCCGGGTAGTAGGATGCGTCCCCGGTACGGTGGTACGACCTTCGGTGGGGCTGAAGGCCGAACGCCGCTGGGGTCTTTAGCAGTCCTTGCCTTTGCATTTTGTGGATGCAGCTCAGTGCGACAAAGAAATCACTGGGGAGAAAAGCATGCGTATTGGCACCTCGTTGCGCATTCAGAGAATTTCGTGTGTGCAAAGAATTGCAACCGCCGCTCTGGGGCTGGTCTTTCTGTTTTTGAGCGCTAGTCCATCGGCTAGCGCCTTGCCGGCGTTTGCGCGGAAGTATGGCTTGCGCTGTTCGGCGTGCCATGAGTCGTGGCCGATGCTGAATTACTTCGGCCAGAAATTCAAGGACAACGGCTATCAGCTGATGAATGACCGGGATTCGCCGATCTGGCAGAATCCGGGGTACTGGCCGGTGACCTTCCGCATTACGCCCATCTGGCACCGGGTCAGCACGCAAAACGTTTTGGTGGACAGCTATGCCGGTGGCGCCCCGACGGGAACCACTAGCAGCCAGAACATCGAGAGCTCAGGATTCGATCTCAGCGGTCTGGACTTCCATACCGGCGGCACGCTGGAGAAGAACTTCTCGTTCTATGTGCTCCCATCCTCCGATCCGACGGCTTCATTTCACTTCGAAACCGTAATGGCGCGACTGGATAACTTGTTCGGCAGTCCCTGGCTCAACCTGAAGTTGGGCAAATTCGAACTGGACAATCTGCTGTCGGAAAAGCGCATTCTGACGCTGACGGGGAATGGCGGAATCTATCAGCTCTACCACTTCATCCCCGCCGGGGATGGCAACATTTTCGGTCAGATGGGCGACAACCAGCTGGGCGTGGAATTGATGGGACACTCGGCCAATGACCGGACGCGGTATTCGGCTTCGCTGCTCAGTTCGAGCGACGGCAACGTGGGGCTCACGATCGGAGCAAACTCCTATACCGGCTTCTTCACGGCGAGTCAGGCTTTCGATGCGGGCAGGCTGGGAGTGGAACGGATCGGCGGCTACGCCATGATCGGCGAGGCAGCCACTTTTTTCCAAACGGCCGGTTCGGTGCCCCTCCCAGGATCGGGAATCAGCAACAAAGGTTTCAGCCGCGAAGGTTTTGTGGGCCAGTTCTATTTCGGCCCGCACGTCGATGTGCAGGTGGTGACCCAGCATGGGTCGGATAACGCCTGGTTCGGACAGGGCTACGGAAACGCGGTCAACACGGATGGGAATGGAGGTGTCCTGTGCAGCGGAGCGGCGGGCACCCCGGGCTGTCCAGCCAATAATTTTCCGGGGACGGTGTTGCCGGTGGGAGCCCAGGCTCCGAGTTGGAATGGAGTGCTGATCGAGCCGCATTATGTTTACAGTCCGCAACTGATCTTCCTTGGACGCTACGAAACCATTCACATGTCGCAACAGGCCAACGGGCCGGGATACGCGGCCGGATTCACCGGACAAAATGGCCTGACGGGACCGCAGGCTTCTAATTTTGGCAACGTCTCCGACTACACCCTGGCCATGCGCTACAACCCGTTCATGACCAGCCGGGCTGGCTTTGCCTGGCACAACGAGTGGAATTGGATGCACCAGCTCGGAACCGGACCAATGCTCGGCCTGAGCAGTCCCAACGCAACTTACACCGAATTCCTGACTGGATTTGACTTCGACTTCTGAGCCAGAGTGAGAGTACCCGGAGATTCTCCGGTTGTGAATCCAAATTGAGGATGCTGCGAATGAAGACTTTCAAGCCAATGCATTTTTTGATTGCGATTCTGACTTTCATTTTCGGCGCAGGCATTGCCGGGTTGAATGCGCAGGACGCTCCTGACGTAGGACCGCGTCCGCCGGCTCCCGAAAAGAAGATGGTGAGCCACATCGGTGATGTGGTGGGCCATTCCGAAAATGCAAAATCTGACTACCGGCGTTATTGCGCCGGTTGTCACGGCGAACTGGGAGATGGAAACGGTGAGAACGCGGTTTGGCTTGATCCAAAGCCGCGCGATTTCACCATGGCCATGTTCAAGTGCCGGTCCACTCTCACCGGAACGCTGCCCACTGACGAAGATCTGTTCAACACGATTGCCCGTGGGCTGACGAACTCGAACATGCCACCGTGGAACACGTTTACGAAGCAGCAGCGAGCCGACCTGGTGGCATATATAAAGACCTTCTCGCCGCGATGGGAGAAGGAAAAGGCTGGTGATCCGATCACCATTCCGGCCGAGCCTCCGGTCACGATGGAGAGCATTTCGCATGGCAAGTATCTGTTCACCAAGCTGGAATGCTGGAAATGCCATGGACCTCAGGGCATGGGCGATGGACCTTCGGCATCGACTCTGACCGATAGCAAGGATCAGCCGATCCGTCCGTATAACTTTGCTGCCGGCAGCAACGATTCGCGTTTCAAGTGTGGGTCGACGAACCGCGATATCTACAAGATTTTTATCACTGGCGTGGATGGAACACCGATGCCGTCGTTTGCGGATGTCATTCAACCGGCCGACGCGTGGGACCTGGTCCACTTCCTGCGCACCTTGCAGGTGCACCGTCGCAGCAAGGAGAACGACATCCTGAAAGCGGCGGGCGGGAAGATTCCGGCATACGTGGAAAAGCAAAAGCAGGCAACCGCTCCGATTAGCCCGGTGGATAAGGCGGCGATCGGCGGCGGAAACTAAACAGATTTTCAGTAGCAGCAACTTTACGAGCCCAGGAGGCCGAACCAGATGCCAGCCAGTAAATCTTGTATTGCCGCGATGTTGATGCTTTCTCCAGCGTTGATGTTCGGCGGCACCATCAGCGGGAAAGTTACTTACACAGGAACGCCCGCCAAACAACACGCGATCGATATGTCAAAAGAACCCACCTGTGCCAAGCAGCACACGACTCCGGTCATGACGGAAGGCGTGGTGGCGGGTCCGGATAAGACTTTGGCCAATGTTGTCGTATATATCTCCGCGGGCGCGGATGAAGCCAATGCACCAGCCCATGCGGTGACGTTCACACAAAAAGGCTGCCAATATGGCCCGCACGTCCTCGCCATGCATACGGGGCAAGAGCTCGATGTGGTCAACGACGATCAGACCTCGCACAACATTCATCCGCTGGCAAAAATCAACCGCGAGTGGAATAAGTCGCAGCCGCCGGGTACTCCGCCGCTCAAAGCTACCTGGGATCAGCCCGAATTTGTCGAAGTCAAGTGCAACATTCATCCCTGGATGCACGGCTGGTTCGCCGTTTTGAAGACCAACCACTACGCGGTGACGGGCGACAATGGGACGTTCAGTTTGCCTAACTTGCCGCCGGGCAAATATACGCTGACCGCCTGGCATGAGCCCGACACGAGGATGACTCAGGAAGTGACCATCACGGGCAACGAAACGAAATCGGTTGATTTCTCGTTCGCGTTAAAGCCGTACTAACGATCGCTGCTCGCCGGCTGGCGCTTCCCGCGCCAGCCGGCGAGCAATGACAACGGTCCTGCATTTGGGGCAGATGCGAGGAAATATGGGCGGTAAATTATTTGCGGTACTCGTGATTGTGATTGCGCTGCTGTCAGCCGTTCCCGTGGTCACTCACACGTTCCTGGGCGCGACGGTAGCGGCTCCGCAAGATATCTCGACGCACGGCGCAGAGATCGACAAGCAGATGGATGAAACCATGCTGGAAGCGGGATTGTCGTTCCTGGCTGCGCAACTGGTGCTGGGATTGTTCGTCTGGCAGTTTGCTGGTCGGAAAGACGGCAAGCTGAAGACCTTCCCGGGCGGCGCAAAGTACTTGGTGGTCGCCGCGATTTTGCTGGTCGGCTTGGAAGCGATCGCGCTCGGGGCGATGGGATCGAAGGCCTGGGCCAAGGTGTACTTCCAGCCCGCATCGGCGGATGCGCTGCCGATCCAGGTGCAGGCCGGTCAGTTCGCGTTCTACTTCCGTTATGCGGGACCGGACGGCAAATTTGGAGCTCTGCATCCCGAGAAGATCGACGAGGGCAACGCCAATTATTTCGGGCTCGATCCAGAGAACGACGTAGCTGCGCGCGACGACATACAGTCCGGCGAGATGGCGATTCCTGTAAATCGCGAAATCCATCTGATGATGCATTCCAAGGACTTGGGCCACTCGTTCTACGTCCGCGAGTTGCGACTGCAGCAGGATTTTGTGCCCGGTCTCGATCTCTCGCTGCATTTCACGGCTACGAAAATCGGGAAGTATGAGATCGTCTGCACCCAGCTTTGCGGTTTGGGCCACTACAACATGAAAGCTTACTTGAATGTGATGTCGCAGGACGATTTCGACAAGTGGTTGAAAGCGCAAGCGCAGATGTAATGCGATTTCTGCTTCCGGCGCGAAGGCCGGCAGCGAGTGCCAACTCGATACAGAGGTGAATGGGAATGTCTGAAGCATCGGTCCAAGCAGCGCATCACACGGCACCGACCGGGTTCATACGCAAGTATGTTTTCAGTCTCGACCACAAAGTGATCGGCCTGCAGTACTACGCGCTGGCGCTGGTAGCAGTCGTGACTGGCATGGTGCTGTCGTGGATCATGAGAATTCACCTTGTATGGCCGAATTCCCCTATTCCGGGCGTGCAGTGGCTTTCGAAGATTGGCGCGCCCGGCGGAGTGGTCACGCCGGAATACTACCTGTCTCTGATGACCATGCATGGCACGCTCATGGTCTTCTTTGTATTGACGAACGCGCCCTTCGCCGCATTCGGCAATTATTTCCTGCCGATTCAGATCGGCGCGGAAGATATGGCCTTCCCCCGCTTCAACATGATGTCGTTCTGGACTACGTTTGTCGCTTTCTGCATTCTGATGTCGGCATTCTTCGTTGGCGATGGGCCGCCGCTCTCTGGTTGGACCGCATACGCTCCATTGAGCGTGGTCGGTTCTGATGCCGGTCCGGGGCAGGGACTGGGACAGACTCTTTGGGGGCTGTCGATCTTCGTCTTCTGCATCGCTTCACTGCTGGGATCGTTGAACTTCATTGCCACCACGCTTGACCTTCGAACCAAAGGCATGACGCTTTCGCGTATGCCGATCTGCACCTGGGCGTGGTTCATTACTTCCTGCATCGGCCTGCTGGCGTTTGCCGTGCTGCTGCCGGCTTGTTTGCTGATGATTCTCGACAAAGTTGCAGGGACAAGCTTTTTCATTCCCTCGGGCTTGAATGTCAGCGACCACCTGCAGCCCCATCAGGGCGGATCGCCGCTGCTGTGGCAGCATTTGTTCTGGTTCTTCGGACATCCGGAGGTTTACATCGCAATCCTGCCGGCGATGGGGATTGTCAGCCACATTCTGGTCGCCAACATGCGCAAGCCGCTGTTGAGCCATAAAGTTGTGATCTATTGCATGATGTCGATTGGATTCCTCAGTTACATGGTCTGGGGACACCACATGTTCCTGAGCGGCATGAATCCGGGTTCGGCGCTGGTTTTCTCGTTCCCGACGCTGATCATCACGATCCCGGCGACAATCTTGACACTGATCTGGCTGGGCAGTCTATATGGCTCGAAGTTGAGGATCAATTCCGCGTCGCTGTTCTGCCTCGGCTTCATCTCGATGTTCGTGAGTGGAGGGGTGAGCGGATTTTTCCTGGCGCAACCGTCGATCGACATCTATCTGCACGCGACCTATTTTGTTGTTGGTCACTTCCATATGGTGATGGGCGTGGCCGCGATTATGGGCGTCTTTGCCGGAACGTATTTCTGGTTCCCTAAGATGACGGGGCGCATGATGAACGAAACGCTCGGCAAATGGCATTTCTTCGGGACGCTCATCGGCACGTACTGCATCTTCATGCCATTTCATTACTTGGGGTTGGCAGGGAATGTACGTCGGTATTCGGCTTTCACCGATGACTTTCTGGTGCCGCTCGTTCCCGTGCACAAGTTCATCACCTACGCTGCGCTATTTACGGGAGCGGTCCAGATGATCTTTTTGTTCAACCTGGTGTACAGCCGGTTCAAAGGACCGCGCGCGCCGGACAATCCGTGGGAATGCACGTCGCTCGAGTGGTCGACGCCGTCGTCCCCGCCTCCGTTTGACAACTTTGGCGGCAAGCATCCGGTCGTGTATCACGATCCTTATCAATATGGAGTGAAAAGCTCGACTGGCGATTACGTGATGCAGACCTCGCCCGAGCAAGTCGCAGAAGTGGCCGATTAGTTGGAGATCAGGGCCGAGTCTCGGGGAATTGGAGTATTCATGGCAATGACATTACAACCGCCGCACACCGATAGGGAAGAGAAGGTTCGCGTACGAAGTGGAGGAGGCTCAGGGGGCGGATTCCGCGAGCTAGTTCCCGCGGACGGAACTCTACGTGCGGTCGCTGATCCGCAGAGCGAACCGGCGCGCACGGGGATCTGGGTTGCGTTGGCCGCGATCGCAATGTGCTTCGCGGCGCTCACCAGCGCGCTCTACGTGCGGGAAGGGTCAGCCACGGACTGGCACCACATTGTCTTACCGCCGATTCTTTGGTTCAACACGCTCGCGCTGATCGCAAGCAGCATCACTTTGGAACTGGCCCGGCGCCGCATCGCGGGCTTTATGCGAGGTCAGCGAGCGACGCAGTCCCAAGCGACATTCTGGCTGAATTCAACCTTGCTGTTGGGATTGGTGTTCGTTGTCGGACAGTACCTGGCCTGGCTGAAACTGCGGTCGCAAGGTTTGTATCTGCCAACGAATCCCAACAGCTCCTTCTTCTATTTATTCACCGGAGTGCATGCGGTTCACGTGCTGGGTGGCTTGGGAGGCCTGCTGCGGGTGATGGGGAAGTTCCGCGGAGGGTTGCCCTCGTTACGGCGCAGCACGATGGATGCGACCTCGTACTACTGGCACTTCATGGGTGCATTGTGGATTTACCTGCTGTTCATCTTGTGGCTCAAGCTGTAGGGCTGAGATGTCGAGTTCCCACCGTCTCGCGTAAAAACGCGAGACGGGCGGGGCAACCGAGGTAGCCCCTCTCGTAAAAGCGGGAGAAGGATGGGTCACGGGATTTTGCATAGTTTATGGAGGCGAGCATGAGTCAAGCCGTTCTGGATCCCGTGGGCGAGCATGGCGCGGGAATGATGGAAGAACGTCCGTTTGCGATCCCTTCGAGCAAACTGGTGATGTGGTTGTTCATCATCTCGGATGCCTGCACATTTGGGGCAATGCTGTTCGCTTACGGGTACATCCGAAACTCTGCGGCGGACTGGCCGTTGGTGTTCGAGGCGGCAAGCATCTGGAATTCGCTGTTGATGACTTTCATCCTCGTGACTACGAGCTTGACGGTATTGTTGGCCCTGCGTGCTGCTCAAGCGGATGATCGGGCAAGGGCGTTCCGCTGGACCATGATCACAGCTGCAGGTGGAATTTTATTCACGCTGCTTCACTTGCGCGAGTGGATGACCCTGATTGCCGAAGGTGTGCGACCGTTCCAGAATCCGTGGGGCGCGCCCATGTTCGGCGCGACATTCTTCTCAATCACCGGTTTGCACATGGCGCACGTGGTCGGGGGAGTCATCGCCCTAATAGTGGTTGGCATCGGTTATCGAGCCGGGCGTTACAACACGCGGCATGTTGAGATTTGGGCGCTGTACTGGCACTTCGTCGATATGGTGTGGATGTTCGTGGTGCCGCTGGTTTACCTGTTGAATATGAAGCGCTAGTCACCGCTGGGAACTCGTGTGGAAGGAGCGGATATGAGCAGCAATTCCAACAGCATGGGTACGACCTATGCGGTTTATGGGGCCATCCTGGCGATCGCTGTCGTCCAGGTCGTGGGCGCAATGATTATGGGACCATCGCTCGGGCGTATGTTGATATTGGCGGCGATTCAGGCGTATCTCGCAATCATGTTCTTCATGCATCTGCGGGACGAGAAGTCGACGCTGCGATTGGCGCTGATTCCCGGAACGATGTTCGTGCTCGTGATGATGAATATGATCTGGGCTGACAGCTACCGGCTGATCCACATGCGGCCGTTCTTGAAATAGGCGAAATCAGGAGTGGGTGATGACGTTGACATTGATTCTTCGTATTGCTGGGCGCGCCCGGTTCGCCTTGGCCGCAGCCGTGGTTCTGGCCGCCAACGCCGCAGCGTACGCTCAGGGCTGTGCGCTCTGTTACACGCAAGCTGCCGGAGCAGGGCAGCGTTTGATCCAGGGGCTGCGGTCGGGCATTCTCGTCCTGATCGTACCTCCTATGTTCTTGTCGGTGGGAATTACGATCCTCGCTTACAAGAAGCGCAACCGAACTGCCGATCAAGATTCCAAAAAATCGGAGACGGATTGGTAGTAACTTCCCCGGTCATTTTGTGGAAGCTTTCGCCTAAGTTGAGTTGGCGTCACGGCTTTGTCTGAAGACTGAAACCACTAACCTCTCTCTACGAAACAAAGTCCGCGTCACTGCCCAATCCGTGGCATAATTCCCGAAACCGATATCCCTTCAGGTATTAGCTATGCGTCGATTGCTGCGAACAGCATCCTTCTCTGTCTTATTTACAGCGCTTTTTTGCAATGCCCGTGCAGCGAAAATAGAAGGGCCGCTGCAGATGTATTTCATTGACGTCGAAGGCGGCCAGTCAACGCTGATCGTGACCCCTTCCGGTCAGTCGCTGTTGATCGATACCGGTTGGCCCGGAAACGACGGCCGCGATGCTGATCGAATCATGGGGGCGGCGCATCAGGCTGGCCTGAAGCAGATCGACTATGTGCTCATTACCCATTATCATCGCGACCACGTTGGCGGAGTGCCGCAACTGGTGGATGGCATCAAAGTGGGCACCTTTATCGACCATGGGCCAAATATGGAGGATTCCGATGTCACGCGTACCGACTACGCGGCATATGAGAAGGCGATCGCAGGCCATGCGCACGTGGTGGTGAAGCCGGGGTGGGGTTTGCCGATCAACGGGATCGAGGTGCATGTGTTAACAGCCGCAGGCGAACACATTGATGAGCCTCTGCCCGGAGCCGGAGAGGCGAATCCATACTGTGCGAGCGAGCCGACGCCTGCGGTCGACCCTAGCGAGAATGCGCGTTCCGTCGGAGTCTTGGTCACCTACGGACATTTCCGCTTTCTCGATCTCGGCGATCTTACCAGAAAGAAAGAACTCGAACTGGCTTGCCCGAACGACATGATCGGGACGGTCGATCTTTTCCTGGTGTCCCACCACGGTCTGGATCAGTCCAATTCGAAAGCTCTCGTCTGGGCTCTGCATCCGCGGGTCGCGGTTATGAACAATGGGGCGCGAAAAGGCGGGAGCCCGGCAGCGTGGCAGATTGTGCACGATTCGCCGGGATTGGAAGATTTGTGGCAGCTGCACTATGCCGAGGAATCTGATCACGAGCATAACGTTGCGGCGGACCATATCGCGAATGTGAAAGAAAATTGCGAAGGCAAATCTCTGAAAGTTGTGGCTGAGGCAGATGGTTCGTTTACGTTGACCAACAGCCGCACCGGACAGGAAAAGACTTACGCCAAGAAATAGGAACTCCATCGGTGATCGTGATTGTGATGGGAGTGGTGGGAGCGGGAAAAACGACAGTGGGATGCCTGCTGGCCGAAGATTTAGGCTGGCAGTTTGCGGATGGGGACAACTACCATTCGGCAGAAAATAAAGAGAAGATTCACCACGGAATTCCTCTTACCGATGCGGATCGCGATCCCTGGCTGTGGAGGCTCCGCGCCGAAATTGAGCATTGGATTGCGCAGCGAAAGAATGTGGTGCTGGCCTGCTCAGCGCTCAAGCGCAAATATCGGGAAGAACTGGACGCGGGACCGGAGGTCCGGTTCGTATTTCTTAAGGGGAGTGCAGCAGTCATCGGTCCGCGGCTGCGCGCCAGAAAGAATCATTTTGCCGATGACAAGATCCTGGCCAGCCAGCTCGCCGATTTGGAAGAACCGGAAAACGCGGTGACGGTTGGGATCGATCAGGATCCGGCGCAGATCGTCGCAGGCATTCGTCAACAGCTCGGGGTAACGTAAAATCCTCAAAGCATCTCCTCGGTTTCGCGGAACCACTTTTGCCATCTGATCGGGATCGCCTCCAATCCGCCGTTGTCTCGCGAATGATGCTGCGGCTGATGCCGTTTCTTTTTCTGCTTTACATCGTTGCCTACCTGGATCGGATTAACGTCGGCTTTGGCATCCTGCAAATGCGGGGACAGCTGGGCATCTCGGACAGTGATTACGGCCGCGCGGCGGGAATGTTTTTCGCCGGTTATTTCTTTTTTCAGCTGCCGAGCAATCTGATCGTTGAAAAGGTGGGTGTGCGCCGCTGGATCTCCACGTTGATGGCGGTGTGGGGAATCGTCTCCTGTCTGATGATCTTTATCCGCGGCCCGGTCAGCTTCTCCGTGATGCGCTTCTTGCTGGGCGCCGCCGAAGCAGGGTTTTTCCCGGGCATTATTCTTTACATGAAACAGTGGTTCCCGGCGGCTTCACGTGCGCGGGCTGTAGCCTGGTTCATGACGGCGAATCCGATCGCGGGGATTGTGGGCAGCCCCATTTCAGGGGCGTTGCTCAACCTTCATGGCTCCGGACTTTCCGGATGGCAATGGATGTTCCTGATTGAAGGCATGCCTGCGATTGTGCTGGGAGGGATTGTTTTTGTCACCCTGGCTGATACTCCCCACGACGCGGGATGGCTGAAGGGTGAAGAAAAAGCGTGGCTGCTCAATGAACTCGCAAGGGAGAAAGATGCAGAGCCAGCGTCGCGACAACAGAGCTTTTGGAGAGTCCTTTTGAGCCCAAGGCTGTGGCTGCTGTCGCTAGTTTACTTCGGCGTGTCGACCACGATGTACGGACTCACTTTGTGGCTTCCCAGTGTGATCCGAGCATTATCAGGGTTGAGTTACTTCCTTACCGGCGTGGTCGCGGTCATTCCTTTTCTGGTGACGACAGCTGCCATGGTGCTGGTGGGCATGGACTCCGATCGAACCGGAGAGCGGCGGTGGCACACGGCTGTGCCCGCATTCCTGGCGGCAGCCGGCTTGCTCGCAGCCGCCTACGGGCATTCGGCAGTTTTGGTCGTGGCCGGGATCGGCCTTGGGCTGGCATTTGCCGAGTCGATGGCGGGGCCCTTCTGGGCGATGGCTACTTCGAGCATAGCAGGCATTTCGGCGGCAGCGGGAATCGCAGTGATTAATTCGCTGGGGAATCTCGGGGGATATTTCGGACCAGATATCATCGGCATCTTCCGTACAGCCAATGGCGGATTTCGTGGGGGACTGCTGGCGATCAGTGCAACCCTCGTTGTGAGCGGCTCCATCGCACTGGTTGTCGCTCGGCGGAGCAATGAAAAAGCGAAAACGACGGCACCGGTGAAGTCCTCTTTAACACGTTGATGCACGCTGCTCGCAATCAGGCTCGTTGCGCTTCGTTCCCTCGGCTCAATTGTTTACAATAAGTGCCGCATTGGTCCGCTAGGGCGCCAAAGCTGCAAGAATATCGTGGAACCGCCAAATCACAATTCCGGTTCAGTTCCCATCGTCTACTGGCGAGTGGAGGGCAGTCTTCTCGACCTCACGGTTGTCAGGCCGGTGGCGTTCTTCACCTGGAACGCGCAAACCTTTACGGAGCGCTTCCGAAGGCGGGGCCTGATTTTTCTGATGGCGCTGCTGCGACCTTTTCTTTATTCGGCGAACCGTAAGTTTGCCACGCGAGTAGTGCACATGGTGCTGCGGGGAGTCAGCCGCGACCGTCTGGATCTGCTGGGCGAGGAATTCTTCCAGTACAAGTTGAAGCCACAGCTGAAAGCTCAAGGAGAGCTACAAGTTCGGGAACTTCTGCAGGCGGGAACCGATGTGGTTCTGGTGAGCCAGGCATTGGAGCATGTTATGCGCCCCTTGGCAGAGCACCTTGGGGTGAAGCACATCATCGCCAACCGCCTGGAGTTTCGCGACGGTATCGCTACCGGCCGTCTGCTTGATCCCGTGATTCGTCCGCGCGGGGCTTTCGCACCGCTGCGCGAAAATATGCCGGATGGCCGGCGTGCCCCGAAGACGCTGGCTCGCCATCTGGATATTTCTCTCGACCAATTGCGAGCTGCCGTGATTCCCGCTCAGCGGAAGGTTGTATTGCCGCCTCGACCGATCGTTTCCTTCGATGCCCACAAGGGCTCGCAACGGATATCCGTGCGCCGGGCGTACGCCGGAAAGCACGTGATGCTGATCGGGGTCACGGGCTTCATTGGAAAGGTGTGGCTGGCGAGCACACTTTTGGATTTGCCCGAAGTCGGGCGCATTTATCTGCTGATCCGGCGGCAGAAATCCAGCCCGGGACAGCGGCGCTTCGAAAAAATGGTGGAAGAGTCGCCTGTGTTCGATCCGTTGTTCGAGCGATATGGAGCGAGGTTTGCAGAATTTTTGCGGGAGAAGGTCGAGGTAATCGAAGGGGACGTAACTCAGCCGGGTCTCGGTCTGGAGGCCAGCTTTTCCCGACGGCTGCAGGAAAAGCTCGAACTTATCATTAATAGTTCGGGCCTCACCGATTTCAATCCTGATCTGCGCGACGCGCTGGCAACAAATACAGATGCGCCCCTTAACGTGGTTGAGTTCACTCGATCGTGTGAGCACGCGGGGCTGCTGCATCTTTCTACCTGCTATGTGGCGGGAGAACAGGATGGGAGGGTGGGGGAGAAGTTGGTCGAAAACTACACTCCGCGCCGACTTCCTGACTTTGACGCTGAGCGCGAATGGCGTGCTTTGCACGATCTCATTCAGCAGGCCGAAGCGCAATCCGAGAGCGAAGACGTGACCTCGGGTCTGCGCCTGCAGGCTCGGGCGAAGGAACATGCCGCAAAGGACCTGCAGGGAACTGCTTTGGACAATCAGATTCGCAAGGGTCGCGTGCGCTGGTTGAAGACCTATCTGACAGAACTGGGAACGCGCCGGGCAAAGGAATTGGGCTGGCCGAACACATACACGCTCACGAAAAGTTTGGCCGAGTCGTTGATCGCGAAGCGTGGTGAGGATTTGGCGATTGCCGTTGTCAGGCCGGCAATCGTAGAGACCTCGATGGCTAAGCCGTTTCTCGGCTGGAACGAGGGCATCAATACCTCAGCATCACTTTCCTATTTGTTGGGGACATACTTCCGCCAACTGCCCTCGAACAAAAGCAAGCGGCTCGATATTATTCCCGTGGACTCGGTCTGCGCAGGTATGACGTTGATCGGCGCAGCGGTGATCGAACGGTGCAATGACCGGCTGTACCAGCTGGCGACTTCCGTGACCAACCCGTGCGACATGGGACGCTCCATCGAATTAACTTCGTTGGCGCACCGCAAGCACTATCGCGCGCAGGAGGGTTTGGAGTCGTGGCTGCGGCTGCGGTTTGACGCGATTCCGGTTTCAAAGACACGCTATAACCGCATGTCGGCGCCCGCGCAGAGGGCGATTGTGAAATCGATTCAGCGCGCCATGTCTCCGTTGCCACTGAAAAAAGCGCCGTTGGTGAAAGCCGAGCGCAATCTCGAGCGCGTAGAGAAACTGATCGAATTGTTCGAGCCCTTCATTTTGCTGAACGAGCATGACTTCGCCGCGGAAAACATTGAGAAGCTGTCCCATGCGCTGGCACCGGAAGAACGGGAGACATTCATTTACGACACGCGGTCACTGGATTGGTGGGACTACTGGATCAATATTCACATCCCGGCTTTGCGGCGCTGGACGTATCCTTTGATTGAAGGGCGCCCGCTGGAAGCACGCCCTGCACGCAGTCTGCAGGTTGCGTCCTCGAATAATGACAACATGAAGACTGGAACCACTGGAGCGACGTGGCGATATTCCTGACCGGTTCGACCGGATACATCGGCGCGCATGTTACCGCTAACTTGCTGGAAGGTTATGGGGCCGCGCTCAATTTGCTGGTGCGGGCGCGTGATCCGCAGGACGCGCAGTTGCGGCTCTGGCGTGCGTTGCAGTTGCACGTTGACTTCCCGCGTTTTTACGAATATCTGCAGACGAAGGTTCGCGTGTTTTGCGGAGATTTGACCCAACCGGGATTTGGCCTTGGGCGCGATGAATACGACCGGCTGGTACACACGACGGATTCGATGATCCATTGTGCCGCGTCGCTGAATCGGAAATCGGAGAAGAGCTGTCTCAATGTGAATCTGCGCGGCACGCTGGAAGTGCTCACGCTGGCACGGCATGTCGAGCATTATCACGGTCTGCGGCGATTCAGCGAGGTCAGCACCGTCGCCGTGTGCGGAAAACGGCACAACGAGGTCGTCACCGAGGATCGTTCGATCGAATGGGACCGCTCCGACTACGATCCGTACGCCCGGACGAAGAAATTTTGTGAGCATATGGCAAACGTTCTGCTGCCGGATACTCCGAAGACTATTTTCCGGCCCAGCATAGTGTTGGGAGACAGCCGGCACGCCGAGACCACGCAGTTCGATATGGTCAAAGCGTTCGTTTTCCTGGCCGGGCTGCCGGTTTTGCCGTTTCGTGCATCGGACAGGATCGACATTGTGAACGTGGACTTTGTAGCCGGAGCGATCGCCGACTTGCACCTCAAAGACCAGCCGCAGCACGACATCTATCATCTGTCATCGGGCACTGCCTCGCAGACGTTTCGCCAGATCACGGCGGCGCTCGCGTCTTCTCAGCACAAGCGGCCGCCATTTTTTCTGCCTTTTATGGAAAGGCCGTTTACCGGTTCCGTGAATGTGCTTTCGAATCGGCGAGGTTCGCTAGGCTACGGCGCTTCCCTGATGAAAGTTTTTCTGCCTTATCTGGTCTGGAATACGGTGTTCGACAATACTCGCGTCACGACGGAATTGGGCCGCAAGCCGGTGCCGTTCTCGCAATACAGTTATCCCCTGTTCAAGTTCAGCCGCGAGAACCAGTTCGCGTACAAATACCGGCCGTGGCCTGCGGCTTCGGGAGGTACTGCGGCATGATGGATCTCATTCTGGAGGCGTGGGTCAGCAGCAACATCGAGCGCACCAAGCTCGCATGGATGCTCGGGTCAGGTAAGCCTTGGCACCCCGGCGAGAAACTGAGATTGCTCTTTGCCGGTTATAACGGAACGCGCAACATGGGATCCGACGTTCGCGTAGAAGAAATGCTGCGGCAGATTCGTCATATCCTCGGCAGGGACCGGGTCGAGTTCAGTGTGATGAGCCAGAACTTTGAATTTTCCAAGGGCTACTTTGAAGGCACGGCGCAGGTTCATTTGCCGGACATCTTCCCGCCGTTTCTGAGAAATGAAGTGCCCAAGCATCACGGCGTCGTGGCCTGCGAAGGCTCGATGTTCAAGAGCAAGTTCGCCAACGCCCTGACGACCATGATGATTGGTTCCCTCGGCATTGCGGCGGCTCAGAACAAGCTTTCGGTCGGCTACGGGGCGGAGGCCGGTCACATGGATCCGCTGGTCGCGAGAATGTGCGGCCGTTACTGCCAAAATTCGTTTGTTATCACACGAAACGAAGAATCGCGCACAATTCTGCGCGAGCTTGGAGTTCCCACCGAACTTGGCACGGATACGGCTTGGAGTTTTGAACCTCGTCCCGCCGAATACGGGCAGAGCGTGCTGCGGCAGGTCGGATGGGATGGGCAAAAGCCAGTGCTGGTTGTTTGTCCGATCAACCCGTTTGAATGGCCGGTTCGGGCGTCGGTCGCGAAATATGCGCTGCACAGTCTGACCGGCGCTTATAAAGATAGCCATTACCGGACAGTTTATTTTCACAATTCCGGCCGGGCAGCTGACCGCGCTTATCGGCACTATCTGACCTCCATCGCGAATGCCGTGGACGCGTTTCGCAAGCGGCGCCCGGTATTCGTGATTCTCGCTGCGACTGAGAGGCTTGACGCCCGTCCGGCGAACCGCATCTCTGAAAAGCTCGGCGGAGTGCCGGTTCTGACCTCCGACCAGTACAACATGTACGAGCTTGTGAGCATTCTTCGCGCCTGCCAAATGATGGCTTCTTCGCGCTACCACGGGATTGTCACGTCCATGCCGGGGCTTGTGCCATCGGCCGGAATCACGATGGATGAACGCATCCGCAATCTGATGCGGGAGCGGGGACACGAAGACCTGCTGATGACGGTCGACGATCCGGAGCTTGAATCGAAATTGCTGACCGCGCTCGAGAAGCTTGCGACCGACAGCGAACGCATTGCCGACGGCATTGCCCGAACAGTGGTGAAGAATCTGAAAGTGATGGCGAGAATGGGAGTTTATTTCGAAGAAGAAGTGCAGCGGCGCTATCCGGAGTTTCCTACACACCGGGGAGAATGGAGTTGGGAAGATTACCTTCCGCCCGTGAGCGCTTCGCTTCACGAGTTAGTGGCGAGCTACAGCTGAGGGCTGCAACCAAAACCCATGCCATTTGTCGGAGAGCTGTTCACCAAACTGAAGTCCGCAGCCAACGAAACGGCGCTCGCGGAAATTCGCGACGGTCGGGTCAGCGGCGTAAGCGGCGAAGAGTTTCTGGAACTCGTCCGTAAGGCCAGAACTTTTCTTGCTGCAAAAAAACTTCAGAAAGGTGATCGCTGCGGACTGCTCGCGCCCAACAGCATTCGCTGGATCGCGATGGACCTGGCTGCCATGGCCGAGGGACTCATTGTCGTCCCACTGTATGTTCGGCAAGCGCCGGCGGAGTTGGTCGCCATGATGAAAGACAGCGCGCCGTCGCTGGTCTGCTGCGGAGATGCCGCCTTGCGAGAAGCGATACAGAAAGTCTGGCCGGAAGCACCGCCGCAGTTCGTGTTCGATGAGATCTTCAGCGGAGTCGATGGCGTGCAGCTGGATCGCCCCCAGGTTCGCGATTCCGATCCGGTCACGATCATTTATACCTCCGGCACGTCGGGCGAAGCCAAGGGAGTGCTCCTGACAGCAGCGAATGTCGGCTTCATGCTGGGTTGTACTTCGGCGCGGCTCGATCAGTTGATGGCAGGTCGATCCGGGCGGGATCGCGTTTACCATTACCTGCCATTTAGTTTCTGCGCATCCTGGATTGCAATCCTGACTTTCATGCTCCGCGGCAGCCTGGTCACACTGAATACGGATTTGACGAGAATTCCCAACGATCTGCCGGTGGTGGCGCCTCATTATTTTCTAAATGTGCCGCAACTGCTGGAACGCATGCGACGCGGAGTGGATGAGCAGATCACGAAGAAGGGCGGAGTCGCGCAGGCAATCTATTCCCGCGCAAGAGCTGCATCGAACCACAGGCAAGAAAATCAGACGAAATTCGCCGACACCTTCTGGCTGTGGCTGGCCGGGAAGCTCGTATTTCCGGCGATCCGCAAACAACTCATCGGCACCAACGTAAGAGCGCTGATTTGCGGATCGGCTCCGCTTCCTCCTGAAACTCAGGATTATTTCGGCACTCTCGGCGTTCCCGTGTTGCAGGTCTACGGACTGACGGAGACCACCGGAATTTGTACGATGGATGATCCGGCAAATCCCGTGCTGGGCCGGGTCGGACCGGCGATCCCCGGAATTGAGATGAAGCTGGGCGACGATGACGAGATCCTCGTGCGTGGGCCCAACATTTTTCCGGGATATTGGAATCGCCCGAATCACACTGCGCAAGTCTTGCGCGAGGGATGGTTTCACACTGGAGATCAAGGGGAGATGGATGCGTCCGGTACCTGGCGCATTGTAGGACGAATTAAGAATCTGATTGTTCTCGGCTCCGGGCACAAGATCGCGCCGGAAATAATCGAAGATGAGATTGCGCGCCTTTTACCAACGGCACAGCAGGTCGTCGTGATCGGCAATGGGCGCGGATACATAACGGCCATCGTCACCGGGAACGTCGCCCCCAAACATGTGCGGGAGGCGCTTGATGCCGTGAATATACTGAACCCGCACTACAAGAAAGTGCGAGCATTCTTCGTACGGACTGCGCCATTCTCGATTGAGAATGGGATGCTGACCGCCAATGGCAAACTGAAGCGCGATGTGATCGCGACATGTTTAAGAAACGAAATCGAAGAGATGTATGCAGTAAAGCAGGCAGTTTAGCCTGCATTCCTTCCGAGAGAAACATTGAAAGAGTTCAAAGGACAGGCGCTGTCGTGGAAGCTCGAGAATGGCGTCATCGAACTGGCGCTGCATCGAGAACCTTGCAATGAACTGGGTTCGCAGTCGCTGGGCGAATTCGAGCAGTTTGCGCCGGCACTTGACGAGCTGGAGGATAATGCTCACGCGCTGATCCTGTTCAGCGAGCTGAAGCCGGGGTTCTGTGCCGGCGCCGATTTGCGCGAGCTTTATACGCGCTCGCAGGCGATGGACAAGTCGGCAGCCATCCGTGGGGTCCGGGATTTTCTCGAGCGCATTCATCGCGTTCTGAATCGCATCGATTCGTCTCCGCTACCCACGATCGCCGCGGTGCACGGGGTGACCTTCGGCGGCGGCTTCGAACTCGCCTTGGTCTGTGATTTGATTATCGCCGACAAGATGGCGCGGTTTTGCTTCCCGGAACTGCGGCTGGGCCTGATCCCAGGATTCGGAGGGATTCCGCGACTCAAGCGCGACTTAGGCAACGCGGTCGTGCGCGATCTATTGCTTACCGGCCGCAGCTTCAACGCGACCAAGGCGCAGCAGATCGGATTGGTGAGTCAAGTCGTGGGCGAAGGCGAAGCCTTGCGAGCAGCCCGGGCCACGGCCGCACAACTGGGAAAGTTCGACCGCCAAACTGCCGTGGTCGCGAAGAAATTTATTAAGCCCATTCCGCACGAAGAGTTGCGGCAGGAGATCGATATTTTCTGCCAGCTGTTTGCAGAGCCAGCCGTCGAGGCTGGATTGAAGAAGTTCGTGGAAAGCACCGACACTCAACCCTACTTGCCTTGAGTGCCGGTACATTAGCCGGTACATTAGAATGACTAGTTATGGAAACGGCAGACAAGACGCTCGACGAAATTCTGGCGCTTGCGGCAGCGCATTTCAAAGTTCCGCGCGAGAAATTATCTGCGGATGATGACTTCTTTAAAGCCTTGGGAATTGACAGCCTGCAGACCCTCGATCTGCTGACCAAGCTGGAGAATCATTTTCATGTGGAACTGCCGGATTACGAGTTGCAGGGTGTGAGCGATTTCCGCACCCTGGCCGGGAAAATTCAGGCGAGACTGTGAATCACCAGAGAAGTCGTTGAAAACAGGCCCTCCACGCGGTGATGGCTTGGATTCTCCAATCCATCACCTTGGTCGGGATGACATTGTTTGGGCTAGAACGGAATGTCGTCGTCGGTGATCGGGCCGGCCCCGGCGGGCTCGGGCTCAGGAGTTCGCTGATCGAAGTTGTTGCCGCCGCTGGCTGAGGAAGAGGCGCCGCGCGAACTTCCGGCGAAATCGCCTCCGCCTCCGCCTTCCCCTCGCCCGCCCAGCAGAACCAGATCGTTGGCCACAACTTCGGTCATGTATTTCTTCTGGCCACTCTGCTTGTCGTCCCAGGAGCGGGTCTGCAGACGACCTTCGATGTAAACCTTGCCGCCCTTCTTCAGATATTCGCCGGCGATCTCGGCGAGCCGTTGCCAGAGCACGACATTGTGCCACTCGGTACGATCCTGCCAGTTGCCGTCTTTGTCTTTGTAGCGCTCATTTGTGGCTAGCGTAATCTTGGCCACCGGTGTGCCTTGCGGCGTGTACTTTATCTCCGGGTCCTTGCCCAGGTTTCCGATGAGAATGACTTTGTTGACGCTCTTTCCGGCCATATGGGTGCTCCTTCGACGGGTTCACTATAACAGAATGAGGACGGCGGAAATCGTGCGTGCGATTCCCAAGCTCACGAGGAGTATCATTTCGGGTCGGTAACTTCGCATTCGACTGATCCCTCTCTGACTGAAGGAGGAGGTTTATGTCTGGACTCGGTCTCAGCGCTTCTCGTCTCAGTTCCGGAATATGGGGGTCCTTTCTCGCACTTCTTGCGTTGTTCCTTCTGCAAAGCTGCACGGTGGTGTCGATCAATTCCTTGTATGAGGATGTAACGCCCGAGGATGCCGACATCGTTTTTGAAAAGGGACTGATCGGCAGCTGGTTCGAAAACGATAACAAATGTGTAACCACGGTCACCATCGCGTCCAGCGAGGACACATATGACTTGCAATCTGTGCAGGGTGAGGGCTGCAGCGAACCCGGAGAAAAGGTCCGACAGCAGGCGCGACTCGTTAAGCTGGGCGAATCCTACTTCGTCGACATGTTCCCCAGGCCGGAGGACGTATGTGACACGTGCCTTGCTCTGCACCAGATTTTTCTAACGAGTTTCACAGACGACATGATTACTCTCACTCCGATCGATGCGGACAGGTTGCGGGCCTTACTCGCAGCGAAGAAAGTTAAACTATCGATAGTTCCTGAAGACCCGAAAACACTCTTCCCCGAACGTCCTTTGACGCTGACTGCCGTAAGCAAAGACCTCAAGCATTTCTGCCGCAAATTCGCTAGCGATAAGTCAATCTTCAAGTCGGAATCGGCGGAAGTGCTGAAACGAGCGCAAGGCTGAGCAGGCACTTCAAAAGGATTTGCGAGGCGAATTCTGGGGTATAATGCACGCCATGCCTGCCGCACCCGGAGCCACCAAAGCTGTGGGGATGGTGCCCGACGAACTGAAGTTTGAACCGAAATCGAAGGGGCTCGCCACTCCACGTAAGAAGAAACCGAAAGAGCTTGCCGTCATCACCGAATGTTGCACGGGATGCGCCGGTTCGCCCGCGTGTGTCGAATACTGCCCGGTCGAAGATTGCATGTTCTGGGTGCCCGACGAAGACCATCCGCCCTTTGGCCGGATCGCGGTCGATCCCATCCTCTGCATTGGTTGCAAGAAATGCCTGAGCAAAGGCCCGGATGGCTGCTTCCTCGACGGTTGTCCCTGGGACGCGATCGCGATGGTCGACATTGCGGAAGTAGAGAAGGAAGTCGGGCCGATGGCGATCTAGCTGTCAACTTACGGGCGAGGCCCAAATTATGGCCGCAAGAGGCTTCGTAATTACGGCTATAGTTCTCTCGGTTATGGCTCCTCTAGCGAGGATTTGGCCTCGTGGACCCCTCGATTTGCAGCTGCATGACACCTATTTTGTCGTTGCCCCGGGCCGCGTCCTTGGCGGAATGGCATTGCTCGCCGCGCTATTTGCCGTTGTCTACTATTTCATCCCAATGAGCCCGCGTATCAGCAAGATACATTTCTGGCTGACACTGACGGCGCTGTTAGGATTTTGGATCTCGTTTTATGCGTTCGAACACTTGATTGTTCGCGTGACATCCAGCCGCGCAGAAATACCCGGCGCAGTATCGGCTATGGCTGCATTCGTCGTGTCGGGAGCGCTGCTAGTTGCCTCTCCGGCGATCTTTGCGCTCAACCTCGTGCTGGCGCTGCTTGGGCGGTATCGGCTCGCGCGATGACGCGCAGCCTGATCTACTTAGTGAGATTGATCCAATTGATCCTGATTTTTCAACTGAAGCAAGTCCCACTTGTTGCCGTAAAGATCTTCGAAAACTGCGACCGTTCCATACGGTTCTTCCTTTGGGGCGCGGCAGAACTTCACATCGCGCGCGACCATGGCACGATAGTCTCGCCAGAAATCGTCCGTGTGGAGAAACAAGAACACGCGTCCGCCGGTCTGATTGCCGATCCGGCTTTCTTCTTCAGGAGTAGAGGCTAGGGCAAGCAGCAGGCTCGTTCCGCGCGATCTCGGAGGCGCAACCAGAACCCAGCGCTTGTCGCGGCCGAGTCGATCGGTCGAAATACTGTCCTCGATCAACTGGAAGTCAAGGGATTTCGTGAAGAACGCGATAGCTTCGTCGTAGTCCCGGACGAGAAGCGCGATGTAGCCAAAAGTTTGCGGCATGCGCGGCATCGATGGTTAATTCATTCCTGTTCGGGCGCGAATCGCTTTGTCGGTCTCTGTCGCCTGCTGTCGAACATCATTCGAAATGTCCGGGAGGTCGCGCTCATAGGAACGCACGGCGGGGAGATCGTCGACCTGCCCCACGAGATATAACGCCCGCAAAGCTTCCCATACCTGCTCGGTAGCGGGATCTACCACGGCGATGTCGGTGCCTGCCGCGACATTTGCGCCCGCCTCTGCCACCGAACGAATGCGGCCGGCAATGGGAGAGCGAATTTCGATGATCTCCGTCGAACCGGTAGGCGAGAGCTTTGCCAGTAATCCGTACTGGTGAATGGCAATTCCGGGCCGATCCGAGTCGACGATTCGGCCGGACTGAGGCGCGGCGATCTGCGTCGGCTCAAGCAGCGCCACAATTTGCGGACGTCCGCTGGCATCGCCGAAGCGCACCAGTGACAGTGCTGCATTGCCTCGGACCATTGGCGAGGAATCAGCTAGCATCTTCAACAAAGTTTCGTGAAATCCGGGGCCGGACGTGTCCTGACCCATGACCCACGCGTCCGTATTGCGCACCTGCTCGACCGGATCGGTCGAGAGGCGCAACAGGTCTGGATACCAGTGCTTCGCCGCAGCATCACCATGCGACATGCGGTCGCCGAGTTGCACCAGCGCATGCTGAATGTGCCGTGGCTTCACATCATCGTGAAGATACTGGTTCAACTGCTCATTGGAAAGATGGCGTCCGAACCAGGTGTTCCACCAGAACAGAAAGGGCATGAGGACGATCAGCCAGCCGGTCACGAAGAAGAGAATCTTTTGCGTCCGAGACATGGAGCGCTTGGGCCTTTTCTGGACAGCAGCGCTTTCGGGGCCGGGCTGTGAGTCTTGAGCAGGAACGGAAGTTGGGTGTACAGACATGGAATTCGGAAACTATAGCAGAAGCCGCTTAGCCTACATCGGCATCGAGCACGCGTTCCTGCTCCAGATAGTGGGACATGGCGTATTGGGCCAAGAGCGGTGTCTGGAGCCGGATCTCGGCTCCGATCCATTCGCCTTTGCAGTGCGGAGCGCCTGGCGGATGGTTGCAGCGTCCGCCGCTGCCGAATTGCGGGCCAAAGTCGGCGCTCTGAATCTGATCGAATTGCTGAATTTCCTTCCAGGCGGCGTCGCCCACGGTGCCGGAAACGTCGATCTTAAGATGCAGGATGCTCATGATGCTTCGGTCCCCCACCGAGACGACCACGAACCCACAGCCCAGAGGGTCTACGCTCGACTGCCCGGAGGAGGTGTCCGGGCCTACACATCGATTGCCTAGCTGTGCGGGAACCACTGATACAACATGAAATATACGATCACTCCTGTCACGGAAACATACATCCACAGGGGCCACGTCCAGCGAGCAATGGCGCGATGCTTCGCGTAACGACCCCGCAAACCGCGAATCAGCGTGATCAATACCAAGGGCACGATGACGATGGCTAAGGTGACATGGGGAATCAAGACAATCAAGTAGATCACGTGCCAAAACCGAGGACCGAGAAAGCGGATATCGCCCACGTGGGCATGAAAGTACAGGTAGCACGCCAGAAATAATGCTGAAGAAGCTATTGCGGCGATCATGCAGGCGCGGTGTGCCGCTAGTTTGCCCCGCATGATCAAGCCGCGTCCTACGAAAAGGAGTACGGCGCTGGTCCCGTTCAAACCGGCAATCAGGGCCGGGAAGTAGGCGTATTGTTCGTCGATCAAGCGACCGGCCTCGTGGTGCGGCGATTGACCATCAGAAATGCCAGAGCAAACATCACCAGTGAAAATAAAACCAAAGTCGCCAGATCGGAGGACAACGGAAAACTTCCTGGTGTCTCGGGATACAAAAGCTGGCGCAAGCCTTCCACTCCATAGGTCAGGGGATTCAGCCGCATGATGACGCGAATCCATCCCGAGGCACCCGAGAGCGGGAATAGCGCTCCAGAAACGAGCCAGAGCGGAATCAGAAACAGATTGACGATACCGTGAAAAGCCTGCGTAGAATCCATCGGCCACGCGATGGCGAAGCCGAGTGCAGTCAGTGCGAAGGAAACCAGAAACACGACGACGCCAACGAGCAATACTTTCACGAGATCGAGGTGCACGCCTGCGAATGGAGCGAAGATCAGGAAGATCATTCCCTGAATCGCGGCGAGGGTGGTTCCGCCGAGAACTTTGCCGAGCACGATGGCAGTCCGCGGAACCGGGGCCACCAGCACTGACAACAAGAATCCCTCCTTGCGATCTTCGATCACCGACATCATGGTAAAGATCGAAGTAAAAAGAATGATCATGATGAGGGCGCCGGGATAGAAATAATCCAAGTAATGCTGCTGACCGGCGCCACCGCCCGAACGGAAAGACGTGCCGAATCCCGAACCGATGACCAGCCAAAACACCAGCGGGGACGCCAGGACCCCGATCACACGCGTGGTCTGGCGGTAGAAGCGCACAATCTCGCGCCACCAAAGCGTAAACGCCGGCAGGATCAGGCCAGCGGATTGCGGTTTCGCCGTGCCGGGAAGAGTTGCTGCTTGGGTCGCCATTAGGAACTCACTTTTGCGGCCGGAGGGGCCGATGCGGCTCCCGCCGTGACAGGAACAGACTTCGCCGGCGTGGAGGGAGCCGGCTTTGCCGCCGGTTTGTTTTTCTGCAGGAACTTCAGCAGACCGTGATCACGGCACTCGCAGAAGGCGTTCAGCAAAAAACACAACGAGAGCGTCAACAGAATAAGCGTCATGAACAAGCCATCGACTGTGGCCGAAGGCGGCCACGGCGTAATCATGCCGGTGGCGAAAATCCATCCGATTCCAAGCAGTGGTACCAATCCGAGCACAAGAGAAAGCACAAGGATCGTTAACCGCATGTCCCTACCTCCGTTTGTCTTCAGAATCAGAATTTTCCTCCGTGCTTTCACTCCAGAACTTATGCCCAGTGCGATGAATGAAAACATCTTCCAGGGCCGGCTTGCTGACCGAAATAGCCTGAATCTCGCCGGGGAAGGCCTCGACGAGATCCGGGACGAAGCGATGCCCGCCCTCACGTTCGATGCGCACCTGATTTCCGAGTACGGTCGGAGTCAAATGGAAACGCAACTCTATGTGCTTGGCGAGCAATCCCGCATCCTGGGCGGCATCGAGGAGAATCACATCCCCGCCAATCTCGCTTTTCAATTCCGTAGGCGTCCCAAGGGCGACCAGATTGCCTTCGTTCATGATAGCCAGGCGATCGCAGCGCTCAGCTTCTTCCATCAGGTGTGTCGTTACGAGAACCGAGACGCGCTCTTCGTCGCGCAACATCTGCAAGTACTGCCACAGATCACGGCGCGCGCCCGGATCGAGGCCGGTCGTTGGCTCGTCCAGCAGTAAAACCCCGGGACGATGCAGCAATCCCTTGGCCAGCTCGATGCGGCGTTGCATCCCACCGGAGAAGGTCTCAACGCGCTCTTTGGCGCGGTCGGCCAAGCCCACGCGCGTGAGGATCTCCATCACACGAGTTTTGAGAGCGCTGCCCCGGAGTCCATAGAGATGACCCTGGTGCCACAGATTTTCGTAGGCGGTGAGCTTGGGATCGACGCTCTGCGCCTGAAACACGACACCAATCTGATGGCGGAGATTCGACGCGTCCCGCGCCACGTCACAACCCAGCACAACGGCATGGCCGGCGGTGGGAATCATGAGCGTGGAAAGGATGCGAAACAGGGTGGTCTTTCCGCTGCCGTTCGGTCCAAGGAGCCCGAACAATTCGGCCGAACGGACATCGAAAGAGACCCCATTCAGCGCCGTACGATTTTCGTACCGATGTACGACGTTTTGAACAGAGATCACTATTCCGGCGGACGAACGTTCAACTTCCAAACCGGCGTCGGCGAATGGTGCAACTTTCGAGACCAAAGATTTCCCCAGTAGGTGAATATCCAGTTTACGACAATTTGGGCTCAAAGTCTGGCGTGAAGCCAACTGGGTTACCAGACAGCGACAACGGGAATTGAAACCGTTCTCTATGCAGTCGACGGGTGGCGCTGTGCCTGCGGGAGCCTCTCTTCGAAAGCGACCGGAACGTGGCGCCAGACCTGAATTGCCAGCACGACCGTAGTGGCCAACAGCAGAGCACCTACGGCCACATGCGCCACGGTCGAAAGCACCATGGGAAGTTCAGGTTGGACGGCGTCTTTCCCCCACTCGACTCGCGTCAAGAATGCCGTGAAGCCGAGACATAACTGCGCGATCATCAGAGAGAGCATCAGAATAGCCGGCCGCCGCACGGCTTCAATGTGAGAGTACAAACTGAGAGCGCGAACCGCGGTCCATGCCAGGATGAACGAAACCAGCACGGCGTTGAGAACATGCGGCCACCAACTCAGGCCGTGATGACGAAACATGGCGCCCAAAATCAACTGCACGTAAAGAATGAAAATGGACAGCAGCGTCAGCGTAAACAGGCTGGGACGACGCTGATCGAACTCCACTCGGGGGTGTTCTTCGATCCATTGTTTTCCCGTGAACATTGCAATCACTACGGCAATGCAGAAAAATGTTTGGGCCAAGGCAGCGTGCGCCGAAGAGACTGCCGGGGGCAAATAAAACAGCACTGTGATCCCACCAAGAATTCCCTGGGCGATCACGGTTCCCAATGCCGCATAGGTGAGAATCCGCAGCCAGCGGCGCTTCTCAGTGCGCCAGGTCCAAATCACGAGGATGATGGTCAGCAGTCCGGCGCCCTGCGCAATCATGCGATGCGTGTGCTCGAACTTTACACCACCGACGAGTTTCGGAATCTTGTACCAGGAACCGAACGAAGTCGGCCAGTCTGGAACGGAAAGACCAGCATCGTTGCTGGTGACGAGAGCACCCGCAATAATCAGGAGAAAGGTCCAGCAGGCGAGGACGACGGCGAAGCGGTGGTGACCACGATGGTACGGAACTTCGAGACTTTTCAGAGTTGTGTTCATGACGTGAGCGTCAGGGCGAACACCGGATGTGTCCGAGCCTGGCGGGCGGGAACAGAGCGAGTCACCACACGACCCGCTCTGCCGCGAAAGGATATTCTAGCAAAAACGTGAGGCAGTAGAGCGCTGGCGGTTAGTCAGCCGTCGGTTTAAAACTCTCATCGACGGTCTTCGTCTCCTTCGCTGCCACCGTGACCTTCTGATCCTGCTCTCCCAGTTTTTCCTGAACAAAAGCTAGTGTGTAGTCGCCCGGCGGCAGGCCCTTGATCTCGTACTTCCCGTCTTTGTCGGTGACCGCGTAGAACGGGCTCTTCACCACGTTGATGTACATCTTCATCCACGGGTGCTGGTTGCACTTCACCGGCAACATGATCTCTTCGCGCGCGAAGGTCTTTTGAATGTCCGGTGAAGACGGGGGCTGCGATTCGTTCCACTCGCGGTTATCTTTTGGAGTGGGATGAATATTGTGGGTCGTCGGATCCATGTTCTTGATGTCAACCGTCTGTCCAGCCATTACGCCGAGCACGTGCGGATGATAGCGGCAGCCGTGTTGCTCGAGCACGACCGGCGTGGTTGGGGTATCGAACGTGCGATTGCCCAAGCCGTCTTTCACGTAGACGAATACGTTAGCCAGCTTGCCATTATCGACAACAATGTTCTCGGCCTGATTGACCCCTTTGCAGCCCGGGTCCTGGCTCATATCGATTTTCGATTCCTTCGGAGCCGTGCCATCGAATTTGACGGTGCCGTCGATGGTCGCGACCGTTGCGGGATCGATGGGCGTCGCTGCCGGTTGGGCTGCGGGCTGCTCGGCCATGTTATTCGATTGCTCGGTGTTCTCTTTCTTGTTGCATGCCGCCAAAACGAACAGCATGCACAAAGTCAGCGTCCCAACGATCAGTTTCGATCGATCTGTCCTCTTCTTCATCATGTCACCCTCTCTGAAATGTTTTCTTGCTACCTGCTATTTCGAACGAGCCGGAGCGAACTTCAACGGCGACTCGGTGACGTGTTCTTTTTTGCTTCTTAAACTGTGAATTCTACCGCGAACCTCCACTGGACACAGGATGCGACTCGATCGACGCATGCCTGCGATCGCTTGCGGGCTGAAGAGCTGCCCGCGCATGCGGCATGGCGGCAGCCACGCGCCGCTGCTCCTCCGGAGTCAGTTGGAATATGTAATCCGTCAGCAGCTTGCGATGATCTCCCTGATATCCGTTGAACGTCGAGGGAGTGGGTCCGGCGAAAACCCACTGATGATTGACGTTTTTGAACAATCCCGAGGGCATCGATGTGCCCGGACTGACCGCCTGCGGATCGGTAATCCAGCGCTCGACCCAGTCCGGCTTCAGCCGTTCCTTGGCCAAAAGGAAATTCGGAGCGGTAGCGATTTTGTCGTGCGTGGGATCGCCCGTGGCATGGCATTTCAGGCACGGCGCCGCAGTACTCGAGAACAGGCTGCGCGCCATGTCCGTCTCTTTCGCGGTAAGCACGGGTACCTGCTCCGGAATGTAGGGCATTGGCTGCTGCGACAATGCCTGGAAGAAGCGAACCAGTATCCGCAATTCATTGTCGGAAAACGAGAACGTCGGCATGCGCACCTTCAGATATGGGCGCACGCCATCGCGGTTCGTGTCGGAGGTGCTGAGTGCAGGATTGGACAAGAACTTCCTCAACCATTCCGGATCAACCCGCGCTCCCTCGGTCAACAGTTTCGGCGGCAACTGGTCCTGAGCGTCCTGATATTGCGGAAGTCCCATAAGGATTGTTTGCTGGCCGGGGATGAACTGGTGGCAGCCCATGCAGTTATATTTCTTGACCACCCACCAGCCAGCCTGGACGTCGTGCCGCGCATCGCCCGGCTTGTATTGATAACTATCGGGCAGGGAAGTCTCCTCGCTGCCCATCAGGAACGTGGTGAGATCGCGAACCTGATCCTTGGTCAGGTGGAGATTCGGCATACGCAGAGCCTCCATCGGGCTCTTGACCATGCCTTTGTCGAAAACATTCGGCTCGGCCAGCTTGTGCTCGAAAAATCCCTTGTGGTTGTACCAGGGCTCGGTGGCCGGTCCGTCGGGAAGCCGCGCCAGATCTTCTTTGTCGGTGATCGGTTCCGCGCCTTTGCCGCCGCGCTGCGACGGTATGGTGAACAATGCAAAATCCAGACGCTCAATCGGCTTGCTGCCTTCGAACGTCAATTCTGTACCGATGCGGCCTTCATCCTCCATGCCGGCGATTTCATGGCATCCTGCGCACCCGAACTGCCGCACCCACTTCTTGCCTTCTGCCTTCAACGAAGGATCATCCATGAACGACGCATCTGGATAAGACGAAGGCTCCTTGTCCTTCTTCGTCATCAGATACGTCGCGATGTCCTCGGCGTCTTCCTCGCTGAGACGCAAGCTTGGCATTACGGTCATGTTCTGAACCTGCAGTTCGTGCCCATCATTCGGACAACGGCTGTGCTCCAGATCGAATTGGTAGGGAAGTCCCTTCTTGGCGTAATCCTCAGGACCGATGTCTTTCTTCTCGTACGGACAATAGGGACGCGTGCGCTCCCGTGCGTTGTGAACCCAGCGGACGAGGTAATCGTAATTCGCCTTTTCGCCGACGCGCGACAGGTTCGCGGCAAACGTTCCACCCATCATGTGATCGCCTTCGCCGATCGAGTGACAGGCGAGGCAGCCGCGAGTTTCGAACAGTTCTTTTCCATGCGCCGCGTTCCCGGGCTTGTGCTTGGGCAGCGGGTCAGTCAGTCCCGATTGCCAGATGAAAGCGGAAATGGCTTGAATCTGATGATCGCTGAGCCGGAAGTTCGGCATCTTTGTCGTAGGACGGAAATCCGTCGGTTTCTTCAGCCACACCGGAATCCAGTTCTTGTTCAGCTTCAAGCGGACATCTTTCAGGTTTGGTCCGACCTTTTTCTGGTCCTGCATCAGGCTGTGCGACTGGAAGTCAAGTTGCTGCAAACGCCCATCCAGCTTGCTGTTGGCAACCCTCAGGTCAACGGCTTTGGTATTGAGCGCGTTGGCTTCGTCGTTGGTTGCGGCAGCATCGGCCTGCTTCATCAGAAAGGCCGTTTGTTTCAGATTGTCCTTTTTCTGATTCTCGATCTGTTTAATCTGCTGAGTGATCGAATTCAATTCTTCCGGTTCTTTGTCGTATCCCTCATAGCGATGACAGCCCATGCAACCTCTTTGCCGGAAGAGATCCTTGCCATCGTTGATCGTCTGGAATTGAACGTCGCCGGTCACCAACACCATATCGGCGGCGTGACAATTCTGACAACCGGCCTGGATGTTCTCCTTCGGAAAAAGCGGCCACAGCCAGTGTTCGTAATTTCCATGGCCTTTCTCGACACTCGTCGTAGCGCGGCCATTTCCCTGGTGGCAGGGTGAGCAGCCAAACTTTTCGGGGTCGTGAATGTCCAGCAACTCCGGTTGAGGATGGCTGACGAATGCTTCGGCATACTCGTCCGGCTTCTCGCCCCTGGGAGTCATTGCCGCTTCGGTGATCTTCAATGGCTCGCGTGTGTTCAGATGGCAAGACTCACAGCGGTCCACAATGTTGGCCTGGGCCACATTGATCTGGACGATTTTCGAATCCCAGTCCGAAACTTTTTTCTTAAGACCGTCGATCTGCGCCGGCGTCAGATCGACCATGTGGTCGGCGACGTACTCATCCATCGTCGCTTTCGCCTGTGTGGAGGGTTTCAGCACGTCCCCGAGTTGCAGGCTCAGCTTGGTTTTCTCAGCACGAATGCCATTGTAGGTCTCTTCAAGTTCCGGGAAAGTAAACTTCTTTCGGCTTCCATCAGGAAACTCTACGGTCGCGAATTCGGCCTTGTAGGCGTCAATTTGTTTCTGCTTGCTGGCCTTCTCGGAAGCGCTGGTGCTGGTTTCGTATTCATAAGTAAGAGCGTTCACGTAAGCGCGACGATCAGTGAACACGCTTTGCACAGCCAGCAGACGCGCGTTGGCATCATCAAGTTGCTGGCGAACCTCTGCGGCCTGCCCTTTGGCCGCTTCGTAAGCGGTGGAGTAATCCTGTTTCAGCGCCACGTACTGCGCGTCGTGCTCGACGGCCGATTGAGACTGATTCGACTTTGATCTCGCCGTGTTGAGGAAGTCGCTGTAGCGGATCTTCCAGGCGTCCTGGAACGCCTTCCATGGGCGCTGGCCCCAAGCCTCGTCCCACAAGGCCCAGAACAGAGTGGCAATCAAAAGGACGGTTGCGATCACATAGTGAAACGCGTACGACTTGCTCGTGATCGGATCCTGCTCCGGGATGGGTTTGTCAGGCACCGATTCCTCCGACAATTTGGACCATGTAGGCGCGGCCGCCCTCGGCCGTGCGAAAATCGTAATTCTAGAAACTCCGGCGGGCGCGCCCGCGCTACACGTTAAACCACGGCGTAATCCACACGTACTTGATGTGCCACAACAGTCGCAGGCTCATCTTGATCGGCAACGCGACCATGGTCAGCAAAAAGAATTGCATGATCGAGAACTGCAGCAGGCTCATGCGGCGGAAATCCTTTGCCATGCGCCGCCGGAACAGTGAGTACACGAGCCCACCACCGATCAGGTAATAGCCGCCGACTACGATCGCGCCGAAAATGCCTTTCGATAGATTCGACGTGATTCCGAAAATGTCGGGCAGATCACGGTTGACTTCATAAATCAAACGATTGTGATCCCACGTCTGCCCCGGCCAGAACCATTGCCAGCCTGGCCCGCGTATGAATGTCCCGATCATGATCATGGAAACCCACATGACGATGAAGCCAAAAAGAAAAACCGAGATCGAAAACTTGCGCTGCTTCCAAGTGTAATAACCGCTGCCCAGCGGGTTCGTATCGATGTAGGGAATGACCATGAGACCGACGATGATCAGTGTGGGCATGACTACGCCGGCGATCCACGGATCGAAGTAAACCAGCATCTCCTGCAGGCCGAGGAAGTACCACGGCGCTTTCGCCGGATTCATGGTGAGATTGGGATTGGCGGGCTCTTCCAGCGGCGCGTTCAGCGAGATGGACCAGACCATCAGAATTATGGTGATGATGATGGCAGCGAGAAATTCAATCCGCAGCAAGAACGGCCAGACGTGGACTTCCTTTTGCCATCCCTGCTTGAAGGGCCAAGTCTTGCGATGGTGCGTCTTGGCCAGCGCGGGATCGGTCTCAAGCTGCGCGATCAGTTGATCGTTCGCGTGGGCCTGTCGCCACGCCAGGTAGATATAGAACGCGAGCAACGGAATGAGTGCCACGATCGGCACGTTGTCCGGAGCCGAACAGATTTCCCAGAGTTGTCGCCAATCCATAATGTCCTCGTGTGGCGCGGACACTCTTGTCCGCGAAAAGCCACCGCAAATAAACTTTCAGAACCAATCCCCGCGGACGGGAGTGCCCGCGCCACACATAATCACTCTCCGGCCGCCTTGGGCCCGCGACGCGGCTTGTCAGCCTCCGCCTCGAGCATCACCTGGGCTGGTCCGGAAATGCCGCCATCTTTTCGTACGCGCCAGAAATGCACGATCATCAATACCGACGCGACAATCGGAATCCCAATGCAATGCCAAATGTAGGAACGCAACAGGGCATTCGCGTCGACAATCGATCCGCCCAGTAATCCGAACCGCACATCGTTGTAGGGAGTCATGCCCAGCATCGGGCCGAATGGTCCTTCATGGCCAAGCAGCGGAGTGGCGCGGGCCATATTCGTGCCCACAGTCACGGCCCAGAATCCGAGTTGGTCATCCGGCAACAGATATCCGGTAAAAGAAAGCAGCAGCGTGAAGACCAGCAGCAGCACGCCGATATTCCAGTTGAACTCGCGCGGCTTCTTGTACGAGCCCGTCAGAAACACGCGGAACATGTGCAGCCACACCCCAATCACCATCAGGTGGGCGGCCCAGCGATGCATGTTGCGCAGAATCTTTCCGAAGGGAACGTCGTGCTCCAGGTACAGAACGTCCCGAAATGCCTGCACTTTGCTCGGATGGTAATAGAACATCAGCAGCACGCCGGTGTAGGTGAGAATGATGAACAGGTAGAACGTGATCCCGCCCATGCCCCAGGTATAGCTGTAGCGCACGGCGTCGCGATTGATTTTTGCCGGGTGCAGATGAAGGAAAACGTTGGATAGCACACCCAGCGCGCGGTTGCGCGGCGTGTCGTCGTGCTTGTGGCGGAAGATCGAAGTGTAAACCTGGGTCTTGGTCGGATCCTTCAGTCCCTCGATCTGCTCTTTGGCTTTGCTGGGGATGTCGGTCTTGAGCGCTTGAATGTCGCCCTTGACACCGGTTGTAACCCGCTCCACCAGACCGACTTTTCCGTTCTTTCCGTTTGAGTTGTTTTCGTCAGCCATAGGAATTCCGAATGGACCGCGTGTTTAAACTCCTGTCAGAAACGCTCCCGGATCATTGAAGTGAGTGGGCTGCCCCTTCGGCCATTGATAGAGCTTGGCAGTGTCGACGAGAATCTGACCGTCGGGCGCCAGTTCAATATGGGCACGGTCCATGGGACGCGGCGCCGGACCCTCGAAATTAATCCCCTCGCTGTCATAACCGCTTCCGTGGCACGGACACTTGAATTTGTTCTCAGCAGGTTTCCAATCAGGAGTGCAGCCCAGATGAGTGCAGCGCGCGTAGATCACAAACAGTCGATCCGGCGTGCGATCGACCCAGATGCGAAATTTCTGCTGAAACTTTGTGTCAACGCCGAGCGCGAACTCTGAGGGATAGCCGATCTTGAAAACCGAGTTAGGCTCGAACAGCGTTCTGGGAAGAAAAAACCGGAAGAATGCCAGGAACCACGCCGCCAGGAACCCAGTGACCAGGGTCCATGCGAAACGGCGGCGGCGACGATCAATTTCGGTGGAAGAAGCGGTGCCAGATACGCCAGCGGCCGCCGCGGCTTTCGACGTTCCTACCGCGGGCGTGCCGACATATTTCGTGGCATCGACGGCGGGTTTGGCGGCTGGTTTTGCCGCCTCGGGGACTACATCGACCTTCTCAGTGTCGGCCATGACTCCTCTCCCCTTGCTATTTGGATCTAATCCATGCCAGCGGCCGCCGCGTATTCTGGCGTCCCAAGCTGCCTCCCAACATTACGGACTTGAATTGCAGCGTGCGCAGGTTCGGCGACCGCTTGCTGCACAATCTCGGCCAGCGCCCGAACGAATGTCGGAGAATCGTTCAGTCCTGCGCTCATCTCGAACTGGGTGAATCCCAAGCGCATCGCCCGATCCCGTGCTTCGTGATCGATCTCACCGAGCGTTTCGACGTGATCGGATACAAAAGCAATGGGCACGACGCAAACTTCGCGCACCTGTTCGATCGAGAGCTGCTGGAGTGTGTGATGCAGGGAAGGTTGCAACCATTTGCTCGCACCCACCTTGCTTTGATAGCAAAGCCGGTAAGAGTTACTCCATCCTCCCCGCGCCCGGACCAGATCGACGGTTTCCTCAATCTGCCGCTGATAGGGATCTCCCTTTTCAATGACGGACATGGGTACGCCATGCGCACTGAAGATAATCTCCGGGCGTTCCGCAATAGGGAAGCGCCAAAGAGCGTCATTGATCCTCTCGACGACCGCGTCCAGATAGGTCGTGTTGCGATAGAAATTCTGGACGCAATGTAGCGGCAGATCGCTGCGAAACAACCGCTGCCATTGGTTGAGACTCGATCCGCTCGTAGTCGAGGAATATTGCGGATACATCGGCAACAGCACCAATTCGTCGCACTGCGCGGCATGCACTTTCGCAATGGCTTCGGAAGTAAACGGACGCCAGTAGCGCATGGCCACGAAACAGTGTGCGTCCATGCCATGGCTTCGCAATTCTGCTTCGAGCGCCTGCGCCTGCCGTTCGGTGTGACGGCGAATGGGCGAGAATCCGCCGATGGCGGCGTAATGATACTGCACTTTCCGGGCTCGGGCGGCCGAGATCAGCTTGGCCAGCGGTTTGCGTCCGATGCGGGCGAAGGGAAAATCAATGATTTCGGGGTCGCAGAACAGGTTATAGAGAAATGGCTCGATAGCTTCCAGCGAGTCGGGACCACCGAGCTGAAAGAGAACCACACCAAGGCGCCGAGTTGAGCGCGTCATCTTCCCCCAGAAACCCACGATTGGGAGGCACTTTACTCCCAATGCGGAGCGAGAGTCAATGGTTGGTTGCAAAATTTGCGCGGCAGTTCCAATGCAATCACTCCAACTTGCAAATTCTCCAGGCTGGCAGGAAGCTTGTGCTATGCCTGAGTTGCCGGATATTTCCGCGTACATCACGGCCCTCGAAGCGCGCGTTATTGGTGAACAGCTCGAGCACGTGCGCCTGGCAAGCCCCTTCCTTCTGCGAACTGCGCATCCTCCGATTGCGGCGGTAGAAGGTCAGAAAGTGCGAACGTTACGGCGCATCGGGAAACGCATTGCCATCGGTATGGAAAACGATATCTGGCTTGTGCTTCACCTGATGATTGCGGGACGGTTGCATTGGCGCCCTCGCAATGCGAAATTAGCTGGCCGACAGAACCTGGCGGCATTCGATTTTCCGAACGGGTCGCTGGTCCTAACCGAGGCTGGTGCGAAGCGTCGCGCATCGCTGCATCTGGTGAGCGGCGAGGAAAACCTTCAGGCATTCGACGCCGGCGGCATCGACGTCTTCACCACGGATCTGAACACATTTCGAAACGTGCTGAGGGCTGAGAACCACACGCTGAAGCGCGCACTTACTGATCCGCGATTGTTGAGCGGCATCGGCAACGCGTATTCCGATGAAATTCTTCATGCGGCACAACTTTCTCCCATGACACTCACGCAGAAATTGACTGCTACTGAATGGGAACGACTATTTGCCGCGGCGCGAAGCGCTCTGCAGTTTTGGATCGACCACATCTGTGCTGAAGCGAAGGGAAAATTCCCGGAAAAGGTCACGGCATTTCGAGAAGACATGGCCGTTCACGGCCGCTACGAAAAACCGTGCCCGCGATGTGGGGAAAAGATTCTGAGAATTCGCTACGCGGATAAAGAAACGAACTATTGCGCTCACTGCCAGACCGGGGGAAAGGTGCTCGCCGATCGCAGCTTATCGAGATTGTTGGGATTGGACTGGCCGCGAACCCTGGAGGAATTGGAAGCTCTGAAAAAGCGCTAAATCACAGAGAATACAGACGTCTTCAGCTTTACGGCCGTGCGGGCTCGGGAGCCACTTTTGACATCTCTTCGATGATGGCGTCGGCGAACTCGGATGTTCCCGCTTGCCCGCCGATATCGCGCGTCAGTTTTTCTCGGTGCCTGTAGACGCGCTCGAGTGCCTTGCGAATCTGCGTCGAGGCCTCGTGCTCGCCGAGATGACGCACCATAAGCAGAGCCGAGCGTAGCAAAGCCGTCGGATTCGCCAAGTTCTTTCCTGCAATGTCGGGCGCCGATCCATGCACAGCTTCGAAAATCGCGCACTCATCGCCAAGATTTGCGCTGGGCACAAATCCCAGCCCTCCCACGAAGGCGGCGCATAAATCGGAAAGAATATCGCCATAAAGGTTTTCCATGACCAGCATGTCGTATTGATACGGGTTCATGACGAGCTGCATGCAGGTGTTGTCAACGATGTGTTCGCCGTAGGTGATTTCGGGATATTGCTTGGCGACATCACGGGCGCAGCGGAGAAACAGACCATCGGACAATTTCATGATGTTGGCTTTGTGGATGGCGTGGATTTTCTTCCGGTTGTTCTTGCGCGCATACTCGAAAGCGAAGCGCGCAATCCGGGTACAGGCTTTTTCCGTCATGATCTTCAGGCTCTCCACCACTCCCGGCACGACTTCATGTTCGAGTCCGGAGTAGAGTCCTTCGGTATTCTCGCGAACGATGATCAGATCTACGTCCGGATATCGTGTAGGAATGTGCGGCAGATTGCGAATCGGCCTGAAATTCGCGTACAAATCGAATCTCTTGCGCAGCGCCACGTTGATGCTGAGAAAGCCCCCACCGATGGGTGTACTGACCGGACCCTTCAGGGCCACGCGTGTGCGCTCGATCGATTCGATGACTTCTTTTGGAATGTATTCGCCGTGCTTTTCATACGCCTCGGCACCGACGGCGAACGTTTCCCATTCGAACTTCACACCGGTGGCTTCAAGGATTCGGACTGTCGCCTGAGTGACTTCAGGTCCTATGCCATCGCCGGGGATCAGGGTAATTTTATGAGCCATCAGTGATCACGTCTTAGAAGGCCTCTAAGCCTTAGCTTTGACCAGATCCTTCAACTCGTTCATGAATTCTTTTACATCTTTGAAATCGAGATAAACGGAGGCGAAGCGCACATACGCAACTTTATCGTGCCGCCGCAGACGGTTCATGATGAGTTCACCCAATTCGCTGGTCTTACGTTCGCGCTCCGCCGACTCAATCACGAACGACTCAGCTTCGTTAACGATCTGCTCCAACTTGCTGATCGGCACCGGACGCTTTTCGCACGCGCGTAAGAGGCCATTGAGCACCTTCTGGCGATCAAATTTTTCGCGGCGGCCGTCCTTTTTTACTACCATGTAAGGAATTTCGTCGATGCGTTCATAAGTGGTGAAACGCTTACCACATTTCAGACACTCGCGCCGCCGCCGGATCGACTCCGCCTCTTTGCTCTCGCGTGAGTCGACCACCTTGTCATTGACAAATCCGCAGAAAGGACATTTCATGTCGCTTGTTTCTTCAGGCGTAGACCTGCATGCTTCAACAAGGCAGCGCTTTTCAGTTTAGCGGTGGCGAAGCCTAAATTGTAGAGCTGCAGTCTTGATTGAATAACCTTGAATTGTAACAGTTGCAGATAAAGCCGAGCCTGAGGAGCCGATTTTGCAAGGCGCGTTGATAGGGCCAGCACAAGTCGTTTGGCGGTGCCCGAGCTGCTGAAATGAGACAATAAAACAGTGCTCGAAACCTTGCGCAACGAGCGCCGTTTTTTGCTCGATCTGCCTTGGTTGCGCAAGGGCGCGAAGAAATGCATCTTCACTCGCGGCCAGCAGCATCCGTTGAGGACCTCCTCAAAAGGAAGATCCGCTGAGTTTTTTTCGCAGACGCTGAAGATTTATCATCTTGTTCTATGCAATTTGTAAGACTGTGGAGAAAATGGATCCGAGCGCATTCATTCTTTCGGGCTTAAAGCTCTGCCGGGGTGAGTGCCGGATCGGCTTGTGGCTGCCGCTTCAGTTCGCGTTCTTACTCGTTTCTCTTTCGCTTTTGGGGCAGAGCAACTCGGGAGAACTTCGCCTCAGAGTCACAGACCCTAGCGGCTTGGGCATACGAACAGAAGTAGAGTTAGTCAACGAGGCCAGCGAGTACCGAAACACATTCCTGACGGATAACGCGGGTTGGCTTGTGGCCACGCGATTGCCCTTCGGAATCTACCGCATACGAATCAATCATCCCGACTTCGCGGAATATGCCGGATCTGTCGAGGTCCAGTCCGCTATCCCGGTGCGACAGTCCATTCAGTTGGGTCTGCCCTCGGTGCAGACTTCGATAACGGTGCACGATTCCGACACTTTGATTGATCCCAGCAGTGCAGGTTCCTCAAACGCCATCGGAGCCGCCACGATCGAAACGCGCACCACATCCTTGCCGGGGCGCTCGCTGCAGGATCTGGTGAACTCCCAGCCCGGCTGGCTCTACGAAGGTAACGCAGTATTGCACCCGCGCGGCTCTGAATATCAAACTCAGTTTGTAATCGATGGCATTCCGCTAACCGATAACCGTTCCCCCGGCTTCAGTCCGGAAATCGAAGCAGATGACGTGTCATCCCTCAACATTTACACGGCGGGGATCCCCGCGGAATTCGGAAGAAAAATGGGCGGAGTCGTCGAGGTCAACACGCTTCGAGACACGCACCCCGGCTTGCACGGGCAGGCAGTCTTGTCAGGCGGCAGCTTCAACACGGCAGGCGGTTTCACCCAGGCGCAATACAAGTGGGAGGGAAATGCGCTGGGCTTCAGTGCCGATGGCGACATGACGGGGCATTACTTGAATCCGGTGGTTCCTGAAAATCACACGAACAATGGAACTACCGGTGATTTCAGCATGAATTACGAGCGCGATCTCAGCCCGAAGGATCGCGTTGGATTGATCGTGCGCCACGCCTTTTCGCATTTCCAGATCCCGAACGAGCAAGTGCAGGAAGATGCCGGACAGCGCCAGGACGGGGGTAATGCCGAGACCATGGGCATTGTTTCCTTCCAGCATGTTTTTTTCGCCAATGCTCTCGCTTCGCTGCATGGCATGGTGCGGGAGACGTCTGATGATCTGACTTCCAATTCGGATTCGACTCCGATCATCGCGTCTCTCCACAACCATTTCAGCGAGAGATATTTCAACGGCTCGCTTTCGTGGCATCGCGGCCGCCAGGAGTGGAAGGCCGGGATCGAGTCAGACAATTTGTTTCTGCACGAGAACTTCAGTGACTCGATCAGCGATCCAAACCAATTTCCGAACGGCACTCCGGATTCGTTCGCGTTTCTCGGACATCGTCCTGACCTCGAGCAGTCTGCCTACG
This sequence comes from uncultured Acidobacteriaceae bacterium, assembly GCA_963772045.1. GTDB lineage: Bacteria > Acidobacteriota > Terriglobia > Terriglobales > Acidobacteriaceae > Sulfotelmatobacter. The sequence continues at coordinate 177,411 of CAVYWC010000005.1, read as the reverse complement.
TGGAGGATTTGCTTCGTTTGGGCAACTGGACGGTCAGCGCCGGCCTGCGCTGGGATCACTATCAGCTTCTGGTCAATCAGAACGCAGTGAGCCCTCGGCTGGCGGTCGCGAGATTTTTTCGCCCCGCCGGATTGCTGATCCATGCCGCGTATGACCGCGTCTTCCAGACGCCCGCGTTCGAGAACTTACTGCTTTCCAGTTCTCCGGAAGTGGTTTCTCTCAGTCCCGAAGTCAAGCGCTTGCCGGTTCAACCCTCGCATGGGGATTATTACGAGTTGGGAGCCACCAAGGCTTTGTTCGGGCAAGTTCGCCTGGATGTGAACTATTATCGCCGCGATGTGAACAACTATGCTGACGACGATCAACTCCTCAACACGGCGGTAAGTTTTCCGATCGCTTTCAATCGAGCCATCATTTACGGCGCAGAAGGAAAGATTGAACTTCCAAACTGGAAACGCTTCTCAGGTTTTGCCAGCTACTCTTACATGGTCGGCAACGCGTGGTTTCCGGTCACGGGCGGCCTATTTCTCGCCGACGATATCGCGGACTTACAACAGCAATTGCCGGCTTCAGGACACTTCCCCGATTCGCAGGATCAGCGCAACACGGTTCGCACACGTCTGCGCTATCAACTGCTATCACGGATGTGGATAGCTGGGTCGGCAGAGTTCGGTAGCGGCCTACCCTTCGAGTTCACCGGAACATATCAGCAGGCGCTCGCGGAGTATGGTCAAGCTGTGGTGGACCGGTTGGACTTTGCTCGCCAGCGAGTGCGGCCGCTGTTTGCCATCGATGCGTCGGTTGGTGCCGACGTGTACAAAAACGACGAGGTCGAAACACGCCTGCAGGCGGACGTCGAAAATCTGAACAATCGCTTGAACGTGCTCGACTTCGGTGGCCTGTTTTCCGGAAACGCGATCGCACCGCCCCGCAGCTACGCCCTCCGCCTGCAAACTACCTTCTAGTTACTTGCGCTCTTCAGCGATGCCTCAAGCGCGCTTGAAATACTGTACCGCCCGTTCATGCTTCTTAGCCGCAGCGAGCGAGGAAAACGTTCCCAGATTTCGTCGCTTCCCGGTCTTCGCATTCTTCTTAAGTGAATACAAACGATATGCGCCCGACTTTAGTTTTCGAATCATGCAGAAAAGATGCTGTCCTTCAGGCAGTGGTTGCGGGTAAATGAATAGACGGAGTGGCTATTCGAATGGCTCCTCGCCAGAGGACCAGGTGATCCCCGACCCTTTGCCACTAGAGTATTCGGCCACCTCGGGCAGCGTCGATCCCACGGGTGCTCGCAATGAGACTGTCATGATCTCGCCCCCTTGAAAGACAAATGTGAGCCCGCTGTCGAGGAACACGTCGAGCGACTGAACCGTCTTGCCGATCAGCGCGCAAAGTGCATCTCGGTAGCCCACCTGGCCCATTTCCAACTGCTGAACTGCAAGGATCACTACTGGCCAGTTGTAGAAGTTGAACCTAGGGCCACAGAAGTGCAATTGCAAATAGTCCATCACAAAGCTTACGTCCGACAGGTACTCGCCGATGACATGTGCTAACGGATCGGGCAGCGACTTGAACATCTGCTCGTCCTTCGGGATTTCGCGAATCTCCAACTGCGTAAAGTTCTTCTTGATGAATTCCGATCGCTTAGTGTCGGAATTAAACGCGCGAATATCCGAATTTGAGTTGTCGGTAAACACTAGATCGTATCGGCCTACGGTCCTCGCATTCTTCCTACTCGAATCCGTGTAAGTCGTAAACCGCGTTTTGAGTTCAATCTTGTAGACCCCATACCCCCAAAACCCACTTCCATCAGCGGTTATCGTTTCGGTGATTTGCATCCCCGCTTTCATACCACAAAATACTTCGCAGCCGGATGATGCACCACGATCGCCGAGGTCGACTGCTCCGGTTCGAGCAAGAAGCCGGAAGTCAGGCGGACGCCAACATTTTCTTCCGGATGCAACAGGGCAAACAATTTCGTCTGATCCTCCAAATTCGGACAAGCCGGATAGCCAAACGAATACCGTGATCCGCGATATTTCTGGTGGAAGAGATCGCGAATCTCCACCGAGTCTTCGCTCGCAATTCCCAACTCTTCCCGCATGTTCTTGTGATGCAGTTCCGCCAAGGCCTCTGCAGTTTCAACACTGAGACCGTGCAGATAGAGGTATTTCGTGTACTCTCCACCCTCAAACAATCGCTGCGTTTCCGCGCTTGCCTTTGATCCGATCGTGACCAGAGATAGCCCGATCACATCCATCTTGCCGGACGATTTTGGCGCAAAGAAGTCTGCAATGCTCAACCGCCGGCCTTCTTTCTGGCGTGGAAACGTGAAACGCAACATCTCCGAGTTTTCGCTCGCGGCTCGGGACTCGGGATTCGGGGCTGAATACACGATCACATCATTCCCGTCGCTCTGAGCAGGGAAGTACCCATACACAACTTTGGGCTCAAACAATCCCGAGTTGATTACTTCGCTTTCCAGGTCGTGCAAAATCGGCCGGAACTTCTTTTCCACGAGCCGCACGTAATCTGATTGCGAAGCCGTCTTCAACTGCCACTGGTTCTTGAACAGCGCGGTCTCATTGATATACCGAAACACTTCGCGGAGATCGTAATCTTTCCGTACGCGAACGCCCCAGAACGGCGGCGTGGGAATATTTGGAGCGTCGCTAACCACCGGGCTTCGCTCCGCAAACACCGGACCGGCTTCCTCGTCGATCACTGCGGCTTTCGCGTATTCCTTTACCGTGCGTCCTTCGCGCAAACGCGCGTCCCGCGCTCCGTCAGAGCTAGCCAGATCCTCCATGATGTTCAGACCGGCGAAAGCATCGTCGGCATAGAACACAGCATTGGCATACTCGCGCCGCAAGTCGTCTTCCACATATTTGCGCGTCAGAGCCGCTCCCCCGCAGATCACCGGAAACTCCAGCTTCTGCCGCTCCAGATCCTGAATGACATACTTCATTTCCAGAGTCGATTTCACCAGCAATCCGCTTAGTCCGATGGCATGGGCCTGATGTTCCTGCGCAGCCCGGATGATGGTGTCTGCCGGCTGCTTAATGCCCAGATTGACCACCTTGTATCCGTTATTCGACAGGATGATGTCGACCAGATTCTTGCCGATATCGTGCACATCGCCCTTCACGGTCGCGAGTACAATCGTGCCTTTCTGCGAGCCAGATTTTTTCTCCATCTTTGGTTCGAGATAGGCGACCGCCTGCTTCATCACGCCAGCGGAATCGAGCACGGACGGCAACTGCATCTTCCGCGCCCCAAACAGGTCGCCGACAGTTTTCATTCCATCGAGCAGGACCGTATTGATGAGCTCCAGCGGCGAGTAACTTGCAAGCGCATCTTCGAGCAATTGCTCCAGCGATTTTTTATTCGCGCCTTCGCCGACCGATTTTTCGCCGTTGATAATCGCGAACTTCAGTTTGTCTTCGACCGAGAGTGTGTCGACGTGCGCCGTCGTTGCGGCCGCCGGCTTGCCTTTCATTCCGGCGAAGTGCGCCATGTAAACTTGCAGCGGATCGCCGCCCGATGTATCGCGGAAAATCAGCTTCCGCGCCAGTTCAACCTCTTCTTGAGGAATTTTGTATAACGGATAGATCTTCGTGTAGTTCACGATGGCCATATCCAGGCCGTGATCGACCGCTTCGTGCATGAAAACGGAGTTCAGCACGCGGCGCGGATAGGCATCGAGACCGAAAGAAATGTTACTGACGCCCAGAATTGTCTTAACCGAAGGCAGTTCTTTCTTGATGCGTTCGAGCGCCTTCAGGGTTTCAATTCCCGCGGTCCGATATTCTTCCTGCCCGGTTGAGATCGGCAGCGTGAGGGCATCGAAAATCAGGTCGGTCCCATCGAGCCCGTATTTTTTGGTGGCCAGATCGTAGATGCGATGCGCAATCGCAACTTTCTTGTCCGCCGTGAGCGCCATGCCGTCTTCGTCAATGGTCAGCGCGATAACCGCTGCGCCGTAGCGCTTGGCCATAGGCAAAACCTTTGACGTACGCTTCTCTCCATCTTCCAGATTGATCGAATTGATGATCGCCCGTCCGGGAATTCGCTTGAGCGCTTCTTCGACGACATCCGCTTCGGTCGAGTCGACCAGAATTGGAGCCGGAACGCGCGTGGCAATCTTGTCAAGAATCGAGCTGATGTAGCCCTTCTCGTCCTCACCAACAATGGCGCAGCACAGGTCGAGCATGTGCGAGCCATCGTTCACCAGCTTCTTGGCTAGCGCGAGAATGTCGTCGTATTTCTTCGCCTGTACGAGATTACGGAAATGTTCCACCCGAGTGGTCGTATTCATCTCTTCGGCCACGATCAGCGGCTTGGGTTCGAGATCGAGTGGAACCGACGTGTACGCGCTGGACGCGGCTCCAACGCGCTTGACATCGCGTTTTGCAGGTTCGATTCCGGAGACCGCATCCACGACAGCTTTCAGATGTTCAGGACTGGTACCGCAGCATCCGCCAACGATGCGAACTCCGTAGTCCTGCACAAAATGCTTGTGATAGTCCGCAAGTTCCGCGGGCGTGAGCTTGAACACGGCATGCCCGCCCTCGTTCACTGGCAAGCCGGCGTTGGGCAAAACCGAAACGTGTTTCGTCGAATTCAGGGCCAAATGGCGGACTGCGTCATTCATTTCCTTCGGCCCGGTCGCACAATTCAAACCGATGATGTCGATATCGAGAGGCTCGAGCGCGGTCAGCGCTGCTCCGATCTCAGTGCCCAGCAGCATTGTCCCGGATTCCTGCAATGTCACTTGCACCGTGACGGGCAGCCGCTTACCCGCTTTCCGTAGCGCCTCGAGTGCGCCGATGGCCGCTATCTTTGCTTGCAGCAAATCCTGGCAGGTTTCGACCAGAAGAACGTCAACTCCGCCCTCGAGCAGAGCTGTCGCCTGCTCCTCAAACGCAGCCAGCATGTTGTCAAAATTGATATGACCCAGAGAGGGAAGCTTCGTCGAAGGGCCGATCGATCCGGCCACAAATCGTGGTTTGTCCGGAGTGGAAAATTGCTGGGCGACTTCCTTCGCCAGTTGCGCCGCCTTCACGTTGATTTCGTGGACGCGGTTTCCCAGGCCGAACTCCGCCAGCACAATACCCGTTCCTCCGAACGTGTTGGTCTCCACCACGTCGCAGCCCACCCGCAGGAAGTCGGCATGGATGTCGCGAATAATGTCCGACCTGCTGAGAACTAGCACCTCGCTGCAGTTTTCCTTTCCCCAATAATCGTCGAGGGTAGGATTGCGCTTGTGAATGTTGGTACCCATGGCGCCGTCATAGATGACGACGCGTTCTTGCACGGTCTGGAGGAAATCCTTCATATATTTGCCGTCCCACAAGCTCTTGTCATTCTGAGCGAAGCGAAGAACCTATGCATCCTGCTCGTAACAGCCAATTGCAGAGACTTAAGATCCTTCACTTCGTTCAGGAGGACGCTCAAAACACATTGCCCTACATACAACAACGCCGGTCGCGATGGACCGGCGTGACGAAACAGAATTCGTTGGAAGCTTAACTCCCCGGCACCATCTGCGCGGGCGCCCCACCGTCCACGTCGGCCTGATTGAAAACAACATTTGCTCCCATGTGTGCTGGCCGGGGGGCCAGCATTTGCTCCTTGCGCATGATCAGATTGGTGGCGTTGAAACTCGCCAGTTCGAACCCGTGACCATGCGTAATCGCGTCGGTCGGGCAAGCCTCGACGCAATAGCCGCAGAAAATACATCGGTTGTAATCGATGTTGTAAACCTTGGCATAGCGTTCCGCGCCGCTGACGCGGTGTTCGGCGGTATTCTCCGCGGCTTCAATGTAAATGCAATTTGCCGGACAAGCCGCCGCGCACAAGAAGCACGCAACACACTTCTCCAGTCCGTTCTCATCGCGCTGCAACACGTGGGCACCCCGAAAACGCGCTTCCAGCCGGGCTCCGCGCAAGGGCCCCTTGCCGTCGGGATAGTTCTCCACGATCGTGGGATTAAACATCTCCCGGAACGTGATGCTCATGCCTTTGGCGATCGCCGCGATGTTTTTCAGGACGGGCATGTGACTATTTAGTATACCGGAACTGCTGTGTGACTGTCGTCGCTGACCCTGTCGCACTCGCGCGAGTTATTCTGTAATCGTGCCTGACGGAAATCCACGCCGAGAGCTGCAATCGGTTGGTCTGTGCCTTGATTGCAGGTTCATGCGGCGAATGAAGTCTGACCGCGGCTCGACATTTTACGTTTGCGAGCGCTCAGCAAGCGATCCGGCATTCCCGAAATATCCGCGCTTGCCGGTTCTGCAATGTTTCGGATTTGAGCGGATAAGCGATGAGAAGCGAGAGCAAGAATGGTAGGCGAATCACATCAGTTTTTTTCGGATCATATCCAGCGCCATGGTCGACGCGAAGCGGCGAATGCGCTTGCGATCTCCTGGGAAGTTGCGCTGCACGACCTCCGTTCCCGTATCACTCGCGACCGCATGAAAAACGAGCCCAACCGGCTTTTCCGGCGTTCCTCCGCCCGGCCCTGCGACTCCGGTGATGCCGGCGCCGAATGTCGATTCGCACCGGTATCGAATGCCTTCCGCCAAAGCTGCGGCAACCTCGCGGCTCACGGCGCCATGGCGCTCAATCATTTCTGCCGGAACGCCCGCCAGTTCAGTCTTCAGATTGTTGGAATACACCACCGCGCCGCCGAGGAAATAGCGTGAACTGCCGCTGATCGACGTGATGCGCTCCGCCAGCAGTCCGCCGGTACACGATTCCGCTACTGCCAGAGTGGCGTTGCGCATTTGTAGCCAATATCCGACGATCTGTTCCAGTGATTCGCCATTGCGCGAATAAACGGCATCGTCCATTTCGTCTTCCACCAGGCCGGCGACTTCATCCACTCGACGCTGCGCCGCCTCTTGCGTGGCAGCGCGAGTTTTGAAATGCAATTCAATCTCTCCGGCGCCGGCCAGAATGGTCGTTTCCACATCGGGGAAGCGCTTATAAATGGGCGCCACACGCGAGTCCACGAGCGATTCGCCGAGCATGGCGATTTTCAAGGTCCTCATGGCCAGAAAAGCTGCAGGCACTTTCGCCCGCAGCCGTTCGCGCACTTCGCTTTCGAACAGTGCCTTCATTTCGTGCGGAGGGCCAGGCAACAGCACGATGATGTGCTCGCGGCCATCGAACTGTCCGGAAATGAATTGGCCGGGCGCGGTGCCGTTCGGATTGACAAGAACCGTAGCTCCTTCAATCAGGTCAGCCTGCTTGGCATTATTGGTGGTCATCTTCCAACCACGCGAGGCGAAACGCTCTTCCAGACGCTGCACGATCTCCGGATCCCGCCACAGTTTCGCTCCGAGAGCCTCGGCGACTGCTTCGCGCGTCAGATCGTCTTCGGTGGGGCCGAGACCACCAACGAAAATCACAATGTCGGATCGGAATAGAGCATGCTGTGCCGCTGCAACGATCCGCGGCAAGTTGTCGCCCACAATGCTTTTAAAAACGACCTCAACACCTAACAGGTTCAGTTGTTCAGTAAGATACAGCGAATTCGTGTCCATGCGGTAGGGTGTGAGCATTTCCGAACCCACCGCGATGATTTCGGCGTCCACGGGTTAGAAGTGTAAATGAAAACGACGGTTCGTAATGAGGCGCGCACAGTTTGTGCGGGCAGAGAAGTGCGAGAACACGGAGAGCGATCAATCCGGCAAAAGCGCCAGGCCTTGAATGTTCCACGAAAGATGGTGAACGCTGCTGGTCGTGGTGAGAATCGCGCTCCGCCCAGGGGCAAACGCCAGCCCAACCAATCCCTGGCCGGCAACTTCGAGGTTGGCCTTGCCGTCGGGAGTGATCTTCACAATCCCGCGTTTTCCGCTCAGCGAAGCTGCCACATACAGGTTGCCGTCCATGTCGAAGGCAAGTCCCTGCGGACGCCCTAATCCCTTATAGAATGTGCTCACCGTGCCATTGGGGTCAATTTTGCAAACCTTATCGAAGCTGGACGTCGTCGGACCGGTTACGAACAAGTCACCTCTGGGCCCGAAGGCGAGGTGATATGCGGAAACGCTGGGTTCGAGAGTCGCAAAGACAAACATCTGCTGGTCGCGCGAAATCTTGAAGATGGTTCCATTGCGATCACCCACATAAAGGCTCTGCTCGCGATCGAACGCGATGCCGGTCGCAACACCCATGCCCTCGGCGTAGGTTGTCATGGTCCCGTTGGGTGCGACGCGGTACACGGCGCCATCATGTCGGGAAGAAACGTACATTTGGCCGTCGCGGTCAAATGCGATCGAAGTGGCGTTCATCATCTCGACCACGAAGGGTTTTACGTTGTAATTCGTGTCGATCTTGAAAATTGCCACTGGGACCTTCTGTCCGCGCGATCCGGAGAAGGTGGTGTAGATGTTGCCTTCGAAATCCAGGGCTGGATTGGTAACGGGATGCAGGTTTTCCGCAATCAGTGACCCCACCTTTACCGGCAGTCCATTGCTGACATGACCGTCGGTTGCGACCACCACCGGACCAGAAGTGGCACCTTCGGGCACGCGTGCGACTAGAAACACGTCGGAACTGACCACGACTGATGCTTCCACTTCGCCGAACTGCACCTTCGGCCTGCGCAGCTCGTTGGGACGAAGGCCCGAGCCGCTGATGCGAATTTCGCCTCCGGCGAGCGCCAAAGCTGGAGCTACGCCCTCGATGTGTGGACCGCCGTTGACGTTCTTCTTCCCCAGAATGCGATCGGAAAAGCTCATGAAGAAGTACCGAGCACCGGGAACGAGTGCCGACTAACCGATGCGTTTTCTCGGCGCTCGGTACTCGCCACCAGATACTAAGTTAGTAGACCAGAATGCAAGATAAGTTGCATCACCACCAATGCGCAAATTCCTGCGGCCACGTCATCGAGAACAATTCCGGTGCCCTCAGACAGCTTTTCCAGCTGTCGCACCGGAGGAGGCTTCACGATGTCGAAGGCCCGAAAAAGTATAAAACCGGTCAGAAAAGTTCTCCATGCCAGGGGGACGGCGATGAGCGCGATCAATTGCCCGGCCACCTCGTCGATCACCACGAACTGCGGATCTTTATTGCCGGACGCGCGCGAGACTTGAGTCGCCGCTGGAATTCCAATCGCCGTGGCCAGTGCGGAAAGTGCAATTGCGACCGGCGCGCGCAGATTGGGATGCATGCTATGGGACAAAGCTGCCCATAGCAGCACGGTCGTAGCCGACGCCCACGTGCCCGGCCCCGGCCGCAGGCGGCCGACTCCAAAGAAAGTCGCGATCAGGGTTGCCCAGAAGGGCGGCCGGGACAAGGGTAAAGGATCCGAGCCTGGCGGCAAGTTGGCATCGCCTGCCGGAGGAGCACTCCCACCACGATCAGAAGCCGAAGTCTCGTTCACGGCTTGTCCTCACGATCCTCTGGCATACTTTCCTGGATGCTTTCTTCCGCGTCCGTTACCGGGGATGAGATGACATATCCCCCACTGGCCCATTTCCCTAAATCGACGATGCGGCAGCGATCGCTGCAGAAAGGAAACTCAGCATTCGTGCTCTTCACTGGCTGCTTGCAAATCGGACAGCGAAGTTTGAGGGCACGTTTTCGAGCCATGACTCAATTGTATCCGGCCAACAGGTGGGCTTCTCTCACCCCTCTACGATCTTTGCGACCAAATCGTAGTCGTGCGCCTCGGTGATCTGGCAACGATAAAACTGGCCCGGCTCCGGTTTGGCCCCCCCCGGGAAATCGTTCACAAACACTTTGCCGTCAATTTCCGGGGCATGCATGGCGGTGCGGCCTTCGAGGAGAAGTTCAGTTTCCTCCGATTCACCTTCCAGCAGGAAATCGAATGTCCGCCCGACCAGAGCTTTTTTCTTCTTGCGGCTGATTTGGCGCTGGATTCCCATCAGATGCTTGCGCCGGCTTTCGATCTCGCGCTCCGGGATCTTCTTCTCCAATCCAAATGCGCTGGCGCCGTCCTGGTCGGAATAGCCAAACGCGCCCATCCAGTCGAATTGTGCTTCATGAACGAAATCGCAAAGTTCCTGGAACTCCTTCTCGGTTTCGCCAGGAAATCCCACGATGAACGAAGTGCGAAGAGTCAACTCGGGAACCATTCGCCGCATTTTTGAAATCGAATGCAGAAAAACCTCAGATCCGCCGCCGCGCTTCATGCGCTTCAGAACCGACGGCGAAGCGTGCTGTAGCGGGACGTCCATGTACGGGCAAACCTTCTCATTTTCCGCGATCGTTTCCAGCAATCTGCCTGTGATCTTGTTGGGATAGGCGTATAGAAACCGGACCCATCGCAGCGCTTCAATCTGCGCTAGTTTTTCGAGCAGCAAAGCGAGCCCGTCTTTCAGGCCAAAATCTTCGCCGTAACAGGTCGTGTCCTGCCCGATGAGAGTGATCTCGCGAACTCCAGATTGTGCTAGCCGTTCCGCTTCGGCGATGACCGATTCGAAGCGCCGCGATCGGAATTGCCCTCGCAACTGCGGAATGATGCAGAACGTGCAGGGATGGTCGCAGCCTTCCGCAATCTTGATGTACGCGCGATGTGGGGGTGTCGCCAGAATGCGCGGAGTGGCCTCGTCGTACAGATAGTTCGGTAAGTCAGCGATCGCCCCATCCCACGACTCGCGCGAGAATCGGCCTTGAGCGGCGCGGGCATCTCCTTCCGGACGGGACGGCAGCACCACAAATGGGGAATTGTTGGTGTCCGGCTTGCCAGATGGCGATTCCAGGCCCGCGGCCGATAATATCTTCTCCAGTTCGCCGGTTCCGACCACGGCATCAACGTCCGGAATATCTTTGCGGATTTGGTCTCGGAAGCGCTCCACCAGGCAGCCGGCCACGACCAGCTTCTTCGCTTTGCCTCCGGCCTTGTGTGCGGCCATTTCGAGGATGGTATTCACTGACTCCTGCTGGGCGCTTTCGATAAATGAGCACGTGTTGACGACAATCACGTCCGCATCCTCGGCGCGGGGCGTGAGTTCGGCGCCAGCGCGAGCCACCATGCCCATCATGACCTCGCTGTCAACGAGATTCTTCGGGCAGCCGAGGCTGACGAAGCCGACTTTCGGCCGTAATCCTTTGGCTACGACAGATGCTTTTTTCGATGAGCGGGTAATTGCAGGGTTCCTTTACTGGCTTGCCTTTTATCCATCTTAGCATTCTCAGACGTGCAACCTCCTCTTGCGCCCAGGAGGGAACGAGCCAGCCGCGGACCACGAAAGTCACAGAAATCGGCACCCTTGTGGAATTCAGAATGCCATTGTCATGCTAGGCTAACCCTTACCGCCGTAACAGTTAAAGCAAGCACCTCGCAAGGAGGGCACAAATGTCTGCGAGACAGTTCTGGATTGCAGTCGTTTCTTTACTCACGTTGCTGGCTGCATCCTCCGTTGCCCAGGAGAAAAATGAGATAGGCGGCGTGATCGGACGCATCTTCATTAGCGATCAGGGAATCAACGCGAGCATTCCTGATCCCACGATTCACTCTGGCAAGGGACTCTCGTTTGGGGGCGAATATGCGCGCCGCCTTTTGGTGACGCCAATTTTCGCGGTGTCCGCGGAGGCAGTCGTCATCTATAACCCGGACGAAGATCTCAATGCGGGTGGCTTCGGAAATGCCGTTGTGCCCACCGATTACAAGCAACTGTTTATCACTCCGGCGGCTCGATTGAATTTGTTTCCGACTACCGCCGTATCGCCCTGGGTTAGTTTGGGCGGCGGAGTTGCCCACTTCAGCCAAGGAAACATGCTGGATTATGGAACCACGAATCCGGGAAAATCGACCACCAGCGGCGTACTTCAGGGCGGAGTCGGTTTAGATGTCAAACTCGTCGGTTCCGTTTTTATCCGTGGCGAGGCGCGCGATTTCTGGTCCGGCGAACCGGATTTCCCGCTCGCTCCTACAGGAAAAACCCGCCAGCACAATTACTTTGTCGGCGGCGGAGTCTTCTGGCGGTTTTGAGCCGTCCTTTCAATCCACTGGAAAAGCTCGGGGGAATTAGCGGCTCCGCGCTGCGGTTTCAACTTCTTCATACAACTCGGGCAGGCGCTCCACATCGTGGACGCAGTTTCCGAAGCGCGCCGACTCGTAAACTTCGGTGAATCGGGCCACTGGTTCCCTTAAGTTGACGTTGTCGATCTTTTCTACGAACTCTCGCGGGGTAAGCGTCTGCGGTTTCTGCATTCCGTATCGTTCCAGTGCTCGCGCCATGCGCAGGTACCAAACCGTCGCCGCTTGCGTGGGGCTTCGTTCCGGATGGGCTCGAAGCCGATGCTCCCGCAACGACCGCATAATCCATCCCAGGTTTCTGAGAAATATGAACATCAGCGAGACACCGACGGCTGCGAGCATCCATTGCAGGGGGGATCGTTCTGCACGATGATGAATCTCGCGTCCCCACGTCAGAATCGACTGGTAACGAATTCGCGCCCACGTCCGGACAAGCTCCCACAGATTCCGGGTTCCATTCACGGCACCTTGCCCAAGAACATACTGATGGGAAATGTCATAACTGACCACCCATTCACGCCAGAAGGACGCCATGGCATCGAGATACAGCGAGACCCGCGACCACCCTTCTGCGCTCGTGAACGCGTCCGAGGGCGTGGGATCGAATGTTTGCCAGCCGTATCCGGGAAAATAGGCTTCCACCCAGGAATGGGCGTCCTTCGCGCGCACCACGTAATTGCCGGTGAGATCGTTGAACTCCTCGCTATGGAAGCCGTTCACCACGCGCGATGGAATGCCCAGACTGCGCAACATAACGGCCATCGCGGAAGCAAAATATTCGCAATGTCCCTGTCTGCGTTCGAACAGGAAATTTGCGATGGGATCGGCGGGCGCGGTCTGCGGCAGGTCCAGCGTGTATTGATACTTGGTGCGCAGATAATTCTCCAGCGCGGCCGCTTTATCGAACGCTGTTTTGTCGGAGGCGGTCACTTGCCGGGCCAGTTGCCGGACTCGCGGATCGATCGCACGTAAGCGCAAATATGTGTCCGCGATGCCGGCAGGATAAGTGTGGCCGGCATCTTGCAATGTTTCTGGCGCCGGCTTCCACAGATCAGAACTGGCTTCATACCGGCTCACGGCATGCTGCGTGTCCAGATCGTAGACCGCTCCTCCGGAATCGGCGGCCACCAGATCATAGTTTCCGTTCAGGGTTCGCGCCTGGGGAGCAAGGAAGAAAAGGTTCGTGCCAATCGGTTCCATCAGCACGCGGTAATGAATTGTCTCGTCCGCGCCACGCAGGTGTTGTGTAAGGTGCGCCTCGCCTTCGTCAGAAGTCGGTATGTCGAAACCGTCGTCGGACCTGCGCTGCAACACAGCTTCTGATCGTGGCTTGGACCAGGAATGTCCGTCAAAATCAGACAGCGCGACGCCGCGCCAGTACAAATCGTAGCGGCCGGTGCGGTCTCCATTAATCTGCACGTGCATGACTACGGCGCTGGATTGCTGAATCCGCCCAATCTGTCCCAACTGCACGCGGTCGCTGAATCCGGAGGAGAAGTCCGTGCCAAACGAATATCCTCCGAGATATCCCGCTGACCGGCGCGGCAAAATCAAAAACAGCACCGCCGACGCGGCAAGGATCATCAACATCAACCCTGACGCGAGCCGTAGCAGCGTGAATGGGAACAAGCGGAGATCGAGAAGAACGTTCGAAGAGGGTGCCTGCAGATCCGCGGCGCCAAGGGAAAGGCGTATTTCAAAAAGGACGAAGGTCGCGACCGCAACCAGCATGAACAAGGAAAAGGAAAGCAGGAAAAGGCTGTCGACCGTCAGTGTCGCCGCGGCCAGGACCATCAGGAAGGCGAGAATGGACAGCGTCAGATAATCGCGCTCGCGCCTTAGAGAAAACATGCGCACGATCACCGCGAACACTGCCAGGTGAACCGTCGCCGGCAAAAATCCACGCGAGATAACGAAGTAGTCCGCCGCAAAGAAGACGAAGTAACCCAGAGTGAGAGGGGTTGTTAAACCTTCCGGAATGGTGACTGGATGCCCCTTCCAAAGAAAATATCCGCGCACTAGCAGGGCGGAGAACATTGCCCACAAGGTCATCGGATCCAGGCCGCCGGTCCCCGCCAGCGTGATAAAACCGACTGCCACCAGGCCATAGAGGGACCATTCAAAGTAGTAATCAATGGCCTGATCCACCGGAGTTGCCGCGGGATTTGAAATCTGTGGAACCATAGGCGTGCTTCCGCCAAAAGTAACTCTTAGCGCTTGCATTCTATTGTTCGACAAAGCCCAGCAGAAGGGAAGCCATCTCGGGGCGATTCTTGCATCGAAAGTCACATAGGTCTTCCGTGATTGCGAGCCAGTTCTTTCACAGAAGCCAGAGAGACGGTTGGCCTGATGCTAGAATCGTCAGGTCAGGCATCGGTCTCGCGCGACGTATTCCCGCCAACCCCGCCAGGTCCGGAAGGAAGCAACGGTAACGGGCTCTTGCGTGTGCAGTGAGCCCCCGGTGCCTGGCTAAATAATTCAGACACTCTGCCCCGGTAGCGCAACAAACTTTACAAATCTGACGCCACTCTTTGCGCAAGAATTCGCTAGCCTTGCGTCTTGAATATAGGAGTCGGGATTAAATACTCCGACCCACGATCCAAGAATTCCAGCAACTGACGAGCAAAGTGGTCATGAGCACACGCAGTATTTCGCCGAAGAATTCCCCCGCTACCATCACGATTCGCGTTTCCGGAAAGCTTTTTCAAGGACATCTTTCTTATCTGGATCAACTGGTTCAGTCGGCGGAAGAGTGCCATCTGTGGCCCTTGCTAAGCCTTTCCACTTTGCAGCAACTGGATCGCCCCGCCGTGTTCTATCTGATTCGCGGCGAGAATCACCACTTCAGCATCATTTCCTGCCCGAACTTCGTCCGCGGATGGATGGAACATGAACGAGAACGGGTCGTCGCGTAACCTGTTAACCAATTCGATAGCAGGTTCCCGTTAGACTTTCATCGTCCAATCCTGCAAAATACTCCGTTAATTTTCCGGAGCTGTTTTGCAGGATTCGTCTTTCCAGGGAGCCCGAATTGACTACAGCGATCCGCGCGAAAATCAGTGCTGTTGGAACTTATGTGCCGCCCCGCGTCCTCACCAATGCCGAACTCGAAGAGATGGTCGACACGACCAACGAATGGATTATGGAACGGGTGGGAATCCGGGAGCGCCATCTAGTCGACAAAGGAGTCGCGGCCAGCGACCTGGCAGTTCAGGCAGTCAAAAATTTGCTGGTATCTCACCCCTTCGATTTGCAGGAAGTGGAACTGATTATTGTCGGCACCGTCACCCCGGACATGATGTATCCCTCAACCGCTTGCCTGGTCCAGCACAAGCTCGGCATCAAGAATACCTGGGGTTTCGACGTTTCCGCCGGATGCTCCGGCTTTCTCTACGCTCTCAACGCGGGCGTGAAGTTCATCGAGTCCGGTCAGTACAAGAAGATTTTGGTCATCGGTTCCGACGTGAACTCCTCGATGACGGATTACACCGATCGTGCGGTCTGCATCATCTTCGGCGATGGTGCGGGCGCGGTTCTGCTTGAACCGGCCTCCGATGGCGAAGGCATCATCGACCACGTCGCCCAAATTGAAGGCATGGGTGGAGAATTTCTATTCATGCCCGGCGGGGGAAGTCTGAATCCTGCTTCGCACGAAACCGTCGACAAGAAGATGCATTACATCCACCAGGACGGCAAGAATGTTTTCAAGTATGCCGTCAAGAAGATGTCGGAGATGACCGAGCGCATTCTGGAGAGAAACCAGCTAACCGGTCAGGATGTGGATTGCTTCATCGCCCATCAGGCCAATCGTCGCATCATCACGGCAACGGCCGATCGCCTGGGCATGCCGATCGAGAAAGTCATCATCAATATCGATCGGTTCGGCAACACGACCGCCGGTACCATTCCTCTCGCCATGCGGACTGCGATCGAAGAGGGCAAGTTGAAAAAAGGGAACCTGCTCCTGATCGCAGCCGTCGGCGCAGGCTTCACCTCCGGAGCGACTCTGCTGCGCTGGGCATTCTGAAAACGGAATGAAGCGTGAGTCTGAGGTCCGAGGTCCGCCGTTAGACATTCCGCCGTCTGATCCTTCAGAATAAGAAATCATCCCCAAGGGGTTCTCATTGACGAAACCGATTCGCGCCAAAATCAGCGCTCTGGGAACGTACGTGCCGCCGGGCGTGCTCAACAACGCCGATCTCGAAAAAATGGTCGACACTTCCGACGAATGGATCATGAGCCGCGTCGGTATTCGCGAGCGCCACATCGCCCGGAAAGGCCTGGGATCGAGTGATCTTGCCGTTCACGCCGCGCAAAAGGCTCTCCAGCACCGTGGCCTCCAGGGCAGCGATATCGAGGCGATCATTGTCGGCACGGTTACTCCCGACATGTTCTTTCCGTCGACCGCCTGCCTTGTGCAAGATAAGCTCGGTGCGAAAGGCGCCTGGGGATTCGATCTTTCCGCCGCCTGTTCCGCCTTCGTCTACGGATTGCAGACCGGGGCGCAGTTCATCGGCACCGGCGCACATAAACGCGTTCTGGTGATTGGTTCCGACGTGATGTCTTCGATCATCGACTACACCGACCGAGCCACCTGTGTCCTGTTTGGCGATGGCGCAGGCGCGGCCATTCTTGAGCCCGCCGAAGACGATAATGTTGGCCTCATCGATTTCATCCATGAAGTGGACGGTTCCGGCGGCTACTACCTGTATATGCCCGGCGGTGGAAGTCTGCATCCGCCCAGCAAAGAGACGATCGAAAAAAGAATGCACTACGTCCATCAGGACGGTCAGCAGGTCTTCAAGTTCGCCGTCCGGAAGCAGGCCGAGTTGTGCCAGAAATTGCTGGAACGCAACGGACTGAAGGGTTCCGATATCGACTGCTTCATTCCTCACCAGGCCAATCTACGAATCATCAACGCGACTGTCGACCGTCTCGCGCTGCGGCCGGAGTCGGTCATCATCAACATTGACCGATTCGGTAATACCACAGCAGGTACGATCCCACTGGCCATGAATACCGCCATCGAACAAGGCAAGCTGAGAAAGGGAAGCCTGGTGCTGCTCGCCGCCGTCGGCGCCGGTTTTACCGTTGGCGCTACGCTGCTGCGCTGGGCATTTTAGCGAATCGATCCGCTGTCGTCCTGATCGAAGCGAACTTGCCGCTATTCGGCAATTCCGCGCATTCGAGGGACTTGTCGTTCGCCGGGCGCATCCATGACGTTCGTAACTCTGCTGCGGCGATTTTCTTAGCCGTGCAGTTGTTCCCGCTGCTATCTTTCTGAAACGTTTGCCCTCACGTGGGGATGCCGGCGAGCGTGTTCGGCCATGTTTCGCAGTCTATCCTGCCTCTTCTTGATGGCATTATGCTCCTGGGTCGCAGCGGCCCAGCAGGGCGACCCGCGCGAAACCAAACTACTTGTCCTCGAGCGCATGTGGAATGAAGCGCAGGTCAATCGCGATGCCTCGTCTCTAGACTCTTTAGTCGCCAGCCGATTTGTCGACACCGAGTGGGATGGAACAGTCAGCGACAAGCAGCATTTCCTGGCCGACATCAAAGACCCATTGTTCAAGCCGTCTCTGCTTACCATCCAAGATGTAAAAATGAACTTCTTCGGTGACACCGCTGTCGTCACCGGCTCGTATCACACGCAAGGCACTTACCAGGGCAAGCCGTATGACCATCTCGGGCGCTTCACCGACACCTGGGTCACGGAAGACGGCAAGTGGCAGTGCGTTGCCAGCCATACCAGCCTGATCAAGAAATAGGCGCAGTCCCCAGGCTGCGTCGTTTTCGTTTATAGCCGCATAAAATCTTTTTATCTCGATATTCCGCGGCGCTCGTGCATTTCGATGATTTAATCAGTGAATCGAGACCCTCCGTTTCTTCTCAATAGGACGCCTGTGAACTCACAACTGCGCTCTTGGAAAGTTCTGCTGGCCTTCGCGATCATCTATTTCGTCTGGGGCTCGACCTTTCTGGCGATCCGCATCGGGGTCCGTGAAGTTCCGCCATTTCTTTTCGCGTCCATGCGCTTCCTTATCGCCGGATCTGCGCTGTTCGTCTGGATGCGGGCGCGGGGCGCCCCCTTACCGAGTGGGCCCGAGTGGGGCGCAGCGGCCTTGCTGGCCGTGTTGATTTTTGTTCTGGACTACGGCCTGCTCTTCTGGGCCGAACGCCGCGTTCCCTCGGGGGTCGCAGCCGTCATGTTGGCGACCATTCCGGTGTTCATGGCGATTGGCGAAATTACGATCTTGCGCACTCAGCGCTTGACCGCACGGCTGGCGGTTGCTCTGCTGCTGGGGATGGCTGGCGTTGCCATTCTGGTTGAACCCTACAGGAACCTCGGTGGTGCGCCGATCGACCGGCTGGGAGCCATCGCGCTAATCGTGGCCGCGATCAGTTGGTCGACGGCCGCATCCCTCAGCCGAAAACTGCCCTTGCCCGCGGCAAAAGCCATGAGTTCCGGCGTGCAGATGCTCGCCGGAGGCATTTTGCTCTTTCTCGCCGCGACAATGCTCGGTGAACTTCATCAATTCGCTGTTCACGCCGTCTCTCGCCAAGCCTGGCTCGCTCTCGCCTATCTCATCGTGGCCGGCTCGATGGTCGCTTTTACAGCATACGTATGGCTCATCCGTCACGAATCGCCGACCAAGGTCGGAACGTATGCGTATGTGAATCCAGTGGTCGCGGTGGTGATTGGATACTTCTTCGGAGCCGAGCCTCTGGGCCCGCGCACAATCCTGGGAACTCTGTTTGTGCTGGTGAGCGTTGTGGTGATCACGACGGCGAAGGCCGACCATAATCGTCAGTTTCAAAGACAACCAACGCTAAACCAAGAAATCCCGCGGGATAACTAAGAACTGCCAACCCGGAGCGGAGGACTGGTTTACGGTCTCGTCATCTTCTCCGGCCTAACCAGTTGATCAAACTCTTCGCCCGTCAGGTGTCCGAGCTTCACCGCTGCTTCGCGCAAACTGGATCGATCCACATGCGCGGTGTGCGCGATCTGCGCTGCCTTGTCGTATCCAACTTTTGGCGCCAATGCCGTGACCAGCATCAGCGAGTTTTTCACGTAGGAGTCGACCTTGTCGCGGTCGACTTCGATTCCCTTGATCATGTACTCGACGTACCCGTGGCAGGCGTCGGTGATCAGCGTAACCGAGTGCAGAAAGTTGTAGATGATCACCGGCTTGTAGACGTTGAGCTCGAAATTCCCCTGCGAGCCGGCGAATCCTACGGCTGCGGTCGCGCCGTGCACCTGCACGCAGACCATGGTCATGGCTTCGCACTGCGTGGGATTCACTTTGCCCGGCATGATCGACGATCCCGGCTCGTTCTCAGGAATCGTAAGCTCGCCCAATCCGCAGCGCGGTCCCGAGGCCAGCCAGCGGATGTCGTTCGAAATCTTCATGAATGATGCCGCCAGGGTTTCCATCGCGCCCTGTGCGAAAACAATTTCATCATGTGCCGACAGCGCCGCAAATTTGTTGGGATGTGAGCGGAAGGGAAGTCCGGTCAGTTCGGCTATCTTCTTTGCAGCGCGCTCGGCAAATTCCGGGTGCGTATTCAATCCAGTGCCCACGGCCGTTCCGCCGATGGCGAGGTCGTAAAGCCCATCCAGGGCCTGCTCTAGCCGCTTGATGTCGCGATCGAGCAGGCTCGCCCATCCGCCAAATTCCTGTCCCACCGTCAACGGCACGGCATCCTGCAGGTGAGTACGCCCGATCTTCACGATGTTGTCGAATTCTTTCGCCTTCGCTGCAATCGCATCGCGCACGCTCTTGACAGCCGGAATCAGCGCATTCTTCACTCGATCCGCGGCCGCGATGTGCATGGCCGCCGGAAACGTGTCATTCGACGATTGCGACATGTTGACGTGATCGTTGGGATGGATTGGCTTCTTCGACCCCATCTCGCCGCCGGCAATCTCGATCGCGCGGTTTGAGATCACTTCATTCACGTTCATGTTCGTCTGCGTGCCGCTGCCGGTTTGCCAAATGCGCAGCGGGAACTGATCATTCAGCTTGCCGGCAATCACTTCGTCGGCGGCTTGCACGATCAGCTTGGCTTTATCCGCGGGAAGCTTGCCAAGATCCTGATTGACCAGCGCGCACGCCTTTTTCAGGACGCCGAACGCCCGAATCAGCTCCGGAGGCATGGTGTCGCGTCCAATATCGAAATGCAGCAGCGATCGCTGCGTCTGCGCCCCCCAATAGACGTTCGCGGGCACTTCGATCTTTCCCATGCTGTCGGATTCAATGCGCATACGAGTGGCGACTTCGGTAAGAGTTGACATGGCGTGCTCCTGATACGAAAGGCAAGATGAGGCCAACCGCCGATTATAGCGCCAGGATGCGGGTAATCCCTGTTGTCGATGAACGAGCGGAAGTGTGCGTGCTAGAATCAACGGTTTCCCGGGTGGTGCTTGGCGCAGCATCTCAGGTCGCTCCCCTTCCATGCCTCATTTTCTCACTGACGAAGAACTCGACACGCTACCTAAGGCTCTGGCGAAAGCGCCGGAGCAGATGCGCTGCGACGTCCTCGTGATCGGCGCCGGTCCGACAGGTCTGGCCTGCGCTATCGAAGCGCAGAAGGTCGGGCTCAAGGTCATCATCCTCGACAAGGGATGCCTGGTGAACTCGCTGTTTCACTATCCCGCCGGCATGACTTTTTTCACCACGCCGGAACTACTGGAAATCGGCGACATCCCCTTCACTACCGCGCTGCAGAAGCCCACGCGCGAGGAAGCTCTCGAGTATTACCGCAAAGTATCGGAACACTATCACCTCGATTTGCGCCAGTACGAGTGGGTGAAAACAGTTCTCGGCGAAGACGGAGGTTTCATTGTCACGGCAACCGACCGCGCCGGCCGCCCACACGACTACAACACAAAGAAAGTCATCGTCTCGACCGGCTATTACGATCTAGCCAATAAGCTCCACATTCCCGGTGAGGACCTGCCCAAAGTTTCCCATTATTACGGCGAGCCGCACCCTTACTACGACACTGATGTCTTAGTGATTGGAGGCAAGAACTCCGCCGCCATTGCTGCGCTCGATCTCTGGCGCCACGGTGCGCGCGTCACGCTGGTTCACCGCGAGGCGCAGCTCCATCATCATGTGAAGTATTGGATTAAGCCTGACCTGGAAAACCGTATTAAGAATGGAGAAATCGAAGCGCATTTCAACAGCTGGGTGCAGGAAATCGGCGTCGATCACGTCGTAGTGGTCACGCCCAGCGGGCCGATCCGCTTGAAAAACGACTTCGTTCTGGCGCTTATTGGCTATCACCCCGACTACGATTTTCTGCGCAGCATGGGTATCGAGCTTTCTGAAGAACAATGCCGCCCGGTCTGCGATCCAGTCTCGCTGGAAAGCAATGTGCGCGGAATCTATGTGGCCGGTGTAATCGTCGCCGGATCGCGCACCAACGAGATCTTCATCGAGAACGGACGTTTCCACGGCAAACAGATCGCCGCCGACCTGAAAATCAAGCTACTTCCGTGACTCTAATCGACAGACCGAAATGATCCAGCCTGGGATCGCAATTCACAGATTTCTCCTTGCCGGCCGCCTGCCCAACCCTGTAGCTTAACCAATCTCATGGATCCCCAGCCAGAACGCGGCGCGAATTCGATTTCGCTAGGCTCGTACGTGCGACTGGTGCGCCGCAATCGCAATTTTCGCCGCCTCTGGCTGGCACAGATCGTCAGCGAGATCGGCGACTGGTTCTACACCCTCGCCATTTACACCCTGCTTTTACAGTTGACCGGGCATGCCAGCTCGGTGGCGCTGGCTCTGGTTTTGCAGGTTTTTCCGCAAACTCTGATCGGACCCACCGCCGGCGTGGTCAACGATCGACTGCGTCGCAAACACGTCATGATCGCCGCCGATCTGATCCGCTGCCTCATCGTGCTCTCGATGTTGTTGGTGCGCTCACGATCGATGGTTTGGCTGGTTTATCCGCTGCTCGTCGCGGAAACGACCCTGGCTGCATTCTTTGAACCGGCTCGCAACTCAGTCATCCCCAACATCGCGGTTACCAGGGAGGTGCTGGTGGCGAACACTCTTTCCTCCGCAACCTGGTCGGTAAACCTCTTGATCGGAGCCTCGATCGGCGGGGTCGTGGCCGCGTTCTTCGGGCGCGATGCTGTGTTCATTCTCAACGCTCTGTCCTTCCTAGCCTCGGCATTTCTGATCAGCGGGATGCATTTCTCCGAACCCCACGCCGAATCAGCTGCGCCTCTTCGCCTCCGCGATCTGGTCGACTTCTCCCCAGTGCTCGACGGCGTTCGCTACATCCGCAGCCATCGCACGTTGTTACCCACGGTATTCGCCAAGGCGGGAGAACTCATGATCGGCCCCAGCTGGGTGATCTTCACGGTCATGGGAGCGACCGAATTTGCTTTTCATCATCGCGGGGTGAATCCGGCGGGTGAGGCTATGCTCGGGATGAGCATTCTCCTGGGCGGGCGTGCTATCGGTGCTCTGGTAGGGCCGCTCATTGCGGCGCGCTGGGCTGGCTACAGCGATCCTCGTCTGCGGCTCGGAATCCTCATTGGATATCTCACGATTGCGGCCGGTTACGTTGCCGTGGGTGTGACGCGGAGCGTCTGGCTGGCATCTCTCGGAGCCCTCGTCGCTCACGCTGGAGGTTCCACGGTCTGGGTCTTTTCCACGACCCTGCTGCAGCTTCATACCGAAGATCAATTTCGCGGACGAGTTTTTTCCGCAGACCTCGGCTTATGCAGCCTTTCTGTCGCCATTACCGCTTATCTTGCCGGAATGTTTCTTGATTTCGGATACTCCGCCCATAAAGTCGCTACCGGCACGGGTGTAATCATGCTCATTCCTGCCGCGCTGCTCGCGCTATATCTTCTGCGTGGGCGGGCCCGGCAGAATTTGGCCGCGGTGGAAAACGGCATGAGCCGCGAATGAGCTATCCGCCGTGGAGGCGGTCGATCTTCGCTGCCATGATGAAATCGCTTTCCGTGAGGCCGTCAATCTTGTGCGTCCAAAGCGTGATCTCCGCTTTGCCCCAAGCCATCTGGATATCGGGATGATGCCCCTGCTCTTCCGCTAGCTCCCCCACGCGATTCACGAACTCCAGAGCCTGCTTGAAGTCAGGAAAGCGAAATTCGCGGCGGATGTGGTGTTCGTGATCAACCGTCCACTTGGGGACGAGTTGCTGCAACTTCGTCAATTCCTCGCCTTTCAGCGGCGGGATCCCACCGCGGCAGGGAACGCATTTCTTGTCGGCTAATTGCTCTGTCATAGTTCCTCGTATTGCCGTGTGGCGCGGACACTCTTGTCCGCGCTGGGAGCGGAAGAAATTCGGGGCCGACCACAACAACTTCAGCCAGCCTGAACCGGCACAGCATGCTGTCCCAGAGTGTTCGATGCCCTGAAATACCGCCGCAGCCATAACAGATAGCCGAAGAACAAGACCGCGGAGATCAGACTCCACCACAGAATAACGTGGCTGCGAAAAAATGGGCTCGCATTCAGCACCTGGATCTGCGCGTCGGACCATCCCAGTTTCGCGTAGGCTTCCATCAAGTCGGCGCGGGCGTACGTCAGAGCCATCGACAGCAATCGCAGCGGAGCAGCCACAATGGCAATCCACCAGGCAAACGGCTTCATGCGCAAGAATGCGAAGGCAAGATAACTATCCAGAGCGACGAAAGCCAGGAAGCATACGATCGCAGGGGCTCCCGTAAGATAGCGCCCAAAGAATGGAAATAACGGTGTGGTCAGCCCTGCCGAAAAGAGATACAGGGCCTGAGCCAGGAAAACCACGCTAGCACCCAGAACCGTGAGCGGCACACGGTCCGTCCAGCGCTCAACCGGATCGCGGTATCGGCAAGTCTCGGCCACATCCCTTCGGCTGTAGAACAGGACGAAAGCTATAGGAACCGCGATTAAGAATACTGCGGCAAATGCGATGATTACCGTAAGGATTACGGCCAAGGCTCCCGTCGACAGAACCGTGGATTGTGCTCCACCTTTCGCTTGGGCGTGCAATACCGTTCGCATCGTTACTGGAAGAACTGCCGTCAGCAGCACTGTGATCAGCGCTCCGGTAATCATCCAGTACCAGGAAATAACCAGGCTGAGAGCACGTGCCCAGCGCTTCATCTGGATGGAGCCGATGCCAAGGGTCAGCAGAAGGGCCGCGAGGAAGGCATAAGTCGCAATTCCCGAGAGATATTGCCCGGGACGCATGGCGGGTGCGCCCGGAACCATGTGCGACAACGCTGCACCCAGCGCGGCAAAAGGAACCATCAGTCCGGCGAGCAATCCGAGAATGATCTGAACCACGCCGCACAAGATCAAACCCGTGCCGCGATCACGAAACTGCGGGACTTGCGGCACTGGCGGGGCAGAAGCCAGGGGCGCTGCGACGAGATCGGCCTGCAACCCGGGAACTTCCGGTCGCAACGCTGACTCCGTTTCCGGAGTGCGTCCCGGATTCGACTCAGGAACCGCTGCTGAAGGATATTCGTTGGACACAAAGCTCCGAATCGAGCGTTATCTTACCAGTTTCCGGCTGAAAGCGATTCGGCCTGAACGAACCCGTATAATCGCTGTGAGTTTTTGCGAGAGCGGACGGCGAAACTTGGGCTCGACGGATGTTTTTGGGAGCCGGCCTTTCTCAGTTTCGCGTCTTCGGGGAAAGGGCAGAAGCTTGGTCGTTCTGGTCATTGGCGGAGCAGGATACATCGGCAGTCACGCGACTCGCGCACTGCGGCGTGCCGGGCACGATGTTATCGTTTTCGACAATCTGAGTACTGGTCACGAGTTCCTCGCTTCAGGATTTGAACTGATCAAGGGCGACATCCTGGACTCATCCATTTTGCGACGGGTGTTGCCACGGGTTGAGGCCGTCATGCACTTCGCCGCGCATGCGTACGTAGGCGAATCAGTTTCCAATCCCAAAAAGTACTTTCGGAACAATGTTGAAGGCGGACTTTCCCTGTTGAATGCAATGCTCGAAGCGGGCGTGAAGAGAATTATCTTTTCTTCCACCTGCGCCGTGTATGGCGAACCGGCCAAGATTCCGATCGATGAGAATACGACGCGCCAGCCAGTGAATCCTTACGGAGTTTCCAAATTATTTTTCGAGCAGGCGCTCGAATCCTATGGTCGGGCCTACGACTTGCGATTCGCCTGCCTGCGCTATTTCAATGCCGCGGGCGCAGACGAAAGCGGCGAAATCGGTGAACTGCACGAACCAGAGAGCCACTTGATTCCCTTGGCCCTGGGCGCGGCGGCGGGAACCGCTCCGGGGTTGCACATCTTTGGCTCGGATTATCCCACTCCAGACGGCACTTGCATTCGCGATTACGTTCACGTCAACGATCTCTCCGATGCGCATGTGAAGGCCCTGCAACACCTGGCCGCCGGCAAAGAAAGTTTCGCTGCGAACCTGGGTACCGGCGACGGATATTCCGTGCGGCAGGTGATCTCCGCCGTCGAAGAGGCAACCGGAAAAACGGTTCCGCGGAAACTTTCACCGCGGCGCGCAGGAGATCCTCCGGCCTTAGTGGCCAATCCGGCGAAGGCGCAAGCGCTGCTGCAATGGAAAGCCACCCGTGGCCTGCGCGAGATCGTCAAAACGGCATGGCACTGGATGCAAAGCCGCAGCGCGAAGCGGGCATAGTCGGAAAAGATCGAAGGCATGAGAGATCGGTTTTCTCTGCGTGCCTGCGTGCCCTCTGTGGTGAAGAATTGCGACTGGGTGAAGAATTCCAAATTTCGAGGAAAGTCATGTCCAATGATCGATCGGCCAGCAGTTTGTCGAAAAAGAAAGTTGCATTCCTGGGCGCCGGAAAGATGGGCGGCATCATCCTGCAGGCTTTGCTGAAGAGCGGCTTGCTCTCGCCAAAATCCACGTTCGCCACAGTTGCTCATCCCGAGCGGGCCAAGGCTTTGGCCGCAAAACTCAAGATCAAAGTGGGCGCCAACAACGCCGAAGCCGCGAAGGATGCCGACATCATTTTGATTGCCGTCAAGCCACAAGTCGTCGAGGACGTTGTACGCGAAATCAGCGGCGTGGTCGGACCGAAGCAACTCATCATTTCCGTGGCCGCCTCCGTGCCCACTTCGATGATCGAAAAAAACCTGCCGCTCAACGTGCCCGTGATTCGAGCCATGCCCAACACGCCGTGCTTGTTGGCCAGCGGAATGACGGCCATCTGCAAAGGGAAGCACGCCAGTCCGCACGATCTCGCGCTCGCCTGTCATATGTTTGACGTGGTGGGACGAACCGTAGTCGTCGACGAAAAGCATATGGACGCCGTCACTGCGCTTTCCGCCAGCGGCCCTGCCTATATCTACATCATTCTGGAATCGCTCGCGGAAGGTGGAGTGAAAGTCGGTCTCCCGCGCGACATCGCGACTCTACTCGCGGCGCAGACGGCTCTCGGCGCCGCGAAAGTTGTTCTTGAGACCGGCGATCATCCCGCCCTGCTCAAAGATGCGGTGACGACTCCAGCAGGCTGCACCATCGACGCCATCATGGAACTCGAGGAAGGAAAGTTGCGGGTCACGCTGATCAAAGCTGTCGTGAAAGCCGCGCAGCGCGCGAAGGAACTGGCTTTCGGATAAATGCTTCTCCTAGTTGCCCTGTCATCTCGACCTAACCGATGGATCGGCGAATGCCAATCCACTCGCGCCCGGAGAGACCTGCTGTCTTTCGGCAGTAGGGAATCGGGGACCTCTGGCGCTCCCTCGAATTCGTGCTAAAGTTCTCTCATCTGTAGCTGACGCAACCACCTTCGGCCTATTCTCATGGAACCGCGGCTCATACTGATCCATCTCTTGCTGAAGCTGGGAGTTGCTGCGGTGGTCGCCAGCACGGTGGTGCGGTCGATCGAGTTTAAGTCGCTGTTGTTTCGTGAAGAACGCAGCCCTCTGCAGAAACTCTACCTGGTTTTGTGGTTTGCCCTCCCCATCACGATCGGAGTCGGCATTCGCATTGTCCAAAAGAGTTTTCTGGCCGGCGATCTCAGTTTTGAAACTGCAATTCTGCTGGGAGTCTTTGGCGGACGTTGGGCGGGTTCATTAGGGGGCGTGCTAATGGGGCTGCCTGCGCTGCTGCACGGCGAATGGGCCGCCATGCCGTTCGATGTGCTCTGCGGCCTGCTTGCCGGCCAGATGCGCGCCTTAGCCGCCGATAAGGATGACATCTGGTCGTTTTCCCCGTTCATCGATCAGAGCATCATTCGCCTCATCCGGCGCAATTTGCCGCGTCCCCGCTTGTTCGACTGGCAGGTCATGTTTTTCTTCACCATCGTGGGTTTGCGCTTTGTGCAAACCGAGTTGGCGCGCTACTTCCCAAAATCCATTTTCAGCCTGGAGAGTCCCGATAATTTCTGGGTCTTCGGAGCAATCTATGCCGCATCGGTGGCCATCATCGGAATCGAAATCAAAATCTTCAATAGCGTTCGGATTCAGACCAAGCTGGAAGAGCAGGAACGCCTTTTACTGCACGCCCGCATGGAAGCGCTGCAAAATCAGGTCAACCCGCATTTCCTCTTTAATACGCTCAACTCGATTTCGTCGCTCGTGCGCTTTGATCCCGACAAAGCCCGCGAAGTCATTTCCAAGCTCGCAACCATCTTGCGCCGTCTGCTGAACAGCAGTGACGCCTTCGCCCCTCTGCGCGAGGAGGTTGAATTCATCGACAACTATCTCGATATTGAAGTCGTGCGTTTCGGCCGCGATAAGCTTCGTGTCGTGAAGGAGCTCGACCCCGCATCCCTGGATGTTGTTGTGCCCTGTATGCTGCTGCAGCCGCTCGTCGAAAACTGCATCAAGCACGGGTTGGCTCCGAAGGTCGAAGGCGGCAGCATCTATCTGCGCAGTCGCGTCACCGACTCCAGACTCATCATTGAAGTCGAGGACGACGGCGTCGGTATGGGGAACGCGCCGCCGGGCAACGGCCGGACTGGCATGGGAATTGGCATGGCAAACATCTCTGAGCGTTTGCGGGTGCTCTATGGCGGTGCCGCTCGCATGAGCATTGACAGCCAGGAGGGGCGCGGAACTCTGATCCGACTCCGTTTACCGCTGGTCGAATCCGCGAGCTCAGTCCCGGAAGGTTTCTATGCCGAGCGCTCCAGCACGCGCCGGTAGAAATCTTCATATTGCGTGACGATCTCAGTGGAACAGAATCGCGCCTTGGCCGCGGCTCGCGCCTGTTTTCCCATCTCGCGCAAATGTTGTTCGTTGCCCAACAATTCGAGCGCGTAACGCGCCATTGTATCGACGTCTCCTACGTCTGCGAGGTAGCCGGTCTTCCCATGCTCGATTACTTCGGGAACTCCGCCCGCGCGCGTCGCGATGGGAACGACCTCGCACGCCATAGCTTCTAATGCGGCCAATCCAAAGGATTCCAGTTCGCTCGGCATTAGCATCACGTCGGCCAGCGCCAGCTTGTCGTAAATCTGATCCTGCTTGCCCAGAAACAATACATCGCTGTGAATGCCCTTCTGCACCGCCAGCCACTCGGCCACCGAGCGGTCCGGTCCGTCTCCAATCAGCAGCAAGCGTGACGGCATTTGCTTATGCACGCGATCGAAGATTTCGATCACGTCTGTGAGTCGCTTCACCGGACGGAAATTCGACAGATGCACCAGCACATGTTCTCCGTTGGGAGCATATTCCGCGCGCAGTTTCGCGACGACCTCCGGGTCACGCTTGTACACGTCGCAATTCACCGAGTTGTAGATCACCTCAATCCGGTTCTTCACATCGAAAACGCGCAGTGTGCGGTCGCGCAAATAATTGGAAATCGCGGTCACGCCGTCGCTCTGCTCAATCGAATAGCGTGTGATCCCCAAATAGGAGCGATCGAGTCCGACCAGCGTAATGTCGGTGCCGTGCAGCGTCGTCACAAACGGCAAGCGCCTCCCACGAGGTCCGGAGGCGAGCATCTGACGAGCCAGCAAGGCGCTGACGGAATGCGGAATCGCGTAATGCACGTGCAAAAGGTCAAGATCGTACAGCTGGGCGACCTCGGCCATGCGCGTCGCCAGCGCCAGATCGTAAGGCGGATAATCAAACAGCGGATATCGGGAAACTTCCACCTCGTGATAATGAATGTTCGGTTCTTCGCCTCTCAGCCGGATCGGCTGGGCGTAAGAGATGAAGTGGATTTCGTGCCCGCGCTGCGCCAGTTCCTGGCCCAGTTCCGTGGCTACGACGCCACTACCGCCATACGTCGGGTAACACGTGATACCGATCTTCATGAATAGCCGCTTGTGTACTGCTGGGATTGGATGGCAGGAACTTGCAGCGGTTTCAGATTCTACACGAATATCCGCGCCGGCTCTGTGATTTGCTAAAGTTATCCGCTCTTCGGACCGAACGTACTCGCGGGATCCAGCTTTTCAAGATAGGCTTGGAATTTTTTTTTGGCCTCTTCCGGCATGCCGGTAAATTCGATACCCATGCCCACTCCCGGATCGCGCGTGCGCACTACGGCGCTGGGCGACATGCGCTCCTCGCCGATCCAAAAATCGACGCGCACCGCGGTGCCCACCGAAAGCGGCATCACGGTCTCCACGTAGCATCCGTTGCCGCTGATGTCGGTGGCATTCACACGCAGGGGCGTATTCACGCGCTCATCGCGCAATTCCAGGGGGAAGGAAATTCGGTGGCGGGGAAACTTTCTGCGATTGTCCTGAGAGGGCGTTGTGCGCTCCTCGAGTTTCATGTCATTGGGAAGCGCTGACGCCCAGGGGCAGTCCTGATCGGCAACCAACTGAACGCCGATCTGCGTTTTCTTCAATGCCCCCGCATCCACCACCCAGATGACCTTACACCGGGCCTTCTTGGCTTCGTACTGCACGCCGATGACGTCGCCCACCTTCAAATCGGGCTCGATCCCGTAGATGCACGCGCCTGTGATGCTGATATTTTGCGCCGTGGCGCCCTGAAAGAAGGGCTGATCGTTCGCACCCATACCCCATACGCGCACTTTCAAATCCAGAGTGGCGCGCGGCGCTGAGCCTTGGGCCGACATCAACGACGAACCTCCCGCATGAGAATCAGGCTAGTTATAACCCATCATACTATCTGTACTTAAACCGGAAGGTTACCACAGTACCTGAAGTCTCTCGGCTGGTCGAGCCTGTCATATCTTGGTCCACCAATTATGTTGCCTGGTTTCCGCCCGGAGCCCTTCTAGGTCCGCAGATCGCGGTACGAGATGAGTTCAATCCCCTCCTCAGCCAGCACGCTATGAGCTGCGGGCAGAGTCAATACGCGCAGCTCTGTTTCCCGCGACTGGCGCAATCGTGTGCGAGCCACTTCCAGATCTGCGTCGTTATATCCGGGATGACAAACAAATTCCCACGTCCCCTGCGGAATGCTCTGCGCGATGGCGCGAAACAGGCTCTCATTGAGCGTCCCGGTCACTTCGATGCCCAGCGTCCCGTCGGGCGTGACAAAGCCCTCGCGGTCGACGGCCTCACGAAATTTGGCCGCAAGCCGATTCAGGACATGCAATTCGGCATAGCGTGTCCACAGATTCGGCTGCACAAAAAGTTGATTCGATCGCAGCGGCAACCGAGGCCCAAATGGATTTCGCGCCGCTAGCACTCCGCACGCCGCTGCCGCCCGCAAGAGCGGCCGCAAGATTTTCGGAAACAGGTGAGTGTGCTTGTGCGCATCAAAATGCGAGACTGCAATGCCTGCAGCTTGCAGCTTGCGAATTTGCGCACTGGCCTCGGCCTCAAGCTCATGCGGACTCATGCGCCCCAATAGCGCACGCGCAGCAAATGTTTTCAGCCCATCCCGGAAGCGTCCCGAACCGTTTGCTTCCGTCAGCGATGGGATCTCTCCGCTCGTCAGCACCGGCTCGCCATCAATAAGCACGACATGAGATCCGATGCTCAACCGCGGCACGGTCTTCGCGAGTTCCACTGCCTCGCCGAAGGCCTGACCCGTGGCCATCAACGTAGATGAGGTCACCACACCCGTCGTATGCGCTTCCACGATCGCCCGATTCACTCCCGAGGTGAATCCGAAATCATCGGCGTTAATGATGAGGCGTCGCACGCTGGCAGTCTATCAGCCAGGCATGGACAAAGTTGGGCGGAGAATCGTAGGGGCCCTCCCTTACCGAAGAGCGGGACCGGAGAGGGGTAAGTAGGGACAGCCGGCTTCGGCTGTTCGGCGGAGCGAAGCTCCGCCGCGCATCCAAGAGCAGTCGAGCGAACGAACCAAGGCCGCCTTGTTTCCACTCACTCGTATTTCGCGCTCGCGTATACTCAATAGAACGCATCGTACCCAGGAGTGCTTCATCCGAGTTTGCCTGCGCCAGAGTGAGAGAGTAAGAGTGAGAAGAAGAAGCGGCGCGCGCATCCAATGTGGGCGGTTAGCTCAGCTGGTTAGAGCGCCTGCCTTACAAGCAGGAGGTCGCAGGTTCGAGTCCTGCACTGCCCACCATCAATTCAATAACTTAGGCGTCTGAGTCTGAGACGCCTTGCCGACATCCACAAAAACGTCCACAAAGCGGCCGGCATTGTTGATCTTGTCCAGCATTTCAACGGCTTGTCTGGCCGCGGCTCCCGAGACGTGCGTGTAGTGCCGCGTTATGCGGGCGCTCATGTGTCCGACCATCGCGGAAACGACCTGCAGCGGGACGCCCTGCTCCGCCATTCGCGTAATGAACGTATGCCGCATGTCGTGAAACCTGACCATTTCAAGCCTGCTGATGCTGTCCTTCTCTTCCCGTGTGAGTTCGCGCTTTTCCTTTGCGGCTTCCTCGCGGATCGAATCCGCCGCCATCTTCCGCAGGTTGCGCCAGGCGGTCCGCCAACCCATCTGATGCTGACCGGGATCGAATCCGCTCTTTCCCTTCAATGGGTCTGATGCCTTTGTGTGTCGGCCGCGGTCTGCTGGAAGCAGGTAATGCTCAGACTCTTTTGAGCCGTGCGTTTGCGCCCGCTGATAGAGTCTCGTGATTGCCCAAAGAGCAGCGCTATTCAATTCGATGGTCCGGCTGCCCGCGTCTGTCTTGGTGCTCGCACGTGTGACCACGAGACGGCGATTCTCCAAATCGACCTGTCCCATGCGCACTTTCTTAATCTCGCCGCCGCGGAGTCCCGTGTTTGCGGCTAATACTTCTGTGCAGTAGCAAACGAGCCAAGCATCTCGCTTCGCGGCTGCTGTCTCAAGTCGTAAGAGTTCCTCTGAGCTGAGAGCAATCCCGACTTCGCCCTCTGGCTCCCTCAGTTTGCGGTAATGCTCCTCGAGCCCGCGCTTCCATAAGTTCGCATTCTTCAGTACGCGGATGAGAATGGAGAGTTCTACGTTGATCGCACGAGGGCCTACCGTCCGGCTGCGCCATGCCTGATAGTCCCGAAGATCTTCCATCGTGATCTGTTTGAGTTTCTTGGGGGCAATGGTTGAGCGCAATAACTGGCGCAAGAATGATCGTTCATTGGCTCGGGCGCGGGGCGACGACAACACATGCTGATCGACCCATCGCGTGCAAGCCTGCTCAACTGTCCGCTCTGCCGCATCTGTGGGTAGCAAGTCGGCGGCGAGATCCTCTTCCCATTTCTGCTTGAAGTCGAGCGCTTCCTTACGGTCCGTCGTGCCGCACGATTTCTCCCGCCAGGCGCCATCTTTGTCCCGATAGCGAAAATTGAAAACTCCGTATCCTCTGCGATACAGTCCTTGCTGTCGTCGGCTCACATTTCCCTCCTCAATTGTTTCGGCTGTGATAATCGCGAACTGCCCGCAGGCGCGCCGCACGCCCTCGCTCGGTTTTTTCATAATGGGCGTAATTGCATGTCTGGCTACAGTAGATCGCGCCGCGTTTCCGGAATGCCCATGTCTTGCACTGTCGACAGCAGATGATCCTGTCAATAGCTTGCTCTTTCACAACACTGATCAGGGCCCTCATTGCCCACTGCTCCTCCTCGGAAACGATCTTTGCAAAATGGAAATTGTCCACGATCTCCCCGCTCCAGTGGGCGGACAAGTTAAACGTCAGATAGCCTTGGTATTTGCTCATCTTGCGCTGGATTGCGTCGTGCAAAGCGTCTAGCTGATCGAATATTAACGGCGCTGATGTTGACGCTCCAAGCCGTCGATTCACCCTCGCTATGTAATTGAGTTCCGCGGGCGTCCAGGGTGCGGTCTTCTTCTTTTGCCCGGTGCGCATCTTCTGCAAAAGAGTGAGCTCAAGCATGAGTTCACGAAATTCCAAAGTAGCTTTGGGGCTGTTCAGGTAATCAATCAACCAAGCCACCAGATCAGGGAAGAGAATACTTTTCGGCTGGTTCCGTTGGTTCATTTTGTAATATATCGATCTATGTAAGATCAATTGTAAATTATTATACTAGACACGTTGTCATCAGGTCAACTACGCTTTTTGTAGCATGCGACAGCGGCGCAGCGCAAGGAGATGTGACAAATGAAATTGAATGGGAATGAGTTTCGACGGGCGTACGGCGTAGCCCAGGTCGCGGACATGTTTTCTGTGAGCCGCGACACCGTCAAGCGCGCCGTCAAAAATGGGACCATCAAAACGATCCGTCTAGGCGGACGTGTACTTATTACTGCGGCGGAACTGGCGCGCATCGAAGTCGAAGGTTTCCGCACGCCAGCAAGCAGCCGTACGGCCGTCGACTTCAAGATGCGGGCTGCGGCCGACGAGCAATGATCCGCCACAGACCATCACTTCGCGAGCTTCGGGAGTTCATTGATAACGTCCCGTTGCCTCTGCCGCCGCGGACGGCCTCGAGGTCCGTGGGACTTCTTTGGGCACTGCTGATGTTTGCTAACCGCGTCGACGCGAACGCCGCCACGTGTCCGGGCGCGTCGAAACGCGCGTTGGCAGAGCTGCTCCATTGTGACGAAGCGGAAATTCAGCGAGCGCTCGATCCGCTGCTCGCCATTGGCATCGTCCGCCCCAGGGGCGGGCGTCTACGCGGCTACGCCGTGCACCAACGGGTGCAGCGATGAACGGGCCGAACCGACCGCCGATGGCGCAGGCGATCCGCCAGTTTGTAGCGCGGATGGAACAGCCAGCCAAGCATAAATCGGAGATAGCGGGAACCGTCCTAGCCTTGCTCCAATTCAGCAAGGGGCTAGCAGCCGACGCTATGAGTGTGACCGTATCGCCGTCGCTGTCCCAAGTGGCAGAAATTTTGTGGTGCTCCAAGCCAAGCGTGAGAAGGCGGCTCAAGCGAGTGAGAGATGCCGGACTGATTACACATAAAGGGCGCGGGCACGCTAGTACGCTGTATACCATCCATCGGACGCGACAACAGGCAGACAGATCACCTGTTGATCCCTCTAAACAGACAGATCACCTGTTGATCCCTCTAAACAGTCAGACAGATCAAAATGCAATTCAGACAGATCAACAGTTGACACCCTCTGGGGTAGTACCTCTGGAGAAAGAAAGATCAAAACCCAATACGCACGTCTTCGACGTGCCGGGGTGGGTTCCAGATACTGAGTGGAAAGCGTTTCTTGAGGTACGCAAACGCAAACGAGCACCTAATACCGGTCGCGCACTTCAGCTCATCATTGGGAAATTAGACAGGCTTCGCAGCGATGGCCAAGAGGTTTCCGACATCCTCGACCAAAGCACAGAGCGCGGTTGGACCGGAGTGTTTCCCGTAAAGCAGTCCGCAGCGAAACCATCCCGGCATACCGGATTCGATGACAAGGACTACCGAGCTGGACTGACGGAAAACTCGGATGGGACTTTCAGGTTATGACGGCGCCGAGCGGGTTCGACCTAACACAACGGCAAGACACATGCCCCACACACGGAGCGTTTGAGTCAACCCTTCACAGAATTGGCGCCCAAGACCACTGGACGCAATGTCCGGGATGTGCGGCTGACTCCGCCGCCAGATGGAAGCAGGAACGCGACCGCGAGGACCATGAACGCCTCATTGCGGGACTAGTCGCAGGCGCGAAAATCCCCGCACGCTTCCAATGCAAGACTTTCGACGACTACGCGCCAATGTCGGCGGGCGAGCGGCGCGCATTGGCCGCAGCGCGAGATTACGCGGATCACTTCGATGATCATTACCGCGCTGGCCGATGCATGGTTTTCTGCGGCAAGCCTGGGACGGGCAAAACCCATCTGGCGTGCGCAATCGCTAACGCGGTTGCCCGATCTGGCCGGCGCGTTCTGTATACGACTGTCGCAAACTTGATTCGTCGTGTTCGTTCCACGTGGAGCAACGCCCGCTACGAAACAGAAGGCGAAGTATTGCGGGATCTGCAAAAGCTCAGTTTGTTGATTATCGACGAAGTGGGCTTGTCGTTCGGCAGCGATGGCGAAGTAGTGCAAATGGCGGAAATCATTGACTCGCGGTATTGCGAAACACGGCCGACGCTGATCGCCTCAAACTGCACACTGGACGAACTTTCGCGCTATTTAGGTGAGCGCGGCGTTGACCGCCTCCGAGAAAACTCTGGCAAGGTCGTGTTATTCGACTGGCCAAGTCACCGCGGGCAAATAAATCTATGAGCGATCGACGGGCGTCCCGTGATGTGGACAAGAGGCTAAGCATTTTGTCTGAGGCGTGGCTGCGCTACCTTCCACATTCCGAGCCGCCGCACGTTCGACGTGTCGAGACTTGGTTGCGTGGCGCATCAGTCGAACGGATCGCTGAATTAATCGAAGCTGCGGGCCAACGGCCGCACTTGCACAACCCGGCGGGATGGGTTGCCGCATGCATTCACACTGGCGCTTATCCGATGCGGGAGCGCGACGTGTGAGCGCGGATGTCGCGAAAGATGAACAAGATGGGCGGCGCGGGTTCTGTACGGAAGGGGTACCGGGTAACCGGGTCAAAAAGGGGTACCGACGCGGATATAGACCGTTGCTCACTCACACGCACATTTTCGCAGCAAAAGGTTTCGAAGGGTTTTTTGCGCGAATTCGCAGGGAAAGCCTTCGATTTGGAGGGTAATTGCATGACGGAACGAGCAACTGCAGCGTCGGAACTATACGAGATTGCCTTGCGGCTCCGAAGCCTAGCGGCGGAAGCACGCGCCGCGATCGCGGCCGCGGGGAAAGACGGCGGTATTGAACGGGACCTGGGCGCGGCCGACCGCTATTACGAGCGGGTGAAGCAGATCACCGCAACCGAGTTTGCCGATACCGATCTGGTGATTGTCGCCGTCGGCGCCGCCAACCTTATGGCAGAAATTCTGCTGACGCTGGATTTCGTGTTCGACATGCGCAAGCAAAGACCGCCGGCGCAGTGAACTATAAGTTGCCTCTTGACATGATCGAATTTGTAGGCATAGAATACAATTTTGGGCATTCTGCGCAAGAAGCGCTGAGTGCTGGCCCGCATCGCACTAGGGTGTCGATGAGGGCTTGTAAAGCGCCAAGTAGGCGAAAGGTTCAGGACCGCAAGTCGTGGCCGCTGACCGCAAATTCACATTTGCGTGCAGCGGCTTTTCTCTTTTCTGGGTCGCATGCGCGCGGAAAAGAGCATTTTGTTATGAATACGGAAATCAGAAGCATGCGGCAACGGCGCGCACAGATCGTCGAACAGATGCACGATCTGACCAAGAACAGCGGCGCCTGGAATGCCCTATCAGCCAGTGGCAGATTCGAAGCGCAGGAGCGCTGGGCCAACCTGGATCGCGAACAGAAAAACCTATCAGCCGAAATTGCACGCGCAGAGATGGACACGGTAATCACTCCACCTTTGCCGGAACTCAACAGCAACAATCCCCTTTCGCAGCACGAGCACGCGCTGGCCGGTCCAATGCGGCGCTTTCAGGAGGATCTCTCATCTTCCGAATATCGAAGCGCATTCGGTTCCTGGCTCAGGCGCGGCTCTGAGGGAATCTCCCGCTCGGAGCGAGATACGCTATCCGACATAACCGCCGAAGTCAGAACTTACGCGCCACTGAGCGAAAGCGGCGGCGGTCCTGCTGGCGATTACCTCGTTCCGATCGGCTTTCAGCGCGAGATCGAAGAAGTGATGAAGGCCTACGGCGGAATGCGGCGAAATGCCCGCATCGTGCCGACTTCGACTGGAAATCCATTGTACTGGCCGTCAGTCGATGACACCGCGAACATGGGCCGTTGGTTGTCTGAAACGTCCGCGGTTAGCCAGACGAACCCGACGTTCGGAAACATTGAATACAACGCTTATCTGGCATCTTCGGATCAGGTGCTGATCAGCGTTCAACTGCTGCAGGATTCGGCGTTCGACGCCGAGGCGCTGTTGACGCACCTGGTCGGCATTCGTCTCGGCCGCTTGACTGATGCGGGTTACACCACGGGAACGGGCACCACGCAACCAACGGGCATCATCTATTCGATCCAGAATGATGGCACCCCGCTGACTGTGACGGCAAGCGGTTCCAGCGCTAACGATGGCGTTTCGACCAACACTGGATCGAACTCGATCGGCTCGGATGACCTCGACAGCATCATCGCCTTGGTTGATCCGAGTTACCGACCGGGCGCGAAGTTCCTGGCGCACTGGTCGGTCCTCGACTACCTCAAGAAAGTCAAGGACAAATATGGCCGCCCGCTGTTCACTGTGTCCGTGGCGGAGGGGCAGCCAGACAAAATCTTCGGTTATCCGTATGACTGGTCGGGCGCAATGCAGGCCACGACTGGCGGAGTGCCGACGTCTGGACAGCCTTCCGTGCTGTTCGGGAATTTCGACAAATACATCATCCGTGATGTGCTCGGCATGACCATGGTACGTTACAACGAGCTTTATATGCCTAATCACGAAATCGGATTTCAGGCATACCTTCGCACGGATGGAATCCGCCTGCAGCAAAAGGCGTTTTCGCTTTTGGTGCAGCACAGCTAAACCGTAACAGGGGCGGGCCGCAATGCTCGCACAGCTAAACCGTAACAGGGGCGGGCCGCAATGCTCGCCCCACTTCTCGAGGTTGAACATCATGGAATCAGCAGGGCTTTTGGCGGCGCTGGATCACGAGCCGCAACCAGATCAAACTTTCTGCCGTGCGCACCTGTGCCCGCTGCATGCGCATGGTGATCCCGCACAATTGGATTATCGGGCAAAGGGATTCGGATGGAAGATTCGATGCGGCGCGCCGGAGTGCAAGAACAAGGCCACCTGGCGCCACACGTTTCTGTGCGAAAGGATGCCGAGCGCCGTGAGTGAGTTTTACTGCGATTCGCATCTGCCCGCGCACTTGCGACCGAGTTGAGGCGGGGAACTTGCCGCCTACCTGGGCGGGATGGCGATGGTGGTCCGGGGACAGTCACCATCGCCCGTCTTATCCCGCCCGGAAATTTTAAGACCTTTGCCGCATCCTCCCGGCAAAGCGTGCGGAGTCGAGACAATGGACCGCGAATCTGCGGGTATCGGGTCATCGGCTCCGCACTTTTAAAAAGATGAATGTGGCTCGGAAAGGATTATCAGAATGAAAACTGGCGACGTTGGCGCACTCTTCGCGCGGTTAGGCGTCAATCTTGATACCGCATCAGTAAACGCTGCTACGGCGGAACTGAATCGTTCCTTCGGCGGTATGTCTGCGGGCATGAAGCGCAGCACCCGCGAGGGCGCGGAATCTCTGCGCTTAGTCGGCGAGAGTCTCGACTTGCACATGTCCCGCCCATTGTCGAAAGTGATTGCACAGATTCCGGGACTAGGTACGGCGCTTGCCGCGATGGGCGGCGCGACGGTCGGCATTGCGGGCCTGTTCGCGGTCGGTTCATATCTAGAGGAAAAACTCGAGCCCGCGATATCGCGAGTCGCCAAGAAGTACGGCCTAATTGGCGAATCCGCAGAAGAGATGGGCAAGCGGGTTACCGCCGAAAACGAAAATATCATCAGCACCCTAAAGCAAGCGGCAGACATGCAGGACAAATACAACCGCTTAGTGCTTAATCTTCAGGGTGCGGCTTATGACGATGCGCACCTGAAAGACCTTCAGCGCCAGACCGAGGAAATTCAGAAACAGATTGCGGCTACGTTGCTGCAAGAAGACCTCGCCTACCAAAAACCGACTTGGTACAACAAACTTTTTAACGCCGCTTCCGAGATGGCGGAATTACAGCACGGCAACACTAGCGGCAATGCCGCGAAGTGGATTAGCGGCGATACGGACGCAGCCAACAAGCTAGATGAGGCCATGCAACCGCTCATCAAGCGCTTCGCGGAACTAGAAGACAGCATCAAGGAAACGGGCTGGGAAAAGTTTCGCCACGGGGCGGACGAAGCCGCCGAATCTGCAAAGAAACTCCAAAGCATTCTGCAGGAAGTTTCAAACCTGCCGATGATATCCCGCACGCATGGGCTAGAACTGCCTCTGCCGAGTGGCGATCCGACTGGATTACTTGAGGCGGGACGGCAGCTAGAAAAGATGCAGACCACGCCAAAAATGCCCATCTATGGCGGCAGCAAAGAGGCGATGGACCTCTGGAAGGTAACTAACGACCAGACGGCAGCAACCGCGAAACTTCAAGAGATTTTGACCTCGATCCAGACACCGCAGGAAAAGTACAACCAAGAAGTGAAGGAATTGAACGCGCTCAAACCGCAACTGACAGTAGAGCAGTACCAACTCGCGCTGCACAAGTTGGCGGACGACTTGGAGCAGGCGCAAAAGAAGGTTGACAAGCTAGACGGCGGATTCAAGGCATTTGTGGATGGACTGAAGGTTAACAGCGACACGGGCAAAGGCATTTTCGACGGGCTGAACGCGGGGCTGGATGGTTTCGAGAACGAGACGATCCGCATTCTCGAAGGCGGGCGGTCAGAGTGGCACAAGTTCTTTGATGACCTCGCGGCGATGGCAATGAAATTTGCCATGCAAAAGAGCCTCTCGCAACTCTTCGCCAGTTTCATGTCTCCGCCCGGGGGAAGCGGTCCAAGTCTAAGCACGATGTGGAGCGCGACATCGATGCTTTCGGGTGCACTGGCCGGCGGCGGCGATGTAACGCCCGGCTCGTCTTACCTCGTGGGCGAGAATGGGCCGGAAATCTTTTCGCCCAGTTCCGCGGGGACGGTGTTTTCCAATGACTCGCTGAGATCTGGCGGGACGACCGTAAACAACGACTTCCGCGGGGCGGTTGTCAGCGATGACCTGATGCGCAAGGCGGACGCGGCGCGGATGTCTGCCGCGATCGAGGGGCGGTTGTCGTCCAAGATTCCGGCGCTAGTCAACGAACAGAACTTGAGGCACAGGAGCTAGGCCGGTCCTAGCAGCCACTTGTGCGCCAACGCGCACAGGGTCTAATTTTCATCTTTGGGCACGGGATGGGGCAGACCCATCACGCGCCTAATTCCTGCAGCAATTCGACGGCTTTCAGCAAGTCGAGTTCTTCCGCGTCGTATCCATACTTGCGCATGAAACGGTTAGTCTGTTCGTCATCACACGCTTCTCCCCAAGTCAGCACGAAAACTGCAAACCGGAAGAAATTGGAATTGGGCGTATTCCTGCCCGCAACTTCGGCAAGGTAGTCGAGCCCTTCGTGGATGTCGGCGCTGTCCACGGTCTGTTTTGCTACCTTCGGTTTTGCCTTTCTCTGTTTGGCGGGGCGGACGTTGAGGAATTCGCGAAGGAGCAGCGCATCTCGCCACTCGTTGAAGCTGGGGCCTATACTTAGCTCAGCCATTGTCTTGCCTCCTTGCAGGACGTTGGTCAGCACCATGCGGACCGTGGCTCGGTTCGCATGGTGTGCTTTTGCTGGAGACAATACCGAAACGTCGGCCTGAATGCAAGGGAATAATTTGGCTAAAATATTGAAAACATAACTACTTAACCGACACGGTATACCCTGTCAAGGAGTTATCCCGCCGTCGCATGCCACTGTTAAACATCCACAAATACATCCACAAAGTTGCTCGAATTCTGCACTACAGCAGCGAGATGCAGCAAGGTGCGAAAGGTGCGGCAGTGCTCGGAATGCCTTTACTGGCAAGCCTTTTCGCCCTTCGTGCCCTTCGCTGCATTCACGAGTGACCAGACTTACAAGCAGGAGGTCGCAGGTTCGAGTCCTGCACTGCCCACCAATCCTTCAGAACGTCCAAGAAAATCATCCGAGCGTCTTCGTCAAAACACCACCGTCTTATTCCCATACACCAAGACTCGATTTTCCACGTGCGCCCGCACCGCTCGCGACAGAACAATTTTTTCCAGGTCGCGCCCTTTGCGAACGAGATCTTCCACGCTGTCCCGGTGCGAGACGCGCACGACATCCTGCTCGATGATCGGACCGTCGTCGAGTTGTTCGGTCACATAATGGCTGGTCGCTCCGATCAATTTCACTCCGCGCTCAAACGCCTGGTGATATGGCCGCGCCCCGACAAACGCCGGCAGAAACGAATGATGAATGTTGATGATCCGTTGCGGATACCGGCTCACGAACTTGTTCGACAGGATCTGCATGTAGCGCGCCAGCACCATGAAATCCGGACGATGTTGGGCAATCAACTCGTGAATGCATTGCTCCGCTTCCTCTTTGTTTTCTTTACTGACCGGAACAACCGCGTAAGGAATTCGGTAAAACTCGGCAATCGGCCGGGCGTCCAGATGATTCGAAATGATCAGCGGAATTTCGCAATGCAACTCTCCACTCTGCTGGCGATACAGCAGGTCCACCATGCAATGATCATATTTCGACACGAAGATGATCATCTGCGGACGATTCGCCGACTGCGCCAACCGCCACTTCATCTGGAACGCTTCGGCAACCGGCGAAAACTGCTTGTCGAAGTCTGTAAGATTGGGCTGCGCTGAATTGAACTTGGAAAGATCAATATCGAAATCCTTGGGATCGAACTCCACCCGCATCAGAAACAACCCGGATTCTTCATCGGCATGCTCGTCGGCATGCAGAATGTTTCCGCCGTGGCGATAGACGAAGTCGGCAATACTCGCGACTTCGCCCTTGCGATCCGGACAAGAGATGAGCAGGATGGCCGAGGTTTTCATGAGCTGGAAGGAAGAGTATAAAGAAGGGCTGCAGTAGAAAGAAAACTCGTCCGTCCCAGCACCCGCGTACTCCGGCTCTCGGGCGTCGCCTTGGATGGCCAGAAATCCGAACGGAGGAGGGTGCCCCACTTCTGGACGTATTTGCCGGAAGTGGGAACCGACTGAGATCAGACCCATCTCAAATGAGCGCTATCAGGGCGATAGCACTTGATGCTCAACTACCTACTGAGTTCCTTCACAATCTCCCTCGCCGCGTTCGCGCCCGATCCTCCCGTCAATCCCACTCCAGGATGCGTCCCGCTTCCGCACAAAAACAAATTTTCGATCGGCGTGCGATAGCGCGCCCAGTCCAGCAGCGGACGCATGGTGAAGAACTGGTCAAGCGCCAGTTCACCATGAAAAATCTGTCCGCCAGTCATCCCGTATTTCTCTTCCAGATCGAGGGGCGTGATGATCTGGTGCGTCAAAATCAGCTCCGGCAGATTCGGAGCATACTGCGCCAGCGTCTCGACGACGGTTTGCCCCAGAACTTTGCGCTGCTCTTCCCAATCGCCCTTCAACTTGTACGGCGCGTATTGCATGTAGATCGACATCACATGCTTGCCCTCCGGCGCCAGCGTCAGATCGGTCAGTGAAGGAATCGTGACTTCCAAATACGGCTGGCGCGAGAAGTTGCCATACTTCGCTTCGTCGAACGCGCGCTCCAGATAATCGATCTCATGCCCGATTTGAATGCGTCCCTTCAGAGCCGACGCATTCCCATTTTTCAGCGCCGTGAACTGAGGCAAACCGGCGAGCGCAAGATTCACCTTCGCCACCGTTCCATTCGCACGATAATTCTGCAACCGCTGCACGAAATCCGGCGAAAGATTCGTGGGATCGGTCAACTTGAGCAGCGTCCGCTTCGGATCGGCATTGGATATCACGGCTCGCGCTGAAATCTCTTCTCCAGTCGAAAGCAGCACGCCGGTGGCCGTACCATTCTGCACGCGGATTTCGATGACCTCAGCGCCAGTTCGAATTTCCGCTCCCGCAGCTTTGGCCGCGCCTGCCATGGCGCTCGTGATCGCGCCCATGCCGCCGGCGGCAAAAAATCCCGAGCCTGCGAGATGAGCATCTCCCGCCGCACGAATCAGAAACACCAACGCGCTTCCCGCCGACCACGGCCCGAGAAATGTCCCAAAGGCTCCACGGGCAGCAATGACGGCGCGCAGCAACTCGGTTTCAAAATATTCCGATGCCAGATCCGCCACAGCCATCGGTCCCCAGCGCAGCAAGCGAAACATATCTTTCTTGCCCAGCTTCCGAATCGCGCGTCCCGTTTTCAACATGCTCCACAAATCGCCGCGGCTCGGATGATCGATATCCGGAGGCGTGGCCGCCAGTGCCTCTGCGATCACCTTGCTGATTTTTCCCAGCGATCGCTCAAACTCTAAGTATTTCACCGAGTCATGTTTTGAGAACGCTGCAATCTGTTCCGAAGATTTCTGCGCGTCCCGATGCAATGAAAGTGCCCGCACATCGGGCGAAAGCGCGGTCAGGCAAACTTCCGGAGTAATCACCCGCAGCCCATGTTTTTCGAGCTGCATATCGCGAACGATATCCGGCCGGATCGGCCCCGCCGAGTGCGCTAGGGTGGAACAACGAAATCCGGGATGGAATTCGTCGGTGACCGCCGCTCCGCCGACCTGCGCGTTGCGCTCGAGCACCAGCGGTTTGAATCCCGCCTTAGCCAGATAAAACGCGGTAACCAGCCCGTTGTGGCCTCCGCCAACGATGATGACGTCCCGTGAGTTAGGCATTCCTGTGTACCCCTGTGTCCTCTCTCAAAAATTCATGTAGGGACAGCTGTCCCCGGCTGTCTGGCCGAGCAAAGCTCGACAGCCCTTTCATGGCTGGTTGTGAGCGGATGCGCTCACGCGAAGTCTGTGGTGAAAACCAGAACCACAGGAGACACAGAGCCGCACAGAGTCGGGACCCCACCCTACGAAAATCACGTAGGGTGGGCCACCCGAATCTCTAACGGCGTGCGTCTTTTAAAATTTCCAACGCCGCCAGCCGCCCATTCGCTCCCATAATCCCGCCGCCGGGATGCGTCGCCGAGCCGCACATATATAGATTTTTGATCGGCGTTCGGTACTGCGCCCAGCCTGGCACGGGACGCAAAAAGAAAAGCTGCTCCAGGGAAAGCTCTCCCTGAAAAATATTGCCCTCGCTCAATCCCCACTCGCGCTCCAGATCGAGCGGAGTGACTACCTGCTTGTGGATGATGATGTCCTTGATATTCGGCGCATACTCGGCGATCGTCTTTACCACCGTGTCGCCGAACGCTTCTTTCTCCGTGTCCCAGTTGAGCCCGGGACGCAGCTTATACGGCGCATACTGCACGAAGCACGACAGCACATGCTTTCCTGGAGGCGCAACGGACGGATCGGTCAGCGATGGAATCACCATATCGATGTACGGATGCCGTGAGAAACTTCCATACTTCGCGTCGTCATAAGCTCGCTCCATGTATTCGACAGACGGCGAAATCGAAATCGCGCCGCGCAGATGCGCGCCCGGACCGGGCATGCATTTGAAATCCGGCAGCCGGTCAAGCGCCATATTCACCTTGCCCGACGATCCGCGAAACTTGTAGCGATTTACTTCTTCCAGGAAATCTCCGGGCAGGTGCTCCGCCTGTATGAATCGTGTAAAAGTAAGTCGCGGATCGACGCTCGACGAAATTACATCCGCATGAATCTCATCGCCGTTCGCCAGCACCACACCTTTGGCCTTCCCATTCTTCACTATGATCTGCGCGATCGCCGACTCGGTGCGGATCTCGACTCCCGCCTCGCGAGCCGCGTCGGCAATCGCGTTCGAAATCGCGCCTG
The DNA here is from genome assembly GCA_963772045.1 of uncultured Acidobacteriaceae bacterium. Taxonomy (GTDB): domain Bacteria; phylum Acidobacteriota; class Terriglobia; order Terriglobales; family Acidobacteriaceae; genus Sulfotelmatobacter. The sequence continues at coordinate 132,577 of CAVYWC010000005.1, read as the reverse complement.
TGCCGCCGCGCGCGAATCCCCAGGCGCGAAACGCGCCATCGATCTCACCCATGTAGTGATGAAGCAGAACGTACGCCGTTCCCGGCGAGCGCACGCCCAGGAATGTGCCAATAATTCCTGAAGCCGACATCGTCGCCTTGAGCACGTCCGTCTCGAACCACTGATCGAGGAAATCCGCGGCGCTCATGGTCATGAGCTGTACCTGGTTGTACTTGTCGTAGCTCGACATGCCCTGAAAACGCCGTCCGATGAAAAGCAGCTTCATCAGTTCGCGCGGATCGAGAGTGGTGGGATCCGGCGGCACCATGCTCAAAATCGGTTTCACGAAGCGGCACATCGCCTGCATCGCTTTGCCGAATTCGTCGTAGGCTTCGGCGTCGAGCCGCGAATGGCGGGCGATTTCGCGATGCGTCTTGCCGTGATCGTTCACGCGCCACAAAAAATCGCCGGACGGCATCGGCGTGAACGTTCCATCGAGCGAAAGAATCTCCAGGCCGTGCCGCGGCAGGTCGAGGTCACGGATGATCTCCGGCCGCAGCAGCGACACCACGTACGAGCACACCGAGAACTTGAATCCCGGTACGATTTCTTCCGTGCAGGCCGCGCCGCCCAGCACGTATCGCCGTTCCAGCACGAGAACTTTTTTTCCCGCGCGCGCCAGATACGCAGCATTGACCAGGCCGTTGTGCCCGCCGCCGATTACGATCACGTCATATTTATTCGCCATGAGCCTTAGCCTTTAGCTTGCAGAAGAAGAATTGGAGAGAGAAACGCAATGATACGGGAAGGAATCGGCGAAAGCAGATCAGAGTCCGCTAGGAAGAACACGCCATTGAATCATTCGACGCATGATGGGTATTTTACCGGAATCCTCGGACTGAGAGCAGCTCAGTGTTGTTCGGCGGCTCGCTTTTCCAGTTGCTGAAGCACGGCTCTCTGCCATGTGTTAAGTTGCGCAACCGAACAGCCCGGGCTCGGACGGTACCAGATCTGCATTGAAGCGAAAGCCTTTGCGGTTGGATCGCTCGGTTCACAACCATAGACGGCAAGCATCACCTCCCTTAGGCGGGCCAGCTGCGCTCTTGCCGACTCATTAGGTTTCAGTTGCCTCAGAAACGTGTCAACAAAGGGATCGACCTCCCGCTTAAGGCGCGGAAACTGTGTCTCATAGTAGCGCACCTCGATCGGATCTTTCGGCTTGAAGTCTTTGTACTCCCACTGCACTCCACCTTTGACGGGCTTCCATCCCGCGGGTTCGATCTGTCGAAACCACCACGGATGCCGTACGGGGAATGACGAATTGAGCCGTTCCCGTTCTTCGGAGCTTAACTCCGCGTCGTCCTCTTCAGTTATGCCGCGATGCTGCAAGTAACGTTCGAAGGGTTCAGTAATCAAAGTAAACTTGGAATCTTCGACTTCACCCGCCCAAGAGGATCCGGTTGATGTTATGTATCCGGCCATGTCGAGCTGACCGATGTTCAAAAACTCCTGCCCGAAAACATCGGATGCAGGTGTCACAGTTTGTTCCTTTTGCAATGGCACCAAGCCCATGGACATTGGAATTCGATGCCGCACGGTCAGAGTTCTCGTTCCCTCCGGAGCAAAATGCATGTTCCAGACGAACACGGATGAGAATTCCCCCGCACCAGGACGGGGGATACGCCGGACGAAGTCTACGTGATAGGCAGCTTTTTCGTCTCCCGCACTAAAGCCATATTCGAGCACCCAGTTCTGGGACTCAGCGGCAGAGACGGGTTTAGTGCCCTTGGCGAACTCCGAATCGACCGGGAACCCGACCTCTACGTCTTCTGCCTTGTCCGTGAGATTGTGAAGGACAAACGTGCACTGGTACTCGGCGCGATCCATTCCGGGGACGCTGCCGTCAAAAAGGAACGGTCCGCGGCCAAGGACCATGACAACGTCGATACTGACCAGCTTGATTGTTTTGGATGAGATCTGGTGGAGGTTCTGCCCATTTCCCGTGAAGACACCGGCATCACTCAAAGCATTGGGAGATATTCCCCACAGCAAAAAAACGGCGAGCGTCAGCCTGGAGACAAAGCGTATCAATTCGATGTTCCTTCAACTGCGTACGTTGTCGATGTCCGAAATCGAGGGCCCTTCGTTGCTCGGTGCTCACTATACCGCATATAATCCGGCCTCGAATAGATTCTTGAACGAAGGAAACTGTCCTTTGCCCATTGGAACCGCATTTCACGAGCGCACGTTTCCGCTGTGCCACAGCCTCAACTACCGCGAGTGGTCGGGATATTACACGGTCAGCGTCTACGAAGTGCATCATGAGCACGAGTACAACGCCATCCGCAATGCCTGTGCCCTCATCGATATTTCGCCGCTCTACAAGTATCGGATCACCGGCAAAGATGCGACCCGCCTGGTCAACCGCGTCATCACGCGCGATATCAACAAGGTGAAAGTTGGCCAGGTGATTTACTGCTGCTGGTGCGATGAAGAGGGCAAAGTCATCGACGATGGCACGATCTCGCGCCTCGATGAAAACGTCTATCGCTGGACGGCGGCCGATCCCAGCCTGCGCTGGTTCCGGCAAAACGGCCTCAACCTGGACGTGCAGGTCGAGGACATTTCCGAAAAAGTCGCCGCGCTTGCTCTGCAAGGACCGACTTCGGCGAAGCTACTCAAGTCCGTCGCCGAAGCCGATATCGCGAATTTGAAATACTTTCGCGTGACCAGCGGAAAAATCGCCGGCGTCCCCGTCGACATTTCCCGCACGGGCTACACCGGCGATCTCGGATACGAAATCTGGATGCCATGGGGTGACGGAGCAAAGAATGACGCGGTCAAAGTTTGGGATGCGCTCGCCGACAAAGGCAAGGAGTTCGATCTGCACGCCGCCGGCATGCTCGCTCTGGATGTTGCCCGAGTCGAGGCGGGATTACTGCTCATCGAAGTCGACTACACCAGCTCGAAGAAGGCGCTGATTCCTGCGCAGCAGTTTTCCCCCTACGAGCTCGGCTTCGCAAAAATGGTTCATCTCGAAAAGGAGAATTTCATCGGCAAACATGCTCTCCAACGCGACGCCAAAAACGGCGTGCCTCGCCAACTTGTCGGACTGGTTGTCGATTGGACCGACGTCGAGCGGCTCTACGAGCGCTACGATCTGACTCCCGCCGCGCCGGCGCAGGCTTCACGTGTGTCCGTCCCTCTGTATGCCGGAGATAAACAGGTGGGCAAGGCGACGACGACCACATGGTCGCCGACACTGAAAAAAATGATCGCGCTGGCTAGCATGGAAACCGAATATTCGAAACCCGGCACTTCCTTGCAGATGGAAATCACGATCGAAGCGATCCGGCTGAAAACGAATGTGAAGGTGACAACGCTGCCTTTCTTCAACCCTCCGCGAAAGACCGCGACACCTGTGTAGGATTTGTCACCACGGGGACACAGAGGCACGGAGAAAGACAGAGGGCCTTGTCCGTTCACGATAATTTGCTGATTTCGTATGAAGTTCAATGTGAGGCGCGAAGCATCGTGCTTCATACCCAGTACCGCGTCTTAAACGAGCCGACGGAATTCACGAAGATTATCTTCGAGGGGGTTGAGGGCTACCGATTCGAGAACGACGCTTTCGGAAACGTCATTTTCGAAATCGAAACGGTCCCGGTAGAAGAATTGCTAAAAGACTTCGGTGACGAAATCAAGGAATCGTATCGACTTGCAGGGTCCCCGGGCCCGTGGGCTGCCGACCTAGATTCGGGAGCAAGTATTTGCACGAGAGTGAGACGGAAGCTTTCATACTCTCGGCGTCTCACGGGCTGTCGGGCTGGATTCTCGCACGAGAGATCTTGATACTCGAGGCTCCGGTGTAGGATGAGATTCAAAGGGGAGTTTAAGACATGCCCACCCGCGTACAACGTCAGACAGTTGATCTTTCGAAGTATCCCGACTTGGTTGTGGTCTATCTCGGCATGCGAGTGAATCGCATGCACGGAATAAAAACTCTGTTTGGATTCGGACCGAAGATATCTTCCTCCGCTCAGGCGCAGCCCGATGGACTACTCTGCCACGAGTTTTTTTTATTTTCGTTGTTTCCCATGCACGCCGGCATCCGCCAATACTGGCGTGACCTCGATTCGCTCATGAATTGGACGCGATCCGATCCCCACAAACAGTGGTGGCAACAGTTCCTCAAAGATTCAGGAGGCACCGGGTTTTGGCATGAAACCTATCTCTGCCGCGGCGGCATGGAAGCCATCTACGATGACATTGCGCCCGCGATCGGATTCAAGCGCTTCGCGCCCGTGGTGCGGGCTGTGGGTCCAATGTTCGGCGCCGCAGCCAGGGCCGGAAAAGAATTTGCGGGCGAACCGGTGATGTCGGAAAAGGAACTGTACGACGATTCCCATAAGCGGGATGCCGCCTGATCCGCGTCGTGTCAAGAGAGGAAACCCACCCGGTTTCTCTCCGTTTAAACTCTGTCGGATGTCACTATGTCAGATCCGAATACGACCCTGAGATGAAATTCGGCCGGTCCCAGAACTTGTCGTAACACTCCGTGCAGATCCAGTCGCGGCCGTTGTTGTAGCCGGCCCCGTGGTCATCGTCAGACTCGTGCAATTCCCAGTGGCAAATGACGCAATGATTTTTTTTCCATCCGCCTTTGAGTAATTCGAAATTCTCCGCATCCGCCGCCAGACTTGCATCCAATGAGATCCTGCCGCTCTTGCGATTGACGCACATGTCCCGCGGCTTCCATGCCGCTTTCTGCCAATGCCAGTTGTGCTCGCAGCAGCGACGCACGGCATCGCGGACGTAGGCGGCGTCCCAGTACTGACCACGAATCTTGACCAGCTCGTTCTCGCGGCGGAGCCTGCCGCGAACATTCAGTCCAAGATCGCGAGTAGGCGCCTCTTCCGCATAGCCTTGCTTCTCAAAATTCCTTCGCATTTGTTCAAGATTCGCGCCAAACGATTGCAGCACCTGCGCCGCCAGGCAATCCTTTTCACGCAGCAAACCGAGAAACAGATGCTCGCAGCCGATCTGACGGTGATTCACTCGGTCCGCCTCCTCAGCCCCGTACTTAAGCACTTGTTTGGCGGCGTCGCTCAACGGCAAATCAACATTCGTAGGAGTCGACTCGCGTTTGGGAACTCGCGCATCGATCTGCGCGCGGATGGCCTGAGCAGCACCCTCGCCCAGCATGAGTGAAATCCGCTTGTCCTCGCGCAATAGGCCGAGCAGCAGGTGCTCGCTATCGATTGTCTGCGATCCGTAGTGGCTGGCTTCATAGCGCGCGAAGAAAATCGTCCGCCGCGCTTTCTCGGTGTACCGCTCGAACATAACTAACTCCATGCACGGGTGCCGAGCTTTGCTCGCTGGACTGCCGAGGGCGGCTGTTGCTACACGATCTTTTTAGCACTCCGCTTCCAATACCAATATCCTGGCACGCCGATCAGCACAATCGCCGTTCCCCAGAACGCTTCGGTCGGCCTCGTAATGATCGTGTTCAGCGTCCAAGCCGTGCCGATCAGCACATAGATTCCCGGCAGCCACGGATATCCCGTGCACCGGTACGGCCGCGGAATCTCCGGACGCTTCCAGCGCAGCCAGAAAAATCCGATCACCGTCAGCGTGTACGACAGCACCATGCCGTAGATCACGTAAGTATAAAGCTGATCGTAGCGCCCGCTCACGGTGAGCGCCGCCGCCCATACGCCTTGCCCGATCAGGCTGAACGCCGGCGTGCGCCACTTGGGATGAATCTCCGCCATGCGCTTGAAAAACACGCCATCCTGCGCCATGGCCATGTAGACCCGTGCTCCCGCCAGCGTGCAGGTTGCCGCCGCGCTGAAGCACGCGATGGCAATCATCAACGAAAGCCATCCCGCAGCCTTCGGCGAGAACAATACCGCCGCCGCCGCGTGCGCGATAGTTTCGTGCCTCGCAATTTCGCTCAGCGGCATTGCATAGATATAAGTCATGTTCATCGCGACGTAGATCACGCCCACCGCGATCACGCCCAGAACCATGGCCAGCGGCACATTTCGTCGCGGATTCTTCACTTCTCCCGCAACCCACGTGATGTACACCCATCCGTCATAGGCCCAGAACACGGCGATCAATCCCACGCCCAGCGCGGAGATCAATGCCGTCGGCGACAGGCCCATCGTGAGCCCCACGCCGTGCGCCTCAAAGTTCGACCAGTGTCCTTTGCCGATGGCGAACCCGAGCACAACGAATGCGGCCATGGCTGCGAATTTCGTCCAGGTAGAAACATTCTGCAGCAGGGCGCCCCAGCGCAGTCCCACGACATTTACATACGTCAAGATCGCAATCAGGAAGAGCGCGAAAATATGCGCGCGCGTGATGGCGATTCCGGCCATGGCGAACACCACGCGGCCTTCCGAAACCGCCGGAAAAACATTCCCGCTGTATGCCGCCGCTGCCACCGAAAGTGCCGCGATCGATCCACCGTTGGCCACTGCGAACAGCATCCATCCGTAGAGAAACGCGACCAAATCGCCATAGGCTTCGCGCAGATAGATGTACTGCCCGCCGGAATCGGGGAACATCGATCCCAATTCCGCGAAGGGAAAGCACGCGCACAACGAGATCAAACCGCCCAGCACCCACACAAGCAGAAACAGCGCTGGATGCGGCAATGGGGCGGCGATGTCTTTGGCGGTAAGAAAAATCGACGATCCGATGATGCCGCTGACCAGCAGCAACACGGAATCGAGCAGACTGAGCCCGCGCACCAGGGTGGGCTGGGCATCCGATGGCGGATTTTCGCTGACAGGCAAAACCGGGGACGGTTCCATTTATCCGATCCCGAGCTCGTCGGGAAATTCCAGCGGCGTGCCGCAGGTGCGGCAGATCACCGCCGAGCAGTCCCCGCAGGTCAGCGGGTCGTCGACTTCCTTGGCGCAGTTCGGGCAGTAGAGAGGCCCCGGCTCGGGCTGGGGCGGATTCTGCGGAGCTGTTGCCATCAGGAACAGAACTGTAGCACATCCATCGGCCGCGAGGGGTCTACTGCGCAACCAGGCACCGATCTATTTCGGCGTTCCGCTGGAAATCCAAGCCAAGAATATCAGGAAGGACAGCAGCACGACAGCAATCACTATCGTGGTTATCCGCTGGCGGCGAATGGCGCGTTGCTGAAGGTCTATCGACTCTTTCTGATTCTTTAATGCGTCCTTGTAGTTCTCGACGTGTAGCTTCTGTAAATCTCTAATCTCTTCCAGTAGTTTTACTATCTGCTCATCTGCCATGTCGCCTCCGTCTTCACGCCGCCAACAAGTTCCCGCATCGTCCAGATCTTCTCGAGATTCCAGCCGCCATCGCAGGCGTCGTCCTGATCGCGGAGATTCACCCTGACGAAGTTATACCACTCAACCCAAGGCGCAGACGCCCTATGATCTTAGAACGCCGATTCCGATCAACGCCCGCAACCGCCCTCAAGGCAATTAGAATTGAATCCGTGCCCGACAAGCCCCAATCTTCCGACGAAAAACTGCAGCAGGAATTCAATCGCTGGGCCGCGGCTGGCGAAGGCCCGAAGATGGAGCAGCACCATCTCAATATCACCGAGAAAACCGTCCGGCTAATGAATCTTCGTCCTGGCGAGCGCGTGCTTGATCTCGGCTGCGGATCGGGATGGGCCACCCGCCTGCTCGCTCGCCTGGTCGGCGATGGGCCGGAGGGATTCGGCCAAGTCGTCGGGCTCGATGTTTCCGACGAGATGGTGCGGCTGGCGCGGGAAGCGTCCAAAGATTTCGAGAACATTCTTTATGTCTGGGGATCGGCGCAGCAGATTCCCTGGGAAGAGAATTTCTTCGACAGAGTTTTGTCGGTCGAATCGTTTTACTACTATGCCGATCAGGATCGCGCTCTGATGGAATTGTTTCGCGTGATGGCGCCGCGCGGGCGCTTATTCATCCTGATCAATCTGTACAAAGACAACCAGTATTCGCTGCAGTGGGTCGATAAGCTGAAAGTTCCGGTGCACGTGCGCTCGGCCGCCGAATACGTGGAACTGCTGAAGAAGCATGCCTTCGAAAATGTCGAAGCGCGCCGCATTCCTGACGACACGCCCACGCCTGACGACTACAAAACAAAATCGTTCAATAGCCTCGACGATCTGCGGGCGTTCAAGCGCGAAGGCGCCCTGCTCTTGATGGCGTCAAAACCGGATCTGCGCACCCCCGCTCCCGGATACACGATCTACTAGATCGAGTCGTCATCTCCGTGGTCGTGACCCAGATCCTTCACTGGGCTCATCGCGTGCCCATCCTGCGCATGATGAATTTCGATTCTTCCATTCACGTCCGATAAATGAATATGCGCGCCGCCGTTGCCCAGCTCGCCATCCAGATTATGTCCGACGAACGGATGGCTCACGTGCAGCCCGAAATCGTTGTCGATTCCTCCCGAGACCGTGCTCGCCTCGATGCGCGCATTGGAATCAGAAGGGATCGTCAACCCGACGGAACCGTTCACCGAGCTCAGGTCGATCGAATGCGAAGCCAGCTGATCGAAAGCCGCGTCCAGCCTGCCATTCACGGTCGAGAGCTTGGCTTCTCCCGCCAGGTTCTTCGCCTCCAGCTGGCCGTTCACACAGGAGGCGCGAACTTCTCCCCTCACACCAGAAATATTCAGCGCGCCATTGACCAGACTGATCTTCTCCAGACTCGCCGTTCGCGGCACTGTGACCGTGTACTCCACGCTGGCCGGATTGTGATGCGATCCCCTTTCGAAGGTGTGATCGTGATCGGGATACTGGGTGCGAATCGAAACATAATCCTGGCCCGCATCGACCTCAATCTTGGCCGCGTCGAGCTGTTCTTTCGTGTCGGCATATTTCACGGCATCGACTTTGACTTCGTTCCGATCCCAACTGGAGATGTGTACGTCGCCGTTGATGTTGCTGAGCTCTACCCGGCCATCGGCCGTGATGGGATACGTCTGATGAAATTCCTCGGTGAGCGATCCGTGGTGGTCCCAGGCCTCGGCACGCAATGCGAACGCCAGCAGCGCGCAGAGGGCTCCCAGAATGGCTCCTATCCTGGCAGGGCGGAAAAAATGCGTCATAGCTCCCTCCATTTCAGTCTGTTAGACGCGATGATGGCAAATTGGTGAGGCAACCAGCAGCGCTAAATCCGTTGCTTCCTCAGAAAACCAGCAAGAAAGCCCCACTTCTGGCTATTTTTACCAGAAGGGGGAGTTTTTATCCTTGCAGTGGCAACCAGGAGAGGACCCTGACACGAAGCTCCAATCGGGCGCAATCTGTCCTCCTAACGCAGCGCCGGACCCTGCTTCGAAACTTTCGGCTGCAACGCCTCAACGATCAGAAACACGCACAGAATCACCAACTCCGGCTCAATCGGATGTCGATATCGCGGAATTGCATACACGGCGTAGTAGACCGCCGGATAGAGCAGGACCAGCCAAAACAGCAACCATACACCCGGCCGGCTCTGCTTCAATGCCAAAACCAATCCCCACAGCGCGAGGATCGAAGATGCCAGAAACAGCGACTGCTTCACCGGCTCCAGCCACGCCGGCTGAGTCGGCTTCGGCGGGGAAGCCCAGAAATAAATAAATCTACGGAAACACAGCACGGCAAAACGTCCGTAGTCCGCTTTGATGTACTCGAGAGCCTGCTGCTTGCGCATGGCGATGTAAGACAGTTCGCCCATCAACTCAAACTGCCGCATCGCGTAAGCATCTTGCGTCGGGTGCAGGTAGATCATCCAGGTTCCATCCGCGCCGTTGCCATTGCCCAAACGAAGCTCCGCGCCAAAATTATCGCGGATAAAGATGAACCGTCCGAATGTCCGGTAATCGCGCACCAGCCACGGCGTGATGCACGCGAAGAAAACGACCGACGCCAGCACGACTCCCACAATCGATTTCTTTCCTACTTTCGCTCGCCGGTACCACGCCCACAATCCGGCAGCAGGCAGAAACGAAAGCAACGACGGACTGTTCAGTGCGGCAACGCCCCACAACAGCCCAAATTCAAGCCAAGGCCGCCATCCGTCGCGATCTTCGAGCGTGAGCGCCTGCCAGACGATCACGGCCAGCAGAAGCGCCGAAAGACTTGTCTCCCAGATCGAGCGGGTGCACCAGAACATCACATTCGGTAGCGAAGCCCACGCCCAGGCCGAGCCGACCGCAGGCCTTTCTGAGAACATTTTTCGTGCGATACGAAAGATCGGAATGCAGGTCAGCGCCGAACATGCGCTGTTGAATGTCAGCAGCACGAAGGCCGAGGCTTGAGAATAAACTCCGAAAATCGCGAACACGCCCGCGGCCAGATAAGGATAGAGCGGCGGTTCCCATGCCGTGGGGCCAGTAGGCGGCCCAAACGGGTTGCCGAATCCATGGCCGTACGCAATCGATTCGGCGATCCTGCCCATTTCCCAGCCGAAGCCGAAATTCTCATCGGTAGTTTTGAATTTATAGGTGTGGCCGAGGAGAATCCAGCCTACGCGCAGAATAAAGGCAATCGCCACGATCGCCGGCACAGAAGCTCGAATACGCTTCCAAGTCCCCACACCCACACGGGATTCCATGGCCTGCGCCGTTGCTGGTCCTGACTGCATCGATGGTCTATTTGTAACGGATGGCAGAGCCTGCTGCAACTGTTCCAGAGACCACAAAGGGGGCGCGAACGTACGCGAAGACGTGTTCATTCAATGCTTCGTGCCCTTGGTGTCCTTTGTGGTTCTGATTGTCCCAGGACGGCACAATGTCGAGTCCGCGCCCGCAGGCGCCGAATCCGGTAAAATGACAGATCGGATCGACCTGGGCCTTGACCTCCATTCTCATTTCCTCGGCAGATGTTTCCCTGAAGCTGGCCGTGTGGGCGGGCCCGAAGGGCATTGGCCCCTACATCCGCCAGCACTTCCTCGACACGACGTTTCGCGGGCTTTATCACGCGAACGCCTTCGACCTGATGCTGCTCATCCCCTACTTCGTCGTGCTGGTTCTGCTCGCGGGTTACGGCGCGCACCGCTACGTCATGGTCTATCTGTATTACAAGCATCAGAAGAAGCGAACCACCGAGCCGGCCGCCCGCTTTGAAGATCTGCCGCGGGTGACCGTGCAGTTGCCGATTTTCAATGAGCAATATGTGGTCGAGCGTTTGCTCGAAGCCACCTGCAAGCTGGACTATCCTCGAGAGAAACTCGACATCCAACTCCTCGACGATTCGACCGACGAAACCGTCGACGTCGCCCGCGCATTGGTCGAGCGCTACGCCGCGCTGGGACATCCGGTCACCTATCACCATCGCAGCAATCGTGCTGGCTACAAGGCCGGCGCGCTGGCCGAAGGATTGAAATCGGCCAAGGGAGAATTCGTCGCCATCTTCGATGCTGATTTCACTCCGCCCGAAGATTTCCTACTGCGTACCATTCATCACTTCACCGATCCCAGGATCGGCATGGTGCAGACGCGCTGGACCCACATCAACCGCCATTATTCCTTTCTGACCGAAGTCGAAGCCATCCTGCTCGATGGACACTTTGTGCTCGAGCACTCCAGCCGCGCTCGCACTGGACTGTTTTTCAATTTCAACGGCACCGCCGGAATGTGGCGGCGAAAGGCCATCGACGAAGCCGGCGGCTGGCAGCACGACACTCTCACCGAAGACACCGATCTTTCCTATCGCGCGCAATTGAAGGGATGGAAATTTATTTACTTGCAGGATGTTGAGTGTCCCGCCGAGTTGCCGGTCGAGATGACCGCGTTTAAAACCCAGCAGGCACGCTGGGCCAAGGGACTGATCCAGACGGGAAAGAAAATCCTTCCTCGCGTCCTGCGCAGCGATGCTCGGCTGCATACCAAGATCGAGGCCTGGTATCATCTGACGGCAAACATCAGCTACCCGCTGATGATTATGCTTTCCGTGCTCCTGCTACCCGCCATGATCATTCGCTTCTATCAGGGCTGGTTTCAGATGCTCTACATCGACCTGCCGCTGTTTATGGCGTCGACCTTTTCCATTTCCAGTTTTTATCTGGTCTCGCAGCGCGAACTGTTTCCACGCAGCTGGCCGCGAGCGCTGATCTATATTCCGGTGTTGATGGCGCTCGGCATCGGATTGACCATCACCAACACAAAAGCCGTGATTGAAGCTCTGATCGGAAAAGAGAGTGCTTTTGCCCGCACCCCCAAATATCGTGTGGAATCGAAGCAGGACAAAATCGGAAAGACGAAATATCGCAAGCGCCTGGGATGGGTCCCTTGGCTGGAATTGATCATCGGCGCCTACTTCGCTGCCACCGTCTATTACGCGATCGATAACGAAAACTACATCACGGTGCCGTTCTTACTCCTATTCGTCATCGGATATTGGTACACCGGCCTGATGTCGCTGCTGCAAGGCCGATTCACCCGCGCCTCGCTGCGCACCACCAATCACACCAAACCCTTCCCAGTCGGAGTTTGAGAAGCTTTATTGCGCGCTACGCGCAAACCCCCGGACGAAGGCGTCCGGAGCTACATGAGCGTGTGTAGGGGTGGACGCCCTCGTCCGCCCCGCTCGCGAAGCGAGCGTCTGAGGGACTATTCCCAATACGAGGCCTTAGAAGTAGCAGGTTGCCCGCCCTTGTCGCGCCTCTCCCGACGGGGCGGGGAATTGATTCTTCCTGGAGACAGAATCCTGAGATCCCCAATCGAGCTCTGATCAGGTCCTGCCTGTTCTTCTCTTGACCGCTGATTTAGAATCCTCTCGCAAAGAGAACCTCCACCGAGACGGCGCTCTACGCCGCCCGACTCCTCAGAGGAGGATCGATGTCCTACTTGCGCCGCAGGATTTTCCATCTTGGCCTCATCCCATGCATGGCATTCCTCCTGAGTTGTGGTTCCGCTCACGACTCCGACGAATACTACGTCTTCATCGCCGCGAACCTGCAGGTTTCTTACTGGAAGACCGCCGGTTCGGGATTCACCAAGGCCGCATCGCAAATGAAAGTGCGCTCCGACTTCGATGGTCCTCAGAATTATGATCCCAATGCCGAGAAAGAAGCTTTGGATCGCGCGGTGCAGAAAAAAGCCAGCGGTATTCTGCTGGCCGTTACCGATCCCGCTGTACTCAAAGACAGCATCGATAAGGCCATTGCCGCGGGTATTCCCGTCATCACCGTGGATTCCGACGCGCCGGCCAGCATGCGCCTGTTTTTTATCGGCACAAATAACTATGAGGCCGGATTTACCGGCGGGCAGCGCCTGGCCCAGGAGCTGAAAGGCAAAGGCAACGTCGTTGTTTTCACCATGCCCGATCAGCGGAATCTGCAAGACCGCCTGCGGGGATACAAAGACGCTCTGGCGCGCACTCCCGACGTCAAAATAACCCGCGTCGTCGACATCCAGGGCGATCCGCGCATCGCCTTCGATACCACCACCGAAATCATCGGCAAAGAAAAAGACAAGGTGGACGCTTTCGTCTGTCTGGAGGCGCAATCGGGCAAAGAGGTGGCGTCTGTGCTGAATAGCTATCACGTCACCGGAAAGACCGTGATGGCCATGGATACCGACCAGGAAACGCTCGACTTGGTGAAGAAAGGGGAAATCGCCGCAACCATCGCGCAGAAGCCCTATACCATGGCATTCGTCGGCCTGCAGATGCTCGATGGTCTGCATCACCACAAGCCCGTCACTCTCAACGAGGATTGGTCGAAAGACAGCTACTCTCCCATTCCGGCCTTCATTGATACTGGCTCAGGTCTGATCGACAAATCCAATGTGGATGCATTTATGCAAGCAGGAAAGAATCTCGCCTCAGCGAATCAGTGACGAGTATTGGCTCCATTCCTTAATTTGTCACCCTGAGCCGATCGAAGGGACAACCGGAAGGTGGCTCAATCTCACCGCTGGGGCATAGACTTACATGTCGGGCATGCTGAACGTCGCTAAACTCGTGTTCCTTCTAGCGTTGCTTCTTGCCTTTGCAGTGATTGGCATTGGCTGCGCCTTTAATCCGGACTGGGGTATGAGGCACTTTGGGCGCAGTCTCATGGGCGGCGGCGAGCTGCGGAAGGATTGGAACCGGATGCAGATATCAGCAGTCGGACTGATTTTTGCTGGTTTTGCGCTGTATCTGATCTACGCTTTGCTCTTCAGATAGTTGCGCTACCGACGGACTGCATGGGGCCCTTCGCTTCGCTCAGGATGACAACCGCGCTTTTTTGAAATCGCTTTATACGCTACTACGAGATGTACCCGACAAATCCAACGTGGATGCATTTACTCAGGCGTTAAAAAATCTGGACACCATCAAATTACTGGAATCTGATGGTCAGAGCGCGTTCATCCGGATTTGCTCCTTAGCGTCTGCTTCCACGGAAAACGGAGATGTTGGGTTTTGAGCGAAGCGTGCTTCCAATTCGTAAGCCTCTTTTTCGAGCGGGATGTCTTCATAGCTTCCTCCAGTCAGAAAGCCAAGCACATATCTCTCAGCAAATCCTCGCAGACCCAGGTGCTTGTACTGCACCGCGTGCACAAGTTCGTAGAATAGCAACTGTCTCGATAGAGCCTCGACATGCACAATAACGTCCCGGAACGTTATGCCTGCTATCCCTGAAAAGGCGGGGAGATTGCGGATGCCCATGGCGCGCACTTGCGGGTAAAACGACGGCTCCTTGCCGTGGCCTCGGACGACCCTGACCACGGAGAGCACGTCTGTCGGAAAGAACATCCCAAGAACTTCCTGCTCCGAGCTTCTAATAGGCCGAGCTTGCTCCGAAAATTCTGCGCGCTGCGTCTCGATGTACCTGGCAACCAGTTCGGCGAGGTCGCTATCTTGTTGTTTCTGGAATTTCAGACGTGGCATCGAAGCCCGACTACGAGATGTACTCCCGTATGTACTCGTCCTTGGTGTGCGCAAGCTGGTGGATGTCGCCGTCGAAAATCACTTTGCCGTCTCGCAGCAGCAGAAAACTCATAGGCACATCGCAATACTGCCCATGTGGCAGCGCTTTCACCTGATTGGTCTGCGGATCAAACTGGTGCGTCGCCATGATGAACGCATCCTGCAGACGATGCGTCACCAGCAAGGAACTGCTCTCATACACATCGCGCTGCTTCATGATCAGCTCGATGATCGTATACGACGTCACCGGGTCCAGCCCGCCAGTCGGCGAATCATAGAGCAGCAGCTCAGGCTGCGTGATGATCGCACGTGCGATCGCCACCCGCCGCCGCATGCCGCCCGAAAGCTCCGCGGGAAACATGTTGAGCGTCTGTTCGAGTTCCACAAATCGCAGCGCCTCCCGCACCCTGCGATCGGTCTCCTCATCGTAAACCCCGTGTTCTTCAATCAGCCGGAACGCCACGTTTTCAGCGACGGTCAGTGAATCGAACAGCGCGCCTTCCTGAAATACCATCCCCAGATGGCCGCGCAGCGGAAACAGATCCTCTTCGCGCATGTCGTTGATATCGTTCCCCAGGATCGTTATCCGCCCGGAGTCTGGGCGCATCAATCCGAGCGCCAGCTTCAGGATCGTGCTCTTTCCCGATCCCGCCACACCGAACAGCGCTTTCGTTTCTCCCAAGAGAAGCGTGAAAGAGACCCCCCGCAAGACCTGATTGCTCTCAAATGCCAGATGCACATCTTCGAACACAATCGCCGGAGTGTGCGGTGGCCGCGCCGACTGCACGGCATGTTCCGTGGGAAGAGTAGGAGCCGACATGACTACCTGTAAGAGAGCACAGCCATCAAGAATTTCGTGATCAACAGATCCGTGAGAAGGATCAGAACCGACGCTGCCACCACCGCCTGTGTAGTCGCGCGGCCCACGCCTTGTGTCCCTCCCCGCGAAGTCATCCCGTAATAGCAACCGATAGTCGCGATGATGAAGCCGAACAGCAGCGGCTTGATCAATCCCATGAACACATCTTGAAACACCAGAGACTGCCACGCATTGTGCAAGTATTGGCTCGCATCCAGCGTGAGAATCAGCTTGGCGATCGACAATCCGCCAAATATTCCGACTAGATCCGAGATGATCGTCAGGAAAAACAACATGAACACAGTCGCGGTGACGCGCGGCGTCACCAACTTTTTCGTGGGATCGGTGCCCAGCGCGCGCATGGCGTCGATCTGCTCGGTCACGACCATCGAGCCCAGTTCGCTCGCCATGCCCGAGGCATTGCGCCCCGCCACCATCAGCCCAGTCAGCACCGGTCCCAGTTCGCGCACCATCGAGGTCGACACCAGTTGCCCGATCAGCGTGATCGAACCGAAGCGCTCCAGCGTATTGGAGGATTGCAGCGCCAGTACGCCGCCGGTGAAAAAGCCGGTCAGCACAACGATGGGCAGCGATCCCCATCCGATCAGGTCGGCTTGCTGCACCATGTCGGCGAGATACACCGGCTTGCGGAAGATATTGGTGACTGCTTGAATCGAGAGCAGCGTATATTCCTGAACCGCGACGACTTTCTCTTTCGCGAACTCCGTCGGCGAGATCAGTTCCAGGCTATTCGCCATACTCGACACAGCCGCTCCTCAGGCAAGACAGCGATTCAACTATAACAAACGCATGCTGCGAAGAGATCTCCATTGCGCCTCGGTTAGATAAGTCTGTAATCCTGAGCGAAGCGAAAGATCCCCCGCAACTCGCTATTTCGGTCAGCATCGCAAGGAGCTTTCGCCTGAGCCGGTAGCAGGGTGAGAATGCCTGCCAAGGTCACCTCACTACGTTTGGATTTGGCGTCTTTCGACCGCGCTTCCGTTTCGCTACGCGACTGAGTCTCTCCCCTCAGGACGCAGCCCCTGACTCCCTCATCCAAACCACCGCATCAATCCCGTCGCCGGCAGATCAGCAGAAATATAACTCCCTCTCCGCCCCGCCTCACGCGATAGCGCCTCGGCCGCGAGATACCCGCTACGCACTGCCCCTTCCATCGTTGCCGGCCATCCGGTCGCGGTCCAGTCTCCGGCGAGAAACACGCGTGGCCACGCGGTCGAGGCTCCTGGACGATGCGCATCGATTCCGGGCCGCGGCGAATAGGTTGCGTTGACTTCTTTGATTACCGTCGACTTGATGAGATTCGCTTCCCGTGCCACGGGAAAGAATTCGCGTACCTCGGCGAGGGCGAGCTCAACAATTTCCGCGCGTGATTTCTCAATCAACGTCTTCGACGAACTGACCACCAACTCGATGTAGCTGCCATTTCCTACTTGCGTCTGGCCTGCCCTTGCGTTCTCTGCCACGGTGGGATTTTCCTGCATCCGCATCGGTTGCAGGCGCGATTTGTGAAACATCCACTGAATCGTTCGGTCGAGCAGAACGGCATGATCGAGATCGGAAATCTGCCGATCAAACCACAGGTGGATACCGGTGATGGGGGAGTTTTCAAAATGCGAGATCTGTTCGCGCAGTCCCGCGCTCTCCGGCGCTTCGGGCAACACACGAGCCAGCGCATCAAAGGGAAGCGCAGCGATCAAATAATCGAAGTTCTGCTCTGCATCCGCTACCCGCACGCGCACTCCTGATTTCTCCGGGGCAAAATTTTCCAGCCCGCACCGAAAATGGATTTCGCCCCCGCGCGCCCGCACATAATCTCCGGCGGCGTTATACAACTCAGTCAGCGGAATCATGGGCACACCCATCTGCCGCGCCAGCGGAGACTTCATCGATTCCCGTACCACCTGCGCCGCTGCCGCAATCGACATGCGGTCGAGTTCCTCGCTCAGCGCGCTGATCAGGATCGGCCGCCAGAAGCGCGCCACGGCAGTTTTCGTTTGTCCGTGGTCGTCCAGCCATTGCTCGAACGACCGGCCGTTATTGCGCTGCTCGCTCAGTGTGATGGGAACGAGCGCACGCATGATCGCGAGTTTATCGGCCGCGGTGAGAAATGAAAATCCAAAGAACGACGGCGCGGTATGCAGCGGTGCCGGTAGAGACGAAGATTTCATCACCGAGACCCGTCCACCCGGCTCGATGAAATTCATCTGATCGAACCAGCGGATCTGGTTCGCGACCCCAATGCGTTCGTAAAACTCCACCAGGTTCGTGCAAACCCGAAACAGCACGTGCTGGCAGTTGTCCACGACTTCGCCGGTCCCGGGATGCTCGTACGACGACGCTCGCCCTCCCAGAAACGGGCGCTTCTCAAACAGCGTCACGCGGAAACCAGCGTCCGACAAGGCGCACGCCGTCGCCAGTCCGGCCAGACCTCCGCCGGCGACAGCAACCGTAGTCTGAGATGAACTCGTAGGCATGAACAACGGTCTTACCCATTATGCCAAACGCGACACGGCATCACTCGAACAACCGTTCCTCTGTGTTCCCCCGTGTCCTCGGTGGTGAATGCATTTGGGGGGTGAAGACGCCGACGCAAGAAGGTCTTACGTCACCCGCATCAGGAAGCCCTTAGTGAGCACGCGGATTTTTTCCCAGCGGCTAAGCGCGACCTTAGCGCTGAACACGTCGTACTGCTTGGCTGCGATTTTCTCCAGCAATCGCCGGTAGATATTCACAAGAACCCACAATGCCGGCTGGCTGTCTTCCGAGATGTAGGAAATCAATTCATCGCCAGCCTCATAACACTCGCGCGCCCGCTCGGCTTCAAAAGCGAGCAACGGACGCAGCCGCGACACATCCGGCGAATTCAGCAGATCCGAAACCGTCAGCCCAAAGCGCGCCAGATCTTCCTGCGGAATGTAGACGCGGCCCACGCTCGCGTCTTCCTTCACGTCGCGGATGATGTTGGTCAGCTGGAAGGCAAGTCCGCAGCGTTCCGCCAACGGCTCGGCCTGCGGATCGCGATATCCAAACACGTGGATGCAGACCAGTCCCACCACCGACGCCACGCGATAGCAGTACTGGCGCAGATCTTCGAACGTGTTGTAGTGAACCGAAAGACCGGAAGTCCCTTCGGCCGGGCCCCCAATAGGGGCTTCTACATCCATCGCCGTGCCTTGCGCGAGTTCATCGAGCAATCCGGCGGGAATGGCATAGCGGCGCTGGGTATCGGTAACAGCGAGCAGAATCGCATCGTCGGTCGGCTGCCCCTGTTGCGCCCGATGCAGCGCATCCAGCCAGGTCTCCAGCCTCTGATGACGTTCGCCAGGACTCAGCGTGGAGTCATCCGCAATATCATCGCAGCGCCGCATAAATGCGTAGACCGCACACAGCGCTTCACGTTTTCGTCGGGGCAAAACCAGAAATGCGTAATAAAAGTTTTTCGCGGCCGTCCGGGTGATCCCTCGGCACACCGAATACGCCATAACCAGCTGCGGCGGAGCCGGCGTCCAGGCAGCAGCGGCAGGTTGGATTCCGGCGCTCACGATTCAGCTCCTGACTTCTTTCCCACGGATCTACGCAGATTCACGCGGATAGCCCCTTACTCTTTTCGTCAATTCGATTTTGATCGCTCCGCGTTGATCCGCGCGAATCCGCGGCAGAGAAGTTCTGAAAGAGTCTACCCACTGACGCCCGAGCCACCAAGGCCAGCTTCCGGGCTTTCGAAATTGCCGGACGATCTCCCAGCACCTCATAATCCTGTTTTTCGATAGCCCGCAGAATTTCCTGTCCGCCGCGGCTGAACAGTTCAATGTCGATGGCCAGTTCGCGGTCGACTTTCGCGATCAGCAGCAGCCCGCGCTGAAACCACTCCCGTGCGCGCAGCACTTCAAACCTCATCAAAGCGCGGACCGCCGGCGTATTCCGCGAGCACAGAATGTCGTCTTCACTCACGCCAAATCGCCGCAGATCTTCGAGCGGCAAATAGATTCGTCCTTTCGCATAATCCACACTGACATCCTGCCAGAAATTGGCCAACTGCAGCGCGGTGCAAGTGTAATCGGAAAGTTGCTGGCGCTCGGCATCGCGATATCCGCACAGATAAAGCACCAGATGCCCAACCGGATTCGCCGAGTAATGACAATATCTGAGGACGTCATCGAAAGTTTCGAAACGCGTAACGGTCTGATCCTGGCGAAACGCGATCAGCAGATCGGAAAACTCGTGCTGGGGAATATCGAACTGCCGAACGGTCTCCGCAAGTGCCACGAAGACGGGATGCTTCGGCGCGCCCTTGTAGCACGCGTCCAACTCTGCCTGCCATTGGTCGAGAAGCGCGAGAGAAGCGGCGGCATCGCCGACTTCATCGCCCAGATCGTCGGAGATCCGGCAGTACGCGTAGACATTGAAAAAATGCTGGCGTAGCCGTGCAGGCAAAAACCACGTCGCCACCGAAAAGTTTTCATAGTGGGTGCGCGCCAGCCGCGCGCAGTATTGACGCGCCTCCTCGAGGGAAGGCGCAACCGATGGAATCGCGTAAGCAGCCGGAAGCCGCGACCAACCAATCAGGTTCGGCGAATTGTGCGCAACTTCCGACATGGAGATGTGGTCAGGCTGGCGGTCGAGCTTGGCGACCGAAAGAACTTGAGAACTCACGTCTCGGGACTCGCGCAACTCGCCGTCAATGTCCCGGTATGATTGCCGTCTTGATGTCGCCGCCCCGGTTCAACATGTGGCGCAGAACCTGCTGCAGCCGCGATAGTGGCGCCTCGCCGGTGATGTAGTCCGTAGGACGAATCTTTTTCGCCGCGATCAGTCCAAAAGCGCGGCGCACGGTTTCCGGCGTGTGATGGAACGTCGCCTTCAGCGTGATCTCGGAATAATGCAGGCGGTTGGTGTCGAGTTGCACCTTGGTTCCGGCGGCGCACCCGCCAAAGAAATTCACGCCGCCTCCTTTGCGGACCATCTCGACTGCCCACTCCCAGGCTTCGGGCCGGCCCACAGCTTCGATTACCACGTCGCATCCACGTTTCTGCGGACTCAGCGCGCGCACCGCCTCCACTACATTCGGAACTTTCGTCGTCTGCACGATTTCATGCGCGCCCATTTGCTTGGCCGCCTGCACCTGCTCATCGCGCTTGACCACCGAGATCACGTTGCAGCCGATCGCGCGTGCGACTTGCACGAACATCAGGCCGATCGGACCGCCTCCAATGATCGTGACCGTATCCCCAATCTCGACTCCAGTCTCATGCAGGCCGCGCAGCACGCAGGCCAGCGGCTCGGTCATGGCCGCGTCTTCAAAACTTACATTGGGCGGGATCACAAGCATATTCGCTTCCACGATCCGCCGTGGCACGCGAATGTATTCGGCATAAGCGCCGTTGTTGAACAGCAGGTCTTCGCAGAGATTTTCCTGATGCTTCGAGCAGTAGAAACACATCTGGCAAGGCGCGGAGTTGAGCGCGACTACGCGCATGCCTTTCTTGAATCCGTTCACCCCTGTGCCGACCTCTTCAATCACTCCGGCCAGTTCGTGGCCGAACAAAGCCGGAGGCACGATCATGCGCGCGTGGTATCCGCGCTGAAAAACTTTCAGATCCGTACCGCAGGTCAGCGCCACCTGCACTTTCACCAGAACTTCCCCCTCGCCTACGCGAGGAATCGGCACTTTCTCGATTTTCAGATCTTCTTTGCCGTACAAGACGGCAGCGGTCATTTTTCCGTTCACTTACATTCCTTCCGAGCTTACAAGGCCCAGCTGCTGCCGGGCTGAATCAATACTTTCATGGAAGAAGGCTGCGGATGGGCCGCCAGTTCGATCGCCTCGGTGCACTTGGTAAGAGGGAAGCGGTGACTTACCAGCCGCTCCAGATCCATCTCGTGATTCATCACGAAACGAATCGATTCTTCCTGCAAATCCACCGAAGCGCTGTACGAACCCAACAGCATCTTCTCCTCCACACAGACCGCGGCCGGATCGATCACGGCCTCGCCGTGTTGTGTTTGCGCAAAAAGCAAAACTCGCCCTCCCGGACGAGCCGCATCCATCGCGGTACGAATCAAGCCGTTCCCGCCCACCGCGAGAATCACCGCGTCGGCTCCGCGTCCCTCCGTCAGTTCGCGAATCCGCTCGATTACGTTTTGCCGCGAAGCCTCGATTGTAAGCTCTAGCCCAAAACTTGATCCTATTCTAAGCCTCTCGGGATACAAATCGGAAGTGACCAGTCGAGCCCCAGCCCGTTTCGCCAACACGCTCAACATGATACCGATGGGACCTTGCCCGATCGTCAGCACCGTTTCGCCCGGTTCGAGGCGCAACGTTTCGATCCCCTTCATGCAGGTGTTGACCGGTTCTACGAAACAAGCCTGCTCAAATGAGATGCCCTCCGGGATGCGAACGGTACCGTGCTTTACATTCCAATCCATCACGCGGACGTATTCCGCGAACCCTCCGCCGGAAGGCTCGAATCCAGCCGTGCAGCCAACTTTCTTGTAAGTCTCACACTGCGCGAAGGTTTTGTTGCGGCAGTAAAAGCATTCGCGGCATGGGATGTGATGAAAAACGATAACGCGATCGCCGGGCTTGTACTGGCTCACGCCCTCGCCGACCGCAGCCACCACGCCGGAAGTCTCGTGTCCGAAGATGCGCGGGGCAGAATGCGATCCGGTCGAGATCTTCTTGAGGTCGGTACCGCACACGCCGCAAGAATGCACGCGAACCAGCATTTCGCCGCCGCCAATCTTCGGAACCGGCACAGTTTCCAGGCGAACGTCATTCACGCCGCGATACACGGCCGCCAGCATGGTTGCGGGAATGGCTGCAGCAGCGCTCTCGACCGCGTACTGTCCGGCAATGGACATGCGTTTAGTTTAGATGAAAGTTCGTACCAATTCGCATCACGAGAGCTGGATGGCAACTATTGTAAAGCAATGGGAGCGGGCTAAATAGCACTCGTCCCGGGCGTCTGGAGGCTGGCTACTGACGCTGAGCGGTGATGACATCGCCGCCCTCGACCAATGATAAGCAGTAAATCCTGCCCTGAACGTCAGCAGAGAAATCAATATAGCTATTCTCACCTCCGGCCATAACGAACCTCGTTGGGGACACAGGTGAGAGAGCAAGGCTTGGGCGTCCTGAGGCAGCCAGCGAAAGCGAGAGGTGATCGCCTTTGAAGGGATCACGTTCAATCTGAATCCAAATCTTCTCCGGTGGGTCGTTGGAAATGTATTTTCCCACATATTGGTCAAGCCAGATCGTCACTTCGCTCGATGGCACGGGCGCAACTGGAGTACGAGGACCGCTTGACGCGATGGCCTTACTTTGAGGATTGGCCGCCTCGGTGGGAATCACATCGACCTGCACGTGCTCAGATGACTTCTTAGAATCCCCACTGATCGGTTGAGTTAGACTGCCTCCGATCTCCGGAATATGCAAATTCAAGACATGAATCCAGCTGTAACGGATCCCGAAGACAGTCATGTAAAACAGAAACAGGGACAGCAGCGCGCCGTGAATGATGGCTGACGTGCGAGGCTGGAACGCATCGAATGTCTCGAATGAAGGAATATGGTCCGCCGCTGGACTTCCCACAGGAGCAGCGGTTAGCTTCGTGGCGTTTTGTGGTCGGAATGTCCACTGCCTTAGCAGCGAGAGAACACAATCCAGCGTTGCGCCGAGTGCAGCCAGCGTTCCCCTTTGCTGATCGAAGATGTACAGCATCTCCTCCCCGAAACATCGGCGAAAGCTGGAAGGATGCAAACGCACGACACAACGATACAGGCGCCTAAGCATCAGACCCTCCCGGGATTGGGGATTCGCAATCGCGAGCGTGCCTCGCGGACAACCTGTGCTAGGCGCGCGGTTTCAGCTCTGAGGATGTCGCGCCCCGCATCCGTGAGTCGGTAATAGCGCCTGCGAGGATCGTCATCCCCCCGGCGCGGTCCCAATTCCTGAACCCATCCGCTCTGAATGAGCTTCTGCAGATTGTCGTACAACGTACCCGGGCCAATCTTGTAGATGCCCTCCGATTGCTTTGCAATTTCCTGCATGATTCCGTAACCATGAAGGTCTTCCCCAGCTAGAGCGAGGAGGATGTGCAAGGACGCGGAGGACAACGGCAAACGTGAATCCAATGGTTCGGTCATGATCGGAAATAGATATATCGGAATCCGAGCTACATATCAAGACAAATGCGTCGCCGCCAGGTCGCACGACTGGCTCTTAGGGGAGGGCCGCATTCCCCTGGGTCTTTTCGTGCTATGCTGCGCTGGAAATCGCTGCTGTATGGCGCTGATGCCGCTCAGGATGACCTCCGGCGTGAAATCCATTTGAATCCGCGTGCATCAGCGGCGAAGAAGTTGTGTTGAGGACTCTGTGCTCGTAGAACTGCGGCTCGAAAATTACGCGGTGATCGATAACCTGGCCGTGGAATTCGGCCACGGGCTCAATCTGCTCACCGGCGAGACCGGCGCGGGGAAGTCGATCCTGATCGATGCGCTGGCGCTGTTGCTCGGTGACAAGGCCTCGAGCGAGGTCATCCGCACCGGTGCAGACCGGGCCGTAGTTTCGGCAGCCTTCGAGGTCGAAGGCGCGGCAGAGAAATCCGTCAGCAACATTCTCGAAACCAACGGCCTGGATGAAGACGAAGACGAATCCGAGGACGCCCGCATCATCGTTCGCCGCGAAATCGCGGCCGGCGGCAAAGGGCGCGTGTTCGTCAACAATCAGCCGGCCACGGTAGCCGTCTTGCGCCTGCTCGGGCCGCATCTGGCGACCATACACGCGCAGAACGAATCCATGCTCGCCTTCGATGGTCCAGCTCGGCTCGCCCTGATCGATGCCTTTGCCGCCACCGACCTCGACCCGTCCGAAGCTGCCTTTGCGGCATGGAAGCAGATTCACTCGCGCATCGACGAACTCGAGCGTGGCGAGCAGGATCGCCTGCGCCTGGTGGATCTATGGGTTTTCCAGAAGCGCGAAATTGAAGAAGCTCGTCTGGAAAGCGGAGAAGACGAGCGCCTGGAAACCGAGAAGCGCGTTTTGGCCAACGCCGAAAAGATTTACAACGCAGCCATGAACGCATTTGATCTGCTCTATGAAGGCAGCGGATCGACGGCGTCATCGCTGCGCGCCGCGCAGAAGCAAGTGGAAGAGCTCGCGCGCTACGAGCCGAAATTTCAGGAAGCGCTGGCCGCTCTCGAAAGTGCCCGCATCAGCGTTGAAGACGTCGGCGTCGCCGTCCGCGATTACGCTGGAGGCATTCACGCCTCGCCCGAGCATCTCGCCCAGGTCGAAGACCGCCTCGCGCTCCTCGATCGTCTGAAACGCAAATATGGTCCCACGCTCGACGAAGTCATTCAATTCGGCGTGGAAGTCACGCGCAAGCTTTCCGAAGTTGAGAACAAAGACGAGATCCTGCGGCAACTGCGGGTAGACTTGGCGCAGGCGGAAAAGTCTTATCTCATCGCAGCCCGCGATTTGTCGACGAAGCGCACGAGCGCGGCCCGTAAGCTTGAGCGGCTAGTCGAAGCCGAGATCAACGATCTCGCCATGAAGGCGATCTTCCGCATCGGCGTGACCACGCTCGAAGATCAGGCCAACTGGACTGCCTCGGGCATCGATCAGATCGTCTATCTCATTGCGACCAACGCAGGCGAGCCGCTGCGTCCGCTGGAGCACATTGCCTCGGGCGGAGAACTCTCACGCGTCATGTTGGCGCTGAAGTCGAGTGTGGATTCGAATCCCACTTCTCGCAAGGGCGGCGAGAAGTGGGGCGCCCACCGCAGCCGGGGTGGTCAGAGGACCATGGTCTTCGATGAAATCGATGCCGGCATCGGAGGACGCGCTGCCGAGGCCGTCGGAAAAAAACTCAAAACTTTGGCACGCACGAATCAGGTGCTCTGTGTTACCCACCTGCCGCAAATCGCGACCTTCGCCGATCATCACTACGTGATCGAGAAAAAGGAATCCGGCGGGCGCGCCCGTACCGGCATTCGCGCCGTCAGTGGCGAACAACGCACCGAGGAAGTCGCCCGCATGCTGAGTGGCGCCAAGCTGACCGAAACCTCCCGCAAACACGCTGAACAGATGATCAAGGCGAACGCGTAGTGGTTGTGATGGTTGCGTATGGCGGACGCATTTCGTCCGCCCCGCGAGCAGAGCAGGCCTTCCCAGACGCCGCATCGTGAGATCTCAGGCCCGAGACCTCAGGACTACGGGCTCAGGACTGCCTTCTTCGAACTGTCTTTGAGATAACCATCCCTTGTGATTTCAATCACTGCCTCGGTCCCTACCGTCGCATATATCGGAAGCATGGACTCTTCGAAGAATGGAAATCGCGCTGCGTGGTTGCAAGGGCCTCCTGGTCATTGCGAGGTGGCGCCCACCGATAAGGTGACGCCGTGGCGACTGATCCTGCTGGGAGCGCCTGGCGTTGGCAAGGGAACGCAAGCCGACCTGCTCCGTCAGCGGCTGGGCGCATGTCATCTCTCGACCGGCGATGTGTTCCGCGCTGCAGGTTCGCGCCCCGAGTGCGAACAGAGTCCCGCCATGCGCGAGGCTCTCGAATACATGCGTCGCGGAGAACTGGTGCCCGATTCCACAGTCTGGGAGCTGGTGCGTGAACGCCGAGCCTGCCTGCACTGCCGGGGAGGGTTCATCCTCGATGGATTTCCACGCACGCTGAGGCAGGCGGTTTCGCTTGAGCAGCTGATGAAGAGCGAAGGCCTTGCCCTGACCGCCGTCGTGAGCTATGAACTCCCGGCGGAGGAGATCGTGGCGCGCCTGGCGGGCCGTCGCACCTGCGAAAACTGCAAAGCCGTGTATCACAACGTTCAGCGTCCTCCGCAGATCGCCGGCCAATGCGATGCCTGCGGCGGCAAGCTGTTTCAGCGCGAAGACGACCGCCCGGAATCGATCAAGGTGCGGCTCGATGCCTACGAGCAAAGCACCAGGCCGTTGCTCGAGTTCTTCAAGAAATCGGGCTTGCTGCGGCAGATCGCGGCCACCGGCTCGCCGGAAGAAATCTGCGCTCGGACGTTTCCTGAAATCGATTCGTGCCACTTGCACCAGGGCGCCGAACAGCTCTGGAACGCAGCCGAAAATCGTCGCTAGCTCTTTCATCCGGACATGCATCCGGGCACGCCAGATCTGGGTGGTTTCCCAAATTGACCAAACCACAAAGGACACGAGGGCGCACGAGGGACGCAAATGCCGGTTTCCTTCGTGCGCCTTCGTCCCCTTTGTGGTTCATTAGGACACCACCCAGATCCGCAGACACTGGCCAACGCCCGGTTATGACGCTAATATCAGACGCCAAGAAAGTAAGCAAAGTAAGCGAAGACAGTAAGCGAGCGCATCGCCCACTCCACATGAATGTCCTCAGCGCCTTCGGTCTATTTGCCGTCACGGCCATGGTCGTCTGCTACGCTTTCGAGGCGCGTAGCCAGTGGTTCATTCTCGGATTCGCGTTCTCCTGCGTGCTGGGTTCGATCTACGGATTCCTGCAGGGCGCCTGGCCCTTCGGCCTGGTAGAAGCCGTGTGGTCGCTAATCGCCGCCCGCCGCTGGTGGATGTTTACCAGCGCGGCCCGGACGTCAAGCTCTGACTGAACGCAGATCTATCCCTGACGGAAACATGGATCTGTCATTTTGTGCGCGGCAAGAGTGCGAGCCAGTTAGCATTATTGTGATCGCTCATGTCTTCTGGGGAAATCTTGTCAAGCCCCTTTCCACCCCTGCTTTCCCATAAGTGACACATTCCGGTGGAAATATAAACTCCCGAAAATGTCCGGTTGCCCCCGTCCAATTTGATATTCTGGAAGTAGAGATAGAAATTCAGATGGCGCAGCCTTTGGGCTTGCGCCATTTTCATTTCCACCAAGGCGCAAGATTATGAGTTCTCGCCACGGAGGAACGAAGACAAGGAGGGAGTCTGATAAGAAAACAGCGGACCGTAACCTTCATGAGTTGGGAGATCTCTCCGCCCGCCGCCCGAAAGAGCGCGGGCGATCGACATGACGCAGGCAAGCATCGGAAACTTCAACAATCCGCCAAACCGACTCTTTACTTTTTTCTCTGTGTCTCCGTGGTAAAAAATGCGGTCAGAGGCGTGACCGCCGTTCATGGCCGCAATTCTGCCATTCACTGCTAATCCCTGCCGTTTCTGAAGCTTACGTTGACCAGAAAGGTACTGTCCCGATACCGTATGATTATAGCCACGTGGGCGGTCGTGTAACCTGACAATACAGCTCTCGGTTCGGTCGACCCTCACTACCCGGCATCTAAGGGGTACGAAATAAAATCTCGTTTCGCTCGCGGACTTGGCGGCCGTGCCGGTCGTCGGATCTGCGAGACCGAGAGGAACGAGCAACGAGAGTGAAACGCGATCCAACGCTTGAGATAACGACGATTGAGAAGACAGTGATTGAGAAGAAATGCTCAAGATGAAAAATTCTGACCAAAAAACGTTGCTCCTGCTGAAGCCACGGGGTTTTTGCGCGGGAGTGGTCCGCGCCATCGACGTGGTCCGCATCGCGCTGGAAGCCTTTGGACCACCGATTTACGTGCGCAAAGAAATCGTCCACAACAGCTTTGTAGTCGATGAACTGCGTGGCAAGGGCGCTATTTTCGTCGACAGCGAAGACGAAGTGCCCAACGGCGAACGCATCATCTACAGCGCGCACGGAGTTTCTCCGGATGTGCGCGAACACAGCAAGCGGCGCGGCTTGCGCGTGATCGACGCGACTTGCCCGCTGGTGACCAAGGTTCACGTGGAGGCGGTCAAGTTCGCGAAAGAAGGATATTCGCTGATTCTGATCGGCCACCACGATCATGACGAAGTCATTGGAACGCTGGGCGAGGCGCCGCTGGTCACACAAGTTGTCGGATCGCCGGAGCAAGTGAAGAACTTGAGCGTGCCGGATCCAAATCGGGTCGCGTATCTGACGCAGACCACGTTGAGCCTGGACGAGACCAAAGACATTATCGCGGCGCTGAAAAAGAGATTTCCTAACATCAAGGGACCGGCTGCGCAGGATATTTGCTATGCGACCGAAAACCGGCAAGTCGCGGTGAAGCAGGTCGCGTCGGATGCGGATCTGCTGCTGGTGGTGGGTTCGGAGAATAGTTCGAATTCGAACCGGCTGGTCGAAGTGGCGCGGAATCTGGGCACGAACGCGCACTTGATCGACAGCTGCAACGACATCGAACCGGAGTGGCTGAAAGGCGCGAAAACGATCGCGCTGACGGCGGGAGCGTCTGCCCCCGAATGTCTGGTGGAAGAGACGGTGAAATTCCTGCAGAAAAAAGGCTTCGAAAATCTGCAGGAACTGGAAGTGATGCCGGAGAACGTTCGTTTCGGATTGCCTCCCGAGATCGTAGAGGCGATTGCGGCCGCGCCGGCAAAGTAATTCGGCCATGAATTTTGGCGAAGTCATTCTGAGCGCAGCGAAGAATCCCGTGCTGCAGGCGATTTTTTTCCGCCCGGCAGGGAGTTCACTGCCCTGCATCGTGCGAATGCCTTGCTCGGCCGGTTTAAGACGGACGCCCGCGTGGGGTCCTTCGGCGGTCAAAAATTGTCCGCCTCAGGATGACAAGAAGTAGTGATTTCGTGAGATGAAGAAGATGGTAAATGGATGACTAACGACTCCCCCGATTCCAACACGGCTTCTGCTCCGATAGGTTCGAATCCGCAACTTCGTTTTGGAAAAATCGAAGAACTCTCAAGCCGAGTGGGGGCGGCGATCGCCGCGGCGCGAAAATATCTATTTTCGCAGCAGCACGAGGATGGCTACTGGTGCGGCGAACTCGAAGCCGACACGACGCTCGAGTCCGACTATATCCTGCTGCACACGCTGTTGGGGACGGGCAACGACGAGCGCTTTCGGAAGTGCGCCAACTGGATTCTGCAACATCAGAACGAGGACGGC
The DNA here is from genome assembly GCA_963772045.1 of uncultured Acidobacteriaceae bacterium. Classification (GTDB taxonomy): domain Bacteria; phylum Acidobacteriota; class Terriglobia; order Terriglobales; family Acidobacteriaceae; genus Sulfotelmatobacter. The sequence goes on along the minus strand of CAVYWC010000005.1, from coordinate 102,909 downwards.
GGCTGGAGCATCTATGCCCACGGGTCTTCTAACATCAGCGCGTCGGTCAAGGCGTATTTTGGGCTGAAGCTTGCGGGATATAAATCGGACCATCCTGCAATAGTGCGCGCGCGCGAGAAAATTCTGGAGATGGGCGGCGTCACCAAGGTCAATACATTTACCAAGATCTATCTATGCTTTTTTGGCCAGTACGATTATGACGCGGTGCCGGCGATTCCGCCGGAGATCGTGCTCTTTCCCAACTGGTTCTGGTTTAATATTTACGAAATTTCTTCGTGGTCGCGGGCGATTCTGGTTCCGCTGTCGATCTGCTACGCCAAGAAGCCGTTCAAGAAAATTCCACGCGAGATGGGCGTAGAAGAATTATTTGTCGGGGGCATGCAGAGATCGCGCATGCATCTGGAATGGGCCGACAAGCTCGTTTCTTGGCGGAATTTCTTCCTGGTTCTGGATCGCATGATCCACTGGTTCGAACGGATCCACGTTCGGCCATTACGGTCGATCGCGATCAAGACGGCAGAAAAATGGATGCTGGCGCGATTTGAAATGAGCGATGGCCTGGGCGCAATCTATCCCTCGATGCTGAATGCGATCATCGCGCTGCGCTGCCTGGGATATTCCATGGACGATCCGCAGGTAATCCGCGCGCTCGATGAATTTGAAAAATTAGGCATCGAAGAGGAAGACACGTTCCGCATGCAGCCTTGCATGTCGCCGGTATGGGATACGGCATATGCGCTGTTTGCATTGGGCGAGGCGGGCGTGCCGGCGAATGATCCGCGCATGGTGAAGTGCGCTGACTGGCTGCTGCAGAAGCAGGTGCGCAATGTCGGCGATTGGAAAGTGAAGAACAAAGCAGGCCAGCCCGGCGGCTGGTACTTCGAATTCAACAACGAATATTACCCTGACGTGGATGACAGCGCGATGGTTTGCCTGGGATTGAGCCGGGCGGAGCACCCGAACGGGCGATATCAGCGCGAGTCGGTGCAGCGCGCGATCGACTGGATTCTGTCGATGCAGTGCAAGAACGGGGGCTGGGCCTCATTCGACAAAGACAACGACAAGATGATTTTTGAAAACATCCCGTTCGCCGATCACAACGCGATGCTCGATCCGGCGACCGTCGACATTACGGGACGAATTCTGGAAATGATGGCGACGTACGGGTACGACAAAAATCATCGGGCGGTGAAGCGGGCGATCAAGTTCATTCGCAATGAGCAGGAGCCGGATGGAAGCTGGTTCGGGCGCTGGGGAGTGAATTACATCTACGGGACGGCGCTGGTGCTGCGCGGGCTGGAAGCGATCGGCATGGACCTGCACGAGCCTTGCATTCAGCAGGGAGCGGAGTGGCTGCGGATGGTGCAGAATGCCGACGGTGGATGGGGCGAGACCGTGGGTTCGTACGATGATCCGACGCTGCGCGGGCAGGGCGAGAGCACGGCTTCGCAGACCGCATGGGCGATTCTGGGATTGCTCGCCGCGAACGATACGCGCAGCGATTCGGTCGCGCGTGGGATCGCATATCTGTTGCGCACGCAGAATTCGGATGGATCGTGGGACGAGAAGTATTTCACGGGAACGGGCTTCCCGCGCGTGTTCTACCTGATGTATCACTTGTACCGGGAGTATTTCCCGCTGCTGGCGCTGACCACGTACCAGAAGGTGATGGAGAAGCAAGGCTAGCCGCCAGTACCGGGTTGCCGGTTGCGAATAGTGAGTTTCACGGGGGCAGGTACTCCATCGTCGACGGGGTGCTCACCTTCAGACGCGCTTTCGCGCGCCCCGGACGAATGCGTCCGGGGCTACACGATACCTCGTGGGCTGCACGTTCCGATTACTCGTTGACAACTTGCTTCGAGTGCTGAATGCTGATGCTGGATGCGAGCTTTCGTCACTGGCGCGACTGGATTTCTGGGATCGCACGTAGCTCGCGTGCTTGCCGATCAAGGCGCTGATCTGCGGCTGTTGGTTCGTCCGACTAGCAATCTGAAAAATCTGGAAGGTCTGCTTTCTCCGGGCACCAGGGCGGAAACCGCCATTGGCGATCTGCGCGATCCGGCTTCGTTGGAAAAGGCGATGGCGGGCTGCGATACCGTGTTTCATGTTGCGGCGGATTATCGGCTGTGGGTGCGCGATCCCGAGGAGATGTACAAATCGAATGTCGAGGGCACGCGAGCGATTCTGAAAGCCGCCCGGAAGAATGGCGTGCGCCGCGTGGTGTATACGTCGAGCGTGGCGACAATTGGATTCACGGAGGACGGAAGTCCGGCGGATGAAAATTCTCCCGTGTCGGTGGCCGATATGATCGGCCCTTACAAGAAATCGAAATTCATGGCGGAGCAGATTGCTCTGGAAGTGGGGCGCAGCGGGATGCAGGTGGTGACGGTGAATCCGACGACGCCGGTGGGAGAGCAGGACGTGAAGCCGACGCCGACGGGGCGAATCGTGGTGGATTTTCTGAAGCGCAAGTTTCCCGCGTATGTGGAAACGGGATTGAATCTGGTCGACGTGCGGGAGTGTGCGCGCGGACACGTGATGGCGCTGGAGAAAGGGCGATCGGGTGAGCGCTATATTTTGGGTGGAGAGAATCTGACGCTGAAGCAGATTCTCGACGCGCTAGGGAAGATTACAGGGTTGCCTTCGCCGAATATCAAGCTTCCATATGCGTTCGCATTTGCGGCGGGCGTAGTGGGTGAGATGATTACGGGCCGGTTGCTGCACGGCGAGCCGCGCGCGACAGTCGATACGGTGCGCCTGGGAAAGAAAAAAATGTTCGCCAGTTCGTACAAAGCGGAACGCGAGTTGGGGTGGAAGATTGTTCCGGTAGAAGATGCGTTGCGGCGTGCAGTGGCATGGTTTCGGGCGAATGGTTACGCGTAGGATTCTTCGGGTTCGGAGATATCCACTTCTCGCAAAAGCGGCGAGAAGTGGGACACCCACGGTTTTGGGCACAATGAAAGTCAAAGTTCCCCACACTCGAGAGAAGGGATGAAGGATGCAGCGCGGTGCTGGCGGGATCGCGATTGTGGCGGCGCTGGAGCGGGAGGTGTGGACGCTGGTCAAGCGGTGGAGCGTCAGCGAGAGATCATCTGGCGGGCGGGAGTTCAAGTTTTTTGAGGACGGTAACGTGGTTGTGGTATGCGGAGGGATTGGGGCCGAATGCGCGCGGAGAGCGGCGGAAGCCGTGATCACCTTGTATGCTCCCAGTCTGATTTATTCCGCAGGATTTGCGGGAGCGCTGGAGCCCTCGCTCAGAGTTGGTGATGTGATCAGGCCACATCGCGTGATCAATGCGAATGACGGTAGCAGCGCGATGCTGGAGCACGGAGATGGAATACTGGTAAGCTTTGCAGCGATTGCTGGTCCGGCGCAGAAGGCGAAATTGTGGGAATCGTTTGCGGCCCAGGCAGTGGATATGGAAGCGGCTGCAGTGGCGCGGGCTGCGGAAGCCCGCGGAGTGAAGTTCGGGGCGATCAAAGTGATTTCCGATGAATACGACTTCGTGTTTCCTGCGATGGAGCGGTTTGTGAACGGGCAGGGCAAGTTTTCTGAATTGAAATTCTCGGGTTTTGCCGCGGTTCGTCCGTGGTTGTGGCTGCGAGTTGGGCAACTGATGCGGAATAGCACACGAGCTTCGCGGGTTTTGTGCGAGGGACTCGCCCAGGTCGCGGTGGATGGAGGGTAATTATTTGGCGTGTGGCAAAGCAAGTTTCTCGACTCCGCAGAATTGCCCGGCTGGGCAATTCCGAGTGTTTTGAATGACAGAATAGGAACTGGTGTCCTCGATTGTGCGAAGCAAGCATCGACGCTGCAAGCAAAGTGCATAGGTCCTTCGCTTCGCTCAGGATGACAAGTGTTAGTCGGGGGGACAAGTGTCGCTCAGCGACGACAAGTGGAGTTGCGATTTGAGATTCGACTGCGGGGGAAGCAGGAATGAGGTGGAAGGTCCGATTCACTTTGCGGAAGATCGCATTTGCGGCTGCGGTGATTGTCATCGCGGCGGGAGCGTGGGCGCAGAACACGCCTCCGACGATATACGTGGAGAGTTTCCGGCAGCATGCAACGCGCATCACAGAGGAGAGTTTTGAGGTCAAGTTGAGCCCGGATAACCCGACATATCGGGAACGCATCAAGGATTCGGTGGGCAACGATCGTTACGAGTTGACCATCATTCCGGAGGTGCCGGAGGGGGACAATAAGGTTACGTCGTGGCGAGTGGTGTTGCGCGATCTCCAGCACAGCATTTACAGCAATCTGCTGGTGACCGACCAGCAGCCGTCGACCGATGCGAAGAATAATCTTTGGTGGCTCAATCCGAACCGGTTTGTGGCGGTGCCGATCCGCGCGAGAAGAATCGTCAAGGTGGACGGGTTCTACGTCGTGATGCAGGTGAAGGATTATCACTTCACGCCGCTGGATTCGCCTTATCTGGATTCGATGACGGCGAAGTTTGTGTTCACGGATAGAGATCCGCGGAGATGAGGAGTTAGGATTCCACAACTTCCGCCACAGAGGGCACAGAGGGTCACAGGGTATGTCCACTTCTTTGCTACGCGCGTCCATCCGATGAAGTTCTGGGGTATCGAATTCAAAATTTTCATTGCTGGATCGGATACGTGTGCGAAAGTACGCGTGGCAATTCATCTATAATTCAGGGTAGACGTTCTCCAAAACAACGATGCACTTTTTCCCCTTGCTGGCAGTTGTGATCGGCGGCGAAGCCGTCGAAATGATTTCTGAGACTGGTCCGGTTGCCAAACTTGTGCTGTTGCTACTACTGGCGTTCAGCATTCTTTCTTGGGCGATCATCCTGACAAAGTGGAGCCTGCTGCGGCGGGCGCGGATGCAGAGCGGGCGATTTGTGCGCGCGTTCCGCAAGGCGCAACGCCTGCAGGACGTCGCGGCGGTGGCGGATCAGTTTCGGCCGAGCCCGCTGGTGGGCGTGTTTGAGGGCGGATTCGAGGAACTGAAGCGGCAGCTCGGGGCCATGGGAATGTTGCGGAACCTGACGGCCATCCAGCGCGGCATGCAGATTGGCGCGTCGGAAGAAATCACGCGGCTGGAGCGGAACATGCCATGGCTGGCGATCACGGCCGCGGTGACTCCGTTTGTGGGATTGTTCGGCACGGTGTGGGGCATCATCAACGCTTTTCAGGGATTGGGCACAGCCGGGGCGGCGACGCTGCGCGCGGTGGCTCCAGGAATCTCCGAAGCACTGATCACTACCGCGGCCGGGTTGGCCGCCGCCATTCCGGCAGTGGTTGCATACAACCTTCTAGGCGCGTCGATCCGAGAGTTCGCCGCACGAGGCGATGATTTTGCGCTCGAGTTGCTGAATGCGGTTGAACTCAGTCAGGCGCAGGCTCCGGCGCAGGTTCCGGTGGACGTGAGGCGCTGATGGCGTTTACGGCGGGCAACGGACGCACGCAGACGGCGCTGGCCGATATAAATATCACCCCGCTGGTCGATGTGGTGCTGGTGCTGCTGATCATCTTCATGGTGACGGCGCCAGTGCTGCAGTCGGGCATCGATGTGAGTGTGCCCAAGACGCGCACGGTGCGCGAGATCACGCAAGAGCGGCTGGTGGTGACGATCGACAAGCAGCAGCGCGTGTTTCTGGGAAACGATCCCGTCAACATCAATCAGATCGCGACGCAGTTGCGGCAGAAAATTCGCGATCCGCGTAATCAATTTATTTTCGTGCGGGCGGACGAGAACGTTCCCTTTGGCGCGTTCGCGACCGTCATGGATGCGGTGAAGCAGGCCGGGATCAACAACGTGAGCATCGTGACGCAACCGCTGGAGCAACATGGCGGCAAGCGCTGATATTTATTTTGAACACGATCGCTGGGGCAAGCCGCTGGCCTGGTCGGCCGGGCTGCACGTCGCATTTATTGCGCTCTTGTTTGTCTATGTGGCCGTGTTCAGCGGCCCCAGTGGAAACGAGTGGGGTGCGGGCGGCGGGGGTGAGGCGATCGGCGCAACCCTGGTGGCGACGGTTCCTCTCCCGGCGAATCCTGCGGCGAAGAACAATGTGCTGGCGAATGAGTCCCGAGGCGTGACTGTCTCGCAGCCCAAGGTTCAAGAAAAACCAGAGCCCGACGCGATCGAGATTCAGGGCAAGAACGCGAAGATCAAGCCCAAGAAAAAGCAGGAGACTGTTACCAAGGAAAAACCGCTACCGGCGGAGGAACCGGAGGATACAAATCAGGTTGCGTTTGGCGAGGGTGGTCCGGTGAGCGGTCCGTATGGGACGTTCAGCGCGGCGGGGGCGAAGGGCGGATTTGGAATCACGGGCGCGGGCGGTGATTTCGGGACGAAGTATGCGTGGTATGTGCGGGTGATTCAGCAGAAGGTGGCGGAGAACTGGCTGAAGTACGAAATAGATCCGCGGATCACGTCTGCGCAGCGGGTGTATATCACGTTTGAGGTGGCCCGGGATGGGCATCCGTCGAATGTGCAGGTTGAGCAGTCGAGTGGCGTACCATCGCTGGATATTTCGGCTGTCCGGGCACTGGAGAGGATTGATACTTTCGGACCCTTGCCGGCGGATTATCCGGGGCGGAAGATTTCGGTGGAGTATTGGTTCGATTATAAGAAGTGAACCAGTGAATTGCGTTTAAGCGGAGCGAATCCGGGGGCAGGACTATTGTTATCTCATTCATATCGTGATACGATATTGTGTCGATCGCGTTTCTCCTCAAAACAACGGATGGGCCAACACCGAAGACGTGAACTCAGGCAGCGGTCATGCAGTCTGCGAGGGGTACTTTCCGGGCTGACGCTGCTGCTCGCGTGCAGTTTCCTCCCTCCGTCACTTTCCGCACAAGATTGGGTCAAGACGGGCACGAGCTTGGGCATCGAGAAGGTCCGCCTGGCCGTGGCTGATTTCAAGCCGTCGAGCGACAATCCACAAAATACCGCACTGCTGAAGGCATTCAACGACACGTTGTGGAACGATCTGGACGTTTCCGGAATTGTCGAACTGGTGTCGAAGAGTTTCTATCCTCTGCAAGTTCCGGGCCAACCGACGGAAGTAACTTTTCCGGCATGGAATACGCCGCCTCCGAATGCGGCCATGCTCGCCTTTGGCAATCTCGGGGTGAGCGCCGGTGGGCGGCTCACGGTGCAGGGCTGGCTCTATGACGTGAAGAATACGCAATCGCCGCTGGTGCTGGGCAAGCAATACGCCGATGATGCTCCCAGCGAAGCGGCGGCGCGGGTGATGGCGCACAAGTTTGCTGATGAGATTATTTTCCGGCTGGGCGGCGGCATTCCGGGAATCGCGGAGAGCCAGCTTTATTTCGTGAGCGATCGCAGCGGCCACAAAGAAATATGGGGCATGGATTATGACGGAGCGAACCAGCACCAGATCACGCATCTGGGAATGATTTCGCTTTCCCCGAGGATTTCGCCGGACGGATCGCGGATCGCGTTCAGTTCGCTCACCAAAGTCGGGTGGGAGATCATGATGTACTCGCTTGACCTGAATCGGATGGTCAGTTTTCCGCGTTTTGGCGGCGGCACGAATCTTTCGCCGGCATGGTCGGGCGATGGGCTGAAGCTGGCGTTTTCTTCCTCGCGCAGCGGCGAGCCGGAAATTTTTGTGGCGGATGCGTCGGGTGCGAATGCTCGCCGGCTGACGGATTCGAAGGGGCCGGATGTTTCTCCGACATGGAACCGCAAGACGAACGCGCAGCTCGCCTTTGTGAGCGGGCGAACCGGGCTGCCGCAGATTTATACGATGGAGATCGACGGCACCAACCAGCAGCGGATGACGGATGGTGGCTATGCGGTGTCGCCGAACTGGTCGCCGAACGGGCAGTTTCTGACGTTTGCTTGGGTACGCCATTATGGTCCGGGCGAGCCGGGATCGTCGGATATTTATCTGATGGACATTGCCAGCAAGAAATGGGTGCAGTTGACGCACGATGGCGGGCGCAACGATTTTCCCATGTGGTCGCCGGACGGGCGGCATATTGTTTTCCAGTCCAATCGTTCAGGAACGATCCAGATCTGGACGATGCTGGCGGACGGAACCAAGCCGCAGGAATTAACTTTCAGCGGACACAACACGCAACCGAATTGGAGTTGGAAATAGTGAATTTGCAGTTGGAAATAGTAATGAGTAGTTAAATAAGTAAATACGCTTCGTCTGACTTTAAAGCTATGCTTTGAGGTCGCAGGAGGACAAAAAGTGAAGCACAAAAGTACGAAATGGTTGTTGCTCATATTTGCACTGGGCGCACTTCTGGCCCTTGGAGCTTGCCATAAGAAAGCGAAACCCGCGCCACCGCCGCCGCCCCCACCACCTGCGGCACCAACCGCATCCATTTCGGTGGATCCGAGCAGCATTCAAACCGGACAATCGGCCACTCTGAGCTGGCAGACCACGAATGCTACCGACGTTTCGATTGACGGAATCGGCGCGGTGCAGGCCAACGGCTCGCAGAGCGTGTCGCCCACCGATTCAACCACGTATCACCTGGTCGCAAAAGGAGCGGGTGGAACGCAGGAAGCCACGGCGCGGCTGACCGTAACGCAACCGCCACCACCGCCACCACCACCGCCGACCGTCACCGATGAGGACTTGTTCAATCAAAATATCAAGGACATCTATTTCGATTATGACAAGTCTGATATCCGTGCGGATCAGCAGGGCGTGGTGCAGGGTGACGTGCAGTTCCTCAACCAGCACTCCAACGTCAGCTTCACGATCGAAGGTCATTGTGACGATCGCGGGTCGACCGAGTACAACATTGCTCTGGGCGACAAGCGGGCCACGGCCGTGAAAAATGCGATGGTCACGGATGGCATCAATACCAACCGGATCAAGACCATCAGCTACGGCAAAGAGAAACCGTTCTGCACCGAAGACAACGAGTCTTGCTGGCAGCAGAATCGGCGTGACCACCTGGTTTACAACAAGTAGAAATGGCATGGGGACGCTCGGAAGGGCGTCCCCGGCCGTTGTTTTCGTAGGATGATGCGGGGGTTCGTCTGGACCGGCGGGCTGCGCTAACTCAGCGCGGGGTATCCGGACCTATACACGTGCGGGTTGAGTTTCCCGGTTCCCACAGCGCTTTCTCTGCGCAGCGGCCCATCCTTGTGGGACAATCACAGCATCGAATCAACTTGTTCGTGGGATCAGTTGGGTCTGAGGAATCCGTTTGATCAGGAAATGATGATGAAACCAAACCGTATTGCATCAATCGTAGCCTTCACAGCCATGGTCTGGCTGGGTGCGTCGCCCGCTTGGGGCGTGAGCAAGGAGATGGTGCAGTTGCAGACGCAAGTGCAACAACTGCAGGAGCAGATGACAGCCATGCAGCGCAGCTTCGACGAGCGCATGGGCGTGATGAACAATTTGGTGCAGCAGAGCGCCGACGCGACCAACAAAGCGACAGCCGCGATGAATGCGCTGCAGACCACGCTGCAGAAACAGCAGGCCGATGCCAGCGGAAAGTCGGATCAGCTTTCCGGCCAGATTCAGGCGCTGAACGATTCGATCGACGAATTGAAGGTACGGCTGTCGCAAGTCGCCAAGCAGTTGCAGGATTTGCAGTCGACGCAGCAGAGCCAGGCAGCGGCATTGGCGCAACAGCAGCAGCAACAGCAGGCGCTGGCGACGGCGCCACCGCCCGATGTGCTCTACAACAACGGACTCCGCGATTACAACGCCGGAAACAATGATCTGGCGACGCAGGAATTTTCGGACTATGTGAAGTTTTATCCGAACACGGATATGGCGGGGAACGCATATTTTTATCTGGGCGAGATCCAGTACAAGCAGGGAAACTATCAGCAGGCGGTGCAGAGCTACGATGAGGTGCTGCAGAATTTTCCCAGCGGGAACAAGGCGGCCTCGGCGCAGTTAAAGAAGGGATTCGCGCTGATCGAACTGGGAAAACAGGATGATGGGGTGGGCGAGTTGCGGCACTTGATTCAGCGGTATCCGCATTCGCCGGAGGCGCTGCAGGCGCGGGATCGGCTGAGAAAGCTGGGTGTGCCGACAACGGCCAGGAGGCAGGGATAACGAGGCTTCTTGCCGTGTCGCTTCGTTTCGCCTCGCTTCCAGCAACTGCATAGGTCCTTCGCCGAAAAATGCGCGGCTCAGGATGACATTGAAAAAATATGGCGCTGGCGTGCTACGCGACGTGGCGGCGTTTGGGAGTGTGATGCTTGGTCGCTTTATGGGCGTGATGGTGGGTGACATGGTGATGGTTGGTTTTTGCGCGCGCCCGAATCAGCCTGGCATGCTGTGGGGTTGCCGCGGCGAACACGCTGAAGGATAGCAAGAGCAGCCCAAGGGAAAGGAAAAGCTTCATACATCCTCGCTGTAGTGCTCTCCGTTTATAACTATTTCCCGGACAAAACTCCAGTGGTAAAGTTGGCGACAGGGGCGTAGCTTCCGGGAGTTGATTCTTCTGCCCCCCATTCATGTCGAGGTGCAATCATGGCGGAAATCAAAACGGATCAAGATCTCCAAAAAGGTGCGAGCGAAGTGGAACATAACCAGTCCGAGGGAAACGCTGGGTTGCAGGGACAGCTTGGGCATCGGGATCAGGACGCGATGCTGAAAGATGCGGACTCCGATTTTCCGGAGCCGGGGAATAATGAGGAGCATACGGGCGAGGGGATGAAGAGAAGCGCGTAGCGGGGGTGGAGTGGGATTGTGTCTTCGTTAGAGAGCGCCGATGGGCGCATGGCCATGTTAGGCCAGTCGTGCGGGGCAGCGCGGAAGTGAACCTGCGTTCTGCTCTCTCATTCTGTCATTTCGGAGAAAGCTCTCCGAACCAATACGCCGCCGTCACTCCGCCGTCCATGAGGATGTCACTGCCGGTGATAAAAGCGCCATCCGGGCCCATGAGGAGTGCGCCTACGATTCCCACTTCGTCCGGCGTTCCAGCGCGCCTGGCCGCAGATACGTCGATCATGCGCCGGTAGCCCGGGCCGCGAGGCCCCTTCAGTTCGTCATTTGCTAGTGGCGTGATAATAATCCCGGGACTGATTGTATTGACCCGCGCGCCGCGCTTACCCCAACGGACTGCTTCAGCCATCACGCGCAACGAGTTCCCGCGCTTCGAAATCTGATAAGCGTGAAGAGAATCCTTTATCTGGTCTGGCTGAAGCATCGCAAGACCGAGTAACTGTTCGACCGGCGTCGTCGCGAGGATGGCGTTCTCTTCGGTCGAGAGCGGGGGTAGGCGATGCCCGGACTGGGAGGCAATCACGACGCCAGCACCCCCGTGAGCTATGACGTTTCCGAATTCCTCCAACACAAGAGCGGTTCCGTAGAGATCGACTCTGAGGATCGTGTCTGGCGATGCTTGAGACGGCGAAACACCCGCGGCATGGATGACTCCGGACACTTCGCCGAGTGCCGTGGCCTTCTCGACCAGGGCGTGAACCGACGCCCGTGAGGAGACATCGACTGTCGAAGTGGTCACGTCGAAGCCGGCATCGCCGAGAGTTCTTGCAGCCGCATCGGCATTTTCCTGGCGTATATCAGCCAGCAGGATACGCTTTCCTGCAGAGACCTGCCGTACAATCGCCTGCCCTATTGATCCTGCTCCAATTAGGACGATCACATTTCTCATGGTTATCCTCGCGACGTCACGAGCCAACTATTGTAAACAGCGTTGGTATCGGTTGACTTCTTGGTCAAATGGATCTTCGAGGCCGGAATCCTGAAGCCCCAATTTCACGACAGGGCCGCTTCGGAGCCTCGTCACGTAGACCTGCTCTGAGCAATGATAGTTTAGGGTATGGAGAATACGTCCTTCCCCCTGCAGCCGTCATTTGTTCGCCAGTTCCGCCCAGGACTGGGTGAATGCGTGGAACAGTCATGATCTGGAAAAGATCCTGGATCACTACGACGATGAGGTGGTGCTGATTTCTCCGGTTGCGCTCAAGTTGCTGAATAATGGCGATGGTGTGGTGCGCGGGAAATCCGTGCTACGAGAGTATTTTCTGCGGGGGATTCAGGCGTTTCCAAATCGGCGATTCGATCTGATCGACGTGCTGTGGGGTGTGGAGACGGTGGTCGTTTATTACGCGAATAATGTCCGCGGAAGTAAATCGGCCGAGGTCATGCAACTGGCGGCGGGAAAGATTCGCCGGGTGTGGGCGAACTATGATGAGTGATGCCTTTGGAAATTCCCACTTCTCGCAAAAGCGGCGAGAAGTGGGGCACCCTAGAACTCTTCAGGGCCCGGAAAGTCAAAATCCCTACCCTAATCTCGTCAAAATGCAAACGAGATTAGGATGGGGCGCCCTCTGGAGTCGTTATCTTCCTAGCGCAGTTCTTCCATGCAGGCGTCGAGGACTTCTTTGGGTGGACGGGTCATCGAATCGGGTAGTGTCGCTAACGGCTGATCGACTACGTTCAGCAGGTCGATGAAATTGGGCGCCTGCGGATTCACGTAGAAGACGCCGGTCAGGACTTCGCCTTTGTCGTGTGCCTCGGTCAGGCGCGTGATGGCGCGAATTTTGTCGGTGGGATCGTAATTTTCTTCGAGCTTGCGAAGCTGGAGCCGCGAGCCGTCGTGCATGGTGACCGCGATGGTGGATCCGGGATCGTATTCGACGTCGATATCCTCGAAAAACGGGACGAAGCTGACCTCCTGCAGAACCTCTTCGTGCTCTTTCACATATTTGTACGACTTGGTGGAACCTTCGTGATCGTTGAAGGTGACGCAGGGCGAAACCACGTCGAGCATGACGGTGCCTTTGTGCGCGATCGCGGCTTTGAGCATGGCGCTGAGCTGGCGTTTGTCGCCGGAGAAGGAGCGGCCGACGAAAGTGGCCCCGAGGTGGATGGCGAGGGCGCAAGTGTCGATCGGCGGAAGATCGTTCGAGATGCCGGTTTTCAGCTTCGAGCCGAGATCGGCGGTCGCGGAGAACTGGCCCTTGGTGAGTCCGTAAACGCCGTTGTCTTCGATGATGTAGATGATGGGAAGATTGCGGCGCATGAGGTGAATGAATTGTCCGATGCCGATGGAGGCGGTGTCGCCATCGCCGGAGACGCCGATGCAGACGAGTTTGTGATTGGCGAGAAGCGCGCCGGTCGCGACCGAGGGCATGCGCCCGTGGACAGCATTGAAGCTGTGCGAGCGGCTGAGAAAGTAGGCTGGAGTTTTGGAGGAGCATCCGATGCCGCTGGGCTTGATAACGAACTCAGGCTCGACACCCATCTCGAACATGGCTTCAATGATGCGTTCGGAGATGGCGTTGTGGCCGCAGCCGGCGCAGAGCGTGGTCTTGCCGCCTTTGTAGTCGATGACGGTGAGGCCGATGCGATTGGTTTTCGGTCCGGGTGCGGAAGTGCCGGGTTCAACGATGGTGGACATTTGTTTCCTTCGGCGGCTAAAGCCGCGATTCATCTCGTACCATTTACGGCGGGGCTGGAAGCCGCGCCCTTTCAAAGCGCCTCAGCGGCTAAAGCCGCATGAAATTCGCGTCCCTACGGCACGAGTAAACTCGGGCCCTTCCCTAATCCATACATCCCATGTCTCGCAAACGGCGAGACCCGTCGACTTCGCCCAGGGCAGGCTATGTGGGGCGCCCCACTCATTTTTTCTTGCAGTTCACTTTTCTTCTTCTTCTCCTTCATTTGCCTTCCATGCTGGTCAGTTCGTCGGTAATCGAGCGGGCGTCGAGCGGCAGGCCGGTGATGTGCGAGATGCTGCGCAGCCGACCGATCAGTTCTGGTTTCAGATCGAGCTTGAGCAGGCAGAGCATCTGCGCGTCGCGATTTTGTTCTACGACATAGATCCGCTCGTGTTGTTCAATGAATTCGTGCACTTCACGAGTGAAGGGATAGGCACGCAGGCGGAGATAGTCGGTCTCGATTTTGTATTCTTCGCGAAGCTGGTCGCGGCTTTCGGTGATTCCCCAATGTGAGGTTCCATAGCCGATGATTCCAATTTTCGCGTTGTAGCCCTTCGTGATTTCGGGTCGCGGAACGAAGGAGCGCGCGGTTTCGAATTTGCGGTTCAAGCGCTCCATGTTGTTCTCGAAATCGTCGGCGCGCTCGCTGTAGAGCGCCTTTTCATTGTGGCCGCTGCCCCGGGCGAAATAAGCGGCGGCAGGATGCGAAGTGCCGGGCAGCGTGCGGTAGCCGATGCCATCGCCATCAACATCTTTGTAGCGGGCGAAGCTGCCGAGGCGGTCAAGATCTTCCTTGCTCAGAACTTTGCCGCGCTTGATTGGCGTGGTCGGATACTGGAAGGGATCAGACATCCAGTTATTCATGCCGAGATCGAGATCGGACATAACAAAAACGAGAGTTTGAAATTGCTCGGCCAAATTGAAAGCCTCGGTTGCCATGTTGAAGCACTCTTCGACCGAGCAGGGAATCAGCATGATGTGCTTGGTGTCGCCGTGAGAAAGAAATGCCGTGGAAAGAATGTCGCCTTGCGAAGTGCGCGTGGGCAGGCCGGTCGAAGGACCGACGCGCTGGATGTCCCAGATGACGCCGGGAACTTCGACGTAGTAGGCGAGTCCGGCAAATTCGGACATGAGCGAGATGCCGGGTCCGGCAGTTGCAGTCATGGAGCGAGCGCCAGCCCATCCGGCACCGACGACCATGCCAATGGCGGCGAGTTCATCTTCCGCCTGCACGATGGCGAACGTGGCTTTGCCGTCGGGACCGATGCGGTATTCCTTCATGTACTCGATCATGGTTTCAACGAGCGAAGAGGAAGGTGTGATGGGATACCAAGTCACGACGGTGCAGCCGGCGAACATGCAACCGAGCGCGGCGGCGGAGTTGCCGTCGATGATGATCTTGCCCGCCGTCTTGTCCATGCGCTCGATGTAGAAGGCGCCGCGTTTTTCTAGATTCGCCTTCGCATACTCGAATCCCGCCTGGGCCGCAGCCAGGTTGAGATTGGCGGCCTTTACTTTTTTGGCGAACTGCTTTCGGATGGCCTTCTCGACCTCGGGCATCTCGATGGTGAGCAGGTTGGCGACGACGCCAACGTAGACCATGTTCTTGACCAGCTTGCGCAGCTTGGCTTCGGGGCAGACCTGGGCGACGATTTTGTCGTAAGGAACGGAATAGAAGACTAGATCATTGCGCAGCTTATGCAGCTGCAGAGGATCGTCGTAGAGAACGGATGCGCCGGGAGCGAGCGACATGACGTCTTCCGTCGCGGTCTCGGGATTCATGGCAACGAGAAAGTCGATCTCCTTCTTGCGGCCGATGTATCCGTACTTGTTGGCGCGGATGGTGTACCAGGTGGGCAGGCCCGCGATGTTCGACGGGAACATGTTTTTGCCCGACACGGGAACACCCATTTGAAAGATGCTGCGCAGCAGGACTGTATTTGAACTCTGTGAACCGGAGCCATTCACCGTCGCGACCTGTATGCTCATGTCGTTGACGATGCGCTTGCGCCCCATGCCGCCGGCCGATTCCTGGGGCACGACATCCGTAGTGGCCATCCCAACACCTTCCTTCGACTAAAGGGCCGAACCCAGTCGCCCCATGATATTGGATTGCAGGAGGAAAACATTGCAATTATACGGCTGCACCGCCGGTCTGTCGCGGCGAATCGCCCGTCTAGAGCGGAGAGGAACCTGGTTTAAAACGGCTTCCCACGGGGGAGCGAGTCGAATGCGCCAGGTGTGCGTTGGCAAAATGCGCGAATGACTAGCGCGTCCCGCCAGATCCTTAGGTCGGCACAAGCAGCCTCCTCAGGATGCTATCCCGTTTTAAAGAACTGGGCAATGTTTCGAAACTTATTATATCGTGACACGACTAATTCGGCGGGAGGCATCTTTTTCAGATCCGCGAGATGTTTTTGCAGGCTGAGGTCGAGCAAGTTGGCGGCGGCTTCGTGATTCTTGTGGGCTCCGCCTTCGGGCTCGGGCACGATATCGTCAATGCAGCCGAGTTCCTGCAAATCGGTTGCGGTAATACGCATGGCTTCGGCGGCGAGCTCTTTCTTGGTGGCGTCGCGCCACATGATGGCAGCACAGCCTTCGGGGGAGATGACGGAGTAAATGGAATTCTCCATCATCAAGACGCGATCGGCAACAGCGATGGCCAGCGCCCCGCCGCTGCCGCCAACTCCGATGACGGTGGCGATGATGGGAACTTCGAGGCGCGCCATTTCGCGCAGGTTGTAAGCAATGGCTTCGGCCTGTCCGCGCTCTTCGGCATGAATGCCAGGGTAAGCGCCATCGGTGTCGATGAGCGTGAATATCGGGCGGCGAAATTTTTCCGCGACCTGCATGATCCGGATCGCTTTGCGATAGCCCTCGGGATGCGGAGTGCCGAAGTTGCGGAAGACGCGCTGTTTCATGTCGCGTCCCTTTTGCGTGCCCACCAGGAGAACTTCTTCGCCATGGAAGCGGGCCATGCCGCAGATGATGGCGGCATCATCACCGAAGCTGCGGTCGCCATGGATCTCACTGAAATCGGTGAAAACGCGCTCGACATAATCGAGCGTTTGCGGGCGTTGCGGATGGCGCGCCAATTCGGTTCTCTGCCAGGCAGTGAGAGGGGCGTTCATATCGCGGCGCAGGGTTTGAAGACGATCCTGAAGCTGTGCGATCTGACGCAAGGTTTCGGCGCCATTGCCGTTCAATTTCAGGTTGGCGACCTGCTGCTCGATCTCTTCGAGTTCCTGCTGAGCTTTTTCGGAAGCTGCCATTGAATAATGTTTAGCCGTGGTTCCCACGTCTCGCAAAATCGGCAAGACATGGGGCACCCCACTTCGACGGACACCCCACTTTCATGGGGCTCCAAATTTTGATTTCACCTTACTAAGACCAGGCGGTCAACTTTGATTTCAGCTGATCACCCGGACGCTGCCACGCCCGCATAGTTGCTCGACCCGGGCGATGAAATTGCGATCCGGAAGGACATTATATCCGTCTGCTTCCATCACCACCATGAAATCGCCCTGGCGTTCCACGTCGAATAACACTTTCGCTTCACCCTTGCGTTCGAGAAACAGAGCATGGAGCGTGTCAATGGTGGTCTCGGCTGAAGTCTCGAGCGGAATACGGATGCGGATGGCGCGGGGAAGCGGGACTTTGGCGTCTTCGAGCGACATGATCTCAGCGGCGGTGATCTTTGGATTCGCGCCCTCTTCGACACGCACGCCGGCCTTCACCAGGACGGGGACTTCGAGCTTTACTTTTTCGCCGATTCGCTTGTAGGCCTCGGGGAAGACGATCATGTCGATCGACCCGGACATGTCTTCGAGCATGGCCTGCGCATAGAAATCGCCGCGCTTGGATTTGAGGACGCGAACGTTGGTGATCATACCCGCGGTGGTGATGGTTTCGTCTTTGCCGGTCGAGCGATCCATGGCGGAGATTTCCTCCGTGCTGAGGGCCCGCAGATCGGCCAGTTTGTCTCGGTATTTTTCGAGGGGATGGCCGCTGATGAAAAATCCGAGGATTTCCTTTTCAGCGGAGAGACGAGTGTGCTCGTCCCAATCGGGAGTATTGGGGAGCGCGTCGTTCTGGATCGCGTCTTCCTGCTGAAAGACACCAAACAGCCCGTGCTGGCCGAATTCGGCGTCGCGTTGGGTTTTCTGCGCCTGGTCCATTGCCTTGTCGAGGACGGCTATCAGTTGCGCGCGGCGGCCGAAGGAATCCATGGCGCCGCTTTTGACCAACGATTCGACGACGCGCTTGTTAAGCAGGCGTAGATCGACATGCTCGCAGAATTCGAAAATCGATTTGAAGCGACCGAGTTTCTTGCGCGCAGCCACAATCGATTCGATGGCATTGCCACCGACATTTTTTACCCCGGCCAGACCGAAGCGGATCGACTCGCCGTGCGGCGTGAAATTTGCGTCGGAAACATTGATGTCGGGGGCTTCGACCGCAATTCCCATCTCGCGGCATTCGTTGATGTACTTGACGACGTCATCGGTAGAGCCGGTGACCGAAGTCAGCAGTGCGGCCATGAATTCGATTGGATAGTGCGTCTTCAGATAGGCCGTGTGATAGGCGAGTAAAGCATAGGCGGCAGAGTGGGACTTATTGAAGCCGTATCCGGCGAACTGCGCCATGAGGTCGAAAATCTTTTCAATCTTCTTCGGCGGATATTTCCTTTGCGCCGCGCCTTCGATGAAGCGCTCGCGCTGCTGCGCCATTTCTTCCGGCTTTTTCTTGCCCATGGCACGCCGGAGCAGGTCCGCCTCGCCAAGTGAGTATCCCGCAAGCCGGTTAGCGATTTGCATCACCTGTTCCTGATAAACGATCACACCCAGCGTTTCCTGCAACATCTGCTGCAGTTCCGGCAATTCGTATTCGATTTTCTTGCGGCCATGCTTGCGGTCGATGAAGTCGTCGATCATGCCGCCCTGAATCGGGCCCGGACGATAGAGTGCGTTGAGAGCCGTCAAGTCTTCAATCGAATTCGGCTGATAACGCCGCAGGACGTCGCGCATACCGCGCGATTCAAACTGGAAGACCCCGGAAGTCAGACCTTTGTGAAAGACCTTTTCGTAGGTTTCCTGATCCTGAAGAGGAATCTGTTCAAGCGTAAGCGGAGTCCCGCGCGTTTGCTGGATCAACTTCAGAGTGTCGGTGAGGATCGTCAGCGTGGTGAGGCCGAGAAAGTCCATCTTCAACAGGCCCATCTTTTCGATAGCGCCCATGTCGAAGGCGGTGACGATTTCATCGTTCTTCGTCCTGTGCAGAGGGACGAGTTCAGTCAGTGGGCGCGGCGAAATCACGACGCCGGCGGCGTGCACTCCGGAGTTCCGGACCAGGCCCTCGAGTTTGCGCGCGGTGTCGAGAAGTTCCTGAATCTGCGAATCTTTCTCGTAGGCTTCGCGCAGTTGCGGTGACTCTTCGATGGCTTCGTCGAGGGTGATATTGAGCGTGGTCGGGACCATCTTGGCGATGCGGTCGACGTCGGCGTAGGGAATGTCCATGGCGCGGCCAACATCTTTAATCGCCGCTTTGGCGGCCATGGTGCCGAAAGTGATGATCTGGGCGACATTGTCGCGTCCGTATTTCTGCGTGACGTACTGGATGACTTCGCCGCGACGGTTCATGCAGAAATCGATGTCGATATCGGGCATCGACACGCGCTCGGGATTTAAGAAACGCTCAAAGAGCAATTCGTGCTGCAGCGGGTCGAGGTCGGTAATGCCGAGGGCATAGGAGACGAGCGAACCGGCGGCCGATCCGCGGCCGGGGCCGACGGGGATGTCGCGTTCTTTGGCGTAGCGGATGAAATCCCAGACGATCAGAAAGTATCCGGAAAATTTCATCTGCTGAATGATGGCGAGTTCGCGCTCCAGGCGCTGGTCGTAGTCGGCCAGTGAGTGCTTCAACTTCCCTTGCTCGTGCAGAGGGCGCAGCGCTTCGAGGCGGCGGGCGAAGCCTTCGCGCGTGACGTGCTCGAAGTAGCTGTCGATGGTATAGCCCGTCGGGACATCAAATTGCGGAAATGGCGTGGCGACTTTTTCGAGGCGCAGATTGCAACGCTCGGCGATCGCGAGCGTGCGCGCGACGACGTCCGGCGAGTCTTTGAAGACACGATACATTTCGTCGTGGCTTTTGACAAAAAATTGCGTGCCTTCGAACTTCATGCGCTCGGTGTCACGGATCGACTTGCCGGTCTGAATGCAGACCATGACGTCCTGCGCGTGGGCATCGTCTTCGCAGAGATAGTGGCTATCATTGGTGGCCACGAGCGGCAGATCAAGATCTTTTTCGAGCTGGAACAGGCCGGGGCGGATGCGATGCTCCATCTCGAGGCCCTGATCCTGAATTTCGAGATAAAAGTTTTGCTTGCCGAAGATGTCGGCGAATTGACCGGCAGCGGCTCGCGCGGCATCGTACTTGCTTTCCACCAGACGCTCCGCGACTTCGCCCTTGAGGCATCCGGAAAGTCCGATGAGTCCGCGGGAATGCTCGGCCAGAAATTTCTTGCTGATGCGTGGCTTGTAATAAAAACCGTGCAGCGAGGCTTCGGAGGTGATCTTGATCAGATTGCGATAGCCTTCTTCATTTTCAGCCAGCACGAGCAGGTGATTGTAGGTGTCGCCGTCGGGCGGTGTGCGCTCGATGTTGTGATCGTCCTTTTTGCAGACGTACAGTTCGCATCCAACGATCGGCTTGACTCCGTGCTTGTGGGCGGCGTTGACGAAGTGCACCGCTCCGAAGATGTTGCCGTGATCGGTCATGGCCACGGCGGGCATGCCGAGCTCTGCGGCGCGCTGGCAAAGCTTTTCAACGTCACAAGCGCCATCGAGCAGGGAATAGTCGGTGTGCAGGTGCAGGTGGACGAATTGAGACATGGCTTGAGGCTAGTTTATCGCATGGAGGGATGGAGGAAGGATGTGGAGGGCTGTGCGAATTCCGGGGGGACGGTTCCGCCGGCATGTCTGAGCCTCAGGCGCAGAACTGTGTGGGATACAAGCCGAATTCTTACGGCGTATGATGTTCTCCACCGTGACTGGCATGTCCGAAACGCGCGAACAGAGCCTGCTTGGGGCGCTCCTCGATTCGTGGGACCGAAACAATACAATCCTCATCAACCTGCTTCGCATTCTGCCGGAGGGTGCCCTCGATGCCCGTGCGACGGCGGACAGCCCTACCGTGGCGCAGATATTCGCGCACATTCACTATGTGCGTCTGGTATTCATCTCCGAGGATGCGCCGGAGTTCGACGTGTCTGTGCCCGAGGAGTGGGTCAACGTGCGTAACCCTGACCACCTCGCGGAAATGCTTAACGAAAGCGCTAAGGCAGTGCGCGATGTCGTTCAGAACCGGGTTGAAACCGGCATCGAAATGCGACTCCACTATGACCACCCGGTCCTTTTTCTTCAACACATGCTTTGGCACGAGGGTTACCACCATGGACAAATCAAGCTCGCCCTCAAGGCAACCGGTATGCCGCTCGCGAATAGTAAAGCTGGTCCGGTCACGTGGCGTGTCTGGATGGATAAAAAGTAGATGGCGAGCGGACGGTTTGCTCTTGGTTAACTAGTCCGCTCCCGCTGCCGCCCCTAGCGCTTTCGGCAGCAGTTTGCGGGTCTGGGCGATCAGTTCGGCGACTTCGAAGGGCTTGACCAGGTAGGGCACGTTGTTTTCCTGCAGGAAGCTGCGGGCATCGCCCTGGGTCTTATCGGTATCGACGCCGTTGGAGAAGGTGAACAGCACATGGCCGTCGATCGCGGGGCAATTGGCCGTCATCCAGGCATAGGATTCGCAGGCGTTCCATTCGCCGGGAATCTTGCTGTTGATGATCAGGGCGTCAAAGGGTTCGGAAAGCAGACGAGTCTTGACCTCATCGCTGGACCTGGCGGTGACCACGATTGCGCCGGCGCCCGCGAGCACGTCGCGCTCGAATTCGAGAACGGCCGCATCCTCCTCGACCAAGAGCACGCGTCCGCTGAGCGCTGCCTCCCGGGGCTTTGCGGGCTCCTTCGGTGCTTCTGGTTCGGCGGCGGCGACGGCCACAACCGGCAGCTTGACTTCGATCACTGCTCCGCCTTCCGGCGCGTTGAAGGCGGTGATGTCGCCGCCATGCTCTTTGACGATGCCGTAGCAGATGCTCAATCCTAAGCCAGTGCCTTTGCCCACGCTCTTGGTGGTGTAGAAGGGATCGAAGATGCGCTTGGCATCTTTCAGGCCGGGACCATCGTCGTTGAACTGGGTGCAGACGTGTCCATTCTGCGTGAAGACGCGGATCTTGATTTTGCCGGTTTGTCCGGTCTCGAGGATCGCGTCGACCGCGTTGTTGATGATGTTCAGAAATACTTGCTCGATCTGATGCGGGTCGGCAATCACGAGAACAGGTTCGAGCGGAGCTTCGCGTTCCAGGGCGATGTTGTTGCTCTTGAGATCGTAGTCCCGCAGGGCGAGAGTTTCGTCGAGCACCTTGCGAATGTCGATTTCCTCGCGTTCCGGCGTGCGTTGACGCGCGAACGAGAGAAGGTTCTGGACGACGCGATGCGTGCGCTGCGCTTGCTTGAACAACTTGCCGACGTAGTCTTTGGCGCGTTCGTTCAGGCCTTCGGTTTCGAGCAGTTCCGCATAGCCGAGAATCGCGGTGAGAGGATTGTTGAGTTCGTGCGCGACGCCGGCGATCAGCTGGCCCACGGCTGACATCTTCTCGCTTTGTAACAGTTGTTCCTGCGTTTTGCGAAGGTCTTCGTAGGCGCGGCAGGTTTCTTCGTATAGCCGGACCTTTTCGATCGTGGTGGCTAACTGGCGGCTGATCGCGACCAGAAGATTTTCGTCGTTGGAGGAGTATTCATAGCCCAGATGGCTGCACAGGCCCATGATGCCGACGGGAGCGTCCTTGCCCCAGAACAGCACCCAGATCCAGGAGCGCTCGGCATCGGACTTCAGGAACTCAGCCACTTTTGCAGGCAGGTGCGGCAAGTATTCGGCGGTGATCACCTCGGTGCGCGAGCGGACGATCAGGTCTCCGAAACCTTCGTCGAAAGTGATTTCCGCGGCGCGAACACTGTCGCGGCTGCGTGGACCCCAGGCGGCGCGGCGACGGAACGTGGGAGAATCCGTATCGCACAGGTAAACCGATCCGCTTTCGGCGCCAAATAACGTCACCACCTGGCGCAGCGTGAGATTCAAAATCTCGTCGACATCGAACGATTGTGCGGCCACGACGGCCATCGCATTGAGCGCGTTGAGTTCGCGATTGCGGCGTCGCATCTCTTCTTCGGCTCGCCGCTTCTCGGTTACATCGAGAACAAAACTCTGGTAGCGCTCAATACCGCCGGTGGCTTCGCGCGTGGCAAAGCTGCTCTCCGCGACTAGAAGCAGCGAGCCATCCTTGCGGCGCATCGTGATTTCGAAGTTGCGGACGTAATTGTGAGCCTCAATGTCGCGCAAGAAAGTTTCGCGCTGCCGGGAGTCGACACAGATTTCCGAATCGACGTTCAGCACCATCACCTCTTCGCGGGTACCATAACCGAGCATGTTGACGAAAGCGTCATTGCAGTCGATCAGGCGGCCATCGGGCGTGGCCACGTAGACGCCCTCCTGAACTTGCTCAAACAACAGCCGGTATTTTTCTTCGGCCGTGCGCCGGTCTGTAATGTCACGCACCACGTGGATGACGCCTTTTTGCGAGCTGCCTTGCTCGGAATAGCTAGAAGTGGAGACGACGGAGAAGCCGCCAAAGCAGGGGTCGGCGCCTTCGACAAATTCTTCGGTGGCCCCGATCGCGCAATAAGGACAGCCCGTCCACTCGCCATATGCATGGGGCAGAGCCGCTTCGCAGGAGCTGCCCAGAACGTCGGCGGCAGCTTTGCCCAGATGCTCAAGCAGCACCTGGTTGGCCTTGATGATGCCGTAATCGGCGTCGTGCGCGAGGATGATGTCGTGAATGGAATCGAACGTGTTCATCCACTGGCGCTGCGAGCGCAAGACTTGCTCCAGCAAGCGGAAGTTTTCGACCGCGACGGCCAATTGCCGCGCGTAGGTTTCGAGGAAAGCTAATTCTTCTTTCGTCCACTCACGATCGCTGTGAATTCCCACCAGCAGCAATCCGACTGGAGCCTTGCTGCCGATAACCGGCACGGTGACGACCTGCGAAATCTTTTCGGCCTGCAGGAGTTCGGGAATCTCAGGAGCAGCGGCATCGCGGCGAGTGACACGAGCTTCGGATTGATTCAGAAGTTTCGAGAGATCGTCGGTGACCTCGGCTATGCCTGCGTCGCGCAGGAAGTCGGCGGAAACGCCGACGGCATGGGTGGCCACAAGCTGTCCACTTTCGAGCAAGCGGAACCAGACAGCGCGAACATGGATAGCGCGCTGCAAGTGTTCGAGAGCGGGCTCGACGACGTTGCCATATTGCTGAGCTCCAGCGAGCGATTGCGTGAGCGCCTGCATGGCGAGCAATCGCTCCGTGCGCCGGCGCGATTCCAGGAAAATGATGAGCAGCATGCTCGTGCCCAGCGCGATTTCAGTGGCAACGGATGCGCCATGAGGAATTCTGTCGGTGAACGGAGTCCAGGTTAAGTGCAGCAAGGGCAGGCAGAGAGCGAGCAGCCAGGCGGCGGGCTCGAAGCGTCCACGGCGTGCCCGCAAAAGCGCGAGCGCACCAGCCAGCAATAGGATGCGATAGCTGACTTCCACCGCCATGCGCAGGGGCAAAGACTCGGGAGCCAAGAGCGCCTGAGCTCCGGCGCACCCGACCAAGATGGGAGTGATGGCCGCCAGCGGAACCAGTAGATTGCGGCTGCGGGAATAAACCAAAACCGCGCCCGCCAGCAATCCGATGGCGAGGACAAAACTGGACTGCACCGCAACCACGCCGAAAGGCGCTGGAAATCTGGCGATCAGCGTATGTTCGATAACGCGGGAAGCGATGAGCGCCGACCAGCCCACGATCCATAGCTTGAGATAGCTTTCCCGGAATGCCAGCAAGACCAGCAGAGACGCCGCGAGCAAGAGAATCAATGCCAGGTCCGGGGCGGATGGCCGGGTGATTCCAAGTTCAGCAGCAATGCTCCAGATTGAACTGAGGGAAACAGTCATTCGAGTTTCAAGCTTACGAGGTTCGGACTCACGGGTTCGAACCTAGGACTCTGGAACGTACGACTTTCGGGCGTACGGATTCCTGACTTCTGAATACCATGGCCGGGGTCTTTATCAATGAGGATTCGGGACCTGAATGATTACTTTCGGAATCTCGTTCCGGAGTTACAATCGCCGATAGACTTTCGTGTATTCCCATGCCGGACCGCATCCTGGTCGTTGACGACGAAGAATCGATACGCGATATAGTGGCCCAGATGTTGACCACCGCGGGCTACGTCTGCACGCAAGCGGGCTCTGGCATGGAAGCGCTCTCTGTATTGACCTCCGGAGTGGAGTTTGAACTGATGCTTTCGGACCTGATGATGGCGGACCTGGACGGGATCGGGTTGCTGGAGCGGGCCAAAGAGAAATATCCGGATATGCCGGTGGTGATGGTGACCGCAGTCCACGACATTTCCGTGGCGCTGGATGCGATCCGCAACGGCGCTTATGACTATCTGCTGAAACCGTTTGAGCGGGAACAACTGTTGAACGCGGTCAGGCGGGCGCTGGAGAATCGCCGCCTCAAAATTGAGAACCGCACCTACCAGATGAATCTCGAGTCGCTGGTCGCGGCCCGGACCGATCAGTTGCAGACGGCGATGGAGGAATTGAAGCGCTCCTACGACATTACGCTGGAAGTTCTGGGTGAAGCTCTTGACTACAAGGACCACGAAACCCAGGGACACTCCCAGCGAGTGACCGCTTACACCATGGCCATCGCCAGCCGCATGGGCGTACCCAAGGAGCAGATCGAGATCATCGCACGTGGCGCCTTCCTGCACGATATGGGCAAGATGGCGATTCCTGAGAACATTCTTAACAAACCTGGAAAGCTCACAGCGGAGGAAACGGCTGTGATGAAGGAACATTGCTATCTCGGGTACAAACTGGTGCAGAGAATTCCGGTGCTCAAGGAAGCAGCTGAGATCGTCTACTCCCACCAGGAAAAGTTCGATGGAACCGGATATCCGCGCGGCCTGAAGGGTGAGCAGATACCGCTGGGGGCGCGTATTTTCTCCATCGCCGACACTCTGGACGCGATTACCTCGGATCGTGCGTACCGGCCGGCGCAGTCTCTCACGGCGGCGCGCGCCGAAATTAAGCGATGTACCGGAAGCCAATTTGATCCGGATGTGGTGAAAGTTTTTCTCGAAATGCCGGACTCGATCTGGGAGGACTTGCGGCGCGACATTGACGCGCAGGTGGAAGGCGCGGCCTACGCTACCGGCCGGAGTTAAATCCGTTCGCGGTATTGGATTCTGCTGAGTCAGCGCTTTCTGCGTTTTTCCCCTCTGATCCTTTACCGTTTGATCTCCGGCCGCATCGAAACCTCAGCAGTCCACCCCGGCAAATTCCCAAAATTTTCAACCACAGAGGGCACAGAGGCTCACGGGCAAACACCGGCCGCCTCAGCTATGGAATTGTTGGTGCGAATTCAGCGCATACCTGCCGTTCTTTCTTTGAAGGAGATGTCTTCGTCCATAATCTCCTTGGAGGCCTATTATGAAATCCGTTGGGATTATTCCGGTTGCGATGCTGCTGACGGCGATTGCGGCCTTTGCACAGGAGCATCCTGCCGTCAGCGCGCAAGCCAATACCGTCTACGTGGGTGCCGACGGGAAATTCGAAGCTCCGCCAGACGCGGCGATGATTCAGTTTCGCGTCTCGGTGCAGGAAGATACTTCGCAGGCAGCTTTCTCGCACGCATCAAAGGATGTCGAGCAAGTGCGGCAAGTGATGCGCGCCAACGGAATCGAACCGAAACAGGCCACGATCGGATACATGTCGATTGAGCCCGTCTATAACTGGAAGAATCCTGCGCGCAAAGTCGTCGGATACCGGGTCACGACTGACATTACGCTTAAACTTAAGGACTTTGGCAAGATTGCGCCGGTGACCGAGCAGCTCGCGGATGCGAACGTGAGCGAGAGCCAGACGCTAAGCTACATTCTGGAGAACATGGATCAGGCGAAAGACAAAGCGGTGGAAGATGCGTATCGCAGGGCGCAGAATTCCGCCGATGTGCTGGCGCGAGCCAGTGGACGGGTGCTGGGTGAACTCTCCTATGCTTCCGTCGACACGTATGAAACGCAGCGACGGATGCCACGGCCCATGGCGATGCGGGCGATGGCGAGTGCCGAGGCCGCCCCGGCGCCCAATGAGGAATTCACTCCTCAAACGGTGACCGTGACCGCGCACGTGAATGCGCTGTTCAATCTGAAATGAGATGGGTGCGGCCGCGTTGCAGCTCTGGGCGAAGAATCCGTCCGTTTCGCCGACGGCTGCACAGTCGAAGGGGCCCATTCACTTATGGGGCGCAGACGCGAGTAGTCATTCTCACGCTGGTGGAACTCCCTGACGGGTTACGGGTGGATTGGACGCTGAGGGATCCTTCGACTGCGTGGCTGCTTCGCTTCGCGAATCCTCCACTCCGCTCAGGATGACAAGCCGAGTGCTGGCTCTTCACACCGATGTAACTTTCGTTGCGGGTTCGTGGGGCGCAGTTCCCAGCGGCGCGACTTCAAGAGTTAATCCATCCACGTAGTTCACGCGAACCAGTTCGCCGACGGCGAGGGGTTTGGAGGCGATCGCGTCCCAGAGTTCGCCGTGAACGAAAACTTTTCCTTGGGGAGAGAGCGCGGTCTGGGCGACGCCGGTTTCGCCGACCAGTCCTTGCACTCCGGTGACTACTTTGTTGCGCCGGGCCTTTACGGCGATGGTCATGAGAAATGCGGTAATAATGCCGAATGGCACGCTCACGGCCAGAGCCGTGATGAGATGCACACGCATCTGCGGGATGGGTGCGTCCACGAGCAACAGTCCGCCAAGCGTGAGAAGAATGATTCCGCCGAGAGTGAGAATGCCATGGCTCGCAAACTTGGCTTCCCCCGCGAAGAGGAGGAAGGCTCCAAGAATCAGCCCGAGCGCGGCAAAACGCGTAGGTAGCAGATTCAGGGCAAAGATCGCGAGAATGATAAAGACGACGCCCACCGTTCCGGGAATCACCGCGCCGGGATGATTGAATTCCACGTAGAGAGCCAGTGCGCCGATCGCCAGTAGAAGGAACGCGATATTCGGGTCCATGAGCCAATCAAGAACGCGCTCCTTGACCGTCATGTGGTAGTCAACCATCGGCTGGCCCACAAGATTGAGCGTATCGGTTTGACCGTTGAAGCGTTTGAACGGCTTTGCCTGCATTTGCTTGAAAAGATCTTCGGGGCTGGACGCGACATAGTCGATGAGGTGGGCGTTCAACGCTTCCTGATCGGTGAAAGATTTCGACTGGCGCACGGCGCTCTCGGCGGCCTCGATGTTGCGTCCGCGCTTGGAGGTGACGGAACGCATTAAGGCTGCGGCATCGTTCTCGATTTTCTGCTTCATCTCGTCGTCGGTTTTGACCTGCATGGGACCAATCAAAGCTACAGGATGCGCCGCGCCGGCCGCGGTGCCGGGAGCCATGGCCGCGACATCGGCGGATTCGAGAATGAAAATTCCGGCAGAACCGGCGTGACCTCCGGTGGGCGTGACGTAAACAATCACCGGGACAGGAGAGGACGTGATCTTCTGAATGATCTCGCGCGTGGAACTGACCAGCCCGCCCGGCGTATTCAGTTCGATCAAGACGGCCTGATCGTTTTTCTTCGCGGCCTGTTCGATAGCGCGGGAAATGTACTCGGCAGTAATGGGCTGAATCGTATCGTCGACCGCGATCTTCAGCACCTGGGCGGAAGCGTGCGTTGTAAGTGCGAAAACTCCGACGAACCACGCGATGAGAACGAGGTGCTTGCTGAATCTTTTCATGGTGACAGGAAGCTCAGGTCCTTCCATTCGCTCAGGATGCCCAGAGATGAAGTTTCAGACCTACACACTATTCTCGCTCTAATCTGCGGCGTCGGAACGATTTTCTTGTGGCCGAAGCTTTGCGGCTGCGGGCGCGGGCTGTTCTGTCGTCCATCCGGGCAGGGAATTGCTGCCGGTAATCAACTGGGCGCCTCGTTCGTAGGCGATGTACGCCCATGCCCACTGGATCAGCACCAACAGGCGATTCCGGAATCCGATCAGAAAGAAGATGTGGACAAAAAGCCAAGTCAGCCAGGCGGGATAGCCGGACATGTGCAGCTTGCCAATTTCGGCCACGGCGGAGGCGCGCCCGATTGTGGCGAGGCTGCCTTTATCGTGATAGTGGAAGGCGGGTCGGGATGGAAGATCAGCACCATGCTGGCTCGAAGACTCGGTAGGTTTCTGTCCTTGGACGCCCGTCCTTTGCACTTCGGCGCAAATCAGCTTGGCTACAAACCGGCCTTCCTGGATCGCCACCTGCGCGACACCGGGAAGCATCTTGCCGTGCTCATCTTTCAGTGCAGCCATATCGCCGATGACAAAAACTTCCGGATGATCGGGGATACTGAGATCAGGATGCACAATGACGCGTCCCGCGCGATCGAGCGGAACGCCCAGCTTCTTACCTAAAGGCGACGCCGCAACTCCCGCTGCCCAAAGGATGACCGCTGCATCGATGCGCGCGTTGCCGAAGTAGACGGCTCCGGGCTCGACTTTTTCGACCATGGTTGAGAGACGTACGTCGACTCCAAGGCGCTTCAATTGTTGAAGCGCGCTGGCGGAAAGATCGTCGGGATAGGCCGCGAGAACCTTCGGTCCGCCTTCAATCAACAAAATATGGGCGCGGGCCGGATCGATGCTGCGGAACTCGTGTGTAAGCGCGTGGTGGCAGATTTCAGCCAGTGTACCTGCGAGTTCGACTCCAGTGGGTCCGGCGCCAACGATCGCAAAATTAAGCGGAAGCGGTGACAGCCGGGCCACGGCACGCCGCTCGGCGAGTTCGAAGGCGAGCAGAATGCGGCGACGAATCTCAATCGCGTCCTCGATGGTCTTCAGGCTGGGGGCGAACACTTCCCAATCCTGGTGGCCGAAGTAAGAGTGTCCCGCGCCGGCCGCGACCACGAGATAGTCGTAAGCCACCTCGGAGTCCGACGTCTTGACCGTGTGGTGATCCAGGTCGAAACCGTTCACCTCACTCATCAGGACTTCAATGTTTTCGTAGCGGCGAAGGATCAAACGAATCGGGGAGGCAATTTCTCCGGGCGACAACCCCGCGGTTGCGACCTGGTAAAGCAGCGGCTGAAAAATGTGGTGGTTCCTTCGATCAATCAAAGTGATCTGAAGCGGGGCTCTTGCTAAGGCGTCGGCAAGGCTAAGCCCGCCAAATCCACCGCCTACGATCACAACGCGAGGTGGTCTGCTGGTGGTCATCTTGCCGTTACCTCTCCTCATCTATAAGATTCCCCGCAGTGGAGAACGGTTACAGAAGTTCTCGGGCGATTCCGACGTGGCTGCGCTTGGCGATGCCGTCGATCGCAGACGCGATTTTCCTGGCATTGCTCTGTACGCTGGTTTTCACTTCGCTTTCGATTCGTCTGCTGGGCGATGCCGATATCGGATGGCATATCCGTACAGGGCAGATCATTCTCGCCACGCACCATATTCCGCGCGTGGACCCGTTCTCATCGACCATGGCAGGGAAGCCGTGGTTCGCCTGGGAATGGCTCTATGACCTGATCGTGGGCGGCCTCGAGTCCAGCATGGGATTGAATGGGGTGGTATGGTTCAACGCCCTGGTGATCGCGGCGACCTTTGAGTGCGCGTTGCAGTGGCTCGTGCGCCGTGGCGTGAACACGCTGCTTTCCGTGCTGTTGATTCTGCTCGCGATTTCAGCCTCCATGATTCACTTTCTGGCGCGGCCGCACGTGTTGAGCTGGTTGTTTACCCTGGCCTGGTTCGCGATTCTGGATGCATCTGAACGCGAATGCTTGTCCGGTCGCCTTCGCCGAAATCGTTCGCTGTGGGTGCTTCCCCTGCTGATGCTGGTCTGGGTCAACGTGCACGGAGGGTTCGTCGTCGGCTTCGTGCTGCTTGGGATCTATTGGCTCGGGGCATGCTGGACTTGGTGGAGATCGAAGCAGGGAACGCTTGAGGATACGCTCGCAAGAATTGTGGCTGGAAACCGTGCACTGGAACTGCTCTCGGTGGGAGTGATTTCGCTGGCGGCGAGCCTGGTCAATCCTTTCGGTTGGAGCTTGCATCGGCACATTTTTTCTTACCTCTCCGATCGATTCCTGATGAATCACATTCAGGAATTTCAGTCGCCCGATTTTCACGGCTGGGCCCAACGATGTTTTCTCGCCTTGCTGCTCATCGTGATCGCCGTGGTCGCAGCGCGCGGGCGCAGGTTGCGGGCCAGCGAGCTACTCGTTGTCGTGTTTTCGGTGTATGCAGGGCTTTATTCGGCGCGCAATATTCCGGTTTCGTCCGTACTGCTGGTGCTGATCGTTGGTCCGTTGATCGTTGGTCCGTTGATCGTTGGTCCGCTGATCTCTTCGGGCGCTTCGCGTGGGTTCTTTGGCCGGATGGCTGCGGTGCAATCCTCGCTACGTGGTCACCTATGGCCGGCGATAGCGATTGTTTTCACATTTGCGGTCGCGGCCAACGCGGGTCGCGTCGGAACGGTGGAAGCTATGGACGCGCATTTCGATCCCGTGCGGATGCCGGTTGCGCCCGTGGATCATTTTGAAGAGTACGGCCTGCACGGACCTCTGCTTAGTACGGACGCATGGGGCGGATATCTGATCTATCGGCTTCATCCGCGGGTGCAGGTCGTGGTCGATGACCGGCACGATTTGTACGGCGAGGCACTCTTCAAGTCTTACTTGAAGATGATGCGGGCTGAGAACGGCTGGCAGGAATTTCTACACGAACACGAAGCCGGATGTTTACTATTTCCTCGCAATGCGGCGATCACGAGTGTTTTGCTGGAGAGTGCAGATTGGAAGCCGGTGTATGAAGATGAGGCTGCGGTGATGTTTGTACGGGCGAGCGGCCAGTGAAGATGAAGATCACGAAAATATTGAACTCGCCCGGTACATAGATTTCTATGCGGGTATGATGGAGCACCCACGCGCGCCACCCCCGGGACGAATGTGTCCGGGGCTACACAAAC
Source organism: uncultured Acidobacteriaceae bacterium (assembly GCA_963772045.1). Taxonomy (GTDB): domain Bacteria; phylum Acidobacteriota; class Terriglobia; order Terriglobales; family Acidobacteriaceae; genus Sulfotelmatobacter. The sequence goes on along the minus strand of CAVYWC010000005.1, from coordinate 71,351 downwards.
TTTTTTGTGTAGAGGCGGACGCATTCGTCCGCCTCGCGACGAAAGCGAGCGTGTGACGATCTAGAACCGGTCGTTGGTGTCAATACCAAACCCAAGAATGGCGCTGACCGAGATCGGCTGATCGCCTCGCTTGGCGGGCTGGAATTTCCATCCATTTAGCGCTGCGACGACTTTGGCGGTCGTGGCTGCCGTGCCGGGTTCGAGCACGCGCACGATCCGCACATTGCCAGACGCATCGAGCGTGCACTTGATCACCATCCGAGTATGGGGCAGTCCAGCAGGAAGGCTGGTGCGGATCGCCTGGGGTGCGCTTACGTTCGCGACTCCGTTTGCGGAGGGATTGGTATCAGCGAACTCCATGACTACTTGTCCCACAGACGTCTCGAGGTAGGTCGTATAAGTTTGTCCGTGCAGCTGGTTCTTGTAAGCCTCGAAGGCTCCGCCGGAAGTAGCTGTGGCCACGATAGTTACATTGAGCTCCTGACTCTGCTTAGAGGGGGCTCGTCCAGCCGGAGAGTCGGGCGGTGAGTCGGATCCAAAGCTTGGCAAGGTAACAATCGTGCTTCCGCCGCTCACTGAGACCCCCGCAGCTGCTGGGGTGCCGCTGGTGGCGTTGCCTGCCCCGCCCGGGCCCGGCGTAGGAGAGATTCCGCCGCGAGCAGATGGGTCGGAGCCGTGTCCGACGCCGCTCCTTCCCGCTCCCGCTCCTTCGCCTTTGAGGCCACTGCCAGGACCAGTTCCGGTTCCAATGCTCGATCCTCCACCGGATCCGCCAAGGCCTGGCTTGTCTGCGCCGGACGGCGAGAGCGCGGTCGAACCTTTACCGCCATTCGCGGGCAATCCTACCTTCGGGCCGGGCTTTGCCGATACCACTACGCCTGCATTCGCGCCGCTGCCCCCGCCGCTGGGAGGGGCGAGGACTCCACCGACATCGAGGCTGCGTCCCAGGCCGGCACCCCTTTGCCCGGACCCCGAGCCGGATGAAATGGACCTGGCACCGACGCTAGGTGGAGGCGGGACGACGTTATTCGCCAGCAACGTGCCACCGCGAGCGCCTTTGCCGCCGCCGATGTTTCCGGTACCTCCGCCTGCGCCTCCCAGCGATGGAGGAGGCGGAACAACGCTGGGAAGGCCCAGAGCTGGAGCTTTTGAGGCCGACGCTGCCAGCGTACCGGTGCCTCCGGAAACTCCCGCCGTGGGCGGAGGCGCAATCACGTTCGAGCCCAGCGACGTTCCCATGGCGTTACGGTGTCCTCTCGGATTACCGCCTGCTGCGTTCACGCTGGGTGGAGGCGGGACGATTTGAGGTCCGAGGGCAGGTCCAGCCTTGTTCTCGCTGGAACTGACCGAGGGTGGCGGAGGAACAACTGCGCTGGATCCAAAGATTTTGCCGATCAGGTTGCCGACCAGCGATCCGGTGGTTGATTCCGAGGGCGGAGGAGGCACCACGGATTTCGACGGGTCAGGCATCGCTCCGCCATCAAGTCTGCGTATGTCCTCGGGAACATTCGCCGACGGCGGAGGTGCAATGACAGGCGCGGGCAGATTCAACTTCGCCGTGCGTGAGTTTACGCGTTCTGGCGCGGAGACGGGCGGCGGGACGACTGCAACATTCGCAGCCTGTACGGGGGATCGAGAGATTTCCCGGCCCATTACGTTCGGAGCGGGAGGAATTACGCTCGCGCCGAGTGCCGGAGCGGAGCGCGCACTCCCGGACACAATATTCGGCGCCGGTGCGACCACCGAAGCCGGGAGATTCGGCGCATTGCGCAAGTGATCGCGCGCGACCGCAGGCGCGGGCGGAATTACGAGCGATCCTAAAGCTGGAGCCACAAGCCGGTGCTCATCCGCCACGCTCGGCGCGGGCGGAACGACCGTCGCGCTCAGATTGGGCGCGGAACGGAAAGGATCACGCGGCACAGACGGTGAGGGCGCAATGACGGCGTCGAGGTGAACGCCGTTGCGAGTGTAATCGTGGACGACTTCCGGCGCGGGCGCGACCACTGGTGGAGTGAATGTGACCGGCGTGCGCGCAGAGCGCAGACCTTCCACGGGGGGCGGTCCGATATTCGGATTGATGGCCAGCAAGTTCGCCACCGCATCCTGGGACGACAGAAGCTTGAGATTGGGCGCGTCGACCACTTCAGGAGTGAGCGATCCGCGAGCGATTTTGATGGTCTGCGTGCGATGATGAGCTTCATTCCCTCCGGCGCGACCGCTCGTTCCCGCCTGAGAGCCACCGAGATCTTCGGTGCGAGGAAGTTCGTCTCCGCTGTAATAGATGACGTCGTGTCGGGAAAGGCGCGGCGCCAGATAGGGACGCAGCTCCTGGATTTTGAAGGGGATTATAATCACGGCGAAGATCAGGAATGCTTCCAGCAAGAGGCAGGGAAGCATGCCGCGATAGGGAAAAATCCCGTAGGGCGCCTCTCCCGCCAGACGCGACTGCGACCGGGCTAGAGCCGGACCGATGGACGTGACAAATTCCTGCCACGGCGAAGACCACTCCACGAGCAGCTTCGGCTCGGCATGCGGCTGGATGCGGACTTCAACTTTCGGTTCGAGTTGGAGGGTTTGCGTTACCACCAGCTACTGTCCATCCTCTTCCAAAATGATCTCAATTCTATCCCCGACCATGGTTCCGGTTTCCCGCACCGTGTGACACGGCAGTTCCAGCACCGACGCGGCATTGGCTCGAACGGGGGCAAATCGCCACGGGCGCAGTTCACTCTGGACATGAATTACGTTCATTAAGCTGTCCAGGTAAACGACATCGATCGCAAACCCCATTCCCAAAGTATGAACGCCGTGGCAAGGTACGATCCAGAGCCCAGGGCCGTTACGGAAGTCATTGGACGTCAGGCCAAGCAGGCCGCGCAGGCGCGTCCAGTGAGTGTCGGCCATTGCGAGCGAGGTGGCGAGACACTTGTCGCGCGTCCGATTCAGAGCGTTCCCGCGGGAAGAAAAAACTGCCATGAACGTCGATACTCCCCAGTTTCGCCCAACTGCTTAATGCCCGGAACCTAGTTGGCGGACCAGTGAAATCACCGCCGGACCGATGGTGACAAATATGATTGAAGGTAGAACAAAGATGACCAGGGGAGGAACCATCTTGATGGTGGTTTTGGCAGCCTGTTCTTCGGCGCGTTGGCGGCGTTCCGTACGCAGGGAATCGGAATGCACCCGCAGCGCCTGGGCCACGCTGGTGCCGAAGCGGTCTGTCTGGATGAGTGTACCAACCAACGAGCGGATGTCGTCAACCCCAGTGCGATCGACCAGATTGCGCAGGGCCTCGGCGCGCGGCTTGCCGGCGCGCATCTCCAGATTGACGAGATGGAATTCGTCGCTGAGATCGGGATGGGCGTGGTGCAAGTCCTGGCCCACGCGCATCATGGCCTGATCCAGGGCGAGACCAGCTTCGACGCAGATGACCGTCAAGTCGAGCGCGTCGGGCAAGCCCAGACGAATGCGCTGCTGGCGCGCGTGAATCATGCGCTTCAAAAAGAAACGTGGAAGGAAGAAGCCAAGGCCGGGAATGCCGGCAAGAAGAAACAGATTGTTGAATCCAGAAAAGAGCACAACGATCAGGAAGCCGATCCCAGCCGCCAAAAGGCGCGCACCGAAATAGTAGTTCAGGTGTATGGCGTCGCGGAGCCCGGCCTGAATCAGCCAGGAGCGAGTGCGGGAAACGTCGGCGGGCGAAAGCGGAATGGCTTTGGTGATGGGATCGATCGCCTGCTCCATACGTTCTCTGAGGTCGCGTTTGACCTCGACCCGCTGCGGCTGGCCTCCGAGAGCCCGCAGACGAGCCCCCAGAGCGGACGTCGGCGTAACCAGCGCGGCGCCGAACAGGAACACGACCAGCACAATCGTGACGAATACGACGATGGTGAGAATTAACGGCAACATAAAATCAACTTCGTTACACTTGCAAAATTCCGCAACTGAGAACGGACAGCCTCATAATCTCAGAAAGCTCAGACCTGAATCCGAATAATCTTTCGGATCACAAAATATCCGACCGTTTGTAAGGTAATTCCGCCGACCAGCAAGACATGGCCGATGGGATCGGAGAACAGCGGCTGAATGAATTCCCGATCCAGCGTCATCATGACCGCAACGATGACCGGCGGCATGCCCATCAGCAACGCCATGGTCAAGCGGCCTTGCGCGGTGTAGACCCGTACCTGGCGCTGAATCTTAAAACGTTCCCGGATCACATACGAGAGATTGTCGAGAATCTCCGCCAGATTGCCTCCGGTCTCGCGCTGCAGCATGACGGCAGTGACGAAGAATTTCACGTCGACCGAGGGCACGCGTTCGGTCAGGTTCAGCAGCGCGTCTCTGACCGGCATGCCGAATTTCTGTTCTTCGTAGAGCTGGCGGAACTCGCCGGCGATGGGCTCGCTGATCTCATTGGTAATCATTTCCAGCGCGGTGGTGAAGGCGTGTCCGGCGCGAACGGCGCGGGCGAGAGTGTCGATGGCTTCCGGGAAAAGTTCATCGAATTTCGCAAAGCGCCTTTGCCGTTTCATCGAAGCGTAGGAATACGGGAGAAAGGAACCGATCACCATGGCGGCCCAGGCAATCTCGATTCTCTTCGTAAGAATGAAAGCGATGACCGCCGTGACCGCCCCAGCCAGCAGGCAGACACCGAGGAAGTTGCCGGCGCGGATGGTCAAGCCCGCTTGTAGGAGCGTCTTTTGAATGGCCTCTACGCGGGCGGAGCGGCGGAGCAGGGTGTCGAGCGCCGGAATTTTGCTGAGTTGCTCATCGCGCATCAACGCCAGTTCTTCTTCCGCCGTGCGCTCCGGTGCTTTCTGTTGCTGGGCTAAGCGTTCGCGGATCAGGCGGGCGCGGGCGCTGCGCTGGTCGAAAACCGAGAACACGGTAAACGCCGCCACAGCTACGAGCGCGAAGACTACGAAAGCAATAATGGCCGCTGCTGACATAGAAACTCAAACCTCGGTTTTCGAGTCGAACAGGCTGGCGCGCAAACGAGCGCCCGACGTGGCCAGGCGTTCGGCAAATTTCGGATGGGCGCCGGTCGAGCGGAAAACTCCGCGCACTTTTCCGTTGCCGTCAATGCCGCTGCGATCGAAGGTAAAAATATCCTGCATGGCGATGAGATCGGCATCCAGGCCGGTGATCTCGGAAACGGTGATTACCTTGCGTGTACCGTCAGACAAGCGCGCGATCTGCACTACCGCGTGAACCGCGGATGCGATCTGGCTACGGACGGCGCGTTCGGGAATGCTGAGATTGGCCATCGAGACCATGTTCTCGACACGCGCGATGGCGTCTCGCGGAGAGTTCGCGTGCACCGTGGTCAACGAGCCCTCATGGCCGGTGTTCATGGCCTGCAGCATGTCAAAGGCTTCTTCACCGCGCACCTCGCCCACCACGATTCGGTCGGGCCGCATACGCAGGCTGTTGATCACAAGCTGTCGCTGTCGCACCGCGCCTTTGCCTTCGATATTCGGAGGACGCGTTTCCAGGCGCACAACATGTTCCTGCTTGAGCTGAAGTTCGGCGGCGTCTTCGATGGTGACAATGCGGTCCGAGTTCGGAATGTATCCGGAAAGCACGTTGAGCAGCGTCGTTTTGCCGGCGCCGGTGCCGCCCGACACGAGAATGTTCAGCCGTCCTTTGACCATGGCAGAGAGCAGTTCGAGCATGGGTTCGGTGAGCGTCTGGTTCTCCAGCATCTGCCGGGCGGTGACGGGCTCGCGCCCGAAACGCCGGATGGAAAGGCAGGGGCCATCGATAGCCAGCGGTGGAATGATGGCGTTCACACGCGAACCGTCGGCGAGGCGGGCGTCGACCATCGGCGAGGATTCGTCGACTCGGCGTCCCACCCGCGAAACAATGCGCTCGATGATCTGCATCAGATGCGAATTGTCTTTAAAGGAAAATGTGGTGAGTTCCAGCTTGCCGGCGCGCTCAATGTAGACGCGGTCATAGCGGTTCACCAGGATGTCGGAAACGGTCTGATCTTTGAGTAAAGGTTCAAGCGGGCCGAGTCCGAAAATTTCGTCGAGAATTTCCCGCGAGAGGCGCTCGCGCTCGGCAAAGCTCAGCGGCACTACTTCGTTGTTCACCGCGTTGCGAATGATGGCCAGGACTTCGTCGCGGGCGGAATCGCCAGAGGTCTTGCCAAGTTTTTCAAGATCGAGGCGGTCGAGGATCTTGCGATGCAGGTCGGATTTGACCTGCTGATAATCGGCGCGCTCGAAGGATTGCAGATTGGCCATAGGGCGCTAACTTTCTACACCGACTTGAACATCGACCAGGTTTCTCGTTTCACGTTGAGATCGTTGTGCGTCAATTCCTGAGCCAGCCCGGCAAAGCAGCGGGCAATCTCACTCGAGCGCTGATCCATCACCGGCGTGCCGCGGTCAATGGCCGTAGAAATCGCAAAGTACTGGTTGGGAACCCGCCACAACAGTTTCGCCCCAACGGCGGCCTCGGCATCGGCTTCGCTAAAACCGCTGACTTTCCGGAAACGATTCAACACCAGCTTGACCCGCTCGCGGCTGCCCGTTTCTCCAAGATACTGCTGCACCCGGGCCGCACTCCACAGCGCCGCGACATCGGTGCAAGCGACGAGCAGAACGGTCTCAGAGAGGTTCGCGATCAGACGGCTGGCAGGGTCGAAGCGTGAGGAGAGATCGACGACGACGTAGCGATAATGCCCGACCAGCATGTCGAACAGCTTCACAAATTCTGCAGTCGAGGGATCGATGGTCGCAGGAACATTCGTGCCAGCCAGCAACTGCAAGCCGCCGCTGTGCCGGATCATGAAACTCTCAAGCAAAGAAGAATCCAGGCGGTCCACGTTGCGGATGGCGTCGGCCAGGTTGAAGACCGGTTTGAGATTCATGTGCAGCGCAGCGTGGCCGAGCGGCGCGACGTCGACCAGCGCGGTTTGCCCGTGGGACTGAAGAGCCAGCGCGAGATTGACGGCAACGGTGGTTGCTCCATTCCCACCTTTGGCATTGATGACCGAGAAAACCTTGCCCCGAACCCCTTCCGAACGAACCCGCCGCTGGGCGCTCGAGACGCGCACGAAGGCTTCCAGCATGTCCGAAGTAGTGGCCGGACGCTGCAGGAATTCGCGGGCTCCGGCGCGCATCGCGTTGACGATGACCTGCGGATGATCGAGCGTGCCCACTGCGAAAATGGAGGCGTCCGGCATCTCCTGATGCAGAAGTTCAATCGCGCGCAGAGCGGGCGTGGGATTCTCGGAAGGAATATCGATCAGCGTGACGTCGGGATTGGCGGCGCGAACGCGGCGGACAATGGGATCGGAGGCCGCTACCGGGAAGCTGGCGCAGGTGTGCACCGTCCGTCCCACGGTGGTGCCGTCGACCAGCACTTGCAGTACCGCCCGTTGTTCGTTGTCGGGCGCGACGATGACGACTGAAAGCTCTGCCATAACCAAACAACGTTCTTTCTGTTTACCCCAGAACTATTGCGCATTCGAGGGGGACTGTGCGTTTCCGTGTTCCAGCGGCTTGTCGAACTTGCCTTTGTCCATGAACGGCTGCGGATTCTTCGGCCCCGTTGGCGACTCTGTCGAAGGCGAGATCCTGTGGACCGTGCATAGAACCATCAACTCCGAGTTGCTCTTCTGGATGCTCTTGCTTTTGAAGAAATTCCCCAGGATCGGAATGTCGCCCAGGCCTGGAATCTTGTTCCAAATGTCTGTAGCGCGATTATCCATCAATCCGGCGATGACGAAGCTTTGACCATCCTGCAGTTCGAATTCGGTCTCGGCGCGCCGCGTGCTCAAGGCCGGAACCGTGAACCCTGAAATGGTCAGAGCATTGGTGAAATCCAGCGTGCTGACTTCCGGCGCAACCTTCAAATGAATGTTGCCGTTAGGCATGATCACGGGAGTGAACTGCAGCCGCACCCCAAAGTCTTTGAACGAGATTGTAACCGCGGTAAAGCCTGCCCCAGGTTGCACGATGGGGAAGGGGAACTGTCCGCCGGCCAGGAAGCTGGCTTCTTTTCCGTTCACGGCAATCAGGTTGGGCTCGGAAAGAATCTGCAAGAGATTCTTGGTTTCCAGTGCTTCGATCACCGCGCCAAAGTTGATGTCGGGTCGGAAAACGAAAAGATTCAGAACATTGTTCAGAGTGGTACTGGAGGTCGATCCCGGGCCCACCGTTTGCTGCCCAACGCCGCCATACTGCCCGGTCGTGATCGCGCCGATGGTGTTGGACGCTCCCGTGGAAAGAAAGTTGACGCCCATTTGCGTGAGCGCGGTGCGGTCGACCTCAGCAAACTTTACCTGCAGCAGAACTTCCTGTGCGCCGACGGGACCGAAAGTCAGCACATTTACGACCTTCGGAGAGTAGGCGCTGGCCAGTTCGCCGGCGCGTTTGGCTACATCCTCGGTGGTCACGTGGCCGGAAAGAACGATCGCTGCCCGCGAGGGAGTCACCGTGATCTGCTCATCGGGAAAAACGCGGTGTTCTTCCTCCGCACAGGCGCTCACGTCCACGTCCACCCGAAGATCGAAACTGCGCGAGCGTTCCAGCGTGTCCCAGATGAGAAGCGAAATTTCTCCCGGCGCTTTGCCGTGAACAAGGATTTGTGTTGGCGTGATCGGTTGGGCGTAGGCGATGGCCGGATCCGTGACCGAGATGCGCTTGATGGGCTCGGTAGTATTGATGAGCAACGATTTGTCGACCATCACACGCAGCGGCGCAGAACCAGGCGCTGGTTCTGCCTGCGCTGGAAGCGTTGTGGTCTGCGTGTTGTTCGTCGCCTGAGACTGCGCTGCGCCATCGGATGGTGGAATACGCTCGGAAAATACCGGGACTGTCAGGAATGCGAGCACACAAAGGCTCGCCCAGCTTCTCGCTTGCATTCTCCGATTTGTCTCCCTGTGGGACGTGCCGGCGGACAAGCAAATGTTCTGGCAGATTGAAGAATTTCTGATCACTTGGCCCCGGGACCTTCATCTGGAAATTTGACGTCTTGGGGTTTTTTGTCCCCTTCGTAGATTTGGACAGTGACTCCGGCGGGTGTCGTAGTCGGCGCCTTCTCGACGACGTGCCTTACGGGAGCGTGCGTTACTGGCGCTGGCGCTGCCGCGCCCTTATACAGGCCTCGCGCGGCCGCAGCGGCAATATCCGAATCCCGAGTATCGAGGGGATTGCGCAGCGAGAGCTGAATGTGTCCTTGCGATGCGGCCAGCGTCAATTTTTCCGCATCGTCGGGAGTGACCAACAAGGTGATGACAGCAGTGTTCTGCGCCTCACCGGTCGAAGTGCGCTCCAGCGTGTGGCCGGAGGCCAGCACCAGCACATTCTGCAAAACGGTAGTAGTTTCCGGCTCGTTGCCTCCGGTCGGTGTCCCCGTCAGCAAGACATCAACGCGAGTTCCCGGCGTGACGAATCCGGCGACCGATACAACTTCAGTGACGCGAACCGATACGGCGCGCATTCCGTTCGGGATCAGCGAGGGCAGACCGGATCCAGCGTTATCGCCAGCCAGCTTTGTCGAAAGAATAAATTCACCCTTCGTGATGGGGATGATTACGCCGTGGCCGATGACATCGGACTTGCGGCGCGGCGATCCGGAAGGGAGAGCGCTGGCGGGAATCTTGATGATCTTGATATCGTGCTCGTCAATTTTAGAACCGACTTGCAGATCGTCGGCGGCGACGATTACCTCGACCTGGGGCTCGGACGGCGCACCTGCACCCATCTGCAGTTTCTTGTAGACGGTAACGCTGGTAAAAAAGCCGAGGGCCAGAGCCAGGGCTCCAATCATCAACAGACGCGTGCGGTTCATCGGACTCCCTTGGGAACGAACACACCTACCACGAATTCGCCGGTCCTGCCAGTCTGGTCAGGGAACGTTCGGTTTTTACTGGATGGAACTGGCAACGTTGGAGAACACGTTATTGGCATTGGAGCCGATCAACCGGACCGTGCCCACGACAATGACCAGGATCACGGCGAGCATCACCGCATACTCGGCGATATCTTGCCCTTCCTGCTCCGACCATAATCTGCGTACGAAGTCCATAGACTCCCCCTGAATTGTGATGAATGCCGAATGGTTTTGCGGCGGATGAGACTTAGGACCCCATCTCGAGCCGTGCTGGGTCTACAGACGGACGGGCTCGATCCGCCAACACCCCATTCCGGCTAATCATACCCCGTCGGATGGGGAAAAAGGTGGTAATTTTCTGCATAGCTGCACGAAAGGTAGTTACTACCGTGCCATTTTCAGGCAGAACAGGCTGGTTCCGGCTGCAATACCCCCTTGGGGCTCCGCGCCAGGACAATCGCCAGCATGGGGAGATAGGTGGATAGCACGATCCAAAGTCCGACCTGGTTCAGGCTGGCGGGCGGATGGTACGCCCTCCATATGCCGGCGCACCAACTGAGAGCCACCGTCACAACGATTTGGCGATGCGACTTAGGAATGAGCCATAGGATGAAGCTGTCAAAGAACCAGCGCTGCGGCATCAGCGACGTAAACAACAAAAGCCACGCATCACGATCGCGATAGCGGAGGAGGGCCAGAAGGACCAGCGGTCCCGGGATGATAAGAATGGCGAAAAAGTGATGATAGTAGCCGGTTTGCCCCAGCCAAAGCCATATCCAGCGAGGGAATAGCGCAACGCTTAGCGACGCAATCGCCAGACAGGCCAGCACCCCACGACGGCTCAATCGCGTCAGGAATACGGGCAATCCGACCTGTGGTTTTGCCATGGTCACAGGCAGCAGGAACGGAAAGAACGCGCTCGCCGTGATGATCACCGACCATTGCGCCGCGAGCAGTCCCACCCAATACGGATAGGCGAGGAAGATCCAAAGCCGGTGATAACCTTCGCGTGTCAGTCCCAGCGCCAGGAAAAATGAACTGAGTCCGGAAAAGATGCCCGCGGCAATCTCAGGACGAAGATGGACGAATGGCATGGCCAACAGCGCCGCGGTAAAGGGATACTGTTCGTAAGGCGTATCGTAGGGATTCTGTCCGGCCAGAAATCGTTGTGCCAGCCGGATCGCCCAACCGAAATCGCCTGCACCCTGATGAAATTTGTTCATCAGGAAAACAGTGAAGCAGCCGGCCAGCAGCCCAATCAGCCCGGAGATGGCGATCCGCCCGCGCATAAGATGGATTCCGACCCACAGTTGTAACATGAAGCCGTTCGTATGAATTCTTCTACCTTCGCAACCGAACCAAATCGCGCCAGCTTACGAAATCGCCCGCTGGTTCTCGGAATTGCCCTTGCCGCCGCTGTTTTGCTTTCGGCGAGCACGTGGTTCTACATGAACCACATTCTGCGGACGCAGCAGATAGCCGACGCGGCGGCGCACAATCGGCCGCGCGGAAATCTGTCGGATTTGTACCCACGATGGCTGGGCGCCCGTGAATTGCTGCGACATGGGCGTAATCCATACGACGCAGAGATCACGCGCGAGATTCAGCAGGGGTACTACGGCCGGGCACTGGATCAGGCGCGGGCGGACGATCCGAAAGATCAGCAGGGATTCGCGTACCCCGTGTACGTCGTTTTTCTGCTGGCGCCGACTCTCGACTTTCCCTTCGAACCGGTTGAGACTGGGTTCCGCTGGTTCCTGATCGTGCTGGCTGCAGTGAGCGTTTTTCTCTGGCAGCGCGTTACGCGCTGGAAATTGTCTTTCGGCTTCTCATGCATTCTTGCTGTGCTGGCGCTGGGCTGGTTGCCCATGGTGCAGGGAATCAAGCTGCAACAACTGAGCTTGCTCGTGGCCGGCTTGCTTGCAGCCGGTGCATCTTGCCTCGCCGGAGGCTGGCTTCTCGCTGCCGGCGGGTTGCTCGCTCTGGCCACAATCAAACCGCAACTGACGTGGCCACTGATCCTATGGTTGGGCTTCTGGGCTCTAAGCGATTGGCGCAGACGATGGCGGATTGTTTTCGGATTCGCGCTCGTGCTCGCGCTCTTGTTCGCAGGCGCAGCATGGGTCTTGCCAGGATGGTTGGGAATGTTTGTTGCGGCCGTTGGCCAATATCACCTCTACACCCAGAATCAATCGGTGCTGGTGTGGATGTTTGGTGTGATCGCAGGCCGGATCTTTGAAGTTCTCTGCGTCCTCGCCTGCGCCGCTCTGGTGTGGCGCTCCCGGCGACAGCCGGCCGTCAGTCCTGAGTTCGGACGCAGCATGGCTCTGGTCTTGGCGCTGACCGTCGTGATCGTTCCCATGTTCGCGCCCTATAACCAGGTTCTGCTATTGCCCGCGATTCTTGTGTTGATCAGAAGCGCAACTTCGCCGGATCCGCTTCTCCCCGCATTCCGGCTGACTGCTGCGATCGGACTGGTCTTGCTGATTTGGCCCTGGATTGCCACTCTTGGCCTGACCACGGCATATCGCTGGATTACTCCCGGATTGCGCCAAAGTGTATGGCCCATGCCGTTCTACTCAAACTTCATGCTGCCGATTTTCATCTTCGGATTGGCGGCGCTGGATCACTGGAGTAACCCTTCTCCCGGCTTGCGGGACGGCTTCGCGGCAGAGTAGTCTGTTCCAGCAACGAAAGATGCACTTGGTTTTTTAACAACTCGAAAAAGCGATAACGCCAAAAGCCAATCGTCAACAATCAGAGCAGCATGTCCCTGTCTGGCATCAGTCACAGCTCCGGTTCGGGAGTTTTTCCCGCCCTCGTTTTCGTTCAGGGCAGCGAGCAGAAGAACATCGTTCTGAACCGTACCCCTTTCAATGTCGGCCGCAAGGTCGACAAAGATCTGGTGATCGCCGACCCGCGCGTGTCGCGCGATCATGCGCAGATCATGCAGGAGGGGCAGGATTTCTTCATAGTCGATCTGGGCAGCAAGCATGGGACTTTCGTAAACGGCGAACGCATCCAGCGGCAAAAACTGGAGCGCGGAGACCGGCTGGAATTCGGCGCGCGCGATTCGGCCTACATTCTGTTCAATCCCGCACATGCCACGTCGAACACGGCGCGCGAATTTCTCAGCCAGATTTCGGTGATCGGCATCAAGCCGGAAGCCACCGAGCTGGAGAAGCTGACGCTCTTCCTCGATGCCGCCCGCAAACTCAACACCGCCGGCGTGCTCGACGAAATCCTGATCACCATGCTCGACGTCACGCTGCAATTGACGCGGGCCGAGCGCGGCTATATTTTTCTGAAGGATGAGGATGGCAACCTACAGCTAAAGGCCGGACGCAATTCGAAAAAAGAGCCGCTGCTCGACGACAAGACCATCTCCCACTCGATTTTGGAAGAATCGATCCGTTCCAATTCCGAGTTTCTTCTTACCGACACGAGCCAGTTGCTCGATCTCGCTGGTCGGCAAAGCATTGTTGCCTATGATCTGCGGACGGTGGTCTGCATTCCGCTGCGCAAGATGCAGGTGCAGGCCACGCGCGACGCCCAAACGCCGGTGCCTTCCTTAAATGGAGTCGAAGCCATGGGCGTCCTTTATGTGGATTCGCGATTCGCGTCGCGCGACATCAGCGGAGTCGATCAGAAGATTTTGCATGTGATCGCGACGGAAGGAGCGTCGCTGATCGAAAACGCGCGCCTGGTGCAAGCCGAAGAAGAAGCGCGCCGCTATCAGCAGGAACTGAGTATCGCAGCCAGTATTCAGCAGCGCTTGATGCAAGTGAAAATTCCCGAGGTTCCCTTCGCGCGGCTGCGTGGCCGAAATCTCTCTTGTAAAGAAATTGGTGGCGACTTTTTCGACGCGGTGAATACGCATGAGGGACTGGCGGTCGTGCTGGCCGATGTTAGCGGCAAAGGAGTTTCCGCTGCGTTATTGGCTTCGACGCTGCAAGGAATGATCTATTCCCATCTGCTCGCGGGCATGTCATTGCTCAACGTGGTGACTGCCGTGAACCATTTTTTTGCGGAAAAAATGGGCGGTGAAAAATACGCAACCGTGTTGCTCGCGCGGCTGCGCAAAGACGGCGAACTCGAATATGTGAATTGCGGCCACGTGCCTCCGCTGCTCGTCTGTGGCGGAGAGGTGATGCGTCCGCCGCACGGCAACGTTCCGGTCGGACTGCTCGCCGACGCGACCTTTGAGAGCGCGAGTTGCCAGATGAAGTCCGGAGACCGCTTCATTCTGGTGACCGACGGGGTGACCGAAGCGGAAAACTCGGCCGGAGATTTTTTTGAAGATTTCCGTTTGGAAGCTGCCGCCGCGAAGTCTCCCACGCTCGAAGGCATCTTCGCTGCCGTGACGGAGTTCTGCGCCGGCAATCCCCTCAGCGACGACTGCACCGTCGTCGAATTGTGCTACACCAGCGGGGAAGTGTAACTGACCTATGTGGGAACTGCCACCTCGGTTGTCCGGCGGAGCGAAGCTCTGCAGCTCAGTCCGATCCGCGCTCTTCTGGCACCAGCCGAGCAGTGTCGATCGGACCGGAAATCGGTTCTCTTTGATGCAATCGTTCTCTCATCTGAGCAAGCGCGGGTTTCTTACGCTCACGATTTCTGTGGGAGAATGCCCCGTTTTTCCGAATGTCATACCCACGAACTGCTTGGGATGCCGGTTGCATGAGCAATGTCCCGTATTGGCAAACCATTCAAAGCCATATGAAGCGCTTCGAGTATCATTTCCCTGTGAGGCGTATCACCAACTTCTTCCCAGATTCCCATGCCTAACTTCTCTGACAATTGACCTGTTCTCCCTGGTCGGAGTGTTGACCGAAGCCTTCACTCCATCGTTACCGTGTAATCCACGCCTTCCCAGATCCTTTCCTCGGGCCAATAAAAAGTAAACGTGGCCTTTCCACCTGCCGGCAGAGACGCTGTCGGCAGATCGAGTACGTGAATGCCCAGCCCCGTGTCGCGCGTATCGGTGTCATGGACCGACTTCCATCCGTCGATACTCCAGTGCACCATGCCCGGCGAAAGCAGCACAATGCGCAGCGTCTTCCCCCGTGGGATGGAGCGGGTCTTGTTATTGAATCGCCAGCCAAAGAATTGCCGTTTGTGTTTCTCGACCAGGTACCGCTGCACGGTCTGAGGCGGCTGGTCGAAAATCTTGCCGTCGCGAATGGATCGCCGCAGCTTCACATACTCCGAGTGCGCCCACACCAGCGGACACGCCGATCCGGTGGGTTTGCCTCGGAATAGTTCAAGCTGCGAGATGTCGGCAGAATCCCAGACTTGTTCGGGAAGCAAGCGGCTATGGCCGGCGGTGGAATTTTCAATGACCGTCAGCAAGGCCTCGGCCTCGTCACGATGGCCACCCGCCAGGGCATAGTGCCCGCGTTCGCCGGCGAGCAGGGGCCAGGGACGCCCGAGGCCGGTGCCATTGAATGCTGAGCCGTCCTTGTGCTCTCCGTAGCCGTCGCCGTTGTAGCGATACCAGCATGGGCCTTGCGGCAACTCGACGGAGAGCAGGCAATCGATTGCGAGCAAGGTATTGAGAATGCGAGGATCATCCGCAGCACGCAGTCCGAAACGTACCAGCGCGAGCGCATCCGGGCTGATCATGTGATAGGCGCGTTCGCCGTCCTGCCCCGGAGGTTTGTTCTTGATCGGAACGAAGCCTTGCGTGGGCGACGCCGCGCCATCTGTGTCGGGCGGAGCGATGCGGACGTAATATCCCTCAATGCCCAATTGCTTGGCGAGATCAGTGTTGGTGGCATAGACCCAGCGCTCGATGTTGTCGTTCCAGGCATCGGCGGTATCGCGCATACTTTGCGCCTGCTCGGAATGGCCGGTCAGATCGGCAATATCGGCGGCAGCGAGCAGCGCGGAAATTTCTGCTGCGAGCGTGAAGGGCGAATAGCCCGCATCTTCTTCCCAACGATCCTGCTGCGTGACGGGACCATTGCGCACGATGAAACTGGCTGCCTTTCGCACCAGCGGCCACCAGCGATCCAACTTGCCCAGCGCCTTGGGAGCTTCGCGGCGCAGCAGATCGAGCAGCAGGATGGGAAACGAAGTTTCATCCATCTGAATGCCGCTCCAGTATGGACGGCCGTCGAGCCACAAGTTCTGCGCCCAGTTGCCTTCGGCCTCTTGCGTCGCTTCCAAATAGCGCAGCACCCGCAGGGCATCGGTAACCGCGCCCGCGGCCAGCAGCGCGCCGGCGGTTTCAACCAGATCACGTGGCCAGACTAGGTGATACCCGCCGAGGTCCTCGTCGCCCTTGTCGAATCCCCACGGGATCGAAAGGCTGGCGATAATGCCTCCCAGAAAATCTTTAGACTCATGCGTACGCAAGACCGCCATGGAGGAGCGATACAAATCAAATTGACGCGGTGTCTCATCGAGTTTCAGAAGGCCGGCCTGCCAGCTACTCCACTGCGCCATGAAGTGCTGGCGCACTTCGTCGTAATCCTCAAAAAGGCTGGAGCGCGCCTGCTGTCCCGCTTCTGTCCAAATCGCGCCAAAGCCGAGGGCGAGCAGAAACTCACCGTTGCAGGCGGCGAGATCGATTTCGCCGGTGCAGGCAATATTTCCATTTTCGGCGCGATCGTATTCCCACTGCATTTGGAAATGCTGCGACAGATCCTGCCAGCCGTCCGACGTGCCCACGAATCCAACCGAACGCTTTTTCCACGGCGCCGAACCTGCCAGGCTCAAAGAAACATCGTCGTGTTTCGCGAAGAACATGGGAACGCCCTTGTAATCGCCGATCCAGCCGGTGTTGCCGTACCCGCAATTGCCCAGATGCGGTGAGAGCAGAACGTAAAGACGATAGTCCGATAACTGGCCCACCAGCGGCTCGAAACGAACCTTCTGCAGAACTACATTGCGGTAGGGATCGGTCATTACTTCTTTGTGAATGCGATAGCGGCCGCCATTACAGGTATTGGTCAGGCAGTAGCCGGGGATGCCGGGTTCAAACGGACGATTTTCGACGGAACAATGGCGCTTCTCTTCGGAAAAGAAGTTGTGATCGCTGGTGACAATAAAACCACAATCACGCGTGCACGCCTGATCGACGCGAGGAAAGTAAACTTCGTTGAGAATGCCGTGGCTGAGAGTGAACCAGACCTTGCTGTGCTGGTTGAGCGCGGTGCCCACGCCGCTTTTCGCGCTGGAGGTCCAGCGCGGCGAAATCCCTGGCCAGCCGGGGGCGTAGCGGATCAACGGATCGCTCATCTAAAGCCTTTCCCCGGCGCCTTTGACGGGCCGGAAAAATGATCTCAGAAATGTGGTAGCCCCGGAGAAGCCATTCTGTGGAGAGACGGTATCCAACCGAACAATGCTGTCATTTCATCTTGCGCTCGCACGCGGACGCAATTTTTCGATCATAGCTCAGAACCGCAGCCAGATGCTGAGTCCAAAATCTTCAGATGCGCGAAGAATGCTTCGAGTCGCTGGCTCGTGCGGTGTCCCGATTATGATTATCCTCTGCCTGGCGCTCAGCTGTCTGGCTGTGGCCGAAGATAGCCCGGGGGCCGTGCAGTCATCGCTTCTCGATCTGGGCTTCTCCGGCCTCTATAATCTCGACTTTGCCGGCGCCCAGACAGATTTTTCCCGCTGGCAGGGCGAACATCCCGACAATCCCGTCGGACCAGCGAGCGAAGCGGCCGGACTTTTATTTTCCGAGTTCAATCGACTGGGCGTGTTAGAAGCGCAGTTTTATGAGAAGAATGACTCCTTCGCGTCGCGATCGAAGAAGGAGGCTGATCCCGCCGTGCGCGTGCAATTTCAGGACGCCATCGGCAAGTCGGAGAATTTGGCTCGCGCCGGGCTCGCCAGGAATGCCAACGACCAGGATGCGCTGTTCGCGCTTACGTTGTCTTCCGGGCTGCAGGCAGACTATTCGGCTCTGATCGAGAAACGAAACCTGGATTCGTTGCGGTTCACCAGACAGGCCTCAAGTTTTGCCCAGCATTTACTGTCCGTGTGCCACGATTGCTACGACGCGCTGCTGGCAACCGGATTCAGCAAGTACCTCATCGGCAGCATGTCCGCTCCGGTGCGCTGGTTCCTGCGGTTAGGCGGCCTGTCTGCGGATAAGCAGGGTGGCATCGCCGATCTGCAGATGACCGCAAATCATGGACGCTACTTCGCGCCCTTTGCTCGTATCCTGCTGGCCATCGCCTATGTGCGCGAGAAGGATAAAGCGCGCGCCATCGAAGTCCTCAGCGGTTTGCGCGCGGAATTTCCCGCCAATCCCTTATTCGCACGCGAGATTCGCCGCCTGCAAAACAGCCGATAACCATCTGAAGTTCGGCATTCACCAGAAATTCACCCCTTTGTAACCATCCTGTAACACAGCGCCGATAGAACCAACACATCCCATCCTTCTAAGGAGGAACGACATAGTGCGCAAACTCGTGCTTCTGTTGGTGTGCGTTTTTCTGGCCCTGCCCGGATTTGGGCAGACCACGCTGAATGGAGCAGGCGCGACATTTCCTTATCCCATCTACTCGAAGTGGTTCAGCGAATATCACAAGCTTCATTCCGACATTCAAATCAATTACCAGTCGATCGGCAGCGGCGGCGGAATTCGCCAAGTCACCGAAGGAACTGTGGACTTCGGCGCTAGCGATATGCCCATGACCGACCAGCAACTGAAGGAAGCCGAGGGTCAGTTGCATACAAAGATACTCAACATCCCCACCGTTCTAGGCGCAGACGTGCCTGCCTACAACATTCCCGGTGTGAGCGGCGAATTGAACTTCACCCCAGACATTCTGTCGGGAATTTTCCTGGGCAGAATCACGAATTGGAATGACAAGTCCCTCAGCGCGGCGAATCCAGGCGTGAACTTCCCCAATCAGGAGATCGTGGTCGTGCATCGCTCCGACGGCAGCGGCACGACTTTCATCTGGACGGACTATCTCTCAAAAATCAGTCCGGACTGGAAAAGCCAGGTGGGCAGCGGCACATCCGTGAAATGGCCCAAGGGCATGGGCGGAAAAGGCAATGAAGGAGTAGCGGGCTCCATACGACTTTTGCCGGGATCGATTGGATATGTGGAATTGATCTACGCCGTGCAGAACAAAATTCCATACGGCAGAGTCAGAAATTCAGCCGGCACAATCGTAAAGGCATCGCTCGAAAGCGTGACCGCCGCGGCGGCTTCAGTTCCGAAGATGCCCGCGGACTTCCGCGTTTCCATTACGAACGCGCCGGGCAAGGATGCATACCCGATCTCCAGCTTTACCTGGCTGCTGATTCCAGTTCATGCGAAAGATCCAGCAAAAGGCAAGATTCTGGCCGAATTCTTGAATTGGATGGTCACCGACGGCCAGAGCATGACGAGCGCTTTGGATTATGCGCCGCTCCCGGCCAATGTCGTGGCCAAGGTGAAACAAGCGATTCAGCAGGTCAAGTAACTCCCCCATCAGAAACAAGCAGTGGCTGTCATTGCACCGGAAAAAGGAGAGGACCGATGAAGTTGGCATGGACGTTGTGTGCAGTTCTTATTCTTACCGCCGGACTGGTAGCCCAGACCAGCACGGATTCCACGGCGAAACCGAAAAAGAAGGCGGCGCCGATTACAGCGGCGGATGTGCAAGCTCTGAAGGACGCCATCGCTGCCCAACAGCAAACCCTCTTACAACAGCAGCAACAGCTGGAACGACTCGAACAGCAGTTGCAGCAGAGAGATCAAAGCGTGCAGCAGGCGCAGACCACCGCGACCGACGCTGCCAGTAAGGCGGATGCGGCCTCGGCGGAAGCCTCGCACTCGCAGGATCAGGTCACGGCCCTTAAGAGTGATGTCAGCGACCTGAAGACGGGAATGGCCAACACCGCCCAGACGCTGCAGGAGACCCAGAAGGCCGCCTCCGAATCGCCGACGGTCCTTCATTTCCGTGGAGTCACGATTACGCCGGGCGGCTTCGCGGCGGCCGAATTTGTGCGCCGTTCGCGGGCTCTGGCGGCCGACATCAACACTCCCTTCAACTCCGTAACCATGCCGGGCGCATCGCAGAGCACTACCTCGGAATTTTTCGGTTCCGGACGTCAGTCGCGACTCTCCATGCTCGTCAACGGAAGACTTAAGAGCGCGCTGCTGTCGGGCTACCTCGAAGCTGATTTTCTCTCCGCCGCTGTCACCTCGAACAATAACGAAAGCAACAGCTATGCCATGCGGCAGCGGCAGTTCTGGGGCCAGGCTGCTTTCGATAGCGGCTGGAGCGTGACCGGCGGCCAGATGTGGAGCTTGGTCACTGAAACACGGCACGGGATGGACAATCGCACCGAAGCCACTCCGTTGACCATTGACGCACAGTACTCCGTCGGCTTCAGCTGGGCGCGGCAGTATGGCTTGCGCCTTGTCAAAAACTTCAACAATAAAGTGTGGTTCGGCCTCTCCATGGAGAACGCGCAAGCCACCGTGACCACGCATAACAATGCCGCGAATTTCCTGGTCGGCTCCGCGGGCAATAGCGGCGGACTCTACAACTCGGCGATTTCGACGTGCAGCTCCACCTCCACGGTCAATAGCACCACGGGTGCGGTCAGCACCAGCACGACTTGCTCGCCCATCGCTTCCTACTCGTTCAATCCCTCGCCGGACCTGATCGCCAAGATGGCCTTCGAACCGGGATTTGGGCACTATGAAGTCTTTGGCGTGTTCTCCCACTTCCGTGACCGGATATTCCCTTGCGCGGAAGCATCGGCAACGTTTCCTTGTGCCAACGGCGCGACGGCGCCTACCACGGCCTTAGCCACTAACCCGACGACCAATGGCGGAGGCATCGGAGCCAATGCGCGCTGGTCGTTTGCCGACAAGCACTTCGACTTCGGATTGCATGGCTTCGGCGGCAGCGGCATCGGCCGCTACGGCACCGGCGGTCTGCCGGATGCCTCCATCAACGGGAATGGAACATTCCATCTCGTGAAGGGACTGCAAGGCTTGGCCACGATCGAAATTCACGCCCTGCATTCCGATATCTATTTCAACACGGGTGCGGAGTACGCGGCACGGACGGCCAGCTTCGATCCTATTTCCGGGAAAGTTGTGGGATACGGCGCGCCCAGCTTTAGCAATTCCGGATGCTATAGCGAGACGCTTCCCTCTAACGGCACCGGATTTCTGCCCGGCGGGCTCTCGAGCTGCACGGCCGATACGCGCGTGCTGATCGAAGGGACGGCCGGCTTCTGGTATCGGGTTTACGACGGTTCGAAGGAGAAAGTGAATCGGGGACGCGTGCAGTTCGGCCCGCAGTTCTCTTATGTAGATCGTGAAACCTGGTCCGGCGGCGGCCTCCAGCCGCACGGGCTCGACGCCATGATCTTCACCTCGTTCCGTTACTACCTGCCTTAATGCAAAGGCCGGACGCAGCCTACCGGCCACATCTTGAAGCTCACCACGGCATCTGGATCGGAATCCGCGATCCAGATGCCGATTTTTTCCTGGCTGAAGATCCAAGAGGCCGCCAGTCCTCCAAACCCACGCCGGCGTGGGATGTTCTATACTGTTTATCCAGTATCTGTGCGGGACGGTCCATCTCCCAGATTCGAAATCAATCGCTGCAATGATCTGTTAGCGCGCGGTAACCATGGCACGTATCTCTCTCGATAGTCCCAAATACTTCCTCAACCGTGACATTTCCTGGATGGCCTTCAACAGGCGTGTGCTCGAAGAGGCCGAGGACGAGGGCAACCCGCTGCTGGAACGATTGAAGTTTCTGTCGATTTCCGCCAGTAACCTGGACGAGTTTTTCGAGGTCCGAGTCGCGGGCATGATGCAGCAGATCGAGGACGGCGTGAACGATGCCGGTCCGGATGGTCTGAGGTTGACAGAAAAACGCGATGCGCTGAATAAGTTAACCCACGAATTCGTCGAAGATCAGTACGACTGCTGGAACGCGCGCCTGCGGCCGTCACTCGCCGCCAACGGAATTCGCGTCCTTACTTTGAAGGACCTCGATGCCGAAGGCCTGCGCTTCGTCGACGAATATTGCGAACGAGAACTGGATCCACTGCTGACGCCGGTGACCGTCGATCCCGCGCATCCCTTTCCCCGCGTCATCAATAAGGCACTCTGCGTAGGATTCTTGCTGCGCCGGCGGCGCCGCTCCGCGCTGACCTATACTGGCGTAGTTTCCGTTCCACGCGTCTTACCGCGGCTGGTGCGGTTACCGTTCGAAGGCACTGCCGACTTTATCTTTCTCGCGGATCTGGTCGCACACCACGCCCAGCGGATGTATCACGGCTACGACATCGTTTCTTCCGCGCCCTTTCGCGTAACCCGCAACAGCAATCTTTATCTGGCGGAAGAGGAAGCGCGAAGCCTCCTGGAATCGGTTCGCACGGAGCTGCACAATCGGCGCAAGGGAGACGCGGTTCGTCTGGAGATCGAGGCAGACGCCGATCCGGAAATCATCGAGCGCCTCCGCACTGTCTTCGAGCTCGATCCTTGGCAGGTATTTCCCGTGAACGGGCCGGTGAATCTCTTGCGGCTGTTCAATGTCTACGAGCAGGTGGAGCGGCCTGACCTCAAATACAAACCGTTTGCGGCCCGCGAATTGCGGCTGACCTCGAAGTCCAAAGATTTGTTCGAGGAACTGCGCAATCACGACATTCTGTTGCACCATCCCTTCGATTCGTATGACGCCGTGGTTTCATTCATCGAATCGGCGGCTGAGGACGACCACGTCCTCTCCATGAAGCAGACGCTCTATCGCACCAGCGAGCACTCGCTGATCGTGCCGTCGTTGATCGACGCCGCCTCGCGCAAAGAAGTGACTGCGGTGGTTGAATTGAAGGCACGGTTTGACGAGGCCTCGAATATCCGCTGGGCGCGTGATCTGGAAGATGCCGGCGTGCAGGTGTTTCACGGTCTCGTCGGCTTGAAGACGCACTGCAAGCTGTCGCTTCTGGTGCGGCGCGATCCCGATGGCGTCGCGCGGAGCTATGCTCACATCGGCACCGGCAATTACAACGCCAGCACGGCCCGGATTTACACCGACTTGAGTTTGCTCACGGCCAATCCGGAAATCACGCGCGCGGTGCACGATGTATTCAGCTTTTTGACTGCCTACGCAGAAAATCCCAGTTACGAGCCGCTGCTGGTCGCGCCCCTCGATCTAGCCGAGAAGTTACAGGGGCTGATCGATCGCGAGGTGGAGCATGCTCGCCAGGGCAAAGAGGCGCACATCATCGCCAAGATGAACGCTTTGCTCGACAAGAAAATTGTGGAGGCGCTCTACCGGGCTTCGCAAGCGGGAGTGCAGATCGATCTCATCGTCCGCGGCATCTGCGCCTTGCGGCCGGGAGTGCGCGGAGTCAGCGATAACATACGGGTCCGCAGCATTGTGGGACGCTTTCTCGAGCACAGCCGCATCTATTATTTTGGAAACGGCGGCGAAGAAGAAATTTACATCGGCAGCGCCGACTGGATGCCGCGAAACTTGTACGAACGCGTTGAAGTGTTAGTCCCGCTGCGCGATGAAGTGCTGCGCGAGCGCGTGCACCGCGAAATCCTTGACGCATACCTGGCGGATAATCGCAAGGCGCGGATCCTGTTGCCCGACGCGACCTATATCCGCGCTTGGCAGCCCGTGCACGGAAAGCGAAATCGGCGTCCTCCCGTGGGCGCGGCGGCTTTCAATGCGCAGGATTTTCTTATTGCTGTCGCCGAAGGGAAGGCCCTGGCGTTGCCCCCAGTGCCGGTACCGTCGCGTAAGCGCAGAACCCGGGCATTGGTCGGAAAGGAACGGTAAGCCGCAATGGTTCTCTATTTTCTGCGTCACGCCAGCGCGGGCGAGCACGTGGCCAATCCGAAAAAAGATGAGAAACGCGCCCTCGACAAAGAGGGAATTGAGCAGTGCGGTTACATTGGACGCGCACTCACGGCGCTGGACGTTCAGGTGGATACGGTCGTTTCCAGTCCGCTGAAGCGCTGCACGCAAACCGCGTTTCTGGTGGGCAACGAACTGGGCTACGAAGGCAAGTTACAACTGGATAACGGCCTTCGCCCGGAAGCCGGGCTGGCGGACTTTCGCAAGCTGCTGGAGAAATATGCCCGCCAGGAAGCGATTATGGTGGTCGGACACAATCCGAACCTCAGCCAATTCCTGGGCGCGATCGTCTGCGATTCCGGCTGCGAAGCCTCCGTGGATCTGAAGAAGGGTGCGGTGGCAAAGGTTGAGATGCGCCGCAGTTCAGGCACGCTGCAATGGTGCCTCACGCCAAAAGTATTGCGCACGCTTCACGACACTGCGGTCGAGAGTTCGCGCCCAAAGACTTCCAGGAAGTAGTCTCGCTCCTTTTCGATAGCCCACGACTCCAAATCCACTCCCAAATTGCGCCGTGGAAACAGAGTCAACCTCACTTCCGGCGAACGCAGGCTGATGCGCACCTGGCGAACGGCGCGTCCCCGGCCGAGATTCAGGGCGCGGGCCAGGCGAAGCAGCAGAATCGCTTTTTGTACCGGCACGCGGTCGGCCGGTTCAATCATCTTCATGGGACCGTCTTCAATCGTGGGACGCGACTTGCCAAGATAACGCGCGATGGCAGCGATCAGCCGGCGTTGCTGCGGCGTATAGCCGAGGATTTCAGAGTTGGAAATGATGTAATGCGTGTGGCGATGGTGACCGTTGCGATTGACATAGTCGCCGACTTCATAAAGCATCGCCGCGGCTGAGATCCATTCGCGGTATTCCGGCGCGAGCCGGTGCAGGGAACGCAAGCCGGTGAATAGCAGCATCGCCGATTGCCGCACATCGAGCGCATGCTTGCGCTCCACGTGGTAATGATCGACGGCTTTAAGGATCGATTCCCAGCGTTCCGATTCGATCTGCCGCCCGGATCGCGTGCTACGGTCATAATCGGCGGCCATCTGCGCCAGGATTCCGTCGCGCAATCCCAGCGGCGAATAACGGAATCCGCTAAGATGCAAACGGTCCAGCAGTTCAAGGTAAACGGTCGCGCCGGCGACGATGATTTCCGCCCGCCTGGGACCGATCCCTTCGACCTTGCGGCGTTCGGCCACGGGCAGTCGGGCCAGCCGCTTCGCCAGGCGCGTCAACTCCGTGCGGGTCACCATCTGCCGCTGCCGCGTTTTGGCGTGCCGCACATGTGTGGCCACGGAGGCGAGAGCAGCCGCCGTTCCGGACGTGGCGATCACGGTCTTCACTCTGGCTGCGCCGATACGCGCTGTAATCCGGTTCACCTCACGCGCTACAAAGCCGCGCAGACGCTTCAGTTCCCCCTTGCGCCCAGGATCGTGACGCAGGAATTCATCGGTCAGACGAACCGCGCCCAGCGGCAAACTCACGATGTCTCGAATGTGTCCGTCCTTGGAGACCGTCAGCTCGCAACTGCCACCGCCGAGATCGATCATCAGCGTAGACGCGCGATCGACGCGAGAAATGGATACGAGCCCGAGATGGATCAGGCGCGCTTCTTCCATCCCGGAGATAATCTCAACCCGCCAGCCCGTCGCCGAGCGCACCCACTCCAGGAACGCTTGAGAATTGCGCGAGTCTCGCACGGCGCTGGTCGCCACCACGCGGACACTGTCAGTGCCAATCTGTTGCGCAGTGCGATGGAAGCGACGCAGTACTTTGATGGTTTCCGCCATCGATTCCGGCGTCAGAAATCCAGAACGAAATACGCCTTCGCCGAGCCGCGTGACCTCGCGATCTTCATGAAGGGGACGTAGACGGCCCGCTTGCAGGCGCGCAATCTTGAGCCGAACCGAATTCGAACCTATGTCGACCGCGGCGAACGTGGGCATGGGGGAAGCCCCACAGTGTACATGCGATGCCAGCAATCGTCACTGCGTTTTGCCAAGGCAGGGCGGGCCGACGTTGAGAACGAGCGGGTCTGCCACATTCCTAGACGCCTTGCGAGACGCCGTTCCACTGGCATCGAGTCTGGGAAGCGGACCAGCCTTGGGCGCTGAGGGCAACATTCAAGGAAGGGGGGAGCCGCCCTTTTTAGAAACTACCTCGAAGATCGCAAAACTCCACTCTTTTAACAGTCTTGTAACAACTCTCTGCTACGGTGGAAGGGAAATGGCCAACGCTGCATTCCCACGGCCCGATCTGCCCGGCGCGCGAGTGGAGGGAGCCAAACTGAAATCGGTATCGGGAACTGTTCCCTTGCGTTCGATGGGCGTTTCAGCGGGCGAGATTCCGGACCGCATCTTTGCCATTCTCATTACCGCCTGCGGATTAGCCGTTCTGGCTGTCCTTGCGCTGATCGTTTACGAACTGGTGCTGCGCTCCTCGCTCTCATGGCACGCCTTTGGCTGGAAGTTCTTCGCGGCCAGCGAGTGGGATCCGGTCAGCGAGCAATTCGGCGCGTTGCCATTCATTTACGGGACGCTGGTCTCCTCGTTCCTCGCATTGGTCATTGCCATTCCGCTCTCGGTAGGCGTAGCCGTCTTCACAACCGAGATGTGTCCCAAGAAAATACGCGGGCCGCTTTCGTTTTTTGTGGAACTGCTGGCTGCCATCCCCAGCGTGATTTACGGTTTGTGGGCGATGTTTGTCCTGGTGCCGATCCTGATTCAATACGTCGCGCCGGTATTGGCGAAGACGCTGGGCTGGACGGGATTGTTCACCGGCCCGTTCTTTGGATTGTCCATGCTGACGGCCGGCATCATCCTCGCGATCATGATCATTCCCATCATTTCCTCGATCACGCGGGAAGTGTTGGCCGTTGTGCCGCAGCATCAGCGGGAAGCCGCGCTGGCATTGGGCGCCACACGATGGGAGATGATTCGCGTTGCCGTTCTCAGAAATGCCCGCGCCGGAATCCTAGGCGCAATCATCCTCGGACTCGGTCGCGCACTTGGCGAAACCATGGCCGTCACGATGGTGATCGGCAACAGCCCGTACATTGCGAAATCGCTATTGGCGCCGGGATACACCATGGCGAGTGTTCTGGCCAATGAATTCAGCGAGGCTACGGGCGATGTGTATCTGTCAGCGCTGATCGAGATCGGCCTGGCTCTGTTTCTGGTGACGATTGTGGTCAATGCGTTAGCACGTCTGCTGGTGTGGTCTGTCACTCGAGGCCAGCCGACCCGAGGCACTGCGTAGAATGGCTACCATGGCTGCAGTTCCGATCGCGAATATCAGCTTGCGCCGCCGCATGACTGACCACGTTATGACCGGCCTGGCGATTCTGACAGTCCTAATCGTATTGGCGCCGCTGATTGCGATTTTTGGTGACTTGGTCTATCGCGGCGCGAGTTCGCTGAATTGGGCGTTTTTCACCCAGACTCCCAAGCCCGTGGGCGAAGCCGGCGGAGGCATGGCCAACGCCATCGTGGGCTCGGTGCTGATACTCGGTATCGCCAGCGTGATTGGAGTGCCGTTCGGAATCGGCGCAGGCATCTATCTGGCGGAGTTCGGTCGTAACCGACTGGGCAGCATGATTCGCTTCACCGCCGACGTCTTGAACGGTGTGCCGTCGATCGTGATGGGAATCGTGGCCTTCGCGATCGTGGTGCTCTATCAAAAACACTTTTCCGCGCTGGCCGGTGGAGTTGCGCTGGCCATCATGATGGTCCCGACGATCAGCCGCACCACCGAGGAAATGCTGCTTCTGGTGCCCAACTCCTTGCGCGAGGCGGCCTATGGCCTGGGCGTCCCGCGCTGGCGAACCACGCTTTCGATCACGCTCCGGACGGCTACCTCGGGAGTAATCACGGGTGTCATGCTGGCTTTTGCCAGAGTGGCGGGCGAGACCGCGCCCCTGCTGTTCACCGCTCTCGGGAATCAGTTTTGGAATCTGCAACCCAGTCAGCCCACCGCGGCCCTGCCCCTGCAGATTTACGTTTATGCGAACTCTCCCTATGATGACTGGCATCGCCAGGCGTGGGCGGGATCGCTGGTTCTTATCATCCTTATCGTAGGAGCCGTCGCCGCCGTGCGCTACGCCGTGCGGCGCGGTTCGTTTGGAACGGCATGATTTATGGGCGTTGGAATCCAGGTCGAAAACTTGAATGCCTGGTATGGCAAGGGACAGGCACTGTATGACATCGGCATTAAAATGGCCGCCAATCATGCCACTGCGCTGATTGGTCCCTCCGGCTGCGGAAAGTCTACGTTCATCCGATGCCTGAACCGCATGCACGAGACCATTCCGGAAGCGCGGGTCACGGGCAAAGTTCGGATTGGCGAAATCGACGCCTATAACGGAACCTCGGCAACCCAGCTTCGCCGCCGCATTGGCATGGTCTTTCAGAAACCGAATCCGTTTCCCACCATGTCGATTTATGACAACGTGGCCTCGGGACTGAAGCTGAATGGTTTTCACAACCGGCGCAAGCTCGACGAAATTGTCGAACGAACCCTGGCCGTCTCGGCGCTTTGGGAAGAAGTGAAGGATAACTTGCACAAGAAGTCTGGCGCCAGCCTCTCGGGAGGTCAGCAGCAGCGTTTGTGCATTGCGCGGGCCTTGGCCGTGGAACCGGAAGTTCTGTTAATGGATGAACCATGTTCCGCGCTGGATCCGATCTCAACCGGCAAAATCGAAGAGTTGATCTTTCAGCTCAAGGAACGGTATACCATCGTAATTGTGACCCATAATATGCAGCAGGCGGCGCGCGTGGCCGAATTTACCGGCTTCTTCCTGCTCGGCAAGTTGATCGAGTTCGATCGCACAGAGAAGATCTTCACCAAGCCGTCGGACAAAAAGACCGAAGACTACATCACCGGAAGGTTTGGATAAGCTTCGAATTGGAAGGTGATGAGTTTGAATTTGGAACTTCGGATGAATTTGAAACTTTGAATAAGATTTGAAAGGGCGTGGCTTCAGCCGCGCTACCCGGAGTCGCTATTGACGCGGCTTTAGGCGCCGAGGGGCGCCGGGGAGTTTCGAGGAGGGTTGCGAGAGTGCGCACTCGTTTTCAACTCGGGCTTGATGATTTGCGGCAGCGGCTGCTTCGCATGGGAGGACTAGCGGAGCAGGCGGTCGATCGCGCTCGCCAGGCGTATGTAGACCGCGATCTCACGCGCTGTCAAATGGTGCTCGAAGGCGAGGGTCTGATCAATCAGGCGGAGCGCGAAATCGACGAAGCCGCCTTCGACATGCTCGCCATGCAGCAGCCCATGGCCGTTGACCTGCGCTTCATTCTGGCCGTCACCAAGATCAATGCTGATCTCGAGCGAGTGGGCGATCAGGCGGTCAACATCGCCGAACGCGTCATGGATATGGTTGAACTTCCGGCAGCCGACCTTCCCGTCGACATCGCGCGCATGGGAACCGCCGTCAGCGCCATGGTGCGGCGTGCCCTGGAGTCGTTCATCGAGGGCAAAGTCGAGTTGGCGCAAGCCGTTCTCGAAATGGATAACGTGATCGATCGCATGCGCGACGATGCCTTCATTCAACTGGTCAAGACTATGAACGAGCGGCCCGATGTGGTACGGCAGGCGCTCGATGCCCTGCTGGTTGCCCGCAATCTGGAGCGCGTGGCCGACCATGCCACCAACATTGCCGAAGACGTGATCTTCTGGGTGCAGGGTTCCGACGTGCGCCACAACGTGCACGAAACGGTCGAAGATGGGGACGCATCGCGCCCGACGTCGACTGCCCTGTGAACGCATCACATTTCACCATCCCCGGATGCTCAATCGGAGATCTGCGGATTCTTCCTCGTAGGAGGTCATCCCGAACGTTCGCGCTTTTACCAGCGGGCGGAGGAATCTCGCGTGCACCGCACCCGACTCCGCGAGGGTAGTGGAGATTTCAACTGAACCCGGTTTTGACTGTCCCCCGCGCCCTGCATTACCCTCAATCCTTCCTTCATCTGTTGCGCGCTTTTCTTCCGTGGAGGTACTCGTGATCGCTCGTCTTCTTCGTTGTATGTGCGTTTTCCTGCTCGCTGGAATCGGAGCCTGGGCACAACAGCCGGTAGATCATTCCTCCGTCATGCTGCCCACCAGCAAGATGCTGACTGAGCCGTCTCCGGGACGCATCGGCAGCGTCGACGGATCTCCTATGACCATGGTGGTCAGCCCTGACGGCCACTATGCCGCGATGCTGAATGACGGCTATGGCACGCAGGAGAATAACGAGCATCAAGGAATCTCGGTGCTCGATCTGAAGACTAACAAGATCGCCGACTATCCCGATTCACGCTTCGGCACGGATGCACATCAGAGCCTCTTCGTTGGATTGGCTTTCAGTTCGGACGGCAAGCATCTATACGCCTCGGTCGGTTCGCTGACGGACGTTTCCGGCGCGAAGCCGGGCGATTTGGGGAATGGCATCGCGGTCTACAGCTTCAAAGAGGGCAAAGTTGCGCCGGAGCGATTCATTTCCATCGCGCCGCAGCCGCTGTCAGCAGGAAAGAAAGTTCCGATTGGACTGAAGCCGCCCCCGCACACGGCCATTCCATATCCCGCAGGAATTGCGGTCATCAATGCCACGACAGGCTCTGATCACGGCCGTAGACCGGAGAACGACAAGCTGCTGGTCGCGAACAATCTGGCGGACAACGCCGTGCTGCTCGATACTGCGAGCGGCAAGGTTCTTCAGACATTCGATCTGAGCACGAGCAATCTGGTGCCGTCGTCATATCCGTACACCTGCGTTGCCACAAAAGATGGAAAGCGCGCCTGGTGCAGCTTGTGGAATGCCTCGCAAGTCGCGGAGCTGGACCTGATCAGCGGGAAAGTCGTGCGAAGGATGGGGGAGCCGGAGGATCCCATTGCGCCAGGAACTCACCCGACGGCGCTACTGCTCAGCCCGAACGACAAGGTGCTCTACATGGCGCTATCGAACACGGACGAGGTTGCCACGCTTTGGACCGAACACGGGCCTCCGTTTGCCCTTCTGTCCACTACGGGGGACCAGCAAAAGGTTCGAGGGGGGTATCCCATCGCCCTAACGCAGTCCGCAGATGGCAGGCGGCTGTTCGTAGCGGACTCGGCCTTGGATGCGGTAGGAGTGATCGATGTAAGCGGGGTTTTGTCGGGGTATGTCCAGGAGTTCGTTCAAATAAAGCCCACGGGTTTCATCCCCACAGACTGGTACCCCTCCGCGCTCGCCGTCCACGGCAACGAACTCCTGATCGCAACCGCCAAAGGCCAGGGCACGGGACCGAATCCCGGCATGGGCAAGACCGATTCCGAAGTCAAACGTCACCGGCATCCGTACATTGCGACGCTGCTCAGAGGATCCGTCGCGCGTCTCGACATTCCCTCCACGCTCGCCAAACTTCCCGAACTCACGAAGATCGTCGAAAACGATAACCTGCTTCACGCTGATCCCGGCACGATCGTCTTCGCGGGCGGCAAGAATCCGATCAAGCACGTCATCTACGTCATCAAAGAAAACCGCACTTACGATCAGATTTTCGGCGACATAAAAGAAGCCAACGGCGATCCTTCGCTCACGCTCTACGGCGAAGACATAACGCCCAACGAGCACAAGCTGGCGCGGCAGTTTGGCGTGCTCGACAACTTCTACGACAGCGGAGAAGTTTCCGGCGACGGCCATCAGTGGTCGACCGCGGCGATCACTTCCGATTACAACGAGAAGACGTGGCAGATCGCCTATCGCGGCAAAGAACGCACCTACGATTTTCAAGGCCAGAATGCCGACGAGTTTCCACTCGAAAACAATCAGGCCGATATCGACGACCCCGGCACCGGCTTCCTCTGGGATAACCTGACCCGCAACAACGTCAGCTTTCGCGATTACGGCGAATTCGTCAATGCGCTGTGGTGTAACGAGCGCCGCGGAATGGCCAACCCCAAACAGGGAACACCGTCGGGGCAGGAGGCGCGCTGCGCGCAAACCGAAGTCGAGCAGGGCGGCGAGCTTCCGCCCAATGTCGGCGATCCCCACGGATCGAATAGTCCATATCCCTGGGCCCTGCCGCTGTTTCACGGCGTGAAGCCGACCAAGGCGAATCTGCGCGATCATTACGACGAACTCTATCCGGATTTCAACACCGATTATCCCGACCAGCTTCGCGCCGACGAGTTTCTGAATGAGTTCAGCGCCTATGCGCGGGCACGTCAAGAAAACGAAGACGCACGCTTCCAGTTGCCCCAGTTCGTTCTGCTCTACTTGCCCGACGATCACACCGGCGGCACGCGCCCGGATCATCCTCGGCCGCAGGCTTCGGTCGCGGATAACGATCTCGCACTCGGGCGAGTCGTCGATGCGGTCTCGCACAGTCCGTACTGGGATGACACGGCCATCATGGTTCTGGAAGACGACGCGCAGGATGGCGCCGATCATGTTGATGCGCATCGGTCGATCGCGCTCGTCATCAGCAAGTATTCGCCGGGATCGGCGGCCCAGCCGTATGTGGAGCATCGCTTCTATACGACCGTGAATATGGTCCACACCCTCGAGACTCTGCTCGGCCTTCCGCCCATGAACATCAACGACGCCTACGCGCCCGTGATGAGCCAGATGTTCTCCGGGAAAGGCGATCAGCCGGCGTACAAGGTCGACTATCGCAACCAAAGAAATGGTCTGATCTACGAACGAAACCGAAGCGATGCGGCAGGGGGGAAGATCTCGGAGAAGATGGACTTCTCGCGTCCCGATGCCGCGCCCGCGGCCCAACTGAATCGCGTGCTCTGGCAGGATCAGAAGGGGGATGCGCCCATGCCGGCGCCGAAGCATAGCGTCCTGCCGGCGAATGGAGATGACTAGAGCGGACTCGCTCACGCTTGTCATCCCGAGCGAAGATGCCGTTCGCGAAAGCGAATGGCATCGCAGTCGAAGGACCCCGCGACGGTCGCGTTTGGCACGAGCGTCTCAGGGAATTCTCACCGCGGGCCGTCTCGTGCGAATGCCTTGCGAAGTTCATCTTTACTGGGAGCGAGGGGTCCTTCGACTCGGTGGATGCTGCGCTTCGCGGAGCATTCACTTCGCTCAGGATGACAAAGTGGAAGAGACGCACTATTTTCGGTGCGCAGCGGGCACTATTGCCCGATTCCTGCTAACCAACCGCGCTGGCGTCCGTCCGTGCGAAGATAGATGCTGACTCTCAGACCCGCTCCGTCCATGCAAACTGCAACCCCGAAGCTGCGCCGCATCTTCAAGGCATTTGAGTATCGCGATTTCCGCCTGATGTGGTTCGGCGCGTGCACGTCGAGCGTGGGCACGTGGATGCAGATTGTCGCCCAAGGATGGCTCATCTATCGCCTGAGCCATTCAGCGTTTCTGCTGGCGCTCGATCAGTTTCTGGCCGGTATTCCTATATTCCTGTTCTCGTTGATCGGCGGGGTGGTGGCCGACCGCATCGAACGGCGCAAGATTCTGCTGATGTCGCAATACGTTCAGATGGCGAGCGCAGGCATCCTGACGTATCTGGTCGCAGCCGACATGGTGCACGTGTGGCAGATCTTGTCTCTGTCCTTCGTCTCAGGGCTGGCACAGGCATTTGGCGGACCAGCGTACTCGGCGCTGATCCCGACACTAGTCGATCGCGAGGACATGCCGAATGCGATCGCGCTCAATTCGATCCAGTTCAATCTGGCGGTGACGATCGGCCCCGCGCTGGCGGGAATCACGCTGGCGAAGCTGGGCGAAGTGTGGTGCTTCGGGCTGAATGCGGTTTCGTTTATCGCTCCCATCATTACGCTGTCGATCATCTCGGCGCGGTTCCTGCCGGCGAAATCCTCCGACTCGATCTTCGGGAGCCTGAAGCAGGGGATTCAGTTCGTCCGCGAGCAGGCAGGCATGGTCGCTCTGATCGTGCTGGCGTTCTGCATGACCGCGCTGAGCATGCCGGTGCGAACGTATTTCCCCGTGTTCGTCCACGACATCTTCCATCGCGGGCCGGAGACGTATGGCAACCTGCTGTCGCTGATGGGGGTGGGATCGATCTGCGGATCGCTGGCCATTGCCGGACGCGGCAATCTGGCCGCGAAAGGCCGCTTCGCGCTGCTGATGCTGATCTGCCTGGGCGCGGGCATCTCGATCTTCTCGTTCTCGAAGTCGTTGCCGATCAGTTACTCGATATTGGTCGTGGTCGGAGCTTCCATGATGGCCGTCTTCGCCACGGTCACATCGCTGGTGCAACTGATCACGACCAACGAAATGCGCGGCCGCGTGATGAGCGTCTACAACTGCGCCTTCCGCGGCGGCATGCCAATGGGCAACCTGGTCTCGGGATGGCTGGTCCCGGCCTTCACCGCGCCCGTGGTGCTGGGATTCAATGGCTGCCTGTTGATTCTGGTCGCGCTCTATTTCCTGATGGTGCAGCGAAGAGTGGCAGAATTGTAAATACAAATCGGCACATCAGAATTATAAGTACAATAACATATGGTCATGCTGTCATCCCCACGCGAGGCATTTGGTGCCGAGTCGAAGGGCTGCTTTGGCGTGCGGGCTAGAACCACTGGCTGCGGTACGTGACCCACCACGAGAAGAAGAGAATGGGAACGGTTGCGATGATGGCCCACCAGAAGGGAAGCAGAAAGTCGGCGATCAATCCCAAGGCCGTGAAAATCAGCCAGAACATCTTTTTCTGCATTGTAAGATTGTAAGCGGAGGAGGCTGGGATCGGCTTGATCTCCAAAGTCGGTAGGGGTTGGTGTTCCTCCGTTCATACACCTTTCAATTTTCTTATATGGATTCCGTAAAATCGGTATTTTCAGCGACTTGCACTTCATGGATTGGGGGCGATCCGTCCAAATCTTTGGTTCTAAATGAGTTATTTGCAAAATCTTGGCTAGCAAGGAGTTACGGGCGAAAGCGGGAGCTTTTTGGATCGCGGGCTCGGGGTGCGACTTCGGGACTGGCAGCGGATGCCGGTGCATGGTTCCAGTTTGCGCTTTCTGTATTCTCAGTCAGGGTCGTCCGTCACAAGGTGGGCTGTGGAAAAGTCATACGCTCCCAGTCGAGGAAAATCGGACTTGAATCGGCCGCCGGCCCCGGAAAACAGCGGTCCCTCCACTCCGCAGATCATCGCATTCGCGATGATCTGCTCCGGTCGGGATGACACAGTTAGGAGATCGGGACATCTCCGCTTAGGGCAAAATCGGGCTTTGGGGCGCCGGTCTCCACCCAAGCCAAAATCGGGCTTGGATGGGCCACCCGTTCGCTCATATAACTCTGTGGTTAAATAAAATTGTCAGCATGAGCGATCGACTCTACTATCGCGACTCGTTTCTATACGACTTCGACGCGGAAGTTCGCGAGACTCTCGACAACCCGCGCCCGGCGCTGATTCTCGACCGCACCGCGTTTTATCCCACGAGTGGCGGACAGGTCCACGACACCGGTTCGATCACTCTGAGCGATCCGAATGGTCACGCGAGCAAGCTGCGCGTGACCGAAGTCGCCGATGGGGAAGAGGGCAGAGTCGTGCACTACCTGGAATCGGCGCTAAAGGAGGTCGAGCCCGGAACCCGTGTCCGCGGTCAGGTCGACGCCGCCCGTCGCCGCGATCATATGCAGCAGCATTCCGGACAGCACGTCCTTTCGGCAGCCTTCGTGCGGCTGTTCAACCTGCCGACTGTCTCGTTCCATATGGCCGACGACTATTGCTCGATCGATCTGGACACGGCGACACTGACGAAAGAGCAGATCGAAGCCGCGGAACGCATGGCCAACGAAATCATTCTGGAGAACCGCGCGGTCGGGATTCGTTTCGTGACCCGCGAGGAAGCAGGAATGTTGGGGCTGCGAAAAGTTCCAGCGACGGACCGAGACGAGTTGCGCATCATCGATATCCACGACTTTGATCTCAGCGCCTGCGGCGGAACGCACGTGAATCAGACGGGACAGATCGGATGCATCGTGCTGCGAAAGGCCGAACGAGTGCGCCAGGGATGGCGCGTGGAATTCCTCGCGGGACAGCGCGCGGTGGCGACAGCTCGCCGCGATTTCACAACGTTGACGGAAGCGGCTGGAATGTTTTCGGCGAATATCTATGATGT
This sequence comes from uncultured Acidobacteriaceae bacterium, assembly GCA_963772045.1. GTDB lineage: Bacteria > Acidobacteriota > Terriglobia > Terriglobales > Acidobacteriaceae > Sulfotelmatobacter. The sequence continues at coordinate 35,580 of CAVYWC010000005.1, read as the reverse complement.
TCCGCAGCAGGTGCGTAAGTCTCTGGACGAGATCCGCTCCTTGCGCAAAGAGGCGGAACAGTGGAAGGAAGAACTCGCGGCGGCGCAGGCGGCAGCGATGCTGACCGAGACACCGGAAACGAACGGACGCAGGGTGGTGGTGCGAACGTTCGCCGATCGTGACGTGGGCTCGATCAAGCTGCTGGCCCAGAAACTTACGCGTATTGCGCCGAATGTGATCGCGCTGCTGGCAACCACCTTGCCGCAACCGTCGCTGGTGTTTGCGCAATCGTCGCTGATGCATGCGGACTCGCCGCTCGACATGGGAGCGCTCCTGAGAGACACAACGGGGAAGCTAGGCGGCCGCGGCGGTGGAACGAAAGATATGGCGCAAGGCGGCGTGCCGAAAGCAGATGCAATCGAAGCCGCGCTGGCAGAAGTAGCGAAGCGCTTGTGAAGGCCAGCGGCCCTCACCCGCCGAACCAGCATGATGCTGAGCCTGTGGTACCATAAATCGGTACAAGACTTGAGCGGCGGAATCGTGCGCCTTTCGAGTAGTTCTTATCGGACCGTTCTTGTGAAACCAGCAAGTCTATCGGTGACAGTCGCGTAGACTCGCGCAGGAAGCTGGCTTGTACATTTCCTTGATTTGGCGAGTGGGGACGTAGTTCAGTTGGTTAGAACGCTGCCCTGTCACTTGGTTTTATTATTTTGTTGCATTTACAAAGTTTGTAGGCGAATATGGGGGCGGTTCAGACAGAGAGCCGCCAGATGCCGAAATCCTCTCAAGTTAAACTCCTCAAGAAAATCAAGATTGCTACTCCCGAGGGTGTAAGTTGGGGATGGGGTTCTGCGCTTTTTGACAGCAAAGGGCGAGTCCGTCGCGACCATGTGTTAGTCGGTGGCAAGGACGAAACGCACGGCGAAGGCAGCTACTATCTCGAATGGTGGCGGGACGGAAAACGATATCGCGAATCCGTCGGCCCCAACGCCTTTGCAGCGGCTGAGGTGGCACGAACCAAGCAGGCAGAGCTGAACGCGGTGCGGAACGGAATCATTCCAGCTCCTCCCGTCGTTGGAAGTGAACCCGAGCGCAAGACCCTGGCGAAGGCAATCGATTCATACAAAGAATACGTTGAGTACCACCGTTCGCGGCGCACATTTCGCACCTACCGACCGATCCTCGATTCCTTCAAAGACCATTGCAAGAAAACCTACGTGGATGAGGTCGAACGTCAGGACCTCGTCGACTTTGCAACCCAATGCACAAAACAGGGACAAAAGGGCAAGAGCATCTACAACAAGTTGGTTGTGATCTCGCAGGTGATGAAGCAGCATGGTCGTTCCAAGCTTCTCAACCCCTCCGATTGGCCAAAATTTGTTGAGACTGTCAGGCCCATTTACGAAGATGCCGAGCTCAAGACACTTTTCGAGGCTTGCACACCATCGGAAGAAGCTCGTTTCAAGTTCTATTTGATGACGGGATTTCGGGACGCGGAAGGACGTTTCGTCACCTGGCGCGATGTCGACTTCAAGCACATGGCGGTCCGTGTGACAGCGAAGCCTCATTGGGGATTCCATCCCAAAAATTGGGAAGAACGGGAGGTTCCGGTCCCAGAAAAACTAGTCGATCTGCTCAAGAAGTTTCGTCCCGAGAATGCGAGCTCCGATGATCCGGTCTTTCCGAGTGAGAAAGGGAAGCCCGACGGCGCGATGCTGGAGAAACTCAAAGCCGTAGCGTTTCGCGCCAAGCTCAATTGCCGACACTGTGTGGTCACTCACAAGCTGAAGGACGGAAGAACGGTGAACGTGAATCGTTGTTCCAGCGGGCCTTTTTGTGGACGATGGTTCCTCCATAAGTTTCGGCACACATACGCAACGCGCCACCTTCAGGATGGAATCGATATCCGCACGCTACAGCAGTGGATGGGACATCGCGATATCGCCTCAACGATGGTGTATCTCAAGGGTGTTCGAAATCGTGATATTCAGGCGAGAATCAACCAAGGCAGCCTTGCGGCATTCGCTTAAGTGTGTGCTGGTTCCTCCTATGCACGCCGATCAGCCGCGCATTCTTGAACACTGTCGAAAATCCCACTCGTCTTGCACCCGGAATGTGTGAACAGTGCGCCCTTCAGCGGAGATGTAGCAGCGGCACGAGCACGAGGGGCCCTAGGCGGGGCAACAGCAAGGCGGAGGAAAGCCCGACATTTGATGTGAAGTATTCCATTATTTAGGGCACGATCTCGATCAACGGCAAGTGGGAGGGGATTCGCTACCTTTGATGGGCTACGGCTGGGGCGGGGGAATCTGAGCGGCTGGAGGGGCAACATAGGGTGGTGCGCCTAGCAAATGCTGAAAAACGGTGACCATCCCCGCTCCTACCCTTTCTAGGAGAGCGCAGTACGCCGTAACGTCCGTCGTGGTAGGCATTATCTTGGCAGAGCCCGTGTGAGCACATTCGTGACGGACTTTCATGAAGCTGTCCAGACTAAGTACCAAAGTGTTCTGGGTCGTGTTCATTGCGGCTGCGAGGGTTGGCAGGGGATCGGAAATCTCAAAACGTCTTAGGAAGTCCGCTATCTGTTCGGGTCCAGGATTCGCGCGCGTCTCGGCGAAGGCTTCCCAGACGAGTTCATAGGGAAGCTGGGGTCCGCCAACCGAAGCGAGCCGTTTTGCAATCTCGAGCGCTTCCTTTAGCGCAACGGGGCTCTGGGACTTCTCCTGCCGTGCAATCTCGCGCAATTGCAAAGCGCCCTCCCAGTAATGCGTGATTCGAATTCTTGCAGGAAGTGTGTCGAACGGAATAGCCCGATTACAGATGTCGGTAATGACTTCTTCAGCAAGCTCTCGCAGAAATGATTCAAGAAACCCGCTTAGTATCACGGTAGCGGCGCACAAGGAAGTCTCATGCCTGGCCCGAATCGCCTGGTCTTTGAGGGCGTCTTGAGCGTGGGCATCGATATCAACGACAATGTCCAGCACGCGGTTGAGCGAAGATTTGAGGTTGGCGAGCGCCTTCTGCATAAAAACTGAGTTTCAATTCTCTATGGCGGCCTTTACCGCTTCCTTTGCCAGTTCGACTCGCGTGCGGATTGCCCCCTTTCCATTTGTTCCGGTGCCGAAAGCCTTGCGAAAATCTTCATTGTTGTTGAGCAATCCTTGGATTGCCGCTCGTATTGCCCCGGCCTTGGGCTGAACGGCTGCAGCCGCATAGCCGGAAAGCGCAATCATGACTGCATCGGCTAAAGGAGCGGACTTTTTGGCGTGGGCATCCTTCCTGAAGGCATCACTGCCGAACACTGCCCAACAGTTGTCGATCGCTCGGACGAAGAGGTCATGATCTTCCTGCGCGAGCGCCTGATTTTTCACATACTCCTTGTTGCGAGAGTCCATGAAGTCGCCGAGGTAGTCCTTGAATTTCATGTCCATCTTGTCGTAGTGGGAAAGCGCGAAGAAGCGGAGAACGAGTTCCACATCACTCATCTTGCGATAAAGGCCATTTTTCTCGAGATCAGCTTGCTCGGTCGGAATATCCCAGAGCCTCCTGAAGGTCGGCAGTTCCGCGAGCGTTCGGATCAATTTGTTGAACCCGCCCTGAAACACCGCATTCCTGATTTCCATTGGCTCTGCGATGACCCCGCCGGTGTTCAGGCGGTCGAACACGTCATACTTCACCTGTGACGAGGACTCTTTCAGGATTACAATCGCTGGGACAAACCTTCGCGTGATCGCGCGGTCCAGTTTCTTTTTCTCGAGATCGTTGAAATTTTGTCCATTTAGGTCTTCCCAGACCTTTAGCGCGGAAAGCTTGAACGTGTTGTTCAAGAATTCCTTGATTGCTGTGAGTCTCTGCCTGCCGTCGAGCACCACGTAGCTGCCATATTCGTCCTCCCCCAGAAACACCGGGGGGATGGGGACGTTCATGATGATTGACTCGATAAACCGGGACTGTTTGTCCAGGTCCCACCGATCGCGGCGCTGAAAGTCAGGGTTGAGGTTAATCTGATCCTTAATCATGCTCGGCAGCGTGGAGATGGGCAGATCGATCTTCTGCGAGACGATCTGCCGCATCTGCTGGCTGTATTTCTGCTCAAGCGCCGCGGTGGTCCCGCCAACTGGCTCTTCACCAAAATCAATAGGCTGATCTTCATTCATAAGGTGTCACCCGACTACGTTAGAATTACCCGTGCGAGGGCGAAAAGAACATGCTATGAGAACATGCTTGACGCAGACGCAATCGATGCGATCCTATACAAGACAATAGCAGCTTACAATCATACTGATTTCTATGGGTTTAGCCGTCAAAGTCAATCTCGAAGAAGGGGCGCCTGCAAACGGCGTGGGTACGGTGAACCTCGCTGAATACGTGCCGAGCGAAATTGGCCCGCTGGAGAACCCCCAGACAGATATTCCGCGAATCGCGAAGGACAAGCATCTTGTAAAGCTGATCGGCGAAGCAGTCCAGAGAATTCCTACAACACATAAGCTAAATCTGGGCGACGCGCGCTGTGACATGAGCAGGTTGCCGGATGGCTCAGTCCACCTGGTCGTCACGTCACCACCCTACTGGACCCTAAAGGAATATCGGGACTCCGACGGCCAGATGGGGCATATCGAAGAATATGACCAGTTCCTAATGGAGTTGGACAGGGTCTGGAAGCACTGCTTCCGTGCGCTGGTTCCGGGCGGAAGGCTGGTCTGCGTCGTCGGCGACGTATGCCTGTCGCGACGGAAAAACAATGGCCGACACACAGTCGTGCCGCTGCACGCGTCGATTCAAGAACATTGCCGTACATTGGGGTACGACAACCTGGCGCCGATCATTTGGCACAAGATTTCCAATGCGGTATATGAGGTCGAGAACGGATCGAGCTTTCTGGGAAAGCCCTACGAACCCAATTCCGTCATCAAGAACGACATTGAATTCATCCTAATGGAGCGTAAGCATGGCGGCTACCGGACACCCGACGTACCGGCTCGAGTGTTGAGTGTCATCTCAGGGGAAAATCATAAGGAATGGTTCCAGCAGATTTGGACCGGTCTAACCGGAGCGTCTACGCGCCTTCACCCGGCCCCCTACCCCGTTGAACTCGCAGAGCGACTGATTCGTATGTTCAGCTTTGTCGGCGACACGGTGCTCGATCCGTTCTTAGGGACGGGGACGACTACAGTCGCCGCAGCAAAGACTGGTCGAAACAGTGTCGGATTTGAAATTGACGAGCACTATTTCGACATGGCTCGCAAGCGCATCGAGAACGAAACGTCATCTCTGTTTAGCAAAAACACCATTGAAGTCCGTACCTCAAGTCACGACAGATGACCCTCAATCCTGAGATAGAGAAACGACTGCAGGGCGCAATCAAGCATTTCTGGAGTACCCGCGAAACGCAAGCACAGAAGCAAGGAACCTCGTCTGGTAGCAAGGATGCGGGCGCACGGTCCGCAGTTACCGGCGGAGCGCAAATGAATGGGTTTATTAATCTCGTTCGTGACCTGCTTTGTGAGAACGGGCTGCCGAAGGCACACGTTTACTGCGAGAAGTACGTCGAACTGCCAGGTTGGTATCGCCCCGAAAAAAAATGGGACCTGCTTATTGTGTCGGATAGAAAACTGCTGGCGGCGATCGAATTCAAATCCCAGGTTGGTTCGTTCGGTAACAACTACAATAACCGAACGGAAGAGGCAATTGGCAGCGCTTCGGACATTTGGGCCGCTTACCGCGAAGGCGCGTTCGAGCCTTCCGCCCGCCCCTGGCTCGGCTATCTCATGCTGCTAGAGGAAGCGCCGGGGTCGCTGAGCCCGGTGCGACCTCGAGAGCCGCACTTCAAAGTGTTCCCGGAATTCAAGGAAGCCTCTTACGCTAAGCGCTACGAGATCCTGCTGACGAAGCTCGTCCGCGAACGGCTCTATGATTCTGCGTGTTTCCTCATGGCCAGTGCCAGGGACGGTATCGAGGGCCATTATCTCGAGCCCGCGCCCGAACTGAATTTCCAGAATTTTGTTGAATCGCTTCTGGCCAAGGCCATTGCCGTCGCAAAAAGCAAGAAGTGAGACGCAGGGCGTTGATGACCGTGCAATCCGTGAGCGATTGGTTGAGCCGCTCGAAGTGTTGGCCTGACTGAACATTCCACTCGCCGTGTTTCATTGCGAACGGCTCAAGCGTCCTCCTCCCGGACTTGCCAGTGCGCCACAGGATCGCCTCTTGGGGCCAAGATCTCACAGGGATGTCCGTGCCGACATGAAAAAAAGAACCTTCGTCTTGCCCGACGCAACGACATGGAATTTCAACGCAGGACTCTGCCGAGTCGAGGGCTAAGTCTCACGGCACGGCCAAGAACAGATTGAATTCTGTTAACGTGGCGGCAGAGAGCGGCACTCCAGTCCTGACTCGCATGCCTGTCTCGATAACAACACATAGCTTGTAGTGGAGTCTTGCCGAAGACGAAAGGATGTTGTGATCGATTAATGTCCTGCTTTCCGCGCTGCGGTTTCTATCCAACTTCCCATGTAGCTGTATCCATCATCGATCTGCCAATCATAAATCGGAAAGAGCGCTGAAAGAGTGTGGTTTGTCTTGTCACCAAGGTTGTAGACAACATCTTGCAGAGCCATCGAACCGACATCCCGAGCGAATTCCCAACCCGATTGCATATATTCCTTAAAACGAACCTTGTCGCCGTCGACCGTGAACGCCAGATTGTCGAATGGATTGGACCCTTCTGCAGACTGCAGCTTCTTTAAGTCTAGAATCGTGTGGATGCGAACTGCCAACAATCCATTTCCCCGAATAAAACTTCGAAAAATCTCATACCGAACCCAACGTCGCAAGGTCGTTTCCGCGCCGACCAGGACACATGTGACAGTCGAGTTTTGTAGCCCGTCCCGAAGGAAACGCTTCAGTACCTCGATGCCTTCCCGTTCTTTAGCCTCGAATACAGAACTATCGAAGAAGCCTGCATCTTCGCGTTGACCCTGCGCGACTTTCGTAACCCAGGAATTGCGAACAACCCAAGCCCGCGTTACGTCTGGTTCATAGTGGAAAGAGAAAAAGGTACGCCGTGCCACGAGATTTCCTTCATCCAGTAAGAACTGTCAGTCGCTTTTACGTTACCGAAGTCCTAATTGTGAACGCATCTCCCGTTCGGTGTTCCGAGTCCGAGCCTAACAATAGAGCCACAGCCTCGTTTGATTAAAGGCTTTGAGCATTTTGTGATTAACAAATGCATGCTCCGTAAGAACCTTGCGGCTGCCCATCGTTGCATTCTATTGCATGGCTCGCCTTTCCTCAGTAGGTGTAACATTTAGCCCTGCGTGAAACAGCTTTGTGAAGTCCAGATCCTGAAGACTCGGCCCACGCACACCGAGTTTTTCGGCGAGTTGCCTTGCGGCGCCCCCGGGAGCGGGAACCGCTAAGACGGTCGCATTTGGGTGGAACTGGCTGAAAAGTGTGTGCTCTTCAAGCACGCCCTCCATGCCACCAATGAAAACCGCCGACTCAAGGTCCTTTCGCGAGAGCATGTCTCTTCGCATGCGGAGCAAGCTTTGGCCCCGATCTTCATCAACAGCATCCACATACACGATGTTGCCAAAGCGCTTGTTTTCCTCGGGGTACAGTTCCTTGAAGAATTTGCTCTGATAAAGGACCACCGCGTTTGCATAGCTCACGCCCAAGTCCTCGCAGACTGCCCAGACCATAGGCGTAATGGCAGGATGGCCGCCCCACACGATTAATCGTCTACCAAGCGCAACTGAGACGAATTCACGCACCGCTGTTTGGATGAGAAACGGGTCGGCCGTTTCATAGAAATTACCTCTGCCGATTGCGGGGACACTAGCGGACAAGAAGACAGCCGTCATGAAACCTCCCATCCGGCAAACGCCCACGCTGCTTCGGTTGCCCTTACCCAACGTGCCGCCGAAATATTCTTCGCGAGCCACGTGAGATGCCGAAGCCATTTTTCGTTCAGGCCAATGTGATCAAATACGACTCCAACCGACTGCCCAGCGGCCCGATCGACTGCATCGTTTAGCGTTACGGAAGTCGGAACCCCGACCGTCGGATATAGAATGATTTTCTTGCCGTCTGGCAAAGTTACGTGAATGGCGTTATAGGTGCCCACACCGGTAACACTCCCCCCAATGCACTCTACAGCCAATCTCAGATTGCTTAACAAATTAAGCATTCTTACGGCATGCCCTTGTCCTCGGACCTCTTCGAGATGGGCGCAAATTCGGCTAATTGCTGCATGGCTCAGCGTTCCTGTTGCTACATCAACGTCACCAACTGCTAAATCCACTTGGCTTGCCGTTGACGTTCGTGGAGAAGCAGTGACACCGGGCCAACCGATGCGTAAGACCGAGATTCCTTTTGCGAGTGCGCGACCATACTCTGCTGAAGTCCATCTGCTATCGAAATATCCGGGTGTATCAATCATTATAAGGACATCGGAATCGCATAAACGATGCCACAATACCGCTTGGAAATCCTCCGCCGGTGCGACGCCATGCGTATCCAAGAAAACGTCGAAGAGCCGACCAGACAAAGCGTTGAACAACTGCAGCGCAGCGTTACGCGCATCATCCCGGCGGTAGCTAACAAACACCCGTCGCTGACGCGGCAGAAGTCCGACGCATTCAAGCAGCGCTGTCGCAATCCGCAGCGGCCCGTCGCTTTGGTAAAAAAGACAATTGAAGGATCTGAGCGAGTCTGGGATTTCTGCGTGGACTTCGCCGGGACTGGAAGCCACCGGGATGGTTGAAATGCAGCGGCTCAACAGTCCAGCCACCCCCTGATCGGACACGCCAGCGCGTCCGCAAAAAAGCGCTGCCCCGGGAGTTTTTTGAGGCGGGTCAAACTCAGCAGGGCATACGAGCCAACCCACATCTTTATCGAGCCGTAGGCCGAAAGCTTCGACGATGCCGGACACGCAACTTCTGAGTTCGGCTATTTGCGCATCTGACGGAGCCCCCATTACTGCGAGTTCGTAGAGAGCCATTACGCCTCCAATTGGCTAAAGGGCTAAAATGCATCGAGCCATACACCTTTTGCCTGGCCAGGATTCCACACAGCGAGTTTCCCGCCTTCGGCGACATCAATCTTTCGGTAAAGCTGAAGGTATTCATTTCCGTACCAGGCTCCCGTCCGGTCGGTTGTTGGAATGACCAGAATCGAATCCACTGCTTTCTCACTGTCGGCATACCCTATTTCCCATGGGCACCAGCGTGAGGCCACGGAGTTTGGTGTGGCGAGGAATAGAAAGTAGTCCAAATCACGAATTTTGCGTTGGATTCGCTCAGCCGTTTCCCTGTTGGGCTTCTCAGGCATTGCCGCATCTCGCCAATCTACATAGACGCGCCAACCTCCTTCGGCAAACAGAGTCAGCAAGCCCTCGACCTGGTCCGCATCGTTATGGCTATGGCACAGAAATGCAGTACGCAGTCCAAGACTTCGTGCCTCGTTCAGAGTGCCCGCAGTCTTTGCGAAGCGAGAGCGAGAGGCCGCTGAACGCAAGCTGTCAATTGAAATCGGCATAGTAATCACTCCGGCTATGCAGAAAAGCAAACTTCCTGCAAATCTCAGCGACCAGCTGCTACGGCCCTTCGCAGAGCATCGGCGCGCTTACCTGCGGCTTCAATCTCGCGCCTAAAACGATCGAGGTCACGATCCCAGTCATATGCCGGAAACTCTACGCCGTACGGCACCGCCGGTTTTGGTCCCCTAAAGATCGAGTAGTTTCCATCTTGATCCTTGAGGTGATGAATATAAATCCCAAGAAGACCATTGTTCTGCGCAACGGATTGCTTGATCTCTTCCTTTACCCACGGACGATTAGCTGTTTCCTTTCCGATCAGAATAACGGTGACCGACGTGCCACTGAGACTTCGCGCAATCATTCGTCGAATTGCATCGCCTCCCTTCTTCTTCGCCTCTAGATACTCCGAGTGGTCAAAAAAACCTGCTACGTCGCACCCCGCGACAACGTTGCAGTTTCTAACCTGATTTGCCCGCCAAACGTCTCCATCGTAGTGAAAACTGAAGAATACTCTCCTTGCCATTTGTTCTCTCCTTCTTGGACATTCCAGAGGCTTAGTAATCGATAATCTAAATACTTGTGTCAGCGACTGCCCCTACTCATCGAACGGTGTTTCGGTCCGAAACTTCCCATGCCGACCCTGGATATGAACCACACCCGCACCAGCAAGGTCTCGGGCCCGGCTTATAGCTTCCGCTTGTGTGTTGAAAACTCCACTAGCGCGTTCTGCATTGGGCTTTTTTACGGCCCATCCGTCGTCATGCCTGATTACGAAGACTTCCGCATTCTTGCTCAAATTCCCATCCCTCCATTCTCGTTCCGCCACTCACCAACTGACCAAGACGATGGTTTCCGGATTTTTTCCGCTATCGGTGGGCGAAGGGGCGGGCACACCGTAACCCGCCCCATGCCGATTATGTTTTGTTCGGTGTTCGTTCGACGAGCTTCCATTTTCCGCCTTGACAGTGGCTAGGCGGAAATCGGTGCCCGTGAACGTCAGTACTGAACGACTTGGTTCCATTGCAGCCGGTGCACGAATAAATCCCGGACTCTGGAACCAAATCGCCTGGGCTGAAAGTTTGTCCTACGTACGCCATCAAATGGCCCTCCTTCAGGGCGCAAAGACATCCTTACCACAATTTGGCTCTGAAATGCAATAGGCTCGCCAGAATAATTGGCTCGTGTGCACAGAGCCTATTCCCGCTGCGGTAGTATGCTATTCTCGCGCTGTGAGTTCGAGCACCAGGAGTCCTAAGCACTATGACTTCTCAACCTGATTTTTTTCTCACCGGGGAGCCGACTATGCCAGCAGGCAGACGGACTAAGCTCATTAAGCCACCGAGCCGAGTAGAGCGTTCGGAGAATCTCAGACAGAGGATCGTTGGTCTAACGCAGGAACTGATCGATGGTGGTTTTGGAGCTTTGTTGGCACCCCCAGGGGCAATCCAACTAATCGCAGAACCGGTTCTCGACCCAAAGACTGGGGGATGGATCGGGCACGTCCAGGAACCGCTGAGCATTTATGTGCAGCGAGTGTCTGTCACAGATAATTTCTCTCAGCGACCGCCGTTTGATCACGTCAACGACCCGATATACAGAAGATTAATTCGCGACTTCATAAGTCCTGGTGCCACCATGCCGGAGGCGAAGGTTGCGGCTCTTCGATCAAGCGGGCAGAGTCGTAAAGCCGAAACTCTGGATGTGCCCGATATCTACTGTTCAATTGTGGATGGTCTTCAGCGTCTCTATTGCTATTGCATAGCCATTCTTTTGGTGTGGAAGAGGGAAGAGTTAGTTCAGTCTCGACTGGTGCCGAAAGATGCCTGGGACTACCTCTCCGAAGCCATCGCCGCATCCGGCGATGCAAAGAGCGCTACCGAAGCCATGCTCAAGCGAACCACGCGCTATGAGGTCTTCTACAACATTGACCTGGCGGGTCTTCTGCATTACATGGTCACGTTCAATACCGGACAGCGTCGTATGAGTCTGCCGATACAACTGGAGATTATGCAGGGGCCCCTGATTCAAGAGCTCGAAGGGGCAGGAATACCTATTTGGCACGATATTCAAACTTTGCCTGGTATGAAACAACCGAAAGACAAATTCGCCGCTTCGACGCTAGTCTTGGCAACTCAAGCATTTATTACCAACAATGCCCAAGTCACCGCGAGCACTGAAGCGGAGAACTTCCTAAACGAAAGTCAACAGTTTTTGGATAACGTAGGGGATATTGACGATGTTGCCCATACGATCCATCGAATCACAACGGAGTTTCACCCGGAAATTATGCGTGTTTATGCCGACGATCCGAACCGTCGTTTCATTTTATCAGGCGGCACGTTCTTGCTCGGCCTCGCAGCAGCATGTGGGTACATTCGTAATCGAATTAGTGTGAAGGCACTGGACCAAGCTCTAGATCGCCTGTTTAGAGAGTTGAAGAAAGCGGCCGAAGACCCCTGGAACCTGACTTCCTATCAACAAGCCTTGTCAATGATAACGACATCCAGGGGTAAGGCGACGCGTAGATTGGTGTACGACACGTTTCTCAGATTTTTCAGCGGAGCCACTACTCAACTGGAGTGGCTCGACACAGCGGCACAAATAACGGGTACGACCTTCTGAGGACCCGGGGTCTGACAATCCACGCACCGCTCGCCGTAGTGGACATCCTCGGCCGCCCGGAACGGAGGGTGATTTCATTTGGAACGAGGGTTGACCGCTCGCTGCGTCTGCGCAAAGGGGGTTAGTGGCAAGAAATGCGAAGCGAAGAAACTCGCCCCTTGTTTGATAGGTGCATTAAGAACGCCCGATCCTTGCTCAATTCTGCAAGAGACCTTTGTCACGATGACGGGCGACTCCACATTGCTCAGCACCTAACAACTTTGGCGCTGGAAGAGATTGGAAAAGCCGTAATCGTGCTAATACACCCCGACACTTTGACCGACAAAAGAGCTTGGTTGGATGATCATGTAAAGAAGATTTTTTGGGCGCTTTGGTCGTTCACTTTAAGCAAGAGTAGCGTTGATCCTGCCGAGATCTCAAGGCTCAAAGACGTCGCTCGCGGCATTCATGAGTTCAGGCTACGCACGTTATATGTGGATGTTACGCGCGACAAGAACGAGGTCGTCGATCGTGCGCAATTAGAGAAGTTACTTGAGATTACCGAAGCGCGCCTTGTCTCGGAGGAAATTGCAGCGCCGGTCCAACTGACAAAAGATGAAGAACTGATTCTCGACTGGTTTCTAACCACCGCCGAGAACCCCCGTGTCCAGTCGGTGATGTACGGTGCGGAGAGTTTGGCGTACCTCGAGTCTGTAAAAGGCAATGTCCGCTCTTGGATTAAATGGATAAAGGACAGACACGAATATTTGGAGCGATTCAACTTGGAACTGGCAAAGAGAGAGCTGTCGAGAATCCCGCAGGCCCAAGGCGGCCCCACGCCAAAATGGCGTATGGTCGTCCGGCTGCGTGCTTTGGCACATACTATGAGGCCGAAGGTACTGGCTGAATGGAACAAACAAAAATGGCACATCACTCTGTCCGGCGAATCAGGCAAGAGCGAATTACGCGCTGAAATTACCTTTCCAAAACAGATTTTGCTGGAGCATCTCTGGGCTGTCGCAGTCAGCGACGTCATGGCGTTCGTTACAGCATTGAACGTCGGCTCTCAAGGGATGTTTTGGTGGTACACGCCAGAATTTACTTGCTCGTTTTACGAGAGTCTTTACGACATTGAAAATAAAGCTCCATTCGAAATGAAGGCCAATCCATCACCCGCTCCGATTTGGGATAAGACTCAGCCAATCAACAGTCACGATATCGTCAACATCCAAGCCGTCTTCATTTATATACGCGACCCCAGTCGCCACGATCCGACGATCTTCCAGCACTATCTGAACGGTCTGGCTCTCCTGATGAAGAGTGACTTTTTCTACCCGTTTGCCACTATCTGTATTCAGGAATTCTATTTAGCTCTTCAAGCTTTTTTCAAGGAACAAGGCTATTGGGACGGCAAGACGGATTTCGGAGACTCAGTCCTCTCCACTCTGAACCTAGCAGGCTGCTGAAAAATTGATTGGCAGCGTGTTTTTCTTTCTGTTGTTCATCTTTCGCGATGTCAAACGCTCTGATTTCCGGTGTTGTGGCGGTCCCAGAGGCTAACTCCAGACTCTGTCGGACACACTTCGGTCTCGACTTACACCGCAGGAACGGCCGCGGCCAGATTACGCATGCGCACCAGATTGTAGGCCGCGCAGGCGAAAGTAAAAATCCAATCCACGCGGCAGACGCCGCGGTGCCGAACTTTGCGCATCAGCGCGATCGTCTTCAACCAGCCGAAGCACTCTTCGATTCGCTTCCGCTTTCTTTGGCTCACCGCGTAGCCCGCGTGCCGCGTGGTGCGGCCGTCAATCGCGCTGCCGCCCCGGCGTTCGTGGTTTTGCGCCACATGCGGCGTGACCCACAGGTTGCGGCACTCTTTCACAAAATCCCGCGTATCAAATCCTTTGTCGCCGCCCACGGTCACCAGTTTTGTGCCGGGACGTTTCTCCAGCATGATCAGCGCGGCATCGCGTTCCGCCGTGCCATTGGCCTGAAACACTTCCGTGTCAACGATCAGTCCGTTGCGATTCTCCACCAACAGATTCCCGGTGTAACTCAACTTCGACTCCTTGCCCTCGCCTTTGCGCGCCAACAGCGACTCCGGATCGGTCTTCGACTCGTGGGTTTCGTTCGACCGCCGCTCGCCGCGAAAGTTCACCGTGGGATTGCCAGGATCGTCCGGCGGTGGCTGTTTCTTGTCCTTCGGCTGAAAACTCTTCGCGCCCGCCCAAGCTTCCAGCAACGTGCCGTCCACGGTGAAATGCTCGTCCGAGGTCAGGCCTTTGTCTCGCGCCTGCTCCACCACGTGTGTCAGGAACTCCTTGGCCACGTCGGCTTCCAGCAACCGGTCGCGATTCTTGGTGAACACCGTCGCGTCCCACACTTCATCGTCCGCGTTCAGTCCCACGAACCAGCGGAACAGCAGGTTGTAATCCATCTCTTCCATCAACAACCGCTCGCTCCGGATCGAGTACAGCATCTGCAGCAACTGCGCTCGCAGCAGCTGTTCCGGCGGAATCGATGGACGCCCGACCTTGGCGTACATCGCGTCAAACCGCCGCGACAACTGCTTGAGCACTTCGTCCACCATGGCCCGGATCGCGCGCAGCGGATGATCCTTCCGCACCCGCTCCTCCGGCGACAAATAACTAAAGATGTGGTTCTGCTGCTGATCAGCTCCACGCATGCCCTCTCGTACCATATTCGCCTGTGGATTGGGAGTAGTTTTTCAGCAGCCTGCTAGGGGATGACTCAAATTTCCGTCGTTTGGCCGGATTAGCAGAGAACGCAATCAACAATCCGACTACGCCGCAGGCGATCACAGGTAGCGACGCTGCGATGGTGAAAATGTACTTTGATTCAATCCTCACCAAGTGCGCGCGCGATTTCCTGAAAGCCACGTTCGGTAAGCACCCTGAAGAAAGAACCCAGGGCGATAACTCAGAACCGAGTCAACAGTGAGAACTGGAAATGCACAGACCGGCGCGTTTGTGCTTCCGCGTCGGACACGTTCGCTCGACCACAACAAGATGACGATTACTCAACCAGAATCGGCGGACGCAACAGGATGCCTTCCGAATTTCGAGAAAGCTGAGCTTGTTCGGATTCGTCAAGACTTCCGTGTTGTTTAAAGATTGAATCAAAAGCAGACTGCTGCTACTACTGAAAGCGGAGGCGATAGATGCCCGATTCAGACACCACGACGCCCTCAGGTCTACAGGGGGTCTCATCTCCTCGGGCGGCCAGCCTCGGGCGGAGGATTGACTATACGGTGCGGACGTTTGTCCCTGAAGCGTGGGGGCCAATAGACCGTTTTGCGACGTTCTTCGCCGCGTCTTTTCCGGATGCTAAGCATATCGAGCGACGTGCAGTTTCAGGAGTAGGAAACCACTTCAGGAAAGCTATGACCTTGCGATCGCTTGCTATGCGCATAATGCCCACCCTTGCGATTGATAGGCAGCAACTTGCCGAGAAGGGGTACACCCCAGCTGATCACGCAGTCGAGTTGGCTGCGGTCATAGAGAATGTCTTTACCGAACTGTACTCTGCCGTCGATTGCGCAAGACAGATCTTTTCAGCGCGGTGTCGAATTCGGGGACTTCCCAATTCGACGAGAAAGACATTCGCGCGCATCCGAAGCGGATGCCTGGATTCGGTTGTACCACTCGAGTTGCTTTCCGCCTTCAAAGAGGCTGACTGGTACGATCCGCTGAGGGTGTTACGCGATGAGCTTACACACTCGAATATTGGATCTGCGCATCAAGACGACACGACAGGGAAAATCTGCTATATGCATACCGGCCTTGGCAATAGAGAACGAGCCTTCGTGATCGAAGATATCCTCGGTCGTATGGACGCAGATATTAACGCCGTGAATCTATTCTTAGGTAAACTCTTCAATCAGTTGAACACGCTCTTGCGTGATGTCCCTGTGATTCAACTTTGTGGTCTGCATCAAGGCAAGGCCTTGATTCGCGAGATCCGCCCGGAAACGACGATCACTTTTCATAGTGGAAAGTGTTTAGCGGTGGCCTGGATCGAGAATGAAGGAAAGCCGACTTGCCCGCTTCTTTGTGGCGCGTACTGGAAGGCAAAGGCCCAGACAAGTGCTAGCGGCTTCGTCCCATAACACATTCCTCTGCATTCGAAACGCACCCACCACAGCATCTTGGCCATTGATACGCGACAGAACTGCAGTTAACCGATTCAGACCCAGACAGCGAAAACTCTAGTATTACTCAGTGTGGTGACCTATCCATCCGAGCCGAGATCGCCTTGGCTTCGAGAAGATCTTGGGGCAATCCGCACGCCATCGTCATGTGGATGCATCACTTCTTTCCTTCCTTTCTTAATTCAGAAGTTTCTTCAAAATTGTCTAGAAGTGTCTGCACGTCGCGCAAACACTTGGGATGATACTTAGCCAAGTATCGATGTATTCGCGAATTCTTGATTAATGAATCCGCGTAGCGGCAGCACACCGTCAGATGCAATTGATCTACGCAGAGATCTCTGGGAGGTTCGCCCGAGAGAGCCAACAAACGAGCATCACGCGCGTGGTACCACCGCTCCCAACACGCACCACCGTCCTGTTTACGCGATATCATTCCGGGTTTTGCCTGCTTCGAGCGTGGCCCTCAGGTAGTCAGGAAGTTTCGTTCGAGACTCCGCCCGTAGAAGGGTAATGAAATTTTCATCGCTGAACAATTCAGCAAATACGCTGCGGAGATCGCGAAGTAGCCTCGCCGTTGCCTCGGCGCGCTGTGGCAATGCCAACGTGTTTCGGACCTGGATAGTCATGCGCTTTACTGGTTTTTTGTTCTTCATGCCGTGTCATGAACCTTGCAGCACCGAAACGTTTCGAGAAATGGCTCAAGGGTCTTGAAGTGATAGAGCTCTAGGTACGCGACGCTCTGGCCCGTCCTGGCGCGCAGCCCGCCACGAAGTTGAGAGAATGCTGGGATCACGAAATAATCGAATATGGCCTTCTCCGGCGGCTTCAGGCGACCAATTATTAGGATATCGGCGTCAGGGTGTTTAGCAATGGGCAGTGTCCAGACGATCCGTCCGTATTGGACCCACGCTTTCCGGATGGCCACCTTGACCGTAACAGTGTCGTTCAGCCGCAACATTCCCGCTCCTGAGATTTTGTCCGCGCTCCCGCCAATTTTTCGGACGCGCTCACAAATGTCATCGCAGATCGTACTCCGTAACGCCTTCGACATGCACACTGCATGACGGTAAGAATGATCTCTGACCAGTGGATAGCCGATCAGCTTGTAAGCCTCGTTGAGACCACCGAAGTGATTTTTGTACGCCGGCACTGAAGGAATGTCCGTCGCGGCGTTGATGATCGTCGTGTTGAGCTTGCCTTTTTGCTTCCATAGTCGCCGCAGATCTTCTAGCATTTCTGAGTCAACGTAGGGTTTCACCTCTTCCGATACGAGTTTGTTCGCTCGCGCCCATTGCTCCTCTAAAACAATGCCTTCAAACGCGCGCTCGCGAATGAGCCACCTGTCGCGCGGCAGCGCGATCTTGTGTTCATCATGCTTGCAGTAAGCGTATGCACCCTTGTAAATGTGGCGCGTGAGCAACTCGCGGACCGAGCGTATATCCCAAAGATGTTTGCGAAAAAATAGCCCGCGTTTGTTTAGGAGTTCCGCTATCTGCTTGCGATTCTTTCGATGTTTTGTGTAGAGATCAAATGCAAGGCGGACAGTTTCCACAGCTTCCTTCGGCCCAGGGGTCAAGGTGATGCGGTCAGTGCTAATGCTTTTCCATTCGCCCGCCTTCAAGATGTGCTTTCGTGTTCCAGCGTGGCTCACAAGCATTCGTTCAAATCCGAATGGTGCGTCGCCCCCTTGCCACCAACCCATCGACGCAAGGCGACGTTGGCCAGCTGATACTTTGGCCGAAAGCTCACGGCTGAACTCTGCTGCCATGGTTCGCTTAAGAGCTTTTAAGAGGTTAGATGTAATGCTGTTGTCATTCTCAAATTGCTCAGCGCAATATCTGACCGCAATTCCAGAACTTTTGCAGATAAACTCATAGTGCGCCGCCTCGTCGGAATCTGGAAACCGTCCCCAGCGGCTTACGTCATAGACAAGGACAGTCTTGAAGTCCGCATCCCCTGACTCAACCAGACGCAAAAGGTCCTGCAATCCTTCACGACGGTTAATAGTCGTGCCACTTTTTCCTTCATCGACAAATGACCTCACAATTCCAAGCTTGTGTGCGGCGGCGTACAGGGCAATGGCCGCTGATTGGTTGAGGATCGAATACTGTTGGTGGTCGGTACTCATCCTTAGGTATTGGGCGGCCGGGAAGAGTTGGCTCGATGGGGCACCTGATTTCCCTTCGGAGTCGCAAGCCGTGTTCGGCCCCCCCCGATGTAGGGGGCTGTTGCGGTGCGAGTTGAGGCGTCCCTGGCTCATCCGCGATGCTACGGGTGATTCGGAGCCGTGTTGAAATAGGCGAAGAGAAGGGGTTTGCCACTCGGCTTATCACTACCGCCATGTGGTTCTACGGTAATGAAAACAGCGTCGATCTGCGCGAGCGTTTTTGGATCTTGAGATTTTAGGACCCAACGTCTTTTCGAGGTATTGTCTTCATAGAAAATGCCGAGACTTACGGCTTGTTTCCAGTCGGAGCCTCGACGACCCCACGCCTGGAACGTCCCGGCACGTTCACCGCTTTGCTGATCTAGATCGTAAGCGTAAAAGATTAACGATTTCTCTTTGGTGTAGAACACCCGCCCGTAGGGCTTTCGGGTAGCCCCTTTCTCGTCAGTGTCATATACCTCGGTGATGTACAGATTACGGGCGCCGATGAGCTCCCGAATGTCACGATCATGCGCGAGTAATTCATCCTGCTGGTTGAGGGCGGCCTCACGATCTTGCAGCAAGCGGGTGAGATCATCAACCTTCGTACTGAGGGATTTTGCCTGAGCAGTTTCCCTGAGGGACTGCTGGGTCAATAAATCTACCTGGTGCTGCACCGCCTGGGATTCAGACTCTGCCACTTCAAGCTTCCGCATCAGGTCCGCCCGCTGTTGAACGAGATCCTGTCTCCCGGCCTTATCGCTCTGTAAATTCGCTTCCAAACGCTCTTGTACTGCTCTCATCCGAGCTATCTCTAGTGCCTGTCTCTGCAATTGCCGCCGGAGGGTCGCGACAGACTTATCACGCGCGCTAATCTGAGCGTGCGCCAGCTCCCGTTCGTAGGCGGCGTCGCTTAGCTGCTCCTCCAAGGAGGCCACGCTTTTGCTTTCTGCCGGAGACGGAACCGAAGGTCTCGATGACGTGGACCTGGCAATAGATGTACCGCGGCTTACGCCAAGCCAATACGCGGTAAAACACAGAGTGACGAATAACAGCAAGCCTGCAGCGTAGAGCATCCAAACGTGACGCCAAGGTGATTCGGCGGCTGTCGGAAGGACCGGGTGAAAAACCGCGGGCACGCGATTTTTCTCTACTCTGGGTGCTGATTGGTGTTCGCCTTCTGTTGATAGACGTTCAAAGAATGCCTTTTCCGCCTTGGATTGAGACCAACCGGGACCAGGGTCTATCCGAGTTGATTGCTCTGCACCTATGGTCGGAATCGCGTCCTCAACCACTGATTCGTACTCGCGAAGAGCGTCACGGCAGTCGGAGCAAACTACAAGGTGATCCTCAAGCCTGTTGTGTTCTTCCTCGGTTAGCTGGCCCGCGGTTGAGAGCGCACAAAGTTCCAGAAAGTCATCATGTGGCCTCACTGGAGTCTCGCCTTCGTCAGGCCAATTGGAGGAAGTGTTCAAGCTCGTCGAGCCTCCACAGTGCTTTCTGCAAACATCTTGCGACGGAGTCTTTCCAGACCTCGATAGTAGTGGTTCCTTGCATTTCCTATGGTTTGCCCCAGCTTGGCGGCGATTTCTTCAAACGAGTATCCCTCGAAGAAAAAGAGCAGAAGCGTCTCGCGCTGATTCTCAGACAGGTCTTCAAACCAGATTCTCACGGTATCCGCGTTTTCGACGAGCTTTCCGAGAGCATTTCCGAGCGCGTAGCTTGATTTATCAGCTTCCTCTTCCCAATCCAAGCAACTGTAAAAATGTCTGGAAGTCAGATAACGCCGACGCATAATTGCACGATGGTGCGTCATCATGAGAATCCAAAACTTTACCGTACCCCTGGATCTATCAAATTTTCCACAGAGCCGCTGAATCAACATAAATATGTCTTGAAGAAGATCGTCCGCCTCGGATGAGTGTCGCAAGACCTTGTAGGCAATTCCACGCACCTGGCGTGCGTATCGACGGAACAGAGCGCCAAGGGCAGCTTGATCGCCATGGCAGATCCGAACCATCAGCGCCTCGTCCGACTCATCGGACACACAGCCACATTGAGAGTGAAGCACAACATCGTCTTTTAACTGTCGGTTCGCCATCGACAGAGAAGAAGCAAGTCGAAATGTGGTGGAGGAAGTCAAAACGCGTCTAAGCGTCCGACTGAAGTCTGCCCACCCGGTCCGAAGATTCGGGACAGAGCACCGCCGACAGTGATACGCACGTCGGAGGACCACCGGTACCAGGAGTACGTGTTATTTTTTCTCCGCGGCCTTTGAGGTCCAGGGGCCAGCGGTTCTTGGATCACTGCACCTTAGTAGTACGCGCTGCACGGATGATTTCGAGCACTCGCATCGGTGTGACTTTATTCGGCGCAAGAGAGAGAAAGATTTGCCTACGCAGTTTTTCGAGACCGCGAAAGTAATGATGTTTTACGTTTCCACGCGTCTGCTGCAGTTCTGCAGCGATCTCTTCAAAGCTGTAGCCCTCGAAAAAGTACAACCTGATTGTGTCGCGCTGATTTTCTGAGAGTTCGCGAAACGCAATCTGCAATGCTTCTCTTTGTTCTATGGTTACTTGAATCAAATCAGAATGAAGGCCATAAGGCGCCGCCTGATCGCGAAGTTTGTCATCAACCTCGTCCAAATCCTGATGGGTATAGAAATGGCGCGAGGTAAGGTATCGTCTGCGACCAATGGCCCGGTGATGTGCCATTTGAAGAATCCAGAACCGCGCCGGTCCCTTTGAGCTGTCAAAGGTTTTGCACAGGCGTCGAACCAGGAGAAAAAAATCTTGCACCATATCATCAGCTTCTGATGTATCTCGCAGAACTTTGTAGGCCACCCCACGCACGATACGCGCGTAACGGCGGAACAGGATGCCCAGCGCGTCGGTATCGCCATTGCAGACGCGGGCCATCAATTCTTCATCAGAGTCGGGCAAGGAATTCCTCCACTGATGTCCACTGCGGGTCATTTGCCTGACCAAACCGAGATCAGCTTGTAGTCGAAAAACTCACGGCAATGGAACTAGGTCTCGAACGATACAACATTTCTTTCTGCGGAGAAAACGCTCTATAGTCGCGGGGAAGAAAAAATAAGAGAAGCAAGGCTGATACAAACCGTATTCCGGGATGCATACAACGAGGATTTAGCCCTTAACCGATCCCGGGATGGCTGACTGCGCGGCAGTGTCCTCGTACTTCTGGTCCCAAATGGTCCCGGGCGGCAAATACAAATTGGGTGGTGGCCTATGTTCAACGCTCCCGGTGGAATTGGAGGTGCTCGGCATATCTGAAGCAGCGACTTCGTACATTATCAAACTTCGGAAGATTCTCGACCAGGGCGGATCTCCTCAGCTCCTGTGACTCACCAATACGCTGGTCTCGGCACTCTCAAGTAACGGCCGCCCGAACTAGCCAGATGTTCTGGCGTCAATGAAAGCAGTCTTTCGGTTGACCGCATTCCGGCTCTGCCCATATAGACCGCCAAAGCAGGAATAAGTTTTTGTAAATTCGCCCCCATTCTGTACCAGGATGCAATGCGGTGAACAGCAAACGTATACCTGAGATCGTGCATTCGAGGTTCGGAGTATCCCACGCCGGGACGAGTCACTCCAGCCGCGCGACACAGGCGCTTGAAATTCCGTCTGAGACTCCTGTGATTGACCGGCTCTCCTCTGCTTGTGACAAAGAGGCATGGTGTTCTTCCTTCCACATGAGCTCGAGATTTCAGATAGCACATCAGTAGCTTACACACATCGGTTCCAATAGGAATAATTCGGGTTTTGCCGCCCTCGCGTATAGCAATTTCTATCGTCCGATTCACAAAATCCACGCGATCACGACGTAGCGTGATTGCTTCGGTGAACGATATACCCGTCCCGTACAGCAAAAGCAGAATTGTTCTAAACGTAATCGGCTCGATTAAGGTCCGCCGACCAAAGCAGTCTTGGAATTTGCAATCGATGACTCGACGAATTTCCGCTCGCGAGAATATGTAAGGTACGTAAGTACGATCTGGTTTGGGTGGGGGATCCGGCATTGGCCAACGCTTCAGTTTCTCGATTTGTCGGAGGAATCGGAAGAAGACGCAGAGCGTGTTGTACCGGCAGACGCGCGTGTAAGGCAATCTTTTTCCTGTATTGAGGAACGCTGAGATTCGTGAAGGCGTGAGATTGCTGACGCTGCAATCTCCCATTTCCCGAGCAAAGGAAAGAAGAAAGACGGCAATATTTTTATACTGCCGCCCTTGTGCGCGTTTGTATGTGACAAACCGTCGGACTGCGGTTGATAGCCTCACATTAAACCTCGAAGACTGAAGTTTGCCACTGGCCGCAATAAGCTCAGGCCGAATTTGGCATATATGAATGGCGAATCAGGATGCCTGTGGCCCAACAATTCTGCAATCTGCCATAGCGATTTACCTTGGTTCAGAAGTTGGGTCGCCTTCGCATGCCGGATAGAGTGCGGACCCACCGGTCCGGTAGAGATCCCGATTTTCGCTAGCCGCCAACGCATCACTCCCGTAAGCTTCCGAATTGGGCGATAGGGCTGGTGGAGCGTCACAAACAACTGGTCCGATGAGCACGCTGGGCGGACCCGCAAATACCTCATTACGGAACGACCGACGTTGGCGGGAAGAAAGCATCTTTGCGTCGGTCCATTCTTCGAGCGGCGGATGACAACTAGTTGTTTTTGCCAATCGAAGTCAGCCCGCCTGAGATGAACAAGTTCACAAGCCCGAAGCGCGTAGGTTGCCAGCAGAGACACAATTGCTTTCGCGCGAATACTAGCCTCATCTCTTCCAACAATTGACCGCAGAAGACGCTGTACCTCTCTCCAGTCGCGACCTTTCGGTCGCGTCGTCTCGATATGCCGACGCGGCGCTGTTGTGCTCTCTGCCAGTCCACGTTTGCACCAGCCTTGCTTTGCTCCGTAGCGGAAGAACGACTTCATAGCCTGCACAGTCGACACCAGTCCTGACCGCGTCCATCCTTCAGCGTTCTTCGCTACAATGAAGGCATCCGCATCGCTAAGCCGCAACCGATGGAGAGCCTTCTTCCGTTTCGCAAACCATCGCAGGAACAGTCCGACTTTACGGACATGCGTTTCGATCGTGTCCGGTGCGTATTGCTGTTTCTGCAAGTAAACGCGAAAGCCCTCCAGCTTTCGCTTAAATGGTTGGCCAGGCCCCACGGCCTTCAGTTTGTGATGAAAGTGTAAGAACCTTATCGCCAGACGGCGCAGGTATCGTGCCGAATTGACTCCGCGGAGTGTGGAGCCTTTTCTCTGCTGATGCGTCCAGTATTTCGTTACGGCTCTAGCAACCTCTGTGCGTTTTAGGGTGCGCAAACGATCCAGTCTGAGCAGCTGGATGACGGTGAGCAAGCTAAATGCATGGCGCTGGACGACCTCCACGCTGCATCCTCGCTGCAACAGATACAGCAAGTATTGCTCGCGCTCTGCGAGTATTGGAGCTGCGCGATGACGATTAGCCACAGATTTGCTTTTATAGATCAAATCTAGAGCGCTTTCTCGCCTGTGATCTGTTGGATTTGTTTGGACAAAATTGTTAGCAAAGAGTGCCACGCGGCATCATACGTGAAACGATGCCCATGAACGCCTCTCTGGCTGGAAACGCGGTGGCGCTCCTTTCAGCTGGGAGAACCAATCCTCAGCACCAATCCCCTGTGCACGTGCCTAGGCATGAGGCCCCTCACGAAGAAACCCCCTGGCCGAAACCGACCCCTTCGGGGTCGGTTTCGGCCGTCTCAGATGAGAGCATGAGATGGTAGCGTCGCCTGTAGCTATCCCGAAATAGATTTGAGCCGCCGTGGATTGTCCCAGCACACGCGGCTTCCATCCCCCAGCCTGCAAATTCACAAATCGATTTCCCCCGAATCACGGCAGACATCAGCCCCAAGATTCTCGGTGCGGCCTTCGGGCCGGTCTTTAAGCCACTTCACATTCGGTTCATGCCCGAATTTTGAGCTCCGTTCGGCTCCTTCTGTCAATCCCGCTTGTGCAGCTCCGCGCGGCGCAAAAACCAAATGCGCGCCGTGCTCGCTTCCGCGCCCCTTCGGGCTCCGCTTCGCTCCGGGGATTGACAGCGCCTCTCTCCGCTCAAGTGTCGGGCCATGAACCGAATGTTTCTTTCTTGGCCGAAAAGGCCAAAAACCTTGAAAGGAGACGCACCGACCATGCAAGACACTGTGAACAATCTACTCGCAAACCAGAAAATTCCTTCAATTGACGCTCTACAGATGCTGGACTTACTGCAGCACCTATTCAAGAACGCCGAAAAAGCAATTCGTATTCAGGTTGCTGAGGTCGCATATCGGCACGATCACGATCACCCTCGCGCAATGGATGTCTTCCTTGCATGTACGCTTCCACTGGCAGAAAAGGCCGCTCGCCGCAGAGCGTACCAATTTTTCAAGTGCCCCTCAGATTGGCAGGTTGAACTGATGTATGACGGTGCGGTAACGGCTATGATCACGATGTTCCAGAGCAACTATGCGATACGACCGGGAATGAACGCCTTTAGGCGGTATCTGCTTCGTTCAATAGCCATGGGAACGCTGCGGTCGTATTTTATGCGACAGGAAAACGATGGCGTTCGAACCGCGGCTAGCCTCACAACTCTTCCCGCGCGCAACAGGCCTTTCCGCAATAAGGTTGAGCAGGAAGCCATCACGCGCGAACTGCTAAGCGAAGTTATTAACTTTCCCCATCTCCGAGATCCGCTGCGCGCGACTCTGCAATGCATTGCGGCGCTCGGGCCCCACGGTGCGCTGAAAGACCACGCCTTCACGGCTTCAGGGGACCCCGATAAATGGGAACGACAAAGGAGAATCCGTCCGATTCTCGACCCCGACGCTATTGCGGCGGCAATGGGTACGACGCGAGCGGCGGTGCATCGGAACCTTAAAGAAGCAAGGGAGATCCTCCGGGATGTTTTCAACCCCGACGGAAATCTGTTCATGAACTGCTGAACAGCCACTGGGCACGCACGACAGCGTGCCTAGTTTCAGTTTTTCTGCGCGCCAGGCCCGTTCCGGGTTCTGGCGCATTTTTCTGTTTCCAAGATCAAGCATTTTGTTCACATCACATTTCAGGAGAAAAGACGCATGAATCACGAATTCCAGCAATATCGCTTCGCCCGCATCGAAGCAGAGAAGATTACCCGCGCCCGCCTTGACGCACAGTTCAAGAGCCGTGTGAACAATGCTGATGAGCTTGAGAATGCGATTGCAGAACTCTTAGCAGCTGAAACACTCACTTGTGCTCCGTGGCGTCGGTCGGAAATTGAGCAAAGCGGTTGTCGCGATGGAATACGTTTGGCAGCACTAGAATTCTTTTGGTCACGCCGACAGGAATTACGACGCTCTAGCGAGTGCCGATAGAGCCCGTGCGCATTTGCTCGCGATTCGTGTCTTCCTTTCCAGCACTGCTGGGCGGAAGGGAGCCGGTCTGGCCGAAAGCAAACCGATATTGCTGCTGAGCGGGAACTTTGGTTTTGGACGATAGCTTTCGGCGCGAGCGGAGTCTGTTTGTAGGTTCAATCTTTGGCATAGCTTCGCGACTCGGGGCCACCGTTGGCGTTGATCGCTCCACGACAGACTTTCGCTTTTCGTGAATCCGACAAGCTGGCGAGACACCGGTCGTAATCATTTTCTGCCGGAGCCATGCAGCAAATTCAGAGGGATCGAATCGAATGGACCCGCCGACCCTCATGTGAGGAATCTTATTGCTAGCGGCGAGACTGTAGACCTGACGCGCACTGACGTGCAGCACTTCTGCTACGTCTGATACGGTGAGAGCCGTCGTTCTCTTTTCGAGAGAATCTGCGAGCTTCATGTTGACCCCCAGCTGGAAGGGTCGAGATTCCAAATCGCCAGAGCTTGCGATGGGATGATTCGACTGCTTCGAGTACAACGATCGTGACTGCAATAATATGTTCAACACACTTCGCAGTCCAGAAGTTTCGATAAAAAATCTGTGAAAAGCCGCATTCCGACTGCATTTCAGACGTGTCGTTCAGTTAGGCGATCTTGTATGAGTCGCGTTCCGTAATTTGAAAATGAGTGCTGACCGTACGTTCAACCGTTGACATTCAATGTAGAATTCTTAACCAAGTCTGTAGGCCCGCTATGTTGCAGTTCGAGGCCATCCCGCCCAGCCAGGAAGACCACACCAGAATCCTAAGCCTGACATGTTTGATGCCGATTAGTGACCTTGGCATGGTGTTCCTACTGCTATTCCGGTCCGTTGTGAATTGGAAGTAGCTGCTGAGGGAGGGAATGGATTTGGAGCGCTGCTTCGCAGCGGCTGAAAACTGACACGTCACCCCAGAATGGGTGCCGTACGGTAACCTGCGGTTACCGTACGCGAACCTGTTGAAAACAGACGAGGTAACTAAGATTTCGAGCTAGCTGCGAGCGCGCCAGGTTATCGCCCGCGAACTTGTTGATTTAACGTGCTCCGAGATTGGCTCTGCACGGTTCGGATTGCAAAAGAGGACGAACAAAACATGGCCCGGCCATCTTTACGAACGAAATCCATCGGTACAAAAGTGACCGAAGGGGAATACGCGAAACTTGAACGGGCGGCACAAGAAGGCGGGAAGACCGTAAGCGAATGGTGCCGCGAGGTGATGTTGGCCTCTGTCAACGGGGCCGCGTCGAAGGACCAACCGTACCAAACAGGCGAGGGCCAGGCGGTCATGGCCGAGGTCGTCGCGTTGCGGACAATTCTGCTGAACGTCCTGTTTAAGCAAGCAAACGGAGAAAGTATCACGGCAGAGCAAATGCAAAAGCTCATTGACCGAGCCGACGCCGACAAGCTGAAGAAGGCGACGGACAGGTTGCGACAGGTAAAGCCAACTGGAAGTTGATGTGCATTTGGAATTTTGTTGCGACTTTCCAGTAGTTTTGGGTTCCATATACCAGTGGGGCATTGCCGCCACCCGGCGGAGTGAATCATGAAGCGGTTCCTGTATTCCGCAGTAGGTCTTTTCTGGCGGATTCCCTGGCCCTTTTCTATTCTTGGCGCCCTATTGCTCGCCTCAGGAACCGGCATCGCAATCTTGGTATTCCTCAACGGCTTAATGTGGACCCCATTGCAGCGCTATTACTGGAATGAATATGTAAACACCGAAGCATTCCGGGGAAGCAAGGGCGACTACGCACTCCTTGAGATAGTGGATCGCCACCGACAGCACCGGATGGCGACGGACTCGGATGTCGTCGTCGCGCCACGACGTGCACCACTCTTCATCCCTTTCGGCTTATCGTCCGGTGCACGCGAAGCAGGCTCGGTCGAACTCAAGCTAGACAATGCCCACCTTGGAAGCGCTGAGATGCACGAACTATTGGCGCGATCCATTTATGGCGGCCGGTCGGTTGTCGAGCTTTCTTGGCCCGCTTGGGTAGGAGGACTGCTTGTCTTCGCGGTGGGTATCGCCTTCGCAGTTAGGCAAGCCAAAATACGCCGTGCGTTTGAGGCTGGCCTCAGACTCAAGGGTCCACAGATCCTCAGCGTCAAAGAGTTCAACTGCTGGAGTCGAGCCGACGGTGTTGGATTCGCGACGACCAATGGAAATGAAATGTTTCGTATTCCGAAGTCGTTCGAGAGTAGTCACATGATGATCATGGGCGACTCAGGCGTAGGCAAGAGCATTCTTCAGCGCCAGCTTCTAATGCAGATTGCAGACCGCAACGACACGGCCATTGTTTACGATCCCGCCCTTGAATACACGCCTCACTTTTATCGACCAGAACGAGGGGATCTGATTCTCAATCCCCTCGATGTTCGATGCCCATACTGGTCCCCAAGCGATGAAGTCACGCATGAGGCCGAGGCCCTGACGCTGGCAACCTCGTTATTCCCCGATAAGCCTCGCGAAAACACTTTCTTCGTGGAGGGTCCGCGAAAGATCTTTGCCTATTTGCTGACTCTGCGGCCGAAACCGGAAGAACTCGTTTGGTGGATGAGCCATGAGGACGAGCTCGATAAGAAATTGAAAGGAACTGAGCTGGCAACGTTTATATATCGCGGTGCGGGCCCCCAACGTGGTGGTGTTCTGGGTGCGCTCAATATGGTAGCGGACAGCCTCAAGATGCTCCCGAGAGAAAGTGAAACCAAAGAGCGCTGGACAACTGTAGAGTGGGCACATCGCGAGAGTGGCTGGATTTTCATTACATCCACTCCGCGCTTCCGGGAGCGGTTGCTGCCGCTCACCAGCCTTTGGCTGGATACCCTTGTATTGCGGTTAATGAACCAAGGAGATGGGAGCACACGGCGAGCGTGGTTCGTGCTCGACGAGCTGGCAACGCTACAGCGCTTGCCGCAGTTGCATACGGCTCTCACCGAGAACCGCAAATCGAATAATCCGGTAGTGATTGGTTTTCAGGGGCGAAGCCAACTCGAAGTGCGGTACGGACACGAATCTGAGGCAATGCTTTCGCAACCAGCGACCAAAGTGTTCCTGCATACAAGCGAACCACGAGCGGCGAAATGGATTTCCGATACGATCGGTGAGATCGAAGTCGAGCGTTTGAAACAATCCGTCAACACGGAAGATTTTCCGAAGATGGGTGGATCGAAAACCCGTTACACGGAAAGGCGGACAGAGCCGTTGATACTGCCCTCAGAGATCAGTGGACTGCCCCGACTGCACGCAGTAGCTAAAGTAGAAAACTTCGTCGTGCGCTTCAGCTTTCCTTATGTCGCTCCGCTCAAACTTCAGCCAGGATTCGTTGAGCGCGAGATCAAACCGCAACCCAAAGTTGAGGTCGTCGGCAAAGACAAACGTCCGCGTCCATTGATACCTCCTCACCAGGAAATTAGTCCGGCTAAGGCAAAGGATGTCGCCGCAGGACAAGAGCCGTTCTTCGAGTAGCCCATGCTGACGATCTCAAAACCTTTGAGTGCAATGCAGGCGAAGGAATATCACCGGGCGGAGTTCGCAAACGCCGAGCAGAACTACTACTCCGAAGGCGACCGGATACACGGAGAGTGGCACGGCAAGCTCGCCGAGCAGTGGGGACTTAAGGGCGAAGTCCAAGAGGAGCAGTTTTCACGTCTTGCAAATGGTCAGCATCCGTTCACAGGTGAACAGCTTGTGGGGCACAAAACAGCGCGTGAATACGTGAACGAGCACGGTGACCGGGTCAGCACGATGGAACATCGCGCGGGCTGGGATGCTACTTTCTCTGCTCCAAAAAGTGTTTCGTTGACGGCACTCGTCGGTAGTGACGATGAGGTGCGTCAAGCCCATCGAGAAAGCGTGAAGATTGCCCTGGACGAAGTTGAAAAATATGTTCAGGCACGCTTGGGAGGCAATTACCCGGCTGAAACGACTGGAAAATGGGTTGCCGCGGTCTTTGAGCATGACAGCGCGCGTCCTGTAAACGGCTACTCGGCACCGCAGCTTCATACTCATGTCGTGTTCTTCAATGTCACTGAAACCCAAAAAGGCGAAACGCACTCGATCCAGCCACACGAGCTCTATCGCTCGCAGCAATACGGTACCGCGATTTATCGTTCCGAACTGGCGCTTCGTTTGAAGGAGCTGGGTTACGAAGTTGAGCAGGGAAAGAGTTGCCAGCCGGAGATCAAGGGTTATACGCGCGAGTATTTGGAGGCATCCAGTCCGCGAAGCCAGCAGATCAAGGATCATCTTGAACAGCATGGGGTCAGCGGTGCGGCCGCGGCCCAGATCGCAGCTCATCAAACTCGCGATATCAAGCAAACGTCGATCACGCGCGAAGAGATGCAGGACAAGCATCGGGAGCTTGCGGCCAAGTTTGGAAATCAGCATGAGCGGGTTATAAGCGAAGCGCAGACGCGTCAAGTGGAAGAGCTGAGTCCCCAAGACAAACAACGAACAATTGAATCAGCTCTGACCTACTCCCGCGAGAAGAACTTCGAACGCCAAGCCGTTGCGGATGAACGGGACTTGATGCGCGACTCACTGAGGCGATCTATGGGCTCCGCAAGCTTCGCTGAAGTCCACGAGCGATTCGAGCATCGAGTTTCATCGCGCGATCTAATCGAAAGGGAAAACAGGAGCCCAGGGCGAGCATTTACGACGGATCAAATGATCACTTACGAGCGCGACACGATTGAAGCGATGCGCGCAGGCAAAAACCAGCACGAAATGCTCGCCAGCTCCGAGAGCAGGCGAGAAATTGAGCAGAAACACGATCATCTGACCGCGAGCCAACGCGCCGCCGTGGACCAGATACTGTCTAGCCAAGACAAAGTAACGGCGCTCGAAGGAACGGCAGGTGCCGGAAAGACGACCGCTTTGGCTGCGATTCGGGAAGGGGCCGAACGCGAGGGGTACGAAGTGCGTGGGCTGGCCCCAACATCACGTGCAGCGCACAAACTTGCTGAATCCGGAATTGAGTCTGGCACATTGCAACGTCACCTTAACCTGACTGAGCAAGGCGACCAGAAGCGACTTTACATCTTGGATGAATCCAGTCTGGCCAGCACGAAGCAGATGAATGAATTCATCCATCGACTACATGGTGAAGACCGCGTGCTCTTGGTGGGCGACAAGCACCAGCATGAAGCAGTTGAGGCTGGCAAACCATACCAGCAGATGCAAGAGGCAGGAATGCAGACTGCACGCCTTGACGAAATCATGCGGCAGAAAGACCCAGCGCTCAAGGAAGTGGTGGAACAATTATCGCGAGGGCAGGTATTCGAGGCGGTAGACAACCTCGAGCGGCAGAATCGAGTGCATGAAATTGTCAACCGCGAAGACCGGCTGACGGAAATTGCACGGGAGTACGCTCAGGAGCCTAAAGGAACGCTCGTCGTCTCGCCAGATAACGAGTCGCGTCGGGAATTGAATAGCCTCATTCATCATGAAATGCAAGAGCGTGGGAATGTCAGCCAAGATGAGCACAAATTGCATGTGCTTGATTCGCGGTCGGAAATGACTGGTGCTGATCGGCAGTGGGCTGCGCAATACGAGGCAGGAGACGTGATTCGCTACACCCGGGGAAGCCAGTCGCTGGGCATTGAACCCGGCGAATACGCGCGCGTTAAAGATGTGGATGCGAAGGACAATCGCATCAGTATCGAGCGAGAGAACGGGGACCGCCAAACTTACGATCCACACCGCCTTTTCGGTGTCGCTGTATATGAGCAAGTCGAGCGTTCATTTTCTGAAGGTGATCGGGTCCAGTTCACCGCGCCGTCCAAGGAATTGCATGTTGCAAACCGCGAGCTCGGGACGATTGAAAGAATCAATGATGCTGGCGACCTGAAGATCCGAATGGACTCTGGGCACGACGTTGAGTTCAACATTCGTGAGCATCCTCATCTCGATCACGGATATGCCGTCACAAGCCATAGCAGCCAAGGTCAAACCGCAGACCGCGTATTGATCCACGTGGACACCGACAAGAGCGAAAATCTAGTAAACAACCGCTTTGCCTACGTTGCCATCTCCCGCGGGCAATACGATGCCCAAATATATACAAATAACCAGGACGAACTTGCGCGCGATCTAGCCCGCGACCTGTCGCGCAGGACTGCAACTGAGCCTAATGAGGAAGAACAATCCCCACAGCAGCCTGAGATCACCTCGACACGCCACGAAGATCGCGAACAACAACACGAGCATTCTCAGGGAATCGGCTTAGATGTGGCCTGAGTGCGACTCTTGAACTTGGATAGCCATCGACGGCTTCATTTTGTTCGGACACAACGTGGCGGAGAATGGGCAATTGTGAGGCGTAATCTCGGAATTAAATAACAATCGATCATCAGCACGTCAATGAGAAGCTGACAGACCTGACGGACTTTTGCTATTAGCATCCTCTGGATACCCGTCATCGACTTGATTGAAAATTTCATCATTGACGATTGCCTTCTTCTTCTTGTCAAGGCGAGGTCTCCACACCCGGATTAATCTTAACCATTTGCCATTGACGCGACGAAGCCCAAATTTTTCAATCCAATTCCCGTTGTTAGCCCAGAACATTATTGTTAACATGCGCCTATCATCGGCCACTGTTGCCGCCCGCATCGAGAACTGTTCAGGAAATTGAGGAGGTAAATCGCCGATATGAATCCATTCCTGAGCACGTTGCATAATGCTGGCAAAGTCGTCCGCCGAGTGTGTTTTTCCCGTATTCGTCTCGTTGAGATAGTGGACCATCATGTCGTCATCAGTCACTAAGGCATTCACGTTGGTAAGAGGGTATTTGCCTTGCGGGATGACAGACGAACTTACATTGGCGCTTCCCGCGTAATCAGGCGGAACGAGAATCGCATAGCAGAAGCCATCACCTCCGGTCGCTGCTTTGACTGTTTCCTTTAGACCTCCTAATGTTTGCGCCAAGTTGTTCTTCTCTGTTTTCAACGTCTCATTGAATTGCTGCTGGCCTTGCCCGATCGTCTCTTCAAACTGCTTTTGGCTCTGCGCGATGTTGGTCTCTATTCCTTTGCCAATCTGAGCGAAGTGCTCGCGCTCTTCTTCCGCTCTGATTTTCTCTGCTTTCGCGTTGAATAATCGTTCCTTCTTTATCGCTTCAATTTCAACAACCAAGAGAGCAGAAATAATCAGCATCCACGCGGCCTTTTCCGCTCCCGTTGCTTTTGTTCTCGCTGCCATGGTCGCAGCTACTAGACCCATAACAGCGACACTGACCCCAGGAGATGGAATCAAGTAAAACAAACAGGCAGCGACAATGGTCCCAGTTCCCGTTAGTACGATGCCCGCCCATCTGTTTTCCCAAATTGTTTCCAATTGCTCCCGTAATTCAACCTTCCACCGCAGGAGCAAGAGCTTTACTCGTGTCACAACGCAGCCTCCCGTGATCTCCGAGACTAGTCGGAGCAACGACGTGCAAAGGCTACCGAACTGCTCTTGTTTGCGTCAATGCGGCGGATCTTATAGGCTCGGACGGGGGCGTACTTAGCGCAGGTCTGGTGTGCTAGGTTTGGTCCAGAGCACACGAGGCAACAACGGATCACGACCCGACCCAAATCGCCCGGATGACATCGTGATTTTCTTCTGGGCGCGACGTTTCCGCCGATGCCCCTGTGTTAAGATGAATCCGTGCCGATCAACGAAAGATTTGTAGGCGGTTTGGAGGCGGTTCATCCAGAACTTGCCACCAAACTCGGCAGTTTTTGCGAAATTTGCGAAAACTGCTTTTCTAGCAAAAGCCGCACCAGTAGCGGAGTTCGTCGAAGTCTTTGTTTTTGAGCGTGGGGACGTAGTTCAGTTGGTTAGAACGCTGCCCTGTCACGGCAGAGGCCGCGGGTTCGAGTCCCGTCGTCCCCGCCATTCTTTTCAAGCACTTGCAACCCTAGCGTCCGGCAAATCAGGGGATGTTAGGGGACGATAAGCGTTCCGTGACGACCGAATGGCCCCATCCGAAAACCTCGCAAACAGCATTCATCTGGATCAGGTTTGTCTTCGGCAAAATGCCTGTGGGCAGAATGGCGTCCACCAACTTGTCCTGTGCCAGCCGTTTGGTCTTCGACGTTGCCTGCAGGTACTTGTTCGTGACATGAAGGTTGCTGTGCCGCAAGTAGTCGCGGATTGTGAGTTGATGTTCGCCCATCTCCGCCAGCATCGTCCCTACCGAGTGCCGAAACGTGTGCCAGCCCACACCCGTGATTCCGATGCGTTTGAATGCAGGCTGAATTTTCTTCTTCAGGACTGAAGCTAGATCTAACGGTTCTTTCCCTCCAGTCTTTCGGAAGGAAAGATGAAATCGCCCGGCTGGTTGTAGAGGCTTTGCGATCTCCACTCCAGCAAGGCCAGCTTCAGACTTGGATGCATCGGCAATAACTTTGCCGATGCTTCCGTCTTTGTGCTCTTCAGGTTCCCACCCCGACGCCAGTAGTAGGAATGCTGCACGCTGAAGTTCATATTGTTGAAATCGCACTCCAGCCAATGCAGTGCCCCGAGTTCCCCTTGCCGAATTCCTAAGGCACCGTCCAGAAACACGAGAATCTGATCGCGAAACTCCAGTTGTGCCAGACCGAGTATGACCTCTTCCGGTGAAAAGACGAAAGGAGATTTCTGACGCTTCGCACTGACGCGCACCCCCGTGCTTGGCCCTCTTTGCCCACCCGTTCCAACTGGTATTCCCGATGAAATTGGATTGTGGCCACAAAACTCCCAGCGAACGGCATGCGAGAACACAGCCGACATAACGCATTTGATCTTGGCTTTGGTCCCGTCTGCAACTTCTGCTGCTCGTAGCCAGCGTTCTACCTCGATGGTTTTGACGTCCTCTAAAAGGAGGCTTCCCCATCGTGGGAGAATCCAATTTTTCCCATACACCAGATACGCATCTTGCGTGGATATCTCTTTGAGAGGCATCTCCTCTCGACAGTAGTGCTCCCAAAGAGTATTGACGGTTGTTTTCTGCAGGTTCTTTCGCTTGGATTGATTGTTGATGGTTAACCGAAGAGCGTCGGCTGCCGCACATGCCGCTGATTCGTTTGGATATCGTTCCAAAGATCCCAGCTGCACTTTGCGACGTATTGGCTTTCCCGTGATGTCGTTCTCCCACCAGCGGTACACCCATACTGCGGAACCTCTCTTCCGCTCTTCGAGCCTCAGACTTCCTTGTTGGTAGCGTGTCCGTCTAAACAAAATGCCTCCTTTGTTTAAACGGCACTGACAGCCTAGTCCAGAATAATCCAGGACTGTAGAACGGTCGAGAAACATTTGCCAGCACGTTCGCTCCTCAACTTGCGATCTCATCCAGCCATTCGTTGAGTGCTGAGGCCCGGAATCGCCAAAGTCTGCCTACCTGAACGCCGGGAATGATCCCTCGGCGTGCTTTGTTACGCAGCGTCTTAGGGTGAATTCTCAAAAGCTTGGCTGCCTCCGCCACATCCAACAATGACTCAAAATTGGATTCGCCTTGGGCTCGCCCCGCTTGCTTCCTGTTCGTTGACCTGATTTCGAGAGTTGGCGGATCGGTTTGCGGTTGCATCGATTCACTCCTCACTGGAGAAACTGCTTCGGAGAAGCTTTCCCCAATCAACCACGCTGCCTGCTGCTCACATCCGGCTGTACCAAGCAGCGCGCTTGACAATACCCTAGAAGTGTACATATAGTCAAGTCGTAACGTTACATTTTTATTGATTGTAGTCAT
>CAVYWC010000004.1:0-4014 GCA_963772045.1 uncultured Acidobacteriaceae bacterium | reverse complement strand
GGGGACACGCAGAGAGAGGACGCAAACCTCAACAAATGCCTCGCAGGCACGCGGACATTTCATAATGAAGCCGGATGTAACGCTGTAAGAAGAGGACGATGCATGGCGCGCGTGACTTCTGTAACGAGCAGTAAGGGTGATATCCGTGGGCGGGCGGTGCCCGAGAAAAGGCTATGAACAGCACGTATGTCTTTCTCAACGATCAGGCTTTCACCGAAAAGCACTACAGAATCGCGGAGCTGGCTGAATTATGGGGAATCGGGATGAGAGACAGTGCGCAAGATCGTCAAGGATGAACCAGGAGTCATCCAGATTCGCCAAGGCCGCAAGAAAGCACACACAACGTACAGCGTGCCTGAATCTGTTGCAAGGAGAATCCACTCCAGAATGTCGAATGTCGTTTAATAGTGATCAAGAGTGGGCGACTGAACAGGACTCCAAAGAAGTTTCCATTATGTCATCCCTATCTGGTGAACACGCTTATTGCCTTTATCTCTGTTTTGCGCTCTCCTCAGTCTGACGACTTCCCGGAACGACCGCGTGTAACTAGGCCTTCGGTTTAAAACAGTAATCGAAGTACATCGGTAATCGGAACTCTGATCGGGACGGGCGAATCAATATCTTTCAGTTGAGCTCAATCTTCACTAGCCCTTTCGCTGCAATTGAATGAGACGAGGGCCTAGCTTCCCTTCGAATGCCTCTTGAAGGATTTTGGAGAGGCGTTCCTGGCGCCCTGGAATCCATGCGGCATAGTGTGTCCGGAGGACTTCCTCCGTGTCCCCAATTAACTCCGCAACGTCGGGGATTGGCACTCCTTTTTCGAGTAGAATCCTGACAAAAGTGTGTCGGAATCGATGGGGGTGGGCCGGTGTCTCCCAGGGACCCGCCAGATCGAATACCTTGTTGAGCCTCTTGTTTCGCCAAATGTCGCAAAGCTGCTTCGCATTTTGCGTGATGCCAGCCGCAAAGATGAGCGGGCCATGAACCTTCTGCCGCGCGCGAAGGCGCTCGACGAGCCAATCTGGAATCCACGTGAACAGGGGTCGCTTAGTCTTGTGCATGCGCAGGAAGACGTCGTTCCCCCTGAGTCGCTTCCCGATGTCGAATGTTGCTACGTCGGATATGCGCAGGCCGGTGTAGACGGAAAGAAAAATGAAGTCCTTTGCGTCTTCGCCACCCCAAGTTCCTCGGTGATCACCCAAAAGCGGCCATAGATGATCAAGTGAAAAGCGGCCATAGAGAGAAGGCTTAAGGCAGAGCTGCCGCAGGGGGAAGTTAGCCTCTGTGGTCATGAGCCACGTCTTGAGCAGAGAAAAACGAGAACAAGTCATTGCATTGGGCCGGCTGGGCTGGTCGTTGCGGCGCATCGAGCAGGCGACTGGAGTGCGCCGGGAAACGGCGGGCGACTATCTTCGCGGCGCGGGGATTGCCCTACGGCGTCCGGGCGGCTGGGGACGCCACAGTCCTTCAAAAGCGGCCATAGACCCGATCACCGACTCTGGGGGCGGGGATTCAAAAGCGGCCATAGAGGTGATCACCGGCTTTTTGGCCAGGAAACCGGGTTGCGGACCGGCGAGCAGCTGCGAACCTTACCGTGAACTGATCGCGCTGGAGTTGGAGCGCGGCCGGAACGCGATGGGAATCTGGCAGGATCTGGTCGACAGCCACGGGTTCGCGGGTGGTTACCAGAGCGTGAGGCGATTCGTGCGCAATTTGCGCGGCGCCGCAACGCCGGAAGCGCGGGCAATCATCGAAACTCCGGCTGGCGAAGAATGCCAGGTTGACTACGGCACGGGGCCGATGGTGCGCGACCCCGACAGTGGCAAGTACCGGCGCACGCGGCTATTCGTTCTGACTCTGGGCTGTAGCCGCAAGAGTGTTCGCCTACTGTCCTTCCGATCGAGTGCGCGGGTGTGGGCCGAGCTTCACGAGAAGGCATTTCGCCGGCTTGGCGGTTCGCCGCGGATCGTGGTTCTCGATAATCTTCGCGAGGGTGTGCTGTCTCCAGACTTCTACGATCCGGGCCTGAATCCCTTGTATCGCGACGTTCTGGCGCACTACGGCGTGACGGCACTGCCGTGCAAAGTGCGCGATCCGGATCGAAAAGGAAAAGTCGAGTGGGGCGTCAACCACGCGCAGAAGACGCCGTTGAAAGGCAAGAAGTTCGAGAGCCTGGAAGAGGCGCAGGCGTACCTGGACCACTGGGAAGAGCGCTGGGCCGACACGCGCATCCACGGCCGGACCAAGCGGCAGGTAGCGGCGATGTTCGCCGAAGAGAAGCCCCACCTGCAGCCGCTGCCGTTGGAGCCGTTCCGCTACTACCAGTATGGCGAGCGCACGGTGCATCTCGATGGTTGCGTCGAGGTTGAAGCGGCTTACTACGGAGCGCCGCCGGGCTGGATCGGGCGGAAGGTCAACGTGCAGTGGGACGCGATGTTCGTGCGTCTGCTTGATCCACGCACCGGTGAGTTGCTGCGCGAGCATCTGAGCGGCAAGCGTGGCGGGCATCGTATCCGCGATGCGGATCGTCCGCGTCGTACGCCGCCGCCGTTGCTTCAACTGCTGGCGCGTGCGCACAAGGCCGGAGCCAACATCGGCGCTGTCTGCGACGCCATCCATGCTCGCCAGGGCGAACTCGGAATGCGTCGCATCCAGGGCGTTCTCCAACTGGTCAAGCAATATGGCAGCGTGGCTTCAGACGATGCCTGCGCGGCGGCGCTGGAACTGCGCGTCCCCGAGTATCGCTTCGTGCGCCGCTATCTGGAGCGCAGCCCACAGGCTCCTCTCACTCTGCGGCAAGTCGATCCACTTATCCGCGAACTCAGCCAGTATCGCGACCTGATCCAACAACGCATCAACTTCGAGGAACCCAATCCATGAACCTGATCGAACTCAATCGCTCCCTGGTACAACTGCGCCTGAGCGGCATGGCCGCAGTGATGGAAACTCGCCTTCTGCAAGCGCAGTCGGAGAACATGGCGCCCATCGACCTGATCTCCATCCTGGTCTCTGACGAACTTGCCTGTCGCAGCAAGCGACTGCTGGAGCGGCGCCACAAGCAGGCGCAGTTCCGTGACGCAAACAAGCTACTCGATAACTTCGACTTCCAGTTCAATCCCGAAGATGAACCGCAGTCTGGTCTTCGACCTGGCCACTGCGAACTGGGTCGGAAAGCGCGAAGATGCCTTGTTCCTCGGTCCGCCTGGCAGCGGCAAAAGTCACTGCGCACAAGCCATCGGACACGCCGTCATCCAGCAGGGCTACCGTGTTCTGTATCGCGAAGCCCACAGGCTGCTGGAAGAACTGGCCGATGCTACGCTCGATGGCAAACGCAAGGAGTTGATGGAGCAACTGACCACCGTGCCGCTGCTGATCATCGACGACCTGGGAATGCGCAAGCTGCCGCTGACCGCCGCCGAGGAACTGCTGGAGATCATCATGCGCCGCTACGAACGTGCGAGCACACTGCTGACGTCCAACAGACCCGTAGAAGACTGGGAAAACTGCTGGGCGACAGCGCCGCTGTCACCGCCATGCTGGATCGCCTGCTGCATCACGGACACGTTCTCAAGTGCGGCCCGCGCAGTTGGCGCACCAAAACCGGCGGCCCGGGAGAAGGCCAATGACAAAAGCAAAGCAAAAGCAAAGACAAAGCGATAAGGATGCCGGGCAAAGAACGCCCGGCGGCGTCGCGACTCGTGATCCAGAGGCCTCCCACGACGGAGCCTCACCTTAGGAATCCTGGCAAAAACACGAAACCCTCCGCCGGCCAGCCCATCAGGCAAACCGCAGAGGGTCTCGATTACCGATTCCTTCGGAGCCAGCCCCGTGTCATCGGCCCTGGATCACTCCGCAAGGCGCGACCCCGGCAGAGCGACTACAACACTAACACGAAATCAAAGGGTCTGAACATCAACGCGCCACTGGCCGCCTTGCAAAGATACATGTCGGCAAGGTAAAACAATCACGTCTTCGGCCACTCTCTATGGCCGCTTTTAACCCGATCACGTATGG
>CAVYWC010000003.1:585000-1321138 GCA_963772045.1 uncultured Acidobacteriaceae bacterium | reverse complement strand
GGGCCAACGTTGCTGTTGGTCCCCCCTCTAAGAACCGTGCGTGAGAGTTTCCAGCTCACACGGCTCAAGTTTCCGGGAACGCTCAGATTATGAACGCGCACGATGTGGAGCGACGGCGTAGCGTCTGGACAGATACGGAGTCCAACTCGGGTCGTAAGGATTCAGGCCGGACCGAACCTTCACATGCCTTACGATTCGCACGGAAGCTGCATGAAACAAGCGAACACGAAGAGGCGAGCCCTGCGCGTCCACAGTGTCACCGAAGAACCACCAGTCACGTGTTCCCACACGGTCGAAATACTTCTGCTTTATCCAACCAGCTCCTTTTCGGCGGTGACGGGCGTGCGCCCATCCCCAGAGCATCCTGAATATCGCAGCATCGAGTCGTGCGAAAACGCGCTTGGAGACGACATGGCGGTGGTAGTTGGCCCATCCCCTTACAATCGGATTTAATCGGTTAATAAGAAGATGAGCGGTACTACCCAAGTACTCTCGGACGATCTGCTTCACTTTGGCGAGAACAGACACAACACTCTTCCGAGCTGGCTTGATAAACAACTTGCCGTGCGGATAGCGCCGAATGTTCTGCCCAAGGAAGTCGAAGCCTTTTTCTATGTGCGTGATCAAGGTCTTTTCCGAAGAGAGGACCAAACCACGTTCAGTCAGGAAGGATTCGACCAGCGGCTTCACCGTCATTCTCAGCAACTCCTCGGAGTGTCCGGTGATGATGAAGTCGTCCGCATAACGGATCAAATGTACTTGCGCTGCGCGTCCGCGCTCGGAGCCTTTTCCGCGTACCGGGAAAACTTCCCGGAGCCGTCGTTCGAGGCCGTCGAGAGTGATGTTTGACAGCACAGGCGATATGATTCCGCCCTGCGGTGTGCCAGAGATCGTATCGTAGAATACTTGTTTTTCTAGGTAGCCCGACTTTAGCCACTTGTGGAGGATCGCTTTGTTCAGGGGAACATTGTCGAGCAGCCACTGATGACTGATGTTGTCGAAGCAGCCTTTGATGTCGCCTTCGAGCACCCAGCTTGGGTTTTTGTGGCAGAGCGAAGTGAAACATTGTTCAATCGCGTCCGCACAACTTCTCCCCTGCCGGAAGCCGTAGGAATTCTGATCCGCAGTGGTTTCCGCGACCGGATCGAGCGACAGCAGATACAAGGCTTGCATGGCTCGATCCCGCATCGTTGGGATTCCTAACGGTCGGAGCTTCCCATTGGCCTTCGGGATGTAGATCCGCCGCAGAGGCATGGGGCGGTAACCCCGTGCCGTCAGCGAAATCACACCTTGAAGCTTCTTATGTTGTGTGTCCCAGAGTTCGCCATCCACTCCAGACGTTTTTCTACCGTCGTTCACTGTTACCCGGCGCACGGCAAGTAACTTGCCGCTGGCCGAGTGCGTAAGAAGATGTTGCAAGGCTTTCACCTTGTTCCATTTCTTTTGCTGCACCGCCTTCACGATACGGGCTTGGAGTCGGCGAACATTGTCCTCGATGGTTCGCCAGTCAACAGCGTCCCAGGCTGAACTCGTGTTTAGGATTGCACCAGCTTGCGCCGTCATCTGCCGATCCTATTGGGCCGATTTGTCAAGTTCTCTCGTGATCGGAAACCAAGAGGAAGTCTGCCCGCTTTCGCGTCGGATAATGTCGCAATCCGTATTCCGACCATTACAGTCGGACGTTCGCTTTCTCCTCTATCCTCTACCCGCATCACCGTTGCATGGCCTTGCGGCCTGGCTACCCCGAAGGGAGCAATGCGGGCTTACCACGTTCCACATGTGTGACAGAATGGGTTAGGTCCCTCCTACTATACCGACGGCCTTTTCGCCCACGACGGGTGAGAATGGAGCACCCGTTCCAGCCGCAGCCTCGGAGCCTAACAGCATCTTTGACCCCTTCATTCTTGACGATACTTACAGAGGTTCGCATCTGCTGACCCTACCACTCACCCTAGCCCCGATCCGCCTCGATGCTGGCAGAAATATCGTCCCCTCGCGGTTTCGGTACCCGTCTTGCGACGGTGGGATACATTGTCCGAGGGCTTCTAGACGAGTCGTTACCGAATCGCCATACCTCGTAGGGTACTGCCAATGGGATGGCAGGTCCGGTCGAGTGGTGCTCACCGGACAATCACACATGCAGCTTCGTGTCGCGACCACTCGTAGAAGCCGTCTGCCGGAATCAGGCATCTGTGGAATTTCAGTGGGCCGCGGAAGGCAGGCTTCGTAGCCGCAGTTTCTGATCTGGCGTTGATCATCCCAGCTGAGCCGTTGGCATCCTTCGCCCAACACGGAATTAAGCCCCAGCGCATCAGAGAAAACATCCTGTGCGGTTCTTGGGGATGCTGACGTATTACCGGGACGAGTTGAGTCGGTGCGATGTTATAGCGCGGACTCCAGTCCTCTTCGCCGGAGCAATCGAAGTACTGCTCAATGAGCTGCTTTCGCCGCGAGAGTCGATAGCGTCCGCACATCCACTTGGTCCCTATTTCCCTTTGTTCAATCGCCAGGTTATTGTGAGCGGATCACGACCTTTGCCGGCCCAGATCAGATCGCGCTCCTCTAGTGCTTTGACGGTGCTGCCATTTGCATCCGCAGGGCGCAGTACTTCGTTGTCTTTCAATCGGCGCAGGACCGGGTTGCCGCCGAGCGAGTCGGCCTCAAGCTGGTACCCGCTGTGCAGACGAGCGAGCAAGTCTTGTTCGCTCTCGTGAGCTTCGGCGGAATCGCGCTTGCTTTTTTCTTCGGCATCCCGACCTTTTTCTGCTCGCGAAGTTTAGCATTAGCGGGGAATGGATGGGCAAATTCGGGTTAGTTCGGAGTTGCCACCTGATTGCTCGGAATCCCTCAAAACGTCACGGTCATGTTGGCTGTGGGACTGCCGACGGTCGTCAACCTCTAGGCAAAAATGTCGTTCACCTTCTCCCACGCCTTTTCGCCACGGGACGGCTTCAGTTAACACATTGTCGATTCCATATCAGAGTGTCCTAGCTACTGCTGGCACCGTCCGAAGATCCAGACCAGCGCACAAGCAGCGCGTCGCAAATGTCGCTCGGAACTTGTGCAGCCTTAGCGCGAATCCTGTCACTCCAGCTTCCGGAGGTATAGCTCACTCGACTCTGAATTTGACCTTTTCCGACGGTTACCCCGTCGACTATTACCCGACCGTAACCGGAGTTTCCGGATCACTGATTCACTGTGTGAACATGAACGAGCGCCGTCCGGGCGTCCCGGTCACGTGTTGTTCCTTCGATGCACCATTGCGCACTCATTCCAAGTGGTATCGGACTTTCGGCACAACAGGAACAATCTGTCAGGTGACGATAAATTTTCTATTTCACTCACCGACAGCTGGGCGTGTTTTTTGAGTTTATCGCCAGATTTGTTTGCCGACATCCGCGGCTGCATTCTCACAACGGCCAGCAAAGGGTAGAGTTATTCGATGACCCCGGAACGAAGAGGAAAGATCGAGTAAGCGGGTACTGCTCGTGAGCTGCAAATAGGGAGAAATCGAATGGCCCTCATGAAGACCTCAAACCCAGCGTTGAACGCAGATAGTTTTCATGTCGAACGGACGGTATCTGATGAGCCCATGACCTTGACGGGGACCATTAACAAGACAGGCGTTCTGCTGATTTGCGTGGTGGCGGCTGCGGCCTGGGTCTGGAATCAGTTTTTTGGCGCTCCTGCTTCGGGCACAGTGTTGCCTCTCGTGGCGGTGGGGGGGATTGGTGGAGTTATTGTAGCAATGGTTACAGTCTTCAAGAAGGAATGGTCTCCGATTACAGCGCCGATTTATGCCCTGCTGGAAGGGCTGGCCTTGGGTGGCATTTCCGCGGTGGTCGAGCTGCATTATCCCGGGATCGCAATCAAGGCGGTCGGCCTGACCTTTGGGACACTGTTCGTTCTTTTGATGGCATACCACTCGGGCCTGATTCGAGTGACAGAGAAGTTTAAGCTCGGCGTGGTGGCGGCGACCGGCGGCATTGCGGTTTTCTATCTGGTTCAATTTGTTCTCGGGTTCTTTGGAGTCCGCTTCGCTGCTATCAATGGTTCTGGACTGCTCGGGATCGGATTCAGCGTGGTGGTGGTCGCTGTCGCCGCCTTGAATCTCGTCCTCGATTTTGACTTCATCGAAAGTGGCGTCAGCGCCGGTGCTCCGAAGTACATGGAGTGGTACGGGGCATTTGGTTTGATCCTGATGTTGGTCTGGCTTTATCTGGAGATTTTGCGGCTGTTAACCAAGCTCAACAGCAACCGCAACTAGCCGCGAGAATTTGTCGGAACTGCAACTTGGGATATAGAAAGGCTTGCTGCGCTTTCATCTGTTACCATCGCAAAATCCCCCGGCGATTGAAAATTTTCCCGCAAAATACTCAGAGACAACTTTACGCCAGGATGACTGACGCAGAAGCTCGTGCATTTACGGCTGAGCCCATGATCATGATTTCTAGCACTCCGATCCGTCCGGCAATTACGCAAACCAGCCAGACGGTAACTGCATCGAAGGACTGTGCCGACCCTCGGCACAAGAGGTTATCGTCTTGCACTTTCGGCTTCCCGCTATTGTGCTGATTTCTGCTTGTATGCTTTCCGGCGTCGCGGCATCGGGGTCCCCGGTCGCGGTGCGCTACCGCGAAGGTTTTATTCACGGCTTTCTGGTGCTCAGCACACTGGATGGCGTCGCGATCGCGGCCGGCGACCTAACCCAGGTAGCTCGCGGCGATCAAGTCACCACTCGACTCGCGTTCCACTTCAAAGATGGTTCGCGACAAGAGGAAACCACCGTTTTTTCGCAGCGCCGCAACTTCCGGCTCATCTCCTATCGCTTGGTGCAGAAAGGGCCTTCGTTCAAGAACCCAAGCGATCTCACGGTTACGTGTGCCACTGGGCAGGTTACAGTTCGCTACACCGACGGCGGCAAAGAGAAAGTAGCGAACGAGCATCTCGCGCTGCCGCCCGATCTCGGCAATGGTCTGCTTCCCACGCTGCTGATGAATATCCGAGACGGTACGCAACAAATCGAAGTCCCGATGGTAGTGGCTGCGCCCAAGCCGAGGCTGGTGAAGATCGTGGCGAATGCGCAGGGGACGGAGGCTTTTTCCGTCGCGGGATTCAGCCGCGAGGCCAGGCATTATATCGCGAAGGTTGACATTGGCGGTGTCGCCGGGGTGGTGGCGCCGATCGTCGGAAAGCAACCGCCAGATTCGCAGATTTGGATTCTTGGTGGCGAAGTCCCGGTCTTCCTGAAGTCCGAGACACTGTCTTA
Source organism: uncultured Acidobacteriaceae bacterium (assembly GCA_963772045.1). Lineage (GTDB taxonomy): Bacteria > Acidobacteriota > Terriglobia > Terriglobales > Acidobacteriaceae > Sulfotelmatobacter. The sequence goes on along the minus strand of CAVYWC010000003.1, from coordinate 1,315,869 downwards.
TATGGGAGGGCCAATGTGGCGCACGGAACTGGTCTCGCCGGTTTGGCCGCAGGCAGCGGCCGCAGACTCGAAAAACGGAAGCGCTGCCAAACATTAGACGGCGTGCCATGGATGTGTCGATTTCGAGTGGATCGTCGGCGACCTGGAAACTACCATTTGGATTGCGGATCTTGTCCAGATTGGAACTGGAACCAACCGTGCTCATAGCTCACATTCCGCAACGAGCTTCAAAAGCCGAAGAAGCGTCTGGCGCTCCTCCGAGGTCATTTGCCGCCGGACGCTCTCATCGGCGGTCTCCCGAGCTTCGATCAGCCGTTCTCGATACTTTCTTCCTTTCGCTGTCAGCTGGACTCGAATTGCTCTCCCCGATTTTGCCCTGTGCTCCGACACGAGTCCTTCCCGCGCCAGTGACTTGATAGCCCGGTGCACGACGGTCCGGTCAAAACCAAGAAGGGTGGCGATCTGATTCTGATTCAGCGTCGTTCCGTCACGCAATGTCGACAGGATAAAGCCGCGGGTCGCCGAGCACTGGGTTTTTTGCTCCAGCCTCTTTCCCACCGAGAAGTACGCCGCTGCGATGTGGGCGAGTACCGAGTCTTTCAGAATGTCATCGGGAATTTCTTCCCTGGGGAGGATGTTCATAGGACACCCACCGTTGCCTCGAGAGGTCTTCGCCATTGCGGTGGCTCGTTGTGGGCAGGCGATTTCTTCCCAATCGCAATCACCATCACAATCTCGTGGTGGCGGCCGGACAACCCCAGATATTGAGAGAGCCTGCGGCTGTCAAAGCCTTCCATCGGACAAGTGTTCATTCCCAGCGCTTCGGCGGCGATCATCAGATTCTGGCAAGCCAATGATGTACTCTTCGTCGCCCATTTGAACAGGTCCTTCCGGGACAGAGGCGGCATCCCCATCACCTTCCGCTGATTCAGCAACTGGAAGAGGATCCGTTTGATCGCCGCAAACATTCCGAATGGCCCAGGCATAAACAGGATCCGGCCGATCTTTGCTTTCCGCTGATAGTCGCGAATCCTTTCTTCGGGGAAGTTGCCCCTGCGCATCCACTCCAGCTGGCCTTGCGCGGTGGCAGACAGCGATCCGAGGTCCGCAACGGCCACGACCAGTGCGGAGGCAGTTTCCGCGGGCTTTTGTCCGAGGCACAGTTTCGCCACGGACGCCTTCTTTGCCGCGGACCGCACCCAGTAAAACCTGTAAGGCTGGCTGTTAAAGCTTGAGGGGGCATGGCGGGCTGCATTGAGAATTTGCTCGCGCAGCTCTTCGGAGATTTCTATGGGTTCAAAGACCTTTACCGCTCGCCTTTGGAAGATCGCCTCCAGGGTCTCGTTCATGGCTGATCCCCTTTCTGTTGTCATTACAACATAATTATGTTGTCATTGCAACATCGAAGGTCAAACCCATAAGAATCCCGCAAATGGTGAGAAATTGCCATTAGGCTCGCCGTAAGGGGTTTTGAGCGAAAGCGCCGGTTAACAGCAGTCGCGCGGCACCGCAGCAGAGCGCACAATGCAGTTCTGGTGGGGACATGACAATCGAACTCACAAAGGACCAGCTTGGGATCATCGACAACGCCCTGAACGAAGTTTGCAACGGCATTCATCTTGAGGGTGAGTTTGACGCGCGTATGGGCTGCACGGTCGAAGAGGCGCGGGAGCTTCTAGCGAAGATTCACACCCTTGGGTCAAGTCAATGAGCGAAATGGTGTTACGACAACCGACCGCAACTGCTTGATTCTCGGAAATTCCTGCTCCGAGAATTTATGGACACGTCAGCTGCGCTGTACCTGTAACTTGGCATTCGCCGGCTCCGCCGCAAGGGTTCGCGGGGACCTCGCCGTTGTTGCCGCCGCAGGAGTCGGCAGCGCTCTCGGCCCAGGCCCAAACTGTATATGTGCCAACCGCGCCGGCCGCGCATACGGCTAGGCCGTCGGTGTTAACTGAGACGGCGGTAGTTCGTTGGTTCTGATAGCACGCGCCCCAATTGGCCGCAAGCAGTTTCGCCGGCGAGGGTTGGTCGTTGAAGTAACCCGTGGCTGTGAACTGGATTGGGCTGCCTTGGGCATCTGCTGTCGGGGGACTGAGGCTTACCGACTGTAAGGTACGCGGAGACGAGCCGCACGCCAAAGTAATCGCCATAGCGAGAACAGCAAGGAAGAAAACGGAAAGGCCGTACTTTCTCATTGGCAGACCTCCTACCGCTTAGAATTCCGGGCGAGAACTCGGGGATGCCCGCCGAACAATTATCTCAAATATTCTTTGGGTAGCAGTAGCTGTCGTTACCAGCGTTATCACTCAAAACCCTCTTCATCAGCCTGGGATGGCTCGGCCGTATGCTCTTACGATTGGAGAGTAGGCTTGTACTTTACCTGCTCCGTCACCCAGTCGGTCCAATAGGAAGTTGCTCCCGTTGCAAGCAGTGGAGCTTTGCCGAGCACGGCATCGACGAAGTTTTCAATCGTCGGATAGTGGATGTTGGCATGCGGGGGAAGGCTCTCGAGTCCGCCGGGATAGATCAGGTCCGGTCCATTCAGGGGAGTGAGGTCCATTTCGCCGTCTGTGCCGCGTATACGGCATTCATCGCGACCTATCTTTGAATGCCAGCGGACATCGACGAGGCCACGAACGGCGCCAGAGTACTCAATCATGACGGTTGCATTGTCCTCGACCGCATACTGGTGCACTGCATTCGACAGATGTGCGGTTGCGCGCAGCGGCTGGCCGAAAAGATAGTTCAGCAAATCGATACGATGGGATGCGATGTCGTAGAGCGGACCGCCTCCTGCTTTCTCAGGATCGACCAGCCAACTGCGGCTGCCAGTTCCATCAAACCACATGTGGCTGGTGAGTTCGGCGAGCACGGGCTTGCCGATGGCGCCTGCTTCCAGCAGTTGTTTCGCCCGATGCACCTTGGGATAGGTTCGGCGATAGTACGCGACGCCGAAGAGCTTATTACTTTTCTCAGCCGCTTCAAGCATCGTGCGCGCCTCGGCTTCGTTCATCGCCATGGGCTTCTCGCATAAAACATGCCTGCCCGCACGCAAGGATTGAATCGTCTGCGGAGCATGAAGAAAAACGGGCGTGCCAACGTAGACGGCATCAACTGCGGGATCGGCGAGTGCTTCGTCAAGGTTGGTCCACACACGCGTGTTGTAGACCTGCGCTTTTTTCGGATCACGGGTGACGAGTCCGTAGAGACGGCAGCGAGACTCGGCCTGAATGGCAGGAATGGCGCGGCGTTTGGTGATGTCGCCGATGCCGATGACGATCCAGTTGAGCATGAGAAGCTCCGGTAGGCGTAGGCTGACGTCGCTGTCGAGCTTCGCCCGTTCGGACCGCCGAGGGCGGCTGTCTCTGCGGAATCATAGCGGCTCAACAAGGAAGGCCGGCGCGAACGCCGGCCTTTGATTCGATTCGCAAACGCGACTACTTCTTGGGAGCGATCGCGTCCTTCGCGGCCTTGGCCAGATAGAACTTCGCAGTGGTCTTAGCCTTGATCTGGATGGGTTCGCCCGTCTGTGGGTTACGGCCCATGCGCGCTTTGCGGTGAACTTTTTTCAAGCGCCCCAGTCCGGGTACGACGAAGATGCCGTTCTTCTTGGTTTCCTTGATTGCGGTGTCGGCCAGGTTTTCCAGGAACAACGCCGCAGTCTTGTTGGGAATCTCAGTCTTCTCCGCGAGATGACGAATCAGCTGAGTTTTCGTCAGACCAGCAGCCATATACTTTCCTCCTCGTAAAATCGGTTTAATACCAGCGGGCGTAATCTTATACCTACCGGCTGTGGAAATCACCATATTTTACGCGGGTTTTCTAATTTGTTCGCGCGGGAGAGCGCATTGCTACAGGGGTTTCGAGGTATACGCGTTCCGAAGTGGTCTGATTTGGCGAACCAGCGTGGTAACCGCAGCCGTCGGATCGTTGATTTTCGGTCATCGGTTCAGCATTCGCTGAGAGGATGCCATAATGAGAGGGAGGAATTCTGATTGGCCTGCGCGATTTGCGAAGTTCATAAAGAAAAGCGCTTTTGCCCCGCGGTTCATGGCCGTATCTGCCCGCAGTGTTGCGGCGAGCAGCGCGAAGTGACGCTGGATTGTCCCCGCGACTGCCCGTATCTCATCCAGGCGCGCGAGCACGAAAAGCCGCGGCCCGCGGACCAACTGGACTCCGCAGCGCTGTTTCTCAAAATTGAGGTTCCCGATCAATTCATGTACGAGCGCGAACACTTGCTGATGGGATTGACCTTTGCCCTCGCCAAGGCTGCCCGCAGCGACCGCAATATGAATGATCGTGACTTGATGGCGGGCCTTTCGGCTTTGACCAATCGCTATGAACGGCTGGTGAACTCAGGCCTGCATTACGAGCAGGCATTAACCAGCGAATCGCAACGCCGGGTTGCGAGCGAAATCGAAAGCATGCTCAAGGAATATCGTGAGGCCGAGCAGAAGCACCTGGGGTATTCCACGGTACGAGAATCGGATATGTTGAGAGGTCTAGTTTTCCTGGTGCGGCTCGCCCACGGCAGAACGTCCGGCCGGCCGAAATCGCGGGCATTTGTCGATTTCCTCTTCGCACAATTTCCCGAAAAAGAATCGACCGTGCTCACGCCGCAGGAAGCGGGCAGCCGGATCATCCTGCCGTAAGTGGATCGTGACCACGTTGCCGTTCGTCGTCAGTCGTCGGAATCTTACACACTACGTGGCTCTCCAGCGATTCGCCGAGCAATTCGTGAACGCTCTTTTTGAGTAAAGGATGCCGCGCCTCGGGTGCGATCTCGGCTAGCGGTACAAGCACAAAGCGTCGCCGATGCATGGCCGGATGCGGAATGGTCAATTGCGGCGACTCGATCACTTGCTCCCCGAAGAGCAAAATGTCGATGTCGATTTTGCGCGGGCCTTTTTTGCGCGTGCGCTCGCGTCCCATGTCGTGCTCGGTCGCGAGGATTGCCTTAAGCAACTGCTCCGGGGACTTCCCTGTCTCGATGGCGACCGCGCAGTTCAGGAACCACGGCTGGTCCGTGACCTCGAGAGGCTGAGTCTCGTAAAACGATGAGACGGAGATCACGCGGTCCGCACTGCTAAGGCGTTTGATGGCAGCCCGGAGTTGCTCCTGCCGCGGCCCCAGGTTCGATCCCAGCGAAAGGTAAACGACAGGCATAACTTGTTGCACTCAGTTGTACTCTGTGCCCGGATGGCAGAACAACCCCTCTGCTGCTTCGTCGACCCTTTGCACTCTCCGCGTCCTTCGCGGCTAAAGGTTTTATATCGCATGGTATCCGGGCCTCAGAAGGGCGGTCGAAATCACCAGCACTCAATTGGCCCGTGACCTTTGGTACCTTCGCCGCTTACACGTAGGCCAGTAAAATCGAGGGTATGACGCTGGACTCCCTGCTTCTGAGTCAGGATCCCGAACTTGTGCGCGTGATCCGGCCCACCCTCGAGAAACTCTCGATCGAAGTGGAGGTCTGCCACGAAGCGCGCAAGGCAAGCCAGATTCTTATTTCTGAGAAGTTCGATGCGGTCATTGTGGATTGCGATGACCTTAAAGGCGGGCTCGAAGTGTTTGAAGGCCTGCGCGGCACGCCCAGCAACAAGAATTCGGTGACGTTCGCCATCCTGAATGGAAAGAGAACGACAACGCAGCAAGCGTTCGGGATGGGCGCCAGTTTCGTTCTGCAAAAACCGATCAGCGCTCTTAATGCTTCCCGCTGCTTTCATGCCGCTCTGAATTTCATGGTCCGCGAGCGGCGGCGCTATTTCCGGCATCCAGTCAAAATGAAGGTCGGAATCGTTCTCGGCGATAAGATGGTTCACGCCGCGAGCACCAACCTAAGCGAGAGCGGGATCGCCCTGCTGTTGCACGAAGCGTTGCCTAAAGGGGCAACACCGAGACTGCAGTTCACGCTGCCGCAGACCAACGCTCCGTTCGATGTGGAGGCGGAAGTGGTCTGGGCCGACATGAAAGGCCGGGCGGGGTTACGTTTCCACAACGTTCCCAAAAGTTCCCAGGAGCAACTTGAGACTTGGCTCGACGAGCGGCTGGAAGAAGAAATGCCCGGAGCGAAAGAGCGCATTGCCGCCGCGGAATCTGGGCCCGTGCATTAGGTCGGAAGGTCTCGCTCTGCCAGTCTCGTTCAAGAAGTAAGCCCGCCTCGCCCCTTGCCTCTTCCGTACCTACCTTGTAACTTGTCCAATATCCCAGCCGTGGCAGCATGAGTGATCCAAAGATTGTGGACGGTCCGCCTATGCCGAATGAAGATTTTCGCATTGCCAAGGTGCAAAGAACTCTACGCTGGTTCGAGGAAGATATCCCTCTGCTCAACATGCGCGTGAAGGAACTCTCGAAGGAACGGCAGGAATCGGCGCGGAAGTTTGCCGCTGCCGTGATCGATCAGACACGGGCGGAACTGGAACGATTGATCCGGGAACGATCCGTCGATCCGAGCGACTCGTCGGAAGCGCCCTGCGAGCCGGCGGACTGAAAGCTGAGCGCTGTCAGTTCAGGTAACTCGGGAGACTCTACGGTGGGGTCGAGCTCTGCTTAGAAAGCCGATCCGGCGGCGGCGTGAGATACGGAAGCGGCTGAACGTTCCACCTCTTCGTCGACGGTAACTTCTTCCCACAAGGACTTGTCGCGCAGAACGCGCGATACCAGGGCGGTGTGCATGGCGTGACCGGCACGGTCGGCGACCACGTTGCCCAGAATCTGCTTCCCCAATAAAGCTAGATCGCCCACAAGATCGAGAATCTTGTGCCGCACGAATTCATCGGCGAAGCGCAGCGGGCCGTTCTCCACGCCGTCGCGGGTCAGCACGATGCAATTTTCCTGCGACGCCCCGCGAATCAGTCCCATATTGCGCATCGCTTGTTCGTCCTGGCGCGAGCCAAAGGTGCGCGCGGGCGCGATGTGGCGCAGATAACTTCCGTTGCTCAGTTCTACTTTGAAGGTCTCTTTTCCGATCAGCGGATGCGGAAAGTTGATGGAATACGAAACCGCGTAGCTGTCGGCGGGATAGACGCCAATAAACTTGTTGCCTTCGCGCAACTCCATTTCGCGACGAATCTTCAAGTACTTGCGCGCGCGCCGTTGTTTGCGAATGCCGGCCTTCTTGATCATCTCGACAAACGGCTGCGCACTGCCGTCCAGAATGGGCAATTCCAGGTTGTCGAGCTCCACGATCGCATTGTCGATGCCGAGCCCGATAAACGCGGAAAGCACGTGCTCGGTGGTTGAGATGAGCACGCCTTTTTTCATCAAACTGGTGGCGTAGCTCACGCGGGCGACGTTGCGGCTGACGGCCTCGATTTCGAAGCCGTCGAGATCGCTGCGACGGAAGACGATGCCAGTGCCCGAAGGCGCCGGAAGAATGCGCGTGGAGACGGCAGCACCGCTGTGCAAGCCTATACCGCTGCACTCCACGGCGGAGCGGATTGTTTGCTCATGAATCAAGTTCAGACTGTGTGGCGATTTGGACAGTTTAGATTACAACCTGCCTTAGAACTGTGACTGTGGCAAAAAAGCCACAGTTCGTGGTTTTCGAATGAACTTGCAGACCCGAAGCTGTGCGTGGCTGAACGCGAAACGTCGGTATTAGTACCTCTGCGCGGAGAGTTTCTTGACACTGTCCTTATGGCGAGCGAGACTCCAAATACATCCGTACAAATCATTCCCGGAGCAGGTGTTGCAGCAGGGTGCCGCAACTCGAACCGCGCAGGCCAGTATTTCCGCCGCGCTTGCTGTCGCGAGCGCACAGGCCGCTGTTCGCGTGCCGGCGGAAGAAGGTCATTCTCTCTGCCATATGGCACAACGCGATCTGGATGCGGCGCTGCAGCTGCTCGCCGACCGCGCCCAGTACATTACCGGGTCGAGCGGAGCGGCGATCGCCCTTCGGCGTCGCGGAAAAAATGACATGCTCTGCCGCGCCAGCGCTGGATCGAATGCGCCTGAGCTGGGCGCCCTGCTTTCCACCGAATTCGGGCTTTCGGCGGAGAGCGTACGCACCCGCCAGCTTCTGCGCTGCGACGATGTGGATCTCGATACGCGCGTGAACCGCGAAGCTTGTCGACAGCTCGGGATTGCCTCGGTCGCCGTCATGCCCGTGGTCAATGATGGCGAAGTGCTGGGCGTCTTTGAGCTGTTCTCCGGGAAAGTGGACGCATTTGGCGAACGGGATCTGACCGCACTCCGGCGGCTCAGCGAAATGGTCGAGACGGCAGTCAGGCTGGCGCGCGCGGCGGAGCAGGTTCCGGAACGGCTTATCGAACAGGTATCGCCAAGCGAGAGGCCCGGGATACAAAGCCCAGACCTCCAGAGTGCGGTTGAAGCAGAACGCGGCGAAGCAAAAACGGAAGATTCGGATTTCGAAGTCGAAGCGGAATTTGTCGCCGATGCTATGTTGCCAGAGGCAACTTCAGCAACCGAGCGAGTGCAACCGCAAGCTCAAGCGTCCCAAGGTCAAGTATCCAAGGAAGCGCCCATTGCGGCCGAAGGGGCCAGCCAGCCCTCGTCCGAGAGCACGACAGCGCCTGACGTTTTGCAAGAGCCTGCGAGGGCCGAACCCGCGCCCAAAAGCCTGAACCGGCCGCTGCTTTGGTCCATTGCGCTGGATCCGATCGCCAACCCACCTTCCAGCAAAGCTGAGCAGGCACAAGTGCCAGCCACTTTGAGAACTCTGCGGAAATGCGAAGCCTGCGGCTTCCCCGTGACCCCGGGACGAAGCCTGTGCGTGGAGTGCGAAGAGAAAAAGTGGCGAGGACAGCTCAAGCCACAGTCCAGTCGGACTTCCACGGGCGCAAGCGCGGCTGCCGCTGCGCCGGCGCCAGAACGCTCCGTGGCGCCCCCTATTGTTCGGGAAAGATTACAGCCATCCCTGAGAGCCAATGCTCCGGCGAAGCCGTTACAGCCAGCCTCGCAGGCGCCTGCGACCGAATCCAAGGAAGAGGAGCGACAATCCAGCATTAGTTCCCGCGCGTCATCCCAGCCGGAACTGGTTCTTAGCGCCGCCATGGAACCATCCCAGTCCTGGCTTTCCGCCCATAAGTTTGTGATCCTGGCGGTTTTGGCTGCGGGCGCTGGAGCCGCAGTTTTGCTGCTGCGCTAGGCGAGCCAGGCATCTGCGCCAGGAGTCGAAACCCTTGACAACACAGGTAACTCTGCTAAAGTTCCAACGTAGTCGCGCTAATATGCTCAGTTCCCAGGGTACTTCAATGAAGAATGTCTACGAAGTTTTACGTCAAAAAGAGATGGAATTGACCCGTCTGGAAAAAGAAGTGGAGGCGTTGCGCCTGGTCGCTCCACTGCTCTCCGAAGAAAAAGAGACGTCTGACATATCCAAGCCGGCGTTGGCGCAGGCGGTCAATGCGTCACCGACAACGACGCGGATCCCAGTCGCAGCGCCGTCCATGTCCGCGCCACAGCCCGTGCGCGCTGCCGGATGGGAAGATACGGGTAAGCGCTGGCCGTAGCGAAGGTTCTGGTGTTGTCGAATTTGCGAGTTCTTCCTGCCAGCCCGGGATACATCCCGGGCTGAAGTGTATCGGTTGAACGGAAGCGGCCGATCTGCGACTGAACATGAGGAGAGTGCGATGAAAAGCAATCGTCTGCTTATGACATTCCTGCTGCTCGGGGGCCTTGCCATGGCGAAAGACACTCCCATGCAGGGAACGATCGTTTCGGAAAATTCGGTGCCCTGCGGATCGCAATCCGACGGCAAAAAGAAGACGACGGAGCTGATGTGCCAGGAATATGTGATCCGCACCGAGTCGACCGAATATCATGTGCGGCAGGAAAAAGAAGCCCACAAGGCGCTACTACCGGTGAACGCGACCGTGGAACTCACGATGAAGAAAGACAAAATGAAATTCAAGGTAGATGGCAAGGGATACGAGATGCTGGTGGTATCAGAATCGGCGGCGCCGGCGTCGGGGGCTATGCCGACTGCACCGGGAAAGCCCTAATTTACGTCCCTTCGTGTAGCTTTGTACTGTTCGTGGTTTGCCGGGATTTTCACGGGCCCACGATTTCTTTCAGCGCAGCCACAAGTTGGTCGACTTCTTCCAGAGTGTTGTAATGAACGAGACCGATCCGGAGAAAACCCCCAGATTTTTCCACGCCGAGATGCTCCGTGAGATTAATCGCATAATAATTCCCATCCCAGGTAAAGAAGCCGCGCCCGCCTAGCTTGGCGGCTAGTTGGAGCGGGGTGTGGCCCTCAATTCGAATGGCGAGAGTGCTGCAGCGTTCGTTGAAACGCGCGGGATCGGTGATGCCATAAATTTTGAGCCCTGGAATCTGGCGAAGGCCGGTCATAGCGCGATCGAGCAAGCCGCGTTCGTGCTCGTGAATGGCTTGGTAGGCCAGCGCAATGGCGTGTCTTCTTTCGCTCCTGCCACTCTTACTCTCGCCGTTGGATTCCCGCCGAGCACTGCGGCCGATATCGGCAATGTACTCCACACATGCCGTAATTCCTGCAATGCATTCGTGATTCAGCGTTCCCCACTCCCAGCGAAAGGGGATCGTCTCAGTGAGCGGGCGGACTTTATAGGGACGCAGCCGCTGCAAGTGTTCGCGCTTACCGAAGAGAACGCCCATGTGCGGGCCGAAAAACTTGTACGACGAACACACTAGAAAATCGCAATCGAGATCGGTGACATCGATCAGTCCGTGCGGCGTGTAATGCACGGCGTCGATGAAGGCGAGCGTGCCGGCACTGTGTGCGAGCTGCACAATCTTCTTCACCGGATTGATGGTGCCCACCGCATTCGACGCGTATCCCACCGCGACCAGCTTGGTCTTGGCATTGATCTTCGACGCGAAATCGTCCATGTCGAGCGTGCAGTCTTCGTCGTGAATCTCGGCCCAGCGGACGGTCACGCCTCTGTCCTCTGCCATGGTTAGCCAAGGAGAAACATTGGCGTCGTGATCGAGGCGCGTGACCACGATCTCGTCTCCCGGTCTCAGCTCGCGTCCGAATGCGCGGGAGAACGCGAACGTGAGCGAAGTCATGTTCTGGCCAAGGACGACTTCGTCGGCATGGCAGTGGAAGAAGTCGGCCATCGCCTCGCGCGCCGCAGCGATGATGGCATCGGTGCGGCGGCTAGTGGGATAATTTCCTCCGCTGTTCGCGTTGTCGCGACGGAGATAATCAGAGATCGCGTCGATCACCCGCTGCGGAACCTGCGTTCCTCCAGGGCCGTCGAAGAACACTGCGGGATGTCCGTTGACGGTTTGCGCAAGCGAAGGGAATTGCGCGCGGATGGAGGCGAGGTTGAGTGCAGGAGAGACAGTTTCGGTCAATGGCATGATCCCTCTATTTTTACATGATCGCTGTCGGACGATTCGGCCTTGGGCCTCTGACGATCTCTATCTCGGGCGGTTTCGTCGATACGATATCTATCAGATGGTTGAGGCAAAGAATCTTGTAATGTTGGAGTGGTTCGAAGTGACCTCCAGTGTCGCGGGAGACGTGATCAAGCATGTGGGACTTTTGATACTGCCGAAACAGATTGCCGGTAAAGACTTCGTCGTCACACTTTCCGCATGATGCTGCCCCCTCTTCGGTAACGAGATACGCGACGTACCGCGACCAGTGCAGCACGAACGCCCGACAAGAGTCCGTTGACTCGCTAGGCCAGGAGTTGCCGGGGAAAAAGTTTCCCTCGCTGCCGAGAATCCCGAGCGGGGCAGCTTTCGCGCGGTTCTCTATCGCTTCCTGCACCTCTATGCGCAGAGAGTTATCCCTCGGCTCTGAGAGCCCACGCAGATAGAGATATCGGACGGAATTTATGACCGCAAATAGGTCCGTACCTTGGTCCACGAAAAAACGTCCTCCCGCGTGCGCGATCATTCTCTCACTGCTCTCACGAAATCCGCGAGCATTCCGTATGCCGTCGCGTACAATCCCGGATTCTCTTCCGTGAGGGCGAGGCCCGGAAAAATATCCGCCTCGAAATAGATGTACGATGACGTGCCGCTGATCCGCGCCATGGGCTGCGTGCTCAACACTTTCTCCGGCGCGACGCTTGCCTTTACCCCGTCGCCCACGCGGCGCGCGCGGCAGACGAGTTTGAAAGGCCATCCATCGCGTTTTGCATTGCGAACCGCGCTCGGTGTCAGATCGCGAATGCCTTCGCGCCCGATCTGATCGAGGCGAATCGGAACATCCATCAGCACATTGATCAGAGCGGCGGTCTTCACTGCTGCATCCCAGCCGTCGATGTCGTGACTGGGATCGGTTTCAGCCACGCCCAGAGCCTGCGCTTTCTTAACCGCTTCGTCCAGACTGAGATCTTGCTCCATCTCGCCAAGAATTACATTGGTGGTCGAGTTCAAAATTCCGTGAAAGCCTTGCAGATGAATCGCAGGCAATTGGTCGAATAAAGAAAATATGGGTACGCCGTCCATCACGGTCGATTCAAACAGAAAGCGCTTGCCACGCGCCGCGGCCAGGTCGCGCAGTTCGCGATAGGCGTGAACGATTGGTCCTTTGTTCGCCGTGATCGCGTGCGCTCCGTGTTCGAGCGCGGCGCGGATGTGATCGATGGCAGGTTGACCGTTCTCTACATGGAGAGAAGTGGCTTCAAACAGAACGTCGGCTTGGGTTGCGGCTAGCCAGGTGCGTACATCGCCGTGTGGCGCGGACACTCCTGTCCGCGAAATGCCGGGTAGGGAAGCAGGATTCGAGGAGAGAAGCACTGAATCAAGTCCTTTCGGATCAGCAATCCATCCCAGGCGCCGCGAAGAGATTCCGGTTATCTGAAAAGATACTCCATAGCGATTGCGCAATTCCGGCGCGCGGTCTTCGAGCAGCTGGACAAGCGTCCGGTTGACATTGCCGAAGCCAAGGAAACACAGATTACAGGTGCGGATTCGGTCCTCGACAGGGGGCTGAAGCCCGATTCCCTTATGCTGTTAACGCGGCTCTGAAACGCCGCTTTCCGGCGGTGCGCGCTAATGCACCGCACATGCAAAAAGTGCGGCGCACGCAAATCGCGGACGGGAGTGTCCGCGCCACACAAAATCCGCGCCACACAAAGTACTATCCCATGACCGTCGTATGCTCGGGCTGGATCTTATAGAGCACGCGAACTTCGCCGGGCTGCGCGTAGGGATACTTGTCCACCCCGAGATATTTTTTCGCCATCTTGTTGATGTGTTCGGCGGCGCCATCCTCCGTGATCTCGACCACGCGGCCGCGAATTTCGAGATAGCGATAGGGATTATCCGGATCGATGATGGCCATGGAAACGCGCGGATCGCGGCGCACGTTGCGATCTTTCTGGCGTCCCCGGGCGGAGTTGAAGATTACGTACTCGCCGTCGAAATCGCACCACACGGGCGTGACTTGCGGGCTGCCATCGGGCATCAGAGTGCCCAGGCTCGCGAAAGCTCGCTTCTGAAACAAATCGCGGTATTTCTCAGGGATAGCTTGCGGCATGAAATCCTCCACGTTCGAGGTTGTACACGCATTATAGACTTCGACCTGAATCTGCGGGATGCCGCAATGCCCAACCTCGGGTCGTTAAGTTCAGCGCACTGCAACCCAATTCACCAGAGCTATCGCGATGGTCGCGAGAAGGATTACAGACTTGCTGAAATCCACGCCCGTGAGCAGGACGAGACAGATCGCGACGCCCAGCCCTGCGAACATGGGACCAGCAGGAAGCCGGAACCACGCCGCTCTTGGCTGCTTGTGCCGCAGCACTGGCAAGGCAACACAGACCGCTCCGTAGTAGAACAATCGCGATACGGCAGAAAGTGTCACGTTCCAGGTGAAGCTGCCAGCGAGAGCCAGGCTCCAGGTGACAAAGGCGAAGACCAGAATCCCGATATGCGGGGTCTTGAACTTCGGGTGCACAGCACTGAACAGATCGGGGAAGTCGCGCTGCTCGGCAAGGGCGAAGATTGCACGCGGCCCGGTCAGCAGGTTCGCGCTGAGATATCCGTACACAGAAATCATCGCTCCCGCAGTCACCAGGATTGCTCCGCCGCGCCCGAGAATCACCTGAGCAGCGTCGGCAAGCGGGCGCTCACTGTGCAATGATGCAGGCACCACGCCGACCACAACAAACTGGATTACCGTGTAGATCAGAGTGACCACGGCCAGCGCGCTGAACAATGCAAATGCCGCGTCGCGCTCGGGATTCTTAGCTTCGCCCATGGGATTCAAAGCTGCTTCGTAACCTCCGTAGGCGAAAAAGAGCAGCAGGATGGCGGTTCGCCATGAGTGTGCACCGGTTAGGGGCATGGGCGCCGGCACGCCAGCATGAGTTGCAAGATAAAATGTTCCTGCCACGCAGATCAAAGCCAGCGGCGCGAGTTTCGCGACCACAAAAACATTGCTGACGAATGTCCCACCTCTAACTCCGCAGTAGTTCACAATCGTAAGCAGGCCGATGAGTATAGTAATCACGGCAGAGCGAAAAAGAGGGTGGGCAACTTGCGGCCAAAACACGCCTAGATAAATCACGAGCAGGTCGGCGTTCGCAGCGCATGCAGTGAAGCGGCCGAGCAGCGTCATCCATCCCACTTGCAGCCCGACGAAACGTCCGAGTGCAGCTCGCGCATAAAGATACGTGCCACCAGTCTCACTGAACTGCGAGGCGACTTCGGCGTAACAGGCGACAATGACGGCCATCGCCGCCCCGGCCAGGACCACCGCCAGCGGACTGAGACGGCCTAGCAGATCTGCGACTTGCGATGGCAACCCGAAGATTCCGCTGCCTAGAATAGAGTTGACAGTGAGAGCGGCGAGGCTCCATCGGCTAATGACGCGTACCAATCCCTCTTCACGGCGGACCTGCACCTTAGTTTCAGCCACCGCGGATTTGTATCACAAACCCAGCTCGCTTTCGGAGAGAGTGACTCTGTAAAGGAGTGTCGACGTACTTGTGAGTGGAACCAAATGGTCTGCCCGTGACATCGAATCCTGCTGCTAATTTGAATCGTGCCCGAGAATGGTCTCAAAACCCTTGCTGCGCAAGCGTTTCCGACATGTGACCATTTACCGGACCAAAGTAATCCGCGAATTACGAAAGCGCATGCCCGTGGGACATCTGTTCGCTTGCGTGTGCTGATGAGATGTTGGGAGGAACGAAAATGCCTCGCGACGACATGAACGAACTTCATCTCCGTATCGCGCGTGTTACCGAAGATCTGCGCAACATCCAGCAGGAACTCAACTGCGCTGCGATGCAGGCGCCCAGCGATCCGGAACTGATGGAAGCGATGAATTCGTTCTCGGAAACGGAGCCGATCGAGACGCTGCGGATCGCGCTCGATCAGATGCGCCACTTCCTCTGGTTCTATTCGCAGGTCATGAACAACGAACCGGAGCTCGGAGACCAGATGCGGTCGTCGGCTTCTGCCAAATCGGAAACCGACGAATCTCCCAAAGTGGAAGGGTCCTTTCTCGATAAGCTCTCGCGACTGGATGAACTGATGCTGCTGCGCCATCTTGCGGAATGGAAACTGCGCAAGCCGAATTAGGATTGAGATTCTCGGCCGCCAACCACGGTCTTCAGCACCTCACCCCGCGCATTGAGAACAACGAAATTTGCTTCCGCCCCGGGAACAAGGGTCCCGTAACTCTTGCCCATGCCCGCCGTTCTCGCCGGATTGAGTGTAGCCGCACGGACCGCATCTCTTAAACTCCAGCTCGAAAATTGCGTAATGTTGCGCACAGCGCGGTCCATGGTGAGCACGCTTCCGGCAAGGCTCCCGCCGGATGTGCACCTTCCATCTTTTACGTCCACCTCGATTGGTCCGAGCTGATAGAGGCCGTCCGGCATGCCGGTTGCGGAAATCGCGTCGGTGATAAGGACCGCCAGTTCAGGACCCTTTGCCTTCAGAAATATCTGGACCACCGCGGGCGACAAGTGAATTCCGTCGGCAATAATGTCAGCGCTCAAGGCGTCATCCGTAAGCACCTCGCCTAAAATCCCCGGATCGCGATGATCGAGTGGCCGCATGGCGTTGAAGGTATGAGTTGCATGCCGCGCTCCCGCCCGCACGGCTTGCTGTGCAATCGGCATCTCCGCATCCGAGTGGCCGATACTGACGCACACATTTCGCCGGGCAGCTTGCTCGATTACCTCCATAGCGCCGGGGAGTTCGGGTGCAATGGTCATCATGCGCACATGCCCGCGTGCCGCCTGCCAGAGACGATCAAAGATTTCGACCGTCGGAGAGAGAAGATTTTCCGGTGGATGTACCCCGCGCCGTTTATGACTTAGGAATGGGCCTTCCAGATGGATACCAAGAGGCCGCGCCCCCACTGAATTGGCGTTACTTGTCCAATTCTCTCCAGCTTCAATTGCATCCGCCAGTCGTTCCAATGCTGCACAGGTTACGTCCATTGGAGCTGCCACAGTGGTCGGGAAATATCCCGTCACGCCGTGTGACGCGAGAAACTTTCCCAGGAGCGGCAGGTCGGATGCTGGTGCCCGCATGGCATCGATACCCGCACCGCCATGAATGTGGATGTCGAGAAAACCTGGGGCCAGGACCGCAACGCCAAAGTCGATGAGTTCCGCACCCTTCGGGATTTCCATCTCTTCCCGTCGCGAGACTTCGCTGATGCGTCCGTCTTCGACTACGACGAATGCCTTCTCAAGTTCTTCGATCGGAGTGTAAACATGGCGCGCAGAGAATATTGTCTTCATGAATGAGGCCTGTCGAGAAGCCTTATCCTAGTCGCCCTTCTCATTTCACACAATACGAGCATAGGACTCGCCGGTGCTTTTTGAAACGAAGTGATAGCGCGGAATCCGGAGCCGTTGCTCGAGCCGCAAGGACCGCGATGAGGGATGTTATAATTTTGGTGCGGCCCAGAAGTTTCGGCGCAAGGATGTAGGGTTCGCGATTTTCCTGCTTCGTCGGGGAGTGGCTCAGCCTGGTAGAGCACCTGGTTCGGGACCAGGGGGTCGGAGGTTCAAATCCTCTCTCCCCGACCATATCTAGTTGATTCGGTTGACTCAATTCTCGCGGTTTCCGCAAGTTTCTGATTCCAAACAATGAGTTTTGTGTCCTAGTTGCGTCCTGCGATCTCTGCCGCGCCAGAGAGAGGCTTTCCTATAGCAGAGCAGAGTTGCGGAAAGAACGCACCAAGGGCAGAGGGCCGCTGGCCGGGACCTCGCACTTGTACCAGTCACAAAGATTCGGTTTCCGGTGAGCAGGATCGGACGTCGCAGTCCGCGCGTCGTTGCCACACTGTAACACGTCAGTCCTAAACAGCAACACGCCGAGGCGACGTCGCGTGGCGCTGCGGTTGGCGAAGCGATGCAACCAACTCGCGACGCGATGGAGCAAAGCATCATGAGAGATTTTGAAGACGACGACATGCACGGCGATCCGAAGGACCCGCTGGTGCAGGAACACGAGGACATAGCCAGATACGGCTGCTGTCCGCGCTGTCATCAGCCGTCGACTGGAACGATCGACGCTGGACGCAATCGGTGGTCGTACTGCAACCCCTGCAAGGTTTGCTGGTGGGTCGAGGCGGGAATGTTGAGCAGCACACGACATTCCCGAACAGCAGCAGAAGGTCTACGACGAGATTGGGGCCGCCGATGATGAGAAGATCGCGATATTCACTAAGGCTTTAGTGGCTTCCCAGTTCTGCGCCGCTGCAGCTCGGTCGGCACGCAACTTCTCAATGGTCTTGAGTACGTCCCTGATACCTTGCTTTGCGTAGGTCAATTCCTTGTCGATTTCCTGTAATCGAGTCGTATCTTCATCCGAAGCGGGTTCGGACTTTAGTAGAGAACTGCATAATGGACGGATTGTCTGTCGGACCTTTGCCTCTATCGTCGAAATTGCGGTGTGGGCAAGATACACCGTTGACATCGACCATTCTTAGCGACCTTGGCAAAATGGAGGACTACTTACGGATCCAAGACGGGCACATTTCTGGCGCATTACAAAATGCCGAACACGCGTGATTATTAGAGTTAGGAAACGAGGAGGACTGATCGGCCGCAAGTCGGTTTGCCGTTTTTCCGATCTGAGTATCCTCGGAATCTGGCACACAGTTCGCACACAGCATTCGAAATGGAGGTTTTTCAACTTCCGAATGGCCGACCGGCAGGGAAATGGGCTTGTATGTGCTTATAAGCCGTCTTTACGGTACCGATCAGGAAGAACTACAAGGCATTTTCTAGAATTGTGCGTTACGGGATCTAGCGGTCAGAATTGAAGAATTCGAGGCGCGCTGTTTGCACCGCCGCTGACCGCGGGAACAATTGAAATTACGGATTGCGCAGACACCGGTGTCGCCAGTCCGCCGGTGTATCGGATGTTCTCCTCGCCGACGAAAATATTAATATGGCGGCGAACTTCTCCCTGCTCGGTCAGAACGCGATCGCGCATGCCGGGACAAATTGTCCAAAGCGCACTCAGGGCGGAATCTAAAGTTGCAGCCTGATCTTCGATCTCGACCTGACTTCGGCCGCCTGCAAACTCGCGCAATCCGCCCGGAATGTGAAATTTCACAATCGACTTACCTCATCTTTTCTGGCGAGGTTTTTCCGTTCGACGTTCTTACAGAAGACTTGCTCCTGGTCTTCGCGGTTGGCGCAATCGGCCGCGTCTGCAATGGTTGCCCGGAAGTTTCGCCGACAACTGCCGAGCGAATACAAACGATGGAGGGTAAGCCCTCCACGACCTCTACCCACGACCTCCCATCATCGAGCGAAGCAAAAAGTTGTCCGCTGCGGGTACCGAAGTATAGTCCGACAGGATCGAGTGCGTCGCTAACCAGCGCATCTCGTAAAACGGTCTCGTAAGCACCCTTCTGCGGCAAACCGCGCGTGAGTGGTTCCCAGGATCCCCCCGCATTGCGGGTCCGATAAACCCGCAGCCGGCCGTCGCAGGCGCAACGAAACTCGTCGGACTCGACAGGAACCACGTAGACCCAATCGGGACGCGTGGGGTGCACAAGGATCGCGAAGCCGAAATCAGAAGGTAACCCGTTGGCGATGTCCGTCCAATTCTCGCCATAGTCGTCGGAGCGATACAGTCCCCAGTGATTTTGCAGAAACAGGCGCGAGGGATGAGCCGGATGCATGGTGATCTTATGCACACACTGACCAAACTCAGGGTAGTGGTTGGGCATAAACGTTGCGCGTACGCCGCTGTTTTGGGGCGTCCAGCTCTTTCCACCATCTTCAGTGCGATACACTCCGCCTGACGAAATGGCGATGTACATCCGTTGATTGTGAGAGGGATCGAGCAGGACGGTGTGCAAAGCCAATCCTCCGTTGCTTGGCAACCAGCGCGTACGATGCGGATGATCGAATAAAGCACGATTCATCGTCCAGGTTTCTCCAGCGTCGGAGCTCTCAAAAAGTGCGGCCGGTTCCACGCCGCAATAGAGCACGTCGGGCTGCTCCCGAGGGCCAAGCGTGATTTGCCAAATGTTTTTGAGCGAGCAGCCGGTGTCTGTGGGAAACCGAATCGGCGCTTGTGGCGGATTGGTCCAGCTCTTCCCGAAATCGTCGCTGGAACGGAGAAAGGTTCCCCAATAGCTTTGCGTGGAGGCCCAGATGCGGTGCCGACTCCTGCGGCAGTCGTAAGCCAGGGCGTAAACATTGTGGCCGTGGAAATAAGGTCCACCCACTTCCCAGCGCCGGCGTTGCGCGTTGGAGCGAAGAATAAAAGCCCCTTTGGTCGTGCCCACCAGCAATAGAAAATCTCCTTTTTTGACCGGAGCATGATGGACACTATGCAAAACCGTCCTCGGAGGCCCTCCGGGGTCTGGGCTGGGCGACGCGGAGACGATGGCTGCGGATTGGACAGCCTCCAGAGCAGCCTGGACTTCGCCCGCGCGTTGATAGCGTTGCGCCGGTTCCTTTGCCAGGCAGCGTTGAATAATTGCCCACAGTCCCGGAGGTGCAGGAGGGCCAAGCACGGCGGGGATCTCCCGCATGATGGCGGAACTGATCTCAAAACCGGTACGCCCTTGAAAGGGCAGATGACCTGACGCGGCCTCGTACAGCACAACTCCCAAGGCCCACAAATCGCTGCGGTGGTCAGCAGGCTCACCCCGCAGGGTTTCCGGAGCCATGTAGGGTAAAGTGCCGCTAACGCCGGAAACGTCTTCGAGGCTGGCCAATGACCGGGTTGGGCCTTCGAACAGTCCTCCGCCTAATTGCTTGGCCAAACCAAAATCGAGCACTTTAGCCAGACCGTCGGAGGTGATGACGATATTCGCGGTCTTCAAGTCGCGATGAATAATCCCGCGGTCGTGGGCTCGCGCGAGGGCGCTGGCGATCTGTGCGCCATAACGCAAGACGGATTCTGGAGGCACCCCAAGCTCGCCGCACATTTCGCGGAGCGTCTGGCCGGAGAGCAACTCCATGGCGATGTAGAGTTCGCCTTCAGTTTCGCCAACCTCGTAAATCGTGCAGATGTTGGGATGACCGAGAGCGGAAGATGCGCGCGCCTCCTGCAACAGATTCCGGCTCGCAGAAGAATCCATTTGCGAGCCTTTGAGAACAACTTTCACGGCGACATCGCGATGCAAGACCTCGTCATAAGCGCGATAAACGGATCCCATTCCTCCTTCGCCAATCTTGGCGACTACACGGCAATGGCCGAGCATTCGACCAATCATGTCCGGTTTCATAACGTGTTGATGCTAAGCTGCGATTCGCAAGAGAGTCAATAAAGCGAACGGCGGAGTTCGATTTTGAGACTGGCTGGATTTCTCCGCCACTACGGCGACCTCGATGGAGGCTTTTACATGGGGATATCTGCAATTCCAAACTAATCGAATCGGCCTGACCCTGGTAACACCCTGAAAACCGATCGCGGTCAACCACCAAATAACGGGCAAACCGGAAGTCAGCCGAGCGTATTCGGTCTCTTGCCGACCGCGGCGGTTGCAGGATCGCAGGAGCTACTGCCTCGATGCGGGTTTTGAAAGCTTTCCAAGCGAAAACGAGAGTCACGCTATCCGCGTGAACCCGTCCTCGCTCCAGTCTTCGCTGCCCACGCCGTGGTGGACGAAGAACAATCCATCAGGATCGTACCTCTCCTTGATGCTCCGCAGCTTGGGATAATTCGCTCCCCAATACTCCTGCTGCCACGCTTTATTGAAGAAGTTACTCTCTGAAACATACGAGCCGGAGTGCGGCGCGATCTTGCGCAGCTCGGCGGTAGCGAGATCAATGTTGCGCGCGTCTTTGTGAGCGGCGGCAAGATTCATCGCGGGCCGCACCTCGCCTGGATACGCAGAACCCTCGCCGTCAGCAACGATGACCAGCGTAAACGCCTCGGTCACCTTGGGACTAGTCGCAGTGTCGTGCGTTGCGGCAATCGCTTCCGGTGCAGCGCCGCCAATTCGCTTGTTGAAGTGGGCGCGCCCAGCCGCTCGTCGCGGTTCATGGCGGGATTGCCTTCAATCTCCCACCAACTCCGAGCGTGACCGGCAACGGCGATGAGACCGTTCGCAGTAAGGTCCTTTGACGACTTCACCCAGTCGAAGAACGGCTGCCATATCTGCCTGACTTGATCGCGCGTGAAGCCTTGGCAGACCATTGAAATTTCGAGCGTGTTCTCGGGCGTGAAGCGCATCTGCTCGCCCCAGTGCTCGTTGAAAAGCTTGTCGCGATAGAACTCCATGGCTTTGCTGATGACCGGCCAGAAACTGTTTCCGGGGTTACAGACTCCTGCCGCACCTTAAGCAACAACGGTAGTTGCGGCGTCATTCGCTCGCTCATCTTACGCAAAACTTTGGCTTCGCTACACGAGAGCATGAGCTGGCGGAAAATTTGTTGAGGGTAAGTTCTTCAAGGGGGTCCCTCGGTGGCGGCTGGATCCCCGCTTACGGCCCGTCCTGCCCACCGCTGCCGGTACCCGGCTGGATCGGGCATGAATCGAGTTGTAGCAAGCTGATGCATTCCCTAGGATTTATTTCTTCCGTCGCCGAACGCAACTGGAATGGTGCTAGAATCCGGGCAGAGAAGTTTACCTCGGGATAAAGCAACACTGTCTGGGCCAAACGAATCAATCCCGCCGGTCTGGGGCCGTTTATGAATCTGGGAAATGGCACGTCGACATACATCCTTAGCGGATGGAAAGAGATTGCAAAGTATCTGGGCAAAGGCGTTCGCACGGTGCAACGCTATGAGGGAGATCTGCGGCTCCCTGTGCGGAGACCAGCCGGCCGGGCACGCGGCTCAGTGGTCGCGACCAAAGCGGAACTTGATGCCTGGGTTTCCGCCAGCCCGATCCGTGAAGAATTTCAGCCGACTCTGAAGGCCGACCCGTGCTGCGCGGTGTCGATGGCCGCGGTTAGGCAAGGCATCAGCGAGATGCGGGTGTTGCGCGAGCAGATGCGAGGCTTACGGGTCGAAATGAGGATCTCCATCTCCTTGCTTGCCGAGCGTGTCCAGGTGCTCCGGGGTGAGGTGGAGGAGAAGGAGCAGCACCCGACGCCAGTTTGTGACATCTTGGGCCCCATGGCGGGCAGCAAAGACGTGCTTGGTTTATTGGGCGACCTGACACTGCAAAAGGCAAGTTAGCGTTCTTCTCTACGTTTTCGGAACGTCATCTTGAAGTCCGTTTGAATGCGCGCGGAGCCGGCCATCCTCGATGGCGAGATGGAACCTCGGTCGCGCGCAACATAGACGTGACCGCGTCGATTGCCTCATTATTCCGCTGGATGACGGGTGCGCAGCGATCTCCAGCGGGACCCCTGCCAGACGCTACTTCTGCAGCGACGCTAGACCCGGGCCTGAGAACTACCTGCGGGTTGACTTGGTTTCGGAGGACCCGACCAGATCGCTGATATCAACGAGCGTCAATACCACTCCATCGATCTTGTTTTCCAGGGTGCGGTAGGGAGTGATGCGAAGCTGGTACGCCTTCCCGTCGCGTGCTTTCACCTGCTCACTGTGCATGCTAACGTCGCGCATGACGTCGAGCATCGAGCGCTCCAGTTGCGGAAGATCAAGGTTCAGAGGCAGGCGAGAAAGCGATTTGCCAACTTCGTGGCTGGAGAAACCGAACACACGTTCAGCTTCCGGAGTAAAGCGTCGAATGTGCAGATCCTGACCCAGCATCACCACCGGGATGGTAACGCTGTTCAGGAGATTGATCAGGTCGTTGCTGAATTGCGCCAATTGGTGGTTGCGATGCTGGATCTCGTCGTTGACGGTGTTCAGTTCCTCGTTGGCCGATTCCAGTTCTTCTTTCGAGGTCTGTAATTCTTCATTCGTGCTCTCCAGTTCTTCGTTGCCCGATTGAATCTCTTCATTGGCCGACTGCAGTTCCTCGTTGGTGGCTTCCTGGGATTCGATGACCGACTGCAAATACTCCTTGGTGCTGGCGAGTTCCTGTTTGAGTTGGGCGACCTGCATGTCTTTCGAATCCGCAATCTCTTCCGGGGTGCGCGGCTGTGGCGATGGGGAAGCCGGCTGCGAACTCTCCTTTTCTTCGAACAGAATCAGAAACTGGCGCTGATCACGAGCGGGAGAGCGAAATGGAATGACTTCCAGTTTGATCTCGACCGAGCTGGACCCATCCTCTAACACCACGCTCTCCTTGGAAACGGGAATCGATTGTTTGCGGGCTTTGTCGACCAGCGTGCGCAATTCATACAGCAATCCCGGGCGCGCCATTTTCAAGAGGTTCAGGCTGGCTTTGCCCGCGGGAAGCTCCAGATATCGATTGGTTCTGCCACGCGTTTGCACGATCTCCAATTCCTCGTTCACGACCACGGCGGAGGGAACGTATTTCGTCAGCAACAGACGATCCGCTTCGCGCTGAACGTCCAAGGGCACCTTTGATGGTTCTTCCGCCTTTTCGCTGCGATTGGTTCTGGGCTGCACAAATTCGGCGGTCGTCTGCGGGCTGATGCCCATGCCAAACGTAACCGGGGATGGCACCGGCTTTTTCTGGTAGATTTTGCTTCTTCTGTCCACGAGCTCGAATATTTCCGCGCCCGAGCAGAGTAGACCTTCCGTATTACCAACCAGAAGGAATCCGCGCTCCTTGAGGGCATAGTGGAAGATGGGAATGACTCTCTTCTGCAGAACCGAACCAAGATAGATCAGAACGTTGCGGCAACTGATCAGATCCATGCGGGAAAATGGCGGATCGCTGAATACGTTCTGCCGCGCGAAGACGCACATATCGCGAATGGACTTTGAAATCTGATAACCGTCTGGCACGCGGTGAAAGAAGCGGCGCAGCCGGATCTCCGAAATGTCATTTGTGATCGCGTCTTTGTAAATTCCCGTTCGCGCTTTCTGGATCGCACTTTCGCTGAGATCGGTGCCGAAAATCTGAATGGGCATCTCCAGGCGTAGTTCGGAGAGCATTTCAACTAGCGAAATTGCATGCGAATAAGTCTCCTCGCCAGTGGAGCACCCTGGTACCCACACGCGCACCGGTTCCGAGGACGGCCGTTCGGCCAGAATCTTGGGATATACCACTTCACGCAGGCTCTCGAACACAGGCGGATTTCGGAAGAAGCTGGTGACGTTGATCAATACGTCCCGATAAAGCGCCTCCACTTCCATGGGATTGCGCTGCAAAAGTTTGACGTACTCTGACAGATCCGCGACCTGGTTGATGTTCATTCGGCGCGGAATCCGCCGCCGGATGGTGGCTACTTTGTAATCCACAAAATCAACCTTACTGAAGCTCTTGAGGTGCCGGAAAATTTCCTTGAGGAGGCGATCTTTGCCGTCGAAGAGATCGGCTCCCGGCGCCTGTTCGATGGGCCGCTTGGCCATGCGGATCAACTCCTCCGCAATGCGGCCGGGCGGAAGCACATAGTCGACCACGCCTGCGGCAATGGCGCTGCTGGGCATGCCGTCGTACTTGGCCGACTTCACATCTTGTGCAAACGTGGTACCGCCATTGTCTTTGATCGACGAAAGTCCTCGAGTACCGTCGGTGGCCGTACCAGAAAGAATTACGCCGACTGCATTGGAAGTCTGATCGGCAGCCAGGGAACTGAAAAACGAATCGATGGGCATATGATGACCGCGGCTGGCTTCGCGCTTGACCAGATGCAAGACGCCATCGGAGATGGTCATGTCGCTATTTGGAGGGAGAACGTAAACCGAATTACAGGTAACGCGCGCGCCATCTCTTGCCTCCTGCACCGTCAGGCGCGTTGTGCGTGAAAGCAGTTCCACCATGGCGCTTTCGTGGCTGGGATCCAGATGAGAAATGAAAATCACGGCGAAGCCGGGCTCGGAGGGAACTGCGCGTAGAAGATTGCTGACCGCTTCCAGTCCGCCGGCAGAAGCGCCGACGGCGACGATCGGAAAACTTGCACGAGATGGGTCGTCGGCCCGTCCGTCGACTTTGCGCTTAATTTTCTTTGCCGAAGCTTTTTTCTTCTTGGAGCCTGGCATGAATGCCTCGCCGATGCGACAGGGATGCGACAGGATAGAAAGGCCCTGGCGCAATGGTCAATTCTAACCCCCTCGAACTCGTTGTAGCGAGATTGCGGGGACTGTTCGGGCGTTCGGGTGGCCACAGGGCAGAAAAGTCTGGACAATCCTGATGGCGCGATTTGGCACACGGGGGGGTTGAAAGTTGTGTGCCACTTCTTGGAAAATATTCGAACTCACAACCAGTCCTCGGCCAGCGGCGACCCGAAAATCTCCCTGCCGGGCCTGAACGCAGAATGAGCGGAGGATGTCTGAAATGCCCGTGATGTACGAATGGCAGCGCCACTATGAAGAGGCACTTTTGGAAACCGATCCCCGTCGACTCGTGCGATTGATCAAGGCAGCTGAGGTAGAAATCGACGCGCGCATGGAGGCACTGCGCTTGAAGCACGGCGGCACGCGCGACGAAAGGGACGCGATCGCGGAAGCCCTCGCCGGCCTCAACATTCTGCGAAAAGAAGTTCACGCCGCCTAGAGGCGATTACGGTTTTTCCAGCACTCTGGCCGTGAAGGTCCAAGAGCGCATTGTGTAAGTCCAGAGAGGATTTTCCGTTCGTCCTCCAAAACTGCACTGCGGTTTCCCCCGGCTGCTTTCCAATCCAATCAGTCAGGAAAACGTCTCGCTTACTTCCAGCTGAGTAAGCCGCAAGACGTTCGCACTCACATCGAGCTCGGCCTACCCCAGAATAGCAGCAGACCCAAACCTCCTTCATCACTCGACAAGGCTACTCAAAACGCCGTAGTTACCATACATGGTTTGCCCTATTTCGTTTCCCGTGGGGTATCAGCTAAATACAATCTACCGCTGGCGAGTGCCTCGGGGGAGGGGCTTGCCAAACATCAGGGGAGCGCAGCTTTGGGACTGAGGAGCCGGGCTGCACGAAGCTCCCCTTATGCTTCATTTCTGTGGCGTTTCAGAACCTGCAACTCTAAACTGCTGAGGCCCAAGAGGTTACTGTAGGAGCTTCGTCCCGAGATTTCCGCCTTCGAAATACGGTATCCGCTGTATTCGAAGTAGACCTGAGCTTCGATACATTCGCAAGTGAAAGATCCCACCGTCGAACTCGTAAGACCGGGTCCAACGGAGCGGGCGATCATGGGTTAGCGTTGGCTTGGCCAACATTCCGACCCTCACGATCGCCCTTAATTTTTCCCGCGACAAACTTCTCGCCCCGTTCGATTCCAACCTTCAGGTCTGTGGCTGGTAAGCGTTCCGCTAGCCTACGGAACTCGCCCTATCGACGGCGCATACAAACTAGAGTATTCGTTCCTTAATCAGCGCCATCCGAGTGTGTGCGATTAGGCTCAGCTTCTGCACGGACCAGCCGCTTCGTCCTTGTCGGTGATTCGTCATGAGAAGGACAAGTTTTCGAGTTAGCATTGTGGGAGTTGGATTACTGGCGTTCTGCCCGTTAGGCTTCACGCAGGATTTCACGCAAAGACCCAAATCACCGGCTTCCGACGAGCTTCCCGGAACGCAACTGATCGTCTGGTCAGAAACACAGAGGCCCACACCGGTTCCAGGAACGTCTCCGGCACTGCGTGCCGCAGGTCGAGAACTCTCGCAAACTGCTGCGCAACCCAAGAATTTAAGCGGAACGATTCTGACGCGCGGCTCGGAGCTGTTTCTGACTGCCATAGACCGCCCTGCGTTCCTGATCGACAACAAAGAACCGGTCAGCGCATACGCGGGGAAGCGGGTCAGAGTGTGGGGAAACCTCGATGCAGGGGCGGGCGTCGTTCACGTTCTCGGCATCGAGCCAGTCGAGTAGCAAGCCGTAAGCGGTGCTCTCAGTCAACCGCAGCCGGCTCGCCCATGACATCGATTAGGTGCAGCATTTTCGTGTGTGGGAGCGAGCGCAACTGGCCAGGCTTTTTTCACGCAACGTGCACGATTCCGTTACGTACGGCGTAGAGCGTCAGATCAACGACCGAATGCAGATCGAGTTTGCGCATCAGGTTGGTGCGGTGCGTCTCCGCTGTTTTTACGCTCAGGTTCAAAGTAGTCGCGACTTCTTTCGTAGTTTTTCCTTCGGCCAGCAACTGGATCACTTCCCGCTCCCGTGGCGTCAGAACACTGCGGGATGGCGGCTCAGTTTCCGGCCCAGGATGCAGATAACCTTCCAGGACCAGTTGAGCGACCTTGGTCGTGAAAAATGTGCGGCGTGCCTGCAGCGCTTCCACGGCTGACACCAGATCGCGGCCGGCATCGGATTTCAGCAGGAATCCCCGCGCCCCCGCTGCGAGCACTTCACGCACGACTTGTTCGGAATCGTGCATCGTCAGAATCAGGACGCGAGTATCGGGCGACTCACTGAGGATCTGCCGGGTTGCATCCAGCCCATTCAGGCTGGGCATTCCAACGTCAAGAAGTACGAGATCGGGCCGCAGGCGTGCCGCGGCCTTCACTGCCTCGCGGCCATCGGCAGCTTCGCCGCAGACTTCCCATCCAGGATGGGCTTCAATAAGGGCGCGAATGCCTTTTCTCGCCACCTCGTGGTCATCAGCGATCAAGACTCGAAGCGTACTCATGCTTCACCTCCACATCTGCAGATCAAAGTGGGCGCCCAATTATGGCCGCAGGTAGCAGAAAATCAGAATGCACAAACATTGCCAAAACTTAATTCTTTGTGTTCAAAGAACTTTGCTCGGTGCCCACTGCGACGTCAGGTAAACTTTTCTACCTTCTTCCGCGTCAGAACTTGCCGGGAACGTTGGCTACAGCATCGAATCATTCGTACTTATCAACAATCAGGGGTTCTGAGTAGATTGCCAGAACTCATTACGCAGGCAACCCCTAGGGAAGTTGCCTACGCGCAATCAGCGCGTTGCAAAATGCATTGCACCCCACGCCCAGCCCGCATCCAAAGACGCCAGGAGGAATTTGACGATGGGTTTCTTCTCGTCGCGTAGAACACTGTGTAGAACGCTCTGCAGGGTCTACAGCAAAGCAGTGCCAATCGCGCTCTTTGCAGCTTCGCTCGCTATCGCCATTGTTGCCGGGGCTGAGACTTCTCCTGCGAATACGAGCCAAAGGCAAGTCGCACCAAGTTCGCAGACCACGCAGCCCAGCACAACTCCACAGCAGACGCCATCCGGCCAGGGGCAGCCGCAATCCGCGCAGCCTTCCGCGGATGTTACTCCCGACCAGGATGCCGGCACATTCGTTTTCAAGAAACAAGTGGATGAAGTTGTGCTGCACGCGACCGTCGTCGATCAGCACGGCCAGCTCGCGGCCCACCTCGATCGTAGCGCATTCTCTGTGTTTGAAGACGGCTTGCCCCAGACCATCACTTCCTTCCGGCGGCAAGATGTGCCGGTCGCGATCGGAATCGTCGTAGACAACTCGGGATCGATGCGCGATAAACGAAAGGAAGTGAATCAAGCGGTTCTGAATCTGATTCGCGCCAGCAATCCAGAAGACGAAGTCTTCATTGTGAACTTCAGCGAGAACTCCTATCTCGATCAGGATTTCACATCCAATGTCGACTTGCTGCAACGAGCTCTAAATCAGACGTCAACCCAGGGCAGTACAGCGCTCTACGACGCGATTGTCGCGTCGGCGCGGCATCTGAAAAATAATCCGCGTCTCGACAAGAGAGTTCTTCTCGTGATCACCGATGGCCAGGACAATATGAGCCGGGAGACTTTGCGGGAAACACGGCAGCTTCTTGAGCAGAAGAACGGGCCAACACTCTACGCTATTGGGCTGGTAGGCCAGGAACCACGAGGACGGCAAGCGCTGCAGAGTCTTGCCAACGCGACCGGCGGGGCGGCATTTTTCCCCACGAGTCTCGACCAGGTCAGCAATATCACACGCCAACTGGCGCACGATATCCGCAACCAATACGTGATCGCCTATACGCCTCACGTTCAGGATGTGGGCGCAGACTACCACCCCATCAAGGTTGTGGCGAATGCTCCGGGGTATGCTGAACTTCAGGTACGTACGCGAACCGGGATCTACACGGGTGAATCGGTCCGCTGAACTACGGCCGCGACTGCGGCCAGATTATTTCCCTCCGGCGGCATATCGATCTGAATGATCTTGTTTTTGATGGCGTAAACCACTAGATCGCGAATGGAGTGCAGACTCAGCTTCCGCATGATGTTGCTGCGGTGCGTTTCCACCGTCTTGGTACTGAGATTCAGCAGCGAAGCGGCTTCTTTGGAACTTCGCCCCTCGGCTAAGAGTTGCGTGATTTCGCGTTCGCGAGCGGTCAATGTAGGCAGCATGGGAGGTTGATTTCTCGACATGGTCTGTCCTTTCTCGAGGAATCCGGCGAGGAGAAGTTCATTCACTCGGGGAGTGAAGAACATGCGCTTGCCTTGCAGAGCTTCGATGGCGGAAACCAGATCGCGGGCCGCGTCGGACTTCAGCACGAAACCGCGCGCACCCGCATCGAGCGCTTCACGGATCACCTGGTCCGCATCCGTCACCGTCAGCACGATCACCTTTGAGGTAGGTTCCTGCTGCAAAATTCGGCGCGTGGCATCGAGGCCATTCAGATTGGGCATGCCAATGTCGATGATGACGACATCAGGCTTCAGTTGCTTCGCCTTCTCCACTGCTTCGCGGCCATCCATCGCCTCGCCGATAACCTCCCAGCCTTCGTGCCGTTGTAAAAGGGCGCACAATCCCCGGCGTACGATTTCATGGTCATCCGCAAGCAGAATTCTGGTTTTCATAGCTGCTCCTCAAAATTTCGACTTAGGGGCTGCCGGACCGAGCGTACTTCCGCTCTCCGCTCGTGCCATCGCCGTGAACGTCCGATGTTGACTCACCGCTTCAATGGCACGCACAAGATCGCGCGCGGCATTGGACTTGACCACGTACCCTTTCGCCCCTGCATTCAATGCTTCTTTCATCATCTGCGGCGAATCGTGCTGTGTAACGAACAAGATCTCCGTTGTCGGCGTTTTCTGCCGCGCCAGACGACAAACTTCCAATCCGTTTAGCCGGGGCATGGTGATATCCAGCACAATCACGTCCGGCCGCAGCCGTTCAGCTTCCTCCAGCGCTTCCACTCCGTTGGCAGCCTCGCCCACGACTTCCCACCCCGTGCGCCTCTGCAACACGGTTCGAAGCCCTTCTCTGACGATCGGATGATCATCGACCAGCAGAATCCGAGTCGTCGTAGTCATGGGCTCCTGATTATCAACGATAGATGCTGAACTAGAACGTGACATTCGCAGGTCCGTACAGAAACAAGCGCTCAAGCATGGCAGACATAGAAATGAGACTGAATACAGGGAATCCTGTACCACCGCCCCTCATATCGCAGCGCTGTCTTGCGGCGTCGGAGCGGGAAAGTAGGTTCCATGATGAAGCAAAGCATCCACGGCTTGAACCAACGAACCGATATCGGATTTCGCACACGCCCCGCGAATTCCAACCGCTCTCGCCTCCGCTGCCAGTTGACTGGACAAGTGCACCGTAACCATCAGGATCGGAATCTCGGGATGCTCGCGACCGATCTGGCGGGCTACATCGAGGCCGTTCAAATCCGGCATCTGAAAATCTAGCAGCACTACGTCGGGAGGAGAATCCTCAACTCTCTGCAGGGCTTCTTCTCCAGTCCTGGCTTCGCCACAAACGCGCCAAGCGCTCTGTTGTTCAAGGATGGCACGCAAATAATGACGAACTGTGGGATTGTCGTCCACCACGAGAATCCGAACCAACTAGGACCCCACCTTCTACCCCCAACTCATGCCCTGGCGCAATAGCCTTCTACCGAATACGTCTGTGTTTGACGATAGGAAGCAACACCGAGCCCCGCAATCCAGTGAACCCTGTAGAGTAGCGAACTCATAACGCTTAGAGGACGCAGTCTGACATGGCGACGTTCGCAATCAGAATCGCGATCAGAACCATGACTACCAGATTCCCTTATCGCTTCCCGTGATTTTGTACTCGACGGCGGCCGCGGTCGCCAGCAAAGGCAACAGTCCAAGCCGCAGCGTGTTGCGGATCTCGCCGCTCCAGAACAGTTCTTTCAGTTCCGCCGTGTAGAACCTTGCCGAGTGCGGAACGATGGGAATGCGAAGGAACTTCTTGCCGAAGCGTACTTTCTCGTTGCCAAAGCGCGCCGCCGAGAGCAGGAATAACGGCAACGGCACGTCGCTTCCGCGATATTGCCTGACGTAATCGGAAACGATCTTGAGATAAGTCGCAAGACCCTGCCAAAGTCCGGTCGTCTTGGCGAGTGACCGCAGATAATCGAAATCGATCGTACTCCGCTCCAGTGACTGCGCCAGATCGACGATATCGCACAAACGAATGTAGAAATGACGAAACATCCGCTGCAGCGTGCTGATGATCATGCGATCTTCCGGCGAGGGCACCCGGAACGTGTAGGCTCCGAAACGAAGCCGCACCGAGCGCGCCACCACCGAATCCCCAATCAGCTTCTGCTCGCCCATTTGTCCGAGCCGCTGCACGTGGACTTCTACAGGTTCTGGCAGGCCCGGAACCTCAAAATTCCACTTGTTCGCCATACGATCGCCCAAACTCTGTTTGGCGACTTGTGCCCGGAAACGGCTGCGCATTATGGCAATCACGTCGCGAGCGTCCGCGTTGGTATAAAGATCGAGATCGCCGCCGATGTCGGGCCAATGGTCGAGAGACTTGATGACCACCACTGTACCCGCATTCTCCAGAGCTTCGCACATCGGTGACAGATGCGAGAGGGCGCGGTCAATGCGGGCCTGCTCGGTTTCAATGGCTGTTCCAATCCACTCATATTCTTCGCCCACCGGCAGAGACATAAGACGTGGCAAAGCGCGCAAAACCACGTGATGCGAGCTCGCTAGCGAGTGCAGCGTCTTCCAGTCTGCTTGGTTGAAAGTAACGACAAGGCGCGACATTTCTTCGAAATTGTCGTTCCACTTATCCCATGGACCAATGAGGGTTTCGTCCCGCCCCAGAACCAGCCGTGACAGAAGCGTGAAACATTTTAGAGAGTTCGCGTCTTCGCTCATCGGATTCGTCAGTGGCAACGCCAACTTTGATGTATTACTTCAGGAGCCGGTTGCCGGAGTACCCTCAACCCGGCGTGGGCGTGACCGATGACGCCGAACTCTCTGCCAAAAAGCCAAAGGGCACCGGATTCCGGTGCCCTCGTTGCCGTTAAGCCTGGTGATTATTATTTCTGCTTACCACGGGTGGGTCCAGAGCAGTGCGGCGGCATCGCGCTAAGAAACTCTGGAAAATCTATCCCACTGGCGCGGCAACTGGCTCTTCCACATTTGCTTCCCGCAGAAACTTCGCCGCTTCTTCCGGCGGCGTCGGGTTGATGTAGAAACCGGTGCCCCACTCGAATCCTGCTGTCTTCGTCAGCTTCGGCATGAATTCAATATGCCAGTGATAGTGATCGTTGTTCGGGTCCTGCACCGGCGAAGTGTGAACCACCAGATTGTACGGAGGATTGTCGAGTACACGGTCCGCCCGGCCCAGTAGATTCTTCATGGCTCGCGCCAGATTCTCGAACATGTGCGACGACGAGTTCTCGAACGCCGACTCATGCTGTTTCGGCAGAATCCACGTCTCGAATGGAAACCGCGGGGCATAAGGCGCCAAGGTCACAAAGTTTTCGTTCTCCGACACCACGCGAGTGCCCCCATCCATTTCCTGCCGGATGATGTCGCAAAATACGCAGCGCTCCTTATATAGGAAATACTGCTTCGCCCCTTCCAACTCCTGGACAACGTTAATCGGAAGAATCGGGAGTGCAATCAGTTGCGAGTGCGCGTGCTCGAGCGAGGCGCCGGCCGCTTCGCCGTGGTTCTTGAAAATCAGAATGTATTTGAACCTGCGGTCCTTCTTGAGATCGAGAATGCGATCCCGGAAGGTCCACAAAACGTCCTCGATCCGCTTCGGCGGCAGCGTCGCCAGGCTGGCCGTGTGATCCGGAGTCTCGATGATGACTTCGTGCGCCCCGATCCCGTTCATGCGGTCAAACATGCCCTCCGCCTGGCGGTTCAGATTGCCCTCAATTCCCAATGCGGGGAACTTGTTGGGAACGACCCGCACCGTCCAGCCCGGAGTGTCGCGCCCGGGAGCCGGACCGCCGTTCGGGTTCGGACGGTACGCCTGAATTTCCGGCGGCGTCTTGCTCTCGTTGCCGTAGCAAAAGGGGCAGAAGCCCCCTTTGATTTTCATGTTTTCGCGAACAAAATCGGTTGGGCGCTTGGCTCGATCCGTCGAAATAATGACCCACCGGCCTACAATCGGATCTTTTCTAAGTTCCGGCACGCACTAAATCCTTTCAATAGGAATTGCGCAAACTCGATATTCTACGCCGCCAGGGAGGCATTCCGAAACACTTCAATCTGCGGGCGGGAATTGCTGCGTTCATAGTATACGCTGACAATATCGAATCTCCACTGGCACGATGGTGGCAGCTTGCGCCAATATTCCCGTGAGACCTCCGCAATCTCCCGCCGCTTGTGGTAGTCCACCGCCGCTTCCGCAGGCTTCACCTGGCGCGAGGTGCGCGTCTTAACTTCAATAAAGCAAAGCACATCGGCATCCCACCCGATCAGGTCAATCTCGCCCCGGCAGCGTGGAGAACGAAAATTGCGCGCCACGATCACATAACCGAGCTGTCGCAGGTAGAAGTAAGCGTCTTCTTCCCCTCGTCGGCCCACGCGCAAATGCAGCGCAGTCTTATCAGATGCGAGCATCCGCTCCGATAGCCAATCCAGGCTCCGGATCAATGTTCGTGTAAGCGCTGCGGGAAGCATGGTAGGAATGAAGCGTGAGTGTACTGAGGAAAATGCGGAAGGAATGTGATGTCCCGCACAGAATGCTGAGATTTATTGCGGCCCGTTCCCGAAGACGGAACCCCACGTGGACCGGTCCATTGATGTAGGGACAGCCGCCGCGACGATCCGCCGGAGCGAAGCTCCGCAGCCAGCAGTGTCGCACAAAGGCAAGCCCTCAGCTGCAGCCAATCTCTTTGACCTTGCTCAGAGTCTTCTCTCTGACAACCCCTAGTTCCTGCTGCTGCTTGCGCAGGTTCTCAACCACTTTGGGCGGCGCTTTGGCAAGGAACTGCGCGTTCCCCAGCTGCCTATCCGCACTGGCGATGCCCTTTTCGATTTTTTCCAGTTCTTTTTTCAGGCGCTCGCATTCGGCGGCGACGTCGACCTTGCGCTCATAAATCACATGCACGTCAAACCGCGCCGTGCTTCGCGCACCCGGCAGCTTGGCCAACGAATTCTGTACGAATGTGATCTTCTCCACGCTCCCCAGCCTCTCGACTGCGCCGTGATTCTCCTCGATCAGCTTGGCAATCTCTGCTTCGTGCGCGAACACCTCAATCGGAATCTTTACCTTCGGCTCAATCTTGAGTTCTGCACGCAGATTTCTCACGCCGACGATCAAATCCTGCAGGATCGCCATTTCAGTTTCGGCAGCCAGGTCGAACTGCTCTTCATCGGCTTGCGGATACACCGCCAGCGCGATCGATTTCAGCGGAGCTTGGCCTTCATAGATCGCCTGCCAGATTTCTTCGGTGATGAACGGCATGATGGGATGCAGCAGGCGCAAGGATGCGTCGAATAGATCGACGAGATTCGAGCAGGCGATCTGTGCAGCGTTCTTGTCAGATGCTTCTTCAAAATTGAGTCGCGGCTTGATCAGTTCCAGATACCAATCGCAGAACTCGCCCCAGAAAAAGTCGTAAATCCGATTCGCCGCCTCATGAAAGCGATAAGTGGCAAGCGCATCATTGACATCCACGGAGACTCGATTGAACCGCGAAAGAATCCAGCGATCTTCGAGCGTCGCAGTCGTGAATCCGGCAACACCCATGTAGGGACAGCCGCCCTCGGCCGTTCGGCCGGGCCGCAGGCCGGGCTCAATCCGATCCACATTCATGAACATGAACCGCGCCGCGTTCCAGATCTTATTGGCAAACGCCCGATACCCATCCGTGCGGCTCTCATTAAAAGCAATATCCGTCCCCGGTGCAGCCATTGAGGCCAAAGTAAACCGCGTCGCATCCGTGCCGAATCTTTCAATAATCTCCAGCGGATCGATCACGTTTCCCTTAGTTTTCGACATCTTCTGCCGCTCGGCATCGCGCACCAGCGCGTGAATATAAACCTGCCGGAATGGAACGCTATCGTTCTTCTTATCTCCCCAGCCGCTGGCTTTTTTGACCAGCGGATCCTGTTGGTGCCCTTGCATGAAGTGGCATCCGAACATGATCATGCGCGCGACCCAGAAAAACAGAATTTCGTATGCCGTAATCAGCAGCGTCGTCGGGTAGAAGACTTCTTGATCTCGCGTCTTCTCCGGCCAGCCCAGCGTCGTGAACGGCAGCAATCCTGAGGAGAACCAGGTGTCGAGCACATCGGAAACCTGCTCAACCTTGCCCCCGCATCTCGGGCATTTCGTTGGCGCTTCCCGCGCGACGATCACCTCTTTGCACTTGGGATCTGTGCACGTCCACGCCGGAATGCGGTGTCCCCACCACAACTGTCGCGACACGCACCAGTCGTGGATGTTATTCATCCAGTTAAGATAAATTTGCCGGTAGTTGTCGGGAACAATCGTGATCTCGCCGCTTTCCACCGCTTCGATCGCGCGGTCGGCCAGAGGCTTAATTTTCACAAACCACTGCTCGGATAATCTTGGCTCGATGATCGTTCCGCAGCGGTCACACTTGCCGATCGCGAGCGTGTAATCTTTCTCGCCGGCGAGAAATCCTTGTGCGCGCAAATCGTGGAGCACGCGTTTTCGCGCTTCGGACCGATCCAGCCCCGCATACGGGCCGGCATTCACATTCATGTGTGCGTGTTCGTCCATCACATTGATCTGCGGCAGATTGTGACGCTTGCCGGCTTCGAAATCGTTCGGATCATGCGCGGGCGTGACCTTCACGGCGCCCGTGCCAAACTCGGGCTGCGCCAGTTCGTCGGTGATGATGGGAATCTCGCGGTTCATCAGCGGCAGCAGAACTTTCTTGCCGCGCAGATGCGTGTAGCGCTCGTCGACTGCGTTCACCGCGATCGCCGTATCGCCCAGCATCGTCTCCGGACGCGTGGTCGCGACCGTGATGAATTCATTTGAATCCACGACCGGATAGCGAATCTCCCACAGCTTTCCCTGAACCTCCTCGTGCTTGACTTCTAAATCGGAGATCGCCGTCTCGTGCCATGGGCACCAATTTACAATGTAACTCCCGCGATAAATCAGCCCCTCTTCGTACAGCCGCACGAACACCTCGCGCACCGCGCGCGAAAGATTTTCGTCCATCGTGAAGTATTCGCGGTCCCAGTCGACCGAAGCGCCCAGCCGCTTCATCTGGTCGAGGATCGCGCCGCCGTATTCGCGTTTCCATTCCCACACGCGCTCGACGAACTTTTCGCGGCCGAGTTCGCGGCGTTTCTTGCCTTCCTTTTCCAGTTGCTTTTCGACCATCATCTGCGTCGCGATGCCGGCATGGTCGGTTCCCGGCGGCCAAAGCGTGATGAATCCGCGCATGCGGTGCCAGCGCACAATGATGTCCATTTGCGTCTGGTTGAGCATGTGGCCCATGTGCAGACGCCCGGTCACATTCGGCGGCGGCAATAAGAGGGTAAACACCGGTCGCGTTTCGCCGGGCGGCGGCGTCGGCACGGAGAAGAGCTTTTCTTTGATCCAGTAGTCGGCCCAGCGCGTTTCAATCGCGCTCGGCTCGTACGCTTTAGGCAATTCGTGGGGCATCGTTATGTACGTGTGGGACGGTTCTTTGATCCGATCCTGCCACGCGCAGCCTCGGCTGGAATTAACAACGGATCAAAGGTGAATGTTTGATCTTACGTTGCACAAAAAGAAGGGTCAAACAGGCGTGGCGGAGGGAGAGGGATTCGAACCCCCGGTACGGTTTCCCGTACATCGGTTTTCAAGACCGACTGTTTCAACCACTCACACATCCCTCCGCACAAGGAGGTAGTGATTGACATTAGTCTACACGCTTGCGATCAGCGGGAGGCTTTGCTCACGCCTCCCGTCGCGTCGCCGCGGTCGCTACTTAGGAAATTGAAATTCGTAGGCTCCGATGTCGCACGCTGTGGGGAGCCGCGGATCTCCGGGGCGCTTATCGCCGCGCTGATCCACCTTCAGAAGGTGCCCGACATTATCGGTGCAGCCGGCGGGATTACCTGCATCAATCGCCGGGCTGCCCGCGAGCAGAGCCTCGGTTTGTGTCGAGCCCCCGTTGTTTTTCAGAGGGCCGAGCATTGGGTCGGTGTTGTTGAGATCATTTGTGAGATGCGGGCTTACCACACGCGGCAGCGGTTCTGGTTCACCATGGGCGCGCCCGCTTTGCAGTGGAACGCTTGCTGAAATTCCGGCATATTCGAAACCACCCCGTTGGTCCGGTATTTCTCCGGTGAATGCGGATCAACGGTCGCGCGCAGGCGCTTAGTTTCGTCGCGGTTCTCGCCGCACCAGCTCTGTCCGTAGCCGACGAAGAAGCGCTGCTCGGGCGTAAGCCCGTCGATTGGCTCAAGCTTTTGTCCCTTGGTATCCGCCTGCCACGCCATGTACGCCAGAATCAGTCCACCGAGATCGGCGGTGTCCTCGCCCAGTGTCAGCTTTCCGTTGATCTTGATGTCATCAATGATCGTGTACTTCGAATACTGATCCGAGATGCAACTGGCGCGATTTTCGAATTGCTTTGCGTCCTCCGGCGTCCACCAATCGCGCAGATTTCCATGGGCATCGAACTGGCGGCCTTCATCGTCAAAGCCGTGCGTAAGCTCGTGGCCAATGGTGCCGCCCGTATCACCGTAATTCGGAGCCGCGTCGGAACTCGGATCAAATGCTGGAGGCTGCAGCACCCCCGCGGGAAAATTAATATCGTTCATCTGCGGATCGTAGTACGCGTTCACGGTCGGAGGGGTCATGTTCCACTCGCCGCGATCAACGGGCTTTCCAATCTTCGCCAGCTGACGGTTGAATTCGAAGGCTCGCGCCCGCTCCACATTGCCCAGTTCGTCGCCGCGGATGATCTCCAGTTTGCTGTAGTCGCGCCATTTGTCGGGATATCCGATCTTATTGTCCATTCCGTGCAGCTTCAGAAGCGCCTGTTGCTTGGTCGCCGGAGACATCCACGTCAGGCTGTTGATGTCCTGCTCCATTGCGGCCTGAATCTCTTTCACCATCTTCAGAGCTTCTTGCTTGGCTTCCGGAGGAAAATACTTCTCGACATAAGCCTGGCCTAAGGCTTCGCCGAGGTCGTCGTCTACCTCTTCCGTGCAGCGCTTCCAGCGCGGCTGCAGCTCTTGTTGCCCGCGCAGCGTTTTACCATAGAACTCGAAATTTTCATTCAGAAATGACGACGAGAGATGCGCCGCGTTGGCGTGCACCAGATGCCAGCGCAGATAGGTTTTCCAATCGGCCAGGCTCTCCTTATTGAGTTCCGCGCTCATGGCCTTGAAGAACGCCGGAACGGAAACATTCAGCGACGACAAGTCAGGCATGCCCACCTTCGCGAAATAAACCTGCCACTGGAAATTCGGAGCGATCTTTTCCAGTTCGGCGCTGGTCATCTTGTGGTCGAGGCTCTTAGGGTCGCGGCGTTCCACGCGAGTCATTGAGCCCTCGGCAAGCGCGGTTTCGATTCGCATCACGGTCTGCGCCTCAGCGGCGGCAGTTTCGGAGCTGTCGCCGAGCAGTTCGAACATCTTCTGGACGTGCGTGAGATACGCTTTGCGCAATTCCTCGGACTTCGCATCCGTCTTGGTGTAGTAATCGCGGTCGGGAAGTCCGAGCCCGCCCTGGTCCGCGTCGGCGACGAACTGATTGGCGTCGCGAAAATCCTGGGTTGATTCAAACCGGAAAAGAACATTGTCGTCGGTCATAACCGCCGCCAGACCGGCGAGCTCCGTTTTCGAATGAATGTTCGCAATTTTATCGAGCTCCGGCTTGAGAGGCGCAGCCCCTTTTGCCTCAATCGCCTTCTCGTCCGTGCAGGAAGCGTAGTAGTCGCCAATTTTCTGTGTGACCGCGCTGCGGCTGGGGTCCGGCTTCGCTGCTGTTTCTAAGATTCCGCGTAAGCGCTCGCGATTCTCGTCTTCCATTTTGGAATATGTGCTCCATGAAGACTGATCGGGAGGGATCGGATTATTTTTGATCCATCCGCCGCAAGAATAAGCAAAGAAATCAACGCAAGGATCGATCGTCCGGTCCATCGAGTTGAGGTCCAGCACCGGCTCGTGCTTGGGGGTGTCTTGGGCTGCGGTGAGTGGTGCGATGCAAGCCAGGGCAATAAATATGAAACTTCTGCGAAGAATAGCCACGGATCTCCTCGTTCCCCTACAGAATCGCGAACCCAGCAGTATAAGGCCTTGCACGAAGCCCCCTCAGCGGATCGGGCAGTGTTACAGAATGCGGTCCATTGGGCGGGCCGCCCGGATTAGCCTCCCTCTGGCCTGATTACTTCCGCTACTCAGATGGTCTCCTGCTTGCAAAATCCAGCGCCAACAGGTGATATCTTTGGTCAGAGTGCGGGCGAATCGGCACGGGCGGCGTCGTTGATCCATGGAAATTCTCACCAAACTGTTTGAGCAGTATTTTCACGTTCCGGTTGCGCAGGTGCAGCCGCTGCAAGGCGAACTTGGTGGCTCGGGGCGAAAAATCATTCGCCTGACCGGCAGAGACGCGCACGCGGTCGGCATTCTCTATGGAGTTCGCGAGGAGAACGTCGCCTTTCTGGAATTCTCGCGACATTTTCGCAAACACGGTCTGCCCGTTCCCGAAATCTACGCCGAGGCTCTGGATCAGGGCGCGTATCTCGAGGAAGATCTTGGCGATACGTCATTGTTCGAATTTCTTTCCCGGAATCGCAACGGAGAGAAGATCGCTCCTGCGGCTGTGGAAGCCTATCGCCGCGTGATCGCCACTTTGCCGCGCTTTCAGATTGAGGCCGGCCGCGATCTCAATTACAACGTCTGCTATCCCCGCGAGAGTTTCGACAGGCAGTCCATTAATTGGGATCTGAACTATTTCAAATATTATTTCCTGCGCCTCGCCGGCATTCCTTTCAATGAACAGGCTCTTGAGGACGATTTCAATCGCCTCACCGAATTTCTGTTGAGCGCGGATCGTGACTATTTTCTGTATCGCGATTTTCAGTCACGCAATGTGATGCTGTGCGATGGGCAGCCATTTTTTCTTGATTATCAGGGCGGGCGCAAGGGCGCTCTGCAGTATGACGTCGCATCCTTACTATTCGACGCGAAAGCCGATCTGCCGCCGGAACTGCGCCAGCAATTACTCGATCATTATCTGGATGCACTCAAGACTTTCATCGACCTGCCACGCGACGTCTTCCTGCGGCACTATTACGCCTACGTCTACATCCGCATCATGCAGGCGCTGGGCGCGTATGGCTTTCGCGGATTCTACGAGCGTAAAGCGCATTTTCTGCAGAGCGTCCCCTACGCCCTGAAGAATCTGCGCTGGCTCTTACACAATGTCACGCTGCCGATCGCGTTGCCGACGCTGCTCGAAGCATTTCACAGCATGCTCGCTTCGGAGAAACTGCAAGGCCTTGCCTCGGAAGCGGACAATCTCGTCGTGCGGATAGTGAGTTTCTCGTTTCATCGCGGACTGCCGAAAGACGAAAGCGGAAACGGTGGAGGCTTCGTCTTCGATGGCCGCAGCCTGCCGAATCCCGGGCGGGAAGAGCGGTTCAAACCTCTTACCGGCAAAGACGCTGCCGTGATCGACTATCTCAACCAGCAGCCCAGCGTTCATCAATTTCTCGCCAGCGTGATGTCGCTGATTGATGCGAGCGTGGCCAACTACAAACAGCGCGGTTTCAAGCACCTCATGGTTTCATTCGGCTGCACCGGCGGACAGCATCGTTCGGTGTATCTCGCTGAGCAGTTGGCCAAACATCTACGCGGCTCTGGGATCGACGCGGTCGTGGAGCATCGGGAATTGGAGCGCATGGCGGCGGCGCCGCATGGAGGAAGCGCTCGAAGCCGCGCCAGCCGCGCCTGAGCCCTTGCTTGAGTGAATCCAAGATGAGAGCCATGATTCTTGCCGCCGGTCTGGGCACGCGGCTGCGCCCGCTCACTGAGGATCGTCCGAAAGCCCTGGTCGAGATCGCCGGGCAAACCCTCCTCGAAATTACTCTGCGCCGGCTGCGCGCCTTCGACGTGCGCGAGGTGATCATCAACGTTCATCACTTTGCCGGCATGATCGTCGAATACCTTCGGAAGAACGACAACTTTGGCATGCACATCGAAATTTCTCGCGAAGACGAACTGCTCGATACCGGCGGTGGTTTAAAAAAAGCAGCCTGGTTTTTCCTCGAAGATGCCACACAGCCGTTCCTGCTGCACAATGTCGACGTTCTCAGTAACATCGATTTCAATCGAATGCTGCAATTCCATCGCGATCACAATGCGCTTGCCACACTGGCGGTACAGAATCGCGAAACATCCCGCCCCCTATTATTCGATGAAAGCGGCGAACTGCGCGGACGTGGCACGCGGCAAGATGCATCGCGCCGAACCCCTCACATGCAGGCGCTCGCATTCTCTGGCGTGCACGTCATCTCGCCGCGGCTTCTGCCGATGATGACCGAGCAGGGCGCTTTTTCAATTATCGAGACCTACGTAAGGCTCGCAGCCCAGAGAGAGAATATTCTCGCTTTCCGCGCCGACGATTATTATTGGTGCGATCTGGGCAAGCTGGAAAATGTCGGGCAGGCCGAAAAAGACGTGCGGCAGCAGATTCTGAAACTTTGAATGAATAGCGAGGGCGCCCCCATCCTTGTCCCACGTTTTTTGTGGGAGAGGGTGGGGAATTTGATTTTCGTAGACGTCGTACGCGGCCTGGTTTTCGTTGTCACAAAGCTGGCGATGGCCTCCGACCGCTGCGGATCGCGGTCAGGCGTGTACAATCTTTAACTTCAGGATGACCGACGACTCCCCCAACCATAACGGTTCGCCTCGTAAACTCATTATCGCCATCGATGGTCCAGCCGGCGCCGGAAAAAGCACGATCGCTTCGCGTCTCGCGCGCAAGCTCGGCTATGTGAACCTGGAGAGCGGAGCGATGTATCGGGCGCTGGCCCTGAAGGCGATCGACAAAGACATTTCCCTCGACGACGAAGCAGCGCTGGTAAAACTCGCCGAGGGCTTGCGCATCAAGCTGGAACCCACCGTCGGCGGAAATCGCACGCTGCTCGATGGCCAGGACGTTTCTTCCCGCATTCGAGAGCGCGACGTGACCGAGGCCGCATCGCGCGTGTCCGTTCATCCCAAAGTTCGCGAGTGGATGGTTTCTCATCAACGTACCATGGGGCAGGGCGGCGGGATAGTCATGGAAGGCCGCGACATTGGCACAAAGGTTTTTCCCGACGCCGATCTGAAGATTTTTCTTGATGCCGATCCCGTCGTTCGCGAACAGCGCCGTATGCAGCAGCAGAAAATTCGCGGGGATGTGGCCGCGAACGTGGCTGCCGAGCTTCGTGAGCGCGATCACCGCGACCGTACCCGTGCAATTTCTCCGCTGGTTGCGGCCGCCGATGCCGTAGTCATCGACTCGACGTCCTTGAACGAAGACGCCGTTCTCCAGAGGATTGAGGAGTTAGTGAATCAGAAGCTGCAGTAAGTATTTCCCGCGATCCAGTTAGTGCAGTTTTCAAGTTGGTGTGGCCGACGTTGAAAGGGCGCGGCTTCCAGCCGCGCCAGTTCCTGAGCGACACCGTGCCGGCCTTTAGGCCCTGAGCTCTATTTCCTTCAGCGGCTAAAGCCGAAGGGATTTGCGCCACCTGCAGCTCGGCTGGAAGCCGCGCCCTTTCAAAGCCAGCCACATCTATTGGCGAAATTGCTGTAGCCGTTCTGAAATTTTTAAACTCGAAACTCTGAAGCTTGCCTTTAGTTGTCCGTGGGTTCCACCTTCTCCTTAGGAGCCGGCAGAGCCTTAGCCGGCTTCGAGTTCTTGACGCCGGGCGCTCCACCCGTCACGCCGCCCGAGACGCCCTCTTTCGGCGCGACATTCACCGCAGCCTTCCGGATCTCGATCCCTTCGTGTTCGTTATTCAGGACGATGTGCGCCGCGCCATTGCCCACGGTTCCACTTGCTGCAGCTTGGTGCTCGTCGTTGTTCACCTTGAGTTCAGGAAAATCCGACTGGATTTCGCCATCCCGCGTGCGCGCATCCACACGAAAGCCCGCATTTGTCGGCAGGCTGAGCTGAATATCGCCATTCCGATTATCGATCTGCACGTTTCCGACGTTCCGCATACTCACTTCGACCGTGCCGTTATCGTCCTGCAGCCGAACGTCCCCCGAGATATTGTCCAGCTGAACATTTTTCGAGCGCGTTACCAAATGCAGCGGACCGGTTATGGCGTCGGCGTGCAGTTCATCCGAATCGAGATCGAGAGCGCCATCAATCCTCGAGAACTCCATATCCGTGCGCGAGGACTTGAAGATCACCGTCTTGCCAATCCGTTCTAGTTTCACGCTCTCCTGAAACTCGCCGTCAAGTTGAGCCGATCCCTTCACATCCGAAACGGAAACTTCATCGAGCCTGCCATCAACGTGCACGTCACCAGTAACTTGCTCGACTTTCAGTGAGCCTTTCTCCTGACTTAGTTTCACATTCCCGGCCACGTTTTCAATGGAGGTATCGGAATGCTGCGCTGAAATATAGACGTTGGCAT
Organism: uncultured Acidobacteriaceae bacterium; assembly: GCA_963772045.1. Lineage (GTDB taxonomy): Bacteria > Acidobacteriota > Terriglobia > Terriglobales > Acidobacteriaceae > Sulfotelmatobacter. The sequence continues at coordinate 1,271,768 of CAVYWC010000003.1, read as the reverse complement.
CGCGGTCGACCAGGTTAATATCGCCGCGGCGCGAGATGATCGAAACCGGAGCCTTGCGGGGCACGGAAATATCCAGATCAGTTTCTACCGGGTGATCGCCCGCGGCGTCCGTCTTTGCATCCACCGTGACCAGCCCGCCAATCGCTGTGATGGTGGGCTTCGTTTCGCTGTTGTACTTATCTGCGTCGTTCTGGTTTTCTGCGCCGATGCGCTTTCTCACCACCACCGTGATGTTGTTGTCATCCGAGGGATGCACGCTCACCGCCCCGTGATTGTCGATCACTTTCAGACTCGCGCCTGACGGGAAACTCTGCTCGAGGTGATCGTTGAAGTTGAAGGTCTGGCCGAAAATGTTGTCGAAATCGTTGTCGTTGAAATTTAAGTTGTCCTTCAATCCCGACCAGTTCACATGCTCCACTTGCGTGGCGATCAGACCAAAAACCACGATCAGAACAATCAGTAGAACTCCGCCGGCGCCAATGCCCGAGGCGCGCGTGCCTTCGCGCTGCGCCTGGTAATGCTCGATCAGTTTGACCACGCCCCAAAAGATCAGCAGAACCGGCCAGTAATGGGCGAACCAGATCACAATCTGATACCGCGAGATCATGTGCAGATTTCCCAGCAGGAAAATCACTCCGAGCGCGATCAAGACCAGCGGCCCGGCGAATGATCGCCGCGGACGGCGCGGCGGCACAGGAACAATCGGCGGAACTGGCGGGGGCGCAATTGGGCTAGACATTTTTCACCTCACCCGTGGAACTTGGCGGCTCGGGCGTTGACAGCACGCCCGGAGGCGGAGGTGTGTTCGGCGGGAATCCCGACTGTCCCGGCGGCAGCGGACCGACGTGACCCTCCCACGAGGCATTGCTCTGCAGCAATTTCACTACTCCAATGACCAGCAGAATCGCCGGCCACGTTTTGTCGAAACTCACGCGCGATGTCGTGTCGAGAAGCATCAACACGCCGATCGTCATCAAGATCGCGGGTCCCATAAGCCCACGTGTACGGCAGCGTTCGCAGTAACACCGGCCGGTTCTGCCACCGGCCAGTCCCCAATGTCGTGCAAACAGCCATACAGCAAGCAAGATCAGGATCAACGAGATGAACAGGCCCATCCCCATTTCAAATAATCCGGCCGTGTGCAATAAGAACAGCACGCCCAAACCGATCAGGATGGCCGCTCCAGCGGGCACTTTGGCGGTATCTAATTTCTCGCCGGTGCCAAAGGTCTGCGCCAATCCGAACGGATCTGGTGCCGGCTCGCCCATCTGGATCGCCTTAGCAGTACGCACCGCGTCAATGATCTGGTACACGTAAAAAAATGCTATGGCGACACCCAGCATCGTGGTCAGATACCACGGCAGATCGGAACTCACGCCAATGATCAGCAAGATCATGATGACCAGATGCGCCAGTCCCTTTGCGTATTGCGAGCAGTAGACCGCGCCCACGCCAAAGGGGAAGAATCCGGCGAGGATTCCCGCCACCGCGGGATTCGGCCCCGTCGAAGGCCCGGGAGCAACCTTGACCCCTGGGCCCTGACTCACGAAGGGCTGATATCCCGCCGGGGGCGCGACAGATCCGGTCTGCGGCGGAAGGAATCCCGCCGCTGGCACCGTTCCCTCCATACGCGATGCCAGGCAGTTCTCGCAATAAATCACTCCGCGGACATCGCGGGTGCAGGTCTGACAAAGTGGCTTGCCGCACGTGCGGCAGAAGGCCACGGCAGCAACTTCGTTGTGCGTGGCGCAGTTCATACGAACCTCCTGTACGTGCTCACCGACACTACAGGCAGATCGTCAAGATTGGGACCCAGAGGAGCACGAGCCAGAAAGTATTGATGATCCGACTGGGTATAGTTGCGCTCCTCCTTCTGCTCGGGCTGTTGTGTTGTGTCGTTTTTGTGGTCTTTCTGTGTCGCGGGACCGGGTTCGGCCGGTTCCATGCGCCGGAACTCACGCAGCCGCGATTGCAGCTCGTAGACGATCCGGGCATTCTCGTAGTACCGCACCACCTTGGCTTGCGTGGCGTAATACGTATGCCGGACCGCCGCGGGCCGCAGGCTGATCTGGCGTAGGTCCGCGGGTTTCACTCCCGCAACCGTCAGTCCGACCGACAGCGCGAAGAATGCCATGCCGAAGGACATAGCAAAACGCGGCTGCCGGATCGTAGCCAGGATCGGCTCAAATGATCCCGACAGCCACGCCTGCGCGTGCTCCAGCCAGGAAATCTGCGGCTGAGGAGCGCGCGCCGTAGCTCGCAGGCGTTGCGTGTCAACGCCCGTTGTGGATGCCAGGATATTAGCAACCAGAGTGGCTGGAGGCTCCGCCTCCGTGAGACCTTTCAGCCAGTTGCGGCCCGCCTCAGCTTCGGCGAGCAGCGGGCCACACGTCGCGCAACTGCGGGCGTGCGCTTGGAAGCGATCGAGTTCCGTCCCCGCCAGGAGGCCGTCAACGGCGTCCGAAAGCATGGCGTCGAACTCGTGGCACTGCATTCCGTTCTGGGTGTGCTCTGGCATCACATCACCTGCCTATAGGTACGTTGTAGAAGGCGTGCAAGTTCCGCTCGCCCTCGGTTTATTCTTGACTTCACGGTGCCCTCCGGAACCCTCAAAACCGTGGCAATCTCTCGATAATCCATATCCTGTAAGTCCCTTAGAATCACAGCTTCACGAAGCTCTGGCGAAAGCGTGGCCAAGGCCTCGTGCACCTTTTCGCTGACCTCCCGGCTGCGCACGTGCGCGTCCGGAGGAGCAGATTGGTCCTGAATCTGCTCGCTAAGCGGCAAAGCGTCTTCATGATCCGAACTCGCCGTGTCGATCGAGTCGGTCACACGGTCCTGTTTGCTCTTGCGGAAGTGGTCCACCAGCAGATTGCGAGTGATGGTCGTAACCCACGTCACGAACGCGCCTTTCGACGGATCATAGGTCGACAGTGTGCGGTACATCTTGATGAAAACCTCCTGCGTGAGGTCTTCCGCGTCGTCGCTCGTTCCGGCAAATCGGTAGCAGATGTTATATATCCGCCGGTTATAGGTCTGCACAATTTCCTCCCAAGCGGCCGCGTCTCCGGCGATACAGCGCCGGACCAGCATCGCAACCACTTGGACGTCTTCCACTTGCGCTCCCCGAGAAAACTATTCTGGGTAAGGCTCTGGCCGAAATCACTCTGGCTCTCGCTACAGGCCAGACTCACTCGGGCAAGATTCACCCGAGCCAGATTCCTAAGACCGCCCCAAGCCCCATAGGACAGTACGGTGTTACGCGAATCGCGGTTTGCAGCGGAACCTGGCCGTGCCGAAACAGGGCATTGTAGCAGTGGTTATAGCTGAAAATGCGGGCGTCCGGAAGCATCGCTCGGCACCCTGACTCGCAGGGAAGGAATTATGATGCCTCGTGTTTGATCTGCGAATCTGCGTAAATCCGCGGCAAATGATGTTCACACCCTCAACTCGACTACAGTCGCCCCACCTCCGCCTTCATTCTGCGGCGGTTCACCCACGTTCGCCACATGCGGATGCTGCTGCAGCATCTGCCGCAATGCCTTACGCAGAATTCCCATTCCGCTGCCATGCACCACGCGCACCCGCGGCAATCCGGCCAGGAATGCACGATCCACAAATCTCTCCACTTCGCGCGAGGCGTCGTCGACGGTTTGGCCGATGACGTTGATCTCGGTAGGCACGTTTGCATCCTCACTCGCCATCGATACTGAAATCCCGCGCGCCCGCGCTGCCTGCACCGGAGATTCAGAGACTGGCTGAGCACTCGCCAATACTTCAGCAATGTCGTCGCGCGCGATCTTCATCTTCATGGCGCCCATCTGCACTTCAAAATGATTCTCGTCGACCTTGCGCACCACCCGCGCCGAGCGCCCAGTGGACTTCAGCTTCACCGTGTCTCCCTCGGAAACACGTTTCACCACCTGAGGTTGCGCATGAGGATCGCCCTGGTCCGCTCCCGTGGAGTGCGCGACCACGGTCGCATCGAATTGCTCGCGGAATTCGCGCCGCAGCTTGGCAATCCGGCGCTCGGCGTCTTTCGAGAGTTTTTGCGCCGCGACGCGATCCTGTATCGCATTCACCGCTTCGCGCGCATGATATTCAAAATCGCGCAGCACGCTTTCCAGCTTCTTCTCCATCTCACGAACTTTGGACCGCTGTTCCTTCTTTCCTTCCCCGGCTAAACGAGTCTTCTCCCGCTGCAAATCTTCTTCGCTCCGACGGAGACGCAGGCGTTCGCTCTCCGCTTCGCGCAATTCCGCATGCAGCTTATCGAGAAACTGACCGACATCGCGAGCCTGCGTGCCCAATCGCGCTCGCGCACTCTCAATGACCGTCGGATTCAGTCCCAGCCGCTGCGCGATGTTAATTCCCGCCGACGCACCCGGAACACCCACTTTCAATTCGTAGGTCGGCTGCAAAGTCCGCTCGTCGAATCCGACTGCCGCATTCAGCACGCCCGGAGTATTCGCGGCATAAACCTTCAACGAAGTGTGATGGGTCGAAATCACGCTGATGCAACCCACGCGCTCAAAATGTTCGGCGATCGCGACTGCCAGAGCCGCACCTTCCTCGGGATCTGTAGCCGAGCCAAGCTCATCGAGCAGCAGAAGCGAATGAGGTGTCGCCGTCCGCGAAATGAAATCGATGTTGGTCACGTGCGCCGAAAACGTGGACAGATTCTGTTCAATCGATTGATAGTCGCCAATATCAGCCAGCACCGCGTCAAATACTGGAAGCTCGGCGCGATCGGCCGGAACCGGAAGTCCTGATTGCGCGATCAATGCTAGTAACCCAACGGTTTTCAGAGCGACCGTCTTCCCGCCGGTATTCGGCCCGGTGATGATAAGTTGCCGCTGCTCGCCTTGCAGCTCCACGCTAATGGGAATGACAGCCGCGCTTTTCGTCCGCAGATTTCGTTCCAGCAGCGGATGGCGAGCATTGTGCAGTAAGAAACGGGCGGAAACGGCCGCCCCTGGACGTCCAGTCTGTGAGGGATCGCCGCTGATCCGCACTTCCACGCAGTTGTAATCTTCCGCAAACCGCGCTTTGGCAAACTGTAGTTCCAGTTCCGCCAGCACTGCGACCGCGGTGAGAATCGCCTCTGCATGCTCACCGATGCGCTCGGTCATTTCCAGCAGTATGCGGTGAATTTCCGCCAATTCTTCTTCCAGCAGCCGCACCAGTTCATTGTTCTGCTCAATCGTTTCCAGAGGCTCGACGAAAACGGTCTGTCCGCTGGAACTCGCGCCGTGCACTACGCCCTGCACTCGCCGCTTCTGCTCGACCTTCACCGGTATCACGAAGCGCTCGCCGCGGATCGTGACCAACTCGTCCTGCACGGCGCCACCTTCCGCCAGCCGCCGTAAATATCCGCGCAACGATTCTTGAATCACGCGTCTCTGCTTCTCAATTTCACGCCGGATCCGCGCCAGCTCCGGGGAGGCTTTATCCTCGAGGGTGCCATCGGGCTGTATCTTGTTTCTGAAGGAGCGCAGAAAATCCGTGAAGTCGTCGATCTGATCGGACAAGGCCCCTGTTCGGTTCCATTCCGATCGCATCGCAGCCGGCGGATGAAACGCAATTTCCCGCCATTCCGCCGCCCGGTCTACAACCGCCACCACATCGCGAATCTCCGTGGTCTCCAGCGCGGCTCCGGCAATGTGCGACTTCTCCACCTGGGGCCCGATCTCGATCAAACCGGAAAAATCGAATCGCCCACCCACACGGCGGAATTCGCGAATCTCGCTGGTGAACTCCTGTTGTTCTTGAATCCAACCCGGATCGGCCGATGGATTCAGCGCCGCAATTCGCTGTAGCCCCAGAGGCGAAGAAGCATATCCGCTCAGCAATCCTATTAACCCATCAAACTCCAGCACCCGCGCGGAGCTATGGCTGAGATCATTCGTCATGGCCATTTCATGTTACAGGAGGGATTCGAGGATTGGACAAAAGGAGGAGTATCTACGCCCGTGCTTAATTCGCGCCCACGCCGGCGGCTGCCGTTTCTCGAGCCACAGGGAGCCGCACAATAAACAGCGCGCCGCCCTCTGGCCGATTCTGGCAGGTGATCTGCCCCTCGTGATCGATGATGACGCCATAAGCGACGCTGAGGCCAAGGCCGGTTCCTTTTCCCACCGGCTTGGTCGTGTAGAAAGGATCGAAAACTCGCAGCGGCTCTCGAATACCCGGACCATTATCTGAAAATTCCAGCACTGCCTCGTCGCCCTGTCGTTGAGCTTTGATCCGCAGAGACCCTCCACCAGCTTCCTGCAAGGCATCCATCGCGTTTTCGACGATTTCCACGAAGGCCTGAAAAAGCTGGTTTACGTTACCCCAAACCCTCGGCAGCTCAGCCTCGATCGAAGCCGCGATTTGCATCTTTTCGCCGGGATAGCGCCACTGCACCATCTGGATTGCGCGATTGAGCAGCACATTTACATCCGCCATTGCCTTTTCGCCGGGGGCATGCTGGGCAAATCGCAGAAGGCTCACCACTAGATCTCGCGATCGTTGGGAATGAGTCAGAATATTGCGCAGCAATGTCGTTTGCTGAGGGTTCAATTCACCCTGAGACCACAGCTGCTCAGAAGAATTCATGATTGCCGTCAGAGGATGATCAATCTCTTGGGCCGCTCCCGCTACCAACGATCCCAGCGAAGCCAGTTTCTCTTTCTGCACCAGCTGATTCTGCAGCTTCTTCTGGCTATCGAATCCTTTTCGAGAGTCCTGCAGAAGCTGCATTAGAGCCTGATCCTGCACGTATTGACGGAAAAAGACACACGCACCTAACAGCAACATGGCGCTCAGCACCACATAAATGCGGAATGTCCGTGACGCCGCCGGAGATGAGTCCAGCCACACCGTCCACAATCCCAGCACCGGAAGGGAAAGGATCGCCAGCATGGCCACTCGAGGCACCGCGTTGGACCAGCGCGGGTCAAACCGGAAGTCGGAGCTTTTCAAATCCCACTTCCGCGCAGACCACACTGCCGCCGCCAGCCACGCAACAGTCCCGATCATCGCGATGTCGTAGGGACCTCCCGAATAGTAAGAATCGCTGGCCGCCGCGCGATCCAGAAACTGCGAATTGACTGCGTAGAAAACAGCGGGAACGAAGAGGTTCAGGTAAAGGCGCCGCCATCCGCCAGAACTGGTCCATAGCGCGACTCCCAGCACGGCCAGCAGCAACCCGTTCTCCAGGCAATAAAGTTGATCGTAGTAATGGTTGTAAAGACGCACGTCGGAAACCACGTACTGGTCTGGGAACACCATGAAGGCGTAGAGAAAAATCCACCAGCCCAGCAACATCAGGAAATTCAAGACGCGCAGCGGAACCGCCGTCTCTCTTTTCGCCAGGTCAGGACGCCAAGCCACAGCTGCGATCATCGGCACCATGTGAAAGAACAGGACGATATCAAAGAAGAACGGATCAGGAACCGGCTGCTGTCGCAGGCAATCGTAATAAACCCACGCCGCCTGATTGGACGACCACAGGGCAAAGCTAAACGCCATCAAGCCCCAAAAGCTGCGCTCTTGTTTTGGACGCCCCAGCGCATTGGCCAGTGCTGCAGCAAAGCCCGCGAGTATCAGCGCCAGGCCCAGCAGGTCAGAAAGCGCTGCCAGACCCACACTTTTGCGCCCTGTCAGCGACACGACGGCGAACGCCAGAGTAATCCCAGCCGCCGCCACAAACCAACGATGGCGTCGAAGCAGACTCATCCGCTTCAATTTTAAGGGAGTTGAGCGGGTTTACCGAGTTCCGAACGGGGTCCGCCAGGTTACTTCGGTCACCTCAGCCAGTCGCAAGTGACCGGGATCGCCAACCCTCGGTTATTGCTTCTGGGTCTCTTCCTTCGCCAGCTTTACCTTGGCGGCGTCGAGCTCTTGCTGCACCTTGGCGAAAGCGTCAGAATCAACCTCTGCCGGGACCGTCCTGTTCCATTCCTCCACAGCCCGCTCCCAGTGCGCAGCGGCCATTTTCAGCCGCCCCGTCTTCTGATACAGGTCGCCCAGATGCTGCTGCACCGTCGGATCGGAACCCATATGGACGGCGGCTTTGGTCAAATTTTCTTCCGCCAGATCGTATTTGCCCTGCTTGAAATAGACCCAGCCCAGCGAATCCAGATACGCGCCGTTGCTCGGCTCCGCTATCAGGGCCTGCTTGACGAATGTCAGCGATTCATCCAGTTTCACGCCGCGGTCGGCGTTCATGTATCCGAGATAGTTGAGAGTCGCCGCAACTTGCGGATCCGATTGCGGCAGAGCCGTCAGCACTTTCCGGAACTCGGTATCGGCCTGATCGTAGAGCTTCTGCCGTTGCAGCAAATCGCCGCGCAGGAACCAAACGTACGCCTTATCGTCTGCTTTGGTCGACAACTGCTCCGCTTTATCGAGCGATTCGCCGGCATCTTTCCAGCGTTTGGCGCGGCTTTGGATGATCCCCAGGCGGAGATAGACCTCGCGATCTTCCGGCCCGCCCTTGAGCATGGAACGAACATCGGTGATCGCGCTATCCACGTCACCCGTGTCGGCCAACTGCGCGTCGAGCACCATGCGCATGTCGCGATCGTTGGGCAGTTTCTGCACCGCCTCTTTCGCAACAGCTGTCGCCTGCGGCCACTCCTTCGCCTCGCGGTAGGTATCGATCATCTCCTGATAACCGGCGCGAGCGTTGTCGTCACCGCCTAGGGTTGCCAGTTTGCGGAAGGTATCGACCGCAGAAGAATAGTTTTCCTGATCGCGATAGATCGTTCCCAGGCGCTCGAGAAAGATGGCGCGGTTGTTGCGATCATCCGACTGGTTCGAATCGGTTTTCTTCAGCAGATCTTGCAGAAGTTTGATCGCATCGTCATAGCGTCCCTGGGCCTCATAGACCGCGGCCATGTTGTAGGCCACTGCGGCCATGTCCGGGACCAGAGCGTCAGCTTTCTTCAGGCTTTCCAGCGCAAGATCGTACTTGGCCTCATGGCGATAAATCTCCGACATGCGCACATAGGTCTGCGCGTCTTCCGGATTCGAGTCGACGATGACTTTGTACTGCTCGAGCGCGGCGTCGTACTGGCCATCATTCATCAGATTTTCTGCCAGCCCGCGAATCGCATCCAGATTGTCGCGGTCCAGCATCACCGCTTTGCGGAACGAATCAATGGCGTCCTTGTAATCCTTGCGTTGCTCATACGCCGTTCCCAGAGCGCTGTAGAGTTTGGCCGATCGCGAAGCGTCGGGAACCGAACTCAGAACCTGCAGGGCATGCGTTGTGTCCCCTTCATCCGTGTACAGCATGGCCAGCGTGGTAACCGCTTCTTCCGAACTAGGATCGAGCTTGATCGCTGTTTTCAGTTCGGTTTCGGCTTTCTGCAGATCATTGTTCAGGCGGTACAAACGCCCGAGCAGTAGGTGATCATCAACGCTGTCCGGTTCGATTTTGACGATCTGCTCGTACTGCTCGATGGCCAGCTTGAGCACGTTATCTGATCCATTGCCTCCGGGCATGTCGCCCAGCGATCGCAGATAAATGCGGCCAAGGAGCTTGTGCGCTTCCAGATTGTTGGGATCGCGCTTGATAATGTCCTGCGCTTCCAGCACCGCATCGCGAATGCGTCCGGTTTTCACATAAAGCTCGGCCAGGCCGGCAGTCAGGAATTCCGACGAAGGATCGGCGTCCATGGCAAGCCGGTATTCTTCAATCGCCTTATTGGCCAGGTCGCTGCGCCCGTAGACAGTCACCTGCTCTTCATACATATGAGCCAGTGCATAGTGATAGTAGGCGGCGGCGCGGTCAGGTTTACGTGCCGTCGTTTGCGGAGACTTTGCCTCTGCCGGTTGCGCACTGCTGGGTGCTTGGGAAGACGAGGGCAAGGCGGAACCGGTTTGTGCCGTGGCAACCGAGGCAGCCACTGCAATCAAAAGGATGGCTACAAAAGGGCGAAACATTCTATTCATGTTTACCTGACTATGCACGAAGGCATCCCAACCTCAGCTAGTTGGATGCAAAACTGCCGCGGGTAAGGTTCTTCTATTCTATCGTGCTTCCCTCATCACTGGGAAAAGTATAGTTTCGGCGCCCCCACATTTGTGTGTCCAAAGTACAGGCACAAACGATTTTCGCGCCCCGGCGGTGCTGAAGAATCGAGTTTCCTCAATGTCTTGATAAGGAGCGTGGCTTCGAACGGCGCCCAACCGCCGGCGGTCTGGGTATCGGCTTACACCACCGAGGAAAATTGCCGACGCGAAGTGGCGGCTTCAGCAGTCCCTAAAACGCCCAATATGGACCCTGGCCAGAGGGTGTGCCCTTCCCCGCTATGGCGGTATAAACGTTGCGACCAAAGAAGAAGGGCAATCCCCAATCGAACATTCCGCTATTCGGACCGCCCAGCGTCGGAAAGACGAAGGCGGATGGATTAGAAAACATCGAGGCGGCATTGCCGATCGTGAAGCTTACTTTTTCCGAAGCTCCGCCTGACGAGGCCGTCGCCGAAAGGTTCTGGTTCGAACCAGGACAGTAGAAGCTGGAATTGTCCGAGCATTCCGGCAGTGAAGTTGTGCCGCTGTCCAGAAAGAAATACCCGTTGGAACCGCTATCGACGAATGCAGGATAAGACTGCCCGTTGTAGTTTGTGTCAAATTCAATGTTCGAATTGATCGGAAACACGGTCGCATTGCTCACGGCATTATTCGTTTGTGTACCAATGCCAAATACGAGAGAGCCACTCAGACTCGGGCCGGGATTGGAAGAGTAAGGCAGTTCGACGATCACTCCATTGTTGTCGCTGGCGAAAGAGGCGACCGGATTTTGCACTTGCTGCGCCAGAGGTTCGCTTGTGATCGTGCAACTACTGCCGGCGCAATCATAATAGAGACCCGGATTCCCATTTCCCGTCTGCGTGCACTGGCTGCAATCCTGCACGAGTGGTCCCACTCCAAGAATTCCGTTTGCGCCCAAGCCGTTTGTGCCGCTCAGAGTTTCCTGCTCAGGAACCCCGAATGCGGCACATTCACTGGGCAGAGCCGCGAAGCTTCCATCAATTACCTGGACCGGTAACGCGCTCGCCTTCTCGCCGCTGATCGTAATATCCGCTGTTGCCACCGGTCCCCAGGTTAATCCGCTGACGAAGGGCGCACACTCCCCGACGACATCTCCATTGGTCGCCATCTGCTGCGGAAGGGGCACGGTCAGTGCGCCGCCTCCCGTCGACGACAGAAGCCTTAATCCATACGAACCGGTATCGACCAAAATTCCGTTGATCACCTCGCAGTTCGAACTCGACGGAACGCAAACTGTAACGCTCGTGAACACTCCATTTGGATAATCACCAGCCGGCCCGGAATTCACCGTGATCGACTGTACATTGGAACCGGAAGTGACGACCATGTTGTTTTGGTGGCTCGAACCGCCGCCGCAAGCAACAAAAAAAGCAGCCGACACGAGTAACGCCACCGACCCAGGAATACGCCATTTCGCTGCCGTGGTCACCGAATGGACTCCAGACTTGTCCCTGCCGGGACTTTGTCGGGGAGATACGCGCGTCCGGAGAAGTCCCCCATATGTCCGGAAAGCTGTACCACCAGGTTGGGCAAGCGAACCGTGCCCGGTCCGTGACCGGTGCGTCCGTTCCGGATTTTCAGCGCCTGCTCATACGGCTCGAATTGCGCGCCCAGCAACTGCTTGAGATTCGGTGGATATGCCCCTTTCCACGCAACCGCAAACACGGTCCCGCTCGGAGATACATATTCCCGAACCGCCGTGCCTGTGGCCGCCCGCATTTCATGCAGCGTGTAAGCTGCCGTTTTCGTCGTCTTTACGCTGGCCTGCATGTGAGTCGCATCCGCTTGAATGGAAGAGATGTCTCCTCCGAGCGATGCAAACGACAAAAGGCTCCACAGCGACAGACAAAGAATCAGCCCTACGCGGAGCCCGCAGATTTTGCGGAGCAGGTCCGTTTGAGTACTCCCTGAACGCTATCGAGAGAGTTGGATTCCTGTGGAACGAACCGGGGTTGCCGCGCGGCAAGATCGCAGCTGAAGGATTTACAAAATCTGATATTCCATTTTACGAATGCTGTTCTTACGAACGCCCTTCGCAGAATGAAGAGAAGGCGAAACGCCGGTGAGCACCGCACGTGCCCGCCGGATCGCGGAGGGACTTACTCCGCGACCGCTTCCTTCTCGATGATCACTTTCAAGTGTGCCGTCACATCTTTGTGCAGCTTGATGGGAACGGCGAATTCGCCCAGCGTCTTCAGCGATTCGTGCAGCTGAATCTTGCGGCGATCGACATTGAATCCCTTCTTCACCAGCGCGTCAGCGATGTCGCCCGAAGTGACCGACCCGAACAGCTGATCGTGTTCACCTGAGCGTCGCTGGAAGCCCACTGAAACCCCTTCAAATTGTTTCGAGAGTTCCTCGGCCTGCGCTTTTTCCTTCGCCGAGCGCCGCACGGCGGCAGCCTTCATCTGCACGATGACGGCCTTGTTGCCTTCGTTGGCTTCAATGGCCAGCTTGCGCGGCAAAAGAAAATTCCGCCCATATCCTTCGGCGACTTTCACTACATCACCGCGGGTTCCCAGCTTTGCTACGTCTTCTTTAAGAATGACTTCCATGATAGCTCCCTGACTGTTTGTCATCCCAAGCGACGCGAGGGATCTGGGCTCGACTCTCAGCGCAAACCCAGATTCCGCGCTTCTCTCGCTATGACAAGACTCTTTTGAGTCCGCGAAAATCCGCGTCCATCCGCGGTCGCGAAGTTCTTACGACGCTCTTCCCGCAAACGGCAGCAGCGCGATGTTCCGTGCCTGCTTGATCGCCGACGACAGACGATGCTGGTGCGGCGCGCACACGCCCGTCAAGCGGCGCGGCACGATCTTGCCGCTTTCAGCCACGAACTGTCCGAGCAGCCGGTAATCCTTGTAGTTGATGTCTTCAATTCTCTCGACGCAGAACTTGCATACTTTCTTGCGCCGGAAAAATTTGCGTCCGCCTTCTCGCGGAGGACCGCCGGGTCCGCGTCCGCCGCCGCCAAATCGCGGACGATCACCGCTCGGACGGTCCGATCGTGGTCTCTCGCTCGGTGCTGCTTGCTCTGGTGCTTTTGTCTCTTCTGCCATGTTTTCCTCGAAATCCTTTCGAATCGCCGTGCCCGCACCCGCGAGCCATGGTTGTTACTGGCAACTGCGTACCGGCAACTGGCAAATAGTTCTTATGCCGTTGCCGGAGTCTCCGCCGGCGGAATCGCCGCGGGGGCTTCCGCCGCCGGCGTCACGACCGGCTGCGCGCTGACTTTCTTGCGCGCGTCACGAAGCTTCTTGATCTTGTCCAAGCGCTTCTGTTCCTCATCCACGCGCACGGTGAGGAACTTGATCACCGGCTCGCTCACGCGTAGACGGCGCTCGAGTTCGTGGATCATCGCCCCGCCGCCCTCAACCGTCAGCAGCACGTAAATGCCTTCGTGGAACCGGCGCACCGTGTACGCTAGCCGCCGTTTCCCCATTTTTTCGATCTTCTGCACGCTGCCACCCGCAGTCGGCACGATCGCTTGCAAGTTTGCAATCAGCTTGTCTTGATCCTCGTCCGTCATATCAGGACGAACAATAAACATCAGTTCATAAGTACGATTCATTCGTTTCTCCAAAGTCTTCTCAGGGATTGGGGTCAGGCTTAAGGGTCAGGAAAACCCGTGACTACTCATCCCTGACCTCTGATCCCTGATCCCGGTCTTCCCTGCGGTTAAAGCGATTCATCGCCGCCGCCGGACCATCTTTCAAAATCACTTTCACTGCTTCCACGGCCGTATCGAGCATCCCGTCGACGACTTCCAACTCTTTCTTCTTCATCGGCGACAGCAGATAACTCTGGCCATCGGAAATCTGGCGTTCGGGCGCAACCCCAATCCGAATCCGCAAGAAATCCTGCGTTCCCAGCGCCCCAATAATCGACTCAATGCCGTTATGTCCCGCCGAACTACGCCGCGTATGTATTCGCAGCGTTCCCAGCGGAAAATCCAGCTCGTCCTGAATCACGATCAGGTCCGATTCCGGGTTCGCTTCGTACTCCCTCACCAACTCCCGCACCGAGACGCCGCTCAGATTCATGTACGTCTCCGGCTTGGCCAGCAGCACCGGCTGATCGGCGATCACCGCTCGCGCCGTGAGTGCCCGGCACTGCCGGTTTCTCACCTCTATGCCGAGCTCTCCGGCGATGCGATCGATCGTCAGAAATCCGAAATTGTGCGGCGTGAGCTCATATTCGTCTCCGGGATTGCCCAGTCCCACGATCAGTTTCACGCCACCAACCCGTCCAAGTCCTCAGCTTGTCATCCCGAGCGATTGGCTCGCTTCCCTATTTCTTTTCCTTCTTCTCAGCCTTTTCCGGCTTCTCTCCTTCGGTGCCTTCTTCCTCAGTCTCCTGCTTGCCCTTCTTGATGACTTCAGGCTCAGCCGGAGCTGCTCCCACTTCCGCCGCCACTGCTTCCGGCGTCGCCACGACTTCTTCCTTCACCGAAGTGACGTGCGCCACGGGCTGATTCGGGTCGCTGAGAACCTTCACTTTCTCCGAATGCGGCAAATCCGAAACGCGGAGCACCTTGCCAAAGGTCAAATGGCTGATCTCAACCTCGATCGACGTCGGGATATCTCCCGGCAGGCACTCCAGCTCAACTTCGCGCAACATCTGTTCCAAAATGCCGCCCTGCGTCTTCACCCCTTCGGCCTCACCTTTGAGCACGATCGGCACGCTGACTTTCAGCGCCTTGTCCATCGCGATCCGCTTCAGGTCGATATGCAGCAGCGTGCCCTTGATCGGCTCATATTGCCAGTCCACGATCATGGCTTTCGAGCGCTCGCCGCCATTGAGGTTGAGATCGAAAATCGTGTTGTGGCCGGTTTGCGAGTGCAGAATCCGCAGCACCTGCCGTGGATCGACGGCGACGGGTAGCGAATCTTTGCCCGCTCCGTAGATCACCCCGGGAATTTTGCCGTCGCGGCGTACGCGCCGTGCCTCGTTCTTATTGCCGGATGGCCGGGGATGTGCTTCCAATACGTTGGTTTCAATTGCAGTCGCCATAAAGTCATTTCCTATCTAAAAATTCAATTCTCAAACTCGTCATCCTGAGGACGCTGGTGTTGCTTCCGAAGGATCTGAGCGCGCCGCGCGAAGCGCTCGCGATGTCTGCGAGCGCAGAAATCGCCCGTTTGGCGCGCTTCCATATTGTCTACATAAACAACTTACTCACCGAAGTCTCTTCGTGATTGGCCTGAATGGCGCGGCCAATCAATCCCGCAATCGAGAGGACGGTAATCTTTCCTCCCTTTTCTTTCCGCGCCGCGTCCGCTTCCGGTGTAAGCGGAATCGTGTTCGTGACCACCAATTCCTGGATCACCGAATTCATGATGTTTTCCACTGCCGGTCCCGACAGCACGGCATGAGACGCGCACGCATACACCGAGGTCGCGCCATTCTCCATCAGGGCCGCAGCCGTTTTCACCAGCGTTCCCGCCGTGTCGATCAGATCGTCGATGATCAAGCACGTGCGGCCATGTACATCGCCGATGACGTGCATGACCTCCGCCACATTTATCTCGACCCGCCGCTTATCAACGATCGCCAGCGCGGCATCGACTTTCTTGGCAAAAAATCTGGCCCGCTCCACGCCGCCCGCATCCGGCGAAACTACCGTCAAACTCGGCAACGCCAGCTTGCGGAAATGATCGACCAGCACCGGCGATGCAAACAGATGATCCACCGGAATATTGAAAAATCCCTGCAACTGCGGCGTATGCAAATCCACAATCAACGCCCGGTGAATGCCTGCCGTCGTCAGCAGATCCGCCACCAGCTTCGAAGAGATCGGGCTGCGCGGCTTATCCTTCCGGTCCTGCCGCGCATAACCAAAATACGGAATCACCGCCGTAATACGCCGTGCCGACGCCCGCTTCAGCGCGTCGACCATCAGCATCAACTCCATCAAATGCTCATCCACCGGACGGCACGTCGGCTGCATCACGAAAACGTCCGCCCCGCGCACGTTCTCCTGAATCTGGACGTAGCATTCTCCGTCTTTGAAGCGAATCACTTGCGCCTGGCCGCGTTGCATGCCCAGAAAATGGCAAACTTCATCAGCCAACGGCTCATTCGCCGTGCCGCTGAAAATCTTGAACTTCTCGTCGGTGCGGGGCCGCTGTTTCCGCTCCGGTTTGTCGTCGGTCACAGGCGAAACTTTCTTTTCAACCTTTTCGCTCTTCTCCGCCGGCGTCACCAAAGTAGCCATGGTTTTCTGGGCTCCTGGCCTTCAGTTCTTACCGTTCCTGCTTCATTCGGTATTCCGGTTGCGAGAAGTTTTCTGGCAACTGGTTACTGGCCACCATATTTCTGGCTGGGCCGCTAGGATTCGAACCTAGACAAAGTGCTCCAAAGGCACTTGACCTACCATTAGTCGACGGCCCAGTTTCCCTGATTGTCCGGCTGGGGCTATCAGTGTATCGCGCCCGGAAAAATCATCAACCGGAAATCAAACCCGGAAAATTCTGCGCCAGTACTCAGGACGCGAAAGTGTTGCCGTCGCCTGCGCCGTCCAACCTTGCTCCCTTAACTTTGTCGCCGCTCTGGCAGCCTCTGTTCGCGAAGCGAACAAGCCATACAGCGCGGAACCGGACCCCGACAGCGATGCATATTTCGCGCCCGCGCGCACCAGCGCGCGTTTCACCTCTCTCAGCTCGGGATACTCAGGGAAGACGACTTGTTCGAAGTCGTTCTCAATCCCGGCCCGGACAAGCGCGAGAAGCGGATTCTCGGCCCGGCCCCGTACAGGAGCACCGGTATAACGCTTGCTCAGCCACGCCGACAACCCGCAGCCAAGCTCACCCATTCTATCGGACCCGGAATCGACCGTCAATTTAGCTTTTGATTCTGTAGGGAGGGCCGCCCCCCCCTCGCCACTGCTCGTGTCGGGAGGTGCGTCTTTGCAAGCCCGCCCTCTGCCTTCGTTAACCGCTGTGCCTTCGTTAACCGGCCGGGTGGAAGAGATAACCTGCCCTCTGCCTTCGTTAACCTGCCCTGTGGAAGAGCGGCCCTTTACGGCCACGTTGAGATCCGGGGAAGGTATGGGCTTTAGCCCCAGCCCCATTCTCCGATCCCACTCCGCAAACGCTTTCGGAGTCGAAACGCCCACCTCCGGAGTCACAATCACACACGAGACCGCAGGAAGATCTTCCAGCGGATAAACCTGCTCGCCGCGCCCCACTCCCAGAACTGTCCCCCCAAGCAGGAACAACGGCAGATCCGATCCCACCTCCGCCGCGATCCGGAACCTCTCTGCCGCCGCCAACGATTTCTTCAAGGCTCGCTCCAGCCCAAGCAAGGTCGCCACGGCATTCGACGAAGCCCCGCCTAATCCGCCTTGCACCGGCAGTCGCTTTTCAATTTCGACGAACACTCGCCCCTTTGCCCGTAACGTGCGCATTGCCCGTTCCACCACCCGGAAGCACGTATTCGATTCATCCTTCGGCACGCGCGGGTCGGCGCACCGAATTTCAATTCCATTCCCACGCTCCACACTCACGCGAATGACATCATGCAGCCCAATCGTCTGATACACGGTCAGCAGCTCGTGAAATCCGTCCGCGCGCGCCGCGCCAATGCGCAGCCCGAGATTAATCTTCGCGAACGATCGAATCGTCACCGTCATGAAGCAAGGATTGTAAGGCTGACTCCAGTTTTTGAGCCAATCCGCCACGCCGTGATCGAGATTGACTTTTTCGCCGAGGGAGTCATACTGTCTGCCCGTCAGAGAGGGGCGTGCGCCATTGCTCCAATCAACCGGTTCCGCGGACCAGATATTGCGCACTCTCGTTCTCGCCGCAGTCGTCGTGTTCGCCATCCGCGGACTCGCTTGGAATCGCGTAAAGGGCCTACTTGCCGGAGGCTGGCTGACCACACAGGGCCGAGTTGAGTACGGCAGCGTGGAAGAGCGTCGGGTTCGCTATTTCAGCTATTACATTGCCCGCATCGATTACTCGTACTCCGTGAACGGTGAGTATTATTCAGGTTACTTCGAGAAAATTTTCCTGCGCGAGCGTTCGGCGGACCGCTTCGTGGCCACCATGAAAGGACAGGCAGTTTTTGTGCGAGCCAATCCTCATCGTCCCGAGCGCTCTGTTTTGCGTGCGGAAGACCAGATGGGCGCCTGGCCCGCCTGACCGATTGCGCCCATCCCCGCTCGTGCTACCACCTCGGTAATCTCGACTTCAGTACTACAGGGGCGCAACCTTAATGTGATTTCAATCACACGGCCTTCCCCGAGCCTTGTGGAACGCGCCTGAACAGGCCTGCAGTCACTTTGCTGCGCCGGACTCGTTCCGGCCCCTGTGCAGCAAGTCCCGCCGAAATCAGACGGCGAAGCGGGACGAATGTGCTGCGGCAATCTCAAGCGCCCGGGATGCGGACCGGCCCTGTCGCCGGGCCCGGGAGCAAGTAGGGGTACGAGTATGAGCCGAGCAGTTTTGCCCTGTTTTGTTCTTGTATGGTTCGCCAGCGCTGTGCTTTTCGCGCAGTCCGATTACAAAGTCATCAATGTTGTCGATGGCGGCACTATCTCCGGCATGGTGAAATGGTCGGGCCCGGTTCCACACAACCTGGACTTTCCTATCACGAAGGATCCGCAGATTTGCGATCCTGAGTCCAAACGAACCACTAGTCTCGAGCGGCTGATCATCGGACCTGACGGCGGCGTCGCCAACACCATCGTCTATCTCAAAAACATCACCAGCGGCAAAGCCCTCGAATTGCCCGAGCAGCGGCGCCATCTCGATCAGAAGCAGTGTCACTATATTCCCCACATTCTGCTCGTGCCGCAGAACGGTACGCTCGATATGGTGAGCTCCGATGCCACGCTGCACACCATCCACATGGACGGCGCGGCCAGCTTCAATCTTCCCTTTCCCTTTACCAATCGCGTGACCTCCAAAACCATGTCCACGCCTGGTTTGGTCAGCCTGCGTTGCAATGGCGGCCATGTCTGGATGAATGCGGAAATGATGGTCGTTACCCATCCGTATTACGCTGTCACCGACGAGAGCGGACGCTTCGAATTGACCAATGTTCCTGCCGGAACTTACCAGATCGTCGCCTGGCACGAAGGCTGGAGCCTGGTCGGGAAAGAGCACGCTTTCGATGTGCTGACCGAGCGCAGTGTCGAGCGCCCGCTGTTTTCGAGTCCGAAGACGTGGGATAAGTCAGTGACTGTCAGCCCAAACGGATCCAACAGCGTGGATTTCGTGATCTCGAACAAATAGGCTTACGAGCTTTCGGGGAACAGCTGCTGTGCGTCATCCCGAAGTCCCGCGCCTTTACCAGCGGGACGAGTGATCTCCCTTGCGTATAGAACTGTTGATCGGGAAATCCTTAGCTGCGCCGCAAAGTGGGCTTCGCCCAGGACGACCTAATCATAGGAATCCGCAGCTGATCCGCGGAAAAGAAGTTATCGCCGCTTGTACAGAATCGAGAACTCAAATCCCTGGTTCGGCGGGAACAGCTCCACCACTTTCCTCAGCCGCTCGGCCATGGCCGAAGGTGCCAGCAAGGGATAATCGCGCTCCCGCAGATCGTGGTAATCCACGTCGAGATAGAGCGAGAGCAGGTAGATCGAAATGGAATCCGAGAACGCCGCTTCCAGATATTCGTTCTTGTAACGTTCCGCATCCGGCCCGTTCGCCGTGGCCAGTTTCCGCGCTTCCCAGGCATCGAGCGAGGTTTCCCCGCGAACGCCCGCTTCCACCTGTCCCCACGCCAACTCGCTGAACTGACTCGACACGCCCGCGCTCTCCACCAGCGCGTGACCCACGTTGATGTAGAACTCGAAGGCGACGGAAAACTTGTCGTCCATGAGCCGCGTGGAAATGAAGACGCACTGCGAATCGCCCACGTTCAAGTTGCGATGGCAGACCGCGTTGTCGCTGAGCGCGACATCGTAGCGGTCGGCGATCACAGTTTCCTCGCCCTGGTTTATAGCCAGCGGAACGAAGTAATAAGCTTTGCGGTCAAGAGCGCCCGCTATGCGTGTCGGAACCGCTGCAATCATGCGCTCCAGATCGAACGAGTTCACCGCAATCTCGCCCGCAGCGGCGTAACACAACCCGTTCGGCGCTTGTGAAACAGGTGTGAGCCGGACTACTTCCGAGGGACTTCGCGTAATGGCTGGCGCGGCCTGTGACATTCAGCTTTATTCTACACATTTACGCGTGCGGAGCCTTTGAAGGCCGCCGGAGACGCGGAGAAATGGACAGATCGACGCGGAGCCGGCCTCGTCTCTTTCGTCACATGCAGGGCGTCATTTCCAACCACGAAACCAGTAAAATGGAAGCAACTGATGCCATCATCTTCCCAACCGCACTGGTACGGCGTACTCGCGCGCATCCTGCTTCTAACTTTTCTCGGAACCCTGCTCTGCTTCGCGGTCACGCTATTGCTGTCGCTCATCGGCACCATCGCGGCTGCTGCGATTCGCGGAGTACATCCGGATATGCGCGTCGCCTACCATCACTTCGCCGTGCCCATGGCGATGGTCGAAGCCGCCGTCATTTTTGTCTGCGCCAGCGTGATCGAGATTCGCCATTATCGCCGTGCCCGCACTCTATCCGCGATCGAGCGCGTCAGCTAGCATGCCCCGACAGAAAATTCTGCCGCGCATTGTCATCCCCATGCCGCACGGCTCCGACCTCGAATATGCGGAGCGCGCGATCCTTCAATACGAGCGTGCCATTGCGCTAGCCGGAGGTGAACCGGTTCGCATCGCGCTCGACCGAAGCGCAGCGGAAATCAAGAGCATCATCGAACGCTGCGATGGCGTCCTGTTGCCGGGCAGCAAGGCCGACGTCGATCCGGCTCGTTTTGACGCCCCACGATCTCCGCGCACCGCGCTATCCGATCCGAGCCGGGACGATGTCGACAATCTCCTACTTGACGATGCCTACCGCCTGCGCAAGCCCGTGCTCGGCATCTGCTACGGCCTGCAGAGCCTCAACGTATACCGTGCAGGATCGTTGATTCAGCACATCCCCGATTTTCTGCCAGAAGAAACGCGTGCCAAGGTCAATCACACGGCGGGAGGCAAAGTTCCCGTCGCCCATTCCGTCAAGATCGACGGCAACTCCCTGCTCGCAGAAATCTTGCTCAGCGATCGATCACGTAGCGGCGGTTTACGTGGCGCCGCCCGCCCTCGGCCGCCGGTCCCAGACGTCCTTCTGCCAGTGAACTCTTCCCATCATCAATCTGCCAACAGCATCGGCGCCGGTCTGCGCATCATCGCGCGCTGTCCCGACGACGGCATCGTCGAAGCGCTCGAAGGCACGTCGCCCGATCATTTCCTGCTGGCTGTTCAGTGGCATCCCGAACGCTCCGTCGATGACGACCACGCCTCGCGCGCCATCTTCCAAGCTTTTCTGGAAGCGGCACAGGCTCAATCTCGCGAGAATCGAGCCCGCGACAATATTGCCGCTCCAACCAGCGAAGCCTCATCCAAAGTGAAGTGATCGTGGCCGAATCCAACACTTCCGCTCAAGAGGATGCTGCCCTACCTGCGAACGGCCGCAGCGAATCTCGCTGGAGCACCGCCGGCCGCTCACTTCGCCATCGCAACTTCCAGCTTTTCTTCAGTGGCCAACTCATCTCTCTGATCGGCACCTGGATGCAGACCGTCGCGCAATCATGGCTCGTCTATCGATTGACCGGCTCGGGCTTGCTGCTGGGAGCCGTAGGGTTCGCCAGTCAGATTCCTGTCTTCCTGGTCGCGCCTGCGGGAGGAATTGCCGCCGATCGTATGAACCGGCAGCGCATCGTGATCGCAACCCAGACTGCTTCCATGCTGCTGGCGTTCGTCCTGGCCGCGCTCACGCTCACCCACAAAATCCAGGTCTGGCACATCTTTGTGCTGGCGGCATTGCTGGGAGTCGTGAATGCATTCGATATCCCCGGACGCCAGGCATTTCTCGTCGACATGGTCGGCAAAGACGATCTGATGAACGCCATCGCGCTGAATTCCTCGATGTTCAACGGCGCGCGCGTAATCGGGCCGGCAATCGCCGGCATTCTCGTTGCCCGGCTCGGGGAAGGCTGGTGCTTTTTCGCGAATGGGGCGAGTTATCTGGCCGTGATTGCCGGCCTGCTATTAATGAAAATCAATGCGGCAGCAAGGGCCTCAGCCAAGACGCCCCCACTCGAACATTTGAAAGAAGGATTTCAATTTGTGCGCCGCACCGCGCCCATCCGCGCCCTGCTCATTCTGCTCGGGGTGGTCAGCGTAACTGGCATGCCGTACATCGTGCTCATGCCGATTTTCGCGGCGAAAATTCTGCACGGCGGCGGCCAGCAATTCGCCTCGCTCATCGGCTCTCACGATCTCGGCGCCGTTCGTCTCGGAATCCTCATGGGTGCCACCGGCGTAGGTGCGCTGCTTGGAGCACTCACGCTCGCCGCGCGCTCGGGCATCAAAGGTCTGGGCCGCTGGGTCGCGGTGTGCTGCGGCGGATTCGGCGCGAGCCTGGTCCTGTTCGCCTTCTCCACTTCCTTCTGGCTTTCTGTGCTCCTGCTGCTGCCGGTCGGATATTTCATGATGCTGCAAATGGCATCTTCAAACACTCTGATTCAGGTGATGGTGCCCGATGAATTGCGCGGCCGCACCATGGCCGTGTATTCCATGATGTTCATGGGAATGGCTCCCATCGGCGCATTGCTCGGCGGCGCGCTCTCCGATCGACTCGGCGCCCCGATCACGATCGCCATTGGCGGCGTGGTCGCAGTGGCCGGAGCTTGCTGGTTCGCGATGCAGTTGCCGAAAATTCGCGTAGAAGCGCGACGCTTGATCGTGGCGCAAGCCATGGCCGGCGGCGAACCCGCCGAAGAAATGACAACCCCAATTGCCGAAGAGTCCCTGGATTGAGCAGGCGCGGGGCAGCCAACTCGGCTGCCCCGCACTCGGCAAAATCCGTTACAGAGTCACGTTGACATCGATCGTTGTAGTCGTGCCACTGGCCGGCACACTCTTGAGTGGTGGAATGGAAGGGACAGTTCCGCGCGCCTCAATGGGTTCGACAACGGTGTCGGCTCCATTGGAAGCCGTCGCTTGGTACCCATAATCAATGGTTGCGCCACCCGTGAACCCAACGGGATCGGTCGTTGGTGTGTCCAACAACCACGAGTAATGAATGATCGCGGAGCAGGTATAGGTTGTTCCACTGACCAGCGTGGCGACGCCAGTCGCGCGTTCCTCGCGGTCGCCGGCGGCGTCGCCAACAGCGGCGGTTGCCGAACAACCGATCACGCCATTTTTCGGTATCGTCGATTTCACTGTGATCGTGTACTTCACGATCAGTTCGCCGGTCTCGGTCGTGGCTGTGGCGGCATCAACTTCCGCTGCGGGATGCAGCGGTTCGAATGCCCCTGTCGTCCGATTGTAATAACCGAGAACACGATTTTGACTGCGAGCCTGGCTCGCAAATTGTCCGAAGCTGAGTGGTGCGAGTCCGAGGCCCAGAACTGCCAGAGAAAGAATCATCTTCCGCACTTGCATTACTTGTCTCCTGAGTGAGCATTGGACTGACAAAATTTGCCAGCCATGACGCGCGAAAATATACGACTTACCCTCACTCTGCAATAGCCCGTTCGGGGGTGAAGCTTCTTGCGATGGGGAAATCGTACTGTGAAATCCGAAGTCGGATCCGGTGTGAGATCTGGCGGATGTCTAACGATAGGCTGAAGCCGGCAGACCGGTGATGCGGATTCCAGCATGGCCCTTATGCCGGAAATTCAGCCCAATGAGCAGTGCCGTGATCTGCTCGATGATGCGGGCATTTTCCAGCTTGCCGCCGTCAATTGCCCGCACTCCGGGAATCTTCGCCGCCAGTTCGCGCGTCAATTGCGCGGCATCGGGATCGTCGCTGCACACGATCACATCACAATCGAGCGGCGCATCCCCTCCCAGCAAATCGGCGGAAAGATTATGAAACGCTGCCACTACGCTGACTTCTTCCGGCACAAGTTCGGCCGCTTGCTGCGCCGCTGATCCTTGCCACACGCCCAGAGTGCGCGACGCGCGTCCGCCGATGGAAGCCGCCAGCGGCACCGTGGCATCGATCAGAATGCTGCCATCGGTCATCGCTGGTTTCAGTTTCTTGAGTAGTGAAGCCTGGCCTTCAAACGGAACTGTGAGCATGAGAATATCCGCGGCGGCGCAAGCTCCGCTATTTTCCATGCCCGACACTTTTGCCTCCGGACCGATCGACTCCCGGATAGCCGCTGCCGCTTTCCGGGCGCGTGCAGACTCCCGCGATCCGATGATGATCGTTTCTCCGGCGCGCGCCCAGCGCAGGGCTAGTCCCATACCGGCGGGGCCAGTCCCGCCGATGATGGCGATGGGTCGGTTAGGGTCCTCGCCTGGGGCGTTCACGCGAACTCCGCCTCGAACGAATGCTCGATGGTGAATTCCTCCGGATGCAGTGGAGCTTTGATGTGGATGCGCGAGTACGTCGTGTTGCGTTCGGCTGGAATGCGGCCGATTTCCAGAATCATCGTCTGAAAGTCTTCGGGACTCGTGTACTGGCCGGCCGTCGCTCCGGCTTCGCGCGAGATATTTTCCTCCATCAGCGTGCCGCCGTAATCGTTCGCGCCCGCGTGCAGACAGAGTTGCGATAAGCGCCGATTCAGCTTGACCCACGAAACTTGAATATTATTGATCGAACCCGCCAGCAGGGTGCGCGCCAGCGCATGCACTTTCAAATGCTCGGCCGGGGAAGGTCCGGAACGTGCCAGTCCATGGTGAAACAGCAGCGTGTTCTGATGCACGAATCCGAGCGGGACAAACTCGGTGAACCCTCCGTTTTCCGATTGAACTTCGCGCAAGAGCCGCATCTGCCGCGTCCAGTGCGCGGGCGTCTCTGCATGCCCGTACATCATGGTCGAAGTGGTGCGAATACCGCAGCGGTGCGCGGCGCGGATGACCTCGATCCATTGCGCGGTC
Organism: uncultured Acidobacteriaceae bacterium; assembly: GCA_963772045.1. GTDB lineage: Bacteria > Acidobacteriota > Terriglobia > Terriglobales > Acidobacteriaceae > Sulfotelmatobacter. Next base: position 1,246,765 of record CAVYWC010000003.1, on the reverse strand, counting down.
GAGAGCTTGTTGGCGGAAAGGATATGTCGAATCTCGTCGTCTAGAATTTCCGCGGCCGTGCCCGGCAAAGTTCCGAGTCCGTTATCGCGCAGCATCGCCAGATAATCCGCCAGAGGCATGCCGGTAAGTTCAACTCCATAAACAATTTCCATCGGCGAGAAGGCATGAATATGCATTCCCGGGACGGCTTTCTTCACCGCGCGCAGAATGTCGCGATAATAAAATTTCGGCAGATTGCGCGGAAGCCCGCCCTGTATGCAGACCTCCCGCGCGCCGATCTGCCACGCCTCTCGCGCCTTCTCGCCGACTTCTTCGAGGCTCAGATGGTAGGCGTCCGCCTCACGCGGGCCGCGACTGAAGGCGCAGAACTTGCATCCGACAAAACAGATATTCGTGAAATTAATATTGCGGTTGACGACGTACGTGACGATGTTGCCGACGAGTTCGGAACGCAGGATATTCGCCGCGACCAGCAATCCCAGCAGATCGTCGCCATCGCAGTTCGCGAGGGAATATCCCTCTTCGAGTGATAAATCCGCGCCATTCTGCGTCTCGAGAATTTTTTCTAACGATGTGCGGATTTCGGGAGTCAGCCGAAGCGCGATCTCCGGCCAATCCAGCGAAGGGAAATTTTCCAGTTCCGACGGAGTCAGCGGACGAGCCATATCATTCTCCGTGAAGACGTATTTTGCGTCTCTAGCAGCGATCGTAAGATACAAGCGCTACAATTACAGTGTAGCGAATCTAACGAAATAAGTCCGTCGCCGCCGGACGCAGCAGTTCATTTGCGCTGCCCGCTCCGGCATCATATCGAAATCCGCGCACAATGCACCCTGGAGCGCGGTTCAGTTTTCCGCAGACCAGTCCCGCGGCGCAGGCCAGTTCGTCGGCAACCGCTTCCACGCTGGCTTTCAGCTTATAGCCGTGCGGATCACGCTGGTTCCGGTAATCGCGCAGCGGCTTCATCCCCGCAATTCCGATGGCAAATTCGGTCAACCCTTCGCGCCACGGCCGCCCAAAACTGTCGGTAATGATGACGGGGATCGTGAGTCCAGTTGCTTTTTTCAGTTCGCGCCGCAGCTTGGCCGCGGACCGGTCGGGATCTTCGGGAAGCAGCACGGCGTGGCTGCCGCCATCCACGTTCGAAACGTCAACCCCGCTATTGGCGCACATGAATCCATGGTGCGTCTCCGTGATCAGCACTCCGCTCTTGCGGCGGATGACGGCGCGACTCTCGCGCAGAGCCAGTTCAATCACGCGCGCGTCGAGCTTGTACTGCTTTGCCCACGCGACCGATTCTGCCGAGGGCTTGACTGCATTCAGGTCGGCGATACGGCCCTCAGCCTTGGAAATGATCTTGTGTTTGACGACGAAAATGTCGCCGGCCCGCAACCGAATGCGTCGACGCTTGAGCCAAGCCAAGAGCTTATCGCTGATGGAGTCGCCTCGGACAATTTCCTTACGGAGACGGACAGGGATGAGTCGAAGTTCGGACGAGGTACGCAGTCTGCGGCCTGATCGAGCGTTTGGCATGAAAACTACGCGAAAGGTTTCTATCTTACGTGATCTGTGGCAACGCTGAAGCGCGGCGCCATCCAAATTCGCGCGCGAGCCGCTGGGCGCGGGTTTCGCCAGGCAACGCGATCAATTGCTGCAAGTCCTCGGGATTATCAACATCAACCGCGATCCCTGGCAGTTGCAGCACCACGCAAGCCTTGCCCAGGGCCTGCGCTGCCGCGTGATGCGGCTTGAAACTGTCATTGCCGAACCGCAGCGGAAATAAATCCGCCGGACGTCGGAATGCCGCATTCGTGCCGCGGCCGTCCCCAGCCGGAACGAGCAGGCTGCCTTCGAGAGGTGCACGTTTCAGAATCTCTTGCAATTCCCGCGCCTGAATCAAAGGAATGTCGGCGGGGATCACCAGCGTCCATTCCATTCCTCGTTCCACGCAAACGCGTGTCGCCATTTCGATGGCGCCAGTCTCGCCCGGATTCTCAGGATCAGGAATAACTTCGAAATTGTAGTCACCCGCCAATTTCACCGCGTAAGGATCGCTGGTGACCAGAGCAACTTCCGAGTGAGAATCATCAGGACGATCCCGCCGTAATTCCCATTCGTGCAGCGTCGCGAGCACATCATGCAACATGGCGTGTGCCAGCTTCGTGCGCGCGGGCTGATCGAGAACTGGAGCCAGCCGCTGCTTTGCCGACGAGAGATTCTTTACTGGAACCAGGATCACGGCTGGCTCATGCGCCGGAAAGCGCTGCCCAGCGTGGGCTCTTCCTTGAGCAGATTCCCAGAAACAGACGTGAGCACTTCTCGCGCCAAAGCGGCTTTATCTTCGGCGCTGCGCATAATGGTCTGCGTACACTGCACCCGCAAACCGCCGCGTCGCAAAGTATCGGCAGCGCGGGCATCGCGCGTGTCGCAAATTAATATGTCGAGAAAGTCCTCATAGGTCTTCGCCACGCCGGCAACCGAGCAGGGCAGTCCCTGGGCAGCCATAAGAATTCCTGCCGGCCCCGCAACCGGAGCATTCCCAACAATCGGACTCACCGCGGCAATTTTCCCGCGAGCGCTCAGCAGAGCTTCGTGAATGCCGGGAACCGCCAGAATCGGTCCAATGCTCGTCACCGGATTGCTCGGGGCGATCAAAACCGCGTCGGCGGAGCTAATGGCATCGATGACTCCGGGCGCAGGCTCGGCATCCGACGCGCCCGCGAACCGAACCGAATTGACCGGATCCTGATACCAGCGCTGCACAAAGTATTCTTCGAAACTGAGTTCGCCTGCGGGAGTATCCACACGAGTTTCCACGCGTGAATTGCTCATGGGCAGAATTCGCGCCTTCACGCCCAGTTTGCCGGAGATCACCGTCGTCGCTTCCGAAAGCGTTTTCCCTTCGGCCAGCAGCCGCGAACGAAGTAAATGCACCGCCAGATCACGGTCGCCAGCGTGAAACCACGTCGGTTCGCCGAGCTGTCCCATAGCCTGCAGACAAAGAAAGGTGTCGCCTTTCACGCCCCAGCCGCGTTCCCGGCTGAGCATGCCGGAAAGCACATAGGTGATCGAATCAATATCGGGAGAAACGTAGAGTCCCCACCACAGCAGGTCATCGCCGGTATTGACGATGATGGTGAGCTCTTCGGCCGGCATGACCAGGCGCAGCCCGTCCACGAACTTCGCGCCGCCGGTGCCGCCGCTGAGCACGCAGATCATGCCGCACGCTCCAGATTGGCGAGGCCATGATCATCAGAAGCCGCGCTTAGTCGCTCGGATAACAACGCGGACTTCTTCATAGCGGCCGCTACGAATTCTGGATACACGGGCAACCGCTGTCGCAACTGAAACCCTCTGGCTTCGGTACGCCCACGCAGTTGCTCCAGATGCGGCCAGGGTTTTTCCGGATTTATGTAGTCCGGCGTCAGCGGCGAAACTCCCCCCCAATCGTTGATACCCGCCTCCAGCAACTCCTCATAATAAGGCGCATTCAGATTCGGAGGCGCCTGAATATTCACGGTCGGCATTAACAAACGAGCTACTGCGATGGTGCGCAGCATTTCGCCCTGGCTGGGTTCCGGCCAACGCGCCATGGGGATATTCGGCTTCACCCGAAAATTTTGCACGATCACTTCCTGGATGTGCCCATAGCGCTCGTGCAGTTCACGGATCGCGACCAGAGTTTCCACGCGATCTTCCCGCGTCTCTCCAATCCCAATCAGCAATCCCGTGGTGAATGGAACATCCTGTTTGCCGGCGTCTTCAATCGTCCGCAACCGCTTGGCCGGGACCTTATCGGGAGCGTTGTCGTGCGCCGCGCCGGGCGCAAGTAGTGATCCACTCGTACTTTCGAGCATCAATCCCACGCTTGGGGAGACGGCGGCGAGACGCGAGATCCATTCCGCGCTCAACAATCCAGGATTCGGATGCGGCAACAGCTTCGTCTCGCGCAGCACCAGCTCGCACGTCGCTTCCAGATAATGCAGAGTCGATTTGTAGCCGAGATGACGCAGCGCCTCGCGCATCTCCGGAAATAAAAGTTCCGGCTTGTCGCCCAGGCTAAAGAGCGCCTCGGTGCAGCCCAGCTTTTCACCGGCGCGAGCGATATTAAGGACTTCATCCGGCGTCATCGTATGAGCGCCTGGATCGCCGGGATCGCGGCGAAAGGTACAGTATCCGCAATAATCGCGGCAAAGATTCGTCAGCGGGATAAAGACTTTTCGCGAATAGGTGATCACACCCGGCTTGAAGCGTTCTTTCGCAGCCCGCGCCGCGGCCAGCAGTTCGGGCAGGTCCTCATCCGGACACTGGATGAGTTGCAGAGCGGTTTCACGCGAGATGGCCATGCCTGGACCAACGCCGGCGAGCGCTTCACGGCAGGCAGCATGTTCCGAGTTGGACGTCATTGCGGGAATGCCCATGATCCAATCGAATCATACAACGCCAGTGCGTGGTAATGTAGGCGCTTAACATTGATTCGGAACATGACTTTGGATTCTGCCGAATTCCGCAAAGCCATGGGACATTTCGCCACCGGCGTCACCATTGTGACCCTCGATCTCGATGGCGAAGTCCACGGCATGACCGCGAATGCATTCGCCTCGGTCTCGCTCGATCCGCTGCTGGTGCTGGTTTGCGTCGATCACTCGACCCGCACGCACGCACATCTGCACGCGAAAAAGCGCTTCGGCGTGAACATCCTTTGTGATGACCAGCGCGCCCTCTCAGAACACTTCGCCAATCCGGAACGCACGAACGAAGGCGCCGAAACGCAAGCCGGAGCCCGCTTCGATCGCACCAGCCACGGAACGCCGATCCTGCACGGATCGCTGGCCTATCTCGAATGCCGTCTGCACTCGGCGCAAGTCGCGGGCGACCACACCATTTTCATCGCCGAAGTCGAAGATGTGGTCGTGAATAACGGCGATCCGCTGCTGTTCTTCCGCGGAAAGTACCGCAAAGTCGCAGAAGAAGTGAGCACTGAATCCAGTGAACAAGTTAAGTGAATCGAATTCCTCTGTGATCCCCTGTGCCCTCTGTGGTGAAGCTTTTCTTCTCATGCCACTTTTTCCGCGCCGAAACATCCAATTAATACCGAATAAAATCAATGATGGAGCCGATTCAATGGCCGAAGAAACTGCAGAAAAAATCACCAAGTCCGAAGCCGAGTGGCGTAAAGAGCTTACGCCCGAGCAGTATCACGTGACGCGCGAGGCGGGCACCGAATGCGCCTTCACTGGCGCGTACTGGAACAATCACGAGCCGGGGATGTATCACTGCGTGTGCTGCGGCGCGCCGCTGTTCGATTCGCAGACGAAGTTCAACTCCGGCACGGGCTGGCCGAGTTTCTTCAAGCCCACCGAGGATGGCGGCGTGGTCGAACACCGCGATACCGCCTACGGCATGGTGCGCACCGAAGTCCGCTGCGCCCGTTGCGATGCCCATCTGGGCCACGTATTCGAGGATGGTCCCGCGCCCACGGGTCTGCGCTACTGCATGAATTCCGCAGCCCTGGAATTCAAGCCGAAAGAGAAGAAGAGCTAAGCGATTTCGTAGAGATTTTACGGGGATTTTGCAGGGACGGCTGTCGCGGAGCGAAGCTCCGCTGCAGATACATCCTGCCGAAAATAAAGCAGGGCACGCACACGCGTGCCCTTTCTTGCTTCTCACACTCAGCGGGCGAACTATGCGCTCGCCGTTGCGGCCAGAGCTTTCGGAGTCTCAGGAGATTTCGTCTGAGCTGGAGACTGTCCTTTTGGTTCGGCATGGACCTGAATCCCGCCCTTCAATGCCGCGCCATCTTCCACGCTGATGCGCACCGTGGAAATGTCGCCGGTCACCGAGCCCTCGCTGCGGATATCCACACGATCGCTGCACTGAATATTTCCGTTCACCTTGCCCATGACGACCACTTCGCGCGCCTGAATGCTGGCGTCGACTTTGCCGTTACGGCCAATGGTGACGCGGCTTTCCGGCATGGTGATTTTGCCTTCAATGCGGCCATCGATGTAGAGCGCTTCCGAGCCGCTGATCTCGCCCTTGATGACCAGCGTGCGGCCGATCGTCGCCTGATCTACAGGTGCGGTGACATTCTTGACTGGGTTGTACGCGTTGGGGTTGGGAGCCGGTGTGTTGAATTTCGAGAACGAATTCTCCGACGACTGAAGCATTTTGGGACCTTCCTTCGAATTCCGCGCGGCGCTGGCGCCTGCTTCCGCGGTTGGTCTGAAATTTGCGGCCTGTGCGGCGGTGTCTGTCCACTTGGCCAAGCTGACTATCGCACAGAGGTAAGTGGTTGCTTAAGATTACGGAAGGTGTTGTACGTGCGAAGGTAACATGGAATGCGGTGCTGGACTCTTCGCTGTCAGTCTACAGAATCCTGCCGCCTGCGAAACAGCCAGTAGACGACGCACATCAGTGCGAACCAGAACACCCAGTCGATTGCGGCTTGGAGCGCGAAGCCGCCAAGGACCGAGAAGTGCAAAGCCTGCGAGGGCATATGTCCGACTACGAAAACCCGGCGTAGGAACGCCGAGCTCGATGCTCAGTGGAATCCCGAACAAAGCCAGCGGTAAGTGAAAGAGCGGCGGCAAGGATAGCCAACACGCCTCGTATTGCCGCACGATCCACGGCTCCCCTGTATGCGATCTGACCCAACGACACAGTCGAGACCTGATTCGCCTCGTCTAGCCGCAGTCGCACGCTCCCTGTCGCTGCGCTCAGGATCGTGGGGCGGACCAATGGGTCCGCCCCTACACCATCAATTTCTATTTTCGTACCAGCTTCTCCAGGCTGCGGAATCATTCGGCAGGTGCTGGCCCGTGATATCGCCCAGTGCCTGGAACGCCCAACCATGCGTCTGCGCGTCAAGAGAAGAATCGTCTATGTACTCGAGCAGTTGCGGAACCGCGCTCATCCGCTGTTCGTGTGTAAACATGCCGGATTGCGCAATCCCGCACGCCGCCTCCCGGCGCACTACCGGTGAAGAATCGTTATGCATGGCCGAAAGCAAGAGCGGAATCGTCGTATCCCCGCCCACCAGCGCCAACCCGTCGACGGCCCAGCGCCGCGAATCCGCATCGGAATCTTTCAAATGCGCCGCCAGAACCTGCTGGACGCGCTCCGCCTCTACTCCGCGATTCCCCATTAATCCCAGCGCCCACAACGCCCAAATCTTCTGCGCGTGATTGGACGACTCGACGGTTTTCAGCAGGTATGCCAACGACGCCGAGTTCTTGCCCAGCCCGTACGCCGCCAACTCCACATCGATGCCAGACTCCCGCACCCGCATGTCATTGGAATTGAGCGCCGCCGTAGTCACCGTAGCCATCTGCGGATCCCAGGTGAGCTTTCCCTGCCACTGGTCGACGCGCGACGAGATCTGATCGACCGCCGCATCCGAGTCGCCGACGGCAAGTTCGAGCAGTCGTTCCGCCTGCCTCTGCGGCTCAAGCTGATCAATCTTCTCCGCCTGCAGCGCGTCAGAAGCAACCAACCGTGCATGAGGACGATCCGCTCTTGACCACGCCGCCCGAGCCTTGCCCATGCTTCCAGCCAGCAAGGCCAGCGTGATGCCAACGCTCAACGCCAGCAGCATGCCCAGGCGATTCTTGTTCGTTGTCACGGGTCCGACAGCTCCGTCACGTGCAGCATCCGACCCCGGCCCAAGCGTTCCGTAATCCGGCGTGGGCTGCAGGCGCGGATCCGTGCCCGTCGCGGCGTTCACCTCGACCCCGATTCCCTGAGAAGATTTGTCCTGATTATCCATACTCATTCCGAGTCTAGGTTCCATCCCGAAATGCGGTAAAGTTACTTCGGTTCCTGCTTGCGGTCGAAGGCCAATTCCACGCTGCTTTTTTCATTGGCGCGTGCAGCCGCAACGCACTTCACTCACTCAAGGAGGGAGTTATGTGGGCAAGACTTACTCTGTCTGTTTTTGTATTCAACCTGCTTCTGGCGGGCTATGCTTCGGCGGCTTCTGCCCCCGGTTACCATGTAGTTAAGACCTACAAGGTGGGCGGCGACGGCGGTTGGGATTACCTGCTCGCGGACCCTGACTCCCACCGGCTCTACATCTCGCGTGGCGCGCACGTGTTGGTCATAGATGCGGATACGGGCAAGAGCGTTGGCGACATCGCCGATACGCCCGGCGTGCATGGCATCGCTCTGGCTCCGGAATTCGGCCGCGGCTTCACCAGCAACGGCCGTGAAGGCACAGTGAGTATTTTCGACATCAAAACGCTCGCAACCAGCAACAAAGTAAAGGTGGGCGGCGAGAATCCCGACGCGATTATTTACGATCCGGCAACCAAACGCGTGTTCACTTTTAATGGACGCAGCCACAATTCGACAGCGATCGATGCTGCCACAGGCAAAGTTCTGGGCATGATCGAACTTGACGGCAAGCCGGAGTTCGCCGCCAGCGACGGTAAGGGCGAAGTCTTCGTCAACATCGAAGACAAAAGTGAATTGACCGCCATCGATGCCGACACGCTGAAAGTGAAAAATACCTGGCCGCTCGCTCCCTGCACCGAGCCCAGCGGACTCGCCATCGATCGCGAGCATCGCCGCCTCTTTGCCGGTTGCGATAACAAAATGATGGCCGTCGTCGACGCCGACACCGGAAAAGTGCTGGCCACGCCGGCAATCGGCGATGGTGTGGACGCGACGCGGTTCGATCCTGGAACGCAGTTGGCATTCGCTTCCTGCGGCGAAGGCGTTCTCACCGTGATCAAAGAAGAGTCGCCGGGAAAATTCGTGGTGGCAGAAACCGTTCCCACCGAGCGCGGCGCGCGTACCATGGCGCTCGATACCAAGACTCACAAGGTCTATACAGTGACCGCGCAATTCGGCCCGCCGCCCGCTCCGACCGCCGATAATCCGCATCCGCGGCGATCGATTGTTCCCGATAGCTTCGTCGTGCTTGTAGTCAGCAAATAATTATGCCCAGTCCGTGGAAAGCCCTGCTCAGCTTCGCGTTGATCGTAATTCTCACCCGACTGAGCGGGGCTTATTCCGTCCTGACCCACGAGCAGATTGTCGACCTGGCTTGGAAAGACCGCATTCTGCCCATGATCAAGGCCCGTTATCCCGGCCTCACACCGGAGCAGATCCGCGAAGCTCATGCCTACGCCTACGGCGGCTCGCTGGTGCAGGACATGGGCTACTATCCCTTCGGCAACAAATATTTCAGCAATCTCACCCACTACGTTCGCAGCGGCGATTTTGTCGTTTGCATGGTGCAGGAAGCCAACACCGCGAATGAATATGCCTTCGCTCTCGGCTCGCTGGCGCACTACGCTTCCGACAATGCCGGACATCCCGCCATCAATCGCGCCGTCGCCATGGAATTTCCCAAGTTGCGCAGAAAGTACGGGGATGTGGTCACATATGAAGACTCCCATAGCGCTCACATCCGCGCCGAATTCGGTTTCGACATGACCGAAGTGGCGAAGAACCATTACACCTCCGACGCCTTCCACGACTTCATCGGATTCGAAATTTCCCAGAGCCTGCTCGAGCGCGTCTTCCCCAAAGTTTATGGCGTCCAGTTCAAAGATGTGATTCACAATGAAGACCTGGCGATCGGAACCTTCCGCCGCGCCGTGAGTCAGGTCATTCCGAAGATGACGCAGGTTGCGATGTTGGCGCGCGCGAAAGACATCGTTCCCGATAAACGCGATCCTGCAAAAAAGAAATACCTCTACTATCTCTCCCGTGCGGATTACGAGCGTGAGTGGGGACGAAACTACCACCGCCCCGGTTTCGGTACTCGCGTGCTCGCCTTTTTCCTGAAGATCATTCCCAAGCGCGGCCCGTTCAGCGCTCTGAATTTCAAGGTGCCTCCGCAGCCGGCAGAAGATCTCTTCGTCAAAAGTATCGACCATTCGCTTCAGGATTACGGGGAATTCCTGGCCGAGGCACAAAAAGGCACTCTCCACCTGGAGGACAAAGATTTCGATACCGGCCACGAAACCCGGCCCGGCGAATACGCCCTTGCCGATCAAACTTACGCCCGTTTGGTGGGAGATTTAGCGAAAGATCAGTTCAACGACGTTTCCCCCGAGTTGCGGGATAATATCACCGCCTACTATTCTCATCCCGACGCCCCACTCGCCACCAAACGCCATCCCAAAAAATGGAAGAAGCTGCGGTCCGAACTGGATCAGCTGAAAGCCGCGCCGGTAGCGGAGAGCAACGCCACCTCAATGTTCGCCATTCCATAACGTTGACGTCCGCATCCCATAACCCTGACATTGTGTGGAACTGAAAACTTGGACGTTGAACGAAGAAGAAATGCGGAATTACGTGGAACAGAAAACCTGTGTCTTGCGTGAAAAAGAAGACGCGGACCTTGCGTGGAGGGGCGCCCCTTCAGCGCCGCGTAATGCGGCGTCGGCTCTTGGCCGCGGTTCGGCGAAAGAATGTAGCCCGCAGCGCAAGCTGTGGGTGGTGAGTGGAAAATAATAACGAGCCCCGAAGGGGCGGAATACGTTGGCCCAGGGCGTAAGCCCTGGGAAGATTGGTATCCGCGAACGAGTCCCGGAGGGACGGCACGAGTCATCACGCACAAACCAACGCCTTGAGACCCCGAAGAACTCCGCGGTTCCAATCATCATAAGAATCGATTTGTCCGATTCGTAAATTCGATCGAGGCCGTCTCTTCCCAAAATGCCTGACTTTCAGATAGCATCAGTCCGCTGTGTTGAGCCGTACGACCGTTCGGTCGGACAGGCAGCCTGCATCGGCAGACTGGCCGCGGAATCAAATTAACAGAGGAATTCGTGCCCGTCCGTCCCAGAAAGAAATTATGAACGTCGAAACACTGCGGCCGGCCCAAGTCGTTATCTCCGATGAGAAGTATTTTCACGCCCGTGTCACCAAGCGCGTGGACTTCGGCCCCGATCTGTGGACGTTCCGCGTACGCACCGGCGGTGAATTCAACTTCATTCCCGGCCAGTACGCCACGCTCGCGATCGAGCACAACGGCAAGCTCATCCCGCGGCCGTATTCGATCGCCTCGTCGCCCTACGAAGACGAAGTCGAATTCTTTTTCGAACTCGTTCCCGAAGGCGCGCTCACTCCGCTGCTGCACCGGCTGCAAGTCGGCGACGAAGTACTGATGCGCAAAGTTCCGAAGGGCCTCTTCTCCCTCGAACTGCACAACGGCCGCACCAATCATCTGCTGATCTGCACCGTAACCGGGGTTGCTCCCTTCGTGAGTTTCGTGCGCACGCTGCATAAAGACTGGCTGGACGGCCGATTCGACGGCGCGCATAAGCTTTATCTGCTCAACGGCGCCAGCCGTCCGTGGGAGTTCGGTTACAAAGAGGAACTAACGCGCTTCGATATCGAGCTGCCGTGGTTCAAATATGTCCCGACGGTCAGCCGTCCCTGGGATCATGCCGACTGGCCGGGCGAGATCGGCCGCGCCGACGACATTCTCCGCAAATACGCCGACCACTGGGAACTCGAGCCCGATAACACGATCGCCTATATCTGCGGGCATCCTGACATGATCGAGAACAGCAAAGCCATCCTGAAACGCCGCGGCTTCACCGACAAGGGCGCCATCAAAGACGAACTTTACTGGGTACCTTCGAAACAGCAACCTGCGAAGAGCAACCAGTCGCCAGCAGCAACCCCCTGAGCCGCTTCGGAGCCCGTGTAGGGCGGACGCATTCGTCCGCCCCGCGAGCACAGCGAGCGCGCGGTTCTAAAACGCACTTCCGCGGTCGCGAAAAACAGCAGCACCGCTAACTCTTCCTCTTCCGGTGAGCCCTCAAATCTGTCACCCTAAATCTGTGATCCTGAGCGGAAATGACGTCCGTGGAGCGGACGCCATCGGAGCCGAAGGCCCCCCGTTCCTCAATCTCAGCACGAGCGCGCCAGGGAGTTTCTACCAGCGGACCTATCTTTCGCTGCTGGGTCATTTTGAGTATTCACGGCCTTGCTCTGGCACCCGGCCTGTGGCATCGTTGATCTGTGAGGTTTTTATGATCGAGCAGGAAAAGGTCAATCGTGTGAAAATCTTGGGCTACACGATTGGAGTTATCGTTTTCGTGATCGTACTGGCAGCGAAATTTGTAATTCGCTAGAAACGAAACTGACCCAGTACCTAACTTTCCGCAGGCGCGAAAAATACCAAAGCCGCCAACTCTTCTCGAATGTCGTAAAACTGGTGCTCAACCTCCGCAGCAACAAACAACACGCTCCCAGCCGAGACTTCCCCGTCTTCGTCGCCCGCGCGAAACCGCGCCCGGCCACGCACCACGTAATACATTTCGTCTTCATGATGCGGACGCTGCGTATCTGCGGCTCCGGCCCCCAGCACGTACAGTCCCATGCTCATCGACGGCACCCGCAGGAACTCGCCGTAGGCCTTGCCTTTCTGCACGCGCTGCGCATCCATGTCGGCGACCGTTGTGAAAACAGTTTTCACGCGAGGATGCCTCCGAAGAACAGCTCCGTGAACTGCGGAATCAGACTATTCGACTGCAACGCGCCCTCGGGCTTGTACCACTGGTAAATCCAGTTGATCATTCCCAGCAGCGCAAACGCGGCTGCGCGCGGAGTGGTGCCGCCCTTCGCATGCCGCGCCCGTTGCACCTCGGCGACCAGGTCTTCAACGAAATGCACGTACTCTTTTTTTCGCGAATTGATCCTCTTCCGCAGCGCCGGCGGCAACGGATGGTTTTCATGCAGCATCACCGTAATCTCACGATCCCGCGGGCTCAGTACTACTTCTATATGCCGCCGAATCAGCGACCGCAGCCGCTCCTCAGGATCCGAAATGCTGCGCACCGGACCGAGTACTCGCTCCTCGGTGATCTCCATGGCGTGATTCATGATCTCGAACAGGATTTCGTCCTTGCCCTGAAAATGGTGATAAAGGCCGCCCTTGCTCAGTTTCAGCGAGGCCGCCACATCGTTCATGGAAGTGGCGTCATATCCGCGCTGCTGAAATAGGCGCGCCGCCGTGCGCAGAATTTCCTGCCGGGAATCGACCACCGTTTCGCGAGCCATCGGTTGACATGGTACCCGAGTTCCGTGTGACGTGGCGAAAAGATCGGGAATTTCGATGGCTCCGATCGGCAATTTGCGTTGTACGTATGCTTCCCGCCCTGCTAGTCTCCATCGCACTCGTAACCGTATGAACCTCCACCTGAGCGCAATTCGACTTAACGTCCTGGTAGAAGTGGTCGGTGTACGACTGCTTCCCGCAGCGCTCTGGCTGGGAGGAAACGGATAAGCGAACCAAAAGTTCAGGCTTCCCGAGCCCACCGCCAGAGAGTTGGCGGTGGGTTTTGCATTTTACGGACAACGGAATGTTGCCTGGAGAGGACCCAGTGGCTTGGCCGATAGTGACCACAACCGGTAACGGCTGGATTCGCACCCGGCTTGATTTCCCTTGACACCAAACGCCCGGTCCGGATAGCATTTTGCTAACCGACCGACCGGTCGGTTTTTCTGACCCTAATCGCTTTTCGGAACTTATGGAGGATTTTTCCCGGTGGCCACAATTTTTTACGAACGCGATGCCAATCCCAACGCCCTGGAGGGCAAGACCATCGCCATTCTCGGCTATGGCAGCCAGGGACACGCCCAAGCTCAGAATCTCCGCGATAGCGGCTACAAAGTGATCGTCGGTCTCGATCCCAACCGTCCCAGCGCCCAGCAGGCTCGCGCCGACGGCATGGTCGTGGTCGCTCCCGACGAGGCCGCCAAGCGTGCCGACTGGATTCACATCCTTACTCCCGATGAAACCCAGGGCCAGCTCTATGAGCAGTCCATCAAGCCTTATCTGCATCCGGGAAAAGTTCTCGGCGTCTCGCACGGATTCAGCATTCATTTCAAGACCATCGTTCCTCCGGATGACGTCGATGTGGTGATGATCGCGCCCAAGAGTCCCGGGCACCTGGTTCGCCGCGTTTTCACCGAAGGCCGTGGAGTGCCGTCGCTGATCGCGATTCAGCAGGATGCCAGCGGTCATGCGCACGAACTCGCGCTCGCCTATGCCCACGGCATCGGCTCGACCCGCGCCGGCGTTCTGCAGACTACGTTCAAGGAAGAAACCGAGAGCGATCTGTTTGGCGAGCAGGCTGTGCTTTGTGGCGGACTGACGTCGCTCATCAAGAAAGGATTCGAGACGCTGGTCGAGGCCGGATACGCGCCGGAGATCGCTTACTTCGAGTGCCTGCATGAGGTGAAGCTTATCGTCGACCTGATCTACGAAGGCGGCCTGGCGCGCATGCGCTACTCGATTTCGAATACCGCCGAGTATGGCGACCTGACGCGCGGTGAGCAGGTTGTCGGCGATGCCACGCGGCAGGCGATGAAGAAGACGCTGGCCGATATTCAATCCGGCAAATTCGCTCAGGAATGGATTGCCGAGAACAAAGCCGGCTGCCCCAACTTCAACAAAATGCGCGAGGCGGAGAAGAAGCATCCCATCGAGATTGTCGGCGCAGAGCTGCGCGGCATGATGAGCTGGCTGCCGAAAGAAGCCAAAAAACCGGCTGCGACTCCCGAACCCAAACAGGTGGTGAATGCATAAAGGCGCAGAAATCGTTTTGCAGTGCCTGCGCGCCGAGGGCGTCGATCTCATGTTCGGCTATCCCGGCGGCGCCATCATGCCGCTGTATGACGCCCTTGACGGCAGCGGTATTCGCCACGTGCTCACCCGGCACGAACAAGGCGCGGTTTTCGCGGCCGAAGGTTATGCCCGCGTCACCGGCAATGTTGGTGTCGCCATCGCCACCAGCGGGCCGGGCGCGACCAATCTGGTCACCGGCATCGCTGACGCGAAAATGGATTCCGTTCCGCTGGTCTGCATCACGGGCCAGGTTCGCAGCGCTCTGATCGGCACCGATGCCTTCCAGGAGACCGACGTTTTCGGCGTCACCCTCTCGCTCACTAAATGGAGCCGCCTGGTTCGCACCCTCGACGAAATCCCAGAAGTCATCGCCGAAGGATTTCATTGGGCGCGCAGCGGGCGTCCCGGGCCGGTCATCATCGACATTCCCACCGACATGCTGAAGGCGAAGAAAGAGTTCTCCGGGCCGGCGAAATTTACTCCGCACGCGCGTCCGGCCGACGCCAAAGCGGAGGGCGGGTTCACCGACACGATCGTCGCCATGCTGCAGCAATCCTCCAAGCCGGTCGCTCTCGTCGGCGCTGGAGCCAAGCTTTCCGGCGCGATTCCCGAGCTTCGCCGCCTGCTCGATGATCTGAATATCCCGACGCTCGCCACTGTGCATGGGCTCGGCGCTGTTCCTCCCCAGTCGCCCTATTACCTGGGAATGGTGGGCATGCACGGCACTCGCGCCTCCAACATGGCTCTGCACGAAACCGATCTCCTGCTGGTTTTCGGCGCGCGTCTCGACGACCGCGTCACCGGAGATCCTTCGCGCTTTGCGCCCTATGCCAAGATCGTTCACTTCGAAATCGATCCCGCTCAGCTCGATCGTGTCCGTCCTTGCGACCTGCCGGTGATCGGCGATCTCGCGGAGACGATTCCCGCGTTTCACGCGGAACTGCGGCGGCACGCTTCATCCTTACCTGATTTTCACGAGTGGCGCAGCGTGGCCTGCGGCCTCGAACGCGCCGAACTCGATCCCCGGGGATTGGCGCAGCCAACCATCCGATTTCTCGACGAACTTTTCAGCCGCTTACCGGAAAACAGCGTCGTCATCGCCGACGTCGGCCAGCACCAGATGTGGGCGGCGCAGCGCTACCGCTCTTCCTCTCCGCGTGGATTCATTACTTCCGGCGGACTTGGCGCCATGGGCTTTGCCCTGCCTGCCGCGGTGGGCGTGCAACTCGCCAAGCCCGACGCTTGCGTGCTTTGCGTCTCGGGGGATGGCGGATTTCAGATGAACATTCAGGAACTGGCCACGGTTCATCGTCTCGATCTGCCCGTCAAGATGGTGATCGTCGACAACAAATATCTCGGCATGGTGCGGCAGTGGCAGCAACTGTTTTACGAGCGCAATTACGCCGAAACCGATCTCAGCGACAATCCGGATTTCGTCGAGATCGCCAAGGCTTACAAGATTCACAGCTTCCGCATGAACGAGGACGCCATGCGCGAATTCCCGGTGTCCAACGAAACCGGAGACGAGATCGATCGTTTTCTGCGTTCTCCGAATGCGGAGCTGCTGGTGTTCGATTGCGCTCCCGAAGCCAACGTTTACCCCATGGTTCCGGCGGGAGCCGCGCTTTCCGAGATGTTGCTGGAAGAAGAACCGGCCGAATAAAGGAGCAGCCATATGCAGGCATTTCAGATTCGCTACCGCAACACGCAAGGAACGTTGATGCGCATCCTGAACGCAGCTTCCCGGCGCGGACTTGACATTCCCTCCGTGCATGCCGATGCCGCCGAGCACGATCATCTCCTCACCCTCGTGCTCGAAGTCAACTCCAAGCAGATCGGGCAGCTCTATCGCGAGTGGTACGCCATTCCCGACGTGATCCGCGTGCGCTCCGGCGCCGCCCACGAAGCCGAGTGGACGACCGCGCATCCGCCCACCGGCGTCTCCATTCAGCAAGCCGCCGCCCGCGCCTAGACCTTGCTTGTCATCGATGATGCCGCTTTGTCCCTGCGTCATTCCGAAGCTCGGCGTTTTTGCCAGCCGAGCGACGGATCGCGCGCGCGAACCGACCTTTGAGCCTGCCCTGATTGACTTCTTCGCTGATGGGTCATCGCGAACGCCCGCGCTTTTACCGGTGGGCGGAGGGATCTCCCGCATATCTACGGCCGCGTGCGCGATCCCCACTCGACCCGCGCATTTGTCGGGATCGCTCATGATTCCTCTGTTCTTTCCATCTTCCCCGTCTCTCCTGTAATCTTTCTCACTTATGGATCCCAAGCACATCAGCCGTGGCATTACCGAAGGGCGCGATCGCGCCGCCGCTCGTTCCATGTTCAAAGCCGTTGGATTCACCGATGCCGACCTCAGCCGTCCGCTCATCGGCGTCGCCAACACCTGGATCGAAACCATGCCCTGCAATTTCCACCTCCGCCGCCTCTCGGCCAAGGTGAAGGAAGGCATTCGCGCCGCCGGCGGCACTCCCATGGAGTTCAACACCATCGCCATTTCCGACGGCGAGACCATGGGCACCGAGGGCATGCGCGCCTCGCTCGTCAGCCGCGAGCTGATCGCCGACTCCATCGAACTCGTCTGCCGCGGACAGATGTTCGACGCCGTTATGTGCGTTGTCGGCTGCGACAAGACCATCCCCGCCGCGGCCATGGCGCTGGCCCGCATGAATCTGCCCGGCGTCGTGCTTTATGGAGGAACCATCGCTCCCGGCAGCTATCGCGGAAAAGATGTCACCATTCAGGATGTCTTCGAAGCCATCGGCGCGAACATGGCCGGAAAGATCTCCGACGCCGACTTGAAGCAACTCGAGGACGTTGCCTGTCCCGCCGCGGGCGCCTGCGGAGGCCAATACACCGCCAATACCATGTCGACTGTCATGGAGATGATTGGTCTGTCTCCGCTGGGTTTCAACAGCGTTCCCGCCATGGATCCCGAGAAAGACAAGATCGCGTTCGACTGCGGTCAGATCGTCATGAACGTTCTGAAGTCAGGCCTGCTGCCGCGCGACATTCTCACCCGCGACGCTTTCGAAAACGCCATTGCCTCGGTCGCCGCTACCGGCGGATCGACCAACGCCGTGCTCCACTTGCTCGCCATCGCCCGCGAAGCCGGGGTGAAGCTCGAGATCGATGATTTCCAGACGGTCAGCGAACGCACGCCGCTGCTCGCCGATCTCAAACCCTCCGGAAGGTTTGTCGCCGCTGATATGCACCACGCCGGTGGCGTACGCCTGGTCGGCAAACGTTTGCTCGAGGGAAAGCATCTGCACGGCTCCGCGAAGACGGTTACCGGCAAAACCCTCGCGGCCGAGGTCGAGGCCGCTCGCGAAACTCCCGGCCAGGAAGTTATTGTTCCTCTCAATAAGCCGCTCAAGACGACCGGCGGACTCGTCATTCTCAAGGGCAATCTCGCCCCGGAAGGATGCGTCGCAAAAATCAGTGGTCACGAACGTCTCGAGCAGCGCGGTCCAGCCTGCGTCTTCGATTCTGAAGAAGATGCCATGGCCGCCGTTACCGCCAAGAAAATCAAAGCCGGAGACGTGGTCGTGATCCGTAACGAAGGTCCGAAAGGCGGACCGGGCATGCGCGAGATGCTCGGCGTTACCGCCGCGATTGTCGGCGAAGGTCTCGGCGAATCGGTCGCCCTCCTCACCGATGGCCGCTTCAGCGGTGCAACTCGCGGGCTCATGGCCGGCCACGTCTCTCCCGAAGCCGCGCTCGGCGGACCGATCGCCGCTCTCCGCGATGGCGACATGATTCATTTCGACGTCCGCAAGCGCGTGCTCGCCGTCGAACTCAGCGATGACGTCATTCGACAACGCATGTCTGAATGGAAACCGCCTCAGCCGCGCTATCCCACGGGAGTTTTCGCAAAGTATGCGGCGCTGGTCTCCTCGGCCTCGCAAGGCGCGATCACGCGCCCGCACTGAGCAGGAGCGGTCGCGCTCGCCTTGCCTTGCGTCCTACGTCCGCCCTCATCAGGCACAAGAGCAAGGCGGGCGACCATGGACCGTCAAGCCGTTATGCGAGCGATGGAGTGGAACTTCTGCTCGACCAGCAGGTTGCCCCACCCTTATCGCGCCCTTTGCGATGGGGTGGGGATTTTGAATCCGATCCCGACCCGAGGCGCCAATCCGAATCCCCGTTCCCATCCCGCGGCGAGCGTCACAGGGATATCGACCTCACTCTTCCACTGAACTCCGACAGGCCAACTTTTCCACAGCACCCACCTCGGTTTCTTGTGACGGATAACCTTGACCGTGGATACAGAAAGTGCACACTAGCACCATGTACCCACGCTCCCGGCAGCAGAACGGTCCGCAGCACAAAGGTCCGATCTCGCTCTCCAAGCCCCGCAAAGCCACCCCTAACTCCTTCTTCCAGAATATTTTGCGAGTAAGTCCTTTAAACCCAAAGATTTGGCCTGATCTCCCCCAGATCCGACCACACAAATCCCTATTGCTCAGGAATTTACAAAAACAAAATAAAAAATTTATTTCTGTATCCCCATCCATGCACTCATCCCACGCGACCCGCCTCCCCACCGCCGTTGCACCTTGCTCACTTCCGCCGGTCTGTGAAAAACTGGCAGCGAATCACTTTTCAACCAGTCCATCTCCAGCGCGTGCATTTCTAATCGATCTATGACCTCAGCCCATACGCTGTTCGAAAAAATATGGAATGCGCACCTCATCGCGACCCCAGGGGGCCGTTCGCCTATCCTCTACATCGATCTGCATCTGGTGCATGAAGTCACTTCGCCGCAGGCTTTCGACGGCCTCCGCGCCGCAGGACGCAAAGTCCGCCAGCCTGCCCGCACCGTCGCCACCGTCGATCACAACATTCCCACCGAGCCCCGCGGCACTCCCATTACCGATCTGATCGCCGCCCGCCAGATTGCCGCGTTGCAGGCCAATTGCAAAGAGTTCGGCGTCCGACTCTTCGATATGGATTCGCCCGACCAGGGCATCGTCCACGTCATCGGTCCCGAGCTCGGATTGACCCAGCCCGGCATGACCATCGTCTGCGGCGACAGCCACACCAGCACGCATGGCGCGTTCGGAGCGCTGGCCTTCGGCATCGGTACCTCCGAGGTCGAGCACGTGCTCGCCACGCAGTGCCTGGCGCAGCAGAAGCCGAAGACGATGAAGATCGACGTTCACGGGCAGCTCGCCGAGGGCGTCACAGCCAAAGACCTTGCGCTCGCCATGATTGGCCACATCGGCACCGATGGTGCGACCGCCCACGTGATCGAATATGCCGGAGCCGCAGTGCGCGCGCTTTCGATGGAAGGCCGCATGACGCTGTGCAACATGAGCATTGAAGCCGGCGCCCGCGCGGGCATGGTCGCCCCCGACGAGACCACGATTGCCTATGTCAAAGGACGCCGCTTCGCTCCCACAGGCGCCGATTGGGACCAGGCCGTCGAGCACTGGCGCAGCTTGCCAACCGACGAAGGTGCGGCGTTCGACAAAGTCGTCGAGATCGATGCCGCCCAGTTGTGCCCGTTTGTGACCTGGGGAACGAATCCGGGGATGGTTGCTCCCGTCACCGGCCGCATTCCGGAACTCAATGGCGCGCGTGATGCCGAGCGGCGTGCCACCGAGCTCGCGCTCGAGTACATGGGACTCGAGCCGGGGCGGAAGATTGAAGACATCAAGATCGATCGCGTGTTCATCGGCTCGTGCACCAATTCGCGGATCGAAGATCTGCGCGCCGCGGCGCGCGTCGCCAAAGGACATCACGTAAGTTCGAAAGTGCGCGCGATGGTCGTGCCCGGATCACAAACGGTGAAGCGCGCGGCCGAGCAGGAAGGTTTGCATCGCATCTTCCTCGACGCCGGTTTCGAATGGCGCGAGTCCGGATGCTCGATGTGCCTGGGCATGAATCCTGACATTTTGCAACCCGGGGAACGTTGCGCTTCGACCAGCAATCGCAATTTTGAGGGGCGCCAGGGGCGCGGCGGGCGCACGCACCTGGTCAGTCCCATGATGGCCGCGGCGGCGGCGATTGCCGGCCATTTCACCGACATCAGGAATTGGAAGTTTCAGTGATTCGTGTGACCACGCACTACTTTCAGGGATAGATATGAAAGCTTTCACCGTACATCACGGGCGCGTGGCGCCGCTGGATCGAGTCAACGTCGACACCGACCAGATCATTCCTAAGCAGTTTTTGAAGCGGATCGAGAAGACCGGCTTCGGTCAATTTCTCTTTTACGACTGGCGATTCAGCGCGGACGGAAAGCCGAATCCGGATTTCGTCCTGCACGATCCGCGCTACGAAGGCGCGAGCATTCTCGTCGCCGGCAGGAATTTCGGCTGCGGTTCGTCCCGCGAACACGCAGTGTGGGCGCTGGCCGATTTCGGCTTTCGCGCCGTCATCTCGTCTTCCTTCGCCGACATTTTCGCCAACAACAGCGCCAAGAATGGATTCCTGACGATTCGACTGCGCGACGAAGAAGTTGCCGAACTCATGCGCCGCGCGCACGACATCGACAACTACGAGATCACGGTTGATCTGGAAAAGTGTGAAGTCCGCGACGCTCAGGATTTCTGCGCGGAATTTCCCATCGACGATTTCGTTCGCCACTGCCTGCTCAATGGTCTCGACGACATCGGCTTGACGCTGCAGCATCAATCGGAAATCGCCGCCTACGAAGTGCTGCATCCCGCGCCTGCCTCTTTCAGGCACGCTAAGTTACCCGTCGAAACCTCGCGAATTTCATGACTCGTCAAGACGGGTAAAGAATTGTAAAAAACCACCCGCAATCTGCAACAAGTGTTGATGCTGGAGCGGAAGGGTTCTACCATAGAGGAGTTCCGCTTCCTACCTGAGCGTCAATGTCCTCGTTTCTCTTCCTTGGGTAGTGTGGCTGAATCCGTCTTATAAACCGTACGTCTAATCAGTGAAGTCGGCCGGATATTCCTGCGCGAAAGGTGGTCTGGACTAATCCCGTGAACACGCAACGAACTACTTCGTCGATTCCGGCAATAGGTATCTCGGGTTTTGCTCTGCGAGTTGTCGTTCTGGCGGTAGCGGCATTTTGCGTCCTGTTGGTAGGTTGCTCTGCGGGTTCCAAGCCGCAGAAGGCCCAAGCCGCGGGCCCGCGTTCCGTCTCTGTGGCTGTCGCTACGGTCCAAAAGCAGGACGTGCCGGTTTACCTCACCGGCCTCGGCTCGGTCACCGCATTCAATACGGCAAACATCAAGAGCCGCGTGGACGGGCAGATCATGAGGGTCAATTTCGTGGAAGGTCAGTTCGTCCACGAAGGCGATCTGCTGATTGAAATCGATCCGCGTCCGTATCAGGTTCAGCTGGAGCAGATGCAGGCGCAGCTCTTCAAAGACGCGGCCACCTTGCGCGACGCGAAACTGAACTATGACCGCTACGTCTCGTTGATTCCGTCGGGCAGCATTGCGCAGCAGCAAGTAGACACGCAGAAAGCCACCGTCGATCAGTTAGAAGGACAGGTGCGCACCGATCAGGCGCAGATCGACAACGCCAAGCTGCAGATTGTTTACTGCCACATTACCGCGCCCTTTAGCGGGCGCGTGGGATTGCGGCAGGTCGATCCCGGAAACATCATCCACGCCACCGACACCACTCCCATGCTGATCCTGACGCAATTGCAACCCATTGCCGTCATCTTCACCTTGCCGGAGGATTACCTTCCCAGCGTGGCCGATCACATGAAGCACGGAACTTTGGACGTCGAAGCCCTCGACCGGCTGAATAACAAGCTCGCGATGGGAAAGCTGCTCACCATCGACAATGAAATCGATCCCACGACCGGCACGGCCAAGCTGAAGGCAGTTTTCGATAACCGGGACAGCAAGCTCTGGCCCAATCAGTTTGTCAATGTCAATCTGCTGCTGGAGACGCGCAAGAACAGCACCGTCGTGCCCACTGCGGCGATTTTGCGGGGCCCGCAGGGCACATTCGTCTACGCCATGAATGGCGACAAGACGGTCGAGGATAAACCCGTCACCGTGGCTCTCACCCAAGGCACCACTACTGTCATCAGCGCGGGACTGACCCCCGGGGATGTGGTGATCACCGATGGCCAGGATAAGCTGCAGCGCGGCAGCCGCGTGGAGCCGCGCAACCCCAGCACACCTTCGAACAATGCTGGACGCCCGAACGCTACCGGGAGTCCTTTCGCCGGGACGCCAGGTGCATGAGTCCTTCACGGATATTCGTTCTTCGCCCGGTCGCGACCACCCTGTTGATGGTGGGAGTTCTACTCGTGGGCTGGGTCGCGTTCATGCAGTTGCCGGTGTCGGCGCTGCCGGAAGTTGATTATCCCACCATTCAGGTAGTGACGTTCTATCCGGGCGCCGATCCGGAGGTGATGGCGTCATCGGTGACTTCGCCGCTGGAACGCCAGTTCGGGCAAGTGCCCGGACTGACGCAAATGACCTCGACCAGTTCGTTCGGCAGTTCGCTCATCACTCTGCAATTCGGACTCGATCAGAACATCGACGTCGAAGAGCAGCAGGTTCAGGAAGCGATCAATTCGGCCGGGACCTATTTGCCCGCTGATCTGCCGAATCCTCCGATCTATAACAAGGTGAACCCCGCCGACGCGCCCATTCTGACGCTGGCGCTCAGTGCCGATTCGCTGCCCCTTTCGAAAGTCGAGGATCTCGCCGACACATCGCTGGCGCAGAAGATCTCGCAATTGCCCGGAGTGGGTCTGGTTTCCATCAGCGGTGGTCAGAAGCCGGCCGTGCGCATTCAGGCGAATCCCACGGCGCTGGCGTCGTACGGGTTGAGTCTTGAAGATCTGCGGGCGGCGTTGGTGCAGGCCAACGTGGATCAGGCCAAGGGCGTGATCGACGGCTCCCGGCAGTCTTATACGATTGGCGCCAACGATCAGCTCTTTTCCAGCGATCAATACAAGCCCATCGTGATCGCGTATCACAACGGCGCGCCCGTGCGGATCGCCGACGTCGCCAACGTGATCGACGGAACCGAAAACGACCGGCTGGCCGCCTGGATGAATCTCACACCTGCGGTGATCGTCAACATTCAGCGGCAGCCCGGAGCGAACATCATCGCGGTCGTTGACCGGATCAAGAAGATCCTGCCGCAACTGCAGGCTTCGCTGCCGCAGGCCGTGAAGGTACAGATCCTTACCGACCGAACTACCACCATTCGCGCGTCCGTGAAAGACGTGGAATTCGAATTGATGCTGGCCATCGCGCTGGTGGTCATGGTCGTGTTTCTGTTCCTGCGGAATCTGGCGGCCACTGTGATTCCCAGCGTCGCCGTGCCGCTGTCTTTGATCGGCACCTTCGGCGTGATGTATCTGCTTGGCTACAGCCTCAACAATCTCACGCTCATGGCGTTGACGATTTCCACGGGCTTCGTGGTCGATGATGCGATCGTCATGATCGAGAACATCGATCGATTCCTCGAAGCCGGAGATTCGCCGCTGGAGGCCGCGCTCAAGGGATCGGGACAAATCGGTTTCACCATCGTTTCGCTGACCGTGTCGCTGATTGCCGTGCTGATTCCGCTGCTGTTCATGGGTGACATTGTCGGGCGGCTGTTCCGCGAATTCGCCGTCACTCTGGCCATCACGATTCTGGTTTCGGCGGGAGTGTCGCTCAGTTTGACGCCCATGATGTGCGCCAAACTTCTGAAGCACCACAAGGCGGGCGCACGCGGACGTTTCTACGACATCACCGAGGACTATTACAACCGCATCATCGCCTTCTACGGACGCACCGTGCAGTTCGTGCTGAAGCATCAGACCGCGACTCTGCTGGTTACGTTCTCGACTTTGGTGCTCACGCTCGCGCTCTATGTCATCGTGCCGAAAGGGTTCTTCCCGGTGCAGGATACGGGAGTCATTCTCGGAATTTCTGAGGCGCCGGATTCGGTTTCGTTCGATGCCATGGCGAAGCGCCAGCAGGAATTGGCCAAGATCATCCTGCAGGATAAGGACGTCGATAGCCTGTCCTCGTTCATCGGCGTCGATGGAACGAATACGACTCCGAATGCCGGACGCATTCAGATCAATCTGAAGCCGCGCGATGAGCGCGCGGACGATGCTTCTACGATCATTCGGCGGCTCCAACCGGCGTTGGCCAAAGTCGAGGGCATCAGTCTCTACATGCAGCCGGTGCAGGATCTCACGGTCGAAGATCGCGTGAGCCGCACCGAGTTTCAGTACTCGATCGAAGACGCCGACGCGAAGGAGCTCGCGCAATGGACGCCGAAGCTGGTGGAGAAGCTGAAGACACTTCCCGCTTTGACCGACATCGCTACCGACCAGCTGAATAATGGTCTGCAAACCTACATCTCGATCGATCGCGACACAGCTTCACGACTGGGGATCTTCCCTCAGGCGATCGACAACACTCTGTATGACGCTTTTGGCCAGCGCCAGGTTTCAACCATCTTCACCCAGTTGAATCAATACCACGTCGTGCTCGAAGTGCTGCCCGGCTTCTCGCTGACTCCCGATTCGCTGAAAGACATTTACATCCGGCCCAGCACCGTGACCCCGAACACGGGAGCGCCGACGGCCACGGGAGCTGCGGTCAGCACCAGCGGTGCTCCAGTTCCCATCAACACTTTCACGCGCATGCAGGCGGGCAGCGCTTCCTTGTCGGTGAACCATCAGGGACAGTTCCCGGTCGTGACGCTGTCGTTCAACCTCGCTCCGGGTGCGTCACTGGGAGACGCGACCAAGCAGATCGAGCAGGCGGAAAAGGACATTCAACTACCGCCCAGCATTCACCCGTCGTTTCAGGGCACCGCCGCCGCCTTTCAGAATTCGCTTGCGTCGGAGCCGTATTTGATTCTCGCTGCGGTGATCACTGTCTACATCGTCCTGGGAGTTTTGTACGAGAGCTACATTCACCCAGTGACGATTCTTTCGACGCTGCCTTCGGCTGGTGTGGGAGCGATCCTCGCGCTCATGATCACGGGCAATGACCTTACGGTGGTCGCGCTCATAGGCATCATTCTATTGATCGGCATTGTCAAGAAGAACGCTATTATGATGATCGACTTCGCGCTGGAAGCGGAGCGCGAAGAGCACAAGCCGCCGGAGGAAGCCATCTATCAAGCCTGCCTGCTGCGCTTCCGGCCCATCATGATGACCACCATGGCCGCGCTGCTCGGTGGTTTGCCGCTGGCGCTCGGATCGGGCACCGGCGCGGAATTGCGGCGACCGCTCGGCATCACCATCGTCGGCGGATTGCTGCTCAGCCAATTGCTCACGCTCTACACCACTCCGGTGGTCTATTTGTGGTTTGACCGGCTGGCACAGCGCTTCGCAAAGTATCGGATCGGCAACGAGATCATCGAGGAACCCGCGGGGGCGGATTAATCCATGAGTATTTCCGCTCCATTTATTCGGCGCCCGGTGGGCACCTCGCTGCTGGCTGCCGCCCTGATCCTGTCGGGAATTCTCGCCTTCAACTTTCTTCCCGTGGCTTCGTTGCCTCAGGTCGATTTCCCGGTCATCAGCGTGGGAGCGAGTTTGCCGGGAGCAGATCCGCAGACCATGGCGTCGTCGGTCGCTACGCCTCTGGAGCGCCAGTTCGGACGCATTGCCGCGGTCAATCAGCTGACATCTTCCAGCCAGTTAGGTTCGACCAGCATCACCATGCAGTTCGACTTAAACCGCAACATCGACGCGGCGGCGCGGGACGTGCAGGCCGCGATTAATGCGGCGCGCGGCCAGCTTCCTACCAATCTGCCGAGCAATCCTGGTTACCGCAAAGTGAATCCGGCGGATTCGCCGATTCTGATTCTCTCTCTCTCATCGGACACCGTTCCGGTCGCGACCATGTACGATGTCGCCGACTCGATTCTTTCACAGAAGCTGGCGCAGGTGAACGGCGTGGGCCAGGTCTTCGTCTGGGGTTCATCGCAGCCCGCAGTTCGGGTCGAGGTCAATCCGACTTTGCTGAACAAGCTCGGCGTGGGGCTCGATACCGTTCGCAACGCGCTAAACGCGGTCAACTCGAACGCGCCCAAGGGCTCGGTAGAAGACAGCACGCGAATCTATACGTTCGCCGATAACGATCAGCTCTTCACCGCCGATCAATACCGCCCCCTGATTGTCTCTTACAACAATGGCGGGGCGGTGCGGCTGAGCGACGTTGGCGAGGTCGAGGATTCAGTGGCGGACGTTCGCAATCTCGGTCTTGCCAATGGCAGGCCGGGCATCCTCATGCCGATCTTCCGGCAGCCTGGCGCCAACATCATCGATACCGTCGACCGCGTTCGCGCTCTGATGCCGTATCTGCAGTCTTCGATTTCTCCCGCCATTAAGTTGAGCGTCGCCTTGGATCGCACAGTCATGGTGCGGGCGTCGGTGAAGGACATCGAAACCACGCTGCTGATTTCGATCTTCCTCGTGATCATGGTGGTGTTCGTGTTCCTGCGGACCGTGCGCGCCACCATCATCCCCAGCATTGCCGTGCCCATGTCGCTGATTGGAACCTTCGGGGTGATGTATGTGCTCGGCTACAGCCTCGACAATCTCTCGCTGATGGCGCTGGCCATTTCGACCGGCTTTGTGGTCGATGATGCGATCGTGGTGCTGGAAAACATCACTCGTTATGTCGAGCAGGGGATGGGTGCCGTGCGAGCGTCCTTCAAAGGCGCCGCGGAAATCGGATTCACGGTGATCTCGATGAGCACATCGCTGGTCGCCGTTTTCATCCCGCTGCTGCTGATGGGCGGGATTGTCGGCCGCTTGTTTCGTGAATTCGCGGTCACGTTGAGCACCGCGATTGCCGTGTCGCTGCTGGTCTCGCTGACTGTCACTCCGACCATGTGCGCCAAGTTCTTGCGGACGAGCAAGGGGGAAGGCCAGAAACACAACATCTTCTACCGAACCAGTGAGTGGTTGTTCAATGGACTGCTGAAGACGTACAGCCATTCGCTTCGCTTCGTGCTTCAGCATCAGTTTCCCGTCTTTGTTCTCACCATCCTGATCGCGGCGTTTAGCGTATTTCTTTACATCGTTGTCCCCAAGGGATTTTTCCCCCAGCAGGATACCGGTCGCATCGTGGGCTCCGTCATGGCCGCCCAGGATACTTCCTTCCAATCGATGAGCCACAAGATGCACCGCTACGTCGACATCGTGATGAAAGATCCGGCGGTCGATAACGTTGTGGGTTTTGCCGGAGGCGGTTCGCCCCTCAACCAGGGACGCTTTTTCATGATGCTGAAGCCACTGGAGGAGCGTGGCGCCTGCAGAAAGCAACATTTCTGGGAGCAGTGCCATTATGTGACCGCCGACGATGTGATCAATCGGCTGCGCGGCAAATTAGCCGTGGTCCCGGGAGCCACGCTGATCATGCAGTCAGCGCAAGACCTGACCATCGGCGGCAGATGGGGCAATGCGCAATATCAGTACACGCTACAGAGCGCCAACCTGGACGACCTGAACAACTGGGCGCCGCAAGTTCTACAGAAGCTGAAAGCGCTTCCCGAACTGCGCGATCAGAACTCCGACCAGCAGGATAAGGGACTCCAGGCCAAACTCATTGTCGATCGCGATACCGCGAGCCGCATGGGAATAACGGCGGCCACTCTGGACAATGCGCTCTATGACGCATTCGGGCAGCGGCAGGTCTCGACCATGTACCGGGCGCTCAACCAGTACCACGTGGTCATGGAAGTCTCTCCGCAATTCCAGCAGACTCCGGAAGCGCTGCAGAATATCTATCTGCGGTCGACGGCAGGCACGCCAATCCCCTTATCGGCTTTCACTCACTACGAACCGTCGAACACGCCACTGGCGGTGAGCCACCAGGGACAGGTGCCGTCGGTCACGATTTCGTTCAACCTCGCCCCGGGGATTTCCTTGGGGCAAGCAACAGAGGCCATTCAAAACGTTCAGCGCACGATGGGCTTGCCAGCTACGATACAGGCGAGTTTTCAGGGAACGGCTGCGGCGTTTCAAGATTCACTTTCCAGCGAATGGATCCTGATCGTGACGGCGCTGATTGCGGTTTACATCGTTCTGGGCATGCTGTATGAAAGCTACATCCATCCCATCACGATTCTGTCGACATTGCCTTCCGCCGGGGTAGGAGCGCTGCTGGCGCTCATTCTCACGCACAACGAATTGAACGTGATCGGAACGATTGGGATCATCCTGTTGATCGGGCTCGTGAAGAAGAACGCGATCATGATGATCGACGTTGCCCTGGACGTGGAACGCACGCAGGGCAAGAAGCCGGCCGAAGCGATTTACGACGCTTGTCTGCTGCGTTTCCGGCCGATCATGATGACGACCATGGCTGCGCTGCTGGGCGGGCTGCCTCTGGCAATCGGAAATGGCACTGGATCGGAGTTGCATCGGCCGCTGGGCATCACCATCGTTGGCGGTCTAATTGTCAGCCAGATGCTCACACTTTTCACGACTCCGGTCGTTTATGTGTATCTCGACCGCTTCCGCCTGGCGCTGCGCGGCGGCGAAGATCACGCGCTGCCTGCGACATCCACGGGCCTGCCCAGTCCCGCGCATTAAACGGCCGAATCGATATCTTCATCAGAAATTGGAGACCAGCTTCGCCGAACGCACCGACCCCTCTCCTATCTATCTCAGACCTCCTGGCGCGGTGCAACCTCGCGAAGGAGAAGCAGCATCGCAGCAGTGAGTCTCGCGCCACGCGGTGGAAACCCAGCTTTTCCGCCTTCGCAGCTGAAATCGAAAATCGCAATGGCAGGTCCGGGCTGCGTAAGTTTCGCTTCTCCCGTATGATATGGGCTACGCAGTCCAGTCGAGGGCGTGAGCACGCCCGGCACTTGCCGGGCTCGGTGTAGTATTGCAGGTTTGTGTCGAGAATCTCTTTCTGGAGTGAGGAATGCCAAAGAAAGCAGCGGCTATGTTCCTGATTTGCGCGAGCACAGCCCTCTGTGTCGGATGTTTGATCAATACCTCAAGCAGTATCCTGTACGCTTCTCTACCGCAAACGGCTCAGATTGTGGCCTATCGCGAAGACCCGAACTCGGGCATTCTGACCCAGCTCCCCTACAGCCCGATCACAGGCGGTACGGGAGTGCAGTCGCTTGCTGTTCACCCCTCCGGCAAATACTTGTACGCGGCGAATGCGGGCGAGAACGACATCTCGCTGTTTACGATATCGCCCTACAGCGTGCCGGTGGAAATGGCAAGAACACCTTCCGGCACCAGCCCAACGCTGCTGGTGATGGACACTGCCGGTCAGTTTCTCTATGTGGCCAATTCGGGTTCGCAGAACATCTCTGTGTTTTCTATCGATTCTACGAGCGGCGTGTTGACGGCGGTGGGCTCTCCATTCCAGGTCGGTATTGCGCCACTCAATATGAGTATTGCGCCTGCCGGAAATTTCCTATATGTGACGGGAGCATCTCCGCAAGCCGGCACACCTGGATACATCGAGGTGTTAGGTATTAATACTTCAGCCACTCCTGTTTTGTCTTTCATCGCCATCACGCAGCCAGGATCCAGCCCCTACGGACTTGCGATCAGCCCGAACGGCAATTATCTGTACACGGCGAATTTCGGCGATAACACGATTTCGGAATTCACGATCAACACATCCGGCTCGGCCACGAACGGAGTTCCTCCGGGAGGTCTGACTCCAATTTCCGGCTCTCCCATTGGCGAAACCTATACCGGGCCAGTTTCGCTTATGGTACATCCTTCGGGAAAGTATCTTTATGTGGCTAACCAGCAGGCTTCCGGGAATGTTTCGGGATACAACATCGGAAGCGACGGATCGCTGTCGCTGTTGACGAGTTCGCCGTATCCGACTTCGGCCCAGCCCAGTTTTGTCGCCAGCGATGTGAGCGGGAACTTTCTGTTTGTTGGGAACCTGTCGAGCCCGGTGATTGAGTCGTTTTGTCTGGCTTCGTCATCTCTCAATTGCAATGAGAGCCCGGGCGTCGGATCGCTGACCGAGGTGGCGAAATATAAGCTGCTGGGGCCGCCCAGTTCGATCGTGGTTTCGAAATAGGAGCCGCCACTCTTCTCTCAGGAAAATCGCTTCAGGGAGTCGCGGATTTTACGCGCTCGTGACAGTCGCGCGCCGGCGCAATGGGACAATCCTAGCGAGTCCGGCGGCATGCGAGTGCAACCGTGGGAGAGTGGCATTCATCTTACGGCAAAGCCCTCGTAGGGCAGATGGAAACGCTGTCCGCTCGGACGGGAGCCGGTCGCAATCCATGAAAATTGCCAGCGCCGCGAGCGCCTTTCCCAAGCACTACTATTCCCAGAAGTTTCTGCTGGAACAACTGCAGCAATATTGGGGAGACAGAATTCCCAATCCACACGTTCTGGCGCGGCTGCATCGCAATGTCGCAGTCGAAGGGCGGCATCTCGCTCTGCCCACCGAGAAGTACTACGATATCGAGACTTGGGGGCAAGCCAACGATCTGTGGATCGAAGTGGCGAAGGAACTTGGGGAACAGGCTTTGTGCCGGGCCTTACAAGCTGCAGGACTGGATCGCCAGCAACTGGGCGCGTTGTTCTTCGTGTCAGTGACCGGCATCTCGAGCCCTTCGATTGATGCCCTGCTGATCAATCGCATGGGACTGCCGGCGAATATTCGCCGCGTGCCTATCTTCGGATTGGGCTGCGTGGCGGGTGCGGCGGGAATTGCGCGGGCGGCGGATTACGTCCGAGCCTATCCGGACCAGGCGGCTGCGTTAGTTTCAGTCGAGCTGTGTTCGTTGACGATTCAACGCGACGATCTTTCGGTTGCGAACTTGATTTCCTCCGGACTGTTCGCGGATGGCTCCGCAGCGGCGATCGTTGCCGGGGATGAGATTGCTTCCACCGGGCCGACCATTCTGGCGACGCGATCGGTCTTCTATCCGGAAACCGAAGAGATGATGGGATGGAAGATCACCGAAAAAGGATTCCGCATCACGCTTTCGCCGGAAGTGCCGCGGTTGATTCGCGAACATCTCGGACACGATGTCGACGTGTTTCTCGCCGATCAGGGTCTGAAGCGTGGCGATTTGAAGAGTTGGGTTTTGCATACCGGTGGGCCGAAAGTGCTGGAGGCGACCGCGGCCGCGCTCGATCTGCACAACGGCCAGCTCGATGCATCGTGGGATTGCCTGAAGCGAGTGGGAAATCTGTCGTCGGCTTCCGTGCTGGTTGTGCTTGAGGATGTCATGCGAAACCGGCGTCCGGAGCCGGGAACGTTAGGCTTGCTTGCCGCCATGGGGCCGGGCTTCTGCTCAGAATTGTTGCTGCTGGAGTGGTAACGCGCAGGTGACGCGAACTGTGTCGGACGAGACGGATGTTTTTGTAATCGGAGGTGGCCCTGCCGGCTTGTCGGCGGCCATCGCCGCGCGGCAATGCGGATTCTGCGTCGTTCTGGCGGATGGCGCACATCCGCCCATTGATAAGGCTTGCGGCGAGGGATTTCTGCCCGACGGCGTGGCGGCACTGGAGCGCTTAGGAATCCAATTCCCAATGCATGAGGCGCGAGCGTTTCGCGGCATTCGGTTCTGGAGTGGCGAGCTGTCCGCAGATGCGGCGTTTCCCGATTCAAGCTGTGGGCTTGCCGTTCGCCGGATTTCCTTGCACCGGATGATGGTGGAACGCGCGGAGCAACTCGGCGCCGAATTGCTATGGGGAACTCCGGTCAGTGGAATTTCGCCCGAAGGAGTGCAACTGCGCGATCAGTTCGTGCGAACGCGTTGGATCATCGGCGCGGATGGCGCGAATTCCCGCGTGCGGCGCTGGGCGGATTTGGATCGTAGCTTCCGGCCTCGTTTGCGTTACGCATTTCGCCAACACTTCCATGTTGCTCCGTGGACGGATCACATGGAGGTGTATTGGGGCACGCACTGTCAGGGATACGCGACGGCAATTAGCCGCGATCAGGTTTGCGTCGCTCTGGCCTCGCATGATCCCAAGCTGCGGCTGGAGGACGGCCTAAAGTCTCTACCTGGTCTGCGCGCGCGTTTGCAGGGCGCGGAGATTGCTTCCGCCGAGCGAGGCGCGGTTACCGGGAATCGGCAATTCAGGCGGATGTGGCGAGGCAATGTCGTGCTGATCGGCGATGCCTCCGGAACTGTCGATGCAATCACGGGTGAGGGGATCGGGCTGGCTTTTCGCCAGTCGGTGGCATTGGCGAAAAGCTTGCAGTCGGGGAATCTGGACGAGTATCAGTGCGAACACCAGAAATTAGCGTTGCGCCCGAAGTGGATGGCAGGGCTAATGCTCACGATGGACCGGCGCCCAAAATTGCAGCAGCAGACGCTGCGAGTCTTCCAAGAGCATCCGAAGATCTTCCAGCGGCTGGTGGAATTTCACGTGGGAATCTTGCCGCCCTCGCAGCTGGTGCGCGAGGGTCTGACGATCGGCTGGGAGCTGCTGACGACATAGACGATGATTGAACGGATCAAGCGCTTACGCCGCTTTGGATTGTTACTGGCTCTTGTCGAAATCGCGCTTTTCCTTGTCTCCGTCTCTGCCCCTGCCTCCGCGCAGCAAACCAGTCTGCAACTTGATCCGGCGCAAACAGCGATTCACTTTACTTTGGACGCCGCCCTGCACACCGTGCATGGAACGTTTCAGGCGAGACAGGGCGAGCTGCAATGGCATCCGGCTGCGGGCACGCTTTCAGGAGAAATCGTCGTCGATGCAGAAAGCGGCCGCACCGGCAACGGCATGCGCGACCGCAAAATGAGCAAAGATGTACTGGAGAGCGAGCAATATCCGGACATTTCATTCCGCCCTGATCGCGTGACAGGAGCGCTCGCACTGCAAGGTAAATCTTCCGTCAGGGTACACGGAGTCTTTCGCATTCATGGAGTGGATCGCGAGATCGAAGTTCCCGCGGAAGTGGAGATGTCGGCGGGCAACTGGACCGCGCATATGCACTTCACGATTCCATACGAAAGGTGGGGAATGAAAAACCCCAGCACGCTGTTTCTGCGGGTGAGCGATTCGGTAGAGATTGATTTAGCGGCTGCAGGCACCGTCGTTCAAAGGGCTGCGACGAGTTCGGGCTCGGCTCAATAGCCGTTCTGCGCTACGACTCCCTTTCCTTCGGTGCAGCGGTAAGAACCCCCGGCTGGAAGGTTTTTATATTCTTCCGTCCGGCCGCTCGGCCAATCAATGACGACGCGATCGATACGGTCGTGAGCTGCAATTCCAAACGTGACCGGCAGTTCCGATTGCGAGAGATAACTGGATCCGCCCTTGATCATTCGCGACTGGGTCATCCCCGCAGTGAAGACACGCACGATCGCGCCAATCGCATCGCGGTTCGATTTGGTCCCGACCAGATGAAAGCGGATGCTGCGATTCCGGGTTAATTTGTCGTTGCGATACAAGTAAGCAGGGCCGTTGTTCGTAGTGAGCAGGAGATCGAGATCTCCGTCGCGATCGAAGTCGGCAAAGGCGAGGCCGCGGCCTACCTTCGGAGAATCGAAATTGCCGCCAACCTCGTCCGCAACATCGTGGAAATGGCCGTTGCCGCTGTTCAGAAAGAGCTGGGCAGGCTGAGCGTAGCCGACATTGCCTCGGATGTTGCGCACCGTTTCGTCGATGTGTCCGTTGGCCACGGCGAAGTCGAGCCAGCCGTCGAGATTCAAATCGAGGAAGACGCAACCGAATCCGAGGCTGTTTTTCGAAGCCATGCCGACTCCCGCCTGGGCGGCGATGTCTTCAAAACCTCGGCTGGTCGGCCGATACAGGCCGATCATCTCATTATCGAAATTCGTGATGGCAACGCCGGTCGAGCCGGAGTTCTCGAAATCGGCGGCATCAATCCCCATGCCGGCCCGCGCTTTGCCCTCCGTACTGAAGGCAAGTCCGGCCTCGACGGCTTCATCTCGGAATGTACCGTTCCTCTGATTGCGATAAAGCTTGTTGGGCTGGGTGTCATTGGCCACGAGCAGATCCGGCCAGCCGTCCTGGTTGTCGTCGAGCAACGCAACCCCTAGCGATTTCGAACTGCTGTCGAAAATCCCGCTCGAGGCCGTGACATCTTCGAAAGTGCCGTCGCCGCGATTGTGAAACAGCCAGCAGGTTTCGCCGCGATACGCTTCCGGCGTGCAATAGGATTTGTGCTTGCCGTCGAGACTGCAGAAGATGTCGTGCTCGGGTGACCACTTTACATAATTGCAGACGAAAAGATCGAGCAACCCGTCGCGGTCATAGTCGAACCACACGGCCGATGTGCTGAACGCCTCGCGCTTTCCCAGCCCACTTGAATTCGTGACATCGACGAACGTTCCCTTGCCGGTATTGCGGAATAGATGATTCTGTCCAACGGAGGTGATGAAAATGTCGGGGAAGCCGTCGTTGTTGTAATCGCCTACGGCTACGCCCATGCCGTAGAGTTCGACGTTGAGCCCGGCGTGCAAAGTTACATCAGTAAACGTGCCGTTGCGATTATTGCGATAAAGGCGAAGAGTCGTGCGAGTCTTTTTGTGTCCGGGCCAATCGCATCCGTTGATCAGAAGAATGTCTTGCCAGCCATCGCGATCGTAATCAAGGAAGGCGCAGCCGGAACCCATGGTCTCGGGGAGATACTTGCCGCCAAAAGCGCCAGTGTTGTGCTGGAAGACGATGCCGGCTGGAGTGGTCACATCAGTGAAGCGAAAGCCAGCAGCGCCTGCGGAACTGGCTTGAGCGGCGAGCAGACCTGGGCGCAAGAGTTGCGGACAGGACGCGAAGCCTGCCATGCTCCAGAGGAAAGAACGGCGATTCACGGAACGTTCACCAACCCGGCGCGGATCGCGTAGACAACTAACTCGGCAGTCTTGTGGATTCCCAGCGTGTTCATGATATTGGCGCGATGAACCGCAATCGTGTTGGCGCTGAGATCGAGAGCGGTCGCGATTTCTTTATTCGATTTGCCATCGACGATCATCTGCAGCACTTCCAGTTCGCGTGGCGTGAGCGCGGCACTGCGCTCGCCTTTGAGTTGCGCGCGCTGCTCCACTTTAGGATCGAAGACCGTCTCCCCGGCCGCGACTTTGCGAATGGCGGATCCGAGTTCGAGATCCATCG
This sequence comes from uncultured Acidobacteriaceae bacterium, assembly GCA_963772045.1. Lineage (GTDB taxonomy): Bacteria > Acidobacteriota > Terriglobia > Terriglobales > Acidobacteriaceae > Sulfotelmatobacter. The sequence goes on along the minus strand of CAVYWC010000003.1, from coordinate 1,211,156 downwards.
CGTCCTTGAGAATGTAGCCCCTCGCGCCGGCCTCAATGGCCTGCCGCACCCACGTGCTCTCGGTATGCATGCTGAGCATGAGGACGGCTGTTTCTGCCGAGTGATCGAGGATCTCGCGAGTGGCTTGCAACCCGTTCATGCCGGGCAGAGCGCAATCCATCACCACGACCTGGGGATGAAGTTCTTTGGCGAGCTTGATCGCCTGCTCGCCGTCGCCGGCTTCGCCGACGACCTGCATATCGGGCTCGTCATCCAGCATGCGGCGGAATCCGCGGCGCACCAGGCTGTGATCATCCACGAGCAAGACTGTGATCTTCTTTTCCATAGGACTCCGCTTTATCTCTGGGGACGACAAGATGCACGCGCGTTCCACCCTCATGCGGCCGCGAGAAAACGATCTGACCACCCATCAATTCGGAGCGCTCGCGCATGGCGACCAAGCCGATGCCCTGCTTCCTGGGATGCTCCGAAAACCCCACGCCGTGATCTTCCACTTCGAGTTCGAGCGCATCGCGCAAGAAGTGTAGGCGCACCCATGCCTGTTTGGCGGCCGAATGCCGCGCCACATTGTTCAGCGCTTCCTGCAAAATGCGGTAGATGTGCACCCCAGCGGCGCCGTCGACCGCGAACGGCTGCCCCTGCTTTTCATAGGATATGTTAATCCCAGTTTGTCGTTCTATGGTGGGGATGTACCAGTCGAGAGTGCTTTCGAGTCCGGCCTCATCGAGCATAACCGGATGAAGGGCTTGCGAGAGACTGCGCACCGTGTCGAGCGTGGACTGCACGGTTTCGAGCACTTCCTGCAGGTCGGCGCGGAGCGAGGATCCCTCGGGCGCGTGCGATCCCGCACGGCGCAGCATCGATCCGACCGCGGTGAGAACCTGGCCGAACTCGTCATGCAGTTCGCGGGAGATGTAGCGCAGCGTCGATTCCTGCGTGGCAATCAGCTTCTGCGCGAGGTCGCTGCGACGCTCGGAAATTTCGGCGAGTTGCGCGAACAGGCGGCGGTTCCAGCGAATGATCGAGAGGCTGCTTAGCAGAATGGCGAGAAGCGTCGCGGCCAGAAACACGTAGACCTGCCGCTGCACTCGATCGTAAATCTGCACGATCTGATGGCCAGCTTGCTCCTCGTTTTCCGTGTTTTGTACGAGCAGTCGCGCTACGGCTGTGCTCAGCGCCGCCTGGCGCTCCTGCAATGAAAGTTGAATCTGGTCGAGAGCTTCTTTCGTGTTTCCCTTGCGAGCCAGAGCGAAGACGCGGTCGGCGGCATCCCAAAACTGGTTGAAAGAGCTGGTCAGGAATGCGCTCTGCTGCGGGGTTCGGCTGGCGGTCGCGAAAGTGGCCTCCAGGCGCATCGCGTCGTCGAGATCGGTGTGTATGCGCTCGAACTGCGCCGACCAGGCGGTCAGAGGATACGGTTCGTCTCCGCTGACCATGTCGCGCATAGCGACGGCCAGCGAATTGAGGTCGTTCTGAATTCTCAGCAACTGCAGCGAATCTTTCCGATTGCGATCGACGAGATTGGTTTGCAATTTTCGCAGGCCGGTCACCTGCCAGGTCATGTAGGCCGAGTAAGCGATGACGGCGGAAAGTGTAATGACCAGGCCGAGCAGCAGACCTAACGTCGGAGATCGGTCCGGCGAAGATGGGCGGGACACGCCCCGAGCATACAACGGCGGCCAGCAGCCTGTCACACGGGCTCGAATGTGTGACAATGCAGTATTACTGAACCCATCCGGCAGTCGACGGAGTCCAATAAGAACTTGAGTACCCCATCCAAAGAAGCTGCAAAGCCGCCGAAACCGCCGAAACTGCAGCGACTGGAGGCCATTTGGCCTGAAGTCTGGAAGCTGATGCGGCCACGCCGTGGCTTGCTGGCGGTGGGCTTTGTGTTGATGGTGATCAACAGGCTCGCCGGATTCGTGCTGCCCTATTCCTCGAAGTTTCTCATTGACGACGTGGTCGGTAAGCATCACGTCGGAATGTTGCGGCCGCTCGTGTTTGCAGTTCTTGCGGCAACTGTTGTCCAGGGCATCACATCGTTCTCTCTCACGCAACTCTTATCGAAAGCCGCGCAGCGGCTGATCGCGGAACTGCGCGAAGAAGTGCAGCGGCACATTTCGCGTTTGCCAGTCTCGTTCTACGATGCCAACAAAACGGGCGCGCTGGTTTCGCGCATCATGAGCGATGTGGAGGGCGTTCGGAATCTGCTGGGCACGGGGTTGGTGGACTTCGCCGGAGGCCTGATTGCAGCCACCATTGCGCTGATCTTGCTGCTTCGCATCAGTGCTCCGCTGACCCTGATCGCGGTGGGGTCGCTGGGGATCTTTGCGGTTGCGTTGAATCGGGCTTTCGCCACGATTCGTCCGATTTTTCGTGAGCGGGGAAAGATCAACGCGGAAGTCACCGGCCGTTTGACGGAAACTCTGGGCGGCGTTCGCGTCATCAAGGGATACCACGCCGAAGAACGGGAAGAGAGAGTTTTTTCCGCCGGGGTGCGGCGCCTGCTCGAAAATGTGATGCGCACGCTTACCGCGACGTCGCTGATGAGCCTTTCCGCCAGTGTGCTGCTGGGAGTGGTGGGAGCGGCGACCATGTACGTAGGCGGGCATGAAATGGAAGCCCGGACGCTGACTGCCGGCGGATATTTTTCCTACACGGCTCTGCTTGTCTACCTGGTCGCTCCTATCATGCAGATCGTCGGCATCGGCACGCAGCTTACCGACGCCCTCGCCGGACTCGAGCGCACGCAGGAGATCATGAAAGAGCGGCCGGAGCAGGAAGATCCGCGGAGGACGGTTGCGCTGCCGGATCTGGTCGGCACCGTGGAGTTCGACAACGTAAGTTTCAGTTATGACGGTACGCACGAAGTCCTGCACGACATTTCTTTTGTGTCGCAACCGGGAACTGTGACGGCGCTGGTGGGTTCGTCAGGGTCGGGTAAGTCGACGACGATCGGATTAATTTCTGCGTTTTATGTGCCGACCAAGGGCACAGTCCGCATTGATGGCACGGATTTGAGCACGGTGCGGCTGGATTCTTTCCGCACGCGACTCGGAGTCGTGCTGCAGGAATCGTTTCTTTTCGACGGGACCATTCGCGAAAACGTCAGCTTCTCGCGTCCGGATGCAACGCAGGATGAAATTCTTCGCGCCTGTAGAATCGCGCGGGTCGATGAATTCGCAGAATCCTTCGACGACAAGTACGAAACGGTCGTGGGCGAGCGCGGCGTTAAATTATCCGGCGGGCAGCGGCAAAGAATTTCCATCGCGCGGGCCATTCTGGCCGAACCGCGCATTCTGATTCTCGACGAAGCAACTTCCAGCCTCGACTCCGAATCGGAACAAATGATCCAGCAGGGACTTTCTTATCTTATGCAGGGACGCACAACTTTTGTGATTGCTCACCGGCTCTCGACCATTCGGAGGGCCGACCAGATTCTGGTGATGGAGCAGGGGAGGATCGTGGAACGCGGCACTCACGCTCAGTTATACGCAGCACGCGGCCGTTACTACGAACTCTACACTCGCCAGCATGGCGTGGAAGAAAATCTATTTCTCGCGCCCGGCGAGGGAGACGCGGTCACAGTTGGCGACAATGGCACCGGCGCGAAGAATGGGGATGTGAAGCCCGCCGATGCTTTGCGCGTCCTGAGTGGAGAGATCCGTTGACGACCGCGCCCACAGTTGCTGCCGCACGCGAGACCGTGGCGATTCGCAGTCAAGATCTATGCCGGCATTACCGCATGGGCGAGACCGTGATCCGCGCAGTCGATGGCGTTTCCCTCGAAATCCACACGGGCGAATTCGTGGCTCTGCTGGGAAGTTCGGGCTCGGGAAAGTCTTCGATGCTGAACTTGATTGCTGGGCTCGATCGTCCAACCTCCGGGAGCGTGGTGGTCAAGGATCACGATCTGGCAAAGCTCTCGCGCGAGGAATTGGCAAAATACCGGTTGCACGTGGTGGGTATGGTTTTTCAGTCTTTCAATCTGATCCCGAGCATGACCATCGCAGAGAACGTCGAGCTTCCCCTGCGTTTCGCGGAAGTGGAACGCAGCCGGCGCGAAGCTCTGGCGCTGGAAGTGTTGGACCGGGTTGGGCTGCGGGCGCGGATCCAGCATCGTCCCAGTGAACTTTCCGGCGGCGAGCAGCAGCGAGCGGCTCTGGCGCGGGCGTTAATTAACCGTCCGCAGCTTTTGCTGGCCGATGAGCCCACGGGAAATCTTGACAGCCATACGGGAACCGAAATTATGGATTTGATCCGCGAGCTCAATCAGCAGATGGGGATGACGGTAGTGATGGTGACGCACGAACGAGCGCTGGCGGAGCGCTACGCCGAGCGCATGATTTCTCTGGCGGACGGAAAGCTCGTCGATGACCGGCCGAATGCGCCGCTTACGTCTGGCGAGATGCGGGAGGGACAGCGGTGAAGATTTCTGATCTGTCCGACCTCGCGCTCAAAAATCTTCGCGAATCGGTGTTGCGCAACTCGCTAACGACCGTCGGCATCTCGGTGGGAGTTGCGTCTCTGGTGGCGATGCTCTCGCTCGGCACCGGCCTGCAGCAAATGTTCACGCGAAGACTCGCCAAGTCCGGCTTGTTTGATACGGTGGTCGTCAGTTCGCGCCGTGAGATGCGCGGCATGGGACGCGAAGAACAACGCAATGGCACGAACCCCGCAGAGAGCCGGGTTCTGGACGAGCCGGCGCGGCAGGAAATCGAAAAACTGCCCAACGTGCTGGAGGCCTATCCTGACATCCGTTTCGCGACTGACCTGCGCTTCGAGGAGAAACCGCATCTGACCATGGTTTCCGCCCTGCCCGAGTCGGCAAAATCGAACGATGCTTTTGACGGAATGCAGGGGAGTTTCTTTACGTCCGATGACGCGCCTGAGGCGATTCTGCAGAAGTCATTCGCCGAGGAGCTCCTGGGCAAGACGCCGCCGCTGGGCGCGCCGGAACCGAATGTCGCAGAACTGGCCAAGCCTCTGCTCGGCAAAGAATTGATCATGCGTTATGCTCAGCGCGAGTCGGTGCCTGCGCAGCCGACTCCTCTCCAGCCGGACGCAGGATCGAATGACAGCGTTGCCGGTGCTGAGTATTCGGTTGTTTCGCGAGAGCAGAAGTTGAAGATTGTCGGCGTTTCCGATCTCGATCCGGAGAGCATGCGCGGCCCGATGAGGGGGAAGGTTTTTATCCCGCTGAAGCGGGCCGAGAGTCTGCACGTGATGCAAGCGGCGGACGTGAGGGACCTTTCGCACGCCGGCGATCAGCCGGTTTACGGCTCGATCAGCGTGCGCGTGAAGGATCCCTCCCAGGTGAAGGGGGTTGAAGACGCGGTCAAGAACATGGGGTTCTCGACTTTTTCGATTCTCGACGCGAGCCGTAGCCTGCAACAAGTTTTCAAAGTGCTGTTTGCATTTCTGGGGATTTTCGGTAGCCTGGCGCTGACCGTGGCCTCGATCGGGATCGTCAACACGCTGGTGATGGCGATTCTCGAACGCCGGCGTGAAATCGGCATCATGAAGGCCATCGGGGCCAGCGACGCCGATGTGAAGAAGCTTTTCTTCGCCGAAGCCGGCGTCATGGGAATTCTCGGCGGAATTGTGGGCGTGGTGTTGGGTTGGGCGATCGGGCAGATCATCAATTTCGGGACGAATATTTACCTCAAACGGCAGTCCATTCCTCCGGAACATTTCTGGGCCGTGCCCTGGTGGCTGGCGGTATTTGCCATTGTCTTCGCGTTCATCGTGAGCCTGGTTTCCGGCTTGTATCCTGCCAGCCGCGCGGCCCGTCTCGATCCCGTTCAGGCGCTGCGCTACGAATAGAGCTTGAGCATGAGATTGAAAGTCTTCTCGTGGTTGGCGTTGCTGTCGTTCTGTATTTTTCACGCCATGAGTTCGGCGGCGCAGAGCCGGATCGATTGCGCCGCGATGAACAGCCGCATCCTGCAGCGCGCCATTCACTACTGCGTGTACATCCCTGAGGGCTACGATTCCAGCGCGTCCCGGCGCTATCCCTTGCTTTATTTCTTGCATGGATTAGGAGACAACGAGCAGACTCTGTTCAACAGCGGCGGATGGACGCTGATCGACGACCTGCGCCGTCAGCACAAGATTGGGGAGTTCCTGATCGTTGCTCCTGAGGGCTGGCGCACCTTCTACATCAACTCTGCCAATGGTTCGTTTCGCTATAACGATTTCTTTTTGCACGAGTTCATGCCTTTCATCGAGAGGAAGTATCGTGTGTTGCCCGGCCGTGCGGGACGGGCGATAACCGGGATTTCCATGGGAGGGTACGGCGCGCTGCGGTTCGCATCTGCCTATCCGCAGCTTTTTTCGGCGGTGAGTGCGCAGAGTGCGGCGCTGCTCACCGAAACGCCACGTGAGTTGGATTTGGCGATGAGTTCCGGCTATCCGTTGGCGACTGTGATTGCGGCGGTATTCGGCAATCCGATCAACGTTGCACATTGGGACGCGAACAATCCTTTTCTTCTGGCGAGGAAGAATGCTGCTGAACTGCGGAAGTTGGCGATCTATTTCAACTGCGGGCAAGAAGACAATTACGGATTCGAAAAAGGAGCAGCCAAGCTCGATCAAGAGTTGAATGAACTGCGGGTGCCGCACGAATACCGGCCGTATCCCGGCGATCACAGCATCGGCTATTTCTTAGCCCACTTCCCGGAAGTGATGGAGTTTCACTCGCGGGCGTTCCATCTGACGCGGTAGTCAAGTGAAAGAGCGGAGATCCTTCGACTGGGATGCCGTTCGCTTCGCGCGCGCCATCTGCGCTCAGAATGACAAGCTTCTTCATTCCAGATCAGATTTGTCGGGGTTGTAGTAGAAGCGGAAGCGAAGCGCGAGGTACGGTCCGGTGAATTCGCTGGGCAGCGGCGGGAAAGGATTCGAGGTGTAGATTCCGCCCCAGGCGGCGCGGTCGAGAGCGGGGTCGTTGGAAGTTGCCACCAGGCGCATGTCTGCGATGCTGCCGTCTTTCGTGATGGCAAACTCGATGGCGAGCTTTCCTTTCTTCATCTCGGCCGATTCCGGAATCAGGCGATACCAGTTCTGGCGAACATCTTCGAGAATGCGCTGCAGGTACGGACCGAAATCCACGCCTTGGGTATCGCTCAGAATATCGAGCGCGCCCAGCTGGCGCCCATGGGCGCCGGTGCCCAAGCCGAAGTCACCGCCCTGCCCACCACCTCCTGCGGCGCGGTTCGCCGCCGCTGCCGCCGTGGCCTGCTGAATGGCCGAACCGGGGCTCATGCCCCCTGCATATTTGCTGAATAGATTGCTGTCATTCGACTTGGGCATCTGCAATTGCGCCGTCTGGTTGCTCTCGTACTGCGGGCGAGGCGAAGACTGCTGCGGGCCGCGCTGAGGCTGCTGCTGATTCTGCGCCATGGCCTGCGGGGATGCTCCGGTGAGGGGAGCTTGCGGCCCACTCAGGCCCGGAGCGCCCGGAGGGGGACTGGGCAAGAGCTTTCTCAATTCCTTCGGATCAAGCTCGGCACGCCGCGACATCGCGATGCGGTCTTTATCCGACAGAATATTCGTGTTCGGCTTGTGCGGCACTTTCTGTAAGTCCGGCGGAAGCGTCAGGAAAGTGAGTTCCCTGTCTTTGATCGGGCTGACGGCAACCGCGACAGCGTGGTGCCAGGGAATGTATTTCTCGATGAAATTGAACTCAACCAGCAGAATCGCCAGAACCAGGTGGAAGATGATCGAAAGCCACAAGGCTTCGCGCTTACGCGAGCGCGCCAGATCGTCCTGCAACTGAATGAGTAGGTGCGGGACACGGTGTTCCCAGTCGCGGTACGCGGTTTCCCAATCCTCGGCGTCGTACAGCCCAAGTTGTTCAGGCTGAGGCTTTTCGGGAGGTGCAGCCGGGTCCTGGAATGGAATCTGCGTTATGGGCATTGCGCTGGTCTAAATAGACTTGGCGAATCAGACCTGCTGATTAGACACGAGAAGCCCGAACCGCGTTGCACCCGGTCTTCAATAGGGTAATGCCCCTCGGACGCGCTCAAGCCAAGTTACTGCTATTTTCGCATCTTTCCAGAAATTCTGCGCAGACAAATCATGGACGAGTTTGGGTCTGTAAACAAATGTAAATGCTGAGAATTGAATCAGTTCTTGACTTTGGCCATGGCGGCGAGATTGAGTTTCTTTTCGTGGCGGCGAATGCCGGCAATGATTTCAAGAGCGAGTTCGAGAGCGCGGCGCCCATCCTCGAGCGGAACCATAGGTTCGGAGCGATCCCGCACCGCCTTCAAGAAGGACTTAAGTTCGGCGTGCAGCGGCTCTTCCGAGGCGACCGGAGGCTTGGCCACTGAGATTTCGGGATTCACCGAGGAAATTCCCGCCGCCCCATCGTGGCCGACGGTGAAAACCAGAACCTCTTGACGTCCGTAGTCGATAGAAACGTACTGCTGCGGCTGAAAAAACCGCAGCTTGCGCACGCGCTCAGTGGAAACCCGGCTGGCGGTGAAATTTGCGATGCAGCCGGATTCGAGCTCCAGGCGGACGTTTGCGATATCGACCTTGCCCGAAAGAATCGGCAGACCGACAGCGCGAACTTCTTTGACGGGTGACTTCGCGAACGCCAGGACGATATCGAGATCGTGGATCATGAGATCGAGCACGACGTCGACATCGAGAGAGCGCGGGGTGAACACGCTAAGCCGGTGTACTTCGAAAAACATGGGCTTCGTCAGAATGGGAAGCGTGGCCCGCACGGCGGGATTGAAACGCTCGAGATGGCCGACCTGGGCAATGCGTCTGTGCTTGGCTGCCAGGGCGAGCAGTTCGTCCGCTTCGGCCAGAGTCGTCGCCAGCGGCTTCTCGATCAGAACGTCAATGCCGGCCTGCATCAGGTCGCGCGCGACGGCGCAGTGATGAAGGGTGGAAACTGCCACCGAAGCCGCTTGCAGCTCACTGTGGGTGGTGATGACCTGATGTACCGAACCAAAAGCTTTGCAATTGAATTCGCGGGCCACGGCATCGGCGCGGCTTACGTCGGAATCGACCACGCCCAGCAGGCGAACGGGTGCGCCCTGTTCTTCGAGTTCCTTGTAGACTCGCGCATGATTGCGTCCGAAGACGCCCACGCCAACTACGGCGACGGAGATCGGGTCTTGAGAGGGCAGTCGAGATTCTCGCAGGCGAAATGCCGGAAGGAAGAATTGTAAACGCAAACGGCGAAAAAAGCAGATGGATGGAGTCGATTTCGTCTGCGGGTGATTGCGATTCGCGGTCGTGGCTGCTTGCAGGTGAAAGTCCTGGGCCGCAATCTGGGTTTGCGAAAGACGCCAGGGTTCGTGGAGAGCGCTATGGCGGTCCGCCTGGTCAGCCCGGTGCTTCCAGTTCCTCAGCGATCTCAAGCATTTTGGTCACGCTGTTCAGATTGCGCGCCGTGCCCGTCACTTTCAGCAACCTTTCAACGGACGACCATGGCAACTTCGATTTGCCAATGCCATCCGGAAAATAAATATACATTTCGCGGCCGATCAGGTGCAATTCCTCGCGCTGAACCTTCAAATCGCGGATCGTTGCCCGCGCGTCTGCCCCCGGAGCTGCGGATAGGAACGTGATCAGGAGCTTGCCGGGTTCGATGCCGTGGCGCTGGGCGAAAGGGTTGGCGGAGACGACATTTCGCATTTCTTTGATGGTTCGAACGATTACCTCGGGACGAAATCCAAATTCACGGCTTATGCCCTCTTGAATTTTCTTTGCTGCGTTCGCGGCATTCTTCTCTCGAGTCCTAAAAATTACATTCCCGCTTTGGACGTAAGTGCGCGGGTCCTCGAATTGAAGAGATCGATACAGCTCGCGAAGGGCATCCATCTTGATTCGATTGTGTGGACCGACGTTCACGCTGCGGACCATGGAAATCAGAACCGGCATGATCCGGAGTATAGCGCAGAGAAGATCTTCAACCCTGGGATAAGGCTCGAAAGATAACTCGTGCCCTTCCGAGTTGTGCCGAACCAAGAGAAATACTATGAGGCGCTCGACCCATCTCAGAAAATTACCAGAGATCGCGCGGCGCGAACGGCGCCTTTCGTCAGGACATTCTCGGGCCCGACCGCGGAGGCCCTCCAGGAGAAGTGCTATGTCGGGACAAGTGGTTCTGTATTTCGAAAATCAAGCGGACGCGCTGCGGTTCGCTCTCGCGGCAGGATCGGTGATGTCAGGCGAGGCGGGAAAATTTGGGGAAGATCTGGTGGAAAAGACGACCCGGGTCTCGCGCATCCGTCTGGATACAGTCAGTGGGGGAAATCCGAAGAAACCGGACGCCGGGCGGGCCGCTTAGGCGCACTCCACATTTCGAGTGGAAGACTGTGCCCGGATGGGCTGCGTCGTCTATGCCGAACCATCGTTTATGCCGATCCCGCATTGGTGAACGCTTCGATGGCGTCGGCCAGAGTGGGAAACATCAGAAAGATCTGCTCGACTTTAGTGATCTCGAAAACCTTGCGCACGCGCTGATTTACGCCGGTGAGAGCCACGCGGCGACCCGCCTTCGCACAAGATGTGTACGCGCTGACCAGGCAGCCCAGTCCTGACGAGTCGAGATAAGGGACTCCGGAAAAATCGAGAATCATAGTGGGCGCGCCTTCGCGCCGGACAGCGTTCATGAAAGGCGGAACGTTCTCCATGGTCAAGGGGCCGCGAAAACTCAGCACGCCCCGGTCCAGCCGTTCGATTTCGAATGATTCCGCCATGGAGCAGAGATTCTAGGCTAGTTGGTAAGGAGCATTCAACCGCCATCTGCGGTATGGGTCGCGGCATCCATCCGATACGGGTGAATCACAGTTCTGCGTAGCATGGTATTGAATTTCTCATTTGTAATTTTTTTGTGTTTTCTCGTGCCCAGCGGGCTCACCCGGGCCGCAGACTAGTACGATGAGATCAACGGCATGTGGGGAGAATGGATGACAGACAGAAGTGGAAACTCTTGCCCGCAGTGTTGATGTCGCCCAGTCCGCTACTCCCAGCCTCAAAATTCATCCCAAAGGAACCCACGCTCGAGTTCTGCTGAGCTCCGTGTTCGGACCTTACGCACAGGACGACGAGTTCGGCAGCCGCTCCATCAATCCGATGGAGCTTTATCACAACCAGGTCACGCGGGCCCAGGGCAGCTTTTCGCTGCGCATGTTTCATCGTTCCTGGGGCATCATGCTGATTCAGGAAAACATCTCCGCACCTTGCACGGTGCTGGATTTTCCCGCCCGCGATGATTTTGCGCGCGAACTCCGCAGCCAGCAGTACGACGTGGTTGGCATTTCGTCGATCATCGTCAATGTTGCTAAGGTACGCGAGATGTGCCGCATGACGCGCGAGCTTTCACCAAAATCGGTAATTGTCGTCGGCGGGCATGTCGCGGCGATTCCAGGCATTGAAAAGATGATCGATGCCGATCACATCGTGCGCGGCGAGGGCGTTTCGTGGATGCGCTGCTATTTGGGCGAGGATGAGAACGCTCCCATCCGTCATCCTGCGATTGTTTCCGGGTTCCATACGCGCATCATGGGCATTCGATTGCCGGAGCGCCGTGGCGCAACGGCGGCAACCATCATTCCTTCCGTGGGTTGTCCCATGGGTTGCAACTTCTGTACCACCTCGGCATTTTTTGGCGGAAAGGGGAAGTTCGTCAACTTTTTCGAAACGGGCGATGAACTGTTCGATGTCATGCAACAGATGGAAACCGAGCTGGGCGTGCACTCGTTTTTCGTCATGGACGAGAATTTTCTGCTGCATCGAGAACGGGCGATGGGCTTGCTTGCGCGCATGAAAGAAGCGGGCAAGGTCTGGACGATGTCGGTTTTCGCCTCGGCGAATGCGATTCGCAAGTACACCATGCAGGAACTGGTGGAGCTCGGGGTGTCATGGCTCTGGATGGGGCTGGAATCGCCGCAGGCGGGCTACAGCAAGCTGCAGGGATCGGACACGCGGCAGCTCACGCGGGAATTGCGCGAGCATGGCATTCGCGTGCAGGGATCGACGATCATCGGGCTGGAACATCACACGCCGGAGAACATCGTCTCTGAGATCGAGCATGCGGTGTCGCACAATACAGACTTTCATCAGTTCATGCTCTACACGCCGGTCCCGGGAACTCCGCTGTACCAGCAGATGGTGCAGGAAGGCCGGATGCTGCGCGATGTGGACTACGCCGACGTGCACGGCCAGTTCAAATTCAATTTCAAGCACGCGGCCATCTCGCGTGAGGATTCGAAGCGTTTCCTCGACTGGGCATTCTGGCGCGACTTCGAGGCGAATGGGCCCAGCCTGTACCGCATTGCGCGAACCTTGCTGGTCGGCTGGAAACGCTACCAGGATTGGCCCGATGCGCGCGTCCGCGAACGCTTTGCGGAGGAAATGCACCGCCTGAGCGGCATCTACAGTTCCGCGCTGTGGGCGATGGAGCGGGAATTCCGGCGCGTGGATCGCAACGTCAGCGATCAAATTCGCGCGCTTCGCCAGGACTTGAAGCGCGAATCGGGAGCAGTGTCGCGAATGCTCCCGGCGGTGCTGGGTCCAGTGCTGCTGTGGTCGACACGGCGTGAAGAACGTCGCCTGGCGCGAGGGAAAACTTACGAACCACCCACGATTCTGGAGCGAAGGAATTGGGTGCAGGCGTAATTCTTGGTGCCGGATTTCCGCGCGACTATCCCGTTCGGCGCGTAGAAAGCAGGTTCAGGATTTCGCGCAGGCCCTGGCGGATCTGCTGAATCTCGGAAGAAGACTGACTCGGGAACGGGATTGCGGCCTGCGTCTTGTCGGGCTTGGTTTCTGCGCGCAATTGCTGACGCGCGCCTGAAATGGTGAATCCCTGTTCGTAGAGCAGTTGCTTGATCCGCAGCACGCTTTCCACATCGCGCCGGCGGTACATGCGTTGTCCGCTGCTGCTCTTGACCGGCTTCAATTGCGGGAACTCCGATTCCCAGAAACGCAACACGTAAGCGGGAAGGCGGCAAAGAGTCGCGACTTCTCCGATGCGGAAATACAGCTTGTCGGGAATGAAGACTTCTTCCGACTTATGCCGGTTCGAGTTCTTTTTTCTGGCCGCCATTTCAGCTCGCGCCGCCGCGCAGGATTCTCTCATTTTGACACACGTCGGCGCGCCTTCAGCAAAATTCTGCAGAAAACTACATCCTATCCAAACTAAGGACAGGTGAGCTGAGCCGAGCCATACAGCCTCAGCGGCTGGCCTCCGCCGATTCCGACAGGTTTCGAGGGAACCCCGGCCAGAATATAGGTGGTGACCTGGCCTGGAGGTGTAGACGTGCATTGGGCAACGCCGCTTTGATTGACTGAGGCGAATTGGGCGTTGTTGCCGGAGCAGATTCCGGCGGTGGGATTGGCACCGGAAACCACTTCGCCTACGCACCACAGAATTGCCGGACTCGTCACCGGCGACGGAGACGGCGAACGATTGAACGTTCCGGTGGCCGTAAACTGCACATGCCCACCCGAGAAATTCTTTGCGTCGGCCGATGCAGGACTGACAGAAACACTCTGAAGCTGACGTCCGCTGCCGCATGCTGAGATAGCGAAAAGGAAAAGCGGCGACCACGAGAGCAGAGGAAATCCGGATCGCCCCATGAGGGCCTCCATGGATATGAAGGTAATATGCAGGTATTTAGAAGATGATTCCTCAAACCTAGGTTGTACGTTCCCCGGGTGTGCTCGTCAATCCTTGGTCTGAAGTAATGTCTGAAGGAATCGTTGTCTGAGCGACTCTCGCTGTCTGAGTCTGAGCGAATCCCCTTGCGGCAAAGCAAAAGCCCCTCAAGAGGTGCTTCTCTGGAGAGGCCTGTGAACTCGTGTTCTGCGAGGATCGCCTCGCATGCGGTTAGTGTTTCTTTTTCTTGGCTTTCTTCTTCGTTGCCATGAAGTTTTCCTCCGTGAACGATTTTCCCTTGCAAGGACTGTGTATACCGGGCCCGTGTATCCGAAGAGCTAGCCCAAGAAGTGGTATGGGAAAGCCCTATGCTCCAAGATATTGCGGCACGATGAATAAAGTGTCAATAGAATTCTTTCGGCAAAGTGGCCCATCGAGGTCAGGAATGGGCATTGAGAGGAGGGAAGATTCTTTCGAACTTCACCGTCAGACGAGTGATCGAGCTGCGAAACGGCGTCTGAGAATCGTCCTTCCTTCCGGTAATCCAACTCAGTAGACTCGGCTGTTGCTCAGAGTGGATGGAATGGAGAGTGCGATGCACATCGTCAGATCGGTCGGAGTCCTTTCGGTCGCGAAGATTATGGGCCTGATTTATGGCTGTCTCGGACTGATTTTTGCGCCGCTGTTCCTCCTGTTTGGGCTACTGGGCGCGATAGCGGGTCAGAGCAAGACCCCGCTCGCCGGCGTTTTTGGGATCATCCTCGCCGTAGCGATGCCGGTGATTTATGGCTTGATGGGATTCATCACGGGCGCAATTGGCGGCTTGCTCTACAATGTTTTTGCGAAATTGGTCGGTGGGTTCGAGCTGGAGTTGGAACTGCGTCCGGCCGCGTCCCTGGCGCCTTACCCGATCGTTCCGCCGGCTACGCCGAGCATCTAATTCTCCGGAGACCGATTATGCCCTCCGATGTCGCTGCTCATTATCTTGAGGAAGCGCGCCGCCAATTGCGTGGACACAAACGCATGGGAGAAGCCGCGATCTCGCAGCTTCGCGATGAAGATTTCTTCCTCACGCTGGATCCGGAGTCGAACTCGGTAGCGATTCTGGTCAAGCATCTCGCGGGCAATATGCGCTCGCGCTTCACGGATTTCCTGACAACGGACGGCGAGAAGCCCGACCGCCTCCGCGACCGTGAATTTGAATTGAATTCGGCGACCACGCGCGCGGACGTCATGAGCTGGTGGGAGGAAGGTTGGGCCTGCGTTTTCGGAGCCATCGAGGCGCTCCAGCCCGAAGACGTCCTGCGAACCGTGACCATCCGCGGCGAGCCGCATACCGTGCTGCAAGCGATTAACCGGCAAATCGCGCATTATGCGCAGCATCTGGGGCAGATCGTGTTTCTGGCCAAGCATTTGAGATCGAGTGAGTGGGAAACGTTGAGCATTCCGCGGGGAAAATCGGAAGACTATAAAGTCGCGCCGCCGAAATCAGACCGTGGACTTCCGCCGCTGAAATAAGGCCATCCGTCAACACATATCTTCGATATGGTCCGTGCTCGGCAATTTCCGGCTAGTGTCCTAAGTGACCACAAAGGACACGAAGGCGCACGAAGGAAACTAGCGTTTGCATCTTTCGTGTTCCTCGTGCCCTTAGTGGTTTGCTGAATTAAGACACTACCCATTGCCGGACATCATGCCAGAGAACTGACGAGACGGTGCTAAACTTAACAGTTTTGGATTGAACGGATTTTTTTATAGGTGGCACTCATGGCGACAACAATGCTGGCGGTCGTGAAGCCGGAAGCTGCTCCCGGCGCGGAGGTTCGCGAAGTCAAGATTCCGTCTTTCGGGCGGACTGATGTTCTGGTTAAAGTCAAAGTCGCGTCTATCTGCGGCACCGATCTGCACATTTATAACTGGGACCGCTGGGCGCAGAACCGGATTCATCCTCCGCTGATTCCTGGACATGAATTTTGTGGGGAAGTCGCCGCGTTCGGGGACGAGGTCACGAGCGTCAAGGAAGGCGATTTCGTTTCCGCCGAGATGCACGTCGCTTGCGGAAAATGCCTGCAATGCCGCACCGGCGAAGCCCACATCTGCCAGAACGTGAAAATCATCGGCGTGGACGCGAACGGCGCGTTCGCCGAATACGTCGTCATTCCTGAATCGAATATCTGGAAGCTTGATCCCGCGATTCCGCAGGAGTACGCGTCGATTCTCGATCCGCTGGGAAATGCCGTGCACACGGTGCTGGCGGGTGAGATCGCAGCCAAGACCGTTGCGATCACAGGATGCGGGCCGATTGGGTTGTTTTCGATTGCAGTGGCCAAGGCAGTGGGCGCGACCTCCGTCTTTGCGATCGAACCGAACGAGCACCGTGCCCGCATCGCGCGCGAGATGAAGGCCGACTACGTTTTGAATCCTGCCAAAGAGGATGTTGACGCGATCGTGATGGAGAAGACCGGCGGACTTGGCGTTGATGTGGTGCTCGAAATGGCGGGCCATCCGGATTCGATTCGAACTGCCTTTGATATTGTCCGGCGCGGCGGCAGGATTTCGCTGCTCGGCCTGACTTCGAAACCGATCTCGCTGAATTTTTCCGAAGACATTATTTTTAAGGGCATTACGATTCAGGGAATCAACGGCCGCCGCATGTATCAGACGTGGTATCAGATGACCGCTCTGCTGAAAGCGGGCAAGCTTGATCTGCATCCAGCGATCACTGATCGCATCTCCATGAAAGATTTCGGCTCAGCCATGGAGCGGCTGAAAACGGGCGAGGCCAGCAAAATTCTGGTGTATCCGAATGGCGTGCGGTAACTGTGACTCCCTGCGATACCTGTTGTCATTCAGATTCAGAGGTCCTTCGCGCCAAGAACGCGCTCAGGATGACACTCTGAATATGATCTCGACGAGGTGATTATGACCACTGCAACCCGCACCAATCCGCTTTCATACCTCACTGATCAGATCAACGAACTCAAGGCCAAGGGCACGCATTTCAAGCTGCGGGTGCTCGACGATGAGCAGGCGGCCGTCTGCACGTTCGACGGCAAGAAGGTCATCAATCTGGCCTCGAACAATTATCTCGGGCTGACGACGCATCCCAAACTGCGCGAAGCGGCGCTCGAAGCCACGCGGAAGTACGGCGTGGGATCGGGTGCGGTCCGGACCATCGCCGGGACAATGAAGATCCACATGGACCTGGAAGAGAAGATCGCGCGCTTCAAGAATGTCGAGGCGTGCGTCGTGTTTCAGTCTGGATTCGCTGCGAACGCGGGAACGGTCTCGGCCATTCTGGGCAAAGACGATTTCATCATCTCCGACGCACTGAATCATGCCTCGATCATTGATGGCGCTCGGCTTTCGAAAGCAAAGATTCTCGTTTTCCGCCACAAAGACATGGCGCATGCCGAAGAGCAACTGGCCAGCGTGAAAAGCGAGCCGGGCAAGAAGCTGCTGATCACCGATGGCGTGTTCTCCATGGATGGCGACATTGGTCCGCTGCCCACGTTGTGCGATCTGGCGGAGAAATATGGCGCCATCATGATGGTCGATGACGCGCATGCCTCGGGCGTGCTCGGGCGTAACGGGCGCGGGACGATCGATCACTTCAAGATGCATGGGCGCGTCGACGTTCAGGTGGGCACGCTTTCGAAAGCGATCGGCGCGCTGGGCGGATATGTCTGCGGCACGCGCGATCTCATCGATTTTCTCTATCACCGGGCGCGGCCGTTCTTGTTCTCGACTTCGCATCCACCGTCTGTGGCAGCGACATGCATCGCGGCCTTCGAGGTTCTTGAAAACGAGCCCGAGCGCATGGAAAAACTCTGGCAGAACACGCGGTTCTGGAAGAGAGAACTGGGCCTGCTTGGATTCGACATTGGCGGCAAGGCGACGCCGGCGAGCGAGACTCCGATTACGCCAATCATCATCGGCGACGGCAAGCTGACCATGGATTTCTCCCGTGAACTCTTCAAAGAAGGCGTGCTCGGAACAGGAATCGCATTCCCTACAGTCCCCGAAGGCAAAGCGCGCATCCGCACCATTATGACCGCGACCCACACCAACGAAGAATTGAATCAGGCGCTGGGCGTGCTCAAGCGCGTCGGCAAAACGATGGGGATTCTCACAGCTTGAGCTGCTGCCAAGCTTTGCTCGGCCGGACCGCCGAGGTCGGCTGGCCCCATGTGCATCATCCGAATTGTGCCCGGCCACAAAGGCACACCGTTTCTTACTGTGTGCTCACGAACGGTCGCGACACTTCCTCCGGCGACGCGGTTTCCGGATGCTCTGCCTTCCATCGCATCGCTGCCGTGATTCGTGTGCGGCCGCTGGGATGGTCGTAGAACAGAAATTCCTCGACTGGCCCAGGATCCATCTTGCGATACTCTCCCAGCAGCAAATCGACGTTCGCCTCGCCGTCCGGTTGGCGCGCCGCGTTCAGTCCGTACATATCCGCTTCGTATTCCATGGTGCGCGTGATCGTATTCGTCACCGGCGTCATCACGAGGAAGTAAACCGAAAACACGATCACAGCGAGCGGTAACACGGCAACGTCGGTGATTTCGCGGATGCCCCATCGCTCTCCCCAGCGCGCCAAGGCGAAGCCGATGCCCCAATTCAGAAAAGCGAATCCGATCACGATGACTACTCCGAACATGACCAGTCCCTTGTATTCGTGATTGAGAACGTAGTGTCCCATCTCGTGCCCCATGGTCGTTTCGATCTCCGGCAGCGTACAGCGCTTGAGCAGATTGTCATTCAGCGAGATTCGCAGGGTACCGGCAAAGCCGCTCACATTGGCGCTGACTCGATCCGATTGCCGCGATGCGTCGAACTCGTAGACATCGGTGGCGGGAATCCCGTTGGCTCGCGCCATGCTGAGAATGGGATCCTTGACTTGTGCGTTCTCCAGTTTGTGATAGGTGTTGGACAACGGCGAGATGTAGACCGGAGCGATCAGGCTCACGAAGGCAAAAAAGATGATCGTAAGCACCGCTCCCCATACCCACCAGCTCCTCCCCAGTTTTCGCATCAGCCCAAAAAGCGGCACCACGAGGATGGCGCCTAAGACCAGGGATACGGCCAGTCCGATCATCTGTTCCCGCAGCCACGGACCGAATGTTTGATTCAGCAGTCCATACTTGTGTTCGCGAAAATAGCTTTCATAGACCGTAAGCGGAAACGTCAGGATGGTCGTCACGACGATGAACTGGACCCAATAAAACGCTGTCTGCAGTGGCCGGAACCGCGTCAATCGCTCAGCCAGGTTGCGCATGTGCGCGGACCAGTCAAAGTGCAGCAGCAGCCACATCACTAGGACGGTCCACAGAAAATCCCACAGGATCAGCCAGTAGCCTCCCTCAAAATAGGCATTCGAGCGCGCCCGCTGTGCCGGCGACATCTTGCCCAGATGAGCTTCGACGGCAGCATTGACATCGAAATGCTGAGTCGCCGCGGGGAGATCGGTTGTGGTTGGATGCGGCGTGGCCGGGTTAGCCGACTGCGCCAGCGTCAACCCTGCAGTCAGTAAAAGAGTCGCGAGAGCGACGCAGGCGATGCGTGCCAAGGTAGCCTCCTGATTTTCGCAAGGAGCATACGACCAGGAAGGAAGGTTAGCCCTTAGGACGCCTGATACACGACATTACCCGCGACGATCGTTGCGATGACTTTTCCCGTAAGCTGCCACCCGTCGAAGGGCGTATTGCGCGAGAGGGAGCGCGACTTCGCGGCTTCGAACGTCCAGCGCTTCTTGGGATCGAAAATGGTCACGTCGGCGTGATTGCCTTTCGCCAGCGATCCCCGGCCGCGGAGATCGAACACTCGCGCCGGACCCGCCGTAAACAATTCGACGATTCGCGTGAGCGGAATCTTGTGTTCGCGATGAAGCTTCGTGATCGCAAGCGCTAATGCCGTTTCGAGTCCGGTGATGCCGAAGGCGGCGCGCTCGAATTCCACCTGCTTTTCGTGCAGTGCGTGGGGTGCGTGGTCCGTCGCAATCGCATCGACGCTACCGTCCGCCAGCGCAACCAGAATGGCTTCGCGATCGGCAGCGGAGCGCAGCGGCGGATTCATTTTGAAATTCGTGTCGTACTCGCCGACATTTTCGTCGATCAGCGTGAAATGGTGTGGAGTGACTTCGCAGGTCACGCGAGCTTTCGCCCGCTTGCCACGGCGGACGGCCTTCAGCGCGTCGGAGGTGGAAAGATGCGCCACATGTATCCGCGATTCGCGAATATGCATGGCGAGCGTCACATCGCGATCCACGATGGCCGCCTCGGCCAGCGCCGGCATGGCGCGCAGGCCGAGCCGAAAGCTGGTCGGGCCGGCGTGCATAGAGCAATTTTCTGTCATGCGCGTATCTTCGGCGTGCTGCACGACCGGTAAATTCAGCTCGGCTCCGAGGCGCAGCGACATGCGCATGGTCTCGTCTTCAAGGATGGGCTTGCCATCGTCGGTCACGGCGACGGCTCCGGCGCGCTGCAATCCGGAAAAATCCGTGAGAGTTCCGCCGCGGCTGCCGCGCGTGGCCGCCGCGATCGGAAAAACATTAACCACAGCTCCGCGTTCAGGATTGCGTAACCACGTTACCCACTCGGGCGCGTCGACGACCGGAGCGGTGTTGGGCATGGTGCAGACGGAAGTGAATCCTCCCGCGGCAGCGGCGGCAGTTCCCGTGGCGATCGTTTCTTTATAGCTTTGTCCCGGCTCACGCAGGTGAACGTGCAGGTCGATAAAACCAGGGGCGACGATGAGCCCACGCGCGTCGAATTTTTCGTCGGCGCTGCCGCGGATCTTTCCCGGCGCGGCGATCTCAGCCACCCGGCCATCGCGCAACAGAAGGTCCATGGGCGCGTTCGTCTTCGCCGCCGGATCGATGAGGTGGCCGCCTTTGATGAGAAGACTTTTTTGGGCTTCACTTCTCATTGATCCAGCTCCGCCAAATGATGCTTGTCATCCTGAGCGCGCTTTTTGCGCGAAAGACCTGGGCAATTTGCATGCAGCGACTCACCAGAGGTCGAATGCAAAGGTCCTTCGCTTCGCTCAGGATGACAAGTCGTATGAGTCATTTCGCCTTGCCCATCGCCCGTGCCAGGATTGCCATTCGTGTCGGCACGCCGTTGTGGACTTCGTCGACGATGACGGACTGCGGGCCATCGGCGACTTCCGCCGTCAACTCGAGCCCGCGGATGATGGGCCCGGGGTGCATCACGATGGCATCGCGCTTCGCCAGTTTCAAACGTGCCGTCGTCATCTGATAGCGTGCAATATAGTCCTGCAGGCGAATCTTTTGTCCCGCCAGCCGCTCTTTTTGCACCCGCAACAGCATGATCACATCCGTGCCGCGAAGGGCGTCTTCGATGTGACGCGTCACCCGCAGGCCGGGCGCGAGAGTCGCGGCAACGTCAGGCACGAATTCCGGCGGCCCGCAGAGCGTAGTGCGGACTCCAAATTTTGACAGCAAGTGGCACGAACTACGGGCCACGCGGCTGTGAAAGATATCGCCGATGATGGCGACGCGCAGCCCTTGGAACGACTTTTTGTGTTTGAGAATCGTGAAGGCATCGAGCAACGCCTGCGAGGGATGCTCGTGCATGCCGTCTCCCGCATTGATCACTGGAATGTCCAGGTGACTCGCCATGAGATAAGGCGCGCCGGCCGAGGGATGTCGCATCACGATGCAGTCGGCGCCAACCGCGCGCAGGGTGTAGCCGGTATCGAGAACCGATTCGCCTTTTTCGATGCTCGATCCCGAGGATTGCACCAGCACCGTCATGGCGCCGAGGGATTTCGCGGCAACTTCGAACGACGAACGAGTGCGCGTGGACGCTTCGTAGAAAAGGAGAATGACGCGCTTTCCCCGCAGCAGCGGGCGCGGCTTCTGCGGATTCATGCGGCGGGCCAGCGTGAGCAGCCCCGATATTTCTTTCGCGTCGAGAGGTTCAATCCCGAGCAGCGAACCCCGTGCCGGTTTGTTCATCGAAGAATGGGCAAACGGGGCATCATACGCGCCGAACGCAGGCTGCTGCAAGAGGTGCCATCAGGACCGGTTTTTACGCCCCAACAAAGAGGCGCCGAGGGCTCCCCCAACAACTCCGAAGCCGATGGAAGCGATAAAGAAGAAGACGAGCATAAAAATCATCAAGACTTCCAAACCGTCCGGTGTCTTGAAGCGCTCGAGCATAGCGAGCGTCTGCGGGTCCGCCGTGCCTGATTTCGCCTGATCGATTCTTTGCAGTATCCAGCCCCTGATCTCCGGGCCTTTGTGCAGCAGGAAGACGACCGTCGTACCGATAGCAGCCGAGATTGTGAACCACAGCAGGCCTGCGAGCGCGCCGAGACGCACTCCGACCGCAGTCTTGATCGCGCTCCCGGGCCAGCGCTGGCGATAGAAGAGCACCGCGAGAAATCCCACGCTGATCATGGAAATCAGTGGATACAAGCCGGAGTACATGAGAATCGCAGCAATGACCGCGGCGAGCATGCAGGGGCGAAAGGCCGCCGACCACGCGACAGGAAGTACGACGGCTGCAGCCGGCGGCGAATCCGCGATGACGGACGAAGGTTCGGTCGCCAGCAGCGCCTGAACCGGAGGTTCCGCCATAATCACGCGAATCTGCGGGGCTGAGCAGTGTGGGCAGAAAGGCACTCCTTCTTCCACAATTTGGCCGCACTTATAACAGGGTCGATCCATACAATGAAATGCTTTGTCTTGAAACTACCGCAGAGATGCGAACAAGGCAAGAACGGCGGGTGAGCGCGGTCATCGGACGGTTTTGTGAGCGCCTAAATTTCGTCGTGATTCCCACGAGTGTAGAGATAGACCAGAGAGAAAGTGCATCCTTGCGAGTCGCGCGGTTCCACCGCAACAATGTGCTGGTTGTCCTCGCTGCCAACCTTCAATTCGGTCACCGGGCCGGAGTTTTGATCGCATTTCAATTGCTTGCTTTCCGCAGAATTCTCATCGTGCGATTCAACCTGGACGTCGCCGTCGTTTTTCGATGAATGACACTCGAGCACCTTGCCATATTTCTTCAGTTTGTCTCGGTAATAGGAGATCACTTTCGCCGGAGCGTCGCCGGATTCGTATTTCGCGACCACGAGTTTCAGGCCAAAGCTTTCGGTAAGAACCCCCAGGTTCAGGGGATCGTTGTTTTCGTCGCGCTTGGGCCGAGCACCAGGGTACAAGGGCAGGCCAGCTTTCTTGGCGTCCGCATCCGGGCCCACATGCAAATCTCCGACTGGGCTTCGAACGTCGAGGCTTTTGTCCTGTTTGTCGGAATCCTGTGCCGAGAGCGCAGAAATCGTCAGAGCGAAAATCGCGAGCGAGATTGCTGTACGTCCGAATATGCGGTGAAGCATGAGGGATCTCCTAAGGCAGTCTGGCTTACTCTAAATGTCTTCGTCCTTGCCGTGCGTGTGTACGTACACAAGGGAGAAGGTCGAGCCCTTGCCGTCGGGTTCTACCGCGACGATGTGCTGATTCTCCTTCGTGCCGACTTTCAGCTCAGTGTTGCGGCCGCTCGAGCCTTCGCACGTGAGTTCATGGGGCCCGTCCTCGAAGTCCTTGATGTCAGCGTTTACGTCGAGGTGGTGAGTGTGACAAACAAGAACGTTGCCGTATTTCTTCAGCTGATCGTCATAGAAGGCGACGATCTTGGAGGGCGCGTCGTCCGATTCATATTGCAGCGCGACGACCTTCAGACTATAGCCGAATCCGGAAATGTTCACGTTCGCACTCTTATTGTCGTTACTCGTGTCCTTCTCTTTCAGACGGGCGCCAGGGTAAACGGGCAGACCGGTATCGGAAGCTGTGGCCTCGTTGCTCACATGAATGCCGCCTACGGGCGTGTTGATATCGACCTTCTTGTCCTGCCCATTGGGCTCCTTCTGGACGTTGATGCTGCAGGCGGACCCAAACAACACGCCGCCGACTACTACCCCCACGGCCAGCATCAGCCGTACATTTCCGTTATTTCGGAGCATTTGGAGACCCTCCCTTCGCAACTTGCGCGGGATGCTCAATCCCGGCGCCACGCGCGGCTATGTTCGGAATTGTGACTGGCAAATGTCCTCGAATCGGTATCTCCCCGAACAGAGCCTTGACGGCGGCCACTTCTGATACGGACGCGTTCGAAAACGTACACAAATAAGTTTCGATCTTGGGAAATTCACTGGCCACGTAGGGATTCCCCATCGCCACCACCGCCGTTTTCTGCCCTGCACGATCGAGCAACTGCTGCAGCAACGTTCCGGCGGCATCGGCCATGTTGGCCGAATTACCGATCTTTCCCGCCGTCGGAATCACATTTACGGCTGCAATCACTTTCTGCGCCTCGGCTACGGCGTTCAGCACTTCATCGCTCATGCCCGCCGCGATGCGCGGATCGACGTACAACACATTCGCATCCGGGATGCGAGCGCGAAGTTCGCGTCCGAAAGCGTGGCCCGATTCCAGGCGCACATCCTCCGAGAAGATCACCGCGACCGTATCGTTGCGCGTTTCCTCTCTAGCCATATACGGCAAGCCCGCCACGCTGGTTCCCTGCGATTTCAAGGGAAGCACCTGGCCGTTGTCGCGCACCAGGGTGACGGCCGAGGCGGCAACCTGTTCTCCGAACGCGATGCTTTCCGGTTTTCCAATCACTGTGGCGAGCCGGTCGAGGTCGACAGTGCGCTTCTCGTTCAATCCAAGAGCACCTTTTGTTTTCAATATCTTGAGGACGGACCGGTCGAGTCGCTGGCGGGAGATTTCTCCCGATTGCACCGCCTTGAGCATTGCCGTATAGGAAGCCGGCAGATCGGCCGGGATGAGCAGCAGATCGTTGCCCGCCTTGAATGCCTCGACCGCGGCGCGGCCGATGTCGTTGGAGAACAATTTCGTCAGACCAGCCATGTCCAGCGCGTCGGTCACGACGATTCCTTTGAATCCGAGCTGCTTTTCGAGCAAATCGGTGACGACCGCAGGCGAAATCGTCGCAACGTGGTTGGGATCGGGATCGAGCGCGGGAACTGTGACATGCGCCACCATGACCGAATCGACTCCGGCGGCAATGGCTTCGCGGAACGGTGGCAACTCGATCGTGTCAAGATGAGCGCGATCCCCGTTCACGCTGGCGACGCCGAGGTGCGAATCCGTCGCGGTGTCGCCGTGTCCGGGAAAATGCTTCACGGTCGTCAGCATTCCCGCTTCATGCGCGCCTTTGATGTAGGCCGCGACCAGATCGCCGACTTCTTTGGGATCTTCTCCAAAAGAACGCGTGTTGATGATGGGATTGGCGGGATTGGAATTCACGTCCGCGTCAGGAAAGAGATTCCAATGAACTCCGATGGCGCGCGCTTCTTCTCCCGTGATGCGGCCGAAGTTCTCGGCGTCGGCGACGCTGCCGTCCGCGCCGAAGGCCATGGCATGGGGAAAATTCGTGCTCCCGACCAGGCGCATGGACACGCCTCGTTCAAAATCGGCGGCGAACAGCAGCGGCAGCTTGGAGTCGCGCTGCAGGCCATTAAGCAACTCGGCAGCTTCATACGGCCCGGTGCGCAAGAGAAATGGGCCGTCCACATGTACCGTCATGGCAAACGAACCGACATGATACTTCTGCATGGTTTCGCGTAACTGCAGGTACTCCGGGCTCTCGACATTCAGAAATCCGGCGCGGCACCAGACCATGAACACCTGGCCGATCTTTTCCTGCAGCGTGAGCTTGTGCAGAGTTTTCTCGGCCCATTTGTCGCCGCGTTCGGAATGTGTCAGCGACTTGGGAGCTTTTTCTTTGGAGAACGCTGGTACCGAGAACACGAGTGTGAGACTAAGGAGTACGGCGGAGAGGAATCGACTCATGGCAGGAACGATAAACGGAAGGATCGAGTTGTGCAACGCGTCGTTCGAGGGTTTTGAGTGCTGTCGCCCGTTGGCAACGACTGGGAACCGATCTACAACGAATCAGCGTCACAAGCCGACAGTCCGATTACTTGCGGGTACAACCTGTACGGCTAATCCGGGCGGTAAACTTTCACTTCCGGCTCTGCTTAACGCTTGGCAGGAAGGCTATTCACGAAGTCGCTGATTTGTGAGATCACTTCCTCCTCGCGTGAGAGGAATATGTAGTGGGTGGCGTTGGGAATTACGATCACCTTTGCATGGGGCTGCTCCCGAAAGATAGAAATCTGCGCTTCCTCACGACTTGTTTCCGCGGCTCGAGAGGCTGCGAGTTTGGCCGGGTCGCTCGTCTGACTTGGATAGGGAGCTGAAGGATAAGAAAAAATCGCTAGAAGGGGCGTTTCAATGGAGTGGAAACGTTCTTCTTCGAGCATCACAGATTTGTTTGGATACCCGTGCCCAAGCCACTCGCCGACCCTCCCATCCTCACCGATGCGAAAATCCTGGCGCACCTCCGATTCCGGGATGACGCCACCGAAGTAGCCGTTCATATAACTCTGGAAGGCAGAAATGCTGGCAAGGTCACTGGCTTTCGGAGAGGGGGGCGTTGCGCCTTCCACTTCGCCGCGAAGTTCGGCAAGGTTTGCCTGAAACAGCGCCATGTCCGTCAATGTCTTCGATATCAGGTCGTCATCGAAGAGGTTCTTTTGTAGTGCCGAAAGATCGTCTCTGAGCTGCGCCAAAGGCGGTGTGTAGTCGCCATGCTTGGGATTGTAGAGAGCGAAGGTACCTCCGGCATCGAGATAAACGAGCGCTGCAGCGCGCCCTAGATGGTAGGTGGAGATGGCGCTCAGTTCTTCTCCTGCAATCGAATGCCCGATGAGGACAGGATCAGTGATGTGCAAGGCGTCAAAAACCGCGGCGACATCATCTGCGAGCCGCCTTGGGTCATAACCCGCTTGAGGCGCGGAGGACTGACCAAACCCGCGCCGCGTAATCCCAATGACGTGATAATGCGCCGCGAGCTTCGGCCCTAAGCTGTCAAAAACGTGAGCTGTGTTTCCGAGACCTGCGAGAAGTACGAGGTTGCGCCCGGTCCCTCCCCAGTCGAGCACTTCAAGCTTTACATCTGGCTGAACCTCGACAAACCCGGTTTTGAGCGCAGTCTCGCCCGAAGACGAGGGACCATTCTGGGCAAAAGCTGCGCAGGCTATCAGGGCAAAGACAGTGATCCGGATCTGTTGGCCCATTCACATCCCCCTCACCTTTACTGTTTTGTATGCTACCGCACCAGGGTTTGCCGGCTTCTGCCTAGCCGCCAATCGAAGCATGAGGTTTGGGAGGTTGGTGGTAACGGTCGCGATTTCGCGCAGTACCCGCCAACTGCTAGCAAGAGGCTGCCAAAAGCGGTTCGATCTTTGCGATCGCTTCCGTCTGGATCTTCGGATCGTCGCCGAAGCCTTTCAGCCAGATCACATCTGGTTCGCGGCGAAACCAGGTCATCTGTCGCTTGGCGTAGTTACGGTGTGCCTGTTGCGCGGATTGGATCGCCTGCGCTCGAGTCGGCACGCCATCCAAGCACTGCATCGCCTGCTTGTATCCCAGTGAAGCCAGTAGCCCAGTCGAGCGTCCATACTTTTTGAGTAGCTGGGCAGTCTCTTCCAGCAGCCCGTTTTCAAACATCTCTTCCGCGCGCTTGTTGATGCGAGCATAGAGCGCCGCACGATCCGGATCGAGCCCCAGACGAAGGATGCGGAATCCTCGCAGAGGCTCCCGCCCTTGCCGCCAAAGTTCCGTCATCTTCGAGCGCGAGGCGAGGCAGACCTCGACGGCGCGAATCATCTTCGGAACATCATTCGCATGAATTCTTTCTGCTGCGGCGCGATCGAGGCGGCTGAGAATGCGGTGCAAGTACGCCGACCCGCGGTCTGCCGCTCGTCCGCGCAGACGTTCGCGCAATTCTTCGGAACGCTGCGGGCCAGGAAATAGCCCTTCCAGCAACGCTCGCAGGTAGAGTCCGGTGCCTCCGACGACGACAGGCAAGTGGCCTCCGGCTTTGATTTGAGCAAGCTCTTGCCGCGCCAGGCGAGCGTATTCACCCGCGGTTATGGAATGCTGGGGATCGACATAATCAAAGAGGTGGTGAGCAACACGGGCGCGTTCCGCCGGCGAAGGCTTTGCCGTGCCAATATCGAAGTCGCGGTACATGGCCACGGAATCGCAATTGACAATTTCGCAATGGAACGTCTCAGCAACCGCCAGGGAGAGTGCGGTTTTCCCGCTGCCGGTGGGACCGAGGATAACGACGAGCAGAGGTTCGCAGCTCACAGTCCGTGCCCGGCGCACGTTCAGCGCAAGCTCCAATGAATGCCGTGCCAGTAACGAATCAGCGTCAGAACGAGCAGTACCAGCGCGATCATCAGCAGTCCTGCGGCTTCGGAGGCGTAGACGGCATGCCGCTGATGCCGAGCGGAGACGTCGTTGTGGCTGTTCTGAGCAAGCACGCCGCTATTGTAGCGCTGGAAAACTCCGCTGGCAGCAGTTTCTGCATAGCGCACCAGGCCTGTACGCGCGAATTTGCGATACTACTCTACGGCGTCGATGATCCGCTCCAATGATCGATCCGATAGAAAATCGACGCCAGAGAACTGAATGGCCGAGAACCGGATGGCTGAGAAAAAGACAATTACGTTCGGAGTTTTCGAACTCGATCTCACCGCCGGTGAACTGCGCAAGAGCGGAACCCGTCTGCGACTGCAAGGTCAGCCGCTCCAGGTGCTCGCATTGTTGCTGGAACGCGCAGGAGAGGTCGTCACACGGGAAGAATTGCGCCAGAGCTTGTGGTCATCCGACACCTTTGTCGATTTTGATCACAGTTTGAATACCGCGATCAACAAACTCCGCGAAGCGCTGGGTGATTCGGCGTCGAGTCCTCGTTACATTGAGACCCTTGCCCGCCGCGGCTATCGCTTCATTGCCCCCGTGCAACGTGCAGCGCAAGGACCGGCCGTCGCAGGCGAACTGGCAGCGGAGCCCGCGGCGTTGATCGATCCGACTGGCGCCTCTGCAGCGCGGACGCGTCCAGCCACTGACTCGCCGACCGATCTGCACCCTGAACTGCAAGTGCCGATTCCCAATCGCAGCCTTACCCGCGGGCTTTTTTCCCTGATTCAGCTCATGTATCTGATTTTTTACATCGTCGCGCTTTTTCGGCTTCGCGCGATCCAGGCTCTGGCTGATTCTTTTCTTCCGGCCTGGGGCGCCAATACGCTTTTCATCGTAGCCATGGTCACAGCCGGGATCGGAATTCCCCTGCGCTGCTATTTGATTTCCACTGCCGGTTTCGATTATCGGAGGTTGGGAGAAACTTTCCGTGGGATGTTTCCCTTCGTCCTGATCCTCGATGAACTGTGGGCCGTAGCGCCATTCCTGCTGATTCAGAAAATTGGACTAGGCGGAGCCTTCGCGGTCAGCGCCGCGCTACTCTATGTGCCATTCTCGGAACGAACCCTGATCCGGATGGCGTATGTGAACAAGGGATGAATGCAAAGTCCATCTCTGTTACTTCTTCACGCCGAACTTCTTCATTCCGAATCAGCCATGTCCGCGCAGAATGGGCCGCGAATGGGCTGTCCTTCCGGTAAACTAGTAGGCTACTTGATTCGCAAGGAAATCCAGCATGCTGCATAAGAATCGTCTTTTTACTCCGGGGCCGACGCCCTTGCTGCCCGCCGCGCAAACGGCCATGGCGGCGTTCACGGCACATCATCGGACAGCCGATTTCAAGGCTCTTTTTCAGCGCGTGCTCGCCGACATGAAGGAATTTGTCGGCACGAAAAATGATGTGCTGGTGCTGGCCTGTTCGGGGACGGGCGTTATGGAAGCTGCCGTATCGAACCTCACCTCGCCGGGCGACAAAGTGCTCGTGCTGACCGCTGGAAAATTCGGGGAGCGCTGGACGGGACTGGCCAAGGCATTCGGCTGCCAAGTAGACGTCTTGAGCGCGCCGTATGGTGAGACCTTCTCGTTAGATGAAATCGGGTCACGAATGACCGCGGATATTCGTGCGGTCTTCGTGCAAGCAACCGAGAGTTCGACCGGCGCGCGGCACGACGTTGACGGGATCGCGAAAATTGTGCGCCAGCATGGGGATGAAACCCTGCTGGTGGTCGATGCGATCACGGGTCTGGGCACAACTCATCTTGACGTTGACGGTTGGGGCGTCGATTTCATCATTGGCGGGTCCCAGAAGGCGCTGATGATGCCGCCGGGGCTGGCCTACTGCGCCGTCAGCGAGCAGGCATGGAAGCGGATGGAGAAAACGACCTCGCCTCGCTACTACTTCGATCTGCGCAAGGAAAGAAAGTCGGCGGCCAAGGGCGAGACCCCTTACACTCCGGCCACTTCACTGTTTGCGGCGCTCGGAGCGGCATTGGAATTCATTCGCGCCATGGGCAACGGAAACCTGGCTCGTGGTCGTGAAGCATTGGTGAACAATGCCGAACTCTGCGCCGAGATGACGCGAGCAGGCGCCAAAGCGTTGGGTCTCAAATTGTATGCCGCGGCCCCCGCGGCCGCCTTGAGCGCGATCTGCGCTCCCGACGGACTAGACTCGGGAAAGATCGTGAAAGAGTTCCGCGAGTCGTTCGATGCGGTCGTGGCGAATGGCCAGGGTGAGATGAAAGGGAAAATATTCCGCATTGCCCATATTGGCTATTACGATTATCTCGACACCATCGGAATTCTTGGCGCACTCGAACATGTACTGGCGCGGGTAAGCGACAAGAGTGTCGAGTATGGCGCTGCAGTGCGGGCGGCTCAACAGGTTTACGCCAGCGCGCTGGGCGAGAAGCGCCAACTGGTCAACGCATGAGGGGCACGTCTGACGCGGTACCTCGTGATCGATAACGGTAGCGCTGCTTCGAGTCTTTGGCGGCTCTGGGGCTGGCCCGCTCTGCGGACCAGCCGCTAGGATCCGGTTGACAGGCCTGCTCAGTTGACAGCGAAAGTCACTGGCGCAGACGTTTCGGCCATGGTTCCACCGCCGCCGTAAGGCCCAGTCCCCGCGACAGCGGGATTCGTGACCGTCACCTGAACGCTGCCGCTGGATGCGAGAGAGGCAGCGGGAACATTCACCATCAGCTGCTGGCCGCTGATGTAAGTCGTTGCACTCATAGCAGTGCCGTTCCAGTTTACAACTGCAGTTGAGCTGAAGCTGGTGCCGTCGACGGTCATAGTGAGCCCGGCGCTCCCATGAGTGACTGAGTTTGGACTCAGTTGCGAAATTGCTGGAGTGTTGCCGGCGGTAGCTGGGGCGGGTTTGGAGCTGTATCCACAGGCAAGCGTAAACGCGAGGCCGATCGCGAGAGCTGCAGTTTTGATCCGGTTCAAGGTCTTCATGGTCGTTTTCTCCTGAATGGCGAAGAGGATGAATGGAGTCTAGCCATCGCGTTTGGCAGAAGTGTCAGAAGCCTGTCACGAGCGAGTCATATTTTTTAATGCGTAACATTACGGTTGTAATCCGCTTGTCGAGAAAGGGAATGAATCCGTGAAGATCATTGTGGCGGAAAAAGTATCTCCGGCAGCTGTCGCTCAATTGCAGGAGCCGGGATGGACCGTGCTCACGGCCGAGCAACTGGATGGCAAGCTGGCTGAACATCTCGAATCGGCCGATGCGCTAATCGTGCGGTCGGCGGTGCAGGCCGATGCGGCGCTTCTGGTGCATGCGAAGAGACTGCGCGTGATTGGGCGGGCCGGGGTAGGCGTCGACAACATTGATATGGATGCCGCGACGCGCAAAGGCATCGCGGTCATGAATACGCCCGGTGCGAACGCCGTGGCTGTTGCCGAACAGACCATCGGCATGATGCTGGCGATGGCGCGGCATCTTTGTCGTGCCGACGCGCTCATGCATGCCGGCAAATGGGAGAAGAAATCCCTTCAGGGTACGGAACTACGCGCCAAGACACTAGGCATTATCGGACTGGGACGAATCGGCATGGAAGTCGCGAGGCGAGCGCGAGCGTTCGGGATGGAGTTGGTGGCGCACGATCCCTTCGTTTCAGTGACGATCGCGAAGGAGCAGGGAATCCGTCTGGCCGGGCTCGACGAACTGTATGCCGTGGCGGATTACATCACGCTGCACGTGGGCCTGACGCCGCAAACTGCGGGCATGATTAACTCGGCTTCGATCGCGAAGATGAAAAACGGCGTCCGTCTCGTGAACTGCGCTCGTGGCGAACTGGTGAATGAAGCGGATCTGGCCGAAGCGCTGAAGAGCAAGCACGTGGCCGCCGCGGCCATTGATGTTTTCGGGGTAGAGCCTCCGAAAGATTCTCCGCTGCTTGCGCTCGAAAATGTTGTGCTCACGCCGCATGTTGGCGGTTCCACGCAGGAAGCCCAGGAAGCCGTTGGCGTGCAGATCGCGCAGCAAGTCAAAGAATATTTGAAGCATGGAGTCATTCAAAACGCGGTCAATGTTCCCTCGGTTTCGGCCGAAGAGTATGCAAAAATGCAGCCTTATATTCTGCTGGCGGAGCGGTTGGGCGCATTTGTGGCGCAGGTCTCCGAGGGCGGGATTGAAGAGATCGCTATTCGCTACGGCGGCCACATCGCGGAGTGGAAGACAGATTTGATCCGCAATGGCGCGATCAAGGGTATTCTGAATCAGGCGCTGGAAGAAAAGGCCAATCTGGTCAATGCCGCCGCCATTGCCGACGCGCGCGGCTTGCGAGTCCAGGAATCGCACAAGCCAAAGAGCTCTACTGGCGGCGCGGGCAGCGTGTTGTCGATTTTCGTCAAGAGTTCTCAGGAACACCTGGTGAAGGGAGCCGTTTTGCATGGAAGCGTGCCGCGCCTGCTGCACGTGGACGGTATCGACGTCGAGGCTCCTCTGGAGCGCAATCTGATTTACATGCGGAATCGCGACGTGCCGGGCGTGATCGGGAAAGTCGGCACGATTCTGGGCGAAGAATCAATCAATATTGCGGATTTCTCGCTAGGCCGCCGCAGCAGCGACAATGAGCCAGGCCAGCCTCGCGAGGCCATCGCGGTAGTCCACGTGGACGGAGTTGTGACGGAGGAAGTGGTAACGAAGCTCAAAGCCATTCCGGCCGTGCAGACCGCCAAAGCGGTGAGGCTGTTCTGAACGGCACGCGAATCCGAATGAAATCACTACCTTAAAATTCCGGATTTCGTAACAAGTCGTGTGAGTCAAGTCCTTGCATTTTATCGGCAAAGTGTCGATCATGGCGCTTCTCTCCCCCGAGGAGGTTCCATGCCCTTCGTCCCGCATCCTGATTGCACGCGCCCTCTTCGGGCGTTGCTTCCATTAACGCTTCTCGTCGCATTCCCCGCGTGCGTGGCCGCGCCCGCGCAAACTGCCGCGCCCGCGCCGAATTCCGACCCAACTTACCAAGTGCTTCGCAACTTGACGTTGAGCGGAGACGCCGTCAGCGTTACAAATTTTGAGCTCAAGCGTGATGCCGGCAAGTTCATCTTGCATTCCGGAACGTTTTGCTTTGTCACTCCGGTGCAGGGCAAGGTCACGGGCGCGGTTTTCACCGGAGAGGGAAATTTCATTCTCGACCCACCCGCTCCCAGCGAACGAAACTCGTTGAAGCTTCTCACGAAAGAGGACGAGTTCAGTGAAAACTTCAGCCAGATGGTTCTCCGCTTCACCGATTCCACCTACGACGAAATCAAGAAAGCGGGAACATCAGGCGCATCTGGATGCGAGCCAGGCCCTTTGAAAGACAGCCAGCATACGATGCGGCATAAGCTGAAGGCCAACCTCGACAGCCGCATCCTGGAGGATGTGCTCAGCCCGAATCCGGGCGGATTGTTCATCGCGTTCATTCATGGCAAGCATTACAACGGGCAGGAGATGTACTCGATCGATCCGCATGAAAATCGCGATCAGGTCGACTTCATGACGTATGACGAGAACAAATCAGGCGACTGGGCTTCGTTTCCGATGACAGGGGAACACAAACCGGGGACCGTGGGACAGCCGATTCGGATTGAGCACGAGCAGTTGGATACCACACTGGAGAAGAGTGGCAATCTCATCGGAAAAGCGAGTACCGAATTTGCAGCGCATCTGGACGGTGTTCGCGTGGTGCCGCTCGATCTGTTTCACACTTTGCGCGTAAGAGGTGTGATCTCCCAGGATGGCCAGCCGCTATCGTTCATTCAGGAGGATAAGAACGACGACGCCGACTATGCGGTGATTCTGCCCAAGCCGCTCGCTCTCGGAGAGCATTACACCATCACGACGCAGTACGAAGGCAAAGAGGCTGTCACTAACCAGGGCGGGGGCAACTATTTTCCGGTGGCGCGCGAGAACTGGTATCCCAATAACCCCGGCAGCAGTTTTGGAGAGTACGCCAGTTATGACATGACCTTCCGCATTCCCAAGGGCATGCAGATCGCCGCCACAGGTGTACGCGTCAGCGAGAATAATGAAGGCGGTCAGAATGTCACAGTATGGAAGAGCGAAGCGCCGCAAACCGTTGCCGGCTTCAGCTTCGGCAAATTCAAAGTAGAGCAAGGCAAACTCGACAAGCCGCAGTATGCAATTGAATCGTTCGCCAACGAGCAATCACCCGACTGGGTGAACTCGCTGCAGCATGATGCCTCGGGCGATGAGTTGCCGACCCAGGGATCGCATATGTCCGGTGTCGCGCTGGGAACCATGAGCACGACCGGGCTGAACAAGAAGGCGCTGGTGGAAGGCGAACTTGCCATTCAGCTGTACACCGATTACTTTGGCCCTTCGCTGTTCAAACATCTGCAACTCACGCAGCAAACAGCATGCAACTTTGGTCAGTCGTGGCCGGAGCTGGTCTGGATCCCGATCTGCTATTACTTCGACACAACCGTGCGCCATCAACTGGGCATGGATTGGGGCGATCGCGGCTACTGGAAAGTCGTTACGCCGCATGAAGTGGCGCACCAGTGGTGGGGCCACACCGTGGGCTTCAGCTCCGGCCGCGACCAGTGGATGAGCGAAGGTTTCGCGGATATGTCGGCTTCGCTCTATATCGCCATGATCGAGAAGAACCCGAAGAAATTCATTACCTTCTGGGACGATGAACGCGAACTGCTGCTGGAGCGAAGCGCGCAGGGTTTCCGCGCCATCGACGTCGGGCCGCTAACCATGGGCTATCGCGCCAGCAATTCGCGTACTGGCTTTGACACTACGCGCCGGCTGATTTATCCCAAAGGAGCTTATGTCCTCCACATGATCCAAATGATGATGCGCGACAACCGCACCGGCGACCAGCGTTTCAAGGACCTGATGCACGATTTTGTGGCAACTTATTCGGGGAAGGCAGCCAGCACCGAGGACTTTCAGGCTATGGTCGAGAAACACATGACGCCCGAGATGGATCTCGAAGGCAATCACAAAATGAACTGGTTCTTTAACGAGTACGTTTACGGTACGCGGTTGCCGGCCTACAAGATTGAGTCATCGTTCGACATCGGCACGGATGGAGAGGTCGTCATACAGTTGAAGTTGACCCAGTCGAACGTGGATGACCAGTTCCGCATGCTGGTCCCGGTCTATATCGAACTGCCCGATGGGAACATCGCTTTTCTCGGGCGGGCCAGACTGACCGGCAACGCCCATGTCGAGCAGAAGCTCCCGCTCAGAGGCTTGAAGACGAAGCCCAAGCGCGCTTTATTAAACTACTGGGACGACGTTCTGGCTGCGCCCAGCTAAGGCTCACAGGGCTGAAGAGCGAAGAGGGGAGCGGACTGGCTCCCCTTGTTTCATTTGTCCTGGTTCGAGTGTTACTCCTACTTCGCTGATCCAGCCTGCATGCCTTCGACAGTTTCAGGCAGTTGCAGAGCGAAAGACTTTCCCGCGAAGTGAACCCCCGCCAACGACGAGGTTCCGTCGGTGTTGTTGTCCACGATCGCGGAGTCCTGCATTGCTTTGGTCTTCAGTTCAACAACTTTCGCCGGCACTTTCGCCAGCACTTTCTTGCCCTGCATGATGCTGAGTTCTACATCCGGTCCGGTCCCGTCCCATTGCAGCTTGTAGTCGCCTGGTTTCAGCTGTGTTCCATTGACCACGGTGGAGCTTTGTAGCTGCAGGTGGCCTTTCGTGACCGCAAAGGCGCTCGAGGCCAGCAAGAGAGCCAACCCCAGGATCAAACTCTTGGATACTGTCGCAAATTTCATGATCGCTCCGTTTTTTCCCCGACGATCGGTCGGAAATCGGCTGGGGGCGGCCCGGCTTACGATCGGCGCAGGAACGCTATTGTGTTTCTCCGCCGATCGCCTACAATGCTCACGACGGGGCCGAACAGACAAGCCATAAGCTTGTGCTGCCGCAATGGGGTTTTCTCACCTGGGCCGCCAAACCGAGTGTGAGAAGATCCCAGCCCCGCAACGAATTTTTGCACTTACCCCACCAGCAGTGTCCTGCCGGTTTCAGTTCTCTTGTTGATACGCAAGCAGCGCGCGCGAAGTTCCTTCCCGTGATTCGACGCTTACGCTTATTACCCTATTGGACGAACCGCGCGTTCTCCGGGTAGCAAAATTGTTGGCGTTTTGTTTGCAAGGAATCGCAAGGCATGTACCACCGAGACATGCAGTCACCGAGTCAGTTACTTCTCAGCGCCTGTTCCGTGTCCATCTTTCGGCAAAGAGGATCATGCAGATGTGGGAAACCAGAACGGCTCCAGTGGGAGATGATAGTTAGTCCGCATCTCCGTGCTGCCGCTCCACCGACCAGACTCCAGCCTGATTCTTCTCGAACGGATAGATATGGACCATCCAGTTCAGGACCACTGGAATGAATGTTCCCCCGGCGGCATCGCAGGCTTCCCGGGTGGCGATGGACCCTTCAAATCCGAATTTGGGATTGGGACCAAATGCTTCCCATCGTTGACCCAGCGGAGCCCGGCAGAAATTCACGTGCTCATGCCATTGCGCGATGCTGAGCGGAATGCGCTCATCGAGTTGATCTTCGGTGAAGCGCCGGGGCGCCGTATACATGACTCCGACGAGCTTGTAATCGTCGCCATGCTTCTCATAAAGCAGAGAAGTCGGGTGCTCAGGATTGAACTCTGACCGCGCTTCCCTGCCATAGCTGTAATTCGTGAAGTGATAAATCTTCTGTGGAACATTGGGCAGAAAAATTCTGAAGCCGTCGGCCAGAGCGACGTGATAGTCCAAATACTTCTCTGAGGATTTCCTGGCCGCATCGACCACGCGTTGTGCGCGCTCGGCGTCCCCCGGCTTGGGCTGGCGCAGAGTGGTCATCCTCATGTGCGGGCCCATATCCATGTGGCCCTCCATGGAATGCATGACGGGCGCGGTGGTTTCGCTGTCCGCATCCTTGTCAGAACCCATCGGCATGTCTCTCATGTTGCCGGGCATGTTCGACATGTCGTGCTGTGACATGCCCATGGCAGAGCCGGATTGAGTTCCGCCGGCTTGAGCGTTCGCCGCAGGAGCGTTCTGCTCTGCATTTCCGGATGCATTCTGCGCCTGTCCCCGAGCGGCACTACAAGACGCCACAACGATGAAAATCAGCAATCGAGCGCGCATAGGAAATCCCCCCACAAGAGTCTTCTCTCATTTAACCCTGATGCAGGCAGGAGGTTTCTGCAACATTCACGA
Organism: uncultured Acidobacteriaceae bacterium; assembly: GCA_963772045.1. Taxonomy (GTDB): domain Bacteria; phylum Acidobacteriota; class Terriglobia; order Terriglobales; family Acidobacteriaceae; genus Sulfotelmatobacter. Next base: position 1,174,005 of record CAVYWC010000003.1, on the reverse strand, counting down.
ATTACGTTCGATTACAGAAGTAATGCTCTTTAATTCTTAGGGTAACTTCGCGTCGCTCGTGGCTCTGATTTAGCTCGGCAATTGGCGAGAGACGCCACTTTCTGGTACACCTAACTGCTTGACTCCGCAAACCGTTGTCTTTCTATTTTTCGCAGGCATGCTGGGTGGAGCGTTGAATTCCGTGGCCGGCGGCGGCAGCTTCATTGCCTTTCCGGCGCTGCTTTTCACCGGAGTTCCCCCAATCCCCGCGAACGCGACCAACACGATCGCCCTATGGACCGCGGCGGCCGCGAGCGGAGGCGCGTATCGCAAGCGACTCGATGTCGCTCGGCGCTTCATGGTTCCGCTGCTGAGCGCGAGTCTGATTGGCGGTATTGCCGGCGCGATCTTGTTGCTCAGCACCCCGGCGCGAACTTTCATGCGTGTCTTGCCCTGGCTCACCTTGGGGGCCACACTACTGTTCGCCTTTGGTCGCCGGCTGGCCGCGGGTCGGAAATCCATCGTGGAGCATGAAGCTTCCATCGGTGCACTGGCGTCGGCAACCTTCTTTCAACTCGCCGTGGCCGTTTATGGAGGCTATTTCGGCGGGGGCATGGGCATCGTGATGCTCGCCATGCTGGCCACGCTCGGCATGACCAACATTCATTCCATGAACGCTCTGAAAAGCGTGATGGGCTTCGTCATCAACGGAGTCGCCGTCGTGGTTTTCGTCGTGGAGAGAGCGGTTTATTGGAAACACGGCGCGGTGATGATTGCGGGTGGCATTCTCGGTGGGTACCTGGGCGCGCATTACGCGCAGAAACTGCCCCAGGCCTGGATCCGCTGGTTCGTGGTCATGGTGGGAACGGGTATGACCGTGTACTTTTTCTGGCTCGCATATTGAAACGCAGAGAGCAGAGAGCGGGAGTTCGGAATCTCACATCCTGATCCGCGTGGTCTCCGTTGATCCGCGGGAAAGAAGTTCGCGGGCAGGAGTGCCCGCGCCACACGAACAACTGCTCGCTTCACTCTACATCCCGTCGTAGCTGGGGCCTCCACCGCCCTCTGGAGGCACCCAGGTGATGATCTGGTACGGATCCTGGATGTCGCAGGTTTTGCAGTGCACGCAGTTTGACGGATTCAGGCTGATCCGTTTGCCGTTCGGCTGGCTCGGATCATCGACCATTTCGTAAACGTTGGCCGGACAGAAATTCTGGCAGGGGCTGCCGAATTCTTTCACGCAGCGCGCATTGCAAATGTTCGTGTCGTGAATGACCAGATGCGCCGGCTGGTCCTCCTCGTGCTTCGTTCCTGAGTGGTAAAGGTCGGTGAGCTTGTCGAAGGTGAGCTCGCCATCGCCCTTGGCCGGTCCGAGCAGATGAGCTTCGGGGCCACCATCAGCGGGCAGCTCGGAAAGCTCGCGCATGCGCTGGTATCCGGCGACGGCAGGGTAACGATTGCGCAGGCCGCGTCCGCCGGTGATCATCTGCAAGCCGGTATGGAAGATGCCGGCGAACATGCCGTGCTCGAATCCTTGATGCAGGTTACGGACTTTCCAGAGTTCTTCTCTGATCCAGCTGGATTCGACTTTTCTTTGGAACTCGCCGAGCGTCGCCGCTGACGAATCGTCTTTCCGTAAGGCTTCAAACGCAGTTTCGGCCGCGAGCGTGCCGCTCTTGATCGCGAGATGGATTCCCTTGAGCCGCGCGGAGTTCAGGAACCCGGCGGTGTCGCCGATCATCATCCATCCCTCGCCCGCGACGGGCGGGATTGCCCACCACCCGCCGTAGGGCATGGACTTGGCGCCGTAGCGGATCATTTTGCCGCCTTCCAGCAGCTTTGCGACGAAGGGATGCTTCTTGAAATCCTGCAGCACGTGCTGCGGATCGAGCCGCGGATCTTCGTAGTCGAGGCCGGTGACGAATCCGAGCGAGACGATGTTGTTTTGAGTGCTGTCGCCCGGCGAAGCGTAGATCCATGCGCCGCCGTACTCTTTCGTCGTGAGCGGCCAGCCCATGGTGTAGATGACTTCACCGCGCGCGATGCGGCCGGCAGGAACTTCCCACAGTTCTTTCACGCCCACGCCGTAGGTTTGCGGATTCGCGTTCTTCGCGAGATCAAATCTCTGGATGAGCTGCTTGGTCAATGATCCGCGTGGACCTTCAGCGAGAATGACGACTTTAGCCCGCAGATCATATCCCGGCTCAAAATTCGATTTGGGATGACCTTCTCTGTTGACACCCTTGTCGTCAGTCTGAACACCAGTGACGCGGTCGCCGTCGTAGAGAAGCTCGGAACCGGCGAATCCGGTGAAGACGGTGATTCCCGCCTCTTCCACTTTACCGCCCAGCCACTTCACGAACTTGTTGAGCGAGATGACGTAGTTGCCGTGGTCGCGCAGAAAGGGTGGCGTGGGAATTTTGAATTTCGATTTTTCGGTGAGGAAGTAGACGGCTTCTTTCGAGACTTCGGCATCGAGCGGAGCTTCCTTTTCAAACCCAGGGAGTAGCTCGCGCATGGAGCGTGGATCGAGCAGCGCACCAGAGAGACAGTGCTGTCCGACTTCGCGGGCCTTTTCCAGCACGTAGATGTTTTCTTTGCTGAGCTGCGAGTCCGGATGGGCGGAGTTGTGCGCATCGATAAGCTGCGCCAGGCGCAGTGCGCAGGCCATCCCGGCCGGCCCTCCGCCGACGATGACGACATCGGCTGGCATCTGCGGGCGTTCGATACCTTCAATGGGTTTGCGAAAGATGAGCATCAGTAGAGCTTTATCAAGGACTTCGCCACGGATTCACGCGGATGAACACGGATGAAAGATTTTTCCAGTTTTGCCATCCGCGTCGATCTGCGCCAGAAAGAAGTCATTCTGCCGATTTGGCCCTTTTCACTTCTTCAATCAGCGGCGGGACGATGTCGAACAAGTTTCCGACTACCGCATAATCGGCGATCTCGAAAATCGGAGCTTCGGAGTCCTTGTTCACGGCGATGATCGCGCGCGAGCCCTTCATCCCGACGATATGCTGAATCGCTCCGCTGATGCCGAGCGCAAGATACAACTTCGGTGCGACCGTTTGGCCGGAAGATCCAATCTGCCGATCCATCGGCAGCCATCCGGAATCGCAGATCGGCCGCGAGGCGGCGAGATCGCCGCCGAGCGCCTCGGCGAGTTGCTTGGCGATCTCGATATTTTTCTGCTCCTTAATGCCGCGGCCGACGGCCACGATAATCTCGGCCTGCGTAAGATCGACGGCCTGCTTGGCTTCTTTGAAAACTTCCTGCGGCTGATTACGGATCACGCCATCGTCGATTTCGACGTTCACGGTCTCGACCGGAGCCGGGCTTGCGGCAGCTTCAGCTTTGTCTCCGCGAAACGCGCCGTTCTGAAAAGTGACGAACCAGGGAGAATCGCCGGTGAAGCTTACGTCCGCGGCAAGTTTGCCCTGAAACATCTGGCGGGTGAAAACGAGTTTTCCGCGTTCGTGCTTAAATCCGATACAGTCGCTGATGACCGCGCATCCCATAGCAGTCGCGAGTTTCGGCACGAAGTCGCGCACCTGATAAGTGTGCGGCATGAGAACAAGGTTGGGCTGCTTGGTCGCGAGGAATTGTTTCAGAGCGGTGGCGAACGACTCGGGGGTGTAGGGCTCGAGCTTCGGCGACTCGATGGCGTAGACTTTGCCCAGTTTTTTGCCGGCCACTTCCGCCGCGATCGAGGCCGCATTCGCGCCCACCACAGCGGCTTCGAGCGGCCAGCCGGTCGCGGCAGCGATCGACTGTCCCGCGGTGATGGTTTCCCAGGAAACGCGATTCAGTTTGCCTTCGCGTTGTTCGACGATGACAAGAATGGAATCTGACATAAGTCCTCAGGCTCGCAGGTTTCAAAGTTTCACGTTTCAAAGCTTCAAAGCCATTGCTGCGTCTCGAACCTTGAAATCTGAGTGACCTTGAAACTTTGATCTACAGCACGCGCAGCTCGTTGCGCAGTTTGTCGACCAGCTTCTTTGCGATCTCTCCGGCTGGTCCCTCAATATACTCGGTCTTTTTTGTTTTCTGTGGCACGTATAGACGCTCGATTTTCTGCAGATTATTGCCAATTGCTGATTGAACTTCCGCCAGCGTTACTTTTCTCAGCGGTTTGTTTTTTGCCTGCTTAATGCCAATCAATGTGGCGTAGCGCAGCTTGTTGATGCCGGACTGAATGGTCAGGACGGCGGGCAACGGCATATCGACAAACTGGAAATATCCGGCTTCGAGTTCTCGCTTCACCCGAATGCCGAAGTCGGTCTTCTCGATCTGCATGATGATCGTGGCATGCGGCCATCCCAGCAACTCGGCAAGGATCACGCCCGTTTGCGCGTATCCGTAATCGTCCGATTGCAACCCGGTGAAAATCAGATCGAAATTCTCATCTTTGATGGCGGCGGCAATTGCTTTCGCAGTGTTGAATGCGTCGAGGCCCACGAACTTTTCATCTTCCAGATGAATGGCACGGTCGGCGCCTTTCGCCAGAGCCTCGCGCAAGACTTGCTGCGCGCGTGCCGGACCGCTGGTGATCACGACCACCTCGCCTTTGTGCTTTTCCCGTTGGCGCAGGGCTTCTTCGAGCGCGTACGCGTCCGGCTCATTGACTTCATAGGAAACATCTTCGCGGATCCAGGTGCCAGATTCGTTCAGCTTGAGCGGGGCATCCTTTTGGGGTACCTGCTTCATGCAGACCAAGATTTTCAAGGGAGCGACTCCTTCGCCGGTGGTTAGATACCTCCAAGGGCGAAACGGGTAAGTATAAATGAGCCATCCGGGCTCAGGAAACGGCCGCTCACGAAATGTGCTGCACGTCACATCCGGCCTGCGCCGGTGGCCGCATGCGGGCTTGGCAGGACCGAACTTGTCCCGAACACGCTCCTGTGATTCAAATCACAGACGGCATCGCTGGCTCACGTCAGCATGGCCGAGGGGCTTTATGGCCGACGACCTGTTTTCCACGATGCGGCAGAGCATCATCGATGGCGCTCCCGACAGCGCTTGCAGTCTGGCCCAGCAGGCCGTCGCCGCGGGCGTAGCTCCAATTGACGCCATCAACAACGGATATGTGTTGGGCATGCGGGACGTGGGAGAGCAATTCGCCCGCGGACAGATGTTTTTGCCGGACATGATGGCCTCGGCTGAGGCGATGCGTGCCGCCATGGCGGTGCTCGATCCGGAGTTGAAGAAGCTTGGTAGAGAGCGGGCCATGGCGGGCACAGTCGTGCTCGGTACAACGAAAGGGGACATCCACGAGATCGGGAAAATCCTCGTTGGCACGTTGCTGACCGCGCACGGATTCCGTGTCCACGATCTCGGAGTCGATGTTGCCGGGGAGAAGTTCGCTGCGAAAGCGCAAGAATTCAATGCAGACATCGTCGGAGTTTCCGCGCTGCTGACCACGACAATGCGCAATCAGAGGGGCGTGATTGAGGCGCTCGAAAAAGCGGGGATGAGGTCGCAAGTCAAGATCATGGTTGGCGGCGCGCCCGTAACTCGCCGCTGGGCTGAAGAGATCGGCGCCGACGGCTATGCCAAAGATGCCATGAGCGCCGTGGATCTGGCCCGGGGGCTGATGCAGCAGAAGATGGAGAGTTTGAGTGTGCCGGAACTCTAGAAATTCCTCGACAGCTCGGAAACAAACGAAATCAGAGAACATGAGACCGAAATTTGAACTGCTTGAGCGATTGCTGATTGAACGCATTCTGGATGAGGCATTTCAGCTCATCGAAGATCCTGGAGTGCGCGTCGCGCCCTATGTGGTTGATTTGCTTCGCGGAGCAGGAGTTACGGTGGAAGAGGGCGTGGCACACATTCCTGAAGTGCTGGCGCGCCGCCTGCTCGATCTCGTGCCGCGCGGCTTCTATCTCTACGATCGCACGGGCCGCCCCGCTGTTCGTTATGGCGGCGATCATGTTCACTTCGATCCCGGATCGTCGTGCCTGAACATTTTGGATCCGGAAACGCAGACAGCCAGGCCGGCCATGGCGGCAGACCTGGTGCGGATGATTCAGGTTACGGAGAAGCTAGCGCAGTTTGCCGCCCAGTCGACGGCGATGGTCTGCAATGACGTGCCGCAGGAGATCGGCGACTGGTACCGGCTTCTGCTGGTGCTGTGGTATTCGGAGAAGCCGGTCGTGACGGGAGCATTCTCGGCCTCAAGCCTGCATACATTGATCGAATTGCTGGCCATCGAGAGCGGCGGCTGTGAGGCGCTACGCCATCATCCGCGGGCGATCTTTGACGTGTGTCCTTCGCCTCCCTTGAACTGGTCGGAATTTGCCTCGCAGAATCTGGTCGACTTGGCGCGCGCTGGAGTTCCGGCCGAGATCGTCAGTATGCCTTTGGCAGGGGCGACCGCGCCGGTGACGCTTGCCGGTTCCGTGGTGCAGCATGCGGCGGAGTGCATCAGCGGGATCACCATCCATCAACTCGCGTCTCCGGGAGCCCCGATCGTTTGGGGAGGCGCGCCGGCCATCTTCGACATGCGAACGGGAAAGACCCCGATGGGCGCTATCGAAACCGCCATGCTCGATATAGCCTGCGCCGAGGTGGGCAAGTATCTCGGGCTGCCGACACACGCCTACATGGTGGCAGGAGATGGCAGAGTCATTGATGCGCAGGTCGCGATGGAAAGTGGAATCTCCTGCACGTTGGGCGCACTAGCGGGCATCAATATGATCTCCGGAGCGGGCATGCTTGATTTTCTTTCCTGCCACAGCATCGAGAAGCTGGTGATCGACGCGGAAGCGATTGCCTCAGCGCAGCGACTGCTCGAGGGAATTGAGTCGCGGGAGGACTCACTGGCGGTGGCGATGTTCGCGCAGACCGGATTACAGGGAGACTTTCTGAAGTTAAAAGACACTCGCGCTCTGTTCAGAAAAGAGCAGCATTTCCCGTCTGCCGTAATTGACCGCGGATTGCCGGATGTGGGCGGTGAAAATTCTGACATTCTGGCGCGCGCCCGCCAGCGAGTAGACGAACTGATTTCGACCTACGACCGCCAGCCGCTGGCAGAGGAGCGCGAAAAGGAATTGATCGCCTTTGCGCAACGTGAAGGCAAGAAGGCAGGGCTGGAGGGATTGCCAGAGCTCCTTTCCCCGCAGTACGCGCATGAACCGGGATTGATGTAATCGCAGGCGAGGCGGAAATTGACGTGGGGATTCTTTTCTCCCGACGGGAAAACAGCCCGATCTCTCAAATACTCCGCGCTCAGTCTGTAGGAGACTCTACTCCGTGATTACGGTGGACTGTCCGGAGATTTCGAAGCGCTTGCGGCAGCGCACGTTCTTGCACGCCATCATGTCATCTTTGCGCACCATGTAGGAACGGGCTTTGGCGAAACGGGCACGATCGCGTTCGTCGGCGCGTCCGGAAAGCTGGCGCTTCTTGGTGCGAACCACCCATGTGATTTCATACTCCGCCGCCTGATGGCAATGGGGACAGTTGAGTGTGGCTGGCTTTTTCTCTTGCCGTTCGTCGAAAAACTCGCGTTCTTCCATAAACTCCGTCGTTATTGGCCGCCGTCAAAAGTTGCCGGAACCGGCGGGACCGCAAAAGTTAATTATTACAGTTTTGTAACGCACATGCTATGGCAACATGGGAAAGAGGCTGACGATTGCCCGGAAAACATGGCACGTAAAAAGATAACTAAGCCGTTTCGCGCCGTGATCGCGGTCAAGAAACTAGCCCGCGAGCGGGTGGGCAGGCCTCCAGCGGAAAAGATCGTTGTCGAGAAAAAGAAGAAGCCGGAAAAGTACAAGCCGACGCTGGGGGAGCTACTCGGCGATAGCGAATAACCTTCACACCCTAGTTGAACGTCACGGTCACGAACGTGTTCGTCTCCAGGGTGATCGAACACGGGTTTACATTGTTAGCCGTGGTGCAATTCGTCCAACTGCCGAATGTCGAACCCGCTGCCGGGGTTGCTGTCAACGTGACTACGGTCCCGACGGCGAATTCAGCAAAACATGACGTTGAAGAACTGGTGCAGGTGATACCGCCTGGGGAACTTACCACGCTTCCTGAACCGTTTCCAACACCGAATGTCACGGCCAGCTCTGGCCCCTGCCCCGTACCCGTACCCTCAAAGCAAACGACATCCGCGGTCATGTAACCGGTGACAATCGCTCCCGAAGACGAAATCCCGCCCGGGCTCGTATTCGTGTTTACAGTGGCCGAAACCAGCGTTCCGCCACAGGCATTGCCAGTAGCCGTCAACATGCCACTGGAGCTCACCGTGAACATCTGCGTGTCGTTGGAAGCCCAGACGACTTCATTGGTAATGTCTTTCGTGACCGGCGGATGAATATAGCTGCCCAGCGCTCGGAGCTGTACCTGCTGCCCAGCATCGACGGATAGGGGAAGATTGGTAGCGCCGATAGTTTCCACGCTGGGTTGAACTTCGATCGAGACTAATTGCTGATCGCGTCCACAACCGACGACACTCAATAATCCGGCAGCGGTCGCCACAAGGATACTAAGGCTAAGCCACTTCCCCTTCATCACGACTCCTGGAGTTCGACACGCCGTTCTAAATGCCCTGGCGGCGGGATGGCTCAATGTAGGCCAACGGCGGGCTGAAAATCAATAGCGCGGAAGGGACTCGTTTCCCGTCGCGCAACCTTTCAGTCGCACACCGCGTCACCGACCACGGCCGCGAAATCCTTGATATCTTCTTCCGTCGTATCGAAGGAGCACATCCAGCGCACGATGCCCTCGTCCTCGATCCAGGGATAGAAGAAGTAACGCTCTTTGATTTTGCTGATTGCATGCTTGGGAATCTGCGCAAAGACCCCGTTAGCTTCGACCTTCCAAACGATGCGCACTTGCGGAATCCGGCGCAGTTCCTGCTCGAGCGAGCGCGCCATGCGGTTGGAATGCTCAGCGCTCCGGCGCCAGAGATCGTTCGTCAGCAGGGCTTCGAATTGCGCCGCGATGAACCGCATTTTCGAGGCGAGCTGCATGCCTTGCTTGCGCAGAAAAAGAAAATCGGGGCTGAGCGCGCGATCGAAGAACACCACCGCTTCGCCTCCCATGATTCCATTTTTCGTTCCTCCAAATGAGAGCACGTCGATACCGAGATCGCGTGTAGCCTGGCGCAGCGTTTGCCCCAGGCTGGCAGCGGCGTTGGCGATACGGGCGCCGTCGACGTGCAGAAACATGTCGTGTTCATGCGCAAACCGAGCCAAAGCTTGAATCTCTTCCGGTTGATAGACCGTCCCCATCTCGGTTGATTGCGTAATGGAAATGACGCGTGGTTGTACGTGATGCTGATCCCCGATGCCGTGATAGGCGTGGCGCACGGCTTCCACCGTAATTTTGCCATCCTGATGGGGAAGGGGAATCAGCTTGCAGCCGGTGTGCTTTTCGGGAGCGCCGCATTCATCCATGTAGATGTGCGCGTAGTTGCTGCATAGAACAGCATGGTAGGGCTGGGTGAGAGCCTGCAATCCGAGAACGTTGGCGCCGGTTCCATTGAAGGCGAAGAAGACAGTAATACCCGGGCCGAAGTGTTCTTCAAACTTCGCGACAGCGGAACGCGTGTACGGATCGTCACCGTACGCGATGACGTGTCCCTGATTGGCGCGCGCGATTGCGTCGAGGACTTCGGGATGAATGCCGGCATTATTGTCGCTGGCAAAACTGCGCGCGGGCTTGGCAAGTACCTGTGGCATACCGCAACAATTTAACAGAGTCCGCCTGCCCTTTTGATTTCCTGTTGCGAATCCCGGAACTCAAGAAGGAGATTCGCACGAAATTACACTCCGCAACGACCTCTCGAAGACGGCAGCTTCGGCGGCGGATACGCATCGGGGTCCCGGATCACCATATTTCCGGGACGCGACCCTACTCCGCCTTGTAGCCCTCTGGAATCTCGAACAGACTCGGATCAGGCTCGGTGCGCGACACCTGCGTTACGGTCATGGTCACCGCTCCCATTCGCGGATCGCTGTGCTTGATTTGCATATTAATGCACAGTTCCTCGGAGTACCAATACTCATCCGTGACCACGACATCTTTGCCTGTCCCGCTGGACGTAGCGGGGATGGTCTGAGTTTGCCGGACTCCATGCACCGAAACGCCTCCCATCTCACTCATTCCCAAATCTTCCTGTTTTGTGAACTCATTGGCGGGAAGCATGTCGCCCGTCGGCGATGCCGCCATCGCCGGAGGTAGCGTCGACGGCGGATGGTTGACGATCATGGTCCAGAAACTTTTGTGCCGGGGATCGATCATCGCAGAGATTCGCGTCTGCGGATCATACAGATGAATGCGCCGGACTTTGGGCGTCTTTGAACTTGAAACTGGCAGTAAGGCTCTGACCTCGTTGTAAATGCGACCTTGACTATCCCGCGCAATCTCGCGGATGGTCTTGAGATTCACGACCGCACTATCCGGCTGAACGAATGAGCGCTGCACATCGATCACGCCGCTGAACGGTGCATTGGCGATGGGCGTAACAAAAATGTCCGTGCCTTGACCGAAAGCGAGTGGAACGAACGAGGCAAGAACAACCAGGCAGGAGAGAGTGGCCCCAGAGAATCGGCGATGCATCGGCGCCCTCCAGCGAACGGTTTGTCAGCACAGAATACCGTGATTTGCCTCACTTTGGAAGCCGTCCAGGACCAATAGAATGATAGGTCTACTGTGGAGATTGCGATGGAACCATTCCGTTTTCACTTATTCGTGTGCACGCAGCAGAAGCCGGAAGGCGTCACTTCGTGCCCCGCTCGCGGTTCGCTGGCTGTAGTCGACAAACTCGATCGCGAACTTCAGTCGCGCGGCCTGACCAACGAAGTTCAACTCACGACCTGTGGCTGCATGGGATTCTGCGACGAAGGTCCAGTGATGGTCGTCTACCCCGAGGGCGTGTGGTACCGGCAGGTGCAGTCATCGGACGTGGCGGAAATTGTCGAGACCCACCTGCATGGCGGTAAGCCGGCCGCTCGCCTGGTTTGGAACGACGCGGCCGCGATGAAGGCGATGTCGGTCGAGCACGCAGAAAAATTCCGCGCCGCCATGGCCGCCCGCGACAAGTCCGGGATGCTCCCAGATCGTTTGGATCAGATGATCCGCAGTTTCCAGCCCAGTCGCTGCATTCTTACCGCGCTGGAACTAGATCTCTTCACGGCTGTGGGTGAGGGCGCGAACGCGGAACAGATTGGATCGACAATTCACGCCAATGCCCGCGCGGTTGCCATGCTGCTCAACGCACTCGTCTCACTCGGGCTGATCTCAAAAAGCTGTGATCAATACGGAAACACGCCGGACTCGGCACGATACTTCGTGCAAGGCTCGAACGACAATCAACGGAATGGGCTGTTGCACACAGCCAATATCTGGCATCGCTGGAGCACGCTGACGGAGGCGGTTCGCTGTGGCACCTGTGTTCCGATGGATCGCGGCCGCGGCGAGACGCGATGGACCGAGAACTTCATCGCCGGCATGCAGCGGAATGCCAAGACGCGCGCGCCGCTGCTGGTGAAGGCCCTGGGCACTGCCGGAATTCGGCGGATTCTCGATCTCGGCGGTGGTTCCGGCGCGTACTCGATTGCCTTTGCCAAAGCGTCGCCCATGGTGCATTGCGATATTCTCGATTTGCCTGAGGTTGTGCCGCTGACATTGGAGTACGTCAAAGACGCGGGCATGTCCGCACAAATCAGTTTTCGTCCCGGAAACATGCTGCACGATGATCTCGGTTGCGGTTACGATCTCATCCTGCTGAATGCGATCTGCCATATGTTTTCTGAAGAACAGAATCGCGATCTCTTCCGGCGCGCGCGCCAGGCCCTCGCCCCGAACGGCAGGCTCGTGGTGCAGGATTTCATTCTCAATAACGAAAAAACCGGGCCCCAGCACGCCGCTCTGTTTTCGCTGAACATGCTGGTCGGCACCGAAGCCGGCCAGAGTTATAGCGAACCCGAATTTACATCGTGGATGAAAGAGGCAGGATTTTCCGAGGTATCGCGCATCAACCTGCCGGGCCCCAGCGATTTGATCGTGGGACGGGTCGACTAAGGCGCTATCGAATTATCGGTCGCCCCGTTTGTGCGAAACGGACGACGCCCCGCGCCCCCCTCTATCCCTAGCCTTTCGCTAGGTAGCGAGCGACTATATTCGCGCACGCCTGCACGAACTCCTGTTCGATGCGCGTGAACGTGCCCGGGAAATAGCTCTCGACATCCAGTTCGCCGGCGAGTTCGCTCTTCACGAAGATCGGTACCACCATCTCGCTGTGGACCATCGATGAGCCGGGCAGATACCGTGAATCCTTGGTCACGTCATCAACCACCACGGTCTGGCCGGTACTGGCTGCCGCGCCGCACAATCCAGTATCGAGTGGAATGCGGCGGTTGGGCGTGAAGCTGCCGACGAACGGCCCCACCACCAGCATGTTCGGATCTTCCGCGTCGACTAAATAGAATCCGACCCAGTTGTAGCGTGTGAGTTTTTCGTGCACCCGCTGTGTGATCCGCTCCATCAGCGGCGTGGCCGTGAGGGCGGTTTTCGCAAAATCCTGAAATTCACGGAGAAGATCTTCATGCACTGCGGTCATCTTTCGACCTCGCGCAGAGCGTCAGAACAGCTTGGGGCGCTCAAAGGATAAACAGTTCAAAGCCAGTCTACGCGCAGCGCAGAACTCAAAGAAAGTGACTCATTGACGCCCGTGTATGTAAATCTTTTTCGTGACGGATCATGCGTACCGATCATGCTTGTTCAACCAATTCCACCACGCCCGGTCCGTGATCCGCCGCTGAGAAGTACGTGAGCGACTGAGCAAAAAAACCTCGCGACTTTCCGGGAACACGTGCTTCGATTTTCGCCAGCAGAGCGTCAATCGCTGACTCCGCCAGATCCTCGATGTTCTCCAGTTCCAGGCCTCCGAGATTTCGCTGGGCGGTCGAATTGCCCAGATGCACAGAGACCGCAGGCATGGTTAGCTCCTGGGGCGTAGTCATTCCCACCGCGATCAATCCCTCGACCCCGCGTTGCCGCAGTTGCACCGCAAACGGTGCCCATTCCGACGGACAATCGATCGCTCCCAGCACAAGCAGATATCCACGCTCCCGCAGCACACGTTCCATACGGCTGACCAGACGGCCGACATCGCGGCCGTCGAAATCCTTACTCAGCAGGGCCACCATGTGGGTGCGCTTGGTGCGCAATGATCGCGCGGAGAGATTCGGCTGATAATTCAATTCCGCGGCGGCGCGGAATACGCGGTCCTGTGTTTGCTTGGGAATCGCGCGCGAAGCCGGGGTTCGGTTCAGAATGGCAGACACCGAGCACGGAGCCAGTCCGACTCGATCCGCGACTGTTCGCAAATTCGCCACCATCTCTTTGGCAGACACCATGCCCATCCTTCGCGCCTCAGAACCAGCGCTAGTGATTTTGCTTACTCGCTTCTTGTCAGAACGACGACGTCGATTGGCCGCAGAACTCGATGGCGGGACCACAGCAGACAGCCGTGAACTCTCTGCTACGTGGGAGAAAGCCTGCTATTACTTTGAAGCAACTGCGGGTGTGAGTCCAACGCAAAATATTTATTGTGAAGATTCGTTACAGTGCGCGAGGACTGCGGCGGCCGATGGTCGGTTCCGTTGCGCTGATGCAGTTTGCTTGCCTACGCCTTGGTGGCAAGATATTCGCAAACCCTGCGAAGAGTTTCGCGCTGCACGTCGTTGAGAGTGAGGAATTCGAATCCGTACTTGAGTCCCTGCCCGTAACGCACAATCGCCCTGACTTTGATGGGATAGGTCGTAAGTGGCAACGGAATTTCCAGAGTGACGATCTCACCAGTTTGCAGGTTTCCCGTCAGCGTGGCCCCGATGCCGTCCTGTCCGAGTTCGGTGGATCGTCCCCAACAGGTGTGAAAATCGCCGTCCTGAAACATCCGCACCTGCAGCCGGACATCCAGCGCAAAGCGCGGAAAGCGCCGCGTGTAGCTATGCTTTCCCACGACTGGCGTTGCGGGTGAAGCGCCGCCTACGCTCGCTGCTGCCGCTTTGGCTTTCTTGTCAGATCCCATGCAATCAGAAACACGCGGAATGTGGCGTCTCTATCGGTTCCATAAGCCTTGTTTCATGCCGGCCTTAATTTCCATGCAACAGATATCCCGGCTCGAGCGGCAGCTTGCCCGCAATTTTCACCACGGTCACGCTGCTATTGATGGCGTAGACATCGACCACTCCCATAGCTCCCGGGAGCGACGCCACTTTATTTACGAGATCCTCATCGGAGTCGACGATCATAATCGCGGGATGATTCGCGCGGCCATGGTTGGCCGTGGCGATCAGTTCGCTGACCTGGCTGGCCGGCAACTCGTATACCTTCTCGAGAAAAACCTTCATCTCCGGGGTTGAGGGCGCACGCACGATCAAGGTTACCGGCTTGCCATCAGGCCAGCGGCTTATCTCGCCTTTTGAAAGCTTTACCAGTTCCGCCAATGTCACCGCGCTGATCGCATTCGATTTGTTGGACACGACAGCGAGATCGCGCGCAGCGCACAGCGAGACGCTGACCGCCAGAAATGTAAGAAGCCAGATCACTCGGCGATGGAACACACTCTCTCCAGTCAGAAAAAATCGCCTACTGCACGATTTTCGTGCAATTCCAGCCATGTCTCAACGGTCACGAAGGCCATGTACCTCTGGAGCCAACGGTATTGTCACGTCAAGGATCAAGGATCAGGACAGGAGTGTTTTCCCGTTTCATTCGTGTTTTGGTTCGGCTCGTGTCTTGAAAGGGCGCGGCCTCAGGCCTCGCCGTAGTCGCGGCAAAGCGGGCCGGCTTTAGCCGCTGACGGAAATGCGGACACCCAGCCTCCGGCGTTTTTCACGGAACTGCCGGCCGCCGTTTTCGTATCATTCATTAGAAGGCGTAGCAAGGAGCCTGAGAATGTTCTGCAACCGCTGCGGAACCGTACTCCAGTCCGATTCTGCGGCTTGTCCCAACTGCGGCAAGCGCATCGGAGATCCAGTCAGTGCTGTCGCGCAGTCGCGCCTCCAGCGCCATCTGCACATTGTCGGTATTCTCTGGATCGCGCTCAGCGCCCTGTTCGCCATTCCAGCCGCTGTATTACTCATCCTGGGAACGAGCGCCCGAATGATCTTGCACAGTAAGGAGTTCCTGCCCGGATTCTTGCCCTTACTCCTGTCAGTCGCGGCGGGTATGCTGCTGATTCTCGCTGTCGGCGGCATGTGCGTCGGCCTCGGCCTGATGCAGCACCGTCCCTGGGCGCGGGTTGCGGCCATCATCCTGGGCGTACTCGCGCTGTTTCATCCGCCATTTGGAACCGCCCTCGGCATCTACACCCTCTGGGTCTTGCTGGCCGACGAGAACGGCAACGAATACAGCTACCTAGCTCGTAGTAGCTAGCTGCGTCAGCTTAGTTCAAGAATAGTCTGGAAAAAACACAAGTGGGGTGCCCCATGTCTCGCTGCCTTTGCGAGACGTGGGAACATCGAGACATGGAATAGGAACCGGGCAACTTGTGTAGGGGCGGACGCATTCGTCCGCCCCGCGAGCGAAGCGGGCTGCCGGGCCGCCAAGTGGCAGATTCATACGCTGAAGCCGTGAAAGCTCGGCCTTCACCACTGCGTGGCAGGGCAGGGTGGAAGAGCGGCCCTTCAGGGCCGCGATAAGGTCCAGAGATCAGGCCCTTTAGGGCCCGAGCCCGATTCATCCACCAACGCAATCTCAGTTCCCACAATCATGCACAGGATTTTCGACTTTGCCACAGCCGATCAACAGGAATGAATCCGTTTGCCATTGCCCCGGCTTCTCACGCCTGCCACACTCAACCCTGCTCATCGGGTCCTCTTCACTGGGTTCATGTGGAAAATCGGGTCTCATTATTACCCCAATCTCGTACCAAGCCTGTCATTGCTAGGGATACAACCTATAGTGTTTCCCTCTTGACAGGCCCCATAAGCAGGAGTAATTTTGCAATCCCAAGCAAGCAAATTCCGTCTCACGGGAATGGGATGGAATTCTGGAAGCAAGGAAGAGACAAATTCAGCAGGGCAATTGAGCCAGAGGTGACTTGATAGCGCTGCGAACAGCAACTTGGGCGCCAAGTTTTTCGGATCGTGCGGCGCGGACGCTTCTCCGCGCTTGGCGGGCAAGACTGCCCGCCCCACATCGGAGAAGTCCGGCGCCCGCAACCTTAACCTTAGCCTTCTGACATCCGAAAGCCCTCGAATGCGGAAGCCGAAGTGCGGTGGCCGTTCTCCGACCCTCCCCCGGAGCGCGACAAAAAAATAAAGCAGCACAGCAACTCAAACGCTGCCCTGACAGCAGCAGGGATGGTGTTCTTGCATCCCGGGCAAGACCTCTTGCTCGGGATGTGCGTCACGGCACGAAAATCTTTGAAACACAGCAGGAGCCCCCGCAATGGAAGGTCTGACGCGTCTCGTTTCTGAATCGCTGGTTCGGCACGGCCTCGATCGTCCGGTGGACTACCGCCGTCTGCGCTGGTCACGCTGGTTTCGTTGCGAGTCTCATCACAGCCTCCTCCTGGTTCCCAGCAAGGCGGGCGTGTTCGCATTGGCCGAGGAGATATTGACCGAAGAGATCCCCGATCTCGATTCCCCAAAGAACGATATTGGGACAGCCGCCTTCGGCTGTCCGCCCGAGCGCAGCGAGGCATCGATGGAAGCCCGGGGGGCGAGCACCGTGGAAGAGCGGGGCTTTAGCCCCGCGTCAGGCGCACAGCCTGTAACTGCGGCTTTAGCCGCGGAAAATCGAACCCGCCGCATGCTCGCTGTCACCCATTTTTTCCAGGATGACGACATAGCCTTCGTCCTCGACCGCATGTTGACGAAGGATAATCCCCTGCGCCGCTACCTGAACTCCGGCCGCTGT
Organism: uncultured Acidobacteriaceae bacterium; assembly: GCA_963772045.1. Taxonomy (GTDB): domain Bacteria; phylum Acidobacteriota; class Terriglobia; order Terriglobales; family Acidobacteriaceae; genus Sulfotelmatobacter. Next base: position 1,157,136 of record CAVYWC010000003.1, on the reverse strand, counting down.
TTCATCCGCTTCGTGATCATCGAAGATCGATTTCACCGCCGGCAGATCCACAACTCTCTGGCGCAGTGGCTCAGCGATTCTGCTCAGAAGGCAAGTGGGATTGGCTCGCATTTCGCCGCTTCCCTGGAACTCACCCCGGCCACCGAATATGTTCCGCCATCCACATCGGTACCAAGAGAGATTGGGAAGGCCGCCGCTTCAGCTGGGCCGTAAGGGCGGACGAGTGGGATGCGGATTTAGCCGCTGACGTTTAGATCTGTTGCACAACATTGGAGATGTGACCGTATGCAAATAAAGGGAACAGAGGTTGACGCGTATGGCTGGCCCGCCGAGGCCGCAGAAGCCCACCGGCAGATGAGGACTCAAGAGCCGACGGCGGACGTGAGTGAGCGGCCGCGGGTTTCGGGCGCTAGGCCTGCTTACGCAGTCTGGGGAACCAGGCTAGGAGCAGCGCTGCAACTGTCTCGCTACATGCCTGACGAAGCGACGGCGTGGATCAATGCAAACTGCCAGCTGACGCCCCAAAAACAGGTCTTTGACAGGCCGTTTCCCAAGTCCCTGTCCTGTCGTCCGGACGCCGAATCGATGCACCACGCATAGAATCTAATTAAGGGAGACTCAAATGCCCGAATCCAAGACCGCAACCCCAACCACTGCGGAGAACTCCGCCGCTCCGTCGACCCCAGCCAGCCACGCGGTCCCGAAGAGGAAAGCCCCTGGCCTGTCCTTCCGCCGCCTGTTCACCAAACCAGGCGTCTCTCCCTATGACGAGGTCGAATGGGAACTGCGGACGGCCCAGATCACCGACTCGCATGGTGGAGTGATCTTCGAGCAGAAGGACGTTGAAGTCCCGAAAGACTGGTCAATGACGGCGACCAACATCGTCGCGTCGAAATATCTTCACGGAACCCTGGGAACCCCCGAGCGCGAGACCGGAGTCCGCCAGCTCGTGGCCCGCGTGGCGGAAACGATTCGGGACTGGGGATTGACCCAGGGCTACTTCAAGACTCCCGAAGACGGTGCAACATTTCACGACGAACTCGTGCACATTCTCGTTCGTCAGTATGCGGCGTTCAATTCGCCCGTCTGGTTCAACGTGGGATGCGACCGCATCGAGCCCAACTCCGACGGCCGCAACTGGCATTGGAATCCGCAAACCCAGCAGGTCGAATTCGGCGTCACCGGATACTCCAAGCCGCAGTGTTCCGCCTGCTTCATCAATTCGGTGAAAGACTCGCTCGACTCCATCCTGACCCTGGCAAAAACCGAAGGCATGCTCTTCAAGTGGGGCTCAGGCACCGGCACAAATCTATCTACGCTGCGTTCCTCGACCGAAGGACTGAGCGGCGGTGGCACAGCCAGCGGTCCGCTCAGCTTCATGAAAGGATTCGACGCTTTCGCTGGCGTCATCAAGTCCGGCGGCAAGACGCGCCGCGCTGCCAAGATGGTCATTCTCAACGTTGACCATCCGGACATCATGGATTTCGTGGAGTGCAAGATGAAAGAAGAAGCCAAGGCGCACGCGCTGGTCGCCATGGGATACGACGGCTCGCATCCCGACTCCGACGCCTATTCTTCGATCTTCTTCCAGAACGCGAACAACTCCGTCCGCGTGACCGACGATTTCATGTATGCCGTGGTCCGCGACACCGATTTCTCCACCAAGTCGGTGCGCGACGGCAGCGTCATGAAAACGTACAAAGCCAAGGATCTGCTCAGCAAAATTTCCGAGGCCACATGGCACTGCGGCGATCCCGGCATGCAGTACGACACCACGGTCAACCGTTGGCACACATCGAAGAACACGGCCCGTATCAACGCCTCGAATCCCTGCAGCGAGTACATGTTTCTCGACGACTCGGCTTGCAACCTGGCCAGCCTGAATCTGCTGAAGTTCGCGCCCAACGGCACATTTGACGTGGAAGCCTATCGCCATGCGGTCGATATTCTGATCACGGCGCAGGAAATCATCGTCGACAACGCCGGATACCCAACCGAGCAGATCATGGGCAACTCGCACGACTATCGTCCGCTCGGCCTCGGCTACGCGAATCTAGGCGCGCTGCTGATGGCCGCCGGACTTCCCTATGACTCCGACGCCGGCCGCGACTATGCTGCCTGCGTCACCGCCATCATGTGCGGCGAGGCGTATCTGCAATCTTCGCACATTGCCGAGCAATGCCAGCCCTTAGTTCCGGCAACGGAGCCCACAAAGAAGAATTTGGCCGAAACGAATCTAGGAGCAGGCATCACTACTGGCCATGTGGCGCAGGGCGCCTCGCCCGGCCCTCCAAAGCGAAGCGAGGCGGAATCCGTCCCTGCCCCCGGCACCATGCCCGGCGGAGCTTGCCCCGGCTGGTACATCAACCGCGAGCCGTTCCTCGATGTCATCCGCATGCACCGTGCAAGCGTGAACGGCATCAACAAGAACAATGTTCCGAGCTCAATCTACGAAGCCAGCAAGCAATGCTGGGACGAGGCTCTCGCCCACGGCGAAAAGTTCGGCTATCGCAACTCGCAAGTCACGGTCCTCGCGCCCACCGGCACGATTGGCTTCATGATGGATTGCGACACCACCGGCATCGAGCCCGATCTCGCTCTTATTAAATACAAAAAGCTGGTCGGCGGCGGCATGATCAAAATCGTCAACAACACCGTGCCCACCGCTCTGTTCAAGCTCGGATACACCCACGAGCAGACTGGCGCCATCGTCAGCTACATCGACGCGACCGGCACCATCGAAGGCGCGCCGCACATCAAAGACGATCATCTCGCCGTTTTCGATTGCTCGTTCAAGCCGGCGAAAGGCACGCGCTCCATTCATTACATGGGACATCTCCGCATGATGGCCGCCGCGCAGCCCTTCATCTCCGGAGCAATCTCCAAGACCGTCAATCTTCCCGAGAACGCGACGGTCGAAGACATCAGCGAAGCCTACATCCAGGCCTGGAAACTCGGCCTGAAGGCGGTCGCCATCTACCGCGACGGATGCAAGAAATCCCAGCCGCTAAGCGCCGCAGGCACAAAAACCGCCGAAGGTAGTGTGGCGCGGGCACTGCCCGCGACTGCTGTCGAAGAAGAAGATTTCAACGCTCCTCCCCGCGCCGTGCGCCACAAGCTGCAGGAAGAGCGCGCCTCCATCACCCACAAATTTAAAGTCGGAGACCACGAGGGCTACATCACTGTCGGCCTCTATCCCAACGGAGATCCCGGCGAACTCTTCATTACCATGGCCAAAGAGGGCAGCACGGTCAGCGGTCTGATGGACAGCTTCGCGCTCGCGGTTTCGATCGCCCTGCAGCACGGCGTCCCACTGAAACTCTTCTGCGAAAAATTCGCCCACACTCGCTTCGAGCCCAGCGGCTGGTCCGGCAATCCCGACATCGGCTACGCCAAGTCGATCATGGACTATATCTTCCGCTGGCTCCAACTCCGCTTCCTCACTGGCCAGCAGCAAATGCTGTTCGAGAACCTGAGACTGAAATCGAGTCCCGAGTCCCGAGCCCCGAGTTCCGAGGCCTCAGGAACCAGCACCCAGGAATCGCACACGACTCGCGACTCAGGACCGAGGACTGGTTCCAGCGTTCACGCCGCCGACGCGCTGTCGAGCATCGTCGACCTCGGAGACGCCCCCACCTGCAGCTTCTGCGGCAGCATCATGACCCGCAACGGCAGCTGCTACAGATGCATGTCCTGCGGCAGCACCAGCGGCTGTTCGTAGGCTCGGATTCGATAGGAGCGGATTTGAAGAAAGGGCACGGCTCTCGAGCCCGACCCTGTTTGAAATTCACCTACCGCCAGCAGCCGTGCCGAAACGGACACAAAGAAGTGAGCGGCTTTAGCCGCCGAGGCAAAGAAGTCGTAACAGTTAGAAAATCAGTTCTACGAGCATTTCTGTACCTCGGCCATGACAAACGGTCCGAGATTTCCAACTGCAAGCCCCGAATCTCCTGTCGATTCCCGGGCAACCTTGTCCCTTTCGCAACCTGAGCCACCCATTTCTCATCTACTCATAAGCAGCGAACCTGCATGGGATACTCGCTTTGGCCGGCATCCGCGCCCTTGAACAAACTTTACTCGTTCTCACCACTCTTTACGTAGGCGTGCCAAACCTGATTCATCCTTGATAATGAAGGCTTGGGGGCGAAAGGGACTTTGAGCAGAAAGACTCGTTTGATCAAATACGGAATCTGCGCCTGCGCGACGACGGCGTTGATCCTCATTGTCGGTTGCACCACGCACAAAACCGCCGCTGCGGTCGACGGCGCTACTGTGTTCGAGAAGAAGTGCGCGAGCTGCCATCGCCCGGATAGCGGCTCGAAGGCTCCTTTGCCCGACGGCCTTCGGCAAATGTCGCGCGAGTCGATTCTGGCCGCGCTCGAATCCGGCAAGATGAAGTGGGAAGGCCGATGGCTTTCGAAAGCGCAGCGAACCGCAGTTGCCGACTACCTGGGATCTGCGGCGCTGTCGGCGCAGGTGAAGATGAGCGGCGCCTGCCGCAGCGACCTTGATCCGCCCGCCGACGGTCCCATGTGGAACGGCTGGGGAGTCGATTCGCACAACACGCGCTTCCAATCCGCGCAGTCCGCCGCGCTGACCGTCGAACAAGTCAGGAATTTGAGATTGAAATGGGCCTTCGGATTTCCCGAAGCGTCGGCGACTTATGGCCAACCCACGTCCTATGCGGGAAGACTTTTCGTGGGCAGCGAAGATGGCACCGTGTATGCGCTCGATGCCGCGACGGGATGCGCGTGGTGGACGTTCAAAGCTGCGGCCACCGTGAAGACGGCTGTGTCGATCGGCAGTCACGGGAGCGCCGTATTTTTCGGCGACACCAATGGAAACGTTTATTCCCTTTCCGCTGCGAAGGGCTCCGTGATCTGGAAGACCCATCCGGAATCGCACCAAGCCGCCCGCATTACCGGATCACCTCTGCTCGTAGGCTCGCGCCTCTACGTTCCGATTTCCTCCGGAGAAGAGGGAGCGGCGGCCGATCCGAAATATCCCTGTTGCACGTTTCGCGGGAGCGTGGTCGCGCTGGACGCGAATTCCGGAAAAAAGGTCTGGCAATCTTACACGATCGATCGCGTAGCGCAGCCGACGCGCAAGACCGCATCCGGCATTCAATTTTATGGACCTTCCGGCGCTGCGGTCTGGTCTTCGCCGACCGCAGATCTGAAACGACGCGTCATCTACGTGGCCACAGGCAACAACTATTCGGATCCTCCCAGCCACACCTCCGACGCCGTCATCGCCATGAACATGGATACTGGAAAGATCCTGTGGTCGCGTCAGTTCACGCCCAACGATATATGGAACATCGGCTGCGTGGCGGAGCAGAAAGATAATTGCCCGGAGAGGCGCGGCGATGATTTTGATTTCGGTGCGCCACCCATGCTGCGCACTTCGCGAAACGGACGCGATGTGCTGTTGCTGGCGCAGAAGTCCGGCGCGGTGTATGCGCTTGATCCTGACCACAAGGGCAAAGTTCTCTGGGAGCGAACTCTGGGCCACGGCGGTCCGCTCGGCGGCATTCAGTGGGGCGGCGCGTCGGACGAAAAAAAAGCATACTTCCCGTTGTCGGATTGGGATGACGTCAAGGCGGATGCGGGCGGCGGCTTGTTCGCGCTCGAACTAAGTACCGGCAAGCAGGCGTGGTATGCAGCTCCCGTGAAACCGGCGTGCATCGGGCAGTTCGGCTGCAGTGCTGCGCAGATGGCGCCGCCAACGGTCATTCCCGGCGTGGTCTTCGCCGGATCACTCGATGGTCATCTGCGCGCTTACGATGCAGCCGACGGCAGCGTGATCTGGGACTTCGATGCGGTACGCGACTTTACGACCGTCAACGGCGTTCCCGCGCATGGAGGCTCGTTCAATGGAGCTGGGGCAACCGCCGTCGGTGGAATGGTGTACGTCAACGCCGGCTACAACAACGCCATCGGCGGCAACGTGCTCCTGGCGTTCGCTCCCGAAGGGAACTGATTCGGCTCAACCACAAAGGACACGAAGTCACGCGAAGGGAAGCCACTCCTATTGATTCCTTGCCGCTGACCTTGGCAGCGCTTATCTTGAATGAGTCGAACAGGAGAAAGCAGTCGAATGAACGTCCTGGTTCTGAACTCGGGAAGCTCCAGCCTGAAATTCCAAGTGATCGCTACCGACCTGGAACGAATCAAGGAATACAAAGACGACCGCATCTGTCGCGGGGAAGTCGAGGATATTGGCGGCGAGGCGATCATCCGCATTCACTATCGCGAGGAGCCGAGTCGAAGAGTTACGGCATCGTTGCGAGATCTAACCGCGGCGCTCGACTATCTTGTGCGTTATATCGCATCCGACAACTCGAATATTCCCGAGATTAAGAGCACTGCCGACCTGCAGGCGGTGGGACATCGCGTAGTGCACGGCGGCGAGCAGTTCAAGGAATCAGCGCTGATTGACGACAAAGTTCTTCAGGGCATCGAAGATTGCATCGATCTTGCTCCGCTGCACAATCCGAACAATATCAAATGCATCATGGCGGCCCGCGAAATCTTCGGCAAAGACATTCCGCAGGTCGCGGTCTTCGATACAGCGTTTCATCACACGATCCCTGAGCAGGCCTACTTGTACGCGGTTCCATACCATCTTTACCGGCGCTACCGCGTGCGCCGCTACGGCTTTCACGGAACCTCCCATCGTTACGTTGCGTTCCGTTATCGCGCCTTGCGTGGCCTCACGCGCGAGCAAACCAACATCATCACGCTTCATTTGGGCAATGGCTGTTCCGCGTGCGCCATTAAAGCGGGATCTTCCGTGGATACTTCCATGGGCATGACGCCACTGGAAGGGCTGGTGATGGGAACGCGCTCGGGCGATCTCGACCCCGCGATCGTCGGCGTGATCGCGCGGAAAGAAGGAATGTCGACATCGGAAGTCGAAACCTTGCTGAATACGCAATCCGGTCTGCTGGGGATTTCCGGCCTTACGAACGACATGCGCGAACTGCAAGCGGAGTTGAAAGAGCATGACGACCGGCGGGTCCGGTTGGCGATTGAAATTTTCTGCTACCGCGCGCGGAAATATATCGGGGCATTTATGGCAGCGATGGGCGGTGCTGATGCCATTGTTTTCACCGGCGGCATTGGGGAGAACTCGGCCGACGTGCGCGCACGAATCTGCGAAAGCATGGAATGGGCTGGTCTTCGCCTGGATCACGCGAAAAATCAGGAAATGATTGGCCGCGAAGGTCTGATTTCGAGCGAAGATTCGAAACCGCTCGCCTACGCCATCCCGACGGATGAGGAATTGCTGATCGCGCGCGACACAGTGCGCGTGATCAAAGGTGTACCGCACCCATCGTGATTCTCAATTCCTCCCGCCATCTGGGATTACTCCAATTCTCAGTTCCCCGCGGGTTGCCTAAACATTCTCTAGCCAGCGCCGCGGAATTTTTCGCGTCGTTGACGTTGCGATCATCGCGTGATGCGAATGCGCGATTTCTCGTTCGGCAGAACCTGACCAATCCTGGCGGCCGAAACTCCTGCAGCTCTAAGCGCCTGCTCGACCGCTTCAGGATCTGCTGTCGAAATCAGCAGACCTCCTGCAGTCTGCGGATCAAACAGCAGGGCGCGCAGTTCCTCGGGAACTCCGTTCTGGTATTCGACCACGCATTCCGCGAAATCGCGGTTGTTGTTAAGTCCGCCGGGCATGAAGCCGGCCCGCACACATTCGCGCGCGCCATCCAGCAAAGGAACAGAACCGGCTGAGATTCGCAGCGAGACATCGGATGCCAGCGCCATTTCCCGTGCGTGCCCGATCAGACCGAATCCGGTTATGTCGGTCATGGAATGAAGGGCGAGAACGCCGTGTCCCGTGATCGCTTCGACTGCGTGCTTGTTTAAAGTTGTCATCGATTGCACGGCCGCATCGATCCAGGCGGGCTCGGCCTTGCCTTTCTTGATCGCCGTGGAGATCACGCCGGTGCCCAGCGCTTTCGTCAATATCAGTGCATCGCCCGCCTTGGCTCCGCCGTTTGTCAGAATTTTCTGCGGATGGACCACACCGGTGACGGAATACCCGAACTTCGTCTCTTCATCGCGGATACTGTGGCCGCCAATCACCGTGCACGCGGCCTCGATCATCTTCGACAATCCGCCGGCAAGAATACGCTCCAGAATCTGCAGATCTGTCTTATCCGGAAAACATACCAGGGCGAGCGAGGTAATCGGCTTGCCGCCCATGGCATACACATCGCTCAACGCATTGGTTGCCGCAATCTGGCCGAACGTGTACGGGTCGTCCACAATGGGAGTGAAGAAGTCGACCGTCTGTACCAGCGCCTGATCGGGCGCGATCTGATACACGCCCGCGTCGTCGGCATGATCGAAGCCGACCAGAACATTCGGATCCTGCTGCCGGGCTAATTTCCCAAGCACCTTGTCCAGCGCCGCCGGACTCAGCTTGGAAGCTCAACCCGCCGCTTTCACCGACTCCGTCAACCGAAATGGTTTTGTTTCGGGCACGCGCTCATTGTAGCGAAAGAAAGTGGAAGCTATCGGCTATCGGCCCTAGCGAGTGGTCAAATCGGTTATGCGGATCTCTGGATACTGCCGGTTCCATTGCGCAGAGATGTGATCGAAAGTCAGGCGAAAGGTCTGGCTCTGGCCAGGGCCAAGAGGGGAAATGCTCAAATCGACGGCTTCCGGATAAGGGCCGGTCGTTCTGAGGACGCGGAGTGGAACATCCGGCTCATCTTGTGCCATCTGCCCGACTTCATCTTTGAATACGACGTCGACGACGAGGTGCGTCACCGTTTTGTCGCCGGAATTTGTGACGGTACCATCGATGTAGCTGACCGTGGATCCAACAAAATTTTCAGCGGCGCTCATCTTGAAGTCGGAAAACTTGAGATTGGTTATGTACGGCGAGATGGTTTTTGCAGCTTTCGGCGGTTCTCGCAGCAGGAAGGCAAGGGCCAGCATGACGACGATCACCCCGGCGACCGCGATCACGATAATCAACCGGCTGAAGTCACGCTCTTCCGCCACCGGAGTCTGCTGCTGCTCCAGGCTGCTCATGTGCCGATTGTAGGCTCGGAGTTGGGGATTGTCGATTTCGCGTTGTGCGCCTAACGCTGGATGGAAACCGAAGTTAGCCTGGAGCCAAGGCCTGCGCGGACAGGAGTCTCCGCGCCACACATTCACTCGCGCCATATCAGTGATGCTCGTCCCGGCGGCGCAGATAGTCGATGAACATCTGCTCGACCGGCTTGTCGTAGCCCATGAGCACGTGGCGGACAGTGTGTCCGCTGACGAAGTGGCAGACTTCTTCGGCGAGATTCTTGGCGTGATCGCCGGCCCGTTCCAGCGACTGCGTCATGAAGATGACCTGCAGGCTGCCTTGGCGGTGGATATTTTCAGGATTGTCGATGTGCCGCATGAAGATCAGATTGCGCAAGCGATCCATTTCGGCATCGGCGCGCAACACGTCCACCGCTTTGGCGATTTCGCGCTGCGAAAAAGCTTGCCCGCAATCCGTCAACATTTTCTCCAGAATGGTCGCCATCTGGGTAAGGTCGCGCGTATCTTCCGAATCGATGCGGCCGCCCGTTGCCTGCGCGCTGGAGGCAAAACTCAGCAGAAGATCGCCAATGCGCTCCAGACCGATCATGAACTTCATGCAGGCGAGCAACTCGCGAGCTTCCGCGGGCCTAACCTCGGTGATGGCCGTCGTGACCCCAGCATCAATTTCCATGTCGAGCGTATCGAGATCGCGCTCGCGCTGGCGCAAAGAATTCAGCAGCGCCGCCGAGCCCGTGGCAATGCCTTCCGCAGCCGCTCCGGCGGCTTCCTTGGCAAGATGGCAGGCCTCCACCGTACGGCGCACGAGGTAATGATGAGCTGGTTCAGGATCCGGACTCTTGACGGCAGTACTCATGAAGGTGTCCCGGGGCCGATAACGGCGGCGCAGGTATCAACCACCGCAATGGCCGATACAAGATCCGACGCCGCTTTTTGCCTTTCATGCGATTGGATGGCGAACGGCCAAGCATAGGTTTTATGAACGGCATCGAGGTTAACAACCTGTGAATTTTCAGTAATTTTTCGATGCCCGACTTTGGTGCAATCGCCTAACACACCATTTTCGGCCATGTAGGGGAAAATGCAAGGGGAATGTGAATGCAGGATTTCCCGCAGCCGCGTCGGTGCATCACGGAAGGGGACAAGTGTAGCTCTTTGGTTCAGGCCAGCGGCAGCGTGAATACGAACGCGCTGCCATGGCCGAGTTCACTCTCTGCGTGGATCGTTCCGCCGTGCGCGCGAACAATGTGTTTGGCGATGGCGAGGCCCAGTCCTGTGCCTCCGGATTCGCGCGAGCGGGCTTTGTCGACGCGATAGAAGCGTTCGAACAGGCGAAGCAGGTGCTCGGAAGAGATGCCGGCTCCGAAATCCCGAACATAGAATTCGATCCCACGCTGGGCCGTTCGCGCGCCCAGCACGACTCGGCCCCCGGCGCGTCCATATTTCATGGCATTGTCGATCAGATTGGAAAAAACCTGGTGAATGGCTTCGCGATCCGCAAGCACAGAGGGAAGTGACTCGAGCAAACCGCTCTTGTCCTCATCTTCCTTAATCTCGAGATCGACTCCGTGTCCGCGAGCAATCTCCCGGAAGCTCTCTTCCGCGTCGTGCAGCAACTCGAGCGGGGGAACCGGTTCGGTCTCGAAGCGAGTTTCGCCGGATTCAACCCGCGCCAGGGTCAGGAGATCCTCGGTAAGGCGCGACATGCGGGCGGCATTCTTGCGAATGATCTCCAGAAATTCTCGCGTCGGAGCGCCGTTATCGGTGGCGCTATCGAGCAGAGTCTCGGCGTAGCCCTGAATCGAAGTCAGCGGAGTGCGCAGCTCGTGGGAAACATTGGCAATGAAATCGCGCCGCGTTTTTTCCACGCGCTCCGTTTCCGTGAGATCACGCAGCACAGCGACTACTCCGCCGTCGGGCAGAGGCGCAGCGGTGACATCATAGGCGCGGCCAGGAACGATCGAAGTCGCGCGCGCCGTCTTCACTTCTTTAGTTGTGGTTGCGGCTTTCACCGTCGCCAGAAAATCTGGATCGCGGATCGTCTCGACCACCGGCGCGTTCAGCCGCGTGCGTTGCGGGACGAGGCGGTCCATGGGCTGATTCGCCCACTGCACCATGCCGTCGGAACTAACAGCCACAACCGCATCCTGCATGCTGTTCAGCAAAGTTTCGAGCTGGCGCTGGCTGGAACGGACCGCGGCAAAACTGCGCTCCACCTGGCTCGCGGTTCGGTCGATGGCGGCCGCGACGCGCCCGATTTCGTCCAAGGGAGAGTCGTCAACCCGGGCGCGCAGATCTCCTCTCTCGATCCGCGCGGCAACATCCACAATGTGCTCCAGTCGCCGCGACGTCCACACGGATGCTACAGCCGCCACGAATAAGGCGATCAGAAACGCGATCGCCGAGCCCCAGAGCAGGCGCCGTTTCATTTCTTCCTGGACCGCTTCGACATCCGACAGAGGATAAGCAAGGCGCACCGCGCCTCCAGGGATGGGCACGGCAATGTAAAGAAAAGGAACTCCCAGAGTCGCGCTGCGGCGCTCGCTCGAACCGACATTCCCGGAAAGCGCTGCCGAGAATTCGGGGCGCTGGGCATGGTTTTCCATGGTGGAAGGACTCGCTTCGGAATCAGCGAGCACCTTGCCGGAAGCATCGATGATGGTGGCACGCGCGCCTGCCGCTTGTCCCTCCTGGGCCGCGATTTCGACCAGGGAGTGGGTGTGATCGGTCTCCACCCGATGGGCGAACAGCAGCGTCTTCTGCGTGAGGTTCCGTTTAATTTCCGCGCGCAGCGAGTTCTGCCAGGCGCTGCCGATCATCACGTCAAGGATGACGGCAGTCGCAGCGATCACGACAAGAAATATCGCCAGCAGCTTGAAGAAGATGCGATTCTTCATCGCGAACGCACCAGTTCGAATGCTGGATAACTGTCCGCCAGCGTAGAGAACGCCTCCGGCGGGGAACCGGCAGGAATAGGGAAATAGCGCTGCACCTCACCCTTGAACTGGTCCAGGTACGCTTTGAGAACCTGCAGGAGTTCGGGGCCCGACAGCGGGCGCAGGCTGTAGCTCTGCATCTGCCTCCCTTTCTTGAGTGTCACTTCGCCCGCGGCTTCGGCGTTGCGCACCCACTGCGTCCGCCCGCGGGGAGCGACCAGGTAACGTTTCCCGTTGAGTTCAAGCAGATTGATGGGCGTGGAATAAAGCTTGCCCGATTTTCGTCCCCGAACCTGGAGCAGGTAGTTGCAGGAGAAACAAAACCCAGGCCGACCAAAAATCCGAATGCGCGATTGAAAAGCCTTTCGATGGAAGAAGGCTGGCGGAAGGCTGGCAGAGGTTCGGTCATATTCATTTTCGACGAAGGCGCTACTTGGGCGTTTCGAAACGGTAACCGGCGCCGCGCACGGTCTTGAGATAGCGAGGATTCTCCGGGTCAGGTTCGATCTTCTCACGGATGCGGCGCACGTACACGTCGACCGAACGCGGAGTGACGTACGAAGTATCCCGCCAGACCGAATCCAGAAGATGATCGCGGCTGAAGACGCGTCCCTTGTGGCGCGCGAAGTAGTCGAGAAGGCGAAACTCGGTGGCAGTGGTGGGAACCGTTTGCCCTCGGACCATCAAGGTCATGGCGGAAGGATCGATCTCGATCTCTCCGACTTTCAGCGGACTGGGCGGAAGCGGCCGCTCAAAACGGCGCAGTACGGCCTTCACGCGAGCTACCAGTTCGCGCGGGCTGAACGGCTTGGGGATGTAGTCGTCGGCGCCGAGTTCGAGTCCGAGAACGCGGTCGGACTCACTGCTTTTCGCCGTCAGAAAAATCACGGGAACGGAAGCCAGGCCAGCCGTCTGCCGGATGGTGCGGCAGATTTCAAGTCCATCCTTGCCCGGAACCATAATGTCGAGTACAAACAGCGCGGGCCGCTGGCGCTCGGCGTCGGAGAGGACGGTCGCACCGTTCGGATACACACGCACGGCGAAGCCTTCGTTCTCCAGGTGATGCCGGACCAGGCGCGAAATGTCCGGATCGTCTTCCACGACAAAGATGCTCTGTTTCACGGGAGTATTGTAGGGAAACAAGTTGCCAGTTGCCAGTTGTCAGTTGCCGGAAGCGCCTTGCAAGAGTTGATTTTCATCGGATGTTAACAATCCACAAGTCGATCCCGGGTACCATACTAAATGCTGGTGTTCGGTATGGTACAATTGGAAGTATGCAGAGTCCCAGAAAAATCACGGTTGAAGTCCCACCGGAGTTGCTGGAGAGAGCGCAGGAAGCCATCGGCGCAGGCGTCACCGAAACCGTTCGCACCGGCCTGAAGTTGGTTGCCGCGTCCCGGACATATGCTCGTCTGCGAGAACTAAGAGGGAAAGTCCGTTTTTCTCGTACTGCAGAGGAATTGAAAGCTGACCGATGATCGCGGCAGATACGAGCACATGGATCGCATTTCTGGAAGGCGGCGCCGGCGAGGATACGAAGCAACTCGATAAGGCCCTCGCGGACCGTCAAGTACTCATGGTGCCGGTCGTGCTCTCCGAATTGCTCAGCGACCCTAAGCTTTACCCGGAGGTCGCCCAGACCTTTTCGGAAGTTCCCCTGCTTGAGGTCGAGTCCGGTTACTGGGAGCGCGCGGGCTTACTTCGAGCGAAAGTCCTGTCGAAAGGCCGCAAGGCGCGCTTGGGAGACGCGCTGATTGCCCAGAGTTGTATGGATAAGGGAGTTACTCTTATCACACGCGATCGCGATTTCCGTGCGTTTGCCGAAACCGCGGGACTCTAAATTCTCTGGGGATCGGGCCGAAGCTGACCCCACTTCCTACTTGATGGTAAACGCCAGGGTCAGCAGCGTCTTCTGTTCCACCTCGTGCGCCTTCGCGCTGCCAGTAGCCGGACTCGGGCTGGAACTGCGCTTCACCGTAAGCACCGGACGCCCTCCCGCGATGCGCTTCAACCGGGGCAGCATGTTGAACATCGCTCCCATGTTTGCCGGCTCTTCCTGCACCCAGACGATGTCGGCATGTTTGCCATGGCGATCGAATTCGGCGGCGACTTCCTGTTCGGGAAAAGGATAGAGCTGTTCCAGAAACACGATGGCCGTACTGGCATCTTTCCTCCTGTTGCGTTCGGCCTGAAGTTCATGGCCGATCTTCCCGGTGCAGATCAGGATCCGCTCAGTTTCGCCGACACTCGTATCCGGGATGACGTTCAGAAAATTCTTGTGCGTGAAGTCTTCAATCGGCGAACTCGCATCGAGATGCCGCAACATGCTCTTTGGCGTGAAGACGATCAAGGGCTTCCGCCAGTGCCGCAAAGCCTGTCGCCGCAGCAGATGGAAGTACTGCGCGGCGTTTGACGGCTGGGCGATCTGCATGTTGTGCTTGGCCTCGAGCTGAATGAAGCGCTCGATGCGCGCGCTGGAATGTTCCGGACCCTGGCCTTCATAGCCGTGAGGCAACAGCATCACCAAGCCGGAGAGCAGGTTCCACTTGGCTTCTCCCGCACTAATGAACTGGTCGATAATCGCCTGCGCCACATTGACGAAGTCCCCGAACTGCGCCTCCCAGAGCACGAGCGACTCCGGATAATCGCGACTGTACCCATATTCGAAGCCGAGCACACCGGGCTCCGAGAGCGTGGAGTTATAGATTTCGCAGCGCGCCTGATCCGCGGCAATGTTTTCGAGCGGCACGTATTCGTTTTCGTTTTCCCTGTCGATAAGGACGGAGTGGCGCTGGTTGAAAGTGCCGCGCCGCGAGTCCTGGCCGCTGAAGCGCACATGAATGCCGCCTTTCACGAGGCTGCCGAACGCGAGCGCTTCCGCCATGCCGTAATCCACCAGACGCTTGCCGGTTCCCATCTCGGCGCGTTGCTCGAGAAGCTTCTTCACTTTCGGATGAATGTGAAAATGGGAGGGATACGTAGTCAGGCGCTCGGTTAATTCTGACAATTCCTGTGCCGACAATCTCGTTTCCACTTCATATTCAGGTTTGTAGGGACCACCAAAATAATTGTCCCAATACGAAGGGAGTTCACGCAGCGTGGGCTTGCGCTTGATGCTGCCGGCTTTTTTCTGCGCCGCTTCGAATTCCGAGCGGATGGCGGCGGCTTTTTCTGCAGCGTCCGCCTCACCGATATCGTCCGCGTAGATCTCCCACAACGGTGGATGGTCTTTGATTTTCTTGTAGAGCAGGGGCTGCGTGATGGTCGGATCATCCACTTCGCTGTGGCCATGGCGGCGATAGCCGATCAGATCGATGACAACGTCCGTGCCAAATCTGTATCGGTATTCAGCGGCCATACGGGCCACGCGAACCACGGCGTCGACATCTTCTCCATTGACATGAAAGATCGGAATGGATTGCCGGCGCGCGATGCATGCCGCAAAACGCGTCGAGTGCTCCTCTGTGTAGCTCGTGGTAAATCCCAGAAGATTGTTGACCACCACGTGAATGGTGCCGCCCACCGTGTAGCCGGGCAGGTCGGCATAATTCATGGTCTCGGCAAGAATGCCCTGTCCCGCAAAGGCGGCGTCGCCGTGCACCAAAAGCGGAACATACTTCGCGCGCGCGCCTTCTCCGGTGCGATCCTGCTTGGCCCGTGTGCGGCCGACCGTCACCGGATCGACTGCTTCCAGATGACTCGGATTCGAGACCAGATGAATGTGCACCTTGCCGCCACTGTGCGTGACGTATTCGCCGGTCGCACCCATGTGATACTTCACGTCTCCCGAACCAAGTACGCTGCGCGGATCGACGTCCTCGAAGCCGGCAAAAAGTTCCTCGGCTGGCCGCTTGGCGACATGCGCGATCACGTTGAGCCGTCCACGATGGCTCATCCCCATCACGAGTTCGATCGCGCCCAAACGCGCGACGGTGTCGAGCACCTCATCCACGAGCGGAATCAGAGCGCTGACCCCTTCCAGCGAAAATCGTTTGCTGCCCAAGTAGCGCTGCTGCATTACCTGCTCAAAAACATCGGCGCGGATGAGCAAGTCGAGAATGCGCGCCCGATGCTCTTCGGTAATCTCGCAACCCTGTGACGGCGATTCCATCCGCTCGTAAATCCACTGGCGACGTTCGGGCGAATAGATATGATTGATCTCAACCCCGATCGTGCTGGAGTAAATTTCGCGGGCCTCGCGGGCGTATTCCCCCTCGTGTTCGAGTTCCGGCGTAGGCCGCGGACGCAGAAATCCGAGCGGATCGAGATCGCCTTCGAGATATCCCCACTGGCGGTAGGCGGCGAAAACGCGTTCGCGTTCCGCATTCGATCCTGAACTGCCTGACCCGTTGTTCCCCGGGGGGGTGTCGACGCCACTCGCGCCAGAGATAGCAGCGTTTCTTGTCGAAGTAGGCATAGGAATACGTTACTAGCATAAAGGATGCGCGGGCAGACGTGGGGATTCCAGGTCTGGGTTCTTAGGGCTTGCGGAAATGCTCGGCGTCATAGAAATTGAGGAGGCGCGAGTTTTACTCGCGCCGCCGTAGCATGAAATTTTGCGCAACATCAATTCACTGACGGGAGTTCCGATGAAATACATCATCCTGCTTCTTCTATCCAGTTCCTTCGCCGTCGCGCAGCCGAAAGGCTTGTTCTACATGACCACGAACCCGGATTCGGTGAAATCGTTTTCCGAGCACGCCAAACAGATCGACATCCTGGTACCGGCATGGTATTCCGTCGATGCCAGTGGCCTGGTCTGGGGAGGACCGAATCCTGCTGTCCTCGAAACCGCCGCGGCCCACCACGTTCCGGTCATGCCGATCGTCGCGCTCATGCACCAGGCCGACCTGCACAAACTGTTCATCACGCCGGCTGCCCGAGCCGCCTTCATCGCCGCTCTTCTGAGCGAATGCAAGAACTACGGCTACAGCGGCTTTCAAATAGATTTTGAAGATGTGAACTGGACCGACCGCGACTTACTCTCGTCCCTGGTTTCCGACACTGCGGCCGCTCTCCACTCCGAGAAACTCCAACTTACGATCGCTACGGTGCCCAACGCGCCCGGACATCCTGGCCAGAGCGATTATTCCCACTGGCTGTATGCGAATTGGCGCGGCGGCTACGATCTTAAGGCGCTGGCACAATCGGCCGATTTGATTTGCCTGATGACCTACGACCAGAACACGCGCTGGACCGCGCCAGGCCCCGTCGCAGGATATCCCTGGACCGTGGCCAACGTCGACTACGCGCTGCAATTTGTCCCTAAAGAGAAATTATCAGTCGGCATTCCGCTATATGGCTATCACTGGTATGCCGGTAACCCGACTAAAGATGACAAGCCGAATCCAACCGCCGACTACGTCGGACAACGCGATATCGATCAGTTCATGGCCGCCTATCATCCGCACGTGGAGTGGGATCCGACCGATCGCACCGCCTGGTTCTACTTCTACCGTGACGATACGCGCGAGTGGGTCTTCTACACCGATAAGCGCGCTTTTGAGGACCGTCTGAATCTGATGCGTGACCGGGGCCTGGAAGGATTTTGCTCGTGGGTCCTGGGCACCGAAGATCCCCAGATCTGGTCGCTGCTGCCGCCGCACAAGTAAAGCGAAGGTGCTTTCACGGTGAATACCAATACATCGTTGATAAGAAACACTGTCCTCAGGACGAGTGGGGCTTGGAGGGCGAGGCGAGTGCGACAGCGGATTCGGATGTGAGATAGAGGAAGGTGAACGTTTCCTGCAAATAAAGGCGAACGTGCGTTTCAGTGTGACTCAGATAGCCGATAGAAGCGTCCTGGCCGATATGAAGATCCAGGTCGCCGCCGCGGGTGGTGACGACGAACGCGCCGTCAATGGCGGGCGCCCAGATGATTTTGCCTTCCACCAGGCGTTTGACGTGTTCGAGCACCGGGTAGCCGTAATCGCTGGTTTCGGCGAGCTCGGTGTAAGCGTTGGCGCCGAGCAATACGGCGTAAGGACCGTTGACACCAACAAGGCGCAACTGGCTTAAGGCCTGGGCAAAGGCTTCCGGGTACTTGCGCACGTCGGCAGGGAGAGATTTTTGCGGATTGCTGGTGCTCTGGCGGACGCCGACAATCCCGGCCGCGTCGTAACCTTCAAAAATGGCTCGGTCTTCGGCGAAGGTGAGCTTGCGCGCAGCGTCTTTTGCGGGCTGCCAATCGGAATCGTTAGCTCCGCGTTCGACGTCGTCAATCATCTGGCGCTTGAGCTCGAAGGGAACGCGCAACTCCACGAGGGCTTTCGCTTCGCGCTGATGAGCTGCGATGCCGTCTCCAGGGGCAGCGATCGTGCGCTGGTGGCCCGTGCCTACGGCCGAGAGAGCAGAACCCGCCGGGCCATGAACATCCACAACGCGGCGACCCGCAAGATAGCGTTTGATTGTGCGCGAAGTTTCCTCTTCGATTTGTGCCCACGCGGCATCAGAAATCGGGGCCAGCTCGCGATGCAGGTTATTCATGGGAGTCTTCTCCTTTCAAGGAACCAATACCGAGTGAACCATCTTTGGATCGCGCAGGGGATGCTGAAGTTTCAAGCGGCGTAGCGACCGACGCTCGCTGCGGTGCGCCGGCCGATGCTTCGGGCGCGGGCTGGTCGGGGGAGACGCTGTCCAGAAACGTGGCAGTGGGGATGAAAAACAGGCTCCCTGTAACCGCGGTACTGAAGTCGAGGATGCGATCGTAATTGCCCGGCGGACGCCCGATGAACATGTTCTCCAGCATTTGTTCGACGGTGCGGGGCGAGCGGCTATACCCGATGAAATACGTGCCAAACTCGCCGTGGCCAGGGCGGCCGAACGGCATGTTGTCGCGGAGGATTTTTATTTCCCTGCCGTTCTCTTCGATCACAGTAAGCGCATTGTGCGCGGATGTGGGCTTCACGGAGTCGTCCAGTTCGATGTCGGAGACTTTCTCGCGGCCGATGATCTTTTCCTGCGCTTCGGTGGAAAGCTGGTTCCAGGCATCGAGATTGTGCAGATACTTTTGCACGATGACATAGCTTCCGCAGGTAAAAGGAGGATCTTCGCCGCCAATGTAGACCGCATCGGTAGCCGCGTTGCCAGTGGGGTTTTCGGTGCCGTCGACGAAGCCGAGCAGATCGCGGTCGTCGAAGTAGCGGAAGCCGTGGACTTCGTCGCGGGTCGTAACCGATCCTTCGAGGCGACTCAGGATTTGCGTGGCCAGCTCGAAACAGAGATCCATCCTCTTGGAGCGGATGTGGAATACTAAATCGCCAGGGGTGGAAACCGCGTGGCGCGGGCCGGACCGAATTTCACGAAAGGGATGAAGTTCGGCGGGACGGGGCAATCCGAAGAGACGGTCCCAGGCGTCGGAACCGAATCCCATGATGCAGGAGAGCGAGCCTTCCAAGGCACGAAAACCGACGGAGCGCAGGAGGGCCGAGAGATCGGCGCAGAGGGCGAGAACCGAGGCACGATTTTCGTCACCGCGATTAATGGTAACGACGAGAAAAATGGCGGCCTTGGTGAGCGGACCGGAAACAATCTGAGAGATGTTTGCCGCGGGTGCCGATACTTGGGCGCTGGACGCCATTGGATATATCACCTCCCGGAGCCGGGCAAAATTCCCCTTTACAGAAGTACCATTGCGCAGCAGGGGGTAATCAAGCAGAACGGACAGCTTATCAAACGATGGCGAGGGGCGTCGACAGCGCCTTCACGCTTAACGAAAAACCGCGATCAAACTGTTCTCCGTCATTCCAGGCCCGGCCCGAACCGATAGATCCCAGCGCGGTTGAGAGTGAAGCTTGCGCCATTGCTCGCGTAATTCAAAGCGACAGACTTCACTAACTAACCGCGAGCGATAGAAAAGAATGGTCGGGACGGGCAGATTTGAACTGCCGACCCCTCGCACCCCAAGCGAGTGCTCTACCAGGCTGAGCCACGTCCCGACTGGAAAGGATTCCGCTGATTCGACGGGTGTGGGTGAGCGCCCGTCAAGTCAGCGGAGGGGTTCAACCCAATTTTACACTACATCGGCGCAATGGAACGGCTTGCCTTCCGAGCGAAGCAACGGACCCGTGCAAGCTTTGGTCGCTATTCCAGATCTCGCCAGTTCGGCCCCACCCCCATCTCCACGAGAAGCGGGACGGCGAGGTCGTGCACCTGCTCCATGTGCTCGCGCACGACCAGCTGCATGATTTCGACTTCATTCTCGGGAACTTCGAATACCAGTTCGTCATGCACCTGCAGTGTCATGCGCGATTTGAGTCCGCGATCACACAACACCGCATCGATGCGAATCATGGCAATCTTGATCAGGTCGGCCGCGGTGCCTTGCAGCGGTGTATTCACGGCCGTGCGTTCGGCGAATCCCCGCTGATTCGCGTTTTTGCTGTTGATATCGGGGATCGGCCGCACGCGTCCAAACAAAGTTTTCACTTTCAGTTCCCGCCGCGCTTCTTCCAGAGTCTTGTCAATAAACGCCCGCACGCCGCTGTAGGTCTGGAAATAATTGGCGATGAACTGCTTGGCTTCGCCCGGCTCAATCCCAAGCTGCTGCGAAAGTCCGAACGGAGAAAGCCCATAGACGATGCCGAAATTCACGACCTTGGCCTGACGCCGGTGATCCGGCGTAACCATCAGCGGCGGAACGCCAAATACCTGCGAGGCGGTCAACGTGTGAATATCATCACCGCGCTGGTAAGCCTCGACCAGTAACGGATCGCGCGAGAAGTGGGCCAGCAGCCGCAACTCGATCTGGGAATAATCCGCGGTGAGCAACATACGGCCGGGCTCCGCAATGAACGCCGCGCGAATTCCGCGTCCCAGTTCGGTGCGGATCGGAATGTTCTGCAGATTCGGATTAGCCGAACTCAGCCGTCCTGTCGCCGTCCCGGTCTGTCCAAAAGTTGTATGCACGCGGCCGGTCGCCGGACGGATGAGCGCCGGCAACGCGTCGACATAAGTCGACTTCAACTTTGTAAGCTGCCGGTAGTCGAGCACCATGCGCGCGATGGGATGATTTTCCGCCAGCTCCTCCAGGACATCGACGGCTGTCGATATGGTCCGTCCCTTGCCATATTTCACAGGCTTGGGCAGGTTCATGCGATTGAATAGCACATCGCCCAGCTGTTTCGGCGAGCCAATGTTGAACTCCATGCCGGCGGCTTCGTGAATCGCTTTTTCCTGGGTGGCGATTTCGCGGGCCAACTCCGCCGACATCCGCGAAAGCGCTTGCGTGTCGATCTTCACTCCTGCCGCTTCCATCCTGGCGAGCACCGGAACGAGCGCAAGATCGATTTCTTCGTAGAGCTGCGCGAGGCCAGCCTGTTCAACTTCGTTGCGCAAGGCAGTCGTTAGACGGCCAGTAATATCCGCCGCCTCGGCCAAGCCACCCGACAATTTCAAATTGAAGCGTCGCAGCGCCACTTCGCCGAGCTCGTGGGACGAGTAGGTGGGATCGAGCAGATATGAGTACAGCATCGGATCGTGCCGGACCCCAGCCAGCGGAATGCCAAGCGGAGCCAGTGCATGAATGGCCGCCTTGTAGTCGTGAATTGACTTAGGAACGCCCGCGTTCGCCAGCGCCGAACGTACCATTTCGTTCAACTCGCCAGGGTCGAGCTTCGCGGTTACGGCATGGCCGGCGATCGAGGAGATCGCGATGCGGCATGCTGGTGCGGCTGGGGGCGCCGCATTCTCTGACTCTGTCATGAACGAAAGCTGGGCATCCTGCTCCTCTGCGCCGTTTTCCGGATCGATCTCCTCGTTTTCGTGCTCTTCCCCAACTTTTGCCAGTTCTTGCTCTTCGACCGCAACCGCGAGCGAACCTTCCCCGGAAGCCGACTTGATCACGCTTTCCAGGTCCTCCGCGGATTTCGCCTCGCGATAATCGCCCTCTGTGACCTCAACCACCGGCAACAACTCTTTCAGCAAGGAAGTGAATTCCATCTCCGTGAAGAGATTCCGAAGAGCATCAATATCCGGCTCGCCCACCCGCATCGCATCGACATCCAGCTCGATCGGAACCTCGGTATCGATCGTGGCCATGCTCTTGCTGAACAGAATCGCGTCGCGGTTGTTCTGCAATGATTCGCGATAGGTTTTCTTTTCGACTTCGCCCGCGCGCTCGAGCGCATGCTCGACGGTTCCGAAGCGTTTGATGAGGTCGACCGAACCCTTGTCCCCAATCCCGGGCGCGCCAGGAATGTTGTCGATCGCGTCGCCGCGCAGTGCCATCACATCCACAACGCGCTCGGGGGGCACGCCGAGAATCTCCTCCACTTTCGCCGCATCGCAGATCAAATTGTCTTTTGGTGGGTTGAGGATATGCACTTTGTCATTGACCAGCTGCATCATGTCTTTGTCGCTCGACACGACATAGACCGGACGGGCCGCATCGGCAGCCTTGCGCGACAGAGTTCCGATGACATCGTCGGCTTCGAAGCGCGGAACTTCCAGAATCGGAATTCGATAAGCCTCGAGCGCCCGCCGGATGTAGGGAACCTGTTGCGCCAGATCTTCCGGCATAGCCGCGCGATTCGCCTTATATCCTTTGTATTCGACCTCGGTAAAACTTTGTGTCTTGATGTCGAACTTGCGAACGCTCGTGACCGCGTCGGCCTGGTCGTCGCGAAATGTCCGCCCCGCCGGATCGAAGACAGCCGCCAGGTACTGCGGAGAAAAGTCGTCGCGCAGCTTCCGCAGCATGTTCACGAAAACATAAATGGCCGCCGTGGGCAGCCCTTTCTTGGTCGACATCGGACGCTGCCGCGCCATCGCATGATAGGCGCGGAAAATGAATGACATGGTGTCGATCAGAAAAATGCGCTGCTGCGAACTACCATCGTCACAAGCCGGCAAGGGCGAAGCCACGCGGCTCGGGACGGATGAAACAGACGAGCCCGGCGAAGCCGGCTCGGCGCTCTTGGCCACAGCAGTGGCGGCCGACGGGAATTTCGTTTCCGCAGATTTCTTTCGTGAGACCAACCATTTAGTTTAGCAGCCGGAAAGTATCCGGGACTCGATCCGAAACTCGGGTCACCCAATTTTCTTATCGTCGCCTGAGTTATTTTTGGGCTTTACGTCACACAAACGCGACGCCCCGGACCGCTTATAGACACTACAATTTCTGTGTTTTCCGAGCTATCATTCCCCGCAGCGGGCTGCTTACGTGCCATGTGTGTGCAAGGAGCCGTGCGGCTCATGACCGACCAAGATTTCAAACGTACTCCGGGCGAGAATCCGCCGAGAGAACTTCTCTGGACCGTCGAGAGCAATTTCTGCGGGTGGGCCTGTTCACAATGCGAATGGAGCGATCCCGTTCCCACCCTCCTCAACGATCCTGACGCTAAGACCTCGTACGACCGGCTGGCCATCGGCAAATTCCGCAAACACAATTGTGCCGATCACCCTATGCGGATGCCGTCGTCAGAAGCGGAAAGCTTCACCGTCCGCATCCGGAAACTTGTTTCCAAGGGATTCAAGCCCAAAGACGCGGTCGAACTTATCCTGCAGGAGGTTGCGATTGAATATCCGGGTCAGCCCAAACTACTGGCGCAAGCCCAAGAGGAAGGTGAAGATTTTCTCCGCCGCCTGCGAGCCGGCCTGATCTGAATCTCTGGCGCAAGGAGGACGACGGAAGGTCAAATTCCCCGCCCTCTCGCAAAAGACGCGAGAAGGACGGGGCAGGATTTGAATTCCCCCCAGCTAGGCGATCGAGCCCGAGGCTTGCTCACGTTGTGCGCCTGCCCTGATCTGTACTATTCTGAATCCAACCTTGGGGTTCGGTTTCACCGAAATCTATGCAGCGCACGATGGCCAGACTTCTGCTGCTGTTTGCTGTCGCCGGAAACCTCATTCCGCTCGCGCTGGCTGCGACTGCCGTTCCACCTCACGCTTGCTGTATTCGCGCCACACACCATTGCCACAATTCTGCAGTTTCGAATCCTCAGCAGCTTGAGTTCCGCGGCACATGCTGTTGCCGGCAGGGTTGCGGCCATGCCGTAATCACGGCGCAGTGGGCGCACCCGCAGACGCCAGCCGCTCTCACAGGAGCGCCAGTTGTCAACTCTCGTGTGACCACGGGGCATTCTTCAGCGCTCTTCGCGGAAGTCCTCACCACGCAATCCACTCGCGCGCCGCCGTCCTTCTTGGGCATCTAGCCCAACTCCATTTTGAGATCGAAATTTTGAGGTTGAACAAGGGCGGCTGAAAACGGTCGCCTTTGATTCGGCATATTTGTCGCCCGAGTTCACGACGTGGCCCGAGTTCCTTTCTTCGGCCTGCAAGAAGGAGATTCCTATGCGCCATCTGCGCATCGTCGTATTGTTGGTATTTGCCGCAATCAGTCCCGTCTACGCCTCAGTTTTTGGCAGCGTTCGTGGCATTGTGCACGATCCCCAGCATCGTCCCATTCAAAATGCGATGGTGATGCTGAAATCCACGTCGTCCGACTGGAACAAGGCCACGAATACGAACGCGAACGGCGAATTCCAATTTATGGCCGTTCCGCTGGGCGAATACACGGTCAGCGTGGCCAGTCCCGGATTTGCGCAGACGGCGGAAAATGTGGAGGTCGAGGCAGGCACGGAGCCGGTCTTGCACTATCAGCTCGCGCTCGAGTCGGAGAAAGTGAATCTCACTGTTTCCGGTGCTCCCGTGGTCGTGCCCACCGATACGGTAACTCCAACCACGCTCATCGATCGCGCTCAGATTCAGGAAACTCCGGGCGCTGATCGCACCAACAGTCTGGCCATGATTACCGACTTCGTTCCCGGAGCTTATGTGGTGCACGACATGCTGCACATGCGCGGAGGCCACCAGGTCGAGTGGATGATTGACGGCGTTCCTATCCCCAACACAAACATCGCGACGAATCTGGGACCGCAGATCGATCCCAAAGACATCGACTATATGGAAGTTCTCCGCGGCAGCTACGACGCCGATTACGGCGACCGTACCTATGGCATCTTCAACATTGCGCCTCGCACCGGTTTCGAGCGCGACAAGGAATGCGATCTCGTCATCAGCGCCGGTAATTTCTATCAGACGAACGATCAGATCAGTTGCGGAGCCCACACCGAGCGCTTCGCTTACTACGCAAGCTTGAACGGGAATCGCAGTAACTACGGTCTGCAGACTCCGATCCCACAGGTCGTTCACGATGCCGGCAACGGATTCGGAGGGTTCACCTCGCTCATCTTCAACTCCGACCCGAAGAATCAGATTCGCGTGGTCGGCTCTTTGCGGCGGGATTATTATCAGATTCCCATCGATCCCGACCCCAACTCGATTGGCAACGGCATCTATCCCAGCTTTGATTTAAGGGACGCAGAGAGCGAGCCCGACGGCTATGCCACTTTCTCCTGGGTTCACACGTTCAACCCGAATAGCCTGCTCACCGTCTCTCCGTTCTATCATTACAACGGCGCGGACTATCACGGAGGGGCGAACGATCTTCCCGTCATCTCGACGGTGAATCAGAACGCCAATTACGGAGGAATGCAGGCCACGTTCAGCGAAGAGATCGGAAAAAACAACTTCCAAGCTGGCGTCTACGGATTCGGCCAGCACCAGCACAACTACTTCTACAACCAATACACTGATGGCACTCCGAACGTTCCACCTTCCTCCATCGGGGTCAGCGGAGGAGTCGCCGCCTTCTTCATCAATGACAAATTCAAAGTGACTCCCTGGCTCACTTTGATCGCCGGCCTGCGCGAGACGCAATTCACTTCAACCATCTCCGAGCACGCTACTGATCCGCGTCTCGGCGCTGCGATCACGGTGCCGCATTTGAATTGGGTCTTCCGTGGTTTCTACGGCTACTACTATCAGGCTCCGCCGCTTGCGACCGCGACCAGCCAGCTGCAATCCCTGGCCAGCGGTCAGGGTTTCGCCTTCGCTCCATTGCACGGGGAGCGCGATATCGAGTGGCAGTACGGCGTCACCATTCCCTACCGTGGATGGATTCTCAGCGCCGACGACTTTGAAACCCGGGCCGAGAACTGGCTCGATCACAACAACATCGGCGAATCGAACATCTTCTGGCCTATCACATGGCAGTACGCCCTGATTCAAGGCTGGGAACTCACGGTGCGTTCTCCCAGCCTGTGGCATCACGGCCAGCTTCACCTGGCGTATTCGAATCAGATCGCCCAGGCCACTTCGCCGATCACCGGAGGCCTGATCTGTCCCAGCCCGGTCACGCCCTCCTGCGGTCTCGACATTCCTCCGGGACTGTCGCCGGTCGACCACGACCAGAGAAATACACTGAATGTTGGTTACAACACGAGCTTACCTTGGCATGCCTACGCGTCGACCAATGTCTACTATGGATCGGGATTCACCAACGGTCTGCCGGGGGTGCAATACTCTGGGCCTTACTTGCCCGGGCACGCCCAATTCGATTTGGCCCTGGGCAAAACCTTCGCCGAAAAATACACGATTTCCGTTGATGCACTCAATGCGGCCAACCGGCGCGTGCAACTCGACAACAGCCTGACCTTTGGCGGATTCCACTGGAACGAACCCCGCCAGATCTACGCCGAGTTCCGCTATCGGTTCCACTATTGACGCGCTCGCGTGGGGACGGGGCAGTGCGTCAAGTCTTCGGGGACGAATTGTCCGCTAGCCCGCCAGATAGAGTCGTAGGTCGGTTCCTCAGTTGGGTAAGTACTGCCGTGCCTGGTAACCCTACGCGCCCACCGCCTGTGGCTTGCTGGCCAGCAACTGCCGCAACACGTACTGCAGAATTCCGCCGTTGGCGTAATAGAGCGCTTCCTGCGGCGTGTCGATGCGGACGACCGCGTCGAACTCGACGGTTTCTTTAGCTTTGTCTTTGCCCCTTGACGTGGCGCGCACCTTCACGGTGCGTCCGGCGGAGAAGTGTTCGACTACGTCCCGAATGCCGCTGATGTCGAAGACTTCTTCTCCGGTTAACTTGAGCGTCTCCGCATTCTGGCCCGCGGGAAATTGCAGCGGCAGAATGCCCATGCCCACGAGGTTCGAACGATGAATGCGCTCGTAACTTTCCGCGACCACGGCGCGCACGCCCAGAAGCGCCGGGCCTTTCGCCGCCCAGTCGCGCGAAGATCCCGATCCATATTCTTTGCCCGCAAGGATGACGAGCGCCGTTCCGTCGGCCCGATATTTTTCCGACGCGTCGAAGATCGACATCTCCGTGTTCGCGGGCAAATAGCGGGTGAATCCACCTTCGGTGGCAACCAGCTTGTTGCGCAGGCGGACGTTGGCGAACGTACCCCGCACCATCACTTCGTGATTGCCGCGGCGCGAGCCGTAGGAGTTGAAATCGGCCGGCTTTACGCCGTGCTCTTGCAGATATTTTCCGGCTGGACTGTCTTTCTTGATCGAACCCGCAGGAGAAATGTGGTCGGTGGTGACGCTATCGCCGAGCACGGCTAGCACGCGCGCCTTCTTGATTTCCTG
This sequence comes from uncultured Acidobacteriaceae bacterium, assembly GCA_963772045.1. Taxonomy (GTDB): domain Bacteria; phylum Acidobacteriota; class Terriglobia; order Terriglobales; family Acidobacteriaceae; genus Sulfotelmatobacter. The sequence continues at coordinate 1,129,700 of CAVYWC010000003.1, read as the reverse complement.
GACGGGCACCGGTTTCACGTCCATGTCGTCAAAGTACGGAGCGCGCCGAATGTAAGTGGAGTCATTTTCCCACGCGTAGGTTTGGCCTTTGGGCACGGCGAGCCCGCGCCAGCGCTCATCTCCTTGAAAAACCTCACCATAGGATTTCGCGAACATGTCAGAGGAAATGGACTGCTGAATCGTCTCTTCCACTTCGCGCGATGCGGGCCAGAGGTCGGCAAGATAGACAGGCTGTCCGTCGCGGCCTTTGCCGATGGGATCTTTGCGCAAGTCGATGTCGATGCGTCCGGCGAGCGCGAAGGCGACCACCAGCGGCGGGGACATCAGATAGTTGGCACGCACTTCGGAGTTGATTCGTCCTTCGAAATTTCGATTTCCCGAAAGCACCGAAGCAACCACCAGTTCTTTCTCGTCGATCGCCTTCGAAACCTCTTGCGGCAGCGGCCCCGAGTTTCCGATGCAGGTAGTGCATCCGTATCCGACGAGATGGAATTTCAGTTTTTCGAGATAGGGCATCAACCCGGCTTTTTCGAGATAGTCGCGAACTACTTTCGATCCCGGCGCGAGAGAGGTCTTGACCCACGGAGGAACAGTCAATCCTTTCTCGACAGCTTTTTTGGCGAGCAATCCAGCACCGATCAGCACGGATGGATTGGACGTGTTGGTGCAAGAGGTGATCGCGGCGATGACGACGCTGCCGTGTTTGAGCGCGTCTTTGACTTGGGCAGGAACATGCTCGTGAATGTTGGGATCTTCAACCCCAACGGCGCTGGGGTTGCCGCCTTCGGCTTCCCAAGTTTTCATGTTGCTGGTCGGTCCGTTGTTCCCAGGTCTCGCAAAATCAGCGGGACCTGGGGCAACCACACTTGTCTGGGCTCCCGCGGCCTTCGCGGCGGATTTGGGCTTGATCAGCGAAGGCAGGGCTTTAGTGAACGATTCTCCGGCCTGGGACAGCATGATCCGATCCTGCGGACGTTTCGGTCCGGCGAGACTGGGCTCAACCGTCGCCAGATCGAGCGAGAGCAATTCCGAGTATTCCGCCTCGGGAGTTTTTTCATCGTGGAACATCCCCTGCTCACGGGCGTAGGCTTCAACCAGCGCGATCTGTTCCTCGCTACGTCCGGTGAGTTGAAGATATTTCAGTGTCTCTTTATCGATCGGAAAAATGCCGCAGGTGGCGCCGTATTCTGGAGACATGTTGGCAATCGTGGCGCGATCGGCCAGCGGAAGCTCGCGCAGGCCAGGGCCGAAATATTCAACGAATTTTCCGACGACGCCATGCTTGCGCAGCATTTCGGTGACAGTCAGAACCAGATCGGTGGCAGTCGCTCCCTCTCGCAATCTCCCGCTCAACTTCACTCCCACCACGAGAGGGATCAGCATCGAGACAGGCTGTCCGAGCATGGCCGCCTCGGCCTCTATGCCCCCGACGCCCCATCCCAACACTCCCAACCCATTCACCATGGTCGTGTGACTATCTGTTCCGACGAGCGTGTCGGGATAGGCGACGCGCTTGCCGGGAGATTCGTGGACGAAGACGACGCGCGCCAGATACTCGAGGTTGACCTGATGCACGATGCCAGTATCGGGGGGAACGATGGCGAGGTTGCGGAAGCCGGTTTGTCCCCAGCGGAGGAATGAATAGCGTTCCTTGTTGCGCTGGAATTCCAGGAGCGCGTTCATGTCGAGAGCGCTGGGGCTGCCGAATTCGTCGACCTGCACGGAGTGATCAATGACCAACTCGACCGGCTGCAGAGGATTGATCAGCCCCGCGTCGCCACCGAGTTGCTTCATGGCGTCGCGCATGGCGGCGAGATCGACAACGCAAGGAACTCCGGTGAAATCCTGCAAAAGGACACGGCTGGGCGTGAAGGCGATCTCTTTATCGGGCTTCGAGTTCTTATTCCAGGAAGCCAGTGCGCGGATTTCTTCTTTGGTGACGTTGCGGCCATCTTCGGTGCGAAGCTGGTTCTCGAGCAGGATGCGCAGCGAAAAAGGAAGATGGGTTGTGGGGATACCCTGCTTGTCGAGAGCGTCGACGCGGTAGATTTCGTATTCTTTCTTCCCCACGGTGAGGGTAGAACGGCTATTGAAGCTGTTCACGGACATAATGGCCTTCCTTATATTCCTGGGCGGGATGAATTATGTTCACGCGCGGTTGCCGCTGGCGCGGTGCAAAAACTGCAGCCTACCAGTGTAATGCGTTTGGGAAGAATTGCGCACCCAGAGTCAGCGGCGGGGTAGTGGTGTTTTTGACCCCATTACCCAGCGGCTGAAGCCGATTTGCTGGGCTGGCCATAGACGGCATACCTGAGGGCATGCCCTGATGCAAACTGGCCGTGACATGTTACAAACTAGACCTGCCGCCTTGGGCGTGGATGTCACCGCCGGGCCGCTATCTGGCGCCAGTCCAGCTTTGGTAGAGTACCACGCCGAACATGAAGACGAGATAGACCCTCAGGAACCAGAACAGCGCGACTTCGGCGGATGTAAGCGGGCGGCGCGCAACGCGGTGCTTTGCCTTCGCGGAGATGAACTGGTCCGGTTCCAGCGAGGCGACGATGGAGGCAAGTTCTTCGGGTTCGACCTTGACCGCGGGTTCGCCTCCGGGGGCGGAATTCGAAGGTTGCTCCATCTACTTGCCTCCAAGAAATGCGAGCGCATGTGGGGCTATCACGCTGACGCCGAATAACAATCCGGCCGCGATCAGCACTATGACGACTCCTAAAGCCAGAACATTGGCCCACAAAGGACTGATTAACTCGCCCATGATTTCGCGATCATTGACCAGCATGTAAAGGAACAGAAGCGCGGGCGGCATGGCGAGAACTGCGATTACATTGACCAGCAGCACGATATACACAAGTGGGATGCCGGGAATCAGAACGAGTGCGGCGGCAGCGGCGGCTTCGAGAAGCAGAACCAGGTAAAAAGATTTCCCCTGGCGGAAAGGAAGGTTCAGACTATGCGGGCGATGCGCAACTTCGCCGAAGGCGTAAGCGGACGCAGTAGAGATCGTGATCGCGGCGACCATGCCAGCTTCGAACATTCCGAGCGCGAACAGAGTAGAGCCCAGTCGGCCGACAAAAGGCCGAAGCGCCTGGGCGAATTCGGCGGCTTCGAAATTTCCGGCGGACATCCCGTGCGCGAACAATGGAGCGGTCGCAACGATGGTAGCCAGCGCGGCCAACGCAGCAAGAGCCGCACCCAGCACCGTATCGAAGCGACCGAAGCGTATGTCGCGAGTGGTCAGTCCCTTGTCGGCGATGGCGCTCTGCTGAAAAAAGAGCATCCAGGGGGTGACCGTGGCGCCAATGTCGGCAAGCAGGATGAGCACCGTATCTTGCGTGATGCCGCCGGGAAGAGGCTTCCAGGTCAGCATGGCGTGACCAATACTTTGCCAGTGCGGGTGGGTTAGTAAGGCGACAGGCACGAAGATGAGATTGAACATGGCTGCAGCGAGAGTGACGCGCTCCCAGGTCCAATAACGGTGAGCCATCAAGGCGGTGCAGAGCACAAGCCATGCGCCAAGTACGGCAATCCACGGCGGAATGCCGAAGAATCCCAAGCCGGCGCGGATGGCAATGAATTCCGTGACGAGTGTGAGGAAGTTGCCGACCATGAGGTCGACCATGGAGAACCATCCCCAGAACGGGCCGAAGCGGTCGAAGATCAATTCAGCGTGGCCGCGATGCGTAGCCGCGCCCAGACGGACGGTCATTTCCTGTACAACGCAAGCCATGAGGAAGGTGAGGACGACGAAGGGAAGAAAGAATCCGACGCCGAAACGCGCGCCGGTGGCGGCGTAAGAGAGCATGCTGGGGCCGTCGTTCTCGCCGAGCATGACGAGAATACCGGGACCGATGAGAAGCCAGAGCAGGCGTGTGCGCGACCACAAGCCGCGCTCGCTGCGTGTGGTCAGGACTCGCTCGCGGTCATGAGCGCGATCGATGTCTTCGTGGGTAACGACAACATCACCGGGAGCGGACCGGCCGTTCAGGACTTTGGAAAGAAGCCCGGACTGGGCCGTCGGCGCTGCTTTTTTCCCGTTCATCTTTGGTTGTTGGCTTCTTGCTTGGGCTCCGATGCGCATGCTGGATCCACGGAAAGCTGAGGCGGGTTTCCGGAGCCGATTGAAGGCGTCAGCCGCATGTTCCTCAGGGGAGTACCGCCGGTGCCGTTCAAGTTTCTGAACAGCATGGCTGAAGCCAAGTCCCTCGCTAACTCAGCAGACAGTTTCACCCTCCCAGGCAACTCAAAAATGGTTAGCGCAAGTATACAACAAATCATAAACTATAGTTAACTAGATTCTTGCAGGATCGCGACAGGAGGTCGACGCGACAATTGAAGCCCTTCAATGCTTGGAGTTTGTGGCAGAGACCCATACCCGCCGCGACGCGGCGGGGCCAAGAGACACCTTGCCCGCGGGAGTCGAAAGGGTGACCGTCTGGTCGTAGTTGCGTTCGAGAAGATGCAGTCTGGCGCCGGGACGGATGCCGCGGGCTTCCAAGAATTCGAGAAGCTGCCGGTCGCGTTCGTAGATGCCGCTGACGGTGTAGAAGTGGTCGGGTTCGGCGTCCGCAAGCAACAAGAGACCGCGCTTGCGGCGACTCACCGAGCCTTCGACTTCGCTGAGGTTGCCGTGCGGACAGGCGCCGCCGGATCCAAGCTTGGCCAGGAGTTTGGTCTCAAAATCGGGAGAAACCGCGTGTTCCAGACGTTCAGCCTCGTCATGGACCTTCCACCACTCCATGCCGAACATTTCCGCAAGCATGCGTTCGATCAGGTGATGACGCAGGGTGAGCTTGCGGGCGATCTTGCGGCCAGCGGCGGTAAGGCGGACTTCTCCGCTTTTTTCAACGTCCACGAGACCGTCTTTTTTCAGGCGCCGGAGGGCCATGGTCACGGCGGGTGGAGAGACTTTGTGCCAATCGGCGAGGCGCGCGGAGATGACGGTTTCGCCTTCGCTCTCGGCCTCGAGGATGGACTTGAGGTAGTCCTCTTTGGAGACGGTGATCACTGGGGAGATTATACGACCGGCGGGTTTAATCGTGGTTAAGGCCAAGGGTGTAAAGCGGGGCATGCAGGACACCAATTCAATTAATCGGAACTAAGGGGTACAAGAGCGTGACGTAGCGGCCGCACGGTTGCGGCCGGCTCTGAGCTATCATTACAAGCATGAAACTCGATTCTGTCGGGGTCGTGATAGCGGCTCGCAAGCTCTTTCTTGCGAACGATGTTGGGCGCAAAATTCTCGTAAAGATGGGCAGGCCAGAACCGCTTCCCGACGCGCTAGGCGATGATCGGTACTGCCGATTTCAAATAACGGGCATCGGTGCTGAACGCGTGAGGTACGCTGCAGGCGTCGATGCGTTTCAGTCCATCGAACTGGCATTAAAGATGATTGGAGCCGAGCTTGCCAAACTCAATAAGGAGCACGATGGCCAACTGCGCTGGGAATGCGACGAGCATGGCGATTTGGGGTTCCCGCTTACAGAATCTCCTCGAGAATGAGCTTCGGCCTCCCGGTTTGACACTTTGCGTCGATATCCCTAACCTAATTTTTCTCCTATGAAAGTACTCGTTCTTGGCGGCGGCGGACGCGAGCACGCGCTGGTTTGGAAGCTGCGGCAATCGCCGAGGATTTCGCAGCTTTACTGCGCGCCGGGGAATGCCGGGATCGCCAAGGATGCCGAGTGTCTACCCGCGGACCTGAAAAGTCTCGATTCGATGGTCGCGCTCGCGATGCGGCTGCAGCCGGATCTCACCGTGGTTGGTCCGGAACTGCCGCTCACTTTGGGCGTGGTCGATGAATTCGTGCGGCGTGGCTGGCCTGTATTTGGGCCTACGCAGCGGGCGGCACAGCTGGAGTCGAGCAAGAGCTTCGCCAAGGAATTTCTGCAGCGGCATCACATCCCGACAGCTCCGTTTGCCATCTGTGATTCGATCGAGCAAGTGCGCGACGCGCTCGGACATTTTCATGCGCCCGTAGTCGTGAAGGCCGATGGCCTGGCCGCGGGCAAGGGCGTGGTCATCGCAAAGAGTAAAGATGAAGCCGCAGGCGTTGCAGCAGAAATGCTGAGCGGCAAAATGCTGGGCGAAGCCGGGGCGCGCGTCGTGCTGGAAGAATGTTTGAAGGGTGACGAGCTTTCGTTTCTCGTCTTCAGCGACGGCGAGCGCGTTGTTCCGCTGGTCGCGGCGCAGGATCACAAGCGCGTGGGCGACGGCGATACCGGTCCGAACACCGGCGGCATGGGAGCGTACTCGACAAGTGACATTGTCGACGAGCAAATGCGCGAGTGGTTGGTGCATCACATTGCGCAACCCGTAGTCGCTGGAATGAAAGCAGAAGGCTCGGAATTCAAGGGCGTGCTCTATTGCGGGTTGATGATGACCGCGCGCGGGCCAATGGTGCTGGAGTTTAACTGCCGATTTGGCGATCCGGAGACGCAGCCGATCCTGATGCGGCTGGAAAGCGACCTGCTCGACGCCCTGCAAGCTTCGATTGAAGGACGCGTCAGCGACGGCGATTTCAAGTGGTCGCCGGATGCAGCGTTATGCGTGGTGATAGCCTCGGGAGGATATCCGGGACCGTATGCCGTGGGGAAACGGATTGACGGCCTCGAGGAAGCGAACGCGGTTGACGGCGTGAAAGTTTTTTATGCGGGAACGTCGAAACGCGATGGCGTGTACTACACGGCGGGCGGGCGGGTGCTGGGAGTTACTGCGCGTGGGCGCGATCTGGATGCGGCCATTGAGCGGGCGTATGAGGCGTGTGGGCTGATCAAGTTTGAGGGAGCGCATTATCGGAAGGACATTGCGGCGAGAGCGGTGAAGAGGGCCTAAGGTCAATTTCATGACCGCGGATGAAGGAAGATTCGCTGATCGGGAATTGCGAACTTCGCCCATTAGCCAGGAATCCTCGAATCGCATCTAGGTTGCAGCGGAGCTTCGCTTCACCGGACAGCCGAAGGCGGCGGCTGTCCCTTCAAAATTTGCAAGGAGATCGAATGAGCAAGCCACTGGTTTCGATTGTGATGGGCAGTGATTCGGATTTGGAGATCATGCGGGAGGCCGGAAAGGTACTCGACGATTTCGGGATCGCGTATGAGATTGATGTGACTTCGGCGCATCGCTCGCCGGATCGCACAGCGGAGTTCGCGCGCAAAGCGGCGGATCGCGGCATTCGCGTGATCATCGCGGGAGCCGGCGGCGCGGCGCATCTGGCGGGCGTGATTGCGGCGCACACGACTTTGCCGGTGATCGGCGTGCCGATTCCTTCGACTTCGTTGAATGGGATGGATTCGCTGCTTTCGACCGTGCAGATGCCGGCAGGAATTCCAGTGGCCACGGTTGCGATTGGCAAGCCCGGGGCGACGAATGCCGGAATTCTGGCAGCGCAGATGATCGGCTTGGCCGACGAGTCGGTCGCGAAGAAACTACACGCGCACAAAGAGAAATTGGCGCGTGGCGTCGAGGAGAAGTCGAGGAAGTTGCGTGAGGCCAAGGCTTAAAGTCAAAGTCCCCACCCTGTCTCCCCAAAATACCCAGAGACTAGGATGGGGCACCTGCGATCTAAATCCCTCCCGCAAACAACGCGCCGACGGTGGGCCGCTCAATATCGATCTACAGCTTCAATCCCTTCAAATATTCGCGAAACGAGGCGCCGAGGTCATCGCGCTTGAGGGCGAATTCGACCGTGGCCTTCAGGAATCCGAGCTTGTCGCCGGTGTCGTAGCGGCGGCCTTCGTAGACGTAGGCGTACATCTTCTCTTTTTTGAGAAGGAGGCGCATGCCATCGGTGAGCTGGAGTTCGCCTCCGGTGCCGGTTTGTGTCTCGGCGAGGCACTCGAAGATCGCGGGCGTCAGGATGTAACGTCCGATGATGGCCAGGTTTGACGGCGCTTCTTCCGGCTTCGGCTTTTCCACCATGTTCTTGATCTCGAATAGCCGGCCGTTAAAGCCATCGGCCGGCCTTGTCTCAAAGACGCCGTATGAGGAAATCATTTTGCCTTCAACGACCTGCGCGGCGATAACTGAGCATTGCTTCTCTTCAAAAACGTCGGCCATCTGCTTGAGCGCGGGCACGGGATTGTCGATCACGTCATCAGCTAACAAAACCGCGAATGGCTCCTGGCCCACGAGTTCGCGTGCCATCAGCACAGCGTGGCCGAGTCCGAGGGCTTCTTTCTGGCGCACGTAGCTGACGTGCATCATGTCGGAGATCGAGCGGACGATCTTGAGCAGGTCGGTCTTCTTCCGCTCCTCGAGCATTTTCTCGAGTTCGTAGCTGACATCGAAATGATCTTCGATGGACTGCTTGCCGCGCCCGGTGATGATGATGATCTGATCGCAGCCTGATGCCATAGCTTCTTCGACGCCATATTGAATAATCGGCTTATCGACGAGCGGCAGCATTTCTTTGGGTTGAGCTTTGGTGGCGGGCAAAAAGCGCGTGCCCAGGCCGGCGGCAGGAAAAACGGCTTTGCGGACTTTCATCATGGCTAGTCGTGAGTCCCGAGTCGAGAGTTCCGAATCGTCATTCGTTAGCTGTTTTGGGGTCGGATCATTGTAAATCGTCGACGGTCGCCGATCGGTCAATCCCTGACCCGCTCCGAGTCGAACAGATTGTAACCGCTGCGAGTGAACGCGGCGAGCCTGTGAAGCTCAACGAGACTTGGCTTCACTGGAGCCCACTTCTGATGCTGCTTCCTCATTGGCCAGTTGCTCAAGAACATTGCGCAGGGTGCGGAGGACTTCGTCCGCGGCAGAGACCTTCAGAGTGAATTTCAGCATGCCGTCGGGAGTGAACTGAGCGCCGCGCTGAGCGGAAACGAAGCGGGCTAAGTGCCCGGGATCGACCGTTGCGTTCTGTCGAAATTTAAGTGCGACTTGATCGCGCTTGCGGTCGATGGCATTTACTCCGATGCGCATGCATAACAGTTTGAGCGAGGCGTAGTCGAGCAAGTTACGAACGGCTGCGGGCGGCGGACCGTAGCGGTCTTCGAGTTCGGAGCCGACGTCGGAGAGCTGCGATTCGGTTTCGACTCCAGCGACGCGCTTGTACATGCGCAGACGCTGGTTTTCCTCGGGGATGTATCCGGCGGGAATGCGAATGTTCAGGCCCAGATTGAGCTGCATCTCGGCTTCTTCTGCTGCCCCTTCGCCCTTCATCTCGCGAACGGCACGATCGAGCATCTGGGTGTAGAGCTCGAAGCCGACGGCCTCAATGTGCCCGCTCTGCTCGCCGCCGAGAAGATTTCCGGCGCCGCGGAGTTCGAGATCGAGAGCGGCGATTTTGAATCCTGCCCCAAGGTCAGAGAACTCTTTCAGAGCGGCAAGTCTGCGTCTGGCGATCGGCGTCAGCTCCATTTCACGCGGAATCATAAGATAGGCGTAGGCGCGGCGATTGGAGCGACCGACGCGTCCGCGTAACTGATACAGCTCCGAGAGGCCGAGGCGGTCGGCGCGATTGATCAGGATGGTGTTGCAGAGAGGAATGTCGAGACCGTTTTCGATGATCGTGGTCGCCACCAGAACATCGGCTTCGTGATGCATGAATTTCAGCATCACCTTTTCAAGTTCGCCCTCCGACATTTGGCCGTGGCCGACGATGATACGTGCCTTGGGTACGAGTTCCTGCAACTTGGCTGCGATCTCCCAGATGCTTTCCACGCGGTTGTGAACGAAATACACCTGACCGCCGCGATCCAATTCTTGTTCAATCGCCGATTGAATTAATTTGTCGTCCCAGCTGGCAACTACAGTTTGAATCGCCATGCGGTCTTTGGGCGGGGTTTCGATGACGCTCATGTCACGCAGGCCAACCAGCGACATGTGCAGCGTGCGCGGAATTGGCGTGGCCGACATCGTGAGAACGTCGACCTGCTTGCGCATCTGCTTAATGCGTTCTTTGTGGCGGACGCCGAAACGCTGCTCTTCGTCGACGATGAGCAGGCCGAGATCGGCGAACTTGAGATCCTTGGAGAGAATCCGGTGTGTGCCAATAAGGATGTCGATCTTGCCCGCCTCCGTTTTCTGCAGAATTTCTTTTTGTTGCTTGAGATTGCGGAAGCGGCTGATCATTTCGATGGTGACGGGAAATGGCCCGAAGCGCTGCTTGAAAGTTTCGAAGTGCTGGAAGGCAAGCACCGTCGTTGGGGCAAGAACGGCGACCTGCTTGTTGTCGCTGACGGCCTTGAAGGCCGCACGCATGGCGACTTCCGTCTTGCCGTAGCCGACGTCGCCGCAGAGCAGGCGGTCCATGGGCTGTGATGATTCCATGTCGCGCATGACGTCGACGATGGCCTGCGCCTGATCGTCAGTTTCGCTGAACTCGAAAGCGTCCTCAAATTCGCGGAGGAAATCGTTGCCCGCAGGGAAAGCATGGCCTTCCGCCATCTTGCGGGCGGCATAGAGCTTGAGCAGTTCGTCGGCCATGTCTTTCATGGCCTTGCGCACGCGAGCTTTCGTCTTGGCCCAGGCTTGCGTGCCCAGATGATTAAGTGCGGGTTTCGCGCCTTCTGACGAACGATATTTCTGGATCAGATCTAGCCGCGTGAGAGGCACGTAAAGCCGGGCGCCCTCGGCATATTCAAGCAACATAAACTCGGCCGGGCCGTCACCCTGATTGATCTCTTTCAGTCCTTGATACTGGCCGATGCCGTGCTCTACGTGAACGACATAATCGCCGACTTGCAGATCACGGAAGTCGGAAAGGAAGGCGGAGACCTTGGACTTCTGCCGCTGCGGACGTGATGCGACCGTATCGGATTCGTCGAATAGATCGCGCGCGCCAAAAACAGCGAGACTCGCTTCGGGCAGCAGAACGCCGTCGGGAACGTAGGCCTTGGCCAGCGTCGTCGTGAGCACTTCGCCCGCGAAATAGCTGGTTTCGTCGGCATAGCTTTCGCCACCGCGGGTGCGGCTGCCCAAGCGAAAGGAAACGTTGTACTCGGTGAAAATGTCGGCCAGGCGCTCGACTTCGCCGGTATTGGGGACGGCGAACATCACCTGCTTGCCCTCGCGAGTGAGCTTTTGTACTTCCTCCAGCATCGACGGAACTGCGCCGTGAAAACGCGGGGTGGGCTGCGTGAGGAAATTGATGGCGGAGTCAGCCTCTTCGGGGCGAATGATGTCAAGGTGCTCAATATCCGCTCCCGTCGTGGACGTGACCTTTTGCCACCAGGCCTGTGGAGGCAGATACAAATCTTCCGGGCGCACCAGATTGCCGACGCCGCTGCGCTCGTGTGCCTCTTCGACCCGCGACCAGAAACGATCAAACTCGGAGCGAAGCGTATCGGGCTCGTCGAGCAGGACAGCGGCACGCGGCAAAAGATCGAAGACGCTGCGGTCGCCTCCTGCGACGGGCGCGTAAAATTCCCATCCTGGAAAGGTGGTCACGCCCCCTGCTCGGATTGCAGCTTCGACGATCTCTTCATTTCCGGTGACTCGCCGGCCAGAGAGGCGGGTGTGAATTGCGCCGAGCAATTGCTGGTTTACGGGAGTTTCTGTGAGCGGAAGGACTAGGGCCTCATCGATCGGATTCGAGGATCGCTGGGATGCGGGATCGAAGCGGCGGATGGACTCGACTTCGTCGCCAAAGAATTCAATGCGCACTGGCCGCTCGGCTTCGGGCGAATAAACATCGAGAATGCCGCCACGCAGCGCGTACTGACCGGGCATCTCGACGACGTCGGCGCCAACATAACCAACCGTGTTCAGGTGCGCAAGAAGGCCGTCGACATCGAACGACTCTCCGCGGCGAATGGTGCGAGCGAGATCGGAGTAATAGTCAGCGGACCGTTGCCGGATCGCCGCGGCAGCGACGGGCGAGACGACAATCGATGCCCTGCCGGTTGCGATCTTCCATAATGCGGTTGCGCGTTCTTCCTGCAACTCGGGATGAGGCGAGAGATTCTGGAAGGGGAGCACGTCGCGTGCGGGGAGCGGGACGACGCCGTCGGGGTCGAGGGCGCCAGTGAGCTCCGCAAAGCCGCGAAGGACCGGGACGAAATCGTCGACCGCACGATTGTCGTTGAGCACGACGATCAGCGGCCGGTCAGCCGCGCGGCGCAAGAGCGCGAGCAGCAATGCTTTCGCGGTGGAAGTGAGGCCGGAGACACGAATCCGCCCCGTGCCCTCTCGCAGATGGGAGGCTGCACGCGTGAAGCCCGGCAGGATTTCCACGTCCGCGAAGAGTTCGCGGACGAAGGGAAGAAGCATGCGCATTGATTTTAGCAGGAGCGGCGGTAGTATGAGGCAGTCGCCTTAGGAAGGTAGAGTTCCTATCGCGATGAACAGACAAAATCGGAAAATTTCCACACTGAGTCCGGATTCGCGCCGTCCAGACGACATGTTCAGAAGGTAGCTGCGAAAAAAATGTAAGAAGAACGCCAAGAGCAGCCCCTCAGGCTGAAGGTCCAGCCGCGCGACGAATTGTAACTTGCATTTTGCAAGCGATCTAATCTAAGTTATGCGATGTGGGCAAAAGCGGGAAGGCCAAGCGCCGGTCGGGGTGTCCCGTCAGCATGTCCCTGGAAAGATTCGGAGATCGGTGGTCGCTGCTGATTGTGCGCGACCTAATGGTGCGGGGCTATCAGACGTTCACGGAGTTCGGGAATTCGGGTGAGGGCATTGCGACGAATATCCTCGGCGATCGGCTGCACAAGCTCCAGGCGTCAGGCATTATCGCAGCCGAGGTGGATGAAAAGGATGAAAGGCGTGTGCATTATCGACTGACTGAAAAGGGCATCGATCTGGCGCCGGTGCTTTTGGAACTGCTGGTCTGGGGAGCGCGTCACGAGGAAACAGGGGCTCCGTGCGCCGTGATCGAACGCATGGCAAAAAATCGCGACCAGGTTCTTTCAGAAGTTCGGCGGCGCTGGATGTTGCGCGATCCCACGTCGTTCTTGCCCCCTTTTGTGGAGAAAAGACGTCCGGCGACAAAATCTTGAACGGCTACGAGTCTCAGGAGGACCGAACATGATGTCGAGGCGCGGCACGCGACTTGGCGGCGTAGTGCTCTCGTTCGTTTCCACGGCCTTCGCGCAGACACTTTCCCAGGCGGACCGCGAAAAAGGTCTGCAATATCTCCGGCAAACGCGAGATGGAGTTGTTGCCGCCACAAAAGGGTTGTCCGAGGCGCAGTTGATGTTCAAGCCCGCCTCAGACCGATGGTCGGTCGCAGAAGTTCTTGAACACATCACGGTCGTTGAGGGCGCGATTTATGGGAACGTGACCGAAATATTATGAAAGCCCCGCCGGGAGCGGCCGATCGGGATACTGCCAAGATCGACGCAGAGGTTTTTGTCATGATCCCGGATCGCACCCACAAAGTGAAAGCGCCGGAGCAGTTCGTTCCGAACGGCCGTTGGCCTGCCGCTGGATCAGTTCTTGAAGACGAGGGCCCGGACCATTGCGTTCTTTGACTCAACCCCTGATTTGCGCGCCCACGTTGGCAGACAAGGTTTTCTTGGCCCGCTCGATAGATACGAGTGGCTTATGTATGCCGCAGCGCATAGCGCGCGTCATACGAAACAGATCCTGGCAGTGAAGGCCGACCCGAATTTTCCGAAGCAGTAACCGTGTCACATCTCAATCGACTTAGAACCAGAAATGCGAAGACTGATCGTTTCCAACCTGATGTCTCTCGATGGATTCTTCGAGGGACCGAACAAAAACATCGACTGGTTTATGGTCGATGACGAATTTTTCGGCTACGCCAAAGAAATGCTGCGTGCGGCTGACACGCTCTTATTCGGACGCGCAACCTATGAACACATGGCGGCGTACTGGCCGACAGCGCCATCGGATGAAATCGCCGACAAGATGAATAGCCTGCCCAAGCTGGTTGCTTCGCGCACGCTGCAAAGCGTGAGCTGGAACAATTCCAGGCTGATCACGGGAGACGTGCCCGAGGAGATTGCCCGACTCAAGCAGACGCCGGGCAAAGACATTGTTCTTCTCGGCAGTTCGATTCTGGCATCATCTCTTTTACAGGATGGCTTGATCGACGAGTATCGTGTGATCCTCGCGCCGTTGCTCGTGGGACAGGGCAGCCCGTTATTCAAAGACATCAGCAAGGCGATGAAATTCAAGCTGGGAAAAACCCTGCTTCTCAAATCTGGGGTCATCGTGCTTTACTACGAAACTACAATCAGCGAAGGAGGTTTTGCATGAGCCGGGTAAGAGTTCTCGTGGGCACGCGCAAAGGGGCGTTCATCCTCACCGGGGATGGAAAGCGTGACAAGTGGGAGATCAGCGGTCCGCATTTCGCGGGATGGGAAATGTATCACTTGAAAGGATCGCCTGTGGATCCGAATCGAATTTACGCATCGCAGACAAGCGGTTGGTTCGGCCAGATGATTCAGCGGTCGGATGATGGCGGGAAAACTTGGCAGCAGCCGGGAGTTGATCCTGCTTCGCCGACTGAGCCCGGACAGATGCCGAAACCGGCGAGCAACAAATTTGTTTACGATGCGACGGTTGCGCCCCTGACCACGCATCAGTGGTATGACGGCACGCAACATCCGTGGGAGTTCAAGCGCGTGTGGCATCTGGAGCCGTCGCTCACCGATCCTGATACGGTGTATGCCGGAATCGAAGATGCGGCGTTGTTTCGCTCGACCGATGGCGGCGCGAACTGGCACGAGCTTCCCGGCTTGCGTGGGCACGGCACCGGTCCGAAGTGGCAGCCCGGAGCGGGCGGCATGTGCCTGCACACCGTCATTCTCGATCCCAGCGATCCGGCGCGGATTTACATTGCGATTTCGGCGGCAGGTGCGTTTCGCACCGACGACGGCGGCAAGAGCTGGAAGCCAATAAACAAAGGACTTTATTCCAAATACATTCCCGATCCCACGGCGGAGATCGGACATTGCGTTCACCATATTGCGATGAATCCGAAACGGCCGGGCGTGCTGTTTATGCAGAAGCATTGGGATGTGATGCGCTCCGACGATGGCGGCGACAACTGGAAAGAAGTCAGCGGGAATCTGCCGACGGATTTCGGATTTGTTATTGACGTCAACGCGAATGAGCCGGAAACGATTTACGTTGTGCCGATCAAGAGCGATTCGGAGCATTACGTACACGAAGGCAAGCTGCGCGTGTTCCGCAGCCGAACCGGCGGAAACGAATGGGAGCCGCTGACGAAAGGTCTGCCGCAGAAGGATTGCTACGTAAACGTGCTACGCGATGCCATGGCGGTCGATTCACTGGACAAGTGCGGAGTTTATTTCGGCACGACCGGCGGACAAGTCTATTGCTCGAACGATGCCGGCGATTCGTGGGCTCCGATTGTGCACGATTTGCCCGCCGTGCTGTCGGTGGAAGTGCAAACGCTGCAGTAGGGGTCGGAAGCCTGTTGCCTTCAGAGGTGTATAGATCGCTTCGCTGACGATGACGAAGACTATGATCCGCGTCGTTCTTCCTTATCATTTGCGTAATCTGGCGCACGTGGGTGAGGAAGTTACGCTGGAAATTGACGGCGTGGTTACGCAGTGCTCTGCGCTCGACGCGCTGGAGGCGCGTTACCCAATGCTGTCGGGCACAATTCGCGATCATGTGACACAGCAGCGCAGACCATTTCTGCGCTTCTTCGCGTGCGAAGAGGATCTATCGCACGAGTCGCCCGACGCACCGCTGCCGGACGCTGTCGCTTCGGGGAAAGAACCATTCATTGTCATTGGAGCGATTGCGGGGGGATAGGCAAACGGGCCCTGGGCTAAAGCCCGATTATTTATGACGTCCTTGACGCAGCCCTAAAGGGCCGCTCTTCGACTCCTGCTTTGATGACACTGAAGGGCCGCTGTTTCAGTTGTGTCCTGAGGCGAGCAGCTTCGCTGCGTTCTCGCGGTAAACTTTCTTCAAAATCTCATCGTTCAATCCCAGGCCGTTCAGAGGCCAGTGGTACGAGAACTGGTCGATCTCATAGAAGTGCTCGTCGAGCGATTCCAGAATTCTGAACGTGATGCGGTACATGGGCTTGTCGAAACCCATGTCGGTACCGTAGAGCAGGCGATCGGAATGCTTGGCATAGAACTGCACCACGAAGCGCGGAATGGGCGCGGTTTCGGCGTAACGCGCGGAAATATCCGCATATAGATTCGGATTGCGCTCAAGCACCTCGTCCAGCCGTGCCAGGTCATAGTCGAGATTGGCGAAGTGGCAGGCGATGAAAGTCGTGTTGCGATGCCGCGCCAGCGTGCGCTCGAGAATGTCGATCATGCCGGAGAGATCGACGATTCCCGGCTGATTGTCGAGGCGCCAGTAATACGCGTTCATCAGGCCGTCATTATGAAGATCCATCTTCTGATACATCCAGATCGGATCCGCGACGTGCAAACTGACCGGCATGCCGAGCTCGCCACATTTTTCCCAGAGGGCATCTATGCGGGTATCGTCCGGATGCATCTTCGGCGCATTTGATTTTCCCGAACGCAGCCCCTTCCCTTTGTCGTGAATCTCGCCTACGCCGCGCGCCCCGCGATCATGGCAACGTTCCAGTTCCTTGATTGCAGCCGCTGGGAATCCGGGTTTGTCGTAGCCGGAGAAATCGAGCCCGCACCACATCTCGAAGCGTTCCGGATATTTCGAATATTTCTTCTGAATATCGTCGAACTCCCTGCCCGTGGTCATGGTCAGTATGGTTGTCTTTTCCACGCCGACTTCGTCCATGTTGCGAACCCATTGATCGATTTCCTGCGAAGTCTTCGCGTAAGGATGAGAATGCATGTCGATGATGGGATATTTCGCCTTATCAATTTGTGTGGCGGGAACTTTGTAGATCGAAACTGGCCGGTAATCCTTGAGCAGAATGGTTTCGGGCGATGGCGATTTTGCTGCCTGCGCTGTCTTTGCATGATCGTCCGCGGTTTGCGAAGGCGAAACTGGGGCGAATACCTTTGCGGAAGGCAGAATCCAGCCAGCTTGCGTCCACTTAAGAAACGTTCTTCGGTCCATAGGGCTCCTATTCCCTGCAGCTCAACGGTAACTTGCCTAATTTTAATGCCTTAATCGACTACAGGCTGCTCCGCATGCGATCGTGGCGCGTGTGCCTGTTAGAATAATCGTCGGGGGTTCTGGATCACCGATGCCGGTTCCGGTTTCACAAATGTGGACGGTTTCGAGCTATGTGCTACGGCAAAAGCTCGCCGGGCGCAAGCAGTATCCGCTGGTGCTCATGCTCGAGCCCCTGTTCCGCTGCAATCTGGCTTGCGCCGGATGCGGCAAAATACAGTACCCCGCGCACATTCTGAAAAAAGATCTTACGCCGGAGGAGTGCTTCCGCGCCGTGGAGGAGTGTGGCGCGCCCATGGTTTCGATTCCGGGCGGCGAACCCCTGATGCATCCGCAGATAGGCGAGATCGTCGAAGGCCTGGTCGCCCGCAAGAAATACATTTACCTGTGCACCAACGCGCTGCTGCTCAAAGGAAAAATTGATCTGTTCAAGCCAAGCAAGTATCTCACTTTTAGCGTGCACCTGGACGGCTTGCGCGAGGAACATGATCTCGCTGTTTGCCGCGAAGGCGGATACGACATTGCGGTCGATGGAATCAAAGAAGCTTTGAAGCGCGGCTTCCGTGTAACCACGAATACGACACTGTTTGACGGCGCCGATCCGAAATCGGTACGGGCGTTCTTTGACGAAATGATGGACCTCGGGATCGAGGGCATGATGCTTTCTCCCGGGTATTCCTACGACAAAGCTCCCGACCAGAAACATTTTCTTGGGCGGGCCCGCACGCGGCGCATGTTTCGCGCGATCCTGTCGAACCGGGACAAGAGATGGCAGTTCAATCTATCGCCGCTCTTTCTCGAATTTCTCATGGGCAAGCGAACGTATCCATGTACACCCTGGGGCATGCCGACGTACAACGTCTTCGGATGGCAGAAGCCGTGCTATCTGCTGCAAGACGGATACGCCGATACCTTTGCGGAATTGCTGGCCACGACCGAATGGAGCAATTATGGGACGGAGTCGGGGAATCCGGCGTGCGCGAATTGCATGGTGCACAGCGGGTACGAAGCCTCCGCAGTGAACGCGACATTCAGTTCGCTCAGTGGATTTCTGGCGACGGTGAAGGCGACCTTGTCCACGGGCTATCGCGACAAAGAAGCGCTGCGTATGTTGGAAGAGCCGGTGGCGCCGGTGCATCCGCTGGTGCAGATTACGCCGCCGAGCGAATCGCTGCAGCAGACGCACGCGTAAGGGTGCATGTGTGAGAGTGGAGAGCTGCCCCATGCGTGAACGTGGAACAGCGGCCCTTCAGGGCCGAGTAAGGGCCCTCCTTTTAGGAGGGGCTTTAGCCCTGATTTGATTCCATGACAGGCAAAGAAGCCGGACATATAGATCATTCGTCGCCAGAGGCCCTGCCTCCGCATGCGACCCCGCCGAATCCGGACGCACTCGAAGTCGCCCCCGGCACGGACCACGAGCAGCTCGAAGGCTGGATTCCGCAACTTGCCTCGGATGATGAACTGCGCCAGGCGCTCGAGAAGGCTTTCGATTACCGCGGCGATATCACCATCACCCGCAAGGACGGATCGAAGATCGAAGGCTACATTTTTGACCGGCGGTCAGCTGCAAATCTGAAAGATTCCGTCGTCCGGCTATATCCGAGAAATTCTGCAGAAAAGATCGCGATCTCCTACGCGGATATCGCTGCCCTCGCGTTTACCGGGCGAGACACGGCTGCTGGCCGGAGTTGGGAAGCCTGGATGAAAAAATACGCCGCCAAGAAAGCTGCTGGAGAAAAAGATTTGAGCCTGCATCCCGAACCGCTGGAATAATCCGTCCCTTCCGTGACGCGGCTAATGTTCCCCCGTGATTCCAAACACAGCCTGTCCCCTGCAGATGTGGCAGACTGAAATTGTTCATTTTCGAGGGACCTCATGGAAGTAATGATCCAACATCTCGGAGCGGTTCAGTTTGAAATCAAAGCACGCCAGCATACGATTCTGTGTGATCAGCCCCCGGAGAATTTCGGCCACGACGAAGGCATGACGCCACCCGAGCTTTTGCTGGCATCGCTCGGATCTTGTGCGGCTTTCTATGCGGCGCAATATCTGCGCAAGCACAAACTCGCGAGTGAAGGCACTCGCGTTCGCATTACTGCCGATAAGGTCAAAGATCCTATTGCGCGGATCGATAATTTCCGCATTGAAATTGACAGCCCCGTCGAACTGAGCGAACAACATCGTGCAGGCGTGGAAGCGGCAGTGCATCATTGCCTGGTTCACAACACGCTGCTGCATCCGCCGAAGATCGCGATTCAAATCAGACAGCTGGTAACAACCTCGTAGTGCGGCCTCATCCTACGAACCATAAAAGCTTTCCTTTCTGACAGCCGGTGCGTAGCTGCAGGCGAGATCCGCTCCGCTCGCTTCACGAGCCCGGGCTGAAGTCGCAAGTCTGCAGCGAGTACGGAACTTTTGGATGACGATCCGAATCTGCGGTTCCGCTATTCAGCGACAATGGAGATGGGGGCTGCGTCGGCAGCGTGGATGGTGGCATTGCCGTCGAGCAGCAGACATTTGCCTGCGTCCACGGCGAGGCAAATCGCGCCCGCGGCCTGCATCACTTCAATGGTCCTGGCACCAATGGCGGGAACGTCGAAGCGCATGTCCTGATTGGGCTTGGCGATCTTAACGACGGTAAGAGCGCGGCTCAGGGTGGAAGGGTCTCCGTGAAGCGAACGCAGGATCGCGCCCGCGCGCTCTATGGTGGCGTCGGTGCCTTCCATGGCTTCGACGGCCACGCAGGCGGCTTCGGCGACGACGACAGTTTGTCCAATATCGTATTGCGTGAGTTGGCGGGCGACTGAGCGGCCGTACTCGATGTTCTTGCGTTCCTGCTCAGTGGGCGCGCGCTGGGTCAGCACACCGGCCTTAACGAGGAGAGGCTCGAGCAGCCATGTGGAATTTTCGAGCGTAATGCCTTCGTCGGCAAGAACTTTGGCGATAGCTCCGAGCAGCGAATCGGTATTGCGCGTAGTGAGCGAGACGAGAAGCTTGGCTAGCCTCCAATCGGGACGAATGCTGGAGAAGATCTGCTTGTGCTTGACTTGCCCGGCCATGACGGCACGGGTCACGCCTTCGCGCTGAAATGTTTCGATCAGCCTCGATAGTTCGCCGAGCGAGAGCCAGTGAACTGCGGCGGCGCCGTGCGATTCGATCTCCGGGAAAGCTTCCTCTTTGATAGCGGTGACGACAACTTCGTATCCTTGAGCGCGAGCTGCGTCGAGTACGAGAAAGGGAAACTTGCCGTTGCCGGCGATGAGGCCGAGTTTTTGGGTCCGCGAAGTCATGTGCCTTACTTGATGATTCCGCGCTCCGACGCTTCGATAAACTGAATCAGCATCTCGACATCTTCGCCGCGGTCAGCCTCAGACTTCAGTTTCGCCAGAGCCTGCGAAGTGTTCATCTTGGAGGCGAGCAGAATCTTGTAGGCGTGATGGATTTTCGCCATGCGATCTTTAGAAAATCCGCGGCGCTCAAGGCCGACTTTATTCATGCCATACGCGTGTGTGTCGCGAGCGGCTGAGGTCATGGAAAATGGAAGGACGTCCTGGGTGATGGTCGTACCTCCGCCGACGTAGGAATGCGCGCCGATCCGCACGAACTGATGCACCGGGCAAAGCGCGCCCACGACTGCCCATTCCTCCACCGTGACGTGACCCGCAAGGGTGGCCCCATTGACGAGCATGGCGTGATCTCCGATGACGCAGTCGTGGCCAACGTGCGTGTAGGCCATGATCAGCAGATGATTGCCGAGTTTGGTGAGGCCTCCGCCTTTGACCGTGCCGCGGTTGATGGTGACACACTCGCGGATTTCGTTATGATCGCCGATCTCGAGACAGGTGGGTTCACCCTTGTAAGTCACGTCTTGCGGCCCCATGCCGATCGCGGCGAAAGGAAAGAAGACGTTATGCGAGCCGATTTTTGTGGGACCTTCGATGGCCACGTGCGAGATGAGCCGGCAGTTCTCGCCGAGTTCGACATCGGCGCCGATCGCGCAATAGGGGCCGATTTGGCAAGATGTTGGAACCTTGGCGCGCTGATCGATGATCGCAGTGGGATGGACTTTCATGGGGATGGTTTCATGAATTCGCAGAGACGATACTCAGTCAGTCGGAGTCATCCTTCATCGTTGGCGCCTTCGTCGACGGAGCCACGGCCCGGGCACTGTCGATGAGTTGGCAAGAGACGATTGCCTCGGCCACGAGTTTGTCTCCTACTTTCGCATAGCCCTGCATTTTTGCGGCGGTCATGCCCGGGACGACGCGCCAGCCCTTGACTTCCACTTCCAGCCGGAGTTGATCGCCGGGGCTCACGGGCCGGCGGAACTTCGCGCGTTCAATGCCGGTGAAGACCATGACCTTGTTGTGACGGTCCTCGACCTCGGTGAGTAGCAGCGCGCCGCCGGCTTGAGCGATGGCTTCCACAATGAGGACGCCGGGCATGATCGGTAGGCCGGGAAAGTGTCCGGCAAAAAACGGTTCGTTAATCGTGACATTCTTGACCGCGACGATGCTCTCTTTGCGCTTCAGCTGGAGCACGCGATCGATCAGCAGAAACGGATAGCGGTGGGGCAGAATTTTGAGAATCTCGTGGATATCGAGCACGGCCTTGCTCCCGGCAAGCGAAGGTTCCGTCACAGCAGAGGGGCTCTCATTCATGTTTGTCGAATGCCTGTACGCTGGATATCGTTCATGGGAAACAGCCTGAAGATTATACTGTACGGCTTGCGCCGAAGATGCGCGAATGAAAGGACGTGAGATGAGAAGAGCGGAAGTGGCAATTCCCGTGTCTCGGAAGGGCGGCGAGACATCGGGCACCCAGCGGTTGGGCCAGATCAATTGGCACGCACGACTGGTAGATCTTGGGGCGAGCCAGGATGCGATCGTGGAGACGATTCGGGAGTTTGCCGAGATTGAATCGCCGAGCGACGACAAAGCAGCCTGCGATCGCATGAGTGAGTTTCTTGCTGCGAAATTTGGGGCGCTAGGAGGGAAGGTTCGCCTTCATCGTGCAGAGAAATTCGGGAACAATTTGCAGATCGATTTTCCCGGCCGCGATCAAGTTAAACCAGTTCTGCTGCTGGGGCATTTCGATACGGTGTATCCGCTGGGTACGCTGGCGACCATGCCATGCCGGACCTCTGACGGAAGATTGTATGGGCCGGGCGTGCTCGACATGAAATCAGGAATCGCGATGATGAAGTTCGCGATCGAGGCGCTGCATACGTGGCATAGCGAACTGCCCCGTCCGGTAACCGTTTTTCTGGTCTCCGATGAAGAGGTCGGCAGCTACTCTTCGCGTGCCATCACCATGGCGTTAGCAAAGGAATCCGCGGGGGTGTTGGTGCTGGAACCGGCGGCGGGGCGTGGCGCGGTAAAGACCGCTCGCAAAGGAGTGGGTGAATATACGCTGCAGGTGAAGGGCGTAGCATCGCATGCGGGGCTCGATCCGGGTAAAGGGCATAGCGCGATTGTAGAAATGGCACGGCAGATCACTGCGATCTGGAAGATGAACAGTGTTCAGCAGGGCGTATCGGCCAATCCGGGCGTGATTTGCGGCGGAACGCGAACCAACGTCATCGCGGCCGAGGCGACGGTGGAGATCGATGTCCGGATTAAGAAAGCACAACAGGCCAAAATGCTCGATCGCAAGCTCCGGTCGTTGAAGCCGGTCGACAAGCATTGCAAGCTGCATCTCGAAGGTGGGATTAACCGCATGCCGATGGAGCGGACCGAAGGCGTAGCTGCGCTTTACAGGAAGGCACGGGCCGTTGCGGCACAGATTGGATGGACGCTGGAGGAAGCGGCAGTCGGCGGCGGATCGGATGGGAATTTCACGGCTGGAATTGGCATTCCGACGCTCGATGGCATGGGCGCCGAGGGCGAAGGCGCGCATGCGGTGCACGAGCACATTGTGATCTCAGAGCTGCCGCGGCGCACGCTGCTGTTGGCCGGAATGATCGAGAGCATGTGAGTATTTCTATGCTCAAGTTTATGGTTGTGCTTTACCGACGCCCGGACTTAACGCAGGCACAATTTCGGCGACATCTGAAGGAAGTGCACGGGACTCTGGCGAAGAGGCTGCCGGGATTGAAAAAATACGTTCAGAATTATGCTTGTGACGATCCCAAGCGACAGCATCCTGGGTGGGACGCGATCGTGGAATTGTATTTCGACGGTTGCGAAGCGATGGAGCGTGCCTGGGCAAGTCCGGAAGGAAAAGCATCAGACGCCGACCTACCCCTGTTCGCAGATTTGGAACGAACGACGTGGTCTGTGGTGGAGGAACTCACGGTTCTGCAATAAATACAAGGGAGTAACTTCATTGTCGGCCTTTACGAAATCATAACGCTTGATGAGGCGATAGCCCGCCTGTTTGGCCTCCCGAATCACGACTTCGCCCATCACGCCGTGGTCCTCTCCGTTGCCATTGCAATCAATAACCCCGACCTTTGCTTTTGGACGCAGGCCCGGACGCAGATTCCGCAGCAGGGTGATGGGATGCGCGACTTCATGGTAGGTTTTCAGCAGAAGGACGGCATTCACGGAGTGGGTAGGCAGCAGCGGATCATCGGGCTTGCCGAGGATCGTCTTGACGTTTGCAAGCTGCTCCTTGTGTATGCGTTGATCGATGTACTGAATCACCTCGGGATTGATGTCCACAGCGTAGACCACCCCGGCGGCTCAAACGCGGCGGGCGGCGCGAACCGAAAACCAGCCGGAGCCGGCGCCGATATCGGCCACCGACTTTCCCGGAGCCATGCCCAGAATATTCATGACGCGATCGATTTGCAGCCGTTCGTCTCTGCCGGGTGCGTCGAAAATCGAGAGGTCGCCGGTATAGGGCTTGCTGGTCTTCCGCTGCTCTTCTGTCGACTGTTTGGCGGCAGAGGAGCCCGGGTATAGCGACGCGGGGATCAGAAGAACGAGGGCAATGAGTTGGACACGGCTTTTCAGCATGAGCCTTCCCCGATCGGCGCTCGCGGCTCTCTATTGCGGGAGAGTGTTGGTTATGAACGCAGCGTCATCGGCCTTCATCTTCTTCAACCCATCCATGGGCAGATACACCATGTGTCCCGATTCGTAGGTTGCGTACGAAATATTCTCGCGATATTTCGGGGGAAGATTCAGATGATCGAAGGTGTAATTCGCCGCGTAATACGGCGTGGCCAAATCGTAATAGCCCTCCATCACAAGAATCTTGAGATATGGGTTTTTCACGATCGCCTGCCGCAGCGCCGACGCCGTGTCGGGAAATCCCCGGCCCGCGGAACCCCAATCCCACGAGTCATTCGGCCCCCGAGGTGCGCGCACTTCATAGGGCATGTCGACTTTGTAGTTCAACTCTGTCCGCAGGTAGTTGTTGAACACTGACGTAAAGGGCGGCTGTGTAGCTGATCCGGTCGGATCGTAGAACGGCGTGTCGAGCAAGCCGTTGGGATCGGGGCCAGTGTAACGTCCGTCGAGGCGGCCGACGCGCACTTTCTGATCGATCAGCAGATAATGTGTGAACTTCTGCACATTAATTCTAAGATTGGCTTCGTCGATGACTTCCTTGGTCAAACCAGTGAAGCGGGAGAGTTGATCGATCACGCTCTGACGCTCTTGCGGCGTGAGCGCGTCGCCTTTGTCAAGGGCTCGCTCATAATCAGTCGATGTCCATTGCTCGGCTTGCTGACGGGCGTGAGTCAGATCCTGCTGGAGATCGGGCGCAAGCTTGTGATGATAGCCGGCGATCATCGTGAACGTGGGGATCAGAAAAATGTAGGGTTGATCGTTGGTGAAATTATCTTCGAGGGTCTCGAAGTTCAGCACGGTCGAAAGCAGCGTGATGCCGTTGAACGAAATTCCGCGATCGGCAAGGTATCCAGCGATGCCGGCCGAGCGCGTCGTGCCGTAGCTTTCTCCGAACAGGTACAGGGGAGACGACCAGCGCTCGGTGCGGCTGATGTAGAGCCGTATGAACTCGCTGAACGATTCAATATCTCCTTTCACGCCCCAGAATTTCTTCAACATTTCAAGGTCGGCTGCCCGGCTGAATCCGGTATTAATCGCGTCGATCAGCACAAGATCGCTTCTATCGAGCAGCGTGTACGGGTTGTCTTCGACGCGATAAGGAGCGGGTGGCATGAAGCCGTCAGGCTGCAGCACAACTCGCCGTGGACCCAGCGCTCCCATATGCAACCAGAGAGACGCCGATCCGGGTCCGCCATTGAACGCGAAAGTAAGCGGACGCTTCGCTGCATCCTGGCCGTCGAGCGTATAGGCGACGTAAAACATTTCCGCTTCAATCTTGCCATCGCCGCGCTCGATGGGCAGTTTTCCGGCGGTCGCCGTGTATTTCAAGAGCTTTCCATCGACTGTGATCTGGTGATGGGTCACGACGGGAGGCACTTCGGTCATGTCGTAATGTTCTTCCTTGCTGTCCTTGTCTCCGGCCTCGTGGGAAACCTTCTGCTCGGGCGGCGCTACCGCCTTGGCACCGCTTTCGGGAGGCTTTTCGGAGGCTTGCGCGGATGGCTGCTTTTTCGAAGCTGGGGGCTTGGGAGGCTCAGCTTGTTGGGCTAAAGATGTGGCACAGAAAATAGCAGAAAAAATAATCGCGAGAATCGGTAGCAGCTTTTTCATCATTTCCCCCCGAGGGTTGATCGCGGCCAGATTTCTGGATTCAGAGAGCGGGAAGCATTTTACACCGGGAGGCGACCGGCTCCATGGCTAATAATCTGCGATATTGGCTAGTCTGATTGGATTTTTGACTCCCCACGGTGAGGCGCCTACAATTTCTGCAGATCGAGCTGAAATGGATCTGCGCGGCTTGTGACCACGCCATTGGAGGAGTTATGGGAGAATTGTCGCCGCTTCATTGGTTGCTGGTGATCGCTATCGCCCTACTCCTGTTTGCTCCAGCACGGTTTGCGGGCTTGGGGAAAGGTTTGGCCGAAGGAATTCGAAGCTTCAAGTCTGCATTCAAGGAAGGGCAAGAAAAGAAAGACGACAACGACGAGAAAAAATCGTAAATCGTCTTCGTCCGCGCACAACTCCGCTTCAACAACTCCAGCCCACGTTTTACCGCGTTGTTTTCATTCTGGACCTTCTTTCCTGAGCAAGCGGTAGACCAGCGCAACCGGCAATCCGACAACGTTCGTGTAATCGCCCTCGATGCGGGGAATCCAGCGGGAAGCCCTTCCTTGTATGGCGTACGCACCCGCTTTGTCCATCGGTTCCCCGGTGGAGATGTATTCACCAATTTCCTCGTCCGAGAGCGCGGTCATCGTGACCAGCGTGGTTTCTGAAGCCACACTGATTTGAGGGTTCTCGTCTTGGGTACTACAGACAACTGGACTAACCAGACACACGCCTGTGATGACTTGGTGGGTGCGTCCGGAGAGAAGGCTAAGCATGCGGGCGGCGTCTTCGAGGTCGATGGGCTTGTTGAGTATGGATCCGTCGATGACGACGATCGTGTCCGCTCCCAGGACGATATCGTGCGGACGCCTCGTCCAGACAGACAGAGCTTTTTCGCGTGCCAGGCGCTCGACACATTCGCGGGGATGCTCTCGTGGAAGCGGAGTTTCGTCAATGTCGGCCGGCTGCACGACGAAAGAAATCCCCGCATGGCGCAAAAGCTCCTGGCGGCGCGGCGATGCGGAGGCGAGAACGAGCATGCGAGATTGATTCTAACGGGAACTAGTAGACTGTCTGGAAAAGCTCCGTCTATCGGCTTCCGACCACGCCGCGAACCGAATCGATCAGCTTGGCCGAATCATAGCCGACGCCATCTTTAAAGACAGTCTCGACATTCTCGATGTCTTCAATCTTGTGGGAAGGATCGCCCTTAATCACAACCAGGTCGGCCTGCTTGCCCGATGAGATGGTTCCGATGCGATCGAGCTCGCCAAGATACTGCGCGCCATTTGCCGTCGCGATATGGATGGCCTCGAGCGGAGTAAATCCGGCTTCGACGAGCAGTTCTACTTCGCGTTGATCGCCGAATCCCGCAATCACGCCGCCCATGCCAGTTGGATCGAGGCCCGCAAGCAACAATCCGCCGGCTTTCGAAAAGGCATATTCGAATTCCAGTTCTTTCTTGAATGCGGCGGGCCAGGGCGAGACGTCAGTTCCGTACCGCTGGCGAAGAAGATTGGCGTCGCTGGAGCGTACGCGATTCATCAGCAGCGCACTGCGGGCATCGGGTGAAAGCGCGTCGAGAAGGCGCTTCTCCAGTGTAGGACGGCCGGAAAAGCTACCCATCTCGAATACCGGAAGCGTGGAAGTGACGGCGACATGATGCTGCACCAGGTAAAGGATGAGGTCGTGCAGCGGGCCAGAATTGACGTCGAGCTTGGCCATGCCGATCGGATCTTCTGCTTTTTCGGGGCACACGTCGGGCTTTTTGTCAGGCAGAAATTCGGTATCAACAAGAAGTCCATGTTCCAGATCGTCAATGCCGAGGTCGGCGGCCTCATGAAAGTTGACCGCGCACAAATGACCGGTCATCTTCACACCACGCTTGTGGGCTGCCTGGATGGCCGCGCGGAGTTCCGCCCGCGTGATGAACATGTATGCTTTGAAATCGTCGACGCCCTGATCGAGCCAGAAATTCACGGTCCGAACAGCGTCGTCGGGACCGGTGAGCTGATGCATTTGAATCGCCCACGAACCTTTGCCTTCCAGATACGGTGCGGTGACGTGCATCTTGGGGCCGGGAGTGGTTCCGGCGTCGATGGATTTTTTCAGCTCGAGATCCGTGTAAGGTTCGAGCGCGCCGGTGGTACGGATGGTGGTGACTCCGGCGGCGAGATAGAGCCGAGGAAAGCTGTAAGCCATCTCGCCGAAAATGCCGTTGCCCACGGGATAAAACATGTGATCGTGCATCCCGACGAGGCCGGGGATGACAGTGTCGCCGCGGAGATCGAGAATCTCAGCCTCTTTGGGAATGCTGGCGGAAGAACTGTCGCTGACGGACTCGATCTTGCCTTTGGCGAGGATGACAGTCTGGTCGTCAAGGGCGGCAGCTCCGGTGCCATCGATCACACGCACGTGGTTGAGGGCCACAACCGGGGTGTCGACCGTTACGAATTTGCGCACTTCGGGAGACAGGGTCTGGGCTGCAGCAAGTGAGCTGAGGCAGAGCAAAGCGATGGCAAACGCGGTACGCACGAATCCTCCTGGGACAGCCCGGCAGCGAGGGTAAATGAGAAAGTACCGCATCGCAAGGTTGGGGTCGTTATTACCCAGCAAGAGAGGACCGCACGCGTCGCCCTGCTAGAATTGAAGGTTCACAGCGATCTCAGAGTGAAAGGCAGGAAAGCAGTTTCGTAGTTCTCAGGGGCTGAAACCCGCATTCTGGGCCATGGCCGGCACGGCTGAAGGTCGTGTCCTGATACGAATCGCAAACAGGGCGAGTTTTTCCCCAATCTCCGAAAACATGCCCTTCCCAAAACTGATTTAGGGGATCGCTCGTAGACATTGAAGCATGGACGCAGCGTACATCCGCAATTTCGCGATCATCGCGCACATCGATCACGGGAAATCCACGCTGGCAGATCGCCTGCTGGAGTTGACCGGTTCGCTGACGGCACGTGAGATGCAGGCCCAGGTGCTCGATTCCATGGACCTGGAACGCGAGCGCGGGATCACGATCAAGGCTCATGCCGTGCGCATGGCGTATACAGCGCTGGATGGACAGACGTATCAGCTCAACCTGATCGATACGCCGGGGCACGTGGATTTTTCCTACGAAGTCTCGCGCTCGCTCGCCTCGTGCGAAGGCGCGCTGCTGGTAGTCGATGCCTCCCAGGGGGTCGAGGCGCAGACGCTAGCAAACTCGTATCTCGCGATCAACCACGGGCTGGAAATTATTCCCGTCATCAACAAGATCGATCTGCAGAGCGCAGACATTCCGCGGACGAAGGAAATGATTGAGAGCGCGGTAGGGCTGGACGCTGCCGATGCCGTGCTAATCAGCGCCAAGACGGGACAGGGCGTCCCCGATGTGCTGGAAGCGATTGTGAAGTGCGTGCCTCCGCCCAAGGGACTGCCCGAGAACCAGCTTCAGGCTTTGATCTTCGACTCATGGTTTGACGCTTACCGCGGCGTCATCATCCTGGCTCGAGTCTTCCAAGGTACTTTGCGCAAGGGGCAGAGAATCCGTCTTATGTCGAACGGCACAACCTTCGACGCGGAAAATCTCGGCGTGCTTACGCCCAAGCCGGTCGAAATCGAACAACTCCAAGCCGGTGAGGTTGGATTCCTCATCGCTAATATCAAAAATGTGGCGGATACGAAAATCGGCGACACAATCACCGATGATACGAATCCTGCGATCGAGCCATTGCCGGGGTTCGAAGAGATCAAGCCGATGGTTTTCGCGGGGCTATATACAGTCGATGCCCACGAGCACACGCAATTACGCGAAGCGCTGGAAAAATTGCGGCTCAACGATTCCTCATTCTTCTTCGAGCCGGAAAGTTCGGTGGCTCTGGGTTTCGGTTTCCGCTGCGGCTTTCTCGGGTTGCTTCATATGGAAATCATCCAGGAGCGACTGGAGCGCGAGTTCAATCTCGATCTGATCACCACGGCTCCCGGCGTGCGCTACAAAATCACGCTGACGGATGGCACGCTGATCGAAGTGGATAATCCGTCGCGCTGGCCGGATCAAAGCGAGATCGCGAAAGTGGGAGAGCCCGTCATCCTGGCGACGATCTTGACCAACGAGGAATATGTCGGCGGAATTTTGAAGCTGGTCGAAGAAAAACGGGGAAAACAGAAGACATTTGAATACGTCGCCGCGAATCGCGTGATGTTACATTATGAGTTACCCCTGAATGAGATCGTGCTCGACTTTTATGACCGCCTGAAATCCGTGTCGCGGGGATATGCCTCCCTCGATTATCACTTGGCCGGCTACTGGGAGTCGCCGATGGTGAAGCTGGACATTCTGGTGGCCGGCGATCCGGTGGACGCGCTGTCGCTGATCGTGCACCGTGATTTTGCCTATGACCGCGGACGGGCGCTCGCGGCCAAGATGAAGGAATTGATCCCGCGGCAGATGTTTGAGGTGGCCATTCAGGCCGCAGTAGGCGCGAAGGTGATTGCCCGTGAGACCGTACCCGCCATGCGCAAAAATGTTCTGGCAAAATGCTATGGTGGCGACATCACCCGCAAACGCAAGCTGCTGGAAAAGCAAAAAGAAGGCAAAAAACGGATGAAGCGGATCGGCCGGGTCGATATTCCTCAGGAAGCTTTTCTCGCCGTCCTCAAGGTTGGCGAGGGCAGCTAGCCGGACGGAAAAATGAGTTGATCTTGCAGCGAAAGCGGCGCGATTGCCATGCGTTTTTCCGCTCGTCGACAGCAGAAAATTGGAAGGGCAAAACCTTAAATCGGATCAAAAAGCTGGAAGGCTGAACACCGGAAATGTGCAAATCTCAAAATTTGACCCTTTGGTAATGGCGACGAGAAAGATTTGTGTTAATGCGGCGTGAATTGCATAACTGGTTACTATTCATTGGTTTAACCAGCCAATTCCTTGCCTGCTCAGACCGACCGGGCGGTCTTTTCTGAAAAGCATTTTCAGCATGATTTCTAATTCCACAATCTTTTCCACAGGCGTGAGGGAGCCAAAGACGGTCCGTGCAAACCTAAGTTTCTACAGGTATTTACGCACGCCGGTCTACAGTGTTTACTCGAGTACAGCTAAGAGCAAAGTCGTCCCTATCACTCGTCAGAATCGGCTCCGCCGTCGACCATGGTTTCGAATCGGGTGCAGGATTTCAGGAAAGCCATGCGAATTTTGCCGATCGGCCCGTTACGTTGTTTGGCAATAATGATTTCGGCTCGGCCTTGCAATTCAGGATCGTCCTGGCGGTAAACTTCCTCGCGAAAGATGAACATGACCAGGTCGGCGTCCTGCTCGATGGACCCGGACTCCCGCAGGTCGGCAAGTTGCGGCCGGTGATCGCCCCCGCGGCTTTCGGGAGCTCGGCTCAACTGCGACAACGCGATGACTGGCACGCTGAGTTCCTTGGCCAGCGCTTTGAGACCGCGTGAAATGGCGGAAACTTCTTGGGTGCGATTCTCGAAGCGCTTGCCGCCTCCGGACATCAACTGAAGATAATCGACGATGATCAGGTCCAGCCTGCCTTGGGATTGCTTCAGCCGGCGGGCCTTGGCCCGCATCTCACTGACTGAGACGCCGGGGGTATCATCAATGTAAATAGGAGCGTGGGCCAATTGCTCCATGGCGCGAACGACTTTTTTCGTGTCGTCCTGCCAGAGCGAGCCGGTCCGCATCTTGTGCGCATCGACTCTGGCTTGTGAGCACAGCAAGCGCATAAGCAGAGCCTCGCGCGACATTTCGAGAGAGAATACGCCCACCACCTGCTGATCTTCGATGGCGGCGTTTTCGGCAATGTTCATGGCGAATGCCGTCTTTCCCATCGATGGCCGCGCAGCAATAATCGCTAAGTCGGAGCGTTGCAGG
Source organism: uncultured Acidobacteriaceae bacterium (assembly GCA_963772045.1). GTDB lineage: Bacteria > Acidobacteriota > Terriglobia > Terriglobales > Acidobacteriaceae > Sulfotelmatobacter. The sequence goes on along the minus strand of CAVYWC010000003.1, from coordinate 1,098,194 downwards.
CCACTGGTCATCTCGTCGAGGGCGCTGTAATGCGTGGCCAAACCGGTAATGCGTTGGCCGCGCTGCAGGAGAGCGTCCACGGAACCGAACGACTCGCGAACGATATCCTGGACGCCCACGAAGCCGCGGCCGATACGCTTTTCAGAAAGCTGAAAGATGGCGGCTTCGCTGTCGCTGAGGATTTCTTCTGCGGTATCGGATTGGTCGGAGGCGCGCGCGATGGCCGTATTCGCGGCCGAGATCAGACCGCGCAGCAGCGCCTTATCCCGAACAATTTTGACGTAGTGCTCAATGCTGGGCCGATCGGGAACGCCCTCGATCAGGCTCGACACGTAGCCGACATCGCCGATAGCCTGCAGGTCTTTGTGGCGATCGAGCTCTTCGATCAGCGTGATCATGTCGATGGGCCGCGACGACTCGGCCAGATCGACCATGCGTGCGTAAATGCGGCGATGCGAATCGAGTGAGAAATCTTCCGTCCGCAGGTGCTCGGCCGCCTGGTTGTAGGCGAAGTTGTCGAGCAGAATCGCGCCCAGGATGGAGCGTTCGGCCTCTATATTCGCCGGAAGGCTGCTGATCGTGTAATCGGTAGTTGCCAAGTGTTCTCGCCCCGCCCTGACGATTTCGTAATCCGAAATCCCCCGGGACTGTTCAATTGAGATTCGCTGGTGTGAAGGCCATACTAACTTTTCGAGCCTTGTGAACGTCTTGCGGAGTTGCGGAAAACTTTGCCGCGCCGCGATTTTTTTCGGAGAGCGAAGTGCAAGAGCTGGCTGCTCAGGCCACGACGCATCCGCCAAGCGAAGTATCCCATATATGGCGAAATAAAAGCGAATATTCTCATTGGTAGACCTTCAAAACCTGCCGGCAGCGATGCCGCAAAGGCCGCTTCTGTGCTGTGCTGCGTTTATAATCTGGGTTTCGGCTTTCAATCGCGCTCTGACTGTAAGGACTCCAACTTTGCTCGATTTTTTGGGAGATTTGCGACGCACGCAGATGTGCGGGACACTCGGTCCATTGGACGCGGGAAAACGAGCTGTGCTCATGGGATGGGTCAATCGGCGCCGCGATCTGGGCAGCCTCATTTTTATTGACTTGCGCGACCGGACCGGCATAACGCAGGTCGTGTTCAATCGCGAAGCGAATCCAGTCGCACATGCAAAAGCCGAACTTCTGCGCAATGAATATGTCATTGCTGCGATCGGCACAGTAAAACTGCGCGATGCTAACACGGTAAACAAAAATATACCGACTGGCGAAGTCGAGCTGGTGGCAGATGAGATTCGCCTGCTGAATGAATCGAAGCTGCCGCCGTTTTTGCCTTCCGACACGGCATTGACCAACGAAGAAACACGGCTGAAGTATCGCTATATCGATCTGCGTCGCGACGTGATGCAGTTCAATATCGAAACGCGCCACAAGGTGGCGAAGGCGATCCGCGATTATTTGTGCACGCAGGGATTTTTCGAGATTGAAACTCCCTTTATGACGCGCTCCACACCGGAGGGAGCTCGTGATTACCTCGTGCCCAGCCGCGTCCAGCCGGGAACTTTTTATGCGCTGCCGCAGTCGCCGCAGATGTTCAAGCAGATTCTGATGATTTCCGGATTCGACAAGTATTTTCAGATCGTGCGCTGCTTCCGCGACGAAGACTTGCGCGCTGACCGCCAGCCGGAATTTACGCAGATCGATCTGGAGATGTCGTTCCCGCAACCCGAGCAGGTTTGGGAAGTGGTCGAAGGGTTTCTCACCGCGGCGTTCCGAGCGGCGGCTTACCAAATCAAGACGCCATTTCCACGCATGGATTATGACGAGGCGATTCGGTTGTATGGCATCGACAAGCCCGACCTGCGCCTGCCGTCATTCACTGAAGTCCGCGATTGCTTCACGCCGGAAAACCTGCAGGAACTGGCGATCAATGGCAATTTGCCGGTTATTGCGATTCGCACGCCTAAGGTCGGCGAACTGTCGCGAAAGGAACGTGACGACATCAAACCGATGTTCCACTCGAAGGGTGGAGCGAAGATTTTCGAGGATTTCAAACGCATTGCCAATAAATTCCCGGATGCTGCGGCGGCGATTACGAAAAAGTGTCGCGCGGAAGATGGCGATCTGATTGTGCTCGTGGCTGGATCGGCGCAGGCCGGTCCGCAAACGGCGATGCCGGCACATCGCAAAGTTACTCCCGCTGAGCTTGCGATTTACGCTTCCGCCGGGCTGCTGCGCCTGGCCCTGGCTCAGAAATATGCCGAGCGGCACCAATGTTTTCAGCGCGGCGATTTTCGTTTTCTGTGGGTTACAAATTTCCCCATGTTCGAGTGGGATGAAAGCGAGAAGAAGTGGATGGCGGCGCACCATCCCTTCACGTCGCCGCACGAGGAAGACATGGCCTTGCTCGAAGCAGGCGTGGAGTCCGTCAACGACCCGCAATCACCGCTGAGTGCCGTGCGTGCGCTCGCTTATGATGTGGTGCTAAACGGGACGGAATTGGGATCGGGATCGATCCGTATCCATCGTCAGGATCTTCAACGCAAGATTTTCCGCGCTTTGGGGATGAGCGACGAGGAAGCGAAATCGCGCTTTGGATTTTTTCTGGAAGCACTGGAGTACGGCACGCCTCCGCATGGAGGCATCGCGCTAGGACTCGACCGCATCGTGATGATTCTTGCCGGAGCCGAGAGCCTGCGCGAAGTGATTCCATTCCCGAAGACGGCGCGCGCAGTCGATCTGATGGTCGACGCGCCAACTCCAGTCAGTGATCGGCAACTCAAAGAGCTGGGGATTCAGGTGAAGAAGTAGAGCGCGGTTTCCAACCCGGCTTCAGGGCTGGGCTGAGAGCATTTATGCTAGTCTGCCTAGCATGGCCGACGCGACTTCGACAGCCTGCAAGCATTTTCTGAGCGACAAAGTCTCGCACTTCACCGAGTCGGTCATTCGCGAAATGACCCGCCAGGCGATGCTCTACGGCGCAGTGAATCTCGCCCAGGGATTTCCTGATTTTCCTGCTCCGGCTGATATCAAGCACGCCGCACAGCAAGCCATTGCATCGGACTTCAATCAATACGCGATCACCTGGGGGGCGAAGAGTCTCCGCGATGCAATCGCGCGGGAGATGAAGGCGTGGCAAGGAATCGAAGTCGATCCGGAGAAGGAAGTCACCGTCTGTTGTGGATCAACTGAGGCGATGATCTCGACTCTGCTGGCCGTGTGCAATGCCGGTGACGAGGTCGTGATCTTCGAGCCGTTCTATGAAAATTACGGGCCCGATGCAGTGCTCAGCGGGGCGAAACCGAAGTTCGTCAAATTGCGTCCGCCGCAGGATGATCTGGGAGAGTGGAATTTCGATGAGAAAGAACTGCGGCGAGCCTTCCACCGGCACACGAAGGCAATCATTCTCAATACACCGAACAATCCCACCGGCAAAGTATTTACCCGCGCGGAACTCGAACTCATTCGCGATCTCTGCCTCGAGTTTGATGTGCTAGTGATTACCGACGAGATCTATGAGCACATCATTTACGACGGAACCGAGCATATTTCCATGGTGTCGCTCGATGGCATGCGCGAGCGCACGGTCACGATCAACGGCATGTCGAAAACTTACGCGGTCACGGGATGGCGCGTGGGATGGGCGGTGGCGCCGGAGAAGATCACCAACGCCATCCGCAAGGTACACGACTTTCTGACCGTGGGTGCACCTGCACCGCTGCAGGAAGCTAGCATTGCCGCCTTGAGCTTGCCCGCCGAGTACTACGCCACACTGGCTGAGGGCTACCGTATTCGCCGCGATCATCTCATCCCCGCGCTGACGGCGGCTGGCTTCCGGTGCTTCCGTCCTCGTGGCGCGTACTACGTGATGACCGACATCTCGGTGTTCGGATTCAAAGATGATGTCGCGTTCGCTGAACATCTGGTGCAGAAAATTGGCGTGGCGTGCGTCCCAGGATCGAGTTTCTATCGCGATCGGCGCGACGGAGTGCAGCAAGTGCGTTTCGCCTTCTGCAAGAAACCGGAAACGCTAGACGCCGCCGCACGGCGGCTATCGAAGTTGCGACGAACATGAAACGAAATGCACGATAATTGCCGACAATTTGCGCCAGTCGTCGTGAGCTAGTGTAGTCGTGACTCATCGGCCATATCTCATGGCTCACAACTCACGGCTCGTTGAGGAGAATCCATGCGGGGATTGAAAGACAAGCGGGTGCTGGTTACAGGCGGCGCCGGCGGCATCGGCGCGGCTACGGCGGCGCGTTTCCTTGAGGACGGGTCGCGCGTGTGCGTGCTCGATCGCGACGAAAAAGCCTGCGAACACATTAAGCGCGAGTTGCCAGCCTTGGGCGAGGCTATTATTGCGGACGTAACCGATCTCATGCAGGTGGAAGCGGCGTTCGCCGAGGCGATTCGGCTGATGGATGGAGTTGATGTGCTGGTGAATAACGCAGGCATCAGCATTCGCCACAAATTCCTCGACATTACCCCCGAGGAATGGGAGCGCGTGATCGCGGTGAATCTGACTGGCGTTTTTTATATGGCGCAGACGGCGGCGCGGCATATGTGGGAACGCGGGAGCGGAGTGATTCTGCAAACGGCGTCGACGAATGGCGTGATGGGATATCCGTATTACGCTGATTACAACGCGACCAAGGCGGGCGTGATTGAGTTGACGCGGTCGATGGCGCTGGAGCTAGCTCCGAAAGTGCGGGTGTGCGCCGTGGCTCCAGGATACGTGCTGACGCCAATGCAGCGGGCGGAATATTCGGATGTGATGCTGGAGGAAGTAAACCGGAAGATTCCGCTGGGGCGGCATGCGTCGCCAGAGGAGATTGCCGGGCTGTTCGCGTATCTGGCTTCGGATGACGCGGCGTTTGCTACCGGCCACGTGTACACGCTTGATGGTGGCGAAACGGCAGGAGGCCTGGCCAGCCGGTAACTTCCTTGCCCGCGGATTCGCACGGATTTCCACGGAGTGATTTTCATCATCGGCGTTGATCCGCGATTATTCGCGGAAAAGAAGTCTGCCTTACCGGCGCGGATAGGAAAAATGAAGACTACTGTTTTCCTCGGGGGAGGGCGCATTACCGGCGCAGTTGCGGCAGGTTTATGTCTGGCGGGAGATCAACGAAGGATCGTCGCTTATGATCGGCATCCGGAAAAGCTGCGAGCGCTGCGACGGGAATCGCGCGTGGAGGTTGCGCGTGATCTGAAGTCGGCGGTGGCAAGCGCGGAGATGCTGATCATCGCAGTGAGGCCGGCCTCGGTGAAAGAGATGCTCGCCGAAGTGACGGCGTGTGGGGCGAAGCCGCCGCAGCTTGGTATTAGTCTGGCGGCAGGAGTTCCGCTGAAAAATTTGCGCGCGTGGCTCAGGAAAGTTCACTGGGCACGGGCAATGCCGAGTCCCGTGTGTCGAATTGGAAAGGGATTAACGCCCATCAGTTTCGATCGCACGATCACCAAGGCTGAGCGCGTTCATGTGCGCCGGCTGTTCGAACAAGTCGGACCCGTGTGCGAAATCCCCGAGCGCCAGATGGATATAATCACGGCGACCCACTCGCCAAGCCACGGATATCATGCGCTCACAACTTTGGCGAGGGCGGCGCAAGCTGCGGGACTGGATCGCCGGACCGCTCTGATCGCCGCGGCCCATGCGTTCAGCGACGGGATCATGTATTGGCGTGAAAGCGGGCTGGGTCTGGAGGAACTTCTGCACGAAGCCGCAACCCCCGGTGGAATTGCGGCCGCGACCATGGCCGCCATGGCTAAGTCCGGTTACGCGCGTTCCGTCGAAACCGGGTTGAACGCCGGCATTCGCCGCGCCCGCCAGAATGCGAAGATCTGAATCAATCGGCCGATGGAGCCAGCGAGCGCAGAGCCGTTGGCCTCGATGGCTCAGATCGCAACCGCATTTCTGGGTCCTGCCGATTGCACTGCTCTCAGAATGGGCGGCCTTTGAAGAAGTAGATCAGCTCGATTATCAGGATTACCACCACCATGAGTTCAAGGACGAAGGCGCGGGATTGGTTGAATTGCTCGACCATGAAGCGGTAGAGATCCTCGGCGGTGTTTAGCTTTTCCTTGACTAGGTCTTTGTAGTCGGGCACTCCAACTTTAGCCGCGCATAGCTTGTAGAGGCGCGCGGAGAACATGTCGCTGAGGAACTTGATGGCGTTATCGGCGCGTTCGGTCAGCTCGTTTACGTCGAGCAGGACGGTGTGCAGCTTCGAGGCGGCCTGGGCTGTGCGCCAGCGAGACCATAGGCTCGTGCCCCCGCGGTCGAGAAAGTCGTAGACGTCTTGCAGTTCCTTGGTGAGGAACTCGTCGTAGTGGCGGAATTCGAGCAGCTGCGAGTTGGCATACTGCAGGAGTTGTATGGCGGTTTCGGCCCCTGAGGGCGTGTCGTAGATGAACGCGGCATTCCATCCAATAACCGCGAGATCGTTGGGATAATAGGAAATGCGGGATTGGAGGATCTCCTGCCTCTCGCCTTCGGAGAGCTGGGAAGTTTCGCCGCGGACGATCTGGGCGATCTTGTCACCGTGGCTGGCGAGCAGGTCGTTGGCCGAGGGCGCGGCATTCGTTTCATCGAGCATGATCTCGCGCACGTGGAAGATGAAATAGTCCTCTTGCAGCCACGGTTCGGCGTCGTTGGGTCCGGTATGGTACGGCTTGATCAGCGCGGGGGCGGCGCGCTCGAGGCGCTGGCGGGCGATGCGCGTGGCGACGGACTCGAAGCTGGTGTCGGAGGTCCAGCGGCTGGAGAGCTGGATGAGGTCTTCCCATGTACCGGCGAAAGGCAGTTCGAAGACCAGACTGATGACTCCGTAGTCGAAGTACTTGATCTGGCCTTCTAAGCGCTCGCCTGTATCGAGGATTATCGGATCTAGCGTGACGACCACCGGAGTGCGCTGATATCGGACGTAGCTCGGGGCAGTGTTTTTTAGCGGAAGCTGCTGGGTGCGGGCCCCGATAATGCGGCGGAGTTCATCGAGACGGATCTCCTCAGCGACGTCGAATTGGATGAGGATCAGGACCGAGCCGGTCAGGGGCGTGCGGACCTGGGAGATCGAGGGAACTGGGGCGGTCAGGGTCTTTGGTACAGCGAAAGTGGTGTCGGCTTCGTTGGGAAGCGTCGGAGTTGTAAGTTCACGATCCATGCTTGCGATCCAGTCTGCGTGAGCGGTGTTGTCTCGGTCGAAGCGAACCGGAGAACGCGCCGAAGAAGGGCGCAGGAGACTGTCTATATTGTCCCAGAAACCGGGGAATTGGGCCACACGTCGGGAGATGTTGCCGTAAGTCGCTGATATATCAGCGATTACGAGAGAGCATCCGTAAGAGTAGCGCGCTGGCGGCGAGGACTCCCAGGCCCAGGCCGGCCCGCTGCATGGAGCCGCGGATTTGGGCCTGGCGTTCGCAGACCGAGGAGGATTCGGGGTAAGGACCGTTCGTGGGATCAGCGCCATGGAGCAGCATTTGTAGGACTTCGGCCAAGTGCAGGGCGTGGCGGCCGGTGCCTTGGGCGATCTGCTCGCGACAGCTGAATCCGTCGGCAATGATGAGCCAGTCTGGCGGGGCCTGGCGTACGGCGGGAAGAAGTTCGAGTTCGCCGATGGCGGCCGAGACTTCGAATTTATCGTGCTCAAAACCGAACGATCCGGCCATGCCGCAGCACCCTGGCGCGGGGGACTGGAAGTCGACGCCAATGCGGCGGAGAAGCGATTCTTCCGCCGTCATCTTCATGATCGACTTGTGATGGCAGTGGCCGTGGAGCAGCGCTTTGCGGTTGATTTGGGGTAGGGACGCATTGGGGCCGAGCTCTTGTTCGAGGAATTCGCTCAAGAGAAATGTTTGCCTGCTTAGGGCCTGGGCGCGCTCGTCGCGCGGAAACAGGTTGATCAATTCGTCGCGAAAGACGGCAACGCAGCTCGGTTCAAGGCCAACGACCGGGATTCCGGCTTCGATTTCGGGTTCAAGCGTGTCGAGGATTTCGAGCAGGAGCCTCTCCGCGCGGTCGAGCATGCCGAAGTCGTAGAGGGGGCGTCCACAGCAGAGGTTGGCTTGCGGGACGAGCACGCGGTATCCAGCGGTCTCGAGGACTTCGACCGCCGCGCGGGCGGTTTGTGGTTGGAAGTAGTTGTTGAAGGTGTCGGCCCAGAGGAGGACCTCGGGGGCGTCGCTTTCCTGCGGAGAATCGCACGCTCGCTTCGCTTCGCGGGACGGACGAATGCGTCCGCCCCTAGCTTTGCGGAACCAAGACTTGAAGGTCGCAGGTACGAGCGGCGGAATCTGACGCTCAAGTGGAATTCCGGCGATCAGTTTCGTGATCTCGCGCAGGAACGGCAGTTGCGTGGTCAGGTTCACAAGGCCGGGCGCGTTCGAAGTGAGCCGCGCCCACAGATCAATGTTGCCGAACGCATAGGCATTCAGCGGGCGAACCCGGCCTTCGTAGTAGTGCGACAGAAATTCGGCTTTGTAGGTCGCTACGTCGACGCCGACCGGACAATCGCTCTTGCAGCCTTTGCAAGCGAGGCAAAGATCGAGCGAGTGCTTGACCTCCTTGCTGCGCCAGCCGTCGCGGATGATCCCATCTTCTTTGGGCCGGCTTCCTGGGGGCGCGCTTTGTTGCGGGGTGCCTTGCGTCATCTCCCAAAGCAAATGAGCGCGGCCGCGCGTGGAATGCTCTTCTTCGCGGGTGGCGCGATAGCTGGGGCACATCACGCCGCCTTCGTCGCGGCGGCATTTGGCGACTCCAACACATCGCAGAGTCGCAGCCGAGAGACTGCCGTGATCATGAGGGAATTTGAAGTGAGTTTCCGGCTCCCAGGCTGAATATCCGGCGCCGAGGCGGAGATTTTCATCGAGCTTGTACGGATCGATGACTTTGCCGGGATTCATCTTCCAGTCGGGATCCCACGCCGACTTAAATCTTCGGAAGGCCTCGACCAACTCGGGACCGAACATTTTTGGAAGCAGTTCGGCGCGGGCCTGGCCGTCGCCGTGCTCGCCGGAGAGCGATCCGCCATAACTGACGACGAGGTCGGCAGCTTCTTCGATGAAGCGGCGGAATTTCGCAATGCCCCCTTCTGATTGCAAATCGAAATTCAGCCGATTGTGCACGCATCCGTCGCCGAAGTGACCGTAGAGGGAGCCTTTGTAGCCGAAGTCGGAGAACATCTTTCTCAAATCGCGAAGATAGCCGCCGAGTTTTTCGGGGGAGACGGCCGCATCTTCCCAGCCCTCCCAGTTCATAGGCTCACCGGGAACATACGAAGTCGCTCCGAGGCTGGTTTCGCGAATCTCCCAGACGCGCTTGGCTTGAACCCCGGAATAGAGCTGCGTTTTCGGAGGACAGGCGCCGCGACTGAGTGCATCAATCACGCGTAGCGCATGGGACTCCGCTCCGGAGAACGTCTGGCCTCCGAACTCGGCGAGCAGCCATCCGCCGCCTTCGGGCAGAAGCGTCAGGCCTTCGGGGTTGAGATTCTTTATGCGAGTGTAGCCGACCAGAAGATCGTCGAAGCCTTCAAGTCCGATGGGCTTGTGCGCCAGGATTTCGGGAACGTGATCGGCGCATTGATAGATATCAGGATAAGCGAGAACGAGCAGCACTCGCTCAGGGGGACTTTCAACAAGTCTGCAAGTGGCTTCAAGAACCGTGGCGCAGGTTCCTTCGGAGCCGACCAGGGCGCGGGCGACGTGGAATCCATTCTCGGGAAGCAGGTAATTCAGGTTGTAGCCAGAGACTCGACGGGGGATGCTGGGGAATTTCTGGCGGATGAGGTCGGCGTAACCGTCCGCGATTTGTCGAAGAGCGGTCTGGATCTGATGGGCGCGATCGGAATCGCTGCGGCCCGATACTTCTAGGCCGCCGGACAGCCGAGGGCGGCTGTCCGTACATGGTTCGATTCGATTCTGGCCGACATGTAGGCGCACGCCATCATAGGTGACTACTTCGAGCTCGTCGATGTTGGCGTCGGTTTTGCCGGCCATGATGGAATGCACGCCGCAGGAATTGTTGCCGATCATCCCTCCTATGGTGCAGCGGTTATGGCTCGCAGGATCGGGACCGAAGGTGAGGTGATATTTTTCAGCCGCGTTGCGCAGCTGATCGAGAACCACTCCCGGCTGGACGCAGGCGATGCGGCGCGCCGGATCGATCTCAACGATCTTCGTCATGTACTTCGAGAAGTCGAGCACGACCGCGACATTGCAACATTGTCCGGCCAGCGAAGTGCCTCCACCGCGACAGAGCAGCGGAGCTCCGAATTCGCGGCAAACGGAGATCGCCGCGAGCACATCGTCGGTGTCGCGCGGCACCACTACACCGATCGGGATCTGGCGATAGTTGGAGCCGTCGGTGGCGTAGAGCGCCCGGCTGCCGCGGTCGAAGCGAACCTCGCCGTGAATCTGCAAGCGCAGAGCCTCGGCTAATCCTGTGGCGTCATTCGTCCAAGTGCGTCTAGCAGGATCTGTGGGTGTCTCTTGCATGGGCCCGATGTAGTCAGTTCGAAGATGTGGACGACTTAGTCACGTTGCTGATCTGGATTTTAGTGGATCGACCATTGGCTTCAAGGTTGACCGTAATCATGTTCTTCTGATCGTTGGAAACGATGGTACAGCGATTTCGATCCGAGGTGGTCGCCATGGCATTGGGAAACTTCGATTTATAGAAGTCGCAGACCTTATCCAAAGGATCGTTGCTTATGAACGAAGCGGACGCCGTGTGCACGCTGCCGAAAGTTGCACTTGTCGCTCCATCTGCCTCGGCCTGTGCTCCGGGATAGATCTCGACCCCTAAGTCTTTGGCAATCTCTTGCGGATCTTTGGTTGTGTCGACGCTACCGAAGGGAGTTTCCACCTTCACGCGGTTGGAATCTTTGAGTACGTGAGCCCTCTTCGCGATGTGGACGCCGATAATACCGAGCGTAGCAACGCCAAGGATGCCAAACGCAACTACCACCGCTACCACGATCAAAATCATCTTCACTGCGCTGCTGCTGCCTGTCGGAGCAGCCGGGCCGGGCGAACTTGTCGGCGAGTTCGCAATGGGAGCCGCAGCAGCGCCGGCGCCCGTCACCGGCACACCGCAGTTCGAACAGAATTTTGTTCCGGGAGCGAGCGTTGCGCCGCAAGAGTTACAAAATGCCATAAGTTGACCTCGAGCCTGTCATTCCCTCGAAGCGCGAGTATAGCGCAGATGTGCACTCGACAGCGCTTGAAGGCAGGGGCCCGGATTTCCCCTACTCGCATGAGCGATCCGCGGATACGGAGCTCGCCGTCATTCGGACTGACCGTTATTCTCCCTGCCTGCAAGATCGCCTCGGGGCGGAAGCTTTCGCCTCACTTAGGACTCAGATCGAGAGTCGAGTCGCATAGTCGGCCATCGACAACGACAGAAGGATGATCAGAAACGCGATCGTTGTGATTACGACCAACTTGAGCAGGCGTTCGTGGGCGCCCTTGATGTGCATGAAGAAGAGCGCGACCAGCAGCGCTTTCGTCGAGGCAATAATGAGGGCGACAGCGGCATTCCACGGACCGAGATCGATCTTGGCGACCTCGTAGGTAAGAAACGTGCCGAACAGCAGCGCGGCCCATACGGCGAAATAAGTCGTCAGGGGCGACGATTTCGAGTGATCAGAATTTGCAGACATAGAATGTGCAGCCATAGAAAGCTCGCGTTGCCGGAGTCACTTATGCCGGTCGATCAGATACAACAACGGAAACAGATAAATCCAGACGATATCGACGAAGTGCCAGTAAAGGCCGCCGATTTCGAGAGGCGTGTAATACTCGGGCGTGAAACGTCCCTTCCATGCCATCCACAGAAGCCAGGTAAAAATCCCTAGCCCGACGATCATGTGGAGCGCGTGCAATCCGGTCATGATGAAATAGAGGGCGAAAAAGATTTCGGCGTGACGCGGATTGGCGTATTGACCGAGGTGTCCGGGTATCTCCTCGTGCTCGAAGCTGAACGACGCGCCTGGAACGTGGTGCTCAACAAATTTGTCGTGATATTCCACGGCCTTGATGCCAAGAAAGGCGCAACCGAAGATCATGGTGAGCACAAGCATCAGCAGCATCAGGCCGCGCCGCGAGGTTTGCGCAGCCCAGATCGCCAGAACCACGGTCAAGCTGCTGCAGATCAGGACGGCAGTATTCGTGCCGCCGAGCGCGGCATTGATCGACTTACTGGCCGCGGCGAAGTCGCCGAAGTACCAGGTGCGATAGATGAGATACGCGCAGAACATTCCGCCGAAGAACATGACCTCGGTGGCCAGGAAGATCCACATCCCGAGGCTGGCGGCATCGCGCTGCTGTTGCGGCTCGGCAAATTGATGCTGCAGCGCCGGATTATGCGCTTCGGCGTGGGCTGCCGTCTCGACCAGGATCTGGCTATCCGCCAACGGGCACCTCCTCCGGATGGGCGGCATCAATCTCGTCGTAGTTGTAGGCTTCCCAGGTCACGACCGGTTCTTGATCAAAATTGAACGTCGGTGGAGGCGAAGCGGTCTTCCACTCCAGTCCGGCAGCATTCCACGGATTATCGGGCGCGGGTTTGCCGTAACGCATCGACCATAGGAAATAAATCATGGGAAGCAGGTAGCCGATGCCGAGGATGGTCGCGCCGGCCGTCGAAAACACATTCAAGATCTGGAACTCGGGCATGTGGCTGTAATCATAGTAGCGGCGCGGCATGCCGAGATAACCGAGGATGAATTGCGGGAAGAACGTCAAGTTGAATCCGACGAAAACGATCAGCGCGGCGAGTCGCGCCCAACCTTCGGGATACATCCTGCCGGAAATTTTTGGCCACCAGAAATGCATTCCCCCGAGATATCCCATGAGCGCGCCGCCGACCATGATGTAGTGAAAATGGGCGATCACAAAATATGTGTCGTGGACGTGAATGTCGACACCGAGAGCAGACAAAAACAGTCCGGTAAGGCCGCCCATGGTGAACAAGCCGATGAAGCCGAAGGCGTAGAGCATGGGGGCATCGTAGTGGATCGAGCCCTTATAGAGAGTGGCCGTCCAGTTGAAGACTTTCACGGCCGAGGGCACAGCGACCGAATAGCTGAGTAGAGAAAACACGAGCGCAGCGTAAACCGAGATCCCGGCGACGAACATGTGGTGTGCCCACACCAGAAACCCGAATACCGCGATCGCGATCGATGAGAGCGCGACGAAGCTGTAGCCAAAAATCCGCTTGCGCGCGAAGCAGGCGATCACCTCGCTGACGACGCCCATCGACGGCAGGATCATGATGTACACGGCGGGATGCGAGTAGAACCAGAACAGATGCTGAAACAGCAGCGGATCGCCTCCGAGTTTGGGGTCGAAGATGCCGAGATGCAAGGCACGTTCGGCGACAACGAGGACCAGAGTAATGGCGATGACGGGCGTGCCGAGAATCTGGATGATGCTGGTGGCGTAGTGAGCCCAGATGAAAAGTGGCAGACGCGACCAAGTCATGCCCGGGGCGCGCATGCGGTGAATGGTGACGACGAAATTCAATCCGGTGAGGATGGAGGAGAATCCGGCAACGAAAATGGCGAGTCCTGCTTCAATGACTTTTGTGTTGCTAAATTCGGTGCTGAAGGGAGTGTAGAAGGTCCAGCCGGTATCGACGCCACCGGTCAAAATGCAGTGCAGCATCATGGCGCCGCCAATGATGTAGAGATACCAGCTCAGCAGATTGATGCGCGGGAAGGCCAGATCCTTGGCGCCGACCATCATGGGCACCAGGAAGTTGCCCAGCACGGCCGGGATTGACGGAATGAGGAAGAAGAAGACCATCACCTGACCGTGCATGGTGAACAGCTTGTTGTAGGTGTCGGCCTGGACAAGATCGCCTGCGGGGGTGAGCAGTTCGAGGCGGATGAGCAGAGCGAAGAAACCACCGATGAAAAAGAAGAACGTGATCGACATCAGGTATAAGAGCGCGATCCGCTTGTGGTCAGTGGTGAGCAGCCACGACTTAACACCGTAATGTGCATTCAGATAATTTTCACGCTCAACCAGTTGAGCTGTTGCAGTTGACATACTTATTCCACCTGCGTTCCCTTGCTTCTGGCCTTGGCCGGAGCGGATTTCGGCGCGGCTTCGGCGGTTTTGAGTCCGGCCGAACCGGCATTGGACAAAGATTTGATGTATGCCACGAGAGCGTTTACTTGTTCTTCGCTGACGAGTCCCTGGAATGTCGGCATGATGGGCTGGAATCCTTTGACTCGCCTAGCGCCGGGATCAAGGATGCAGTCGCGGACATAGTTCTCGTCGGCAGTGACAGTGCGTCCATCTTCGAGCATCACGGGATGGCCGAAAACGCCTTGCAGACTCGGACCGCGGCCTTGGGTATCAGTGCGATGGCAGGTGGAGCAGCCGAGTTCGGCGAACATCTTTTCGCCAGTCACCGAGAGCGGACCGCCAGTGCCGCCGCTGATCCAGGCTTCGTATTGCGCCGGTTCCATGACCACGATGTTGCCGATCATGCCGGAGTGCTGCGTGCCGCAGTATTGTGAGCAAAAAAGATGATAGGTGCCGGGCTTGGTGGCGCGAAACCACGCGATCGTGTAGCGCCCGGGGAGCACGTCCTGCTTCATCCGGAAGGCGGGCACGAAGAAGCTGTGAATCACGTCTTGCGAAGTCATGATTAGCTTCACATCACGGCCGACAGGCACGTGGAGCTCGTTGATCTCGCGCTGGCCTTCGGCGTGTTCGAGCTTCCACATCCATTGCTTGGCGACAACGTAGACTTCAGTCGAATCCCGCGGAGGGGTGCGGCTCTTAAAGTAAACGACCGCGCCCCAGGCGAAGATCGCTATAAAGACGAAAAACGGAATGATCGACCAGGTAATCTCAAGCGGAGTGGAACCTTCGATCTGTTCAGCCCGCACGCCCTTACGGTGTCGGTAGCGCGCGGCGAAATAAATGACGGCCGTGAAAATCAGCAGCGTCACCAACCCGGAAACGATAAGCAGAAAAATAAAGAGTGCGTCTACATTGCCCGCCATCGTCGAGGCCTGCTGGGGCCACAATGGAAAATTATTAAACATATCTTGCTTTGCCTTGCTCCTGAGGGCTCGGTCCCGCCTTAGCTTTTGCCATGCGTCGCGATGCGGATTGATCGAGGCGGAACAAGATCAGCAGAAGTCCACCGAGAAGCACGATGGTCAATCCGCCTCCAAGCCGAAGGATATTGTTCACGACCGCACCGTATTTTCCAGTGGCAGGATCATAGTGATAGCAGTAGAGCAGCACCTGATCGACCGGGTTGCCGATTTTCTGATGAGAAGCCTCGACCAGTCCCAGGCGCACATCTTTGGGCGGAAAATCGATGCCGTACAAGTAGCGTGAGATATGGCCCTGCGGGGTCAGAATCATAATTGCGGTCGCGTGCGCGTACTGGTTGGTCTTGGGGTCGTACTGATATTTGAAACCAACAGCTTTGGCGAGCGCATCGATCGAGTCAGCCGAGCCGGTGAGGAAGTGCCATCCGTCAGCGGCGCCGGTGCGGCCGTAGCGCCCGATGAAATCTCTCTTTTTCGCGGCGGCCATGGCGGGCGTTTCGCGCGGATCAAAGCTGACGGTAACGATTTCGAATTCTTTGCCCAGATCGAATTTCACCATTTTCATCGCGCTGGTTAGTCCGGCCAGTTCCTCGCCGCAGAGCATAGTGCAGTTGTAGTAAACGAGATTCAGAATCAGCGGCTTGTTGCCGAAATACTCGCCAAGCATCACGGAGCGGCCGGTGTCGTCGACGAACGCGAGGTTGGGCGGAATCTGCGCGTCTAGATGTTGATCGATGCCGACATTTTCGAGGTGCGGCGGGCGCATGTTGGATGGCGGCCCCATGATCCCGTTGGACATGGTCTGGGCAAAGGCGGTAGGGGCCACAAGGACTAGAAACAAACAGAATGTCATGCGAGCTGAGTAGCTGCATACGGACTGCGCTGTCGGGCTTTGTCCGACCAGACAACCGGGGGCGGTCGTCCCCTCAGAACGGTTCGCTAATTTCGAATTGTTATTTGGAGTGCTCACTGCTTTGTTCCTGATTTCTTTTTGCTATCGTTTTGAGCTGTGGTGGTTGGCTGGGTTGCGTCTTGCGTCCGTGTCGGCAGTCCGCGCTCGGCGATCAAATCTATAGCGCGCTCGATGGGGATGCGCACGACCCCGGCTTTCTGGTCGACCCAGCCGTACGTCGCTAGCGTTTCCTCTTCATTCAAACGAATTTTGTCGAGTTGGCTGCGCTCATCGATTTCCAGCTGCGGGCTGGGAAAATTCTGCTTCAGATAATCTTTGTAACCCGTGGGCAAATGGCGCGTGTCTTTGGGAGCATTTGTGATCAAGGGACTCACCGGAGCTTGCTGGGCTTCGTTTCGCGCGTTGAGGTAGTGATAGAAACCATTCACCACGAATGAGATGATCACGCCAGCAACGGCGAGTCCCACCAGGAACCAGAACACACCGCCGGTTCGGATGTCGCGGCGTTCGAAAGCTCCGTTGCTTGACCATTTCACCGGGTCGGGATTGTTCGCCATTATGCGTTCTCCGGCAGTCCGTGGTGGTGCGGCTGCAGTACTTCTCCCGCCGACGGGTCATAGGCAGGCAGCAGAGGGAGCGATCCGAGATTGCGGAAGAAATACGCCAGCCAGAAACCGCCGATCGCGATCGGCACGACAATGTCGGCGATGGTGATAGTCAGCGTCTTGGAAAAATTCGGCTCGATAATCCAGAACAGATCGACCCAACGCATCAGCATGAGCCAGACTGCGACCCACACCAGTTTGCGGATGTTGCGCTTGAATGGGCGTGAGAGGAGCAAGGCGAACGGAACGGCGAAGTGGAACATCGCAAGGAATAAGCCCACGTATCCCCAGTTGCCGTTGAGACGCTTGATATAGAACGTAATTTCGGTCGGCAGATTTCCCGCCCAGATAATCAACCACTGGGAGAAACTGAAATATGCCCAGACCATGATGAAGGTGAGCATCCACTTGCCGTGGTCGTGAACGAAATCGGGCTTCAGCATCTCCGACATCGGCCTGTAGTTGAAGAGAATCCGTTCGACGACAACCGCAAAACACATTGCGGAGAGCACTTCGCCGATGAGAATGACGAGGCCAAAGATCGTCGAAATCCAGCTCGGATCGATCGACATGACCCAATCGATGGCGGCAAAGGTGATGGTGAATCCGTAGAGAATGAGACCGGGGCCGGCGACGGCTTTGAATTTTTGCGTGTTGTCAGGGGCGCCGGCGCGGTCGGTTTGCTTAGACCAGTGCGAGAGCAAGAACGAGAGTAAGTTCCAGATAGCGAAATAGATGATGGCGCGAATCAGGAAGCCGTGCGCGTTGAGATATGCGCCTTTGATGAAGCTGTGTTTGTCGAACTGCTCGCGGATGTGAGCGTCCTGGATCTGATCTGGTGACATTACCCAGGGATAGATTCGTCCTTGCCAGACCGCGATGATCAGGGGGACGAACAGAATCGCCAAAGCAGGCAACGTGCGCATGGCCGCGCCGAGAATGCGGCGGATCACCATGCCCCATCCGCCACCGGTGAGGTGACGAATCATGAGAATGGCCATGGAGCCGAGCGCGACACCGAGCCAGCACATGAAGCCCAGCAGATAAGCACGATAGAACTCGTCAGGACGCGCGAACGCGAGCGCAACAGCGCCGATGCCGAAAACAACGCCGACGATCAGCGATCGTTGCGCAATCTTTTTGACGATTGGCGGAGCGGTCAGATCGAGTGGTTGCGAGATCGGCGCGCTCATCATTGATTCACCTGCCGACTTCCCTTCAGGGCTGCGGACTGCATATCGTCCTGCTTCGAGTTCTGAGATTTTTCTTCCGGACTCTTCGTTTCCGGCGCAAGCACGGGCAACGTCGCTCCCGATCCCGGCTCGCCGAATTTCGGCGGATCTGAAGGAACTTTCTGCCCGGCCGGCACGTCGGCCGGGGTTGCATTCTGGCTCAACTGCAACGCGCGGACGTAAGCGACAATGTCCCAGCGATCGGGCGGCGGGATCTGCGATGCGTAGTCGGGCATGATGCCGAAGCCGTTGGTGATCACATCGTAGAAGTATCCGACTGGGGCTTTTTCGAGGCGTGCGATGTGAAACGACGGCGGCTTGCGCGCGAACCCGCGCGAGGGCACGAACCCGTTTCCATCTCCCAGGCGCGAGTGGCATGGCGCACAGAAAATGTTGAAGCGCTCGCGGCCTCGATCGAGAACTTCTTTCGTAACTGGGAACGGCATCACGTCGCCCGGATTATTCCCGATTTTGCCGGTATAGAAATAAGTGTCGGCGCGCAGGTCGTCGCGGGCTACTGTGCCTTCGACCGGCGCACGTTCCGAGCGCTGGTCGGCGTAGAAGCCACTGCGGGAGAGCGGATTCTCACGCGGCTGCACGTGCATATCGAGGCGGCAGGCGGAGGTGAGGGCGAGCGCTGCAGCCAAGAGTGTCGCCTCTACGAAATCCTTCAAACGCGAAGGACACGAAGTTCCACGAAGGCCGCCGAAGGGTTCCTTCGTGAACCCTCGTGCCCTTTGTGGTAATCGCTTTTGTGGCCAACGGAGGCAGGGCATTAGCTCGGCACCTCCGAAATCGATCGCGGATCGAGGCCTTCCAGAAATTTGCGCGTGTCGGACGGTTCGTATTTCCTGTCGGACGAAAATACGATCAGGAAGAAACGATCTTTTGTTGCCGCCGAGAATCTCGCAACGTTGAACACCGGGTGATAGGGCATGGGCAGCCCGTTCAACGCGAGCATGCCGAACACGGCCGAGATGCCGGCGAAAAGAATCGTCATTTCAAAGGTGATCACGATAAAGGCAGGCCATGAGTGGTACGGCTTGCCCCCGATGTTCAGCGGATAGTCGACCACCGATATCCAGTACTGCATCAGGTATCCGGTCAGGCCGCCGACAATTCCGCCGATGAGCACGACCAGCGGAACTTCATCATGGCGGAAACCGATTTCTTCCGCCAGGCCTTCGATTGGGAACGGGCTATAGGCGTCGATCTTCTTATATCCGGCCTCGTGTGTCTTATGCGCGGCATCAACCAGCGCTTGCGCCGAATCGAATTCCGCCATCATGCCGTAGATGGGATTGCGTTTCATCTTCTGAACCTCATGACTCCTTCACCTCGGCTTCGGGCAGAAGTGTGCGCATTTCAAAGATCGAAATCGCCGGCAGGAAGCGTAGGAACAGGAACATGGCCGCCAGGAACATGCCGATGGTGCCGAAGAACGTCATGTAGTCCCATCGCGTGGGGTAATACATTCCCCAGGAAGAAGTCAGGAAGTCTCGATGCAGGCTGACGACGACAATGATGAAGCGCTCCAGCCACATGCCGATGAGGACCACGAAGGAAATTAGAAACAGCGCGGTCGGGCTCTTGCGCAATCTGCGAATCCACAGTACCTGAGGAATGAAAATGTTGCAGGTCAGCAACGACAGATACCAGAATGCATATGGACCATGCAGGCGGTTCCAGAGGGTGAAGGCGTCGTAGCGATCACCGCTGTACCATCCCATGAACGCCTCGATGCCGTATCCATAGGCGACGATCAGGCCGGTGGCGAGCATGACCTTAGCGGAATTCTGCAGGTGGCGTTCGGTGATGAAATCTTCGAGGCCGTAAATCTTGCGGATCGGGATAGCCAGCATGAGCACCATCGCAAATCCGGAGTAGATGGCGCCGGCTACGAAGTACGGCGGGAAGATGGTCGTGTGCCATCCCGGCACGATGCCGATCGCGAAATCGAAGCTTACGACGGTGTGCACGGAAAGCACCAGCGGCGTGGCCAATCCGGCGAGCAGCAGATACATCGTCTCGTAGCGGTGCCAGTGGCGGGCCGAGCCGCGCCATCCCATCGAGAGCATGCCGTAGATGATCTTGAGCCAGCGTTTTTCGGTGCGGTCGCGCAGCGTAGCCAGGTCCGGGACTAGTCCGATAAACCAGAACAGCGCCGAGATCGTGGCGTAGGTCGAGACCGCGAACACGTCCCACATGAGCGGGCTGCGGAATTGCGGCCACACCCGCATGGTATTGGGATATGGAAACAGCCAATAGGCGAGCCAGGGACGTCCGACGTGGATGGCGGGGAAAATTCCGGCCGCCGCCACGGCAAACAACGTCATGGCCTCGGCAAAACGGTTGATCGAATTACGCCACGACTGGCGCAACAGCAGAAGGATGGCTGAAATCAGCGTGCCGGCATGGCCGATCCCGATCCACCACACGAAGTTGACGATGGCAAAGCCCCAGCCGATCGGGATAGTGTCGCCCCAGATTCCGATGCCCTTCAGGAAGAGGTATCCGATGGCATAAAGCATCATCATCGTCAGCATGAAGGCGAGGCCGAAGCCTGCGAACCATCCATTCGACGCCGGACGGGTCAGCACGATGGCACTGATTTTTTCCGTAACCGTGCCGAAGGTATGTCCGGGCTCGATGACCGGAGTTTTTTCGACCGTCACGGTTTTTAATGGCTCGGGCATGCTGTTTTCTTTTTTGTCATCCTGGGGAGCGCGCGTTTTGCGCTCCGAAGGACCTATGTACCCGCCGGGGGTGCCCCATTTCTCGCCGCGAGAAGTGGGGATACCCGGTGCTCATCTCCCACATCAAAACGGCCAGGCCTCGCATGGGCGGGCAGCCGAAGGGGTACCCCTACACACTCACCTAGCCTTCCAGTTCCGGATTCGGGTTGCGAATCTCGGCCAGATACGTTGTCCGGGGACGCGTGTTCAATTCGCCCAGCAGGCTGTAATTGAGCGCGTGCGCCTTCAACTTTGAAACTTTGCTGTTGGGATCGTTGATGTTGCCGAACACGATCGCCTCCGCCGGACAGGACTGCTGGCATGCGGTCTGCAATCCGTCGCCGACGCGAATGTCTTTTCCCTCGCGCACGCTTGCCGTTTCCGCATCAATGCGCGCCTCGCTGATGCGCTGGACGCAATAACTGCATTTTTCCATCACACCGCGGCTGCGCACGGTCACGTCAGG
This sequence comes from uncultured Acidobacteriaceae bacterium, assembly GCA_963772045.1. Lineage (GTDB taxonomy): Bacteria > Acidobacteriota > Terriglobia > Terriglobales > Acidobacteriaceae > Sulfotelmatobacter. The sequence continues at coordinate 1,077,178 of CAVYWC010000003.1, read as the reverse complement.
ATTGCGCATCATCTTGTATTGCGGCGTGTCCCAATCCTGAAAGAGCAGGAAGTTGAAGCGGCGCACCTTGTACGGACAGTTGTTCGAGCAATAGCGCGTGCCCACGCAGCGGTTGTAGACCATGTCGTTCAGTCCTTCGGTCGAGTGATTAGTCGCCCCAACCGGGCACACAACTTCGCAGGGCGCGTCTTCGCACTGCATGCAGGGCACGGGCTGGAAATATCCTTTGGGATTGTCGCGGTCGCCCTGGTAGTAGGTGTCGACGCGAATCCAGTGCATGTGACGGCCAATGGCGCACTGCTCCTTGCCGACGACGGCAATATTATTTTCCGAAACGCAGGCCAGCATGCAGTTGTTGCAGCCCACACATTTGTTGAGATCGATCGCCATGCCCCACGCGTACATTTCTTTGTCGTAGGGATACGGCTGGTAGAGCGTCAGCTCAGGCGCGGGGTTCTCGGCCATTTCGATCGCGAACTTCGGATTCTTGCGGTACTCGTCGAGAGCGGCTTCGCGAACCAGTGGGCGCGTGTCGCCGTTGGGCGTACTCATCGATTGGTAGCCCTGAGTGGAGGCGAGCACGTAGGTGTTCCCGGTCTTTCGAATCTGCAGGCCGGAAGCCGTCCACGGCGCGGCGGTCGTGCGTAGAGGATAGGCGTCGAATCCCTGCGCGGTACCAACGCGCCCGGCACGCTTCCGTCCATAGCCGAGCGTGACCGTGACAGAATTGTCCGGAACTCCAGGTTGAATCCAAACCGGGCCGGTAACTTTTTTCCCGTTCAATTCAAGTTCAACCAGATCGCAGGTCTTGATGCCCAGCCGATCCGCCATTTTGGGGCCGATGAGGACGGCATTGTCCCAGACCAACTTCGACATCGGCTTGGGAAGTTCCTGCAGCCAGCCGTTGTTGGAGAATTGTCCGTCATAGATGGTGGAATCGCGGCGGATGTTGAGCTCGATGGCGTTCGCATCGGTGAGGTTCATCTCCGATTGCGTCGGGGTCTTTACGGAGAGTTCTTTCGGGGCGAACGTCGTACCTTCGATCCAGCCGTCGTGCAGCGATTTGCGCCAGAACTGCTCGAAATCTGTGCCCGTATGTTGTTTCTGCCAGTAAGCACGAACGAGATCATATCCCGTCGCGTCGGCTTGGCCATTGAGCAGCGCGACGAATTCCAGCGCGCTCTTGCCGTTATAGAGCGGAGCGATCAGCGGCTGGATAATGCTGACGGTTCCATCGTAGGCGCGAGCATCGCCCCAGGCTTCGAGTTCGTGCGTCTGATTTACGTGCCAGTGGCAGAGTTCGGCGGTTTCGTCGTTGTAAAGGCCGAGATGAACGCGTAGAGGAACTTTATTGCTCTTCAGCACTTCGGCGAAATTCAGATCGGCAGGCGCGTCGTACGCGGGATTTCCGCCGAGAATGATCAGCAGATCGACCTTGCCGGCATTCATGTCGGCAACGAGCTCTTTCAGCGATTCAGTCTGATTGACCGGATTCGCGTCGACCGGATCGGTGTAGAAAACCGTTTTGCCGACGTTGCCGAGATCCTGATTCAGTATGTGGGCGAGAGCATGAATTGGGGGCGGTTGGTGATCACCGGCGATCACTAAGCTCGCGCCGTGCGTCCGATTGAGGTCCGCAGCCAACGCATTGATGAACTTAAGTCGCTCCGCGTCCTTCGCTTCGGTCGTCACCGTGTACTCCGATGTCGCCTGAAGCGCCATCATCTTTTCAAGGTCCGCCATCAGACCCTCAAGATTGGACGCTCTTACCGGCAGCCGATGATCCGCCTTCGCGCCCGTTGAACTCGGCGTGCTCTCGATGACGTACAGGCGGTTCATCTTGCCGTCGGGATCGCGGCGGCTGGCGAAATCGCGAATGTACTTCGTGTTGCCGGGGAATCCGGCGTAGAGGAAGTCGGCGTCGAGCGAGACGATGACGTCGGCTTTCGAAAAATCGTAGCGCGTCTCGACCGGCTTTCCAAAAGCAAGCTTCGCGCCTTCGAGCACGTTGTCGCGATTGATGGGCTCGTAGACGTGCCACTTCGCCTGCGGATAATTCTTTAAAAACGTGTGCAGTTGATCGGCGAGCGTGGGCGAAGTAGTAGTCGTCGTCAGAATGCGAATGCCCGCGCCCTGCAGCGGCTTCTGCGCAGCGAGCGGTCCGCGGAGCGCTCCCAGAAATGCCGGCCACGAGCGCTGATCGCCCATGGATATCACGCTCTGCGAACGGTCGGGGTCGTACATCGTCAGCAACTGCGCTTGCGCGAAAATATCAGTGCCGCCAAGCGACGCCGGATGCAGATCGTTGCCTTCGACCTTGGTTGGGCGTCCCATGTGGCTTTCAACCAGAACAGGATTGGCGTATCCGCCGAGCGTGAGCGCGGTCGCGTAATATTTCGGACGGCCAGGAACGACGCCTTCGGGCTGGCGAACGTACGGGACGATTGCTTCTTTCGGAAGCTTGACGCATCCAGTCATTCCGGCGAGGCCCAGAGACGCGCCCATGACCTTGAGGAATCCGCGGCGGGAAACGGTGTCGAGCCATTCGGAAGCGCCCTTAGGAAATTCGCGATGCAAGGCGTCTTGAAAGTCCTTGCTTCCGGCGAGCTCTTCGAGCGAGCGCCAGTATTCCGGGCCGGTCTTCTTTTCGGCAACCTGCGCGGCGTCATGCGCCGCGGCAGCGTCCATTTTTTCGCGGACGGAGGCGAGGTCGAGTTTTTTACCCGGGCAGACATCTTCTTTCTTCCTGATTTGAATCAGTCCGCCCTTATCATTTCTGTCGTTCGTCATTAGGTAATTCGAGTTACGTTTCCGTCGTCCCTAAGGGACTCTGGTTCCTCTTTCTGGCTACCCACCCGGCGCTTAAAGCTCCGGGCTATTGTCGTGCCCCCTCCGGGGCGCATTCCCTCACCTGTGGCAGGTGCTGCAACTCGTAATGTCCTTCACGCTGCGCACGTTGTATTTATGCACCAGCGCCGTACCCAGCGCGATCTGATCGGTATACGTTTGTCCGTCAACCACGACCGGATTCGCGCCGGTTGGGGGCTGATAGCGCATGTTGAACACCTGATCGCGCGGGCGCAGGTTGTTCTCCGGCGCGCGATGACAGCCCAGGCACCACTCCATCTGCAACGATTCCTGCTGATACATCAGCGGCATCTGATCGACCGGGCCGTGGCACGTATTGCAACCCACGCCCTTGGTCACGTGAATGCTGTGATTGAAATAAACGAAGTCCGGAAGCTGATTGACGCGCGTCCACTCGAGCGATTCGCCAGTCTTGTAACTCGCCCGCACGGGCTCGAGAAGCTGCGCATTGGTCCAGATCTGCGAGTGGCAGTTCATGCAGGTTTTCGTCGGCGGAATGCCTGCGAAACTCGAAATCTCAACCGACGTGTGACAGTAGCGGCAATCAATGCCGAGTCCGGTAACGTGATGTTGATGGCTGAAGGGAACCGGCTGCGGCCTTCGCACGCCCGCATACGTAATATAAGGCGATCCCTGGATGGCATACGCGACCCAAGCCAGCGCCGCGACAACGAATACCGCGCCAAAGATGGTGGCCCGAGATAATGTGTTCGTGCTGCGATGAAAGATCTGGGACATTTCTCTTTACGAGATCCGGACGAGGAGAACCTTCTGAGGTCCACAACGCCTGCCGTCAGCTATTTATTAGTGCGAAGGAAAACCACCCACTGGTTTTCTGAGTTCATTATGAAAGACGAGATTATAAATAGTTGTACGGTTTTTGTCGCGGGTTTTTGAAATCCAGCACAGAAAAAAAACTATGAGTTAAACCTTGCTGAAAAACTGTTGAGTTTTTCAACGTGCAAGCTTCAACAGCGGCGAGTTGATGGCTCTAAATTCTAGTTTCGCGCTGTGGCCAGAAATGGCAGAGCGCGTCAGCTCAGCGCAGAGAGAGCACGTCGCGGACGGCTTCACCTAACCGATCTATCGCAGATTCATGACCAGGAGTTTCGGCTCGGTCATTGCTTCAATGGCGTAGCGCAGGCCTTCGCGGCCGAGGCCGGAATCTTTGACTCCGCCATAGGGCATGTGATCGACGCGGAACGAAGGAACGTCGCCGGCGATCAAGCCTCCTACTTCCAACTCATCGTAGGCCTGAAACAACAATTTCGCATCGCGCGTGAACAGCCCGGCCTGCAACCCGAAGCACGATTGATTAACCTGGCGCAAAGCTTGATCGAAATCACGGTAAGGCTCGATGGTGACAACCGGGCCGAATATCTCCTGGCAATTCACTTTCATGTCGGGCGTGGTGCCGGTGAGAACGGTGGGCTCCAGTAGCAGGTTGTCACGGCCTCCGCCACAAAGGATGCGAGCCCCGGCACGGACGGCTTCCTCGATCCACGACATGGTGCGGACCGCGTCGCTTTCACGAATGAGAGGACCGACATCGGTCTTTTCGTCAAGTGGATCGCCCACGTGCAACTTCTTCACTCCCGCAAGCAGGAGATCTGTGAACCTTCCATACACCGAATGCTCCACCAGAATGCGCTGCACCGAAATGCAGGTTTGCCCCGCGTAGGCGAAACCTCCGAAAATGCAACGCTCAGCGGCATAGCCTAGATCGGCGTCGCTGTGAACGATGACAGCCGCATTGCCGCCCAGTTCGAGGACGACTTTCTTTTTTCCCGCGCGCCGCTTGATGTCCCACCCGACGGGAACGCTGCCGGTGAAGCTGATGAGCTTGATGCGCTCGTCGGTTACGAGAACGCCGGCATCGTCATTCGAAAGAGGCAGCACGTTGAGGCCACCGTCGGGCCAACCCGCCTGTTGTACGCATTCGGCTAGAAGCAGGGAGCAGAGCGGCGTTTGCGGCGCCGGCTTCAGCACCATCGAACAACCGGCGGCGATAGCAGGCGCAACTTTGTGCGCGACCAGATTGATCGGAAAATTGAATGGAGTGATGCCGGCGATGGGTCCGAGGGGGTAGCGGCGAACAATCCCCCAACGTCCGCCGGTAAACTCCTGCCAATCCAAAGGAAGATATTCGCCGTAGATGCGCGTGCTTTCTTCGGCGGCGACATTGAAAGTGAAGATCGCGCGTTCGACCTCGGTCCGCGCTCCTTTTATGGGCTTGCCGGCCTCCTGGGCAAGCGTGCGAGCGAATTCTTCTTTGCGTTCGGCGATGGAGCCCGAGATGCGCCGCAGCACGCGCTGGCGTTCGAAAGCAGGCAAGCGGCGGGTGGTCCCAAATGCCTTGACGGCCGCCGCGACCGCGCCTTCCGCGTGTTCGCGCCGGCCCTGGGCGACTCGCGCCAGCAAGCTCCCATCGTAAGGGGCGCGAATCTCGACTATGTCGCCCTCTTCGCTCCAGTGGCCGTCAATAAAAAAGCCGTGCGTGGCTACGGGCGCGACCGTCATCTCTGCCATGGTTTTCTATTCCCCCAGCCCAACAAAGTTATTATAGGACCTCCGCAGTAGACTCAGATTGCCATCAGGGCGACGTCCTGAACCGCGCAGCGCAGAGGTACACAGAAGCTCTGTTGATTTGTAGAATGGTTCGCCATGGCTGCTCTCGCCAAAATCTCGGAGCTTGCGCCCCGCTTGCGACGGAGGGAAATTTCTCCGGTCGAAATTACGCGCGAGTGTCTGAGTTCGATTGCACAACTCAATCCTTTGCTAAATGCCTTCATTACGGTGATGGCGGACTCGGCGCTTGAGGAGGCGGGGAAGGCGGAGGCTGAGATTGCGCGTGGCCAGTGGCGCGGCCCCCTGCACGGAATTCCGATCGCACTGAAAGACTTGATTGATACAGCCGGCGTACCGACGACGGCTGCGAGCGCCTTATACAAGGATCGTGTTCCTGCGCACGATGCAGAGGTGGTAGGACGGCTGCGCTCTGCGGGTGCTGTGATTATCGGAAAGAACAATCTGCACGAGTGCGCGTATGGAGGAAGTTCACTGGTCAGCTACTTTGGAGAGGTGCGCAATCCGGCAGATCCGAAACGAATTACCGGCGGATCTTCGGGAGGATCGGCCGCCGCGGTTGTGGCAGGAATGGCTTGCGCGGCGATCGGCACCGATACGGCCGGTTCGGTAAGAGAACCCGCTGCGCTCTGCGGATGCGTGGGATTGAAGCCAACATATGGGCGCGTTTCGATTCGCAGCGTGATTCCGCTCTCGACGTCTCTCGATCATATTGGGCCGCTGACCCAAAGCGTGAGCGACGCAGCCATTCTGTTGCAAGCGATCGCACGATACGACCCGCAAGACATCACGACCTGTAACGTTCCCGTCGCTGACTACACCGGAGCACTACGCCAAAATACGAACCAACTGCGTGCAGGCGTCCCGCGAGAATACTTCTTCGATGATCTCAATCCGGACGTTGCTGCGGCAATCGAGAAAGCCTTGAATACGATTCGAAGCCTGGTGACGGAGATGAAGGAGGTGCGTCTGGATGTCCCGACGGATCGCACTCTGCAAGCGGCCGAGGCCTACGCCTATCACGCCGAAAACCTGGTGCAGCATGAAGATCTATATTTCCCGGAAACAGTGCGCCGGATTCGCAATGGAGAAAGCGTCTTGGCTGCGGAATACATGGCACGCCGACGCGAGTTGGACGAAGCGCGGCGCAACATCGCTCAGGTTTTCGCAGATGTCGATGTGCTCGTCACTCCAACCACGCCTGTTCCTGCGCCGACCATCGCGGAACTGAAAGCTGATCCGGAGGCGTTGCGTCCCGCCGAACTTAGGCTGTTGCGCAATACGCGACCGTTCAATGTCTGGGGATTGCCGGCCGTCTCGGTGCCTTGCGGCGTTACAAAGCACGGATTGCCCATCGGGCTGCAGATCGCGGGGCCAGCCTGGAGGGAAGATCTCGTCCTGAGGCTCGCTTACGCATACGAGCAAGCCATGCGATAAAGGATGCCCAGCCATTCTTAGACTTCGTGCGTCATCCCGAAGCGCCGCGTTTTCGCCAGCGGCGCGAGGGATCTTGCGTGCGTATCACATAGAACTTTTAACGGAACCTCATCCGATCATTTCTCTCTCTGCATTTGCCGGTAGGCTTCGCTCTTAGAGATCCGCCGCTCCTTGGCCGCTTTTTTCAGCGCAGCTTTCTCGTCGATCTGGTCCTGGCTCATAATTTGTTGAACGCGCTCGCGCATATTCAGTATTGGCGTTTGCAGTGCTGTGGATTCGACCACATCCGCTTTGGCAATCAGAAGCGTGATCTCGCCCTTGACTGCATCGCGGCTTTTCAAATTCTGCAAAACCTCAGCCGTAGGGCCGCGTAGAAATTCCTCATGCAGCTTCGTCATTTCGCGCGCGACCACGATGTGCCGCTTGCCGCCAAGGATCTCGACGATATCTTCCACAGCTTCAATGGCCCGGTGCGGAGCCTCGTAGAAGATCATCGTCGCCGAGGAATTCCGCACCTGCTGCAGCATTGCCCGCCGTTCGCCACGTTTCGCTGGCAAAAATCCGCTGAATTGAAAGGAATCTGTCGGAAGGCCGCTTGCGACTAATGCAGCAAGGAATGCCGACGCACCAGGAACAGGTACAACGGTCAGACCATTCTCGATCGCTCGTGAGACCAGACGATAACCGGGATCGGAAATCCCAGGCATACCGGCGTCGGTCACGAGCGCCACGCTCGCGCCTTGCTGCATTCGCTGGATTAGTTCGGCGGAACGCTCGACCTCATTGTGCTCGTGGTAGCTGATGGTGCGCGTGGAAATGCTGTAACGAGAGAGCAGTTTCTGAGTCTGACGCGTGTCTTCGCATGCGATCACGTCGGCCTCTTTGAGCACGTGGAGCGCGCGCAGCGTGATGTCTTCGAGATTGCCGATCGGCGTGCCAACGACGTAGAGGGCTGGGATCGCCAATGACACATTCTCGTCTTTCATGGCGGGAAGTTTAACACCGCCGTGACTGCAGCCCCCGTTTCGCGGTTATGCTAGCGTGAACGGAAGGCCAGTGGCATGACTCCTGCACAGTTTCGGGAAATTGCTCTCGCGCTGCCTGAGACTGAAGAGCGCTCGCACATGGATCATCCGGACTTTCGGGTGGCCGGGAAAATCTTCGCTACGCTCGGGTATCCGGATAGAACTCGCGGCATGGTGAAGCTCCCTCCGGAGGACCAGCACAATTTTTGCAAGGATTACCCGGCAGCCTTCGTGCCGGGGAAAGGCGCTTGGGGACGCCGCGGCGCTACGTTTGTGCATCTTGGACTCGTCACTCGTAAGACGGCGGGTAAAGCGATCGAAGCGGCGTGGCGAAATGTCGCGCCCAGGCGGCTGTTGCGAGAACCTGAGGCCGTATCGAGACGTCTCGCGGGAGAAGGCGGTAACCACGAAGGACACAAAGGAGCACGAAGGGAAGCAGCCTCTAGGATTCTTCGCGTCCCTTTATGTCCTTTGTGGTTACTGAATTCCCGAGGCCAGCATGAGACGCCAAAATTGACGCCAAACCGCGCTGCCCCCTAAAATCAATCGAACGCAAGTTGTTCCTCATTTTTCTTCTCACAAATGCCACTTTACGAATATCAATGCACCAAGTGCGGATACCGTTTCGAGAAAATTCAGAAGTTTTCTGATAAAGCGATCAAGAAGTGTCCGGAATGCGGAGCGCCGGTTGAGCAGCTAATCTCCGCACCCACTGTGCAGTTTAAAGGCTCGGGATGGTACGTCACCGACTACGCCAAGAAGTCGAGCGCACCAGCTTCCTCAGACGGCGTTAAAGATTCGAAGGATTCGAAAAAAGAAGACAAGCCAAAGACCGAGACGACAACCGCCAAAGAAAGCACGCCCAAGAGGACCGACAAGCAGAAATAAACAATTGCGAAAGCAGGGCGCACGCCATTCGGGCTTGCGCTCCGCCGACAGCCGATGGCGGCTATCTTACATAATTCTGGCACCTCACGCTTTCATTACTGCCAGCTGTTTTATTTCAACTCCCGCTCAAAGTGATCTTCGATCATCGTGAACAGATGCACGCGCGCGTCTCGCCCCGAGATACCGTGCGTCTTGTTGGGATAGATCATGAACTGGAACTGTTTGCCCGCCTTGATCAGTTCATCGACCATCTGCACGCTGTTGGAAAAATGTACGTTATCATCGCCGGTACCGTGCACCAGCAGTAACGCGCCATGTAGATTTCCTGCCACCTTGGTCACGTCGGAATCGTCGTAGCCCGTCTTGTCTTCCTTCGGTAGGCCGAGGTAGCGCTCCATATAAATCGAGTCGTAATTAAGGGAGTTGGTCACGGGCGCGACCGCAACCCCGGCGCGGAAGCGATCGGAGTGCGTCATGGAATACAGCGTCATCGATCCGCCGTTGGACCATCCCCAGATTGCGACTCGATTCGGATCAAGTTGAGGATAGCGAGAGAGCAGTTGATCCAAAGCGGTGAGTTGGTCTTTCAACTCAATCGCTCCGAACTCGTGCCGGATCGCGGTTTGAAAGTTACGATCACGACCGGGCGTGCCGCGATTATCGACGGCGAAAACCGCGAAGCCCTTACGCGCCAGGATTTCGTCGAACGGGTTGGGAAGGTCTTTCAACACCATCTGCCCCGCCGGGCCGCCGTAGATGTTCACAATCAGCGGAATCCGGCGTATGTGATGAATTTCCCCGTACACAACTCCCTCACCTCCTACGCGTCCCGGGCTCACAACAGTCGTGTCGACAATTCCCTCCCCCAGAGGCAGCAATAGCCGTCCGTAAAGCACCGTTCCATCATCCGCCTTGAACTCCAGATATTCCGGCGCGCGCAAACCGTACTCGGCGATTTCGTCCCGCGCTTGCCACAAAGGCGTGCACGATCCGCCAACACCGCAGATGTACGATCTGGGAGAGACATGAGGGCTGGAATGCGTCCATTCAAAATGCTTGCCGTCTTCGCTGAACAGTGCGTGGTGGATCCCCTCTTCGGGAGTTAGATTCTTGAACTGCGTGCCATCCAGGTTCACCGAATAAATGTGCTCTTCACGCGGATCGCCTTTATTCGCTGCAAGAAATACCGTGCCTGCGGCCTCGTCTGCGCCTTCAATTCCGAGCACTTCGTAGTCGCCCTGCTCCAGTTGCCGTTCCAGCTTTGCGTCTGCGCTCAGCGGATTCTGCTTGTCGAAACTGTACAGATACAGGTGCATGTTGCCGTCGCGCCAGCTAGGCCAGATAAACTGCGGCGTTGACTTCAGAAAATACGGCTCGAGGTGCTCGAAATCGATCCATGCCCCGGGCGTGTCTTCCGTCAGCACGATGCGCAACTTGCCATTTCTCGCGTCGATCAGAAAAAGCTGCGCTTGATCCTGCCGGCGATTGACCAATTCCGCCCAGATTACGCCCGGAGCTGCCCATCCAAATCGGGGAATGTAGGAGTCTTCATCCTTGGTCAGAGAAATCCATCGGACTTTTCCCTTGTCGATGTTGACTACGCCCAACTTCACCGCCGGATTCGGATCACCCGGCTGCGGATACTTCTCCTCATACGTGGTTGGGTGCGTCTCCAGCAGATTCGTGAGGGGAAACGTCGGCACCTTTGTCTCGTCCATGTGCAGGAAGACGATCTCTTTGCTGTCGGGAGACCAGAAATAATTGCTGCGCACGGCCAGCTCTTCGGCGTAGACCCAGTCGATATCTCCGTTGAGCAAATTTTCGTTGTCGTCGTTGGTCAGCTGCCTTTCGTCTTTCCCGGTCACCGGCCGAACAAACAGATTGTGCTTGCGGATGTAGGCGACATGATTTCCGTCAGGCGAAAACTCAGGAGAACCAGTGGGATCGGGCGCTGAAGTGAACTGCACTGCGGTCTGAGTTCCGACGTCGAAAAGCCATAGCTGGCCCTGCGCATTGAAGAGCAAATGCTTGGAATCCGGCGCCCACAAATATTCCGCGACGTGATAGCGAGCGAGGCGTTCTTTTTCCCGTTCGTTCTTGATTTTGTTCACATCAGGAGCGAGCGAAGCCAGCTTGCCGGCGCTGACCAGCACTTTTTTCTCCCCGGTCGCCGCGTCGACGTACCACAGTTCGCCCTTGCTGTCGTCTTCGTTGCGTTGCACGTAGGAGAGCTTGGTGCCATCGGGACTCCACTCCACGTTCTCAGGAGCGCGGCCGCCGAGTCCTCCAGGTTGATAAATTGCGTCAATCGTTAACGGCTTGGTGGGCGCGGACTGAGTTTGGCCGGATTGAGCAGCAAGAAAACCGAAGAACGACGCCGACAAGACAAAGCTGACGGCCAGGGAAATACGCCTTTTCAGGTTCACGAAGTAACCTCGCGCGAAAAAAATCATGAATTCACAAAGAATTGAAAAGTGTACACCGACCTCGCTAGCGACGGCACGGTAGCCCCGGAAACACAGCGAATTGAGCGGACTGCGCGCACCTGCATGCTAAAATCAATGTGGACTCAATGCCGGATGCTTCCTGACATCGAAAACCTGTTGAAGCTGCAAGTAGCGGACAAGGAAATCCGCCGCTTGCAGGATGAAATCGCCGAATTCCCCAAACGCATTGCCGCTATCGAGCAGAAACTTGCCGGCACGAAAGATCAACTGGAGAAGGCTCAAGCTGCCATCAAGGCCGACGAGGCTGCGAAGCGCAAGCATGAGGGAACCATCAGCGAAGTGCGCGGCAAGATTTCCAAGTATCGCGACCAATCCCTCGACGTAAAGACCAACGATCAATACAGGGCCCTTCTGCATGAGATTCAGTTTGCGGAAAAAGAAATCGCCGGCACGGAAGACAAAATTCTCGAACTGATGGTCAATGCCGACGCACGCGCGGCCGAGGTCAAGGCAGCGCAGGCGGAACTGAAGGCCGAGACTGCCGAAATCGAAAAAGAGAAAGAGCAGGCGCGGCAGCGCACAGAAGAAGACGAAAAGCTTTTGGCGGAATGGCGCGGCAAGCGCGATCAGCTGCGCAGCGGAATCGACGAAGATTTATTGCGCCAGTACGAGCGGGTTTCGAAATTCCGTGGTAGCGGCATTGCCGAGGTTCGCGATCACAAGTGCATGGGCTGTCAGGTCATGCTCCGTCCGCAAACCTACAACGAGATTCGGTCCGGCCAGCAGATTGTTTACTGCGACTCGTGCCAGCGCGTCCTTTATTTCAATCCCGCCGACGAACTGGTTGATCAGAAACCGACTCTGCATCGTCCGCGGCGGCATCATCCCAAGATCGACGCCTCGCAGGCATGGTATTACAAGCCGGAATTCGACGCTGCCGGAGAGGTTTATCTCTGCTTCACGAACTCGGGAGGGCAAGCCAGCCGCCGCGTCTACGAGATCCATACCGGGCGGCTCATTGGCGACATCCTCATCCGCGAAGGCGACTTCCGGCACGCTTTCCCCGAAGACATCACCGGCGCGATCCGGCTCAACGGCGATTGGGATGAAGAAGAACTTGATGCCTGGGGAACGGAAGTTCCGATGGTTGTGCTCGACTCACTCCTGGCTGATCTCGAAGCCGCCCGGTATGAGATGAAGACCCGCGCCCCCGCCGCTCCGGAAGCTCACCCCGCGGTCGCTGCCCCCGGCCAAGCGGCCAGCTAAGGCGCCGGCGGTCGGCCCGCCCGCTTCTGAATTTCAGCAATGGCCCTGGCGGCGCGCTTTCTGATCCAGTGGCTGTGGTCAACTCGGTCAGTGGAAGGGTCGGACTGAGCAACGTCTTCCAGGGCAGGGATTATCTCTTCAGCGCCGAACTTGGCAAGTTCCTCGACCGTGTCATCGCGAACGCCTTCATAAGGATCATGGAGGAAATTTGTAATCATCCCTCTCGCCTCTTGCGCGATGGAAGGATCGAGCTGCTTTCCCACCTGCGCCGAGAGCTCTATAACGATCCGACTCGCACTGTCCCGATCAAGTATCCAGTTGCTGGCAGAGATTTGTTTCAGGCAGGGCCACACAAGCTTTTCCCTACTCGCGGCTTCCTCGGGTGTGTCAGCAGGCGGGGCGATGCCATCCTTAACCGTCCTGCATGCCTGATGCTGGTCGTCCCAATTCACCAAGGGTGCGACCGTTTCTGATAGATCGCTGATGTATTCAGCAAATCCCTCGCCGCCATCGTAGTTCGTGACGTCACGCGCCTCGCGACCCAAAAGATCTAGAAGGGCGGCCTTAACCTTTGCGTTTTGGAGTGCCGCGGGGTCAGATACCAATTGGTAGTAAGCACTAGACCGTACACCGGCGTCTCTTGACTGCAATTGCACAAGCAAAGCACCTATCTCAATGTGCTGAGGAGAGCCTTGCTGTGCAAGGCTCGGCAAAGTCAGCAGAAGGCTCAACACGGCTGCTAAGAGGGTTCTTCTCATTTGCGAGCACCCCGAGCCCAATTATCAGCTGACTGGCCAAACGCAAGCACGTAACGACCGTAATCGGGCTTAAATCTGCCACTCGAGGGTTGCGCGGAGTTTACAGGGACCGTCTGACCACGGGGAGGCATTACCATGTTTTCATGCCCCTGACTTCCAGTTCCTCGGATTTGCCGAAGTTGAAAGTTTCTCCCCGCTGCGCAGCCCGCCTCAAATCTGGCCACGTCTGGGTCTATCGCTCCGACGTGCTCTCTACAGGCGGAATCCCTCCCGGAGCGCTCGTCAGCGTCACCGACCAGCGAGGAAAGCCGCTTGGGACGGCGCTCTACTCCAGCTCCTCGCAAATTGCCATCCGGCTGATCTCGCGTGAGCCGATTTCAGATCTGCTCCCTGTGCTCCGCCAGCGCATTGCCGATGCAATCAAATATCGCGAACTCGTCGTCCACAACTCGACTGCCTACCGTCTGATCTTCAGCGAAGCTGATTTTCTTCCCGGACTGATCGTTGACCGCTACAGCGACATCGTTTCGCTGCAAATTCTCACGCAAGCGATGGATGCCAACCCCGTGCGTGAAACGGTCATCTGTCAGATTAAGGACTGCTTAAATCCCTCGGCGATTGTTGAACGAGTGGACCCGCGGGTTCGGGAATTGGAGAGCCTTCCGCCACGCGCCTCCGGCCTGCTGTACGGAAATAGATCCGCAACGATTTTCCAGATGAATGCGGTTCAATTCCATTACGACGCGCTTGAAGGCCAGAAGACCGGGGCGTTTCTCGATCAGCGGGAGAATTACGGAGCAGCGGCTCAGTATGCCCATGGCGAGGCGCTCGACGTTTTTTGTTATCAGGGAGGGTTTGCCCTTCATCTCGCCCCGCGCTGCTCGCAAGTGACTGGCGTCGAGAGCTCACGGGCCGCCCTTGAAGTCGCCGACCAGAACGCGGCTCTGAATGGACGCCAGATCGAATGGATTGAGGCCAACGCCTTCGATCTGCTCAAGGACTACGCCGCAGCCAATCGCCGCTACGACATGATCGTTCTCGATCCACCGGCCTTCGCCAAGACCAAGCGTGACTTGGATTCCGCCCTCCGGGGCTACAAAGAACTAAATCTCCGCGCGTTGAAGATGCTCCGTTCCGGCGGAATTCTCGTGACCTGCTCGTGCTCCTATCATGTGGACCAAGCCAGCTTCCTGGGAATGCTCTCCGAGGCCGCGCTGGATGCCCGGCGCACGTTGCGCCTCATCGAGGTCCGCGGCCAAGCGAAAGACCATCCGATCCTGCTAAATGTCCCCGAAACCGCCTACCTGAAGTGCGTGATTGCACACGTAAGCTATTTAAAACAAATGTAAATTAGTAGTTGACAATAATACGCTCAACTTTTATGCTTTCGTTACGCTAACTCAGCGTCTAATGAAGTGACCGCGAGCCTGGAAAGATGGAACCAAGGCCGGTCTCGAAATCTCTAACTTTGAACCAAACCATTTCTGAAGGAGGAATTGAGTTATGACCGTATTGACCCGTTGGGAACCGTTCCGTGAGTTTGCTACGCTGCAGGACCGTATGAACCGCTTGTTCCGCGAGTCCTTCACCGATGCGGGCCGGGATGAATCCCTTACCAGCACCAGCTTTGCCCCCGCCGTGGATGTCTACGAAGACGAGCACAAGGTCACGTTGAAGATTGAAGTGCCCGGAATCGACGAAAAGGACATCGACGTTCGCGTGGAAAACAACACCCTTACCGTTTCGGGCGAGCGCAAGATTGAAAAGGAAGAGAAAGAAGAGAACTATCGCCGCGTGGAGCGCCAGTACGGCAGCTTCGTCCGGACGTTCACTCTGCCTCCAACGGTCGACAACGAGCATGTCACCGCAAACTACGAAAAGGGCGTGCTGAAGGTCACGTTGCCCAAGAAAGCCGAGGCCAAGCCGAAGCAGATCAAGGTAAACGTCGGTAGTGAAAAGCAGGGCCCGGAAAAGCAGATCGAAGCCAAGGGGCCCAGTAAGGCCGCGTAATAGGGAAGAGCGGTGCTCCAGCGCCGCGTCAAACAGGACAAGGAATCCGGGTGTTAGCCCCCTGTAAGCGGGAGGCGGCAGAGGTGACCGCCTCCCGTTTAATTTTGAATTTGGTAATCGCGTAATTTGAAACTTCTGGCAGCGAAAGCTCCTCCAATTAGCCAATTACCAAGCTACAAAACGATCCAGTCGAGGTTCTTATGCCCATCCGTTGGGACAAATTGACCGTAAAAGCGCAAGAGGCCGTGCAGCGGGCCAGCCAGCTCGCCGCGGAGCACGGCAATCCCGAGCTGCAGCCGCTGCATTTGCTCGCGGCTCTGCTCGAGGACAAAGAAGGTATCGTTCCGCCGGTGCTCGAGAAAATCGGCATCGGGCCGCAGGCCGTTCTGAACGAGGTCTACGGCGAGCTCGACAAACTCCCTAAGATTTCCGGAGCAGCCGCCGAACCGACGCTTTCGAACGAAACCAACAAGCTGCTGGATCAGGCGTTCAAAGAAGCTTCCAACTTCAAAGACGAGTACGTCTCAACCGAGCACCTGCTGTTGGCGATCACGCATCTGAAGCGCGATGCGGCCCAGCAGATCCTCGCCCGCCACGGCGCGACATACGATGCGATTCTGAAGGCCCTGACTGCCGTGCGCGGATCGCAAAAAGTCACCGACCAGAATCCGGAGGCGAAATATCAGGCGCTGGAGCGTTACGCTCGCGACCTGACCGAGCAGGCGCGGCGTGGAAAGCTCGATCCGGTGATTGGACGCGACGAAGAGATCCGCCGCGTGGTCCAGGTTCTCTCTCGCCGCACCAAGAATAATCCTGTGCTGATTGGTGAGCCTGGGGTGGGCAAGACCGCCATTGTGGAAGGCTTGGCTCAGCGCATCATTTCCGGCGACGTTCCGGAAATCCTGAAGAATAAGCGCGTGGTGGCGCTCGATCTGGGATCGATGCTGGCAGGCGCAAAGTATCGCGGTGAATTCGAAGATCGGCTCAAGGCGGTTTTGAAAGAGATCGAAGACGCGCAAGGGCGGATCGTTCTGTTCATCGACGAACTGCACACGCTGGTTGGGGCAGGGGCGGCGGAGGGCGCGATCGATGCGTCCAACATGCTCAAGCCGGCGCTGGCGCGCGGTGAGCTACGCGCCATAGGCGCAACCACGCTCAATGAATATCGCAAGTACATCGAGAAAGATGCTGCGCTCGAGCGCCGTTTCCAGATCGTGTTCGTCGGCGAACCCAATGTGGAAGATACGATCGCAATTCTTCGCGGATTGAAAGAGAAGTACGAAGTGCATCACGGCGTCCGCATCAAAGATTCGGCGATTGTGGCGGCCGCTACTCTCTCGCATCGCTACATCTCTGATCGCTTTCTGCCGGATAAGGCCATCGATCTCATCGACGAGGCCGCGGCATCTCTGCGCATCCAGATCGATTCTCTGCCCACTGACATCGATCAACTCGAACGTCGAGCCACTCAGTTGGAGATTGAAAAACAGGCGCTGAAAAAAGAAGATGACGCCAATTCCAAGGAACGTCTGGGCGTCATCGAGAGAGAGCTCGCCGAAATTCGCGAGAAGTCGAACACGCTGAAAGCGAATTGGAAGAAAGAGAAGGATCTCATTGCGCGCGCACGTGCGCTCAAGGAGAAAATCGACCAGCTCAAGACCGAAGAGCAGGCCGAGGAGCGCAAAGGCAACCTGCAGCGCGTCGCCGAAATCCGTTACAGCCTGATTCGTCAGGCCGAAGACGAACTCGCCAAGCTCACCAAGCAAATGGCGAGCGCGGGCAAGCAACGCATGCTGAAAGAGGAAGTTGACGAAGAAGATGTGGCGCGGATCGTCTCCAAGTGGACTGGAATTCCGGTCTCGAAGATGCTCGAGGGCGAAGTAAAGAAGCTGGTTAACATGGAAGACCGCCTGCGCCAGCGGGTTGTGGGCCAGGATGTCGCGCTGGAGCGGGTGGCGAATGCAATCCGCCGTTCCCGCGCCGGCTTGAGCGATCCCAAGCGTCCGATTGGTTCGTTCATTTTCCTCGGGCCGACAGGAGTCGGCAAGACCGAACTCGCGCGGGCTCTCGCCGAGTTCCTCTTTGACGATGAGCATGCCCTGCTGCGCATCGATATGTCGGAATACATGGAGAAGCATTCCGTTGCGCGGCTGATCGGTGCACCTCCGGGATACGTCGGCTATGAAGAAGGCGGACAACTCACGGAGCAGGTTCGCCGCCGTCCCTATGCAGTCGTGCTCTTCGACGAAATCGAAAAAGCGCACCCCGATGTATTCAACATTCTGTTGCAGATCATGGACGATGGCCGGCTCACCGACGGCAAAGGCCGCGCAGTCGATTTCAAGAACACGATCATTATCATGACGTCGAACATCGGGTCGACGTTCTTGCAGGCGGAGGGTCTTCGCTCGGAAACAGATTTCGACCAGGCGGTTCAGCAGGTGATGAACCAATTGCACGCGCATTTCCGCCCCGAATTCCTGAACCGCGTGGACGACATCATTGTGTTTCGTCCGCTGGGCAAGGAACAGCTGGTCAAGATTATCGAGCTGCGCCTGGAAGATGTTCGCCGGCTGCTCACGGATCGAAAGATCTCGCTGGAACTGACGGATGCTGCGAAAGACTTACTCTTCACCGAGGGCTACGATCCGAATTTCGGCGCACGTCCGTTGAAGCGCGCGATCCAGAAATTGATACAGGATCCGCTCGCCCTCAAGATTCTGGACGGCGACATCTTGCATGGCGATCACGTCATCGTTGATGCTGACAAGAAAGCCCGCAAAATGAAGTTCGAAGTGAGTGAGCGGGTGGGAGAAAAAGAGCGAGTCAACGCGAAGCTCTGAAACCAACGCCACCGTTCCCCACGGATTTCCACGGATCCTGAATTTCCGCGCTCATCCGCTAAATCGGGGGCGCAGTTTTTTGTTCGGAATTTCTCGCGAAAGCCTCAAGCGCAGTTGGAGCCTGTGCGAGATAGAAGCCGACCGCGGCAAGAACCGCAATTTCAATTCCGCACGCGAAAAACCTGAGATTCATCTCAGCCGCGGAAATCACAGGCACGAGAGAGCCGACCCCTAGAGCCATTACGAGCATTGCCAGCCAGCGCGCCCAGTTGTACAGGCGAAACAATCCCCAGCCTATGAGGGCGTACCCACAGCCCACGATTAACATCATGTAAGGCCCGGCCAATTCCAGACCGTGCATTAATCGGGATCCAAGCATGAGCGATACTCTTCCCGGTTCAACGATCAGGATGGCGCCAAGCGTCCACAAGTATGCGGCCGACAGCAGAAAATAGACGGAGATTAGAGTGATCAAAAACGGCCGCTCGGCTGGCTGGACTTGATTCATTTTGCACTTCGCGCCGGACCCTGGAAATCGAGCCCGTTCATCAGTTGCTCGACTTCATCCGTGGTGCCCGCGATCGCCGTGATTGACACCGCGTAGCCACGCGAGAGCATGACAAGAGTCGACTGGTGCATAACGCGCGTTCCCACGTTTTTGTGAAAATCGGCGCGGACCAGCTTCTTCGATCCGATCGCAACATCGTATGGATCTTCTTCCGCACTGAAATCCTGGGCCCGGGCCACTTCGGCGAGCGGGCCAAGATACTGCTGTGCGTCGGTCAATCCAGGATAGTCGGCCACGGGTTCGGCTGCGATCAGGATGGAAGAATTCACGTCTGCACCCTTGGCCTCAGGAGGGCGCGAGAACGCTGCCAGCAGTACCTCGGCTCCTGAACTGGACGCCCGTGATTCAGCCGGATCCGATGGACTGCTCTTTGCCCCAGCATCGTTGGATTCGTTCGAGTGCGAGTTCATTTCGTCCGTGCGCAGGACCCATCCTTCTGGAATTTTGCAGGTGAGTCCCAGCGACTTATTCCGATAAATGCCGCTGCTGATTGAGCCGGAGTCGAGCGAGCTTTCTGCGGCCGATTTGTTGGCGTGATGTCGCGGAGATGAAGACGAAGAAGACGAAGATTGCGCGCTGAGCCGCGCCAAGGGCAAGGTCAATGCAGCGAAAAGTACGAACAAATGCGCCCAACGAAGGCTCATTGGCTCATGGTACTCGAAACACAGAAGGAACGCCGAAAGGCCAATCGCATGACGGCGATCCGGCCAGCCCAGGCTTACGAGCCGTCACAAATCCGACGAATCTACGCCGCAATTCCAACTGTCTGCGGTTGAGCACAGTGTGCACACCGCCGCGCGTCGATCGGGATTTCGCTCAGGCATTCGGTACATTTTTTGGTGGTCGGGTCGGCCGGCTTCTCACCCCGATGCATGCGTGCAATCAGCGCGTTGACCGGCAGCACGACGAAAAAATAAACTGCCGCCGCGATCAGGATGAACGAGATACAAGCGTTGATGAAATTGTCGAGCGGAAACGCGACGCCGCGCACCGTGAACTGCAACGTCGAGAACTTTTCTCCTCCGCCCGTAGCCAGCTTGATCAAGGGATTCAGAAAAGCCGATGTGAGCCCGGCAACCACGCTGGCAAAAGCCGCGCCAATGACGACGCCGACGGCCATGTCGATCACATTGCCGCGCAGAATGAATTTTTTGAAACCGTCTAGCATAATTTCCTCCCAAACCCCAGTTCGGCCACTGTAAGACAGGCCGTCGAAGAGGTCAAGGGAGGATACTGGTCCGGAATCCGGTATTCGCCGAATTTTGATCCCGTCTAGAACATCACCAGGATCGCGAACGTCATGCGGTTTTCGTCGCGCCGCAGATCCGGAGTCCAGCCCGGAACGATTGCTTCGGGGTTGCCGTTATCGCCGCCGGGCGGAGTGATTCCACCGCGGCCGGTGAAGTAGGGCACGTTCGCCGCCCGATGGTTGTATTCGGAGCGGAACGTAATGTACTGGCTGGGCATGTAGTCGAAAGTGAACGAGCCATCCCAGGCCTCGAACGGATTACCCGGGTTCTCCGTGAAGTACGGTGTTCCAGTAATTGCGGTCGCGCCATCAATCGGCGGGAGCAGAACCAGGTAGCGTCCAGGATTGTTGATCTTTCCACCGCCGATCGTGACAGCGTAGAGATCTTTATGGAACCACCAGCGGTTGTAGGCCATGAAGCCGAGGAAAGACTGCTTCGGGGTGACGTAGGGCACGCCATTCACGATTTTCTTCCCATTAGTGTCGCAGCTCACGGCTGTTCCCGCGACGGGATCGCCGCCGTGTTCGCATCCCGCGTCTCCGGTGAAGGTGAAAGCCATCCGATCGAGGAACTCGCCCGGCCGATCGTAGTACTTTACTTGCACGCTGTCGTCGGTGTGATAGCGAATCCTGCCGGGAACGCCGAGGTCGTCGGCGCCGAGGGCGTATTGATTGCCGACGACTGAGATCGACCCTGTCGGACGCCACAAAATCTGTCCGCCGACGCCGAGTCGATTATTGAAGCGGCCGTAAGACTGCCATCCATTGATCAGCCAGGGCTCGATCTTGAGCTTGGCAGTGGGAAATATCTGCACGCGCATGCCGTTGAAGAACCACGGGGTGTTCGAGGAAACGTATGAGGGTTGGTAGGACCAGTTGTCGAAGTTGTAGTAACTCCAGAGGCCGATGTACGACATGAAGATGCCAGCCTGCACGTTGATGCCATTCAGCGCGTTGATGTGATATCCGCCGTACGCTTCGGAAACGTAGCGGTAAGCCGTGTCGAGATCCCACCCGCCCCGCACGGGGCTGGCATCGTTGCGCGGTGTCGTTTCAGAGTACATGCCGAACTGCGTCATGAACCGGCCCTGCACATTGTTCCAGTGAAAGTCGCCGCCTACGCCAGCTTGCTCGACCTGGAATTCCTGGGCGCGGAAAATTTCACTGGATCCCCCGATCGTATCGTCGGCCGGATGGTTGAAGTCGTAGGTATAGTTCACGTCGAATCGGACTTCTGGCGAGAAGAACTTCGTGTCGAAAGGAAGGTCTTTGATCCGCGGATTGCCTGTAAGCCAAGTGTAATCGTAGAGCGAGAAGGGATCTGGTTTCGGAGGCTTGCCGGTCGCGGCCACCTGGGTATCGGATTGCGCCGCGGTCGCCTGCGGAGTTGGCTCGACTGCTGCAACCGGCCCGACCGGTTGGACAGTGTTGATGGCGGGCGTGGCTACGGCCGCGGACGCTACAGCTGATGCTGCTGTTGTCGTGATCGCTGATGCAGAGGCAGGTATCGTGATAGCCGGCCTCGCGGGGGTGGCCGCTGCTGGTGGTGCTGAAGCACTGGTCGGGGGCACCATGCCGCGACTGATGATTAGTGCCTTGAGTTCTTCAATCTCGGCTTTCATTGCCGCCAGTTCTTTGGCGACTGCGGGAGGAATACCCTGATCTGGTGTGGCCGCAACTGAGTCTGTCGAAGCAGCAGCGGGACCTGGATTGGCCGGCTTCGCCGACGCACTCTCACTCGACGAATTATCGGACCTTGCGGACGCGATCGTGGTTTGGGATACCGACTGAGCCTGAGCTTCAGATTGACAGAACAAAAGATAGAGAACGAAGGCGCTCGCGATCGTAATAACCGTCCACACTGCCTGCCGAATGTTCATGGCAATCCCCCAAAACGCTTACGCAAAAAGACTCTCCCGTGCAGTGGGCAAAATAATGCGTCACCCTTCGAGAGAGTTCATCCCATTGAACCAACAATGCTATAAGGATCGCGTAATGAAACTATAAGGGAAGCATAAGTAGAACCACGGAAGGCACGAGAATGAACCAATCGCGTCTCGACACAAATGAGAAATTCGAGATGGTCGCAGCCGACTGTGGAGCCGGCAGCTTAGTAAGGAGTGGAAACGATTGCATCTTCCGGATACGCGGGCATGCCGAACTCCGGAACGTCGAGACCTTCTTCTTCGACCTCGGGCGCGACGCGCATGCTGCGAACCTTGTTGACGATCGTGAAGACGGCGAAAGTTCCACCGAACGCCCAAAGGGCGTAGAGAGTTGCTCCCATGAGCTGTACCAGAAATTGCCGCGTATCGCCATGAATCAAGCCGGTTACGCCTTGGCCCGCATGGCCTAGATAGCTGGTCGCGCCGACGCCATTCCACCCGGAACCGTACGTTCCATCGGCAAAGATGCCAACGCACACCGCTCCCAGCCAGCCACAGTAACCATGCACCGAAATCGCGCCGCAGGGGTCATCAATTCTGAGAACGCGCTCGTTGAAGAGAACTCCGCAACAGACCAGAACACCGGCAATGGTCCCAATAATGACCGATGATGTCGGGGAGACGAATGCGCAGGGCGCGGTGATCGCGACCAGACCGGCCAGCATGCCATTGCATGCCATGGTGACGTCAGGCTTGCCAAAAAGGAAATACCAAAGAAGCATGGATGCGGCGGAGCCCGCGACCGCTGCGAGGTTCGTATTCACGGCTACAACAGAAATGCGGAGATCGGTTGCGGCGAGGGTGGAACCGGGATTGAATCCCATCCAACCGAACAGAAGAATAAAAGTTCCCGTCACGACATAGACGATGTTATGCGCCGGGAAGACGCGGATTTTCCCGCCGGGACCGAACTTGCCCAGTCGTGGTCCGAGAACGATGGCCAATGCCATGGCGGCAAACCCGCCAACCGCATGCACGACGGTGGATCCGGCAAAGTCGACGTAGCCATGGCCGAGATTCTTGGTCGAGCCCAGTTGCGAAAGCCAGCCGCCTCCCCACGTCCAGCAACCGGAAATGGGATAGAGGATTCCGCCGATGAAGAGTTCACACAGCAGAAACGCCCAGAAGGTGATGCGTTCGCAGATCGCGCCCACAATGATGTATCCGGCGGTCTCCATGAAGACGACTTCAAACAGCGTCAAGCAGTTACTGCCAGCGTCGTACGCCGGACCGGTGAGGAAGAATCCCTTGCCGCCGACGAATCCCCATTGCCCGCTGCCGATCAGAAAATGGTTGAGCGTGGGCGTTCCGCCCAGACTCAGCGGTGGCGCGTTGATGGCGACCGCGCCGAACTGAAATGCGTATCCGACTGCGTAGTAGGCGAGGAAGGCAAACACATAGGCGGCGAAGTTGAGCATCATGAGATGCCCGGCATTTTTCTTGCGAATGAGGCCGCAGGTCAGAAGAGCAAAGCCGGCCTGCATGAAAAGCACGAGATAGCCGGTGTTCAGGGTCCAAGCAAAATTCGTGGCAACGCGCAGGTGGCCGACGTGATCGGCGAGCTTGGCGGCAAGAGGTTCCTTGGCGGCCTCGGCCTGATATTCGTCGAAGTTCTTTTTGCTCTCCGCATAGTCCGGTGCACTTTTGTCTGTGGGTTCTGGCGTAACAAAAGGGTTACCGGCAGCATCGGAAGTGCTGGTCTTGTCGCCAGTGGCGACGCCAGAGGGGTCGGGCGTGGGTCCATTGTCGGCGAAGCAGAATGGCATGGAGCTGAACACCAGCGTAAGAGCCACCGCCGACAAGACTGCGCAATGCACGAATGATCGCAAGCTGCTAATTTTCTGAAAATAGTTGTTCATATTTTTCGTGACGGTGGCTACAAATCCCCCAGCCCAGAGTAAGCGGCGAAAATAAATTGTGATTTGAGGTCCGTCCAATAGATATTTCCTATGGCAGCCATCAGAAAAGGGGTAAGCCGTTTTAATCTGGCTATCGCCGCAAGAAATTGTTGTCAGATAAGCAGGCCCGATCGCTTGCGCGACTTTGGGGGAAGTGTTTATGGTTCTGGCATGCGCTTTCAGCGATCGAGTGGGATATTGCTTCATCCCACATCTCTGCCGGGGCCGCATGGGATCGGCGATTTCGGTCCCGAAGCCCACCGCTTTGTGGACTTCCTGCAATCGGCAGGACAGAAACTCTGGCAGGTTCTTCCCCTGAATCCGACCGGCTATGCGGATTCTCCGTTTCAGTGTTTTTCTGCCAGCGCGGGGAATCCGCTGCTAATCAGCCTTGGGCGGCTGGCCGATGCAGGATTGTTGAGCGAGAGTGAATTGCAGGATCCACCGACGTTTCCTTTGGAACTCGTCGATTATGACGCAGCGAGTCGTTTCAAGATGCCGCTATTGAGAAAGGCCGCTCGAACCTTTCTCGCGAATGGTTCAGCCGAGGACAAGCGGCGATTCGAGAGCTTCACGGGAGAAAACGGAGTCTGGCTCGACAATTTCGCGCTCTTCATGGCGTTGAAGGAAGCGCATGGAATGGCGGCGTGGACGGAGTGGCCGCCTGAACTCGCAGGGCGCGATCCGGAGGCCTTGAGCCGCTGGTCAGAGGAATTGTCTGCCGAAATCGTCGCCCACAAGTTCGTTCAATACGTGTTTTTTCAGCAATGGCAGGCCCTGCGCTCGTACGGGCGCGAGCGGAGTGTGCGCATCATCGGTGACATTCCAATTTACGTGGCACACGACAGCGCCGACGTCTGGGCCAATCGACATTTTTTTTTGCTGGATGAACACGGCAGACCTTTGAAAGTGGCCGGCGTGCCGCCTGATTATTTCAGCGCCACCGGACAACTCTGGGGCAATCCGATTTACAACTGGCCACTGCTGAAGGAGACGGGATATCACTGGTGGGTCGATCGTATGCGATCCGCCCTGCGCCTTTATGATTTCGTGCGCATCGATCACTTCCGCGGTTTTGAAGCCTATTGGGAGGTGCCCGCCGGCGACACCACGGCGGCGCACGGCCTCTGGGTGAAAGGCCCCGGCCGAGAGTTGTTTACTGTGCTCCACAAAAGCTTAGGTGACCTGCCGGTGATTGCCGAGAATCTCGGTGTGATTACTCCCGAGGTCGAGGCGATTCGCCATGAATTCGGACTTCCCGGCATGGCGATTCTGCAATTTGCGTTCGGCAACGATCCGCAGGCTCCCTCGTTCAAGCCCCACAACTACGTTCGCGAACTGGTCGTCTATACCGGGACGCACGACAACGACACGGTCGTCGGTTGGTGGACGAGTAAGGGCGGCGACAGCACGCGTACTGCGGAAGACGTCGCCAAAGAACATGCTTACGCGCGCGCGTATCTTGGCTTCAAGGACGAGCCAATCCGCTGGGTGATGATTCGCGGGATCATGTCATCCGTGGCAAATACAGCGATCACGCAGATGCAGGATGTTCTCGGCCTGGGCAGCCAGGCCCGCATGAATCTTCCTGGCAAAGCGTGCGGATACTGGAAATGGAGAATGAAGCCGGGAGCAGCCAGCGCGGAGGATGCCGCGCTATTGAAGGAGTTGGCTGGACTCTATGACCGGTAAGTTGTGCGGCGCGGACACTCTTGTCCGCGAGGGACTTAACCGCAGTGATCCCGCGGGCAGGAGTGCCCGCGCCACACAAACTTCAGTCGTTAATGGCCTGGTAAGCCAGCGTGTTTACTTCGTGATCAAGCGTCAGGTCGCCCGTGGGATGCAATTGCGCCATGAAGATCACGATCATCTGCTCCTTGGGATCGACGGTAAATCCGGTATAGAAAAAGCCGCCCCAATCGTATTCGCCTGCTGATCCAAGCTCGGAGAGCGGGGCTTTGACGCCTTCAATTCCGAAACCGAGGCCGAATGCTTGATCGGGTCCGATCTTGCCCAGTTGGTCGTGAGTCATGAGTTCCACCGTCTTGCGGCTCAACAGACGGGTATTGCCGGCTTTCCCCTCGTCGAGCATCATCTGGCAGAAACGAGCGTAATCTTCCGCGGTCGAGACCAATCCCGCGCCTCCAGAGAACAATTTCTTCGGACCATGCGAGGGATAATCGGCCGAGTAGACAAAAGTTCCTTCCCGTATCGGAGCATCAGGAAAACGATTCAGACCTTTGTCGGGATAATAAGTGTAGGCCGTCGCGAGACGATCGAGCTTGCTCTCGGGCGGATAGAAATACGTGTCCTTCATACCTAGCGGCTCGAAAATGCGCGTGCGAAAGAATTCGTCGAGCGGCTGCCCGGAAAGCACTTCAACGAGATGACCCAAGACATCGACGCTGAGGCTGTACTCCCATCGATCCCCTGGATTGAACAGGAGCGGAAGCGAGCCGAGATTCTTCACACTATCGCCAATCGTTCCGTTGTATTGCAGCAGGCCACTCGCGACGTTCGCCTTTTCGTACATCGCGCCGAGATCCGAGTTCCAGTTGTAAGTCAGGCCGGAGGTATGGCGGAGCAGATCGCGAATCGTGATTTCGCGCGTTGCGGGAATCGTGTAAGCCTCGCCCGACACGGGTTTCACGAGTACCTTAGGATTCTTGAATTCGGGTAAATACTTCGAGATCGGGTCATCGAGCAGGAACTTGCCTTCTTCATACAGCATCATGACAGCGACGCTGGTAATGGGCTTCGACATCGAGCAGATGCGGAACATAGCATGGGTCCGCATCGGCTTGCCGGCTTCGCGATCCGCCATGCCTTGCGCCTTGAACCACGCCACTTTCCCACGACGCATGACCAACGTGACCGCCCCGGCGATTCGCTTGTCATCAACCGTGCGCTGAACTTCGTTGCCGATGCGCTCCAGCCGCTCGGAGGAGAGCCCGACGGACTCCGGTTTCGCCGTGGGTAGTTCTTGTGCTGCACAGAATGCGGATATCAGCAGAAGATAGAGCAGAGACGCCGCAGTCAAGCCGCGGCGTCGATGGAAGATCGAGTGCATTGCCCCTCCGAGTCTACGACTTGATCGTCTTGCTCGCCTCGTCCCAAGTCACCGGCTTCTTGCGGAAGTACGATTCGTTGGCCATGTGGCACGCAATCGCGGCGTGGTTTCCGAACACCGCGTCTTCGGTCACAGGCTTGCGCGACCGGACCGACTCGAAAAACATGTTCAGGTGTGGACGCACGTCATCCCAATCGTGCCCGCGATAAACCGTGTCCTCATACATCGGTTCTTTGCCGAGTGGCGGATCGTTCTCGGCATGCCACTGCTTCACATACTCCGCGCGCATTTTGGCGGGAAAGCTGAAACTGTAGTAGCTGGGATCGGTGTCGACGCCGGTCTGCGTCGTATGCCGAAGTCCTGCCTCGCCGGCGTCAAGAATTCCTCTGGGCCCCATAAAGCGCGCCAGCTCCGGCGTTTCGGAACCGAGGTCAAGACGGACATACACCGGGACGCCGTGATAGTCGAACAGGACGGCGTGGAAGTCGGGCATGTCGCGTCCGTCGTTGAAGCGAAAGATGCCGCCCATCGCGGTGGCGGAACGCGGAGCCTCGTTCCATCCCAGAGTGACGAGCATTCCACTGACGAGGTGCACCATCAGGTCGCCGGCGACTCCCGTGCCGTATGCCCGCCAGCAGCGCCAGCGCGCGAAATGATATTTGTTGAATGGAATTTTGGGAGCGTCATTGAGCCAGGTATCCCAGTCCAGCGTTTCCGTGGACAGATCGGGCGGTGGCGGGTATTCCCAGGCGCCGGTCGGATCGTTGCGGCCGAGAGTAAGTTCCACCATTTCGACATCACCGATCGCGCCGCCCTGATAAAGTTCCCGCGCCTTGGCGCAGAGCACGGAACTGACGCGCTGCGAGCCAATCTGCACGATGCGATTATTTTTCTGCGAAGCCTCGACCATGGCGAATCCGTCGGCCACGGTGTGCGACATCGGCTTCTCGCAATAAATATCCTTGCCGGCATTGCAGGCATCGACGACGACGCGTCTGTGCCAATGGTCGGGCACGGCCGCGACGATGCAGTCTATGTCCTTGCGGTCGAGCAGTTCCTGATAGTGGCGAGTCGTCGGCAGACTTGGGTTGGCCGTGATTTCCTTGGCAAGGGTGTGCCGTCCGTCGTATAGGTCGGCGGCGGCGACGCATTCTACGCCGGGGATTGTGATGGCGCCGCCAAGTAGACCTGATCCTTGCATGCCAATCCCGATCATGCCGAAGCGAACGCGATCACTCGGCGCGGCGGCCCGCCGCAGGGGTTGAGCTTCGAGAAGAACGGTTTTGGAAGCCAGCAAGCCCCCGGCTGCGGCTGCCGCTCCGCCTTGTAAGAATGTGCGTCGCGAAAAATTGTGTTTCATAGCGTTGCCTCCGAGTATTGCGTCAGAATTGCTTGGCTTACAGGTCTGCCTATCTCTTGAGCGGCTTGATTGCGACTTCCTTGAAGAAGACGATGTCATCGTCGCTGTGATTCTGCAGGCCGATCCAGCCGAAAATGGGACGCGGACCGCGCTGCGGCTCGAAATCAAACTTACGCGGCGGCACCGGATCGCCCTCTTTGAAATCCGTGACTTTGATTCCGTTCAGCACGACAATCGTGCGCGGGCCGTCCAGCGTAATGTCCATGGTGTTCCACTCGGGCCCCGGCTTCCATGCATTTTTCACGAGCGGCTTGGTCAGCGAATAAAGCATCGCGGTCTCGTGATATTCATCTTCGCCCGAAGCATCGGGATGGTTGTCGATCTGCACTTCGTAGCCGTAGTGCACGGGCATCCACTCTTCGCGAGGCTCGATGGGAATGCGGATAAAGACGCCGGAATTATCGTTGGTGTCGCGCATTTTGTACACGACGTGAAGGCTGCAGTTGCCGATCTTGCCGCCTGTCCAGTAGAGCAAACCCATACCGCCATGGGTGCGGATCAAGCCGCCTTCGACCGTGTCGCCACCAGGGCCGACATGTTTCCAACCGGTCAGATCTTTGCCGTTAAAGAGCTGCTGCCAATTATTGGGCTCGCCTTTGCAAACATTCTGATCTTGATCGGAAGCGAATGAGAACGTGATCAGCCCCACGCTCAGAAGAGCCGTAACAATAAATCGTTTTAGCATTGGGATCTCCTGCAAATTCGTTATGTTTGCTTTGAGACACACCAATCTACTCGCCTGAAGGAATGGAATCAAATGAGAGAAGTGGGATTTGCGTCGCCCTCGTCTCTTTGACGAAAAATGAAATCGCACACAAATTTCAGGACGCACATTGCCGACGTCAAACGGGCGATTGGATCTAACCTGCGTCGAACTAGTCGCTCTCCCGAGAATGGAAGAATCTTGCGGCCGCAGCCGTTCCAGAACCGCCCTCGGACTCGCGATTCTTCTGCCACTCGGCTTCAGTCAAAACCGAAATGGCTTCCAACTTTTTCTTCTTCAGCCCCGAGTTGATCGGAAGAAGTTCTTTCGCCGTGAGCTTTTGAAAATCCGAGATCACGTCGTCCAACTCGCGGGCGAGCGAATCCTCGCGCGCGACCTGATAGTCCGCGGGCCGGCCTTCATAGCCGTTCACGCTGCCATAAAGCTGCCCAAGATGTTCGCGGATGCGTTCCTCTCCGGTGATCATGCCACCTTCTTTCGTTGCGACGATTTTCGAACGCAAGCCGTCACACTGTGCAGCCAGACCCTGCAACTGCTTTCGCAAAACCGCGTCCTTTTCAGGCAGCTTCGCCAGCCGTTGGTTCGCGGAATTGTGCACTCCTTCAATCGCGTCGACCGCATAGGTCATGTGCTCGATCGTGTTGTAGACCTTCATCGTCAGATCGAACTGGGCCTCGCGGTCCGCGAGCGAAAACTTCGCCCGCGGGTCAAGCACAATATTCACTTGCTCGGTGTATACGTTGTCGCCCTTGGTCATCTTCACCGTGTAAGTGCCCGGCAGGACCCGCGGCCCCTGTGCAGCCTCAAACAGAGCGGTTGCCGCCGGTGGAACCGCCGGCGCTTTGATGCGCATCGACCAGCCGGCGCGGTTCAAGCCGCGATGCTTGCTGCCGGCAATGCTGTCGATCACTTTGCCGTTCTGGTCGAGAATTTCGATCTTCAGATCGCCGAAGATATGTCGGCTTCTCTGGTAATACGTAATCTGCGCATCCGACGGGCGGCCACGGCCGCTGAACGACTCATCGCCTTCCGACCACCCTCCGAAAGCGTCAAAGTACTGAATCGTTCGTCCCGGAAGCAGTACGGCTTCTTTCGCCATGAGATCTGGCGTTAAAGCACGGTAGGGCGAGATGTCATCGATGATCCAGATTCCACGCCCGTGCGTGGCCAGAACCAGGTCGCTCTCCCGCGCCTGCACCGCAATGTCGCGCACCGCGACGGCGGGGAAGTTGCTGCCCTTGTACTGCGCCCAGTGCTGGCCGCCGTCGACCGAGATCCATAGTCCGAATTCGGTTCCGAGAAAAAGTACATTCGGATTCACCGAATCTTCTTTGATCACGTGCGCGTAGCCCTGTACGCCGCTTTCCTGCACAGGAAGAGCTGTCCAGGTCTTGCCGTAATCGGTGGTTCTATACGCGTACGGCCTCATGTCTCCGAAATTGTGGCGATCGAACGTGACGTAGGCCGTGGCCTCGTCAAAGCGGCTGGCCTCAATCGTCGAGACCCAGGAATATTTCCCCAATCCGCCCACGTTACCCACAACGTTGGTCCAGTTGTTTCCGCCATCGCGCGTGATTTGCACATTGCCATCATCGGTTCCAACCCAGATGATCTGGCCATTCTTGGGCGATTCGGAAATCGAGTAGATCGTGGTGTGCATTTCCGCCGACGAATTGTCGACGGTCACGCCACCGGACTCTTCCTGCTTCTGTTTTTCCGGATCATTCGTGGTGAGATCTGGTGAGATTCGATCCCAGGACTGGCCGTGATCGCGCGAGCGGAACAGAAACTGCGCCCCGATGTAAATCGTGCCCTTTTCGTTCGGGCTCATGTGAATGGGCGTGTTCCAGTTGAAGCGCAATTTGCCTTCTCCGTAGTTCGGAAGCGGCTTAATCTCGCGTATCTCGTGGGTGTAGCGATTCACGCGCCCGATCTCTCCTCCCTGAGCTTCGGCATAAATGTAGTCCGGATCAGACGGGTCTTCGAACATCCAGAATCCGTCGCCGCCGTACATATTTTCCCAGCGTGAATTCGTGATACCGCCGGGATAAGAAGAATCGCCCACCCAGGAACTGTTGTCCTGCAATCCGCCGTAGACATGATACGGATCCGAATTGTCTGTGCTGACGTGATAGAACTGCGAAATCGGCAGATTCAGCTGATGCTTCCAGCGACTGCCACCGTCCTCGCTCCGCCAGAGGCCGCCGTCGTCGCCGGTGATTACGATGTCCGGATTTTTCGAATCAATCCAGACGTCATGGAAATCTCCGTGGGCGCCGCCCGATACGACATTGAAACTCTTGCCGCCGTCCGTGCTGTAAAGCAGGATAAGGTCCGGTTTGAAGATTTTGTTTTCATCTTTGGGATCGACGATCAGATTGCCGAAATAAAACGGACGCCAGACCATGTAATTGCTGGCGTCGAGCTTCGTCCAGCTGGCGCCGCTGTCATCCGAGCGATACAGGCCCCGGCCTTTTTCGCACTCGATGTTGGCATAGATGACTTGCGGCTTGGCCGGCGCGACCGCGATCGCCACCCGCCCCCACGGCTTGGCTGGCAGTCCCTTTGCGTTGCTGTCGTTGATTTCGCTCCAGTGATCGCCACCGTCTGTCGACTTAAACAGACCGCTGCCCGGACCACCTGAGCGGAAGGTCCAGCCCTGGCGACGGAAATCCCACATGGAAGCATAAATCGTTTTTGGATCCTGGCGGCTCATCGCCATCAAGGCGCAGCCAGTGGAACCGTTTGCGCCGGCGAGAACTTTCTTCCACGTCTTCCCGCCATCGGACGTTTTGTAGACACCGCGCTCGTCGTTGTCGTCCCAGAGATGGCCCATGGCGCACGCCAGCACTTTATTTCCGTTATTCGGATCGACAAGAATTTTCGCGATGTGCTCGCTGTCTCTCAAGCCAACGTTGGTCCAGTTCTCACCGTTATCGGTCGACTTGTAGACGCCGTCTCCAACCGAAACGCTATTGCGAACCCATGCTTCCCCGGTTCCGACCCACACCGTTTTTGGATTCGACGGATCGATGGCGACCGCACCAATCGACTGCACGCTCTGGCGCTCGAAGACCGGCAGGTAAGTCGTCCCGCCGTTCACAGACTTCCACACGCCTCCGCTGGCCGAGCCGACGAATACGGTGATGCGGCCGTCCTGATCGATCGCATCCACGGCCGCAACGCGTCCGCTCATCGTCGCGGAGCCAATATTCCGCGCCGGAAGTCCAGACACTGTGGCGGCGTCGAATTTGTAAGCAGCCTGACAGAAAGCGGGCGCCAAACTCAATGCGCCGGCACCGAGAACTACAGAAGACATCAAGGCAAATCTGCGAATCGTTGCTCGTCCGCTCATGGTCGAGATCCTCATCTGACTGGAATTCCGTTGGTGAAAATCGGGGTTCCTGACCTCTGTTACTTCTTCATCGCATCGGACTTCGCTGGTTGCTTCAGCGAGGCTGGCAGGGCAAACTCTCCCTGCTCGATGGGCACATTCACATCGATTTTGTCGATTGTGGTCGTGCTCTCGGCAGGATTGTTTTTTGATCCCTGCGAAATAGAAAAAGGGAACATTACGCCAGCGACGGGCTTGTACGACCCCATCTCCGACACGCTTTCGTGAATCGATCCGCGGATGAACTCCTGCACTTCTTTGCGAATTTCCAGATACGTGTCGGGATCGAGGAAGTAGTAGACGACGTCACCATTCTTCAGCGTGACTTTCAGGCGCAGCGCGTCATCGCCGTCAACCTCATCATGGCCAAGATATTCGACCGTATTTCCTTTTTCCTGGTAGTTCACCAGCGGGCCGTCAAAATCAGCGGCGAGCAGCAGGTCGCGGAGATCATCCTCCCCCATGAGTTCGGGATCCTTGTGCCCCTCGAAGGGCTGGATCTGCCAACCCGTTGTGCCGTCGTAGGCTTGAATCCCGGTCATGCCCTGGAGAGAAAAGGTCTGCCGCACCAGATTGGGGCGAAGATTCTCCTGCCCCACCGACGCCTTGAATCCCCAACTGCTCGCGAGCTTGCCCGTCATTCGAATGGAATGGATGGCCTTGATCCTCTCGATGCCGCCCTTGGCCTGGATGTTTTTGTTGACCAACTCTTCGGCGGTTTGGGCTCGGCCGAGAATGGCAATGCACGACACAACCGCAAGCACGATCGCTGCGTGGCGCATGGAACGCACTCCTGTTGGGAGAACTCGATTACCGGGGATTTGAAACCCCAGTACTCTACGTCTTGGCGGGTGTACTTGCCAAGCGCATAAAAAAAGCCGCCCGCGGGCGACCTCGAAAAATCTACGGCCTGGGTTTCAGTGAGTGAAAGTCACATTCAGGCCTGTGGTAAGAATGAGGTCATTTGTTTTCGTGCCGATGGGCGGGTTCGAGACGAAAATGTCATTGAACTGGTTCTGCCAACCTAACCATTTCTTCAGCTTGGTGACGGTCCCGAGATTAAACGTTGCGCGATACTGGCCGGTGTGTTGTAAGTCGGGGAAAAAACCGCCACTCTGCGTGAGGACCGTGCTCTTGCCGAGACTTTGCTGAAGTGTCTCACCAGTGGTGAGCGCCACGAAACGGTTGGTAACTCCGTAGGAGACATATACCGGAGGCGCACTTCCGGCCACGAGAGGTCCGTTCGAATAGGTTTCGTGCGTATAGTTGACGCCGCCGAACACATCGAACTGCGTCTTGTCAGCCTTGATCACGTGAGCGCCGAAACCCCCGCCGTAGACGCCGCGCAGATCGAGGAACTGCAGGGCATTGCTCATGAAATCGGCGGCGACGAATGCAAAAGCCCGCGGATCCAAATTGTGGTCGAGCCGAACTCCGCCAGTATTGAGGTTCGCCACTGTGCTCGGAGTTGCGAGATCGTTCTTTGTGACGATCGAGGATTCGTACAGAATGACCTTGTCGTTCACGCTCGTGTGAACCGCGTTGAAGGCCAACGCCAGGTTATCCGTCTCGCTGTTTCCGCGAGCGATTGAGAATCCAACGTTTGCCCCGCCCGTCCAGCCATGCAGCAGGCCCGGATGTTGCGACTTATCAAAAGCGGTCTGTTCCGCATCATTGCGGATCACGGTGATCTCGGCTTCGGGTGCTTCCACGGTCCCGGCGCTCTTCGTAGCAACTTCAAGTTTGCTCTCTGCGCTGGTGACTGGGCCGACAATGGTCTTCCCGTTTTTCAGCCCGACGTGCAATTGCTGCTCGGTCTTGATTTCCTGGATCGAGGAAAGCTGAATCGTGACGTCCCCCGCAGCTTCGGTGTGCAGCACCACCGATTTTCCGTCGCCTTTTACGATGGTACCCGTAAGGCGGTCGCCATTTTTCAACGTGATTTGATCGGCAAATGACGCGGAGCACATGAGAACGAACGCCAACGAAAAGAGTAATTGCGATTTGCGCAGCACGGTAACACTCCCATTTTCAGAGATTTTGGAAAAGCTGGATTCTAAATGGACCCTGGGAACCTACGCTTAGAGCGGAACGGGAATTGAAGACACAATTCCCCGCCCGGGGAATTAACACGTCGAAAATCCGTTCGGCTGCTTTAGCTTTTAGCTTCGGTATTCTTGTTCTGCTCGTTTGAAGCTTGCGCAGGAGGCTGCTCTTTCAAGCCCTCTTTGAACCCGCGGATACCTTCGGCCAGACCTTTGCCGAGCTCAGGCAGTTTCTTGGGGCCAAACAAAATCAGAGCAATGAACGCTACTAATAGCCAATGCCAAGGTGAGAACTCGCCCACATAAACCTCCACGCAACCGTATAGCGCTGCTGGATCTAGGGTACGGCAGGGCTCCGGTGAAGTCAAACCGTAGTCGAACCCTGATCTGGAATCAATTGTCTCCGCACGGGCGACGTCCAGGCGGTGAACGCCTACACGTCAGCATGTGATTGGAATCACACTCCCAGGCCGGCGCTTTCCCCGCCGATCTGTGGCACTTCCGTAACCTTACCGCCCACGGCTGACGCAGGTATGTTGTTTCGGGGTGTGTTCCGCGGTGAATCCCGCCACGGACGGGCCAATTCACAGTTTTCGGGGATCTGTGTTGAGACTCAAATCGGCATGTTTGACTTTTGTTTTGGCGACGGCGGCGGCAGCCTCGGTCGACTCTCATCCGGTAGACAACACGCAGATCCTGGCATGGCTGGTTGGTGGAGTTTCCCCCAACCGCCTAGCTCAGCTGGTGAATGCACGCGGGCTGGCCAGTCTTCCGACGCAGGCTGAACTTCGCCAACTTAAGGCAGCCGGAGCCAATAAAGAACTCATACAAGTTCTCGACTCAGACAACCCTCAATCCGGAAAGATTGGCGCTCCCATTCCCAAGAGCCTGCCGCAGGCTGGGGTCGAGACTCGCGAAAAACGGTTTCACGATGCAGAGATTCATTTACGGCAAGCGATCGGCGCCGATGAATCCAACTCTGCCCTGCATTTCGCGCTGGGTGTGACCCTGCGCCGCGAAGACCGGTGGGACGACGCCCTCGATGAACTGACCCGGGCAACCAAGCTCATGCCCGACTTGCCCGAGAACCATAGCGCCTTGGCGTATGTCTTCTATCATTTTGACGATGGGGAATATGCGATCGATGAGGCACGCACGGCGCTCAGCCTCGATCCCAACAATGCCGAGGCGTACCAGGATCTTGGCCTGGGGCTCTATTCGAACGGCCTGTACTCAGCGTCGGTGCACGCTTACCTGGAATCGCTTGCCCGCGATCAGGATAATCCCGATACGTACTATGACCTGGGAATTGCGCTCCACGCCGACGGCAATTTGCCTGGTGCGATGAAGGCGTATGAGCAGGCGATGCAGCGCCGCCCGGATTTTTGGGAAGCTCATGCCAACCTGGGCCTCGTTCTGCACGAACAAGGCAACCTGGACAAAGCCATTGTGGAATATCGGGAGGCCAAGCGGATCGCACCTGATGAGGCTTCCATCCGAAACAATTTAGGTAATACCTATTGTGATGCCGGCAATTACGACGCAGCCATGAGCGAAATGCAGGGCCTCTATCGTGATCATCCGGACTGGCGTCATGGCCACGGCTGTCTGGCCAGCGCATACATGGCGAAGAAAAATTACGATGCCGCGGTCAAAGAGCTGGAACTGGCTCTGGACCAGAATCCCAGCGGAGCCGCCGAGCACCGCGTTCTAGGCCAGGCTTTGCTCCTCGACAACAAGCCGGAAAAGGCTTTGCACGAACTGCGCATCGCCGTTTCGCTCAATCCCGATTCAGATGTTGCCCATCATCTGCTCGGCACCGCACTGTTTCAGCAGGAGAACGTGCAGGCAGCCGAGAAGGAATTCCGTGAAGCGGTACGCCTCAATCCATCGGCCGACAATCATTATTCGCTCGCGGCCTGCCTCACCAGCCTGGATCGCTATGACGAAGCTTTGTCAGAACTGGAGACCGCAGCCCGGCTCGATCCCGCACAGAAACTCTATGGCGCCCGCCGTGAAGAACTTCTCAAGCTGATGAAGGAACCACCTAAAGGCCAATAGGCACACCCAGAATTTCCGCTCGAATATCCGCAGCCCCTCCGCTCAGTAGGCAAGGTTTCAGGAGCGTTTACTTCTCCAGCTTTGCGTTCATCGTAATCTTCGCGTTCAACACTTTCGAAACCGGACATCCCTTCTCGGCAGCCTCGGCGTATTTCTGGAAGGTCGCGTCGTCGGCGCCCGGCACTTTTCCGACCACGTCAATGTGGCTCGATGTGATGGTCCATCCGGAATCGAGCTTATCCAGTGAAAGCGTCACGGTTGTCGCAATGCTCTCGGGTGTCAGGTTGGCTCCGCCCAGTTGCGCCGACAAGGCCATGGAGAAGCAGCCGGCGTGCGCGGCGGCAATCAGTTCCTCGGGATTCGTCCCCGGAGCATTCTCAAATCTGGTGCTGAACGAGTACTGCGTGTTATTGAGCACACCGCCGGGCGCGGAAATCGTCCCTTTTCCGTCCTTCAATCCACCCTTCCAAACCGCACTTGCCTTGCGTTGCATGATTCTCTCCTTACTATAATTTCCGGAAACGCTCAACCATTGTAGACGGAAGCATGCAAACGTGTCAGGCGGGCGGAAGAGATTGTGTCGCTGGATGGAAGCTCGGATCGATGATCGCCAACCACGAACGACTACGGCGCTTCTAGTAAAAGTCCGAGCAACTCAAATAGAAACCGCACCGCGGACACTTCAATTTGCAACGGCTCTCGCGCAGCCTGGTTGAGCAGTTCGGGCAATATTGTCCCGCGTCGATTTTCGCTCCCGCCCTATGCCCGGTCTCGCTCACATCCTTCGTAGGCTGCGGTTCCTTGGATTGTCCCATAAGTGCCTGTGCCACAAGCGCCAGTCTCATAAGCGGCCCAGAATCTCAGTGACAGCTTGCGCTCACGCCTATCTAGAGCGACAAGCCCATATCACGCTGCGCGATCGGCGACTGCCGCTGCGCTTCGAGTCCAACGGTCCCCAATGATGAGCCAAGCCCCGAACCTGCGCCATACTTTCACGTAGCCGCCACGCTCCGACAGCGTTGCCCCATCCATTTTGCGCACTGTCACGATAAATCGTCCGACTTCCATCGCCATATCTCCGGAGTGTTCGACGCGCATGGTCTCCAGACGCAAATCGTTGTATCCGGCGTCCCCGAGTTGGCGCAGCAATCGTTCGACCTGCCTTGGTCCATATGCCGTCTCCTGGCGAGGCGCAATCAGGACGCCGTCTTTCGCGAACAACGCGGCGGCTCGATCAAAATTCCCGGTATTGAATGCCATAGCAAAATCTTGAGAAATGTCGCGGATCTGCGACTCTACATCGCGAGGCGAAGGACCCCCCGCCCCAAAGCTGGAATAAGGCTGGAACATCGAACTACCTTCTGGGGTAAGGCACATGCAACCGTAAGCGGCTGAAAAGCTAGCTTATTCTAGATCAAAACGGTCTTTGGAAACCGCAAGAAAATTATTTGCGCTGCAGGAAGTGGACAGAAAGTGGTGAATCTCACCTCTACGTCTGGAATAAAACTATCTCTCGAATACTGCGGCACGAGCCGGCAGCCGCGACGCTTCTCTCGTGACCGCCATTAACGGCGGCTTGGGTAAATCTACTTTCCGGGAAGGATCGGTCCGATGCTCGATCTGCTTTTTTACCCTGTCCAGAAGCATCTCCAATTTTCTGGCTTCGTGTTCTCTTTCTGCCTGCTTGCATTTTTTCTGGAAGTCTTGCGGAGGAATAACCGTATTAGTCATGGGGAGTTTCCTTTGGAATAAGGAAGACGTAGTCTACCCCATGCCTTGCAATCTGCCAATCCCCTGAACTCTCGGCATGCTCATGGATGGTGGTTCCGACTGGCGGAATCTAGGACAACAAACCCACACACGCCTGCGTACCACGCTGATCCTGAAAGGCTTGCGCGATCTTTCGCATCGAAGGAGCTAGTGGCGCGCTACTCGCAACCTGTAACCGCGCATCGCCAATCGACGAACCGGAAATCGATCGATCGGCAATCATAGGAACGTAAATGTCCTCGAAAATCTGCCGCGGAGCGATGCTGATCACTCCGTCGGACGACTCGACCAGATAGTCGCCCTTGTGCCCGGAATGCTGTCGACCGAGAGGATCAAC
Source organism: uncultured Acidobacteriaceae bacterium (assembly GCA_963772045.1). Taxonomy (GTDB): domain Bacteria; phylum Acidobacteriota; class Terriglobia; order Terriglobales; family Acidobacteriaceae; genus Sulfotelmatobacter. The sequence goes on along the minus strand of CAVYWC010000003.1, from coordinate 1,038,568 downwards.
AAAACTGAGGTTAGAGTTGAGCTGCTTGGCTTTGACCAGGAATCTTGTGCGATACGTTTTCCATTCCATTGATTTCATGGCGCGCTTGACCCGATTGCCGTTCCCGCCCCTTTGCGGGGTGTGAAAACTCTCGCCGCGGTGGCGCCCCAGCGAGTTGTTCTTCTTGTGGAGAGCGAGTCAGAATGTACGAGCGAAAGCCGCCTGGGTCAATTCAATATTTTTGGTGCACTTGAGGAAAACCGAGGGAACGCTATCGCTCGCAATGGGTCGTGAATGCCGAACCAACGCTCATCGCAATTCCAGCCCGCATCGCGGTTTTCCCGCCAACAGTTTTGCACCTCAGGTGTTGGCTGTACACGAATGCAGAATCTCCACAGCGTGTGCACAGAAAATGCAGAAACCGACGCCGTTGGCGAGGTATAGCTTTCACATCACCGGAAGAATTCTCCCGAGAATCGTTTCGCTCGACTTCGGCCGCGCCAGAAGCCGCGCTGGCTCAGGCACTTGGAATATTTCCGAAAACTTATGCTTTTTGCAGCCAGGTTTCGCAAGGAGGCAAGTTCTCCAGCATCGAGGAGGCACAGTGACCACCGATCCGGTTTGTGGAATGAAAGTGGACGAGAAACATCCCAAGTTCGAGACGCAGTACGCGGGGAAGCAGTACGTTTTCTGTTCGGATGAATGCAAAAGAAACTTCGAAGAGCAGCCAGAGCAATATGTCGACACGGCTGCATAGCCGGTAGTCGCGGTTTGGCATTTACTCTCCGGCTTGGTCTTGAACATAGCGTTTTTCAGGGGAAGTGAAGGTTTCCCGCTAAAACGGCTGAAATCGTGAAAACAGAAAAAGGCCCTCGCTGGAGAGCCTTTTTAACGGCTTGACTTCGAGCTTCAACGAAAGTGGAATCTAGCGGTGTGCCATGGCGGGTTCGCGCGCTTCCTTGCCCGACTTGAATGAAGCGTAGCGTTTATTGATCTCGTCCCAGTTGACTACGTTCCACCAAGCCGCCAGATACTCTGGCCGGCGATTGTTGTATTTCAAATAATAGGCGTGCTCCCAGACGTCGTTCCCGAAAATCGGATACAACCCCTGCGAGACCGGATTGTCCTGATTCGGCGTGGTCACAATCTGCACCTCGCCATTCGGCTTGCCAGCCAGCCAAACCCACCCGCTGCCGAATTGCTTCGCACCGGCGTCGTTGAACTTGGCCTGAAAATCTTTGAAATTGCCGAACGTCTTCTGGATGACCTCAGCGACGGGCCCGGTTGGGTCGCCGCCGCCCTTAGGTTTCATGATCTTCCAGAACATCGTGTGATTCACGTGGCCACCGCCGTTATTGCGGACCGCGGCGCGAATATCTTCAGGAATCGCGTTCAGATCGCGGATTAGATCTTCCGCGGATTTGCCCGCCAGGTTGGGATGCTTTTCGATGGCGGCGTTCAGATTTTTTACGTAGGCGCCATGGTGCATATCGTGATGCAGAGTCATCGTCTGCTTGTCGATGGTCGGCTCCAGTGCGTCGTAAGGATAGGGCAACGGGGGTAATTCGTGGGCCATATCATGTCCTCCAGGTTTTAAATGATGACGAGACGCGGCGTTTTGATGCAGTGGTTTTGTCACGTTTATTATATCGCGTTGCGATCTACTTGCGTTCCAGCAGCCGGATGCGCGAGGTGAAAGCCCGGCCAAGGCAAGCGCTGAACGTGGCACTGGGGCGATTCGCATCTATGACGCTGTTCACCACGAACGGATCGCAGCGCCCGGTAATGTTGTCGAATCCTCCGCGCAAGGCCAGATAGTAGCCCAGGAAATGAAAGCGTTTCTCGAGTTGGAGATTCAGGGTGAAGTATTCGGGAAAGCGGTATTCCCCGAACTTGCTGATGAGCTGATCCTGATCGTTAAACAAGCTGAATGGGAAACCGCTGCGAGCTTCCATCGAGTACGCCAGTTCGGTCTGATGCAACACCGGCAGCTTAAAGAATGGCAGATACCCCCAGGAAAGGATTCGGTTCGGCGCGTCCCACGTATACGGACCGGGCTGTTGGCCCGTCAGGATCGGATTGTCGACATTGAAATCGAGCACTTCATTGGATCGCGTCCTCGATCGCGTATACGAACCCATCACCGTGTAGTTCTCTTTGAAATTGTGGCGGAGCGTAAGCTGCGCGGCGTCATAGTGGTCATCTCGAGTGTTCTGCAGGCTGAAATCCATGCTGCCGTCTGCGATCGAGTCCGGCGTGTTGTAGACAAATCCGCGCGTACCGCGTTTTTCCAGAAACTCCGCTTTCATGTACAGCGCGTGAGGAAGCTTCTTCTCGATCCCGACACTCCAATTCACAAATCGCGGCATCTCAAGCGTGCTGGAGTTCACGGAAAAACGTGTATTCACATATGCAGCAGGAACGCCGGGATCGCAGTTCGGACTGCTCGCTGTACCGATGCCGAAAAAACAGTCCTGCCTTGTTCCTGCATAAGGCCGAGCGATGAGATAGATTGGAGTGGCGTCGTAAATGAGCCCGATTCCCGCCGATAGCTTCGTGGTGCCAGCATTGTCGAGCACATACGTCCCCGCCAGTCGTGTTGCAACTTCCGCATGGCGCACGATTTCGTCCCAGTCGAGGCGAACGCCGGGCTCGATCAAGAATCGATTGGTGATGCTCCATCGGTCCTCTCCGTAACCGCTGACCTCCACGTTGTATTCGTGATGCAGAGGACCCGGCCCGAAGGTCGAATACCGCGTGCACGGGTTCGGAACTGGAGAGGTAAGGCACTCGTCCGCTGAACTTAATGGACTCGGCGTGTTCAAAAACGAAATCGGTTGCCGCGCGAACTGCGCATCGTAGGAAATGCGATCTAGGTCCACGCCGAACTTGAGGTCATGCCGTCCAAGCCATTCGCGAGTCGGCAAATATAGGTTCGCAATGCCCTGCCAGCGGTCGGCATGCGTCTGGGTCGACAGATAGTAGTTCCCGCCGGCCTCATCGTTTGCAGTAACAAAATATGGACTGGTCCCATACGGGGTCGTGTGCAGGTTGTATTGATCGAAGCCGATTCCCGCTTCCAGCAATTCCTCTCCTGGAAAGTAATGCTGCTCTTTTATGCTGGCCGCGTATGCGGATTCGGCGTCCTTCGGATTCGCCGTCTGCGGACTCAACGGCGACAGTCCCTCATACTGGTCATGCAGATCATTGACCAGGAAGCTGGTGCTCACGATGTCGCGGTTAGTGACGTCCGTGAGCACTTTGAACAGGTTTCCCACCCGGAAAATATGATCGTTGTCCTGGCCAACCGGTAACTCGGTATAAACAACGTTGTTATATTCGCCATCGAACGCGTCTAGAAACCACATTTTCTTCTTAATGAACGGGCCCGAGTAGGTCAGCCGCGGAAGAAACTGGTCAAACCGTAAGCCATGCTTGTCCTGCACCGAGGGAATGAAATCGGTCCCGAAAAAACGGAAGCGATCGTCGCCGTTGCTGGTATTCAGATTCAGAACGCCGCCCGATCCTTTGCCTTCTTCGGCGGGCTCGCGCGAAGGTTCCACCTGGATGGAGCGGAACGCGTCGGTGCTGACCCGCAGCAGCAACTGCCCGTTTGCCGGTTGCGTGACGTTGAAACCATCCAGCAACGTGATCGTCTGATAAGTCTCGGCGCCGGCAACATGTGGTTGGCCGCTCTGGTCCTGGATAACCCCGGGAATGAAGTTCAGCACGTTGCGATAATCGTTGGTATTGGGATACACAATGTTGATCACGTCGAGTCCGCTGATCGTCTCCCGGGCTGCAACTTGCGACGCATCAATCTGTGGAGGGGATTCGTGCACATCCACCACCTCCTTCACTTCCTCCAATCGCGAAATCGAAACATCGATGGTCGATCCCGCAGCGATCCGCACCGTCGGCTCTTCCACTGCATAAAACCCCTCTTTTTGGACGACCAACTTGTAGGTTCCGGCGCGAAGAGACGGAAACTGGCAACGCCCGTTGAAGTCGGTCAGGCAATGGAGAGCAGGAAGCGAGGGAGCCCGTAGATCCACTCTGGCGGAGCGCACGACGACTCCGTTTTCGTCGGTGACGATGACTGTGGGTGGCGCAGCCTGCGCGGCCGCCACGGCGACAAATGCAAGAACACAGAGAAGTCCGCGCATGAGCTATTGAACTATTCTACGGTTGGAGGCACCGAATCGCGAGAACACTGAGTACGTGAACAAGGCAAAAGCTGTTGGTGGGACGATGGGCCGCGACCCTGAAAGACAGGATTAGAATCGACGGATGGCGGTTGGTGATATTTCCTCAAAACATACCGGCCACGCCTGATGTTTTACTCTCACGATGGCATACGGAAGTCCGGTTGTGACCTTCCGTTGCGCTATGCCAGGTTATGTGCTGTATCTTACGGCTTCAACGATTCAATTCTCGGTTACGTCAGGAAAAGCTCTACACTGAATCAAGTTGACTGACAGCTTGAGTCGCAGATTACCAGTTGAGTAACATATACAAATCCTGAAGTTGATTGGGCGCGTAGCTCAAACGGATAGAGCATCGGATTTCTAATCCGACGGTTGCAGGTTCGATTCCTGCCGCGCCTACCAGATCATTCGCGTAAAGGTCCTCACGCTTGGGATTCCGGCGGGGGTGCATGAATTTGCCGCATTTTTAGCGCGTTGTCATACTTATACAATCCCGGAACGCAGAAATCTCACTTCCATCGCAAGAGGTAACAACATGTCGGACGATAGTCGCAGTGGCCTGTTTTCGCGAAGACGGTTCCTCGAATCAGCAGCCTTTAGTGCGGCTGTGCTCGGAACAGCGGCCGCGCAGTCGCCGGAAGATGTCCAGAAAGCGGAGCACGACCGCAGTTCGAGTACCCCCATCGGACCGGATAACCCTCCCCTGCACAACGAAAATCCTGATTCGGTCGTTCCTCCTCCCACCGATCACGGCAAGGTCGAGCCCTTCAAATACCCATTCACGTTTTCTCATCGGCGCACACAGGAGGGCGGATGGGCGCGTCAAGTGACCGTCGAGGATTTGCCCGTAGCGGCAACCATTGCCGGAGTCAATATGCGACTAACCGCGGGCGGAATCCGGGAATTGCACTGGCACACCGCCGGAGAGTGGTCGCTCATGCTATACGGGAACGCGCGCGTCACCTGCTTCGACCAGAACGGAAAGATGTTTATCGACGACATCAAAGAGGGCGACCTGTGGTTCTTTCCCAGCGGATATCCGCATTCGATCCAAGGACTCCAGCCGGATGGTTGCGAGTTTCTGCTCGCCTTCGACGACGGACATTTTTCGGAATATGACACGGTTTCGCTCTCCGATCTCCTTGCCCACACTCCACGCAGTGTAGTGGCCAAGAATTTCGACGCGTCGGAGCAGGCGCTGGCGCAACTCCCCGACCACGAGCTCTATATATTCCAGTCGCACCTTCCACAGACAACGCTGGAAGAAGACCGCCGTGCCGCCGGAACAGTGGGACTTTCTCCGGAGCAATTCACCTTTCATATGGCGGAAATGGCTCCCAGTCACAAGAACCAATTTGGCCAGGTTCACATCGTCGACTCCAGGAATTTCAAAGTCGATAATGCTGTCGCCATGGCGCATGTGACAGTGAGACCCGGTGCAATGCGCGAGTTGCACTGGCACCAAAACGCCGATGAATGGCAGTACTACATCAGCGGCAAGGCGCGGATGACAGTCTTCGCCGCAGGCGCACGCGCCCGTACCATGGACTTAGAAAAAGGCGATGTAGGATACGTCAAGCAGACATTCCCTCATTACATCGAAAACATAGGAATCGAAGATCTGGTCTTCATTGAACTCTTCAAAAACAACTTCTACCAGGATGTCTCGCTCAACAATTGGCTTACGCATCTTCCGCCCGCACTGCTTCAGGCGCACCTCAACATCAGCAAGGCGACGCTGGATGCGATTCCGCGCGGTGAAGAGGTCGTCGTCGGCTTCACGCGACGCGCTGGATAACCACACCATTTGGACTCCCTCGGTTGCCGCAGTGAGGGCTGGGGCATCTTCAATTGGCAAGGAACTTTTGGACGGACGTCTGCCCCAGAGAGGGGACAGCGTCCCGGCAGTGCCCCTCTGGTCTCTACCCGATTCCGCTGACTCCTGCCATAATGGCAAAATGGCGGGTACTTTCCTGAACGAAGATTGGACTCCGAAGTCTGTCCTCTGTCTCCGGGATTACAACCGACACCAATTTCTGCTCGACATTATTGCAGGCGTCACGGTGGGGCTTGAGGCCTTGCCGCTGGCCATGGCATTCGCGATCGCTTCAGGACTGACGCCACAAGCCGGAATCTATTGCGCCATCATTACCGGCTTCCTCATTTCCGCGCTGGGCGGATCGAAGACGCAGATCGGAGGGCCCACCGGCGCATTCGTCGTCGTAGTCGCGGGAATCGTCGCGGTGCACGGGGTGGATGGTCTGTTTATGTGCACCATGCTGGCGGGCGCGCTGCTGGTGATTATGGGGACTAACCGGGCTGGGCACGGCGGTGAAATTCATCCCGCGACCGGTGGTGATCGGATTTACGAACGGCATCGCGGTACTGATCGCCAGCACGCAGGTGAAAGATTTCTTCGGATTGCATCTCGATAAAGTTCCGGGCGTGTTCTGGCCTCGTGTGCAGGCTCTGGCCGCTGGCTTTCATACTCTGTCGTTTGAAGCCACCGCGTTAGCCGCATTCACGCTGCTGATTCTGATTATTTGCCGCGGCGTTTCGGCTCGCATCCCGGGGGCCGATCGTGGCACTCATTCTCTCCACTTGCACCGTCTACTTCTTTCATCTGCCTGTGGAGACGATCGGCACCAAGTTCGGAGGAATTCCTGCCGGCCTCCCGCACCTGCAGATTCCGAGATTCCGTGCTGATCTCATTCACGGATTGCTTGGACCGGCATTTACCGTCGCTATGCTCGGCGCGATCGAGTCGCTGATGTCGGCGGTCGTGTCCGATCGCATGAGCAATGATCATCACAACCCGAACGTGGAATTGATTGGCCAGGGGATAGCCAACGTCTTCTCGCCCATGTTCGGCGGCTTGCCCGCGACCGGCGCCATCGCTCGGACTGCGACCAACATTCGCTCCGGGGCACAATCTCCCGTAGCCGGAATGATCCATTCCCTGACGCTGCTTTGCATCCTTCTGTTTGCGGCACCGCTGGTCAGTTACGTGCCAATGGCCGCGCTAGCGGGAATTCTGGTGATTGTCTCGTACAACATGGGAGAGTGGCGCGAAATTCCGCAACTGTTGAAGCTCACTAAGACCGATATCAGCATCTGGCTGGTCACATTTGGTCTGACAGTGTTTGCCGATCTTACCGTCGCGGTCGAAGCCGGAATGATTCTGGCCGCGCTGTTGTTTATCAGCCGCGTGGCCGCCACTACGACCGTTTCGCAGGTCACCGACGATTATGTCGAAGATGGGCGCGTGCACATCCTGCAAGATAAAGACATTCCCTATTACGCGACGATCTTCCGCATTCATGGCCCGTTCCTATTCGGCGCAACCGACAAGATTTCTGCAGTCACCGAAAATCTACCCACGCTGCCTCCAGTGGTCATCCTTCGGCTCCGGAACATGACTGCCCTCGATGCCACTGGCCTGTTCGCGATCGAGGAAGTCGCGAGACAGCTTCATGCCAGCAGGCGAACGCTGATTTTGTGCGGCGCTCGCGAGCAACCCTCGTAATTGATCCATCAGTCTGAGTTTGAAAACGTGGTGGGCAGAGAGAACATCTGCAACAATGTTCAGGACGCACTGCAGCGGGCGGAGGAAGTTTACGAAGGGCTCGAGGTTGGGATTGCGGGCGCCTGAAACCTAGTCAAAGAAGTTCCTGCTTGAGTCCTGAGTCGGCGCAGCGCTGCATTGCGTCTATGTCGGACGCACGATAAGATATTGAGTACACGTCTTCTCCGCTCAGATCCCAGTAATTTTGGACTAAAGTCCCCGCGCGGGTGAGGAGTGTGCGATGGGCGGGGCAGCGCCGCAGCCGCTCGAACCTGGATCGGAGCATTCCGTGAAGAAGGGCAAAACCGCCGTCATCGTCGGCGCCCAGTGGGGCGACGAAGGCAAAGGGAAGATTGTCGATGTGCTGTCGGAGAACTTCTCGATCGTGGCCCGCTACGCCGGAGGACACAATGCCGGCCACACCGTCATCATTGACGGTAAGAAATTCATTCTTCAGCTTGTGCCTTGCGGTGTGCTGCGCGCCGGTTGCCGCAGCGTAATTGGCAACGGCGTGGTGCTCGACCCTCTGGCGTTTTTAAAGGAAGTGGGCGCCTTGCACACGGCAGGCGTGAAGGTCGACGGAAATCTTTTCGTTTCTAATCGCGCGCACGTGATTTTGCCCTATCACCGAATGATCGAACTCGCGTCGGAGAATGCGCCGGGGCGTGTGAAAATCGGAACGACCTCGCGCGGGATCGGTCCGGCGTACGAAGACAAAATGGGACGCCGCGGCCTGCGCGTGGCCGATTTGCTCGATCTCGAGCTGCTGCGAAAACACATCGAGAACGCGGTCCGCGAAAAGAACATGATCGCGCACGCGCTGTTTAACTCCGAGCCGGTCGACGCGGACAAAATGTACGAAGATTACGCCCAGGCCGCCGAAAAGATCGCTCCCTTCGTCTGCGACACGGCCGTGCTGCTGAATGAGGGGCTCAATCGTGGCGAATCGATTCTCTTCGAAGGCGCGCAGGGAACGATGCTCGACATCGATCACGGCACATACCCGTTCGTAACCTCTTCCAGCGCCACTTCGGGCGGAGCAGTAATCGGAACCGGCGTGGCTCCGAACGCCATCAACTCGGTCATTGGCATCACCAAGGCTTACTGCACGCGCGTGGGTGAGGGACCATTTCCCAGCGAAGACCATACACAAGGCGGCGAGAATCTGCGCAAGCGCGGCAATGAATATGGCGCCGTCACCGGCCGTCCGCGGCGCACCGGATGGCTCGACCTGCCGCTTCTTCGCTACTCCAGGATGATCAATGGTACGTCATGGCTGGTCGTCACCAAGCTTGATGTTCTCGACGAACTGGCGGAGATTCCAGTCTGCGTGGGATACAAGATCAACGGCAAGGAAACCTGCGACATTCCCGCGCACGCCCGCGGCTACGACAAGATCGAGGGCATCTATGAGAAGCTGCCGGGCTGGCAGACTTCAACCCAGGGCATTACCGAGTTGGGCCGCTTGCCACGACAGGCCCAGAGTTACCTGTCTTTCATCGAAAAACAGAGCGGAGCCCCCATCGGCATGATTTCCACCGGCGCCGACCGCGATCACACCATCATGGTCGATCAGTTCGCAAAGGGGTTGAAGGCGTTCGCTGATAAAGTCTAGAATGTGCTCCCCGGCGGACCCGGCGCGCTGGCAAGGAGCGAAAGATGGTGGTGTTGGCAGTGACCTGGATGGCTAAAGTTGGCCACGAAACCGAAGTGACTACACTCTTCGAAAAACTCACCGAACATTCCCGCAAAGAGCCTGGATGTTCCATGTACCAGGTGCATCGGCATAAGACCGAGCCCCGCCGTTTTTTCATCTACGAGCAATACAAAGACGATGCCGCGCTTGAGGCCCACCGCACTGCACCGCATTTTCTGCAATTCGCAAAAAAGGATCTGCCCAAACACGCCGATCGCGTAGATGGACACCTGTTCGAGCCGTTAGGGTAGTGTGGGGCGGGCGCCCCTGCCCGCGCGGGATGAAGGCGCTATTGCGACTTCTTCGCGTTCGCAGGCTTCTCAGACGAAGCGGCTGCCCGGCTGTACACGATGCTCTTGGTTCCCCCGTCGCAGCTGCCCACGACTTTGCTCGCGGCCTCTTTGCCCTTGTCGACGATTTCGAGCGAATAGCCGACTACGCCTTTCGCGTCGAGGTTCTTCACGATTTCCGCCTTCAGATCGTCGCAACTCTTCCGTGCGCTCGCAGCCGCCTGGGTGTCTTGCGGAAATCCGTAAGTGGATGCCAGGAGCAGGGCTGCCGCCAATACTGATGTCTTCGTCATCTGACGCCTCACTTTCGAGCGCAGTATAGCGAGTGGCCACGCGAAAGTTGTATTACGGCGGTAATTCGACGGCGGCTGGAAGTAACTATTTGCTTGGTGTTTTATCGACCATCAACTCGCCGCCTGAAGCGTAGCTTTCCTTCGAGACTTCATGGAAGGCGACGACAATCGCTTCTCGCCGCGCGCCCGCTTCTTCGACCAGAGCGTCGGTAACGCGCTTTGCGATTTTCCGCTTCTGATCGACGGTACGGCCCGCCAGCATCGTGATTTGAACTAAGGGCACAGATGATCCCCCGGTAACGGACTCTATGAAAGACGCTTCTGCATCAGAAGTTCAGAAAAACCGTCGGCGACAAAGTCCGGAATCTCTCCAACGCGCTCATAGCCACGCTGTTCGTAAAATCGCAACGCTCGCACGTTGAAAGAAGACACGCACAGATAAACATGCCGGCTTCCCGAGAATTGCGCCTCTGCAAATCGTAGAAGTTGTGCGCCCGCCCCCCGGCTACGGAGAGCAGCCACGACCGCGAGCACTGCAATGTACGGAGAGCCGAGGAACCCGTGAGGATGAATCAATACAAAGCCGACTGGCCGATTAAGGCGGCTAAGGAAGAGCGTGCTGCCCCGCCATCGTAGTATGCGCGCGCAGGTCTCTGTCGAAAACCGATAGGTTAACCACGGATCAGTTCCCGACATCACGTCCGCGCACCACACGAACTCATGTTCGTGCGCCAGTGAGACATGGATCGGTTCGGCCATGGCAGGTTGTGCTCGGAATGAGTCAGAAGCTCAGCTACTGTGGTCCACAAGTGTGCTTACTAAACCCGCGTCACTTTGCCAGTTCGTATCCCGCGAAAAAGAAGCTTAACTCAAAACGCGCCGTATCTTCGGCATCGGAGCCGTGAATCGCGTTGTGCTCGATATTGGTCGCCCACTTCTTGCGGATCGTGCCCTCTTCGGCATTCGCGGGATTGGTCGCGCCCATCAGCTTGCGCAGACCGGCAATCGCGTCTTCTTTTTCGAGCGCGAGTACAACAATGGGTCCGCTCGACATGAAATCGGTCAGCGTGTTGAAAAATGGACGGCTGGCGTGCACGGCATAAAACTGCTCAGCCTGATGCTTCGAGATTTCCAGCATCTTTATGGCGAGAATGCGAAAGCCGTTTTTCTCGAATTGCTCGATGATGTCGCCGATCGCATTCCTGCGCACGGCATCGGGTTTGACGATGGTCAATGTGCGTTGCAAGGTCTTCATTCGGTCGTTAGTCCTTAGTCCTTAGTCGTGAGTCGCGAGTCCTGAGTCTTCAACCCTTATATCTCCTGACAAATTCCAAATCTTCACAGTTGCAAAGCGAATCTTTGCAGATGAAAGTATGACCCGAAACAGAAGGTTCGGCGATTAACAATCCGTCTGTCTCGCTGGGACTGTGGACCCGCGACTCGGGACTACGCATGCACTCCGAGCGCCGCCGCGAGAGTCTCGCCAATCACCGCAGGAGATTTCGCCACGCGGATTCCCGCCGCTTCCAGGGCCTTAATCTTCTCGGCCGCCGTGCCTTTGCCGCCGGAAATAATCGCGCCCGCGTGTCCCATCCGCCGTCCCGGAGGTGCGGTCTGTCCGGCAATGAATCCCACCACTGGCTTCTTCATGTGAGCCTTCACAAACTCCGCCGCCGTCTCTTCCGCATTGCCACCGATTTCGCCAATCATGATCACCGCTTCGGTTTCCGGATCGCGATTGAACAGGTCCAGCGCATCGATGAAATTGGTGCCGATAATCGGGTCGCCGCCAATGCCAATAGCTGTCGATTGCCCAATGCCGCGCTGCGTGAGCTGATGTACCGCTTCATAGGTCAGAGTGCCCGAACGCGACACGATGCCAACCGATCCTTCTTTGTGAATCGACGCCGGCATAATGCCGATCTTGCATTTTCCCGGCGAAATGATTCCCGGACAATTTGGTCCGATCAGCCGCGACCGCCGGTCCTGCAGAAATTCCCAGGCGCGCACCATGTCCAGCGTTGGAATGCCTTCGGTGATGCAGACGATCAGATCGATCTCCGCATCCGCGGCTTCCATAATGGCGTCAGCCGCAAACGGCGGCGGGACGAAAATCACGGTAGCATTGGCACCCGTCGCATCCGCCGCTTCTTGAACTGTGTTGAAAATCGGCCAGCCTTCGTGCGTGGTCCCGCCTTTGCCGGGAGTGACGCCGCCTACGATCTGCGTTCCATAAGCCGCGCTGGCCTTGGCATGAAACGTCCCTTCCCGGCCAGTAAGTCCCTGCACCAGCACCCGCGTATTTTTATCAACTAAGATTGCCATAAGAAAATGTCCTCACTATAAAGCTCGCCTGTAAGAAGGAACCTCGAGGGTGCCCCACCCTACGCGGTTTTCGTAGGCTGGGGATTCTCCTGACTCGATTTCCGGTCCCTGCTTTATCTCCATTCCGTAACCCCGAGCGTTCCTCTCGCCGCAGCGACAACTTTATCCGCCGCATCTTTCATGGTGTCAGTCACGACGAAATTCAATCCCGAGTCATTCAGAATTCTCTTGCCTTCTTCCACGTTCGTGCCTTCGAGTCGCAGCACAACCGGCAGTTTGATATTGGTTTTCCGCGCGGCCTCGACGACGCCGGTGGCCAGCGTGTCGACCCGCAGAATGCCCCCAAAAATATTGATCAGCACGGCCTTGACGTTCTTGTCGCTCAGCAGGATTTCAAACGCATGCGCCACCTGCTCGGCATTGGCGCCGCCGCCGACATCCAGAAAATTCGCCGGCATGCCGCCCGCGTATTTGATAATGTCCATGGTCGCCATGGCCAATCCGGCCCCATTGACCATGCATCCCACGCTGCCGTCGAGTTTGATGTAATTGAGGCTGTACTTCGAGGCCTCGACCTCGAGCGGATCTTCCTCGGTAATGTCGCGCAGCTCGCGCAGATCGGGATGCCGGAACAGCCCGTTGTCATCGAAATTGATCTTCGCATCCAGCGCGAATAACCGTCCGTCAGTGGTTGTAATAAATGGATTGATCTCGAGCAGCGAAGCGTCGGTATCGAGAAATGCCTTATACAAGCTGGTCAGAAATTGCACCGCCGGATTGATCTGCTTAGCGCTTAGGCCAAGCTTGAATGCGATCTTCCGCGCCTGAAACGCTTCCAGTCCCATACCTGGATCGACATGCTGCTTCAGAATCGCCTCGGGATTCTCGGCCGCGACCTGCTCGATCTCCATGCCTCCCGCCGCCGACGCCATAAACACGGGCTTGCCTTCAGCGCGATCGACCAGGATGCCAAGATAAAGTTCCTTCTCGATCGGCAGAGTCTCTTCAATCAGCAATCGCCGCACGATGCGGCCCTCCGGCCCGGTCTGATGCGTGACTAACTTCATGCCCAGCATGCGTGCCGCGAGATCGCCCGCTTCGGTCACCGATTTCGCAATCTTCACGCCGCCGCCCTTGCCTCGGCCCCCGGCATGAATCTGAGCTTTGACCACGACTCCACTCGCGCCGGAATCGAGGAGTTCCCGGGCCACGGATTCGGCTTCTTCCCGTGTTGCCGCCATGGCGCCGCGCGGCACGCTCACGCCATATTTCTTAAGAATTCCCTTTGCCTGATACTCATGAATTTTCATAGAAGAACTCGTCAGTTAAGAATCGGAAGGACGTTGCTTGCGGCTTGGACTGCGGGCAGCAAACTCTTGATTTTATAAAACCGCGGTGGATTAGGGCAAACAAAGCCGCCAGCTTTTTTCGCTGGATTCCAAAACGGATACCTCGGCAAATCGAACAGAAGATGCAAGATCCTGCGCCTTTCTTGAACGTGAGAACATCCAAACTTCTTGTTGGAAGTGCCGATCGCAGAAAAACCTCCGTCCGTGAAGCTGATCTCACTCAATGTCGCGCGTCCACGCCTCGTGTCGTACGAGGGCGCGACAATCAGCACCGGAATTTTTAAGCAGCCAGTTTCCGGACCACTCGCGTTACGTGCGTTGAATCTCGAAGGTGACCAGCAATCCGATCTTAGTGTCCACGGAGGGCCCTTCAAGGCCGTTTACGCCTATCCTTCCGAGCACTACGCTTTTTGGCGGCAGGAACTCGATGGCATGGAACTCCCCTGGGGCATGTTTGGGGAAAATTTCACGACCGAAGGTCTCGCCGAACAAGGGCTTCATATCGGAGATCGTCTGAGTGTTGGCACCGCGATTGTCATGGTTCGCCAACCCCGCCTGCCGTGCTACAAATTGGCATCGAAATTTCAGCGCGCCGACATCTTGCAGCGTTTCCTTGAGAGCGGGCGCAGCGGATTTTATTTCTCGGTGGAACGGGAAGGCATTGTGGCGCCGGGCGACTCGCTCGAGTTTCTCAGCCGGGATGACAATGGAATCACGATCGAAGAGATTAACAGGCTTTTCGTTCACGAGATATACAATTGCGACCTGTTGCAGAAAGCTATCGCCACCGCGGCGCTGCCGCAGGAGGCGCGTGATTATTATGCCAAGCGGCTGAGTGGGGCATCGGCACCAGCGCTTGATGCCACGACCACGGCGTGAGTTATGTCTTACAATGCCGCAGCATGATCCTCGATGCCCTTCACCGTCTCGCGAATCACAGTGAATCGCTCGGCCGCGACGAAGCTCGCGACGTAATGGCCGAGGTCCTCACGGGCAAATGCACCGACGCGCAAATCGCAGCTCTTCTGATCGCGCTCCGCATGAAAGGCGAGACGGTTGAGGAAATAGTCGGTTTTGCCGAAGCGATCCGAGCGGCGGCCGCTCCGCTGTCCATCCCGCGCGCGACGCGGAATGGGAGCGCGCCCGAAGCCGTCGCAGTTACTGGAACCGGCCGTGACGCCCTGGCCGAAGATTTGATGGAATCCTTGATCGACACTAGTGGCACGGGCGGCGATGCCAGCGGCACCTTCAACATTTCCACTGCCACCGCGCTGGTCACGGCCGGAGCGGGGGTTCGCGTTGCTAAACATGGGAATCGCAGCATCAGTTCGAAATGCGGTTCGGCGGATGTGGTCGAAGCGCTGGGAGTCAACATTCAAATCACGCCCGAGCGCGCCGCCGAATGCCTGCGCGAAGTGGGAATCTGTTTCCTCTACGCTCCCCATCTGCATCCCGCCATGAAACAGGTACAGACTGTACGACGCGAACTCCGAATGCGCACCATGTTTAACCTGCTCGGTCCGTTGACCAATCCAGCGCGAGCTTCGGGTCAAGTGGTCGGCGTCTATTCGCTTGATCTGGTCGAAAAACTTGCCGAGGTGTTGAGCATGCTCGGACTGCGCCGAGCTCTGGTGGTTCACGGGCTCGATGGATTAGACGAAATCACAATCACAGGACCAACGCGCATTGCCGAAGCCCGGGAAGGGTCCGTCCGTTCCTATGAAGTGGAACCGGAGGAATTCGGCATGACCCGTGCCGCATTGCAGGAGATTTCCGGCGGAGATGCGGTCGAAAACGCCGCCATCATTCGCGCCGTGCTAAATGGCGATAAATCACCCCGCCGTGATGTCGTGGTCCTCAACTCTGCGGCCGCTCTGGTCGCTGCCAGCCGAGCCGATCATATCGCCGCTGCCATCCCACTCGCCGTAAGATCGATCGATTCGGGCGCGGCTGTGGGGAAGTTGGATGCGCTCCTACGCTTCACGTCCGCGTGATTGCGTTTTCGAGGGCCAATGGCGGTTGCCCCATCCTCGTCGCGCCTTCTGCGACAGGGTGGGGAAAATGGGTGCCCCAGTTCTCTCTTCTTTTGCGAGAAGCGGGATTTTCGACAGAGGAAGCGAAGCCCGCCGAGGGCCGGTTTTGCGGTGCAATACTGCGTCGGATCGCCTCAATTCTCAAACTGACCTCGCAGCGAACATTTTGCGAAACTACAGCTTCCTCGGTAGAATATCTGGATGCAGTCCCCTCCTGTTTCCCTGGCCTGGGCCCACCCTTTGGTGGCGGAGTGGTTTGTGCACCGCTTCGGCACGCCCACCGAGCCTCAGGAGCAAGGTTGGCCGCACATTCTCGCGGGCCGCCCCACTCTGATCTCTGCGCCGACAGGTTCCGGCAAAACGCTCGCCGCATTCCTCGCGTGTATCGACCGGCTCGTCCGCAAGGCGCTCGCCGGAGATTTGGCCGACCGAACCGAAGTCCTCTACGTCTCGCCGCTCAAAGCGCTGGGCAACGACATCCAGAAAAATCTTGAGATCCCTTTGGGCGAAATTCTCGCCCTGGCTGGCGAACACGGCCTGCTCATGCCGGAAATCCGAACCGCGGTCCGCACGGGCGATACGCTGATGCACGAGCGACGCGCCATGCTGAAGCGTCCGCCGCACATTCTCGTCACCACTCCGGAATCGATGTACATTTTGCTCACGGCGGAAAAGAGCCGCGCCATCCTGCGCGATGTCGAAACCGTGATCGTGGACGAAATCCACGCCGTGGCCGACGACAAGCGCGGCGCGCATCTCACGCTGTCGCTGGAGCGTCTCGATGCGCTCACTTATACCCGGCCAGTTCGTATCGGTCTCTCCGCCACGCAGAAGCCCATCGAACAAGTCGCGCATTTTCTCACTGGCATCGGACGGACTGATCCCGTCATCGTCAACATCGGTCACAGGCGCACGCTTGATCTCGGCATCGAAGTTCCTCCCATGCCGCTCGGTCCCGTCGCTTCCAACGAAATGTGGGACGCGATTTACGACCGCCTCGTGACGTTGGTCGAGCAGCATCGTTCCACGCTGGTGTTCGTGAACACGCGGCGCATGGCCGAACGCCTGGCCCACCAGCTTGGCGAACGCATGGGGGAAGAAAATGTCGCCGCGCATCATGGCAGTCTGTCGCGCAAGCTGCGGCTCGCGGCAGAGAAGAAGCTGAAGGAAGGCCAGATCCGGGTGCTGGTCGCGACCGCTTCCCTCGAGCTTGGAATCGATGTCGGCACTGTCGATCTGGTCGTACAGATTAATTCTCCGCGCGCGATCGCGGTGGCGCTCCAGCGCGTAGGCCGCTCCGGACACTGGCGGGGAGCGGTGCCCAAGGGGCGCTTCTTCGCCACGACCCGCGACGATCTTCTCGAATGTGCCGCATTAGTGCGTGCCATCAAGCACGGCGATCTCGACCGCCTGATCATCCCCGAATCTCCGCTGGACGTGCTGGCGCAACAGATTGTCGCGGCCTGCTCGGCTGAAGAATGGGACGAAGACAAAATGTTCGCGCTCGCCCGCCGCGCGTATCCCTATCGCAATCTCGAACGCGCAACTTTCGACTCCATTCTGGAAATGCTGTCGGAAGGAATCGCCGCCCGCCGCGGACGCTACGGCGCCTATCTGCATCGGGATCGCGTGAATGGAAAATTGCGCGCCCGGCGCGGAAGCCGGTTGGCGGCTATTACCAGCGGCGGGGCCATTCCTGACAATTCTCTATACACCGTCGTTGCCGAACCCGATGGCGTTGTGGTCGGCACCGTCGATGAAGATTTTGCCGTGGAAAGCAATCGCGGCGACATCATGCTGCTCGGCAACACGTCGTGGATGATTCACCGCATCGAGACCAACTCCGGCCGCATGCTGGTGCAGGACGCGCACGGTTCGCCTCCGAGCGTTCCCTTCTGGCGCGGCGAAGCTCCCGCCCGTACCGAAGAGCTTTCTCAGCATGTCGGCGACTTGCGCCAGAAGGTCAGCGATATGCTCCCGCGAACTTCGCCGGTGGGATTTTCCGCGACGCAGCCCGAAGTCGCGGCTGCCGTCAGTTGGCTTAAGGACGAATGCGGCCTCGATGACTCCGGCGCTGAACAGTCGATCGAATATATTCTGCAGGGCCGCGCTGTCCTGGGGGCGGTACCGACGCAAGCCACCGTCATCGCTGAGCGTTTCTTCGATGAAGGTGGCGGCATGCAATTAGTCATCCACGCCCCCTTCGGCGGCCGGATCAACAAGGCTTGGGGACTCGCCCTGCGCAAGCGTTTCTGCCGCGGCTTCAATTTCGAACTGCAGGCTGCCGCCACCGATAATGGCTTGAACATTGCGCTAGCCGAGCAGCACAGCTTTCCGCTGGGAGACGTTTTTCATTTCCTGCAGGCCGAAAACGTGCAGCCGATCCTCGAACAGGCCGCACTCGATTCACCTATTTTCGGTACACGCTGGCGCTGGGACGCAAATCGCGCTCTGGCCTTGCTCCGCTTTCAGGGTGGGAAAAAAGTTCCGCCGCAGATTCAGCGCATGCGCTCTGACGATCTGCTCGCGTCGGTGTTTCCGGATGCGGCCGCCTGCTTCGAAAACATTGAAGGCGATCGCCAGATTCCCGACCATCCTCTGGTGCGCGAAGTCATGAAAGATGTCCTCACCGAAGCGATGGATATCGACGGATTGAAAGCGCTATTGCGTGGCATGGCTTCAGGTGAGATTCGCGTCATTGCGGTTGATACTCCCGTGCCCTCGCAGTTCTCCCACGAGATCCTGAATGCGAATCCTTACGCCTATCTCGACGATGCTCCGCTGGAAGAGCGGCGAGCCCGCGCGGTCGAGATGCGGCGTGTTCTGCCGCAATCAGTCCTGGAGGAAGTCGGCAAACTCGATCCCCGCGCCATCGCGCAGGTGCGAGAAGAGGCTCGGCCCGACGTTCGCGACGCCGACGAATTGCATGACGTGCTCCACACGCTGATCGCGTTGCCGGAAGAGCTTGCTCATGCGTGGGGACAGCCGCCATCGTCTGTTCGGTCAAGCGCAGCTCGACTGTTGGGTGCGGAATCGGCTGACTTAATCAATCCCAGTGCGGCGTGCACAACAGATTGGGATCGTTATTTCGAGGGACTGCGCCGCGAAGGCCGTGTTGGACTGGCTGTCTCGAACGGACATGCCTACTGGGTGGCTGCGGAGCGGGCACGAAGCTTCACAGCGATATTCCCCGAAGCGCATTTCGAATCCTCGCTTGCCGATGTCGAAACCGGCGAACCCTCCCGCGATGACGCTCTGCTTACGCTGGTCACCGGATGGATGTCGCACCTTGGACCCGCCACGGCCTCGCAACTGGGCGAAGCGTTGCGCCTGCCATCCTCGGAAGTTGAAAAATCTCTCCTCCGCATGGAGGCCAGCGGAACAATTCTGCGGGGAAACTTTACCGGAGCAACCGGGATCGAATGGTGTGAACGCCGCCTGCTCGCACGTATTCACCGGCTCACGGTGGGCATGCTGCGCAAACAGATCGAGCCGGTTACGGCGGCGCAGTTCCTGCGCTGGTTGATGCGCTGGCAACACATCGTTCCGGGAACTCAGGTCACAGGCGAACGCGGCACGCTGGAAGTCCTGCAACAATTGCAGGGATTTGAAATTCCCGCCAACGCCTGGGAGCGCCAGGTGCTCGCCCGCAGAATTGCCGATTACGATCCCAAATGGGTCGACCAGCTTTGCCTTACCGGCGCAGTGGGATGGGGCAGATTATCGCCGCATCCGGCAACGCTCGATCAGGGAGGAACTTCTGCTTCCGCAGACGGAGCGCAGCCGCGCCAGCGCCGTGTCATACCGACCAGCGTGGCTCCGATTACCTTCTTCATGCGCGAGCAAGCGGATTGGATGGCGCTTAGCGAAAACCCTCACTGCTCCCAAAAGCAGGGAGAGGCGGGGCATCCAGGCCTCAGCCATGGCGCGCAGCTTGTCATGGAATTTCTCGGGCAGCGCGGCGCATCGTTCTTTGCCGATATTGTTCGCGGGACCGGAAAGTTGAAGGCCGAGATCGAGACGGCTTTGTGGGAACTCGTCGCCGCCGGGCTGGTGACTGCCGACGGCTTCGACAATCTTCGTTCCCTGATCGATCCCAAACGTCGTGCCGGGCAGGGAATCGGCCGTAGCACCCGTCCGCGGCACAGCACCGGACGGTGGGCGCTCCTGCACGCCGATGTAGCCGTCGAACGTCCCCGCGCCATCGAAGCCGCCTGCTGGATGCTCCTGCGCCGGTATGGCGTGGTCATTCGCGATTTGCTGGCGCGCGAGGCGAACCTGCCTACCTGGCGCGAGTTGCTGACCGGATTCCGGCGGCTCGAAGATCGCGGCGAGATTCGCGGGGGTCGCTTCGTGGACGGATTCCTCGGCGAACAATTCGCCTTGCCAGTCGCGGTCGAATCCCTCCGCGCCGGGCGAAACCTGCCACTGAGTGGGGAAACGATCACTTTGTCCGCTGCCGACCCGCTCAACTTGATTGGGATTCTAGTCCCCGGAGAGCGCGTCCCGGCCATTTCAGGCAAGAGCGTCAGCTACAAGGATGGAATCGCAGTCATCGCGCTAGAGGCAGTCGCCGAAGTTGCCGCTGGATAGGGCGTCGCGAACAGGTCTGGATGGTTGGCGTTCCAGGCAGTTGGGCCGATAAGTCTCCAAAAGAAAAAAGTCAGAAGCTCGATGAGGGGGCCCCCCGAACTTCTGACTTGGCGATTCCTCGGCCGGTTGTTTCGAAAGCGTTTCCCCCAAATCGCTTTTGCCGAGCGCTTCGCGCATTTCCAATCTCTGCATGCCGAATACCAATCAACTGGAGCATCGGCTCACTGCCCGGACATAGCGAAAAGCTATTGATTTCGCTCCACTTATCTTTCCGCCGATGCGCGGCTTCGAGCCTCCATCGCACGCCACCAGTTCCAAATCCCTATCCAATCGGATAGCGCCACTAGCCGTTCGGATACTGTAAAATCCTTACCAGCTGTTCCCTTCTTCCCCAGGTTGTGGTAAATAGGTGTGCCCACAGGGAGTTTCCGATTGTCCCCCAGATTGCTTGTTCTGGCCGGCCCTTTAAAGGATTCCACCATTCACCTTGCCGACGGCGAGACTACGGTCGGCCGCGAGCCGACCAATTCCGTGGTCATAATTGACCCTTCTGTTTCCCGCCACCATTGCTTGCTTCGCCTCGAGCCCGACGGCTGCTTCCAGATTAAAGACATGGACAGCCGCAACGGGACGGTCGTCAATGGCGTGCCCGTCAAAGAACAGGGCCTGCGTCATGGAGACCAAATCTCGATCGGCGATTCCTCTTTTCTGTTTCAGTTGGAGGAACAACTTGAGGAGCGGACCATCCCCAACCAGGTCGAATTTGACGAGGGCCGTCTCACCGCCGACACCAGGGTGATCTACCCGCGGGATGTCGTCTATCTGCAGCCGCAACGGCTGCTCGAAGAATTGCCGGCCACGTCGCAAGTCGCACAGAATCTGGGTGCTCTGCTGAAAATCAGCCGGGTCGTGCATGCCATCCGCGATCTCGAAGAATTGCAGTCGCAGTTGCTGGCTTTGATTTTCGAAGTTATCCCCGCCGAACGCGGCGCGATTCTCCTGTCGGAAAATGCAGGCCAGGAGTTCAGTTCTTTCCACGCCCGGACCCGCCAGTCCGGGCAACCGCGACAAGTGCGCGTGAGCCGCACTATCGTTTCTCAAGTAATGAAAGAAAACGTCGCCATTCTGGGCGTCGACGTGCCCAGCGGAAAACTTCGCAATGTCGAAAGTCTGGCGGACGCCGAGGTGCACTCGCTTCTATGCGTGCCTCTCACCGTTTTTCAGAAACCGATCGGCTGCATCTACCTCGACAGTACCCGTTCAACCAGTCGTTTTAGCGAGGATCACCTGCAACTCACCGCTGCCGTCGCGGGCCTCTCTGCCGTCGCTCTCGATAATGCCCGGCGCGTGCAATGGCTGGAGCAGGAAAACCAGCGCCTTACCCTAGAGGTCACGCAGGAACAGAGCCTCATCGGCGAAAGCCCGCGCATGAAGGAGATTTATCAATTCCTCGTCAAGGTGGCGCCCACCGACTCCAC
Source organism: uncultured Acidobacteriaceae bacterium (assembly GCA_963772045.1). GTDB lineage: Bacteria > Acidobacteriota > Terriglobia > Terriglobales > Acidobacteriaceae > Sulfotelmatobacter. Next base: position 1,016,759 of record CAVYWC010000003.1, on the reverse strand, counting down.
GGTTCTGATCGCAGGCGAGAGCGGAACCGGCAAAGAACTCGCCGCTCGGGCATTGCATCGCAAGAGCCCGCGCAGCAGCCGTCCTTTCGTCGCCATCAACTGCGCCGCCATCCCGGAATCGTTGCTCGAAAGCGATCTGTTCGGCCATGAGCGCGGCGCCTTTACTGGAGCCGCCAGCCTGAAGAAGGGCCGTCTCGAAGTGGCCGATGGCGGCGTAGTATTCCTCGACGAAATCGGCGAACTCGCCCCCGCGCTGCAAGTGAAGTTGCTGCGCGTCCTGCAGGAGCGTGAATTCGAACGCTTGGGCGGAACGCGGCCGATCCGTGTCGACATTCGCCTCATTGCTGCCACCAATCGCGATCTGCATGAAGCGGTCCGCAAGGGCGAATTCCGCCAGGATCTCTACTATCGTCTCGCAGTCGTAAAGCTCGCCATGCCGGCACTGCGGGAGCACAAAGAAGACATTCCCCTCCTCACCCGGCACTTCGTCCAGAAGTATGCGAAACGGTGCAATATAAAACCCAAGCCCGTTTCCCCAGAAGCGATGAGTCTCCTCACCCATTACGATTGGCCAGGAAACATTCGCGAGCTTGAAAATGCCATTGAACGTGCCCTGGTGCTGGGCAGCTCCGACATGCTTCTCGCCGAAGATCTGCCGGAATCACTTCTCGAACACGCGCCCGCGGAGGTCGAACAGGGAAACTATCACGCGAAAGTGAAGGAACTGAAGAAGGAACTGATCGTCGCCGCCGTCGAGCAGACTCGCGGAAATTATGTGGAAGCGGCGGCAATCCTGGGCGTGCATCCCAACTATCTGCACCGCCTCATCCGGAATCTGGGATTGAAAGACGCGTTGAACGAAATCCTGCGCGCGAATCCCGCTTCGAAACCTCCGGCTCGCCCCAAAGTTTCCGGCGGCACCGTGTAGGCAGAGCGCTAAAAATATAAGTTCGACAAACCAACTGTCACGGCAACTGCAACTGCATCAGCCGCCCCGGATCGAGATACGTCCCCTGCCAGCGCACGGCAACGTGGAGATGCGGTCCCGTGGCGCGGCCCGTCCCCCCGCTCAATCCAATTTCTTCGCCGCGAGTCACGTTCTCGCCTTCTTTGACCTTAATTTCCGACAGATGTAGATAGAGCGTCAGCAAGCCTTGGCCATGGTCGATGACCACGCAATTTCCCTCAAAATACAGTGGACGCGCCAGCAGGATCGTGCCTTTGTTCATCGCGCTTACCGGAGTGCCAGTCGGCACGCGGAAATCGAGCCCATAATGCGGGCGCTGTGCTTTGCCATTGAAAATCCGCTGCGAGCCGTACACGTCGGAAATTTCCGCGCGCGCCGGAGCGACAAAATTTCCATCCCACTCGCGCTCCGCCGTGACCCGGCTCAGGTATTCCTCTTTGACCTTCTGGTCAGCGTCAATCTCTTTGAGTTGTTCTGGGGTCGGCTCCGTGAACTTGCCTTCGACGGTCAATTGCGCCCGAATCTTCGGATAATCCGCCGCGCCAACCGTGAATTTCTGCGTAAACGCGAGCGGATCGCCTCCGCTTTTTCGCGCGCCGGACAATTCCAGCGCGTACTTGCCGGGAACGGTTTCGAAACTCACTCCGGCGAGAACGAACCAAGTCTTGGACGGAGCGTCAAAGCTGAAGGTGATCTCGTGTTCGAGCCACTTTCCCGAAAGCGCCTCCAACCTCGCCGGCGCTTTCACCCGAAACAGCACCGGGCCCCCATTCACGAGTCGAACCGGTTGCGCGTGGACGGCCCAGGTTGAGGCCCAGGCGGGAGCCACGAAGCTTATCGCCAGCAGTACCAAGGGCAAGAATGGCAGCGCTGTAGCGCGGCCGTACACTCCGACCCTTTGGACCATGATGCTCGCCTCTTGAGACATCGATTACCAGCCTAGCATCTCGAAGCGCGTCGCGCTTCTATAATGCCGGGCATGCGCCCCAAGGTGCTCACTGCACTTTTATGTCTCGGTTCTCTCGCTCCATGCCAAGTCCTTTCCAAACCTAGGCTGACGGCGGATCGGGTGGTCGTTCTCAAAAGCGAGCGCACGCTGGAACTCCTGAACCAAGGCAAAGTAGTCAAGACTTACCACATCGCACTTGGCGCCGATCCTGTCGGTCCTAAAAGACGGCAAGGGGATCAGAAGACCCCAGAAGGCATTTACACCCTGGATTCGCGCAACGGCCATAGCCATTTCTACAAGGCCATTCACATTTCATACCCGAATGCCCACGATCGCGCGCTGGCCCGTGAGCTTGGAGTTTCGCCAGGCGGCGATGTATTTTTGCACGGCTTGCCCAACGGTTATGGATGGGTTGGGGCTTCGCATCGGCTCAAGGACTGGACCGACGGGTGCATCGCCGTTACGAATCAGGAAATTGACGAGATCTGGTCGGCGGTAAGAGACGGGACTCCAATCGAGATTCGGCCTTGAATTTCAGACTCCTACGGATTGCTCGTTTGTGTCATCTGAATGCCATGAGTTCGTTGACACAATCGCCACGCGCTCGGGAACTCCGCGCTCCCGCCGACCCCGCTCCCTCACCGATTCGCGAACCGGAACCTCCCGAAAATCCCGACGTTCCCGTTCGCGAGCCCGAACCGCCCGAGCCTGGAGAAATCTGAGCCCTCCGCAGATCCCCGCAGCACCCCCGTTTGCCCATCCGTCCCTCACAATGGGACAATACGTCCTTATGCAAAAGTCCCTGATTCCCTCCTTTGTTCCCAGGCCGATGGTCTCTGTTGCCATGGGATTGGCCGCGAGCTTGCTGTTGCTCGGTAACGCTCCGGCACAAACTTCCACCACCGCCCCATCCAATTCCGGACAAGCATCGTCTTCGACGGCCGCGAAAAAGACGACGACCCCCACAACAAAAAAGCCGGCCGCTCGAACCGCAGCTCCGCTGGTTCTGAAAACTGACAAAGAGAAGCAGAGCTATGCCATGGGCATGAACCTGGGCATCGGCCTGCACAAACAGGGTCTGACGCTCGATCCGGCAATGGTGGCGCGAGGATTGAGAGACAGCATGAACGGCGGCAAGACCGCCATGACGGAGGACGAAGCGCACGCCGCGCTCCAGCAGTTCCAGACCGAAGTGCGGGCGAAGATGCAGGCCACCGCGCAGGCGCAAGGTGCGACAAATCGCAAGACCGGCGAGGAATTCCTGGAGGCCAATAAAAGCAAGCCGGGCGTGGTTACGCTGCCCAGCGGTCTCGAATACAAGATCCTGAAAGAAGGCGACGGACCCAAGCCCACCGCCAGTGACACCGTCAGCTGTAACTATCGCGGAACGCTCATTGACGGCAAAGAATTCGACAGCTCCTATAAGCGCGGGAAGCCGGCATCGTTTCCGGTGAGCGGCGTGATCAAGGGGTGGACCGAAGCACTGCAGCTGATGCCCGTCGGCTCCACGTGGCAGTTGTTCATCCCGGCGGATTTGGCCTACGGCGATCGTGGCGCCGGTCCGGACATCGGCCCCGGCGAGACTCTGATTTTCGAAGTGGAACTGCTGTCCATCGACAAGAGCACTCCGAGCAAGTAAGAGCGATCGGCCGCGAGGATTGAACCGCAACTGCGAAGCGCAGCTTCTGCCTTGCAGAAGCTGCGACTTAGTTTAGATGGAACGGTGCAGGTGCTCTTCTGCCGAGAGGTGAGCCCCCGCCAGCAGCAGCAGACCCGTCAGAAATGCCCAGAACATCAGGCTCACTGAGAGAGCGAACGGACCGTAGACTTCCTGAAAATTGAGCCGTGGAAGCGCCAGAATGTAGGCCTGCTTCAGCGCTTCAGAAAGCAGTCCCATGATAATTGCCGCGGGCAGAACGGCCCTGGCCGGCACTTTGCCGTTGGGCAGCAGCCAGTAGATCAGGAAGAAGATGCAGATGCTGGCGGCGATGGCGAGAATCTTCATCGTGACGTAGCCGACCAGCCTTACAAACCCCGTGCCATAGCCTCGGAAAATAAATTCCATGAACGCCACCGGACCGGCCGTGAGCGCGATGGAGAGCATCGCCAGCACTCCGCAAGCAAAGGCCAACCCCAGAGAGATTACTTGGTTCCCCAGATAAGACCTGTTCTTCTCAAATCTCCAGACGCGATTGAGCGCCACCTCGAGTGGAAGAAAAACTCCTGAAGAAGTGATGAGCAGAATCACAAGGGAAACGGCCTGCACCCGCTGACGCGCATTGACCATAGCTTCCAGATTGCGAATGACGAAACTCTGCCCCGTGGGAAGGTAGTCGCGCAGTAGATCCTTCACCACCCCGACCATCACCTCCGAATGGAATACGCGCCGAATAATGGTCATCATCAGGACCATGAACGGGAAAAACGACAGAATCGCATTCGCCGCGACCGAGAAGGCAAAAGTGTGCACTTCGGTGCGCATGAGGTATCTGACCGTCGACGCCACCAGCCCGGAAGATCGGGCTCGAACTGCAGAGCGAGGCTGACCCGGCTTTGGGGACGATTTCGCTGGCGTGGTTGTGGGAGGGGCGGGCACGGGAAACAAGCATATTATCAGAGACTTGCGCACGATTGAGGCGGGGATACGGCTCTCCTCGGAGCTAGCCGCTGGCTTTTACCTCATAACGTTAACGCTGATCCAAAACTTTCGATTTCTTTCTAATTCTGCTTGCGAATCGTTTTAATAGTGCTTATGATCTTGTGCTCGACACCGGAGCTTGGTCCGGTTGCAGAGGTTGACGTTTGTTGGGTGTGGTCGAAAAAGCGCCAAATTGTCGGGGCTCTGAAAGCTCGCTGACGCAGCCGCGAAGCTGCTGTCGGGAGCTGGAGGAGTCTTTTCCATTTTGGAAGTAACTTCTTCCGCACATCGTAGACGCAACCAAAATTTCTACCGGCTCCTCTGAGGGGGGCCTCGGTCGAGAGGGGCGCGATCCGAGGATGCCGGAGAATAATTCTTCGCGATTAGTGAAAGGAGTTTTTCCGTGAGAGAGAAAGGAACAGTGAAGTGGTTCAACGGGGCGAAGGGATATGGATTTATCCAGCGCTCCACGGGCGAGGATGTCTTCGTGCACTTCTCCGCGATCCAGGAGAACGGCTATCGCACGCTAAATGAGGGTGAGACCGTGGAGTTTGATCTGCTAAAGGGCCCCAAAGGCTTCCAGGCGGCAAATGTAGTGCGCGCATAGACGCAAAATATTCGGAGTCCTCCCCACCCTCCCGTCTTCTCGCGGGAGGGTTTATTGTTTTTGGAACCTGGCTGCTGAACTGCGCGGCTCGGACTGGCAACGCGCCGCTCAGCATTTCATTATCATTTTGATGTAAGTATCGGCTCGATGAGGATAGGATTGCCGCTCAATCTCGAGGAGCAATGGTCATGAAGAAATCTCTCACTAGAGCCGTGGTTGAGGTCGGATTCATCATCTTCCTCTTTTATGCCAATCTTCTGATGGGAGAATTCGAGCGCACCGGGTTGGGTCAACGGCGCGGGCTGGAATGGGCAATTGGGGATGTATTCACCATGGCGAATTTTGAGATCGCCATGATCGCAGCACTGATCGGCTACGCGCTCTTCGAATTTCTGCGGCACCGATTCTGAAGAATAACTTTTGCAAGCAATGAAATGGGCGAGCCGCTGAAGGTTCGCCCATTTATTTTTTTTCGAGGTTTTGGCTAGCGCTGCGCCGTATTGATCAGATCGTTCTTCAGCAGGTTGATCTCAACCCGTCCGCCGCTGATGTGCTTCGTGCTGGAATCCCCGGTGAGCGGAGCATCCCCCATCGCGACCACAAAAATGCGGTAAACCGGGACTTGATGAGTCTCGACCAGATAGCGCACCACCGAGTCGGCCATTCTCTGCGAAGTGGCAATCGCGGCCTGCCCCCGTCCCGCAGCGAAACCGTGAATTTCAATGACGTAGCTGTGCTGATTCTTCAACGGCGCAGCCATTTCATCGAGCGCATCTTTGGCCTGCTTGCTCAAGATGGTCTGGCCAGGACGGAATCGAATCTCGGTCTGGGCCGTGCCTCGATATTGATCGAGATTCGAAACAATCTGCTCCTCGCCCGTAACCCGGGTGGAAGCCTGCGTTGCGGAAGTCTGCGCGGCTTGCGCCCGAGTGCTGGCATCGGAGGCATGTTGAGTGGCTAAATCGGCCTTCTCGGAAGCCAACTGAATGCCTCGCTGGGAGCGGGAGTCGATGTCTTTGATCCGCGACGAATCCTCCGTCGTGATTTCATCGAGTTCATTGAGGCGGTCGCGAACCGGGGCGAGATACCGCTTGATCCACGCCTTACGGGCAAACGGGTGCGAGACCAGATTGACCACGTTCGGATCGTCTCCGTCCCAGAAACTTGTAGGCTTGGGATCGGTCAACGGCTCGCGGATCGATTCCGGGCCCGCGGAAGTGGACGAGGCTGTCGCCGAGGTCTGCGCGCTTGAACTCGAAGCGCTCTGCTGCGCGAACGCGGTAAGCGCCAGTAACGCGCATGACGCCAACAGGGTAAGAATACGGAGTTTCATTTCAACCTCCACGCTGGGAAGAGCGGTTGAGAGCGGCGCGGGAGCCGCATTGGATGACGAATGATTGTCCCCCGGAATGGGGAAACGTGCAAGTCTATAAGTGCACGGCGAGGGCCACTGTGCCGCTTCATCGCACTGGGGTTATGAGCGGGAATAGTGGAAAATTTGCAATCTTTTTCACAAATTCGGTGGAGTAAGCATCGCAGCAACGGATCTCACGCTATCGCATTTCCAGCGAAACCAGGTCGCCGTCGGATACCCCGCCGGGCTTGTAGTTCGCGGTGATCCGGCGGTCGCGCCAGGAGCAAGAAAAGTCGTCGGCGCCGATCAGGAGCAGGGACTTGTAATCGGCGGCGCGCAGCTTGAGAAGTATTCCCTCGGCGGAGACCGTCAACACCGCGACCGGAGGCTCGGAGCAGTCCACTGCGAGCAAACGTCCTTTGAGGAATTTCGTTGGGCGCGTGTCGACTTGTTCTGTCGATTCCTGCTCCTTTTCCTCGGCGGCGCGCTTCGCGGCATCCTCGTCAAGCACGTCGAAGGGAGATTTCTGCGGTGCGAATTGCGTCTGCGCGCCGCCCGGAGCGGTCAAACCGTATTTACGCTCGTTTCCGATCTCGTCGATGCGCTCTTGGGCGAGTTGCGCGATCTGCGCATTGCTGCCTGTTTTCAAGCGCTGCAGCAGAGCCTGAGCTGCATCCCACTTCTTGCCTGCGATGTAGATCTGCGCCAGGTGATACACGTAGATCTCGTCGCGCGGAGCGAGATTCATAGCTGCGCGTTCGGCTTGCATAGCAGCTGACGTGGTTCCACCTTCGTTACGTCCCACCGCCAGCAGATCATAGGCGTTCGCCATTTCCGGATACCACTCGAGCACGGCCCTCAAATCGATGAGCATGTTGGCCAAACCAGCGATGTCGCTGTGCTTGGCTTCAGCCATGCGGTATTTCAGCTCGCACAAATAGTAGCGAATCCACATATCGCGCTGGTCGAGGGCAGCCGCATCACCGAGTTCGCCCAGCGCCTGATCGAACTGGTCATGTTGAATATCGTCCGAGGCGAGGACGCGATGGGCAAACTCATTGCCCATGGCGGAACTGGGCAGCGTGTCCGGATCGGCGTCAGATCGGTTCGCCTCTTTTTCTTTCGCCTCGGTCCGCGCAGCCGTCTTGATGTCGACTGCCGTCGGAGTAGTGGCGAGCGTCTTCAAAGCTTGCAAGCCCAGGTCGCGGCGTTCTGGAATGCGGATCTGAACCTCGGCATCCAACGCGCGGGCATCCCCCTCCGGAAACGGTTTGCCGAGAATGGCCGAATCATCGGGTCGAACCATCGCCGCATATTGGTACGGCTGGTCGGCGTTGACGAGGGCAGCCGCGCCCGGATGGGCCGGTTGAGGCGCAGTTTGAAGCGCACTTTGAAGCGCGGTCAGCGAATGGAAATAGTCCTTCACTGCCTGTTCGAGTTGCGCCGCTGAAATTCCGAAGGCTTTCTGAATCGCATCCGCCATGGGCACGTGCTCGTTCAGTACGAGTTCGAAGTAACTGCCAGTGTCGGGCAGCCTTTTCTCATGAATCAGATAATGCATGACCATCCACGATTCGGCGTCGAAGAGCGTGGAATGGGAAGACTCGTTCGATTTGGCGCTGTCAGGCTTCGTGGAGAAAAGATCGGGGAGCGAAATCCAGGGCTGCGTGTTGAGCAGCGCCGTAAACGAACTGGTGGAGTTCGCGGCGCCCGAGTTGCCCGTATTTTGATTGGTGGCGCGCGTGAGTTCAGGATCACCGCCGATCTGCACCTGCTGGTCGTTGACGCGAATGGAGCTGAAATATTCGGCGAGGCCGTCATCGAACCAGCGTTCGGCCGGAGGGTAGTTGCAGTCCAGCAGCATGAGCGCGAAATCGTGCGCGACGGCGCGCCATGGTTCGGGTTCCATCAGATTCAGTGCAATGAAATCCTGGTCTTCCCCGCGGAGAAAGAATCCGGGAACGTCGATCGGTTGGCCGTGAGGAAGCGGCGCGACCCGGTAGTAGGATTCGTCGTTCTTGAAGGCGAGGATCGTCAGCGGGACGGGCTGGTTGAGGTGATCCTTACTCAGAATGCTGGAAAACATGGCGCGCATCTGTTCGAAGCGGAGCGCGACCTCGCGGCCTCTCTTATCTCCGGCATCGGTGATGACGGTGAAATGCGCAGAGTGAATCTCGATCCAGGGATTGGGCTCTTTTTCCGCAAAAGCCGAGGTTGCGAGCGCTGTACAAAACAGGGCGAAAACAAGTGGCAGCGAGATGAGACTGGTGCGAGACATATGCCGCCTGAAACGCGATCTTTAATTAAATGCTACCACGTCGCTCCGCCAATACGCTTCGTTCCGCTGTGAGTTCTCCGACATTCGCCCTGAGAGATACGCATTTTGACCAGGAGCGTCCGTAGGCTCATGCTCCGATTCCTGCTCATGTTGCTTGCGGGAACCTCCTCGGTCTCCTGGTTCTCAGGTCGTTAGTCCGGCGTATAACCGGCTTCTGCCGTTGTATTTTGTTCTCGTTATTCGTTTGGAGAACCTGCCGCAATGGCCTACTCTAGTGCGTTCCTTTCAAAACCTGCACCCAAGGAATGTCATCATGAAACGGCTTCTTCCCCTGGTCGCGTCTTTTTTTCTGATCACGCTTTTCTCTGCAGCTGCGTTCGCTGGTGAATTGAAGATCCTCACCAATCACATTGGATATGAACCCACCGGCCCCAAACACGCCGTTATTCTTGGCAAATCGGGCGACAGCGTTTCTGATTGTGAACTGAGAAACGAGAGCCTCGATCAGCAGGTGCTTTCGATTGCTCCTAAAAACGCTGGTCCGGTGCAGAAGTGGAAGGACTGGTATTTTTGGACGCTCGATTTTGATTCGTTTTCGACGGAAGGCAAATACTACCTGGCCTGCCACTCCAGCGCCGGCGACGTCCGATCGTTTCCGTTCGTGATCCAGCGCGACCTCTTCGAGCGGAGCACGATGTCGGACGTCATCTACTACTTCAAGGACGAGCGCAGTTCCGGGGAATCCGACAAGGCCGACAGCCATCTGCATTTCGACGGCACGAAGCCCGGCATCGTCGACGCGCACGGTGGATGGTGGGACGCGACCGGCGACTACGGCAAGCACTTCTCGCATCTCTCGTTTTCGACTTACTTCAATCCACAGCAGATCCCGCTAGTCGTGTATAGCCTGCTCAAGAGCTACGAGCAGACCAAGCTGCGCGGCTTGCCCGACTTCGCGCGCTACCAGACGCACTTGCTGGATGAAGCGATGTTCGGAGCGGATTATCTAGTGCGGATGAAGGCGCCAAATGGATCGTTTTATCGTTCGGTATCAACCGGCGGCGTGAAGCAACTTCCCCAGGAACGCCGGATTGCGGGCGATATGAAGCGCTTCGGCATCGAAGCCGCGCCCGGGCAGGGTGCGAAAGACATGATCGAGCAGGCGAATAACGATCTCGAGTACGAAGTCAGCTATCGGTCGGGAGGCGGAATTGCCATCGCAGCGTTAGCCATGGCAAGCACTTATCCAGTATCCGGGCAGTTTTCGAATGCGGAGTATCTAAAGGCGGCGGAAGCAGCCTTCGATTATCTCGAGAAAAACGATCTCAAGCTGACGAATGATGGAAAAGAAAACATTGTGGATGATTACTGCGCGCTGGCTGCGGCCACGGAGTTATATCGCGCCACGCACAAAGAAGCCTACGAGCTGGCTGCGGACCGGCGTGCGCGGAACCTAATCAGCCGTCAAATCAGCGCGGGAGGATATAGCAATTATTGGCGCGCTGATGACGGCACGCGTCCGTTTTTTCATGCGTCGGACGGCGGCTTTCCGGTGGTGAGCTTGCTCTACTACTCGGAGATCGCCGATGCCCCGGTGCGGCAGCGAGTGCTGGAGACGGTGAGGAAATCGCTGCAATTCGAAATGACGATTACGGCGGAGGTCACGAATCCATTCGGCTACAGCCGCGAGTATGTGCAGGACAAGACGGGAGCCCGGCGCACAAGCTTCTTCTTCCCGCACAACAGCGATGCCGCTCCCTGGTGGCAAGGCGAGAATGCCCGCCTGGCCTCAGTGGCGACGGCTGCGCGCTTGGCGGAACGCGTCTTTGCCGATGACACCGATTTTCGCAAGCAATTAGAAAGCTTCGCCACCAACCAGCTCAACTGGATTGTGGGGCTGAATCCGTTCGACTCGTGCATGCTGAACGGCGTGGGGCGAAATAATCCGGCGTACATGTATTTCGATTCCTGGGCGTTTACCAACGCTCCCGGCGGAATCTCCAACGGAATCACCGGCGGATTCCACGATGAAAGCGACATCGATTTCTTGCTGCCCTATCGTGAAACTGGGGCGGACAATGACTGGCGATGGGGAGAACAATGGCTGCCGCATGCGGCCTGGTATTTGCTCGCGGTCGCCACCGGAGAGGCGAAATAGCCGACCCAAACCCGCACATTCGAAAAAGCAGCCTGCGCCACGGCGCTCCTACTTTGTCATCCAAGGCGCTTCGTGTGGTCAGTCCTCGTGCGCGTCATACTTTGGACGCTTCGTGCACGCGAGGCGGCTGATATCGGCTGTCATCCGAATGGCCGAAACCATGCTTCTCCACCTCGGCGGATATGCCGGTATATCGATAATATTCCCGCAGGGCGGGAGTGATTTTCAGGCCTGATTTCCGCAGCAGATCTGCGCGCGCAAGGTCCAGAACCCCAATTCTCTCCTCAGAACCCTTCTTCTCTTTCCCCTTCTCCATACCTAAATTTTACGCCTCATCCAGTCGCCTGTTAAATGCGGGTAAGTACGTAATGATTGTCAGGAAAGCACGAAAGAAGATCTGCAAGGGCTTCCGCGGCTGGCAAATCGGCCCGGCGGGCGTGCCTGTCAGCGGGAATTGATCGGGTTTAGTCGCCGCTGGCCGGATTCTGCGTGGGAACTAACCGCAGTTGCGGACGAGCCGGTTCTGGCTGCGGAGCACGGCCAAAGGTTGAGAGAATTCCGAGCACCGCGACATAGGCGGCAAGAATGCCGAAGCTGACGGAGGCGAAGACAGTGAAGCAGAGGACAAGAGGCATAAAAACCGAGTTCACAGTAAATCCCAACCTTGTAGATTCAGCCCACCCCGCCATTGACTCGAACCGGCGAGGCTTCTATCAGATGCGGGATTTCGAAATCCGCGCACCGGAATCGCCTGTCGCCGATCGCGAGGGAACCAGCAGGAAGAGCCGCAGTATCAATCTACCCGCGTTGACGCTCCGCGCAATTGACGACTAAGATACGGAGTAAAGCTGTGTGTTCCTACTCTCAAACATTTCTGGTCATCTGTCGACATTACGGAAGGTACATGCCCCCGGCACGATAATGGCGATTACGAAGATTTCCGTCCGGGGCGCCCGGCAGCACAATCTGAAGAACATTGACGTCGAGATTCCCCGTAACACCCTCTCCGTGGTTACCGGCCTGAGCGGATCCGGCAAGTCCTCTCTGGCTTTCGACACGATTTACGCCGAGGGCCAGCGGCGCTATATCGAGACTCTTTCGGCCTACGCACGGCAATTTCTAGATCAAATGGAACGCCCGGATGTCGATGCAATTGATGGACTTAGCCCATCCATCTCGATCGAACAGAAGACCACCAGCCGCAGCCCACGCTCGACCGTGGGAACGATCACCGAAATCTACGATTATCTTCGCCTGCTCTTCGCTTCGATTGGCATTCCACATTGTCCCAAGTGCGGCCGGGCAATCAGTCGCCAATCAGCCGACCAGATCGTGCAATGGGTCATGACGCTGACGCCGGAAGACCGGGTTATGGTCATGGCCCCGATCGTTCGCGGTCGCAAGGGCGAGTTCAAAAAAGAGATGGAAACCCTCGTCCACCACGGCTACGCCCGGGCGCGGGTCGATGGCGAGCTGGTAAATCTAGAGGACGACCTCCAACTCGACAAACGCAAGAATCACACCATCGAAGTTGTCGTCGATCGGCTGCTGGTGAAGCCTGGAATCGAGCACCGATTGGAAATGTCGGTTAGCTTGGCGATGAAGCTGGCCGGAGGATTAGTTCAGGTTGCGGTCGTCGGAGGCGAGGAGCAGCTTTATTCGGAGAAGCTGGCCTGCCCCGATTGCGGCATCAACGTGCCGCAACTCGAGCCGCGTTCGTTTTCCTTCAACAGCATGTATGGAGCCTGCCCCGAGTGTCACGGCCTGGGCAGCAAGTACGATTTCGATCCGGCGAAGGTAATCACGGATTGGTCAAAGCCATTACTCGATGGCGGCCTGGGGCCGGGCTCGGCGTCGCAGAATCTGATTCATCAGTTGCAGGTTGTGGCCCATGCCTACGGCATCGACCTGAGTACGCCATTTGAGAAGCTTCCTGAGAAAATTCAGGATTTTCTGCTCAATGGCGAACAGGGACGTGGCGGCCGCAGCGGCTTTCACGGCATCTTCGGATATCTGCGCCAGAACCTCGAGGAGTCGACCTCCGAGGGCTATCGCGACTGGCTGATGGATCACATGTCGGCGACGGAATGCCCCGTGTGCCTCGGCAAGCGGTTGCGCCCCGAAAGTCTGGCTGTGAAAGTGAACGGGATGTCGATTGCCGATTTCACCGCCATGCCGGTGTCTCGCGCCTTGCAAGTCGCCTCGGGCATCAAACTCGCCGGCCGTGAGGCAACCATCGCCGGCCGCGTTATGCATGAAATCGTGGAACGGCTGCAGTTCTTGAATGGGGTGGGATTGGAATACATCTCGCTCAATCGTTCGGCCGCAACTTTATCGGGCGGGGAAGGACAGCGTATCCGCCTGGCGACCCAGATCGGCTCGAAGTTGCGGGGCGTTTTATATGTGCTCGATGAGCCGTCGATCGGATTGCATCATCGCGACAACGGCCGCCTGTTGAATGCGCTGGAGAATCTGCGCGATCTCGGCAATACCGTGTTGATCGTCGAGCATGATGAAGAAACCATCCGCCGCGCTGATTATGTGGTCGATCTTGGCCCGGGCGCCGGCCGGCACGGTGGCGATCTGATAGCGCACGGCACGCCGGAGGAAATCATGCGCGAACCCAATTCGCTTACGGGCGCGTATATCTCGGGCCGAGCTCACATCGGCATGCGTCCGGAGCGGCGGCAGGCGAATGGCGCGGTGCTCACGATTCTGGGCGCAAAAGAAAACAATCTCAAAAATCTGGATGTGACCCTCCCGCTCGGCGTGATGACGGTGGTGACGGGCGTTTCCGGCTCCGGCAAATCGACGCTGGTGAATGACATCCTGTATCGCGCTCTGGCGCGGCAACTTTATCGTTCGCGCGAGAAAGCGGGCGAGCACAAGGCGATCTCGGGCGCGGAAAATATTGACAAAGTCATCCGCATCGATCAGTCACCAATTGGCCGGACACCGCGATCGAATCCCGCGACTTACACCGGCGTTTTCACCGCGATTCGCGATCTCTATGCCATGCTGCCCGAATCGCGCGAGCGCGGCTACAAAGCCGGACGCTTCTCCTTCAACGTTTCCGGCGGCCGCTGCGAAGCCTGCCAGGGCGAAGGCCAGCGGCGTATCGAAATGAACTTCCTCCCCGACGTTTACGTCTTGTGCGAAGTTTGCGGAGGACGTCGCTACAATCAGGAAACTCTGGCCGTGAAATACAACGGCTACTCCATCGCCGACCTCCTGGAAATGCCCGTGTCCGACGCGTTGCCGATTCTGGAAAATATTCCGCAGGTGAAGCAGAAGCTGCAAACCCTGGTCGATGTCGGACTGGGATACATTCATCTGGGGCAATCGGCGGTGACGCTTTCCGGCGGCGAAGCGCAACGTATCAAGCTGGCGCGCGAGTTAAGCAAGCGGCAGACCGGTAAGACGCTATATCTGCTCGATGAGCCAACCACGGGGTTGCACTTCGACGATGTCAAGAAACTGCTGGACGTGCTGCACCGGTTAACCGATCTGGGCAACTCGATCATCATCATCGAACACAATCTGGATGTGATTCGGAATGCCGATTGGATTATCGATCTCGGTCCCGAAGGCGGCGAAGAGGGCGGACGCATCGTGGCCCAAGGCACGCCCGAGCAAGTAGCACGGGTCAAAAAGTCGTATACCGGGCAGGCTTTGAGCGAGTACTTTGCCAAGGCACTTCCCAACTCCCGGTTGTCCGTTGTCAGCTAGAGTGGACTTTGTCTTCTGACTTGGACCCTCTAGCCGCAATGCTGGCTGTCTCGCATGGGTAGAGAAATCTGCCATCGAGAGCCGGGCATCGGTCATCGAATCATTGTTCGCAGTTATAAAAAGGGGCGTGTTCTCTGGCATCTCCCGATAACTCGCAGTTTGAGCCACCAACCAACCCGACGCAGCCCTCAGAAGTTAACGGCGAGGGTGGCAATGTTCCCATGGATGGCAATCAGCATGCGGATGCTCCGGTGCATCCTTATGCCGCGAGCGCTCCAGAAGCGTTGCCTCCCGTCACACCGGCGCCCCCGGCACCACCCGATCCCGTGTGGAACGGCTGGGACGTTCTGCTGATCGCGGCGCTCACGCTGGTGACCATTCCGATCCTCGGCGTTTTTGTGGCGCTGGGCGCGCGCCTGATCTGGCCGCATGCCACCCTGACGGCGATCGCCCCCGAGATCGTCATCGCGGCGCAATTTCTCGCCTACATGGTGGTGTTCTTCTTCATCGTGATGCTGGTCGAAGGTAAATACCACGTTCCCTTCTGGCAAGGAATCCACTGGAACTGGCCGCGCTGGGGATGGGCCATGTTCGGCCTCGGCGTTCTGCTACTGCTCTCCATCAACGTGCTCGCGCATTTCCTGCCCATGCCCAAGAGCACGCCCTTCGATCAGTTCTTTGAAAGCCCACGGGACGCGTACCTGATGTCCATTTTCGCTGTCACCTTCGGCCCGTTCATGGAAGAACTTTTCTTCCGCGGGCTGCTGTACCCGGTGCTGGCCCGACGCATGGGAATGTTCTGGGCAGTGATCCTGACCGCAATACCCTTCGCCATGATGCACATGTTTCAGTATGGATACGCGTGGGGCGTCGTGCTGCTGATCTTCGTGATGGGAGTCGTCGTCACGGTGGTGCGGGCCAAGACGGGATCGGTGGCAGCGAGTTTCCTGGTCCACGTAGGCTATAACGCGACGGAGATGTTCGCCCTGATGCTCGCGACGGATGGCTTTCGCCACATGGAAAAAGCCATGGCCGGTTAAAATCTGCTCACGGGTAGCAGAAAAACAAAATTGTCATCCTGGGCAGTCGAAGGGGACCCCTTGTTTCGGCAGCACTGGCTCTTCGAGGAGTTCTCTCATCACGCGATTTGGCTTTAGCCCCCTGTGGCCCAGCCGAAGTCCCAGACCTCGCTTAACGTACACTTACAAGCGTTTTAACGGACAACAGCACAGGCGTGTGATGGTGTCCTGAGATTGCTCCAAACAGCGTTCCAGTAACAAGTACATATTTCCCAATAAGCTCCACGTGCGTCTTATAAACCTCTGGTTCCACTACCAATTGGATGGCCCGGATGTCTTTGTAGGCTGGGCCGAGTTCCTTGTCTTCCTGGTCCTCATTGACGCAAATGGGCTTCGCGAGTTCTACCAACCAATATGTCTCAGGTCTGTCTCCTTTGCGAATGCTCTCGTAGTTTGGCGGGCCAGGGAAGGTTTTCCTGGCGAGTGTGCCCTTGAGTGTCACCACGGATGGTCCGTACTCCAGGCACGACTTACCCGCGTTCGCCTGACCGGCACAGACTGCCGTGAATGTAACTAAAACTACCCAAGAAACGTACCGCGCAGAATGGATAAGAAGCTCAGGCATCGCAATTCAACAATCAAGCATTCGAATCTGAAAATCAGAACATCTGAAATCCGCAATCTTCCTCACCGGCTGTACTGATTCTTCTTCTTATCCGCATGCCGCTCGATCCCCAGTTGAATCAGCCGATCGATCAGCTCCGCATACGACAATCCCGAGGCCGACCACAGCTTGGGATACATGCTGATCGAAGTGAATCCGGGCATCGTATTGATCTCGTTCAGATAAATCTTGCGCGTGGCAGGATCCATTAGAAAATCGACGCGCGCCAGCCCAGAGCAATCCACGGCTTTGAACGCTCGCACCGCGAGTTCCTGCACTTTCTTCGTTTCCGATTTCGTGACTTTCGCCGGAATAATCAGCTGCGATCCTTCGTCGACATATTTCGCCGTATAGTCGTAGAACTCTTTCCCCGGAACGATCTCTCCCGGTACCGACGCGATAGCGTCATCGTTGCCCAGCACCGAGCACTCAATCTCGCGCGCTTTCTTCTTTTTTCCTCCGACGCCCCGCTCGATCACGATCTTACGGTCGAATTTTGTCGCCTCTTCGATGGCCGGTCCGAGTTCTTTGCGATTGTGGACTTTGCTGATTCCGACTGACGACCCCAGATTCGCCGGCTTCACAAATACCGGATATCGCAACTTGCTCTCGACCAGCTTCTGAACTTTCTTGGCGTCTTTTTCCCACGCGCTGCGCAGGATCGTGACATGCTTGACGATCGGAATGCCGTCGGCGATGAACAGCGACTTCATGATGTCTTTGTCCATGCCCGCGGCTGATCCGAGCACACCCGCGCCCACATAGGCAATGTCAGCCAGTTCCAGCAGACCCTGGATGGTTCCATCTTCCCCGAAGGTGCCGTGCAACACAGGGAAGATCACGTCAACATTAATGGCGTGATCAGCGGCGCGCCGCATCAGGCCGGCATCGCTTTGAAACGGCACCAGGCCGCCTTCACGATGCGCCGGTTCCGGCGGGACTACGACCGATTCGCCCTGCGCCAGCACAGCTGCCCCCGGCGTGGTTTCAGGGTCGCCGGCGCGCAGATGTGCGGGGTGGACATGTTGGGGGTGGACACTCTTGTCCGCCTCTTTGCCCGCGAGCAAATTTTGCGCGGCCGCCGCGGTCAGCCAGCGCCCTTCCTTCGTGATGCCGATGGGAACCACTTCGTATTTCTCTTTATCGATGGCGTTGAGAACCGATGCGGCCGAAAGCAGCGAAACCTCGTGCTCTCCGCTGCGCCCGCCAAACAGAATGCCCACGCGAAGCTTTTTCATGACCATTCAGTGTGGACGGGGGCAACCGCATGCGTCAATCGCAGAAATGGTTCCCGAAAGTTCGGCGTTCTACTTTCCCAGAAACTCCAGCAGCTCGCGGTTAAAGTCTACGGCTTTCTCAAGTTGCGGAACGTGGCCGCATTGATCGAATACGACCAACTTCGATCCGGGGATTCCGTCGTGCATCTTCTCGGCGACGGACTCGGCAATCAGTTCGTCATTGCGTCCCCAGAGAATCAGCGTGGGTGCATGGATCGACTTGAGGTTGCCGTCTTCGAATTGGGCAGGTGTGATGCCAGCCATGACACGCCGAATCGTGTAGCCATCGTTGTTCTGCACGTGATTCGTAAACACTTGGGCCACGAATGCATCGCTCACGAACTGCTTGCTGTAAAAAATCGATTCGAGCAACTTACGCGTCTCAGACACAGTAGAGGGGTTTAGCCCGGGTTCTATTTCGGAAGGAGTCGGTTCCGAACCCCACGACATCCCGGCCGAATCGACGAGCACCAATTTATCGACCATGTCAGGATGTTTCGCCACGAAATCGAGAGCGATCCAACCGCCGAGGGAGTTGCCGACGAGCGTGGCCTTACCCAGATTCTGCGATTGCATGAAACCTTGCAGAAAATCGACGAAGGTCGCGATCGTGTAATCGAGCAGCGGCTTGTCGGAGCGGCCGAAACCAATCTGGTCAATCGCATACACGTGATATTTTGCGGCGAGCGCGCCGAAATTTGCCATCCAGATTTCTTTTACGCTGCCGAGTCCATGCAGAAGAATCACGGCAGGCCCGTGGCCAGCTTCGAAATATTTGATGTTTGCGCCGAAGACGACCGCATTTTTTTCGGGCGGAAGGTTTGGTTCCTGGGAAAAAACCCATGATGAAAAAGAAAGCAGAATGGCAGACAGCAGGACAAAGGTTCGAGTTGCCCTCATCGCGCAGCTCCTTGAGTTGTGTATGCGGCGTTCCTCTGTGCTCCCTGTGGTGAGAGAAACTGAACCAAAGAGAGCCCAGAGCAACTCACAGAATCTTTTTTCCAAATGCCGATAACGCCAGCTCGACCGCGAGATTCGCGGTGCGATTGTGCTCATCGATCACGGGATTAACTTCAACAATTTCCATACTCAGCATGCGCCCATGATCGGAAATAATTTCCATAGCAAGATGCGCCTCGCGATAGGTCGCTCCACCGCGCACCGGCGTTCCGACGCCGGGCGCATCTTCGGGATCGACCCAGTCCATATCAAGCGAGATGTGATACCCGGCGGTGCCCCGTCCGGCTATACGGAGCGCTTCCTCCATCACCGTGCGCATGCCGCGCTCATCGATATCGCGCATGGTGAATACGCCGATGCCGGCGCGGCGAACGTTCTCCTTTTCCACAGCGTCGATATCGCGCACCCCGACCAGCACGCAATTCTCCGGACTCACCTTGGGAGAAAAACCGTAAATGTTTCCTAGATCCGAGGGCCACAGACCCATTAGCGCCGCCAGCGGCATGCCGTGCACGTTGCCGCTGGGGGAGGAATCCGGAGTATTGATGTCGGTGTGGGCGTCGATCCAGATCAACCCAATGCGCTGTTGTTGACGCCGATAGAACTCCGCGACCCCCGAGACCGTGCCCGCTGCCATGGAATGATCCCCGCCAAGGCAGAGTGGCACTTTCCCGGCTTCGAGTGTCTTCAGCACTAAGTCCGCCAGCTTGGTGCAAGTAGCAGTGATCTCCTTCAAGTACTTGGCGTGCGCATCGCCTTCTTTTTTCTGTTCGGGAATGGCGACCGAAACGTTCCCACCGTCTTCCACCTCATGACCGAGCTCTTCGAGCCGTGCTTCGAGCCCCGCGACGCGCACGGCCGATGGTCCCATGTCAACGCCGCGGCGAGACTGACCGAGATCGAGGGGAACACCAATCACGCGAATCTTGCGCGGAGTAATGGACGAAGTTGTCATCGCCGGTTTCTGAATTCCCTTTTCACCGCCGAGCTCGCAGATATTCTACGGATACAGCCGGTACAACATTCTCGGGAATGGAATCGTTTCGCGGACATGCTCCAGCCCGCAGATCCAGGCCACGGCGCGTTCAATTCCCATGCCGAAGCCGCTGTGAGGAACGCTGCCGAACTTGCGCAAATCGAGATACCACTTAAATGCCTCTTCCGGCAAATTGTGCTCATGGATACGCTTCACCAGTAATTCGTAGGACGCAGTACGCTGCGAGCCTCCGATGATTTCTCCATATCCTTCAGGCGCGAGCACGTCGACACACAAGGCCAGGTCCGGACGCTGCGGGTCAGGCTCCATGTAAAACGCCTTCACCTTCGCCGGATAGCGGTGCACCATAACCGGCTTGTCGAATTGCGAGGAGAGGTAGGTCTCGTCGGGCGAACCCAGATCGCCGCCCCACTCGAACTTCGATTCGAGGGCGCCTTTGGCGAAGCCTTCCTGCAGATTTTTCACCGCTTCGTCGTAGCTGAGGCGGGGAAATGACGGTTCGATTGTTTCCAGCTTGGATATGTCGCGCCCGATGGTTTGCAGGTCGGTGCGGCGCCGATCGAGGCAGCGCTTCACGATGGAACTGATGAACGCCTCGGCAAGATCCATCAGATCGTCGAGTGTCGCATAAGCGACTTCCGGCTCGACCATCCAGAATTCGGTGAGATGGCGGCGAGTCTTGGATTTTTCCGCGCGAAAAGTGGGGCCGAAAGAGTACACCTTACCGAGCGCCAGGGCCGTGGCTTCGATATAGAGCTGCCCCGACTGCGTGAGATAAGCTTGCTCCTCGAAGTAATCGACGGGGAACAAAGTGGTCGTTCCTTCGCAAGCGGCCGGAGTGATGATGGGAGGATCGGTGAGCGTGAAGCCGCGTTCGTCCAAAAAATCACGCGCGGCTTTGATGATCTCTGCACGCACGCGAAGGATCGCGGCCTGCCGCTGCGAGCGCACCCAAAGATGGCGATGCTCCATCAGGAAGTCGGTGCCGTGCTCTTTGGGCGTGATGGGGTAGGGATCCGATTCCGGAACGCGCTGCAGAACCTGCACATTCGAAACGTCGAGTTCGAAGCCTCCAGGCGCGCGCTTGTCGGCCCGCACCTTGCCCTCGACAATCACGCTGGATTCCTGCGTCAGGGTCTTGACCGCATCGAACACTTCGGGCGCGACGGCATTCTTTGGAACTACGCCTTGAATGACCCCCGAGCCGTCGCGAAATTGGGGGAACAGCAGTTTCCCACTTTCGCGCAGGTTGTAGAGCCAACCCCGGATCGTGACGCTCTGGCCTTCATGCTTACCGATTTCTGCAATGGTGGTGATAGGAGCCATAGTTCAGAAAATTTCACTTACCGCCGAGCACACAAGAGACAGGAACAAATATTGCCAGCAATCGCCCATTCCGATTTCCACTCCCAAGTCGTGTCGGACTAACCCCGAGAAGAATCCCCTCCGGCGCTCTCGGAGGTGAACGCCCTTCACGCTGCATCTAGCTTCTCGAATGCACCCGGCAATTTTTCCAGCGGATTAATTTTGTCGTCACCCTCGAGTTCCAGCAACAATGGCGGCGTCTGTGGAGCCGAGCGCAATAGCTCCATCGCTCGTTTCCAGTCGATCGTTCCCTCGCCGGGCCACAAGTGCGAATCTTTATCTTTCGCGTTGTCGTGCACATGCGAAGACTTCACATAGTTACGCAAAATTTCAAACGCTTCGGGTACCGAGCCCATGATGTGCGCATGTCCGAAATCGAAACACACTCCCACATCGTCAAAATGCGACTGATGAATCAGATCGACCAGTTTGTCAGGAGTGGAAAGCTCGTTCGGAATATTCTCCAGCAGGATCGTCACTCCGAGCGGTTTGGCGAAAGCCCGCAAGTGTTCGATCGACGTCATCGCCGCCTCGAATTTCTTCTCGCTGAAATCCTCATTGGGCGTGCCCATGTGCTGCACCAGGAAGCGAAAAGGAATCTGCTCGGCAATTTCAAGCGCGCGCTTAATCTCGTCCATAGCTTCGACGCGATGCGCGCGATCGGTGGAGGTGACGTTGATCGGCGGCGCTCCCGCCCGCCCCCATTCGTAATCGGCATAGAGCGGCGAATGCACCGAATTCAGGGGGATGCCGCTGCCGCGAAACCATTCCGCAATTTCTTTGACGTGCTGCTTGCGGTTGGCGTAGTCCAGATGCTGGCGGGCGGCAAAAATTTCAATCGCCTCCACCCCGCTCCGAGCCAAGCCGTCGAGAATCCCGGGATGCAGGCGTTCTTTGACGTACAGATAAGTTGAAACAGCTTTCACCATGCGCCTTCCAGAAAATTCCAGATTGATGATGTCACATTGCAGATGGGAAAAGCACGATCGAACTTTCCCGGGCTTTACACTCTGAAATCTTCAATCTGAAATGGATTTCAATATCCTATCGCCTTACCGTGATTTCTGCCGTCGCTCGCACCCAGCCGCACGCCGGTTTTTTCGTCGATCGCGATGCACTCGGCATCGCTCCAGTACGGCGAAACGTGCGTGCCCTCATGCAGTCCGATTTGCACGTTGTAGCCCATACCCTGCAGCAGGCGTACGGTGTCTGGGGAAAACCATTTTTCAACATTTACCACATCCGGCAGCCATTGATTGTGAAAGCGCGGCGCATTCACGGCTTCCTGAATATTCATGCCGTAATCGACCACGCCCATCAGGACATTGGCGACGGTAGTAATAATTTTTGAACTCCCGGGCGAACCCAGCACCATCACCGCTTTGCCGTCGTGCACGACGATGGTCGGTGTCATAGAAGAAAGCGGTCGCTTTCCCGGCCCAATCTCATTGGCTGCGCCTTGAATCAGCCCATCCGAATTCGGAACCCCCGGCTTCGCCGAGAAATCATCCATTTCATCGTTGAGCAGGAATCCCAGGCCGTCGGCCGTCACCCGCGATCCGAACCAGTCGTTGATCGTGGTGGTGACCGCGACTGCATTCCCGTCTGCGTCGATCACGGAATAATGCGTGGTGTGATTGGATTCATGCGGCACAGCAACTGGTGGATGCAGCGTAGCAAACTGCTCCAGTTCGCTGAAAATTGCAGGCCGTTTGAGTTCCTTGCTCGGGCTGGCGTGAGCAGGATCGATGCTCTCCCGCCATGCCGCGGCGTATCGTTTGTCGATCAACTGCGCGACCGGAATCTTGGAAAAATCCGGATCGCCCAGAAATTCCGCGCGATCGAAGAACGCCCGGCGAAATGCCTCGACGGTGAAATGGATCGACTGCGCTGAGCGATTCTGCATCTGGGCGAGATCGTAGCCTTCCAGAATGTTCAGCGATTCGATCAGCACCGTTCCGCCCGAAGATGGCGGCGGCGCGCTGATCACTTCGTATCCGCGATACGTCCCGCGCACCGCTTCGCGTTCCTTGACAGCGTAGTGCGCGAGATCGTCGGTCGTGATCAGACCTCCACCCTTTTGCATGTCTGCCGCCAGTTCGCGGGCGAGGGAGCCGTGATAAAAATCTTCGGGATTTTGGGCGATGCGCTCCAGCGTTCGTGCGAGATCGGGCTGGCGAAAAATTTCTCCTGGCTTATAGAAATCCCCGTCACGCTGAAACACGCGGTGCGATTCGGGGAACTGCGCCAGGTAATGATCGTGAAAATCCTGCGCTTCACCCCAGGTCAGCGCGTATCCCTCGCGCGCGAGTTTGATCGCCGGCGCCATCGCCTGCTTCAGCGAAAGCTTGCCCCAGTGCTGCTCCGCGTAAGTGAGGCCGGCCACAGACCCGGGAACTCCGATGGATTTGTAGCCGATTTCGCTGGCGCCCTCGATCACATTGCCTTGCGCATCCAGATACATGTCGCGGGTCGCGGCGCCCGGAGCTTTCTCGCGGTAATCGAGGAAATGCGTCTGCCCATTGGCCATCCGGACCAACATGAATCCGCCGCCGCCAATGTTTCCCGCGGGCGGGTGCACGACGGCCAACGCAAATCCGGTGGCGACGGCAGCATCCACGGCATTGCCGCCTGCTTGCATGATCTCAACCCCAACACGCGAAGCCAATTCGTGCACACTGACCACGATCGCGTGTTCAGCCCGAACGGGCTGGGTGGCCGCCGGAGCTTGCCTGATCGCAAATGCAAGCAGAGCCGCGACCAGCAGACAAGAACCGGATTTGTGCGGGCGGCGCATGCAGTTCGCAATCTGGACTTGAGAGACTCTTGAGGCTAGCCGACCGCGCCAAGTCGAGTCAAATCGTGCGGGCGCAAACTGCACATCGAATCGTCGGAATCGAATCCGTCTGCAAGATTTTTAACTGACCAGCCAGTCCAGCGCTTCTTCTCGCGTCTTGAAGGTAGGAAAATCCCGCTGCGAGAAAGTTTTGAAGTTCTCGTAAAAGACGTGCGGCAGGCTGTCCGTCCCCACCCATGCCGACTTCTTCACATACGGACGATCTAGAACCAGCACTTCCTTCATCTTGGTCGCAACGCTCTTGTCAAAGTCTGCCCCCCTGAAATCAGCGAGTATGAGCACCGAGCCCGGTGCGTGCCGCGCCACATCCGCCCGTACCTGATCGAGCAGGAGAATCATTTCTTTCGCGCTGCATCGACTCAAATCGATCAGGAAAACCGGATGCCCCTTGTGCTTGATGAACCGCAGCCGGTCGTCAGGCGACTTGTTCGACGACGCCGCGCCCGCAATAGTGTCGCCCTTGCTCATGCAAGCAATCCTTCGACTACGTCGTAAGCCCCGTCCAGAGCGGCATCCAGCGCGGACGCATCTTTCCCTCCGGCTTCGGCCAGATCCGGACGGCCGCCGCCCTTGCCGCCAACCTTCTGCGCCACGGGTGCGATTACTTTGCCTGCCTGCACCCGCGAAGTCAAATCCTTGGTGACGCCGACGATGAGCGCGACATTGCCATTCGACGCCGAGCCGAGCACGACCACGCCCGATCCGAGCTTGTCGCGCAGTTGGTCGACCAGACTGCGCATCTGGGCCCGCTCCAGATTGTCGACGCGCTGCGCAAGAACCTTGATACCTTTTATGTCTCTCACTCTCTCGCCGATGTTCGCAGTCGACGAAGCCGCCGACTTCATCCGCGCCTGATCAAGTTCGCGCTGCAAGCGCTTGATCTCGGCATCTTTTTTTTCGAGTTCAAGCTTCAGGGCTTCCGCGGGAGAAATCTCCTCGGAGGTGGCTGACCCACCCCTCGCGGTTTTCGAAGGGTGGGAACCCGCGAATCCAGATACAAGCTCTTCGAGTTCGTGATCTTTCCGGAAGTGCTGCAGCGATCCCTCACCCGTGACCGCTTCCACACGCCGCACGCCCGACGACACGCTGCCTTCTTTCAAAATCTTGATCAGCCCTATCTCACCGGTCGCGCCGGTGTGTGTGCCGCCGCAAAGCTCGGTCGAAAAATCCCCAATCCGGATCACGCGCACCTTATCTCCATACTTCTCGCCAAACAGCGCCATCGCGTGATACTCGTTGACGGCCACATCGATCGGAACATTCTCGATCACTTCCACCTTGCGATTGCGCAGCACTTCTTTGTTGATAATGTCCTCGATGTCCTGCAGCTCTCCGTCTTCGACCGCGGTGAAATGCGAAAAATCAAAGCGCAGATGATTCGGCGCCACCAGCGACCCCGCCTGCTTCACATGCTTGCCCAAAACTTCGCGCAATCCAGCATGTAAAAGATGCGTCGCCGTATGATTCCGCATAGTAGCTTCGCGAATCTCGGTGTTCACCAGCGCATCGACGCGATCCCCGACTTTAATTGAGAAGTCCCCACCCAACGAACCCCGCGTTGGGTGGGCCACCCCTGAATGTTGTTTCACAACGACCTGATGCGCCCTTACACCCTGAACAGGGTAATAGCATCCCTTCACGTCGGTGATGACGGTATTGTGATCGTCGGAGTAAAGCCATCCGCGGTCGCCGACCTGCCCGCCCGACTCGGCATAGAACGGCGTGTGATCGAGAATGATCTCGCCCTCTTCGCCAGGCTTCAACTCCTGCACGCCCTGACCATCCCGGATAATGGCCAGCACTTCGCAGTCATTCGACCGCGTCTGCCAATAGCCCTCAAATTGTGATTTCGGCAACTGCTGATACACCGGATTCGCCGTCTGCTTCGCCGCACCCTTCCAGGAAGCACGCGCGCGCTCACGCTGCTCCGCCATCGCGCGATCGAAGCCGGCTTGATCGAACTCGATTCCCTGATCGCGCACCGCATCTTGAATGAAGTCGGGAGGTAAACCGAAAGTGTCGTACAGCCTGAAAAGTCGCTCTCCAGGAATTCTCACTTCGGGCATTGTCAAGGATCGAAAAAAACTCAAGAGCCCGGGTCCCTCTTGCTGCCCTGCCGCCGCATCTGCGAATACCCATGTCGGATTGTCCAGAAATGCGTCGACGTGATATTTCCTAGCACCCTCGTCAAGCATCTGCGTTTTGCCGGATTCTTCCAGCCGAACTATGTAGTCGCGGACTGGCCCGAATAGCGCCGCTCTCCTAGCTTGCTTCAACTCGTCCTCAAACCGGCTGAGGCCCAGATCCAGGGTGTGCGCGAACCGCGTTTCTTCTGCGTGCACCGCCTTCGACACCCGCTCTGCCGTCTCATTCAACTCCGGATACGCGTCGTTCATCAGATCCCGCACCGCAAATACCATCTCGTGCAGAAACGGCTTTGTCTGGCCGAGCAGACGACCATGGGTGATGGCGCGGCGAATGATCTTGCGCAGCACGTATCCGCGGCCTTCATTGGACGGCAGCACGCCATCCGAAATCAGAAAAGTTGCCGCGCGCGAATGATCGGCGATCACACGCAACGAGGCTGCCGACTTCGTGTGCGTTTCTTTGTCTAACTCCTTCTTCAACGACGTTCCCGTCAGCTCCGCCGCTCTCTTAATCAGCGGCGTGAACAGATCTGTCTCGTAATTCGAGATCACACCCTGCAGCACTGCGGTCAGGCGCTCCAATCCCATGCCGGTATCGATTGACGGCTTGGGCAGCGGATTCAGCTTGCCCGACGCATCGCGATCGAACTGCATGAACACCAGATTCCAGATCTCGACATATCGCCCACAATCGCAACCAAACGCGCAGTCTGAGTGGCGTTGATCCGACGCTGCTGGGCCCATGTCGTAATGAATCTCGCTGCAGGGGCCGCACGGACCGGTGTCGCCCATCTGCCAGAAATTATCCTTCAATCCGGACTCGAAGATGCAATCCTTTGCGACGCCCTGGCCAACCCACAAGTCATAGGCCTCGGCATCGCGCAGAACGCCGCCCTCGCCATTGAAGATCGTCACATACAGCTTTTCCTTCGAAATCCCAAACCACTCCGGCGAAGTGATCAGCTCCCACGCATATGCGATGGCATCTTTCTTGAAGTAATCGCCGAAAGAAAAATTTCCCAGCATCTCGAAAAACGTGTGATGGCGGTTGGTAAATCCCACATTTTCGAGATCGTTGTGTTTCCCGCCCGCCCGCACGCATTTCTGCGAACTGGTCGCCCGCGAGTAATCGCGCTTCTCAAGCCCAAGAAACACATCTTTGAACTGATTCATGCCCGCATTGGTGAATAAAAGCGTGGGATCGTTCTGCGGGACGAGCGACGACGAATGCACTTCCCTGTGCCCTTTTTGCACAAAGAAATCCAGGAATTTTCGGCGGATTTGGGATCCAGTCGGCATGGATGATTAATTCTAAATGATGAGAAAAAACGGAAGGCAAACCACGAGGACACAGAGATCACTGAGGCTTGTGCGTGCTCTCCCTGTGTCCTCTGTGGTTCATTGAATCCTGAGTCATTTCGCCGTATCGGCGGGCTTCGTCTCAGCGGTCTTATCGTCGCTCTTCTTCGTCTTGTGCGTGATATCGTGCACCCCCTTTTTCATTTCGCTGCCCGTCTTTTTGGCGGCTTTCCCGGTATCTTTCGCGGCTACCTTCGTACCTTTCTCGGTATCTTTCGCGGCAACCTTCGTGTCCTTGCCCGTAGTCTTGGCGACCTTCTTTACTCCTTTGTCGGTATCCTTTGCCGCGGTCTTGGTGTCTTTCTTGACGTCCTTCCCGGCGGTCTTGGTTGCGTGTTTCATCTCGGTACCGGTTGATTTCTTATCGGTGGAAGTCGAATCCTGCGACATTGCCAGCGGAATCGCTGCCAGCAGAGCAACCAACACAACTCCTATCCATTTCGCCCTCATGATCCCTCCTCAAAATGTAATCGGAAATCCCCGCCCGGAAGTATGCCGCATTGCCGAATCCAAGGCAAATGGCGCATCCTTTACTGAGATGGGCGATGCTGTCGCACCAGATGTCTCAAACCTCGCCTTCTCCCTCCAGCGCAGCCAGCGTTTCCTCGTCCACGTTCCAGTTTTTCAGGATGGTCAGAATCGTTTTCGTCCGGAAACCCGCCCGCGCAAGCTGCCGAAAAATTCTCGCGGCCTGCTTCTGATCTTTCGGTTTCTCCAGCCGCTTCTTGCGCAGGTACTCGCGCGCCTGCTTCTCTTCGTTTACCCCGTCAAAGGCCGCATCCACAGCCGTGTTGATCACATCGCCGTGCACGCCCTTCGCCTTTAAATCCGTAATAATGCGCATGCGTCCGAATTTCTGATTCTCCCGCCGCAGCGAAGAGAACAATGCCGCATACTGCGAATCATTCAAATATCCGCGATCCTTCAGTCGCCAGATCACCAACTCGATGAGCGTCCGCCCGTATTCCGACTCGGCGTCTTCCACGCGCGCCCGCATCAAGCGCTTCAACTCCGCAACCGTCCGCATCCGCCGCGCCAAGGCGGCTACGGCGTATTCGTACAATTCATCCTCGGAATAGGATTTCTTTTGGGGCCGTGAAAATGCCATACGCATAACGATAAGACAGCTCGCGCCAAAATAAAATAAATGCGGAGGGTGGGATGCGAATCGTGATCCTGGGCTGCGCGGGTAGCGGAAAAACCACGCTGGCAGAACGCCTGGGAAGTTCGGCGAATATTCCTGTGATCTCACTCGATAAAATCTGGCAGGTGGAGTGGAGCGTGGGGAATGTTCCCGCCTTTCGAGAACTGATTCGTCAGGCGCATGCGAGCGACAATTGGATTAGTGACGGTAACTTCGCGCAGGCTACATTTGATATCCGGCTGAGTCGCGCTACACAGATTATCTGGCTGGAGCGTTCAAAACTGTTTTGTCTGTGGCATGCAGCATTGCGGGTATTCAAGCGCGGGGAGCATCATCGAATAGATCGATTGGCAAGGGTCTTGAAGTTCATATGGAACTTCGATCGGGTCAATCGACCTCGCATCGAGAAGCTCAGGCAAATTCTGGGACCCGACGTTCCCTTGCGGGTACTGAGAAGTGACCGCGAAGTGCGGGATTTCCTTTCGAAATGTGAAGTCGAACTTGTACTTGGGCGGTCAGAACCGCCGCCCCGGGTATCAGCACTTTGACGCTTGCTTCTCGGGACTCAGGACTATCGTCCCCCAAATCCGGCCGACTGCATCGACTGCCGCGAGATGTCCGCGGTCGACGCAATCCCCTGCATGCGCAGCTTGAAGTCGTCAGCGTTCGACGCGTTTTCAAGCGCCGTTTCGTAGTTCACCAGCTGGGCCTGGAACAGATCCCAAAGCGACTGGTCGAAGGTCTGCATGCCGTATTGCGAGGTGCCGGCGGCGATCGCATCGCGGATCGCTCTCGTCTTTTCCGGAACCAGCACGCATTCCCGGATGTAAGCGGTATTGATCATCACTTCCACAGCGGGCACGCGCCCGTCGGCATCGCAGCGGCGCACCAGCCGCTGGCTGATGATCGCCCGCAGCACTGCCGCGAGCTGCATACGAATCTGCTTCTGCTCGGGTGGAGGGAAAATCGAAATCACGCGGTTGATGGTTTCGACCGCATCCAGCGTGTGCAGGGTCGAGAACACCATGTGGCCGGTTTCGGCCGCGTGCAGCGCCGTCTGAATCGTTTCCAGGTCGCGCATTTCGCCCACCAGAATCACGTCGGGATCCTGGCGCAAGCTGGCGCGCAGTGCGGCCCCGAATGATGGCGTATCCACCCCGATCTCGCGCTGGTTGACGTAGCCCTTCTTGTCCCGGTGCAGAAATTCGATCGGGTCTTCGATGGTGATGATGTGTTCGGCGCGGGTCGAGTTTACCCGGTCGACCATTGCCGCCAGCGTGGTTGATTTGCCGGAACCGGTCACACCCGTGACCAGCACCAGCCCACGCGGCATGTCGCAGACCTGCTCCACAACTTTCGGGAGAAATAGCTCATCGAGAGCGCGGATCTTGGTCGGAATGACGCGGAGCACGAGCCCGACGTTGCCTCGTTGCTGGAAGATGTTCACACGGAAGCGTCCCAGGCCGGCCACGCCGTAGGCCATATCGATTTCCGTGGTCTCTTTGAATTTCTGCTTCTGCCGCGCCGACATCATGCTGAAAGCCATGTTCAGCATGTCTTCCGCGCTGATTCGTGGCTGATCGGTCAGCGGCACCAGTTCACCGTCGATGCGCAGGTGAGGATAGTTCCCAACCTTCAAGTGCAAGTCGCTGGCTCGCCGTTCCGTCGCAATCCGCAGCAGGTCATCAATATTCATGAGAGGTTCCGCCAGAATCCTTCAGGTGCCCGAACCGGTTTAGGAAGGACACGACCTCAGTCGTGCCATTCTCGAGCGCTTTCGAGCGGCTTTCGCCGTTAGGGCACATGCTCTCCAGCATCATCGCCCGAATCGTCACCTTGCCCAAGATGACCTAGGTAACGGCCGTCAGTGGCAATGGGGCATGGCCCGAACTCCCCGAGTTCAGAGTTGTGCCTCAGAATCGACTCCCCAATCGGCCGATTCCGAGATCGCAAGAAAACTAAAGATTTATGGGCTTACGTAGATCGGCTGTAACGGCGGGCTGTCTCGACTAAAAACGAAAAAGCCGCCCATCGTGCTGGCGGCTTCTGAATGACCGGCAACCAGGATCTCTAGGCTACGGCTTCGGCCGGTTCGGGCATCTTGAAAGGTTCATCGTAGCTGCCGCCATAGATCGCCGGCACCTTTGCGCCCATCGGCCGCAAATAGGTCGCCAGCGCGCCGCGATGATGGACGCTGTGGTGATTGAGGAAGTTGAGATAGAGCACAGCCGGGAAATTGAACACTCCCGCGAAATTGATGGGCGTCAGCAGTTGCTCGCCCGTCATGCTGGCCACGCGATTCAAGGCGGGCTGAACGTTCTCTCCATGCCAGGCGAGAATGTCCGCAACCGTGGCTGGTTTCTCCGGGGAAGCGTCCCTGTCGAATTTCAAGTTCAGGATACTGTTGAGAAAAAATATCTCGGACGTGGCGATGTGCCAAGCCAGATCCTTCGCCGACATTGCATGGGGATCGGGACGGTAGTCCGACTTCGAGTCGGGAATGGCGGCGATTACTTTCCGAGTGGTTTCGACTTCGCGCCGCAAACCTTCGAGCATGAGGTCACGATAGGTGGTCGCAAACTGCGGAGTTAAGCTTTGCTGGGACATGATCTTCTCTCCTTGCGGACTTTTTGATTTTGGACTGAACCAGAGCCTGGAAGATAACGAGCCGTACTCTCTCCGCGTACGTGTGTGTTTTCCCGCATAGATGAGGGATCCACGAAGCGGTCGCAAACTAAATCTTCACAACCGAGCGTTATACACCTACCGGCTGCTTGCTGCGCACCGGGACCGGCGTGAGCCAGCGATGGCGGTCGGCCTTCTCGCCGCGCACAATCGCGTAAAACTCCTTCTGCA
This sequence comes from uncultured Acidobacteriaceae bacterium, assembly GCA_963772045.1. Classification (GTDB taxonomy): domain Bacteria; phylum Acidobacteriota; class Terriglobia; order Terriglobales; family Acidobacteriaceae; genus Sulfotelmatobacter. The sequence goes on along the minus strand of CAVYWC010000003.1, from coordinate 985,434 downwards.
GCGCGCGCGTGATCGGTCCCATGCCGCCGTTGCCGACTTTGATCTTGTCGACCGATCGGATCGGCGTGACTTCGGCGGCCGTTCCGGTGAAAAACGCTTCATCGGCAATGTAAAGCATTTCGCGCGGAATCATCTGCTCGACCACCGGGATGCTCAAGTCGTAGGCAATCTGCAGGATCGAATCGCGTGTAATGCCCGGCAGCACGGAATTTCCCAGCGGCGCGGTGATCAATTTGCCGCGATGCACCAGGAAGAGATTCTCGCCTGATCCTTCGCTTACGAATCCATTGGCATCGAGCGCGACGCCTTCGACGTATCCGTTAAGAATGGCTTCCATCTTGATGAGCTGCGAATTCATGTAATTCGCGCCCGCCTTTGCCATAGCCGGCAACGTGTTCGGAGCCAGCCGCGTCCACGAGGAGACGCAAACGTCACAGCCTTCGCTCTCGCCGCCCAGATACTTTCCCCACGGATAATTGATGATGTAGACCTCGGTCGGCGAATTCAACGGATTCACGCCAGCCTCGCCGTATCCCCGCAGCACGATCGGACGAACGTAACACGGCCAGACGCCGTTCGTGCCGACCGTCTCGCACATGGCCTTGACCAGCTCTTCACGCATGAAGGGCACATCGATGCGATAAACCTTGGCCGAGTCGAGCAGGCGCTGCATATGGTCGTCGGCGCGGAAAATCGCCGGTCCGGCCGGTGGCGCATAGCAACGGACTCCCTCAAACACCGACGAACCATAGTGCACCACGTGCGACATGACATGGATGGTGGCGTCGTCCCAGTTGATGAGCTTGCCGTTGTGCCAGATCTTCTCGGTCTTCTGGATGGCCATCGAAACATACTCCTTTGCGGTTGACGTGCAGAGAACTTGCGGGGAACGAGACGGTTCGATGTTGGACGCCCTTGGACGACCAGCGCTAAGCGATCAGCCCGGCAGCTGCGGAAAACTGCAGAGCATCACGCGCGAACCCACGCGAACCCACCAGCATTATCTTTCATTATAGCCGAGTGAGCGCGCGTCTCAGCTTATGTAGGAGCGGACGCATTCGTTCGCCCCCAGCGAAGCGAGTGCGTCTGCAGCCCTGATTGCGCGGCCACATTGGCGGTCTGAACGCGAGATCCCGGGCGATGCGAGGTTGTTACGAACCTTTCTTTCGTCCTTCGCTAAACGTGCACCACCTAGAAAGAGAATTTGGCAGCCAGTTGCACAAGTCTGGGAGAGGCAGCGCTGACTACTTGCCCGAAATTAGCGCTGCTGATATTTCCCTCGACCGCTGCCGGGCCGTAGAACTGGCCATGATTGAAGACGTTAAATGCCGCGAGCCGAATTGGGATGAATCCGAACTGAAATTCTAAATGAAAATGAATTTCATGTTCATAATCGCAAAAGTTTCAGAACGAGGCTGTGATTTAGATCACACCTCGTTGTGAAGCGGCGACAACAATTTCAGCGGGCAACGTTCGCGCGGAGATAGAGGAATTGCTGGAAGCGGAATTCGTGGGATGTTAGGTAGAGTAATGTTGTTCGATGCTCGGCGCCGGACGCGTGGTCAGGGTCTGCCGCCGGCGGGAAGGCACAATGATTGAAAACTTATACGAGCTTGATCGGCGGACAGCACATAATCAAGTCGGCTGCGGAACGCTTCTACGAGAGAGTTCTGGAGGATGACAGCCTTCACTATTTCTTTGCCCAAGCCGACATGGCGCGCCTGCGCTCCCGGCAGGTCATGATGATTTCTATGGTGCTCGGCGGAAGCGTGTATACCGGCAAGGATATTCGTGGCGCGCACGCTGAGGTGAGAGATCAGGGTCTGAGCGAGGCGGACTTCGACCAGTTCCTCAAGCACTTTCGTGCCGCCCTGGAAGAAGTGGGCGTCGAGCCGGAAAAAATGTTCAGAAAGTCGTGAAACCTCTGGAGAGCAAGCGCAGGTCTGTGCTGGAGGCGTAAGAAAGCTGGCCACGATGCGACGGAATGGCGGTTTGAGCCGCGCGGATTTGCCGTTGAGAGGAAGGTGGATCGCTTGGCGACGGATTACACAAACCTGACGGAGAATCTCTGCCAGTTTTACGATTTTACGGACAAAGTCGTACTCTTCGTCGGGGCGGGAACCAAGCAACTGCTGAACCCTGCCACGAGAACCAGAAAGCTGATCGCCATTGACGAAGATGTTGGTGCACTGCGGGAGTTGCAGGAGAATGTTCGTGTGCAAGGGCTCTCACATTCTGTGGAGGTCGTTGGCGCCCGGTTCGAAAAAGTGACTGCGCAAGGAGATTCGGTCTATTTCGAGTTTTGTTTGCACGAGATGGATGATCCTGAGAAGGCGCTTATTCGTGCCAAATCGCTGGCCCCGGACATTGTGGTATACGATCACTCGCCTGGCTCGGAATGGATTTACTGCGGCGCGGAAGAGGACAAAGTCGCCTGCAGCGCGGCCGTGATGCAACGTTTCGGCATTCGGCGTCGCCAGACGTTCGAGGCTGAACAGCGGTTCGCGAATTTCGCAGAATTGCTCGCGAAGGTGAGTCCGCAAGGACCGGTGGCAGTTGCGCGGGCGCAAAGGTTTGCGGGAGCTGAGGGCATCGTAATTCCGATGAGCTACGAGTTAAATCTCTTGTAGGAAAGAATGTCGAGGGCGGTGGTGGTGCCAGTTAACTTCTGCTGACGGGCGATAGCAAGCATGCCGCCGCAACCGATCAAGAACCGTCGTGGATCGGTTTGGCCGGTTGCTCGAGCCTGGAATTTCTTGCCCGAGTTTGCCCTTGGCACTTTGATGTACCACGTAAAAACCAGCAGAATCATCGCCGTAAAAGCAAAAGCCCGCAACACATAGCGTGTTACGGGCTTCCGGTGGACTGTTTGGGATTGACCAAGAGGTGGTCACTCTAACGTGGCCTCTTCGGCAACTCCGGGTTGCGCCTTGCGGCGCTCCTGACCGACCTGCGTCAGGCGGAAAGCAATCCTGTACTTACCGGTAGTGTGCGGGCTGTAGCTTTTGGCGCAGTTCGTGCACATTCAGCGCCCAAAGCCCCGCTTAGAGCGACCGCTCTAAGTCTCAGCCACCTCACCTGGTCTTTGGGTCTTTCTACAACTGCCATCAGAACTTGTCATCCGACCACCTCCTTTCCGGTGTTAAACGCAGACTAATACGAAAACGGAGGACGCGTCAATCGGGCGAAAACGACGTACCAGAGGAATTACTCCAAGTAAAACCTGAGCCGAATACACTCGTCGCTTTCGCTCCTCGGGGCGGAGGAACCCCTACACAAAGGATCATGTAGCTCCGGACGCATTCGTCCGGGGGTTGCGCGCGAAGTGCGCAATGCAGCGAATTACGGCAACCCAAACGCAAGAATCGCGCTGCCCGCGGCGATCGCCACGTATTCTTTCCCATCGACCGCAAATGCTATGGGCGCGGCATAGACTGCGCCACCCATCTGGAAATGCCATAGCGGCTTGAGTGATTTCGCCTCGAAGGCGATGAAGTTGCCTTCAGCATCGCCGCTGAAAACCAGTCCGCCTGCGGTCGAGAGCACGCCGGACCACGTCGGCGATGTGTGCTGGAATTTCTTTGTCACTTCGCCCGTGTCGGGATCGATGGCCTTCAGAAATCCGAGATAGGGTTCGGCATCCTCGGAAGGAAAATACGCGCTGCCGTAAAACGCGTGACCGGCTTCGTAAGGCTGCGGAGCGGTGCTGAAGGTATCGCACTGATCCCGAGCCGTGACGTAAAACAATCCGGTCTGCGGATCGTAAGTGGGCGCCATGAAGTTCGTGGTGCCGAGCGCACCGGGACAGATGGTGCGTCCCTCGAAAGTGGGCGAGGCGTGGGAGTTGAGCATGGGACGGCCTTCCGAATCTTTTGTGTCGCTCCAGGTCTGCTTGCCGTAAGCCGTCGCCGAAATCAGTTTGCCGGTGGTGCGATCGAGGACGTAGAAAAATCCATTGCGGTCGGCCTGCGCGATCAGGTGCTTGCCGTTCGCTTCAATCATCACGGGAACCTGGGTCGCGTCCCAATCGTGCTCGTCGTGCTTGGTGAACTGGAAATACCATTTCAGTTTGCCGGTGTCGGCGTTGAGCGCGAGCAAAGAATTGCTGTAAAGATTATCCCCGGCGCGTCCTTCGCCGCGATTCGAGGGAGCCGGATTGCCCGTCGGCCAGAAAATCTGATTCGTCGCGGGATCGTACGTGCCCGTATTCCAGGCGGGCGCGCCGCCCACTTTCCAGGAATCCCCTTCCCAGGTCTCATGCCCCGGCTCGCCCGGACCGGGAACGGTGTAGAAGCGCCATTTGCGAGCGCCGGTGTCGGCGTCATAGGCATCGATAAATCCGCGAATCCCATATTCACCGCCGGAGATTCCGATCACGATCAAGTTTTTCAGGGCGAGCGGCGCGACGGTGAAGCTATAGCCAGTGCGATAGTCGGCCGCGGTCGCGTCCCAAATGACAGCTCCGGTTTTGGCGTCGAGCGCGATGACGTGAGCGTCGAGCGTGCCGAGAAAAACTTTGTCGCCGAGAATCGCCATGCCGCGATTCACTCGTCCGCAGCAGGGACGAATGTCGGAGGGAAGCTGGCGTTGAAACATCCAGATGGGACGGCCGGTGCGCGCGTCCAGGGCGAAGGCGCGATCATCTTGCGCGGTCGCATAGAGGATGCCATCGACTACCAAAGGTGTGGTTTCGAGCTTTCCCATCGCAGCCGTCTGGTACACCCACTTCGCCGCGAGCTTACTAACGTTCGCCGTGTCAATTTGATCGAGCGGGCTGAATCGTTTGCCGGAGTAATCTCCGGAGTAGGTAAGCCAGTTCTGGGGTTCTTGGGCGGAATTCAGCAGGCGATCGAAACTGACCTGGGCATGAAGATCCGCAATCGCAAGTGGAGTTACAAGAAAAGCGATCACAACGGTTTGCAAGATCTTGCGAGCTCTTTTCATTTCGCCCCCACGCTGATCAGGTAGGCGACAATATCGTTAAGGTCTTTGTCGCTAAGCATTTCAGGGGTGTACTTGGGCATGGCTGACTCGCGGCTCTTCCGAAAAGAACGCAACTTATCTTTCTCCAAAAGATGAATCTGCTCGTTCGTGTCCATGATCTGCACGCTGAAGCTGTCCTCGTTCAGCGTGACGCCTCTTATTTCTTTTCCATCTTCAGTCACGACCGTGACGCTTTCGTACTCCTGCGGGAATTCTTTTGTCGCCTCGGTCAGTCCCCAGGCCAGGCGATGGCTAGGATTGCGCACGGAATCAATGATGGCCGCGCAGGTGCGAGATCCGCCGACGCCGGTTAACTCCGGCCCGAAGCGTCCACCTTTGCTGCTGACCATGTGACAGAGCGAGCAATTCGCGTCCCCGTGGAACAGATCTTTTCCGTGAGCAGCATTGCCGATCGCATTGCCCGCCTTTACCTCCACGCTGCGAATGTAGGTGATGATCTGCCAGATTTCTTCCTGGGTCATGCCCACGCCTTGCCCGTTTGTGCCGTTGGCCGGCATCGCCGTTCCGGGAATGCCGTTGCTGATGATCTGGAACATTTCCGCATCGGAGTGCGCGAATCTCTTCTGAGCGCGGGTCAAATCCGGACCGCGTCCGCCGCCGCGGGCACCGAGTCCGTGACAGAGCGCACAGTTGATGCGGAACTCGTATTCACCGGCTTTGGCCGCCTTGGGATCGCCGGCAAACGGGTTCTGGCCGTCGGCAAGGTAGAAGGCACTGCTCAGAAAAATCGCCAGCAGGAGCCAGGCTCGACCGCACGATCGCATGAACATGAAAGCGTCCCCCAAGAAATTCCACGCATTCTACGTCATGGACTCCGAATCGAAGCTTTGGAAATCTCGGGATCAACTCTCAGAAATCAGATCTGACTAACCAATTTCAGTGATTCCCGGTTTCAGCAATACCTAATCTCCGTAAACCTGGCGGACATGTCCGGCGGGTATCTGGGGCCCGCACCTTTGGCTGTCTACACTGAAATCCTGCCTTCGCCTTGCCGATCCTGTAATTGGAAGTCGCGTTTTCCTGACGCAGGCAAGTTGTTGAGCTATCGATCTTTCCAGCGAAACGCGTCAGCCTGCGCCAGGCCGAGATGAGCCAGCACGCGATAGGCGAACTCACGCGCCATCTCATCTAAAGAAGCAGGACGGTAATAGAAGGCGGGAATAAGGGGAAAGACGGTCGCTCCGGCATCCGCGGCGCGGTACATGTTGCGGATGTGAATTTTGTTGAGCGGCGTCTCTCGGACGCAGAGTACGAGCGGTCGCTTCTCTTTCAAGGTGACATCGGCGGCGCGCTCGATCAGCTTTGCCGCGATGCCGTTGGCGATCCGAGCCAGCGTGCCGACGCTGCAGGGGATGACAACCATCGCGTCGGCGGGATATGAACCGCTGGCCACGTTCGCGCCGATGTCATCGTTGGATTGAAGTTGAATCTTCTCGGACGCGCCGCGGATTGACTTGCCGAGAATTTGGCGGAGCAGATCGGATCGTCCTTGAATTTCAAGCTCCTCGGCAAGAACGCGGAGAGCGCTGTCGGAGGCAACGAAGTTGACGTTCTGAATCCGCGGCTCGCGTTCGATGGCGAGCAGGAAATGGCGCAGAAAGACAGCGCCGCTGGCACCGGTGGTCGCAACCGTCAGATTTTGCGGCGGATGGTTGGGCAAGAAGGCTCCGGGCTTCGGGTCATCTTTGTTGTGAAGTTTGGAGCATAGGGATTCATCGCAGCGTAAGTCAAGACTGACGGCTCACGGATCATGGCTTCGACGGCAAATCTTCGGTCCCGGCGCAGCGCGGCAGAACTGCATGCGCTCGCTGGAGTCGAACGGGAAATTCGCGCGGTCGATGCCCACAGCCGCCGCAAGTATCTGCGCGAGTTCAATCAGGCATTTCGCTCCTACGAGTCCTTGCTCGATTCCAGCCAAGTTTCTGAGACCATGCGTTCGGCCGATATCGTATTGATCGGGGATTATCACGCGCTGCCTGCGGCGCAGCAGTTCGCGGCGTCGCTCGTGGAACAACGCGCGCTCGCCGGCGATCGACCGGTTGTGTTGGGCGTCGAAACCATCTACGTGCGCGATCAGCACATTTTGGACGAATGGTGGAGGCGCGAGATCGAGGACGCGGAATTGCGGCAGCGTATTCGATTCGACCTGGACTGGGGCTACGATTGGGCGCCATTTCACGAAGTGCTGGTCACGGCCCGCGATCATGCCGAAGCGCTTTACGGGCTGGATTGCATGCCGCGCGAGGACTTGCGCAAGATCGGAGCCCGGGACCGTCATGCCGCCGCCAAGATCGCGGAAATCCGCGCCCAGCATCCCGAGGCAGTCATTTTTGTGCTGTTCGGAGAATCTCATCTCGCCCCAGGACATTTGCCGCGTGCTTTACGCGAACTGATGCCTGCCGCCAGAATCCTCACCGTGCTGCAGAATATCGACGCACTGTACTGGCGCGCGGCTGGAGAACGTGCCGAAAAGGTGGAAGCAGTCCGCGTCAAAGACGACGTTTTATGCGTATTCAACTCCACGCCACTGGAAAAGTACGAAAGTTATCGCCTTTTTCTCGACCAGTGGAGCCGCTGCGACAAAGACCGGGACTTCGCTCCGACGATTTACAACCTCATCGACAGCCTGGCCAATTTCCTCGAAATCAACCGCTATTCGCCCCACAACAGCACCCAGCCGAAATTCCTGGTGGACTTGCTGCCCGAAGTGCATGGCAGTGCTTCGGAGGCCAGTTTGCGGCGTGCGCTCCTGAATCGCGGAATGAACCCTGAAAAACTGGAATCGCTGCTCACCGGCATTGATGCGCGCGGGAGTGCTTACATCCCGCAGTTGAATGCATTTTGCATTCGCAATCTGCAGATGATGCACGCCGCCGAAGATGTAGCCCGCTTCTTACATCACGCCTGCCAGGGACTGCCTGCCCATCCGGAGAGAAACGCAGTGGACGAGTTCTATGCGCTCGTGATCGAGCATGCGGTGGCGTACTTCGGGTCGCGCGTTCTGTATCCCTCGCGCCCTGCGCCCAACGCCGGGGATCGGGGCGTACTCTCCCGGGCGGCCTGCGCAAAAGCCGCTCAGGCAGCGGCCCGCGGTGGACCGGACGAACTGCAATCGGCAGCGCAGAAATGGGGCTATCGCATCGGAAGCGACGTCTATGACGCTTACCTTTCCGGAAAGGTAAGTCCGCGCGCGTTGCGGCGTCTGTTCCTCGTTCACCTCGAGGAACCGGGCGTGGCGCGCAAAGTTTGCGCGGCGGTGATCTCGAAACTGCGCGCACTTTCTCGCCCGCTGGCCCGCGCTGCTCACGCCTAGCAGACCCAATCACAGAGGGCACAGAGGAGCACAGGTTTACTTTCCGACGTCATCCTGAACGTAGCCGTTTTTCAGGCGAAGTGAAGGATCTCCCGCGAAAATCGACTTCGCGCGTAAGCCAAACTGCACCACCACCTGAACTTGTGGTCGTGTGTGCGATTCCGCCCAGTGCTAATGTAAACTTCGGAGCGAGTGCCGATCGCCGATCCTCTTGAACGCCCAATCTATCCGCAATCTGTTTGATCAGGTCCGCAAGGGAACGTTATCTCCCGATGATGCCGTCGCGCGCCTGCGGCATTTGCCCTTCGAAGACTTGGGATTCGCAAAGGTCGATCATCACCGCGCTTTGCGCGCGGGCATGCCGGAAGTGATTTTTGGCGAGGGCAAGACTCCGGCGCAGGTAGCGGGAATTTTTGCGCGGCTGGCTAAGCACGGCGGCAATATTCTTGCGACCCGCGCCAGCGACAAGCAATTTGCTGCGGTGAAGAAGAAAATTCGTGCGACCGAGTATCGCGAACTCGCGCGCGCCATCATTCTGCAACGCGATCGAAAGCAATACGGGAAAGGAGTGATCGCAGTGGTTTCTGCTGGGACCAGCGACATCCCCGTGGCCGAAGAAGCGGTGGTGACGGCGGAATTGATGGGGAATGAAGTAGAGCACTTTTACGATGTTGGCGTGGCGGGCATTCACCGCCTGCTCGCCAATCGCGAGGCGTTGTCCCGGGCGCGCGTGGTGATCGTCTGCGCCGGGATGGAGGGCGCATTGCCCAGCGTGGTCGGCGGTTTGATTGGAGTGCCGGTCATTGCCGTGCCCACGAGCATCGGATACGGCGCGTCGTTCAAAGGACTCACTGCGCTGTTGGGAATGTTGAATTCCTGCGCCTCGAACGTCAGCGTGGTCAACATCGACAACGGCTTCGGCGCGGGCTATGTGGCGTCGCTGATCAACCGCCTGCCGTAGCTTGATCATCTTGCGTCCAGTACGATTCCGCAAACCCGAATGTCCTGGGCTTGATTAGGGAGCCCAGTTTCAAGAGAATGGTCGGCTGTCCGCACATGAAAACATTTCATGAGTTATTGGCCCTCCTCGTTCTTGCTAGCTTCGTTCCATTGTCCTATGCGCAAACTGTGCCGCTGTCCGAGGCCGCCGAACACGCCCTCGATCAGTCGAAGCTTACCGTTCCTGCCGGCATACCTTTTCACTTGAAGGCGAGCATCGTTGAGACGACGAACCCCGCCTCTGATTACAAGGGGGAAATCGAAGAGTATTGGGTTTCTCCTGACAAATGGCGCCGCAGTATTGCGTCACCCCATTTTTCGCAGACACTGATCGTGAACGGAAACAGCATCTCAGAAAATAATCAGGGCGACTATCTGCCTTGGTGGCTCAATGATCTCGTGACTGCGATTTTTGATCCGCTGCCCATGGCCGATCGACTCAAGCACCTCACTGTGCAGATGCAGAAGCCGTCCGGTTCCGAGCATTCATCAGTATGCTCGAGGTTGGAGACGAAAGTAGGATCCTCCGCGACCCAGAACTCGGCTTTCCTAGTTTTCTGTTTTGAGGGCAGTAAGGGCCTGCTGCAGAGTGTGGTTACGCCGAGCTACGAGGTCGCACTCGATGACTACAAGAAATTCAACAACAAATATGTGGCGCGCCGACTGACGATCGATCCGGAGCCCGGCACGACGATCCAGGCCAAGATAACGGAGCTGAGCGAACTGAAAGAGTCGGACGCGACGATGCTTGCAGTCGCCCACTCCAGCCCCGCCAGCGAACGCCTCAAGAGCGTGGGCGTCGACGAGGCTACACTTCGCAGCCTTTCGCTCTCCACTCCGGATATCGTCTGGCCCTCCGTTCGCAGCGGGAAAACAAGCGGCGTGCTGAGTATGTTCATTTCCGTAGATCGAAACGGGCACGTCCGCGAAACCTGGCCTTTGAATTCAGATAATGCTGGCTTAGAAGATCCGGCTCGCGAGCAGGGCATGAGATGGCAGTTCAAAACGGCCACCAGCGATGGCGTACCGGTGCAAGTCGAGAGCGTGATTACTCTTGCATTCAACACAAAGATCGGAGATCCCATCGCGATTCTCAGCGACGAGGACGCCCGTAAACTCGCGATACAAGCCGTCGAGCCCGCATTCCCTGCAGGGGCGGTCAGCGGAACAGTAGTCAAGATCCAAATAGGAGTGGCGTTAGACGGCACGGTGACCGGCGCCAGCAATTCTTACAATGCTCCTACCCCGTTGTTCCTGGCTGCGTACGCCGCGGTTCGCCACTGGCAGTTCCATCCCTACATGAAAGACGGGACGCCCGACCCTTTCGGCGCGGACATCATCTTCCGTGTGCCCTAATAAGACAGGCGCGGCCGAAACCGCGCCTGTCACCTCCGCCAGACCGTTACAACCCTGGCTGCTGATTCGACTTAGCTTTTCCTTCGACCTGCAGCTGATTATCGATACTAAATGCGCCCGGAAGCTGATTGGCCCGAATGCCGGCAATCTGCTTGTCCATCGCGTTCTCGACGATGCCGTAGAGAGTCACGTGACCGTTGGCAACGATGATGCGGATCGGGCGCGCGGGATCCATCGCATACCGTCCCAGCACTGAATCGCCGTAGATCACGCGTGCAGCACGTAGTCTCAGGGCATCGTCGAAGGTCGAGACCGGCTCAACAGAGATCTTGTCGACCACGTCCTTTACGCCGGGCGCATTGGCGATGTCGGCGAGTGCTTCGTCTCGTCCGATTCCCGTGCGATCCTGACCCTCGACCGTGACTACTCCGTCTTTCACTCCGACTGCGAAATAGTCAAAAGCGTTGTCATATCCCACGCGGACGTAGCGCAGCGTGGTCGCCAGTTTCAGCTCGAGCTGCTCGTCCGGAAGGTTGGGACCGGCAACTTCAATCAGATTGCGCACGCCCTGCACGTCTTTGATCTTGCGGGCGGTTTTTGCTGCCTCTAGCTTGCGCTGGTAAAGATCAACTGTGCCCGTCAGGGTCACAATCCCGTCCTCCACGTTCGACTTCACGTTTTTGAACTGATTCTTGGCCGTGAGTTTCTGCGCGACGGCCGTTTGGATCTGATTGTCGTCACGAGCCGCCGGCGAAGTCTCAGCTGCGAGCGTTACGCTCAGCACTCCCATTACGAGCAGTGATGCTGCGATGTTCATAAATCGATTTCTGGTTCCTGCGAAAGCCGAAGCCATAGGCGCCTCCATCATTGACGGAACTTTACGAATTAACCATTCGGTTAATTCGTTCGATGAAGAACGAGTGGCTCAAGATGCGTAAGCCGAGAAGGAAAAATATCTGATGGCGAACGCGGCAGAGCGCAACTTTTCTTCTCAACCTGTGTTCGCGATGCCGGGATATTTCCGGTTCGCCGGCTGCACCAAAGCCCGAAGCGCGAAGCTCGCCAAGAAATGCGGCGGGAAGCATGCCAAGAGATCTTCTGCCGAGAAATTCGGGGATTAACGTCGCACGCGAGTCGCGCGAACCGCAGTCTTCGGTGTGGCTTTGCCTCGATTTTTGAAGGCCTCGCCGCTGAAGCACCAATAGCCCGCGAGCGTGCCTCCGGCGAAGACGGACCAGAATACCGTATCGGCATAGTTGCCGTATTTTTCCAGGCCCAGGCCGGCTAGATCCCAGAAGGTAAGCGGCCAAACGAAGACACAGTACAGACAAACCACCAGGAGCACGGCAGCGATGCCAACGCCGACGGCCATGACTCCAGCCGAGCAGCTCTCAAACAAAAGCATGCTCCAGTGCTGATCAGCGGGGTCAGGTCGCCGGACCGGACCAGATCTGCTTCTTTGAACGAGCGGAGACATGTTCTGGATTTGATCGATCTTTTTCCGAACGCTTTTCCGAACGCGGTCTTCCAGCTTAGACAATAAACAGTGCGCGGGAACCGGCCAAGTTACGAAGGACTCGGAATCCACTCCCGAATCGGGCTCTCGCCAGATCCGGATTACCCCGGTAACTTTCGACCCAATCCATCCCCCCTTACGATTGGCGAAGTCGTGCAAACTCTTGAGGGGGACTTTGCCCGTGGGTGAACGTGTCACCCAACCAGACGCAAGTGCGCTCTTGCGCGCGCGGCAACTCCAGAGCGCGCTGCAGCGGCGCGCTGCTCCGGGATTCATACACCCGGACGAAACTGCAGCCGCTGAGGCCTGCTCCGCGAACTCTTGCCCAGTTTCTGAGACAACCACCCAGAACGCATCCCCGTGGAACTCAGACCATTCTGAAATCCGATTCCATTTTCTGGAACAGATGTTCCAGGCCTCTCCCGATGCGCTCAGTATCGCCGACCGCGAACACCGGGCGTTGTGGGCGAATGAGACGTTCGCTCGCATGTTCGGGCACAACGTTTCCGAAATCGTAGGTCATCCTCTGGAAAATTTGCTGGTTCCTACCGATCGCCTGGCGGAATCGCGCTGGATCACCGAAGCGCTGATGAAGGGCTTGCCCATCACGCTGGAAACTCAACGCAAGAGAAAAGACGGCGCTCTGATCGATGTTTCAGTCTCGTGCGCGCCCCTGCGCATCGATGGCAAAATCGAGGGTTACTACGCTGGATACCACGACATTTCTGACCGCAAACGCGTGGAGGCGCTGAGTTCAGCGCTCTATCGTGTGGCCGAAAAGAGCAGCAGCGCCCACGATCTGCAACAGTTTTTCGCGGCGGTGCACGGCGTCATCGATGAACTGATGTATGCCAAGAATTTCTACATCGCTTTATATGATCCCGTGACCGAGATGTTGAGTTTCCCATACTTCGTCGACGAACAGGATTCCAATCCTGCGTCCAAGAAGCTGGGCAGAGGATTGACCGATTACCTGATCCGCACCGGCGAGCCGCTCCTGGCCACTCCCGAGGTTTTGCAAGCGATGGAAGATCGCGGCGACGTCTTGCGCAACGGATCGCGCTCGCTGGACTGGATGGGCGTTCCCTTAAAAGTCGGCAATCACACCTTCGGCGCGATCGTAGTGCAGACTTATTCCAAAAGCATTCGTTACAGCGAGCGGGAAAAGGAAATTCTGGCCTTTGTCGCGCGTCAACTGGCCAGCGCCGTCGAGATTAAGAGAAATGAACAGGCGCTGCGTCGCTCCGAGGCTCGCTACCGTTCCCTGGTGCAGAGTTCGGTTTACGGGATCTACCGCGCCAGTTTGCAGGGAAGATTTTTAGATGTGAATCCGGCGCTCATCACCATGCTCGGATATGAATCGGCGGAGGAAGTGCTCCTGCTCGATCCGGAAAACGATGTGTTTGCGAATCCAGAAGAGCAGATCCGGCTGTTTGAGCAATTCCGCAATACCGGCCGGCTCGACGGCATGGACGTGAAATGGAAACGCAAAGACGGCAGCGCCATCACGGTGCGCATCAGCGGCCGAGCCGTTGCCAGCGAAGATGAGCCCGCCGATGTGCTGGAGGCCATCGCCGAGGACGTTACCGAACGCCGCGCGCTGGAAGAACAGTTTCGGCAGGCGCAGAAGATGGAGGCCGTGGGCCGCCTCGCCGGCGGAGTCGCCCATGACTTCAATAATCTGCTGATGGTCATCAGCGGGTACGCCGAAGTCATCCTGTCCCAACTGGAGACCAATAATCAGCTATCCGACAAGGCACGCGCCATTCAGCAGGCGGCCGATCGCGCCACCACTCTCACTCGCCAATTGCTCGCCTTCAGCCGGAAACAGCTGCTCGAGCTTAAAGTTGTGGATGTCAACGCCATCGTCTCGGACATGGAACGCCTTTTGCGTCCGCTGATTGGCGAGAACGTCGAACTGGTGGCGAAGCTCGCTCCCGATGCCGGTTACACCCGCGCCGACGCAGGACAGCTCGAACAAGTTCTCATGAACCTGGTGGTCAACGCCAAAGACGCCATGCCCAATGGCGGCACCCTGACCGTGCAAACGGAAAATATTCTGCTCGATGACAGCACACGCCGAGGCCAGACCTTCATCCGGCCCGGCAGTTACGTCATGCTTTCCGTCAGCGATACCGGGACGGGCATGGACAAGGAAACTCAGTCGCGAATTTTCGAGCCCTTCTTCACCACGAAAGAAAAGGGCAAAGGAACCGGGCTCGGCCTCTCGACCGTCTACGGCATCGTGAAACAAAGTGGCGGATACGTCATGGTGCAGAGCGAACTCGGCCACGGCAGTACGTTCCACATCTATCTGCCGCAGGTCGAGGGTGCGGCCGAGAAACACGCGGCTCCCGCAACCCGAGTCGCGGTCGGCGGCACGGAAACCATTCTGCTGGTCGAAGACGAAGAATCGGTTCGCCAGCTCGTGCGCGATACGCTGGAATCCAAGGGCTACAAAGTGATCGAGGCTGACAACGGCGAAAGCGGAATGAGATCCGCGGCCGCACATGAGGGAAAAATCGACCTCGTCATTACCGATGTTGTCATGCCTGGCATGGGCGGCCGCGAAATGGCCGAGCAGCTCGTGAAGGTGCGTCCGGAAACTAAAGTTCTCTTTCTTTCTGGCTATGCCGAAGACGCGATCCTCAGCGAAGGCGGCATCGACAACGCCACAGCATTTCTCCAGAAGCCCTTCACCTTGCAGAATCTTTCCCGCAAAGTACGCGAAGTGCTGGGTTAAACTCCAATCCATGGAGCCGGCGCAATCCCAGTCCCGAGGCTCCCATGCAACTTTTTTCCGGTCTCTGCGTCGTATAGAAGGAGAAGCGCGCTTCATCCGCGCCGTCTGGGGAAATGATGCTCATTAAGAAGTCAGAAGATATTCGTTCGTCAGAGATCACGCCCAAGAGTCTGTATCTGAATCGCCGCAAATTTCTGGCCGGAGCCGCGCTCGCCGGAGCCGCCGCTGCCACTGGATTGGGATTGCGGGAACTCGCTTCGCCGGCCACAACGGTGCTGGCCGGAAGCAAGATCGACGGCATCCAGAAAAGTCCGTTCAGCACGACCGAGACGGTTACTCCGTACAAAGACGTCACGCACTACAACAATTATTACGAGTTCTCGACCGAGAAAGACGAGCCTGCCGATCTGGCGAAAAATTTTCGCACCCGGCCCTGGAAGGTGAAAATCGATGGCGAGGTCGCAAAGAAACAGGAATTGAACATCGACGAGATTCTCAAGACGGCTCCGCCCGAAGAACGTATCTATCGGCATCGTTGTGTGGAAGGATGGTCGATTGTCGTGCCCTGGATCGGATTTTCGTTGAGCGAACTCATCAAGCGTGTGAATCCGACCAGCAAGGCCAAGTTCGTCGAGTTCACCACTCTCTATGACTTAGCCCAAATGCCGGGCCAGCGGCGGGATGTTTTGCAATGGCCTTATGTGGAAGGCTTGCGTATGGACGAGGCGATGCATCCTCTCGCCCTGCTCTGCTTTGGCATGTATGGAGAGGAACTACCGAATCAGGATGGCGCGCCGCTGCGCGTAGTCGTGCCGTGGAAATACGGCTTCAAGAGTGGAAAAGCGATCGTGCGCATTCGGTTCACTGAGAAGCAGCCGTCGAATACCTGGAACCTCATGGCGTCGCAGGAGTACGGCTTCTATGCCAACGTCAATCCCAACGTGGATCATCCCCGCTGGAGTCAGGCAAGAGAACGCCGCTTGGGAGAATTCTTCAAGCGTCCTACTTTGATGTTCAACGGTTACGATCAGGTCGCCAGCTTGTATAGCGGCATGGACTTGAGAAAATATTTCTAGAGCTTTGTTTCAAAAATAGCTTTGGGAAGGGCACGGCTTCTGGCCGTGCCCCCAATCCTGTCAGACCAGGTCTGTGGCCAGATTTATGCTTCGCTACCTTAAACCCGTAATTTTTCTCGCCTGCCTGGGCCCCCTCGCGCGGCTGGTCTGGCGCGGGTTTCATGCTGAACTGGGCGCCAATCCCATTGAAGCGATCACGCACGGCACTGGCGATTGGACGCTCATCTTTCTTCTCGTCACGCTTTCTGTGACTCCGTTGCGAAAGTCGACACGTCAGTACTGGCTGATCAGCCTGCGGCGCATGTTCGGTCTATTCGCGTTTTTCTACGGCTCGCTGCATCTGATGACCTACGTGTGGCTGGACAAATTTTTTGATGTCCACGAAATGTTTGAAGACATTGCCAAGCGTCGATTCATCACCATGGGTTTGACCGCCTTCATGCTGATGATTCCGCTGGCGTTGACGTCCAGCCGGTGGGCGATTCGCAAGCTCGGCGGCAGGCGCTGGCAAATCCTGCATCGTCTTATCTACGCCAGCGCGGCGGCAGGCGTGATCCATTATCTCTGGCTAGTGAAAGCAGATCGCAGAAAACCTCTCGAGTACGGCGCCATTCTCGCCGTTCTGCTGGCCTATCGCTTGGTCGCGTGGGGCGCGCAACGGCTCAAACCCGTGGCTTCGCCCGTAAGAGCGAAAGCTCCGGTATCCGGCGACTAGAACCGGACCCAAATTCAGATTTCAACAAAGAAGAATCACCGCGCGGCAGTCCGCGGGCCCGGCGTAATCTCTGCCTTCTCGGGCGTGATCTGCAGCATCGTCTTCCCGCCCACATGTACGAAGCTGATCTCGCGGGCGGCTAGCAGCGCGTTCACCGCCTCTCTTACCTTCGAGCGCGCCACGAAGTTTCCCAAAAAACTTTCCAGTTCCGCCGGCTCCACCGCGATCGCACAATCCAGATATTTTGAGATGAGGGCGGAAAGCGCCTCCGCCACCGACAGCGCCACACCTTCCTTCACCGCCTCCGGAGCCCAGCGGTACAGCACATCCCACACCGAGCCTTCACTCGCCCGGTAGTCCACGCGCGTGATTCGCAGCTTCGACCACAACTCAGCCAGCGCCTTTTCGAGCGCCGCCGTGGAAAGTCCGCCTCCCAGTTGCTGCAGCAACTTCTGTTTCGAGATTGGACCGTCTTTCTGAATGACCGCAAATGCGTCGCACGCCAGTTGCGAATAAGGAGATCGCGTTCCCGCCTTGGGTGGCTGTTTCGGATTGCGCTCGCCATTCAGCGCGTAAAAATAGGGAAACACCGAAGCGGCCACCAACAGACCGTTGTTCTCGTCGAACAGATTGGCTTCGAATGCCGTCCGCTCGCGCAGCATTCGCACCATCAATTCCGTAGATTCCGCTGCACGCGGGTCGGCGAACGCCTGTTGCCAGCCCGGCAATCGCTCATCCGAGCCGACAAACGCCCCGATAAACGTAGGTACCCACAACACCGGCCGCTGCGGATACATGAAGCACAATCCCACATCCTCCAGAAACGCGCGCGCCCGCTCGATCGTCCGGACGGGTTTGCCATCCAGCCGCCACTTCTCGCGCCGCAGTTGTTGGAGTTCCAGATCAGTCATAGGAGTTGCGAGTCCCGAGCCGCTAGTCGCGAGCAATAAGAAGCAATCCGCGGGCTCAGGACTCAGGACCCGCGACTCAGGACTAGATTCTCTTGAACGCCTTCTGAATATCCTTCACAGAATACCGCAGTACCACCGGCCGCCCATGCGGACATGACATGGGATGGTCGGTTTTCGCCAGCTCCGCGATCAGCCACTCCATCTTGTTTTGCTCGAGTTGCATGTTCACCTTGATCGCGGCATGGCACGCAATGGACGCGGCAATGCGCGTGCGAATCTTCTCCAGATTGAGGGATTGCTCTTCGCGCGAAAACTGGTCCAGCAATTCATGCAGCATGTCCTCGATTGCGCCTGCGTCTATCCCAGCCGGCGCCAGTTTCACCGTTACACTTCGCGCGCCAAACGGCTCCGCTTCAAATCCGTTGTACTGCAGCTCCTCCGAGATTTCTGCGAACACCGCCTGCTGCGCCGGAGACAGCTCCAGAATAATGGGCATCAACAGCCGCTGGCTTTCGACTTTCTGCGACGCGCGCTGCTTCAGCACGCGCTCAAACAATACACGCTCATGCGCCACGTGCTGATCGATAATCCACAATCCATCTTCGTTGACCGCCAGGATGAACGAATTTCGAATCTGCCCCAGGGGCCGCAGAGTGCCGAGTGCCGACAATGTCGGCTCTTCATCCTGAATGTCCAGCGCGGGGGAGCAGCCCGGATCGGGTACCGCCTCTTCACCGCCGACAACGGGAACTGACTGAAGTTGCCGCGTCTCCAGCCCTCGAGCCACCGGAATCGCCGCATTTGCCTCGACCGCAATCCCGCCATCAAACGCCAGCCGACCGGAAACTACCGGAGCCCCTTGTGCTCGAAGTGCGAATTCAGCGCCCGGCGAAACATTAGGCGCTGAGGGTGCCCCACCCTTGTCGCGTTCTGTGCGACAGGGTGGGGAATCTGACTCTGGTAATCCTGTCCGCGACTCCCACTTCGGTCCCGGACTCACCGCGCCCGGCGTCAGCGCCTGGCTGGCGGTCGCGTGCGCTCGAATCTCCGCCACAAACTGCGGCACCGGACGCGCTTTCATCAACGCCGCCCGCACTGAGTCCCGCACAAAATCGTGCATCGCGCTCTGCTGCCGGAATCGCACCTCCGTTTTCGACGGATGCACATTCACATCCACTTCGGCCGCCGGTAACTCTAGAAACAGCAGCACCACCGGATAAACCGTCGGTGGAACGATATTCCGATAAGCTTCCGTCAGCGCATGCTGCACCAGCCGATCTCGAATCAGCCGCCCATTCACAAAGACAAAAATCGAATTGCGGTTCAGCTTCTGAATCTCCGGTTTCGAAACGAAGCCATGAATCCGCATCTCCCCGGAATCGTGTGGCGTGAGCGCGCGCGGCGCGGGCACTCCTGCCCGCGAACCCTCCTCGGAATCCTCCTCCACGAGATCCGATTCCACCCGCCGCCAGGGTGGAGGCTGCGGCAGTCCCACGCGCTCCAGTGCCTGGCGCGCGGCCACCGGAATCAACTGATCGAGCGTTTCTTTCCCGAAAACCTGATACACGCGCTCGCTATACCCCGCCACCGGAGACGCAATCAGCATCGCGTTCGTCGCCGAATGCAATTCAAAATGTTTCTCCGGATGCGCCAGCGCATAATGCGTCACCAGCGAAGCAATATGCGACAACTCCGTCGATTCTGCTTTCAGAAACTTCTTCCGCGCCGGAGTATTGAAGAAAAGATCGCGCACCATGATCGACGTTCCCAGCGGCAACCCCGCTTCTTCCACTCGCAGAATTTTGCCGCCACTAATCTCGACCACCGTGCCCGAATTTTCTTCCGCTGCCCGCGTCTCCAGCCGCAGCCGCGACACGGACGCAATCGATGGCAGCGCCTCCCCGCGAAATCCCAGCGTGGCCACGCTCAACAGATCTTCCGCGTTCTTGATCTTCGACGTCGCGTGACGCTCAAAGGCCAGCATGGCGTCATCGCGGACCATGCCCATTCCGTTGTCGGTGATTTGAATCAGTTTCTTCCCGCCCGCTTCCACGCTGATCTTGATTCGCGTCGCGCCCGCGTCGAGCGAATTCTCCAGCATCTCCTTCACCACCGACGCAGGCCGCTCCACCACCTCGCCGGCGGCGATCTTGTTCGCGACTTGTTCGGAAAGAATGTGAATGCGGCCCATACACTGAAGATTGAAGACGAGAGCAACGCGCAAGAAATCAGACGCCAGTTTCGCAGATGCGTGCCGAAAAACAAAGCCGGTGTCATCCCGAAGCCCCGCGCTCTTGACCATCGGGGCGAGGGATCTCCCCTGCCACGAATGCGGCATTAGATCTGCGCTAGCGGCGGCAAGACAAAGTACGCTCTGCCGTATACTGGGCGCTAACACTCCACCCAGCATGCCGCCCTTGCCCCCTGTCAAACCACGTCTCGCTTACATCGACTGGATGCGCGGTCTAGCCTGCGTCCTGATGTTCCAGACGCACTGCTATGACTCCTGGCTCGGCGGCACGGCGCGGCAAAGCCGCTTCTTCATGTACTCGCAACTCGGTGGAACGTTTCCCGCGCCCCTGTTTCTTTTCCTGGCAGGAATCTCATTTGCTTTGGTCACGAACAGACTGCGGCAGAAAAATCTTCCGCCGAGTCAGATTGCCCGCACGACCATTCGCCGCGGCGCAGAAATTTTCGCCTTTGGCCTGCTCTTCCGTCTGCAGGAGTACGTCATCGCCTGGGGATGGGCGCCCAAGAGCGATCTGCTCCGCGTCGACATCCTCAACACCATCGGCCTCTCCATGATGCTAATGGGCGTCCTCTGCTGGATCGTGCCCGTCATGTGGGAACAGCCTCCTAAGCCTGTCCTGAGCGAGCCGAATGGGCCTGTCCGGTCGGGCGAAGCCCGGCAGCATCTCGCGGGTACCCCAACCTTGCGGCGGTTTTTGCGGGAAAGCTGGATAGCAGGCAATCTTCCCCTGATCCTCGCCTCCGTCGCGACCGCTCTCGCCATCTCCCTGCTGACTCCGCTCCTCTGGACCGTCTGGCGCCCGGACTTTCTCCCTTGGCCCATCGAGTCTTACATCAATGGCGTTCACAATCTGGGCGCGCCGCAGTCTTGGCTTTTTCCCGTCTTTCCCTGGGCCGCCTTCGCATTCGCCGGGCTCGCCGTCGGATTCCTCCTGCAAAGTCCTCCCCTGCGTTCGCGGGAAACCTCGGTCTTCCTCTCGCTGGGCGCTTGCGGGCTGATTCTGATCGAACTCTCTCGCTGGCTCGACGCGCAACCGCGCCAACTCTATCCCGTATACGACTACTGGCATACCAGTCCCAATTTCTTTCTGATTCGCTGCGGAATGCTTCTGGTGATTCTGACGGGAAGCTATGCCTGGTGCCGCTGGGGATTCGGTCAACTTGGATTCAGCCCGCTCATCCTTCTCGGCCAGGCTTCGTTGCTCGTCTATTGGGTCCACATCGAATTCGTCTATGGACGCGCTTCGATCCTTCCTAAGCGAGTCGAGGGAATCGCCATGGCCTCGCTCGGACTTCTGACCATCACTCTCGCGATGCTCGCCCTGGCCTACTTCCGCACCCGCACCAAAGGTAAATTCCTCGCAGCATGGAAAAAAGCCGGAGCCCCTCAACTTCAGCCGAAATTATCTGCCTGATCGCTTGAAAGAACGCGAAAGCCGAGCAGAAACGCTAGGCAGAGATGAACCCCTCCGTGATCCCCCGTGTCCCCTGTGGTGAAACGTTCTTGGTTGAAATGTACTTCGCTGAAGGTGCCCTGCGACCTGTCTGAGGAATTAGCCAACCCGCCTCACAAACTCCACCACTTCCCGTTCAGCCCAGCGCCCATCATCGCCATCCCCATCCGACGCGCCAATGAATGCACAATGCCCGCCATCTTTCGTTTCGACATATGTGATACTCGGATTCGCTAATATCCGCTCCCGCGTCTCCGGAGTTACTCGGATAAATGGATCGTTCGCCGCATGAATAATCAGGGCAGGCACGGCAATTCGCTCCACAACGCGAGCCGCTGCCGCCCGCGCATAATAATCGTCGGCCCCCGTGAACCCGCAATAATGCGCCGTCACGCGATCATCGAACAACCGCAGGGTCGACACTCCTCGCAATCGCCCGGCATCAAAATCCGTCGGAAACAACTTCACCTTCCCGCGAAATCGCCGAAATAGTTGCCACAAGAAGTAATATTCATAGAGCCGGTTAGCCGGCTCATGCAGCGCGTCGGCCGACGCCGCCAGATCCATGGCCGGACACACGGCAGCAACCGCCCGAAATTCCCGCGGACCTTCGCGTCCCCACTCGCCCGCAAGTTTCAGTACCAGATTCCCGCCCATCGAGAATCCAATCAGCGCAAACCGCGAAACTCCATCATTCTCCACAACCGTTCGCGCCACCGCCGCCACATCTCCCGACAAGCTCGAGTTATAAAGCGTAGGCGCGCAATGATCCATGCCGCCGCAGTTGCGCTGATTCATGAGGACGACATTCATTCCCGCCGCCAGCCCATTCCGCGCCACGCCCAGCATGTACTGCGAGGTGTGGGATCCTTCCAGCCCATGCACGGCGATCGAAGTAAGTGCCGTTCGCCGTCCGTCCCCAGGCTGCCAAAAGCACAAACAGCGCACTTTCACTCCGGACGTAACTTCGACCAGCCGTTCCTCGCCCGCGGGCAGATGAATTCTTCTCGGCAGCAGGAAGCTGGCAATGGTCTGCACGTGGCCGCCGCGCAGCCACCGGCGCGGTTGAAACTCGCTGACTGGCCGGTTCGAGCCCGCCCCCGCTTTGTTCACTCTCTCGCCCTCGTTCTCGATTTGCGAACTCTCCACGAATCGATTCTAATAGACACTGAATTCGGAGCCGCCATGCCCATCTACGAGTACATCTGCAAAGAGTGCCAGCATCAGTTTGAAGCTCTCGTTTACGGAAAAGACAAGGCCGAGTGCCCCAAATGCCATGGCAAGAAACTCGAGCCACAGCTCTCGGTTTTCGCCGTCTCGGCCAAAGGATCTTCCCCTTCCGCATCCCCCTCCAGTCCTTGCGGATCGTGCGGCGATCCTCGCGGTTCCGGCTCCTGTTCCCTCGGCGACATGAATTAGAGAATTTTCCACCTGCATCGAACGCTGTGTCCGCAAATTCGCGTCATAATCTCGCACCGATCTGAAAGATCATTGGACCGGTTCTGAAAGAGATCTTTGGGCCGATTTTTTGAAAGAGATCTCGAGCCGATTTGAAAGGGCGCGGCTTCAGCCGCGCCGTACAGGGCTTTTTAAAACGGCGGCTTTAGCCGCTGGGGGGTGGAACGAACCGCCCGATGACAGCCGCGAAGTACCGATGACCTTTTGGCCACCGAAAGAAAATGGGATGCCCCATTTCTCCTGCTTTATGAGAGAAGTGGGGACTTTCAACAGAGCGGAGTCGAATTGGCGCAAGCCGCAGATGGAAAGTGGAAAATAAATAAGCCTCGAACGGGCGAAAGCAGGGCTTCGTTTTTGGGCGCACTTTACAACGCTGCCGTTCATGAGAGTCCCCAAAAATCTTCGGTCACCTCTCCCGCATGACTCCCGTCACCTGTCATTCACGGCGCCAATTTCTTAGAATCGCAACCACTCCAAACGCTCGAGGTATTTTCATGGATCGTCGCCGCGAGACCCGCGTCTTCGTCGAACTTCCCGTACAGATCTGGGGCGTCGACGCCAACTCGCGACCTTTCACTCAGCCGGCCAGCCTGCGCAACATCAGCGGCCGCGGAGCCACCTTGTAGGGCGTAACGGCTCAACTCAAGCCCGGCTCGTTGCTCGATCTGCAGTACGAGGGATCAAAAGCCCAGTTCCGCGTGGTTTGGCTGGGCCAGGGAACAGAAATGCAAGGCGAAGTCGGAGTCGAAAATCTCTCCAAAGACGTCCTCCTCTGGGATGTCGACCCGCTCCGTTGCGCCGCGACTGTGGGCGAAGGTTAGCAGGACCGATTTCGAACCACCCCGCTTTGTATCGCCGCCTTGCGTCATCCCGAAGCCCCGCGCTTTTACCAGCGGAGCGAGGGATCTCCCTAAAAGAACCTTCCCTGGGAGAGCCCGGTCGCGGAACGGAAAGGGAAGGACTCCGGACTTCCCAAAACGGGAACCAGTCCCTCAGCCACAGCCAATTTTCCTCGACTTCGCCCTCCTGGCCTTGCGACCGTAGGTGTCGAGTCGCTCTTTGAAATCTCCGGCGCAGGAGCGCAGGACCAGACTAAGTCGCTTGTTTTTAATATTTTACAAATAAGTCCTTCGTTTGCAATATTTTGCGGGACTTTCGGGAGATCTACGCTACATAAGCTAAGCGCTTTCAATAATTTAGAAGAAACGTATAAAAAATCTGAAATTGTATCCCGCTCACAAGGCCCTCGCCGCGATAGACTCCCTGCCATGCGCGTGAAGATCCTCGGATCTGCCGCCGGCGGCGGATTCCCGCAATGGAACTGCGTCTGCCCCAACTGCCGCTCGGTTCGCGCCGCAGGGTATCAGGGCAAGCGCCGAACTCAAACCGAAGTCGCCATCAGCGCCGACTCCCGATCCTGGTTTCTGCTGGGAGCATCGCCCGACCTGCGGGCCCAAATCGAAGCCACGCCGCAACTACATGCGCGCGAGCAGCCTCCCGATCGAGCGCCCCGAGACTCGCCGATTGTGGGAGTCGTCCTGCTCAATGCCGACATCGACCATGTGCTGGGCTTGCTGCTCATGCGCGAACTGCAACCGCTCCGCGTCCATGCCACAAAGTCAGTTCGCCGCATCCTCAGCAAAGACAATTCCATGTTCGCCATGCTACAGCGCGTTCCCGGCCAGGTAAGTTGGAACGAGTTCGTGCCCGGGATACAGTTTTCTCTGCTCGGCCCCGCGGGCGATGATTCGGGACTGCGTTGCCGCGCCATCCCTCTGGGAACGCACTTTCCTGCCTACGTTTCTGCACCGCGCCGGTCGCAACTGAATCCGCTGGAATCGTCGCTCGGATTGATTGTCGAATCATCTTCGGGCAAGCGCCTGGCCTTCCTGCCGGCCGTTCCCCGATTCGACAAGGATGTGCTCAAGCTGCTCGAATCCGCCGACTTGATTTTGTTCGACGGGACATTTTGGGCCGCCGACGAGCTCATTCAGTTGCAAGGCTCGGTTCAATCCTCGTGGGATATGGGGCACGTTCCGGTTTCCTCCCCCGCCGGCAGTCTCGCCATGTTGGCGCAACTTCGCCATCCACGTAAAATCTATCTACATATCAACAACACCAACCCTATGCTGAACGAAGCTGGTCCCGAGTACCGGCAGGTGCGCGATGCAGGCGTGGAAATCGCGGAGGATGGATGGGAATTCGATCTGTAGAATCGGATGTTTCTGCGACGAGCCTGCTCTCGTTCGACGAACTGCGGGCGCATCTGCGCGCGGTAGGCGAAGAACGCTATCACCACAAACATCCCTTTCACCTGCTGATGCATGAAGGAAGGCTCAGCCGCGGGCAGCTGCAGGCGTGGGCATTGAATCGCTACTACTACCAGAGCATCATTCCGATCAAAGACTCGATCATCCTCTCGCGCGGGCCGGATCCGGCATTTCGCCGCGCCTGGCGTAAACGCGTCATCGATCATGACGGGGACGGAACCAGCGAAGGCGGCATCAAACGCTGGGTGAAACTGGCGGAAGCGACGGGGCTGAATTCTGAGGACGTTCGCGAGGGCAAGGGAATCCTTCCCGCGACGCGCTTTGCCGTGAACGAATACCTGAACATCGTGCGAAGCCGCAGTCTGCTCGAAGCCGTCGCGTCGTCGCTCACCGAACTTTTCTCGCGCGATTTGATTTCGTTGCGCATGGAAAAACTGCGGCAGCATTATCCATGGCTTTCGGGAGGATTGGATTATTTCGAAGCGCGTCTCACCCAGGCTCCGGAAGACGCGCGTTACGCGATTCAGTATGTGTACGACAATGCCAAGACTCGTGGCGAGCAAGAGCTTGCGATTCAGGCATTACGCGACAAGTGCGATATTTTGTGGGCACAGCTCGATGCTCTCTATTTCGCCTATGTGCAGCCGGGATGGCCGCCGCCGGGCGCATTTCAGATCGAGGAGTCCTAGCCAGTGGCGCTTCCTTCCGATACAAGCACTCCTCGCCTTGCCGCCGGATGCCGCTGGGGCGGCACCGAGCAAGATCGCGTCATCTTGTATCCTGAAGGTGCGATCAAGCTGCAAGGCACAGGACGGCAGGTGCTCGAGCGCTGCGACGGCAGGCGCACCTTTGCGGACATCATCCAGGAACTGCAGAAGGAATTCGGCCAGACCGATCCGACCAAGATCCGCGCCGACATCAGCACATTTCTGGAGCAACTGCAGCGCAGAAGGATCGTCGACTACTAACGTACAGGTTCTGAAAGAGGCTGTGGAAAGGACACGGCTTTAGCCGTCCCGCCCAGAGCCGCCATTCGCGCGGCTTAGCCGCTGAGGGTCAATGATTCTCAATCCTCTCGCCCTGATCGCCGAAGTCACCCATCGCTGTCCACTGCACTGTGTTTACTGTTCGAATCCAGTTCAACTGGCTGCCGTGGAGTCTGAGCTGTCCACCGCTGAATGGAAGCAAGTCTTCGAGCAGTGCGGCAAGCTCGGAATGCTGCATGCGCACTTCACCGGCGGCGAACCGCTCGCCCGTGCTGATCTTGCTGAACTGATCTCGGCCGCGCGGGGCGCAGGTCTCTACACGAATCTCATCACGTCGGGGATCGGACTCAACGAGCAGCGGCTAAAGAGCCTGGTGGACGCGGGACTCGATCACATCCAGATCAGTTTTCAGGATTCCCGTGAAGAGGCCGCGAACTGGATCGCGGGGGCAAAAGCACATGCCCATAAAATCGAGCTCTCCCGCGCCATTCGCAAACACGAGCTCGCGTTCACGGTGAATCTGGTCGTGCACCGGCAGAATCTCGATCACCTGGAAGAGATGATCACCTTCATCGAACAATTGAATCCGGATCGAGTCGAAATCGCCCACACGCAGTATTACGGATGGGCGCTGGCCAATCGCGCCGCGCTGATGCCCACGGCGGAGCAGGTTGAAAAAGCTGTCGCCATCGTGGCCGAGGCGGAGAAGCGCTGGACCGGGCGAATCCGCATCGATTCGGTGGTTCCGGATTACTACGCCCAGTTTCCCAAGGCCTGCATGGGTGGGTGGGGACGAAAATTGATCCTGATCAATCCTTACGGCAAGGTACTGCCCTGTCATGCCGCCGAAGTCTTGCCCGGGATGTCGTTTGAAAACGTGCGCGAGAAGAGCTTGCAATCGATCTGGCAAGATTCGCCGTCATTCCAGCATTTCCGCGGCGAAGACTGGATGCCGGAACCCTGCCGCACTTGCGAGCGCCGCGCCGAAGACTTTGGCGGCTGCCGCTGCCAGGCTTTTCTGCTCACCGGCGATGCCAACGCGACGGACCCCACGTGCTCGCTCGCCCCCGCACACGATGTGGTTGCCGCAGCGGTACGCGCGGCCAACTCTCACGTCAGCGAGCCCCGTTCCAGCGCCGGCTCGTTCGTGCAGTTGCAGAAAGCGAATCAGGATTTCTGGAGTTATCGAACCAATCCGGAATAATAGAAGGGAAGCCAGATTTAGAAGTGAAATCGATCCTCAAACGCTGACCCATCGCAGCAAGATCAGGCCGCAAGACCCGCAAATCCACAGGTCTGAATCCGGCTCTGCATTCACCTTGTCACCATCGCACGCCCATCGTGATCGGACGAACATCTGTAGTGATGTTGTTATGATCCCCATGCACCATGCGCGCCTCGACATACACCTCGACATTTCCGTAAACCTTGCGCGCGATACCTCCGCCAATGTTGTAGCCGAATTGGTTCTGGCTCTCGTGAAGAAAGTTCACATTCAGCGGTAAACTTCCTGCGAAGCATCGTCCCCACCAGGCAAAGAACGGATTGCAGGCCTCGCCGGGCACTGCGGTCGAGGAGTCCAACTTGCCGCTGCGATGTACATAGCTCGGGCCAAACACGATGTAGAAACTCCAGAGCCGATTGACCGGGACGTTGATGATCGGGTCGAGCATCACCGAGTACGTGTGGTTGTTGGCTCCCGTCGCCTGCGCCAATTGCAAAGCGGTGTTGCGCAGTGGCATATCGTCAAACTGGGCGTCGAGCCTGAACCCGAAATACTTGCTGTAATTCCGGGCCACGCCCGCGCCGAATGTCGCTCCGCCGCCACGCACAAACTTCTTGGTCGTTCCGCCGGTGGTGTTGGCTCCCCCATCCACATTGAAGTTCCAGTTCTTGTATTCCTTGGGTTTAGTTCTTTTTCGTGTCGCCGCCTCCTCGGGAGTTGCTTGTTCGTTACCGGATTGCGAGGACGCCGGTTGTTGAGCCGATGGCTGCTGGGCCGACTGCTGCTCGGCAGGTGGCTGTGCCGGCTGTTGTTCAGCTGGCTGTTGTTGGCCGGCATTCTGCTGATCGGAATTCTGCTGACCAGGAGTCTGGGCTGCTGTGGCAGCCCCCGCACCCAGAATCGTCACGAAGCAGACCAAGGCCCTAACGACACTGGACGCAGAGTACACCGCAGACTTTCGAATCATTCACTCTCCTATAAATGCTCGCTGATGGAACCGCCGGTTCCTGGCGCTCAGTCGCGCAGCTGCTCGCCCGAGCTCGCGATGCAACGGATACAGCCGCCAACGCACGCCGCGGCTCCCGCCTTCATTTCGACTGGAGCAGGAAGGCACTATATTAGCAATTTTGATGCATGGTCTGCCTCAAGAGCCGCCCGGGGCTGTTCTTTCGAGTGCAGGAGAATCGCAAGGCACGTATGATATGGAATTCATTTCGCGAGAGGAGCGTAGATCCTGTCAGGCATGTTTGAAACGCCGTCCAAGAAGGGCGCCAGCGAAGGCATTCCGAGCGAGTCCCGGGCGGACTCCGCTTGCCGCGTTGCCTTGATCGGCTTTGGAACGGTTGGCCGCGCGGTAGCTAAGATTCTCTGCGAGAACCCGCGACCGAATCTTCGCCTAACCCACATCGTGAACCGCAATGTCGAGCGGAAGAAGCAGCCGTGGGTGCCCGGGCACGTGGTCTGGACCGAGGATGTGCCATCGATTCTCAATTCCGAAGTTGACATCATCATCGAGCTGATCGGTGGACTGAATCCCGCGCATCAGATCGTTTGCAGCGCGCTGGAAGCGGGCAAATCGGTGGTCACGGCGAACAAGCAATTGATCGCCCGACATGGGCCGGATCTGCTGCAACTTGCCGCCCGCCGCGGATGCCAGCTTGAGTTCGGCGCATCGGTTGCCGGCGGAGTTCCGGTGCTTCCTGCGCTACGCACGGGTCTGTGCGGCGACCGGCTGCACGCCATTGCCGGAATCCTGAATGGAACCTGCAATTACATTCTCAGCCGCATTGAGCACGCGCGCATTCCATTCAGCGAAGCACTCGAAGAGGCGCAGGCTCGCGGATATGCGGAAGCGGATGCTTCGGAAGATCTGGACGGCGGCGATGCTCGCGCCAAGCTTGCGATCCTGGCGCTGGCCGGGCTGCGTACGCGCGTGGTTCCGGAATCGGTTCGTGCCCGCACCGTCCGCGCCATTGACGCCATCGATTTCGATTACGCGGCGCAACTCGGCTGTACCATCCGCCAGATTTCCCGCGCCGATCTGAAGAACAACTCTTTACTAGCGGAAGTGGGGCCGTGTCTGGTTGCGATCGATTCGCCCTTTGGCCGCGTTCAGCGGAACCTGAATCTGGTTCTCACGTCGGGCCAGTACGGCGGCGATATGGCTTTTCTGGGCGCGGGCGCGGGCGGCGATCCTACTGCCGTCGCCGTGGTTTCTGATTTGATGTTTGTGGCGGAGAGTCTCTCGGGAAAGCGACACACTGCCGCGAGCCATGTCTCCACCCCACCCGTCAGCAGCGATTTCGAAACCCCTTGGTATTTGCGATTTTACGTGCGCGACCAGCCAGGAATCGTGGCTCGTCTGGCCGAGATTCTGGCCGCGCATCATCTCAATATCGACTCGCTGCTACAGAAGCCCGGCTTCGAAAAGGCCGCACTGCCGTTCGTCATCACGCTGGAGCCTTGCCGCGACTCGGCGTTGCATCCAGCCCTGGAGAAAATGGCGCAGCTCGATTTCTCGATTCGCTCCTGCCTGTGCCTGCCCATCCTGCGATAGTTCCGAGATAAGTTCTGAGATATGGGCTGGGATATCAAGAAAATGCCAGGCGAAAAAAGCGCCGACGATCGCGTGACCATCGGCGCTAACGAGGAGATTAATTCCAGAAGGGGTTTTTTAGACCCGCCGGTTTCAATGCGCTATCCGAGTTAGTTTCCGTGCCCGACTCATCCGAAATCTTTTCATCGATAAAGCGGGATGGCGGCGCAGTCAACTCATTGTCTTTCTCGTTTTTCCCTGGGCAAAAAGGATAATCCGATTTCATTGCAATGACCTCCAAACCTATGATCTGCATCCATTGAAACACTTCGCGCGCTGGAATTGGTGCAGAAATTTGAATCAGTGAGATCGAAAAAGCCGGGCGGCGATCTGGAACTCCGGAGTCGGACGGCGAAATGTGCAACTGACGGCCGATCTTTGCACGGTATATCCTTGGTCGTTCTCCAGCCGTTCTTCGTGCGCATTCTAGATACCTTCCGCCGTGAAAGCGAGGACGCCATCATGAAATACCGCAAGCTTGGCCGTACCGGATTCGAAGTCAGCGAAATGGCTCATGGATTGTGGGGTATGAGTGGATGGAGTGGTTCCGAGGACAAGGAATCGCTCTCGGCTTTGCAACTCGCCGTAGATCTCGGCTGCAATTTCTTCGACACGGCTTGGGCCTACGGCTACGGCAAAAGCGATGGATTGCTGGGCGAGATAATGGCACGCAACTCCGGGAAGCAAATTTATTCAGCGTCAAAAATTCCTCCCGCGAACGATCGCTGGCCCGCGCTGCCGTCCTACAAGTACCACGATGTATTTTCCCGCGAGCATGTCTTCGAGTATGCCGATAAGATCCGCAAGCAACTGCGGGTTGGCAGCATCGATGTTTTGCAATTTCACGTATGGGACGACAGTTGGATCGACGATGCTGATTTCCGCGCGACGGTGGAAAAGCTGAAAGATGGCGGCTGGATCCGCTATTTCGGCCTGAGCCTCAACCGCTGGGAGCCATGGAACGGCATCAAGGCGCTGCATACCGGCCTGGTCGACGTGGTGCAGGTCATCTACAACATCTTCGATCAGGCTCCGGAAGATGAGCTCTTGCCGGTTTGCCAGGAACTGAACATCGGTGTGATCGCGCGCGTGCCTCTCGATGAAGGCAGCTTGGGCGGGAAGATGACGCTGCAGACTCGCTTTCCCAAAGATGATTGGCGCTCGGGATATTTCAATCCGGAGAATCTTGCCAACACGATCGCGCGCGTGGAAAAGCTCAAGCAGGTTGTGCCCAAAGGAATGACGTTGCCGGAAATGGCCATGCGCTTTGTCCTCTCCCATCCGGGGGTAAGCACAACCATCGCGGGAATGCGCAAACTGGACCATGTGCGGGAGAACATTGCCGCCAGTGATGCCGGGCCTCTCGATAAGAATTTACTGGCGGAATTGAAAAAACATCGATGGGACCGCAAACCGACCCCCTGGTCGGATTAGTTTCAATACGACTGAGCGCGTAAGGCGGCAAGGCTCGTGTAGGGCGGACGCATTCGTCCGCCTCGCAAGCGCAGCGAGCGCGCAGACGCACTCAGCAATCCTACGAGCACTGGTAGTAGTTCCCGTCAGCAAGCTACGCTCGCTTCGGAACACGAAAGGTCGCGCGGCAGTCGAGTGGGGTACTTCGTTGCGAAAATCCATTGCGCTACTATCCGTTCTCTTTTTGTTTTCGGAATTGCAGGCACAGAACCCGCTGGGGTCATTGCGTGGCACGGTCGAAGACGCGAGCGGCGCCCGAATCCAGTCGGCAAGAATAGTTGTCCGCTCGATTGGGTCCGCCCTCGAGCGCCGAGCCACGACTGAAGACCGTGGCGAATTCCGCATCGACGATCTCAACCCCGGAACTTACCAGGTCACCGTAAGCGCCCCGGGTTTCGCTGACGCTCAGGCTAAGGTCGCAGTCAGCGTCAGTTCGGTACGCGAGATCAGTGTCACCCTGAAGCCGGCAAGCGCGGGTGAACGAGTTACGGTCCAGAGCCAGCAGTCGTCGATCACGACAGGATCCATCGATTTGGCCAGCGCGGTGCGGGGGGGCGTGGTCGGCAGCGAAGACCTGGAAGCTTTGCCGCTTCCGGCGCGGAGTTTCGCCAATATCGCATACCTTGTCCCGGGCACGGAGCCTGTCGAGCCTTCCGATCCTACCAAGGCGCGTATCACCGCTGTGTCGACTGGCGGAAGCTCCGGATTGAATAACGAACTCTCGGTCGACGGCGCGGAAAATTCTGACGACTGGATTGGCGGCTTTCTGCAGAACTTCTCGCCCGACGGCATTCAGGAATTTGCCGTGCGCACGTCGAATGAAGATGCCGACACCGGCTGGACCACCGCCGGCTCCGTGGTAATTACCACCAAGCGTGGCAGCAATGACTGGCACGGCGATGCCGCGTATTATGAGCGCGCGGCCGCTCTCAATGCGCGCTTTCCCATCGAGAATCCGGCGGAAAGCTGCAGGGACGGAGTTTGCGTGCACAATCCCAAGCAGCCGTTTTCGCGGCAGAATTACGTCGCCACGCTGGGCGGTCCGATCGCGAAAAACAAGGCGTGGTTCTTCACTTCTTTTGAAAATGTGCACGAAGATGCCAGCATCGCTTACAGTCCGGCAAGCCTTGCGCAATTCGACGCGCTGTCAGAACTGGCGTCTGAAGATTTGATCACCGGCATTCCTTCGATCCCCGTTCCCGCGACCGTTCCAATCCCATTTCGCGATTACCTCGGTTCGGTGCGTTTCGACTGGGCGCAGTCCGCGAAATCGCACTGGTTTCTGCGCGCCTCCCAGGACAGCTATCTCACGCACGACGCGCTGGTGCAGCAAGCCACCTTGCCGTCGACCGGGTTGACGACACATAACAACTACTGGAACGTGGCACTCAGCAATGCTTATGCGTTCGATTCGACCTGGCTGGGAAATCTCGTGGTTGATGCCAACCTCTTGCATCTCACAGAGACTCGCAACTCGAATCTCGGATTCGCGATTCAGTTTCCTTTCAGCGTGACCGCACTTACGGTCTCCGGTTTCGAAACGTTCGGGGATAATCAATTTGCTACTCCCATCACTTTATTTCCTGACCTGCGCAATCAGGATAGGTATCAATTCCGTTACGACGTCAGTCACGAGAGCGGAGACCACTCGATCAAGTTCGGCGTGGATTTCATTCATGAACCGGTGTTGAGCGGCGCATTCGCGGGAACCGCAGAACAGTTCACGACTTATCCCGCCAACCCCGATTGTTACATCAATCCGCCGGGCCCAGACTGCGGCGGCATCACCAGCGCTCTGCCGTTCTATTACTCTCCACCCAGCGCGCAGTGCACTCCGGGGCCTGATCCAAGCACGGGCATCGGATGTACATACACTCCCGCCAGCGACGGCAGTTTCTCGCAAAATGTGCAGCGCCTCAGTCTCTATGCTGAAGATTCCTGGCGGGTGTCGCATCAGCTCACGATCAACTATGGCGTGCGCTATCAAACCACTTGGGGACTGATGATCGGCTCGGGGCGAAGTCAAGCCGACAATCCCGCCTATGTGACATTGCAGGCTTTGCAGATTCCGGTTGTTCCCAGCCTGCCGGATGATTATCGAAAGCAAATCGCGCCCCGGCTTGGAATCGCGTATTCCCCAGGCGCTCGGGGCAAGACTGTGGTTCGCGCCGGATTCGGAATGTACTATGACGATCTCGCACAGAACGGCTGGGCAACCGAGTTTCAAGGCGTCAACAGCTCGAATTACACGACCGGAACGTGCAGCCTGACTGGCAGTGCTGGCGTTTATGCTCTCGCCGGTGCAGCGTGTCTGCAGGGCGGCGCAGGCGCGACCGGCAATCTGATCGGCTCTCAGTACAAAACGCCTTACGCCATTCACATTACCGGGGGCGTGCAGCACGCATTCAGCGAACACTGGCTCGCCAGCGCGGACTACGTGCATGAGCAGGGCAATCATGGGTATCGCGCGTTCCCTTATTCCGGTGGGACGAACTTATTCACTCCATTGATCCCGGCATCCGATCCAAACTACGCCACCGATCAGGCAAATGTTGTCCCCAATGTGAATGTGTTTGAATCCGACAACCGTTCCAGTTACAACGGGCTGATGTTGCATATGCAGGCGAATATGCACCGCTTCGACCTGGTGGCGAATTACACGTTCTCGAAGGCGCAAACCTGGGGATGCCTACTCGGGGAACTCTTCGATTATGTCGACGGCGTGTGCCAGGTTCCGCAAGGATTAGGACTCCCCAATGCCGGATCCCTCGACGCTTTCGGCCCCGGCGACTACGGCCCATCCGGTGAAGACGTGCGGCACCGCTTCGTGCTGGCGGGCACAGTGCACATTCCTGGCGGCTTCGAACTGAGCACGGTCAGTCAGGTGGAAAGCGCGCGCCCGATTACCATCACAAACGCAGACAATAGCGGACGCATTTGGGTTCAGTTCGCCGGAGAAGCGCAACCGGAATACACGAGCCTCGACGAATTTCGCGGCACGCCTTATATCCAATCGGATGTTCGGGTCACCCGACCATTTAAAATCAACGAGCGCTGGCGCATTGATCCCTTCATCGAGTTTTTCAATCTTTTCAACCGCAATAATCCCGGCGCGAACTTCGCGGTAAACGTAGCCCAGTTGCCCATCCCGGCGGCTCAGATGCAGGCGAATGGCTCAGGTCAGACGATTGTCAGCTCGCTGTGCGCGAATTCCAGCTGCTCGCAAACAACGCCGCTCACGAGTCTGAAGCAGCTTGAAATTCCAGAAGGAGCTTTAGGAGATTTCTTCGGACCCGGCACCACGGTGGGGATTCCATTCGCGGCCCAAGTGGGCGTGCGCGTCACGTTCTGATATTAGGAGGAAGGGTCTGGGTAGAAGATTACCGCACCAGCCACTCCGTTGCGGTGTGCACGCGAACGAGCAATTCGTTGTAAGTGAAGGCGAATATCGCAATCGTGGCCAGCGCCGTACCCAACCCGCACCAGACTGAGTACCCGCGACGCGGCGCTCGCGCTTCTTTCTGCCACGCGACCAGTCGCTTCACCCGCGCATCGACGGCCGCCGCCGGGCTGTGAACCAGAGCCGCGGTCAATTCAATCGGCGCAGGGAGCGGGGCGAAACGCGACAGCTTGATCAACGCGGATGCCAGATCAAGAGCTTCGCTGGTATTCGAGACGGCAGCATCATCGGAGGCCATTTCAGTCGCTTCGAGCCAGGCGGCCTCGAGCCCGCTCATGCCGGGAAAAACTGCAAAGTGCAAAAGAAGTTTGCGGAAGTTATCTCGCCGGCGCACGTGCGCCAACTCGTGATTCAAGCCGGCATGCAATTCATTCGCACTGAGGAGAGTGCGGGCCGCATCGGATAACAGAATTCGTGGCCGCACAATGCCGGCCGCGGTCATCGCCAGCGCCGCACCTGAAACTCGCAGTACAGAGATGGGCGCACCGATTTCAAGTCTATCCGTTTGCCGCGTCCATTCCGAAATCTTTCGCCAGGAGCTGTGCAGTGCAGCCAGCGCTTTGGCGGCTCCGAGGCCCACGAAAGTCAACGCAAGCAATGCCAGCATCACAGGAACGCTGCCCAGGCCTTCCTCAATCGAGTGCGGCTCAAAAAGCAGAAAAGACGGAACGGCGAATGCGGCTGTGATCAAGATTGCAGAGAGGAGTGGAAGCATGCGCAAGAAAAACAATACGTCTGCGCGCCAGCGAGCCGAATGCGCCTGTCCATAGGACCACACGTTTCGCCACGTGACCAGCACCGCAAGGGACACGGCGCAGTACACGATCGCAAAGACCGACAACGAAATCGTGATGCCGCGCAGGGCGAACATCAGGCCTTGTCCTTTCCGCCGGGCTTGTCTGTCCTCAAACCGGCTGTCTTCGAAGAGGCCGAGTCCAAAGCGGGTGAATTCGTAATCCGCGAACTGCCGGCGCGCAATTGCTGGCGCTTGGCCTCAACCAACTGCTCCAGTTCGTCGAGCAATTGTGTGTCACGCTCGCTCAATGTCTCCACCAGATAGGAAAGCGGCAACGAGGACGCCGGACTCGCGTCCAAGGCCTGGCACAAGGTCTCGGTCAGCACCTGTTGATGCATTTCGTCCCGTGTAAACCGCGGCGCATAACGGAAGGCACGGCCATCCGCCTTGCGGCTTAGCAGACTCTTTTTGAAGAGCCGGTCGAGCGTTGTCATCACGGTCGTGTATGCCAGGTCATTGCAGTCTTGATCGACGAGTTCCCGGACCGTTACCGGGGAGCCGTGCGCCCATAGTGTTTCCAGCAGACGCTCCTCGAGCGGCCCCAGTTGCGACGACGACGCGCGGAAATGGAAAATGCGGCGCATGTGCCAGAAATTGAAGGAAATATTCTAACCCAGCAGATCAGGCGTGTCGCTCTCTCCGGGCGTGGGCAGAAATTGAGGCGTAAGAACACTGGCAAACGGTTATTGCGTAATCGCGACGTTTGGGCAGCAAAGTCAGTGCAAATTTATGCATACAGAACGTTTTTATTGGCTCGAACGTTGCCATTCTGGTATGTTTCCTTCGCTAAATTGGCAGGGCGACAAAATGGTCAGCCCATTGCCATGACTGGGGAGGACAAATGGAAACCGCAATCGGGGTTTTTGCGTCGCGCGATCGGGCGGAAGAGGCGATCCGGGAACTCCGGCACCATTTGCCGGAAGAATCGATCATCTTTATGACACGATCCGAAAACGAAGCCGTTAAGGTTAGCAAACAGTTTGGCAGTGTGGTCGGAGGACTAACCGGGGCATCCACTGGGCTCTATGCCGGGATCACGGCTGCTCTGCTCGTCCCGGGCCTGGGACCAGTTTTCGCTCTGGGCGCTGGCGCGGCCATGCTGCTTGGCTTGGCTGGTGCGGGTGGCGGACTAGCTTTGGGCGAAGTGGTTGGACAGGCCAGTCAAATTTCGGCGACTGCCGATGAAAAGTGTGCCGAAGACGTCGCCTTCTTCCGCGAAGTTCTGAAAGAAGGTCGTTCTCTCGTGGTGGTTCGTACTGAATCCAAGGATCTCGCGACACTGGCGTGTGGTGTGCTGGATCGCTTGGGGCTCGGTATGCGGGACAAGACGCCGATCAAGATGCAGACGAGCATTCGAGAAATCGGCGACGTTGTTGTGCTCGACGTCAGCGGCAGAATTACGCTGGGTGAAGGCAATGTAATGCTTCGCGAGATCGTCCGCGAATTGGCCGAGAAAGGAAACCGGCGCATCGTTTTAAACCTGGCCGAAGTGAATTACATCGACAGTTCAGGCTTGGGAGAGCTGGTGAAGACCCACACGACAATTCGTAACAAGGGAGGCGAACTCAAGCTCGCAAGTCTGAGCAACCGAGTGCATGACTTGCTGGAGATGACAAAACTATCTGCGGTTTTCGATATTCAGAAGGATGAAGCGACCGCGCTTCAGTCCTTCAGCGGCAAAGACCCGGTACAAGCCGTAGCCTGATTATCAGGAGTGCGCGAGGGGCCCGCAATACGCTATTGCTCCGGGCCCCCAAGGCATACCTCATTAAGACCGCCTCAGGCCGGACCGGACGTTCCCTTCCTGAGATAAGCCCGAGCCAAGGCCATGCAAGGCGGGAACCTGCAGAATTCAGCCCGATGCGGAAGGGCAGCGAACTCCCGTCAATCGTGGCGACCCCGGAGGGAGTCGAACCCCCAACCCTCAGATCCGAAGTCTGATGCTCTATCCAGTTGAGCTACGGGGCCGTTATGTGCTTCGTGACCAGTCGAGCTGTGCTCGACCGGAAAGCCCTTCGGCTCCGCGCGGGCTTTGACATAAACACTGTCCCTGAAAAATTCTCGCGGCCGACGGACGGTTATTTCTGAAAAACTGTGGGGTGGGAGACGGGAATCGAACCCGCAACAGCCGGAGCCACAGTCCGGTACTCTGCCAGTTGAGCTACTCCCACCGCAACCGTTCGATTATAACAATTTTGCTGACTGCCCAGAGTCTGGGCCGAATTAGGTGATGGTCCCTGTTTGAATCAGCACGTTCTTCTTGGGGGTTTATTCCGAAAGCCGAAGCGTTGCGGTGAGGGCTCTCTCCGGGCTTCAGACTTTGCATTGCACGCGAGATCCCTCCGCCCGCTGGTAAAAGCGCGGGTGTTCGGGATGACTCAGTAACAAGGGTGAAAGGTTCAACAGACGAGTGAAAGGTTGAACCGTCCGCGCATCCGCGGGGCTCATTCCTCCGAGGCGTCGCAGGAATCGATAGCTGAGAAGTGTTTACAGGCGTCCCACGCCAACGTATTCGAATCCGAGAGCGCGCAGCCGGGTGGAATCCAGCAGGTTCTTCGTGTCCACGATAAGAGGCTGTTTCAGCAGATGCTTGATGCGGTCGAAATCGAGCGCGCGAAACTCCGGCCAGCCTGTTCCTACAACCAGCAGATCGGACCCCTCGGCCACGGCATAGGCCGAATCGCAAAAACGTACGGGCACGTTGAGACGCGTCTTGGCTTCAGGAATCGCCACCGGATCGTAGGCCCGCACATGCGCGCCCTTGGAGACGAGCGACTCGGCCAGCCGTACTGACGATGATCCTGCGACCGAATTCGTGTTCGGCTTGAACGCAAGTCCCAGGATTCCGACTTCTTTATTTTCGACCGAATTCAGCGCCAGCGTGATCTTGTCGACCAGCCGCTCGGCCTGCGTGTGGTTCACGTCCCGCGCTGCGCTGAGCACTTTCAAGTCAACTCCATGGGATTGCGCGAGGTGGACCAGCGAATCCATGTCGGACTCGGCGAAGACGCCGCCCATTCCGGCACCGGGCTGCAGGCAGCGCGGAGCGATTTTCTTATCCAGTCCAAGCGCCAGCGCGAGATTTACCGCGTCCGCGTTGACGCGCTCACAAAGACTGGCCACTTCGTTAATGAAGGAAATCTTGGTGGCAACGAACGCCGTTGCCGCCTCGCGCACCAGTTCCGCCGTCTCCTGATTCGTGACGATCACAGGGACTCCGCGCATCACCAGCGGATGAAAAATCTGTTTCAGCATCTGCACTGCTTCATTGGAACGTGAGCCCAGAATCAGCCGATCCGGCCAATTGAAATCTTCGACAGCACATCCATCGGTAAAGAACATGGGCTGCGACACGATGCTGGCCTCGAGACCGGCGTCCTTCATGTTCTTTTCCAGCGCATTCGCCGTGCCCACCGGAACCGGAGTCACAATCGTGAGAATTGGCGGCTTGGGGGCAAGCTTGGCGATGCGCAACGCAATGTCGTTAAGATGATCCGGCTTGTCTTCGGCGAGAAAAATTACCGGCGTCCGGCGGGCGAACGATTCAATATCGGTGGAGTAGGCGAGCCGCCCGGCGCGAACGTTGCGACGAATGATCTCTTTTAGGTTCTTCTCGAAAAAGGGAATGTTCCCCTGCGCCATTTCGACCATGCGGGTTCGATCAGGATGGCAGCAGGAAACCGGGGTTCCAAAATCCGCGAGACAAGCCGAGATGACCGTGCCCAGATATCCTGCGCCATACACCCCGATCTGCATGCGCTTCTCCGTTGGCCGGAAACCCGCGTCAGAAGTGGTGTTTGGCGGATGGTCCGGAACCCTTGACCTACTCTTTAATTACAGCCAGCTCAGCGGCATTTCAATGCACGGGAGTGAACTGTACCAGGGGCCATGTCCGGCAGGCGGGAGTAACTGGATGGGCGATTACGAACGATGCTTGCGGGGCTAACGGGAAACGAGCCTGCGTCCGAGGGCCACGGGAGCCAAGTCGACCCAATGGTTTTCGGCGTCTTCGCGCACGAAAGTCAGCCTTTCCAAGGTGATGCACCGGCTTCCCTGGTACGCCGCCCAGCGTTCCCGCGCGACCCGGCAGGCATTCACCGCATCGGACTCATTGCCCATTTTCACGATGGTGAGATGCGGGATGTAGGGCCACTCCTCTTCGAACGAGAGCGCGTCCACGTTGAGGCGCGCGTGCAGGGCACTCATGCGGGAGGCTTGCTGGTCAACGCGGATGTACACCGTCGAGGTCACCGGGATGAAGGTTTCCACCTCACCCAAGCACACTTCGAACGGCTGCTCTTCGCTGCAGATTCGGTCCAGAACGTTTAGAGCGGCCTGTTCGGTGCTGCGCAGGCAGCGCGGGGGAAGAATTGTCAGATGGGCCGGAAGATGAGGCAACGCCGGATGCAACTCGCGCCGGAGACTCTCTACGAGTTCTCCCGCAGCATTTTTGACATATGCCACCAACGCGTAACGCGGCTTCACCATACCAGAATGCAAATTATACCTTGAAGGTGAGACGCAGATTGCCGTTCGCGCGTTGGCCGACTGTGGCAGTCGACGCGATTCCTGCAATCATCTGCATAAGTGGCAACTGGGAAGGCGAATTGCGCGGAACGTGGGCAGTGTCCTAATTAACCACAAAGGGCACGAAGGCGCACGAAGGAAACCAGCGTTTGCATCCTCGGTGTTTTTTAGTGGTTTCGTGCATTTAGGACAGCACCGGAACGCGCGACCTTCAGCGGAGCCGTCATTTATAATTCGTCTATGTCGGGGCGTAGCGCAGCCTGGTAGCGCACCTGCCTTGGGCGCAGGGGGTCGTAGGTTCAAATCCTATCGCCCCGACCAATCTTTTCCTTAAGATCCCTCATTTCGATTCGCGCGCGGCGGAATTTGCTTGTGGGCTCCTGCTGCTCTCACCCCCGCTAAGGCGGCTCAACTACTGAATCACACCACCATTTCTCCACAAAGAGGTGGAGTATACTGCGAGAAGCTGGTAGTTTGTGGGGAACAGTGCGCTTATGGCTTTAAATCCGGTCGAAACAGTAGCAGATCAGGTTCCGGCGGATCATTTTCAGGCGCTGGAAGAGAAAGTTTATCGCACCATAGAGATGTACAAGTCCGCGCGCCAGGCGCAGGCGTCGGCGCAGAACGACGCCCAGAGATTGCGCCAGCAACTGCAGGACCGTGAGGACGAACTGAACGCACTCCGTCGCGAGACGGTGCAACTGAGGAAAGAGCGCGAGGAGATTCGCGCCCGAGTCGAGAAGATGCTCGCTCACATCGAAACGATTGCGGAAGCAAGTTAGCTCCGATCTCCGGTACGCAGCGCTCGCGTGATTTAGCTCGACCCTGTTGCTTACGGCATGCGCATGGGGTGAAACCAGGATCGCACTGATCAAATGGCAACTGCAACCAAAGACCAGACGCTCAAAGACGCACAGAACTCGAGCGTGCGCGTGGAGATCTTCGATCAGGCCTACAACCTGCGCGGTTCCGACCCGGAATACATCCTCAAGCTGGCGGAATACGTGGATTCCAAGATGCGCGCCGTCGCGGAAGCCACGAACACGATCGACACGGTCCGCCTGGCAGTGCTCGCCGCGCTCAATATCGCCGACGAATATCATCTCCTGAAGAAAAAGCAAGATACCGGAGCAACCGACTACCAGAAGCGGGCGCATCTATTGGGGAATGCGCTGGATGAAGTGCTCGACGAGAAGCGCAAGATCGGATAGTCGCGGTCGTTACGCGATTTTTTGCCCTGCTTCTGACTCGCTAGCTTTTTCGGCGAGGTAGACCCCTCCCGAGGAAACCACGGCCCAAAATAGATGCGCCCAGCCCTTGCGGTAACATACACCATCGAGGAACGGGAAATGCCAAGACAGAACATTGCCAGCGGTACGGCATGGGAACCGATCGTCGGTTATTCACGGGCGGTCAAGATCGGTTCCTACGTGCATGTTTCCGGCACAACGGCTACCGGGCCCGAAGGCAAGATCGTGGGCATCGGTGATGTCTACGCCCAGACGATGCAGACACTGAAGAACATTGAAAGCGCCTTGAAAAAAGCCGGGGCGAGCATGAATGATGTCGTCCGCACGCGCATGTACGTCACCAACATTGCCGATTGGGAGAAGGTCGGCAAAGCGCACGGGGAATTCTTCCGCGACATCCGTCCAGCGACCTCGATGGTTGAGGTCAGCGCGCTCATCTCGCCGGAAATACTGGTTGAGATCGAAGCGGATGCCGTGATCCTGTAGGAACAGCCTCAAGCCTTACCTGAGCGACGTCGAACGGCTGCTCTTCGGGGCGAAGCTCCGCAGTAGGCCTTCATACGGCAAACCGAAAAACCACTCTTCGGGGCAGCCTCTCCTGAATTCCCTTGACAAGCGCTCCGGCGCAAGCATAATGCCTCAATCCACTTCGCAAGTTTTGCTCTCCCGGAGTTGCTCTGGGACGGAGGAGGTGCTTATGAGTGTGCTGGAGCTCTGTGACCCGGAAGTTGCGGCGGTCGGGCTGGAAGCCACGGTGGCCGACGCAATCCATAAAATGCTCGATCACCATGTGGGCGCGGTCGCGGTGGTCGACAGCGATTTCTGCGTGGCCGGAATCTTCACCGAGCGCGATGTCCTGCGGAAGATGTCCCTTACTCGTCTCGATCCGCAGACAACCTCGGTCCGTGATCTGATGACCACCCCAGTAGAGATGGCCACGCGGCGGACGGGCGCGGGCGAAGCGCTGACCATCATGCTGGAGCGGCACTTTCGGCACCTGCCAGTTGCCGATGACGCTGGCAGACTGCTGGGAATCCTCTCGATCCGCAATTTGCTGGAGTGGCGCGTAGATGATCTAAGCCGCGAACTGGAGTCGCTCGAACAATACGTCTCGAACAATGGTCCAGGCGGATAACGCCTGTGGTTGCGGGCGACTCGCGCGAACCTGGCGCGAAGGATGACTACGCCGGTTGCGCTTCCATTTCGGCGACTGCTGCGTGGAGATGGGCTAACGTTTCCTCGACGGTTAGCGAATACATGTCTCGGCCCACGCCTTCGCCGGATCCCAAAGCAGTCTTGAGGTAATGGCCGGCGATTTCAATGGCCAGCGAGTCGGTGATGGCCTTCCCTGTGCGCTTTTTGTATTCCACCCACGCCGGATGCGGTAACGCGACCCAGACTGGCTGTCCGCCCACGAGAAACTTGTAGTCGATGGCGTCAGCGTGGCGAGTAGCGATGGCTACGATCTGCGCCTGGTAAACGCAATGAACAGATTTCTTCGTCCAGCGGTCCGTAGCGGTGAAGTTCTCAAACATGAGTCCAACTATAGCGGACAGGTCAGTGGCGGGGCAATCCTGCGTCATGGACCATCCTTTATGATGGATTGGTGCCAACCCGGGCTACGAATAAAACCAAGCTCACCATTTTGCGCGCCGGTCATTTGCGCCGCCTGCTCTGGCTCGAGCATGGATTTTCCACGCGCGCCGGCGGATTTTCCTGCGTATACCGCAAAGGCGACCTGAATCTCGGGTTCACCAAAGATGATTCCCGCGCTGCGGTCAAGCGCAATCGCGCTGCGTTTCTAGGCGAGATTTCAGCGTCGAATGCCGTCCGTCGCTTGCGACCCGGAGAAGCTTCTCGAAAGAAGAGCGACCGCTTGTGGGCTCTGGTGACGCTACGGCAGATTCATTCGGACATCATTCATTGCGTCGATTCTCCGCTGAGCGAACTGCTGCCCGGCGACGGACTGCTCACCGCAACTCCTGGGATACTGCTTGCGATTCAGACGGCGGATTGTGTTCCGGTGATCCTGGTTGATGCGAAACGCCGGGCCGTGGGCGTGTTTCACGCCGGCTGGCGCGGTACGGTGCAACGCATCGTCGAAAAGGGAGTGGGGGAGATGTTTCGCCACTTCGGCAGTCGCCCTCGGGATCTGCGGGCGGCGATCGGCCCCGGAATTCAAGGCTGTTGCTACGAAGTTGGCGAGGAGGTGCGCGCAAAATTTGAATCGCAGTTTGAATATGCGAGTGACTTGTTTCGCGAAAGCAAGGAATCCGACCCCGTACGGGAAAAATATCCGCTGCTCTTTCTCACTGCCCGCGCGC
Organism: uncultured Acidobacteriaceae bacterium; assembly: GCA_963772045.1. Classification (GTDB taxonomy): domain Bacteria; phylum Acidobacteriota; class Terriglobia; order Terriglobales; family Acidobacteriaceae; genus Sulfotelmatobacter. Next base: position 941,732 of record CAVYWC010000003.1, on the reverse strand, counting down.
CGGGGCATGGGGAACTTCCCACCAAACTTTTTCTTGACCTTATCGAGGCCAACCGGCGGCAATTACTCGCGGCGGGTGTGCCGGCGAAAAACATTGAAACCTCAAAATTTTGCACCAACTGCAACAACGACCTGTTGTTTTCCTATCGAGCAGAGAAAGGAAAGACGGGCCGGCAGATGGCCGTGGCTGGCGTTCTCGGCTGATTCGCGAGCAACTTCCGCCGGCAAGGTCCCGCGGCCGACCTGTTCCAAATAGCCTGGATGCGGTAGCCTAGTCTGCCATGTCCATCCCTCTCTCGTTATCCGGGAAAGTGGCTCTGATTTCAGGCGGATCGCGCGGCATCGGCGCGGCGACCGTACGGATGTTCACCCAGGCGGGAGCGAAGGTCGTCTTCAACTATCGAAATGCCGCGGCTCAGGCCGAAGCGTTGATCCAGGAATGCGGGCCTGATCTCTGCTATGCGGTGCAACGTAATCTCGACAATGCCGAAGCCGGGCGCACACTCGTAGCGGACGCCGTGAAACAGTTCGGACGCCTCGACATTCTCGTCGCCAATCACGGCGTGTGGCCACCGGAGAATGTCCCGATCGAGAAGATGACGACCGAACAATGGCGCTCAACCCTCTCCATCAATCTGGATGGCGTCTTTGGATTGGTGAAGCAGGCTGTGGCGCAAATGAAAACGCAGCCGCGCCTAAAGAATGTTACGGGACATATCGTGCTGATCAGTTCGACCAGCGGTCAACGCGGAGAAGCATTTCATAGCGATTATTCCGCTACCAAGGGCGCGTTGATCAGCCTGACCAAGAGCCTGGCGAGCGAATTGGCGACCGCCGGTATTTACGTCAACTGCGTGGCGCCTGGCTGGGTCGATACCGACATGAGCGCCAACGCGCTCGCGGATCCAAACACAGGCGAGACCATCCGCCGCACGATCCCGCTGGGTCGCGTGGGAACGCCCGAAGAAATCGCCGCTCCCGTGCTGTTTCTGTGTACTGAGCATGCAGCATTTATCACGGGAGAGATCTTCAACGTGAATGGGGGCGCGGTTCTGGTGGGATAGGGGCGTCTGGGCCCAGGTATCGCTGCGGCTGTCATTTCCAGGAAAACTAGCTGGCGCGGCTTGCATTTCAGGGGTTTTCTGCATCAAAAGTTGAAAGGGATGCGCCAGAAACTCCGCCAGAGACGCTACAATTCTGATTGCGCTCCGTTTGCCCTCAAGTTGAAATGAAGCTAATGATTACGTTGTTTTTGGTTTGTCCGCTCTGGTCTTACGCGCAGGACCGCCCCGCGGAATCGAGTCCGCAACCGGCCGCCGCTGCGGCCGCAGTCCCTAATTCCTCCGCCAATACGAGCATGAACATCGCTGACCAGGATGCTCGAAAAGCCAGAGCCGCCGTGAATCAGGCGACCGAGGCGATGGGCGGCGACGCGTATCTGAACCTCCACGATGTGGAACAGCAAGGCCGCGGATACGCCTTCCATCACGGCCAGGGTACTGGCGGCGATCTGTTCTGGAGTTTTTACGAATTTCCTGACAAGGAGCGCGTCGAGTACACGAAGGAGCGCGACGTCGCCCGCGTATTCCTCGGCGACAAAGGCTACGAAATTACCTACAAGGGCGTTCGCCCGGTCGAGGAAAAAGATATGGTCGACTATCGGCGCCAGCGCCATTATGCCCTCGATCTCATCCTGCGTAAGTGGGTGAACGATCCCGGTGTGATCTTCTTGTACGACGGAGACGCGATTGCGGCGCAGCACCCAGCGATCCAAGTTACGCTGATCAATTCCAAAAACGAAAGTGTGACGCTCGACTTCGATTCCCAAACCCATCTTCCCATCCGCAAGGCCTTCGAATGGCGTGACCCGACGGACCGCCAGAAGAATCTGGAAGAAGAAATCTACGATAACTATAAGCCGGTCTCAGGCGTGATGATGCCTTTCAACATCACCCGCTTATTCAACGGCGACATGTCACGCCAACGATTCCTGTTCACGGTCACCGTCAATCAGCCACTGGATCAGGCCATGTTTAATCCGGATTCCGGCTACAACCCGAACAAGCCACCAAAACGCTAGCACAGGTTTCAAGAAAATGGGATCGAGAACGGCCTGGGGAATGATTTCAGCTATTTTCGTCGACGCTGCAAAGCGGACTGTGCCAACCGGTTGGCTTCGGCATTATTCTCCCGCGGGACATGCGAGATCGAGAATTTCAGCGCGCGCGCGAGTTTGCGGCAAGTCCAGTGGAGGGAATAAAGACGAGGGCTGCGGCAGATATATTCCCCGGTCATCTGGCGGACGACGACCTGGGAATCGGAATAAACGTGCAGTTTGTAGGCTTTTAGGGCTACAGCGCACTGCAGGGCTTCCATCAGAGCGGCGTACTCCGCCACGTTGTTGTCCTGATGACCGATCCATTTGGCGATGCGAATCGGCCCACTCTGGCAGCCGCTGATAACGACACCAATGCCCGAGGGGCCGGGATTTCCCAGGCATCCGCCATCCACATACGCCACCAATTCAGGCATCACTGCGTTATTCGCTGCCGTCTGCAAAATTGAAGATGCGCTCATCCCGTTCTGCCGTCAAGACGATTATTTGATTCCCTTTCAGCCCTTTGCGGTTTCTGACCGAGCTGTGCAATTTTATGTGCAAAAACGCCTCGGAATTCCTGTAGCTGTGGATAACTTTTTACTGTACATACATTTGCATCTTGAGTTATGCACAGGCTGGAAAGCGACCAATGCACCAAAACTTTGCGTTGACTTTTGTGAACCCTCTGTTAACTTTACAAGCGTCGACGGTTGAAAGGGTTGGCACAATAATACTGAGCCAGTCCGAAGTAGACTGAGTGATCAGCGGAGCGGAGCGATCCGCCGAGCGACTGGACCTGAAAAAACCGACGGCCCTGCGAGGGGTAGCCGGGGTTCGGAACTGCGAAAGCAGTGATTGCATCAAGGGGCTGTGACGGTACATGCTTCCACGTTGTTGGCTCCCTCGCAGGAGTTGGCAATTAGAGCATAACCAATGTCACGGCCCTTTCAATTTTTCCCCACCTTTTTGACCCCTCGTTCGCTCCCTTACTTCGCAACCAGCTTACGGACTCGGAATCTGCGCTGTGACTTGGTTCGAGTAGCCGCTTTCTCCGCCAGCTGCATCGACCGCCGTCGCCACATAATAGTAAGTTTGACCGGATTGCACGCTGCCATCGGCATAACGGGTCGCCGCGTCCAGGGAAGGGTCAATCTTCTATAGGGGCCACCCGAGGCGATGCCACGATACACGTTATAGCCCGACACAGAAGATCGTCGCGGTACTGCCTCGTTCTCGCCCGCCATCATGCGTTTCGTACTTGGCCACGGTGGGGGATGATCGAGAAACCTCTCTTACGTTTGCTGGAACGCTGCCTCTGACTATTGCCGCGGGCCAGAGTGCGCCATTCTCGATTACGTTTGCGCCTCAGGCAAGTGGGACGGCTTCGGGCAGTTTTTCGTTTGTCAGTAATGCCTCAAATTCTCCGAGCACAGAAGCCGTCACGGGAACCGGCCAAGCTATTCAGCACACGGTCTCGCTATCGTGGAATGCGAGTGAAGGTCCTAAGTGTGATTCGGCCACACGACAGCTATGAAGGCCAAACCAACAAATTACACGCCGATGGATCGACTGATCCATCGGTGTAGTTTGTCAAAACAGAATTGAGGATCGAACCGGTGCTTGCGCCAAGATGGTCTACGGATGGAAAGAGTCCGCGAATGCCTTTCCATTCGGAACTCCAACTCCCGTCACGTTGTCCCATCCCTTGTGCGTATGCAAGGCGGAAGGTGACGTACAAAGGGTGATTGAACCCCCGGGGGCGGTTGTGCAATCTGTGTCGAAAGAGATGGTCAGCGGAGTTTCCTCCAGTGAGGCGTAATCCCAGATCGCGCTGACAAAGTTGCCTGGCTGAGAACCACCCAACACTTCCCCCGCGGTGTAGTGAGCTGTCGTGGTGGGCGAGGTTCGGATAGAAGCGTTAACGTTGGTGCTAGACGTGACGGGAACGATGTCATAGATCGTCCCGGCAGGCATCGAGTACATATAGGGCGCGGCATCGCCAAGAGGCGCTCCCGCTTCCTGATTCGCTATCGCCCAAAGTCCCGAGAACATGGGAGCGGCTACGCTGGTGCCGCCCCAAACCTGCCAAACCTGTTCGGGAACCTGCCCCGGCACGGAGATAAGAATTGCCACTCCGGTGTACGGGTCCGCGAGCCAGGAAATATCGGGGACCTGTCGCGTGCTGCCAGGAAGTCCCTTCTGGAACGATGGCTTGGGAAACCCTGCAAGACAGTTACCTTTGGAGTCCTGCGCAGCGCAGTTGCTGGGCCCTCCCCCGGCGCCTCCAGTGAAGCCAAAGGCCAGCGGTGGATTGAAAATGGTCCCTTCCTCCGCCAGAAGCGTTTCGTTGTTGCCCCAGCCCGCCTGCCACTGGATCGCGTTGCTGCTGTTAAGGGCAAGAGTGATGCCGCCAACGGCAGTGGCCCAGGGAGAATCGGCAGGAGCACTGACTGTGGCTGGAATTCCATCAATGGTGAAGTCTCCGGAGTCTGCACTTGAAAAGTTAGTTGAGATGCCCTGAATCGCTGCAATCTCGGAAATCAGGTTTTCGTTGGCCAATTCCGACGCCGGAGTAACAGATTCAGGAGATCCGTAGCTGCCGGAGACCACGTTCCCCAAACCGTAATTCACTGCCGTATACTCGGCTTCGTTGACATCCTGAAAACTCGCCGAGGGAGGAACGATCAGGTTGATGTTAGCTCCGGGCGCCACGGCGTGGGCCCACTCTACGTCAATGTTGATTTCCACCTGATCCGCCGCCTGGCAGGTGCTGATCGTGGGAGTGTAGATGATCTGGAAATTCGAGGAGGTCAACAGCGGAAGGCCGAATTCCTTCGAGAATGCGTTGGCATCGCTTTGAATGGTCAGCGATCCGCACCAGTCTAGAATCGCGATCGTTTGTCCTTTGCCGTTGTACCCCTCGGCATATAAACCCGAAAGATTGTAAGCGGTCTGGATCGCCGGCGGTGTATAGGCACATCCGTTACTGGTAAGGCTCTGCAGGTTGAGGTGGTTGCCGGAATACGTACCAATCGGAAACGATCCATTGTCGCCGGTCGAGAATGTTTCTTTCTCCGTACCATTGAAGCAAACCGAAGAAAACAGATTCGCAGCGCTGCCGGCCACCGCAGAAGACTTGAGACCCGCCGCCAGTCCGGCGGAGGACGAAGGAGGAGTGGGACGCTGCATGGCAGGATGCTCGTACTCGCCGCTATCCAAGCCGGAAACCGAGAACACTACGTCCGCGGCATCGCTGTCGATGTAGGGATCGCTGGCATTCGCGCGGACCACCTTTCCCAAGAGCTGATAGTCATTCAATTGGACGTGAAAAGCGGTCTGCACATCGCTCACGGTGCCGCGCGCACGCACGAAGAGATTATTGGGGCCAATGCGGACGGTTTTAAGATTCTGGGACTCGAGAAACTTCTGCACCGACGCCACGTCAGCGGCGCTCGGCGCGAACATCTTTGCGAACTCGGCTGATTTCAGAAAGTGGCGGTAATTCGGCGAATTCCGATCGTAAAGCTGCCGCGCCAGGGCATCAAGCCCGCTCCGGTTGTGCGGTTTCAGCCAGACGCTGACCTCAATGGTTTTGCCGGGATCTTCCGGCCCCAGATTCTTCGCGGTGCTTACGTAGCGGGGAGTGTTGTGGGAGACGAAGCTTCCGGCGGCAGCAGGAAGCGCCAAACCTGTGATCACACAGACAATGACCAGCGTGAGCCCGGCGGTTTTAATACCGCCAGAAGTGACTGCAAGGCGCACTGCTTCTTTTTTCATCTGCATCCCTCCTGAGAGATGGGAATGGAACTTTGTGAGAATCAGGCCGGCAGAAAGCGATACGCGTCCTCTTCGCTGCCGGTAGTCATAGGGCGGAAACTCGCCGATGTGGCGCGGGCAGTATCTCTGCAGCGAAACCCGCCGCAGCAAGGGTCCAAGCGCCATGCTCACATCAGCCAGAGTGGGCGCAATGTTATCCAGTCGCGCATCCTTTTGGCAATCACGAAGTGACTATTCCATCGATCTTTTTACATCTCACGGCTCACGGTGCGCAATTTTTTGCAATGTAAGATTGCAGCTGACTTCCTCGAACGCCAGTTGTCGGCGCTGATTGTTCGATGTCCGACGCTCGAGGTCCGCATTTCTCCGCTTCTAGAGAAAACAAAATCGTTTTACTACGCAGTCTCCGCTTGTGACATAATTTCCTCCCGAAAAGTATTTCGCGCCGGCATGGACGCCGTCACGGAAAATTCCCAGAACTCATAGAGGCGGAACATCTCATGTCCTATATCCCCCTGACTCGCCGCAAATTCATAAACCTGGGTACGGGCGCGATTGCCGCGACCACGGTTGCAAAAAAAGTCTTCCAACCCCGGGTGCTTTCGGCCGCGCCACGTCCGGTTGCTCCCAGTGACAGGGTCCGCTTTGCCTCGATTGGCACTGGTATTCGCGGATGCGAACACCTCGAAGCTTCGCTCAGCGTACCCGGCATCGAGTGCGTGGCCGTCTGCGACCTTTACGACAGCCGCCACATCGCGGCCGCCGAAGCCGTGAAGAACCCCAGTGTCGCGGTCACGCGCGACTACCGCACGATTCTCGATCGCAAAGATATTGATTCCGTCCTCATCGCCACTATGGACCACCAGCACCGGCACATCTTCGAAGACGCCTGTGCCGCGGGCAAAGACGTCTATTGCGAGAAACCGATGTCGCACACGGTCGAAGACGGATTCGCCATGATCGAAGCCGCGCACAAACACAACCGCATGGTCTGCGTTGGAAGTCAGCGCGTCAGTTCTGTCCTCTATGCCAAGGCAAAAGAAATTTACGATTCGGGAAAGCTCGGCGAAGTGTTTTCCATCAACGCCTACTGGGACCGCAATTCGCCCAGCGGAGCCTGGGTTTATCCCATCCCCCCGGATGCCAGCGAGCAGACGATTGACTGGGCTACATTCCTCGGCAACGCGCCCAAGCGGCCGTTCGACCCCGTACGGTTCTTCCGCTGGCGCTGTTTCACCGATTACGGCGAGGGACTCGGCGGAGACCTGTTCGTCCACTTGCTTTCGGGAATCCACTTCATCACCGGAACCAATGCCCCGGCGCAACGCGCACAATCGAGCGGCGGACTCTATCACTTCAAAGATGGCCGCGATTTTCCCGATCTCATCGAGACGCTCTACGACTATCCCAATTTCAAAGTGACGCTACGCTGCAACCTGAACAACGATGGCGGAGAGTTCATTGGCTTCTACGGAACCAAGGGCACGATGATCATCAAAGACGCGACTCTGACCTACAAACCGCAGGACACGCGTCCGGAGCCTGAGGGATATTCCGTGTACGGCTGGCCGAAAGCGCTGCGCGATCAGTATCTGCAGAAGTGGCACGAGGAGCATCCTGAGCCGGAGCCGTTAAAGTGGGAACTGGACACCGAGGTTGAATCCTATGCGCTGCCCCCGGGATACAGTGACACAGTGGACCATCAGGCGAATTTCTACAACGCGGTGCGCTCCCGCAAGCCGGTGGTCGAGAACGAAGTGTTCGGAAACAACACTGCCATCGGCTGTCACTTGGCTAACTTCGCCTATTTCAACAAGTCCATCGCGGTCTGGGACGAAAGTCAGAAGAAGATCGTGAAGGGATAAATCTGGAACGCTCCGCGGGGCGGACGAATGCGTCCGCCCCTACACGAGCGTGGACGATGGCATCCCCGCAGCGTGAAAACCAGGGAATTAAGCTACGGCTTCTTTTTCGGCGGCAAATACTTCTTCTCTACCGACGCCACAATGACGTAGTTCGGATCGACCATCTCGTTCAAATGAATCTTTCCCACCTGCGAGAGCAGTTCGTAAGCATCCAGTTCGGAAAGCCCGTAGTCGCGATGCATCCAGTGCACAAGCTCGGTGAATGCAATTCTGAGTGCGTCGTCCAGGGGACGATAGGCACCCACGGTCATGATCGCATCGTCATTTTCGAATTGCGGCCAGCTGATGGTGCGTCCTTTGATGACACTCAATTGCAAACGCGCTTTCAAAGGCACTTCGATCGCAGTTCCGGCTATCTCACCGTCGCCCATTTGCGCGTGTCCATCGCCGATGTAGAGCAATCCGCCTTTCACATTCACCGGAAAATAAACAGTGTTTCCGACGCTGGCTTCCGGAGAATCCATGTTCCCGCCGAATTCCGCAGGCACCACCGAACTGCGAGCCTCACCCTCGGCGGGGGCCACACCAATGCATCCAAAGAATGGATGCAGCGGAATCTTTACCGTAAAATCCGAATCAAGTGCCTTGAAGGTGGCCGTATTGGTGGCGTGATCGATGGGATAAAACCAGACTTTTTCCGGCAGCGGCGGATGTAGCATGGGCGTGTAATGGGTTTCATTCAGCGCGCCGAATCCTGGCGCAAACGCGCCTACCCCGATATCGCCGTCGACCTGCAAGTCGAGAATCTTCACCGCGAGGGTATCGCCGGGCTCCGCTCCTTCTACATAAAACGGCCCGGCCAGAGGATTGTCGCCCTTTGCCATGCTCAGCGTGTCGCCAGACTTTTTCAGGGCATTACCGAAGCAGTCAAGAGTGTTCGTGTCGAGAATGCCTCCAGACTTGATCCGGGCCGCCGGCTCGGCAGTCGCGAAAAGATATCTCACGTTGTCGATGGTGGTTCTGTAATGCACGACGCTACTCTGCGCCACCGCGAACGGCGTGGTCAGCGTTGCGGCCATGAAGACAATCCCTGAAATACGAGCGGTCACGGAACCTCCATCGGCGCGGACATGAGTGCACCCATCACGTGCTGAACCGTGATTCTAAATGCAACCGCCGGAACCTGGCGCAATCAGGCTGATGCGGGAGGCGCAGAACTTGCAGGCGGAGCCAGTGTCGGAGTTGTAGCCGCGGCGCTCGTGGTGGCCTCGTTGACGAGGTCTTTCAATTCTTTGCTGGGTTTGAAGAACGGAATCTTTTTGGCGGGGACTTCGACGCGCTCCCCTGTCTTAGGATTGCGGCCGACGCGTGGCCGCCGTTGCCGGGTGCGAAAGCTGCCAAAGCCGCGGATCTCAATCTTGTCACCGGCGCGCAGAGAGCGCACCACACTATCGAAGATGGTCTCCACGATCACTTCGCTGTCTTTGCGCGTAAGTTCAGCCAAACGCGAGACTTCATCGATCAGATCAGCTTTGGTCATAGACGCCCCCTAATTTTCATGAGACTCGATAGAAACTCGGTTGATCCGTGCGTCGCTTCAGGGCCGGGCAGCGGAAGTCCGTGGCACGTCCCCCATAACCTTCTCAAATTTCAGGGGTTTCGTGCAAGTTATGGTTAGCGGGCGATCCAGCGTATACGCGACTCCGATGAATAGCATGGGCGCGACAACTGGGTTCCAATTACTTCCACAAGTAATAGAAACCGACCTGCTGCTCCATCAACTTCTCGCGGCTGGGGAGATATTGCGAGACGTCGCCCAGCAGAAGATCGAGCAGGCTCCGGCGGTCTTTCTCCGGGCGCACCAGGGTTGGCTCGCCTTTGATCCCCACCGATTTCGCCGTATCCGCAACCACCGCCTGAAAATCTCCGATGCCGTCAATCAGCTTCATCGACAGAGCTTCCTGGCCGGTCCACACTTTTCCGTTGGCGATCGATTTCACGTCATCGTATTTCAATCCGCGGCCTTGACTGACCGCCTGAATGAATTGCCCAAACATGTTGTCGATCAGCGACTGCATGTAGGCCTTCTCGGCGGGAGTGAGGTCACGCGCAGGATTGCCAGTATCTTTGAATTCTCCGGTCTTCAGCACGACGTCTTTCAGCTTGGCCCACTTCATCAAATCGCCGTAGTTCACCCACTGCGCGATCACGCCGATGGAGCCGACAATGCTGCCCTCGTCGGCGTAGATTTTGTCCGAGGCAGAAGCGACATAATAAGCGCCGCTAGCGCCGACGGTCTCGATCGAGGCCACGACTTTCTTCTTCTTCTCGCTGCGGACGCGTTTGACTTCGCGATAAATTTCCTCCGACGCGGCCACCCCACCGCCCGGGGAATTGACATGCAGGATGATCGCCTTAATGGAAGAATCGTCAGCAAATTTCTTGAGCTCATCCACCACCGGCTGAGGAGAAAGAATGATGCCCTCGAGATCGACGACTGCGATGCGGTCGCCTCCCCCGAAAGTGCTAATGCCGGAGTGCTCAACCCCTCCGGCCTGGAGCGTGATGTAGACGAGTGCGAATACGGCAAGGACGAAGAGAAAGAAGGCTCCGCCTCCGATCAACACCCACAGCAGCGTGCGCGAACGCGGTTCGGACATGCGCCAAGTTTACATCAAGCCGAGTCCCGGCCGAGGGCCGGTGGTGACAGTGATGGAATCGGCTCGACTCAGGGCGTGAGTACGGTCAATGCTCCCCGATGCACCCCGATCTCAGCCGGGGTTCGGCAGACGAATTCTCCATCGGCGTAGATATCGAGAGGATGATCGGTTTCGATCCGTACCCGCGTCGCCTGGGAGTAGTCGACCTCGCGCACTTTCAAATGTCGTCCACTGTAGACGGTGGGAAACAAGCAAAACAGCTTGAAAGGATCCACTGCGCCGACGATGCAGACATCGAGCAGGCCATCGTCCATTATTGCTAGCGGAGCGATTTTCATCCCGCCCCCATACAAGGGAGTGTTGGCAAATGCAGCCAATACTGTGGGCTGATCGCTGCGGAGAGTCCAGTCGGCGGTATGAGTCGCTTCGTCGCGAAGGGAAGCAGGGTGAAGGCTCTCAGCGGGCATGCTGTTGGTCAGGATATTCAGGCGAAAGGGTGCGAATCGGAAGATTGTGGGAATCAGCGTCAGCGCGTATCCGCCATGGCCGCGCAGCCAGCGCGGGATTCGATTCGCCCACCGTGCGACTTCGGCATCTAGGCCGATGCCCGCAACACAAGCAAAATGACGACCAGCGAGTCCCGCCTGGGCAGATTCTCCTGTAGAAGAATCCCCTGCGGCAAGAGGGGTCACGATTCCGAGATCGATTTTGCGACAGTTGTCACCTGTGCTGCGAAACTTCTGCCACGCGACCAGCGACTCGCGTACGCGCCGAAATCCGAGCGCGCGTGCAAAATCGTTCCCGCTTCCCGAGGGCACGATCAGAACCGGCAGGTTCAGCCGGACAAGGTGGCCGAGGTGCCGATGAACCGTGCCGTCACCGCCAAACAGCAGGACGACATCCGCTTCGTTGCGCGCGCCGGGCAGGCCGATGCGCCAGTCGACATCCTTCTCCGTCTGAAATGGTTTCAGGTTCTTAGGAGAACATCCCAGCCCGAGGATGGCCGCCGCTCGCATGTGCGCGGATGAGCGTAGCAGAATCCATAGCCGGATTGCTTATCCGCTCCTTCAGGCAGAGCGGCAGATCTGCCTGGCGACGTCCCCGACCGGGGTTGCGTTCGTTTAAAATTGGCGCCTCGTAATTCGCTGTGGGATCAAACCAAATCCAATCCATTCTTGCGAGGAAATTTCATGAACGCATTGCGATTGCAGCGGAGCCCGGTGGTCCGATTTTCAATCCGAGTATGGGTCGTTTTCCTGCTGGCTGCCGCGTCTCCGCTCCAAGCTGAAAATCCGCCAGCAAAATATCCGCCCACGATCGTGTTCATGACCGATTTTGGGGTGGTCGACGACTCTGTCGCGCTCTGCCGCGGCGTGATGTACTCGATCATGCCGGATGTGCGCATCGTCGATCTCACACATCAAGTCACGCCATTTTCGATCCTGGACGGTGCGCGGTTTCTATATGGCGCAACGCCTTATTTTCCTGCGGCCACGGTTTTCGTGGTTGTGATCGATCCGACCGTGGGCAGTTCGCGCAAAGCGATCGTGGCTCACTCCAAGCGCGGCCAATATTTTGTGCTGCCGGATAACGGCCTGCTGACCCTGGTCGAGCAGCGCGACGGCATCGATGCGGTACGGGTGATTACGAATCCCGACTGGATGATCGGGGGCAAAATGTCTTCGACATTTCATGGCCGCGACATCTTCTCTCCCGTCGGTGCTCACATGGCACGCGGCGACGACTGGACAAGCGTCGGGCCGGAGATGCCCGCTCAGGATCTGGTTCGCCTGAAGCTCAGGGCGCCTTGGCTGGACGATCACGGTCTGAGCGCCACAGTGATCGCGACGGATGGCCCGTTCGGTAATCTAGTCACCAATGTGGACGCGGAAGACTTCTTCAAGCTCGGCTACGAACACGGGCAGGAAGTTCCGGTGAAACTCGGCGGCCGGGCGATGAAGATGCCATTCGAGAAGACATTCAGCGATGTTCCGCTGCACCAGCCTTTGCTCTACGTCGATTCGCGCGGACATCTCGCGATGGCGCTGAACCAGAAAAGTTTCGCGGCAACGCATGGGATCAAGCCGCCCGTGGCGCTGGAGATTCCAAAGGCGAAGTGAATTGCGTTTTCGTGTCGGTATATGCGCTATGCTGGTTTCAACTAAGGACTCTCGAACTCGAAAATCTTCGTCCACGGCCGCCGCGATTTGTGGTGCAATCTTTTCCGTCATGAACTGCAACTCGGGTGCACCTGGATCGTAGCGGCAAGGTCGAGGGCTGATAATTATAGATTCATTTGGCGGGTCTACAATTTATGGAGGCGGAGCGGCGTCGGTTGTGTGAGTAAATCACGCGCTCTCGGTTGGACGGGAAGAGTCAACTGGAATGGAGAGAAAAATAGCTGTCGTGTTTTACGTGGTGGCGATGGCAGCCGTCATAGTAGGTGTAGATTTCGTGTTCTTCAGAAACCGATTCTGGGAACGGCTGACAGTGAATATCGGTATTGTCTTGGTGTTCGGAGCTTTCTACTTGAGATTCCTCCGGCGTCCATGAAAAAGGCGCGATACGTTTAGCGGTTGTTCAATAGAATCCCACCTCCGACCAGTCATTGATTCCGGTCCAAGCGCAAGCGAACAGCAGGTCCCTCACGCACGATTGCATTCGATTCGCTGATGCAATCGCCTGGTCGGGATGACAGAGCTCCAGAGTTAAGCCGCCACGTCTTGCGCGACCCGCGGCAGCACAGCGCACAGCAGCGCTTCGAACTTGCCCTTCACAAGTTCGCCGGTTTCTATCACTTCGGCATGCGAGAGCGGCTGATCGAGAATCCCCGCCGCCATATTCGTCACGCACGAGATCGCAAGAACTTTCAGGTTCATATGCCGCGCCGCAATCACTTCCGCGACGGTCGACATGCCCACGAGGTCGGCGCCGATTCGACGCAGATATTCGATTTCCACCGGAGTCTCGTAGCTTGGTCCGAGCAGCGCCGCGTACACTCCTTCATACAGAATGAGGTTCAGCTTGCTGGCTTCTTCTCGCGCGATCGCGCGATATTCCGTCGCGTAGGCATGAGTCATATCAGGGAAGCGGACGCCAAAGCGACCGTCGTTTGGCCCGACCAGAGGATTCGCGCCTTGCAGATTAATGTGATCGCGAATCAGAACCAGCGCGCCTTGGGAGTAGCTGAGATTGATGCCGCCCGCCGCATTCGTCAGAATCAGCGCCTGAATGCCCATCCGTGCAAACACGCGGATCGGGAAGGCCACTTGTTGCGGAGAATATCCCTCATAAAGGTGAACGCGGCCCTGCATGGCCGCGACCGGAACGGAACCGGCATGGCCGACGACCATGCGTCCGGCGTGGCCGATCGCCGTCGAACAAGGAAAGTTGGGGATCTCGGCAAACGGAACGCGGGCCCCATCGGCCAGCAAGTCGGCGAACGTGCCGAGTCCCGACCCGAGCACGAGACCGATCTTCGGCCGCAGCGGCGTGCGGGCCAGGACGAGCTGCGCGGCGGCATCGGCGAGTACGAATTGGTCAGGCATGCGCGGGATTTCGGTTACAAATCGCCATCCGCCAAATAGCGGCCATGGCCATTGCGATCCAGCCAATCATACAGAAACGTCTGACCCAGATACGACGCAACAATCTCTTCGCCGAGTTCGTGCGACTCGTTGCAGATGAACGGCAGGCGCAGGCTGGCGAGCACGGCCATGAGCGATTGCGTAAAGCCGGCTCATGCGCCGCAGCCGGGCAATAAAAACCGAGCGGTTCGTGGTGAACGAATGGATCAGGTCGGCCAGATCCTTGCGTTCGACGACGTAGGAGGTTTCCATGCCCTCAACCGAATAATCCCCTAATGCAAGCGCACGATGCTCAATGCGCTCAAACCAGCCCAGAGCGCGACCGGCACGCCGTATTTTGCGTAAATCGGCAGCGGATGGTCGTCGCCGCTGATGTCGAGAATTTCGTCGCTCGACGTCAGATTGATTTCCACCAGCACATTGCGCGTCGCCATTTCTTTTCATCAGTCCGATCGGATCGTTCTCCGACATAATCGCCGCGCCGTGGCCAATGCGTTCGGCATGCCCGCGCTCCACCGAAGCGCGAATGTGAAGTTGACGCCCTGTCCCTCCAAAAAATGGAGGGACAAGGACCGGGCACCTGCGGTGAAGGCTCTCTGCGGCGCGCTTGAAGCCGCGCCTTTCAAATTGCGTAATGCCGATCCAGCCTCGAGAACGCGTTCTCTGAACATGATCACGCAGCAAATCGAGAACCCTTCGTTTATCATACTTGTCATCTGGGACGCGCGGTGAACATCCCAGGGTTGTAAACATTTCCAGCGCAATCGAGGACTCGGCATGCGACGTTGGTTCGCATTTGTTCTGCTGTTCGTTGCTCCCGCTGTCAACTCATTCGGCCAGATTGATTCGTCGCTCATTGGGGGCATGAAGTGGCGGCAGATCGGCCCGTTCCGCGGTGGTCGCGTGCTCGCCGTGGCCGGAGTGCCAGGCGATCCGAACACTTATTACTTCGGCGCAGTTTCCGGCGGCATCTTCAAGAGCACGAATGGCGGCATGACGTGGATGCCAGTTTTCGATCACCAAGACACGTCTTCGATCGGCGCGATCGCCGTTGCCGACTCCGACCATAACGTCCTCTACGCAGGTACCGGCGAAGCCTGTTTGCGCGGCAACGTCTCCTACGGCGATGGCGTGTATAAATCCACCGATGCCGGACGCACTTGGAGAAATGTTGGCCTGAAAGACTCGCGCCATATTGGTGCAGTGATCATCGATCCGCGGAATCCCGACATCGCGCTAGTCGCCGCCCTCGGACACGCCTTCGGCCCCAATGCCGAACGCGGCATCTTTCGCACCGCAGATGGCGGCAAGACCTGGCAAAAAGTTCTCTACAAAGACGAGAACACGGGCGCGATCGATGTTGTCTTTGATCCGAAGAATTCGAGCATTGTTTACGCCGCGCTCTGGCAAGTGCGGCGGCAGCCGTGGTATTTCAACAGTGGCGGGCCGGGCAGCGGACTGTACAAATCTGTCGATGGGGGCTTCACGTGGAAGCAGTTGACCGGCCAAGGCCTGCCCGAGGGAGAACTGGGCCGCATCGGCGTTTCCGTCTCGGGAGCGGATTCCGACCGCGTCTACGCGCTGATTGAAGCGCACGACGGCGGACTGTATCGCTCCGACGATGCCGGCAACAGCTGGACGCTCGTGAACAGCGACGAACGCTATCGCCAGCGCGCGTGGTATTTCACGCATATTTTCGCCGATCCGAAAAGTTTGGACACCGTCTATGTGCTGAATACGGGCGCATTCCGTTCGAATGACGGAGGCAAAACTTTCACTTTGTTACCCGCGCCGCACGGCGATCATCACGGGCTGTGGATTGATCCCACCAATCCGCAGCGCATCATGAACAGCAACGATGGCGGGGTCACCATCTCGATCGATGGCGGGAAAACCTGGACGGGACAAAACAACCAGCCCACCGCGCAGTTCTATCACGTGGCGGTCGACAATCACTATCCCTATCGGGTGTATGGCGCGCAGCAGGACAATACGACGGTGGCGATCGCCAGCCAAAGCGACGATGGCGCGATCGGCCGTGAAGATTGGTATACGGTCGGCGGCGGAGAGAGCGGGTATATTTCGCCGGACCCGAAAGATCCCGACGTCGAGTACGCGGGCTCGGATGCGGCCATCATCACGCGCTACGATCACAGCACCGATCAGTTGCAGGACATCTCGCCTTACCCTCTTGATACCTCGGGCAACGGCGCGGGCAATCTCAAGTATCGCTTTCAGTGGACCGAACCCATTTTGGTTTCGAATTTCGATTCCAACGTGATCTATACCGCTTCGCAGTATGTGATGAAGACCTCAGACCGCGGGCATAGTTGGACGGCGATCAGTCCCGACCTGACGCGCAATGACAAGAGCAAGCAGAAACCTTCCGGCGGAAACATTACGCTCGACATCACCAGCGTTGAGTATTACGACACGGTGTTCGCGCTGGCGGAATCGCCACTGAAACAAGGATTGTTGTGGGCCGGCACCGATGACGGTCTCATCCAACTCACGCGTAACGACGGCAAGACTTGGGAGAATGTCACTCCGAAAGACATGCCGGAATGGAGCATGGTCAGCATCATCGAAGCGTCGCCCGACGATGCAGGCACAGCCTATGCCGCGATCGATCGTCACAAACTGGACGACTTCAATCCTCTGATCTACAAGACGCACGATTACGGCAAGACCTGGATGCGAATCAACGGCGGCATCCCCGCCGGCGCGTACGTGCACGCTGTGCGCGAAGATCCGATGGTGAAGGGCCTGCTGTATGCGGGCACCGAAACTGGCGTCTATTTCTCGATCGACGATGGCGCGCACTGGCAATCGCTGCAGCTGAATCTGCCGACGACGCCGATCCACGATCTAGCGGTCAAGAACAGCGATCTGGTGGCCGCGACGCATGGCCGCTCTTTCTGGATTCTTGACGATGTGAGCGCGTTGCGGCAGGCGAGCGAAAAGATCGCTGATGAAGATTTCCATCTTTATAAGCCGTCGTCCGCGACGCGACTGCATTTCCCCGACCAGGTCGATCTCAGACGTCCCGTAGGCGAGAACCCGCCCAAGGGCGCAATTCTTTACTACTATCTGAAGACAAAACCGGCGGATAAAGAAGAAATCACGCTGGATATTTTCGACGCGCAGGGAAAGCGTGTGCGCCACTTTTCCAACCGGCAGCAGAACAAGAACGAGCAGCCGCCCGAGTGGCCCGATCTCGAGATCGCGTCCAATCTCTTGCCGGCACAGGCGGGCCTCAACCGCTTCGCCTGGGACTTCCGCTACGATCCGCCAGTGCAGGTTCCAGTTTCGTTTTACGAAGGCGAACCGCCGCGAGGTCCACTGGCCATGCCAGGCACGTATCAGGTGAAGCTCACAGTGAAGGGCCGAACTCAGACAGCGGCGCTCGAAGTTGTGCTCGATCCGCGGGTGAAGAATCAGGTAACAACTTCCGGACTGCAGGATCAGCTCGATCTTGCGCTCAAGACTCGGCAGGACATCGACAATCTGCACCGTGCTGTCAACCAGATTCGAAGCCTGCGCGCGAATCTGAAAACGCTGGAAAACTGGACAGCCGAAGGCTCCCCGAACAATGACGTCATCGGAGCGGCCAGGGCGCTCGACCAGAAAATGACGCCAGTCGAGGAACAATTAATTCAGGTCAAATTAGGCAGCTCGGAAGGCAACCTGCGCTACCCCAACATGCTCAACGAGCAATACGCCAGCTTCAGCGATGAGATCGAGAGCTTCGACCAGTCTCCGACTGCACCGCAATTGCAGGTTTACGATGAAATGCACGGGCGTCTCGAGGTGCGACTCCAGAAATGGCAGGAGATTCAGCGCACCGATCTGCCGGCGCTGAACGAACTGATGCGCAAGAGCGGCGTGCCCTCGTTGACTCCAGGCAGTGGCGAGGAGTAATCGCCGGCCGCTACGTTTTCGAGGAGTGCTGAGGCGCCGTTTTGTGAATTGCGCAATCGCAATCGCGCCGGCGCCCGCTCTGGACTCTTTTGTGCATCTATCCGAAGCCAGCGGTTAGCGCCCCGTCTCAGTCCCATGATCGGCGGCTCGGGCCGGTTCGAGGTTTCGTGCGCGACCGCGTACAGAATCCTGCAATCGGCATAGACTGATACTTTGGAAGTCGATATAACGCCAGGCTGCAGTTAGCCCTCCGGAGCCCGATATGAAAGGGATTTTTGGCTTCACAACGTTGTTGCTTGCCAGCATTGCCCTTTTGAATCCTTCATTCAGTGCCCAAAATCAGGCCGTCCACGAGGTTCACGGCATCTCCGCTGAGAACCTGGATCGCTCGGTGAAGCCCGGGGACAACTTCTATTTGTACGCCAACGGCGACTGGATCAAGCGCACCGCCATTCCACCGGATCGCGCCGGCATCAATGTCTTCAGCAGGTTGTCCGATCTGAGCAATAAGCGCACGGAGGACCTGATCGAAGACATCGTCAAATCGAATCCGCCAGCCGGCTCGAGCCTGCGCAAAGTTGCCGATCTCTACAACTCCTACATGGATGAGGCCGGGATTGAGGCCGCGGGGCTCGGTCCACTGCGTCCGCACTTGGATGCCATCGCCGCCATTCACGACCAAGGCGAGTTAGCCCATGCGCTGGGCGAGACTCTGCGCGCCGATGTGGACGCGCTCAACAACACGAATTTTAATACCCCAAATCTTTTCGGCTTGTGGGTCGCTGGGGGATTTCATGATCCCGAGCGCTACACAGCATATCTGCTGCAAGGCGGACTGGTGCTGCCCGATCGCGAATATTACGTTTCCGAAAGCGAGCATATGCGCGATCTGCGGGCGAAATATCAGACACATGTCGCGACCATGATGAAGCTCGCGGGATTCTCTGATGCCGACGCCCGCGCCTCCCGCATCATTGAACTTGAGCATGCGATTGCGCAGGTGCATCGCAGCCTGGCGGAAAACGAAGAGATCCATAAGGCCGATAATCCGTGGACTCGCGCAGAGTTTGCGAAGAATGCACCGGGCCTCGACTGGGACGAATATTTCCGCGGCGCCGGCATCAGCGAAGTCAAGAACTTCATTGTCTGGCAGCCCGAAGCGTTCAAAGGCGAATCCGCCCTGGTCGCTTCCACTCCGCTTGAAACCTGGAAAGACTGGCTTGCTTTCCATCTGATTGAGGCCTACGCGGGCGTGCTTCCCAAATCATTCGCAGAGGAACGATTCGCCTTCTTCGGCAAGGAACTGTCGGGCGCGCAAGAGGAGCGTCCCCGCTGGCAACGGGACGTGATGATCGTCAACGTTCAGCTTGGCGATGTCGTCGGAAAAGTCTACGCGGAGAAATATTTCTCTCCCGAAGCCAAGGCTCAGGCGCAGGACATGGTGGCCAAGCTGATTGCCAATTATAGGAAGCGCATCGAAGCGCTTTTTTGGATGAATCCCTCGACCAAAGCTGAAGCGGAGGCCAAGCTCTCAACTCTGTATGTGGGCATTGGCTATCCGGAAAGTTGGCAGGACTATTCGAACTACGAGGTCAAGTCCGGCGACATCTTCGGCAACATGTGGCGAGGAAGTCTGTCTCGTTATGAGCGAGAGACCGCGCGCCTGGGCAAAACTGTCAATCGCAGGGAATGGTCCATGACGCCGCAAACGGTGAATGCGGTCAATCTTCCATTGCAAAACGCACTGAATTTTCCCGCCGCGATTCTGCAGCCGCCATTCTATGATCCGAAGGCTCCCGCTGCAGTCAACTACGGCGCCATCGGCTCGATCATGGGCCATGAGATCAGCCATACCTTTGACACCGAAGGCAGCACTTTCGATGCGAAGGGGGACCTGCGCAACTGGTGGACTCCCGAAGACCTCAAGCACTTTGAGGCTGTGACCGCCGCTCTCGCCGCGCAGTACAGCACCTACAAGCCTTTTCCCGATCTCTCGGTGAACGGCAAGCAGACCCTGGCCGAGGACATCGCTGATCTGGCCGGTATTACGGCTGCCTACGATGGTTTCCGCGCGACGCTCGCCGGCAAAACGGCTCCCATGCAAGACGGATTCACTGGCGATCAACAGTTCTTTATTGCGTTCGGCCAGAATTGGGGATCAAAGGTTCGCGAGCAAGCGCTCCGGCAACAGATCTTGACCGATCCCCATGCTCCTGCGCAATACCGCGCGGAGACGGTGCGCAATGTCGATGCCTGGTATAAGGCTTTCGACGTGAAGCCAGGCGAGACTCTCTACCTGCCTGCGAACGGACGCGTGGTGATCTGGTAGGAATATTGTCCCTGGCGCATGGTTATGGCCGGGGCTCCAATAACCTTGTTGAGCTCCAGGTTGGTTGAGGACGGGGATAATGAATGGTGGGCGCTATAGGATTCGAATTTTGGGGCAGACGTAGTTTCAACAACATTGAGACACGGCGGGCGCCGCTAAGGCAGTGGAAGGCAGTGGTAAGCTGCTAACGGATCACAAATGGATCACAAACGGATCACGGCTCGTGCCCATCTGAAAAGTGCCAACCAAGGTGGCCACAAGACCTGAGATTGTCAATTGAGACGGGCCCAATCGGCATGGCCTGTGTCGGCGACCGAGTTTCAACTTCGGCGTGGCAACAATTCTGAAGTTGATAGGGACAAGCCCGTCTATCGGTACTAATCCGCCGAATCACGCTTCAAATTGCACTCGATGAGTGTTATGCCCTGAAGGCAACATCGAGCCAAGGTCGCTTGCCCGGAAAGGCGACCATCCGGCCAAGTGACGAGAAGCAGGTTTCAACTAAGCCTCCGCCGGCCTTAGCCGGGTCTCCGAGATAGCGGGCCTTTGCTTTACGTTCAGTTGCTCGCGCATGATGATCACGTTGAGCGGGGGACATTTTATTCGACAGAGTTCGCGAAGGAAAGCATGGGCGTTCTCCGCGCAGAGGGTCAAGACCTTCCCCCCGAGAACACAGGGCTACAGAGGAATACATTAGAGGGATTTTCGTCGATCCTAGACACCGTTGGGGCGCTGGCGAATCAACGACAGAAACTCAGAGCGAGTTTCTTCCTCATTGCGGAATACGCACTAGACGGCGAGACGGGCGGCGCGGCGACCGAAGCCCAAATCTTGCAGCGGAACGAAAGCAGAGATCTCCATATGCCGCGCGGCGCATTGAATACTGAAGGTCCCAAAAACCAAAATCCCCGCCCATTCGCGCAAACGGCGCACGATAAGGACGGGGTACCTGGTCTCTTGAGCTTTACTTCTTGGGCCGCGACTCCGGCGGCACAAGACCTGCCAGGCGATAGTACACAACGAGCTGGCCGTAGTGTTCACCGCTATGTTCGATGAGGCCGTATGCCATGTCGAGAACGCGCGCTTTCTGGTGAGCGAAATAAACAACCTCCGTTGTCAGGCCTTTTTCCCCTTTCGACTGGATGGCGGCTGCGCCATCGGCGAAGGATTTCTTGACGAACGCAACGATGTCGGCCTTGGACTTGTATTGGTCGCGCTTGGGATCTTCTGCTGCCGGAGGCTCCTTCCCCATGACGGGATTGGTGAAGAAATAGTTTGCTCCTGCCGCATGCAGCAGCTGCTCTGCGAAGCTGCGTTGCGCCGGCGTGGGCTTGAAGTCGTATTTGTCCTCAGGAAAATCCTCGGCCATGGCGATGAGTTTGCGGCCAACCTCGTTCCAGGAATCCAGCACGACCTTCAGTTCGGGGTCCGCAGGTTTGACGGCTGCATCTTTCTTCATCTCGTCCTGGGCATGGGCGGGAAATGCGAATGCCAGCAGGACGATAGCGAGAAACGGTATTCTTTTCATTTCTTTCTCCACGATTGAGTTTCGCGAATCAAAGCATCAGCTTCTTATTTCGCCTGCGTCAGCTCCGCAACAACCGCAGCAAGTTTATCGAGTATCTGGTTCCAGCCCTCTAATTGACCGCTATTTTTCGCGCTCTCCAAGGGTTCATTTCCAATGAAGGTGAGTTTCGTCTGGCCGTCTCCTAGATCCTCAAAGATGGTCACGTCGTACGCACCCTCTATGGCCTCATGTTCTATTCCTCGCTGCGCAGGATCAATCTTGTTTCCCTTCGAGTCCGAAAAGTACATCAAGGAAACGATCTTCTCGTGCGGAACAATCTCGTGGTATTCAACCGCATTCCAGAACTCCTGCCCATCCGGCGCCTTCATGCAGCAGAGAAGTTTTCCTCCCACGCGAAAATCCATCTTGCAAACCGGCGCAGTAAAGCCCTTCGGTCCCCACCACTGCATGATGTACTTCGGGTCTGTCCACGCCTTCCAAACCAACTCGCGTGGGGCATCGAAAACTCGTGTTATCGTCATCCGCTCTGCCTCGTTAACCGTGTTATTTGTCATCTCTGACCTCCTCTTTTTTCATTTGCTTCACAACCTCTTCCAGCTTGTCGAAACTCTCTTCCCAGAACTGGCGATAGCTGATCGCCCAGTCGCTGACTGTCTTTATAGCCTCTGGCCTAAGCGTGCAAATACTCTCTCGTCCACGCTTGGTCTTGATCACAATCCGCGCACGCACCAGGTAGGCGATATGTTTTGAAATCATCTGCTGCGAGAGTGCAAACGGCTCCATCAAGCCATGGATAGAGGCAGGCCCATGGGAGAGCTGCTCGATCATCGCCCGCCGGGTTGGATCCGACAAAGCCGCAAAAGTTGTGTCCAGGCGATCCACAACCATATGGTAGTGGATTTCGATTGAATGTCAATTGGTATTTTCGCGAGCCCAGATTTCTGTTCCCTGGTCTCTGAACCCTGACACCTGCGCGTGATAAATCGCCAATGCACTCACTGAACAGGATCGCTACCCTTAAGTCTTAGTGCTGTATCTGACGCGCCCTCTGAGCGAAGAGCTGGGAGTTGAGACGCTGTGGAGGGGCGCTTCAGACACAGCGACTTGAAGAAAGCCGCCCGTGGGACTATGGGATTTGTATCTGGATGAGCTGGTCGTTGACTGCAGCTTAGCAGGAGTGCTGAAAGCAGTCTTCGCTATCGAATCGCCAGACGGACCACGCGTCCTTAAGCTATTGAAAAAATAAGGAGGTGATCCGATAGCGGATCGTAAGCTGTTGAAAAGATGGTGGGCGCTATAGGATTCGAACCTATGACTTCCACCGTGTGAAGATGGCACTCTACCGCTGAGTTAAGCGCCCACTGATTCGCGGTAAAGTCATGTTAACACACCAGTTCCCGAACCACTGGATCGTCTAGCGGTCTGCGGTAGGCCCCACGATGGTCGCGCAATGCGTTTCTAGCGGAAGCACCTGCTGCAGCACTTCTTCCTGAAGTACTTGTTCCTGCGCCGCCCACCTCGCCTTGCGCCGGAAGTGCGAGCAGTACAACATCATGTCCATTCTGTGATAGACAACGCGGCTAGTGTGCTGGAATTTGTTACGCGTGCGGATCCTCAATTTTCTCGACAGGTTCTCCGTTGTTTCTCTAACCTTGCGGACTTATAGTAATGTTGGGTTGTGTGTAGGTCAGCGATTTCCGGTCCGTCGTGCTGAGGGACCTCCATGTGCCGGTTGATCTTCCTATCCGCGTTGTCGTGGGTTCGGTTGAGCGCAGCTTGGTCCGAGGATCGCGACTATGGTCGATCCATGATCGTCACCGAACGCGACTAAACGATGAGAAAAACGGCATGGCAGAATCTTTAATGCTTCATCATTTAATTCGATGAGCGACGAGAAGCGTGACCGCCAGTTGGGGATGAATAGGCGCATCACCCGACGCGATTTCCTCAACGGCGTTGCTGTCGCGGCTCTCGGCGGCGCCAGCCTGCCCGACTTCGCGTTGGGGGTTCAAACCGCCAAGGCGGGCGACAATTCGGCCATCCCCTATCCACCTGCCTTAACCGGGATGAGAGGACTCGCGCCCGGCTCCTACGATGTGGCGCATTCACTTCGAGACGGCACTTTCTGGGACACCGCTGGAAGCCCGACCGACACGCATGAGACCTATGATTTAGTCGTCGTGGGAGGCGGCATCAGCGGTCTGGCAGCGGCTTACTTCTATCGGCAGCACACCGGCAAAGGCGCGCGCATTCTGGTTCTCGACAACAACGATGATTTCGGCGGACATGCCCGGCGTAACGAATTCCGCGTGGCGGGACGGCTCCTGCTAAGCAACGGTGGGACTCAGTCGATTGAGAGTCCGTCGGAATACAGCGAAGTCGCCAAGGGCGTTCTGAAGGATCTGGGCATCCATCCGAAAGTTTTCTATAAGGCTTACGATCAGCGGCTGTATTCGCATCTCGGCACGGCGTGTTTTTTCGACAAGGAAACCTTCGGGGCAGATCGGTTGGTGCCTGGAATGGGGTCGACGCCGTGGCCAGAGTTTCTGAAGAAGAGTCCGTTGTCAGAGAAAGTGCAGCAAGAAATCGGTCGTCTCTATGATGAGAAGAAAGATTATCTTCCCGGCCTTTCGCAACAGGAGAAGCAAGCCCGCCTGGCGAAAATCAGCTACGCCGGATTCTTAACGGAGATTTGCAAAGCCGATCCTGCAGTTTTGCCTTTTTTTCAAAGCTACACTAACGACCTGTTTGCAGTGGGCATTGATGCAGTCTCGGCTTTGGCCTGTTATGGAAACCCGGACGACTACGGAGCCTACCAATATGCCGGGTTTGCAGGAATGAATCTCGGCGGAGATGAGGGAAAAGAGGAACCCTACATTTTTCACTTTCCTGACGGGAACGCTTCGATTGCGCGTTTACTGGTGCGGAGCCTGATTCCGGACGCCATGCCGGGGCACACAATGGAAGATGTGGTTACCGCCCGTGCCGATTACAGCAAACTCGATCGCGCTTCGTCGCCGATCCGAATTCGTCTGAACACGACTGCCGTCGCCGCCAGGAACTCTGGGAAGCCGGAGTCGGCCAAGCAAGTGGAAGTCGCGTACATGCAGGAGGGGAAGCTCAAGAAGGTAACCGCTGGATGCTGCGTTCTGGCTTGTTACAACCGCGTGGTTCCATATCTCTGTCCGGAGCTTCCCGAGAAGCAGAAAGAAGCCTTGCAATACTGCGTGAAGGAGCCGTTGATTTATACGCACGTGGCGATTCGTAATTGGACAGCGTTCCACAAGCTGGGCATCCGGCAGATCCTCTCGCCGGGGAGTTATCACACCTTTACCATGCTCGATTTTCCGGTCAGCCTGGGTAGCTATGAATTTCCCAGCAAGCCGGAAGAGCCCATGGTGCTGTTCATGTTGCGGACGCCGTGCAAGCCGGGACTGCCGCGTCGCGATCAGTACCGGATGGGCAGATACGAACTGATTGGAACTCCCTTCTCTGAATTTGAACGGAATATTCGTGAACAGCTGAATCGCATGCTGGCGCCGGCTGGATTTGATTCCGCTCGCGACATTGCCGCCATCACGGTGAACCGTTGGGCGCATGGATACGCTTACGAGTACGATTCGCTGTTTGATCCGCATTGGCCGCGGGATGAGCGTCCTTGCGTCGTCGGGCGAAAACAGTTTGGGCGGATATCCATTGCGAACTCCGACGCCGGTGCCAGCGCGTACACGAATGTGGCCATTGACCAGGCTTATCGCGCGGTGCAGGAACAAGTGAAACGTGCGTAAAGATATGTCTGACACAGAAAAGAACGGCGGAAAACGATCACGCGATCGCGACCTTGGCATGGACCGTAACATCACCCGCCGCGATTTCTTGAACGGCATGGCCATCGGAGCGGGCGGTGCGCTCGCCAGTCCGTGGATGGGAGAATTGCTGACGGCTCAGACGCCCGCACCCTCGGCGCAAGATCGCCCCGGGTACTATCCACCAACACGCACTGGAATGCGGGGAAGTCACCCCGGATCGTTCGAAGTTGCGCACGCACTGCGCGATGGTACTTTCTGGGCAAAAGCAGGCAAGCGGGTGGAAACGGGCGAGGAGTACGACCTGATTGTGGTTGGCGGGGGAATCAGCGGCTTGGCGGCCGCGTACTTCTATCGCAAGCAAGCCGGAGCCTCCTCTCGCATTCTTATTCTCGATAATCATGACGACTTCGGCGGTCACGCCAAAAGAAACGAGTTTCATTTCCATGGGCGGATGGTCCTGACGAATGGTGGAACCTTTGCCATTGAATCGCCATTCCCGTACAGCAAAGTTGCCGCCGGGCTGCTTACCGAGCTTGGCATTGATCCTCCGGCCCTCGAAAAGAAGTACGCCGGCAAAAGTGCCTTCGGTGGTCTGGGATTTGGATACTTCTTCGACAAGGAAACCTTTGGCGGCGAGCAACTGGTGACCAATGCGCCCGGAGGTTTCTATGGGCGGCAGGGTGGGTCGGGGAAATGGGCAGACTTTCTCGCCAAGACTCCGCTGTCAACTGAGGCGCAGCGGGATATCGTCCGCATTGAAGAGGCCAAAGTTGACTACATGGAAGGAGTGCCTCAGGCGGAGAAAAAGGCGCGGCTTTCGAAGATGAGCTACAAGGATTTCCTTCTTAATGTGGTGAAGGCTCATCCGGATGTGATTCCTTTCTACCAGCCTCGCACGCATGGTCTGTACGGGATCGGTATCGATGCTGTTCCGGCGCTGGATTGCTGGGCCATTCACTTTCCCGGGTTTCAAGGGATGCGGCTGGATCGCGTGCCGTCGAAGGGCCTTACTTTTACCGCATTAGGAGCGGTCACACCGCAAGAGGAATACTACTTCCACTCCCCCGACGGAAATGCATCGATCGCGCGCATGTTGGTGCGGTCGCTGATTCCCGGTACTGCTCCCGGAACAACAGCCGAAGACATGGTAACGGCGAAGATGGAGTACAGCCACCTGGATCACGGAGATTCTCCCGTTCGCATACGGCTGAACAGCACCGCGGTACTGGCGCGGCATGTGGGAAATTCGGCTTCCGCGAAACAGGTTGAAGTCGTGTATGGACGCGATCAAAAAGCGTACTGCGTTCGGGCAAAAGGAACGGTGCTGGCTTGCTGGAATATGGTGATTCCGTACCTTTGTCCGGACCTGCCCCCCGAACAGAAAGATGCGCTGCACTATGGGGTAAAGGTACCGCTGGTTTATACCGTGATTGGAGTGAGCAACTGGACTGCATTTCACAAGTTGGGAGTCCGGGGAGTTTCTTGTCCGGGCATGTATCACAGTTCCATGAATCTGGATCAAGCTCCAAGCATGGGCCAGTACCAACCGCCAGACTCGCCGGATGAGCCGGTTCTGGTACACATGCTGCGCACACCGTGCCAGCCGGGTCTTTCAGCCCGGGAGCAGCAGCGCGCCGGCCATTACGAGTTGCTGGCTACATCCTTCGAGACTTTTGAGCGAAATATTCGCGACCAATTTGCGCGCGTGTTGGGCAGCGGTGGTTTTGATCCTGCGCGGGACATCGAGGCGATTACCGTCAACCGTTGGCCACACGGATATACATACGAGTACAACCCACTCTGGGATCCGGATTGGCCGGAGGGTAAGCGGCCGTGCGACATTGCACGCCGGCCTTTTGAGCGCATTACCATCGCAAATTCCGATGCCGCAGCGGCCGCCTATACCGATCCAGGCGATCGATCAAGGTTACCGGGCAGTGCAGGAGTTATTGTCCAGCTAGCACCATTGACGCGCGCGCTTCTCCTGACCCTCATAGTAGGGTTGCTTTCGGGCTCGTACCCGCGTTCGAAACATCCCGGCCCGACATGAACGCCGCGCCAAAAGAGCGTGGCCTATCAGGCAGTGCGCTGAACTTATCTTTTGATACAGTCTGAGGCAACACTAGACTGCCTGCAGCGGCTCGCTGTTGTCCTTTTCTTCCTGTAACGCCGTTCGAAAGATTGGAATGGCCACAAGCACCCGCGTTCCGGTGTTGCCCGACTCAATCGTCATGTCACCAGAAAAGTGGCGAACTCGTTCTCGCATTCCTCGGATACCCACGCCAGAGCCCCCCGCTTGAATTTGAGCCAACCTCTCTGCCGGTATACCTTTGCCTCTGTCCTGCACTTCTAGCTTCAGCAGTTGGTCGTCGCGAAACAGTTCGATGGTTGCAGATTTGCTCCGTGAGTGGCGGTGAATGTTGGTTAAGCACTCCTGAACTGTACGGAAAACCACCAATTCGATCTCCTTCGAGACGCGTCCAAAATTCTCAGAAACCTGAAGGTCGATTACCAAACCAGTTCGCTCTTTGATGCCCTCGACGTACCATTCCAGAGCAGATGCTAAACCGCTTTCATCGAGCAACGGAGGATGGAGAAGGTAAGAGGCGGTTCTTATTTCCTGTTGCAGTTGCTGTACGAGTTGTTCTGAAGCCTGGGCCTCGGCCACAATCTCAGGAGCCTTTGCCCTTATTTCTTCTGCCAGCCGCGTCAAATTCATATTCAGAACTGCCAGCGTCTGCCCCGCACTGTCGTGCAACTCGCGCGCTATATGCCGTCGTTCTTCATTCTGAAGCCCAAGTAGCTGCGCGGAGAGCTTGCGGATGTCTTCAGACTGCTTCATCAATTCAGCAGTGCGAGACTCCAGCTGCTCGGTTCGGGCCTGCACTTGTTTGTCCAATGACTCGGCAAGTTCGCGATAACGCTGTTCACCTTCGCGCTGCAAGCGGGAGATTTCAAGCCTGGCGCTGATTCGAGCGAGTAACTCCCTCGCGGAGAACGGTTTGATTAGATAATCATCCGCTCCGGCGTGCATTCCCTCAACACGGGACTCTTCTCCTGCACGGGCTGAGAGCAGGATTACTGGAATTCTTCGCGTGCGCTCTTCTGCCCGGATTGCTTCCAGCAGTTGGAATCCATCCATGACAGGCATCATCACATCGCTGAGGATCAGATTCGGCAGGCGCTCACGCGCCGCGTGCAGGGCAGCCTGCCCATCCGGAACAGTCTCGACTCCGTAGTGCTCCGATAAAAGGCGAGCGACGTATTGACGCATATCAGCGTTATCATCAGCAACCAGGATTCGAGGGCGAGTCCCGATTTCTGCAGAGGGCGGGCAGGGGACGGGCAACAAATCCTGATCGCTGATGATTTCGGCATCCTCACGGGGAGTTTCAGGAAGCCATCTCAGCGCTTCCTCCACAAACGGCTTTGCGCCCGTCGCCGTTGACGTCAAGGTGCGGACCCCACCCATCTGGCTCGATGACAAATGGTCCTGCCCGAATGGGATGTTAACGATGAACGTGCTCCCTCTTCCCAACGTGCTCTCCACCCGAATGAACCCACCATGCAGCTTGATTAATTCCTGAACCAATGCCAAGCCGATGCCTGTTCCCTCGTGTGTGCGACTGCGGGTGTTAAGAACCCGATGGAATCGCTCGAACAGTCGCGGTATTTCTTCGGGAGGTATCCCGACGCCGGTGTCTCGCACTCTAAGCTCGGCGAAATCTCCGACTCGATCCGTGCTCACGGTAATTTCTCCGTCGAAGGTAAACTTGAAGGCATTGGAGATCAGGTTCAAAACGATCTTTTCCCACATGTCCCGATCAACGTAGACGGGTTCACGAAGCGGGGAGCAGTTCACGGTGAGGCGAAGACCAGCTTTTTCGGTCGCAGAGCGGAAGACGCTGGCTAATTCCGAGGTAAAGCCTGCCAAGTCGGTGGCTTGATAAACCGCTTGCACTCGTCCGGCTTCAATCCGTGAAAAATCGAGCAACGTATTCACCAACCGCAAAAGCCTTGCACCATTGCGGTTTGCCAGTTCGAGTTGTTCCTTTGCGGTGGGCGTCAGATGAGTCTGACTTCGTGCTAATAAGTCCTGCAAAGGCCCTAACATCAAGGTCAGAGGAGTTCGGAATTCATGGCTCACGTTGCTGAAGAACGCGGTTTTAGCGCGATCAATTTCTGCCAGAGCCTCCGCGCGCTTCCGCTCGGCCTCGTATGCGCGTGCGTTAGAAATGCTCGCGGCAATTTGAGTAGAGACTAGATTCAGGAACCCGGCGTAGCTGACATCGAGCGGGCGATAGGGATTGAGACCTATGACAAGCACTCCGGCTGGGGTCCTTTGGGTCTGACTCGTAATGGGGAGTAAGAGCGCCCGCCATGGTGATTTGTCCCAAGAACCAGAGGGAAGGGTGTCGAACCTCGTGTTCAAATCTTCGACGACAACGGAATCTTTGCCTGCCATCAGATCAACGAACGGCCAGATTGAGTCTGCTTCGCAATTGATTGAATCAGGGGCAGCAGGCTGCCCCATTGAGATTCCCGTATGGCAGGCCAAACGAGCTTGCCTATCACCTTCGGCGAAAAGGTACGTGAGCGTGAAGGGTAAGTCTTTCTGGTTTTCGCCGAGGCAGCGACTTACACAGCTAACGATGTCCTCCTCGGTGGTTGTCTTGTTCAATTCCGCCGACAAGGAACGTAGAGTATTCAGCCGGCGTTCGCCGATTACACGGTCAGTTTCCTCGGTCACCACACACAAATGGCCTTGTCTGTTGCCGTCGTCCCCAAACAAGGGACTATAAGAAAACGTATGATAGGTCTCTTCGCGATACCCGCTGCGTTCGAGGAAGAGTAGAAGCGCCTCGTCCCATGTCGCCTCACCGCTTTGCAAGACTTTTTGGATTCGAGGTCCGATGTCGCCCCAGATTTCTTCCCAAACCTCCTGAGATCGTCTGCCCAAAGCCCAGGGATGCTTTTTGCCCAGCGTCATCTTGGCATAGGCATCGTTATACAAGAATGTGAGTTCCGGGCCCCAACTCATCCACATCGCGAAGCGAGAAGTAAGAAGCACGCGAACGATGGTCCTTAAGCTCTGTTGCCATTTGTCCATTGCACCGAGCGGAGTCTTGCTCCACTCGAACTCGTGAACCAGTCGGCCCAAAGCACCGCTCCCGCGGAGCCACTCTTCAGGAACGGCGCGATCATCTGGTGCCGCCAGCGTGTCGCCATTGGGCTTTCCTATTACACGCTCAATTGTCGCAGACAAATCTTTGCTTAAATCAGATTTGCTGACGTAGGCATGTGCGTTTACGGACGCGGCTTGTTGGCGGGCTATACTCGAATGATTCTGGGTCACGACGACTACTTTCGAAGCCGGCAGCTCGCGCCGAATTATCCGAGTCGCCTCCAGGCCGTCCATCCGTGGCATGTTGATGTCGATCAAAACTACATCTGGACAGACTTGCTTCGCTTTCTCGACCGCCTCGATGCCGTCGCCGGCTTCGGCGCAGACTCTCCAGTTTGGCTGGGACTCGATAAAGGAACGAACCGTCCGCCGAAATAATTCGTGGTCGTCCGCAATCAGAATCTGTACTCCACCCAAGGGTTGAGGGTTCATATCTTCAAGGCTTTAGGGAGATCGAATTGGTATTCGCCACGACACCAGCCAGTTTGTCATTATCACGTATCTTGATGGCCCAGCGACCTACGGTGTTTACTGTATCCGGCATTCCTCGAAACAGCAGCCTGGGATAAGACGAGTCTGAGCCGTCGACATCCGATCGCAGGTGAATCGCCGGCGGATTGATTGGCGACGACGAATCGAGGCGTATGAGCGGGGAGCAGTTTTGCCCTTGCCGCTACACATCATTCAGTTGTTCCTCGGTCATTCCAAAATAATGACCGAGTTCATGGATCAGAGTCTGGCGAATTTGATGACGGACTTCTGCCTCGCTCGAACAGACCGCCTCGATATTCTTTTGATAAAGCACGATGTGGGCTGGACCGACTGATAAGTCAAAGACGCTCTTCTTGGTCGCGGGGACGCCGTGGAAGATGCCAAGAAGGAGACGCCTGCTCCGTCCCGGCTGGAGTGCCGACTGGATTGGAGGAAAATCCTCGACCAGAATCGCAACGTTCTGGATACGGCTGCGAAATTCTTCCGGCAGCGAATCCAACGTTTCTTCAGCAACGTTGATGAAGTCTTCGCGCCTCACCCTTCACCCGATGCACTACACAAGGGTACGCTCACTCGGAGTAACCCTCGTCATTGTCACCATCATCGTCATCCTTGTCGCGGTCGTCATCTTCTTCTTCGTCCTCTTCGTCTTCCTCGTTTGGCTGTTGTCGAAGGAGGACATCGGCAGCACCCGACCGATCAGAGGGGTCTGGTTCCAGACATGCAGAATGTATTCTTCTCATGCCCAATGGTACGCCTCACCCCGTTTGCACACGTGGGTGCTCCGGATTGATGGGAAGGAATGATTTGCAGGGTCGTGTTTTTAGAGAACTCGGCGAGACATCGGTCACCGAACGGCGTCAGATCGCGCATACAATAACGCCATGAAAGACCTCAAGGATCGAGTTGCGCTCGTGACAGGTGGCAGTCGGGGAATCGGTGCGGGAATCGCCGTGGCATTGGCCAGGGCTGGTGCCGATATTGCAGTGAACTACCGCGAACGAGCCGACGCGGCGAATGCGGTCTGTGCCGAAATCAGCGGGAGGGGACGAAAGGCGCTTGCGATTCAAGCGGACGTGTCGGTTGCCGCTGACGTGAAGCGCATGGTCGCAGAGGTTGAGGCGCACCTTGCTGGCATCGATATCCTCGTCAACAACGCGGGTATCGCTCATCCGCGCAAATTGGAGGAGATTACAGAGACGGAATGGGACGAAGTGCTCACCGTTAATTTAAAGTCGGTATTTCTTGTAACGCAGGCTGCGGCTGGCGGCATGCGACAAAGAAAGTGGGGACGCATCATCAACCTGTCTTCGGTCGCTGCACAAACGGGCGGGGCGGTGGGAGCCCACTACGCGGCGTCGAAGGCTGGGATCATAGGGCTGACGCACTCCTGCGCCTCAGCATTCGTTCGAGACGGAATCACGGTAAACGCCATTGCTCCCGCGCTGATTCAGACTGACATGGTTACTAGTAACCCGAACGTCAATCCGAATCTTATTCCGATGCGGCATTTTGGTTCGGTGGATGACATCGCATCTGTCGCTGTGATGTTGGCGATGAATGACTACATGACCGGGCAGACGATTTCGGTCAATGGTGGCTGGTATATGAGCTAGTCCGACAACACGATGAAAAAGAGACCCCGCTGGGCCATGGACCGCGGCCCCGGAGTCATGGGACACCCTAAAGAAGGACGCATTGGGACTGACCGGTGCCGTACATGACAGGTCCGATTCAAAAGGCGTAAGGTGGATTCATGCTGGAGGGGAGTCTCGCCGCGGGTATGTAGGGTTATAATGTCTCAAGCCTCCCGGTAACCGGATTTCTTCACCGATGACAGATCAGATCAAACGAAAGTTGCAGGATGAGATTGACGCGCTCGAACACGAACTCATCCACGAACTTCCCAAGGAAATCAAGAAGGCGGCTGCGCTTGGCGATCTCAGCGAGAATGCTGAGTATCACATGGCGAAGCAGCGGCAGGAGTTCGTGAAGGCGCGCGTCCGGCAATTGGGCAAGCGCTTGGCGGATCTGTCGTTGATCAACATGAATAACATCCCCCGCGACAAGGTGGGCCTGGGGTCGACGGTCAAGGTCTACGACAATACTAAGGGTGAAGAGATGGAATACAAGCTGGTGACCAGCGAAGAGTCGGATGTGGCGACGGGAAAGATTTCGACTACATCGCCGATCGGCCGGGCCCTGCTCAACAAGAAAGTCGGAGACGAGGCTGTGGTAGTGACGCCCAACGGCAAACGCGAAATGGAAATTCTGAGCCTGTCGACCATCCATGACGAACTCGACGAGGGTGGATCGAAAGAGGCGCAAGCTTAGGCATTGAACCGTAAAGAATGAGCCACAAAGGAAACGAAGGCACTCGACCGACAGGGGTCTGGGAGTTTTTTTCGAGTCTGCCGGTGTTCTTCGGGGTTGAACGAATCTCCTATAAATCAGGGTTCCCCGGATGACGATATCGTGGACGAGCGCTTTTGGCCGGGCCTGTGGTGCGCTGCTCGACACGATTGTTCGCTGGCTGGCGCTCTCCCGCATTAATCCCAATGTGCTGACATTCATGGGACTTGTGGTCAACACCTGGGCCGCAATCCTGTTCGGCTCAGCCAACGCCAGCAATCAGCAGCGGATGTTCATCTACGCCGGGCTGGTGATTATTTTTTCCGGCTTCTTCGATCTGGTGGATGGGCAAGTCGCCCGCGCGACTAATCGCGTAACGCGCTTTGGCGCGTTCTTTGACTCTGTGGTCGATCGCTACTCGGATGCGTCCCAATTCCTGGGCCTGCTGGTCTTCTACGCGCGAGGCGGACGCTTCTTCTATGTCATATTGACCGCGTTCGTGATGATCAGCGCCATCATGGTCAGCTACACGCGAGCCCGCGCCGAATCGCTGATCGGATCCTGCCGCGTGGGATTCATGGAGCGGCCGGAACGCCTCGTGCTCGTCATTCTTGGCGCACTGTTCAACCGCATGGCGCCGGTGCTATGGGTGATAGCCGTGCTCTCGACGATTACCGTCATCCATCGCATGCGCTATACCTGGACGCGCACGCAGGATCCGCCGGTGTCGCTGACGCCGGGACAAGCGGCGTAAGTTCGGGATCCTCCAACTACCTTTTTGCCAAACTTACATCCTGTCGGACGAGAGTTCCGAGATTAATAGGCTTTCAAACGGCGGGCTTCTCGGACGACGTCTTCGACCTTAGGGAGATAATGACGCTCCTGCGGAGGCGAGAACGGAATTGCGGAGTCGAGGCCGGCGATGCGGACGATCGGTCCGTCGAGGTCGTCAAAGGCTTCTTCGTTAATGATGGCGGCGATCTCGCCGGCAAGGCCTCCGGTGCGGGAGTGCTCGTGCAGGACGATGACCTTGCTTGTCTTCTTGACGGTTTGTGCGATGGCTTCGCGATCGATGGGAACGAGCGAGCGCAGGTCGAGAATTTCCAGATCGATATTTTCCTTCCTCAGAATCTCGGCGGCTTCGAGCGCGGTATGGACCATCGCCGCGTAGGAGATGATGCTCAGGTCTTTGCCTTCCCGCGCCACGCGCGCCTTTCCGATGGGCACAACGTAATCATCCGCGGGGACTTCTTCCTTGATTCGCCGGTAGAGATATTTGTGTTCGAAGAAAACGCAGGGATTGTTGTCGCGGATGGCTGCTTTGATCAGTCCCTTGGCGTCGTAAGGCGTGGCTGGGCAGATGACCTTGAGGCCGGGATTGTGGACGAACCACATCTCGGGATTTTGCGAATGGAAAGGGCCGCCGTGAACGTATCCGCCGCTGGGGCCGCGCAGGACGAGCGGAGCGGGCGCACCCCAGAGATAATGCGTTTTCGCGACCATGTTGGAGATCTGGTTGAAAGCGCAGCCGATGAAGTCCATGAACTGAAATTCAGCAACGGGACGCATGCCGGTGAGCGAGGCGCCAAAGGCCGCGCCGACGACAGCGGATTCGGAGATGGGCGTGTCGATGACGCGCTCGGGGCCGAAGCGGTCGATGAATCCGTCGGTGACTTTGAACGCTCCGCCGTAGATGCCGATATCTTCGCCGAGACAGAAGACAGTGGGGTCGCGTTCCATTTCTTCCCAAATTCCCTGGCGGATGGCTTCGAGGTAAGTAAGTTGCATAGGTCCATCAACTTCTTTGCCACTGATCTCGCGGATTTCCGCGATTCTTATTTCAGATGCACGGCGGCTCTGGTTTCTTTGTAGCTGCCGGTTCCCTTTTTTACTTTCGGCATGCCGTACTTCGGTTTGATTTTGTGGCAGCCGTTCTCGCAGAAGACGCCGCCTTCAGCGGATTCGGGCGTTGGCATCGGGGAGTTTACGGCGACTTCTCTTTCTTCTTCGATCACCCGCTCGACTTCTGCAATCAGCGCTTCATTTTCTTTGACCCTCAACCATTTTTTCTCTTTTACTAAGTGACCTTCGAATCTCGCGAGCGGATCGCGCTTCTTCCAGAAATCGAATAATGGTTTCGGCACGTAACTGGCGGCGTCATGGATCGCGTGGCCCTTCATGCGCATCATTTTTGCTTCGATGAGCGTGGGACCTTCGCCGCAATGGGCCCGCTCGACCGCCTCGTGGGCCGCATCGTAGACCTGGCAGGCGTCTGTACCGTCGACAATCACGCCGGGGATGCCGTATCCGATAGCACGTTCGGCAAGGTCTTGGCAGCGGTACTGCATTTCTGACGGAGTGGAGTAGGCCCAGAGATTGCTCTCAACGACGAGCACGAGGCCGAGATTTTGCACGGCGGCGAAATTGATGCCTTCGTAGGTCACGCCGGTGGATTGGCCTCCGTCACCGATGTAGGTCATCACGGCGATGTTACGTCCTTGGAGGCGAGCGCCGAGAGCGACGCCCGACATGACAGGGATAAGGTCACCGAGCATGGAGATGGGCGAGACCATGTTGCGCTGTTCGATGTCGCCGAAATGCGAGGTGCCGTCGCGGCCGCGCGTGGGCGAATCGGCTTTGGCCATGTACTGCATCATGGTGTCGCGGGCGCCGAAGCCGCGAACGAGCAGCGATCCCTGATTGCGGATCATGGGCGCGAACCAGTCATCTTTGTCGAGCGCGTAGGCCGAGGCGCAGGAGCAGGCTTCCTGGCCGAGTCCGAAATAAACTCCGCCGACGACCTTGCCTTGCTTGTACAAGTTTTCCAGCGCGATTTCCATCTTGCGGTTGAGCAGCATGTAGCGGTAAATCTCGATGGCCTGCTGCTTCGAGAGATATTTGGAATCGCGAATCGGCGGTACGGGAGCGTCGAGATCGCCAGTCACTTCGTAGCGGACGTGGCCGTCTTTGTCGTTTTTAACCCCCGTGGTTTGCTTGACCGTGAAGTTCGGGTGCTCGAGGCGGAGGTCGGGGATTGAGTAGGTTCGGAGATCGGAGTCTGCTGTCGAGCTTCGCTCGCCCGGGCGGAGGAATGGGTCCGCCCCTACACGAGCTGTGGTGCGTTTGGACTCGTTGTGTGGGCGATGGCCGTTAGAGCTGTGTTCAGACTTCTTTGTATTGTTCCCCATTTGACGCGGCGCAGATGCCGCGATGTATTGATGGTATCGCGAGAGCGGGAAGTAGGGCTAGAGCCGAGCGTCCCACTGTTCGCGGGAGTTCCTTGGGCTTCGCTCAGGGCAGGCCGGCGCCACACAACAGCGCGTCGATAGATTCCAGCCAGAGGATCTGGGTCTGGAAGACTACGCCGAAGTTGCGGGAGATGGATTCGGACACAGCGTTGAGATCGAGTGGGCGGCCGAGTTGCTGCTGCATCGAGGTCACGGGC
The DNA here is from genome assembly GCA_963772045.1 of uncultured Acidobacteriaceae bacterium. GTDB lineage: Bacteria > Acidobacteriota > Terriglobia > Terriglobales > Acidobacteriaceae > Sulfotelmatobacter. Next base: position 904,685 of record CAVYWC010000003.1, on the reverse strand, counting down.
TTGGCTGTGATGCCGCAGGGGATGATCAGATTGAAGTAGTTCAGGTCGGTGTTCACGTTCAGTGCGAAGCCGTGCGAAGTGACGAAGCGGGAGATGTGGACACCGATGGCGGCGAGTTTGGCTTCGACAGCATTGTCCTCGGGAGCTGAAACCGCATTCTCCGCCGCGTCGCTTTTGGCATGATTGAAGTCGTGCCCCTTGCGGTGGCGGCAATCGTGTTCTTTCAATTGTGTGGCGCTTTGGGCCGCGGCTGTCGAGCTTGGCTCGACTGGGCGGGCGAGGGCGTCCGCCCCTACACGAGCATTGCCGGTTGCCGGGTCCGTCCAGACTCCGGTTAGGCCGCAGATGCGTTTCGAGGGAATCGCGAAGTCGGCGCAGGCGCGGATGAGAATTTCTTCGAGGCGGCGGACGAAATCGACGGCCCCCAAGTGCTTGCGCGTGGGGAGCACAAGGTCCCTCGACTGCAGCGAGCAATTCGCCAGCGAATCACTCGCTTCCGCTCGGGATGACACATTGTTGGTAGAACAGGCGAAGCCGCGCAGATCGAAAATCGGATAGCCGACGATCTGTCCCGGGCCGTGGAACGTGACGTCGCCACCGCGATCGCATTCGCTGAGCTCAACGCCGCGCTGCGCAAGAACTTCGGACGAGGCAATGACATTAGCGGCTTTCGCATTTCGGCCGAGGGTGATGACCGGCGAGTGTTCGAGCAGGAGTAGAACGTCGCCGATTTTTTCTTCTTTGCGCAGGCTGACGAGTTGCTGCTGCAGGCGAAGGCCGGCGGCGTAGTCGATCGTGCCGAGTTGAAGGATGAAGATCAAATTCTATTGGCCGCGGATTTGCGCGGGCTAAAATCAAAATCTTTCACCACACAGCACATGGGAACATAGAGAAGTTGCATCGGTCCTTCGTGGGTTCTACGCGTTGATGGCCATTCCGTACACGCTGTTGGCTGCATCGAGCATGGCTTCGGCCAGCGTGGGATGCGCGTGGATCGTCCAGACCAAATCTTCGGCTGTAGCTTCGAGTTCCATCGCGGCTACGGCTTCGGCGATCAACTCGGTCGCTTGCGGGCCGATGATATGCACGCCGAGAATCTCGTCGTAATCTGCATCCGAAATAATTTTGATAAAACCTTCGTGCTGGCCGACGATGGAGGCGCGCGAATTGGCCGTGAACGGAAACTTGCCGATCTTCACGTTGTATCCGGCTTCGCGGGCCTGGGTTTCGGTCAGGCCGACGCTGCCGATTTCCGGATGGCAGTAGGTCGCGCCGGGGATGCGGTCGCGATTCACGGGCCGGCACGGCTTGCCTGCGATTTTGGCTACGGCAACGAGCGCCTCCATGGCGCCGACATGCGCGAGTTGCGGCGTGCCGAGGACGATGTCGCCGACGGCGTAGATGCCGGGCTCGGCCGTCAGCTGCCATGAATCGACCTGGATGAATTCGCGTTCCGGCTTGATCTTTGTCTTTTCCATACCGATATTTTGCGTTCGCGGCTTGCGGCCCACGGCGATTAGAATTTTTTCCGCCTCGATTTTGTGATGCTTGCCCTCGACCGAGATCGTGACGGCGACGCCGGATTTCGTCTTCTCGACTTTTTCGACTCTGGCGCTGGTATGAAATTCGATGCCGCGCTTGCGGTAGACGCGGGCGAGTTCTTTGGAGACTTCTTCGTCTTCGACGGGAACGAGACGAGGCAGCATTTCAACGATCGTCACTTCGCGGTCAAACGATCGATAGATCGAGGCGAACTCGACGCCGACCGCGCCGGCGCCGACAATGACGAGCGATTTGGGGATTTCTTGCAAGCTGAGGATTTCGATATTGGTGAGAACGCGGTCGCCGATTTCGAGGCCAGGTAGCATGCGGGCTTCCGAGCCGGTAGCGAGAATAACGTTCTTCGTTTGAATGTGAGTTGTCTTTCCGTCATTCGCAATTTCAATGGTGTGAATTCCGTTTTTCCCGGGGCCTGTCAGCTTGCCGTATCCCTTAACCGTCTGAACTTTGTTTTTCTTCATCAGGAATTCGAGACCTTTGGCGTGCTTGGCCACGATCTTCGATTTACGATCCTGGATCGCGCTCCAGTTCAGCTTGCGAGCATCGACGCCTTCGATGCCAAATTCTTTGGCTTCTTTGAGGTGGTCCCAAAGCTCGGCGTTGAACAGAAGCGCCTTGGTCGGGATGCAGCCGACATGAAGGCAAGTGCCGCCGAGGAATCCATCTTTTTCAATCAGCGCGGTTTTGAGGCCGTACTGGCCGGAGCGGATGGCAGCAGTGTATCCGGCGGGTCCGCTGCCGATAATGGCTACGTCGAAAATTGTGTCGGGCAAGGGGATCTTCCTTAAAAAGAGATGAGTGAAGGCAAACTAAGGATTTTAGAACAGGGCGCGAGGCAGGGCCAAGCAAGCGTGCAGAGCAGGTAGAGGCTCAGTTTCAATCCCGTTTATCTCTGAGGCGTCCCCACGAAGCGCCACCTTCTTCACCGCGATCGGAGGATCTCGCGGCGGTCGGCAAAGTCTCCACGCGAGATCCCTCCGCCCGCTGGTAAAGGCGCCGGCGTTCGGGATGACGGCCTTCCCCGGGATACAGCCAATCTCACTTAGGATTCCTAAATCGATCTTACGAGGCCTGGGCATTTTCCCGAGAGGTCTTATCAGTTTCTGCGGGCTTTTTCGTTCCGGCGGAAGGTACTTCTGGTTGAGACAAATCGGCAATGTTCAAACGAACCCGCGCTCGAATGGCGGGAGTTTCAGAGATATTGTGGAGGCCGGTGAGCGTCTTCTGAACCAGTTCGACGACTCTGGGCTGATCCGCCGGCAAACCTGGATTTTCGTTAAACCACAGTTGCCCGCAGCAGGGGCAGCTCTCCGGCAGGGGTTCGTAGTGTGTCTTGATCGGATACAGAATCTTTGCCTGGCACTTGGGGCATTCGAATTCCACACCCAGAATGTCAGACAGCTGAATAAGCGTCCTGGATTCACTCGCCATTGGATATCTCCTTTTGCGCTGTGATTCCCTACGCTCTCGCCAAAAGCGCGAGAAGAGTGGGGCAACCAGCTTCACGCCAGAACTGGTGCGGCTCCGTGCTACCGGAGCCGCTGCCGCGCTGAGGACATTAAGAGGAAAAGCGCGCGCTGTTAGTTGCCTTCGTTGCTGGCACGCTTCCAGGAGATCAGTTCGCCGATGGTGGAGCTGGTACTCGAAACCGGCTGCTTGTAGGCTTCGACTTCCGAGCGCGAGGCTTCTTCGCCGACGGCGCGAATGCTGAGGCCGACTTTCTTCTCTTCCGGACTCATCTTGATGATCTTGAAATCGTGCTCGATGCCCGGTTCCAGATGGAGCGGCTGGCCGTTTCCGTCGACCGCTTCGGATTTGTGGCACAGGCCTTCCACTCCGTCGGCGATTTCGACAAAAGCGCCGAACGCAGCCACGCGCAGGACCTTGCCGTGAACGACATCGCCGACGTGATGCGAGGCGAAGAAGGATTCCCAGACGTCGGGTTGAAGCTGCTTTACTCCGAGCGAGAGACGGCGCTTGTCAGGCTCAATGGCAAGCACGATGGCTTTCACGCGATCACCCTTTTTCAAAACTTCCGAAGGATGCTTCACGCGCTTGGTCCAGCTCAGGTTGCTGACGTGGACGAGCCCGTCGATGCCGTCTTCGATTTCGATGAACGCGCCGAAATCGGTGAGATTGCGCACGCGTCCTTCCACCGTCATGCCGACCGGAAATTTCTCATGCAACGAGTCCCAGGGATTGGCCGCAAGCTGGCGCATACCGAGAGAGATGCGGCGCTCAGTCGGATTCACGTTGAGAACAACGCATTCCACTTGATCGCCGACATTCACCAGTTTGGAGGGATGCTTCATGCGCTTCGACCACGTCATCTCGCTGACGTGAACCAGGCCTTCGATGCCTTGTTCGAGCTCGACGAACGCGCCGTAGTCGGTCACGCTGATGACGCGTCCGGCAACATGAGCTCCAACCGGATAGCGATGCTCGGCATCGAGCCAGGGATCAGGCGTGAGCTGCTTGAATCCCAGCGAGACACGCTGTTTTTCTTTGTCGTACTTGAGAACCTTGACTTGAATCTGATCGCCGACGTTGACGAGATCTTTAGGGTGAGTGAGCCGTCCCCAAGACATGTCGGTAATGTGCAGCAGGCCGTCCAGCCCACCGAGATCGACGAAAGCGCCGTACTCGGTAAGATTCTTGACGACCCCTGTGAGGACCGAGCCCTCTTCCAGATGTTCTAGAGTCTTGGATCGTTTTTCCTGCTGCTCGCCTTCGAGCAATTCCTTGCGCGAGACCACGATGTTGCCGCGCTTCTTGTTCAGCTTGATGATGGCGACTTCGAGGGTCTGTCCCTTCATGCCGTCGAGGTTGCGAATCGGACGAAGATCGACTTGCGAGCCGGGCAGAAACGCATGCGCGCCGAGAATGTCGACAGTCAGACCACCTTTGATGCGATCGACGACCACGGCTTTGATCGGCTTCTTCTCGTGATGGGCTTTTTCAATCTCTTCCCAGGCATGAATGCGCTGCGCTTTCTGATGCGAGAGGCTGATGTAGCCTTCCTCGGCCTGACCCTTCTCGCGCATCACGTCGATTTCATCGCCGGGCTTGAACTTCGGGTTGCCGTCGTGATCGAGCACTTCGGCAAGGGGCAGCATGCCTTCCGATTTCGCCCCCACATCGACGACGACGTGGGTCGGCGTCAGCTTGAGCACCGTGCCTTTGATCACCCGGTCTTCACTCACGGCCTCTTCGGCTTCGGTGGTGAAGGTCTCGAGGGCGGACGCAAAATCCTCCGCAGGAGCAGGTCTGTCCTCCGTGGCCGGCGCGGGCTGGTGGGTTTCGGTCGCAGGGGCAGAGTGTTGCGTCTCCTGCTCCGTGGCTGGTTCCGTTTGCGTGGCAACGGATGAACTGGAATCGTTGGTTGTGGTGGTTTCGTCGAAGGTAGTTTCGTCGAGCAAGGTAATTCCTCTCTGATCACGGATGCGGGACCTGCTCTGCGGACTGCTGGAGGCGTCGTTTGGTTGTGGTGGGCCCACCCTGGCGAGTGAGCTTGGACAATCCCAGCTGTCGGACGTTTTACAAAGAACCCGCGTCCAATGGGAACTTTCACGACTATAACAACCACGCGCGAACAGTGTCAAACGCAAAACCTGCGCGTGTTACAGTCATATTTCAGTCATCACAGGTTCATAACCAGATCGCATCTGCTAACCTGCCGAACTATGGATTATCTCTGGACGCCGTGGCGCTACGCTTATGTGTCGGGCACGGAAAAGACGACGAGATGCGTATTCTGCAATGCGGTGAACGCGAAGGATGATGCGAACACCTACGTTGTGTATCGGGGAAAGAATTGCTTCGTGATTCTGAACGCGTTTCCCTACACGCCGGGACACGTGATGATTGTTCCGTATGCGCATCTGGACGAATTGCAAAAACTGCCGAGCGAAGCGGCGAATGAGATGATGGGGCTTTCGCAGCGGATGGAAAGTGTGTTGCGCGGACTTTATCATCCGGATGGAGTCAACCTGGGGATGAATATTGGCAAGGCGGCGGGAGCGGGGATCGCAGGGCACATTCACATGCACGTGCTGCCGCGCTGGGTCGCCGACGCGAATTTCTTGTCGGTGGTCGGTGAAACGCGAGTGCTGCCGGAGATGCTGGAAGTGACGTGGGAGCGGATGCGAAAAGCGATGGGTGAGTGACAGCAAGGAGCGGTTTTGAGCGGAGTAACCGACATGAGCCGTCGTACTTCGCTCAACCGGACAGCCGAGGGCGGGTGTCCTACATCGCTGCAATATTAGCCTGCAAGTTTCTCCATTTCTGTTTCATCGATCACCGCGACACCTAGCTCTTTCGCTTTATCGAGCTTTGATCCAGCGTCGGAGCCGGCGACGACGTAATCCGTTTTCTTGCTCACCGAGCCGGTCACTTTACCGCCCGCATCTTCGATCATCTTCTTGGCTTCATCGCGGGTGTATTTTGCCAGCGTGCCGGTGAGGACGAAAGTTTTGCCGGCGAGCCTCGTGCCGCGCTCTTTCTTTTGCCCTTTGAACGCGAGTCCCGCCTTCCCGAGTCTCTCGACCAGCTTGCGATTGGCAGCGTTGCTGAAAAATTCGGCGATGCTTTCGGCGATGCGAGGGCCGACTTCGTTGACTTTCTGCAGTTTTTCGACACTAGCGTTGGCCAGCGCATCCATCGATCCGAAATGTTCGGCCAGAAATTGCGCCGTGCGCTCGCCGACCATACGGATTCCGAGACCGAAGATCACACGTTCGAGGGGCAGATCTTTGGAGCGTTTTATTTCACGAAGAATATTCTCTGCCGACTTATCCGCAAACCGATCGAGGCTCAGGAGCTTTTCTTTCGTGAGGTCGTAGATGTCGGCAACGTTCTTCACGAGCCCGCGCTCGATCAGTTGATTGACGAGCGATTCGCCCATACCATCGATGTTCATCACACCGCGCGAAGCGAAGTGCAGGATCGTTCCCATCAATTTCGCCGGACAGTTGGCGTTCACGCAGCGGTAATCGACTTCGCCTTCGGTGCGGACAATCTTGGTTCCGCAGACCGGACATTTTTCGGGGACTCCAATCTCTTGCGTGCCGCGTGGGTGATCTTTGTCTTCGATCACCTTGGCGACTTTCGGAATCACGTCACCGCCGCGTTCAACCTGTACGTAATCGCCGATTTTTACTCCAAGGCGCTCGATTTCATCGACATTGTGTAGAGTGGCATTGCGGACAGTGGTGCCGCCGATCGGAACGGGAGCAAGCTCCGCGACCGGCGTCAGCTTTCCGGTACGGCCCACCTGCCAGCGCACGCCTTCCAGCTTCGTGATGGCGGCTCGGGCGGCATATTTGTAGGCGATAGCCCAACGCGGAGCTTTGCCGGTGAACCCGAGTTCGTCCTGCCAAGCGGTGCGATCGACTTTCACGACGATGCCGTCGATCTCGTAGGGCAAGGAATCGCGCTTGGCCTCCCACTGCTGGATGAAATCCCAGACTTGGTCCATCGAATGGACGAGCTTGCGATGCTGGTTGACTTTGAATCCGGCGGCTTCGAGTGCGTCGAGGGTTCTCGAGTGATGGTCGAAATAGGTGTGCCCGTTTTCAAGCAACATATATGCGAAATAATCGAGCCTGCGCTGCGCCGTTACGCTGGCATCGAGTTGGCGCACGGTTCCGGCCGTGAAATTTCGTGGATTGGCAAAGGCCGCAAGGCCATTGCGTTGGCGTTCCTCGTTTAACCTCTTGAAAGCGCCGGTTGGCATGAGCAACTCGCCGCGCACTTCGAAGTTCGCCGGAATTCCGGCGTGTTTTAACTTTTCTCTCTGAACCGACAGCGGCACGGAACGGACGGTGCGGACATTGAGCGTGACATCTTCGCCAGTGGTTCCATCGCCGCGGGTGATGCCACGGGCGAGTTGGCCATCTTCATAGACGAGGGCCAGAGACATGCCGTCCAGCTTCAGTTCGCAAACGTATTCGACGTCATTGCGGCCAGTCAATTCGTGCACGCGGCGCTCCCAGGCACGTAGTTCCTCTTCGCTGTAAGTGTTGTCGAGCGAGAGCATGGGCGAGGAGTGGCGGACTTTTACGAATCCCTCGCGCGGCTTGCCGCCGACACGCTGCGCGGGGGAATCGGGCGTGATCAGCGTGGGGTGCTCAGACTCAAGCTGCTGCAGCTGCTGCATCAACTTGTCGTAGTCAAAGTCGCTGATTGCCGGACGATCGAGAACGTAATAGAGATACTCGTGATGTCGGATCTCTTCGCGGAGCGCTTCGATTTTCTTCGCGGCATCTTTCGCGGCGGACATGCTGCAAATTATAGTCGGGGTGATGTTCTTTCGAGTCAGATGAATCCGAGATTCGAGAACTAAGACGCGTGCAGATCCTCGAAACATCACGCCTGAGTTTGCGCGAGTTTTGCCACGATGATGCTGATGCACTCGCGCGTATCATTTCCGACCCTGCAACCATGCGGTTCTATCCTGCGCCGTTTGATCGGGCCAGGGTCGAGCAGTGGATCGAGCGCAACCTGCGTCGCTATGCCGAGTGCGGCCATGGGCTTTGGGCGATGGTCTTGAAGGAGAACGGCGAGTTAATCGGGGACTGCGGCTTGACCATCCAGAATGTGGATGGCGTCAACGAGACTGAGATCGGCTATCACGTTCGCCGCGATCTTTGGGGACAAGGCCTGGCAACGGAGGCAGCTCGCGCCTGCCGCGATTATGGGTTCGGCCGATTGTCTGCAGAAAGACTCGTTTCTCTGATTCGCCATGAGAATGTGCCCTCGCGTCGTGTGGCGGCGAAAAATGGGATGAAGATTTGGAAAGAGATAACGCACCACCAGCTGCAACATCTTGTGTACTGTATCTACCGGAGAGAAGTGTCCGCCGTCTGACTTTGCGTTCCCGCTCGGTTCCCGTGACAGCTTACAGCTCAGGTACAATCCAGCTTCCACGCCGGTATGCGCAAAGTAGCTCTGCTCTACAATCCGGATTCTGGCGGCAGCGGCGCGAGACGGTTGAAGAGACTGGAATCGGCGCTGGTTGTGCTGCGCGGCGCAAAGGTCGATGCCGATCTCGTCCCATCGCACTCGCGGGAGGAAGCGGCGCGTCTTACGCAGCAGGCCATCGATGCGGGATGCGACACGATTTTTGCCTGCGGCGGAGACGGCACGATCCACAACATCGCTCAGACATTGGCCAACACGTCCATCGCGCTCGCGGTGCTGCCAATGGGAACTGCCAATGCTCTCGCCCATGACCTGGGCCTGCCGCGCGATTTAGAAGCGGCGGCAAAAGCACAGCTGCGAGCGGTGCCGCGACGCGTGGCTCTTGGTCATGTGAAGTATATCGACCTTCAAGGTGAGCCCGGTGCCAACTACTTCGTGATTACTGCGGGAGTTGGGGCCGATGCACACCTGTTTTACAAGCTGCTTACCGGAGCGAAGCAGCGCATGGGCATCGCGGCATACTACGCAAAGGCGTGGCACCTGTGGTTCACGTATCCGATGACCGGATTCGAAGTTGAGTACTGCGAAGGCGGTTCGCGCGAAGCGCAGAGCGCTACGCTGACCGAACTGCTGGCCGTCCGCATTCGAAATTTCGGTGGAGTGCTGCAGGAGTTCGCTCCGGGTGCTTCGCTCGAGCGCGAGGACATGCGGTTGATTCTCTGCCGCACGCACCGTCGTCTTTTCTATCTGGCATACGTAGCCCGCGGGCTGCTGCGGCGCACGTGGAGGATTCCGGGCATCGAATTGGTTTACAGCAAGAAAGCTTTGTGCCGGTACCACACTCCATCTGCGTCGGGCGAGAATCCGCGGATCTATGTGGAAGCGGATGGAGAACTGCTGGGCACCCTTCCGATTGAGATTACAGTCATTCCGGACGCGCTGACTCTGCTGATGCCTGCGCGTTGACTCTGCAGAAGCGATCTCGGGGAATTTGTCGTCTTGGCTAGCCAGCCAATAGAATCGACAAAACCGATTGGAACCCATCACACATTTCCTGACCGGCGCGTGCATGGGCCGCGCCGGGCTCAATCGCAAGACGGCGCTAGCCACGCTGACACTCACGTTAGCGGCGGAGGCTCCTGACCTCGATGTGTTAGGACGCTTTGGCGGGGCTGCCTTCGGTTTCGCGCATCACCGCGGGTTCACTCATTCGTTTCTGGGAACTCCAATCTGCGCGGCCGTGGTGGTTGGATTTGTGTATCTGATCTGGCGTTTGCGCGGCCGTCGCATAAATGATCCGAATCCTCCGCGCTGGGGATTGCTCTTCGGTTATGCGTGCCTGGCGGGACTAAGCCACATCCTGCTCGATTACACCAACAATTACGGAGTGCGCCCGTTCTGGCCATTTTCGGAGAAATGGTATTCGTGGGACATCGTTTTTATTGTTGAGCCGGTGATGCTCGTGTTGCTGATTCTTGGATTGGTCGCTCCGGCGCTTTTCGGGTTGGTGGACCGAGAGATCGGAGTGCGTCGCACAGGGCCGCGGGGGCGAGCTGCCGCTACGCTCGCATTAACGGGAGTGGTTCTGATGTGGGGCGTGCGTGATTTTGAGCATCGCCGGGCAGTGTATGCGCTGGAATCGCGCGAGTATAACGGCGTCGATGCCTTGCGGGTTTCAGCGTATCCGACCTGGATTAATCCGTTTCAGTGGTACGGAGTCGTGGAGACGCCGGCGTTTTATGCGCTGACGCCGGTAAACTCTTTAGCGCCGGAAGTCGATCCGGAGAACCAGATGGAGATTCGCTACAAGCCGGAAGAAATGCCGGTGACGTTGGCGGCGAAGCGGTCTTATCTGGGCCGCGTGTATTTGGATTGGGCGCAATATCCGATTGCCGAGACTGAAGTGCTGACCGGGCCGCCAGGCGGATACATCGTGTATTTACAGGATCTACGTTACGTGCAGATGCCGAGCGCGGTGAATGGGGACCGCGGGCGTCGGACGCTCGGAGCGGCCGTCGAGCTAGACAAAAACTTGCACGTGGTCGCAGATATTTTTGGCACGGGCCGAGATCGTGTGGTTGCGCCAGAGCCTGAAGGAATACGGCCATGACCGTCGCCAGAGATTTTTCCGGGACGTGCTTCGACGTGAGATCAGGGACGACGTCGCTTGACGCGAGTAGGTCTCTGCGCACAGAATGGTAAGTCATTTGTGAGGTCTTCATGCTAGCTTACGCGTTCGTGTTGTTTGCCGTAGCGGTCCGGTTCCTGCCGCATCCGCTGGCGTTCACTCCGGTTGGAGCTTCGCTTCTGTTTTTCGGCGCGCGCGGACCGCGGCAGCGCATGTGGATCCCGTTGGTGCTGCTGGCAGCATCTGACGTGGCGCTGACGACCATGGTCTACCAGTATCCATTTTCGTGGGATCATTTGGTGACTTGGGCGTGGTATGCCGGCATGCTCTGGCTGGGCACAAATCTGCGACAGAATAGTGGCGCGCTTAGGATTCTGGGCAGCGCACTTGCCGGATCCGTTTCGTTTTTCCTGCTCAGCAACTTGGCGGTCTGGGCGGCGTGGGATATGTATCCCAGAACATTTGCGGGGCTGATGCTTTGCTACGACGCGGGCGTGCCGTTCTTCCGTCGCGCGGTTGCGGGCGACCTGTTGTTTACGAGCGTGATGTTCGCTGCTCCCTTTGCAATCCATGCGATTGCGCAGTTGGGCAGATCGGGCAATCCCACTTCTGCCGCCTGATCTCTGCGGCCCTAAGCACATCCCAACCTTAACCTTGGGCGGCCTGCCTTTTCGCCCTCGTCTTCTTGGTTCTTACGACAATCCACGCCAGCAGTCCTGCCGCGATGATAAAGGCCGCTACCCAATAGAGGTGATGTCGGATCAGCGCGCCGCCCAATTCGGCAATTTGTGGGCCGAACCAAAGGGTGAGAAGCGCCAGGGCAGAGAAGCGGACGCAGCGACCGACGAAAATCGCCAACAGGAAATGGCCGAAGTTCATCTCAGAAACCGCTGCGCCGAGGACGAAAATCTTGAAAGGCATGGGCGGAGGAAACATGCCAGGGAACATCAAGGCCCAGAAGGCGTGATCCTCAAACGAGCGGTGAATCTTCTCGAAGCGTTCTGCGGAGATGCGTTTGCGCAGGACGGCTTCACCGCCAATGTAGCCGACGATGTAGAGAGGAATGCTGCCCAGCGCGGAACCTACTGACGCCAGCAAGACGTAAGCAAAGAATTGCGAGCGATGCTGATAGACATAGGTGGCGACGATCGCGTCGATTGGCATGCCGAGCAGAGCGCTATCGGCAAAGGCAATGACGAAGACGCCCCATATCCCAAGCACCTTGAGCAGGCCCCATATCCAAGCGGTATAGCGGGCCAGGATGTGTGCGAGCGTCTTCAATGAAAAACAGTTTACGTGAAGAAAAACAAACATGTCAGTCCGTTTCGGGGTATTGAGTTCCGCAAGATTTTTCCAGACGGCACGCCCGCGTGGTCTGGTCTCACGATGCTATGATCGCTGGCTCCGGTGGAACTATGCGCAAACTGATCTTCACGCTTTCTGTTGTGCTGCTTTCGACACTGCTGTCGGCGCAGCAATACGACGTTGTGATTGAGCACGGCCGGGTGGTTGATCCCGAGAGCGGCCTGGATGCGGTACGAAATGTCGGTATTCAGAATGGCAAGATCGTCCGCATTTCGACCGATCCGCTCCAAGGCAAGAGGATGGTCGATGCCAGCGGGCTGGTTGTCGCTCCGGGATTCATTGACCTCCATCAGCATGGCCAGGATCTCGAGAGCCAGCGTGTCAAGGCATTCGATGGCGTGACGACGGCCCTCGAGATGGAGATCGGAGTACCAGACGTCGCGCAATTCCTGAAGAGGAAAGAAGGGCACTCGCTGATCCACTACGGCAGCTCCGCCAGCCACGTTGCCGCGCGAGCGCTTGTCTTCGGCGTACCGATCGACACGCGAGCTCCCGAGCCGGCTACGGGAATCCCCAATATTCTGCCCAAGAGCGGACCAGCAACCAATGATCCTGCGCGCAGCGATCAGATCAAGGAAATTCAGGATCGACTTCGTCACGAGTTCGACGCAGGCGCTCTCGGCGTTGGCATGGGGATTCAATACACGCCGGGCGCAACGCGGCTTGAAGTCATCGACATGTTCCGCTTAGCTGCGGAACGCAAACTTCCCGTTTACACGCATCTCCGCAGCTTTGGACACACTGAACCGGGGTCCGCCATCGAGTCCGTGGAAGAGGTCATCGGAGCAGCGGCCATTTCGGGTGCATCTCTGCACATCGTTCATATAAACAGCACTTGTTTATCGGATTCGGTCGAGTGTCTGTCGCTGATTGCGGGGGCCCGGGCCCGGGGATTGGATGTGACCACCGAGGCTTATCCGTATATCGCGGGCATGACGACGATAAACTCGGCGGTGTTCAATCCCGGATGGCGCGAAAAGCAGGGTATCGACTATGGCAATCTCGTGTTGCCCGATACGGGCGAGCATTTGACCAAAGAACGTTTCGAGGAACTTCATAATTCCAGCAAGCCGCAATCCGTGCTGATCTTTTCCAACACGCAGGCAGTGGTGGACGCCGTGATCGAGAACCCGCTAGTCATGATCGCAAGCGACGGAGCGCCCGGACATCCGCGCAACGCGGGTACTTACTCGCGCGTGTTGGCGGAGTATGTGCGCGAAAAAAAGACTCTTACGTTGATGGAAGCGCTGCGCAAGATGACGCTGATGCCCGCCCAGATGCTGGAGCGGTCGACTCCCGAAGCTCGGCATAAGGGACGATTACAAGAGGGAGCCGACGCGGACATAGTTGTATTCGATCCGCAAACGATTCAGGATCGCGCCACTTTCGCGAAGCCTATGAAACCCAGCATAGGCGTGCATTACCTGCTGGTCGGAGGGGCGATTCTTATCGACCAGGGAAAGCTTGTGCCCGGAATTTATCCGGGACGTGCGATCACAAGAACTCAGAACTAACGCCGTTCTTCTGGTCCGTCCTGTTTTGCTTCACGTTTCTTGCGCAGAACTTTGCCGTTCTAGATGGGCGACACCGGAAACGTTGGTGGAGCGGCAAAGTATCCTGGGAATAATGAGATGGTCCGCCACCGAGTAGCATGGCTCGGCGGTTCAACATCAGGAGGATCATCGCATGCACATCGCATCCATCGGCATCGATCTGGGCAAGACGACTTTTCACCTGGTTGCGTTAGGAGAGCGCAACAAGGTTCTGGTTCGCAGGAAGTTCTCATGGGCACAGCTGCTAGCCTATACCGCCAACCTACCCGCGTCGTTAATCGGTCTAGAGGCGTGTGCGGGAGCACACTTCATGGGAGCCGCACTACGAGAACAAGGACACCAGGTGCGACTCATCCCGGCCCAGTTCGTAAAACCATACCGCAAGTCGAACAAGAACGACTTCATCGATACGGAAGCGGTCGCCGAAGCCGTGACCAAGCAGAACATGCGCTTTGTGCAGATCAAAACGCAGGAGCAACTCGATTGGCAGGCCATGCACCGTGTGCGCGACCGACTGATGCAGCGTCGCACGGCGCTGATCAATGAGATTCGCGGATTCCTGCTGGAACGCGGCCTCAACTTCGCGGCGCGGCCCATCTACTTGCGCAAGAACCTACCCACAGTGATTGAAGATGCCGAGCAGAACCTGAGTCCGCGCCTGCGCTGGCTGCTGGATCGGCTGTGGCAGGAGTGGAAGCAAACGGAGATCGATATTAAGGCGATCACAGACGAGATCGAGCGCATTAGTAACGACGATGCGCGGTGCCGGCGGCTACGGCAAATTCCCGGCTTTGGCCCGCTGGTCTCCACCGCAACCGTGGCCGCCATCGGCAACGGAGCTGCTTTTCGCCGGGGGCGCGATTTCGCGGCCTGGGTTGGATTGGTGCCACGGCAACTACGGATGAGTTTTCCCGTCTGGTCAATGCGGTCACGAAAGGTCGCTCGTCTGTTCTTCGCCTTTCAGGCTCCGTACTGTTCGTCGGTGACCTTCTCCAGCCAATCGGAGCTCTTGCCGTCAAGTTTCTCCACGATGGCAATGTGGGTCATTGCTGTCGTGGGAGCTGCACCGTGCCAGTGTTTTTCAGAGGTAGGAAACCAGACAACGTCGCCTGGACGGATTTCTTCGATGGGGCCGCCCCAGCGCTGGACTCGACCGCAGCCTGCAGTCACGATCAACGCTTGTCCCAGCGGGTGAGTATGCCACGCAGTACGCGCACCGGGTTCGAAGGTCACGCTGGCACCAAGAACACGTGCTGGCGTGGGGTATCAACAAGAGGGTCGACGCGCACGGCGCCAGTGAAATATTCCTCCGGTCCCTTTCCGGAAGGTTGTGAACCGCTTTTCTTGATCTCCATTTTTCTCTCCTTGCAACTCGTTCCTTTGGAGCTATTCGCCTACGCCTTGAGAATTGCCTGCACGTACGCGGGTTTAAGCGGAAGTCGCCGAAGAATCTTTCCCGTTGCATCGTGGAGCGCGGCTGCAATGGCAGGTGCAGCCAGTGCATTCGCTGCCTCCGAGCCCCCACCGTACGTTCCGACTTTCGGATTGTTCAGCAATACGACTTTGATTTCAGGTATGTCGGACATCGTGGGAATGGGGTAGGAGATCCAGTCATCCTGCGTGATTCCGCTCTCATCGAATAACACTTCTTCGAACAGCGCATGGCTGATGCCCATGACCGCACCGCCTTCGATATTCCGCTTCAATTGCATCGGATTGATGACGATGCCGGGATCGACCGCGATCGTGTACTTCTCCACTGCGATTTTCCCTGTGTCGGGAGCAACTGTTATCTGGCAAACACAGGCCCAATAGCTTAAGTTGCGGAACATTAAGGCAACTCCACGGCCACGTACAGGCGTTGCCCCGGTGGACACGGCATCCGGACGCGGTGAGGGACGTGTTTCCCAACCAGAGGCGTCACGCACGGCTTTCAACACGCTGATCGCCCGTTCTTCGGTTGCGTGGTCCAGGCGGAACTGAAGAGCATCCGTGCCTGCGAGGGCTGCGGCCTCACTGATCGCGAGTTCGCGGGGAAAGAACTGCTGGAATTGCGTTGGCGTCCGCATGCTATGGTCGCGCAGGCCGACGGCAATGGGAGAGACTTTCTGTCCGACTTGGTATGTCCCATGGCCCCGTTCTGCCACATTCGGAACAGCAGCGTAGACCCACGGGTCGGAAATGTTGTTAACCGTGCTCGTGATGAAATCATTGTGAACATCGGGAGCGGGCATCGTGGGCAATCCCGCGAGGACCGCACCAATTGGCCGATCATCTTGCATGGCGGGCATGTAGTGGTCGATCTGGTAGGCGGCCATTTTGCCTTTTTCGTCGAGGGCGATCTGAATATCGGAGAAACCTGCTGCTCCTTGCGTGGACCACTGCATATCGTCAGCGCGCATCCACTGAACGCGCACGGGTTTCCCAAGCGCTTCGGACAAGATTACGGCCTCATCCTCGGCGCCCGCGTTCCCGCCGTTAGACCTTCCGTAATGGCCAGGACCTGGATACGCATGCACGATCACATGATCCGGTGAGGTGCCGAGCATCACTGCAATTTCGCCGCGAAGTTCTTGTGGATTCTGGTTGTGCGTATAGATGTGTACCGTGCCGTCCGTTTTGACATCTGCAACGGCCATGGTGGGTCCGATGGGTCCGTGCTTCATGTAAGCCACCTGATAGGTCGCAGAATGCTTCTTGTGCGCTGAAGTGAATACCGGGTCTACGTCGCCTTTGTTCGCACGTCCGTTCCCAATTGGCGCAGATTTCCAATCCGCCTCCTCTCGAAGGTGCTTGTAGAGTTTTTCGGTGCCAGGCAAGCCCTTCCAATCGGTCCACTTTGTGACGCCGGCAACCTGCTCCGTCGCCTGGATCGCCTCCCACTCAGTCGGGGCAACGACCCCGACGAGATTGCCCTTCACAATGACTTGGGAATTGGAAAACTTCGTCTTGTCTACTTGGCCAGCGGACACCAATGTCGAGCCAAGCGTCTTTGGATGCACCACACGCGCATGCAACATGCCTGGAAGACGAACGTCGGTTGCCCAGGTTTCTTTGGCCGCCACCTTTGAGGCGATGACAGAATTCTTGAACGACTGGCCAATGACCTTGTACTCGCTCACCGGCTTCAATGGCGGATTGCCATCGATGGTCAATCCCATGATGCTGGTGAGATCGCCCCTCACGGGTATGGTCAGCTTCAACTGTTGGTTCTTGACAAGATCGCCGTAGGAAACACTCTTGCCCTGTCCTGAGACAATGCCATCCTTGACTGACAGTTTGTCCTTCGGTACGCCGAGCCTTTCCGACGCGAGATCGAGCAGGGCCTGATAGGTATAAGCTGCCGCCTTGCGGATGTTGGGCATTCCGCGACCGAGAAAATCGAATGCCCCGCTGCCGTCCGGCGTGCTGTCGGTGCTCCCTTGCACTACCGTTGTGATGGCTTCGAAGGGGACGCTCAATTCATCGGCGACAATCTGCCGGTAAGCGGTAAAGGTGGTACCTTGTCCGAAGTCGTTCTTGCCGGTACGAATCAGGATCGTATTATCCGGATGAATTTCGATCCAGGAACTGAGAAGCGTCGGATCGAGGGAGTTCTTCATCACGGCGGACTTCGCGGTATCTCCCTTTAAGAGCTCAGGGCCGAGCAGGCTGAATCCGACGACGAGTGCGCCGCCAGCTTTCACGAATTGGCGGCGGGATAACGCCGGTCCGAAAGCGTTAGAGGTTTTTTCGCTCATGGTTGCCATCGCTTACCTCCCCTTCGCCATGATCGTGGCGGCATGTTGTACGGCTTCGATGATCGCGAGGTAGGTGCCGCAGCGGCACAGATTCGGTGACGGCCCGGAATTCGTAAAGGCATCTTTGATCTGCGCTACGCTCGGATTGGGAGTGCTCTCCAGAAGCTCAGTCGCCTTGATCATCATTCCGTTCTGGCAAAACCCGCACTGCGGCGTTTGCTCTTCGATCCAGGCCCGCTGTACCGGATGAAGTGTGTTTTTGGCTTCCTCCGACGAGAGGCCCTTTTGCTTAGCCCATCTCGCTGGCAGACCTTCGAGCGTGGTGATCTCCTGGCCCGCGACGCTTGCAACCGGCGTAACGCAGGAACGCACTTCCTTCCCATCGACCAGAACGGCGCAGGCTCCGCACTGAGCCAGCCCGCAGCCGAACTGAGGGCCGATCAACTGGAGATCGTTGCGGAGAACGTAGAGCAATGGAGTGTCGTCTGACGTCTGCACTTCGCGTCGGACTCCGTTCACATTGAGTGTGATCATAGAGAACCCCCTTCAAAGGCGCATTCAGAACTTGAACGACTGTTTTGTGTGAAACCCCTATGCTCGCGGCACCACTCCCCCAGACATGTCTGCTTTGCATTCGAAAAGAGGACTTTATTCGTCTATACGCTCGATCTGGAGCACCTGCAAGAGAATCTATGGCGGTCGGACTTTGAATTCACCCCCGACGAACTTGCAGCCTTCACGGCTCAGGTTCCTTCACTTGCATCTTTTGTCCTTCGCGATTCACTTCTCGCCGAAGACTTCATCGGCAACGGAGATGGTGTCTGCCTGGCGGGAGCACGCAGAGCGAGATCACAATCGCTTCGAAGATCATCATGGTGTGTCCGTTCTCCCACGACAGAAAAGCGCTCACCGACCAGTTATCTTAAGTGCAGTTTCGGGAAGACGGGCTCCTTCTAGTTTCAGCTTGGAAGAAGCTTCGTCAATCTGCTTGAGGTCGTTCTCGGTCAGCTCGACGTTCATCGCGCCGAGGTTCTCGTCTAGCCGATGCACCTTGGTGGTTCCCGGGATCGGCACAACCCACGGCTTCTGCGCGAGCAGCCACGCGAGTGCGACTTGTGCCGGCGTCGCGCCTTTGCGCTCCGCAACGCTCTTGACTAGATCGACTAGAACCATGTTGGCCTTGCGCGCCTCTGGCGAGAAGCGGGGCACTATGTTCCGGAAGTCAGTGGGATCGAACTTCGTGTTCTCGTCGATCTTGCCAGTGAGGAAACCGGCGCCGAGTGGGCTAAACGGCACAAACCCGATACCAAGCTCCTCCAGGGTTGGCAGAAGCTCGGCCTCCGGACCACGCCAGAAAAGCGAATACTCGCTCTGTACAGCGGTGATCGGTTGGACCGCGTGCGCACGGCGAATCGTCTGAACTCCAGCTTCCGACAGGCCGAAGTGTTTGACCTTACCCTGAGCAATCAATTCCTTGACTGCTCCTGCCACGTCCTCAATCGGCACGTCAGGATCGACGCGGTGTTGATAGAGGAGATCGATGTGATCGGTCCGCAAACGCTTCAGGCTAGCGTCCGCCACGAGTTTGATATGCTCGGGCCGGCTATTAGTCCCTGCACCGCGCTTGCCAGTTTCCAGATCGATGTCGAAGCCGAACTTTGTGGCAATCACAACCTTGTCGCGGATCGGCTGGAGCGCACAGGCGAGTGCATCGTGGAGCATATCGAGCACGACCATCGAGACGAGTCTACATACCGAAGGCTGACGGGCGGCAACGCCCTTTGGGCATCGCGGCACTGGAGGACAAGATCGTCCAACAGGCTGTGGTATCGTCCTCGGCAAGAGCCGTATGCGTAAACGCGCACGTACGGATCTATGCGGGGGCGATCAGCGATGGTCGTCCCTGCCGCGACAACTGTCAATTGGTGAAAAATCCGATCACACTCATCTTCCCCGGATGAGAGAGCCCTAGCATCAAGTTAACCGACAGTCTCACCTATGCTCGGTTCTTCCGTTGAGCAGATCGATCATATGTGGAATGAGGCCGGCGACAGCTTCGAGCGACTCGACGGCGCCCGATGGGCTTCCAGGCAAGTTCAGAATCAGCGCGGTGCCCCGAACCCCGCAAACAGCGCGGCTCAGAGCGGCCAGCGGAGTTTTCTTCATTCCCTCGCTGCGCATGCGCTCAGCCACTCCTGCAATGAGCCGGTCGCAAACCGCAATCGTGGCTTCCGGAGTGACATCGCGCGGTGCGATTCCCGTTCCGCCGGTCGTCACAATTAGTTGCACATCGGACGCGAGGCCAATGAGCAAGTTCTCAATTTGAGTGGGATCGTCGGGAACGAGTTCGCGTCGCGTCACGGCAAATTTCAGTTTCTCCAGGCACTGCGCAACGGCTGGGCCGGAAACGTCCGTGCGTTCACCGCGCACGCAGGAATCGCTGACTGTGACGACCGCGGCTGTGGCGTGTGGTTGCGGCTCAGCTGTCGAGGAGGACATCTTCCTCTTCTTCTTTCGCGCCGGATGGCTTTGCGGTAGCGCTGGTCATGCCGGAAGATGCAGCGGCTGCTCCCGGAGAAGATGTAGATTCCCCGGCCGGTTCGGTTTCTGCGCCGGCATCCCGCTGGGATTCGTCGAGCAGCCGCAAGCCTTCCATGAGCAGGCCCTGGGTATTGAGTTGCGTAGTCTCCTGGTCGGTCTTGCCTTCGAAGTCGAGTTGAAAATTGCCGCCGGTCCAGCGCAGGACTTTGAACACTGCCTGATCACCGAGGAGTGATCCGTAAACGGCGTGCTTTACCTGGCCTTCCGCGAAAAAGACTTCGCATTTATCTCCTTCGTTGGTGAGCGTGAGCTGGCAACTCTTTCGCCCCATTTCGAGCGACTGCATCAGATCGATCACGTTCATCTGCGCTAGGCTGCCCCGCACCACACCATCGGAAGGCGCGGTCTTAGACAATTTCTCGAGCGCGATTCGGTCGATCATGCGCTTGATGCGGCGCGTGGCGTCTTTCAAAAAAAATGGCTTCTCGAGATAGTCGTCAGCGGCATCAACTGGCGAGAGCCGCTCGGCGATATCGGCTTTGCTGGCCATGAGCACGGTGGAGAAATTTGCCGTGGCGGGACGGCTCTTGAGTTTTTCGACGAGCTGGCGGCCATCCATGCCGGGCAAGCGATAATCGCAAACCAGCAGCTCGGGCGGATTATCGACAGCCTTCAGCAGCGCGTCGGCCGCATCCGACGCGGTCGCAACCTCCGCCAGCGGCGCGAGCGCCTGGTGCAGCATCCCCAGCACCATGGGATTGTCGTCAACCACGAGCAGCTTTACATCATTGGCCATGAATTTGTTCGCAGCTACTTTTCCACACGCCGGTACTCGCCGCTTTTGCCGCCGCTTTTGCGCTCGAGCACGATCTCACGAATCTCAATCCCCTTATCGAGAGCCTTGCACATATCGTACACGGTCAAGGCCGACACGCTGGCGGCGACGAGCGCCTCCATCTCCACGCCAGTTTCGGCGATAGTTGTAACTTTGGAGGCAATAGCGACGCCATTCTCGCACAGCCGCAAATCGACATCAATGAGCGACAGCGGCAGTGGGTGGCACAGCGGGATCAACTCGGAGGTGCGCTTGGCTGCCATGATGCCCGCCAGCCGCGCGACTTCAAGCGGATCGCCCTTGGGATTCTTTGGCAATGCAGCCAGCACTGCAGGTTTCATCGAGACGAAAGCGCTGGCTTCAGCTTCGCGTTTGGTCGCCGACTTGCCCGAAACGTCAACCATCCGCGCACGACCTGCGCCATCGTAATGAGAGAGTCGCCTGGCCATCGAAGAACTATCTTACATGGGAACTGGTGAGGCTAGTCGCTGCTCGCGCGTTGTTAACAGCGTTCCCCTGTCTCGCAGAACCAGCGAGACAGGGGATCTCACTCTGCTTTCACATTTATCGCATCAGCACCGCAATCCATTCACCGGATGGAATCGATTCCTGATCGGAGGGAACCACAATATAGCAATTTGCTCGCGCAACAGCCGCGATGTCTCCTGATCCCTGCCACGCGACCAGTTCGACCTCGCTGTTTTCGAGTTCGCCGGAGAGCATTGCGGGGAGAAAGCGGCGGAGACCAGTTTTGACGCGGATTTCTGACTTCAGCCGCGCATGGAGGAATGCGAGCTTGCGGGGAAGTTGGCCGGAGAGAGCTTCGATCATGGGCCGGGCGAAAAGCTCGAATGTGACCATGGTGGAAATCGGATTGCCGGGGAGTCCAAAGAAATACGTCTGCTTCTGTGACCCCCCTTGGCGGGCAGGAGTGCCCGCGCCACACCTACCCTCACCACACCGCCCGAAGACGACTGGCTTGCCGGGTTGGATTTTCGCTCCGGTGAAGAAGAATTCCGCGTCCATTTCGGACAGGACTTGCTCCACCAGATCATACCGTCCCATGGAGACGCCTCCGGTCATGAGCAGCAAGTCGGAATCCAGCCCTTGTTCGATCAATTCTCTTAACCGCTGAGGCTCGTCGAGGGCGATAGGCAGTGGCACCACCTGTCCGCCCGCACGCAAGATTTGAACAGCGAGCGAGTAGCTGTTGGAGTTACGAATCTGAGTGGGCCCGGGAGTCGTGTCGATACTTACGATTTCGTCGCCAGTGGTCAATACCGCGATACGCGGGCGCGCGTAGACCTGCAGGTGTGATTTTCCCACGGACGCCGCCAGCGCGATCGCCGACTCATTCATCCGAATGCCGCGTTCAAGCAGGCGACTCCCTTCCTTTGCCTCTGCCCCGCGAGGAACAATATTTTCTGCCGCCGCAACGCTCTTGTTGATCTCGACTCGCCTATCGCGAAGCGAGGTGTACTCAACCATGACGACCGCATCGGCTCCGGAAGGGACGGGGGCGCCCGTCATGATGGAGACGGCTTGTCCGGGTTCGATGTGGGATGGAATCTTGTCGGAGGTCTCGCCTGCTTTGATTTCAGCGATAAGTTCCACCGTGGCTGGCAGCTTGGCCAAATCGACAGAACGCACCGCGTATCCGTCGCGCGTGGATCGCGGAAACGGCGGCATAGCGCGATCGGCGAATACTTCTTCGGCGAGTACGCGTCCGGCGGAGGCGAGCAGATCGACTGGCTCGACCGCTGGCGGCGAAATCTTCGCGGCATGTTCTTCGACGGCGCGCCGAGCGTCTTCGAAGCTTAGAACGGTGGACTTGACTGAAGCGTGCTGCATGACCAGATCATAGAGGAAACCACGTCACGTGTTTGGTATGCTTTCTCTATGCAGCTGGTCGAAATCGCCGAATTGGAGAGAAAAAGTTGGCTCCACATTAAGTCGCGAGGTCAGCGGTGATTCATCACGGCGTGCGTCCTTGTTGTCACTGGGACGGGGTTGGTCAGCTTCTTGGCTGTGGACCTGCCCGGTAAGTCCGGCGTACATCCGCGCAAAGATCTGCTGATCGGCCTCGTCACGGTCCCGATTTTTTCTCTGGGGGGATATCTTCAGGGGAAATGGGAATGGCAGGACCTGGAGAAGAAATACTCCAAGTAGAGGCGCTCTAGACTTTCCCGCAGACCCGTACCGCGTACGCGGCTTATCTGGCCAGCGCCTGGCCCAGCATTCCGGGATTGGTGGCGAAGGACAGGCCGGTTTCGAGGTCGATGACGCGGTCGTTTACCAGTTCGGCGATCTCTTTGTCGAAGTGCTGCATGCTCTCCGAAGCTCCAGCTTTGATGGCGTCGAGAAGAGTCTTGCTGTCGCGCTCGCCTTTTTCAACGCATTCGCGCGTGCGGGCATTGGCTTTCAGGATCTCAAAGGCGGCGACTCGGCCGCTGCGGTCCGCTTTCGGCATAAGCCGCTGGCAGATGATATAGCGGAATGACTTCGAGAAGCGTTCGCGGACGGACTGTTGTTCCGCCGGCGAAAAAGAAGTCACGATGCGCTCAACCGTCTTGGAGGCGTCCATCGTGTTCAGGCTGGAAAATACCAGATGCCCGGTCTCGGCAGCTTCGAGAACAATCTCCATCGTCTCGCGGTCGCGCATTTCACCAACCAGAATCACCTTTGGAGCTTGCCTCATGGCCGAACGTAAGGCATGGGCGAAGCTGGGTGTGTCGCTGTGCAGTTCGCGCTGGTGAATCGTCGAACACTTGTGATTGTGCAAGAACTCGATCGGATCCTCGATGGTGATGATGTGGTAATACTTCTCCTGGTTAATGCGGTCCAGAAGCACTGCCAGAGTCGAAGACTTGCCGGATCCGGCTGCGCCGGTAACCAGGACAACGCCATCCCGCAGGCGTGTGACATCGGTCAATTGCTCGGGCAGGCGTAGGGCGGCGAAATCGGGAATCGTAGTCGGAATGACACGCATGACCACGGCGCAACTGCCGCGCTGGATGAAGATGTTGACCCGAAAGCGGGCCAGACCGGGCAATCCGTAAGAGACATCGCAGGCTCCGTGCTCGCGCAAAGTGGTGATGGCCTGCTTGTTGTCGCCGATCAGATCGGCGGCGATGCCGCGGGTCTCGTCGGGAGTGAGCAACGTGAGTCCCGGAACCTGCACCGGAATCATCTGCCCGTATACCTGCACCTGCGGCGGGCGGCCAGGAGAAAAGATCAGATCGCTGATCTTGTCGGCGGCGCGGAGCATCGCGCCCAGCAAGGCAGGAGTGGCGACTCTGCCGTTTCCAGAAAAATCTTCAAGAACAACAGAAATAGGTGCAATCGATGGTGATGCCATTCATCCTCATGACTGATCTTGAATGCATACACCACAGAAGGGAGTCGAGAAGCGTTACTTCACTGTACCGCGCGGGAGGGTAAGTCGCGAAGGACACTAAGTACATATCCCTTCGTAATACGTAGCCTTTAGTAACCCTGGCTTTTACAGCGAACCGGCGGCTCGCACGAGCCGCCGGTTCACGAGAGAGATTCGTAAATACGCCTACTTCTTCGCTTTCTTTTTGCCGTAACTCGTTTCGACCGAGGCACCAATACTGGTCAGCATCTGCTTGGCGGCATCGGCATAGCTGCCGGTCGGCTGCAATTCCAGATACTTCTGGAAGGCTTCGGCGGTGCCCGGAGGCGCAACCATCTTGTCTCCCTGTAGTGTCGCCTTGCCGATCATGTTGACACCTTTCCAGTAATATGCGTCGGCCTTATTGGGATCAGCGGCGATCACCTTGTCGAAGGCAACGATGGCATCGTCGATCTTTCCGGCATTGGTCAGGACGGCGCCGGTATTGAACAGATATTGCCCGGCCTGGGATGGATCGGTTTGCGCCGCCAGCGCGTAAGTCTTTACCGCGTCGTCGACCTTGTTTTCCTTAGCGTAGGCTTCGGCCAGATTGTTGTAGTAAGCGGCAAGTGCTTTGGCTTGCGCATTGGCGTCTTTGTCAGGCGTGGCCTGCTTGAGTTCGATGGCTTTCTGGTAATCCTCGACGGCGGAGTCTAGCCGTTTCTGTTTTTCCGCAGTGTCGGTCTGCTTGACTGCCGACATCCGTTCGTAGTCGCCCAGCTTGAACCAGATTAGATCGCGCTTAGGATCGACTTGGTTCGCCTCGGTCATGGCGGCGATAGCCCCATCGTAGTTGCCGGCATCGGCGTCAGTCTTGGCTTCATTAAGCTTGTCGTTCAGAGTCTTGACTGTATTCACTTCCTTCTTCTGCTTCTCCTGTTGCTCTTGCATCTGCTTCAGCTGTTCAGGTGTGAGACCCACGCCCTTGGCCTGGCTTTCCTGCTCTTTCTTGATATCGAAGTCCAGAGGGGTGTTATCGCCAATCTGGACCGTGTAACCGTTGACATGATCCATTTCCTTGCCGGCTTTTTGGTCGTCGGCATTCTTGTACAGAACGACGTTGTATTTCCCGGCGGTAAGACCGAGGGAGAAGTACTGGCCTTTCTTGTTCGTCTTGAGAGAATATTTCTGGCCGTTGTCCTGATTGTTGTAGACCACGATGGCATCGGGGATGGGGCTGCCCTGCGCGTCTTTCGCTGTTCCTTGAACCGTGCCTGACGACTGGGCAATGGCGGCAGGGATGCGCACTGCCAGCGCGAATACTGCGAATAAAATGATTGCGATGTGCTTATTCATTTTGCCTCCCGGCAAGCGCTCTACGTTGGCGCGTACGGAATAGGATCGCGGACTCCAGCCGCGGCGAAAGCGCGCAGCCGCAAAACACAGCTGTCGCAAACGCCACAGGCGCGATCCTCATGGCTGTAGCATGACCAAGTTAAATCGAAGGGCGCGCCCAATTCAAGGCCCAGTTGCACGATCTCGGCTTTTCGCATGGCAATAAGCGGCGTAACGATGTGAATGTTTCCTTCTTTGGTCCCAGCTTTCACGACCGCGTTGAAAGCTTCGTAATAGGCGGGGCGACAATCCGGATACCCGGAGCTATCCGGCTCGACCGCGCCAATATATACCTTTCCTGCGCCCAAGACCTCGGCCCAACTCACGGCCACGGCAAGGAAATGAGCATTCCGGAAGGGCACGTAGGTGACGGGGATGCCCTGCCCGAGCGATTCAGCCTTGGGGACCGCAATCCCTTCTTCGGTCAGAGCAGAGCCGCCAATGGCGCGCAGGGCTTCGTTGCGGACTAGGAGCGTGTCATAGATGTCCAGGCGGCGGCAGATGGCCAAAAACGATTGGCGCTCCCGCTCCTCGGTTCGCTGCCCGTAGCTGACGTGAACCGCGGCGACTTCATGATCGCGTGCAGCCAAGGTCGCGCAGACGCAGGAGTCCATGCCTCCGCTGAGCAGCACGACTGCACGGGATTTGGAAGGCGGCATAAGACTTCAGAACTCGGAAGCCAGAAGTCAGATTGCAGATCGGGTCAAGTGTGAAACGGGAACCTGCGGGTCCAATCTACAATCCGCAATCTGAAATTTCTTTCAAACGCCCTTCAACGCCGGATCCCAGATGAACTTATGTAATTGCAGCCCGAGTCTTGCAGGGGCATTGTCGACGATCATCCATTCGGCGAGTTCCTGAGGATCGAGTAAGCAATGGGAACTGTCACGTGCGCCCGTCGCCTTCTGGCGAAATGCCGGGGAGAACAAGACGGAATTGACGCGCTTCGCCAGATCGTGGATCCGAGTGAACTCCAGAGCGAACTCGTAATCCACGCGGCTGCTCAGCACGAATTTGATCTCGTCGCGCGTGGTAAGAATCGCCAGGTTCTCCACGCGAAAAGTATCGCCTTCGCCGGAATCCGGACACTTCACATCGACAATCTTGACCACTTGCTCGGGGACACGCTCCAGCGGACGCTCACCGCTGGTTTCGAGCAGGACACCGTAGCCATGGGCAAGCAGATGTTGCATCAGAGGAACGACTTCGCGCTCCTGCAGCATTGGTTCGCCACCGGTGATCTCGACCAGGCCGCCGCCCGGACTCAGGTGCGCCACTTCAGTGAGCACGTCTTCCAGCATCATCTTTCGGCCGCCGTGAAATGTGTACTCACTATCGCACCAAGAGCAGCGCAGATTGCAACCGGTCAGGCGCACGAAGACGCAGGGGAGTCCGGCGTAGGTTGACTCGCCCTGCAGCGATTTATAGATCTCGGTGATTTGCATAAGAAACGGATGGCGATCGCCAGCCCGACTGCTAACTGGATGCCTTGCGGCTGGCGGCTGACTTTACTCGCTATATTTGGCGGTCGTGGTGTCCGTCTCGAACACGGTCACATCTTTGATGCGTACGCGGCCATGAGTGGCGCGCTTCAGGCGGGCATTCGACTCGTCATAAAAATACTTTGCAAGGTTTTCGGCCGACGGGTTGATCAGCGTAAAAGGCTCAATTTCGTTGATCATCTGGTGATCGAGGCGCTCGATCACGTGCTTCATCACTTCGCGCAAATCCTTGAAATCGAGCAACAATCCAGCTTTATCGAGTTCATCCCCGGCCAGCGTGACGCGGATCTTGTAATTGTGGCCGTGTGGATTCTCGCATTTGCCCTTATAGTTGCGCAGGTAATGCCCCGCCGCGAATGAATCTTCTACCGTGACCTCGAACATGCTCCCCCTGCAGAGCGCCTCAAAGAGCGCCCCAAAGAGCGCCCCATGCTCCTCACTTCCAAACTTCATTGTATCGCGTGGGGGCCCGGTCGACTTGACTCGCTCCTGCGCGGAACTATAGTTTTGGCGTTTGACCTCTACCGTGACAAGGAGCCTCATGCTACGCCCTCTTCGGCCTGCCGCCTTGGTTTTCGTGGTCGCGATCGCCCCGGTTTTCGCCCAGAATCGGCCAGAGATTCCAGACTTCGGTGTCAAGGAACACTACACAAAGTACGAATACCGCATTCCCATGCGCGACGGAGTGCATCTGTTCACCTCGGTCTACGTGCCGAAAGACAGCTCGCACTCGTATCCGTTTCTCATCGAGCGCACTCCTTACAGCGTATCCCCTTATGGAGTCGACCAATACCGCACGCACCTCGGCCCTTCGCCAGATTTCGACAAGGCCGGATACATCTTCGTTTTTCAGGACGTGCGGGGGCGATATATGTCGGAGGGACGGTTCGTCGAGATGCGTCCCCACATCGATAACAAAAAATCGAACAAAGACGTTGACGACTCCAGCGACCTCTATGACACGATCGACTGGCTGCTCAAGAATGTTCCCAACAGCAACGGGAAAGCCGGTCTTTGGGGCATCTCGTACCCGGGTTTTTACACATCGGCCAGCATGATCGATTCGCATCCGGCGCTGAAAGCCGCGTCGCCGCAGGCTCCGATGACGGACCTCTTCATGGGGGATGACGCTTACCACGGCGGCGCGTTTATGCTCGCGGCGAATTTCGGCTTCTATGCGTTTTTCAGGCCACAAGAGAATCCGCAACTTCCCAAGCCCTCAGTTCCCTTCGATTTCGGGACGAAAGATGCCTACGAGTTCTATTTGAAGGTCGGACCGATCGGCAATCTTTCGAAGTTGCTAAGTGGCGACAGCGCTCTGTTTAATGACCAGTTGCACCACAACACGTACGACGATTACTGGAAGGCTCGGAATCTTGCGCCGCACATGAAGGATATCCACTGTGCCGTGCTTACCGTGGGAGGCTGGTTCGACGCCGAAGATCTACAGGGACCGTTCACCACGTTCCATTCCGTCGATCAGAACAATCCCGACATCTTCAACGCGCTCGTAGTCGGACCATGGGTGCACGGCGGGTGGGCACGGTACGACGGCGAACATCTGGGACACGCCGATTTTGCCGCGAATACGGCCGAGTTTTATCGCAAGAACATTTTGTTTCCGTTTTTCGAGCACTATCTCAAAGATGCCCCTGACGCCAAGCTGCCGAAGGCTTATGTGTTCGAAACCGGAACCAATGTGTGGAGGCATTATTCGGCCTGGCCTCCGAAGAATGCGGAAGCCCGAACTCTCTACCTTCAACCAAACGGCGGGCTTTCTTTCGATGCTCCAACTCTCGACGCTCGCAAGAATGAATCGCCGGCTTTCGACGAGTACGTCAGCGATCCCGCGAAACCGGTGCCGTTCGTGAACTACACGGTCATGAATGTTCCGCAGGAATATATGGTCTCCGATCAACGGTTTGCTTCCAGCCGTACGGATGTGCTGGTTTATGAGACTCCGGTTCTGCAGGAAGATGTCACGGTGGTCGGCCCAGTTTCGCCCAAGCTTTTTGTTTCGACCAGCGGCACGGACTCGGATTGGGACGTGAAACTGATTGATGTCTATCCCGAGAATTATCCGGAGAGCAAGCTTGAGGGGCGAGAACCCGAAGATCGAAACAAACGCACGGATGTGTCTCCGCCTTCCTTCACGATGGCAGGCTACGAGCAACTTGTGCGGGGAGAACCTTTCCGCGGTAAATTCCGCAACAGTTTCGAAAAACCGCAGCCCTTCACGCCGGGCAAGATCGAAGAGGTCGATTTCACCATGCAGGACGTCAACCACACCTTCCGGCGCGGTCACCGCATCATGGTGCAGGTCCAAAGTTCCTGGTTCCCGCTTACCGACCGCAATCCACAAACCTTCGTAAACATTCCGGAGGCCAAACCCTCCGACTTCGTGAAAGCGACGGAACGCGTGTATCACAGCAAAGGGGAGCCATCAGGGATCGCTGTGCAAGTAATTTCAATGCCGGGGGAAGCGGAAGAGCACAAGTAGGGGAGGTTACTCCGGCAATCCGAAGAACTCCTCGACAACTCGCATCTCCGTGGTCTTTTTGTAGTCCGGCAGGCTTTCAACGAAGATCCGGCCGTACTGCTTCTTGAGAATGCGGTTGTCAAGCAGGACCAGCAGGCCGCGATCGTGTAATGAGCGAATCAGCCGTCCAAAACCTTGTTTCAGCGTAATGACGGCCGACGGCACCTGATATTGAAAGAATGCATTGCCGCCGTCGGCATCGATGGCCTTCACGCGTGCGGCGACCACGGGATCGCTGGGGACGGCAAACGGCAGGCGATCAATAATCACGCAACTGAGTTGCTCGCCTTGCACGTCGACGCCTTGCCAGAACGATGACGTGGCAAACAGCACCGCATTCGGCGTCAGTCGGAATTCCTGGAGCAGAGCACTTTTCGGCGCGTCGCCCTGGCGTAGCATAGGAAATTCCAATTCCCCGAGCAGGCGCTGATAAATATCGTTCATCTGCGCATAACTGGTGAAGAGCACGAAGGCCCGACCGCGTGTGACCTCAAGCAATTTTCGGACGCTCTCTGCCGCCTTCGGGCCAAATTGCGGAGTGCGCGGGTCGGGCAAATCCGGCGGCACATAGAAAAGCGCCTGACTCTGATAATCGAAGTGAGAAGGCAGCACTGACTCGCGAGCGTGTTCGAGTCCCAGTCGTTGCCGGATGTACTTGAATTGCCCGCCGACCGCAAGTGTCGCCGAGGTCAGCACGGCACACTCCAGCTTCGACCAGAGGCACTCGCGCAGAATGGGTCCAACCTCAATGGGCGTGGCCTGAAGAAAGACGTTGGCGCGACCGCTGTGAGAATTCTGTCTGTTCTTCTCTGGGCTGTGTCTCTGTGGTGAAAATCCTTTGCCGCGCCTCTCAATCCAGAACACCGTATTCCGGTCGTCCGATTCCAGCGCGAACTGCAGCTGTACCTGAATCTCCTGCGCGCGCCGAACGAAGTTGAAAATCTCCTCCGGTTTTTGCGGCAAGCCCTCGAGTTCTCCGGCAACACGCGTCAGGGCTTGGATCAGAGTGAGGAATTCGTCGCCGTTTTCCTCGAGAAACTCGCGTCGATTCTCAAAGGCAAAGCGACCATCCCCCGGCGGAAGCAAGGAGAAGAACAATTGTGCGCGCTCGCGCAGACTGCCCAGTGCTCCCGACAATGACGCCGATAGCATTTGGTGGTGCTGGAGAGCTTGCTCTGCGTCGTGCGCGAGTTCTTCCACACGCAAGTTGCTGATGGAGACGCCGAAGTAGTTTCCGGCAACGTCTTCCAGTTCGTGCGCTTCATCGAAAATGACGGCGGCGGCTTCGGGCAGAATGCCGGCGTCCGGAGCGCCTTCCGCCTGCAGCTTGATCGCGAGATCGGCGAAAAACAGGTGATGGTTGACGATAATGATGTCACTCTCCATCGCCCGGCGGCGCATTTCGGTAATGAAGCAGCGCTCCCACTGGCTGCATTTCTGTCCAATGCAGCCCTCGGCACGGGCATCAAGCTTGTGCCACAACGCGCTGGCCTCGGGCAGTTCGGCCAATTCGGCGCGATCTCCAGTGCTCGTATTCTTTTCCCAGGCCGCGATCGCCCGATATTGCTCAATTTCTTCCAGCCCGCTGAGCACTGGCTGGTCGGTCAGGTCGTAGAGTTTCTTGCGGCACAAATAATTGTTGCGGCCTTTCATGTAGCAGACGGATAGGCGCGGGCCATCCTGACTCCCGTAAAGTGCCTGCTCCAGGAACGGCACGTCTTTGTAAAAGAGCTGCTCCTGCAGATTTTTTGTTCCCGTCGAGATGATGACGCGCTTGCCGGCGCGGATCACCGGCAGCATATATGCCAGCGTCTTGCCGGTGCCCGTGCCCGCTTCGACGACAAGATGGCGCTTTTCCTCGAGCGCCTGCTCGACCGCCTGCGCCATCTGCAACTGACCGCGCCGAAATTCGTAGGCTGGATGCGTGCGGAATAGAACGCCGCCAGGAGCGAAGAACTGATGAAGCGATCCCTCCTTTCCGCGCGCAGAAGTGGAATTCGGTGGCACAGAAGACGTGGGCTGGAGGGGAACATTCACGGAAGTCTCTATAATACGAGTTCCTGGAACTGAGTACCCATTGCCTTATAAGCCTGCGAAACTCGCACCTCAAAGTTCTAGATCGCTGCCGCTGCTCGCGATCGTCGGTCGTCCCAACGTTGGCAAGTCAACGCTGTTCAATCGCATCGTCGGGTCGCGGCGAGCCATTGTCGGCGACGAACCCGGCATCACTCGCGATCGGCTTTACGGAGAAGCGGAGTGGCGCGGACAGCGCTTCCGCATTGTCGATACGGGCGGCATTCTTCCCGAGGAAAAGGATCTGATCCCGGCGGAGATTTTTCGCCAGGCCCGGGTCGCGCTGGATGAGGCGGCCGCGATTGTTCTAGTAGTCGATGGGCGCTCGGAGCTTGCGTCTCCCGACCTGGAAGTTGCACGTCTGTTGCGAAAAGCGAACAAGCCGCTGTTCCTGGCCGTCAACAAAATGGACAGCGAAAAACAGTCGGGACTCCTCGCTGATTTTCATCGTCTCGGCATCGCGCGGATGTTTCCCCTGTCGGCGGAGGATGGCCGAGGAGTCGATGATCTGCTGGATGCGGTCATTGGTATTTTTCCAAAGAGTTCCACCGCAGAGGATGCCGAAGACGCAGAAGACAAAGACGAATCAACGGCTGCTCCACTGCCAGGCGCCGAGGTCCCTCGCGAAAGCAAAGTAGCCATCATCGGCCACCCGAACGTCGGAAAATCGACGCTTCTAAATCGTCTGACCGCCTCAGACCGTGCGATTGTTTCGCCGATTCCGGGCACCACGCGGGACGCAATCGATGAACTGGTCGAGCGTGATGGCCGCCGCTTTCGCTTTATCGACACCGCTGGCATTCGACGTAAAGGCAAAACGCATTTAATGGCCGAAAAACTTTCTGTCGTGATGGCGCGCAAGCATCTCGAAGCCGCGGATATTGCGCTGCTGGTGATCGATGCGACCGAAGGGGTCAGCCAACTCGACGCCGCCATCGCCGGCTATGCGCATGAAAGCGGACGCTCGATGATCATCGTCGTCAATAAGTGGGACTTGTGGGCGGGGCCGGAAGCGCGAGTTAACGCTCGTAATATCCGATCGTCCGGCGAAAGCCCGCGGACGGGGGCGTCCGCGCCACATAAGCAGATGCCGCACGACCGCGCTGGATACGAACTGCGCCTGCGCCAAGAGCTCAAGTTTCTGCAGTACGCGCCTGTGGTTTTCATTTCGGCGCACACTGGGAAGGGTACCGAGAAAATCTTCCCACTGCTGGAAAAAGTAGCCGACGAGCGCCGCAAGCGCATTCCGACGTCAGAAATGAATCGATTTCTTGAGCACGTCGACTTCGAACGCGCATCGGTTCCAGTGCGGCAACGCGTGAAGATTCTCTACATGACGCAGGCCTCGGTCGCGCCGCCGACGTTCGTGCTCTTCGCCGATCGCGCTGTGAAGCTCCACTTTTCTTATGAGCGCTTCCTGGAAAACCAGATTCGCCACGCTTTCGGATTCCTGGGCACGCCTATATGGATCAAGAACCGGGCGCGATAAGTTTTGGCGGCTTCACAAGTCATTGGCTGCCGGCGATCCTATCCTGCGTCAGCAGCCCGATTCGCTGCACGCCGGCGTGATGTGCGAAATCGATGACATCGGCAACGTACTGAAAATCCACATCCGCATCACCGCGCACAAATGCAACTTTTTCCGCGCGAGACAAATAGATCTGTGCCAGCCTGGTTTCGAGGTCATCCCAAGGCACATCTTGCTGATTGATTTTCACGGTCGGGGGCACATCTTTGGCCGTCCAGACAACTTGAATCACAACCGTTCGTTCGGGCTGCTGTGTCGACGGGCTCTTGTCCTGCGGTTGCGGGATCTGGGCTTTTTCCTGATATTCCTTGTCCATTGAGACCGCAATCATGAAGACGACGATCAACGTCAGCAGAACATCAATCAGCGGTGTAACGTTGATTTGTGGTTGAGACGGACCTCCGCCTGAGAACACCATACGATGGCTCCTCTCAGGCGCGCGTGTCTGGTGGGATCAGACACCCGGAAGCGGGATTAAGTTCCCTTTTGCTCGAGAGAGGAGCGGAGGTGCAGATTTTCAACGCATGTTCGAGACCCGGCCAGGGCCGCGGCGCATTGCTACACCTGCAGGGCTCGGCTGAGACCTTCCTCGCAACCACTCGTCAAATGCTTGCAGCGCGCGGTCACACTGCAATCGATGGCGCTCTTTGCGATCTCGTACGTTTCTATCCAAGGGAGGCAACAGATCGAAGGTAATATTCGCGGGCTGAAAGTTGTCAGGATCGGCCTGCGTGATGTAGTGCGTCAATGATCCGAACGCCGACGCACGCGGAGCCGGAATCATCTCCCCGGCCGCAACGAGCGCGGCGGCATGGATGCCAGCCAGCAATCCGGTCGCAATCGACTCAACATATCCCTCCACTCCGCAAATCTGGCCCGCAAACAATATCCGTGGGTGCTCTTTCATCTGCAGGGTTTCACGCAGCAGCGTCGGCGCATTGATGTACGTGTTGCGATGAATCTGCCCATATCGGAGGAACCTGCCATTCTCCAATCCCGGAATCAGCCGCAACACGCGCGACTGTTCATCGAACTTCAAATGATTCTGAAATCCGACCAGGTTGTAAGAATCGGCGCGGAGATTTTCCTGCCTGAACTGGACGACGGCGTACGGCATCTTTCCCGTACGCGGATCCTTCAGCCCAACCGGCTTCATGGGACCGAAGCGCAGCGTATCGCGCCCGCGGCGCGCAATCTCTTCGATGGGCAAACAGCTTTCGAAATAATTCAGCTTCTCCCAATCGCGTTCTTCGACCGACTGCGCAGCCAGCAGAGCGTCATAAAATCGATCGTATTCTTCTTTCGACATCGGACAATTAATGTAGTCCGCCGACCCTTTGTCGTAGCGCGCTGCCATATACACACGTGACATGTCGATAGAATCCGCCTCGACGATTGGGCTGATGGAATCGTAAAAATAGAGCTGATGTTCGTCGGCCACATCCGCGGCTTTTTGTGCGCCAGATTCAGACGCATTCTGACTTGACGCTGCCAGCCGTCCGATCTCCTTAGCCAACCCATCGGACGTCAACGGTCCGGTAGCAACGATCGTGACATCCCGCGTCGCGTCGATCTCGCACACTTCATTACGGGAAATCTGAACCTGCGGATGATGCGAGATGGCGTCGGTCACGCCCGCAGAAAATGCAACGCGATCCACGGCCAGCGCATGCCCGGCGGGAACGGCACATTCACGGGCAATGTCCATTAGGAGAGAACCGGCGCGCCGCATCTCTTCCTTCAGCAGCCAGGGAGCCGTATTCTCGCTGTCGGATTTCAGCGAATTCGAGCAGACCAACTCCGCGAATTGATCGGTCTGATGCGCCGGAGTCTGGCGCGCCGGACGCATTTCGAACAACTCAACTTGAATTCCGCGGCGGGCGCACTGCCAAGCTGCTTCCGAGCCTGCCAGGCCCGCACCAATGATCTTCACTCGCTCGGTCACGACGCCTTCTTTCCGAGCGCCTCCAGCGGGTCACGGCTCAATCAAGGACCGCCATGGATCGCCAAATTCCGCCCCGATCGCCTTCTCTCTCTCAATAGCATTTTACTCAATGGAGGACGGGCGTGGCGTTGGTGCCCACGCAAACCCAGGCATTCCCCCTTTTCAACCACGCGTCTAGCAAGTGCTCGCGTCTATTCAGACCATTTTTCTAGAGAATCTCCCGTATATCTCCGACCCGTCGGGTCACATGTTCCCGATCCAGATATTCCAGCAAGGGGATAGCATATTTCCGACTCACGCCGGTCAATTCTTTGAATTGCGCGACGTCCATCCGCGGCGATTTGTATTTTTGTTGCGTAATCTGCTTTCGCAATTGCTCGAGCGCGCTGCGGTGAAACACGAGGTCGTCGGAAATCTTGAGCAGAACTTTCTCCCGCAACAGCAGTGTCACGATTTTCTGCGCCCGCGTTCGATCCACTTTCAGCCCGGCGAGCACGCCCTGCAGCGCTGGAACCTTAAGGCCAGCCGAGGCAAATGCCTGCTCGATTTTCACTTTCGAATCGGCCTCTTCGTCCTTCATCACCACGCCGCGTCCGGCAATGCGAACGAGGTCTCCTGCCATCTCAATCCTTTTTGCCCGGAGTAGCGCCTGCAAAGCTGCATCGAAATCACTACCGCTCGTCAAGCTTTGCTCCCGTAACTCTTCTTTGCTGACGCCGCCGGCAAGTGGATTCTTCTTGTGGAATTCGTCGACACTCGAGATCAGCTGCAAGGTCAATTCTTCCCACCATGAGCGACTCAGAAAAACATCGTCCGTCCTGATGACTTGCCCCTCCTTGACCGGCTTAGCCAACTGCGCTTCGATCATATTTCTGGTCTGGCCGGTCTCTTTTACGAGATCGGACAGGGCAATGCCACCGTTGCTCCGGCGTTCGATTCGCAGGCGCAAAATGGATACGAGGTCTCCGCCGGCAAGGATGTCCAGATTGCTCTGCGAAGACAGTCTGCGAGCCAGAGGAGCGGCATCCAACACAGTGCCACCCCCGATCGTCACAACCGGAGAAAACTCCCGAATAATGAATCGATCTCCGGGCAGGAACAGCGCCGGTTCGAGGAGCTTGAGTCGCGCGAATGACTCTTCGCCTGGGGCAACCTGCTTCGCCTCGTGCAACACAATTTCCGCGACGGTTTCCATTGTCTGGCAATGAAAATGAACTCGCGCACGGTTTTTCAGCGGACGTGGAGCAGAAGCCAGCATTCGCAATTGCGCGTCAATGCGGCGAGTCGTCGCAAAGACGCCGATTGGCGCAAGACACATCCCGCGCGTTATGTCCGCCGTAGTGCCGCCAGAAAGATTCAGCGCCGTGCGCTGGCCCGCTGAAGCGGTCTCAGACTGTTTTCCATGCACTTGGATGCCACGAACCCGCACGATCCGACCGGTCGGAAACACCTGCAGTTCTTCTTCCTTTCGGACGGTCCCGGAAATAAGTGTTCCGGTCATCACGGTTCCAAATCCTCTCATCGTGAAAACGCGGTCAATGGGCAATCGAGCCAGCGCTTGCGAATCCCGCGGCTCTAGTTTTGCGGCTGCATCCACAACGGTTGTTTTAAGATCTTCCAATCCAGCGCCGGTCAGGGAACTCACGGCCACAATGGGCGAGTGCTCCAGGAATGTTCCGCGCAGGAATTCTTCGACTTCCAGACGGACGACGTCGAGAGTGTCTGCATCCACCGAGTCAGACTTGGTCAAAACTGTGATCCCGCACTTCACTCCAATTAACTGCAAAATTTCGAAGTGCTCGCGCGTCTGTGGCTTGATCGACTCATCTGCTGCGATAACCAACAGTACCAGATCTATCCCTCCCACCCCCGCGAGCATGTTGCGAACAAAACGTTCGTGGCCAGGCACGTCGACGAAGCCGATTCGCAGCATTTCTCCCGTCGCTCCCGGGAACTCCATATGCGCGAAGCCCAGATCGATGGTGATGCCGCGCCGTTTTTCTTCCGCCAGGCGGTCGGCGTCAATTCCGGTCAGCGCCTTCACTAGGGCCGTCTTGCCGTGGTCAATGTGCCCGGCGGTTCCGATAATGATCGATTTCATCTTCGTTCTCTGTTCTCTGCGTTCTTTGTCCCTTTAGCTCTGAAGAATCCTAGCAGGAGAGCCGAAAGATCGATCTGCCCTATCACCGATTTCGTCTATCCTCTGACGCTCCGAAGTGCGACAATAGAACTTCCTCCTCATGGCGACCTCTTTAACCTCAGCCTTTTCCCCGGAAACCCTCCGGCAGCACGGTCTCGCACCCGAAGAGTACGAAAAAATCAAGCAACTTCTCGGCGGCCGCGAGCCCACAATAACCGAACTCGGCATTTTCAGCGTGATGTGGAGCGAGCACTGCTCCTACAAATCTTCGCGCGTGCACTTGAAGCGCCTGCCCACGCGCAGCAAGCGAGTGCTGCAGGGCCCCGGTGAAAACGCCGGGATCATCGATATCGGCGACGGCTGGGCCTGCGCTTTCAAGATCGAATCACACAATCATCCGTCATTTATTGAGCCGTTTCAGGGAGCGACCACAGGGGTCGGTGGCATTCTGCGCGACATCTTCACCATGGGCGCCAGGCCGGTGGCAGTCATGGATTCGCTTCGCTTCGGTCCGATCAGGTTGGAGCATGACGCCAAGGTTCGCACGGCCGGACAACCGAGGGCGACTGTCCCCACCCAAGCCGAGATTCACCGCAACCACTCCATTCTGGAAGGCGTAGTCAGCGGCGTCGCTTCCTACGGCAATTGCTTCGGAGTACCTAACTTGGGCGGCGAGACCAAATTTGAACCCTGCTATTCCGGAAATCCGCTGGTGAACGCGTTTGCCCTGGGACTGGTTCGCAAGAACGAAATTTTCTACGCTCGGGCCGCTGGAGAAGGCAATCCGGTGATCTACGTGGGCGCGAAAACGGGCCGCGATGGCATTCACGGCGCGACGATGGCCAGCGAAGAATTCAGCGAGGCCTCGGAAGCGAAGCGTCCGAATGTTCAGGTCGGCGATCCCTTTCTGGAAAAGCTTCTGCTCGAAGCCTGTGTCGAAGCCATGCAAACCGGCGCCATTGTGGGCATCCAGGACATGGGCGCGGCTGGCCTGACCTGCTCCACCTGTGAAATGGGCGGACGCGGTCATGTCGGCATTGAAATCGAACTGGATCGCGTGCCGCAGCGCGAAACTGGCATGAGCCCCTACGAAATTATGCTCAGTGAATCCCAAGAGCGCATGCTGCTGGTCGCGCAGAAAGGCCACGAGCAGGAAGTCTTCCGCGTATTCGAAAAGTGGGGACTGGACGCTGTCGAAGTCGGAAATGTAACGAGTGACAACAAGCTTCGCGTGCTGCAGCACGGCGAGGTCGTCGCGGAAATCCCAAACCCGGCCCTGACTGACGATGCTCCCGTATACCGGCGCCCTCTGGCGCGCTGGGAGCCTCCCGTACCCCGCGAAAGACCGGAGCACATCAAGTTTGGTGCTACATCGGATTTCATTCCCCAGTTGAAGCGACTCCTCGCTTCCCCCAACATCAGCGGCAAGCGCTGGGTGTGGCAGCAATATGATCACATGGTGCAGACCAACACCGTGGAAGCGCCCGGCGGCGGAGAAGCCGGCGTGATCCGCATCAAAGGCTCGCAACGCGGCTTGGCGATGGCTCTCGACGGGAACGGACGCTGGTGCTATCTCGATCCGAAGCTGGGCGCGATGCACGCCGTGGCCGAAGCCGCACGAAAAGTCGCGTGCTCCGGGGCAACACCGGTCGGCGCCACCAATTGCCTCAATTTCGGCAACCCCGAAAAACCGCACATTATGTGGCAATTTTCCGAAACCATCGACGGGATCACTAAAGCCTGCGAAGAACTGGACATCCCCATCACCGGTGGCAATGTCAGCTTCTACAACGAGACCCTGGGCGAAGGCATTTATCCAACGCCAGTACTGGGCGTGGTTGGAATTCTCGAAGACGTGCACAAAGCCGCCAAAATGCACTTCGCCGCTCCCGGATGCACCATCGTGCTATTGCGCGCGACCGAGCCTGGCGATATCACCGACGCGGAGTGCGAATTCGGATCTTCCGAGTATGCCAAGGAGATTCTGGACACGCTGTGGGGTTATCCTCCGGAACTCGACCTTGACGGGGAAGCAGCGCTGCAGAAGACGATTCTCAAGCTGATTGACCAAGCTTTGGTCGATTCCGCGCACGATTGTTCTGATGGCGGTCTCGCGGTCGCATTAGCGGAAAAAGCCTTCGCCAAAGGAGTTGGCGCTCGCGTGAATCTTGTTCTAGGCGGCCTTCCCGCGGAGTTCGTGCTGTTTGGAGAAGATGCGAGCCGGATTCTCCTCTCCTGCGACCCGGAGAAGGTTTCCCGAATCAAAGAGGTGGCGGGCCAATCCGGCATAGCGGCGGACGTGATCGGGGAAACGATCCCGGGAAAACTTGAAATCTTTTTGGACAGCCAACTGGCGGTTTCGGCACTCGTGTCCGATCTACGCCAAGCATACGAAACGGCTCTGGAATCCGCACTGCGAACTGACTCAGAGCTGATTGCAGGAGACTGAGGAGAAGCTGACAGCTAAAGGCCAAGAGCCAAATGCCAATTTCCGATAAATTTCACGACGAGTGCGGCGTGGTGGCGATCTTCGCCCATCCCGAAGCTGAAAAGCTTGCTTATCTTGGCCTGCATGCGCTCCAGCATCGCGGACAGGAGTCTGCCGGCATTGTGAGCTCTGACGGACTCAGTCTCCATCAGCACAAGGCGATGGGACTGGTCGCGGACATTTTCACAGAAGATGTGCTCGCGCCGTTGCGGGGGTCGATCGCGATCGGCCACACACGATATTCCACCGCCGGCGATTCCGCTTTGCTTAACGCGCAGCCGATTCTGGTGCAGTCGAACAAGGGTGCCATTGCACTCGCCCACAACGGCAACCTGGTGAATGCGCAGCATATCCGACAGCGCCTCGAAAGTCAGGGATCGATCTTTCAGACCAACAGCGATACAGAAGTCATCGTTCATTTGATCGCACTTTCCCGCGAACACACGTTGCCTGAGGCGATGGCAGACGCGCTACGCCGCGTTGAAGGCGCGTTTTCGCTGGTCATGATGAGTGCCGACCGCGTTTTCGCGGCCCGCGATCCGCGCGGTTTTCGTCCGCTCGCCATGGGCCGTATTCCTGCCACCGAAGGCCATACGCGCGACACAATCGTCTTCGCTTCCGAAACCTGCGCCTTCGATTTGATCGGAGCCGAGTACGTACGTGAGGTCAAACCCGGCGAACTCATCGTAGTCGGGCCCGACGAAGTCACGTCGCGCTTCTACTCGACCAGCGCGGCGCAATCGAGTTGCATCTTCGAGCACGTATATTTTTCACGGCCTGACAGCATGGTATTCGGTCGAGCCGTGCAGACCAGCCGCGAGAATCTTGGACGCCAACTCGCCAAAGAATCTCCCGTCGACGCCGATTTGGTTGTGCCGGTCCCGGACTCCGGAGTCACTGCCGCTGTTGGCTATGCCGCCGAAAGCGGCATCCCGTTCCGCTTCGCGCTTATCCGTAATCATTATGTCGGCCGCACCTTCATTGAGCCGCGTCAGAGTGTGCGCGATTTCGGAGTTAAGCTGAAGCTCAATCCGGTTCGCTCTCTGCTCGAAGGCAAGCGCATCGTGTTGATTGACGATTCCATCGTGCGCGGCACCACCAGCCGCAAGATCGTGCGCATGGTCCGCAATGCGGGCGCGAGCGAGGTCCACATGCGCATTTCTTGCCCGCCTACGATTTCCTCTTGTTACTACGGCGTCGACACGCCCTCCCGGAAGCAGTTGATTGCCGCCAACAAGTCGATTGACGAAATTCGCGACTACATCGGCGCCGACTCGCTCGCGTATCTTTCGCTCGAGGGCTTGAAGGAAGCGTGTGGCGAAGGCGATCCGACGAAGTACTGCACCGCTTGTTATACCGGCAACTACCCGACCGACATCATCGATGTCGAAGAAATTCTGCCTGCCGCAGTTCGGCGGTAAATCATCGCACCATTTCGCGCCTGGCCTACATTCGAGGTTTTCTCGCCTTTACTACCCGCGGAATCGACTGCAGATCCGGCGTGATAAAAACGTCATCCCAGCCGCACAGCAGATTTTTTGCTGGCGCCGCGACCGTTCCGCTGATCTCCATCACCAGCCACCCTCCCGGACACAGAGCCGTGTGCGCCTGCGAAACTAGGCGTTGAATCACTTCGAGTCCGGTAGGCCCCGCGAAAACCGCATTGCGCGGCTCGAACTTTCGCACTTCTAGTTGGACCTGATCTTCCTCGGATTCGCCAACATAGGGAGGGTTCGACACCACAAAGTCGAAGCCCGTGTCCACGCTATCGAGTAAGTTCGCTGGATGAAACTGAATACGATTTTCCAATCCCAGTCGCGCAGCGTTGGCCCGCGCAATCTCCAACGCTTCGTGAGAGATATCGGTCGCATGGATTTCTGCTTCCGGGAGTTCGGTCGCCAACGCCAGTGCAATGCACCCGGAACCAGTCCCGACATCGACAATCTTCATGGAGGGTCTTGTGTGGGGCTCCTGCGCGCAACGTTCGACTTCGGAAGCTAATTCCACAACGCTTTCCACGACATGCTCTGTTTCCGGCCGGGGAATCAACACCGCCGGAGTAACGATCAAATCCAACCCCCAGAATTCCTGGTGTCCTGTGATGTACTGCGCGGGCACGCCCCTGGCACGCTCGGCCAGAGCGCCTTCGTAGCGAGTGAGCTCATCTGCAGTCATCTCGCGCTCGGGATGCGCATGCAGATGCGCTCGATCACAACTAAGAGTAAACATGAGCAGCAGTTCCGCGTTCATGCGTGCAGAAGGCAGCCCGTTTTCGGACAGCCGATGGATCGCTGAGTTGAGAGCAAGTTTCAATTGCACACCGCTATTTCATCATGGACAAGTATCGAGGGGCGAATCGCGAGGGGGGCGCGCTGGCACAGGTTAGAACTTCTGCCCCTTCATTGCGTCATTCCCAACGCCCGCGCTTCTAGCGAGCAGGTGGAGGGATCTGGCATGCAGCACACACTGCAGCCTTGCGCAGATTTCACTTATTAGAGAAAAAGCGCCCGAAACAAGAGCGCGAGAACAAACCTTACAGTTCCTGCGGATTGCGTCGTGCAATTTCCGCATTGAGAGCCGCAGCAAACGCCACCCAAGCCGCGTAAGGCACGAACGCGCCGGCTGCGGCCCGATCTACCTTCCGGGCGGCTGCGATATACGAGATTACGATTCGCTCCAAAGCCACGACGTTGCCTAGCGCCGCCATTGGGTGCCTTTGCCCGAAAAACAATTTCGACCACTGCGCATTCGTGGACAACTGAGCGATCCAGAGTCCCAAGGCACGGTTGCGCTCGCGCGACGGGGCGGCACACCAAACCCGCCATCCCGACCAGGCAATCATCGCGTAAAGCGCTGTCCAAACCACAGGAAATGCCGCATCGGGTAGAGTGAAGCTCGGCTTGTCCAGCTGCCGGTACCAGGAATCCCGATTTCCACGGCGGCTATAGCGCGCACCGAACCACGCGGCTCCCGCAGTCGCCACGCCAAAAACCGCCAGCGCGGTCAGAGAATTGGACTGTCTTTTTGCCATGAAGCTTAGGTGACCTGCCAAGCGAGCGGGTTGCCCAACTTACACTACGCTGGCTGTTTCCTGTTTCAGCTTTTCCGCCTGATAGTGGGTAACCAGCGCTTCAAGGAGGGGCTGGATTTTCCCATCCATTACCGCATCGAGCTGGTGAATCGTGAATCCGATACGATGGTCGGTGAGCCGGTTTTGTGGAAAGTTATACGTCCGGATCTTTTCGCTGCGATCTCCCGACTTCACCATCGCCCTGCGTTCCTTCGCCAGCGCTTCCTGCTGCTTCTCCATCTCGATCTCGTAGAGCCGCGCCCGCAGCACGCGCATGCCTTTCTCGCGATTCTTGATCTGCGATTTCTCATCCTGGCAACTGACAACCGTATTGGTCGGAATGTGGGTGATGCGTACCGCGGAATACGTGGTATTCACCGATTGTCCGCCCGGCCCAGACGAGCAGAACGTATCGATGCGCAGATCCTTCGGTTCGATCTTGATATCCACATCTTCGGCTTCCGGCAGCACCGCAACCGTTACGGCCGAGGTGTGCACGCGCCCCTGTTGCTCGGTCGCCGGGACGCGCTGCACGCGATGCACGCCGCTTTCGTACTTGAGCTGCGAATAAACGCGGTTGCCTTCGATAATCGCAATCACTTCCTTCAGTCCGCCGACGGAGGATTCCGAAGTCGAAAGCACTTCGACCTTCCAGCGCTGGGTCTCGGCATAACGCGTATACATTCTGAAAATCTCGGCAGCAAATAGCGTGGCCTCGTCTCCGCCTGTCCCGGCGCGGATTTCGAGAATTACGTTCTTTTCGTCATTCGGATCCTTAGGCAGCAGCAGAACTTTCAACTCTTCCTCAACGGTCCCCACGCGCGATTCGAGCTTGTCGAATTCTTCCTGGGCGTAAGCCCGCATTTCAGGATCTTTCTCATCCGCCAGCATCGACTTGCTGTCGGCGATGCCTTTCCTGAGATCCTTGAACTCGCGATACTTCTCCACTATCGGCGCGATCTCGCTATGCGCCTTGGCAGTCTTCTGGTATTTCGCCGAGTCAGTGATAGTCTCCGGCGAAGCCAGGGCCTGCGTCAGGTCTTCATAGCGGGCTTCGATTTGGTCGAGTCTTTCGAACATGATCCTCAGCTGTTTGTTTTCGGTCGTTTTTCCCTAGGTGATTTTGGTCGATCCCCACTGTGTGTCAGTTGAGTGGAGGCCAACGACCAACGACGGTGTTCCAAGGTGGGAACGCTACGCAATCACCAATTCTCCGCCACGTTCTTTTTCGAGCGACATTGCTTGCTCGAGCGCGACGATCGCGCATTCGGCTTGCGCATCCGAAGGAGGCTGGGTCGTAATCCGCTGCAGCCACAGGCCCGGCGCAGTCATCAACGCGAACAACGATCCGCGATGCTTGGCCGCGAAGCGAATGATTTCGTAAGAAACTCCGGCAATGATGGGCAGCAAAGCGATCCGCGACGCGAAGCGCGCCCAAAACGTCGTGAACGGGATCAGCATATAAAAGCCGATCGAGATCAGCATCACGGTCATCAGAAAACTCGTGCCGCAGCGCGGATGGAAGGTCGAGTACTTCTGCACCGCCAGCGTCGTGAGCGGGTCGCCATTCTCGA
Organism: uncultured Acidobacteriaceae bacterium; assembly: GCA_963772045.1. Classification (GTDB taxonomy): domain Bacteria; phylum Acidobacteriota; class Terriglobia; order Terriglobales; family Acidobacteriaceae; genus Sulfotelmatobacter. The sequence continues at coordinate 860,433 of CAVYWC010000003.1, read as the reverse complement.
AAGCAAACACAGTTTTGTGCTCCGCGCCGTGATATTCGTAAACGCGCCGGATATCCTTCCACAGCGAAACGCCCCAAATAAACAGCAGAAACAATCCAAGACGGATCACGCCATCCACAAGATTGAAAATGATCTGCCCGCCCAGCGCCGGATCGATTCGCTTCAGTTCCGTCGCGGCCAGCAACGGGATGTACTTGTACATGAAGATGAAGAACGCCAGCGAGATGACGATATTCACGGCCGCGAGCCAGTTGCTGAACTTGGCAGCCTTTTCTTGATTCTCAGTCTTCTGTGCAGGAGTCTGGCGGCTCGGCTCAGTCCCGTTTTTCTCGGCCGCTTCACGCTCCTCGCCCTGCATGACTTCTTCAATCGCGACATTGGCCGAAAAGCGCAGGGCCTGATAGCCAAGCTTCATGGCATATCCCAGCGTCATCACTCCGCGGAAGATCGGCCATGCCATCCATTTATGTTTGTCGGAAGGCCGCTCCAGCGATTCGCTCGTGGTCACCACTTCGCCCGACGGTTTGCGGCAGGCGATCGCCCAGGCATGCGGAGAGCGCATCATAACGCCCTCCAGCACAGCCTGCCCGCCGACCAGTGTCTCCTCGCCACTTTCCAGAGCGGGCAGAAGCTGCACCGCAGCCAAAAACTTCACGTAATTTCGGAGAAAACGCACCACTATTGGATGACCTCGCTGGACAAAACGCACCAAAGAACAGAGTACCACAGGCATGGTTAAATTCAGATTCGCGGGGCCCGGAGCCCTGGCCTGTGCGCAGACGGTAGCGAAAGTTCAAGCGTTGCGAAAATGGGCCTAAGTAGACCCAAGCCCCGCAATGTTACGGTTATTGTTTTGAGACAGTATCGTTTTGAACCCGGCGGCACGCCGAGTCATCCGACAGAATGCGACATGCAGCACTTCGCCCAAACCTGTGAGGCCATCGCAGCTACGACCAAAAAGCTGCAGAAAATTGCCCTTGTGGCCGACTACCTCAAATCGCGTCCGATCGATGAAGCATCCATCTCAACCATTTTCCTCTCTGTCCGCCCGTTTCCCGCCTGGGAAGAAACCACGCTCCAGATTGGCGGACGCACGCTCTGGCAAATCGTCGCGCGGTTGTCCGGAAGAAAGGACAACGAAATCACTGCGGCATATCGCCGCCACGGCGACCTGGGAGCGGTCGCTTGTGACCTGCTGCCCCAAGTATCCGGTCAAGACCTCACCGTCATCGAAGTCGAACGCGCATTCCGCCAGATCGCCTCGGCCCGGGGCACTGCTGCGAAAACCGCTCTCGTCCGCGACCTTTTCACTCGCTCCACTCCTCTGGAAGCTAAGTACATCGTCAAAATCATGACCGGCGATCTGCGCATCGGCCTGAAAGAAAGCCTGGTGGAAGAGGCCGTGGCGAAGGCCTACGGCCATAGCCTTCCTGAAGTCCAGCGCGCGAATATGCTCCTGGGCGATATCGGACAAACCACTCGCCTCGCGGCGCAAAACAGGCTCGCCGAAGCGAAAATGCGGCTGTTCCATCCGATTGGATTCATGCTCGCGAGTCCCATCGACTCCCCGGAGGAAGGTTTAAGCTACTTTCCCGAAGCTGGGGTGGAAGACAAATATGACGGCATTCGCGCACAGGCGCACGTCTCTGAAGGTGAGGTGAAGCTCTTTTCGCGCACTCGTGACGACATCACTGAATCTTTTCCCGAACTGCCCGACGCGCTCGCCAGCCTGCCGCACGACGCCATTCTCGATGGCGAAATTGTGGCCTGGGAATATCCCGCCAAAGTGGCGGACACGCAGCATCTCGTCGGCGAAACCGTCGCCGGAACGGGCGACACGGAATCCAGCGAACTGGAGGGAATGGATCTCGGACGCGCCCGTCCCTTTACCGTGCTGCAACAGCGGCTGGGACGAAAAAAGACCAGCGCTAAATTACTGCGCGAAAGTCCAGTTGCATTCCTCGTCTTCGACGTTCTATATGCCGGGGGCGAACTCGTCATCGGCCGCCCGCTCCGCGAACGCGCTCGCATTCTGGACGACTTGCTTGCAGCGCCCCGTAAACACTCGAACCGCCGAGAACACAGAGCAGCACAGGGATCACTGAACTTTGATGCGAACCGCAAATCAACTGAGACTTCCGCTGGCATCATTCGCGCTCCCGTGTTTCGCGCGGCCTCGCCGGAAGAGGTGGAAGAGCGATTCGCCGCCGCTCAGGCCCGCGGCAATGAAGGCTTGATGATCAAAGATCTCAGCTCAGCCTACACGCCCGGCAAGCGCGGCAAATCGTGGCTGAAGATGAAACGGGAACTGGCCACGCTCGATGTGGTCGTGACCGCCGTCGAATACGGCCACGGCAAGCGCATCGGTGTCCTCAGCGACTACACTTTCGCAGTATGGGATACGGATAACGCACGACTGCTCAACATCGGCAAAGCCTATTCGGGACTGACCGATGCCGAGATCGCAGACATGACGAAATGGTTTCTAGAACACACCATTGAGGATCAGGGATTCTGTCGCGTCGTCGAACCGAAAATAGTTCTCGAAGTGGCCTTCAACAACATGATGAAATCCGACCGTCACGAAAGCGGTTACGCGCTGCGATTCCCCAGAATCGTCCGCCTAAGGCCAGACAAGTCCCCGGAAGACGCGGATACGATCGAGCGAGTGCGGGAAATCTACGAAAAGCAGACGTGAAAAAGACAAGTTAAACCCCTCGGGATTCTAACTTGAGTTCTGCCAGCCTTTTCAAGTCCGCGATCTTACGACCGATCTGCACCATGTTTCGGCAGGCTACCGCGCACGACTCGCAACCGCGACAAGCATCGAGTCCCCGGCCTGGAGCAGCCGACGCCAACATTTCGCGCGCCAGCGCAGTATTTCGGTATTGCAAGGCATACATGTGGGACCTCATCAACACGGGGATATCCGCTTGCTTGGGGCAAGCTTTTCTGCATTCGCCGCATTGTCGGCAAAACTCCGCATCAGCCACGAAACTTTTGTCGGCCAGGAACTTTTCTTCCTCGTCGGTATAGGCCAAATTCCGCGCCACGGTAAAATCTTGCTCAAGATGTTCGTACGTGCTGTAGCCCGGTATGGCAGTTGTAACGAACTCGTGGTTCAGGACCCATTTCAATAGCGCGGTCTGGCTCGCCGCCGGCAATTCTTTGGGAAGTTTTGCGTCCGGCCGAACCGTCCCGCCCGCCTGTGTTTTCATAGCCACGATTCCGATTCCGCTCTTGGCGGCTCGCTCGATTGTGGTGAGAACTCCAGAGTCATGTGCCATCGTATAGTTCAGCATGACCAGGGCGACGTCGAACATATTCAGGCGAATCGCCTCGCTCAGCACATCCACTGTCGTGTGAGTCGAAATACCGACAAACCTGGTCTTGCCGTCTTTCTTCAGGTTTTGCAGCGCTTCCAGCGGACCTTCGGCCCGAGCATCCTCCACCGAATCGACGGAGTGATGGTACAGAATGTCGACATGGTCCATCTGCAACCTCTTCAGACTGCTTTCGACGGCCTCCACGAAGTGCTGTTTGGCTTCAGCGGCATTGAGCGGGTGATTGGAGGATGGCTGCTTGGTTGAGATCACAACTTTATCGCGCACCCCCAACTCTTTGATCACATTACCAACCATCTCTTCGTTGCGGCCTCGCTGATAGCCCGCCGCCGTATCGAAGTGGCGTATTCCCAGTTCGTACGCGCGTCGCAACAGCCCAGGTATGTCCGCGTTCATCACGCCCATACTCACAATCGGCAGTATAATCCCGGTCTTTCCCAGCGTGCGTTGAAGTATGGGACTGCTGGCCTGGTCGATTAGGGGATTCGCCAGGAGCGATTCCGCTCTCCCGATCACACTTGCCGCCCCCGCGAAGAGGATCGGCTTCACGATGAACTCCCGACGATTCCATTCGTGCTTCTTCATAATTCGACTCCTAGGCTCGCGTTTCCGATTCTTCCTTGTGCCTATGCGGATCTATGGAAGACCCTGTGCTGTGACCGTTAGAATCTCGTGGCCATTTGCCGCGGGATTAAACAGCGCAATCAGATAGCGCCCGTGGGTTCGTGCCATCACACTTCCCTCGAAACTGTTCTTCCCGCGCATTCCGTTCTCGCCCAACTCTGGCGCTGACGTCACTTCTCCACTCTGCTTGAAATGCTTTGCCAGTTGCTCCGCTCGTGACTTTGCGCCTTGCGTGTCGTTGGCCACTGAAACTACGAGCTTCGATTCCTGCTTGCCTTCCGTGTAGGTCACGACATACGCCGGCGCAAGGAAGGCATGCCCTAGAGGATCTTTCTTCACATACTGCTCGGAATGCAGAACGCGATGTTCTCGAGGCAGCTTTTCCAGCAAAGGCGGCAAGGTTCGTACCCCACCGATTCGGCCGGAGACAAGCCGGGCAAACTGGTCGAGCAGCGGGCCCACGTTTGCACCAGAGCCTGAGAGCTTCACGTAGTAGCGGTCGGCGAAAAAATTGAGGATCCCTCTATCTCGATATCCCTCGCCACCGATCGCGACGAACTTGTAACCCGGGGAGCGCTCCGACGCGTAGATTCCAAATGCATCCTCCCGTTTGCCCATCTCATAAATATCGGTGATCAGGTCCGTCGCGCCGATCTTGAAGTCCTGATGCAGGAGGGCCTGGAAGTCGTAAAGGAGATAAATGTCCGCGCCCCCATCGATATATTGATAAAGACTGTCAGGACTGTAGGTCGTAGCGGGATTTTGCCTGGCTGTCTTGCCCGGAAGAGGTTCTCGCAGCAGACTGCCAAGTTGCCCTTGCGCTATACCAGAAGCTCGCGGGCCGGGAACTTCAGTGCGAGACGCTGAACTCTGAGCTTCTAGCTGCGCCATCGCCAATATCCCACAGACCAGGACCGCACTGATTCTGATCCAAGATTTTTTTCTCACTTCCACTCTCCACTGGCCGAATCGTCTACATCCGTCACTCAATCGCGAATCTCCGGCAGTCAGGGCCGCGTTCATGCTCTCCCGCACATCACAGGGTCTTGATTTGCGTTCGGACTCCTTCGAAGTCGTACGTTCCCAGCCCGCGATTCGCCGCCATCGTGAGATAAGGCAAATCGCAGACCTCGAGGTTCCAGTACGCCTTCGCTACGTAAGCATCCAAAGCAACCGGGTTCGTTCCGGCGACCACAGTTTTCTTGAGCAGCACGTCTTGCAGATTGCCTCCAGTTGGCCCGTTACGGACGAGTATCCGGTAACAATCAATGACGGTGAGAGTAGGCCGCACAAAGTCGGCGAGATCTACCAGGCTCTCGTGGATCTTCTGATGGAGCTGATGTCGCGGTCCACCGAGCATCCCATACCAGTTCTTCATGCCCAAGGTTGTGCCGGTCAGGCTGTGGTGCTTGGCGATCGGAACATTGATGACCTTGTCGACATTCAGAAACGGACTGAGGACCGGCCAGGCGCGAAGAATTTCACCCTGAATATCCACGTCTTTGAACATAGACGGATCGGGGAGTATGACTTCAGCCCCCGCGTGCTGTGCCGCTTCCGCAATCCCGGACCGCTCAAAGCAGCGGCGAGGATCGTTGCAGCTTGTGTCGGTGACAATCACTTTCTTTGCCCCTGCGTTCGAGCACTGGCGGACGATTTCGGCAACGATGTCCGGATTGGTGTTCGCCGCCTGCTCGGGAGTGCGATCCCATCCGATGTTCGGTTTGACTAGGACTACGTCTCCGCGAGCGATGAAGCGGTGAATTCCTCCCAAAGCCTCGATGGCCTGGCTGGCCAGTTGCGCGGGATCATCACCCGTAATTACAGCAATCTCAGGAAATTGCGCGTCCGGTGCGATCGTGTGGCCGTGCTTCGCATTTATCGCCAGGGCGGCTATGGGACGCCGGCAATGTTCGCTCAGCCAGATGCCCAAGCCGGCCGCGCCCGCGCCGGCTCCTGCTACTCGAAGCAGCTTGATCAATGCATCACGACGGCTTAGAGGCAATGTGTCGGATTGCATGTCAGCCCTTCCTCCGATTCAATAGGATCTGGTTCGTGCGGGACCGGCTCTCGCCCACGCTAGTGACATAAACCGCCGGGTGATCCTGGACTGGACAGGCATACTCGCACGCGCCACATCCGACACAGCGCGCGGGATCGAGGTAAGGCTGTTTCACTTCTTTAGGGTTGCCCGCGGCATCGATCACCTCCGCCGGGCGAAGATAGATCGCCTTCGGCGAAGTCGGACACCATTCTTCGCAGACGATGCAATCTGTCGCCATCGCCCAAGGCAGGCATCGGCCGCGATCATAAAATGCGGTTCCGAGGCGGACGGGCTTGTCACCTGGCCCGATGTCTATGGACCAACCTTTCTCTTTCGCCGTGATCTCCCAGATGGCTCCCGTGGGGCAGGTCTGGGAGCACAACACACAACTGGTCTCGCAATATCCGATTCGCGGCACCAGAATCGGTGTCCAGAGGCCTTCAATCCCGGCCTCAGAAAAAGCGGGGTGCAGAGCGTTGTCCGGACAAACCTTCATGCACTCGCCACAACGAATGCAGCGGGACAGGAAGTACTCTTCGTCCAGCGCTCCGGGCGGGCGCAGCAAGCGTTCATGATGTTCCGCGCTAAATCCGGGCGAGCTGCGTGCCAGCGGAACCAGGGCAGCGCCCGCAGCCAGTCCGGTCAACACTTTCCGTCTCTGCAGGTTCGCGCCTACGGCTTTCTGTCGAGGGAACCACTCGAATCGCAAACCGTGCTCCGGGCACTCATCCACGCAGTTCAAACACAGGTGGCACTCGGGCTGGTGCCAAGGCGCTCCACCAATCGGATCATCGCCGCCCTGGCAGCGCAGAAGACATCGATTGCAATCATTGCAATGCTCTGCATCCTTGACCAGGCCAAGTACCGACCAGCGCGACGCGATTCCGAGCAAGGCCCCTAGCGGACAAAGCGCGCGGCACCAGAATCGCGTGATGCGGAAATTCAGGGCAACCAGAAAAACGAAGATGATGCCTAGCCATATCCCCATACGGAAATAGGGCTGCTTGAAGCTGAGCAGAAGCGTGCCTAGGATGAAGTGCAGCGCGCTGCCGACAGTCTGAACCCATGCATAGGGGCTGTGCTCGAGTAGACCCAAGAAGGCGCGCAACCCGTAGTTAGTTGCAGGCAGAATGGACAAACCGACGGAGCGCACCAACAGCGAGAACGGGTCGAGCCATCCGACAATGCCCGTGCCGAATGCGGCAGCCACCAGACACACAATCAGCAGGTAATACTTGGCCGTCTGCCATCGTTTGTAGCGGTTTGATTCAATCAGTTGCATGCCACGCTTGCGTTCCGATTTGAGGCTGCTGAAGAAATGATGGATGGAACCGAGAGGACAGATCCACCCGCAGAAGAAACGCCCCAGGAACATGGTGGGAATTAAGATCACGAGGCTCCACAGGAGGCCTCGGTAGAGAGCATGGCTGGCTAGCGCGTTCGAGACGGCCACCAGCGGATCGAGTTGAAAGAAGAGCGCAACCGGATACGGCAACCGGATCTCGCTGTTGGAAGCCGTTAGCGAGCCTCGAAACTCCGTTCGCAATAGAAGAAATGAAAAAAGAACGAAGAAAACAACTTGCGAATAGGTCCGCAGCTTAGTTGGTGTAGGAAGACGCAAAGATCCGCCTTTGAAGTAGAACCAGACCACCGAACGCTAACCCGCGAGATGAATTCACTGATTAGAGGCCGCCAATCGATTATTCAGTCTCTGAGCAGTATCTTTCCGTGATTAGAATCACCAGTGGGAGTTCTCGCCCGAGGTGGCAGGCGCAAAAACAGCAGCGCGCGAACACGTCACTCACTATTTCTAGAAAGCACGCTCTTGTTTTGTGTGCCCCGGGGCAAACGCGGTAACACGATCAAGATCAGCCCGTAAAAAAACAGCGAGATCATCAGCGTACGGGTGCTGCCAAGCCGGAAATCCTCAAACAGCAATTTCACGGTTCCAAACGCAACCGCGGCATAGGCTACCCAGCCGAGTTCCATGCGCTTCCAGCTAGAGCCGAGTAGCGCAAGGGCGAGAGCGAGTGAGCAGTTGACAACAGTCCGGATGACGGACAGATGCGAAACGTTTAATTCCACGTGTGCGGCAGCAAGAGACACCGCGGCAACGACCGCAAGCGATATCCCCGAGAAGCTGGCGATGATTGCGGGAAATACCCAAAGCAGACGCCGCTTCGTTCGCTGCTCCTGAACACGTGAGCCGATTAGATAGCAGAGCGCGGAGGACGCTGCGACGGTCCAAACGGTCCAATCGGGCGCGCCGGGGACAGTTCCGCCGAGAGCATTTCCGACATAACTTGGAAGCGACGAGAACACACTTGCGGCTGCCAGATAAAAAGAGGCATGGACGCCCAAGCTGACTCTGCGGGTTCTTGTAAAGATAAATGCAGTTGCCACTCCGGCGATGCACAAAAGGCCAAGCCGCAGGTGTGTAGGGAACAGGAGCCAACTCGCGGCCAGGAAAAGTGCAGCCGCGCAGTTCGCCGAGACGCGGCGATTGCGGGTGTGTTCCTCAGCCAAGAAGCGTGACAACGCGCCCCAATAGAACACCGCAGAGAGCGCCAAACACAACAAACCCAGTAGTTCGGCGGCAGCGCCGTGACTGGCGCGCATCACGCCGAAGCATGCAAGTACAAGTCCTAGAACACCTTGCCCTATGTCGAAAATCGTGATGCCCCGGTCTAAACCGAATGTGCGCACCCCAATGCTGGCGCCATAGATTATCAGAAGCGAGAAGCACAACAGAGAGATCGTGGCAGAACTCGCAGGATGGTAACCCTCGGGTACAGTTTCGGAGGTCAGAACATCGATGAGAAGCCACACAGATATATCCGCGGCTAGAGCAGGTACAACTCTCAGAGCAGTCCGTCGCCCAGCACAAGTAGTTACTTCCACAACGAGCGCGGTCGCCAACAACGCCGCTGTAAGTGGAACCAGTTCATGAGTGGCGATGATCAGCGCGAACGCGGTGGAGACGACCGCTATCATGACGACCCACGGAATTGCCTGCAGCTTGCTCTTCCATGACAGAGCCAGCGTCAGCGAGAAAAATGCAACCAGCACGATTGCTGTGACGCTCGGGGATAGAACTTCGAAACGGATGGTGGCTTCCCATAACAAGGGCGCAAGAATCGAAATGGCCGTGACTCCGTAAGTGGTGCCAGCCAACCGGTTGGAGCGGTGAACTTTTGTGGCCCATACCATCCAAAGTGCGGCGTATACGATGGCAATCGTCAATACGAATATCTTGGGAATCGAGCCCGATTCAGCGATACTGCGTAGCAGGTATGCTCCGGCGATCCCCAGGACCGCCCTCCCGAAGATAGGCACGACACTAGTTTGCTGGTTACCCAATGCGCGCCAGTAGCTCGGCGATTCGGATTGTCGTGCCGCGATAATCGCAGCCGGTCGATGGATCTGAATGGAATTTAGTTGGTCCTGACGTTGGCCTTCCAGGACCGCGACGCGAGATTCCAACTCGCGCACTCTTTCGTTGAGTTGTTCAATGACCGGTGCGATGCTCTCCACAGCTTGCGCCACGGGCTTCTCCGCAAGGCCCGCCTGAGACTCGGGCTAGCTGGTTCCGTTCGCCGGACTTGCGCCGGAAGCGGGTAGAGAACCCCCATCCGGCCAGGGCGGCAGGAGTTTAACCAATACCCACAGAATGCCAAAGGGAAGAATCATGAGCACAATCGCGGTCAACAGGCCCTCGCGCGTAGCGAAACCCATTTTATAAGTGGTGTATCCGAGGAAGCTTTTAGAAAAAAGTTGACCGCCTATGACGACGTTCCATCGCATCGCAAAGATTCCGACAACCGTAAGACAGCCGGCCAGAGCGTAGATTGCTCGCCGCGCTGTCGGCGAAAACTTGATGAGTTGGGTCAAGCCGAGCAACACAATCGGGGTTACGGTGCCGAGACAGATCTGAATGACAACCTGCGACGTCCACAAACGTGTGTGCACCATGAAGTCGAGACTACGAAAGGATTCGTCAGCCTCGTAGATGCGTTGCAGGAGGTCGAGCATCTCCAGGCTGAAGTCGATGACAAACGTGTACAGCAGGTATTGCGCGATCTTGTCGAGGCAGCGCATGTCGATCTGTCGTCCGCGCAGCCGTGTCGTGATCATGTAGAGCAACATGACTGCGGCAATACCCGACACCATGGCCGAGAAAATAAAAACGATCGGCATCAGCGGCGACGACCACCACGGGTTCGCTTTGACGGATCCGAAGATGAATCCGACATAGCCATGGAGCAGAAAGGCAGAAGGTATTCCAATCAGAGTGATGAAATACCCGAGTCTTTCATCGATCCGCAGCGAGCGTTCGCTGACGTTGCTGGAGCCGAGAGTCAGCACGCGATAAACAAGACGAAGCAACCCGGTTGAACTTTGCGATTTCTCGACGATCTCGCGGCGATAATCGAGCCAGATCTCGACTAGAAGCACCGCCATGAGATACCAGAGGTAAACGAAACCGAACATCGCCATTGCCGACGACCGGTGCGGAGTCAGATACATCTCGAATGATCGCTCGGGGTGTCCCAGATGAAGTTGCAGAGGCAGTGGCGCAACCAGAAGGAACGCAAGCGCTGTGAGCAGGGAAAGCCGGTAGGTGGGCCGTACGGCTTCCACGCGGAAGACACGTTCCAGCGAAGCGAGTATGAATGCGCCGGCGACAAGCCCCGTGATAAAGGGATAAAGAACGATGAGCACGCTCCACTGGAGCTCGACTTCGTTCGGATACATAAAACCTTGTACCGGGATTTGCACGCGCCTCCTTGCTTAGCCCAACCCTCGTGCGACTTATCGTACCGATCCATCCATACCGTTGTAGAAAACCTTTGCCCCCGTCGCCATATGCGGCTTCAACACCTGCACCGCATGCGATCGCAAAAACTCGTGAATCGGATCTTTGGGATTTTTCAGATCCGCCAATTGTCGCGCCCCGGTGGGGCAGACCTCGCAACACGCCGTCGTCAGGCCCTTAGTGATGCGGTGATAACAGAGCGTGCACTTCTCCGCCGTGTTGGTCTTCGGATTGATAAACCGGCAACCGTAAGGACACGCCTGCACGCAGTAACGGCAACCCAGACAGTAGGTCTTGTCAACCAGGACGACCCCGTCCGGTGAAATGAAGGTCGCACCGACTGGACACACCTGTGTGCACGGAGAATCGGCGCAGTGATTGCACAGTTTTGGAACGAAGAAATTCTTGCCACCCTCGTTCTCTCCCGGCGGGAAACCCTGCTTGCCTCCGTCAGGCGACGTCACCTCGGGGCGTTCGATTTTCCAATCCGCCACGTGGTAGCGCTCAATCCAAGTGCGGTAATAGCCTTCAGGAACGTCGTTCTCTTCGGCGCACGCCCGCACGCAACTACCGCATCCAATGCACTTCGAGATGTCAATCAACATCCCCCACCAGTGCTCGGTGAGTTTGTAGTTCGGCGCTGCTTCGGGAGTTCCTGCTTCCACGTACTTCCAAGCGACCGCAGCCGCGGGAAGCAGAATCAGTAACCGACGTCGAGTGATGTCCATTACTTTCCAGCTCCCATTGCGCTCTTCTTAGTGTCAGCGGCATCTTCGATCTTCGGGCGATGCGGTTGATGGCAGGTAACACATGCGATTCCCCCCGAATGATCTGCTGTCACGACCTGGGGGAAATTCTTCGGTTTGGCGCTATTCGCTTCGTGGCAGCGCGCGCAGATCACGGCTGTATCGGGCTTCGCCGGGGTAACTGAGACGGGGTCATCGGCGTGTCTTGCCTGGGCCCCATGGCAAGCTTCACACGGAACCACGATGTGCTTTCCTTGCTTTTTCTGTTCGACTACCTCGGTATGGCAGGCCTCGCAGGTCTCATGACCGGCGAAAGCAATTGGCCTTGCCTCGACCTCGGCGATCGCTGCTCCGCGGTAATGGCCATACTGACCAAAGCTGCGCGGGACTACCGCGGCACGCAGCAGAATGAAAACAACCAATGCGACTGCCATGACCGCCGTGAGCCGTATGAGATGTTCGATGTCCTTGAACAATGAAGCTACCTGTGGAGTCCGTAGTCCTCTTGGATACGTTGGATCGCGGTACGGAACTATGCCTGAGATCACAAAAGCTTGTGACGAGCATCACTCGCAACTTTCTTGTCCTCGCGCGCGGATAGTGCAGCTCTCTACTTTCCCGCAACAAGTCTTGATCGTGCACTCCGATAAGCAAAGTTGTACGGGAACGCGGTCGGACATACTGAGCGAATAATGGCAGACAGAGAACCGGACCCCAGAGCGCACGGATCGCTACCATAAAGGTTCACGAACATGGAGGCCTTGCGAAACACAGGCCGGCTTGTCGCTCCCAGTCCTTCCGATATACGCTCAGGTTCTCGCCAGCGAGCGGATTGGGGAACACTCGGATCGAGGTCTCGGATGGACATGACCGCCAACACCAACGAACGCTTCCAGAGTGGCGCGGATGCATATGCCGCCTACCTCGAGACACCCGAGGGCCGATTGCGCCTCGATCTCGCCTTCGCTAATTTGCAGGAGTTTCTGCCGCAAGCCACACCGTCTTTGCGTGCACTGGATGTTGGGTGCGGCACTGGCGCGATTCCTGTAAGCCTGGCGCGACTTGGCCTTCGCGTTACGCTCCTGGATTCTTCTCTGCCCATGCTGAATCTTGCCAAGCGCACCGTCGAGGAGGCAGGAATGATTGATAGGGTCGAACTGAAACATGGCGACGCCGCCCAGTTGTCGAGCTTGCTTCCGGGTGGTTCGTTCGATCTGATTTTGTGCCACAACGTCCTGGAGTATGTCGACGATCCGGTCAGTGTTTTGCGCGGGGCGGCTCTCGCCTTACGAGATTCGACGTCGATACTCTCCATTCTCGTCCGGAATCAGGCCGGCGAGGTGTTAAAGGCAGCCATCAAAGCTGGCGATTTGGCTGCGGCGGAACATGACCTCGCCTCGGAATGGGGACACGAGTCGCTCTATGGGGGCAGGGTCCGATTATTTTCGGCAGGCAGTCTGAAAAAAACGCTGCAGGCTGCATCGCTCGTGGTGACCGCCGAGCGTGGTGTTCGGGTGGTGTCAGATTATCTACCGCAGCGGGTTTCCCGCAGTGCTGACTACGAGCGAATTCTTGACTTGGAGCGCAAGTTGGGCAGCCGGCCTGAGTTTGCGGCAGTCGCCCGCTACACGCATTGTGTAGCACATCGCGCAGATTCGTCCATGGAGGACGGTGCATGAACAAGGTCATCGCTCAAGTTTCGTCGTCCACATCTCGCGCCGCTTCTCCGGACGTCAGCATCGCACTCGGTCTCGGCCTCACGAACGAGTGCAATCTCACGTGCGCATTTTGCTATCGCGATCCGGTTCGCACAGATCGTCTGTCTCTTGATCAAGTGAAGGCCGTGATGGAACGACTGCCCGTCCGTTCAGTGAATCTGGGGACGGGCGAGAACGGCATGCATCCCGACTTCAAACCGATATTGGCCTATCTGCGAACAAAGCCGGTCAAGCTCACCATCACTTCCAACGGTCATAGCGTTGCTGTTCTGGACGACAATGAACTCCGTGCCTTCCATGACATCGAGTTTTCTCTCGATTATCCCTGCCAAGCCGAGCAAGATGCACAGCGCGGACCCGGCAATTGGTCGCTCATTCATCAGCAGGCAGAGCGGTGTGTAATGCTGGGTATCCCAGCAACTATCGTTGGTGTCATGATGAAGTCGAATTACACGCGTTTGGCAGATGTGGCGCGAGTAGCCAAAAAGTTTGAGGCTCCCTTACGAGTGAATGTGTACCAGGCCGTCCGATCTGACGTTTACGCCCTGAGCTACGATGAATACTGGGAGGGGTTCCAGCATCTCTTTGCAGAGACTGATGTGATCGCCATCGGGGAACCGCTGGTTCGAGCAATGGCCGGCCTCCCGCCTCTGCCAGGAGGATGTGGCGTGGGCACGGTGCGAGTCACACCACGGGCGACTACCCAGCCGTGCGTTTATTGGCCAGGATTGGGGGAGCCGCTCTCGAATCTGATCTCGGCTGGACTCGACATTCTGAACTCAACACCTTTCTCACAGGCACGGACACTTCCGCAAGCGTGCGAGCCTTGCGAGTTCCGGGATTCATGCCATGGCGGATGTGCCGGACGGCGACGCCTGCAGGACGCATTGTTGCAGCCAGACTTCTATTGTCCGATTATTCGCGGCGATCGCCCACGACTCGAGATCCGCATGGCCGCTAAGCGCGATCTGCCCAAGCTGAGCAGTTCCTGCACCACCGTCGTGATTGCCCGATAGTCTGATGCGCGACCAACGACATGAACTGTTGCACCCCTGGATTTATCTCGCGATCATCCACTTGTCCGAGCCGGTCACTTTCACCGCGAGGCCAGTAATGAAGATGTGCAGGGGCTTGCCATCCGCCGTGCCGCGGTGCTCGGTCGAAATCAGCACGGGACCCGCCTTCTTGTAGCCTGCCCACGTCGCGATCACGATGCTCGGCTTTCTGGGACCGCCGCGGTGGTAGACAAATTGCTCGGGGAGATTGTTTTTGCCGACATAGAGTTGCCAGGTATCGCCGGGCGTGAACCCGCCGGCCTCCGCGGGATATTTCACTGTAACCAGCGTGGCCGGACCTTGGCCCAGCGGCAGTTTATGCGTGCCGTCATCGGTCACGGTTGCGCTGGTGTCCCAGACAACGTGAAAGGGGAAGATGAGCCAATACTGATCGTTGATGAAAGACGGCTCGATTTCGTTTTTCACATCGTCAGGCTGGCTGTTGAGCTGATTGCTGTTGTATGTGACTTTCACTGGCTTGCCCGATTTATCTTTTCCTTCGTAGGTGACCTGGCCGGTCTTCGGTTCCCAAACCCATGCGTGGGCGACATTGACTCCTGGGAATTGTGCATTCCATGTATAACGGATCACCTCAACTTGATCCCACGAGTCGACACCACAGGCTTTGGCAATCGCTTCTGCGATGGGTGGGCGCGTCTGCCCCCAGGATGTCGCCGAAAGGAACAGTACGGCGAAAACCAGAAGACGAATAACTCTCGGGCCGCTATTTGTCATGGAGATGACTCCTCTGTGGATTGAACGGATCGTGTGTAGGATGAGAAACAACGGCTTACGGATACAAGAATTGATTTCATCACCCGACCGACCCTTATCGAATGGCTTCCACTCCTTTCGAGGTTCGGCACGCCCGGGATTCCTTTAGCCGGCGCAAACCGAGAATTGCACTGACCATCGCGACGCATCCGTATTCCACCAGCATGACCCAACCAGGGAGCGCCCCCCACGGACGCCCGAGCGCGCGGAAGTGCCACATCACGTACGTTGGGACGATGCTCACAGTCCAGACGATGATCAGGAGCGTCGAAGGCGACGTCAGAAATGGTAGCAGCCAGAGAAGATACCAGGGGAATACGACGGGGGCGCACAAAAGAGACGCTGCCATGGGCCACGCAAATGCCTCCCACGCAACTGGGTCGGGAGGCGGTCCGGTCTCCGCGCGTCTTAGCGACGCCGTTCTTAGCCAGATTGCAGTCCCTAGTCCAGCGAGCACGGCCAGCCCTGCCAGCAACTGTGGAGGCGCGACGCGAGCGAGTGTCGCAAACACGGGACCATTAAAACGAAAACTGTTCACATACGTACCCAGCGAGCCGGTCGGAATGCGGCCGTGATGAAGGAATGGCACGTACAGGAACCCGACGACGGCGGCCGCCAGCGCAGCGTCACGAATGCGAACCCGCTTCCAGTAGAGGGGCACGAGTACGATCGGCAGAAATTTCACGGCCACAGCCAGCCCAAGTGCGACAGCCGCAGTGGCCCGCCATCGGCGCGCCAAGGCAGCAACGGATATCATCAGCAATAACACGCCAAGAATGTCTATGTGACCACTCCCTGCCGCCTCGATGGCCAACAATGGATTCCAGGCGAACGCCAGAACCAGATGTGCGCTTCGTCCGCTGGTTCGCAAGAGATCAAGCAAGACGAGAGCGATTCCGAACTCGCAAACTACAAGTGCGATTTTCAGGGCAAATGTGGACTCACGAATCGCGGTGACTGCGCGAAAAAAAACCTCCGCTCCTGCTGGATAGGGGCTCGGCAGATCCGGGTTGTTCAAACCGCGGGTTTCGGAGGTATGCAGCCCCTTCGCCGCAGGATCGCTGGGAATGACCAGATAGGGGTTGTAGCCGAGCCTCTGCAGGCGGCCATCCCAAACATAGCGATGAATGTCATCGTCGGCGCCCGAGGGGACGCGAAGGAATGCGATGTTCCAGACAGCAGCCAACGCCAGCCCAATGACGATAACGCGGCGGGAAAATTTCGCGGTAGCGAAGAACTCACGGATCGCTAAGAGATACACAATGGCCGCGGCAGTCAATGAGGCCATGAAATACGGTCCGCCTCTGTCGCCGCAGTTGCGGGAGCAGATCGTCAGCGCTACGCACAACGCAGCGCCGAGTATGTACACTCTCCGCTCAGGGGTGAGTTTCACAATTCTCCTGCTCCCACTCTCTAAGCCACACCGCCGTGCGCGGTGCCTTTTCCGGGGCCAGCCGCAACTCCCCTGCCAACCGGACCAGGTCGTCAAGTACATCAATATCGTAAAAAGGAGCTGCGAAACCTACCGAAAGCTCAAGAGTCTCCGCGCGCGCTAGGAGTCTCTCCAGCGCGCTGCTAGTGCCCATTCCGTCGCTTGCGAAAAGCGTAGGATGACAAGCCTTTGCCCCGACCAGATAGTAGCCTCCGTCGTGTGTTGGTCCAACGACTACGTCATGCGCAGCCAGCGTTTCGAACGCGTCTTCGAGCACAGCACGCGGCAGATGCGGGCTGTCGCTGTTGAAGGCAATCACGCGTCGTTGATGGGCGTCCTTCTGATGGCCTTCCCCGTGATGGTCTTCTTTTCGATGATCAGGTTTTTGATGATCGGCCGCAAAGTGCGCAAACACGGAAGTGAGGCCTGCAGCAAGTCCTTCCCCTTTCTGGGCAACTACGCGCGCTTTACTGGCTGCCAATTGCGCCAACTCGTTTACGTCTGAGTCCGGACACATGATGGCAACTTCCACATCGCCCACTTTCAACGACCGCGCTAGCGCCAGCGTGTCATCCAGAAGGCATCGATAGAAGTCAATCACAGCATTAGGAGAAAGACTGGCTGCCAAGCGAGTCTTCACCGCGCCTGGCCTCGGCGCTTTCGCCATAATGACTAGCACACGATCAGTACCAGGCGAATGCACTACCGTCTCGCTTGAAGATTTCATAAATTTTGCCGGGGATCTAAGCTGGCCGTTTTGTCCCGGCTCTTCGATTACGGAAATAGTAGCGCACGATCAAGCTGAGAATGAACCAACCGGCGCCGAGCGCGCCTTTCAGCGTGCCGCTGATCTTCGATTTTCCGATACGCGGGTAGTAGCTCACCGGAACTTCAACCACGCGGAAGCCCGCCAGAGCGCCTTTGAGCATCATCTCTACCGCCCAGCCATAGGTGGTCTCTTCGAGCGCAAGCGCGCGCAGTACATCTGCCCGGCAAGCGCGAAACGGACCGAGATCAGAGATTTCTAGCCCATATAGGAGCCTGATCAGGCCAGCGGCGAGACGATTCCCAAACGCTTGATGCCAAGGCAACGCACCAGCGATTCGCTGCTTGCCGAGGCGCGAACCGAGGGTGATATCCGCACGGCCATCGACGATAGGAGCGAGAAGGAGCGGTAGTTCAGACGGTCGATCACTGTAATCGCCGTCGAGGAAGACAACGACATCGGGTGCATTGGCGGTGGCGAGACCTGTCAGACACGCGCGGCCGTATCCGCGCCGAGGTTCGCGAACGACGTATGTACCCATCTTCGCCGCGATTTCGGGCGTACCATCCGTCGAGTTACTATCGACAACCACCACCTCGGTGACAAGATCCGACGGGAGGTCGGCAAGCACGCGACCGATCGCCTGCGCTTCGTTATGGGTAGGAATGATGACCGACACTCTCACGTGGGCTCGCTCGTCACCGCCAGAGAGAAGACGACCGCCGCTGCGCTAACCACGCGTCAACGCCCCATCTCCGCCCCGCGCTTCCTATCGCGAGGCCAAGACATGCCAGCACTGGAACCAGTAGCTCCCATATCCATGCGGTCCCCCACTCCGACATCCAGAGGCTTCCAAGGTACAGGAATGCCACAAAAGCTACCGGGCGTGTGAACAGACCGATGATCAGGAGAACGCCGAGCGAGATTTCAAATACCGCTTGCCCGGGAGCGGCCATGGCGGCATGGCTCGCGGCCAAACCCATGACCGCTTTCCATGCGGCCGGCGAGCGACCCTGCTGGATGTAGTAGTGGATGAGGCCAGCGTAGCCAGCAGGAGTGTAGAGACCCTTGCCCAGATTTTCAAAGAACACCGACACAAACATCGCGCCAATCGTCAGCCGCACAATCGCCAAACCGTTTGCTGCCTGCGGCTGGCGGGCTATCGTTGTTACCTCATTTCGTAATGCGGTTGGGTTGGTCATCACCGTGAACCTCGTTCCAATGGATGCTACACCAGGGTCGAAGGTTTCGGCGGCCACTCCTTTTTCAATGACTTTATACGAATCTACTCATTGCGAACCCCCGACCGGTCTGACAGGTAGAGTCGGCTGCTGGTAAAATTTCGAGATGTCTCCGGTGCAGCTTCCTTCACCCCCTCATGCGCTTCACCTGCATCGCCTCACACTGATCGCGGGACCAATTCCTCTCCTCAAATCACAAGCGAATTACGAAGGAGTATTTTCATGAGGCTGCGAGGTCTCTCGTCGTTTTTGCTGCTCTTTTTTCCGATGTCCCTCGTGATTGCCCAATCCAGCTCGAATGCCCAAAAGTTCAGCCCGCCGAGCCGCACTTTCCGCTTCACTTACAACTTCACCGTGAAGGATATTCCTCTCGGAACGAAGCGAGTGCGAGTGTGGGTTCCGGTGCCGCAGACTGATGAGCATCAGACGGTGCGAGTTCTGGCGGTCAAGGCTCCCGCTAAAACGCGGATGAGGCACGAACCCGAGTATGGCAATCGAATGATGTACGCAGAGATCCAGAACCCCGCTTCCGACAAGGCAGAGTTCACGCTTGAATACGAAGTCACGCGGCGCGAATACTCGCGCGGCGATTACGCGCAACTGGAACACAGGGGCAGAGACCAGCTTCCTAGGGTTATTCCAGCGTCCATGACACGCTTGGTCGAGCCTGACAACCTGATTCCTACCAATGGCAAAATCAAGGCGCTGGCGGTTGAGGTAACCGGATCGCAGACGGGTACCATCGCCAAAGCCAAGGCTGCCTACGACTACTTCTTCACCACCATGCGCTACGACAAATCGGGTTCGGGCTGGGGGCGCGGGGATGCGGTGTGGGCCTGCGATTCCAAGCACGGCAACTGCACGGATTTCCATTCTCCGTTCATCGGTGTGCTGCGGGCGGACGGGATCCCGGCGCGTTTCGATATCGGATTCCCTCTGCCCGAAAACAAGGACAAAGGAGATATCCCCGGTTATCACTGCTGGGCTGAGTTCCGTGCGCCGAAAACCGGATGGATCCCGGTTGATATTTCGGAGGCATGGAAAGCGAAGCAGAAGCAGGATTACTTCTTCGGCAGCGTTGACGCGAATCGCGTGCAGTTCTCCACCGGACGCGACATCACACTCTCTCCCAAGCAGGACGGCCCGGCGCTGAACTACTTCGTCTATCCCTATATCGAGATCGACGGAAAGTCCTACGAAAAGATCGACAAGCAGTTCAGCTTTGTGGAAGTGAAGCGATCGGAGTGAAGGGAGCAAGTCAAAATTGCGGTGCGGACGAAAACTGCTGCGCTGCCAACCGGGCATAGTAGCCCCTGCGCACGTGAACTTGCATCCGTTTGCCGTCTCTCCTGGCGATCACGTGAACCGGGCGATATTTGCCGTTGGGCGTGAATGCTGCAGGCTTGTAAGCGACCAGGTAACGGCTGCGGATTAAATCGCGCAACTTCTCCAGTGATTTTTCAAAGCTCATCATGTCGCCGGGAAACATAGCTTCTCCGCCGCTGCGTTCGGCGAGCACCTGCAGCACACGGTCTGCGTCCGTTCGCACGCTCCCGTTATCCGACGTGCTGACCGTGTAGATGGTCACGCCCGTGCTCTCTGCCTGCTCGATAGCCTGCTTCAGGCTGCGGTGGCTCGAGTTGTCCTCTCCATCGCTTAGCACAACCAATGCCAGTGCTACCCGACCCGTCTCAGGATACTCGGCGAGTTTCTGACAGGAGTAGGACACGGCATCGAAAAGTGACGTGCCTCCGCCGCCTTTGAGCTGATCGATGCTCTCGCGGAGTTCGTTTGGATCCGCGGCGAAGTCATGCATCACCGTCGTTTCTCCCGAAAAACCGGCAACGAATCCCATATCCGATGTGCCGTTCAAGACCGTCTGCACGAATTTTCCCGCAGCGCGCTTTTCAAAAGTGAATCGGTCTTGCACCGAGCCGCTGGTATCGATCAACAAGCCTAGCCGCAAAGGAAGCTTCGATTGCGGAATGAATTCATAAATCCTCTCCGGCGGATTGCTGTCGTCACGGATCTCAACATCTGATGCTTGCAAGTCACTCACCATGTGTCCATGGCTGCTTACCGCGAAAAATAACGTGGTTTCATCTACCACTTTTTGGATGGTAAATAACGCTCCGGCTCGGACGTACGCTGCCGGAATGGAATTCGAACTTACGGTGGCCCTATCGACTTCGGCAGTATCAGCGGGTTCTTTGCAGGTATCGCATGGTTCGTTCTCCTCGTCGCCGACGGCATTTAGCTGAGCCTTCAATCGATCACTGTTGGGAAAGGTCTGCACCTTAATCGCACCGCCGGTCTCTTTTGTGTGAACTGCGGCCGTTGGGCCCGGATGCTTACGGCGTTCCAAAGAGTCAAGATTTCGCTGCGCCACAGGAGCCAGCGGATCGCTCGGAGCCTCGCTGAGGAAAAACTTGAGTTCCTGCTCCATCGCGTCGTAGTTTCCGAGCGACATAGCGGCCGAGGCGGCGACGTAATGCACATTCGCGAACCCGCGATGCTCGAGCGAATGCACCTCCTCCGCCGTGTGCAGCGCTTCCGAATACTCATGGTTCCCATTTTGCGCGAAGGCCAGGGCGACAAGGATCTTGGGATCTTTGGGGCTGAGGGATGCAGCTTTTTCCAGATTCGAGTCAGCCGTGGCAAAGTCATTGGCTGACAGGGCGAGCATGCCGAGGTGCAGGAAAGATCCAGGAAATTTAGGGTCCAATGTGGCAGCTGCTTCGAACTCCTGCTTGGCCTGGCTGTCGCCCAATTCGATGTAGGCAAGGCCGAGAGTATTATGTGCCGCAACAAACTTTGGATAGGCCGCAATCGCTTTCTGCAGATGCCGGACCGCCTCGCTCGCGTTCTGCTCTTTCATCAGCGTCGCGGCGCGGTTGTACTCTTCCAGAGCTTTGTTGGAAGCGTCCAAATCGAGCGCGGAGATTGCTCCGATTTCCACCAGATGTTTCCGTTGCGACACCTCCTCCTGATTTTTCTTCTGTTCGCGCGTAGTCGTATCCATGTACAGCTGCGCGAAGTCCATTTGCGCGAAGCCAGAATCGGGTCCTGCGTTCATGAAGGGAAGCTGCGCCAGAAGAGTGCTGGTGGCCATTACGCTGAACGCGCAAAGTCGCAGCAATATGCTCAGAACATGCGCTCTTGAAGGGGACGAATTCTTGATCGGAGACATCAAAGTGTTGGTAGCAAACGACCACACGGTCGGCATCGGCTCGCTGCCATTGTGGCCGTAGTCGCGCTTCTAGTCAACGCCGAACCGAACCGCGCTGTAGATGCCGGCTTAGACTTCGAGTTTGCCCTGAAACGCAACCTTGGCGGCCCGCTCCGACCGTTATTGATGCAGTGTCGTTTCAGATTTGGGGGCCTTGGCGCCGAGCTGTGACGGCGTGGGCAGTTGCGACAAATCCCAGCCTCCGCCGAGCGCTTCAATCAGGAGAACTGACGAGGTCATTTCCTCAACTTGAATCGTCGCCAGAGTCTGCTGATCGCCCAGCACAGTGGCCTGAGCGGTGGTGACGTCGAGGTAGGGATCGATTCCGGTTTCGTAGCGTCCCGTCTCAAGCTTGAGCATCTCTTCTGCATCTTTCACCGCGGCCTGCTGGCGCTCGATCTGTCGCGAGTAGAGACGAACCGCAGCCATGTAATCTTCCACTTGCTGAAACGCCGTGAGCACAGTTTGCCGATACATTGCCAGGTCGGCGTTGTACGTCGCGGTGTATTGGTTTAGTTCCGCACGATAAAGGCCGCCGTTGAATATGGTCTGCGATATGGATGGTCCGATCGACCAGAACCGGCTCGGCCATGTGAACCATTTCGTGAAAGTAGAACTCTCGAATCCACCGGCCGCGGAAAGTGTCACGTTAGGGAAAAACGCTCCGTAGCCGATGCCGATGGTCGCGTTGGCTTCTGCGAGAGTGCGCTCGCCTGCGGCCACATCCGGACGACGCTCGAGCAATTGGGACGGCACGCCGACGGGAATGGCGGGCGGCTCTCTCAGTTCCGGACGAACCGGGATGGAAAAATCACTTGCCACTTTGCCAACCAACACGGCAATCGCGTGTTCGTACTGAGCCCGAGCAATCTTCACGTTGATAGCCGCGGATTGCACAGCTTCGAGCGTCGCCCGCGCTTCTACGACAGAAATGTAATCGCCCACGCCCGTCTGATAAGAAGCAGCCGTGACATCGAGCGCTTTCTGATCAGCTTGCACCGTTTCATCGAGAATTTTCTGCAATGCATCCTGCCCGCGAATTTCAAAGTAATACGCGGCCAGGCTCGCCTGCTCCGTCAGTTGTTCATTGGCCAGATCGGCTGCGCTCACCTGCGCCGCATATTGTGCTTCGCGTACTTCGTTGCGAATCTTTCCCCAAAGATCTGGGACCCAGGAAACATCCACGGGAAACGACATTAGCGTGCTCGTTTGACCGGTATTGGCTAGCGTCGAGTTGGTCAGATTGCTCGAGCTTCTCTGCCGTGACCAGGACGGATTGGCGGTCACTGTCGGCCAATACTGCGCATGCGCTTCCCGGACAATGGCCCGCGCCTCCATCAAATCCTGGAAATATTCCTGTATGTTCTCGTTGTTGATGTTGAGCTGTTCTTCGAGCGCATTTAATTCAGGATCGTTGAAGAGTTCCCACCACTTCCCGCGCAGCATGGCCTCTTGCGGGCTCGCGACTTTCCATCCTTCTGTATCCTGAAAATTAGCTGTCGATTCTTTGTAGTTCGGCGCGGTCGGCGTTGGACCTTTGGGCGGATGATATTTCGGACCCAACAGACATGCGGGGAGAGCGCAGCAGGCAAGCACGGCGCAAATTGCCATCGCAAAGCGACTCATTCTGGATTTTTTCGACAGAGATTTCATATGTGTTCCGGCCTTGGCGTGACCGGCGCAGGCTCCTGCCTTCCGCTGAGCCACAGTCGCAGACGATCAAGTTCAAGGTAGACCACCGGAGTCGTATAGAGTGTAATGAGCTGGCTCAAGAGCAATCCTCCGACAATCGTGATGCCCAGCGGCCGGCGTAATTCCGCTCCCATTCCTGTTCCCAGCGCAAGCGGCAGTGCGCCAAAAAGCGCGGCCATGGTAGTCATCAGGATCGGCCGAAAACGCAGCATGCACGCTTCGAAAATGGAATCGCGCGTGTTCTTTCCTTCTTCGCGCTCGGCCATCAGAGCGAAGTCGATCATCATGATGGCGTTCTTCTTTACAATCCCGATCAGCAGCACAATGCCGATGATCGAAATGATATTCAGATCCATGTGGAAGATCAGTAAGGCGAGCATGGCACCGACGCTGGCCGAGGGTAGCGTAGAAATAATCGTTAGCGGATGCACGAAGCTCTCGTAGAGAATTCCCAGAACGATGTATACAGCCAGCAATGCCGTCGTAATCAGAATCGGCTCGCTCGAAAGCGATTGCTGGTAAGCCTCCAGGGTCCCGGCAAAGAAGCTGTGGATCGTCGACGGAATCCTCAATTGCTGCTCGCGCTGCTGAATCTCTTGAGTTGCCTGGCTCAAGGAAACGTTCGGCGCAAGATTGAACGACACCGTCACCGACGGGAACAACCCAGTGTGATTCACCTGCAATGCGGTCGTGCCGGTTTGGGGTTGCGCCAGGGTGGAGATCGGCGTCATCGCTGTGGCATTGCTCAAGGATGTGTTGCTCTTGACGTAGAGATAGTTCAAGTCCTGCGGCGATTGCCAGAACTGCGGCGCAAACTCCAACACAACGTAGTACTGGTTCATGGGCATGTAGATGACGGAAACTTCCGACTGTCCAAACGCCCCATAGAGTGAGGAATCCAAACTCTGTGCAGTCTGCCCCAGTCTCGCCGCTCGTGTCCGATCATAAGTCAGCAATTCCTGTAACCCGCCGTTTTGCTGATCGCTGTTGACATCCTGCAGGCCGGGAAGCTTCTTCATGTTTGCCAGCAGAAGCGGTCCCCAGTGCACGAGATCGGCAATATTGTCGGATTGAATGGTGTACTGATAGAGTGCATTGCTGGACCGGCCACCAATGCGAAGATCCTGCACAGCCTGTAGAAACGCGGAAGCGACAGGTAGGCGGTTCAGCTTAGGACGCAATCGGTTGATGATCGCCATGGCGCTGATTTTGCGCACGTTCAGCGGCTTGAGCGCGACGAAAATAAATCCGCCATTGCTCGCGCCGTTGCCTCCGGTATAGGCATTCACGTTTTCTACGGCGGGGTCCGCTTTAATGACTTTGACCAGCTGCATGATCGAATAATTCATGAAGGGAAACGACGCGTCCTGCGGGCCTTGCACGCCACCGACCAGCACTCCGGTATCTTCCTGCGGAAAAAATCCCTTTGGAATGCGAACGATCAAAAAGAAGTTCAGGGCGATCGTCAGCACCAGAACCATGATCGTAAGCGCGGGATTTTCCAGCACCCACTCCAGCGAAATGCGATAAATGCCCAGCATGCCGTTGAAGAACCTTTCGCTCCAGCGATAGAAGCGGCCGTGCCCGGTCTGTCCCTCTGGCTTGAGCAGATGCGCACACATGGTGGGAGTCGCAGTCAGCGAGATCACCATTGAAACCAGAATCGCCGTTGCCAGGGTGATGGCGAATTCGCGGAATAATCGGCCGACAATGCCCGCCATCATCAAGATTGGAATGAACACGGCGACCAGCGAGATACTGATCGATAAGACGGTGAAGCCGATCTCCCGCGCGCCCCTCAGCGCGGCCTGCATGGGCGTCATACCCTGTTCCAGGAACCTGGATATGTTTTCCATCACCACGATAGCGTCATCGATGACGAAGCCGGTGGAAATGGTCAGAGCCATGAGCGACAAATTGTCGATGCTGAATCCCGCCAGATACATCACCGCGAACGTGCCGATCAGCGAAACCGGCACGGCGACGCTGGGGATGATTGTGGCGCGCGGATTTCTCAGGAAAAAGAAGACCACCAGGACCACCAGAACTACCGCAATGGCGAGCGTGCGTTCTACATCGTCGACTGACGCTCGAATCGTTGTTGTACGGTCGAGGACAATGCTGGTCTTGATTCCCTGCGGCAGGATCGCCTCCAGGAACGGCATCTGAGCGCGAATCCGGTCCACCGTCGCAATGATGTTGGCGCCAGGCTGGCGAAAGATGATGATCGTTACTGACGGAATTCCGTTGAAATAACCGGCGGTGCGAACGTTCTGCGTGGAATTCACAACCTCGGCAACATCGGACAGGTGAACCGCGCTCCCGTGGCTGTAACCGATCACGAGCGACTTATATTGGTCCGCCTCCGTGATCTGATCGTTCGTAATAATGTCGGCGCTTACCGAGCTATTCGCGAACCGTCCGCGGGGCAGGTCGGCGTTCTGCAGGCTCAGAACCGATCTGATGTCGCCAAGCGTGAGCCCACGGCTCTGTAGCTTATTAGGATTCACTTCCACTCGGACCGAGGGCAGTGCTCCGCCGCCCACGCTAACCTGCCCCACTCCCTGAATCTGCGACAGCTTTTGCTCGATGACCGTCGATGCTTCATCGTACAGTTTGGGCATGTCGTACTTTTCGGAAGTCAGGCTGATGACCATGATCGGCGAGTCCGCAGGGTTGACTTTCCTGTAAGTCGGATTCGCCGGAAGATTCGCCGGCAAATAGGTGCGGGCGGCATTGATTGCGGCCTCGACATCACGGGCAGCGCCATCGATGTCCCGCGAAAGATCGAATTGCAGGGTCACCGACGTGCTGCCCAGCGAACTCGACGACGTCATCTCCGTGATGCCGGCGATATGTCCGAGTTGCCGCTCCAGCGGGGTTGCCACCGAGGATGCCATGATTTCTGCGCTGGCTCCCGGCAGGCTGGCCGATACAGAAATTGTAGGGAAATCGACCTGCGGCAATGGGGACACGGGCAAGGCTGTGTAGCCAATCGCTCCCGCAATCGCAACCGCAGCCGTCAACAGCGTTGTCGCCACCGGACGCCGGATAAATGGTTCGGAGATATTCATGCATTCTCCGGATGTTGGTTCGGGTCGGTGGTTCCCTCCCTCAACTCAGGCCTATGTCCGCTAAAGCGCTGTGCCAGGCGGTCGAAGAAGACGTAAATCACCGGCGTGGTATAGAGCGTCAGAACCTGGCTGACGAGCAGCCCGCCGACCATCGCAATGCCCAAGGGCCGGCGTAATTCCGAACCGTATCCAGTTCCCAACGCGAGCGGAATCCCGCCCAGCAGAGCCGCCATCGTAGTCATCATGATCGGGCGGAAACGCAGCAAGCTCGCTTCATAGATTGCGTCAGTCGAATTTTTTCCATGCTCGCGCTCCGCTTCCAGCGCGAAATCGACGATCATGATGCCGTTCTTCTTCACGATGCCGATCAGCAGGATGATGCCGATGATCGCCACCACGGTCAGATTCTGATGGAACAAGATCAACGCCAACAGCGCGCCCACGCCTGCGGAAGGAAGGGTCGAAAGAATCGTGACCGGATGTATAAAACTTTCATACAGAACCCCCAGCACGATGTAAACCGTCACCAGAGCAGCCAGAATCAGAAGTGGCTCGTTCGACAGCGAGTTCTCGAACGAAGCCGCGGTTCCCTGAAAATTGGCCTGTAGACTGGCCGGAAAGTTGATCTTCTTGGCGGTCTCATTGATCTCGTCAATGGCGGTGCCCAGCGCAGCGTTGGGTGCCAGATTGAAGGAAACCGTCACGGACGGAAACTGTCCTTGATGGTTCACTGATAAAGCTTCCGTCGTATTGGACATTCGGGCGAAAGTGGACAACGGAACTGCATTCGCGCCGGTCGCCGAAACGAGCGTATTCGTCGTCCCCCCGAACGCGCCTCCATTCAGCGAGGAAGCAATGGAGCTCACTGTGGGCGTAAGCACGGTGCCGCTGGGTTGCAGAACAATCGACGATGGCGTGTATAAGACCGACGTTGTAGTCGCGTTCGAACCGGCGGAACTCGATCCTGACGCAGAAAAGGAATTGGAGGCCGCGGCCCCGGTCGCGCCCGTCGAGGCATTCGACTGGATATACAGATCGCTCAACTTGTGCGGATCCAGTTGCCACTGCGGCTCCGTTTCCAGAATCACGTGATACTGATTCAGCTGCGTGTAGAGCGTGTTGATTTGCCGCTGTCCGTAGGCGTCATACAGTGTGTTGTCGATCGTGGCCGGCGCGATGCCCAATCGTGATGCCGTAGCTCGATCGATGGTCACGGCGACCGCTTGCCCTCCGGTCTGCTGGTCAGTGGCCACATCTTCCAGGCTATGCAGCTTGTCGAGTTGGGCAACGAACTTCGCCGTCCAGGCATTGAGTTCGTTTTGATCGGGATCTTCCAGTGTGTATTGATACAGGGTAGGCGTCACGCGGTCGTTGACCGTGATGTCCTGGACCGCCTGCATGAAAAGGTGTATTCCCTGCAGGCCGGCAAGATTCTTCTGCAGCCGGCGTATCACGTCCGAAGCGCTCAGACTCCGTTGTTCGATGGGCTTCAGGTTGATTTCTATGCGGCCGCTGTTCAGCGTTGTGTTCGTGCCATCGGGCCCGATAAACGAGGAAAGGCTATCGACCGCCGGATCTTTCAGAATTACTGCGGCCAGAGCTTGTTGTTCCTTCGCCATGGCTTCGAACGAAATCGATTGTGGGGCCTGGGAAATGCCCTGGATCACGCCCGTGTCCTGCACAGGGAAAAAGCCCTTCGGAATAATGATGTAAAGAAGGACAGTCACAACCAGCGTGGCCACCGCAACCAGCAGAGTCGCAGTTTGATGGCGCAGAATCACTTTGAGAGTGCGCCCGTAAAACGCGATCATGCGGTCGAACGCTCGTTCTGAAGCGCGATACCAGCGGCTCTGTTGCGATTCCGGGTTGTGCCGCAGAATGCGGGAACACATCATGGGCGTCAGCGTGAGCGAAACGACCGCCGAAATAATGATCGTCACGGCCAGAGTCACGGCAAATTCCCGGAAGAGGCGTCCCACAACATCGCCCATGAACAGCAGCGGAATCAATACCGCGATCAGCGACACCGTCAATGAAAGAATCGTGAATCCGATTTGCCCCGCTCCTTTCAGAGCGGCTTCCATCGGCGATTCGCCCTCTTCCAGATATCGCGCGATGTTTTCGATCATCACAATGGCATCGTCCACCACAAACCCGGTAGAGATGGTCAAGGCCATGAGCGAAAGATTGTCGAGGCTGTAGCCCAGCGCGTACATGGCCGCGAATGTCCCGATCAGCGAAAGCGGAACCGCGATGCTGGGGATAATGGTGGCGCGCAGGCTGCGCAGGAACAGAAAGATAACCATCACCACCAATCCCACCGTCAGCATCAGCTCGAATTCAACATCGCTGACCGAGGCCTTGATGCTGGTGGTGAGGTCGGTCAGTTCCGTGACCTCTATCGAAGCCGGCAGATTCGTTTCTAGCTGCGGCAAAATCGTCTTGATACTTTTGACGACGCTGATGGTATTGGCGCCGGGCTGGCGCTGGATGTTCAAAATCACGGCCGGAGTCGTGTTCATCCAGGCAGCCAATTGCGAGTTCTCGACGCCATTAACGATGTTGGCCACGTCCTTGAGAAAAATCGGCGCGCCATTGCGGTAGGCCACAACTATGTTCTGATAGCCTTCCGCCTCCGTGACCTGATCGTTTGCGTCAATCTGATAGTCCTGCCGCGGGCCATCGAAGTTGCCCTTCGCCGCATTCACGCTGGTTTGCGTCAGAGCGGTACGCACATCCTCCAGGTTCACGCCATACGAAGACAGCTTCGTCGGATTCACCTGAATTCGTACCGCCGGTTTCTGTCCGCCGCTGATGCTGACCAGTCCCACCCCATTGAGCTGCGAGATTTTCGGCGCCAGCCGCGTGTCGACCAAATCTTCAACCTGTGACAACGGCATTGTGTTGGAGCTGATGCCTAAGGTCAGAATCGGCGCGTCCGCCGGATTCGTCTTGTTGTAGACGGGAGGGGTTGGCAAATCCGACGGCAGATAACTCTGCGCGGCATTGATGGCCGCCTGAACTTCCTCCTCGCCGACATCGATGTTCAGTGTCAGGTTGAATTGCAGCACGATGACGGAAATCGTCGCTGCACTGGTCGACGTCATCTGACTGAGGCCTTGCATCTCACCAAACTGCCGCTCCAGTGGTGCGGTGACCGTGGTCGCGACCACGTCGGGGCTCGCTCCGGGATAGAACGTCAGCACCTGAATCGTCGGATAGTCCACCTGGGGCAGCGCAGAGATTGGCAATTGCGTGTATGCCACCAATCCCACCAGCAAAATGGCCGTCATCAAGAGGATGGTGGCCACCGGCCGCATAATGAATGGGCGCGATGGGCTCACGGGGAATTCTCCTCGTTCCCGCTATCCGATACAGGCGTCTTCGAAATCACGACCTTGGAACCGTTCTGCAATTTCTCGAAGCTGCTGTCGGCTACGACTTCACCCGCATTCACGCCTTGCACAGCCGTCAGGCCCTCGTTCGAGACGCCGGTCTTCATATCGCGCATGGTGGCTTGGGAATTCTGAATCACGTACACGAACGCCTCTTGTCCGTTGTGCTGGATCGCAGAACTGGGCAGCAGGATTTGATCGTGCAGCGTTTTCACCAGCAGGCGCGTGTTCACGAACTCATTGGGATAGAGTTCGCCATTTTTGTTGTCGTAAGTTCCCCGCACCTTCAGCGTGCCCGTTGTGGTATCGATCTGATTGTCGTAAGAGGCTACGCGGCCAGTGGCAATCTTACGCAGGTTCGAGCGATCCCACGCCTCCAAGGGGAGATTCACTCCGTGCCGCGGTTGCGACATGACTTCGGCCAGGTTGTCTTCTGGAATGGTCGCTACCACGGTGATGGGCTGCATCTGGGTGATCACCACCAGTGTCGTGGTTGCGTTCGCCGTAACCAGGTTGCCGGGATCTACCAGACGCAGGCCTACGCGTCCGCTGATCGGAGAAGTAATATGGCAATACGCGAGTTGTACCTGGTCAAAGCGCAACGTGCCTTCGTCATTTTTTACCGTTCCTTCCTCTTGCTTTACGATCTTCTCCTGGTCTTCCAGAGTTTGCCGTGGAATCGCGTTCCTGGCCCAGGCATCCTGATAACGTTTCAAGTCCATTTGCGCCTGCGCCAGCAGGTTCTGATCGCGCTCCAGCGCGCCTTCAGCCTGGATCACTTGCGCCTGGTACAACCGCGGATCGATGTCGATCAGGGGATCACCTGCCCGTACTAATTGCCCCTCCTTGTAGTAAACTTTCGTGATAATCCCCGTAACCTGGGCGGTCATGGCATCGGTATAGACTGCGGTCACGGTTCCAATGGCGTTGAGATAAACTCCAATGTCACTTTGCTTGGCGGTGGCAGTCGTGACAGTGACCGGACCGGTGAAACCGCGCCCCACGGCTCCGGCAGGCTGCGCGTTCTGTCCGTGGTTGCTGAACCACGCCCAATAAATGAACAAGGCAACGGCAATAACGATCACAGCCCAGATCCAAAATTTTCTTTTTCGGTTGGCAGGTTTTCCCGACTCGGGCGGCTGATGATCGGGAGGCACGTACTTGTCAGAATTGGCAGAAGCTCGCAGGTCCATGTGACTTTTTTTCGACCACGCTCCAACGCCCACAAAACATTACATTTGTAGGCTAAGGCGAAATCACTAGGATGCCGAGGTTCGCGTCCTAGGATGGTTCCTTTCTTCGCCAGCACTAAGCGCGACGGGATTGACAGATGCGGCGTCCGCGCGTTGGCGCACAATTTTTGCACCACGATACCAGAGTCACCCCCAGCGCGTCTTGGTGAACGCAAGCAGAACGTCGATCGTCAATGGGTCCGGTTATTCGGAGGGCAACCGCTTCCGGGTATACTCTCCGAAGGTTCTTGGCCCTCTTCTCCGAGGTTGCGACGATGTTTACCAGGTTGGAAAGACTCCTGCTCGCTCTTGTTCTTCTCTGCTGCACCGCGCTGCTGGGCCAGCAAAAAGCCGCTCCGTCGGCATCGACCGCGGCGCTGGAATTTCCAGTCACCTTTCAGGAAAGTGTGGCGGCGGGCAAGACCGCAATCGGAACGAGAGTTGAGGCTAAGCTGGGAATGGCAACGCTGGTAAACGGGACCGTCATTCCCCAGGGCGCAGTTTTCTCAGGAGAAGTGGTTGAATCAACGGCAAAGGACAAAACCGAACCGTCTAAACTCGGGATACGCATCGACTCGGCTCAGTGGAAGAGCGGGTCAGTGACACTGAAGCTGTACCTGATGGGGTGGTTCTATCCAACTCTCCTACAATCCTCCGAGGAAATGCACACGACCAGAACGTTGGCTGCGCCATATCCGGCGGATAATTCACAAGCATATCCGCCATTTCCCAGTGGGGCCTCGGGCGGAGACCCTTCCGGTGCTGACAACTCGACTTCGTCCCAGCACCGTGTGAGAATGAAAGACGTTGAGACCGATCGCGGCAACGACGGCACCATCACACTGGTTTCCAGGCAATCCAACATCAAGTTGGATAAGGTAACGACATACGTGCTCGCGTGCCCGGATTCACTGGCCGTGCCGGTGAAACCTGCCGGCACAAAATAACTTCCATCGCTCCGGCCGGAGAAATCCGCAGGCGGTCCTGAACGATGATTTTCTTGGCCCCGCGATTTCTCTTGCTACAAGCGCGCGTTCATCGTAAACGTGAACGTCAGTCCAATTGCAACTGAGCACCGCCATGCCGCGACTTGCATTGTTTACTGCCAGGAGGTCTTTCGTGTACAGAAATCATAGGCAGATCGCACTCCCATTTTTTTTGACAGCTGTCATAGTGCTTACGACATTGCCTTGCGTGGCGCAGACCGGTGGCCCCGCCTATCTGGACTCATCGCAGCCGATCGACGTACGAGTGAACGATCTGATTGGCCGAATGACGCTCGAGGAAAAAGCCTCGCAGCTGGTAAATCAGGCCCGCGCGATTCCACGCCTTCAGGTTCCGGGTTACGACTGGTGGAGCGAAGCTCTGCACGGAGTAGCGAATGCCGGCACCGCTACTGTCTTTCCTGAACCGATCGGACTGGCGGCTACATTCGATGATCCTCTCATTCATCAGATGGCGATCGTTATCGGCACCGAAGCTCGTGCCAAGCACGATCAGGCCGTGCGCGCCGGACGCCGCGACATCATGGAGGGGCTCGACTTCTGGTCGCCCAACATCAATATTTTTCGCGATCCGCGCTGGGGACGCGGCCAGGAAACTTACGGCGAAGATCCCTTTCTCACCAGCCGCATGGGTGTAGCCTTCGTCACCGGTTTACAGGGCGACGACCCGAATTATTTCCGCGTCATTTCCACGCCGAAACATTTTGCCGTGCACAGCGGTCCGGAACCCGCGCGGCATAGTATGGATGTGCGAGTTTCCAAGCACGACATGGAAGACACCTACCTGCCCGCATTCCGCGCCGCGATCACGGAAGGCAAAGCCGGGTCGATCATGTGCGCGTATAACCGCGTGAACGGCCAACCCGCCTGTGCCAACACGTTCCTGCTACAAGATCAACTGCGCGGCGCATGGAAGTTCAACGGCTATGTCGTTTCCGACTGCGACGCCGTCACCGATATGTTCGAGGGACATCACTTCACCAACAGCCAGGCCGCAGCGGCGGCCATGGCCCTGAAGACCGGCATGGATAATGAGTGCGCCGATTTCTACACCGTGGTGAAGGACGATCATGACTACAAACCTTATCTCGATGCTGTAAAAGAAGGATTGCTCACGGAAGCCGATGTCGACATCGCGGTCAAACGTCTCTTCACCGCCCGCATGCGACTGGGCATGTTCGATCCGCCTGAGAAGGTCCCGTATACAAACACACCCGATTCCGAGATTGATAGGGTCGCGCATCGCGCACTCGCGCTCAGAACCGCCCGCGAATCCATGGTGCTGCTGAAAAATGACGGCGTCCTTCCCTTTTCTGTGAACGCGAAGCGAATTCTTGTGGTCGGGCCGCTTGCTGAATCTGTGGACGTCCTGCACGGCAACTATGCGGGGACGGCCTCCCACGCTGTGTCCGCTCTGGAAGGGATTCGCAAGCAGTTCGCTGCCGCTCAGGTTTCCTATAAACCAGGAACGAACTTTCTCCGCGAACCCACCGTCATCCCGACTTCCGAACTTTCGACCGCGGACGGCAAGCCCGGACTGAAAGCCGAATATTTCCCCACCGCGAATTTCACCGGCACCGCGCCGGTCCGCATCGATCCTTACGTCGATCTGCAACTCTTCCATCCGGACGCGCATGCTCTGCGCCCACCCCCAGGAATGAAGGATTTCTCCGTCCGCTGGACGGGCTTTCTTACGCCAACAGAATCCGGCACGTACCAGATCGGGCTCTCGGGCTCGATGCAACGCATGTGGCTCGAAGGAAAACTCATTGTCGACGACATGATCGAGCACGATCCCAATCCGCAACTGAGGACTTTGCAGCTCGCCAAAGGACATCGCTACTCGATCAAGATCGAGTCCCAGGCCGGGGGCCGCAGTGCGGAGCTGATCTGGTTGCAGGTGAGCGCGGATCCCCTCGTCGAAGCTGTTTCCGCCGCGCGTCAGGCCGATGTCGTGGTCGCCGTCCTGGGAATCACTTCGCGACTGGAAGGCGAAGAGATGAAGGTCGATGTTCCCGGTTTTCGTGGCGGCGATCGTACCAGCCTGAATCTTCCGGAAGAAGAAGACGTTCTGCTCGGGGCTCTGAAAGGCAGCGGCAAACCTCTGGTCGTCGTGCTCATGAATGGCAGCCCGCTCGCCGTGAATTGGGCAAACGACCACGCCAACGCGATCCTCGACGCGTGGTATTCCGGGGAAGAAGGTGGAACCGCAATCGCCGAAACTTTGGTCGGAGTGAACAATCCCGCCGGACGTTTGCCCGTGACTTTCTATAAAGGAGTCGAGCAGTTGCCCGACTTTGAAGATTACTCGATGAAGAACCGCTCCTACCGTTACTTCACCGGAGAGCCGCTCTATCCCTTCGGCTACGGCCTGAGCTACTCAAAGTTCGAGTACAGCAATCTGAAATTGTCGAATTCGCAACTTGCTGCGGGCAGTTCGCTCGACGTCGAAGTCGACCTAAAAAATACGAGCAAGCGGGCCGGCGACGAGGTCGTGGAACTTTATCTGACCTTCCCGAAACTGGCAGGCGCCCCGCTGCGCGCTCTGCGTGGATTCACGCGCGTTCATCTGGATCCCAGTGCACAGCAACGTGTGAAGTTGTCGCTGCAGCCCCGAGACCTGAGCTATGTGAACGAAGCTGGCGATCGCCTCGTCGGCGCGGGAGATTACACGATCACGGTCGGAGGAGGCCAGCCGGATACGTCGGCAGCGAAAGCCGAAGCCCATCTGACAATCACGGGCGAACAGAAACTACCAGAGTGATCTAGCACTCGAGGGTGGCACCCCAGAGTGCCCCATCCTAACTGCGTTGCTTACAGTTGGGGTGGGGTCTTTGACTTCACCAAATGGACTCGACTCGAAGCTCGTTCGTTACCAACGACAAGCTGACGGATTCATTTTTCGTAAACAACGGCGATGGCAAATTAGATGTCGTGGTGAGTGCGCTTAGCGCTCCCACTGAAATCTGGATCAACCAAAGCCCGAATCAAAATCATTGGCTGGAATTTAAGCTGTAAGGGACGGGAACGAAGAGCAACCGCGACGGCATCGGCGCGCGCATCAAGCTGGTCACAAAATCCGGTGCACAATATAACCACATGACCACAGCCTGCGGCTACGCGTCCTCAAGCGCGAACCCAGTGCACTTCGGCCTGGGGAAAGATGCGTCGGCCGATCTTGTAGAAATTCACTGGCCATCGGGAATTGTGCAGACGCTGAAGAATGTCGAGGCAGATCGGGTGCTGCTGGTGAAAGAACCTGAAAAATAAAGCTCCGCTACACAGGAGGGTGCCCCACCCAACGCGATGTTCGTTGGGTGGGGATTTTGAGTTTGCCTCGATGGCATCAACTCACTGTGTTTCCTGCTGAAACGTGATCCGTTTCGCTAGAGAGTCCCTATGATGCGTTCCGCGTAATCGCGGAACCGTAATCTGTATTTCGAAGCTGGCAGGTTCTCGGTCCCTGGAAACACGGGTGAACGCCAGGCATCCTCAGCCCCAGGCTCGGTCCGCTCAACATCGGTCGCGATGGCGAGATCGTCTTCCGTAATGCTGCCCTGAGCTGTTGTGGGCTGCAGAATTCGGTGTTTTTCTATAGTTACTTCCCATCCCCGTTTTTCGTTCGGAGCGATGTAGTACGTCGTTGTCTCGTCAGCGTCATCATCGTGCGTCTGGGTCCTCAAGTACGAGAGCCGGTGCGTCCTCCATCTTTCCCATATCCAAGCCCTTGCCTCGGCACGAACAAGCTCGGGCGTCTCGCCCCGCGACTGAACAAGTGGATTCCGCGTCTCATATCCAGAAAGGCTGGCAGGAACCTCTGCCCCGGTCATTTGGGATGTGCGCCTAGATACTTGGTACGCCTTTCCGTCGAACTTGTATTCAATGGCGCAGGCATAGGCCATGCCTACTACTGCTCCTACCCGAATGTCCCGGAGACCATTAGTCCTTGTTGAAAGCACATTCATACCCAAGCCTATTTGGCTCAGGACTACCTCAAAGCCAGCCTGCGTTTTCCGCAGAACCCACATCTGGGCGGTGTTGGCTCCTACCAGGCACGCATTTTGCGAAATCTCAGCCGCAGGCGTATCCGGAAGACGGCCGCTCGGTAAGACAACAAAGTCCGCTTCCTCCGGTCCGTCGAGGTGGATTTCAGATGCGATGAACCACCTTGAAGATAATTCCTTACCGTCTATGCCATTCTTCTTTAGGCAGAAAGCGACCCGCTTGTCTTCGCTCAATGCGCCGAGGGCCGCGCGCGGGAGCTCCGCGGGCCGCAGGACCGGCTCGGCCTCCAGTTCGATGCCGAAACCAGATTGCTCCGCCTGGGCCTTGGTATTCGGGGTTTGTGCGACCAGTGAGCATTGAGAGCACAACAAAGCACCGAAGATTGCAAGCGCGAGTCCACGAGAAAAGATGGGTGGGCGAGGTCCGGACACCACTTCGTGATTGTAAGCTTCGGACTGGTTTGTGTCTGGGGATGCATGAAGCCAAGATCGTCGGCGGCGCCAGTGCTGCTGATCACACCGTGGTCCCCTATCGAATCTGGCTCAGCGCCGGATAGATCTTGCGATACGTCTGATACGCCGCCTGCATCGCCTGCGACGCGGGCGGATTCGGCTCGATTCGCTTCGCCACTTTCACCATGCGGTCGCAGGCTTCGTCGACGGACTTCCATCCGCCCGCTCCGACTCCCGCCAGAATCGCGGCTCCATACGCGGCGCCTTCTTCGGCGGCGACGATTTCGACTTCATGTCCGTAGACGTCGGCCTGAATCTGCCGCCACAACGGCGAACGCGCGCCGCCGCCGCCCAGCCGAATCGATTTCACCGGAATTTTCATTTCCTCGAAAATCGTGAACGTATCTTTCAAGCTGAACGCCACGCCTTCCATCACCGCTCGAATCACATGCGCGCGCGTGTGCGAAGCCGTCAGTCCCACCATGGCCGCGCGCGCATTCGGATCGAGATGCGGCGTGCGCTCGCCCATGAGATACGGAACCCAGAACGCGCCCTCGGAACCGGCAGGAACAGACGCGGCCTCGTCGGCAAGAATGTCGTACGGATCTTTTTCTTGTAACCCAGCTTGCGGGGCTTGCTGTGATCCCGGTTGGCCATGCACCCGGAGTCCGAACTGATCGCGGAACCAGCGCAGCGATAATCCCGCCGCCTGCGTCACACCCATCACGTGCCAGCGTCCAGGAATCGCATGGCAGAACGTATGCAAACGTCCTAGCGGATCGAGCGCCGGACGATCCGTCGCCGCAAATACGACGCCCGAAGTGCCAATGGTCGCGCTCACCGCTCCGGCACGAGCGATGCCCATGCCCACCGCGCCCGCGGCCTGATCTCCCGCGCCAGCCACAACCGGGGTTCCTGGCTTCACCCCAGTTGCAGCTGCCCCATCGGACGACACTCGTCCACACACGTACGGCGATTCATACAGCGCAGGCAACATCTTTTCTGGAATATTTGTTTTGTCCAGAACTTCTTTCGACCAGCGCCGCTTGGCGACATCGAGCATCAGCGTGCCCGAAGCATCGGCCATATCGATCGCCCGTTCGCCGGTCAGCCGGAAGCGCACATAATCTTTCGGCAGCATGACGTGCGCTACGCGCTCCCAATTCTTGGGCTCGATTTCGCGCACCCACAATAATTTTGTCAGCGTGAAATTCGTCAGCGGAGGATTGCAGGTGAGGCGAATGATCACGTCGCGCCCGAACATTTCCAGCAGTTCATTCGATTGCGCCTCGCTGCGCTGATCGCACCAGATGATCGCCGGCCGCACCACTTCATCGCTTGAGTCAAGCAATACCGCGCCATGCATCTGTCCGGAGAATCCGACGCATTCGATATCTTCCGCGCGCACGCTCGACGTTTGCAGCGCCTTGCGCACCGCTTCGCCGCAGGCTCGCCACCAGTCGCGAGGATCCTGTTCCGCCCATCCCGGACGGGGACTGCCGAAGTTCGCATGCTCGGCCGACGCCGAGGCGATCACCACCCCAGTTTCGTCCATCACGAGCGCCCGCGTACCGCCGGTCCCGACATCGATTCCCAGATAAGCGATCTTTCCTCCTCAGGCCGTCTTGTGCTCAGGCGAAATCGGCTGCCGGTTCGAGCGTCGACTGATGCAGACCATTCGATTTCTCTCTGGTCCATTCCTGCGATTGCCGCTGCAGGAAGAAGTCGAGGTTGCCCCTCATCACCAGGTGCGGCGCAAGCGCTATCTTGTCAGACCCGTTGCCGCCCTCCACCATGAACTTGTGCAACATGCGAAACGCCATCTCGCCCTGCGCGCGCGGACGCTGATAAATCGTCGCCGCCACCGCTCCCGATCGAATCTCCGGCACCAGATCAGGAAACAAATCGGTGGTGATCACCGTCAGACCTGGCAGTGCACACGCCTCGCGCGCCGCTTCCAGCACCGGAGACGAAGCTTCGGTTGTGACGTAAACTCCAACCAGATCGCGGCACTCCCGAAGCAGACTGCGAGATCTCCGTAGCGCTTCGGCGTATGTCCCTTGATCCTCGATCGGTTTCAATACGCGCAGCCCGGGATAATACGACCGCAAGGTGGATTCAAACGCCGCGTACTTTTCCGCGTGTTCGCTGATGGCCATATCCGAAACAGTAACGGCGACAGCTCCTTCGCGGCCGCCTAGAATTCGTCCCATCAGGTCGGCTGCAATGGATCCGCTCACGAAAGTGTCGATGGCGACAATTCCCCGCCGCCCGCCTGCCGGAGCATCGGCCGCCACGCAGACGATGGGAATCCCCACGCGCGCGGCTCGCCGCATGTAGGGCCGCAATGCTTGGGCGGAACTTGGGAAAATCACAATCCCGTTGACCTTCGCGCGCAGTGCGGCCTGAAAAGCGTCTTCCTCGCCTTCGCCGATGCGCGGATAAGTTCGGAATTCTAGTTCGAAATTCGCCAGCGGGTACGAAGCCGCTGCTCGCTGAATGCCGGCGCGAACTTCGTCCCAGAAGGATGTCGTGCCCTGCAGAGTGTTCACTGAGACCCGCAGAGTTCGTTTTGAAGATAGGAAACGCGCGGCGAGATTCGGGCGGTATCCCAGTTTTTTCGACATTTCGAGAACTTTCGCCTTGGTCTCGGCGCTTACCCCGGGATTGTCGTGCAAGGCGCGGTGCACGGTTCCGATCGACGTGCCCAGCGCCTTCGCGATGTGGAGGAGTGTCGCTGCCTCTTTGGCCATCGTTGATTCGTGCCCCCAAGAAGTTTGTTCTCTAGTGCAACCCCGCGAGCGTCACGGTTGAACGCTGCCGCCTGCGCTGTCTCTCTAACGGCGAATGTAAACGTTTACGCAGCCTCGGTGCAAGCTGTTCCAAAAATCGCGAGCTGCATCTCGGGCGGCCCTGGGCAGCCTGCCGGTCTATCTGGTAGGACTTGGATAGCGCCCGGTCCGATGCTCGCCCCTCGTCTGCGCCCGCGCTATACTCTTGCTTCCGCGGCGACTTGCACGCGGAAATCAATTTCAGGAGATCCTATGCAGAGCCGAATCACCGGCACCACTATGCCGGTCCTGGAGTTCATGCTGGACGCGAACGATGCCATTATTTCCGAAGCAGGAGAGTTATCGTGGATGGGCAGCACCATCCAACTGACCACCCACACGCAGTTCGCCGGCGGCGGTCTTTTCGGCGTGCTGAAGCGCGTGGCCGGCGGCGGCTCCATTTTTATGACCGAATACCGCGCCATCGGAGGTCCCGGCGAATTGGCCTTCGCCACCAAGTTGCCCGGCCACATCGTGCCGGTCGAAGTCTCGCCCGGGCACGAGTACATGATTCATCGTCATGGCTTCCTCTGCGCCACTTCGCAGATTCAGATCAGTGTGGCGTTTCAGCAATCGCTCGGCGCCGGTATCTTCGGGGGCGATGGATTCCTTCTGCAGCGTCTCAGCGGACAAGGCACCGCGTGGCTCGAACTCTCCGGCGAACTTGTAACCCGCGATCTTTTACCCGGTGAAACCCTGCGCGTGCATCCCGGCCACGTCGGCGCGTTTCAGGTGAGCGTTTCATTTCAGATCACAACCGTCCCCGGCATCAAGAACATGATCTTCGGCGGGGACGGCATTTTTCTGGCTTCCCTCACCGGCCCGGGAAGAGTCTGGCTGCAAACCTTGCCCATCAGCAAGCTCGCTCACGCCCTCGCGCCTTATCTGCCTCGCGAGCAATCCAAACAAGCGGTCGAGGGCGGTGTGGTCGGAGGCATCGTGGGCTCGATCCTCGACAACATGCGGTGAAACCCCGAACCGCGATCTCAGTCGCGTGAAATTTTCTTCGCTCCACGAGTGGGATTTCTCACTTCGTGGCCGGCCATCTTCGGTTAAACTGGGCTGGATTCTTCAAGGGATCTCGCGTTCCCATGATCAACCACAAGCGGATTGCCGTCGTCATGCCGGCCTACAACGCCGAGAAGACCCTGGAGGCCACTGTGGGCGAGGTCCCAGACCTGGTCGACATCCGCATCCTGGTCGACGATCATAGCCGCGATCACACGGCGCAGCTTGCCCGCAAACTTGGCTTGCTGGTTTTTGAGCACGACAGGAACTACGGCTACGGGCGCAACCAGCAAACCTGCTACCGCGAAGCTTTGGCCGCCGGTGCCGAGGTTGTCATCATGCTGCATCCCGACTATCAATACACGCCGCTGCTGATCACGGCCATGGCGAGCATGGTCGCTTACGACGTCTACGATGTAGTGCTGGCTTCTCGCATTATTGGCGGACGCGCTCTGCTCGGTGGCATGCCGATCTACAAGTACATCGCGAACCGCCTGCTGACGGCGTTTGAAAATTTGTTTCTGCGGGTAAAGCTTTCCGAATATCACACCGGATATCGCGCCTTCAGCCGCAAGGTTCTGACCGAACTCCCGCTGCTTGAGAATTCTGACGATTTTGTTTTTGACAACCAGATACTGGCGCAATGCGTGCACTTCGGATTCCGCATCGGAGAAATTTCCTGCCCCACGAAATATTTCGCCGAAGCTTCCTCGATCAATTTCAGCCGCAGCATCACCTACGG
Source organism: uncultured Acidobacteriaceae bacterium (assembly GCA_963772045.1). GTDB lineage: Bacteria > Acidobacteriota > Terriglobia > Terriglobales > Acidobacteriaceae > Sulfotelmatobacter. The sequence goes on along the minus strand of CAVYWC010000003.1, from coordinate 819,209 downwards.
TATGGGCGTCGTCGCGACTACCCTGCAGTTTGCTCTGCAACGGGCGGGACTGATCCATCTTCCTCGCTTTAGCCCCGACGGGCGTAAGCTGCAAAAGATGCTGCCAGGCAGTTACTACGTCCCCCACACCGAAAGCGTTTAGCGCCGGGTTCTCACCACCGAAGCGCAGACATCGAGAACAAAGCACAGAAGTGTGCAATGAACGTTTGTTTGCGGTATAGCCTGATTCTGTGAGCCTGTGTGACCCGTGTGGTCAAATGTTTTCATTTCAGAAGATCACTCAGTACAACGGAACAGAATCCGCGCGGGATAGTCTTTCACCTATCTCCTCCCCGACCACCATCCCAGCACTTTGCTGGCGAACTCATCGGAGAATCCGAACCGCGACTTGGCCCGCGAATACAGATCGACGGCTTTCTTATCGAGCCAGATCATGACGGACTTGGTCCATCCATCCTGCGGCCGCGCAAAGTAATCGGTGGAGTGGGAAGCCAATTTCGGCTTTCCTCCGGCAGTGTAGTAGTAAAGTGCCAAACTCTTGCGCGACTGGCCTGCGGGGCACATCAGCGGATCAGGGAATCCGTGCAGCGATTTCTCGCTGGTCGTAAAAATGATTGCATGATTCAGCAAGGGTGCATATTTCGCTACGCATCGCGTCATCTTGCCTTCTCGGGATTTCTCCCACAACTCCAGCGCTCCGCCCCAACTTTCATCCCAATCTGGATTCAGATAAAGAATCAAATTCACACGCCGGCGCCAATTAGAGTGAAAGTGGTGCTGGGAAAAATCCGTGTGCACGTTCAAATATCCGCCGCGCCCGCACTGGTGCAATCCCCCGCCTTCCAGCATCGGATCGGCGAGAAGACCAGGAATTCCGGTCAGCCGCGAAACCCACGCCACGAACTCCGGCGAGTTGAGCTCGTCCGTCACAGCCCGCAGCAACGGAGGAAAGAGTTCGCGATTGGTCATTCCAAGCTTTTTTTCGTTGGCATGTTTGTATTGGGTCCAGGCGTCGGTAACCGGCAACGGGAACTCTCTAGCCATTTCAAGCGCGACGTCGAGATCGAGAAAATCCTTTAGCAGAACGTGCGGACAAGGTTGATTTTGCTGATACTGCTCGGCGAGCGCGGGCAACTCCCATTGCCACCGCGCGAAAGGAAAGAGCCCCGCCACTTCCTGAACGAGCCGTGCTGGCGGCATTAGGCTGACTGTCTCCTCGATTTTGTTAGATTGTGTCCAGTACCCGACCTTAGACGCCGATTTCGCCGCTAGCGTGGCCTGCAATCAGCGAAATGACGGAATTTGACAGACTCGCACGGTGGAATTTTCGTAAGGACACTCCAGACCCGCGATTCCCGGCCGCTCGGTAAGTATCCAACTCACTCCATATTTGGCTCTAAGCTGCTCAAGATTTTCGACCGTCAGATTCTTCCACGGACGCTGTGCCTGCACCTGAGTCCACCATGCTTGGGCCAGTGCCGGGAACATACTGACTACCCCGTTGTCTTTGACGGCATCGGCCATCCGGCTTCGTTGCGCCATAGACCGGAACCCGATCTCGTCTTCGCCGTAGATATGCATGTACTCGGGATCGAGCGCAAAAACGGCGTCCACCGGAGTGTTGTCGCGTACCCACACAAAGGCCTGTGCCCATGGGTTTTTGGGGGCGACTCCCGGCCATTCCACGACCGCGCTCGCAGGGAACAATTCGCGCTGCGCCATAAACATGCCGACACTCAACGGCAGGAACAGAGCTACCCACCTCCAAACTCGGGTCTTCAGCACAAACTCGCCCAGCAAGCCGCCCATGATCACGAGCATCACGATGTAGAGCAGATGAAGGGAGCGCAGCGGCTGCAGTCGCGCCAGGCTCTCGAATCGCGCCGGCAAGTCGACGATCAACGCCGCCACAATGTAAATCGTGTCATAGACGATGAATGCGCGGCACAATCGCTGCACGTTTTTCCAGTTCTTCGTCTGTGCTACGCGATCGAACCACCAGAACAATCCGATCGGCGCCACGAGCCCAAGAATCTCATACCACGCCCAATGTTGAAGGTAGTGATATCCATGCGCCTTGGCTGCCTCCTCGTAGGCAGGCGTGACCTTGGGATTGAGCGGAATCGGCAGCTCCAAACAGGAAAAAGTCGCGCCAAGTTTCATGGACGAGCGCGTTCGGGCAAACCTGCCTTCCAACGAAGGCATTACAACCAGCAATACGCAAAACGAGAAGGAGTATACCCACATCATTGGATGCATGACCGCCGAGAACGCCAGCCACAGCAAGGCCCGCACATATTTCGATTCCAGCGTGCGAGCGACTGCAAAAACGGTCGCGAAAGTCGCAAGGTTTCGCGGATTCACATATTGATCCATGATGTAGAGCGCGGTTCCGGCAACGGGCATGGTAAGCAACGCTGCAACCATTCCCACCGCTGCCCAGCGCGCTCTCGTGCTCGTGAAACAAAGGCCTGCCAATTGCCAACACGCCAGCAGCAACAGATAGATCGACGCAACGTGCCACAGAAATAGCACGACCTCGAAGGGCAGCCGTGTGACTCGCACCGCGAGCGCGATCAAATTGGGAAACAACGTCAGGCTGGCATGCGCTTCAAAGAATTCCCGTCCCATCGGGAATAATTGCGGATTCAGAAGATGCTCGACGCCGGGAAGATAAATCTCGGCATCTTCGGCGTAGGGATGATACCCGTGCACAAACAGTGCCGTTGCCGTCATCAACAAGAGCATGAGCAGCACAAGAAAATAATCCGATGTTTGTCGTTCTTCCCGGATTTTCAGACTCCATGCTGCTGCAGGAATTTATGCTTGTGCATCGATACCAACCCGTTGCACCAGCTTTTGTTCTGAACCGTACTTCCATGACGTGATCGCAAACGCAACCAACACCACAAACAGTGGATCCATCGGCCGCCGGCAATACTCTTCAGGATGTGTCAGGTAGTAAGGCAGTCGGAACGGATAAACAAACGCCATCACTGCCAGCCACGGCGCAAGGAGCCACGACGGCCATCCAAAAGAGCCGTCTGCGCATGCTGCCCGGAGCGCTGACCTCTGTTTCTTCGCGTTTGCTCTCACCCGCAGCTATGAGTGCGATGATCCGCTCCGTCCGCAGCCCTGGAAGCGGGCAGTAAAGATGCCGGAAACTTTTAGCTTACAACGTAATTAGCTTACAACCTGCGGAGGCACCGCCGTTGCGCCAAGGGTTCTCGAAGTTTGCGTTGTTCTATCCGCATCTGGGCCCGCGGGTGTAGCATCTACTTAAGAATGCCCGTACTTTCCACGCGTGCGGTTGCGCGCCCCAGAATGGCTCTGGGCGAAATTGTGAGCTTCGCCTATGACACCTTCTGCAGCAACAAGGTGCGCTTTGCCCTGACCGCATTGGGCATGGTGATTGGCACCGCCTCGCTAATCCTTGTCGTCACCATCGGCATGACGGGACGACAGTATGCCCTGCGTCAAATCCAGTCGATTGGCACCAACGAAATCTGGGCGGAATATCAGGGTGGAACTGAGCGCATCGGCAACAGCGACCCCGACCTTCTCACCATGGCGGACCTCGAGGCGATCCGCCGTGACGTTCCCGGAATCGTCGCCGCCAGCCCCGTTCTTCAGCTGAACGACCGCGTTGCCGTGGGCAACGGCCGGGAGCGCGACCTCGTCATTCTGGGTGTCTCTCCGGAATACGTCAACGTACGCGATCTGGTCGTTCCCGCCGGCCGCTTTTTCGACCAGGAAGATTCGCTTGCCCACAACAAAGTCGCGGTCATCATCGATAAGATGGCGGTACAGCTCTACGGATCTTCTCAGGCTGCGATCGGCAAGGTGCTCAAGCTCAACGGGCTTCCCTTTACGGTGATTGGGACCTTTCGCGAGCGCGTGGAGACCTTTGGCCAGACGGAAATCGTCGACAATACGATATTGATTCCTTTCTCGGTCAGCCTGTACTTCACGCAGACGCCTAGCATCAAGATGCTGTACTTTTCCATGGCCGATTCTGCCATGGTTCCCGCGGCGACGGCGGAAATTAAACGCATCATCCAACCGCGGCATCGTTCCGAATCTGTGTACAACGTCGACAATCTCACAGCCGTGCTCGACATGATGAACCGCATCGCGATGGGTCTGACCTGGGTCCTGCTTCTGGTTTCCATGGTCACTCTAGTGGTGAGCGGCATCGGAATCATGAATATCATGTTGGCCACGGTGAACTCGCGTATCCGCGAGATCGGAATTCGTAAAGCGGTCGGAGCCACCAATGCCGAGATCCGCGTGCAGTTTCTTGCCGAAGCCATTCTGATTTCGTTTACCGGTGGAATCGTGGGAGTGGTTGTCGGGCTGGCTCTTCCATACTCCGTTCGTTTCTTCACCAACTTTCATATTCCAATCTCAGGGTTGTCGGCGATCATTGCGATCGTGGTGTCATCCGTAGTTGGAATCATTTTCGGGACCGTCCCGGCCGCCCGAGCCGCCCAACTTGACCCTGTGGAAAGTCTCAGATACGAGTAAGTGGCTGAAAACACTGCGCTTGGCAATTTCACGATAGTGTTCCTTGAGGAACATTTTATGTACATTAACGTACGTACATCGGATCACAGCAGCTTTCCAACGTTCGTCATGCCGCCGCAGCAGGCTCAAGCCGCGACAGAAGGCAATTTGAGGTTGTGTAGTGCTGAAGCGCTGCGCCACCCCATCAGAACTCATGTTTAAGTTTTCCTGCTACTTCGGTAAGCCGATGGAGCGGACCAGTTCGCTATAACGTGGATCGGAACGTAGGGGCGCGAACTGGATCGATGTGTTCACCGTAATCAGCAAGCAGTCGTGTTCGCGATAGGCGATGTCGAGCCAGTGGAAAGCGTTCTCTTTGTCGCCGCGATCGGCGTAGAGGCGGGCAATCATGAAAGGCGAGGCGTAGCCGGTTTTTCGCCGGCCTTCGAACACGGTGGCAAGTTGAGCCTCCGCAGCCGGCCATCCCCCGGAACGAAATCCGTTCTCCAGCGCGGTGGCGTTCTCTATATCCTCGGGATTATGAGTCAGTTCTGCGTTGGCCCTGAATTCCGCAACGGCTTCCGGGTACATGCGCTTGGCCCAATAGACATAGAACAGACAATCGTGGGCGATGGCGAACGTTGGATTCTCCTGAGCCAGTTGTTGGCAAACTGCGATGGCTTGATCGTATTGGCCCGCGTCCATCAGAGTGCCGCCCAAGACTCGCGTAATCACGGCCGACAAGGGATCGAGTTCATGGGCGCGATTGATTTCCGCAATCGCTTCCTGGTGCCTGCCGAGAACGCTGAGTTTTTCGGCGTACCACTGATGAGCCGTGGCGTCGTTGGGATCGAGTTCAATGGCCTTCTTGAATTCGGATTCACCGCCGGCAAAATCCCAGTCGTACTCCATTTCATTCGTGCCCAAGACGGCGTGCGGATGCGCCAGGGTGGGGTCGAGTTCTAAAGCTTTGCGAGCGGCGGCATTGGATTTCGGGAAATTTTCGTTGGGATTGGCGCCAAAAAAGTGCAGTACCGAATAAACGTCGGCCAGGCCAGAATAAGCCAGAGCGTATTCCGGGTCTTCGGCGATCGCCTGATTGAAATAAGAGATGGCAGCTTCCAGATCGGCCCGTGTCCGGTTGTTCCACGCGTACCTGCCTTTCAAATACAGCTGGTAGGCGGCGGCATTCTGCGTCCCCTGGCGCATGATGCGCTGGCGGTCGGAAGTGCTCAGACTGGAGCGCAACTGTCCGGCAATGTCGCCGGCAATTTGTTGCTGGAGGGAGACCAGGTCCGAGGTCCGACCGGCATAGTGGTGGCCCCAGATTTCAGTATCGTTTCGAACATCAGTCAGCTCGGTGCTGATCTGGACGTTGTTGTCGACGAGGGAAACACGACCAGTGAGCAGGACCGATACTCCGAGATTGCCGCCGAGGGTATGGACATCGATGTCCTTTCCCTTGTAGCGGAATACGGACTCGCGCGACCGCACTCGGAGCCGGGGCACATGGGCCAGGTTCGCCATGAGCGACTCGGTAATTCCATCGGTTAGATAGTCGGAGTTGGCATCTCCCCGCACATTGGTAAAAGGGAGCACGGCAATCGAATCCGGTCCCAGGTAAGCGGGTGGGGCTTCGCCGGTAGCCGAGTGGCGGCTGGCCAGGGCTTTAGAACGGGTGTCGCTGTGGCCCGTCCAGAGAAAGACAATCAGCCCTGCCGCCAGGGCGAGCGGGGCCACCCAGGCGGCGATACGGGATAACGGCCACAGCCGAGTCACTTCCGGAACTGGAGGGGGTGAAGAATGTGGTGGAGCGTTTTCCGAGATATCTGTTTTTGGAGCCGGAAGTGGCCCGCCGGTAGAGTCGTCGGCATCCAGTTCCTGGCTGCTGCGTCCCCTCAGCCATTCCGATAATTCCTCGCTGTAAGCGAAGACACTTCCACGCCCGCTGCCTGGGACGCGATGGATGGGCAGTCCACGTTCGGCTTCCCAGCGCTTGACGGTGCGCTCGGCACGTCCGAAGAAGGAGGCGATTTCCTTCCACGAATCCAGTCTTCGGCCGGGGAGCAGGTCACGATCGGCGGACATATAGGGAAATGGCCTGTTATGGCCTGAAAGGGCCCGAGATGCCTGTTGCCCGGGGGAGCGGGGCCGGCACAGTATAGCGCGATGTGCGGTGTGCCGTTCCCCCACCAACGGGGGGCTACGACGGCACCGATGGGGAGCAAGCCTGAAAGCTGGAAAGTGTGGCATCAACGATTTAGGAGGAGTTCATATGTCCCGATGCCGATTCGGCCACGTCGTTTTGGTCTCAATGGTCAGCGCGGCGATTGTCGCCGCCGCGTTGAACGCTCGTCCGGCCCTGGCCCAGACGCCGTCGGCCCCGGTCTTTACCGTGGTCTCTGACATTCCGGCCGTCGCGGGCATTTCGAATCCGGGTGCCCAACAGATCGTCCAGGGACGGAATGGGGATATCTACTCGACCTCGCAGGGTGGCGAGGACACGGCCGTCTACAGCCTTACGCTCGCGGGAACTGACACCAAGGTGGTTGATACCGGCAACAGAGGTGACGGAGGGGGCGTCACACTGGGAGCGGACGGAAATTTCTACGGCACCAGTGATAACACCGGGAGCGTAACCTGCGGACTCTATGGTTGTGGGATCGTGTGGAAGGCAACCCCATCGGGCGTGCTTACGACACTGTACAACTTCCAAGGCACTAATGGGTGCACTCCCCTCACGGCTCCAGTCCAGGCACCCAGTGGAATTTTCTATGGCACGACACCCTATAGCTGCAACGGTGTGAGCAGTGATGGGGTCATCTATTCCCTTACCTCGAGCGGAGCATACAAAGTGTTGCACACATTTTCGGGCCCTGACGGCGCCTATCCCCACGCGCCTCTTACCGTAGGCGCCGATGGGAACCTGTACGGGGGAACCAGCCAAGGTGGAAACAACAATTATGGAGTCCTGTTCAAGATAACTCCAAGCGGAACCTATACGGTTCTCCACTACTTCGCTGGCAGTGATGGATCTGATGTTGAGAACGGGATGACCGTGGGCCGAGATGGGAATCTGTACGGCGTGACCTATCGCGGCGGAGGCGGCGGTGTCGGAGTTATTTTCAAGCTCACCACCGGCGGGACGTACACCGTGATTAACCCCGTACTCCAGCCCTCGACGGGTCCCGCGAGCAGCCTGGTGCAGGGCACCGATGGGAAGTTCTACGGCATTCTTGGCGCAGGATCGAGCGGAAACAACGGAGTGCTTTATAGCGTGACCACCACTGGCACACTCTCCCGGCTTCACAACTTTTGCCAGCAGACCAAGTGCACGGATGGATACGGTCCCTCCACACCGTTGGTGCAAGATACCGATGGCAAATTCTACGGCGTCACTGGCCAGGGTGGCACGCCCAGCCAGTGCAATTCCGGAAACGGCTGCGGCGTTTTCTACAGCCTCGACGTAGGGCTCGCGCCCTTTATCAACCTGAGCACGTACTCCGGCAACGTGGGCTCGACAGTGGGCATTTTCGGCCAGGATTTCGATTCGGCGTCGGTGGTGAAGTTTAATGGCGTGAAGGCGGCGAAAATTACGCTGAGTGGGACGACATACATCACGGCGACGGTTCCGGCGGGCGCGACCGATGGGAAAGTGACGGTCACGACGGGAACGACCACGCTAACAAGCACGCAAACTTTCATCGTGCACAACACATGGAGCAAGGGAACGGCGATGCCCACGGCTCGTTTTGGCGCATTTGTAGGAGCGATCGGGACGAACATCTATGTCGTCGGCGGCGCCACCAACTCCGGCTACCAGGTTACAGACCTCAACGAGATCTACAACACCCAGACGAACACGTGGAAGACGGGCGCTCCTGACCCGACCGCGCGCGAACTCGGCGCTTCCGCTGTGGTCAACGGCATCTTATACGTTATCGGAGGGAGCACCAGCGGATCAAACCCGCTGAACCTTGTCGAAGCCTACGATCCTGTCACGAACAGCTGGACGACTAAGGCATCGATGCCGACTGCGAGGAACAGCGTGCCAGCAGTAGTGGATAAGAACATCATTTATGTTATTGGCGGCTACGACCCCAACACCCAAGTCTGGTATGACACGGTCGAAAGCTACGACACCACCACCGATACCTGGACCGAAGAGAACCCGTTGCCCGTCGCCACCTCGTGGGAGGCGGTCGGCCTGCTGGGAACCGCAATCGTGTCGGCGGACGGGCAAATCTCTCCTGGCACCCCGGTAGGGACGAACGAAAACTACAACCCGACAACGAACAAATGGACAGAACTCACCGCCGACTCCACTCCGCGTCTGGAGGCATGCTTCGCGGCCCTTAACGGTCAGTTGTATGTCACCGGCGGGGTGAACACAACCGAGGTGCTCAGCGTAAACAAAGCCTACAACGTCAGCACCAAAGCATGGACAACTCTCGCTCCGATGCCAGATCCACTCGAAACTCCTGGCTCTGCGACCGTCGGAGGACGTCTCTATTGCTTCGGCGGCGCCAACCACAACCTAAGCAGCGTCTACAACTACGTGCAGATTTATCAGCCGTAACTTGCTGGTGAATGAGCTGGCGGGGTTCGGGGGGACTTCGCCAGCTGCCGGTTTGATCTCGTTGTTCGCCCGACCGATGACGGGTTTCTGCCGCTAGTTTTCGCAATGCGTACTGAAGGTTCCCGAACAAGTCGTATGCCATGCAGCCCGAGGGCTGCGTGAACCACAACAAAAACAATCGCGAGGAGAAGAAGATGAAAACTCTGGTTTTCGCCCTGCTGCTGTTTTTCCTGACCCTGGGAACAGCGGTCGCGCAGCAACATCCCATCAACATTTCGTCGAAGGCGAATGCCAATTGGTGCAGCGGGGCGCCACTCAACTGCACAACCCTGCCCTTTGGCACCAAGAGCTACGACGGCGTCACCTTCGATATTCCGGGCACCTCAACCACGAAGAACGCCCGGTTCGCCGACGTTGCGGCCAACTTTGGCAGCGGCAAGGTTTCGGTTACAATCCCCGTGAACATAAAGGATGTGAAAACGGTATACACGCTGATGAACACGGACTGGGGATCGACGGCGAAGGGACTGCTGACCATCACCTTCACGGGAACGAATGGCGCGACCTGGACCTACGACCCGATCGGAAATGTGAACATCCGCGACTACAACAACGGCTCCTACACGAACAATATTGGGTGCGCTCTGCCAACGGGACCCGGGACCGCGGCCACGGTGGGAGGCTTCAAAAACGGCAAGGGGCAGCGGCTCGACATGCAGATGTATGAACTGCCAGCCAGTTTCACCGGGCAAACCCTAGTCAGCATCACCATTACTGATACCGGAAATGAGGGCGTGCAGCGCGCCATCCTGGCGGCTCTCACCGTGTCAACTGCGGCGCCGTAGGTCCAAGAAAAAACGGACTGGGGATTATTGCCCTAGACGAAGACCACAAAGCCGGGCTGGTTGGCCCGGCTCTTTCCTATTGTGGGACTGGCTCGTACAAATCTTTTTTTGATCGGCGAACCAGAACGTCAAACTCTCTGGATTTGGGCTCGCGGCCGGCGCCTTTTCACGCAGCCTCGCGGGCAATCCACCCATTCTCTATTTCAAGCTCGTTCCCATACTCCGCTGTGGGTCACCGGGCCACAACGCAGATGGATTTACATCACCAGCGCGAGGTTCTCTAATTCGTACTGCAACACGGGCAGCGCACAGCCGGCCATCTCGACCCGGCCTGCCGCGTCCAATGCCGCCTCCGGAGAAACTCCATATCCGCGGCCCATCAGAAAGACTTGCAGCAACTCGGCCGCTTCGTAGGAGTCAATCATTCCTCCCTGAAGCAGGTCGTTACGCAGAGCCGCCAACTCTGTCAGCGTGAATCTGTCTTTGTCGTTTCTGATCACGTCGTGTCTGACTCTGTCGTCCATCACAATTTCTTTCATGGCCGTCATCACCTCCGAATCCGACCTTGACTCCATTTGCTCCATTAGACTCATCGGCAGCTATCCAAGTTGCATGCAATTCGGATGCCGCGAAGTAATCTGTTCTCTGGATGCATCCCCTTGAACCCCTGTAGTTCTACTAACCCCAGCAGATGGCTCGAGTTGCGCGGAGTTGGGAGGTGCGATTCTGGGCTTGACGGTGCCCTCGGTAATCGGCAGTAATCTCAAAACTGACACAATGTGTCAGCGCTGGGCATGTCCGGTAGGACAAGCCCGGGAAACCGGTGCCCACATTTAGCCGGGGTGGTGGATTTGAGCCACCCAAGACCGGCTACGGTTCGAGGGTGGCTTGGTCGACGAGCATGATGGGAATGTTGTCTTTTACTGGGTAGACACGATGACAATGCGTGCACTTCAGGCTTTCCGGGCTTTGCCGATATTCGAGTGCCTGCTTGCAGGCCGGACAAACCAGTATGTCGAGAAGATCTTTGGAGAGCATGACGGCAGCATTTTACTTCAAAAATGAAATCATTTGCCGCCGAGATCGCAGACGACACCGAGGGAAAGTCTGGGCGAAGTAATTGGCGAGTCTCAGGCTTTTAGCTTTCTCCTGGCGCCTCGGCATGCTCGGCGCTTTAAGATCTTTTGCGGCGCGGTGTAACATCTTAATCACTCATGTCCGCAACTATTCTTGACGGAACGAAGATCGCGCGGGAGATCCGTGGCGAAGTTACTGCCGAAGTTCGCAATTTGAGCGCTGCTGGGGATCGTCCCGGGCTGGCGGTCATTCTGGTCGGCCACAATCCGGCTTCTGAGATTTACGTTCGTGGAAAGGTGAAAGCTTGCGAGGAAGTAGGCATTCATAGCGAAAAACTGGAGCCGTCTGAGTCTCTCACCACGGGCGAGATGCTGAATCTCATCGACCAACTGAACCGTCGCGACGAAATCGATGGAATCCTGGTGCAATTGCCGTTGCCGCCGCTGGTCGATGCAAAGAAAGTGTTGCTCGCAGTCGATCCTGCCAAAGATGTCGACGGATTTCATCCCATGAACGTTGGCTTTTTATCGACGCAACGTCCCGGGCTGGTGCCGTGTACGCCTGCGGGAGTCATGGAGATCCTGAAGCGCAGCCACATTCCGATTGCCGGACGCGAGGCCGTCATCGTGGGCCGCAGCGATATTGTCGGCAAGCCTGCAGCCATGCTGCTGCTCAACGCCAATGCGACCGTGACCGTGTGCCACTCGAAAACGCATGATCTTGCGGCAGTCTGCCGGCGGGCCGACATTCTCGTGGCCGCGATCGGCCGCGCGGGAATGATCACGCGAGACTATGTCAAGCCTGGTGCCACGGTGGTTGATGTTGGGATGAATACGGTCAAGGATGCTGACGAATTCCGGCGCTTTTTCGCCGGAAACGCCAAGCGCGAAGAAACGTTCCGCAAGAAAGGATCGACGCTGATCGGCGATGTGCATCCGGAGGTCGCAGAAGTTGCCGGTGCAATTACGCCGGTGCCAGGCGGAGTCGGCCCCCTCACGATTGCCATGCTGATGTTCAATACACTGCAAGCGATGAAGATGCGACGCGGCAGCAGAGTCCGGGAAACCTTGCGGGCGTAGATTTCACCACGGAGACACGGAGAAAACCGAAGGCAAAGAAAATTCTCTGCGCCCAGCGGAATTTCAGATTTGACCGCGGTTCTCTTCTCTTATCTCTATTTCTGTATTTTTTCTCTGTGTCTCCGTGCCTCAGAGGTAAGAGAATGATTCAACTCACATGCTGAAAGTTGGCCTTACCGGTGGCATCGCGGCGGGCAAGTCGGCGGTGGGAGAAATGTTCGTCGCGCTCGGAGCCCACCTCGTTCAAGCCGACCGCATCGCGCACTCGCTGATGCAGCCTGGGGAAGCCGTCTACAACGAAGTTGTCCGCCACTTTGGACGGGAAATCCTCAATGCTGATGGGAGCGTCAACCGCGCCAAGCTTGCTGAGGCGGCCTTCGGTTCCCCCAATGGCGAAGGGAGCCGCTCATCTCGCATTGCCGAACTCAATCGCATCGTCCATCCTGCCGTCCTGCGCAGCCAGGACGAATGGATGCGAGCCATCGGAGCGCAGAACCCTCGTGCCGTGGCCATGGTGGAAGCTGCGCTCATCCTTGAAGCCGGCGCCAAGAGTCATTTTGATCGGCTGATTGTTGTGACCTGCAGTGAAGAGCAGCGGGTGGCCCGGTTCGCCGTCCGGCAGAAAATTGGTTACGAAGCGGCCCGCGCGGAAGTCGAGCGCCGCATGGCCGCGCAACTTCCGGACGAAGAAAAGATCAAAGCCGCCGATTTTGTCATTGATAATTCCGGCTCGCTCTATCACACGCGCGATCAGTCCCGAGAGGTCTGGAACAGTCTGCACGCTGCTGCCGAGAAACCCTAAGCCCGCCTGCGGGTTAGAATCTATTGGGGAGCTTTTACTCGGTTCGGTCCCCCGGCCGGTTTTCCTGCATCCATGGCACGACCTATGAAATTCATGCGACCTGTAATTCTCGCGCTGGCGATTGCCGGCGGATTCTTTTACTTCACCACCTGGCGCTCGAACTCTGAGGGATTGTTTCATCCCTCAAGCTGGTTGAGCCGACCGGCGCATGTGGAGATCACCGAGGCCGCTCCGGTGGAGCCGCTCGACAGCGAAGAGCAGAACAACATCTCCGTATACCGCAAGAACATCCCTTCGGTGGTGAACGTCACCTCGCGGGTGATGGCATTCGACTTTTTTTACGGACTCGTGCCCCAGGAAGGCCAAGGCTCCGGTTTCATCATCGATAAAGAAGGCCACATCCTAACCAATTACCATGTCATCGCCGACGCACGCCAGATCGAAGTCACGCTGCACAATCGCAAGAAACTGAAAGCGACCATCGTCGGCACCGATCCCACGCACGATCTTGCCGTGATCCAAATCAAAGCTCCGGACTTGATCCCCGCCGTTCTGGGCGATTCCCATAATCTGCAAGTCGGGCAGAAGGTTTACGCGATTGGCAATCCTTTCGGACTGGCTGGAACGATGACGCGCGGGATCGTGAGTTCGATTCGTCCCGTGCGCGAGCCCAACGGCGCGATGATCGATGAAGCCATCCAGACCGACGCCGCGATTAATCCGGGCAACTCCGGCGGACCGCTGATGAACTGGCATGGGGAAGTGATCGGCATCAATACGATGATTCTCTCGAACGGGGTTGAACAAAATTCCGGGATCGGCTTCGCCATTCCCATCAACACTGCGAAAGCCGTGCTCAACGATCTGGTGACGCTGGGGCGAGTGCGCCGGCCGGCTTTGGGCGTGAGCACAATCCCGATTGATTCGGAACTGGCGGACGAGATGGGCTTGCCGGTCGATCACGGATTGCTGATCATTCGGGTGACGCCCGGAGGTTCAGCCGACAGCGCCGGCCTGCGCGGCGGAAATCAGCCCGCGTATCTCGGCAACACACGCATCATGCTGGGCGGCGATCTGATCGTGGCCATTGACGGCCAGAACGTCGAAGACGAAGACGACCTCGCGCAAATGATGAATAGCCACCGCGCTGGCGATACCGTCAAACTCACCATCTACCGCGGAAAAAGAAAAATGGAAGTCGACGTTCAGCTGGGAGAAGCAAAGCAGCAGGTGTGAGAGGCAGACGTCCGCCCTCAGCCTTCCGCTCGTCATGCTAAAGGAAGGAGCACGCGAAATCCCTCGCCTCGCCGGAGAAAACGCGGGGCTGAGGAATGACGCATGCGCCTGATTCGCCCTACTTCTGCGGCGGGTTTGGAGCCGGTGTCTGCGGATTCGGTGTTCGTGGATTCGGTGCCTGCTGACCCGGCGCGGGCTGGCCGGGATTCTGATCCGGTGGCTTCTCGCCCTTCGGGATTTCTTTTCCCTGGTAGAGAATCTTCACGTTCGTGCCGTAGCGTTTGTAGTCCTCATATTTAACGATTTCGCGGATGTGCACGTCGCCGATGTTGAAATGCAATTCGTCATCGGCTTTGGTGAAAACGGGGAACCAGTACTGTCCATCAATCTGCTGCCGCCAGGTGGTGAATTTAGGGAACAGATTCTCCTGATCTCCGCGCCGCTTGACTTCGTTGCAGGGACGATTGTTGCACAAGTCTGGAACGGTCTTCCCGTACGTTTTGACGATCTGCAGATCGTGATCGTCCACCCAGACGCGGCCCTGGAAATAACGCTTCTTGGCTTCGATTTTTTTGGGAGCAATGTCGAAAACATAGCAATGCAGTTCATCTTCCTGCTGCTCGCCGACATAGAGGATGTTGTACTCGGGGAGTTGGTCCTCGGTCAGAACGAAGGGCAGCATGTGGCGGATATCCTGCATGTCTTCTTCCGACATATAAATCTTGGTCAGGCTCGACTGCGGCGCGAAGACAACATTCTCCATGCGATGGCCCTGGTCGTTGAACATAACGTCGAACACTTCGTGATATTGGCCGTCGACCGTGTCGCCATCGACCGTCTCGACTTTCACGTCTTGCCGGTACGTGTATTGATCGCGCGCCTTGGCGAATTCCGTCTCTTTGGCCGCAAATTTCTTGATGATCTCGTCGGGAGCGATGCCTTGCGGCTGAACGCCTTCCAAAGGACCTTCCTGAGAAGATGCGGGTAGGGCAACAAGCGCACATACGACGAATGGCAGGAAACAAAGCAGGCGGCGGATAGCGGATTTCATTGTCTCTAGTCTATCGGATGTTGAATGAATCTGACAGGTGAGCTGCGCGCTCGACGATCCGTGTTTCCCCGGCGTGAGGGGCTTGGCGGCAACCGCGGCAGCCCTCCCCCCAACCCCTCTCCGCTCAGCGAGGTTGGAGGGTAGGGTGCTGCAGTTCTGCCGTCAAGTAGGATGCCTTATTTGGGAAGAGGTTGCCATGGCGGGGCGGCGATGGAAGCCACACTTACCTTGCCGTGACAACGAGTTGCGAACTGTGGCTTGGCAGTTCATGCGCCAAGTTGTGCCACGGGTTTTTCTGTGTAGTTTCATCGAGCATGTAATTCGCCTCTCGTCATCCTGAGCGAAGGAAGGACCCACGCAACTTGCCGGCAGCGCCGGCACCGCCGGCAAAATACATAGCTCCTTCGGCGCTGAATTCTGCGCCTCAGGATGACAACAGGTTTGGTATTGGGCTTGAGTCGGGCTGAAACTGATGCCGTTCAAACCATCCGACGCTCAAGTCCTTCCACGCAGGATTCATGGAAACTATCAACGCGACCTTCTTGATGCGCAGCCAGCCTTTGATTTTCTTCTCTCGCTCGATTGCATTGTGAACATCTTCGAAGCGCTCGAAATAGACCAGTCGATCGAGTTTGTATCTCGATGCGAAAGCGGAGCCAATTCCCAGCTTGTACTCCCCGACTCTGCGCACGAGATTGTTCGTGATGCCAGGGTAGAGCGTCTTCGAACGGTTCGTCATAATGTAGACGAAATATGTTTTCGGAGAGCTCATACTGACAGCATGTCAAGCTCACTGCCGTTGTGTCTGTGATGAATGGACATTCGTTGTGTGCAAAGCTCTCCAAGTGTTGTCATCCTGAGCGCAGCGAAGGACCTATGCAACTCGTCGGCAGCGTCTGCACCGCCGGCAAAGTACATAGGTCCCTCGGCGCTAAAATCTGCGCCTCAGGATGACTATTCAGTTTTGCATGGGCGAGGCGCAGCCCGCATAACGACGGCGTGCGGGGGTATACTCATTCGTTTGTCGTTTGTGTCTGTATGAGGAGCCCTCTCATGCGCCGTTTTCTTCTGCTGTTTGTCGCATTCGCTGCATTGGCATCGTCTGCAGTCGGTCAGGCCAAGCATCCGTTCACCTTTGAAGACATGATGAAGCTGAAGCGCGTGGGCGATCCGCAGGTCTCGCCGGATGGCAAGTGGGTGATCTTCAGCGTGGTCGATGTCGATCTCGCGGCCAATACCAAGACGCCGCACGTATGGATCGTGCCACTTTCTGGAAAAGCAGGTCCCTCGACTGCGGCGAATGATTCGCAAGCGAATCCTTCGTCCTCGCTCGGGATGACAGAAGAACGGGAGATCATCGGTGATCAGGATGCGGATCGTCCGCGCTGGGCGCCGGATGGGAAACGCTTCGCGTTTCTGTCGACGAAGGAAGACGGATCGCAAGTTTGGATCGCAGGTTTCGACGGCACGGAGGGAACCGTGACGGCGGTTCACAAACTGACTTCGATCGCGACGGGGGCCAGCGGCGAATTGTGGTCGCCGGATGGAAAGAACATCCTTTTCATTTCTGATGTTTATCCCGAATGCGACAACGAATCTCCTTACATAGAAGAGACGTGCAATACCAAGCGGCTGAAGGAAGCGGAAGCCTCCAAGGTCAAAGCTCAACTCTTCACACACCTGCTTTACCGGCATTGGAACGCATACAAAGAGGGCAAGCGAACGCACATTTTTGTGATTCTCGCGCCAGCGCCTTTGCCACAGGAACGCCCGGCCGGGCCAGGCAGTGTTCCCGGTCACTACGCTGGTCCAGAGTCGCCTCGCGATCTCACGCCCGGCGATTATGATGCCCCTGTGTTTTCCCTTGGCGGGCAGGATGATTACGCGTTCTCGCCGGATGGAAAAGAGATTTGCTATACGTCGAATCACGACAAGAATCCGGCGGCTTCGACCAACAACGATCTGTGGGTCGTTCCGGTCACAGGAGGGCCAGCGAAGGACATCACCGCCGATAATCCGGCGAGCGATTCGACGCCGCTCTATTCGCCCGATGGGCGCTACATCGCCTACCGCGCCCAGCAGCGTCCGGGATACGAGAGCGACCGCTTCCGCCTCATGCTCTACGACCGCAAAACGGGAGAGAAGAAGAATCTCACGGAGTACTTTGATCAGTGGGTGGGCACGTTTATCTGGTCCAATCGTCGCGGTCCCTGGAACTCCCTAATGTTTGTCAGCGAAAGCGTGGGGGATGCAACGATCTACGAAGCGTACACGGACGATTTCGCCATGTGTGTCCCTGCCCGGCGAAGAAAAGATAGGCCTTCTTGGCCAGTGTGTATTTCGTCGCCCTTTCTACAACTAGGATCGGGCGTTGAAGGAAAGTTCCTAGCGGATGAATATGGACTCAAGTTAATTTCCAAGCGGGATGGTTATGACGGCGACCTCGCAATCACGCCAGACGGAAAGCGCGTTTTATACACCGAAATGTCCACCTACGCCCCGACAGAAATATATTTCCGCGATGCTGGCAAGGAAGAACCGACTACGGCGCACCCAGCTGGAACCCCACTAACGCACATAAACGACGAAGCTCTCTCCCACATTGACATGTCGGCCGGCTCCCACGCTGACACATCGGATTTCGGAAACCTCGGCTTCTTCTGGTTCACCGGCGCCCACAACGACAAAGTCGAAGGCTTTCTCGTCAAGCCGCCGAACTTCGATGCTGCGAAGAAATATCCGGTGAAGTTCCTCATTCATGGCGGGCCGCAAGGGGCGTGGGGAGATGACTGGTCGTATCGCTGGAATCCCGAGCTGTTTGCGGCCAATGGATACGTCGTCGTCATGATCAACTTCCACGGCTCGACCGGCTACGGGCAGAGGTTCATTGACGCGATCAATGGCGACTGGGGCGGCGCTCCGTTTGAAGACCTGATGAAGGGACTCGACTACGCCGAGCAGACGTATCCGTTCATCGATAAGAACCGCGAGTGCGCGCTGGGCGCCAGCTACGGCGGATACATGATCAACTGGATCGAGGGCCACACCGACCGCTTCAAATGCCTGGTCTCGCATGATGGCATGTTCAACGCCGAGGCGGCCTGGGGAGCGACCGAAGAGCTGTGGTTCAACGATTGGGAGTTCAAAGGCACTCCATACGACAATCGCGAGATGTATCGCAAGTGGTCGCCGCACGAGTACGCGAAAAATTTCAAGACACCGATGCTGGTGATTCACGGGCAGAAGGATTATCGGCTAGACGTGTCGCAGGGATTCGATCTGTTCACCACTCTGCAGATGGAAGGCGTGCCGTCCGAGATGTTGTACTTCCCTGACGAAGGCCATTGGGTGCTGAAGCCGCAGAATTCGCAGCTTTGGTATAAGACGGTGAATGACTGGGTAGATCGGTGGATTGGAAAGTAAGGCGGAAGTTCGGCGCAGGACGTGCAATGGCGAGCTTCGCTCACCAGCTCGGACGAGGGCGGGGCATGCACGTTTTCGAGTGGTGCTCTCCTCACTTTTCAATGTTGATCGGCGACCGCATACGCAGCGGCGATCGCAGAATCGGCTGATTGCTACCCTCAGACCCGGCTTCGGCCTGGAATGCCGGTAACAGTTGCAGCGGATATTCCAGCATCGCGTTCGTTCCGGTGGTAGCGGTGACGTTCACCTGCAGGGGCCCATTGAAGCCTCTGGCGGAAGGCACGATGCTGGCCTGCCCATTCGCGTCACTGATCACGCTGTTCTGACTCACGCTCAAAATCACAGGCACGCTGGGCTCGCCGGCATTGGCCGTCCCCGCCGACCGCATCACCATCGTCTGAAAGCTCACGGCGGCTCCGAGCACCAGATCCGGTGGGGATGCGGAATCAACCACTCGAACCACCACAGATTGAAAGGCCGACCCAGTAGAAATCTGTCCACCGCCGGAAACCGGCTGTAGGTTTAATTGCGACAGCGCGGCGATATTGAAATAAATCTGCTGACAAGGCGCATTCGACGGAGCCACGCACGCATTCACCTGCACCGCTGCGCTAAATTGAGTTACGGAAAGCGAAACCGTGGCATAGCCGGTTGAATTCGTTGGCGCGCTCGCAGCGCTGAGTGTTCCTGGACCGGCGACGACCGCGAAATTTACGGTTGCATTCGTCTGCGGAGCTCCATTGCTCAGCACGCGGACCGAGACTGGAATGCTCAGCGTGGCTCCCTGCGCAATCCACGTGTACTGCGGTGATGTTCCAATCTCCGAAGCCGACTGGGTGGCGCTGAGCGTTGTGCTGACGGATTGCGATGGGCTGTAAACGCCCGGCGCCAGTGTCGCGGTAATCGTGGCAACATGAGCAATCAAGGGCATAGCCCAAGTTGCGGCGATTCCGCTCTGATCGGTGGTGACGGAGCAGGAATAGGCAAAGCCA
The DNA here is from genome assembly GCA_963772045.1 of uncultured Acidobacteriaceae bacterium. Classification (GTDB taxonomy): domain Bacteria; phylum Acidobacteriota; class Terriglobia; order Terriglobales; family Acidobacteriaceae; genus Sulfotelmatobacter. The sequence continues at coordinate 799,619 of CAVYWC010000003.1, read as the reverse complement.
CAGGCCGAGAGTTCGACGCCATCGGTGTTGCTCCAGCCGATGGTCGCGCCGGAGACTGGAGTGACGCCGTCGGCTGCAAGCACGCGCACGCGGATGGTATTGGCGGCTTGCGTCCCAATCGGGGTCTGGGGATTCGATCCGTTCAGCAGGCCAATGGTGTCAGTCGCCGCCGCGCCATAGGTCAGGACGTTGCTGAGAGCGGTAGATCCTCCGGTCGCAGGATCATTGAGAGTGATGCTCTGCAATCCATCCGGCTGCGCCGGAACCGAAATCATGATCTGCCCCGCGCTGGTTTGGAGCACGGTCGCGGCAAGGTTGCCAACCGTTGCGGTGAGTCGCGGCGAAAATCCCGTGCCTAGCAGCGTGACCGGCCCGCCGCTTACTCTAATGCGTGACGGCGAAACAGAATCGCCGTACAGCACCTGCGCGTGATAGCGATAATCGGGGCGTCCGTCTCCGCGCATATCGGCAATGCCGATCAGGAAATCCGTCGAACTCGCGATCTGTGTATCCAGGCGTGTCATGGCCACATTCAGAGTGTTGAATGACGACGTCGTGAATGCGGGAGGCAGGCTGCCTTGCGATGCCGACGCGGGCCACATGCCAATCACCGGCTGCAATTTCGTCTCACTGGCGTTTCCCGATTCATCGAGGGCGGTAACCGCTATTGACATGGTTCGGTTCGCCTGCGCTGCAAGGGAAAAATACGCGACATCTCCATAGCTGCCGAGCGACCCCTCCCAGTCGCCAGCGTCCGGCAGCAGAGCAGGATTCGTCCATGATTCTGATTGCGCCCACGACGGCAGTGGCTCAGCTGAGCGGGTCATGAGGACGTTCTGCTCGACATTCTGGCCCGCACTCAGCGTGATGGTGATTGGTTGGGTCAGCCCCGAAGGAGCCACTTGAGATGGAGCATAGGGACCGACACCCGCCGACCAGAGGGGATCGACTGCCTCGACCATCAACTCATATTGCGCACTGCTCCCATTGGGAATTTGCAGTCCCCCCAGGTCGAAGAATCCTTCGACAGTCGAAGTGGTTGATCCCCAGTCGCTGAAAGGATCTCCGAGGGGATCGTCGAATCCAGTGATGGGATTTCCGGCATTGCCGGCAAACAGAAATCCCGTAACCGAGGACGCCGCATACTGACCTGACGGAAGGCCGGTAACCGGATTCATCCATCGCGCCACCACGTTCACACCTTGCATGCCCTGCGTGGCGCTCCCACTTTCATCGGTGAAGAAGACCGTGCCATAGATACGAGCCGTCGTCGATGTAAACACCTGCTTGCCCGGAAAGCTCGACTGATTCTGCGAAGTAACCGGATACAGCCGGGAGATCGCGGCCTGGTCGTCCATTGCTAGCTGATACGGACTTGGATAACAGTTCGTGATCGGCACGCAATAGGTCAGATCCGTGTAATGCATAACGGGAAATCCCGCGTATTCATCGATCGTAACCGCAGGGTTGCCAGTGATGATGTTCAGATTCAGTTGCGACCATCCCAGGCCGAGCACATTTCCGATCGCCCGTACCAGCCGATACTCAACGTCGGTCAATTGCGATGACTGTTGTGCGCACTGGCCGTTGATCACAACAAGAGCGTGCTGGTAGGTGGCTTCCGTACCGAAATTGTCTGCGCCCCCATACACTGCGTTGTAAAAGCACTCACTTGCGTCTCCCGCACCCTCGCCCAGCAGGATGTCTGTGACCGAACCGTCGTCATCGTAGACAATGCCGACTGGCCTGTCGGTAGCCGACGGCGTGATATCGGTCGGGGCCGTGATGACGCCACCGGAAATAGTGATGTTCGAACCATTCACGTCTTCGGCGAGCTGCCCGCCGCTGGTCGCACTCAGCGCCGCAGTGGGAACCGAAGTCCAGATCGCGAACGCACTCGCCACAAAGCTGTTCGCCGCAGCGTTGGGCAGGATCGGGCTGAGATCGCCCTGATCCGTGTAATACGTGATCGCCCCTTGTGGCCACAGCAATGGTTGCCCCGTAACCGCGGGGTCAAAATAGGTTGTGCCCGCGACCAGATTGGGTCCGCCGGCGCGCGAAAGCAGAGTGAATGAAAGAACGATGACCACAGCCAGAGCCAGCCTGAGGAGGAACGACGCGCCGGTACATGCCACGCCACTCCGCATGGTCATGTCCGTACTCGTGCATCTGCTCACGGTCATTCCTCCTCATCGGCCCACCGCACCGCCGAGGCGAAATCGCTGATACGCCACTGCGACTTCCCACCAAGTACGGGATCTGTACGGAAAGCCAAAACCTGCTGTGGGGAAGGCCACACGTTCCCCGACGAGTCAACCGCGAAACGGCCCATGGCTATGCCAACGCAACTTGTCAGCCCAACCTTGCTGCGCGGGTAGAGAAACAGGAGCGTGCGCTCGCCAACCCGGTAACGCTGCCCGCTCGACCACAACCCGATCCACTGCGAGATCTTCAGGGTTCCTCCGGATCTCGCGCCACGAATGGCGTTTTCCACGTGAAAAGTGATCACCACCGTGCCCACCGCTTGCCCCGGAATGTCGGTAGAACTCCGTTCAATCTTCGTTACCGTGCCGGAAAATATGATTCCCGCGGCGTGCGCAAGCCGGGCAAAACCGGGTGGAATGGAGACGATCGGCAAAGGGCGTGGCAACGGCCACGGAATCCGAGTAGGCGGCAAGGGCAGAGAAGGTCTTACCCCAGATATGGGATCGTGGGCCACAATCTGGTGCTGCTCCGAAGCCAGGGAATCCGAAGACGGCGTAACTGGCGCGTCAGGGTGCTGAACCGACTGGCTCTGCGTCCATGACGCCGCTATCAACAACAACCACGCGAGCAGACCAACGCAACTTCTCCCGTGCATGGGAGACCTCACTGTATGGTGTCCGCTCGGAGGACAGGCAAACCGGGAAGCCGGGAACAGCAGAGAGTAGTCGCTCGACGAAAAAAAAGTCAGTGACAAGTGTCACAGCAGATTGTGGATAATTCGTCGTATGCGAGAACAGCCAAAAGCGTCTCTTCTTTTCGTGGCCATTCGTTAGAAACGTCTCCATCGTCATATCAATGGTGGGATGGGCAAGTCGATGAAGAGAACCATGGAAATTCCCGGATCGTGTAGATTCAAGGTCAAAATGCCCGCTGCGTCGCAAAAACTCGACAAGGATGGGGCAGCCTCTCTGATTTGTCGAAACGTCAGTTTGTCGAAACGACTGAGGCTTGGACTGTGGGTGCAGGTAGTTCGTCGCCGCGGAAAAAGCGCGGATTATCTTTCGCCCGCTCTTTGTTCGAGGCGTCCTTGTAATTCTCAGATTTCATTTCCGGCATGGCGATGAAGGGCTTCGAGTAATCGTTGGCGGCATTCCAGAACAAGAATCCGATCCCGCCCTTGGCGCGGGCGGTTTCCACCTGAATCTTGATGTATTCCGGCGAATACGTTTTCGTGCGCCAGTGGAAGGCCTGAAGCCATGGCCGGATGACGACGCCGGAACCTTTGGTGATGAGAATGAAGCGATCCATGGATTCACCGATGAAGTGCGCCGGTTCGTCGCCGGGATGCGGAATGTTATCCATGCCGAAGAAGTGAGAAGGGTAGATCATGGGGCTCAGGACATCACAGTATTTCGCCATCTGCACGATGTCCTGGCCGGTGTGGGAGAGATCGACCTGCCGTTGCCACGCCATCACGCCGAAGACGTCCAGCGACAGCAGCACGCCTGTGGGATGGAGTTCGCCGTACGCCTTCTTCAGGAAGGCGGCGATGACGTCGGAGCGTTGCGGGCCGCGAGGGGCGGCGACGCAGGGTTTGGGATTCGATCCCGGTGCCTTAGTACCGGCAGTTGGGACCGTTCCGCCCTGCTTCGCTTTGGCGGGACGAGCGAGGCGCCCGTCGCCACATGAGTCGTGCTGATCCCCAGCGGCTGTGACTTCCGGCTGCTGGCCCTGAAAGACAAACTCGGCGTCTTTCTGATCGCCTTCGGCTGGGAAGCGAACGTAGTCGAACTGGACTTCATCGACGCCGAGCTGCGCCACGTACTTGGCGAGCGCAATGTCGTAATCCTGCACCTTGGGGTTCGAGGGGTCAGTCCAGACCAGCTTGCCATTTTCGCGCCATGCGGTGTGGCTTTTGCGCGATTGCACCGCGAGATCAGGATGGTTCACGACCAGGTGCTCGTCGCGAAAGATGGCGATGCGGGCAATGGCATGCATGTTCTGCTGATGCAGGAAGTGCACGAACTTGGGAACATCATGGATGTAGACATGATGCTCGCCGAGCAACGGGTGCTCGAAGGGGATATTCACGCTGCCGTCGGAATCTTTGATATCGAAAACGACGGCATTGCCGCCGACTTGACGCCACTGACGAATGATCCGCAGTCCGTGATCACTGCCGGCCATCACACCAGTGAGGTATACGGCGCGGACTTCAAAATCCTTGGGAACCGGGACCGTGTGCGCCACGATCGGAGCCGTGAGTATGCCCGGAATCACGACCTGCTGGTTCGCTTTCAGAATGCTGGACGATTCCCGAATGTGATTGACGCCGTGGATCGCCCCAGCCAGTTCGCCTGAGGTCAAATAGGCCGTTCTACCGAGATAATGACGGGCGACTGTAGGAATGGCTTCTCCGCGTTTGGCCGTGTAAATCTCTGTGCCGGGGGCGGTCAGCTGAGGGTCGGGAATGCTCGACGGCTGATTCGCCGAAATGCTGGCGCTGGCCGGCTCGTAGGTTGGAACGCCTGCTGCAGTTCCGGGATTGGCAGACCGGCTGGTCTGGGCGTGGGCAGCAAAATCCGAAGCTGAACGGGGCCCCAGCCGCCACGCGGCAGCTCCGAAAAGAAGACAGGAAATTCCCGCAACAATGCGAACCGACGAAGTGCGCAAGTGTTCCTCCGCAACCTACCCGATTGCGATAGTAGACGTGAGTTGGATGCGTCGCCAGTTACGTGGGGACAAAGACGGTTGACGGTTTGAGTACTGCGTGCGAGCAACCAGTTCTGAGGCGCTGGCTGCGAGTCCAGCTCGGAGAGCAACGAGCGGCGGCACGGTCACTCCTTTGGTATTTTCTGCATCCAAATCGACTGTTGTGGGGCAGGCGTAAAAATGGCCTGGATCAGCCGGCGCGCAGAGGCTCGGCATGTGTACAAGGAAAGTTCGGACCTGTTTTCTCTCTCACTCCGATTCGGTACTCGGAACTGAAAAGCAGCGCATGTTCCTTCCCCGATGGTGAAAAGGTTTTCCGCTGCGTTGCCCGCAATGGGACATCGGACCTGCAGTGGATCGGGCAGCGGAGATGTAAGTCATAGGAAACACGAGGCTTGATATCCAGATGAAAGAAATCCAATACGTGGCCTGATGTTTGCTCATTCCATGAAGTGCCAGGCTCGCAAGGGGAAGGCGAATCTGGCGGAGTGGCAGCTTCCAGAAAATTGGGCCAGAACAGACGGCAGACCCACAGAAACCGGAAATACAAGCAGAAGAGCCGAGGAAAACGGCCAAACGAAAGGAATGAGATCCGGTAAGTACCCGGGCAATGATCCTATGAGAACGAATCTTGCTACCGTGCTCGACCCGAACCGTCGCAGCAATGATGCTGGAGAATTCGAAGCTGCCTTGCGCCGCCGCATCGTAGGGCAGGATCAGGCTGTGGAAAAAGTGGTCGAAATCTACCAAATGTTCCTGGCGGGGTTGAATCCGCCGGGACGTCCGGTGGGAAACCTGCTTTTTCTTGGACCGACCGGGTCGGGCAAGACTCGCGTGGTCGAAGCCATGGCTGAGGCGCTGTTTGGCGATGCCCGGGCCTGCATCAAGATCGATTGCGCCGAGTTCCAGCACTCGCACGAGATTGCAAAGCTGATTGGATCGCCTCCGGGATACTTGGGACATCGCGAGACCCATCCTCTGTTGACTCAGGAAGCGCTGAACCAGTGGTTCACCGAGAAACTCAAGCTCTCGATTCTGCTGTTTGACGAGATCGAAAAAGCGAGCGATTCGCTCTGGCAACTGCTGCTCGGCATTCTCGACAAGGCAACGCTGACCCTGGGCGATAACCGCCGGGTCGACCTGTCGCAGTGCATCATCATCATGACCTCGAATCTGGGCGCATGCGAGATGACGAACCTCGTGGATGGTGGGTTTGGGTTCGCGCCGAAAGTAGTCGAGGTCGACGCCTCGTTCGACGACAAGATTCAGCGCACCGCGGTCGAGGCGGCGCGGCGGAAGTTCACGCCGGAGTTCATGAACCGCATCGACAAGACGGTGGTCTTCAAGACCCTACGTGACGAGCATCTTTCTCAGATTCTCGAGATCGAACTTGGCATGGTGCAGCAACGCGTGCTGATGGCCGCGGGCACGAATCAGTTCGTGTTCAACTGCACCTCAGCGGTGAAAGAATATTTGCTCAAGGAAGGCACAGATCCGCGCTATGGAGCGCGGCACTTGAAGCGTGCGATTGAGCGCAACCTGGTCTTTCCACTCGCGAATTTGGTCGCCACTGGACAAGTGAAGCTGGGAGATTTCGTCCGCGTCGACATGGCTTCGGAAAACAACATGATCTTCGTCAAGGAAGCCGAAAACGCGATGACGCCGCTACTGCTGGAGCGTTATGGAACGGCCTCGGTGAATGCCCCGTCAGCGCGCGCCGCGCGCACCGCTGCTAACAGCCGTCGCGACTTCGGAGCCAGTCCGTCGGTGGCCGAGAGCAAGTAGTCGGATTTCAGAGTTTTGTAACCTCGCTAGACCGCATCTCGCGAGTGAATCCTCCTGGCGCCGGAAACTTCCGGCGCCTTTTTTTTTCCTGCAAGAGAGTTTGATTGCCACGTACTTACTCAGAGCGATCCCATGATTGATATACGAGCTCATGCCCTGTATTAAGTTGTCGCGTGTTGGGGCGGACGCATTTGTCCGTCGCCGCGAGCGCAACGAGCGGGTCCTGTATTGCGCACTTTGCGCGCAACCCACGAATGCGCCCGCGGCTACATGTTAGAATCACCGAGATCACTGGGAATATGAAGAGAATTGCCACACTGATTCTGCTTGGTATCTTAGGTGCGAGCTGTTCCCTCCCAGCCTATGCGGATCGAGTGCCCAGCCCGAAGGCGCAGGCGAAAGCTATCCGCAAGACTCAGAAGAGACAAAACAAGGCCAATCGCAAGTACGCCAAAGCGCAGCGCAAAGCTGAGCGCCGGATGATCAAGAAAGACCGCAAGAATACGCATCTGCCGGGACAGCGCAGGTAGAATCATTCTCCTGTTGGTGTGGCGCGGGTGCTCTTGCCCGCCCGAACTGCATGCCCCCCGCTAAGAGTTCGTGGCTGTAATCCCAGCTTGGGCCTCACATCGTCCACATCGCAGCGAATCATCAATCGAGAAGAACTTGTCCCTGCAAGCAGCGTGGGCAGGAGTGCCCGCGCCACACAGGCACAAAAAAGCGGCCCGGGAGGACCGGGCCGCATGGCGCAATGCACGGCTGGCGGCTAAAAGGTGAGTTGGGCTCGGATCTGCAGCGCGCGCGGTGAAGCGTTGGCGCCCAGGAATGAGCCAAAAATGCTAGTTGGAGTGGCGACAGTCAGAACACTCTGACCGAACTGCGGGTTCCCGATGTCGCCAATCGGCTGATCGAAATTGGGGTGATTAAGAATGTTAAACGCCTGAGCGCCGACCTGAAATTCCGCTCCCTCCCAGTGAGGAATGCGGAAGTTCTTCATGACCGTAAGGTCCGTATCGAAGAACTGGGGACCGTAGATCTGGTTCCGGCGCGCAGCCCCAAAGGTCCCGATGCCGCCGGGCCCGATCGCCGAATTGAAATCAGCCAAACTCATGCAAGGCGTATTGGTTCCTGCAGAATTGTAGGCGTCGGAAGAACTGCAGCTGACGGGCGGGACTGATTGGTTTGCGAACAGGTCGAGCCCGGTGGCGGGTCCGTAATTGTAGGAACCGAGCGCGCCGGTCGAGGGCCCGTCGATGGCCGTGAAAGGCAGGCCGGTGCGGAATAACACCACCCCCGCGACCGTCCAGTTCGCCAGTGCATCCATCAGCCCATGAAATTTCGGCGTCTGATAAACGTAACTGAGATTGAATTGCTTGCGCGCATCGTAGTCGGCATTGCCGTAGTTGTACTGCTTGAAATTGTAGGGATTCTGCGGGCTGAGAATGCTGGTGTTAGTCCCGAAATTAAAGGGCAGGAAGCCGCCGTTCGAGACGTCATCGAGAGCGTGGCTCCAGGTGAAGGAAGCCTGAAATTGAAACGCGGTGGAGATGCGCCGAGAGAAGGCTGCGACCAAGCCGTTGTAGTTCGATACCCCTGGATTGCCGACCTCATTGACCGTGCTAAAGCGGGCGTCGGGCGCTGCCGCTGGCAAACCAACGAATGAGCCGATACCCAACGTGGATAGGCAGGTGCCACCGCAATAGGCGTTCAAGGCGGGATTGAAGGCAGCCAGGTCGGATCCGTGATTCCCCACGTAACCGATGTTAAAAGACATTTTGCTTCCGAGTGCCTGTTCGACCTCAAGGTTCCATTCGTCGTAGGTGGGGTACTTCACGTTTCGCACCGAGTTGACGACGGTGGGAGGACTGAAGGTTGGCACCAAAGCGGTGATCTGGGCCAGATTGAGGCCAGAATTGAATCCGCTCACAAAGGCAGCGTTGGACGCCGATGCCAGCGAAGCTTGATCTCCAGGTACGCCAGGCGCGATCGGAGGCCCGCCGACACCGCCCGGAACCACAAACGTGTTTTTCAGGGGCGAGTTCGTGTCAAAGGAAGTCGCCAGGGTTCCGGGGAAAAGATCTGCAAAAATACCGGCGCCGCCACGAATCACGGTTTTTCCGCTGCCGAAGGGCTGCCACGCAAAGCCAAGGCGGGGTTCCCAAGAAACCCCCTGATAATTGGGAAGCGCTTGGTGGAGGCCGGTGCGGATGGCCTGATTGTAAGGCTGAGAGACGTCGTGAGAGATGTCCGAGAACTGGTCGGTCAAACGGGCAAAACAGTTGGTGACGCAGATGGGATTGGAATTATGTTCGGCACGAAGCGAGAGAGTCAGCTTCAGGTCACGACGGACGGCCCAATCATCCTGCGCATATAAACCGAGACTGTACACCGCGAGCGGCTCAGTGGGACGAGTTGCAAATGCCTGCAGGAAGGTGTCGGCGCTGCCGTTGAGGAAACTGGCTTCGCTGGCGAAGGTCGCCTGCGGGATCGTAGCTTCAAAGCCGCCGGGGGTGTAATCGGTGAGGTCATTGCGACGGAAGTTCACACCGAACTTCAGGTCGTGGTGGCCTTCTTGCCAGGCGTAATCGTCTGAAATCTGATACTGGGTGACATTGCGACCTTGCGGCCAGGTGGTGTAGTCCGTACCGCCGGGGGTATAAAACTGACCGCCGGAAAATGTGACCTCATAAGGAATCAAGCTAGTCGCTGCTGCCAGACTGGCAGGCTGGAAGATTGCGCTGTACCACGAACCGGACACGATGAACTGATTGACAGCGTTGCTTCCGAACTGATGGTTCTCCTGGATTTGTCCTTCGTAATCAGGCTGCGTACTTTGGGCATTGAGAATCGAATTCAGGGGATCGGTATAGCTGGCCTGAAGTCCATGATCAGTCTCAAAGTGAATGAAGGCATGGTCGCGCGTGCCGAAATTCTGATCGATGCGGGTAGTGAGCAACCACTCGGTGGTCAGATTGTTGATATTGGAATTGAACTCGAGGGCGCAGGGAGCACCACCGGCCAAGGTCACAGTGCCGTCGCAACCTCCGCTGGGTAATATGTTTGCGGCGCGGCCCGCGCCGGGGGCACCGTTGTAGAGATTGAAAAGGCTTGTATAAAAGGGGACTTCACTGACTGGTATCGTCGATAATGTGGCAGCCTGGAATTGCGGGCTGGGGATATTTACCGGAATCGCGGTCGGAATCAGTAAGCGCAGGCCCTCGGTGTCGACAAAGAAGAAGGTCTTATCTTTGCGGATCGGACCGCCAATTGAGGCCGCCCACTGATTGTCGTTATCGAACGGACGCGGCGTGGCCGTATTGTTGTTGAACCAGTCGTTGGCGTTAAGCACGCTGCCATTCCAGAAATATTCGGCATTGCCGTGAAATTTGTTGCTCCCCGACTTGGTCACAAAGTTCACATTGGCGCCTGCCAGCGTGCCGTACTCTCCGGTATATCCGTTATTGACTACAGTCGCAGTCTGGACGTCGTTTGCGCCGAGGAGCAGGTTGGTCGCACCGGAGTTACTGAGATTCAGGAAGGGATCGTTCTCGCTCATGCCATCGACGCTGAAATAATTGGAAGTCGCGGAGATTCCGAACAGAGCAGTATTGCCATAGCCCATCTGCGTGTTCATAGTCGCGCCCGGCGCGAGTTGAACGTAATAAGTGAGATCGTTGCCGGGATTTGGGATGTTGGCGACAATCTCGGGACTGATCGTCGTGGAGACGTTTCCACTCTCCGTCTGGATCACGCTACCCACGCCGCTGACCTCGACTGTTTGGCTGGCGGTCGCAACCTGAAGTTGAACGTTGACCGTGCTTCCCTGTCCGATGGAAACCGCGGCCGCATGCTGGCTTGCTTGAAATCCCTGCATTTTCACTGTGACCGTGTAATTGCCAGGATTCAAAAACTGAAAGTGATAGGCGCCGGTGGCATTCGACATAACGGTCGACGTAACTCCAGTCGCGTCGTTCTTGATGGTTACGGTCGCGCCTTGAACCGCGGCTCCGCTGGGATCGGTGATTGTTCCGGCTACGCCGCCGGATGTTGCCGACTGGGCGAAGGCGCTGGGTAGGATTAGAAGAAGAGCGGCCAATAATGCGAAAGCAACACGGACAGGTACAGCGTGGCACTTCATATTTCCTCCGGAGAACGCTGATGAAAATGGGATCCGCTCGATAGGTGTGTGACTCACTCCTCGGCTAGCCTGAGCGGATAGCTAACCCTTATGCAGTGCTATGAGCGGAGGGATTGTGAGCGGAAAATGAACGAAGCAATCATGCTCAATCCCCGGAAACCGCGGTATCGGGGAAATCCCTTAGGGAGGCGTGGCGAAATGCTGCAGCCGATTTCAGCTTGGTCTCGGAGCGGCCGTTGTGGCGGACTAGACGGCAGAAAAAGTCAGTGTGGGCTGTGGAGAGGAGGCGGGGCTAAAAGCCAAGGGAACACAAACGCTCACTGTGGTGCCGCTGGAGTTGGAACGAATCTCGAAATCTCCGCCCAGTTCGCGCACACGCTCGCGCATGCCGGCAAGTCCAACCCCGCTGTGGTCGGCGGCTTCCCGCAGACGCAGAAGTCGCTCCTGGGGGATTCCATTGCCGTTGTCACTGATCTCGAGCGTGAGATGATTGGCGTCGCGGACCAGCAGCACACCGGCCACCGAAGCTCCAGAATGGCGATGAACATTAGTCAAGCTCTCCTGCAGTACACGAAACAAAACCAGTTCGCAATGCGCGGGCGGTCGTTCCAGTTGCGGGGGAATATCGCAACTGACCTGAATGCCGCTGCGCTTGGAAAAACCCTCGACAAACCACCGCGCCGCGGACGCAAATCCGGACTCATCCAGCAGAGGCGGGTGCAGTAAGTACGAGGTTGTACGTATCTCTTGTAAAGCAGCGCCCGTCAATGTATTGAGGTCGTTCAGCAGTTCCGTGAAGGCCGGGTTGCCTTTGGTCATCTCCTGAAGCAGAGCGATGTTCATTTTCATCGCCGAAAGCGTTTGACCGGTGGTGTCGTGCAGATCGCGGGCAATGCGGCGGCGCTCCTGATCCTGAAGGGCCATGAGCCGGACCGACAATCGGCGCAAATCATCCTCGGCTCGCTCGCGCACGCTCATTTCCGCTTTCAATCTGGCCAACGCGCCAGAAAGTTCGTTGGTGCGCTCATGCACCCGCTGCTCTAATTCGCGATGCGCCTTTTGCAACTCTTCCTCGGCGCGCCGGCGCTCGGCGGCTTCCGTGGTCAGCGCCAGAACCGTAGCATTCAGGCGTAATTGTTTGTTTCGGTTGGCGACGCCCAAGGCTATGAGCACGGCCGAGACCAGGAAAAAGCCGATTACGGCATGGACCTGTGATCTGGGGATGGAAAGCGAGTGGCGAGGGTCGACGAACCAGTAAAAGATTCCGAGAAATCCGAGAAGCGCGTTCAGGATCGCCGGGGCCAATCCCGCGACTGTGGCGCAGAACGCTACCGTCATATACACAGTTGCGTAAAAGGCGACATGGCCGAGAGCAGGGTCCAGGAATTCGCGTAGCAAGACCGCGAGAACGGCGGTTGCTATCGCAAGCGTGAACCGCAGCACTCGGAATCGGTCTTGCAGGGGCGAGAAGATCAATGGTGAGTTCGCAGATGATCGACCGATCATGCCAACTGCCTCCTGTAGGAAAATATTCTCAACAGCGGTTTTGTTCTCTGATTGCGGCTTGCGAGAGCGCGGTTAAAGCGGTGGACGGACCGTTCCCAGGCCCCTCCGCCGGATGATCGTCCTTCCAGTCAAACTAACGTAATTATATCGGCACACGATACAATCGCAAAATCCCTTTGCCCAGCTCGATTCCTATGCCTAGCTCGATGCGTGAACGGAAGTATGGAGTTGCCAGCCGGGAAAAATCTGCCCGCCCAAGGAATCTCGAGGGGCAGCTCTCAGAACTGAGTCTCGGCGGGATGCAAGATTTTGCATGTCGAGAATTCCGCAACGACGCATGTGGCTGCTTGGGGTAAATCCGGGAAAGTCCCGTTTTACTCAGTTGAGGGTGAAGTTCACCGTGATCTCGGTTTCCACCTCGATCGGCTCGCCATTCAAAATATACGGACGGTAACGCCATTGCTTCACCGCCTCGATCGCGGCTGCAACCAGCATGGGATGTCCTCGCAGCACGCGTAGGTTCTCGATCATGCCCTGTCTGTTGATGGTCGCCAACAAAACTACTTCTCCCTGAATGCGGGCAGTCCGGGCGAGGGGCGGATAATCGGGCTGCACGCGCCTGACGAGGCTACCTTCGAGCATGCTGGACGTGCGAAACGTAGGTCTTGTCAGCTTCGGAGGCGGCGCGGGTAAAGCTGGCCGGTTGCCGCTCAGCAGGATTGGAAATTCCTGCACTCCCGGGCCGCCCGGCAGACTTGGGTCGCAGCCCGCACCGCAGGGCTCGCCCAACTCGGGCGGCTTGGAACCGTCATCGGTTGTGACGATCGTATGTGGAATTTGTCCTGGAGCAACGAAGCGTACGACGTTGGAAATGATCCGGTGCTCCGAAAATCCCCGCCGGGCTCGCCTCTGCGTCGTTTGAGGTGCGGGAGAGCCCGCGCTTACTGGAAGGGAAACCGTGCTGTGCGCGACCGGCACGCCCACACTCTTCAGCAGCGGCAACAGCAGGAGCACACCGATCGTGGCTGCCTGCATGGCAAACGAAGTCAGCGTCGTCCAACTGCGGCGCGAACGAAGTGCCCAAGGCGTCTCCAGTATGCAATCCGCGAACAGGATGTCTGCGAACTTGGACTCCTTTAACATGGTGTCCTCCCGCTTGAATCTGTTTGCAGCTATGGACACCGCCTGCGTGTATCCAGGTCCGCTCTGCAAAAAGAAAAAAGGCCGCGTTTTCACGCGGCCTGCCGGGGAACTTTCCCGAGACTTGAGGTGTCGTCGAGATTATTTGGGCGGATTGGAAGACGCCGGCCTTGTAGCGCCTGGAGTTCCGGTCGACGGCCTGGTGGCTGGCTTGGTCGCCGCACCATTCGACGGTGGCGCGGGTACGCCCGACTGCGCGTTGTAGGCCGAGACGACCGCATTCGTGATGTCAACCGCATCCTGGTTCCACCAAAGGACGGGACTCTGTGGCCAGGGCTTAGAGGTATCCACGATCAAGGTGAACCCGTTCTGCTGGGAATACTTCACAATGAGCGGTGCCATTTTCTGGAGAATGCGCCCGGCAATCTCCTGTTGCTGATTTCCGAAGTCTTCCTGTGCATCCTGCACGGCGCGATCGAAGGACTTCTGCTTGGTCTCAATATTCTTCTTCAGGTTCGCCAGGGCGTCTTCATTAAGACTGGCGGCCTGAGTGTTGAGTTGTTTCTTCAGGGCTTCCAGTTCGTCATTCTGGCTTTTCAGCTCGGTATTCTTAGGCTCATACTTTTTCTGCAGCGCTTCGAGATCGCGGCGACCTTCGTTGCTGGCGGCAATCGCCTCTTGAATATTGATGGTGCCAACCTTGGTAGCGCTGGGGGCAGCCGTGGTCGTGGTGGGATTGGCAGGCGTCATGCCGGGAGCATCCGGAGGCGTGGCTGCTTTGCTGGTTTGGGCTAACGCGGAAAGCGCAAACAACGCCGCAACAGCCGGGAGAAGTTGCAAGAACTTGCTTTTCATTGGATCGGTTGTACTCCTTGGGAACATAGTTCGGGATTTGGTCCGGCGAATAAACTTCAATCACGCTCTCAATCGCTTTTAATTTGCGCTGGGCCGCACTGAATGAGGTCTCCGCTGCGGAGCGGCCGCCGTCGGATAAGGCGCGCTGGATTGCCAGCTTTACACGCCGACCCTGCAGGCGTGTCTTCCTCCGCCATTCTACTGTCACGGCGAAGAACACGCAAATTATAGTGATGGCCCTCCGACCCCGTCAATCCAACTTAGAACGTCGTCGCCACCGTGAACCGGAACGTCTTTCGCGGCTCGCGCAGCAGGAATTCCGGGGCGTACGTCTGTTCTGACTTCAAGAATGTATAGTCACCGGCCGCGCCGACCGGGAACATACTGCGCGTGATCCCGATTGGTGGCGTGGCGTGGTCATCCAGCCGGACCGGGTTATAGGCCCAATAAATGCGGAATGGGGCATTCACAACCGGCAGGAACATTTGCAACTCCAGTCCGGTCGACATTCGCGGCGTCCAGTTCGTTTCATGCAGCACCTGCAACTGCTGCGGCGGCAGCGGATTCAGCCGCGCGGATCCCACTCCGCCCGTTGCCTGGGAAGCCTGAACGCAGTTGTAACCGGCATCCAGTTCCGGACACCCAAAATACGTGCTGGCGACCTGATCATATTGTTGCTGGGCAATTTCCAATTGTGAGGGCCGCAGAATCGGGTCAATTCCGGCATCAATGAAGGGAACGATGGCCACTGGACCGGCGATGGTGATGCGGTACTCAAGATTCGTCCACACGCTCAGGTCGCCGCCGGGAAACACGATCTGGTCGACCGGAATCGGAATCGTCCAATTCCCCTGTCGCGGATTGGCGGGATTCTTCGGGACTGGACTGCCGTCGGGATTCTGCAGCGTAATCACATTGGTGTTGGGCAAGAACGCCACCGGCGAAATTGAGCGGACGTCAAAGCCGCGAACGTCATATTCGCCGCCCATGTAGAAGCGCTGGAACGGCGGCGCGACCAGGCCGCCGAAGCCGGAGATAAACGATCCCTGAACATTGAAGCCGATCGTATTACGCTTGTTCTGCATGGGGATGAAGCGCTTGTACTGGATGATAGGTCGCACCGATCGTACGGTACCTCCCAGTCCCGCCAACTCGATGCCTGCGGTCATCTGCTCGCCGCTGTGCGGCGAGATGCCGCTGTCGAGCCGGTTGAATGAGAAATTGGGAAAGATCTTGCTGGTGATAATTCCATTTACCGCAGCGGGACCAGAGACGCCGCGGAATGCGAGATAGTCAAACAGCGTCTTGGAAGCAGTGCTCAGGGGAAGCAGCGTTGAATCGTCGAAAGAATAGGTGATGCCGATGCGTTTGAACGAACGGTGCAGAGCGTAGCTCAGCGAGTTCGTAAATCCGACACTCTGCTGCGAATAATTTTGCAGGTTCTGCAGAATGGCGTTCGACAGATTTACCTGTTGCCCCGTCAGAACCGAAAGTTGGCGGGCCTGATTGAAGTTGTACTTGTTGGCGAAGACCGTGAAGCCGAATTGCAGCGGCCGGTCGAACATGTAAGGTTGGGTGTAGCCGAACATCGCGCTGCGCGCCAGGTTTCCCAGGCTGAGCTGGACTTGCAGAGTCTCGCCGCGTCCTAAGAAATTGTTCGTGGAGTAGTTCAGCCCAATGAAAGCGCCTTCCAGTCCGCTGACACCGCCGTTGAGTCCGATGCTGTTCTTGCCTTTTTCATGGACGTGCAGCGTGAGATCGACATATCCCTGCTTTTCATCCAACTTCTTGTCGGTCACATTCGGATCGTCGGGCTTGAGCTGATCGAAATAGGACAGCTGATTCAGGCGAAGCAGGCTGAGCTCCCACAATCGCGAGTTATACACGCCACCTTCTTCGAGGGCCAGCTCGCGGCGAATGACCTTGTCGCGAGTCGTAGTGTTGCCCACGAACTCGATGCGCCGCACGTAGAACTGCTTGCCTTCATCAATATCGATTTCTACATTCACCAGCTTCTTGTCTTCGTCGAAGCTCGTATTAGGAAGCGGAGTATAGTTGATGAAGCCGTACTCGCCATAAGCCTTGCGCAGATTTTCCAGGCCTTTGGCGATCTTCTCCCGGCTGAACACGTCGCCATCTTTGATGGGAAACAGTGTGCGTAACGCCGCGCTATTGGGAAGGTGAGTATTGCCCTTGAACGTAATCTTGCCCAGCCGGTACTTCTCGCCCTCTTCGACCGGCATGGTGATGTCGACCGCTTTTCCCGGTCCCGACTGCAGCAGCCAGATGTGCGGCCCCTTGTGTCCCGTATCACGAATCTCGGTCTTCGGATCATTCACGATCACGTGGAAATAACCGCGGTTCTGATATTCGGCGCGGACGCGCTCGGTATCTTCGTCGAGCTTGGTAGCGTCGTAGGTCCGGGCAAATATGTTCTCGAGAAAAATGGAGTGCGGGATTCCGACGGGCCGCAGATTCTTCATCGCACTGCGCAGGATCCGAGTCTTGATATTTTTGTTGCCCTCGAACTTGATCTTCCCCACCTTGACTTTGGGGCCTTCTTTGATCACGAACGTGATTCCCACCGAAGCGGGCGGAATCTGCCGCACTTCGGTGCGGATGGTCGCGAACTGCCGTCCGTGTTCAGAGAGCAGTTCCTTGATCACATTCTCAGCCTTCTTGATGCGGGTCGGATCGTACTGGCTCTCGACGACGAGCCCTACTTTTTCCTGCTTGAAGCGATCCAGAACATCGCTATTCGAGACCGTGCTTAGGCCGACGTAGTTGATCTCGCGGATGGTCGGCTTTTCCTTGACCTGCACGATGAGCCGCCAGCCTTTCGGAGTCTGTTCGCGCAGAAACTTGATGTCCTCGAAGTATCCCGTATTCCACAGGGAGTTGAAATCGCGCTCCAGCGCCGCCGGATCGTAAATATCGCCGGGTTTGGTGAAAATTCTCGCCAGAATCGTATCTTTTGGAATACGCCGGTTCCCGATCACATTGATTTCGGAAATGACGTCACTTTGCGCCCACACTTCTCCCCCGGTCGCAAATAACAGAATCCCAAGAATCAACCACCCCGCCCCGCGGCGCCATGCTCCCCGCCAAAACCGTAAGAATGAATAGGATGGCACCGAAATGGCGCTTGCAACGCAAGCACGCTTAGACACAACAGTATTCTCCGGATACAGGCGAAAAAGAATCGCTACGACCTCAGTCTCTGGGATGTAAGAAAACTGCCATTATACGGTAGAGCGATGGAAAGCGTCCAAGCCGCAACTCTTTGCCGGTCGGCTTTTCGTCTGCGCCTGCCGGTCTGACCCGATTTGCAAGAACCGCAGGTTGCTTCACTCGGATGACTGGGATAACTCTACCTCAACCAAGACGGAATAAAACGTAGCCGAGTTGCCCATATCGGCAAGTTTTTCTGAAGTCAGATTATTGATGCTTTGAAAACCAGGCGTTTCCTTAGGAGAATTGAGCCTGGCCGACACAACACCCGTCTGCACTTTGCCATCCACTCGCGCTTTGAGGAAGATTTGACCGCGCGCGTTGAATACACGCACTTCATCACCATCCGCAATGCCGCGAACTCGCGCGTCCTCGCCCGAAATTTCTACCACCCCAACTTCTTCCATCGCTTGAATGGACGGCAAGTTCGAGAATGTCGTATTCAGAAAGTTATCATGCTTTCGCGCCAGCAGTTCCAGTGGAAATCGCTCGTGCTGTCCGCCGTGGCGCGATTCCGACGGCGGCCTGAAATCCGCCACGGGATCCAGCCCCTGCGCCTTAAGCGCTTCGCTATAAAGCTCAGCCTTGCCGCAAGCGGTACGAAAGTTGCCGCGAGCGAACGGAAGAAATGGCCTGGAATGCTTTTCCGAGTATGTAGGGATAGCCGCCTTCGGCTGTCCGGCGGAGCGAAGCTCCGCTTCCGCCTCCGTGACCTCCGCCTCCTGATCCCCAAAGTTCAGTCTCATCGCCCCCTGCTCCAGTTGCTCACGCGTCAATCCTTCCAGCCACCGCTGATCCACATCCAGCGCCAGATCGATCATCTCGTCGACCGTTTCTTTGAAGCATGCTTCCTCAAATCCCATGTGCTCAGCGAGCGCACGAAACACTTCCACATTCGACCGGCACTCGCCCAGCGGCGCAATCGCCTGATTCGAGACCTGGACATAATAATGCCCATATCCCTTCTGCAGATCTTTGTGCTCAAAGAACGTCGTGGCGGGCAAGACGATATCGGCGTAGTCCGTGGTGTCAGTGAAGAATTGCTCGTGCACCACCGTGAACAGATCGGGCTGCATCAAGCCGCGAATGACCTCGTTGTGATTGGGACAAACCACCGCCGGATTCGAACTATACACGAACAGCGCTTTCACCGGCGGATCGTTCACCTCATTCAGCACACGGCCGAGTTCGACCATGTTGATGGTGCGCGCCTCGCGCCCGAGGGCATTGCGCATTAGATCTGGACGCTTTAAGGCAGCGGTGTTGAATTGCGCTCCTCCGCTGGTTGACAGTTGCAACCCTCCGCCCACGTCCTTCCACGATCCGATGACGCACGGCAGCATCGCAATGGCTCGCGTAGCCGTCCCGCCACACTCCGAGCGTTGCACGCCGTAATTCAGCCGGATCACCGAGGGCCTGGTGGTCGCATACTCGCGCGCCAATTTTCGAATGTCATCGGCTGAAATGCCCGTCCATTGGGCCGCTCGCTCCGGCGGATACTCTTTCACCTTCTCGCGCAACTGCTCGAAGCCCAGCGTGTGCCGGGCAAGATAATCGGCATCGTGGAGGTCCTCGCCGATGATCACATGCATCATTGCCAGAGCGAGCGCAGCGTCCGTTCCCAGATTGATGGGCAGGTGCCAGTCCGCGCACTCCGCGGTCCGCGTCCGGTAAGGATCGATGATGACCAGCTTCGCCCCGTTCCGCCGCGCTTCGGCGATAAACGGCCACAGGTGCACGTTGTTGCCGTGAATGTTCGCCGCCCACGCTATGATGTATTTCGAATTGCGAAACTGCTCGGGTTCTGTGCCCAGCTTGATGCCGTAAACCGATTCCAGCCCGGCCTCGCCCGCAGACGAACAGATCGTGCGATCGAGCTGCGACGCTCCCAGACGGTGAAAAAATCTGCGGTCCATACATGCGCCGTTTAGAACACCCAGCGTCCCCCCAAACGAATAGGGCAGAATTGCCTCGCTGCCGAACTGGCTTGAAATGGAACGGAAGCGCGAAGTAGTCTCGTCGAGCGCTTCATCCCAGGAAATTCTTTGCCATACCTGTGTGGCGCGAAGACTCCCGTCCGGGCAAGGCCCCTTAGGGCCAACCCTCCGCATGGGATAGAGCACCCGCTCAGGTGAATAGACGCGATCCAGATACTTCGCCACCTTGGCGCACAAAAACCCCCGCGTGACCGGATGTTCGGGATCGCCCTGAATTTTCGTCGCGCGACCATTTTCGATGGTAATCAACACTCCACACGCATCGGGACAATCATGTGGACAAGCGGCATGGACGACTCGCCGTGGCATGCGGTCATTATAGGGTGCTTCGGCGGAATGCTCCGCTGAGAGGGGTAGAAAATCAAAATCCCCACCCTGTCCCACAAAAATCATGGGACAAGGGCGGGAACCAGAGATTGGGTTGGGGTGCCCCAGGTCTCGCGCATTTTGCGAGACCTGGGAACCACCAAGATCACTGAACCGCAGGCAATACGCGCACTCGGCCCGCTACGACGACAGGCTTGCCGTTGTACTTGAACACGAGACCGCGCGAAATCAGGTTTGGTGTTCCTGCCGCAGCCAATCCCGACAAGCCGTCGATGTTCTCAAACACCGTCGCATTGCCGGTATAGACCGTGAACGGCCCGCCCGCGGAGTAGCTCATCAGTGCATCGTTCTGCATCTCAAAGTTTCCGAGATTGCTTCCCGAACCACCGGTAATGTTCACGCTGTTCGCGACCAGAGCTCCGACCACTCCCTGCCGCCGCAGCGAAACCATGTCCGAAGTGAACGTCGTGCCCGCGACGCTGCCCCCGACGAAGATGCGCTGTCCCACCACCAGAGAAGTGTTGTTGAACACCTGATTGGTGAGGAAATTGTCGAAGAAGCAAACGTCATATTGGCTGACGCCGCTCAAGTCGATGGTCTGAACCGTGTCGACCGGGATCACGCCCGACGTGCCCAATTCCTCGCCCACCCACATTGTCACCGAGGTGACTGGACCGGAGCTCGGGTTCACCGCCAGCACTCGTCCGGAGACGAACGCCTTGTCGGTAGTGATCAGTTCGACGTACTTCGCCAGAATGCTGCCGTCGGCCTGCATGTCTCCGATGACAGAGACAATCGCGTTGGCAGTGAGTGTCCCGATGCTATTCGAGCCGTTGTATTGCGTGCTCGAGTTCACATCGATCGTCCGCGGCATGCCATAGGGACCCTGCATCTGAAACGAATTCGGAGCGCTGACTGAAACCACGTTCCCGGTGAAGTCGGTGATCTCACCCACTTCTTCTGACGCCGACACCGCCCAAACATTCATGACCGGATTGATGGTGCCATTGATCTGCCCGCCGGTGGTGGCCAGCGAATCGTCAACGTCGAAATCAATGCGCAGACCGGCCAATCCGTTGCTGCTCACGACCAGCGGCGCTCCGGTTGGGAGAGGAACTGTGACGGTCGTCTGCGAGAACGAACCGTTGATGGTCTGCACCGACGGCGGAGTGGTGCTCAGATCCACATAGCTGATCTGCGGCTGTGGATTCGTGTTTTCAAAGGTGAAAGTCACGCTGTTGTACGTGCCTTGCGGAATCGTGTTGAATCCGAGCAAAGTGCGCAATCCGACCAGCCGCGCGAAATCCACCGCTTCCGGCGTCGACAGCGCCGTTACGGTCGAAGTGCTGTTGTTGAGTGTGATTTTGTCGATGGTTACGTTGAATCCAACCACAGAAGACGAAGGCGCATCTTCCCCCGTCAGATATACAGCCGCGGAATTCTGCTGAAAGTTTTCGCTCGAATTGCTGGCGCCGCCGCAGCCAATCGTCGCCGCAATCGCGAGCAGGAGTACAGAGAGCATGGCGCATTTCATAAAAAAATTTCCTCCGAATCGATCCCTGGAAGCAAATCCTTGACTCACGGCAGATCGAACCCGGCGAGGGTAGCGAAGTTGTGCGGAAAAGGTTGGTTAGAGAGAGGAATGAGTGAGCACGAAAGTAATCTCGACGAGGTTACCGATACGGCTAGATCAGGCCATCCGCAAGAGATTTCAGGCATTCAACAGCAAGAAGTAGATTCTATGGGTTGTCATCTTGGAGGCGCACGTCTGGGGCCGAAGGACCATGTAACTCGGGGACTTATTTGATCTCCAGAACTTCTTTTTCCTTGGCCTTGCTCATCTCTTCCATTTTCTTGATTTCGTCGTCGGTCAGCCGCTGAATTTCGTCAAGCGACCGCTTCTCTTCATCTTCAGTAACCTTCTTGTCCTTCAGCGCCTTCTTGATCGCATCATTCCCATCGCGCCGAATATTTCGCACCGCCGTGCGATGCTCTTCCAGAATTCGGTGCAGGTGCTTCACCATGTCCTGACGCCGCTCCTGAGTCAGCGGCGGCACAGGCACGCGGATCATCTTTCCATCATTCATTGGATTCAGACCGAGATCGCCGGAACGGATCGCCTTCTCGATGGCGCCGAGTTGCGAAGGATCGAACGGCTGGACGGTAATCAACTGGGCTTCGGGCGCGTGCACTTGCGCCACCTGGTTTAACGGCATCTGCGATCCGTAGGCATCGACGGTCACGCCATCGAGCATGTGCACCGAGGCTCTGCCTGTACGGGTGGCCGCCATCGCCTTGCGAAAATCTTCGACCGCTTTTTCCATGCGGCTTTTCAGTTGCGTGTACGTCTCTTTCAGTCCCGCGATCGCTGCCATGCTCGCTTGCGCCATAAGGTCAGCTCCGAATCAATCCACACTCAAAACTTCGCATTATAAACCCAACTTCTGTTCGCCACCGATTTTCGCGGATCACGCATGGAAAACCCACTAGGAGACGGGCCTGCATAAGGATTTTGATCCGTGTCCATCCGAGGAGGAGAAGTATTAAGCGCTGACCAGCGAACCGATCTTCTCGCCAGTCACCACGCGCCGGATGTTGCCGTGCTCATTCAGACTGAAGATGACGATCGGCAGATTATTGTCTTTGCACAAGCTGATCGCAGTCGAGTCCATGACTTTCAGTCCGAGCTTGAGGACGTCCATGTACGTAATCTGATTGAATTTTCGCGCGCCGTCGACTTTCATTGGATCGGCGTCGTAAATACCGTCCACTTTCGTGGCTTTCAAAATCGCGTCGGCTTTGATCTCCATCGCGCGGAGAGAGGCGGCCGTGTCGGTGGAAAAATACGGATTGCCCGTGCCGCCAGCGAAGATCACAACCCGTCCTTTTTCCAGATGGCGAATCGCACGCCGACGGATGAACGGTTCCGCGACCTGATTCATCTCGATGGCCGATTGCACGCGCGTATAGACGCTCTGCTTCTCCAGCGCGTCCTGCAATGCGAGCGCGTTGATCACCGTGGCTAGCATGCCCATATGATCGGCGGAAACGCGATCCATGTCTTTGGCCTGATGCGCCACGCCGCGGAAGAAATTTCCTCCGCCAACGACGATCGCGATCTGCACGCCCAGCTTGTGCACCTCGGCAATCTCAGCGGCAATCCCGTGGATGCGCGCCGTCTCCACGCCAAAACCCTGGTTCGCCGCCAGTGCCTCGCCGGAGAGCTTGAGAAGGATGCGTTTGAAAATGGGGGTTGTAGTCATCGCTTTGTCAGGTGTTCGAAACGATCTTCCAGCCATTCAGCCGCGCGCAGTACATCGAGCGATCGGGCAACCCTCCCAGCAAGCATCTTTACCTTCGCGGTTCCGGGAAGAAGAAGTGAGAGGAACAGAATTAGGGCCAGCAGGGAGATCAAAATGGCAAAAATTCTCCGAGGGCCAACCAAATACTCCAAGCTCCCCAATAACAACATGAGGCAAACGCCTGCTGCCACCCGGCTGAACCTCGGACCGAATCCCAGATCCATGAGTCCTCCCCGCCACGTCCCAAAGGATCTTTCGCTGCGCTCAGGACGACAAAACGAGAATGAAACGACAAAAAAGGCGCCCCACAGGGCGCCTGAATCATTCAGCCTTCGGTTCTGTAGGCTTAGTAACCGCAACGGTCTCGCCTGCATCCCCGACTTTAAACCGGGCGAAACGCCGCACCGCGATGTTCTCACCCAGCTTGCCAATCTTCGCCGCAATGAGTTGAGAGATCGAGATGGTCTGGTCCTTGATGAAGGGCTGCTCCAGTAGGCAGACCTCTTCATAGAACTTCTCCATCTTGCCCGTGACCATCTTCTCGGCAATGTGGGCCGGCTTGCCGCTGGCGATCGCCTGCGCGAGATAAATTTCTTTTTCGCGCGCGAAATCCTCGGGCGTGACATCTTCCTTGCGCACGTACTTCGGATCGCTGGCCGCGATGTGCATGGCGATATCGTGCACCAGTTCTTTGAAGTCTTCGGTACGCGCGACGAAATCGCTCTCGCAATTGACCTCGACGAGCACACCAATCTTGCCGCCGGCGTGAATGTAGCTCGCTACCGATCCTTCACTGGTTATGCGCGAGGCCTTCTTGGCCGCCACCGAAACGCCCTTCTTACGCAGGATCACGACCGCCTGCTCCATGTCGCCTTTGGCTTCGGTCAGAGCCTGCTTACAATCCATCATCGGAGCCCCGGTCTTCTCCCGGAGATCCTTCACTTGCGCTGCGGAAATGTTCACTGTAGTCGTTCCCATATCGATGAAAGATCCTCTACAACGATTAGATGCTGCTCTATAAACTTTGACCCGCGCCGGGGATTTTCTAAGCCTGACCCGCGCGGGTCTGAATTGTCACGCCCGGTTTTTTGGCTTACCTCAGGGGCTAAAGCCCCGCTGCTCAGCGATCCTTTGCGGCGCGGCCAAGCCGCGCCCTTTCAAAGCGGTCCCGTTTTTCTCACAACTCGGTACTCGCCATTCAGGACTAATTAAACCGTCTGGCTTTCCACGTGATGCGCCGGAACCTCGGCGTCTTCGTTAGCCACCGGTTTTTTGTGCGTTCCCGGGCCCAGCACTTCTTCCATGCTGATATCTTCGGACGCATCCACCGCGGCCACTTCCTCGTCGCCCTGATACTCGCCCGCTGCGGCAGCCGCAGCCTGAGCCGCTTCGGCTCCAGCCTGCATCTCAGCGACCTGCTTATCGGTCATCAACTGAGCGCCCTCGGCAATCGATTCCGAAATCTTCGAGGTAAACAGCCGGATCGCCCGCAACGCATCATCGTTGCCGGGGATCACATAATCCACTTCGCTGGGATCGCAGTTGGTGTCGACCACGGCGACCACTGGAATGCCCAGCTTGCGCGCCTCGCGCACGGCGATCTGCTCTTTGTTCGAGTCAATGACAAAGATCGCGTCGGGCAGGCGGTTCATATTCTTGATACCGGCCAGATTGGCCTGCAAATGCTTGCGCTCGCGCTCGAGCTTGATAACTTCTTTTTTCGGCAGCAGCTCGTACCGGCCGTCGGTGGCCATGTCATCGAGCTCTTTCAGCCGCTTCACCGACTTCTGCACGGTGACCCAGTTGGTGAGCAGTCCGCCCAGCCAGCGCTGGTTGATGTAGAACATGCCGCACTTCTGCGCTTCTTCGGCGATCGCGTCCTGCGCCTGGCGCTTGGTGCCCACGAAGAGCACGATTCTGCCTTCGGTGGCCAGGTCCTGCACGAACTTTGACGCCTCCTTGAACATCTTCAGCGTTTTCTGCAGATCGATGATGTAAATACCGTTGCGCTCCCCGAAGATGTATTCCTTCATCTTGGGATTCCAGCGCTTGGTCTGATGCCCGAAGTGGACACCCGCTTCGAGCAACTCCTTCATGGTGATGGTAGCCACGTTTCTCCTTTTGTAATCTGCATCGGGAGGTAGTCCCGAGTCCGAAGCCCCAAGTGGCGAGCAAAATGCTCAGGACTCGGAACTAACGACTCACGGCTCACCCGATTGCTATTCCCGTCCCCGCACGCGAGGCACGGGAAGAATTGAACACCTAAACTTGTCCTGAGTCCTTAGTAGAAAGCTCGGGACTCAGGACTCGCAGCTTGGGACTGCAAGCGCGCTAGCGCTTGCTGAACTGAAACCGCTTTCTCGCGCCCTTCTGGCCATACTTCTTACGCTCTTTGCCGCGCGAGTCACGGCTGACCATTCCCTCAGACTTCAGTTTCTTGCGCAACTCAGCGTTGAACTGCATCAGAGCGCGGGCAAGTCCCAGCTTCACTGCATCAGCTTGTCCACGCACGCCGCCGCCCTGTGTGGTCACCACCACGTTGAACGACGCCGCCGACTCAGCCGACGCCAACGGAGCCTTCGCCGCCGCGCGCTGCGCCGGAGTCACAAAATACTCTTCAAAGGCGCGTCCGTTGATCTTGAAATCCCCGCTCCCCGGACGTAAATAAACCCGGGCAATCGCCGTCTTCCGCCGTCCCGTTCCGTAGTATTGAACCAATTCAGCCATTTAGCTTCGAGTCGCGGGTCGCGAGTTCCGAGCAAGACCGAACGCTCCGAATCTCAGCTACTTCGACTATTAACCTTTCCAAGAATGTTGGATCTTGCTCGCAGCTCAGAGCTCGCGGCTCGGGGCTGATTACAACACTGCTGCTTTCTCCGCCGGATATGTTCTCACTTCCAGCTTGTAATCCTGCGGCTTCTGCGCCTGATGCGGATGTTTGTCGCCCTGATACACATTCAGCTTCGAAAGCATGTGATCGGCCAGCTTGTTCTTGGGCAACATCCGCTTCACCGCAGCTTCGATCACCGCTTCGGGCTTGCGCACCAGTCGCTTCTTGTAAGCTTCCGTCCGCAATCCACCCGGATAGCCGGTGTAACGCTCATACACCTTACTCTCCGACTTCATGCCGGTCATGCGGACCTTCTCCGCATTGATCACGATCACGTGATCGCCGGTGTCGATAAACGGCGTATAACGCGGATTCTCTTTGCCCATGAGGATGCTCGCGACCTGCGAAGCCAGGCGCCCGAGCGTCTGCCCATTCGCATCCACGACGTACCACTTGCGCACAATTTCCCCCTGTTTGGGGAAATACGTTGACATCGGAACTCTCCCAGATTGTAAAAAGGCTGCGAAAGATAAACCGCGTGTTGATTCCCCAGCGAGGACGCCGGGACCATCAGGCGGGCAACCACACGTCTACCAAAGACTTTAATTTACCCGAGCCTGCGAACTATTGTCAACGCGAAGTTACTGAGGAGCGAGGCATTCGGGCGGTCTTGGGTGCCCCATTTCTGGCGGGCTTTGCCCAGAAGTGGGGATTTCCGATCGCAATCTTCGAAATCAGAAGAACTCCTCGAACGCCTCCATCTTCACCTGCTCTTTCGCCACGGCCGCGCCCAGCCGCTGAAAATTAGGAATCTGATCGGCCGCGTCCATTTCCGCGACCTTCGCCGGATCCACGTCATGCAGCCCCAACTCATCCAACCGCCGCCGGGTCAGTCCCACCGTGATTCGCTGATACGTGACTAGCTTCTGCTTGCCCAGACCAGCGCTCACGCGATCGAGCGCGCTCTTATCCGGCACGCCGCTGGCCGCGCCCGACGAGACCAATTCCGACGTCGCCGACTGCACATTCTCCGGACGCCGTCCCATCAAATGCATCATTACGTTCTGCTGCAGATTCGCTTCGTTCATCAGCTCTTTAATCAAATATTTCGCCCACTGCAGCTCCCAAAAGCTCGAGGCTTTCCCTGCCGGAATCGTGACCGGACTGAAGCCCGTGCCCAGTGAGATCAGCACTAGCTTATCCGCGCCCATGGCCCATCCGTTGCCGTATTCCGGCACGGTTGCTTCCAAAAAAACCTGCAACGCGGGATTGTTATAGCTGCTCACCCCGCCATCGATGAATTCACATTTCTGTTTCTTCCCCGCTTCGTCTGTAACCGTAATCGTCTCCGGCGGAAAATACGTCGGCGCGGCGCTGCTCGCACGAACAATCTGCCACAGCGGCAGCTTGGAATTGTTTTTGAAAAACTTACTGTTGGGATTGTTGCTGAAAAACCAATCGCTGCCCAGCGTGGCATTCTTCGTCACGATCATGATCTGGGTGTGCAGATCGTCAGTGCCCAGCGCTGTGGATTTTCCCAGAACTTCCTTAAGGCGCTTCTCCAGCGGACTGCTTGGATACTTATGCCACAACGGAATCCACGATTTCGTGAATATTTCATTGCCGTACTTCAAATAAAAATCCCGCAGTTCTGCCGCTTTCAATCCCAACCCGAGACCAGCCGCGAGAATCGCGCCCGTGCTGGTGCCTCCAATCAGATCGAAGCGCTCGCACAATGGTTTCTGTGTGCCGGTGAGTTGATCGAGTTGCGATTCGATGGCGATCAGACATTCAGCGGGAATCAGTCCCGCCAATCCTCCGCCATCAATCGCGAGAAGCCGGCGGGTTGAGGCAAGGTTGTCAGGCATAGCAACCTCCGTGGAGGGAATCATACGCCGTAAAAAGGGCGTAGCCCCGGACGCATTCCGAGGTCGCGCGAAGCGCAATCAAGTATGCTTTCGGGTGAGCACAGATAGATCCGGCCGATACTGCATACACTCGTCGCTTCGCTCCTCGGGGCGGACGAGGGTGTCCGCCCCTAGCCGTGCTATGCCAGGATAGGCATCAACGATCCTCAAAGATCAACACGGGGCGAAAACTCCCGTCTTGCACTCGTGTTATATACGTTGAGAAAATCCTGTATACATCCAACAATCCGAGGTGCTTATGCGATCACACTCCCAGCTCTTGATCGCCGTTCTGCTTCTCGCCTTTCCTGCATTCGCCCAACACGGCGGCGGACACAGCGATGTCGGTGGCGGCTACATTCCCAAGCACGGACCAGCGCCCAGTCACAACGCGGCTCCTCACAATGATCACCAGATGGCAAACCCCGGCTTTCGTGATCAGGCAGGCCATCCCGAAGCCCCACACGTTCATCACGACGGGCAATGGGTCGGACATGATGGGCCAAGGCCTGAATTGCACCTTGATCATCCCTGGGAGCATGGACGCTTCACCGGTGGTTTCGGCCGCGGCCATGTATGGCGGCTTGGCGGAGGCGGTCCAGGCCGTTTCTGGTTCGGGGGATTCTACTTCAGCGTGGCACCCATCGACGTCGGATACTGCGGCGACTGGCTGTGGGACAGTGACCAGATCGTCATCTACGAAGATCCCGATGATACAGGCTGGTATCTCGCCTATAACGTGCGCCTAGGCACCTACGTACATGTCATGTATCTGGGAGCGTAATGCACGGACCGGGCCATCCGCCGCATTCGACAACCTCGACGCCTTGATGCCCTCTCTCGGGCAGCGCATGGAGCGCTGCCCGTTCTTGTTACCAGTTCTTCCTACCAGTTCACCTTCATCGCAAACTGGAATTGCCGCGGATCGTAGGCAGCCGTCGCCTGTCCCGCATTTGTAAACAGCGGACTCACTGCCGCCACGTTGTATTTATTGGCGATGTTAAACGTATCCGCGATCAGATCCATGCTGATTCGCTCGGTAAAGTACAAACGCCGGGCCACTCGCATATCGTTGAATAGCGTCCAGGGCTGCACTGCGGCGTTGCGGCCGAGGTTGCCGTCGAGCGACAGGAGAGTGCCGTCGAAGTCGGCAATACACGGCTCCTGAAACACGCCTGTGGGCGACGCTTTCGAATTGACCGGCAAGTATCCCAGCGCCGTACAGGCTGAATTGACGAACGTGTTCGGACGGCCGGTGAGCGAAGATAACTGCAAATTATCGTCATTCCCTGTGATGACGTTGTAAGGACGCCCGGAGGCCACCTGGATGAGCGGCGCCAGGGTCCAGTCGCTGAAAAGCTTTCTGGAAAATCCATTGCCGTTCAGCCGTCCTGATTGATACACGCCACTGAGTACAAACCGGTGCCGCTGATCGAACAGCGATGTCGAACGGTCGAGCGCCGGATAGTAGCTATCCTGCGGAGTCAGCGTGGATTGCAAGTCGGTAGAGTCGTCGATGGCGTGCGACCATGTGTAGGAAGCCAGAAATTCGTAATTGCTGCCGAAACGTTTCCGCAAGTTCGTGCTGAATCCGTGATAAACCGAGCTTCCGTTGGAGTAATTTGCGTCCATATCGCCGAAGGGAACGCAACCGGTAAAGCTGTTCGGGTCGCAGTTGGCGTTGAATCCCTGGCTGGCGAGGGTTTGTTCGATGCCCTGGGCCAGCGCCACGCAACCGGCTCCCCCGGCAATGAAGTTCGAATAAAACGCGGCAATCGATGGATTGATTCCACCCGGACGGAAGAAATTCATCAACGATGCGTCAACGTATGGAACTCCGCCGGACGTTGCGCCGCAGCCGGAGACGGTAAATGGACTTGCCGGAGTCTGGCCCGCCGCTAGAGCCGTCTGAAAATTCTGCACCATCAAATCCCCGCGAATCGTGTTCGCATTGATGGGCCGGTTCAAATGCCGCCCGCCATTGAAGTTGTAGGCGAGGTTCAGCGCATATCCATGGCCGAGATCGCGCTCCACGCTGAAATTCGCCTGCTGCGCATACGCGTATACGAAATTCTTTGACTGCGGGTAGCCGAAAGGCTGGAAGCCCAGCGGCATAAATGTTGATGCTGCCGGATTGCCGGGGCTCAGATTCAGGTAATTCTGATTCAGAAAGACAGACTGCGGAAAATTGAGGGAGGTGAACTGCTGTTGGTTCGGCAGATATCCGAGGTTCGTATTTGCGCTCGGAAATGGTGATGCAGTGCATCCGGAACTGCCCAGCGTTCCCTGGAAAATCGGAATCGCGTTCAGATTGCTGGGGTCGCCGGCAACTCCGCTGCAGGTCCCTGTGCCGGCAAACGCTAACTGTCCGCTGGAAGAACCGTCTGAAGCCTGACCGAGGAAATAAAGTCCAAGCAGCGGGTGGTCATAAAACATCCCATAGGACATTCGAACCACGGTCTTGCCGTCCCCTTTGGGATCCCATGCCAGTCCGATGCGAGGCTGAATATTGTTGGTATCTGTCTGAATGCCTTTTTGCACCCCGAGCAGGTTGTAGGCGGGAAGCGCGAGTCCCTTCGGAGCCGGGAACGTCGGCGGAATCTCCACGTCGTAGCGCAATCCATAATTCAGAGTCACCTTGGGACTGATGCGCCACGAATCCTGCCAGAACGCGCCAATCGGGACATTGCGAAACGAATCGCTCGGGCTGCCCAATCCCTGAATGAAGTCTCCAGGCAGGCCCGCACCGTAGGCCTGCACGGCTGAGAGTTGCGGAAAATCGGGAAGGGCTGAGGGATTCGGATTTACGAACCCCAGAGTAGCCGCACTGAAAGCGCCGAAATCGTACACACCGCCGTAATTCACCGTGAACGTGGCAGTCAAGGGCAGATAGTTGAAGTCCACGCCGAACTTCGTATCATGTCGGCCAATGGTCCACGAAAAATTGTCGGTGAACTGATAGCGTTGCTCAACCCGCTGAATGTAAGAGTACGGCTCGCGCCCGAAATACGCGTAGCCCGGAATGTTCACGGCCGGGTCGGAGCCGGCCGCAACCGACGTGTTGTAAAAGTACGACAGTCCGCGGC
Organism: uncultured Acidobacteriaceae bacterium; assembly: GCA_963772045.1. Lineage (GTDB taxonomy): Bacteria > Acidobacteriota > Terriglobia > Terriglobales > Acidobacteriaceae > Sulfotelmatobacter. The sequence goes on along the minus strand of CAVYWC010000003.1, from coordinate 768,598 downwards.
GCGCATATTGAAATCGGAACTCGTTCACTTTGTTGTTGCCGATCGTCCAGGTATCCTGCAAAACTCCAGTCACGTCGCGGAACGTCTGCTCCGATGTGCGCGAATAGGCATTCTGCCCGAAGGGCTGATCTTGACCTTCCACTTCCAGGCCGGTCATTGTGCTTGGACTGACATTTCCTCGCAGCATGAGCCGATTGCTCGCGCTCACGTTGTGATCAAGACGCAATGAATACACGCTTGTCCCTTCAAATACGGGGAAGTTGCCCTCCTGAGACGCCAGATTTTGATAAGAAGCAGGGACGAAGCACGGTGCGGGCGGGGCGCAGGATGTGGGAAATCCCGCAAATCCCGCAAAGCCGCCGGTCAAACCGACGGGCCACGCCCCATTCACGGCCATGCCGGAAGAAGCACCAGCCAGTCCAATGTATTCGGCAACTTCCTGCGCATATGCTGGGTTCGTCGCCGCCGTCTCATCCACGGCGGGATTCGACAGGAAGGTCAATTGGTCCGAAGTCAGTTGCAGATTGACTGATCCCGGAGGAGCGCCGAAGAATGCCGAAGCATCAAACGGCGTGAGTCCGAAATTGCCCTGCCCAATGGCCGAAAATCCCGTCTCGTGCCGCCGCGTCACTTCGTAGGAGAAGTAGTAAAACGTCTTATCCTTCTTGATGGCTCCGCCGAAAGCCACGCCAGCCTGCACTCGCGTGTAGGCTGGATTGGGGATGGTGCTGAAGGGATTCACCGCCTGGAAGTTTCGGTTCCGCAAATACCCGAAAACGTCGCCATGAAAATCATTCGAGCCGGAGCGAGTGATGATATTTACTACACCGCCCGCAGCGCGACCATACTCCGGAGCAAAATTGTTCGTGATGATTTGAAATTCCTGTACCGCTTCCTGCGAAACCGTCGAACGAACACCGTTCACGCTGTTGTCGGTCGCATCCGCACCATCCACGTTCACCAGGTTCGAGCGCGCCCGCTGGCCGCTCATGTTCAAGCCCGAAGTAGGCGCCGCGCCCGTGTTGGGCGCGTTGTCGCGCACGACTTGCGAGTCCGTCAGCGTGAAATTGATGTAGTCACGCCCATTGATCGGAAGATTGTCGATCCTCCTCTGCCCGATCGTGTCAGTCGTCGAGGTGCGCGAGGTTTCGACCAGCGCTGCCTGCGCCGTCACTTCCACTACTTCCTTGCCGCCCGAGATTGCCAGAGTGACGGGCAACTCAACCAGTCCGCCGACCGTGATCGCAACGCCAGTGTTTTCTGTTCGCGAGAACCTCGGCGCTTCCACTGTGACTTCATATGTGCCCGGAGGCAGCAGGCGCGCGCTGTAGCCGCCCTGGCCGTCGCTGGTTGCGGTGCGCTCCAACCCCTTCGCCACATCGCGCACCGTCACTGTCGCGTTGGTTACCAGATTTCCAGCCGGATCCTTCACCGTGACGTGCAGATCGCCGGTGGCCGCGCCGCCCTGCCCGAATGCGATTGCGGCGAGCAGAAAGCAGCACAAAACCAACGCATAACTTCTGAGGCTTCGAATCATAGGGATCTCCCTTGGCTCGCACGCGCGAGCAGGCGCATGCTGTTCCGGCGGCGGATTGCGGAAAAAATCACGAAGTAATCTGGGAACTGAGTGTGACTCCGGTGGGTTTTATACCATCCCTGTGCCGGAAAACAAGTGTGGAGTGAGGCAGTGGTTATTCCAAGAGTAACGCCATGGCTTTTCAGAGCGCCTTCCGCTTAATCTCCCGCTATACAGCAGCTTGAGAGTTTGGGAGCGGCGAATCGATTCCGCTCGACCACGGCCCGGCATCACGCGGATAGGCGCACCGTTGCCACCGGATTCTGAAGCCGCCCTAATAGCATCGCCGATCCGCTGAGACGTTGATACCCTTCCAGAATCGGCGTCGCTGCAAACCCGGCACCCGGCCAAGCCAATCCCAAATAAATTCGCAATACGGCCAAACCCGCGTTGCGGCGTAACAGAAGGGCCTCGTTTATCAGGCGGCGAGCGGCTGCTTCGGTGGCGGAATTATTGGAGCGCAACGCGAGTTGGCCGACGCCGATCAAAACAACTGCATTCTGTCCCACCGCCTGTACATAGGCGGCCATGGCACGCAGTCGCATTCTTTGGATTCGCCGAAACTCTGGCCCTGGCAGCCGTCCGCGCAAGTATTCGCTCTCCCGCCCATCGGTCAGATTGCGGAAAGCTTCAATATCCACCGGTTGGATCTCCCGCGCGCCCGAAAACCGCAGCCGCGACACCCCGACCGAAATGACCACTACCAACGAAATGATTGCGGCGATAACCAGCAGGATGGCAAGACTCATTGCTGTAACAAACGCTCCAGTTCTCGGTTCCATAGGGCGAGATTGTTCTCGGGCAACGGAATCGGAGTCTGCGCCGGCACTTTTTCAGGAACCAGCAGGTAATAAGACCAAACGAAAACACAGAGGTGGTACGTGGCCATATTGAGGAAAACCAGCGGAACCAGCTTGAGATACGGCCACCGTGCATTGGTGAATACGCCCCAAGTCGCCAAATGTACGGACGCCGAAATACCCAGTCCTAGGGCGATGCCGAAAAGCTGCCGCGGCCACCGCAGATGAAAATAAGAAGAAAACAGAAAGATAAATACCAGAACTCCGCATTCAATCAGAAATGTGCTTTGCTCCAGAAGGTTAGTTCCGAATACGATGCCCGCGAACTTGTATTTGGGAGCGTACGCGGCCAGAAACGCTGCGACAAAAACTAAAATGGCGCCCAGCCATTGGATCAAAACTTTTCCTAGCCTCGCCACAGATGCATACGACCCAAAAAGCAGCGAGAAGATCTCGCCAATCACCGCGAATTTCAGCACACATTCAAGAGTCAGTTCCCCCCAATCCACGCGATAGTACATTCGACCGGAAACGAAAGGCAGTACATCGGCGGTATAAAGCACCAGGTTCCCGAGGGCACTGAGCCCCGCGAAAGCGAAGAAGGCAGGAAACTTCCGCGCTATTCCACGCCTCCAAAGGAAGAAACAAAGAATCAGCAGAAGGGAATTAGGAGCGGCCCAGAGGTAGTGCCAGAGGAATGAGTGAGGCTGCAGCATACGCCGTGAATCGGCACTATACAGCGGCTAGCGGGAGCCGGCAATGTGGCCATAGTTCTTGTTCCGATTTCGTAAGATCGGCGAGCTCGACGTTCAGCCCGCCGATCTTTCGTGCATAATCAGCGTGCATAATCAGCGTGCTTGGTAGGGCTTGCAAACCTCGGGAGGGGGACAGTTCTGACCGCTGCCGCCGCCGCCATCGGCACGAACTACGGTTGGAATTGCGAGAGCGTTTAGAAACAGGATGACTGCGGCTGCTGCGAGTAGCATGCGTTTCACGGTTGTTTTCTCCTTGGGGTCTAGCAAATTTGAACCGTGATGCTTGCACCTCAGGCTGAACGCAGCACAATGAACCAAAATCCGTTGAGCGTTCGGAATTCGTAACAAGAATCGAGCAATGACGCTGAAATCAGCTTTCGAAGATGTGAAAGGAACGACCCTCGCCGCAGTCTCGGGGCTGATGGCGAAGCTGGCTTACTTGGCTTCCTTACGTTCTGCGAATGGACATTACGAACATTGGGGATTGGAGGCCGTTTACGGCACGGAAGCTGCCGAGCACGCGCTCAGGGCCGCTCACACGCAGGTCGTGGCTGCGATTCTCAAAACGCCCCTCGCCCTTCTGGGAAATGATTTGGAGGTTTCACGCGCGGCCACGGCGGTCTCTGCCGCCGTCTACGTGAACGAAATGCGGGATCACTTCGACGATCTGCTGCCGTCCGGACGTAAGAGTACGCCCTCGGCTGCCCATCTTAATTCAGTGCTGGCGGCGCTTTCGAGCCTGGAGCAGCATCGAGAGTGTGCCATTCGGTCAGCTTCATAGCGATGCCTACCACCTGTCCCAACACTTCCGCATCTTGCGGATGTCTCAAAACGCGCACTGCCACCGGCGCCAACGGATGCGGCTGCAGAATGATGTCGTCGCGGCGCATGCTGCACCAGCAGCAGGTATATCCTTCGCGAGTTTCCACAAAGTAGATGGGACGTTCATACTCGGATCGCCATGCCCCTTCCGCAACCCGATTCTTCGACTCATCCACTTGTACGAAGCTGCCCGGCGGCAGTATCGGATACATGGTGAAATCCTGCGTTCCAATGTAACCATAGGTGAAACCGGTGCTGGCAAACTGCGCCAGGTACGCCAGCGGTACTAACCCCCATTGCTCGACCATCCGTCCAAAGTTGGCGGTACGGCGTTCGTCGAACCCGGGATCCATCCGTACCGGAACCTGCACCGACCCGAGTCCGCTCAGAGCATCGCAGACATGCGACTTCGGAGGTGACATCAGTCCCAGGTCAGCTGCCATGTTGGTCATGTCAACGCCATACCACGACATCAGTTCGCGAAGATCTGTTCGATAAATCACCGCCAGGGCGTACAAGCGAAATAAACTGGGCAAAATTCCCTTCGTCTCGATATCGGACAGTCGACTTGGAGGGATGAAAAACTCCTCATTGCGGTATTTCTCCGAAATCCGGGCGCTGAAATTTTCAACATCGCGCATCGTGAGCCCGAGTTTCTCCCGCAGCGTGCGTAGACTTTTCCCAGCTGGCAACATCAAGCAACCTCCAACGTTTGCGCGGCATGATACCAGAGTTAGACTGCTTCGAGCAGTGATTTGCGCCCAACAATGCTGGATTTTCCGACTTGTTACAAAATCCGAACAGCCTTGATACCTCGCCCGATGCGGCCTGCACACGGTAACCCACCCCCACACGCACCATCGCGACCCAATCTCCAGGTTGGTGGACTTCCCCTGTTGTTCGGAATTTGTAACAAACTCAAATCTCACTTCCCCCTATCGTTCGTGGAGATCAGTGGCAAAAAACCGCGACCTGACTCGATCTTTGGTTAGGCTCTCCTACCCAAGTTGTCGAACGATGACATTTGTCATGCGGCTTGGGTGATGGATGACACTGGCACGTCCCGATCGCTTCCGCGATGATGCCCTCAGGTTGAACAAGCTTCGGCACAAAGCCGAAGCCTCCACCGGAGGCCCCAAATGAAGGCAACCTCAGTAGAAGGTCAGACCGCGGTTTCCCCGATTCGGGAATCCGTGGTTGCCAGCCTCGAAGCCGTTAACAAAAGCTACGGGCCAGTGCGTGCATTGCGCGGGGTGAACTTTCGCGTCCGCGCCGGGGAAATTGTCGCCCTGCTAGGTCCCAACGGGGCAGGCAAAACGACCGCTGTGAAGCTCCTCCTTGGCCTGCTGACGCCCAACAGTGGAAGAGTTAGAGTTTTCGGCGCCGACCCCACGAATCCCGAAAACCGGACGAGAACCGGTGCCATGTTGCAGGTGGGACGCGTTCCCGAAACACTGCGCGTTCGCGAGCACATCGATCTGTTCTCGAGCTATTACCACAAGCCGATGCCGCTCTCCGACATTCTGGCGGCCGCCGGTCTGGAAAAGATCTGCGACCGAAAATTTGCCGAGCTTTCCGGAGGCCAAAAACAGCGGGTACTTTTCGCACTTGCAATTTGCGGCGACCCGGACCTGCTTTTTCTCGACGAACCCACCGCCGGGCTCGACGTCGAAGCCCGCCGATTGCTGTGGGGCGAAATTCGCCGACTCGTCGATCGCGGCAAGACCGTTCTCCTCACCACCCATTATCTGCAGGAAGCCGATGCTCTGGCCGACCGTGTTGCCGTCATTAATCAGGGAGAAATCATCGCAGAAGGCACTCCCGCCGAAATCAAAGCTCAGAGCAGCGGAAAGAAAATTCGCTGCGTTACAAGTCTCGACCTGAATTTGCTGCGGCAAATTCCAGGCATCAGCGAGGTCAGGAACGATCGCGAGGCGATCGAGATCCATGCCAGGGAAGCTGAACTGGTCGTTCGAGAACTGCTCAGCCGTGATGGGAACCTTTCTGGACTTGAAGTAACCAGTGCGGGGTTGGAAGAAGCGTTCCTGGCCTTAACTCAAAACGCCGCGCGCAACGGCGATTCGGCTAATTGATAGAGATCACCACGCAGCCGAGACGCAGAAAAGCACACGCAGGGGGTTCCGAATGAGCACCGCATCCATCGCCGCCAGCTACACGCGAATCGAACGATCGCCAGCTCACACCCTGAGGATCTACGGCAAGGAAACGAAGTACGAATTCTTGAAATATCTGCGCCTGCGCATGTACACCGCATCCGTGCTGAGCTTTCCCATCATGTTCTATGTGCTCTTCGGATTGGTGCTGAATTCTCATGAGGCCATCGCCGGGATGCGGGTTCCAACTTATTTGATCGCGACTTATGGCACGTTCGGCGTGATGGGCGCTTCGCTGTTCGGAACCGCGGCCGGGCTGGCTTCAGATCGCGGTCTGGGATGGCTGCAGGTAAAACGTGCCAGTCCCATGCCACCGTTCGCGTATTTCTGGGCCAAGGTAATTACCAGCATGGTTTTCAGCTCCATCATCGTGCTGGCGCTATTCGGCCTGGGTGTCGCATCCGGCGGTGTGCGGATGTCGCTCCCCATGTTCGCCAGGTTGTTCGCGATTCTCGTCGCCGGTTCGCTTCCTTTCTCAGCGATGGGCTTGGCTCTTGGATATTTCACCGGACCCAACTCCGCACCTCCAGCCATCAATCTGATTTATCTGCCCATGTCATTCTGCAGCGGACTGTGGGTTCCGTTCATGTTCCTGCCAAAAATCGTCAAGCAGATTGCTCTCGTGCTGCCGCCTTACCACTTATCGCAGCTGGCGCTTGGCGCGGTCGGAGCCGGCTCCCACGGATCCAGCGTAAAACACTGGGAAGTGCTGATTGCCTTCACCATGATTTGCCTTGGAGTGGCCCGCATTGGCTTCCAACGCGACCAGGAAAAAATGTACGGCTGAACAGGAGGTGTGCTCGTTGCAGGGTGGGCGAGGGCATTTCTAAGCAAGATCAGAGTTCTAAACGAAATCAGAATTCAAATATGAGTGCGGAATCAAAGAAAGGATACGGATCGACCCTAGCGCGGATCGCTTTCGGCGTGATGGCGCTTTATCTCGGAGCCAATTGGTTGCTGCTGCTCATTCCCGCAGCGCTGCTGGTGTGGTACGTTGCCAGGCCAACACTTCGCAGTGGCCGGAATTGACCGGAGGGACGAAAATAGGCGTATGCCCCTGATGGCTTTCTACCCTGAGCCGACGTGCCGAACCGGAAGTCCGTGGAAGCTGAAGCCGTGGCGCGTACTCCTCAAAGATAAAGACCACGGCTGGAGTCCTCTGCTCTGGGTACTTTATCTCGGCTTCTTCTTCATAGACCCCATCCTTTCGCATGCCAGCCTGCGAATGTGGCTGCTCGATGGGTTGGGCGCGCTCATATTTCTGCTTTTCTATTTTGGACTGTTCTTCCTCGAGAACCCCCGCACGCTCGTGCACATCGGCGGCATGATACTGCTTGGGCTTCTGTACCAGCCCGTCAACGGGGGAGCCTGCACCTTCCTTATCTTTGCTGCCGCGATGCTGCCATTCTGCGTCGCCACTCAGGCCACAGCCTGGATCGGCCTGGGGATCATTGGAGTGCTCGGGGCCGTCGAGGGACTGTTGCTCCACCTCAACGGATGGACGCTGTTCTACTCAACACTATTCCCCGTCATCATTGGCGCGGGAAATACTTTCTTTGCCGAGCGCAATCGCATGAACCGACAGCTGCGCAAGGCGAATGAAGAAATCGAGCACCTGGCTAAAGTTGCCGAACGCGAGCGCATCGCCCGCGATCTGCACGACGTTTTAGGGCACACGCTCTCGGTCATCACCTTAAAAGCCGAGCTCGCTGGAAAGTTGATGGACCGCGATCCCCAGCGGGCGAAAAAGGAAATCCGCGAAGTGTCGGAGATTTCTCGGCAAGCACTTTCCGATGTGCGCGACGCGATCCGCGGCTACCGCGCCAAAGGTCTGGTCGCCGAACTTGCGCAGGCCAAGTCAACCCTTGAAACCGCCGGGCTCATCGTACAATGCGATGCTGCCACCACGATCAAGCTGCCAGCCATGCAGGAGAGTGTTCTGTCGCTTGCTCTGCGCGAGGCCGTCACTAACGTCGTACGCCATGCGAAGGCCCGAACCTGCCGCATGCGTCTGGAACAGCACAATGGATCATGCCGCCTTGAAATTCAGGATGACGGGCTGGGCGCATCTGGCCTGGAAGGCAACGGCCTGCGCGGCATGCGCGAGCGGGTCGAGATGCTCGGCGGCAGCCTCGACCGCCGCAACCAGCAGGGCACCACGCTGATCATCACCCTGCCGCTGAAGGATGTCGTTGTGAATGATGATATTCAGGAATCGGCGTTGCGCCAGAGCGTGCGAAAGTGAATCCTTCTATCAGAGACAATGCACGAGACCGTTCGAAAGACGCCCGCAAGACGATCCGCGTGGTTCTGGCCGAAGATCAGGGCATGGTGCTCGGCGCACTGGCGGCGCTGCTTGAAATGGAATCCGACATTTCGGTGATCGCACAGGCGCGCAATGGCAACGAAGCGCTCGAAGCCGTGCTCGCCCACAAGCCCGATGTCTTTATCACTGATATCGAAATGCCGCACATGACTGGCCTCGATGTTGCCGCGGAATTGAAGCGTCGCCGCACCGGCACACGCGTCGTCATCGTCACCACATTCGCTCGCACCGGATATCTGCGCCGCGCGCTCGAAGCCGGGGCTTCCGGATATCTTCTGAAGGACATGCGCGCCGAAGAACTCGCCGACGCCGTGCGCCGCGTGCATCAAGGATTGCGCGTCATTCATCCCGAGCTCGCCACTGAAGCCTGGGGCGAAATGGATCCTCTGACTGATCGTGAACGTCAGGTGCTACGACTGGCGGGAGAAGGCATGGCCAGCGGAGACATTGCCAGCGAGCTCGGCCTCTCCGATGGAACCGTTCGAAATTATTTGTCCGAAGCGATCAGCAAACTAGGCGTAAGCAACCGCATAGAAGCGTCGCGGATCGCGAGAACGAAGGGATGGCTATAGCAGAGTGTGGTGCGGATGCCCTTGTCCGGCGAGCCCGATTGGCGCCGATGCAAGAATGTCCGCGAGACAAACTTCAGCTCACGCTCAAACGGCGTCGCGCACGATCCCCGCGTCCTGCTTCTTCATGGTTCGGTACGCCCAGGCCATGCGCGGCGTGTTATGCGCGATTCCAATGTGACCTTCACGGTTGAGCACGATGATGCCGCCATGTCCATTCACGCGCTGCTTCAGATAATTCATCGCCTCTTGCGCGGCCCACTCGGGAAGATTGCCGGCAGCGATGCGGTCAGCCGTCCACTTGGCGAGCACCAGTTTCATGATCGGCTCGCCCCATCCGGTCGTCGACGCCGCAGCGCTGAGATTATCGGCATAGCACCCGCATCCGATCAGCGACGAGTCGCCGAGACGTCCCGGAGCCTTGTTCAATGTGCCTCCGGTTGAAGTCGCAGCGGCGATATTGCCCTCGCGATCGAGCGCGACCGCCCCGACAGTGTCGTGCGAAATCGTTACGTCATCAGAAGTGGGCGCAAAAAGATCTCCGCCGGCAGCAGATGGCGAGCCTCCCGTCCTGGCCGCGTTTTCCGCGGCTTGAGCGCGGATTTTCTCCTGGTACTCTTTTAACCGCTGAATCTCGCGCGGAATGATCAATTCATCATTCCTGCAAAGCGGCAGTCCGTGCTCCGCCGCAAATCTCTCTGCGCCTTCCGCAACGAAATAAACATGCGGACTCTCACTCAGAATCTTGCGCGCGGCCCGCACCGGGTTGCGCAGGTGCTCGACGCATCCCACGCCTCCCGCTCGCAGCGTCGCTCCGTCCATGATCAAGGCATCCAGCTGCACCTTCCCATCGCGGTTGAGAAAGCTGCCGCGTCCTGCGTCGAAGGTTTCGTCGTCCTCCATGATCACGACGGCTTCCTCGACGGCATCAAGCGAAGTACCATCGCGCTCGAGCACGCGCCATCCCGCCGCGAGCGCGTTGCTGACGCCGCGAATATGCGCCTCCACCATGTCATCGGGCATGGCCCAGGCGCCGCCATGTACAACCAGAATGGGATCAGTGGGCAAAGAGTTGTCCCCAAAATTAACGGATCAAATCCATAGAATGCGATTCGATAGCATAGCAGGACTGGATGCCCCAGCCACTCGCTAACAGCCACCTACTGCAGTTGTATGCTGGATCGCCCCAGAACTACCCGTGACTCAATCTACCTGAACTCCACAACTGGCGTCCTCCCCCGCGCTTCTGCCACAATAGTCCGTCCGGAGGCTTCTTAGATGGGCAAGTTTTTTCTCGGCATTATCATTACGCTTATCGTCCTCGTTCTCGCCGTGCTCGGTTTTGCTATGCTCGGATTCCTTCCGACCCGTGCGAACGTCGAACCACCGCACCTCGAACGCCGCTTCGCGATGGGCGCAGTCGACGCGTCTATGGAACGCCACGCTCCGCGCGTCACCAATCCTCTCACCCCCACCGATCAGAATCTCGAAGACGGCATGAAGCTTTACACCATGAACTGCGCGGTCTGTCATGGAGGCCTCGACCGCAAGCCCTCCACGCTTGCCGGCTCCTTCTATCCTCCCGCCCCGAATTTCATCTCCGATCCGCCCGATGACCCCGAGTGGCACACCTTCTTCACCATGCGCACCGGTATTCGTTACAGCGGCATGCCCGCCTGGGATAAAACGCTTTCCGAATCCGATATGTGGAAGATCACCATGCTCCTTTCCCACATGGACAAACTCCCGCCTGCGGTCCAGGACTACTGGAAAGCAAACTTCAACTCCGCCCCCGCTACCGAACCCGAGAAGAAAGAAGACGAACAAAAGCACGACCACCATTGAAAGTGCTTTTTATGGAAGTCACTGCCGCTTTCATAGCATTCGTGTAGGGAAAGCCGCCCTCGGCTGTCCACCGGAGCGCAACAATCTGCATTGTCATCCTGAGCGGAGCGAAGGACCCCGACTACTGTCGAAGAATGACCTTTTTGATCTTTTTCCCGACCCGAACAACAAGCGCCTCCTTGGGATGAACCAGGATTGCGAGGCCGACGACCAAGTGTCCGTTGACGTGTACAGCTTTTTCCTTGATCCTGCGGCTGGCCTCTGTAATGGAAGCAGCCAGCCCAGCCTCCCGCAGGAGTTTGTCCACTCGAAGAATCTCTGGGTCTGAAAGGTTGGACGTTACCGGCTGAGCCGCACCGCCCTCGCCGGGATCGGGAATAGCAGCACTGATTCTGACGGATGCGATGTCTATGCCCACCTCGCCCACATCTTCCGGCACTTCATCCTTCTGAAACTGCTTGGCCCAATCCTCCGCCGCCTTCGCCGCTGCTTCTGCCGAATGAAAATCCGTCACGATCCTCCGCGCCAGTTCCTTCTTCGCCTGCATCGGATGCATCTCGCTCTTCATCTTTTCAATCTCGGCGACCTGCACATCCGTCAGCAACTCGTAATAGCGCCACATCATTCCATCGTTGATACTCATGATCTTGCCGTACATTTCCAGCGGCGCCTCGTGGATGCCGATCGCATTTCCCAGCGACTTCGACATTTTCTGCACGCCGTCGAGGCCCTCCAGAATCGGCGTGGTCAGCACCACCTGCGATTCCTGCCCATAAGAGCGCTGCAGTTCGCGTCCCACCAGCAGGTTGAATTTCTGATCTGTGCCTCCCAGTTCGACATCAGCTTCGAGCGCGACCGAATCGTATCCTTGCACCAGCGGATACAAGAGTTCATGCACCGAAATCGGCTTCTCCTCCTGAAAGCGCTTGTGGAAGTCCTCGCGTTCGAGCAGTTGCGAAACCGTGTACTTCGCCGCGAGCCGGACCAAATCGTCCGAGCTAAACGGCCCGAACCATCGCCGGTTGAAATCGACCACCGTTTTCTGGGGATCCAGAATCTTGAAAACCTGCGCCTTGTACGTCTCGGCATTCTGTTCGATCTGCTCCCGGCTCAGCGGTGGACGCGTCACTGAGCGTCCGCTGGGATCGCCGATCATCCCGGTAAAGTCGCCAATCAGAAAAATCGCAGTATGTCCGAGATCCTGAAAGTGCTTCAGCTTGCGCAGAACGACCGTGTGGCCAAGATGCAGATCGGGCGCGGTCGGATCCATCCCGAGCTTCACCCGCATCGGCTTGCCGGTGGCGCGGGATTTCTCGAGCTTGGCGCGCAAGTCCGACTCGCGGATGATCTCGGCCGCGCCTTTTTTCAGATAGGTAAGTTGTTCGTCTACGGGAGCGAAGTTCGACATGCGTTCTGATTATATCTACGACTTATATCTACGACCGGAGCACGAGCCGGCGTCCGACGATCTCAAACTCTCCCCGGAGCGCCACATTGATAGCCTGCGTATAGGCGAGGTGCTCTTCTTGCAGGATCCGGTCCGCCAGAGTGTGCTCATTATCATGATCGAAGATCTGAACCGCTCGCTGCACGATGATCGCGCCGTGATCGAGTTCTTCATCCACAAAATGCACGGTGCAGCCGGAAACTTTGACGCCGTACGTAAATGCCTGCTCCTGTGCTTCCAATCCAGGAAACGCCGGCAGAAGCGACGGATGAATATTCAGGATTTTCTGCGGAAACTGCCGTACGAACCACGGCGACAGCAGCCGCATGTATCCGGCAAGACAAACCAGATCGACCTGATGCTGTTTCAGAGCGGCGACGACTTCGCGATCATGTTCCTCGCGCGGCCGTCCCTTGGACGGAATTACCAGCGCATGGAGTCCGCGTTCGCGCGCAACCGCAATCCCCGGCGCGTCGACTCGGTTCGAGATGACCACCACAATCCGCGCACCGGGAATCCGGCCATCGTCAATACTGTTCGCGATCGCGACGAAATTCGAGCCGCGTCCGGAGAGAAGAATGCCAATGGATTTCATACGACCCTAGCGGAATCATAATTCACCACGGAGGCACTGAGGCACGGAGAAGTCCCGATAGATCTTGCATGCGAACGAACGATAGGCTGGTCACACTGATCGCGAGTACCAACGACCAGGGAAGAGTTTACTCCGTGACTCCGTGCCTCGGTGGCGAATTTGCCCTAACTATAGGTGACCTTGCGCTCACCTTTGATAATTCGCCCGATGGTGTAAGCCTTCTCGCCCACTCGCTCCAGCACCGATTGCGCTTTTTTGAATTTCGCCGCCGGTACCACCAGAAGCATGCCCAGCCCCATATTGAATGTTCGCAGCATTTCGTCTTTCGGAACGTTACCGAGTTGCTGCAGGTGCTCAAAGATCGGAAGCACCGGCCACGAGCCCAGTTCAATCGCCGCCGCCGTTCCCCGCGGTAACACCCGCGGCAGATTCTCAGTGATGCCGCCTCCAGTGATGTGCGCCATCGCCTCCACGCATTGCGCGTCAATCAACTTTTTCAGCGACGGCCAGTAACTCTTGTGCGTGCGCATTAATTCGTTACCGACCTTGTTTTTGACTTCGTTGACATACGTCTCCGGCGAGTAGTGCGCGATTTCAAACAGCAGCTTGCGCGCCAGCGAATAGCCGTTCGTATGCAGCCCGTTTGAGGCCAACCCCAGAATAATGTCGCCGATCTGCACATCTTTACCCGTTATGATTTTGTCGCGATCGACCACGCCCACAATAAATCCCGCCAGGTCGTATTCTCCCTCGGGATAAAAGCCCGGCATCTCTGCCGTTTCCCCGCCGATCAGCGCGCACCCGTTGTGCTTGCACGCGTCGGCAATCCCCTCCACCACCTTTTCCGCCACTGTGGAATCCAGCGTGCCCGTTGCCAGGTAGTCCATAAAGAACAGCGGCGCCGCACCTTGCACGGCAATGTCGTTGACACAATGATTCACGAGATCTGCGCCCACGGTAGAGTGCAAGTCCATTTCGAACGCGATCTTAAGCTTGGTCCCAACCCCATCCACACTCGAAACCAGCAAGGGATCGACATACTTCGTTCGATCGATGGCAAAAACCCCGCCGAATCCCCCAATTTCGCTCAGCACTCCGCGGGTGAACGTCTTGTGAGCCAGGTACTTGATGCGTTGTTTGGTGCGATTGGCGCGGCTGATGTCTACACCGGCATCGGCGTAGGTGACTGGGGTGGGGCTAGGCGAGGGAGTCTTGGCCACAGATTATTCCGTGTATTCGCAAAGGTGCGTGGGATCAAAATCGGACGCTGCAGCAGCCAGCTGCAGATGCTTCCAAGGCCGCTCATTGTAGCACGATCAACATGGCATTCTGGCGGTCGCGAGCGCAAATTCAAAATCCCGAACGCCCGGGGTACACCTCCAGCACTCCCGCGAACGCGCACGTCCGCTCGTCGCTTTGGCCAAGGACTTAATGAGCGATGAAGTCTGAAAAAAAGTACGCCAGAACGCCAAACAGAGCTAATCCGCAGATTCCATAGGCAGTCAGTACCCAGGCTCCGCGACCTTCATAGTGTTTGCTTGCGACTGTGGTCGACTGCTCGGAGGGAGGAACGACAGGGGCCCGATCTTCCATGCAAACCTCCAGACGGAAAGATCGTGGCGCATGTACGTTATGCGTCACGTCCGCCTCGCATCGGGGCGGGGCGGAACTGACCGCGATTTTACCCCCGTTTTATGCACGCGGCGAAGAAAAATGTGATTCGAATCACATTCTCACTATGAAAAATATATTTCTTAATAAGAAAAGAAAGCGGGCAAAAGCACTGAAGGCACCACGTGCCCATGTAGCGACAGCCGCCCGTAGCCTGCCGTGAGTATCCATGGGCTTCGGCCCAGCCAGGAGTATGAACGTGGGTGCCCCTTCTCGCTTCTTTTGCGAGAAGTGGTACTTTCGACAGAAGAAGCCGAAGGGAGCTGTGCAGCGGAGCGAAGCTCCGCTGCCGGCTCATGATGCCCCCAGCGCATGGGATAATAGCCAGCGAGCCTTTTTCCCCCTATGCGTAATCATTGTTTTGCGTTCTTGATCCTTTTCTGTTTACCGGCCTACACTGCCGCCGCCCAGCAATCACCACAGACTCCTTCCGCCCCGTCGACGGGTGCTGCCATTCCCCAGTCCAATCCCGACAGAAATCCGATCGAGGCTCCTCGTCCGCAATCCGCCCCGGATAAGACTGATAAGAGTCACGACTACTCTCAGGAATCCTTTGTCGTCGAGCAGATGCACTCAACATACCGATTTGAAGACGACGGCACCGGCCGCAAGGAAGTGATCGCCCGCATTCGCGTGCACAGCGAGGCCGGCGTGCAGCAGTGGGGCCAGCTCCAGTTCGGCTACAACTCGGCCAACGAGCGCGTGGAAATCGCTTACGTGCGGGTCATCAAGGAAGACGGCAGTGTGGTCAAAGCCGGCGATGACGCCGTCCAGGATCTAAGTGCGCCCATTGAGCACGATGCTCCCGTCTACACCGACTATCGCCAGAAGCACATCACGGTGCCGGGACTGCGGCCCGGCGAAGTCCTCGAGTACGACCTGGTCACGATCATTCACACTCCGCTTGCCGCCGGCCAATTCTGGACCGAATACGAATTCGACAAGAACAATATCGTTCTGGATGAGACCGTCGACGTCGACATCCCTGCCAACCGCCCGGTCAAGCTGAAGAACAAGCCCGGCATGGATCCAAAAATCACAGAAGCCAGCGGCCGCCGCATCTATCACTGGACCAGTTCGCATCTCCAGCGCGAAGACGAAGACAGCACGGATAAAGACAAAAAGAAGAAAAAGCGCCCGCGGCCCGACGAGGATCGCCCCGACGTTCAGCTGACAACATTCGAAACCTGGGAGCAGATCGGCCGCTGGTACGCAAGTTTGGAAAAAGATCGCCGCGCGCCCACGCCGGAAGTCCGCGCCAAAGCCGCGGAGCTGACCAAGGGCCTCAATTCCGATCTGGAGAAAACCGAAGCTCTCTACGATTACGTCTCCAAGAATTTCCGCTACGTAAGCCTGTCGCTGGGCGTCGGCCGCTATCAGCCGCACGCGGCTGCAGACGTGCTCCACAACCAGTATGGCGATTGCAAAGACAAGCACACACTTCTCGCGTCGCTGCTGGAAGCCGAAGGCTTGCACGCCGATTCGGTTCTGATCAATTCCATGCGGAAGCTCGATCCCGACATCCCCTCGCCTTCGCAATTCGACCACGTCATCACCATGCTTCCGCTGGGCAAACAGGAAGTCTGGATGGATACCACCGCCGAAGTCGCTCCTTTCCGTCTTCTGGCTTACAGCCTGCGCAAGAAGCAGGCGCTGCTCATCCCTCCGGCCGATCCGCCCTCAAAAACTCCTCCGCATCTGGTGGAAACTCCCGCCGATACCCCGATGCCCGACACTGAAGTTTCCGAGATCGATGGCAAGGTCAACGACATTGGCGAGCTCGAAGCTCACGTGCATTACGAGTTCCGCGGAGACGAGGAGTTGTTGCTGCGCTCCGTATTCCGCCGCGTCCCGGAGGCCAACTGGCAGAGGGTTGTAGAAAACGTGAACGCCAGTCTCGGTGGCGACATCACCAATCTGAAAATCAGTGATCCGGCTGCCACCCGCGAAGCCTTCACCATGTCCTACGACGTTTCCAAGGTCAATTTCTTCGATTGGTCCCAGAAGAAGACGGAAATTGTTCTTCCCCTCGTGCAATTCAGCCTGCCCGAAGTCGATGAAGATAACGCGGATGCCGATGCTGAACCGTTGAAGCTCGGCCCGAAAGCTTCCTATTCCTACGCCATCAAACTCCAACTCCCGGCCAACTACACGGCGCATGCTCCTCTGGCTATCTCGCTGAAGCGGGACTACGCCGAATATGACGCGACCTACAAAATTGAAGGCGGCGTCTTCAGCGCCGGGCGCAAGCTCACCATGTATCAGGACGAGCTTCCCACATCCCGTGCCGCCGATTACGCCTCATTTCGCCGCGCTGTGGGCGCCGACCTCGCCCAGCAACTTTCGGTCGAGAGCAGCGTTGCCGGAGAAACAGTTCCCCCCGCCGACATGAAGGCTGACGATCTGGCTGAAAGCGGTCGCGCTGCGATGGTGAGCGGTAACCTGCCCGTTGCCATCGCTCTGCTCAAGCGCGCCACCGAAGTCGATCCCAAAAACAAATACGCCTGGAACAATCTTGGCTGGGCTTATTTCCTGATGCATAAAGACGACCTGGCGATAGCGGCCATCAACAAACAGATTGAGGTGAACCCTTACGACGAGTATGCCTACAACAACCTCGGCCGCATCTACTGGAACGAGCGCAAGTATGACGATGCGGTAACGGCCTTCAACAAGCAACTCGAGAACAATCCTCTGGACAAGGCCGCCCACGCCGCTCTGGGCTCGATGTATGCCGAGTGGCACAAATACAAAGAAGCCGTACCCGAACTGGAAAAGGCCGCATCTCTAACCCCCGATGATGCGCAACTGCAGGTGAATCTCGGCGATGCCTATCTCAATCTCGGGCAGGACGATAAAGCGCTTGCAGCCTTCGATCACGCCATTGAACTTTCAGCCACGCCGCTGGTGTGGAACAACATCGCCTATCAGCTCTCACTGAAGAAGGCTCATCTCGATCGCGCCCAGCAGTACGCGGAGTCCGCCGTATCCGCGACCGCCGCCGCGCTGCGCAATCTCTCGCTCGATCGCCTGACTCAGCAGGACTTGCCTCTGGTCACTTCGCTGGTTGCGTACTGGGACACGCTGGGCTGGATTCATTTCGCCGAGGGTGACTTCAACAGAGCGCAAAAATATGTGGCCGCCGCCTGGGAACTCGGGCATCACGGCGAAGTCGGGGACCATCTGGCGCAAATTTATGAGAAGCTCGGCGAAAAAGCTCTCGCCCTCGAAACCTATGCTTTATCGATGAACGGGATTCGCCCGACTCCGGAAACTCGCGAGCGCCTGGCTTCGCTCGCCGGCGGAGACGCCAAAGCCGATGCCGCCGTAAAACGCTACGGGGAGGAACTGCAGCACCTCAGCACCATCGATCTCGGCAAAGCCACGCAGACCGGCAACGCAGACTTTTTCGTTCTCCTGAGCGGTGGCGCGGGTTCGCAGGCCCAAGTGGATGTCAAGTTCATCAGCGGAGATGAAAAGCTGAAATTGTATAGCGATGCCTTGCGCACCGCCGATTACCATCTCGCATTTCCCGACAACACGCCCCTGAAAGTCCTGCGCCGTGGGACCCTTTCCTGCTCCACGACCACAGGCAAATGCGAGTTCGCGTTGATTCTGCCCGATGATGTGAGAACTGTGGACTGAGCGAGTAAAACTTTATCATCTGGATCTAGAATTGCCTGCTGCCTATTCCAAGCGAGGCTAGCGATTCTCGGTAGCTTCTTTCATGGTCCGAGCGGCATCTGGGCTCGAGTCCTCGCGCGGCTCTTTCTTCTTTTGCTTTGGCCGCTTTTTCGCGCGAGAGGCTTCAGATTGGTAATCCGAGTATGTCTTCTTGCGATCTTTGGGCATGTGGACAGTTTCCCACAGGCCAGTCCGGATTCATAGACCCGTGATTTCAAACTGCACCACTACCTCCAGTGCAGCTGGTTTCCCGCCCAACCCCCGCGCTTGCTACAATCGAAGATTACGCTTATGAGCGGGAAGCGATTAATACGTTCCACAACGGTTTTGTCGGTGCGGCGCGGCGGGAAGGTCGTTCTTGCCGGAGACGGCCAAGTGACTCTGGGCGAGTCGATCATCAAGCATTCGGCGAAAAAGATCCGCCGCCTCTATAACGACAAGATCCTCTCCGGATTCGCCGGCTCGACGGCAGATGCCTTCACTCTGTTCAGCCGCTTTGAAGGAAAGCTGGAGCAGTACCACGGAAATCTCGGTCGTGCTGCCGTCGAACTGGCGAAAGATTGGCGCACCGACAAGTTCCTGCGCCATCTGGAAGCGCTGCTGCTGGTCTGCGATAAAGAGCAGACATTTCTACTCAGTGGTCAGGGAGACGTCATCGAGCCCGACAGTGGAATCGCGGCGATCGGCAGCGGTGGTCCGTACGCGCAAGCCGCTGCCCAAGCACTCTCAGAACACACCGAGCTCTCGGCCCGCCAGATCGCCGAGGAAGCCATGAAGATTGCGGGCCAGATGTGCATCTATACAAATGATAGGGTCACAATTGAGGAACTCTAAAAGCAGGGGTCAGCGATCAGTACTCGAGAGATCTGATCCCTGACCGCTGGCCGGTCCCTGAATTCTATGGCTATTTATCTTCCATCCACCGCAGAAGAAGAACAGCTCGCGTTAGACGAGCTCACGCCGCGCGAAATCGTCGCGGAACTCGATAAACACGTCATCGGCCAAAAGGACGCCAAGCGCGCCGTGGCAATCGCTCTGCGCAATCGTACTCGGCGGCAGAAGCTAGCCCCAGATCTCGCCGAAGAAGTGATTCCCAAGAACATCATCATGATCGGCCCCACGGGCGTCGGCAAGACCGAGATCGCGCGCCGCCTGGCGAAGCTCGCGAATTCGCCGTTTCTGAAAGTGGAAGCTTCGAAGTTTACCGAAGTCGGATACGTCGGCCGCGACGTCGAGTCCATGGTCCGCGATCTGGTCGAGATAGCAATTGACAACGTCCGCGAAGAAAAACTGGAGGATGTCGCCGACAAAGCCGAACTGAACGCCGAAGAACGGCTGCTCGATATTTTGCTTCCGCCCTCGCCTCCAGCCCGTCCAGAGACGACTTCCACGGCGGGCGGCGTGGTGATTGATAGCAGCACGGCCTTAGCCGAGTCTTCCAGCCGCACTCGAGAGAAGTTGCGTCAGCAACTGCGCGAAGGCAAGCTCGATGAACGCATGGTCGAGATCGATGTGCGAGAGCGCAATTTCCCTTCGTTCGAAATCATCTCCAACCAGGGCGTAGAAGAGATGGACGTCAACATCAAAGACATGTTGCCCAACATCTTCGGCCAGCGCACGAAGAAAAGAAAGATGAAGGTCAACGAGGCCTTCGAGTACCTGATCCAGGAAGAAGAACACCGGCTCATCGACATGGATCAGGTCACGCGCGTCGCCATCGACCGCGTCGAGAACGCCGGCATCGTGTTCCTCGACGAAATCGACAAAATCGCCGGCCGCGAAGGCGGCCATGGCCCGGACGTTTCCCGCGAAGGCGTACAGCGCGACATTCTGCCGATCGTCGAAGGCACCACGGTCAACACGCGCTATGGCATGGTGCGCACCGATCACATTCTTTTCATCGCTGCCGGTGCGTTCCATGTTTCGAAGCCCAGCGATCTGATTCCGGAATTGCAGGGACGCTTTCCCATCCGTGTCGAACTGCAGTCGCTGACCATGGAAGACTTCGTGCGCATTCTGACCGAGCCGAAATCTTCGCTCGTCAAGCAGTACACGGCGCTGCTCGAGACCGAGGGCGTTAAGCTGGAGTTCACCCCCGAAGCGCTGTCAGAGATTGCGCATTTTGCCTTTCGAGTGAACGAGAGCACCGAGAATATCGGTGCCCGCCGTCTGCACACGATCATGGAGCGTGTGCTTGACGAACTTAGCTTCGAGGCTCCGGAGAAAAAAGGCGAGCAGGTCACCGTCGACGCCGACTACGTCCGCAAGATGTTGACCGACATCGTGAAGGACCAGGATCTGAGCCGCTACATCCTGTAGGAAATCGTTTCCCCGCGGGGCAGGGAACTCACGGCGGATTCCCCTTTGGTTCTCTGTGCCCTCTATGGTCTTTATCTTTCAGCCCGTCCCCTAGCCGGTCGGTCGCAGGCTACACACGCCCTTTCTGGTACTCTGTCCTCTTCCCAATGAGAATCACCGTGCGAAACTGGCTGATCGCGCTGCCGCTCCTATTTACCGCTTGCGCGAATCTGGGACCTCCGGAGCCGCCGTCGCTGAATCTTCCCAAGCCTCCAATCGATGTGCGGGCGAGTCGCAAGGGCAACAATGTCATCCTGACCTGGACGATCCCAACCGTCACCACCGATCGGCAAAGAATTCGAAGCCTCGGACCAACGCAGATCTGCCGCGGATTGCAACCGGAATTGACCGAATGCGGGACTCCGGTCGGCGCCGCTCCCGCGGAGCCTGTCGCCAACACCTCCAAGCAGAAAAAAACCTTGAGGAAGAAAACTACCGGACCGAAGGTCTCGGAGTCCTATACCGACGTGCTTTCGAGTACGATCCTGAGCGACAATCCCGACGCCTATGCGACCTATGCCGTCGAGGTGCTCAATCCGGATAATCGGGGCGCCGGCCTCTCGAATCAGGTGCGAATCCCGTTGATTCGTACAATCCCTGCTCCCGCCGACTTGAATGCCAAAGTCACAACCCAAGGTGTGGTCTTGAGTTGGACCAGCCAATCCCCGGCGCAGCCTCCGCCACTGGTGCATTACGTCTATCGCGTGTATCGCGGCCAGGAAGGGAGCGCGCGACCCTCGTTGGTTGGAGAAGTTCCGGCCGGGACGCAACCGTCCCTCACGTTCACCGATTCAAGCATCCAGTGGCAAAAAACCTATGAATATTTCGTGGATGCGGTCGCAGTGATTACACCGGAAAACAAGCGTGCCCTAGAAGTCCCCGGCGAGGACTCACTTCAAGTAAAGGTATTTGCCAACGACATTTTCCCGCCCTCAGTGCCGACCGGCTTACAAGCCGCGTATTCGGGGCCGGGACAGCCGCCATTCATCGATCTGATCTGGGCGCCCGATACCGAGGCGGACCTCGCCGGATACAACGTTTATCGCCGCGTGGATGACACACCACCAGTCAAGCTGACTCCCGAGCCCGTCAAAACGCTGGCCTACCGCGATACAAACGTTGTTCGTGGGGAAACATATTTCTATTCGCTCTCTGCCGTGGATGTTCGCGGAAACGAGAGTGCGCACTCAGAAGAAGCGAGCGAAACCGTGCCGTAGGTTTTGAGGGTGAGTTCAGCAATTCAGGCGGAAAAAATCCAAGCAGGAAAAAATAAGAGTTCCGAAGTTATGCAGGATCCATTCGTCTCGGCCAGTAGCTCGCGTTTGACCCTCGCTCGACCTGCTGCGCTGCTTCCCTTGCGGGGCTGCTGCGCGCGATCTCTGCTTGGGCTCCGGGCTTACCGCCAACCGGATAAACCTACCCTGCGCCTCGGAACTCTATCTTGCCTTCAACATTTCTTCTTCGTTCTTCTCAACCAGCGCTTTGCTATAGACCCTTGCTGGCCCTCTTTCTCACCTTTCGGTTAGAAAGTGACTTCGCTCGAGCCCCGGACGCCGCACCAACCGGAAAAACTTAAGAAGCTGTCAAAGAACGATTATGTTTTTACTCCTTCTATATTGGGAGTCAATCGAAAATACAGATTTGTAAGTACCGCCGTTTCAATCGAGTGCAGCCCGTCCACAGGCGCCTGACCGGATTTGGTGCAATGGCGACTCGCAGTTTTGTCGAAACCAGCATCCCAGAAGCGATTCCAGCACTCGCATCGGCACAGATCGATGCGTCACGACTTACGTCCCAAAACTGAATCATTGTGAAAATCACGCGAACCGTGCGTCTGGCGAGGTGTTCGGAAACTCCCGGAAGCTGCTCTCTCCCGATTTAGCAGCACTTGTGCTATGGGTGAGCAGGCACTGCGCTTCGTTTTCTGTCGTTGTGAGCCTTCTTACTTTTTCCGGCGGAGTTCTCTGGATTGACTAAGTCAGCGATGGTTGTGTGCTCCAGAATCTTTGCGGCGGCGTCGCGCACGGCAAGAAAGACTTCATACAGCGCACGATGGTCCGAGTCTTTTGCGATCATGTTGCGCAACTGTTCGGCGTCGCCCAAAGGCGCAAGCGGACCATCAATCAGCCGGATGATTTCACTGAGCGCAATCTGGTCGGGGGCGCGACGCAGCCGATAGCCTCCACGCGCCCCGCGCACGCTGTCGACGATGCGCGCATTCTTCATCTCCAGCAGGATCAACTCCAGAAACTTCTCCGGCAAATGGCTCTCCGCGGCAATATCTCTGATCTTGATCGCTCCTTGCTGATGCCGGCGTGCCAGCGTCATGGTCGCCTGTAGCGCGTACAGTCCTTTTTGCGAAATCTTCAAGCTCGGGGATCTCCGTCAGGCTGATTGTGCCCCATTTCCATCATTCTGTATAGAACTAGTTGGGATAGTAATGGACACGGAGTTTCAAGCTTGCATCCGTCCCCGGATTTTTAACCCGCCGATTCGGCAGGAAATTCAGACCTGGGCGCTAAGATTTGAAAAGTGGAAGGCGGACACTGTGACTCGAACTTGAGCCGATTTGCCGGCGTGAGCGCAGCGGGAGTCCGCTGGCGAAATCCCGAGCGCAGCGAGGGATCTCCGTCTAATCGACTCTGAATAATCTTTTGGTGCCATCGAAGGGACTCGAACCCCCACACCGTTGCCGGTACATGGACCTGAACCATGCGCGTCTGCCAATTCCGCCACGATGGCAAGTGGACTTCAGATGCAGCGGCAGCTCACACGCTGCCGGATCAGGAAACCTGCATTCCTATTCTACAGGCGGGCCGCAATGTGTCAACGTTGGCCCATGTGGCGCGGGCACTCCTATCCGCGAACAGCAAAGATCTTCTGAGACGGTTGGGCAGAATACAATTTTAAGTTTGCCCGCAACATTCGGATATTCTGTCCGCTCCCCATGTCCTACTCTTTCCCCATGATGACCACGAATGCCATACTCTCAGACGAAGATCTCAATCGAATGCCCCGCGCCGTCTCCAATCCCGAACCACCGATGGGCGAAAGCGACGATCCTCGCTGGAACGCTGTTATCGCCCGCGACGTTGCCCGCGACGGCGAATTCGTCTTTGCCGTCTCGACCACGGGCGTGTATTGCCGGCCCTCGTGCCCGGCCCGCCGCCCGCGCAAGGCAAACGTAAGATTTTTCGCACATCCGGACCAGGCCGAACGCGCCGGATATCGTGCCTGCCTCCGCTGCCGTCCCAAGGCGCTCAACGGAAACGGCCCGGTCGACACGGTGAAAGCGATCTGCCGCTTCATCGAGCAGCATCTCGATGAGCCCATCCCGTTGGTTCGCCTGGGCAAAACGTTTCATCAGAGCCCGTTCCATCTCCAGCGCCGCTTCAAAGCGGCGGTCGGCGTGACTCCACGCGAATATGCCGACTCCTGCCGTCTGCGCCTGCTGAAACGCAATCTGCAATCCGGTGAAAACGTCACGCGCGCCATGTATGACGCTGGGTACGGCTCCAGTAGCCGTCTCTACGAGCGCACCGCTTCGCAGCTCGGCATGACGCCCGACAAGTATCGCCGGGGCGCGATTGCCGTCGCCATCCGCTACGCCATTGCCGATTCTCCGCTGGGACGCATGTTAATCGCGGCCACAGACCGTGGCATCTGTGCCGTTCAATTTGCGGATGACGACGGTGAATTGCTCGCAGGATTGCAGCGCGAATTCCCGTTCGCCGCCCGCAAGGCCGACGAAGCTGAGCTCCATCCGTGGACCAACGCACTGCTGCAGCGCCTCGACGGCAGGGCGCCGGATGCGTCTCTGCCTCTCGACATTCGCGCAACCGCATTTCAGCGGCGTGTGTGGAAATATCTACAGTCCATCCCGTTTGGCGCGACGCGTTCTTACCATCAGGTTGCACGCGGCATTGGCCGGCCCACCGCCGCGCGCGCCGTGGCCCGCGCCTGCGCGACAAATCCGGTTGCCGTGGCGATTCCCTGTCATCGCGTCGTTCGCCAGGACGGCGCTCTCGGCGGTTACCGCTGGGGCAGCGAACGGAAGAAGGTTTTGCTCGAAATTGAGAAACGGGCGAACAGCTAGCAGCTTGGATATTCCTCGGGCCACACCTACCGGCGAGTGGAAGTTTCAGCGCGAACGCTATAATAAAAATTTGCGTCCGCCGCTTGGGAAGAAGCCGCGGGATGGAAGGAAACCATGCCAACTGACATCATCATGCCTCAGATGGGAGAATCCATCGTTGAAGGCACTATTACCAAATGGCTGAAGAAGCCCGGCGACAAGGTGCAGCGCGACGAACCGTTGTTCGAAATCTCGACCGATAAAGTTGACGCCGAGATCCCCTCGCCTGCCGCAGGCGTTTTGCAGGAAATTAAAGTGACGGAAGGCACCACGGTCGGCGTCAATACAGTCGTTGGCACCATCTCAGCTGATGGCGAATCCGCCGCCGCAAAACCCGTCGCCCCGGCAAAAGCCGCGCCCACTGCGGAAAGCGCTCCTCCGGCTACTGCGGAGACTCCTCGTCCCCGCCCGCAGCCCCAAGTTCAAACGCCGCCAGCCGTGCCCGCATCCTCTCATCAAGATGAAGAAGAAGCGCGCTCCTCTCCACTCGTCCGAAAGATCGCTCGCGAGCATGGCATCAGCCTTTCGCAAGTGACCGGCACAGGGCTCGGCGGCCGCATCACCAAGCAAGACATCATGCAGTTCATCGAAACTCAGGTACCGCAATCAGCTCGTGTAGGGGCGGACGCATTCGTCCGCCCCGCCGAGCGAAGCGAGGCGCCACCCGTCTCCGTGCCTGCCCCAGCTGGTTCATCCGCTCCAGTTCCGCGCCCGGCAAGCCCGCCGGCCTATCCCGGCGATCTCGTGCCCATGACGAACATGCGCAAGTTGATCGCCAAGCACATGATCGAGTCGCGCCGCACCAGCGCTCATGTCCACTGTATGTACGAAGTGGACCTCACTCGCGTCGTCAACCTCCGCAACAAGCTCAAAGTCGGATTCGAACAGCGCCACGGCGTCCGTCTTACCTTCATGCCGTTTTTTGTGCGCGCCGCCGTTATGGCCGTTCAACAGTGGCCGATTGTCAACGCCAACATTGAAGGCGAGAACATCCGCTACCATCGCAACATCAATGTCGGCATCGCCGTCGCACTCGACTGGGGACTCATCGTTCCAGTCCTGAAAAATGCTGGCGATCTCAACTTCCTCGGTCTGCAGCGCGGCATTACCGATTTAGGCGAGCGCGCCCGCACCAAGAAGCTGAAGCCCGAGGACGTCGAAGGATCCACGTTCACGATCACCAATCCCGGCCAGTTCGGAGCCGTCTTCGGCCTGCCCATCATCAATCAGCCGAACTCTGCCATCATGGGCGTCGGCGGCATCATGAAGATGCCGCTCGTCGTCACCGATAAAGACGGTAGCGATTCCATCGCCATTCGCTCCGTTGTTCACCTCACGCTGGGCTACGATCACCGCATCATCGACGGCGCCGTCGCCGATCAGTTCATGGCGCAATTGAGAAAGAATCTGGAAACCTGGGGCGAAGAAATCGGCTAGATATTGTTCGGATCGGATCGTGTGGGATTGGGTGGCCCATTCTAGCCGCGTTTTTTGCGGCTAGAGTGCGGATTTTTAATCCATCGCGGTTGCCCCACCCTTATCGCGCTCTTTGCGACAGGGTGAGCTCTTGAATTTCACTGCGCTCTGAGCCGCCTCTACTGCTGCGAGACGGGCGTAATGGTCGGCGAAGCATCCTTCGCCCAAGCCGACGCGTTCAAGCACTGAACCACGCCATCAATCACCAGGCTGATCCCCTGCTTGAATTTCGCTTCATCCACAATCTGCCGGCTCGCAACCGCATCTACCGTCGCCAGAGCGCTGTCTAGAAACGTCATCGCCGCATCTTTTTTCTGAGCTCCCGATTTGCTCCCAAAAAATTCTTCGATCGAGCTCACCAGCCCTGGAATAAACGCAATCCCCCGCAACAACTGATTTAGAAAATTCACACTTCCCTCCCTGTTGCAAATTTCCCTTACGAACTCAAGCACCCGCTTTACGTCAGGCTTGCCAGAATGTTGTTGATCGTTGCCAGATTCGGATCTGCCCCATCGGTCGCTCTCACCAGCAATGTCAGGCATGCCTTCAGTTCCAGCGCTTTGCTCTGCGCCAAGGACAGCATTCCTTGGATATCGATCCCCTGCCCATTCGCCGCCTTAACCGTGTTTGCTGTAGGCGCGGTTGCGCTCTTCAAATTGCTGATGATCGTTGTACTCGCTGTACTCACTTTTCCCCTCCTCTTCGACCAAACGAAATCTCGTTTACTTCCACCAGTGCCCGCGCAATGCGATCGCAACGCTGATCAGCAGAGCGATTCCCGCATTCACCGATCGCTCGATCACGGTCCGCCGCACGTCATTGCGCTCTAACTGCGTCAACCTGCTTTCCGCCGGCGTCATCCTTCCCGGCTGCCCGTTCCCGGTCAGCGAGCCGGTTTAGCTTCGCGAGCAGTTCGCGCTCAAAATGCCAATCGATAATTCTTGCTCCTTCAATCGCACCTTCGCCTACCGCTCCTCCTGCATCGCACCACTACTGCTCCTGGCGAGCTCTTCTCGTGGCACTGTCATGGGCCTGGATCATCACCTTGATTTCAGCCTGCCCCTCGCGCAGCTTAGTCAGCTCTTCTTCTGAGCGGATGCGTCCCTCGGTATTCGTCGCCGCGATCTGCTCCAGTCGCACTACTCTCGCCTTGGTCGCGTCGATTTCACTGTCTTGGCGCGCGGTATTCCTGGCATCTTGCACCACGTAGCCGGTGATCGATAACGCAATCGCTCCCAGCGCGATCAGCGTTCGACTGTCAAATTTGAGCAGCCGCTGGTCCTTGATCACCTTTAGCTCTTCGCGCCAGTTCCTCTGCGTCACTTCGCTCAGTTCGTGCAGTTCCGCCAGCTCGCTCAAGACTTCCAACTGAAAATCTTTGGCTGTATATGGCCCGGAGGTAAGCGTCTTGTCTGCGCTAGCGCGATGCCGCAACCGGTTCAACAGTGTATCTTCGTTCATAGCGGATAATCGACATGCAATGCCGCCGCATAGCGTGAGTACTTCGGCGGCGCGGCGGTGTTATACAGGCGCAGAAAATAGGTCTGGGTCCGCGCCATCCGCGGCAATGTGAACGCCTGCTCGCTGAACCTTCCCAGCAGATTTCGGTCGTTCGAAACTCCCCATCCGTAGTCGTGCACCCTGACCTCATCGTCGTAGAACTTGATGTCGGTGGGCTGCGCACTTTCGTTCACATAGAATCCCAGCGGCTGCGTGCCCTCCGGAATCATCGAGTCCGCTTCCATGTTCGCGAACACCAAGTGATCGCTTCCCTGCGGCACATACACTCCGTACTGATCAAACCAGTTCACCAGGATGTGCTGGAGCGTCAGCCACGACTGCCCATTCGCATTGATCACCGGCACATTGCTCAGCGCCATCGGCACAACCGCCCCGTAATAGCTGCCAGGATTCCCGTTCGAGAAAACATACAAGTACCCATTCGCCAGATAAAAATCCCACGGCGCGGTCAGATTCGAAGACACGGCCGGAACCTTCTGCCCCCACACCGATCCGAACAAACAAAAATTCACCGTCGTATACGTCGAGAGCACCGGCGCCTTCCACGCATTCGCAACTCCGTACACTTGCTGCCAGGCACTCGGCGGGATCGCGTACCATCCGGTGAAGTTCGGAGCCGCTCCCGTCCCATAGGCATCAAACGCAATCGGATTTCCCTGCGTCCCTGACGACGGCACAATCAAGCTCGCATTCCAAACATCGCCGCGCTTGAACAAGACCGAATCTCCCGCCTGAAATGTCTGTGCATTCACATGCGCCAGTGTCTGCCAGGCTGCACTCGCCGCGATCCCGCTGTTCGCGTCATTCCCCGAACTAGAGCTCACGTAATAAGTCGTCCCCCATGCCCAGCTCCAGAGCAGAGAAACAAACAGCATTGTCATCCCGAGCGAGCGCGCAGTTTGCGCGACTCGAGGGACCTTGTGTTCCGTTGTCATCCTGAGCGAAGCGAACGGATTCGCGAAGCGAATCCGTGAATGAAGTCGAAGGATCTCTTGCTTGTCCGTAGCTCCACCGGCTCGAATAGGAATTTCCACCACTGCTTCCTTTCTGATTTGCCCCAGCAAAAAAGCCACCAGCTCGTCGCCGATGGCGTATCAACGTTCGGTTCCCCGCCCTACGCGGTTTTCGTAGGACGAGGATTTCGATTTTCCTCCGTGTTCCCCCGTGCCCCCTGTGGTGAAATGATTCCCCTCGATCACTCCGACCAGCCAACCATATCAGTTCTGCATCTGATAGCTTACGACCGCCACCACGTTCGCCCCACCCGTAGCGCAGCCAAGCTGCCCCGTCGTAGTCTTGATCCGCAACGCGTGTCCCGACGCAACGTTCGCGCTGCCCGGAACCTGCGTGTAAAAATTGTTGCCGTTCGTCATCGAAATCGAAAAATTTCCCACCTCCGCATTCGCCGTCCCATCCCACACTTGCACCGTCGGATACGTGCTGCAACTCGCCGGTGCCGTGCCCGCCGAGATATCAAACCCGGTTATCGTCACCGCGGCCGGTAGCGTCCACGTGCAGAACTGCTCCACCGTCCCAACACTCCCCACCGGGCAACTGAACGTCAGGTACTGCTCGCTCCGCACATACGCCGTAGTCGCCACCTTCGTCGAGTTATCCCCGGCGCTCGCTGTCGGCGCGGTGGGCGTCCCCGTCAGTGCCGGACTCGCCGCGGGCGCATATCCCTGCGCCTGCACATATGCCGTGGTCGCAACCTTCGTGGAATTGTCCATGCTCGCCGGCGTCGTCGCTGTCGCCGCCGTCAATCCTGCCGCCCCGTCTATCACGATCCCGCCGTTCGGCTGCTCGCCGGCGTAGGTGTAATCCAGGTCGGTCGGAGTCGTCCCCGAGATCGTATAGCCGCTTACTGTGTTATTCAGGAGGGTAGTGCAGTGCCCGCTTCCGACTCGCCCCGTCAGATGAATCCGCCCCAGGTACGTGCTGGCCGCATGCCCCATCGTGATACAGGTTCCCACCGACCCGGCATTGAAGTTAAGCCCACGGATATCCACGTCGCGTGCATTCGTGATTTCGATGTAGTGCGAGGGATTATTGCTGCCTTCATTGGTCCAGGTTACGGTTCCATCACTGCAGGTCGTGCTACACGAGGCCCAGCTCGGCGCGGATGCGCCGCTTGTGCCCGCCGTAGTCGCCGAAAAGTATGTACTACCCTGCAGAATACTATTACCGAGCGAGTAAGCCGTGCTCGCCACCCATGCCGGATAGGTGCCCGACATTTCGATGTAGGCACCATCGAACAGCAGATTTGCGAGATATCCTGAAGCATTCGTGCCTACTGCGGAACCATCAATGTTCAGCATGCACCCGGCCCCGGAGTGACAGCCGGAACCCCCCGGCCCGTTGCCGAATCCGACTTCGTGGAATGTAATGTTGATCCCATTTCCATTGTGCGCGCTGCTCTCGAGGTTCAGCGGGACGCATCCGGCAAAGTTGAAACACGTGTTACTAATATCGTCAAAAAGCAGGCTGTTGTTGTCTCCGCTCGTCGGGCCGTCCGCAACATAAACGTTGGTCGTGTTATTCAGCGCGCCCACGGAGAAGTGCCCAAAATACCCCTGTCCCTCTACCGCAATGACCGAAAGTAAACCTTGCGTGATCGACGTTCCGCCAGCAGCTTGCGGCAAAATGCTTACACCCTCATACCGCATCCTTTGCTGCAGATAGTTTTGATAGCCGGCCGGAGTGTAGGCGCCCGACTGCACACCCGCATTACTAACCAGACTCCGATAGGTCGCTCCCGTCGAAGACGTGATGATCGCGCCCCCGCCATTCGCCAGGGAGTTGCCCGGAGAAGCGCCGACCATTGCGCCCCACTCGCCAATCTGGATACAGTCGAGCGTAGCCGCCGCCGCTCCGCCGCCCGTGTACGCGCAATTCAACGGAACTCCGCGATTTTCCACGGTAACGTGCTGCCACGTCGATGTACTCGTTCCCGTTCCGATGATGACGGGATAATCCGTGGAGACATTCCCGCCTACGTTAATCGCCGTCGAGGAAGGATCGAGAACCAGCCGGCAATCCGTTCCCGCCGCCGGACAACTCGCCAGCATCGTTTTCAGAGTCGTCCCAGCCGGAAAACCGGTGGAATGAAACTCATAGGCGATGGCTGAGTACGTCCTCCCGCTGCCGCCGTTGCTGGAATTCGCCAGTGTGGTGCCCTCATTGGCGGCAGCTAGGCTCGTATATCCTTGCGCTTGTACGTACGCCGTGGTCGCCACTTTCATCGAACTGTCTGTGCTCGGCGTCGTCGCCGCCGTGCTTCCATTCGGCAGCGTGACGGCCGATCCCAACGCGATCCCGCTGGAAGAATCCGTCGTCCCATCGGGCAACGTCACCGTCCCCGTGAACGTCGGAGAATTCAGCGATCCTCCACTTCCCACCGGCGCGTCCAGCGACACCCTCATCCCGTATGTGCCCAATGCTGCGTTCGTGGATTCCACACGCCCCAGCACCTGCACGGCCGTGGGACGCCCCGCCGACAGCGGATCATGACAGTCGCCAGGATTCGTCGTGCTCGCGATAACGTAATCTCCCGCCGCCGTCGGCCCATCAAACGAACACAATGCATATCCCTGGTAGGTGATCACCGCATTCCCCGTCTTGCCCGAGCCATTGCTCACCACCCCAATCACACCATCTGGAGTCGATATGCCCGCCTGCACTGCGCACTCCGGGGTCGCTCCGTTATAGACCGCCAGGAAATTCTGCATCGTGCCCGTCGTCCCGTCATTGCACAACTCGAAGTTCTGCCGTCCCCCGGTGAGCGTGTCGAACGACGTGGCTGCGTAGATGGTCTGCGGCGCGAAGCTCGCATCTCCGATGTTGAATGAATTATTCGCAAACGGCTTCAACTCACTGGCCGAGTTGATCGCCCATCGCACGCTCGATCCAATCCAGAATCCCAGTCCCGGCGCACTCGTCGGCGTCGAGTTCTCGCTTTTCAGCACCGACAGATTATCCGTCGTGTCGTAGCCTAGCGAGGTTCTCTGCCAGCTGGAAGAATTCGCGTAGTTCGAATACACGTGCAACCCCTGCGCATTCGTTCCATTTGCGCTTCCTACATCGTTCGCATCTTCCTGCCATAAATTCGTGAAGTACGAACTCGTCGCGCTGGTCGCCACTTTTTCCGGCGTCCCTCCATTCGCCGAAACATAAAAGTTTCCATCATCGGAGATTCCCAGCGACGACGTCCCCGGTCCCGACGCACTCATCAGCGTCCCTGGAATTGGTGAGCTCACCATCCACGGCCCGGCCACTTCCAGTTGCCCGTTCACCGCCAGATTTCCGCTGAACGTTCCCGACGTCGTCGCGATCCCGCCCGTCCCCGAATAGTTCAGCGTCGTTCCGTTATCCATCAGCGTACTGTCCCCGTTCACCGCGCTCCCGTTTCCCGAATACATCGCCACCTGCGAACTCACTCCGCTATTCACCGTCACCGGATCCGATCCCCCGCTCCCACTTCCGCTGCCGCAATCCGCGCCCGTTCCCGAAACCACCCCCGTCGCACTCACGTGTAAACATTGCGGACCCGCTCCCGTCACCGGCAGTGACACCGTCCCCGTGCTCACCGTCAAATTCCCATTGAGTGTTAGCGGAACATTCACCGTCTTCCCCGCCGCCGTAAGCCGCTCCAGAAAATTCGTCCCATTCGGCACAACATTAATGTAGGAACTGATCGACGTTCCCGCTCGCTGCGACAATCCTCCGTTCTGATCCACTCCCAGCGCCACGTCCCCCGCATCATTCGGCGGACGTTGCCCCGCCGTCGCGATCGTCTTCCCAAAATTCGAATCCGTCAGCGTGATCAAATCGTTCGGCGTCCCCACCGTCTTGCCGAAGTTCAGTCGTCCCTTGCTGTTCACAAACGGTCCATTATTCGACGGATCCAGCTCCTGCAGCACCGTCCCCATGTTTTGTGTGCCGTAGCTGCTGGAACTCGTCATGCAGCTGACCCAGATCGGAGTTCTTCTTCTTACCACTCCTCCGGGTTCGCATTGCGCCGCCACGATCGACACACCCGTCGAGCCCTGGCTCGCGACCGCCATCGGGTCGTATCCCGCCACGTCCACAAATACCGTCGTATTGTTAAGGATGAAATTGTTCGGCCAGAACCAGAACACCGGAGTGAACTGCTGCGCCTGCACCGTGTACGAAACCGGCGCCGCTTGTGTGTCCGTGAAGGAACACATGCCGTTCGTTCCGCAGCTCACCCCCGCATTCGTCGCCAGCGCAAAACTTCCCGTTCCATACGGAGTCACTGCCGACTGTCCCACCGTCACTAGGATGTCCCAGGTCACCGTCCCCAGGCTCTGGCGATAGATGCCGTCCAGCAGTTCAATCGACGGCCACATGACCGTAACATTCGTGGTGCTCGTCGCCGGCTGCGCATAACCCGCAAACAGCATCGGCCCGTATCCCATGGTCGAACTGCGCGGCACTACAAAATACGTTCGCTCGTTCGTTCCCGACCCTCCTGAAGCAAACATCGCCGGATATCCCTGCGTCGGAAACGTCCCTACAAATTTTGTCCCCAGCCCCCCTGCACTTCATACGCCATCTGCGCCGCGTATCCATAAAGAGGATTCGTCGTCGCTCCCGTCGACTCCTGATAAATGTTTGTAAACGTTGCCGGCTGATACCCCCCGAAATACCGCACCGCATACACCGGAAATCCCTGGCACACCGTGTCCGACATCACGAACCCATTCCCGCCCCCAGTCGCGCAGTTCACATTCGAAAATTCGGAATTGTGAATGTACGTGATCCCCGCATTCCCTCCGTCCGTCCGCTGATACACAAACGCGCCCATGGGAAAGTTCGCGTCGCTGCGTATGATCAGGCTTGAGCGGTTCGCCGCCCGCTCGATGATGAACTGCTGGTCGTTGTCGTTGACAATGCCGTAATCGAAATATCCCGTTCCAAACCCCGACACTTGCGTGAGGTTGATGTCCTGCACCGCGACGTGGTCGGAGTTGTTCTCGACGAATGCGTTCAGCAGGCCGCAGAATCCGAATGTGTTCGCCCCCGCGGCAATATTTGCGCTCCCATACTGAACTGTAAAACTCGTCGAACTAGGAACTGTCGTTACCGTCGACACCCAATGCTGGCTGGAGCTCTGCGAGTAGTATTCGCAGTCCACCACATCCCCCACGACAAATGGATGATTGCTCGCCGTCGTGATCGCGTACGTTCCGCTCGTCGCCACCACGCCCGCCACCTGCGCTCCATCCACGTTGAGCGACGACGTCCCCGTCAGGTTGTACAGCTTGTGATACGCCACATAGGCCAGCGCCTTCGTCGTTCCGATATAAATGCATCGGTCGCGCGTCGAACACGCGATCATCGCCCCCGCCCCGTCCAGCACTCCCCCCCGTCCCCGCAGATATACGGGCGCGTAAACGCTGTAATTGATTCCCGCCATCAGTTTCACGTATGGCGCCGCATCATTGCTGGCTGTCGTTCCAATGTCGCTGGTCCACGCATCGTTCCACGCTTCCTGGATTCCGCCCGAGGCCGAGCCCACCGTGTACCCCGCCGCATGCGGGTACGCCGTCGTCACCGTAATCGTGCCGCCGCTCGTCCCCGGCGCGCAGCTCCCGCCCGTCACCGGCACGGCTTCCGGCGTACCCGCCCCCGTAATGTAGACCTTATAGGTGTAGTAATTCGCGCTCGAATTCGTATCCAGCCCCAGCGGACACGCTGCCAGATGGATGACATTTGATCCCGGAGTCGAAAGATTGTCACTGGGACTCTGCAGCCAGTTCCAGCTTGAAGTCACATACCGTATGTTCGCCAGATTGTTCACCGCAAACGCCGTTCCCGCCGGCTGCGCAATCGTCTGGCTCGTTGCCGGATTCGTCGACAGATTTCCTGTCCCCCCCGCCGTGCACGGCGCCCACGTTCCATTTCCGGTCAGACAATTCCCCGCGGCCGCCTGTCCCGATCCCAACTCGTTCGTCGGCACCAGCCCCGAAACCAGATCCGCCTTCGCTCCCAATTCCGTATCCACATATTGCTTCGTGGCCGCTTGCAACGGCGCCGCGGGAGCTCCGGGCAGCGTGATCGGTCCCGTCATCGTTCCGCCCGCCGTCGGCAAATAATTTCCCGCTCCTACATTGCTCACCGACTGGTCTACGTAGCCTTTGCTGGCCACGTCTCCCGCGTTCACCGGCGCCGGAACCGACGGAGCGCTGGCAAATGTTTTCACCCCCGTGATCGTTTCCGTTCCACTCAAGTGCACGACCGCGCTGTCGTTCGCCTTCGCTGCCAGCTCCGAATTCACGTACTGCATCGACACCGGCTGCCCTGCCACTCCCACTCCCGGCGTCACCGTTACCGCTGCCAGATTGACTGGCGTCGCCGACGCCGGAACGATCCAGCTCTCGGTCTTTACCTCGCCCGGTCCCAGCTGGTAAACCACGCTGTAGTACACGCCCGCCGGAGTGGCCCCCGCATTCGGCACCAGCGCGACGCTGAGCGCGCCATTCGCACCCAGCGTTGCATTGCTCGCGCCCGCCGCTACCTCCACTCCGGTCGCCGTCACAAATGCCGGCCACGTGATAATCAGGCTTCCCGCCGCTGGCGTTCCGTCCGCCAGAAAAACAGAATCCGAAATCGTCGTGGTAGCTGGCCCCACTTGTGGAGCCGCTGCCGCGGCATACGCCATAGCGCAAACCATCCCCACCACCAGCGCCAAACAACAAAGCCGCCCCATCGGGCGGCAGCCTGTATCACGCATGTTCTCCTCCATTACAAGTACATGTGCCCCACCCTTGTCGCGGTTTATGCGACAGGATGGGATTTTGATTTTCTCTAGGCTCCCCTTTATTTCCTAGCGTGGGGACTTTGATTTTCCTCTGTGTTCCCCTGTGTCCTCTGTGGTGATCCGATTCGCGTTATCGACCACTCACATTTTCGCTCAAAAACTGCTCCACGCTCCGAACGTACACGTCCGCGAAATCCGCCACGGGACGCTCTCCCTCAATCAATTCCATCGCTTTGCCCATATCCCAGCCCATCGATCCCAGCACCGCCAGCGCCATCATCGGCGCGCGATGCACTCCCGCCGCGCAATGAATAAACAATTTCGTGCCCTCTTCTGACAGAGCCTGATTCGCAAATTCCACTCCCCGCTGAAATAGCGCAGCCGGCTTCGGCTCGAAGTCATCGTCGGTCGGATTCCATAACACTGCGATTCCATGCTCCGCCGCCAGCGGCGTATCGTCGAATTCGATCTGCATGTCGATGATGTGCGTGATCCCGCTCTCGGTCACTTGCTCCATGTTCTCCGCGTTCCAAATCCCGCCCCCGATCGCAATCCGTTCCGTCAGCCAGCTGATATCCATTCCACTCCTATCGGTCCCAACTCTGTTGCGGGTGGCCAACCGTAAATGGGTGCCCACCCTACCCGATTTTCGTAGGGTGGGGATTTTTTCCGGGTGGCCACTCAAGCCCGCTTTTGGCTTGAGTAGGGACTTCCTCCCTGCACTTGAAAATCAAAAACCCGCCCCGCCATTCTACGTTACCGATGTGGCCATCCCAACCCGCTCCTGCACCGTCTCCTTGTTCGCGCTCTCAGGTCCATCAATCCCAGACGACGACGCAGACGCAGGCGACAATGCAGATTTCTTAGCCTCGTCCACCGCATCCTCCGGCTCGTCCTCTTTTTCTTTCTCGGGTTTCACCGGAGCGTCAATCCGCGCCAGCAGAATCTTCGCCAGGCAATCCTCTTGTTCAGTAGCCTGCTCCCCGTTCGCCTGCGGCGGAAAAATGTTCGCCATCTCAAACAAATATCGTGTCGGTGCCAGTTGTCCTTTCTCCGCCTCACCAACCACCGCCTGCGCGATATTCACGGCCGCAGCCTCCACTATCCTCGAGACCTGTTTCCGCACTTCTGCCGGATTCGTCTCTTTCTTCAATCGCGCTTTGCCGCTTTTCTTCTGACTCTTCTTCTTGCTTTTCCCACCCGCCGTTTTGTTCGTTCTCTTTTTCTTGGTCATCGCCCCAACACCCGGATTCTTAAACTCGAAACTTTCACAGGATTCCCGACTCCTCTGCGTCGTCCGTGCCCTCTGGGGTAATCCCCCTATGGTGAAAATCTGGTGAAAATCCCATCCAACAAGAAAGGCGCGCTGTTTTCAGCGCGCCTTTCAGAGGAGTTTTTCTTTTTCTCTTCCTCTTATTTTCAGAATACCAAATCGCCCAGGGGCAACCGGACATTTTTCAAAAATTATTTTCGCTTTCTTCACAATCACTTACGAGAATTTCACCCTCCGGACCCCCTTGACAACATTTTCTTGGCGTCGCATCAAGGCGCTCCATCAGACCCTTATCGAGCAAAATTTCGCAAAATTGATCGATTGCCATCGGTGCCAGCCTCCGCACCGTCCTCTCCGTGCAGTGCAGCAGCCTCGCCGTCGCCACCTGATCGTGCTCCTGCAAAACATAGCGCGCAATCAGTTGCCGCGAAAACTCATCCAGCTTGCTCAGGCATTTCTCCATGTCATAGACGAAGATGACCCGATCCTCAAACGTCACCACGGTGTACGACGTCACCTTCGCCCGAAAGAATTCCTGCCCCAGCAGCGAGGGCAACCGTCCCGTTTCGATCGAGTACTTCATGTATCGCCGCAGCATCGCAACCGTCCGGCGGCGATAGATGCGGCGCGTGAGCCTTTCCTCCTCATTCTCCAACTCCTCGTACTCATGCGCAACTTCCGGGGTCGCCGGTTCCGCTTCGATTCCCCCTGTGCTCCTCTGCGCCCCCTGTGGTGAAGAGTTTTCCTCGCGCAAGCCAAGCGAACTCTCATCCTCCAACCGCCGAAATGGAACCAATCCCTGCTCCGCCTCCGCCGCGATCCACGCAATCAGGCTGCTCATGCCACACCCCCGGCAGCTTCAAAATCCAGTTCTTCCAGATCCATATCCAGCAGTTCTTCACTTTCGATCTCGAACTCGTCGATCACCGCACGAGTTGCCACCGGCAACGAGAGTTTTCCCGGATACTTCTTGGGAGGCGGAAGCTGCGCCACTTTCGGCTGGCAGTTTTCGCAATACACATTTCCCACTCCACTCTCGCGCAGCCACAAGCTTCCACAATGCTCGCAATACTTCAGTTCCATCCGCACCGCGTCGTTCTTCTCGTTCTTTTTTTTCGTTTTCATGATTCCTCCTGATCAAAAAAAACCGTGCCCGATCCACAGCCAAGAAGATCTCTTTTCACGAAAGCATCCGGAGCGCCAAGTCGGCTTCTCACGGCTTTAGTCCCAAAATGAAAAACCCTGCGTCAGATCTCGGCCTGATGCCGGAAACCGACGCAGGGCTCGTTTCTCTTACGATGACCTGCTTGCGCTATTTAGTTTTCTGGATACCCCTCTTCGAATCCAGGATGCCCAAGCTTACGTAATTCGAGGGTCGCCCACCCTACGCGATTTTCGCAGGGTGGGGATTTTGAAATCCTGGTTCTATTTTTCAGCTCCTCCGCTTCTACAGTTTTTGCGCCATCTCGTCGTCTCCGCCGTAGCCCGCACGCGGGCGGACGAAATATCCTTCCTCGTAGCCCGAGTTGAGCACGCGTCCGTTCTGCATCACTACACTCACCCGTCCTGTGAAGTGAAGCGTAAGCAACAGCCGCTCCATCGATGCCGACAGCACTTCGGCCGATTTCACCTTCCTGCGGAATTCGCCGAAATTTCTCTCTTCGTTCGCGTTGTCTGAATTGCTGGTCATCTGTTTCATCCCTGGAGCGGAGCCCATAGTTTGGCGCGATCCTATAGCTGTGAATTTTTTCAGTCAAGGTTGGTTTGACCAATCTCGTCTGTGGAAATTTTCCAGGTGCCCTGCGGCACATTTCTGCTGAAAACAGCGTGCCTTCCCAACCAAGACAGTGGCCTACGTCATGACCTGAGACTTGCGGGTGCCCCAGCTCTTGCCGTGGTTGCGAGACCCGGGGATTTTCTCCGCCATCCTCCTCAAACTGGGTGCCTTATCACGACTCTCTCCGCTTAGCGGCATGCTATATCGCGGTGCTAAACTTGAATTAATGAAGTTCAAGGTCCTGCAAGATAACCTCCGCAAAGTCCTTTGGGAACGAATCGAACGTGGCGATCTTACCGGCCTTCGTCTGGCCCAACAAACCGGATTCAAGCAGGCGCACATTTCCAATTTCCTCAACCGCAAGCGCGGTCTGAGCCTCGAAGGCATGGACAAAGTGCTTGCCGTCCAGCACCTCTCCGTCCTCGACCTGCTCGATCCGGCCGAGGTCTCGAAGCGCGCTACCATCGTGCCGCCCAGCCCCGATGATTTCGAAAATATTGTGCTCACCGATCTCTCCGTGGCCGCCACTCAGCCTCTCATCGCCAGCATGAACGTGAAGGAAATGGTCAAGTTCCGCAAGTCGTTCCTGCGTCGGCTGCGGGCAGAAACCGAGGGCGACCGCTCCGGCTGGCAGCGCTTCGTCTTCGTCAAACTCGAAGCCGACGACGCCCTGCCCATGTCTCCTCGTCTCCAGCCTGGCGCCACGCTGCTCATCGATCGACATTACAACGCACTTTCTCCCTATCGCAAAGGCGAGTTCAATATGTACGCTGTTCTGAAAAACGATACTGCGGCGGTTCGTTATGTCGAAGTGGCCGGAAATCATTTAATCTTGCGCCCGCACGGCGAGTCGTCGCCGGTCGAAGTCATCCCCATGCGGGAAGGCAAGCGCCTCTCCGACTACATCGTCGGTCGCATCTGCTATCTGGGATTAGAAATCTAGCTCGTGTAGGGGTGGACGCAGCCTGCCACGAGCGGAGTCGAAGGGTCCGCCCCGCGGAGCGAAGCGACCCGTGTTGTCCGTTCACGCCGCCTGCATCACCCACACACCAACCGGCACTGCTCATTGCGCGCCTTGCGCGCACCCCGGACGAATGCGTCCGCGGCTACATAACCACGACTACACCGCCGGTTGCAGCGGCTCTGTAAACTGCGCCGCCCTTTGTGGAATAGGAATTCTCACCCCCACCTCGGTTCCCGACTCGTCCGATTCGATTTTCAGCTCGCCGTGAAACTGCCGCAGGCGTTCGCTCATGCCGCGAATCCCCACCCCGGAGCCGCCCTCGCGAATCTTCTTGAGTTCTTCGGACGACATGCCTCTGCCCTGATCCTGCACTTCGATGGTCACGATGCCATCTTCGCGCGCGATGCGAATCTCCGCCGTTCTGCTGCCCGAGTGCCGATGGATGTTGGTCAGGGATTCCTGCACCAGCCGGAACATTACCAACTCCATGTCGCGCGGCAGACGGCCAAGATCGTCAGGAATATCCAGGTGAATTTCGATGCCGCTGCGCTGGCTCAACCCTTCCACGTACCAGTTCAAAGCTGAGGATAGGCCTGCGTCATCGAGCAGCGGGGGGTGCAGTAAATACGAAGTTGTACGGATTTCCCGGTGCAGCTGCTGCACTAACTCCTGCGCTTTCGCACAGCTGCCGGCGAGCTGGGGCGCGACCTTCTCCACATCCTCGGACAGACTTCCCAGCTCCAACCCGAGCGCGGTGAGGATCTGGCCGGCGCTGTCGTGCAATTCGCGCGCAATGCGCCGCCGCTCCTCATCTTGCACGCGCAGCACGCGGCCGGAGAGTTCGCGCAAATCGTCGGACGTTCGCATGACCTGTTCCGTCCGTTGCTGCAGTTCGCGGGTGCGCACCTGCACTTCGCGATCCAGATTCGCAGCCAGATCGCGATGCCGCGCCTCGCTGGCCCGCAGCGCTTCTTCTGCCTGCTTGCGGGCCGTGATGTCGTCATAAAGGACCGCGAACCGGTCTCCTTCGTACGGAAACGCAATCAGGTCCCAGGTTCGTCCCACCGATTCTGCCCCGTGCTCGAAACGGTAGACCCTTTTTTCCTCGACTACGCGCGCATAAGTACGAACCCACCATTCCCATTCGTCAGGAAAGATCTCGCTGGCGCAATGTCCTATAACCTGATCGCGGCTGAGTCCCGTCAGGCGTTCGAGAGCCGGATTACATTCGAGCCAGCGAATGTCGATGGCTCGCCCCTGATGGTCACGCACCAGTTCGCAGAGCACGAAGCCCTCCGCCATCGTTTCGAACAGAGTTCGATAGCGTGCCTCGCTGGCGCGCAGGTCCGCTTCGGCGCGCTTGCGGGCCGTGATGTCCTGGGTGATGCCGTCAAAGCTTGCTGCTTTTCCGTTTTCGTCATAAAAGGCGCGGCCGTTCGCCCGAATCCACTTCTCACGGCCGTCAGGTGCAATCGTGCGATATTCGACGTCATACTGCTCGTGATTGTTGATCGAATTCTCAATGGCGAGCCGCGTCGGTTCGCGATCCTCCGGATGGAGCTGGGAGTAGAAGATCTCCATCGTCACCGGCGAATCGTCGGGCGGCAGCCAGAAGTGATTCTTGACCCGCTTATCCCAAATGACTTTGTCGAAGGGAAGGTCGCAAAACCAGAAACCGACATCGGAGCCTTCCGCCACAAACTCGTAGCGCGACCGCTGCTGCCGCACGTCCTCTTCGGTTTGCTTCAACTTCGTGATATCTAGGCCCCCGCCGATCATTCGGACCGGCTGGCCGGCGTCGTTGAACAAGACTCGTCCGCGCGAGGCCACCCAGTGAACATTTCCATCCGGCCACACCGTGCGCATCTCTACGGAGTAGTCGGACCGTCGGTCCAAGGTGGCTTTCACCGCTCGGTCAATGCGCTCGCGATCGTCGGGATGCACGAGCTGCATAAACCTCTCATAGGACATCCGAGTATCCGCGGGAAGACCGAACATGGCCAGGCACTGTTTCGACCAAACCAGTTCGCCAGTCTGGACGTTCCAGTCCCACGTGCCCGCGCCAGCGGCATCCAGCGCCAGTTGCAGAGCTTCTTCTGCCAGATTACCGGAGGACGTATGCATAGGCCGCTCAACAGTTTGGCGGAGAACTTGACTCAGACTCGAAGTAGCGAGGGCAACGGACACGAGCTCTCCATCGCCGCCGCGCAACCTTAGCTTGCTGAAGCGAGTCGAGGCGTCGCAATACAGCGTTCACCGTAGTTTGCGGCTGAGGAAGACGTGGCGCACTCCTGCCCGCGGACTCTTGCTGGGAGGCGCGACCCAGCGGACCGACTCGGCCGAGCGGGTCGAAGACCATTTTCGGCGATGCACTTCTCCAGCGGGCCAATGCATTTTTGGGAATGGAACAATTCGGGAACAAAGTAGCCCAGCGGGTGACCGATCGTACCCCAAAATTCTGGTGATTCCTCCGGGCGGTCCGTAGAATTGACTGCTCGAACCTTTTCGAGTGGAAAGAAGGTTCCCCAATGCCAGAACTTCGCCAGAACTTCATGACGAAGGAATGGGTCGTGATCGCGACCGAGCGCGCCAAGCGTCCCGACCAGATGGCAGTGCATCGTGCTGCAGCCAAGCCTGCCGTCTCTTATTCCGCGAATTGCCCGTTTTGTCCCGGTCACGAAAATCAGACTCCGCCCGAAATCCTCCGCCTTCCGGATGGCGCCGGCTGGAAAGCGCGTGTGGTGGCAAACAAGTTTGCGGCTTTGTCGCCCGAGTGCGAGCCCGAACGCCGCATTCGCCGCACCATGCGCTCCATGGGCGGTTTCGGCATGCACGACGTGATTGTCGAGACGCCAGATCACTCGCTGGCCATGGCGCAAATGACGGATCAGCATGTAGCCGACATCCTGCGCATCTACAAGACGCGCTATGACCAACTGAGCCTGGATCCGCGCATCGCGCAGGTGACCATCTTCAAAAACTTCGGCGCCGATGCGGGCACAAGCCTGGAACATCCGCACTCCCAGCTGATCGCCACGCCGGTCATTTCCTATCAGGTGCGGCAACGCTTTCAGGAAGCG
This sequence comes from uncultured Acidobacteriaceae bacterium, assembly GCA_963772045.1. Classification (GTDB taxonomy): domain Bacteria; phylum Acidobacteriota; class Terriglobia; order Terriglobales; family Acidobacteriaceae; genus Sulfotelmatobacter. The sequence goes on along the minus strand of CAVYWC010000003.1, from coordinate 725,967 downwards.
CTGCGCTACTATGACGATTTTGGCGGCTGCATGTTCTGCCAGCTCATCGACGAAGAGCTCGAACACCGGCGGCGGATCGTGCTGGAGAGCGAGCACTTCCTGGCCACGGAATTATTCGCTTCCCCATCGCCCTTCTTCACCCATATCTATCCACGGCGTCACATGGCCAGCTTTGGCGACATCAGTTCCACCGAGATCAGCGATCTGGGTCGGGTTCTACGCGGAGTGCTGGCCAAGCTCTTCTATGGCCTCGACAATCCCGACTTCAACTTCACCATCCGCACTGCTCCCGCCGAGTGCGTGGGGGTGCGCTATTTTCACTGGTACATGAGCGTGATCCCGCGGCTGACGCGGACTGCGGGGTTCGAACTCGGATCGGGCATGTTCATCAACACCGTCATTCCCGAAGAGGCAGCTGAGTTTCTGCGCAATGTGAAAGTCGAGACTGCCGCGGCCGTGTGAAAAAGTTGTATTTCTACAGAAGCCCTATCACCACGGAGACACAGAGGCACCGAGAAACCTTTTTTCTTAATTCTTTTTCTCTGTGCCTATATGTCTCCGTGATAAAGGCTTCCCTCAATCGGTCACCTTTTCGAATTTTGCGTCGACCACACCCAGGTCAGCCAACGCCTGTTCCAACGTGCGCACGACTTCCAGCTTGCCTTTGGACTCATCACCCACCAGTTCATACATGCGGGCCAGGCCAAACAGATAATCACTCGGGGCGACGATGTAACGCGGAGTCGTGCCGGGATACGGAGATCCCTGCAACGCCGCCGTGCGCAGCGTCTGGCTGCTCACACGGAAGTTTTCGATCGCGGCGCAATCGGCGACTCCGGCCAGGGGATGCAACCGCCCCACCAACGCGCGGATCTCGGAATTGAGGCCGAGGAATTCCTCACCTTCCATGTCGCCTTCGAGCACCATGCGGAGAATCTTGTGTTCGAAATCAAATTCGAAGTGATGCGGCAATGTCGGTTTGCTCCCCACAGCCAACGGCCCCCAGAGGCCGTCCCCAACGGCAAAATGATTAGCGGTTCAGCAGTGTCTCGATACTAATCGAGAGTGGAGGCGCAGACCAGCATGCAATAAAGAAAACTTTCAGAAATTTGCTGGCAGCTATTATGGGCCGGCAGACTTTCCTCGGCGCACAAACACCCGGCGACTTTCAAGAAAAAAATGCGGCAGTGAAACGTTTGATTACTGCAGAATTTGTGATCTTGGATATAGCATTGCACGACGACTTTGTGTAGGATTCCGGCAACATAACGTACGGTCTTTTGTGGCTGTTCTGTTCCAGCGCTCGCTCGAAGGAGGGTCCGATGCAAACATTTAACTCGATTTTTCCCAAGCCTCTGAAAAATCTATCGCGTGCGGTGTTTCTTACGCTGACGCTTGCCCTCATGCTGCCCGCCGCGCTGATCGCACAGAGCTATTTCGGTACTGTGAGCGGCGTGCTCACCGACTCCTCTGGAGCTATCGTCCAAGGTGCGAAAGTCACGCTCTTAGACGAACAGAAGGGTTATCACTTCGCCACCACTTCGGACAGCAACGGACGTTACCTGTTCGCGTCCATTCCGCCGGGATTGTACTCCGTCACGGCAGACATGAAAGGCTTTGGCAAGACCGTACAAAAAGACATTCATCTGAACGTCAGCGAGAACGCCACTGCCAATCTGGTTCTAACAGTTGCCGCAGAAACGCAAACTGTCAGTGTCGAGGCTCGCTCGACCAGCGTCAACACTGAGGACGCGGTGACCGGCCAGGTCGTCGACCGGCGGCTGATCGACAATCTGCCTCTGGTCGACCGTTACGTTCTTACCCTCACCTACCTAGCGCCAGGGGTGAACGATCAGAGTGACGCGAACAGCATCGGCGACACGGGAACCAATTTCATTTCCAACGGCAGCCGCGGAGCCAGTGCCGACATCCTGGTGGACGGTTCCTCGATCACCAACTTCGAGCCTAACGGCGGCATCACCGCAGTTACCTACGTCGCCTCGCCCGAGGCCATGGAAGAATTCAAGATACAGCAGTCGAACTTCAGCGCCGAATATGGCTTCTCCGGCGGGTCCATTATCAACATGGTCACGCGCTCGGGCACGAACAAGTACCACGGCGAAGTGTACGATTTCATCCGCAATACCATTACCGACGCCAACAACTGGTTCAATGATCAAAGCGGACAGCCGATTCCTCCGGTTCACCGGCATGAGTTCGGCGGCACTTTCGGCGGACCGATCATCAAGGACAAGACATTTTTCTTTTTCGACTGGGACGGAACCCTCGCCACTTCGATGGGTACCTATGAGGGCGGCGTGCCCAGCGCCGCCGAGCGCACCGGAGATTTCTCAGAGCTCTGCGGCGGGGATGGCCCCAACGGGCCAGCTCCGGGCGCAGCCTTCGTGAACGGCGTTTGTAACGATCCCGCGGGCCAGCTCTACGATCCTTATTCCGGCGTGTTCAGCTCCAATGACGGCGGGCCAGTGCGCTACACGCCGATTCCGAACAACAGAATCGACCAATACATTAGCCCGGGCTGTAGCACCAGCCTCCCCGGCTTTCCCGCTAACAATTCCTGTCCTCCGGCTCAGAACGAACCCACTCCTGGCATTGCGGGCAACCTCATCGACCCAGTCGCTGCGAACATGATGGCTCTGTACCCTCTGCCTACACCCGGCATGCCCAACGCTACCCCGTACGTGAACTGGATCGCCTCGGGTGCAAGCTCCAGCAACAATCAGCAGTTCGACATCAAGATCGACCACCGCTTCAGTCCAAAGAACCTGTTGAGCGGAAAGTACTCGCAACAGTGGAGCACCTATACTCCTTACAACTGCTACAAGACCTTCATCGATCCCTGTGGCAGCGGAGCGAACACCGGCAACTCGCACCTGTTTGCTCTGAACGATGTTCACACCTTCAGTCCCACGTTACTTTTGACGACCACGCTCGGCTTTACCCGCGGCACAGAATTGATCTACGCCTACAATTCCAGCCTGAATGCCAATCCTCTCAGCACGCTGGGTTTCCCTTCCTATTTGCAGGAGAACGGCTTCAATGGCGTTCCCGCCATACAACTTCTTAATTACCAGGCAGACAACTTCTTCCCCAACGCCGGAAACGATCCCTACGGCAATTACAAGCAGGGTCAGGATACAGGCCAGCTTTCGGTGATGCTGACGAAGGTCCGTGGTCCTCATGAACTGAAATTCGGATTCGAAGGCCGCGTGCACCAGCAGAACTACATCCAGACTAACGCCCCGCTGGGTTATTTCAATTTCGATAACCGGGGCACCTCCCTGTGCCCATCTCCCGGGGAGGGGGACGGGAACACCTGTGCTGATGGCAACGTCGCCGGCGGCGATGATATGGCCAGCTTTCTGACGGGCCAGTTGCAGAGTGGCTTCTACGAAATTCAATTCCGTCCGGCGAGCGAAAACTATCAGTACGCCGTGTTCGCTCAGGACGACTGGAAGGCAACCAGCAAACTGACTCTGAACCTGGGACTGCGCTACGACGTCTCCTTGCCCAGGACTGAGCGCTTCAATCGCATGAACTGGTGGAATCCGAATGTGATCAATCCGCTGAACGGCGGGAGCATTTCGTACACTAACCCGGTCACCAACCAGCCCGTGACCACTCCGCTCATGGGTGCCGAGTTCTTCAACAGCCCCAGCGTGCGTTCGGACTGGTTGACGGACTGGCACGACATTCAGCCGCGTTTCGGATTCTCGTATCAGTTCGCTCCGAAGATGGTCCTACGCGGGGGCTATGGCATCTTCTACAGCCAGACTCGCTCCGGCGCCAATGGCTTGCTGAGTTACGGTTCACAAGGCTTTAACCAATACACCGGCGCGATTACCACTTATCAGAATGAAGGTAACTCGCCCTGGCTGCACATGAGCAACCCCTTTCCTAACGGCTTGATTCAGCCTGCCGGGAGCTCCCTGGGCGAACTCAACGATGTCGGTTACGGCGCCATTGGCCCGCTTCGGACTCATGCCGCAGCGCTGACCCCGTACGAGCAGAGCTGGACGTTCGGCATCGAACGCCAATTGCCCTGGAACGTCGTGGTTGCGGCAAACTATATCGGGAAAAAAGGAACCCATCTCTATTTCGCCGGCGACAACAATCCCGACATCCTGGGGCCGTCGATTGAGAACTTGCCCGCCAGTAGCCCCAACCCAAACAATGCGTGCCAAACCCTCAACATCTCTTGTCTCGAAAGTTACGTCACAAATCCTTTCTCGTCGCTAAATGGCGGCCCTATTTCCGACCCGAACAGCACGCTTTCCAGCTCTCAGGTGCCCTACTTGCAGTTGCTGACGCCCTACCCTGAGTACACCGGCGTCGCGACCGATGAGCCGCCCATCGCGAATTCAACCTATCACTCGATGCAACTTACGGCAGAAAAGGCCTACAGCAACGGTTTGGAGCTTACAGCCAGTTACACGTGGTCGAAGTCGATCGATGATTCCTCCATGTATGACACCAACGTGGCTTGGTTGGCGAACTATGGACCGGAGGCGGGATGGGCAGTGCAGGATCCGAACAACGTGAAATCGGAGCGAAGCCTGTCGACGTTCGACGTACCGGCAGTGTTGAAATTCAGCTACAGTTACGATTTGCCGCTGGGGCGCGGCAAGCTTTTCGGGAGCAACATGCCGCGCTGGGTGGACGGCATCATCGGCGGTTGGAAAACCAACGGCATCTGGCAGATGCGCTCGGGCTGGCCACTGCAGTTTTCTGTAGCCGGCGGTGGAATTCCACTGCCCACCTACGGCCCACAACGCCCCAATTTCGTCGGCAAGCCGCAACGTAACTATGGCAGCGATAGCGTTTGGGTAAACAATTTCTTCTCCAATGCGGGTAACAATTTGCCCAACAGTACTGTACAGACCCCCGGCGCTTTTACCCTGGGCAATGCTCCGCGGACCACCGCAGATATTCGAAGCCCGCGAGCGTTCACCAGCGACTTGTCCATAGGAAAACAGTTCTTGCTGTCGAACGCGCATGAAGGAGTTCGGCTGGAGATGCGACTGGAGGCAGAAAATGCGTTCAATCATCCTGTCTTCGGCACGCCCGACACCGGCATCGGCGACGGCGGCTTCGGGCAGATCTATTACCTGGCCGTTGGTCCACGGCAGGGCCAGTTGGTGCTGAAAGTCACCTTCTAGGGTTACGCATCTAAATGCCCCATCCCGGCCGCAAAAAGCTCTGCCATGATGGGGCACTTTTCTGTCCGGAATCCCGTTCGCGTTATGGAATCACTTCCATTCGGAGAGCAGTCGACCGAGGATCTCCGCTGCAGCTTGCAATCTGGCGAAATCTTTCGGCGAAAGCGTTTGCAATTGCCCGGCCAATGACGAGATGCGCCTCTGCCGCGCCACTTGCAACAGACGCGTGCCCTTCGCGCTGGCCCGAATGCGCAGGCGGCGTGCGTCGGCGGAATCCTCGGCAATCTCGATCAGATGGCTGCGCGCCAACCCGGCGGCGATCCGGCTCATGGTCGGCGGCTTGACCTGCTCGGCGGCCGCGAGTTCGCCCAGAGTTTTTGGACCGCCAAAAACGAGAACGGAAAGCGCAGAGAGCCGGGCCGGACCCTCGCCCGTAGTAGCATCCTGCTGGCGAACCCGGCGCAGCAGGTGAATCGCCGCGGAGTGCAGACGATCCGCCAGCGTGAGGACTTCAGGCCTCAGCTCTTCGCGGTCTCTTCCGGACTTTCCATTTTTTTGACGGCCGGGTTTTTGACGGCCGGGTTTCGGGCTTGACTTCGGCATCGAAATATAGTTAGCTATGCTAACTAATTGAGCGCGGGAGGTCAAGACAATGAGCAGCGTTGCCACGGGAGTAGGGATTTCGCGCCTCGGCCAGATTCAGATTCGCGCGCACGATGTGGAGCGCGCCGCCGGGTTCTACGAGAACGTTCTCGGTCTGAAGCTGCTGTTCAAGGCTCCGCCGGGACTGGCGTTTTTCGATTGCGGCGGGGTGCGGCTGATGCTCGACCATCCGGAGAAGCCGGAGTTCGATCACGACAGCTCGATTCTGTATTTCTCCGTGCCTGACATTCAGGCGGCGTACTCGAAGCTGAAGACGCAGAATGTGAAGTTCGAAGACGAACCACACATGCTCGCGCGCCTGCCCGATCATGATCTGTGGATGACCTTCTTCCGCGACAGCGAAGGCAATCTGATGGCGCTGATGAGCGAAGTGAAGCACGCGTGACGCATGCTGACGACCCACCGTGTCAGCTCTGCTATGATCGCAGCAGAGTCATTGCGCCATGATGGACGACGAAGACTTCGAAGAAGAAATCCCTATCGTTTCTGGAAGAGGAGAAGGAGTCATGGAAGAAACTCCGGGCACTGGCTCGGCCGCGGGCCGCCGTAATGAAGACATCGCACTCGACTTAATGAAATTCGTGGCCATGACCACGGGCTACGGACGAACCACGTCCAGCGGCGTGGGATTTCAAGGGACTGGCTCCGCGGCCAAGCCGGAAGAGTACGCCGAGCGCCTGCTCGAACTCTACGGCCAATGCCTGAATGCTGTGAGTGGGAAGAAATAAATTGCAACCGGCGAAATAGAGGTAAGATGGTGCCGCCGCCGCGAGGCGGCGTTCCCAGATGGCCTCTCGATTCGGGGCAGTTTTCACGTTATTGTTTGCGGGCTCGTTCGTTCTCGCCCAGGTGCAGACGGCGGAGAAGCCATCTCCCGCCGCCCCCGATTTTTCCAAAGAAGCTTATGTCATCGAGCGGCTGGCCACGAAAGTGACCGCCGAGAATGACGGCACCGGCACACGCGAGCTCAGCGCGCGGATCAAAATGATCAGTGACGCTGGCGTCAAAGCCTTCGCGGTCCTGAGTTTTACCTATACCAGCGAAAACGAAGCCGTCGACATCGACTACATCCGGGTGCGCAAGCCCGACGGCAGCATCGTCAAGACGCCGGATTACAACATTCAGGACATGCCCGGGGAAGTGACGCGCATAGCGCCGCTGTATAGCGACATCCACGAAAAGCATGTTGCGGTAAAGGGACTTGCTGTCGGCGATGTTCTCGAATATCTCGTCCGCTTCCGTATCGTGAAGGCGCTGGTGCCCGGCCACTTCTGGCAGGAATACTCTTTCGCCAAAGACGCCATTGCCAAGGATGAAGAACTCGAGATCAGCGTCCCCAGCACGAAATTCGTCAAAGTGCTCAGCCCTGAGTTTAAGCCTGAGATCAAAGAGGAAAACGGCCGCCGCACTTATCGCTGGACGCACGCGAATCTGGAAATCAAACAGAAAGATCCGAATGAACCGCCGCGCCGGATTCCGCCGAATCCTGATGTGCAGATCACGACCTTCGCGAGTTGGGAAGAGGTCGGCCGCTGGTATGGCGATCTGCAGAAAACCCAGATGGAGCTTACTCCGGCGATTCAGGCCAAAGCTGCCGAACTGACCAAGGGATTGACCTCCGACGATGACAAGATTCACGCCATCTATAACTTCGTCTCGCTGAAATATCACTATGTCGGGCTGGATTTTGGCATTGGCCGCTTTCAGCCGCACGCGGCCGACGATGTGCTCGACAACGGCTACGGCGACTGCAAAGACAAACACACACTGCTGGCAGCTTTGCTGAAGGCGGTGGGAATCGATGCCTGGCCGGTCCTGATCCACGCCACGCGCAAGCTCGATCCGGACGTGCCGTCGCCGGCGCAGTTCAATCACGTCATCACCGCGGTGCCGCGCGGTGACAAGCTTCTCTGGCTCGATACCACACCGGAGGTTGCGCCGTATGGCCTGCTGTTGCTGGGCATCCGTGACAAGCAAGCATTGCTGATTCCGGGGAGTAAACCTCCCGCTCTCGTGACTACGCCGCGGGATGCGCCTTTTCCGCAGTATCAGGAATTTACGGCCGAAGGGAAACTCTCAGCCGATGGAACATTCACCGGCCACATACAGCAGAAATACCGTGGTGACAGCGAACTGTTGATGCGAACTGTCTTCCGCCAGGTTTCGGAATCACAATGGAAACAAGCGGTACAGCGGTTCTCCTATGCGATGAACTTCGCCGGCGACGTGAGCAATGTGAAGATGACGCCGCCGGACGATCTGGATAAACCTTTTGAACTTTCCTACGACTACGTCCGCAAAGACTACGGCGACTGGGAGCACCATCAGATCACCTCTCCGTTTCCGCCCATCGGAATCGAGGTCGCGAAGGTGGCGAAAGATATCAAGCCGCCAGACCCTGTGTTGTTGGGCGGCATCGGCAAACTCACATATCGCGCGAGAATCGAGCTGCCCGCAGGCTATTCCGCAACCCTTCCCGCGGATTGCCACTTGGTCGATACCTTCGCCGAATACAGCGATGAAGCCCGGATGGAGAGCTCTGATGCGGGTAAAGGTTTTGCGCCCGCGCTCACGCCACCGAAATTGATCGCCGTGACTCGCGAACTTGTCCTCAAGAAGCAAGAGGTCCCACTCAGCGACTGGGAACGGTACCACAGGTTTGGTCGTGATATGTCCGATGACGAGTCCAACTGGATAGTTCTGAGCGGAACCGCGAAAGGTTCGGACCTGAATGCCGGCGCTTCCGGCGACAAAAAGGAAACCGCAAGCGGTGATGTTGATGCCATGTTCCAGGAGGCGCAGCAGGCGATGCAAGGGCGCGACCTCAAACGCGCGCAGGAGTTGTACGAAAAAGTCATCGCCAAGGATCCCAATTACAAGTTTGCTCACCTCTATCTGGGTGGTGTGCTGGCAGCGCAGAACCAGCAGGGAGAAGCTTTGCAGCAATTCCGCGCCGAAGAGGAAGTTCAGCCCAGCGATCCAAGGCCCTATGAGGCAGTGGCTTCGCTGATGACTTTTCGAGGCCGCATCGACGATGCGATTGAGGAGTGGCGCAAGTTGCTGAAAGTGGACCCTACGAATCGCACCGCCACGGTCACGCTGTCCGGCTTGCTCATGCAGCAGGAAAAATACGCCGATGCCATCGGTGTACTCGAGACTGCGGTCAAGTCCACACCTGCCAGCGCAAGCCTGCAATATCAGTTGGGCACGGCCTATCTGAAAACGGGTCAAACCGATAAAGCCGTCGCGCATATGAAGCTGGCGGTGGAACAAAAAGATGACGACACGATGATGCTCAACGAAGTCGCATGGACGTTCGCGGATAATAACGTGAGCCTCGACCTAGCCAAAAAGTATGCCCAGAATGCAGTGGATGAGCTCGACGATCAATCGCGTAATTCGGAGACTTTCAACGAAACTGACATGAATCGGACTTATCAGTACAGCCTGGTATGGGACACGCTCGGTTGGGTGTACTACCACGAAGGAGATGCAAAAACCGGCGAAAGTCTGGTTCGCGCCGCCTGGCTGCTCGGCGAGGACAGTCTCGTCGCCGAACATTTGGGCGAGATTTACGAGAAGGAAGGGAGAGCGCAGCTCGCTGAGCGGGCCTATGAGCGCGCAATAGCAAGTCCACCGCCAAGATCCGTTTTCGCCGGTGTCGACGCACAAAAACAGTATCAAAAGGAACAGGGTGAAATCCGCGCACGCTACAAGAAACTGACGGGAAGGGAAGTGCCGCTCACTGAGATTCGTCGCATGCCCAATGGCGAATGGACGCAGACTCCGGCGGAACAGCTTCGCCACTCGCGTGAAGTAAAAGTGAGTAACGACGCGAAGCTCTCCGGTTCAGCGCAGTTCATGGTCAAAGTCAGCCCAGAAAAAATCGAGTCGGTGCAGTACGAGAACGGCGATGAAGTACTAAAGCCGCTCGCTCAGCGACTGACCGCGGCGCATTACCCGCTGGAATTTCCGCCCGGGAGCTGTGCGGTGCTTGTCCTTCGCGCCGATGTCGAATGCCATGAGAAGACTACCTGCGTGGCGAGCTTGCGGCCTGCCGCGCCGATGGAGCAATTCAACAATCCGTAGGCCCGTCTAGCCGTCGCTCGCGAAGGCTGCGAAATTGCCCGCCATGAAATGCGTCGAAGCTTGTGCGCTCCGCATCTAGGCGCAGCATGGAGCAAAATCTTCAGCACACTATTGCGCTTCTGACTCGCACTCCAGCGGCGCTCAACGTACTTTTGCGCGATCTGCCCGAAGAATGGACATTGCGCAACGAAGGCGAAAAGACCTGGAGCGCGTTCGATGTCCTCGGCCATTTGATTCACGGCGAGCGCACCGACTGGATGCCGCGGGCGAGAAGAATTCTCGAATCCGGCGAGGGCCGGGCATTCGATCCCTTTGACCGCTGGGCCCAGGAACGCGAGAGTCAAGGCAAAACGTTGCCGCAGTTGCTGGATGAATTCGCGCGTTTGCGACGCGAAAACCTGGGCGCGCTGCGGGCGCTGAACCTGCGGCCGGAAGATTTCGGCAAGCGGGGACGGCATCCGGCGCTCGGAATCGTGACGCTATCGGAACTGCTGGCCACGTGGGCGACGCATGATTTAACCCATCTGCACCAGATCTCGCGGGTCATGGCCTATCAATATCGGGAGGCGGTTGGGCCGTGGAACGCCTTTCTCGGAGTGATCCAGTGTGTGGGTCATAGCGCCCCGGCAGTGGCAGGCAGTTCAGCGAGGTTGTAGCAGTCGGTGTAGGGTGGACGCATTCGTCCGTCCTGAGAAGGGAAGCGACGGATTCCATCTTCATTGCGCTATCATGCGCGACCCCGGACGAATGCGTCCGGTGGCTACATGCGAACCGCGATTTTCCGGCCGCGAAATGCGGATCACGCGGAAAGAGAAAACCGCGCTCCGAAAAGAGCGCGGTCCCGTCTTCGAATTCCAGAAGTAGTAGTGTGCCCGATTTCGCCGGAGCCGGCGAGGCACTAGCTATAAATTTCCGCTGTAACAACCGCGAATCAGCGGCGCCGCTTACCCTTCTTCTTGGCCTTCTTGGCCGGCTTCTTTTTGGCGGCTTTCTTCTTCGCTGCCGGCTTCTTCTTGGCAGCCTTCTTAGCTGGCTTTTTGGCGGCTTTCTTGGCTGGTTTCTTTTTCGCGACTTTCTTCTTGGGGGCCGCTTTCTTGGGCTTAGGTTTGGACGCGCCTCCGCCGCCGGCCGGCGCGGCAGGGGGTGGAGTCACGGCGACGGGCTCGGGTTCGGCTTCGGGTTCCGGGCCTGGTTCTTCTTCCTCTTCTTCCTCCTCTTCGAAATCTTCCTCGAGCGACTCGGTGTAGGCACCGCTGTCACCGAACTCGTCTTCTTCGTCACGTCCGTAGAGTGTCGGGTCGTAGAACGTCATTGCTCCTCCTGATTTCAGTCGCGGCTTGGGGCGAACAGCAGCGCCCTGCTGCAGGCACGAGATATTAAAAGACCACCGATACTTCGTTTGCAGGAACGGCGCGTGATTATAGCACGACGTTCGATGCAGCCTGCAAGGACTGGAAGCACACGAGGCAGGCTCTCATTCTGTTATCACAGGCGAGCCGCAAAAGGGAAGCGGAAAAGGTATTTTGCCTCGGCGCTCGCTCCAAACATGCAGGCGGATTTTGAGCAGCGAGTCCAACCCAAGGGCACAACATTCCGAGCCCGATAAGGCGATATCTGAGGTTCCGTCCAGTTTCAAGATCGAGGACGCACCGGATTCCGACAGCATTGTGGTCTCCGGCCCTGTCCAGTAGCGCGGGGCGGAGGAATGCCTCCGCCCCTACACGAAGCTAAGGAGAAACATCAAAAATCCCCACCCTGGTCCCACAGAACCGTGGGACCAGGGTGGGGCAGCCGCTCTAGGTGGGACAGGCAGTTAGAACTGAACTGCGGGAAGAACCGGCGTTCCTTCCACACGAACCGCTTCCAGAGCGCTCGGATTGAGGCCTAAGGCTCGAAGAATCGTGGGCGCTACCTGGGCCGTACCCACCCCTGAGTAGACGGTCCGGGGCGCGAAGCCTGGATTCGACAGCAGCAGCACCACATTCGTGTCGTCATGCGCGAATCCGCCGTGCTCGGCCAGTTTCGCGTGACTGCCGGAGTACGTAACGCCGACATTCGGGGTCACGATGATGTCGGGCGTGCGCGGATCGTTGGTCGGGTTGTTGTAATTCAACTCGAGCGACGGCCCATAGAAGAGCTGGCCAAGGCCGACGCCTGTAGTCATGGAAGGATTCTGTTCGATGATATCGACGGCAGACTGAGTATCGGCAGAATCGCTCAGCCAGATCAGAGAGACGTCATCTTCCGTCGGTCCAATGCCGGTGGGGTTGTTGGTGGATTCCGACCACGGAATGTAGCCGGCGTTCGAGAGCAGCGTGACCGGCGAAGTGCCATTGATGGTCTGACCGACATAGCGGCTGGGATCGATGGGCGACTGGCCATGTTTCGCGGTGATCACGATCAGCGTCGAGTCGTAGAGTCCCTGTTTCTTCAGTTCACTGACAAAGGCCGCGATGGAGGCGTCGACGAACTGGAATTCGCTGAGCAGGGCCGCGCCGGGCGTGCCCTGAGCATCCAGATATCCGCCGGTTACGCCGTTGCTTTTCTCGATGAGCTTCTGGCCCACACTCAGCGCCTGGAAGTTCATGCCGAAAACGGTGGGAACCTTGGTGGTCTTATTGCCGAGGTGGTTCTTGCCGTCGATCCAGTTGAGGACCGCATCGACTTTCAAGGTGTCATAGCACTGAATGTTTTCGAAGCTGTTGGTCCAGGCGGTCAGGTCGGCGCCGGTGTCGCGGATCTCGGCGCAGGAAGCGCCGGTCGGCGTTTTTACTCCCGGAAGTCCGATAACGCTGGAGTTGATTTCCGGAGCGTAGAAGTCGTCGAGCGCAGTCGGTCCAATACCCGAGGCCACAGAAGAGTACGCCGGATGCTTGTCGGACCATGCCGCGTATCCACCAGCCGCGTGAATCACGCTGAAGATGCTGTTGGTGCGGACCCACTCCCACGGCCACACCGGAGCGCAGCCGCGGCTGGGATCGCGAATCAGGTGCTTGGGATCGATCGAGGCGATGGTGCCGTCGGTCAGCGATGCGCCGGGCGCACCGCCGTTGAGCTTGGTCTTGTCGAAGTCGATGCCCTCTTCATATTCGCTGGTTGTCCCGGTGGGTGCGGCATAGGGAGTGCACGGGCCGGCGCCAAGACCGTTGCCGGTGGTTTGCGCCGGAGCGTCGAAATTCCTGGAATAGGCAACGTCATAGTAGACACCCGTCAGAGCCGGGCTTCCACCCGTGACGATGGCGGTGAGGCCGGGGAACGAATCGGAAGGTTTTGAGGTGCTGGCGGCGACATAGTTGACCCCAGTCATGCCGAGGGCTGCGATCGCCGGGCAGAAAGGTTGACCGTCGTTCGCAGTCACGATGCCGTTGGAACAATTCAAGAAATCAACCGCATGCATGCCATCGACACTGATCAGCAGAACGTGCTTGACGCCACCGGACTGAGACGTGGCGGATTGGGCCACGGCCGGCCACACCGCCAGTGCTGCCACGGCCACGCCGACACAAAGATTGCGCGAGAGACGCATAAGTATCCTCCGGAGAATGGGGAATTTTCAGCTCTCGATAGATAGCAAAGCGGCGTGAATGGCAGGTGACGAGAATGTTGCGCGCAGGTAAAAAGACGATGACGGAATCGTCATCCGGGCGATGGCGCGGTGGTTGCGGGAGTTTGGATCGGGAGGGTTACCCGATGTCTCGCATGGCTGATCGCTGCTCAAAATCCCCACCCCGTCGCGAAAACGCGACAAGAGTGGGGCCTCGGAGCGAGCGTAACTCGCGCTGTCGAACGAACTACTTCAGGCTCTTCACGTATTCTGCGGTGGCCTTGGCGTCGTCAGCCGAGAGTCCCGAGATGCCTTTCTTGTGTGGCGCCTTCTTGGCTTCATTACCCGTGGTCAGCAGGGCGGTGATGTCGGCGGCGCTCAGGCTGGTGCCCTTCAGAGCTGGACCGATTTTGCCCTGGCCATCGGCACCATGGCACATAGCGCACTTCGCTTTGTAAGTGGCGGCGCCATCCGCGGCAAAGGCCGGCACGGCCAGAGCAGCGGCCATGGTTACGATCAGAAACAACACGAGCAGGTGGGTGAGTTTCATGCAATCTCCTTTTGCGATAGATCGAGGTATGGATTTAGAGCTGACAACCGCCGATTCTATTTTCCGGTCAAGGCAGGTGGATGTGATTTAGCGCACCCGATCCTGTGATTAGGTTCCAGGGTGGGAAATGGGCCGCGTCGAGGTCACGTAGCCCCGCACGCATCGGTCCGGGGTGGCGCGCAAAGCGCCCGACCAGAAATTGTTGTGACCGTGGCGTGTAGGACGGAGGCGGACACGCGGCGCTCGCGCTCCGCAGGGCGGACCCTTCGACTGGGCTCAGGGCAGGCTTCTGCGTCCGCCCCTACACGAGAAATATACATAGGTGGCGGAGGGTGGTTATCTAACGCGCCAACTGTACAGTCAGGATCATGCCCGGACGCAGCGTGGCGATGTTGCGATTCTCGCGCTTGAGAGCGGCGACGGTCGTCTTATAGAGGCTGGCGATGGAGTAGAGCGTCTCGCCCGACTTCACGCGGTGATGGACGACCGCAACTTTTTCTTGCTTATTCTTCTCTTTTTCGGTCCGGGCTGTTTCTGCTCGAGCGGTTTCTGTCCGAACTGTCTCGGGATCCCGTCCGGATTTTGCTTCTTCCGTTTGAAGCCGTTCGATCTCCGCCGACTTGCTCGCCGGAGGCTTGGAGCTGGCGGTTTCGGTCTTGGGATGTTTCGTCCGGGTTGCGTGCGAGGATGCGACTTCGAGTTCGTGGGCGCTCGGCGTGATCGGCAGGTGCAGGAGCAGCACGCGGCGTCCACGCACGCTGTCGCCATGGATTGCATTCCAGCGGCGCAGCATCTGCGGCGAAATCCCGAAATTTTCGGCAACAGTCTCAACCGTGTCGCCGGGGCGAACCTTATAGCGCGTGATGCGGCGGGCGTAGGTGGCCGTGTCGGAAGTATGCCGGCCGGGCGGAAGCGGAATGACCAGTTTCGCGTCGGCGGCGAGTTCGGTGCCGGTTTCAAGATTATTCGCCTGGAGAATCGATCGCGACGGTACGCGATATTCACGCGAAAGCGAGGCTACCGTGTCTCCCGCATGCACATCGTGATAGCGCCACCAGAGGCGCATGTCCGGCGGGATGGCGTTGATGGCGGTCTGGTATTCGTCTTTCGTTCCGGCGGGCAGATGCAATTCGAACTTGCCTTCGCGCGGCGTCGAGAGCCGCAGCAGGCTGGGATTCAGATCCTGCAATTCGGAAGACGTCGAGTTGACGCACTCGGCCACCAGCCGCAGATCGACGGGATAGCTGATAGTGACCGTGTCGAAATCGTCGGGCTTTTCCATCACCACGTCATCCAAGCCGTATTGCGAAGGATTCTTGGCCATGATGGTCACAGCCAGAATGATGGGGACGTAGTTGCGCGTCTCCTTGGGCAAAACGTTGCGCTGATAGAGTTCCCAGAAATCGGCGTAGCCGGTGCGCTTCACCGCGGCCTGTACCGTGCCCGGGCCGGAATTGTAGGCGGCCATGGCGAGATACCAGTCGCCAAATTGGGCGTACAGATCTTTCAAATGGCGGGCGGCGGCGCGTGTAGATTTTTCGGGATCCTGGCGGTCATCGATCCACATATTGTGGGTGAGGCCGTAGCCACGAGCCCGGCTGCCCATGAACTGCCAGATACCGCGAGCGCCGGCGCGGGACACCGCCAGCGGATGGAATCCGGATTCGGCCTGCGCAAGATAGATCAGATCCTGCGGGACGCCCTCTTCTTTGAGCGTCGAAATAATCATGTCATGATAGCGGCCGGAACGGGCCAGAGCGCGCTCGAAGACGCCGCGTCCGCGTCCCTGGAAATAGGCGATGTAGCCGGCGACCTGGTCGGTCATCATCAGTGGCAGGTCGGAGTGCGTGTTCTTGACCTCGGCTTCGGCTTTCGCTTTCGTCCTAGCGTCGGCCGCGGGAGCGATGCCGTTGGTCTCATCGATCGGCGCAGGCTCGGATTGTTGCTGCGGTTCCTGGGCGGCGTCCTGATCGGCGGACTCGGAACCGGTGCCGCCGGGATAGAGCGCATCCACGCCCTGGACTACGTGATCAAATTCCTTTTCCAGCCGCGCATCGGTGCGAATATCGAAGCTGCTGCCCAGCATCGCGTTCATCGCGTTATCGAAATTCTGTTTCGCCTGCTCAACGTTCCCAGCCTGATAGTTGGCGAGTCCGGCCTGATATTGCTTTTCCACGCCGGCGATGAGATCCGCGACCGGATCAGGGGTGGCAGGAGTCTGCGACGCAGCCTCCGCGGCGCTACCCTTCGGAGCTGACGATTCCTCTTGATTTGTGGGGTTTTGAGCTGAGGATGGACGAGTCGCGGGCGTTTTAGCTGCAACCTGAGCTGGCGGTTTCAGCCCCGGGGCGGAACCGGGCGGCAGGAGCGCGGCCGGCTTCTGCGCCGTTTGACAGGCGCAAGCCGCTCCAATCAGCGAAATCAGGACAGCCGTCCGGAAATAGACGAGAAATAGTCGCATCTGGCTCAATCAAATACGCGGACTCGCCTGGGGACGATGGTCTCCCGGCGCTGATATCAAAAGTACTGTGGATTCTACCAAAAATCGTACCCGTGGATCGTGTGAGGGTCAATCGCCGAAAAGGCACCGGCATGGTTACTTTGGGCACCGGGCCTGGCAGGTTACCGCGAATCGCCCCCCCCCCGAAGAATTGAGATTCGAGCGGCGATATGGGTCTGATGCCCGAGGCGAGCGGGATGGTTGGCAGGTGAATGTCCCCGTGGAGCAGTGGACGCCTTCGCCGGGCCAGGAAAAAAACTTGAGCATGGGGCGAGAAGAATCAGCCACATTCGGCAGGATTACGCCACGTTAAGGTTAATTCTACGGGATGTATGGTATCGAACAAATGCTACCGCTTTGATAAAAAGGCGGCGCCACCTTCGCCAGACACTATTGCGGTCTTTAATCTCATGCCCACGCGCGCCCGCCGTCTTGACGATCGTATTCGAGAGCTGTGCGCCAAGGTGGTTGCCTCAAAAGATCCCGACGAAGTCAATCGCACACTCCCGGAGCTTCGCTCTGCACTGCACGAAGCCATCGAACGAATCAGAGTGCGAGCCGCCAGAACTCTGGCTGGTAAAGATCCTCCTGAGGAGAGGCGCAAGCGGTGACTTGCCGCCCGGTTCGAAGGCTCGCTCAGACAGAGTCATTCGCACCTTTACTTAATGGTCTCGGAATCTTCGGCCATTTCCGTGGCGCTACGCTCCAGCAGTTGGTTGAGTTCCTGAATGAGCTGGAGGAATTTTGCGTGATCTCTTTCCTTCTCGATCATTGCGCATAGCCGATACACACGCTCGCGTTCCTTTGGTTTCATCGATAAGTGGGATGGCGGAACAGGACCGTCCCACCGTACACCTGACGGCGTATTCCCGGCCGGCGCCACACGTAGGGGGAAAGGCGTAAACTTTGCGAAAGTTAACCCCTACATTTCATACTCGCCAATAGTCGGGTCGCCAGTTCTGAATGGCCTGCTTGATCTGCTTGCGCGAGAGCTTCTCGTTGAGTGTGCGCTCGACCAGCTTCGGGACTTCGGCATCGGAGGCGAAACGCAGACCGATCAGGCTGATCTTCGGTTAATTCCGGAATGCGCGAGCGCAAAAGGTTCGGGCAGTAGTTGCGTCAAACGCAGGCGTTCCTCCAGTCGAATGACGCGATCCTGAACCTTCAGAGCATAGAGACGTTCTTTGAAGACGGCAACGAGCAGCGCGACGGCGAGCAGAACGAGCAGCGCGGCGTGGAAATCATCGCGAAAGCTGGCTTCTTTCAGGTGAGCGAAAAAGTGAATCAGAGCCAGAATGACTCCCAGAAAGAAGACTGGGCCGAGGAAGAAATGAAACAGAGGATCGAAGCGCGTGTGATTCGAGAAGTTCTGCGGTGTCTTTTCGGCCATGGATGTGCTCCTTGATGCGAGAACGCTGCAATTTTAGCAAAGGTGACCCGTGGAAGATGCATCGGCTGGTCGAGGGTGCGGCCGGCGGGTGGCAGTGTCCTGATGAACCACAAAGGGCATGAAGTCGCACGAAGGGAACCAAGCGAGCGTTTTCATCCTTCGTATTCCTTCGTGTCCCTAGGGGTTTAGTGAATTCAGGGCACCGTCCGGCAGGTAGGATTTTGTTCCTTTTGCTTTGCTAGACTCGGGATGGAGGTGTGCTGTGCAGGCAGTTTTTATTCTCTCGGCAGTGCGGACTCCGATTGGGAAGTTTGGCGGAACGCTGGCCACGCTGACCTCGGCGGACCTGGGCGTGATCGCGGCGAAGGCGGCCATGGAACGGGCTGGCGTGCGTCCCGAGCAGATCGAAGAAACGATCTTCGGCAATGCGCGGCAGGCGGGCGGAGGGCCGAATCCGGCACGGCAGATTTCGGTGCGCAGCGGCATTCCGCAGGAAACTCCGGCGTTCACGGTGAACAAAGCTTGCGCGTCGGGGATGAAGGCGATCGCTCTGGCCTATCAGTCGGTCACGCTGGGCGATGCCAGTTGCATTCTCGCCGGCGGAACGGAATCGATGTCGCGGGTTCCTTATTTATTGGATCAGGCCCGCTGGGGATATCGGCTGGGCAGTCAGGAATTGGTCGACGGCATGTATCGCGACGGATTTTTTTGTCCGCTGGCGCAGATGGTCATGGGACAGACCGCCGAGCTTCTTGCGGGCGAGTACAAGATTTCGCGCGAGGAGCAGGACGAATTCGCGCTGGCTTCGCAGACACGCGCTGCGCGAGCTATTGTGGTGGGTCGATTCGACGATGAAATTGTGCCGGTGGTGATCGAAGGAAGAAAAGGTACGGTGACCTTTTCGCAGGATGAGCATCCGTTTCCGGATTCCAGCATGGAGAAGCTGGGCAAGCTGCCGCCGGTATTCTCGAAGACCGGCACGGTTACGGCGGGCAATTCTTCGGGCATTACCGATGGCGCCGCGGCCGTCGTCGTTGCCAGCGAAC
Organism: uncultured Acidobacteriaceae bacterium; assembly: GCA_963772045.1. Taxonomy (GTDB): domain Bacteria; phylum Acidobacteriota; class Terriglobia; order Terriglobales; family Acidobacteriaceae; genus Sulfotelmatobacter. Next base: position 707,005 of record CAVYWC010000003.1, on the reverse strand, counting down.
ATTTTGTGAAGCAGAACAACTTGAAGCCGCTGGCGCGCATTGCGGCGGTTACGTCGGCTGGAGTCGATCCGCGAACCATGGGTATTGGCCCGGTTCCAGCACTGCAGAAACTTGAAGACAAGTACAATCTGCGGTCGCATGATTTCGGACTGATGGAGTTGAACGAAGCTTTTGCCGCGCAGGTGTTGGCCTGCGACCGCGTGCTGAATTTCGACCGTGACCGAATGAACGTAAATGGCGGCGCGATCGCGCTGGGACATCCTATCGGCTGCACCGGCACGCGCATCACGGTCACTCTGCTGCACGAAATGCTGAAGCGCAACACCAGGCGCGGTGTCGCGACACTGTGCGTGAGCGGTGGCATGGGGATGGCGCTGGCGCTGGAAAATGCGGTGTGACGATTAGCTGAGGTGCCCGTCATGAGCGACATCGAGAACGATATCGACCCTGAGGTTCTCAAGCGTGCCAAAAGAGACTTTGGGGAGAGCTGCGAGGTGGAGAGAAAAACGGAGTGGTCGTATACGTTCAAATGTGGACCGAAGTCTCATTGCCAAATCTCGAGATTCCTAGTCGAAGAAAATTTCGGCGTGAGCGCCTCCGAAATTCGCCAGCGCTGGCCTTCCATGAACGCAAGGGAACGGATGGACTTTGCCGCAAACTTTCACTTCAAGGAGAAATGGACAGAAAACGACACAGAGATTTTGGAAATCATCATGCGCGACGGCGACGACCATATCTGGAGTTCCTGCGCTTTGGCGATGTTGAGGCATCCAGATCGAAATCGCGTGGCCGAATTTCTGATAGGCCGCGTGCGTGGTAACACTTCAGAACGTCCGCCTCTTAATTACATGCAGGCGCTTGCGATGGCTGGGGAAAAGAGGGCTGTACCCGTTATTCGGCCGTACTACGTGAAGTACTTGAAGGCCATGGAAGCGGAACGCGCGATGGGTGTGCCTGACAATGTGTTTTTTGGTCCCATCCCTTATTTTCAGTTCCTGTCGATCGCGGGGGATCTTTTGAAAATTGACGGTTCAGACGAGTACGAGCAAGCCATTCGAAGGTACCTCGACCATCCCAAGGAGCAGGTGCGTTACTGGGCAGAGTATTCACTGGGGGTAGAGGGACCTGCTACCGCAAAACGAAATGCCGAGTGCCAGAAGAAACGCCATAAGGATGAAGCACCGCCGCAAAGTTCATAAGTGATTGCATGCCGCTCATCCGCAAAACGGCGATCATACATCCAGACCAATGGATCGCATCAGGGCCAGACCGTTGCTCTTGGTGACCACGCCTTCGCGCAGTTTGTAATCGAAGGTCATGCTCCCGTTCTCAAACTCTTCCTGAAGATGAACGTTATGCAGCTCGCCGCTGAGCGATGCTTGGATGTCGGCCAGAGCCAAGTCGTGTGTGCTCACGATTCCAATCGCGCCACGCTTCAGCAGAGCACGAAGCACTCCCTCGGCTCCGATCCGCCGATCATTGGAATTGGTACCTTGCAGCAATTCGTCCAACAGAAACAATAATGGCGGGGGTTCGGATGCCAGTTCGTAAATCCTGCGCAAGCGGGTAATCTCCGCGTAAAAGCGGGAGCTTCCTTCTTGCAGGGAATCGTTGACACGAATGCTGGCGCCTACCTGCAGGGGTGACAGCCGCAAATGTTGCGCTCGCACGGGCGCGCCAGCCATCGCCAACACCGCATTGATTCCCACCGTGCGCAGCAGGGTGCTTTTGCCCGACATATTGGAGCCGCTCACCAGCAGGACGCGGGAGGCGTCGTCCAATCGAAGATCATTGCAAACGCAGGCCGCCGCCGGGATGAGGGGATGTCCGATTGCGATGGCTTCGAAACAGGCTGGACCGGACACGAATTCCGGAAACGGATCGCCGGGATGCTCATAGGCGTAAGTGCTGAGCGAGATCAACGCCTCGATCTCGCCAATCGCGCTCAGCCAGGACCCTACGGCGCGGCCGTGAGCCCGGCGCCAGCGCTCTGCCGCAAAGGACACCTGCACGGAATACAACAGAGGAATATCGAGCAGTCTCAAGAACAGGTTTTCGCGCGAATCGCTCAAGTCGATGATGGTCTTCAGCCGGGCGATGGCATAGGAACTGGTAAGTCCGCGAGACAGAAACTCCTGTTGCAGCGCCTGCAATCGGGGAGCGGAGAACGTGTGACGTTCGATTCTCGCCAGCACACCGGAAAGCAAGCCCAGATTGCGGAACGCGCTGTCGGAGCTATGCAGGACTTCATCGATCCAGTTTCTAAGCCGATAGCGCAAGATCCCTTCGACTATAACGATGCCGATCAGCGGAGTCGCAAAATCCCAGATCGCCCAGACGGCAGTTGCCGCGACGGCCACGATGGCGAGGGACAAGCTCAGCCCCCGAATCCATTCCGCACTCATTCGGCTGGGAGCTTCCGCCCAGCGCAACAAAGCTTCGGGATCTACTCCCACACTGGCGTCTTCTCCCAAGACCGCTAGATCTTCTCTGAGATCAAGTTGATCCCGCAGTTCACAGATAGTCGCATGGCGCTGCTGGATCGCAGACAGGGTCGAGGGAGCGAGCAGCCATTTGGCGAGCGTATCCTCGCCCATGCGAGTGCGGGCGGTGGAGAGAAGCTCGAACAGGTTGCCTCGGCCAAATAAATCGAGGTCGGCCGCGTATACATGATGAGGGTCAACAAAGCGTTCGCCGGTTTGCCCGGTGCCGGCCCACTTTTCCTCGATCCGCGCCAAGCCGCCCTGATAGAAATGGACCGCGCGCTGGGCAAGTTCGCGGGCTCGCAAAATTCGCGAATGGTAGGCTGCAATGGCTACGAAGGCGGCCAGCGGAAGCAAGATCCACCACACCGAGAAGGCATGCCGTCTCAGCGCTTCCCAAGCGATGACAGCGGCTGTGAATGCAAGAGCCAAGCGAACATAGCCGACGCGGACATGGCTGGCCTCGAGCTGCGCGACGCGGGATTCGCGATCCGTGAGACGCTGCCTGTACTCTTCGCCGGCTCGCACCGGTCGAGCATACATCATGTTGCGGAATCGCCGTCTTGCGGCTACCGCTTCGACTCGATTGCGCCCGGCCAAATCTGCACTATACTTTTGGATGGAACAGCAGCGGTCTACGGGGTGTTTATGTCTTTATCGGCAGTGATCGTCGACGACGAGCAGTTAGCGCGCGATGAACTTGCTTATCTGTTGAAAGATGACGGCGAAGTGAACGTGGTGGCGCAGGGCAAGAACGGCCTGGAAGCCGTCAATCTCATTAAAGAGCACAATCCCGATCTCGTATTTCTCGATGTGCAGATGCCCGGCCTCGACGGCTTTGGCGTGATCAAGAAGCTGATTGACAAGAAGGTTCGCCTGCCCAAAATCGTGTTCGCGACGGCGTTCGATCAGTACGCGGTCAAGGCGTTCGAAGTGAACGCAGTCGATTACCTGCTCAAGCCCTTCGATAAAAAGCGCGTGGCGCAATCGATCCAGAGGGCTCGCGCCAAGCATGATTCCGAAGGCTTGCCGGGTGAAAAAATCGACGCGCTAGTCCGCATGCTGGAATCGCAAAAGCATCCCTCTACGAAAATACTGCTGAAGACAGTGGGGCGGATGTTTCTGATCGATCAGAAAGATATCTGCTATGCCTGGATCGAAGACGGCATTATCAGCGTCGTGACCGGCGGCCCAGCGGGAATCGAAGGCCAGTCAAACTGCCGCACTCTGGAAGAGCTTTTGGACAGTCTCGATTCGAATATTTTCTGGCGCGCTCACCGCTCCTACCTGGTGAACATCAACCGCATTCGCGAAGTCGTGCCCTGGTTCAAAAGCTCCTACCAATTGAGAATGGACGATAAGAAGCAGAGCGAGATCCCGGTCAGCCGGGCGCAGACCAAACGGCTGCGGGAGCTATTCGGCCTCTGAGTTTTGCTTTTGATCGGACTGAGCTTCTGCCCCAACGCCGACGAGGGCTTCTGGTTTCGCTTCCGGCGGTGGCGCGAATGGGCCAGCGGCGGCCTTTTCGGCTCTTTTCACCGCTTCGAAAAGATAAGCGATCAGGGTACCCGAGTACATCAATCTTTCCGGCCAAATGGCCCGTGCGCAAAAATCCGGAGGGCGGAATGCAACTCGCCACCCTCCGGGCTCTAGGGGAAGGCTAACTGGTGAGCGCCTCCAATGCCGTCCGGTCACGGATCACGAGCGTAGGTCCGTCGAGGCGGATCAATCGTTTTCTCTTCAAACTCGTGAGCAGGCGGGTAACGGTTTCTCGCGACGCGCCAATCCGATGCGCCATCTCCTCGTGAGTCATCGTCGCGGGAATGCGAACCTCCGGGCCATCAAATTCCAGTGAAGGCGACTGCGCCAGCAGAAGCCGGGCGAGCTTTCGCGCCGAAGTTTTGGACAACATCAGGTTGTGGATATCGCGATAGGCCTCATGGAAGGCCCGGCTGAGACAGCGTGCTGCTTGCATGCCGAATTCGCTGTGCGTCTCCATCAGTTCGAGCATGTGGCTGCGGCCGATGAAGCTCACCTGGCAAGGCGTCGCGGTTTCGGCCGTCACTTCATAACCCAGGCCGGCAATGCTTGCGCTCAAACCGAGGGCTTCTCCCGACTGGGCGGTCTTGAGCAACAGCAACTTTCCCTCTTTGGAGGTAGTGGAGAGATTCACGCGTCCCGAACAGAGCACAAACATGCCGCGGGGACTTTGACCTTCGACGAAGAGGATTGCACCCGCGGGGAACGTATTCTTGTGACTGACGGTGTCCCAGGCCTGGAGCATGGACTCGGAAAAATCGCAGAAGAAGCCCCGGCCGGCTGCGGTGCAGTCGGAACATGTTTCCGTGATTTCAATGCCGTAGGGAACATTCATATCGGTCTCCGCAGGATGGGGTTTGGTTCCCGGCCGGCGTGCGGCTGAGGGCGATAAACCCGCGCTCAGATGACGCGAACGAGAAAGCAGAGAGCGCGCGTGAGCGCGGGTGTCGGCATGCGAACTCTGCGCGGCGGCCAGTAACTCCCAGGCCGCGCTGGGCTCTTCCGTTTCCTCCCACTCCCTCGAGCAGGCGAACAGATATAAGGGATCGACCGCCTCAGGCGGGGCGACGGGAGAAACATCGGATTGAGTAGGGGCCAAGCATTCTGGAAGTGGGAGCAATGCGTTGGGTAAATGGCATTCGTCCCATTGTGAGACGGGATGCTCAGATTGGACGCAAGCCTGACGGCACCATTTCGGTGCGCTTGGGGCAAAAATCTGTTTGGATCGCTCTAGGAGATTCGTTCTTATGGCTGTACTTCGGTTGGCGGACAACAGCATTTCGACACCTACGTCCGTACGAAATAATTGCAATTAGGATTTCTGGAAACGCCCCGACTTCAACTGCAGGTGAGACAAAACAACACCGCTCCGGCCAGAGGTGAAGTCGCTTGCGATAGCGCACGCCGGGTTCCATTTGCGAACACTTATCTCCGAGTGGGGAACTTCCCTGTTTGAAACAAGTTCCGAAACAGAAAACGAAGTTCGATTCCGGGATAGCGCCGAGAATTCGGCAATATTGCCGAATAGAAGTCAGTTTCCAGCGGCAGAGTAACTTGCGCAATGGATGCGAGATAGGGTTGTGGCTAGCTTTCGTGGTTGGGACGTTCGATGTAATCCTCACGTGTGATGCGAAGACGCTGCATCTTGGACTGCAACGTGGTGCGCTTCAGGCCGAGTCTCTGGGCGGCGCCGGTGGCCCCGGAAATCACGCCCCGGGTCTCGCGCAGAACCCGAATGATGTGCTCGCGCTCGGCGCGGTGCAGAGAGTCATCCAGTGCAATCTGGCTGGAGCGTTCATCGCCGCGTAAGAGATCATTGCTGCATAGCTCCGCGAGCGGAACGTGAAGCACGGTGCCAGGACTCAGAACACCGATCTCTCCATCAGGTTTTCGAGTTCACGCACGTTTCCGGGCCAGGACCACTTGGCCAGCACGGTCATCGTCGGTTTGGGGATGGTCTCGATGTGGCGATCCATGCGGCGGGCGAACTTCCTGACAAAGTAACGGACCAGCGCGGGGATGTCTTCGCGCCTCTCACGCAAGGTGGGAACGCGGATGGGGAACACGTTGAGGCGATAAAAAAGATCGTTGCGGAACTCATGTTCGGCGACGCTGCGCGCCAGGTCGCGGTTGGTGGCGGCCACCAGGCGAACCCTGACCCGGATGGTGCGAGTGCTGCCCAGGCGTTCAAACTCCTGGTCCTGCAAGACGCGGAGAAGTTTGGGCTGAAGTTCGAGGGGGATGTCGCCGACTTCATCGAGAAACAAAGTTCCTCCGTCGGCCAGTTCGATGCGGCCGACTTTTTGAGTCACCGCGCCGGTGAAAGCTCCTTTCTCGTGTCCAAATAATTCGCTCTCCAGCAAGCCCGTAGGGATGGCGGCGCAGTTCACCTTGATGAAGTTACGCTCCTTGCGGCGGCTCATGCGGTGAATGGCATGGGCAATCAAGTCCTTGCCGGTACCGGTTTCGCCGAGGATCAAAACGGTGGCATCGCTGACCGCAACCGTGGCGACCTGGTTGAGAAGACCGAGATCGTCCGCATGAAAGGCGTTCTTGCGAGTGCTGCCGAGAACCAGCACGCCGAGCGGGCCGTGGGGCCGCAGCAGAGGGACACAGCACAACGATTGCAGACCCTCGTCCAGGAAGCGCCGCGCGATTTCCGCATCGAAGGTTTGCATCTGCTCTTTGGAAAAGATCATGGGCGATCGCGCGTCCAAGGAACGGGCACCGGGACTGTTGCTGGCGCTGATCTGGACATCGGCCGTGAGGCCCTTTCCCAAGGGAAAGTCCTCGGCTTGCCGAACCAGAAGGCCCGTAGTGGTTTCGTGCAAAGCAAAACCGGCGTACTCCTGGCGCAGCACGCGGCGGATGCGGGCCGAAATTTTGGGGAAGACCTGTTGGATATTCCAGTTGGTGGAGAGGATGTCGCCTACGTCCAACAGCATCTGCAGCCGGTCCCTCTGATGTTTGACGTTCTTACTGAGGTGAGTTACGGCCGCTTCCATCTCTTTCTGTTGCGTTACCTCAACTACAATCGCGCCGACGCGATTCACGGCTCCGCTCGCATCTTTAATTGGGAAGTAATGACCAATCCAGTGGCCGGTCCCGCGCCGGCCGGGCAGCGATCCCGATATCTGCAGATCAAGGCGCGGCTTGCCCGTTGCCAGCACTTGCCTGAGTTCCGATCGAACCAGATCCGCCAAGGTGCCGATGATCTCCTCAATCGGCTTGCCGGTATGCGCCTCGGGCGCAAAGCCGTTCATTTGTGCCAGCGCCTGGTTCACGGCCAGATAACGTAACTCCGCATCCAGTATGCAAAAACCGAGTGTGGAGGAATTGAAGTAGTCGCCCAGACGCCGCTCGAGCTGCGGCAGATCGCCGTCGGGTATGAAAGGGAGGGGATCGTCTGGGAACGACTTCACGAACTCATGCAGCATTTGGGGAAATCTCCCGTCGCAAGCTTGTGTAGCGATACGGAGTCAGGGGCGAATCGGTGTCGGAGGGATTTGCCTTGTTAAGGATGTTGCCGGACTGGATCACAGAAGTGCGGTGTCGCGCAACCAGTGGGGAAAAAGAGAACCAGCACGGACGCCGACGCTGAATAGGACAAACGTAATAGGCGTCGCTCAGAAGCAAGCGAAGACCAGAGTAGTCAAGATCAGTGACGCTCCGGACACACACGAATAAGGGCTCCCATGGCTGCTTCCCCTTAAACGGCAGCCACTACGACGAAACTGGCGGATTATAGTTCGGGATTTGTGCAACGCAACCGTTTTCTTCATCCTGATACGTTTTCAGGAACTGAAGCGGCGAAACTCTGCGAAACACTGATGGGGAGGTGTTGGTAGAGCCCTGGGCGCGGGTAACGGCAGCGCCCGCGCGGTTCTATACTTAGTAAGTGGCCAGAGGATGGGAAAGCAAGTCGGTCGAGGCTCAGCAATCGGAAGCGGCCGAGAAATCGAGTGAGCCGCGAACCAGGATGAGCCCGGAACAAGCCGCACACTTCCGCGAGAGAGAAAACCTGCGTCTGGCGCGGCAGAGAATCCTGCAGCAGATCGAAGCGAGCGCGAATCCGCGACATAAAAATCTGTTGGAAACATCGCTCTTCGAACTGGAGGAACGCCTGCGCAAGATGGATTAGACCAGAGCTCAGGGCGCAAGGGCCAGGGTTCGGGGTCCAGAGTGCAGACCGTGCCACACGGGATCAGACTTGTCGTCACCCCCAAAATACTTGACATCGATGGCTGAGGCGCCCGAGGTCCGAAGTCCGATCTCCGCTGCCGTATAATGGCTGTCGTATGACGGCATATGTGTACGTGTCGCTGAAAAAGAGCGTTCTCGACCCCCAAGGCAAAACCATTCAGGGCGCGCTCAAAAAAATGGGTTATCGGGGCCTGGAAAGCGTGCGCCAGGGGAAATATTTTGAACTCACGCTCGATGGCGGACTCTCGCGCGACGAAGCCCAGGCGGAAGTCGAGCGGATCGCCCGCGAAGTACTGACCAACCCCGTAATCGAAGAATTCCGTTTCTCGTTCGCCGAATAATATCTGGCCCAGTGTCGGCCGGGTCCTCGAGGTTTCTCCATGTGTGGCATTGTCGGATATGTGGGAAAGAAAAGTGTCGTACCCATCATTCTGGATGGACTGCGGCGGCTGGAATATCGCGGCTATGATTCGGCTGGAATCGCGGTGGGCGGCAACGGGGATGGTCTGCAGATCCGGCGCGCGGAAGGCAAGCTGCACAATCTGGAAGAAGCGATCCGGGAAAAGCCGCTTGAAGGCAGCTACGGCATCGGCCACACGCGCTGGGCTACGCATGGACGTCCGACGGAAGAAAATGCGCATCCGCACCGCGATTGCACGGGGAAAATCGTGGTGGTGCACAACGGTATTGTGGAGAACTATCTCAGCCTGAAGAAAAAGCTGATCGAAGAGGGACATAAATTCACTACCGAGACCGACACCGAAATCATCGCGCACCTGGTAGAGAAATATTCGCGATCGAAGAACGGGTGCAGGCCCTCTCTGGAAGACGCGGTGCGCCAGGCGGTGAAACAACTCAGCGGAGTGTTTGCGTTGGCGGTGATCTCGGCCGACGATCCCAACAAGATTGTTGCCGCGCGGAATGGGCCGCCGGCGGTAATCGGGCTGGGCAATGACGAATACTTTGTCGCGTCCGATGTGCCGGCGATTCTGTACCACACGCGCGACATTTTCTTTCTGGCCGATGGCGATCTCGCGGTGGTGACGCCGGACGGCGTGCAGCTTTCCGATTTCGATGGCCGGCCGGTTCAGCGCCAGGTGCAGCACGTCACCTGGGATCCGATCATGGCGGAAAAGGGCGGCTTCAAGCATTTCATGCTCAAAGAAATCTATGAGCAGCCGCGCGCCGTCCGCGACACCACGCTGGGCCGCGTTTCGCAGGATACAGGTCACATCTTTCTGGATGAGATGGAGATCACGGAGGCGGAATTCCGTGCCGCATCGAAGATCAACATCATCGCCTGCGGGACCAGTTGGCACGCCGGGCTCGCAGGCAAGTTCATGATTGAAACGCTGGCGCGCGTGCCGGTGGAAGTGGATTATGCCAGTGAATGGCGGTATCGCAATCCGATCATCGATCCGAACACGATTACGGTCGTGATTTCGCAGTCGGGCGAGACGGCCGACACCATCGCGGCGCAGCGGGAAGCGAAAGCGCGCGGCTCCAAAACTTTGGCCGTCTGCAACGTGGTCGGATCCATGATCACCCGGGAAGCCGCCGGAACGATTTATACCCACGCGGGCCCGGAGATCGGAGTCGCTTCGACCAAGGCATTTACCGCTCAGCTTACGGCTTTATACATTCTGGCGATGTATCTGGCGCAGGTGCGCGGGGCGATGAGTGCGGAGCAGGCGCGTACTGACATGCTGGAACTCACGCGCCTTCCGGCCAAACTTGAAAGCATTCTCACGCACGATGAAGCTTGTGACGAACTGGCGAAGCATTATCAGAAGGTCCACGATTTTCTTTTTCTGGGGCGCGGCATTCACTATCCCATCGCGCTTGAGGGCGCGTTGAAGCTGAAAGAGATTTCTTACATTCACGCTGAAGGATATCCCGCGGGCGAAATGAAGCACGGTCCGAACGCCCTCATCGACGAAAACCTTCCGGTGGTCGTGCTGGCGACGCGCGACGTGAACAATCCCGGATCCATGCTGCGCTATGAAAAAACAATGTCAAATTTGAAGGAAGTGAAAGCGCGCTCCGGAGTGGTCATCGCGCTGGCAACCGAAGGCGATGAAGAGATCGTCGAGGCGGCGGATCGCGTTCTGCATATTCCGCCCGCGCCGGAAGAGCTGTCGCCGGTTCTGGAGATCGTGCCCCTGCAGTTGCTCGCCTATCACATTGCCGTGCGCCGCGGCTGCGACGTGGATCAACCCCGGAATTTGGCCAAGTCGGTGACCGTCGAATAATTGGTTGCCCTGCCCTTGTCCCGGGGTTCTTGTGGGACGGGGTGGGATTTTGTTTGGACGCTAAGAGTCATGCAGGGACAGCCGCCTTCGGCTGCCCGGCGATTCGCATGGGCCGCATACTCATGCGGGCGCGGACGCACTCATTCGTCCCGCGGACGAAGCGAGCGCTGATCCCCATGTAGGAAGTTTGCGAAAAATGGAATCGTCTCAGATTTTCACGATCTTCAGATCCGTACGCCGGAAGTCATTTCCCTTACACAGCAGAGGTTCATCCATTTCTTTGGCGAGCGCATAGGCGAAGCAGTCGGCGAAGTTGAGTCCGGCCTTGTGGCGTCCCCTGCCGAAGTCGCGGTAGGCTGCGCGAGCGATTTCGGCCTGATGTGGCGTAACGGGTTCGATTGCAATGTTCGACGCGCGGAAGAAGTCATCGAAGCGACGGCTTGCGATCGCATCTCCGCCACTCTCAATGACCGCGGCAGCTTCGACGTAATTGGCTGCCGAGATACGCTTCACCCTTGCCGACGTGATCGCCGCAGCGAACTCAGGTGCGTCCGGCTCGGCCCGCAATATGGCCACGACAGCCGATGAGTCGACGATCATTTCGGCAAACCCTTTTCGTCATAAAGCAAGTCGTCAACATTCATGGACTTGTACGGCTCTTTGAGATGCGCGGCGCATTCTCTGCCAATTTCGAGGATACGTTCCTTCATATCCTTGTTCGATTTGCCGCGCACGCGCTCCAGCCGTTCGCGGACTGCTTCATTCACCGCGGCAGTCATGCTCTCTCCCGTTAGCCGCGCCAATTCACGCGCCATGCGATGGGTTTCTTCATTCTTGATGTTTAGACTCATTGATCCATCCTTGTACCAGTACGTTCTACCATTCTACCATGATGGGGCTTTGGGGATGGGGCCTCATTGAATTGTCGACTGCAATGTGAGGCGCATCCGCCACAGAATTGCGGTCAATCCCGTCAGAGCCGCAATCCACACGGCAAATGCCGCATCCACCACCCACTTCGGCGTTGCGCCCGCTCTTCGCAATAGAAACGGCAGAAAATTCCAGGTGGTGATGTGAACGTAATCCCACGGGTCCTGGCCCATGGCTTCGGTGTTGAGGCCCCAGGCGTGCATTTTGCCGAGTGCAAACGCGACGATATTTTTGAACCGCAGCGCGATGATGAACATGGGATGTCCCATGTTCTCGGATTGATAAATCTCAAGCGGCAGCCAGAAGGCGAGCGACGCGACCTGAATGACAAAGCTCGCGGCAATCAACGCCAATCCCCCTCGCCAGACGAATTTTCCCAGATTCTCGCGATAGCGCAGGAGTAGCGGCACCGCCAGAAGCGCGGCAAATTCGACTGCTGTCTCCACGTACCGATCTCCCCAGGAAAAATCACCGGCCCAATAGGCGTAGCGGGCGTAAAAACAGAGGTATGCCAGCAGCATTAGCAGGCTGGCGATGGCGTAGGCGCGGACTGCACGCGCCAGCCTGGGCCACAGCAACACAAGCAGCACGATCGCGAGGACGAGGAGGGGATCAAAAAGAAAGATCGATTTCTCCGGCTTGAACAGCGGCCCCAGAAAACCTTCGAAAAAAGGTGTGCTCCAGGGGAAGTTCGCGGGCAGCGTCGGATCCTGCAGCCGCTGCTCGCGGGCGAAGATGGGAAGATAAGTTCCTGTCCAGGAGCCAAAACGATAAAAGCTATAGGCGCGTTCGATCAGCGCAAACACAAAATAGACGGGCGCGGCGACTTTTGCGTATTCCCAAATGCGCTTGCCGATCGCGCCGGGAGCCATCGGGCTATGCTCCTGCCCGGGATTCGCGTCAGAGTTTTCAAACCAAAGCGCGGCGAGCAGGAACATGCCGACTGCAGCGCTATCGAGAACGGTCGTGATCCGCGTGAGCAGGTTCAAGCCGAGCGCGGCCGATCCCACGAAAAGGGCGCGACGGCTGCCGCTTTGCAGCCACTCGTATTGGTACGAGAATCCGGCGAGCGTGAGCAGCATAATGTAGTTGTTTTCCTGCATGTTCTGCGTGTAGTGCAGGTGAGTTGTGCAGAACAGCAGAGCCAGCACGCCGAGAATCGAGTCCTTCACGCCGAAACGCAATTGCCGCAAGAAGCGGAACGCGATCAGCGCGGTCAGCACGCTGAGCAGAATGCTTGTACTGTAGCTGACGACCATGCTGCGGATGCCAGGGTCGTCTTCATAGTCGGAGAAGACCCGCCAGTGCGAGATCCACGTGCCGACCAGATCCGGCGGCAACATGAGCAGCGACTGCCCGATTCCGTACCAGCTATAAAGATGACCGCCGCGGCCGTGCAGGCCGAACTCCGGATATTGGTTGGGGAAGACTTGCGGATCGGAAGTCCACAGCCAGTGTGTAGTCTGCAGGCGATACGTCGTGTCCGCGGTACCCAGTTCGCCCGACTGCACCACGAATGCGAGCAAGCCCGCGGTCAGGCATAAAAGAACAATAGGATCGCGCAGCCAGCGTCCCAATCGTGAGCTCATTGTTGCGATGGTAATACAAACCTCAAACCTCAGACTTCAGATGCGAAGGAGGCCCGCCTGTTCCGCTTGCTTTCTCACTCCACGCGCTCATATTTCTGATTCCCCAAATGCCGCCAGCGGACGCCATCGCCATCGCGCCACACGCCCAGCGGCTTATCTTTCTCGGGATCGGAGCCAATGCGCAGCACGTTGCCATCGATATCCTCGACTTGCATCTCCAGCGCCCACTCGAAATTACTCGGCGGATTGCGAATTTTCGCTCCGGATCGAAGGTACTGCTCGTGCAGTGCGCGCACATCCTCGACGCCGATCCAGACCCACATGCGCGGCTGGCTCTGGTTGTCATCTGTAATAAATATGGAACACTTGTCTCGCGCCACGCACGCGAATCCCTCGCCCCATCCCCAGCGGAGTTCGAAGCCGAGAGCATTGCGGTAATAACCGATGCTGGCCTGCACGTCCTTGACACGAAACACGGGCACCGCTGAACCGTAATGGTTGCTCGAACTCTCGGCCATAGCTGCCCTCCCTGGAATCGAGATTATCGCAAAAGTGCTCGGAAAGATTTGCATCCGCGGTCGAACTCCGCTGTTCCGCTGCGGTATCCTGTACGGAGAAAATCATGGCTCACTGCTCTGCCTGCGGCGCCGAACTGGCCGGCGCGGTCCGCTTCTGCTCAAGCTGCGGTCGGCCGACCTCCCATGCTACTGCTCCCAATAGTGATGATCTTGCCACCATTGATTTCGCCACCGCGCCTTCCCCGGCGCCGCCGCGAGCCTCGGGATCGTCGCCACGACCTTCGTCTCGAAGCTCATCGTCGAGTTCAAGCGCGGCCGAATTTCTGATCAGCGAAGGCCGCTTTCTCCCGGGACGCCTGATCGCCGGACGCTATCGCATCATCGCCCTGCTGGGAAAGGGTGGGATGGGCGAGGTGTATCGCGCCGACGATCTGACGCTGGGCCAGGCTGTCGCGATCAAATTCCTGCCCGATGAAGCCACGCGGGACGAGGGCATGCGCGAGCGCTTCCGCAACGAGGTCCGCATTGCGCGGCGGGTTTCGCATCCCAACGTTTGCCGCGTGTACGACGTCGGCGAGATCGATGGCCAAACTTTTTTCACCATGGAATACGTCGACGGCGAAGACCTGGCTTCGCTGCTGCGCCGGATCGGCCGGCTTCCGCAAGATAAAGCGCTCGATATCGCCCGCCAGCTCTGCGCCGGAGTCGCCGCAGCCCATGGCAAAGGCGTTCTGCATCGCGACTTAAAGCCCGCCAACATCATGCTCGACGGCCGCGGACAGGTCGTGGTCACCGACTTCGGACTGGCTGGAATCGCCGACAACATACGTGGTCCCGAAGTGCGCAGCGGAACTCCTGCCTATATGGCGCCCGAGCAACTCACAGGCAAAGAAGTCAGCACCCGCAGCGATATTTACGCACTGGGACTGGTGCTCTATGAAGTCTTCACTGGCAAGCGCGCCTTCGCCGAGAAGCCGGCAGGCCTGCACGTGGGCGGTGATCGCACCCCGAGCCGCCCCTCGTCGGTGGTGAAAGATCTGGATCCGATTGTGGAGAAGGTAATTCTTCGCTGCCTCGAGATCGAGCCTTCCGCCAGGCCAGCGACGGCGCTTGCCGTGGCAGGCGCGCTGCCCGGAGGAGATCCGTTAGCCGCCGCGCTCGCTGCCGGAGAGACGCCTTCACCACAAATGGTCGCGGCTGCCGGAGAAACCGCGGGCCTGCGTCCGGGAGTCGCGGTCGCCTGTCTTGCCGCAGTGCTGATCGCCCTCGCGGTGAGCGCTTACCTCAATATTCGCGACAGTGCATTGGAAAAAATGCATCTGGATCAGCCTCCGGAAGTGCTGGCGCAGAAAGCGCGGGAGACGATTGCCCATCTCGATTACACGCAGAAGTCGGCCGACACGGCGTTTGGTTTCGATTACGACACCGACCTTCAGAGCGCAGTCGATAAAGGAAAAAACGCCGACTGGGACGCGATTCTCGCCGGACGTCCCAGCCTGCTGTATTTCTGGTATCGGCAAAGCCCCGATCTGATGGTCGCCAGTAACTACCAGGATCTCCTTCTCATTCCGGGAATCATCGGGGAAGAAGACCCTCCCCCAACACTTTCGGGAATGGTCAGCGCGAAACTGGATCCCCGCGGCCGGCTGATTTATTTCGAGACGATTCCACCGCAGAAGTTCGACACCACTACGCCAGAAAAGACAACGGACTGGGCTCCTTTATTTGCCGCCGCTGACCTCGATCCCTCGAAGTTGCAACCGGCGCAGCCGCACTGGAATTCGCTGGCTGCGGCGGACGTTCGCGCCGCGTGGACTGGCACGTGGCCGGGTTCCAACCGTCCTCTGCGCGTGGAAGCCGCGGCCTGGCATGGCAAACCGGTGTTCTTTGCCTTGATGGGCGATTGGAACAAGCCCTGGCGCATGTTGCCGGAAGATTCACTGGAAGAGAAGAAGAACCACGCGGCCGCGATCATCGGAGTCATCCTTCTGGCCGCGCTTCTTCTGGCGGGAGCATTCCTGGCCCGGCGCAACTATCGTCAAGGACGCGCCGATCGCGAAGGAGCATTTCGCATTGCCGCCGTGATTTTTGTCCTGGAGCTTGCCCTCTGGTTGTGCCGGTCGCATCTGGTTCCCGGTCTGGCCACATTCGCTCTCTTCATGCTCGCCGTAGCCTCGGGGCTGCTGGTTGGCGGCGCGATGTGGATGTTTTATCTTGCGATCGAACCCTGGATTCGCCGTCGCTGGCCGCAAGCCATGATCTCGTGGAGCCGCCTGATCTCCGGGCAACTGCGTGATCCGGTTGTGGGACGCGACATCCTGCTGGGCATCGCTTTCGGAGTGCTCTGGTTGTTGATCATTGAGGTCGCCAATATCATCCTGACGCACAGTGGCGCGGGCCCGCAATTGAACCAAACCGCGTACTTGATCGGCGGACGCCATGCGATCGGCCGGATATTGGTTCAGCTTCCCTCCGCGCTGATCGCTACGCTGGAATTCTTCTTCCTGTTGCTGGGATTTAAGGTTTTACTGCGCAAGGAGTGGCTGGCAGCCGTCGCGTTTGTCGCGCTTTTTGTCGGCCTGAGATTTCTGCAAAGTACGCATCTTGCCGTCGAGTTGCCGATGTGGCTGCTGATTTATGGGGTCCTGGTTCTGATCGTCTTTCGATTTGGACTCGTGCCGCTGGCCGTGGGCGCATTCACGGTGGATACATTGGCCAACGTGCCTTTTACCTCTGAATTCTCGGTGTGGTATTTCGGCACAACGGTGATTACTCTCCTGGTCTTTGTTGCCATCGCGGGCTGGGGCTTCTATCACTCGCTCGGTGGCGCGCCGGTGTGGAAACTGGAGATGGATTAACCGCTCGCCGGGGGGGAATCTGCAGCTTCGATTTCGTCAAAGGCTTTGCATCCGACAATCGCTTTCGGATTCGAGGAGAGACGGAGGAGCCAAAACTTCCCGCAACCTTGCGCATCCCCCGCTCATCTAAAGCCTTGACAGTGGGTCACTCAACACTTACCATGTACTTGTAAACAAAGCACTTCGTGGATCAATTTAGTGTTGATAAAGGACTTATCAAGTTTAGGAGGCCAGTGTTATGGCAAAGATTATCGGAATTGACTTGGGAACCACCAACTCCTGCGTGGCGGTGATGGAGGGCGGTGAGCCCAAGGTCATCCCAAATGAAGAAGGAGGGCGGACCACCCCCTCCATAGTTGGCTTTACGAAGACGGGTGAGCGGCTCGTGGGCCAGGTGGCCAAGCGCCAGGCCATTACCAATCCCGAAAACACCGTCTACTCGATCAAGCGATTTATGGGACGCCGCTATGACGAGGTTCAGGAAGAAATCAAGATGGTCCCATATAAGGTCGTGCGTCAGGGCGATCACGTGGCCGTGTTGGCGCAGGGCAAGGAATACACTCCGCCGCAGATCTCGGCGCTGATCCTGCAGAAACTGAAGAAAGCTGCGGAAGACTATCTCGGAGAGAAAGTCACCGAGGCGGTCATCACCGTTCCTGCGTACTTTAACGACGCGCAGCGGCAGGCGACCAAAGATGCCGGCCAGATTGCCGGACTCGAAGTGAAGCGCATCATCAACGAGCCGACGGCGGCTGCTCTGGCCTACGGTCTCGACAAAGGCAAAGACGAAACCATCGCGGTCTACGATTTCGGCGGCGGCACGTTCGATATTTCGATCCTCGAAGTCGGCGAAGGCGTGATCGAAGTCAAAGCCACGAATGGCGACACGCACCTGGGCGGCGACAACATCGATCAGCGCCTGGTGGATTGGCTCATCGACGAATTCAAAAAAGACGAAGGTCTTGACCTGCGCGCCAAGGGCAACGAAATGGCTCTGCAGCGTCTACGCGACGCAGCCGAGCGCGCCAAGATCGAGCTCTCGACCACGATGGAGACCGAAATCAATCTGCCCTTCATCACGGCGGACGCTTCCGGTCCGAAACACTTGGTCAAGAAGCTGACGCGGGCCAAGTTCGAAGGCATGGTCGAAGACATCATTCAGAAGTCGGTCGGTCCGTGCAAACAGTGTATGAAGGATGCGGGAGTCGACACGTCGAAGATCAACGAAGTCGTGCTGGTCGGCGGACAGACGCGAATGCCTCGCATTCAGCAGTTGGTGAAAGAGCTCTTCGGCAAGGAAGGTAACAAGAGCGTGAATCCGGATGAGGTCGTTGCCGTCGGTGCGGCCATTCAGGGCGGCGTGCTTAAGGGCGAAGTGAAAGACCTGCTGCTGCTCGATGTGACTCCGCTGACGCTGTCGATTGAAACGCTGGGTGGCGTATCGACGCCGATGATCCCGCGCAACACGACGATTCCGACCAAGAAGACGGAGACGTTTTCGACCGCGGCCGACAGTCAGACCTCGGTTGAAGTGCACGTGCTGCAAGGCGAGCGTCCCATGGCGGCGCAGAACCGCACGCTGGGCAAATTCCATTTGACGGGAATTCCGCCGGCACCGCGCGGCGTGCCGCAGATCGAAGTGACGTTTGATATCGATGCCAACGGCATTTTGAATGTGACCGCAAAAGACACGGCCACGCAGAAGGATCAGAAGATCACGATCACGTCGTCTTCCGGCCTGTCGAAGGACGAAGTCGAGCGTATGGCCAAGGAAGCCGACGCGCACTCGGCCGAAGACAAAGCCGCCCGCGATTCGATCGAAGCCAAGAACCAGCTCGACTCGATGGTTTATCAGATCGAGAAGATGCTGCGCGAATCCGGTGACAAGATCTCGGGATCGGAGCGGGGCGACGTCGAAAACGCTCTGGCCGACGCGAAGAAGGCGCTGGAGTCGAACGACAAGGCGCAGATGGATCGCGCTCGGGAAACTCTGACTCAGGCTTCGCACAAGCTGGCCGAGCAGATGTACAAGTCCGCGCAAGCCACGCCGGGAGCGCAGGCTGGTCCGTCGGGCGCCGGTCCGCAGCCGGGCGCGGACGGCGCAGGCCAGAAGAAAGACGAAGGTGTGATCGACGCCGAGTACGTGGACGTGGAAGACAAGAAATAAGCTGTCAGCTATCGCGAGAACGGTGTGGCGCGGGCACTCTTGCCCGCGTCAGACTGTTTGTAGCTCATATATAACTAGTGGAGAACTGATTTGGATTTTCAGGTAAACAACGAAACTTATTTTCTCGACCTTTCCGAGGACGAGCGGCAATGGCTGGTTTTTGCGCAGACTCCTACTGGAGTGCGGCGCATCCTCGTGTACGTCGATGCGCCGATGGATGACGACGTGTCCGTGCTGGTAGAAGACAAAAAGAGACGCCAGATTATCAACTGAGTGTGGCGCGGGAACCCCCGCCCGCGTTACAACTACTTGCATCGGAGGCAGAACATTGCCAAAGAGACACGCGATAATCGTCGTGCCAAAGAACCTGAGCACAGGCGGAATGGCTGCCGGCACCCCACCAGGGCAAGGAGAGATTCTTGATTCTCGGGAAGAAGCGGATCGGTACCGTCTGGAGCGCGAGCGGAAAGACCCCGATAACTGGTATACGGTGAAGGAAGTAGATGGGAAGCTGTCGTCCTAACCGGAGCCGGGGTAGTCAGATGCCTAAAGACGTTGCTCCCAAGTTGAAGGCGGATGCGTTTAACTGTCCGCACTGCGGCGCATTTGCTCACCAGCACTGGGACAAATTGTCGCTAGGCGGATTTCAGGAACTCCCACGCTACCATCTTTCGATGTGTTCAAGCGGGTCATAGGCAACAACCAAGTGCATCCGGGAGTGTGCTCGATATTCGAGACGACGTGGAGGCAGCTACGACCCTATTTGATCTTGTGAACTTCATCGTTGAGGACCGTATCGCCCGACCCGGGAAGATACGATTGCTGTACGAGAAGCTTCCCCAAGGTGCGAGGGATCAGATTAAGAGCCGCGACAAGAAGCCGATTGTTCAATGAACGCACCTCGATGTCGGGCAATGCTACGAACGGAAAAATGGCCACCACCACAAAAAAAGACTTTTACGAAATTCTTGGCGTGAAGAAGTCCGCCTCCGCCGACGACATCCGCAAAGCGTTCCGCAAGCTCGCGCGCAAATACCATCCGGACGTCAATCCCGGAGACAAGTCCGCCGAAGAAAAGTTCAAGGCCATCTCTGAGGCCAACGACGTTCTCAGCGATCCCAAGAAACGCAAGATTTACGATCAAGTCGGCTTCTATTCCGACAATATCGATCCAGCCACAGCCGAAGCCTATGCCCGCGCCGGCGGCGGGTCATCCGGCGGAGGATTTCCCAGAGGCGGCGGATCGCAGGGTGGCGGCTTTCCCGGAGGCGCGCAAGGCGGCCAGGGCGGTGGCGTTCCCTTCGATTTCGGCGGATTCGATTTCTCTGACTTGACGGACAATGCCGGCCGCGGGCGAAGAACCGGAACTGCAGGCGGAACCGGCGGCGGTTTCCGCGATATCTTTGGCTCGATCTTTGGCGGAGGCCGCGGCGCGGCGGCTCCGGCCGAAGTTGGCCCCGAGCCCGGCACGGATCTCGAATATCAGGTCAACGTTCCCTTCTGGACGGCCATCCGCGGCGGCGTCATGCGGCTCAACATCACGCGCAATGACGTCTGCCCGCAATGCCACGGCCAGGGAGAACTCGAGGCTCCCGGCAAGTGTCCCGAATGCAACGGCACCGGCCACATCACGCAGACCGGTGGACGCATGAAGTTCAACGTGCAGTGTCCGCGCTGCCATGGCACCGGAAAGAACCTGACCATGTGTCCCACGTGCCATGGCGAAGGCACCGTCACAAAAAGCGAGCCGCTCGAGGTTCGGATCAAGCCTGGGACGCGCGACGGGCAGCGCATTCGCCTGCCAGGCAAAGGCAATGCCGGAGCCCATGGCGGAGCGCCGGGAGATCTCTACGTGATCATCCGCGCCGACGACCACACGATCTTCCATCGAGACGGCGACGATATTTCTTTGGCCGTTCCTGTGACTGCCAGCGAAGCCGCCTTGGGAGCGAAGATTGAAGTGCCGACCATCGACGGCCGCGCCCTGCTGAAAATCCCACCTGGGACTCAGTCCGGACAAAAGTTGCGTCTGCGGGAAAAAGGCGTGCCCTCGGCCACTCGCGAAGGCGTCCGCGGAGACGAAATCGTCGAGATCACCGTCCACGTCCCCATGCCTCGCGACGAGCGCACCAAGGAACTCCTGCGCGAACTGGCCAAGCTGAACCCGGAAGACCCGCGCGCGGAGTTGTGGTCGAAGGTGTAGCCTCCGTGCCCCGCCGTGGTGAGAGGTTTCGCATTACCTCCGTACCACGCCTCCCGCTTACAGAAATTTTCAAAAAAACTTCAAAAATGTGTTGCATCTGTGGAAATTTTCCGTAATCTCACAATTGCAAGTAGTCGCGAGTTCTGAGTCCTGAGTCGCGAGACTAGGATTCAGAGAATTCGCGGTTGGAGCTTCTGACTCTGAACTCACGACTCGCAACTCGAAGGAGGCAGCCATAGAAATTGGCCACAGCTAGCGCCCAGCATCCCCAACCCGAAAACTCCCGAAAACTCTCCGCCGTCCCCAACCGGAAAAGATTCGTTCGCCTCACGCTCTGGCCCCTGGTCGCCGCCACCTTCTTTATGGTGTCAGGCGGGACCTACGGCACGGAAGACATTGTGCACGGCGCCGGCTACGGACGCGCGATCCTGATCCTGCTGATCACACCTCTGCTCTGGAGCCTCCCGACCGCGTTCATGATTGGCGAGCTTTCCAGCGCGCTGCCCTTCGAAGGCGGATATTACGCTTGGGTGCGCCGCGCCATGGGCAATTTCTGGGGATTTCAGGAAGCCTGGCTCTCGCTGGTTGCGTCGATCTTTGACATGGCGATCTATCCCACGCTGTTCGTGGCGTATCTCACACGCATGTTCCCATGGTTTCAGGTGAACAATCGCGGATGGTGGGTTGCGCTGTTCGTTGTGATTGCCTGCGCGCTGCTCAACATTGCCGGAGTCAAAGTCGTTTCGCTGACGTCGCTCTGGCTGTTCCTTGCGCTCTCGGCGCCGTTCATCGCGATTGTGCTGCTGGCGCCCTTCAAGTTCGGCGCGCTGGCCAATGCCGTCACCAAGCCAACCACCTCTACCGTCGACATTTTGGGTGGTCTGCTCATTTGCATGTGGAATTACATGGGATGGGACAACGCCTCGACCATCGCGACCGAAGTCGAGCGCCCGCAGCGGACCTATCCTCGCGCCATGCTGGTCGCGGTCGGTATCGTAGGGCTGAGCTACATTCTTCCTGTCGCCGCCATGTGGATGACGGGTCTGAAAGCGACTGCATGGGAAACGGGCTCCTGGGCGGATATCGCCGGTCTGGTCGGCGGGCCGCTGCTTCGCGTCGGCGTCGTCCTCGGCGGCATGATCAGCGGCTTCGGCATGTTCAATGCCCTCGTGATGAGCTACTCGCGACTGCCGCTGGCCATGGCACAGGATGGAATGCTGCCCAAAATATTCGGCAAGCTGCATCCAAAGTCGAAAGCTCCGTGGGTCGCCATCATCGCCTTGGCCGCCGGATGGGCAATGTGCCTCGGCCTCGGCTTCGAGCGGCTGGTTACGATTGATATTCTTCTCTACGGCGTCAGCCTGATGCTGGAATTCATGGCGTTGGCCGTGCTCCGCTTCCGCGAGCCGGAACTGAAGCGTCCATTCCGCGTTCCTGGCGGCCTGTTCGGCGCGATCGCGATCGGCATTCCGCCCATGCTGCTGCTCGGATTTTCCGTAATCCGCAGCGAGCATGAGTCAATCTTGGGGATGAGTTCCTTCGCCTTCGGCATGATCCTGATCGCCGCCGGCTTCGTGGCGTATTTCGTGAACCACGCCCTGAAACCCGCCGGGTGGTCCGCCGAAAGCGGTAAAGCCCAGCCCGCGGCCTGAGGTTATGTGGCGCGGGCACTCCTGCCCGCGCAACCTGCGAATCCCCTCTAGAGACCATCCATGCGGATGCGGCCGCGCGCAGAGGGGTGTCCGGCAACGCAGAGAACCACAACGTCCAATCCTATTCACTGGTGTGCGACCGCACCCCGACGTAGCATTCCTGCGGATGAAGGAGATCCGTATGGGACTTCGCTTTGCCGTAAGTGTTTGCCTTCTACTGGCGTTTACTGGATTCGCCCAAGCTCAAAATCAGGAATTGAAATTCATCGCCGATACCCTGGTCGTGCAGGCCGACGGAACTTACGAGGCCGATCCTGACGTTGCGACCATGACCTTTCACATCTTCTCTCAGGACAAAGAGCTGAAGAAAGCCTACGACGCGGCGACCGAGTCCATGCAGCGCATTTCGATGCTGGCTGCAAATAATGGCCTCAAATGGCAGGACGTTTCAACTGGAGTGCTGACCGTGGCTCCAATCTATGAAGGGGACCGGAAGAAGTGCGCCCGCTCCTACTACGTGCAAGGAGAG
The DNA here is from genome assembly GCA_963772045.1 of uncultured Acidobacteriaceae bacterium. Taxonomy (GTDB): domain Bacteria; phylum Acidobacteriota; class Terriglobia; order Terriglobales; family Acidobacteriaceae; genus Sulfotelmatobacter. Next base: position 684,082 of record CAVYWC010000003.1, on the reverse strand, counting down.
ATGGTCCTTCGAGTTCACGATTTCTCTCACATTGGAGCGATTCTCGATGGCTCCGTGGACGCGGGCCTGGCAGACTTCCGCTCGCTGACCTACTCCTCTCGGACGAAGAGGCCGCGAAAAAGCAGGCTGTCGCCGAGGCCATGCGCCGTGCGATCGGCCGCGCCACGATCGCGCTCGAACAAAAAGGCCAGAAACTCGGTGGACTGCGCTATATGAATCTGGACGTTCAGCAACCGATGGGAGTTGTGGTTTCGCAGTTACAGGCACTTAGTTCGGTTGCTGAGACCGTCGAAGTTTCCTCCGGCGCCGGCCTTTTTAGCAAGAAAGCTGCGCCTTCGCCGCCGCCTCCTTCGCAGCCCGAGAAGATTACGGTTCGCGCGACCGTGCAGTGCGCATTCCAAATCCAATGATCATGGACTATGTGGCGTGGGCAACTCCTGCCCGCGTCAGCCTATCTTTCCTACCGAGTGATTTCAGGGCACTCCCAACGCGGACAAGGGTGTCCGCGCCACATGAGCCGATTTGTTTCTGCTATAAATAGGCCGATGACCAAGCGCAAGTCCAAGGGCGCCTACATGATCTCGGCCGTGGCCGAGATGTACGGCATTCATCCGCAAACGTTGCGGCTCTACGAGCGCGAAGGACTGCTCAAGCCGTCGCGCACCGAAGGCAACACTCGCCTCTATACTGACGAAGACCTGCAGCGCCTGGAATTTATTCTGTCGCTGGCGCGCGACCTTGGCGTGAATATCAGCGGGATGGCGATCATCCTGCAAATGCGCGAGCGCATGGAAGAAATGCAGCACCAGATTCAGGAATTCGTGCAGTACATCCAGCAGGAAGTGCTCACGCGCGCCAACGCGGCTGCCGATCCCGCGAAGGGAGCGATTGTGCCGGTCCGTCGCCCCATGATGACGGCGACGCCTCGTGAAAATCCGAAGAAACACTGACCGAAGCCCTAATCGATCCGCTCCGAAACCGGGAACATCCGCTGCTCGCGCTCCATTTGCCACTGCCCCGGTTGGATATCGTGATCTGATCAGGATCGTCCCACTGAAAGGCAGACATGTCCGATCCCGAAGCGCCTCCGCCAATGCAACCCACGCCCGCTCCCGCCATGCCAGCCCCACCGCCGCAACCGCCCAACAACGCCTGGCGCGGGTCGAACGGCATTCGCGCCGGATGGCGACTGCTGATATTTCTCGCGATTCTAGTTGGCCTCTTGATCGCCCTCGGCTTCATCGTGGGCGTTATTGCGCATGGAAGACGCGGGCACTTCTCATTGTCGCAACTTACGCCGTCCGGCCTCAGCCTGACTGAAGCCATAATGTTCCTGCTGGTTGTGATCGCCAGCGCCATCATGGCGCTCATCGAACATCGCCGCTGGGGTCAGTACGGCCTGCCCATGCTCTCCGCGTTCAAACAGGATTTCTGGGTTGGTGGCGCGGTCGGATTCGCGGCGATCAGCGGATGCCTGTTCGCTGTCTTCGGTCTGCACGGATTCCACATCACCGGCCTGAACATTCACGGATCGATGATTCCGTTCGCGACCGCAGCCTGGGGCATCACGTTCGTGATTGTTGGCCTCTCTGAAGAATTTACCTTTCGCGGGTACCCACTGTTTACCCTCACTACTGGCATGGGATTCTGGCCCTCGGCCATTCTGCTGTCGATACTGTTTGGCGTGGCGCACAGCGGTAATCCCGGCGAATCGAAGGCCGGACTGGCCTCGGTCATGTTGTTCGGCCTGCTCTTCTGTCTGTTCTTATACCGCCGCGGCACCCTCTGGTGGGCAGTGGGATTTCACGCAGGATGGGATTGGGGCCAGACGTTTTTCTATGGTGTGCCCGACAGCGGCCTCAAGCCCTATCACAATCTGTTTAATTCCGCGTTTAGCGGACCGGCCTGGCTCACTGGCGGAACGGTAGGTCCTGAAGCTAGCATCTTTACACCCATTATGCTGATGATTGTGGCCATCATTTTTGCTCGCGTGTACCGGGACGATGTTTACAGCACCCACGGTCGTCCGCCTGCGCTCAGCGTTCCACCCTCAGCCGTCGGACCTCAGGCTTGAAGCAGTGTGGTGCTGGGCACTCCTGCCGGCGGACTTGCGGATCCCTTCCCAGCATTTTCGGACGATGCCGGCAGCGCGGACAGGATTTCCGCGCCACAAAGTCGGTGCTCCGCAATGTTAGACTTCCCTCGTCATTGTCATTGAATCTTGGCGCTTGCCCGGAGCTCTTCATTCATGTCTGAAATCCAATTGCCCACGGCGCGCACGCGCGTGGTCCGCGAGCCGCATCGCGCGGTTTATGAGCGCGACACGGTCTATCGCATCCTCGACGAGGCCCTCCTCTGCCACATCGGATTCGCAGTCGACGGCCAGCCCTTCGTCATCCCCACTTCGTTCGGCCGAAGGGATTCGAACCTCTACATTCACGGCTCAGCCGCCAGCCGCATGCTGCGCAATCTCAAAGAAGGCGCGCCGATCTGCGTGACGGTCACGCTGCTCGACGGTCTCGTGCTCGCCCGTTCGGTTTTCAATCACTCCATGAACTACCGCTCGGTTGTAATCCTGGGAAAGGCCATTCTGGTGGATGATCCAGAGGAAAAACTCGAAGCCTTGCGCGTCCTGTCGGAACACATTCTGCCCGGCCGCTGGGATGATGCCCGCCAGCCCAACGAGCGAGAGCTCAAGCAAACTTCCGTGTTGCGCGTGCCGATTGACGAATTTTCGGCGAAGGTCCGCACCGGCCCGCCTATCGACGATGAAGAAGATATGTCATTTCCCACCTGGGCCGGAGTCGTCCCTCTGGAAATGACAGCGGGCGAGCCGATTAACGATCCGACGCTGGACTTGCCGAGGGAAATCCCTAGGTACGCGCTTCAATACAGCAGAAGCACCTAGTTTGAGTGCGGGTCGAGACGGAGTTCCCTGTGTTCCTCCGTGTCCTCTGGGGTGTTTGGTTTTACGGCACCAGCAGCAACTTTCCCGCGAGTTTGCGCGCTTCCATATCGCGATGCGCTTCGGCCGCTTCCGCCAGGGGATATTTTTTCGCCACCCGCACCTTCAGCCGGCCGTCGCCGATCATGTCAAACAGCGTGCTGGTGCGGGCGATCAGTTCCTCGCGCGTCGCCGTAAAATGCGCTAGCGTCGTGCGCGCCATGTACAGCGAACCCTTTTCCGACAGCTTCGCCGGATCCACTGGCGGCACCGGCCCGCTCGACATCCCATAAAGCACAAGCATCCCCCGCATCTTCATCACATTCAAATTTTTTTCGAATGTAGCCTTGCCCACGCCGTCGTAGACCACGTCCACGCCCTTGCCGCCGGTAAGCCGCTTCACTTCCACTTCGAAATCCTGGGTGGTAAAAACGATCACCTCATCCGCGCCAGCTTCAAGAGCCAGCTTGCCCTTCTCCTCACTTGAGACCGTGCCGATGACCCGTGCGCCGATCGCATGCGCCAACTGCACCACAAGTAATCCGACGCCCCCAGCCGCGGCATGCACCAGCGCCGTCTCGCCCGCCTTCAGTTTGTCCGCATCATTCACCAGATAATGCGCCGTCAGGCCGTGCATCATGGCTGCCGCGGCTTGCTCGTCGCTGATGGACGCAGGCACCGGCACCAAATGTTGCTCGGGCGAAACCACGTATTCGGCATACGATCCGAGTGTTCCGCTCCACGCCACGCGATCGCCCACCTTCACCAACTTTGCCTGCGGACCCACGGCCGTGACCGTCCCCGCGCCCTCCTGTCCGGGGACAAACGGCACAGGCGTGCGCAACCTTCCATCGCGAAACTGTCCATCGATCGAATTCACGCCTGCGACCAGAACCTTCACCAACGCCTCATTTGCCTTCGGTTCTGGAACTGGCACTTCCGCCAGCTTCATCACTTCCGGACCGCCCGTGTGCTCTACCCGGATTACTTTCATGTTCGTTCCCTTTTTACCTGCAATCAAAATATCGTTGTCCTCGCGAGGAGCGCCTTCTTGCGCCGAAGGACCCATGCAGTTTGCCGGCAGTCAAAGTGCTGCCGGCAGGATGCAGAGGTCCTTCGCTTCGCTTCAGGATGGCAGAACTTTTTGAGTCGCAAACAACAGGCTTCCTACGGAATCAGCAGTAACTTTCCCGTCGTTTTTCGTCCTTCCAGTTCGCGATGCGCCCGCGCTGCTTCGGCTAGCGGATACGTATGCTGAATCCGTAACTTCAGCGTTCCCGGTCGAATCATGTCGAACACCGCTCCCGCCCGCGCCAGCAATTCTTCGCGGGTTGCGGTGTAATGGCCAAGCGTCGGCCGGGTCACAAACAGCGACCCCTTGGTGGAAAGCGTAATCAGATCAAAGGGAGGTACCGCGCCGCTCGATCCTCCGAAGAGCACCATGTATCCGCGCGGGCGCAGCACGTTCAATCCTTTTTCAAATGTCGTCTTGCCCACGGAATCATAGACGACATCGACGCCCTTGCCCCCGGTCAGCCGTTTCGTTTCTTCTTCGAAATCCTGCTCGGTATAACGAATCACTTCATCGGCGCCCGCTTCCCACGCCAGTTTCGCTTTCGCTTCTGTCGAAACCGTGCCGATCACGCGCGCGCCAAGGTTGTGCGCCATCTGGGTGAGCAGCAATCCTACGCCGCCGGCGGCGGCGTGCACCAGCGCGGTCTGGCCCGCCTTCAGCGGATACGTGCTATACGCGAGATACTGCGCCGTCATCCCCTGTAACATCGCGGCCGCGGCTTGCTCGTCGCTCACCCCCGGCGGAATGGGTACGAGTCGCTCTGCCGGCACGGCCGCGTATTCCGCATACGCTCCCATAGGTCCGGCCCAGGCAACGCGATCGCCGTTCTTCACCGTCGTGACGTCCGTGCCCACGGCTTCCACGACGCCCGCGCCTTCCTGGCCGGGGATGAAGGGCAACACGACCATGTATCGTCCCTCGCGCTGATATACATCAATAAAGTTCACGCCGGAAGCACTCAGCTTCACGATCGCTTCGTTGGGTTTCGGCTCGGGAACCGGCACGTCGTCAAAAAATTCCAGCACTTCCGGGCCGCCGGTTTTTCGTACTTGAATGGCGTTCATAGAACACTCACCTTCGTGAACATTGGAATGATAATGCGTGCAGGATTTTTTCGCTCCGCCGGCCCGGCTTCGCGAGCAAATCTGAATCTTTCGGGAAAAGACTAGAATCTATGGCAAGGGCATTGTTCGAGACAATTGCCAACCCCTCGTCTCCCACAAGAACGAAATCACCACGCAAAGGAGAAGATTATGTCGTACATTGAAGTCGGCAAAGAAAACTCGACATCCATTCACCTCTATTACGAAGATCACGGCAGCGGCCAACCCGTGGTCCTGATTCACGGATATCCTCTAAGCAGCGCATCGTGGGAAAGGCAGATTCCTGCGCTGCTCCAAGCCGGATACCGTGTGATCGCCTACGACCGTCGCGGATTCGGCAAATCCAGCCAGCCCACCACCGGTTACAACTACAACACCTTCGCCGAAGATCTGCACAAACTGATCGCACATCTGCATCTGAAACATTTCGTGCTCGTCGGATTCTCCATGGGCGGCGGCGAAGTCGCACGCTATATCGGAAAGTATGGGTCGAAAGATGTGGCTAAGGCCGTCATCATGAGCGGCGTTCCACCGTATCTGCTCAAGACGGCCGACAACCCGGAAGGCGTCGATGCCAGCGTATTTCAGGGTTTGGAGAAAGCGATCACTGCCGATCGCTATGCCTTCTTCGGCGAGTTTTTCAAGAACTTCTACAACACGGATGTTTATCTCGGAAAGCGCGTCAGCGAGCAGGCTGTGCAGGCCAGCTGGAATGTGGCGTCCATTGCTTCGGCTACGGCCAGCCTGGCGTGCGTACCGACCTGGTATGAGGACTTCCGCCAGGATGTCGCGAAGATCGACGTGCCCACGCTGGTGGTTCAGGGCGATGCGGATCGCATCGTGCCCTTTGCCTCCTCCGGTCAGCGCACGGCGAAAATGGTGAAAGGAGCAGAACTCGTCGTCATCAAAGACGGCCCGCACAACATAGCATGGACCCACGCCGACGAGGTCAACGCTGCGCTGACGCAGTTCCTGGCGAAAGGCGCGGCCAAGGGAGTGGGAAGAGAAAAAGAAGAAGCCGTTGCGTAAAGGTTCATGTAGGGACAGCCGCCCTCGGCTGTCCGGTCGAGCGAAGCTCGACTGCCTTCACAAGCCTCAAAGACGGTTGCCCCACCCTAATCGCGTTCTCTGCGACAGGGTGGGGATTTTGACTTTCGTGTGTCCGTTGTAGGGACAGCCGCCCTCGGCTGTCCGGTCGAGCAAAGCTCGACTGCCTTCACAAGCCCCAACGACGGTTGCCCCACCCTTGTCGCAGTTTGTGCGACAGCGTGGGGATTTGACCTTTATTGTCCGTTTCGTATTTCCATGTAAATTGAATGCTGTTTATGAATCCACTAATGCTTCTCGGGGGTTAAAACAGGCATCCTATTCTGTTAGGATTGCTCTGTAATGCTGAGGTCCAATTTCCTAAAATGAACCCAAGTAATCCACAGATCTTATCGGCAACTCCTTGACATTGATAGTTTAAGAGATATTATCTGGCTCACAACAAGCTGAAGAAAAAGAGAAAGGGAGCAGATTCCCATGGCTGATAGAAAACAATTCATCGGAAATATCGCAACCAACCCAGACCTAAAGAGGGTTTTGGAGACCTCGCGCGACAAACAGGTGACGGAGGACGAATTGCGGGAGCAACGGATCAGCTTCGCTTTCGGCAACGCTCCGGCCAGCGCTGAAAACATCACAAAGGATAGCGTTCGCCAGACGTCGAAGAGAGTGCGATTGCTTGCATAACAATCATGGCCTGCCCTAGAGGCAGGCCATAGAACAAGAAATGTCCGTCCGCGAAAAAGACGATCCCGTTCTATTTCAGCGCATACAAGAGCAGAATCTCCTACGTCAGTACGATCTCCTCTCAAACTGTATCGAAATTGGCCTCAAGAAGGGAATTGAAGCGTTCGATAAATACACCCTGTGGGCCTTAAATTATGTGGCCGTCTCCAATATCGCGCAATTCGGCGGTCGATTCCGCGAAGAGCCTGTTTACGTAGGCGACCATATCCCCCCGCATTTTAAGGAAGTACCGCACCTGATGGATCAGTTTTTTTCTTTCATTCATGAGAGTTGGACGCTGGACGTAATTGGAGAACACCCCACATGGCTTGCTAGCTACGCCCTTTGGAGATTGAACTGGATACATCCATTTGTTGAGGGGAACGGCCGTACGGCAAGGGCAGCGTGCTACTACCTGATTAGTCTAAAACAGAATAAGATACTCACTGGCAAGAGGACTGTTCCCGAACGGATTCGAGAGGATCGGAAGCCTTACTATGCAGCCTTACGAGCGGCCGACAAGGCCTGGGCTGAGGGGAACCTTGAGCTTTCAGTTATGGCTGACTACCTCCAAACCCTTCTCTACGGCCAACTCACCGAGGAATAAATTCACACTGAGACGCTAAACGGCGGCGCGCCCCTTGCCATATCCCCCTAAGCTCCGGCATAATAAGAGTTTGTCTTGACCTCGCCGGACTCTTCCGGAACAAGGATATACGTCTCGTGTTAATGATTCGACTGGCGCGCACGGGTGCGCGCAAACAACCGCAGTATCGCATTGTGGTCATTGAGAAGGCGCGCGCGCGCAACGGCCGGCCGGTGGAAATTATCGGGACTTACAATCCCCGCACCAATCCCGCCAGCATCGAGCTGAAGCGCGATCGCGTGGACTACTGGGTTTCGAAAGGCGCGCAGATGTCGGAGCGAGTCAACAAACTGTACTCCAAGGCTCCGGCAGCGGCTGCTCCCGAGCCCACCGGCTCGGCCGCGTAGAGTTGCCCGCTATGACTGAACCTTCCGCAGATGTCTGCGTTCTGGTCGAACGCATTGCGAAATCGCTGGTCGACGCGCCCGACGATGTCTTCGTCGAGCTCTTCGACGACGGCGTGATCGAACTCGAAGTCGCCGAGACCGACGTGGGCAAAGTCATCGGACGCCAGGGACGCACAGCCCGCGCCTTACGCACGTTGCTGAACGCCGCCGGCTACCGCGCCCGCAAGCGCTACCAGCTCGAAATCCTCGAGTAAGGTGCGCGGTTCGTTTCAGGGCATGCCTTCAGGCGTGCCGTTGACGGCGTCCGAAGTGGAGGGCTTTAGCCCCTGCGGGTTTGCTCCGAACCAATGCGCCGTGAATCCTGAATCGAACGATTTCATCACCCTCGCCCGGATCGTGAAAACGCAAGGCCGGCGGGGCGAGATGGCGGCCGAAGTTCACAGCGACGTTCCCGATCGCTTCGCGCCAGGAATGAAGCTCTGGGCTCTGAGCGGTTCCAAAGCGCGGCGGGAATTGGAAGTCGAAGATCTCTGGCCGCACAAGGGTTGGCTGGTTTTTAAATTCGCCGGAGTCGATTCGATCTCCGATGCTGAGGAGTTGGTCGGAGCCGAGTTGCAGGTTCCGCTCAGCCAGCGTGCTAAGCTTGAGCCCGGCTGGACCTTCGTTAGCGATCTAGTCGGATGCACGCTGTTCGACCATGGCCGCGAGATCGGTCGGGTGAACGATTTGCAGTTCGGAGCGGGCGAAGCCCCGCTGCTGGTGATCACAAACGGCGCTGGCAAGAGTTTCGAGGTCCCGTTCGCGGAAGCGTATATCGAGAAGGCGGACGCGGGCGGCAGGGAAGTACGCATGAATCTTCCCGAAGGCATGTTGGAAATCAACGCGCCGGTCACGCAGGAAGAGAAGCAGAAGCAACAAGCGGGGAGAAATAAGGGGAACAAGCAAAGGAGAAGGTAATTTCTCCGTGCCTCTGTGCTTCCGTGGTGAAGAGGGTTTTTGGGTTCCGCAAAATGAAGGCCGACATCGTCACGATCTTTCCGGACTTCTTTCGCGGGCCATTGGATTACGGCATCACCCGCCGGGCGCAGGAAATGGGCCTGGTGAAAATCGAAATCCACGATCTGCGCCAGTTCACGCACGATCGGCACCGTACCGTGGATGACCGCCCATTTGGCGGCGGCGAGGGCATGGTCCTGAAGCCGGAACCGATCTTTGAATGTTTGCAACCGCTGCAACTCGCTGCGCGCGAGGAACGTGTGGCGGGCATGGCGAGAGAGAGCGTGATCCTGCTCTCAGCTCAGGGCGAACGCTTCACGCAGAAAGTCGCAACCGAGCTGGCCAAGCTGGATCGCATTGTTCTGATCTGCGGCCGCTACGAGGGCGTCGATGAGCGCGTGGCTGATTTTCTTGCCGACCGCGAGCTTTCCATCGGCGATTACGTGCTAAGTGGCGGCGAACTGGCTGCGGCGGTTGTTATGGAAGCGGTGACGCGCTTGCTGCCGGGCGCAGTGGGAAACGAAGCTTCGACGCGCCAGGAATCGTTCACGGAGCAGAGGGCTGGGGCCGAAGTTGCGGAGAACGACGGTCCGGACTCGACCTGCAGTTCGAACGGCTTGCTCGACTATCCGCATTACACGCGGCCGGCTGAGTTTCGCGGAATGAGCGTGCCCGAGGTGCTGGTGAATGGCCATCATCAGCAGATTCGCCGCTGGCGTCGGGAGCAGGCACTGAAGAAGACGCTGCGGAACCGGCCGGACTTGCTGGAGAAGGCGGCTTTGAGCGACGAAGTCAGAGAAGCCTTGGAACGCATGAAGTAATCACGAACTGTCATCCTGAGCGTAGCGATGGACCTATGCATTTTGCTGGAGCAGACAGACTCCATAGGTTCTTCGCTCCGCTCAGAATGACAAAGCAACAGAGATTAGAAATCAAGAAGGATAAAGATCATGTCAAATCTCATCATTGAAAAACTTTTGGCGAAAACGCAGCGCGCCGACCTGCCCGACTTCCGTCCCGGCGACACTGTGCGCGTGCATGTGAAAATCAAAGAAGGCGACAAGGAACGCCTGCAGGCCTTCGAAGGCGTCGTGATCAAACGCGATCACGGTCCGCAGGCCAGCTTCACCGTCCGCAAGATCAGCTTCGGACAAGGCGTGGAGCGCATCTTCCCCATCCATTCTAAAGTAATCGATAAAGTAGACTTGTTGCGCTCGTCGAAAGTCCGCCGCGCCAAGCTGTACTATCTGCGCAATCTGCGCGGCAAGGCCGCTCGCCTGCGCGACGTGGAAAAGGCATAAGTAAGGCGCATTGTCGCCAATTCCCGTGTCTCGCAAAGACGACGAGACCCTTCGCTTCGCTCAGGGCAGGCTATGGGGCACCCATAGCTGTTTTCCCACGAACCCTGGCAGACCGAATCCGCAATCTTCTCTTGAAAGATTTTCTGCGCTCGACGAAGATGATGGGCAAGGGTTCTCTTGTCGTCTTCGATCGAATCAACGTCCGCTCGGCCGTTGTCACCCTCCGCGGCCAAGCTCCGCCTGCTGAAACGACTGCGCTGCACGCTGCGATATGAAAAGAAAGCCTGGGAGACAGGCGCGGTCCGCGTGGCTGGCGTGGACGAAGTGGGCCGCGGCTCGCTGTTTGGACCTGTCGTTGCCGCAGCCGTGATCCTGGATCCGACGTATCGCGTACGCGGACTGCGCGATTCCAAGCTGCTTCTGCCTGAGCGCCGCGAAGTACTTGCCCAGCGCATACGGGACCACGCCATTGCGTGGGCGATCGCAGCCGTCGACTCTGCACGCATCGACCAGATCAATATCTATCAGGCCTCGCGCGTAGCCATGCGGGAGGCTGTTTTGCAGCTCGCGCCTGGCGCCGATCACCTGCTTATCGACGCGGTCAAAATTGACTGCGAGCTGCCGCAGAACGCGATCATTCACGGCGACGCGCTTTCGGCGTCGATTGCAGCGGCATCGATCCTGGCGAAGGTGGAGCGCGACCGCATGATGTGCGAATGGGGTACAGTCTTCCCTCTTTATGGACTGGCATCGCACAAGGGATACAGCACGCCGCAGCATCTAGCGGCGTTGCGCGAGCATGGTCCGAGCCCACTGCACCGGCAGTCCTTCGCGCCCGTGTGGCAGAATCCTGTGCCGCAGGAAGCGTTCGCCTTCATGGAAGAGGAACTGAGCGCCGTCGTCGAGGGAGATGAAGCGCAAGTTACAGCAACACAAGAAGATACGGCAGATGAACTGGCGGAAGAGAGAGACGCGGCAGTTTTGCACAGTGTTCCTTGAGGAACATTGGAGTACAATATTGTATGTACATCCGCGAGAAGGGCCGATGACGCGAGAAGATCAGATTAGGAAGGCGCTCAAGGACGGGCGAAGATCGGCCAGCCGAACCACCCCTGTGAGACCGACCGGCGGGCAACGCGCGGCCAGCAGTTCCGGAAAAGCGGGCCGAGGATCAGCGAAAAAGAAGTCCAAGTCGCGCGGGTTGAGTCTTTCAGCATCGGCCAAACTCTCCAGGCTGCCAATCGCCAATCCGGACATCTACCGTCCATTGAAGAAGCCCATCACGCTCCGCCTCGATGCCGACGTGCTGGCCTGGTTCAAGAAAGATGGGCGGCGGTATCAGACCCGCATTAATCAAGCCCTGCGGCAGGTCATGGAGCGGGAGAGGAAGGGGCCGCGTAAGTAATCCAATTTCGCTGCCTATGTGTGGGTTGCGGAGGCTGGCTTCGACCTATCGAAATTCCGCAACCTGCGACAACCGTTCGACCTCCGAAGTTTGCTGCACGTGAGATCCCTCCGCCCGCTGGTAAAAGCGCGGGCGTTCGGGATGACGGAAATGAGCCAGTGAGGGTTTCGATAGCCGCAGGACAGGTGCTGCCTCACTTCGCCACGCCGTCGCAGAACATTGATTCCATCCCGTTTTGGGAGTAGAATTGCCGTAGTCGTTAGAGACGTCTTCTCCCCGTCAGCCCTTACTACCTGCCACCAGGTGTCATATGAGTAGTGCGGATCTCAATTTCCACATCGGCGATAAGGTCGTGTACCCCAATCACGGGGTTGGAATCATTGAGCAGATTGGCAGTCGATCCATTGGCGCGACTGTGGAGCGCTATTATCTGCTCAACATCAAAGCCAGCAGCCTTAAGGTGATGGTGCCCTGCCAGAACGCCGGGAACGTAGGTTTGCGGCGCGTGGTTCGGAACGGCGACGTGCAGAAAGTTCTGGATTTACTATCACTTAGCGAGAATGGCTCGAATGGGGATTGGAAAGATCGCTTCAAAGAGAATTCCGAGCGGATGCGCACCGGATCGCTCCTGGAAGTGGCCGGGGTGCTTAAGAGCCTGATCGCGCTGCATCAGGCGAAGCCACTGTCATTCCGCGAGAAGAAAATGCTCGAACGCGCGCGCTATCTACTGGTCAGCGAACTCGCCCTGGCGCGCAACTGCGAGGAAGCCAAAATTGAGGAACTGCTTACCCTCACTCTAGCCAAATGCAATCTGCGCTTCCCGGAAGCCTCGGAATTCCAGGCGTAGGCTCCAGCAGAGATCCCACCGTACAACGGCGTTCACCACAGAGGCATTCACCACAGAGTCACAGAGACACCGAGAAGCCCCAACTTATTGATTTTCTTCGTGTCTCTATGTCTCCCGCCTAGGAGATCTTGTCTCATGTATCCAAGTATTCGGCGCAAGGTCTCTGGGGCTAAGGTCTGAGGCCCCTGTCTCGATGGTTTTCTTCACGCGGCTCTAAAGGGCCGCTCGTCCACCTCGGCGCTGTACGTATGCGACCACAGTTTCTGGCACCTTCCCGGTCCGTCATGTCATACTTCCCCAGTTTTCTCGAAGGCCTTCATGGATCATCCACAAAGTAAGGCAGGACCGGGCACGCGCGCTGTCTGGTCTGGCGAACTTTCCGCCAGAGAACAGGGCGAGGGATGGGCTGGAGCGACGCAGGTTCCGGTTGCGCTTAGCGTTTCCTATGGCTACGTCTCGGTCGAGGAGTGGCTCGCGGTCGCGCTGGGCAACAAGGCGGGCCACATTTATGGACGCAATACGAATCCCACGGTTGCGGCGTTCGAAGAAAAGGTGCGCGATCTGGAATCGGCGGAAGCGGCAACCAGCTCTGCCTCCGGCATGGCGGCCATCAGCAATACTCTGTTCACTCTGCTCTCGCCGGGCGACCGCGTGGTGTCAATCAAGGACACGTACGGCGGGACTAACAAGATCTTCATCGAATTCCTGCCGCGATTCCAGATCGAGGTCTCGCTGTGCGACACGGGCGATCACGCCGCCATCGAGGCCGAAATTGCCCGCGGATGCAAGTTGCTTTACCTGGAGACTCCGACCAATCCGACCGTTCGAATCGTCGATATTGCCCGGCTGGCGTTATTCGGTCGGGATCGAGGATACGGAGGACTTAATTGGCGATCTACGACAAGGCTCTGGAGGGTGCTTAAGAACTGAGAGCGGGATTTCCAGGGACTTGCTGACGCAGTTGGAGCGCGGCGCGGCGTGCAAGTTCGAACGCAACATGGACTTTAGTGTGCTTGCATTCACGAATACAAGGCGCATAATCCCGGTGTCCGATCCCTTCGCGCCACGGAGACAACCCAACATGAACCGCTTCGCCCTCGGCTTGAGCGTCGTTCTCTTTTTCGGCCTGTCAACCTATGCACAAAACAAACAAACTCCCGGCGACGATGCGTCGGCTGTGAGTTCCACGGTAACGAACTACATCGAAGCCTATTACACCGGCGACGCCGCCCGGATGGAACAAACGCTGCATCCTCATTACCTGAAGCAAAAGATTCATGGGAACATTCCGATCAGGGAGCAAACGGGCGCGGATTTAGTGCAAGCCGCACGGAGCGGAGAAGGCACTCACCTGACGCAAGCAGAGCGCAGGGAACAGGTTACTGTGCTTGATGTGGCGGGAAACATTGCGTCCGCCAAACTCGTCACTCCCGGGTGGACGGATTACATGACGCTTACAAAAAGCGCTGGCGCGTGGAAGATTCTCTCGGTGGTGCAGCGATTCGACGACTAGAAACGGCCTTCGAACACGCGCTCGGTAGACAACGCTCGTTTTCGGACGAGCGTTTTTAATTTGCTCCGCAGCCGTTCCGAAGTAACCTCCGCCTCTGGCGCGCGCTGCCGGTGGCGCGTGGCCGTGAAGCTGGCGGGTGACGTACTCCGGTGCGGGGTCTGAAGGCCGTGGTGAAATTGGGTTACTTTCGCGGCCCTGAAGGGCCGCTCTTCCACGGGCCGCTCGCGTGGGCCGGTCTTGCACTCCTACACCACATTATTTGGCGAAGAAGTAGTCGAACGATTTTACGGCGTGGAATTCGTCGTCGCGGATGTCAAAAACCGTGTAGAGCTTGGTGACGTGCAGAACGTCGTGAACTTTCTGAGTGAGATTCAGGAGCTTGAGTTCGCCTCCGGCGTTGCGGACGGTGGTGTAGCAGCCGACAAGTTCCCCGACGCCGGAGCTGTCGATGTAGTCGACCTCGGCGAGATTGAGAACGATCTTCTTCTTGCCTTCATCAATCAGCCGGTGGACGGCGGAACGCAGTTCGCCGATTTCATCGCCGAGAACGATGCGGCCGCGTACGTCCACGATGGTGACGTGAGAGACTTCGCGGATGCCGATGTTGAGGGGCATGGATCGATTCGCCGTGCTGGCCGGAATGGTAGTGGGTGCGAAGGGGCAAGTCAATGGGATGAGCGGTCGAGTACATCGGAAAAACGAGGGTCCGTGGAGAGAACGGAGCGACACACGGGGAAAAGTATGGATTGGCTCGGCTTCTCGGGATCAGAGGACCGGCCGCGGACGATTTCTCAGGAGGTGGCGCCGTGGGGCTGGGAATCGATTGTAATCGGTGGGAGATGCATGGTCTGGGGCCGGGCGGCGTCGCGGATTTCCTGGATGGGAGAAGTCACGATGGGCTGCGCATAGTGGGGATGACGAAACTCCAGATGCATGCCGCGGCCGACATATTGCAGCTTGAGCATGGAGCCTCCCCAAGTAGAACCGGCGATGGCAACCTGCACCGGTTCAGGGCAGAACTCAGGATGTCCAGAGAGCAGAGCTTCGCTGCCGCCGAGGAGTACAGCCGTGTAGCGGTGATGCATGGTTTGGATTTCAAGAACGGTGGAAGGTGGTAGATCGCTGAGGAACACGCCCCCCTCGATTTCCGACTGGATGATGCTGCGGTTCACTTCGTCGGACAGATTGGGATGAGGGTTGAACATACGAATATCAGGCACATAGGGTACTGGCTTTTGGGCGGGCCGACAAGAGTACTTTGGACGGACGCTGGGAACGGGGCAGCATGAGGATTAGAGATAGCGGGGATGGGCCGGGTTGCAGGAAGTTTGGGGGCCTCTGGGCGTCCTTCTCACCACACAGGGTCAGGAGGACCACAGAGACGGTTGGATTTCCAAACTGTTTGCCCGGCAAACAGTTGGTTCCAGGGCATTGCACCTGGGGAATCACAGGGATGAACTCCGGGTGAATTCAGGCTGCGGCGCGCTGGTAAGGTACGACCAGACGAAGAGCATGCCGAAAACAAGGTCAATGCCGGCAAATACGAGGTCTGATCCGTGCATGCGATGCTGCGAATACAGAACACCGAACGAGGCGGCGTAGGCGAACTTTTCGAGGATGGAGGGGAGCATCATCGGGCGGAAGCGAATAGGATCGCGGGCAATGATCAGGAAGGCGAACTGCCAGGCCATGCCGGCGCTGAGGAATCCGTAATAAAAGCCGGGATGGGTGATGGGCGGAGGGTCCTGGCGTCCGATGGTATCGAACAGGAAATAGAGGGGCGTGAGGATGAGGATGCCCCAGGCGAAGGCGGTGTAGAAGACGATTCTGGAGAATTTCATTTGGCGGGAATTGTAAAGGGAGGCGATTCGGAGCACACCGTTATTCGACTGAGGAATTTTGAGCGATATGGAGATTTTACGCCAACGATCACCAGTAATGATATTCGTAGATGAAAAGACAAACGTATGCGCAAAGCGTAAACATTCCCGCTAATGCGACCCGGACGCCTGATTTGGTTCGGGCCTGAAACCCGAGCCGCATTACATTTCCTAGGGCAATGGTGGTTAAGAACATCAGGATCGTGGGCACAAGCCTGTAATGGAGCGAATAGGCAAGTATCACCAAAAGGATCAGTGCGTAATGAACCACGAAAGCCGTCATTGCGACTGGCACTTGTGGGAGATCAGCAGACGATTCAAATGAAGATACCGATAAAGACCGAGTCCTGCACACACCCAACTGAGTGGAACAAGCAGGATAACGGCAATCGGCAATATTATTTCCCAGTCCACTCCGCCATTGTCTCAGAACATATCTCGGACTCCAGATTTCTGTTATCCAGATTTCTGTTAGCAGGCGTTTGCACAAGCTTGCGCTGTTTATTAGCTGGGAAGGGTCACTTGAGTGCTATCGGGATCTTGTCAACCGTAGGCTCGCACCCTCGTCATTAGGCATTCCGGGCGTCGTCGCCGATCTTTCGTAATGGCACCGTAACAAAACGCCGGACATTCGACGGGCGCGTTGCGGCGCGGTACCGTATCGAGTGCGACATATTCTCCTGGTTGTGGTCGGGCTCCTGTGTATCATCCTGCTAATCAAAGCAGGATTCGACCGAGCGGAGGCACGCTCCAAGAGGGAGAAAGATGGCAAGAAGGACTAGCGTTTGCGCTCAAAATCCCGGTCCGTCCGGGAAAGATGAGTGAAATGGGGATTGTTAGGCAATTAACGAAGAGCGCCTACTTCTTTGCGCCGCCAAAGCTATCTAGAAGAGGAAGGAAGAGACTCTTCCTAACCCATCGGCAGCCGAATGGAGGATCGTCGTCCTCAGGGGGAAAAGCTGGCATTCCGCTGGGGAGTTTGATGTAGTCAGTACAGACCCTCACGCCGTAGTCGCATTTCTGAGCGATCTCTTTCCCGTCAAAGACACACTCGTATGAAGTTTCCATTGATGAGTAGCCTTGATTGAAAACGTCTGAGTAGCGAATCGTTCCGTAACTAGCGGCGGCAGTTGTTTTCGGAGTCCGCGGTTCTTTGACGTTGCGCAAAAAGAGAACGTACTCAACCCCTAGTTTCTACCCAACATAGGGTCCAAAGTAGACGATCGCGCCGGGCGTCACCCCCTTAAAACTCTGGACCACTCGGCCCCGATAGACGGCGCACTCATAGTTCTCTACGTCCCCTGAGAGAATTCCCACAACAGCGACAATATCGGCCGCCTTGAAGAGGTCACCAATTCTGTAGATCCCCGGCTCAGCGATTGTCAGAGTTTGCGTTTGAGCGCAAGCCAATCCCGACGTGAAAATTATTAAAAACGGAATGATCACTCTCTGCGTCATAGCGGGCTCCTGCCTTACCGAGAACGATAGCTGCTCTTGGCGGGACGCTTCCTGCTGGCCAATATTATGCTCGCGTCGATTGTCGAAACTAGCGTTTGCGCTCAAAACCCCGGGCTCGGGTTATGACAGTGTCCCAGCTTAAAGCGCGCGGTCGCGAAGCCCCACCCATGGCGTATTCATTCACCGCCGACCATCAGGCCGTCGATGCGGATCGTGGGCGCGGCAACTGAGCCGCGGAATTCCAGATCGCTCGCAATTTCTGAGATGTGGAAGAACATGTCTTTCAGGTTACCGGCGACGGTGATCTCTTCGACGGGATAGGTGAGTTCGCCGCCGGAGATCCAGAGGCCGGATGCGCCGCGGGAGTAGTCGCCGGTGACGAGATTTGCGCCGCTACCGAGGAATTCAGTGACGTAGAGACCTTCTTTGATCTCTCCGATTAATTCTTTTGGAGTCTTCGTGCCCGCCTGCAGGAAATAATTACCGGGGCCGATGCCAGGAGTTCCGGCCAGTCCGCGTGAGGCGTTGGCCGTGGTTTCGAGGCCGAGTTTCTTCGCGGTGTAGGTGTTCAGCAGGTACGACTTGAGAACTCCATTTTCAATGACCACGGTGCGGCGGGTGGGGATGCCTTCGCCGTCGAATGGGCTCGTGCCGAAGCCGCCGGCGATTGTACCGTCGTCGATCACGGTGATGTCGTCGCCTGCGATTTTTTGTCCAAGCTTGCCGGCGAGGAACGATGCGCCGCGGTAGACGGAGTCTCCGTTGATGCCTTCGAAAATGTGCTCGAGGATCGAGGTCGAAACCATGGGATCGAAGACGATGGGGACTCTCGCGGTCTTGACTTTACGGGCGCCGAGACGGCGAAGGGTGCGTTCGGCAGCGATTTTCCCGACTTTCTCCGGAGGGTCGAGCTTCTTCAAAGTGCGCGCAACCGAATACCAATAGTCGCGCTGCATGGCTCCGTCTTCACTTTGTGCGATGGGAACCGCGGCAGTGGAGCAGTAGGAACGCCGATATTCGCCGACGAATCCATGCGAGTTGGCGAGAACTTTGCGGCCGGTGGCGGCGTCGAAGCTTCCGCCCTCGGAGTTCTTGATGCGCGGGTCGAAATCGAGTGCGGCTTTCTCGGCGCGGCGGGCGTAGTCGATACGATCCGGCCCGGGAAGCGAGTAGACGTCTTCGTGATAAAGATCGAGATCGCCGGAGAGTTGGCCGAGCTGGTCGGAGGGCGGGATACCGGAGAAGGGATCTTCGGAGGTGATCTTGGCGAGTTCCAGCGCCGAGCTGAGCATGCGATCGAGGCCGGCTTTCGAAAAGTCGGAAGAATAAGTCGAGGCGGCGCGCTGTCCGAAGAAGACGCGAACGCCGATGGATCTCGAGCCGGATTCTTTCAGGGTTTCGACCTGGCCGAGACGGACGAGCGTGGAGAATTCGTCGCCCTCCCGGACTACGCATTCGGCGGCGGTAGCACCGCTGGCCATGGCGCGGCGGACGATGTCCTGGGCGACTTCTTTCAGGTCAGTTTCGAGCTTCGGGTTTCGAGTTTCTAGTTGAGTTGTGGACATACCTAATTGATCCGGGCCTCTGAGCGCATTCTAGCTGCGCGATCTTCCAGTTGTGGAAACTGGGTGACATCCCAAACTTCGTCCTTCGAGCTGATTCTCTCTTGGCGCAAGTCATAGTTCCATACGGTTCGCTCGACAAAACGACGCCAAATCACGGGGAATCCGATCAGAGCAAGGGGCCACCACCCAAGGCTCCGACCATACACATGGTGCCTGCCATAGACCGCGATTAAACCAAGGACGCCAATGAACACAACAAAGTTCACAACATAAGCGACTATTGAAAGCACCGGCCAGATATGGGTCACCTCTCTGAAGTGTCGCCAATTTTTGATGTGAACGCGAATGTCGGGAATGATTATCGGGCGATACCGGTTAGGGAATCCATCACGAATGCTCACTCCACGCCCCTTCCAGCGAGCGAAGGCGCCGAACTTACTGCATAAAGCCGCCGGGATCTTTTCTGGCGGTGCCGCCTACCGTCAGGCGATCTACTTTCAGGGTCGGAATTCCAACTCCAACCGGGACGGCCTGGCCGTCTTTGCCGCAGGTGCCGACGCCTTCGTCGAGCTTCAAATCGTTGCCAACCATCGAGACGCGCGTCAAGACATCGGGACCATTGCCGATCAGCGTGGCGCCTTTGATGGGGGCCGTGATCTGGCCGTCTTCGATCATGTAGGCTTCGCTGGCTGAGAAAACGAATTTGCCGTTGGTGATGTCGACCTGGCCTCCACCGAAATTGACGGCGTAGACGCCATGCTTCACCGAACGAATGATGTCTTCGGGATTATCTTGTCCCGCCAGCATGTACGTATTGGTCATGCGCGGCATGGGGATATGCTCGTAGGATTCGCGGCGTCCGTTGCCGGTGTTCGCCATTCCCATCAACCGCGCCGAAAGCTTGTCGCTCAAATAACTTTTGAGAATTCCTTTTTCGATCAGAACGGTCTCTTGGGTGGAATTGCCTTCGTCGTCGACATTGAGCGAGCCGCGACGCCAGGGCATGGTGCCGTTATCGACCACCGTGCATTTCTCGCTGGCGACGCGCTTGCCGATCAGACCGGCGAACGCGGAAGTTTTCTTGCGATTGAAATCTGCTTCGAGGCCGTGGCCCACGGCCTCGTGCAGCAGGACGCCGGGCCATCCCGGGCCGAGAACGACTTCCATTTCACCAGCGGGAGCTTCACGGGCGTCGAGCTGCAGGATCGACTGACGGGCGGCCTCTTTAGCGAAGTATTCGGGATTTTTGTCACCGAAGAAGAAGTCGAGAGCGATGCGGCCTCCACCGCCGGCTGATCCGCGGGCAGAGTTGCCTTCGGTTTTCGCGATGCACGAGACGTTCATACGGGCGAGCGGTTGCGAGTCTTCGGCGAAAGTACCGTCGGAAGCGACGACCAGGATATTGCGAAGTTCGTCGGCATAGCTGGCGCGGACTTCCCCGATGCGCGGATCGTAGGCGCGGGCAGCTTTGTCGGCGCGCATCACGAGCTCGACCTTCGCAGTGATTTCAGCGTCGACCGAAGGCAGAGTCACCGGGTATAAGCTTCGAGCCTGCGATTTCTGAAATCCCGCGACCGGAGTTTTGGCCGGAGCGCTGGCGATCAGAGCGGCGGTGCGGGCGGCGTGCAGGATGCGATCAGCGGAAAGATCGTCGGTGTAGGCGTATCCGGTACGCTCGCCGGAGACGACACGGACTCCGCATCCGGCCGAAATGCCCTGCGAGGCCGACTTGACCATGGATTCGTCGACCATGAGCGAGGTCGAAGAAAGATATTCGAAATAGAGGTCGGCGTAGTCGCCTCCGGCAGAAAGCGCGGCGGCGAGGTAGCGCTCGAGATCGCGTTCCGTCACGCCATAATGTTCGAAGAAAAAACGGTACTTATCGATTTGTTTATCCACGTGTATTTGATGCCGGCGAGTTGGGTGCGGACTCGCCTGGCAATTCCCCGGAGTTTCATTATCACACAGGGCAAATTACCTCCTCGAGAAAGGTTCTCACCACAGAGGTCACAAGGGCTCACAGACGAAGGTCGGTTGCCGTCTCGAGCGCGGTTTGCACAATTGCACAGGTCGTCTTGGGTTATTCGTCACAGACTCAGGCGGCGCGATTGTGAACAATTTTGGCTATGACGCCTGAGGCTTTGACGCGAACGGTGCAGGAATTTCTGAACGAGGCTTCGGGCGCGGTCGTGCTTGAGGATGGCGCGGTGGCATTTGATCTGGCGCGGGCGAAGTATTCGATTTCGGGCGAGCACAACAAATGCCTGTTGCATCTGTGGTCGGCGGAGCGGAATGCGGTGCGGCGTGTGCTCGATGCGGAAATGAAAAATGGCATGCTACGGCTGGCCGTGCAGCGACTGGGGCAGTCGCGTCCGACGAAACTGGAGATTTGCCGGGAGCGCGACCGGCGCTCGCCTTCGTCGAAGAAGGCGTGCCGAAGGGCTTATGAGGCGAAGCTGCGGCGAGCCTTGGAGCGGCATTTCCCGGGATTCATGATTGCGCGGCTGACCAGCGCGGTCGATCTGCAGAAATCGTTTGGGCCGATTTACACGCGGGGGTTGTTGCGACGTGGGCAATCGGCATTCGCGGTATTGGGAGTGAATGAAAAAGAACCGCAGACTTCGATTGATGCGGCCCTGACGTTTGGGATCTTGTGGTTGGATGTATGCAGGCAGAATGCCCACCTCTCCCAAAAGCGGGGAGAAATGGGGCACCCGCGCCCGACGAGTTGGGCAGAAGGGCTGCATCTATTTGTGCCGGCGGGGTGTTCGGCGCTTGTGCGGGAGCGCATGGCGAACCTGAATCGGGGCGCGGCGAAGTGGAGTTTGTTTGAGTTCGATGAGAGACAGGATTCCGTTGTCGAGATTGATTGCTCGGATCGCGGGAATGTGGCAACGCGGCTGGTGCAAGCTCCGAATGAATCGGCAGCGCTCGCGAGATTTGCGAAATCGATCCAGAGAATCCAGAAAATTCTGCCGAATTGCGAGATTGCGGTGCTTACGGCGGCAGAGATTGCCTTTCGGTGGCGCGGCCTGGAATTTGCGCGAGCGCGGATGGGGGCCGAGGCGGCGACATTTCGAAGCAAGCAGGAGATTGTTTTTGGAGTCGGTCCGGAAGAGCGGGTGTTGGAGGACTGCAACTGGGACTTCTTTTTACAGCTGGTCACGGCGTTGCGCAACACGCGGCACGTTTATGGGCCGAGGCAGCATCCGCTGTTTCGGATGCTTCCGGAGCGATGGCTGGAGTCGCTCGTCATGGGCGATGTGAGCGTGATTGACGAGCGGTTGGAGTCGCGGGAAGTGTATTCGCAGGTGCCGGCGTTTTCGGCGGGGGATCGGGCTATGATCGATGTGCTGACAACGATGCGCGAGGGGCGCTTGGCAGTGGTGGAACTCAAGGCGGACGAAGACATTCATTTGCCGCTGCAGGGTGTGGATTACTGGTCACGCGTTGAGTGGCACCATGGGCGCGGCGAGTTTCAGAGATATGGATATTTTGCGGGACGCGAGTTGTCGAGTGCGCCTCCGATGCTGTTTCTGGTCGCGCCCGCGTTGCATGTGCATCCGGCGACGGACGCGCTGCTTCGTTATTTGTCGCCGCAGATCGATTGGGAGTTGGTGGGCATCGACGAGCGCTGGCGCGAGGGCGTGAAGGTGGTTTTTCGAAAAAGGGCAGAGAATCGCATTCGTCTTGGAGACGCCGGAACACGGAAAAATACGTCGTCAGAAGGCTTGGTCGAGAAACTGGCCTAGCGCGGGAGATGGCGTTGGAATTCCTAATCCTTCCACGCGCCGAGAAGACGACGAACATCCACCAGCTGCGCAATATGATAGGCGTTATGGTCGGCCACGAGCAGGGCTTCGCGCAAAATGGTTTGACCGTCGCCCCAGGGGATGCGCGCGAACAAATCTGTTTTCTTATCCACTACGAGGTCCTCGATGGCTTGCAGATCAGCGCGAAACCGCTCGAGGCTTTCATCCCACGCGTGCGCATCGGGTGGAGCTTCTTTTTTGGGCCAGTATCCCTCGGGCCATTTCGGCGAGACGTGTTGGGAATTGCGGCTGAATTCCAGGATGTCCCATTGCGCGAGGCGCAGATGTTCGAGAAGCATCCAGGGTGAGTGAGGCAGACCGGCGGGCTTGGCGCCGCGGAGGTTGGGCGGAAAATCGTCGGTGACGTCGTCAAATTTGGCGTGAGCACCACCGCCGCCGAGAAGGTCTAGAAGATGTTTGCGCAGGGACTGGTCGTGAAGCTCTTCGTTTGGCATCTCTTTAGTAGGCATCTCTTTTGCTCGCGGGCACGGTTTGCGGCTCACGCGGGTGCGGGAAGACACTTCTTCCGCCCCTCCGGGCTTCGGTCGTCTTTCCACTGTCTACCCACGACTTCGCGCCGTGGGCTGAATTCTCACGCCTCTTCGCGGCTATTGCGGGTCGCACGCTTTACGGGAACTCTCGGTTTGAAATGGCTTACCGCTCCACTGGCAAAGTTGGGAGAGTTCGCGGCGAGGCACTCAGGCCGCTAGTTCTCCCGGCTCTATTTTGTCGATGTAGCACCAGACCCAAGACTCTCCCGGCTCGACCGATCGGATGAGAGGGTGTTGAGTGTGATGAAAATGTTTGGTGGCGTGTTTGTTCTTGGACGAGTCGCAGCAGCCGACGTGACCGCAGATCAGGCACATGCGGAGATGAACCCACTGGTCTCCCATCTTGACGCACTCTGCACAAACATGGGTCGTGGTCTCGCGGACTTTGATTTGATCGAGATGCGAACATTCTTGCGGCATAATCCCTCCATGTTGATTTGAGAGGATGCAGAACCCGTCAAGTTACCTCCGTCACTGTAACCAAAGGGCACAATCTGAAAATCGCGGCCTTTCTTCGCGCACAATAGCGTTGGAGGCTTTCTTCGGTGTTCTCATATATGTTGCGGCTTGATTATTTATCTTGTGTACTCACAGTTGCTTCTACCGTTCTTGTTGGCAAGCGACGCTGGGAAGGCTGGTTCCTGTGCGCAGCCAACAGCGTGCTCATGTGCGTGATCGGTTTCCGGACTGAACAATCGGGCCTTATCCCTGCGAATTTGTTTTGCATGGTGGTCAGTGCCATCAACTTGCGTGCGTGGCGAAGATCGGGAGCGCATGAGCGGCACCCGACATTCGTTATTGAGCGATGAAAAGGTTTTCGGCGAACGGCCATTGTTCGTCGACCCACTGATTCTCGCAGCGAAAGCCGGCGGCGGCAGCCATTCTGTAAATTTCTTCCGCGGAATATTTATGACTGCTCTCGGTCCAGATGGTTTCTCCTTCTTTGAATTCGATGGATATGCCAGCTGCAGGGATACTCACCTTCTGCCGCCGCGTTGATTGCAGATGCATTTCGATGCTCCGGGCCCAGTAATTCATTCTCGCCACGTGCTGGAACTGCGTCAGGTCGAAATTGGCGTTCAGTTCGCGATTGACGCGAGCCAGCAAATTCAGATTGAAAGCGGCAGTGACGCCGAGTTCGTCGTCATAGGCTCGAAGCAGCTGAGCCGCGGGTTTTTCCAGGTCGGTTCCGAGCAGAAGCGAGTCGGCGGGGAGAAGGATTTCGCGCACGCTGGCCAGAAACTTCACACCGCACGCCCGATCGAAATTGCCAATGGTGCTGCCCAGAAAAAGCACGAGCAAATGCTGGCCGGCATTGCGATTCGCAGCGATCTCGCGCAGGCCGTCGAGGTATTCGCGTTCGAATCCCACAATGCTGACCGAGTCGATATCGCCCAGTTCGCGCTCGCACATGCGCAACGCAGAAAGAGAAATTTCGATTGGATAATAAGATGTGTGCTGGCGGCGACTGAGGGCTTCGAGAATCCAGCGAGTTTTCTTCCCGCTACCGCTGCCGAGCTCGGCGACCGCCACGGGGCCATCCACGCGGTCGACGATTTCATCGGCATAGCGACGCAACAAGCGCTCGTCGGCGCGGGTCAGGCCGTATTCGGGAAGGTGGCAGATGACCTCGAACAATGCCGATCCGACTTCATCATAGAGATATTTTGACGGCAGTTCTTTCTGTCCGCGCAGCGTGAGTCCGGCGCGGACATCGTCGGCCAATTCGCTGGTTGTGTTCTGGGCGATAGCGGGAACGAGCATCTTGACTCCTTCATCACTGGATGACTTTGCTGGCTTACACATTACTGACGCACACTTACTCACGCACACAACGGAAACCGGAGTAGACGTATTGATAATGAGATTGGAACCAGTTACGAAATGTGGGCCGCAGCATGCAGGCAGCGGTGCGGGCTGCGCCACCTTTTATGACGAAGTGCTTTCCATCGAAAAAGTTGGCAGAGTAACCGCGATAGAACGGAAACGGTTCGAAGCCGGGGAATGGTGCAAAGAGAGTCGACGTCCATTCCCAGCCATTCCCGAGCATTCCCTCGACGCCAAAGGCGCTGGCATTGAGCGGGAAAGCATTGACGGGCGTGGGATCCCAACGATGGAAATCGAAATTGCCCAGGCTTGAATTGGGAACGGCGTCTCCCCACGGGTAACGCCTCTCGAAGCCTTCCGGGGTGCCATTGGCGGCGCGATGCCATTGGTTTTCCGTGGGCAAAGACTTGCCGGCCCAGCGGGCATACGCGCTGGCTTCCGTGTGACTGACGTAGACGGGCCAATCGAGAGGCAGGGGAATTTCCTGGAACATCGTTCGATAGAGCCATTGATCGCCGATTCTTTTCCAGAAGACCGGATGCGAAATTCCGTTGGTGTTTTTCCAGTCCCAGGCAGCATCGCTCCAGAGATCGCACTGCTGATAACCGCCGGAGTGAATGAAATCGAGATACTGGCCATTGGTGACTTTGTATTGATCGATCTCGAAGGAGGGAACGTGAGCGGTATGGATTTCGAACTCGTTATCCCAGCCGAACTCTTCGCCGTCGCGGGAAAGACCGAGCGTCGTCATGCCGGCGGGGATGGCACACATTCGATGTGTCACGGAAGAGCTTGGGAGATGCGCATCGGGGCTTTGCGGGAGCTTGGAGTCGAGGGGTAGCTGATGAAACATGTAGGCCAGGGTCTCGAGATGCATGAGCCGGTGTTCGATGGCCACGTGGAGCAGAGTGGTGAGGGGAAATCCGTCGCGGGCACTTGCGGAGGAATCGATTCGATCGGAGCTGAGTTTGGCGTCGAGAGCTGCGCGGATTCGCCTTACGTAATCGCGTACCTCATCGAGGGAAGGCCAATCTGCAGGCTGATCGCTGGGCAAGCCGCCGTCCACGGGATCAATACCGAAAGCGAAGAGGTGATCGAATTGGGGATGAAAAGTTTGGAGGCCGAGCGCGGCGCTTAGAAGATTCCAGTCGAAGGCTTCGAGGTGACCGATATAAAAGACGATGCGATGACGTTCCGCGATGGGACGTTCGTAGAGCGAACTTTCCCGGACAACGCTGAATAAGGCGTCGCTGCGCAGGCGAGCGTCGAGAACACGCGCGAGCAGATCGTGGGCAACGGCAGTCTCCGTGGTGAGCAAACGAGCCTCCCGGTGGTCGAGGTAACTAGACGAAGGGGCCTGACAGACGAGACAGCGAGCGAATACCCAAAGACATCCGGCTGAATCGAGGCCGGATTCCCCACGTCTGCCTTAGATGTATGGGGTGGGGATGAGGTCGCAGGCAAAAGTTGGCTATTTTTCGGGCCGTGGGTGAGGCGGTTTATGTGTTTCGTCGGCTGCCACTAACGCCTATGCGCTGGATGTCACCCACTAGTTAATGGGTCAGCCCTTTGCTGTGCAGGAAATCGCGGACGACTTCTTTGACCTCGCGGCGCTGGCCGTCGATGGCATAGTTCAGTCGTCGCATTTCTGCGTCATTAATGTGATCGCGGAGTTGTCCGATCGCAGTGACGATCTCGGGATGCTCCTGCAAGGTTTGCTCGCGAATCACCGGTACCGCGTCGTATCGAGGAAAGTAATGAAGATTGTCTTCGAGCACGAACAGGTCAAGGACTGGAATGATGCCGTCGGTGGTGTTGCCGGCGGCGAGATCGATCTCGTGATCGTGCAGCGCGCGGTCGAGCAGGCCGAGATCCATGATGCGCGGCGGCCCAACAAAGTGCAGTCCATAGGTTGAAACCAGACCTCGGTATCCGTCGGACCGCTCCATGAATTCATAACCGAATCCGGCGCGCCAGTGCGGCGCATAAGGGACAGCTTGGGAAATGGTGTGGAGGCCCAGGCGGCGTGCATCTTCGCCGCGAATTTCGATGGCGAAAGTGTCGTTGAACCCGAAGGGTGGTCCGACGGTCAGATGGAAGCGGCGTTGGTATTCGTTCTTGAGTTGCTGATAAACGGTTTGCTCGTCCCCGACCGGTTCTTGCTTGAGGATTGCAGTTATTGCCGTGCCGGTGTACTCGGGGTAGATGTCGATGCGGCCGGCGAGGATCGCCTGCTGGCAGATGAAAGTTCCTTGCAGATAAAAGCGGCGGTCGACTTGGAGGCTAGTGTCGGATTCGATCTGTTGGGCGAGGAT
Source organism: uncultured Acidobacteriaceae bacterium (assembly GCA_963772045.1). Lineage (GTDB taxonomy): Bacteria > Acidobacteriota > Terriglobia > Terriglobales > Acidobacteriaceae > Sulfotelmatobacter. The sequence continues at coordinate 656,724 of CAVYWC010000003.1, read as the reverse complement.
TTCGGCGAGCACGAGAGACTCAGTGAAATTTTTCGAGCCGATCACGATGCGGGGATGCGAGGACGAGCAGGAAATCGGTAGCAGACAAAACGACAGGGAGAGCGCTGCGAACAACTTCCGGGAAAATGCGTGTTGGCTGATCATCGCGGTTGGAGTCGTCTTTCGACCATGCCGATGCCGAAATCGGCGAGCAGAGCCAGAATTGCGGCGGGAATGGCGCCGGCCAGGATGACGGAATTGTCGACCATGGCGAGTCCGCGAAAAATGAATTCACCCAGACCTCCGGCGCCAATCGCGGCCGCGATAGTGGCGAGACCGACAGAGATAACCACGGCAGTGCGGACGCCGGAAAGAATGACGCTGGAGGCGAGCGGCAGTTCCACCTGAAACAGCAGCTGCGATTCGGTCATCCCCATGCCACGGCCGGATTCGATCACGGCGGCATCGACGCCGCGAATTCCGGCAAAGGTGTTGCGGATGATGGGAAGAAGCGCGTAAAGCGTGAGAGCGAGAATGGCGAGGCGGTCGGCGCGATCACCCAGCCAAGGGACGGGCAGGAGAAATCCGAAAAGAGCGAGGCTGGGTACGGTCTGGATGATGTTGGCACCGCCGAGCACGGGCTTGTTGAAGCGAGGCCGATGGGCGATCAGGATGCCGAGTGGAATGCCGATCAAGGTGGCGAACAGTGTGGAAAGGCCGACAAGCCAGAGATGCTCGGCTGTGAGTTCGAGGACTTGTCCGCGATTTTGGAGGAGGAACTGAAAGAAGCTCATTGTGCTCCTTCCGTGCGCGATTCGATTGGATCCTGAAAGGCTCTGACGTAGGCGGCAGCCCAGGGATCGGACGAGTGCAGGAACTCATCCGGCCGGAGAATGGTTACGAGTTTGCCGGCTTCCATCAATCCGATGCGCGATCCGAGGCGCAGGGCTTCCCGAAGATCGTGGGTTACAAAGACTACGGTTTTGCCCAGACGTTTCTGCAGTTTGAGGAACTCTCGTTGGAGATCGTCGCGGGTGAGAGGATCGAGTGCGCCAAAAGGCTCGTCCATGAGCAGGATTTCGGGATCGGCGGCGAGGGCGCGTGCCACGCCCACGCGCTGGCGCTGGCCTCCGGAGAGCTGGTGCGGATAGCGGGAGGCAATATCAGGTGCAAGACCGGTGAGTTCGAGAAGCTCATCGACACGAGCGCGAATCCGCGGCACAGGCCAGCCTTCAATTCTGGGAACGAGCGCGATATTGCGGGCCACATCGAAGTGAGGGAAAAGGCCGACCTCCTGAATGACGTAACCAATGCTGCGGCGGAGGCGTATGACGTCGGCTTTTGAGGTTGGTTCTCCGTTCACCCAGACTTCCCCCTGCGTGGGTGACAACAAGTGGTTGATGAGTTTAAGAGTCGTGGTCTTGCCCGATCCGCTGCGACCGAGGAGAACGAGAATTTCGCCGCGTTCGATGCACAGTGAAAAGTTGCAGAGGACCTGCGTATCGGCTACGCGATAGGAGACATCGCGGAATTCGATGAGGGGAATCGCAGGCATGCGGGAAAGGATACTGGAAGATCGCGGGGTTCGGGTATGGGAAGCGGGCGAGTTCATTTTGACAGGCGCGAAGTGCCTCGCCGCGCCGGTGAAAACGCGATGTTTCAGGAAAACGAAATCTAAATCAAAGTGCTATTCGACCAGGGAGGGCGGGTTCGCGAGAATCGTCGAGGCGAATGGCGCAGTGCTCTACATTGCCGCCAGGGCGCGGTGGACGAGGTGAACGGCGATGGCACCTTCGCCGACGGCGGAAGCGACGCGTTTCACATTGCCCGAGCGAACATCTCCCACGGCGAAGACGCCGGGAAGGCTGGTTTCGAGCATATAGGGCTTACGCCCGAGCTTCCAGACGGATGTGGGCGAGTCGCCGTTGAGGTTGTCGAGATCGCGGCCGGTAAGAATAAAGCCCTTGTCGTCGAGGGCGAGGCAGTGTTCGAGCCACGCCGTCAGGGGGGAAGCGCCGGCCATGATGAAAACGTGATGGATGGGGTGGGTCGAGGTTTGTCCTGCTGCATTGTCGCGCCAGGTAACAGCTTCGAGTTGCTTGTCGCCCGCGAGAGCGGTGATTTCGGTTTTATAGTGCAGTTCGATGCCGGGGTTCTCGGTGATGCGCTGAATCAGGTAACGCGACATGCTGGTGGAGAGATTTCCGGAGCGAACCAGCATATGGACCTTGCGAGCAGTCTGGGAGAGATAAACGGCAGCCTGTCCGGCGGAATTCCCACCGCCCACGACGATGACTTCCTCGTTGCCACAGAGCTGGGATTCGATGTAGGTTGCGCCGTAATACACGCCAAGACCTTCAAACTTCTGCAGGTTGGCGAGGGGTGGCTTGTTGTATTGGGCTCCGGTCGAGATGATGATGGCGCGAGTCGCAATGGCCTCTCCGCTATCGAGAAACACTCGGTAGGGCTGGCGGGAGCAATCGAGGCGGATGACGCGATGGCCAACCATCATTTTGGCGCCGAATTTTTGTGCCTGAGTAAAGGCGCGGGCCGCGAGTTCCTGGCCAGAGACTCCGGTTGGAAATCCAAGATAGTTTTCGATCTTCGAACTGGATCCGGCTTGCCCGCCGGGAGAGTCGGCCTCGAGGACGAGCGAGTCGAGTCCTTCGGAAGCGGCATAGACGGCGGCAGCAAGACCGGAGGGTCCAGCGCCGACGATGACCACGTCTCGAATCTGGGAAATGTCGACATTCGCGTTGAATCCCAGGCAGTCGGCAAGATCCTGGGTGGTGGGATTGCGCAGAACGTTGCGGCTGTTGCAGATGACGATCGGAATATCGGACATCTGGACGTGAAAGCGGTCGAGCAGTTCCTGGGAGGCCTTGTCGGTGTCGAGGTCGACGAAGGTGTAGGGATGGCCGTTGCGGCTGAGAAATTCGCGCAAGCGGAGAGTGTTGGAGGAATGCAGAGAGCCCATAAGAATAACGTTGCCCAGTCCTCGACTGATGAGCGCCATGCGGCGCAGAATGAAAGCGCGCATGAGAATCTCGCTCAATTCCGCGTCTCGGGCCACGAGAGAGCGAAGCCTTTCGCGGCTCAGTTCGAGGAACTGGCCGGGTTCGGTCACGCGCCCGCGGACCAGGCATCTCTGGCCGGAGATCATGGTGATTTCGCCTGTGAATTCGCCGGGGCCGAGTGCGACGATGCCGCTTTCGCCCATAGGCGTGGGCTGAACGATCTCGATGGCTCCGGAGAGCAGGACGAAGAATGGAACGTTCGTGTCGCCGGGCTCGAACAGGATTTCTCCCGCTTCTACCGCGCGCAACCCGCTTTCGGGACGAAAGCGATCGATCTGAGACGACGTGAGCGTAGGGAAGGTCTGGGTACGAGAGTCGAGAGCGCTGGGTGTTGGCCAAGTGGACATCAGATTAGCCAGGATAGGAAATTGGGTACCGGCGTTGGTTATAGATGACCTGAGCCGCGATTTTGGTTCATTTCGCGTTGCAGCGACGTTTCTGTCGTGGTGACGGGCCGGAAAGATGGCTGAGAGCCATCCTGAAATTCGCATCGTTCGCATCGAAATTCTTGATTGTACTTAGCCCGCCTCAAGGCGATATTAAGTTAACGTAAGGAAGTGTTCCTGAGCCGGGGTGTGCGAGTTTCCCGCTGCCCGCCAGATACGCCCAAGAACAACGGACTCCAATCCAGCAGGTGGACCGAGATGTCCCACAGCATGCCCTTGAACCCGAAGAATGGCTTGCCGCCGGCGCAAGGACTATACGATCCGGCGCGCGAGCATGACGCCTGTGGCATCGGGTTTGTGGCCAGCATCTCGGGGCAGAAGAGTCACGAGATTATCCGCAAAGGGATTCAGGTGCTGCTGAATCTGACGCACCGCGGGGCGTGCGGATGCGACCCGGAAACCGGCGATGGGGCGGGAGTTTTGATTCAGATCCCGCATAAGTTTTTCGTGCGGGAGTGCGGGAAGCTGGGATTCACGTTGCCGGAAGCAGGCAAATATGCGGTTGGAATGACGTTCTTGCCGGTGGAGAAGCATGCGCGGCTGCAGTGCGAAGGGATTCTGGAGCGAATCGTCCGCGAAGAAGGATTGAAACCGCTGGGATGGCGGGATACGCCGGTTTACGCGTCGGCGATCGGGCGGGTGGCGCGGGCCTCGCAGCCGTATATTCAGCAGATTTTTGTAGGTCGCGCAGAGGGAATGGACGAGGACGCCTTCGAGCGGAAGCTCTATGTGGTGCGCAAGCGGGCGGAAACTGAAGTCCGCGAATCGGGGATGGAAGATGCGGAGATGTTCTACATTCCGTCGCTTTCCTGCCGGACGATCGTGTACAAAGGGTTGCTGCTGGCGCCGCAGATCGAGAATTTCTACCGCGAACTTTCCGACTCGGATGCGGAGAGCGCGCTGTGCCTGGTGCACCAGCGCTTTTCGACCAATACATTTCCCAGTTGGCAACGGGCGCACCCGTATCGCTACATCGCCCACAATGGCGAGATCAATACGCTGCGCGGAAATGTGAACTGGATGGAGGCGCGGCAGTCGCTGCTGAAGTCTGAGCGGTTTGGGGACGACATCAAGAAGCTGTTTCCGATTATTGCGCCGGAGGGCAGCGATTCGGCCAATTTCGATAACGCGGTGGAGTTGCTTCTCCAGGCGGGACGCAGCCTGCCGCACGTCATGGCCATGCTGATACCGGAAGCGTGGGCGGGGAATCCGCACATGAATCCGGACAAGCGCGCCTTTTACGAATATCACGCTTGCCTGATGGAGCCGTGGGATGGGCCGGCGGCGATAGCGTTTACGGATGGCCGCGTGATTGGAGCAACCCTCGACCGCAACGGCCTGCGTCCCGGGCGGTACGTGGTGACGCATGACGATCTGGTGGTAATGGCATCGGAAGCGGGAGTGCTCGATATTCCGCCGGAGCAAGTCAAACACAAGGGTCGCCTGCAGCCGGGAAAGATGTTTCTGGTGGATACGGTGGAAGGACGAATTATTTCCGACCGCGAGATCAAGGAGGAACTGGCGGCACGGCGACCGTATGCGGAATGGCTGAAAGACAATCACATCACGATTGATCAGTTGCCGGAACCTTCGCGCATGCACCATCCGGATGGGGAATCGGTGCTGCTGCGACAGCGCGCCTTCGGATACAGCGACGAAGACTTGAAGATGATTCTCGGGCCCATGGCGGGCGCGGGCGAAGAGCCGATCGGTTCGATGGGAACGGACACGCCGCTGGCGTGCCTCTCGGACAAGCCGCAGTCATTGTTCAGCTATTTCAAACAACTCTTTGCGCAGGTAACGAATCCGCCGATCGATCCCATTCGCGAAGAGATGGTGATGTCGCTGATCAGCTATATCGGCAGCGAGCGCAATGTTCTCGAGGAAGCGCCCGAGAACTGCCACATGCTCAAGCTGGAACATCCGCTGCTGACGAATCGCGATCTCGAAAAGCTGCGGAGGGTGTCGAACCGCGATCTGCTGGCGACCACGCTGCCGGCTTTGTTTGTTGCCAGTGAAGGCGAGGCCGGACTCAAGCGCGCACTCGATGAGCTATGCCGAACTGCGTCCAGATCGGTGCGAGCGGGATATTCGCTGCTCATTCTTTCGGATCGCGGCGTGGATAAAGAGTACGCGCCGATTCCTGCGCTACTGGCGCTGGCTGCTGTCCATAATCTGCTGATACGCGAGCAGACGCGAACGCAGGTCGCATTAATTACGGAGTCGGGCGAGCCACGAGAAGTCATGCATTTTGCGTTGCTCAGCGGATACGGCGCGAGCGCGATCAATCCGTATTTAGCGCTGGAAAGCGTGGAACAGCTGGCGCGGAGCGGCGAACTGGGCGAAGCGGTAACGTCTGAGATGGCCGTACAGCGGTTCCTGAAGGCGATCAAGAAGGGGTTGCTCAAAACCTTCTCGAAGATGGGCATCTCGACGCTGCAGAGCTATCAGGGAGCACAGGTTTTTGAAGCGATCGGATTGAATAAAGAACTGATCGACGCGTATTTTGCGGGAACGACATCGCGGATGGAGGGAATTGGGCTGGATGTGTTGGCGCGCGAGGCGCAGATGAAGCATGAGTTCGCGTTCCGGCCTCTGACTGAATTCGAGACGGAACTGGTGGTCGGGGGAAATTATCACCAGCGGGTGAATGGGGAGTATCACCTGCTGAATCCGGCAACCATCAGCAAGCTGCAGCAGGCGGTGCGGCAAGAGAGTTTCCAAACATTCCAGGAATATACGGACTTGATTGACCGGCAGAGCAGCCATCTGTGCACCTTGCGCGGGCTGATGAAGCTTAAGAAAAGCGACGAGCCGGTTCCGATCGAGGAAGTTGAGCCAGCTAAAGAAATCGTGAAGCGATTCACGACCGGCGCGATGTCATTTGGATCGATCAGTAAGGAAGCGCACGAGACGCTGGCGATTGCGATGAACCGCATTGGGGGGAAATCGAATACCGGCGAAGGCGGGGAAGATGAAGAGCGATTCAATCGCGATGCGAATGGAGATCTGCGGCGGAGCGCGGTGAAACAAGTGGCATCGGCAAGATTTGGGGTGACGGCGAATTATCTGGTCAACGCCGATGAGTTGCAGATCAAGATGGCGCAAGGAGCGAAGCCCGGGGAAGGCGGACAACTGCCGGGGCACAAAGTCGATGAAGTGATTGCGCGCTTGCGGCATTCGATTCCGGGTGTGGGACTGATCTCGCCGCCGCCGCATCATGACATCTATTCGATTGAAGATCTGGCACAGTTGATTTACGACCTGAAGAATGTCAACCCGCAGGCGCGCATTGCGGTGAAACTGGTTGCGGAAGTGGGAGTAGGGACCATTGCCGCTGGCGTAGCCAAGGCGCATGCGGATGTCGTCCTGATCAGCGGTGACACGGGTGGAACCGGCGCATCTCCGTTGAGTTCGATCAAGCATGCAGGCGTTCCGTGGGAATTGGGACTAGCCGAAACACAACAGACTTTGTTGTTGAACGATCTGCGCAGCCGGATTCGCGTGCAAACCGATGGCAAGCTGCAGACTGGTCGCGATGTCGTGATTGCTACGTTGCTCGGGGCGGAAGAATTCGGATTCGCGACCACGCCGCTCATCGCCATGGGTTGCGTGATGATGCGCAAATGCCATCTGAATACGTGTTCGGTGGGGATTGCGACCCAGGATCCGGCGCTGCGCAAGCAGTTTCAAGGTCAGCCCGAACACGTCATCAATTTCTTCTTTTTCCTTGCGGAGCAGGTGCGGCAGTATATGGCGGGACTGGGCTTCCGCACCGTGGATGAAATGGTCGGACGCGTGGACATGCTTGAGACGGAAGCTGCGGTTGATCATTGGAAGGCGCGTGGGCTGGATTTTTCCGCGATTCTCTACAATCCGCCAGTGCCCTCGCGAGTGGCGCGGCGCTGCGTGCACAAACAGGATCACGGGCTGGAGCAGGCGCTTGACCATCAACTGGTCGAGCACTCGCTGGATGCTCTGCTGAGCCTGAACTCTGTCGAAATCAATTTACCGGTGCGGAACGTGCATCGTTCCGTGGGGACGATATTGAGCGGAGAAATTGCACGCCGTTACGGCTCCGCCGGACTTCCGAATGACACAGTTCGCATTCGTCTCACGGGTTCGGCCGGCCAGAGCCTGGGCGCATTTCTCGCCAAGGGAGTGACCCTGACGCTCGAAGGCGATGCCAACGACTACGTCGGTAAGGGGCTCTCCGGCGGCAGAATCGTTGTGCGAGCGCCACAGGGGGCGGGATTCAAGCCCGAAGAAAATATCATCATCGGTAATGTTGCGCTTTACGGGGCCACGAGCGGCGAAGCGTTCTTCAATGGAATTGCCGGAGAACGTTTTGCAGTTCGCAACTCGGGAGCGACCGCGGTGGTCGAGGGAGTGGGCGATCACGGGTGCGAATACATGACCAATGGCTTGGTGGCCGTGCTCGGATCGTGCGGGCGAAATTTCGCCGCCGGGATGAGCGGTGGAATCGCGTACGTATTGGATGAGCGCGGCGACTTCGCCGAGAAACGCTGCAATCTGCAATCGGTCGATCTGGAACCGCTGCTCGACGAGCAGGATGTGCAGGCCGTGCAAAATCTTGTGACGCGGCATGTGGAACTGACCGGCAGCGCCCGTGCGCAATGGATTCTCGAAAACTGGCAAGAGGCCCTGACCCGATTCATCAAAGTGTTTCCGCATGAATTCAAACGAGTGCTGGGCGTCGGCCGTAGCGAATCCGCATACAGTCCAACTCTTGCAGTGATCGCGCACGCGGAAGCGATGGAGCGTGAGCCAGCGCAACCGGGACTGGTGCTGAATGGGCTGGTGCAAAATGGGTAAGACCACCGGCTTCATGGAGTATTCGCGCGAACTGGCCCCCAGACGGCCGGTAGCGGAACGGGTAAACGACTGGTTCGAAATTTATCAGGACTTCCCAGAAGAAAAACTGCGCAAGCAGGGCGCGCGTTGCATGGATTGCGGCGTGCCATTCTGCCAGAGCGGATGTCCGGTGAGCAATCTGATTCCGGACTGGAATGATCTGGTATATCGCGGGCGCTGGCAAGAAGCCCTGCGGCAACTGCACGCGACTAACAACTTTCCGGAGTTTACCGGACGCATTTGCCCCGCGCCGTGCGAAGCCTCCTGCGTGCTGGGAATCAACCAGCCGCCGGTTACGATCAAGCAGAACGAAAAGAATATCGTGGAGCGGGGATTTCTTGAAGGGTGGATTCATCCCGAGCCGCCGAAAATTCGCACTGGGAAAACCGTCGCGATTGTCGGCTCGGGTCCGGCGGGATTGGCGGCGGCGCAACAATTGTGCCGGGCGGGGCATGGCGTTGTGGTTTACGAGAAGGCGGATCGCATCGGCGGATTGTTGCGCTATGGCATTCCGCAATTCAAGCTGGAGAAACACATCATCGATCGACGGATGGAGCAGATGATGGCCGAGGGCGTGAAGTTCGTCACCAACGCCGAGATCGGCAAGGATGTGGAGGTCGGGGATTTACGGCAGGAGTTCGATGCCATCGTCCTGGCTGGAGGAGCGGAGCATCCGCGTGATCTGAAAGTTCCGGGGAGGGGATTGAAAGGGATTCATTTTGCAATGGAGTTTCTGCCTCAGCAGAACAAACGTTGCCTGGGCGATTTGATTGATCCTGCGAAGCAAATTTTAGCGAGCGGCAAGCGAGTGGTGATTATCGGCGGAGGCGATACGGGAGCGGACTGCCTGGGAACTTGCCATCGGCAAAAGCCGACATCGGTACACCAGTTCGAGATCATGCCGAAACCTCCGGAGGAGCGCTCGCCGCAGACTCCGTGGCCGCTTTGGCCGATGCAATTGCGCGTCGAAGGCGCGCACGAAGAGGGCGGCATTCGCGAGTGGAGCATCGCCACGACGAAATTTAGCGGGGACGAGAACGGGAGCCTCAAACAGCTTCATGCGGTCAGGGTGGGCCCTCCTCCGAAGTTTGAGCCGATTGCCGGTTCCGAGTTCGCAACGGAAGCTGATCTGGTTTTGATTGCGATGGGCTTTCTGGGACCGGTGCGAAATGGAATGATCGAACAGTTAGGTGTGCAGCTCGACAAGCGTGGCAATGTCGCGACCGATCAAAACTATATGTCGTCCGTCGCCGGTGTGTTTGCCGCCGGAGATATGCGGCGCGGCCAGTCGCTGGTGGTGTGGGCGATTTCGGAAGGGCGCAAGGCAGCGGCTGGCGTCGATGCCTACCTGAGCGCCAATATCGTGCCCGAGCGTTCGTCTTCGAAGAGCGAATCCCGACGGCTGCAAGAATTGGCTTCCTGATCGAACCATCACCTGATCGAGATCCCGCTTCTCGCAAAGGCAGCGAGAGCGGCGGGGCACTCCTTTTTACGGCATCCCTCAGAGGTTTGTTCGCGATTCGTAACACGCAGCAGATTTGTGGAGGGTTGCACTGTGCGAGCGGCAGAATGCAAGGAATTGAGGGGGACAGACTGCGTCCGGAGGGAAGCCGACCGGAAGCGCTCGACTCCCGGCGCCTCGGGCTGACCGCACGGTCTGTGGTGCTTGCGAAACGTGCGAGGCCGGGCTGTTCACTTCCCGTCCGTTGGCCGCTCGGCTCGCACGGCTTAACGATGTTTCTAGCGCGGGCGGGCGCTGTTCAAGCAATTCCTGCGGTCTTGGCGCGCCCGGGGCGCCGCGTCGCGGCAACCTCCACGCGATTTCGCCCGTTGGCCTTAGCTCGGTACAACGCGTTATCCGCAGCCTGCAGCACATCTTGGGTGTCGGCCACCTCCGATAACCCCGCGGCCACGCCAATACTGACCGTCACGGAAATAGACTCGGCCGGGGCAGTTCGGGCCAGTTGTCGAATGGCATCCGCCTTTCGTGCACGATTTCTGCTGCGGCTAGAACGCCTATCCGGGCCACGCAGAACCTGACGGCGCTCGGTTCCTCGCCTGTGGAAATGCGCGTTCTCGATGGCGAGGCGCAACTGATCAAGGTGGGGTACGACCTCAGAGCTGGTCTTTCCCGGGAAAAGTATCGTGAATTCTTCTCCGCCGCAGCGATAGGCGTGGCCTCCGCCGGTGACACGCGCGAGTTTTACAGCGACCAGGCACAAAACCTGGTCGCCAACATCATGCCCATAGCTGTCGTTGAAGTTCTTGAAGTGGTCGATGTCGACGGCCGCGATCGTATATGGCGCTTGCAGGCGGTGCAAGGCGTCATTGAAAGCGCGACGCGAGGGCAGTGTCGTCAGCTCGTCGTGATACGCGAAGAGGTACGAGGTTTCCACGACTGAGATCGCAACGATGCTCAGGGCAGCCAACGAATAGACGACTGAGATTCGTGTGACCGAGTGGAAGTAGAAAGAGAGAAAGCATGCGATCACAGACCAGAAGAACGCTGTGTCGGCTGGTCTGCGCGAGCGCAAGGATCGCGCGAGAAGCAACAATCCTGCCGCAGCAAACGCGAGGAACACGTAATTGGGCAACGCGGGTGACATTCCATGGCGATCATGCACGGCCTGCGCGTTGGTTCCGCGCGCCAGTACGGCAACGAACACGCTTTGCACGAAGATCAATAAGAGTCCAAAGGCGACATTCGAGACCATGAAACCGCGCTCCGGCATGAGAGCGACGAAGATGAAATTCAATGGAATCAGCACGCCCAGAGCTGCCATTGCGGAAGGAAACACGCTGCCGGTGTGCACTGGTGCAAGCAGAAGGATCGCCTGCTGCGACAGATAGAGGACAAGCAGAGCCAGGAAGATGCGGCTGGAATGGAAGCGCCAGGCCAGCAGCATACCGCCGATCAGAACACAATAAGAGAGGAAATTGAGAGACAGGCCGGGCAGCGTGATCCACCCGGAGTGCGCAAGCAGGGCAGCACAAAGTAGAAGAACCCCTCCCGGCAGGATCAAGAAACGCAAAGTCGACCTGTTCCACAAATCCACAGCATCGCTCCGGGGGCAAAAGGCTCCGAGAAATTATCTCCGCCGGACCGCTGGGGACGGAATTGGCGGCGAAGGTTCGGCGGGCCATGAGGAATTCTGCCTGGAAATTCCTCATCTGAAATTGAGAACCATTATCGGAAGTACAGACCTTGGTTTGCGCGAGTTTCCGGCTGCGATTCAGCGTCTTCTAACTAGACTGGGCGTGTTGGATTAAGGACGGTTCACACATATGCGTATTCTTATTGCGGAAGATGATGACGCGCTGGCTCGGTTCGTCCGGCAAGGCCTGGAGGGGGAAAACTACAGCGTGGAGATTGTCAGCGATGGCGAGCAGGCAAGGCAGGCGGCCACGGAACAGGATTTTGAGGTCGTCATTCTTGATCTGAATCTGCCCAAGATCGACGGCGTGAGCGTTCTCCGCCATTTGCGGCTCAAAAAACCCACTCTGCCGGTACTGGTGCTGACCCAGCGTGCGCGGGTGGAGGACCGGGTGGAGTGCCTGGACACAGGTGCCGACGATTACTTGGGGAAACCGTTTTCCTTCAGCGAATTGTCGGCGCGCATTCGCGCGCTGGTGCGGCGCAGTCACCTGCCGGCGGAATCGGTATTGCAAGTCGCCGACCTGAAACTGGACCGCGTCGGCCGGTTGGTCGAGCGCGCGGGCCGAAAGATCGAACTCACGACCAAAGAATTTGCCTTGCTCGAGTACCTGATGCGCAATACCGGACGCAGGATTACACGGTCGATGATTCTCGAACATGTGTGGAATCTTACGTTTGATACGACCACCAACGTGGTCGACGTCTACATCAATTACGCTTCCGCCCAGGTGGACCAGCGCAAGGTCGGACGGCTGGCGATGGCCATTCAAGTTGCATTCCAGCAACTCGGAGTTTTCCCGGCGTCGGGAATTCAAATTCCCCTGCCCACACCGCAGTCCTTGCCTCTGGATACGGTTCAGGAGATCGAAAAGGCCAAGCACGAAGCGGAATTGCGTCCGCCAGCTTCGGAAATCGACGACAAGGCAGATCCCGATTCGAGCGATGAGGACTTGTCACTACTGCAAAAAGAACTGCAGCAAGCTCTGGAGCAGGAGATTGCGGCGCACTCGATCGCACTCCATCGAGAGATTGACGGATTGGTCATCAGCCTGCGCGAGTTCGGATTTTTTGATAGCGGCTCCGTTTCCATCAAGCCGTCAGCTCTGCCCGCTCTGGACCGCATTGCTTCCCTCCTGGCGCTGCGGACCTGCCGATTGCGAATCGAAGGTCATACTGACAACGTTCCCATCCACACCGCGCAGATCACATCCAACTGGGAGCTCTCGACCTCGCGCTCGACCGAACTAGTCAGGCTCTTGATCCAGCGATATCGGTTTGCTCCCACACGCCTGTCTGCTGCAGGATATGCGGAATATCATCCCATCGCCAGCAATGCTACGGCGCAAGGTCGAGCGCAAAACCGCCGCGTCGATCTGGTCATCCTCAGTGAGCACCGCGTCAGAGTCCCACCAGTGGATACGGCTTTGTCCAAGCCTTCCCCTGCGCTTCCCTGAGGGTTTCGCCTTACTCCCGTCTTCCTGGCGCGTTGCATTGGAATGTTCGGTGACGAAAAGTCGGCGATGAAGACCGTCTTATGACGATCGCTCTCTCAAGGTCGGCATGCTCAAGGCCGATGAGTTTGGTGGTCTTCGGATTCTCCGATGTGTTCAACGTTACACAACGCTGACGAAGTAGCTCTCTTGTTACGCTCCACGGCCGACGAAGCGCGGGTCCGGCACAGGTTTCATAAATGAGTATCGAGTGGGCAAATCGCTCTCCCCTCGGGGTCCTGGTGGTGGATGACAGTGCCTTCATGCGCAACGCGCTCTCCCGGATGATCAATTCAGAAGCCGGTTTTGAGGTTGTAGGCACGGCATGCAGTGGATCAGAAGCTCTCTGCAAAATTCCTGGTCTGAATCCGAATCTGATCACCCTCGATTTAGAGATGCCCGGACTGGATGGGCTGGAGACTCTCAGACGCATCATGCACCAATTCCCGCGTCCGGTAATTATTGTCAGTGGGAGGGGAAAGCGGGATTGCGAAGCTGCCATCACGGCACTCAGCTTGGGCGCTTTCGATTATGTGTCTAAGGAACTCGGATCGGCAACGCTCGAAATCGCTCACATCCGCGAAGATCTTATTGCAAAGCTTCGCGCAGCCTCCGAATCAGCCAATATGCAACCGGCGTCGCTTCCCTCGCGGAAGCCTCCGGTCCGCTCGATCATACGAAGCTGCAGCGCAGACCTTCCCGCCGCCATTATTGCCATCGGCGCTTCCACGGGAGGGCCGAGAGCCTTGCAACAGATTCTCCCCATGCTGCCTCCCGATCTACCTGTGCCGATTCTGATCGTCCAACACATGCCGCCGGGCTTCACAGGCTCCTTCGCGAGACGACTGAATTCGCTTTGCGCCATTCGCGTTTGTGAGGCGGAGCATCTTGCCTCCATTGAGCCAGGAGTTGTCTACATCGGACCTGCCGGCGCTCACATCTCCGTGCAGCGCTTGTCGCATAGCAACACCTGCATCTGGCTTGACACGGAACCCTCAAATTCCCCGTACCTTCCTTCGATCGATGTCATGATGAAATGCGTTGCAGAATGTTTCGGAGATCGCGCCGTGGGCGTGATCTTGAGCGGGATGGGACATGACGGCGCCGAGGGGATCAAGGCGATTCATGCACGCGGAGGCCGCACCATCGGACAGGATCAGGCCACTTGTCTCGTCTACAGCATGCCCAGAAACTGCGCAGAATTGGGGGTGCTCGACCACGTAGCATCGGTCTCAGAAATCGCTGGGCTCATCCTGGAAGCGACGCGAGCACGGACCCGCGCCAGAGGCTCGATGGGCTGAATGGACAGGGACAGCTATTTCGGGGCGGTCAGAATCGTTTCTCGCGGATCAATCAGAACCTTGCGTGTACCCGCCGGAGCCGCAATTCGGAACGTAGACTCCGGGCCGTCCGCGAAAACGCGCCCCAACAGTACTGTCGATCTGCCGGACCCTATTCGGTATAAAGGAACAGAAGTCACCAGATCGGCCGGCGCATCTTTCTGCAGAATCGCCCCCGTTACGACAGTTGAGCTGCCCTTCGTGCTGAACCGCACGCCTTTTAGCTCCAGTCTCGGTAGCGAGGTACCGTTGATCCAACCGTTCAGGAACCAGTCCAGTGAGGATTTGCCTTCGTATCGCAGTGCGCGCGGAAGATCTTCCGCAAAAACATCGAGCAACTCTGGGGTTGTGATGGATCGGCCTTCGTAGCGCTCGCGAAACTTTCTCAGCGCCCGAACGAATGGTTCCTCCGGTCCGGCTGGGACTCTGCCGCCGTTCTGCTCGGCCTCGCCATCGTCCAACATAGTTCGTAGCATGTGAAACAGCCAGGTTGCCCGCCCGTAGGTGATCGCCTCATAGCCCTGGGGAAAACGCGATGACAATAACCGGCCGCCTAGTGTGACCGGCCCGGCATCCATGGGCGCGATTCCATTTTTATTCTTTTGCACGAGATCGTCGCGAAATTTTTCCATGACGCGATGAAATGCCGTCGGGTCCTTCTCTTCGAGTATCATGAGAGCGCAGTAGTTGGCCAAGCCTTCAGAAAACCATTGATCCCGATACGTGCTCCAAACAATCAGGTCTCCCCACCACTGATGAGCAGTTTCATGCGCGGGAATCGATTCCTGTAGAGATATTTCGTACGGCTCAAGGTGTAATTGCTGCCGTTCTTGTGTGTCGAGAAACGCGTACGAGGACAAGAATATGAGGCTCGGCCAGCCTTGGCTTTCATCGCCAGGCATCTGAGTCAGCGCGAGCTTGCTGTAGGGGTATGGGCCGAACCGGTCGCTGTAGTAGCGAATGGCTTGGGCAGCGGCTTCGCCCACACGGACCTCATTTCGCGCTGGCGAAGGACGCGGCGGAACGATGACTCGGGGAGGCTGATGGAGCAGTGGAATCGGTGGTTGCTCGACTTCCTGGATGGGCGCACCGGGAAAATTACGCTCCACGTCGTAGGTCGCATAAGTTTGGACGCTGACAGTTCCAGCTAGGGTCGTCGCTTCCTTGTATTTGCCGAGATTGAATCCAGCGACTGGGATGGGACGATCCGAAATCCATCGCGCAGCTTGCAATCCGGCAGAATTTGCGGTTGCGCCTACAATTGGCGCCGGCTTACCTGTAGCCACGAGCGTCCAACCTGGTGGGTACTCGAATGTCAAATCGAAGTTGGCCATCTCCATTCCGCGATTCGGATACCAAGTTCCCCGCTCACCAACATAGAGTAGGCCGTTGCCTGCCTGGGCGAGGACCTCGCCCCCATAGATAAATTCCAATTCGAGTTTCTGTTCCGCCTCGGCGGGCTCGGGCAAAATCACAGCCACAATATCGTTGCCCCGGCGGGCAAGCTGGGTTCCTTCCACGGCGGGATTATGGATGAATTCCACGGGCTCGCCGTGCAGCTTTACGCTCTCGACTTGCAGGAAACGCGAGAGCTCAAACAACAGAACCCGGAACCCGCTCTGCCTGGTTTCCAATTCCATGTATGCGCGAGCCTGTATCCGCTTCGGCGGCTGGACTTCGGTGTCGATCCGGTAACTGCGAATCTGCAGCCAGTCATTACGCGACATCAGCACAGGTGAATTCGTTTTCGTGGAGGATATTCTCGGGGTCGAATCGAGCGGCGAGAATGACGTCCACACGTCGTAATAGGTAATTCCGTTTGCGGCGGCCCGGACTTGTCCAACCTCGATCGGCTCTCCGGCTTGAGAATCGAACGATACGTCGAAGACCCCCAACTTTGTGCCTTGGAGCCGAGCATGGAAGTATTGATCAGCGGGACTTGCGGCTGACTCCGTTCTCTGTAAATTGCCATTCGCGCGCTTCACCGGCAGCATGGTGCTGAAGCTCACCAGAAGCCGCATTGCATCCGAGGGAGCAAGATTTTGTGCTGTTGATTGCCAGCGGTCGATAAACTCCTGCTTGTTGTCGCTCTCCCGCAGATCTGGCCGCAACTGGGTGAAGACATCATCGTTAAAGCGCAAATACGCGGTGGCGAAATGTTCTTCCAGTATGGCCATGCCCGTAAACAGGCTCATGGACTGACGTTCGAGGGCATTCGGAGGTTCGAGCAGAATCTCGCCATCGCCTTCAAAAAAAGCGCCGGTGATCCGGCCCATGACATCTTTCGTGAACGCGATCGTGCCGCCATCGAGACTGATGTGAATGGCGGAGCGGTCCAGCGATGCGTCTCTCACTTCATAGACGCGAGTCGCATCGAGCCCGACCTGCCCAAGTTGAAGATACAGACTCTCGGCCGAAGGTTTAGAAGGTTCCGCAGCCGCAATCGACGTCATGCCCAAAACGCAGAACACGAGCCAGAGCGGTCCCATTGCGCAACAACGCGCTTTTGCGGATAGTACCTTGGTCACGTGGTAAGCCTTCCTGTAGTTGCTAGAATGCGCCTGAATGCGGCGTCGTGTCACGTTTTTCGGAGTATGGCTGTGTGTCGCCTTGGGGTATGTGGCCTCTTGGGCCGACACTATTCATTTAAAGAATGGCCGCAGCATTCTGGCGGATCATGTTCGGGAAAACGGTAATCGCTACGAATACGACATCGGCGACGACACCTACGCAATCCCGAGAGCGAGTGTCGATCACGTCGACGCCGGCGGCATGCCGGTGCACTCCGGATCGGGAGCAGCGAAGGTTGCCGACCTTCCGACCTTCACGCCCGCTGATAGTCTTGCCAATGAGAGCGCGGTTTTCAGCCAGATCGTGAGAGAGGGAATAGTCGACTCCGATGTGATCGCCAGCCTTGAGGCGAAAGGGAATGCGGAGCTCAGCGCCACTGCGAACTTCATCGCCGGAAAATTCGAATTCGAGCACGGCAATGTCGCCCGGTCGCGCGAATATTTTGAAAACGCGCTGCGTTTCCAGCCGGACAATGCGACCATCCTCGTTTACTATTCGGCACTGCTGGTGCGAACCGGGAATGCGGCTCAGGCGCTTTCCTATGCTGAGCGTGCCGTCCACTCCTCTCCGCAATCTCCGGATGCGTACACTATACTCGGCTACGCCCAGTTTTCCTCCGACCACAGCAAGGAAGCCGTGGAATCGTGGAAGCATTCCCTAGCGCTGCGCCCCGATCCGGCGGTCGAGCAACTCCTGGGGAAGGCACAGCGGGAGCAGAACGTGGAATCTGAATACTCGGAAGGGGAGAGCAGTCATTTCGTATTGCACTACGAAGGCAAGCAAACTTCGGAAGCGTTTCGTGCGCAGATTCTGACCGCGCTCGAATCGGATTATGACGATCTCTCCCGCGATCTTGGGAATCCTCCTCACGACAACATTTCGGTGACGCTCTACACTGAGCAGGCTTTCTTTGACGTGACGCATGCGCCCAGTTGGTCGGGCGCGATCAACGACGGAAAACTGCGCATTCCGGTGAGCGGGCTGAACGCCGTCACGCCAGAGTTAGCGCGCGTCTTGAAGCACGAACTTGCGCATTCTTTCATCAACAAACTTTCCGCTGGGCGCTGCCCGATCTGGCTGCACGAAGGCATTGCTCAAATGCTCGAACCCAAGAGCCTCGGCGGGGACGGCCACCAACTCGCCTTGCTCTTCAAGGCTCAGCAAGAAATTCCCTTGAATGCACTGGAAGGAAGCTTCATGAATTTCTCCGGCGTGCAGGCTTATATCGCCTATGCCGAATCGCTGGCCGCGGTTTCCTACATTAATGAAACTTATGGAATGGGCGACATTCAGCGCATCCTGCAGCGGCTCAGCGAAGGCAATTCAACCGAAGCCGCTCTACGAGCCACCATCCACTCCGACTACGGACAACTAGAGCCGGAATTGGCCAAGTATCTCGCAGACCGCTACGGCGAGTAGCTTCTCCACCTCAGGACTCGAAGATTCGAGTTTGCCCACGGTTCGCCCCTGTGCTAGCTTCCCGAAGAGCCAACTGCATGCACTCATTGTTCCGCCAGCGTTCGCAAGAGTCCCCCGCTGTCGAGCCGCTTCCTGTTGTTTTTCCCACTATTCGGGGCGCGGAGATCGCCGCCGGCGTTGCCGGGCAACGCATTGCCGGAGACTTCTACGATTCGCTCCGCGTCAGCCCGGAACGGGTGCTGTTCGGTTTGCTGGACGTTGCTGGGCAACGTGAGGAAAACGCCGGCATCCTAGCTGCCGCACAACAAACTTTCCGCAGCCTGGGCGTGGAACTCTTTTCGCGGCCGGACGTGAACGAATCCGATGCGATGACCGAACTCAGTCTGGACATCAATCGCAAGCTTATCGAGGCCTCGAAGGGGGTGCATTCCTGCCCGGCGTTGATTGCCTGCTACCACGAGAAATTCGGCACGCTCTGTTACACCAATGCCGGCCACACCCCGGGTCTGTTGCGCGACAGCCGAGGAATTGTCGAGCTGGTTTCGACTGGTCTTCCCTTAGGATTGTTTTCTCATGCGACCGCAGACGCCCCAATCGTTGGCCTGGAGAAAGGTGCGGCGCTGGTGCTGGTTTCCCGTGGCGTGGTCGAGTGCGGTGGCGAGAGAAATGAGCCAGCGAACGAATTGGGGCTGGAGCGGGTGAAAGAGGCTTTCAAACAAGTTCCCCTGGACCATGCCCAAAGCCTTTGCGCCTCTATCCTGGATCTAGCGCGTAAGTTCAACGCAGGCCACAGCTTCTGTGATGACTTGACGGCTTTGGCGCTCCTACGCACCGCCTGAGGGGCCATCCTGACAACCTTCAGCCCCTCTCCCCGCGTCCAAAGCGAGCAGCGGGGGAGTTCATTTTCGACCCGAAAAGGGTAGAATACGACTTCAGGTTTGGCTCTCCTTCTCCCTGGCCGGAAGTAGTGCCCTGCAGATTTCTTATGAAAAAATTTTGTCTCCCTCTCATGGCTGCCATCTGTCTACCCGGCTTCGCCTCTGGACAGGTCGTAGAACAGATTGTCGCCCGAGTCAACAATCAGATCATCACCAACACGGAGTATCAGCGCAGCAAGGATCAGCTTCGGGACGAAGTCAAGCAGCAGGATCCGAACGACGCAGACAAGGTCTACGCCGAGCGCGAAAAGGACGTTCTGCGCGACTTAATCGATCAGCAACTGCTTCTGGAAAAAGGCAAAGACTTGGGCATTACTGGGGATACAGAACTGATCAAGAAAGAAGATCAGATGCGCAAGGACATGAAGCTCGATTCCATCGAGGCTCTGGAAAAGGAAGCGCAGAAGCAAGGCATCTCCTGGGAAGACTTTCAGCAGAACCTGCGCAACCAGATCATCACGCAGAAGGTGATTGGACAAGAAGTCGGGGGCCGTTTAACCATCTCGACCGAGGAAGAGCAGAAGTTTTATGGCGATCACAAGCAAGAGATGGAACAGCCGGAGTCGATTCACCTGAGCGAGATTCTCGTCGCTCCCAAGCCTGTGACACCGGCCGCCTCACCTGCGAAAACCGATCCAGCCGCCCCTGCAGCTGACACCGCGAAAGGCCCTGCCGCCCAGCAGGCAGCCGAAGCTGCAGCTTTGGACGCTGCCAAGGCAAAAGCTGACGATCTTCTGAAACAGATTCGTGGCGGCGCTAGCTTCGACGACGTCGCTAAGAAGTATTCGGATGGGCCTTCGGCCGCCGATGGCGGAGACCTCGGATCCTTTACGCGGGGCAAGTTGGCCAAGGAGCTCGAAGACAAAACCTTCGCCATGAAAGCCGGCGAGATTACCGACGTGATTCGCACGCGGCAGGGCTATGTCATCTTGAAGGTTACGGAACATCAGCAGGCCGGCATTCCGGCGATGAAAGACGTGCTCCCCAAAATCCAGGACGCGCTCTATTACGACAAGCTCCAGCCTGCTCTGCGCGCCTACCTGACCAAGCTTCGCGAAGAAGCGTATATCAAGTACGCGCCTGGCTATGTCGACTCTGGTGCCAGCCCGAACCAAACCGAGCCGATCGAAACCGCCACCAGTAAAGAGGGAGATGCCAAGAAACTCAGCAAGAAGAAGAAAAAACTGGGTGTCCTCTAACTCCGGCCGCATTCCGTCAATCTTCGCGCGCAAGCGGGACTCTACATTTATACTCAGCTATTCATGAAGGATTTCTACATCTGCGACTGCGCCGGCCACGAGAATAAGATCATAACGTCGAGCTTCGTTGTGGTGGCCAAACAGATTAAGCCGAAGAAAACTGGGGAACCCTATCTCGCCCTGACTCTCGGCGATCGCAGCGGCCAGCTCGAAGCCAAAATGTGGGACAACGTGGAAGAGGTTCTAGACGCCTTTGAGCAGGATGATTTCCTCAAAATCAAAGGACTGATTAATAAATACAAGCAGCGTTTCCAACTCACCATCCATAAGCTGCGCAAACTCGGCGAATCGGAAATAGAATTTGCCGATTACCTGCCGAAAACCACAAAAGATATTGAGGGCCTCTGGCAAACGCTGGCGGATTTCGTCGCGACTTTCCAGAACCCGCAGTTGAAAGCGCTGGTTCAGGTCTTCATGGCAGACCCCGAAATTGCGGCTGCGTATCGGAATGCTCCGGCAGCCAAAACTCTGCACCACGCCTACATTGGCGGCCTCCTCGATCACGTCGTGTCCTTGTTTCGCTCTTGCGATCTCATGTGCCAGAACTATCCGCAAATCAATCGCGACCTCCTGCTCACGGGAGCGTTCTTTCACGACATCGGAAAGATTCACGAGCTCACATTCAGACGCTCATTTTCGTACACAACCAAAGGCCAGCTACTCGGCCACATGATCATTGAGCTGGAGATGGTGCAGGCCAAGCTGGCGCTGATCCCCGACTTTCCCGATGAACTGAAGACGATGGTGGAGCACTTGATTATCAGTCATCACGGTGAATACCAGTTCGGATCTCCCAAGCTGCCCATGTTTCCGGAAGCGCTCGTACTGCACTATCTCGATGACCTTGATTCCAAGATGGAAGCGATGCGCGCTCAATTCGCACGGGAAGCCGCCGTCGACGGTCCGTGGACCAGCTACAACGCCTCACTGGGGCGCCCGTTGCTCAATTCAGAAAAATATCTGGCTCCACCGAAAGCTGCTGCCCCGGCGGAATCGACACCGAGAAACGGTGGATCAGACTCCAAAGTTTCGCACGACGAAATTCCTATGTCGCCCGGCCTCGAACCCCCGCGCTGAAGTCCAGCTCGATTTTGCAATACCCGATACGCAGCTATGGTCAGGAACAAGAGCGCGGGGCACGCCAACTTCCACGCCAACCTTGCTGTGTGGCTGAGTAAAGTTTTGACAGAAAGACTAGCTAGAATGTTCTTGTATGCTCGATTTCAGCCGTTTCGAGATTCTTACTTTCGACTGCTACGGGACGCTCATCAACTGGGAGGCGGGCATCCTCGCGGCTTTGCGCAAAGTACTATCGGCTCACGGCAAGATCATCGATGACGCGAGACTACTAAAGCTCTATGGCGATTTCGAAGCGCACGCGGAACAAGGCCCATTTCGGCCTTATCGCGAAGTCCTGCAGGCGGTCGTGCTTCAATTTGGCGCTGACCTGGGATTTACTCCGACGGCGGCAGAGGCTCGCTCCCTTTCCGATTCGCTCGCGAGTTGGCGCCCCTGGCCTGACACGGAGTCCGCACTTCGTAGGTTGAAAGGGCGTTACCGGCTGGCAATTTTGTCGAACGTCGATGATGATCTGTTCGCGGCGACTCGTCCGCAACTGGAAGTCGAATTGGACGAGGTGATTACCGCGCAGCAGGCGCAAGCCTACAAGCCCTCGACGATGCTATTTGAGTTAGCCCTGAGCCGCATCAATGCTCCCGCTCAGCGCGTCTTGCACGTGGGCCAGAGCATCTATCACGATGTGATCCCGGCACAATCTCTGGGACTCGCGACGGTGTGGGTGAATCGACCTTCTGCGCGTCCAGCCGCCAGCGCCGTCAGAGAGGCGCAAGCGAAACCCGATCTTACCGTGCAAGGCCTGGACGAGCTTGCGGACTTTGCCACTCGCGACTAAACCTCGCGGCGGAGACTAGAGGTTCGACGGAATTCTTACCAGGCGCTTGCGAATCGCCCACATCACAAGCTCGGCCTTGTTGTGAATTCCGAGTTTGCGCATCAAGTTGAACTTGTGCGCGTCTACCGTTTTCATGCTGAGCCCGAGCTCGCTTGCTGCCGAGCGGACGGTTCGCCCCTCTGCGAGCAATTTCAGCACCTCTCGTTCGCGGACTGTCAGCGCACGCGGCGGGGGCGGTGCCACATCGGACCAATCGGTTCGCCCCCTTCGCGGCAACTCTCTGACCGTCCCGCGCGGCGAATGAACCTGCCGAATTTTTTCCAGCAGCTCTTGCGCAGAAGTATTTTTCACCGCGCAGCTCGCTGGAAGGCGCGTATCCCGCAGTTTCGCGTCTTCGTTGGAAAGAAACAAAACCCGTGTCGGAGGGGAGAGCCGTCCCAGCAAGACTTCGATTTTCTCGGGCGCAAAACCAAATACAGCAGCATCGGCGATCACAACTTCAGGATGAAGCTCCAATACATGCTTCAGCGCCTCGACCGCATTTTCCGACTCGCTGACGATTTCGATGTCCGGCTCGTCTTCCAACAGGCGGCGCAGTCCCTGGCGCAACAAAGTGTGATCATGCACCAGCGCGCATCGGATTTTTCGAGCAGTCAACATCGTTTGTTTCCTAATGGTGGGCTGTTCGAATGGTTCGAAAACCCCTCCAGAGCGGTCCGTAATCAACTGATGTTCGAGAGCCTAAACTCTTGCCGCTATCGCGTGCGCACATTGTAACCCCTGAGAGATTGCGCGCGTACCGCGAAACTCCCATTGTACTCATCTATGTTCGGGGCGCTTCAGGTACAATCGAACGTTTATGTTGCGCTATTTCACTGCCGGAGAATCGCATGGCGAAGCTCTGGTCGCATTTCTTTCCGGCATCCCGGCTGGTTTGAAAATCGATCAGGCCTTTCTCGATCGAGAACTATGGCGCCGGCAGCAGGGCTATGGGCGCGGCGGGCGGATGAAGATTGAAAGCGATTCCGCCCACATCCTCTCGGGAGTTCGTCACGGAAAGACGATCGGTTCACCGATTTCGATCGAGATCGAAAATAGGGATTGGAAGAACTGGCAGGAAGCTCTCCCCATCGCGGCCGGCGATTCTGACAAACACAAACGCGTTGCGTCTCCGCGACCCGGCCATGCCGATCTTGCCGGAGCGCTGAAATACAATTTTCCGGAAGCGCGCTATGTGCTCGAACGAGCATCAGCCCGCGAATCTGCGGCTAGAGTTGCGATTGGGGCAATCGCTAAACTTTTCTTGCGGGAATTCGGTATAGAAGTTCTCAGCCACGTAATTACTGTGGGAAGCGTCACGCTTGCCGATCCGGTCTCGTGGGAGAAAATTTCCGCGCTGCACATGCGTGATGAAGTTCTGCTCAATTGCGCCGATCCGGACCTTGAACAGCACATGAAGGAAGAAGTCGACAAGGTTCTGCGAACGGGCGACTCCCTGGGAGGCGTGTTCGAGGTGGTCGCGCACCAGGTCCCGCCCGGTCTCGGCACCTACACGCAGTGGGACGAGCGCCTCGACGCTTTGCTCGCTGCGGCCGTCATGTCGCTGCAGGCCGTCAAAGCCGTTGAGATCGGCTCCGGCGTCGCCGCCGCGTTTGCCACCGGTTCGACCGTTCATGACGAAATCGGCTACACCTCCAAATCCGGCTTCACTCCGTTTTCCCGGCCGCATAACAATGCCGGAGGGATTGAAGGCGGCGTGTCCAACGGTCAAGAGATTCGCGTTCGCGGTTATCTGAAGCCGATTTCGACGCTGCGGCGTCCCCTGCAATCGGTCGACTTTTCGACTCGTGAACCAGTCAAGGCGGCTTACGAACGTTCAGATGTTTGCGTCGTTCCAGCAGCCGGAGTTGCCGCCGAAGGCATGGTCGCATTGACCTTGGCACGTTGCGCTCTTGAAAAATTCGGCGGCGATTCGATGCTGGAAACCAGCAGAAATTTCGAGGGCTACTGCCAGCAACTGAGAAATTACTGATGATCTATCCCGTCGTAAAGTTCGGTGATCCCGTTCTCGAGAAGCCCGCAGAACGAGTCACTGTATTCGATGACGAACTTACCAAGCTGATCGACGATATGTTTGAATCCATGTACGCGGCTCACGGAGTCGGTCTCGCCGCGCCACAAATCGGGATCGGCCGCCGCATCGCCGTCATCGATGTCACTTTTAAAGAGGACCCGAAAGCCAAGCTGGTGCTTATCAATCCGGAAATCATACGCGCGGAAGGGAAGCACACGCAGAGCGAAGGATGCCTCAGCATTCCCGACTTCCGCGAGAATGTGACGCGGCCAAACAAGGTCACAGTCCGCGCCCAGGATATTCATGGGAAGGTATTCGAGAAGACAGGAGAAGAACTGCTGGCCCGCGCCCTGTTGCACGAAACCGATCATCTGAATGGCAAGCTCTACATCAGCCATCTGAGCGCCCTCAAGCGCGATCTGATGAAACGGAAAATTCGCAAACTGATGAAAGCGGGAGAATGGTAGAAATTGAGTGATTGAATCATTTAGTCACTGAATGATTGAATGGCTCAATGACTCAACCCCTCAATCTCGTTTTCTGTGGCACCCCACAATTCGCGGTACCCACGCTCGAAACGCTCGTGGACTCCGGTTTTCACGTTCCTATGGTGGTCACTCAGCCCGACCGCCCCAAAGGACGCGGATTGGAACTGGTGGCTTCTCCCGTAAAGCAGGCGGCGCTTCGACTGAATCTTCCGACGAGCCAACCTGAGCGAATCAAAACGAATGATGAGTTCCGCAACCACCTCGCAAGTCTGAAGCCGGACGCGATTATTGTCGTCGGATACGGTCGCCTGATTCCACAATGGATGCTCGATCTGCCGCAGCTCGGAAACATCAATCTTCATGCCTCACTTCTGCCCAAATATCGTGGGGCTGCGCCGATTCAGTGGGCGATCGCGAATGGCGAAACGTTAACGGGGGTGACGACGATGCGCATCGACGCAGGTCTGGATACTGGGGACATCCTCCTGCAGCGCGAGCTAGCCATTGAACCCGAAGACACGGCTGAGACCCTTGCTCCACGGCTTGCTTCGATGGGCGCGGACCTGATGATCGAAACCCTTCGAGGTCTCCAATCTGGAAGTATTCGGCCGCGCCCGCAAGACATCACGCAAGCTTCGCTGGCTCCTATTCTCAGAAGAGAAGACGGCCTCATCGATTTCTCGCGTCCAGCGAATGAGATCCTGAATCGGATGCGCGCTTTTAAACCTTGGCCCGGGGCTTACACACTTTTCCGCGGCAAGAATCTGCAAATCCTCAGCGTGCGGCCGGCAAACGACGCCGCCCCGCCGTCGGAAATGCAAGTACGCGGGGACGCTCTCATTGTCGGCTCCGGCAACCACACCTCGCTGCAAATCCTGGAACTGCAACTGGAGGGTAAGAAGCCCACCAAAGCCAGCGATTTCATCCACGGCCATCGCCCCAAGCCAGACGAGAAACTTGGATGCTGATTGACGCGTCGCCGCTCCTTCTTTGATCTTCCTCGTTATTGATGGATGATCTTTAGAGGCTAGAATTACACGCATGCCCGTGTCGCCGGCTCGTGCCGCCGCTTTCGAAATCCTCCTTCGGATCGTGCGGGAGTCCTCCTACGCTTCTGAACTGCTGCACTCGTCGACGTATGCGCGTTTGTCGAGTCGAGATCATGCGCTCGCTACTGAATTGGTGCTCGGAGTTCTGCGCTGGCGATCGCGGCTCGACGATGAGATCGCCGGCGACTCATCCCAGCCGCTCTCTAAGCTGGACATTGAAGTCCTGACCGCATTGCGATTGGGTCTGTATCAGCTCCGCTGTCTCGATCGAGTTCCGAAACGCGCGGCCCTGTACGAAAGCGTCGAACTGGTGAAGTTGGCGCGCAGGCGCTCCGGCGCAACATTTGTGAATGCGGTATTGCGAAAACTAGCCGTCAGCCAAAGCCGCTACAACCTCAACATCCCAGGGAGAGCTATCCTCTCGCCAGAATCGCTCGCGCGCGCTCTGTCGCATCCATTATGGATCGTCGAGCGGTGGGCGAAAGAATATGGCCTACCCATTGCTGAAAAGATAAGCGAGTACGATCAATCCATTCCGGACACTGCAATCCGGCTGCGTACACCATCGGCCGAAGATGAGCTCAAGGAAGATGGAATCGGACTCTCCGCCGGAAACTTCCTCGCATCGGCCCGCAGCGTCGTCGCGGGGGATATCACGAAAACACGTAGTTTTCGCGAGGGTCAGGTAATCATTCAGGACGAGGGCTCACAATTGGTCGCTGCGCTGGTAAGCATCGTTAATCAAGAAGCGTGTCCTCGATCGCGCGTACGGATACTCGACTGTTGTGCCGCGCCCGGCGGAAAAACGCTGGCCATGGCTGACCGCAACCAAGACGCGGCGATTACGGCCGTTGAACTTTACCCACACCGCGCGGAGCTGATGAAAAAGCTGTGGCGTGCCGCAAAGATACAAAAGGACATTGAAGTGATCGTGGCAGATGCACAACGCCTGCCCACATCCTCATCGTTCGATCGGGTGCTCGCCGATGTTCCCTGTTCTGGGACGGGCACGCTCGCCCGCAATCCGGAAATCAAGTGGCGATTGCAACCGCGCGATCTGAAAGGCTTGCAAACGCGGCAGGTCGCCATTTTGCAATCGGCCATGATGCAAGTTGCTAGCGGCGGTCGAGTCGTCTACTCGACGTGTTCTTTGGAAAGAGAAGAAAATGAAGATGTACTCGATCACGTGCTTTCCCAAGACAATTCGTTCCGCCTGCTCGATTGTCGGGTTGAGCTTGATCGTCTCAAGAGATCCGGAGAACTCGTCCTTTCCGATGTCGCCCCGCCGACCCAGGGCTCATACCTCCGCACAATTCCCGGCGTTCACCACTGCGACGGTTTCTTCGCGGGTATATTGGAGAAAGTGTGAACGAATTCGCGACAGCAGGCTCAGTTAGCGAACTTCGAGATTCACGACCGCTCCCGCAACAATTTTCTGCCCGGGGGCGGGCGATTGCGCGACGACTATGCTGCCGGGCGAAGGTTGGGCCGGCGTCGGCGCTGGCGATGCCGTCGCGTTAGATTTTTCCGGGGTCGGTACCGCAGGTGTAGACGCATTCGCATCACCGACGTCTGATATGGCCGGTGGCGCAATGCTCACGTTTCCCAACTTGAACCCCGCGTCTTGCAGGGTTTGGCTCACTGTTCCCAGCGGCTGCCCGATAAAACTGGGCATGACAAAAGTCTGTGACTGTGCGGTTGCCGTTACCAGCAAGTTAATATTCGGCGCGAGCACGTCCGCCGTATTGGCCGGCGGATTTTGCGCCAGCACCTGATCCGGCGGAATTCCCGGAACTTCCATCTCCGCCATCGACGCGATATCGAGTCCGCGGCGCCGGATATTTAATTCCGCTGCGTGCTCGCTTTGTCCCGTCACATCCGGAATCGCGACGCGGGTCGGACCCAAACTCTGCGCGACGCGCACTTGCCATCCGCGGCGCACCTTTGTGCCGGGCAGGGGCAATTGCGACATGATGCGGCCATCCGGAATATGCGGGCTGTAGTATTGCCTTTCGATCGACATCTGCAAGCCAAGATTCGAGATGGCGCGCTCCGCCTCGGCTGGAGTCAACCCAACCAGCGCCGGCACAGAGACCTCCTGCCCGTGAATGGCAAATCGCATGGCGGTCAACGCCGACACCATCGCCACGATAACGAGCACCAGGGCGAGCAGCGCAAAGCGGATAGCAGATTTCATCTTTGTAGTGAATTGGTAGCCACGCAGAAAGTATAATCTTCTCAGAAGGTATTCTGCTCAGGTGCCGTCATCGTGCGAAGGCTGGTTTTGATTCCGCTGCTTGCGTTCGGCTGCTCCGTGGCGATGGCGCAGCGGGGATTTTCCGGCGTTCACGGCGGCGCGCGCTTTGCCGGAGGATTTGGCTCGCACGCCGGGCGATATTGGGGCGGCTACCCTTTCGGAGCACTCTACGGAGATTCACTCTTTTCCGACTATGACTTGGGTGCGGGATACGCGCCCGCGCCACCGCCGGTCGTTGTGATTCAACAGCCTGCCGTGACGGACGCCCCCGCGGCGCAGGCTTCATCTCCGGCGCAGTCGTTGCTGATCGAATTGCGCGGCGGGCGCTATATTCGGATCAGAGACGAGGCGAGTTCCGATGCGGAGGCCGTCGGTCAGCAGCCGGTAATGTCGGCGCCGAGTTCAAATGTTTCCCAAGCAACTCAGGGGCGGGTCGCGATGCCGTCGACCATTCTTGTGTTTCGTAATGGCAGCCAACAAGAGATTACCGGTTACACGATTGCCGATGGCGTGCTTTACGCGCAGGCAAACTATTATACCGATGGGTCGTGGAATAAGAAGATCTCGCTTTCCTCGCTCAATGTGGCGGAGACGGTGAGCGCAAATCGTGCTCGGGGTGTTCGGTTTCAGCTTCCCACCGCATCGAACGAAGTGATCGTTGGCCCGTAATTCAGCTCTGGAAAATGAGGCGAAGTTCTTGGGGCAATCAGCTCAGCGCAGCAATTCGTCGGCAATCGCTTCCACGTGTATGACGGTCGTGTCGAGAAACTCGATCTGAGAACCGCAGTCGCGCAACAGCAAGGGCAGTTCCGTTCCTGCCAGCACAATCGCCTCGACTCCGTCTTTATCCTTGAGCCTTTGCGCAATGCGCAGAATTTCCGTTCTGGTTTGCGCCAGAAAGTGATTCTTCAGCAGCTCATCCATGTATTTCCGATGAATGAAGTCGGATTCTGACTGGTTTGGCCGGACCAGAGCGATGCCTGCGCGCTGAAATTCTTCGGGATAAAAACTTGCGCGCATGGTGAATCCGGTTCCAAACAGGCCCACGTTTTTAAGGCCGAGAGCCTGAGCGCGGTCGCAGGCCGCACGAACGATGCTGATCAGCGCGATTCTCGATTGCCGCTGAACCTCGCTGAATACTAGGTGGGGCGTATTCGCAGCGATGCAGCCGAAGCTAGCGCCGGCTCGCTCCAGTAGTTCGATACCCGATACGAGATAATCGGCCAGATACTCGAGCGCACCGGCATCCAGCATGGCGATGTCTTTGTCGACATCGAGGCTATTGATGATGATGTGCGGACACCCCGTATCCGCCCCGCGGGCACGAACTCGCGCGATGATGGAACGGTGTTAGTCGATGGTCGACTCGGGCCCAAGGCCGACGAGAATTCCAAGGGTTCGCATGAGAGATGATTAAGTTTAGCTCTAGCACCGAGCAAACAGAGATGGACGCGAAAAGGCGGTATAGAAATACTTAGCGTGAGTGGCCTGCCGAGTAACTCTAGCGATGGGCGGAAAACAGGCACAGAACATGGTATAATCTCAATAGTTCCCAGGGCAGATAACATCCTGTAAATGCAATGATTTACAAGGCTATTGAATCGGAATCCTCACTTTGAGCTGAGGCCGGGAACGCTGACGCCGAACCAACTTTATGCCTGACGACCAGAATCCAGAATTACCCTTGACTCCCCCTCCCAACGGCGGCGATGGCAGCCCCGGTGCGCTGAACATTCAGCCGGTCAATATCGAAGAGGAGATGCGCCGATCGTACCTCGACTACTCGATGTCGGTGATCATCGGCCGCGCTCTGCCCGACGTGCGCGACGGATTGAAGCCAGTGCACCGCCGCATTCTGTACACGATGCAGCAGATGGGCCTGCAGCCGAACAAGGCCACGCGCAAGTGCGCCCGCATCGTCGGCGATGTCATGGGCAAGTATCATCCGCACGGCAATCTCGCCGTATACGACGCCCTGGTACGTCTCGCTCAGGAATGGTCGCTGCGGTATCCGCTGATCTTCGGTCAGGGAAACTTCGGCTCAGTGGATGGAGATCCTCCAGCGGCCGATCGATATACCGAGGCTAAGCTGGCGCACGTGGCGATGCCGTTGCTGGAAGATCTGGACAAAGAGACCGTCGACTTCCATCCCAACTACGACGGAAGCGAGGTCGAGCCAGACGTTCTTCCCGCGCGCATTCCGAATCTTCTGGTCAACGGTTCCGACGGGATCGCTGTGGGCATGGCTACAAAAATTCCGCCGCACAATCTGACGGAAATCGTGGATGCTGCGATTACGCTGATCAACAATCCTAACGCGCAGCTCGCCGAAATTTTGAAATTCGTGCAAGGGCCGGATTTTCCGACCGCCGGAATCATTCACGGTCGCTCGGGAATTTTTGAAGCCTATCGCACGGGCCGCGGACGTTTCATGATGCGTGCCAACGCCGCCATCGAGAATCTCAACAAGGATCGCCAGGCCATTATCGTCACCGAGATCCCCTATCAGGTGAACAAGTCGGTCCTGATCAAACGCATCGCGCAGTTGGTCAACGACAAAGACATCGAGGACATTTCTGACGTTCGCGATGAAAGCGATCGCGACGGCATGCGCATTGTTGTCGAATTGAAGCGCGGCGCCGAGCCCCAGATCGTTCTGAACCAGCTCTTCAAGCACACGCAGATGCAGGAAAGCTTCTCGATGATCCTGCTCGCGGTCGTCAACCAGCAGCCGCGCGAAATGGGCCTGATTCCGGCGATCAAGTATTTCATCGAGCACCGAGTAGATGTGGTTCGCCGCCGCACGGCCTATCTGCTCGCCAAAGCCAAAGACCGCGAGCACATCTTAGAAGGCTACCTCACGGCGCTCGATCACCTCGACAATGTGATCGTG
Source organism: uncultured Acidobacteriaceae bacterium (assembly GCA_963772045.1). Classification (GTDB taxonomy): domain Bacteria; phylum Acidobacteriota; class Terriglobia; order Terriglobales; family Acidobacteriaceae; genus Sulfotelmatobacter. The sequence continues at coordinate 625,500 of CAVYWC010000003.1, read as the reverse complement.
ATTATTCGCGGCAGCGCCAACCGCGCCGATGCCCGCGAGAATCTGGTGCTGTACTTCGGCGGCAAGAAGATCGAGATCAATACCACTGGACGCGCTCCCAAGCTCAATCCGGAGAATCCGTTCTCGGCGAAGCAGGCCGATGCCATTCTCGAACTCCAGTTGCATCGTCTGACGAAGCTTTCGATCGACGAAATTTCGAACGAATTGAAAGAAGTTCGCGACAACATTGCCGAATACGAGTCGATTCTCGCGTCCGAGAAAAAGCTGCGCAGCGTGATCATCAAAGAGCTCGAAGAAGTCAAAAAACTCTATGGGGATGAGCGCCGCACGCGGATTGAAGACGAAGCGGCGGAAATCGTGCTCGAAGACTTGATTGCCGACGAGCAGGTCGCCGTTACCGTCAGCCACTCCGGTTACCTGAAGCGGACGCCGATCTCAACTTACCGCATGCAGCGACGCGGAGGCACCGGCCGCACCGGCATGAAGACGCGCGACGAGGACTTCGTCGAGCATCTCTTCATCGTCTCGACCCACGCTTACATTCTGATCTTCACCAACACCGGCCGTGTCTACTGGCTCAAAGTCTACGAAATTCCCGACGTCAGCGCCGCCGGAAAAGGCAAGCACATCGGCAATCTTGTCGGACTGCAGCCCGGCGAGACGCTAAAGACCATGGTTGCGGTGCGCAATCTCGAACAAGAAAACAAATATATCTTCTTCGCCACGCGCAATGGACTGGTCAAGAAATCTGAACTGCGCGAGTTCATGCACGTGCGCTCGAACGGCATCATGGCGATTAGCATCGAGCAGGGTGATGAACTGGTCGCCGTGCGCATCACCGACGGAAATCAGATCATCTTTCTCGCTTCTCACGAAGGTATGGCCGTCCGCTTCGACGAAAGCCACGTCCGTCCCATGGGCCGGGGCGCGTACGGCGTGTGGGGCATCGACCTGGAAAAGGGCGACTACCTCGTCGGTATGGCAACAACTCGTAAGCCCGACGCGCCCCCGACACCCGCGGAGAAAACCGAGGGAGAACCGGAAGCCGTGGACGCGGCCATCAAAGGCGACTTGATTCTGTCGGTCACGGAAAACGGATTCGGCAAGCGCACTCCCGCCGAGTCTTACCGTCTCACCAACCGCGGCGGCAAAGGCGTGATCAACGTAAAAACCACCGAGCGCGTCGGCAAAGTAGTCGCGATCGCGCAGGTCGACGACACGTCGGAAGTCATGCTGATCAGCCACTACGGCAAGATCATCCGCATGGATTCAACCACCATCCGCGAGTCGGGACGCAATGCGCAAGGTGTCCGCCTGCTGCACATGGAGCCAGGTGATCGCGTCGCGGCAGCGGTGGTCATCGCGCCGGAGGAAGAGACCAACGGAGGCAACAGCACGCTGATCCAGTAGCCGAGTGTGGCAAATCGTGTGTGGCGCGGGCGTACCGCCCGCGCCTTTGTCTTAATACGGCCAGGTCCAGTCGGACGCTTCTGGTTTGTCGATGCCGAACTGATGGGCGTAATTCCTGCATTCGATCTGCTGATTCAAGAATCTTTCCTTCGCGTGGCCTCCGATTTTCTGCAAGCGCGGCACGCGATCCACAATATCCATCGCCAGGCTGAAGCGATCGATATTGTTTTCGATTGCCAGTTCCAAAGGCGTGTTGATGCTGCCCTTCTCTTTATATCCACGCACGTGAATATTGTTGTGGTTGGTGCGGCGGTATGTGAGCCGATGGATTAATTGCGGATAGCCATGGAAATTGAAGATCACCGGCTTGTCGACCGTGAACAGCGAATCAAAATCGCGGTCGGGCAGACCATGGGGATGCTCGCTCGCCGGCTGCAGCTTGAATAGATCGATCACGTTGATGAAACGGATTTTGAGATCCGGAAACTCCTTGCGCAGCAGAGCGGTCGCAGCCAGCGCTTCCTGCGTGGGAATGTCGCCGGCAGACGCCATGACCACGTCCGGTTCGCCCGAATCATCGTTGCTGGCCCAACCCCATATCCCGATTCCCTTGGTGCAATGGATGATCGCTTTCTCCATATCGAGATACTGCAGATGCTTCTGTTTGTCGCAGACGATCACGTTCACGTACCCTTCGCTGCGCAGGCAATGGTCCGCAACGGAGAGCAGGCAATTCACGTCGGGAGGCAGATAGATTCGAGTGACGTTGGCGCTTTTGTTGATCACTACATCGAGAAAGCCAGGATCCTGATGAGTGAATCCATTGTGATCCTGGCGCCACACCGTCGAAGTGATCAGCAGATTCACAGAAGCCACGGCCTGACGCCACGAGACATGGCGGCTCATCTCCAACCACTTGGCGTACTGGTTGAACATGGAATCGATGATGTGGACGAAAGCCTCGTAGGTAGACAGGAATCCGTGCCGGCCCGTGAGGGTGTAACCCTCCAACATTCCCTCAAGGGTATGCTCGCTGAGCATCTCGATCACGCGACCGTCCGCCGCGAGGTTGAGTCCGTCGCTGTCTTCCGGAAAAACTTCTTCGATCCAGAATTTCTTGGTGACGGCGTACAGGGCGTCGAGTTTGTTCGAAGTCGTCTCATCGGGACCGAAGACGCGGAAGTTGCGCATGTTCAGTTTCATAACATCCGCGAGAAATACTCCGAGAGGGTGCGTGTTGGACACCTGCACCGTTGCGGGCTTGTCGAACTTGGCCGCGTAATCCCGGAAATCAGGAATCCGCAGGTCCTTCTTGAGCAGCCCGCCGTTGGCAGACGGGTTCGCGCTCATTCGGAGATTGCCCGCGGGAGCAAGTTCTCTGAAAATCTCAGCCAGATGGCCCTTGCCATCGAAGAATTCCTCTGGCATCTCGGCGTGCATCCAGTTCTCGAGAATTTTCAACTGCTCCGGATCTGACTTGACGTTGGGCAGCGGCACCTGGTGCGCACGCGCGAAGCCTTCGAGAAAATGACCTTCGACGCGCCGAGGCGCTGTCCATCCTTTGGGCGAGCGCAGGACGATCATCGGCCAGCGCGGACGCGTCAATACCCCACGCTCGCGGGCGGCACGCTGATGATCGCGGATTTCCCGAATGCAATGTTCTACTGTGGCCGCCATGGCCTGATGCATGCTCCCAGTCTCAGAACCCTCAACGAAGTATGGCGCCCAGCCATACCCGCGCAAGAGGCTCTCCAATTCTTCATGCGAGATTCGCGCCGGCAGCGTCGGATTGTCGATCTTGTAGCCATTCAAATGCAGGATGGGCAGAACCGCGCCATCGCGCACGGGATTCAAGAACTTGTTGATGTGCCATGACGTCGCGAGCGGGCCCGTCTCTGATTCGCCGTCGCCCACTGCGGCAGCCACGATCAAATCGGGATTGTCGAACGCCGCACCGCAGGCATGCGAAAGCACGTACCCAAGTTCTCCTCCTTCATGAATCGAGCCCGGAGTCTCTGGCGTACAGTGGCTGCCAATCCCGCCGGGGAACGAGAATTGCTTGAAGAACTCCCGCAGACCTTCAACGTCCTGACTCTTTTCCGGATAAATTTCCGAATACGTTCCTTCCAGATAGCACGGTCCGAGAATGCCGGGTGCGCCATGCCCAGGGCCGGCCAGAAAGATCATATTGAGGTCATATTCTTTGATCAGCCGGTTCAGGTGAACATACATGAATGACAGGCCGGGACTCGATCCCCAGTGTCCGAGCAAGCGATTCTTAATATGCTCCGGACGCAGTGGTTCTGCCAGCAGAGGGTTATCCAGCAGGTAAATCATTCCGAGGCTGAGATAGTTGCAGGCTCGCCAATAGATTTCCGTCTTGCGCACGTCCTCGTCACTGAGTGGCGTTCCCTGGATGGTGGAGCGGGTAGGACCGTAGGGAGTCAGTTCCTGAATCTCGGCTGCCGTAGCTACGTCGATCGTGCTCATAATTTACTCCTGCAACCAGCCTATGCCCGAAACTCGCCCGGTGACAATCGCTCGTACGAGAATTTTCTGCGACAATCCGAACCAATATGGGTCTAAGAAGCCTGGAGCGCTACTTGTTCGTCGCTGAGACCAATCTCAGGTCTTATCGCGGGCGGCTTGCGCCATCGCCTACCGGATTTCTTCATCTCGGCCACGCTCGGACATTTTGGATCGCGGCCCGGCGCGCGGCTGAGCAGCGTGGCCAGTTGATTCTCCGCAACGAAGATTTGGATCCCCAGCGCTGCCGGCCTGAGTTTGTGAGCGCCATGTATGAGGATTTGCGATGGCTGGGCATCGAATGGACCGAAGGGCCGGATTGTGGCGGGCCGTTCCCTCCCTATTCGCAGAGCGAGCGGAGATCACATTATCTAGGGGCGTGGGAAAAGTTGCGGGAGCAGGGGAGCATTTATCCATGCCGCTGCTCGCGCAAGGATGTCGCGCAAGCGGCGGGTGCGCCCAATGAGGGCGATGATGAGGCCTTGTATCCGGGAACGTGCCGTCCGGAGCAGCCAGAAGACATTCGGCCCAACTTGCCGTGTCACAACACAAATCGTGAGGACGCTTGGCTTCGCCTCGCGGGGCGGACGAACGCGTCCGTCCCTACACGCGATGGGCCAAAGGGAGTGAATTGGCGGTTTCGAGTACCGAATGGCGAGGAGATCTGCTTCGACGATTTGCAACTTGGGCCGCAGCGGATGGTTGCAGGCCGGGATTTCGGCGATTTTCTGGTATGGAGACGGGATGACGTTCCGGCTTATCAGTTGGCGGTGGTGGTGGATGATCTGGCCATGCAGATCACAGAAGTCGTGCGCGGGGCTGATCTGCTGAGGTCGACGGCGCGTCAGATTCTGTTGTACCGCGCCCTGGGACTTACCGTTCCTGAGTTCTATCACTGCGATCTGGTGCGCGATGAACAAGGCCTGCGGCTGGCGAAGCGCCATGATTCTCTAAGTATTCGCAGACTCCGCCAGCTCGGCTGGACACCGGAAAGGATACGTCTCGGTGCGCTTGAACCCAGCCACGGCTGTCCGTAGACTGAAAGGGATGCATACGCACGTTCATGCGGGCGGTCCTACGCGCGTTCTGAAAATTTCTCTGGGCGTCACGCTGGCCTATATCGTGCTGCTGGTTGTGGCTGGGCAGCGGGCGCATTCGTTGGCCTTGCTTTCCGAGGCTGGGCACAATCTTTCGGATTTCCTTGCGCTGATGCTGTCTCTGGTCGCGGTTTATTTTGAGTCGCGACCGGCCAGTTCCACGAAAACCTACGGTTATCAGCGCGCCGGAGTTCTAGCCGCACTCGTGAACGCCAGTTCGCTCGTCATCGTGTCGTTTTTTATTTTTTACGCGGCATTTCAGCGCCTGCAACATCCAGAGCATGTACAGGCCAGCCTGATGATCTGGGTTGCGGCTGCCGGCGTGGTGATGAATGGCGCGATCGCCTTGCTGCTGTATAGGTCGGGAGGCGATGTCAACATTCGCAGCGCGTTGTTGCACGAAGTGGGCGACACGCTCTCGACCGCGGCTGTCATCGCGGGTGGTTGGGCGATATTGGTTACGAAAAACTATTGGATCGATTCCGCCTTGTCGGTCGGCATTGGAGCGCTGATTCTCTGGTCCGGATTCGGGATCGTGCGTGAGACGCTCAACATTCTGCTCGAAGGGACGCCGCGCGGCATGAAGCTGGAGAGAATCGAGTCGGCGATCCGCAGGATTGAGGGGGTCAATGACGTGCACGATCTGCACGTGTGGAGCATCGGATCGGAGACGCATGCGCTATCGTGTCATATTTCGATTGCCGACATTCCGCCCTCGATGAGCGAGCGCATCCTGCGCGATGTGAAGGAATGCTTGCTGCATGATTTCCGTATCGACCACACCACCATTCAGTTTGAGCACGTCATCTGCGAGGTGGCGCATGGATGCGTGATTCCCGTAGTGGAGAGCCAGGAACACCAGCATCACCATAGCCATTGAGCTGTGAATTCCGCTTCTGACGCGGCATCGCCCGCCACTGGGTAGAAACCTCCTTAGAGGATACTCCCTGCGCGTTCGAGTTTGTAAGTGTTTCCGCCACCGTGCGGATTGTGGACGCGGCTGTCAATCAGGCGCAGGTCTTTGCGCAGGCTCGCGGTAAATTACGGGGTAAAGCTGATCTGCATCGGGCAACGATCTGGCTGCTCATGATGCAGCGCTGTCAACACCTGGTCGCGTGGCTTCATGAAGTGCCCGCGGCGGAGTGCGACAACCAGGGCCGGAATCCCCTCGCGCTTCGAACGGAGCCTGCTCGCAGAGGATTCGCTTTCCGGTGAGCCGCATAATCAAAGACGGCATCTTTGATCCGCGAGCCGACGACTTCAATGCGGTTCAGGTCGCGGGTGCCGAGGCCCGCCTCCTCAGCCAGCCGCAACATGTTGTCGGACGTCTCGAACGGGTGCGTGCCACGGTCCACCATAGGATTGAGACCCATGAGTTTCATGCAAACAGCGTCGGTGGCAACGGGGTTAGTCCCGGCAACGAGCAGCCCGGGTTGAACCGGAGCAATTCCTGGAGCCCACGGTCCCTCGCCGCCTGAGAGTGATTTGATTCCGTCCACGATTTGCAGATCGACGGGCCGCGCGGCAATCAAATCCACTACCGCCCGTGGAACTCGATAACCGCTTTGCCTGGGAGTCGTCGGGTCCTTTTCTGCGGGGGCAATCTTAGAAGGCTGACGATTTCCCCCATGCAGCAGACCGCGCCCTCCTTTTGGGTTCTCATCGGGGTCGTCGATTCCCGCGGTGGTTCCATAAATCGAGCACGGCGTGATCCCGAAGCAATTTTTCATCGAAAGCGTAATGCCAGTCGTCTCGTGTTCTTTCAATTTGGCCATGCTCACGAATACGTCGCAATCGTGGTAGGAATGATTCAGTTCGTACGCAGGAAACAAATAACCCCCGAAGGGCACAACCAGGCGCGCATACTTTTTGCCTTGTCCCAGGAAGTTTGTGTTCTCAAATTCTACGTGCGCCGCTGCGCTTTCCATCACACGCGGGTCGAAGTCGGCTTGCAGGAGTGTCTCCTGAAGTGGGTACGCCGACGACCACGGACTCTCCAGGATTCGGATCCGCCTTGCTCCCGCCCGTCCCATTAAATGAACCGTGGCGGAGATCACTTGCGGATTCGTGTAGTGTGTGTCGCCGAGCGGCAAGTACCCGACCCGGTAGTTGGGTGCTCCCGTGAGATTGATTTTAAGGGCAACCGTTTTCCCGTTGACCATGCGCTTCAGTCCGCCAAGCTGGTCGAACATTCTATCCAGCGTTGAAACCAGTTCGGCGGAGGTATAGGTCTTACATTTGGCAACCGCAACCGGAGCGGCTGGTGCTGTTGAAGCGAACAGGGATGGTACTTTCCAGTAAGCGCCGGCAGCAATGGCGGCGGACCCCATTTTCTTCAATACTTCTCTACGGCTGTAAATCGCAGTCATAATCTGCTCCCGCTCACCCGCGTATTCTTGTTTCTTCCCCGTATCACACCGTGAGTTCGACCGCCGCGTAGTGGGATAAAGGCGGCAAGTGCAATTCTACTGAGTCCCTCTCGATCACCATTCCAACATCGTCAGTATTCACGTGGCCCAATGTCATCGGCTGTTTTAACCGGTCGAAAGTCAGCAGTTGAGCAGTCCGATACCGACCTGCTACTCTGACGGTCGCAGTTTCCGGTCCACCCATTGATACTTTCCCGTTCAGTTCCCGCGCATAAAAAACCATCTGCACGACTTTGCGCTGGCCATCAGGCGCCACACTCAGATACGCGTTGACCGAACCTGCATCCCAGAAACGGAGTAAGTCGAATCGATGGCTCACCAGCGCCACGGTGTCATTGGCCATGAGGTAAGGATCGGCAGCATCATCCGATTTCGCGATCGCGATCCTTCCCTGACCGAGCACACGGCAGGCGTAGCGGGGGTGGTCCCAGTCCGCCGGACTCCCCGGAGCGTTGCCCCATGCCGATCTCGTAATCAGCAATCCGCCAGCCTGCACAAAATCCAGAAGCGGCTTTCTTAGATCTGTGGCTGGCGGTTCTGAGTCGATATAAAGTGCAGCCTGAAGACTGCTTAGTGAGTTCGCAGCGAACCTTGCTTTCGGGACGATTCGATATTGTTCCGTAGTTCGGGTCAACAGGTTCAGAAGTTCGTGACTTAGAAATTCGTCATCGCCGGAATAGCTTGAGACGACACCAACCACAGCGGCGCCAACATACTCCGACCAGCGATCGTAAGTGGCAAAGAACTCAACACTTTGGATCAAACCTTTCCACGTTTCCAGCGCATTGTCGTTGCTCGCTTCTATGCCGGTCGCCAGTTGATCGTCCAGTGCAATGATCCAGCGGCCGCCGCATGCGCCGATATCGGCGGAGCACAGCTCATACGACCCTGGGAGTGGCGTTTTGGGCGCTACATCGACCCAGATGGTTGATTCCGGATTCAACGCCGCCGCCAAGCGAACTTTCCAGCCGTTGGAATCAACCCAGGGCAATCCCGTCGGACCGGTAGACGCCGTGTCTCGGTCGCCGGACCGGGACATTTTGACGCCCGGCCACTCCCCTTGGATGACGGTGATGGCGGGAGACCGGGGAATTGCGTGAATCACCCGGATGTTGCTCCGCTGGGCGCGTTCAATCACGGATCGAAACGAGGCAGGGTCTTCGATCAGCAGACAATTGATGGGCGTATTCGTGATTCGGTCTAGGGCAGACGGATTCTGCCACTGCACCGGCCAGCGCATCGGGATTAATTCCTGTGACATGCGACCGCTTTTACGACTGATTCGAGGCGTTTGCCGTTTTCCACGTGGACTTGTTGTCGGGGCAGCAACTTTCACATACCTGCGTTCTGCGCGTCCAGAAGAAGTGTATGTTACGTCATATAATCGTACGATTACATTTTCGAATCGGATATTCAAGCGAAAAATTCTGAAGTTTTCCGGACCAGATACACTTGGAAGCCAATCCTGGGAAGGGAACTGAGCGCGATGAACGAAGATAACACTCCTGACGATGCCAGACCCGCCGCAGCCGCATCGTCAAACTCGGTCTTCGCCTCACGGATGGGACAGCCTGACCCGGGGGAAGCAGTTTCCGGAGAAAGCGTAGTGCGCTCCGAGGCCGGCATTTACTGCATGGGAACGATATTCAATATCGTTGCCTATGGCACTCAACGGGATCACTTGGAATCGGCGATCGCCGATGCGTTGAGAGAAGGGAAGCGCCTCGACGGAGTGCTCTCGAACTATCTTAGCGAAAGCGAACTGAGCCACGTGAATCAGTGTGGGGCCCGAGGCCCCATAACCGTCTCCAGCGAGCTTTTTCAATTTCTTTCCGCTTGCCTTGCCTATAGCCAAGCCAGCGAGGGTACCTTCGATATCACGGTGGGACCCCTCCTCAAAGCCTGGGGATTCTACAAAGGTACGGGACACCTTCCGCAACCAGCGGAGGTCCGCACAGCGTTAGATAGAGTCGGACACACTCACGTTATCTTGGACGAGCGGAACATGACAGTGCATTTAGCCAAAGACGGGGTGGAATTAGATCCCGGTGGTGTCGGGAAAGGTTTTGCCGTGGACAAGATGGCAGATATTCTAAAGCTGGATGGAGTTTCCTCCGCACTGATCTCTGCCGGTGGCAGTACAATCTCTGCTCTCGGTACCCCACCCAACCAGCCAGGATGGAGAGTCACCATCAAAGATCCGCGCCAACCATCCGCGACTGCCGAAACCGTCACGCTGAAGGACGAAGCGATCTCGACCTCCGCCAATTGCGAAAGGTTCTTTTGGGCTGACGGCAAAATCTGGGGTCACATCATCGATCCCAGAACCGGCTACCCGGCGACGGGTACCTTGGCGGTTTCGGTAATTTCGCCTCAAGCTGTCGATTCGGAGGCATGGACCAAGCCGTACTACATCCTGGGTAGTCTCTGGACCGAGGAACACAAGCACGATAACTTCCGCGTGTTCTACTCTGAGGACGAGCCATCCGCCGCGTCCGTCTGGCTCTGCTGATCTGGTTCAACCATACCTACGGCTAGGTCAGTATGAGATACCACCGCCTTGTAAGAATCACTCAGGTCGCGGCGTGAAATCCACGGCTAAACTAGTCCGATAGGCAGGATTGTGATTTGTAGGTTCGATCACGAAATGATCCGGGCTCAGTTGCGGAACCCCACTAGAGAAATCAAGCACTAACCCGCTATTTCGATTCACAATCCGGTAGCTCTTATCCGCCGTGTCAAGTGTCGTCGCTGCAACTTGGGCCGATCGCGCTGGACGCTTGCTCGAACCAACAGTCATACCATTTACGATCGGCTCAAAGTACCAATCCTCACTTCCTCCTGGGATTTTGTCATTGCCCAGAGCGGCGGGATTGCTGCTAAGTTGCGGATTACCCCGAACGCCAACCTTGGCTCCAACCGACCGTAGCGCGGCGGCATCCGTTGCGCCTGACGCAGAACAGAGTACGCGCAACGGTTCACCAGTTGTAGCTTCCACAATTCGATAAAAACCACTCAGCATCGAAGGATTGAACGGATCGGAGATAGATCGGATTCTCCAGAGTTTAGATCCTGCGCTCAACTCGACCGCTGGCCCGGGCTTGCCTCCGACTGCAGGTGCTCGTCTTTGAGAGAGGATGTATTCCTTGTTGGCGGAGATGGGATTCCCTCGACTGTCGAGCAGCGGCAAAGGCCGACCAAAATATGTCGCGGCGGCGGCCGGCACGGGGAAGCTAATGTCCCAGAATTTATTTACATCCAGGTCGTAACGGCGAAAAGAACTTCCGGTAATCATATTGCTGGTCAGGCTGCCGGAATCCATGAGCCAGTTGTAGAACCCATAGTCAATGCCCGGCGGCAATTCACCAATCAGCTTCCATCCATTCTGATTCCCCAGGTCGGTGTTAGACCACACATAGAGACCCGAGTGCACCCCGGTGCCGCTATCGTTGGAAATATCCGAGAGTACTGAGACATCATCGACGCTCAGATACTGATTGAGATAAGTGTTAAACGTCACTACGGCGCCATTCGCTTGTACTGCGCCCCAGAGAGCGTTCGTACCTTTAACGCGGTAGGAGAGCGAATCACGGTCGGGAATCCGCACGAGAACCGCACCACTAGACTGGTCTACAAATCTCACTTCAGGCACATTGTCGATAACCTGCACAGTCACGTGCTGGCCGATCGTGGAGTCAACATAATCTACGAACGGTACCTTCGCACCACTCGCCTCATCAACGATCGATGGCGATAACATGCCCACCCAGCGCGCTAACCTGTTCAGAAGGTTCTTCCGTCGCCGCTGCAAATCGATGTAGTAGGAAGTGTTCGTGTTCGGATCAGAAAACTCATAACGACCATTGGCAGGAACGAGATAACTTTGGATTGTAATCGGGGTGCCGTTACTCGCATTACCCGTCCATGTGACCGTATCCATTGCCGGGTTATAAGCCATATCGAGATTAGTTCCGACCGGAGACTCGCGTCCTCCAACGCCTGGCTCCGTCCAGCCACCTTCATACCACTTGTTCCACGTTCCCGCGGCCATCTTTCCGCTGATGGGAGCGCGGGCAACATTCGCGAAGCTCGCGACACGCGGACCTTTCTTTAGAAAAATGCGGCTGTAGTAATAAAGATAGAAATAGCCTGTCGAATAATCGACGTAGAAGCGCGGATCGCCGTCCCCGAAATACCATGTTTTTCCGGGAAAAGCGGCGCTAGTCGCCTTGTCGCCAAAAGGTGACGTGATTATTTCATTCCCTAGCTCCCAACTGGCTCCCTGATTTACCGAAGTTGCATACAGCAGTCGATCGAAATGAATTCCACTCAGAACATCACCCTTATCGTTGGCCGACCACGGATTAAAAAAGTACTCGTCGTGGACGATGCCGTACCACATCCCACTGTCGCGGTCAATCCATGTTCCGATCACATCGCAATGATCGTCCTCATACGGCGTCTCGATGGGGTTTTTGGCTCGCTTGTCAATTTGGTAACACAGGGCTCCGGGGGTCTTGAGAAACGTATCGTCGGTGACAATCTTATTGCCGGAGGGATGGCGGTTCATCTCACCCATGTCCGCGTTCGAGTACGTCTTGATGAAGGCATCTCCCTGGTCGCGATTATCGTACTGACTTAACGTCGCGAAGAAATGAAATACGCCGCCGTTATCGATAAGAATAGACGCGGGAGCATCCGACGACAAATTATCGTCGAGGGTGGCGCTGCCCCGAACACTAAAGGTCGCAAACCTGGGCTGGATATCAGGGGCTGGGACCCTGCGTGCAAAGAGATGAAGTCTTGTGTGCTGCCAATGTGCTGCAAAAGCCAGCACGACGACTGCACCACCGAATAGCAAGCAACGAATGATCCACTTAATTATTTTTTGGAACATAATCGGCCACTCTCTTCCAGCATCTACCCGGCGAAGTAAATTTCCTCGGCTCTACCTCCGTCAGTACGGCAGGGGCGGAAGTGCAATATCATCGGGCTGCTTGCCGGATGCAGGACGCGTGATTTCGTCACCGTACTCCAAAGAGCCGGGAATGAATCCGCCGTTTGAAAGATAAAAGCGCCCATTTACCAGGCCGCCATCCCGATCGAGACGATCCGTGTACCCATTCTTTGTGTGGGTGAAACGAGCTCGCAACAATTCCGACCACTCACCTCCAGCAGTCTTAATCCACTGATTGCCAAACTCGGCAAGCCTCCGTTGCTGACCGTTGGCGCCGTCCCAGTCTTCGTTGAAAGAATAAAGATGGTGCAAATACCCTCCATCTTTAGGGGCGCGGAAACTAGCGATCAGTCCCCATTGTTTCTTCTCAGGAAAATAAAAATAGGCAGTGTAGACAGTCGACGAATTCTCAGGCTTAGCTGTCACCAAAAAACGGTACGTGTCCCCGGTCTTCCATGGGTAGACGAGATGACTGTGCCCTCCGGTACCCTCGTTTCCGAAATCTGAAGCCTCAACTCCGTCACCTTTGGCTACGAGTTGCACACGGTCTTCGCTGGAGACCTTGCTGCGATCCGTTGGTTCGTTGCCGCTGTCCCAGACGGAGAAGATAATGCGCCGCTCGGTCGGGCTGTTCACCTGGATTCCGAAGTAACCGCGGGAGAAGCCACAGGCTTCGTAGTAAGACCAGATCGGATCGGTTTTTGCCGTAACTTCGTTGTAGAACCATACGACTTGAGCTCCGTCGGGAATCGGATAACTCAGGTGCACAGAGGGAGCAGCACGCTCCCCCAGCATGCTGAAATGAGCATCATTCGCGCCCGGCCCACTTAAAAGCAGCCCAAGTACGTCGGCAAACGTCGAAGCTTCTTTGGAAAGCCCTGTAATAGTAAAGTTATAGAAACCAGGTGAAGAGATTGTTGCAGAACCGAAGGGCACTGTAACCGTTTTTGAGCCGTCGCCGTGGACCGTAGCTACCAACGACTGGTTCGCAACGGTAAGTTGTAGTTTGGAGCTCGAATTCCCAGGTACCCTAACGGAGAGGGCAAGATCCAGTCGGCCCGGCGTCTTAATTTCCCCGTACCAGACTATCTTGTCGTTGCTGTGGGACCATCCAGTAATGCCGTTCTGCTCGGAGAAATCTAACGCCTCAGAATCAGGTTCGGCAAAGGCTGTGTAACCCGGAACAACGAGAATATTTAGACTTTGTGCGCTGTACGTGAATGTAGTGCACAAGAAAAAAAGACACGCAACCATCAACTGCCTCATGTAGAAATCCTCGTTTGCCGCATAATCGATCGCGTAGCGACATCAACGTGCATCCGGCGTCGCTTCCAGCGTTCGCACCTCGAAGGGCTCAAGTGAGAATAGAGTTGCCGTACTCGCCTTGAGTTTTATTGGCTTTGCCGAACTGTCCTTCGACCACGGACTCTTGGCATGGAAGCGAGTGGGAGTTCCGGCAGGAATTTCAAACGCCTGCCCTATATCGATCGAAAACTTCTGTGGCTTGTCACTCGGATTTCTCAGTACGAGAATCGCCTTCCCCGGCGACCACGATGCCCAGCCGTATACTTCGAGTTTGGCGGGATCGCCTCCGACCCAATGTGTATCGCGCAAAGTTTCTGCATTCTCCCGCGACCACTTTGCGGCTTCCGCCAGAGCGTCCCAATTCTCCTTCGTCAACAGCGACGGTGTGATGTACATCTCCTGCAACTGGGTGCCGGTTCCGAAATAATCGTGGACCTCGCTCTCAAAATCGTTGCTCGGATCGTCTCCGAGATGCTTCGCATATCGCCCGTAGATGATCCCGTGCAGCATTAATGAATTCAGCGGGTACAAAGGGCCCGCTTGCACCACATGTTCATAGGTGTCGGCATCGCGGTAAGTAATCCATTTCTGCCGCCACGTGCCTATACCGGCGAAGCTATGATCGTCGCCGCCGCGCCAAATGGAATCTGCATATTTCAGCCAGAATGGCGAAGGATATGTACCCGTCGTCAGATTGATATAAATGTCAGGCTTTGCCGCCCGTAAATCCTCGATCAAGCTGATCGCCGCATCGAAATCGCTGTCGAACTGACTGCCCGGAATGACTTCGTTCACATTTCCTGTACCGTCGAACTTGAACTGGTTCACCCCGTATTTGCGGATCATCTCCAGGCAAACGTCGTGAAAGTACTGATAGTAGCTAGGACCGGAGAGTTCGAAACCCTCGCGATTGATCTCAAAACCGCGCTGTAGACCGTACTTGATCCGCTCCTGGTGTGGCTTGCCGTAGCCTCCCCAAGGTGACATCCAGATGCCCGGGGCAATGCCATATTCGGCCGCCGCCTCCGCAAATACGGTGAGACCATCGGGAAAACCCGGGTTGAAGTGCCAAAGAGTCGTGGGATCGTCCCAGCCGTCGTCGAACATGAAGGAATCCAGGGTGACGCCCCGTTTCTCCTTGAGCTCTGTTCCGAACGCGTGTACTCGATCCAGCACACCCACTTGATCATAGCGGCCGAAATAGCCGAGGTCGTACCACGTGTTGTAATGGAGAAAAGTGCGATAAGGATGCGCCCGTTCGCGCTCCACATAATTGAGGAGTGCGCGTCGTAGTTGTTTGTCCGGTGCAACTCCAATAACCGACGAATATTTGACTTCATGGGCAGCCTGTAGCGGCAACTCGCGCCGCAACGAGCAGACAGCCCTTCCGTCGAGGACAGTGCACTTTGAAAGCGGGTTTTCGAATCCGGCGAAGACATTTCTTGCGACGACCGGCGAGCCGAGGACGCTTCCAACGATTTTTGATTCCGGCAGTTTCCAGGAAATAAGTTGCACTTCGGAAATCGCAACGTCCGCTCCGCCGGCCTGCAGCGTGATTTCCTGCCGAAGGTAGTTCGAACCATCGCGAAGAACCGCGGCCCAAAGAACCTTCAGATTCGCCGAGGGAGCTTCCAGCGTGACCGCGATTTCCTTACCCTGCATGCGATCCGACAATCGGGACGCACTCGCGTTACCCTGAAGGTCTGTTAGTGCCGGGGTTGACGCGAGTGACATGTCGGACGACCGAAGCTCGTGACCATCCTTGAATCGAAGTACGAAGAGCTCCTGGGGGAGGGGCAGACTTCGTTTGCCGAGGACATCGCGGAGTTGGATCAGCCTCAGTTTTCCGCCCTCCGCCGTCCACTCCATACTCAGAGCATCATTGCTCAGAGACAGCTTGGTGCCCACAATACTTGCTATGGCTTTTCCGGGATCGTGAGTGAGAAGGCACGCTGGCTGCTCAACCTCCGCCCCCAGCCCCGTAATACTGACTAATAAGAAAACGAAAAGGAGGCTATTGCGCCTCTGCGGAATTCGGTCATTCTGTCGCGATAATCCCATTTGAGTGATTTCCTTCGTAAATCTGGATAGGCCGCACAACTCGTGAGATAGCTCCATTTGGGCTAGGGTGATCTGGCGTGCCATGGTGATGCAGTGACGCGAAAACTCCGAACAACTGTCCAAAGATGACGTCGATGATCGGACGGTAGTCATCCGGCACGCGCTCTAAGTCCAGTGAAATAACCTCATCTGAAACCATACGAATTCGTTCAGTAAGAAATGGACACACCGTCACGATCCGAGCTGGCAAGTGTTTCTCTTTCAGTTCCGCCAACAAATCGAGCTCATAAGAACGAACGCGTTCGTCAGCAGAAATAAAACCAACAACAAGCGTCTTGTCGTCTACGGCGGAAAGCGGACCATGACGCAGCCCCAGATAGGATTCCCAAAAGCTGTGAACCCTGCCCGCCGTGAGTTCCAGCGCCTTTAAGGCTGATTCTCTAGCCACTGCCTTCAACGGCCCTGTCCCCAGAAAACAGACCGTTGAAAAGTTCTGCCCGGTCAAACGTGCGGCTAAATCTGCGCAAGGGCCAATGAAATTCGCGGCTGCCTCTCGAATTCTGCGCAGGATGTCTCGATACAGTTCCGGAGAGTAAAGGTGCGCGAGGCACTGCCCAGCCACGACCATGTTCGAAAAGGAACTGGTCATGGCCAAGCCTCTATCATTGACCCGTTCACTCAGGACGAGAAGCAAGACGCTAGGATGTGTTCCGAACTCGCGCGCCAGCCGAGAATGCCGGTTGCAAGTAATCAGGATATGGCGCATCCGTGGGAAGCGCGCGAGCGCCGATTGAACAACGGCAACTGCTTCCGGGCTATCCCCTGAACGAGAGAAGGAAATCCAAAGATAAGGCTGATCCGCACGGATGAAATCCTCGATGCTGGTCAGCAAGTCGGTACTGGGAATCGCCGAGGCATCACAACCCCACTGCTTTGCCAGCAGGCCCTGAACCGACTCGCCAACATAATCCGAAGTGCCGGCTCCCACCAGAATCACTCTGGGCAAAGCTTGCTTTTTTCCATGAAGAGAAGACGACTCGAGAAATTGAGTGATTTCAGCCGAGCGGTCGAAACATATGTTGGAGGTAGTCGACCAGGTTTCGGGCTGTTGCGCGATTTCCTGCGGAGTATGAACCAAACCTCTTTTCTCTTTCTCCTTTTCCGCTAATGCCAGGAGCTCCGAGAGTGCGTCAATTCCTTTTGTTGCGATGGTGCGGCCCATGGGGTGTTCCGATTTCAGAGGTAGATACCAACCGGACTATATCTCGTCTCGGAAGAAATCGCAAGTAATCGAAACGACTGGTTATTATTTTTTCTTACGCTTCAGCTTTTTCCGGGGAGTCCGCAGTCGCACGGGCGCTTTCGGTAAATGCCGTCCGGCCTGGTCGAAATTATGCGAGGGGCAGGAATCCAAGAACTCCACGCGATGTAGCACCGCGGAAAATCACTTGGGGTTCGTTGACGGCTTGTCGGAACCAGAAACTTCGTCGATGGCTAACAAGTAGCCTTTTCCAGGAGTAACGGGAATTGGCTGAGTCAAAGAGAACGTCGCAGCTTCCTGGAAATTCTCAATCGCGGGAGCAGTAATTGTAGCCCGGCCGGGATTGATGCCGAGGTGCTTCCAGTCGATGGCAAGACTGATATCTGCAGGAGTTGGCGACCAACTGGCAATCGCCACAAGTGCGCGATGGTTTCCCTTATACACGGTTGCCAGCACATCGCTGCGATTTGTTTTCACGGGCGCGCCCGGTACCCAGTAGCCGATCATTTTCGTATTTTGGATTCCGAAAGTGTCCCACAACTTCCAGAGTGGGCGCGGATCGCCGGAATAAGGCAGCCGGTCTGTCATCCCGAACAACATCCCGCGCCAGGGATTGCCGCCATCTTGCAGCATCTCGCCCATGAGTCCGAACGGTATTCCCGAAATCTCGATCAGCCAGTAATCGGGAGGAGAGTTGTAGTCGAAATATTCTCCAAACCACAAACGATCGATGTAAGGAAAGTCCTCAAGGTAAAGATTGGCACTGCTGGCGAATCCATCGTTGGCATCGAACTGATTGGCCGAATGAAGATCGATCATTGGATCGGGGCGCCCTCGCGCCAGCACCTTCCGCACACGTTTCATGGTGGTCCGATCGAAAGCTACATCGTCAAGATAAAGACCATCGATGCCGGCGTGGTCCACCTGCCAACGCAGGCCTTCCACATAGTAGTTGTGCCATCGGGAGATTCCGGTCGTCACCACCGCAGAGTCCGCGAATTTTGGAACGTGCCATCCCGTGATATAGTGATCTTCCAAGTGTTCCTGCAGCCAAGGTCCTCCGCCTCCAGGTCCGTCAGCAATGACTTCATCGCCGAGACTCCGCAAGGCAAACAGTTCGGGAGCGTGGTTGGAGAGTTCACGAATGGTGTAGTAGA
This sequence comes from uncultured Acidobacteriaceae bacterium, assembly GCA_963772045.1. Taxonomy (GTDB): domain Bacteria; phylum Acidobacteriota; class Terriglobia; order Terriglobales; family Acidobacteriaceae; genus Sulfotelmatobacter. Next base: position 607,297 of record CAVYWC010000003.1, on the reverse strand, counting down.
TCTTGACCTTCATCCCGCGAGCGTGCGCCTGATCGATGTACGTTTTCATTCCTTCAGGGCGTAAGAACGGATAGTTGATGAATGGATTGATCGCAGTCCCATGGTGAACGTTGATCGTGTTGGCACCCGCCGCTGCGACCACGTCAACCGGTTTGAATGCGTGATAGAAACGCGTACTCCATTGTTTTGCCGGATAGATGGTATGGAAGGGTGTGATGAGCAAATGGAAGTCGTAGTGTTGCACTTCGTTCGCCGCCATCGTGCGGGCTCCGCTGAAGCATACGACCCGATACACGGAGGGCTGGCTGCTGAATTGGCAGCCACCTCGGCCGTCGTTGTCCCATGACTGGGGCATCACGAGAGGCTGAGATAAATAAAAATTCGTATTCAACGGCCGTACATAGTGATCGTCTTGCAGCCCAAACTGCAGGCCGGCATTGACGTCCCCGATCCAGGCTGCATCCTGATTGTGTTTTACATTCCACTTCCAGGCGAACATATCGGGCCGAGTGCCTCCCTTGAGGCCCAATCCCATGCTGTAGTGCGCCACACTTGCACTGAACGGAATTTCGAGGCGGATGTCCTGCAAATTCATCGCGCGCGATGCTCGCACGGCGACGGAGTACCTGACATATCCGTCGAACTCCATTTCGCCATGCACCTTGATCTGCAGTGGCCCAGCCGAGGTGTTCGCTTCCCAAGCTACGCGCCCTTGCGCTTGCGTCACGAATTTGGGCGCACTCGTTTTCCATGGGATCGGGTGGCCATTCGCATCTTCAACAACCAGAGCAATCGGGGCGGCGAGCAACTCGCGGGGAGTCTTACTCATTCCGATCATCGAAATATCGAAAAAGCTCTGGATGGAACGGGGGAACCCGTCGTTTCCCAGATACAGTTTTCGGCCGAGGACTCCGAGAGAACTTCCGTGCACAGCAACAGGAGAGTAGGGAGGAACAACTCCGTCATCCTGGTCCAGTGTCGAATCCAGCCAGCGCAAGCGTGAGAGTCGCTCCGGGTCATCATCGCCGCGATCGTTGATGATCGGATCTGAAACCTCCAACGTTAACGTCAGCTGGGTGGGCGCGACCCCGGTGGCCGAAAGCGTTACCTCACCTGTGTAGACGCCCGGTCGCATTTCCGGCGACACATCCACTCCACACCAGAGTGCTTGTACTTTTCCCATGGCGATCTTAACTCGAGTTGTAAAGGGATGGCCTTCGTGATCAATGCCGCCTTGGTTGAGGCAGCCGATGGCGTTAGATCTAATAATTTGGTTCGCTTGCTCCCCGCGTAAATCACTGAAGGTCACTCGGAGATCAGAAAGCGCCGCACGGGCAGCCCATACTCCCAACTGAAAGCTGTAGTATTCGCCTCGCTGTGCCTTGCCATGAAAGGCAGTGTTGGCACCTCTTTGTGCCCAGATCTCTGGAATATCCGAAGTCATGCGGATTGAATTGGAGCGGTCTTCCGGAAAAACAAAGTAGGGCTGCTCCGGATGTCCTGCCAGTAGAAGAGCTATTTCATCTTTACTGGCGATGCGTTCCATCTCGGTGAAGCGGTCGAGATCATCGACTGACTCGTAGCCGACGATTTCGGCGTTCGGAAAATCTGCGCGGTGCCCGATGAGCTTGGCTGAATCGGCAGCACCATTCTTCGAGAGCCAGGCCGCGTCGGCGGTTTCTTGCGGGCGTGGGTAGGAAATTTTTGGATAGCTGGAGTTTGGTTTCCCCGTATAGGGCAGATAGTAGACGTAGTAATCGCCGGGACCACTTACCGGCTGGAACAGCAAGTCGCCAGCTTCACGAGTAATGCTGACGCGGACGAGGTTTGAGACCGGCAAACCTGACCGTGCGTCCACAGCGATTATGTTTTTGGCCTCAGGATGCTGATCCCTCCGGCGCCACTCGATGTGGGCCCACGCCGCATCTGTTTTTTCGGTGACTCGTATGACGAATCGATGATTGCCAAACTTGTCGGCGTCCCATTTTGCGGCGTCTTTAGACGCTTGTGACCAAACAGAGACTGCAAACAATAGAATGAATGCCGCAGAAAGGACTCTCTTACTGCATTTCTGGCAAGTAATGACCTTGATGTGCACCCGAAAAGTTCTCCATTGAATCGCAGTCGACAAAGAGATCAGGCTCATCGGCGACACGGTCTCTGATTAAGTGGCGCAGTCTACGGCAATCTTTCGCTGATGGCAAGGATGCAACTCAGGGGAGACGCAGTTTTCGTGGGATTCCAACAAAGTCTGACCGCACAAAGGCCTGCTCAAGGTTTTACTAAACTGGCAGAGCACTCGGATATGCAAGATCAGTCCTTCCCGCGCAGCATCTTGGATATTGTCTCGGCCTGCCGAGCCTCTGTGTTTTTACCTAAGCCTCGGTAAGCCTTCGCGAGAGTATCGAAAATGTCGGCATTCTTCGCCCCGATTTTCGATAAGGCCTGCAGCACTCCGAGCGCTTCTGCAAAGCGACCTTGTTCGATCTGCGAGTTCGCCAAACCAAGGTGCGCTTCTGTGCTGTCCGATTGCAGCAACAACGCCGCTTCAAACTGATCTTCTGCGGCTTTCGGATCCTTCAATTCTAAATAAACACGGCCCAGCAACACGCGTGCCGCCAACTCTTCCGGTGCGAGTTTAAGTCCGCCCTCTAGAGCATCGCGCGCTGCGGCGAAATTGTGCGTCTTCTCCATAGCCCGGCCCGTCTCGAAAGCGGCGGTTGCGTCATCGGGGCGCACTTCCATTGCGCGCTGGAGATGCTGAGCGGCTTGAGGATAGTCTCCAGCGTTCAATTCCAATTCCCCGAGTTGCCGAAGACATGTCCCGGATTTCGGATCCAGCGCCAACGCTGCCAGCAGGGAATTGCGAGCATCTCCCGGGCGATTGTCTTCTGATGCAATCATCGCCGCGTGCAAGAGATTTGCTTCTTCGATTTTGTCTTTTGGATCCGGCAGGGTACTTGCGAAGGAACTGCTGGCGCTTATGACCGGGGACCCTGTATAACCCAGAGAGTTTAGTTCGTGGCTATCTCTCTGAGTGCCTGCGGCCCTCGTATCAGCTTCCGTCCCTTCTCGTACGCGCACCTCCGCCAACATCGGCCGTGATTTCTGTACACGCGCGTCCTGATCGTTGTAGATGTCATGTAATTCGACCGCATCGAGATGCAGATCGTACAACTCGGGTCGCGGGGCTTCGATGAATTTGAATCCGCCGGCTCGCACTGATCTTAGCGGCGCCCACCCGAAACGCAGAGGATAGTCGGTTTCTCCATAAGCGGGGCGGTCGGCATTGTCCTTGCCCGAAAAATAAGGTGTAAGTGTCCCACCGTCCATTTTTGTCGGGCTGACAACATTTGTCAGATCCAGCAACGTTGGAACGATGTCGATGGTCTGCACTTGAGCGGTGACAACTTTGTCCGCGTACCGGTCTGCGGGCAACTTTATGATCAGTGGGACATGCGTCGTCGAGTCGTAAAGAAAGATTCCATGCGTATCTTCATGGTGCTCTCCTAATCCCTCCCCGTGGTCACCCACGACTACGATGATCGAGTTGTCATACCGGGCAGTTTTCTTGAGATACGCTATGAAGTTGGCGAGAGCCGAATCTGCATAGGCGATTTCTCCATCGTAGAGATGGTCCTTGTAAGTTTGAGCAAAAGGTTCAGGCGGCTCGTATGGGTCGTGGGGATCGTAGAGGTGCACCCACATGAAATGCGGGCCGGAAGGGTTCTTATTCAACCACGCCTCCGCGCGCTGCACCACTTCCATGCCGCGGCGTTCCAGTCGTTCCCAGCGAGACGCCGTGTTTGGGTGCTCCGGAAAGTTATCGTAGAAATCGAATCCTCGATCAAATCCCGGCGCCAGGGTTTTGCTGTCGAGAATCACCGCTCCGATCAACGCTGCCGTGTGGTAACCCTGCGCGTGGAGCAACTCCGCAATCGTAGGATGCGTTGTAGACAACGGCACAGCAAAGTCGGTCACGCCATGAGAGCCAGGCAGTAGGCCGGTGAGAATGCTAGCATGGGATGTATTCGTGATCGGGCTAGGCGTAAAAGCTTGGGCAAAACGAATGCCGTCTTTTGCCAGACCATCGAGTGCGGGGGTTTGCACGCGATCGTAACCGTAACAGTGGACATGGTCCGCACGGAGCGTATCTATCGTGATCAGGAAGACATCGGGCCGCGGATTAGCCGGGAAGGCCAAAGTTGCGGCGCAGAGAATTCCGGCGACATAGCAGTTGATCCAAATGCGAGAGCCCTTCACAGCGTTCCCAGCCTAGCACAAACCCTGCGCGCTCTATGCTTGCGACTCGCACGACAGCCCCATTCATTCGCTTCGCCTTTTTTCGATCTGCAATATTCGACTGCGTTCGCGAGCCGCGTCATCGGTGCGTCCTAAGCGCTTGTAATCCTCGGCCAGATCGAAATGAACACCCGAGCACGCAGGCAAACGGTCTGATGCAATCTCCAGATGGACAGCAGCCGTTTTGAAATCGCCCGTCTTGATCAGAGCGACACCCATTGCAAAATGAGCCCATGCGGAATCAGGCTGGAGTTCGATCGCCTTATGCAGATAAGAGATCGCTTCTGAGTATTTGCGTTGTTGTACAAGTGCCGCTCCTATTCCATATTGTGCGAGATAAAAATTCGGATGTGCGGAAAGCACTTCCTGAAAGATTGACCTCGCTCCTTCCAGTTTCCCAGCTTCCGACAGATTGATCGCCGCCTTAGTCTTCTCGATTGCACTGATAACCTTTTCGGGATCGGCGCCCTCACTTGCGGCGTTCACGCCTGTGTCAGTTCTCTGCAATCCGACATAGCCCAGCGAAGCCAGCTTCTGCAGTTCCGAAGAGGTCAGGCCTGACGATGCTCCATTATTTCCTTCACTACCCAGCTGACGGTCGAGTGCCAGCAACTGCGAAGCCATGGTATCGAGTGTGGCCCTCGAACTCTGCGCCAAGTTGTGGCTCGCGCTCGGATCGGCAGTGGGATCGTATAGTTCTGGTTTGGGCGCGCGAATGTACAGATACTTTCCGGCTCGCCAAGATTCCAGCGGGCCGCAGCCAAAGTCCTGCTGAGGCATCGCACTTCGAGCGTATGCCGGTTGGTCTATCTGGGAAGCCGCTTGAGCGATTCGCAGCAGCGATTGTCCCTGCATCTGAGAGGGAGATGCGACACCAGCCACTTCCAGCACAGTCGGTGCAATGTCCACAAGTCGAACTCGGTTCCTGGTTCGTTTTCCTGCCATTCGGTTTCCCGGAAGCTTCAACAACAGCGGCACATGTATCGTCTCGTCATACAAGAAGACGCCATGCGTCGCTTCACCATGTGCTCCGAGACTTTCGCCATGATCCGATGCAATCACGACTAGAGCGTCGTAGTAGAGTGATTGCGAGCGCAGAAAATTCATCAGCTGGCCGACGACGGCATCAGTCATACCGACTGCGCGATCGTAAGAAGTTTCGTTCGGAAGCTCGGCATCGTGCAGATCTATCCAAAGCAAGAAAGGCCCATTTTTCCTCTGGGCGAGCCACTTCGTAGCTCGCGCAACCACTTGCGTCCCTCTCTCTCTTATGGATCCGGAGTAGTTCTCTTCAGTTTTCGACAGCTGAAAAGGGGCATGGTATCGGTCGAATCCCCGGTCGTAGCTCTGAAACGGCCCATCCCATGGGTTCAGCGCTACCGATCCGACAAACGCCGCCGTGTGGTACGCGGCTGCATGAAGCACATCCGGCAGATAAGGCAGGGATGCCGGCAAAGGAACGCTGAACTCGCTGGCTCGATGTGTTTGCGGATAAGTGCCCGTCAGAATCGTCGCAGTTGAGGCTACGCTATCGGGAGCTTGCGCGTATGCTTGCTCAAAGATGACGCTGTCGCGTGCGAGCATATCCAGGCTTGGAGTCAATTTGCCGTGTCCGCCAAGAAATCCCACCCGGTCGGCACGCACCGAGTCGAGCGTAATGAGTACAATGTTCGGTTTGGGAGAAGCCGCGGAGTTGGACGAGAGCAACAACAAAATCGGAACTGCGAGACTGAACCACCCGGGCAAACGCGCGACCATGGTCAGAAGTCTAACAAGTTTGGGAAACCGCGTCCCCAGCGGCAACGAGGCTGACCACGACTGAGCCTCTCAAGAAGGCAGCTTGGGCCTTTTGCACTGTCCTGATTGTGGCGGCCGCGATGATGGTGCTTTCGTGCGGCTCGAACCGCAGGGAATGGCGCGGCGATCATCGACTCATCATTCTGGGCATCGACGGTATGGATCCCACACTGCTGCGTCGATTTATGCGTGAAGGCAGGATGCCGAACTTCGCAAAGCTCGCGGCTGAAGGTGATTTTCGCGAGCTCACGACCAGCATTCCCCCGCAGAGCCCGGTGGCATGGTCGAACCTGATCACTGGAATGAATCCGGGTGGTCATGGAATCTTTGACTTCATCCATCGTGATCCTAAGAACTTGAACCTTTATTTTTCGGCTTCCAGAGTCGAGGGCGCCAGACACGCGATCCATGTTGGCAGTTGGGTGATTCCGCTCGGCGGCGGCAGAGCGGAGCAATTGCGGCAAGGAGAGGCATTCTGGCAGATTCTCGACCGGCGCGGGATACCTAACACGATCTTTCGCATTCCGTCGAATTTCCCGCCCGTCCCCGCAAAAGGAGAAACGCTGTCTGGCATGGGGACTCCTGACCTGCGAGGAACGTATGGGACCTTCAGCTTTTATACGGATGATCCAACCGCGGTGCCCGGTCCCGTCGAAGGCGGACAGATCATTCCGGTCCCGGTCGAGAATTCCCGCGTGAGCGCCAACCTGATTGGGCCCGACAATGCTTTCAAGAGAGGTTCTCCCGCAGCATCAGAGCCCTTCTCAGTTGCCGTTGATCCACTCGCGGCTGTGGCTAAGTTCGAAGTGCAAGGCCATGAATTTATTTTGCGCGAAGGCGAGTGGAGCGGTTGGATTCCTGTCGAGTTCCGACTGATTCCTTTCTTCAGCAGCGTGAAAGGGATGTGCCGTTTCTATCTAAAACAGGCACATCCTCGATTCCAACTGTATGTCTCGCCGATGAACATGGACCCCGCCGACCCCGCTCTACCCATCTCGACTCCATCGAATTATTCACGACTATTATCCGATGAAGCAGGAGAGTTTCACACCCTGGGAATTTCTGAAGACACGAAGGCACTCTCCGACGGAATGCTTGACGACAACGAATATCTGCAACAGGCACGAACCGTACTGGCCGAACATCGCCGGATCTTCGATGACGAATTTCCCAAATTCAAACGCGGAGTGTTCTTTTTCTACTTCTCGAGTCTCGATCTCAACTCGCACATGTTCTGGCGGCTCATCGATCCAAACCATCCCGAATATGACCCCGTCCTTGCGGCGCAGAACGGATCGGCCATTTCGGATTTCTACGAACAGATGGATCAGGTGCTTGGAGAAGTCCTGCCGAGAGTTGATGACGGCACCACTCTGCTGGTGCTCTCTGATCATGGATTCGCGCCGTATTACCGGTCATTCAATTTGAATACCTGGCTGCTGAATAACGGCTACATCAAGCTAAAATCTCAGGCCAATCCAGATTCTATTGAGCCGTTTGCCGGAGTAGATTGGACGCAGACTCGCGCTTACGGATTGGGACTGAATGGGCTCTACCTCAACCTGCGCGGCCGTGAAACAGGTGGCATCATTCATCCCGGAGCTGAAGCCCACCAATTAATGGCAAAAATCCGAGATAAGCTATTGCACCTCAGAGATTCGAAAACCGGGCTGCCCGTGATCACACGTGTGGATCTGGCAAGCGAAATCTATCAGGGACCGTACGCGCAATCCGGACCGGACATGCTCGTTGGTTACAATAGAGGCTATCGCGCAGGCTGGAAGACGATTCTCGGGGCATTTCCAGCCGAAGAGCTCGAAGACAACAATAATCCTTGGAGTGGCGATCACTGCATCGACTACACTCTGGTTCCTGGTGTGCTGCTGAGCAATCGGAAGATTGCACTGGAGATCCCCGCCCTGACGGATATCGCGCCGACTATTCTGGCAGAGTTTGGAATCAAGAAGACAGAACATATGATTGGGCATCCGATCTTCGGTCCGTTTGGAAATGGTAATTAATTTTTCGTAATCGAGGCATCTATGTTTGGCTCTCATAAGGTAAAGATCGAAGGCGATTTGTTAGATAAAGTGAAGCAGTGTAGCGAAACCTGCGGCTATGCGTCGATCGACGAATTCGTTCTGCATGCTCTGGAAAAGGAGGTAAACAAGATTTTGCCTCCCGGGGAAGATGGCTCTGCCTCGAAGGACATTATCAAGAAGCGACTACAAGGGCTCGGATATATTGATTAGACGATTCTTTCCCGACCGCTGCTTTGTCTTTGACACGCTGTTATGGCTTTTCTGACCTTCAATTTGCCCGCGCTTATCGTCTTCCTGATCTCAGTTGTGGTCGGGATGCTGATGGTGGTCGTGTTTCGTTACACTTCGAACCAGAAAGCCATCCGCGCAGCGAAAGATTGCCTCAAAGCCCACCTGCTGGCTCTCAGGCTTTTTCAGGACCAGATTTTGGTCGTGCTACGGTCCTACGCCCGCATTCTGCTCGCGACTGGCCGTTATCTGCGGCTGGCATTCGTCCCCTTACTGTTTGTGGTTATTCCGATGACTATCTTGATCGTGCAACTCGATCACTATCTCGGATCCACTCCGATCCGTTCCGGGCAGGCGTTCTTAGTGAAGGTACGAGGCTCAAATTCAGAGACATTGAATAGCCTTTCGCTGCAATTGCCGGATGGGCTCAGAACCACCGCGCCCGCAGTTCACGTGCCCACAGAAAACGAACTCGCTTGGCGAGTTGTTGCCACAAAAGACGGGGATTACCAGATTAACATCGAAGATTCTGGCCAAACTCTTTCGAAAACCGTATTGGTTGGCTCCGGTCTGCCCCGTTTGTCTCAAGTTCGTTATCGGCGAAGTTTCTTCGAACGCTTGTTTCTCTCGGCCGAACCAGCATTGCCAGAAAACAGTTCTATCGAATCCATCGAAGTGCTCTATCCCTCTCGCGCCATCGCTTTCGCCGGTGTCGAGTGGAACTGGATCTGGCTCTTCTTTATCTTGTCTCTCGCAGCAGGATTTCTTTTCAAGAGTATTCTTGGCATTGAGATATGAAGCGGCCCCTCTACAGTAATCGTCAGCGAAAATTGCTCGTATCCTCCGTGGTATTCGCGATCATTCTTTTTCATCCCCTTCGCAGCCACGCATACGCCGGGCCAGGTGCAGGGTTCGCGGTCCTTTCTTCTTTTTGGACGCTTTTCGTCGCTTTTCTGTACTCCGCTTATGCTTTTGTTGCGTGGCCTTTTCGTCAGGTTTTCCGTTTTTTTCGCCGGATCAAGGCTTACGGCAAAGCTCATGTGAAGCGTGCTGTGATTCTCGGGTTCGACGGCATGGATCCGGAACTTACGGAACGATTCATCGCTGAAGGCAAGCTGCCGAATCTCGCGAAGCTGCGCCATCAGGGAACGTTCCGAAAATTGCGCACCACGTTTCCACCAATTTCTCCCGTAGCATGGTCGACGTTCATGACCGGAGTAAATCCCGGCAAGCACAACATCTACGATTTTCTGGCGCGCGATCTTCACAGCTATCTGCCTTACGTATCCTCGGCAGAAATCAAAGGCCCGAAACGCAGCCTCAAATTTGGGAAGTACACCATCCCCTTTGGAGGTGCGCGGATCAAGGGTATGCGTCGTGGGACGCCATTTTGGCACTGGCTCGGCGAGGCCGGAATCTTTTGTTCCGTCATTCGCGTCCCGGTGACTTTTCCCCCCGAGAAATTTCCCGGTGTGCTGCTCTCTGGCATGTGCGTTCCTGATCTGAAGGGCAGTCAGGGTACTTTCTGCCTTTGTTCGACTCGCGCCAGCGGCGATGGATTCCGCGAAGGCGGTCTGCGAGTTCCGATGGAAAGATCCGGTAACACCTGTCGGTCCTACATCGCGGGCCCGGAAGATCCGTTGAGGCCCAGCCAGGGCCAGGAACTCCGAGTGCCCTTCGTGGTCGATGTGGACCACAGCCAAAAACGAGCACGCTTCCACGTCGATTCCCAGAAATTCACGTTGCGCGTTGGCGAATACTCAGAATGGATTCCGATGAAATTCAGGGCTGGTATGGGTTTCAGCGCGCACGGAATTTGCCGTTTTTACTTGAAGGAAATAGCGCCGGAGGTCGAGGTCTACGTTACGCCCGTGAACATCGATCCCGGCAGGCCCGACCTTCCGATCTCGCACCCGGTGACATACTCAATTTATTTAGAAAAGCTCTTCGGCCCCTATGCAACCTTGGGACTGGCCGAGGATACATGGGCGCTGAACGAGGAGGTCTTGGACGACGAAGCTTTTCTCGTCCAGTGTTATGGCAATCATGACGATCGCGAGCGCATGTTGTTCGATGCGTTGGATAAGACTCGTCAGGGTCTTTGTGTCTGCGTCTTCGATACCACGGATCGCGTGCAGCACATGTTTTGGCGTTACCTGGACCCAGATCATCCTGCGGCTCGCGGCGTGCGGCACAATCAGCGACCAAACGTGATCGAGGCTCTTTACATTCGCATGGACGAACTAATCGGCCGCGTGACGAACCAGATCGACGACGATACTCTGCTGATGGTTGTCTCCGACCACGGGTTCAAGTCCTTTGCGCGCTGCGTCAACTTGAATGCATGGCTTCATCAGAATGGATATCTTGTGTTGAAATCCGGCAAAAAGGAAAGCGGCGACTGGTTTGAAGATGTGGATTGGTTGCGCACCCGCGCCTATACCATGGGCCTCAATGGGCTCTACGTCAATCTCAGAGGGCGTGAGCGTCAGGGCATCGTGGAGGCTGGAGAGCAGGTCGCTTCGCTCAAAGCAGAATTACGGCGCAAGCTGGATGGATTAACCGATCCTTCCTCGGGCCGCGTTGGCATCACCGGTGTATTTGACTGCGATACCGTCTATGCTGGTCCCTATGTCGATAACGCTCCCGATCTGATTATCGGCTATGGCGAAGGGTTCCGCGCGTCCTGGGATTCGGTTACGGGCAGGGTCACCACGCAGATTTTTGAAGATAATTTAAAGGCGTGGAGCGGCGACCACTGCGTTGATCCGCGGCTCGTTCCCGGAGTTCTATTCTGTAATCGTAAGATATCGGACGAGAAGCTTGCGATCGTCGATGTTGCCCCTACAATCCTGAAACTCTTCGGGCTGGAGCGGCCGTCTCATCTGGACGGTCGGGCCTGGACCATCGCCGAAACTAGCGCGCCGTGATTCGCACGCGGCTTGAACTGCACACAAGACCTTATCGTGATCACCATTGTTTCGGGTTTACCTCGCTCAGGCACATCTCTCATGATGCAGATGCTCGCTGCCGGTGGCATGCCCCTACTCTGCGACTTCGAACGCAAGCCGGACATCGACAATCCCCTGGGCTATTGCGAATGGGAACTCATCAAGCTCTTGCCCAAACAGCCCGATCTTATCGATCAAGCCGAGGGCAAGGCAGTAAAAATTATCTCGCAGCTTCTGCTGTCTGTGCCCAGGGGCAGGAATTATAAGCTGATCTTTATGGAGCGTCCGCTGCCCGAGGTACTCGCGTCGCAGGACAAAATGCTGCTGCGCCGCGGGTCTCTGGAATCTGCGGACCCAACCCTCTTAACCGCAGCGTTTCGTAATCATATGAAAGAAATCGTAGTATGGCTGGAGCAAAGAGGAGACATCCCCGTTTGCCGCATGGGATATCGAAACTTGCTCGCGGGCCCGGCCAGTTGTGCGGCAACAATCCGTGATTTCCTCGACATCACTATGGATCTGCCTGCAATGGCGCAGCAAGTGGATCCTTCGCTCTATCGAAATCGCTGCCCCTGATGCGTTGGGGGCAATCATCTCAGCTTCCTCGCCTCCAGAATGAACCCGTTTGTGTGTGAATGCACACACAAGAGTGATCCCTGTCACGTCAAATCTTACGGGTGCCCGGCAAAATATCGAAGCGCAAAGCAACTTTTTGTAGCGAAAGCAAGAATATTAGCTTGACAATGGTTTTCATTTTGTTGTCTTCTGTTACGTTTTCATTTGCGGGGACTGCCCGTCTACCCCAGCAAACGCAATAAACCGAAACACGCATCGTTGAGTAAAGAGTTGGTGAGAGCTTTTACTAGCCCCTTCGTGGGCCGGAGGCAATGCATAATGAAGCGTTTTTATCGCCTGTTGTTGATCGGGTTGCTAACTACCCTCGGTGTTTGCGTGGCAGCGTGGGGGCAGGAATATCGGGCCACCATCACGGGAATTGTCACCGACGCCTCCAAGGCGGTCATTCCCGGTGCCACCGTCACCGTGCGCAACCTGGAAACCGGCGAGGTGATTCAAGTGCAGACCAACGCGGCCGGCGCGTATACGGTTCCATTTCTGCATCCTGGACACAAGCTTGAAGTCTCGGCCGAGGCGAAGGGATTCAAGAAGCTTACCTATCCTCCGGTGGTGCTCAGCATTTCGCAAGTGCAGACGGCGGATTTCGTTCTGCAGGTAGGTTCGACGGGCGAAGTCGTGACCGTCACGAGCGACGCCTATCAAGTCGGCCTGGATACGGCCAACGCAGACCGTAGTCTGCAGGTCAACAATAAAACTCTGACCGAACTGCCGCTCGAGAATCGCAACGTCCTTTCAGTATTGGACACTCTGGCGGGAATCACCGACGAGAACGGCGCAGGAATGCAGCCTACTCCAACGGATATGTACTACGTCTCCCAATTCACGGTTAACGGTGGGGCTACGGCGAACGTCGAATACCTCATCGATGGGCAGCCGAACAACGCGTCGCCCTGGTACAACAACGGGCCTTCGTCGGTTCCCACAATTGATGCCCTGCAGGAACTGAAGGTCATTACCAACCCCTACGACGCCCAACTCGGGCATAGCGCCGGCGGCGTGGTCAGCATGGAACTCAAGAGCGGGACCAACCAGATTCATGGCACCGCTTGGGAATACTATAAGCGGACCTACTTAGACGCCAATAGCTGGCTCAACAATTACAACGATGTTCCGCGTTCCGTAGCCGATCACCGTGAGGATACCTACGGGTTTGAAGTAGGTGGCCCGGTTTTCATTCCGCACCTCTATGACGGCCGCGATAAGACCTTCTTCATGATGAGCTGGGAGCGCTACAAGGCAGTCCTTCCCCAGTATGCCTCCGAACAAACGATAGATCTCCCCAACCCAGCGTGGTTGCAGGGAGATTTCACCAGCTTTACGGATAACGCAACGAACTGCGGGGTAAATGGCAATGCCAGCGGTTGCCTGATACCGATTTATGACCCGATGACCCGGGACGCCAACGGCAATGCCCAGATTTTCCAGTTTGGAGGGGCTTACAACAAAGTCGACCCCACCCGCTTCAATCCTATCGCCGTCAACTTGCTGACCTCCATCCTGACCAACCCCGGTTTGAAGCCCATCGTAACGGTTCCTAGCCAATACCCGTGGGAAACGATCTGGTCGAATAACATTCCGCAGCATCGGGTCTTCAACAATATTCTTGCCCGGGCGGACCAAAAAGTTACTGGCAAAGACCAGGTGTCTTTCAACTTGTTCCACGGAACCAGCAACAATGTGATCGCTGGAACACCCCCGGGAGTGACCTGGCAGGGCGGTGAAAACTTCAAAGAGTATCACTACAACGTTGGCTTGGACTGGGTCCACACCTTCAGGAGCAACTTGCTGCTAGATTTCCATGCCAGCTACAGTCGCTACTGGCGGTCGGACGGCTTCCCCTCAGACTTCAACATCGCTTCCATGGGATTCGATCCCGGATTGGCGTCGGCTCTTCCCTTTACCGGTTTCCCAGCCATCTCGTTCTCTGTGCAGCAAACTCTAGCGGCTTCGATGATCGGCGCCGGTCGAGACTTCTACTACATGCCCGACGACACTTACAGTTACGCTCCGACGCTGACATGGCTGCGCGGCAAGCACACTCTTCGCTCTGGAATTGACATTCGTTCGTTCCACGTGTACTACGAGTTTGTGTATCCGGGTAATTTAGGGCTTGATTTCAATGGCGGCGCGAGTTCCCAGAGCTACGCGCAGAATAACTACAACCCGGATCAGTTCGCGCCGGATGGTGTTACACCTCTCTCGGCGGAGGCTGGCAATGCCGTTTTGGATTTCCTGCTCAGCCAACCCGACAGTGCTCAAGTTGTGGATCAGAAGTTTCCCTACTTCACTACCCACTACTTTGCGCCCTGGGTGCAGGACGACTGGAAGGTCACGAATAAGCTGACTTTGAACCTCGGCTTGCGCTATGACCTGAACGGTCCACCCACAGCCCGCAATAACGAGATCGACACAGGGTTCAACCTTAATGCGGTCAATCCGATCGATTCCTTGGTCAATCGGGGGGTTGACCCAAGCCTGCCTACCTTGCTGGGTGGGTATACCTTCCCGACTTCCGGCCACAACACTCCATTTAACCGCGACTATTCTAAGGTCCAGCCTCGCATCGGATTTGCCTACCAGCTAAACGATAAGACTGTGCTGCGCGGTGGGTACGGACGGTTGGTGGAGAATCCCGCGATGGCGGGCTCGGCTTCGGGTCAGGCCGTTGCTGGCTTCTCCGCGAATACTCCTTATGTCAATTCGCCGGACGGTGGAGTCCATCTCTATGCCGACAATCTAACGAACCCATTCGCCAACAACGGAATCACCACCAATAGCGGAATCGCCACCATCCCGGGGGCTTCGCAGGGACTATTGACGAATGTCGGCACGGGAGTGGGATTCATCAATCCCAGTTACAAGCTGCCCTACGTGGATTCGTTCTCTTTGGGCATTCAGCGCGCCATTCACAGTGGCGGCAAGCTGGAAGTAAGTTACGTGGGTACGCGCAGCAAGGACCAGCCGTTCAACCTGAGTAACCTTGACGTCAATATTCCCTTCTACAAGAGCTGCGACCGAACCACGGCGAGTGTAGCCAACCCGGATCCAGAACAGACCTGCATTGCCGTCGTCGCCAATCCGTTCTATCAGGTGCAAGGGGTTGCGGGCGCCCTCTATACGAACCAAACCTACAACGCCCAGCAATTCCAGCGACCCTATCCCGAGTTCACTTCGATCACGGAATATGAACTCAGCAGCGGCCACACCTGGTACAACTCGTTGCAGACAACCTACCGGCAGCGCGTGTCGTGGCTCGAGCTGAATGCGTCTTGGACCTGGTCAAAAAATATGGAGAGCCTTGGTTACGTGGACCAGGAATACCTTGTGCCACAGCGCTCGATCGTCGGAACAGATCGGAAGAATCGGGTCACGGTACAGAGCGTGTTCGACATTCCGGTTGGCCGCGGCAGAGCGTTCTTTTCGGGGATGAACAAGCCGTTGGACTTGCTCATTGGCGGCTGGCACCTGGGCAACGACTACTTTTGGGAGAGCGGGAACCCGCTTCCTCTGCCCAGCGGATGGAACGTGGTTGGAAATCTCCATGCTCCCAAGACGAACACCCCCGATGTAATTGACTTGGGCGTGAATAGCTGCTACCAGGCTTTCGTGGGTCCCAACTCCAACACTCCTTACTACCACTATGCTTCCGGCCAAGATAATTCCGGGAATCCCTGTTCCAATGTCGCATGGCAGCAGACCGCATACCATTCAATGGTTACCGAGCAACCCGACACGGCGGTGGTCCGCGCGCCAACCAACCAGCAATTGGATACAAACCTTTTCAAGACGTTCAAGGCCACGGAGCGCGTCAGCATCGAACTTCGTCTGGAAACGTTCAACACCCTGAACCACCCCACGTTCCAATGGAACTATCTCGTCCCCATGGTTCCAGGGTCGAATGGCTTCGGAACGGTGCAGGAACCAGTCGACGGACAGGGCAACAGCCCACGCCAAGGCCAGCTCGCACTCAAGATCCACTGGTAGAACGACAAACGAATAATAAATCAAAGCCCCCGGAATTCGGGGGCTTTGATTTTGTCATCGAGTTCAGAGCTACAGCACTGTCAACGAACAGGTCTGCGCTCACTACCTTTGATCAGACTGACTCAAAACGCAATTCCCTACTCGGGTGTCTGATCTTTAAGCTCCTCCGCCTTTTTCTGCTCATGCTCAGCATCGTCCAATTTCCCGAGTTGCTCGTAGACGTCGGCCAGATACTTGTGTGCTTCCGCTGATTCTGGATCTAACTGAACGGCGTGAACCAACCTCGGCAAGGCTGCGTCGGCGTGGCCTTCCAGAAAAAGCATCTCACCATATTTGAGGTTGGCAGCGAAATGATCTGGATCAATTTTCAAACTGCTTTCGAGCTCCGTCGTGGCTTCGGACAAGTGTTTGAGGTGTAACTCAACCATACCTAGAAAAAAATGTAGCTGGGCCGAGCTGGGCGTATATCGAACCGCCGCTTGTGCTTCCGGAAGAGCGGCTTCCCATTGCTTGTTTTTCACCAGTGCCATCCCGAGTTCATAATGAGCGGTCGCTGAATCCGGTGCTTTCTCCACGGCACTGTGAAATGCGAGTACTGCTTCGTCGTACCGGCGCTCCTGAACCAGCGCGCGTCCCAATTCCATATAGATTGCGGGCATGTCGGGCTCGGCCTTCAGCAGTTCCCGAAGTTTCGCGATCCCGTCGTCGTAGCGGCTCTCCTCGAAATCAACCACAGCCTCATGAAACTGGTTGGCGATCTGAATCTTATCCTTTGGATCGATTTCTCCCTTTTCGCCATTGTTCGAAGCCGCGCTATCCGACGACATGTAACCAAGCGCACGCAGCTTCTCTGCCTGTACGGGATCCAGCTTGGTGTGCTCTGCCGCCACGCTGCTTGTCTTTTCCCGAAACGCTGTGAGTTGCGACTCCAGCGTCGCCGCAACCGCCTTGGACTCGCTGGCCACATTGCGAAGAGCCTGGGGATCAACTGACTGATCGTACAATTCCGCTCTCGGTGCCTGGACATAGAGGTACTTCCCCTCGCGCCATGACCGCAGTCCTGCCCATCCAAAGTTATGCGCGTAATTCGACTCTGAATACACCGATCGCTCCGCTGGTTTTCTTGCCGACGCATCGCTTTTCTCATCGGAACTCGTCCTCGCAGCGTTTCTCTCCACCAAAGGCAAGAACGACTGGCCTTGCATCGCGGCAGGCACCGGAATGCCCGCAATCTCAAGCAGGGAAGGCGCAACGTCCACCAGTCCTACTCGTTCATTAAAGTGTGCTCCCTCCAGGCGCTTTGCCCCCATCTGGTGCGCCGGAAGTTTCACCAACAGGGGCACGTGGATGGTTTCATCGTAGAGGAACATTCCATGCCGCTCTTCGCCGTGCTCGCCGAAGGCTTCCCCGTGATCTGCCGCAATGGCTACGACTGCGTCCTCATAGAGGCCTTTGCTTCGCAAAAAATCCATCACATGGCCAACCACCGAGTCGGTATAGGCGATCTCGCCATCGTAAGGCGCTGAAGCATATTTCGTTTTGAACGGCTCTGGCGGGTCGTAGGGGTCATGCGCATCGTAGAAGTGCACCCACACAAAAAAACGGTCATGCTCGTGATGATCGATCCAGCCAATGGCCTGGGCTGCCACGTCCTCCGCACGGCGCTCGATGCTGTGATAACGGTCTTCGCCCGCTTTGCGCTGGTGAAAATGCGCATCGTACAGATCGAAACCGCGGTCAAAACCGGGTGCCTGCTTGCTTTGCGCATCGAGCACGATCGCACCCAGAAATGCCGCAGTTTCGTAACCCTGGTTATGCAGGATTTCAGGCAAGTAGGGAAGGTCTGCATCCAGAGGCGATCCCAGATCTTCGACATGGTTGTACTGCGGGTAAGTCCCGGTCAGCAGGGAAGCGTGCGAGGGAGTGGTCAACGGAACCTGAGCATAAGCTCGAGTAAAAATCACGCTCTGTCCTGCGACGACGTCCAGATTGGGCGTCAGACCGCGGCGTGATCCTAAAAAGCCCATGTGATCTGCTCGGGTTGTGTCGAGCGTGATCAAGATAATGTTCGGAGGTCTAG
Organism: uncultured Acidobacteriaceae bacterium; assembly: GCA_963772045.1. Classification (GTDB taxonomy): domain Bacteria; phylum Acidobacteriota; class Terriglobia; order Terriglobales; family Acidobacteriaceae; genus Sulfotelmatobacter. The sequence continues at coordinate 589,277 of CAVYWC010000003.1, read as the reverse complement.
CGGGCGAGGAAGACGGCGCCGGGCTGTCGAATGCGGGAGAGGAGAATCCGACCAGCACCCATATCAGCAAACCCGTGATTCGCTTTACAACCACCATACTGAGACTAAAAAGTCTAGCACGCGAAAGTCTCAGTGATCTGGAAGTTTGGGGAACAGATGACCGTTGCCGTCGAGGGATGTCGTAGCCGAAATCCTGAGCGCCGCTCGCGAAGCGTCTCCGCAGCCTCAATTCACGCTGACTGGGAACGAAGCAGCATTCTTTTTCGCGTATGCCTCCAAAGCAGCCCAAACCTTTTCGTCGCCGCAAACCTCGTTTCCCAATTCAAAGAACTCGCTCGATTCTTCAAGGGGTTCCATAAAAGTTAGCCTTTGATCCTGATGTAGGTGCGGGTTCTCGAAGGGAAACATCGCAACAGCTTTCTCCAGTCGCTCAGCCGCTTGATCAGCCCCGATGCGGCGATACGCCTCCGCGAACCGTGAATACCGGGGAGTGTCTGGAAAGTCATTCTCGAACAGGTATTGAAAGCCGCCATTATCGATTATTGCTTGCACTGAGTACAAAATGGCCACAGTCTGTTGCTGGAGATCCAGCTTTGACGGATCCCCGCCCTGGCGCTCAAGCTCTCTGTAAGTGTACTCTGCGGCGCGATCCAGGAACGACTTCTCGGCCATTAAGAGTCCTCTCGTAAGTTTCGGTCCGATACTTTATGAGATTTCGTTATGTGGCTCAACCAGAAAAAGGAAAGAGCCAGATTGATTTCTCAACCTGGCTCTTATTTATGCCGGCAACGACCTACTCTCCCACACACTTTCGCGTGCAGTAACATCGGCCCGGCGGGGCTTAACTTCCGTGTTCGGGATGGGAACGGGTGGAACCCCCGCGGTAAGATCACCGACAACTTGAGGCGCTTTCGCGGCCTCTCAGCCGCGAGCCGAAATCCTGAGCGCTTGTTTTCTTGAAAAAGCCGCGAAGGATCTCTCCGCCATCTCGGTGTCGCTTATACGCGACAAACTTTCAAAGATCTTGAGAACGATCTCTCACAACTGAATAGATTGGACGGGCTTACTTTCTTCTTCGCTTACTTTCCGATTTTAGCCGTCTTACTTGGCGTTGCTTTCATTTCTCGTTTCGATCACAAAAGCATCGGCGCAAAGCTTCTGCTGAACTTCTTACTTCAGCTCAGGTTCTAGCTAGGAGCTAGAAGCTAGCAGCTAGAAGCTTTCTGCACCGAGTAAATTTTATGGTCAAGCCGAACGGGCGATTAGTACTGGTAAGCTACACGCATTACTGCGCTTCCACCTCCAGCCTATCAACCAGGTAGTCTACCTGGGCCCTTCTTATCCCTTACGGGTTGGGAGATCTCATCTTGAGGAGTGCTTCCCGCTTATATGCATTCAGCGGTTATCACAACCGAACTTCGCTACCGAGCGGTGCCATTGGCATGACAGCTCGAACACAAGAGGTTCGTCCATCCCGGTCCTCTCGTACTAAGGACAGGTCCTCGCAAATCTCCTACGCCCACAACAGATAGGGACCGAACTGTCTCGCGACGTTCTGAACCCAGCTCACGTACCGCTTTAATAGGCGAACAGCCTAACCCTTGGAACCTTCTACAGCTCCAGGATGCGATGAGCCGACATCGAGGTGCCAAACCGGAGCGTCGATATGAACTCTTGGCTCCGATCAGCCTGTTATCCCCGGCGTACCTTTTATCCGTTGAGCGATGGCCCTTCCATGCAGAACCACCGGATCACTAAGGCCTGCTTTCGCATCTGCTCGACTTGTAGGTCTCGCAGTTAACCACGCTTATGCCTTTGCACTCGTCGGCTGATTTCCAAACAGCCTGAGCGTAGCTTCGCGCGCCTCCGTTACAATTTAGGAGGCGACCGCCCCAGTCAAACTACCCGCCTTACCATGTCCCTCTCCCGGATTACGGGAGTAAGTTAGAACCACAGATCTCGCAGGGTGGTATCTCACCGTTGGCTCCTCCAAGCCCGAAAGCCTGGATTCAAAGCCTCCCACCTATCCTGCGCAGCAAGGGCCATAGTTCATGGTAAAGGTATAGTAAAGGTGCACGGGGTCTTTCCGTCTAGTTGCGGGCAACCGGCATCTTCACCGGCACTACAAGTTCGCCGTGTCAGTCGGCAAGACAGTCGCACTTTCGTTACGCCATTCGTGCAGGTCGGAACTTACCCGACAAGGAATTTCGCTACCTTAGGACCGTTATAGTTACGGCCGCCGTTCACTGGGGCTTCAGTTCGAAGCTTCACCTTGCGGTTGACCTCTCCCTTTAACCTTCCAGCACCGGGCAGGCGTCAGCCCCTATACGTCGTTTTCGACTTTGCAGAGACCTGTGTTTTTGTTAAACAGTCGCAGTGCGCATTTCTCTGCGGCCTCTTCGGGCTTGCACCCTAGTGAGGCACCCCTTCTCCCGAAGTTACGGGGTTATGTTGCCGAGTTCCTTACCAACTGTTCTCACGAGCGCCTTTGGATATTCTCCTCGTCTACCTGTGTCGGTTTGAGGTACGGTTCCCTTACGTTCTCCTTAGAGGTTTTTCTTGGCAGCGTGGAATCGGCAGCTTTCACCCATACGGGTTACTGCTTTGCGTCTCATCGATAACTTCCTCGCGGATTTTCCTGCGAGAAACGACTTACACGCATCGACCGCCATAGCCATAGGACGGCCTGCTTATCCTTCTGCGTCACCCCATCGTGATAACGAACACAAGGGAGGTCCGGAATATTAACCGGATGTCCATCGGCTACGCCTTTCGGCCTCGCCTTAGGGACCGCCTGACCCTGAGCGGATTAACCTTTCTCAGGAAACCTTAGACTTTCGGCGCGGAGGGTTCCCACCTCCGTTATCGCTACTTATGCCGGCAGGGTCTCTTCTCAACCGTCCAGTAGTCCTCTCGGTCTACCTTCAAACTGTTGAGAATGCTCTCCTACCACGCACGGATGTTACTCCGTGCATTCGCTGCTTCGGTAACAAGCTTAAGCCCCGTTAAATTGTCGGCACCGGACCGCTTGACCAGTGAGCTATTACGCTTTCTTTAAAGGATGGCTGCTTCTAAGCCAACCTCCTGGCTGTCTGGGCGTTCCGACTTCCTTTCCCACTTAGCTTGTATTTTGGGACCTTAGCAGGCGATCTGGACTGTTTTCCTCTCGACAACGAAGCTTAGCCCCCGCTGTCTGACTCCCGGACTGGTTGTTCTCGGCATTCTGAGTTTCGTTGGGTTCTGTAAGCTGGAAAGCCCCATAGCCCATCGAGTACTTTACCACCGAGACAAATCATCCGAGGCTAGCCCTAAAGCTATTTCGGAGAGAACGAGCTATCACGGAATTTGATTAGCCTTTCACCCCTACCCTCAGCTCATCGGAGCTTTTTTCAACAAACACCCGTTCGGCCCTCCAGTGGGTGTTACCCCACTTTCAGCCTGGCCAAGGGTAGATCATCCCGCTTCGCGTCTATTCCTGCCAACTCAAGCGCCCTGTTCGGACTCGCTTTCGCTGCGGCTCGCTTTCGCTTAACCTTGCTGACAAGAATAACTAGCCGGCTCATTATGCAATAGGCACGCGGTCAGACTTTCCGAGCTTACGCCCGGCATAGTCCTCCCACCGTTTGTAGGCACACGGTTTCAGGTACTATTTCACTCCGCTCACAGCGGTTCTTTTCGCCTTTCCCTCACGGTACTGGTTCACTATCGGTCAGAAGCTAGTATTTAGCCTTACGGAATGGTCTCCGTTGCTTCCCGCAAAGTTTCTCGTGCTCCGCGGTACTCAGGTATCGGCTTCGAGTCCAGTTCGTTTTCGTCTACGTGGCTATCACACTCTATGGCCCCTCTTTCCAGAGGGCTTCGACTAACGACTGGATTGGTAACTCTACTGTTGCCGACCCTACAACCCCTGCTTAACCCGAAGGTCAAACAGGTTTAGGCTGTTGCGATTTCGCTCGCCACTACTCTCGCAATCGAGGTTTCTTTCTTTTCCTCCTGGTACTGAGATGGTTCACTTCCCAGGGTTCGCTCGTGCGTGACTATGGATTCATCACGCCGTACGGGGGTTTTACCCCCGTGGGTTTCCCCATTCGGAAATCCCCGGGTCAATGCCTGCTTGCGGCTCTCCGGGGCTTATCGCAGCTTGCCACGTCCTTCTTCGCCTGCTTCTGCCAAGGCATCCACCATGCGCCCTTAGTAGCTTGACCACAAAATTTACTCAGCACACTGGCAGCTTTACCTCACTCGCAATCCCAACCGAAGTTGTCATTCCGACATTC
>CAVYWC010000003.1:0-580000 GCA_963772045.1 uncultured Acidobacteriaceae bacterium | reverse complement strand
GGAGCGGGTACAGATGGCGAGCAAGCTGGTCGACGCGAGGCTGAAGGGATTGGCGGAGCTGCGCGTCGCCACGCTGGTGGGATGTCCGTTTTGAATTGATATTGGCTCTGCCGTGAGCAGAGCGCATGGCGTCTCGGCGGAACAGATCTCTCATTTGAACGAATACCGCACAGATTTCAATTTTTCCGAGCTGGAGCGGCTGGTGCTGGAGTACGCCGACGCGATCACGGAGACTCCGGTCGAGGTGCCGGATGGGCTGTTCGCGCGTTTGCGGGAGCGATTCGATGAGGCACAACTCGTCGAACTGACCTCGGCGATCGCGTGGGAAGGTTATCGCGCCCGATTCTCGCACGCACTTGGGATTGAAACGGAGAACTTCAGCGAAGGAGCGGTGTGTGCGCTGCCAGTGAAGGCCAGCCATTAACAAGAATCCCACGTCTCGCGAAGGCATCGAGAAGTGGGGTACCCTCAACCCTTAAACGGCCTTCAGGTCCTTTTCGTACAAGAAGTCCAATCTAGCTTTGCATCATCTTGCGGCAGCAGCCTTTTGAAGCTTTGTCATTCCTGCCCGAGCAGCAGCCCTTCCCGCAATCCATGGCGCCGGTCGAAGCGTCTTTCGATCCGCAGCAGGATGCGGCCATCTTGTCCTGGTTGCACTCGGAGCAGCAGCCCGCGGCTTTGCCATCGTTCATGCATTTCACGGCTGCGTTCTTGGCGCAGCACGATTTGGAATTCTTATCTCCGCAGCATGATGCCATTTCTTTTCCGTGGACACTCTGCCCCATGTGACGGGCACAGCTTTGGCCCTCTTTTGCGTCCGCCGAAGCCATTTTGGCGCAACATGCGCAATTTGCTTTCTGTGCCGGTGCGGTGGGCGGTGGTGCGTTCGGGGTTGCGGTTTGGGCCCACCCTGCGATGGTCAGGACCAGCGTGAGGACTAGCGCTTTACATTTCATATCGGACCTCTCATATCGAATCTCGGTGAGTATTCGGGCGTGTACCGGATGCGACTTACAGACCCAAGGCTCGCAGAGGGCGATTTTGTGGGATGTGATTTGAATCACACCAGGCTGTGAGGGCTAACTGCGTAGGAGGTGTTCGAAGGAGGCGCGGAGATCGGTGAAGGCAAAGGGATATCCGGTGCCGACGAGGCGGGCCGGTTCGACGCGCTGACTGCCCAGCAATGTCGCTTCTCCCATTTCGCCGAAGGCCGCTTTTACGACGAAGGTGGGAACCGGAAAAATCGCCGGCCGCTTGAGCACATTGGCCAGCGTCTTGGTGAACTCGGCGTTCGTGACCGGTTTGGGCGCGACCATGTTGACTGGGCCTTGCAGCAAATCGGTTTTTAGAATGTGCAGAATTCCTCCGACCATATCCTGCACATCGATCCAACTCATCCATTGGCGACCGTCGCCGATTTTGCCGCCCAGACCGAGTCGGAATGGAGTGAGCATCTTGCCCAGAGCGCCGCCCTTGGGGCTTAGAACCACGCCGGTGCGAATCTGAGCCGTGCGAATGCCGGCATCAATGGCGGGTTTGGTCGCGGCCTCCCACTCGCAGCACACCTCGGCCAGAAAACCCTTACCCGGAGAACTGCTCTCCTTCAGCACCTCATCGCCTCGATTTCCGTAGTAGCCGATGGCTGAACTGCAAACGAAGACCCTTGGCTTGTTCCTCCCTTGGGCCAGCGCCTGCGCGAGATGGCTTGTACCCAGGACGCGACTGTCGCGAATGCGCGCTTTTTTGGTCGCGCTCCAGCGCCCGAGGATGCTTTCTCCGGCCAGATGAATGACGGCGTCGAATCCAGAAACGGTTTCAGGAGCGATGGGCTTGCCGGGACTCCACGAAATTTGCTCTTTGCCGGTGACCGGACCGCGCACCAGCCGAACGACCTCATCCCCGCGAGAGTGAAGCTGCGGAAGCAGCGCCGCCCCGATTGGCCCGGAAACCCCAGTGACAAGAATTCGAGAAGTCATCGCACGCGAATTTTCAATGTATCAGCTTGAGGCGCTGCACGCCAAAAGCGCGGTCGAGATTCAGGGTGGCTCACGCCCGGCATTGGGATATCGGGAGATCCCTCGGCCCGCTGCTAAAGGCGTGGGCCTTCGGGATGACCTCCGGCTGAAGGTTGTCGAGGAGCGGGTTTCCGCACATCACTCCGGCACATCCACTTTTGGCTTATCCAGTTCTGCATATCCACGAGTTCAGCCGTTATAATCGACTCGGCGTCCCGCTTGGCTCTCCGCCTACGGTTCCCGTTTTTCGCGGGCTATAATCAAACATGGCGAGCTTGCGCCAGCAGATTGCGACCACCGCTCTCACTCTGACGAAATACCGCGATCTGATGAAGCGGATGCAGGAGAACCGTCCGCAAGACGATCTGACGATCGTCAAGAAAGCCTACGATTATTCGCTGAAATATCATGACGGCCAGACTCGCGCTTCGGGCGAGCCTTATCTGGTCCATCCCCTGGAAGTGGCCTTCGTTCTGGCAGAAATGAAAATGGACCCGGTAGCCGTGGCCGCCGGTCTGCTGCACGATTCTGTCGAAGACACCTCCGTCACAGTGATCGACATCCGCAAAGAATTCGGGGAACAGGTCGCGCACATTGTCGAAGGGGTAACGAAGATCAGCAAAATCGACTTTGCCACGCGCGAGGAACAGCAGGCCGAGAATCTTCGCAAGATGATGCTGGCCATGGTCGACGACATCCGCGTGGTTTTGATCAAGCTGGCGGACCGTCTGCACAACATGCGGACGCTCGAACATCTGCAGCCGGACCGGCAGCGGAAAATCGCCGAAGAGACGCTGGAAATATATGCGCCCATCGCGCACCGGCTGGGCATGGGAAAGATTCGCGGCGAGCTCGAAGACCTGGGCTTCCGCTTCCTCGATCCGGTTGGATACGAGCAAGTCGAAAAGGCGGTGAACGCCCGGCGCAAACAGGGCGAGGCATTTCTTGCCAAGATGGAACAGATCATCACCGATAAACTGAAGGAAGCCGGGATTCAGGCGCGCGTCGAAAGCCGCATCAAACGGCTGTTCAGCATTCATAGGAAATTGCAGAAGCAGCGGATCTCCGCTGACCAGGTCTATGATCTGTGCGCCATGCGGGTCATCACGCGGTCGCTGCAAGACTGTTATGCGGTGCTGGGGATTATTCATAACTTGTGGCGGCCGGTGCCGGGACGAATAAAGGATTTCATCGCCATGCCGCGGCCGAATTTCTACCAGTCGCTGCATACTTCGGTGATCACCGATGACGGCACGCCGTTTGAAATCCAGATTCGCACCGAGGAGATGCACAAAATGGCGGAAGAAGGCATTGCCGCGCATTGGAAATACAAAGATGGCCCAGTGTCGGCGCAGGATGAGCAGCGGCTGGCGTGGTTGCGGCAGGTGGTGGAGTGGCAGCGGGATGTCAGCGACCCGAACGAATTTCTTTCGGCGCTGAAGGTTGATCTTTATCCCGAAGAGGTCTACACCTTCACGCCGAAAGGCAAGGTGGTAGTGCTACCGCGGGACGCGACTCCGATAGATTTCGCCTACACGATTCATACGGAAGTGGGCCACACTTGCGTGGGCGCCAAAGTCAATGGACGCATGGTGCCGCTGCGCCACAAGTTGCATTCCGGCGATATTGTTGAAATCCTGACGCAGCCCGGACACAAGCCCAGCCGCGACTGGCTCGGTCTGGTTAAATCCTCGCGCTCACGCAACAAGATCAAGCACTGGCTCAATGTTCACCAGCGCGAACGAGCGATTGAAATCGGGCGCAAGCTGATCGAAAAGGAAGCGCGCAAGTATCGCATCGCACTGAAAGAGATAAAAGACGAAGATCTGGTGAAAGTTGCTTCGGGATACGGCCTCGGGCGCGCGGATGATCTGATGGCCGGCATCGGCTATGGGAAATATTCCGCGCGGCAGGTGCTGGCGCGAGTGCTGCCGGCGGGCGCGACGCCGACCATCGCCGGTGATATCGAGGCGGAAGGCCTGACTTCGCAGCCCGGAGCCATCGCCAGCGTGGTCCGGCGAGTTTTTGGAGATCACAATGCGATCACCGTGCGCGGGCAGGGTGACATGCTGGTGTATCGCGCACGATGTTGCAATCCCATTCGCGGAGAAGGCATCGTGGGATACATCACGCGCGGTAAGGGCGTCGCGGTGCACTCCGTGCACTGTCCGAACGTGACGAATCTTCTTTATGAGCCGGAAAGAAAGATTGACGTGGAGTGGGCGCGTGATGAGAGCACTCCGACGGCGTATCCCGTCAAACTCACGGTCTATTGCGATGACCGCTTCGGAATGCTCAAGAATATTACCGGAGTGATTGGGGACGCGAAATCGAATATCCGAAATATTGCCGCGCATACCGCGAACAGCCAGGCGAGTGTCGATATCGTCCTTGATATCGCGGATCTGAAACATCTGGAGCAGATCATTGTTGGGCTGCGCAAAATTCCCGGCGTGCACGAAGTGCAGAGACTGCAGAAAATCTAACCGGCGAATGGTTTCGTAGACGACATGCGGCCCGATGGCCAGCCGCTCTTCGACTTGCTTCTTTTCCATTCGAGTGGAGACGGGACTCTCGACGGGTGGATCAGCCGCCTGCGGCTTCTTGTGATTCATTTTGTACTCTGGGGCCCGGTCTGCTTCCCGAGTTGCTAGTAAAACAGACGAGGCTAATGGCCCCGCGCGCGGGACGCTAAAACTGTTGCGCGGATTCAGTTGTTGTGACTCCGCAGCCGGCAGCATTGAAAGAAAGAATCAGGGTTGTGCTACTCTGTCCCTCCGAAGCTTCGCTTCAAGCTAAGTGGGTAAAGGCGCATGCGCGATATCATCTCGACCAAAGTCGCTCCTCAGGCCATCGGGCCGTATTCCCAGGCGATCAAGGCCAACGGATTCGTCTTCGTCTCGGGCCAGATCGCTATCGATCCGGTCAAACAGCAACTGATCGAAGGAGACGTGGCGGCCCAGACCGACCGCGTGATCCGCAATCTCTCGCACATTCTCGAAGCGGCTGGAAGCAGTCTGGACAAAGTCGTTCGGACTACTGTCTTTCTGAAAAGCATGGGCGACTTCGCCGCTATGAATGCCGTGTATGCGGAGTTCTTCAATGCCTCGCCCCCGGCTCGATCTACGGTGGAAGTCTCGCGCCTGCCCAAGGACGCCGTTGTCGAGATCGACGTCATTGCCCTGGCATGAATGACCGTGCGACCAAGGATAGCGGAGAGCTGTACGCCCCTCGCTTCCTCTGAACGGCTACTCCGCCGCCTCGCTCTGTCCCGGTTTGAGGGATCCGCCGTATCGCCGTCTAAGGTGAATCATGTATGTCCATTTTCTAGACAGATTCTTAATATCGGCACCATCAACGAAGTAGAACGTCGTACGAGGGTGAAGAGCCTTGGTGGAGAACAAAGGGGTACCCCAAGCCGACATTCTTAGGGGCTGGAAAGAGATTTCAACTTATTTGAGAATCGGCGTTCGCACAGTGCAACGCTACGAGCAGCAATTCGGATTGCCGGTGCGGAGGCCTGCGGGTAAGCGGAGAGGCTCCGTCATCGCAACGACGGCGGAACTGGATGCATGGCTGGCCGCACGCCCGACCCGCGAAGCATTTCGGTGGCAGAGATCCACATCGATCTCGGCGGCTCCGTGGAGCGACTTCAGAGCCGGCCTCGCGAAGATGGTGCGCCTGCGAGGCGAGATGATGCGCCTGCGAACTGAAATAGAGGCCTCTCTGGAAGCGCTACGGGACAATCTTCAGGTCATTCAGGGCGACATGAGTCGAGAGGTACTGCCAAAAATCGGAGGCACACCGATATGGCTGACGAACGGAGTTGAAGCTGGTTCTCCGTTCAAACCGGCGGCCGCTTGATTACGGTAGAAAGCTAGTTCGCTGTGATCCGGCCGGGACACATCTGGCCTGTACATATCCCTCAAAGCGCCAAAGGCACGAAGGCATGACGGCGCTGTTGCCTTCTGTGCGGGTTCGGCCCGCTGTGGCTACTGTTCTGTAGCCGGACTCAGCCCCAATAGGGGGATAGTTTTCTCCTGCGCCAGCCGGTTGTACGACGCGAGATCGGTCTTCACGATGTCATCCCAGCTGGCGAGTTGCACATCGGCCTGCCGGCTGAGATCGGTGAACATGTCGTAATCCTGCTTGGTGGGTGAGGCGTCGGCACTCGAGACCACTCCGCCCAAGGCGACGAGCAAGTTGTTCAGCCGAATCGGATAGTTCAGCACGTCCTGCCCGCTCTTGGCTTTGGTCTGGATGAGCGCCTCCTCGACCACTGTCATTTTCTTATCGAGGGCAGCGCCGGCATCGGCCAGCGCCTTGGCATTCGGATTCTTTTCTTCTTTCAGCCGCTGGTTCACTTCCGTGATCTGGGCGCGAATGGAGCGAATCTGACGCACCGCATCATGCACTTGCGTGACTTTGCCCAGAATCTGCTGCATCAGGTCGAACTGCTTCTTTAAGTCTTCGGCGGTCACCCGCAGGCGCGGATCGGGCACGATTTTCAATGGCTGCGTCTGCGATTTGCCATCCAGCGTCAGGCGAACCTGATAGTCCCCGGGCACGGCGGTCGGACCATCGGTCGAACCGCCCCAGAGTGGAGAGTTTGGAATTCGCGGCGCACCTTCGTAGCGAAGATCCCAAACGAAGCGGTTGACGCCGGCTTCCGACGGAATGTCGTGATTCCGCGCGCGCGAGAAGAAGCTTTCTTCGCCCTCCGCTGCTGGCGGATGTTTCGGCGGATACGTCCGAACCACTTTGCCCGTCGAATCGAGAATTTCGATTTTCAGGCGCGACTCGGGCTTGTTTTCGTCGGAAGCGTCAGAATTGCCGGCTGCCGGTTTCGATTCTGGCGGCGTCGCTCCTGCGCTTGTTTTCGGCGCATTAGAACTTGCAGCTGCGCTGGCCGCGTCTTTTTTCTCATCCTTCTTGGCTTCCGGTTTCTTGATTTCCGTCTTCAAGTAGTAATAAATCACGGCTCCCGCCGGTGGGTTCTGTCCGGCATGCTCGCCTGCGCCAAAAAAAGATCCTGAAAACGTGGTGTGGTTTGCATCCGCTGGAGTGAACAGGTGTACATCGTCGGACTTGATCGAATCACTCCACTGCCGCAGTGGAGACAAGTCATCGAGCACCCAGAACGACCGTCCATGCGTCGCGACTGCTAGATCGTCGTTCTTCACGATTAAATCGTAGACAGGAGAGACGGGCAGATTCAGTTGCAGCGGCTGCCAATTCGTTCCATCATCAAAGCTGACGTATACGCCGCGCTCCGTGCCAGCATAGAGCAAGCCTTTGCTCTTTTGATCGACGCGCACCGCGTGCACGTAATCATCTTTCGGAATGCCGTTGACGAGCGTGGTCCAGGTCTTTCCGAAATCTGATGTCTTGAAAACATACGGGGCAAAGTCATCCATCTTGTGGCGCTCGACTGCAACATAGGCGGTACCGGCGTCGGCGGGTGAAGCTTCAATCATGCTGACCGTGCCCCACTCCGGCATCGCCTTCGGCGTGATGTCATCCCAATGGCCGCCGCCGTCGCGCGTGAGATGAATCAATCCGTCGTCGCTTCCCGCCCAGATCAGATCCTTTTGCACGGGCGACTCGACGATGGAAAAAATCGTGTCATAGACCTCAACGCCGGTATTATCTTTCGTGATCGGACCACCGGAGGATTCCTGCCTTGACTTGTCATTCCGCGTCAGGTCGGACGAGATGATCGTCCAACTCTTGCCTTCGTCCGTGGTTTTGAACAGCACTTCTCCGGCGTAATAGAGCGTGTGCGGATCGTGCGGCGAGAACGCGATGGGCTCGGTCCACTGGAACCGATGTTTCAGTTCCGCCATGCCCCAGCCAATGGAATTGCGCGGCCACGGATTGATCATCTCCGTCTGATCGGTGTGATGGTCGTAACGCGAGATATCGCCGCCATACGAACCTGCATAGACGATATCCGGGTTTGTGGGATCGGGAGCGATGTATCCGCTCTCGCCGCCTCCGACGGCATAAAAATCAGAACTGCTGATGCCGCCACTCGCGCTGGCGCTGGCGATGGCAACCGTGGAATTGTCCTGCTGCGCACCATAGAGCCAGTAGGGAAAGCGATTATCGGCAATCACGTGATAAAACTGCGCGGTCGGCTGATTCATCAGACTGGTCCAACTCGCACCCCAGTCGGTAGAAATGGCTGCGCCGCCGTCGTTGCCGTTAATCAGCCGTCTCGGGTTGTCAGGATCGATCCAGAAGCCATGGTTGTCGCCATGCGGCGTGCGGATGCGCGTGAACGTCTTCCCGCCATCGATCGACCGATAGGTCCCCGTATTCAGGATGTAAACCACGTCGGGGTTTTTCGGATCGGCAAAAACGTGGGTGTAGTACCAGGCGCGCTGGCGGTAAAGGCGATCGTCGTTGACGAGTTGCCACTTCTCGCCGCCATCATCGGAGCGGAACAGGCCGCCCTTCTCGGCCTCGATCAGCGCGTAGATGCGATTGGGATTCGATGTAGTTGCCACGCCGATGCGGCCGAGCGTGCCTTCGGGCAGCCCATTGCCGGTCAGCTTGGTCCAGGTATCGCCGCCGTCGGCCGAGCGATACAATCCACTGCCCGGGCCGCCGGATTCCATCGTCCACGGTTTGCGCACTGCTTGCCACATTCCGGCAAACAGAATATTGGAATTGGAAAGATCGAACTGAATGTCGATTCCGCCGGTCTTGTCGTCGACGTAGAGAACGCGCTGCCAGGTTTTCCCGCCATCCCGCGAGCGAAATATGCCACGGGTTGCATTCGGGCCAAAGGGATGCCCGAGCGCCGCGACGTATACGATGTTGGCATCCTTGGGATCAACAATCATCCTGCCGATCGAGTAAGTGTCACGCAGGCCGATAAATTTCCAGGTCTTTCCGGCGTCGGTGGATTTGTAAACGCCGTTGCCCATGACGATGTCGCCACGAATGCAGGCTTCGCCCGTGCCGACATAAATCACGTTGGGATCGGACGCCGCCACAGCGATCGCGCCGATTGAGGGTGAGGCCCCGGGAAACTTATCCCAGAGCGGGCTCCAGTTCAGGCCGCCGTCGGTCGTCTTCCACATGCCTCCGGCAACCGCGCCGAAATAGTAGGTATTGGGCTGGCCGGGCACGCCCGCAACCGCCAGCACGCGTCCGCCGCGGAATGGACCGACAAACCGGTACTTCATGCCCTCAAATAGAGCCTTCGCCGCTGCCGGCTTTGGTGGAGGCACCACGCCCGCATCGGCAGGAAATTTCTCTTCCGCGGGTTCGCCTGTCGTGGTGGGAGTGACGCTCGGCTCGGACGGCTTGTTGGGCTGGCGCCGTTGGGCAACTGCGATCGTACTCAGCAAAACAATAAGAACAGTCAGACGAATGCGGCTCACGGTTGAGACCCCCCGGGTGAGATCGATAGGTAATGTACTCTTCGGCGGCGAGAATTCTACAAGTTTTTGTCGGATCGTGGGCACGGCAGCGCCCGAAGGGATCACAGATTTTTGGCGATCTTCGCTATCGCCGGAGGGGTTTCGCCGGATACGAACGTATGGGTTATCCGCCGCATGCCAGCCGGTGAGAGCGAACCCGGAGTCAGGCTAAAAGCCTGGCGGCGTCTTTCGCGTGATAGGTAAGAATAATGCTGGCGCCCGCGCGGCGGATCGAGAGCAGCGATTCCATCATGACTCGATCACGGTCAATCCAATTGTTGCGCGCCGCGGCTTCGATCATCGCGTACTCGCCGGAAACCTGATAGGCCGCGAGTGGCAGATCGAAACGCGCGTGGGCCGCGGCAATCACATCAAGATACGGCATGGCCGGCTTCACCATGATCATGTCGGCACCTTCTTCAACATCGAGTTCGATCTCGCGCATGGCTTCCCGAAGGTTGGCTCCATCCATCTGATAGGAACGCCGATCGCCAAACTGCGGCGCGGAGTCGGCCGCTTCGCGGAATGGCCCGTAAAATCCGGACGCGAATTTCGCCGCATAAGAAAGAATCGGCGTATTGATCAATCCAGCTTCATCGAGAGCGCGGCGGATCGCGGCCACGCGGCCATCCATCATGTCCGAGGGAGCGATGATGTCGATGCCGGCTTTCGCCAACGACACGGAAGCGCGCGCCAGAAGCTCGAGCGAGGCGTCGTTGACGATCTCGTAGTTCGCTTCCGCGGCGCGCAGCCCATGGGCGGGATTCAGGACATCGGGAAGGTCCGTCGCAGCCGCACCCAGCGATTGCGGAGAGGCCTTCACAATTCCGCAATGGCCGTGCGACATGTATTCGCAGAGGCAGACGTCGCCCATAAGGATCACGCCGGGAACCTCGCGTTTCAGCGCGCGTGCTGCCTGCTGCACGATTCCGTCATCGGCCCAAGCGCCGGTGGCGATTTCATCTTTTTTCTCAGGGAGTCCAAACAGAATCACCGACGGTATGCCGAGGCTGTGAACCTGCTGCGCTTCTTTCACGGCTTCGTCGACCGAGAGGTTGAATACGCCCGGCATCGAACCAATTTCTTTGCGCACCCCTTCTCCGGGACAGACGAACATCGGATAGACGAAGGCATCCGGAGTGAGCCGCGTTTCGGTGACGAGGTTGCGGAGTTCGGCGGTGCGGCGCAAACGGCGGAGGCGCGTGATTGGGAAGCCCATGAGGATCACCAGAGATGGAATGTAGTCAACCGAGAATTGTAGATCAGCAGGCTGGTTGCGCGCTGAGAACAGGTGGGCAGGATTCCCTCAGGGGCTAAAGAGTGTGGGCGCGAGATGCCCTGTCGCCCTTCCGGGGCTTGTTTATTTTTCGCTCTTCCACCCACGGCTTGCGCCGTGGACTGCATTCTTATGCCGCTGCGCGGCTCAAACAACGATTTCTGTTCCACTCGGATCCGACACTGGCAACCGGGAAGCGCCGATCTGCTACACTCCCTCCATGTTGGCCGGCTACGCGGTGCAGGTCGAGCAATCCCGCGGACGCCGCTTTCCCGAGCCGCCGCATTCCTACCGCAACGATTTTCAGCGCGATCGCGACCGCGTCATTCACGCCCGCGCCTTCCGCCGTCTCGAAGCCAAGACGCAGGTCTTCACCCGTGGCCACAGCGACCATTTCCGCAATCGCCTCACGCACACGCTCGAAGTCTCGCAGATCTCCCGCACCATTGCCGGAGCGCTCGGGCTGAACGTCGATCTCGCGGAAGCGCTGGCGCTGGTGCACGACATCGGACATCCTCCCTTCGGCCACTCCGGAGAAAAGACTCTCGACGCGTGCATGCGCGAGCATGGCCTCACATTCGATCACAATCTGCACGCCCTCCGCATTGTCGAAGATTTTGAGCAGCGCTACGCCGCCTTCTCCGGCCTGAATCTGACATTCGAAGTTCGCGAAGGGATCATCAAGCACTCGCGCGATTACACCGCGAAAGACCGTCCGGAGCTCGCGGAGTACTTGCTCGACCAGCGCCCGCCGCTCGAAGCCCAGCTCATCGACCTGACCGACGAAATCGCCTACAACACCGCCGACCTCGATGACGGCTACGAGGCGCATCTGCTTTCCCTCGATCAGATCCGGCGAGGCGTGCCGGTTTTCGATGGGTTCTTTCGCGAAGTCGAGCAGATTTATCCGGATGCGCCGGATAAATTGAAATTCAACGAAGCGCTCAAGCGCGTGCTCAACCGCATGGTCGATGATTTGATCAAGAACACGCAGAAGCGTGTGCATGAGTGCGGAATTCGCACGCTCGAAGATGTTCGCCGTTATCCCGAACGTCTGGCCGCATTCAGTCCCACAGTCGATTCAGAGCGCAGGCAAACCAAAGAATTCCTCTACGAAAATCTCTACTTCAGTCCCGCTCTCGCCAACGAAAAAGACGACGCCGAGCGCATCGTGCGCGATCTGTTCACTTTCTGGATGAACAATCCCCACGCTCTCCCGCACAATTACCAGGAAAAAGCGAACGCCGAAGGCGAGTCGCTGGCGCGCGTGGTCTGCGACTACATCGCCGGTATGACCGACAATTTCATCTACGACCAATACGAAAAACACTGCGGAAAATGATCACCTAGGCCCCGAGAACCCTCGTGATGTCTTGCAGCCCTATTGTGATCAGCGCCGCTGCCCACGCAATCACGAAAAGGCCGCCAATCAGAGTGTCAACGACAAAAACACTCCAGAAATCATGATTTCGGATTAATTGGTCAAGAACCACAAACTGCCGATACCCGTCCCATAAGACGGAAATTGCAGCGCCGACGCCGATCAGAATCATGGCAGTGGCCTTTAGCCTCTCCATAAGTCCTCCAGAGAATCTAAGGCAACTGGACCTACGCTTCCTCATTTCGACTTCGACGACGACCAGATACCAAAACGCCGCAGTGCTCGCCACAATGGCCAAAACGTAAACTCCGAATATCACTGCCCCTGGCGCTCCAGCAGGTGAACTCGCTTGTGAAAATGGAAGACGTGTGAGGTAAATAACCGGAAGCCCCAAAACCACAAGAGGAAAATTCAACTTCAGCAGGAGATGCTCAGGCGTGATGACATACGCAACTTCTAAGTCCGATCGGGTCACATAACGCTTACTAAGAAGAGGATCTAGCGGGAATACGAGAACGAGGATTAAGACCTGGAGCAGCGGGACGATAATCCGCAGCTTTGTTCCAGTCATCAAGGCTACCTCCTAACGACACGGCATTGTGGCCGCATCTACCGTGCCCCTTGGCGCGATTTGTGCGGTGGGCTGGGTTTTGAGCTCGCCTTTGATCCGCGCAATTCCGTGGCGATGAACTTATTTCCCCGCCACCCCCGCGACCACATCAAACAAAATCCTCGGCCCGCGCCGCACTTCTTCCACGCGAATGCGCTCATCATTCCCGTGCTCGGTATTTCCTTCTTCATCCGTCGCCGTATACGGATTGAATCCGTACGCGACCATCCCCAGCGGCCGGTAGCGCTGATTCTCGGTGTATCCGCTGGTGATATGCGGCACGACCGGCGTCCCGGGAAAATATTTCGCCGCAACTTCGCGGATCTGCGCATACAGCGCGTTATCCGTTCCCGAATAATTCGCTACGAGAAACCTCGACTCCAGCGGCTCGATGGTCACATTGGGATCGTCCACGACATGGCGCAAGGCTTCGAGGACCGCGTTTGGATCTCCTCCGGGCAAAATCCGCACATCGAGATTCGCCCAGGCCTCGGGCGGAATGACGTTGGTCTGCGCCGAGCCGCCCAGCATGGTCAGTGAAATCGTGTCGCGCAGCAGGAAATTCAGCGACTCATCGCCCTCCAGTTCATCGCGAAATTTCTTCTCCTGAATCGCTTTGCGGATATTCCGGTAATAGGCCGCTCGTTCGGGAGGCTCATAGGGCGCCATGTCACGCAGAAATTCCTCGACCACGGGCAGAACCTGCAGCGGGGTCTGATAGGCGATGATGCGGTGCAATGCCGCGACCAATCGGTCCGGCGCCGAATCTGGATTGGGACGCGACGCGTGCCCCGCCCGACCATGCGCTGCTACATGCAGCCAGAATGTAGTCTTCTCGCCGACATCCACGCCGACATATTTCACCTTGCCGTTTTCCAGCAGGTTTTCGCCGCCCTCGTTAATCAGGAACTCGGCATTTTCCAGCAGATCGCGATGGTGCATGATGAACCAATCCGTCCCGGTATCTCCGACTTCCTCATCGGCGACCGCCAGAAAGATCACGTCGCGGTCGAACACGACTTTCTCGCGCTTCAACATCACCATGACGACCAGTTGCGCCAGGCCCTCATCTTTCATGTCCTGCGCGCCGCGGCCCCAGATGTAGCCGTCTTTGATCTCTCCGCTGAAGGGTGGAACTCGCCACTGCGAGGCATCGCTGGTCACCACATCCGTGTGGTTCAGCAGGATGATGGGACGTTTCTGATCTGTGCTTGTGGTGGCAGGAATTCTCGCCCACAAATCCCCGCGCCCGGGGGCATATTCGAAGGTGCGATTCTCGATACCTTCCTCATCGAGAATCTTTTTGTAGAACTCCACCGCGCGCATCTCGTTGCCCGGAGGATTCGTAGTATCGATGCGCAAGTATTCCTGCATCCAGGTCACGGCCAGATCGGAATACTGCTCAAGATGCTGGCGCGGCAGCGAGGCCGAAGCCGTCCCTGAGACCCAGGCATTGCCGCCAACTCCTCGATCCGCGCCGCCCGTAGAAGCCCAAATCGTCCCTACGGCCAGCCCCAGTAGTACCGCCGTCCGACCTGCAAGCTGGCTGCAGCGTCCAAGTGCCAATTTTTGTCGCGTCGTGGTGACCTCCCGGAGTTACACGCAGTTTTTATATCAGGTTTGCACAAAATTACCGGGCTCAGTTCTCTAGCCGCGAACTCCTGGGCTCCAATGTTCTTAGATATCAGGCACTTAGCTGGTTATCATCTAAGTTGGATTTGGCATCCAAGATGTACTACTAAGGGGCGCTCCCAGTGTATCGGGGTGCGCAAAAAAGGCCCGCCGTCGCGTCAACGGCAGGCCTGGCCAAAGAGTCGGCCTTTCATCACATCGTTTAAGGGGACGCATTCGGTTGTGCGCACGCGCAGCGTGCCGGAGTGGAATTGATCTCTCCGCCATAATTGGAGGAAGCTTCTTATGAAGAAACGTCTCATGATTGCACTGCCGCTGGCCGCCGTACTCTCTATTCCGGCGCTCGCGCAAAATACTTCGTTGTCCAACCAGAACACTCAGACCCAGCCTGCGAGCGCGCAGTCAACTTCGGACAACGGAAGCGCTACCGGTAAAGCGCCTCTGGCTCCGCCGTCTCGCGAGGGTTTCTGGGGGCGAATCAATCCCTTCGCGCGCAAGAACTATGTGAAGCGCCAGACAGAGCCGATCCGCGACCGCATCAACGAGCTCGATGAACTTACGTCGGCCAACAGCAAGCAGATTAAAGACACCGACGAGCGCGCCCAGGCCGGCATCAAGCTGGCTTCGGACAAGGCCAATGAAGCCGACCAGCACGCGGTGGACGCGGGCAACAAAGCCGACCAGGCGCAGCAAAGCGCGCAGCAGGTGAACACGCGTGTCCAGACGGTCGAGACCGTCGTGACCAATATCGACCAGTACAAGGCACAGAACCAGACTGAAATCCGCTTCCGCCCGGGACAGACCATGCTGAGCAAGGACGCCAAGGATGCGATCGACCAGATGGCCGACAGCGTCAAGGGTCAGCACGGGTACATCTTTGAAGTGCAGGGATTCTCGTCCGGGCGCGGCCAGACCGCAATCGCCAGCTCGCAGAAGATGGCCGATTCGGTGGTGCGTTATCTGGTGCTTTCCCATGAGATCCCGATCTACCGCATCTACCTCGTCGGCATGGGCAATGCGCCCACCCCCGATGAGAATGCGAAGACCCGGCATACGATCGGAGGCCGCGTTGAAATCAGCCTGCTGAAGAACGATCTCGATCAGTTGGCGACGAACGCCACAACCACCGGTGCGGACCAGCGACAGCAGCCGAAGTAAGGATGTTCAAGGCTGCCTGGCCTTACGCTTGTAAGGCAGGGATACAGAAAGCTTGTTGGGACAAAGGCCGTCTGGGCTTAAGTCCCTCCCCCAAGGAGAAAGCCCCTCACGACTGAGGGGCTTTTTTCATTGCTGGTTCTTCCATTACTGCTCTGCGGAGCCAGGGCCCGTTGCCTGCGGGGTTGACATCGCCCTGATTGGGGCCGTTTGGGCTGGGCAGGCGGATCCTCAGCTTGCGACGCCAATCCGATTCAGCGAAAGACTAGATCGCAAGGTGGAAAGCTCAATGTGTCAGCCGACTTCTCCACCCATACGTCCGCATGTTCGGCGCGATTGTTGACGACCACATCGACCACAATCCCGCTGCCGCCGCCCGGACAGGTGCTCGCTCCGAATACCTTCGCAGTCTTGATGATTCCCCATTCGCCGCCCGGGCCCCAGTCGCGATAGAAATCGTTGAACGGATATTTCTTAAACTCGTCCGGATGCTGTTGCCATTTCGGATCGTGCATCCAGATCGCGTAGGCCTGATTGTAATCCTGCTTTTGCAGCGCATCAAAGAACCTGCCTACGAGATGCTCTTGGGGCCAATAACGGAACCACCAAGCAACAAAGAGCAGGACCGCGACAATCACGATCACGGTGATCACGATCCTTCGACGTTTCCGCTCTTTCTGAGGGTTATATGCCTTGGCGTCTAGAAGTGTCATAGCTCCACTAGCATAACGGACGCTGGGGGTAACGCAAAAGTTTCCAAAAACCGTTTCATCGCCGAGCACGCTGGAAACGCCGAGAGAAATAACGCTGATTCACAACGGCGCCCGCGGCGGTCAGCCTACAACGTGCGCTTGAATAGGGGGATAGCGATCGCGAGCGTGGCCGCCGCGAAAATTCCGAGGAACAAGATGTCTCCCCAGATGGCGGCGAGCGGCGTTTCTTTCAGCAGGAGGCACTTGAAGCCATCTACCGCGTAGGTGAACGGATCCACGCGCGCGATCGCCTGCAGCCACTTGGGAAAAGCCTGAATGGGATAAACCGATCCGCTGGGAAAGAACAGCAGCGTATTGAGAATGCCGAACATGGCGCGCGGCACCAGGGGATCTTCGATGCGCACCATCAGAAGGAACATCATGGTATTCAGCGCCAGCGAGGTGAGTACGATCATGATGACCAGACCGACAATCGTTTGCGGATCGAAGATCGTTCCCACGCCCGCAAGCATCGATCCGATGCCGACGATAACCACTCCTGTCATGACGGCCTTGATGGCACCGGCAAGATTGAGCCCCAGCACAAGTTCGAGCTTGGTGATCGGCGTGACCAAGTAGCCCTCATGCACACCCCGGGCTTTGTCGTCGATGTAGAGCATGCCGCCGCCGATCATCACGGAGACAAACATAGCCAGCACCAGAGAACCCGGCAGCAGATACTTCATGTACTCGATGTAGGGATAGAGTTCCACGATGTCAAGCGCAGTTTGTTGCAGGATTCTCGGTGAGACTGTCGGCTGATTGAGCGCGTTGGTCAGGTCGGTGAGTTCCGACTCGATGGCGGAGCTCATGAAGTTGTCGCTGTTATCGACGACCACGGCAATGCGGGGATGGTTTTCCTCGTAGACGCGGCGCGAATACTGCGGCGGAATGATGACTGCGCCCTGGATTTCGCCGTCCCGCACATCCGCGACCGCCTTCCTTTCATCGCTGTAGTTGATGGGCACGAATGTGCGAATATTGGCGCGTACAGCATCAAAGGCTTCGCGAATGCGCACGGCTTGCGGGCCGCCATCCTGATCGACGAACGCAATCTTGGCGTCACGGATTTTTCCTCCGAACGCGTTGCCCAGAATGATCAACTGCACCAGCGGAAAAATCATCGAGGCCAGCATTAGAGCCGGAGACCGGAAAAATTTTCGCATCTCGCGCTCGACAATGGCCATCATTCGATTCATAAGCGAAACCCCAACTTACTTGTCATCTCGAGCCAAGTGTTGTTTGCGCAGCGAGGGATCCGGGCGAGCCGGGCGATGCGTCGCGTTTTTTGCGACGCAATAATCGCGCGTTCGGCTCGCTTCCTTTTCGATCTCGCCACTCAGGACTAATCACGGCTGCAGCCCCGGGCGCTGCGGCATCACAAACGCATAGGACTTCTGCAATTCATCGCGCAGTTGCCGTCCGGTATAGTGCACGAAGACGTCGTCCAGAGTCGTGTTCTGCACCGAAAGCGATTTCACCTGAAGCCCGCTCTGGACTGCCGCTTCGACGAGTTGCGTCGTCGTGCGTGAACCGTTGGCCGTCAGCACGCGATACATTCCAGCGCCTTCATGCTGCACTGAGGTCACATCGGCCAAGCCCTGCAGGCGCTGCTCCCAATCGGCCGGAGGATTGTCGAACTGCGCTTCGATCACGTTCGAGCCGGGCACGCTGGCCTTCAGCGCCATCGGAGCATCGAGGGCTACCAGCTTGCCGTGATCGACAATCGCGATCCGGTCGCAGAGGCGATCGGCTTCATCCATGTAGTGCGTGGTGATCAGAATGGTGAGTTGGCGATGTTCCTTGATGTTGCCGAGCATCTCCCAAACCGCGACGCGCGAAACCGGATCAAGACCGGTGGTCGGCTCATCAAGAAAGAAAATTTTCGGGTGATGCACCAGCCCGCGCGCAATCTCCAACCGCCGCCGCATGCCGCCCGAGAGCGTTTTCGTCTGCGCGTTGCGCCACTTCGTAAGATCGACGAGCCCCAGCAGTTCATTGATCGATTTCTGGCGTTCTTTTGCCGGAACGTCGTACAGCTTGGCGTAGATGTTCAGATTCTCTTCTACGGTCAAGTCGAGATCGCTGGTCAGCGCCTGCGGAATCACTCCAATCATGCGCCGGGCCGCATTCGGTTCCTTCGCTACATCATGACCCGCAATCCACGCTTTGCCGGAAGTGATCGGGATCAGCGTCGTCATCATGCGGATCAGCGTCGACTTGCCGGCACCGTTGGGGCCGAGCAGGCCGAAGATCTCGCCCTCTTTGACGCTGAAAGAAACGTCATCTACTGCGGTGAAATCGCCGTATTTCTTGACGATGTGATCGACTTCGATGGCTACCGGCGAGCCGGCATCGTAGACGGTTTTTTCAATCTTGGCCGCAACCGGCGCTTGCGAGTCGCCTGCCGCTCCGCCATTCGCGTTGGATGCTGCCGTCATTGCTTCTCCGCTGCCGCTACTCGATCGCTTGCTGTACCGTTCAACTGCTGGGGCGTGACCAGTATCTCGGCTGTCATGCCAGGGACATACGCCCCTTTCGGATTGTTCAGC
This sequence comes from uncultured Acidobacteriaceae bacterium, assembly GCA_963772045.1. GTDB lineage: Bacteria > Acidobacteriota > Terriglobia > Terriglobales > Acidobacteriaceae > Sulfotelmatobacter. Next base: position 561,194 of record CAVYWC010000003.1, on the reverse strand, counting down.
CGTACTTTCAGGACAATCGTCTTGATGTCACGCTTGCGGCGGCTTACATCGCGCTGTGTGGCGAAATCCGCCTCTACGCCTTTGAAGAAGACTTTGCCGCTGGTCGGGGTCCCGCCCGGCAACTGAATGTTCATGGTGTCGCCATAGCCAATGTGGTCCGCGTAGGTTTCCGGAATTTCTGCTCGCACCCAGGTGTCATTCAGATCGACGATGGTCACGATTGGCGCGCCGATATTGACCACTTCTCCCTGACGCGCGGCGCGCACCGAAACCGTTCCGCTCACCGGCGCGTAGATGTTGGTGTAGCCGAGCCGCACGGCCGCTTCATTCTTCTGCGCAATCGCATTCTTCAGATCGGCCTCCGTTGCAGCGACAGTGCTCTTGGCGGCATTTGCCTGATAGGTCTTCGCAACCGCGGAATTCAAATCTGCCCCGGCCGCAGTCACCAAATCTCTCTGTGCCTGAACGGTCGCCTGAGCCGCCTGCAGATTGGTCTCGGCCTGCACTCGCTCCTGATCAGAAGCGACTCCTGCTTTCGCGAGTTCGATAGTGCGGCGGCTGTCGCTGTCGGTTCGCTCCAGTGCAGCCTGAGCCTGTAAAAGCTGTGCTTTCGCGGAAGAGAGCTTCGCACGTGCATTGGCCACGTCACTTGAGGTCGATCCGGTAGTGGACTTTTCCGTGTGCTCCATCTCTGCGACTTTATGTTGCAGGCTCGCGATGTTGGCGGTCGCGGCTGCTTCCTCCGCCTGCAATTCCGAAGGATCAAGCACGGCAATCAGGTCTCCAGCTTTCACTGGAGTGCCCTCATCCACCAGCAGCTTTTGGATCCGCCCTTCGACTTGGGCGCTGACGATCACCTGATTGGAATCAACGGTGCCGATCAGCACCAGGTCGCGGGTGTGATTGGTGGAAAAATAGTAGTAGATCGCGGCGGTCACAAAAATCACTCCGAGAAGCATGAAAAAACGGTTACGGGCACTCATGAGCGCGCTCCTTGCATGACATTGCCCTTGGGGCGGAACAATGCCGCGGAGATGAAGTCCATGACAGCGGCGCGGCGTTCCGCCACACGATTCGGGGCTAGTGGGTTGAAGCCGACAATCTTCTGCATCACCGGGGCGCTGCTGAAATAAAAAACGATCATCGCGACCATGGAGGGAACAAAGTGCGCCGGGTTGACCTCGCGAAATTCCCCCAGCGCAATGCCCTCGCGCAAAAGTTCGCTGAGCCGGCTGAAGATCGGCTGCAGGTGATTTCTGACGATCTTGTCGATGTGCTGCGATTGGCCTTCGCGGGCACGCATCATCTCACGCTGCATCAGCCGCGGATACAGCCGGTTGGAAGCAATGAAATCGAAATAGGCGCCAACATATTGCATGATTTTTTCCCGCGGCGGGGCTGGGCTATCGAAGACGCGAAAGACTGTCTCCCTCAGGCCGGAAAAGGCGGTGTCGAGCACCTCGCCGTAAAGAGTTTCCTTGTCTTTGAAGTAGTAGTAGAGCAACGCCTTGTTGACCCGGGCCTCGCGGGCAATGGCGTCGGTGCGAGCGCCGTCCACGCCGTGCTCGGAAAATTCCTGTGCGGCCGCGTGAAGGATGGCGGCGCGGCTTTCTTCCGGCTGGCCGCGCGAACCCATGCGGCGTTGGTAGCCATGTCTGTGACGAAAAAGCTGCGCCATAGTTAATTAACCAGTTAGTTAGATTATACACCAGCCACAGCCTGCCACAATCGCGAAGAATTTCGTTCCGCAACTAACCGATGATCGCCTGGCGGTATGAATCCTTTCTGTCCACGGATGGAAAAACCACACCGTTGGGTGTGGTTGATCTGCTGCTTATGCCAACTGGGCTTCTAGTGCCTGATCTGCTTTCTGCTTCCTGGCCGCCGGCGTTTCTTTCGCCTTGACCGTTTGGCCGCATCTGCTGTTTTCTTCTGCTCGCGTTTTATCCGTTTGTCGTACAGCTCCTTCGCCTTCAACATCGTCGGTAGATCAGCGCGAGCGAATGACTTCACCTCGATGATGTCGTAGGACCCTGACGGTCCAATCTTGATTGTTGGCGCAGGTCCCCATGGCTTCACGAGAGCGAACTTTCCGTCCATCGTCACCATCGTTGCAGCATCGACCTTCACCCCCTGCTCCTTCAATCCGGTGAGCAGGGCGTCGATTGACTTCTGCTGTCTACCAGGTTGTTATTCCGGCTTCGTAGTCTGAGCCGCTGGCGCTGCGGCCGTAGGCGCTGTGGTTTGTGGTTTGGCTTCATTCACCTTGCCGGTGTCGGAGTTGATCTGACCAACATCCTTGCCGACTGCTGACTTCGTCTGCTTCTTCGGTGTCATGCTGTCCATCCTTTCCGCCCATCTGGGCGCTGTATTTACCTGGGATTTTAAGAACCAATCCGCTGGATAAATGGGGAGAATTTTTGTCCGATTTCTGAGGATATCTTCTCCCGGATGATGGCACGTAGTGGCAGGGGGTATAGCTTACTCGTATATGTAAACACTTGAGAAGTTTGGGCTTACAAATGAGAATTTTGAGAGGTGGTCAGGCGACGATTCTATTAAATAGAAAGTAGAGGTGTGTGCGCCCGGGCTAGAGCACACCATATGGAATTCAGCCGGGACCTCATTGAGGAGTGTTGATCGAGGAAATTACGAGCAGACGGGTGCCGTTATTTCCTCCCGTTCTTTTATCGGCACAAGATGTGACTTGCAACGGATATTCGACGGCATGACTCTTCAATTTTCTTTTCCTCTGCGCGCGTGGTCTAATGCGGTTTCGCTTTCAATCCACTCTGAGGCCCTTTCATGTCCCGGCGACTCCTATGTGTAAGTACCGTCCTTCTCGCATGCTGCGTCCCGATCCTGGCGCAATCCTCAAAGACTCCTGATCGGCAGGTCGCGGTCACCATCGACGATCTTCCCTCTGGCATGGCCGATCGACAGCCCGCCGCGGACATTACCGCTATGACCGCCAAGCTCCTCGGCACGCTGCGTGATCAGAAAGTTCCGGTCGTCGGCTTCGTCAACGAGAAGAAGCTGTACAAGCCGGGCGAAGTCGACGAGCGCATTAAAGCTTTGCAGATGTGGCTCGACTATGGATTTGAACTCGGCAATCACACCTTCAGCCACATGTCGCTGAATCAAGCAGGTCTGAAGCCCTGGGAAGACGATGTCATCCAGGGCGAGAGCGTGATCAAGTTGCTGCTGGCGGGGCACAGGATGAAGCTGCGTTATTTCCGCCATCCCTATCTCGACGTCGGTCGCGACTTGCAGACACGGCGCGAAGCCGAAGCGTTTCTGGCTGGCCGCGGATACCGCATCGCGCCTATCACGCTGGATGGCTGGGACTGGATGTTTGCCGGCGTCTACGAAGACGCGAAGAATCGTAACGACAGCGATCTGCAGCAGAAACTGGTGAAGGAATATCTCGCCTATCACGATGCGGTTTTCGCCTACGAGGAACAGCTTTCGGCGAAAGTCGTGGGTTACGAGCCGAAGCAGATTCTGTTGCTGCACGCCAGCCGGCTCGAGGCTGATCACATTGGCGAACTACTCGATCTGCTGCGCAAGCGCGGATATCGCTTCATCACTTTGGAAGACGCGTTGAGCGATTCCGCGTACAGCCTGCCCAACACCTATGTCGGCGAAGAAGGCACAGGATGGCTGGAGCAGTGGGCGATCACCGAGGGCAAGATTCCGCAGGGAGCTCCGCAATTCCCGCAGTGGGTGCTCGATAAGGCTCACTCGTTGCGACTGCCCAGTGGGCAAGTATCCACCTACTGACCACTCGGCGCACCAACAGAATTGAAGTCGCTCATTCGCGCTGAGCTGCCTCGACGATCGGTAGTTCCTTGCGTACCTCGTCGGCAACAGGACCTACCGGATTCTCCTGCAAGAAGAGATTCAACTCAATCACCGCACGGTCGTATTGTTGTTTCTGTTCGAAAGCGCGCGCGGCCATACGATGCGCGAACGCGTGAGGGACGGCCAGTTTGTGCGCCTCGTTGCTTGTAGCAATCGCATCGTCAAAGTGCTTCTCAAGGAATGCAGTAGCTCAGGACGATGAGAGCTCCGGGGTTTTGTGGCGCCAGGATCGCGGCCTTCTTTAACGCGGTTTCGGCTTCGGGGAGCCTTCCCTCTGCGATATCCATGCGGCCGAAATTCAGGTGAGCCAAGGCAAAGTGGTCGTCGAGGGCAATCGCTTTTTCGAGCGCCCGGCGTTCCTGGTCGACATCGCCGAGATGGGCATACGTGACTCCCAGATCGTTGTAGGCACCGGCGTACGCGGGATAGAACGAAATCGCTTTATTGAGTCGATCGCGCGCCTGCGTCCAATTCCGCTGGGCGAGAGACTGTTTGGCTTTTTCAAATTCTTTACGCGCACGCGCGGGAACCGAGAGATCGGAGATGGACACGAAGGCTCTGTCTGGAACCCGGCTTCGTTGCCCATCGATTGCAGATGTTGCACTGATCGGTGGAGAAGGGTCGACGTCTATATCGACCATCGGCGTGAGCGGCCGCGGAGGGCTCTGGGCGGAACGACCTTGAGCCCAAGCTGAACCCACTAATGCGAGGACGAGCAGAAACAGGCGACGCATGGGAATCTCCTGTCGCTGTCAGGAGCTTCTTCGTCCCCGGCAAGGAAGAGCGCATATGACAACCGGCACATCAGACGGACGGGAAGAGAAATTGGTAGCGGCAAAAAAATGCAGGGGCTTATTTATTTTCAGACTTGGAAACGAAATCGAGCAAATAGAAACCCGTGAACGATGCGACCCTCGCCGTCGCGAATCAGAATTCTAGTTCGCTCCGCCTGCGATGGAGGGCACGAGCAGAACTTCGTCGCCCTCTTGAAATGCGTAGGTCTGACCACCGAGGAAGCGGATGTCTTCCTCGTTCACGTAGATATTCAGAAAGCGGCGAACCTGTCCCTGTTCGTCGCGCAGATGTGGTTTGAGCTCGGGAAACTTTTCGTCGAGCACGGAGAACAGCTCGGTCACGTTCGATGCGGTGCAACTGATCGAACCTACTCCTGCCGTGTGACGCCGGAGCGCTGTCGGAATTTGTACGGTAATCGCCATGGTTATGCTCCTATCTGCACTGTTTCTTCGGCTGCGCGGATAACCTCTGGCACCTCGGCTACGTCGAGAGTCTGTTGCAGGTAGCTCTCGAACTCTGCGAGTTTGGGGGCGATGGGACGCTCGGTCCGGTAGACGCCGGCCAGCACATCGGTGGTCTTCAAGCCGTTGCCGGTGACGCACAGAACAGTTGTTTCCTCCGGCAGAATTCGATCTTGACGATACAACTTGCCGGCGCATCCGACCGTCACGCCTCCGGCAGTTTCGGTGAAGACGCCTTCGGTTTCGGCCAGCAGACGGATCGAGTCGACAACTTCCGGGTCGCTCACGTCCTCGCTCCATCCACCGCTGCCTTTGATCGTTTTGATCGCGTAATGGCCGTCAGCCGGATTGCCGATGGCCAGCGAACGGGCGATCGTCTTGGGCTTCTGCGGCTCGATCTCGGAAGATCCGGTCTTGATCGCGGTCGAAATCGGAGAGCAGCCGGTCGCCTGCGCTCCGAAGAATTTGACTTCTTTCGCTTCAACCAGACCAAGCTTGATCAACTCGTCGAACGCTTTCTTGATTTTCGTGATCAGCGATCCACCGGCCATGGGACAAACGATGTTGTCGGGCAGGCGCCAGCCAAGTTGCTCGGCAATTTCAAAGCCCACGGTCTTCGACCCTTCCGCGTAATAGGGACGCAGGTTCACGTTGACGAATCCCCAGCGGTGCTCGTCGGCGATCTGCGAGCACAGCCGGTTCACCTGATCGTAATTTCCAGAGATGCGCACGACCTTCGCGCCAAAGACATTGGTGCCCAGAATTTTCGCGGGTTCCAGATCGGCTGGAATGAAAATCCACGCCTTCAGCCCTTCGCGGGCAGCGTGCGCGGCGACGGCGTTGGCCAGGTTTCCAGTGGAGGAGCAGGACACCGTATCGAATCCGAAGGCGCGCGCATTCGCGAGCGCGACTGCAACCACACGGTCTTTGAAGCTGAGCGTGGGAAAACAGATCGCGTCGTTTTTGATGTAAAGATTGGCCGCGCGAGCCGTTGTTCCACTCAGGCGTTCCGCGAGACGCGGAGCCTGAAACAGCGGAGTGAATCCGACCGGCAGTCGCGGTTGAAACCCCTGGGGGAGGGGCAAAAGCTCAGCGTAACGCCACATGTTCGGGGGCATCCGGGCAATGTGCTCGCGGGTGAATCCATTCCCATTGGTCTGCGCGCGCAGTGCGTCGTAGTCGTAAACGATTTCCAGAGGAGAGAAACATTCGTCGCAAATGGAGCGGGGCTGGTTACCCCAGCTGCGTCCGCATTCCCGGCAGCGAAGTTCGTAATTTGACATGTGGCTACTCGCTCTCGTATTCCGAAACTCGGAATCGGTTTGTCATCCTGAGGACCGCTTTGCGGCGGTCCGAAGGACCAAGGCGATCCGCGCGAGGCCTCGTGTTCTATACGAGGCGATAATCGCGTTTCGATCGCTTCCTTACTAGCGAATAGCTGAGGACGAGCCGGAAAGCTTGGCCTAAAAAAAGCAAAGGCCTCATTTTCCAGGAAAAGGAAAAGAGGCTATCGGATGCAGGTACAGCTCGCAGCCGAATCTCATGTTCCCTGTTTCCAGGAGAGAGTTGGCACCAGCATCGGGGATAGATGATCCCGGATCGGTTGCCGTGGCGTCTCAGGGCTCGTCCCTCAGCCACTCTGCATGAAATTCAGGTCCGCCCAACCAATGAGGCAGGGCGAACTCGTGACCTAAAGCATAGCACAGAGAACTCAGAGTTCGTCAATAGGGATTTGTGGGGACCATATACATGGCTTACTAGCCAAAACGGAAAGATGAGGGCGCCCTGATGCGGCGGGGTGCGGAGAGGGGGTCGTGAGAAGCAGGCCTATCCGCTCACCTAGGACTCAAGGCCTGTCGCCACTCCTGCATGCGTTGCGACCTCGTGGTAGAGCTGGTGCGCGATACCGACGTGAGGGCCGCTCGCCTGTTGATGTTGCTGAACCAAGGCTACGAAAGCGGACAAATCGCCTGGATCAACGAGACCCCGGCTGCTAGCAGTTCAACTAGCGCCTTTAGCAGTTGGAGTTGGTGAGCCAGAACGCCAATGATCAAACCGTATTCTTGTGGTGTCATAGCGCCGCGAGTTATACGCTAGACGGGCCTCTATTCGGTTTCGGCATCCGTGCTTCTCTCTGTTTCTGCTTATATTCCCGCAGCCGTAAGTCTTCCTGCTCCCGTAGGTTTTCTTTACCCACATTTCCAGGCCCACCCGATTAAGCGACTGAATGGTGCACCATATTCTCTTCGTTCCTTGAGATGAAAGGGTGCCAGAGTTTTTCGGCGATCGGTTTTATGGGAGTATCGAATCTCGTATAGCAGGCAGCTTGGTAATTCACCCAAGCGTAAATATCTGCTGCTTGGAGTTCCGGCACTTCTTTGCGGGACCGGAAGGAATAATGCCCAGAAAAGTGACCCGGATAAATCGCTTCGGAATAGTCAATGGCCTCTTCAATGTCCCTCTTTTCTTGCTTCGAGGCACTATCAAAAACATATTCCATCGGAGTCGAGTGGGCGGATGCCCAGTCGTAGCTTAATCCGAGAACGCTGGACAATGCCCAAACGCAGTGCGACTGGCTAACACCGAGCCACATCTCTTTCGGGACTATCTCGTTGTAGTCTTGCTTGTGAATCCCGATGCTAAACGCCCTAACTGAATACTTGAAAATGATCTGCTGCGCACGGAGCAACGCCCTCTCCGAGCGATCATCATCCCAGCCAGCAAAATCCCAGTGGAGATTATGTGCTACGCACTCTGAGGCATGAAGCTCCGATATTCCTTCCTTTTCCAGAAAGGTGTTCCATCCCCGCTCAAATGCCCTCTATTCGCTTTGCCGGAAACACGATTCCGGCTGCAATTGCGAATTTGTGCTCCGGTGCACTGCCGCTGTCGTCGATGTAAATAGAAAACACTCTCAGGTACCCCGCGCGCCAGTGGTTTCCGTAAGCGCTCAAAAAAGTTCAAGTATATTCGTGCCACATTTTGCGCTTTCCATTCTGGGCCTCGGCCAATCGACCATCAGGCAGTGCCTGTTCCATCCGTTGCGGTCGCTTGCCGATCCCGCTATGATGCGGACAACGATTCTAAGTGGGGAATGGGGACGAGTCTGTTGGGGAATCCAGAGCTGGAAAGATCCAACCAGAAAACGCTGGCGGAGACGCTGCTGTCTCCGTCGATCCTCGAGGCCATTCCTGACGCCGTTGTCGCCGTAAACCGGCAGGGCGTCATGGTGCAGGTCAATTCCCAGACCGAAGCGATGTTTTCCTACACGCGCGAGGAACTCATCGGGCAGAACATTGAGATTCTTGTGCCCGAGCGGCAGCGCGGCGATCACCACCGCCATCGCGACGAGTATCACGCGCAGCCGAAAATCCGCCGCATGGGATCGGGGCTTGACCTTTACGGCAGGAAGCGCGACGGGTCGGAGTTTCCGGTCGAAATCAGTTTGAGCCCGGTCTCGACAGGGAATGGGGCCCGCGGCGATGGCGTGATCGTGCTCAGTGTGATCCGCGACATCAGTGATCGCAAGCGCATTGAAAACCAACTGCGGCAGGTGAATGAAGAACTGGACCGGCGAAAGAGCCGCGAATTGCGCGATTCGCAGAACCGCATGGCCCTGATCGTCGACTCTTCCCAGGACGCCATCATCGGCAAGACGCTCGACGGCGTGATCACACAGTGGAACAAGGGCGCCCAGCAGATGTACGGCTACACGGCGCAGGAAATCGTTGGGCGAAACATTACGACGCTCTGCCCGGGAGATCGCGTCGACGAAATGCTCGGCATTCTGGCGAAGATTCGCCGCGGCGAACACGTCGGGTACTTCGAATCGGTGCGAGTTACTAAGGATGGCCGCCGGTTGAATGTTTCGGTCTCCATTTCGCCGATTCTCGATCAGGAGGGCAAGGTCGTGGGCGCGTCGGCTATCGCACGCAATATCACGGGGCAGAAGAAGATTGAAGATCAGCTGCGGCAATCGCAAAAGATGGAGGCCGTGGGACGGTTGGCTGGCGGCGTCGCGCATGATTTCAATAATCTGCTGGGAATCGTCACCGCCTGTGCCGAATTGCTGCGCGGGCGCGTCGATAGTCAAAGCCTGGAATACATCGAAAACATCTACGAGGCGGCGACCCGTGGTGCGTCGTTGACCCGTCAGTTGCTGGCGTTCAGCCGCAGGCAGCCGGTACAGACGCAAATTCTTGATTTGAACGAGCGCTTGCGGCAAGTAACGAAGTTGCTGCGTCCGCTCATGGGCGACGACGTGGAGGTCGCGCTGCTGCCCCGCACGCCGACCGCAATCATCGAAGCGGATCCCGGGCAATTGGATCAGATCGTCATGAATCTGGCGGTGAACTCGCGCGACGCGATGCCACGCGGAGGGAGGCTGATCATCGAGACGGGTGTATTCGATTTCGACGAGGCGTTCGCGCGCGAGCACGCCACCATGAAGCCGGGCCGACATGTCATGCTGGCCATCAGCGATAACGGCACCGGCATGGACGAGGCCACGCGTGGGCGCATTTTTGAGCCGTTTTTCACAACCAAGGAAATTGGCAAGGGAACGGGGTTGGGGCTGGCCACGGTGTATGGCATCATCAAACAAATCGGCGGGGATATCTGGGTGTACAGCGAGCCCGACCGCGGAACCACGTTCAAGATTTATTTTCCCAACGCCGAACAGAAGTTGGGGACTGTACCGGAGCAGCAGACCGAAGCGCTGCCCGCGCGCCGCGAAGGCGTTGTGATTCTGCTGGCGGAAGACGATCGCATCATGCGCCGTCTCACCAAGAAAATGCTGGAAGAGCACGGCTATCACGTGATCGAGGCGGATGACGGTCAAACCGCGCTCGATGCGATTGCGAAAGAGCATACGCGAATTGATCTGGTTCTCACCGACGTCGTGATGAAGAGTGTGAGTGGGCCGGAACTGGTGTTGAAGGTGATGAATTCGCATCCCGAGATAAGAGTCGTTTACATGTCGGGCTATACGGGGGAATTCGTCGCGAACCAGGGGCTGGAGAGCGGGATTCGACTTTTGGAAAAACCGTTCACGCGGGCCGGGCTGTTGAAGATCATTGATGCGGCGCTGGGGTAGGACGCCGGAGTTTCAGTTGGTAATAATTGATCCGCGCTAGCAGTTTTGCGATACTCTCAGGTTCGTTCGTTGTGGCGCGGGCACTCCTGCCCGCGTAAAGTCGAGTGCTCGGGGGTGTTGATGAAAGGCAATCCAAGAGTTCTGACTGAGCTGAACAAAGCTTTGCGCGAAGAGCTCACCGCAATCAACCAGTATTTCCTGCATGCTGAGATGTGCGAGAACTGGGGATATCACAAGCTTGCCGACCTGATCAAAAAGCAATCGATCGGGGAGATGAAGCACGCCGAGGTGCTGATTGAGAGAATTCTGTTTCTCGATGGCAGCCCGTCGATGATGCCGCTGGAACTAAACGTGGCCGGAACGGTCAAGGGGATGATCGAGAGCGATCTTGCGCTGGAAGTGGGCGCGGTCAAGCAGTACAACGATGCCGTTGCCATCGCGACGAAAGAAGGTGACAACGGATCGCGCGATCTGCTGGTTCAGCTGCTCAAAGACGAAGAAGATCATGTGGACTTTCTCGAAGCCCAAGTGCACCAGATCAAAGAAGTCGGCTACGAGCGTTATCTGACGCAGCAGATGGGCGAGGACGAGGAAGAGTAGGGCGCTTTAGTGTGCCATGGGCATTGTCACGACGCTACTTCACCGTGACCGTCAGCAGTTCCGCCCCACTCACCACATAATCCAGCGGCGGGGTCGCCGTTTCATCTACGTTCGATTCGCCGCTGACAATCATTTCCTGATTGCCGCGCATGCCGTCCATCACATTCATGATCGAAAGAGGTAAGGTCGGCATGACTTTGTCGGCGACGCGGGCTTCGGGATCGGCTTCGAGCAGTGAAACGTAAATGCGATTGTTCTCATGCTCTTTGTTGAGCACGGCGATGGTTGAAGCGAGATCGAGTTTGCGGGCAAACGCGGGATTCATGTGGCTCATGCGATCGAGGGTGTCGCCGTCCGTAACCAGGATGCGCAGCGTTCCTTTGCTGGCGGAAGTTGGGATTTTGACCGGAATCTGGCGCACGCTGCGCTCGCCACGATACGGAGCCAGCACCGTCTCGATCATGATTTTGTCGCCGGGGCGGACTTCGGTGACATCGGTGCGGGCGCTTTCCAGGCGCGCCCAGCGGCGCTCGCGGATGAGATCGAAATCGAGCTTCACGCCTTCGACCGCGGGTGCGCTATAGGGGTTGTCGTAGATTCGTCCGAACCGCTCCCCCAGCGACAACGCGGCTTCCATGGCCGCGGGCTGGCCGCTTTCCTCGGGCGTGAACATATTCTTCAACGCCACCTCGGGAAAGCCTTTAATGTCCAGACTGCCGTTCAGGCGGTAAGTGATTTCTTCTCCGTATTCATTCACGCCGTGGAGCGCGTTGAAGACCGTCGCCATGATTGCTACCGGGCTCAGGCGTGGATTGTTCAAGACTTCATAGTGAAAATCCTTTGTGCTGTTGCCGCCATGAATCGTCAGCGTCACCGGAATCATGTCCGGTTGCTTGTTGAACACGCCCAGGATTCCAGTGTGGCGATCCTGAACGAAAGCTCCGGCAGCTTCTGTCGTATTGACGATCTTGAAGGCGTTGAGCGGCGAGGGAAGTGTGGCCAGCACCTGCGCCTTATTCATGGGCAGATCGACCGAGCCAAATTGCAGCAAGGGATGTCCGCAGGCCAGCAGTCGTTGCGGATCGACGTAGGTTACGGTGCAGGTCGCGGCAATGTCCATGTCGCCACGCACCAGCACCGCGCTCACGGCTGAACCGGGCACGAGCGGTTCGGGCTGCTTATCTTCGCTGACCGATCCCGCGCCCATGACGGGGACGATTCCGGCAGAAGCGAACTGCGGAGCGAATTGGCGCACTGCGTCCTCGGAAAATCCGTTGAACACGAGAGGCGCGTCGATGGGCTTGAGATAATTCCTAAAATCCTGAGGCGAGGATGGGAGCGAAGCACGGTCGCCCGGAGCAGCCGTTTTTCCGGCCGCGTTGGTGATGGCGGATTTGCTTGCCGCGGCCTCTTCCATGGGCGACTTATCGAGGGCATTGATTTCGAGCATGTCGGCGATCGGAGTCACGCCCGCGATCGGTTCTTTCGAGAACTCACCGATGCGAAACGCGATCGCGCCCGCCAGCTTGCCGTCGAAGTAGACGGGGCTGCCGCTCATTCCCGCAACCACGCCCGTGTATTCCACTTTTTGCCCATGCAGACGGACCAGGATTACGTCGCTGCGCGGTCCATTCACATTGTGCAGAATGCCGAGCACTTCGACGTCCATGGACTCAGGCTTGATGCCTTGAAAAACGGTGTAGGCGACGCCGCGCATTCCAGTGTGAATCTGATCGACAGGAATGGTGGGCTGAGAGGCGGTCTGAGCGGTCAGGAGAGAAGCTGGAAGCAATGCGAAAGCGACTAGCGCCAGGAAGATATTCTTCATCTAAAACCCCGAATCAGGATGCGCCCAAAGCTGGCCCCTCCGACTTAGAATCGGTCCTTGTCTAACACGTTGCCAGTAGGGGAGAATTGAGGGACCGGGCTAAAACATCCCAATCGCGAATCCTTGCGTCTATACTAGCACAGGGCGGTTTGGCGGAAACCACGGTATGCCGTATCTTTTACAAGGAACGACTCGAAAATGCATGCAAGTCGACCGGTTCAGTTCATTGCTTGCGCCACTGCTGTGTGCCGCATTGATATGGAGTTCTGTCGGCGTCTGGGCGCAGGATCAGCAGGGTTCTTCGTCGTCGCAGACACAAGATAACGGCCAGCCGAAGCAGGATGTTCCGGCCGATGCCGGAGGACCGTCGGGCAATGTCGGTCCCTATGCGATTCCCACGAAGAAACCCAACGAAGCAGCGCCGCCCCCGCCGCCGCCCAGAAAAGTTGAAGACCAGCCGGATTATTCGCTGAAGGTTAACGTTCCATTGGTCAATGTGGACGTGCTGGTCACGACGAAAGACGGCCAGTTTGTCCCCGGGTTGCAGAAGGGTAATTTTCGCGTTGCGGAAGATGGTGTTCCGCAGCAGATCACAGATTTCACCGTGTCCAAGGCGCCGATCACTGCGGTATTGCTGGTCGAGTTTGCGGCAACGAATTATATTTTCATGATTCAGGCTTTGCAGGCTTCGTATGCGTTTGCCAACAGTCTGAAGAAAGATGACTGGGTTGCGGTCGAGTACTTCGACATGCAACCGCACATCCTGGTCGATTTCACTCAGAATAAGCAAGCGATTTATGGAGCGCTGAATCAACTGCGCATTCCCGGATTTTCTGAGACCAACATCTTCGACGCGCTCTATGACACGCTCGACCGGTTGGATCGCGTCGAAGGCAAGAAGTACATCATTCTGGTTACGACCGGGATTGACACCTTCAGCAAACTCACGCTCGATCAGATCATGAAGAAGATCAGGAACACGAAAGACGTTACGATCTTCACCATCAGTGTGGGATTCATTGTGCGCGAGTATTGCGAGACGCATCCGGGGTGGTGCCAAGGTATGCATGGCATGGGCATCCCAGTGCATGAGATCGATTATTTGCAGGGCGACAACGAGATGCGAACCTTCGCCTCCATGACGGGCGGGCGGTCGTACTTCCCTCGCTTCGACGCCGAGTATGCGGAGGAGTTCGCGGATATCTCGAACGACATCCGCAATGAGTACACACTTGCGTATCATCCAACGAACGCCAAGCTCGATGGAACCTATCGCAAGCTGAAGGTGCAAGTCGTCGCGCCGGATGGCGGTCCGCTGAAAGTGAAGGACCAGAAGGGCAAAAACGTGAAAATCGAAGTCGTTTCGCGCGACGGATACACCGCCAAACACACTGTGGATTGATTCGCGAGCAACAACCAGACACGTTTCTGCAACCAAAGCTAGCTGGATGGTTGTGCATTCGTCTCTTCGGTTTCCGCTCCGCTGGGCCTACTTGTGGCCCGTCTTTCTGCTGGGAGCAAACATCCTCAGTTGCGGCAGCGGCATGCAGGGAACACTTACGTCCACGCCAGGTCCGTCGCCTTCGCAAGCCCCAACCTTTGCGCACGTATTGCTCGTGCTGGAGGAAAACCATTCCTACTCCGATGTGATCGGCAGTTCGGCCATGCCTTATCTGAACAGCTTGGCCCAACAATATGGCTTGGCGGCGCAGTATTACGCGAACGCGCATCCGTCATTACCCAACTATTTCATGCTGACGATAGGCGAGACCGAGACGGACAGCGATAGCTTCTCCGGCGTCGTGAGCGATGGCAATGTCGTTCGGGAACTGGTGAAGGCGGGCAAGAGTTGGAAGTGTTATGCGGAGGCACTTCCTTCTGCAGGATATCTGGGAGGAGACGTTTCCCCGTACGTGCAGCACCACAACCCGTTTACTTATCTTTCGGACGTGCAAAACGATCCGGCGCAGGCGGCCAACATCGTGCCCTTTTCGCAGTTTGCCGTCGATCTCGCGAGCAGTGCTCTGCCGCAATACTCGTTCATTGTTCCCGACATCATGGATGACGCGCATACCGGCACGCTGGCTCAGGCGGATTCGTGGCTGCAAGAAAACATTGCGCCGCTGATTTCAAATTCAGACTTCCAGAGCAGTGGATTGCTGATTATTGTTTTTGACGAGAGCGAGGATACAGACACTACCAACGGAGGCGGCCACATTCCGGCAGTGATTGTCAGCTCGCAGGCCAAGAAGAGCTATGTCTCGCAGACATTGTTTCAGCATGAAAGCACATTGCGATTGACTCTGGCTGCCAGCGGCGTAAGCAGCTTTCCGGGAGCTGCGGCTTCCGCGCGGGATATGTCGGAATTCTTTGTCGGGCATTGACTGGATGTTCGGTGCCCGGCGGCCCTTTGCCTTGATGGACATCCTCTTCCTCCGGCGCATTCTCACGACTACACTGACAATCAATGAGGAAAGCTGCCCACATCTTGTCGTTGCTTCTCTGCCTGACTCCCTTGCTGATACGGGCGCAACAAGGCGGGGCGGAGCAGACCGCCGGCCAGCCGACATCGACCCAGCCCACATCAGTCCAGCCCACTTTTACCGTCGGGTCGACATTGGTGCAGGTGCCGGTCCTGGTGAAAACCAAGCACGGAGGGGTGGTCTTCTCACTCACAGCGGATGACTTTCTTGTCACCGATAATGGTGTGCCGCAAAAGCCCGCACTCGATGCCGATACCGACTTGCAGCCGCTGGCACTCGCGATCGTGGTTGAGACCGGCGGCGCGGGAGTACAGCATCTCGCGGACTACGGCCGACTGGACGCCATTCTCCCCGCCTTGATCGGTAGCGTCGAACACCGGGTAGCCGTCATTGCCTTCGACAGCACACCGCACATGATCATGCCGTTTTCGCGAGAAACACTGGATGTCTCCCATGCCCTGGCCACGCTCGACGCGGGCGACAACGGAGCAGCGATCCTCGACGGAATTGCTTTCGCCGTCGCGCAACTGCGGGTGCAGCCGATGCGCTATCGCCGTGCCATTCTGCTGTTCGGCGAAACTGTCGACCGAGGGAGTCTGACGAGCCTGGATGAGGTCTTGCGCCTCATCAGCGACAGCAATACGGCGATGTACAGCTTCAGTTTTTCAAGCACGCACGCAGCGGTTTCCCATGAAGCCTCGAAGTTCAACAACGGCACACCTGGCCCCGCTCACGGCTGCTTCAGCCGTCAGGGAGCCGATCCTGAATACGATGGGCACTATAGCAAGCAGGTGCTGGACTGCATCAGCCAACTGGCGCCGCCGCTTCGTCTGGCTACCATGACCTTACTGGCGGCACGGACTGCGCTGCGGACCAAGACTGCCGAATCCATCGCGCAGTTGGCTGGAGGGGAATCCTTTCACTTCCGTAGTGCGAAGGACCTGAAGGCAGGTCTGATCGCGTTGTCGAACGATTTGCCCAATTATTACATACTGAGCTTTCGGCCAACTGCGCCGACGCAGGGGCTGCATGCACTGCATGTGGAGATGAAAGAGCGCTCCCAGCTAGTTCTCAACTCGCGGCGCGAATACTGGATCGAGGATGAAGCTTCGCGCTAGCCGGGTCCGAAAGTGGATTACGAGAGTGCTGCCAAAGCCCGGCAGGGCTGAATTTCTTGTGGGACAGTAATGGAAAAATCTGTTCACCGTTCGACGCAAACTTGACAGTGATCTGGATCACACTGTTAACGCAGTGGACTCACGGTCGTCACAGCCGCGAGGTGCTATTCAGAAATCAGTTACTTTGGCCTAATCGTAAACGGCATCTGAACACACGCAGAAGGTGACAGATGCCGTTATTTTTGGTTTAGACGTTCAGATTCGGAGGCTCGTTTCGCGAGCGGAGCGGACGAAGGCATCCTCCCCCACACGTTCAGTGCACGTGAAACAGGTGATCGAGCGCAAAAAACACTGCTGCCCCTACAAAGACCAGCAACGCCATCTTCATCGACGGTTCCTTGTTGACTTCCGGGACGAGGTCAGAAGCCGCGACGTAGATGGTCACTCCCGCCGAGAGCGGAAGGCCGGCGCCGACGTCGTGGCGGAAAATCGCCATGGTGAGAACGCCGGCCAGGGTTGAGCATCCCAACACGACCGACGATCCCCAGGCGGTGCCACGGCTGCGGCCGCTGGCCAGCATGACCGAACCTACCGTGAAGCCTTCCGGAATCTTGTGCAGGAAGATCGCGAAAAAAATCAGCCAGCCGAGAACGTTTGAAACGAGAAAGCCCGAGGCGATCGCGATCCCGTCGAAGAATGTGTGAATGATCAGGCCGAGCAGGACGGAATATCCCTTGTGAGTGTGAACGAATTCATCTTTGTGGGTTTCTTCGCCGAAATGGAAGTGCGGCGTTACGGTGTGCTCGAAGAAATGAATGAGGAGATATCCGGAGAGGACGAGATAGGCGGCCGAGCGCCCGCGGAGTTCGAAGCTTTCGGGGATCATCTCAACTAGCGCGGTCGCGAGCATGAAACCCGCACCGAGCGCGACGAAGTAGCGCAAGTAGCGCCGCTCCCAATGCCGCTGGACGATAATCGCGCCGCCGAAGATGTTAGCGGCAGCGGCGGTTAATCCCAGAAGAACGCTTGTGGCGATCGCTCCCATTTCCAGCGGGATCATAGCAGCCTAGTCTGGAATTCACCACGGAGGCACAGAAACATGAAATCTTCCTGCTTCCTCTGTGCCTCTGTGTCTCCGTGGTGAAGAGACTAGCCGCTATGCCGAATATGCATCACGTCGCCGTCCTGGACGATGTAGTCCTTGCCTTCCAGGCGGAGCGTGCCCTTTGCGCGGGCGTTGGCTTCGGAACCGGCTTCGAGCAGTTGGTCCCAGCGGATGGTTTCTGCACGGATGAAGTGTTTTTCCAGATCGGAGTGGATGGCTCCGGCTCCTTCCTGAGCGCGGCTATGGGCGGGGATTGTCCAGGCCCGACATTCGTCTTCTCCGGCGGTGAAAAATGAAATCAAACCCAGCAATTGGTAGGTGGTGCGAATCAGCCGAATCAAGCCGCTCTCTCGCAGTCCGTAGCTCGCGAGAAATTCGGCTGCATCGGCATCGCTCATTTCCGCAAGTTCGGCTTCGACTTTTCCGCAAATCGCCGTGGCCGCGGCATTGGGGCGGGCGGAGACATCGGTGAGCTGGAATTTGCTGACGGCCTCTTCGAGTTCCTTGCCCAGCTCGGTGGATTCGCCGATGTTGAGGACGTAGAGAATGGGCTTCTCGCTCAAGAACATGAATCCGCGGATGCGCTTTTTATCCTCCGGACTCATGGGCAACTCGCGCAGCGGCTTCTCTTCTCCTAGATGAGCGTTGGCGCGCTTCAACAGCTCGAATTCTTTTTCGAGCTCCGGGGTTTTCATCTTTTTGAGATCTTTTTCCAGGCGCTCCAGACGTTTTTCGATCTGGCCAAGGTCGCTGACCATGAGATCGAATTCGACATTCTTGATGTCGCGCAGCGGATCGATTTCGCCCACGTGCGGGATGGCGGGATCATCAAATGCGCGTAGCACGTGCGCCAGCGCGTCGACCTGACGCAGATGGCCGATGTACGCCGTTTCTTTCAGAGCATCCTGGCCAATGGCGCCCACATCGACGTAGTCCACGGAGGCGTGTGTGAGCTTCTTCGGGTTGTACAGAGCGGCCAATCGGTCGAGGCGGTCGTCCGGAACTTTGGCCACGCCGACGTGGGCCTCGCGCGGGTTGGCGAAAGCGTGCTCCGACAGCTGCGCCTTCGTAAGAATGCGGAACAGCGATGTCTTGCCCACCTGGGGCAGGCCGATAATGCCTGTTTTCATAGGAAATTTCTAGCTCCTGGCTTCTAGCTTTTGGCTCAAGGCCGCAGCTCGAGGCGAACCTGCACGGTGTGGCCTGCGAGCGTCGAGCAACTTTTCAGAATAAACTATGCGATCGACGATTGACCAACACGACCTGAGCGGTTGCTAGTTGAAGGCGTCGGAGCGGTTTTGTTGCATAAAGGAGAGCTCTGTGAGCGCAAAAGAGAAAATGAACTCGATTGCCCAATCGGTACCGGAGTTGCCGGTCGCTGACGTCGAACGCGCGCAACAGCATTACAGAGATGTACTCGGTTTTGAGATCGGATGGCTTTACCCGGGCAAAGAGATTGGGGCTGTGTCACGCGGTGACGTGGCGATATTCTTTCGGAAGCGGAAGCCACCGTTCGAAGCTGCCGTTCACTGGGTTTTCGCTAAGGATATTGACGCGTTGTACCAGGAACTGAAGTCGTCAGGTGTGAACATCGTGGATCCTCTGGAGAAAAAGCCTTGGGGATTGCGCCAGTTTACCGTAAAGGACTTGGACGGGAACATCTTCTATTTCCACCATGACTGACCAAACGCTGCATTCGAATTAGAAACACTACCCACCGGAGCGATCCCCGTTTACTGTCTGTGATCCCGATCACAGATAGGTGTGACAGTTCAGATTGGAAGACTTTATGCTGCAACTTACGCTGCGAAGAGAACGAAGTTCCACCGAGCTGTACGGCTAAAGGCGCGGGGAATTGAATGGGGCTTGTCTTTTGGGGAGGTGCTGAGATGTTTGCGAACCCCGCAGCCAGTTGGTATCACAGCAATCGCTATAACGCCAGTTCTGCCTGCGAACATTGCGGCGGCATTGTTCGCCACGAACCCTGGTGCATCACAGTCGATCCCGCGGTTCAGTACGCCTATGAAGTCGTGCTGGACCCTGAAAAGTTGACTCTTTTCGATCGGCTTGCGCTGCATGCGCTGGGTGTAACGTGGACGAAGAACTGTTGCCAGGTCGCCGGTAAAACGTGTTGAGAAGGGCATCTGCGGCAGTTCAGGCGATGAAGGCTGACCGCGTCGGCTGGAGCGTGTCCCTTCTGACGCCTCAGTGCGGAATTCAGCCTTACTAGTCAGCTCATATCTTTTCTCGGGCAAAAAGAAAAAGGGCGGCAGCGGGCTCGCCCGTGCCACCCTCTGAGCTATTAGTCGTCGTCTAGGCGCTCGCTGCTCGGACTAGAACATGCCTCCGCGAAGTCTCAACCATTTTGCTGAAGTACAGCCGGTACGAAGAGTGGATTCCGCACATCACCGGGAATACCCCCAGTGCCAAAGGCCAACCCATATGAGTACCAACCATCTGCAGCATGGAGGTCACGCCGGCGCTCACAACATAGTACGGGAAGGAGAGTTGCAGCAGGTTCAGCCAGATTGGGCCCGCCGACTTTCCCTCGCTTAAAGCCACGATGGCGGAAACCGGGAGCGTTTGTCCGAGCAGTAAAGTCGCCGTCGAGAGTACGAGGGCGAAGGGCATGCTCCGGGAGGCTCCGTAGAGCCATACGGCATGGAAAGCCAGACTGGCCATGCAGGTGGCCAATGCCATCATGCTGAGGTTGAAGGTCATCTGCTCGGGTTTGAGCTTTGCGTCCTTCTTCGGCCAGCACTGGACGAGGGTGGAAACGCAGGTGATGGCCACCGCCTCGGCGGCGCTGAGGTTCACGACTGCGATGAGCAGAAACGGCAGGTTTACCGACATATTGCTATTGATGCCGGGCAGCTTCACTTTCATTCTCGACGTGACCGCTGCCATGGCTAAAACCATCAGCGCGAAGTACAGGTGCAGAGAGTGGCTCTTCATCACCGAGTACGCGGATGCAATCGCCGCTGCCGTGACCATGATGCCTATGAATGTCCGAATTCGCCGTGTGTTGTTCATGCTCTCCTCCTTTCTTTCCGTTCTCACGCGGCTATTGCTCGTCATCCCCCGCATCATTGAAGGCGGCATCAGCATTGCCCACCGACGCACCCCAAACCACACTGCTGGCTGTGGTCGCGGTTCCGGTACTCGATCCCCATACCACGCTAAAGGCGCTCAACAGATTGCTGTTCCAGGGCAGCGATGCACCCCAAACCACAGACGTGCCGCTGACCGCCGAAGCACCCCATACGACGGACGTTCCCCAAACCACCGATGTTCCCCAAACGACCGAGGTAGGCGCGACGCTCGAGTTTCCGTATACGAGCGAAACCACGCCAGTCTGCTGGTTGTAAACGGCTGTCGGCGAAAGGGCCGCTCCAACGTTGGCCGGAGCCAGAGCGCTGCTGTTGATCGCAGTCTGCACGTCGAGTAAGCCCGACCCCTCCGAGAAAAGATCGTAGGTATCGATGAAGTTCTGTAACAGGTGCGGGACATACGCCGAGGTGGAAGTGAAGCCCGGCTTGTAGGTCGTCGCCATCAATCGCGCCTTCACCTGATCGGGAGTAAGGGTCGGATGTTCCTGCAGCATCAAGGCAACAGCGCCGACAACGGCCGGAGTGGCCATGCTGGTGCCACTCAAGCCGAAGTAATCATTGTTGCCGTCGTTGCCGGTCACTAATTCGGCCGGATAGTCTGCCTCGAGCGTAGCTCCCGGGGCGGCAAGCGAAACTACATCATTGCCTGGCGCAACGAGGTCTGGCTTTACGACGTGATCGTAGGTCGTCGGGCCCTTCGAGCTGTAGCTGGCCAGCGTCTCCGCAGCAGGCGAGGACGAACCGTTGCTCTTGGTTGCACCGACCGTGAGCACATAAGGATCGTTTCCGGGCGCAGTCACTGTTCCAAAGCCGTTGCTACCATTGATGCTTAAGCGGCCGTAATTGCCGGCAGCAACAACCACCACGATGCCGCTCTTCCATGCCGCTTCCACGGCCTGGCAGAGAGGATCTTGCGTGTACGAAACTCCGATGCCGCGGCCCAAAGACAGATTGATGACGCGAATGTTGTAGGTATTCTGCAGCGCAATCGCTTCCTGAATGGCGGCGATTACCGTGCTATCCGTGCCGGCGCCATTCTGATCGAGCGCCCGCAGATCAACTAGATTTACGCCCGGGGCTACGCCTTCGTACTGTCCACCGGAAAGGTATCCGTTACCCCCAATGATGCCGGCAACGTGCGTTCCGTGGCCATACAAGTCGTACTGGGCTCCGCTGGAATTTGTGGTGGGCGTGCCGGTAAAGTCCTGGTGATAGAGAACGCGCGACGTCGTTTCGCTCGAATTCCATAAATCGGGATGGCTGTCGTTGATGCCACTATCGATTACGGCAACCGTGACGCCCGCGCCGTTGTAGCCCTCATTCCACGCGGTGCTGGTTCCTACGGCGCCGTTGGTCAAGTCATCCATTACGTTCATCGGGTGATCGATGGTCACAGATACGATTTCCGGATCGGCTTCCAGCAAGGGCAGCGCGCTCACGGGAATGGTGAAAGCCGCAGCCTTGATCAAGTGCAACTTGGCATTCACGTGTCCGCCGCGCTGACTCATCGTTGCGTAGTGTGCAGCGGTGGGCACGACCCGGTACTGCACGATGACCTTGACGGTCTCGCCCTTGGTCGAGCCCTGCCTGGCCTTGGACAACAATCCTGAGAGTTCCGAGGCGATGCGCGACGGGGCCGCAGCCGCAGCTGCGTACAGTGGTCCAAATGCCAGCACTGCAGCCAGCATGGCGATGAATTTCAGACGCTTGCCCCAGGCAGCGCTCTGACGCTCGTCGCGGCCAGCTGGTTTGCGTGATCTTACGGTACGCATGATTCGCACCCTTTCTTTCATGGAGGGAGGAAATCGAATAAGTACGCCCTCGATGCTGCACGGCGCACACCACTCGTGCCGGGGTAAGTCATTGGAAACACTGGTGCGTAGACGACGTCCGGAGGATCCGATTGCGCCACTCTGTCCCGCGCCACGGGACATGAGACAGATTGTCCCGCCAGATCGGCGGTTACTTCAGTTTTCTCGTGTCGGTCACTTTGTGGGTCGGAAGCTCTCGTTGGGCACAACGAGTTTGGTGGGCATAACGAACAGTATGGCGCAAGCTTGTGACGTCGCTGGTTTCAACCCACCCCTCGATGCGGGGCGTCTGCTCCAGACGGCAAACCCTACCTCAACCAAACTCTTTGACAATCTGACTGTGTAGATTCCTTCGCTGGCGAAAGAGGCGTACGACCCTTAGACTGCTGCTCTGAACGTCGCAATCGTGGAAGGTGTGAGGCCGTGATCAGGTCCCTATTTCTCGCTCGCTTCGTGGTCCTGAGTGTTCTCGCCTTGGGGGCGCAAACGGCATCTTGGCAACCATCGCCGGGACATACACAGCTGTCGATATGGCCGAGCACGGTGCCGGATGCACAACCTGTCCCCGGGCCAGAGATGATGAGAATCGATCCGGGCTTTCTCGTTGCTGGCAGGCATGTGACAGGGGCGTACAACGTGACCCAACCAACGATGACGGTCTATGCTCCCAAAGGAAAGAGTACGGGCGTGGCAGTCCTCGTGTTCCCGGGCGGAGGCTTCCAGGGATTGGCCATCGACCTGGAGGGCACGGAGGTTTGCGACTGGCTAACGCCGGCAGGCGTTACGTGTGTGTTGCTGAAATATCGCGTGCCGAGCGTGCCTTATGACTGGCGCTGCAAGTGCCGCCCCAACGGACTTGCCGAATCGACACTTGCGCTGGAAGATGCGCAGAGAACCATGGGGCTGGTGCGATTTCACGCCAGAGAGTGGCACATCGACCCTCACAAAGTCGGAGTGCTCGGGTTTTCCGCGGGCGGCTATCTGGTGGCAGAGATCAGCACGCATTTTGATCACCGCCGGTACGCGCCTGTCGACGCTGCAGACAGAGAAAGCTGCCGTCCCGATTTTGCGGTTGCAATCTATCCCGGGCACCTGTGGACCCAGGACAAGTTCAAGTTGAATCCGTACGTTCGCGTAACGCGCGGGACTCCGCCCACATTTCTGCTTCAGGCACAGGATGACCACGTTGATGGCGTAGATCAGTCGCTCGTTTACTACGTTGCATTGAAAAATGCTGGTGTTCCCGCAGAGATGCACCTGTATGCACAAGGCGGCCATGCCTTCGGGCTGCGACCTACGCACCTTCCGATAACGAGATGGCCTCAATTAGTGGAGACCTGGCTGCGAACGATTGGGATTATCTCGGAATAGGTGCTGCGCGAAAAACCGGGGCAGAATCTATGGGCGGTTGGCGAAAATATCTGTAGGGCAATCAAAATCCAAGTGCTCCAACGAATGCCCCAAGCTCATGCCGCGCGCCAAGTGGAGTCACGAGGTTAGTTGGTTGCGGCTGCCGCTGCTCGCCCATGTTCTTTGGCAACGGGCTGGTGAGGGAACTTTGGCATGGCGGCCATTAAGCGCTGCGTGTATTCATGCTGCGGATTGCTCAGAACGCGCTCAGTCGTGCCAAGTTCGACAATTCGCCCTTCATGGAGGATGGCGATGCGATCACAAATGCCGGCAACCGAAGCCAGATCATGCGAGATATAGAGAATTGCCATGCCGGTGGTGCGGTTCAGTTGGCGGAAAAGGCTGAGGATCTCGGATTGCGTGATGACGTCGAGAGCGCTGGTCGCTTCGTCGGCAATCAGCAAAGCCGGACGATGCATGACAGCCATTGCGATCAGAACGCGCTGCGCCTGACCAACGCTCATTTGCGAGGGATATTTTCGGAGGAAGTCGTCCGTCGAAGGCAGGCTGACGCTCTCCAGTGCGGAGCGTATGGCGCGATCGCAATCAACAGTTGAGCCGGAAGCATGGGCTCGCCAGGCTTCTTTCAACTGCGTCCGAATTTTCAGCGCGGGATTCAGAGATGACAACGGACTCTGCAGCACGAGCGCAAGTTCCCGTCCGCGGCGGGAACGAAACTCTTTTTCGCGGAGTTTAAGAAGATCGGAGCCATTGCAGTCGATCGATCCTTCGGCGCGTGCGCGTTTGCGGTCGAGCAACCCGAGAATCGCCATAGCCAGCGTGCTCTTGCCCGATCCGCTCTGGCCGATGAGTCCAAGCACTTCGCCACGGCGGAGGTCGAGTTCCACATCGCGCAGGACGGCGGGCTTATCGCCATAGCGCACCGATAAACGGGCGGAGAGGAAAACTTCGGATTGGAAACTCTCAGTCATTGAACGACGGCCTTGTTTCTGCGCTGACGAGAAGCTGTAACTACAAAGGACACGAAGGAGCACGAAGTCTTTCTTTTGCGTCCTTCGTGGTCAAACGAATTGCATCGCGAGGCCTCGAAACTCATA
Organism: uncultured Acidobacteriaceae bacterium; assembly: GCA_963772045.1. Classification (GTDB taxonomy): domain Bacteria; phylum Acidobacteriota; class Terriglobia; order Terriglobales; family Acidobacteriaceae; genus Sulfotelmatobacter. Next base: position 536,456 of record CAVYWC010000003.1, on the reverse strand, counting down.
CTGCCTTTATTTCACCGACAGCCACTCCACATTCCAATAAGTCTGCGGGGCCAGAATGACCGGGTTCACTCCGTGCACGGTCGCGGCAACCGCCGACAGCGCGTTGCGATTGACCAGATAAATGAATGGTTCCTGTTCGACTGCGATCTCCTGCACGCGATCGAACGCTTCCTTTCGCTTCTTCGGGTCCGCGGAAGAAGCCTGCGCCCGCATCAAGCGATCAATCTCCGCTTCCCATGCGGTTTCGGGAGCTTTCTCCTGCGGATTCCACTGGTGATTCTCCGACGAACTCAACCAAACGTTCATCTGGTCGTTGGGATCGAGGCCGACGTTGGTGAGTCCCAGCAAAATCGCTTCGTAATTAAATGTCTGCGTCATGCGCTCGATCAGCGACGGAAAATCGAGCGTCACCACGTTCAGATGAATGCCGATCTTCTGCAGGTCGTCTTGCATCATGGTGGCCATGCGCTCGCGATATTTGTTGCCCGAGTTCGTAATGATGGAGAACTCCACCACATTTTCGTCTTTATCTTCCAGCGTGCCATTCTCCATGCGAAAACCGTCGGACTGCAGCGCTTTCAGGGCAGACTCGGGCGAATAGGTCTCGGACTTCAGCTTGGCGTCGAACCAGAATCTGTTCGCCGGCGAAACCGGGCCGATGGCCGGCTGCGCGTGCCCACGAAACACGATGCGGCTCAAATCCTCGCGATTGATGGCCTGCGAAATGGCGCGCCGGAACGTGGCCGAGCGGAACCAGGTTTTCTTGTAGGCAGGGAGCGGCGACTTGGAAACCTCGTTGAACCACATCTGCTCGCTATCGAGCGAAGGGCCGGCATCATGCACGAGTTGCGGCGAAGTGGCCGCCAGCTTGTCGAAATACTCGCTGTCCAGCGAGTTGATCAAATCAATTTCGCCGCGCTTGAAGCGCAGCAGTTCCACATCGCGGTTGGGCTGAATGTCCAATTGGATGGAATCGAGATAAGGCAATGGTTTTCCCTGCGCATCGCGCTTCCAGTAGTTCGGGTTGCGCTTCAAAAGCAAGCTTGAGCCGGGCTTGTAGTCCGCGACCATGAATGGTCCGAGCACCGCCATCTCCTTTTTGTGCGAGTGCGCGGAAAGAATCGCGACTTGGTCGAACTGGCGATCAAGTCCAGCAACCGGAGCGGGGAATGCGATCGTAATCTCCGTGGGCGAGATGATCTTGATTTCAACCTTGCCCGGCCCCGAGCGGAACGCATCTCCAGTCGGAGAGTGCAGGTTCGGATCCATCAACTGCTGCATGGTATACGCGACGTCTTCGGCGGAAAACGGAGTACCGTCGGAAAAAGAAATGCCGCTGCGCAACTTGAAGGTGATCTGCCGGGCGTCTTTCGAAACTTTCCACGACTGCGCCAATTCCGGCTCCAGAGCCTGAGTCTGGCGGTTCATGCGAAGCAGCACGCCGCCGGTCAGATAGCGGATCGCGACCGACGCGTCATCTTCGACTTTGAGCGGATCAAAAGTCTTCGGCTCCGACCGCAGGCAGAAGCGCAATTGGCCTCCACTCTGAGCAGTGGCGAGAATTGCCGCAAATATGAGACAGAAGGGAACCGCGAATTTTCGAAACCTCATCACTGCCAACCTCTTCTGGCGGCTGTTCACGCGGCCACCTGTTCCTGATCGGAAAGCACGAGTTGAAACGATGTGACCACGAGGACCAGTAATGCGAGAGGCACGAACTTCCATGGCTCCTCGCCTACCGAAATCAGTCCTTCGAGTTCTTTCAATAGGCTGCCCCACGACGGCATGGGCTCTGCTACTCCCAGGCCGAGAATCCCCAGATTCGCCTCGCTCAAAATGAATACGGGAATCGAAACCCAGAATTGCGCATAGAGGACCGGCTTCAAGTTCGGCAGCACGTGAATCCAGAACAGCCGGGGGGCGCGAATTCCAGAAGCACGCGCCTGCAGCACGAAATCAGAATCGCGCAGAGATCCGGCGGTGGCGCACAGCACGCGAGCCGCACTGGTCCAGCCGAGCAAGCCCAGCAAAAGAAAAGTTACAACTACGGAAAACATCGGAGACCCATTGAGGGGCATCATGGCGCGGACAGTGATCAGCAAGAACAGCCAGGGCATGGCCAGGAAAAGATCCGTCGTTGCCATGGCCGCGCGCGCCCACGCGCCGCCCAGATATCCTGCTAATCCTCCAACCAGCGCAGCCATGAGCGTGGAGATCAGCGCAGCGGCCGGAGCAAGTAAGAGAGAGATTCGCGTTCCGTACAGCACGCGGGCGAAGCGGTCACGTCCGATTTCATCTGTGCCCAGCCAATGCTGAGGCGACGGAGGCGCATTGGCTTCCTCGCGATATTGCCGGGCATACCCTTGGGGAGCGAGCCAGTTTGCCGATATCGACACGCCCGCCACGAGCAGCAAAACCACACACGCCGCCCGCTGCCAGAAGTTATTGGACCAAGCCTTCACGCTCGCCGGCCTCGCAATACTTGTCCGATTACATCGGCACCGGAATTCGCCAACAAGGTTACGAGGGTCACCAGGATCGTGATATTCATCAGCAACGGCAGGTCGCGCGATAATGCCGCCTGCCAGGCTAACTGTCCAACGCCGGCGAAGCCGCAGAGAGCTTCCACCGGGATGGCCGCGCCGACCGCAATGCTGACGGAAACTCCGGCCACGGCAAGGAGTTGAGGAGCGACGACGGGAACAACGTGCCAGAACAGAATCCGCAGTTCTCCGAGTCCCTTGGCCCGCGCCATAAGAATGTGAGGCATCAAGTACGCCTTGGCGAGCAGATTACGCGCATAGCGGTAAGCGTGAGGGGAGACGATCAGGGCGATCGCAAGCGATCCTGGAACGTTCCACAATACGGAGAGCAAGGCGAGCACCGCCGCAGGAATACAAAGAAATGCACCGCTGAGCAACGTGCTGAGTGCGTCGTAGGCACTGATTCGCAGCCGGGCGGCGCTCAACGCCATGGCTAAGGCGAATGCCCAACTCAGCAGCAGCCCCATGCCGACCAGGCGCAGAGTGACCGGACCTCGCTCGCGCAGCAGCGTGCTGACCGGTTGCTGGAGGGAGATCGATGTTCCCAGGTCACCGTGAAGGGCGCGTTCCAGAGAATGAAAATAAAAGTTGAGAACGTTGCGATCGGCGAGCCGTGATTCGCGAAGGGCGCGAACGCTCGCCGCGCTCAAACGCGGATCAAGTTGTGCTTCGTCGACGTCGAATCCCGGAGCGAACCGCACCAGAATTGCCGAAAGGAAGCCGCCCAGCAGAACGGTGGCGATCAGCAGCGACCCATGCCGCGCGATATTTCGCCATAGCATGGTCGGCTTCTCCTACTGAACGGCTGCTCCGCGCGATTGTTCGTGCTGCTCGCTTGCAACCGATCCCGCATGATGCTTCTGTTTCATGGAATACATGCGGCGGTCAGCTTCGGCCAGCAATCGTTCGACGTCGAATCCGTCATCCGGGCAAAAGGCCATGCCTACGCTGAGCGAAATCAAGTCACGGCCGCAAATTTGGCGTCCCGCTTCCATGGCAGCCTGATTCAATCGCTCCGCCTTTTCCTTCGCGGCTTGCCCTTCCAGACCGGGAGCGGTAATCACAAATTCGTCACCGCCCATGCGGGCTACGTAGTCGTAACCACGGCAGGCATCTTTCAACCGGGCGCTGAAATCGCGCAGGAGTTTGTCGCCTTCGAGATGCCCGAAAGAATCATTGATCTGCTTGAAGCCATCGATGTCGCACACCATGACGGCCAGCGGAGTCTTGGTGCGCCGGCAACGAGCGACTTCCTGCGCCAGATGCACGAAGAGCGAGCGGGCATTGGGCAGACCGGTGAGATAATCGGTAGTGGCGGAGCTTTCCGCCTGCTGGTACTTGAGCGCGTTCTCCACCGATAGAGCTACTTTGGACGCTACGGCAAGCAGAATCCGCAAATGATCCGAAGTGAACGCATCACGCGCTGACTGGTACATCGCCAGGACCCCCACCACCCCATTCAAGCCTTCCAGGGGCACGGCCAGCGCAGACTGCAACTGCGAGTGCTTGCTGGGGTCAACCACGTAACCGGCTTCTACTTGCGGATTGCCATTCATGATGGGCTTGCAATTCTCCGCCACCCAGCCGCAAAGTCCTTCTCCAACGCGGATTTTTAAAGCCGACAACAAACGGAAGTTGTCGCCGCTTACCAGTTCCGGCAAGAGCCAGCCATTGCGATTCACAAACACTGCGATCGAGTCGTAGGGAATCATCCGGCGCAACCGCATGGAGAGCACTGACAAAGTTTCACTGAGGCTGAGCGACACCCCGAGATCCTGGCTAAGCTCGAACATGGTTTGCGCTTCCTGCCGCGCCGAGGCAATCGAGGTGAGAAAATCTGAATTTTCCGCGAGTCCACGGGTGATGGTTTCCGGACTTTCGAATCCGGTGGCGGGCGCAAGGCCGCGCTCCACTTTAATGGTCTTCGAAAGCGAATGGGGAGCGGCTGTTTCCTGGTCGATCATCGCCGCCCGCTCCAGTTCCACATAAGTTTGCGAGAGAATATCGACGACCTGCGGATCGAACCAGGTTCCCGACATCTCTTTTACCTTGGCCATGGCTTCGATCAATGGCACCGCCGGCCGGTACTGGCGGTGTGAAGCGAGTGCATCCAGGCAGTCCACCGTGGCCAGAATTCGCGCTCCGATCGGGATCTGCTCTCCTGCCAATCCTTCGGGATATCCGGTGCCATCCCAGCGCTCGTGGTGACAACGCACAATCGGCGCTACGGGATAAGGGAAGGCGACGCGCTCCAGGATTTCCGCGCCGATGATGGGATGCACCTTCATTTTTTCAAACTCTTCGGTGGTTAGCCGCCCGGGTTTGTTGATGATGTGTTCCGGCACCGCGAGTTTTCCAATGTCGTGTAAGAGCGCGGCCGCTCGTAGCGCTTCAATCTGCTCCTGAGGCAGATTCAAAACTCTGGCGATTTCTACCGCGTAGGTGCGCACGCGCTGCAGATGAGTGTGGGTGGTGTGGTCCTTGGCCTCGATGGCGAGCGCGAGGGCTTCAATCGTCCGCATGTTCAGGGACGCGATCTCCTCCACATGCCGCTTCTCAATCTCAACTCGGTCCTTCTCCGCTTCGAGTCTTCCTAAATACAAACGGTAAGAGCGGTATACCCAATAGATGAGCGGGAGAATCAACAGCGAGGTCTCCCACCCCGCAGACCGGGTCACAATGCCTACGAGGCCGACCGCAGCGGCTCCCACCAGGTAGTAGGGGAACGACCAGAAGTAGCATTCGGACCAAACCTTGCGAGACGACTTCCCCTCCGTCAGAGCGATCACCACCGAAATCGGGAGCGTGTTCGCGAAGAAGAACACAAGTGCCGCGACCATCAGCAGAATGGGCTTGTTGGAGACAAATCGTGCCGTCAGCCAGTGGTACGAGAGATAAGTCAGGGCGCTGGCGTTGGCCATCATGCCGACAACGTTGAATAGCACTTTGACAGGGTCGAGTTTTCTCGTCTGCCAGACGCTCTGCATAAATGTAGCCAAGCAGCCGATCACGAGCGTCTCGGGAAGACTCAGATCCATCACGCCCAGCAGGATGAACAGAAAATTCACCGACATCGTGCCGTCAATGCCGGGCAGCTGCACCTTCAGGCCCGAGGCGAGAAGAGCGACCAGCAGGTAACAGAGAAAGCGGGTCAGGTCGTGCGACTGCCAGTGCCAGAAGGCGAAGGCCAGCGTGGCCGAACCGAGGGCCACAGTGGTTCCGACAAAGACCCTAGTCGGGACGGACAGCCGATCGCTGGATGTGCTTATGCCTGCGGCAATTGCTGGTGCGCGCGACTCTAGCTCCTTCGACACTGCTTCCTCACGTCTTTCCAGACAGAACGCACTACTACGAACACACGACGCCGTAACTCAGCCCGAGCGCGAGCGCATGTCGGGCCTTCGCCAAATGCTATGGCATGCATGTCGCCACGGCATCTTACTTAGGTAACCGCGTTGAAGATTCTTCGGGAGTGCGAATGCTCTACTTCGTCGTCGAGTTATTCGTTCGGAGTGGCGCGGGCGAAGTAACCTATTACCTTCGTTACTCCCGCCTACAGGCCGCACTCGGAGAACCGGATGCGCTGTGTCAACATCAACGCACCGCACGATGCTAAGTCCCGAGCGCCATCCCGAGCCTTCCACTGCGCGTGAGTCCACCACGGCAGAAAGCCGGCCAGGGGCTTCTCAAGAGGGCTTCAAGATAAATGGGTTGGGCGTGCTGTCGATGAGTGCGGCGGGATCGTTCAAGGGCTGTAACCGGGCGTTCTCGCAGCTGTCCGGTTACTCGGCGCAAGAGCTGGCCCGCTGCGAGTTTGCTTCGATCTTTTGCGAAAAACAAAATCCCCTCGAACGGGATTCTCGATTGCTGAAAGCTATTGTTTCAGCCACCGGCGAAGAGGCTGAATATCAATCCCATTTGTGGGTCCGGAATAAGGCAGGAAAACTCTTGCCCGTGCAGTTCTCGGCGACCCGTCTGCGGGACTCGGCCGCCGCGGCTGAAACCATGGTAGCGCTGGTAATGCCGCTGGCGGAACCCGGCATGTCCGGTCGATCCGATTCGGCGCGAGTGCTGGCATCTTCCGGCATTTCGTCGCGAACGATCGACGACACCGAATTCGTTTTGGCCAGCCCGATCATGCATAAGTTCATGGGCTTGGCGGATCGGGTCGCCGGCCACACCGAAACGGTTTTGATTACCGGGGAAACGGGAACCGGCAAAGAACTGATCGCACGCACCATCCACGAGTCTTCGCATCGGCATAACCGGCCTTGGATTGACATTAACTGCGCCGCACTGCCAGAAAATCTCGTCGAAAGTGAATTATTCGGTTATGAAAAAGGCGCGTTCAGCGGAGCCGACGCTTCCAAGCCCGGCCTGTTCGAACTCGCCGACAAGGGCACGCTCTTCCTCGATGAGATCGGAGAGCTGCAGCCGCACACGCAGGTCAAGTTGTTGCGTGTGCTCGATGGTCAGCCTTTTTACAGGCTGGGCGGACATCGCAAGATTCGGGTTGATGTGCGCGTGGTAGCAGCCACAAATCAGGATCTGGAAGCTGCGGTTAAAGATGGACGCTTTCGCCAGGATTTGTTTCATCGCCTCAGCCAATTCCAGCTCCGCGTTCCTCCCCTCCGCGAGCGGCCGGAAGATATCGTGGCCCTGGCGGAACATTTTTTGCGGCTGAAAGCGCCTAGAAAACATTTTTCGCCGCAGGCTGTCTCCGCTCTGCTGTCCCATCCCTGGCCGGGGAACATTCGCGAATTGCGCAACTTTGTGGCTAAAGTGGCGATGGAGTCGGTCGACGCCGAAATCGATTTCGCCCGGCTCAGTACCGCATTTACCGGAGAACCTTCCGCCCTGCGTCAGACCGCATCCATGCCCGTGGGAAACCTGGACAGCATGGAAGAGCAGATGATCATAAAGGCTCTCGAGCGTACCGGCGGACATCGCGCGCTCGCCGCCGAGCAGTTGGGCATCTCACGCCGGACTTTGAGTCGCAAGCTCAAGCTATACAACATCAACTTCAGTCAGGGAGACAACAATTCGGCTCTCGGTTTTGTCAGCACCGAGCAGCAGAAGTTTTTCCGGGCTCGAGTCGACATTCCCGTCACACTGAAGAATTCTCGCGGGGATGAAATCCAGGTTCGGGGCGTGAACCTGAGCACGGGCGGCATGGGCCTCGACGGAATCAAAGAACCTCTTCGTTTCTCCGGTATTCTCGATCTGCAATTCCCGCTGCCCGACAGCGACGTAGTCTTTCAGGCCAAAGCGCGGCTCATGTGGGTCGGCGACGACGGACGCGTCGGCATTCGCTTCGCCGTGATCGAGCCCGCCCTCTTTGAGCAACTGCAGCGCTGGTCCAACCGTAAGATGAAAGAAGAAGGCTGGGAATTTTCCTCCTGATTTCTCTCACCGCGCATGCAGCAGTTGTTTTATCTCGATTAGCAATCTCAGGCTTCTTTATCGATCGCTCTCGCCACACCTCGTGCTGTCCACTTGTGAGTGAGCTTATACCCAAGCCAGAGGACGATGAACCAGCAGATAGAGTCTGCGGCTAGAGAAAGTCGAAAGTAGAGCGCCTTGGATGATTCCAAAGAAATAGGTCCGCGGAAGAGCCGGAACAGGATTGGCTGTGGAACGAACGGGTCGCGAGCAAAAAGCAAGCCGCGAGACGCCAAAGCAAGAACCACGCACAGAGGGACTCCAACCGCCTTAATAAGCGTCTTTTGCGTTTGCAAATGAGAGCAAATGCAGCAGTAAAAAGCACAAGCCACGAAACGGCATTAACCACGACGGCAAAAATCCCACCTCTTAGGTCGCCGGGTTCCCACGGTGGGAGCAAACCCAAAGCTACAATTCCCGGAGAGGGTCCCGAGTGAAACCAAAGGACGAACGCGAGGGCGAGGGACAAAAGTGCGGCCACCGCGAAAAACGCCACTGCGCGCCCACTCATATCACACTCCAAAAAACTCTGGTTCAATGTTCAGGATCGCTGCCAACTTTCGCGGACGCCTTAGCTTTCCTCGCGCTATTGTGTCCGCTATTGTTATGGGCACGCGGTGGCACCCAAGTGAGGATCACCGCTTGAGAAGGTTCTCGAAATAGCGGCTGTTGTAATACGCAGTCGTTTTTTGCACGAATTCCAGCACTTTAAACATTCGTTCGCGGCCGTCGCGATTCATTTCGCGGAACTGCACCGCGACGCCAGTCCCGGGTTCCAACCGCGCCACCACTCCTTCGGCCCACAGGCTGGCATCGTCCATCGAGAAGACAAGCTTGATTTTGCTTCCTGGCGAGAGAATCGCGCTGGTCTCGACATAGCACCCGCCCATGCTGACGTCCGTTAGATTGGCAAAGACCGGAGTGCCTCCGCCTTCTGACTGCAGTTCGATCGCGACCCGGCAATTCAACCGTGGATGTACGCGGCGGTCTTTATACGCAAGCTGTTTCTGCTTCTCCAGATACATGCGACGGTCAGCTTGGGAGAGCAACTGCTCGGCGTCATCGCCGTCTTCGGGATACATTGACCGGCCCACGCTGAGCGAAAGAATTTCCTCGCCGCAAACTTCGGCACCGGCCTGTCGCGCCAGCGCGCCCATCTGATCGGACTTCTTCTTGGCGGCATCCGCCGCCAAGCCCGGAGCGATGATCACAAATTCGTCTCCACCCATGCGCGCGACGTAATCGTACTCGCGGCAACTGTCTTTCAAAGCCTGGGCAAAAAGGCGCAGTACCCGATTTCCCTCCAGATGGCCAAAGCGATCGTTGATCTGCTTGAAACCGTCCATATCGGAAACCATGACGGTTAAGGTTGAGTTGTCGCGCTTGCAGCGAGCGAGTTCGCGATCGAGTTGCAGGAAGAGCGAGCGGGCATTGGGCAAGCCGGTCAGATAGTCAGTGGTCGCTGAATTTTCGGCTTGCTGGTACTTGAGTGCATTCTCAATGGCCAACGCCATCTTGCCGCTGACGGCGAGCAGAACCCGCAGGTGATCGGAAGTGAATCCGTCGCGTTCCCCGCGGTAAAGCGCGAGCACTCCGATCACTCCGGCGACGCCCTCGAGCGGGACCGCCAGAGCCGAGCGCAGCGTGCTGAATTTCGAGGGATCATTCAAATATCCCGGTTCCACAGAAGGATTGCCGTTGATGATGGGCTTGCGATTTTGCGCGACCCAGCCCGAGAGCCCGTGTCCGACCGGAATCCGCAAGGAAGAGAATAGCCGGTAGTTATCGCCATTCACGTATTCTGGAACGAGTTCATCCTCGCGGCGCACGTAAATCGCAATCGCGTCGTAAGGCACCATCGGTTTCAGCTTGACCGAGAACACCGAAAGCGTTTCCCCCAGGCTGAGCGATGCCCCTAAGTCCTGGCTGAGTTCGAACAAGGACTGCGCTTCCTGGCGGGCCGCGGCGATGGATGACAAAAATGTCGCTTCCTTGCCGACGTAATCCTGCGACGTGGCATTCTCGAATCCGGCCGCGGGCTCGAGTCCGCGCTCGATCTTGATGGCGGTTGAAAGCGGGCCATTGGTGTCTTCCCGCGTCTTCGCCTGGGCCAGACGTTCCAACTGTTCATACCGTTTCTGGAGGACGTCGACGACTTTGGGGTCGAACGACTTGCCCGATTCCGCCGCCAGTTTCTGCATGACATCGCGCAGCGGCAAAGCCCGGCGATATTGCCGGTCCGAGGCCAGCGCATCGAGGTAGTCGACCGCGGAAAGAATGCGCGCTCCGATCGGGATCTCCGCCCCCTTAAGTCCCAAGGGATAGCCGGAACCATCCCACTTCTCATGGTGGGCTCGCACGATCGGCACAACCGGATACGGGAATCGCACCCGTTCCAGGATTTCCGCCCCCACGAGAGTGTGGATCTTCATCTTCTCGAATTCTTCCGGCGTCAGGCGTCCGGGTTTAGAGATGATATGTTCTGGCACTGCCAGTTTGCCGATGTCATGCAGCAGCGCCGCGGCGTGCAAGGCCTCAAGTTCGGCGCCGGCCACCCCCAGATCTTTTGCGACTTCGATGGCGTAAATGCGTACGCGCTGCAGATGTTCGTGAGTGGTATGGTCTTTGGCTTCGATGGCCAGCGCGAGCGCTTCAATCGTGCGCAGGTGCAAGTTCGCCATGTCCTCGACGTGGCGTTTCTCATCCTCCAGTTTGCCGAGATACAGGCGATACGACCGATAGATGACATAGACCGCGGGAACAAGCAGCAGCGAGGTTTCCCAGTTGAAAAGATGGTTAAGATAGGCGACGCCGCCGGCAATTCCGGCTCCGACCAGGTAGTAGGGGAACGACCAGAAATAACAGTCGACCAGAATGCGCATGAGCGGCCGCCGCTCGGTCAATGAAATGACCATGGCGATCGATCCGGCATTCGCGATGAAATAAACCGTGGCCGATACCCCAAGCAGGATCGGACGGCTGTCGATCAAGAGGTTCGCCAGCGGGTGGTGGTACACCACGTAGGCCAGCGCGGTTGAGATTGCGCCCGCGCATACATTGAACGTAACCTGAATGGCTTGTGGACGCTCCGGGTACAAACACTGGGCCAGCATCGAGACTGCGCCTAGAATCAGCGTCTCGGTGAAGCTTAGTTCGATGATTCCGATCAGAATGAATAGAAAATTTACCGACAATGTGCCCGTGATTCCGGGCAGCGTCACTTTCAGTCGCGAGGCCAGAATCGCGATGCCGAGATAACAAATAAATTCGGCGATGTTGAGGCTGCTCTGGTGGATGCCGCCGTAGGCCAGCACTGCCGTTCCTGCGATGATAATGACGGCAATAAACAGCTTGGCAACGATAGACAGTCCTCTCCACGATGGTGATCTGGAGGCGCGTCCTTCTGCGATGCGGCTGGCACCAGTCATAGATTTGCGGACACCGAGGCGGATGGCTCACACCTCGGCCCCGAGAGCAAAGCTCCCGAGACTCTAGAGATACCAGCTAACTGGGTTTAAAAACAGCAATTTGGAGGATTTTGGCGAAACTTCAGTAACCCTGTTTTGGCACCACGGGAAGGTTGACAATGAGCGGCGGTTCAGCATCAATAACACGCACACGTACCTTCGTTGCCGCCCCGAATGGTCAGAGCAGAATTTGCAAACCGTGGAGTCCATTCGTTAGTCTTGTACTCTCCTGCGTTCGTCTCCGAGCCGGGATGGCGGAACTGGCAGACGCAGCGGACTCAAAATCCGCCGGTACTTAGTACCTTGGGGGTTCGACTCCCCCTCCCGGCACCAGCACTTTGGGATCAGAGAGTTAAGGTCGTTACCTAGTATTTCCCTAGTATTCTGGCTACCTTCCAAGGGCGGAAAGGAACCGCCCAATGAATCGGCGCGTCAGCGTTTGGAAGTACGTCAGGCTCAAGAACGGACGCTGGCGTTACTGCAAGCCAGCTCTCGCCAAGAACGGAACGATCCGACCGGACTGGGTTATCGTCAAGGGAAAGCCAGAGCACCATCCCGAAGGGAACTTCTACCTCCATCGTTACGATGGCGACCGCGAAATCCGGAAGAGGGTCGGCTCGAACGCGCAGGATGCCGTCGAAGCCGCCGAGTTCGACGCTGCCTATCTTGAAGCGAAGTCAAAAGGAATCCCAGTCAAGCCAATCGACAGCCCCAATCTCACGGTCTCCGCTGCGGTTCATGGATGGCTGCGAGAGGTCGAGCTTTCAACGAGACCCGAAACTCACGAACTGTACGAACACACCGTCAGAGAATTCCAGCAGTGAAACTAAAATGGCGGCCCGCGCCACAAATTCGTTTCTGAATTAACGCGGCTCGACCTTCTCTCGTACAGGAGATGGCTTCTAACTGAGGTTGGCAACGCTCCACGAACGGCAGGAAACACGTTGATAAGGATCAATCGGTTCATCAGGAAAACGCTAAAGCTACCAGAGGGAGAAGGTCCGATCACGGTCAGACTCGCGAATCAGGGCGGTTACCCAGAAAGAGAACGAGGTCATGTATCTCTACTGGAGCGATGTGGACTCCGACAAGGGAACGGTACGGGTGACCGCGAAGCCGGAGTTCGACTTTACCGTTAAGGATTACGAAGAACGCACAGTCGCAGCACCTCATGACAATTTGATGGGGGAGCTATATAAGCTGAGGCAATCTCAGTTGATTGCGCAACTCGCGACCGGAAAGCCATGCCGACTGGTTTTCCCGACCGCTGGTGGAAAACCTAACTCGTTTTTCGCGTCCGGCAGCATCAGCTGTCAGTCTTTATTTTTCAAGATCGCGGACTCAGAGAGGCAAGCAAGAATGAAACTGTGCGAAGCGCACATTCCTTTGAAGTGGACCTGGGCCATAACGGCCTTCGCTATTTCGTGATTGGCGACGCCAACGCCCAGGACTTGGACAAGCTGAGCGACCTGATTAAGGCTGCTAGTTGAAGATCCTCCGCGCCGAACCGTTTGGTTTCGGGAGACTGGTATCTAACGTTAACCCAGCTTCTCATCCCGGATGCGAAGGAGGAATTGCGGATGCGTCTGTCGCGCCTGTTCTGGGCCACGTACCGCGCTGACGGCGGGTTACAGACCATTCATTTTTTCGTGATGTCAGTCCCAGCGATTGCAATCTGCTCGAGATGATCGCTACCGAACTCCAACTCGTTCGCCCGGATTCGGAAAGTGCTTCGTGGACGGCGCAGGAACGGGACGGTGCGGGAGAGTATTTGGCTGTCTGCGTAAAGTCCCAGCCTGACCGCATCCTGAAACGAAAATTGAAATACCTCTACATCGACGGCACGATTGGAGGCGCTGCCAACAGCGTCCGTCTCACCATAGACGAGTCAAGCATCACGTTTTCGATGGCTCCCAACGGTGCCGTCCAGACGGTGGATGGAACTAGCCGCATGCGGATCGAGGTGTCGTCAAGTCGGGCCAACCAACTCGCGACCGTGACCGAGATTCACATCGACAACCGTCGGGTGGTCCAAGCCCCGGAGTTGATCGGCAGTCTGGCGCGTTCTCGTCCCAGCGTGATCAGTTCCGCCATCGTGACCCACAGGCCTGATCCCGCAGAAGTGCAAGCCCAAGCCGACAATCGCGTGCTCGAAGGACACACCACCGAATTGCTACTCTCGGAAGCATTCGCGAAGCAGTCTGCGGAGACTGATCCTTCTGCCCGCCTCACTGCACTGTTCCGCCGCCGTCCCGAAGCGGCTTCTGCCGCCGTTGCCCCGTTAGCCAAGAATGGTGCGCAGAAACGTCTCCCGGATGCACTCGCGGATGCCGGTTCCCACATCGCGATCGCTGTCCTCGCGGCGATCGCGCGGAATTCCTCCCTTAACGAGAGCAGTTCGCGCGAATGCTATTTTCACAACTCATTTTCGCAGACCTTGCCTGCTCCGCTGGCTGACGCTCTCCTGCACGACGCAACTGCCGATAAGCATTGATTATGTTCGCAGCGACGCCGTGGCTGTGCTGCGACAGAATCCAGAGGCATCGCCTGACCCCCCCCCCGAAACACTGGCCCGCATTGCCGATCGCGACACTAACCCAGGAATCCGCCGCCAAGCCAGTGAAGCTCTGGCGGCTATACACAAAGCGGCATCGTTCAAGCCATGACGTGAAGCACTGGCGATCGTGGATGCAGCCGCAAATCTTGTGGAGCTTTTCACTGGGGTATGGCACCGGGTTCGAGTGGCATGCGCGACAAGCCCCAGAATATCCGTCTATGACCCAACAAAATGGTGCTCAACCTACTGAGGCTTTGCGGCGGGGCGCGTGTCCACCTGAATGACCGCAGGATCGCTGGTTTTGCCTAAGTCAACCCAAACTTCACCGAGCCGGCCATCGGAATCGGGGGTGAGGATCGTGCGCTTCTCGTCGGCGGCCCCGCTCCCGCCTGGTTTCACGATATTGATTGTTTCCTCGGTGACGCGGAGACCGTCGCTGGGATCGCCTGGATTCGCCTGCTCGATTTGCTGAGTGGTGGTATGCCCGCCAGCGGCGGTATTCTGCTGCACCGTGATCTCGCGTCGGACAAGCTGCAGGCTATCGTTGCCGGCGCGGCCCGGAACGTTCGTCGAGTACTTGTCGATTGTGTCGCGTTTCTCTCCCGGTCCGGCCTCCGTCTGTTTGCTGACTGTGTGTTCGACCACCGCGAGATTGCCGTTCGAATCGGGCCGGAGTACGCGCTCATCTTTGCTGAGAAGCTGGCCGTTTTCCTTTTTGCTGGTTCCTTCTCTAACCTCGCTGAGCTGCCAGCGCCCAGTTCCATCGGAAAGTTGGGTAGTTTTCTTGAAATCGATCCTGCCCTCGCCGTCTTGCATCTCTCGATCTACGATCTGCACCGCCGGAGTAAAACCCCCGTTCATGTCAGGAGTAAGCACGGTGGTGGTCGTCTCCCGCGTCCCAGGACTCAGCTGTTTCGAATCCTCTAACTCGCGCTGCACTACCTGCAATGCGCCGTTACCGTCAGGATTGGAAACGGTGCGAACCACTTTCTCTTCACCGCCAGTAATGCTGCGCGACTCTTCTTGCCTCTCCTGAATCAGGGTTCGCTCGCCCTCAGGGCCCAGGCCGAATGACCGCTCGGTGTTGCGCACCGTCGTGTCGTTGACGCGCACCGATTCCTTTTCGGTCTCTGAGTAGAGCACGTACCGTCCATCAGGGCCCAAGGTTTCGGTCGTCGTCTTATCGACGACTCGCCCATCAACTACCGTGTGAGTTTCAGTGATGCGGGTGGGATTCATCCTGCCGTTCGGGTCTTCCTGCTGGCTGCTGGCGTTCCAGACTTGGTTTCCAGAGGCATTCTGCGCCCGACTGAGTTGCGCGAGGGCCAGCAGTGCCGTAGCCAAGAACAGTGCAGACGATTTCAGCAGTCGTCGAAGCGTCATAAGCGGGATTGCTGCCAATATCTAATATATGCCTCCAAGCTGCCGTTCGAGCGCGGCGATCTGAGATTCGGAGTCCCCTTCCCGGCGGCCACATAATCAGAGGAAGAGGGATGCCTGCTTCACTCCTTCATGAAAGATTTGCCGGAAGCGACTGTGGCGGCGAGTTTCAGTTGTCGCAGGTCATTGGCGTCGAAATCGGGGCCAGCCGAGGACAGGTTGTATCCCTTGCGGCAGATCTGAATCACACCTAGCACATTCTTTTCGGAATCGAGAATCGGCGCGGACATCAGCTTTTGTATCGAAGATAGTTCGGATCGGCGGGAGTCCTCTGGGTTCGTCAACTTAACCGTTTCGAAAACTCGTTCGTGTGTGGTTTGTGCGAACCGGTTGAATAGCGCTGCTTTCTTAGTGGTCGCGGTCTGAGCCGAGATAGCGGTAGAACTGGAAACAGGGATGTTTCCCGCCGTTTTCAGTTCGTCTGGCAAGACGAATTTCAGCAATCCATGCTCCAATCGCATCAGCGCAACCTCGGTGAGGTGCACACCGAAGAGTTTACTTAACGAAGAGCAGAATTTTTCCGGGGTTTCGGCCTGACCCAAGACGAACTCCACTGCCCGGTCGGACGCCAGAACCGAAGCCGCCGCAGCACGATCTTGGGTCGGATTCTGCTTTGTTCGCATATCTTCTTCCAGGCCAGATCACGGCATTTGGAAACTAGGGCGGAGGACGCGCCCGAGGGTGAATTCGTCCTCAGCCCAGGCGCTAGCAAGCACGCTCCGTGACGAGCAAAACACAAAAACAACGTTCTTGGTGCAAGATCTGCACAAGGATTTCGAAGCAGCGCATCGCAGCTTTGCGAAGACGATAGTTCAGAGGTTAAAGGCGCAGGATAAGGCTTTGCAGATTCGTTGAACGAAATGGACTGGAGACGAATGGGAGGAGTGTTGCGGAGAGCTCGGGATCAGTCCAACGCGCCGCTACTGCACGCCAATCGGATTCTGAACCGATTTGATGCAGGGGGCCGTGCACTGTGCAATATGGTCCGACGCCGAAGCATCCGGGAAAAAATGAAATCGTCAGTATGCCCAGAATGCACACCGAGACACATAACACTATCGTTCGCGTTTTTGCGCGATTCAGCATCCTAGCGAAATACTAGGAAATCCGGATTGAACACACAACTTACTGAGGTAAGCTCCCGGGGGATTCCGCGACTCCTCGGGGATTCGAAGGCAAGATCGTCGACACCTGCAATTGCCCCCACCAGATGCACCATTTCAGTGCGCTACAACCGTCGAGCCTCGTTGACGGCTAATCCAGAACGAAGATGTTTTTCTTCGCGCACATTTCCTTGAGGATCTTCGGCCACACTGTAACGCTCACTTCGCCGAGGTGGGCTTTGCGCAAGAGAAGCATGAGAGTGCGCGACTGCCCGATGCCACCGCCGATTGAGAGCGGGATTTCGTTGTTGAGGATGCTCTGATGATAGGGGAATCGCAGGTTGCCGAGCAGATTCGAAATTTCCAGCTGGCCCCGGAGAATTTCCGCGTTAACGCGGATGCCCATGGAACTGAGCTCGTGGCGGCGCTGCGTGACATGATTCCAAACCAGGATGTCGCCGTTCAATCCGTGGGTATCGACGCCGGTTTCCTTGCTGGTATCGGTAATCCAGTCGTCGTAATCGGCCGCGCGCATTTCATGCGGGTAGCCGTCTTTCAGCGGCCAGCCGATGCCGATGATGAAAATGGCCGGATATTTCTGCAGGATCACGGTCTCGCGGCGCTTGCGGGGCAAGTCGGGATACATGGCGAGGATTTCTTCGGCGTGCAGGAAGGTGAGTTCTTCCGGCAGGTTCGGATAGCGGGGTACGCGCAATTCGGGGAACACTTGCTGCGCGAATTTTTCAGCGCCGACCAGAACCTTCCAGATTTTCCGGACGACGGATTTGAGAAATTCGATACTACGCTGCTCGGGCGTGATCACGCGTTCCCAGTCCCACTGATCGACGTAGGCGGAGTGGTCGTGATCCAGGAAATAATCTTTTCGCACCGCGCGCATGTCGGTGCAGATGCCCTCGCCGGGCCGGCACTCGAACTCCTTCAGCGCCATTCTTTTCCATTTCGTGGCGGCCTGCACCACCTGCGCATCCATGGGGTGCTTGTCGCGATCGTTGGAAATGTGGAATTGGATCGGGGTACGCGACCCGTCGCGGTCGAGCATGTCATTCACGCCGCTCTCGGCATCGACGATCAAAGGAACCTGGACCATCATGAGGCCAAGCTCTTTGCATAGATTGTCTTCGATGTATCGGCGCAGCTGAAAAATGGCCTGCTGCGTCTCTTTGCGGGTAAGCAGCGGGTTGTAATCGCGGGGAAGGATGTCTTCCAGTTCCTTGTAATCGCCGATGCCGGGACCGGCGAGGTCGGCTTTCTTGCGCAACTGGCTATCCTGCGACACTCCGTAGGCGGAAGTGTCAGTGCTTCCGGACACACTGCTGCTCGTTTCATCGGCACTAGAAAGGCTCATAAGGACGTTCTCCTTCGTTGCAGATAACGTGGAGGACCGGTGCGTTTTCGGTCCAGTGCAATTGAACGTCCAAGTGCGTCTTCAAACAGTGATTTCGGTCACGGCCGGACGTGCGAGGAATGACAGGGAATTGACAGCTCGGAATTCCATCAGACGAACCGGATGATACTTCCCGGCCGCAACCGGAAGCAACGGTCGAAGGCGATATGTTAGATTACCAATCTCGTCATGAAAAACGTTGCCCAGTGGGGTCTCAGTGCGGCGGTGCAACCCGGGGTGAGCTACGCCGATGTGCGGGTGATTGCGCAGCGAAACCGCGCGCTGACGACGAAAAACGGAAGAGTAGGCAGCGTTTCCGAAGCGGAATCGACCGGAGTGAACGTGCGCGTGATCGCGGATGGCGCGTGGGGATTTGCCGCGTCCGCCGAATTAGACCGCAAGGCGGTTGAACAGACAACCGCGCGGGCGGTAGAAATAGCGCGGGCCTCAGCGCGAGTCAAGCGCGAGAATGTGCAACTGGCGCCGGAAAAGCCTGTGGTCGCGGAGTGGGCAACGCCGTATCAGATCGATCCCTTCTCCGTTTCGGTGGAAGAAAAGATCAATCTGCTGCTCAAGATCGATGCCGAGTTACGGGCGGTCTCAGGGATCACGCTGGCGGAAACGAATCTGAACTGCAGCCGCGAAGAGCAGTGGTTTGCGTCGTCGGAGGGATCGCAGATTCACCAGACGAAGCTCTCAACCGGAGCAGGATATGCGGCGTACGCGTTTGCCGGGAATGAGATTCAGAAGCGTTCCTATCCGAATTCGTTCGGCGGCCAGTGGCAGAACAAAGGATATGAACTGGTTCAGGAGTTGAAACTGGTGGAAAATGCTCGCCGCATTGCGGAGGAAGCCGTTGCGCTGCATAAGGCCGACCAGTGTCCGGAGGAAAGGTTTGACATTATTCTCGACAGCTCGCAATTGGGGCTGCAGATTCACGAGTCGGTTGGGCATCCGATCGAACTGGATCGCGTACTCGGGATGGAAGCGAATTTCGCGGGAACGTCGTTTCTGACTTTGGATAAGTTGCGGACCTTGCGCTATGGAAGCCACCTGGTGAACGTAGTTGCGGATGCGCGGCAGGAACATGGTCCGGGGCTGGGCACGTTTGGATTCGACGACGAAGGGGTCCCGGCGCAATGCACGCCCGTCATTACCAATGGATTGTTTACCGGATATCTGAGTTCGAGGGATACCGCGCACGCGATTGGCGCCAATCGGTCGGGAGGAACGATGCGGGCGGAAGGATGGAACCGGCTGCCGATGATCCGCATGACGAACATCAGTTTGCTGCCGGGAGAGAAGCCGCTTTCGCTCGAACAACTGATTGCATCGACCGATCACGCGATCCTGATGCAGACGAACCGCTCGTGGTCGATCGATGACAAGCGCTATAACTTTCAGTTTGGGTGCGAAATTGGCTGGGAGATCAAGAACGGGAAGCGCGTGCGTATGCTGAAGAATCCGTCGTACTCCGGAATCACTACGGAATTCTGGAATTCGCTGGACGCGATTTGCTCGCGCGACGAATGGACATTGTGGGGCACTCCTAATTGCGGGAAGGGGCAGCCGCAACAAGTCATGGGAACGGGGCATGGCGCGGCGCCGTCGCGCTTCCGCGGGATCAAGGTCGGGAGCGCTTACTGTGGCAGTTAGTTTTCGCCGCGGAGACACAGAGGCAAAGAAAACTACGAAATAACGATCCTCGCATGCTCACTCCTGAAAAAGCTGCCGCAGTCTTCGATCGCATCCGCAAGCTTTCATCCGCGGACGAGGTCGAGGTTCTTTTTTCTGGCGGGCGACTTGCGCTGACGCGCTTCGCCAACAGCACCATTCATCAGAATGTGGCGGAAGAGAATGAGGTGGTCTCCGTCCGTACGGCCTTCGATGGGAGAACCGCGCGCGCCACCTCGAACAAGTTTGACGACGACAGTCTGAGGTCGGCTGTGCGGGCTTCGGAGAATCTGGCCAAGGTGCAGCAGCGCGATCCGGATTTATTGCCGATGCCGGATCCGAGAGGAGCAAACGGCAGCGCGGACAAGAGTGCCCGCGCCACACAGTCGTCGCGGCATTTCGAACGCACGGCTGCAATTACTCCCGAGATGCGCGCTGAGGGCGTCAAGAAAATCGTCCAAGTAGCCGACCGGCACAAGCTCACGACTGCTGGTGTGTTCTCGAGTGGCGATTTGAGCGAAGGCATTTTCAACTCCCGCGGATTGAGCCGGTGGCACACGCAGACTTCGGCGGAAATTTCCATCACCATGCTGGCGGAGGATTCATCCGGCTGGCAGAAGGCCAATTCGCCGGACATTGCGAATCTTGATCCACTGGCGCTGGCCGAGACTGCCGCGAAAAAAGCGTTGGAGTCGGCGCATCCGCGCGAGATTCCGGCGGGGAAGTACACCGTCATTCTTGAGCCTGCGGCCGTGCTCGACATTGTCGGGTTCATGTTCTCGGACTACTCCGGAATGGCCGTGCTGGATCAGCGCTCGTTTCTGACTGGACGAATTGGCGCGAAACTTTTCGGCGAGAACATCACCATCTGGGATGATGTTGCGCATCCCTTGCAGTCAGGGTCGCCCTTTGACGGTGAAGGCGTGCAGAGGCGGAAGCTCGAACTGGTCGAAAACGGAGTGGTGAAGCGACTGGTGTACGCACGGGCGACGGCTGGGAGAATGAAGCGCTCCGAGCTGAAAGACAAAGTAGGTCCGATCGCTGCCACCGGTCATGGCTTTCCGCTGCCGAACGAAATCGGCGAGATGCCGCTGAACATCGTGTTCGCTGCGCCACGCGATCCTCAGACCGTGGAGCAGATGATCGCCTCGGCCGAGCGTGGAATTCTGGTGACGCGGCTCTGGTATATCCGCGAAGTAGATCCGTACGAAAAGATAGTGACCGGCATGACGCGCGACGGCACTTTTTATGTAGAAAACGGACGCGTGCAGTATGGCGTGCGCAATTTTCGCTTTAATGAGAGCCTGATTTCTCTGCTGTCGAATGTTGAGGCGATGAGCGTACCCGTGCGGGCCTCGGGAGAAGAATCCTTTGACATGGCCGTGCCGGCGATGAAAGTGCGCGACTTTAATTTTACGGAAGTCACCAGGTTCTAATTTCCCGCAGTCGAATCAGTCTTACATTCCCCGAAAAGAACTTTCGAATTGTGATCTCCCACAGGTCGCATACGCTTCCGAAGATCGCCCGATTTGACCGGAGTTTTGCCGGAAATCGCCCGATTTTCGGGGCAATTGCAGGCTCTGCCCAGGCCGGGGAAAGCCTCCTAACGCATTCATATCAAAGCAGTTAAGACCTATCGTTCCATGACTTCCGTAACTTTGCGCCCCCGATTCCGGGGTGTACGCTGCGCTTGAGTTAAGGGAATCCCGGCATCATCAGCGGCTCTGCCGGTCACGGCGGTTCTTCCTAGAGTGGCAGAAGAGACAGAGAGATCGATGGCCGACGCGCAGATGAATCTGGGGCAGTTCGATGAAATGCAAAGTGCGGCGCGTTTTCCGCTGCACCTGGCCGCGTCCGTAAAGACGCAGGATAGCGCATACGCGGCCGAGACCGAAAATATTTCGGCCAACGGTGTTTTGCTGGCGATGGATAACGATGTACCGATTGGATCTCTGGTGGACGTAACCATCCTGTTGCCGGCCGCAGTTGTGGGAGCGCGAAAGGACGTCCAAGTCGATTGCCGTGGGCGCGTCGTGCGCAGCTTCGAAGATCGTGGCCGTCGCGCGGTGGGCGTTGTGATCGATGAGTATCACTTTGAGCGAGCGTAGAAAGTAAGGGAACGAATGGCTAGCATTCCGGTCATTGCGGAGAACGGGCAAGCAGGCGAAGACAGCAACAAGGGCCAGTTTCTACGGGTCATTGTGGCTGATACGCAGGCCATTTTTCGCGCCGGATTGCGCAAGATTTTCGCTCTCGAAGACGACATCCGCGTGGTTGGTCAGGCAGAGACGCTGCCCCAGGCGCAGACTGCGGTCAAGAAATTTTCCTGCGACGTAATGATCTTTGAAGCTGCACTGACGCACAATCCGGTGGATGTGGTCGCCGATCTCGTCCGGCAAAATCCCGAGGTGCGGTTTATCGTGGTCACGCCGGGAGCGGACGAAGAACTCACTCTGGACCTGTTCCGGTGCGGCGCACACGGCATTGTGCCGCGTGAAGTCGAACCTGAGTTGTTGGTCGACTGTTTGCGCAAAGTGGCTGCGGGCGAGACCTGGCTTGATCCGCAGGCGATTCACTGGGTCTTGAATGCCTATCGCAATCAGCACAATCGTCCGACCGGTGCGCGCCCCAAGGTGCAACTAACACCCAAGGAAAGCCTGATCGTTTCCTGTGTGACGCAGGGAATGAAAAATAAAGAGATTGCGCTGCGTGTGGGCACGACCGAACAGGTCGTCAAGAATTACCTGCGCAAGGTTTACGACAAATTGGGCGTTGCGGACCGTTTGGAACTCGCGCTCTACTGCCTGAATCATCACGTGGTCGACAACACCAAGATTCCGCCTCTGCCCGCGGGCGTAGATCTGGGCAAAGCCAAAGCCGCGGCTGCCGGCGCCTCGGCGCTGGGCACTTCATCTCCGGCCGCAGCTCCTTCTGGGGCTGACGGCTCGGGAAAACTCTCCTAAGCGGCCCTTCTTCCAACATCACAAATTAGCGCTGTTCCAGCAATTACAGCCGAGGCGGCCCTCGTATTTCAGGACACGTGGCGTCGACTCTCGCTTAAAACATTTCAATGCGGTTCTACCGCCGCATGTTTGCGGGCGACGTTGATGTCGCACAAAGTGGCTGTACGGTTTGCCATGAGATTCCCTTGAATCCAATACTGCGCATTAGGGAACTCTCACGATTTTTAGTAACCGGAACCGCTCAAAAATAGTAACTAGTTCGCGGAACCCGCATATTCATTGGTGATTTTAAGAACTGGCGGAGAGAGTGGGATTCGAACCCACGTTAGAGTTTCCCCTAAACACGCTTTCCAAGCGTGCGCCTTCAGCCACTCGGCCATCTCTCCGTGTTTCCAAAGACCTACGATTTTCCCTTCAAATTTATAACGCACGCTTTGAGGGAAACCATGCCCGGTAGACAGGTAGAGTTTATCAGAGAGCGCGGGCACGGCATGAACTTGCCCGCGACAATTCGCTGGTATACAAATGCACCGAAGTGGCTCGCCCTGAAGCGTCCAACAGATGACACGTCTAGTCCTGAAATGCGGGGGAGGGCTACTCGGGCAAGCGCAACTCCTTTGACATTTTGCCAGCGTCAGACTAACTATCGGCATTACCGGAACGCCACGCGAACTCCGCCGTAAAATGCTGTCATGCTATTCGATGCAAACTGACGACAGAGAATATTGCCAGGTGACCTCGCTCGACGGGTCTCCGAGCATTCCTGGCGACAAAAGTCTTCTCCCACCTGTGCACGAATGCAATGGTATATTTTCTGTTCTTTTCGAATGCAAGAAGAGATTCCAGTCAAGCAGAACGCGCGACTGGCTCAGTGATTGGTTCGGGTGAACCTTTGCCATGAAGCTAAGGATCTTACTATTTGCATCGGTTCTTCTATTCTCAGCGGCGCCGCTTTTCGCGGCCGAAAACTATCCTGTCAAGATCGAGCGCGCCGTCTCCGTTAAGATGCGCGATGGCGTAATTCTTCGCGGCGACATCTTTCGCCCCGACGTGGAAGGCAAGTTCCCGGTTCTGCTGCAGCGCACTCCCTACCGCCGTGCCACCTGGGGCTACGATGTGGACTTTGCCCAACGAGCCGCAGCGCGCGGCTATGTTGTCTTTCTGCAGGATGTGCGCGGTCGCTACACCTCCGATGGCGAGTGGTACCCCTTTCTCCACGAATCAGAGGATGGATACGACACGATCGAGTGGATCGCCGCCCAGCCTTATTCGGACGGCAGAGTGGGCATGTTCGGCGGATCTTATGTAGGAGCGACACAGATGCTTGCAGCCATTGCGCATCCGCCGCATCTGGCGGGTATCTGTCCGGTTGTGACTGCGAGCGACTATCACAACGGCTGGACCTACCAAGGCGGCGCGTTCGAACAATGGTTTGATCAATCGTGGACCAGTGGCCTCGCGCAAGACACACTTGCACACCAGATCGAACGCATGCCCAGTGCTCCCGAAGAAGTTAACGTTCTCCCGCTGACGGCCTATCCGATCTTCAGTCAGAACCCAGCAAGTGTGATCAATGTTTCGGCTTCCACAATTGCTCGGTATTTCCTCGACTGGCTTGCTCATCCCTCTTATGACGACTATTGGAGACGCTGGTCGATCGAAGAACATTACGCGGACATTCGTGTTCCGGCGCTGCACACGGCCGCCTGGTATGACATTTTTCTTGGCGGTTCCTTGCATAACTATGTCGGGCTGAAGGCGCACGCTGCGACCGAAGAAGCGCGCAAGGGCCAGCGACTCCTGGTCGTCATCGGTGGGCACTCGGGCAATGGACGCAAGATTGGCGAAGTCGACTTCGGTCCGGAAGCCGAAAAGTTCAATGAAGACGAGGTTACCCTGCACTGGTACGATTTCCTCTTCAAGGGCGCTCAAAACGAGTTTGCCACTAGCAAGGCGGTAAAGATCTTTGTCATGGGAATCGATCAGTGGCGCGATGAAGACGACTGGCCGCTCGCCCGTGCCAAGTCGACCAAATACTTTCTGCATTCGCAAGGCCGGGCGAATAGAAGCCGTGGCGACGGCTCACTCTCAATAGCGGCCCCCGGGGCCGAACCGTCTGACAAGTTCGTCTACAATCCCGCCAAGCCCGTTCCTACCATCGGCGGTCCCCTATGCTGCGATGGGGATCATCTTGCTGCTGGTCCGCGCGACCAGCGCTCGGTTGAAGAACGCGATGACGTCCTGGTCTACTCGACTTCTCCCCTTGATCACGACCTCGAAGTAACCGGACCGGTCCGCCTCGAATTCTTCGCCGCATCCTCTGCTGTGGACACCGACTTCACCGCGAAACTGCTCGACGTCGCACCGGATGGTACGGCCATCAACCTCACTGAGGGCATCCTCCGTGCTCGGTATCGGGATTCCCAAGCCACTTCTGCTCCCCTCGTTCGCGGGCAAGCGTATCAGCTCTCAGTCGACCTTTGGGCCACGAGCAATGTCTTCCGCAGGGGCCACCGCCTCCGGCTCGAACTTTCCAGCAGCAACTTCCCGCGCTTTGACCGCAACCTCAACACCGGGGAGCTAGCGGCGAACTCTACCACATGGGTTACAGCCACCAACACCATCTTTCACGACAAGACTCACCCTTCGGCCCTCATCCTTCCGGTAGTACCTTGACCGGGGGGACGAGCGATGCCTTCGAGAAATGGCGGTTCACGCTCTCCCACTAATACTTGTTGTGGAGCGTGTGCCGGTTGTGCCGTGTGGCGTTCGCCGCGCCACATTAGCGATTGACCAGCTTCTGGAAGCTTTCAGGATAACGTTCGCCTTGGACCGGGACCTTTGATGCGGCGTTGTCGATCTGATGGAGATCGTCGGGCGTGAGTTCGGTCGACGCCGAGGCGATGTTCTCCTCGAGACGATGGAGCTTCGTCGTGCCCGGGATGGGAACGATCCAAGGTTTTTGGGCGAGCAGCCAGGCCAGGGCGATCTGCGCCGGAGTGGTCTTCTTCTGTTTGGCGAATCTGCCGAGCACATCGATCAGGCCTAGATTCGCTTTCCGATTCTCTGGCGTGAAGCGAGGAACGATGCTACGGAAATCGGTCTTGTCGAACTTCGTCTCTTCGTTGATCGCACCGGTAAGGAAACCTTTGCCGAGCGGGCTAAAGGGAACGAATCCAATGCCGAGTTCTTCAAGTGTTGGCATGATTTCCTGCTCCGGCTCTCTCCACCAGAGCGAGTATTCGCTCTGCAGCGCAGTCACCGGCTGGACTTTATGAGCGCGACGAATCGTCTGCACGCCCGCTTCAGAAAGGCCGAAGTGCCGGACCTTGCCTCGCTGAATGAGGTCCTTCACGGTTCCAGCGACATCCTCAATGGGCACGTTGGGATCGACGCGGTGCTGATAGAAGAGGTCGATGACATCGGTCTTGAGTCGTTTCAGAGAGGCCTCGGCGACTTCACGGATGTGCTCGGGCCGGCTGTTGACCGGGTGCGGGCCCGGCTTTAAAGGCGAGATATCGAAGCCAAATTTCGTCGCGATCACCACTTGGTTTCGGAACGGAGCAAGTGCTTGTCCGACCAATTCTTCATTGGTAAAAGGCCCGTAGACTTCAGCAGTGTCGAAAAAGGTCACGCCGCGCTCGAAGGCAGCGCGAATGAGCGAGATGCCGTGTTGTTTTTCGACCGGCGGTCCGAAGCCGAAACTCATTCCCATGCAGCCGAGGCCGAGAGCCGAAACTTCCAAGTTGCTTTTTCCCAGTTTGCGCTTTTGCAATGTTTCTCCTTTGAGCCTTTCCTGCTACCGAAGCGATGCCATATCGATGACAAAACGATACTTCACGTCGTTTTTCAATAATCGTTGGTAGGCTTCGTTGATCCGTTGAATCGGAATCAACTCGATGTCGGAGGCGAGGCCATGCTCCGCACAAAAATCGAGCATCTCCTGGGTTTCGCGGATCCCGCCAATCCCGGAACCGGCTAATTGACGGCGCTTCATGATCAAACCGAAGATCTGAACCACGGGCGGTTTGGGCGGCGCTCCCACCAGCGTCATGGTGCCGTCGCGCCGGAGCAGGTTGAGGTAAGCATTCAAGTCATGCTCGGCGGAAACTGTATCCAGAATGAAGTCAAAGCTGTTGGTGTGCTTTTGCATTTCCGCTTCGTTCTTGGAGAGGACAATGTCGTCCGCGCCCATGCGCTTCGCGTCTGCCGACTTGTTCGGAGAGGTCGTGAACAACACGGTGTGCGCGCCGAAGGCATGCGCGAATTTCACGCCCATGTGACCCAGGCCGCCCAGGCCAACGATTCCCACTTTCTGGCCCTTCTGAACATTCCAGTGTCGCATCGGGGAATAGGTGGTGATTCCGGCGCAGACCAGGGGCGCTGTGGCAGCCAGGTCGACCTTGGGTGATACGCGCAGCACGAACGACTCATCGATTACGATGCGGTCCGAATAGCCGCCATAAGTGACGCCGCCGAGGATCTTGTCTTCGCTGTTGTAAGTAAGTGTGAAGCCGTTGTCGCAATATTGTTCGAGTCCTTCGCGGCAGTTCGGGCACACGCCGCAGGAATTAACCATACAGCCGACGGCGGCGAGATCTCCTTCCTTGAATTTCCGGACTTGATTTCCGATTTTGACTACACGGCCAACGATTTCGTGCCCCGGTACGCACGGGTACAACGTGGGCATCATGGCGTGCCATTCATCGCGGACTTGATGCAGGTCTGAATGGCAGACGCCGCAATACAAGATCTCGATCTCGACATCCTGAGGTCGCGGGCTGCGCCGCTGAATCGATGCCGGAGCCAGTCCCGAGGTCGCGCTCTGCGCGGCATAGGATTTAGCAGAAAAGGTCTTTGCCGGCGTCGATAGCTGTTGTTCCTGAGGTGCAATGGTTGAAGTCATTCCGTTCATGATTCGAGTTCTCCTTCCTTGCTCGGATCAATTCTATTCGGCAGATGATCCGTGCGCACTGGCTGGCCGAGCGGTGGATACGAAGGGATCGGAAGCAGAGTGATGCGGCCGCATTGGACGACATCACTACGCGTGAATCTGCTGCAGAGAGCTGAGGGTTTTGGTCAACGACGTTTCATCTGAAACATTCAGGCTCGTCTTCGAGCGATCGATCTGGCGCATGAGTCCCCAGAGGACTTTTCCTGGACCGACTTCAATGAACGTCTGCACGCCTTGCGCGATCAGCAAGCGCACGCATTGTTCCCATTTCACCGCGCCGGTGACTTGGCGGATCAAGGTGTCGCGTGCCTTTAGCAGATCGGTCACCAGCTCCGCATCGACATTGCAAGAGACGGGATAGACCGGCTTGGCCATCGAGAGTTTGTCGAGATCGACTTGCAGGCGATCTTGAGCCGGCTTCATCAGCGAACAATGGAAGGGAGCGCTGACCGGCAGCAACTTCGCTTTCTTCGCGCCGCGTTCCTCGGCCAGCTGCACGGCGCGTTCGACTGAGTCTACGTTTCCAGAGATAACCACTTGTTCCGGCGAGTTGATGTTCGCCGGTTCGCAGACTTCATTCTGGGCTGCGTCCCTGCAAATCGCTGTAACCTTCTCGAAATCCATGCCGAGAATTGCCGCCATGGCGCCGACTCCAACGGGGACGGCTTCCTGCATGTACTTGCCGCGATTCCGCACGGTCCGCACGGCGTCGGCGAACGAGATTGTGCCGGAGGCGACGTGCGCGGAATATTCTCCGAGGCTGTGGCCGGCTACGAATGCCGGTTTTGGAATCTGCGTTTCAAGAACGCGCAAAGTAGCGATGGAGACGGCGAGAATCGCGGGCTGTGTGTTCTCGGTCAGACGCAGTTGTTCTTCCGGACCTTCGAAGCAGAGTTGTGAGAGCTTGTACCCCAGTGCGTCATCGGCTTCTTCGAAGGTCTGGCGCGCGGTTGGATACTTTTCAGCCAAATCTTTCGCCATGCCGACCGCCTGCGAACCTTGGCCAGGAAAGAGAAGTGCGATCGAGCCGTTCGAGTCTGCCATGATGGTTGTCTTATCGAACCTTGAGTTTTATGTTAGCTGCGCGGCCTGGGCCGCGAGCGGGCGCACCTTGGCCAGTCCGCGCTCGATGGAATCGTTGATGCTGCTCTGGGCAAATTCGTCAGCCACGCGCACCGCATTCTTCATGGCATTGGAATTCGACGAACCGTGCGTGATGATGCAGACACCCTTCACGCCGAGAAGCGGTGCGCCGCCATACTCCGTATGATCGAGGCGCTTTTTGAAATCGATAAAAGCGCTGCGGGAAAGCAGAGCACCAACTTGCCGGGTGATAGTGGCTTTGAGTGATTCCTTGAGCGCAGTGCGCACCAGGTTGGCCACGCCCTCGGAAATCTTGAGCGCGACGTTACCCACAAAGCCGTCGGCGACAATGACATCGACGTGTCCGTTGTACAAGTCGCGGCCTTCCACATTGCCCACAAAATTCAACGGTAGTTGCTTCAGAAGATGAAATGCTTCGCGGGTGAGTTCGTTGCCTTTGGATTCTTCTTCGCCGATCGAGAGCAGGCCTACGCGAGGGCCGGTTGTTCCCGGGCGCTTGCCGAGAATATTTCCGAACATCGCGCGAAAATAAATGTCACCCATCACCGCAAATTGTTCCAGGTTATGGGGCTTGCAATCGACGTTGGCGCCGACATCGAGCAGCATGGCTGCGGTTCCCGGCGCAGTCGGAAATACCGCGGCAAGGGCGGGTCGGTCCACGCCGGGCACAGCGCCAAGAACAACCTTGGCCGTGGCCATGGCTGCGCCGGTGTTGCCGGCGGTCACGAATCCGGCAGCCTGGCCTTCGCGAACCAGGCGCAGTCCGACGCGCATGGAGGAATCGCGCTTGGCGCGAATGGCCTCCACTTTGTCTTCCATCGTGATGTATTCGGTGGCGTGGACGATTTCGATGGGCAGCCTTGCGGCCGCTCGGTGACGGTCCAGTTCCGGTCGGATGATGGATTCCGGCCCGACCAGTAGCACGCGAACGCCGTATTGACGTGCTGCATAGAGCGCGCCCTCAACTTCCGGCTTGGGCGCACGGTCCGAACCCATCGCATCCAGCGCGATTACGCTAGGCATGGTGTGGAGCTAGCTGGCTTCCTCGACGTCGAGAACTTCGCGTCCCTTATAGTACCCGCACTTGGGGCAAGCGCGGTGGGGCATTTTCCGTTCGTGACAGTTGGGGCACTCGGAAAGGCTATGGGCTTTGAGCGCATCGTGCGCACGCCTGGTTGAGGTGCGCTTTTGGGAGTGTCGTCGTTTTGGATTTGGCATTGTGTAATGTCCTCGTTAATAACAGTCAGCGATTCAGTGCTGGGCAGTCAGCCTAGGAGCCTAAAGGCCAATTACTGGAGCCCTCGGCCCTCAGCGGCTAAAGCCGTTTAAAACGGTTGATCCGAGCGGCACGACTGAAGCCGTGCCCTGATACGAACCTTTCGACTGTGCGCGGCATCGGTGAAGACCATGCACTTTGTGGACGTGTCGTTTCCCATGTCTCGCAAAGCTGGAGAGACATGGAGCACCCCACCTGTCCTTTTCCGCAAACTCTGAATTTCCGCAATCTCGGCTTTCAGTGCTCCAGCCGGGTGCGAATATGCTTTAACGCTTCCCAGCGCGGGTCTTCCATGGGAACGGCGCAGGAACATTGCTCCTGATTCAGGTTCTTGCCACATTGCGGGCACAGGCCCTTGCAATTCTCGCGGCAGACAACCTTTAAGGGCAACGCCAGCAGCACCTGCTCGCGCAAGACGTCTTCCAGCAAAATTCCGTCGCCCTGATAATATCCGATTTCCGCTTCGGCATCGGTGACAGAAAGCTCGTCCCGACCTGCGTCAGTTCCGAGAGGCCGGTAGAGCAACTCGAAATCGCGCTTGACCTCCTGCTTCACGGGTTCAACGCAGCGAGCGCATGGCAACTCAAGCCCTGTCGACAGCCTCCCGCGCAGGCGGATGTCTTTGATGAGTTCGTGCTTGCCGTGGTGCTCCTCGACCAGTTCGGCTCGGCCGGTTGTTCTCAGAGGGGTGACCTGACGGACATCTTCGCCCAAATCCAAGATACCGGGTGGGAGCTCTTCCTCAAACTCACGAGGACGAACTTCCAAATCTTTGATATCGAGGAACATCTTAAGAACCTCCGCGGCAACCTGCCGGATCGTACCCGCGGAAGCACGCCAGGAAGGCGTAAGTACCGCAAGGAGCAAGACTTAGGATAATAGGCCGGGCGGGAGAGTGTCAAGAAATACGCCGTGCTGCGAGTAGGACGGGCCGCAATTCCGTATAGCAAAGCGGCCCGCAATTGTTGTATGACTTCAGTTCTATGGATCGTCGTCTCGCAAGGGTTCTTTTCATAGGCATTCTTTTGGGCCTGCAATTGGCTGCGCCCGATCCCTCGAACGCTCAAACCGTTACCGTCGACACTACTCGAGCGGTGAACACGTTTCAACCGCGTTACGCTCTCGGATCAACCGTGGATCGCGTTCCGGCCAATGCCACCGACACTTTCTTCCGGCCCGACCAGATCCGTCAGATTCTTTCCGCGGGCTGGGGAATCATCAGCTATCGACAGAATACAGACTTGTTCGTGCAAGCCTGGCATTGGAACCCAAAGGGCAAGTGGAGCGATCCAGCGGGGAAGGGATACTTCGTCGGGGATTCCAATCCGACGAAGGAACAGATTCGGCATTCGTATGGCTACTCGCTGCCACATCGCGGGTTTACGCGCAACGGCGGCACGGAGTTCGACGGATTTTCACGGTTGGACGACGGCAATCTCGATACTTACTGGAAAAGTGACCCGTATCTCACGAAAGAATTCACCGGCGAAGACGATGCACTCCATCCCCAGTGGGTCGTTATCAATCTAGAGAAGAGCCAAGGCATTAATGCAATTCGTATTGCGTGGGCAGAACCGTACGCGCGGAGCTGTGAGATTCAGTACTGGGCCGGCAACGGCGATGCCATGGACGAACCGACGAAAGGAGAATGGAAGACATTTTCGTCAGGCGCCATTACCGATGGAAAGGGCGGCACGAATGCGACGCGACTCTCGGCGTCGCTCGTGCAAACCCAATATGTCCGTATCCTGATGACGCAGTCCTCGAACACGTGCGACAGCCACGGCTCGAATGACCGTCGGAACTGCGTCGGCTACGCAATCCGCGAAGTCAGTTTGGGAACGCTGAGCGACAGCGGGCAATTCCAAGACCTACTTCACCACTCTCCAGACCAAAAGCAAACTCTGACCTATTGTTCATCCGTCGATCCATGGCATGAACCGTCCGACTTGTACGTTGCTGCCGATCGAATGGAATCCGGAGATCAGCCGGGGTTCGATCTGTTCTTCAGAAGCGGCATCACCCGTGGGTTGCCGGCAATCATTCCCATTGCGATGCTGTACAGCACGCCTGAAGACGGCGCGGCGCAAATGGCATACATCAGTAAGCGCGGTTATCCGGTGTCCTATATCGAGATGGGGGAAGAGCCCGATGGGCAATACATGCTACCTGAGGACTACGGAGCTTTGTATCTGCAGTTTGCCGCTGCGCTACACAAAGTGAATTCGAACTTCAAATTGGGAGGGCCGGTTTTCGAGGGAGTCACTGAGGACATCAAAGTATGGCCTGACGCGCGTGGCAGAACGTCGTGGCTGGGCCGGTTTCTGGATTACTTAAAAGTCCACGACCGGCTGCAGGATTTGGCGTTTATGTCTTTTGAGCATTACCCCTACGATGGGTGCGAGACTCCCTGGGAGAACCTCTATCAAGAACCCGAACTGATCACCCATATCATGCAAGTGTGGCGGGAGGACGGACTGCCAGCGAGTGTTCCTCTGCTGAATACGGAGACGAATGATCATGGCGGCGAAGCTGCGGTCGACATCTTCGGGGCGCTGTGGCTGGCTGACTCGTTCGGTGGTTTCCTGACTGCGGGCGGTCAGTCTACGCACTATTATCACGATCTGCCGTATTCCCCGCCGCATCCTGCCTGCAAGAACAGTTGGGGCACATATCACATGTTTATGGTCGACGATCATTACCAGATCCGGCAGCGCACTTCGCAGTATTACGCGGCGCGTCTCATGACACGGGAGTGGGCAGAGCCGGTCGACGCCGATCATCGATTGTTCATTGCATCCAGCGACGTGACCGATGGCCAGGGACATAAACTGATAACGGCGTATCCCTTATTGCGCCCAGACGGTCAGTGGGCGCTCATGCTGGTCAATAAAGATCATGACCGCTCCCATGAGGTTCGGATCGAATTTCATGATGGCGCGGGCAAGACGCGCACGCTCGCGGGAAATATCACGGTGATTACTTTTGGTAGGGAGCAGTACCAATGGCATGCAGCGCGAAAAAAGGGCTATGCGGATCCGGATAAACCTCCCGCCACATCTTCTATTACAGCCAACAAGGCCACAACTTATAAGCTGGGTCCCGCTTCATTGACCATAATTCGTGGAAAGCTGGACTAGGCACTACCCCGGCCGATGGAAGTACCTAAACGTTCGGTACTCTGATATCGCGAGCGACAATCCTTATGAGAGTTGATAATTAATTGCCCGTTGGCGCGATCGACGCGGGCGCGCCCAGTGCCTCCGCGATCTGAGCTCCCTTCGGAGATCCGAGTCCAGTGCAGGCATCCCATCCAGTGCCTGCGGCATACGCTCCATTGTTTCCAGACTTAACATCGTTGAAATCTGCCGCCTCGTTCGCCTTATAGAGCAAGGGATTAATAAATCCAACTGGCTTGCCCATGCTCTGATTGATGAGCGCAATCAATCCGGCCCAGAGCGGAGCGACGGCACTCGTGCCTCCAATCACGCCAGACTGTCCATCGACCAGAGTGACGTAACCGGTGGTCGGATCGGCGTTGCCGGCCACATCGGGAACGCCCCGGCCAACCTTGTGGCCTGCGTTCGCCGACGGCGGAACACCAGCGCCGCTCTGATAACTCGGAAGCGGGAACACATCGCTGACACCACCTCCGGTTGCGCCCTCATCACTCTTCAGCTCATTCCATACGGTTTCGCTCGTGATCGTCGCATCCGAGCCGATCAGCCGGGTGCCTCCACAGGCCAGAACATTTGGACTCGAAGCCGGGAAGTCAACGTGATTGAGTCCGTCGTTCACACCGTCGGTCGAGCCATCGTCTCCCGCTGCGACACAAACCGTCACTCCCATGGCGGCTGCAGCTTGGAAAGCCTCGTCCATCGACGCCATGGCTTGTTGTGTCCAAGAGGATTCCGGTCCGCCCCAGCTGATGGAGATGATCGAGGGATTGTTCGTGCTGTCGTGCACGGCGGTTGTAATCGCGTTGAGAAAACCGGCATCGGTGTTCTCGGCAAAATAAGCAACGATCCTGGTCTCGGGTGCGATCGCGCCGGCCACTTCGATATCCAACATGACTTCGCCGTCCGGGCCGCTTGGATCCCCGGTTGGACTGTTGCTGCCATTGCCCACAGAGACTGCCGAGACTTGGGGGGTGGTAGTCAGGTTCAGCTGCTTCCAGTAGTTGCTCAGGTCAGTCGGGCTGAAGCCGCCTCCGAGCTCGATGAGGCCGATACATTCTCCGGAACCATCCACGGTCGCAGGGAAATCGTAAAGCGCGGCCACTTGGATTGGCGTGTAGGACACGGATTGGGTCGCGGCGCGGACCCCCGCTCGCCCGCGCCGCCTACGAAAATGTGGTTTAGCCTGCGGGCGATTGTCTAACCCAAAGACGCCCTCAACGATGGCATGCAAATCCGCGGGCAGATGGACTCTGCCGATTCGGCCGCGGTACCTCACGGTGGAATGTTCGTACAGTTTCAATTCGACACCGAACGCTTTATTCATCGCAGCCACAGTCCCAGAGAGAACGACCGTTCTGCGGGCTGCGCTCGATTCTTTGACGGTCAATCCGTGCTGACGTGCGAAGGATTCAACCAGAGCAATGCTGGCGGGATCAGCGCCGTGGAGCTTCTCGAATTCAGCGCGGCTCAGGAGCCTACGCTTTTCGACCGGCTTGGCAAATTCGGACGCATCGAGAGGCCTCTTTGCCGACCGTGATCGCAGACGAATGGTTACATCGATGATTTCATTTGGGTTGGCCGGACCGATCTCCTGCGCTCCCTCCAGCGGAGCACGCTCACTGCCGGCAAGCGGAACCTGGCTCTTCGGAGTAGACATACATCACCTTCATTCCCTTCTGGCGCGGCCACGCCAATAAAGATTGCAGTAGAACGGCATTTCGATGGAGGATTCGTGGAAGTATCCCCGGGAATGAGCCCAGCCGCTGCAATCCTCGCAATCGACGCCGGCCGGATAGATTCGGACGTTATCAAGAGGCTGCCTCGGGAACAAGCGTTTCTGATGCTTGTTACGAAAAACGAACAAACCAATTGGGCCCAGTGACTGACGTCAGACAATTCAGAGATTATGATGCTCGCGATGGTTAAGGGGGACCTCCATGAATATTCCGAAATGGCTCGCGGCTATCACGGGTATGTTATTGCTGGTTTGTGCGGCTGCCGCACAAAATGCTGTGCCCAGTAAGAGCGCGCAATTCGTGAATGTGCCAATACCCGCCACAATCAAAGCCGCGGCGCAATCGGCGGCGGCGCAGGGATGCAACACTTCTTTGTTGAAGCATGTTTACGACCCAAGCCGACTGCAGATGATTGCCCCATGCATCGAAGTGACCGGGACCATCTTTCACATCAAATCCGAAGCTGACGGAGACGATCACATCCAGCTCCGCGTTGATCCTCAGTTCGAGAATTTATTGAACGACCTGAACAAGAGCGAGCAGGCCGACTCCCTCATTCTCGAACCGATTTGTCAGGGACCAGTGACGCAACCGGACGCGATCGCAGCCTGCCGAGACTTCCACTCTCCGGTTAACGTACCGGCCCAAGGCACAAAGGTGCGAGTCTTAGGACAGTTTGTTTTGGACAGGGAAGAGGATCATGGCTGGACTGAAATTCATCCGGTGACCCGTTTCACCCAATTGCAGTGATTTCACTCGAAGCGGCCGCCCGATACCGTCGGGGAAACTTGTAGACGCTAGCGCGCGCGGGCGCGCCTTCTTACCCCAAAGTACGCGGCGAGGAATAGAATTCGAACCTGATTTGCCATCCCGACGAAATGTTCTAGGATTTGTAGCATGCTGCTTTCGCATGCCGATCAACCGGAGTGCTGGCCCGCTCTGTCCCTGGCATCGTGGCAAGACACCTACTCCACACTTCACATGTGGACCCAGATCGTGGGTAAAGTGCGCCTGAGACTCACTCCTCTCGTGAATCACTGGTGGAATGTTCCCCTGTATGTGTCGGCTCGGGGGTTGACGACATCGCGAATTCCGTATGGCGAACGATCGTTTGAGATCTGGTTCGACTTCCAGCGACACCAGCTTGGGCTGGAAACGAATGACGGAGCATTGGAAACGCTCAAGCTACGCCCCTGCTCGGTGGCAGATTTCTACCAGGAATTCATGAAGATGCTACGTTCGGCAGAGATTAACGTCGAAATTTGGCGCATGCCGGTCGAAGTTCCTAATCCGATTGCTTTTGATCAAGATCGGATGCACGCGTCCTACGATCCCAAATCCGTAGAGGTATTTTGGCGCATCCTGCTGTCGGTGGATTCTGTGTTTCAAGAATTCAGGGCGAAATTTATTGGCAAATGCAGTCCCGTGCATTTCTTCTGGGGCAGCTTCGACCTGGCGGTCACGCGCTTTTCAGGCAGGCGAGCCCCGGAACGGGCTGGCGCTGATGCCGTCACGAGAGAAGCCTATTCCCACGAAGTGAGCAGCGTTGGCTTTTGGCCGGGCGGTGGAGATATCAAAGACGCGGCTTTCTATTCGTATGCGGCCCCTGAGCCGCAGGGATTCCAGGAAGCACGCGTCAGTCCGGAAGCCTGTTATTACCAGAAGCAGATGGGCGAGTTCCTTCTGATGTACGACGACGTTCGAAAGGCACCATCGCCGTGCACAGCTCTGTACGAATTCTGTCAGAGTACCTACGAAGCCGCGGCCAACCTCGGCAACTGGAATCGCAAAGAGCTTGAAAGGAGCGACAGCAAGAGCGACTGACTACAACGTGTATCAAAAATACTCCTGTCGAGTGCCGCTGTGGCCCTCGGGGGCTAAAGACCCGTTTTTATCGACTCCCAGCGGCACGCCCGGAAGGCGCGCCCTTTTAGTCTAGTTTTGATACGGCTTCCTGGTTGTGACGTCCCCTTCGTCCGCCTGACACGTGAGACGTTCCGGCGGTCGTGCTTGCTTCGTTGTTGCGGGGTTACTTAGTCGCGGTTACTGCTTCTTTGACTTCGATTTCAGGGATACTCCGTCCGAGGACGGCGGCAATCTGGCGAACTTGCACCATCAAGTCGTCGAACTGGTCAGGGAATAACGACTGTGGCCCATCGGAGAGCGCTTCATCGGGCTGATGATGCACCTCCACCAATAATCCGTCGGCGCCCACGGCCACGGCGGCGCGCGAGAGTGGAGTGACTTTGTTGCGCTTGCCGGTGCCGTGGCTGGGATCCACCAGAATCGGCAAGTGGCTCAGTCGTTGCACAGCCGGAACCACGCTGAGATCGAGCGTGTTGCGAGTGTGATCGGCAAACGTTCGTACGCCGCGCTCGCATAACGCGACGTTGTAGTTGCCCTCGCTCAAGATGTATTCGGCTGCCATCAGGAATTCTTCCAGCGTTGCCGACATACCGCGCTTCAGCAGGACGGGCTTGCGCGCGCGTCCGGCCCGCTTGAGCAAAGAAAAATTCTGCATGTTGCGCGCACCGATCTGAATGACGTCGCCATATTCTTCGACCAGATCAAGAGACTCGTGATCGATCGCCTCGGTAATGATCTTCATGCCGAACTGATGGCGGATTTCCGCCATGATGCGCAATCCTTCTTCGCCCAGCCCTTGAAACGAATAGGGAGAAGTGCGCGGCTTGTACGCGCCGCCGCGGAAAAACTGCGCGCCGGCGCGGTGCACGCGCTCAGCCACGGCAAACGCCTGCTCTCGGCTTTCAATGGCGCAAGGTCCGGCGACGATGGCCAAGCCCGGGCCACCAATCGTCGCAGCGGTTCCGGGAAAACGAATAATCGTGTTATCTTCGCGAGTCTCGCGGCTGACCAGCTTGTACGGCTTCGAAACCGCGATGACTTCCTGCACGCCCGGCATTTCTTCCAGCGCACCTGCTTCGACTTCGCCCTTATTGCCGGTAATGCCAATGGCCGTGCGTTGCGCTCCGGGCATGCTGTGAGCGCGATATCCCATTTTTTCAATTTTTTGGCAAACATCGCGCACCTGGTCTTCGGTGGCGTGCGCCTTCATGACAACGAGCATAGAGTCATCCTTCGGAAACGAGCATGTGGGGACAGCTGCCCAGATGCATGGCGATCAGAAGGCGCTGTCCTTCGAGCGAAGTGCAATTCCAGCGCGGCACAGGAAAAGCCGCCTCACAAGTTTAGCCTCGTACTTACGCTGCGAACAAGTCACTCCGAGCCCATCGCTGCTTCGGAGATTGCGCAGATTCGGCCGAACTCAATCTGTCCTGTGGAAGATGTATAGCGCGGGATGGTGGCCCCACCGGTGCCAGCTGTCGCTGGAGATCGGGAATTGCCCTTCGAGATTGTAGCGATTACGGACGAACTGTTGAACCCGATCGAGGAAAGCCCCGTCTCTCGGAGGAACCTTATCCGTCTGCCAGGAGTAACCGTCGTCTACATAGATCAGGAATTTGGGGCGGCTGCGTTCAATTTCGCCGATCATCTGTTGCTGCATTAACCGCGCGAACTCCTGCTTCTCGGCGAGAGGAAACGTGTAGATGTATCCGGTGGCGGAGCGACGATCCGCATAGAAGTAGATAGCGGGTTCGGAGCCAAGTACAGCAAGCTCGTCGTGCTTCGACGAGTGGGCGCGGATATAGTCTCCAGCCGCCGCTGCCTGTACACAGCCGTCCGCGCAACCTGAGCCCTGGGAATCATGTTCCTTTTGATAAACCGCAACCGGATCCAGCCGGAAGTAGATGTTCCAGTGGCCGTGAATCGAAAATGCAAACGCGATGACGAACGCGGTCAGCGGAAGGCCGGCCAGCCAAGGTTTTGACTGACCCTGTAAACGATCTTGTGCGGCAGCAATGGCAACTCCCGTCCACAAGGCAATGGCCGGCAAAAGCACGATGAAATAATGCGGGCGGAAATAAAGGCCGGGGCAAACTGCCAGGAACGAAAACAAGAGAAATCCAGCCGAGAATATGCTGCGCTCGCGGACATTCCGGTTCCAGAAGATTGCTGTCAGCCCAACAGCCGCGATTTCCCAGATCACGAGTGGCCGGATCACCCAGGGACCGACCACGCGCAATTCTCTCCAGCCATCACGCAGGTTCAAGATTGAGCCATAAGCGCGGGCATAAGAGAACGTCCAAAACCAGAATTCGCGGAACACTCCTGTCCC
The DNA here is from genome assembly GCA_963772045.1 of uncultured Acidobacteriaceae bacterium. GTDB lineage: Bacteria > Acidobacteriota > Terriglobia > Terriglobales > Acidobacteriaceae > Sulfotelmatobacter. Next base: position 497,415 of record CAVYWC010000003.1, on the reverse strand, counting down.
ATACAGAATCAAGCAGGTCAAGGCAAACGGGACAGCAGCTCCGAATAAAAATATTGTGCTTCCGGCCGCGAGCCGGCGGCGCGGCCGCGCTCGTTCCGTCCATAGCCAATAGAGAAACGCAAAAACCGCAAAGATGATCCCGGGCTGCTTCATGAGGAAGGCAAGACCGAGCGAAACTCCGCTGCAAAACAGAAGACTTTGGCGGCCAGTCTCGATGGCATGTAGCAGAAGCAGAATTCCAGCGAGCGCCGCCAGCGTAACAAAATGGGTGGCGTGACCCTGAAACCCGAGTACCGATGACCGTGTGGAAAGCAGAGCGTGCGTGCATCCGGCCACGACTCCTGCAAGAGGGCCATAAAGATATTCTCCGAGGAGGAATATCAGGAAAGTGGCTACGGCGTTCACCAGCATCACGCCAACGTGAATTCCGGACGGCGTCTCTCCAAATACGCCCATGATCAAGGCATAGGCCGCGTACGTTCCGGGCAGCTTCATGTTGTAAGCGAACCGGTATGGTGGGATGCCCTGGAGTATTAATTGGCCGGCATACGCGTATTCCCCTTCATCCCGTTCCAGGGGCATGCTGCGCAACCGCACTCGGACAAAAGCGAAAAACGCCATGACCAAAATGAGGGTGGAATAAAGGGCATAGCGCTGCCAGCGCTTCGAGAGCTTCGCCAATTCGAAGCATTGCGGAGCGCGGACTTCGAGTTGTGGAACGGTCGTTGTGCTATTTGCAGTCACAGGGTTCTACTGAATCGTTCTATTCTACTGACCTGGCGCGGTTCTGAGTCGGCTGGCAGTGGCTTTGGCCGGTCAGTTTGCGCTCTTGAAAGTTCAATCGTGAAACTTGAAACTGTGTCTATGCTGCGTTCCATGGCGCAAGAACAGGACATCCTCAAGCATTCTGCGCCAAAACATCCGCCGCGTGTCACTTATCGACGCATTGGGATTCATACTTCGACGGCAGGCGGAGTGCAAAATGCCGCGGAACGCGCCTATCGCCTGGGCTGCAATGCGTTGCAAATTTTCTCGTCCAGCCCTCGGCGCTGGGCGCCCTATGAATTGAGTGAGGTGCAATGCGCGGAGATGAGCCGCTTGCGGGCCCAGTACGATCTCAAGCCTCTGGTGATTCATACCAATTACCTGGTCAACCTGGCCAGCTCGAGTGAGACATTCCTCAAGCAATCCATGCAAGCTTTTCGCGGCGAGGTGGAACGTGCTCTCGCTCTGTGCGCGGAGTATTTGGTCTTGCATCCTGGCTCGTTTCGCGGGGCTGATCGTGAGCAGGGACTGCTTCGAACCGCGGCCGCTATCGCTGCGTCCACAGAAGGCTTGGATCTGGCCAAAGGAGGATTGACGATCCTGATCGAAAATACCGCGGGCTCCGAATTTTCTCTGGGTGGAAGCTTCGAGCAGGTTGCAGAAGTTCTGGATCGTCTGCAGGGAATTGTCCCCGTTGGCGCCTGTATCGACAACTGTCACACCCACGTCGCCGGATATGACATTGTCAGTGAGGACGGTTTGTATGAAACACTGCAGCAGCTCGACCATGTGATTGGCTTGAATCAGGTCAAGGTGTGGCATTGCAATGATGCCAAAGCGCCGAGGGGATCGAAGCTGGATCGGCATGAGCACATCGGGAAGGGAACGATCGGCAAGCAGACCTTTCGCGTTCTATTGAACGATCTCCGTCTCGACCACGCCGCGTTCATCGCGGAAACTCCGATCGACAAACCTGGGGACGATCGAAGAAATGTGGCCGCGCTCAAGCGCCTCGTGAGGATATAGATTCCAATGCCCCGGGTTGGGCCAGATACGGTGCAAAACCCGCTCGCGTCCTAAATTCACTAAACCGCTAAGGATACGAAGGAACACGAAGTAGGCAGACGCTCGGTTCCTCCGTGCCCTTTGTGGTTAATTAGGACACTGCCCAAAATGTCACTCGGCAAGCTTCCTGGTTCGCTCCGTTGTAAAATCTAGGTTTTAACTTCTGAGCAAAGTCCCTACTATGTCGCACGAAGAAAAATCGGAGACTACCATCGCCCACGCCGATCGTCCCAATGATGAGCGTTACGATGCCCAGCTGGTCGAAACCAAATGGGCCGCACGTTGGCAGCAGGATGCGTCTCGCTACGTTGCCGAGCGCGATTCGTCAAAAAAGAAATATTACGTCCTGGAAATGCTGCCCTATCCATCAGGCGCGTTGCACATGGGACATGTGCGCAATTATTCCATTGGCGATGCACTGGCCCGCTACATGTGGATGAACGGCTACAACGTGCTGCATCCCATGGGCTGGGACTCGTTTGGCCTGCCTGCGGAAAATGCAGCGATTTCGGCCAATGTTCCGCCGCGTGAGTGGACGCTGCGCAATATCGCCAACATGAAGGCGCAGATGAACCGTCTCGGCTTCGCTTACGACTGGTCGCGCGAGGTCACAACGTGTTTGCCCGAATACTATCGTTGGAATCAGTGGTTCTTCATCAAGCTTTACGAGCTGGGATTAGCCTATCGCAAGAAGAGCAAAGTCAACTGGTGTCCAAAATGTTGCACCGTGCTCGCCAACGAGCAAGTCGTAAACGGATGCTGCTGGCGTCACGAAGACACTGCGGTGGAGCAACGTGAACTTGATCAGTGGTTTCTCCGCATCACGAATTATGTGGAAGAATTGTTGCGCGATCTCGACAAACTCGGGGGCTGGCCGGAAAAAGTCCGTACTATGCAGCGCAACTGGATCGGCCGCAGCGAGGGCACTATCGTCGATTTCAAACTCGACTACGGTCCCGATCATCGCGGCTTCGGACCCGCGGGATCGACGATCACAGTTTTCACGACGCGTATCGATACGATCTTCGGCGCAACCTCGATTCAGCTTGCGCCTGAGCATCCGATCGTTGCCGACCTGACGGCGGGAAATCACGATCTGCGCGTCAAAGTCGATCAATTGATCGCGGAGCAGCGCAAAGCCAAGGAATCGGGCGACGTTGGAGAGATTGAGAAGCATGGTGTGCCCACCGGCCGCTACGCCATCAATCCGTTCAACAATGAGCGGGTTCCGGTGTGGGTGGCGAATTACATCCTCATGGATTACGGAACAGGCGCGATCATGAGCGTGCCCGCGCATGATGAACGGGATTACGAGTTTGCCAAGAAGTACGAGCTCGAGATTCGGCTCGTCATTCTTCCCATCTCGAACGATCCGGAAGAGACGATGACAGAACCTCCGGTACCGTTCACTGCCCACGACGGCATGGTTATCAATTCAGGTATGTACAGCGGGATGAGTTGTGCCGATGCGATTAAAAAGATGTCTGCCTATGCTGAGCAGAAAGGCATTGGGAAGGCAACGGTCACGTATCGGCTGAAGGATTGGGGCATTTCGCGGCAACGTTACTGGGGCACACCGATTCCTATGCTGTATTGCGAAAAGGATGGAATTGTCCCGGTGCCGGAAAAAGATTTGCCGGTGATTTTGCCGGAGGACGTGGAGATCACGCTGACTGGCGGTTCGCCGCTCTCCCGCGTCCCGGAATTCGTGAATGCAACGTGTCCCAAATGTGGCGGCCCGGCGCGCCGCGAGACCGACACGATGGATACGTTCGTCGATTCCTCATGGTACTTCTATCGCTATACGGACGCGCACGACGACCGCGCGCCATTCGACAGCAAGATCGCGGATTACTGGTTCCCGATCGATCAATACATTGGCGGCGTCGAGCACGCCATCCTGCACCTGATCTACTCGCGCTTCTGGACGAAGTTCATGCGGGATTTGGGCATGATCGCCAATGATGAGCCGGTTGAGCGGTTGTTCACGCAGGGAATGGTGATCAAAGACGGCGCGAAGATGTCCAAAAGCCTGGGCAACGTCGTCTCACCCGACGAGATGGTCGCGCGCTACGGGGCCGATGCCGCCCGTCTTTACAGCTTGTTCGCGGCGCCTCCGGATCGCGATCTCGATTGGCAGGATTCCGGCATCGAGGGCATTCAGAGGTTCCTCGGGCGCGTATACAGGTTTTTTGTGCGAAACGCTGCGACGAAACCGGCTTCGGCTGATTTCGTTTCTGCGGATCTCTCGTCCGAAGCGCGCGCGATCCAGCGCAAGCTGCATCAAACGATCAAGCGCGTGAGCGATGACTTCCAGGGACGTTGGCATTTCAACACTTGCATTTCCGCGATTATGGAATTGGTAAACGCGCTCTACGCGGCGGAAGATGCGATTGCCAGGAATTTAATTCCTAAGTCTCTAATTACTGAGGTTCAGCGCAACGTCGTGCTATTGCTTGCGCCGTTTGCTCCGTATCTCGCGCACGAACTCTGGGAGATGCTGGGCGAAACTTCGACTCTGTTGACGGCGCCATGGCCGAAGTACGATGCGGAACTGGCGAAAGAAGAAGAGATTGAGATTCCGGTGCAGATCAACGGCAAGCTACGCAGCCGCGTTGTTGTGCCCGCAGATGCGACGGAGGAGTTTGTTCTTGAACGCGCACTCGCCGATGAAAAAGTGCGGGTCGCCATTGCCGGGAAGCAGATCATCAAGAAAATCTACGTCCCCGGCAAAATGCTCAATCTGGTTGTGAAGTAAGGGCCGCGACCCACAGCTAGCTGGAGCGGGCCGCGAGGGCCCGCTCTTTGCCTTCGTGCCTTCCGCTAGCTCGCTCTTCCAGAGAGTACCAACGCGTCCTTGTGACTGCTAAATTGGATCTCCTCGATCCGGTTGGTGTGATTGGGCATAGTTTTCACCGTGACGGCGCTGTAGGGGGAAGGATTCGCCAGTGGCTTCAGTTCCGCCTTCGTGGTCGCGACAGTCTTGCCATGCTGCATGACCGCGACATCGACCGTTCCGCTCGTGCCTGTCCATTCCGCTTTGTAGTGACCAGGCTGAAGCTGGATGGATCCCAGTCGCGCCGCTTGCCCCAGATCGAAAGATCCGGCATTCTTGGTCCCGGCGAACGCCGCGGCGGAGAAGATAAGGGCAAATACACACACCGGCCCCAGAAAATTTGCACTGCGCATAATTTCGCTCCTCGAATTTGTCTTGTGCACGTGCTCAGTTAGATGGATGCATGCGGGTAAACCGCAAGTTGTACGAAATATCGTGGCACGATACATAAATGGAGATGCAGGAACCTACGGTGTGCGTTAACGCGCCTGTTCTGACTGATCTAGGCAGGGCCCCCACCCCCAGGATGGGGTATCCTCTTTGCGTGCCTGGTATCTCGCCCACCGTCGAGGGATTCCGTGCCGCGTTTCGCCGCCCGGCGCTGTCGTTCGCGGAAATCCTTTGGCGCTGGAGCGTCGGTGCATCGGCTGCCGCGCTCATCATTTTCGGTGTCATCGAGTATCTCAATACGCTGCCGGTCACCGCAGGCGAGATCCTCTTCCTGCAGACCAAACAACCTATTCTGATTGCGCAAGCGATCGCGCGCATCTTTCGCGGAAGTCGGGAGCGTGGAGTTGCTGCCGCCCTGCTTGCTGCACTTGCGATCGTGCTGCTTTGGATAATCGCAGCGTCCTTAGGCCGGATGGCCACGGTTTCCAGCTTGCTCGACTACTTTCGCCCGCGGGCTGCATCTGTTTCTACCGGCGCCATCGCTATCGATGAGACTCACCCACAGAACAACATTTCGAGACATGTTTTTCGGTCTTTATTTCGGTTGAATTTTCTGCGCGTAGCCGTGGCCGTAGCGGCGATCTCGGGATTGGCAGGCGCAGGAATTCTGGCAGGATTCGTATCCTCGGAGGCCGATCCGGTCTTAGCGGTTCTCGTATTCCTGTCATTCGCAGCGCTGGCGTGCACTGCGTGGTGGGCCTTGAATTGGTTTCTGTCCCTCGCTGCATTGTTTGCGGTTCGCGATGGGGAAGACGCGCTGGGCGCTATTTCTGCCGTGGTTTCTCTCTGTCGTGAACGTGCGGGTGCAGTTTTTGCTGTCAGTTTCTGGACTGGACTTATTCACCTGGTCGTATTCATCGCGGGAAGTACCGTCGTTCTCCTGCCCGTTGGACTGGCCGCAGCGTTGCCCTGGAGAATCACCTCGCTCGCACTGCTCGTGATCACGCTGGCGTATTTCGCCGTAGTCGACTGGGTCTACATGGCGCGGCTGGCGGGTTATGCCTGCGTTGCGGAGTGGCCCGAGGCCAGGCCGGTGCCCGCGCCGCCGGCGCTGGCTCGAATTCCCCCGGCGGGATCTGCAACCCGAATTGCTCAATTCGAGGGCGCCATCGATCGAGATGAGCTGATTCTTAGTGATTTGCCGAATCCCGCTCCAGAGCCTTGAACCGCAGCTCCGCGACCGTGGGACAGACATCCGGTTTGTAAACAGCGACTTCTTTACACGCTCTCGCTGAATCTGAGAAACTCGTTTGTGGCGAATCCGGCGCGCAGAAAGCAAACATCTTTCGGTAACTCTTCTGTCCATCAATCCTTCGTCGAGCAATCCATTGTCATCCTCGATTTCGGAGCCCAGTACACCCAGCTGATCGCTCGCCGCATCCGCGAGCAGAGCGTGTTCTCGGTCGTTTTACCGTGCACTGCCACGCTGGAAGAAATCAAGAGTTACCACCCGGTTGGGATTGTGCTTTCCGGCGCACCGTGGTCCGTTTACGACAAAGACGCTCCGCCGGCCGACGTGCACGTGTTCGACATGGGTTTGCCGGTGCTCGGCATCTGCTACGGATTGCAGTTCATGGTGCACACGCTCGGCGGGAAGGTTCGTCCTGCGGAAAAACGCGAGTACGGCCACGCGGAAATCGATATCGTTTCCGATTCCGTGCTCTTCCAGGGATTGGCCAAAAAACTTGCGGTCTGGATGTCGCACGGAGACGAGGCTTTGGAGTTGCCTCCCGGTTTCGAACTAATGGCGAAAACGCATTATGCCGTCGCCGGCATTCAGAATGTCGCCAAGAGATGGTATGCGGTGCAGTTTCATCCCGAAGTGCACCACACCCCGCAGGGCACGCACATTCTCAGGAATTTCGTTTTTGAAATTTGCGGGGCGAAGCCGACGTGGACGCCCCAACATTTCATCCAGACAACCATTGAACAGATCAAGCACCAAGTCGGCGGTGGACACGCTATTTGCGCGCTTTCAGGGGGAGTAGACTCCTCAGTCGCTGCCCTTCTTGTCGACCGGGCGTTACGGGATGAGAAGGGCAAGTCACGTCTGACCTGCGTCTTCGTGAACAATGGCGTCCTGCGAAAGAACGAATTTGAGAAAGTGCAGAAGACGCTGCGCGACAAGCTCGGCCTTCAACTCGATGCGGTTGACGCGACCGACCAATTCCTCGGCAAACTTGCAGGGGTGAGTGATCCGGAGAAGAAGCGCAAAATCATCGGCAACGAATTCATCAAAGTTTTTGAGCGGGAAGCCCGTCGTATTGAAAAGAGTAAAGGCAAGGTCAAATGGCTGGTGCAGGGAACGCTCTATCCCGACGTAATCGAATCACGGTCGGTACGCGGGCCTTCGCAGGTCATAAAGTCACACCACAATGTCGGCGGCTTGCCCGAGAAGATGAAACTCAAACTGATTGAGCCGCTGAAAGATTTATTCAAAGATGAAGTCCGCAGGATCGGGCGCGATCTGCGCATGCCGGAAGAAATCCTGCAACGGCAGCCGTTCCCCGGTCCGGGGTTGGCCGTCCGAATTCTCGGCGAAGTGACGCGCGAAAGACTGGCATTGCTGCGTGAGTGCGACGACATTGTGGTCAGCGAAATCAAGGAAGCCGGCTTGTACTCGAAAATCTGGCAATCGTTCGCCGTGCTCTTGCCGGTGATGTCGGTGGGAGTAATGGGAGATCAGCGCACCTATGCTTATACGTGCGCGATTCGGGCCGTGAGTTCGGAAGATGGCATGACCGCCGATTGGGTGCAGCTTCCGCACGAAGTGCTGAAGCTGATCTCCACCCGAATTGTAAATGAAATTAAAGGTGTAAACCGCGTGGTTTATGACGTCACTTCCAAGCCGCCCGGCACGATTGAATGGGAGTGAGAAGTAGGACGTCGGACGTCAGCCAAACACCCGAGCCGGCTCGCGGGAACCTATTCTTCGTCGAATAGCGACGGCGTTTCCGCGAAAAGATCTTCCAGAAATTGTTCACGATTGTTCAGAAAACTGCTGACCATCTGAAACGACCCCGTCTGCTCGTACTCAATCTCATGAACATGTCCATCGTCGAAGGACAGGATTTCGGCGTCCGGGCATGCGAGTAATACAGGAGAGTGAGTAGAAATGATGAACTGTGCATCGGAGAAACGTCATGGATCAGGACCAGGAACGAAAGTTGGCGCTGTGGAGAAAGGGCTGCCTCAGGTTCGTCGAGCAGAAACAATCCGTTGCGCCGGAACTTGAGATCGAGCAGCGTCAAGAACGTCTCTCCGTAGGACCGCGTGTGAAGGCTGCGTCCACCGTAGGACGGGCTGACCCGTGGGCCGAGATCATCGATGTGCGATGCAGTGTTAAAGAAGCTTTCTGCGCGTAGAAAAAATCCTTGTCCGGTTCGAACCTCGAACGATAGACGCAGAACCTTGACTAGCGGATCGATGGATTGATTGCTTTCGGTTGAATCGTTACGAAAGCTGCGGTTTCCTCCTTCACGGCCGAATCCATAGGGAGCCGCGATCGCTTCCAGAAGCGTTGATTTCCCTGTGCCGTTCTCGCCGGCAAAGAAACATATTCGTGAACGGAACGTGATCTCTTTCAGTTCGCGGATTGCGGAGAGGGAAAACGGACATTCGTTCCAGCTTTGGACTCGATCATGCAGCAGGGTGATTTTCTGGAGCAAGCGCCCATCCGACTCCGGCAGGCTGCGGGACGTTTCGCGGCGGATGCGTCTGCCAAGCTTCCTATCTCTCATCTCGATGAACCGTTCGCATCGCGAAGGCGGGTACACACACCGCGATGTATTCGGCCCCGCCTTCCGCCGGAGTCGAGTAGCGCACCCATTCTCCGGCGTGTGCAATCACGGCTTGTCCGGCGTGAACATCGAGCGAGCCTTGCTGATGCTCGACCCGCAGCATTCCTTTCAGGACGATCGTGAACTCGTCGAACTCCGGTGTCTGTCCAGGCTCGACCCAGCCTTCGGGACTTCGCATATGCGCCATGCTGACGGCTTCTGTCTTTGAATTGACGCGGCCAATGTATTCATCAATTAGCTTCGGCTTGTTTCCTGCGGCCTCAATCCGTGTCGGCCGCGTGACGAGTGTCGGCATGTTTACTGCACCGGTGCGAGGATCGCATCCAGCCGATCGGGCACGGACTCGACTCGTTCCAGGTGCGGGTAGCGCAGTCCGGCGTGATAATCCACGCTTAGGGTCAGGAACTCGTTGTCGCGTTTCAGCAGTAATTTGATCGGCGCATTATTCCTCTCGGCATCGAGAATAGCTTCGCGCAGGTGTTCCACGCTGAAAGCCTGATCGTTGACGGCTTCCAGCTGCATCTCGGGAGTCACGCCCGCTTTGAACGCCGGACCATCCCAAATCACATTGGTGATCATGCCCGAGCCACCAGCGTTGCTTCCTGCGTTAGGGCCGCCTGCACCGCTCACAGTGAATCCGATCGAGGTCGCGAAGCTAGTGCCGCGAGAGCGATCCATGTGCTTCATCCAATTTGGTTCGCTATCGTTGTAAACGAGCCGGTAGCCGCCGCGCGTGATGCCATCTTCGGGGACTTGTGGCTCGACCTGGTAGACCCGCGTGCGGAAGAACTCCGCCCACTCGTAGGGCTGCACCGTATTTAGAGCTTTCACGAGGTCTTCCAACGTGTAGGTGACCGTGACGTAGCTTCCATTATCAACGCCGTAAAACAGTTTGGCGAAGTCGTCCAGAGATTTCTGACCATTGCTCAGTTCACGGATTTTCGTATCCGCATCGAGCCAGACAAGGTCCGATTCCGGATAATAATCATAGGAACGCTGCCAACTCGGCCAGATCTCCGGCGCGGATTCGTGAGACGAGATGATCGGCTGATTAGTTGTGTCCTCCAGAGAACGCCATGTGCGTCCGGGACTGATTTCGAAGCTCGCGGCAATCCCGGCGATCTCGTCGTGCGCCTGCTCCAGCGTGCGCATTCCCGAGCGCGCGGTCAGAACGTTGCCGTAATAGTCGGTCAGCCCTTCGTAGACCCACAGCAGATCGTTGCGCATGGGTTCGTTGAAGTTTGCCGTCCACAGGTCGGCCGGACGCCGAAACTTTCCATTCCAGGAGTGCGTATATTCGTGCGGCAAAAGGGCGCGGCCGGCGACGCCTGCGGCCCAATCGGTAAAGTAGTTGGCGCGGGTCCCATCTTCACTCGACTGATGATGTTCCAATCCCTTGCCGCCGACCGTGTCGCTGAGAGAAAACAAAAAGTCGTAATGCTCGTAGTGATGCGAGTTGAATAGCTTCTGTGCCTGAACCACCAGATTCTTGTGGAACTGCAGTTCTTCCGGCGTGATCTCGAGTTGTTCCGGCTTGTCGGCGAAAACATCCAGATAGACAAGATTATCGGGACCAGTCGACAAATCGACGCGCTTGTAGTTGATGCCGGCATACAGCGGCGAATCGATGAATGTGTTCAGCGCTACATCTTGGAACCGCACCGAATCTCCACTCTGCGATTTCACATCCAGCGCAGTGGCGAATTTCCATCCCTCCGGCAGCTTCAACTCAGGAGCAAATTGGATCCGCCGCGAGAAGTATCCCGCCGGATAAAGAAGCACGCTGTTCCATGTCAGATCGGCGATTTTCGTCGAGATGCGTCCTTGCTGGGGTCTGATCGGAGCGAGATATTGAAAGCTGAGGTCGAGCGCACTTACTCCTTTGGGCACGTCGACGTGATAGGCCCACATGTCCACACGATCACGCAGCCAGGGAATCTGTTTGCCGCCGGCCGTTATTACGAGTCCGGCAAGGTCTTGCACGGAATTTGACGGCGAGTGGTTGCCGGGCAGCCATTGTGGATAGAGCAGAATCATTGGGCCCGGTTTCACAGGAATGTTCTCGCGCATGTTCAGGACGCGGTCATTCACATTCGTCAGATCGACGTTGAGCGAGATGGTGCCCGCATAAGGCTGGTCGACAGGCGCCGGAACAGGTGGAGGCAGCGGTACGGGCTGCGGCCCGGGCGCGCTTTGGCCATAAACAATACGGGTGGAAGCAACACAGGAAATGGCGAGGATGGCTGCAAGCAGACCATCACGGAAGAACCGACGTCGCATGAGTGGATTCCCCTGAACTCCGAAACTCTGTATACCACATTCCGCGGAGTGTACCGATGGAATTAGCTTTCGGATGAACGCGCTCCCTCTACCCCATCCTAAAGATGAAACCTTTTCCATAATCCCGGAATCTATGAAACAAAGATGTCCGGGAGGTGTCCTATTCGCCCCTTTAAGCGATGCGCGGTAGTTACCGTTGTTTTTCTGGTTGTTTTCGCGATAGCTGGAATCCTGGGTTCACCCCGGCTCGTTGCGGCACAGGATCAATCTGCTCCGCCAAATTATCCGGCAGCACCGCCCAGTGATCAGTCTGCTCCGCCGAACGATCAATCCGTTCCACAAGGTGAGCAAGCTCCTTCGCCAGAGGATCAGAACGGTGCAGCTGCCGATCAGGCTCCTTACGCGAAGCTGTCGAAAGATCAACTCGAACGTATAGTTGCTCCCATTGCTCTTTATCCCGACGCACTGGTGGCACAGGTTCTCACGGCTTCGACATTCCCTTCGGAAATCGTCGATGCCGAAAATTGGCTGAAAGCCCATCCTGGCCTCAGTGCGGATGACCTTGCCAATCAAGTGAACAGTCAGTCGTGGGATCCGAGCGTGAAGGCGCTCGTGCAATATCCGTCTGTGCTAGAGAATCTGTCGTCGAACTTGGGATGGACTTCGGAGCTCGGCGATGCCTATTACAACCAACACGAGGACGTGATGAAAGCCGTCCAGGAAATGAGGAAGAAGGCGAAGAAAGCTGGGAACCTGAATTCGAGCCCACAGGAAGAAGTGCAGGATCAGGGAGGAGACGTCACGATCGAGCCCACGAATCCGCAGGTCGTGTATGTTCCCGCTTACGATCCGTGGTATGTGTATGGATATCCGATCGCGCCTTGGCCGTACTGGGTCGACGTGCCTGGGATTTGGTGGGGTGGGCCGGGGTTATATTTCGGCTTTGGTTATCCCATGGCTCCATTTCTTGGCTTCGGTTGGGGGTGGGGTGGCTGGGGGCTGGACTGGCATCACTGGGGAGTCTTCTATCATGGCGGGCCGTATTTCGCGCACGGCCCTGCGTTTTTCGATCGCGGCGGCTACTACGGCGGCCATCCTGGCTTCGCACACCCGGGAGCATATCGGGGATTCATGGGCAACCGGAACGCGTATCGCGGTTTTCAAGCCTCGCCTAACGGACACGGACTTCGCTCCGGGCCGTTTACTGGGATTAGCCATGGCGGCGGCGTGAGTCGAGGGTTTTCGGCGCGCGGTCAGAGAAGTTTTGGTGGCAGTTTCCATGGCGGCGGCTTCAGCGGAGGAGGATTCCATGGAGGCGGTGGATTCCACGGAGGTGGCGGTGGACGGCGGTAAGGGCACCGCGGTCGCTCAGGTGTGAATTTGCAGGAAAGGTAAAAGCATGTCAGCTACGGCGAGACGATTCCTCAAAGCGAAGATGTCAACGATAGTATCGGTCATTTGCGCGACCGCCATGAGTTTGGCGTGTCTGCCTTTGATTGCGCAACAAACACCAGCCAAGAGTCCATCTCCGGCAGCCGAGCAGCCCAAAGGCAAGGCGTTCCGCACGCCCGCGGATGCCTCTGCTGCACTCTACGCTGCCGCGAGGCGCAACGACGAAACCGAACTGCTGGCCATCTTAGGGCCAGGAGCGAAAGATCTGGTGAGCTGGACCGACGATCCCAACGAACGAGCAGAACAGCGCAAGATATTTGCCGACAAGTACGATCAGATGCATCGTCTTGTGAAGGAGCCCGACGACACCGTGGCGCTATATGTTGGCGCGGAAAACTGGCCGGTGCCGATTCCCATCGTCGAGTACAAAGGCAAGTGGTATTTCGATACCGACCCCGCGATGCAAGAGGTCCTTTATCGACGCATCGGCAGAAATGAAATGCAGGCGCTGGAAGTCTGCCACGCCTTGATCGATGCCGAGAAGGACTACTATTCGGGCGAGCACAAATACACAGCAGACTTCATCAGCAGCGGCGATTCGCACAACGGCCTCTACTGGCCAGCGAGCGCCAACGGCCAGAAGAGCCCCATCGGCCCCTACCTTGCCCATGCGGGGATTGCAGGCCCAAATACCGAGAGCCGCGAACCATACTACGGTTATTACTATCGAATTTTGCTGGCCCCGAACTCCTCCGGAAACGGGCGGGAAGTTGCCGTGCTGGCCTTTCCGGCGGAATATCGCTCATCCGGCGTGATGACGTTCATCGTGCAGCAAGATGGAATGGCATACGAAAAGGATCTCGGGCCAGAGACCGGCAAATCCGCGGAGCAGATGACCTCGACCGTTCCAGACGCGACCTGGAGCAAAGTCGAGTGAGTGATCGATGTACAGTTTGAATAGGAAAGCGAAAGCACGCCTCTATTTGCCTGCGCCCGCCCTGGAGACGCGAGATGAATCTTGCGGAACTTCGGAATGCTCGCGGTCATCGGATTCATCTTCCATAAGCCATCTCAGGTTAGACGCCACCTGCTGCAACAGCTTTAACTCGTCGCGAGTAAATGCAGACGGCTTTGCGCGATAGAGAGCCATAACCCCAACTACGTTCGAGTTCCTCTCCAGCGGTACAGCCATTGCGGAACGCAGAAAGCTATCCTTGCCCGGATCATTCAAGTAGCCAGGTTCTACGGACGGATTCCCATTCAAGATCTCTTTGGAGTTCTGGGCCACCCAGCCGGCGAGTCCCTCGCCGAGAGGGATTCTCAAGGAAGAAAAGAGTTGGAAGTCATATCCGGTAACGAATTCCGGCAACAGTACTTTATCTTGCACAATGTAAAAAGCGATGGAATCGTAAGGAAGGAAGCATCTGATTCGTGCAGCGAGCAAACAAAATATATCCTCCCTCGGAACGGAGCTCCCGAGCTTGTGGGTGATGCGACGGAGTGTTTCCATCATTTCCTGAGCCGTTCCCAGTAGTTGGTCATAAGCGTGGGTCGGCGCGGGCGCGGTAGCCTCCTGATCATTCTCGGCGAAGCCGGCGTCCGGAGCGAGCCCGCGCTCAACTTTAATGTCGGTCGAGAGTTTGGTAGGAGTTTGAACTGGCTGCTCACGGGCAAGTTTCTCGAGCTCCACATAACGCCGCGCAAGAATCTCGACGACCTTCGGGTCAAAGCTGCTCCCCGTTTCGGATGCGACCTTGGCCATGGCTTCGTCGAGCGGCAATGCGCGACGGTATTGTCGATCGGATGCGAGCGCGTCAAGACAGTCCACCGCGGTGAGAATGCGAGCTCCGATCGGTATCTCTTCGCCCTTCAGACCCGCCGGATAGCCGCTGCCGTCCCATTTCTCGTGATGGGCGCGCACGATCGGCACCACGGGATAAGGAAAATCCACCTGCTCGAGAATCTCGGCCCCAACGACGGGATGAATCTTCATTTTCTCGAATTCTTCCGGAGTCAGCTTCCCGGGCTTGGCAATGATGTGTTCGGGCACCGCAAGTTTGCCAATGTCGTGCAGCACCGAAGCCGCGCGCAGCGCTTCGGTTTCGTTTTCACTCAAGCCCAGGTCACGCGCCAGTTCCATTGCGTACACCCGCACCCGCTGCAGGTGCTCGCCCGTGGTTTGATCTTTCGCTTCGATCGCGAGCGCGAGGGCCTCAATGGTTCTCAAGTGGAGATTGGAGACTTTCTCGGCGTGAACTTTCTCAGCTTCCAGCTTGCCGAGATAAAGGCGATAGGAACGGTACATGAGGTAGACCGGTGGCAACACCAGCAGAGCGGCTTGCCATCCGATGTGCGAGTTCAGGAAACTCACGATTCCGGCAATTGCCGCTCCTACCATGTAGTAAGGAAATGACCAGATGTAACTTTCCCGCCAAACTCTTGCTATGGCCTTGTCTTCGGTCAGGCCGATGATGGTCGACATGGCTGCGGTGTTGCAGATGAAATACGCGATGGCTGCGACGAGAAGCGCCAGTGGTCCGGGATGGTGCAGCACGTCCCCCGAAACGAGCTTGTATATCCCGTAAGCGGCTGCGCTACAGACCGTCACCTGCGACAGGTTGAAGATCAACTGCACGAGCTTCAAGTGCCGCGCCGGCTTCCAATAGAACTGGGCGAGGGTGCTGACCAGTCCAATCAGCAGCGTCTCGGGCAGACTCATTTCAAGAATGCCGAGCAGAGTGAAGATGAAGTTGACCGAGAGCGTTCCCTCGATTCCGGGCAGGGTGACTTTAAACATGGCCGCGAGCATGGCCGCTGCCAGATAGCAAACGAATTTAACGGGATCCGACGATTGCCAATGGGCAAAGGCGAGGGCATAGCAGCCCAGTGCAGCGAGAACCATGCCCGCAATGTACGCACGTGCGCGGAGATGTCGTGCGGCAGACATGCTTACCAAGATTCTGCCGAATTGTGATTCCAATCACAGAAGTAAAAGTGACCTCGCTGGTTACCGTCGTGTTCTCTCATAGAATCAAGTACTTGGAGGAGTGTTTCTCGTCGCCTTAGAGGCCGACTCCGCCCCAAATCGGCCGATTCAGGGCCAACTTGTCCTTTCCGCTCCAGAGGGGGGACAAAGTGTCCCAACAGAGATCTCACGCCACACGTCAAGTGATTGAAATCACAACACTGCGTTCGCACCAATGTGGACCTTGGCCTGCGCCCTCCTATGCGACAGTCAGCCAGTGGGCTGCCAGGTCCGTTTCGAGGGGGATTATGAAGCAGTTCCTAGCGCTATTCCTGATCGTCAGCGGATCGCTCGCCTACGGCGACAACTCGAAAATTGCGCCCGAGTTGCAAGGCTATACCTCGTCTCAGCCGGTACAAGTAATCGTGCAGTACGCACCCGGCACTCAGCTCAATTGCAGCGGGCTGCTCGGCCTTGTGGATTGTGTGGTGAACGACGTAGTCAATCTTGCTGGCAAGGTGGTCGGACAACTGCCACTGATCAATGGCCTGGTTGAGCAGCTCGACGGCAGTGGTATCCAGAGCCTGTCGAACCAGTCGACTGTCGTATATATCAGCCCGGACCGGCCCTTGATTCCCTCGGATGAAAACGCTAATGGGGCAGTGAATGCAAAATCTGCGTGGCAGTCGAACTTTAATGGGTCCGGGGTTGGAGTCGCGTTGATCGACAGTGGCGTGGCCAATGAGCCAGATCTCTATCAGGGCATCCTTCCTTTCTCGCGTGTCGCATATCAACAATCCTTCGTGCCGGGAAATTCGAGTTCCAATGACCAGTACGGCCACGGCACTCACGTCGCGGGTTTGATTGCTGGCGATGGTCTTAGCTCCACCGGCATTTTTTACAATCAGACTTTCGAAGGAGTTGCGCCAGGAGCAAAAATCATCAATCTGCGCGTGCTGGATGAGAACGGCGCGGGTACCGATAGTCTGGTGATCGCTGCCATCAATCAGGCCATCTCCCTGAAATCCATATACAACATTCGTGTCATCAACCTTTCGCTCGGTCGTGCCGTCTACGAGACTTACAAACTGGATCCGCTGTGCCAGGCGGCCGAGCAGGCCTGGAAACACGGAATTGTGGTGGTTGTGGCTGCGGGCAATAACGGGCGTTATCAGCCCACCGATGGTTATGCCAGCGTTACTTCACCCGGCAACGATCCTTACGTAATTACAGTCGGGGCAATGAAGCCCATGGGCACGCCGACACGCACGGACGACCTCATCGCGAGCTACAGCTCAAAAGGTCCGAGCGTGGTTGACGCGGTTGTCAAGCCCGACATCGTGGCGCCGGGCAACCTATTGATCTCGCTGGCGGTGCCGAGTTCCACTCTGTATAGCGAATACCCCGGCAACCAGGTGCCTTACAGTTACTACGTGAACGGCGGAAGCAGCGCGTCGTCCACTTCTTATTTCACCCTCAGTGGAACCAGCATGGCTGCGGGGGTGGTCAGCGGAGTCGTAGCCGATCTGCTGCAGAAGAGCCCGAACCTCACTCCCGATCAGGTCAAGGCGCGACTGATGCTGACGGCGTACAAAACTTTCCCTGCAACCAGTAGCACCACCGATCCGACTACGGGAATTACTTACACCGACCAATATGACGTCTTCACGGTCGGCGCCGGTTACGTGGATGTCGAGGCTGCCCTCAACAGCACCGCTGTGGCTAAGGGTACAGCAATGTCTCCGATTGCGACGTTCAATGGATCGACGAATCAGGTCTTCATGACTGACGATCCTTCGGCAGTCTGGAACACCTCGGCTACGTGGTCGAACGCCGCGGTGTGGGGATCGTCGCAATTCTTGACCGGAATAACCGCCAGTTCCAGCAACGCTTCGAGCGGCAGCAATTCGCCCTCCGCAAACAACGCATTATGGGGAAGCAACGCACTCTGGGGCAGCAACGCGTTGTGGGGCTCCAATGCACTGTGGGGTTCCAATGCGTTGTGGGGCTCCAATGCGCTGTGGGGTAGTAACGCGTTGTGGGGAAGCAACGCGCTCTGGGGCAGCAACGTTTCGCAGGGAGAAAAATAGGTTGGCTCAGCAGGTTGGCCGCGAGAGAACGACGCGCGACCTGACCGAAAGGCAGCGGAAGGGATTCCAAACTGCGAGTTCAGGATTTTTGTTTCCTCGAGGAGAGACCCGCCGCCAACCAGTTCAGAGTCCCGGAACGAGGAAAGACCCTCCGGTACAGGCCGCAAAGTTCCCCTTATAACCTAGCTGATCGGTAACGTCCCGAGGAAGTCGGGGTTACCGCCTGACCGCAGAAATTCGTAACTCTCAATCATGGCGGCCACGCCAATCTGCATGGATGGTAGCGGTGCCTCCACTCGAAGGACTCGAGCACTGAAGCGTACTCGGACTGCGTCGGTCAAAGTTACATGTGGCGGGAAGGTCAGCGTGACCTGGAATTGCGTCCCCGGAGAAAGAGGGCGGTCGAGGTAAAAGAACACACCCCGAGCGCTCACGTTAAGCGTTTCCGTCTGGAAATCTCGGTCTGGGAGCTGCACTATCGCGGGCAGGCGCATGTCGAAGCGCCGAATCATCCGTCTTTCCTGAGAGTCCGATTGCATGGTCAAATGCTCCGGCGGAACTCTGCGCTCGCTTCCGACGAGATCGGGCTACTGCAACCCGCAAGGATTCGCCATTCAATCTATAGAACGCCGGGAAGATGCAACAGCAAAATCGCATCCCGCGGAACAATTCCAATTAATGCGCGGGAATACCAGAAATGGCGGAAGTGCAAGGGAGCGAACACTTTTTTCCGGCATCCGGCATCTTTCGCGGAATCCGGCCGCATCTGAGGAATCTGTGGCTCCCGGGCGAGGTGTCGCTTGACTTGGGTATCCGCAGGGTGATTTAGTAGTTGTTTAATTTTTCCGCCAGTTCCAGTGACCAGCAACCCGCGGGCAGGTCCGTCCACCGTTGTGCACGGGCATGCGGACCCGAACTGACGCGTGTGCCGATTCCAATCTCAGCACTGATCTAGGCGAAAACGGTTAGCAAAATGAGCGCGGCCTGATAGGGCCGGACACAACGGTGCAAGATAACAGTAATCTGGGCCAATCTGAGCTGACTTCATCGGAGGAACGAGTGAACGTAAATTGCCGTCGGTTGGGAGCATCCATGAAAGGAGTTCGTGTTCTGGTTGCTGTGTTGGCGCTGCTTGGTGCGGGTTGGTTTGTCCTTGGCAAGGCCTCCGCCCGCCTACTGATCACGCATCCAGACCCCTCGGTTTTCACGCCTGGGATGGCGCTGTCAAGCTCTCAGCCGACGTTGCAACCCAGTTCCTGGCCGGTGACCGCCCCGATCGGCAGCCCGGCTGCGCTGCATGCTCGGTCCCTCCTGTCGGGCTTGCCGCTGAGGTTCGAGCCGAACGAAGGACAAGCGAACCTTAAGGCCAGCGATCCCCGCGTGAAGTTTATCGCCCGCGGAGCAGGATACGTTCTCGCTCTTGGTTCGGAAGGCGCCCTGCTCAGTGTGACATCCCGCACCGCTCCCGACTCTTCCACCGCAGTGCGGATGGAAACCGTTGGCATGAAGCTCGCCGGAGCCAATCCGCGCGCCATGATCGGTGCCGTTGATCGTCTTTCTGGGGAAAGCAATTATCTTTTGGGCAACAATCCCGCGAAATGGCGGAGCGGCGTGCCGCAGTTCGCGCGCGTGCGCTACGAGAATATCTATCCCGGCATCAACCTGGTTTTTTACGGAAATCAGGGACGATTGGAGCATGATTTTCAAGTCGCTCCGGGAGCCGACCCAACCCAAGCCGAACTGGAATTCGATGGCCAGCGGAACTTGGAACTCAGCGGCGGCGCTCTCGTGATCAAGAGCCGGACCGGAGAGTTGCGCCTCGAAGCTCCACGCGCCTATCAGCAGATCGACGGCCGTGAGCAGCCGGTTGCAGCTCGATTTGTACTTCGCGGTTCGAATCGCGCCGGCTTTTCCGTCGGAACGTACGATCGTTCTCGCCAGCTTATCATCGATCCGGTGCTGGATTTTTCGTCGTATTTCGGCGGCAGTGGCGACGAACTTGCGACCTCGGTCGCAGTCGACGGGTCGGGCTTTATCTATCTCACGGGTTCGACAGATTCCACGAACCTGCCTTTCACTACCGGTGTCGTGCAGACCACGCTCGGCACGACGCCGCCGGCAACCAATGTATACGTCGCAAAGCTGAATCCCGCTGTTACGCCTACGAACCCTGACCCAATCGTCTATGTTACCTATCTGGGCGGAAACGGCAGCGACACGCCGGCCGGGATTGCAGTCGACGGTGCCGGGAATGCCTACGTCGCAGGCACGACGACCTCGACGAACTTCCCGACAACCTCTACGGCCTACCAGACCTGCAGCACTTCTAATCCATGTACGAGCGGTGCGCATGTATTCGTGACCGCCCTGAATACCACAGCGACATTACTGAACTATTCCTCTTATCTTGCGGGCAACGGCAACGAGTCGGCAACGGGGATGACCGTCGATGCAGCGGCGGACATCTACGTTACGGGCACCACGAGCTCGACCAATACCGGCAGCGTTGACGTGCAATTCCCGGCCAGTGCTATTCCGGCGCCAGCGCAGGCGTATCAACCCGCACCCAAGGGCGGCCCATTGCAGTTTTTCGTGACCAAGGTGAGCACCACTTCCGTCGGCACTGGTAGCATTTTCTACTCCACCTATTTCGGTGGAGGCTCGTTCAACACCACCACTGGACTGATTGCCACCGGGGGTGGCATCGCCGTCGATACCAGTCTCAATATTTATTTCACCGGTACCACTAATTTCGTTTTCACGGGCACGGATAGCTCGACCGATTTTCCCATTCTTGATGCTTATCAGCCTTGTCTGGATACACCGCCGCCGTTGACGACCAGCTATCCACAACAATGCACGTACACGTCGGGAAATCCGGGAGCCTCCGATGCATTCGTTGCCAAGTTGTCGAACCCGGACGGAGTTGGAGTGCTGCAAGGACAGCAACTGCAATGGTCGACCTATCTCGGCGGTTCGGGGACGGACTCAGGCAGTCAGATCGCTGTGGATCCAGGTGCGGCCAACGTCTACTTAGTGGGAACTACCAACTCGACCGATTTCAATTTGCCCACCATTACCGGGCAGTTTCAGTCGAAGCCCGGAGGCGGGACGGATGCGTTTGTCGCCCGCTTCCCCAACATCGCGACCTCAAATGCGCTGAACCTGAGCCTTGGATACTTCTCCTACTTGGGCGGCAGCGGCAATGAGTCCGGATTGGCGATTGTTGCGGATAACACGAATGGAGCGTTGATCACCGGCTCTACGCAATCGACGAACTTCCCCGTGTTCCCCGCGAGCTCGATTCAGAGCACGCTCACCGGCACGCAGGACGCGTTTGCGGCTCGGCTGAATACCGTCGTTCCTCCAGGAGCCAACAACCAAACCGGTTCGTGGTCGACGTATTTTGGTGGTGCCACCAGTGACAACGGCAACCCCGCCACCACGACAGGCAGCGGCATCACTCTCGACTCCAACCAGAACGTCTACTTCGCCGGAACTACGAATACCACCGATTTGCAGAAGACCGTGACCGTGTCGCCGGGGGATGCGAATTCTGGAAATAGCGATGCCTTCGTAACTGAGCTGCGTGCCGCGCCTGGAATTACAATCACAGGAGTTGCGACGCTCGGCACGAATCAGACGTTCTTTCCCGCCGGGATTCCTGCAACTTTCACCTACACCCTCACCAATATCGGCCAGGACCCTGCGTATAACCTGGTGGTCATCGATAATCTGACTCCCACCAGTAGCGGGAACAACGTGGTCGTTACCTTCGATTCCGCCGCTTCCACCGCGGGAACCTGCCCTACAACCAGCACGAATACCAGCGTGAGTTGCACAATCGGTTCCCTGCAGCCAGGTTCAATCGCGACGGTCACCGTCGTACTGACGCCTACCGCAAACAGCAGCGGAACGCCGCAAGCGTTCAATGGAGGTCAGGTTTCAGTCCTCGGCCAGAACAACATTCTGCTGGCGGTGACTTCGGTGCCGGCGCAGATGTCCGATTTTGGTGTTTCCATCTATCCTTCGAACTACAGCGTGCCACAGGCTGGACAAACCGCTACGTACGAAGTTCAACTCAATCCGCATCCAGTTTATGGCACCAACGTTTCGCTCTCCTGCTCAAACGTGCCCACGTCAGCCGCATGCAACTTCACGCCAAGCAACTCGATTTCCTTGCAAGGCAGCAGCCCGGCTACCGCAACTCTGAACGTTACGACCACCCCTCAGTCAATTACGACCGCAAGCGCGAAATCCGGCATGGGACGTTCTTATGCGGTGTTCCTGGCCGTACCTGGCTTCGCTCTGATCGGCATTGGCCTCGGGAGAGATCGCCGGCGACGCTGGCGCGTGACCGGTTTGTTCTTGCTGTTGCTCGTAATTGGGCAATTGCTGCCATTGCCGGGATGCGCGACGGTCCAAACCCAACCACCGCCGACCGGAACACCCCCGGGCACCTATTCGATTACGGTGACGGCGAGCTCGGGCACGGATTCCAAGAGCGTGCCCATCCAATTAACCGTTCCGTAAAGTGGTGTGGGAAGCAGTGCGGAGCGGGCACTCCTGCCCGCTTACGTGCTTTGAGAATAAAATGGAGTTGCGCCGGGCGTTAGGCCCCAGCCGATAGTTTGTGGTGGCTCTTCGCTTCGGCAATACCGTACTGCCGGATCTTGTAAAGAAGAGCCTTGTAGCTGATCTGTAACAGAGCCGCAGCCTGCTTGCGGTTCCAGTTGGTTTGTTCCAGGGCGCGGGCAATGGCTTGTGCTTCGGCCTCATCTTTGGCGCTTCGTGCGACCGATTTCAGTCCGACATCGGCCGACCGCGCCGAGTCTCCGCGTGATCCGCCGTTGCCGTCATTTTTCGGCAGCAACTCCGCCATGGCGAGACTTTCATCCCCGAGAATCAAATAGCGCTTTAGGAAATTATTCAGCTCCCGCAGATTTCCCGGCCACGAATGTTCCTGGCACGCCTGCAACAATGCCGGCGAGAGCGAAAGGGGCGACCGAGCGTACTGTTCCGACATGCGGGTCATCGAGTGTTTCAGAAGAATCGGAATTTCCTCTTTGCGTTCCCGCAGTGGCGGCAGATGAAGCGTGAAGGCGTTCAGACGATAGTAGAGATCTTCGCGCAGCCGCTTGGTGGCCAGGGCCTCCGGGATATTAATGTTCGTGGCGGCGAGAATGCGCACATCCACCTTGATTACAGACCGGCTGCCCAGACGCGAAAACTGCTGATCCTGCAAGACGTGAAGCAACTTGGCCTGCAGTAGCGGAGGCATTTCGCCGATCTCGTCAAGCAGGATCGTGCCCTTGTTACACAGTTCAAACTTTCCGGGCTTGGCGTGGGTTGCGCCGGTAAACGCTCCCGGTTCGTATCCAAAAAGTTCGCTCTCCAGCAGATCGGCGGGAACGGCGGCGCAATTGACCTTCAGAAATGTACGATGCGCCCTTGGTGACAGCTTGTGAATCAGGCGCGCGAGCACTTCTTTTCCGGTGCCACTCTCGCCCAGCAGCAGCACGGGAATGTCGACGTTTGCCACCAGCGCCGCCTGCGAGCGGATCTTGTGCATAGCGGGGCTGGCGGCGATGAAGAACACGTCCTCGGAAAGTTCTTCCACTTCGCCGGCATATACCATTTTGCCCCGGCCGAGACTGAGGTCGAGGACAGCATCGAGTTCCGCTTTCTGAAACGGCTTCGTGATGTAATCCTGCGCGCCGAGTTTCATCGCTTGCACGACTTTGCGGGTGTCGCTGACGCAAGACAGCATCACCACCTTTACACCCGGGTGCAATTGGCGCAATCGTTCGAGCGTCTGCAGTCCGTCGATGCCGGGCATGAGCACGTCCAGCAGGACCAGATCCGGCTGTAATCCCTTTTCGACCTTCTGCACTGCTTCTTCGCCCGTGGTTGCCGTCTCGACTTTATGGTCGTCGACTTCAAGCAGGGTCTTGATATAGCGCAGCATGCCGGGTTCATCGTCGACCAGCAGGATCTTGGCGGTGGACTTCATCGGGCTTTTCCTTTTGCAGCGAGAGTGGAGGCCTTTACCACCGCTGGTTTATAGGGGATGAGAAATGAAAACTTGCAGCCTGCGCCGGGTTCGCTCTCAACCCATATCTTTCCACCCATACCATGCACGAGTCGGCGTACGATCGCCAATCCCAGCCCCATGCCTTCCTCAGTCTCATTTGTCGACAGACGAAAAAAATCGTCGAAGACTTCGAGGTGAAACTCCGCTGGAATTCCGGGGCCTGTATCGGCAACGCTAATTCTTACGGCATTGGGTTGTTTCAAATCCTGCTGTCGCCGCTCAGCGCTGGAGGGAACCGAAGCAGTTCGCCGATCCCACATATGCGGTTCCGCATGCAACCACACTGTGCCACTTGGAGGCGTGAACTTGTACGCGTTTTCGAGAAGATTCGAGATAACGCGCTCCAGTTTAGGAGCGTCGAACGGAAAAATCGGCAGATTCTCATTGGCCAGGAAATACAGGGCGAGCCCTTTCTCCTGAAAACGGTTGGACCAGAGCTGGCACACTCCCGCTAGGCACTCGTTGATATTGCCGGGCTGAAACTGCATGTGCAGACCACCGGTCTCGAGCGCACTGTAGGTGAGGAAGTCCTGGACAAATTGCTGCAACCGTTTTCCGCTGGCCCGCATGTCGTGCAAGACTGCGCGCTGTCGATCATTCAAGGGGCCAAGTTTTTCCGTCTGCAACAACTCGACATAGCCGTTCAAAATGGAGAGCGGTGTTTTGAGGTCGTGTGCAGCGGAAGCGAGAGCGTTGGTTGTGCGCTGAAAGCGTTGGCGCAGTTCCTTGTATTCGCCGGGCAGGTTTTCCGGGCTGGGGATATCACCGGCATTGGCCGTAGTAGGCGCTGGAGCCGCCGAAACAGCTGCGGATGCGTCAGACGCACACGGACTCTTATGGGCGCTAGCCATTGAGAAAACCACAGATCTGCGGGGAGGAGGCTGCACCCTACTCGAGGAAAGAGTGCCGACTAAGAAATCGTATTTCCAGCTCTGGATGCTTGTCAACGAAAAAGGACAAGCAAATTACCCAAGTGTAGCAAAAGGTTGCACTTCGCTTGTCGTCGCGCGCAATAGAATCGGTATTGTATCTGCGAATGAAACACGAATAAACCTAGGTCAGTTGCGCCGCTTGGTGCGGGCTTTGGGGTGACCGCTCAGCGGAGTATATGGATTCCATACCGGTTGTGAGGGTTTTTAACCGGGTTTTGGCCACAAGGATGCTGAAACGGTATGGTGCGAAGCTCCCAGGATCACCACAGCAGCAGCAGCCGCGCCGGGTCGGGAGGCGAGCGGCGAAAATGGGTACGATTGCCGCTGGCAATTCCCGTCTTCGTACGCGGCCAGGACGATAAATCGAATGAAATCCTGGAGTTCGCGACTGCGCTCAACGTCAGTGCCGGTGGCATGCTGTTGGCAGTTCGCAAGGTCCCGCCTTCGACTTCAGAACTTGGCCTGGAGATCCCCAGCGCGCCGGTTTCTGTTCGTTTGCTGCCAAAGGCGTCCCGCGGCCTTCGCGCCAGAATCTTGCGTTCTAAGCCGGTGGAGGGTTATACGCTGCTCGCGTTAAAGTTTTCTCATCCACTGCTGCGCTCTTCCAATCGCAAAGAAGCAGGGAAACGGAAAACGGTTTCCGTTCCGTGAAAATGTTTTCCCATGGCATGGCAGTCCTCGTTACCGTTGTGCGGATGCGGAGGTTACCCTCGCGCGTGCCTCTGGCTCCTTGGTAAGTTGATATCCTGCAACAACATAAGCTAGACTCGCTGCGGCTCCGGTAGACCTGCGCGATTTGGTTTTTCGCATGCAGGTTGATAAGTCTCCCCCAGCTGGTAGAAAGCCCTTCATGACAATAAATAGCGTAAGCACGCTGGTTCAGCCTCTGGGTGAGATGCCGCCGGAAGAGATCGTATTCGGACGCACGGAAGGCATGCGCGCTGTCCGCGAGCGCCTTTCGAAACTGGCCAGCGCCAACGTCCCGGTTCTGATCCAAGGTGAGAGCGGAACCGGCAAAGACATCATCGCGCGCATGATTCACGCTTCTTCGCCATGGCGCAGCGGACCATGGGTCAAAGTGAATTGCCCGGCCATTCCCGGCACGTTGCTCGAAAGCGAATTATTCGGTTATGAAAAGGGAGCTTTCACCGGCGCGTACGGCATGAAGCCGGGGCGGGTGGAGATGGCACACCGCGGCACGCTATTTCTGGATGAAATTTCGGAACTGGATCTGGCACTGCAGTCGAAACTCCTGCAGTTGTTGCAGGATGGCCAGTTCTGCCGCATCGGCGCACAAGAAGATAAAAAAGTCGAAGTACGCGTAGTGTGCGCGACCAACCGGAAACTGGAGCAGGAAATCGAGAACGGGACCTTTCGCTCCGACTTGTTCTACCGCATCAACGTGGTGAACTTGCACCTTCCGCCATTGCGCGAGCGTGCGGCCGATATTCCGGATCTGGTGGCATATTTTCTCGAATATCACAATCGCAAGTACAACTGCCGGGCGAAGCCGCTTTCCATTGACATGATGTCGGTTCTGCGGACATACCATTGGCCGGGAAACATTCGCGAGCTCGAAAATCTGGTTAAGCGCTATGTGATCCTGGGGAATGAGGAAGTGATCTCGGCCGATCTGGCGCCCCGCAGCCCCGATTTCTTCAATGCGGAAATCCCCGTAGACGGGCAGATCTCGCTCAAAAAGCTGACACGGCAAGCAGTGCGGGAACTGGAACGAAAAGTGATTTTGAAAGTGCTGCAGAATCATCACTGGAACCGCAAGCAGGCCGCGCGCACACTGAGCATCAGCTACCGGGCGCTGCTTTACAAGATCCGCGATGCCGGACTGCCCTCGAATCGAGCCGTGAAACGAGCAGTGGCAGAGGCTCCCAAGCAAGACGTCGCCGCCGACTGAAGGATCGTCACGATCGAACATAGCGTTTCGCTCCTGCCGGTTCCACTCGCCTTAGCCCCGCGCGAAGTCCACAACCGCGATTTGCAGGCGCATCAAAACGCAGGACAACGGGGACAGCGTGCGAAGACCCGCGAAGTAGCAGTAAAAAGCTTTCGTAGAGGCGAGGAGCAGGAGTCAAGCCACAAGGCCCAACTCCTGCTTGACAGGAGGGTGTGTTGGAAGAACCTTCATTATCTGACGCAGCATAACGTGCCGGTTAAGCGGCAACAATCCCAGACGTTCTGTAATTTCAGCTTAAACGGCGTGTAATCTGTGCAGGGAGTGACTGGAAGTCCTCCGCCGAAAATTCCGGAAAATTCCGGAAAATTCCGGTGTGATCTCCTCCTCGACCCAGCATCAACACGAGCTTCGGAACCCACGCAAGTCTGACTGCGAAAATAACTACGAAGACTGTGGACTCCGATTCAGGTAAATCGGGGATTCTCAGGCGTGCGGTGTTGAACGAATACTGGGTACAAGGCCAGTCCGGGACAATTTTTCCAGCAAGTCGCCGGCCGGCAAGCGAAATTTCATCAGGGATCACACCCAAGGAGAACCGAAGAACCATGAAGCCGAATTCATTACGAGAGCTCTACGTTGAGCAGCTAAAGGATCTTTACGACGCGGAGCATCAAATCATCAAAGCCCTTCCAAAAATGATTGATGCGGCAAAATCAGAAGAACTGCAGGATGCTCTCAACGAACATCTTGACGTCACAAAAGAGCAAGCCAACCGATTGGAGCGGATTTTCAAGAACCTGAGCGAGAAGCCGAAAGCGGAGAAATGCAAAGGGATGCAGGGAATTATTCAGGAGGGGAACGACTTGATCAGTGAGATCAAGGATGAAGATCTGCGGGATGCCGCCATCATCGCGTCCGCTCAACGGGTGGAGCACTACGAGATGGCGGGATATGGAACGGCGCGGACGTATGCGGAACTGCTCCATGAGCAAGAGGCAAGAGATCTCCTGCAACAGACCCTGAACGAGGAAGAAGAAGCCGACCAAGTCTTGACGAACCTGGCGGGAGATATCAACTCCGAAGCAATGAACGAAGAAGGAACGATGGACGAAGAGCAGGAAAAACCAGCGCGATCGTCCAAAACTCGACGGGCGGCTTAGTAAGGTCGAATTCGTTCAGGTATAGCAGAGAGGCGCGGCGTGCAAGGCCGCGCCTGTTCTGTTTGCGGCTGCACCGTTTTCGTAACCGGCAACAAAAAAGGCCGATGTCTGGTTGAACATCGGCCTCCAAGGTGCTCTCGGCGTGATCGAAAACAATTGCTTCGCCTAAACCCGGCAATTCGAGTTTAGGGTTTGATTTACTCCCCGGCCGCGGTGCGCGCCCTCTTGCCATTGGCTCGCTCGTAATAGCGGGTCACAGTGGCTACGAATGAGTTGCTTCCTCGCGGCGGTGCCACCCTGCCGTTAAGAATGCTCTGGAAAGGAACCATGTGGCCGTACAACAATCGGGTTTCGTCTTTATCTTGACTGACGACCGCGCCACTCAGATCCACTCCCGCAAAGACGCCACGGGAGCGAGAATAGGTCAGGATTTCGGACTTGAGCTTCCAATCCGTATCGGCCCCGGCATCCCTACCAACCGGACCCGCCGAAGCGGAAGCGGACGCGCCGATTTTGAATTTGCTGCTGAGCAAATCATCCATCCCCCTCTGGTTCATGATGACGAGCACAAGGTCAATGGCCTCTCCGCCAATCTGCAGTCCCCAGCTTCCGCCCGTTATCGAGATGGGAGCGGGAGCGCTCCACCCGTGCGCCGTGCGGCAGGTGGCCACTCCCTTGCCATGCTCACCACCGAACCCGACCGCGATCTTTACCGTCGAGGGAATTACGGCGATGCACTTCGCATCTTTCATGACTTTGTCTGGAATCGCTTTGTCCGGCACCCCCATGACGTCATCCAGCACTCTTGCCGACGCGTGAATGCGTTTCTGGATATCCGACTCGTTCGCCGGATTCATGTTCGGATTTTGCGCCGGCGGATTGTTTGGGTTTGCATTATCCGTCCCTTGTGTAGCGCTCTGGTTCCCGCCTTGCGTATTTTGATCCTGCGACCACGATACTCCGGTTGCCAGAAGCAGCATGGCTGCCACGGCGACGATCATCCCAGAAATCGTTCGATTGTGTGCCTTCATTCGTGTA
Source organism: uncultured Acidobacteriaceae bacterium (assembly GCA_963772045.1). Lineage (GTDB taxonomy): Bacteria > Acidobacteriota > Terriglobia > Terriglobales > Acidobacteriaceae > Sulfotelmatobacter. The sequence continues at coordinate 468,636 of CAVYWC010000003.1, read as the reverse complement.
ACTCCCTTCGGTGCTCACCGAGCACGCGCGTAGACATCGCGCCTATAACGCTATCCGCCACCCACCCGACGGTCTATCCGGTCGAGGCTGTAAATCCCAGCTTGCGCGTACTTAAGAACAAAGACCGAGCACTCTATACGCTCCGGTGCAACCTTCGATCGACTGGTGAACCTCTAAACACGAAGGAGAAAAAACTTTATGGCGCAAAAGAAGAAGTCGAGTGGTCGCGAGTACGGCAAGTCTGCGCAGAAAAGCGTCGAACGAGCCATGCGCGAAAGAAAACATGGAACTCTGCGTTCGGGCAGAGGAGGCAAAGGCGGCAAGGTGAAGAGCCGAAAGCAAGCAATCGCCATCGGACTCTCAGAGGCGCGCAAGGAAGGCGCAAAAGTCCCGCCGAAGAAAAATGCCGCGTAGCAGTTCTTACATTCCAATCGTTTATGATCTGCGGACGCGCCGGGCCATGCGATCGGCCTGTAATTGTGATAAGGGCGGGCATTGCGGGGCCCGGCTTTTCTCAATCGAGTTCGAGCGCCTTACTCAGGTTGTAAGCGGCACTGATAACACCCATATGGGTGAGACCTTGAGGGAAGTTGCCCAGCTGTTCTCCGGTCAAGCTCATTTCCTCCGAATACAGGCCGAGGTGGTTCGCGCGTAGGAGCATCTTTTCAAAAAGCCAATGCGCCTGCTTAACGCGTCCCATGCGAGTCAATGCCTCAACCAGCCAGAGTGTGCAGACGTTGAAAGTACCTTCCCGGCTCTTCAGGCCGTCGTCAGTGGACTCTGCATAGCGGTAGACCATTCCGTCGGTGCACAGACCTCCGTCACGTACGGGTCGACTGATCGTATCTATAGTGCTGACCATCATCGGGTCGTCGGGAGTCATGAAGAAAACCAGAGGCATCATGAGCACGGAAGCGTCCAGAGCGTCGCTGCCATAGCTCTGCACGAACGACTGTCGCTTCTGACTCCACCCCTTGTTTACAACCTCTTCATAAATCTGATTGCGGGTTTTCAGCCATTTGTCCTCGTTCGCGGGAAGCGAGCGCTTGCGAGCCAGACGTAATCCGCGATCGATGGCGACCCAGCACATCACTTTCGAATGGACCAGGGGACGAGGCTTCCCACGCAGTTCCCAAATCCCCTGATCATCGTGCTGCCAGTTATCGCATACCCAGTTCACTAGGCGGCGGACATCGCGCCACAGCGACGCCCGGATCGGCTGCGCATATTTGTTGTATAGATAGATGGCGTCAATCAGCGCGCCGTAAATATCGAGTTGCACCTGTTGGAAGGCGGCATTGCCCACTCGCACGGGTGCCGATTTACGGTAGCCCTCCAGCGGCAGTATTTCCTCCTGCAAGTCTCGGCCTCCATCTACTCCATAGACTGTTTGCAATGGGCCGTCCTCGGCGATTGCGCCGACGCGATCTCCGATCCAACTCATAAACTGTCCGGCCTCGTCATACAAGCCGATGCGTTCGAGGGCATAAATTGTATAGCCCGCGTCGCGAATCCAGTTGTAGCGATAATCCCAATTGCGATCTCCGCCGATCCATTCCGGCAGACTGCAGGTGGGGGCGGCAATAATTGCGCCGCTCGGAGCATACGTCAGCAACTGCAGCATCAGCGCCGAACGGTGCACCAGTTCACGCCAGCGCCCCTTGTACGTACACTTACTGAGCCACCGCCGCCAATAGTCGGCGGTAGCCAGCTCCAGTTCATCGAGTGCGGCCTCAGAGATGACGGGAAGCTGCGGGCTCCCACCGCGTATTTCGCTCAAGATGAAGCTGGTTGTTTGTCCCTGCGTCAGGGTGAACTCCCCCACGATCTCAGACTCTGTAGTCTTCAGAGCAATCGAGCTTGCGAGGTACAGCGACAAATCACGGCTGCGAAAGAATGCGCCCTGGCCTTTCACTTCGATTTTTTCCGTTATGTCCCGAGCGAAGTTGAAGGCAGGAGCACAGCGAATCTTCATCTGTGCTGTTCCGTGGATGGCCTTGATGCGCCGGACAATCCATGAAGGATCCTGTGCGGATCGGTTCGCTTGCAACGGCATAAAATCTGTCAATTCGATCACGGACCTGTCTGCCACGAAGCGGGTTACAAGGATGTTTGTGCCGGGCCTATAAATCTGTGTGGGCTGGATACCTGGTTGTTGCGGAGCGACCTGGAAGCATCCGCCGCGCTGGTCGTCGAGAATGGCCGCGAACACACTGGAGGAATCGAATCGCGGTACACAGAACCAATCCAGCGAGCCATCCCGGCCAACCAGCGCCCCCGTCCTCAAATCGCCAATGATGCCGTAATCCGAAATCGGTTTGTATGCCATGGTTGTGAATTCCGGTTACTTCCAGAGCGGGCGCCGGCAATGCGAAGGTCGGTGCCCATGCGACCTTCACCCCGTTATCCGTTGACCTGCGTTGCTCAAAGCTTTTTTGAGATGCATATTTGAGCAATCGCGTAGGGCAGACTCCTATACACGATTTCTTGCAATCGGGTTACAGTTCGATGCCTATAGGACCCGGGTAAACTGAAGAGCTATAGCTAAGAGATGAGGGCTGCGGATTTGTAGGTTTTAGACCGTGCACCCAAATACACCGGGAGACGATGAGGGAGGTACGGTGAATCCAATTGGGAAAAAACGCTGGGCAATCGCCGAGGGCTATATACCCGGCGAAAGTCACGGACCTGAACCGGAGATGACGAGCCATGAAACCGCCTGCATGCTGAATCCGTCGGATCACGATGCCCACGTCGAGATTACAATCTTTTTTTCTGACCGCGATCCAGTCGGCCCGTACAAGGTGACGGTCCCGGCGCGCCGGACCAAGCATCTTCGTTTCAATGAACTGAAAGATCCCCGGCCGATTCCACGCGCTACCGACTATTCGAGCGTGATTGAATCCGACGTCCCCATTATCGTGCAGCATACGCGATTGGATTCGCGCCAGGACGCAAATGCTCTGTTGAGCACGATCGCCTATGCCAGTTCAGAGTGAAACCCGCAACAGTCCGGCCAGCATTGCACGGTCGCGGTCGCAATCGAGAATTGACGACGTGTCTGTTTCCGCCTATACGATCCCAACCGATTATCCCGAGTCCGATGGCACCATCGCCTGGGACAAAACTACCCTGGTGGTGGTCGAGGTCAGCTCAGAGGGCGAGCGTGGACTTGGCTACACTTACGCCGATCTGAGCACCGCCAGTCTGGTCCGCAACAAACTGGCGGACCAGATCCGAGGCAAGAGCGCAATGGATGTCGCGGCTTGCCACCACGCCATGCTCGTTTCCATTCGCAACCTTGGCCGGCCCGGCATCGTTTCGATGGCGATCTCCGGGGTCGACATCGCGTTGTGGGATCTCAAAGCACGGATCTTGTCACTTCCCTTGTTCCGTTTACTGGGCGCGGTGCGCGAGGAAGTTCCAATCTATGGCAGCGGAGGATTCACCTCGTACTCCACCGAACAATTGCAGTCGCAGTTGAGAGGCTGGGCTTCTTCCGGCATTTCGATGGTCAAAATGAAAATCGGACGGCACCCGCAAGATGACGTGGCCCGGGTTCGCGCTGCCCGGGAGGCAATCGGCCCTGACGCTCAGCTGTTCGTCGATGCCAATGGTGCCTACAGTCGGAAACAGGCTTTGGCATTCGCAGAGAGATTCCGCGAGTACGGAGTGAAATGGTTCGAAGAGCCAGTCTCGTCCGATGATCTCGAGGGTCTCCATCTGCTGCGCGACGGCGCGCCTGCCGGAATGGATATCGCAGCTGGCGAATACGGCTATGATCCGTTCTATTTTCGCCGCATGCTCGAAGCCGAAAGCGTCGACGTTTTGCAGGCTGACGCGACTCGCTGCGGCGGAGTCACCGGGTTCATCCATGCCGGAACTCTATGCCTTGCTCGAGGTTTGCCGTTTTCCGCACACACAGCGCCGTCGATCCATGCCCACCTGGGTTGCGCAGTCGAACCGCTTCGTCATCTTGAATATTTTCATGATGTCCGAATCGAGCACATGTGTTTTGACGGCGTGCTCGAGCCGGTCAGCGGCATGCTGCGGCCGGATCCGGAGCGGCCGGGATTGGGACTGAGTCTTCGGCGCGAAGGGATCAAGAAGTACACGGCGGCGTAGATTACTCGCTTGAACCCCAATCTTGTTGGCCGACCACACCTAGGCTAAAGATTCAGTGCAGAACGACCCTACTTTGCCTGTCCGCGCCATGCGGAGTGTGCGGAGACAAATATGAAGCGTGGCTGCTCGGTGCCGTTTGGAGCCACCGTCCGCGACGATGGCAGCGTCACTTTCCGCCTATGGGCTCCCAATGCGCGGCGCGTCGACGTCTGCATCGAGAACGGCGTGAACCGCCGTCTAGCCCTTCGACCGGCAAGCGCAGGTTGGTTTGAACTGACCACCCCCGACGCGGCTGCCGGCGCGCAGTATCGATTCCAGATTGACGGCGGCGCGAAAGTGCCCGACCCGGCCTCGCGCTTTCAACCCCACGATGTCAAGGGGCCGAGTGAAGTCATAGATCCGCGGGCGTTCGATTGGCAGGATCAGTCGTGGGTCGGACGTCCATGGGAAGAGGCGGTTATCTACGAGTTGCACGTTGGAGCCTTTACCGCGGAGGGCTCGTTCCGCGCACTAGAAGAAAAGCTCGACTATCTTCGCGATCTAGGTGTGACCGCAATTGAGCTCATGCCCATTGCGGATTTTCCCGGCAGGCGGAACTGGGGCTACGACGGCGTACTGCTCTATGCGCCCGATCGTTCGTACGGACGCCCGGAGGATCTCAAGAAGTTGATTCAGTCGGCGCACGCCAAAGGACTCATGGTTTTTCTCGATGTGGTGTATAACCACTTCGGCCCAGAAGGGAATTACCTTCACCTTTACGCGCCGCAATTCTTTACGAACCGTCATCACACTCCCTGGGGCGATGCCATCAACTTCGACGGGCCGGATAGCCGAGTGGTTCGTGACTTCTTCATTTTCAATGCGATCTACTGGTTGCAGGAATATCACTTTGACGGACTGCGCTTCGATGCTGTGCATGCCATCGTTGACGATTCCGAACCGGATATATTGACCGAATTAACTCAGAGCATTCGACAGACATTCGGAGCACAAAGACACATTCACCTGATTCTAGAAAACGCGGACAATGCTGCTCACTACCTTCGGCGAGACCACCGTGTTCCGCTTTACACCGCGCAGTGGGATGACGATCTTCACCACGCGTTACACGTTCTGGTCACGGGCGAGTCGGACGGCTACTATGCCGACTATGCGCCACAACCCACCAAAGATCTGTGCCGCTGCTTAGTGGAAGGCTTCGCCTATCAAGGCGAGTATTCAGACTTTCATCACGCCCGCCGAGGCGAACCCACAGCCGGATTGCCCCCTTCAGCTTTTATCTCTTTTTTGCAGAATCACGATCAAATTGGAAATCGCGCATTCGGCGAACGCATTGTACAGCTTGCGCCGGCAGACGCCGTGAAGGCCGCGATGCAGATCCTGTTGCTTGCGCCATTCCCGCCTTTGCTGTTTATGGGCGAGGAATTCGGCGCGAGCACTCCCTTTCTTTATTTTTGTGATTTCCACGGCGATCTGGCATCGGCAGTAACGAATGGAAGGCGAAGTGAGTTCGCCCGTTTTGCCAAATTCAGCTCTCCAGAGCTCCGAGACCGCATCCCAGACCCCAATTCCGAACGAACCTTCCTCCAGTCGAAATTGGATTGGCAAGGCTTCTCTTGCCAAGGTCACCCTTCATGGCTTGAGTTCCATCGCAAATTGTTGTGGACGAGGCAGCGGGTGATTGTTCCTGTCCTGAATCGGATCTCAAAGGCGAGTATCGAAATCTGCGATGAACAGAGCCGGTCCTTGAGCGTTGTATGGGCGCTTACGAATGGAGGTCATCTTCGACTTGCCGCGAATCTCAGTGGGCAACAGGTCCATCTTGCGGCAGAAGATGAAACGGTGGATGACGGGTCCGTGCCGTTCTATTTGAGCGGCCCTGAGATCTTAAAGGGCTCCGAAGGCATTCTGCTGCCGCCTTGGTCCGTCCTCTGGTCGCTGAAATCTTGACGTCCACGCCCGTCCGGATGCAGGCGACGAGAGTTCCGCGCCTCCGACCTCAGGCGTTCCCGTTCCGCAATTCCACGAATTGCCCGATACGACCTAGGTTAGATCTGGGGGTAGGCTGAGGGCGGAGTTAAACGCACGGCGCCAATAAGTGTGCCTCGAAACTGTGAACACCCAATCTCAGGTGCCTAGGGCGACGTACCGATTACAGCTCAACCGGACCTTTACTTTCCGTAACGCTGCTTCCATCGTTCCCTACCTTCACGCGCTCGGAATCAGCCACGTTTACGTTTCCCCGTACCTGCGGGCTCGAGCAGGCAGCCTGCATGGCTACGACATCATCGATCACAACGCGCTGAATCCGGAGATTGGAACCCAGGAGGACTACGAATATTTCGTTGCGGAACTTCACCGCCACGGCATGGGCCAGATCCTCGACATTGTTCCCAACCACATGGGAGTGATGGGCAGCGACAATGCCTGGTGGCTGGACGTGCTCGAAAATGGAGAAGCTTCTGACTACGTTGAGTTCTTTGACATCGATTGGAACCCCATCAAGGGAGAGCTGCAGGGCAAGGTCCTGATTCCGATTCTGGGTGATCAATATGGAAATGAACTTGAGAGTGGCCAGTTGAGGCTGGTGTTCGATCCGGAACATGGTGAGTTTAGCATCTTCTATCACCAGCATCGGTTCCCGATTGATCCCGGAGAATATCCCCGGATTCTTGATCACCATGTCGGCGCCCTTGAGCAGAAATTGGGTGCGAGCAACGAAGACTTCCTGGAATTGAGAAGCGTTTCAACCGCGTTCAGTCATCTCCCCGGGCGGCAAGGATTAACTTCCGAGCAGCGGGCGGAACGCAATCGTGAGAAGGAAGTCCAGAAGCGCCGTCTGGCAACTCTTTCCGCGAAGTCGCCAGGGATTCGTGAATTTCTCGCTGCGAACCTTGAGGCTTTGAATGGCAGGCCGGATGATCCGCGGAGCTTCGATCTACTCCACGAACTGATCAAGGCGCAAGCTTACCGTTTGGCGCAATGGCGAGTTGCCGCCGATGACATTAACTATCGCCGTTTTTTCAATATCAACGGCCTTGCCGCTCTCTGCATGGAAAATGAAGGAGTGTTCGACGCGACGCACCGGTTGATCCTCCAACTTGTGGCCGAGAAGAAAGTGGACGGGCTACGCATCGACCATCCCGATGGGCTCTACGATCCAGCCAAATACCTGCATCAACTCTATGACAAGCTGGCCGCAAGTGTTGAGAGAGGGCAAAAGCCGTACATTGTTGTCGAGAAAATCCTCACGGACAAAGAACGTTTGCGTCCAGACTGGCCGGTCGACGGTACGACCGGATACGAATTCGCCAATCTCGTGAACGGACTGTTCGTCGCGCAGAACTCCGCCGCTAAGATGGAACGGATTTATCGCTCCTTCACGGGGGATGCGCTTGATTTCAACGATCTGGTTTACCACTGCAAGAAATTGATTCTCAAGGTGAGCTTGGCCAGCGAACTGAACGTACTCGCGAATCTGCTCAGCCACATCGCGCTCTCCAATCGGCACACGTGCGACTTCACCTTGAATAGCCTGCGTAGCGCGCTCGCCGAAATTATTTCTAACTTTCCGGTTTATCGGACTTATGTGAGTGGCAATGAGGCCTCAGCCGAGGATCGCCGTTACGTCGAGCAGGCCGTAAATGCCGGACGGCGCCGTAGCAACGCCCCGGACCCGAGCGTCTTCGATTTCATCCGCCATGTTCTATTGGTTGAGGGGGATGGGTATGTGCCCGAGTCCCCCAAACGTGCAGTTGTGCGTTTTGCCATGAAATTCCAGCAAGTGACGGCGGCCGTAATGGCCAAGGGCTTCGAGGATACAGCTTTCTATCGCTATAACCGGCTCGTCTCGCTAAACGAGGTCGGCGGCAATCCGGGCAAGTTCGGAACCAGCGTGAACGAATTTCACCGCGCCAATCAGGAGCGCCTGGCCTGCTGGCCGCATTCCATGCTTGCGACCTCGACCCACGACTCCAAACGTTCTGAAGACGTACGTGCACGGATCAATGTTCTCTCGGAGATTCCTTCCGCATGGCGGCGCCAGGTAAGCCGCTGGCGCGATTGGAATCGCGGCAAGAAGGTCAATGTTGAGGATTGCGCTGCTCCTTCGCGCAATGACGAGTACCTGCTCTATCAGACGCTCGTGGGAACCTGGCCGGTGGAAGGCGCGGACGATGAGGAATGGGCTGCATACACGCACCGAATCGAGCAGTACATGCTGAAGGCAGCGCGTGAAGCGAAGGAGCATACGCGCTGGGCCAATCAGGATTCGGAATATGAACGCGCCTTGTCGGGGTTTGTCCGGTCAATCCTGGATCGTTCCCCGGAGAACGCATTCGTCGAAGATTGTGCAGAGTTTCAGCGGCGCATCGATCGCGTTGGCGCGATAAACAGCCTGTCTCAGTGTCTGCTGAAGCTGACTTGCCCGGGTGTTCCGGACATCTATCAGGGGAACGAACTCTTCGAATACGCTCTCGTGGATCCCGACAACCGGCGACTGGTGGACTATGACCGACGGCGCAAATTGTTGAATGATCTCTGCACAGAAAGCCGCGGTGGCGGTGGGAGCTTCGATTTCGCGCATGATCCCGCCGATTCCAAAGTCAAACTGCACTTGACGTCGAAGACGCTGCGAATCAGGAACGAGTTGGTCCCCTTGTTTGAGAGCGGGAGCTATGTTCCTCTGCGCGTCACCGGAGAAAAGGCGGAGCACGTCCTAGCTTTCGCGCGCGAACACGAAGACCAGTCTGCCATTATTGCAGTCCCACGATTGTGCGCAACTCTTCTCGGAGATGAATTCGAAGCTTTCGGCAACGAGGCTGTCTGGGGAAATACTCGGATGGAGATCCCGAATTCGTCAGCCGCGTGCTTCCACGACGCATTTACCGGCGAATGCACTCGCGTCGAAATGAATGCAGGGCAGCGCTGCCTGCCGGTGGCAAAAGTCATAAGTCACTTTCCTGTGGCCCTGCTTCTGAATGAAAGCTAGCTACGATGCTGACGGAGATTCTGATCCGGTTCGTTGTAGGAGGAGTTGTCGTTTCCTTCTTTGCGGCGCTTGGAGACGGGCTCAAGCCGAAGAGCTTTGCAGGCGTATTTGGAGCGGCACCGTCCGTTGCCCTGGCAACAATCTTTCTAACAGTGATGAAACAGGGGCGTGCTTACATGTCGGTGGAAGCACGTTCCATGATTTTAGGTGCTGTCGCCTTCCTGGTGTATGCATGTGTAGTGATGCGAATTCTGAGCAAGGCCAAGAGGTCTGCGCTTGAGGTCACGGGGTTGTGCCTTTTGGTTTGGGTGGCGGCGGCATTCGGTTTGTGGCAGGGACTTCTGCGATGAAAATCCGGTTAAGCCTTTCGGCGCTGGGCCGAAGTCGATGGTACGAATATCTTTCCCGCTTTATTTTCGGCGGTATAGCGACAGTGATGGCAGGCATTGTCGCGGATAAATGTGGCCCGGCGATAGGGGGGATGTTTCTCGCGTTTCCAGCAATCTTCCCGGCTAGTGCCACTCTGATTGAGAGTCACGAAAGGGAAAAAAATCGGCTGGGACAGGGCACAGTACGCGGACGAAAAGCTGCAGCTCTAGACGCGGCCGGAGCCGCGGCGGGTAGCTTTGGCCTAATGATGTTCGGGCTTGTCGTGTGGAAGCTGATCGTTTCTCTGCCGCTCTGGGCAACTCTGATTCTGGCTACGGTCGCCTGGCTGGCGACTTCCCTGGGCGCCTGGAGGATCTGGAAGGCTCAGTAAAAGGCTGGAGATCGTCTTCAATGGCGGCGAACAGTCCGAGTTGCGAGTGCAGCGCGACGAGCCGCATTCCCCAGATAACTCAGGCAGCCTCGGCAAACCTGCCATGGGTTGCAAGGCAGGTCTTTAGCGCGTGCAGCGCGTAGAGAGCGTCTTCCAGTCCTTCTTCTTCCTGAATGTGGTCTCCTTCGGCGTGAAACAGTTCTCTCGCGCGATCAACGATGGCGCGTTCCGCTTTGTCAATCAAAGGAGGGATTCGATCTTTGTCTCCCTCCAGAAGAGCCGCGACATAGAGATTTTTCCAGTCCTGTGCGTTGGAGGATCGAGACGTAACGATTGCCATACTACATTCCCTTTCGGATGAATTGTGAGGTAGCCCCCGAGAGACCTGAGGCTACACGGGAGAGACCGCAGCAACAATACAGCCGATTCTGTAGAGATTCGCGCCTTGCTGGAGTGTTCTGCGGAAAACTTGTCCCCCAAGAAGACCAGGAGACACAGAGGTTCACAAAAGAAATCATGACACTGCTCGGTATTCTCGCCCCTATTGTCTGCGTTGCGAGTGGTGTCGTCCGGCGGGATCCGGAGTCGTCGCGTTTGGAGCACTACGCATCGTGCCGACTCTCGAACGTAGCCGCGAAGCTGCTGGCCCAGGCGTCATCGGAAATTACGTGCTCCGGGGTATTGTTCGCGGCTTTCACGTTGCCCGACACTGGGTCTAGGACTAATTCGGAAGGAAGGGGTAGAAGTTGTTTGTTCGTCTGCCAACCAAGATCTCGTGATGGCATCGCTGCTCGAAAAGCAACACGAGCGGAAAACGGGGACATTAATGCTGCTCAAATCCAGCAAATCATCGCTAGGAGGCCAGGATGGATCGCATCTCGATTCCAGCAAATGAAGTAGTGCCAATGGACGAAGTTGCTACGGGCGTTCGCGGATTGCGCATCGCCTTCGTAAACGTCTTTGCCATTACGCACGCGGATGGATCCTGGACTTTGATTGATGCCGGCTTGCCATTCACGGCCAGCGCGATCCAGAGTTGGACCAAGAAATTTACCGACTCTCGGCCCAACTGCATCATTCTTACACACGGGCATTTTGATCACGTCAGCGCGGCTCGCGACCTGGCGGATGCGTGGAACGTCCTGATTTATGCACATCCCCTGGAGGCTCCGTACCTGAACGGCCAGAAAGAATATGCCGCACCGAATTTTTCTGCCTGCGGCGGAACGATGTCTTTGCTTTCGCCGCTCTATCCGCGAGGCCCGATCAATTTGGGCAATCGCCTGCGGCTGTTGCCGACCGAGGAAAACTCGGTGTTGGCCGAGATGCCGGGCTGGGAGATCGTACACACTCCCAGTCACACGCCCGGACATGTTTCCTTTTTTCGTCCGGAAGATCGGTGCCTGATCGTCGGCGACGCATTCTGCACCACAAAGGCGAAATCGTTTTTCCAAGCCGCCATCACTCAGCCGCCCGAGCTCCACGGGCCTCCGGCGTACTTTACCTCGCATTGGGACGCAGCCAGGAAATCGGTCGAACTTCTCTCGCATCTCAACGCCGAGGTCGTTGCGCCAGGCCATGGTCAGCCTCTCAGCGGAGCCACATTGCCTGAGAAGTTGCGTCAACTGGCTGCACATTTTGATGAGGTAGCTATGCCGGACAATCGAACGGACAAAGCCGCGTAGTGGCTGCCCGCAGTGGAACTGCGGCCGCCGTGCCGAGGTGATCACAGCAATCTGTGGTGCGTGAAAACACACCGAAGCACGTAACTTCGAGTACGCGCTGTTAAAAACTCGAGGGCTAATTTACGCTGCGTCGTCGTCCCGATTTTGCGGGGGAACATCCTCCGGGTTCCCATATTCCTCGTGTGTGTGCGTAGGGCGGCCCGGGTGATCCGCCGCATCTTCTACTCCATCGACAAACGACGCTTCAATTGCCTGATCGTCCTCTGCTAGTTCCTCAACGCTGGCGGCACCTTCATCCTCGATTTCGGATAATCCCTGCAGATCTCCCGATTGTCCAGCGCTGTCCGGGCCTACTTGCGCCGGATCATCTCCCAATTCGTCAGGCCGTGCTTCGTTGTCAGTCGTTCTTGGGTCGGACATTCTGGAGTTGTTCGTTCTTGGTTCAGAGTTTTCTGCCATAAACGCTCCGTTGGAAGATTAGACTGCGTGATCGCCCTCGCCGTTGCTTAGAGATTGCACAATCGCAAATCATGCCGGCAGTTCTTCTTCGCCTTGAGTGCGCAATGGCCGAATCGCCGCACCGGAGGCAGGCTAGTTGCTCTTGTCGGAAGTGCTTTTCAAGACGAGAACGAGGACACGCCCGTCGGAGTGAAATTCACCGCCGGTAGCGGTCTTTGCGGTGGTGAGCGGATCGGCGGGAGTGATGTGATCGCGCTGGGCGACAAGTCCGGTCCCGGAGAGAGTGCCGTTCACATATTCGCGTTCGCCGTCGATCGCCGGATCGATTTTATGGGTAACGCCGTTGTTGCGCTGGTCTCGTTCAAATCCGATGTCGTGGGTCGCGGCCACGCACCAGAGCGGCCGTCCTTGCACCTCGTAGGGAGATTTCCAGGCACGCAGGTGGTTCCGTGACATCGCCACGCGTACCGGCTCGGCATGCGCAAAGCCGTAATCCTGGGCGCGGCCAAAAAGAAAAAGCGTGCTCATCGGCATCGTCAAGTAATCTTTTTTCTGCAACGAGCCAATCAGCGCGTTCAGGGCTGTTTCGTGGACGGTCTTATCGACTTGCACCCACCCCCCCGACGTGAACACCTGGACCAGTTGGTCCGGCGTTCCCACAATCAGCACATTCACCATATCGCCCGGATTGCCCGCTGGATCATCCACACGGCGCGGAATCTTGCTCAACAGTTCCAGAGTAACGCCGGCGATGCGAGTTTCAGCCGGACCGCCAGCATTTGCATTTTCCGCAGAACCCTCCGCGAGAATCTCAACTTTGACGTTAAAGCTGCCGGTGGCAGCGGAAGCATCTTTTTCGCTTTGATTGATTCCGAGAAATAATCGGCCCGCGACCGGGACGACATACTCTTTGCTGGCGCCCACCAGAAAAGGTTGCGAATACGACTCAGAGCCGATGCGGCCAATCAGAGCCCCATGACCAGCACTGGTCACGGCGTATTGATGGAGCAGGTCGGCAAATCCGCGGGGAAGTCCGTCAGGGCCGAATGTTCCCGCGGTTTTCGCTCGTCCAGCCAATGACTGGTCTGAGGTATAGGTGATCTGCCCGCTAGCCGTGAAGCGCAGCTTTGCGCCGCCGCGTAGGTCGATATTTGTGTCGACCCATTCCTTGCTCGCCCGCACCTCAATGCTGAAGGACTTGAGCGCGCTAGTATTCGTGGCCGCGATTTGCGCGGCGGCATTTCCACCCACATCGGTGACGCTCGCCAGTAATGCCAGCACCAGTGTGGAAAGTATCCGCTTTGAAACTGTGCTCATGATTTCTCGTACGAGGCTCTGAGGAGCGCGAAGCTGATTCTTTCCTCAACCCTCATAGAATTATAGAGTGGAGAAATGCCGATCAGTCTGCTGCTTGCTTCGCAAGAAGGGGTTGGACAAAAGTCTGAACCTGCCGCGGCGCAAGCTTCTTCACAGCATTGCAGACAGTACGGATTGCATCCGAGCTGAGCTCGGGATACACCGGCAGAGCCAAGACTTCCCTCGCCGCTGACTCAGACCCGGGGAAGGCGTTCTTCCCATAGCCGAGATCCGCATATGCGGGCTGAAGATGTGCCGGAATCGAGTAGTGAATCGCGGTCTGAATGCTCCCGGCTTGCAGCCCTGCCTGCAGCGCATCGCGGTCATGCGCTCTTAGGCTGTACACGTGGTAGACATGGCGCGCCCAGGGCATCTCTTGCGGCAACCGCAATCCCGAATCCGCTAACAGTTCGTTATATTGCCCGGCAACCGCTCTGCGTGCCTCGGTCCATTGCTCCAGATGTCGCAGCTTCACGCGCAAAATCGCGCCCTGCAGGCCTTCCATTCGATAGTTGAAACCGCGCAGCAAGTGATGGTACTTGCTGTCTTGTCCCCAATCGCGCAGCATTCTGATTTTTTTTGCGTACTCTGGATTGCTCGTAGTGACCGCGCCGCCCTCGCCGGATGCGCCGAGATTCTTTGTCGGATAGAAGCTAAAACATCCGATATCGCCGAGAGTTCCCGCTGAGCGCCCTCTGTACTTCGCACCATGTGCCTGGGCCGCATCTTCGATCACGACAAGGCCATGCCGACGGGCGATTTCGAGAATCGGATCCATGTCCGCGGTTTGCCCGTAAAGATGCACCGGCATTATTGCTCTGGTGCGAGGTGTGACTGCCGCCTCAACCGCTGCTGGATTCATGTTGAACGACCGGGATTCGATATCCACCAGAACAGGACGAGCGCCGGTGTAAAGAATGGCCGCCACAGTGGCGACGAACGTGAACGGTACGGTGATGACTTCGTCTCCGGGCCCTACGCCTGCCGCCAGCAACGCCAGGTGAAGAGCGCTGGTTCCTGAATTCAGCGCAATGCACTCCGTTGAGCCGCAGTATTGCGCGAATTCACGTTCGAACCCCGCCACTTCCTCGCCCAAAACGAAGCTGCAGTTTTCAAGCACTCGGGCGACAGCCGCATCGATCTCGGGCTTGATGCTGTGATATTGCGCTTTCAAATCGAGATAAGGAACTCGGTTGCGCGAATCAGTCATGATAAGTCAGTTCGGCGCCGGTCTTCGCGAGTTACTGGGCGAGTTACGGGCACAGATCGGATTATAGCCCGCGCTTCGCAGTCCGCTGACCTGCCTTTAGTAGAATCCTTGTTTCGAGAGAGTCTGATCCTGCATGTGCGGAATTTTCGGTATTGTCGCGCGGAATGCGCGGATCCCAGAGGGTGTTCTCGAAAGCGCCACGCGATCCTTGGCGCACCGCGGCCCTGACGATTCGGGAACCATTCTGTTGCGCGACCAAATTGGCGTGCCCATGGAAATCGGCCTGGGCAACTGCCGTCTAGCCATTCTCGATCTCTCGCCGCTCGGACATCAACCCATGCACGACCCCAAAACGGGTAGCTGGATCGTCTACAACGGCGAGATCTACAACTTTCGCGACGTTCGTGAGGAACTTGAGCGCGCCGGCCAGATCTTCATCAGCCATTCCGATACCGAGGTCCTGTTGCATGCCTACGCGCATTGGGGGGAAGCATGCCTACAGAAATTCCGCGGTATGTTCGCATTTGCGATCTGGGACGCGCACCTGCACCGTCTATTTCTTGCCCGCGATCCCATGGGCATCAAGCCGCTCTACTTCGCACAGACCGATCAATATTTTCTTTTCGCATCCGAAGTTCGCACGCTGCTTGGAACTGGACTCGTTCCGCGCAGGGTCGCGCCCGCAGGGCTGGCGAATTTCTTGACCTTCGGGTCAGCCTATGATCCGTTGACGCTGATTGAGGGTGTTCACGCGCTTGCTGCCGGCCACATGCTCACGTGGCAGGACGGAACTATTCAGCAGTCGTGTTACTGGGACCTCATCGACGAAGAGGAGAATAAAAATGCCGAAGTAGGGGCGCAGGGCGAGCGTCGCGTTTTTCAACAACTACAACCGCTGCTTGAAGAATCCGTGCGGCTGCAGTTGGTCAGCGACGTGCCAGTCGGAGTCTTTCTCTCCGGCGGCATCGATTCCAGCGCGCTGGTAAGCGTTCTGAGCCGCGGTGGCGTGAGCCCGAGTACGTTTTCTATAGTTTTCCGTGAGGCAGAGTTTTCCGAATCCAAATACTCGCGTCTCGTTGCCAAGCAGTTCCACACCGACCACCACGAAATCGCGGTCTCCCAAAAGGATGTTCTGTCGTCGATCCCGGACGCGCTCGGTGCCATGGACCTGCCCACCACGGATGGGGTGAACACGTTTTTCGTTTCGCGCGAGGCCCGCAGAGCCGGCGTGAAAGTTGCGCTGTCAGGCCTGGGCGGCGACGAAATCTTTGCCGGATACTCCAACTTCCGCACCGTGCCGCACATGGAACGGTTCGCGCAATTGTGGAATTTGGTTCCGCGGCTTTTTCGGAATCCGATCGCTGATGCGTTCTCTGCGCTGACGCCGCCAAATGATCAAAACCGGAAGCTGCTTTCGCTAGCCCGTGATAACGGCCGGATCGCCCATCCTTACTTTTTAAGCCGAATGTTGTTCACTCCCGAGCAGCGCGATCGTCTTTTTCCCCTTGGCGAGCTAAGCACCAAACTTGCGGCTGCGTCCCAGGATTTATCCCTGCGCCGCGCACTTCGGCTCGATCCGATCAATCGCGTCTCGTATTTGGAATCGCGCTGCTACATGCTGAACACTCTGCTGCGCGACTCTGATTTCATGAGTATGTCGCAGGGACTGGAAGTGCGCGTTCCTTTGATTGATCACTTGCTGGCAAAAACTGTACTGGCTCTCCCGGGCCGAACGAAGTTAAACCGAACGCCAAAGAAGCTCCTGGTTGACGCGTTAGCAGGATCGCTTCCAGACGAGATCGTTCATCGGCCGAAACGAGGATTCACGCTGCCTTTTGAGCATTGGATGCGCGAAGAACTTCGTCCAGAAATTGAGCCGGTGTTGAATGCGAAACGAATAAGTGGTGGCCCATTGCACGGGTTACTCGATGGGAACGAAGCCGCTCGCGTGTGGGCTGATTTTCTCAGCCGCACCGTGTCCTGGTCGCGGCCGTGGGCCCTCTACGTACTGCAACGCTGGTGCGAACTGAATTCCGTGTCCGCATGAGGCATTGCGACAAGGGCAAAAGAGAAGCGGTGGTTTGCGCCACCGCCTCTTAAATCTGAATCGCAAGGCGAGTTGTTACCCCAGCCTTGTGCAGACCGCTTTGGTTTGCGTATAGAGATTCAACACGTCGTGGCCCATCTCGCGGCCCCATCCGGACTGCTTGTATCCACCGAACGGCAGCGCCGCGTCGAAAATGTTGTAGCAGTTGATCCAGACGGTACCCGCGCGGAGTTGCTCTGCCATGCGATGCGCCTTGCTGATGTCGCGGGTCCATACGGCAGCGGCAAGCCCGTAATCGCTGTTGTTGGCGCGCGGAATAATTTCTTCGGGATCGCTGAACGGCATCGCCGTAACCACAGGTCCGAAGATTTCTTCCTGCACGACTTTCATATTCTCCCGCGTGTCGACCAGGACCGTGGGCTCGACAAAATATCCGCGATCGCCGGCTTGGCGGCCACCAGCAACTGCTTTCGCGCCCTCGGAGAATCCCGCTTCCAGATAGCCGCACACCCGCCGCAGTTGTTCTTCGGAGACTAATGGGCCCATCTGCGTCTCCGGATCAAGCCCGGAACCGACTTTGATTTTCTTCGCCTGCTCCGCAACTCCCTCCACAACCTGGTCGTACACGGCCTTTTCTACATAAAGTCGCGAACCCGCGCAGCAGCATTGACCGTGATTGAAGAAGATCGCGCTGGCAGCACCGGGAATTGCAGTCTCCAAATCAGCATCTCTGAAAACTACGTTCGGAGACTTGCCACCCAGCTCGAGAGAAACTTTCTTCAGGTTGCCTGTTGCCGCATGCACAATGAGTTTGCCAACTTCGGTTGATCCCGTAAATGCGATCTTGTCGACGTCGGGATGTGACGCCAGGGCGGCTCCCGCCGTCTCGCCATAACCCGGAACGATATTAACCACGCCCTCCGGGAATCCGGCTTCCATGATCAATTCGCCGAGACGCAGCGCCGAAAGCGGCGTCTGCTCAGCCGGTTTCAATACTACCGTGCATCCGGTCGCCAGCGCCGGGCCAAGCTTCCATGCCGCCATCAGCAGCGGGAAATTCCACGGAATGATCTGCCCCACCACTCCCACCGGCTCCCGCAACGTGTAAGCGAAATACTTCGCACCCGGCGTATACGGAACAGAAAGCGGGATCGTGTTGCCCTCGATCTTTGTCGCCCATCCTGCCATGTAGCGGAACAGGTCGACGGCAAGCGGTACGTCGGCAGCCTTCGCAATCGCCAGTGGCTTGCCATTATCGAGACTCTCAATGTATCCGAACTCCTCCGTATATCGCTCCAGCAGGTCCGAGAGCTTCCAGATCAGGCGGCCTCGTTCTGACGCAGTCATCCGCCGCCATGGTCCTTTGTCGAACGCCGCGCGTGCGGCCTTGACCGCTCGATCAATATCTTCGCGATCTCCTTCCGCGACTTGGGCGAGAACTTCGCCGGTCGCCGGGTTATACGTGGGAAAAGTCTTGCCCGATGCGGCATTCAGCCATTGCCCGTTGATCAACATCTTTCGCGGCTTGTCGATAAATTCAGCGACCTGCGGAAGGATTTGCGCAGAAACTGCGATCCCCATAACTCCTCCTTGGACGAAGTGAACTGAACGTAAGAAATATGCCGCGATGGAAGAAAAACGCGAGAATGCTAGCGCCGTATGGCCAGAAATGCAATGGGGATTTCGCCGTATGCTACAGCCACGCTGAGATTCGGATCACTCGCCGTACGGGACCCAGATATTTTTAACCTGGGTGGCGTGTTCCAGAAGCCAGCGGCCTTCTCCCTGCTTCACATCGAACCAATCGATCGTCCGGCCTTCATTGGTCCAGACCTGCTTCAGGTTTCCCGCGGACATGGCTTTCGCGGCCGCGACAGTCGCGTCGTCTCCATAACACCAGATTGCGTCAACGTCATCATGCTCCGCCAGCGGCTTCAGCAGTTGGGAGACGTATCCGGTCACAATGTTCAGGGCCCCCCCCGGAAGATCACTGGTATCGAAAAGCTGGTAAAGGTCGCCGGCGATCAGAGGATATTTCTCAGAGGGGACCGCAATCAGCGTATTTCCCATCGCTAGAAGCGGCATCACGAGTGACAAGAAACCGAGCAACGGAGTTTCCCCAGGGCAGATGACCCCAACCGTGCCGATCGCCTCATTCATCGCAATGGCAATATTGCGGAACGGCGGACTGTGCACGGCTCCATCGAACTTGTCGGCCCATGCGGCGTAGGAAAAAATGCGCTGAATGCCGAGTTCAACTTCCAATGCAGCTTGCTTCTCTCCCACAGAATCTCCAAGCCGCCGCGCGATTTCGTGCTGCCGTTGTGCCAGATTCTCGGCGCAATAATAAAGAACCTGTGCTCGCGTGTGGGCCGTCGCCTTGGCCCACGTTTCTGCCTTGTGCGCAGCCTCGACCGCGTTCCGAATATCTTTGCGGTTGCCCAGCGGAGCTTCGCCCAGCAGACGTCCATCGTCCGAGCGCACCTCCATGCTGTATCCGGAATCAGGCCGCGCCTGCTTGCCGCCAATATAAAGCTTCACCGTGCGATCGATTGCTGGTGACTGGTTGTCGGGCTCATAAGATCCAAGTGCCTCAGTTCCGCCCGAACCTGCCGGAAGCGAGGATTTTTCCGCAGCGATCAGCTTCGGCGCATGCTTGAACCACTTCGGTTCCATGTATTCCAGCAAGCCCTCACGTCCGCCTTCGCGCCCGTAGCCGCTTTCCCGATATCCGCCAAACCCGCAGGCCGCGTCAAAAAGATTGGTGCAATTGACCCAGACCACTCCCGCTTTCAACTGCGCCGCAACCTGCAGTGCCACGTTGATGTTTTCGCTCCAGACGCAGGAGGCGAGTCCATAAACTGTGTTATTCGCCAGTTCCACTGCTTCCCGCGGAGTGCGGAACGTCATAGCCGCGAGCACGGGCCCGAAAATCTCCTGCTGCGCGACAATCGAGGTCGGATGCACGTTGCTCAGCAACGTCGGTGGAAAATAAAAACCTCGCGTGGGCAGGGAAGTCTCCGGCTGCCAGCACGACGCTCCCTCCGCCACGCCCTGCGCAACCATGCGCTGAATGCGCTCCAGTTGCACGCGCGCAACAATCGCTCCGATATCGATGGCCTTATCGAGCGGCGGACCGATGCGCAGCGTGCTCATGCGATCGCGAATTTTCGCGATCAACGGTTCGGCAATGCTCTCTTGCATCAGCAGCCTGGAACCAGCGCAACACACCTGTCCCTGGTTAAACCAAATTCCATCGACCAGGCCCTCGACCGCGCTGTCGAGATCGGCATCTTCGAAAATGATGAACGGAGACTTGCCCCCGAGTTCCAGCGAAAGCCGTTTATGACTGGCTGCGGTTACGCCACGAATTGCGCGGCCAACTTCGGTCGAGCCGGTGAATGCGATCTTGTCGACCTCCGGATGTTTTACCAGCAGTTCGCCCGTTGACCCGTCTCCGGTCACGATGTTCACCACTCCGGTGGGAAGTTCCGCTTCCTGGCAAAGTTCGGCGAACTTGAGTGCAGTCAACGGCGTGAACTCTGCCGGCTTCAAGACAACCGTGTTGCCGGTGGCCAATGCCGGAGCGATTTTCCACGCCAGCATGAGCAGGGGAAAATTCCACGGAATGATCTGGCCGACCACGCCGCAAGCTTCGTGCTCCGGAAATTCCTGATCGAGCAGTTGCGCCCAGCCCGCGTGATAGTAGAAATGGCGGGCGACGAGAGGAATGTCAATGTCGCGGCTCTCGCGAATCGGCTTGCCGTTATCCATGGTTTCGAGAACTGCGAGTAGTCGAGAGTGCTTTTGCACCAGCCGCGCCAGGGCGTACAGATAGCGGGCTCGCGCATGCGGAGTGAGCGCCCGCCATTTCGCCGAAGCCGCACGCGCGGCACGCACGGCAGCATCGATGTCTGCCGTGCCGCCTTGCGCCACGCTGGCCAGCTTTTCGCCGGTGGAAGGATCGAAGGTGTCGAAATACTGCCCAGCTGCTGGCGGCTGCCATTGGCCATCGATAAACAGGCCAAATTGGTGCTCATGGCGATCCAGCCACCGCAGCGCCTCTTTCGGATCCTCAGGGGCAGGTCCGTATTCCATGGTGACGAATTTTTCAGCGATGCTCATTCTTGATCACTTTCGCTGACGGGCGAACCGCCAGCGGACGGATGCAACACCCAGCCGACAACAGCGCTGGGGATAATGACTATCAAGGCGCAAATGAACACGACGATAGCCGGAATGATAAACCACCTCCCGACGATCACTTCTGCATACGCACCAACCAGTTCGCCAACAACGTAGCCGACCGCCAGCGCGACAAGAGCGGAAACCGCAAATGCAGTCGCTGCGCGCCGAGCATCGCTACGGGAACGGTCTCTCTGAATTCTACGAAAGAGCCACCTCGTCGCGAGAGTATCAGGAATAACGACCGCTGCAACAGTTCCAATATCGGGCCGAATTGCCATCGTATGCCAGACTCCGAGGATCGCTAAGATGGCCACCCAGCTCAGGAGGACAAACAAAAGTGCAGCCGCGCCTACAGTCACGAGTAATGAACGCGGGGTGCCCATTTCTGGTCCCTCCCTCCGCATTAGCGCTAGTAAATCGGTAGAAATCTCACGCGATCGGGTGACGATACTCCGCCGAGTAGCGGCCCGTCGCGTGATGCTCCAATTGCCGCTCGATATCCCCGAGCAACCCACTTGCGCCAAAACGAAACAACTCCGCCTGCAGCCACGATTGCCCTAATTCTTCTTTCATCATGGCAAGCCAGTCGAGCGACTGCTTCGCGGTGCGAATCCCGCCCGCCGGCTTGAATCCGACTGCCATGCCCGTTTGCTGCGCATACTCGCGGATCGCGCGCACCATCACCAAGCTGACCGGCAGCGTGGCATTCGTGGGCTCTTTGCCAGTCGAAGTTTTGATGAAGTCAGCGCCCGCCATCATCGCTACAAAACCAGCGCGCGCGACGTTGCGCAAGGTCAGCAGATCTCCGCTGCCAAGAATCACCTTCATGTGCAGCGAGCCGCAGGCCTGCCTGAAGGCGGCAATCTCGTCGTACAGCGCTTGCCAGCGCCCGCCAAAAACGTGGGCACGTGTGATGACGACATCGATTTCCTGTGCGCCGGCTTCAGCAGACCGTCGAATCTCGGCCACGCGTTCGGACAGAGGAGACAATCCCGCGGGAAATCCTGTCGAGACTGCAGCCACCCGCACTCCACTTGCTTCCAAAGCGCTCAATGCAGTTTCAACGAATGTGTGATAGACGCAGACCGCCGCTACCTTGATCCCGAGCTCCGCGATGCCAAGTTTCTCGACGATCTCCTGCTGAATAGGAGATCGCGCTTTCGCGCACAATCGCCGCACACGCTCGTCGGTGTCGTCGCCGGAAAGGGTGGTCAGATCCATGCACGTGATGGCTCGCAACAACCAGGCCGCTTGCCATTCTTTCTTTACGGTTCGCCGCGCTACCTGGGATTGTGTTCGGCGCTCGATCGCGCTCGTGTTCACACGAATTTCCTGAATCCAGTTCAGATCCAGCGGGATGCCGCGATTGGGTAGAAGCGGACGCCCGCCCAACACAGCGATCGCACCCGACTGCGTATCGCGAGCTGCAATCTCCGTACCGAATCCGTCCTGGTGATCGATCGGCATGCCCAGCACCGACCGTAATTGTACGCGAACCCAGATTTCGATGAGCCCAACGACAACGCAAACCCCCAACCACCCCACAGGGTTTACAATGGCGCGCTTGGCCGTTCTATGCGCACCTTCTCTCGCGCTACGGCGAAATCGAACTTGGAAAAACGAATGTCGAGCATAATCTCCGCCGCCCTGCGAAAAAAACTCGTGCAAGCGGCGACCAGAGTAATGAAGAATGCCCATGCTCCCTATTCGAACTTCCACGTCGGATCGGCCATATTGCTCACCAACGGAAAAATCTTTGCCGGCTGCAACGTCGAGAATGCTTCTTACGGCATGACCAACTGCGCGGAGCGCACCGCGATATTCTCTGCAGTTGCGGAGTTGGGACCGAAAATCGAGATTCGTGCGGTTGCTGTGACCAATGATCACGGCGTCGCCTGTTCGCCGTGTGGTGCTTGTCGCCAGGTTATTTATGAATTTGGCCCCGACGCGTTGGTCTTTTTCCAGGGCCCGAATGGACCGAAGCAGGCGCACATTACCGAACTTCTTCCCGAAGGGTTCCGCCTCCAGTGAGCCAACCTCCCGCCTCCACCGAGCTTTTTCGAGCCGTTGACGTGATCCGGAAGAAACGAGATGGCGTTGAGCTTTCCCGCGCGGAAATCGAAGCTCTAATGAGCGGCTACACCGGTGGCGCAATTCCCGATTATCAGATTTCCGCCTGGCTCATGGCGGTCGTCCTTCGCGGCATGACGCGCGCGGAAACTGCAGCACTCACCGACTCCATGCTGCGCTCCGGTGAAGTCCTCGACCTCTCCTCGTTGCCGGTGCGGAAGGTTGACAAGCATTCCACCGGCGGAGTCGGCGACAAAACTTCGCTCGTTCTGGCGCCGCTCGTTGCTGCCGCCGGAGTTGCGGTTCCCATGATCAGCGGTCGCGGCTTGGGACACACGGGTGGAACGCTCGACAAATTGGAATCGATTCCCGGATTCAACGTGAATCTTTCTGTTGCCGAATTTCGCCGCGTACTCGAGGTGTGCGGCTGCGCCATGATTGGCCAGACCGCGGAAATCGCTCCCGCGGATCGCAAGCTCTACGCTTTGCGTGACGTCACGGGCACGGTGGAAAGTCCGTATTTGATTTGTGCTTCCATCATGAGCAAGAAACTTGCCGAGGGGATTGATGCCCTCCTGCTGGACGTGAAGACCGGTTCCGGTGCTTTCATGAAGAGCGAGCAAGACGCAGAGTTCCTCGCTGAACTCATGGTCGAAACCGGCGAGCGCATGGGCAAGCGAACCGTCGCCCTCATCACCGATATGGATCAACCTCTGGGGAACATGATCGGCAATGCGCTGGAGGTGGTCGAAGTCATCGATGTGCTGCGCGGCGGTGGACCAGTGGACCTGCGAGAACTGTGCCTGGAACTGGCCGGCTGGATGCTGCAATTGGGCGGCGTTTCGAAAACGGTGGCCGAAGGCAAGCAGCGCAGCGCGGAACTGATCGCTTCTGGCCGGGCGTTAGAAAAGTTCCGCTCCATGATCGAATTACAGGGCGGCGACCCACGCGTGCTCGACGATCCCCGTCGCCTTCCTCAATCCCAATACACGATGGGTGTTATGAGCCCGCGAAACGGCTACCTCACCGCCATCCAGTGCGAGCAGATCGGAACGGCGTGCGTTGTTCTCGGGGGCGGCCGCGAACGGAAGGAGGATTCCATCGACCCTGCGGTCGGAATCGTCTTGCACAAGAAAGTCGGGGATGAGATCACCAGCGGCGAGCCTCTTGCCACCATCCATTACAATTCGCTGATTCGCGCGGAACAGGCCAGACGATTGATCGAAACCAGTTACCAGATCACAGCCGCTTCTCCCTCGTCCGAGCGGCCGTTGATCCACAAATCGATCGAGCATTCTGCAGAGGGCAAATAGAGGGGAATTCAATGGGTAGATTTACCGGAATCTTAGGGCTGTTAACCATGCTCGGGCTGGCTTATGCCTTTTCTACGAATCGAAAAGCGATTCGCATCAAAACGGTTGCCTGGGGATTGGGCCTGCAATTTGTGTTTGCGGTTTTCGTCCTTAAGATTGATTTCGGGCGCTATGCCTTCCAAAAAGCCGGCGATGCGGTCACGAAGCTGCTCGGCTACGCTTCCGCCGGTTCTCAATTCGTATTCGGTGATCTTGCCAAACCCGGATCGCAGCTCGGATATTTCGCTTTCGGCGTGCTTCCTACAGTCATTTTCGTTTGCGCCCTTTTCGCGATCCTCTATCACATCGGCATCATGCAGATCGTCATCCGTATCTTCGCCTGGGTGATGACCCGCGTGATGGGCGCCAGCGGTGCGGAATCGCTGAACGTCGCCGCCAGCATTTTCATGGGCCAGACAGAAGCGCCCGTTACCATTCGTCCATTTCTTCCTGACCTAACGCATTCCGAACTGATGACGGTCATGACCAGCGGCATGGCGCATGTTTCGGGTGGCATTATGGCCGCGTACATCGCTTTCGGAATCGATCCCAAACACTTGCTGAGCGCCGTCATCATGACCGCGCCCGGCACCTTGCTGATGGCAAAAATGCTTGTGCCTGAAACTGAGCAGCCTTTGACGGCGGGCCGCGTGGTCATGAGCGAGAAAGAAAAAGACGCCGAGCACCAGGAAAATCTGCTGGGCGCCATCGCCCGCGGCACCAGCGACGGTTTGCACATGGCCTTGAATATTGCCGCCATGTTGATCGCATTTCTCGCGCTGGTCGCGTTGATTGACGGGATTTTCGGCGGAATTCATCACTGGATCTCCTGGTTTCCCCCGAGTCTCGAAACCATCTTCGGGGTGATCTTCGCACCCATCGCTTGGGTGATCGGTATCCCCTGGCACGATTGCCCGATCATTGGCAATCTGCTCGGCACGCGCATGGTGTTGAATGAGTTGGTTGCTTTCTCCATGCTCGGCCCGCAAAGAGCAGTGCTCGCTCCACGCTCCTTTACGATCGCAACCTTCGCGCTGTGCGGATTTGCTAATCTCAGTTCGATCGGCATACAGATTGGCGGTATCGGAGCGCTCGCGCCCAACAAAAAGGGCGAACTCGCCCGGCTTGGTCTGCGTGCCATGTTGGCGGGAACGATGGCGAATCTGATGTCAGCCTCGATTGCCGGCATGCTGCTGTGAGCGCGTGTAGAGGCGGACGCATTCGTCCGCCCCGCGACCCTGAGCGAAGGCGAAGGGAGCATGTCGCCTCGAAAGGACTTTATGAAAAAGCTGTGGCTCGCGTTTCTGGGACTATCGTTCTGTACCTCCGCCGTTCTCGCGCAGACGCCGCGCCGGGTGATCATCGACACCGACCCCGGCGTAGATGACGCGATGGCAATTCTGCTCGCCTTGAATTCTCCGGAGTTGAAAGTCGAAGCTCTCACAGTCGTTCCCGGAAATGTCGACAGTCAGCAGGGAACAGAAAATGCGCTGAAGATCGTTTCCCTCGCCAATCGTTGCGATATTCCCGTCGCCCGAGGCGCGCACCATCCGCTCAATCAAAAGTTGATCACCGCTCAGTACTGGCACGGCAAAAACGGTCTCGCTGACGTGGAACTGCCTGCCTCGAAATGCAAACCCGATTCACATTTCGGTCCGGATGTCATTATCGAAACAGTCCATAAATATCCGCACCAAGTCACACTCATTCCCGTCGGGCCGCTAACCAACATTGCGCTGGCGGTCTCGAAAGATCCCTCGATCGTCGGTCTGGTCCATGACATTGTGATCATGGGCGGATCCATTTCTGGCGGCAACGTGGATGGCGTTGCCGAGGCTAACATCTACAACGATCCGGAAGCCGCATCGATCGTTTTCAATGCCGGCTGGATGGTGACCATGATCGGATCTGATGTCGGCGAGCGTACGATCATTACCCGTAAGCACCTGGCCGCCCTCCAGGCGCAACACGGGCCGGAGAGCGATTTCGTCGCGAAACTTGCGGACTTTTATCTCACTCGCTCCGAAAAAAGCGGGTATCAGGGCGCTGCCATGTACGATCCCCTGGCGGTCGGAACGGTGATCGATCCCGCGCTGGTCGCGCTGAAGGACATGCACGTCGATGTGGAGACCAAAGGCGAATTCACTCGCGGTGAGACCGTCGCCAATCGCATGGGATACGACGAGACCAATGTCTTACACGGCGATCATTATGAAATTGACGGACTCACTCCGCTTCAGCCGAATGCGCGCGTCTGCATCGCCTCCGATGCGGATCGTTTCTTGACGCTGTTCGTCAGCCGGTTAAGAGGAAAATAACCCAGACGAGCAGCCGCGTACGTCCAGTGCGATCTCGTAGGATTTCGTCGGGTTTCTTGGCGATCTTTGTGCTCAGCGGTGAAAGGCTTTCGCTTTCTTCAGCCACTCGCCTTAGCAACCAACACGATCGCCAGCCCGTAAAAGACAAACATGAGAGTTAAATACACCTTCGCTCGCGAACCTGCCCCCTTGAATTCCTTCCACGCCAAAAGCCCCCACAGTGCAGCCACCATTGGTGCGGACTGGCCAATCGCATACGCGATGGCATAGCTCGTTACTTTCCCGGCAACCACGTTAAACACAGTCCCGACACCCCAGACGATCCCGCCAAACAAGCCCAACAGATGACCCGCAGAAGGCCCGCTGAAAAATCCACTGAAGCTTACCGGTTTGCCCACTAGCGGATGCTTCATGAAGTAAAGATTCCAAACGAAACACGACAGCAGCGCTCCGAGCGTAAGAAATACAATCGAGCTATAGGGCGTAAGGGGACTTCCGCGCGTCGTCCCGTAGGCAACGAAGGGGTTCCACAATCCCATCAGCACTCCCGAAACCACGCACACGATCATGCTCTTTCTCGAAATCGACTTCTCGCCGCCGGGAAGAGTGCCATAGGCCTTGCCATCGAGCACGACTGCTATGACTGCGCAGGCAACGCCGAACGCCAGCAATGCGGCATCGCCCTTCGGTTGCAGCCCGTAACTCAAAACTACCCCGACTACCAGCGCGATCCCAATCGAGACGGGGAAAGCGACCGCGAGCCCAGCCATATCAATCGCGGCCACCAGTAGCAAATTAGCCAAGTTAAAAATCGCTCCGCCGATCATCGTGGAGACGATGTTCGACCAATCCGCCGTATGCACATTCTGCAGGAAGCTGGACGAGTCGTGTCCGGTGCTTCCCATCGTGAAGGCCAGCAACAGGGAAACAAGAAATATGCCAATCGCATAATCCCAATAGAAGAGTTCGAATCGATAATTCTTGACGCCCTTAAACGTATTCGCCCAGGAACCCCAGCAGATGGCGCTGATGATCATCATCAGCAACGCGATCGTCAGACTTGATGGTGTAAACATTGGCCTCTCCGGAAAGATCGTAACTCTACTCTTGTTCGCTGCTAGCCACAAGTTCACGCGAACCCACAACCATCGAAAAGGGGTCTGCTATGCTTTCGCGCCATGCGAACATTTCTCATCGACACCGACACCGCTTCCGACGATGCGGTTGCCTTGATCATGGCTTTGCGCGCACCGGATGTTCATGTCGCCGCGATCACAGTCGTCGCCGGAAACGTGAATGTGCACCAGGCCGTGCGCAACGCGCTTTACACCGCCGAATTGTGCGAAGCAATAGTTCCCGTTTATTCCGGCGCTGAGAAGCCTCTACTTCGTCCCTATCAAGACGCGACTTGGTTTCACGGACGCGATGGCCTGGGTGATCACGACTATCCAGAACCACAACGATCGGCGGAGCACATGCATGCCGTGGATGCCATCGTCCAAACGATTGAGACGACCCCCGACCTGGTTCTCGTCACGTTAGGTCCGCTGACTAATGTTGCTCTCGCCGTCTCGAAGTCGCCCTCCATTGTTGGGAAGGTTAGCCGTTGCATCGTGATGGGCGGCAATCCCTGCTGTGAAGGCAATGTCACCCCAGCCGCGGAGTACAACTTCTGGGTCGATCCTGAAGCTGCGCAGATCGTCATGCGCAGCGGATTGCCCGTCGAGTTAGTCGGCTGGCAACTCTGTCGCGGCGAAGCCGTGCTCGGAGGAAAGGACATCGCACACGTACTTGGTTTCGACTCGAAACTCGCTCGCTTTGCCATCGAGTCCAACAGCTACGCTCGCATCGCCCTGAAAACCCAAACCGGTGAAGATGGAATCTGTTTGCCCGATCCGGTGGCCATGTCCCTCGCTTTGGACCCGACGATTGGGACTGACTGGGGGGAGCATTACGTTGAAATCGAAACTGAAAGCGAACTGGGGCGAGGCATGTCGATCGTCGATCGCCTGAATGTTGCTCATGACCAGAGAAATCGCGATGTCTGGGCGCAAGTATTAAAAGGAAGTAAATCGAAGGTCTGCTGGACAATCGACAATCAACGATGGAAAGCAGCGCTATATGCGGCTTTGCGTTGAGCGGGTGGTGCAGAACTTTAGCGCTGCGATCGAGCGCCTGCTTAAGCCGCGGCTCTGGCCGTTGAGGTGCGTTATGGACTTACCTGCGCATAAGTCGCTCGCCGCAAAAATTCCCCTTGGCCCGCGCGCCCGAGAAACTTGTCTTTCTCTACCACCACTCGCCCCTGCGACAGCACGATGTCCGGCATTCCGGTGACCTCAATGCCCTCGAACATGGAATAATCCACGCGCATGTGATGCGTTTTCGCGCTGATCGTGTGTTTCCGCTGGGGATCGAAAACCACCAGATCCGCGTCGCTCCCCACAGCAATGGTTCCCTTCCGTGGATACAGTCCGAACAATTTCGCTGGAGTGGTTGAGACCAACTCCACAAACCGATTCACACTGAACTTGCCGCCCGCGACGCCTCCGGAATAAATCAGGCTCATGCGATGCTCTACCCCAGGCCCGCCATTGGGGATTTTCGTGAAATCATCCTTCCCGAGTTCCTTCTGTTCCTTGAAGCAGAATGGGCAATGATCCGTCGAAACGACCTGCAGATGATCGCGCGTCAATCCATTCCAGAGTTTTTCTTGGTGCCATTTTTCGCGCAGCGGCGGAGTGAAAACGTACTTCGCGCCTTCGAATCCAGGCGCATCAAAATTCTCGATCGAAAGGTATAAATATTGCGGACAGGTCTCCGCATAAACGGGCAACCCGCGGTCGCGCGCTTCGCGAACCTTTTCGAGGGCCTCATTACAGCTCAAATGCACGATGTAGATCGGCGCGCCCGCCATTTCCGCGAGTGCGATCGCCCGGGCTGTAGCTTCAGCTTCGGCCGTAGTCGGCCGCGTGAGCGCATGATATTTGGGAGCTCTTTTCCCCGCGGCCAATGCCTGCTGCACGATGACGTCAATCGCGCTGCCATTTTCCGCGTGCATGCAGACCAGTCCTCCATTCTTGGACGTCATTTGCAGAGCCTTGAAGATGCTGCCGTCGTCAAGCATGAACACGCCCGGATACGCCATGAAGAGCTTGAAGCTGGTCACCCCTTCCCGCACCAGATCATTCATTTCACTCAACTGCCCATCCGAAATATCAGTCACAATGCAGTGAAATGCGTAGTCGCAGACCGCTTTGCTTGAAGCCTTGCTCATCCAGTTATCGAACGCTTGCCGCAGAGCTTGCCCTTTGTATTGGATCGCAAAATCGATGAGCGTCGTCGTCCCACCGAACGCGGCCGCGCGCGTGCCCGTCTCGAAATCGTCGGCGCTCGTCGTCCCGCCAAACGGCATATCGAGATGCGTGTGCACGTCGATGCCGCCCGGGATAACCAACTTGCCTGCCGCATCGATGACGGTGCTTGCATTCTGCGTGGGAAGGTCCTTTCCAATCGCCGCAACTTTGCCATTCGCAATGGCTATATCCGCCACGTAACTGTCAGCCGCCGTTACGACCGTCCCCTTTCTGATAACCGTGTCGAAGTTCATCGAGCCCTCCCCGCATCCGCTACGAAAAGAAATTCTATGCTAAACTGCCGCTCCTCAGCGGGGGTGAGCTCTGCAAAAGCATGTCGGCGCTCCTGTTCGCGTGTCATCCTGAGCAAGCCGATGTTGCGCGGCGAAGGATCCGGGCGATCCGCGCCATGCATCGCGCTTTATGCGATGCAACAATGCGTGCCTGCATCGCATCCTTGTTCGAAACACTCCCGCTATTGAAAGGATTCGTCCATGCGATTCGGCATTACCTTCAAGCCTGATCTTTCCATCGAACGGATCATCGGTCTTACCCGCCAGGCCGAAGCCGCCGGATTTGCATATGGCTGGATCTTCGATTCACACGTTCTGTGGATGGACCCTTATCCATTGCTTACGCTGCTGGCGATCAACACGAACCGCATGAAACTTGGCACGTGCGTCACGAATCCAGCAACCCGCGATCTGACCGTCACCGCGAGCCTGTTCGCCACCTTGAATCTGATCTCCGGCGGCCGCATGCAACTCGGTATGGGACGCGGCGACAGTTCGCGCCGAGTCCTGGGGAAGAAGCCCGTGAGTTGGTCGCAGTTGGAGGCCGCTGTACAAGAATTTCGCGACCTTACATCGGGCAAAGAAGTACAGCATGACGGCCAGCCCACGCAACTGACCTGGGCGAAAATTCCGCCACCGGTCTGGATCGCTGGATACGGTCCGAAAGTTCTGCACATGGCCGGCCGGGTTGCCGATGGAATTATTCTGCAATTTGCCGATCCGGCGCTGATCGACTGGTGTATGAGCTTCGTCAAAGAAGGCGCACTCGCCGCTGGGCGCGATCCGAAAGAAATTGAAGTCATGTCGGCCGCTCCGGTCTGGGTTTCGGATGACCTGAAGGTTGCGCGGGAACGCGTGCGCTGGTTCCCGGCGCTCGTATCAAACCACGTGGTGGATCTCATCCGGCAATACAAGCCCGAGGATCTGCCGCCCGCTCTCACTTCCTATGTGCAGGATCGCGGCCACTACGATTACCAGCATCATTGCGAAGTGGGCAGCGACAATGCGGAGTTTGTTTCCGACGAAGTGATCGACCGCTTCTGCCTGATCGGCCCAGCCGAAGCGCATCGCAGGAAATTGAAAGAGCTCGCCGACGTTGGCGTGACGCAGTTCAACATTTACCTCATGTGCGGCGACGAAGAGCAGACACTCGAGATCTACGATCAGGAAGTTCTGCCCGCGTTGCTGCAGAAGCCGAAATGAACTTCGCCTACGATGCCTCTTCTGCCGACAATTCAGGTTCCCCTTGGAACCGCATCGCGGCATAGTACGCCACAAACGAAACCGCGAACCCCACGAACCACGAATAGTCATACAGAAAACGCGCGCTCGGAACTGCCAACCCCGCCAGTGCTGTGCCTGCTCCTAGAGCGAGCGCAATGACCGCGCGCCAATTAAATCCGCGCGCATATTCGTAAATCCCGCCCCGCAAATACAGATCGTCTAACTTCAATTCGCGCCGCCGGATCACGAAATAATCACAGACAGATCATGATTCCAGCCACCGGGCCGAGAAATGCCGCATACCCGCCCAGCCATCCCAGAATGAAGGTTCGATAGTCCGCCAGCAGCTTCCATGGCATCAGAGCGATGCCCACGAAGCAGGTGATCACGCCGCCCGTGCGAAAGCTGATCTTTCGAGGCCACAAATTCGAGAAATCGTTTGCTGGCGAGACCACATTCGCGCCGATATTCACGTTCAATGTGGCGAGCAGAATCGCGAGCAGCGAAATCACCACCGCAACCGGCGAATGAAACCGGCTCAGCAATTGCACCGGATCCCAGATCGCCGTTCCGTAGATCACGACGGTTGCCGACGTCACAACGATTCCAACAAATGCATACAAGGTCATCGTTGTCGGCAATGCCAGCGCTTGCCCGATGATCTGCTCTTTCTGATTCCGCGCAAAGCGGGTGAAGTCCGGAACATTCAACGACACCGTCGCCCAGAATCCGACGGTGCCATTCAACGCGGGGATCAGGAATTTCAAAAACTCAGGAAACGTCTGGAATTTCGATGGAACCGAGAGCATCGGTCCGACGCCTCCGGCTTTCGTGTAGGCCCATCCCAGCAGAAGCAGTCCGACCCCGAGCAGCACCGGCGCGCTGATGCCTTGCAGAATCCGAATATACTCAATGCCTTTCACCACGACTCCCACATTGATCAGCCAAAAAATGAGGAAGCAGATCGCTGTCCCATGCGCGAAATGTTTCCATCCCGGAACAAGCGTAGCCAGCAGCGTGCTGATCGCCTCGCCGCCAATCCATGTCTGAATGCCAAACCAGCCGCAGGCCACCAACGCACGCAGCACCGCGGCGATGTTCGCTCCCAGCACTCCGAAAGAAGCCCGAGCCAGAACTGGAAACGGAATTCCGTACTTCGCTCCCGGATGCGAATTCAGCAGCATGGGAATCAGCACGATCAAGTTGCCGATGAAAATCGTTGCAACCGCTTGCTTCCAGTTCATGCCTCCCTGGATAAGGCTGGCGGCCAGCCATGTAGGTGAGAATGTTGACCGACATCGAAACCCACAACGCGGCGAAGTTGTGCGTGCCCCAATGCCGCCGTTCTGCGCTGGTCGGTGCCAGATCAGGGTTATAGAGTGGGCTGGATTCAATGCGCGAGCCGAGATCGGTGGGCGGGTTGGACATGCTGGGATTGGACATAGTGCGATTAGACGATTGAGAGATTGAGTCATTGAGCGACTGAGTTTCTTCGCGATGGCCCAATGACTGAAGGGCTCAGTCTGCCGCTGCTGACCCCACGCTCTGAGCCGTGATCGGGCCGTAGGTTTCCGGACGTCGATCGCGAAAGAACTGCCACACCTTCCGTACCTCGGCGATCATGTCCAAATCCAGATCGGCAACAACGACTTCATCTTTGTCGCGGCTCGCCTGCGCGATAATCTTCCCTCGCGGATTGCAGAAGTAACTCTTCCCGTAAAACTCCCCGATGCTCCACGGTTTTTCCGTGCCCACACGATTGATCGCGCCCACAAAATATCCGTTGGCCACGGCGTGTGCCGGTTGCTCAAGTTCCCACAGATATTCCGAAAGTCCGGCCACGGTCGCTGAAGGATTGAACACGATTTCCGCCCCGTGGAGTCCGAGAATCCGCGCACCTTCCGGAAAATGGCGGTCATAGCATATGTAAACGCCAACCCGCGCGTACTTCGTCTCGAACACTGGGTAGCCAAGATTTCCGGGAGTGAAATAAAACTTCTCCCAGAATCCCGGATGGCAGTGCGGAAGATGATGCTTGCGATACTTGCCCAGATATTTTCCATCCGCATCGATCACAGCGGCGGTATTGAAGTAAACGCCAGGCATCTGCTCCTCATAAACCGGAACCACAATGACCGTGCGATGCTTCGCTGCGACCTTCTGCATCAGTTTCGTCGTCGGGCCATCCGGCACGCGCTCCGTCAATTCGTACCAGCGAGCATTCTGCTCAGCGCAGAAATATGGGCCGTAGAACAGCTCCTGCAAACATAGAATCTGGGTTTTCTTGCGCGCGGCCTGCTCGATCATTTTCAGATGCTTGTCGATCATCGCCTTCCTGATCTGATCCAGTGGCCTATCGGTGCTGACCGCATTCGAAGCTTGAATCAAGGCGCAGCGAACCATGCGGGGCATAAGGTCCTCCCAAGACGAACTCGGGCCAAGACGAACTCGGACGAGTAGGCAACGAAATATAGCAGAAACCAACAAATCGTCTCACAAACCCGTAGCCGGTGCGAACAGACTTCCAACGTCGTTGACACCGGTGCACCCTCTGATAGACTCGCACTTCTCTAAATTGCAATCGAGCACTCATGACCAAGAAACCGCGGATCGCCGTTGTTGGCAGCGCCAACATTGACTTAACCACATTTACCAGCGCATTCCCCAAACCCGGCGAAACGATTTTCGGGCAAAATTTCGATCTCGGCTTTGGGGGTAAAGGAGCAAACCAGGCTGTCGCCGCGCGTCTCTGCGGCGCCGAAGTCTTCATGATCGCGCGTGTCGGCGGCGATCTGTTCGGACCGGCCACCATCGAAAACTTCCGCAAACAGGGCATCGATGCCACTCATGTGAAACAGGTTCCGGGACTCTCCAGCGGTGTTGCGCCCATCTTTGTCGAGCCGAACGGGCAGAACCGGATCCTGGTCGTGAAAGGTGCCAACGACGCGCTCAAACCGGCTCAAGTCGACGAAGCCGCCGAAGTGCTCAAGACCGCGGACTGCATTGTCCTGCAATTCGAGATCCCCCTGGAGACGGTCTACTACACAGTGGCGTTCGCGAGGAAGCACGGCATCCGCTGCATTCTCAATCCCGCGCCAGCGCAGGCCGTTGATATATCCGCGCTCGATGGGCTCGATTACTTCGTTCCTAACGAGCACGAAGCCGAGGCGATCACCGGGGCTTCCGTCAAGACGCTGGAAGATGCGAAGCGCTGCGCTCAAGCGCTGCTCCAGAGTGGTATTCGCCGCGTGATCATCACTCTCGGTGCAAATGGATCACTCCTGGCCAACCGCGAGAGAGCCCTCCACGCACCCTCATTCTCCGTCAAGACGATTGATAGTACCGGTGCAGGTGATGCCTTCATTGGCAGCTTTGCAGTTTTTCTCGCCGAAGGTTTGTCCGAAGACGAAGCGGTCCGTCGCGCCAATCTCTATGCCGGTCTTTCCACCACCGGCGTCGGCACGCAAAAATCGTTTTATGATCGCGCGCGCTTTGATGCGGAGTGGTCGACGCGTTCTTGACTCCGATGCGAGCTTGTCACCGCGGATCGAATTCCCGCGAACGACTTTACTCAGGGGGGTCGAGTCATCGACGAAATCTCTTCCAGCAATCGAGCTTTTGACTTCCACGCCAGTGCGAAATCTCTTGACTTAGCTCTAGAAACCAATTTATAAGCCGTGTCTGCGGTCAGGGGAGACCTCGCTCACTTCCAGAGAACTTTTTTCGGGGCACCAGACTGCGAAAGGGGCGGTAAAGCACATGCGGAGCACGAAGAGGCTCTTTTCGATAGGTCTTTGTCTGCTGGTTTGTCTAGGTAGCACACTCGTTTTTGGGCAGGCAACCGCCAGTTTCGAAGGAACCGTGTCAGACAAGGCTGGCGCAGTTATCTCGGGAGCCAGCATCAAGATTACTTCTCAAGACACCGGCCTTACCCGCGAAGCCAAGACCAACGACTCCGGCCACTACCTCGTCCCTCTCCTACCCATCGGCCTTTACACCATTGATGTCCAGTCCCAGGGATTCGCTCCTGCCCAGCAGAAAGGCGTCCGCCTGCAAGTGGACGAACACCGCGAGCTGGACTTCTCACTGCAGCCCGCCTCCGTCAGCACAAACGTGGAAGTGAACGCTACAGAAGTCGCGGTAGAGACCTCAAATCCAACTCTCGGCCAGGTCATCACTTCGCAGGAAGTCGCCGACCTACCCCTGAACGGGCGCAACTTCGTACAACTCGCGACTCTTACTCCCGGAACGACAGCCTCCACCAGCCCGGTGAGTTTCTTCACCAGTGCAGCCAGCAGCGAAGCCGCTACTCGCGGATCGTTCTCGTTGTCGGTCGGGGGATCACGCGAGCAGGAAACCGATTGGCTGCTCGACGGCAATGACAACAATCAGCTCGATGAAGGCGGAATCGCGATTTTCTCTTCCATCGATGACATCCAGGAATTCAAGGTTCTGACCTACAACTATTCCGCGGAATATGGAGAGCGCGCTGGTCCGACGGTCTTAGTCACGACGAAATCGGGCAGCAACCAGTGGCACGGTTCATTGTTCGAATTTTTCCGCAACACATCTCTCGATGCTGACAACTACGTCACTCACACTCGGCAAAAATTCAATCTGAATCAGTTTGGCGGATCGTTGGGCGGTCCCATCAAGAAAGATAAAACGTTTTTCTTCGCCGACTATCAGGCCAAGATGCAGCGCGAAGGAGTGGCCTTTACCGGCTTCGTTCCGACTCCCGCGATGCTCACACCCTCCGACGCCGCCGGTGACTATGATTTCAGCACCAATCCGTTCGGCTCGCAGCTCATCAATCCCTACACCCCTCAGCAGATATTGCCGGGAAATACCGTTCCCACTGCCGTCCCCTTTCAGTGTCTCACCGGCACGAGCACTCCCGAAACGCCGGTGAATGGGAGCCAACCGTTTGTATCGGGGACGACTCAAAACTGCAATATCATCCCTGCATCCGTGGTCAATCCAATCGGCGCAAAGATCATTCCGCTCTACAGCTCGGCCGTGCCCAATACCAATCCTGCTCTGGGTTATAACTATGTCAATGAGCCGGTCAGGAAATTGAATGAGGGAACCTTCGATATCCGCCTCGATCACAATTTTTCCAACAAAGATTCGGCGTTTGCCCGCTTCAGTTACGATCAAGCAACGAACTTTGTCCCCGGCGGATCGCCCACATGGTCAGAAGCCAACGCTTTTGGCAGCAATCAGCCCATCAATAATCACGGTCGCAACGCAGTCGTTACTGAAACCCACGTGTTCTCCCCGAACACGATCAATCAGGCCACGGTCGGATACAGCCGGATTTTTAACCACATCCTCTCGTACGGCACCGGAACCTGCGAAGCTGCGGTCGTCGGCATTCCCGGCGCCGATTTAGGTGGCGGCTGCGACAGCGTCACCGGCTACCCCGCAAGCCTGAACCAGTCCTCCAAGGACTGCATCAGTTGCGGGATGACTTCGATGGACATGGGCAGCTATTTCTCGGTCGGCGATCGCGGCTATGCGCCTTATCAAGGTGGCACCAACGTGTATTCGGCTTCTGACACCCTCGATCTGATTCGCGGTAAGCATGACATTCGTTTCGGGGCGACGTTCCGGGCCGAAGAGATGAACATCAGAAACAACGCGTTTCAGGACGGCTTCGCCGTGGAAGTTGGCTTGGCAACCGGAGACGACGTTGCGGATGTTCTGCTGGGTAATATGGGCGTTTTTGCAGCGCATGATCAGACGTTCCTTGGCGGCACGACCGGACGCCGGTGGAAGCTCGTTCGTCCTTTTGTCAATGATACCTGGCGCGTTACCCCGAACTTAACTGCCACTCTTGGCCTGGCTTGGGCTCTCGCCACACCAGAAACAGAGATGGAGAATCGGCAGGCCAATTACGACATCCAGAACCTTATGTGGTATGTGCCAAAGGGCAGCCCTGCATTGAGCGGTTGCACTACTTGCATCGCTTCCAATGGCGCTGTCGGCGTTCAGTTTGACAAAACCGCCGTCGAGCCGCGCATCGGTCTGGCCTGGAAACCGATGGGTAGCGACAAGACCGCAATCCGCGCCGGCTATGGAATTTTTCACGATTCCGCCTGGAACCAAGGTGGCCAGGGACTGTGGCAGAATCCGCCATTCTATGCAGAGGTAGACACGGGTGGGATGTGCGCAACACCGGGCTGCACGAACGCCGGCCTCTCTCACGGTTTTCTGGTCGCTACAGGTACATCCTCGAGCACCCCGGTGCCGCCTTTGGCGCCGGTGGGGGCCGTTGGCAGTGTGCTCAATGGCCCGGTCAATCCGCAGCTCTACACCGGGACGATTCAATCGCAAAACCTGAACTTCAAGCAGGGCATGATCCAGCAGTACAACCTCAACATCGAGCAACAACTGCCAGGGAACGTCGTGCTGACGGCGGGATACGCCGGATCGAAGAGTACACACATTTTAGTTGGCCAGCTAAACGAGAACCTCAACGATCCCGGCGCATGCAACGGCGTTGTTCCGGGCTACACTTTGGGCTGTGGTATCGGGTACTTCCCGTACGCCGCTCCCTACCAGTCCGTCGACAGTAATAACAGCGTGGGAACTGCGCGCTACGACTCGCTGCAAATCAAAGCCGAGACGAAGAGTACGCGTCATGGCCTCTATGCGCTGCTTGGCTACACGTGGTCGCGTACATTCGACAACGGAATGCCTGACGGCTTGGGCACCAATCCTGGCGCGCTGTATTATCCGCTTCCCGGAACGGCAAAGCTGGATTGGGGTTTGTCGCAACTCAATCTGAATGACAGCTTTACTGCCAGCATCCTCTACGATTTGCCCTTCGGCAAAGGCAAGCACTTTGGCAGCACGTGGAGCGCTGGCACGAATGCGGCTCTCGGCGGCTGGCAGGTGAACCTGATTGAAAGGGCTACATCGGGGTTCCCGCTGTTCGTAGTCGACAGCAGTAACCCGGCCGGCGTGGATTTTTCATACAACGGCAACACCTTCTCCCGTCCCAACGAGGTGAGCGATCCCCATCTGCCCGGGCCGGTTATGGCGAACCTAAATACGCGTTGTCACGTCCTTACGTCGCAAACTGATCCAATCACTGGGATGCAGGGACTCGCACCATCTCAAGTGGGGACGCATGCGGCGTGGCTAAACGGCTGCGCCTTTTCAAGCGCACTACCTGGCGAACTGGGCACCGCAGCTCGCGCGCCAGTTTATGGCCCTCGCTTCGTGAACACGGATTTCTCGGTCATCAAGGATTTCCCGCTGCACGAAGCGATCAATCTCCAATTCCGCGCCGAGTTCTTTAATCTGTTCAACCATCCACAGTTCTATCTCGACGGCTACGCTGACACGGGAGAGCAGGATGTCAATACGCCGTCGAGTATGTTCGTGATTAATAACACCGTGAATAATCCGCGCCTGGTTCAGTTCGCGCTGAGGCTGAACTTCTAGCGCAAGCTCACGACTTCAACTCCGGGCAGACTGCTAGACGGAGTCTGCCCTTCGTTTTGCTCGCCGAGAATCCGAAAGACGCGAATCCATTCATGATCAAGAATCACAAAGCTCTCGTCGCACTCTTATTTTTTCCTCTGCTTTTGACTTCTTTCGCCCGCGCTCAGCCCCGGCGCAAAATCATCATCAACGAAGATTGCTCCGGTCCCGGCGGCAGCAACATGCAGACGGTCGCGCTCCTGGTTCAATCCGCCGAAACCGAGGTTCTTGGTGTAACCGTGGCCAGCGGCGATCAATGGCGCGACGAGGAAGTTGCGCACACTCTTCGCCTGCTCGAAATCATGGGACGCACCGACATCCCCGTCGTTCCCGGCGCGGAATCTCCGCTGGTTCGCCGCCGCGACGAAGCGCAACTCTGGCAAGAGCGCTACGGCAAAGTTGCTTACGCCGGCGCCTGGGACGATCGCTGGTGGCATGAACCCTCATTCATTCCGCCTCTGCCCGAAGGCCAGCCCACCACCAAGGCTGCCAGCGAGGATGCGGCCCACTTCCTCATTCGCATGGTGCACAAGTTTCCGCACGAGGTCACGATCTACGAAGGCGCGCCCATGACCAATCTCGGGCTCGCCATCTCCGTCGATCCGGATTTTCCGGAACTCGTGAAAGAGCTCGTCTTCATGGGAGGCAGCTTGAATCCGGAAACCAGCAATCCGGAATTCGCCAACAATCCGCGCCACGAATTTAATTTCTGGTTCGATCCTGAAGCGGCTCACATCGTCCTGCGCGCGCCCTGGAAGAAAATCGTCTGCACGCCAACGGACATCTCCATCAAAACTCACATGACCGCTGCCATGGTGAAAGAGATCGCTGCGAGCGGAACTCCATTGGCTCACTACATTTCCAAATTCGCCATGCTCACGCCCGGCGCCGACATCATGTGGGACGAGCTCGCCGCCGCCGCATGGCTCGACCCCAGCATCATCACGAAATCTGAAACCCGCTACATGAGCGTCGACATCGACCACGGTGCCGGATACGGCAACACGCTAACCTGGAACGGAAGCGATCTCGGAAAAATCACCGCCCAGCCCGTTGAAATCCAGGTAGATCTCGACGCGGGCCGGTTCTACCGCATGTTCGCGAGCTTGATGACCGGGCCCACGCCCTCTCGTTGAGAATGGATAACCGAGTTTCTCACCACCGAGACACAGAGGCACGGAGAACAAGATCATATGAGCTTTTCTCCGTGTCTCGGTGCCCCCATGGTGAAAAGTACTGCGCCATTCCCCACTGCTGGCAACCAATTTCCGAACAGCATACAATCGTAATCGTAACCCTTCTATGTCACCCATTCCCGACGATCTAGCGACCATCAAAGACGACATGATCGCCTTCATCGAAGGCCATGGCATGCGCCGTTTCCACGGCTACGTGGATTACGAAGAAGTGCAGTGCGTCATGTGGGAAATGGACGGCAACCCCGACGGATGGAAGGATTTCGTGGAACTTGCCAAGAGCGCAGGCGCGCCGTTTCTCACCATGCACTCCTGGACCCTCGAACGCGAGGAACTCGAAGAACTCGTGCAGCGCCTGACCAACTCCGAATTCTCCGATGGCGACGATGTGGAGGACGCGCGCTGGCTCCGCGCCCACGCCGGAAAAGTCGGATTCCTACAGCTCGGCTGGGCCTATCAGGGATCGATGTTCCTCTGCGAAGTCAGCACGGAATGGTACGAGCGCTACCAGCGCCTCATCGAAGTTTCCGATGAATTCGGTGGCCTCACCATGGACGAGCCCGACCAGGACGAAGAAACCTGATTGAGATGGTCCGTCATCGCGAACGCCCGCGCTTTTTACCAGCGGGCGGAGGGATCTCTCGCGCAACTAAACCTTGACTCCGTTAACCGTCTTATCAGCTGTTCCTCCTGCGCTACACTGATTTCTTCCATGCAGTGGAATCCCAAGCCCGCAGCTCCGGAATTGGTGCGCGATCTCGCTTCGGCTCTCCCTTTGGATCATCGTCTTCGCAGCAGCGCGGGAATCCTCGCCCATCTGCTGGTACAGCGCGGCATCACCGATCCCGATTCCGCGGGACGTTTTCTCACGCCCTCCCTCTCTCACCTCCACGCTCCCGAAAAACTGACAGGCCTGCCCGCCGCAGTCGAACGAATCGCCGCCGCGATCGACCGCAAAGAGCCGATCCTGATCTACGGCGACTATGACGTCGACGGCACCATGGCCGTGATCATCCTGAAAACAGCGATCGAGATTTGTGGCGGCTCGGCCGACTTCCACGTTCCCCACCGGATTCGCGAAGGCTATGACATGCGCGACGACGTCATTGAGAGCGCCGCCGCAGCGGGAATTCGCCTGATCATCAGCGTCGATATGGGTATCCGCGCCTTCAGCCCGGCGGAAACCGCGCGGCGTCTCGGTATCGATCTCATCGTGACCGACCACCATCTCCCCGGCCCGGATGGCGTTCCCTTGGCTTTCGCCGTCATCAATCCCAATCAGAGTGGATGCGATTATCCCTTCAAGCAACTCTGCGGCGCCGGAGTCGCTTTCAAGCTGGGGCAAGCCCTGATGCAGCGCCGTCTCGACCCCAAAGATCAGAACAGATTTTTGCTGTCATTCATGAAAGTCGTTGCCATCGCTACCATTGCCGATGCCGTGCCACTGACTGGCGAAAATCGCGTTTTCGCCGCGCTCGGCCTAGATGCTCTTCGCCGCGCCGTCAATCCCGGCCTCAAAGCTCTGCTGGAAATCGCGAAGATCTCGGCCAATCGCCCGCCGACTTCCGTCGAAGTTGCCTTCCGCATTGCCCCGCGCATCAATGCCGCTGGACGCATGGATGTGGCCCGCGATGTCATCGAGCTTTTCAGCGTCAAAGACGCCGCTCGAGCCATGGAACTCGCCGCCAAACTGGACAAGCTCAACGCGGACAGGCAAGAAGAAGAGCGGCGAATCCTGGCCAAAGCGGAAGAACGGTTCAGCAGCGACCGTGGCCTGTGCGACGCCTACTGCATTGTCATCGACGGGGATGGGTGGCATCGCGGCGTGATCGGCATTACCGCGACCAGAATTCTCGAATGCTACAACCGTCCCACGATCGTGATCTCGCTCGAAGGCGACGAGGCTTTCGGTTCCGGCCGATCGATTCCTGCGTTTCATCTGCTCGAAGCCATCGAGTCCTGCCGCGAACTGTTTACCCGCTACGGAGGCCACGCCCACGCCTGCGGATTCGCTATGCCCGCGGCGAACGTTCTCGAGTTACGTGCGCGGCTCGATGCTTTCGCCCGTGCCCGGCTCACGCTAGCCGATTTCGAGCCCGCTCTCGCAATAGATGGCGAGCTTCCGCTCGAGCAAATCTCTCCAGACCTCTTTCAGGCGTTGCGTCTGTTCGAACCCCACGGAGTAGGAAATCCCGAACCGGTGTTTGCAGCCCGCGGAGTGCAGCTGTCCGCGCCGCCGCGGATCCTGAAAGACAAGCACGTGAAACTGAAACTGCGCGCCGGGGAATCAAGTTCTGCCAGTTCCGCCCCGGATTCTGAAGAACTCACTGCCGCTGCCATCCTCGCCACGCCGCGCTGCCATCCGGACTCGGCCGCGATCCGCCGCAGCGAAAGAGAAGCTGCGGTTGCCCCACTCTCGTCGCGCTTTCTGCGGCCGGGTGGGAAGTCTGCGCGACAGGGAGGTTCAAATGGCATTTCACCGGGAACCGAGAACCGAGAACTGCGAACTAAACTGAAAATTACCTTCGATGCCCTCGGCTGGCATATGGCGGAGCGCTTGGCGCAAACCCCGCTCCTGGCAGACGATACGATCGATATTGCCTTCACGGTCAGCCACAACGATCATCCCGACTACGGCGGCCTGGAACTTTCGCTACGCGACTTTAAGGTGCCTACCCATGCTGAGTGAG
The DNA here is from genome assembly GCA_963772045.1 of uncultured Acidobacteriaceae bacterium. Lineage (GTDB taxonomy): Bacteria > Acidobacteriota > Terriglobia > Terriglobales > Acidobacteriaceae > Sulfotelmatobacter. The sequence continues at coordinate 425,826 of CAVYWC010000003.1, read as the reverse complement.
GACTTCCTTCGCGACTTCAAGTGCCGGACGGAAGAATATTGGCGCCAGATCACCGTCGATCTGACCCTATACGGATTTCAGTTTCAGCCCGGCACGCGGTGGAATCCCGGGCTGAGCGAGAACGAGGTTGGCCTGTATGAAGCAGGCCTCGGCGTCGCGCTTCCTGAGGACCTCAAGAAGGTCCTCAGGGCGATGAACGGCACCTACCTTCCAACGCTTAATGTCTATGGCTACTCAAGCGGCCCGGTACGACAGTCAGCGGGCGTCTTTTCGTTCCCGACGGACTTAGGAGAGGTTAGGCGGAGAGCCGAGGACGTAGAGGCGCATCGGGAACAGTTGGTGTCGACATTGGCGGAGCAAAGCTTCCACCTTGCTCGCGAAGATTCTCTTGTGCCCACCTACATCCACCGTTACGTGGTCTGACTCGGCGAGCAGCGTCGTTTTGTCTATCGAGGATGGATGGGATGCGGTTGTCTATGGAAACTCGTTGCAGGAGTATCTGGAAAGCGAGTTCCTCGGGAAGGCCAATACCTACCAAGAATAGTAATGTCCATTCCGTCGCACCATTTCCAACCTGACGCCAAACAGTTCCGACAGCCGCTCCGCTCGAAGAATCTCTTCCTTGGGTCCATCCGCGACGACTCGCCCTGCACTCATCAGCACCACCCGTTGAATCTCCGGCACAATATCGGCCAACTCGTGCGTGACCAGAATGATTGCGGTTCCAGACCGAGCCAGACTGCTCATCGCATGCCGCAGGTTCTGCTGTCCAGCCAGATCCAACGAGTTGCAGGGTTCATCGAACAGCAGCGCATGCGGCCGATGTACCAGAGCCCGCGCAATCAGCACACGGCGAGCTTCCCCCGACGACATTTCCCGTACCGGGCAATCCGCCAGATGCGAAATGTTCAACTCGGCCAAAGCCGCATCAGCCAAGCGGCGCTTCTTGGCGTCCACGCTGTGATTCGGCCAGATCGCGGTGCTACTGAAGAATCCCGAGAGCACCACGTCGCGGCCACATGCGTTGCCGGTGCAAGAAAGCATGAGATCGTTGGACACGATTCCCAGACGGTTACGCAACGCGAACACGTCCCACGATTCCTCCCCGAGAATCGATATCGACGAATCTTCGCGAAACACCGGATAACATTCGCGCGTGATGGTCTTGATCAGAGTCGACTTCCCGCATCCATTCGGCCCCAGAATCGCGACATGCTCATCCATTCCAATCTGTAGAGTGAAGTCGTCCAGGACAATTTTCGTCCCGCGCATCACCCGTAGGTTGCGCATCGCGAGCAGAGCAAGCGGGGATCCGGTCGTCATTGCATTCAAAAGTGTAGACGAGCTCGAACATAGAAGAAATCGCAATCGAGGGCCGAGACGTAAGAACTGTTCTAAACTGATTCCAGATGCCGCTCCCGATCTACCGTTTGCGACGACTTCTCATCGCGACTGCCTTGGTAATTGCAGTCGCGGTGGGCGGAATGTATTTTTACGCCCGCATGCGTACGGAAGACGTTCGCAAAGAAGTGCCCAATAAGCTTGGAATCGAGATCAGCAAAACGGCCAACGGATTCCGCATTTCCAAGTCCGATGGCCAGCGCACCCTGTTTTCCGTCGAGGCCGCCGACGTAAAAGAGTTCAAGCTCAACGGCCGCGCCGAACTGCACAAGGTCAGCATCATCCTGTACGGTCGCGACTCCTCCCGCTACGATCAAATCTATGGCGACGACTTTGGATATGACCCGAAAACCGGCGATGTGACCGCCCAAGGCGAAGTCCAGATCGATCTGGTCGCCAATCCTGAAGGCAGCACCAGTCCCGATCAAGCAACTCCAAAGACCGTCAAGAATGCCATCCACCTGAAGACCCGCGACCTGGCGTTCAACAAGAACACCGGCGACGCGTCCACCACCGCCCGGGTCGAGTTCAGCACGCCGCAAGCCAGCGGATGGGCCGTAGGTGTCAAATACTCGGGCAAGAGCAATGTTCTTACCCTTTCCTCGCAGATTCACATGCAAATCAGTGGACCGAACCCCGCGGCCATCGACGCCGCCCATGGTGAGATGACCACTGAGCCGCGACAAATTATTCTCGATCATCCGGAGCTAAAGCGTCCGGCATCAACCATGCAGGCTGATCAGGCCGTCTTTCACCTGAGTGCCGACAATAATGTCGAAAGCGTTATTGCCGCAGGCGATGTCCAGATTCAAACCAACTTCAACGCAAGGGCAGAGCATGCGGCGAAGCCACCCGCTGGAGCGGGCACTCCCGCACACGAGGAGATTTACACCCGCGCGGACAATGCAGACCTGTTGCTCACAGGAAGTCAGAATCTGCTTCGCACTGCGACCCTGACCGGTAACGTCCACCTTGATCAAACCGGGCCTCATCCCATTCAGGGCGACGCCGGCCGAGTGATCCTTCAATTCTCCGGTCGAAACCAGCTGCAAACCGTGCGCGCCACCGATGGAGCCCGGCTACTTCAGAAAACCGTCAACGCGAGCTCTGATGGGACATCGTCCGCGACCAAGTCTGCAAAAGCATCAAGCCCGCAGAGTTTCCAGCTTGCCGCTCCCACCATCGATTTCAGAATCGCCGATGGCAAACTGCTGCAGTATGCGGAAACTTCCGGCTCTGCCGCGATCACCCTTATATCAGCGGGGGATGGCATCATTTCCGCGCAGGCGTCTTCGTCCTCCAGCCAGACGGTCATCACCGCCGGAAAATTCCAGGCCAATTTCGCCATGGAGAATGGACGAACCTATCCCGTCGCCATGCGCGGCGCGCCCAACGCACGCATCGTCAACGCGACTCCCGGGCAGCCCGATCGCGTCAGTACCAGCGAATCCGTCGACGCCACTTTCCTCCCTCAAGGAGGAATCGAATCTGTCATTCAAAAGGGCAACGTCTTCTACACCGATAACCAGCCGCCGGATAAGCGTGTGCAAGCCTGGGCGGCCAACGCCCGATACACCCCGTCCGATCAAATTCTGGCGTTGACTGGAAGCCCCCGCGTGGAGAGCGGATCCATGCTGACCACCGCGAAGACCGTCCACATCAATCGCGGCAATGGACAAGCTGGAGCCGATGGTGACGTCAAGAGCACATATAACGAACCAAAGGCGCAGCCTACCGGAGCTTTGCTCGCTTCATCCTCTCCCATCCACGTCACCGCGCGCAGCATGACCGCGCAGAGCAATCCCGGCGTAGCCGTCTACACCGGCAACGCGCGCCTCTGGCAGGATGCAAATGTCATCGAAGCTCCCTCCATCCAGTTCGATCGGGAGAACCGTTCTGTCATCGCGCAGGGCACGCCCACGAATCCGGTACAGACCATTCTGATTCAGGCGCACGATCAATCTCAGAGCCGGGAACCACAGGGGAAACCGGCGACCGCGAATGCCAAACAGGGGGCGAACGCCAATTCGAAAGAAGAGCGGAAGCCCATGTCCCCAGCGGCCGACTCCGGCCCTCTCACCATCACTTCTGCCCAACTCACCTACACCGATTCGGAACGAAAAGCTCACTATCAGGGCAGCGTCGTTGCCAAAGGGACTGACTTCACCGCGACCTGCCAGGCTCTCGACGTCTGCCTGCGCGCCCGTGGCGAAACGCAGCCCATGAAATCTGGTCAGCTCGATCGCATGGTCGCTCAAGGCGACGTCCTGGTTCTGCAGCCCAACCGCCACGCCGAAGGCCAGAGGCTAGTCTATACAGCAGCGGATGACAAATTCGTCCTAACCGGCGGACCGCCTAGCATTTTTGATGCCGAACAAGGCAAGATTACCGGCGTTTCGTTGACTTTCTTTAGGCACGATGATAGGGTGCTCGTAGAAGGCGAAGCGAGCAGTCCTGTGGTAACGGAAACGCGAGTGGCCCGATAATTGCTTAGAACATGCGTACCCTGGCCACAGATGAAATTGGCAAATCGTACCGGGGTCGGCGCGTTGTAAACGGCGTCAGCCTCCGGGTCGATCAGGGCGAAGTCGTTGGTTTACTTGGACCTAACGGCGCTGGCAAGACCACCACCTTCTACGCGATCGTTGGCCTGATTCCTCCCGATACTGGCCGCGTGCTGTATGACGGTCAGGACATAACCGACGTTCCCATGTATCTCCGGGCTCGTCAGTATGGCATCAGTTATCTCCCACAAGAAGCTTCGGTTTTTCGCAAGCTAACCGTAGAAGAAAACATCCTCGCGGTGCTCGAGGCTCAGCCGATGTCCTGGCATGAACGCCGCGAGAAGATGGAGAAGTTTATTGACGAACTGGGACTGGAGCACATCCGCCAGAATCGCGGGTACGCGCTCTCTGGTGGGGAACGGCGCCGCGTAGAGATAGCCCGCTGCCTGTGCATCAATCCCACATTCATTTTGCTCGACGAACCGTTTTCCGGGATCGACCCCATCGCCGTGCTCGACTTGCAGAAGATCATCAGCAGCCTGCGAGCCAGCGGCATAGGAGTTCTGATCACCGATCACAATGTGCGAGAAACGCTTTCGGTTACCGACCGGGCTTACATCATTGACGACGGACGCATCTTCCGTCAGGGCCAGCCCAGTCAACTGGCAACCGATCCAGAAGTAAGAAGGGTGTATCTGGGAGAAAGTTTTTCTTTGGTCTAAGGCTTCAAGGTTGCAAGGTTTCAAAGACTGAAAAAATGCGTACCCCTCACGTAAATCTTTGGTCCCCTTCGATGTGGTTCGGGTCGAAGCATACTTCTGGAATGCAATGGAAGCCAGACATGACTCCTGAAGAGGCTGCTGGCGCTATCGAACGCTTCCTGGGGGAGACACCCGATTCGATGGAGTGGTGCGATTTTGCCGAGACGCCACAACGACATCCGAAGGTCGAGCGCTACAGGAGGCGCCGCGACAAGCTAAGCCCGCTAGTAAATAGACCGGGAGAGATGGACAAGTCAGCGGTTTCAGAACTCAGGTCGATGATTGAAGAACTGCGATCAATGACGAACTTTGAGAGTTTTGAAACGTTGAAACTTTGAAACATGGTTCTTCTACAGCACAAACTCAGCGTTAAACTTTCCCAGCGCCAGATCCTTACTCCTGGCTTGGTGCAGATGGTCTCCGTCCTCGCGCTCAACAAGCTTGAGCTGAAGGACATGATCAACACTGAGATGGTCGAGAACCCCGTCCTCGAAGAACTCGAGGATTCCGTCCCACTCCTCGACGAGGTCGGTAAGAAAGAAGAAGACCGCGATCGCGCCGCGGCCGCAACCACGGAAGAAAATCCCATCACCGCGGTCGAAAAGAAAGATCCTTTCGAAGAGATCGACTTCGGATCGTTTTTCCAGGATTATCTCGATCCCGGCTATCGCACGCACGGTGAAATGGAGGAAATCGAGCGGCCCTCGTTCGAGAATTTCCTCTCCAAACCGAGCAATCTGACCGATCATCTCGCCTGGCAACTGGGCGCCTTGAGCCTGCGCCCAGAAGTTCGCGAAGCCGCTGATTTGATCGTCGGCAACCTCAACGAAGACGGATATCTCATCGCCAGCGACGACGAGCTGTTAGGTATCGCGCCTCCGGCCTCGCCCGAAGCCGACGCCGAAACCGCGAAAAACATCGTCAGCGAAGCCCAAGCCTTGGGATTAGCGGAACTCGAATCGGGACATTCCTCAATAGCCGACGAATCGATTGCGCAGGAATCGACTGCGAACGAATCGATCGCCAGCGAATTGTCGAACCCCGCTCCCGAAGCAACCGAAATCACTCCCGAGCTCCACGGCATCGCCGCCGAAGCCTCCACTCCCAGCCCAACGGGAACGTCGTTTTTTCAGACACAGTCAAATTCCGCGGCCGCCGCGGCCCCCGCTCCGGAACACGTCGCTCCGCCGCCAGTTTTCAAGCCCAGATTCACTCCCGCGGACCTGAAAGAAGCGTTGGAAGTTGTCCGTCAGCTCGATCCTCCCGGCGTGGGCTGCCGCGATCTCCGCGAATGCCTGATTTACCAGCTTCGCTATCATCAGGCGCAACTCGCACTCCACAAAAACGGCAACGGCACTGCGCAAGTTCTTCAGGACGCCATCGCCGTCGTCGACCAGCATCTACGTGATCTTCAAGCCAAGCGCCACAAAGAAATCGCCAAAGCCATTGGACGTCCGATCGACGCCGTCGAACAGGCGCTGCATTACATTCGGACCCTCGATCCGCGCCCCGGCCTCCGTTACAACATCGTTCAGCCGCGCCTCATCGAGCCCGATGTTGCGTTTGTGAAGCATGGCGACGAGTGGCTGGTCATCATGAACGACGAAGACCTGCCCCAGCTTCGTCTCAATCCCGCCTACAAAAAACTCGTTACCCGCGATGGCACGAACGACAAGTCGACGCGCGATTACGTGAAAGAGCGCTACAAGAGCGCCATCCAGCTCATCAAGAATATCGAGCAGCGCAAACAGACCATCACCAAGGTCTGCTACTCGATCGTAGCTCGTCAGCAGGAATTTCTGGAAAAGGGTATCGATCAGCTGAAACCCATGATGATCAAGGAGGTGGCCGAAGAAATCGGCGTGCATCCTTCCACGGTAAGCCGTGCTGTCGCCAACAAATATGCCCACACGCCGCAGGGCGTATTCGAGCTGCGCTACTTCTTCAGTGAGAGTGTGCAGGGCCCCGAGGGAGGCAACACTTCGTTGCTTATCCTGAAGCGTCGCGTCAAAAAGCTCATCGATGAAGAAGATCCCAGCCGTCCGTTGACCGACGAGCAGATCACCAGGATTCTTCAATCGCAAGGCATCCAGGTAACCCGCCGCACGGTCGCCAAATACCGCGAAGACATGCGTATTCCCAGCACGCACCAGCGCCGGGTGAAAAAATAAAGGGCTGTCATCCTGAGCAAGCGCCGTTCCTGCGCGAGCGAGGGACCTGAGGGAGCCACCGCACGCTGCCGCGCAAAACGCGTCAGGCTTCAGCGCAAGGCGAACTTTCTTATCCACTGCCGTCCCAATTGATCGGATTAAATTTCAGGGAGGGGCGCTTATGAACGTGGAATACACCGGAAGACACTACGAAGTTACCCCCGCCATTCGCAAGGAAGTAGAAACCGGCCTCACAAAAATCCGCAAAATCTTAGGGGACCGATTCGAAACCAAGGTCATCCTCGCCGTCGAGAAGCATCGTCATAAAGCCGAAATCACCATCAGCCCCCGCAATGGCCCTCTCGTCGGTCTCGCTCAAGCCAAAGACATGAGCATCGCCGTCAACGAGGCCCTCGATCATCTGGAAAAGCAGGCGGTGAAGTACAAGGCCCGATGGGAAACAAAAAAACGCTCGGCCCGTAAGAATGAAGAAAAGCAGAAGTGGAACGGTCACTCGACTCAGGAAGATCTTCAGACTGTGGTGGGCCTCACCGAAAGCACGGCCGTGCCGGTCCTTGTTCACAAATATCCAGCCGTAGCCACGACCACCGAAGTCCACCTGGTCCGTTCCGACGAATCCGTTGCCATGCGCCCCATGACCCTCGAAGAAGCCATCAAAGAAGCGCACTTTAAAGACCGCGATGTTTTCATCTTCCGAGATCCCAAAGGCAAAGTAATGGTCCTGCACCGCGCCAAAGACGGCAAGATGCAGCTGATCGAAGTCCCATAGCCCGTGTAACGATGTAAAACCCAAAATCGCGGGTGCCCTGTCCTTGTCTCGCGTACCCTGCGAGACAGGGCGGGGTTTTTGATTTTGGAGTGACACCGGAACCGTGGAATTTATTGCAGGTTGCCCCACCCTTGTCGCGCCTTCTGCGGCAGGGGTGGCGGACACGGAGCTCACCTACCGTTGCGGCGACGTTGTTTCCGTAGCGCCTTCCATCGCCTGCGACTTGTCGACATCCTGCCCGCTGGAATTGACTGCGTTTACCTGCGCGTTTTCCATCGCCATGACTGAAGGCTCTTTTGCCGAATCTGCCGGTTTCGTCATATTCGACGCCACATCATCCCGCATGGCCAAAACAGGTCGCCCGCTGCGCTCCGCAATTTCCCGAGCTCGGCTCTCCGAGTAAACAAATTCATGTCCGTAGTTGTCGCCCGGGTAGAACCACGCCCGCAGCGCCTCAGGGTTGCCCGATGGACGCTCCTCCTCAAACTTAATCACGGTTTGTCCCGTCGGATGCAGACGATAATCCGGCACCGTGATGACCGTTGCCAGCAGATGCTCGCGATTCAAATTCCAAACCTGGACGACGTTCCGGTCGGGATCGTCTCTTAGCAGCGTGAACCAATACGTTCCCGCCGGAAGAACTACTCCCGGAATCTCCACCGGAGCGCTGAAGGTCAATTTCGTCGTTTGATTCCACTCACCGGCCTTGGCGGCGGGTACGGAAACAATGCAAAACAGTGCAAAAAAGCAGCTTACGGTTAACAACAGGCTGGTCCGCTTCATCTCATTCCTCCTCGATTCTCGGCCCAGCGCCCAGCCCAAAAGGCAGTTATAAATTTAGAGCACACAACACAGGCGGATGTTGTCCGCTATCAGCCCCACCGCCTCATCCGCCGTGGAGTAGCTGTCAGACCTTGCGCTCAACCACCCGCATGCTTGCGGTAAGTGGCGCCTCACTTTTTCCACAGGTGACCTTCGCGATCAATGTCCTTGCCATCCACAGCCTGTTCGTCCGATCTCTCGTCTGCGCTGGCGTCCGAGCCGTGTTGGGGGAAAGCGAGTTGGATCCTTTGTTTCAAAGATTCTGCCCCTAAGTGATTGTGCCCCATAGATTTCTTCGCGATTCTGCGCTAAGTCACTGATTCTAAGAGATCACGCGGGGTGGAAGGGGGAAGGGGTACCAAAATACTTTCAGCCACGAAGCACCGCAAGAATAAAGCCCATAACGCACGCCAGAAGGGACTAGAATTCGCCGCGAGGAATCCCTCCATGACACATGGCAAGGCAGGATTTTCTGTGGTCGCAGCTGTTGGCTTCATACTTCTCGCATTTTTTCAGCTCTCTCCCGCTCAATCCTCGCCCGCGCCGAAACTCTCGGTTCACTGGGAAGAACTGACCGCGTCTGATTTCCGCGAAGGCATTCACCGCTCCCAAGGGACCTGCCTGCTTCCTTTCGGCATCCTGGAAAAGCATGGCCCGCATCTTCCCATAGGGACCGACCTGCTCGACGTCCGCTACGCCGCCTTGTATGCCGCCGAACGAGAGTACGCCATCGTTTTCCCGGAATACTATTTCGGTCAGATCGCGGAAGCGCGCCACGAACCCGGAACCATGGCCTACAGCCGCACCCTGCAACTTGCCTTATTGCAGGAGACTACCGACGAGATGGCGCGCAACGGCTGCAAGAAAATTCTGATCGTCAACGGCCACGGCGGCAACGAACACCTGCTGCCCTATTTCGCGCAGACGCAACTCGACAAGCCACACGATTACGTCGTCTATGTCTTCGACGAGCGCACACCCGACCACGGCGGTCCGGCAAAGAAAACCAAGATCGACATGCACGCCGGCGAGAGTGAAACTTCGAAAATGCTCGTCTCCCGCCCCGACCTCGTCCACATGGATCGCGCCAATAACGAATCGGGCGCGGACCAGAGTCGTCAGAAAATTCCCGAAGATATTTACACAGGAATTTGGTGGTACACGCGTTTCCCGAATCACTATTCCGGAGACGGTTCCGCCGCCACCAAAAAGCTGGGCGAATATCAGATGAACTGGTGGATCGATTCCGTCGTGAAGGCGATTCGCGAAGTCAAAGCCGACGACGTCAGCCTGAAACTGCAGAATGAATTCTACGAAAAGAGCACGCACCCGTTGGATACGCAGCCCTAGCAGGCTCCGGAAAAATTGATAGATGGTTTTGAACGGGTGCGGCTTCCGACCGCGCCGTACAGCCGTGCAAAATCATTGGCGGCTTTAGCCGCTGACGGACTTCTCGGTCCCAGAAAAGAGTTTTTTCGCAGCCTGCTAAGTGCTATCTTCGGCAAATTCGCGGAATAATCTCGGAACGGCTTGAAAGGGATCTCGGACCGATTTGAAAGGGCGCGGTTTCAGCCGCGCCGTAGAGGCTTTTTGAAAAAGGCGGCTTGAGCCGCCGTGGATACGCAACGCGAACCTGAATGCAATCCTACGAGCTTCCAATCAACACACCGGTAATGAACACCAGCACGCCGCCAAGCCCGACTTGCAGCGCAGCCGTAACCCACGGCGTGTCCATGAAGCGGCGGCGAATCCACGTGATAGCCCCCAATTCTGCCAGCACGACTGCGGCCGCGGCCCACAGCGCCGTGCGGAAATCGTGAATCAGAAATGGCAGCGTGTGCCCAATCCCGCCAAGCGCGGTCATCGCTCCACAGATGAGTCCACGCACCCAGGGATGTCCGCGCCCCGTCAAGCTGCCGTCATCCGACAGCGCTTCTGCAAACCCCATGCTGATGCCCGCTCCGGCCGAAGCTGCCACGCCAACCAGAAACGCGACCCCGCTTTTCTGCGTAGCCAATGCCGCAGCAAAAACTGGAGCCAGCGTCGAAACCGACCCGTCGATCAGTCCCGCAAGTCCCGGTTGCACGATCTGCAGAACGAACAGCCGACGCTGGGCCGCCTCTTCGTCAGCCTTCACATTGTCGGGAAGCTTCTGCTGACCGAGTTCCTGCGCGCGCGTTTCGTGATATCGCTCTTCATTGGCCAAATCATCCAGCAGTTGTCGGATGCTGGCATCCTGGGTGCGAGCCGCCGCTTTCTCGTAGAAGCGTCGCGTTTCCACCTCCATCGCGCTCGCTTCCTTGCGCACGGCTTCAATGCGCAAAGGACGCACCAGCCATAATGCCGGACGCTCCACGAATCCGCGCACATCCTGTCGCCGGATCAGCGGAATATGCTCGCCAAATCTCTGACGGAAAAGTTCGATCAGGCGCCGCCGGTGTTCTGATTCTTCCCCTCGCATTGCTTCAAATAAGGACGCGGTCGCGGGATAATCCTGCCGAAGTCCTTCGGCAAAATCTGAGTAGACCCGTTCATCCTCTTCCTCAAGTGAAATAGCCAGTGCGAGCACTTCCCGTTCCGTGAGGTCTTCGAACTTTTTCATGACGAGATAGATTACCCGTCGGCGGCGCCTGCATACAATCAGGATTTGCGTTTCTCGCACGGGCTCGTCGCGGAGCAGCGGTACCTGACTCGCCAAAACCGCCTGCACCCGCAGGATGCTACTATCCCATGGATGAAGCTTCCGGCCCCGAATCGCCGCACCCGGCGACGACCTGCGCGTCGAGCGGGAAAACCCCCGCGAAAAAAAGATCATTCGCCGGAGCTCGTCATCATCACAGGGATGAGCGGTTCGGGGAAGGCTTCGGTCTTGAAAGCCTTCGAGGATCTCGGGTATTACTGCGTCGACAATCTGCCGGTGCAACTGATCCCGGAGTTCGCCGAGCTCGCCATGCAGTCCAGCGAGATTCGCCGCACCGCGCTGGTGGTCGACGTGCGAGAAGGATCGAGACTCGACAAGCTGCCGGGCATTCTCAAATCCATCCGGCGCATGATTCCCACGAGAGTTGTCTTCCTCGAGGCTTCCGATGCAGTCCTCCTGCGCCGTTTCAGCGAAACGAGGCGTCCGCATCCTCTCGGCACCGACGCTCCGGTAAAAGCCGCGCTGAAGGCCGAGCGCCGCCATCTCGGCTCGATCCGCAGGCTGGCAGACCTGGTCATCGATACCTCGAAGTTCAACGTGCACGAGCTTCGGGCTCACATCAATGAGCGCTTTCACCAAACCTCCCCGGAGAATACGACCCTCGTCTCCTGCGTCAGCTTCGGATTCCGGCAAGGCGTTCCCGAGGATTCCGATCTGGTCTTTGACGTGCGCTTCCTGCCCAACCCGCATTTCGTGCCTGAATTCCGCAGCCTGACGGGCAGGAACCGACAGGTGGCCAAGTACATTCGCTCCTTTCCGCAGACGCAGGAATTTATCTCGCGCATCTCCGACCTTCTCGTCTACTTGCTGCCCCATTACATTCATGAAGGCAAGAGCTATCTGACCATCGCGTTCGGCTGCACTGGCGGGCAACATCGATCGGTGATGATCGCCGAGGAGGTTGGCAGACGTCTTCGGCGGGGCGGATACCGGGTCAAGGTCGTGCACCGCGACAGCCCGCGGTAGACAGAAACAGCAGATAGAAGCGGCAGATAGCGCTGGATAGAACAAGACGGATCGGGAGCCATCGATGCAGAGCCGGGAGATGCATGGAATGGCGATTCAGCGGTAGGAGTGGCGCAAACGAATCGTTCTGCACCAGTAACTCCGGTAAAATGGACCCTTGCACCTCATGTTTGTGGTAACAGCAATCGGTGACAGCCGGCCCGGCTTGGGAGCCCCATGCGGCAACTGACACGTCTCGTGCGCTACGTGTTTCCCTTCATGCTGCAGCTTCTGCCGGGAGTGTTCTTGCTGGCCGCGGTTGGATTTCTTGAGGCGTTCCGGTTGGTTCTGCTGAAGCCGGTGCTCGATCGCGTGCTGAATCCGGGATCAGGTTCGGAGAACATCGTTCTGTTCGTTTGGCCGCCGACGAATCGTCCGATTTATCTTCAACAATTCGTTCCTACCGTGTTCCACAATGCCTGGACGATCGTGGCCTACGCTCTGGTCGCCTCGACCGTATTAAAAGGCATTTTCGACTACACGGGCACGTACTTGGTGAATCATGCGGGCTTCGGCATGATCACCAATCTGCGAAACGATCTCTACAATTCTGTTCTACGCCGTTCGGCGGCGTTCTTTCAGAAGCACACCACAGGAACTCTGATTTCGACCATTATCAACGACATTGAGCGGGTGCAGTTCGCCATGTCGAGCGTGCTCGCTGAATTCCTGCAACAGTTTTTCACGTTTGTATTCACAGCGATCGCAGTGGTGATCCTCGGCCGCCAGTTGGCATGGGTGCTCCTGCTGTTCATTCCGTTCATCATTTATTCAGCCGCGCGGATCGGCCGCCGCGTGCGAACCACCACTCGCCGCGGCCAAGATCAACTGGCGGACGTGCAGAACATACTGCACGAGACAATTACGGGGAATCGCATCGTCAAGGCATTTGGTATGGAATCCTGGGAAGTGGCGCGGTTCCGAAAGGCGGCCCACCGTTTATTTCGCGCAAATTTGCACTCGGTCGCGGCGGCCGCGATCAGTTCGCCCCTGATGGACATTTTTGGTGCGATTGCGATCGCCCTGCTCCTGCTGCTGGGGCGCGGAAGCATCGCCCACAACGAACTCACGCTGGGCGCGTTCGTTACGTTTGTTGCCGCGGTCCTGAGCATGTACAACCCGGTACGCAAATTTGCCGTATTCAATAACAGCTTCCAACAGGCGCTGGGAGCGTCGTCTCAGTTATTTGATTTCATGGACGCGGAGGATGTCGTGACGGAAAAGCCCGGAGCCAAGCCCCTGCCGCGCTTTTCCCGCGCGATTACTTTTGATGGCGTTTGCTTCTCGTACGAAGGCAACGGCGAAGGCGCGCGTGAAATCCTGCGCGGCATTGATCTCGAAGTTAAACGCGGCGAAGTGATCGCTGTGGTCGGATCGAGCGGAGCGGGCAAGAGCACGCTGGTGCACCTGATTCCGCGCTTTTTCGACATCACGGGCGGAAGCCTCCTGCTCGACGGTCACGATGTACGCGATGTAACCCTCGCCTCGCTGCGGGCGCAGATTGGCATCGTGACGCAGGAGACGGTCCTGTTCAACGACACGGTTCGAAATAACATAGCCTACGGCCAGCCCAATGTATCCCAGAAAGAGGTGGAAGCCGCGGCGCGCGCCGCTCTGGCGCACGATTTCATCCTGGCGATGCCCTTGGGTTACGATACCGTGATTGGAGAACGAGGCACACTCCTCTCGGGAGGCGAGCGCCAGCGCCTGGCAATTGCGCGCGCGCTGCTCAAGAATTCTCCCATCCTCATTCTGGACGAGGCGACCTCGGCGCTCGACAGCGAGTCGGAGGCTCTGGTGCAATCGGCGTTGCACAATTTGATGACGGGCCGTACCGTGTTTGTCATTGCCCATCGGCTCTCGACTGTCCGCCGTGCCGATCGCATCGTGGTCATCGAAAATGGCACCATCGCGGATATTGGTGCGCACGAAGTTCTCATGCAAAAGCTCGGTACGTACCGGCGTTTGTACGATCTGCAATTCGCCAACATGGAAATAGCGAGAGTTGTGGCCGAAAGTTGAGTACGATCAACGGTCCTATGCCCATACGCTCAATGACCGGTTTTGCGCAGGTGACCGGCGAAGCGCCCAGCCAGAATGGCGCCAAGAGTGGACTGGCGTTCGCGCTCTCGCTGAAGGCGGTGAACCATCGATTCCTCGATCTACATTTCCGGCTTCCCTCCGGCAACGACTCGTTAGAGATGCAGCTTCGCCGCGTGCTCAAAGACAAAATGGCGCGGGGCCACGTCGAAGTCACGCTTACCCTGGAACGCGCCTCGAACGAAACCTTTGCTCTGAATCGCGAGATCGTTGGGGGATACATTGCCGCCTTTCGCGCGGCCGCCGCCGAATTTTCCCTCTCCGCTGAACCCGACCTGAATGCAGTCCTTCGCCTGCCTGGCGCGCTGGATGCAGCCGACACAGTCGATGCAGAACTCGAAGGCGCGGTGATGGCGAAAGTGGGCGAGGCTCTCAACCGTTTGAACCAGATGCGCGAAGAAGAGGCTCGCGGCATCGCGCGGGAATTGCGGGAACGCATGGCTCATCTGCTGGAAGCCGGCAAGCACGTGCAACAGCATCGCCGCGCCGTGTTGCAGAATTACAGTGAGCGCTTGCAATCCCGTTTGCAGGAACTGTTAGGCGCCAGCATCGATAAAGAGCGAGCCCTCCAGGAAGCCGCGCTGCTGGTAGATCGCAGTGACATTCAGGAAGAGATTGTCCGCCTGGAAACGCACGTTCGGCATTTCCTCTCTTTGCTGGACGAGGGCGGCGAGATCGGCAAGAAACTGGATTTTCTGCTGCAGGAAATGAATCGCGAAGCCAATACTCTGCTTTCGAAAACTTCGGGACTGGCCGGCGAAGCTTTGAAGATCACCGAGGCCGGTCTGGCCATGAAGTCGGAAATCGAAAAGGCACGCGAGCAGGTACAAAACTTGGAATGAGCACGACCCACAGGCCCATCGTCTACATCATTTCGGCCCCATCCGGTTCGGGAAAATCCACCCTCGTCAACGAACTGCTGAAGCTCGTTCCCAATCTCGACTTTTCTATTTCATACACCACGCGCGCAGCCCGCGGCAGCGAGAGCAACGGCAAACAATATCATTTCGTGACCCGCGATGAATTCGAGCGCATGGTGCGAGAGGACCAATTCCTCGAATACGCGGACGTTTTCGGAAACTGTTATGGCACGGCACGCCGCTTTCTGAAAGAAGCCGAACAAAGCGGGCACGATCTATTGCTCGATATCGACGTGCAGGGAGCGGCGCAGATTCAGAAGAAGCTGCCGGAAGCAGTAAGCATTTTCGTCCTGCCGCCCGACAAAAAGACTCTGGAATGGCGTTTGCGCAATCGCGGCGAAGATCGGGAAGAGGTTATCCGCCGCCGTTTGGACACGGCCACTCGTGAGATTGAGCAGTACGACAAGTACAACTATATTTTGATTAACGACCAATTGGAGAAGTCGGTCGAGAGCCTGCAAGCAATCGTCGCATCGGAGCGCTTGCAACGTTCCTTGCGAACGCTATCGAAGGAACAAAGAAGCATAGTGGAATCGGGGGATTGTCTGCGGCTGGCAAATGTGAGGGACCGGGTGCAACCCATCCTGGCGTCGTTTCGAGAGCCGCCGTCCGCCCCACAACTTTAGTTTTCGCGGTATCATTTCATGGGACGCCGGAATTGGGGGCGTTGGGAACCGGAACAGCAGTCATGCGCGGAAACCAGCCGCCAGCCGGCGACGTTCCGCACAAACCAATGGTTTGCCGCTCCACATTGACCAGACAAAATCGGTTATCAAGGGAGAGTCCCAATGAAGTTGATCGAAGGCTTCGATAGCAATTACCGGTACATACTCGTAGCCGCGCGTCGAGCGCGTCAGTTACAGTCCGGTGCGCCACCGGTGGTCGATACGAGCTCCCGAAAACCTTGCCGCATCGCGCAGGATGAAATTCGGGCTGGCAAAGTGAAATGGGAAATTCCCGAGACCCGTACCGCTGCCGAGCAGGCCGGAGATGTTCTCGATAAGGCGCTCGGCCAGGAATAGCGGGTCCGGTTTCCTGATTTGCTGATCCTCCGATTTCCCCTCCCGCAATCGCGGATCGATGATCAGATATCAGCAATCTAAGTACTCATGAAGATCGCCCTCGGTGTTACCGGCGGAATTGCGGCGTATAAAAGCGCCGAGATCGTTCGCCTGCTGCAGGATCGCGGCATTCGCGTGCAGGTCATCATGACCCGCGCCGCCCAGGAGTTTGTTCGGCCCCTCACCCTTGCCGCTCTTTCCGGAGAGAAAGTGATTACCGGCATGTTCTCGCCCGGCGAAGAACATGAGCCCAACATTTCTTCTGCGATTGAGCATATTGCTGTGGCGCAATCGATCGACGTGCTCCTGGTTGCGCCGGCCACGGCCGACATTCTCGCGCACTTCGCACAGGGGATCGCGCACGATTTTCTAACCACACTGTATTTGGCGACGACGGCTCCCGTGGTCGTGGTGCCCGCGATGAACGTGAACATGTGGAATCATCCCGCGACGCAGGCCAATCTGGAAATCCTGCGCAAACGGGGCGTTAAGATCGTCGAGCCCGGCTCTGGGTATCTGGCTTGTGGAATGACCGGTGCGGGTCGTCTGGCTGAGAACGACGCCATCGTGGCTGCCGTGCTCGAAAGCCTAGGCGTCTCGCAGGACCTGGCGACCGAAACCCTGCTGATCACGGCCGGGCCTACGCGCGAGAAGATTGATCCTGTCCGTTATCTGACGAACCGCTCCAGCGGACGGATGGGGTACGCCCTGGCCGAAGCCGCGCTACGGCGGGGAGCGCGCGTGCTTCTGGTGAGCGGTCCCACTTCGATCAATCCGCCTTCGGCAGCAGAGGTCACGCGAGTCGAATCGACCGAGCAGATGCGCCAGGCGGCACTGGAGCTGTTGCCGCAAGCAACGATCGTAGTTATGACCGCGGCCGTCGCTGACTATCGCGTACAGAATCCCGCGGCGCAGAAGATCAAACGAAAAGGCCCGATGACCCTTGATCTTGAGCCGACCCCCGATATCTTGAAAGAGATTGTCTCGAAGAGAAGTTCTCAGTTTGTGGTTGGCTTCGCGGCAGAAACCGCGAACGTGCTCGAAAACGGTCGCCAGAAGCTGGCCGCGAAACATCTCGACATGATCGTCGCAAACAATGTCTCGCGCGAGGGCGTCGGTTTCGATTCCGATCGTAACGCGGTCGCCATCCTCAGCGGCGATGGCGGGGATGTGGTCGAGGTTCCTGAAAGCAGCAAATGGGACGTCGCCCAGCGCGTTCTGGACCAGATCCTGCGCGTCCGCAGAGTTCGGAATGTTGTAAGAGCGTGATCCCTCCTTCTTCGGCGATCTGAATTACAATCTAGAACTTCATGCCACTTCTGACCGATCCGGATCTGCGCCGTGCGCTTGCCGAACGCATGCGCTATTATCACGAACTCGGAATTTACGACTTCTACCAGCGTGAGCCGCAGATTTCCGAAGCGGCAGAAAGCACCGCAATCCAGATCGATGTCGTCGAGAAACCACCCCAGCCGGAATTGCGAGAGGAAATGTCCGCCAAAAAATCTGCTGTCGGGAATCATGTAGGCGAAGAAAGCATTTTGGCAACTCCGAAGCCGGAGCAGGGAATTGCCGATCCCGTCGCGGCTCTGAAAATCATTCGCGAAGATCTCGGCGACTGCACCCGCTGCAAGCTGCATAAGCAAGGACGCAAGCAGATTGTTTTCGGGGTGGGCAATCCCAAGGCCGATCTGATGTTCGTCGGGGAAGGCCCCGGCGCCGATGAAGACGCTCAAGGTGAGCCCTTCGTCGGCCGCGCTGGGCAGTTGCTCAACAACATGATCAAGGCGATGGGGATCAGCCGCGAAGACGTGTACATCGCCAATGTGGTCAAATGCCGTCCACCGGGAAATCGCACCCCCGAGCGCGACGAGTGTGAAACGTGTTCGCCGTTTCTGATGCGCCAGATTGCGGTGATCCAGCCGAAAGTGGTGGTCGCTCTCGGTGCCGTCGCGGCCAAGAATCTGCTCGCCATCAATGCTCCCATGTCGGAGTTGCGCGGCCGCTTCTATGACTTCATGCCCGCAGGTTTCCGGAGCGTCGATTCCTCGTGGCAAGGAGCGAAGCTCGCTGTGACCTACCATCCGGCATTTCTGCTGCGCGATCCGCGCCAGAAGGGGGAGGCCTGGAAGGATCTGCAGATGGTAATGAAGTACCTCGCACTCAAGCCGCCCAAGCCCGTGTAGGGACGGACGCAGCTTGCCCTGGGCGAAGCCGAAGGGTCCGTCCCGCGGGCCAAGCCCGCGTCTGCGTGCTCAATGTTATCCCGCCAAAGCATCAAATCCTGACCGGGCATTTACACTGATTCCACCAATGCTCGAGTTCTGCGATGTAGCGCTCCCAGTTCCGCTGGAGATCGTCTTCACCTACCGCATCCCGGCGAACTCCACTCCGGTTGTCGGCGGACGCGTACTCGTCCCCTTCCGTCAAAAGCGCATGACGGGAATTGTCGTCGAACTGCATGACCGTAAGCCGTCCGTTGCGACAAAAAACATCTTCAGCGTGCTCGATGCTGCGCCGGTGCTCGACCGTCAACTCTTGCAGCTCGGCCGCTGGATTGCCAATTACTATCTTGCGCCGCTGGGCGAGGTCTTCCGCACCATGCTGCCTCTGAACGCGGAATTCAAACGTTCGATTGCGTATCGGATCACAGAAAACGGGCACATGGCGCTGCATCTGGCCGGGATGTCAGGATCCTCTCGTCGCTCGCCACGTCCTGCCGACGAACAGGCTGCCGAATTTCGCGTGCTCGACTATCTGGCCGCGCACGCCGCTGAAAGCGAATTGACTTCGAACATACACACAAATGGGGTGGCCCACTTCTCCCCGATTTTGGGAGGAGTGGGAATAGCAGAAGCCGAAAGCGCCACAAACCGAAACAGCGCGGCTTCAGCCGTGCTGACAAGCGCGCGCAGTGATGAGGCTTTAGCCGCCGACGGTTCCGGGCTTGTCCGGGAAGAGACTCTGCGATCCGCAACCCGCGTTTCGCGAGCGATCCTGAATGGAATGGTTCGCAAGAAATGGATCGTCCGCGAGGACGTTTCCGCCCCACGAGATGCTGCCCGTATGGTGAAGATCGCCGTCCTGAAATCCACAGAAGGCAAGCTGAACGAGAACCAGCGGACTTTGATCGATACGCTGCGCTCATCTCATGACCGAGCGCCTGTCGCAATCCTGCAATCGCTTGACGTTCCCCGCACCACACTGACTACGCTGGTCAAGCGCGGGCTCGTCGAGATCATCGAAGAGCCGGCGGAGTTCACGATCTCCCGGAGCAAACCTCGCATTTCGCCCTTCGAATTTGACTTCAATGCCGCGCAGAAAGCAGCGCTATCACAAATGCGCGACCGGGTTAATGCGCGCAAGTTTTCCGGGATGCTTCTGCACGGCGTCACTGGTTCGGGGAAGACTGCCGTGTACCTGGCGGCCATGCGATCGGTTCTGGAAGCGGGCCGCTCCGCCATTCTGCTGGTTCCGGAGATCGGCCTGACTCCGGCAGTCGCAGCCGATCTGCATCAGATTTTCGGAAGCGAAGTGGCGATCCTGCATTCCGCACTCTCCGACAAAGAGCGCGCCGAGCAGTGGCACCGCATTCGACGCGGCGACGCTCGCGTCGTGGTGGGAACGCGTTCCGCCGTTTTCGCGCCCGTCGCCGACCTTGTCCTCATCCTCGTCGACGAAGAACATGATGCTTCGTACAAGCAGGAAGAAACGCCTCGCTATCATGGCCGCGATGTTGCGGTCATGCGTGCGAAGATGGCAGACGCCGTCGTCGTCCTCGGGTCTGCCACGCCGTCGCTGGAGTCGTACTTCAACGCCAAGAAGAACAAATATGCTCTGATCGAACTTCCCGATCGCGTGGAGCAACGGCCCTTGCCCCAGGTCGAGATCGTCGACATGCGACAGGAATTCCAGGAAACCGGCCACGAGCAAGTCATTTCGCGCAAACTCGCGGCGGAAATCAAAGACCGGCTCGAGCGCAAACAGCAAGTCATGGTCCTGCTGAACCGGCGCGGCTATTCGCCGGTCGTTCTGTGCCGAAGTTGCGGCAAAAAGCTTGAATGTAACAATTGCGCGATTGCCATGACGCATCACAAGCGCGAGCAAAAAATGGTCTGCCATTATTGTGGCTACACAGCGCCCGTACCGAAAACGTGTGCGCAGTGCGGCAGCGAATATGTCTATTTCCTGGGAACCGGTTCAGAGAAACTCGAGGAACTTTTGCACGGCATGTTCCCGCAGGCGCGCATTGCGCGACTCGACCGCGACACGGTTCGCGGCCACGAGGATTTCGAGCGCACGCTCAATGCGCTAAACGAAGGCGAACTCGATCTGATCGTTGGAACCCAGATGATTGCGAAAGGCCACGACATTCACGGCGTCACGCTGGTCGGAGTCATCGGTGCCGACGCCGCTCTTGGTCTGCCCGATTTTCGGGCGGCCGAGCGCACATTCCAGTTGCTTACGCAAGTTGCCGGCCGCGCCGGGCGTGGTGAGTCGCCCGGTAAAGTCATCCTGCAGACTTATTTTCAAGATCACTATGCGGTCCAGTATGCCGCGCAGCATGATTTTGTCGGCTTCTACGAGAAGGAACTCCGCTTCCGCAGTTGGATGCATTATCCGCCGTATTCCGCGCTCGCCAATGTAATCGTCCGCAGCGGCGAACTGGATGATGCCTTGCGTTGGTCGGGCGCTCTCGGGAAATGGTTCGCTTCAAACCGGCACGAAGGCGTACGCGTGCTGGGTCCGGCGGCGGCGCCAATTCTGCGCCTCAAGCGCGATTACCGATATCATTTTGTGTTGAGGTCACCCAGCCGGGAAAAGCTGAATGCCACATTACGCTCGATGCTCGCGCACGCCGCACTGCAGAAAATCCCTCGAACGCAAATTATCGTTGATGTCGACGCACTGTGGCTGATGTAGTGATGCTTTAGCCGCGGATGTGGGGACAGTCGCCGTCGGTTGTCCGGCGGAGAGGTTCCACAGCCATTCAGTGGAAGTTCAGCTGTAAGGGTGAAATCGTAAAGGTCAGGGTCAGCAGAATGAGGGCCAATAGACCGAGTGCCCAGCGCGTCGGCGGCAGCATGGGATACTCCGGCGCTTGCTGCTGACGAAAGGTGAGCACATTCATTATGACCAGCAACCCCGCCCAAAACCACCAACCCGAGTAAAAGCGTCCCAAAAACGCGAGAATCGCAATCGTGATCCACGAGATCCAGCGGTGGGTGCGCGGCGCCAGGGCGTAGACGATGTGGCCGCCATCTAACTGACTGCTGGGCAGCAAATTCAATGCGGTCGCAAACATTCCAACCCACGCCGCAATCGCCGTCGGGTGAAGATACACGCGTGTCAGCGGCAACCAGGCAATCGCATGATGCGGCGAGAGCATCCTCAGAAAGTCCTGCGCGAGGTAAAAAATCACAGGAAATCCCAGACGCAGATTCGAAGGGCCGACTGTGGGCGCGAGTGGCTTTGAAAGCGTCAGCGCGAACATCAGAGTGGGTACAGCCACGACAAATCCTGCAATCGGTCCGGCGATGCCGATGTCGAACAACGCGGCCCGCGTGCGGATCAGCGCCTTGATCCGAATCACCGCTCCGAAGGTCCCGATCAAGGTAGGTGCGGGAATAAAGAACGGAAGCGTGGCGCGCACGCCGTAGAAACGGCAAAACAGATAGTGTCCCATCTCATGCGCCAGCAGAATCGTCAGCAGAGTCGCCGAAAATGGAATGCCCAGCAGCAGCCGCGAGGGCTGCTGCAAAGCCCACTTGAACGGGAAAAACGGAAGATACTCGTCCCCCGCTGCGAACGCGGGCAGGTTGTGCAGGAAATTGAATTCCAGGCGCGCTCCCACAATTAACGTTGTGAAAACGGTGGCCAGCAGCAGCAAAGCATGCAGCCAGTAGCGTTCGCCAGGCCTATTGCCCTGAGGTTCTGGCAAGCGATAGTAGTACTCGATCGTGGAAGTAGAAATGGGAGACGGTTCTGCCATGCGAAGCTTGAATGTTGAATTCTAGTTTGATGCTACACGAGAAAGAAGAATCTGCGCGAGAGGCGGACAATCTCCGGCGACGCTGAGATTTCAAAGTGGTTTTTGCGGTTGAATGCGCGCCAAGGCAACGAGATCGAAGTGGTCTAATCGATCGATTGCAATTCTTTCCCGGGTTTGAAGCGCACCGCGCGTCCCGGAGGAATGGAAACTTCAGCCCCGGTGCGCGGATTGCGTCCGATGCCAGTTTTTCGCGGCCGCACATTGAACACGCCAAACCCTCGTAGCTCAATGCGATTGCCGCGGGCCAAGGACTGCTTCATGCTTTCAAACACGGTTTCCACGGCCAATTCGGCCTTGGTCTTGGTAATTCCGGTTTTGGCCACTACTTCGTTGATAATGTCGAGCTTAATCACGAGCGGCTCCCGGGTGCAGGGGTGAGATTGTGCCTCAAGTGATTGATGCTAAGGGACATATGCCGGATTGTCAACGGGAGCACCCTTCCCGTAAACTGGCAGGCACACCAGCCCGAGAAATTGAGTCATTAAGCCATCAGGGCATTCAGTCACTGTCTCAGACCGAGTCGCGTGACATGGCGCCTTTTAATGACTCAATGATTCAATGTTTCAATCACTGATTCCCGAAGGGAGTTTCATGCCCAAGAGCGACCGCTGGATCCGCAAGATGGCCCTGGAACACGACATGATCAACCCGTTCTCCGAGAAGCAGGTGCGCGAGGGCGTGATCTCCTACGGCCTGTCGTCGTACGGCTATGACCTGCGCGTCGCCGACGAATTCAAAATCTTCACCAATGTGAATAATGCGCTCGTCGACCCCAAACACTTCGATGAGAAATCGTTCGTGAACATTACGACGGATATCTGCATCGTGCCGCCGAATTCGTTCGCGCTCGCGCGTTCCGTTGAATACTTCAAGATTCCCCGCGACGTTCTGACGATCTGCGTGGGCAAGAGCACCTACGCGCGGTGCGGCATCATCGTCAACGTGACGCCATTCGAGCCCGAGTGGGAAGGCTTCGTCACGCTGGAGATTTCCAACACAACGCCGCTGCCGGCGCGCATCTACGCGAATGAAGGCCTCTGCCAGATACTATTCTTCCAGTCCGACGAAGTCTGCGAAACCAGCTACGCCGATCGCAAAGGAAAGTATCAGGCGCAGAAGGGAATCGTGCTGCCGAAGTTGTAACTGTGTCGCGGGCACTCTTGCCCGCGAAAAGCATGCGGTTGCCCCATCCTTGTCGCGCGTTGTGTGCGAGACAGGATGGGCGCGTTGGTGGAATCCCCACCCTCCCGCACAGAACGCGGGCAGGATGGGGCAACCTGGAGTAAACCGCAATTCCGTCAGTTTCTCCGGCCCCGCCTGCCCTCACTCGATTCCGCGAATGCCAGGCAGTGGATAAACCCTATAGACGGCTCTCACGCATATACATGCGATGCCGAGACTTATCCAAACATCCCAGCGAGTTATTTTCCACAAGGCGCCACAAAAGAGGCTCAGCGCGACCGGGAGCCAGAAGAGCAGCGTTGCGTATCTGTTTGTTGTTTTTTGGGGGAAGTCGATGCGATACCAAATGATCACGATGGCCACCAGAAGAATGATCACTTGCGCACGATCTGTTAGGCGGTTGAGAAGCTCATAGAAGAAAACTCCTAAGATGAATTCACCCAATAGCCAAAGCAGGAAGTTCTTGCACGCGGACCGATTGTGGTTGGATAAGCCGATGTCTACCTCCAGTTCCTCAGAACGGTCGGGGTGTCATGGGGAGTCCCGGAAAGGGAAAACGGAAGGCCGGGCCACCTGGCCATTCCCATGTCTCGCAAAAGCGGCGAGACATCGGGCACCCAATCCCATTCCGTTCTATGCGATGGCATGCGTCATCACTCCGGCTTTCGAATCGTGATCGGCAACTGCGCCTTGCACGTGCTTATCGGATCATCAAACGCTTCGCCTTCACGGTCGCCTTCCGTTGCGTGAAAATAGAATCCGTGCTTGATCTTGTCCGGCAGACCAGTGAAGCGGGCTTTGCCGTCGACATTCGTCCCAAGCTGCAGGTCGAGCTTGCGGGCGTTCGCGAATCCATAAGCGATGTGAACTTTGATGGTCGCGGCATACACTGCCGCTCCGTTCGCGTCTGTAACGGTGATGTCCGCGGTGCAGGGTCCAATTCCGCCATCGAGTACGGGCACGGTGTGGGCTTCGGCCTGCTCGGCGGCATTCTTCTGTGCGGCATTTTGCGACGTAGTGTTGCTGGGCGACGTATTGCTCTGCGAAAAGGCCGAGATCGAAGCCAAGATCGAAGTGACGAACGCGAGCAGAATCCATACCAAGGCGCATTGTTGGAGTCTTTTCATGGATATAAGCCTACCCGAATGGCCGCAGTCGTGCATGGGAATGTAAACGGCTGAATGCGTTGGCGTTACAGGTTCGGGTTACCAACGTTCATTGCCCCTCCACGAACGTGCCGAATATAATTTTTGAACTGCCACCCGTCCTGCGAGGAACAACGGAATTTTGCATGCCTGAGGCCGGCACTCAATTGACGCGCCACAGTCAGGAACTGACAATTTTTCACGATGTGGCCAAGGCGCTCACGTCGTCGCTGGACCTCGATTCCATTCTGCAAACGATCATGGAGAAGATGGCGGAATATTTCCGTCCCGACACCTGGTCGCTGCTCATGGTCGATGAAGGCCACGACGAGCTTTACTTCGCCATCGCGGTCGGAGACAAAGCCGAAGCCCTGAAGAATGTTCGTCTTAAAATGGGCGAAGGCATCGCCGGATGGGTCGCCAAGAACGGCGAAGCGCGCATTGTTCCTGATGTGCGCAGTGATCCGGCCTTCGCCAGCCGCGTCGATCAGACCACCCAGTGGGAGACGCGGTCGGTCATCTGCGTCCCGCTGCGATCGAAATTGCGTGTGTTGGGCGTGATCCAACTGGTGAACGTTGACATGTCGCAGTTCACCCAGCCGGAATTGTTCTTCCTGCAGTCGCTGTGCGACTATGCCGCGATCGCGATTGAAAACGCCCGGTGGGTCGAAAAGATCCAGGAATTAACCATCACCGACGACTGCACCGGTCTTTACAACGCGCGCCATCTCTACAAAACGCTCGACACCGAGGTTTACCGGTCGTCGCGCTTCGCATATGAGTTCAGCGTTCTGTTCATCGATCTCGATCACTTCAAGGCCGTGAACGATACCCATGGCCATCTGATCGGTAGCAAGCTGCTGGCTGAAATCGGATATCTGATCAAGGCGCAGCTGCGATTGATCGACTTCGCCTTTCGCTACGGCGGCGATGAATTCGTCGTCTTATTACCGCAGACTGGCAAAGATCAAGCTCTGGTCGTGGCGAAGCGCTTGCGCGATGCCTTGCGTGACAGCGCCTTTTGCCGCGAAGAAGGATTGAATTTGAACATTCGCGCTTCGATCGGACTGGCCACCTATCCTCACGATGCGCGCACTGCGCATGATGTCATCCGCCAGGCGGACGGCATGATGTATATGGTGAAGAACACCACCCGGGACAATATCGGCATCGCGCAGCGCGGCGTGTTGAAGTGAAGCTTTCCAAACGATGCCATCCTGAGCGAAGCGAAGGACCCCATACCAGCCGGTCCCAGCAGCGGCCTTTCAGGAAAGTTACTCAATTGGGCGGCTGCGGCTTCGCAACCGGAGCTGGAGTCTTTGCCTCCGCTTTCCACGCGTTGGGATTCGCGGGCGCCTTCGGATTCACACCAAAATCCCAGACTTCCAGATTGATGGCCTGATTGCCTGACATCTCGATCAGCGCATATTCTCCCGGAGCCAGCGCTTCGGTGGGAGTCACTTTCAGCCAGCCGCCGTTGATGCGGTCGATGGTTGTCTTCATGAAATGTTCATCCTGGCTGATCTTTCCGGTCGGCGCACGTTTCAAATCTCCCATGATGCGCTTGCCATTCTTTACTTCGGTGCGGACTATGCGGAAACGATCGAAGGGAACGATAGCCTTCTCGGCTTGCTGCTGCTGTTCCGGCTGTTGCGGTTGAGTCGAAGACTTGGCCGGAGCCGCGGACGTTCCTGCCGAAGAGTCGTCCGGACTATCGTCGATATTGATGTAGATCGACGGCACGTCCACATGGGATTGGGTCGTAGCATGCGCGCCATCCAACAGGATCACCTGTTTGATCCCAGCCAGAGGGAAGATGGCATCTCGAAAAATGTTGCCTTTGGCTTTTTGGTCGACATCGCCCTCGGTCTGTTTCAGTTCCAATAACTGAGGCCGGCCGTCAAACGTCTCCAACAGGAAAACTCCGGAAGGTTCGGGCAAACGGAGTCCGGGAGCGACCTCGGGCAATTGCGTCTCCTCAAGTTCGCGGTCACGCTCGGCTTCTTTATCCAGCGCTACGGCTGCTGGTGCCGAGGTGTTCGCTGCTTGATCTTTCTCGTATTTTTGTGTGGCTGGCCAGTCCACCAGCGAATTCGGAAGTTCCTCCCACTCCTCGCGTTCGGCGCTGTAGTAGCGGACGCGGTTCCCCTTGACTTCATACTGCGTCACCACCTGGTACGAGCCATCTTTCAGGATGAGGTGGCGAGTGGCATCCTGCGCCGCGGATTGCGCCGGAAGAGCAAGAGCGGTCGTCAGCAACACGAAAACAGCAAGAGTCAGCGAAAGATGCAGTCCACGCGATGGAATCGTGGAGAACATAAATCCTCTCCAAGTACCTAAGGTATTATCTCTCTGGATGGTGAGTAAGATGCGGTGCGATCGAGAGAAGTTTTTGAGGCATTTCCTCGAAGGCACTTCCGATAGTGTAACTACCCGATCAACTGTCACTTCAGGATGTAGTATGCTGTTCGCGACCAAAATCCAAACATGAACTGCAAGAGAATTTTCAACCTAAGCTTGGCCCTGTTGTTTTTGTCAGCCGCTACAGTGGGCCAATCCTCAGCAACGGGCAATCCGGCGACCGCCAACTTCCAATACTCAGCTCAGGCGACTCCCGTCAATGGTCCAGCGCAAAATAGTACGCCTGTTTCGTATGCCTCAGTGTCGCAGTTAAACGGCATGCTGAGCCAGTTGGACGATGCCTCAAAACGCACGCAGGCCGATCTGTCCAGGCTGCGCATCGAGCGCTGGAAGACGGACAAGACTACCAAAGAACAGGCGCTGACCAACGTGGACTCGATCCAGCGCAACCTGCAGGCCGCTCTGCCCGACATCATGGGCCAGTTGCGCGCCGCGCCCGAGAACGTGCCCGCGACCTTCAAGCTATATCGCAATCTGGACGCTCTGTACGATGTCCTCGGAAACGTAGTGGAGTTGACCGGGGCTTTCGGCCCACGGGACGATGCGCAGGCTCTGGGCGACGATCTGACTGCATTTGAGACCACCCGCCGGCAATTGGCAGAGCGCGTCGAGAATCTCTCGACGTCGAAAGAAGCCGAGATCGTGCGCCTGCGTACTGAACTGAAAACGGCGCAGGCGGCTGTTCCATCCGAGCTTCCGAAGAAAGTGATCGTGGACGATACCGAGCCTCCGAAGAAGCCGGCGATCAAGAAGAAACCCACAACCAAGCCGAAGACGACGACCACGAAACCGGCCAGCAAGCCTCCCGCGGGGCAAACGCAGCAACCGAATCCGAATCCGCAGTAGGGAGTTTCAGACCTCGCTAAGTCGAAGGCCTGAGTCCGATGCCTGAGGCCCGCAGTCTGGCCCGAATCTGGTAGTCTTCCTACCGCATCTAGATGGTTCATCATGCATTCCGATCACATTTCCATGGTGCTGCTCGGTGTTGCCGTCATCTGGATGGTATTGCTCGACGCATTTGAGACCGTGGTTCTGCCGCGGCGGGTTCTGCGAAATTTTCGACTGACCGCATATTTCATTCGGCGAACCTGGATACCCTGGAGAGGCATTGCCCGCCGGATTAAGAAGCCTTCGCGGCAGCAGAATTTTCTGGGATATTTCGGGCCGCTTTCGCTGATTCTGCTGCTCGGTCTCTGGGCTGCCGGGCTGATTTTCGGATTCGCGCTCATTCAGTATGGCATCGGCGGACATGAACAACTCAGCGGAGAAGCGCTCACCTTCGGCAAAATCCTGTATCACAGCGGCGAGACTTTCTTCACTCTGGGTTATGGCGACATTGTGCCCACGTCTCCGGCGGCACGCGCTCTGTCCGTGTTTGAAGCTGGCATGGGATTTGCCTTCCTCGGTGTAGTAGTCGGTTATATCCCTGTGGCGTACACGTCATTTTCGCGGCGCGAGGTTCAGATTTCGCTGCTTGACGCGAGCGCCGGTTCCCCTCCGAGCGCGTCCGAGTTACTGGTCCGGCTGGCCGGAAGATCCGCCGAACCGGGAGTCGATCAGAAGACCTTTGATGCAGTGCTGCGCGATTGGGAGCGCTGGTGTGCGGA
Organism: uncultured Acidobacteriaceae bacterium; assembly: GCA_963772045.1. Classification (GTDB taxonomy): domain Bacteria; phylum Acidobacteriota; class Terriglobia; order Terriglobales; family Acidobacteriaceae; genus Sulfotelmatobacter. The sequence continues at coordinate 397,204 of CAVYWC010000003.1, read as the reverse complement.
ATTACTCGAGAGCCAGATTTCGTATCCCGTGCTCTCTTTCTTCCGTTCGCAGCATAGTAATCAATCCTGGCTGGGTGCGCTGACCACCATGCTGGACGTGACATCTCTGATTTTGACCGGGGTCGAAGGCGTGCAGCCAGGACAGGCAAAACTGACCTTTGCCATGGCCAGACATGCCGCAGTCGATCTGGCGCAAGTAGTGAATGCCAAATACGATCCGGCGGCTCCAGACCGGCTGCCAGAGTCGGATTTGGACGGCTTGCGGGATTCGCTTGCGGCTGCCGGCCTGAAATTGAGAAGTGACGACGCGGCGCGAGAGAAATTGACGAAGCTTCGATCCATGTACGAGCCCTATGTGTGCTCGACGGCGCGGAGGCTCATGCTCAATCTTCCCCCGTGGCGCCCACCAGAGAAAAAGCGTGATAACTGGCAAGCCGGGCCCTGGGATCGGTTGATCCAGGCGCAGGGCCTTCGCATCGGCGGCAAGCCTCAGGTGGAAGATCACTTCTGATGCTGAAATCAGAGGGACGAGAAGCACTTTGCCGACTCCGTTGATTTCCGCGTGCTAACATCCTTTCTTCTAACTTCCCAAGCTCAATCTTCGGCGATGAAGCATACCGGCGAGAACGCGGTTCGGATCGAAGCGGAGGCCCTGCGGGCCCTTGCCGATCGCATTGCCGGGCCTATGTCGGCACCGTTTCAACGCGCGGTCGACCTGATGTTCGAGTGCGCCGGCCGCGTGGTCGTAACCGGCATGGGAAAGAGCGGCCTGATCGCCCGCAAGATCGCCGCCACTCTGAGTTCGACCGGAACACCGGCATTGTACTTACATCCAGTCGAGGCCCTGCACGGGGATCTCGGCATGGTGGTGCGCGGCGATGTCGTGCTGGCTCTTTCCGCAAGCGGTGAGACGGAAGAAATCCTGGCCCTGCTGGCAACCATCAAGCGCCTCCAGGTCCCGCTGATTGCGATGACGGGAGATGCAATCTACGACTCCAGTGTGGCGCGGACACTCCTACCCGCGAACGCCGGAAGGGATCATTCCAAGTCAAAACCAGCGGACAAGAGTGCCCGCTCCACATCTATCTCGACCCTCGCTGCCGCGGCCGAGGTCGCACTCGACTGTTCGGTGGCGCAGGAAGCCTGCGCTCTGGGTCTAGCCCCGACGGCATCGACGACGACCATGCTTGCGCTCGGAGACGCTCTGGCGGTTACGCTCAGCGAGCGCCGCGGATTCAAGGAAGAAGATTTCGCCAACCTGCATCCCGGAGGGAAATTGGGCAAGCGGCTGGCCCGTGTCCAATCCTTGATGCACAGCGGGGATGCGGTACCGCAGGTTTCTCCGCAAACGCGGATGCCCGACGTGATTTACGAAATGTCCCGAAAGAAATTAGGAGTAACGGCTGTGGTCGAAGGCGAGCAACTGGTGGGCGTGATCAGCGACGGCGACTTGCGCCGTCTGCTGGAAAAGCGTGGCAAAGATGCCATGGATCTCACCGCGGGCGAAGCCATGACGCCGGATCCCAGGACTATTGCCGCATCTGAATTTGCCGCCACCGCGCTGGCCATGATGGAAGAGAAAAAGATTACGTCGCTGATGGTGGTCAACTCGGGCGGGAAACTTGAAGGCATCGTCCACCTGCACGATTTGTGGACAACGGAACTGGTGTAAGCACTTCGCTCCTAGGCGCAGGGCAACCCACACACAATCTCAAAAAGTCCGCTCTCGATTCGGCTGCCCTGAAATTTTAATTCGTAGCGCCCGGTACTCCGGATGTTGCGGTCGACCGTGGGATCGGTCGAGTGGTCGAAGACGACATTCCCCGAAACGGCTTGCGCGCAGCTGTCGTGCGAAGATGGGCAACGAAAAGCCCAGTTTTCGGGTCCGATCGTGATTTCCTTGCGGATTGAAATCGGCCAGTCGCGGATGTCGATCTCAAGGTATGGGTATGACGGGATCGTCTTTGGACAGCCCTTCTCTTTGCCGAGATAAAAAGCGATGCCTGGGCCGTTTTCACCCTCGATGCAGGCGTTTGTCCCGTAAAGATAGGCACCTACGGTTCTCGTGGCCGAAGGGCTGATTCGGTTCGAGAGCGCGAGGACCATGATCAGAACTGCCACGTTCGGGAGACCACCGACCGAGCGACATTTCATAGCATCCCGAAGCATACATCGTTTCCAATTGGGATAGAATGCGCTGCATGTATCACTACGATCCCAATACTGCGCTGGAAGAATTGACCGAGGACGCGACCTTGCCGAATCCTGTCCACGTGCGCGACATGATTCTGCGCAAGAAGCTGAGCGCAGACCAGTCTCTGGAACTGAACCGCCTATTCGTCGAGTATCAGAAATTTTTCGGCGAAGCACAAAAGCTGGGGAAAGAGATATTGAAACAGCTGGCGAGCTAGTCCTGGGTCGTGAGTCGTCAGTCCTGAGTTGCGAACCGGCGCACCCTCGTGCGTCTAATGCAAGCTTCCTGGCATACCCCTGTCGTACAATAACAGCTTCCCTTTTCGTTCAGCGAGTGGCTGCATCTTGGTGCTCGCGACTCGGGACTCAGGATTCGGGACTCGCAACTCATAAAAACCTATGCATCGTTGGTCAGAACTCTTCATTCCCACCCTCCGCGAGGCCCCGGCGGACGCCGAAGTCGCTTCGCACAAATTTCTGGTCCGGGCCGGATACATTCGTCAGTTCGCGGCCGGAATTTACTCCTATCTTTTTCTCGGCAATCGAGCCTTCAACAAGATCATCCGGATCGTGCGCGAAGAAATGGATCGCATCGGCCAGGAGTTCTACCTGCCGTCGCTGCATCCTCGCGAAATCTGGGAGGCCAGCGGCCGCTGGGCGGTGATGGGCGAGAACATGTTTCGCCTCAAAGACCGCAAGGGTGCCGACATGTGCCTGGGTTTTACCGAAGAAGAAGTCATGACCGAGATCGCGCGCAAAGAACTGCGTAGCTACAAGCAGTTGCCGCAGATCTGGTATCAGATTGCGCCCAAGTTTCGCGACGAACCCCGGCCCAAGTCAGGACTGCTCCGCATCCGTCAGTTCATGATGAAGGATTCCTATTCCTTCGACATCGACCCGGCCGGGCTCGACGTGTCCTATCGCAAACACTACGAGGCCTATTGCCGGATTTTTGACCGCTGCGGGTTGAAGTACATGGTGGTCGAAGCCGATTCCGGCGCCATGGGCGGCAAAGAATCACACGAGTTCATGGTGCGCACTCCGGCGGGGGAAGACCGCATTGTGAGCTGCGATGCGTGCGATTATGCCGCCAACATGGAAAAGGCGACTTCCAAGCTGGAGTTCGTGGAAGATTTGCAGCCGGAAGGAGACGGCAAGCCGCTCCTGGTGCACACTCCGGGGAAAGGCGCGATCGCCGATGTCGCCGAGTTTCTTAAAGTTTCTCCCAAGCAGGACATCAAAGCGGTCGCTTACATCGCGACGAAAATGGGCGAAGCGGGATCGGACAAGCTGGAACAGCCGGTAGTTGTGTTCCTGCGGGGGGATCACACCGTCAACGAAACAAAATTGCTCGGATTGCTGAAGGCGACGGAACTGCGTCCCATGCAGGGCGAGGAATTACAACGATATCTTCAAGGACCGGCGGGTTTCATTGGACCGGTCGGTCTGGTGGCAAGACCGAAAGACCTGCTGGGACTGTGGTTCGATTCGAGCAAAGACCAAGGATCGACGAGCCAAGCCACGACGAAAAAAGAGCATCCGCAGTTTGCAGCCGTCTTGGATCCCCGCAGCATGAACGTGATGGTGGACTCCGGTCTCGAGGGCCGCAGCAACATGATCTGCGGCGCCAACCGGCTGGACTACCACTTCAAGAACGTAACTCCCGGCGAGGACTTCGACTGCACTGTCATGGCCGACGTTCGAAACGTGGAGGCGGGTGAAGCCTGTCCGAATTGCGGCAAGCCGCTGCGCATCGACACGGCGGTCGAAATTGGACACATCTTCAAGCTCGGCTATCGCTATACGGACTCCATGAGCTCCCGCGTGCTCGACAAAAACGGTAAAGAAGTTACGCCCATCATGGGCAGCTACGGCATCGGGATCGAACGCATCCTGACTGCGGCCGTGGAGCAGGGAAACGACGACAATGGATTCTGGCTTCCGGCTTCGATTGCGCCATTTCAAGTCGTGGTCGCCCCCGTCAGCATGAAAGATGACGCCGTGAAATCAGCCGCGGAAGATATTGCTCAGCGCCTCGAAGCCGCAGGTTTTGACGTGATTCTCGATGATCGCGATGAACGCCCGGGAGTGAAATTCAAAGACGCGGATCTCGTCGGCATCCCTTTTCGAATCACCGTCGGAAAGAAAGTTACCGAAGGTACTGTCGAGGTCTTTTTCCGTTCGACTCGCCAGGTGCACGATGTTACGATCAGCGCGGTTGTCGAATATGTTCAGGGAGTTCTCCGGGCCGGGTAAGTGGTTCCAGTCCGTGCCGGAGGGAATTGTGGGACATGGGATCTATTAAAGCTATCATCGGGATTGTCGTCGTGGTGGGCTTGTTCTACGCCGGGGCTCAAGTCGTTCCGCCCGAGATGTCTAATTTTTCGTTTAACGACGACTTGAAAGATATTTCGATGATGGCGGGAGCCAATCTACGCGTCACCGATGAGGACCTGGTCACCCAGGTTATCAAAAAGGCACAGGATCACAATATCCAACTAACTCCTGAGCAGGTGACCGTGCAGCGCATCGGCACGCCCGGTGCTCCGGCGGTCTATGTTGCGGCAGACTATACCGTGCCCGTCGCTCTTCCCGGATACTCCTTCACATTGCACTTCACTCCTTCCAGCGGGAACAAGGGCTTCTAAACAACGGCTTCTAAGAAAATCTGAGAATGCGGCGCGGGCGCCCACGCCCGCGACAATCTTCGCGCCCGTGCGGGGGCACTTTTGCCCGCCGGGCCATCTCGATGCTGTCGGCAAGTCGGCAGGAGTGCCCACTCCACTCCACACAAACCCGAAGACTTAAGTTCCAGATCACAACTCCGGGTGACGCACGAACGCATTCGGAAGCGTGGCCTATATCCGGGAGCCTCCAGGTCCGGCCTGCAGTGGAAATTTGTCGCCGCGACGCGGGCTGGAACGCCACATTCTTGCCAGACACATTCAGTCGCTTTTGCTGCCAAAAAACAAATGCAGCCCGCGGAGTGGGGCTGCATTTAAGCGCGAAAGATTCTTAATCTAAAAACTGGCTAATACGTCTTTACCGTTAACTGGTGGGCCCGCACTGGCCACTCGTGCCCGTCTGACCGCTTGCTGCCGAGGCGACCGGAATATAAATCGGCTGAGATTGCATTCCCTTGTAGGTGGCCACGATCTCGTAGTCTCCCGTGAAGGCCCAAGCGGGCGTTGATGCACTAGGATCCACATCGAACCAGGTGCAAATGCCGCCGCCGCTCGTCGTCGATTGGGTAGCCGTCACCATACCGGTGGCGCTGACGGAGACTCCCAATGGAGGAATCGGAAGGGCATTCTCGGTAGACGGATTGCCATTGGCGTCGTAAGACCAGTAGAACCCCTGGGGCGTAATCGTATAAGTGGACCAGTTGGTTTCATCCACCTCTTTGCCGCTGGTGTAGTTCGCCAAGGTCTGCAGTTGTAGTGTTCCACCAAGCCCCGCCAGATTAACGGTGCCAGTGGTACCGGAAACATTGAGGGAAATAGAGGCAACTTTGTCTGACGTGCCGCAGCTGGTTGAGAACAACGTTACGGCAGCGAGAAACATGGCCAGAATGGATGTACGTTTCACAGGGAAAGATCCTCCGCAGATTTCAATTCGCATGTTGTCAGTTTGAAAATCCTGAGGCAAGGGAAATGTGTGGTTACCAGCGAAACCAATGTTCAGGTCCGATGGTCACTTCGTGCTGTTCGCAGGCACATCCACGCTATTAGTAACGACCACTTCGCTTCGGTTCACTAAGTTACGAATAAGCGCATGAACACTGCACAAAATAGTAGTCAAGGCAATCGTCATTTCCATCAGGCGGGGCCGGACTTGCTTCGAAGTTACCGTTGGGAGCAATAAGTGGAAGCTAAGATGCACGAACGCGAAGGGCTGATTTGTTGTCTGGTTTGCGCCAGAAACTATGGGGGTCGGGTCTTGTTTGCGAATTTGTCTGGCAATGGGTCGTACTCGAAAAGAGCAAGATCTCGTGCGCCAGTTCGCGACAACGATTGCGAGTTTGACACTGCGGCCACAAGCACTTACTTCCCTCATAGGCCAATGACATTCGTAACCTTGCCTTCACGTTACCGCACACCTAGGATCGCGGTTGTGGGATTAGTTGTTTTCCCCGCGTTTAAGTACTAAGAGGATCGATCGCACCTGGTGCCAGATCTTCCGCTAAAGCAGTCCGGGTGTCCGAGGACCGCAACGCTGGTGTTGGAGGCAGTTCATGAAGAGTTTGCTGCGATGGCTGATCGGAATTTTCCTCATGCTCGGAACCCTTCTGCTCTCAAACTGCGGCGGTTCTTACGGCTGCCGGGTGACCTTCGGAAGTTCCACCTGCACACCTTCGGGTTCGGGCTTCGGTGGCGGCGGTAGTGGCGGCGGTGGAGGCGGCGGTGGTGGGGGTAGCGGCAATGCGACGCCGGCGGCATTCGTTTATGCAGTCGATCAGATCGGCGGCCAGAGCGGCACAGGCGCGAATGGCACGATCGACGGCTACGATCTGAGCACGACCGCAAACAGCTTCCTGGCCCTTTCGGGTTTTACCGCACCAACGGTCCCGGCCGGCGATCCCGGGGTAGGCATGGTTGTGGCGCAGAACAAGTTCGTTTATGCGCTGTTTGAACCAACCGATGAGATTTACGGATGGTCATTCAACGCAAGCACGGGAGCTCTAACCACTCTATCGAATTTTCCGGTCGGGATTGTTTTGAACCTGCCCCTGGTAGGTTACAACCAATACAATGTCATCACCGATCCCGGCGGAAATTACCTGTTCATCTCCAATAGTGGGCAGAACGAGATCATGGTGTTCGCGATCGATGGCACTTCTGGTGCGCTCACGGCGGTCCCGGGCTCACCGTTTGTCACGGTCATTGAGCCGGGCAATCTGGCGATCGATGGGCTGGGAAAATATCTCTATGTTTGCATCGATGGCAGTCACACCGGTTCGCTGATCCAGGGGTTCACCATCGGCAGCAACGGCGCCCTCACCGCGATGAGCAATACTTTCACCTATCCGATGTGGCAGCTGCAAGGTGAAACCAGCGGAAAATATATGATCGGCACCAGCGGCAACGTGCAATTTCTGACCGGGGCCGACGATCCCAATCTGTACGTCTTCAGCATCAACCAGACCACCGGCGCGCTTACCCAGGTCACGAAACAAGCAACCACCTATTCTCCCTACACGATCGCCGCACAGCCGCCCTCGAGCAAGGGAGAACTGCTCTACTCCTTCAGCATCAACGATACCGACACCGGATACAATTCCATCGAAGGCTTTCAGCTTAACACGACCACCGGCGCGCTGACCGAACTTACCAGCTCACCCTTTCAGAATGTCTTCGTAGGACAGTGGGGCCAGTTTGACCAGACCGGATCGAATCTGGTCGTTTACAGCAATGTGGTCACCGGCAGCGGCACCATAACCCAATTAGGTCCGCTCGCGGTTGATGCCAGTGGAAACCTGACACAACCGATTTCCGCCGCAACCGTGGTTACTCCGGGCTACTGGGTGGTGACCAATCCGTAGAGATTTGAAAGCATGGATGTTGATTTCTCAGAGACCCGCATGTACTGCGGGTCTCTTTTCGTTCCTGCTGCGGAGCGTACAATAACTTTTATCCCCTCGTTTGCTCGATCGCTGCCGCGTTTCGGCGTGGCCGGGGGATTTTCAGGTGCCGTGGATGCTGCAGGTCAAACCTTTCGGCGTGCACCTACGTCTGATGGAATGGAAGTAAACGGGGGTGGCTTGACGCGGGGCTTTGACCGGACCGGCAGGCATCACTAGGACACATTGAGTATCAGAATCAAGATTCCGAGGGGGAGCGGCGGAGCGCCGGGGAAGAAGACGCGGGGAGTACCGCGCGATCCGCTTTTGCGCGCCGCACTGATGGCCTTTTTGATCCTGGCCGTCTCGTTCACTTGCATTTTTTCTTACTACTACATCAAGTACGACCGCATCATCGAGCGGCGCTTCCGCACGCCCGTATTCGGCAATTCCGCCAAGATCTATGCCCTGCCCGAGACCGTGCGGGTGGGAGAAAACATCGACGGGCACGAGATTGCCGCACAGCTGCGCCGCGGGGGCTATAACGAAACAGGCGGCGACTCGCAACTCGGCAGCTACCGACTGCTCAATGACGGAATCGAGATCACTCCCGGCCCGGAGTCGTACCATAGCCCGGAACCGGCGCGTATCTCGATCGCGGACGGCAAAGTCGACCGCATCACCAGCCAGGGAACGGAACTCTCGGCCTATGAGTTGGAACCGCAACTGGTGACTGCATTGTTCGACGCCGAGCAGCGATCGAAACGCGAGGTCGTCAAATACAACGACATTCCTCCGGTCATGGTGCAGGCCGTGCTGGCCATCGAAGACCGGCGTTTCTTCGAGCATGGCGGCGTGAATTTCTTTCGCATGGGCGAGGCAGCGTGGATCGATCTGGTGCGTGGGCGCCACGAGCAAGGTGGTTCGACCATTACCATGCAACTTTCGCGCGGCTTCTTTCTGACTCCGGAGAAGACGATTCGCCGCAAGCTCACCGAGATGCTGATCGCCGAAGAGATGGAGCAGAAGTTCTCCAAGCAGCAGATCTTCGAGTTCTACGCGAACTGGGTCGATCTCGGTCAGCGCGGATCCTTCGCCATCAGCGGTTTCGCCGAAGCGTCGAAGGCCTATTTCAACAAGGATCTGAAAGACATTACCTTGCCCGAGGCCGCTCTGCTGGCGGGACTGATCCAGCGGCCGAGCTATTTATCGCCCTACCGCCATCCCGAACGCGCTTTAGAGCGGCGCAATCTGGTGCTTGAATCGATGGTTGAAACCCACGCCATTACGCGCGAGCAGGCCAATAAGGCCAAGGCCATGGCGCTCAAACTTGCGCCTCCGAACGTAGAGGCCAGCGATGCCCCTTATTTTGTTGACATGGTGCGCGATACGCTGATCCCGAAATTCAACGAACACGACTTGAATGACGAGTCGTATCGCATCTACACCACGCTTGATCCGGAATTGCAGAAAGCCGCCGCCCAGTCGGTCGAGATGGGTATCAAGCTGGTCGACGAGCAGGTGAAACGGCTGCGCACGAAGCGGATCAAAGTAGGCAAGAAATACGAAACCACGGTCGAGCCCGGTCCACAAGCGCAAGTTGCGCTCGTGGCGCTCGATCCCCATACCGGAGCCGTGCTGGCCCTGGTGGGGGGGCGTGACTATGGCTGGAGCCAGCTAAATCACGCCCTCTCGAAACGCCCGACTGGATCGATTTTCAAGCCCTTCGTTTACGCCGCGGCTATGAATACGGCGCTCGACGGATCGCAAGCCGTGATCACTCCCGCGTCCACGGTGACGGATGAGCCTTCCAGCTTCGCCTATGGCGATCAGATCTACGAGCCCCGCAATTACAAAGAGGAATACCACGGCGACGTCACTCTCCGTTACGCGCTGGCGATGTCGCTGAACAACGCCACTGTGAAAGTTGCCGAGGAAGTCGGGTACGACAAGGTCGCAGATCTCGCGAAAGCCGCGGGAATCACCTCGGTCAAAGCCACGCCTGCCATGGCTCTCGGCTCTTATGAGGCATCCCCGGTCGAGATGGCGGCCGCTTACACCACCTTCGCCAACGCCGGCGTGAGGCTCTCGCCCATATGGGTGCGCTCCGTCCGCAACGCCCATGGAGACGTCCTGGCAAATTTCAACACCGATCAACGCCCGGTTCTCGATCCGAGAATCGCCTACGTGATGACGAACATGATGGAGGGCGTCATCAACAACGGCTTGGGATACACCGCGGTCCGCCTGCGTGGATTCACCCCGCCCGCCGCAGGCAAAACCGGCAGCTCCCATGACGGCTGGTTTGCCGGATACACCTCAAATCTGCTGTGCATTGTCTGGGTCGGCTACGACGATTACAGCGACCTGCGCCTGAGCGGCGCTATGACGGCAGCCCCTATCTGGACCGAGTTCATGAAGAAGGCTTCGGCGCTGCCGCAGTATTCCAATATGCAAGAATTCGAGCAGCCCTCAGGCGTGGTGGATGTACAACTCGATAAAGCCACGAATCGGCTGGCCACCCCAACCTGCCCCGATGACTACACTTCCGCCTTCATCGCCGGGACCGAGCCGCAAGTGACCTGCGATCAGCAGCAGGGAATCAAAGGATTCTTCTCGCGCCTGTTTAACGGGCAAGATAAAGTCCTGCCACCGAATCCCAGCCAAGCTACTGCCCAGGGTCCGGCGATCGTTGAAGACAAAGATGATAGCAAGAAAAAGAAGGGCTTTTTCGGCAAAATCGCAGGCATTTTCAAGGACGACAAACAGCCCGCCCCGGCGTCTAAGCCTCCGGACAATACCCAGCCCGTGCCCCACTGACCGGGATTTCCACCACGGAGACGCGGACGCGCGGAGAAAAAGAAACACTCGGCTAATGTTGCCGAAGCGACGGCACTGGAACGTTTTCAGGTGCTTTTCCTCGCTCTTATCTTCTCCGTGACTCCGTGCCTCTGTGTTGAAAAACGGGAATGGGGTCGGCACGTTTCAGGATTTTGTGCCGGCGACGGAACTTTGTGTCAGAATATGCGTAGTCTGGCGTGGGGGTGGTTTATGCCGTCCTGCCCGAAAGTTTCATTCGTCCCCGTTTCTCTGCTCATCTGCTGCATTCTCACCGCGACTGCCGCGTCATGGGCGCAGGTTTCGCATTCCGATCAAGTGCAGGTCATTCCGCCCTTGCTGCGCACGATCGAGCCTCCATCTCCCGCGGCGACGGCGGCCGATCTGGAAAAGCGCGGCGATGAATTACGAATGCAGAAGCTCTATCTTGACGCGCTTGATTATTTTCGCGCAGCTCTGAACAAGCAGCCAAATTCGGCCGGTCTGCTCAACAAAATCGGAATCACCGAATTGATGATGCAGCGTTATTCCGAGGCGAGGAAGTCGTTCGAGCGCTCCATCAGAGCCGATCGTCGGTTTGCCGACGCCTACAACAATCTGGCTGTGGTGTACTACGAGCAGAAGAAGTATGGCACGGCGGTCAAGCATTACCGGAAGGCCATCGCGATTGATGACACTTCCGCGGCGTTCTACAGCAATCTCGGTGCGGCCCTGTTTTCGAAGAAAGAGTTCCGCGACGCGGTGGTCGCCTATCAGCAGGCCATGCAACTGGATCCTGACGTTTTTGAGCACAGTTCGCGGGCCGGAATCCAGGCGCAGTTGCCCAGTCCAGAGGATCGCGCCCGCTACGACTACACCGTGGCCAAGCTCTACGCCAAGATGGGGTTCTCCGACCGTTCGCTTGAATATCTCAGGAAGGCCATGGAAGAGGGCTACAAAGACTTCAAAGACGTTTACAAGGATGCCGAATTCGCACAACTGCGAAAAGATAAACGCTTTACCCAACTCGTTTCCGAGAAAGTCCCGGCTCTGCCAAACTGAAGTTCTGGGGTCAAACCCAATCGGCGCGAAAGTATCGTGTCAGGATACTTTTTGGCGACAATCTTGCTTGAGTCCGACAAATTACAATCTTTTACAAATTTAGACGAAACTTCTTCGATCTCAGGAGTTTAATTTATGTACATACTCCTGAAAACAACAGGGTGAGTAAGGAGAAACGGTAGCCCATCGGATGCTGACCCGAGCACGCCCCAAGCAGGCACCCGATGGGCTTTTTTGTGCCCGACGCTTTCCCGCGTACGGCGCTCTCTGAGACCCGGATTTCACCCGGCGGCCAAAAGGCCTTAGAATTCTTGTATGGCAAATTTAACTTTGGTGTACGGAATGAGGCTGCTGCCCGCCGAGGATATCGTCGAAGTAGGGCAGGCTCCGGTGAAGCTCAAGAATGGCCGTGACGCGCACGTCACCATGCACGTGCTGGAAGGCAGCAAAGAAGAAATCGAAAACCAGTTGCGCACCAGTCTGGAAGCATTCTTCGACCTGTATCCTGAAATATAAGCGCCGGTCATAGTTCGATCGATCGGCCGCCGTATAATCCAAACCTCAGGCAGACTCATTTACGCCATGCGATGGTCCTATCCAGAGCTTCGGAGCAGACTTATTCGGGCCGAATTGTGGCCGCAAGGCCGCATGGCCAAGCTCGCCTGCTACCTGGCCGCCTTGGCTGCGGGCCTGTTCGCTCTGGAACGATTGCTGGGGCTGTTTGCTGCCTCCTGGAGCGACCATCTCAGCGGCTGGGTTGAATTTCTCGCATTCTGCGCCGCCATCTTGTTCCTTGTTCTCGCCTTCAGTTGGGTGAAGCGCAGGATCCTCTGGCGGGTGCGCAATCGCCTGATCGTGACCTACGTTTTCATCGGCGTGATCCCGGCCATCCTGCTGGTCACGATGGCCGTGATTACGCTCTACGGACTGGGCGGACAGTTCGCCGTCTTTGTGGTCACTTCGGAAATTCACTCTCGTCTGCGCAGCATGGAAGCGGCCAATGGCGCCATCAGCAGCGAGTTGGCCGCACATCTCAAGCGCGGGGAGAAGCCGTTGGCTGCATCGCTGGCAGAATTGCGGCAACGCGACCCCAGGTGGGAGCGGCGCACCGTTTGTGCCTGGTACGGCGAGAAGACGCTCCCCCTGTGCGACGAGTTCGGAGGCGCGTCGATCACCTTTCCGACCTTTGTTAAAGACAGTTTCAGCGACTTCGTTCGCGACGATAACCACTTGTTCTTGCGGGCTGCGTCTTCGATCCCTGTTGGATCTTCAACCCTGACCGTCGTGACCAGCGAGCCTTTTGACAAAGACTTCGTCGGGAAAATCGCCGCCAATCTCGGGGAGATCAGGCTGTACCCGTTCGGGTTTGCCTCAGGAATCGCGTCTCCGAATGCCGGGAAAGCCTCGAATCCCTCCACCTGGCCGGCTGTTTTCACGGTGGGGCACGTTCCCAGCCGTGCCGATGCCTTCGATCCCGAGATCACCTTTGGGACAGTGCTCTCGAGTGTGAATTGGAAAACTGGCAAGCCGGAAGTTGCCAAGCCGACCCTGCAGGTCACTACCCGGCCTGCCGTTCTGTACTCCGATCTGTTTGCCACCTGGGGCGACGATGTGCGAGGCGCCGTGTACATCCTCTTAGGCTTTGCGGCCTTTCTCGCTCTCATCGAACTGATCGCGCTCATCATCGGTACGCGTATGACGCGGACCGTAACTGCCGCGGTCGCACAGCTCTATCGCGGCACCAAGCACGTCGATCACGGCGATTTCACCCACCGCATTCCCGTCAAGTCCAGCGATCAATTAGCGGAACTGGCACTCTCGTTCAACTCCATGACGGCCTCGATTGAGAAGCTGATTCAGGAGCAGAAAGAAAAGCAGCGCATGGAAAGTGAGCTGGCCATCGCGCAGGAAGTGCAATCGCAGCTTTTTCCGCGCCAGTTTTCGCAGATCGAATCGCTCGAAGTGCACGGTTTCTGCCGGCCGGCCCGCACGGTTAGCGGAGACTATTACGATTTCCTGACCTCCAGTTCGCACAAGATGATTCTCGCGGTGGGCGACATCAGCGGGAAGGGAATTTCGGCGGCCCTGTTGATGGCGACCATCCACTCCGCCGTGCGCGCCTATAGCGTGGAAAGTCTGCCCCAGATGCGCGAGCCGGTGGCGCTGGGCGCGGTCGCAGGCGAAGGCCGCATCATGGCGACTTGGCCTGACGGAATTGAGCTTTCTCCGGCCGCGCTACTCAGCTTGCTCAATCATCAGCTCTACGAGAGCACTCCGCCGGAAAAATACGCTACCCTCTTTCTCGGCATCTATGATGGCCGGCTGCGCCGCATGACTTACAGCAACGGAGGTCACCTGCCTCCCATCCTGATCTCTGACACGGGCGCCGTCCGCCGGCTCGAGGCGGGAGGCACGGTCGTTGGTCTATTCGATAACGTGTCCTACGAAGAAGGCGCCGTCGACATGCGGCCCGGTGAAATTCTTGTGGCCTATAGCGACGGCGTGACCGAACCGGAAAATGACTTCGGCGAGTTTGGCGAAGAGCGGCTGATCGAACTGGTCCGGCAAAATCGCCATCAGCCTTTAGCCCAAATCAGTCAGATCGTCACCCACGCCGTCGACGACTGGATCGGCGATAAAGAGCAGCCCGATGATGTCACGCTCGTTCTGGCGCGGGCGCGATAAAAAAGCGTGTAGCCCCGGACGCATTCGTCCGGGGTTGCGCCTACGGCGCGCAAGGAAAGGGCTCCCTGTCTTGCAGGTCCCGAACGACTCCGGTTTTTGTTGACAGTCAAGACCCGATCCCCTATTTTAGTGTGCCTCGGTTCTCGACACTCGCGGGAGTAGCATAACTTCGGCAATGCGCCGGGGCTCCATCCCGGAGATGACGGTTCGATACCGTTCCTCCCGCCCCAGTTTCTTTTTCCTCTGTCAGGGTCAGATTTTCTGCTGCTTCCAGCGTCCTCGCCTGAAAAGAATGGCGCTGGCCGCCGCCATCGATGACTCCGCGATGGCAATCGAGAAGAAAACTCCATTGGAGTGCATGTGCATCGGCAGTGCCAGCACATAGGCTAGGGGAATCTCCAAGAACCAGAATCCAAAGAAGTTCACGATCGTCGGAGTCACCGTGTCGCCCGCTCCGTTGAAGGCTTGCATCATTACCATGAAATAGGCGTATCCCAGATTTCCATAGCTGACGATGCGGAGACACGCCGCCCCCATCTCCACTACCACGGGATCGTCGGTGAACAGGCGCACGATTGCTGTCGCGCAGAAAATGAAGAACACTCCCACCGCTCCCATGAAAATCATGTTGTACAGACCGGTCTGCCACACGGCAGCTTCCGCGCGCTCGGGCTTGCCCGCGCCTAGATTCTGGCCCACGAGTGTAGCGGCTGCATTACTCAAACCCCACGAGGGCAGGATCACGAAGATGACAATCCGAATCCCAATCGTATACCCCGCCAAAGCGGCAGCGCCGAACATGCTCACAATCCGCACCAGGCCGATCCAGCTGGTGTGCGCAATGGCGAACTGTAGAATTCCGGTCAGTGAGACTCTTACCAGCCGCCACAGCACACCCATATGAAGGCGAATCTGCCGCGTCAGAATATGAATTCGCTCCGTTCCTTTCAGAAGACGATAAAACTGATAGATCACCCCGATGCTTCTTCCGGTCAACGTGGCCAGTGCGGCCCCGGTAACCCCAAGACGAGGAAACGGCCCCCATCCGAAGATCAGACAGGGATCGAGAATCAGGTTGATGATGTTCGACACCCAGAGCAGGCGCATCGCGATCGCGGCATCGCCCGCCCCCCGGAAGATGGCATTGTTCAAAAACAGCAGCAGCACCGCGCAACTGCCTCCCAGGCAGATTCGCGCATAGCCGCTCCCTACCGCTACAATTTCGGGGGTCGCTCCCATCCATTGCAGCAGCTGCGGTGCGAAAATCCAGCAAGGCGCTCCAACCACAACCGACACAACGAAGCCAAGTGCGATGGCTTGCACCGCCGCGTCAGCTGCGCCCTCAGGATCTTTTTCGCCAATCCGACGCGCCACCATTGCCGTGGTCGAGAGACTCAACCCCATCCCGACGGCAAAGACCAGACTCAGCATGGACTCGGTCAGTCCGACCGTGGCGACGGCATTCGCCCCCAGATGTCCCACCCAAAACACGTCCACGACTGCGAACAGGGATTCCAGCACCATCTCCAACACCATGGGAACTGCCAGCAGAAGGATGGCGCGGTTTAGACTGCCTGCGGTGTAGTCCTGGTGCGAGCCGCGGATCGCCTCAACTAGCGATGCCCATAGTGAACGCTGTGATTCGAGCGCAGTAGAACTCGCTGTCGTCGAGATCGTATCCATAAAAGCCCGCGCTTTCCGCCCCCGCGTCCGCGAAAACACGCGGAGCGGGCTCAGTCAAGAGAAGCTAATGATGTGAGTCAAGGAGCCCGCCTTAGCGGGCCAAGGATTGGCGAACTAGCGAGGGTTAAACATGGCGTTCCTCAGCACGGAACCTTTGACTTTGATCGTTCGAACTACCGGATCCCCACAGAGCGAACAACCTAATGGCATTCTAGCCCACGCCGGCAGGCAAGCGCCACGAAAAAGCAAAACGGCGGGTGATCGGAGGTTCACACTCGCCGTTTTCAGGAGGTATTCAACGATTAGCTGTTCGGATACATTCCGATGCTAGCGCTTCCGCTGACAGATTTGCAGATCACGAAGGTACCGGCTTCGCAAACTACCGAGAGCCATCTTCGAGCCATGCTCTATCCGCAATCCGCTTTCTTAGAAATCGCTTACTTCGGTACGATCGAGACCCGCGATGTCACTTCGTTGTCCCTGACCAGGCCACCGGCGACCAAGGGACCGATCGGCGTGGCAACAATCCCACGGCTGTCGCTGTGGGCGTCGTCATTTTCTTCGGTGACTGTTTCCCACTGGTTGGAGCGGACGTCATAAGTAAACGTCACTGCAGACAGAACCACCGGCTTGCCGTCCGCATTCAGTCCCTTATAGTCGTGCACGCTGGGCGATCCTCCGGCGAAGAGAATCTTGCGATCTTTTTCGCGAGCACCGGCCACAATGCCGAAGCGAGCGCGTCCCGGGTGCGGAGGCAGTTTCTTCCATTCGATCTTGTTGGGATCCTTCTTGTCGATTCTGCCCATCCAGCACTCATCCGACGGTATGTAAGCCGGTCCGCTGCCGCTGGTATTTTTCTTCGCGCCGTCGACAAACACGATCGTGTCGTCGCCCAGCCCTCCAGCATGACCATAGACTGGCGTTCCGGGAAACGGAGTGGCTTGGTTCCAAGTGTTCTTCTGGAGGTCATAAACCTGCACGTTGTTCACGGGACCGTTCTTCGATCGTCCGCCCACGATGTAAATGAACCGGTCATGATTTACGCCGATCACAGCGCTGTCGACGCCGATGGGCATGTCCTCGCCGCGATACCAGCGCTGATCGCGCGGCAGGAAAGCGTTGACGTCGGGAACGATGAATTGATTGCCCTTGGCATCGAGCATGAAGCCGCCGAACACGTAGATTTTTTCTTTGGCCGAGACGGCCGACGCGGCCAGCCGGCCTGCGACGCCGGGCACGGGCCGTCCAGTGTGCCACTTCGCCGACGGGAGATGGAGAATATAGACCTGATTCGTCACGTCATCCCACGTTCTCTTCGGACCGATGCCCATCAGTGAATACACGTCGAGTCCGTTGCGCAGGGTGACCACCGCGTTGTCAGTAACCGCAGCGGGCATGGGAGGGATTTTCGATTGCAGATCGGCCGGCCACGCGGCAATCGCACACAAAAGGGAAAACAACAGCGCAGAGAAGGTTCTCATTTCCTGAGAATCTTACGTCTTTCCGGGCCCGAGCGGCAAAGGGCGAGAGGCAAAAGGCCACGCGGCGTCTGCACCATCATTTCTTTTTCCCTGTGTTTGTCTCCGTTGAGAAATGCCGTCAGAACCACGTCTTTCGCCGGTATTCGCGGTAGGCGTCGCCAAATGCGGCTTCCAAAACCCGCGCTTCCAGTTTCGCGCGCATAGACTGTGCAATCACGAGAACCACGAGCAGGATCCAAAGCCAGGGCTTCTGCAGAACCAGGAACAGCCCCGCTATCAGCACGGTTCCGAATACATAAATTGGATTTCGAATTTTGGAGTAGATTCCCGTCGTCACCAGCGCGTGCGCTTCCGGCCTGATCGAAAACGACTTCCCCAGCTGATAGCGCGCGATGAAGATGAACGTGACTCCCACAATCGCTAACACGGTTCCCACATAACGCTGCGCATTCCATGGAGTGCGCCACGTGACGAGAATCCAAGCGAGGACTCCCACTGCGATTACCTGAAGTGCTGTTAAAATGTATAATCGTAGGCCTTGCATGCTCGTAATTTCCGTCTGCGCAATCGTACGCGCAATCCTGCGTTCGATCCTATTTCACGAATCCTTGCCGCACCGCATGAATGAAATCCGTGTACGCCGGAGTCTTTCCATTTGCGCGCATGTGGCTCGCGATCTGCCCGCGGTGATACGCGGAATGCATAAGGACGTGGGTCAGAATGTCCGCCACCGTGCTCCTCCACAGCTCGCCCTTGCTGTTTTTATAAGAAATGGTCTTTGCCAGTTCATCTTCCGTGCTGTGATCGAGATATTCGCGCCAGCGTCCACCCGTCTCGCGCACTTGCGAGGCACAATTTTCCAAGCTCAACTTGGGCCATACCGGGGCACTGTGCGGCTCCTGCTTCAGTCGCTCCAGCCACAAACGCTCGGCGGAAAGAAGGTGCGCCAGAAGCGAGAGCGAGCGCTCGTCAGCGCCACCGGACTGCATCGTCACCAGCACTTCATGATTCGCCCATTCGTCATAGGCGAACTGGCGAACGTAATCCGCAATGTTCACAAACGGTCCCTCAAATTCGTTTCCTGCCCAATCTAATCCCCGGCGCCTATTCCGGCAATGTTGTAATGCTCCTTTCACAATTCCGGACTACACTCGCTAAGCTCGGGCGCGCGGCATTTGCACGGAAACTTCCCGAGTTGTCATAATCGGATATCCTCATTTTTCATGCCTCGTCGCTCATCATCGGAAGGCCAGTCCCAAGAGATCGACGCAAAAAGCGCTCCAGCCTCCAAGACTCGCCGCCTCAATACCGCCCCAGGGCAACTCGACGACTTAAACCGCCTGGCCATGAAGGGCTGTCTCATCGCCCGCGACGCTGCCTTTAACGTCCGCGATCTGTTGACGAATTCCTCGCGCATGGCGTTTCTCGCCATCAAAGATTGCGAAAAGGAACTCGACATCATTGAGCGCCAGATCGATGAGCGCCTGCCTCTGGCGATCACGCGGGTCAACGAACACCGCGCCCGGCAGCTGCTCTCCAGCCTGAAGTGCACCACCGATCTCGAACGCATCGGAGATCTGGTCATGAGCGTCGCCATGCGCGTACAGGCCAGAACCGAGAAAATCCCCGCTATCGACGTGCGGCAACTCGTGGAGATGTCGGTGCTGTTGCGCGAGATGCTCGATCTGATCCACACAGGATTTTCCACCCTCGACCTGGAGTGCGCCCGCAAGGTCCTGCAAATGGATAAAGAAATTGATCGTATCTGCCATGCCCTGTTTCAGAAGCATCTGGCCGAAAGCGTGCCCGAGGGCTTGTCGGAATTTGAAGTCCTGCTGATGGCCCAGGCCCTCGAGCGCGCCGGCGATCACTGCACCAATCTTGCCGAGGAACTCTACAGCCTGATCGAAGGGCGCAGCCTGCGCCACGCGCCAAAAAAGAAAGCCAATTGATTTCCGAGCCGAAATTCACCGTTCGTTAACAGAGGCGCAACCTCCGCGCAACATTTCCCCCATACATTTTGGTTTGGCGATTCTTCCCATCAGAAGCATAGCCCGTGGGGGACTTGAAGCAACGATGCATTTTCCGGCTGAATCCTCCGAGCGAACGGAGACCACTGCCCGGCCAGGATCCATGGGCCCGGTGATCTTTATCGTCGAAGATGACGCCGACATTGCCCGCCTCATCTCACACAACCTGAAGATCGCTGGATTTGAAGTGCAGAGCTTCGTCAGCGGCGCATCGGTTTTGAGCGAAGCGGTGCGCGATCAGCCCGCGCTTTTCCTGCTCGATGTCATGCTGCCCGGCAGCGACGGTTTCGAACTCTGCCGCCATATCCGGCAAACGCCGGTGCTCTCAGCCACGCCCATCATTTTTCTTACCGCCAAGACCGCCGAAGCCGATCGCGTCAAGGGACTCGAACTCGGTGGCGATGACTACATCACCAAGCCCTTCAGCCCACGCGAACTGGTGGCGCGCGTGCGGAGCGTGCTGCGCGGAACGGGGCAGAGCCCCGCGGAGAGTGAGGTGCTCCGTCTCGGTGATCTCGTAATCGACGTCTCTTCCATGACCGTGCACGTTGAAGGACGCCAGATCTCGACTACGACCCGCGAATTCCGGCTCCTCGAATATCTCGCGACCCATCGCGGCCGCGTGCTCAGTCGCGATCAATTACTCGATGCCGTCTGGAAAGAAACGCCCTTCGTGACCCCGCGATCCATCGACGTATATATCCGCCGCCTGCGCGAAAAGATTGAACTCGATCCCCGGCATCCCCGCTATCTGAAAACGGTCCGCGGCATCGGCTATCGCTTCGAAACCCCGAAATAGTCATCGCATGCGTGGCGCGGGCACCTGCACCCGGGCAGTCATTACGAGCCGACTGAGTTGTCTCATTTCCACCGCGCCAATCCACTCTTTTCGTCACAAGCACGGCTGGTCGTTTATTCTGTTTTCTCCTCCCTTAAACTGAAATGGTTGCGCGCGTCCCCAAATCGCTTTGGATTCCCGACGATCAGGCCTCCCGCCTGCTCGAACTGACCGCAAGTTCCGATGATCCCGCCAAAGACAACCCTCTGCGGCGCGATGTCCGTTCGCTGGGTGCGGTTTTGGGAAACGTGGTGAGCGAGCAAGCCGGTCAGGCATTATTCGAATTGGTCGAGCAATTGCGGCGGTTAATGATCGAGCATCGCGAAACCGTTCGCCACCAAGCAGAAGACACTTCGGATCGCGAACTCATGCTCAAGGCGCAGGCAATCGTCTCGGCCATGGATTTAACCCGCGCCTATCAGGTGACCAAAGCATTCGCCGCGTATTTCGAGCTGACCAACCTGGCCGAGACCAACCATCGCAAGCGCCGCCGCCGGGCGGGAAAGCTCGATCGCGATCATCGTCCGCTGCCTGGTTCGTTTCGTGGAACTCTCGCGCGCATGAAAGAAGCCGGAATCGCGACTGACGAAGCGCTGGCTGCGCTGCGCCAGATTGCCATCACCCCCGTCTTCACCGCTCATCCCACCGAGGTCGCGCGGCAGACCGTTCTGCTCAAGAGGCGCCGCATTGCCCAGCAGTTGGAAGAACTCGATCGTCTTCCGCTGACCGCCGAGGAAGCGGCGGGTTGTGAACTCAACATCCGCGCCGAGGTCACTTCGCTCTGGCAGACCGACGAGGTCCGAATTGCCAAGCCCACCGTCAACGATGAAATTCGCATGGGCTTGCGTTATTTCCGGCTCTCGCTCTTCGAGGCTCTTCCCAGGATTTACGCGGAAATGGCGGAGTCGTTTCGCGACGTCTACGGGGTCGCAATCGAGCCCACAGCTCTGCCCAGCGTGGTTCATTTCGGTTCCTGGATCGGCGGCGATCGCGACGGCAATCCCCTGGTCAAGCCGGAATGCATTCGCGATGCGCTTGCTATGGGGCGCGGCCTCGTCCTGCGCGAGTACCTGAGCGACATCGAGGCTCTCAGCGACCGGCTCAGCTCCTCTCGTCGGCAAACAGGTGTGTCCAAGGAATTGCTCTCTCGCCTCACGCATTATGAGCGCACGATTGCCGGCGTTCATCTGGCCTGGGGACCGCACAACAAGTCGGAAACCTATCGCCGATTTCTCTCTTACATTTTTCACAAGTTGGAGCAGACCCGCGACGATGCGAATGCGTCGTCGGCGTACAAGACCTGCGCAGACTTCGAAGATGACCTGATGCTGCTGCGGAAGAGTCTCGCTGCCAACGGTGGTGAGCGGCTTGCTAAGGCGTGGCTCGATCCCATGCTGCGCAAACTGCTCACGTTCGGTTTCCATCTGTACACCCTCGACGTTCGCCAGCACGCTCGCGTGCACGCGGAAGTCGTGAAACAGCTTGGGCCTGATCTTGCCGGCGACACGGACTCGCCGCAAACTGGCGAACTGCGCGATACCTTCCATACGATTGCGGAACTCCAGCGCCTTGATCCACCCGAGTCGATTCGGCGGTACATAATCAGCGGCGCCGAATCCGAAAACGATGTGCTCGCCGTCGTGCATCTCGCGCGAGCGTTCGGCATGCAACTGGCGGCTTCCGCAACGAATCCGGGATTGATGCCGGTCCCTTTATTCGAATCGATCGATTCCTTGCGCTCCGCCGCGAGCGTCATGCGCACACTCTGGCATCATCCGGAATATGAGCCTCTGCTCGACTCCTGGGATCGCTGGCAGGAAGTCATGCTCGGCTATTCCGATTCCAACAAAGACGGCGGCATGCTCACCAGCACCTGGGAACTGTACAAGACTCATCGCGAACTGCATCACTCTGCGCGGGAACACGGAGTGAAGCTGCGGCTTTTTCACGGCCGCGGAGGAACCGTCGGCCGCGGCGGTGGACCCACGCACTACGCGATTCTGGCTCAGCCGCCCGGCTGCTTCAGCGGCCAGATTCGCATCACCGAGCAGGGCGAAGTTCTCAACTGGAAGTATGCCGACGTAGTTCTCGCGGAGTGGAATCTTGAGCTGATGATCGCCGCCAGCCTCGAAGCGCTCACGCGTCCAGGCGCAGAGAACAACGCCGGCACCGCGCGTTGGGAAGAAGCGATCGAAGAAATGTCGCAAGAGGCCTATCGCGTCTATCGCCGCGACATCGCCGAAAATTCCGACGTTCTCGAATATTTTGAGCAGGCCACACCGGTCAATGAGTTGGATTCCGCTCGCATCGGATCCCGTCCGTCTCGCCGTACCCGAGGCCGCCGTCTCGAAGACCTGCGCGCCATCCCCTGGGTCTTTGGCTGGATGCAGAGCCGTCACGCGGTCCCGGCATGGTTCGGTATCGGCCACGCGCTCAATAGTTTTTCCAAACGCGGGCCGGGGCACGAACAATTGCTGCGACAAATTACGCGTGGCTTCCCGGTTTTCGCGGCAATGATTGCCAACGTCGAGATCGGCATGGCCAAGGCCGATCTCGGCATCGCTCGCCTCTATTCCGGGCTGGTGAAAGACACCGAACTGCGTCAGCGCGTCTTTTCCATGCTGGAAGAAGAATTCCTGCGTTCGCGGCGCATGATCTTACGCGTCACCGGACAGCGCGAACTGCTGGCTCGCAATCGCGTGCTCGCGCGCTCCATCCGCCTGCGCAACCCTTATGTCGATCCCATGAGCCTGATTCAGGTCGAGCTTCTGCACCGCAAACAGCAAGGCGAGCGCAGCTCCGACCTCGAATATTCCCTGGGTGCGACCATCAACGGAATCGCCGCCGGCCTGCACAATACGGGTTAAGTTGTCCACTGGTGTCTTAGATTCCCTAAACTACCAAGGACACGAAGTAGCACGAAGCGTGTAAAGATCATTGGGTTCCTTAGTGCACCCTCGTGTCCTTTGTGGTTGATTCAGCGCACTATCCATCTATCCCTGCAGCTCTTTGTAGCGGAAACATTGCACCAGGTGATCGTTGACCATGCCCACCGCCTGCATAAAGGCGTAGCAGATGGTCGAGCCGACGAAATTGAATCCGCGGCGCTTGAGATCTTTGCTCATCGCATCCGACTCGGACGTCCGCGCCGGAATCTGCTTCATCGATCGGCGTGCGTTCACCCGCGGAGTTCCGCCCACGAATCGCCAAATATATGCGTCGAAGCTCCCAAATTCCTCCGGCACGCGCAGAAACGCTTTCGCGTTTCCGACCGCGGACACAATCTTGAGCCGGTTGCGCACAATCCCCGGATCGCGCAGCAGGGCTTGAACTTTGCGGCGATCGAACCGCGCAACCCGCTCAGGATCGAATCCGGCGAACGCTTTGCGATAATTCGCGCGCTTGTTGAGAATTGTCGTCCAGCTCAAACCGGCCTGCGCGCCTTCCAGAATCAGAAACTCGAAGAGCGTCCGATCGTCGTGCGCCGGAACACCCCATTCTTCATCGTGATAACGAAGCGAAGGTTCGCCATTCGCCCAGCTACAACGCACGATTTCGGGGGAGTTTCTAGTCATAGCGACGAATCAGCGCTTTTCACTACCCAGACACAGAGTCACAGAGATCTGTACGATTTGTTCCGAAACTCGCAATATCGTTGTTCTCCGTATCTCTGTGTCTCCGTGCCTCCGTGGTGAAACAACGCGTTCTACTCCAGCGACTTCGGATCCGACTTATTCACCGGTGATCTCCTATCCAGCAGCGCGACCAGTTCATGCGCGCACGCAGGAACTGCAACCTTTCCTTCGCGGATAATTTCTTTCGCAGTCAACTTTCTCCCATACAGTTTTTCATTCGCGCTGCCATCAGAACGCAGCGTCGATCCCTCTAGCGATACTCCCGCAAAGAGGCCTCGGTTGCGTGAGTAGGAAAGAATCTCCGCCTGCATAACCACATCCGTCGCGCCCTCCGCGGTGCGGCCCTTGGGACCGGCTGCAGCCGAGGCATCCGCGCCCAGCTTCACTTTGCTGTACAGTAGCGACTCAGCGCCCTTGGGATTCATCACCAGCAGCACGAAATCCGTGGCCTGTCCGCCCAATTGGAATCCGATGCTCACGCCCTCCAGAGCATACAGCGCCGGAGCGCCCCATCTGCCCTTGTAGTGCGGCCCACTGCGGCACACCATTACGCCCCGCCCATAGCTCCCGCCGATGCCAAAGGCTCCCTTTTTCACCGACGGCAGTATGATCACGCATTCGGCGCGGTCGAGCAGGTCATGCGGAATATCATCCGGAATGTTCAATATTTCTTTCAGCACTTCCCCCGCATCTTTCACGCGTTCCTGTTCATGTTCGTCATCCGCCGCAAAGCTTGCCGTCGACAGAACGGCGATGAAAAAGAAAACCAGCCATTTCTTCATAGATTCCTCCCGCTTGGAATTTTAGGGAAAACTGTCCGCGCACGGCCAGCTTTTCATCGCTCTCGGAATCCCAAGGGCCAATGCTACTGGGACTAATACCCGAGCGCAAATGATAGAATCTGCGGGATTTCATCTATGACCCTCTGTGTGCTCCTTTTGTAACTTGGCTCATGGCGGAGACCGGCCTAAAGTCAACCATGTCGCGGCACTTCCGGCGTACAATTCGGCATCCGGCGTGCATCTACCATGTTGGAAGTGTCGTTTGGGCGGCGTTTGAGTGAAAATTTTGGACTTTTCCGGCATGAAGTACACGGGCAACCTTTTTCGCGTTCTGCTCACTCTGGTGGCGACCTTGTCACTGCTCAGCCCGTCCCCGGCACAATCCACCTACGTGTCGGGCGTTCCTAGTTTGAGCGCTTATAGCCCTGCCCTTCCCGCAGGCAGCCCCGCGGATGACCAGAGCGCGATGATCACGCTCCACGCTCAGGTTAATGAAGTTCACGTCCTTTTCATTGCGACCAATAAGCACGGTAAATTCGTGCGCGATCTTACCCAGAGCGACTTCAGCATTCTTGACGACCACAAACCGCCGCAGGCCATTGTCAATTTCCATCGCGAAAGCGATCTGCCCCTGCATCTTGGATTGTTGATCGACGTGAGCGGATCGGTCGACAGCCGTTTCGGGTTCGAGCAGGACGCTGCCACCAGTTTCCTGCAGCACACGCTGCGCGCCGGCTTCGACAAAGCATTCGTCGAAGGCTTCAACACTCATCAGCAGATGGCGCAGGATTACACCGACAGCTACGGCCGGCTTTACTGGGGAGTGCACAAGTTGCACAACGGTGGCGGAACAGCGCTCTACGACGCGATTTATCGCGCCTGCAAAGACAAGTTTCTGAAAGATCGTTCCGAGCACCCGGTGCGCAAGGCGATCATCATCGTCAGCGACGGGGAAGACAATCAGAGTGAGTATTCCAAAGCTCAGGCCATCGAGATGGCGCAACGCGCCGAAGTGATCATCTACGCGATCTCCACCGACGATAGCGGTCTGGTCCTGCGTGGCGACAAAGTTCTCGAACAATTGGCCGAAGCAACTGGCGGCCGCGCCTTCTTCCCGTTCAAGATGAAGGACATCACCCGCTCCTTCGCCGCCATCGAAGACGAACTGCGCAGCCAATATGTCGTTTCCTACAAGCCGGCTGATTTCGATGCTGACGGCCGCTACCGCACCATCGAAATCTCATCGCTCAAGAAAGATCTGCAAGTTCGCGCCCGCAAAGGCTACTTCGCCCCCCAGCCGTAGTTCCATCTCAACTCAGGTCTGTCGTCCCAACCATACTGAAACTTGCCGTCCCCACCCGGAGCGGAGGGAGTTGCTGCCTCTGTGTTCCTCCGTGTACTCGGTGATGAGAAGGAATCTTCAACCACAGAGGCCACCCACAGAGGAAGATGTAGCATTGGTTCCCGCACGCAATTGTGATAACGTCCCAGTTAAATGCACTGGTTCGCCGCGCTGAGCAATCTGCGGGGCAGAAAGGAGTTCAGCAATTCATGATCGGCTACATCATTCTCGGGATCATCGTTCTGTTCCTAGTTTTCTTGATCGTCATGTACAACGGCCTGGTCCAGCTGCGGGTGCGCTGCGATTCGGCCTGGTCCGACATCGACGTGCAACTGAAACGGCGTCACGATCTCATCCCCAACCTCGTCGAGACCGTAAAGGGCTATGCGGCTCACGAGAAGGGAACCTTCGAAAATATTGCCAAATTCCGTACCCAGGCCATGCAAGCCACCGGCCCGGCCGACAAAGCCGTCGCTGAAAATCAGCTCACCGGAGCGCTACGCCAACTGTTCGCCGTAGCAGAGGCTTATCCGCAGCTGCAAGCATCGCAGGAGTTCACACAACTGCAGGGAGCGCTCAATCAGACCGAAGACGCGATCCAGAATGCCCGCCGTTATTACAACGCCGTCGTGCGCGACCTGAACACGAAAATTCAGTCGTTCCCTACGAACTTGCTCGCCAGTTCGTTTGGTTTCACACAGCGGCAATTCTTCGAAGTCAGCGAGCCCGCGGACCGCGAACCGGTGCAGGTGAAGTTCTGAATTCAGGCCATCGGAGACCTGTGTAATTGAGACTCGGCAAAACGCTCCTTCGCTGCGGATTTCTCTTCTTCGCGCTGGCTGCGCTGGGGCAGCCGCGCTCATGGCGCATCAGCGATTTCCATGACAACGTCGACATCGCCAAAGATGGCAGCGCCTTCGTCACGGAGCGCATCACTCTGGTCTTCGCCGGGCAGTGGCACGGAATTTATCGCAAGATTCCGATCGAGTACCCCGGCCCCGACGGAACCAGTTACAGGCTCTATCTTCACGTTATCAGCGTAACCACTGACGAGGGACAGAATCTCAAGTACGACTCCTCGGTTTCCAACGGTGAGCGTGACCTGAAAATCTATATTCCCGACGCAGTCGATGCCACGCGCACCGTGCTCATCACCTACAGCGTGCGCAATGGCATGCGCTTTTTTCAGGATCACGACGAGTTTTACTGGAATGTCACCGGCAATGATTGGCCGGTGCCCATCGACCATGCTTCCGCCACGGTGCGCTTTCCTGACAATGCCGCTGGTTCCTTGCGGGCGCAGGCCTTTACCGGAGTCTATGGATCAGTCGAGCGCGATGCGACCGCGAACGTGGACGGGGCCAACGTCGAGTTCGAAACCAACAATCCGCTGCCCATGCGGGGCGGCCTGACCATCGATATTTACATTCCGAAAGGAATTCTCGCCGAGCCAGGCGTATTCACGCGGTTCCTATGGTTTCTCGGCGCGAATCCGGTTGTCTTTCTCCCAGTCGTCACCCTCATCGTGATGTTCTCGTTGTGGTGGTTGGTCGGGCGCGATCCCGATCCCGGTATGTCGGTCGCGCCGATGTACGATCCGCCGCCCGGAATCTCTCCCGCCGAAGCCGGCACGCTGCTCGAAGACTCCATCCATCCCCGCGATATCACATCGACCATGGTCGATATGGCGGTTCGCGGCTATATCAAAATTGAAGAGACCGCCGAAAAAGGCGTCGTCTTCTCGCACCGGGATTACATTTTCCATTTGCTCAAGCCCCAGGCCGAGTGGACCGATAAAGATCTCGCTCCCCATGAGCGAGTCATGCTGGAGAACGTTTTTGCCGGAGGCCAGCAGACACGCCTATCCGATCTCCGCAACCGCTTCTATACGGCTCTGCCGGTTATTCGCGAAGACATTATGTCGGAGCTGCGAACCAAGGGCATGTACCGGATCGATCCGGAAGCAGCCAATGGATACAGCATCGCCGCGGGCGTTTGCATTCTTATTGCATTCGCCGTTTTCCAATATTTCGGCTGGGCTAACTTCTTCACTTTAGCCCCGTTGCTGATCGTCAGCCTTGCACTTTCGTTTTTGATCTGGTGGCTATTCGCCCGCGTTATGACGGCGAAGACGGTGAAAGGCAGCCGGGTTCGCGTCGCGGTTCTCGGATTTCAGGAGTTCATGAATCGGGTGGATAAAGAGCGCCTCAAGGTCATGCCTCCGACCACATTTGAAAAGTTTCTTCCCTTCGCCATGGCTCTTGGCGTAGAGCATCACTGGGCGCAGGCCTTTGCCGGAATCGTCAAAGATCCTCCAACCTGGTACGTCGGTCCCGGCGGATATTATCCAGGCATGATGTTCAATCCCATTCTGTTTTCCAGTTCCATGCACGGCATGGCCAATGATATGCACCAGGTCTTTGTCTCCGCTCCGCGCGCCAGTTCCACCGGTTCAGGATGGAGCGGCGGAGGGTTCGGCGGTGGAGGCGGCTTCTCTGGAGGCGGCTTCGGTGGCGGTGGAGGCGGCGCTTTCTAGCCTGTTCGCGGGCGGTTAAGATCTCATCGCGACTAATAAACTTGTCATCCCGACCACGCAATGGGCTTGGCCCGGCCAGTCCCATGCACTCGTGGAGAGCCTGCCCTGAGCGAAGCCGAGCATCCGCGAGGCCGAGTCGAACGGAGACGTGCCGTTCCTGCTATTCCACATCGAAACTCACGTACATCAATTCTCCGTCGCGTTCGATCTGCATCGCCACGGGCGCGCCGACCTTCAACGCATGCGTCACCGACCGTAGTTGGTCCACCGACTCGACCGGTGTGCCGTTCAGCGTGTGGATGACGTCTCCCGCTTGCAGCCCCGTAACCGGCAAGATCAACTCGGCCGTCAGCCCCACCACGACCACGCCTGACGGAATGCGTAACGAACTCAGCTGCGACCGCAATTCGCCCGTCAGATCGATGGCGAGAACGCCCAGGCGCGGAACCAGGCTGTTCTCGGGATCAATGTTGTCGAGAATCTGGTCCATGGCGTCGCGGTGCTCCACAGCGGGAACATAAAGCGTTTTCCTTTCATCGCCACGCAAGATTTCGAGCTTCACGGGTTTGTCAAGCCGGTGCAAGTACAAAGCCGACATCAGCGATGGCATGGTTTCAATGCGGCGATCGTCAGCTTCGAGGATGATGTCCTGAATCTTCAGCCCCGCCGCTTCGGCAGGTCCATCCGGAGTCACGTCGACAACCATCACGCCCCAATGCCGCGCCAGGTGTAGCGCGTCGGCCAGAGTGGGAGTGATTTCCTGTGTAGCCGCGCCAATTTCCACGCGATGCACATGCCCGTGCTTTCGCAAGCTGCGATACACAAAATCCACCACCCGCGCCGGAATCGCGAATCCCAGGCCTTCACTGCCTCCGCCCTCCGAAAGAATGAAGGTATTCAGCCCCAGAACCGTGCCGTCCATATCGACCAGCGGCCCTCCGCTATTGCCCGGATTGATCGGCGCATCGGTCTGAATGTATGTCAGCGGCTTGCTGGGGTCGGCCTGCCGCGCCACCGCGCTTACCACGCCCATGGTGAGCGAATTCTGCAGACCCTCGGGACTTCCGATCGCGAACACAAGTTGTCCCACCCGCGGACGCTGTGGGTTCAAGGTAAGCGTCGGCAGGTCGGTCTCGTCAATTTTGAGCAGGGCCAGATCCGTTTCCTTGTGTTGCCCCAGCAGCTTCGCATCGAGAATGCGCCGTTTCCCGATCGGCACTTGTACGCCCGAATCGTCCATGGGCAGAGGCAGTGCCACTTGGATTCTCTGCGCGCCTTCGACTACGTGCGCGTTCGTCATGATGTATCCATTGGAGTCGACGATCACGCCCGATCCCACGGCATGCTGGCGGACGATCAATGCGGTATCGGATCGGTTCGTCTCGCGCGCCGGCCCGTAGCCGGTGACAAGAATCTGCACCACCGCGGGAGAGACCTTCACCGCCAGATTTTCCAGCTGCGTGTTCAACTGCAGCAGAACATTCGGCGCCCTCCCGGCGGCCGTGGCCAGCGCCGACTGCGAGCCTGGGCCCGGCGTGTTTTCGCCTGCCGCCTGTACTGCCTGTACTGCGGGCTGCGTTGTGTGCGGGTTCTGCCCAGATTGCGCCTGCGCCGACGCGGTTGCCACAGTCACCGCGATAAAGAGCACCCATAGGGAGCGTGAAATGTTTTGTTGGCTGGAAAAAAGTTGAATTTGCATCAGAAGGTCCCTTGCCTGGAGGTTTAATCAACCCTAACACGGAACCCATCCCCGTGTTTGCCGCCCGCGCGCTCTACGATCGAAGACCTCCCTCGTGTAGACTGCAGGTCAAAGGATGGGTGAGACGAGTGTCCAATGCAGTTGCAACTGCTCTGAGCCGATGGCGTGAAAGTTACTATTTCAGTCGTGTTCTCTCGGCCGCGACCAAGCCTGTACATTCCTTCTGTTCCACGCTTGCTCGGCAGATCGAAATGAAAGTGAAACGGAACGGGGTCGCGGTGCGCCTGCCGAATGGCGCAACCATGCGCCTCGGGCGCGATGCCGGAGTCAGTCTGGCATCAGCCCTCTACTGGCATGGGCTAAATGGGCATGAAAGCGAAACCTCGCGAACTCTGCGCTTCTTCTTCGAGCGTTCCGCCTGCTTCGTCGACGTGGGCGCTAACTATGGCTTTTATTCCGTCCTCGCGGCGCTGTGTAATCCAGCCTTACGTGTTGTTTCCTTCGAACCCCTGCCCGCGATTTTCGAAGGCTTGAAGAAGAACGTCATCCTGAATCAGTTGCAAGCGCGCATTCACTGCGAGAATCTGGCGCTTAGCAGTCAAACCGGAACCGCAACGTTGTATTTGCCGCCCACCACCGGAAATGATCTCGAGTCTACCGGCACTCTGTCGCTCGACAGCTGGCAGGTAAGGCAGAAGTCCGAACCCGTGCAAGTCCAAACCATTCGGCTGGATGACTACGACCTTCGCCACTCCATGCGAGTCGATGTGATAAAGATCGATGTCGAGGACTTCGAGGCCGATGTTCTCGTCGGAATGGAGCGAGTCGTTCGCCGGGATCAGCCATTCATCGTCTGCGAGATACTGCCCCGCAATCGCGAACACAAGAACGAGCGCACTCGCCAGGCTATCGAAAAACTAAACTACACCCCGTACTGGATCACGGATGCCGGTTTCATTCGAGTGTCACGCTTCGACTTCGAGCGGCCGTTTACCAATTTCCTGCTTTCTCCTGTCGCGACCAGCCACGAAGTCTTGCCCGATCCCACGGTCCTGTTCGAATTGCGTCAGCGCGAGACCACGAACCGGCTCCAGCCAGCGGTGGTCTGACCCTCCTGCCTCACCGCCCCGGACCTGCCCGCAGGGGGAACCTACTTTCTACCCGTTAACTAACCGGTTTATGAGCCTTTTACATGAGTGAGGTTCCGTGATATAACCGCCCGTAAGTCAAAATGCGGGCCGCAGCCCGCCAGGAGCTTGGTTTGACGATATTGGCCTCATTCACAGACGGGACAAGATCAGACCAACATAGAGGAGGCCCCGTGGGCGAAGAAGCACGGACCGGAAAAAGATTTCCGCTGGAATTGCCGATCAAGATTCATAAGGGCGAAACCGACGCCAAGGGAATGACGGGCAATCTCAGCGCCGCGGGCGTCTACATCCGCGCGGATGCATCGCTCGAAGTCGGTTCGCCTGTCGAATTTGAAATCACGCTGCCGCCGGAAGTGACGGGCGGTCCGGAAAACGTGACCATTCAGTGCAAGGGCCGCGTGGTGCGCGCCGACGAAAGCACCGGTGGAGAACGCGGCGTTGCCTGCGTGATCGATTCCTACGAATTCCAGCGGAATTCTTAACTTTGCAACCGGAATTTTGTAACCGGATTTTTTTGGAGAGCTGACAATGCTCAAACTGATTCTGGCCGATAACCAGGCGATCTTCCGGGCGGGCATCGCCAAGGTGCTTGCCGTCGAAGACGAAATGCGCATCGTGGCCCAGGCCCAAACACCCGAACAGATGTTCATGGCGATCGACAAATTCCGCGCCGCCGTGCTGGTCGTAGCCGCGGGATTTCACAACGATTTTGCCGCCATCATCCAGGGCGCGAACAAAGCCAAGACCCGCGTCATCATTCTGGCCGACACCGGCGAGAGCGCCCAGCGCCACATGACCAACGGCGCGCATGGCGTCGTCTATCGCAATGTCACCAGCTCCGCGCTGGTCGACTGCGTCCGCAAGGTCGCGCGCGGCGAAACCTGGGTGCAGGACGTTGCCGTGCCCAGCGAGCTTACCGAAAACGATATGGTGGGGTTGCGCGTCCGCGATCGCCTCACGGCCAAAGAACTGCGTATCGTCGCCTTGATCGTGCAGGGATACAAGAACAAGGAGATCGCCACTCAACTGGGCACGACCGAGCAAGTCATCAAGAATTATCTGCGCAACGTTTATGACAAAATCGGCGTTTCCGACCGGCTCGAGCTGGCGCTCTTCACCATCCATCATCGCATCCTGAACGAAGCCGCCGCCGCAACCGCCGCGGGAGCGCCAGCACCGCAAGCCCCAGCGGGCGTGGCAACACCCTAGCGCTCGATTGCCTGTGAATCTCAGGCCGCCTCCAGGCGGCCTTTTCCATTGCCACTCCTCACTTCCCGAATGTCATCCTGAGAGCAGCCGCTTTTCAGGCGGCGCGAAGGATCTCCCGCGCCACGGGACTGTGCGGACGGGAGATCCCTCGCGCCGTTGGCGAAAGTACGGCGCTTCAGGATGACGCACGAAGGACGAGCGAACTTCAAATTCAGCGACCATGCGCCGCACTTCTCATTTCGCGGACGGATTCGTAGAATCAATTCCTGTTTCGTTCACATCTATCGCTTATGGAATTCCGACAGCTTGGCCGTTCTGGATTGAAAGTCCCTGTCCTGAGCTTCGGCACAGGAACGTTTGGCGGTGGAAACGAGTTCTTCCGCGCCTGGGGTTCAACCGAAGTCGAGGAAGCCCGCCGCCTGGTCGACCTCTGCCTCGAAGCGGGCGTAAACCTGTTTGATACGGCCGACGTTTATTCCGATGGCTTAGCGGAAACCATTCTCGGCAAGGCCGTCGCAGGCCGCCGCGATCAAGTTCTCATCTCGACCAAAGCCACTTTCCGGATGGGCACGGCCAGCGGCCCCAATGATCTCGGATCGTCCCGCTATCATCTGATTCAGGCCTGCGACGAAAGCCTGCGCCGTCTGGGCACGGATTACATCGACATCTATCACCTGCACGGATTCGACGCGCTCACGCCCATCGAAGAAGTACTGAGCACGCTGAACACTCTCGTCACCAGCGGCAAGGTCCGCTACATCGCCTGCTCCAATTTCTCCGGCTGGCATCTGATGAAGTCGCTCGACGTCTCCGACCGCTATGGATGGCCGCGCTACGTTGGACACCAGGTTTACTACTCGCTCGTTGGCCGCGAGTACGAATGGGAACTGATGCCCGTCGGCGTGGATCAGGGAGTCGGCGCGTTGGTCTGGAGTCCGCTGGGCTGGGGACGTCTTACCGGGAAAGTCCGCCGCGGACAGCCATTGCCGAAAGAAAGCCGCCTGCACAAAACCGCCGAAAACGGTCCGCCGGTCGCTGACGAGCATCTGTACAGGGTTGTCGATGCGCTCGATGCCGTCGCCAAAGAATGTGGCAAGACACTGCCCCAGGTCGCGCTGAACTGGCTGTTGCAGCGCCCCACGGTAGCGACGGTGATCATGGGAGCCCGCAACGAAACGCAGTTGCGTCAGAACCTCGACGCAGCCGGATGGAATTTGACCGCCGACCAGGTCGCGAAACTCGATCGCGCCAGCGACGTAACTCCGATCTATCCTTACTGGCATCAGCGGCAGTTTGTGGAACGCAACCCCGCTGCCGCGCCACCCGCACCATCAAAATGCTGATTGTGTAGTCTCGGCCCGTGTAGCCCCGGACGCATTCGTCCGGGGTCGCGCGCGGAGCACACACTGGAAGCGGTTGACCTACCTGGAAGAGAGGCCCTTCAGGGCCGCGTTAAGCGTTGCCGAGAGAGTCGGGCTTTAGCTCCCGTGCAACCGTATCTGCTCTCGTATCTCTCGCGCGTCGCGCTGCAGATCCTGCGCCAAGGCCAGAAACGCCTCCTGCCTTTCTATGTCTTGGGCTTCCGACGCGAGGCAACTGAGACGCTCAATTTCCTTCTCGATCGATCGCAACCGCGCCTCGAGGGCCGCAATGATTCCCGGATCGTCGCAGCTCGCCGACGCTGGGAGCTCCTCGCGAATTCCCACCCGCCTCCTCAATCGTTCCATCGTCCGCCGCGCAGCATCCAGCACTCGGCTGGACGAATTCCGCGACGAAGAGTATCCCTGGCTCAAAGCCACATCAAGATACATACTCACCCGATCTTCTCTCCCACCGACTTGGCCTGCGTGAACAGAAGCAGATAATCGGGGCCACCGCCCTTAGAATCGGTTCCCGACATATTGAATCCGCCAAACGGATGCGCTCCGACCATCGCTCCTGTGCACTTGCGATTGATGTACAAATTGCCGACGTGAAACTCGCGAATGGCGCGCTCGATCTTGTCGCGCGAACCGGTATAGATCGCTCCGGTCAAGCCGAATTCGGTGTCATTGGCGATCTGCAGAGCATGATCGAATCCGCGTGCCTTGATCACCGCCAGCACCGGGCCGAAGATTTCCTCCTGCTCCAGCTTCGATTTCGGCTGAATGTCGGCAATCACAGTCGGCTCGATGAAATATCCTTCGCCGAGTGCGGAGATGCGGCCGCCGCCCGTGATGAGCCGTCCGACTTTCTTGCCGTAATCGATATAGCTCAGAATCGTCTTCATCGCGCCTTCATTGATCACCGCAGCCATCGCGGCATTCTCTGCCGGATCGCCAACTTTAATCTTCTCGACGCGTGTTTTCAGTTGCTCCAGGAACTTGTCATACACGCGCTCGTCGACGATCGCGCGTGAGCAAGCCGAGCATTTCTGTCCCTGGAATCCGAATGCGGCCTGCGCCACGCCCTCGACCGCCGCATCGATATCGGAATCGGCATCGACAATGATCGCGTCTTTGCCGCCCATTTCCAGAATCGTGCGCTTGATCCAGACCTGACCCGGAGCCTGCGTTGCCGCTGTTTTATTGATGTGCAGCCCAACTTCGCGCGATCCGGTAAACGCGATATACCGCGTCTTGGGATGGGCCACGATTGCGTCGCCGAAACTCGCTCCCGCGCCGGGGCAGAAATTCACCACGCCCTCCGGCATCCCAACTTCTTCCAGCAGTTCCACGAACTTGGCCGCAATCGTCGGCGAATCGCTCGACGGCTTCAGAATCACGGTGTTTCCACTGACAATCGAGGCAATCGTCATCCCGGCCATGATGGCGCAGGGAAAATTCCACGGCGGAATCACGGCGCCGACCCCCAGAGGAATGTAGAGCAGCGAATCGCGCTCGCCTGGCAGCTGGATCGGCGTCTTCGCCTGCGCCAGCCGCAGCGCCTCGCGCCCGTAGAATTCGCAAAAATCGAGCGTCTCAGAAATGTCGGCGTCGGCTTCCGCCCAGTTCTTCGAAACTTCAAACACGAGCCACGCCATGAATTCCATCTTGCGCTGGCGCAGCAGATCGGCCGCGCGAAACACCAGCGTGGCACGCTCTTCGAAAGTCGTGCGGCTCCAGGACTCGAACGCCTTCAGGGCCGCGTTCATCGCCGGCTCGACCTGTTCTTTTCCGGCTTTCTGATGAATGCCAACGATCTCCGACGGCTTCGCCGGATTCAGGGATTTGATCTTGTCGGTAGTCTTCACGCGCTTGCCGCCAATGATGAGGTCGTATTCGCGGCCCAACTGGCTGCGCACTTTCGCGATCGCGGCGCGCATGCGGCGCACATTTTCTTCATTGCGGAAATCGAAGAATGGCTCGGTCGTGAACGAGCCGGAATGCAGTCCGGAGCGCGGCCGGACGGGAGCTTCTAAGGTTGCCATGGGAGTATTCCTTTCGAGACGGACAGAAAAAAGCAATATAAAGCTTCGATTAGTCTACACCGCATAAAGACTCCGGCTAGCGCGGCAGCGGAGGCGCGGATGTGGGTGCGAGTTGACCGTTGTCGTCCGGCAGCGCGGCTCGGATACAATTTTAATTTTTTTAAATTGTTTGCGCAAATCTCTGCTTCTAAAGGAGTTAAGTGCGCCGGATCTCGACGAATCGCCGCAAAATATTGAGGGCGAATAACTTACGGGTAAAATATTGCAGAATAAGGGTTTAGGTGCTGATTTCGCCGATTCCGAGGGCTGTGCTCCGTGGTTCCTCGTGCGAGGTTGGGGACGTTGCTGGAGCATGGAGCAAGTTTGCTCTTTGCCCGGGCTGTGAGTAAAGGTTATCCGTCACAAGAAATGACATTTATGCTGTGGAAAAAGTTATGGGCACGGTAATGAGCGTCAAAAATGCCTGTCCAAGCGAAGCCGCGTGTAGATGAGCGTAATCGAGATTTTTCGACAGCTCACTGCATCGAAACCGGGCAGCTTTGCTCCGACACTTGTGACGGCGGTCCCTGTTGGTCGGTTGCGTCGGTGGAAGCGCAATGGATGACCCGATAATGATCACCGTCGAAGCTCCACATGACAAGACCCACACGGTGATTACCGGTTGCCGTCACTACGTCAAAGTAGTGATGCTCATGAGACGGCAAGATTAGATAGCCCCATCCGAAATCCTGAATTAGGACCTTGCCCGAGGTCTGGATGACCCAAATCGGGCATCCAGCGGTGCCGCAAGCAATACTTGGGCCTCGCAATATGACTGCGGTCCGCCCATCCGTGGTGATCTTCACCTTCGCGAGAAACAAGCTCTCTGAAGCATCGCAGCTTTCAATGCTTGCCCCCTGACATCGTTTTCCGTTTGCTAGGTCATTGAGGGCAGCACGCACGAGTTTTAGCTCAGCCGGTGACAGTCGTGCTTTTTCAAGCGCTTCGCCCGAGCCGGACTTGATATCGTTTAAGCTCGGCCATCTCGCTGCGTGGTTTGCCTCCACTGCGCCACCGCCCGCCATCGCGACCCCGAGAATTGCCAGCGCCATTGTTATCCGTCTCATGACCCCTCGCTTCAATGTTGGAATCATAGTTGATGAAGACAGGCGATTTGACTCAGAACCCGCAGCCGGGGGATTTTGAGCGTTAACAGGATTTCTCGCCAACTAATGCGATTTTGACGAATCTTGTTCCGTCTGTGGTCGCGTCACCGCACCATCGGGTGCAATGTAGTAAGCGACGGTTGCCTGGGTGCCCTGCTCGAAGCTGAGGACGATCCGCCCGACGAAACCAGCGGAATCAGTCTTGGCGATCCACTCGGGGCTCTGTGATGTTGCTTCCAAGTCGAGTAGGCAGCTGTCCATGAGGACAGAAAGAGTCTCATGTGGTATAGCATCAAGAGCCACTACATGAATAAAACGCTCCCCTGTCTCGCTCGCACCACAACGACCCTGAACGTTGCTCGGATTTGAAGCGAACGTATCCGTGAAGATCAAGAAGTGATTGGGACTTTCCGCAATCAATTGCGCTTCATAAGGGGCGTCGGTCCCTTGGCGATATTCGCTTGGATGACTGAGAGCAATCCGCTGAACAGACCCGGAGTGAGATTTGATTTCAAGAATCGTTAGACGTTCATGCTGGCGGAGAATTGCGGTACCAGATCGGACTTTGCCGATCGTGATCGCGTTTTTCTCAGCGGCTCGGGCCATCGACAACATCCCGGCAGCGATTAAAAAGAGTGACAAAGCGAACCGAAGAGAATTTGTCATGTGGGTCGCATAATACTGATTGGATCATAACTGTTGTAACCAGGCCATTGCGCTCAAAATGCCGGTCTTTTCAGAACGAGGCAAGAGACGGGGATTCGTTATTTGTTCGAACCGACGGTTGGCGCCATAGAAACCCATAAGTGAGTTCAAATCCCCAGCCTAGCCGCAAAGAGCGAAGCTAGGATCGGGCACCGACAATGGGTGGGAGGGATTGTTTAGAAACTGCGCGGGGTGCCTCGCCCTTGTCGGACGTTTTGCGGGATAGGCGGAAGAATTTCATAAGTTCTGTGAGCGTGATTGATATTTCAACAATCAGGGCGTAGAGCGCTTGCCATACAGCCACTCCAGCAGGAAGGCGATGCCGATGCCGATGAGAAGGACCGGCCAGATCCAAAGCGTGTCTCGATGTGGGATCGTATGCACGCCCGAGAGTAGGAACAGGACGCCGCCGATCAGGAACAGTGGGCCAGTAATGGTGCAGTGAAGAGAGCGATTCGTAAGCCAGTTGGCGGCGCACCCGATGGCCATGGCAAAAAGGCACACAGCCGCTGACGACGTATGGAGAGGACGCCAGTAGATCCCTATGAGGCTCAGAACTCCCCACGCTATCAGCGAGACCGTGAACCAGTAACAGATCGATGCTGGCGAGCTACAACATGCTTCTACTGGCTTGGCCATCGGGAAGAAGGCGATCCGCCAGCCCGATTCTACGCTCGCGTTCGCGCCATCGGAAGAATCTGATCATGTCCGTGCGGTCGGGGTAATCTATCTCTCGATTTCGCCTGGCCGGAGGGAAGGGGACTCGGAGCGGCAGCAAATGCCATAGCGCTGCCAGAGTCGAAACCAGGGGCTGTTGGCCAGTTGTTCATCGTGCCGGCGATTCGCGGCGGAGATGTCGTTCGGGCTCAGAGGGCGGATATCCGGCGCCTCGAACATTTCCTCCAGCCACTCGATTTCGGCAATGGTCTGCTCGGCGTCCATTTCTCCCCAATAATGTAATAGGAAGGGGGCCCGGGTCAAACGAAAGCGGCATCGCGGTTACTTCCGAGTCTCGCCGGAAGGGCACCGCGGAAGGCCACGAACGGGATGAGCCATGCTGCCTGGTCTTGATTCCGGAGGCACAACTGTGGCGCGACTTTGACTCTGACCCAGACTCTTAGCGGATGCGCTGGCGGCGGTGCTACACTCTACCGTTTTCCTGCGAGGCAATTATGGAGATCAAGACTGTCGGCGTAATCGGGGCGGGCACCATGGGCAACGGCATTGCCCACGTCTTCGCGCGCTCGGGATACAGAGTCATCCTGTGCGATGTCGAACAGCGCTTTCTCGATCGCGCGCTCGAAACGATTGGCAAGAATCTGGACCGCGAAGTCGCCAAAAACAAGATTTCAGTCAATGACAAAGACGCAGCTCTGGGACGCCTTCAGCCGGTCACCGAACGCGCGCAACTTTCCGGTTGCGATTTCGTGATCGAAGCGGCGACCGAGAAATTCGAGATCAAGACAGAAATCTTCCGCGATCTGGACCGGCTCACGCGTCCGGAAATCATTCTGGCGTCGAATACGTCTTCGATTTCGATTACGAAGCTCGCCGCTTTGACCCGGCGGCCGGAGAAAGTGATCGGGATGCACTTCTTCAATCCCGTGCCGGTGATGAAGTTGGTGGAAGTGATCCGCGGCCTCGCCACTTCGCAGGAAACGTTCACCATGGTGCGCGATCTCGCCATCAAGCTGGAAAAGACTCCGGTCGAAGTCAACGACGCGCCCGGATTCGTTTCCAACCGCGTGCTGATGCCGCTGCTCAACGAAGCCATGTACGCGGTCATGGAAGGTGTGGCCACGCCCGAAGCGGTCGATGAAGTATTCAAGCTGGGGATGGCGCATCCCATGGGCCCGCTGACGCTCGCGGATTTCATCGGACTCGACGTCTGCCTCGACATCATGCGCGTGCTGCACAGCGGCCTGGGAGATCCCAAGTACCGCCCGTGCCCCCTGCTGATCAAGATGGTCGACGCCGGCTGGCTGGGGCGGAAAAGCGGAAGAGGGTTTTATAAATATTGAGTTCACCATGGAGACACAGTTATGGAACTGCGTCATCCTGAGCGCAGCCGATGTTCAGGGCGGAGCGAAGGATCTCCGGGCAACGGAATTCTCGGCACGGGATATCCTTCGCCTCGCTGGTGAAGGCGCGGGCTTCGGGATGACCTCCTCGACAATGGAACGTCG
Source organism: uncultured Acidobacteriaceae bacterium (assembly GCA_963772045.1). Lineage (GTDB taxonomy): Bacteria > Acidobacteriota > Terriglobia > Terriglobales > Acidobacteriaceae > Sulfotelmatobacter. Next base: position 357,056 of record CAVYWC010000003.1, on the reverse strand, counting down.
AGCTCACACCAAAGCTCGTGGTGAAATGATGTCTGAATGAGCTCGGAATCAGACGCTCGCAGCGATGGCTGGTTCTACGTGCTAGCTGCGCTTTGTGGCATCGGCACAGGAATCGCCGATGTCATCATCAACGATCTGCTGGTCACGGCGCTGCTGGTGGTGATGGCCTGCATGTTCCTCGGCATGGCACGGCCGCGCTGGCCATGGCGATGGGTGGTCGTGGTCGGCGTTTGCATTCCGCTGACGGAGTTCGTCGCTTACCTGGTGCAAACGGTCAAGCCGACGCGCGCGCAAATCTACGGATCATTTCTCGATTTTCTTCCCGGAATCGCCGGGGCGTATGGCGGCGCGATCGCGCGCGGCGGCTGGGATAATTTGCAGACGGGGAAATAACCACTCCTCATTGTCATCTTGAGGTCGGCCGGGTTTGCGGACCGAAGGACCTATGCAGTTGCCGGCGAGTTGCACGGGTCCTTCGCCACAAGAGGCGTGGCTCAGGATGACATCTGGGGTAGAGAACGAATCGAGCTCTAAAGTTTTTCGCCGGTCTGCCGATCTGAACTGCTGCGGCGGGAGACGCAGAATCCGGAGATTGAGTTGCGGTAAAGCTTCGGACCTCAGACGGGGCCGACTGAAGAGAGATCCACCGTGAAGGGTCAAGCCGGAGTCTGAGGTCCGAAGTCAGGGATCGAGGATCAGGGGCCAGGGATCAGAGATCGGAACCTCTGACCTCTGATCCCTCTTTTGGCTTAACCACAAAGTAACTCCCGAATTCACAGGCAACGCGGGTATGCTGGCAGGCATGGGAGTAAGTGTCTCGATGCTGGCTTCGGGGAGCCGCGGCAATTGTGCGATCGTGGCCAGCGCACGCACCCGGATTCTGGTCGATGCCGGCATCTCCGCGCGTGAGACTTTCAAGCGGTTGAAGGCGCTTGGCGAGGATCCCCGATCGCTGGCGGCGATAGTGATTACCCACGAGCATTCCGATCATGTCTACGGACTGGCGACACTTGCGAAGAAGTTGAAGATTCCCGTCTTCATGACTGGAGCGACGCATCAGGCGTGGGCACGCGCCGTGCGTGACACCAAGGGCGAACGGCCATGGCTGGAGAAGTTCGAAGCTTTCGAATCCGGATGCAGCTTTCAGGTTGGCGACTTTGCCATACAGCCATTCACCATTCCGCACGACGCCGCGGATCCGGTGGGATTCACTTTTCGTGCGGAAGGAGTGAAGGTTGGGGTTGCCACCGACTTGGGATATTTGCCGGTCAGCGTGCGCGATCATCTGCGCGGCTGCGACGTGCTCATCATGGAATCGAATCACGATCTGGAAATGCTGCGTGGAGGGCCGTATCCGTGGGCGGTGAAACAGCGCGTGATGAGCCGCGTCGGGCATCTTTCGAACGAGGCGCTCGCGGATTTCTTCACGAACGACTATGATAATAGTGCAACGTTTGTAGTCTTGGCGCATCTTTCTGAACAGAACAACCACCCGGAGATAGCCCGGCGAGGCGCGGAAAAAGCATTAGCAGAACGGGGCAGCCTGTTCCAGAACCGCGTCCTGCTGGCTACGCAATCTGAAGCACTGGCTCCGATCTGCCTGTAAATGCTGGTTGATCTTACCTATGAGTCAGCAGTGCATCGATCCTATTGTCGGTAAGATTCTGGCGGGCTGGCGTTACGATATCTCCCACCTTGCTCCGGAGATGCGGGGCGACTACGACAGCCATCTCAAGGCTTGCGAATATTGCCGCGGACGGCAGAAGATTCATCGCATCATCGATGTTGGATTGATTGTGCTCGCCTCGCTGTCTGCTCTTGTTTTCCTGCTGGCGTTTGGAGTGATTCGGCATTTCGGGCCGCGGCATGCGTTCTGGCTGGAAATCGCCGCGCTTACGGGATTCGCGTCGTCGGCGCTGATCTGGCTCGGAGTTGCTGTGGCAACGCCGGCTCCGGTTACCGTGCTCGATGCGGCCAAGGAAGGCGCACGGCGCGTGCACGACCGCCTGCCCGAAGAAATCCGTCAGCGGTTGCCGGAAGAGATCATCACGAAAATTACGGGAACGTAAGGAGCTACGCTATGGCAACCGTATCGTCTTCGTTTTGCCGTCCCAGACGGAAACGTGAACGGCGATCAGGTCTTTGAACTCTTCTAATTCGGTAGAAGTGAAAGCTCTTTTCGGAAACACATACATCATGGCGTCTGAGACTAGAGCGATTGCTCCATTGCCCTCGATCACTCTCTGAAACGCTTCCCACTTCATCTCGCCTCGCCCCACGCTGGCGTTCCTAAGTGTCATGGAAGTCAAAGTCCCCACCCTAGCCGCACAGAACGCGGCTAGGATGGGGCACCCTCTGCGGATCGAATGATTTACGCGGTTGTCCTTGTGGTCAGATTGGGCGGACAGGATTGTCCGCCCCACACAAACTAAAGCCCACACAGACTAAGCCCACACCGCTCAGGCTTTGATGTGGCAGCTGGCCAGGCCGCGCTTCTCCAGATATTGCTGGTGATAGTCCTCGGCTGGGAAGAACGTCGGGGCGGGAACGATCTGCGTGACGATCGGCTTCGAGTAGCGGTGCGCCTTTTCCAGCGCCTCTTTTGATGCTTGCGCTTCTACCTGCTGCTGGGGCGAATGATAGAAGATCGCGGAACGGTATTGCGTGCCCCAGTCCGGGCCTTGGCGGTTCAACTGCGTGGGATCGTGATTCTCCCAGAAAACCTTGAGCAGGTCGGCATAACGCACCTTGGCGGGATCGAATTCGACTTCCACCGCCTCGGCGTGGCCGGTGCCGTCGGTGCAAACGTCTTTGTATGTAGGATTTTCCGTCTTCCCGCCAATGTAGCCGACGCGGGTTGAGATTACGCCCGGAATCTGCCGGAAAGTGGCTTCGACGCCCCAAAAGCATCCTGCCGCAAACGTGGCTTTTGCCATGGTGTTTCCTCCCTGACCAGGCCCCAAAGATAGCGAGCTTGGCTCGCCCCCGGACGAATGCGTCCCGGGCTACATGCTCCTCGAATCCCTAGCCCAGTTCCACAGAAATATACATCTTAGATGTCGCAACATCTTAGATGTCGCAACTTCCCGAAAGTGACGGAAGTGTAAAAATCGGGTCAATTTGTCCCACAGTTAATTGACGCTCTCATGGAATCAGGGTACAGTCCGAATTCGGGGCTTTATCCTCTGGGAGCAGTGTGGTGGTTTCCTCGATCAGCCCATTTCAATCCCTCGGCGCAAACATGCGGAAGATTGCCGTTTTCCTGCTGCTGGGATTGGCGGCTCATGCCGCCTACGCCGCAAATCCTTTTGCGCCACAGACGCGTCTGGGATACAGAACCGGAGATCAATGGGAGCCGGCCATGGCGGCCGACGGCCATGGGCATATTTACGTGCTTTATCCGCAGTATGGGGCGGTGCCGGATTGCCGGGCCTGTACCGCACCTACCATGGCATTGCTCATCAGCGATGACAATGGTGCGACGTGGCAGGATTCGCGACCGCTGGTGCCGATACCGACCGGGCAATTCGATCCACAAATCGTAGTCGATCCGCTGGACAAGCAGACGGTTTATGCCTCGTGGCTGCAAAACAACAAGCGCGACGTGATCGTAGCGCGCTCGCTCGACTTTGGACGGAGCTGGACGTTCTCTTGGGCCGAGCGCGGACAAGAAGATGCCGACAAGCCGGTGCTGGCGGTTCACGGCACGGATGTCTATGTTGGCTTCAACCACGACGAGAAATTCTTTGTCGCCGCCTCGCACGATGCCGGGCAAGTTTTTAATGTGGTGAACGTGAATCCGAATGAAGGGCCGGGGTGGTCGCTGGCTGGAGGCGCAACCATCGATCCGGCAGGCAATGTTTATTTCGGCTGGACCGCCTATGCGCGGCAGGAACTGCCAACCCGTCCGGTGAGCGTATTCGTCAGCCGATCGCCGGATGGCGGGCGCACCTGGAATACGACTTTGCTCGATGTCTCCGGCGTGCCGCCGTCGTGCGCATTGCAGAGTTGTGAAACTGGATTTCTGGGAGCGCAGATCGCGCTGACTTCCGACTCGGCGGGAACGTTATACGCTTTGTGGAACGCCGGAGTGACCAATGGCGGGGCTGAAAGAGTCTATTTTTCGACTTCCACAACCAGCGGGGCGAACTGGTCGGCTCATGTGAGCGTTTCGTCGGCGGCGATGGGCGTTGAGCATGGATTTCCCGCGATTGTCGCGGGAGCCTCGGGCGACGTTCGCGTGGCCTGGATGGATACACGGGCTTCCCGTCCGCACGACACGCTTTGGAATACCTTCTATCGCAGTTCGACCAATGGGGGCGCGACGTGGAGCGCGGAGACCCAGCTCTCGAGTTCGGCGCGCGGCTACGATTACATTCTTCCGTCCGGATTCCGCTTTCCTTTCGGCGATTATTTCAGCATGGCCATCGATAACGAAGGCACGACGCACGTCGTGTGGGGCGAAGGCCAGAACTATAAGTCTCCCGGATCGATCTGGTACACGCGCGGCCGGTAAACGCCTTGTCATCCTGAGCGCAGCGCGGACTTGACGCAGTGAAGCGCGCGCGAAGTCGAAGGATCCCAATCAACTATGAGGTGAGTGCGTGCCTTGCCAGCGATTCGCATGATTCGCGTGTCGGTACGAATCCCTCGCCAGGCCGGCGATGGCTTTCGATTGTATGGGATCCTTCGCTTCGCTCAGGATGACAGCTTGCTAACCGGCTACTTCGCTTTCAATATGTCGCTGAGCAGGTCCGGCTTCGACTCGTCACGCACCAGGTGCGGATACTGCTCGCCGCCGTGGTAGTCGAGCTTGTAAGTCTTGTAGTACTCATCGTTCTCGACCAGCAATTCGATGGGAGCAGTGTCTGTTTTGGCGGCTTTCAGGGCATCGCGAAGAACATCGCTGGAGAAGCGCCGGCCATTGACGCCGATGACTCTCATTCCCGGACCGATGCCGGCTTTTGCCGAAATCATATTTTCGACGGTGTCGATGATCGTGCCATCGTCGCGCATCACCAGCCCAAGGGAGTAGGCTCCCGGCGCAGCACGCATCGTCGCCATGGCAGCGCTCGTCATTTCAGATGGATTGTCGTCATACGCGAGTTTCCATCCGCTGCCCGCGACGCCACCCAGCGGCGCTTCGGGGCTGTGGGTGTTAAGGCGTTCCAGCCAGAACCCGCGCCAGTCGTAGGGCACGATCTGGTTGAGTGCGTTGATCAGGTCATCGAAGGTATAGGTCTTGAGCATCGGGCCAGTGCTGGGCGGACCTTCGAAGAGCTGGCAGAAATCGTCGATTGATTTCTGGCCATGAGTCTGTTGCCGGATGATCACATCTGCCCACAACCAATCGAGCGTCCCTTCCGGATAGAAATCCGTTGAACGCCGCCATGATTCCCACTGCGGCGGCGCGAAATAAAGTTGCGGAGCCGCATTGGCTGTGTCCTGCAGGTCGCGCCAGATGCGGCCGGGAGTGTGCGCCATTTCGGCGGCGGTGAGGGCGAGGTCGGCGCGATCCTGAGAGTCGGTGAGCAGCCCGCTGCGGGCGGTGAGAACAAACCCCAAATAGTTCGTCAGACCTTCGTAGACCCAGAGCAGATCGTCCTGCATTTTGTCCTGATAATTCGGGGTCGCCAAATCCGCCGGACGGCGATATTTTCCATTCCACGAATGAACGTATTCGTGAGGCAGCAGGCCCGCGGCTAAGTTGCGCAAGCTCTCATCGACCAGCGAGCGCTCGTCGGTGCGGCTGTCGTCGGACTCGTGATGCTCCAGTCCGAAATGCGCCACGTGATCGCTGAGCGTGTAGAGGAAGTGATAGTCGTTGTAATGGTGCGCTCCGAATAGCTTGTAAGCCTGCTGCACCAGATTCCTGTAATGTTCCCAGACGTCGGCGGGCGCGTCGAGATCGGCGGCGGCGTCGGTGGCAACGTCCATTTCGACGTGCGGGTCTTCGGCGAGCGGGACCACTTTCAGGAATTCTCCCGTCAGGACCGGCGAGTCGATGAGCATGTCCAGGGGAACGGTCTGGAAACGAATTTCATTTCCGCTCTGGCCGCTGACCGGTAACGCGGTGCCGAACTTCCAGCCGTCGGGAATTTTCAAACTCGCGGTGTAGTTGATCTGGTCGGCGTTCCATCCCTTGGGATAAAGCAGAACCTGATTCCAACTGATGACTGCCAGCTTGTCCGTGGCCGAAGCGCCGGCCGTGAAGCCTTGTTCGTCGGCGGTGGGAGAAAGGAAATCCAATTCGGCGGAAACTTGGGTTGCGCCTTGGGGAACGTCGACGAACACAGTGAAGCCATCGAGGGTGTCGCGCCGCCATTTCAAAGTTTGGCCATGGGCAGTGAACTTCAGTCCGGCTAGGTCGATGACGGGACCGTCAGGGGCGTGCTCGCCGGGAATCCATTTCGGATAGTAGAGAGTCAATTCGCCGGGGCTGGCGGGGATGGTCAGAGTTGCGTAGAAAACTTTTCGCGGCGCATGGGTGGCGTCGACGCATAAAGTAACGGTTGGGCCGGAGGCGGCGAAACTAGAGATTGCGAAAACTGCCACACAGAGGACTCCCACAACTTTCGGGAATTTCATTGCGAAGGTCTCCAGAGATCGGGATGAGATTTTTCTGCGGCAGATAATTCAGGATATCGCAGCGTGACTTACGGCGTACAGCTTTGACCACAAAGGTACACGAAGGCAACCAGCGCCAGTCTGAATATCCTTTGCGTTCCGTGGCGTCCTTCGTGGTTGATGAATTTATCTACCGCGCTGTTATGATGCGGCTGGAATGTCGCGACGCGGAAAATTCATCACCTTCGAAGGGCTCGACGGAACCGGCAAGAGCACCCAAATGGGGCGGCTCGCAGCGGTGTTGCGCGCGGCTGGACATAAAGTTGTCGAGACGCGGGAGCCCGGGGGAACGCCGACGGGAGAAAAGATCCGCAAAGTGCTGCTCGACTCCGGCACAGCCGGACTTTCGCCGATGGCCGAGATGGCGCTGATGTTCGCGTCTCGGGCACAGCATATCGCCGAGGTGATCGAACCGGCGCTGGCGGCGGGTAGCGTGGTGTTGTGCGACCGCTTTACGGATTCGACCGAGGCTTACCAGGGCAGCGGACGAAAGCTGGGAAGTGCGGCCGTGCTGGAGTTGCATCGGGTTCTGTGCGGAGACTTGCAACCGGATTTGACGCTGCTGCTCGATTCCAATCCGCATACCAGTGTGAGCCGGGCGCGGCGCAGGAACAAGCACGCAGCCAAGACGGCCAGCCGGAGTCATGATGAAAACCGTTTCGAGCAGGAAACACGGGCGTTTTTCGCGCGCGTACGCGAAGGCTACATCGCGATTGCCAAACGCGAGCCGGGGAGGGTGGCCGTGATCGATGCCCGCGGCACGCCGGGGCAGACGCACCAGAAAATTGTGGAAGCAGTGCATAGACGCCTCAAACTTTTCTTGGAGGTGACCTGATGGTGTTTCCCTTGGATCCATTCTGCGAGCAGACGATTGAAGGACACTTCAGGAAAAAAAGGAATGGATTCTGTTGGACTGAGGAGTACCTGCTCGCGGCAGTCGAGAAAGCAACGTCGAAGTATGATGTCTATTGGGCAGCGATTGGGCTGAGGAAAGTTGGCACCCAAAAAGCGATCCCTGTTCTTTGCACGCTTCTGTCGTATCCAATGCAAGACGTGAAATGCGTCTCGATTCTAACCATCGGCCACATCGGGCGGGCTGATTCTACCCCGATCCTTGCTGAAGCTCTGTTGTCTCCTGCCTACCGCGAAAAAGGATATGCGCTGTGGGCGATTGAGGATGCGGCTGATGAGCGAGCGGTTCCTGCCGTACTCGCTCACTTGAAGAAGAACCTATCCAAGATCCGGCGGGGACTCGACGCTTCTGGTGCGTTGACTCACGCCGTTCCTTACCTTGCCAAATATTGCCATCTTAGCCGCGATGCCCAGCAATTTCTGGACGAGATGCCCTCTTACTGGCAGCGGCTTGGAGAGGGCGAACGTAAGGAATTGACCAAGCGGGTGCCTGAGATCGTGCAGCAGATTGACTCCGTCTTGCGAGGTAGTTCGCAAAGTAGTTATTGAAAGTGAATCGCGGTCCGGTGGTACTAGATTTTCGTTCTAAAGTGCCTATGCCCTTTTCTGATTTTCACGGCAACACCGAAATCGTCCATCGCCTCCGGGAGATGATCGCGCGTGATCGCTTGCCGCATGCCGTCGTGTTGGCCGGATGCCGAGGATCCGGAAAATACACGCTCGCGCTGATGCTGGCGCAGGCGCTGAATTGCCTTGCTCCGACCGAGACTGACGGTCTTCCCGACTATTGCGGCAAATGTGCGAACTGCACGCTCATCGCCCAGGCATCCGATCTCGAAGCACGCTTCGCCGAGGCGGTCGAAACCCGCGAGAATCTCCGCGATGCCGACAAGAAAGAAACGCGCATTTTCGTGCAGACGCATCCGGATGTGCTGATCATTCCTCCCGATCCTCCGCAAATGATGATCAAAGTCGACCAGGTACGGCGCGTGATCGAGACGATCTATTACCGTCCGGCCGAGGGCAGGGAACGCGTCTACATATTTACTGACTCGGCGTTCATGAAAGAGGCGGCGAATTCTCTGCTGAAAGTGCTGGAAGAGCCGCCGGAGTTCGCCACGATTTTTCTTCTCACCGAAAATGCGGGAGAGTTGCTGCCGACCATCCGCTCGCGCTCGATGATTTTCACGCTATGCGCGTTGACCACGGAGGAAATTGAGAGCGATCTCGGGCAGTTTCATCCGGAATGGAAGCCAGCGCAGCGGGCGCTGGTGGCGCGGCTTTCGGAGGGTGCGGTGGGATGCGCGCGGGGCTTCGATCTCGCGGCGTACATCGTGGCGCGGGATCACGCGCTGGCGATTCTGAAATCGGCTCTCGTCGGTGGCGAGCATTCGGAACTGTTCAAGATCACGGAATCCTATCGTCCGGGAGTCGAGGGCAGGCAAAAGACGGAAGAGCTGATCCGGACGCTCTATTCGCTGCTGCGCGACCTGATGTTTATGAACTCCGGCGCGCCGGAAATGATTCGCAATACGGATATCGCGGCGGAGTTGAAGCGCCTGGCCGAATCCGCAGATTTCGATTGGATCACGGCGGCGTCGGATCGTCTGGCCGAAGTCGAACGCGGCATGAGAAGGAATCTGCTGCGCTCGTTGTCGCTGGACGCGTTCGCGGCCGCGCTGGAGACGGGGTAGTCCCCGCGCAGGACATGGACCACTTCCTCCCTTCTTCCGAGGTATACTTGGGCCGCGCGAAGAATAGGCGCCTCGATGCCTAAGTTCTGCAACAGGTGCGGAGCTGCTTTAGTTTGACAAGGAGCGTTCTGTTCCGAGTGCGGCAATCCCGTGGAGTCGGGCGGATTGCCCGAAGCGCGGTCTACCCTGCCCTCGGCGGTCCAGCATACGTCTACTCCCGTTGGTCCCGAAAAAGGAGGCAGTCGCAATTGGGGCCGTACGTTGGGGTATGTCCTGGCCGCTTCCGTTGTGCTATTGCTGCTGGCCATTTGGCGTTCGCCGTCTGGCCCGAGCCCAGCCACCCCCGCTGTTCGCGACAACAGTAACCTACAGACTGCCGCATCCCGAAGTCCGACCGTACATAGGGTTGGTGAGGATTTCTCGGTCGGATACTGGTCCTACAGGTGCGAGGGGGCGCAGTGGGAGCCAATGATCGCGAGCCTCGGAGAGGCGGAACGTCCGGATGCCGAGTTTCTCGTGGTGGACCTGTACGTACGTAACAACGATAGGACGGCTAGCACTCTTCAGCCCCTTAAGCTAATTGATGCGCAGGGGCGAGAATATGACGAGAGCTCGAAGGGCACCTTCATGCCTCGAGCGTTCGATATGCTCAAGCAGTTGAACCCCGGCGTCTCAAGCAGGGGGTATGCGGTTTTCGACGCACCGCCCGGTCGATACTTGCTGCGGGTTTCCGGGGGCTTCGAGTCCAGTGAGGACGCGCTTATCGACTTGTCCGCCCCAGCCTCGGGCGGCAGGGCAACAACCGATCAATCAAGCTCCGACCCTACTCATTCCGCGAGCGTCCAGGCGGGCGCGGCGGAAAGTGTGCCAGCGAACACGGTGGAGAGGGACGGGGCAACTCCGGACAACTCTCCAACTGTGCCTTTCCGTGAGGACTACGACGCTACTAACTCATCGTCGCTGCGGTTGCTACAGATCGCGGGCGGTACCCGCCTGTTTATTCACGTGATTTCTATCAGCCATCAGGCCGATGGGAACTTTACTTTCACGGGAGCCCTTTTGCAGCCAATCGCGCTTGCGGGTGGCGGATCGCTCGATCAGCGTACAAAACTGGCCGGGTCCGGTACGACGGATGGCAAACGCGTCACGGTTCGAGTGACGGGGCTCAACGTCGACGGAAGAGACTACGCATTGCAGGCTGGGCAGGTGGAAAGAACGGGAACGGCCGGGAGCGGTCCGGCGGTTGAAATTGAGTCTGACAAAGTGCTTGAGATGTTCCTTGCGTCGGCCTCAGTTTACGAGGAAACCAGTAGTCTGGGTGATGTCCCGTCAAATTGACGAGGAGCCCGCCCCAAAACCGTGTGCGCGTCGCCATTAGAGCCGGGTCCGTGAGGGAAGGCGCACAGGTAACCACTCCGCTGGTTACTTCCGACATCCAGCCGCCAAGCCTAAGATCGATATAATGTGCTTATAATTCAATCGCTTACTGCGAATTACTCCGGTGGTTCTACTCCCTTCGGAAACGTTGCCCACCCCATCGGCCCCGCCTATAATCGACCTACTCTGGTAAGGGATTCTCCGTCAGGTTCCGGGTAGAAACTCAGGAGGGCGAGGTTTGTTTCGCTGCGCCCTGCCCATAGCGAAGTCTTGGGGTGAAAGGCAGACTGCCCGGATATGCGAAAGCGCCTGCAACTCGCACTGATGCTGACGGCAAGTTCGGCTATCGCGATCTCTTTTCCTCTCCATACGATCCCGGCTTGGGCCGCGGAAAGCGACGAGCGCGGCGCGGGCATCACCACCACGCAGGAAAATGGCCGCACGGTCTATGTGAACGACGACGCGCCTCGGTCGCGCGCGCATGCAACCAGCGAGTATCAGCCGCGGCGTTCGACGCTGGTTTATTGGAGCAGCAAGGAAAACCGTTGGAAACCGGTACCCTCGGCGAACACGGTTTCCATGAAGGCGGCACGATCGGCGGCGGCGGAAGTCAGCGAGTATTTCGGCCGCGATTCGGTGCGCTCGGCCAACGCGAAAATCATTGCGGCCAATGCGCGTGGACGTCAGGCCTCACAGGACGAAGTGGATCAGGCCATCACCATGGCCGCCGCGCGGCACAATGTCGATCCGAATCTGGTTCGTGCGGTGATCAAAGTCGAGTCCAATTTCAATTCCAATGCGGTTTCGCGCAAAGGCGCGATGGGATTGATGCAGCTCATGCCGGCGACGGCGCGCAGCCTGAATGTGAAGAATCCGTTCGATCCCGAGCAGAACGTCGATGCGGGAGTGCGCCATCTGAAACAGCTTCTGGAAAACTACGGCGGCGATGTGAATCTGACCCTGGCCGCCTATAACGCGGGTTCGGGCGCGGTAGCGCGGAGTGCGGGCGTTCCGCACTATGCCGAAACCCAGAGTTACGTTCGCAGAATTACGAATCTGTATTACGGAGGGTTTGATTTCACTCCCTCCAGCGCGTCGCACGAACCCCTGCATATTGAACGGGATGCGCACGGCGTGCTGTACATCAGCAACACCGATTAGGTTTGCGGCATCTGTTTTTGCAGTCTCCCAGGTACCAGGATAACGCGGTTGCAAGCTGAATAAGGAAGCGAGCTGATCGCGCGGGTATTGCGTAGCGGCGTTTTTCAGTAAAAGCCTCGCGACGCTTCGCGCATCTCGCCCAGGTCCTTCGCGAGACAAGAGCGTCTCGCTCAGGATGACAGACGGCTCAGGTTTTGATGACCCTACCCAGACAGCGCGGATTGCGCTGGGCGATGCTGCTGATCCTGGCGGCTTTGCCCGCAGTGCCCGCGCATGCCCGCGCGCATCACAATGAGGCCTGGGCGCGAGACCGCTTTGCTGCGGCCGAACGCATGCGCGAAGCGCTCAATGGACGCCTTCCTGCCGATCGCAGCCGCCGTGATTATCAACGCGTCATCAATGCCTACCGCAACGTGTATTACGGCGCGCCCACATCGACGAAGGCCGACCCCAGCGTAGTGGCTGTGGCCGAGACGCTGGTGGAAATGGGACGGCGCTTCGATGACGACAAAATCCTGCACGAGGCCATTGCGCAATATAAATTTCTGCGGCGCGAATATCCGGGCAGCAAGTATCGTTGTGACGCGTTGTTCACGATCGGACAGATTTATAACGACGATCTGAACGATCCCGACGAGGCGCGCGCGACGTTTGAGGAATTCCTGCACCGCTATCCGCATAATCGGCTGGTCGAAGATGCGCAGGCGGCGATTGCGGACCTGGATCGGGCGGCGGAGAAAAAAGCTGAAACTCCACAACCGAAGGCCGCGAAAAATGGGCAGCCGGCTAAGGCGACTGACGGTGCTTCTTCGGATACTGAATCGGCTGCTGAAGAGACCGACGCCGCTGCGCGGGCAGAGCCTGCCCTGAGCTTGTCGAAGGGAGTGCCCGCGCCACACTCTTCCGTGCCGGCCTCTCCCGCGGCACCCTCTGGAGGGTTGCCGCGTGTGACCGGCATCCGGCACTGGTCTACGCCCGATTACACGCGGGTGGCGATCGATGTGGAAGGCGATGTGAAATTTGGCTCGCAGCGCATCTTCAATCCCGACCGCATCTTTTTTGATCTGCATGACACGAAGCTGGCTTCGACGCTGGTGGGCAAGACTTTCGACGTGGATGACGGATTTCTGAGGAAAATTCGTGTGGCGCAATTTAAGCCGGGCCGCACCCGTGTGGTGCTTGAAGTCGATGACCTCGCGGACTACGACGCGTTCCTCTTGCCTGATCCTTACCGGCTGATTATCGATATTCACGGCAAAAACCTGCAGGCCAAGAACGGGCTGAAAAAGATTGGGACGAAGCCGTTGTTGGAAGGCGAGAGCGACTCGGGGGCGGAAGACCGGACCGAGAATTCGACGGTCGCCAGGAATTCCAAAACGCGCGAGTTGGATTCGGACTTACAAGCGAAGAAATCCGCGCCACCACCAGACCCTGTCCTCACGCAACCGGAGCATGTTCCCGCCACCCATGAAGACGGTCCCGACGACACCAAAGTTGCGTCCAGCGAAACTCGACTGCAAGACAAAACTGTCGAAACGGTAGTGAAGGTGGCCGGCGATTCATCCAATTCCACGATCAAGAAAGTCATCGTGGAACCGGACGACGATGACACGGCGTCGGCTACAGGGAGCCAACCGCGTAAGGTGGGGTCATCCTCTTCGCGCAAGAACCGGCGCGCCAAAGCATCGCCGCGATCGAAACAGAGCGACACTGAGTCCGCCGACGTTGAGGTTCGCGAGGCCAGCCCGACTTCGAACGGCGACCGGTCGCTGATTCGCGCTCTGGGATTGAAGATCGGCAAGATCGTCATTGATCCCGGCCACGGCGGCCACGATACGGGAACGATTGGACCGAACGGGCTGGAAGAAAAAGATCTTGTCCTCGATGTCGGATTGAAGCTGGGCAAGTTGCTGGAGAGCCGGCTGGGAGCCGAAATCGTTTATACGCGCAAGGACGATACGTTCATCCCGCTGGAGACGCGCACGGCGATTGCAAATCAGCAACGGGCTGACCTTTTTATTTCCATTCACGCGAATTCGAGCCGCGATCCGGACGCGCGCGGGGTGGAGACCTATTACCTGAATTTCACGTCCGCTCCGGACGCTTTGGAAGTGGCGGCCCGGGAAAACGCGGTTTCAGAAAAATCAATCTTCGAGCTGCAGGACCTGGTAAAAAAGATCGCGCTCAAGGAAAAGATTGATGAGTCGCGCGAGTTCGCCGCCGATGTGCAGCAATCGCTGCACAGCGGATTGGCGGCAAAGAATCCGGGAATCCGCAATCGCGGCGTGAAGAAGGCGCCTTTCATTGTGCTGATCGGCGCGAATATGCCGTCAATTCTGGCCGAGATTTCCTTCGTCAGCAATCCGGGCGACGAGCGGCGGTTGGAAACCAGCGAATACCGCCAACGCATCGCGGAATCGCTCTATAGAGGAATCGCGAAATACGTGAACGGATTGAGCGGCGTGAAAGTCGCCAGCAAGATCGAGAAGGTTAGCGGACAGTAAGCGGCTGCCGTTCGATTGCGCGAAACGCGCGACGAGTTTTAAGGACTATGCGGATCGCTGGTTAGTGGATCTTGGTTACTGAATCGAGCTGCCGACCTGGGAAAAGATGTTGCCGGCATTCGAGCCGATCAGCCGAATCGTGCCTAACACAATCACTAGAACTACGGCGAGCATCACGGAGTATTCGGCGACATCCTGACCGTCCTGGTCTGACCAGAACCTGTCCCACCACCGACTGTATGTTGCCCTGTTCATGTTTCTCCCGTGTATGACTGCACAATAAAACTCCAGCTATAACTGCGACAAAAAATCAGGCAGGGGTGGAAGCTGGTGCGACCACTGCCGGCTCTCCCCGGAGTTCCGTAGAGTTCAGGCCCCAGGGTTCGCGATCCTGATTGACGGCCTGGAGTCCGACCTGGAACTCGGAGCTACCTTTCATCTTCTTTGTCCACACCACGCGAAACTGCTCTTTTCGCTGGCGGAAAAACAACGTGACTTCCTCGCTGACGTTCAACTCGCGGCGGATCGCGCCGAGGCGTACGCCAGTGGCCGTCACGTCCAACGTATGCGCCAGTTCTTCGAAAGCGTTTCCAGCACCATCCATGCCCTTGATTCTCACCGGAAGAACGGCCTTGGTGCGATTGCCCCGCCGCTCGATCTTTGCCACGGTCGACTTCATGCGCGCTTCACCCAAGAGTTAGTATCGCGGGAAACGCCTTACCTGTGAATGGCTCGTCGGTGTAGGTTCGGGCGGCACTAAAGTTATACGTCGCCAAGGCATAGAAATCTCACGGCTTAGCAGACCAGGGAAACTTTTGCCGGGCGCCTGTGGTCTAATGGAGGGAAAGGCGCCGATTTTTCGAGCCGTTCCATGAACCTGTTCCGCTGTGCCAGAACCTTGATTTTTGTGGTGTTTGCGTTTGCCGCGCCAGTCAGCTTTGCGGCTGCGCAGCAGCCGTCGAGCCCTCCTCCAAAGGCCATTCTTCCCGCTGAATTTGGCGGATGGCAGATGCGAGGTTCAGCTTCCACCAGCACGAATCCGGCTGCAGCCGATCCAGCAAATGCAGCGGTGCTGAAAGAGTATCGGTTCACGGATTTCGCTTCGGCCGCTTACACCCGGGATGACGGCCGCACACTGAAGATTCGCGCCGCGCGTTTTGCGGATGCTTCGGGCGCGTTTGGGGCCTACACGTTTTATCTGCAGCCGGACATGCGAAGAGAGGACATCGGCGATCAAGGCGCATCGCTAGGCCAGCGTGTGCTGTTCTATCGCGGATCCGTGCTGGTGGATGCCGTGTTCAGCCAGGAATCTCCGATGGCGGGGGCGGAACTGCGCGAGCTGGCAGGAGAGTTGCCGAGTCCGGCGGGAAGCGCGGCGAATTTACCGACGTTTATTCAATTCATGCCGCGTCGCGGATATGTTCCAAATACGCAAAAATATGTGATGGGCCCGGGGGCTCTGGCGGCACTCTCCTCGCCCGTTTCTGCGGGATTGGTGGATTTCAACACCAGCGCGGAAGTTTCCCTCGGTCATTACAACACTTCGAGCGGGGAAGCGACGTTGATGCTGATTTCTTATCCCACGCCGCAACTGGCTGCCGATCATCTGCGCCGGATTGATGCGGCGCATCAAATCGCGCAACCACAGGCGGGCATCTCCGCAGTTGAGAGTTCGGGTTCATTTTTCGATAAGCGCACGGGGCCGATTGTCGTAGTTGCATCCGGGCCCATTTCTTCCAGCGACGCGAAATCTTTGCTGGGCATGGTGAATTACGAAGCGAACGTCACCTGGAATACGCCCAGCGATCAGCATGAAGTTCACGATTTGTACTTGCTCATTCTGAACGTCGTGATTTTGTGCGCGATCCTCGGTGGGCTCGCGATCGTCGCCGGCGTGGCGTTCGGCGGATTTCGCATTCTGATGAAGCGTTGGTTTCCAGATAGAGTTTTTGATCGTCCCGAGCAGGTGGAATTCATCTCCCTGCGTCTGACGGAAACCATCATCACTGAGACGGTGGTGGAAGAACCTTCCCAAAACGGGCTAGGCGAGGAAAGAGAACGTAGGCACCATGTGCCGCACAAGCAAAGTTAGAAGCGGGCAAAAGGGGCTTCTTGAGCAAGGTAAGTGTCTTAGAAAGATTGGGTTAAGGTTGACGGCAGGGTTTTTGTCTCAAAATGGTACACCACAAAGCCGTAGTGACTGACTTTGCAAATGACTGAAAACAAAGACATTTATTTCCGAAAAATCCCTTGACACCCCCGTTTTTCGGCTCATAAGATTTCGCCAGAAAGTTTTGACGGAATTTTCAAGCCTCCGTTGGAACTATTCTCCCTTGAAGAGAAGGCCGCCCAGTTGCCGGGTGGCCTTTTCGTTTCCTGTTGGAAAAGACTGCGCAGTATGATCGATCGATCCACTCTCGATCACTCGTTATGGAACTGCGGAGTGAATTCTGCGTATTCCCTAACGTACCTCTTGCTCCGCGATTTTTTTATTGCGAGGATCGGAGCTGCAAACTTATCTGGCTTAAATCTCTCGGGGTCTGATCTGAGGAGGCGTTCATGTTCTGCGACGGATGCGGCACAGCCGTGCAACCGGGTCAATCGTTTTGTAGCAAGTGCGGCAAGCAGATTGTTGGCGGGGTGCCGTTCACGCAGCAGAGTCCGGGGCGTGTAAAGCGACACTCGCATCTGCTCGCGATTTTGTGGCTGGCGTTTTCTGCATTGAACGCGATCGGCGGGATCGTTCTACTGGTGCTCGGCAACGCGCTCTTTCCTCATCTGCACGAGATGGGGGCTCCGTCGGATGTGCCTGTCGGTTTTCTGACCGCCTTATTTACCACCCTCGGGATTGTCATTCTAGCCAAAGCGGTGATTGGATTCTTCGCGGGATGGGGATTGCTGCAACGCGATCCGTGGGCGCGCGTGCTCCTGCTGGTTGTGGCATTCATTTCGCTGATCAGTGTTCCGTTCGGTACTGCGCTCGGAGTGTATACGCTCTGGGTTCTGTTGCCCGCTCCCTCGCAGCAGGAATACGACACGCTGGTTGCAGCACGGGAAGCGCACGCCGCAGCGTAGTTCCGAATCTATGTGGCGCGGGCACTCCTGCCGCGATTCTTTATCAGTGCTCGCAAAGAGGGTCGGACAAGAGTGTCCCCACACAAACACGGTTTGATAAACTAAAGCGGCAGCCCGGTAGGCCGACGTAGCTCAGTTGGTAGAGCAGCCGATTCGTAATCGGCAGGTCAGCGGTTCAAGTCCGCTCGTCGGCTCCATTCCTTCCGGCAGTCATTACTCCAATCCGCACCAATCCCGCCGGCGATACGACCGTTGCGATACGATCGGCTAGATCGGCGGGGCTAATCCGTGGTCCTACTTCCGATTCCGGTGGTGTATCGGTTTCTATAATGCATCGCCGTTGTGGAATCACGTCTCGATGAGCATTGCTCTGCATTACGCGGAGCGCCGCTCTACACGACTTGCGCCAGCCACCAAAGCTTACTTCCTCATTTATTCTTGTCGGGCGAGATTACTTTTTTCGACGACTCTTCCCGGAACGTTAAGTTTTTTCGTAAAAGGGCCTGAGACCGCGTTGCGTGATTTGACTCACATTGAGGTGTGACGCTGGATACTCGTGCCTTCTCGCCGGCGAGCCGAGAGATACAAATCGTAAGGTCAGGTTTCAATACCGCGATTTCCCCAGCTGACCGGCAAATCGACTGATTCCAAACGCCTGAGGGCGTTAGTGCGAACTGACGAACCCGGCGTCAGGGGTCGACAGCGCCCCGGTTAACAAATTTTTACGTTCCGTGCAATTTCTACTTGTTTTCGGCCAACGATTGGTGGTACTGTTCCCGGCCAATTAGGGGTCTCAGGAGTTTGGCGCAGATATCGGGTCTCAGTTTCAATTAATGCGCGCCAGCTCTTCCCTATAAAAGAATCGCGGCAGTTCAGGAGAAAGACTGTGCGACGGCGTGCGGAGAGTTCCCGCTGTTTCGTGAGGAACCAACGCTTCCCAAAGCGTTCCGTCGTTTCTCGCATGCCCGGAACCTGTGCCATTTCAATCTCGGTGAGGAGGCAGCAATGCAATTCCGCAATTTGAGAGTCTTCCTGTTTCTCTTTCTTATAGCCTGTCTGGCCGGAACTCTACCTGTTTGGGGTCAATCCACATCGACAGGGACGGTCGCCGGCACCGTCACCGATGCCAGCGGAGCCGTGGTGGCTGATGCCGCCGTGACCCTTACCGACGCCACGACCCATACTCCACGCACCACCGCGACCAACGCCGCCGGTCGGTACATCTTTGTGGACGTGAACCCGGGCATGTACAACCTGGACGTGGCCAAGCAAGGGTTTGCCACCTCCAAGGTTGCAAACGAGGAAGTCAAAGTTGGCTCGGCACTGACTCTTAATCTTTCGCTGCAAGTCGGCGGCGCGAATGTGGTAGTCGAAGTCGAGGCCACGGGCACCGAGCTGCAGACCATGAATGCGACGGTCGGCAACACGGTAACCGCAATTGCGATTGATAACCTGCCGAGCATCGGCCGGGATGTGAATACGTTCATCGAGTTGCAGCCGGGCGTCGGTACCGACGGCGACGTTGCGGGGGCGGTGACCGATCAGAGCACTTTCACGCTCGATGGCGGCAACAACACCAACGACATGGATGGTAATGGCAGCGTCTATCTGGGAACCCAGATAAGCCTCATTGTTGGTGATCCGACTGGTGGGGTCGCCAATGCCAACGGACAAGGCTGGGGTGTTCCGGCAGGTGTGATGCCGACACCGGCGGATAGCGTGGAGGAGTTCAAGGTCAATACGGCCGGCCAGACCGCTGACTTCAATAGCTCAGCTGGCGCGGAAATTAAAGTTGTTACCAAGCGCGGTACCAGCGCTTTTCATGGTACGGTCTATGAGTACTACAGAGATAACAACTGGTCCCCCAATCTCTGGCAGAACAACTGGCTGAACTATCTTGGCGATCACGTCGATCTTCCTTCCTTCCACTACAGCCGCTTTGGCGCTGCTTTGGGAGGGCCGCTCAGTTCCCACGACTTTCTAGGGGGCAAGACTTTTTTCTTCGGCAACTTTGAGGGATTCCGGTATCCGAGCGCGGAGACGATCTATCGGAACGTCCCCTCGCCAGCATTGCAGCTGGGATTGCTGAGCGACTCCAAGGTGGCGGGCCAGATCGACTACAACCTGGCCAATGCGCCCGTGACCTACAATGGCACGACCTACCCAGTGGGTTACGGCTGCACCGGCGGGGGGTGTGACCCACTTGGCCTCGGTCTCAATCCGGTAGTTTCGCAGATCTGGAGCAAATACGAGCCTTCTTCCAACGCCGGCTGCAGCCAGAGCCTCTGCGACGGGTCGAATATCTTAGGCTATTCGGCCACTCTCGATTTGCCCACAAGCAGCAATTTCGGCGTATTTCGTCTGGATCACGATTTTTCGACGAAAGAGCATCTGATGGGTAGCTACCGTTACTACAACATAAAGCTGGCCTCCGACAGTCAGGTTGACATCGGCGGCTTTTTTACGGGCGACACAAAGGGGACTCCGGCTTCGGTAGCCAGCGACCCGATTCAAGACTGGTTCCTCGTCTTGGGCTTGACCTCCAACGTCACCAACAACATTACCAATGATTTACATTACAGCTTCCTGCGGAACTGGTGGGCGTGGAACCGGGCCGGAGCCCCGCCGCAGGTTAGCGGAATAGGCGCTGCCCTCGAAATCATGGCAGGCCAGAACCAAGTTCAGGATTTAACCCCATTCAATTCGGACAATCAGCACATCCGCGCCCGATTCTGGGATGGGCACGATAACATGTTGCGCGACGACCTTTCCATGCTGCATGGCAACCACCTGTTTCAGCTTGGTGGCTACTATCAGCATAATTTCGACTACCATCAGCGCAACGACAACGGCGCCGGGATTAATGCTTATCCTGTCTATGAAGCCGGGAACGGCACCAACCCGCTAATCGATACTGCAGGTTTTCAGCCCTGCGGGTCGACGAACAGCCAGAGCGTAGCCACAACCATCGCCAACTGTGGCTCTGTGGCCGCGGCCGTGCTAGGCGCCACCTCGATCGCGTCCCAGATGTTCACTCGCGGCGGCGCGAGCCTGGCCTTGAACCCTCCCTTGTCGAGCGCCTTCGACAAGAGCACGATTCCCTATTACAACTTCTATTTCAGCGACACCTGGCACATGAAGCCGACGTTCACACTGACCTACGGCTTGGGCTATGCGCTGGAAATGCCGCCCACAGAGCAGAACGGCAAGCAGACCGTGATTGTCGACGACGCGGATCAACCGGTCACCGAGGCTACCTACATCAAAAACCGCGAAGTGGCGGCGCTGCAGGGGCAGGTATACAATCCAACACTCGGTTTTGCACTGGTGGGCAATACCGCGAACGGCCAGAAATATCCATACAACCCGTACTACGGCGAATTTAGCCCGCGCGTCGCGATTGCGTGGAACCCGAAATTCGATAGCGACTCGGTGGGAGGCAAGATGTTCGGACACGACGCCACCGTCGTCCGCGGCGGTTACGGGCGGGTCTACGGCCGCACCAATGGAGTGGCGCAAGTGCTCGTACCGTTGCTGGGCCTCGGCTTGACGCAGCCGATTGGTTGCAATGCGAACATCGCCGGTGCTGCCGGTGCCTGGAACTGCGGCTCAGAAGGCACGTTTAGCAACGTGTTTCGGGTTGAGCCAACCGCTTCCAATGCGGGCGGCCCGACGATACCTTTGATCTCGCTGGCGACTCCGACTCTGCCGCAGCCGGTTTATCCCGGCTACAACAACCCGGCGTCTTCCTCGCCGGAAGGGTTGGATCCGAATTTCCGGCCCAATTCGATTGACTCGTTCGATCTGACCATTCAGCGCCAACTCAACCGCAGGCTGACCTTGGAAGTGGGCTACATCGGGCGCAGAATTGAACATGAATACCAGCCCGTCTGGCTAAATGCGGTTCCTTACATGATGGTGCAGGGCGGCCAAAACTTCGCGAGTGCTTATGCGAATACGGTGTTGCAACTCTGTGGCGGCCTCGCTGGTCTCGCTGGCGGAGGTTGCGGAGGGTCGGCGTTGCCCACGCCGGGCGTCGGACCGAGTCCGGGCTCTGTGACGGCACAACCGTTCTTCGAAACCGCTTTGGCGGGAACGGGCTATTGCAACGGATACGCAAACTGCACCCAGGCGGTCATCGCCAACGAGGGTCCGAGCGGAACCGGCAACCTCACCAATGCTCAGGTTTGGGGCATCTGGAATGACTTGGACAGAGGCGCGGGCTGCCCAGCCGTCGTCGGGTGTACGACGACAAACGGAGGCGCCTTCAATTTCCCGCGCAGCCTGCAGAACACTCCGATTCTTTCCAGTCCCTACGGCAGTTCGGGTCAGTACACGTCTGGCGTGATCGACAATGCCAGCATCGGGCATGCGAACTATAACGCGCTGTTCTGGTCCCTGAAGATGGCCGAGTGGCACGGACTGACGATGCAGTCTAACTTCACTTGGTCGAAGGCCCTGGGCCTGGCATCGCAGGCGCAATCGGGCAGCGAGATTACTACACTGGATCCCTTCAATCTCAACCAGCAGTATGGCGTACAGCCATTTGACCGCAGGCTTATCTTCAACGCGTACTTCGTCTACGAGCCGCCCTTCTTCAAAGGGCAGAACGGATTCCTTGGACGCGCGCTCGGAGGGTGGACGTTCGCTAGCGTCTTCACGGCTGGAACGGGTATTCCAATCCAAACCGTTACCACGTATGCCGATTACCAGTCATACGGTGGCTGCGATGGAGTCGGTTGCGCAGACTACGATTCAGAGAATGCGGTACCAATCGGCCCGCAGAACTTCCATACCTCCAACCACTACTGCAAGGCGACCTCCCTGGGGGCGGACGGCAATCCCTACGAAGCCTGCCCTGGGCAGACGCCCGGAGGTGGGTATCCCGTCAACGCGTTTAGCAACGGAGCCAATAATTACGTCAATTGGCGCAACCCGATCCTTGGGGTAGATAACTCCAGGGACGAGGGCTATGGAGCCCTCACTGGCTTGTCGTACTGGAACATGGACCTCAGCGTAAAGAAGAACATTCGCGTGGCAGAGAACGTTGGGCTGGAAGTGCAAGGCGTTTTCGCGAACTTTCTCAACCATGATGAGTGGGGCGACGGATATCCGGGGCTCTACAATACCGCCCAGTGGGGTGCTCAGGGTGGTCAGGTGGCCGCGAATCCGCGGGCGATCGAAGTTGGTGCTCGTCTTCGGTTCTAGAGGGGTCTCATTGTAAATCTCACTCGCAAGGGGGATCGAAAGATCCCCCTCTTTTTTGCCCGCAAAGGTCTTTCCTAGCCAACAATCGCGTCCTGCCTGGATTGTGAATCCGGGGTTGCATGCCGCCGTCAGGCTGCTGCAAAAGCCTTCCGTTTGAGCTCTTTACCTGCACCTACACGTTCGTGCCCGGTATGGCACGGGCGAGCCATTTACCAGATTTGGGGGCAGGGGTAGAGTGGTTCTCGAGCAGCACTTGGGGGAGGGCTGATCAACAAACGTCCCGGCGACTCAAACTGAGTCGTGGGACGTTTTGTTTTGCGCGAAAATAATTCTCGCCCGAGGTGTTGTTTCCCATGTCTCGCAAAAGCGGCCACGAACTTCTGCCAGTGTGATCTCGAAAATTGCGCTCTCCTGCCATCTCATGGCGATTCATCAAGTGTGCTAGATTAGTTCGCGCATTCGCTTCCGCAAACTCAGGACTCTCATGTCGGCTCGCATTCCACGCCGTGAATTTCTACAGGGAATCACTGCCACCGTGGCAGCCCACGCGCTGTCTGGTTCATTACTGGCGCAATCCGAACTGGGGAAATCCAAACTGGGGCAATCCGGCTCGCCGTTTCGCGTGGCCGTCATCAATGACGAAATCTCGCAAGACTTCGGACGCGCTTGCGAAGTGGCCGCGCGTGAATTCGGCATGCGATGGATCGAACTGCGCAGTATGTGGAAGAAAAATATTGTCAATCTCGACGAAAAAGAAGTCGCGGAAGCGCGCGGGATTCTCAAGAAATATCAATTGCAAGTGACCGACATCGCCAGTCCACTTTTCAAAGTCGATTGGCCGGGTGCGCCGAAATCGAAATTCGGTTCGGAAGGCGGATTCCGCGCCGACTTTACTTACGATCAGCAGGACGAAGTTCTCGAACACGCCATCGCCGTGGCCAAAGCGTTTCGCACCGATCGCGTGCGCTGCTTTGATTTCTGGCGGCTCGATAATCAGGCGCCATACCGCGCGGCCATCAACGAAAAGCTTCTGCAGGCCGCGAACCGGTGCGGACAAAACGGAATTACGCTTGTGCTTGAGAACGAGCCGTCCTGCAATACTGCAACTGGCGCCGAAGCTGTCAAAGTTCTGGGTGCCATCCAGACTCCGCATCTCATGTTGAACTGGGATCCCGGCAACGCCGCGACGCTGGGTGAAACGCCGTATCCTGACGGCTACAATCTGCTGCCCAAAAATCGCATCGGACACTGCCACTGCAAAGACGCAGTAAGAACTGCCACGGGATATGACTGGGCGCCGGTGGGCGGCGGCATCATTGATTGGGAGGGACAGTTCAAAGCTCTCAAGCGCGACGGTTATCATTTCGCCGTGAGTCTGGAGACGCACTGGAATGGCGGCGGGTCGCCGGAAGAATCGTCGCGCAAGAGCTGGGCCGGAATGAAAAGGCTTCTGCAACAAGCCGGCGCGTTGTAGATCGTACGATCATGAATCGGAGAATCCCGATGGAAAGATCGAGCTCCAGCGAAATCATTTAGCATCATCTCGAACCAGAGCACAGTATTGGCGCGAGAAAGTAAATCGTCCAGTGGGAGAAGCTACAGCGGTCACCCGGGAGTATTGTGATCGGCGCGGTCGACATTGGCGGAACGAAAATCGCTGTTGGGATCGTCGACGACTCTGGCAAAGTGCTGGCCAAGGCGCAAGCTCCCAGCGATCCCAACAGTTATTCGGCTGGGATTGAACAAATCACGAGCATGCTACGCCAAGTGGCGGCGGATGCGGGCGTTGAAGTCTCCGGGATTGGAATCGGATCGACCGGCCCGGTTGATCCCATGCGCGGGGAATTCGGCGCGGTCGATTTTCTTCCGGGATGGCGCGGGAAGGCCATCGTCAACGATCTCGCGCGCACCTTTAAAGTACGGGCCGCGCTGGAAAACGATGCTGACGCCGCAGCTCTGGGCGAGGCCGCGTGGGGTGCGGGCCGCAATCGTTCGCGCCTGATCTACATCACGATCGGCACGGGAATTGGCGGCGGTGTGGTCCTCGACGGCAAACTTTATCGCGGCGTGGACGGCGCCCACCCCGAACTTGGTCATCAAGTCATCGATCCGGCGGGTCCAGAGTGCGCATGCGGATTTCGTGGGTGCTGGGAGTCGCTGGCGGCGGGGCCGGCGATGGCGGCTTGGCTCAAAGCGCATGCGCCGCACGATTATCCGGATCGTGACGCACTCACGGCAAAGCAGATCTGCGAACTGGCTGGGCAGGGAGATGCCCTCGCCCTGCAAGCGGTCGAGCACGAGGCGCGTTATCTGGGGCTTGGTCTCGCGAATTTGATCAGTTTATTTGCGCCGGATGCCATGGTGTTGAGCGGGAGCGTGATGAAGAGCGCCGATCTCTTTCTCAGCCGCATTCGAGATGTGATTCGCAGTGGCTGCCGGTTCGTGCCCGCCGAGAAGACCGAATTGAGCCTGGCTTCGCTGGGAGAAGATGCCAACCTGATCGGCGCGGCAAGAGTCTGGCATTACCGGTTCGGGCCGTAAGCATCGCTAGTGTCTTAACGAACCACAAGCACGAAGGCGCACGAAGGAAACGAACGTTTGCCTCCTTCGTGTCCTTAGTGGTTTAGTGAATCTAGGACACCGCCGAGACATCCACACGCTTTCAGTTCCCCCTCCAATCTGATACTGTTTCCTGTTTGCTTCCGTTGAGTTCGGGGAAAGGATTCGAGTCGCGTGATCGTTGGAGTTCCGAAAGAGAGTTATCCGGGAGAGCGGCGCGTCGCGCTCGTACCGTTAGTCGTTCCCAATCTGGCGAAGGCGGGGCTTGAAGTCATCGTCGAAACTGGCGCGGGCGAACAGGCGGGCTATCCCGACGCAGCCTACACGGAAAAGGGCGCGAAGATCGTGCCGGACCGCGCGGCCGTATTCGCCGGGGCCGATATCGTGGTGCAGGTGCTCTGCTACGGATCGAACGACGCCACTGGCGAAGCCGACCTGCCCTTGATGCGCAAAGGCCAGACGCTGATTGGATTCCTGCGGCCCTTCGGCTCAGCCGAAGTCGTACAGCAGATCGCGCAGGCCGGGGTCACCGCATTTTCTATCGAACTGATGCCCCGCACCACGCGCGCGCAGAGTATGGACGCGCTCTCGTCCATGGGGACAATCTGCGGCTATAAGGCCGTGCTGCTGGCGGCGGAAACCTCGCTGCGCATCTTCCCTATGATGACCACGGCCGCAGGCACGATCACTCCGGCTCGCGTGTTCGTGATCGGAGCGGGAGTCGCGGGTTTGCAGGCGATCTCGACCGCGCGGCGTCTGGGAGCTGTTGCCTCGGCTTACGACATGCGTCCAGCGGCCAAAGAGCAGGTGCAGAGTTTAGGCGGGCGCTTTATCGAACTTGCGATCGAAGCCAAGAATGCGCAGGATGCTCGCGGTTACGGCACCGCACAGGACGAAACTTTCTACGCTCGCCAGCGCGAACTACTCGGCCGCGTCGTGGCCGAAAGTGATGTCGTCATCAGTGCGGCGGTGATTCCGGGCAAGAAGTCCCCCGTGCTCATTACCGCGGACATGGTGAAAAGCATGGCGCCGGGATCGGTCATCGTCGATCTCGCGGCCGAACGCGGCGGCAACTGCGAGCTCACTCGTACCGGCGAGACTGTGAAGGAGCATGGAGTCGTGATTATTGGCGCGATCAACCTGGCCAGCAGCGTCCCGTATCATGCCAGCCAGATGTACGCGCGTAATGTCACAACCTTCCTGACTTACATGGTGAAAGAGGGCAAGCTGCAACTGAATCTGCAGGACGAAATCATGCGCGAGACTCTGGTCACGAACGCAGGAGAAATCGTGAACGCCCGCGTGCGCGAATTTTTCAAGTTGCCAGCATTAGCGACCAGCAGTCAATGACGAGGAAATATCATGCCAGCGGATTTTATTTCTAACCTTTACGTCTTCATCCTGGCGGGTTTCGTCGGGTTTGAAGTGATCCGGCGCGTCTCGCCGCTGCTGCACACGCCGCTGATGTCGCTGACCAATGCTCTCGACGCCATTGTCGTTGTAGCGGCGATTATCATTGCGGGGCGGCATGAGACGCGGCTCACCACGATTCTAGGCGCGATTGCCGTAGCCGCGTCGTTCAGCAATATGGTCGGCGGATTCCTCATCACCGATCGCATGTTGCGCATGTTCAAATCCAGGCCAAAACAAGCCGGGTCACAACAATCATGACCGCGTCCGATCTGCAGCAGTATCTCGATTTCGCGTACATTGCCGCGGTTGTCCTCTTCATTCTTTCTCTCAGGTTTCTGAGTTCGCCAACGACCGCCAGGATGGGCGTTCTGGCGGGAGAAATCGGCGCTGCGCTGGCGGTCGGCGCCACGCTCTTCAATCCCGAACTGGTGCAGTACAAGTGGATCCTCATTACCCTGATCATCGGCGCCGGAGTCGGTATCCCGCTGGGCCTGGTGCAGATGACGGCTGTGCCGCAGCGAACAGCGTTGAGCCACGCGTTTGGCGCGCTGTCGGCAGCCATGATCGGCATCGCCGAATATTACGTGGGAACCGCGCCCGTCACGCGCTTTCAGATGGGCGAGATCGCGCTGGAAGTCATCATCGGCTCGCTCACGTTTACCGGCAGCCTGATCGCCGCAGGCAAGCTGCAGGAAATACTGCCGCAGCGGCCCATCGTGTATCCCGGGCAGAATATCGTCAGCCTCTCCATTCTGGGAGGAGCGCTGGGGCTGGCGGTTGCGTTAGTAGTGAATCCCGCGCATGTCCTTCTGTTTCCGATCATGGTGATTGTGGCTTTGATCTTCGGCATTCTGCTGGTCACTCCGATCGGTGGCGCAGATATGCCGACGGTCATCTCCCTACTGAATTCCTATGCAGGATTTTCTGCTGCCCTGCTGGGTTTCGTTCTGAACAGTAAGGTGCTGGTCGTGGCCGGCGCGCTCGATGGATCGTCAGGCTTCATCCTGTCCCTGATCATGTGCAAGGCCATGAATCGCTCCTTCACCAACGTGATGTTCGGAGCATTCGGACAGGTGCAGGCATCGTCGGCAGGCGTGAAGGAAGAACGAGTCGTGCGCAGCGCCAACCCAGAGGAAGCTGCCTCCATTCTTGCCGCAGCGAATAAAGTTGTGATTGTCCCGGGCTACGGCATGGCCGTGGCGCAGGCGCAGCATAAAGTGCGGGAGCTGTATGACTCACTCACCAAGAAGGGTATTGATGTTCGCTTCGCCATCCATCCTGTAGCCGGACGCATGCCCGGCCACATGAACGTGCTGCTGGCCGAAGCCGATATTCCTTACGATCGTCTGGTCGAGATGGACGAGATCAATGGCGACTTTCCGCAGACGGATGTTGCGCTCATCATCGGCGCCAATGATGTAACGAATCCTGCTGCCCGCACTGATCAGTCGAGTCCGATTTACGGCATGCCTATTCTTGATGTCGACAAGGCGCGTACGGTGATGGTCATCAAGCGCAGCATGAATCCGGGCTTCGCCGGCATCGATAATCCTCTCTACTATCTCCCGCAAACGCTCATGCTATTTGGCGACGCCAAGCAATTCGTGGGAGCGATCGTGCGGGAGTTGGGCGGGGGACACTGAGTTGCTTCCCGAGTTTCGATTTTTCGAGTACACAGATCCTGATAGGGCCCTTATGCGCACACTTATTTTGATGTCTGCCATTCTTTGCGTCGCGTTGTTTGCTTCCGCTCAATCTCAACCCCAGCTCAACCTGATGCCGATGCCCGCCAGCGTGCAGCCGGGCACAGGCCAGTTAGCGATCACGCAATCCTTCTCGGTTACGCTCACAGGAAATCGTGACGCGTCGCTGGAGGCCGGCGTGGAGCGATTTCAAAAGCAGCTCTCGCGGCAGACTGGAATCCCATTCCGGCCGCAAGCCAGCACGGCGGCAATTTTGACGGTGCACGCCGACCACGGCCGCGCCGCAGTCCAGAAACTCGGCGAGGACGAGACTTACGAACTCACCGTCACGAGTTCCAGCGCCAATCTGACGGCGGCCACTCCGCTCGGCGCTTTGCATGGTCTACAGACATTTCTTCAGCTGGTCGAGATCACTCCGACCGGATTCGCCGTGCCCGCGGTCACGATTCAGGATCAGCCGCGTTTTCCGTGGCGTGGTCTCATGTTCGACGTCAGCCGTCATTTCATTCCCATCGACGTGCTCGAGCGCAACGTCGACGCCATGGCCGCGGTAAAGATGAACGTGCTGCACTGGCATCTTTCCGATGATCAGGGCTTCCGCGCCGAGAGCAAGAAATTTCCCAAGCTGACCGGAGCGGGTTCCGACGGCCAGTACTACACGCAAGACGAAATTCGCGAGTTCATCGCCTACGCCCACGAACGGGGCATTCGCGTCGTCCCCGAATTCGATATGCCCGGTCACAGCCGGTCGTGGGTCGTTGGATACCCCGATCTGGCTAGCGGTCCGGGCCCGTACACGCTCGAAAAGGGCGATCCGATCATCGATCCCACGCGCGAATCCACTTACAAATTCCTGGGAAAATTCATTGCCGAGATGGCGAAACTGTTTCCCGATCCTTACTTCCACATCGGCGGAGATGAAGTAGATGGCAAGCAGTGGAATGCGAACCCAAAGATTCAGGAATTCATGCATGCCCATGGCATGAAGAACAATCAGGACTTGCAGGCGTACTTCAATCTCCGCGTTGAAAAGATTCTGGCCAAGAATCACAAGATCATGGTGGGCTGGGATGAGATCCTGCGGCCGGATTTGCCGAAGACGATCGTGGTGCAATCGTGGCGCGGGCAGGCGTCGTTAGCGCAAGCCGTGAAACTCGGCTACAGCGGCCTGCTTTCCTACGGATACTACCTCGATCTGATGTGGCCGGCATCGCAGCACTACGCGGTCGATCCCATGGCGGATGCGGCTTCTACGCTGACCCCGGAGGAGAAACAGCGCATTCTCGGCGGCGAATCGTGCCAGTGGGCGGAGTGGGTCACGCCGGAAAATATCGATTCGCACATCTGGCCGCGCAATGCCGTCATCGCCGAGCGCCTCTGGTCTCCGCAGAATGTAACCGATGTTGCGTCGATGTATACGCGACTGAACGCCGTCAGCCTCGATCTGCAATGGCTCGGTCTCACTCATCTTTCTGCGCGTGGGCCCATGCTGCAACGCATGGCCGGAACCTCCGACATTTCTGCGCTGCGCGTGCTGGCCAACGTGGTCGAACCGGTGAAGGATTACAACCGCTGGGACGATGCGAAAGGTCCTATCGATTTTCACGCGCCTCTCAATCACCTCATCGACGCCGTCTACCCCGAGAGCGATACGGCGCGTGAATTCGCAGCGCTGGTGCAGATATTTGTGCAGAGCGGCGGCAAGGACCAATCCACGGAAGCCGAGATTCGCGGCTGGCTGACGGCGTGGCGCGACAATGATGCCAAGCTGCATCCCGTGCTGGCGCAATCGTTTCTTCTGCAGGAGGATGAGCCGCTCTCGCAAAACCTGTCCGCCGTAGCCGCGGCCGGCCTGCAGGCGCTCGATTACATCGATAAGGCCCAATCTGCACCAGCTGATTGGCGAACGCAGCAGCAAGCGCTGATCGATCAGGCGAAAAAACCGCAGGCGGGTCTGGTGCTGATGGTCGCCGCGCCGGTCGAGCAACTGGTGAACGCGACCGCAACTGGCGCCGCGGCTGCGAAGAATTGAAGTGCGACGGTCGTTTGTATAACTCATTTCTGAGTGCCGGTCAGATGTAGTCCGCGTCGATTTTCTTTTTTGCCTCTCGCCATGAAGCGAGCGGGCACGGGAGGCCTCATGCTAAATAGAAAGAACTGCGCTGTTTCTTTCCTTGCCTTCATTCTCATCCTGGCCTCGCAACTGTTTGCGCAGTCCTCTGCCGCGGATCGCCAGAAAGCTGCCGCGATTACCCAGCAGATGACCCTGCAGGAGAAAATCGACTACATCGGTGGGACCGGCTTTGCGGTTCGTGCAATGCCGCGATTACATCTTCCTGCACTGGAAATGTCGGACGGTCCCATCGGCGTTCGCTCCAACTCAGGATTTCCTTCCACGGTGTACGCAGCCGGAATCGGCTTGGGAGCAACCTGGAATCCCGCACTGGCCGAGCGCGTTGGCGCCGGTATCGGAAAAGACGCGCGCGCGCGCGGTGTCCATTTCATGCTTGGCCCCGGCGTCAATATTTATCGCGCACCCGTCAATGGACGCAACTTCGAATATTTCGGCGAGGATCCGTTTCTCAGCTCTGCGATCGCAGTCGGATACATCGAAGGAATGCAATCCCAGGGCGTGAGCGCGACAATAAAACATTTTATCGGCAACAATTCCGAATTCTTGCGCCACGATTCCGACTCCATTATCGACCAGCGCACTCTGCGCGAAATTTATCTGCCCACCTTTGAAGCCGCGGTAAAGCGCGCTCACGTCGGCGCCATCATGGATTCGTACAATTTTACGAATGGCGAGCACATGACGCAGAACGGCTACTTCAATACCGAGATCGTTCGCCATGAATGGGGCTTCGACGGCGTAATGATGTCAGATTGGGTCGCGACTTATGACGGAGTTGCCGCTGCCAACGGCGGTCTTGATCTGGAGATGCCCAAAGGCGCACACATGAACGCTCAGACCCTCCTGCCGGCGATCAAAGATGGACGCGTCAAGGCGCAGACCATCGACGAGAAGGTAAATCACATTCTCGAGACCGCGGAGCGCTTCGGCTGGCTGGATCGGGATCAGACCGATCTCTCGCTATCGAAATACAGCGAGCCGAATGATCAGGTCGCGCTCGACGCCGCCCGCGAGAGCATCGTCCTGCTCAAAAATGATGGCAAACTGCTCCCATTGGATAAGAATTCCATCAAGACCGTGCTGGTGGTTGGTCCAGATGCTTATCCGGCAGAGCCGGTCGGAGGCGGCAGTGCTCGCGCTCTTGCCTTCGCACCCGTCAGCGTGCTGCAGGGCGTCAGTAATTTTATGGGCGCTTCCGGCACCGTCTATTACGAGCGCGGTTTGCCGAGCATCCGCGATCTCGCGCGTACGACCGATTTCATGACCGAACCCCACGGCGGCGAGCGTGGCGTGAAAGTCGAATTGTTCGACAATACCGAACTCGCGGGTACGCCGAAATCCACTGCGACGCTGGCTCATATCAACGAGTCGGGCCTGAGCTGGGAAAATCTGACCGCCAATCTCGACGAGATACTCGATATGCTCGCTTCGGCCAAAAAACACGAGTCGTCGCGGCGCTGGACCGGCTACTACATGGCCGCAGGCGCCGGGACGTATGAGATCGCACTGCAAGGCTGGGGCGAAGGAAACGGCACGCGGCTATACGTCGACAATAAACTCCTGATCGACAACTGGAAGATCGCTCGGGCCATGCAGCCGCATGTGACTCTGCGGCTTTCCCCCGGTCCGCACAAAGTGGTGGTCGAAGACTGGCAAGGTTCGCGCATGGGAGGGACGCTGCGCGTCGGAATCGCGGAGCAAAGCAAACTGGTGAGCGAGGCCGCGAAGACTCTGGCCGCGAAGGCGGATGCCGTCGTCATCGCCGCCGGCTTCGATCCTGACAGCGAGTCGGAAGGTTCCGATCGGACGTTCGATCTGCCATTCGGGCAGGAAGAATTGATTCGCGAAATCACAGCCGCCAATCCAAAGACAATTGTTGCGATCACTTCGGGTGGCAACGTGGATCCCGGCAACTGGCTCGATCATGTGCCTGCGTATCTTGAGATGTGGTATCCCGGCCAGCAGGGAGGCACCGCGCTCGCCGCAATTCTGTTCGGAGCGGTGAATCCCTCGGGGCACCTTCCGGCGACATTTGAACGCCGACGCGAAGACAATCCTACCTTCGCCAGTTATTACCCGGAAGGCAATACCAACCGCGTCGTCTACAAAGAAGGCGTTTTCGTCGGCTACCGCGGCTACGAGCACAATGGTGTGAAGCCGCTGTTTCCCTTCGGTTACGGACTTTCTTACACCACGTTCAGATATGCGAACTTGTCGGTGTCTCCGGCGGCTGCTTCCGACTCGGGCGCTCTCTTCACGGTCTCGTTTGACCTGACGAATACTGGCGATCGCGCCGGCGCTGAAGTCGCCCAGGTTTATGTTGCCGACGATCACTCGACAATCGCCCGTCCAGCCAAGGAGTTGAAGGGATTCGCCAAAATCTCACTACAGCCAGGGGAAACCAGACACGTCAGCGTTAATCTTGACGCGCGCTCTTTCGCCTACTTCGACCCCGCGGCGAAACAGTGGCACATTACCCCGGGCGATTTTGGAATTCTGGTTGGAAGTTCGGTCGAGGATATCAATCTGAAAGGCTCAGCTGCAGTGTCGGAATCCATGGCAAACCAGAAGATGTGATCCGCTGGCCGGTAGTTTTGGGGCGTAATCCGACCTCGTGTTATCCTAAAAACACCAGCTGCAAACAGTGTCTTTCCGGAACTCTCCATAGTTCCTGAGGAAATTCAGAAGAGCTAATTCAGCGCAGGTAGAAAGAAGACAAGCCAGAACCATGCTTTCCGTCAGCAATGTGTCCATGCGCTACGGCGCCAAAATTCTGTTCGACGAAGTCTCTACCGCCTTCACACCGGGCAAGCGCTACGGCCTGACCGGTCCCAATGGCGCGGGAAAATCCACCTTCATGCAGCTGCTTAGCGGCGAGTTGGAGCCGCAGAAAGGCACGGTGGTTCGTCCCCGCAAGCTCGGCGTATTGAGCCAGGACCAGTTCGCCTTCGACGCCTACTCCGTACTCGACACCGTGATGATGGGCAATAAGCGCCTGTGGGCCGCCCTGCAGGAGCGCGACGCGATTTATGCCAAGCACGACATGACCGACGAAGATGGCATGAAATTGGGCGAGCTCGAAGGCATTGTTGGCGAAGAAGACGGCTATTCGGCCGAGAGTGACGCCGCTGTGCTTCTGCAGGGGCTCGACATTGCAGAAGAACTGCACCCGCGCAAGATGGGTGCACTGCAGGGCGGCCAGAAGGTTCGCGTGCTGCTGGCGCAGGCGCTATTTGGACATCCCCAGGCTCTGCTGCTCGATGAGCCCACGAACCACCTCGATCTCGATTCCATCCACTGGCTGCAGGCTTTTCTTAGAACCTACGACGGCGTCGTGATCACGATTTCGCACGACCGCCATTTCCTGAACAGCATCTGCACCCACATTGCCGATATCGACTACGAGACGATCATCGCCTATACCGGCAGCTATGACGACATGGTAGTGGCCAAGACCCAAGTGCGTTCGCAGATCGAGTCGCAGAATGCGCAGCGCGAAAAGAAGATCTCACAGTTGAATGAATTCATCGCCCGCTTCGCCGCCGGTACGCGATCCAGCCAGGTGCAATCGCGGCGCAAGGAGGTCGAACGCCTGCAGGTGACCGAACTGGCGAAATCGAACATTCAACGTCCCTTCATCAAGTTCGAACAGAAACGGCCCTCCGGCAAGCATATTCTCGAGATTGAGCGCGTCAGAAAGGCCTATGACCAGGAAAGCGTGATTCGGGACTTTACCGCCAGCATTACACGGGGCGAGAAAATCGCGCTGATGGGACGCAACGGAGCAGGGAAGACCACGCTGTTGAATGCGTTGCTGGCAAACTCTCCGACCACGCCGGAATCCGAACTGCGCAAAACCAGCGGCTACACCGGCCCCTTCCTCGACTCCGGAAAAGTGATCTGGGGACACGAAGCCTCGGTCGGCTATTTCGCCCAGGACCATCGCAGCCTCATCGAAGGGGGCACGACCGTTCTGGAATGGTTGCATCAGTGGGATCCGGGAGCTGTCAACGAGGAACTGCGCGGAGTCCTGGGGCAGATGCTCTTTGCTCGCGACGAGGCCACGAAATCAACCAGCGTTCTTTCCGGAGGCGAAGCGGCGCGCCTTCTTTTCTGCAAGCTGATGCTGCAAAGGCCGAATGTTCTCGTGCTCGACGAACCCACGAATCACCTGGACTTGGAATCGATCAACGCTCTGAATATCGCGCTGCAGCGCTATCAGGGCACAGTCCTGCTGGTCACGCACGATCACGATCTCATCGATGAAGTTGCGACCCGCATCTGGCACTTCGAAGGCGATCACCGCATCACGGATTTCAAGGGAAGCTACGAGGAGTACCAGGCGGCGGTGGCCGTATAGGAATTCACTTGGGCTGAACAACCAGGTTCTCCACAGCCGTCCACATCGATTACCGCTTGCGTTCGAAGGCACAAGTTGCAGATAATGTCCATCGGGCGTTTCCGCGGCTGCGGAAGCGGCGTACAGCTGTGTACAGTCGAGCAGATTTACTCCGAATTCTTCACCTCACCCCGCGCCAGTTGGCGAATTGGGAACGCATTGGCCTGCTGACCTCCGTCGAGAACTATTCCTTCGCCGACCTGCTGGAAATCAAAAAGGTTCGCGACCTTTGCGCCATGAGCGTCCGTCCGACCGTGATCCGCCAATCGCTCGATGCCATGCGCAAGCAGGCTGCGGGGCTGGATAAGCCCCTGCTCGAAGCGGGCGCCTGGTCGACCAATAAGCATCGGGTCGCTTTCCGGCACGAAGGAAAGCTGGTTGAGCCGATCGCTGGGCAGTTTCTCATGGATTTCTCGGAGCGCGAGAAAGTCGTGACCAGCACGCCGGTTCCGCGATCGGAGCCCACCCCGCGGGAGAACGAAATTGCGGCGTGGTTCGCGCGTGGTATTGCGCTGGAAGAAAATCCCGCAACTCACGCCGACGCCATCACCATGTACAACAAGGTGCTCGAACTCGATCCCGCGCACGCGGCTGCGCACATCAATCTCGGCACCCTCTACTACAACCGGCAGGATTTCGTATTGGCCGAGCACCACTATCGGCTGGCCATCGAATCCGATCCGCGCTATGCGCTGGCTTATTTCGATCTGGGCAATGTGCTCGACGAGACCGGACGGGTGCACGAAGCCATTCATACCTACAAGGCCGCTCTGCAACTCGCTCCAACTTACGGCGACGCGCATTACAATCTCGCGCTCGCCTACGAAAAGACCCGCGAACCGCGCAAAGCCCTCAAGCACTGGCAGGCCTACGTAAAGCTCGACACCTCCGGCCCGTGGTCGGTACACGCGCAGAGCCAGATCAAGCGCATCCTGCAAGCCGACGTGCTGAAGCTGATTTACAAGCGCGGCTGAGCCCAGCTACTACGAAGGACGCGAGGTATCACGAAGGGAAAACCTCAGAAATAGAAGTCCTTTGGACCGAATCCCGGCATCTCGAAGTTCATATTCCAGGCACGCTTGATCCGCGCTCTCCAGCAAGCCAGGTCCCAACTCAGAATGCACCTTCATTGGCGGCAGTGATAATGGCGTGGCTTACCTCTTGCGCGCTGAGTTGACGAATCGCGAGCGAGTTCATGCCCCTAAAAAGTAGAGCCTTGCAAGGACGTAGTCCGTGCACGCGGCACAAGTGTAAGAATAATTATTTAGGAGAATCCAAAACGGGAACCAGAAAGGACACAAAGTGTCACGAAGGACCCCAAGCGCGATAGCCTTGTTTGTGGTCGTTGGCTGCACTCCTGACATTTATCTCTGTTGTTCGCTTCGTGTACTTTGTGTCTTTCGTGGTGAATCTTTGTGCTGCGGAAGAGTGCTACCATTATGAGTCTGTCCTGTTTCCGCGACGAAGGTACGCCCATGCCAGAAGCTGCGCTGCAAGCCGCCGTTCCTGCCCCACTGACCACGCTCACCGAAGACGAAATTCTCTTTCGCGACAGCGTTCGACAATTTGCCGATGAAAAGCTCCGTCCGCTGGTCAAAGAGATGGATGAAAAGGGCGTCTTCAATAAAGATCTCATTCACGATTTTTTCCAGCTTGGCCTGATGGGCATTGAAATTCCTGAGCAGTATGGTGGGGCCGGCGGCAAATTTTTCGAGGCCATCCTTGCCGTTGAGGAACTCTCGCGCGTCGATGCATCCGCCGGAGTCGTCGTCGATGTGCAGAACACACTGGTCAACAATGCCCTGATTCGCTGGGGCAATGACGAGCAGAAAAAACGCTATCTGCCGAGGATGGCTTCGGAACTGCTTGGCGCCTACGCGCTCAGCGAGGCCGGATCGGGCTCGGACGCATTCGCGCTGCAAACCCGCGCCGAGCTCAAGGGATCGGACTACGTTCTCAACGGCCGCAAACTGTGGATCACCAACAGCAAAGAAGCGGGATTGTTCGTGCTCTTCGCGACCCTCGATCCCAGCGCAGGATACAAAGGCATCACCGGGTTCCTGATGGAGAAGGACGTTCCCGGATTCAGCGTCGGCAAGAAGGAAGACAAGCTGGGCATTCGCGCCTCATCCACCTGCGAGCTGATTCTCGAAGATTGCCGCGTGCCCAAAGAAAATGTGCTGGGCGAGCCGGGCAAAGGCTACAAGATCGCCATCGAGACGCTGAATGAAGGCCGCATCGGCATCGGCGCGCAAATGATCGGCCTGGCCCGTGGGGCTTGGGAATTCGCCTGCAAATACGCGCTGGAGCGCAAGCAATTCGGCAAAGCGATCGCCGATTTTCAGGGAATTCAGTTCCAGATCGCGCAGATGGCGACCGAGATCGAAGCGGCCCGGATGATGGTTTACAACGCAGCGCGCATGAAAGACGCTCGCGTCAATTTCGTCAAAGAAGCCGCCATGACTAAGCTGTTTGCCTCGCAGGTCGCCGAGAGAGTGACTTCGCTCGCCATCGAAATCTATGGCGGCTACGGGTTCACCAAGGATTATCCCGTCGAGAAATACTGGCGTGACGCTAAGATAGGCAAGATCTACGAAGGCACGTCGAACATGCAGCTGGCCACGATCGCCAAACTCGTCCTCGGCAAATGAACCCGGGCGAGTAAGATGCGGTCAGATAAGATCGGTCAAGTAAGATCGGCCGCCGAGTTACTGCCCGTCTGGGTTGAAGTGCAATTCGATCGATTCGCGCGATTCAGCCGGAGCCGGAGCAAACTTCCACTGCAGGATCGCATCTTTGGCAGCCATAATCAGAATCGGGCTGCCTCCTACGGCCTCGACGGCTTTCACCCTCCCATCCGGCGCGACCACGGCTTGCACCTTGACCGTACCGGCCAGATTGATTTGGCGCGCCAGCGCTGGATAGACGGGCATCGTCTTGTGGAGGACCTTGCGCGCCTGCGTGGAATCCTGAGCGTGCGCCATCCGGAACGGCGCCGAGCCCATGACCAACATCAACAGAAGAAAGAACGAAACTAAGCGAGTTCTTGGGGGCATAAATTTTTCATGCACAGCGTCAACGTAATTAGAGAAATCTTATTCTGAAGCAAATCCTGCGCAAAGGTGCCTTTGGTAATGTCCGTCCAATCCTTTTTGCGACTGGTCGAGGGCGGGCAAACCCGTTGTCTGTCGCGGGTTTCGCCACCTCTCAACAGAGTTGGCGCAAATCTGCCTTGCTCATAATGTGCAGCGAGTTGCACTTGAGGACTGCTCCGTACGATTCGTAGTGGTCCATAAGTCTCACATTTTCAGGAGCTTAGATGGAACTGGCTCGTTGGCGGGATGGATGCACTTGCAAGTGTAGCCCGCCAGTTCCGGGGCAAAGGATCGGGGTACAACTTGACTACCTTGTTTGGCAATGTAGAAGTGACCACCGTAGCCCCGCCGGAGGCTCCGCGGCAGAAAAAGAAGCACAGCCTGCTGCCGGTGCTGACCGTACTTTTTTGCGTCTCGTACGGTCTGATGACCATGCTCATTGTCGAGCAGGGTCGGACCATTGATTCGCAACGCGCCCTGATTCGCGAACTGTTTCGCGACAGCATGGCGCTGAACCACGCCAAGATGAAAGCGCTCGAAGAGAAGCGCGCGGCTAAGGACGCCCAGACTCCTTTGGCCAAGGGACCATTGCAGACTCCGTCAACCCAGGACCAGACTCAAACCCCGTCTTCCCAGGCGGTTCCGCAGCATCGTACCCCGAGCCAGAACGTTCAACCTCGGCAGTTCTCGCGCCCGGCGTCGGATCAGGCCCAGGATCGCGAAGCTCTGATTCGGATCTGACGTGCTCTCCTGCGGCGATCCGGTATTTTATTTTGCGGATGCGTCGCAAGCAGTAGGAACAAGTAAGTAGTAGGAACGACGACCGCTAGTAGAAACGACGAAAACAATGAAGGCCCTGACCCTAGCCTTGTTGTTGAGCTTGCCGGTGCTCCCACTGTCTCCGCCAAAGCCCGTGCCGCAGCCAGTCACGCGGTCGGCGCGGCACTCCAAAGGCGGACGCTGGTATTTCGCCGCCAGCGGCCATGCCATTTACTGCTACGGCCCGGTCATGATTGTGCCCCGCGCCGATGGCGAACTGGAGCGCGTCGCCACCTTCTGCAGCGACGGCAGCCCCATCGTCCCGCTGAAAGACTAAACTGGATGATAGGCCGAGCCCACGCGATTCCAGACATACGCTGACTCAATTCCTCGGCAGACTGTGCACAAACGCCCAGAACTCCGAATCCTTCTTCAGCTTGAGGATGGAATCATCCTTTGTGGGGTCGGGCATGGATTCTCCCTTCAAGACGTTGGCGCGACGATCGAAAGCCTGCTTCAAATGTAACTTTGCGTCGGCTGCGTTTCCCTGCTCGGCATCGAGGCAGGCGAGATTGTAATAGTTGATCGGATAATCCGGATCACTGGTTATTGCTTTCTGGGCGAGCGCGCGACTCGCTTTCGTATCTCCACTCATTCCTAATGACATCACGAGCTGGTCCGTCACCACGCGGCGAGGAGTGATCGAGCCACTGTCATTCGGCAGCGCATCCAAAGATGACTTGTAGTACGGCGCGGCTAAATCGGGCGAGGTCTTGAAAAGCAGGGACGCCAGCCGAAAATAGTCGATCGCCCTGGGCTGGTACGCCAGATTCGGACGAAATGCCGCCAGCACTCCTTTCATCGTGTCTTGTTCGGCGGACGACTCAATCACGCTGGAGACATGGATTTCCGCACACGTCTTTGCGTTTCCTGCAAACCCGAAAAGATTAGCCTGATGATGTCCCTGCGGGAGGCCGATCAGATAAGAGGTGGTAGCGAGGTTTCTCCATCTGCATTTTTCATTTCTGCGTCGGTCCGCCTTGAGATGGACTCAGGGTTCTGCTGGATGATGGGAGTGATTGCGTCCTCGCGGCATCCCTGGGCGGTTGGTTTGCCTGACAGATTTTCGAAGAGGATGAAAGAGACGGTGAGGGCCGCGCCTTTGTGATACTGCGCAACTGGACGGCGTCCGCCGTCGTAAACCGTGAGCAACTGCGGTTTCCAGTCTTGCCCCGTGGGGAGCTCAAGCGCTCCCGGGCCGAACCACGTCAACAGCATAAGAGGTTTGCGTTCCGCAGTCTGACCAAAAGCACGGTTGAGATTGGCCTGACAAAGAAGGAGCAGGAGGACGAAAGAGCAAACGCGAGCGGAAGAAATCTTCATAGTCAAACTACCAGACCTGAAGTGACTGGCATTATACAGTTACCAGTTGCGTCACTTCCCGAGATCCTCGTTCCACCGGTCGGCGTGGTCGCGGATGAAGTTGGCCATCATCTCGATACATTCCGCGTCGTCGAGCACGACCAACTCCACACCGCGCTGACGAAAGAGATCTTCCGCGCCGAGGAAGTTTAGATTCTCTCCGATGATCACGCGCGGGATGCGATAGAGCAGCGCCGTCCCCGTGCACATGACGCACGGACTCAGCGTGCTGACCAGGGTTAGTTCGGCCCAGTCGCGGCGACGGCCGGCGTTGCGAATGCAGACCGTTTCGGCATGGGCGGTGGGATCACCCGTCTGCACTCGCAGATTGTGACCGCGGGCTACGATGTTGCCGGCGCTGTCGGCCAGGATCGAGCCGATGGGCAGTCCGCCTCCGTCGAGACCGTGGCGGGCTTCGGCGATGGCTTCTTGGAGCAGAGCTTTTTCGTTCATGAGCGTAGCGCGGCTCGGGCCGGCGAATGCGTCTGCCCCTACACTAGCGTTCGAGTGGCTGCTTCAGCGCCACTGGAACCTGCTCGACGATCTCGATGCCGAATCCTTCGAGGGCGGCCACTTTCTTCGGACGATTGGTGAGCAGGCGAATGCGGCGCAGGCCGAGATCCGAGAGAATCTGCGCTCCAATTCCGATCTCACGCTTCACTTGCTTTTCGTTGTCATAGAGCGAGGGCAAGGTGCGTCCGCGATGAAAACTGAGCGCGCTGCGCTCGCCGACTTTTTCGATGGAAAATCCCTGCGAGGTCTGATGCAGGTAAATCAGTGCGCCACGGCCCTCGTCCGAGATGCGGCGCAAAGCGCCTTCGAGGGTGGCGTGACACTCGCAGCCGGTCGCGCCGAAAACATCGCCTAACAGGCAATGCGCGTGCATGCGCACGAGCACCGGCGATTCGCTGCGCTCGATATCCCCGCGGACGAGCGCGACATGCGACTCGCCGCCATCGACTTCACTTTCGTAAGCGATCAAGCGGAATTCGCCGAAGCGCGTGTCGATGAGCGCTTCGCCGACGCGATGCACGTAGCGCTCATGTGCCATGCGATAGCGGATGAGCTCGGCGACCGTAAGAATCTTCAGATTGTGCTGAGCGCAGAATTCAATCAGATCGGGCACGCGCGCCATGCTGCCATCGTCTTTCATAATTTCACAGATGATGCCCGCGGGAATCATGCCTGCGAGGCGCGCGAGGTCGACGGAAGCTTCGGTCTGTCCGGCACGAACCAGCACGCCGCCTTTGCGAGCACGAAGCGGGAAGATGTGTCCGGGACGCGCGAGATCGGTGGGCTTGGTCGCGGGATCGATCGCGACCTGAACGGTGCGGGCGCGGTCATAGGCTGAAATTCCGGTGGTGACACCTTGGCGCGCGTCGATGGCTTCGCAGAACGCGGTGCCGTATTGCGAAGTGTTCTCGGCGGTCATGGGACCGATGCGCAGATGGTCGAGGCGCTCTTCGGTCATGGCGAGACAGACGAGGCCGCGTCCGTGCTTGGCCATGAAGTTGATGGCTTCGGGCGTGACTTTTTCGGCGGCGAGAGTGAGGTCGCCTTCGTTCTCGCGGTCTTCATCGTCGACGACCACGATCATGCGTCCGGCGCGGATTTCTTCTATCGCGTCAGGAACGTCGGTAAATGGCGCTTGAAGCGGCATAGGTGGGCTCATTTTAGCAAGTTCGGATTGTGTGGGGGGAACCAGCTCATTTTGGGTACGCGCCGCGTGTGGGGTATACCCCTCCGCGCTCGGTCTCTTAGAACTACGAACATCAAAGCCCCACCCTCCCGCGAAAAACGCGAGAAGGATGGGGCACCCGCGTCGTTGACTTCTATTTCTAACTAACATGGATTCAATCAGTTAGGGGGTGATGGGAAGATTATCTGCCGTGCATTGCCTGCTGCGAAACGACTCGACTAGAAGTGGAATTGCAAGCGGATATTGATCTTTTATCTCACGAATTGAGGTGGGTTATGTGGCTGTCTCGCGTTGTCTTCGTGGTATTCATCGGTATGTTTGCTGGTTGTTTGACGGAGGCGCAGCAGCAAGAGTCGATCCCTCAGGGGATCGAGGCCTTGCGGCAGAACGCCTGTTCGAAGGCAGAGTTCACGCTGGATCACTCGATGCTGGTGTTTGCGTCCAAGCTCGATAACGATGATGACCTGCGGCGGGTGATTGCGGGCGTGGATGGGCTCTCGGTCCACAGCTATCATTTTCCGGGGCCCGGGATGTACGACCCGGAAGCTCTGAGATCCGTGAAACAGGAGTACCACGCGGCCGGTTGGACCCAGCTGGTGAGCAAACATCAGAAGGATGGGGGACAGGGAGTGACCGATCTCTGGGTGCGGTTCGAGAATAACGCGATCAGCAGGATCGCGATTCTGGTGGCGAGGTCGAATGACGTTAATTTGATCGAGGTGTCCGGGTCTATCAGTCCGCTGGACCTGTCGCATCTCGGAGGGCATTTCGGGATTCCGGAGATCGAAGGTGGAGTGGTGTTGCCGAGACCCGTGGACGGCCCTAAATGGCGTTAGCGCTCGTTTACTTAATCATCGGTGAAATGGCGATGTCTCATCGGTTTCGCGCTTTCTGGCGCGATCACTGCAGAACAGCGAACCAGAGCCAACTTGCTCCAACTCCGAGGCCAGAGAGAACAATCAACCAGCGGCCTTTGCCCTTCCCAGCTAGGGCCCCGCTGATGCCCAGCGCGATGGCAGCTTTGTCAAAGGCCAAAAAACGTCGGAAATGGATGTCTTCCAGTGGGTAGGAATGGGGATTAGTGAATAGGCCAAGCCAGAAAGCGCGCACTGCAACTGTGCATGCGGACAAACCAACCCATAGCGAAATACTTCGCCAGGCGGTCGGCGTGTGTTCCTCCACATCCGATAGCTTCCGCATCCACAGCCAAAACGAGGAAGAAGGGCAAACCATAGGTGACGAACGGTCAAGAGTCCGATGATGACGACCGAGACGATTGACATAGAGAATGCCGCGACAGCCAAGTATAGGACGGTTTCCAGCGATGACGGCGAAATCAGGTGGTGGCGCAGATTGACGCGACGGAGTCGATATCAGAACTTAGGGCAGCGGAATCTGAACTTGTCATTCTTACCCTGACTCGACTGGCATAGAGGTTGCGGTACACTAGGGGAAATAGAAAACCGCCGGCGCCTGTGAGGGGCTAAAGCCCGTTTTTTGTGGGCTCCCAGCGGTGCGGCTGAAGCCGCGCCCTTTCAAATCGGTCCGAGATTATGTTGCGAATTTGCGGGACACAACACTAGAAGCATCTTGATGAATACTCGCTCTGGCCCCTAGGGAAAATGACGACAGTCCGGCGACCTGACGAAATCCATGAGCCTGAGCCTGCTCTGCGGCTGGTGGTC
The DNA here is from genome assembly GCA_963772045.1 of uncultured Acidobacteriaceae bacterium. Classification (GTDB taxonomy): domain Bacteria; phylum Acidobacteriota; class Terriglobia; order Terriglobales; family Acidobacteriaceae; genus Sulfotelmatobacter. Next base: position 313,630 of record CAVYWC010000003.1, on the reverse strand, counting down.
GAGTTGCCGTGGTGGCCTCGAGTGTTCTGCGGGAACCTGCGCGACCTGCTTTTTCCTCGACGGCTGCCTCCTCTCGAACTGCGCTCTGCTCCGGCGCCTTACTGGCCTGACGTTTTCGTCGGACGCGAACTGCCATGGAAAAGCCTGCTTAAGTCCAGTGCTTGTCATGTTGCGGCGCTGACCCTGCTGATTGGATTTACCCGCCTTTTTTCCCTGCAGCCTCAGGCGGTGGCCCAGCGATCCTTTGACCATGCCCAGGTGGTTTATTACGAGCCCTCGGCCTATCTGCCTCCGATCGATACGCGCAATGCGGAATCTGCGCGTCCGCGGAAGGCCGATCCGGAGTTCTCTCGGCAGCCCATTATTTCTGTGCCTCCGGAAGCGGATAATCGTTCGCAGACGATTGTTACTCCTCCCGATATCAAAATTAAGCACGATAGGGCGCTGCCGAATGTGGTGGCGTGGTCGGACATGGCAGAGAAAATCGAGAAGCCGCGTCTGGCGATTCCTCCCGCTCCGATGACTCCCGCCGCTGACATTACTCGCCTGCCGCCGCAATTGCAGAGCTCGGTAGTGACTCCGCCGCCGGATGCGGCCCGCCTGACGCATCGGCGCGATGCACCTGCGCTGCGAGAGTCCGTGGTAGCTCCGCCACCTGATCTGCGCGCGGCGAACGCGGCCGCTGCGCTGCAGCCACTACAAGCTGCGGTAGTCGCGCCTCCGCCGAGCGTGGATATGGCGTCCAGTCGTTTGATGGGAGATCCGGTGGGAGATCTGAATATTGGCCGCAGTGCTGTGATCGCGCCCGCGCCGCAGCTTCCGCTGGCTGAACAGCGGGCGATTGCGGGATCGCGATCGCCGAGTGGCGGAGCCGGAGCGCAAGTCGTGCCTCCTCCGCCGTCGATTGCGGGCGCGGAATCTTCTCGAGAAATGGCCGGGGCCCGGGGGCGATTCATCGCTCTGAATCTGCATCCCGCGGTGGGAGCGCCGGCAGATCCCCCGGCCGGCAACCGGCGCGGCGCTTTCGCGGCTACACCGGAAGGTCGTGCCGGAGCGTCAGGTGCGCCGGGAGCCGAAGCCGCAGGAAATGCAGAGAATGGGAGTGGCTCTGTGCGGAAGGGAAGTAGTAATCCTGCTTCGAATCTTCCGGCAGGTCTGTACGTTGGAAGCGCGGGGGCAAGACCGTCGGCAGTGGCGGGCGATCCGGCGGGCAAGGCTTCGGAAAATTCTGTGGAGCCGAAGGTCGTGGCCAGCGTGCGTCTGCCGCGCGTGACGACGGCGCCTACGCAGTCCGAGAGTACCAGCAAGCTTTCCGAGGCGGAACGCGCCGTGTTTGGCGATCGCAAATTTTATTCGCTGCGACTGAATATTCCGAATCTGAATTCTAATGGCGGGAGCTGGGTCATTCGCTTCGCGGAACTCGACCACGATTCGGACAGCCGGGATGCAAATTCTCGTGATTCGAAAAATTCCGACCCGAACAAATTTGGATCGGGCAAGTTTGGGTCGGAACACAACGACGCGAGCCCGGCCGGGGAACTTTCTCAGCCTGTCGCCAGACGCACCGTCGATCCTGCCTATCCTATGCAACTGATGCGGAAGAACGTGGCGGGCACGGTGATTCTCTACGCTGTGATCCACGCCGACGGCACGGTCGGGAACGTGCGCGTGCTGCGCGGAGTCGATGATCGACTTGACCAGTTTGCCAGCCAGGCGGTGGCACAATGGCAATTTCAGCCGGCCACAAGAAATGGCGTCCCGGTCGATGTGGAGGCGACGTTTCAAGTTCCATTTCGCCCGGCGCGTGCGGGATCAAACTCCTCTTGGTAGCGGAGTCGCTGCGGGAAGCGTTTTATCTTTTATCCAATATTTCATCTAATCGCGGCGAGAAGTCGGTTAGTGCGATGTAGGTGGAGTCAATTCTGTCGGTGAGCTTACCGTTGGCTTCGGATTTTTCCTTCACACTTTTCCACTCCGGATCGTCCTGGAAAGACTTCCAGTTGGCGGTTGCGGCTTCGCGGCTGGGATGCTGAAGAATGTAGATCAGTATGTTGCTTTTTCCCGGCTCGTCGAGGGCCGTCCAGTAAGCAACACTTCTTAAACCGTGGCGGTCAAAGATTTTTATGGTGTGGTCGCGGAAGCGTGCCAGCAAGTCGTCCAGTTTTCCTGGAGCCGCATGGTAGACGCGCAGTTCAAAGACGGCTGTCATAGTTCCTCCGGGATGGGGATTTAGCAGTTTCTGGTTTGGATCCCGCCGGTGAGTGAGCGTAATGATTGCATGATTGCTATAGCAATGCCGGTGCGTTTATCCGAGGGGTTCCACAGTCAACAGAGCTTGGTGCGAGGTGAGACCGGCCTTGTATACTGACGGAACCATATTGACTTGAACCACCGCGCAAGGCGGTGGAGAACAGTCTTCACACACCCGGAACAGCTGCGCAAGGAACGATGCGAAATCAGGATACGAAAGAAGGATCCAGAGCGGTACGGCTGTTGAAGCATCCCCTGATCGACAGATACGTGTCGATGGTTCATGGAGATTTGAGCGAGGTCTATGCCCGCGACCTGCGGAAGTGGCTGGTCATCGCGCCCATCATCGGACTGACTACGGGTCTGGTGATCACGGGGATCGTGGTGATTATCCTGGGAAAAATGTGGCCGCCGATTCTGCGGTACTACTTGAATCATCATTGGAGCATTGTCCCTGGCCTGGTGCTGGCTTTTGTTGTGACCGGATTGATCATGGAATTTCTGACTCCGGATCCGAACGAACACTCAACGGAAGAGGTTATTCGTTCTTACCATGAACACGAAGGCAGGGTGGACGTTCGCTGGTTCGTGCCCAAGATTGCGGCGGCGATTACTACGGTAGGAGCTGGCGGCAGCGCGGCGCTGGAAGGTCCTAGCATTTATGGTGGGGCGGCGATCGGGTCATGGCTGTGGACAAAGCTGCGGCGGTTGCGACTCACCGACCGCGACCGGCGCATCATGCTCATTTGCGGCGCTGCGGCCGGAATGTCGGCGGTATTTCGCGCGCCGCTGACCGGAATTGTTTTTGCACTGGAAATGCCTTACCGCGATGATCTGGCGCACGAAGCGCTGGTGCCCTCGTTGATCGCTTCCGTAGTTTCGTTTGTCACGCTCAGTTCATTCCTTGGCGCTGCTCCACTTTTTGACTTTAGCGGGTGCAATTCGTTTACCCGGGTGGATGTCTATTGGAGTGCGCTGCTGGGACTGATCGTGGGGCTGGTAGGGATGGTGTTTGTGGTTATCTTCCGGCGGACGCGCAGTTTTTTCGTCCATTGGAAGGTAGCGCATTGGTTCAAGCTTGGTCTCGGGGGTTTGGGAACCGGACTTTGCGGGCTTCTGTTCTTGTATTTGTATCCCGGCAATCTGGTGCCGCTTGGTCCCAATTATGAAGCGGTGGGGGAAATCCTCGGCAAGACTCACAGTACTGCGGAGCTCATTGTCTTTAGTGTGCTCAAGCTTGCGGCGACGCTGTTCACGCTCGCTGCTGGTGGGGTGAGCGCAATGTTCGTCCCCCTGTTTCTTACGGGTGGGAGCATTGGAACAGCGTTTGGACAGGCCGTGGTGCACAGCTCCTGCCTGAACCTGTACGCCGCGGTCGGAATGGCTGCGTTTCTGGCTGCGGGATACAAGACTCCGCTGGCTGCGGTTGTGTTTGTTGCCGAAGCGACCGGGGGGCATGCATTTGTCGTCCCTGCTCTCATCGGAGCGGCCGTGGCGTACGCGACTTCCGGGGATGCTTCGGCCTCGGCAGACCAGCGCCTGCATGAGGGCGCGAAGGAACAGGATTAGAGGCTTACTTGCTGTCTTTCGGACTTCGGGTCCTTCAGCACGATTAACGGACTATCCTCCGGGTTGGGGATCACCGGCTCACGCGAGATCGCGGTTCGGGGGGAGATCCTTCGGCCCGCGGAACAAAACGCGGTCACTCGATGACCCTGTTGTTGCCGCGAGAGTCATCCCCTCAGAATTGCCTCTGCGAAGCGATCCCACTCAAACCCGCCGTCGATCGATCTCAGGCGCGATTGCTCAGCGCCTGTTGATCTCCGCATTGTCCCTTTGGTCACGTGAGTTTGGTGCCTTTCGTTTGTGCGGAATTGCACCTTTGGGATACGACAGATTGCCGCCGGATGGGTTCTCCTAATAGGGAGTGGTGCAGTTCGGCGATCTTCGGCGGACGTGACTGCGGGAGGGGCTATGCGGGGAGTTTGGTCGAGGAGTTTGACCATCCGCTACTGCTGAGCGGGGCGGGGCTTGCGCAGTCCCAGCCGGGGGATGCTCTGGGCGATGTGGCGCGCGCGAACCGTGCGAAACAGCGGGCGCAGGAAGCATCGGGGGCGGCTCCCAAGGTGATTGCGAACCAAGACCTGCCTGCAGACAGTACGGGAATCCCGGAATCAAGTGCGTCGGAGCCGATGACCATGGTATCGGGCGTGAAGAGGTCAGATCCCAATGCGGATCAACGCCTGGGGAATCGATTGCTGGCCGAGCAGCGAGCGGGGGCGCAGTGGAAGGCGCGGATCCAGGAGCAGGAAAACCGGATTGCCGATCTGCAAGGGCGCATCGAACGCGTGAACGCTTCGATACGTTCGGCTGTGGGCACGGCGCAGTATGACACTCCGGCGAATCGGTATCAGGCGGTTCAGACGGAGCGTCTGGCGATGATGCAGGACATGCTCGATCAGCAGAAACGAAGACTGGCGATGATGGAAGACGCAGCCCGGCGGGCGGAAATGAATCAGTAACTATCCGCAGCGGCTAAAGCCGCTTTTTCAGAGGGCTCTCTACGGCGCGTCTGAAGCCGCGCCCTTTCAAATCGGTGGTAAATCACGGCGCGAATTTGCGGGACACAACGCTGATAGCTCTTTCATCCTTCATCTTCATGCCGTATCCGCACACGGCGATAAGACTCTAGTCCATGCGATCTTGTGAGATCAGCGTGCCAGTTCGTGTTCGGCTCCGCGGAACAGGCTGCGCAGGGCGCGAATTACCCAGCGCGTCAGGATGGCGATGATCGTCACAAAAATCGTGACCAGGGCCCCGGCGACGTAGGGATGACGCGTCGCGAGCCAGGTTAGCCCGACGGCCAGAACATCTTCTCCCACACTCAGAGTGATGTTCGAAAGTGGTTCGGGCGACGGGGTTGCGGCTGCGCGTGCGGCGGTCTTGCCTCCGTGGGCAGCTAGAGCTACGGCCGCGCCGAGAAGTGTGGCGAGCAACTGCTGCTCGGGAGAAAGTTGGCGCGTTGCCTGGAATGCGAGCAGTCCCGCAACCGGGACGCGCACGAATGTGTGCAGAGCGTTCCAGATCAGATCGAAGGCAGGAATCTTGTCGGCGAAGAATTCGATCGCGAAGAGCGCCACGCTCGCGACGATTACGGGCCAGGTTTGGAGTGGGCGCAGACCGGGAGGGAGGGGGAGATGTCCAAAGCGAGCGAGGAGGCCGAGGGCGGCGACGGTGGCGTAGAGATTTAGTCCTGCCGCGAAACCGATCGCGGCGAGGAGTGCGAAGAGTTCAGTGGGCGGGATTTGGAGGATGTTGGGCATGGCCGGTAAGGCGATGCGTAAAAGCTGAAGCCTTCATCATGATAGCGGGTGTATCGCGGCGCTGGAAGCGCGTGGTTGTCCCTCATCGCGGCGCGAGATGGCGGCAGAGATACGTTCCAATCGGCGCGAGGGTGGGCCACAGCGGCTAAAGCCGGATACATGGCGGCTGTGTACGGCACGGTTGGAGCCGTGCCCTGATAAGAATCGATCGTCTTTTCCTGAAGGGGTGGAAACACGAAGGCCGCTCCGCGGTTTCATAGGGAGCGGCCTGTCAATTCCAAAATCCACAGCTGCGATTAGAGTGTGGACTCGATCTCAAATCCCCAAGCTTCAAGCAAGGGCTCAGGAATGTACTTCGAGTTCTTGTTCCGGCGTGCCCACTCTCGCAGTCGAGTCGAGCGAAGATACTGATCTGGCGAGAGTTTGTACTCCCGCACAACCTGTTCAAACTCGGTCACGGTCGGGACAATGGGGCCAATCGGCTCGGGCTTGCCCCAGTTGGGATTTCCGCGTCTTTTTGCCATGAAAAATTGCCTTTCCGCCTCAGGGGAATGAACTACTTACAAATCTTTGAATATATGATTCTCCTGATCGTCTTCAGGATGCAGGTTTGATCGACAAAGGAGTCCTACCGTCCGCAGGCGAAACTCAAAGCTAATCAGGAGAGAAGAGATTCTACGTAAATCTAAATCGAAAGTCAACAAAAAAGGTCGCGCAGGTAGGTCGGCGGGGTGAGGTATGTTGCTGAAAACAAGAGTGGTTGAGGGAGATCGGAGGTCCCTGTGTGGCTAGGCGGACATACTTTGGTCGATTACGGCCGTAACGTAGGCGGATGGCAGATCGTTGAATCCTTAATGCCGATGGAACTAGAGTGCAGAGAGGGATCCCGGAGAATTGGCGGCGGGTCCTGACGTGTGTGTGCGACGGTTTGGTTTGATTCCCTACCGAATCGGCGCGGGTGGTGAAGAGGAATCGTCGATGAGTCTGAAAGCGTTGTTGCTTTGTTCCGACGAGAAGACCGTGCGGGTGGTGCGGCGCACGCTCGGCGATCTGGACATTTCCGCAGAACTCTGTCCAGATTCGGATACCGCTTTGCGCAAGCTTACTCGCCAGCGCTATGAGGCGATTATTGTGGACTGCTCCGGGGAGCGGGCTGAGGACGTGCTGCGCAGCGCGCGCAGTGCGGCATGCAACAAGCATGCGGTCGCGGTGGCGATTGTCGAGCCGATTGTGGGGCTGAAGGCGGTGTTTGACATCGGAGCACATTTCGTTTTGTACCGGCCAGTCACGATGGAGCGGGCGAAATCAAGTTTTCGAGCGGCGCGGGCTCTGATGAAAAGTGAACGCCGGCGTAATACGCGGGTTGCCGTGGAGATTCCGGTGGTGATGCGCAACCTCACCGGCGGCACGAACATGAAGGTCACGACGACAGACCTGAGTGAAGGTGGCATTGCCATACACTTGCCGCGTGGAGGAAGGCGTCCCACGGGCCATTGGCAGCTCGTATTCTGTCTGCCTGGGAGTGAGGCCAGTTTTGAAATTCCGGCCGAGTTCGCGTGGGAAGGTTCGGCGGAGCAGGCGGGTCTACGCTTCCAGCAGGTGGCTCCGCAGACAGCGCGGTTCTTACGCGAGTGGCTGAAACGAAATTCACCTGAGGCGGAGCAGGATGATCCACCGATCCGTTGTCAGTTGACCGATCTAAGTCTGGGCGGATGCTATCTGGAGTTGTCGTCGCCATTTCCGCCCGCGAGCCGCGTGACCTTATCGATGCGCGCGGGGGAAATGGAAGTGCGCGTCCAGGGCGTGGTGCGGATCATGCATCCGGAGAAAGGCATGGGCGTGGAGTTTACGCAGTCGACTCCGCAGCACCGGAGTGCGGTCGAAGAACTGCTGCGAATCTTGACCGAGAACCGCAATCTGCAGCCGGAATTGCTGGTGGAACCGGAAGGCTTGGAAACGAACGCAAATGAATTTCGAAAGCGCGGATCGGATACGGATGATCCGCTGCTGCAGTTGTTCTATAGCGAGAATCTCAGCGCGGAGGCATTCCAAGAAGCCTTGCGCAAACAGCGCGCATTAACCGTCCCTGCTTCCAACGCCGCGGCCGCCGCGGCGCACGCGTAAACCGAAGTACAGTCCATCTGCATCTGAGCACCAACCGCAGGGAGGGTAATGGCTTAACTAGCTTAAGACACTACCGGCGGTTCGCCCTGGGGACAAGAGCTTTGCCCGCCACGTTTTCGCGAAAGTGCGCGAAGAACATCGGATTCGTGAACTGCATGAATAGGATCGCGCTTCGGGGCAGCTAAGCTAGAATCATGGCAAGCCGGGATGGCGAAATTGGCAGACGCAGCGGACTTAAAATCCGCAGGGCCGAAAGGCCTGTGGGGGTTCGATTCCCCCTCCCGGCACCAGCCGCAAAAACAGGAAGACGATGCCGGAACCCGTGACACTGTCGTAGCAGACAAGAATAATCCTGCCATGCTGTTAGGAGGCGGCGACCATGTGCCGCTTTGCTAGAGCCTCGATTTCCGGCTCGGTCACCGCCGAGAGGTCTGCGCCTTCCGTGGCGATGATCCGTCGAGAAATGTCGGGATGATGAGTCTTCAAGTATTCTCTCAAGAAGTCGGCGGCGTTACTTTTTCCGGTGGCGTGACCGATGAGGACGATCTCATTCGCCGGAGTGATATCCTTTGCGATCTCCTCATAAAACGAATCCTCTTCGGGAACGCGCTCGCCACGGTAGTGAGCTTCCTTTCGATGGATCAGATGATGATGGAAATGGAAAGGATCGTAAGGTTGCACCTTGTGTTCGTCTGCCGGGCGACTTCCGCCGAGATCCTGGTAAACATGGGCGGCGTGGTGGTCGATGACGACAATCATGCGACTGGGCTGGGCCGGTTCTTCCGCCTGAGCATCTGGACCGGCTTCTTTCAGGAATTTACGCAGCCGAGAAACTTCCTCCACGCCAAGATCGTGGGTGCTCGGCCGCTTGAAAAAGGCGCGTTGGCTGCCGACGCGGAACACAAATCCATCGTCTCCATGCAGTTGAACCTCACCCAGATGCTCGACGAGTTCGACCGCCTCGCTCCAACCCAGGTTATGGGGCAGCTTGCCGTTGAGAAGGTTCTGGTACAGCGACTCGAGATGTTTGCTCATATGGTTACCGTAGTATTGCGCCGCAATAAAGCGGGATGCTGTTCGAGTTTGTAGCGCTGTCGTAACGATTTCGAATTGCGCAAATGGTTGTCGAGTTGATCATGGGATGCTAGCGCCACCAGTGCTTTCATGCTCATTGCAGTCCTCCACCAAACGGTGCCCGCGCCGGGTACTTAATGCCGCCGTGGGCGTTGCGCAGTTCAACGCTTTTCGTATGGATGGAAGATGTAGTCCTTCTTCTTCACCGCTGTATGGCACGCGTTTCCGCAGTCTGAGAGGCTTTTGCGATCGGCCGTGAACTTGTCGGATGCGGCGTCGTAGTTGAACACCGCGTATCCCCACCCGCCGATTTTTGGAAACCTTTTGCTGTCCCTTTCCATGACGAAAGCCTGGGTGAATACGTCTGGCACATCAACTGCGAACTGGGCTTCCGTGCTTTTCTTCGGCTTCCACTGGAGCTTCACGATCATGGAGCCATCCGGGAGAGGCCGGCCATCGCCGGGGATGCCGGCCTTGTACGCCGTGATCATCGTCGGATTGGCGACGATCACCTTGAGTATTTCGTCGGTCCGCGCGGAAGAGGCGACGGCCCAGTCTTCGTATCCCCGGAAGTCGGAGAACGCGATTCCGCCTGGCGATTTCAGCGCGTATTTGTCCTGCGCGTAAACGACGGAGGAGACGAGGACAGCCGGCACTGCGACGACTGTGGCGACGACGACCGTCGCGACGACGGCAAAGCCCGCGACACGTCCGACAGCGATACGTGTTTTTATCTTCAGGTCTGGTTGCTCTTTGGTCACAGTTTCCTTCCGCCGAGGCACGCCATGTTCTGGTTCGCAAGAAAAGCCCTCTAATCTCGACCGGCGTGCCTCTCGAACGATTGCGATTAGGCCCGAGGCGGGGGACTAAAACAATTGGACTATGGTATCGACGATACCTTCGTATCAAGTGCGCGGGGGAGAAAGTTTCCTTCGCTTGGATCGATTTTTGGGACGAGTTGGATGAAGGGAAGCCGCATGCCCGAGATACGAAGCCACTGCAGTCGATACGAAAGTATGGGCAATACCATCGTCCAATTGCGTGGCTCACTCTGTTCTGGCTGAATGGTGGCAGCTTTATGTCGCTGCCTGGTTTGGGTTTGGATGTTGATGACGGGAGGCGCTCGAAGCCAATCTTGGCGGTCGTGTTTGGAAAGTCTCGGGCCATGTTTCGCATTTTCTACGCGAAGGAGGTTTGTATGTCTGAGAAAGCCGGCACCGCCAAAAGTGGTCAGCAGGGCGAGGTCGAGCCTCACCAAGTCGGACAAGAGGCTTTCAAAACCATCTTGTCCGAGGATGTCGACTGGAAACCGTTCCCGGCGTTTCCGCCTTCCGTGCGGTTGGCCGTCCTCGTGGGTGAGCCCTCGAAGCCCGGCCCTTACGCAATCAGAGTCAAAGTACCCCATGGCGCGAAGTTGTTGCCGCACAAGCACCCAGAGGATCGAGTCTACACCGTGATTTCCGGTGTCTTTTATATCGGACTGGGTGATGAATTCGATGCGAGCAAGTTGGAAGCCTATCCGCCCGGCGCCGTGATTGTCCTACCGGGCAACACTCCCCATTTCCACTGGGCGAAATCCGGCGAGTACGTCACGCAAGTGACCGCGATCGGGCCGCTTGGACTGGAATATATCAACGCGAAAGACGATCCGCGAAACAATAACTCGTAGGAGGGCTGAAGATGAACGACTAAGAAACGGGGCCAGTGTTCTGGAGTGCGAGATCAAGAGATCCGTGTGGCACTGGCTCAGCATTGGGCGGCGTCCGATGCCAACGATTTGGAAACGGAGCACCGTATCTATTGCGACGACGCGGTGCTGGATTATCCCAGTCAGCGAATCCGTTCCTGGCTACCGCATTTCGTGGTTAATGGGCCGAACGGATGGACAGATAAATCTCGAGACATATCCGCCGATGGAGGGATAAGAGATGGATTGGAAACGGTTAGTCCAGTTTGCGCTGTCGGGCAGGGGTGATTTTGAGCAATATGCCATTCTGCTGGTACGGGTTTCGATCGGGCTGTTCTTCGCCATCTCCGGGGCAAACAAATTATTTGTCGCCGACGGCACGAAACCGGTTTATGAAACGCTGGTCAAGGCCAAAGTCCCGTTTCCGCACCAGACGGCTTATTTCGTGGCGGGCGTCGAGTTCGTTGGCGGATCCCTGGTGACCGTGGGGTTTCTTTCGAGCTCGGCCTGCGTCGCTTTATTGATCGATATGATAGTCGCGACCGTGACCAGCGCAGTGTCCACCCTGCCTAAAGGACTTCCACCTCTTAACTGGCTCGACGATTTCCTCTACCTTCCGGAAGTCCTGTACGTGCTCTTCTTTGTCTGGCTGATCTGCTCCGGTCCGGGAAAGTTCAGTGTCGATTACTGGCTCGCCGGCAAGCTGCTAGGGTGATCGACCGACGAAGCGGCTTGTTGCCCGACAAGAATTTGTCAGCCGGAGCACCAATACTAAGTTCCTGATCCACGTTGTCCTCGCATCACTTAAGGTGTGTCTAGCGTAACTCTGGTCATCTAAAGCCGCAAATCGCACCGTGTTTGTGATCGAGCCGCGCCCTATCCTTCTCGAGATCCGTATCATTTGATAGTCGCCGGGAGTTTGTTAATTACTGCCGCGCCTGCCTTGCTGATGACTTCGTCCTGGGAATCCGTTCCTCCCGAACAACCGATTGCGCCGATAATCACGCCCTGGTCGATCAGAGGGATGCCGCCTCGAGACGCGATAATTCCATCGAACGCGCGCAGGATAGTTGAGATGGATAGGCTGGACGCCGTCGTCGAATACCTTGGTTGGGCCGCCGGAAGGTCACGAACGCTCGCGCTTTGTGTTGCGCGATCTGAATGGAGGCTAGCATCGCAGCATCCATTCGTTGGAAGGCAACCAAGTTACCAGCGGAATCGGCTACTGCGATATTTTCCAGCCCCCTCTTACCGCCGACTCGCTTCTCACTTCTCTCACTTCTTCTTCCCCCTTGAGTGCCGGCAGAAGAAGGTCCAGAAGCGCGTAATCAGAGAACGGATTCTGACCTGAGATCAGCTCGCGATCTTGAAGTACGTAACTCTTCCGCGATAATGAGCACACTTACGTCACCGCCCGCCATACGCAAGGCGGAGCCCGGGTAGAAGAGAGCCTTACCACCAATCTCAAGCGGCTGCTCTTTCCCTGTTGAGTGCCGGTAGAAGAAGGTCCAGAAGCGCGTAATCAGAGAACGGGTTCTGGCCTGAGATCAACTCGCGATCTTGAAGGACATAGCTCTTCCATGGAGCGATCACACTTACGTCACCTCCCGCTGTACGCAAGGCGAAGTCCGGGTAGAAGAGAACCTTGCCACCAATCTCAACCGGCTCCCGCTGCTGCTCTTCCGCTGTCGAAAAGATAGTCATCTTATATCCGGAATAGATCCAACCTTTAGCTTTTGCGTGTGCTCCGGCGACATCGCCCGCACTCAGCGCTGCGACGAACTCCTTCGAGTTGGGGAGAGCTGAGAGAAGTGAAATCGGGCCATGGCAGAGCACTGCCGTAGGCTTGGATGTTTCGTGAAAGTGTCTCATCACTGCGCCGGCATTGGGATCATCGAGAAGATCGATCATCGGACCATGCCCTCCGGGGACGAATACGGCGTCATATTGATCCAGGCCCGATGCGATGACATCCGAGATGCGGCTTGGATCTCTGAGCCCCTTCAGGCCGTCTCGGAATAGCATATAGTCCTCAAGCTTGGCCGCGTCCCCGCCGAAGAAATCCGGGACCTCTGAATGCACATCCACTTGGGGCGCGTTGCCTTTGGGGTTGGCGAAGGTGATTTCGTAGCCTTGCTTCATCAGTTCGCGAACCGGAACGGTAAGCTCGTTGAGATAGTAGCCTGCGCCGGTATAAACCTTGCCATCTTTCAAGGGCAAGCCGCGACCGCTGGAGACTAGTACTAAGACTTTTCCTTTTGTTGCCATTGTTGTTCTCCTTTTTGAAATCGAATCCGTTCTCCTGAAATCTGGAACTAAAACTGGGGACAGACGGGACATCTGCTAATTCGTTCCTTGAAATTGGGCTACGTTCCGTCTGTCCCACTGTGTCCTATCATCGATTAAGAGCGTTAACCGTAGGTGAGGGTGGTGCTCTGCCCGACCTCGATAATGTAGCCGTCAGGATCGCGGATGTAGCAGCGTATCTCGCCGTACTTCGGTATCGGTTCGGTGATGAATTCGGCTCCTCGACTTTTCCACAACTTGTAGCACGCTTGAATGTCGGCAACGCGGAAATTCATAAAGCTGTTGATGTGATTCGGGTCGGGGACGCTGAGCGTTACCGTCGGCTTATCGGGGGTCGGCCCGCCCCCAACGTTCAGAATCATCCAGATATTTGCAAGCTGAAGGTACGGAGGCGCGTTGCCGTCACCCATGGTCAGAATGCGAGCGCCGAAGACCTTTTCGTAGTAGCGAGCCGATCGCTCGACGTCGGCGACGGTGAGAAAATGCGCGATGCTGATCCCCTCGCGCGGGGGCATCTCATAGCTCTTCTGGTCGACTTGTACCGCGTTCATTGATGGCTCCTTTTGTACGCCGCTCATTTGATGGCTCCTTTCGACACAGCGCTCACTACAAATACGGTGTCTCGCGTGCCGCTCCCATTTATAAAAAATCGATCGACGCCAACTAGTGCAGCAGTGATTCCCAATTCGCTGGAATTCTCCCCGCCGGTCCAGGTGATGGTTGATCCTCCGGATGCGAATGTGGCGGAAGCAACTTCACACCCTTGATCATCGCCCGCTTCTCGTAATCGTAGAACCAATCCTCACCTGGCTCGAAGCTGGCAATGATCGGATGCCCGGTTGCCGCCGCATGCTTCGAAGCATGCTGACTCGGAGAACTATCACAGCATCCGATGTGCCCACACTCTGCACAGCGACGGAGATGAAACCACCAACCTTTCGGCGACGCCAGGCATTCTACGCACCCGTTTCCACTCGGCTTCGAAGCGGGATTGATTCCGCGCTGACCCTTTTTCATTTCCCACTTTCCTTTCGTGTCGTCTGTTCGCAAAATAAGTTCAAGCCACCAGCAAGATCTTCCCGATGCCACCCTTTTCAGCCACTGCTTGAGCCTCGGCCGCTTCACTGAGCGGCAGTTTCTGGCTGATTGGGATTACGAGCTTGCCATCTCGCACCGCTTCGGCCATGAACTGGAGCGTTTTCCTGTCGAATTTCGAAAATACGTGCACCAACTTTACAGATGGGTACTTCGCGGCGTTCTGCGGCGCCTCGACAACCGATGCATATACTCCTCCCGGCTTGACCCTGGCGATCAGTTTCTCGGCGGTCCTTCCGCCGACTGTATCCGCCACCGCATCGAGAGGGGGAAGGTTCGCAATGGCGGTGTCGTCGTCGGTTGCGACGACCTGATCGGCGCCGACAGTCTTCGCTTCATCGATCTGTCTCTTCAACACCCCCGCGATCACAGTCGCACCACGTTCCTTGGCAGTGAATACCGCCGAACGCCCGACATTTCCTGCAGCACCTACCACCAGAACCGTCTGGCCAGCTCTAATTCCCGTAGCTGAAAGAAGCTGATTGCCGGTCGTCGTCACCAGCGGCAGCGCCGCGGCCTGGATTAAATCAAGTCCCTTGGGAACTTTCGCCAGGACCGCGGCTTTCACGACACAAAGTTCAGCGTAAGTATCGTCCGCCATAGCGAATACCTGGTCGCCGACCGAAAAGCCTTCCACTCCCGGCCCAATCTTGACCACAGTGCCCGCCATATCGACTCCTATGAGGCCCGGGAAATGGATAGGATAGAAATCCTTCGTTAATCCTGCGCGCCGCTTGTAGTCGACCGGATTCACGCTCGTGGCGGCGACCCGCACCAGCACCTCGCCCGGGCCCGGAACCGGGTCAGGGTACGTTTCAAACTTCAGTACTTCCGGACCGCCATATTGGTGGACAACGACTGCTTTCATATTTCATCTCCTTCTACCGAAGACTGCTTTCATATTTCATCTCCTTCTACCGAACGCGAACAGTCACTTACGAAATACTTCAGTGAGAAGCGGCGCGCCGATTCCGGCGCTCGGCAGGGCGCTTCTTCGCTGAAGCCCGGTATTTCGCCCACTTCAGAACATCCCAAATCTCGCATTGCAAATAAAAGCCTGACGAGATAGAAGGCGCTATCACTCCTTCGCTAACGGCATCGCGAGCCAGTTCATACGCTGCTTCGTATCCTGGGATCTGCACTCGCTTGGCGAGTTCGATCAGTTCTTGCGCAGGAAGTTCACGTTCGGCAATCATGGCAAGCAGCAGCATAAGGCCGTCGGGACCCGCGAACCGGTCAAGAGCTAATCCCTCTACGAGGCCGCGGTTTTTTCTGAATTCATCTCGTGGATTGTACTGACACCCGCACGGCTCTGGCCCGCCTCGGCTCGCGTCACGTCGGTGCACTAAGCGCAAACCGCTTACTTTCGGTTTTCCCCTGGCGTCCTCTGCCGCAAGCCACTCCACCCAGCCAGCCTGTAGATCGGGCACAAGTTCGCCGCAACTATCACAACGCCAACCCGATCGAATGGATTCGTCACTAGACACAACAGTCACCATGTCGAAGCCTGACTTCTCAAGTCCGTTCACGGTGTACTCCGTTTCTGAATGTCGTCACACACTGCGCCCTCAGCTCTACGCTCGGCGTTTGCGCGTCTCTACGCCTTTGGCGGCAGCCTGTTTTCTATTTGTTCGAGGATGAATGCCCAGCTCGTGCCATGACGTCTCCCCGAGATTGACGCCGTAGTATCTTGCGGCTTTCTCGATGTTCGCGAACGCCAAAGCACGGTCGGCATCAGAGACATCGATCACTTGATCGAAACGCGCGATAGCGTTGCGCACGTGTTGTGCGTCGGTCAGCGGTTCTTTACGCTGCTTTGGAAACGCGTAGACGCTATCGGGTAAGTCGCTCTGCATCGTCAGCTGTCCATGTTTCTCGTGAGGTTCCCAGGTTGCTTCCGGCATATGTTTGCCATCCTTGTCTTTCAAATTTGGCGAAGGGCTACCGAATCTGCTGCGATGAGTCGATTAGACCCGAGGTGCTCGGGCGAATCAATTGGACGATGGTATCGGCGATACCTTGGTATTGGGTCCCGTGGAAGGCCGTTCGCGCCACTCGTCCGGTGATTCGTGACGTCGACCTGAGGATCGGGCCGGTTGGAAACGATAGCGGCCTCGGCGGTTCCGCGATCGAATGCTTTCGACTTAGTTGGTGCGGAGAAAGCCGCCTAGGTGGCTACTTCGATCGACGCGGATGTCGGTTCGTGCTCGGTACCTGTTGTGCGGGCCAAGGTGATGCAGCTTCATCTTGGTCGGCAGAATCCAGCGGCTGGGCAAGCAGTAGAGGCTGCGCGCGCATTTCAGCTGAAGGACGTGTCGCTTGTCACTGCTGGCCGGACCAGTATTTGGTGAATCCCTGGTACTCAGTGACAACCTGGGCCAGAATGGTTCTTCTCAGCTCCAGAATGTCGACAGAGCCTTGCTTCCGATAAAGGACTTTTCCGTCTGGAGCGAGCAGCACCGTGTAGGGCACCGCAGACTTCCATTCCGGATCAAAAGCTGCTTGCAGGGCCGCAGTATCGTCAGATCCAAACAGGAGGTTGCGGCTGGTGGCGTGCATTTTTTCCAGGAACTGCTGCACAGTATTTTTCTCGCCCGGCATGTTGACCGACACGGTCACGAGTTGGAGATCGCGGACGCTGTACATCCGGAACGTATCTTGAAAATCAGCGAACTCGTGGATGCACGAGCCACACCAAGTCGCCCAGAAGCTGATCAGAAGTGTCTTGCCGGTGGGATTCGTCCGTAATTTCTTCAGATCTGCTGCCGTGACCAGCTCCAGTTGCACGGGTTGGGATTCGATTCTGCGTAAGGCTTCGAGCCGGGCGGCCTCCTTCTCTTTCCACTTGGTCGAGCAACCGAAAACACCCGTCTGTGTGACTGCCACTTCTTTATGTGCGAGCAATGCGTCGATCGCATCGCGCGCTTCGTGGGTCTTCACCAATTCTGTGCGATAGCTGTTGTCCACTCGGCCCTGATAACGGAGCCGGCGATCGCGATCAAAAATAAATACGTGCGGTGTAGCCTGCGGGCCATAGGCGCGCGCCACGGATTGTGTATCGCCGTCATAGAGGTAAGGATATGTCAGATGCTTGTATTGCGCCCGGATTTTCATCTCCTCCAGGCTATCGCCGACATCTGAGGAGTCGAGTTCGTCGATGGCAAGGGCCTTCGGATCGTTGGGCTGGATGGCGACAACGGCGACTCCGCGACCCTGGTAATCGGCTGCCAGTTGAGCGATACGGCGCTCATAGCTTTGCGCGATCGGACAGTGATTGCAAGTGAAGACGACGACCAGCACTGGGCTGGACGCGTAATCTGCGAGCCGATGAATTTTCCCATCGATGCCTGGGAGTTCGAAGTTTGGCGCCGGCGAACCAATGGCGAGGATTGGATGCGAGTCCTGCGCCCAAGTGGCTACGGAAAGCAGGCAGAGTACAAGGACCCTCCGCATATTTGTTCTCTCTTTTCTTGTTCGCGTATCTGCGAATCAGTTGGACGGAAAAGGCTGCGGTGCCGCATCTGCATCTACTAATCCCGTGGCCCATCGAATTGCCTCGGTATACATTTTTTGCAGATCCGGATTGTCCCAATTCTCCCTGGGATGACCGAGAGTTGAGTAATACACGCGTCCTTTGCCGTACATCTTTGCCCAGGTCACTGCGAAATCGCGGTCGGTGCGGTGAACCTTGGGGTTGGCGAGGTCAAGTTTGCTGGCATCCAGACGCATCAACACTCGCACTTTGTCGCGCGAGTAATTCCGGATCTGGTAGATCTCGTCTCTTAGCACAAACGAATGGGGCCACTGTTGCATGCCCGGAAAGTTCGGATCTTCAACCAGAATGGGGGCGTCGAATGTGCCCCAGGGGTGTTCATCAAAGTAACCGCCGATCATCTCGCCGTACTCGGGCCAGTCAGTAAACGTGATGGTTGCGCTGTGGACGCCGATAAAGCCTTTTCCGTCGTCGTGGACGAACGAAAGCAGGTCCGCCTTCTGTTGCGCATCCATTTCAAGATTGCCGCCAGTGAAGAACAAGACGGCGTCGAAGTCATTCAGGTTCTTGGCATTGAACTCGAGCTTCTTTTTGGTCAAGGCTTCGGTGTCGGTTCGGATCGTGGTTTCCCAGAGACCAGACTCGCTACCCAGACGTTCAATGGTTGCCATGGCGTGGGAAACGGATTCGTGGCGATATCCCTTTTCCTCTCCGATTACCAGTAGATGCTTCTTCTGTGGAGGAACAGATTGAGCGAGGGTAAGACTGCAGAGCGCCAGCACGAGAGGAGGAAAAGCGAATCGTGCAATTTTCATAGAAAAATCAATTTCTACTCCTCCATGATTCCGTACTGAAATCGGGGAGGAAGTTTTGTTCCGAACTTTTCCACCATCGCCAGCGTGAGCGCTTGTGGTACGAGCACCGACGTCAGACCTTCCCAAGGTTCCGGGATGGCGCTGATCTTTACAGGCAGCAGCTTTTCCGTGGACTGCCGCTCCGCGGTACAGACAAGAATTACTTTCCCTCCGCGGGCATTGCAGTCTTGAGCAAGCTTGATGCCGAACTCGGCGGTTCGTCCAAGAGCGAGGATGATGGCGACGTGGGTTTCGTTGACGTCAAGCAACGGTCCATGACGAAAAGCTCCACCCGAATGAGGGGCGGCACGTCGCCCGGTCATCTCGCGAATGCATAACGCGCCCATGATGGCGCCCCCGTGGGTTGCTCCACGCCCAATCACCTCGATATTGGCGGCTCCGCGGGAAAACGTCTCAAGTTCGCTGCGCTGCGCAAACACTTGGTTGAGCGTGTCGGAATACACTTCCAGCACACGTTTCGCGTCTTCCTGCCACGGATGGCGAGCAATGTTGGAAGCTATTGCGATGCAGGCCGCCGTAGCGTTGGTGTAAGTCTTGGTTGCGTTGCCATACTCGGGGCCAGCTAGAATCGGCAGCTTGATCGGAGCGGACGACCAGCAAGCGCTGGCTTCGTTGTTGCACAACAAGGCGATCGGCTTTTTCGTTTCCTCCCTGCACAGTTGTACAAGCTCTGCGCTCTCACCTGAGGTAGTCACAAGGATGGAAAGCGCAACCTGGTTCCGGACGGGCGAGGCGTAATGCAGCCACTCTCCTGCATCCACGAAGAAGGAAGAGCGTCCGCAGGACTGCAGCCATAGGGAACCGGTTATGGACGAGCAATAAGAGGCCCCCATTCCGACAAATAGGATGGGTTCCGGGGAGGACGCAGCCTCGCGCAGTCTGCCCATTTCCTCGAGAATGGATTTCTTCTCGCCGTAGGCGTGGATCAACTGAGCCAGCCGTTCGGGCTGTTCCCGGCATTCCCGTTCGTAAATTGCCGTCGCGCTCGCGGTTCGCAGTTCTGGCGGAGGTTCAATTCCGGAGATCCAGCGGGGGTTTGGAGGGGTAGTGTCTGCCTTCATGTCGGTATCAGAATGTTTTTAATGAAGAATTATAAAGCTTACGATATCATAACCGCGAGGTAATGCGTGCCTGATCTCTCCATCACCGCGCCGCCGCGGGTAAATCGCGGTTTCATCCTCCGGATCTCCTCCATCGCTGCAGTCGGCGGCGTCCTCTACGGCTACGACATGGGCATCATCGCCGCTGCAGCCATCTTCGTGAAGCGCACCTTTGCTATCTCGACGGGGATGGAGGAGTTAGTTGTCAGCATCGTTCTGGTGGGGGCAATGGTTGGCGCCCTCGCGGGAGGCGCGATCGCGGATCGGATTGGGCGTCGTGCAACCCTCGTGTGGGCCGCCGGAATTTTCATTGTCGGCTCCGTCCTAGCTCCCCTGGCTCCGAACGTTGCGACCCTGATCGTGGCACGTGCCATCATCGGGATCGGCATCGGCTTCACATCCGTGACCGCCCCGGTTTACGTTTCTGAACTGGCTCCTCCGCAATCTCGCGGCATGCTGATCGGGCTTTATCAATTCGCTCTCACCATCGGAATTGCGCTGGCTGATCTGGTCGGCTACTGGCTCGCGGCGCAAGGAGCGTGGAGGCTGATGTTCGGCCTCGCCGCTGTCCCTACGCTTTTCTTTCTCGCCATCATTCTTACGGTTCCCGAAAGCCCGCGCTGGCTTTTTGCACGCAACCGCCGGCAAGATGCGGAGAAGGTGTTGCGCAGTTATACCGATGCCGTGGGGACGGAACAATCTCTGGAAGATATTCGTGAAGGGCTCAAGGTTCCGGTGGAGCAGAAGTGGAGCGCGCTCTGGAGTCCAGGCGTGCGCGGTGCGACCCATATTGCAATCGGGTTAACCGTGTTGCAGCAAGTCACCGGGATCAACACCATTATTTATTACGGTCCGCAGATCTTCGAACTGGCGGGAATTGCGTCGCATGCCAGCGCGATTTTCGCAACGCTACTGGTGGCCCTGGTGAACGTGTTGGCAACGGTGGTGGGGATTTTGCTCGTGGATCGGATCGGTCGGAAGCCTCTGCTTTATGTTGGCGTCGCAGGAATGACCTTGGCGCTGTTTGCCCTTTCGTTCGCGTTTGGCCGGCACGACGCGATGGGCTCGTCATTAGGCATAATCGCACTCTGCTGCCTGATGATCTATATTGCGTGTTTCGCGTTCAGCCTGGGAGCAATTGCCTGGATCCTAGTATCTGAAATCTTTCCTCTGCGCGTGCGCGGCCGGGGTGTGGCGATCGCAACCCTGTTCTCGGGACTGTCAAACTTTCTGGTCTCGCTTACATTCTTGTCCCTGATCAGCGCGGTTGGAAACGCTTTCACCTTTGCTATCTACGGAACGCTTAGTGTAGCGACGCTGATCTTCGTACGTTTTGCGGTTCCGGAGACATGCGGACGCAATCTGGAGAGCATTAGTTTGCCAAAGGCGGGCAGCAACATAGCACGATAGAAGCGTATCCTGTGCGGAGTCAGCGATGCGCGTCAGCAGCCTGCTTCTCTCGGCTTTCCGTCCGCCTTCGCTTTCCCCGTGCTTGTTTTGCGGCGCTTGGTCCTATGCTCGATTCTGTGTGATCCAGTGCGAGGCGAATCGTGCCCATCAATTGTGCGTCCTGGCCTAAGCCTGCGAGGGCCAGTTTTGGCGGCACCGGTGTACTGTACTGCTCTAGGACGTTTCGCGTAGCATCGAGCAAAAGGGCGTTGGCTCCAACTCCTCCGCCCAGCACGAAGAGAGAACTGTTCAGAACGAGAGAGATGTCGTGAATGGCATAGGCCAAAGTTCGCGCCGTTCGATCCAGTACGGTTTTCGCGAGCGGGTCCCGGGCAACGGCGTACTCGAAGATTTCGGTTGGACTTAGATTGCGGGGCAGTTTGGTGCGCGTTCCGTTGCAAACCTGCATCCATTGCTGCCGAATACCTTCGCCTCCGATGACACTCTCGAGCGATCCTGGCGCGCCTGGCTTAGCCGCTGCCTCTGGCACGCCCGGAACCAGCATGTAGCCGACCTCGCCTGCGGTGCCATCGCTACCGTGAAGCAACTGGCCATTGACGAATATTCCAGCAGCAATGCCGGTGCCGATGGCAAGAAAGACAAAATCCTGTATGCCGCGAGCGGCCCCCAGCCAGTGCTCTCCGATCGCACCCAATCTCACATCATTCTCGATTACTACGGGAACCTGCAGAGCGGACTCCAACAAACTCCGAAGGGGGACGTTTCGCCATCCTTTGAGATAGGAAGTCGCGACTACCACGCCGGACTGTCGAAGCGTAATGCCAGGCATGCCCACCCCGAGAGACAAAAGAGAGCGAGGTGGCGCGGATGCTTGCCGCAGCAGATCGCCGACCCCCTTACGAATCTGCTCGATCACCATCGCGGGGGAATCGGTACGCTTGGTGGAGGTTGACCACTTGCCCAGCACTCGCCCGCTCTTGTCCGCAACAGCGACGCGCAGGTTACTTCCTCCGACATCGATCCCGACCACACGGCCAGAATCAGCGCAGGAACCCACAGATGGTTTTAGGGCATGCCGGCTATTTTTCATGACGAAATGAGACTACTAAGTTAGCTTTCATTAGGAAGTGTGGTCAAGATCTATTTGCACGGTGCGGAGATTCCGCCAGAGAGAACTGTATCAACCAGCTATGAAGGAAGTTTGAATCAATCTTAGAATAGCGGGCTCGAGTGCCGTGTAAATGGCACCCCACAGTATGGCTGAGGACCCGAGGGCGCCCAGTTGTACAGGGACGGCCGCGACCTCATTCCCCTCCAGCAATCCCTTCACTTCCTGGAGCAGTCGGGGGTGGCTGCCCACTTCTCCCCCCAGGAGAATGACGCTTGGGTTCAGAATGAGGGCGAGATCGAGCACGATATCCGCGAGGATGGTTGCGCGTTGAGTCAGTATCCGCTTGGCCCGGGCATTGCCGGCCGCCGCCAAATCGAAAACGGCAGCTGCGTCCTTTACCTTTGGACTCCGCCGACCAGGACCGGATGCGCGCCAACTTTTCAGAATGCCTGTCGCGCCCAACACCTTCTCGAGTCGTCCAAAGCCGTGCATCGTAGGATGGTCCCGCGAGATATGGGGTACTCGCAGGTATCCGATTTCTCCCGCTGACCACTGGGAGCCACGATAAATTCTCCCGCCGATAAAAATTCCGGCCCCGACGCCCTCGCCGATGGTGATGAAAACAAAGTTTTTTTCGCCTTGTGCCGCGCCGCGATAAGATTCTCCCTGCGCTGCCAGGTTTGTGTCGTTCTCGATGGTGACCTGGCAATGGAACTCTTTCTCGATCAGCGATCGCAGGGGTACGTTGTTCCAGCCCTGCAACGCCGTGAACGCTGTGACTAAGCCCTCTTTCACGTTGATGATTGCAGGAACACCGACAACGAGGCCCAAGAGGTGGTCGGCGATTTGCGAATGTTTGCGGAGCAAACTTCGCACCTCTGTGCCAATCTGCGCACAAGCCTCAGGAGGAGTTGAATTCGAACGGGTTAGCGCGACTCTGGTCCGGGCAATCTCACGGCCATCCAAATCGGTGAGAAGGAAACGAAGAACGTCCGGTCCGACTTCGACTCCGACTACCGTCCCTCTCTCAGCGCGAAAGCGGAGTATGTCCGGAGGTCTGCCGCCGGTGGAGTCTCCCTCGCCGATGGGTTCGATCAGGCCAGCCGAGGCGAGATGGGCCACCACATTCGTGACAGTTGGTGCGCTTAACCCGGAGGCGCGAACCAGATCGGCCTTGGAACACGGACCCTTGCCACGCAGAAGTCTCAACAACACTTGCGCGTTCGTCTGCCGAAGCAAACGTGGTCTGCCGATTAAGACGGGTTCTTGCATCATGCCTTTATCACCGCGCAATTCTAATGGATAAGTCGATCGCAGCGCTCTCCAGCGATTTCATGATTACACCGGTGCATGCATGTCGGCCGGCGTTCGGCAACTTTGTAATGATTCCTAAGTATATCGGCGTATACTGCTGGTGGCTAGTATGGTTCGTTCCAAGCGGACCCGATCGACAACACAGTGTGAAGACTTACAACCCCCGATAGGTGCGGGCTCGAATGCCAAAATCGAGGATATCCCATGTCATTCTTGCGCTTTCATCCATGGCTCAAGGTTCGTCGCTATTTTTCACTGCTGGTGACTTTTTCGCTCATCCTGACGGCCGTTTGTCTGGCGCAAAGCGCACCACCAAAATTCCGAGTCATTGCTCTGGCCGAGGCTGGAGGCATCCATCGGCCGTTTGTGGACGCGGCTCGAGTCTGGCTGCAGAAACTGGCGGCGGAAGAGAACTTTGAGGTCGACTATATTCAGGACACGAACAAGATCGATGAGGCATTTCTTTCTCATTACCAGTTGTTTATCCAATTGAACTATCCCCCCTATGGCTGGACTCCGCAGGCCGTGGCGGCGTTTACGAAATATATTGAGGAAGGCCAGGGCGGGTGGATCGGCTTTCATCACGCCACACTGCTGGGAGAATTTGACGGATACCAGATGTGGCCATGGTTCTCTCAATTCATGGGAGGAATCCGATTCACTGGGTACATTCCGGAGTTCGCCACCGCAAAGGTCATTGTGGAAGACCCGTCACACCCAGCCATGAAAGGCCTGAAGGGCAGTTTCGTCGTTGAGCAGGAGGAATGGTACACGTACGACAAATCGCCTCGCCCGAACGTGCGCGTGCTCGCCCGAGTCGACGAGAGCACATATTCGCCGGACACGCCTACAAAGATGGGAGGAGATCATCCCGTAATCTGGACGAATGAGCACTACAAGGCTAGAAATATTTATATCTTTATGGGGCATCATCCGGAGCTGTTCCAGAATCCTGCATTCACAACGATTTTCCGCAACTCCATTCTGTGGGCGGCGCGGCAATGAAGAGAGCATTTGTCCTCCTCTCATTTTTATTGGGCATTTTTCTGCCGGCGGCGGTCAGTTTGGCCCAGCAGTCGAATTTTCGGGTGCTGGCTTTTTATTCGCCCACCGCGGAGTTTGATCACGTCCAGTTTGCAGAAAGCGCTCTGAAGTTCTTTGCCGCGACGGCTGCCAAGGACCGTTTTACCTTTGACGCGACCACGGACTGGGGAGACTTGAACGCGGCCAACCTGAAGAAATATCAAGTCGTAGTCTGGCTCACCGGTTCACCCACCAAGTCGGAACAGAGACAGGCGTTCCAGCAGTACATGGATGACGGCGGCGCATGGCTTGGATTTCACGCCGCCGGTTACAACGACAAGGACACGAACTGGCCGTGGTATGTCGACTTTCTGGGAGGGGCCGTGTTTGAGATGAATAGTTGGCCGCCACTGCCGGCAAAGCTGGTCGTTGATGATAGGACGTCTCCCGTGACCTCAAGCCTGCCTGCCGCTTTTGTGTCGCCTGCCAACGAGTGGTACGTCTGGAAACCGAGCCCCCGCCTCAATCAAGACGTACGAGTTCTGGTGACGTTGGATCCCTCGAATTATCCGCTCGGCCTCAAAGATGTCCTGATGGGCGGAGATTTGCCAGCAGTGTGGACCAATACGAAGTACAAGATGATTTACATCAACATGGGACACGGGGACAAGATATTCACCAGCGCGACGCAGAACAAGCTCATAGAAGATGCTCTGCTCTCGCTCGGCCCAACGTCAACCGCGGTGGATCAGTCGCCGGCGTCAGGCATGCGAATCAACCCTCGCGCCGTGGCAGTGAATCCTAAGACCCACAAGGTCTATGTAGTGAATTCGGCCCGCGGCACCGTGACCGTCATCGATGAGGTCGCGCGTTCCACCGCGATTGTGAAGGTCGGAACTCAGCCTGCAGCCATCGCCATCAACCCGGTTACGAACAAGATTTACGTCGGCAATGGAGGGAGTGGAACGGTCACCGTGATCGACGGAGCCGCCAATGCGGTCACGGCAACTGTGCCGGTTGGAGAACTGCCGTACGTGGTCGCCGTGAATCCGACCACCAACAAGATTTACGTTTCGAAAACGTTCAGTAACACATTGACAGTGATTGACGGCAAGACCAACCGGACAAATGTCCTAAAGGTGGCAGTACAGGCCGACGCCATCGCTGTGGACTCTGTGGCGAACAAGATTTATTTGACCAGCTACGAGAACAACACGATTACGGTGATCGACGGAACGAACGATCGATTCACAACCGTGCCGGCGGATCTTCATCTCTGGGGAATCGCGGTGAATCCAGCAACGAAGAGGATTTACGTTACCAGCACGGGCACTTCGAAGATGACGGTGATCGACGGTAAGACGAATGCTGCCGTTTCGGTAACAACCGGAGAGATCCCGTGCGGCGTTGCTGTAGATCCAGCTGCCAACAGAATCTATACGGCCAACTACGGAAGCGACAGCGTTTCAGTTATCGATGGAGCGAGCAACTCCGTGGTGGCAACGATCGCGGTGGGCGAACACCCGCAAGCTCTTGCGGTGAACTCGAAAACTCACTTCGTGTACGTGGCGAACACGCATAGCGGGACCGTAAGCGTAATCGACGGAATGCGGAATTCCCTATCCGCAACCGTGAAAGCTGGTACTGGACCATTCGCGATTGCGGTCGATACTGCGACTAACAAGGCTTACGTGGCAAACCTGCTGGGAGAGAATCTCACGGTCATTGATGGGAATACGCTCGGAGAATCTGCGGCGACCGGGCGGTGAAGCAAACAGAATAATATCGACGAGAGGAAGATCGCGTGACTCTATGCGCGCTACGCTGCGATGGCTTGTTGAAGAACTTCGTGCAAACGTTTCGCAACGGCGATATCTTCCCCGGGTTGCAGCATCCAGACCCCTACGACGATAGTGTTGGGTCCACCCGTTAATCCTGCGCTGGCCGGGGCCCCTCCGGTGGAAGGATTCAGTTCAATCCTGGGCTTACCCTGGCGCATCTTTTGCATGACTTCCGCGCCCGTTATCTTGAGCCGATTCTGGTCATAGGTGATGAGCAGGTGCGGAACATGATTGGCGACCTCGGGAATGAAGATTTGGGTTTGCAGCGTTGGAATGGTGCTCAAGTGTTTGGCAATGCGATCCGCCCGTTGCCGGTACTCTGCTTCCATCGCGGCGTCATCCTGCTTCAAGAACCAGTCGACAGCAGCAACCAGGCCTACGATTTCCTCTTTCGCTACTTTCATTCCGCGGCCAATCGTGTTTGAGTTCGGGGAATTGTTCTTCCTGGCCGCTTCGATCAGATCTTTTCTTCCCAACAGCAAGCCAGTGCATTGAGGTCCGCGGAGGCCTTTGCCTCCAGAGAACGTCACGAGATCGAATCCGATCTGGGTATAGTTCCATAGATTAGAGATCGGCGGAACATCGGCGGCGGCATCGTTGAAACAAGGGACTCCGTGCTGATGGGCCACTCGCACATAGTCTTCTCGGCTGATCTTTCCTCCGCCTGCATTGAAGAAGTGAGCCATTACTGTACGGTCGGTGAACGCTTGCTCGTATTGCTCGAGAGTCTCGACCTCGACAAAGCGAATTCCGCAGTTGCGCAGGGCATGGTCGTAGTCGTAACGATGGGCTTTCTGAACGATGACTTCATTCTTGAGTCTGGCCATATCGGTCGGAATGTCGAGAATGGACTGTTCATTTCCCATGGTGACGCAAGCCGCCGTTCCGAGGACCAGCGCGCCGGCCGCGCCGGAGGTTACCAGAGCAGCCTCACAGCGTAATCGCTTGGCCAGATAGGCTCCCGACGCATCCAGTAGCTCGTTGAGGTTCACAGGCTGCCGCGCCGCCAGTGCGACGGCAGCTTGCACTTCGTCGGGCATGGTGGAAGCCGAAAGAATGGTATAGGTGCCGGCCGCGTTGATGAAAGGAGTCACTCCCAACTTTTGGTAGTAGTCCACTCCCTGGGGCGGCGCTTCGGAAAATGCCCGAGATTCCAGCGCAGGGATCGCGGACAGGGCGACACTTCCCGCAACCACTGCTTGCGCTCCCTCGTGTAAGAGTTTGCGCCGACTCATCTGTCCCATAGTGAAATCTCCTCACGAACCTCTCGGAATTCCGAGGTTAGTTCCTGGGATAATCGTCCGCGGTTGCCGGTGGAGAATTGCCGCGATCAGGAATTGTGAAGTATTGTGGCCGCGCTTTGTCCCACTCCACCATGCTGAGGCCGGAAGGATCGTACACAATGCGACCGGCGCGAACCGTCATGCGAGCGGTCAATTTTACGTTTCCGTCCATGCGGGCAACGCCGCAATCGATGTAGCTGAAATGTCCCTTCAGCAGTTCCAGCACAGCAATATCCGCATCCTTGCCGACCGATAAGGTTCCCAACTCGGTCCGGTGAATCTCGCTGGCAGGATTGATGGTAGATCGCCGGATGACGTCGTCGAGCGGCACGCCCATGGCTAAGAATTTCGACATCACATTATTCATGCTGACGATGGTGTAATTGCCAGCATGCAAATCGGTGGAGAAGGAATCGGGTATGAATCCCTGCTTTTCGGCGGGGACTGCGTTGCGAAACCAAAAACTGCCGCTTCCATGCCCTACGTCAAAAATCACGCCGCGGGCACGAGCCTCGGCCATGATGGGATTGAGTTTTCCGTCAGGAAGGATAATGGGGAATTGCTGGGCGAAGACGTGCGTGTGTATGTCACCGGGGCGCGCCTTCTTGAGGATCAGGTCCGCGTAAGTTCTGTCCGTTCGCGGCCAGAAGTCATACATCACAGGAACATTGGCCAGCGAGGCGCATTCAATGGCGCGGTCCACTGCAGCCCAAGGGACGTGTTCTGCATCCCAAGGCTCCGCGGTCCAGAAATGCGCCGTTTTTACTCCGACGATGAGGTCTGGATATTTCTTGATGGTGGCGGCGCACAGTTTCGTATCCATTTCATCCAGACTTTGCTCGAGCCCACCATTCATCCCATTGGAAACGATATTCAGGAAAGCCAGGACGCGCACTTTGGCGTGGTCGATGACTTCTTCCTTCTCCTGAAGGAACGTGTCGGCACCGGAGGAGCCAGCATCCACGATGGTGGTGACGCCTGACTCTAAAGCCAGATCTGCCGGAACACCGAGAGGCATGGCATGCGCTCGCGCCTCGGGAGTGAACCAGGCTAGTGGTGCGCCGCCATGGCCGATGTGATAGTGAATATCGATCAAGCCGGGCGTGACGTAGAGATTGGAAACGTCGACAACCTTTCCGGCCTGGTCGGGTGGAATATTTTTTGCGACAGCAGCGATTTTGCCTTGGAAAACGGCGACGTCCAGTACTTCATCGATGTGATTCGCCGGGTCAATCACATGCCCGCCCTTTAATAACAAGTCGTAATGAGGAGTTTGCGCGAGTAATGTGGCAGGCGATCCAAACGCAATCAAGGCAATCAGTCCAAACAATATTTTGATCCAATTCTGCATGGGACGCTTCTCCAGTTTCCTTGAAGTGCAAGTGTATCCAGCGAGACGGAGATTGTCACCATTGCTGAAAGTTAATGGCGACAAGTTGTAAGCAGCAAGCTGCTGGCGTAAGCTGATCCGTTTATCCAATCTAAGAAAACGCAGCTGCAGAATTCGAATCGGGGACATTCATGGATCGCCGTACTTTCGTCAAGGTGGGTTGCATTGGAAGCGCGTCGTTGCTGATGCAGGGCCTGGATCCCCTGATGCGCGCGGACGCAGCTCCGATCGCAACCCCGCCAATCGAACTCCACGGTTTGCCCGACTACAAGCCTTCAGCGCTGGGGATGCCGGGACTATTTCCCGGCCGAGTGATTGAGATTCACGAACAGAACTCGATCGTACGGAATCGCGTTTCACAGCTGATTGTGCGCCAGATGCTGGAGCAGGCGATAAAAGCGCTGACGGGAGAAAAATCCACACAAGCGGCGTGGGCAAAGTTTGTTGAGCCTGACGACATGGTTGGAATCAAGATCAATCCCTCCGGTGCACCGGCTTGCTGCTCCTCTCCCGAGGTGATACGCGAGATCATTCGCGCGGTGCAGTTGGTTGGAGTCCCCACGCGTAATATCGTGGTCTACGACCGATACTCTTATGAGATTGACGTTGGCAGTTATCAAGCGTTGCTGCCCCCAGGCGTGCGAATTCTGGGCATCCAGGAAGCTTTCACGGGTGCCGGGCCGGGTTACGAACCAAATATCTATTGCAGTGCGGAATTTTTCGGCGAGTGGGAGACGCGCTCTTACATGGCGAGCGTGGTGGCTCACGAATTGACGAAGATTATCAATGTGCCGACTATGAAAGATCACTCGGCCTCTGGCGTCACGGGAGCGCTCAAGAATATCGCCTACGGAACATTCAATAATGTGGCGCGCACACACCGCCCGCCCTACTCGTTTACCAACCCGCTCATCGGCATGATGTGTACGGTCGAACCGCTGCGTTCGAAATCCGTCCTCCATATCATGGACGGCATGCGGCAGGTATGGCACGGTGGGCCGCTGACTCAAGTCCAGGAATTCATCGATCAAATGGGCACTCTCCTGGTGGCGACGGATCCGGTGGCTATGGATACCGTCGAACTGGAGGCGATCGAAAAGAAGCGCCGCGAACGAGGTGCGCCCTCCGTGTGGGAGCACGATCCGAAAAGCATCACAGCTGATAACAATGCCTTTTTTCACGACGCTTCGAAAAACCTGTTTTTTCGCCAGCCCGGACACATCGCGGCGGCTGGGAAACTTGGCTTGGGGGTCGGAGACCTGAAGCAGATCGACCACGTTCTTCTGCCGGGTTCAAATTCACAATGACGGCAAAAGCGAAGATCGATGCTGCAGGCGATTGGCCCACGCTGCTCAAAGACAACGCACGCGCTGGCGGTCAGGGGCTACATCAAGCAAAATCGCCGCAAGGAGCAGTATGGCAATTCCGTGCCGGAAGCGCGGTACGTTCCGCCCCGGTGCTTGAAAACGGGATCTTGTATGTCGCGTCTGTGGATGGAGTGCTGCATGCGATCGACGCGGTCACGGGCGTGTTGAAATGGAAATTTGAGGCAGGCGCTCAGATTCATTCCACGCCATCGCTTTCCGAAAATCGGATTTTGTTTGGGTGTGACGACGGCAAGGTGTACGCCGTCGATCAGCGTTCCGGAAGCAAAGTATGGGAAGCGCGCACTGGAGCTGAGGTCTGGGCATCGCCAGTGGTTCGTGATGGAGTTGTATTCCTCGGAAGTGCCGATGCGAAGGTTTACGCCTTTGAGTTGTCGAATGGGCGGACACGATGGTCCAAGGATCTGGGCGGAAAAATTTACTCCACAATTTATGCTGACCAGCACTCCCTCTACCTTGGTTGCGGTGACGGAAAGGTCTATAGCGTCGAGGCTTCTTCCGGGAAAATACTGTGGAGTACACAAACGGGGAACGGCATCGATTCATCGCCGGCACTGGAGGGTGGCCTTCTGCTGATCGGCTCGGAAGATTTTTTCCTCTACGCTCTGAACCCTGCAACTGGCGAGGTGGGGTGGAAATACGAAACGGGCCTAGGCATCTCGTCTTCACCAGCCGTTATCGGTGATTTGACCGTGGTTGGCAGCAAAGATGGTTTTCTTTATGCGCTGGACACCCAGGCTGGCCGTTTGCGCTGGAAAACCGCAGTCGGCGAAGTTGTGACGGCACCACCCACGATCGGTGACGGGGTGGTCTGTATTCAAGCCGGTGGTACATTTGCCCTGGACAGCACCACCGGCGATGTCGTGTGGAGAGCTGCTCTGGCGGGAGCGATCCAGTCCGTTCCCGTGCTTGCCGCTGACACGATCTATTTGGCGAGCCTGAGCGGCGAGGTCTATGCGCTGCGATAAGCAACGCGCGACAACGCTGGTCCTCTTTTTTCTGTGCGTCGCTTTTGTATTCATCGCTTCAATCGTGCGGAGTTCAACCAAGCAAGTTCTGGTTTACCGGAAGAAGTATGTCATGGGAACGGTGTTCGAAATCGCTGCCTATGACCCATCGCCCGACCGTGCTGCGAATGCCATAGAGAAAGCGTTCGGCGAAGTGGTTCGGCTCGATTATCTCCTGAGCAATTACAAGCCTGATAGTGTCCTCAGCCATTTGAACCGCTCCGCGCATTTTCACACGGAAAAAATCCCGCCTGACTTATACGTGCTCATCGAGCAGACTCTGCGGTATTCCAGACTGTCGGAAGGAGAGTTCGATATTTCGGTTGCTCCATTGGTTGATCTATGGAAGGCGGCGTTAGCCGGCGACAGCATGCCTTCGATGTCGCAGATCGAGCAGGCCCGGAATTGCGTCGGGTACGAGAAGATCGAGTTAACTCCTCCGGATCAGATCACATTTCGTTCTCCATGCATGCGATTGGATGTGGGAGCAATTGGCAAAGGCTATGCCGTCGACAAGGCTGCTGACGTCCTACGCTCGTGGGGAGTTCGCAACGCTCTTATTAATGCTGGGGGTAGCACGATTGTGGCAATGGGTTCTCCTCCAGGTCAGACCGGATGGCTTTTGCACGCAAGAGATCCGTCGCACAAGATTGATCCGCAGATCATGCTGACGGACGAAAGCCTTTCTACCTCCGAGCAAACAGCGCCGACTTTACTCGGGAGAGAGTCGGCGGGGCATATCATCGATCCGACGACTGGATTGCCGCTGAGAACCGATTTCGCAGTGAGCGTAGTCGCGAAGATCGGGACAGCATCGGACGCGCTTTCGACGTCCTTGTTGCTGCTAGGCCCGGCAAAAGGCAAGGCCTTGATCCAGCGTTTGGGTGGTATTTCTGCGATTTGGATTTCACCTGACGCGAAAATGGAAACCGTGACTGGCGGGCCGCAGATTCTGTTTCCCAAAGGGCTATAACGTGTTTGAGTTTGGCAAAATTCCCGTGAACATTATTCCCGTGAATATTCGGAGAACAATTCTTCTACTGTCGATATTTTTGCTCTCCACCCCGACGTGGAGCGACGTGTTCGTGCATTGGAGCAACTCGGTTGTGCCCAAGGCCCAAGCGCTCGGCATGAACGATCTGGTGATCTCCTGGAACGACGGCGCTCCTTTGCTGATGCAAGCCCCGAAGCAGGGTTACCGGGTGTATGCGGAAGTGTCTTTACGGCAAGCTGCGGCGGCAGCACAGAAGGGAACTGAACTCGGTTTGGCGGGCATCGTCCTGAATGTGGATCAATCAGAACGCGCAGCGTTGGCGAATGCTCTTTCACGGCTACGAGCGGCACATCCAGAACTCAAGTTCTTGGTTCTGAGCCCTGACGGTAAGGAGCCGCAAATGCGAGGCGGTCTGATTATTAGGCGTCACTCCGTCCTGGAAGTTTCGAGCCCGACGGCTCAGCCTTGGATCGACAGTAATCTCGCTCTGATCAAGATCGAAAGGGCGGCTCAGCTGGGGCAGAATCCGGCTTATACCTTTTCCTGGGAACCGTCAGATTCCGGGACATTACACAAGCCTACACCAACGGATTATTCGTTGGCGGTGGCGGAGGCGGGCGCGTTTCATGCTGATTTAATTCTGGACGTCGATGAGACGCTGCAGAAAGCGCTTGCGGAACATGATGCCAAAGCCTGGAAAATTTGGGAGCAGGTACGGTCGTATGCCAAGTTTTACTCGGACCCGCACGAGGGAGAACTGGAAACCTCTTCGAATGTTGCAGTCGTAGTCGATGAGATCGATCCAGGTGACGAGGTGATGAATCTGCTGGCGCGTCACAATATCCCGTTCAAAGTTCTACGCACTGAGGTCTTGAAATCAGAAAATATGGAAGCGTTCGATGTCGTTATCGTTTTGGCAAAGCCGGACAAAGAAACGGCTGAGCGAATAGCCGAGATTGCAAGTCACGGCAAGACGGTCGTGCTGGTCAACGCGCAGGGTTCCTATCCCTGGCAGGGCGGCCCATCGGAGCGCGCGAATGAACATGTGGTTTCCTACGCGGTCGGAAGCGGAAAGGTGCTCGAATTCGACCAGCCGATTACGGATCCTGAAACTTTTGCTCAAGACGTTCGCAGGTTGATAGGAAACGAACGCGCACTGCTGACTCTATGGAATGGTTTGACGACGATTGCGGTCCCGTATGCTGACCGTCGAGGGGACGTCGAGGTTCTGGAATTTATTAACTATGCAGAAGACCCCGTCCGTGTACAAGTACGGGTCAAAGGAACGTTTGAGTCCATTCAGTATGAGACGCCGGAACACAAATGTTGCGAATCTCTTGCGCCAGTTAAGGGCAAAGGATTCACGGAATTCGTGATTCCCGAATTGCAGATTGCAGGACGCGTGCGTCTAAGAGCACTGGCAAAGGATGCCCATTCCACTGGAGCGAGTTCACGCTAGCGAAATCTGCGGATCAAGACCGTGTGACGGTCGGAACGGTAAAGCCCCAATACGTATAACTCGGCCTTGCCTTTCGTGGAATAGATGTCCTGGCGGATGCGAAGTACTGCCGAACCTGGAGGAATGCGCAGAAGTCGAGCGGTGTGCGCATCGGCGGTGGTGGCGTCGACTTCTTCATCGGCATGTGCGATTTGGAGTCCGTAGTCGCGCTCCAGAACGGAAAACAATGAGACCCGGTCCAGGCGCGCTTCGGTCAGATTCGCGAAGTCGCTGGCGGATAAGTAACAGGTTTCGATGGCGAAAGGTTCATCGCCACCGAGTCTCAGTCGTTCCAGCTTGATCAGCCGGCTCCCTGCGGGCAAAGCTAGACGTGCGGCAACTTCCGGCTGTGTATCAATCACGCTCAGAGAAAGCAATTTGGAAGAAACGCTCAGCCCGCGAGCCGACATCTGCTCGGTATAGCTCATCAACTTATTGAAGTGGATCTTTGGCGGAGCGACAAACGTCCCTGCGCCGCGGCGGCGCACCACCTTTCCTTCACGTTCGAGGCCGGCGAGAGCATGGCGGGCGGTCATAAGGCTGACGCCGTGAATCCTCGCCAGTTCCCGTTCCGAGTCGACGGGATCGCCGGCCTTTAAGTGGCCCGCCTCAAGACGCTTAAGAATCGCACTTTGGATCCGCTTGTAGGCCGGCAGCCCGTTATTGTGCACCTGTGGCATCAAGGTTTCCGAACGAAATTGCTTGCACCATACTACAAAGTGCTCTAGCGCTCCAACAAATTTCGTCTATTGCCGGATTTGGGACTGCGAACTGGGATGGATTCGGGAATTTCGGGGATCCAAGTGTCATTAGAACGAGACCGGGCCGCAGACTCCGGTAAGTATCTCATTTATAAGAACTAATCGGAAACTCTCGAGATACGCGGTGGAAATTGCCATTGTGCATAGCCCAATCTCAAGGCTGTCGAGGAAGCAGGTAGCGACGTAACTAATACAATTCGACTAAAAAATTCATCGTCGCGTGCATTTTTTTCTTGACGATGGCTTAAGGCCTGCTATATAGCATGACCGACCGTTCTTAGCGTGTTTCCGGGAGGCTGTGATGAGACGACCGTTAACTATACTTTGCTGCTTTCTCCTTGCCCTGATAGTCGTGACCGGGGCGTTCCAATGCGCGTGGAGCCAGGAAGTAACCGCTTCCATTACCGGTACCATCACGGATCCAAGTGGCGCCGCTCTGCCCGGGGCCACGGTTACGGCAACATCACAGGAGCGCGGTGAGAGCTATTCCGCCGTGACGAACGACGTTGGTCTTTATCGTATCTCCCAACTTCCCGCCGGCACCTACGCCCTGAAGGTTGAAAAAACCGGGTTTGCTTTGGCATCGCACGCGGCGTTTGTGCTGGCCGTGAACCAGGTTGCCCGCATCGACGTCACGATGAAAGTCGGGCAGACGAGTGAAACAGTGGAAGTCACCGGCGCAGCGCCGGTCCTCGAGACAGACACGACCCAGGTCGACACTGTTATCAATGCCGCGACCAACGACAATCTTCCGCTGGCCTCGCGCAACTACGTGCAGCTGACTCTGCTTGCGCCGGGCGCGGTTTCGACGGATCCGAGCAGTTTCAATAACGGCAACAATACCGCCGGTTATGGCGGCCGTCCGCTCATCAACGGCAACCGCGAGCAGGCCAATAACTTCCTGCTCGATGGCATGGACAACAACCAGGTATCGGACAACCTGCTGGGTTACACGCCGGCGCCAGACGCGATCCAGGAATTCAACCTGATCACGAACAACGCCCCGGCAGAGTTCGGAAACTTCGAAGGCGGAATCGTCAACGCCACGATCAAGTCCGGAACCAACAGCTATCACGGTGATGTTTGGGAATTTTTCCGCAACGACGTTCTAAATGCCAACAGCTGGTCAAATAACGTGGTCTACCCCGCCCTCCCCAAGGCTAAACTGCGCTGGAATATGTTCGGCGGCACCTTTGGCGGGCCGATCATCAAGAACAAACTCTTCTTCTTTGCTGACTTCCAAGATCAGCGATTTGATATCCCAAGCTCGGCGGGGGTCAATACCGTGTTTACGGCCGCTGAGCGCACCGGTGACTTCAGCGCTCTCTGTACGAGCAATGGGGGCTCTTTCACTGGACCAAACGGGACTTGCACCGGAGGAACGGGAGTTCAGTTGTACAATCCGTGCGCATCTCTTACGGCGCCGTGTCTTCCCTCATCAACTCCTGCGAACCCGCGGCTGCCCTTCGCAAACAACCAGATTCCTACTGTCATGCTTAGCCCAGTAGCGAGCGCGCTATTTGGGTCGAGTCTTTACCCGAGTCCTATCAATACTCAACTACAGAGCAATGCGCTGAACGTCAGCAATTCGGCCTTCAATGAAGCCCAAGGCGATTTGAAGATCGACTTCAGGGCTACCCAAAAAGACAATATCTCGTATCGTTTCACCCGCGCCTATCAGAACAATCCATCAGCCAATTCCCAGGAACTGTTGTCCAACGCGTACGCGACGACGCCGATTTACAACACGGTTGGCGACTGGACTCGCTCGATAGGAAACAATCTTGTGAATGACGCCCGCTTTGGTTGGAGTCATATCACCCTGAACAGCGGTAATTCGTTTGCATCCGCCGTGGGGCAGTTCGGCAACACGCTTGGAATCGGGAATGGCAATCCCGGGACTCTCCCTGGCTTGCTTGCTCTCAACTTCAGCAATTCAGCCATTAGCAACATTGGCACCCAGGAGAGCACGCAGAGTTTCGATGACCATGTATGGCAGGCTGAGGACGGGCTGAGCTGGATTCATGGTCGGCACAACTTCAAATTTGGTGGTCAATGGTGGCGTGAGATCATCAAGACGTTCTATGCCGGCAACAATGGCGAACTGGGCCTGATGGACTTCAACGGACAGTTCACCGGAGCTTCAAGCACTTCGGCCGTCGCGGGCGACGGTGGCGCCGATTTCTTTCTCGGCCTCGATTATCAATATGGCCGCGGCGTCAGTACTGGCACGGCTTGGCAGCAATACGACAACGTCATCGGCATCTACGCGGAAGATACATGGCGCGTAACGGATCGCTTAACTTGGAACCTCGGACTGCGCTATGACGCGCACACTCCCTGGGCGGAATCCAATAATAAACAGGCCAATTACAACTTTGCCACCGGCAATATCGATCTTGCCGGCCAGAACGGA
The DNA here is from genome assembly GCA_963772045.1 of uncultured Acidobacteriaceae bacterium. GTDB lineage: Bacteria > Acidobacteriota > Terriglobia > Terriglobales > Acidobacteriaceae > Sulfotelmatobacter. Next base: position 276,869 of record CAVYWC010000003.1, on the reverse strand, counting down.
GCCAGCCGGGCCCTCTACGACGGAACCTATGGAGGCAAAGATTTCCAGCCGCGTATTGGTTTCGCGTGGACTCCCTCCGCGCTGGGTGACCACACGGTAATCCGTGGCGCATTCACCATTTCTTCGTACCTGGAAGGAACGGGTACCAACTTGCGCTTGCCGCTAAATCCTCCTTTCACTCCGGCAGAAATCAACGCCATTTACAGTGGCGATGCACTGCCTCAGACGAATACCACTGATGGAATCGTCGGCAGTGCGGCCTCGGCCTCCTGCGATGCGCCTGAGTATGCCTGTTATGCAGGGGACTTGCTGCGCGTTTGGGATCCCAAGGTTCAACCCGCGATCGCGGATGAGTGGAACCTGACTGTGCAGCACCAGTTTGCCGGCAACACCACCCTCCAGGTCGGGTACGTAGGACAAAGGGGAACTCATTTGATGGTGCCCTTCGACTTCGGCCAGAGAGTGCTGCTGCCGAACTCGGCCTGCGCAACTCCGCCCTGCTCAGCAAACAGCCCTTATTTTGCTAACAACCTGGCACTCTACAGCGCGCTGGGCAACCCAACTCTGACAGACACTAATGGAAATCTTCTGTCAGCGGACAATAATGGAATCAACGAAGGTGCAACGATTTCCGGCACCAAGTCTAACGGCACCATGAGATACAACTCATTGCAAGCCGTGCTGCAGAAGCAACTGAGTCAGGGTTTGCAATACCAAGTCGCGTATACGTTCTCCAAGTGCATGTCCGACAGCACGGGTTATTACGGCGCATGGGTCAACGCTCTGAGCGCGTCGGCCTACTGGCAGAATGTCTACGATCAGAGGTCGGAGTATGCGCCGTGCTACTACGATGCCACGCACGTGGTTTCGGCCTATGCCATCTACGATCTGCCCTTTGGGCGCGGCAAGATGTTGGCCAAGAATGCCAGCGGCGTCGTCAACGGGGTGATCGGAGGCTGGCAAGTCAGTCCTATCGTTTCCTTCCGCACGGGCTGGCCCATGCCGGTGTATGGAGCTGCGGATAATTCCGGCACCTTCTCGCGCGGCGCGCGGGCAGATTGCAGCGGTATCCCAGCGATCACGAACACAGTCATACCGGGAATAGGCCGGCAGTGGTTCGTCAACAGTGGGCAGTTCAGCAATCCGGCAACTGGCACGTTCGGCAATTGCTCACCGCAACTCTCAGGTCTGCGTTCGCCGCATTACTCGGATGTTGACATGAGTTTGCACAAGGACTTCCCCATTTCGGAGCGATTCCGGTTGCAGTTCCGTAGCGACTTCGTCAACGCCTTCAACCACGTCCAGTACAACGCGCCCAACATGAGTTTGGGTTCCACGATGGGACAGATTACAGGTGCCCAGCCCCCAAGGAACATACAGCTGGCGCTGAAACTCTACTTCTGAACATAAACCCGTATAATGATGCAGGCGATGACCTCGCCTGCATCATTTGCGTTATGCTTCAGAGAGGGGCGTTCGGAAATTCACGTCCAGATGTATAGATCTTTGGGGAAGGCCGCGGCATTTCTCGCCTTATTGGTTTGTCTCTGGCACGGATCGATCCTGCTCGGTCAGCAATCCAAACCCACCTCGCGATCTGTTTTAACTCCAGAGAAAGCCGTCAGCCTGGCGGAGCAGGGGCGCTGTGGCGAAAGCATCTCTGGCTTGAAGCATGCCATGGCCTCTACCGTCGCGGCTGATGTGCGGAAAGAAGCCGGTGTGCTCGGCGTCCGCTGCTCGCTGGCTGTCGATGACCGCGACTCCACGAACGAATTCATCCGCTTGCTGACCAAACAATTTCCCAAAGACCCGGATGTACTTTTTGTGGTCGTCCATGCCTATTCTGATTTATCGACGCGAACGGCGCAGGATCTTGGCCGCACGGCTCCGGAATCCATTGCCGCGCATAAATTGAACGCTGAAGCCCTTGAAATGCAGGGAAACTGGGAAGCCGCGCAGCTTGAGTATGAAGGGATGATCAAAAAGGATCCGAATGCGCCTGGTATTCACTTTCTATTAGGGCGGTTGCTACTCTCGCAACCGAATGCCGCGGCGGACGCTCCGGAACGGGCGCGGCAGGAGTTCCTGAAAGAGGTCGAGATTGATCCGAGCAACGCCGGGGCACACTACATATTGGGAGAACTTGCCCGCCGGGATGCGAAATGCGATGAAGCGATTCCGCAATTCTCTGAGGCGGTCAAGCACAATCCCAGTTTCGCGGAGGCATACCTCGGCGAGGGGCTTTGTCTCGTAACCCTAAAGAAATATGAAGAGGCAATTCCGCCCCTGCGCATCGCGGAACGCTTGACGCCGGGAAATCCGGAGATCCACCATACGCTGGCTACGGCACTGCAGAGGTCCGGGCATAAAGAGGAAGCAGAAAGGGAATTTGCTATTCACCGCAGTCTCACTTCCGGGCCGGGTTCTGGGAGCCCACAATAGGCAGATCGGGGAAACACTCGCGCGGGCTACTACTGCAGTAGCGTCAGGGTTCCAAATCGTTCTGGCACGTGAAAGCTGTTGCTCATCGAGGCTCGCCAGGCGATCTCGTGTCGAGCAGAGGGCGGGCCCTGGCTGCGAAATAGATTGATGCGAAGAACATTGCCCGGCGCGGCCGGACGAGTGTCGATGGCGGAATAAGGGATCTTCATCGCCCCGTACCAGACGTGGGCCGCTTCATCGATTCGCGCTGAAACCTGAAACCCTGAGTTCCACTTCCAACCGTCCTCGTGATGTGGTTGGTCGAGATCAATATCGAGATCGACCCACTCGCCCTGGGGAGAAATCTCAAATTCCTTGTAATGCCGAATGTGCTGGAAATCAGAGCCGATGAAGGCTTCGGCCACATCCCAGTTCCACAGCTGGTTGGTTTCGGCAGAAGGACTTGGATTCGGCTTCAGGTTGAGTTTTTCGTAGGGGCACACGAACAGGAAATACAAGTTGTGTGTCGTCCAGCGGGTTCGAATTTCCGTCCGATACTTCGGGTCAGGCTTGCCGTAGGGATCGGCGTCCATGTAGATGGGCGGGGATCCACGCCAAAACGAAGAGCTGACATTCGTATCAAGACTGGGATCAGAGTCGGCCCAGGTGCTCGGAACGTTCGAATCGACGGGATCGGCCGCGGATACCCACGCCGAGCAAGTGACGAGCAGAGCCAAAACGCATGTAAACGCATTCATCGACATTCTCAATCTCGACATTCTTAACCGCCTAGGGATTGCTTGACAGGGCAAGACGCGTCAAGTGATAGGCCAACAGCTGATCAGGCGCCAAAAGCGCTTCACGAAATTCTTTCTGCGCCTGCTGATCATTGCCCACGGCGCTATCGAGCATCGCCGTATTGTAGAGCCACCAGGCACTGCTCTCGCCATCATCGCCCCGGTGCTCGAGAATGGTCTCCAGTTTCTGTTTGGCTGCGCTTTGATCGAAGCCGGGAAGCTGTTGCGATGCTTTCCATGACCAAACTGTGTTGTTCAGACCAGATTGTTGAGCGCTGCGTTCGAAGCTGGCTTGAGCTTTTTCGCGTGCGTCGCAAACCTTGTACGCACTGCCAATAAGATAGCTAAATCTGGCGGAGTGGAGGAAGGGCTCGAGCCCATCCCGGGTAAACGGCAGATCCGGTACCGGCTCCGCGAGATGATCAAGAATCCCAACTCCCTCGGAACACTGCCCGCTGCGTGCGAGCGAGGCGGCGCGCTGCACCTGTACTTCCAGCCAAACCTCACGCACGTTGGTGCCGCCCTCTTCGCGAGGGAAGAAGCGATTGTGGAACAGCGCCGCTGCCTTCTCGAATTCTCCGGCCTCGGCCAGATTCAGGATCAATTCGTAGACGAGATTGGAAGGCATGTGGGCTTGATCGGGATAGCGCTGCAGAGCCTCTACACGTTCCTGCGGTGGACGTCGCAGGATGCTGAGCGCCTGATCCATCCCGGTGTAGAGTTCGATGTTGGCAGGATCCGTGCGCAGACCTTCCTGAAACACAGTCAAAGCCTGGTCGGGATTGTCCTTTTCATGCAGTAATGCCCGGCCCAGGCTGGCATGCATGACAGGAATCTGGGGATTCAATCTGCGGGCCTGCTCCCACTCAGAGAGAGCTTGTTCGGTCAGACCTCGTGAGAAGTAGAGCGTTCCGAGTAAGTAATGTGCGGTCGCATCCTGCGAATTGAGACGCACCGCTGCCCGCAAAACTTGCAGATCTTCTGGTCGGCTGGGGAATACATAATTCGTGGGAAGATGCGCAGCAGCATTGAAATCTGCTGAGGCGGGCTGGCCGAGTTTCTCGCGGCAATACGCGCGGAAATAGGCCACCATTGGATGTGTGCCCGGAGCGAGCACTCCAGGTTCAGTTTCATCCGGTACGGCTGCAGGATAATCACGGGATAAGACGGCAAGTGCCTCCGAGTACATTCCGAGACGCATGTATTCCGATGCAACATTCAATACACGCTCAGCATCGTCGGCAAGGTGATGCAGATCAGGCTTGCCAATTTGTTCCAATAGAAAATAACGTTGCGGGAATCGCGCCAGCCATTCATTGGAGAGGTTCAGAGCTTTTTCCTTCTGTCCTTCTGCTTCCAGGACCGCGGACAACTCCTCCGCCGCGCGTGGATCATCTGGAGCAGAGTGCATGACGGATTGCAGATAAGACTCGGCCTGTTTCAGATTTTCCTGGCGGGCGGAAAGTTCGGCCAAACGCAGTCCCGCTGCGGCACGGAAACTCGGCAGCCGCTCGGCGGATTCATAGGATTCCCCCGCCTCGCGGTTCTGACCCACACCTTCATACGCAATCCCAAGGTAATAGGACGCTTCCGCATCGGTCGTATCGCGGGCGTGTACGGTCTCCAGAAAGTTCTTCGCTTCTTCGTAGCGCAGCAAACTCGCGCACAGGCGTCCAGCTGCTTTACGTCCTTGCACGCTCTCTGGAAATCGGGCGAGTGCGTCATGATAGGTTTGCAAGGCTATCAAGAGCCGACCGTCGAGTTCTTCTTCGTTTCCCAGTTGGAGCCAGTCATCTTCCGTGCGATGTTCTGGATCTGGCATCTGGTAGGAAGGCTGTGGGCCGGTCCGGATTTCTTCCGCCGGGGTCCAATCGTATTGGCCCTCGGTTTGCCGCAGAAGCACCGATCCTTTGCTGTCGCGGAGTTCGAATGTGTATTTCTGCTGGTCGTCAGCCTTCTCGACCCGATGCGACCAGGTCTGTTGCGGACTGAGGTCAGCCTTTTGTTCGAAGACCGCATGATCCCCGGCCAAGATGCACAGGGTAGCTTGGGAAAGTGCTTGATTCACGTTCAGTCCCGCGACGAGCGCTTCTCCTTGCCGGCTCAGGTGGACTACTCCTGCCAGGTTGGCCCGGGAAATTCCCCCGATATCACGCACCGGCATCCAAAACTCAGAGAAGCGGATGGTCTGCCGCGGTTCGAGAAAGGCGTAGGTTTCCTGATTGCGAAAAAGTCCTGCCTGAACTTCGACGTACGCGCTGTCGTTGTCAGAGAGAGCGGTACGCCAGTCCAATCCATCCGGATCGGTGCCCCATGACCAGATCTTCTTTGCCGGGAGCTGCGGGTACTCGGCGTAGTGGACAACGCCGGTATTGGTGTGCGGATTCCAAACGCCCATAAAAGGCTCGCGGCTGCCATACACGAATCGCGAGACTGGACCCTTCGTTTGATTTTTCACGATGCTAAAGTCGGTACCGTCTGCATCGATGGGCCAAGGCGCGACGTCTCGAAATCCGTGGCTCGCCGTGAATCGCATCGGATACTGGATTCGCGAGTCATCCCACACTTGAACCCCGGCGTTGTTCCACCAATAGAAGCGGTGGCGAACGTCGCTGCGGTTGTTCAGCGTGACTCTCTCCTCGAGAACGGTGGAATCAGGGCGCAGCACGAGTTCCACCGACCACTGCATCCCGTACACGCGGTCGACGTTGCCGACCTGAACGAACGCGCTGCCGTCGTCTCTTTGTCCGAAGGCATAATCGACGGGAGAAAGACTCACCCAATTGTGAGAAACCGGAAAATTGAACTCGATGCCAAAGGCCGCCCACGCTCCTCGATACGATATAGCAGCCTTCTTAATGGATGGGTTCGCATAAAACATAGGCTGGCCGCTGATCTTATCGGTGCAGGTATAAAGATGGCCTCCGAGGTCGGGCAGCACCGAGCACTTCAAGTATTCATTCTCCAGAAAGAGAGCGCGCCAGGCGTGGTCGGCACGTTGGTTGGTCAAATTGTCGCGAAGCGTATAAGGATAATCGAATCGGCTGTTCGTGTATTGATCAAACGGAGGGTTGGGATCGGGCGCCGCTTCTTCATAGGTGGGCAGAGTTAGAGTGCCTTGCCATACCCGGACTTGAGCGGTCGCCAGAGATAAAGGGAAAAGCAGGAAAGCAAGGAATACATTTAGGCGCATCATTATTGGCAGGTGTGCTGGAAGTGCACCCGCCATTATCCACTGGGAACGACAAGCGCGCCAGGGTTATTCCGATGCCCGAATTGCTGCGGGGGCAAATCGAACGATCGAACGGACGAGCTGATTTGCCCGATCGTGCTACATTGTAATGTTTCATTACTATGCTCGAACGGAAGCGGCAAGCTTGCGCCACTGTTCAGAAACAGGGAACATCATGGGAAACGGATCTGAAAGCCTCTGCACTCGAACAAGGATACGACAATTCGGCTGGGCGGCGACACTGCTCTTGCTTGTTCTCGGCCCAGGTCTTGCCGCGCAGGAGACGGCTCCCAAGATGCCCATGCAGGCCCGCGCCGAAGACGGGGCCCAATTTCGCTGGCTGAACAAGAAGGTCCTGGACTCCCACCTGCTTGACAGCATGGAGGACCTTTCCTCATGGTCGTTCGCCGGGGCGGGCGAGATGACGTTAACCGCGGATCGAACCAAAGACGGCAAATATTCTTTGCGGATCCGTTCCACTACGAATGTGGCTCAAGTCGGCGGCGACGGAGAATGGGAAGACCTTGTGGTCACGCGAAAGTTTGCCAATGAGGACTGGACTCGGTTCAACCGGATTTCTCTCTGGGTCTATCCGGACGTTGTCGGCGCGCCGGCGATTTCCTGTTCACTGGTACTCCATAATGACGGCAAGCACAAACTGCCCGACAGTTATAACGAAGGCCGCCACGAATCCATCATTCTCAAGGATCATGTGTGGAACCAGATCGTGTGGGAGATCGCCCCTCTCGACCGCGACCGTGTTACAGCCCTCGAATTCGCCTACAGCCTCCCCAAGAAGTTGCCCGACCCCGGCGACCACACCGTTCTCGACCTGGACAAACTCGAGTTGCAAACTGTAGTGCCCGATCACGTGGAAGGATGGGACGTAGCCGCTGGCAAGATTGCGTTCAGCCACAGTGGGTATACCGCGGGAGCCCAGAAGTCAGCCATAGCCAGCGATTTATCCGCCGGAGAATTTTCGCTCATCGATCAGCAGACGGGACAGGCAGTCCTTACCAAGCCGGTCGAAGCGGCAACCACTCCACTCGGTAAATATCAGACCCTCGACTTCTCCGAGTTCCGCCAGCCCGGCACTTACGCGATCAAAGCGGGAGACACGCTCACTCGTCCGTTCCAGATTGGCGACGATGCCTGGCGCAGCAGCATCTGGAAAGCAATCAACTTCATGTATAGCGAGCGCTGTGGAATCGAAATTCCAGGTATCCACAACCGCTGTCATCAGGACGTCTACACGACTCATGGAGACGAGCGAATCGTAGTCAATGGCGGATATCACGATGCCGGTGACCTAAGCGCCACCGGGCACACGCCTGCCATGGCATATTCGCTGCTGTCTCTGGCCGACTCCCTCAAAGGCCAAGGCGACGATTCTGCTTTGACCGATCGTCTGCTGGAAGAAGCGCGCTGGGGTTTGAACTGGGTCCTGAAAACCCGCTTTGGCGATGGCTATCGCAGCACCGGACAACTCGTCAGCTATTGGACTGACGGCATCATGGGAACAGCGGATGATCGTTTCGGAAAAGCGGTCAACGATCCGGAATGGAATTTCCGGGTCGCCACGGTAGAAGCTCTGGCGGGTCGGGCACTAAAAGACAGCGATCCCGAACTGGCAAACCGCAGCCTGGTGACGGCGGCAGAAGATTGGAAATATGCGGTGGAAGGCCTGAAAACCGCGTCTCCGCGTCCAGAGGTTTACGGTGCATCCGACGAATTGGAAAGAATTTCGTATGGAGTAGTCGCATCGGTCGAACTCTACAACGCAACCGGAGAGCAGCAATACGCCGATGAGGCTGTCGAGTTGGGCGATCAAGTCCTGGCATCGCAAGAGCGCAAGCTCCAGCCGTGGAGCATTCCTTTGACTGGATATTTCTATACCGGTCCTAAACGGGAGAATCTGTTTCATCGTTTTCATGCCGGTGAAGAGCAGGAGCCGATCATAGCTCTGGTCCGGCTCTGTGAAGCGTTCCCGGACCATGACAAATGGATGAAGTGGTACTCGGCCGTTGTCCTGCACTCGCAGTATTATCTGAAGGCGACAGCGGCCGTCGATGAGCCCTACGGCGTCTTCCCCGCCGGAGTCTATCGCGAGAGCGAAGCCCGCCTTATCCCCGAGACCAAGAATTGGACCCCGCTGCGCGCCGCCGATCGCGATGCTTACGTGCAAGAGGTGCACAAAGGGATTCCCCTCGGTGGCGAATACTACCTGCGCCGATTCCCGGTATGGTTTGATTTTCGAGGCAATTCCAGCGTTCTGTTGTCGCAAGCCAAGGCACTATCAGCCGCGGGACGGCTGCGAGGTGACCTCGATGCTGAAGATCTAGCTCAAAAACAGGCGCAATGGTTAGTCGGTCGCAATCCATTCTCAGCCAGCTTGATGTACGGGGAGGGCTATGACTGGACCCCGCTCTACAGCGTGCGTTCGGGTCAAATGGTGGGCGCGCTTCCGGTCGGAATCGAAACCAAGGGCATGGACGACGCTCCGTACTGGCCCACACAAATCTGTTGGACCTATAAAGAAGTCTGGACGCAGCCGGTCGGGCAGTGGATCTGGCTCATGCAAGACATCGCGGTGCCCGCAACGGTCCGAGGGACGACCGACCCGACGGATCGTGAACCGCTGGAGTTTCGTGAACAGAAGAGTGGGCAGCTGATCACAACAACCCTAAATTCCCTGGACGGCTCCTTCAGTCTCCATTTGCCCGAAGGCCACTATGGTGTTCGTCAAGGCTCGGCGCACACGAATGTTACGGTCCTACCCGGTGGATCCTATTCTCTCGATCTACGTCAGGGAAGTTTCCTCGATTTCAAAGTCTCCTTCGACGACCTAGGGCACAACGAAATTCTGTTGCGAGTGTCCGCTGAAGGCGCTGGCCCTCACATGTTCTCGATTCAAAGCGACAATCTCGTCCTCAAGGAGCGAGGAAACCAGAAAGTTGATTTGACGTCGGGTAAGGTTCAACAGACCGTCTGGCACGCTCACGTTCTCTCGGCGGATACGCCATGGGTCGCGGTGGTTATACCGGATGATGTTCTAGTCGAACGGCGGGAGGTCACGGGGGTGGAAATGCATCACTGAGCGAGGAAACCCCGCGCCGCGGGGCAAAGCGGTATATCATTTTCGAAGCACCGGATTCCGGAAATATCGTGATTCCGGAAGAATCCTGGGGACGAACCATTCGGCGCTTTCACTCGGCATGCGTTTCTTAATCCTGAGCCTTACCCTCGGTCTGGTCTCCCTTGTGGCTTTGACTCCAGCTCCGGTGCGATCGAAGGCCTCGACACAAACATCGGACAGTCCGGGGACAATCCGATTCGAGGACATTGCTGCCAAAGCAGGCCTGCATTTCACAACCCGGAACTCTCCGACTGCAAACAAGAACCAGATAGAAACCATGGTCGCCGGCGTCGCGCTGCTCGACTATGACGGGGACGGGTGGCTGGATATCTATCTGGTAAACGGCGCGGCCATCCCTTCGCTGCAGAAAGAATCTCCGGCGTACTGGAACCGCCTGTATCGAAATAATCACGACGGAACATTCACGGACGTGACCGAGCAAGCCGGATTAGCCGGAGCCGGCTACGGGATGGGTGTCGCGGTCGGAGACTATGACAACGATGGTCGTCCTGACATTTTTTTGGCGAATGTCACAGGCAACCAACTCTTCCACAACAATGGAGATGGCACGTTTACGGACGTGACCGAGAAGGCGGGACTCGGCGGCGCCAAAATGAACGGCAAGAAGATGTGGTCCGTCGGCGCGGGTTGGTTCGATTACAACAACGACGGTCTGCTGGACTTGTTCGTCGTGAATTACTGCGTCTGGGAGGTCAATAAAGATCCATTATGCCTGCTGAAAGACGGAGTGCGGGCCTACTGTCATCCCAAAAATTACGCTTCCCTTCACAATAGCTTGTATCGAAACAATGGCGATGGGACGTTCACGGACGTTTCGGAGGAGACGGGTATCGCGGCGCACATGGGGAAGGGCATGAGCGTCTCTTTTGCGGACTACGACGGCGACGGTTTTCTCGACGCCTTTGTGGCGAACGATACAACCCCCGCATTCCTCTTTCATAACCTTCACGGGAAGAAATTCGAAGAAGTTGGGGATGTGGCAGGCGTTGCGTACACTCCGGATGGGCTGACGCTTTCAGGGATGGGATCGGATTTTCGGGATATAAACAATGACGGGTTGCCTGATATCTGGTACACCGCTGTGGAACACGAAACGTTTCCGCTATTGATGAACGCCGGGGGCGGAGTTTTCGATGATGTGACAGAAAGCAGCGGGTTGCAATCGACGAACGAGATGTCGGGATGGGGCAATGGCATTTTCGATTTTGATAATGACGGATGGAAGGATCTTTTTGTAGCACGGGCGAATGTGCTTGATAACATCAGCGAGTTGATGCCGAATCGGAAATATCCGGAGCCGAATTCACTGTTCCGTAACCTGGGCAATGGGAAGTTCGTTGATGTGGGCAGAACGGCGGGGCCTGATTTCCAAGTCCAAGCGCCCCATCGCGGGGTTGCATTTGGCGATCTCTTCAATGATGGACACATCGATGCGGTAGTGACAGTGCTCGATGGCCCGGTCGAACTTCTTCGCAATATTTCCAATACCGGGAACCACTGGATCCTTCTGAAACTGGAAGGGACCAAGAGCAATCGTATGGGAATCGGAGCACAGATTCACATCGCGACCGAAGATGGGCGGCAGCAGTGGAATGAAGTGACGACTGCTGTGGGATACGCGTCCTCGAGCGACAGCCGGGTGCACTTTGGCTTGGGGCATAACCAACGGGTCAAAGAGGTTGAAATCCGCTGGCCAAGCGGGATCCGTCAGACGTTGCACGATGTTGCTGCTGACCAGATTCTTACAGTCCAGGAACCTCAGCACTAGCTGTTCAGCGAGGGTGGTCCACACTAGATCTTGGACAACCGTGAGTCGGGGAAGGCATTCGCTCACGTCGGTTCAAATCTTAGATTTCGAGGTCGGATTCTCACTCCGTCGAGACTCGACGGAACAGGAGTTGCTCCGTCAAGTTGGAACGCCCAGCTTGGGCAAGAGCCATTGGGTCAAGACCAGATAGGCGACGACGAAAATGACCATCCATAGCCAGTTAGGCATTTAGTGCACTCCTTGGAACGGCCCAGTCTTCGATCTTCGCTGGGACTGCATCTGGTGCGGTACAAGCGCGTATTTCCGCAAGTAAGTGGCGCGGCGCGCAGCGCTGCGGCACACCAAGTCGCAAAGTTTGAATACGACGGGATCAGCAATGCTATAGAAAATGCTATTTCCCGAACGCTTACGACTGACCAGCCCGGCGTCAAAGAGAATTTGCAGGTGCTTAGAAATGTTGGGCTGATTTCCATCAAGGGCGCGGACGATCTGGCTGACGGTCATCGATCCACGTTGAAGCGCCCGTAAAATGCGCAGGCGGCAAGGTTCTCCGAGCACCTGAAATCGCCGGGCGACTAACTCTATGATTCTCTCGTGCATCGTTATGCAGGATCCAACTGCCTACTATATGATTATATAGGCATATGCGTGACCCCACAAGGGATGGCAGGAGTTGCTCAAATGCGGTCTGACCTCGAAAAAGTCGTGGCTTTGCTGAAGAGCGGGGATGAGGATGAGGATACCGCGGAGAAGGCCATCTCACTTTTACAGCGAGCGGTGTTTGCATTCGGCATGGGAGTCTGCGGGCAGCGGGAAGATGCGGAGGACACTGCGCAGGAGGTACTGGTCAAGGCGATTCCGCATCTTCATAAGTTCGAGAACTCCAGCGCTCTCGCGAAGTGGTTGTACACGGTGGCGAAAAACCGTTGCCTCATGAGTCGCCGCAAGAGCAAATTCGCGCCCAGGCAGGAGTTGTCCTTGGAAGAGTTGATGCCTGACCGGGAAGAATTAAAACGGCTGGACCGACTCCCCATGGTCAGCCCGGAAGGTTCGGCCATCCGCAATGAAGAGCGACAGAGGTTGAGAGAAGCAATTCGCCGCCTTCCCCCGCATTATCGAATCGTGGTTGTCCTACGCGATATGGAAGGCTTTACGGATGAAGAAGTTGGCGAGATTACCGGATTGCAGCCGGGAACGATTCGGGTGCGACTGCACCGCGCCCGTTTATTTGTGCGCAAGGAGCTGGCTCGGGCAAGGGAAAAGCCCACAGAAAACTCTACAAGCGGTCTGCGGCGAAGGTTCTCAGCTCCATCGGGTACCGGACGCTGTCGGAGAATTTTTGCGGGTTTATCCGATTACCTCGACGGTCAACTGGATGATTTCTCCTGCGAGGAAATCGAGACGCACCTGAATGGGTGCGAACCATGCAAAAAGTTTCTCCGCAGTCTCGAGGTAGCCATAAAGAGGTGTCAGCAATCGCCCGTTGATTGTCCAGATCGCCAAGGTGTGGCGGCTCTAAGAAAGCAGTTGTTAGCTACCTACAGCCGGGCACTTGCGACTACTGGGAAGTAATTCGATCGAATCCTGCTAAGGCAGGCTGTATCCCTGCGATGTCGCCGGGCAGGCGACTGATCTGGTATACTAATTCTGACGCTAGTGTACGGTTTGCTTGTTTACGCGGTGGTCCTGTAGTGGATCAGCCTCATCTCCGCCTTTCCTGCCTGCCGATTAATTCAGCGCCAAATCTAAATTGAACGTGAGTGGCGTGGACACTCTGACGTGTGTCTGAGTGCGTGACGACGGGCCCCTCCTAGAAAAGAAAAAATTCGAATGACTCAGTTTTCAGAACTGCCTCTTTTTGCTGCCCTGCAGCAGAAGCTTGCGGCAGCCCAATTCACAACCTTAACCCCCATCCAGGAGCGGGCCATTGCTCCCGCCCTGGCAGGCAGCGACATCATCGGTACTGCACAAACCGGGACCGGAAAAACGCTTGCGCTTCTCATCCCGGTCATTGAAATGCTCAACCGCGAGAACTCGCGGCAGCCGAAGGCTCTTGTGCTGCTCCCGACGCGCGAACTTGCCATGCAAGTCGAGAAACAGTACGAGCAACTCCGCAGCCAGCGACTTCAAAAAGCTGCGCTGGTGGTGGGAGGCGTCCCTGAGAAGGCGCAGATTCAGGCACTCGGTCGCGGGGCAGGCCTGATCGTTGCGACTCCCGGACGACTGCAAGATTTCATCGACCGTGACCTGATCAATTTGAGCGAAATAAGCATTCTGGTGCTCGACGAAGCGGACCGCATGCTGGACATGGGTTTCCTGCCGGCCATCCAGCGGATCCTGGCGATCCTTCCGGAAAGGCGGCAAACACTGTGCTTTTCGGCCACGATGGAGCAGTCGGTTGCGGCGCTGGTGCAGAAATACACAAAGCAACCAGTGCGAATCGCTCTGGGATCGGTTCTTAAGCCTGCGGCCAGCGTTGAATTGAAGGTGTACGAAGTTCGTCCGAAAGAGAAAATGGACTTATTGCGGCAATTGCTCTACACGCAAGAAGGACAGACACTGATTTTTGCGCGGACGAAACACGGCACGGAAAGACTGGCCCGGGAACTGGTGCGCGATGGCTTCAACGCGGCGATGATCCACGGCGACCGTTCGCAGTCGCAGCGAAACGGAGCCTTGAATGGATTCCAGGAGGGCCGTTACCAGGTTCTGGTGGCGACGGATATTGCCGCACGTGGACTTCACGTCGACGACATCGCTCACGTCATCAACTACGATTTGCCGAAAATCGCGGAAGATTTCATCCATCGCGTGGGACGCACGGGCCGCGCCGGTTTGAAGGGGTGCGCATCTACGATCGTGACGGCGGCCGAGATTCCAGATCTGAAGAGCATCGAGCGGACTCTCCAGCTTCGAATGGAGCGCCAGCAGTTCGATGTGGCATCCGCGGAATTGCCGCGCCGAGTGGTTCAGAACACGCTGGCAAGTCGCACGCTAACGGCGCTGCCGGGAGAAGTGTTTGTTTAGCCGCACTCGATAAGACAGGGTGCATTGCGGATAGAGTTGCGGCGCGTGGGCCTGAAACATTCGAGAAAGATCTTCGGCATGGCGTGAGCCCCCAGCGGCTAGAGCCGCCTCGATGGCGACGCCTGAAGGCTCGACTGCAGTCGGGCCGGGCTTTTCCAGGATTTTCCAGCCCCTGCAGAAACTGGATGCCAGAATTCTTTTCCTGCGAACGACAGAGACGGATGTAGATTTTTCGTTGATCCCGACTGTCGCTAAGATGATCATCGCGCTTACATATGAGCGGTAAGGTACAGTCTTCTACCTATTGATCGGGCTTGTACAAAGCATAGGGTCAAAGGAGTGTCTGCCTTTCCTCGTCGCCGTCCCGTCATAGTGCACGATGTGGCCCGGCCAGCAACCTGCCAAGGGCATCGGAGGGCGGGCCGTGCTTCAGAAAATTCTTATCGTCGATGACAATACAATGGTGCGACGTCACGTCCGGTGGTGCATAGAGAAGCACACGACGTGGCACGTGTGCGGCGAAGCAGAAAACGGCCGCACTGCCGTTGAAATGGTTATTCAATTCAGTCCCGACATTGTGATTCTGGATTTCCAAATGCCGGTCATGAACGGCCTGGAAGCGGCAAGGCGAATCACACTCGTCGCTCCCAAGACGGCGATGGTCATGTTGACCATGCACGAATCCGAGCAACTAGCGAAAGCGGCCAAAGCTGCAGGAATTAAAGAAGTGCTCTCAAAATCCGGCTATATTCACGAGCATCTGCTGACCAGCTTGCGAAGCATTGCCGCCAATAACTGATGGTTGAGGAGAGCCTCACTCGCAGGGGCGCAATCTTCGGTAGAAACAGCCTCGCGGGCCAACCGCAAGAGGGGCCGATAAACCCTTGTATTTGCAGCGCGGGTTCGAGCGATTAGGGGTTTCTGGGGATACAGAGTAATATAGAGGTTGAATGTAATCGGGCTGCGTGAACAGACAAGATCGCTTCCAAATAAACCATAGAACTCTTAACCTCGAAGACACTTTCTCGACACACGGCGCCTTCGAATTGAAGAAACCAGCCAAGAGGCGCGTGACTTTTTTCTGACATACACAAATAATCCGGTAGTTTCGCCAGACCTCGCGACTTTCGAGGGCACCCGGGTTCGCGCAGTTCCGTTTGCAGGCCAAGCAGTTCACAACCGTTTCGGCAGTCTAAGGAGTTGAGCTATGTCCGGGAAGAATGGCGACAAGGCGAGATTCAACCGAATGCGCAAGCAGAAAATTGATCGCCGGGCGAAACAGCGGATATTATCCGGGCATCCTTCCAACCAGGCGGATCCGGTGGATTCACGTTCGCAAGTCAAATCAAGGGAGAAATTGGCATGACTACGCCGCTCGTATCCTTAACGTTGTCTGAGCCGATTCCCGGGCCGGTTAAGCGAAAACGCGTTCTGCTGGTAGATGGGTGTGCGGCAAAGCGCGAATTGCGAGCTGAGGCTTTGCGCAAGCTAGGGACGGACGTGGACTGCGCCTGCGACATCAGCGAAGCGCGGTCGTGGTGGCGTGCCGACCTGTACAATCTTGTCCTGATCAATGTGGACCATTCGCGGCATCGTGACAAATTTTGTGAAGATGTGCATGCGGCTAGACCGCCGCAGCAGGTAGCATTTTTTGTGGGCCAACCCGAGTATCTGGCGCAATCACCGAATCTCATGGTCGCAACTGCGGCGGAAGAGGAAGTCGAGGCGGGAGCCATGGACCAGAGGCGGACGGAGCGCGCGACCGCGGCTCTCCGTGCGCCTGCTCTCACTTGGGGAATTATGGAAGCATCGCGGCGGATCTCCGCGGTGCGTTCGGTTTCCGTCGCGCGAGCAACGGCGATTCGTAATCGTCCCACTCCGCCGCGTGATGTTGAGGTTAGAGTTTCCCGGCGGGAGGAAATCATGTCTCAACTTGCATCGGAACTGCAGAAAGAGGAGTTGCTATGAAGAATCTCTACGTCGGCAATCTGCCGCACAGTGCAACCGAAACGGATTTGCGCACTCTTTTCCAGCCACACGGAGAAGTGGAAAAGGTCACCATGGTGACTGACCGCGATACCGGGCGGTCACGGGGGTTTGCGTTCGTCGAAATGTCTGACGCGGGAGAAGCAGAGAAGGCCATCGCCGCCCTGAATGGCACTGAAATGGGTGGGCGCGCGTTGACGATTAATGAGGCGAGACCCAAGGCCGATCGGCCGCGCGGCGGCGGAGGTGGCGGCGGCGGAAAGCGCTTTAGCGGCGGGGGTGGAGGCCGTGGGCGCGATGATTATCGCGGCCAGGCACGGCAGCCGCGCGAACCGCGCTGGTAGTATTTTGTCATGACACAGGAGGGCTCTGAATGCCAAGAGGGCGATCAACTTTTACTAAACGCCAGAAAGAACAGACCAGGCAACAGCGACAACGCGACAAAGCGGAACGCCGAAGCCAACGCAAGCAGGAAAAGACCGATTCAACGTCTATCGATGACATGAGTCTCCTGCACGAGCACGCGAGAGAGCAGGCGGCCTTGTTTCATGTTGGTTCCGAGAATTCAAATTCAGGCACGGGATCCGACGATGACAATACTGAAAGCCATGACGCCTGAGATCCTCGTCGCGGATGGAAGCCGGTAAAACCAGGGAAGCAGGTCCGCTTCGATTTCGTTCAGGGTTCCCCCTGCGAAAAAGCAAATCTTACCCGTGCGATGACGGTGTTACTGCCGCCCGTTTTCCAGAAGTGGCTTGAGCTGTAGCGATCTTGAAGGCTGGCGCAGTTTCCGAAGCGCTTTGGCTTCGATCTGGCGTATTCGCTCGCGGGTCACGTTGAAGATCCGACCGACTTCTTCCAGCGTGTGTTCCGAGCCATCTTCCAGGCCGAAGCGCATCCTGACGATCTTCTCTTCTCGCGGACTGAGGGTGCGCAGCACGCGCTCGGTCTGTTCTCTCACATTCAGATTAATGGCCGATTGCGCGGGCGAGACGCTGGCGCGGTCCTCGATTAGATCGCCGAGGTGAGAATCGGCCTCAGTGCCGATGGGTGTCTCCAGTGAGACCGGCGTTCTCATAATCTTGAGAATCTTACGGATCTTTGCCTCGGGAACGTCCATTTGTCTGGCGATTTCATTGGCGGTCGGTTCGCGTCCCTGAGCCTGTACCAGTTGCCGCGAAGTGCGAATGAGCTTGTTAACGATCTCGTTCATGTGGACGGGCAGACGGATGGTGCGGGCTTGATCGGCAATTGCCCGGCTGATGGCCTGGCGAATCCACCAGGTTGCGTAAGTTGAGAATTTGTAACCGCGACGATAGTCAAATTTGTCCACCGCCTTCATGAGGCCGATGTTGCCTTCCTGGATCAAATCGAGGAATTGCAGGCCGCGATTGGCATACTTCTTGGCAATGGAGACGACAAGACGTAGGTTGGCTTTGATGAGCTCGTGCTTTCCCTGATCAGCATTCATCTGCGCCTGGATGACTGCCCGCTGCGTGCGGCGAAGATCGGAGAACGTCGTCCCCGACTCAGATTCCAGTTGTTCCATGTTGGATCGCAGCTGTCTCTGCCGAGTGCGGTACTGATTCTTGAGTTGCTGGCTGCGTGTTCCCGCAATCTGCTTTTCGAGATGATTGATCTCGCGGTCGATGGAGCGTATTTTGTCGACGGTGTAACCTACCCGCTCGATCAGGCGCTTACGCTCAGACTGGTTAAGACCGAGAGTGCGGATTATCAGGGAAATCTGAACTATTTCGCGGCTAAGCTGGAATCGACGCCTGGTTTTCTGTTTGGATGAAGCGGTCGCCAGCCTCTGCGACAGCGCGCGAGCTTTCTTGTAACGCCCGTGCAACTCACTGACGCGGCGCGTGAGTTCCTGGATATGGAGCTGTAGCACGCTATCGGTGATCTCTTCTTCGTCAAAAACAACAATATCGACAATCGACCGTAGCCCAAGTTTCAGATCTTGATTAATCGCGAGAACCTGCTGGATGACCAGAGGTGAGCGGGATAGAGCTTTGAGCACGGTAAGCTGCCCGCGCTCAATGGCTCTGGCGATCTGTACCTCTCCTTCGCGAGTGAGCAGATGCGAGGCGCCCATTTCGCGCAGATAAACGCGAACCGGATCACTGGCGCTATCAGGAGCTTCCGGAGTCAGTTGGAGATCAACTTTTTCCCCGTTCTCGGAGTCAATCAGCTTGGCTTTGAGGCGGGAGTCAGCTAAAGAAGGTTCGGGTTCGAATAGGTCAAGTCCGCGTCGGCCAATGATGGCGACCAGTTCGTCTACATCTTCTTCGGAACGCAGGTCGTCGGAAATCAGGGTATTTCCCCTTCTGCATCTTCCGAAGGTGAGACGGGAGCTTTTGAATCGTGAATTGCTTTTGATTCTCGCAGGTCCAATTCAACTTGACGCTGGTGGGTAGCTTCCGCGGGATCGATCCCTGCCTTCAAAGTGGTCTTCTCGATAAAGTAACGCCAGCCTTCGAGGCGATCGTCGGAGGCTTGCGAAGCCTCGAAGTTTTCCAAGGTGGATTCTGCATTCTGCTTGCCCCTCACCACTTCGACAACCCCGGCCGACTGGTAGGTGCGAACGTTGTGCCGAATGATCGCATAGGCGCTGGATTTATCGTTTGTCAGAAAAGATCCATTTCGAAAATGTCAGTAGCGATGGATAAGTCAGTCACAACGTGCTGGCTCCCAAGGAAAACGGTTGTCACGGCTCGCTTCCATCAGTATTAGTCCGGAGTGCTTGGGGCGACGAACTGCGCCAGATAGTGGAAAGGCGATCTCCCGATGGGGAAACCGCCTTTCGCATGATTCGGTCGCCTAGAGCGCCTGCACGTTTTCAGCTTGCCAACCCTTCGGGCCCTTGGTCACGTCGAACTGCACGGTCTGGCCTTCTTGCAGGCTCTTGAAACCACCCGCCTGGATCGCCGAGAAGTGCACAAAAACGTCTTCGCCATTCTGGCGGCTGATGAAGCCGTAGCCCTTGGCGTCGTTGAACCACTTTACTGTACCTTTTTCCATATCTTGCTTTCTTTCCTTTTTGTGTAGTTACGCTGGAGAGAGTCGGAAGAGATTTGTGCAGATTACTGGCTGTTAAGGCGAGAGGCTGCTCACGACCGATTCGGTCTAACGCACATAGGCATCGTACGTGGAGGGCGCATAATTAGCAAGCGCATTCGGGCGGCGCCCAGCGCGATGAATACGTGCGAATATGGTGGTTCGCAGTTGAAGATTATTGAAAGATCCGATTCTTCTTCGGCCGCATGCCATACTTTGTCGCGAGAGCTTAAGCTTGATTGAGACCTATTCAAGAGTAATCATTCATCGGGAGGAGACTGATGACACTTTCTGGAAAAGGTAGAGTCGTTTTGATCTTGACCAGTTTATTCGCCGTCGCACTGGGAGCTTATGCCTATCAGGCTAGCCTGATCTCAGATTCGCATTTGATCAGCCCCGAAGATCTGGTCAAAGTGCTGCAATCGTCGAAATCGGCTAAACCGCTGATTATTTCCGTTGGGCCGCACATGTTGTACTCGCAAGCGCACATTCCCGGCGCGGAGTACATCGGTCCTGCATCCGACCCAAACGGGTTACAACGGCTGCAGGCGCGGGTTGAGTCCTTGCCACGGAACAAATTTATCGTGATCTACTGCGGATGTTGTCCCTGGAATCACTGCCCAAATGTAAAGCCTGCGGACGATGCCTTGCGCGGCATGGGATTTACCAACGTAAAAGTGCTGCATATCGCAGAGAATTTCGGCACAAGCTGGGTCGATAAGGGCTATCCGACTACAAGAGAATAGAAACTGGCCGATCTTTCGAGAATACGACTCGCGCTCGGAGTGATTTCTCTCGCCGTCGGGGTCGGAGTGTATGCTCTGCATCTTCGGTCCGCGGCGAGGTTGTTACCGTCTTCAGCGCAGCATGCGCTCGCCCCGGACTTTTCGCTCCCGGACCTATCGGGCGAGCAATTAACGCTCTCCGCTTATCGCGGCAAAGTCGTGCTGCTGGATTTCTGGGCCACATGGTGCGAGCCGTGTCGAGAGGAGATTCCCCATTTCGTCGAACTTCAGAAGAAGTATGGGCCGGAAGGATTACAGATCATCGGCGTCTCCATGGACGACGGACCGCAACCGGTGCGGAACTTCTATCAAGAGTTCAAGATTAACTATCCCGTGGTCATGGGTACAGCGAACCTTGCCGAGCGGTATGGCGGAGTTCTTGGTTTGCCGATCGCATTCCTGATCGGCCGTGATGGCCGCATCTATGCCAAGCATGTGGGTGCAACTGACAAATCCGTTTTCGAAAGCGAAATTGTCAGGCTAATGCGGCCGTAATGGCCATCCAGGGTGCCTCGAGACGCGCTTAGATTCGACCGCAGCAACGACGCCGGATCATCGAGATACGCTGAAAATGGCGATCTCCCGAGAGGGGACAGAAGTGCGGACCTTTTCATCGCGGATATTGGCGGAACTGTTGCCAAATACGATGGGAAGTTCCCGCGCATTTTTG
This sequence comes from uncultured Acidobacteriaceae bacterium, assembly GCA_963772045.1. Taxonomy (GTDB): domain Bacteria; phylum Acidobacteriota; class Terriglobia; order Terriglobales; family Acidobacteriaceae; genus Sulfotelmatobacter. The sequence goes on along the minus strand of CAVYWC010000003.1, from coordinate 255,963 downwards.
AGAGGAGTGTCGCTGACTGGGATGTCGACCGTCCGCTTCCTCGCTGTATTGTTGTAGACGATCAATAATGTCTCTTCCGGAAGCTCGCGAACAAACGCGTAATAGGTTTCGTCCCAGCCGATATGCCATTGCTCTCCGGTGCGCAGCGCGGGATGTTGTTTGCGCAACGCGAGCAGCGATTGGACGTAAGTGAATACGTCCTGCTGCTCGGATGTGCGGCCGGCGACCGTGAAAGCGTTGTGAGGATCTCCCGGAAATCCGCCAGGGAAATCGCGCCGATTGTCGGGATCGGTGCCGCCGGGCATAGCGATTTCATCGCCGGAATAAATCTGCGGGATTCCGCGCATAGTAAGGAGCAACGAAAAACCCGCTTTCAATTTTGCTGGACTGCTTCCTTCTTCACTGACAAACCGTCCGTCATCGTGATTCCCGAAAAACGTGACGAGCCTCTGCGGATCAGGATACAAGTGGTCTTGCTGCAGGACACCCACCATCTCCTGCATGGACGCGCCGTGAATCACCACATCGCGCAGCGCCTTGCAGAGTGGAAAATCGAAGACGGTGGAAAGGCCCGTGTCGATCCCGTCAAATTGCTTCCTTCCACCTTCAAAGAATGACGTGATCGAGGGGTCCGGATCGGCAACCTCGCCCACATCATTCATCCGTGGATAAACCACGTGAAGGCTCTTATGCCATCGGCTCCAGAACTGGCGTGAGGAATAGGGAAACGTGTCGAGACGAAAGCCGTCCAGTTGCGCCATTTCCGTCCACCACATCGCGTTCTGGGCAAGATACGTGCCCAGCAACGGATCGTCCGGATTCAAATCCGGAAGTCTACCCGCGAACCATCCTTCCAGCGTATTGCGAGATTCGCGCGGCGGAGCATGCGGATCGACCAGGCCGGCGAACGAATACGAGGGTTCCAGATGATGCGCCGGCGACCCATGAAACCAGGTCGGAGTCGGAGGATCATTGGCCCAGGGATGATTCGGGCCGGTGTGATTGGCGACGTAGTCGATCAGGACCTTCATGCCGAGTTTATGCGCGTCGGTGACGAGTTCCTGATAATCGGCCATCGTGCCCATGTGCGGATCGAGCGCATAAAAATCGACGACGTGGTAGCCGTGGTAATCCGAATCGGTATTCTTCCAGACTGGGGTGAGCCAAAGCGTGGTCACACCGAGATCATGCAGGTAGGGCAGATGATCGCGGATTCCTCGCAGATCGCCCCCGTGGTAAGCCTTGGGTTGGCTGCGGTCATAGATGCCAGTGGATCGCGGAGGCTGATCGTTTGACGGATCTCCATCGGCAAAGCGGTCGGGCATGATGAGATAGATCACGTCGTCGGGGGAAAAACTGCGGAAGCTTTCGTGTGAATCGGAGCGAGTCGATACCGGTAAGTCGACCTCAGTCGATCCGCCAGAGGAAGCGAGTTTCAATGCGATATTTCCCGCTGACAGATTCGAACTGAGTCGCAGGTGAATGAAAAGATAATGTCCGTTCGCTGAGGCATTGGAATCGAGGATGCTCGCGCCGGTGGGCGCAGTCTTGACGTAAACGCCATTAAGATTATTACCGGTCAATAAGAGTGTGAGTTCTGGGGTGTAATTCACCCACCAGTTGGGCGGCTCAATCTTGCGAACTACCGGCGCTTGTGCGCTCGCGACGTTACAGAGCACGAGCAGGCACACCAAGATCAGCGACAGCGTAACTGTGCGTCTATTTTTCATGGTAATTGGCCCACGCCCGGCGATTCAGGCGGAGAGGGCAAGTTCAAGCAACAAGTCAGAAACCGAGCCGAGAGGCGTGAAACCTCTCGGCTCGGAGCATAGGCTAAAACGATACCCGGATCGCGAATTCGAGTTCACGATTCGAGGGGGCGATGCGAGCGTTGAGAAGCGTGCCGAAGCCGGTATTGCCCGTATCGTTGTAGTTTTGGTCCGGGTTCTGGAACTGCGGTGTGTTGGTCAGGTTGTAGACCTGCGCACGGAGCTGCGTTACCACGCGTTCGGTGATGTTGATGTTCTTCACCATCGAGGTGTCCCAGGTATGGGTTCCGGGCCCGGGGAAAAAGTTGCGGGTCAGATCGCCAGGTACTCCGGCGGCGGGAGCTGTGAACGCGCCCGCTGGGCAGCTGATCCAGACATGCCACGAGGCGCCGGTTTTGCATCCACCGTGGTAATCGGGGCGGCCACCATTCGGACTTCCAGCACCGGTGATGTCCAGTGGCGTGCCGGTGGCGAGCTGTATCACGTTGTTCCACTGCCAGCCGCCGAGCACGTAATCGAGAGCTCTCGGCATATCTTGACCGAAAGTTTTTCCCCGTCCGAAGGGCAGCTCATAGAGGGAACTGAAGGCAAAGAGCTGGCGCTGGTCCATCTCCGAGTTGCCACGCTCATACTGCAGCAGTGGCTTTCCATTGGGTGTACCACTCGCATCCGTGCCCACCATGATGCCGCCGCCGCTGGTGGCGGCGAATGCGGAGGCGGAGTTATCCAGAGTGTGCGACCAGGTGTAAGCAGCTGTGAACTGAAGTCCGGTGCTCAACCGGCGGTTCAGTTTCATCTGGAGACCGTTGTAGCTTCCGCTGCCGATCATCTCATACGCATTGATAGCGCCGACGCCATTCGGGTTGAGAGCACCGCCGACCGGGAACCAGCTCGCACCAGGGACTCCATTGACGCCAGTACCAGGGACCGTTTGGTTGGCGTTGAACGCAGTCGCAAGATTCCCCATGTTTGTTCCCACGTATGCGACATCCAGGGCGGTGTGACTGTCCAAGGCACGCTCGACCTGTAGGTTCCATTCTTGGATGCGGGAGTTCGGACTGTTCTTGGGGTAGTAAATCACGTTGTCGGTGTTGTTCACCGCATCCGGGGCGATTCCCATTTTCGACGGAAAGGGCCCCGTGGCGGTACTGGGATCGGTGGCTCCGGCAGCCGCAGTTCCGGTGAACGTAAACCGGTAGCCGCTTCCGCAGGTCGTCGCGGTAGGACAAGAATAGTAGGTCTGAGTCCCGTTGAAGTCGGGATTGTTGGAAAGTTCGTTGCCAACGCCGCCGCGGTCCAGGTAGTAGAACAAGCCGTAGCCGCCGCGAATGACGGTCTTGCCATCGCCGCGAAGATCGTAGGCAAATCCGACACGCGGACCGAAGTCATGGTGCGGCGTGTTCATGAGGGCTTTCGGCCATCCGGCCGTGCCCGCTTCCACCAACTCGCCGGTCGCAGGATTGAAATTGGACATGTGGTTGCTGGCTTCGGAGGGCCAGCTGAGGATGTCGTAGCGCAGGCCGAGGTTCAACATCAGCTTAGGGGTCCACTTGAAGTCATCTTGCGCGAAGAAGCCGTTTTCCCAGCTGCGAGTCTGGAAGTAGCCGCTGAATGCGCCCTGCGAGTAGGCGCCCATGAAGCCGGCAAGCAGCTCGGACGTCTCGTACCCAGTAAACGTCCCGTGGCCCGAAGTGGGGGCGGGATACGCGCCATAGTTGCCGTCGTCGATCCAGTAGTAACCCTTGGCGTTGTTCCCCTGGTCCCAATTTACGTCTCGATGAATGATGCTGGTGCCAAACTTGAAGGTATGCTTTCCTTTAATCCAGCTCACCGCGTCGCTGAACTGCTGCGTAGGCTCGACAATGAGATATGGGCCGCCATCACCGATATAACTCAGGTTCCCATACCAGCCGCCGATGATGGGCATGCCGCCCAGTAGTGGAGAGGTGTTGGCGTTGAGAATCCCAATGTTGGCTGCCGTCGGAACGCTGCCGTTGGGTTGTTGGTAACCGGAGAGATCCCGATCATAGCCGTAGTGGAACTCGTTGATAACCGTGCCGCTGAAGATGTGGGTGTACCCAACCGCAACTTGACGCGGATGGGACGGGTTGGTGCCGCCCCCGGAGGGCAGGAAGTGACTGGAGTCCTTCAGTACTTGCGTGCCATTCAGGAAATCCGTGCCCAGGCTGTAACGCGCGAAAACGCTGTCTTTCGACGACATAACGTAGTCCAGGCGCGCATCGTAGTCATTCTCATAGACGGCGTTGTTTTGCGGTCCGAAGAAGTTAATGTCGTTGGTGGCTACGTTCGCGGTCGCGACATTGGGGAGTGGAAACAGGTTCAGATAGCTCAAGGCTGGCTGAATCTGGTTGCCAGCAGGAATGATATTGAGGGCATTGTTGCCAGCTTGCGAGGTGCTGACCCCGCCGGTCCAGCCGAAGGGCAGACAGGTCTGAGGGTTATAGACATATCCGTTGCCTGCAGCAAATTGGGGAAGAAGAGTGGGGGTCGAGCCCGTTGTGTAGAGGTTGGGGCAGATCCCTGCGATCGGCACGGTCGTCGCCGTTGCTGTTCCGGCCGCGCTGAGCAACTCGGTGAAATTGCCGGTGCGCATCAGAGCCGTCGGTACGCGAGTGGCGTCAATGCCATTCGGCACATTTTGGCGCCAACCCTGGTAATCGACGAAAGCGAACAGCTTGTTCTTCCAGATCGGTCCACTCAGTGCTACGCCAAACTGGTTCCGGCTCAGCTCGGGAGTGGCCACGCAGCCTGATTCCCCGAGAGAAGTACACTGGGGCTCTGCAGTGTATTGAAACACATCGGCGGCACCGATTTTCGAACGGTTGAACCAATACGCGGCGCCGTGTATCTGGTTGGTTCCGGATTTGGTGGCAACCTGGACTACAGCGCCTCCCGCGCGCCCAAACTCAGCCGGGGTAACGGTGGTTGTGGTCTTGAATTCGGCGATATCTTCGATAGCCGGGAAGATCACGATCGTATTGACCAGTGACTCGTTGTTGTCAATGCCGTCCATGATGTAATTGTCCGCCTGAGGTCGCAGGCCGTTCACCGCCAATGCAGCTGCACCCGAATCGTAGTTGCGCCAGGTCTCGGCTGCTGGGTTTAAGCCGCTTCCACCAGGGCCGATGCCGCTGGCATTGTTGGCATAAGCGCCACGGCTGACGCCGGGGGTTAACAGGGCCAGAGTGGTGAAGTTGCGGCCATTGAGCGGGAGGTCGACGACTTGGCGGCCTTGAATGACTTCTCCAGTGCTGGATGTCGCCGTATCGACGATGGGTACTTCGCCGGAGACCTCAACCGTGGTCGAGGCCGCACCCGTTTCCAATTTCAGATTGACTTCCAGGACCTGAGAAACGTCCAGAGAGACGTTCGCGGAAGCCGTCTTGAAGCCTTCTTGCTTTACTTCAATATGATATTTCCCAATCGGGAGTGCACTCACAGCGTACTGGCCCTCCGCGCTGGTTTTGGTGCTCAGGACGCGTCCGGTGGCCGGATCGGTGATGGTGACCGTGGCGCCGGGGATCACGGCTCCAGTGGTGTCGGTGATCGTGCCGATCACGCGGGCGGTGTCGGTCTGGGCCGGTAGGATAGCGCTCATTCCCAAAACGAGAATCAGTGCCAGTACGACTTTACTCTTCATAGTTCCTCCGATTCGGTGGCTGCGACAAATCATGCCGTTCGTTTCACGGCCAATCAGTTTTTGACTTGACGAAACTTGACGGGCAAGAAACCGCGTGCGGAGGGCGAAGTGTGTCAGTTCTGGGACGCACGAGGTCCCTGCTCGAACAAGTACAGTTGCACGTAATAGCGCAATTGCGGAGGGCGTGGGAGTTTCAGTAGGTTTTATACGGTTACAGTAGTAAAATGCCGCTATTACAGTGCGATAGCTTGCCCTGTTACCTCATTGTTAAATGGCTGTGACGCGCACACTCGCACCGGGAGCGCAAGAATTCTCCCAACAAATAGATCGCATTACTAAAAGCCATAGTTTGCGCGGCTCAGAAGCTCTCTGCAAACTCCTTCACTATCTTGCCAAGCAGTCGCTGGAACATCCGGACGCTCCGTTGAAGGAGTACCAAATCGCGACGGAAGTTTACGGTCGCAATGATTTCGATCCTCAATCGGACTCGAGCATTCGCGTACAGGCAGGACGCCTGCGGATGAAACTGGCCGAGTACTACGCGACCGAGGGCCCAAACGATCCTGTGGTGGTGAAGGTTCCAAAGGGGAGCTACCACCTGGTCTTTGAGCCCAGGCAGCTGTCATCGCGGCCGGAGATGCCGCCTTTGCGCGAAGAATCGCCCCCGGACGTTGAGGAGGCCACCGTTCCTGCTGGATGGCGTATGGCGGTGATCGCGCTAACGGTGTCGTTGATAGTCTCGCTGATTCTGTTGGGCAGTTTGTTTTGGGGACGCAAGCATGCCAACGCCTCGACTGGGAACATTCAGGAAGTCAGAGTGTTAAGCGGTCCGCTGGCCGAGTTCTGGAGGCCGTTTGCTGCGGGCAATGAAGAGCCATGGGTTATCTACAGCAATGCGGCGTTCGTTGGACGGCCCGAAACGGGAATGCGTTATTACAAGCCGCGAGAAGATGCCAAGGCTACAGTGTATGACCACTATACCGGTGTGGGAGAAGTGCTGGCGATTCACGCGCTCGACGAAGTTTTCTCCGGGCTGGGGCGTCACATTCGCGTAAAGCGAGGAAGTCTGTTCTCGCTTGACGATGCGCGTGACACAAATCTGATCTTTGTCGGCTCTCCATCGGAAAACCTTTCGCTGCTGGATATTCCCAGCACGCAGGAGTTTGTTTTTGAAAGAGTGAACTCAGGGGCGCGCAAGGGCGATCTCGAAATCGTCAACCAGCATCCGAAATTGGGTGAGGCGGCTAGCTACCTAGCAAGTCCATCGAACGCGCCGTTGCTCGAAGATTATGCCGTGCTCGGACTTGTCCCCGGAGTGAGTCCGGAGCGGTTTGTGATGATTCTTGCGGGCACAACGACGTTCGGCACCGAGGGTGCGGTTGAGTTTGCGTCTCAGCCCGAATCGGTGGAAAAAATCCTGGATGAAATTCCGGGGTCCTCAAACGAGATGAAGCCCTTCGAGGCACTCGTGCGCGTAAAGATCGCCCGCGGCGTTCCGATCGAGAGCGAACTGGTCGCGCTGCGGCTGCGATGAATGACCGGAGATTGCCCGGGCGTACGCAGCCTCATCAATAATAATCAGATCTTAGCGACGAGTTCGGACTCCCGCACGGAGTGACTCGTTCTCACCTCATACACATCTTCCACCCGGTTGGTAAGCAGAGCGGCCAGCAGGAAAAAGATTCCTCCGGCAACGACAGCCGTCAGGCGGTTGTTGTGGAGCAAGTGAGCCATGACCCAGCCAAAAAACAGCGAAGCGGTGATTTCCGGAATCACGATGAAGAAGTTGAATATTCCCATGTAGACGCCGGTCTTCGCCGGAGGGAGCGATCCCGCCAGAATCGAATAAGGCATTGCGAGCGTACTCGCCCAGGCAATCCCGACTCCAGTCATCGAAAGCAGCAGCAGAAATTTGTTGTGGATCAGCGCGACCGCAAGCAGTCCTATGCCGCCGCAGATCAGGCAAAGAATGTGCGTACCCTTGCGGCCAAGTCGACGAGCGAGCGCGGGCAGAGCAAAAGAAAATGCGAAACACACGAGCGAATACATTCCAAAACAGACCCCGGCCCACTCGACACCGGCTGAATACGACGACGAACTCGTATCCGCCGCGCCGAAAATGTTTCTCGCTACTGCGACGGGAAAGTAGAGCCACATGCAGAACAGCCCCAGCCAGGTGAAAATCTGAACCGGGGCGAGTTGGCGCATGGTTCGCGGCATTTCCGCGATCGAGCGAAGAATTTCGCGCGCGCCAGCCAGGAGTCCGCGTTGCTCGGCCTTGTGCTTTTGAAACTCCGCGAGATCGTCTGGCGGATATTCCTTGGTTGTGACAATCGTCCAAAGAACAGCGCCCAGGAACGCCAAGGCTCCGATGCGAAAAGAAAGGCGGACGGTGAAAGGGATCGCTCCGGAATGAGAACCACCCGCATGAAAAACATTCGTGAGCAGGTAGGGAAGGGCGGAAGCGATCACCGCGCCTAATCCGATGAATAAGCTCTGCATGGCAAATCCGCGCGTGCGCTGGGACTCAGGTAGCAGGTCAGCAACGAAGGCGCGGAATGGTTCCATGCTGATGTTGATGGATGCGTCGAGGACCCAGAGCAGGCCCGCGGCCATCCACAGGGCGGAACTTCGCGGCATCAGACTCAGCGCTGCCGAACTGAGAATTGCGCCCGCCAGAAAATATGGACGCCGGCGTCCGAGCGGTCCCCAGGTGCGATCGCTGGCATGACCAATGATCGGCTGCACGATAAGCCCGGTCAGCGGCGCGGCCAGCCATAAAATGGGAATCTGATCTGCGCGTGCGCCCAGGTATTCGTAGATGGCGCTCATGTTCGCCATCTGCAGTCCCCAGCCAAACTGGATGCCGAGGAACCCGAAGCTCATATTCCAGATTTGCCAAAATGTGCGCGGGGGCTTTTGCATGGCAATTCAGACTTGAATAGCAATTCGCGAAAAACTCTTCATTCAAGTCGGACCAAGAGTAGCACGAGTTTCACGGTCCGCGGCCCGGGCAGAAATTGGCCATCCATTCGATGGCGAGAAGTGAGATCGCGGTTTTGCTTGCATAGGGTTCGTTTCGAAGTGCTTGCATGCTTCTGAGAGTTGAACTAGGGTCATGTGGAGACGAGGGAGTGGATTGGTTGCGCTTCCTGAGATCAGGGCAAGCGATTGCCCCTTGCTGAGAGGAGACGCATGGCAAGCAAGTACCGGGTCATCCAGGTGAAAGGCGCGAAACCAGACAAGTTCATCGTGGTCGGAATCGATTTTTCGCAGAACGCGATCACCAGCACATCGGAATCGATGTCAGAGGCGGATTTGCGGGCGTATTTGAAGAAGAAGGGCGCATCCGAAAAAGAAACCGACGACTGGATGGCGCAGGCAAGAAACTATCCGGGGTGACAAAACTGGAACCGGGTCTCCGGCAGGCTGCGGAAAAACTCTTTTCCGGGACCGAGAGTTCCCTCAGCGGCTAAAGCCGGCAATGATTTTGCACGGCTTTCGGCGCGGCTGGAAGCCGCACTTTTTCAAGACATGGGCCATCTACCAGTTTTTCCGCAGCGTGCTAGACGGCGAAGCGCGCGGGCTCCGTTAAGAACGCCGCAAAATAATCCCGCCGCGCAATCCGGTCCGCAGTTCAGTGATCGAACGTATTGCCGATGATCGCGTCTAGGGTTCGTTCTCGCCTGCGGTCTTCTTCGGGGCTCTCCTCGGCACGTTTCTCTTTCGGAGTCTCTCCCGCCCGATCTTCCGCAGCGTCTCTCTCTTTAAGGTATTCAGGTTCTTCCGGGCCTGGCCGTGTTTCGCATCCCATCTGTAGCCTCCTTTTCACCCCTCTTTACTCCTCTGCGGCCTGCTTCAGTTTATCGATGTCCAGCTTCTTCATCTGCAGCATGGCCTTGGTCACACGGGCCACTTTCGCCGAATCTTTATCAGCGAGAAGCTGACCCAGAATCGTCGGAACAATCTGCCACGTGACACCGAACTTGTCGGTGACCCATCCACACTGGATTGGCTGGCCGCCATCGGAGAGTCTCTCCCACAAGTGATCGACTTCTTCCTGCGTCTCGCAGTGGACCATGAACGAGATCGCCGGTGTGAACTTGAACTGAGGGCCGCCGTTCAGCGCGATAAATTCCTGGCCGTCGATTTCGAAACTGGCGGACATAACCGTCCCCTTCGGGCCGGGGCCAGAGTCGCCGAAGCAGGCGATGCGACCGAGCTTCGAGTTTTTGAATACCGAACTGTAGAAGTTGGCGGCTTCCTCCGCACGGCCATCGAACCATAAGAATGGCGTGATCTTCTGCATGGAATTGCCTCCTCCCCATGGTGGAATGATAGCGGAATGACGGCTCAGTTTGAATCGTGGCACGCAAGATCCCTTCGCTCGTCGGTAAAAGCGCAGACGTTCGGGATGATCCAAAGAGATAGTGGAGATTTCAAATTAGTTCACTGGGTCTGATGCTTTGGTTGTGCGAAGTGTTGACGATGAGGCAGAATTAGCATTTCTCAACCAATCAGGATCTGGTCCTCGGAGACGTCCAGGAGCTTTCCATGAAATCCGTTCGCAGCGTTTTATTTTCTGTCGTATTCGCGGCCGTCGCATTAACTTCGGTGGCCACTCTATCAGGGCAGGCCGATCCGCTGCTGGTTTATCCAAAGGCCAAGACGGTCGACCAGGTCGACGATTATCATGGCGTGAAAGTCGCCGATCCTTACCGCTGGCTCGAAGACACGGATTCGCCGGACACGCATGCCTGGGTCGAAGCGGAAAATAAAGTTACGTTCGGCTATCTCGATAAGATTCCCTATCGAAATGCGATTCGCGAGCGCTTGTTAAAACTGTGGAATTACGAACGTTTCAGCGCTCCTGAGCAGGAGGGCGGACGCTACTTCTATCAGCACAATACAGGCCTGCAGAATCAGAGCGTGCTCTTTGTGACGGATTCACTCAATGGGGAGCCGCGCGAACTTCTCGATCCGAATAGGCTTTCGAGTGATGGAACAGTCGCGCTCGCAGGCAGCGCGATTACGGATGATGGCAAGCTCATGGCGTACGGAACCGAAACCTCCGGTTCCGACTGGATGGAGTGGCATGTCCGCGATGTCAATACGGGCAAGGATCTACCTGACGTGATCAAGTGGGTGAAATTCTCGGGGGCATCGTGGACTAAAGACGACAAAGGATTTTTCTACAGCCGCTATGACGAGCCGAAAGGCACCGCATTACGCGAAGCAAATTATTATCAGAAGCTCTACTACCACCGGCTGGGAACTCCGCAATCGCAAGACAAGCTCATTTATGAAAGGCCCGACAATAAGGAACTATTGTTCGGAGGATATGTGACCGATGACGGTCATTACCTGATCATCACCGTCCAACAGGGAACGTCGCCGAAGAATCGGCTCTACTACAAAGATCTGAAAGAGCCCGATTCGCAGGTTGTAAAGCTGCTCGACGATTTTGACGCGCAATACAGCTTTATCGATAATGACGGCCCAGTTTTCTGGATTCAGACCGATCTCGATGCTCCTCGCAGCCGATTGATTGCTATCGACACGAGGCATCCGGAGAGAAAGGATTGGAAGACCGTCGTGCCGCAAAGCGCCGACAAGTTGGAGGCTACCGACGTAGTCGACAATAAGTTTCTGATGAGTTATTTGAAAGACGCGAAGACAGAAGTCCGCATTTACGACCTGAAAGGCAAGTTCCTGCGCAATGTCGATCTGCCGGGAATTGGCACAGCCAGCGGATTCCACGGGAAGCGTAAATACAAGGAGACGTTTTACGCGTTTACGAGCTTCATCTCGCCGACAACCATTTATCGTTACGATCCCGAGGTAGGAAAGAGCTCGGTGTTTCGGCAGCCGAAAGTTGATTTCGATCCCTCGCGATACGAGACCACGCAGGTCTTCTATCACAGCAAAGATGGTACCCGGGTGCCGATGTTTCTCACGTACAAGAAAGGATTGAAGCGCGACGGACAGAATCCGACGTTGCTGTACGCCTACGGCGGATTCGACATTTCGCTGACCCCGTTTTTCTCGGTGCCGAATCTGGTTTGGCTGGAAATGGGAGGCATCTATGCGCAGCCGAATCTGCGCGGCGGCGGCGAGTACGGCGAAGGGTGGCATCTCGCCGGTACGAAGGGGCACAAACAGAACGTATTTGACGATTTTATTGCGGCGGCGCAGTGGCTGATCGACAACAAGTACACGTCTACGCCGAAACTGGCAATTCGCGGCGCCAGCAATGGCGGCCTGCTGATGGGCGCGTCACTGACGCAGCGTCCTGACCTTTTTGGCGCGGCGTTGCCGGAAGTTGGCGTGATGGACATGTTGCGCTTTCAGAAGTTCACGATCGGTTGGGCTTGGACCTCGGATTATGGATCTTCCGACAACGCCGAGGATTTCAAATGGCTCTATGCCTACTCGCCACTCCAGAATCTGAAACCGGGGACGAAGTATCCTCCTACGATGATTTCGACGGCCGACCACGACGATCGCGTCGTGCCCGGCCACAGCTTCAAGTTCGCCGCGACCATGCAAGCGGATCAGGCGGGACCGGCACCGGTGCTGATCCGCATTGAAACCAAAGCCGGGCATGGTGGCGGCAAACCGATTTCCAAGATCATCGACGAGACGGCGGACGAATGGGCGTTCGTGGCACATAACCTGAACATGAGTGTGACGTTGCAGTAGGACGCACGACTCGGGCACTCCCCTTGGCAAGGTCAGGGCAGGCTCTGAGCGCAGAGTCATAATCCTCTCACGGGGGCCGATCCGGCAAAAGGCACCGTTTTTCGTGATAGTATTCTCCCTCTTCGCGGCTGGTGCCGCTTCTGGTGCGCTGTTTCAGCTTCCAAGGAGGGTACTTCATGCGTCTACGCTCCAGCTGGTTCGCTCGCTTCGTGTTTCTGATTTTCGTCGCCTCCGCAGCCTCTATTCAAAACATTTCAGCCCAAGATGCGCTTGCGAACCATTTGCCCAAGCGTGTGGTCGCTGACTATGGATACTGGAGCAAATATCAGACTCCACCCTACAGTCACGCCCAGATTCCCTATCACATGCTGACCCACATCAATCATGCCGGACCTTCGTTTGACGCCAGCGGCAATCTGTCGGTGCCGGATGGATTCATCGAACCGGAGCTGAACGAACAGGCTCATGCCAGAGGAGTGAAGGTGCTGCTTTTGCTCGGCGGCGACTTCACTGGCCTAGAGACCAGCGGCGAAGTGCAGACGTTGGTCGACAACCTCAAGGCGTTTGAGAAGGAATATCACTACGACGGCGTGGATATGGACTGGGAATATCCAGCCACCGCTGGTGATGCCACTTTCTTTGTGCAGCTCATGGGTCTGCTCCGGAAATCCAACCCTGATTACACGCTCTCGATTGATGTGGCTCCCTGGGGTGGTTCGGGCTGGGACGTGAAGAAGCTGAAACTCTCGACCGATTATTTCAATATTATGATGTATGACTGTGCCGGGCCGTGGACGGCGCACGGGCAGCTCAACTCCCCGATATTCTGGGATCATCACGATCCTGCTCCCTACGAATGCCAGCCGGGAGGCAGCGCTCAAGAAGCTGCGAACATTTTTCTGAAGGATGTTCCCGCCAAGCAGCTCAATATGGGCACGCCGTTTTACGGGTATCACTACACCAACATTAACCAGTTGTTTGGCTTGTGTCCGAACGCGGCTTACACCACGGACGGTGAGTGCGATAACACCGTGAAAACGGTGAATTATGGCCCGGATGTAAAGCATCGTATCAACAAAGACGGCTGGTACACGTTGTACGATCAGATTGCTTACGTTCCTTACATGCTAAAGAAAAATGGGGACGACGGTTACATCACGTATGACGATGCGTTCTCAACTTACTTCCGGGTCTGGTATTCCGATTGGGATCGAGGGCTGGGCGGCACGTTTATGTGGTCAATCGATGAAGACTACGACGGCCAGTCGCAAGACCTGCTCAACGCAATGTATGCCGCGACTGTCACTGGGCCGTAAGAGTGCGGAGCACGGGTACGGTCGCGACTTTCTGATTAGTAAGTTCTTGTTCAAGTTATACTTTCCTTGCAGGATGTTTGGCATTGGAACAAAGGCAGTTCTGTTCGAGGAGGCGCTCGCGACCCGCAACTAAATCCTCGCAACTTCTCCGCCGTTTCTCAATTTGGTAACCCTGCCCGTTCGTATCGAAATTTTGACACAAGTTGGTGCGATCCACAGCCAAAATCGGGCTATAGTAGTAATACAAGCTCTGCAAAACTGCAGTTCTATTTCGGCTTCGGAAAGCGCACCGCGACGTGTCGTTTCTCGGTAAAGAAGCCGAGCCAGCCACCCTATTCATAAGGAGCATCGAGGAGTAACAACTATGGCGAAACCAAGAACACCGCGAAAGAAAGTCAACGGAAACGAAGCAGTTCCTCCCACCAATGCCACGCTCGAAACGAGTCCCGTGAACGGAGCGGCGGAAATGACAGCCGCAGAAGCTGTGGAAACCAGGAATGGTGAAATGAAGAGCACAAGCAGGAACTCCACCCGCAGGCCGGAAATCATTAAAGCAGAAGCCCGCTCGAATCTGGTCCCCATCAACCTGGAGGATGAAATTCGCCGCCTGGCTTATTTGATGTCGGAGCGTCGCGGTTTCATGCCGGGCCATGAGACGGAAGACTGGCTGGCAGCCGAGCACGAAGTCCGCGAGCGCTACCACCACGAGATCATGCAGACAGCGTGACAACGCTCATTTGGTATCTGGCTGGCGGCCGAGCCCCGGCCGCCGCAGCCGATTGTGGACGTTTCTGACCTGCTTTAGCCAGGTTGTCCCTACGGATGTTCCCGCGCCGATCCCACGTGTGGCGTCAGGCGACGCTCTGCATGTACTGCAGGCACACTCAGATTTGTGGTTCTCTGGTTGCCAGCGTCTTGGGTTTCTGAAAAAATACTGTGGGGTTCCCCGACATGTCAGAAATTGGTAGTTATGCCCTCCTGCTCGCCTTGGCGCTGAGCGTCTATTCTTTTCTCGCAGGGCTGATCGCACTTATATTTCGGGACCCCGCGCCGGCGCTCGCTGGTGCTGGGCGAAGCATTGTTGATCCATCATTTGCCGGGCTGATTCGGCGAAATTCAGATCGCATTGGAGAGACCGCACGGCGCGCCGGCATCATGATTTTTGCCGCGGTATTTCTGGCGGCTGCGGCGCTGGTCATCGCTGCCTTCAGCAACGATTTCTCGATCGCCTACATTTTTCATCACAGCAACCGAGATCTTCCCGGCCCGTACAAGTTCGCGACGCTTTGGTCCGGGCAGGAGGGGTCGCTCGTTTTCTGGGCGCTGCTGCTCTCCGGATACGGCTTTGTCTTGCGGCTGCGCTACAAGACGGACCCGCGCCTGTTCGCCTACGCCTCTGTGGTGATCGCGGGCGTGCAGATTTTCTTCCTGGCGCTGATCACTTTCGCTGCGAATCCCTTTGGCCTGCTCGCAGGCCCGCTGCGCCCCGACGGCACCGGCCTGAATCCGCTGTTGCAATATCCCGAGATGGTGATCCATCCGCCTATGCTTTATCTGGGCTATGTAGGATTCACTGTGCCTTTTGCCTTTGCTCTCGGCGCGCTGATCATGAAATATCCGGGCGAGAAGTGGATTCACATCACACGCCGCTGGACCATGGTCACGTGGGGATTTCTCACTATCGGCATCTTTTTGGGGGCGCATTGGGCGTACTCAGTTCTCGGATGGGGCGGATATTGGGGCTGGGATCCGGTTGAGAATGCGTCGCTCATGCCCTGGCTGGTGGGTACGGCGTTTCTGCATTCGGTGATGATGCAAGAAAAACGCGGCATGCTGAAAGTCTGGAACATGTGGCTGGTGTTTGCGGCATTTTGGCTGGCGATTCTGGGAACGTTCCTGACCCGCAGCGGCATCATCAGCTCCGTTCACGCCTTCGCGCAATCGTCGATTGGAGACTGGTTCGCCTATTTTCTTGCTATCACTTTCGCGGTTTTCATTTATTTCTTTATCAGGAACAAAGATCATTTACGCAGCGAGCACAAACTGGAATCGCTGGCCTCGCGCGAGTCGAGTTTTTTGTTCAACAATCTTCTTTTCGTGCTGCTTTGCTTCACGGTGCTATGGGGAACGTGGTTTCCGAAGATTTCGGAACTGGTGCAGGGCAATAAAGTCACCGTGGGCGCTCCGTTTTATAACCGCGTGGCGATCCCGGTTGCCCTGTTGCTGCTCATTCTGACCGCAGTCGGACCGCTGCTGGCATGGCGCAAGACATCGTTTGAAAGCTTGAAGCGGAATTTCTTCTGGCCGGCCATGGGCGCAATCGCCGTCATGGCGTTTCTGATGATTACGCCTTCGGCATGGGGATCTCCGTTCGGCCTGCGTCCCTGGCAAGACATTGCTTATTTCTATTCGCTGATGGCGATCGGCCTCTCGGTCCTGGTCGCGCTGACCGTGGCCAGCGAGTTTTACCGCGGGGGCCGCGTGATCTCCGACAAAACCGGGCAGGGGATGTTCGCGTCGATGGTGCAGCTTACCCATCGCAACACGCGCCGCTACGGCGGATACATCGTGCACTTTGGAGTGATAGTCGTCATCATTGGCCTCGCCGGAGCGGCGTTCAATCAGGACAAAGAGAAGGAAATGGCCTACGGCGACAAGATGCAGATTGGGCCGTACACACTGGTCTGCCGATCGTATACCGATGAAGAGTTTCCGAATTACATGGCGGAGTGGGCCGTGCTCGATGTCTTCAAAGACGGTAAGCAGATCGATACGCTTACGCCCGAGAGGCGTTTCTACAAGGCTAGCCAGCAGACATCGACGATGCCCTTCATTCGTTCGAATCTGAACGAAGATCTTTACGTTGTGTATGAAGGCTTGAATCAGGATACGGGGCATCCGATTCTGAAGGCGCATTTGAATCCGTTGGTGATGTGGATCTGGATGGGAGTGTGGATCATCATCGGTGGGACGGTGCTGGCTCTGGTGCCGAATGCTCCGGCGCCGGTGCGAATGCCAGTGTCGCGAGTCGTGGAAACGCCGGCACATGCGACGCCGGTGCCGACGGCTGGGGATTGATTTCAGGCTTGCAATGGCGCTTTGATTCGGGAGCGGAAAAGGCAAAAGCAGGTTTCTCGACTCCGCAGGATCGCCCAAGAATGGGCAATCCTGCTCCGCTCGAAATGACAGGGCTTTGACTGGCTGGGATTCTTTTTGGGCAATGATTGGGGTAAATGATTACGAAATCAACTTCTTTGGTGCGGCGCGTGGTGGGATGCGGCATTGTCTCGGCAGCCGTGTTTGTGCTGATGGGCTCAGGAGCTGATCCTGCCGCGCGGTTTCACAATCTGGGCCATCAGATGATGTGCATCTGCGGATGCAACCAGATTTTGCTGGAGTGCAATCACGTCGGATGTCCCGATTCGGATGGCATGCGCAACGAACTGATGGCTGCGGTCACTCGCGGCGACAGCGACAGTCTTGTGGAACAGGCATTCGTGCAGAAATATGGGCCCACCGTGCTGGCTGCGCCAACGACCGTGGGGTTTGACCGAGCGGCGTATATTGTGCCGTTCGTGGCGCTATTTTTTGGAGCAGGACTGGTGATTCTAGTCGTCCGAGCATGGAAAAACCGTCCGACACCCGTGCTCGCGGATGGAATTCCCCCAGTCCGAAATAGCGAACTCGAGAAATTCCGCAAGCAGGCGCGCGAGGAGACTGAACTGTGACTTTTGTATTTGCCTGCTTTCTTGTGCTCACATTTCTGGCGACGCTTTTCTATATTTTTGCGCTGCCGGAAAAAGTGTATACGGGCCCGGAGAAAACGCGCGCGTCGTATCTGCGCGAACGCAAAGACGCCGTCTACGAGAACTTGCGCGACTTGAATTTCGAATACAGCGCGGGCAAAGTTCCTGACACGGACTATCGATCGATCAAGACGTCCCTGCAGGATGAGGCGGCCGCGCTGCTGGCCGAGATCGAGCGGTTGGAAGGAAGCGCGGCGCAAAGAAAAGCGAAACCATGAAGTCAATGCAAACAAAAGAATTGATTTGTGTAGGGACAGCTGACCTCGGCTATCGAGTCGAGCATAGCCCAAGTGTCCCGCACATGCAGAGTCCACTGCGGCGCACCGCCCAGCCGTTCCCCAATTCCACTTCTCGCAACATCGACGAGAAGTGGGGCACCCGAGGATTGATTCTGGTTGTGCTCTTACTCTCCTCTTTCGCTTCCGCGCAAACCCTCACCGGAACCGTGAAGAATGGCACCACCGGCAAGCCTGCTGCCGGTGACGAAGTCGTTCTGCTCAGCTTGGGGCAGGGAATGGAAGAATCGGGGCGCACCAAGACCGATGCGAAGGGAAATTTCAGTTTCAAGCTCGACAATGCGCAAGCGCCGCACCTGGTGCGCGCCATACATCAGGATGTTACATATCACCGCATGGCGCCTCCAGGAACGACATCGGTGGAACTCGAAGTTTACGATGTGGGCAAGAAAATCGAGGGCGTTCAAGTCGTGGCTGACGTCATGCGGATTCAAGCCGAGCAGGGACAGCTGGAGGTGATGCGCGCTTTCGCCGTGCAGAACGAATCGAAGCCTCCGCGCACGCAGATGAACGAGCGCAACCTCGAGTTCTACGTTCCGGAAGGAGCAAAGATCATTGAGGGCTCGGCCATGACGGCGAATGGCAACCCGCTTAACACCATGCCCGTTCCCGTGGACGATAAGAAGACGCGCTATTCCTTTTTCTTTCCTCTTCGGCCCGGCACGACGCAGTTCGAGATCGCCTATCAGCTTCCCTATGATGGCAGCGCGAATATTGACCCTAAGAGCATTTATCCGCTGCAGCACTTCGTCGCGATTTTGCCTAAGCAAATGAAGTTCGCCGCTGCGTCGGGTGTGAATTTTCAGTCGATGAATGATCCCCAGCAGCCGGATGCGAATGTGCAGGTCGTTTCCGGAACGACGGTTGGACAGCGATTGGCGTTCAAGATTTCCGGCGAGGGCGCGCTGCAGGCTCGGCAGGAAAATGGGGGCGCACCGAGCGAAGGCAGTTCGGCGCAAAATGATGATCGTCCGGGCGGAGGCCTCGGTCCGCCGATCGATGCTCCTGACCCGCTGCAGCAGCACCAATGGTTGGGAATCGCTTATCGCTGGTGGATCTTAGGCGGCATGGGGCTTGCACTCGTGATTGGCGGCGTCTTTGTTGCGTCTCGGCAGCAAGCCGCAAATCGCGCCGCAGCGCGCGCTCTGAAAGCGGGAGGATCCGAAGCCAGCCTCGATGTGGAATATGACGAAGCGGAACTTGTAGCCGTTCCTCGCAATGGTCGTCCGAGCGATACCTCTGTGAGCGCGGCCAGGCCGCTTTCCACGCCTTCGTCGATGCTCCTGGAAGGTTTGAAAGAAGAGCTTTTCCAGCTCGAAGTCGAGCACAAGCAGGGCCAGATCTCGCAGGAAGAATACGAGAAGGCGAAATCCGCGCTGGACCAGACTCTGCAGCGGGCGCTGAAACGCGAAGCCAAGCGCGTGTGATGGTTACTTCATCGTGAGCGCAGTCTCCTGCCCCATGGATTCTCTGCACGCGAGATTCCTGGCAACCGCTGGTGAAAGCGCGGGGCTTCGGAATGACTAAGCCTCTTGTGTGCGGGGCAGCTGCCGCGCTAGGATGACCTGCTTGCCTGTTTCGCGGAGTCCACGTTATGCCGCAAAATTACGTTCCCATCTTCATCTTCATCGCGATCGTCGGCACGCTTCTGCCCATTACCCTGCTTCTGGCCAAACTGGTGCGACCAGAGAATCCAAGCAAAACCAAGCTGATGCCATATGAGTGCGGCATCGATCCGATCGACAATGCCCGCGGACGCTACACGGTTCGGTATTACATCATTGCGATTTTGTTTGTTGTCTTCGACGTGGAAACCATATTTCTTTTTCCCTGGGCGGTGAAGTTCAAGGCGTTCGGATTGTTCGGACTCGCTGAGATGCTGATTTTTCTGGTAATCCTGATTGTGGGATACGTGTGGGTCTGGGGGAAGGGCGCGCTGGAGTGGGTGTAGAGCGGATTAAGACGCTGGGACCGTGTCTGATGATATCCGAGCGGTAGTCATGAGTGTTCGACGTGAAGATTCGCTGACTGTCGGCGAAGACCAGGACAGCGTCTCGTTTTGGTTCGTAGTCCTCCTTACGCTTCCCGCATTCGCGCTTCTGGCCGTCCTTAGTCTGCGCTACGATACGCCCCAATCCGCTTGCATACTTGGCGATCCCCCCCTTCTTCGCTTGGTCTCCATGCCTTGTCGGCGCGGGTGTCTTAATAGGAACGAGACGCTCAACGCAGCGACGGCTCGTACGAGTGAGCTGGGTGCTGATAGCACTTGCGCTTATAGCAGGAGCATCCTCCATCATCATCATCCGGACAACGTAGACGCGCGTTGACACTGGCGGTTCAAGCTGATACAACAAAACGTTCTTCCTGAACGCAGACGGCGCGAGATCTCTTCATTCGCGAGCTATGCCGGACGAAACCAAATCCCCCTCGACGCCGCCGCCGGAAAATGAGAAACCGACGGCGGATCAGCCCGCGACTCCCGGCGGAGTGAAATCCACACCCTCTGGTTCGGTTCAACCTGGCATCAAAGCTCCCTCCGAAAAGCTTGCACCTGTTCCCGAACAATCTGAGAAGCCAGCGGCGGCAACGCCAGCGAAACCCACGGCTGCCGCTCCGCCAAAGCCCACTACTCCGACGACTCCTGCGGCGAAACCGGCCGCTACTGCACATCCGGCGCCGCCGAAGCCGGCGGGCCCGGCGCCCACTCCGTGGGACTCGCTCATGATCGCGAACTTGAAGCGATCTTATGGTTCGGGCATCGAGGCGCTGACCTATGTCGGTCAGAACTATATGATCGTCGATCGATCGCTCATTCCCGAGCTTCTGCAGATTCTGCGCGACGACGAAAAATTCGATTACTGCGTGGATATCACTGCGGTGCATTATCCCAAGCGGGAGAAGCAGTTCGACGTTGTCTGGGTGCTGTACTCGTTTCCGCGCAACGAGCGCATTCGCGTGAAGACGCAAATCGCGGACGGCGAAGGTTTGCCCAGTTCCGTTCCGCTCTGGGCGACGGCGAACTGGCTGGAGCGCGAAGTGTATGACATGTTCGGGATCAAGTTCGAGGGGCATCCAGATTTGAAGAGGATTTTGTTGCCGGATGGGTGGAAAGGATTTCCGTTGCGTAAGGACTACGGAATTCTGCAGCAGGACAACGAATGGGTGCAGATCAATTTAGGGATCGAGAGCGGGCAATGATGCGGAGATGGCATCAGCATTTTAGCCCTTGTCATCCTGAGCGAAGCGAAGGACCTATGCAGTCCGTCGACAGCGCCGACACTGTTGAAGAATACATAAGTCCTTCGCGGCAAAGAACGCCACTCAGGAGGACAACTATAACTGGAAGTGACCGACGACTCAAAGACCAACGATCGACTCATGCCTGATCCAAAGACACTCTCGCCGCTCGATCTCGAAACGCCGGATAAAACTTATCTCGACGCCAACGAGCTCGTCATCAACATGGGGCCGCAGCATCCGGCCACGCACGGCGTGCTGCGGGTTATCTTGCGGCTGGACGGCGAAAAAGTTCTCGGGCTCGAATGTGTTATCGGATATCTGCATCGAGGCGTGGAGAAGATTGCCGAAAATCGCACCTACACCATGTTCAATCCGTACGTGGATCGCATGGACTATGTGGCTGCAGTCTCGAACGGACTCGGATACTGCGAGGCGGTGGAGAAGCTGCTCAATGTGGAAGCGCCGCCGCGAGCGCAATATATTCGCGTGATTCTGACCGAGCTGAATCGGATTGCCAGCCATCAGCTCTGGCTGGGGACGCATGCGCTCGATATCGGAGCGATCACACCGCTGTTCTACACCTTTCGCGACCGGGAAGAGATTCTCAAAATCTTCGAGAAATATTGTGGCGCGCGGCTCACCACGCATGCGTTTCGCATCGGTGGTCTGCAATATGAGGCGTACGACGGATTCGAGAAGGACGTTAGGGATTTCGTCACATTCGTAAAGCCGAAGATCGACGAATATGAAGAGCTGCTGACCACGAACCGCATCTGGCTGGAACGAACGAAGGGTGTCGGTGTGATCTCCGGGAAAGATTGCATTGCCCTGGGCGTGACCGGGCCGGTGTTGCGGGCCAGTGGGGTGAAATGGGATCTACGCAAAGCGCAGCCCTATGCCAATTACAAGAATTTCGATTTCGAAATCCCTACTGGCATGAACGGCGATACGTATGACCGGTATCTGGTGCGCATGGTCGAGATGCGACAAGCGCTGCGGATCATCGAGCAGGCAGTCGAGGGCATTCCCGAAGGGCCGATCATAGCGAAGGTTCCGAAGGTGATGAAGCCTCCCGTGGGCGAGGTCTACCACTCGATTGAAGCGCCCAAGGGCGAGCTGGGATACTTCATTGTCAGCGATGGATCGACACAGCCCTACCGCGTGCGGGTGCGTCCACCATCGTTTGTGAATCTTCAGGCGCTCGATCTCATGTGCCGCGGGCAGTTGGTCGCCGACGTCATCGCCGTGATCGGCACGCTGGACATCGTTCTCGGCGAGGTGGACCGCTGATGCACGAGGCTATCGTCTACATCCAGTCTTACCTCAACAATCCAAACCAGACTCCCGGAGCTGCGGGCAATTGGTTCTGGGCGACGGTTTACGTGTTGCTTGTTTTTGTTGGCTTATCAGTCGCGGTCATTTGCATGAATTGGCTGGAGCGGAAAATCCTCGCTCACATGCAGGTGCGCCTGGGGCCGATGCGCGTAGGTCCCCATGGACTGCTTCAGCCGATTGCCGACGCGCTCAAGTTGCTACTCAAAGAAGACATTATGCCGGCGGAAGCCGACAAGGTGGTGTTCTGGGTCGCGCCGTTCATCGTGGTACTGGCGGCGTTCACGGTGTTTGTGGTTGTTCCGTTTGGACCCACGCACGCGATCACTGATATGAATATCGGCGTGCTGTTTATGCTCGGCGTGTCGTCGCTGGCTGTGCTGGGCATTGTGACGGCCGGATGGGCGTCGAACTCGCATTATCCATTGATCGGGGCGTTACGCTCGAGCGCGCAGATGGTTTCGTACGAAGTCGCGATGGGCCTGGCTGTGGTCTCGGTTATTCTGATGACCAGCCTGCATGGACTGGGGATCTACGGCGTGGGAGGGGCAACGGCGGGTGATACCGGCACGCTCAGCATGATCGGCATTGTGCAGGCGCAGCTTGAGCAGCATGAATGGTTCATCTTCAAGTTTTTCCCGCTGGGACTCGTCGGATTTTTTATCTTCGCCGTGGCGATGGTTGCTGAGACCAATCGGGCACCGTTCGATCTGCCGGAAGCTGAATCGGAGTTGACGGCCGGATTCCACACCGAATACAGCGGGTTTCGCTGGTCGTTATTTTTCCTGGCCGAATATTCAGCGATGATTGCGGTCTCTTCGATTGCCGTCACGCTCTGGCTGGGCGGATGGTTGCGGCCTTTCCCGAACGCGTTGAGCGGATCCAAGTGGGATCTTGTGTTCTCGTTGTTTCCCGGAATTACATTCCTTTTCCTGGGCGGCTTGTGTTTCTTCAGTGCTTCCCGCATGCCGAAACATCCGTATTTCAAGATTCAGACTATGGGCTTGGCGGTATTCGGTGCGGCGCTGGCGCTAATCGGCTTAGTTCTATTTATCCCCGCTGTGAGTGTGCGCGTCGGCGATATTTTCTGGTTTTCGGCGAAAGTAGCCGGGTTCATGTACCTCTACATCTGGTATCGTGGCACGTTCCCGCGTTATCGGTTCGATCAGCTCATGAAGGTAGGATGGAAAGTTCTGCTGCCGACTGGTTTCGCGTTGCTGATTCTGACTGCGGGGCTGGGGTTCGTTGAGCCCCCTGTGGCGGCGTGGTTGAAAGGACTGCTATGAACCCGCCGGTCGCAACGCCATTCTTCTTTTACTTGCTCTCGGCGACCATGCTAATCGGCGGCGTGATGGTCATCACGCGCAAGAATGCGGTGCACTGCGCACTCGCCCTGATCACTGCGCTGCTGGCGCAGGCGGGCCTGTACCTGATGCTCTACGCTCCGTTCGTCGCCGGCGTGCAGATCATCCTGTATGCCGGCGGGATTATGGTGCTGTTCCTGTTCGTGATCATGCTGATTTCCATCGAGCGCACGGAGAAAGAACGCCAGTTCAACAAGCAATGGCTGGTCGGGATTGTCGCGGCGGCGGCGCTGGGCGGGCTGTTCATTGCGGTCTACACGAAAGGGAAGTCGCTGTTTCCGGAGGGCCGGCTGACTTACGCGGAAGCCGGCAACACCCAATCCGTGGCCAATCTGCTTTATGGCCCGCATTCGGGGATGTACATGTTCGCCTTCGAGATCGCGTCGTTATTGTTGCTTGTGGCGATCATCGGAGCGGTAGTGATGGCGAAGAAGAGAATTTAGCGAGTCGAAGTCCCGAGTCGCGAGAGTACGAGTACCGAGACTTCCACTTCTCGCAAAGGCGGCTTGAAGCGGGGGTGTCCACGACAGAGGCGGGTTTCGGCGAACCAATTTATGGAAGCAATGCTTCACATTACGACGCTGCATTATCTGGTGCTGGGGGCGGCGCTGTTTCTCTTGGGCGTGATTGGTGTGCTGACGCGCCGGAACGTTGTGATCGTGCTGATGTCGATTGAACTGATCCTGAATGCAGTCAATTTGAATCTGGTCGCATTTTCCAGATATTGGCAGGGCATCCACGGACCAACGGCACTGCATGGGCAAGTGTTTGCGATTTTCATCATTACTGACGCCGCGGCCGAAGCCGCCGTTGGGCTGGGCATCCTGATCGCCTTCTTCCGCAATAAGGAGACGGTCAATGTGGATGAAGTGAACTTGTTGAAGTGGTAGGAATCAGTTGAGCTAGGAACTGGAAGCTAAATTGCTATTTCTAAGCCACATCTGGATCATCCCGTTACTGCCGGCGTTCGGCGCGGCGATGATGTTCTTTTTTGGACGCAAGCTGCAAAAGGCGACGGTTAGTGCGGTGTGTGTGGGCCTGGTTGTGGTTGCATTCATCATGGCTTGCGGATCGGTTCTGCAATATACGTCCTGGGCCGACGCGCATAATCATCAGCCCTATCAGACGATCCTCTACACCTGGCTGGGCAGCGACACCGGCCACCTGGGTTATGTCACGCATAACGGCGCGCAGGCTAGCTTTCAGGCTGACGCCGGATTTTTTCTCGATCCACTCTCGAGCATCTGGCTGCTGTTCGTGACCGGCGTCGGCATGCTGATTCATATTTATTCGATCGGCTACATGGCACATGAGGGCGGGTATTACCGATTTTTCGGATACTTGAACCTGTTCATGTTCGCGATGCTCACGCTGGTCCTCGCCAACAACTACGTGTTGCTGTTTGTTGGATGGGAGGGCGTGGGGCTGTGTTCCTATCTGCTGATCGGTTTCTATTTCCATCGCAAGTCGGCAAGCGACGCAGCAAATAAAGCATTCATTGTGAACCGGATTGGCGACGCCGGATTCATCCTGGGGATGTTTTTCATTGCCTGGCTGTGTGGGTCACTGCGATTTGTCGATGTGAATGCGTTTGCTCACATTGGAAATCACTCGCCCGAAACATTGAAATACATCACCGCGGCGACTCTGCTTCTTTTTGTTGGAGCATGCGGTAAATCGGCGCAGCTTCCTCTGTACATCTGGCTTCCCGACGCGATGGAGGGTCCAACTCCGGTCTCGGCGCTGATCCATGCGGCGACCATGGTCACCGCTGGCGTTTACATGGTGGCGCGGTCGAATGCGCTGTTCGTGCTGGCGCCGACTTCGATGAAGACGGTGGCGATCGTCGGCGCACTGACCGCGATCTTCGCGGCCTCGATTGGACTGGTGCAGAACGATATCAAGCGAGTGCTTGCGTATTCTACGGTTTCGCAACTAGGTTACATGTTCCTCGCCCTGGGCGTAGGCGCCTTTACCGCTGGCGTATTCCATGTCTTCACCCACGCGTTCTTTAAGGCCCTGCTCTTCCTTGGCGCGGGCTCGGTGATCCATGCCATGAGCGGCGAGCAGGACATGCGCCACATGGGGGCGCTGCGTGATCGCATTCCAGTGACGTATTGGACCATGCTGATCGCTACGCTCGCGATCTCCGGCATTCCACCGTTCGCAGGATTTTTCTCGAAAGACGAGATTTTGTGGCAGACGTGGACCAGCGAAGGCGGAGCGTATCGCATTCTGTGGTTCATCGGCTATGTGACTGCTCTGATGACGGCGTTCTACATGTTCCGGCTTATCTATCTCACGTTTTACAGCAAGCCGCGCATGAGCCATGAAGTCGAGCACCACATTCACGAGTCGCCCAAGTCGATGACCGTGCCGCTCATCATTCTCGCTGTGATGTCGCTCGTGGCCGGCTGGATCGGCTGGCCGCACAGTCTCGGCGGTTCTGATCACTTTGCACAATTCCTCAATCCGGTTTTTGCGCAGGGTGAGGCCCATGTTTTGGTGGAGGAAGGCAAGGCTGGGCAGTTGGCGGCCGGCGAGAAACAGGAAGAGCACACCAGCCCGACGGAGTACATGCTGATGATCCTGTCGGTCGCGGCTGCGGGCATTGGTTATTACATGGCGGGACGAGCATACTCTCACGCGCACGTTGGTTACACAGAGCCGATCGAGGCGGCGTCGCCGGGAGCATACAAGATCCTGCTGAACAAGTACTACGTGGACGAAGGCTATGACTATGTCTTTACCGGACGGAGAAAGCTAGGAGAGGTGCGTCTGGGTGTAATGGGCATGGGCGAAGCGAGTTCATGGTTCGATGCGAGTGTGATCGATGGCGCGGTGAACGGCGCTGGACGGATTACGCGTGTCGCGGGCACGCTCTCAAGCTGGTGGGACAAGTGGATCATCGACGGAATCGGTGTCAATGGCCCCGCGATTCTGGCGCGGATGCTGAGTTATCCGGCTCGCCTGTTCGAATTGGGATTGGTGCAATGGTATGCGCTGGTCATGACCGTAGGGCTAGTTGGGTTCGTGTTTTATTACGTGTATCACTGAAAGGCAGCTTCTGGCTGCTTTGTCCTTGGCCTCCAGCAGAGTGCTGGGAGCCCGGGACAAGAGCTGGAAGCTAGCAGCTAGGAGCTGCAAGCCGCATCATGTATAACCACATACTCTCCATCATTCTCTTCACGCCGCTGGTGGGCGCGATCCTGCTCTTGTTCGTCCCCAAAGAGAATAAAAACGCCATTCGTTGGATCGCGAACGTCTTCGCGCTCGGTGGTTTCCTGATCTCCCTGCCGCTGGTGGCGTGGTTCTGGGATTTGCGTTTCCAGCCCGGCTTCAAATTCATTGATGGCTCAGCGAACAACTGGATTCCCTCGATCGGCGCTGGTTACGTGCTGGGCATCGACGGCATTTCGTTCCTGTTGATCATGCTGACGACGCTGCTGGGCTGGATCTCGATTCTTTCTTCGTGGAACGCGATCGAGAATCGAGTCAAGGAATACTACATCTGGTTCCTGGTTTTGCAGACTGGCATGCTCGGCGTCTTCATGGCGCTCGATTTCTTCCTCTTCTTCGTTTTCTGGGAAGCGATGTTGGTGCCGATGTATCTGCTGATCGGTATTTGGGGTGGGCCGAGAAAACTCTACGCCGCCATCAAATTCTTCTTGTATACCCTGGCTGGCTCGGTGCTGATGCTGCTGGGAATTCTGTTCCTCTATTTCCACCATCAACATGTTACTGGCTTTTACACTTTCAGCATTCCGGAGCTTTATAAGACCGCGCCGCAGATTTATACGGATTACGGCCCGCATATCGCGATCTTGCTCTTCCTCAGCTTCTTCTTTGCGTTCGCGATTAAAGTTCCGATGTTTCCCTTCCACACCTGGCTGCCCGATGCGCACGTGGAAGCGCCGACCGCAGGTTCGGTCATTCTGGCCGGCGTTCTGCTGAAGATGGGAACGTACGGCTTCATTCGTTTCTCGCTGCCGTTCTTCCCTGACGTGCTCGTGCATACGAGAGTGCGGTTCTGGGTGATGACGCTGTCGGTGATTGCAATCATTTATGGCGCGCTGGTTTCGCTCATGCAGAAAGACATGAAGAAGCTGGTGGCGTACTCGTCCGTCAGCCACCTTGGTTTCTGCACGCTGGGCATCTTCGCGCTTTCTCCTCTGGGACTGACTGGATCCGTTTTGCAGCAGATCAACCACGGCATCTCGACGGGCGCGCTCTTCTTGATCGTGGGCATTCTTTACGAACGGCGGCACACGCGCGAGATTTCCGAATATGGCGGGATATCGAACGTAATGCCTGTCTACGCGGCCATCACCATGATCATGTTCCTGTCGTCGATGGGGTTGCCGCTGTTGAATGGATTCGTCGGCGAGTTCAGCATCCTGCAAGGGACGTTCATGGAGAAGGACATCGCCGGGCATCCGGGGTGGTTCTGGGCGGCGTGGGCGGTTCCGGGCGTGGTTCTGGCTGCGGCGTACCTGCTCTGGCTGTATCAGCGGGTGTTCTTTGGGACGGTCACAAATCCGAAAAATGAGAAACTCCATGATCTCACGCCCCGTGAAGTTCTGACTTTCGCACCGCTGCTCATCATGGCTTTCTGGATCGGACTGTACCCGAAACCGTTCTTCCAGATTCTCGAACAGCCAGTGAATCAGATTGTGCAGAACATTCGCCCTGGCTATGGGAAGCCGGCGGGCGCCGTAAACGCGGCGGTGCGGCCGGATTTGACACCTGCGCCCGTGACGTTGAGCACGACGTCTTTTAAGAGCACGGCCAGATCGCCCAAGGGGAAGAACTAGTGGGCCTGCAATTCACATCGACGGACTACCTGCTGGTCCTGCCCATGACTCTGCTGGCCCTGTTCGCGCTGGGCATTCTGCTGATCGACCTGATGCTACCTCCCGAGCAAAAATGGGCCAACGCCGTCACCGCTCTCATTGGCCTGCTGTTCTCTGCGAAAGCTGTCTATAACATTCAGCACTTTCTTGGGAGCTCGCAAGGATATCCCGGGATGATGGGCACGATCATCATCGATCATTTCGCGATTTACTTTTTCTATCTTTTCCTCGCGGGAACCGCTATTGCCATACTCATGTCGGTCAATTATCTCGAAACCGAACATGAAAGCCATGGCGAATACTATGCGTTGATGTTGCTTTCGGTCGTGGGCATGATGTGCATGGCGGCGGGTGCCGATGTCGTTCTCATCTTCATCGGGCTCGAACTGATGGCAATTTCCACCTATGTGCTGGTCGGATTTCTGCGCCGCGATCGCCGCTCCAATGAAGCCGCACTTAAGTATTTTCTGCTTGGAGCGTTTTCCTCCGGCATTTTCGCCTATGGCTTGTCGCTGTTTTACGGCTTGACGGGCAGCACCCGTTTGATCGACATCGGAAACAGAGTCTACCTTCTGATGAAGACTGGCGAATACACGCCGATTGCGATCATCGCCTTGCTGACCACGATGACCGGGTTGTTGTTCAAGATCGCCGCGGTTCCCTTCCATCAATGGGCTCCCGATGCCTATGAAGGCGCGCCTACCTGCATTACCGGATTCATGTCGGTCGCGGTGAAAGCCGCCGGATGGGCCATGCTCATGCGCATCCTCATCATGGGCCTTCGCCCCATGCGCGTGATCTGGCTTCCGGTACTGGTTTTCGTTTCCATCGCAACCATGACAGGCGCGAATCTGGCCGCGCTCACGCAAACCAATACCAAGCGCCTGCTGGCTTACTCTTCGATCGCACACGTTGGTTATATGCTGCTCGGACTCGTCGCCGGGACGGCGATCGACCTCAATATGAACGGCATCAAAGGCATCCTGATTTATCTGCTGGTGTACACATTTATGAATCTGGGCGCATTCGGCGTGATCACCTCGTTGCGGCATCGGAATGTGATCGGCGACGAACTGGATGATTTGAACGGACTGTATTCGCGAGCGCCGGTGGAAGCCGTACTGATGCTGGTTTTCGTGCTCTCGCTGGCCGGAATCCCGCCGCTCGCCGGCTTCTGGGGCAAGTACTTCATATTTCTCGGTTTGATTGAGACGCAACACTATGCGCTGGCCGCGCTTGGAGTACTGTATTCGGTGTTTGGCCTTTATTACTATTTGAAGATTGCCAACGCGATGTTTATGCGCCAGGCAGAGAAGGGCGAAGAGAGACTTCCCGTCAACTATGCCATGCGTGCGGCGCTGGGGGTCACCGGCTTTGCCACGCTGTTTATCGGCATCATGCCGAACCGCTTCATCGAAGTCGTGAACTGGGTCTTGGGCCTGGCGCAGAATCCGAATACGGCCAAGCTGATTCGCTAATCTCATTAAGAGCGCGACCAGGTAAGGCGCTGGTACCGTAAAATGTGACTTGCGGGTCGTAACTGGTTCCGGATGCCGAATTCGCCAACTCACAAAGGAAAGCCGAATCAGAAAAATAATCCGTTGGTGCAGATTGCTCGTTACAGCCAACTGGCTTTCACACTACCGGCAGCAACGGTTGTCGGTTGGGCGATTGGCGTCGGGTTGGATCACTGGCTGCACACCAAGTGGCTCTACATCCCAGGACTGCTACTGGGAATTCTGGCGGGCTTCGTCGAGTTGATCCGCACGGTCATGCGGGACAGCACCTGACGGTGGGTTTCGCGTACTATGGCAGCGTATCCGTTTGCGATGGAATACCCGCCCCACGCCGAACCCGCTCCGGAACAAGTGGCCGCTGAACGCTTCTATTCTGGCGCTTTGGATCGTGTTCGCCGGTTCATGATCGTCATCGCTGCGCTCGCGACGGTGGGAGCATTCTGGAAGTTTGGAACGCGCTGCGCTATCGGCTTTTTTCTGGGATGTGTCATTGCCTATGTAAACTTCTACTGGCTGAAACAGGCCATCAGCGGCTTCGCTGAGCGGGCCTCTGGGGGAACCACGTCCGAGTCAGGATCGGGCATTGTCGCGCGCTTCCTGCTGCGTTACGTTTTGATCGGCATTGGTGCGTATGCTATATTGACTGTTTCTCCCGCGAGCCTGAATGGCCTTCTTGCGGGCTTATTTTTGCCCGTGGCGGCCATTGGCTGCGAGGCAGCGTATGAGGTTTACGCTGCGTTGAGCTGCGGTGTTTAAGAACACTGCGGCGCCATTGTTCTTAAAAATCGCCCTGCATGCCTGAACAACTCTGGTTTACCGCGCTTCTGAATCATCTGTTCGCTGGCCCGGTTACAGCGCTGCTGCGCGCCCTTTCGATCGAGCCAAGACATCCTCAGGCCCCCATTCCAAATTCGCTTGCGATGGAGTTCTTGGTTTTCGGCTTCCTTCTCGTGCTCTTCCTGCTGGTGCGTTCACGGCTTTCGGTCGATAATCCGAAGGGCCTGCAACACCTGTTCGAAGCGGTCGACGGATTCATAAAAAGTCAGAGTAACGAGATCATCGGCGGTCATCACAACGAAGCCTATACGGCGTTTCTCGCAGCGCTGCTGTACTTCATTTTGTTCTGCAACTTGATCGCTGTCATACCTGGCTTCGAGTCTCCAACGGCTGTTCCGATTGTGCCGCTCGGATGTGCTCTGTGCGCGTTCTTCTACTACCAGGCGCAAGGATTAAAGCATTCCGGAATCGGTTACCTGAAACACTTCCTCGGACCGTCCGATGCGACGATGCCTCTGCTTATCAGAATCCCGCTCGCCGTGCTGATGTTCCCCATCGAGGTGATCAGCCACATGGCGCGCGTGCTTTCACTAACCGTCCGATTGTTTGCCAACATGTTCGCCGGCGATATGGTCACCTGGGTTTTCTTTTCGCTCATACCGCTGGGTGTGCCGATCATCTTTATAGGACTCCACATCGGCGTCTCGTTGTTGCAGACATACATCTTTGTGCTTTTAACGATTGTCTATCTGCAGGGAGCTGTCGGCGAAGAGCATTAGAAGCCGTTGCTAGGCGATTTGGAATTTGTACACGAGCCGCAAGCGTGAGGGCGTCTGTACGGGATGACGTCAACCACCCCCTGGCGGCACATCATGGCAGGAAAAGGAGAAACACAATGCGTAAACTAAGCAAGCTGTTCCTTGTACTTTCGGCAATATCATTCGCCGTGCCGGCTTTCGCGCAGGGCGCAGCTCCGGCGGCCACAGCTGGAGTCAATTGGGTTGCCATCGCGGCCGGATTTTCGATGGCATTCGCTTCCGGAATCTGTGCCTTAGCACAGGGCAAAGCAACGGCCGCTGCTGCAGAGGCATTGGCTCGTAATCCAGCGGCTCGCCCCGGGATTCAGCTCGCGCTGATTCTCGGACTGGCGCTGATTGAGTCGCTCGCGCTTTACACGCTGGTCATCATCTTCGCCAAAGTGGTGTAGAGGGGTTTCCGGGGTTTCACGTTAGCAGGTTCAAAGCTGGACAAGAGAAAGAAACGGAGGCTTTTTTCGTAAAAGCGAGCGCGTTGGGAATATCAAAACCTTGAAACACTGAAGCCTTGAAGACTTCGTCTAAACCTTGCGGTCTCCGCTCCACTCCTGGTTCTTATTCTGCGGAGCGCTGTTCAGGGCGCTGACGAGTAACCGGCGCAGACGATAACGACTTTCTAAGTCAGTATTCACGATCTCAAATCCCACTTCGTTGACGCGGGCGCGGCGCAGCAATACGTGAGCCCGAATCTTGGATCGCATGCCGAGAGGGATCTCCAGCTCTGCTTCGCTGCCGATGCGGAGGTTATCTTCTTTTGTGCCCATTCCGCCGCCGAGGCTCAATTCGCGAATCATGATTCGCGATTTGCCCCAGGAGCTGCCAATAGTTGCGAGAACGGTTTTCGCTAGCACCAGTCGCTCATAACGCCGCTGCCGCACCCAGGGGCACGCGGGCGCGGGATCGAGAGCCGCGATAGCCAGTTCTGAGGGCTCAAATCCACTGTCGGACATGACCTGGGAACTGTACCGAGGATCTGTCTTCGAAAGCGCCTGTGCTGCTGCAATTCGCAGCTCTTTGTGATGAACGTAGCCAAACGTCTTCTTGGCTTCGAGAATCTCGCGCAAGGTGGCAACTGCATCCGGAACTCTGAGGCGCCCCAGCGACTCGATTGCTTTTAATTGCACGAACTGGGAGCGCGAAGCGGCATCACCCGGACGCGCCATCGCGAGCAGAGGAGGTGCAGCCGCCACATCGCCGCTCATGCCAATTTCGTCTACCGCTTCCGGCAACACCAGGGGATCGAGCACATCCCCGAGTTCCAGCAGGGTGCGGCCGCGGTCGGGCGCCGCGCCGTACGCAATCTGCCGAACGGCTACATCATGAAAAAAGCGATTCCACTCCGGCAGGCGCGAGGGTAGCAACTCCAGGAGCGTGGCCACATCGAGCCGGCTCAGCAATCCTACAACGCTTGAGGCTTGGCGGGGCTGGCCGGTGCGTAGGATTTCCCGCAACTGCGCCAGCACCGGAGACCCTAACTCCTTGACCAGTTCCATCATGCGGTCGCACTCGTCGCGCCGCATGCAGCGGAAGAAGCGATCGGACATGTGCTCCGCGCCAGACTGCGAGGTTCTGCGCAGAACGGATAGGAGCTCAGCTGGAATCGGCTCTAACCTTAGCGCTTCTTCGAGGAACTCTGGCAGGCGATTCTCGACGCCAACGCGTGGGCGGAGATCGCTCATAAGCACTGGACGCTCCACGCTAATCAATTCCATTCCCGCGCAAACTTCATTGACGGCGGCGTAATTCTTGGCTGCGCTGGCTTCCTGGCTCAGCCGGACGAAGGCCGCACTCAGCAGGCTCTGCAGTTCCGGATCTTTGTCTGAGATCAGTTGCTCGCTGAGTTTGTGAATGGCCTGGGCCATCGGCTGTCCACCTACGCGAGCATAAAGATCGGCCAACTGGCTCAACCCAATGGCCGTCTTTCGGCGTGGCTCAATGTCCTTAGCGCTGAGACAGTTCGAGTAGTTGTTCAAAATTTCGCCGGCTGTATTGGTATCATCCCGCTGCAGCAGTACTTCTACGAACTGCCGCACATTGCGCGGCGGCACGCAAGGTGCTTCGTGCGACATCAAAACGCTCTTCTTGCCCGATTCCGGTACCTCAGCCCAGAACATTCGGTCGAGGATGTCGGCGTGTGACTCGACCAGAATCCCGGCCTTATTCATCTTTTCTTCCTGCATCTTCAGAATCTGGCGCAAGGAGTCCATTTGGCGGCTCATGTGCTCCATCATCTGGTGTACGGCATTGACCTTGACTTCGCCCTTTTGGTAACGCTCCAGAGCGAAGCGGATGGCCATGTGCTCGGCCGCTTTCATCAGCAACGGCGTGTCTTCCTGCTCTTCGGTTGCTCTGGCGGCCAGGCTGCCAAGCAGTTGCTGCAAGTTGAGACGCGTATTCGGATCTGTTTCTTTCAGTTCTTTTTGCAGGTCTTCTTCTTTGACCGCGGGATCCTGCTGTACTTGTCCAAAGCGAGTCAGCAGACGGATCGCCTGAATCACTTCCTGCTCCTGCAGCGGAACCATTCCGCCCGTCCACGCGGGAGCGGCACCGGTTGCTGCTCCGCCAGAGCCTCCCGTGGTCGGGACACCCGTATTTCCGCCACCTTCGCCGGTTCCGGCAAATCCCCCTCCGCCACCACCTGTACCGCCTCCTGTACCGCTTCCGCCTGGACCGGCAAACCCGCCGCCGGTTCCTGCGCCGCCACCACCTCCAGAGGCGCCGAAATTGGGAACGCTACCCAACGGCACCATCGGAACTCCGGGAGCGCCTTGTCCACCGCCAGAGTTCGCACCTTCCGCCGCCGCAATCAATTGCAGGAGTTTCTGGGGATCATTCAGCCACTGTTTGAACTCCGGACCGAGTGTCTGGGCGGCGATCTGAGCTGCAATGCTGACGTCGCCGGTCAACGGATCAGCCGCGACGAATTTAACCTCATTGATCTTGATGGTGCTGTTCTGCTTGCCTGCGCCAAGAGCGTCTTTGATCTGTTTGGCGACATCGGTCGCTTTCGACCCCGCGACGGTAAAGGCCCGCACCAGACGCGTGAAATCCTCGATGGTGACGTCTTTGGAGAAATGCAGGCTGGCCAGCCCGGCAGTCGTCAGCAGCGTCGCAAAACTTCGCTCCGCATTGCCCGCCTCCAGCGGAATCCCATCCAGTAGGAGCTTGTTGTCAGACACTCCCAGCAGGAAACCGGCATCGCCAGTAGAGGGCAAGCCTTGCTGCAATTCGTTCCAGGTAGTTTCAAATTGCGCTTCGGTGCGCTTGTGATCATAGCCGTACATCCGTGCGTACTTAATGAGGATGTTCAGGCTGTGAACAAACGCGCGCGCCGAAGCGGCACGTGCACTCTGCGCTGCAGATGGATCGATGACGGGAATAACTTGCTCCTCAAAACTCCAACTGTGCAGTCCAAGGGTAAAGGGAAAAGGTAAGCCCTAAAACGTTACGGAGGTAATTAGACCAACGCTGTGCCTTTTCAGGCGGACTATGCCTTTCGGGTAACCAGTAAGAATCGGGGAAATGCGGCGGTCCGTTTACCGAGTTGCGGGGGCAAAATGAAGGCAATCCGAACGCAGATCGGGACCCGGGCTCTATTTGCCGCCGAATACTTCTTTGATCAGATCGGAGTTCTGGGCGCTCGGATTCTGGCGGATGTTACTCTCTTCCGATGCAAGTACGTCGAAAATGCCATCGAGAGTTTGCTCGACAACGTACTTATCCAGGTCGAACTCGCTGGCGATCGCGTTGCCGCCAGGGTCGTTCTTGACTACGCGTTTGTATTGCTTGATGACGCCCAGATGTTCCAACGAATGATGCACAATCGGGGTAAAGGCTGCGGTCAGGTCGGCGGAACTGTTCTGGCGGAAGTACTCAGTGGCGGCTGTGTCGCCGCTGGTCAGGATCAGCCTGGGGTCTCTGAAAACCAGGTTTTTCAAGGCTTGCAGGAAAATCGGCTTGGCTTGCGGTGTGGCCTCTTCCGCGGCGCGGTTCATTCCGATTTCCAGTTCGTCTACTTCGTCGCCCATGGCTAGCATGCGCATGCTCTTGCCGATGGCTTGAAGTTTTGGAGGCAGCAAAATGCGGATGGCCTCGTTCTGGAGGAAGCCATCGCGTTTTCCGGTCTCGGCGATCGCCCTCGTGGAACTGATCTCAAGCGCCCGCTTGAGTCCGGCAATGATTTCGCCATTCGCAGGGCCGGAAGCAGCAGGCTCCTTTCGAGCTGGGTCGGTTTTTGCGGTGTAGTCGCCCTGAGCGGTGCTTGAAGTCGGACAACACGACACGAATGCCACAATCAGCAAGACAGCGGGGAAGAAACTCCTGGCCCGGAACATGAGGCACGATTGTAGCAAGATCAGCGCTTCACAACACGAACAACCTTCCATTCGAGGAACTCGACGAACGGTTTGGAGTGGAAGACTCGAGAATTGGACTGGAATTGTGTGAGCGCGGCGAGATTGAACCTGCTCCGGACCCAACCGTGGCAGGCGCAATGCCGAATGCGGAACCACGCATTCGAATGAATACAGCAAGAATTTGGTGAGCGCGGCAGGATTCGAACCTGCGACCCATGCCTTAAAAGAGCGGGCGAACTCGGAGCTGCCGCGCATATCCAACGACTTACGATCACGCAAAAGCCTGCAAATCGGTGCTGAGGGCTGGTGGTCGGGTCTTAATCATCACACTAATAAACATTCGCTCGGAGAGTCGAAACGGAAGTGATCAGTTACTTAGATTTTCCGCTAGGGGGAAATTTTCAAAGGTCAGGGTGAAAGCCATTCCGGGAATAAGCCCTTTATTTTATTGATCTTAAGCCCATGGCGGCCACCGCACCGGCCCGGCGACTCGATGAAGGTCAATCAAGCGCCGTTCACCTTCTGAAAAAGCGGCCCACAACCGGCCAAGGAGCATCCAGCGTACAGACCCATATGGCTGAGATCTCGATTGCGCCAGGGATCTGCCGAGCCGATGTGGAGCACGGTCAGACGCCAAGGCGTCCACCCACCTTCTGTGCAAGTAATGCATGGTTGGCTATTGCGGAAAACCCGCAACCAATGATTACGTAGTAACGTTCGGTTGGATCGAAGGTAAGAGTAGACATTTTTATTAACCTCTCAACTGATTGAGTCGGCCCCCCTCGAAGTATCCCGTGGGATTGTAACTTGCCCATTTACATTCAACTCGTGACGCGTCAACGGGTGGACGCATCTCGTGCAGACCCGACCCATCGCTGAATGGTCTGCTCGAACCGTTGCCGCAGTCGTCAATGAAATCTGCTCGAGAACGTCGCAGAGTGAACTTCAGAAGACTCCGTCGTTCGTCAACGGATCGTTCCAGTCGTACACTTCTGGAATCGTCTGATCGACGGCTATTCCAGTGGACTCCGGTCTCTGGCGAGCGTGAAGATGTTGCATTGGGTACCCATCATTTTGTTGAACTCTCTGACATCTTTGAGAGCAAGCGTTTTCGGTGGGAGATAGATATTCTCCAGCTCTCCCCGCACGACGGACGCCAGCACGTATGGCGAGAGAGCAACCATGAACGCATGTTTCGGATGTTGGAGAATGTCAGTGAGATTCGTGATTCCTTGCACGGGCCTGCTGATCGGCTCCCAGATTTGATTGTCATTTACGAGTATTACCACTACTGGGTGATCTCCCGTGATGAATGTCTCACCGATGTTGGGCAGGGGGGTAAAGAACCGAATCGTCGGAAGGTTTTGAGTCCAGAAGTCGAGGAGCATCTTCATCTTTCGGACCATGACCCGCACAAACGTCTCGGCGTCGATGAGTGCTCCGTTCGCTTGTTCCGACATCGTCGCTTTGTGACCTAGCGTTCGGACGGCTTGAGATGCAACGAATCTCATCAGCACGCCCGCCTCATCACCGGACATCTGCTTAAATTGGTCAGCTTCGTCTCTGATCCGCCTCGATAGGTGGGCGAAAGCATTCTCGACATGCTCACCGAAAAAGACTTCCACCTTGTCAGTCTCGACGCCATTTTCCTCGAAGATGTATAGATCGTTCTTCGCCCCAACGCTGTCAGGAGGTAGATGCTTTAGACTTCCATTGGCAAATCTGATCCAAACTTTGCCTTCGGCATCGGTGAAGCCACGCTGATAGCAAGCAGGAACGAAGTGGTTGTTACGTCGCAGATCGGGCGTCTGAATCGACTGGGTCATATCGGTTTGATGAAATTGTACAATGGAGAATTCACCCCGACACAAAAGAGGAACTCGGCCCCTGTTGATCGGACCCCAGATGGACTTGTCCTGCCTCAGTTGGAAATGGAGAAAGCGTCGGTCCGTTAAGATAGCGGAGCGAACGCATGAGGAAGGAACGGAAGCATTTCACCCCAGAAGAAAAAGTAGCCATCCTGAGGCGGCATCTTTTGGACAAAGCGCCCGTCTCGGAGCTGTGTGAAGAACTAGGCCTGCGGCCAACAGTGTTCTACCGCTGGCAGAAAGAACTGTTCGAGAACGGAGCCGCCGCTTTTCAGTCGCAGGAGCGTCCCCATCGCCGAGTGGAGGAGAAGCAGAAACGGATCGAGTTCTTGGAGAGGAAGGTACAGACCAAGGACGAGGTCCTGGCTGAGCTGATGGCTGAGCAGATCGCGCTAAAAAAAAGTCTTGGGGAACTCTAACCGGCAACTGGGTGACGCATGATGTGCGGGATCTAGTCGTGGATTTCGTCCGGCGCTGGTCGGCGAAGGCCGAGATCGGCGTCGGACGGTTCATCCCGTGGCTGGGCGTGACTGAAGTTCTATAACTGGCGGCAACGCTACGGGTGCGTCAACAAGCACAACGGTTGGGTTCCCCGCGATTTCTGGTTGGAGCCGTGGGAGAAAGAAGCAATCATCGGGTTCCATCTAAAGAACCCGCTGGAGGGCTATCGACGGCTCACGTTCACGATGCTCGACGCTGACGTTGTGGCGGTCAGTCCAGCGAGCGTCTGGCGAGTGTTGAAGGAAGCTGGATTATTATCTCGGTGGAGGAACAAGCCATCCCGCAAGGGTAGTGTGGAGCATTGGAGCATCGGTGGTAACTTTGTGCGCCACGATGAGCGCGTGTTCCGCATCGACGGCGGCTTGCACATTGTAGCCAGGCTTGAGCTGCCGCCCGATCTTCATGAAACCCGCCTCTGGCTCGGGGTCGCTGTGGAGTTTTTCAGAGCCTCGGCCACCGCACTCTCATCGATCTCTACTTCGTTCTGTTGGTCGGTTTGCTCCAACTGATCCAGGTAACGCTTCAGCGCCTCGCGCTCGCGAACCAGATCCACACTGCTCAGGTCCGCCACCACATGCTTCAGCTTCCGATTCTCGTCTTCCAGTTGTTTCAGCCGCTTCGCCTCTCTGCTGTCCATTCCACCGCACTTCGCCTCCCAACGGTAGTAAGTCTGCTCGCAAATCCCGTGCTGCCGGCATAACTCCGCCGTAGCCACTCCTGCTTCGCCTTGCTTTAGGATGGCGATGATCTGTTCTTCGCTGTGTCGTGTGCCCTTCATTGCGGTTCTCCTCTCCAGGGTTTGGGAGAGCTCACATCTAGTTGGTCCGGTTTTCGGGATTGGGTCACGACGGAGGCGAGCATCTCCGCGGATGGCGACCTGGAGCTTGAAATCCCGCGGCATGTGCGCGAGGCGATGGCCAATTTCGATCCGGTCGGGATCGAGCGCGCCTCAACAAACACTCTTCAGGTGTTTCTCGCGATAAACGCGCCTTTCGGCTCTTATCAGTGCCAGCGGGCGGGCTCAATCAATCATCCGAATCGCATCGTGAATCATGATTGACGCGGAAACCCCGGCGGATACAGGTCTGCAATGATTCCGAGTCGAGTCCGTGCTCCGCGAGGGCATTTGTCTTGGAAACCTCGGGTAGAATTTCACCTGATAGTAAATCAATAGCTTGGCGGCGCCACCGTGAGTCATCAAGAGCAAGTTCCGGCCGAAGAATACCCTCTCCAAGGGTGCCCGATTCCAACAACTCACCGTCGTTTGCGCCACGCGCACGAGCACTGGCATCAAGCTCTAAAAACTTATCACAAGCCCGAAAAGTTTCAGGCGAACCTTAACGCTGCGATCCAAGCGCTACGTAGCGTCACACTCATGCTTCAGAAGGAAAAGGCCGCATTTCCTAACTTTGACGGCTGGTATGGCCCATGGCAGAAAGCGTTGAAGGATGACAGATATTCGAAATGGCTCAATGATGCGAGAGTGACTGTTTTTCACACCGGAGATCTCGATAGCTACAGCTCCGCTGAAGTTAAGTTGGTTACCTGGCGTGAGGAAGTATTGTCAACCTTGAGAGTTCCGATTCAAACTTCCGCGGAACTCATCCTCGAAAATCCCGCGCTACTGGATCTTCTTAAGCCGGCGAAGAACGACTCTGGGGACTCTGAAGATGCTTTTCTTACGATTGAGCGCCGGTGGACCACCAAAGACCTTGATGGAAACGAGATTCTAGGAGTCCTGGCTCGAGTCTATGGCTTGATAGCCGCCCTGGTACTCGATGCCCATAGCCACCTAGGTCGATTGGAGTGCATCTCGGATGAGCACCCGGATTTTCCATCATCGCACGATCGTACTGGACGAATCAGATGCATGGTTTCAAGCGTTGAAGCCAGGACCGAGAGATTCAAGGCCTCAACGCGTGAGCGGCTCGAACCGTCAACAGAGCTGGATTACACGAACGGGGTCGATTTGTCGCGAGTTGCGGAGCGATATGGTTTCGACGAACGAGTGCCGAAGATTGCATCGGGTGGACTCGATCCGCTCACTTTCGCAAAGAAACTTCAGTTCATCGCCAAACGCATTTTGATTCGAGACAAGCACCACGAGCGGATGATGTTCATTCGAGATGGTCGCGGAGAATGGCACATTATTACTCTCACCGCGAAGGATCGAACGGAAAAGTACCTTCTGATGCAGCTAGTGGCGCAGCTTGTTGAAGCTCAAGGTTGCGATGCTCTCATTGAGATCGGCGAAGTCTGGACGACGAAGGCATTGCTTACGTCGGAAGATCTCCCGGAAGACGTCAAAGACTTGCGAGACAGAGGCGAAGCACTTGCCCTGCTGGTGGCTACACGAGAAGGCCTGTCGCGTTGGTATCAAACGCCGATCAAACGAGGCCGTCTAGGGGGCATCAAACTGGGAGACACCATTGAGGTCGAGATGCGACAGCTTAGTTATCTCAAGCCAGTCACAGATGTGTGGCGAAAACAGCGAGTTTTTCGTGCGCAGGACGGTTCACTCTCGGCGGTTTGGGAGCCGGACATCCTTGACCCCTGTCCTTGCGGAGCACCAGAACGATATGGGCAATGTTGTAGGAGGGAGGTCGAGAAGCTGCGCGCGAAAAATATTGTTGGAGATTCAGAAGAAACAGAAGGTGAGGTCGAGGAGCAGAAGGCCAGGGCATTTTTAGCTCGGTACGTAATCTGGATTCTGCAGCACACAGCAGCAGCGATGGTCGCAGGGGCTCCTGGCGAGAAGTTTTATGACGACATCGTGCGAATAGATGCATTGGCGTTGCAGTCGCTCATTGTCTCGATGGTGCAAGCTCTGGCATCTAGCGGCAAGTCAGATCTCATTCTCCCACAATTGCGAAACCTGCGGAAACTTATCAGGGTTCCAAGGTTAGCTATGCGCGTTACGGCGCTAGCGGCAGACTGGCTATTTGAATCTGGCAGACCGGAGGAAGCCGTTTTGGAGCTAGACGCACTCGGTGACCCATTAGAACTGAAGGACTCCTTAGCCCTCAGTCTCGTCGCTCGGCATTTCGATCTCACCGAGAAGGAAAAGAAAACAATCCTCCGGTTAGCCATAAAGCATTCTGCCAGTGAGGTGGAAAAACACATCGCGATGCTCAGCCTTGCGTCACATCTCGCCGAGAACAAGGAATCCGCTGAGGCCGAGTCTGTTGCTAGATCGATTCTCGATGAGACCGAACAGGACAAAACATCGAGCGAAAGATCGGATGCTCTCGTGCTGCTGTGGAGCATCACCGGTACGGAAGAGGATTTCGCTGCCGCAATGAAAGAAATGGAGAAGGAGGCCCGGCCGCGAAACGTATATAGAAACGCCAGCCACCTAATAGAAAAAGCAAAATACGAGGAAGCTGAACGTCTTCTGGGGCCGCTCGCTGCGTCTGGGGATGCCGATGCCAAACTTCTCACTTTCGACGCGAGATTGCGTACAGGTGCGAGCGATTCTGCTCGGGAGGTATTCGACAGCATCGTTTCCGAGACGATGCACCCTAATCTCCAGTTTGCGTATGTAACTGCGATGGCTCAGTTAGTGTTCGTCGGTTTTCAGGATCTCCGGGAGAAAGCAATTTCGTTGCTAGAGTCGTTGTCGCCAACGGGCGGAGAGCAGGACAAACAGGTGAAACAGTTATTGAAGTTGCTTACTGACATGCCCTCTCACTAGAACCGGTCTCATAAACCCAGCAGACCTATGGTTGCCTGTTCGCTTCCGGACATTCTAAGGTCAGCGGCGGACACCTCCTACCACTTTGGATCGACCAGCGGCATTCTCTTGTTCTTTGTCATCAGAGGGTTACGCTTTGCAGTAGATTGGTGAAGGTCTTGCTACAGGAGAAGTCGTTCTGACGGCGTGCTCGTTTCGCCTTGGTGTTGGCCCACGCACTATGATGTGGTGCGAGTAGGAGGACAAACCTGAGATGGGCGGACTAGGCCAGGATCTTCGCTACGCCCTGCGACAGTTGCGCAAAAACCCCGGCTTTACTGGCGTCGTTGTCATCACGCTCGCCCTCGGCATCGGTTGATCACGCGCGCCTTGCGCTCGATGCTTTACGGGGTGACCACAGCCGATCCATTGACGTTTACAGCAGTGGGGTTGCTTCTGATTTTTACTGCACCGCTCGCTTACTATCTCCCCGCGCGCCGAGCGGCGGGTGTCGATCCGATGCAAGCGCTGCGACACGAGTAATCGCTCATAAATACCTGAGCAGGATTTGCATGCAACCGAGACGAACCATGCCGAAGAAGTTTTCGACGTGGTACTCCCAGCGGATCACCAGCCGACGAAAGTGATGAAGCCAGGCAAAGAGTCGTTCCACTCGCCAACGCCGCAACGGACGGCCATCCTGCGTGGGTTCCCGGCGCTGTCCGCGATGGGAAGCAATCATCTCGACGCCATAGCGTTCGGCCAGCTCGCGGTCAGGCGGTCACTGTCGTAGGCTTTGTCGCCGACCAGTCGAGCCGGGAGGGAATGGAGGAAGCTGTGTCCGAGTACGCCTTCGACAAGCTGGCTTTCGTGCGGCGAAGCGCTTTCGACACTAACGGCGAGAGGAAGACTGTGATCATCGGCGAGAGCGATGATTTTCGTCCCCTTGCCGCGTTTGGTGGGCCCGACCGCGAGGCCCCCGTTTTTGCCCCCGTGAAGGAGGCGTCGATGAAGGCCTTCTCCAGTTGCAGTTTTCCGCGGGCCTGCAACTCTTCCGCCAAGACATGCAAGATGCGCTCCAGCTTACCCTCTTGCACCCACTGCTGGAAAGCGGCGGTGGCAGGTCT
The DNA here is from genome assembly GCA_963772045.1 of uncultured Acidobacteriaceae bacterium. Lineage (GTDB taxonomy): Bacteria > Acidobacteriota > Terriglobia > Terriglobales > Acidobacteriaceae > Sulfotelmatobacter. The sequence continues at coordinate 212,991 of CAVYWC010000003.1, read as the reverse complement.
GGTACGGCGGGTACTTGTTGGGTAGCTCCCGCCATTCCGCTTCGGTACCCAAAACCCACAGGATTCCGTTGAGCCCCGCTCGCGTGTCCTGCCAGGGGCGGCCTCGGCCATCGGAGCGTCGCTTCGGTCGCAAGATCGGTTCGATCAATTGCCACTGGGCATCGCTGAGTTCCCATCGTCCTCGCATGCCCTCCTTCTGCCCGTTTTTCTACACGCAGAAAATAACTAACTAGGTTCAATCACCATTTATGAGACCAGTTCTAATGACTAATCATCATCCGGTAGACATCGCATTTACAGCGCAAACAGAAAGCCTTGACTTGGCAATACGTTGAAAACGACATCCTCCGACCTTTGCCTATCCGTGGGGTGGATTGCGAAATTGCTCGATAACTTTAATTTTCAAGCACCTGCAACTTGGCTTTCACTTCTTCGCCTGCCGAATCCGGGAAGTTTTGCTCGAAGGCGATGCATTGCTCATAGGTGAAAACCGCGAATGATCGCATATGCTCCTTCGGAATGTTTTATTATCCTGATTCCTGCAGGCTTATCCATTTCCCTGCATCAATCGAAAGCAAGACAATGGAATTCCCCAAGGGATTCAGTATGTCGAAAAATGATCAACTACCGGCAGTCACTCGCAACCAGGACGAAGGCATAAGCGCCGAACCGCGCGATGCAAGCGAAACAAGGTTTAACGCCCTAAAACATGGGCTTACCTCAGAAGGTATCTGCGAAATTGATGACCAGCACAGCTATAGGGCCCTGTGTCGGCAGCTCAAGCGCCAATACGAGCCCTGCGGTGCAGTGGAACAGTTTCTCGTCCAGCGCGTCGCGCTTGGAATTATCCGAGTTAAGCGGGCGGCCAAGCTCGAGGCTGATGTATTGACAGAATATCTCCACCCTCCTTCCCACAAACCAAGCCGTGAGGACCTGCAGCTCCGAGTGCTAATGAAGGATTCTGAGTGTGAGCTGATTGACCCGGGAATCCCCGCGAAGATCGGCAGCGGGATCGTCGAGACACTATGTGACCACTACGGACGCTATGAAACGGCAAGCGAAAATCGGCTTTATCGTGCTCTTGCCCAGCTAGAACGACTCCAATCGACACGAAAATGCGTCATTTCCCCGCGCGTGGAAGGCGCATCTCAGCCTAGTCACGACCCGCCAAATTCCAAGCCGTCAACCTCATAGCTAGAATCTGAGTGAGCTGGGACTTTATTTCGTTTTGCAAATTGGCAATTCCGGCCATATGTGCTAGTGCCGCACGTTTTGTGGGCCGAGAAGGGGCTCCAGACACTACGGCGGTTTGAGAACACATGATGATTACTGACATCTGAGACTGAGGTCATACTGATCCGGTTGGCTATTTGCGATTCCGCGCCAACCGATTAGATTTAATGGGTTGCGGATCATGCCTGCAATCGTAACCAACCTCTTGCGCGCGCTCGTTTTTCCACTTAGTGGAAAACGGACCTGTGTGGATCCTCGCATTGGGAATGCCACAACCCGCCCATGCCAAGGAACCGCCACCCGGTCATCTAGCTGAGCGCGCCAGGGAAATCAATCTCCAGCGGGTTGATGTTTGAGGGATGTGACAGAAGTAGTAAGAAAGTTAAAAAACAGAATGTCCGGACTGATATGCAGTGCTGCTGCCTTTTTGCCTCCAACCTGGCCAATCGTGTCTGGAGCCAGACACTGCCGATCAGCGGCAACGACCGCGGCCACTGCGCGGATGGATAGGTAATGGAAGGCTGTGGAAAAACTGGAATGCAGGTTGGTATTGTGGTCACGCCGTTATCCCACAAGCTGCGTGAGCCCTAACTGCGTCCGGTTTGGGGCGGGGCAGTTATAAGAACTTTGGCTCTTCCGAGTAGTCGCGCAGGATTTCGTCGGTCGTGAGGTGGTGCAGAGTCAGCAGTTCATTGACTTTTCCCGCAGAGAGGCTTGAAAGCTCATATTGCCTGAATTCCAGAAGAAACTTTCCTATATTGTGCGATATCTTCTTCAGGCTCGGATTTCTCATTATCTGGACAGGTCCGGTAAATCCTGCGGCGTGGCCGACTACTTTGGTGGGAATGATCATGATGTTCTTTACCTTTGCCCCGATATAGTGCCGTGCGAACCATGCCATGGCATTGTTCATCTGCCCAGTCTCATCTTTGTTGATCTCGGTCCTCCTCAGGTCGACTTCGCTCTTACATTCCATCAAGACGTACTCGCCCGACCGGACTGCCCATAGGTTGTCGGGTCCCTCCTTCCACTCCTTGTCTGGGCGTTGTCCACTAAATCCCAGAGCGAAGGCCAACCGGTTTACGGCGCTTTCAAAGGTGTCGGCGTCAATACCAAACTGAAAATCGTTGAGCGTCTCGTCAACCGCTAGTTGCAACTCCTCGAATGATGCGAACTTCTGGATCCAATGGATGATATTCTCGACTCTTCCTTGGGCCATTAGCTCAAGCTTTTGGACTTGCATTCCATGCTGCGGACGCAGCAAATAGCGATTCAATCTGTGGGCGGCAATCTGAAGTTCGTTAGACTTCGCGCTACTTTGTGGGTACGCGTATCGCGCCATCTCTTGGAGATACCAGCCACGGTCGGCGCTATCACCTCGTACCTGCTTGTCGATCATTCCCTGGACCGCAGCAACCGCACCGTCGTGGTCTCCGGATTGGTGCAAGATCTCAGCTTCTCGTTCTGCGGCAAAGACGCCGAGCATTTTTGGTTCTTCAGCATCCTGGGTAAGTTTGTTCATCTCTTCTGTGTAGTATTCTTTCCAGCCCGGGTCGCGGCCGAGGCACTGATTAATAAGTGCGACAAAGGACTTCCACGGGTCCTCGCCGCCGTTTTGGTCCTCCTTTGCAAACTCCGCGATTCGGAGGCCTATCTCGATCTGAAGGCGAGTCTGCGGCGAAAAAAATGACCGGTCTCTGGTGGTGCGCAAAGCCTTGATGAGAGAGGGGCCGAGAAGCACAAATACGCAGTAATCTTTCTCTCCCCGAACGGACCGCCCGAGCCCCTGCTCAATCTTTCTAGCGGCCCGAGTCGCAATCGCCTCGCTTTGGGGTCGGCAGTTTTCGGTGTATTGATCGACGAGATTCTCAGAGTGCGGCTTAGAATCCAGGATCAGTATCCTGCAGGCCGCGTCGGGAAGGTCAATCCCATCGTATCGATTTACGATCACAAGAACCTTGTCACGTTGTGCCCTAAGTAGGTGTTCGACCTCCTTGGTGATCGTGTTTCTATCGGCTATTGTTGCGCCGTATTTCGCCCAGTCTTGACAGCAATATGAGTTCGGAGCGAGCACGACAACGCCGAAGGGACGTTTTGACACCTCCTTCGCGAAGGAGGGCACAAGTAGTTCTCGAGGCAGTGCATCGTTGATCAACGAGGGGATCAGGATCATCTTTTCGCCGGCCCACCGCTCTTTGGCATAGAGTAGAGGATTCTTCACCGTTCTTACTGACAGCCCCAAGCCCTTAATCAAAAACGAATCGTTTGTTACGGTGGCGGACATGAAGACACGGTGCTTTGCATTGGCGTAAGAGCCAAAGAGGTGCAATGGAGCGAGGTATGGAGTAATCTCCAGGCCCGCACCTGAAATCACGCACAAGCAATCCTGAAGAGAGTCCCTCAGAAGCGGCCAGGCGAACTTGACCTCATCGAGAGACAGGCTCTTCGAGAGCAGGCTCGCGATCTCGGAACGTCTATCAGCCCAGGCCCAGTATGGCACTGGTAGTAAAGCATCACGGCGCTTGTTCTTAATATCCGCGTAGCTGCCGAGGCCCTGCTTTTCGAGATCAGTGTCGAAGAGCGCCAGAATATCGGAGTATAGTTGCCCGTTCGGGAGCCGAATCATACACTGTTCTTTGATTGCGTCAATACACGCGTGGGCATCGTCCATGACCAGCGCGCCCACGTCTTCAGACCGGGTGCCGATGCCGAATTTGGTAAGTCCGTTGAACAGCTTTTGGACGGATGTAACCAATATGGTTTTACCGTCCAAGAATTCCGCCGGCAAATCCGGGTCTGCAAGTACGGTTTTTATCCCGAACTGAGTTGCCTGTGCGGCTGTTTGTTCAACAAGAAAATTGTTTGGGCAAAGGTATACCGCCGGTCCGGCACCCTCGTTAAGTTTTGACTGCAGGATCAGCAACCCTATCAGGGTTTTTCCTTGGCCTGTATGCAACTTGACGATGACGTCGCGTTCCTTGCGTCGCTTGGCATGCCACTCGCTCAGGACTGCAGCTTGAGCTTCCCTCAGGGGGCCTTTATCGCTCGCGCGGTCTAGACTTTCGTAGAGTTCGGTGGGATTTGTGGACGCTGTAGCTTCTGTTTTGGTGATCCGTTTCCGGAAATCGATCACTTCACCCCTCCCAGCTTTGGACGGTAAAGAAAGAGGGGCTCACGGTTTTGCCCCCGCGAGCCCCGCACGTTGGCATCTTTTGTACTCCTGAGCTTCGCGAATGCAAAGGGCACGACAGTGGGGGGGGCGAGTGCAATAAAGGGGAGCGCTGTCGGCGCTTTCCATTTAGTGGAAAAAGTCGGCCGGAAGGCTATTAGCGGTTATTCGAACCAGATCTCGTCGTCCATGTATGCAATGACTGTCAGATTCTGATAATCTTCCCCGTCCGATCCCTTTCCCAGTCGAATCGTCCACTTTTGGGACGCGATTTACTAGCATCGTGTCATCGAGAAGCATGCAGTCACCGGTACCTGAAGTCGGGCAAGTCGTTGAAGTTCGACAGCGCCGTTACCTCGTTGATCATGTAATCCCGCCGCCCAACTCCTCCGACTCGCTGCTGGTCAAGCTTTCGTGTGTCGACGATGACGCCCAGGGGCAACCGCTTGAAGTGCTCTGGGACCATGAACTGGATGCTCGAGTCATAACCGGTGAGGCGTGGGACGAGATCGCGAAACGGGGATTTGATCCAACAGACCGTTTCGCTGCGTACCTGAATACGCTGCGGTGGAACTGCGTCACCTCCACCGACCCCAACCTCCTGCAATCGCCCTTCCGAGCTGGAATCAGGCTAGATGCTTACCAGTTGGAGCCCCTACGAAAGGCTCTGCGGCTGCCCCGGGTCAATCTTTTCATCGCGGACGACGTTGGTCTGGGAAAAACGATCGAAGCCGGCCTGATTGCGCGCGAACTGTTTATGCGCAAGAAAGTCCGGGACATTGTTGTAGCGTGCCCACCTTCTATGCTTCTGCAGTGGGAGGAAGAGTTAGACGCGAGATTCGGTTTGCGCTTCGAGATCCTGGATAAGGATTACATCCAGAGGGTGCGCCGCGAACGCGGCTTCGGCGTGAATCCGTGGACAACCCACTCGCGATTCCTGATCTCCCAGCGCCTTCTCATTGATGAAGCGTATGTCTCGTCCCTTCGAGATTGGCTCGGGACGTTCCGTCCGGGTAGCCTGCTGATTCTTGACGAGGCCCATCATGCGGCGCCATCCAGCGGACAACGGTACGCGATCGATAGCCATATCACGCGCGCCGCCCGTGACCTTGCCCCTCGCTTCGAGCACCGTCTGTTCCTTTCAGCGACACCGCACAATGGCCATTCGAACAGTTTTTCGGCCCTGCTCGAGATTCTCGATCCTCAACGGTTCTGCCGCGGCGTCAAAGTTTCGAAGAAGATGCTAGACGACGTGATGGTGCGTCGTTTGAAGGAGGATCTGCGAAAGATCTCCGGAGGATTCCCCGAGCGCAAAATCGTCCAGCACACAATCGACAACCTTCCACAGGACGCTCCGGAGCTCCGGCTTGTCGCGCTCTTGGATGAATATGGCCGTACCCGCGAACAACGGCTAAGTGGCGAGTCGCGACGCACGCAATCGGCGTCTGGCCTCGTGATTTGTGGATTACAACAGCGCCTATTCTCGTCGGTGGAGGCCTTTGCCAGAACGCTGCATGTCCATCGCAGAACTACTGAAAAACAACGAAACGCCGCTCGCTCGAGCCAGACCAGCCAAAGCCTCCAAGCCGATCTGCTGACAAAGGCCATCGCTTCCGACGATGAGAGAGCGTCCCTTAGCGAGCAGGAAATTGCCATTGAAGAAGAAGCTCAGTTCGAAAAGGCAACAGAGGCATCTGCGGGCGCCGAATCGGCGATCTCTGAAGCCGAACTGTTTGCCCGTGAACGAAAACTTCTGGAGGAGATGGCCGAAATCGCCGACACCACTAGGGTCATACCGGACGCCCGGATTACCGACCTCGTAGGCTGGATAAAGTCCAATATGTGCTCCGAGCTCGGTAGTGCTGGCGCCAAGTGGAATAACCTCCGTGCGATTGTCTTTACGGAATGGGAGGACACTCGCCGGTATCTGTATCAGCAGCTGAGCGCCGCCATTGCTGACTCCGATCGAGCTGACCAGAGGATAGCTGTTTTTCACGGTCCAACCCCGCCCGATGAACGAGAGGAGATCAAGACAGCTTTCAACGACGAACCAGAGCATCATCCGGCCCGAATTCTGATTGCTACGGATGCCGCCAGAGAAGGGCTGAACCTCCAGGCCCACTGTTGGAACGTTTTCCATTTCGACGTTCCTTGGAACCCCAGCAGGATGGAGCAGCGCAATGGCCGCGTAGATCGGAAGCTCCAGCCGAATCCTGAGGTCTTTTGCCATTACTTCTTCTACAAGCAACGCCCTGAAGATCGTGTGCTCCAGGCGCTCGTCAGAAAGACAAAGACGATTCGTGAGGAACTCGGAAGTCTTTCCCGGGTCATTGATTCAAAACTTGATGAAATGATGAAAGGCGGCATTCGTCGCTCTGACGTGAATCAGCTGGTCGAGGGCATCGACACAGCAGATCTGGAGAAGGACCGGCGCGACGCGGTTCGGGAGGAACTCGAGGCTTCCCGCGAACGTGAAGTGGCCTTGCGGGCCCAGATCGAACGCCTGAGCACCTTGCTAGAACGGTCTCGAGAGTCGATCGGGTTTGCGGAGAATCACTTCCGATCAGCACTTTCGTCCGCTCTGGTGATTATGGATGCAGATCCTCTGAAAGCTTCACCCAACGGGCATGGCCCGGATCGTTTCGTATTTCCAGCGCTCGATCAGCGTCCAGGTGCCGACCCGTCCTGGGCGGAGACTATGGATAGCCTGCGTGCGCCTCGTCCCAGAGATCAGAAGTTCTGGGAATGGCGTCGGTTGTCGCCAATTCGGCCGATCGTTTTCGAGGATCCGGGCGTCGTCACCGAGGAAGTAGTCCAGATGCATCTCGAGCAGCGGGTTGTACAACGCCTGCTCTCGAGGTTCATGGCGCAAGGCTTCGTGCATCACGACCTATCTCGAGCGTGCATGGCGCAGACCACCGACGCGGTTCCCCGCGTGCTGCTCATCGGTCGACTCGCCCTGTATGGGCCAGGGGCGGCTCGGCTGCACGAAGAACTGATTCCGATCACCGCAAGGTGGGTCGATCCAGAGATTCGCAAGGGGCAGCTCGCGCCCTACGGTCGCGAGGCGGAAACCAAGACGATGACTCTGCTGGACACTGCTCTTCTAGAGAAACATGCCAGAGCAGTTCCGGATGTAGTGCTCCGCCAGCTTCAGACGTCGGCACCTCGAGATGTTCGCGAGTTACTTCCGCATCTTGAAACCCGCGGGGCCGAGTATGCAAAGGACGCGATCGCGAAGCTGCAGGGGCGCGCCGCGGCCGAATCTCAGGCGATGTCGAAAATCCTCGAAGAGCAGAAGAGACATCTTTCCGAAACCGTAACCAAGCACGAGAACATTGAGCAACTCCATCTGTTCAACGAAGAAGAGCAACGACAGCTGGAATCCAACCGCCGCTATTGGTCAAAGCGGTTGGTTGAACTGGATGGCGAGATGAAGACCGAACCCGATCGCCTCCGCGCGCTGTACCAGGTCCGGGCGCAGCGGGTCGAGCCGGTCGGTCTCGTTTATCTCTGGCCCGTGACCAGGTGAGTTGATGGCAAAAGACCCTGCAATTTACGCGCACCAAGAGTGGCTGGGATACGTCCAGCCGACGGGGCTTGTCGTCTCAATTCCGGCTCTGGTCGACGCGAGCGCATTTCTCAACCGCAACTATGGACCCGATCATCAGCGATTCCTTTCCGCTCTACCCAAAAATGGAGATGGCGAGGTCGTTCCTGAGATTCCGGATTTCGTGCAATTCGCGACAGATGTCCTGAACTGGGACGCCAGCTTGCTGAATGGTTCTCCCGGTGCAGAGCTAGTGCCGACTGACCTTGAGGTCAATCTCGAGAATTACAACGAGACGCTAAGGCCGAAGTATGCGCTCAAGAATCTTGAGGGCGAACGCAAGTGGCTTCTCCTCGTCGATGTTTTCCCGACCGGAACTGATCTCGATCAGCCCTTCGCCCCACATGACCGAGCTTGGCAGGCCAGTCCACAGGCCAGGTCTGAAAAGTTACTGCGCCAGACTGGAGTTGGAATTGGATTGCTGTTTAACGGACGGGAGGTCCGGCTTGTCTATGCCCCCGAGAAGGAGCTGAGCGGATACATCACGTTCAAACTAGCCGAAATGGTCAGAGTTGCGGGGCGTCCGATCTTCGCAGCATTCCGGATGCTACTCGAGTCCGAACGCCTCTACAGCGTCGCCGAGAAAGAGCGACTGCCGGCGATTCTGGCGAACAGCCGCAAATATCAGAATGTCGTTTCGACCCTGTTGGCCGAGCAGGTGCTTGAGGCACTATATGAGATGCTGCGCGGCTTCCAAGCTGCGAATGATCAGACCAAAGGAGAGTTGCTTCGCGACGTTCTCGCTCGCGACTCCGATCACGTCTATCACGGCTTGCTGACCACTCTATTGCGTCTGGTGTTCGTGCTGTATGCGGAGGACCGCGGACTTCTGTCAACGGATCCGGTCTACTCGAACCATTACTCCGTGCGGGGATTGTACGAGCGGTTGCGGGCTGACGCCGGCCGTTACACCGACACCATGGATCAGCGCCATGGCGCATGGGCTCAGCTTCTGGCACTATTCCGGTTGGTCTATTCAGGCGCAAGTCACGGAGCAATGAAGATCCCAGCGCGGGAAGGCTATCTTTTCGATCCTGACCGCTACCTGTTTCTTGAAGGGCGCCATGAGAAAAAGGACAAGCCGGTGATACCGCGCGTGGGTGACGGCGTTGTGTACCGCGTTCTATCTAAGTTATTGCTGCTCGATGGAGAGCGCCTAAGCTATCGGACCCTAGCTGTGGAGCAGATCGGCAGCGTCTACCAGGCAATCATGGGTTTCAGTTTGCAGGTTGCTACCGGTCGATCGATCGCAATCCGGCCGGCGAAGAAGCATGGTGCTCCCGCAACGATCAATTTGGAAGACTTGCTCAGCACCGCGCCTGATAAGCGCTCGAAGCGCTTCACGGATGAAACTGACCAGAAAGTCACGGGACAGGCCGCCGACGCTCTGAAATCAGCGGCTACCATTGACGACCTTCTCGCTGCTCTTGAACGGAAGATTGCCAAGGCGGTGACGCCTGTTCCGGTTCCGAAGGATGCGATGGTGTTTCAGTCCTCAGACGAACGCCGGAAGAGCGGATCACATTACACGCCCAGCAGCCTGACGGGCCCGATTGTTGAGGCAGCATTAGAACCGGTGCTGAAACAGCTTGGAACGAATCCAACGCCAACGCAGATTCTCAATCTAAAGGTCTGCGACTTGGCTATGGGGTCAGCGGCATTCTTGGTGGAGGCCTGTCGGCAACTCGGCGATGCGTTAACAAAAGCCTGGCACGTGCATAAGGAGACCCCGCCTGTCCCAACAGATGAAGGTGAATCGCTTTATGCACAGCGCATGATCGCGCAGCGCTGCTTGTATGGACTGGATAAAAACCCGATGGCGGCAGATCTGGCAAAACTGTCTCTCTGGTTGGCGACACTTGCCAAAGATCATCCATTCACATTCTTGGATCACTCCTTGCGACATGGCGATGCTCTTGTTGGCCTGACCCGCCACCAGATCTCAACATTTCATTGGCTGGACGAACAGAATGTACTGCTTGACCTGGAGCGTGAGTTGCGCAAGCGAATGGGACGGGTTAGCGAATACCGCGCGCGTATTCTCGCAGCTCGCGACGACGTTCCGTATTCGAAACTCAAACAAGCATTGGATGGTGCCGATGAGTCACTGGAGATTTCCCGGAAAATAGGGGACGCGATCGTTGCGGCGTTCTTCTGCGCTGACAAACCGAAAGATCGTGAAAAGAAGAGAGGTCAACTCGCTGAGTTGACCGAGGCTGCTCTAAAGGACTCGACGTCTGAAGCATGGGATGTTCTTGAGGAGACGATCGCGCATCTTCAAAGGGGTCCCAAAGGGTTGAGCCCATTTCATTGGGAACTAGAATTCCCAGAAGTCTTCACCAGTGATGCGGGCGGAAAAGCAACCGGTGGGTTTGACGTAATCGTGGGCAACCCTCCGTTTGCGGGCAAGAATACTCTCATCGATGCACATGCAGACGGTTATGTGACGTGGCTGCAGACCATACATCCTGGGTCTCACGGAAACTCTGATCTTGTCGCTCATTTCTTTCGTCGTGCCTTCGATCTGCTGGGAGTTTATGGCTGCTTTGGATTGATCGCCACAAACACCATTGGTCAGGGTGATACACGTTCGACTGGTCTACGTTGGATCTGCAGTAATGGAGGGACCATTTACCGGGCACGTAAGCGTCTCAGATGGCCGGGTGAAGCAGCGGTTGTAGTCAGCGTTATCCATGTGTGTAAGGGCGAACTAAAGGCGCCCTTTCTACTGGATAATCGCGATGTCACCAGAATAACGGCATACCTCTTTCATGCAGGTGGGCACGAAGATCCCGTAAGGCTCCGGGCAAACGCGAACAGGAGTTTCCAGGGCAGCGTCGTCCTCGGCATGGGCTTTACCTTCGATGACGACAATAAGGATGGCATCGCAACACCGATTTCAGAACTCAAACGCTTGATCGAGATGAACCCTCGCAACAAAGATCGCGTTTTCCCCTACATCGGCGGTGAAGAGGTTAATGAAAGTCCTGTTCAGGCACATCATCGGTTTGTCATCAATTTTGAGGATTTCCCTCTGCGTAGATCGGATCTTGGGGTTTCTTGGGCTGCTGCCAGCCCTGATCAGCGGGAGACGTTGTTGAGGACTGGAGTGGTACCACTTGATTACGCGCTGCCTGTCGCCTCCGACTACCCCGACCTTTTGACTATTGTTGAGGAGAAAGTGAAGCCTGAGAGAGATCTCGAATCTCGAAAAGTGAGACGGGAGAATTGGTGGAAACATGGTGAGCGTGCGACTGGGCTTTACAAGTCGATTAAGACGCTGCCTCGTGCCCTGGTGAATGCGTTATATGGATCTCATCTCTCGTTCGTATTTCTTTCAACCGGCTATGTCTTCAGTAACAAACTCAACGTAATGCCGTTCTCGACTTTTGATGTGTTCGCGGTTCTACAAAGTCGCATTCACGAAGTGTGGGCGCGCTTCTTTAGTTCCACTCTAAAGGACGACCTTGCGTATGCACCGTCCGACTGTTTCGAAACATTCCCATTTCCGCCCAATTATTCCCCAAACGAGGCACTTACGACGGTGGGTGCCGCCTATTACAACTGGCGCGCCGAAGTCATGGCGAAATTGATCAGCGGGCTCACGGCTACTTACAATTTATTTCACGATGAAACATGCGATGAATCGGGGATCTTGCGTCTTCGCGAACTCCACGATGACCTCGACCGTGCCGTCCTCAAAGCATATGGATGGTCGGATATCAGATCCGATTGTAGATTTATCCCCGAATTCGAGGAGGAGGAGGAAGAGCAAGAAAATGGCAGGCAACCGAGAAAGAAATACCGTTACCGGTGGCCAGACGAGATCCGCGACGAAGTACTAGCTCGTTTACTCGATTTGAACCGACAGAGAGCTCTGGAGGAAGGACAAGTTCCGTCGGACTTCATAGAATCCGTATCTACTCGCGCACGGAAGAAAACACGCAAGCCAACATCGAAAGTGGCTCACGACACAAATCAGATCGCGATCGAACTAGGAGACTCGTAAGCCATGGTCGAAGGAATGAACTCGGTTCAGGTACGTCGCAGACTGGTCGACACGCTGAGGCTCGACTTGGTTGGGCCTTCTGATTCTCTGGGTGATGGCAATGAGGCTCTGCCTCAATCTCCGTCCCGTTGGTACCTAACCGGCTTCCTAGTCCCGCTCGATGCGGCACCAGAAGACAAAAGGGATGAGACGGCGAACGACGAGGTTGATCAAGCCGGCGAAGCTGGCGGTACAGACGACGATACCGCTCCCGAACGGCCGGCTGCCCGAGCACGATACTTCCCGTCCTCGATCGGCGTCAGCGTTCTCGTTCCAGCCTCGGCGAAGCAGTTCAAAGTGAACGTCAGTTGGGGCGATTACCAGCTCCGTAAAGAGTCTCCTGAAGAATGGGAGCGCACAGCGCGGCAGGAATTTGTCGAAATCGACTTGGCAAAGGCGTCTGACACACCGAGGGAGAAGAACGTTCCAAATAGCGATGGATTGAAAGTCGCGTACCTGGCTCGCGCTGTCGGCCAGCTCGCTGCGGAATCTGGAGTTCCCGTCGATGCTCGAACCGTATCCGTGTTCCTCGTAAATCGCCGAACGCCAAGGCCTGATCTCAAGAAAGACGAGGCATTCGCATTCCAGGTCCAGCTCGAGGTCGCTGGCGACACGGTGTTCCTGGCGCGTCCGGATCTCCGCAGCATGGCGAGTGGTGAGTGGGACGAATGCGTTGCCGATCTACAGTATCGCGACATCGGCGAGTATTCGGTTGGCCACAACGTTGCGACTGAAGCTGTCCTGGATGGAGAGAAGTGCTGCAAGGTGGTACGTACGTGCTGGGTGCCGCAAGCCGAAGTCGAACGCGTCGAGCCGGCGAAGATGGATGTTGAGCTGAAGATGGAAGCGCTCGCCGTCCTCACGGACACAGATGATGCCAATTCGAAGTTAGCTCCGCTTGTAACCGCGTATCGGGATTGGATCAAAGGGCAGGCAGCGACTGTGCCGACCTCACCGGCTAAACGAAAAGAGACCAGCGAGGAACTCCTAAACCGGGCAAAGGTCGCTGCGAATCGCATCGAAGCCGGTATCAAGCTGCTTGCCGATGCACAGTGCCTGAATGCTTTTCGCATCGCCAACAAGTGCATGGCCGAGGCAGCCCGTCAGCGCCAATCGATTGCCCAGCAAAAACGGCCCGAGGAGGTTGATCCTCCGACCTGGCGCCCCTTCCAGTTGGCCTTCATCCTGATGAATCTGAAAGCCATCGCCGAGCCGACAGACGACGATCGGCAGACCGTCGATCTACTGTTTTTCCCGACCGGCGGTGGCAAAACAGAGGCTTATCTCGGCCTCGCGGCGTTTACGTTGCTACTCCGGCGTTTCCGAAATCCTGGAATCCAGTCTGCCGGACTCAGCGTGCTGATGCGTTACACGCTGCGCCTGCTCACTCTCGACCAGTTTGGACGTGCCGCCACCTTGATCTGCGCACTCGAGTTGCTACGGCGAAATGACGTGACCAAGTTCGGCGATTGGCCATTCGAGATCGGCCTGTGGGTCGGCCGCGCCGCCACGCCGAATCGGATGGGCAAGAAGGGTGATAACGATCCGAACACAACTCGGGCGCGGACCCGCAAATTCTGGGACAGCGACAAGAATCCTTCTCCCATCCCGATCGAAGAGTGTCCCTGGTGCGGCACGAAGTTCTCGAGGAACTCGTTCCGGTTGATTCCAGATCCTGACAATCCGACCGATCTGCTTGTGAAGTGCGTCAAGGTCGGCTGTCCTTTTACTGGGAATTCCTCTTTGCCGGTAGTTGCTGTCGATGAGCAGATCTATCGCAGGATCCCCTGCTTCGTAATTGCAACGGTCGACAAATTCGCAGCCTTGCCATGGACCGGGAGGGTTGGAACGTTTTTCGGCCGAGTCGAGCGCTACGACAAGACTGGATTCTACGGCCCGTGTGACGCGATGCTCGGGTCCAAGCTGCCGAATGGTCGGCTCCTGCCGCCAGATCTCATCATTCAAGACGAGCTTCACTTAATCTCGGGGCCGCTCGGAACCTTGGTAGGTTTGTATGAAACTGCTCTGGATGAGCTGTGCGTGATCAAGAAAGATGGCAAGAGGATTCGTCCCAAGATCATCGCCTCGACGGCCACAGTCCGACGCGCGGATATACAGATAAGGGCCCTTTTCAATCGGGCGACGGTCGACATCTTCCCACCGCCTGGACCGGACCGTCGCGACTCCTTTTTCGCCAAAACCCTTACGCCGGCGGAGGCGAATGCTCGTCTCTATGTCGGAATTGCCGCTCAGGGCAGAAGCCCAAAAGTTGCCATGTTACGTGTGTATCTCGTCTTGCTTGGCGCCGGCGAGCGATCCCACAGCCAGTTGAAGAAACGAGGGGAGAAGTGGAACGTTGCCGATCCCTACATGACGCTGGTTGGGTACTTCAACAGCTTGCGCGAGCTAGGCGGTGCCCGGCGCCTCATTGAAGACGAAGTCCGCAACCGGTTGGCCGGTTACTCGAGCCGCAAACGGATTGGAGAGACAGCAGGACTTTTCGACGATCGAAAAATTGGTTATGAACCCGTTGAGCTGACCAGTCGTGTAAGCACAGCCTCTGTGGCAGAGGCGAAGAGGCGACTCGCGCTCTTCTATTCTGACGAAAACCGTGTTGATGTCGCGATTGCGACGAATATGATTTCGGTTGGCCTGGACATCATTCGTATCGGTCTCATGGTCGTCTTCGGACAGCCAAAAGCAAGTGCAGAATACATTCAGGCTACCAGCCGAGTGGGTCGTGATGCTGACCGGCCTGGCCTAGTGGTAACGATCTTCAACGTTCACAAGCCCCGCGATCGTTCTCATTTCGAACGTTTCAGCTACTATCACCAAACTTTCTATCGGAGCGTAGAGGCCACGAGCGTCACTCCTTTTTCGCCGCGCGCGCTCGATAAAGGCCTGGCGGCCACACTCGTCGGCTTGGCACGTCAGGGGAATCGGTCGATGACACCGGCGCTGGGCGCGATAGAGATATTGAAAGAACGGGACAAGCTCGAGAGCGTAGTACAGGCCCTGGCCGATCGCGCGTCTGAACACATGCTGGAGCTCCCGGCTGCGGACAAAGAACGCTTGCGGCTGCGAGTCCAAGAGCGAGCAAGAGATCTGCTCGATGATTGGGCCAAGGTCGCTCAGGATTATCAGAGTGTCGGCACCGGCCTGCAATACAACCCGAATGAAGCCGGTGGGGCAAAGCAACTGCTCTACGATTTCCTGAGTCCAGACGTTCAGAACCTTCCTCCGAGCAAATGGCAGATGAAGTTCAGAGCGAACTGGTCGCTGAGGGACGTTGAGCCGGAAGTGAATCTGTATGTGAAGACGTTGGCTGACGAGGAACTGGAGGAAGAGCCAGCATGAGCGCGACGAAAAAAGCTTATGGCGAGATCCGCCAGAGTCAGCTCGTAACCACGTTTGGCCCTGGTTCCATGGTGGATCTTCCGAATTATTCAGTTCTGATCTCTGGTCTCGAATTCTGGTCGCCTGGAGGTAAGACGATTTCGGAACCGCGGCTCGCTCGTAAGCTCGCTCGTGTGCTGGAGATTGATAATGTCGAACTGCGCACACCTCCGCCAGCGGATGACAGCCCGGGTGCAGGATCGACAGGTGTCAGTGGTTTTCAGTTCCCGGAATGGTTTATCACTCAAGGATTGGAAGAATCGAAAGGGCCCTCTATCCGCACGCGTCTCCTCGTCCACCGAAAATCCCTGACGAAGGGCAAGTACATCGATCGAGACAAGAAGAAGAAAACAGTCGTACCCGTTCGGTTCGTTCGAGCTTGTCGCGCCGGCCACATCGCCGACATCGATTGGTATGTATTCGCGCACAACGGTCCCTCCGACTGCGCGAAACAAGGACGTCAACTCTTTATCGATGAGCGCGGCACGAGTGGCGATCTTAGTGAGGTTTGGATTCGTTGCGAGTGCGGTAAGGCTGAACGAAGCATGGCGGTAGCGGCGATCTTGGCGAATAAGGCGCTGGGATCGTGCGACGGATCTCGAATCTGGTTGGGTCCATTCACAAAGGAGATGTGTGGAGAACCAAGCCGGCTGTTGATCCGTTCGGCGTCGAACGCCTACTTTCCTCAGACGATCAGCGTGATTTCGTTGCCAGAGCGGGACGAAGCCGTGAAGCGCGCCATTGAGGCGGTTTGGTCTTATGTCGAGGCCGTCGAAACCATCGAGGACTTGAAGTACGAACGCAAAAAAGCGGCAGTGAAGGGCGGCTTGGAGGGTGTTTCTGACGAAGAGGCCTTTGCCGAGATTCAAAGTAAGCGAATGGGAACGCCCAGGACTGATAAGCCTGTGAAAGTGGCCGAACTGGAGACCCTGCTTGCTTCCAAAGATGAGATTGGTGAGGACCGGCCCGAAGGCATCTTCTATGCCAAAGCCCTACCGCGGGCTTTCTGGGATCGCCCTTGGATGCAGCCTATCGAGCGCGTTGTCTTGGTTCATCGCCTGCGGGATGTAGTTGCTCAAGTTGGATTCACGCGGTTTGAGGCGGCTGCTCCTGATATTGAGGGTGAATTGGACATTGGCGTTCGCCGCGCCTCCCTAGCTCGAGAAGTGACCTGGTTGCCGGCCTTTGAAAACAGGGGTGAGGGGGTCTTTCTGCAGTTCAGTGTTAAGGCCATTGCAGGTTGGTTGCAGTCCCCAGAAGTTCAATCACGGTGGACGAAGCTTGCCACTGGATTCGCTGAATGGAAGGAAGAGCACGTTGGCTCGAACCGAGAGTTTCCCGGGCCAGCTTACATAATGCTTCATTCATTTTCGCACCTGCTCATTACAGTACTTTCGCTGAGCTGCGGCTATCCGGCGAGCTCAATTCGCGAGCGTGTTTATGCGATACCTCGGATAGGATTCGGAGTGTTGCTCTATACCGGAACATCTGATTCCGAGGGGACACTCGGAGGCTTGGTACAGGTTGGCAGAAGAATCCACGAAACTGTGAAGAGTGCGCTAGAAATTGGAGCCCTCTGTTCAAACGACCCCGTTTGCGCGCAGCATGACCCGGGCAGTCGACATGAAAGAAGATTCCTTCACGGGGCTGCGTGTCACGGTTGCTTGCTTATCTCGGAGACCAGCTGTGAGCAACAGAACGATTTTCTCGACCGCGCTCTAGTGGTGCCGACAGTCCAAGATATCGGTGGGCAGTTCTTCTCGGAGATCACCCAAAGTGAAGGATCCACTTTTGTCGTTAGCGCCGACTGAATTGAGTGCGCTTGCAGCGTCGATTCGCAATGGTCGAGTCACTTTCCCCTGCTCGTCTCACAGCATTCAGCGCTTTGTTGGTTCGGTCGACGGAGACTCAATCTCCAGAAGGCTCGGAGATTTGGTCTCGGCAGGAATGTCGGCCGGATCAATTTGTACCTGCCTAGACCTTCTCGCAGAGTCGGCCGCCACAAGGCAACAGCTTGAAGACCTAGTTGATCTTGTAACAACTGGGCCTGAAGCTGGCGGTGTCGCAAACCGCAGCACATCGGTTGTGGTCGGTGAGCTTTTTCGAAATGCGCAGCGTTCGGTTTTGGTGGCGGGCTATGCGATCTATCAGGGTCACAAGGTATTCCAATCTCTCTCTGATCGCATGGAGCAGCAGCCTGGACTTCAGGTCCGAATGTTCCTAGATGTTCCGCGGACTCATGGAGACACCTCCTCTGCGAATGACCAAATTGCTCGTTTCGTCCACACGTTCAAAATATCGCAATGGCCCAACAGGGCGCTCATGCCGGAGGTTTACTGCTGTGAACAGATCATGGATCCTCAAAACGGCAAGCCGGGATCGCTGCATGCCAAGTGTATAACCGTAGACAATGAGCAGGTCTTCGTGTCATCGGCGAATTTCACAGAAGCAGGCCAGGACCGAAACATCGAGGTCGGTCTGCTGGTTCGGTCACCGGTTATTGCCGGACGTGTCAGTCGGTTCTTTGAGGCGCTTGTAGACAGTCAATTCTTCCATCGGGCTATTTAAAAACGATAACCCGTGGTGAAGGACATCGATCCCTGTGGAGGAGCAGATGCCCGTTCGCGTCTGGCGGCTAAGGAACTCTGGGTGCCGATCTCGTTTCCGTTAAATGGAAACGAAGAGCTCTTCAACCTCCAGACCCTTAGATTCTTACATGCCGACCGGACGGGGATACGGAACACACCTCGACCGCGAGGGTCGCTTCAAAGCGAAGCGTTCAGCGCACCGGACTGCCTGCATTCAACAGCAAAAATTCGACCAGACCTATGTTACTAATAGTTCCCATGGTTGGGTGGCTGACGGTTCGCGACCGGCAGTGAAGGGCCCGATTTCTCGCTCGGGCCTCCCGACTTTTCAAATGAGCGAGAACTCCGTCATTTGCGAGAAAGTGACAAATGCAGCCAAGAGAATGCCTATCCTCTGGTCGAGGAGTTGCAGACGGTAATTCCTCTATTCGAGAAGCCCTGACATTGATACTTCGAGAGACCGCTGCGGACGCCCACAGAGCTCTTTCCGAGATTTCGAAGCACAAACATCGTAGAACCAAGGCTTGGCGTTGCAGTTGTGGCCGGCATCTAATTCCGCCGTGCGCATTCCGGGCCTTGCAGGACGTTCGCAGGCGCAAGGTATTGAGCCATTTCGCGACCGCGTTCCTCCTGGAGTCGTTTGCCTACTTAGAGGAGAAGAAGGCAGCACCGGAGCCAGCGCGCATTTTTTTTGCCGATCGGCATGCCTCACACGCGTGGCTCACCGTGGCTTTGGGGATAAACGATGAAACGGTTGAGCGTAAGTCTCGTAATGCATGGTTTGTTAGCGGGGGAAGACCTCCGATGCAGCGCGTTTTGCACCACGAACGCAGTGGCGCGCGACAACCGCTTACTGCCGCCCTTAACGCGGCGTTGGAGAGGAAGTGTGGAGAGCTTGCTTCGAGAGATGCGGGACTCGTCGGCAGCAGCCTGACAAGTAGCGTGCGGTCTCACGTCCCAGCCTCTTCGGAAACCAACTTGAAACTTTCGACTGAACGCGCCAAGGGCAGAGGTAGACCACGGAAAGACAATGAACGCAGGAGAGTACTTGAGTTAAAGGACCAGAAGAAATCATGGGGCGAAATCGCCATTGTGCTGAACAAAGAATTGGGCCTGACAAAGAGCAAAGACGCCTACCGAGGTTTAGCAAGAACGCAAGATAAGAATGTCTCCGGCAGGTCCGAAGAAGACCCTGAACAAAACTAGTTTGTTTCCGCCATGCCCTGCCCGAACAAAACCCTGAACAAAACTTAAAAACCATTTTCCACCATGGAATAAAACGCTCAACGTTTTATCCATCTTCCCCGTCGGTGGCGAGATGTGCAAACTTGCTTCAGTCAAGCCGCAACATTGCGGGACGAAGGCAACCATGAGCAATCTGAAGCTGATTCGTAAAGCCACTGGTATGAGCCAGATCCAATTAGCACAGAGGGCGAAGATTTCGCGGTTTCGATTGTCTTTGGCCGAAGCGGGAGCGATAGAACTTCGGCAGGATGAGATCGCCGCAATCCGCGATGCAATGACACCTGAGATCCAGAAGGCCCTACGGCTTGCTGCCGAATTTGATTTGACGGGGGGAGCTTTGGCTCCTTGAGAAATTCAGAAAAGGAGATCGGCGGGGCTGTAATTCAGCAGAGCTACATACCCCGCCGCACTAGAAATGTCTAGCAGATCGCAATCTATAACAAAGTCACCGAATCAGCAACTTGCGCGGGTCTCTATTCATCGCCTGACGAAGCGACAGGAGATCGTAAAATATTTCTCTGCGCATTTCGGGGTTCGGTTGTCCTCGACCGGACTGCACGCTCGATTTGGTTCATCTTTTCGAAGCCGTGTGAGCGAGATTAATCACGATTCTGACTGTCCGATTACGATCCAAAACGAGACAACCTTTGTCCAGGAATTGGAGCAATCAGTGTACTGGAGTCAACCGCGAGTGCTCTCTCGCAAGTTCCGGCAGAACGATGAGCAACAGTACGACCTATTTTCGGGAGGCCAATCCGATACCCGGGTCCACTGAGCGGCGGCGTGCAATGAAGTCTGGGAAGAGAGCACCCCGACTAGTACGCGACGCCAGCGCACCTATGGCTGCGTTAGCGGAAATTGGGAACGATTTGCGCGAGGTCGAACCAAACATCGAGCTATCCCCTCCGCCATTCTCTGAGGAGGCCCTGGCGTTGCGATTCTCACAGCAATATGCGAATGAGCTGCGCTATGTCTCCCGCTGGGCCCGCTGGATGCGATGGGACGGTATGCGATGGGTTGATGACGACACGTTGCATGTTTTCGACCTTGCCCGTGGCGTCTGCCGCTCTGCAAGCGCCGAATGCGGTGACGCCAAGAAATGGAACGCAGCGAAGTTAGCATCCAGGTCTACATCTGCTGCCGTGGAGCGACTGGCAGAGGCCGATCGACGCCATGCCGCGACGGCATCGCAATGGGATTCTGACCCTTGGCTCCTGAATACTCCGACCGGCACTGTAGATCTTCTCACCGGGGACCTTCGCCGGCACCGCCGCGAAGATTACATAACGAAAGTTACCGCCGCCGGTCCGGGCGGGAGTTGTCCACTGTGGTTAAGTCTTCTCGAGCGTGTCACAAATGGGGACTCGGATCTGCAATCGTTCCTTCAGCGCATGGTTGGCTACGCGCTGACGGGGTCCACACGCGAACAGGCGCTGTTCTTCCTGTATGGCACGGGCGCCAACGGAAAAAGCGTGTTCCTAACAACCATTTCTGGGCTGCTCGCCGATTATGCGAAAACTGCGCCCGCTTCATCGTTCACTGCGAGCCCAACCGAGCAGCATCCAACAGACCTGGCCTGGTTGCGCGGGTCGAGATTTGTAACCGCTTGTGAAACCGAAGAGGGAGCGAGATGGGCTGAATCGAAAATCAAATCTTTGACCGGTGGAGATAGCATTGCAGCACGCTTTATGAGGTGTGATTTTTTCGAGTTTACTCCTGAGTTCAAGTTGGTCATTGCAGGCAATCACAAGCCGGGCCTTCGTTCCGTTAATGAAGCCATCCGGCGGCGCCTTCATCTCGTACCGTTCACAATCACCATTCCTAAAAGCGAACGCGACCCTAGGCTTGGGGATAAGTTGCGGGCAGAGTACCCCGGTATTTTGGATTGGGCGATTCTGGGCTGCCTTGCCTGGCAGCGTGATGGGCTGAATCCGCCAGAAATAGTGCGCGACGCCACCGCGGACTATTTAGCCGCCGAGGACACTGTTGGCCGCTGGCTGGAAGAACACTGCGAAACGGGCGTGAAGACCTGGACGGCGACTGGGGTCCTCTTTGCCGACTGGCAAGCATGGTGCGAACAGAGCGGAGAACGCGAAGGCTCACAGAAGCATTTTACCCAGCAACTTGAGGCCCGCGGATTCCGGCGTGTGAGGACGAGGGACGCGAGAGGATTCGACGGAATTGCAATTCGAGATGACTGCGTGACACATGTGACGGGTTCTCCGCTATTAGCCGTCTCGCGCAAGCGAACGCGGACGCCCTATATGTAAGAAAGCGTCACAAGTGTCACAGAACGTAAGTCGAGAGCAACCGAAGGGATACATTGATCAGGAACACAAGAATTAAGATGAACAAACATCTGCCTCCCTACTCTTGCTTTACGACAGCTGGATCTCGGGCCGTAACCGAAAGAGGAATGCGGTGAGCTCACAAATCGCGGTGCTTACAAAACGGGAAGTCGAGCAGCCCACAACCGAGGCGATCGAGATCATTGATGCCCAAGAATTGGCTGCCAGACTGAAGCTGCCAAAGAGCTGGATCCTAGAAGGTACGCGGAGTCGTGCGGTTGACCCCATCCCTCATTTGAAATTCGGCCGCTACGTTCGCTTCGGGTGGGGCTCGCGCGAACTGTCTCGGTGGCTTGAACGGCGGGCGGGAGGGCGGAAGCCAGAATGAAAACCCCACGATCCGAGGCGGAACCAAGGGAGCTTAAAGGCCGGCCGATTGCTCATCCTTGCGATTTGCGCCCGACTGGCTCGGTGTGTGGACCAACAGGTCTTCGTCGGGTGCAGTCCTTGAAGGAAACGCCGGGTACGCAGGGCGAGCAAACGAGGGGGTGACAATTAAGTACGGAAAGGCACCGGACTCGTGCTATAGTCAGCGCGTCGAGACGGTGTTATCAGCACCGGCTCGACGCTAACCAGACTGCCTGTTCAGAGGCAAGCCGTGGCTGAGATCAATCCTACCGGATTTTCCTCTCCATTCTTTTCCTCTGTCGGCGGTCCCAAAACGGAGGAATCACACATGCAACGCAGGCGAGAGCAAACGGGCGCCACCGTGCGAATCGGCGGTTATTGGTGCGTTCGTTACGCTGACTGGCGAATCGAGGATGGCGTCCGCATTCGGAAACAGGGTCTCACTCACAAACTCACCGCACTCCTGGAGGAGCACCAGCGTCTCAAGCGGCCGCCGAAATACGTCAAGCAGCTGCAAGCTGAGTTCATGGCGACAGTGAACGCGAGCATGGAGCATCCTGAAATGTGCAGGACGATGTCTCAGTTCGTTAAGGAGAATTGGCTGCCCTTCATCAAAGAGCAGGATTCGGCCGCGACGGTCACCACCTACATGTATTACTGGGCGAATCTTCTGGAGCCGCATTGTGGCAGCAAGTTGATCCGCGACTACACCACACCACAAGCAGAGCAAATGCTTCACGAGATTCGCCGTCATCACCCAAAGATGAAGAAGGCTACATTGCACAAGCTTCGCAGCATCCTCTCCGGGATCTTCAAGCGTGCGATCGGCCAGGGCTGTCGCCCTGGGGCCAATCCGATCCGCGAAGTGACGCCGCCGAAAGGGCTGCCCGCCGGGGAGACTTACGCGTACCCATTGGATGAGATTCGGCAGTTGCTGGGAGCGATGACCGATGAGGTCACGCGCTTGCTCATCGCTCTGGCTGGCTACGAAGGGCTATCAAAGAGCGAGCTCGCCGGGTTGATGTGGGAAACCTACGAGGTTGCCGATGGCGCAATCAAAGTAACATCTGGTGTGGTCAACGGAAAACGTGGCGACACAAAAACTACGGCGCGCAACGCCAGCGTGCCGCTCATCCCGGCCGTCCGAGAGATGCTTGACCTGTACCGCTTGCGAATGGCCGATCCGGAGACCGGCGCCTTGCCGACCACCGGGGTCATGTTCCCCTCGGAGGCTGGAACGCCACTCGACTTGAAGAACGTTTACGCGCGTCGAATCGACCCGATCCTCAATGCGTGTGCAGAGTGCGGTGAGATTAAGAAACGGCACCGGCTCGCAGACCATGAGTATCGCCGTCGAGACGATATGGTTGTCTGGCGCGGGTGGCATGCTTTACGGCGGGGCCTGGGCAGCAATTTGCACGATCTCGGAGTGCCCGATTTGACGATTCAGAAGATCCTACGCCACAGCAATGTGACGACCACGCGCAAGAGCTACATACATCAACGCGAGCATCAGGTGACGGCCGCGATGGGACAGCTTGCCGCAGGGATAGAAGAGGAAACTCGAAGAGCGGAGGCGGCGCGGTTGGAGGCCGCAAACCAATCAACGGGAAGGCCCAATTAACGCGGGTTTCAGCGGACAGTTCGTTAATCGTCCACTAATAAACATCAACCCGTTGTGCCAGCAACGGCAAGTTGTTGAAAAATTTGGTGAGCGCGGCAGGATTCGAACCTGCGACCCATGCCTTAAAAGGGCATTGCTCTACCACCTGAGCTACGCGCCCCACCTTTGCAATCAAGCACTTGCAGCGTTCATCTCAGCCGCGTGGGTCCACAAGGGTCCAATCGCTTCGATGACTTTGCGCTGTGCCGCACGCTTCACTGGCATCAATCCTTGCGTGTACACGTCCAGTGTCACTTTGCTGTCCGCGTGCCGCAACGATTCCTGCACAGTTTTCACGTCCTCACCATTCCCTTTTAGGAGTGTAGCGAACGAGTGTCTGAATACGTGCCAGCGAACGTGCTTTGTAATCCCAGCCAGCTTTGCAGCGGGCCGAATGTGTTTCGACATTGCCGAGCTAGGCCACAGCGGTTGCTTGCCATGCTTCTCAGCGGATGCAAAGACGTAATCGCTCTCTTGATTGTAAGGGCATCGTCCACGCCAGTCCAGCAGTAGGGCAGACAATCCCGCATCCATCGGAACGGGTTTCTGCGATGCTGCTGTTTTCAGCGGGCCGACGTGCTGACAGACAATCGCGCGAGTGAGACGAATCTCTCCCGCTGTGAAGTCCACGTCTTCCCACTTCAGGGCCAGCAGTTCACTGACGCGCAGTCCAGTTACAGCAGCGAGAAAGGCCATGACGTAGTACGGGCCATCTAGCTTCGACAGCAATGTTTTGATTTCCTCTGCCGTCAAAACGTCGGGCGTTCGCTCACGTTTGGCCGACTGGCGCACAAGTCGAATCGGGTTTCTGTCCATCCACTCATATCGCATTGCATGATTGAATAGCGCGGACATGAGATTCCTGATTTTCGCCTTGCTGCCGTTCGACAGTGTGAGAGTACGGAGCCAATCTTCGACAGCGACCGTCCGCACATCCGACAGCGAGAACTCGCCCCACTTCGGCACGATCCAATTACGCAGGTACACGGCATAGGCCGTGCGTGTCGAATAGGACTTGTTGCTGCGTTCCGTCATTTCCTTCTCTCGGTAGTGGGTCACCAGTTCAGTCATAATGCGCGGTGTTCTGGTTTCCCGGTTGATTGTTGAACGCTTGAACTCGCAAGCCTTCTGAGCAGATGCTTTGGTCGGATATTCTTCCACGGTCCCGATAATTTCCTTGCGTCGAATGCTGCGGCCCTGTGCATCTTGCTCTCGCCATCGCAGCGTCCAAACCGCTGCGCCGTGCTTGCGTGTTTCGCGCCTGATACTGCCGTTCTGATACCGTTCACGGATTTTCATTGAATCCTTTCCGTGAGCGGCTGGCCTGTCGAGTGTACGTCAATCCATTGGTTCAGAGCACTGGCCCGATAGCGCCAGTAGCGACCGATGCGAACGGCTGGGAGTTCCCCAGCGCGGGCTAGGCGCTGTAAAGTTTTCGGATGCAGTCCGAGCAGTTCACCCGCTTGCGCGTCGGACAGCAGTGGTTCAAAGGTTTGGGTCATAAGATCATCGCCCGGATCGTGTAGTCCGGGCGGGCGCTGAGGTAGGTCCAGCCGTCACTTCGTGTGATCGAGATCACTTCCCGCATTGTGATCTAATGGGACACTTCAAATGCGGAGGGTCCGATGAAATGCTTGTCGATGGCTCTGCTCCTGCTCGCTCTAAGCGCGCTAGGTTGTAACGGCAATACGGCTCAACCTTCAGCAGACAAGTTCGATCCTTGCGATGCGCTGCGAAAGATTGATCCTCACTGCGGTTGGAAGCCACATTGGGAGACTCTTGGTCAGCACGTCAACGAGATGGACGGCACGACAACCCAAAGCCTTTATATCGAAGCGAGCGATCCCGACGGTACAATTCTCGGTACGTTGCATTACCCGGAACTTCACTTATGCTTTAAAAACGGCACACTCTGCGGGGGCGGTAGCGTAGGAGCAGGGATTTTCGGGAATAACGTGATTGAACCGTTGGACTATGAGGACTACAGTCATTCGACTGCCGTTCGTATCAGATTTGATGGTGAAAAACCCACTCGGCAGACATGGGGAATATCAGATGACCGTGAGTGCTTGTACCCCTCTGGTCATGAGAAGCAGTTTGTCCGCGAACTGCTCAAACACAAGACTCTCTACGTGGAGTTCTCTTACCTGAACGAAACCCCACGCACGGTTAGCTTCCAAGTGGAAGGCTTGCAAGAGATGTTGGACAATGCGAAGCTGCACATTTGAACCAAGCGAAAATCAGACCTGCGTTCGGGCGAGAATCAGGGTGTATATCGTACGTTTTTGTCTACATCTGGGATTTCTTCAGATTTCGGGCTGGCGATGCTCACCGTAGAAGGTCGTATGCAGGGCAACGCAGAGCGGTGTTCAGTCAGCGTTGCAGGTGTCCCGATGGTCAGGAACAGGCTTGGCCAAAAGTGCTTCTCACACGGGATGGCCGTTCGATTGGCACAACCTGTAGGAGAAGCACTGTTTGCAGCAAGTTACATACAATCACACTGCTTCTAACAAGGGGTTTGGCATAGCATGTGTGGTACAGCGTGTAGCGTGCGCTTGCCCTGTCCGACTGGCTGAACCGTCCTGCAATCCAGCCAGCCCCAGTTCGGAATGTATCGTTTCTCGAACACCACGAACACACCCTTGGCATTCGGCTGCATGGCGTTGATGTATCGTGTCCAGCGCACGTCCCGAGGTTCTTTCATCCGATTGTTGGTATCGTGATCGCCCCAGTCCAAATGATTGGGATTGCAACACGCCCGTGAGGGACACCCAACGATGTGGCAGGCATCCTGTGCAACGGACAAACTGGCGTCAGTCGCAAGGCACTTGGCCAAACGTGAGACGATGCGAGTGGAATTGCCAACACGGATGTTGCCGTACCCGTCCTCAGTCTTGGCTCCGTTCCATATCCAGCAGTCACCGATGCCGATGCAGCCTTCGATGATCCGCTTTCTGTAGACTGCTTGTTCCTCTGGCGTCATGTTCAGGTGGAACATGTTCCCAGAATGACGCTGCTGTGCGTCCCATTCCTCGAATAGATCAATCATGCTCGTAGCTCCCCAGTGTGATTTGTGCTGCGTACAAAGATCAGGCCCGCCAGAGGATGACGGGCCAGCCCTGTGCTGCGCTGCTAGGGTCAGCGCGTAAGGGAACTTGCGATGTACTGCTCGACATCGGCACGCTTGAAACGGACACAGCGCCCGATTCTTACTGGCGTCAATTTGCCAGCCGCTTCCAGTCGGATGACGGTCGGCTGCGACACTTTGAACAGTGCCATCAAATCTTTGCGGGTGAGTAGTTCGTTAGTAATCGTCATTTGTATTTCTCCTCAAGTTCTTTGCGAATGGCTTCGTCTTCAGGTTCGTAGTGCAATCCCTTGCAGGCTTTAATCGCCTGTTCGTCGAGTAGCTTCTGCAATTCCTCACGATTTGCGGGGATCGTGTGGCAGTGGGAGATGTACAGATATTCGGTTTTCGTGGCCTTCTGCAATTCCTGCGGGATGATGCCGAACTCGACAAGCTGGGCAGTATGCTTGCGCCGTTCGTCTGCGATGCTTACTTCATACTGCCGATACGAGTTCGTCCCGATGTCGCACGCATCACGGGCCTTTTCCAGCCGTTTGATCGTCGCGTTATGGTCACGGGTCAATTTGCGGATTAGCTTCTCAGGTGTGCTCAGTGAACTCATCGTGAATACCTTCCCTTCGCATAGTCGAATGCTGCGTTGATTGCCTGCTTGCTGCGATCCATCGCTTCCCGTTGCTCAGACATGGACGGGGCGTTACCGTGACGCCGACGCCAGTCAGAACGCATCGCTGCTAGGTCTTCGTCAGACAGTCCCTTGTCGAATGACCAGCGGGGAGCGTTGCTCGCATCCGATGCGCCGATCAGGGCGGGGTCCATGTGGGCTTGCGTATCAATCGCGGGACGCTGCGTCTGGTCGATATTCCCAACCAGCGATACCGCGCCCAGCGTCGGTCGGGAATCGTTCGTACCACTTATTTTGTTTCCGAGTGAGTCAGTCGCAAGTCCCGCTTTGAAATCCTGCGCGAAACGTTCATCTGCTTGCGCCTTGAGTTCGATCTCGGACAGTCCGCACGGTGCAGACTTCGGCTCGGGTTCGGGCGCTGACCAAGTTTCAATAACGGGCGTCGGCACTGGCGTAGGCTCTGGCACGGGCGCAGCGGGCTGAGGCTCAGGCGTCGGTAATCCCAAGTCCGCGTGAGTGAATGAGAGTTCGGAATATTGGCCCGAACCATTGCGCGTGAAAGTGTAAACTCCCTTCGCCATGCGCCTTTCGAGTGTTTTGGGCGAGATTTTGAGTAGCTCGCAAACTTCTTTTTTCGTCAATGGAATCTCCTAGATGTGATCGAACTTGCACGCGGGTGTTTAATGAGCGACGCAGCGCCGTTGCGGATCGTCTCCGCACACTATGCCCCGTGGCTACTGGCGGTGTTCTGCCAGCCCGAGTGAAAGGATTAGCTCGGGGAACTTTGTGAGGTTTCGTATTCCTGCACGTTGTGCAGGTATTCAAGTGCAGAGATTGCCAGAGCGTTTGCCTCAAGGTCTTTTTCGTACCAGTAGACGCTGCGACCATCGGCCTGCATCTGTGCAATCTTGTCGGTTAGGAATGTGGCACGGTTCTGAAGCCGTGCGACTGCTTCTAGAGGAGTCATCAATTCCCCTGATCGCTGTCAAGACCAGTCGGCGTGGACTTGAATGCCTTCCCGTTTTCGTTGTAGTTGCGCGAGTCGCGCTGGCCTGCCATCTGCTCACGCGGACTCGGATTGTCGGGCAGGACGGCGGGAGCGGCCTGACTGCGGTGATCGCCCGCATAGCTTCCCGTGATTGTCAGGAAATCGACAGGCTTTATGACGACGGGGCGCAGTTCGCTGTTCTGCGTTCCAGTGATGACCGCTGGTGAACCAGTGTCGGCGGTCAATTTGGCGGGTGACGCTGCTGCGAGAGTTGCGGGGTTGTCAGCCAGTGGTCGGCCTATGGGCGTGCGGGGCTGGCCCTTGCTGTCGCCGTTCAAAGTGCTGCTAGTCGGTGTTGCCATGATGTTTGTTTCCTCGATTGCTAGACGGTGCAAAGTTGAAAATTTATACCGTGTTTTGTTGCGGGTGATGCGGGCTGCGATGTTTGCAGCGATTGCTTCGCTTCTGGTCATAAATTTGAGCAGGGGAGCCGTGAGCGTCTTCAGTTCTCACGGCGAGCATCGGGTTACTAAGCCGACTGCCCCTGCAATCGACGGTCGGTCACCGTCGAAACTTGTCAGCGGGAGTTCGCTACCAGAGCGGTCCAACGCGGAAGTCCGAACAATGTGATATAGCGGGAGCGCAACTGGCGTTGCTGGTATGGTGTGCCGACGTTCAATTCCTTCACGTGCTTCACACTGTCCAGCCATGCAACCTGCTCAGCCTCGTGTGCTCGCTCTGCGGCTGCCTGTGCCTCTGCTGCTGCTGCACGGGCTTTTTCAAGTGCAGTGGGTTCACTTGCCATCTGTACGTCCTTTCAGAATTTCTGCGATCTGCTTTTCTAGTGTCTCGATGCGGTATGTGAGACGTTTCATCTCATCCGCTTGCAAGTTCTGGGCGTGCTGACAGCGGTCGAGAGCGTCCTTGATTTGTTTTTCGTTCATTTTTCCATCCTTTCGTTGTCGGCAAGGTGCGTAGGCGTCAGCCGCTTTGCGATGCCACGCGCGATGCCTCTGGCACGATAGATCGTAAACCGCGTCTGCTCGGCTCGCAGTTTGCGCTCAGCGTCGTGATACAGCCGCGCCATTGCGTCGGCCCTGTCCTTCTCGAACATGTACATCTCGAACAGAATTTTCTCGATACGTGTGTTCGGCGTTGGGGCAGATGCTAGGGACATCGGCGTCAGTGCATCTGCGCCGTTGCCGTGTATTGCTTTCTTCCGTCTCATTCAGTGTCCTTTCCAAAATCAGGGGTGATCTGTAATATCCCCTCATATATAGGGGCAGATTCACGCAAATCGGCTGTAGTCTGCGTAAACTACAGATAAAAAATGAGATAGGACAGATTTGGCGAAGGAATCAGAGGGACACTCGCTCACAAACGTAGACTAGGCTAACGCCTTGGCTGAAATTATTACACCATTATCAGGTATAAGTCAAGTCACTCATGCGTCTCAATGTGAGATTATGCATAAGCTACTGTAGGCGTGCGCATTGCAGATAGCCGTACAGAATGCCCATTCCCACGCATTACAGCCCCGTGGCTGCGATCCTTACGGTTATATGCCTCGTTGCTCAGGTGAACACGCCAGAGCTAGGATCGAACGGGACGCTGTAGACTAGGGCTAGGGATCGCAGAACTTCCGCGAGACCGACGCCATACTCAAACCATTGCCTATGCCCTACCATGCCTGTACGCCGTAATCGGATGGTACAGGTGGAGTTAAGTCCCTATCCGACCGAATCCTCGCACGCGCGATTCCTTTTATGTTTTGAAATCGGTCGGCAATTTCGATTGACAGAAAATGGGAACAGAAAGTGTCACTTTCGACAGAAAATGTATGTTCATTCTGTCTCAGTTAACGTCTACTGTTATTTCAAGTTGATGAAAATAAACATGTAAATCAAGACTCGCATTTGTATTCGCAATGGAACGTTACGTGCAACATACATTGCATCGGCCAACGCCGAGTGATCCCGCAAGACTTGACATCTCGACCGATTCAAAACGTATCGGCTGGCACATCGCTGGTTGCTGACGCCTGAGTAGTCGGCGGACAGCGTAACACGCGCCTAGGCTTAGGCGTATGACCGACAGCGAAGCAGATGACTGACAGGCACAGCCGTATCGCAGGCGACTCCAAGCGAGTCGGAACCACCACGCGCAGAGCGAGGGATCAAAAGGCTCTGCTCTAACACTGTGTAGACCTGCGCTGCGCGGGCGTGCTGCGCAGGCTGAGCCTGATGCACAACACTTGAAAGTGGGAAGCAATCGCACGTCACTTTGTACAAGAGTTATCAGGAGTGAACGTTTGACGCAGGGTGTCTAGGAGCAAGTGGGATGTGACGCGCGGTGACGTGCGGGCGTGACGCGCTGACGTGCAGAGCGTGACGCGGGCGCGTCAATGCAAATGCAGGGCGATGCAACGGGACGGCTGTGACTGTCTTACGTTGGTACTGCCCTACTGCCTGCTAGGGTTGTGAGCATCGCAGGCCCGAACTTCTGAAAATTCCTGAACTTTACAAACGGCGCACTTTATACACGTGTACGCCGTACACATTCAACCGAAGGGAGAACAGATGACAGGACGAATTTTAAACGACACTGAGCAGCAATTTTTCAACTACTGCGAGGACGAACGGCAAGCAGTCGCGTTCGCCAAATTAATCGAACTGCCTAAGAACTGTTCGCATGAGTACATCGAAAACGTTGTGCTCATGCTCCTGTTAAAGGCGAAGGAAGCCGTTGGCGGGAGCGTGGATGTCGAGTACGTCTCTGGCAGACGTTGTGACCATTGGAGGGAGCAATGAAAGTTGCAATCTACTGCCGCGTGTCCACGGACAAGCAGGACAATGGCAACCAAATCGACGATCTGAAGCGATTCATCAGCACCCAAGCAGGCTGGGAACTGGTTTTTGAGTTCGTGGATGTAGTAACAGGTTCGGGCAAAAAAGATCGTGCGCAGTTCGATGCCATGATGCTCGCTGCATCACAGCGCAAGTTCGATCTGCTTCTCTTCTGGAAACTCGACAGGTTGACACGTGAAGGAACGCGCAAGACGTTTCAGTATCTCGACAGGCTGGAAAAGTGGGGAGTGAAGTGGCGTAGCTATATGGAGCCGATCTTCGATTCCTGTGGGCAGTTCAAGGACATCGTGATTTCCATCATGTCCACGCTGGCCGAACAGGAGCGCATCGCCATCTCCGACCGAACCAAAGTGGGACTCGCACGGGCAAGGGCTAAAGGGAAAATCCTTGGCGCATTACCGAAGTTCGTTGATCTGACGGACCTAGCTGATCGCAGGGATCAGGGCCACACTGTAAGGAAGATCGCTGCTGATCTGCACATCTCGACAGGGCTGGTAATGAAAAAACTGAAGGAACTGGAAAGGAGGAAAACAGGTGGGAACAGCGACAGCGGTAGCACCAGCAGTGAAAAAAGCTAGAGTGACAGGCAGGATGCTACAGCGTCGCCAGAACTATGTGAGACGTCGCAGTGGCCGCCTTGCTACTTTCTTTCGGAATTTACGCTGGCACGGTAACCCAAGGCTCAAGTGGAATCCAAATCAACTGCGTTTCGATTTGGCTCCTTCTGAAAGATGCCCTTATGGTCCGACGTTCGCTATCGTGATTGATGCGGAAACTGAAAACATCCTTTGGAATCCACAGCCGATCAAACCAGCCATCATCTATGGCCCTTTCTTTTCTCGTGAATGGAATGGGGCAGCCTCTGACGAAGAAAAAAGGAAGCGCAAACAAGTACGCGCCAGATGGCAAACCAGACTAAGAAATCTAACTCAACCTGTCACTGTCGCAGATGCGAAGTGGAGAGTAAAAGCAACACCCAAGTGGCAGCAGAAACTAAACCGACTCATAGTTGACCCACTCGATTGCAAAAGAGGAAGGCACTTCGCAGCGGGAGAACCATTTGATTCAGGGACGCGCCTGTACTGGTGTGACAATGCTATCCCGCGCTGCGCTGCAATGGTAGACGGAGAATTGGTGCTGTGCTCATGGGTGCTGACTACCACTTGGGAAACACTCATGGCAGACACGTTCAAAAGGTTGCTACCAGACTGGGATGGAAAATGGCACGTTATTCCATTCCCAGAAGTACGCACAGAGCATGACGCAACGCTGACTTGGGGATCGCTGAGTCGGGACGTATATAGCGATCTCCTGCTAGACAAGCTAGACGCTTGCGTCATGTACAACGATGACGGGAGCAAACGGAGATTCGCTAGTCTCCCCTTCGTCGAACCAGCAAAACTACCGAAGTGTGTTGCACGACGGGCGTATGTAAGAAAGGGAGCAGAGGGTTTAGTCAGATCATGCACGCTGCCTGTGCGCCTAGCAGAGTGGGACGGTAAATGCTGGGTTTGGAGTAGGCAACCTGCGAGGGATACCAGCGTAGATTCGCTCATTCGTGGCAGATCGCTCCCATACCACACATCGGCAGAGCGCACAGCGTATGCCAGACAACAACGGAAAGTGCTGGCAACCGTGGAGCCATTCACGATCCTTCAGGACCTACCTCGGCCTAGCCTAGAGTGGCTGTACGGATGGAGCCTTCCGAACCTACATCGGATAGATGCGCTGCACGCTTGGCATCAAAGGCTGCAATGTCGAGCAATCGAGCAGAGCGCTTGTCCACACTCAGCAGATAAACGCACACGGAAAACTACCTGAGTTCTGTGGTAGGAACACGTTGGGAGCGGGCTGACGTAGAATGGTTGGCAGTTTTGAAAGGATAGCCGATGAAAAAATACAAATACAGCATCGTGTACTTTGACCGAACAAACGGAACGATGGACTACTACATGAAGATGCCGATGGACGGCGTGGACTCAGGAACCGTCGTGCCTGAGTTTTTGAGACAGGCAGGTGAGCACGGATGGCAGCTATGTTGTGGATGGAATAGCTATCTGAGGGACGGCATCAAGAGCGTACACGGCAACCGGACGTTGACCGACCCTGAGGAAGTCCTTGAAATGGTTTTCATGAAAGAAGAGTAGATGCGAGTGAGGATCGCCAGCCGCTCACCGTGGGTCCATCTGTGGGTCCAGTTGCTTTGACCCACGCTCTAAGTCAGCGGAAATACGTTCCCGAAGGCTCCTGAGCGTTCCCGCTAACTCTCTGATTGCAAATATCTCGACTACTTAAAAGGGCATTGCTCTACCACCTGAGCTACGCGCCCCACATTCCTTCATGTTAAAAGGTTTTCCAATTTTCGCCAAATCAGAACTGCAGGCTTTGCAGAATCCTAGCCGGACATGCCTGCCAGCACGCCGCGCATGTAAGAAAAACTGCTGATCACGCCCGGCATTGGATCGTCAGGGAAAACCTCGTATTCGAGATCGACGAACCCCTGGTACTTCGTCGCGATGAGTTCCTCGAAGATGGCTTTGACGGGCATGATCCCCTCTCCGACCGCGACCTGGCTTTCCTTGCTCTGGAAGCTCGTCAGGTCCTTCATATGTATGTTGAACAATCGCGGTCCGACTTCACGAATCGCCTGGACCACGTCCGTACCTGCTCGAGCCGCATGTCCGAGGTCGATGCAACACCCCATGCGCGGATCCATCCCCTTGATTGCCTTCAAGACGTCCAGCGGTGAAGGCCACGACTTGTCTTCGGGACCATGGTTGTGAATCGCGATACGAATGTCATACTCCTTAGCGAACATTTCGATTTTCGGCAGGGTCTGCGGCGTGGGATCGCCAGCCACAATGACGCCAATGCCGGCGCGTTTCACGTACTCGAACTTCGAACGGATGTCCGCCTCATCATTTTTTGAAAAATAAATCGCACCGGCAGCATGCAGCTTAATGCCTGCCGCAGAATAATCGGCAACAGCTGCCCGTTCTGCTTCCGGATCAGATGGCAGATGGTCCTTAACATCCTTCGCATTCAAATCCCACACCTTAAGCTGCTTCATGAAGCCGATCATCTGCGCTCGCGTGAAATTTCGAAACGTGTAACTGGCAAGGCCCAAGCGCACGGAGGGGACATTGCCTGACGGCTGATGCGCCTGCCCCTGAATACTCTTCGGAATCGCAAGCGCACCTGCCGCTAGCGCCGCGGTCTGCGCAAAGTCACGCCGAGATAGCTTTCCGTCCACTTTTTCCTCCTCCGCCGAAGCTAAATCTCTGGCGCCCAACCCGGCTCGTATTCGCGATTCCACAACTTCATGGCGTTAGCGTCGTTCAGGATGCGTCCGCCTTTCGGGTCGAGATTCAGTTCCCGATTCACTTCCCACGCGACGTTCGACAACTGCAGCATGGTGACGGCAACGTTACCGACCGACACTGGTGCATTCAGCTTCTCGCCCCGGCGAATTCCGGCAATGAAATTCGCAAAGTGAAGATCAGTCATCGAATCACTGCCGAGCAAGTCGGACGACGAGGTCGAGATGCCGGTCTTGAACTCGCTAGTCTTCTTTCCTTTTAAATCGTAGATTTCGTAGCCATCACGATCGACAATGACCGTGCCGGCGGTGCCCATGATGGCCGAGCCGCGGTCGCGGTCATAAACCTTCATTCCCTGGCAGCTCCTGCCCTCCCACGAGATCATCTTGTCTTCATATTCGAAGCTTGTCACTAGCGTATCGTAGAACTGCCAGTCGTCTTTAAAGTGATAGCGTCCGCCGGATGAAGTCACGCGCTGAGGATAATCCACGCCCATCGCCCAGCGACAGACATCGACTTCGTGGGTGCCATTGTTGAGGGTTTCGCCCGTTCCCCAGGTTCGGAACCAGTGCCAGTTGTAGGGTTGAACATTGTCGCGATAAGCCTGGCGTGGCGCCGGTCCCTGCCACAGATCCCAGTCAAGCTGCTGCGGAACGGCAGCCGGTTTGCCGATGCCAATCGACTTCCGCACATTGCTATACCAGCACTTTGCGAAGTACGGCCGGCCGATCACACCATCATTGATTTTGGCAATCACCTCGATGGTGTGCGGTGACGAGCGCTGCTGCGTGCCCATCTGAACCAGTCTGCCATACTTCTGTTGCGCTTCGACCAGCAGCGCACCTTCCGCCGGATTGTGGCTGCACGGTTTTTCTACGTACACATGCTTGCCCGCGCGGAGCGCGGCAATCGCCATCGGGGCATGCCAATGGTCGGGCGTGGCGATTGTAACGGTGTCGACTTCCTTCAGAGCCAGAATGTTGCGGAAGTCTTTCTCCGTCGCGGGAGCTTCGCCCGTCTCCTGCTGCGTGCGGTGGGCAAACTTCTTGAGGATTTCTCTTTCGACATCGCAGACGTGGGAAATGCGCGCGGAGTGACCATTGGCCTTCAGCGAAGCCAGGTGAGCATATCCACGGCCATTCAGACCGAAGATCGCGAAATTAAGACGGTCGTTAGAGCCGAGAATCTGGGCATAGCTCTTGGCGGTGGTGGAGACCGCGACGCCTGCCGCGCCTACTGCCAATCCCTCAAGAAACTCACGTCGTGTAACCATGTTCACCTCGTCGGCATGCTTGTGATTCCATCAGCAGCTCTGTCAGCTGGCGGAAATTATGTTCTCATTTCGTCACGCAATCAAATTCGCCATCGACAACCCAACTTGGGCCTGATCGCAATCTTCGATACTGCATATTGAGGTCAAATGACCTGGCCAATGAATGCAATCCGCGTTTACTGACATCGTATTCTCTGGGATGCGGTATATTTTCAGCGATTCAGGCACAGCCTGTGTATTATTGCTAAGCCGTTCACCCGTAAGCGCGGTGGTTGAAGGCGATTTCGATTGGACCGTTGTCGTTGAGTGAAACGATAAAGCAGCAGTGGGAGTACAGTATCATTTCCCGACTTGGACTCCCCGCAGCGGATCGCGGTTCGCCGCAATAAAACTATGAAGCCCTGGCACACCGATGAAGAGCTCGTCTGCACGATCCGGCAAGAATTGTTTACCTGTGTAGTCGGCGATGTCATGGACAAGATGGGCTTGCAACATCAGTTCCTACCGCCGCAGATTCGTGCCTTACGACCGGATATGGTGTTGATCGGTCGTGCCATGCCGGTGCTGTCGGTAGACGTTTTTGAAGAAACAGTCACAGGAACAAGAAACAAGTTGATGGAGAAGCCGTTCGGTTTGATGTTAGAAGCACTGGACGATCTGAAAACGAATGAAGTCTATGTGAATACCGGGTCATCTCCTCGCAATGCACTGTGGGGCGAACTCATGAGCGTCCGCGCCCGAAAACTGGGAGCGGCCGGAGCCGTACTGAATGGGTATTTGCGCGATACCAAAGCCGTATTAAGTCTGAATTTTCCCGCCTTCTGCTGGGGATCGTACGCGCAGGACTCCGCGCCTCGGTACAAAGTGGTGGACTTTCGCATCGCTATCGAAATTGGATCGGTTCGGGTTCGTCCCGGCGATTTTCTTTTTGGCGATATCGATGGAGTTTGCGTGGTTCCAGCGGAGGCCACGACCGAAGTCTTCGCAAAAGCACTCGAGAAAGCGCGGGGAGAGAAACTGGTCAGAAAGGCTCTGGAGGAGGGAAGCAGCGCCGTTGCTGCGTTTGAGAAGCACGGAATCATGTAACGCGGTCAGGACAGAGACTTTGGGGTCTCAACGATGATCCAGATTGATCTTTCCGGCAAGGTGATCTTCATTACCGGTGCGATGGGCGCCATTGCCGAGCACATGGTCAAGAGGTTGAGCGCGGCGGGTGCAACTCTGGTGTTGGTCGATCTCAAGCCTGCGAGTGAGGCGCAGGAGGCACTCAGGAGATGGAAGATTTCCGATCAGGCTTACGTTTACGAATCGCTGGACATCACCGACTCTGCGGCGCTGACCCGAGTTGTGGAGGAAACCTTCGAACGTTTTCCCGGTATGGACACGGTGCTGGGACACGCCGGAGGCTGCGGACTTCACCCCTTCGACACAACCTCGGAAGCGGATTTCGAGCGCATATTTCGCTTCAACGTCTTGAGTCAAGTCTCGCTGACGCGCGCCGTTTTTTCACAGTGGGTCCGGCGCAGAACTACGGGCCATCTCGTTTTCACCTCTTCTTATGTGGCGCGTGTCCCCCATACTCAGATTTCCGCCTACGCCCCGGCCAAAGCAGCTCTCGAAAACTTTGCCCGCTGCATGGCGCTCGAATATGCCTCATCAGGTATTCGCGTGAATGTGATTTCGCCGGGGAACGTCGCGGCAGGGAGTTCACTAAAGGTATTCGAGGAAGACGCGGTTTACCGCGATTTCGTTCTCCGCGTTTCTTTGGGCAAGCGCAACAGCCCAGAGTCGATTGCTGATGCTTTCGTCTTCCTGTGTTCGCCGCTCGGGGCTGAAATCAGCGGACAGATCCTCAACGTTGACTACGGATCAGGGATCGGAAACCGCCTATGAAAATCGCATCCGGGGTGTACCGGCAGATCTCCGCACTGCGAGGCCGATAAACTGACATTCTCATCGACCCCATCTCATTCCCGCGGTCCGCTCATCATCGCCGCCAGTGTCTCCACTCTGGGCGGGCTGCTCTTTGGTTACGACAATATCGTGATCAGCGGTGCAATTGGCTATGTGAGTCAACTGTTTCATCTCGATCCTGCGGGGATAGGGTGGGCCGCCGGCTGTGCCCTGA
Source organism: uncultured Acidobacteriaceae bacterium (assembly GCA_963772045.1). Lineage (GTDB taxonomy): Bacteria > Acidobacteriota > Terriglobia > Terriglobales > Acidobacteriaceae > Sulfotelmatobacter. The sequence continues at coordinate 175,057 of CAVYWC010000003.1, read as the reverse complement.
TCGGCTGCGTTATTGGCTGCGCGGTGGCGGGGAGCGTGGCGGATTTTCTCGGCAAGAAGAAAGGCTTGGCTCTCTGCGCCGTCTGCTTCGCCCTGTCTTCCGTCGGAATCTTCTTCGCCACCAGTCTGCATCAGTTCGTGGGGTGGCGCCTGATTGGTGGTTTAGGTATCGGCGCCGCTTCCGTGATCGCTCCCAACTACATCGCTGAAATCGCGCCCACCCGAGTTCGCGGCCGCTGTGTAACGCTCTACCAGTTAGGCATTGTTGTCGGAATTCTGCTGGCGGTCTTCGTGAATATGCTCATTCAGAGGATGGGCGATGATGCTTGGAATACATCCGTAGGCTGGCGATGGATGTTTTTCGCCGGCATTGTTCCGGCACTCTTGTTTGGCGGGATGATTGTGCCGGCGGTCGAAAGCCCACGCTGGCTTATGAAGATGGGACGCCGCGATCAGGCGATCGCCGTTCTCCAGAAGATTAACGATCGTGAGGTCGCGCTCCGCGAGACGGCCGAAATCGAAAATTCTCTGGCGATTGAAGAAGGTCACATCTCGGAACTATTCACCACATTTCGCCGCCCTTTGTTGTTGGGCATCATGCTGGCGGGATTGCAACAAATCAGCGGAATCACTCCGCTCTTCTCTTTTCTGCCCGAGATATTTCGCTCCGCGGGCACCGCCACCGGTGATGCGTTTTATCAGTCCGTCCTGGTCAGCCTGGTTAATCTGGTATTCACTCTTTTCGCTTTATGGCTCGTCGATCGCGCCGGGAGAAAAACGCTTATTCTTGCCGGAACGACCCTGCAATGTCTCTCCTTTGCCTTAGTCGGCTGGTTCTATTACATACACGGGAGCGGCTTGGCGATTCTGATTCTAGTCATGAGCTTTGTGGCCGGCCATGCGTTCGGAAATGGCGTCGCATGCTGGGTCATCATCTCGGAAATCTATCCCACGAAAGTTCGTGGACGGGGCATGTCCATTGCTACGACCGCTCTTTGGCTAGTGGGGTATTTGGGAAATCAAATGTTTCCGATCATGCAGAAGAGTTTGGGATCGGACGGCACATTCTGGTGTTTCAGCGGGGGAGCGTTATTAACTATCGTTTTAGTCGGCCTGCTCATCCCCGAAACCAAAGGGCGTTCGCTGGAAGAGATCACAAAATTCTGGACCTCCAACCGAACCACCCGGTCCGCAGCAGTGGTCGGTTAGCGACCGAGTGCGCCGGCTTGATTTCCTAAACCTGTCGGCAATTACCGCCTTTCAGGCGCGCCGCCGAATGCGCGAAACGGATTCTCCGGTTGGCCCGCAACTTGGGTGGCAATCGCGTATAGTCCACCGGCAAGGCGATCTCCTGCTGGAGCCTCGGTTCTTGCAGTGGTGACGTACAGCGTTTTCAGATCTGGTCCGCCAAAAGTGCAGGTGGTAATGTTTTTCACCGGCATCTCCATAACGCGGTCAATCGTTCCATCCGGCGCGACCCGCACGATGCATCCTCCGAAAAACCGGCAATTCCACAGATAACCTTGGGAATCTACGGTTGAGCCATCGGGCAGGCCGCGGTCGAAGGCTTGCAGAAACGGTCGTTCATTTTTAATCGCACCTGTGGCCGGATTGTAGTCGTATTCCCATACGACGTTAGCGAGTGAGTCGCCGAAATAAAAACGCTTCTGGTCCGGGCTCCAGCCCAGCGTATTAGAGATTCCAATTTTCCGCCGCCAGATCTTGCTCCGGCCGTCCGGATCAACTCGGAAAAGTATGCCATCTTGTCCGCCCGCTTCGCCGGCAGATCCATCGGCGTTCACATTGTTCCGCATCGATCCCAGCCAGAGGCGGCCCGAGGGGTCGACTCGCGCGTCGTTCAGGCGAACGCTAGGCGATCCATCCAAGCGAAAGAGCGGTTCGTGCCGTCTGTCGCTCGCCGGCTCCCACAAGATCACGCATGAGCCCAGAACGACGGCGAGCACTTCCGGGCGATCGGTCAAAGTAAGCGCGGTTACCGGTTCGTCGAAAAACCATGTCCTCACGCATTGATCCGCCGGAGTAAAGCGATGGATCAGGAACCGATTGATATCGCACCAGTACACCGCCTCGTGGGCTGCATGCCAGACAGCGCCTTCTCCGCAGGCATCGCCTGTCGGCGCTACACAGATGGGAGCGTCGGCGATTGTTCCGAGGCCGGTCACCCCGAGTGCTGCTGCGTCAACTTTCCGCCCAGTCATTGCACACCGATCCCAGCTAGCAGGCCGCCATCCACAAGGTAGTCTCCACCCGTACAAAATCCCGCTCGATCCGACAGAAGGAAAGCCGCGAGTTCGGCAACTTCTTCCGGAGTTCCAATGCGCCCCAGCGGATGAGCCGCACCGAAGCGTTCGAATACCGAGTCGACGGGCAAGTCGGGGACGAAGTGCGCTGCGGACTTTGTCAGCATCGGTGTCCGAATGGAGCCAGGGCTAATGGAGTTCACGCGAATGTGATCTTTCGCATGATCCAGCGCGAGAGCTCGGGTCAGGCTGTGGACTGCCCCCTTGCTCGTGGCGTACGCCGCGACCCCGCGCTGGCAAGCGTATCCCTGAACCGAGGAGAGATTGACGATCGCCCCGCCGCCCCGTTTCTTCATTTCCGGAATTCCGAAGTGCGCGAGCAAAAAAATGCTGCCGACATTCACCATCATGCATCGGTTCCAGGTTTCCGGCGCTGTCTCGAGCGCCGTTCCAAAGGGATGAATGGCAGCGGCATTTGCGATGATATCCAACCCGCCGTAGGCGGTTACGGTTGTTCGAACCACCGCTTCCACCTGGTCCGGCTGGCTGACGTCGCAAGTCTCTACCCTCAAGGTCAATCGGGCTGCTGCTGTCTCTTGCCGCAGCTCATCGTTGGCCGATGAGTCGATGCCGCAAGCCAATACGCTACATCCATCGGCCGCAAGGCGCTTCGCAATTGCTCGACCGATTCCTGTCGTACCCGTCACAATGGCGACCCGGTGTTCGAATTCATTCATGCGCACTTGCTCCTAAGTCTGAGAGGATCTGATTGAGTGGGCGATCGCTCGGTCCGAATCACTCCGGGCTGCCCGATGATCGGCTACAGAGGATTCTAGACCGTCATTGCTCAGCTATGGCGATTTTCCGAACCCCGCAATAAGGTCTTTCTCCGAGCAGGACCCAGAAGTCCCTCCAAACAGGTATCATTTGTGCGGAAACGGAGGGCTCTCATGCGTGCGGGCCAATACGCGGCACATCTTTGCGCCGCAGTCGTTCTCTTCTTATCGTTGTCTTGGACAGTTCCATTGAGCTTTGGTGCCACGTCTCTAACCATCACTCGCCTGCGTTGCGAGTACAAATCCGATCCTATTGGAATCGATGTTCCCAGCCCTCGGCTTGGTTGGGAGATAGTTTCCTCGGAGCGCTCGACGATGCAGTCCGCGTACGAGATCCAAGTCGCCGTCTCGGCCGAGAAGTTGACCAGGAGCAAGCTGCTGTGGGATTCGGGCAAACGCGACAGTGAGGCCTCCATGCACGTGCCCTACGAAGGTCCTGCGCTGAACAGCAGCCAGCGCTATTACTGGCGCGTAGAGGTCTGGGACAATCGCGGCCGCGACTCAGGCTGGAGCGAGCCGGCCTACTGGGAAATGGGCCTGCTTCAACCATCGGATTGGAAGGCGCACTGGATCCGGCCGAATTTGCAGGAGGATGAGAAGAAATCAAATCCGTCGCCCATGCTGCGACGCATTTTCGAACTCCGTAGGAACATTGCCAGCGCGAGGCTTTACGCCTCGGCTATGGGGCTCTATCAACTCGAACTCAACGGCCAACGGGTCGGCGATCAATATTTCACTCCGGGATGGACAGCCTACGATTTTCGCTACCAATACCAAACCTACGATGTCACTTCCCAATTGAAGGCGGGAAGAAACTGTCTTGCGGCATTTCTTGGAGACGGCTGGTTTCGCGGGAGAATGACGTGGGATGAAAAACGTAATTCCTACGGCACAAAGTTGGCGTTACTGGCACAACTCGTAATCACCTACAAAAACGGAAAGCAGGAGATCGTCGGAACGGACGAAAACTGGAAAGCGAACACCGGTCCGATTTTGATGTCGGACATCTATGATGGCGAAACCTACGACGCGCGAGCAGAACGCGCGGGATGGAGCCAGGCGGACTACAACGACCAAGGGTGGAGCGGCGTGACAGTGATTGACGCGCCAAAGGCGCAGCTGGTGGCTGCGGCAGGCCCTCCAGTGCAAGCAATCCAGGAAATCAAGCCGGTGAAGATTCTTAAGACTCCGCAGGGCGACACCGTGCTCGACATGGGACAGAACATGGTGGGATGGATACGCTTTCGAGTGAACGCGCCAAACGGCACAGCCATTACGCTGCGTCATGCCGAGGTTCTGGATAGTAAAGGGAATTTCTACACGGCAAACCTGCGATCCGCTAAACAGAGCGACCGCTATATCACCAACGGGAAGGGCGTGGAGACGTTCGAACCGCATTTCACATTTCAGGGCTTCCGCTACGTTGCTGTCGACGGCTGGCCCGGAGAACTCAATCCCGATGTATTTACTGGCGTCGTGGTTCATTCAGCGGTTGAACCTACGGGCTCATTTGAAAGTTCGAGTGCAATGCTCAACCAACTTCAGCACAACATCGTATGGGGACAAAAAGGAAATTTCGTCGATGTTCCCACGGACTGCCCGCAGCGCGACGAAAGATTGGGCTGGACTGGTGATGCCCAGGTTTTTGCGCCCACGGCCATGTTCCTTCACGATTCGGCCAGCTTCTACGAAAAATGGCTGAGGGACCTCGCACTCGACCAGCAGGACGATGGAGCTGTGCCCCATGTCATCCCCAACGTTCTTTCCCACTCCACGCGGGAGGGTGACTCTGGAGCGGCTGGATGGGCCGACTCAGCGGTCGTTGTGCCATGGACACTCTATGTCTCCTATGGCGATCGCCGCGTTTTGGAAGAGCAATATCCCAGTATGAAGTCTTGGGTGGAATACATGCGGAAACAGGCCGGATCCCGTTACCTTTGGAACACAGAAAAGACTTTCGGTGACTGGTTGGCGTTCGCCACGGATGACTCGGATTATCCTGGCGCGACTACAGACAAGGACCTCGTACAGACCGCGTATTTTGCTCACTCAACCGATCTTCTGCAACGCACTGCGGTGGTGTTGGGAAAACGAGAAGACGCGCAGTTTTATGCCGACCTGCTTGAGCACATCCGACTCGCATTCCAGCAGGAGTTTGTGACACCAAACGGCCGACTCTCATCGAACACCCAGACTGCATATGCCCTGGCGCTGGCCTTCGATCTTCTTCCGGAATCCCAGCGCAAAGAAGCCGCCGCCCGTTTGGCAGACGACGTTCGCTCATTCGAGCACCTCACCACGGGTTTTCTTGGCACACCTCTGCTCTGTCGTGTGCTGAGCGATTACGGATATCTCGACGAAGCCTACATGCTTCTGAACCGAAAAGAATATCCTTCGTGGCTTTATCCAATCACCAGGGGTGCGACCACGATTTGGGAGCGCTGGGACGGTATCAAACCCGACGGAACCTTTCAGGACAGTTCCATGAACTCATTCAACCATTATGCATATGGAGCAATTGGGGAGTGGATGTATCGCGTGGTTGCTGGGATCGAAGTCGATTCCCAGAAGCCCGGTTACAAGCACGTTCTTGTTCAGCCACGGCCCGGCGGGGGATTGGAATGGGTGAAAGCTTCAGTGCACAGCATCTACGGTGATGTGAGTTCTTTCTGGGAGTTGAAGGGTCAGAAGATGACTCTGCGAGTGGTCATTCCTGCGAATACAACCGCAACCATTCGACTGCCGCACGCCAGGCTGGAAGATGTGCTCGAGAGCGGAGCACCGCTGCAGTCAAGCTCGGAAATACGAGGACCCAGACAGGTATCGGATGCAGTCGTTGCGGATACCGGGTCCGGCAGCTATGTGTTCGAGTACAAATTCCAGCAGACTGCTCCAACCGGAACTCCTGAAGTCCGCTGAGAGTTCTTGATTGCTCCCCGTTAACGGTGCGGCAGTTCACTGTTCGCAGGCCATCACCGGCATCAATTTGTAGACGGTTGTGGCATACTCGTTGCGCACAATTCCCAGGAGGGCTATGCAGCGCTCAATCCTTGCCTTGCTCATTATCGGATCATTCTTGCATGCAGCGGTTGCGGATTCTCCGCAGTCCGGCGAATCTGCCCCTCTGGATGGATTTTCATCGCAACATGCGCGCGCGGAACGCGATTGGGAGAGCAAATTTCGGGCGCTGCCCAGCGCTGAAAAGCAGCGCGATTATATGCAATTGTTAGCTGCCCACCCGCATCACGTAGGATCCGCTTACGACAAGCAAAACGCCGAATGGATTCTCGCGAGGTTCAAGGAGTGGGGACTGGACGCGCACATTGAAACTTTCAAAGTGCTGTTTCCAACTCCCAAACGGCGAGTGCTGGAACTTATCGCTCCCACGAATTACATTGCCAAACTGGAGGAACCCGCAATCACCGAAGATCCGACTTCGAATCAGAGGGACGAACAGCTTCCTACGTACAACGCCTATTCGCGTGACGGCGACGTGAGTGGACCGCTTGTGTATGTGAATTACGGCTTGCGCGACGATTACGAACGTCTGGAACAGCTTGGCATTTCGGTGAAGGGAGCGATTGTGATTGCGCGCTACGGTAATTCCTGGCGCGGCATGAAGCCGAAGATCGCCGCCGAGCACGGTGCTATAGGCTGCATCATTTATTCCGATCCCAGAGACGACGGATATTTTTTCGGCGATGTTTTTCCCAAGGGCAGTATGCGTCCTGCGCAGGGTGTGCAGCGTGGGAGCGTGTTGGACTTTGCTTCGAATTATCCTGGCGATCCGCTTACTCCTGACCGCGGCGATCCCAATGCACCACACATGACTGCGAGCAATGCACCCAGCATCACCAAAATTCCAACTCTGCCGATCTCATACGGCGATGCGCGACCGCTTCTGGCTGCACTGAGTGGGCCGCTCGCACCCGAGGAATGGCGGGGATCGTTGCCCATTACTTATCACATCGGCCCGGGAGCTTCCAAAGTGCACCTGGTCGTCGAATCGAATTGGGATATCAAGGATGTGAATGATGTGATCGCGCGTATTCCCGGCTCCTCCGAAGCCGACGAATGGGTCGTGCGTGGCAATCATCACGATGGCTGGGTGAATGGAGCGGAGGATCCCATTTCGGCCCAGGTTGCCTTGCTGGAAGAAGCCCGCGCGTTTGGGGAATTGCTCAAACAGGGCTGGAAGCCGAAACGCACCATCATCTACTGCGCGTGGGACGGGGAAGAGCCCATGCTGCTTGGTTCAACCGCCTGGGCCGAAACGCATGGGCGAGAGTTGCAAGAGCACGCCGCGGTCTACATCAATACCGACGGGAACGGCCGAGGCTACCTCATGATGGAAGGTTCCCACTCGCTGGAACATTTCATGAACGGCGTGGCGCGAAATATCGAAGACCCGGAAAGCAAGCTGTCGGTGTTGGAGCGCGAGCGTCTGGCGGACATTGTGCTGGCAAAATCAGACGACGAGCGGAAAGAGTTGCGTCAGCGTCCTGATTTGCGCATGGAGGCGCTCGGTTCGGGCACGGATTACACAGCATTCGTCGACCACCTCGGAGTTGCGGCGCTCAACCTGGGTTATGGGGGCGAAGACGACGGTGGAATCTATCATTCGATCTACGACGACTTCTACTGGTACACGCATTTTTCCGATACCAATTTCGTCTATGGCGTCGCCCTCTCACAAACTGTAGGGACCGCGGTCATGCGAATGGCCGATGCCGATGTTCTGCCTTACGAGTTCACCGATTTCTCCGACACAATGCAAAAGTATGCGAAAGATCTGCAGAAGCTTTTACAGCAAGAACAGGATGAGGCTCGGGAACGTGAGCAGGAATTGAAAGAAGGCGCATTTCGGGCCACGTTTGACCCACGCAAGCCTACAGCGGCCCCGCCAGCAGAAGACATGCCTCCGCACTTGAATTTCGCTCCGTTGGAAAATGCCTTAGATGCCCTCAATCGAAGTGCGGAGCGTTACAAAACGGCCTTCAATAAAGCCGAGGCGGCGGATTTTTTGGAAAGCGACAAGCAGTTGGCGGCGGTGAACGAAAAGCTAATCCAAAGCGAGCGATGCCTCACGGATGCAGCGGGTCTCCCCGGGCGTCCATGGTACAAGCACCTGATTTACGCTCCGGGGATTTACTCGGGCTATGCGCCCAAAACGATGCCCGGCATTCGGGAAGGCATCGAACTACGCCATTGGCAAGAAGCCGATATACAGATCGGGCGGGTCGCCCATGTGCTCGAAGCCGAAGCACTGCTCTTGGATTCCGCTTCAACGGATTTGGAATCCCTCACGAAGTAGCTCTTATGGGGTGAGGGCGCCGCGACCTCGTTTGTTGTCCTACGGCCGTAAGGTGTCTTTGTCGTTGCGTCTTTCGCCCCCTAGCAAAAGTCCTGCTGGCACCCCCTTGCTTCTGCAACTCCAATGTTCCGTGGAGATCGCCCTCTTGCATATCCCCTAAAGCTAGATGTGAAAGTCAATTAGGCCCGCCTCATTGCTCGGCCGGAATCTTTCGCAGCCTGGTTCCGACGATAACGGCATCCCTATGCCCGCCGGAAACCATCTTAACGGTACTTGAAAGCCGAGTTTGAGAACTCAGAACTGGAGGAAACGAAGATGTGCGATTACTCACTCATGGCGCTTCCGAACCGCCTCGCGGTCAATGGCGAGGAACTGGTAAGCCATAAATTTCAGACAGGGGCGATGGGTCTGGTGTCGAGTTCAGACGGCAAGCTTCTAGATGCTGCGGCGAAGCCGAAGGGATTGATCGACAGAATTCGCCGTCTGTTGAATCCGCCGCAGGCGCGGCAATGTACGGCAGTTTGCGTGCCGCCAGGTGCGCGTCTGGCGGTCCGTGACATTTCCCAGCAACTGCAAACGGAAATCGGGGTGCCGGGCGACGCGCAAGAAGTCGTGTTCACACAGACCCGTGCCGGAATCGGTTTCCATGATGCACTTCGGTTCGTGAATGGGCGGGAAATCAGCTTACAACGCTTGAGCGAAGGTCAGAGAGTGCGAGTGCTTTCTCTGTCTACCGTGGAAGACAGCACTCCATCACTGGAAGGATATCTGGTCAATTCGTAGGCGTTAGTGCGGGGACCGACTTGCGTCACTGAAAGGTGCCGCAGAGCGGGGGGACGGCCTGGTGCTTGCTGTCGAAAGGGAGAGGAGTTCGTACAGACCTGGCGGGTCAATCGGTGAATCTCTGGGCGGGAGTGTTTTCGGCGATATTGGCTAGTGTGGCCGCGTCCGCGGCCCAGAACGATGCCCGCGCCGTGATCGAGCATTCCGTGCAAGTCGTTACTCGAGATTGGCAAGCTGCGCCTGAATATGAATGTTTCGAGCGTGATTTCGAGCCTAACGGAAGCAGCAAGACATTCGAAGACCTGATGATCATCGGTTCTCCGTACCAGCGGCTGGTCGCAGTGAGCGGCGATCCACTGCCCCAGCGGGAGCAGGAAGAGGAACAGCGCAAGTTGGACGAGACGATCGCGCAGCGGCAGAGTGATCCAGAGGAGGCGCGGAGACAGCGAATTGCGAAATACGAGAGGGATCGCAGCCGTGACTTCCTCTTTCTGCGGCAATTAACCAAAGCGTTCAACTTCACGCTAGTTGGGCAGCGAAAACTGGGGGACTATTGGGTTTACGTTTTGAAGGCTATCCCCCGGCGCGACTACCAGCCGCCCAATGCGGAAGCGCAAGTTCTGAGGGGAATGCGCGGCACCCTCTGGATCGACAAGAAAACATATCAGTGGGTAAGGGTGGAAGCGCACGTTACACGTCCGGTTTGGATCGAGGGGTTCCTCGCAAAGGTTGAACCCGGCACACGATTTGAACTCGACAAGATGCCAGTCGATGACGACATATGGCTCCCGAAACACTACGTTATGAAGGCTCGGGCGAAAGTACTGTTCCTGTTCAGTCACAAGTCGGCCGAGGATGACATTTTCTACGATTATCGCAAAATCGCACCGACATCTCGCCAGAACATCACCAAGCAAACGGGCGATTTCCCCCACGACTAGTCCTCGATAAGCCCCTCATCTATGGCGGGCCTATGTATCTTGTCGCGGAAGATCCGGAACGTTCATAAGCCTTGTCTGTCTTTTGCTACTATGAATGCTTCTGTCCTATGGGTGTTGCAAAGGGATGACCGACTTCTCCGCGACGGCGATCTCTGGACTGCGAATTGTTGCGGCCTACGTCATTTTCGTGGGAAGTTATCTCGTTTTTGCGCTGGGGAAGTTTCCCGGTCTGAAGATCGACCGTCCGGGTGCGGCCATCATTGGCGCGGTGGGCATGGTCGCCTTCCGAATCGTGCAGCCTGCCGACGCGATTCGCTTCATCGATTTTCCGACGATTGTGCTCTTGTTCGCGATGATGCTGATTGTCGGTACACTGCATCTGGTCGGATTCTTTGAATGGAATGCAGCGATGGTGTTGCGAAGGTTGAAACCTTCTCGCCTGCTACCGGCGGTCGTGTTTACATCAGGGGTGCTCTCTGCCTTTTTTGTAAATGACGTCATGTGTCTGGTGCTGGTGCCATTTGTGCTAAGCATCACGCGCAAGCTGCGGCTTAAACCAATGCCTTATCTTTTGGCAGTCGCGACCGGATCGAATATTGGCAGCGTGGCGAGCATCACCGGCAATCCGCAGAACATGCTGATCGGATCTTTTTCCGGGATCGGATATCGCGACTTCCTTCTTCACCTCGGGCCCGTGGCTCTGGTGGGACTGTTCCTCGACTGGATGGTGCTCCACTGGGTCCTCATGCGGAAGGAGGAGCATGCAAGCGAGTTGGGTAACTCCATTCCAGTTCCGACAATCGAGCTTTCGCGGCTAATGAAACCTGGAATCGTGGTAACGGCAGTTGTGGTTGCGTTTTTTGCCGGGGTGCCTCCAGCCATGGCAGCCGCGCTGGGAGCGGCCACTATGCTGATCAGTCGAACTCTGGAGCCGCGAAAGTTGTACGAAGATGTGGACTGGGGGCTGCTGGTTTTTTTCGTCGGTCTGTTCCTTATCGTTGGCGGAGCGCAGAATGCCGGAATTGTGCGCGACTTTCTAGATATCGCGGAGCATTGGAATCTGCACAAGTTGGGAGTGTTCACAGTTGCCGTGGCCCTTCTGAGCAATCTCGTCAGCAATGTGCCGGCAGTGATGCTATTGAAAACGATGGTGCCAACTTTTTCGAATCCGCGCATTGCCTGGTTGGTTCTGGCAATGGCTTCGACGTTGGCGGGGAATCTCACGATCACGGGAAGCGTTGCGAACATTATCGTGGTCGAGAGCGCGAAGCCGGATACAAATATCAGTTTCTGGGATTATTTCCGCGTAGGCCTTCCGATCACGGTGATGACTTTGGCGGTTGGTTGGGCATGGCTCGTGTGGCTTGGATAGCTTCGCAAACGGTTATGAAAAGGACTATCGGGTTAGGCGAATTGCTCTGGGACTTTCTGCCGAACGGCGCGTCTCTGGGCGGCGCGCCCGCGAATTTCGCCTACATTACTAAACTTCTCGGCGACGAGGGCATTGTAGCCAGCCGCGTCGGTGTCGACTCACTGGGAGAGCGGGCCTTGCAACGGATGCAGCAACTGGGGCTCGACGTGGATCACGTGCAGGTGGATACGGAGCATTCGACGGGAACAGTAAGCGTGGACATCGACGCGCGAGGTCAGGCGAGATTCGAAATTATGAATCCCGTGGCGTGGGATTTTTTGGAATGGACGGCCGCATGGCAGCAATTGGCGGAGAAATCGGATGCGGTTTGCTTTGGATCTCTGGCACAGCGCTCGGGGCGAAGTCGAGTCACGATACAGAGCTTTCTCAAAACTATGTCGCCAAAGGCTGTGAAGGTGTTCGATGTGAACTTGCGGCAGTCGGACTACTCGAAGGAAATTGTCAGCGAATCGATGAAGCTGGTGGATATTGTCAAAGTGAATGACGAGGAATTGCCCAGAATCATGAGCATGAATGGATGGACTCATAAGGGCGAGCGCTCGTCCGCTCAGCGTTTGCTGGAAGCTTTTCATTTGAAGTTGGTGTGCATTACGCGGGGAGCACGAGGTGGTTTGCTGGTGCAGGAAGCGAAAGCGGATGAGCATCCCGGATTTCGTGTGCGCGTGACAGACACAGTGGGATCGGGAGACGCGTTTACGGCGGCGTTGGTGCACGAATACCTGAACGGATCGACGCTTCCGATCATGAATGAGGTTGCGAACCGGGTAGGAGCCTGGGTCGCGAGCAAACCGGGTGGCATGCCGGTTCCAAGCGGCACGCTGGAAGAATCGTTAGCGGAGATCACGCGGGTCGAAGGTCTTTAGGATGTGCTGCGCAAAAACTGTTTGCTATGTTCGGAGTCTCGAAATGCCTCCGTGCCCCCGGGCCGCGTGGTCGACAATGCACCGGCTAGATTGCCCGAGGCGAGACATGCTGGTAAATCTGCACCGCGCACGTACTGATGTAAGAACCCAGCATCGAAACTGTCTCCCGCGCCGACGGTATCGACCGGTGCCACGGGCTTTGCCGGGGCCACAATCCGTTCTTTGCCGCGGACGGCGATGGCTCCATTGGGACCCAGTTTAATCACTAGGAGCGGCACAAGTTCACTGAGACTGCGAATAGCCGAGTCCAGATCATCCGATCGAGCTATCTTGCACGCTTCGCGCTCATTCGGCAGAAATACGTCAACATGTCGCAGAATTTTGTGCAATTCAGCATCCCAGCGATCGTCGGGATCGTCGTTGGTGTCGAGAGAAGTTGTGAGCCCGTTGGATTTCATATACTCCAGCAGTTCACCCATTCGCGCACGCAGTCCGCGCTGCAGAAAATAGGAGGACAGATGAAAGTGCCGCGAATTGGAAAGATAGGCAAGATCAAGATCCTCCCAGGTCAGTTCAGCAATGGTGCCCATGTAAGTGAGGATGTTGCGCCACGCATTGTGGTGAAGGATCACCGTTAGGCCTGTGGTCGTTGACCCCTGGAAGGAACGGACTTCCGATGCATCGACTCCGCCTTCCCGCAAGCGTTGGAGCGCGATTTCCCCAAGGGGGTCGTCGCCGATGCGAGATTGAAATCCAACTCGGCTTCCGAGCGCAGCCAGGTTATGAGCCACAATGGCGGAAGAGGATCCCAATGTGAGCATCATCCGATCGGCAATCAGCTCACGCTCGGGCGGCAGCTGTTCCGGCAGACCATAGAGGATGAGGTCCAGATTCAGTTCGCCGGCAATGGTTACATCAAATCGAGGCATGCTGTTTCGGTCGCATCTTGAATCCATTAGTGGTATTGGCAGAGACAATCAAACCAGCGTCACCTCGATTCCGGCTTGCTTCAGGACTCGAACGTCCGACTTGGGAGCGGCGCGATCGGTAATGACTTCCTGTAGCACGGACGTTGGCGAAATCAGCGACAGACTGCGGCGGCCAAATTTGCTGGAGTCACAAACTGCCACAATTCGCTTCGCGATCTCGACCATGACACGGTTGACTTTGGCTTCAAGCAGGTTGGGCGTGCTTAATCCATAGTGAACGTCGAATCCATCCACAGCTAGAAACAGCAGGTCGGCACTGAGACGGTGCAAGGTTTCTTCGGCGATGGGGCCGACCAGCGAAAAGGAATTTTTACGGAGCGTGCCGCCCGTCAGAATCACCTCGACAGCCGTTCCCGCAAGTTCCGCGGCGATATTAACGGCATTGGTGATGATCGTGAGGTTCTGAAACTGGCGGAGAGAGCGCGCAATTGCCGTAGTCGTGGTGCCGGAATCGAGAATGAGTACTTGGCCTTCCTTTACGCGTCCGGCTGCGCTCTCGGCGATCCGTAATTTTTCCTGCCGATGAAGCTTCTCCTTTTCGCGCAGCGTGGGATCCTCAAAAGCGCCTTCCCGAGCGGGAAGAGCCCCGCCGTGGGTGCGATGAATCAGGCCATGCGCATGGAGAATCTCGAGATCTTTCCGAATCGTAACCTGTGAGGTTTCGAACTTGCGCGAGAGTTCGGTGACAAGAACCCGGCCCTGACTATTCAGCAGGTCGATGATCGCGCGACGCCGTTCTTCGTTGAGCACTTGAAGTTTGCTTCCAGGCGGGATGAGAAGGCTCCAACGCCGTATTTCTTTTTATATCGTTTCCTTTCGTTTGTCCACTGGAAAAATTAACTTTCGCCGAGAGCGAAAGGATGCGCGAGTCTCTGGCGCGTTTCCCCGACGCGCAACAAGCACCCCGATCCTCAAAACTGTCCAGGATCGGGAACCATGCAATGCGATAACCAACCGAATACCTGTTCTGCGAAGCCATCTCTCCGATCCTTATTCTTGCCGTAATCTCAAGGTGGAACAGAATCGACTCGATCTCGGGCGAGTCGCTCAGATAGAGTTTTGAACTCCCGAAAAGTCCGGGATACGATGGTCAACCTCTTGGATGTGAGCGGAGAACAGTCACTTGTGCGATCGCAGTCAGTCGTGGCGCGGGTCGTCGGAGGCGAAACTCTGATCGTGCCTATACGCGGGAATGTCGGAGATCTGGCCTCGATTTACAGCCTTAACGGAACCGGATCTTTGATTTGGAAATTGCTCGAAAGGCCGAGGCCGCTGAGTGAGTTGGTTACTGCAGTCTCAAGGGAATACGAGGTGGGGGCGGAGCTCTCCGGGCGCGATGTTCGGAACTTTATCGGTGAAATGGTGAGCGTTGGTCTGGTCGACTTCTCTAGGCCTGTGGCAATGAATGGAGAGGAAAGGCCAGTGGGGCGGGAAGAGCACGCTTCAGCGGAAAAGTGAAATGGAGTCCGCTGTGGCCAGCTTGGAGGGGAATTGGATCACCTGAGCTATGGCGCTTTCAGTGCGGAATTGCATCAGCGCCAGGCTGGTGAGCGTATTCCCCTGCAAGTTGCGATTGAGGTTACGCGGCGTTGTCCGCTGGAGTGCCTGCACTGTTACAACAACCTGGCAATGAATGATGTGCAAGCCAGTCGGCGAGAACTGACGAAGGAGGAACACTTCCGAATTCTTGACGAACTCGTTGAAATGGGCTGTTTCTGGCTGCTCTACACGGGCGGCGAAATTTTTGCCCGCAAAGACTTTCTTGAGATTTACACCTACGCCAAGCAGAAAGGATTTCTGATCACGCTTTTTACGAACGGCACGATTATTAACCAGGAAATTGCCGACTACCTCACCCAATGGCCACCGTTCGCGATCGAAATCACTTTGTACGGGCGTACCCGTGAGACCTATGAGGCGCTTACGGCAATTCCCGGGTCGTATGACCGCTGTCTGCGCGGAATCCGATTACTGAAACAGCGTGGCCTGCCGCTGAAGTTGAAGACAGTCGCGACCAGTGTCAATAAGCACGAAATCGTGGCAATGCGGCAGTTCGCCGAAGAAGAGTTGGGGGTCGAATTCAAGATTGATGGACAGATCAATCCGCGCATTGACTGCTCGCAGAGTCCGCTCGCAGTGCGGCTTGCGCCGGAAGAAGTCGTTGCGCTCGACATGAGCACTCCGAAAGCGGTGAGCGAATACCGGAGACTGGCGAAGCGAGATATGGAAAATCCTCCCAACCTGGCGAAGAACGAAAGCGTGTATTTCTGCGGCGGCGGCATCAACTCATTCGCAATCAATGCTAATGGCGAGATGGGCATTTGCGTCATTTCACAGCAGGAAACGTTCGGGCTCCGGGGCGCAGCAGTGAAAACGGTTTGGGAGAACTCGCTGGCCGAGCTGAGAAAACGCAAGCGGACTAAGCTGACGAAATGCGTACAGTGCCGCATTCAGTCACTGTGTGGAATGTGTCCGGCAAATGGGGAGATGGAAAATGGAGATCGGGAAAGTCCGGTTTCATTTCTCTGTCACGTGGCACACTTGCGAGCGGCAACGATTGGAGCTGAAATTCCACCGCATGGAGAATGTGAATTCTGCGCGGGAGGAAGCGAGCACGAAGCTTTGATAGAGTCGGCACGACGAATTATCAGCAAGGAAATCGATGTAGAAAGTTGGACGGGGCAGCAGATCTTGCCGATTTTAAACAATACGGGAAGTGTCGGGACGGGAGGCTGCGCGAGTTGCGGAAATCACTAGGCGCCTTCAGTGAGGTCGAATGAATCGTGAACCGAATCAGGCCGACGGCAAAAAGCCCTATGAACCTCCGCGGATCACAACCATCAGTTTGCGCCCGGAAGAAGCCGTGTTGGGCCACTGCAAGACTTCGGGGTCGAGCTTTCCTGGTTTTCCCTGCACGGCATTCGTCTGCTCCAATGTCGGTTCGTAAAGGTGACAGGAACAGCCGACGCCCATGAAAAAGACTGCTGCGATGGGAGTTTCCGCCTCAGAAGTCGATGTTCCGGAGTTGTGCCGGAATTGGTTCTGCATCGGTGGAATTAAGATCGAAGTGTCTGGTGACCGTCCCGAGGACGTAGCGCTCGTCCCGTCCCTGCGAGCATTCCAAACAGAGCCATCTGAAAGCGACATCCGCATACGAGTCCAATGGACTGGCAATCTCGAATCACGCGAGAGATGTCCGTCATTCGACTCGGGAAGGACATGGCGCTGTTATGCGGACGATGCTGGTCTCCAGTTTGACTTCAATTCACCCGTTTTCGGAGCCCGCCCCTACAAAAGGCTGCAGGTCGATCAGCGTTTCGAGAGCGCGATCCTGCAGATGAACGAATCTGCATTCGCAGGCTTTCCCTTCGAAGCCGAACCTTTGGAGTATCCCCTTGATGAACTCCTTGTCATGCACCGTCTCACACAGGAGCGGGCGGTTGAATTGCATGCATCCGGCATCGTTCGTGCGGATGGTGTCGGCCATTTGTTTGTCGGGCATTCAGGAGCAGGGAAAAGCACGACAACACGTCTTTGGACCGAGTTCGAGGACGTAACGGTGTTGAGCGATGACAGGATCATCGTACGTGCAGATAACGGCCCGAAGCGGTTCGTGAGGAGCGACCGACACTCAACCCGACGCGCTGGGCATGACGGTGACAGCCACGGAATCCGAATGCATGGCACGCCCTGGCACGGCGAGGCAATGTATGCGTCTCCCGGGAACGCACCACTTGCGGCCATCTTCGTTCTTGAGCACGGAGACGGAAACCGCCTGACGGAGCTTTCGCCGAGTGCAGCAGTCGCCGAGTTGTTTTCGCGCAGTTTTGTTCCCTTTCATCGCCACGAATATGTCGATTCGGCGTTGCAGTTCTTGCAGGAAGTTGTGACTCGAGTTCCTTGCTATCGCTATGCCTTCGAGCCCAACCCGGCCGCAGTCGAGATGATTCTCAAATTGCGTCATTGAACCTCATCTTCGCACGCAACCGGCGGTTCGAGGTTCTCAGGCACGAACAAAGATGAGTAACCCCTCCCTAGACTCGAAGGTCTTCGAAGAGTTCACTCGTGAACTGCTGGAACACGGCGTGGGCGTGCGATTTCGGGCGCAGGGCTCCAGCATGTCTCCGGCAATCCGCGACGGAGAGGTCGTACAGATTACTCCCGTAATCGTGAGCAAATTACGAAAGGACGATATTGTCTTAGCAAAATCTGAATATGGCTTTCGGCTCCACAGGATCGTGCGTGTGGATCACGCAAACGATGTGTTTATCACCAGAGGCGATTGCGGCGAGCAGGATGATCCGGCGCTCACCGGCGGTCAGATTTTCGGACTCTCTCAGGCCAAGGAAGTGCAGGTAGGACGAATCAGAGTGCAAGCTAAATTTCGCGGGACTATTGGTTGGGCGCTAAGAGGCACCGCGCGCGGGCAAGTCATTGCGGAGAGGATTCTACGGCGAATTACTCCGAAGGCGGCGGTGGCCCGCAGTTTATTGAGCATTCTCGCCTTGCTGCTTGTTGTCGGTTCAGTGGCCTTTGCGCAGCAGGTGGCTGTCGACAGCACCTCATCGGGCGCGGCTAGCTTCAATACGACTGGCGCAAACACCCTGACGTTCACTCACACCACAACGACGACTGCCAATCGATTGCTGCTGGTTGGGGTCGACATGGATATCAACGGGGTTCACGGCGCCACGGTGACCGGCGTGACTTATAGCGGCACCGCCTTGACTTCGGTTGGAGCGCACAATGATGCGAATACCACGCGGCGCGTGGAAATTTGGTATCTGTTGGCGCCTGCGAGTGGAACTCAAGACATTGCGGTGACGGTGGATCTGCCGACGAATGGAAGGGTCGGTGTAGTCGTGGGGGCCACTACATTCACCGATGTCGATCAGACCGTGCCTCTGGGAACGTTTGTCTCTGCCGACGGAGCGAACGCAGCCTATTCGCAGCTCGATGTCCCCAGCGTCGTGAACGGCAGGGTGCTAGACACGCTGGCGATCTCGGGTGCAGACACCATCGCCATCCCGGCATGGCAAAATTTCCAATGGAACCAGAGTGCAACTGGCAACAACAGCGTTACCGGGTCAGGCAGCAGCCGCGCTGGCGCACCCAGCCTTCCATTTTCTGAGACCTTTAGCGCCAATTCGAACTGGTCGCTAGGCGCGATCTCCATCAATCCGAGCACTGCCGACATTGCGGTCACGACTAGCGTAAGCGCCGTTGAATTGGGCCAAAGTTCAACCTATACAGTCACGGTCACGAACAATGGACCGTCGGCTGCAAATAACGTCACGCTGACCGACACGTTCGCGGCTACGAACCTCAGTCTGGTCTCTTACACGCCGAGTGCCGGAATGGCGTGCGCGGAAACCACCGCGATTAACTGCACGCTTCCAACACCGTTCGCGAGTGGGGCAACAGCGACGTTGACGGTGGTCGTGTCCGCGAGCGCTGCCGGATATTATCCCAATACGGCGACCATCGCCGATTCCGGCTCCCCGCCGGATCCAAATACCGGTAACAATTCTTACGTTGCCTTGGCGCCGGTCCTAAGCGTAGTCTGCTCTGCCACCGCGCCACCTGCAGGAGGGACTCTCAGCGGCGTCCTGAACACTTACTATCCCGGTACGGCAAGCGTAGCGGCGGGAGCGACCTCGATTCCTATCGGCGCTGCCAACGGCACTGGAACGATTGCCAACGGAAGCGAGTTGCTGGTGATTCAGATGCAGAACGCCAGCATCAACACCAGCGACAACATCGCTTACGGAAACGGCTACACGGGTTCAGGGTTCACCACCATCAACAGCGCGGGCAATTATGAATTCGTTACCGCGACCGGACCGGTGAGCGGCGGATCGGTGCCCATCCATGGCGCAGGTGCAGGCGGCGGGCTGGTTTTTTCCTATACGGCTTCCGCGGCCAGCGCGACTCAGGGCCAGAGCACCTATCAGGTTGTGTTGGTGCCGCAGTACACTTCGGCGACGCTGGGCGCGGCGACGGCTGCCGCCTGGAACGGAGCTACGGGCGGGATACTGGCCATCGATGTCGCCGGGCAACTGAATCTAGGCGGTGCCACAGTCTCAGTAAACGGACTTGGATTCCGTGGCGCGGGGGGATTGCAGTTGGGCGGAGGTGGCGGAAGCAACACCGATTTCCTTCAGCCATCGCCTGCCAGCTACACGGCTTCGCAAAACACTACGCCCGCCCAGGCTGGGTGGGATGCGTCTAAGGGCGAAGGCATTGCGGGGACGCCAATGTGGATCCAGACGACTACGGGACCCGTCCAAACTACCACCGGGATTGGCTATCCGAGTGGCACTGCGGGCGTTGATGGAAGCATGGCCCGTGGGGCGCCTGGCAATGCCGGCGGCGGTGGCACCGATGCCGATCCGCAAGGTGCTTTTGCCGGCGGTAACGACCAGAATGCTGGTGGCGGAGGGGGAGGCAACGGCGGATCGGGAGGGTTTGGCGGTGATTCCTGGAGCACAAATCTGGCTGTCGGAGGTGAAGGCGGCGCACCGTTCCCGTCGACCATTGATCGGATCGCGATGGGAGGGGGAGGCGGTGCTGGAACTAGAAATAATTCCGGCCCCGACACTCAAGCCAGCAGCGGCTCTGCCGGCGGAGGAATTATCTTCATTCGCGCCGACAGTTTCACCGGCACTGCGACTCTGACGGCGAACGGTGCGGCTTCCTACAACAACACCGCCAATGACGCCGGTGGCGGAGGCGGGGCTGGCGGAACCATCGTGATCCTGGCGGCCAACGGCGGTGAAGGCGGCCTTACACTCCAGGCCAACGGGGGTACCGGCGGCGACGCCTGGAAATCCGACACCTTCACCCTTGCCGACCGACACGGCCCCGGAGGCGGAGGCGGTGGAGGGGTCGTTTTCGTCTCTGGAACCCCAGCGAGCGTAAGCGTGGCGGGTGGCGCAAACGGGGGCACATTAACCACGCTCGTGGCTTACGGTTCCACTTCCGGTGCGAGCGGCACGAAGGCCACGAACGCCACTCTCGCTCAGGTAACAGGAACCCGGGCCTCGGCGATTTGCACCCACGCCGACCTGACGATCAGCAAAACGCATGGGGGCGGCAGCCTGACCCGCGGGACTAATGCTACCTACACAATCCAGGTATCCAATGTCAGTCCACTGGGGTCGACGAGCGGCCTCGTCACGGTCAATGATACTTTTCCCGCTGGCCTTACGCCGACTGCATACACAGCGACTGGTTGGACTTGTTCCATTTCGGGGCAGACCGTCAGCTGCACGCGTTCCGATGTGCTTGCGGCCAATAATAGCTATCCCGCGATCATGATCACCGCCTCCGTGTCGCAATCGGCACCCGCAACGCTGGTCAACACAGCTGCTGTGAGCGGCGGTGGAAGTCTCGACACTCTCGACAATACTGCGACCGATATCGCCAGTGTAATTTCTTCTGCGGACCTCAGCGTCGCCGACGTCGGATCACCGGATCCGGTGACGGCAGGCAGCAACTTGACCTACACGGAAGTTGTTACGGATGCTGGTCCCAGCGTGGCAGACAATGCGACTTTGGTCGCCACTATTCCCGCGAACACCACTTTGGTGTCAATGACGGCGCCCGCAGGTTGGAGCTGCCTCAGTTCAGGCTCTGGGACCACAGGAAATGTAGTCTGCAGCAACGTCGCCGTGGGTGTATCGGCGCCGGTCACTTTCACGCTGGTTGTAAAAGCGAATAGCGGAACGGCGAACGGAACTGTCATCAGGGGCATCGCTTCCGTCAGTTCGTCGGTGAACGATCCAAATCCTTTGAACAATACTGCGCTCGTGAGCACCGTGGTGGGAGCCACAGCAAATGGCGAGATGACAGTCACCAACAGTGCTTCACCGAACCCGGTGCAGGCGGGAAGCGATATTACTTATACGCAGGTCGTGAGTAATGTAGGCAGTGGGACGGCCAACAACCCCACGCTGACTGAGAGCACTCCTGCGAGCACAACATTCCAGTCGATCTCGGCTCCGACTGGAGTTAGTTGTACAACTCCGGCCGTCGGAGGGACTGGCACCATCAGTTGCACAAGTGCCACTGCTCCAGCGGGAACGAGCGGAACCGTGGTGGTCATGGTACAGGTCACCTCGGGCACTGCCGCGGGAACTACGATTGCCGACACCGTGACTGTGAATGCTAGCAATCAGGCTTTCGGTGCGAGCTCCGCTACGGCAACGGATGTGGTCACAGCTGCAACGCAGGCGGATCTGGCGTTGACGACAGCCGCAACACCAACGGTTTTGGCTGGCAATAACATTTCGTACACACAGACAATCACGAACAACGGACCGGCCACAGCCACAGGAGTGAGCTTTACCGAGGCAACACCAACCAATACGACCTTCCAATCCGTGATAGCTCCAAGCGGTTGGACGTGCACGCAGCCTGCAATTGGCAGCGCCGGAACTATAAATTGCACAAATGCCAGCTTGCCTGCAGGAACTGTGGCGAACGTCATTGTCGTGGTGAATGTTTCGGCAAGTGTGGCTCCCGGAACAATCACAGCGAATTCATCGATATCAGCGACAACAAGCGATCCGAATTCTGCGAACAACAGCACAACGGCCTCCACGTCGGTGTTGGCCAACTGTGATTTGGCAGTGACCGACGGTGGCATGCCCAGTCCGGTGGCGGCGGGCGGACAGATCACGTACACGCAACTTGTTTCCAACAATGGGCCAAGCAGTTGCAGCGCGGGTACGTTGACTGAAGCCACGCCCACGAACACAACTTTCGTTTCGGTGTCAGCGGCGACCAGCGGCGGGGGAACGTGGACTTGTCCCAACTCTGCTCCCGTATCCTGCACAAATCCGAGCGTCGCTCCTGGCTCGGTGGGAACCATTACGGCGATCTATCAGGTGAATGCGACGGCCAGTGGAACGATCGCTGACACGGTGAGTGTGAATTCGTCCACCACCGATACAAACCAGGCAAACAACACTGCTACGGAGAACATTGGGGTTTCCACCAGCGGTCAGGCCGATTTGAGCGTGAGCAATTCTGGAACACCCAATCCGGTCACGGCCGGAGGAAATATGACCTACTCGCAGACGGTGACCAACAACGGTCCGGGAGCGGCGAGCGCGACCAAGCTGACAGAGACGCTTCCTGCCAATGTGACCTTCGTTTCGCTCACGGGGCCGGGTGGGACATGGACTTGCACCAACACGTCGCCGTATCAATGCACGGACTCGGCGAGCATGGCTGCCACCGGGGCTACATCCTCTGCGAGCTTCACGTTGATTGTCACTGTGAACTCGACGGTAACGGCTGGTACGGCGCTGACGGAAACTGCGGGAGTTTCGTCTTCCACATCCGATCCGAACTCCGGTAATAACAACGCCAGCGTCACGACGTATGTGGGCGCTTCCGCCGATCTATCTGTGACCAACAAGGCGGGCACGGTCCCAATAGCGGCTGGTAAGACTCTGACGTTCACGCAAATCGTCAACAACGCCGGGCCGAGCGCCGCGACGGGAGTAACCCTGACCGAGACGCTCCCGCCAAATACCACGGCGACGACGCTGTCCGGGCCTACGGGATGGACTTGCACGGCCGCAACTCTCACCTGTACCGACGCGAGTCTTGTCCCCAATTCTCCGGCGACCATCACATTTACCGTAACAGTGAGCGGAACAGCAACCGCCGGAACGGCGATAAATCAAACCGCAAGCGTCACTTCCGCGGTGCCAGATCCTAACACGGCGAACAACAGTACTACGGCAACCGATGTCGTGGCGACTAGCACTGAGGCGGACCTTGTGGTCACCAATTCCGCGTCACCAACCTCAGTGGCACCCGGCAGTAACGTCACTTACACGCAGACGGTTCAAAATCTGGGGCCGGCTGCGGCGACGACGGTCAGCTTTACCGAGACCACACCACCGAACACAACCTTCCAATCGATCACATCGCCGGGCGGGACGTGGAACTGCACCAGCGTTCCTGCTGTGGGCGCGGCTGGAACGATCACCTGTACCGATGCGAGTTTCGCGACCGGAACTGCAAGCTTCACCATCGTTCTCCAGGTGAGCGCGGCCACTCCCTCAGGAACAAACATCACCGATACGGCTACGGCGACGGCAGGCAATATTGTTCCTAATCTCGCGACAAACACGGCGAGCGCAACCGTCGTGGTGGCGAATGGGAATAGTGCCGATATGGCGATCGTAAAAACCGCTACGCCGAATCCAGTCACAGAGGGAACCCCACTGACTTATACGCTGACGGTGACAAACAATGGTCCGGCGACAGCAACGAACGTGACTGTCACAGACTCGTTGCCCTCCGTGGTCACCTATCTTTCTTCCACGAGCACTCAGGGTGCTTGCTCCGAGGCAAGCGGGACGGTCACTTGCCTGCTGGGCACGATCGACAATGCAGTCGTAGCCACCGTCAACATCCTAACCATTCCGCAACAAGCGGGAGCGGTTTCGAACACGGCCACGGTCACAGCGGACCAAACTGATTCAAACCAGGTAAACAATTCTTCGACGCAAACCGAGACGATCACTTACCCGACGGCGATTACCCTGCAATCCTTCGCCGCGCATCTCGGCCCTGATAAGAACGGAGCCTCGCGCGTAGTGCTGACCTGGAAGACCGGAGGCGAAGCACATAATCTGGGGTTCAATCTCTATCGCGAAATAAATGGGAACCGCGTTCGCGTGAACTCGTCGCTCATTGCAGGTTCGGCGCTCCTGATGAGTGGTGCCCTTCCGAAGCATGCCGGCAAGACCTACGCGTGGATTGATCCTTACTCTGCCACTATCGGGACTTCCTACTGGCTGGAAGACGTCGATGTGAACGGCACGCGGACGATGCACGGTCCAGTCTCCGTCGAGCAGGGAATCCCGGCGGCCATTGATGCAGTTGCTGTAGAGACAAGAACCTTCAGCCAGTTGGGCCAGTCGCAGCCTTCTGCCGGACAGGAAAGCCACACGGTCGAGACTGTGGCGAGGGTTTCTGCGAGTACGCGCGCTCAGATGGAAAAGCAATTTGATCTGGCCGCGCATAGGGCGGTGAAAATATTCGTTCGCCAAGAAGGCTGGTATCAAATCACTCAGCCCGAACTGATCAACTCAGGACTGGATGCGAATGTGGATCCTGCCACGCTGCACCTCTACGCGGAAGCGATTGAGCAGCCGATGCAAATTACGGGTGCGACGCCAGGTCCCGGAGGATTCGGGGCGCAGGCGGCAATCAATTTTTACGGCACAGGCATCGACACGGTATTTTCAGGAACGCAGGTTTACTGGCTCGTGGCTGACGAGGGTAAAGGAGCGCGCATCCCGGTTCTGCCCGTTTCTTCAGGGTCCAATCAGCCTCCGGCAAACTATCCTGCAACGGTCGAACTGCGACAGCACACAACTTATTTCGCGGCATTGCTCACTCAGAACGGCGAAAACTTCTTCGGTGCGTTGGTCTCGCCAACCGCAGTGGATCAGACGCTGAATATTTCTCATCTCGATACCAGTTCCACACAGAACGCGCATTTCGAAATCGTGCTCCAGGGAATCATCGCCGGATTCCCGCACGATGTAAGCGTCGTAGTCAACGGAACCCGTATTGGGGACGTCACATTTACCGGCCAGGACAAAGGCTGTCTGAGCTTGTCGCTGCCGCCGGGATCGCTGCAGGAAGGAAACAACAATGTAACCCTTACGGCTGAGAATGGCGATTACGACACCAGCCTGGTGGAGTTCATCCGCATTACCTACCCTCACCAATATTTCGCGGATTCCGACCAACTGAAGTTCAGCGGCCGAGCCGGAGACGAGATCGCGGTGCACGGTTTCACCGGTCGGCCCACCGTTCTCGACATCACAGATCCCGGTGCGCCGGTGCAACTCGTACCCCGAGCTACCGTAAATAACGGCACCTACGAAGTCGCGCTGCAGGTGCCGTGGACCACGACAAACCCTGCCAACCCAATATGGCATACACTGCTCGCGGTTGGGGCTGATCGGGTTGCTTCGCCAGCAGGTTTGCGAGCCAACCACCCCTCGCATTGGCACAGCGCCCAAGAGGGAGCAGAGATCGCAATGGTGACGTACGACGGATTCTCCAATGCGCTCGCGCCATTAGTCCATGCGCATCGGGCGAAAGGGAAATCGTCACTAGTCGTGCTTGTTTCCGATCTCTATGACGAGTTCAACTTTGGTGAACGCAATCCCAGCGCGATTCGACAATTCCTGCAAACGGCGAATCAGAATTGGAAGACGCCGCCGAGCTACCTGTTGCTCAACGGCCGAGCGTCGTTCGATCCGAGAAACTATCTTGGATTTGGTCAACTCGACCTGGTGCCGACTGATATTTTCCCCAGCAGCAGCTTGATGACGGCATCCGACGACTGGTTCTCCGATTTCTCCAATACAGGTATGCCGACGATTGCAACTGGGCGCATTCCGGCCGGTACGCTCGAGGAAGACAAGGCTGTCATCGAGAAGATCGTCGGCTACGAACGCGATGGCGTGAAGGGGGCGTGGACTTCTCGTGCGCTCATGGTCGCGGACCGCGACGATACGGAGAGTTTCACACAAGACAGCAAAACGGTGCAGGCGCAACTGCCGGCGGCTATTCAGCCGAATGATATCTTTGTTGACACGCTGGGAGCGGCAACTGCCCAACTGGAAGTCGTGGACGCAATCAACTCAGGCGAGCTACTGGTGAATTATCTGGGGCATGGTTCGGAGGAACAGTGGTCGGGAGCGGACATTTTCGATACCAACTCGGTCGGTGCGCTGACGAACGGTTCGCAGCTTTCAGTCTTTTTGATCATGGATTGCCTGAATGGATTTTTCCAGGATGTTTACTCTCAACCGCTGGGAGTGACGCTGCTGCTGGCTCCGAATGGAGGCGCTGTGGCCGTGTTGGCCTCCTCGGGGTTGAACCAGCCCGCGCCGCAAACGAAGCTAGACCAGTTCGTGGTCGAGAATGCCTTCGCGGGTAGAGATTCCACGATCGGCGAATCGATTCTGAGGGCGAAATCGCAGATTGGAGATGGGGACGTGCGCCGGACGTTCATTCTTTTTGGCGATCCGGCCATGCAAATCAAACGACCTGCTGCCAGCGCTCGGTAGTAATTCGGTAATGATTAGGAAGCGCCGCCAGCCAGTCCGCACTACTCAATCGCCAACTGTGCCGGGTAATACTTCTGAATCATCCTGCCGGTCATCAATCCCCCTTCGTACTCAGGGATAATTACCTCATCGGCTCCGGAGTTGCGCATCGCCGTTGCGTAGCGCTGTTGCCCCGCGCGAGTGATGATCTTGACATTGGGATTGAGTGAGCGCGCGGTGACGGTGATGTAGAGATTGTCCGCGTCATTGTCGATTACGATGCAGATGCCGCGGGCGCGTTCCAAGCCCGCTTTCAAGAGCGTGTCGTGACGCTTCGCATCGCCGTGGATGACTGGGGTTCCGTCGTTCAGCAATTCGCGGTAAAGCCCTTCATTCGTTTCCAGGAGTACGAACGGGATTTCCAGACGGCGCAACTGATCGACGACCGTACGGCCGACCTGACCATAGCCGCAGATGATGAAGTGGTCGCGCAGGCGATCTACGTTCACTTCGTTGACCATAGATTTCCAAGCCTCGACGCCTTGATGGCTGAAGATGGTGAGCAGAATACGCTCGGCGATCCAGATTTGAAAGGCGAATACACCGGCATAGACGAACAGGGCAAAAATCTTCGTGGATGTGTGCACTACGCGATAATCGATGGCGTGATTGTGAATGATCCAGAACAAGGCATCGACGGGGCGAAGTCCCTCCAAATGCGTGTAGACGGCGACACAGATGCCGAGGAAGGCTGCCAGTACCAACAACGGCAGCCACAACCGCCGGACGAATAGCACAGCGATCCGTAGCATTTGGGCCGTCCTAACAGGTAATAAAAGGCTAGACCATACCAACTATGAAGCAGCTCGAAAAATTACGTATTTGCGCAAAAACCGTTTTCCTGACGAGCGCATTGTTGCTCACGACAGATTTGCAGTGACGAGTCGCGCTTGCCTAAGCACTGTTCGGGCTAACTTGCTTCTGCCGTGGCCATCGCCATAGTGGCTGTCCGCCGGAGCGGGTCGGTCAAGGACTGCATGACCCGGGCGAACCCGGCGAAATCCAACGACTGCGCCCCATCGGAAAGCGCGCGCTCGGGGCGAGGATGTACTTCGATGATCAATCCATCCGCTCCGACAGCTACTGCCGCGCGCGACACGGCCGCGATCAGACTTTGTTTGCCCGTGCCGTGCGAAGGGTCGGCGATTACAGGCAGGTGGGACAGATCGCGAGCCAGCGCGATTGCCGCCAGATCAATGGTGTTGCGCATCTCCGTCTCAAAGGTCTTAATCCCCCGTTCGCAAAGAACTACGGCGTAATTGCCTCCGGAAAGCAGGTACTCGGCGGCAAGCAACCATTCCTTCACCGTGGCCGACGGCCCGCGTTTCAACAGAATCGGTTTCTGGATGGTCGCCAACCGACGCAATAATGCGAAATTCTGCATGTTGCGCGCGCCGACCTGCAGCATGTCGGTATATTCACAGATCAGATCTACGTCTTCGGTGCTCATCACCTCGGTGACAACGGGCAGTCCCGTTTGCCGGTGCGCTTCCTGCAAAATCTTCAGCGCCTCGAGGCCGAGACCTTGAAAATCATAGGGCGATGTACGAGGCTTGTAGGCTCCGCCGCGCAGCATTGTGGCGCCCGCGCGTTTCACGGCGTGCGCCGTATCGAGCAATTGCTCACGCGATTCCACGGAACATGGACCTGCGATGACCACTACGTCAGGGCCGCCGATGGCGACTCCTTCGACTCGCACGACGGATCGTTCGGGGCGCACCTGACGGCTCACAAGCTTGAATGGCTGAGCGATGGCGACCACGTTATCCACGCCGGGCGCGACCTGCAGTGCCTCGATCTCATGGCGCCGCCCGCTGCCAACTGCGGCCACGATCGTACGTTCGGTGCCACGGGTCACGTGCGGCTGGTAGCCGGCCTCCCGGATTCGCTCAATGATGTGCTGAATCTGGTCTTCCGTCGCCTTCTCGGACATGTTGACGATCATAGGGTGGTCTCCTTTTAGGGAAGCAATAACGGCAACGGCTTATCCTTAAAAAGCAAAAAACCGCGATGTGAATCGCGGCTTGGGGTTTGTTTCTTTCTTGTTATCTTTTTCTTCTTATCACCCCAAGCTGATTGCAGCCGCCGCTGCTCGAAACCAGCAGCCGGTGCAGTATCCAAAACTGGGGCTAAATCGCGTCATAGAAACCTTTAGGGAGCCCGGGATATCCTTACTCTCGACTACTGCCGATCACTGGATCGCGCTGGCGGCGTTCGAGAAGACGGTGTTCGAGTTGGACCCGATCAGGCGCACTGTTCCTACCACCAGGACCAGGATCACGGCGAGCATCACTGCATATTCGGCAATGTCTTGTCCCGCATCTTCACGCCAAAGTCTTGAAATCATCGTTCGCATTGTCTAGCCTCCATTTCGCCCCGTTCTGAGAGGGAAGGACTCATCCTTCATTGTCCACACATGATGCACGTGTCTGCAGGGTCTTGTCAATTGCGGATTTCAGGCTCAGGGAGCGGGTTTTAGAGCTGGCTCAGCGGCGATCGGAGGAATTTCCACCGTGCTCGCCGGGGACGTCGCCGCGTGCTGCGCAAGCACGTCCGGCGCAGATTGCTGCGCGTATTGAAGCACGCGATTGGGAAAAATCCCCAAATAGAAAGTAGCGATAAGACTCACGGTGAGAGCAACTCCCAAGCCGAAGGGAACGGGCGTGACTGGGACCTGTTTGCGTGGTTCGCGCATATACATCACAACAATGATACGAAGGTAGTAATA
This sequence comes from uncultured Acidobacteriaceae bacterium, assembly GCA_963772045.1. Classification (GTDB taxonomy): domain Bacteria; phylum Acidobacteriota; class Terriglobia; order Terriglobales; family Acidobacteriaceae; genus Sulfotelmatobacter. Next base: position 145,757 of record CAVYWC010000003.1, on the reverse strand, counting down.
AGCACCGATGGCGCTGTTGACCAAGCCAATGAGAGTGAGCCAGACCAGGTTGGCGCGCAACGCGGCGCTGAAGACGTAGAACTTAGCGAAAAACCCGCCGGTCATCGGGATGCCGATCAGCGAAAGCAGGAAGATCGTGAGCATCGCAGCCAGCAACGGAGAAGTGCGCCCAAGTCCTTCATAGTCTTCCAGCGTCACATATTGCTCGCCGGCATTCGCGAAGTGGCTGACGACGGCGAACGCGCCAACGTTCATGGCCGCATAAGCCGCCGCATAGAACATTGCCGCTGCGATTCCGTTCGGCGAATTCTCAGAGGTCGTCATCGCGAAGGCGACGAGCAGGTAACCGGCGTGCGCGATCGACGAGTAAGCGAGCAACCGCTTCACATTCGTCTGTACCAGAGCTCCCAGATTGCCCAGCGTCATGGAAAGCGCTGCCGCGACCCATATGGGCCAGAAGTGGCCGGGTTCGTTGATGGCAAATACAATCCGAAGCAACACGGCAAAAGCAGCGGCTTTCGGTGCCGTCGACATGAAACCCACGACGGGAGCAGGTGCTCCTTCGTAAACGTCGGGAGTCCAGATGTGCAATGGCGCCGCGGCGACTTTAAATCCGAGGCCGACGAACATCAGCGCCGTTCCGATATAGATCAACAGCGGAGCGGGATTGTTCTGCAAAAATTGGCTGATGGTGTCGATGTTCGTCGAACCGGTTGCGCCGAACATCATGGCCACACCGTAGAGGAAGAACGCCGTCGCGAACGAGCCCAATAGGAAATACTTCAGGGACGACTCCGTGCTGGACGCCTGATGACGGCGAAATCCGACAAGGATGTAAGTGGAAATTGAGGAGATTTCAAGTGCGATGAAGATCAACACCAACTCGATCGCGGATGACATCAATCCCATGCCCACAGCGCCGAACAGAATGAGGGCATAGTATTCACCGGCGCGAATGTGCTGGACTGACATGTACTCAAACGAACTCAGGATCGCGACGGCCGTGATCGCGATAACCAGCACGTGGAAGTAGACGCTGAAACCATCGACGCGAACGCTATTGGAGAAGGCGAGACCCGGCGAGTACGACATGTACCAAGTTGCCGCCAAGGCCGCCATCGCGCCAGCGAATCCGATCAAACCAAGGGTTTGCGGACTCTTCTTCTCGTCCACCAGCGGATCGAGCAGCATGATAAGAATGCCGAACAGAGAAAGTACGATCTCGGGCAAAATGCGAACGTACTCCACCGTTTGTGGAGTCGCTTGCGCCAAGAGCGTGCCCATCATTGTCCCACCACCTTTGCCGTCATTTGCGCGATCGGCGCCAATACCGCCTGGGTTGCCGGGTCGATAGCCGCCAGCCAGAGGATCGGGGCAACGCCCATGGCCAGCGCCGCGACGGCGCATGGCCAGACGGCTGCCTTTTCGAAGCCGAACAAGTCGGGCAAAGAATTGTTCACCGCGTGTGTGACTTTCCCGTAGAAGACGCGCTGGTACATCCACAAGAGATAGCAGGCGCTCCAGATCACACCGGTGGCCGCAAGAACGCCATAAACTGTGTGGGACTGAAACGCGCCATTTAAGACCAGGAATTCGCCGACAAATCCGTTCAGCAGGGGCAGGCCTACCGAAGCCAGCACAATGAACAGAAATAACGCCGCATAGACCGGCATAGGCGAGGCGAGGCCACCAAACTCGCTGATTTCATAGGTATGGCGACGTTCGTGTAAAACGCCCGCCAGCATGAACAGCGCTCCGGTGGAAACTCCGTGAGCCAGCATGACGAACATCGCGCCGTTCAACCCGGATTGCGTGAAGCTAAAAATTCCCAGCACCACAAATCCCAGATGGCTCACCGAGGAATAGGCGATGAGCTTTTTCATGTTCGGCTGCACCATCGCCACCAGTGCGCCGTAAATGATGCCGATCAGCGCGAGCACGATCACCCAGGGCGCATTGTGCCGCGACTGCTCCGGAAATAGTCCCAGATTGAAGCGCAGCATGCCGTACGTGCCCATCTTCAGAAGAACGCCGGCCAACAGCACAGAACCCGCGGTAGGCGCTTCCACGTGAGCATCCGGCAGCCACGTGTGGAAAGGGAACAGAGGCACTTTGACGGCAAATGCGGTGAAGAAGCCGAGAAAAAGCCAGAGCGCCGCGGAAGGAAAGCCCGGAACTCCGCCGGCTCGGATCTGATTCTGTATGTCGACGAAATCGAAGCTGCCGGTATGAGCATAGAGCCACAGAATCGCGGCCAGCATAAATACAGACGCGATCATTGTGTACATGAAGAACTTCACCGCGGCATAGACTTTGCGCTCGTGGCCAAAGATTCCGATCAGCAATGCCATCGGAATCAGCGTGGATTCCCAGAAGAAGTAGAACAGGAACAGATCGAGGGCTACGAAGACGCCGGTCAGCGCGGTCTCAAGAATCAGCAGCAGAATGAAAAATTCTTTCACCCGATCGTGCACCGATTTCCATGAGATCAGCACACATAGCGGGGTGAGGAACGTAGTCAGAACCACCAGCCACATCGAGATTCCATCGATACCCAGGTGATAGTGAATGTTGGGACTAGAGATCCATGCACGATTGATCTCGTAGTGAAATGCCGTGTGCTCGCGATGGAAATAGACTGGCAGATGAAGAGAGAGAACGAATGTAAGAAGCGAAACCACGAGTGAGAATATGCGAATATCGCGATCGCGCCGGGGTAACACAGTCAGCAAGAGCGCGCCAGCCAGCGGTACGAACGTGACCAGGGTGAGAATGTAGGGGCTGAGATTGTCGGTCATCGTCCTACTCCCAGCCATACCATGTAAGCAATCAAAACCCCGGCTCCTGCGGCAATCCATCCCGCATACGAGCGCAGATTGCCCGATTGCATGTGGCGTACTTCATCGGAGACGTGGCCTGCACCGTCCCCAAGGTCATTCACCGAATCGTCGATCATTTTGCGGTCGATGTCTTGCCAGAGGATCTCCGTCGATCCCTTGACCAGCGGCCGGACGAAAAGTTTCTCGTAGAGTTCATCCACGTAGTACTTGTTCAACACCGCTTCATAAAAGCCATTCAGGCTTAGAGCAATCTTTTGGGGCAGGTACGGCTTACTCACATACAAAATGTAAGCGAGGATTGCACCAGCGAGAGCAAGACTCAGGGAAATCCCCATCAGCAGGTATTCCAGGCCCCCAGAGCCTTCGGCGATCGCGCGAGGATACTCAGGGCCGAACACCGGAGCAAGAAAGTGCTCGAAGTGGTTGCCGATTCCGACCAGTCCCCCTACTGTCGACAAGAACGCAAGGACCATCAGCGGAACCAGCATGACCATCGGGCTCTCGTGCGGTTCACCGTGCCCGTGTTCGGCATGGTTATGCGTCGTGTGAACTCGGCCGTGCTCGTCCACATGAGCACCGTGGTAGTCGCCGGCAAACGTCATAAACAGCAGGCGGAACATGTAGAAGGAGGTCATCATGGCCGTGATCGCGCCAATTGCCCAATAAATCCAACTTGTCTGATACGCCTTCCAGAGAATTTCGTCCTTGCTCCAAAATCCGGCGAAGGGAAAAATTCCTGCGATGGCAAGAGTCGCAATTCCCATCGTCGCAGCCGTAATCGGGATGTAGGAGCGAAGGCCGCCCATCTTGCGCATATCCTGCTCGCCGCCGACCGCGTGAATCACCGAGCCCGCACCCAAGAATAGGAGGCCTTTGAAGAAGGCGTGCGTCATCAGGTGAAAAATTCCCGCAGAGAATGCGCCCACGCCACACGCCATGAACATATAGCCCAGTTGGGAAACGGTCGAGTAGGCGAGGACTTTCTTGATGTCGTTCTGAGCAATGCCAATCGTCGCGGCGAAGAAGGCGGTGAGTGTTCCGATAATCGCGACTACCGTAAGCGCAATGGGTGCGCGGTCGAAAATTACGTGCGAACGCGCAACCATGTAGACTCCAGCGGTCACCATGGTCGCAGCATGGATCAGCGCCGACACCGGCGTGGGACCTTCCATAGCGTCGGGAAGCCAGACGTAGAGCGGAATCTGAGCTGATTTGCCGCACGCGCCTACCATGAGCAGAAGTCCGATTGCGGTCAGGACCCCGGATCCGGTCGTTTCCGCAGATATTGGCAGAATCTTCCCGAACACCTGAACAAAGTTCAGAGAGCCGAAGTGCTGGATGATCAGGAACAGCCCGATGAGAAATCCGAAATCGCCGATGCGATTGACGATGAATGCTTTCTTTCCAGCCGAGGCGGCCGAATCTTTCGTGAACCAGAATCCGATCAGCAGATACGATGCCAGGCCCACCCCTTCCCACCCAATGAACATCAGCAGGTAGTTGTTGGCCAATACCAGCGTCAGCATGAAAAACATGAACAGATTCAGGTAGGAAAAAAAGCGGTAATAACTCGGGTCGTCCCACATGTAGCCGACGGAGTAGATGTGGATGAGGAACCCGACACCGGTCACCACGAGCACCATGACCACGGAAAGCCGATCGAGATAAAACGCAAAATCAACCAGGAATGAGCCGGAGCGAATCCAGTGCGCGAGGAACTCCTGATACGGCACCTCCCCTGGCCAGAACCGCGCAACTGCCGTCACAGCCCAGGCGAACGCCGCCCCGGAGAAAAAGAGGGCGATCACGCTGACCGCGGTTCGGGAAGATTTCTTCCCAAAAAAGCCGTTGGTCGCGGCGCCGGCAAGCGGCAGAATCGGGATCAACCAAAGACTAAGATTGAGGTTCGGAGTCATAGTTTCAGCAGGTTCAACTGGTCGACATTCAAGGTTTCGCGAGCTCGGAAGACGGCGATGATGATGGCCAGTCCTACGGCTGCTTCGGCAGCCGCGACTACCATTACGAAGAACACAAAAACTTGTCCCGAGAGGGCATGCCAGCGTGCGGCAAACGCGACGAACGAAAGATTCACGCCGTTGAGCATGAGCTCAATCGACATAAAGATCGTAATGATGTTGCGCTTGATCAGAAATCCGGTCACGCCACAGGCAAACAGGATTCCGCTGAGCACCAGGTAGTAAGAGAGTGGAACCAATTAGTGCTCCTTTCTTTTCTGCACGGCTTGCGGCTTGCTGGCCAGCACCACTGCGCCCATGATGGCGATCAAGATCAAGATCGAAGTGATTTCAAAAGGCAGCAGAAATTCATGAAAGAGCAACATTGCGATTTTCTTTGGTGCGCCTTCCAGAACTGAGGCGGCAACGGGTTCGTTTCCGGAAGATCGCACGACGGCCCACGCCACCAGCACACTTCCCAACAGCATTCCCGGAATGCCGAACCAGATCGCGACCCGGCTTCCCTTGGTACGCTCCTCAACCCCGGCGTTCAGCACCATGATTACGAAAACAAACAAAACCATGATTGCGCCGGCATAGACAATGACCTGGATCGCGGCGACGAATTCGGCTCCAAGCAGCAAGAATTCGCCCGCAAGAGCGGCCATTACCGCAATCAGCGACAGGGCGGAGTTGATGGGATGCGTCTGCGCCAGCAGGTTGATCGCGCCCGCCACGGCGACCGCTGCGAAGAACAGAAACATAATGAGATGAATGCTCATCAAATCCGTAGTCAATTGCTAGGATCAGGGCCAGAGGCCCAGAATTTTTTCGCTTCAGTTACTGCCCGTGACCGCCGGCCCGTGTTTTTCACCACGCAACCGCGACCGCGGTCGCGATCAGATTACATATGGCTACCGGCAACAGGAACTTCCAGCTAAACGCCATCAGTTGATCGTAGCGGAAGCGTGGCAGCGTGCCGCGCACCCAAATATAAATAAAGAGAAAAACAAAAACCTTGGCGAAAAACCAGAGCACAGGCAAGAGCACCTGCAGAGGATATGGGCCGAAAACTGGTCCATGCCACCCGCCCAGGAAAAGCAGCGTGGCCACGCATGCCACGGTAATCATGTTCGCGTACTCGGCCATGAAAAACATAGCAAACTTCATCGAGCTGTATTCGGTGTGATACCCGGCGACCAGTTCGGTTTCCGCTTCCGGCAGATCAAATGGAATCCGGTTCGTTTCTGCGTACGCCGCGATCAGGTAACAGAAAAAGCCGATGATCTGGCCGTGGAAGATATTCCAGCGCGGAATAAATCCCCAGAAATGCCCGCCCTGCGCGTCCACGATCTGGCGCAGGCTGAAACTCCCTGACATGATGAGCACGCCGACCAGCGAAAGCCCCAGGGCGATTTCGTAGCTCACCATTTGCGCACTGGCCCGCAATCCGCCCAGCAGAGAATACTTATTGTTCGACGACCACCCAGCAAGCGCGACGCCGTACACGCCGATGGAAGTGACGCCAAGAATAAGCAGTAGGGCTGTGTTTACATCCGTGACCTGAAGCGGAATCGTGTAGCCGCCGATCACAACGGAGTTGCCGAACGGAATCACCGCAATCGACGTCAGCGCGAAAATCACCGCGATCATCGGCGCCGCAATATAAAGAGGCTTGTAGACGTGGGGTGGAGTCAGGTCCTCTTTGAACAGGAACTTCAGACCGTCGGCCGCAGGCTGCAGCAGGCCAAAGGGTCCGACGCGCGTGGGTCCCCAGCGGTTCTGCATGTGCCCTACAACTTTGCGCTCGAGCCAAACAGTGTAAGCGACCGCGGTGAGCAGCACGACGAGCAGAATCACTGACTTAACCACCGAGACGACAATAAAGAGCCAGATCGGCAAAACGCCCGTTCCTTATATGAATTCCTGAAAGCTGGTTACTCGAAACTCTTAATTCTCTCAACACTGTTGCGAAAAGCTAATCGGCCGCAACCTCGGCAGGCTTGATTTCGTGACTTTCCACGACTGACCGCAGGGCACGAGAATAGCGGCCTAGAGTTCCTGACGTGAAAAGGCTGTCCTTCGCCGGAACGATCAACTCTGATTTATGCGCCACACTGCTCCCGGATTTGGCCAACGACGTGTGCTCGCTATTTCCTCCGAGCAGATTTGCGCGGGAAACATCGTAGCCAGGAACCAGCCGTTGAATCTCATCGAGGATGGCCAATGGATCAAAGGGGCTGAGCTTCGGCTCCAGACCGTGCGTTTCAAGCCAGACCGCATGGCGGTCGGCCTCGCCGGATTCTGCGCCGCGAGACTGGCCCATGTCGGCGGACTCGCCCCGGCCAAATGGCACGAGTTTGTGGACGTCATGCCCCATCGCGTCTGCGATGCGCACGATCATTTCGAAATCGTCCTTGAGCTCGGAAACATCACCGGCTTTCTTCACCAATTGCACGTCCCCGCAGGTATTTGTCATCGTGCCGGATTTTTCATAGGCATTCGCGGCGGGAAGCACTAGATCGGCCATTTCGGCGGTTTCAGTGAGAAACATGTCCTGCACCACGACGAAGGTGTGCGCGAAGACAAAAGGATCGATCTTTAACCTTCCGACCGGATTCGCTGCCACTACATACAGGGCCTTCAGCTTGCCGGATTTTGCGGCGTCAATCATGCCCGGTAAATCCAATCCGGCAGTTTGCGGAACTTCGACCCACTCCTGGTGGAACTCGCCGCTGCCAGCGATTCGGTGATAGCCGGGCAGCAAGTCAGGATAGAGTCCCATGTCGGCGGCGCCTCGCGAGTTCGAGTAGTCGCCGAGGGCAATCAACTTCGCTCCAGGAATGCCGGAACCGAATTTCACCAGATCGGCCACTGAGTTGCCGCGAATCTCTGACCCAAAGATAATAATGAGGTTCGGCTCGGCACGCAGGGTGTCGCGAACACCGATCCAGGACTTCTTGCCTGCCGCCGACCCGGTCAGCGTGTCGATCACCGAATCATCTCCCGCCAGGAAACTCGCAAGCTTCGATTCCGTACCAGCGGGAATCTGCAGGAAGTTCGTTGCTTGCCGGCGCAGTTTGATTGGCTCCGAATTAATCACATACAGCTTGGCCCGGTGCAGCCGAACATTGTTGCGAATCTGCCAGGCCAGCAGCGGATGCTGTTCCGTCGGATCGTTTCCAATCAGCAGGATTGCGGACGCGGTGAGGACATCTGCCATGCTCGCGGTCGCTTCGGGTTTACCTCTTAGGGCGGCGGCCAGGGCAGGGAAGTCGGCGGTTCGGTGATGGTCTACGTTATTGGTCTTCAGCACCGTACGCGCGAACTTTGAGAGCAAGTAATTCTCTTCATTCGTAGTCCGGTTCGAACCGATTATCCCGATCGCAGCGCCGCCATCTTGGTCGCGAATCTCGGCGAACTTCTTTCCAACCAGCTCAAACGCTTCTTCCCAAGTCGAGGGAGTCAACTTCCCATTTTTCCGGATCAGGGGCTGAGTGAGGCGCTCCGGGGAACTCGCAAAATCAAAACCATAACGGCCCTTGATGCACAAAAAGTCGCCGTTGACTCCGCTCTTGTCGCGGTTGTCGCCGCGCACGATCTCCATTCCGGTATCAGACCGCCGCACGCCCAGCGTCGTCTTGCAGCCGTCACCGCAGTGCGTGCAGACCGTGCCCACGTGCTTCATCTCCCACGGCCGCGTTTTATATCGGTATGCACCGGAAGTCAGCGCGCCAACCGGGCAGATGTCGATACACATGCCGCACTCTTCACAGTCGAGATGATCTTCTTCGTTAGGCGCGATGATAGAACTGACGCCGCGGTTCTGCACTCCCAGAGCCCACACGTCCATCCCTTCGCCACATACCCGGACGCAGCGATAGCACAGGATGCAGCGCGGCCGGTCGAAATAAACCACCGGCGACCATTGCTGCTCGTCGCGATGGTTCTTTCTCTCCATGAACTTGGATTCGGCGGCGCCATAGCTGAAAGTCATGTCCTGCAACTCACACTCGCCGCCGGCATCGCAGACCGGGCAATCGAGAGGATGGTTCCCGAGCACGAGTTCCAGCATCGACTTGCGCGCCTGCTTGATCTCGTCACTTTCGGTGGTGACGATCATGCCCTCCGCAACGACCGTCGTACAGGCGGTCTGCAGCTTGGGCATTTTCTCAACCTTCACCAGACACATGCGGCAAGCGCCCTGCAGGGAGAGGTTGGGGTAATAGCAAAATGACGGCACTTCGATGCCCACGCGCTTGCACGCTTCAATGAGCAACATGCCCGCGGGAGCGGTCACCTTTTTGCCGTCGACTGTCAGAGTCACATCAGGCATCTAATTTGTTCGCTCGGTCGTTCTAAGATTGCCCGTCGATTGAAGGCAAATACCCTGCGCATAGCCCCTCCTAAACAACGTAGTTGGGCACGCATCAAAGTTTCCCCAGTAAAAGTGATCCCAATCTAGGCTCTGCTCGCTAATGCTTGCGGGAAGCTCTCCTTCCACCCAGTACTTGTGGCTCGTGCCCACCCGCCAAATCCAGTAGGTATGCCCCCCGTTGTATAGCCCCAGTCGCCCGCGGAAGCTAAAGCACTTCGCAACCACCGGGAGCCGAGTCCCTTTGCAAGCGGTGTTCTCCGCCGTGCTGGTCACTGCGAGCACCAGAAGAACGAAGATGTAGGAGAATCCATGCCTCATCTAACGCCTCAATGCGCGAACACTGGCAACTGCTCGACGGCGCCCTGCTTCTCAAACGGGCACGGCCGCCCTTCCAGATGATCTTCAAATTCTTTCCGAAATTTTTTCACGAAGGCGATGGTCGGCATCGCGGCCGCATCGCCGAGCGGACAAAATGTCCGTCCCAACATGTTTTCCGATAAGTACTGCATGTTATCGATGTCTTTTTTCAATCCACCGCCCGCATGAAAACGAATGAGCGTTTTCTTTAGCCAGTCCGTACCCTCGCGGCAGGGAATGCACCATCCGCAGCTTTCGTGCTGATAAAACTTCATTGTGCGCAGCGCGAATTTCACGATGCACTGGGCATCGTCGATAACAACCACGCCGCCGGAACCGAGCATCGAACCGGCCTTCCCTACGGAATCGAAATCCATGGCAATGTCGATCTCGTCCGGCGTTAGACACGGCGTTGAAGATCCTCCGGGAACAACCGCCTTCAAACTGCGCCCGTTCGGGATGCCGCCGCCCACGTCGTAAATCATTTTCTTTAAGTTATAGCCCATGGGCAGCTCGTAGACCCCGGGCTTGGCCAGATTGCCGCTCAGGCAGAAAAGCCGTGTGCCGCCGTTCTTGGGCGTGCCGATTTTCGCATACCACTCCGCGCCGCCAAGAATAATGTGGGGAACGCTGGCCAGGGTCTCGGCATTGTTAATGACGGTCGGTCCACCCCACAACCCAACTACAGCCGGAAACGGTGGACGAATCCGCGGAATGCCGCGCTTGCCTTCCAGCGATTCCATCAGAGCTGATTCTTCGCCCACTTCGTAAGCTCCAGCTCCACCATGCCAATAAACATCGAAATCGCGTCCGCTGCCGAAAATGTTCTTGCCCAGAAATCCCTTGGCGTAGGCGTCGCGAATTGCTTTCTGCATGATGACTGACAGATATCGATATTCGCCGCGAATGTAGATGTAGCCGCTCTTCGCGCCTACGGCGAGACCCGCGATCATTACGCCTTCGATCACCGAGTGCGGGTCATGCTCGAAAATCAGACGATCTTTGCACGTTCCCGGTTCGCTCTCATCGCCATTGCACAGAACATACTTTGGTTTGGCCGACTGCTTAGGCACGAACGACCACTTCATCCCGGTCGAGAATCCCGCGCCTCCGCGCCCGCGAAGTCCAGAATTTTTCACCTCGTTGATGATCGCGTCCGGCTCCATGGCGAGTGCCTTCTGCACAGCCTTGTAGCCGTCGAGTGCGAGGTAACGGTCGATATTAGTCGCACCCTGGCCAAAGCGGCGGGAGACGACCTTGACCTCGTCGGGATGAGAAACCAGATCAGCCATGAAAAATTCAGGAACTGCTTTACTGCGTTCCCTTCTTCTTGTAGTCGTCGAGAACTCGATCCATCTTCTCGGGAGTCAGGTTCTCATGAAAGTCGTAATTGACTTGCGCCGCCGGAGCCCAACTGCAGGCGCCGATGCACTCGACTTCTTCCACCGAGAATAGTCCGTCGGCGGTCATGCCTTTGTGCCCGATGCCCAATTTCTTTTTGCAATGATCGAGGATCTCTTCTCCGCCGCGCACCATGCAACTGATATTCGTGCAAACCTGCACGTTGAACTTGCCGCGCGCCTTGGTCGTCAGCATGGAGTAGTAGCTGATCACGTTGCGCACTTCGAGTACGGTCAGATCGAGCCGTAATGCGATCTCGGCGATCACTTCGTCGGATAGGTATCCGGTCTCATCCTGAGCATAAAGAAGCGTCGGCACGAGCGCCGACCGCTTCGTCGGATAGTGAGCCACCATCTCCGCAAATCGCGTTTCGAATTCGTCAGAAAACTTCATCTTCAGCTTTCTGTAATCCTCTGTGCCCGCTGCGGTGAAAAGGAGTCAAACCCACAGAGCACACATGGTCACAGGGTTATCTGTCGATCTCTCCCAGCACAATATCAATACTTCCGATCGCAGCCACAACATCGGCCAGCAGATGGCCTTCGCACATTGTGGGCAGCGTTTGTAGATTCGCCAGACACGCCGAACGCATGTGCACCCGGTAGGGCTTTGCCGTGCCGTCGCTCACGATGTAGTAGCCCATCTCGCCCCGCGGCGATTCGACTGCCTGATAGACCTCGCCCGCCGGAACCGCAAATCCCTCGGTAATGATCTTGAAGTGGTAGATGAGCGATTCCATCTGGGTCTTCATTTTCTCGCGGTCTGGCAGAACCACATGAGGAGCATCCGCCTTGATCGGACCCTCCGGCATGCCGTCGAGCGCCTGCCGCACGATTCCGATCGACTCTCGCAGTTCTTGAACGCGGCACATATACCGCGCGAAAACGTCGCCTTCCTGTGAAACCGAAACCTTGAACTGAAACTTTTCATAGCTCGAGTACGGCATATCGCGGCGGAGATCAAAATCAACGCCGCTCCCGCGCAGAGTTGGGCCGGTTGCTCCCAGGGCCAAAGCATCTTCCGCCGTAATTCTCGCCACACCCTTGGTCCGCATGCCCCAGATCGGATTTCCGGTCAGCAGATTCTCATATTCATCCACTTTTTCCGGAAAATAACCGGCAAAATCGCGGACTCGATCGAAGAATCCCAGCGGCGGTTCGAGCGCAATTCCTCCCACCCGGAAATAGGATGTCATCATGCGCTGACCGCTGACCATTTCGAACATGCGCAGGACCTCTTCTCGCTCCCGGAAGCAATAGAGGAATACCGTCAGGGCGCCGATATCCATGGCGTGGGTCCCGAGCCATACCAGGTGCGAGTTAATCCGCGTTAGCTCGTTCAGCAACACGCGCAGCCACTGCGCTTTCGGCGGAATCTCCAGCCCCAGCAGTTTCTCTACCGCCAGCACGTAGCAGAGATTGTTGGTCATGGGGCAGAGATAGTCGATGCGATCGGTCAGAGGCACAACCTGCTGATAGAACTTCGCTTCGCAGGTCTTTTCAATTCCCGTGTGCAGGTATCCGATGTCGGGCATCAGACGAACGACAGTCTCGCCGTCAATTTCGAGCAGCACGCGCAGTACTCCGTGCGTCGACGGGTGCTGCGGGCCCATGTTCAGGATCATCGTGCGATCCTGGCCGGGCTCCAGCACTGGCGTGGGGGTCATGTGGGCCATCAGCGATAGCCCTCCACCGGATAATCTTTGCGCAACGGGTGGCCTTCCCAATCTTCCGGCATCAGAATGCGGCGCAGATAAGGATGGCCCGTAAAACGCACGCCGAACAGGTCGAAAACTTCGCGCTCGAAGTAGTTCGCGCCCGGCCAGACCGAGGTCACGGACTCAACCGCCGGGCTGACGCTCTCCAGCTGAACTTTCAGCCGCACGCGCTCCTTTTTCGGGATGGAAAGCAGATGATAGATGACCTCAAACCGCGGCTCGCTGGGTGACCAATCCACGCACGTGATATCCGAAAGGAAATTGAAGGGGCAGGCCGGATCTTCTTTCAGCAATGCGCAGGCCTCGCGGATGCTTCCACGCTCCACCACAATCGTCATCTCCTCGCGATCGAACTTGGCTGCCAGTACGGCCGCAGGGTTCCAGGCGAGCAGGCGCGCAATCGCCGGATGATTCTTGAGTTCTTCCAGATCGGTAACGGCGGCAGTTATGGGCATCAGGCTTGCCTCCGCCCAGTTTCGCCCCAGTCAAGCACGCCCTTTTTCCAGACATAATAGAAGCCAACCAGGAAAATGCCGATATAAACCAGCATCTCCCACAATCCAAAGCGCTTCAAGTCGCGCAGAACCACCGCCCAGGGATAGATGAATACGGCTTCTACATCGAACAGAATGAACAACATCGCTACCAGATAGAACTTCACCGAAAAAGGTTCGCGCGAATCGCCCTGCGGCGTCATACCGCATTCATAGGGGGACATCTTGGCGCGCGTTGGTTTCCGCTGTCCAATTAGCCGGGAAAGCAACACGATCGCCGTCGCAATACCTGCCGCCAGCAGGATATGAATAAAAAACGGGAGGTAGCGATCGAAGTAATTGTCCGGCATAGGAGAACGTATATATAATTCGCGCCAAGCGCCATCGAAACATTCTAGGTTATGGGCTGATACGCAACAGTGTCAAGGGAACGCATAGAGATTCGCAGGAACTTAACGATTTTGTGATTTGGTAATCGGTAATTTCGTAGTCTGAGAGTGCGGCCGGTTTTCAAATTGCAAAATTACCTGATTACAAAATTTGCAAATGATTTTTGGCTTCAATACCGACGTGAAGCACGGCGACACGATCTACCACGTGCAGAGCGAAGCCCGCGAAGGCGAGCACTTGCTGCAGACGCAGGTTTTCGTTCGCGGCCGTTGCATCGGCAAGCGTGCCCGACCCAGTGCCACGTCAAACGAAAGCCAGTCCGGAGACACCCAAAAGGAGCAGCAATTGCGCGAGCAGCACCGGCTTGTGCTTGACGCCATCCGTGAAGGCAAGCTGGATTCCGTCCTCGACCACGGCGAACTAGAGGCGCTGGCTACAGTCAAGGAACTCGAAGTGCAATGGCTGAACGCTGACTCGGTGCACGCCAACCGGAATCTGACCATGCAACTGCGCGTGACTGAGGGAGGCGAAGCGGCTCCCGGGGCGCGGCTGACCTTCCGCTTTGCGCGTCCTGGCGAGGCTCCGTTCTACACCCAGGCGGTCGCCGATTCGATTGGCTCGGCCGAAATCAAGATTGAAGTCGACGAGATGGGCCTGCCCGATGCCTCGCTTCTGGTTCAAGCCAACTACGAAGGACGCACCGCAACGCGGAAATTTGTATTGCGTAAAGCAGAGTAGGCAAAAACCCGACCTCAGGGGCGTTCACCGTAAACCTGCAAATCATATGAAGCTGCAAATCAACGGGGAAGACCGCCAGTTCGAATCCGCGGCGCCTCCCTTTACTCTTGCGGCTCTCATCGAACTACTCGGCATGAAAAGCGATCGCGTCGCCGTGGAAGTGAACCGCAACATCGTTCCGCGCGACCTCTGGGCGCAGACAAACCTTCAGGAAGGGGATCGTCTTGAAGTCGTGCATTTTGTCGGTGGCGGACTTGGATCCGCTTATGCCCAGGAACTCTCTTAGTCACTCCCTTCCGCTCCAATTCTCTACCTGATCCACAGCGGATCATGCCTAAAATACTCGAAACATTCTGCTTAGGGAGCTTTGAAATATTCGTGATCGTGCCCGGGACGTTTCAGCGTCGTAAAATCCGGATACTTCGGTAACTTCGTCCGATTACGCGGAGCATGTTAGAAAAGGCTTCATAGGAGAGCATTCGCAGCCAGAACCCAGACGCACAGGGAGGAAACATGGTCGGTGAACTGGACATCCTGAATGAGTGGATTCCGGAGCAAATGCAGCCAGGTACCGTCTTTGTGCTCGAAAACGCCGGCGAGATCGGCGAAAAGGAAGATCCCTACTGGGCCGTGCTGTCTTGCCCCTCCTGCGGTATGCTCGGCCTTATCACCCGCAAACAGATCAGTGGGCTGCTCCCGGTGATTTGCGGCTCAGAGAGTTGTTCGGCTCAGTTTTTTATCCGCGAGAGCGAAGTTGTCGTCCGCAAACCGTTCTAAGGGATCTAGTCACTCGGATCTGCGTTGCCCTAGCGCAAAGCCCCTGATTTTGCGCGATGCCATCTTCCCCATGCCTTGTTGATAAGGCGAGACCTCTCTTCAACTCCGTGGTAGGATGTTCCTCGACATTCGATCCGAATATCCAGGCGACCAGCCTTCGGATAACCGACTCACGGGCTCCTCACGCTGTATGTACAAGGATTTTTTCGGTTTACGAGCCAATCCGTTTAACGTGAACCCGGACCCGCGTTTTCTGTTCCTGACGCGGCACACCGAGGAGGCATTAGCCTGCCTGACCTACGGAGTGCAGAGCCGAAAAGGGTTTGTGCTGCTCACCGGAGAAGTCGGCACAGGGAAAACTACACTCATCAATAAGCTTCTGGAGTGGCTCCGCCTGCAACAGGTGGCAACCGCGTTCGTGTTCAACTCGCGGATGAACGTGCCGAACTTCCTCGACTACATGATGGCCGACTTCGGCATCCCTTGCGAATCGCGGGCCAAGAGCCAGACCTTACTTCGACTCTACAATTGGTTGCTCGACCGGTATCGCGCCGGCGAAACCGCGGTCCTCATTGTGGATGAAGCGCAAAGCCTCGCCGACGAAGTTCTCGAAGAGATTCGCATGCTGACTAACCTGGAAACCTTCACCGAGAAGCTATTGCAGATCGTGCTGGTCGGTCAGCCAGAGCTCGAACACAAATTGAAGCAGCCGCACTTGCGCCAGTTGCGTCAGCGGCTCACCCTGCGCGCGAAGACATATCCTCTGTCGCTGGACGAGACCAAAGCGTACGTGCAGCAGAGACTGCGCATCGCGGGCTCCAACGGGCAACCGATCTTCAGTCCTGAAGCCCTGGTAGCACTGCACAGATACGCGTCCGGCATTCCTCGCGTCATTAATCTGCTATGCGAGCATTGCCTGGTCAGTGCGTTCGTGGATCAACAGAAACTCGTGGGCCCCGCCGTGGTTGACGCGGTGGCTAGAGATTTCGATTTGGCCGGCAATTCACCCTCTGCCACCCTGGCCAATCTGACACCGCACGGGGACAAGAATCGCTTCGACCTGATCGACGCGTTGCGATCGCTTTCCACATTGGCGGATCGCCTCGGCGACCAGGACGTCAGAGGTGTTTCGCCCGAAAGAAAACCATACCCCGACACCGGAACGGACTGATTTGGCTATCGCTGATCCTTGTGGGCGGGCGATGGCTGGATCAGTCGGAGCAATTCGTCTCTTAGTCCAGGAGCAGATGCGAGTAATCCGCTGAGTAGAGGATTTCGTTTGTTGCAGCGCAGAGGCGTATTGTCGAGCGTGGCGACGAATCCTCCTGCACTCTCCACGAGTGCCGCACCAGCGGCAACATCCCATTCGTTCTTCGGGGTAAGCGTGAATGTCACGTCTGCGCGTCCGGCCGCGACCAGTGCGAGCTTGTAGGCGACTGAGCCCATCGGACGAACTTCGAATTCACCGTCCGTGAACTGTTGCCATTCCCCCCGCTTTACTTCGCTGCGGCTGGCAAGAATCAGAGCGCCGCACAGATTTGTTTTTTCGCTCGGGCGAGTTGGCTTGCCGTTGTAGAGGACTCCGGAATCAACCGAGCCAATCATGGTTTCCAGCGTCGCTGGATTATAAATTCCGCCCGCGACCGGTCGTCCGTTCTCGACGAATCCGATCGAAACGCAAAATTCCGGCAGCCCGAGAACGAACTCCCGCGTGCCATCCAGCGGATCGACCACCCACACGCGGGACTTGTTTAAACGCGATGCGTCGTCGACGCTTTCTTCCGAAAGCCAGCCTTCTCCTTCGCGCAATAGATTTTGCCGCAAAGCGGCATCGACGGCGCGGTCCGCTTCCGTCACCGGATCGTGCCCAGCTTTGTATTCGGCTTCGATTTCGCCCGGAGTGTATCGTGCAAACACGTCGCGGGCAGCATCGAGCGCCGACTGAATGCGTCGCAGGATGTCAGCGTAGGAAGTTATCATGATCTCCCGAGGAACTCGGCACGACCCGTCATCAGGCCCACAGCATGCGCGCGCCGGTGATGAGAAGCAGTGCGCAAAGAATACGGCGGAGCCAGAGCATAGGCATGCGCGTGCTGAGATGCGATCCCAGCAATCCGCCAGGAATTGAGCCGATCAGTAGCGACACAACGAGTCCTGGGTCAACATTGCCGAGCCTGAAATGAAGCAGACTCGTGACGCCCGTCAGGATGACCGCATGCACAATGTCGGTTCCAACATTCACTTTCGGTGGGAAACTGTAAAGGAGTAGTAAAAGCATCATGATGATGCTGCCCGAACCTACCGACGTCATTCCCACGAGAAAACCGGCGACAAGTCCGATGAGTGTCATTCCGGCAAAACCCTTCATCGTGGGCGGACGATGCGCGACCCGGTCCTCAATGCGCCGCTGGAACATCATGAGGACCGGAATTACTATCAGCAGAATTCCGACTGCACTCTTGATGAAGCTGTTCACGCCATCGCCATAAATGTGGCGAATGTGCATCAGCAGCTTCACGCCGCAAATGGATCCTGGAACGCTGCCCAGCCCCAGAGCCACCACGACTTTAAGCCGCACCGTGCCGCGTTTCATGTGGAGCAGGCTGGCGGGAATTTTGGTGAAGAAATTGAACAGCGCGTCGGAGCCAACAGCGATAATCGCCGGAATTCTCAGGCCAAAAATCAAGACAGGAAGTAGCAGAACGCCACCCCCCACCCCAGTCATGCCGATGAGCACGCCCACGACAAAACCGACGAAGATTTTCGCTGCCAGGAGTTCCATATGGTTTTACCTTGGTCTAAGCCGCCGCCCCATTCACCCCGATAAACCCTTCTCGCTCCAGGTGCAGGATAATTTCCTGTGCGGCCTCCTCCGGCGACAATTCTCCGGTGTTGATCGTGACTTCAGAGTCGGTCGGCTGCTCGTAAGGATCGGAGATTCCCGTGAATTCTTTCAAGATTCCCGCCCGCGCCTTGGCATAAAGTCCTTTACGATCGCGCTGCTCACAAACGTCAAGGGATGTCGCGACGTGGACGAGAATAAATCCGCCATGTGGTTCGATCATCTGCCGCACGTGCTTGCGAGTTGCGTCATAAGGCGCAATGGGCGCGCAGATGGCGATACCACCGTTCTTGGTGATCTCCGAAGCCACGTAACCGATCCGGCGAATGTTTATATCGCGATGCTCCTTCGAAAATCCAAGCTCAGACGACAGATGCTTTCGAACCAGGTCGCCATCGAGCAGCGTTACCGGACGCCCGCCGACTTCCAGGAACTTGGTCAGCAGCACGTTCGCGATCGTCGATTTGCCGGACCCTGAAAGTCCAGTGAAGAAGATGGTCACTCCTTGCTTAGCTCGCGGTGGGAAACTGCGTCGTAGTTCGTGCACCACTTCTGGATAGGTGAACCACCCCGGAATGTCTCGGCCTTCGTTCAGCCGCTGGCGCAGTTCGGTGCCAGAAATATTCAAAACGTGATCGCCCTTCTTCACTTCATCATCCGGAACGTATCGGTCTTCGCGCTCTAGGTAGACCATCATGTTGAAAGGCACCATGGTCACACCGATATCAGCTTCGTGTTTTTTGAAGACTTCCTGCGCTTCGTACGGGCCAT
The DNA here is from genome assembly GCA_963772045.1 of uncultured Acidobacteriaceae bacterium. GTDB lineage: Bacteria > Acidobacteriota > Terriglobia > Terriglobales > Acidobacteriaceae > Sulfotelmatobacter. The sequence continues at coordinate 127,097 of CAVYWC010000003.1, read as the reverse complement.
AGAAAGGCTTGCCGTCGGTGTCTTTGCCGGGTCCAGCGTGATCGCGCCCGACGATAAAGTGCGTGCAGCCGTGGTTCTTGCGGATCAGCGCGTGCCAGATGGCCTCGCGTGGCCCGCCCATGCGCATCGCGAGCGGCAGAAGCGAAAGCTTCTGCGTTCCCTGCGGATACTTCGAACTTAGCAGTTGATAGCAACGCACGCGGGTGTAGTAATCTACGTCGCCGGGCTTGGTCATGCCGACTACAGGTTGAATCAGGAGATTGGCTTCAACCTGCTTGGCCGCGCGGAACGTCAATTCCACGTGCGCGCGATGCATGGGATTGCGAGTCTGAAACGCAACCACCCGACGCCATCCCAGACGGGCAAATTCGCTGCGCAATTCCGCAGGAGTAAAGCGCAGCATGCGGAAATCGTAGTGGGAAGGCGTCTGCAGCCCTTCGATGCGGCCACCTAAATACCATGGGTTCGCTTTGTTGATCGTGTAATCGGCTCCCGGATGAGCCTTGCTGGTGCTATTGAAGACGGCCTTCGCTTCAGCAGCTCGATCGGGCTGCCAAGCATCTTCGACATGCAAAACCGCAAGCATCACGCCTTCTGGATCGCGCAACGCCACTTTGCTCGTACCCGGCGTCAACTTTTTGGCGAACTCTTCGGTTACGTCGAGCGTGATTGGGATAGGCCACAACGTTCCACACCCCAGGCGCATGTTGTGGCACACGCCTTCATAATCCGAGCGGTTCATGAACCCGGTAAGCGGTGAAAATCCTCCGCTCATCAGCAATTCAAGATCACAAAGTTGACGCGCTGTAAGATCCCAGGACGGCCACTCGCGCGAATGTGCTTTCAGCTCTGCAACTTTTTCCGGGGCAACGATAAGGTTAATGAGTTCACCACCGTGGGGCGGAATCAAATGGCTGCTCGAATCGGTCAACGCGGCTACGCTCCTTACGTCAGATTTGACTTCTAACTCTATTACCTTTATCTGGATTCTGCCAAACAATCTTCTACATCCTGAGGAACCGTGACGAAGGGGGATTGAACAAAACGCGGGTAGTGTTACCTTATCATTTTTCCCCGTCGCTTGAAAGTTCGTTACCTGTGGAAGCGGCCACCCCAAGAGGAAGCAATTGGCGGACCTTCCGAGGCTACGATGCATCACTTAAAATGCTGAAAACATTCGTGCCTTTGGCTGAATCTTTCCGCTGATCGAGACCCGGCCAAAGCTCAATGTGCAAAGAGTTGCAATCTGAGGCGTTGCTCTTCCATCGGAAAGAAAAGACGGTCTGATTCTCACTCTGAGACGTCGCCCAGCGCGACCGCGGCTGCATATTCGGGAGCGACCGGTACATCGCGCACGAACCACCGGTCGACTTCGCGGGGGTCTGGTCGAGTTGCCAGCAGCAGTTGTCCCGGATTCGCTTTCGTTGACATATCGAATTCGTGCAACGGCATCGAAAGACCTTCGCCCGTTGCCTTGATGTACGCTTCTTTCCTGCTCCAGCAGCGAAAAAAGCCAGCCGCTAGCTCCTCTGGGCAAAGATTCTCCAATTCCTCGCGCTCTCTCTGCGAAAAGAAACGGTGTGCCAATCTCAGCGCATCGGGCTGAGGCCGGATCTTCTCCACATCCACGCCGATACGGCGTTTGCGCGCGAATGCGAGCAGCGCTAGTCCGTCTGTATGCGAAACGTTGAAATGCAGGTCGGAGGATGCATCCAGAAAAGGCTTGCCCTGGTCTGTAAAACGGAAACGTATTTGCTGCGGCGATTCCTCCAAATAGCCTGCGAGTAGAAGGCGTAATGCGCTGCGCGTCAAAACGAAGACGCTGCGAGCGGGCTCAACTCGATATCGCGACGCTCGATCGCGTTCCTCATCTGACAGCAATTCATAAGCCCGCTCCACTGCGCTTGCATCGGATAACAGCGGGCGTCGCCGCACGTGTACAACATTGAGCGGAAGTTCTCCCGGCGCGGGCAGATCTCGCCTGTCGATGAAGTCGAAAAACTCGAATGTGATGCCTTCCCCCATCGTGCGACCGAGATTGCAGATTAACCGAAGAAGAAGGTTTTTTCACGCGCGATGAAGAACAGGACCAAAGCGTTACCAGGTACTGTACGCGGTTCCGTCGCTGGCGGTTCCGCTGGAGGCGGAATGTACGTCGGTGATGCCGGGATTTTGCTGATCGACCGCCATCATCACATCTTCCTGCACAACTTCCCAGTTGGCTTCATGGGTCATGGGGTCGAGCGGAATCTGGCGCAAATAACCTGCGGTGACGATATCGTCGAGCGACTGGGGGGCTTTCTGCTTGTCGAGCGTATATTGCGAGATCACGTTGCGCAATGTACTCAGGTTCGCGCGCAACACGGATTCTCGCGCCTGCACAATCGACTGGTTATAGACCGGCACGGCAATCGCCATCAGGATTGCCATGATGCTCAAAACGATCATCAATTCAAGCAGCGTGAATCCGCGGGCCCGTTTCAGCCGACCCTGGACCGCGCCGACAGGAACTTTTGCCCCGAAACCTGGTACTCGCATCGTATGATGTAAACCCACCAGCATCACCAATCCTTGTATTTCGTCCCGTCCAGTGCGGTGCCCTCAGACTTCGTATAGACGTCGAACACGGCCTGGCCACCCCACGAGTCGGAATCGGGATCGTCTTGCATCGATCGCATGCCCCATTCCTTACTGTTGGTCATAGGATCTTCAGGGATAGAACGCAAGAAGCGGACCTTCTTGTCGCCCTGCATTTCCACTCCTTTGACTAGATCGTCCAGAGTTGGCGGATAACCATAGCTATCGAGCTTGGGCTGAAAGGCTCCGCGGTCGCAAGCGTCCTTATAGCGGTCAATCGCATCGCGCATCTCCCACAGCGCTGCGCGGAGCCGTTTTTCTTTTTCCCGCTGAATTGTTACTCGCGTCAGCGGGAGCGCCATCAGCGTGAGGATGGAAAGGATAATGGTTGCGACCATCAGTTCCATAAGGGTAAAACCCTTCTGGAACCGCACCGCATTCCCCGCCGGCGGCGTACTATTCTGTTTGCAACTAGCGCTACGCACTGCCGTGATCCTTCTAAGCACCCGAATATTCAAAATCCTGCGTACTCCCGCCTACTGGACCGTCACCGCGGCCTGGGCTCCGGTGACCGCAATCGATTGCAATCCTGGATCGCGCGCTCCTCCTCGTGTGATGGTCAGAGGAGACTGTCCGGTGGCCTTGGCCTGGAAAGTTAAGGTAACCACTGTACCTTTCCCTGTAACGCCGCCTGATCCAGGCGGTCGCGATGCCGTGACCGTCACCTGCCCCAGACCGTCATCTTCGCGATGAACCAGCGCTACCGCCTGGCCGTCTTGCGAGAGGAATCCCCCGTTCGATACGTTCAACAGCTGGAGAATCTTCGGGTCATAATTCAGTTGCACCGGCACGGAGTACACGTTCTGCGCTCCTGAAATCACCAGATTCACCGCAAACGTGTTCCCCTTCGTGGTTTGAACAGTGGAGGGGTCAAAGGAGAAACTCGGCGTTCCCGTAGCGCCGTTTGGCTCGCTTGGAGCGATTGCCGGAGAACTCCCGGGCTGCTGGCCGTTTGCGCTGCCCTGGCGAGGCGTGGAACTCGGAGCCGTTGCCGGCGCGATCACGTGGCGCAACTCAACGTTGTTTGCCGTTCCGATCTCAATCTCCCGTTGATTGATATCGTTTATATCGCTGCCACGGATGATGTGCGGCGTGATGGCGAAGACCGTCTCATCTTGCTCGTGGTCGGTGGCGGTCTGTCCGAAAAGATATTTCAGAATTGGAATCTGCGCCAACCCTGGGATACCACTCAGTGACCTGGTCTGGGAATCGTCGAGAATTCCACCGATCAGACTGGTTTCGCCGTCCTTCAGACGGATTTCACCTAAATCTACCTTTTTTTGCCCGATGATGGGCTGCGTGATTCCGCCAATGCTTGCTTGCCCAATTTCCGACGAAATTTCCATGGAAATCTTCATGGTTACTTCGCGATCGACGTGGATATGCGGCGTGACATCGATGTTCACACCGACATCGATGTACTGGAATTGCGTGTTGACGAGTGGGTTGATGCCGACGCCCCCGATGCCGGGCTGAAACGATCCCGTCGCTACCGGCAGGCGTTCGCCGATCTTGAGCGATGCTTTCTGATTGTCGAGCGCCCGAATCTGCGGGCTCTGGATCATCTTTGTGTCGCTGTCGCTCAACACCGCGGACAAATTCGCGGATCCGATCGAGACCTGGAAATCGGTCGCGTTGAGGTTCCCTAAAGTGTTGAGCTCGAGGCCGTTGTTCGTAGTGGTCGGCGTAGTCGTACCGGTCGTGCCAGTAGTACTCGTCGTGCTGGTATTGATATTGCTCTGCAGGGTGACGGTCGCGCTCGTCGGAGGACTGAGGCCGAGAGTGCGTGACTTATCTTTGCTGATTTGCATCACGTCAATGTCGATGATGACTTCTGGACGCGCCTTATCTAGGTCCTCAACCAGTTTTTCCGCGAGCGCAATCTGGTCCGGTGTTCCCCGCACCACCAGTGCATTTTGCGAGAGCAACTGCTGCACACGCTGTACGTCGAGCACAGCGCGAATCGCATTCACTACATCCTGCAATTCCGTCGGCTGAGAGAGGTTCGTAAGATAAAAGGTTTTGAGGACGCTCTGTTCCAGTTCCTTACGTTTTGCGGGGCTGTCTGAAGCGACGAAGATCGTATTCGGAGTCACCGGCCGCCAGAATGTCTTCGATTCCAGCGCCGTGATCTCCAGCGCCTCGGACAGCGTAACGCCATTCAGTTCAACCTTAATCTGCTTGGGGACGTAATCGGGATCGAACAGAACGTTGATCCCGGCTAGTTGTCCGATTGTCCTGTAGACGATGTCAGCCTTGTCGGTCAGCTTTACCGTGATCGGGACATTGGAGATGGGCGCCAGCTCAACCGGGCCGGCCGCTTCCCGAACCATTTGCTCCAAGCTATTAGGCGGACCCGCAGCCTGAGGCTCTGGATGCTCCTGATGGTTGATCATGTCCACGGTGCGGTTGAGTTCCTGCTGAGCGATAAACAGGGAAGGATCGACCTCGAGAGCCTTTCGGAACTCGGCGACAGCTTGCTCAAGTTGGCCCTGGTCGCGTAGTTGCTGGCCGTGATGAACCATGGACGCAGCGGCTTCAAACCGCGTGCGCTGGTAGGCGGATCGATAGCGTAGATCCTTGGGCTTAAGGTCATAAGCCTGCTTGAAGAAGCCGTATGCGGCTTCGTAATTCTGGCGAGCCTCGGCGTCCTGCCCTTTTTCATAGAACTGTTTTGCCTTATCGGCGGCCAGGGTTAGAAGCGATGCAAGCGCGACCAGCAGCAGCAATCCTGCCGGGCGCATGAGCCGTCTCATTCGATGATCCTCACAAGAATGGTCCTCTCCAATGCGGCCTTTCCCCGTGCGAGCAGTAAGTTACCCTCCCGCCGGGCGATGTCAGCACGCATTTCCGCCGCGGGAAATCCCCGTTTGCTGCATAAAGGGTTTTATGTCCGCGATTATAGCATCGGCTCTTCAGCACTCGAAGTCATTGTGGGCCCGGGGATCACACTCTATGGCCCTAAGCCCAGCTCACAATCATCAAATCGCAGACAGTAGGTGAATTTAATCTCTCCGTGTTCTCTGCCTGCTAAGATTGCGTTGAACGCCATGCCGCGCCAGTCCACGCACCAGACCAAGCCGAATGCGGAAAAATCTCCCAAGCGTGATCCCACAGCCAGCGGCCAGCGCGACGCTGCCGTTAATAGGATCGCTTCACATAACTATTTCTTGCTGGAAAAATTTGAGGCCGGCGTAGCTTTGACGGGTACGGAGGTGAAATCGATTCGTGGCGGCCGCTCCAACCTGAAAGATGCTTACGCTCTGGCGAAAGGGGACGAGCTCTGGTTGCTCAATTGCCACATAAGTCCCTATGAACATGGGAGTTATTCGAATCATGCAGCGCTGCGGACCCGCAAGCTGTTGATGCACCGCGATGAAATCCGCAAGCTGATGGGCAAGACGCAGCAAAAGGGCCTGACGCTGATTCCAATCCGCATGTACTTCAAGAAGGGGCGAGTGAAGGTTGAGCTCGCACTGGCCAAGGGCAAGCAGTTGTGGGATAAACGCGAGACCGAGCGTCGCAGGACTGCCGATCAAGAAGCGAGAGAGGCCATCAACCGTGGGCGTAACCGGAAGTAGAGCGAAGCAGAGAGGGAAGCCCGGTGCACAGATCAAAACCGTGAACCTGAAGCATGGTCTGCCCACCGTCCGGGAAGCTCTATCCCGTCTGGAGCGTGAATTGGCTTTGGCTCGGCAGGAAGGGACTGCTGTGCTGAAAATGGTCCACGGTTATGGCTCAAGCGGAGCCGGGGGTGACATTCGGATCGCAGTGCAGAAGCGCCTTCGTGAAATGGAAGAAGCCGATCTTATCCATTCCTGCATCTTTGGAGAGAACTGGTCGAGATCCGACGAGGCAAGTTGGCGCTTGCTTCGGGGACGCGCTGAACTCAAGGTCGACACTGACTTAGGACGCAAAAATTTTGGGATCAGCATCGTCGTCTTCACCGGGCCGTAGCGCCCGGGAGTATCCTCGGGACGAAAGCTCGAATCTGAGATTGATGTAGCCGCGATCTATGACTCTCTCATCGCCCGGGCAATCTTTACCGCTTCACGACCACGGCGATCCGGGCCAAAACTCCACCAAGCCCAATCGCCGGCGCAGACGTTGGCGTTGGATCCTGCTTGTGTTCGTGTTGATCGTTTCTGGCAGCGCAATGGTGATCAGCTATTTCATTTCCCACGCTGCTCCCATCCTCCGCGCGCGGGTCATCCAAACCCTTTCTGCGCGTTTCAAAAGTAGAGTCGAATTGCCGGATTTCAGTGTCTCGTTGGCGAATGGATTAGCCGTCTCCGGCGCCAACTTAAAGATCTTCAGCGAGGCTGAACCCGGAGCTGCAGTTCAGGAACCACCGGTCATTTCCGTCCAGCAATTTCGCTTCGAGACTGGATTCAGAAATCTGTTTCGAACCCCCATGCACGTCGACACGGTTCGCATTCACGGCATGGTGCTCAATCTTCCGCATCATCAACCTGGCCAATCCGGCAGACAGACATCTGAAGCAAGCGGAACCCGCCCAGCCGAAGACTCCCGACCGCGATGGCCCGCGCAATTCAGCATCGTTGTCGACAAACTGGTCTTTGATGACACCCAAGTTGTGATCACGCATAAGCCCGGGAAGCTTCCGACGGTTCTGCAGATCACGAAACTCACAATGAAAAATGTCGGGCCCGGCCAGCCTATGCCGTTTGAAGCCACGCTGATAAATCCGAGGCCGGTGGGAAATATTGAGTCCCAGGGACTGTTCGGGCCATTCCACGAAACGGAACCGCGTGACACGCCCGTTTCCGGCGGATATTCCTTCACTCATGCCGATTTGAGTACGTTTCACGGGGTCAGCGGCATTCTTTCGTCGAGCGGAAATTATCGGGGAACGCTGGGGAAAATCGAAGTGGATGGCGCGACCGACACGCCTGATTTTCGTCTCGCAACTGCTGGCCATCCACTCAACCTGCAGACGGATTTTCATGCGGTTGTCGATGGCACCGATGGCGATACCTACCTGCAACCGGTTGTCGCTCGATTTCTGCACTCTTCACTCACCGCGAACGGCAAGATTATCCGGACTGCCGAGCCCCATGGTCACGACGTTGAACTGAACGTTGTGATCGATCACGCGGAAATCCAAGACCTGCTGCAGTTGGCCGTGAAGACCGAACCGCCAGTCCTGGATGGCTCGGTCGTAATGCGCACGAAAATGAGCCTGCCTCCCGGCCCAGAAAATGTTGTCGACCGGCTCGAACTCGATGGCAGTTTCAAAATCCTTGACGGTACATTTTCCAGCAATAAGATTCAGGATCGTATTAATGATCTGAGCCTGCGCGCGCAGGGAAAACCTAAGCTGGTGAAGCAAGAACAAGAAGAGGACGTGGCCGTGCCGTCCGACCTGAACGGCACATTCCGACTGGATAACGGCGTCATGACATTCTCACAGCTGGAATTCTCGGTTCCGGGCGTGCGCTCCGATGTTCATGGCCAGTACAGCCTGGATGGAAATGTTTTCGATTTTCACGGAACGCTCAGGCTCAAGGCGAAGCTCTCCCAACTGACGACGGGCTGGAAATCGATCCTGCTGAAACCGGTCGATCCGTTTTTCAGCAAAGATGGAGCTGGAACGGAGGTCCCGTTTCGCGTGACCGGCACGCGTTCGGAGCCGCACTTCGGACTCGATTTCGGCCACAAGGATGCCGATGCAGATCAGTCCCAGGCCGTCCCCGCGGCACATTGAATAAGACTAAGAGCAGCGAAATCGAAGATCCAGAGTTGCCCGAGGAGAGGACCCAATGAAGACTGCCTTCGCGATCCCGCTTTTTGTTGTTTCTGCCTTGGCTCAGAATTCCCCGGCAATCGGCGCATACGCCGCCTGTGGCCCGCTTGGAGTCAGCTTCAATACCACGATCTCGGCGGGTCGGCCGATCACCCACCCCGAACCTGGCAAGGCTATCGTCTATGTTGCCGAGGATCCGAAAGTTGCCGGAATTACGCCCACCATCAAGTTGGGCCTGGACGGTAAGTGGGTAGGTGCGATGCACGGCGCTTCCCATCTGTTCTTGGCAGTAGATCCAGGCGAGCACCACTTGTGCGTTAATTGGCAATCGAGCCTGAAAGGACGCTCAAGACTGGTCTCATTTGCGCATGTTGTGGCGGAGCCCGGTAAGACATACTATTTTCGAGCCCGGGTGATCTACTCCAAGTATGACCCCGATACGTTGGATCTGGATGCGATTGACCCAGACGAAGGCGAATACCTGGTCTCTTCTTCTCCGCTTAGCACGGCCCATCCCAAGAAGTAAAGCCGCGGCGATATGTTGACCCTCTTCCAGCGTGGGTGCACAATTCCTGTCGCGATCAATGCAGTCTCGGACTGGCCAGTGGGGAGCTCGTTATGAAACGTGTTCAGCAAGGTAACTTGGACCTTCTACAGGATCCCGCTGCGCAAGAACTTCTGCATTCGAAAATTCCCGCGCGGCTGGCCTATATTTGGACCGACGGAACGCCACGCGTCATTCCCATCTGGTTTCATTGGAACGGGCGCGAGATCGTGATGGGCACTCCGCCCAAGGCCCCGAAGTTGAAAGCGCTGACACGCAATCCAAAAGTTTCCCTGACCATCGACGACAATACGTTCCCGAACAAGGTGCTTCTCATCCGCGGGAGTGCGCGTCTTGAACCGGTTGAGGGAATCGTGCCCGAGTATGCATTGGCCGCGGAGCGCTACTTCAGTGAGCAACAGGCACGCGCTTGGCTTGCCCAGCTGGGAACGATGATCTCTTCGATGGTGCGCATTGCAGTCACTCCAGAATGGGTTGGCCTGCTTGATTTCAAGACCCGTTTCCCCAGCGCGCTGGCGAGTTGAGAGTATCTTCCCAAAATCTTGGTCTAAGGTTGGCGGGCATCCGTGGGCGAAGTCGAAATTGAAAACCCTGCCGACGCCGGGTCGGGTCTCCGCCGCTTGCATTTTCCCTGCTGCAAACGATACTTTAAAACTCTGACATTTATGAAAAGCACAATCTCATTGTCTTCCCCTTCCGACGTGCAAACCGAGGCCCTGGTCGCCGTGGTGCTTGATTCCAGTGAGCCTGGGCCGAGCGATGGCGACAAGAAACCGCAGCTCAAGTTGGCCACGAGCGATTCCACCCTGCAGTCGGCGGCCGCGGATCTGCTCGCCAGCGGCGAACTTACCGGCAAGCTGCTCGAAACCAACCTGCTGCACAAACCAACAGGATTGAAAGCGAAACGTCTGTTGCTCGTCTCCGGCGGAAGCGCGGAGAAATTTTCAGCTTATGAGTTACGTCGGCTCGCGGGCGTAGCTGTCAGAGCCCTCAAATCCCGGGGAATTCGCAGCTTCGCATTCGTCGCTCCCATTGCCATTGGCGCCGAAGACGCGGTGATTGCGATCGTCGAAGGCGCGCACGTCGGCAATTTCGATCCCGACTACTATCGCAGCGACCGGAAAGACCAGAAGATTGATGAAGTGACGGTCGTTGCATCCGGCGACAAAGCCAAGCTCGAGAGTGCTGCCCACGAGGCGCGGATCATCGGAGAATCGCAGAACTTCACGCGGGACCTGGTCAATGAGCCCTCCAATCGCATGACGCCGACGATCTTGGCGGAACGCGCACAAATAATGTGCGCCGAGGTCGGATTGACATGTGAAGTGTATGGCCCGGAAAAAATCAAAGAACTGAAAATGGGCGCGTTCTGGAGCGTTGCGCAAGGTTCCGACGAACCTCCGGCTCTGATCGTCATGAGATATGAACCCGCCGGGGCTCCTGAAAAACCGGTTCTCGGGCTAGTAGGGAAGGGAATTACGTTCGACACCGGCGGCATTTCGATCAAGCCCGCCGACGGTATGGAGAAGATGAAATATGACATGGCCGGTGGGGCGACGATGATCGGAGTCATGCGCGCCATTGGGCTTCTCGAGCCGAAAATCAAAGTCATTGGAATCGTTTGCGCAACTGAAAACATGCCCTCAGGAAAAGCGCAGAAGCCCGGCGATGTGCAAATCGCCATGTCGGGCAAGTCGATTGAAGTCATAAATACGGACGCGGAAGGCCGTCTTGTTCTGGCCGACGGCTTGCACTATGCGAAGCAACTTGGCTGCACGCATCTGGTGGACGCGGCAACGCTCACCGGAGCCGTCGTCGTAGCTCTCGGCTACAACAATGCCGGCATTTTCACCAACGACGACAATATGTATGATCGCATTCACCGTGCGAACGAGAAAGCCGGAGAGAAAATGTGGCGCTTGCCGGTAGATGATGAGTACAAAGAGCAGATTCGCAGCTCGATCGCCGACATCATGAATACTGGCGGCCGCTGGGGCGGCGCCATTACCGCCGCGATGTTTCTCAAGGAATTCGCCGAAGACACCCCCTGGATTCATCTGGATATCGCGGGGACGGCCTGGATGGAAGAGCAAAAGCCATGGATCGCAAAAGGTCCATCCGGAATTGCAGTGCGTAGCTTGGTAGAGTTCGTGAAGAGCTTCGCGGTTTAGATAACTCGTGGCCGCGTTGAGGGAATGGTCGATGGTTGCTATAATCAAGCCGTTCCGCGTTGCCTCAGCATTCGGTTTGAATCGGCCGTAATCCCGCCCACATTCAGCTAGAGACCCGCGGATTGTGCGGTGTGGCCAGGTAGCTCAGGTGGTAGAGCGCAGCCCTGAAAAGGCTGGCGTCGGCGGTTCAACTCCGTCCCTGGCCACCACATTCCAAAGCAGTTACGCGATTTTTCAAAAATTCTTCCACCCAACGTCCACCCAAGATAATCACTGAATTCGCTCCGTGAGCAGGTGCACCCTGTCGCCGAGCAACTGCTCCAGGTACCTGCCCTGGGCGTCCCGCCGCGATTCCATATCCGATTGCGCATACAACTGGAGTGTGGTCGTGACGTGCGCCTGGCGCAGGAACTCCTGGACAGTCTTGGGATCGACTTTCATCTTTATGAGAGCCGAAGCGAGCGAGTGACGGAAGTTGTGAAACCCGAAGCGCACCTTCTGTCCCTCGCGGAGGACGCCTGCCTTTACCGCCGCGGGACGAAGGTATTTTTGAACGAGAATTGAAGCCGAGAGCGGCTTCGAGCCGGCAAGGCGAGTACTCGGAAAAACGAAATCCCCGTCGGTCGGGTACGTCGTTTTCTCGCGCCAGGCCAGCAGGAAGCCGGCGAGCAGCGGGTGCATGGGAACCAGAGCCTTCGAAGCTTTCGATTTCGGCTCCTTGAAACGTCCCCACACGTAGGCGCGCCGCACGTGCATCACCAGTTCGTCAAAATCCAGATCCATCCACATCAGCCCCAATATCTCCGATACTCTCAGAGCCGTGGCCGCATCGCACAGCACGAGCGTGCGCCTTGGCTCGGGAGTATTCAAGAGAATCTCGAAAGCTTGCTGCGGAGTCATGATCAGCGCCTGATAGTTCGAGATCGTGCGCTGGCGCACCCAGTTCATGGGATTGCCTTCCTGCTGCCGAGGCAGGAAATTACAGCGCTGCCCGTGCAGGTAGACCAAATGCATCACGCGCCGGATTTTGTCGATGGTTGGATCTGCGAGAGGCTTCACGTTCTGCTTTGGATTTCCTCTTTTCAGCTCCCTGAACCACCTCTCGACCTCAAGCGATTCGATCGCCAGTGGGGCGAGTCTTCCCCAGCGGGGAATGATGCGCTGCACCAGATGCCGCTTGTAGGTCTCGATCGTGGCAAAGGCCTTCTCAATGGTTGCCTCCGACTGGTCTTCCATCAGCTCGTTGGCCATGTAGTGCTGGCAGAGCTGACCGTAAGTGCGGGGCTTCCCTTCGAAGGGCAATTCAAACTGGTTGACGGTTTCCCTCAGGCGCTGGCGGTCGACTTCATCCCACGCGTCCTTCTCTTGGTCGCCGATTCGGCCCACCAAACCAATTGGAGTGGTGTGCTCAACCCGCTTGCCGTCGGCACGCGTGACCTGAAAGCGATACACCCACGTCGGGCCATCTTTCCGCTGCTCGATGCGTATCGAGCCGTTTTGATACCTGGCCATTCACTTCCTCCTTGTGAAAGGCTCAGGTGGGCTGCTCGCACGAGTTTAGTCGAGCGCCGAGGACGCGGTCTAGCTCGGAAAGTTTGAACCTCCACTCCTTTCTTTGCGCCGAGGGATCGAGCGGGTGGGCCGGAATTTTTCCTTCCCTGACTTTCTGCAGCAGGGTGCGCCTGGTGATGCCCAGGAACATCGCGGCGGCGTCGGCGCTGACGAATCGTTCCACATTTTGAAATGTCGAACTTTCGATGGCATGGCTGGCTGACATGGATTACCTCCGGGCTGGGCGGGATCGATGGGGGAGCCAAAAAGCGCGTAGCGATCAAGTCTTCGGCGCGCTTCCGGACTCGGACACGACCTCCACAAGCCGTGTGAGTGCTATTTAGGGGTAAAGAAGATTTCTGTCAAACAGGTGCCCAAGGCCTGCGCCCAAGCAGTGGATTCCAGAGGGAAGCGGACTCGACAAACGAAGGCGTCTCGTCGTCTAGAGCTTTGGTCACAACGTTATAGCGAGACGGAGCGTGGAGCCTCATCTCCCGAATCGTTCCCCGTGTTCGTGCTACCACCCACAACGCGTACGGGCGGAGATTAGGAGCTTGGTTCCGCTCCTAGGTGCATGTCACGTCCGAAGCTCCAAAACCCAGAAGCACATCTATAGGGAGAGATGCTTTGCCTTTCGCAATATTCAGTTTGCTTTGCGGTGATCGAATTCCGGGAGGTCTTCCGATACCGCGAGAACACAGGGCTGGCCATCAAAGTGGATCCTGTCGGCCGAGTAGACGGTGAGTTTGATCTCGCCCGATTTCGTTCGAAGCCAGGTAATCTTATTGCGCACGGCCACTCCTTGCCGCAATTGCTCGGTCATGAACATCCGATCTGCCGGGTCGCACCACATGTGCAGTTCGTGGACGGTGCGGCCCAATACTTCTGCCCGCGAGTAGCCATAGCGACGCTCAAAGGCCGCGTTCACATCCACAAAGCGTCCCTCTCTCAAGGTTGTGATCGAGAACGGAATAGGGCTGGAGCGGAAGACTTTCTCAAACTTGTCGCTTGAGGCTCCGGTGTTTTCCTGCACCTCTGCCAGCGCAGTTTCCGCTTCCTGAAGATCTACCAAGCGTTTTTGCAGTTCAGAGCCATACATGTCCGCCGTTGAGTAGAGACGGGCATTTTGAATCGCCGCAGCGGCAGGAATCGCGAGTAATTCAGCACGTCGGAGATGGTCTTGGGTGTAGCGATTCGGTTCGTTATGTCCGATCGAGAGGAACCCCAAATATTCATCGGATGCTTTGAGCGGAACCGAGAGCCACGAACGCAGGTGCGCATGGCCGTTGAAGGTTTGCCAGTCTTTTTCTCCGCATGTGTCAGGAAGAAGGACACTCTTTTGTTCTTCCAGGATCCTCTTCAAGAATGGGCATTCATCGGCAATGAGGGTCAGCGGATGCCCGGGGCGATATTTCGGTAAGGCTTTCGGCTGCTCCGGAATTTCTCTCTCCCCCAATGCCAACAAGTGAGGACCGCCTTCAGGGACGATTACGCGAGCTATGGTGTAGGGGACCAATTCTTCCAAAGAGCGCAGCAACGCCTCCATCACCGAATCCATGTGGAGATCTTGCGTCAGGGATAGAGTTGCCTTGCGCAATGCGTCGGCTTCGGCTCGTGCGGTTTCCGCGATCTCTAAATTCTTAACAACTTGATCCTCTGCGTGCTTCTGTTCGGTAATGTCCTGGGCTGTGCCGACGAGCCGCCAGATCCTGCCGGAAGCATTGCGCATGGGAAATCCGTGAACCCGCACCCAACGAACATCCCCGTTCGGGAGCGTAATCCGGAAACGCTCGTCGAATTTTCCAGTGCGGGTCGCCTCGTCAAGCTTGGCGAGCACGTGGACACGGTCTTCCGGATGGATTATGTCCTCATACGAAGTAGGGTTATCCAACAAGCTCTTGCGAGTTCGGCCGGTGATGGTCTCGTACGCCTCATTCACCTCCAGCACACGCTTTGACTCGGCGTCGAGCATCCAGAAAATCTCCTGGATATGGCTGGCCATTTGACGATAACGTTCTTCGCTCTCCCGGTGCTCTCGCACACCTCGAATCAGGAACCAGGTCCCCGCCAAAATGACCAGGACGAAGCCTAGTGCTTCGACGAAGATCACGAAGTCAGGCAGTTGCTCGCCACGAAGCTTCGCCTGGATCACAGCGAAGAGAAGAACTGCGGCGAGAAGAGGGATAAGAATTGAGAAAACCACGCCCGCCTTATTTCGTGGTCTAGCCTCTTTCCCGCCGATGCCGGGTCGCACCATATCGCTGCCGCTGCCAGGGTCTGATGGAGGCAGTGAACGCCTGCCCTGCCGTAGCGTAGCGTAAACCAATTGCGCCGGTTGTTCTACCGGAGGACGCTCGGCGCAAGGGCTGGCCTAGAATAGACCTATGCCGCTGATTCGAAATTGCCCTTCCTGTGGCAGGTCCAACCGCATACCCGCGAAGCACCTTCCCGATGTCGGGAAATGCGGTGCTTGCAAGGCGGAATTACCCGCCGTTGGTGAGCCCCTTGAAGTCAACGAAGAGGAATTCCACGAGATCGTTCGCGAGAGCAAGGTCCCGGTTCTGACCGACTTCTGGGCATCCTGGTGCGGACCGTGCCGCATGGCGGCACCTCATGTAGCTCAAACCGCGCGGGACCTCGCCGGACGCGCAGTGGTGTTGAAGGTGGATACAGAACGGTTCCCACAACTTGCAGCACAGTACAACGTGCGCAGCATTCCAAATTTCGCCGTGTTCTCGCGTGGTCAGCTTCAGTTCCAGCAACCGGGGCTGGTTGACGCAAGCACCATGGAGGGTTGGCTTACACGCGCAGCATGAAGGCACAGAAAAACAAATCGCTTGAACTTCGCCCGATCGGGGTGATCCGCTCAAGTATCAAGGAGCGCAGCAAGGCCCCAAAGCAGGGTTCGGAAGGCGCTCCGGATGCTTGGGTTGAGGTTCACCCGTTCGCCGTGCGAGCCCTGGATAGCTTGGCGGCTGGCGATGAAATCATCATTCTGACTTGGTTGCACCAAGCGCGTCGAGGGACCCTGAAGGTACATCCGCGGTCAGATCCCAACCGGCGGCTCGCAGGTGTCTTCGCAACCCGCTCACCAGACCGGCCCAACCCGATCGGTCTTCATGAGGTCACCATCCGAAAGATCGAAAGGAGCCGTTTGCAAGTCGGCCCGATCGAAGCCATCGATGGGACGCCAGTAATTGATATCAAACCTGTGCTATGCGGAGTGCAAAAGACGTAGGCGGTCCAACATGAAGAACACGACCGTCGCTCAACGGCAGCGACATGCTACTATCTTGCCCTGCAGCCGCTCGTGAGGCCGATCCCGCAGGCATGAGCTCTGGCGAGCCGTCCGCGACCTAAGCCTATGGGCGGCTTGCTTCTCAACCCCGTTTTGATCTTCTACTCCGGCTTGTCCCATCCTTTCATGCGAGGCCACCACCGGCTTACGTTCCGACAATACGCCTCGTACTCAGCACCAAATTTCTGGCGGAGCGTCGGTTCTTCATACAGGATGACGAACAGATGCACGCCGAGAGCAACAACTGCAACAGCGGCAATCGAGAGCAGGTTGGCGTGTCCGAAGACAATCCACAGCCCGATCCAACCCGCGGCAAAGCCCACGTACATGGGATTGCGCACGTGGCGGTAGAAGCCTACAACCACCAAGCGCTGTGGCGGCACGATTGGCGCCGGCGTCCCGTGTCCAGTCCAACCAAAATCCCAAACGCAACGCAATGCAACGGCGAATCCCAAGACCGATGGCAGGGCGGCAAGCCAACGCCAATGAGCTGCACCCGCCTCGACTTGGAACCCAAGCCACTCGGGCAAAAGCCAGAACCACAATGAGAAAAATGCTGTACCTACGGCTAGCGCGGCTATCGCCGTTGGCCAGTGCTGTTCACCTGAGTTCATCGGAACGTTTCCGGAATTTGGGTTTGTCATAATTCCTCCGATTTGCACTTACGAGCTTGCTACTGTGCTATCCCTGCCACTCGATTGCAGAATCCGATCAGGTACTTCCAAACCAGGTAATAGACGATCAGCGCGAAAGGAAAGACGACTGCGAGAAATGTGTAGTGGATCTGGACCACTCCGAAATAGGTGAAGCCGTCGTGTGTGGTATGCAGAAAGCCCAAGCCACGGCCGAGCAGGAATCCCGCCGGGGCGATAATGAAGGGCAAAATGGCACCGTGAATCCCGAGCGGCAGGTGTGTGCGCGCGCGAGAAGCCAGATGCAGGATGTTCCAGACGCCGAACAGGTTCGGGATGATTGCCATCGGAAAGATGATCACTCGTTCCACCGGAACCGGAATGTTGTAGACAAATCGCGCCAGAAAGAACGCCGTCAGGGGGATCAGCAAAAGCGGCGTCGGCACCGAAATTCCCGCCATGTAGGCGCGCAGGTATGGATGGTTGCTCATAATCCCTCCCTCTTACAGGTGATACGCGAACACAAGAACCAACCGCGGGAAAACCAAGAACATCACGGCGCTCAGGCCAACCAAGGCCCAGTCATACCAGGGCACCACAACTTGCCGAGCATCGAGTTTGCGCAGAACCTCTGGCCACAGATCCCTTCGAAGCCCAGTGTTGACTGGCGGAAAGGATTGCTTCAGCGCGTCGCGAATCTGCCGGTCATCGTGTTCAGTCATGTCTTTATCCTCATGTTCTTTCATTCAGGCCTGATTCCCGCCTGGCTCAAGCGCTTGCGCAGGATGCGGACCGCTCGAAACACGCGCAACTTCACCGCCCCCACGGACGTTCCTAAAGCGCTGGCAATTTCGTCGTAGGGCAACTCCTCAATCAGAGCGAGCGTTGCCGCCACCTGCAACTTGGCCGGCAAACGGCGAAACGCCTGCTGGATCCTCTCCTGGGTTTCGCGCTGTACCACAGGATCAGCCTGCGGCACTCCTCGAGGCTCGGCCAGAAAACTCTGTTCCGGCCGGTTGCGCCGCAAATGGTCGATCGCCAAGTTGGTAGCGATCCGCCGTGCCCAGGCACCGAAGTTGCCATCCGGGCGAAACCGGTGCCGCGCGCGGTAAACGCGCCAAAGAGTCTCCACGGTCAAATCCTCGGCAACGCCTGGGTCGCGCACAATGCGCACGGTCCACGCGTAGATGTCGCCCTGAAACTGATGTACCAACGTCTCGAACGCATCGATCTCGCCATGCGCGAACCGCTGGAGCAGATCCATGAGCTTCTCTACCCTGTATTACGGGATATCAACACGCAGGTTACAAGTTTCTTGGTGCCCGCCAAAGGCGTAGCACACAACGCTGTGACTCACTGAAATCGTGCTATACTCGGTCTCGAAGATGAGTATAAAGACCAAATCCATGATGAGACGGCGCGTCAATCGCGCTCGGCCTTCGGGATTGGTCTGTCCATAGCACCACCAAGTTCAGATTCAAGTTCTCGAAGGCTCCGACCAAGAATCGGGGCCTTTTGGTTTTTGCGGATGTTTCTTGGCCGGTAGCCAAGCTGGAAAGGCACGTGACTGTTACTCACGCCATGCGCAGGTTCGACTCCTGCACCCTCTACCAATTTTTCGCGCCGGTAGTTCAACGGACCAGAACAGTTGGCCTACACCCAACAGATGCGGGTTCAACTCCCGAACGGCGCACCATTAAGTTTGCAGGATTAGCTCGAAGGTCGAGCCCGCGATCGATAATCGCGAGGTGTTGGTTCGATTCCAACATCCTGCACCAGTTTTTTATTGAGCACGGGTGACTGGCAGAGATGGCTGATGCACTCGCCTCTTAAGCGAGACCAGGCTGGTTCGATTCCAGCGTCACCCACCAGATTTTGCGGGATTGGCAGATAGGGATATGCACTCGCCTTTTAAGCGAGACGAAGCAGGTTCGATTCCTGCATCCCGCACCAAGTAAGAGAAGAGGCGGCATAGCATAACGGACGAATGCGCCGAGCTTCTACCTCGGATGATGAGAGTTCAAGTCTCTCTGCCGCTTCCAAGTTTTAGGGATGTGGTCCAACGGATGAGGGCGCAAGGCTACGAACCTTGAGATCAGAGTTCAATTCTCTGCATCCCTACCAGATTTAGGTCGGCTCGCGTGGTCTAAAGCATGATGACGCTTCGGTCCTAACGAAGAGATCCGGGTTGGATTCCCGGCGCGAGTTCCAGACGGGTGGGTAGTGTAAGGAACAACACGGTAGCGTCCGAAGCTGCAAATCCGGGTTTGACTCCCGGCCCGCCCACCAGCCTTTGCGTTCGGAACTTCTGTCAAAGCAAGTCCTAACGACCGCTCGCGATATCACATGAGTTGCCACCAACTCTCGAACGTCTGCCGTTCTCTTGCTGTCGACAGTTTTCCGTCCTGGTCTATCCACACTACGGGGGCATGTCCGTGGGAAAACCGAGTTTCCCAAGGAATGTGATACGCTCCGGCGTTCTTCCATATGACCAGATCACCCACACACAAATCACACGGAAGTTCCAGTCGCACCAGCCGATCATAGGCCATACAAGTGGGCCCGCATACTGTAGTCAGCCGCAACGCTCCTGGTCGAGTAGGAACAGTTAGGATGCCATGACGTTCCCAATCCGAGACGAGGGCATGATTTGTTCGACCACCGTCACATATGACGTATCTGCATTCTGGTCGTTCCTTTACGTCAGTAACGCGAAGAATCAAAGCTCCTGCCCGGCTTGTAATAAATCTGCCATTTTCGAGCCAGATTTCTTGCACGGAATCAAAGGTCTTAGCTGCCTGCAACAAGATGTCTGCGAAGTTTGCAATTTCAAAAGGTGGAGTCAGATCACGCTCTACACTTTCTCCTGGACACGGAAGCCCGCCACCACAATCCAGAAACCGTGGTCTCAGATCAACTTGTTGGCATGCAATAGATAAGTCCTGTAATGCGAGACCGTATACAGCAGAGTCTCGAACGTTGCTGCGTAGGTGAAAATGAGCACTCTCTGGTTCAACACCAATTTCCCGTAGCTCCGTGATCGCACTTCGCGCCTCGGCATAAGACATGCCGAATTGTGTTCCAAACTTCGGTTCATCCGGGTCGAACTGCTCCTTTAGAGCAAAACGTATTCCAACTCGCCAGTGTCGTCTCAGGCAAGTGCTTGCCAGTTGCTTTATCTCCTCTAGCGAATCGAAATGTACGCGCAAGCCGGCTACAGGAATATCACCCAGCCATTGATGCTTGGCGACGCCATTCACCAAAATTCTGTCGGGTGAAAAGCCTTCTTCTAAAGCAGCTCTTAGTTCAAACTCACTGACAACCTCAACCCCCAGCCCCAATATTCGCCATTCGCGAAGAACCCGCCGTAAAGGCTGGGTCTTCATCGAGAGCCAATGACGAACAGGAACCTCAAGTTCAAGGGAAGTGAGAGCATCCAATGCTCCGAGAACGCTCCGCCATGAAAACAGATAGCACGGAGTTCCGAATCTTGCGGCAGCTTCTACCGCTGAAGACGCCCAATCGACTTCACATCCCCCGGCAGTACTCATAGTGTTCCTGTTCGCGGCATATCGGCGAAATGCTCTCTCAAAGCAACGTAATCGACTTTGCCCGCCGCATTCTTGGGTATCCTCGACAATCGAAGTAAGGCTTTTAGTCGTAGCTCGGGGGAAAGAACGCTATTTACCGCTGCGAGAAGCGCCTCGGGTTCAACGGCGGTCGGGTTTTCCAGCACTACTGCAGCAATCGGCACCTGACCTTCCGCCGGATCGTCAACTCCGAACACTGCAATTTCCATGATCCCGTGATTCCCGCAAAGGCCGCTTTCAATATCTGTCGCAAACACGGGCATTCCATTTCGTACAATGCGCTGCGTCACTCTCCCCGACAGGTAGAAATACCCGTGGCTGTCCATGTAGCCGATATCTTCAGAAATGACCATGCCATCGCGAATGAGCTCACGGTTCAAATCCTCTCTGTTTTGGTACTCGGAAAGCACGCTGTCTGTTCGGCCCGCGATACGTCCAGCGTGTTCCTTCGGCAGGGGCATGCCATCTTCATCGACGACAAAAAGGTTATCCGCCAGAAACGGTCGTCCGATTGATCGGGGCCGAAGTCGTGCGTCATCTTCAGAAGTTATCGTTCCCAATCCCTCTGAGTTGCCCCAAGACTCTACGTATTCGCATTCGAGGACTTTATGAATCGATGCCTTCATCTGAGGATCGATAGGAGCTCCCATCGTCAAGATTCTCCGGGGACTTGGCCAAGTGTCTGTCTCTGCCAACCTTCGCGCCATCAGTTCGCGGACCTGGTCAGGTATGAGGAAAACAAAGTCGACCGGATAACGTCCGACGAGCGACTTATATGTATCGATGGACCACTCCGCGGGCAGAATGACGGAACCACCGGCAAGTAGGGCTGACGCCGTAAGTACAAATCCTCCTGTGTAATACACCGGTCGACCTATAAGGGCGACGGAGTTGCGAGTTATTGGCAATTCCAGACACCAGCAAATCATCTCGTTGAGCATAGAGAGATCCGAGCGCACGATCCCTTTTGGGATTCCCGTGGTTCCGGAGCTGTAGAGAATGCCCCATCGATCATCCACATAGCGCACTCGCGGTTCGCGGTCCCTTGGCAAGTTCTGGTCACCGGAGGCTGCTGAGCAGATCTGTATTGACGGAACGTTCACACATGCCTTACAGAGTGCCTCACCGCCCGAATCGAAGATCACGGCGCGACATGAAGCATCATTCACCATTGATCGAATCACAGCCGGATCCAAGGACAAATTCAGCAACACTGCGACGCCGGCTTCGGCCAATACAGCACTGACAGCTGCAATCAAACCAACCTTGTCCGTCACGAGCACTCCTATCGGGCTTTGCCGTTGTAAAGACAGGTCAGCAATGCGGGCCTGGAGGGCAAGAATCTGCGATTGCAACATTGAGTATGTAATGCTGCAATCCTCCGTGATCAACGCTGGCTTGCATGGTTGGTACACTGCCCAGTGTCGAATCGAGCGGTGAAGAGCGAGATTCAGGGGTAATCGTTGGGGTATCACTTTTGCGATTCCCCCGTGCTCTTCTGCAGAGGTGGTTGGTTTGCCTTGTCGTGCTTTGGGGGCATCGACTGTTTCAGTTTCGGTTCCTCTTCCACTTGCCTTTTGGGAGAAACTTCTGGGGCGGGCCCTGTTTCAACGCTAGGTCGGACTGTGTCTTGCTTCATAGGTGGCGACGCGTTGATCGGTGTATGCAGCGCATAATTCAAGCCATACACACCGGCAATGGTTCCGAGTACCGTGATAAAAAGTGCCAATAAGGCCAGAAATAGCAGCTGTTTCTTTGTCACCACAAAATCTGCATCAGCGTACTTTTTTTCATACCGCTCAAGTTCTGCCTTTGACTGAGTCAGCGCCGAATCTTTTGTCTTTAAGGCCGCGTCAGCAGCATCAGCCCTCTGAAGATTCTTCTTTGCCAATAGATAGTCGACCAGAGTTAAATCTTTCTCGAAATTCTCCCCGACAACTGCCCGAAACGCCATCGCACACATGAGAGTACCGCCTAGATCGGAGCACTTTCCATCACTAGCTATCTGTGACTTGAGGTACTCAAGAGCCTTCCTAATATGAGGCGATTCCGGAGAAGAATCCTGTCTGGGCTCGTGTAACAGTGCGAGAATCGCATAAGACGTGAAGTAGATGTTGTATTGCTGAATCGATTTCCAGGCTCCTGAGTCGTGTTGTGCACGCTTGAGCCATGCTATCCCTTTGGCGATCGCGTCCCGATGTGGAGCAGAATCAGTGGCTAGCACTGCAACACACTGAGCTGTATGCCAAACTCCCATAGGAGAATGGCTCAAAGCCGAGTGCGCCTGCCAGCTTCCGTGCAATTGGAGGCCAAGCAGATCTTTGGTCAAAGATCCAGCTTCCTTTTCGTGACCCAGTAAACGTGCAAATTCAATCGCCGCAGCGTAAAAGCCCGGCCCTTGCCATTCGGATGAATCACTTGTGAAAGTTCGTGTCTGGATTACTTTCCAAAGATGCTGCTTGAGCGATGGATAGGCGGTGAATCGATTGTGGAGAGAAGACTGTTCAATGACAATTGCTAGCTGCGCCGCGTCCCAAAAATCTGTTCCGAAAGTTCCATCTGGTCGAATGGAATTATTTAACCACTTAAACGAATCCAAGAGAGTGCAGTATGCATACGCACCTCGATTTATGCACCATGTGGCTTCAGGGGACAGGCCGCAAGAGAGAAGGAGCTTGCAGGTCAACGCAGTGATGATCGGATCCCAGTCAGTTTGAAAGTCCCCCCAAGTGGTTTGAGGCGTGGCATTGTCGAGTAGGCATGTAACACTTCGAGCAAGGGCCTGAGCATCGTTCATGATGAGACCTCGTCACTCCATCGAGCAGCCTCACACCTACCTCAAACGAGACGCGCGTTTCTTCAAGTAAACCTTTGTCGAAAACACTTCTGCGTAGCCTTCAGCAAGAAGGGTGGTGACAACCTTGCGGATCTTTGCTTGATCCAAGTCCCCGGCTCCTGGAGTTCCTGTGGCGTCAACAATGAAATCAACAAAGTAGTCAAGATCGTGTGCGTCCCGTGTCGTAGAGTCGCAACAGAAGTTGGTCATGAAGCCACAAACTACAACGCGGTCGACTTTCATGTTCCTCAGGGTTTCGTTCAGATTGGTTCCGGCGAATGCTGAGTACCGTGTCTTAACAAGTTGAGGCGCATCTTTTGGCCGCAAGAGTTGTTGGGAGAACTCAACCTCGCTGGTGCCAGCTTTGAAATTGAAATCCTCCGCAGGTCCAGCGAAGTCAAACATCCGGCCAAGATCAGATCCATCGCCCTTATGGATATGGCGAATAAGCAGGATCGGCTCACGAGACTTCTCGAAGCTCTCAACGAGTTTGTTAATGTTCTCCAAGGTTTTGCCAGCCTGCCTGCAGTACATTGCAGCATCCGGGTCGGTATATATCTGCTGGGCATCAATGACCAACAAAGCAGTTGTCATGACAGTGCTCCTCCTTAGTCTCCATTGAACGGCAACTTGGTTTGCGCGGGGGCAAAACGATCGGAGAGCACCGGCGCTCACCAGGGGTTTACGCTTGGTCGACTGCTGGTTTGCAGGCAGAGGGGAGTAACTGCAAATCAAAGCAAATACGGCCAGAGTACAATGCGTTATCGTAGTACTACATCTGGTGGCTGTCAAGATGGTACGTCAATATCATGGGGTGCACATCATTCGCCCGGTCTCTAAAGGCCGACAACCTGAGTGATTGGGCATCCGAACTTTATTGTGCCGACCCTTCGAGCTCCTTGGCTTGACTGTTTCTTGGAGTCATGCCAGAGTGATAACTGAGTTCCAGCAATGATGCGCAAACCCCATACCGAGTGCTACCCGACGCCAGCCACATTTGTGTGGCAAGGTGCGGGGAAAGGTACGGTCATGTAACGGGGGCTAATCCATAGCGCGTGGTTTTTCTGAGCCTCCGATACAAATCGGGGGCTTTTGGTTTTTATGGCGCATTTTCACGAAATGCGCAGATAGGAGGCAGTGTGGTCTAACGGCCAGGATGCGGCCCCTCGCTGCTACCCAGTTATGAACGCACAAGCGATTGAACTCGATGGGTTTGAAATTGAGCTCGCATCGGATCTCTATTGTGAGCGCGGCGGAGACCACCGCGACTTAGTGGACCGTGCGCGCAGTGATCGCCGCCGACTGGGCCACAACGTCGATGACTCTGCCGTCTTGTGCGTGCGGTGCATGAAAGCGATACCGCTGAAAGCTTGATGCCGGGTCGTCTAGTGGCAGGACTCTGGACTTTGAATCCGGATACGGGCGTTCGAATCGCTCCCCGGCAGCCAGTTCTTTGACAATTTCAAAATTCCCTCTTCGTCTAATGGCAGGACGCTGCGCTCTGGACGCGGAAATCGTGGTTCGAATCCACGGGAGGGAGCCGGAGCTATGATCTATCGGCAGGATGGCTGATTGTCTCTCAGCAGGGACGGGTTCAACTCCCGTTAGCTCCGCCATAAGTTTGCGGGAGATTCGTCCAGCGGCTAGGACACTGGTCTCCAGATCCAGTTACGAGGGTTCGAGTCCTTCATCTCCCGCCAAGGGCGAGCATGGTATAGCGGCTGGGTGCCTCAGCCTTCCAAGCTGATGACGCGAGTTCGACTCTCGCTGCTCGCTCCAAGATTTTGTGAGGACGGAAGTCGTCTAGTGGCTAAGACCCGACGTTGCCAACGTCGAGAGCGCAGGTTCGACTCCCGCCTTCCGCTCCAAGTGTATGAGGTGGCGTAGCCAAGACAGCAAGGCGTCTGCCTGCAAAGCAGATCATCGGGAGTGCAATTCTCCCCGCCACCTCCAGAGTTTCACGCTGGTGTAGCTCAGTAGGAAGAGCGCGGGCCTCGTAAGTCCGTGATCGGCGTTCGAATCGCCGCGCCAGCTCCGCTGGTATAGCTCAACGGGAAGAGCAGGCGCATGGTAAGCGCCCGACCGCAGTTCGAGGCTGCGTGCCAGCTCCATAGTTGGCTGGTCTAGCACAGTGGCAGTGCAGAGAGCTTGTACCTCTCCGACGAGTGTTCGATTCACTCGACCAGCTCCAGATGTTTATGGCGGGATTGGCCGAATGGCTTAGGCACTGGATTGTGGCTCCAGTCACGAGAGTTCGATTCTCTCATCTCGCCCCAACTGGGCGGTTCGTATAACGGGATTACTCACGGCCTGCAACCGTGAAATGCGAGTTCAATTCTCGCACCGTCCACCAAAGTTTGGCTCGGGAACTCGACGGCAGAGTGCTGGTCTGAATAGCCAGTGGATACGGTTCAATTCCGTGCCAAGCCACCAGATCGGGGAGTGGCCTAGCTTGGTTGAAGGCACGTGCCTCGGGCGCACGAGATCGGGAGTTCGAATCTCCCCTCCCCGACCAGAATTTGCTCGGAAGCGATCGTAGCAAGGAAAAGACAATGACAGACACAACCTACAACGTAATCAAGCCCGACACTGGCGTTACGATCAAGGCATGGACGAAGGGAGTTCCGCTGGAGGACGCTGCACGTCAGCAGCTTCTGAACGTCGCACAGCTGCCGTTCATCTACAAGTGGGTGGCGGCGATGCCGGACGTCCATTGGGGTATTGGCGCGACGGTCGGAAGCGTGATTCCGACGCGTGGCGCGATCTTTCCCGCAGCGGTCGGCGTCGACATTGGCTGCGGCATGATGGCGGTGAAGACTTCTCTTCATGCCAACCATCTACCGGACAATCTGCACGGCATCCGCACGGCGATTGAAAAGGCGGTGCCGCACGGACGAACCGACAACGGAGGCAAAAACGATCGCGGCGCGTGGTTGGACGCCCCCGCACATCATCTTGACGTGTGGGCAAAACTGGAGCCGGCCTATCAGGCGATCATCGAGAAGTATCCCAAGCTGAATCACGTGCAGCGCATCAATCACCTTGGGACGCTCGGTACCGGGAACCACTTCATCGAAGTCTACCTCGATGAAAGCGAGAACGTGTGGTTTCTGTTGCACTCGGGGTCGCGTGGAGTGGGCAACCGCTTCGGGACGTTTTTCATTGAACTGGCGAAAAACGACATGCGTCAGTGGATGATCAACCTGCCGGACAGGGATCTTGCCTACCTGCCGCAGGGCACGGAGCACTTCGAGGACTACGTCCGCGCAGTGCACTGGGCGCAGGACTATGCGCTGGCCAACCGTGAGCTGATGATGCAGAACATGATTGCGGCTGTACAGGGCTTAGGCGAAGTCCCGGCGTTCGAAGCCAATGTGGAAGTCGTAAGCTGCCATCACAACTATGTGACCTGGGAGCAGCACTATGGCGAGAACGTGCTCATCACCCGTAAGGGTGCGGTCCGTGCGCGTGAGGGCGACATGGGAATCATCCCCGGCAGCATGGGAGCGCGTTCGTACATCGTGCGCGGTAAGGGCAATCCGGAAAGCTTCATGAGCTGTAGTCATGGAGCCGGACGTGCCATGTCGCGTACGGAGGCGAAGCGTCGCTTTACCTTGGACGACCATGCGAAGGCAACTGCAGGCGTCGAGTGCCGTAAGGATGCGGACGTCATCGATGAAACGCCGATGGCGTACAAGTCCATCGACGCCGTGATGGAAGCGCAGCGCGATCTGGTGGACGTGGTACACACGTTGCGCCAGGTCGTGTGCGTGAAGGGGTAGACGGGAGAGGGCCGCAAGGCCCTCTCCCGCTAATCCGGGTGTAGGGTAGCGGCCATCCACATGTCTTGGGCGCATGTCCACGCAGGTTCAACTCCTGCCACCCGGACCATTCGGCTTAGTGTTAGAAATTCGTGGCGCGGTAGTAGCGTAGGACAATACGAGAGGCTCATAACCTCTAAATGCAGGTGCAAATCCTGCCCGCGCAACCAGACAGCACCTGTGTCGCTGGGGACCGTCCTTTGATCGACAAGCGTCAGCGAAAGATCTCATCCACCCGGTAGGATAAACGCCGTGCGGATGGCCAGCCTGTATTGATGAACAACTCGAGCGCCTCTCGCATGATCTTAAGGCAGTCGGTGTTCCGCTGGAGCAGAGAGCGATATTCGGCGAGGTATGTTGTGAATATCCGCAGAATCAGATCAATCGCGAGTTGCTCATAGTGATATCCCCACGCTTCGGCAGCCCGGATGATCTGCCCGATACGAAGAAAAATATTCTCGGGATCGACCGGAATGAACATTTCAAGAGACTGCATCAGATTGTGTGCCAGTTGCGTTTCCCCGATTTCCGCCAGCAGGTTCCAACTTGGTCCAACAGCGTGGTAGAGCCAAGGCTGTTCCGCAGATGTAATCTTAGGTGGCAGAGAAAATCTGTGTTCCTGAAATGCTCCCACTGCAAAGTAGAGCTCCCTGCCGATAACGCGCGCAAGTTCGATCAACTCGATAAAGGTCTTCGAATCTTGCTCCAAGAGATTTTCGCTCCGCGCCATCGCTGAAATAAGGGGCTTCAACCGTCTTGTCGTGTTTGCTACGAGAAGGTTGAAAATTTCCACCGACCTCTGGCGGACCAAAAGTGCCTCCTGTGCGCTGCGTTCAGCGCTCTCGGCCGCCATCATCCCATGGCGAATGGCGAACAGCATCATCCCCGCCTCGTGACGTGTTCGGGGCAAGTCCGTGGCCAACTGGCGCACAACGGCCTCGCCGGTACCGTCCCCGCGCCAGACGTAATACCTAGTCAGACACAGTACACACGAGCGGATCAACTCACTACTGGCTTCCTCCTCGGTATCGATCCCTTCAAGAATTTGCTTTACTAACGCCAAAGCGCGGGTTGGATGGGCGCGAGCCAACTGGTCGAAACAACCGACCGATGCTAGCCGCACGCGAATGCTCGAATCGGCTGCAAATGTGGAGAGCATTTCCCACATTTTGTCAGGAGCGTGTTCATAGAGACCCAAGGCGGCAGAAGCGATTCGGCTCCTTACGAGCGCGGAGGGATCATGCATCAGTTTCTTCAATGTGCGAAACAACTGTGTGGAGTCGCTTTTCTGCTTTGTCGCCAGTTCCATCAGGCCTTCGGCCGCCTCTACTCGGCCGGAGGGCGTCCCCCAACTACCGTGTTTGTCGAACTCCTTGTTGCGCTCCGGAGTCGCTTCCGGTCGCAATGCGGCGGCACCTATTTGGAGCACGCTGTCCACGAACCTGTAAAGCTCACTGCTGGACTTGAGGTCGGCTACGCCCGCGATCTGCGATACTGCCCAAAT
The DNA here is from genome assembly GCA_963772045.1 of uncultured Acidobacteriaceae bacterium. Taxonomy (GTDB): domain Bacteria; phylum Acidobacteriota; class Terriglobia; order Terriglobales; family Acidobacteriaceae; genus Sulfotelmatobacter. The sequence goes on along the minus strand of CAVYWC010000003.1, from coordinate 98,725 downwards.
CAGCAGCGCGAGGGACTCGTGAAAGATGTTTTCGTCGAGGGTTATTGACGCAGGGTCTCCGAGGGCACACAGGAGAGTCTCCATATCGGGAAGGAGTTGGACGGATTCATCCCACGTGAGAGGTCCGTTCATGTGCTTTCCACAGAAATCGCGGATGGGTTTCTGAAGGGTAATCAACTTCTGGTTAACAGGGTGTTTGGTGTCAATTCCGCGATAACCGTAGTCTCGCTCCGGGTCCGGTGCCATGGCTCCGCCATGGATCTGGAATTGCTCTGGCGCCTCCTTCTGGAGAGCGTTCTTATCGCGTAGCTCCTTTTGCCGCTGCTTTGCCGGTGCAGTCTGCAGTTCAAAATCGGAAAGGGCCCCAAGGAACTGGTCCGTCAAGATCTGGGCGATATTTTGATCGACCTCTGCACGCCCTGGGAGTCCCATTACGGCATCCTCGGCTTGTATTTTCTCGGTATCAGCGAGGGTGGGATAGATCATGCGTAGGAACTCATACATCGGCCGCTCCAAATCGTATGCCGACAACACAGGCTCAGCCCATAGAAGACTCCTTAATTTGTGCGCGATCGCCGCGTGCTTCATCGCCAAGTCAAGCAAGTGTCGCCAGACGACAGCGTCCTTGGCCTGTCGAATCAACTTGTCGAGAAGTTTGGTCACGAGGATGTCGGAGGTCCCGTCGGAAGCGCGTTCATCGAGATAGCGGAAATACGCCCCTAGGATCGAGACCGGTTCGTCGTCAGAGTGACCTCCCCATGAATCCCAGATGCTCGAATAATCCCTGCGAATCTCAGCGTCGGCACCTGCTACCTGGAAATGCCGAGTCACAGTCTCTGCTCTGTGTTCTTCTCGACAATAGGTCTCCATAACTGAGAGCATGACGTCGGTCGAGAGTTCCGGAGCCTGAATGATAAATTTCGGGTATCGCTGAGAGAGTTCCCAACGCGCAAGTTGATAATCCTGCCGTTTGTCCGACCGAAGCCCAAAAATCCGGCTTTTTGTCATGTAGGTAGGATCTCCCGCTGGTTCTTTCCATCCGAATGCACCAATGTATAAATCCGCCACAAAGGCCGGATCCAGAGCGGCAAGCTCGGGCATTGCCTGTGCGATCCATCGCAATTCCTCGTGCCCGAACTGTTTTAGATGGCCCGGCTCAAATGCGCGACGGAGCAAGGTTGCCGAAGCCTTAGGATCGCTGACAAACGTTTTGCAAACACTTCGAATTCCTGCAATGGCAAGTTGACTGTTCCTTCGCTTAGATGTCCACGCTGCATCAAGCACCCGACGGGCAACGGCTCCAAGGGCGCGTTCTTGCTCGCCAGTGCGACTAGACCAGTGCTGGAGAGCCGAGTCGAGCCAGATCTGCGATTGGACGATTTGATCGAGATCAGCCATGGACTGCCTCGTCTTGATCTGAACTCTCCACTTCTTGCGAGCATGCGTCCAGCGCCAAGGCATACCACGGTCCCGCGTCGGGACCAATATCCGGACGATTATCAGGTTTTCCTGAGACCAGAACGCCGACCAGATGGCGATAGACGTTCAGCGTCCCGGCGCGTTGAACGTTCGCTTTCTTTCGCAACTCGGTGCCTAGTGGCTCAACGTCACCTACATCCTTCGCATTCTCGGCCAGCACGGTTAGAGGAGCAGCTTGGATAAGTGGGGAGATGTTATCTGCGGCACCCAATTCGAAAGCCAGCTTCCAGAATCCCTCACGGTCTGTGTTCCAAAGCCGCTGCATCCGCATGTGCAGACTCGGCCGAAGCACCAGCGCCATGTCTGGTTGTGCTGCCACCAGTCGTATGAAGTCCACCTGATTGTGCGGGAAATACAATTGCTCCGCAGCAAAATCGAAGAGCACATTGTGAGCAAAAGCAAGAATATGGCGCTGGGGCAAAGCTTCTTGACTGACTTGCCATTCAGAAAGGACATTTGAACTCAGCAATTGTGCAAGCGCAGTTTGACTGCCGGTCGAAGCTTTAGAACGTTCGGCCTGAAGCCGATGGTTTTTGATCATATCCGCTATGCAAAGTCGCAGCACTGATTCACGCTCATCTCCGCCCGGAGACTGCGTGACGCGTCGACTCCAGTATGCCTGCAACAGTCCCATCTGATCGTGAAGACTCGAAAACTCGGATAGAGCCATTCCGGCATCCAGCAAATCGACTGCAAGTCTGAGGTTGAAAGGAACGCGTAGCAATCCGATGATTTCGGGGCTGGCAGCACTCGGCAACGATTCCAAAGGGCTCCATTGGGAACAACACTTCGAGAACTCCTCGCCCGTGAAGACGTCGACCTTGACGTGGCCGATATTTCCGAATTCGGGATCCTGGAAGCCGGAGCTGACGATCTGACCTCCCGTGGCCGGAAATAGATCCCGCAGCCGTGGACTGTAGCGAAGATCCCATTTCCTAACACTTGCAATGACCGTCCATCTATTTGTGATGTCTTTCACTTGTTGGATGAAATCAACAATTGTTGTTGCCGCTGCGTCTCCTCGCGCAGCATCAAGGGCATCGATCAGGAGAAACCCCTGTTTCAGTCCATCCCAATGCTGCATGACTTCTACTGGAGGGTGGTCTAGGCGGAGTTCGTCGCGCAGTTTCGGAATGCTCGAAAGTTCCAACTTGTCCACCGCCAGGCAGACGACGTCGTGACCGTTCGCCTGCAACCTAGAGGCGAGTTCGTGAATGACCCCAGACTTGCCGGCGCCAGGCTGCCCGACGAGCGCGAAAGAACCCGACATCGGGTTCTTCAATAGCTCTGAGACGACATCCCGTTGAACCTGGATTGTGTGCCCTTTGACATGGATGCGCGAGTTTCCAGCGAGCAAGTTCGAGGTGGATTCCGTATGCTTCCCGAGCGCTTCGATATCTTTTCGATAGGGCCACTCTTGCTGGAGCAGAACGTGATCGTCTCGGAGCTTCTTTCGGAGCAGAGCGACATCGACTCCCGACCTCATAATCGCTGTCTGCTTGCATACACCGATGATTGCAGTCCAGGCGAGATTGTCTTGCGTCGTATCGGCGAGGACAGCCGCGCGGAGATCTCCGACGGACTCGCGTTCTCCCACGTCACCTGCTTCGACGTCGAGTACTTCGATATCCAACAGAGTTAGCAAACGTCGCTTCTCCTCCTCCGTCGGTGCCGTTCCGGACTCTTTCGTCCATTCGCGATCCAGATGTCCCAGTGCTGTCTCCAGAGCTAGATTCTCCTTTTTTGTTCCAGCGGCGTCGGTTAGCGCTTGCGATCGTGCCAGTCCCGAAATTCTCTTAAGAACGACTCCTAGATCATGCGTGATGCCGTCAGGACTCTTCGATGAAGTGATAAGGAGAAGTTTGTCTTCCTGAGGATTCAGGGCGCGTGACCAGGGGCGCTTTTCAGGTTCGGTGGGATGGAGCAACTGGCGGACAGCTTGATTGAATACCGAGGCCAGTTCGGAGTCACTCAAGGCCGAGAGAGACAGTTTGCGTTTGGCTTGGATAAATCCGAAATGTCCCGGCTCGGTTCCGACGAGCAGATCGTCGACCGACTCGCTTGTTTCCGAACGGATGAACTGCACGGTTCCGCTGGGAGCGAAGGGTCTGCCTTCCCGCGCTGCGAGCATTTTGGTAGCAAACCACGCGGCTACTCGGTTCTGATAGTCGGCCCCAGCTTGCATCGCCGAGCCGCCGGCAGAAGACTGTTTCTTCGGCATAGTTGGGTGGCGCGAATATTCACCTTATTGTATTGGTCGTGCCGACACTGTGCGATTAGGTTGTCTCCAAAGAGGATTCTGGTGCCAGCGGAGAGATTCGAACTCTCAAACACCTGACAGGCCGCTATTCCAATTCGCGCACGCTGGCACATAGTGCACAGGGGAGGATTTGAACCTCCGCGTCCCACTCGGGGAGACCGGGTTACAGCCGGTCCGTTTCGGCCGGGCTCACGCACCTGTGCAAACTTGGCGGAAGGTAGACGAATCGAACGCCCATCGCTCATCACGACGCCCTGGTTTTCAGGACCAGTTGCCGACCATTCAGCAGTACCTTCCACGATGGCGGAGAGTGCGGGAGTCGAACCCGCTAGTCTCTTGTGAGAACCCTTGTTTAGCAGACAAGTGCCTTACCGTCCGGCCCACTCTCCGTTGAATTGTCAAAGAACGACAGAATTCTGGTAGGCCCGGTGGGATTTGAACCCACAGAAAGGCTGCTTTTGAGGCAGCTGCGTGTGCCAGTTCCGCCACGGGCCTGGTTAACTAAATTGAAATTGGACGGGGTTCAGTAACTTAGTCGGGATCGACTGAGGAGTCGTAATGACGATCGGAATTGAAGCTGGCACTTCACAAATTCAATCTGGCATAAGAGCAATTTCCGCTGTTTTTCGCGGGCAAGGCTTACTTTCGTTTTTCATACGGACTAATTGTTGTAACCGGGGTTGCGTGGGCGAGGCGGAGGTGCTAGGCTAGGCGAATAAAAAGCGAATACACTTTAAATCCGTTATGCCTCCCTCCGAATTCTTAGCCCCGCGCCAGACAGCCAGTCTTGAAACCGTCCACAACATTCTCGGGTCGTTGGTGGCGCGTTATCGCCAGGAAGAAGTGCTGACTGCCGTGCGGCAGATCCCTGCCCGAGATGCCAAGTTTCGGCCAGTGCCGGGATGGGTGACAAGTGCCTTGTCTGAGGCGTACCGAGCCAAAGGAATCCAAGAGTTGTACTCGCATCAGGCAGCAACCGCTGAACTGGTACGGGATGGGAAGAACGTCGTCGTGGTGACGCCCACGGCATCGGGCAAGACGCTCTGCTACAACCTGCCGGTCCTGAATGCGGTTCTGGAGAACCCCGACACTCGTGCTCTGTATTTGTTTCCAACGAAAGCGCTTGCCCAGGATCAGTTAGCTGAATTGCAGGATCTCGCCAGACGCCTCGACGACAGCTTCGGAGTGTTCACTTATGACGGCGATACTCCGAGCGATGCGCGAAAGGCAATTCGCGAGCGCGGGCACATTGTCCTAACGAATCCGGACATGCTGCACACCGGCATCCTGCCCCACCACACAAAGTGGATGCGGCTGTTTGAGAATCTCCGCCACATCGTCATCGATGAATTGCATACCTACCGGGGAGTCTTCGGGAGCCACCTAGCCAACGTGTTGCGACGGCTAAGGAGAGTGGCGCAGTTCTATGGCTCGACGCCTCAGTTCATCTGTTGTTCTGCCACCATTGCCAACCCTGGAGACCTGGCTTCACAACTCATCGAACAGGATGTGGAGGTCATCGAAGAGAACGGCGCTCCGGCCGGCGAAAAGACTTTCATCTTCTACAACCCGCCGATGGTCAATCGAAATCTCGGCATCCGGCGGAGCTACATCAACGAGAGCACAAGGGTAGCGAACGAACTGCTTCACCGGAAGCTGCAGACCATCGTGTTCGCCAACAGCCGTTTGCACACCGAAGTTCTCCTCACCTACTTGCAGCATGCACACCCAGCGAAGCCAGGACAACCGGAACCAATCCGCGGCTATCGCGGAGGCTATCTACCGACCGAACGGCGCGAGATCGAGCGCGGATTGCGTGACGGTCGGATCTTGGGTGTTGTGACCACAAATGCACTCGAGTTGGGAATCGATATTGGCTCGCTCGATACCTGCGTGATGGCCGGTTATCCCGGATCGATTGCTTCCACCTGGCAGCGCGCCGGCCGCGCCGGACGCCGAAGCGGCAGTTCGTGCGCGATCTTTGTAGCGTCCTCCGCGCCGCTCGACCAATTCATCGTGCAGCATCCCGAGTATTTCTTCGGAAGTTCGCCCGAGCATGCGCACATTCAGCCGGACAATCTGGAGATTCTGGTCAATCACTTGAAATGCGCAGCATTCGAACTTCCTATTTCGCCGGATGAAAAATTCGGCAATGTGGATGTTCCAGAACTCTGCGAACAGTTAGGAGACGCAGGATTCCTGCATCAGAGCGGGGGTGACTGGCACTGGATCGACGAAGCCTATCCGGCAGACACAATCAGCTTGCGATCAGTCACCTCCGACAACTTCGTGATCATCGACACAACCGGCGAAGACCGAGGCAAACCCGAGGTGATCGGCGAAGTCGATTTCTCTTCGGCGCTCACGACCGTTCATCCGAAGGCGATCTACATCCACCAGGGGCAGCAATACCACGTTGAGCATCTGGATTTCGACAAACGCAAGGCTTACGTGAAACCGGTCAATGTGGACTACTACACGGACGCGATCCGCTACACCCAGGTTCGTGTGCTCGAAGTCGCTGAAGAACAGGCCTTTGCTGGACCGGCAGCTCGCGTCCACGGTGACGTGCTCGTGCGATCGCAAGTCGTTGGCTTCAAGAAGATCAAGTTCTTTACCAACGAAAACGTCGGCTCCGGAAAACTTGAACTGCCCGAGAACGAGATGCACACGACCTCGTTCTGGCTGACGCTCGGGCACAGCCTGGTTGCCGAATTGTCCTTCACTCTCTCCGAACGCCAGAACGGGATCTTTGGCTTGCTTTATGCCCTTGGGTCAGTGGCCACACTGCTCATGATGTGCGATCGGCGGGATCTTGGAACCGCTGTCGGGGAACGGCCTCCCAGTGCGGCGAGCGAGATCAACTGGGAAGATTTCGCGGGACCGGCGAACTCGTCCGAGGCAAAGGAATTCTTTGAGCCCAACCTTTACATCTACGACGCCTACCCAGGAGGAATTGGATTCAGCGAGCCTCTGTACCGAAGCTGCACCACTCTACTGAACCGCACCCTCGAACTGATTCACGCGTGTCCATGTGAGAACGGATGTCCATCGTGCGTCGGGCCAGTCGCTGATCACAGTGAAAGAACGAAAGAGGTGGCGCTTCAGATCCTTGGGCGATTGTGTGGAGACATTCAGTTCATGGTTGCCAGGACAGCAGAAACCGCATGAGCATGCGCTACGTCAGCTTGAGGGCGTTACAGCGCTCTCCTTCGGCACGCTCCGGAACACCGGGGAGCAGATGGCATGCTCCTTTGCCAAACGATGACGGCGGATTGTTGTCCCCGACGAGAACAATCCGGATTGACCCGGAGCGTTTGGCCCAGATTCTGGGGGCCACAACCAAGACCAACCAATACGGTGATTATCTGTCAGTTCGCTGTTGGTGCGCTCAGCCGGCTAGATATTCTCCCGATAGCCGCGCCCTGAAACTATTGTCGCCAGAGGCGCCAGACGAGATCGCTGATCCCGACCAGTGGCTCTTTCTCGATACGGAGACCACGGGTCTTGCCGGCGGCTGTGGTACCTATGCATTTCTTGTCGGCATTGCATGGTGGGAAGGCGGAGGACTGGAGATTGAGCAGTTCTTCCTGCGCGAGTACAGCGAGGAACGCTCCATGCTGTTCGCGTTACGAGAACGAATCGCGGAACACCCAGTCGTCGTCACGTTCAACGGCAAATCATTCGACTGGCCGCTGCTGGAAACCCGCTATCGGATGAGCCGCAAGGTCTCCGTGCCGACTCCACGAGCGCACCTCGATTTCCTTCACACGGCGCGGAACTTATGGAGGCTTCGGCTTGGTTCGGTCCGACTTTCCGAGCTTGAACGTCATGTATTGGGTTGGGATCGCGGAGCCGATCTGCTCTCAGGAGTGATCCCGCAAATTTACTTCGATTACCTGCGCGGAGGTTCACCCGAACGGCTGGTTCCGGTACTCAATCACAATCAAATGGACCTGCGTGGGCTGGCAGCGCTGTCTAGCCGGATTCTTTCGTTGCTCAGCGACGCTGAAACCCTGGGGCAAGACGGCCTGGAACTGTTTGGCGTCTCTCGCATCTGCGAGAAGCGAGGCGAACACACCCGAGCCCGCAACCTTTATGAGAAGTCGATTGCTTCCTTCTTGCCAGCCGAAACCGATCGAGCGGCACGGCGGTCTCTGGCACGGCTCGCGAAGCGCGAGGGCGATTTCAAACTGGCATGTGAGCTGTGGAAAGAGGCACTCGGGAATTCACGCCATGGCTATGAAGCCTACGAGCAGTTAGCGATCTACTACGAACATAAAGTTCGCAACCCTGACCAAGCGCGACAAATCGTTCAACAAGGGCTCAATGAACTTCGGCGCGCAATTCAAGTCGGCGACATCGCACCAGGTCCATATCGAGAGATCAAGGCGAAGTTCGATTACCGGATGGAGCGGCTTGAACGAAAGAGCAAGAGACCGCCTTGGGATGCTCTGGCTTTGCAACCTCAAGCCTGATGGTGAGTGAGATGGAGGAAGGGCGAAAGCGCGTGTTGGGAATCATGGCCAGCATCTTGGTCTCGCGTCACCTGAAGACCACAGAGGATCTGCACGACAGCCGGCCGAGTCCGCGCACAGAAGCGCTGGTCGGCTCTGCCGTCCAATGGGCAGAACGGATCATGAGAAGAATTGACGGCCAGTTCGGCGGCTCAAGTGACACGCGACGAGATTCGCGCGTTTGAGTGACCGTGACGAGCTTGATGCATCCACGCAGAAGGGATATCGGTGGGTCGATAAAATCAAAACAAGCTTTCGCGAGGCTCTGTGATGAGTGGTTCTGGTGGTGGTGGAGGTTCTGTGCAAGGTGTCCGGGTTCTCAATGCGGTCCCGCTCGAAAACGCTGTTTTGTGTGCCGAATGCGACGTCGTCAGCGATAGCCCGCATGATGTTTGCTTGGTTTGCGGCAGCCACTCTCTGTTCAACATAGCTCGCGTGTTTGGCGGCAAACTCCCCAGGAAACGGGCAGCGTTGGCTGTCCCTGAAGTGGTCGAGATACCATCGCGCGAAGTCGTCGTGCCTTTCCTCAAACCTCACCGGCTGCGAAGGAGAGCAACGGTTGCGTCACGCCAGGCTGCGGTCGCCCCTTTCGACGATAATGAGAGTAATGAAGTTGAACGTGGAGTGTTATTCGGGCCGAAAGGCCGATGAACGTCCCGTCCGGTTCTGGCTTGACGGGAGGCTTCATCGCGTCGAGGACGTGCTCGATCAGTGGTATGACCCGGAGCACATCTTCTATAAGGTGCAAGCCAACGACGGGAACCTCTACATCCTTCGGCAACAAACGTCGACTCCTGACGGGCACTGGTACATGATCTCATATCGGCAAACACATGCCGAACCCAATCAGGGCTCTTCGTCGGGAGGTCCACCGGCGCCGGCCAGATCCTGAGGCTTGATCTTCTCAACGTTGAACTTTGCTGCGCGATCGCGCATGGTCTTCAACACCTCTTCTAATGGAGGCGGCTCGCCTTTGATCCAGCGTAGCGGATTGATACGCGCCACAACGAATGAGCGAAGATAGGGACTCACCAGTCCACGCTCTTTCAGTTTTTTCACCGCTGCCGCCACTTTCTCTTCAAGGTCGAGCACCATCGTGGCGCGCTTCTCGTGATCCTTGATAGCCGTGCGCAGCGCATCATCGGTAAAGCTCTCAAGTCTGCGCAAAATAGGATGGTAAACGCCGCCACCGAAGCGCGGGACCCTCTCGTAGCACACGCCAAGCGTGACCAGTGCGGGTTCGTCCAAATAGAAAGCGAATTGCGATTCGGGCCGGCTGGCATCTTCCTCAACCAGGCCACGATAAATGCGGACTACTTCCAAAGCCCGCTCTTTGAGGTTGTGCGCTTTTTCGGTATTAAGCGCCAGGATCTGCCAGGCCACCTCACGATCTGCGACAACGAGAGCTGTGATCGATTTTGCTCCCAGTCGGCGCATGGCTTCCAGGCGATGGCGACCGTTCGGAGTCCAGAATCCATGGTCGGGCGCGGTTACGGCGATGATGGGATCAAGGAAACGGCCGGTTTTGTTGATCACATCCGCGAGCCGCTTGTGGTGGGTGTCCGACAGATCTCTTTGAAAGGGAGTTGGTTCGATAGCCCCAATCGGCAAAACCGAAAGCAGCAATGGATGTCCACCGAGCGGTTCCTTATACGACCCCACGATGCAACCGCCAGCCTTCTCGATAGCCTCGGCGATTGCAGCAGCGCTTCCAGTCGGTTGACCAAGACGGCATTCGGCAGGGCCTAAGCCTTTCGTACCCGGTTTCTCTTTACGCGGTCGGCGTCGTGCTGGTACCCGTTTGACCATGATCGAGAGTTCATTTTAGTCTCAGGCGCAAATAGAAAAGCATCTCTGCGCCAACGACCAATATTCGAGCTACAAGGCTCAGGTCCGCCGCCGGTTGTGAGGGCTGACTCTCCAAGCTCGCCTGCCATAGATCGCCAGGTTGAAGGCGCAAACCAGCACTCCCGCCACTGTCAACACCGTTGCGGAAATGTCCGGATAAACCAGTTTGTCCATATAGTTGAGCAGGAAGCCTCCCTGGTACGGCTCTACGCCCGCCTTTTGTTCCAGCCAGTTCTCAAGCAGAGTTAACGGACAAGGCCAGGGCATCAGCTCGGTAAGAATTCCCCAGATCAGGGAAACGATATGCAGCCAGCGAAGGATGGGACGCGATCGAGTGAGCAACGCTCCGAAGACCACCCAGACGATAAAGAGTGCGTGCAGAAAGAGCACAGCGGTCGCAAGAGCCGAATAGAGGTTTGGGGCCGTATGCATGATTCGAACTTACTGCAATCGCAGTAAAAACCGAATTACCGCATGATCAGATTCTCCTCCATCCTAGGTAGTATGGTTTGGGATGATCATGCGCAAGGTCGTGCATGTAGACATGGATGCGTTCTACGCTTCGGTAGAGCAACGGGACAATCCTGACCTGCGCGGTAAGCCCGTGATCGTCGCCTGGAAAGGCAACCGCTCCGTTGTGTGCGCCGCATCGTACGAGGCGAGGGCCTTCGGCGTTCGCTCCGCAATGCCAGCGAAACGGGCGGAACGGCTGTGCCCGGATGCGATCTTTATTGCGCCGGATTTCACCAGGTATCGGGCCGTATCCGGGGATGTGCGGGCGATCTTCATGCGCCACACAGATCTGATTGAGCCACTGTCTCTCGACGAGGCCTACCTGGATGTCACTACCAACAAAACGGGCCTGCCGACGGCGACACTTGTGGCGCGAACCATTCGCGAACAGATACGAAAAGAATTAAATCTGACCGCCTCCGCCGGAGTGGCGCCCAACAAGTTCCTCGCAAAACTCGCCTCTGACTGGAAAAAGCCAGATGGACTCTTTGTGATCCAGCCAGATGAGGTGGATGCGTTTCTGGTGCCGCTGGCGGTTGGAAAGCTACCAGGGGTGGGGAAAGTCAACGAAGAGAAACTCGCGAAACTGGGAGTCAAGACAGTCGGCGAATTGCGACGTCTGGAGCGATCGAAACTTGAGCAGGAATTTGGCCGCTACGGTGTGCGACTCTACGAACTTGCACGCGGTATCGACGAAAACCCAGTCGTACCAGACCGGCCCACGCAGTCCATATCCGTCGAGGACACGTTTCAGGAAGATATTTTGTTGGCAGATACCGAACCTATGATCCGGCGACTGACAGAGAAGCTCTGGTCCGCGTCACGCAAAGAGGCGCGGATCCCACGGACAGTCGTGCTCAAGCTGAAGACGAGGGAGTTCAAAATCCTCACCCGCAGTCACACGTCAGACTCTCCTCCATCTTCCTGCGAAGAACTTACAGAAATTGCCTTAAAGTTACGCGAGCGAGTGAACCTCGGTCCGGAGCAACGCTACCGGCTCGTGGGTATCGGTATGAGCAACTTTCACGAACTTGAGAGCAGTCGACAATCCGCGCTTTTTAGCTGGAACAATTAGGATGTGAGCACCAGGGATTCCCAAGGCAGCAAGTTTCAGTAAGGAGGAATAGGTGCACGATCTGGAAGATTCGAAACGACTGTCCTGAGTTGATCGTAATCAACACTGGCCTCGCATAGTTCCCGCAGATGAGCGAGAATCGAATCGACGACGATCTCTTGGCGGTCTTCGCGCTTTTCAAACAAGATGATCTCTCTAATATGGCGGCTCGAGCCTTCAGCGATCCCGTATTCCCGCGCCTCGGGAAATGAGATGGCATTTGTCTGATGGTACACGCCAGAGGCATCGGGAAAAGTTGGAAAAAATTGAACGTCAGCAGTGCAGTCAATTCTATGCAAAACGCTTAAACTACCAGAGTATTTTCGTGTCATGTAGAACTCGGACACGAGGCCCCAGAACTGCAAACTCCCAATAAACAAGTCAGACACGCTCTCTTGACGGGTTTCATGTCGATCAATCTTTTCGGCGTACCTAAGAGCACCCTCAGGTGTTACTTCGAGATAACGCACATAGGTAAGGGCTCCTTTTCCGCCCCCAGACACACGAGCCTGCCACCTAATAACGTGAGACTTGGCAGTTACGATCGGGGGATAGAAATTTCCCGGTACGATGCTCTGGAACTGAGTTTGAATGGCTTTTTTCAAAGAATCTTCGAGCGAACGATCTAACCTCAAATTGAGGGATTGGCGCGGGCGAACCATCCAGGTTTGATATGCGTGGGTTGGAATTTTCTGATCACTGGCGTACTCAGGAACGAGAGGCTTCGTTTCATCAAACATCGTCAGGCGGTTCGCTGTGTCCGTCGGAATCTGCCGCGTTGTTTGGTCGACCAACTTTTGCAGTCGTTGCCCCGCATGCTGGCGCGTACTTCGCAACTGGTCCTCCACACCTTCCATCTGATCTGTGGATCTGAGGCGCTTGTCCACCTCAGCAACGATTCGTGGCAGATGCTGAGTCACGAGCAAGCGCAACTGGTTTGAGCTGCCGAATGTGAAGTACAGAGTGTCCTTTTCTCGCTCTCGCTGATACTTTTCAAGAGCTGCCAACTGCTCCCTGTCTGCGTTCCTGGGTACATCGGACGTTGAAAAATAGAGCGCAACATGTTTCCCCGCTTTCCGAAAGCGTTCGATTTCCTCAATTGTTCCCGACTGTGCAGATCCAGTGGGAGTACCGAGGCGGTTGCCAAAAATACCTATCAGGAAATCCCCCTCGTCGACGATTTGCCTATTGACGATGGCTTGCGGCCGGTCTCCACTCTCGGGGAATGAATGAGTTTCCCACCGAACAGGATTGAGCATGATTCCCGTCGTCGGATAGTTCGCTGCGTTCCAAGCATGTATCGCAGCCGTTACGACGTCGCGTTCTTCGCTGACATCGGCCGGAGAGGCGATCAGCACGTTGAACACTATCGCCGTGCGGAGAGCTCCATAACCGCCTTTCGCCGATCCTTCATAGTTCGAAGATGGCTCGGAGTTCTTCATGGCCTCGTACCCTTCCTCGGAGACAGAATAGAAGCCGTTCCCGGCAGGGTCCACGATATATCCCCGATTGACAAGAATTGTCCACGGAGCACTCAGTAGGTGTCGACGAACTTCCTCATTCTCGGCATGACTGTAACCAAGTGCCAAGCCATACGGGTCGTCTGGCAACAAGAAGTTGCCTTTATGGAGACCACCGCTGCTTCGCATCTGGGGATAAAGAACTGCTAGTCGAGCGAGCAGGAGTTTGGCCTGGCGTTCTACTGGCAGGCCCTTCAAGTCACGAAGTGTAGGAGCAATGTCAGCGAGAGCAGTAGATGTGGTTTTCGTCGCCATGCGGTCATTGTAGGCCTTGAACATGTCGCCACGAGCCAACCAGACAGAACAAAGCAACGCATTCTGCTTGCCCGGCACATTTGCCGGTTCCAGAGTTTGAAGGTGCATTCCGGTGTGTGGCCACGGGCAAGAGCGTCACGAGAAACTGGCCGGCAAAAGTTGGAGAATTAATCTGCAAACTGCCTCAGGTTCATGCTGTCCAGCAGCGCTAGCCAACGCATACGTTCGCTCAAAGGCATTCGGTCCCTCAACTCGCACGTCCCAATTCTCGCTCGCGCGCGACCCGACAATAGACACTCGCCAGTCACCTCGTCGGTGGGCAAGCGCGTGTTCGATGCGCGCAGTAATTTCCCTGCATAGTTGAGCATCCCCGAGAGTTTGCAGCTCAATCGTGATTCCCATCTCATCGAATTCTATCGAAGACTCACTGCCCATCTGCGGTGCAAACCGGTCAAGGCCGCGCAGGATTTGTGTTCCAGCGCATCGTGAACAGCCTTATTCACAAGTCGTGTTGAAATCAGGTCTCTAACAGGAGGAACAGGCCGCATCGGTCGCTTCGCAGGGCAGGAAAATATTTAGGTTGGAGTCGTGAATTGCGCGAAATAGGAAAGGCTGCGACATTGGTTATGTTCCAGCCATCTGCTCCTGCGAGGGAGCCTACAGCGTGGATCCATGTACCGTCGCAGCCCTTGATGCGATCGCCGCTTTCGCGGTCCCAAACCCCAGCTCCTCCTCGCAGAGTCAGCCGGTTTTTTCGGGTCTGGTCGCCCGTTCAGGTCGCCCTGACGGGCAGATCACTCAGCCTACTTCGGACTGGCAAGGTTTATTTCGCCAATCCTTTCAGCCGTCGACGGGGAACAAACTAAACAGTTGCTCGAATGAAGTCAACGCAATTATCGCGGTGAATACAAGATTTCTGTGAATGAAATTGTGGAAAAAGCGGACGACTTTCGAAGCGGTTCCCGCGAATTCTGCCAGGTATCCGCAGATCAGAACAGCGTTGGAGTGACTGCTAAGGGAACTTCCTGCGCGCATTCGTGGTCGTCGTTCTCGGGCCGGTTCACACGAGTGCTGACGGGATATTTCTTCATCAGAGCGGGATCGAATGGCTTGAGGCAGGCGCAGAGGAGCGAAGGATTGTTGATGCTCGGATCGAGCCAGCGAGCATAGTCCTCGACGCGCAGGATCACCGGCATCCTATAGTGAACCTCGGCAACTAACGCATTCGGCGTGGTGGTCAGAATCGTGCAGGTTTCGACAACATCGCCACGCGGATCGGTCCAGGATTCCCAGAGTCCAGCGAAGGCGAATGTCGAGTCATCGGCCATGCCAATACTGAACGGCTGTTTCTGCTTTGAACCGTTCGGCTGCCACTCATAGAAGCTGCTGGCCGGGATGAGACTGCGTCGCAGGCGCAGCGCGTCCCGGAATGCAAGCTTTTCGGCCGCTGTTTCCGACATAGCATTGATGGTTTTCGTCGCGATCGAGCGGTCTTTGGCCCAGGAAGGAATCAGGCCCCAGTGCACCAGATCAAATGATCGCCGAGACGAAGTACCTTTCTGCCGGACGACAGGAACCAGTTGCGTGGGCGCGATGTTCCAGCGGGGCGTCCAGGTCGGATCTTCATCCAGACCGAAATGGTCCCGCAGGTACCGTTCTTTCGCGGTGAGTCGATAACGTCCACACATGACTAATTTTGCTTCTAGACTATTTCGCTTTCTTTGTCAGATGCCATGCAATTGTGAGCGGATCAGGTCCACTACCGCGTCGGATCAGGCCACGCTCCTCCAATGCTTTTACGGTGCTCGCGTTGGCATCAGCTGGCCGTAGCAGTTCGTTATCTTTCGCCCGGCGCAGAACCGGATTGCCGCCCAGCGAGTCAGTCTCAAGCCGATAGCCGTGCTCCAGTTGAGCGAGGAGGTCTTGCTCGACTTCAGTGAGCTTGGAAACAGCTCTGGTGGTTTTCTTCTTGGGCATAGTGCCGTCTTCAATAGCGCCGCGGCAGATTATTTACCTCGCCTGGCAGCCTTCCACTTTGCCCATCGAGCCCGCTGCGCCGCTGCGATTCTCTTTCGAGCCTGGGCAGACATGGTCCGGCGCTTTGTTCCGAGCTTCCGAGAATCTCTGCCCCGAGTCCGAAATCCATCCAGACTGCTCAGTGCCGCCAACGCTTGATCCAACTGTTCGACTGTCTTCCGTGCGGCATCCCTTTCCTGGCGCATCTGCATGACTACTTTCGTCAAGTTCGACATGGTTTCCCTCGGGCTGGAATTGTAACAGCCCGCCAACTCGCAACGCCTTGTTAGCTCGGCCGACCCGATTCAGTTCCGTAATTCAGCTTCGATCAACGAAGGAGACATGTTATGAGACTCCGCTCCAATGAAGTTTGCCCGATTCATCGATCCGTTTCTTGCTGCGGCCGAGACAGGATCGTGAAACCCAGACTGATTCGACTTGGCGTGCAGCGGGTCGAAGATCCGCATCATCCGCGTGGATATCGGGAATTGCGATCACCAGCCGAGATGCGAAAGCTGCTCAACCGAAAAATCCGAGAACAAGCCGGCATCTCACCTTTGGGCCATTCGATGTTGGCCTCAAGACCGAGCCCCGAAGCTGGACAGCGGCTGAAAGCGGCGCGGCTCCGCGCCCATTTATCCACCCACGAAGTCGAACGTCTGAGTCATGAGATCGCATCGGCAGAAAGAAACCCGGATTGCTGCATCTCGCATTCGTTTCTTTTGCAGGTTGAAAAGGGCGAGCATGTGCCGGGATTGTTCAAGCTCTACACTCTGAGCCGGATCTACAGACTGAGTCCCGAGGAGGTCTTCGGTTTCTTCGGCCTTGGTTTGCTCGGCAACAATGAGGGACCCATGTCGCCACAGCTTCCACACACCCACTTGGTCGGGCCAGTGCAAAAGAAGCCGAGCCAAACGATCGTGGCACCCGTGGGTCTGCGTAGCGCGGAAAAGCTGAACGAAACCAATCTCATCTCCAGGATTTTCGAGACCTGGGGAGAGATCCAGCTGGGATTGCTCCAGCAGGTTGATCTCAGAAACTCGATCCTGGGTTATATCGGACTCAAGGACTACACGATGTATCCCCTGCTTCGGCCGGGCTCCGTCGTGCAGGTCGACTCTCGGCAAAGATCGATCAAAACGGGAGGTTGGCCGAACGAATACGAACGGCCGATCTATTTTGTCGAAACACGCGAGAGCTGCGTAGTTTGCTGGTGCGATCTGGATGGGAGTCAGCTTTTTCTGATTCCGGGTCCGCTGTCCGGCCAGCAATTGCGCAGAGTTCGTTATCCGACCGACGCGGAGATCGTTGGCCGCGTCACCGGAGTGGTGATGTCACTGGTGGATCGGGAGGATGAATGAGATGTCCCGTATCTCGGAAATCAAAGTAGTGAATCCAGGGCACTTTGCCGCTGAATTCCCTCGCTGTGCACCTTCGTCGTCGTTCTTCTCGGGGTTGTGGATTACTGATTTGTTGAATCACTAGTCCGCGCATCTTGATTTTTTCTGAATCGTCATCGTTTGAGGGCCTACGTGTCTTTCGCGGGAGTTGCAAGATCCGTCCCAGCGAATTCTGGAACTGAGGGAAAGCGAATGACGACAGTACGTTGATTGGCCTGGCGTCCGCGAGCGGTGACTTGGGGCACGCGCCTGGCATGGACGTAGTCGAGGCAGCTGTGGGGTCTGCTATGGAACGCGCACCGAGTGCGCATGCCGGCGGCAACAAGCGTGTGGTGGCTTGGCTGCCGGAGATGGACCGGATCCTCATTGTGGGGATGAAGCATGGCTCCCAGGGAATCCGCGAGGCCACCAACAAAGTGCTCGCACTCCGCGCCGGCATGACGCGTGCCGATTGCTGGAAGCGGCTACGGTTGTTGCGGGAGACGGGAAACGGCAGCTACCCCGCGCCGCGGAGCTGGCCCGCAGAAGTGAAAGAGTTGCTGCGGGAGGGATATCAACAAGGCGGGGAGAAAAAGCGCGAAGCGATCAAAGTCGTAAGAAATCTCTACCCTGGATTGCCGAGCAATACTCCCTCGAGGTTTGCCCGTCGGCAAGGGTGGATCCCGAAGACAACACAGGTTCGTGGGCGACGTCCGTGGACCGAACACGAGGAGAGAAAGCTTTGGGAGTTGGCTGGGTATGAGACTGCGGCCAGGATTGCCGAGCGGCTGGGCAGGTCGGAAGGGGCCGTTCGCTTTCGCCTCAAGTCGCTGGGGCTGAGCGTAAAGGTGAAAGATGGCTGGTCATTCCGGGCTCTGCAGGAGATGCTGCATGTTGGTCCTTCCAAGCTTCGACGGTTCATTGCCGAGGGCTCATTGAGAGTAAGAGATCCAAGAATATCGGCAAAATCGTTACTAGCTTGTAGGAAGAATAGAATCGCGGCCGGAAATGCCCAGGCAGAAGCGTTGGAAGCAGTTCCACAGAAACTTCGCAAGAACGCAAATGGTTACTCGTGGGGAGGCGCGGCAAAACTGCTTGGCGTCGACGTAGGGCAAGTTCGGGAATGGATTGTGGAAGGAAAACTGAAGATCGCTGATGGATTCGTCACCGAGCGGGCATTTCAGGACTTCTGCAAACAACGTGGATCGGAGTTGAATACCGCACTTCTTGGTAACGAAATTCGCGATTGGCTCGTCGATGGCTACTCACTGCCAATCAGCGATGAGACTGTCCAACCGCTGGTACCCGGGAACCAGAAGCATGCACTCGTTACGAGGCGCTGTCCGGGGTGCAGAAGGCCAATGCGAGGCAACATCTTCTTCCGGCATATCAAAACCTGTACAAGAAGGGAGACGGAGCGCGCACTTATTGCGTACCCTTCGACGTGAGGTGACAGGCTCAGATTCAGCGTACCCCGATTCACTTCCAAGCGAAGGTTTTTCCAGTATTAATGGAAAATCTTGCTTTCAAAGTTCGTTGAACAACTTTGACGACTACCGAGATCATAATTGGGAGTAGCTCAGCTCGGTAGAGCACTCGGTTGAGGACCGAGTGGACGTGGGTTCGACTCCCGTCGCCTCTACCAGCATCTCTTTTAATATCAAGTTTACGGCTGGTTTGCGCGGGTTCCTGCCCGCCTCTCTCAACTTGTCTGAGATCAGCAGTTTTTGCTGACGTCTTTTTGTTTCGTACAATTCAGTTCCTCTTCTTCCCTTCGGATGATGTGCATGGTGCCCTACCAGGCAGCGTCTAGTGCCGAGTTCGATTAGTTCCCCAGACCTGCGACAACTCAAAAATCAAGCCGCACCGCCAGTTGTCCGGTTCGGTTTCCTCCGAGACTCTGTGGCAATGTGGCGGTCAATACCCCGAAGGTGCTTGAGTTGCTGATGTTCAATGCCGGAGGCGCGAAGTTTGTGTGGTTGAGTACGTTAGTAAACGAGGCCTCGAACCGTAAGTGATAACGTTCCTGGAAAGAAAACTCTTTTGCAAGGCCTGCGTTAACATTGATCTCCCCAGGACCTTGCAGAATTCCCAAGCCGCAGCTTCCGAATCGCCCTGCGTTGACAGGAGGAGCCGCAAAGCCAGAAATCGCGTAATAATTCTGAGGCGATTGATTGGCTGGAATTGGAGTCCCGACGCAATCTGGCCGCGCCACGGCACCTCCTAGATATCTCTCATTGTTCAGGTCAGTGTTCGATTGATCCAGGGCTGGATTCATCGTGGGTGTCAGCCACTGACCGGTCTGCAGCAGTGTAACCGTGCTGAAATTCCAGTTTCCGAGAATCCCGTTGAGTACCTTGCCTCCGCCGTTCCAGGGGCGTTCCGTTCCGTAAGGCAATTGATAATTACCCCTCAGGAGAAAGCGTTGCCTCGGCGTTCCCACCACGTTGCCTCTGTCATATCGGAGGTTGAAGCGATTGGCAATTTCTACCGCATAAGGCTCTTCGCCGCCAAAGGCGGTAGGTGCATCCGTGCCTTGTGCGTTGCTTATATTTTTCGCCAAGGTGTAACTGCCTAAGAACGACAATCCGTGAGAAGTGCGGTGTTGAACTTCAACCGTACCAGCCTGATAATTCGCATTTCCAATGCTCTGTGCATACATCAGCATGCCGAACTGCTGATAGGGGGAGCGCGGATCCGCCCAGCCGTTCGCAGCCACATAAGGAGTTGTGCTGGCAGGAATCTGGTTCAGGTCAACCGTGATGGGCAGATGCCAGGTGCCTTGGCCCACGTAGCTGAGACGGACCGCCGTGTCCGGTGTGACTTGCCGCTCCACCGTCAAGTTCCATTGCGCTGAAGTTGGGTCCTTGAAATGCGGATCGTTTCCCTCTTCAAAAGAACCGCCGCCCAATGAGACCAATCCAGGAATCGAGGTTTGTGGAAATTGAAACGCTGGGATGCCATTCTTCACCGAATTCGGAAAGCTCAGCAGATCTGAGAGACCAACGCCAGCATTGTTGAATGACATTGGGCCAAGAGTAGTCGCCGTGAAGAGGCCAAACCCAACGCGAATCACGGTTTTGTCATTGTTGAATGGCCGATATGCAAGACTCACCCGCGGGTCAAAATCATGCACGGGCGTTTGCCGCAGACCTTGCGGAAGCCCGGTTTTACTGGCGGCAACGACATTGGTGCAAGTGAGCGCCGTATTCTTATTGGGAAGAGAGCACCCGTTGAAGGATTCAAGGACGCCGTTGTAAATCGTGGTAAGGAGCGGGCTATTTCCTACAGTGGTAAAGAACTTGTCTGGCACGACAATGCTGTTGATTTGCGGATCGAAGCTAGCCAAGTCGCCTTGCGTTTCGATAAACGCCGGAAGGTGTTCCCATCGCAGCCCGAAATTAAGCGTCAGGTGATGATTGACTTGCCATTCGTCTTGGCCGTACACGCCCCAATGCCACGAGTACGCATTGATCTGCGGACTGGTGACAGCGAAGAACGACTGCGGCATACCTAGAAGAAAGTCACCAAACGAGTAGTTCGTTATCGACCCATTGAATGCGAAGTCTCCGAAGTCATCGGACGGTGCATAGAACATCGGAGCACTGTAGAACTGCCTCCGCACATCCAATCCAAATCGAAGCGAATGCTTGTGGATGACGCGAGTGAGATTGTCAGTAAATTGGATATTGGACGAGATGGTAGTTCCAACTCTACCTTGTCCGATGTTAGTGATCGTACCGTCGCTGAAGGCGAAGGTCGGAAAGGCCTCCCCGGTCGGATGCGCACTGAGATTGATCCCGTTATTCAGGACGAGGCCGAGCTGACTGATCGCGCTGGATCCTTGAATGGGGAAACTTTCGTTCTCGGTAAAATGCGTCAATCCGAAGCGAAATTCGTTGAGGAGCGTCGGACTGAAAACATAGTTGTAGGAGGCCGTCAGGCTGCGGTTTTGCTCGCGTGCTTCGTCGTTGGGCAAAAATGCATTTGCAGGCGAGATGACCGTGTCGTTATCCGACTGGCTGATGTTGACATTTTTCCAACTGTAACGCGCGTAAATCTGCTGCTTCGGGGTGAGAGATTGATCGACGCGAACGTCCCATCCGTTGGAATCGGACGGAATAGGCATCAGCGTCTGATAGTTATAGGCCGGGTTCGCAATTCCCAGATTCGCGTTTGGCAGTGGGTAGTAGTTGTTTAGCAATGTTGTCGTGACCGGATTGATGCAATCCATCGAATTCGCGCAGGGATTGCCTGGCCCGCCCGGAATCGTGTTGTTCGGATACGGTTGTCCGGTGAACGGGTCCATGAGTGCGCTTGAGCTTCCGATGAGGCCACTCAAATTGCCATTTCGTTCCGCCTGCGTGGGAACCAGCAGCAGCATGGGAGCAGAAGTGGTCTTCCGGTTGCCTTCGTAATCTGCGAAGAAGTAGGTCTCGCGGCTTCTGCCGTTCCAGAGTCCCGGAATCACGATCGGTCCACCAAGGCTGCCTCCAAATGTGTTGAAGTTCTTGGGCGCCTTCGTGGAAAAGCCATAAATGGTGGAGTCAAACACGTCATTCTGAAAGTACTCATACGCACTACCATGCCACGCGTCTGTCCCGCTTTTGGTGGTAAATGTCACGTCGCCGATCTGTGCGAATTCGGCGTTATTGTTGAACGCCGTAACCTTCGTTTCCGAAATCCCTTCCGAGGAAGGATAGGCATCGTGAAGAGCACCGTTTGCTCGCACGTTGGCGGTGGAAATTCCATCTACCGAGAACCCAGTTTGCGCAGCGGTGGCGCCACCGACCGAGATATTGCCCTGGCTGTCGGTAACAACGCTGGGAGAGACCGCAAGGTTCGCCAGCGGACTGCTGGAAACAGCTCTGGAGTTCATTGGAAGTTGCATAACATCTTCGTTTAGGACTGTGTCGCCGATAGTCGCGTTCTCAGTATTTACTTGTTCCCCGCCTGCACTGACTTCGACTGCAGTTGTCGTGACCGCAACCGACAATACGAATGGAAGTCGTAGCTCCTGACGTGCATCCAACGCCACAGAAGGCGCGACTACGTCCCTGAATCCATCGTGATGCGCGGTGATCTTGTAGTGCCCGGGCTTCAGGTTTTCCACAATGTATTCTCCAGATACGCTGGAGCTGGTCTTACGCTCCACATTGTCATCTAGTGATTGAGCACTGAGCGTTGCATCGACGACGATGGCGCCCGTCACATCTGTGACGGTACCTCGGATACTGCCGAACGTTGACTGTGCAGGGGCAGCGCAAACCGCTCCGCAAGATAGGAGGAGGAGGATTACCGTCTTTTTCGTGTACCTCGCGGCTAAACTGCAGAGCCTTGACAGGCGCAGCGGTTTATCACTGTGGGCCGCTATCCCAGGGCCTTGCCGAATAGTTGAAGAAATGTAGGAATCACGGCGAGATCCGATTTCCGATTGGAACATGGTGTCAACCTCCTCTAGCGAACCCACTGCGAACTTGGTGCGCCAGAATGTAGCAATCGGTGCGTGAGGAACGCATAAGGAACTAATAACTTGTGCGTAAATGCGGCCGCAAAGTTTCTCTTGTCTTAATCGAAACTTTCAATGACACAACTGGAGAGTGTGAAAGCGGGGCGTCAAGTGTACCGCGGCGGGAGTGCACTTACAGATGGCACGGGCGGATAGTCACTCTGTCCTACAGTTCTCGTTTCAATTCGTCGAGTCGGGTGTGCTCATACTCTTGAATCGGTAACCATAGTGCGAGTCCGTCAGTAGATACTGAGGTTGGGAAGGGTCGTCCTCCAGTTTCTTACGCAACTGCCGCATGAACGTTCGAAGATATTCGAATTCTTCGCCATACTCGCTTCCCCAGATCGAGGTCAGCAGATAGCCGTGCGCCAGAGGCTTGCCCGCATGGGACATCAAGCATTGCAGAAGATCGAACTCTGTTGGCGTCAAGTGAACAATGCTTCCGGACTTTCGTACAAGTCGATGGTCGATGTTCAGTTCGATGTCGCCTATGGCGATCACGCCGTCTTCCTGCGAGCGGCGCACTGCGGCCCGGATGCGGGCGATCAATTCGCCCACGTGGAACGGCTTCGTGACGTAGTCGTCCGCGCCGGCATCGAGCGCTTCAACTTTGTCCTCGGCGCAGTCCCGCACAGTGAGCATCAAGATGGGAAGGCGAGGAGACAACTTGCGCACCGCTCGGCATGCGTCGATCCCACCGATTCCAGGCATATTGATATCGAGAAGCACTGCATCGTATCGTTGTCTGCGAAGTAAGGATAAGGCCCTGTCCGCCCCTGAAGCTTCGTCAACCTGGAAGCCGAGGGGAGTTAAGGTCGAATGGAGCGCTCTCCGAATCGCAGGCTCATCGTCAACCACCAGAACTTTAGTTTGCAACGGACTCATGTAACCCCCTTTCAATCACCGGAAGAGACATAAAGAATGTAGTCCCCGTGTCCAGTTCGCTGCTCACCCAGACTTCGCCACAATGTGCGGCGACAGTTCTCTTGGCGAGCGCTAAGCCAACCCCGCCACCAGGCGCTCGATGTTTTGTCGTCGGACTCCGATAGAACCGCTCAAATATCAACTCTTTTTCTTCGGGAGCAATCCAGGAGCCATCGTTATGAACAGCAACCACGACCTGATCATTCTGCTTTTCCGCAGAAAGTCCTATGGGAGAGTCGGGGCTAGAATACTTCGCCGCGTTCAGAAGAAGTTCTGTGATCGTGAGGGCAAGCAGCTGTCGATCAGCGGGAACCTCTAAGTTTCGATCTGCAATGCACACTTGAACGGGGTGTCCGTAAAGTTGGTCCGAGGAGTCGTTCAGAATTTCATCGATCAATTGCGAAACCAGCACATGCTCAAGTCGTAGTTGTACCTCTGTCGAGTCCAGCCTCGCCATGCGAAGGAACCGATTCGTCATCGCATCAAGCTGGGTGGACTGTTCATGGATCATTTCAACAAGTTCTGACTGCGACGGGCTGAGACGTTTCATCTCGAGAAGCCCTGAAGCACCCGCATGAATGACCGTCAAAGGAGTCTTGAAGGCATGCGCTAAACCATCGAGGATCGTCTTGCGAAGTTGCTCGCCGTAACGAATCGCTTCCGCACGACTTTCTTTTTCAAACGATCGAGATCTCTCCATCGCCGTAGCCACAAGCGAGGTTATCGCGTCCACCATGATCGGACTCAAATTTCCTCCGCACAGCACCATCGCACCAATCGGGCTTGATCCAGTTCGAAGAACACGTAGCCACTTCTGTGACTGATGATCGTCATGGCTTGCATTGGACAGGTATGTATCGCGCACCAGTTGCTGGTTTTCCTTTAGGTTGAGCCCGGCGCTGTCCGACCGTACGAACGTGGAATCGAAAATGGCGGTTGACTCAACATGGATTTGCCTAACGATGAGCTCCACAATCTGGGGTCCGGGAGGCTGCTGACGATTGAGCGAAAGAATGCTCCGGCTGAGTTCGTACAGTCTCTCTGCATCGTGCCGGTGAATCACTGCCTCACGCATGTGATTTTGCACCTGAATCGAAAGACGGCTTACGACTAACGCAGTGAATTCAAAGGAAAGGAGCGCAATCCAGTTCTGCAGATCGGCGATCTCAAAGGTAAGGACGGGAGCGGTAAAGAAGTAATCCAAGAATACTACGGCTACGACGGAGGCACCGGTGGCTGGCCAGAAACCGAACCTCAGGGACACCAGGACAATCACGAGCAGACTGATTGAACTGGCAGCCGAAAGATTAAGGTGCAATCGGAATGCGCAATAGTTCAGGAGCAACACCAGCACAGATCCGGCAAACAGCGCGAACGCTGTTTGCGGCACCTTCTTCTGTCCGGAGTTCGTAGCTGGCATAGTTTCTGTCCTTTGTCGCCGGGAGGCGCCGCCCACAGTGGAGATGCTGTTCCCGCTCATCAAATAGGTTCGAAGCGCGAACCGCCTTCTCGTCCCCATGGGATACAAGCGTAAGACGACTATGCATAAGAAATCCGTAAAGAATGCTCGAACAATTTGCATGGCTGCAATCGATTTTCTGAATCAGACATTTCTAACCAAATGCGCAACGGTTAAGGAAGAATGATGGGAATCAACGCGGTTGTGAATAACATGTTGCGTGTGACCGACCCCTGATGCTGCCGGAGGGCGGCCCTCTTACGCGGGCGCGTCTACGCTCAGCTCTCCTGAGTGAAACATCTCGTCGAGCGTGGTGCGCGCTCGGCGGTGGGCCGCTTCGAGGTCTCGGCGATCGACAGCTACCAACCCGCTGCCTGTTTCGAGGATCGCGTCTGCTTCCTCGGACAGCGTTTGACGACAGGCACTCGGAAGCCGCGGTGCCAGCCGACGAATAGCTTCAAGTTGGCGTATCAGAACAGCTGGCGTCGTTGCTGAGGCTTGACGAATCTGATCGAAGGCGAGTTTGGCTAGGCGCTCAAGCCGCACCGGTGGCATCCACACTCGGAGCCGACCGCCAGTGTCATACCAATTCCCTTCAAGGGGAGGGCGCTCCGCGAGAGTGAGTAGCGCCTCAGCCAGCCAGTCGACGGACGCAACGCCTGTAAAGGTATCGTTAACCGCAGGCGACAGTGCTCGGATTGCGATTTCAACCACCTGCGCGATGCCGAATTCGCTGTCCTGGGTGAGGGTGCGGTGACGGCCAATGTGAACTCCCTTGTGAATCGCTATCTCAATCGCGTCACCTTTGTCTGCGGGGACGACTGCTGCAAGCGGCTCGCCGCGCAGCACAAATTGGCCCGGGCGGAATTTGAGCACGATCAGGACGTCTCCTGCGTGTGCCGCGGCGACTAGCGCGCCATGGTCGACTTGCTGGAGGTATCCACTCGTTGCGCACACCACGGGTGCGCCAGTTTCGGCCTGGTGCAAAACTGCCTCATTGTCTGGTACAGGCCCGATTCCCTCACCAGGCCCAGAGACCAGAGCACTTCCTGCCGCAACATAGAGATCGTCGACAATCGCACCGATCATGTCCGGATTCTGGATTGATTTCGCCACTCGATGGCTGTAGTAGACGAGGAACCCAAAGCTAAGCACGACAAGCGCCCAACTCATGATCAGTGAGACTTGTGGGATGAAGGTCGATTGCGGGTCCTGGTGCGTAACGAGGAAAACGAGGCAGATATATACGAACGTACCCATGAACAGGCCGATCGTGACTTGGGTGACCCAATCCTGCAGGAAGCGGTAGAGCAGGCGTGGGCCAAACAACGTTGACACCATTGATAGGACCAGCAGTGCGACCGAGAAGATCAAGGCGAGCACTGTCGCCACCGCGCCCATCATTGCGCCAAGGATGGCGCGTGCGTCGTCGATGCTGCCCATCGTCAACCACGACGGGATATGAATGATTCCGTACTTATCGAGGACGTCCGGAATCAGGGTGATCCCAAACAGCGCGACCGCCGCAAGCGAAAGCTTCAGCGGAATCCGCCAGAGATTAATGTCGCGCTGCGAACGGAGCTTAGTGGGGCGGCGCGGAGCAAGCATCTGCTGTGAATTCAGCTCTGGTTGAAATCTTGGAGCCAATGCAGCAACTCCTTTGCAATTGCGATCAGGTCAAGCATTCGACCCTTGGCTGATCGAAGTTATCTTAACTCGTAATTGGATCGGATCAACTTTCAGCCTCTGAACAGCAATCTCTCCAACACGGGACCAAGAGCTAAGGCAGGCAGATAGCTCAGCGCTACCATAATGACCAGACAAGCAGCGAGAAGAACGCCAAACGAAAGAGAATCGGTTGGAAGGGTCCCCGATGTGGTAGGGGTATTTCTCTGACGGCCAAAGCGAGCTGCAAGTCCCAACGCGGGAATGGCCAGGCCGAACCTGCCGGCCAGCATCGCTATTGCGGTGGTCAGGTTGTAAAACGGAGTGTTCGCATTCAAGCTAGCAAAGGTTTGGCCGTTATTGGCGAAGCAGGAAGTGTAGGCAAACAGAATCTCAGTGAAGCCGTGAGGGCCGCTGTTCACCGTAAGCCCGGATAACCCAGCGTTGGTGCTTATGGCAATTGCCGTGAGCGGGAGAATAAAGAGAGGCGCGGCCAAAGCGTAGAGCACGATCATTTTGTTTTCTGGCGGCCCGATCTTCTTGCCTAGATATTCCGGTGTTCGCCCAACCATGAGTCCCGCCAGGAACACCGCGATTGCAGTAGCCATGACCATGCTGTAGAGACCGCTGCCAAGGCCCCCGAAAATTAATTCACCAAGTAGCATGTTCACCAGCAATACCATGCCGCCCAACGGGGTGTAGCTGTCGTGCACGGAGTTGTAAGATCCCGTCGCGGTGTTCGAAGTCACAACCGCCGTCAGCGTGGAACTGCCAACACCGAAGCGGACCTCCTTGCCTTCCATGTTTCCCCCGGATTGCAGGCGGCTGTGTTTCATGTCAACGTTGGCGAAGGCGGAAGTCCCTCGCTGCTCAAAAAAATGCACGAACAGCAGGCCCAAGCTGAAGAACAATACCATCACGCGATAGAAGAGCAACCCCTGTCTGGGCCGGCCAACCATCCTGCCGAACGTATTCGTCAGTGCCGCAGGTATGAGAACAATCGCGAGCATCTCGATAAAGTTCGACAAAGGCGTCGGATTCTCGTAGGGATGAGCGCCGTTTGCGTTGAAGAATCCGCCGCCATTTGTGCCGAGATTTTTGATAATTTCGAGTGCCGCCACGGGTCCTTGGGGTATGACCTGCCGGGCACCTTCGAGTCCGGTTGCCATCGTGTAATGATGAAAGTTCATCGGAACACCTTGGCACACCAGGACCAGGGCGCCAATCAACGCTCCGGGCAACAGAATCCAGAGCAGGGAGCGCGTAAGATCCACCCAAAAGTTGCCGAGAGTGTCCGACAGTTCCCTCGCCATGCCACGGATAAACGCCATCCCAACTGCCAGCCCTGCGGCCCCAGCCAGAAAGTTCTGTGCGCAAAATCCTACCATCTGACTGAAATAACTCACGGTATTTTCGCCAGCGTATGCTTGCCAGGTTGTGGTAGTCGAGAAACTGACGGCTGTGTTCAGAGCAAGATCTGGAGACAAAGGAGTCGTCTGGTATTGGGGAAAGTACCAGGGCAGCAAGCGCTGCATTCGTAGGATGACATACAACAGAAACGTGCCGACGAGGCTAAAGAGCAAAAAGCAGATTGCATACTCCTTGCCGGTCATCTCCATATCAGGATCAACAAATGTAATCCGGTAGATGATTCGCTCAACAGGAAGGCAAACTCGATCGAGTACGGTCGTTCTTTTGGAGAAAACCCGCTCCATGTAACCGCCCAGGGGCTTCACCAGGGCAGTGACGATGATCAGAAACAGCAGATATTGAGCAGCGCTGTAGAGATCCACTGGACCTTTTCGCGATCGACCAAGTCAGCAATCAAAACTACTCTGATCGGATGATGGAGTCCACTACGGGATTTGCGACCCCCATGGCTTGGCCTTCGCGTGTGTAAGGTAGTCGGCGGCTATGCCGACATCTCCATTTATTGAAGTGAATAACGGGTCCGCTGAATCGGTCAGTTCTTCCATGATCGCTGCATCGCCAACACCTTCTCGCAGCTTCCTCCAGATGTACTCAATAATCGCCTGATCGAATCCCGACACTCACCGCCTCCGCAGCTTTGACACAGCCCGCTCGACGCTGCAGATCTTGCCCGCTCGCGTCACTTTCCCACAGCCGAAGGACGAGCGCGCTTGACAGTCACCGTCGATTGCAGCAACTCGTTCTGATCGAGTTCTCCTTTCTTGTCCTTGTCGAGTGTGTCAAACTCCATGTCCATGAACTTCATCCACTCTTGTTTGGAAATCTTGCCGTTCTTATCTGTGTCCATCAAGAGCAACAACTCTCTTACGTTCTGCTGTGCCAATGAGTTTTTGTCCGGCTGTTTGGGAACGGTGGCCTTTTGTGCGAACATCGCAACTGCAAGGGCGACGGTTGCGATGAACAATACTACGAGTAGCTGTTTTCCCCTCATTGAGCCTCCTGTACAAAGGAGCACTGCCTCACGCAACCCTTCGAAGAGTGGTCTTCAGTTTTCGCACCTCGGGAATTGCGAGTTCAACGGACCCACGATGTAGGCGACCTACAAACAAGATCCGATGACTGCGGCGCTCTTTGCACAAGGCGATCAGAAATCGGACGTAAAAAGCGATGGTCACCATGCATAGCACCGTCATTGCTGTAGCCCCAATCATTTGAAACCTCGGGCCGACGTGGTGCGTTCCCCATGGGACTGGGCGTCCCATTAACATTGAAGATGAACCGACGTCAATTTCGTCTAAAAGTTCCATAAAAAGTTCGTAAAGTTGCTGTCAGAGAATGAAAGGATTGATTCTGCGCGCTCGAAATTCCTTGGGGAGCGCCAACATTTTCTCTGCATCCCTACACCGGGCGGCCCATTCGACAATGGCTTCGATATTCTTCTGAAACTGTCGACGTTCACAACCCACTCTGTGCCGGAGGAACTCGTCACTACCACTACATTCGGAACGTCACAGTGTCCCACGCAGCCTGATTGTGAGCTGGAGCCTTGAAGAGTTTGGGCGGGAGGAACATTAACGCGCTTACATTTACCTTAATTATGCCACCATTAGTGGTATAGTTATGGGGGAATTCTTATGGCTGAACTCTTCTCTGTTAGCGAAGCGGCGGCAATCGCAGAAGTGTCGCCACAAACGATCCGGACTGCACTGGAAAAAAAGTCCGTGGCTCCGTCATTCAAGCGACAGGCAGGCAAGGCGGTGCGTTATAAATTCTCAGTTGGAGACGTGCTTCTTACGAAAGTGCTTATCGAGTTTCCGTTTGCCTTGAGCAAAGAAGACAAGCAGTCTCTGGCGAAGATCTTGTCACGAGGTAATCGCACCGCGACCCGCTGGTCGAGGGAGGGTGCGGACCTAGTCTACCGGTCGGGGGACATACAGGTTTCGGTTGAATGTAAGGCCTTCCGCCAGAAGGTGGCTCGAAATTTGTCAGCGTTTCGTTGGGGTAAACGACGCATTGTTTCTAATCCTGATGTGTGGGGGGGAGAACCCGTTTTTCGTGGTACTCGTGTACCCCTTCAGCATGTTGCATCGCTTTTTCGCAAAGGAGTTGCTGAGAACGAAATTGCGGAGGATTTCCCGGGGCTCAGTGCCCGTGATTTGGCCTATGTTCGGCTCTTTTCGCGCCTCAGCGAGAGGCCTGGACGACCACGAAAACGCTTGGCTTTGCGACGTGGACTGAGCGCATGATGCGTCTTCTGCTGGATGAAAACATTTCGCCAGCACTCGTGCGATTGTTAGCTGATGTCGATGTGTATTCCCAATCTGTACCGCACGTTGGCCTTGCCGGTCGGACGGATCAAGTGGTCTGGCAGTATGCTCTCGATCATGGACTTTGCAGTCGTCACGACGAACGCACGAGACTTTATCCCACTCCTCGACGCGCCTGTTCATCCGGGACTGATCGTATTGCGCGAAAGTGGTCTGAGCAGGCAGGAATAATCGCGGCGGCTCATTCCGGTCATCGAGCAGGTCAAGAAGTCCGGGGATGAAGACTTCCTGCTGAATAAGTTGATTGAGATTACAGGAGTCCGCCAGTTCACAATCAGGGAGATTCCGGAACCCTGAAAAGGGGATCGGAAGGCGAAATATGCTTTAGCAGTAGCGTCAAAAGTGTGGGATACTCCGCTGTTGATGGGCCTTTGCGCCATGGGAACGCAAAAGGATTTTCGTACAATAAACGTACAATGGAATCGGCAATGGTGCCTTTTTTGCCCCTCTGCCCATACGAAGAATCAATAACTTACGTGCTGTCAACACGCTGAATAGTTCGAATCCCAGCTCCCCGACCATGCTCAAAAGCGTGGGCTAGGCGGTATCCACGTAACGGTCAGCGTCGCCGCGCCACACTTCAAATGGCGGATAAGGTATGGGCAAATTGCCATTCCAAAGGCCATCGCAATGATCGGCATACTCCATGGTCCGGATCGCGCGAGGGTGAATACTTGCAGAGATCACAATCGTGTCGTACCACCCTTCCGTTTTCGCCTCTTGGTAAAAGTGATCTCGGATCCAAAACATCAGCCGTTGCCAGTCTTTTGGGAGTTCGCCGTCTCGAGTTCTCTCTCGAGCGTTCAACTCCAGAAATCCGGGGCATCGTGCATCCAGTTCGTGCGCAACGGGCTCGACAACAGATTCCGGTTCTAGCGCGGGACGGGCCCAATACGCGAATGCTTCCCAGTCGATGTAGCGGGATACCGCATCTGTCAGGCGCGCCGAGTCGACAAGCTTGAAGCACTCTCGTTGCTTCCGAATCTCTGGCAACAAGTGGGCAGATTCGTCGCATCGGGCTGCTTCGCAAAGCCACTGTTCGAGCGAAGGGTATTCCTGAGGTTTCGTCGTCCTCCATTTTTGTACGGACTCGGACCAGCATGTTGACGCCCTCTGATACCTGGGCTCCCGGACTGCATAGAAGGTCACGGCCGGCAGCCATCCACCCTTTTCTGCAAAGGCGAAGATCTGGTTATCAATCCATTCGCTCAATCGAACAGCGGAGAGCTCAGCAGCTTTCGTGGCTTTCCCTGCCTTACGTTCTTCCGCGTCAAGAAACCCTGGACACATTTCGTTGAGTTTCCTCGCGAGCCACTCGGGAATTGTCCCTTCGCTCACCATAATTGACCGCGCCCAGAAGTAGAATTCCTGCCACGCAAGATACTGGTTCCGAGTCTCGAGCAGGACTTGCCACGGCACGCGTCGCGCCAACTCCGCAGCACGTTCCTGTGCCTGCCGCTGGACTCGTGAGGTCAGTTCTCCGAATCGATGGTCTCTATTTCGCAATGCCTTGCCATTCCTCCAATCGCTCTTGAGACTTTGTCGTAGGCGCTCATAAGTCTAGCCGAGTGATCTTCAGACGCAAGCGAAACCCTGTGCGCGGACTCAGGCGATTACAGCTTGGCGGAGAGGAAAAGAGTCAGATTGCATGTCGCATGCATGAACGCGGCTGCCGTGGTCGTCCCCGACGCCAAGCGCAGTGAACCATAGGCTGCACCGGTAGCGGTAAACCATACCCAATGTGTGACATCGACGGGAGCATGAAACGCGGCAAACAGGACGGCGATAGCGACGACAGATATGGCATTTCCCAAAGTGCGTGTCAGCACCGGAAGCATGCAGCCGCGGAACACTGACTCTTCGAGGATTGGACCAAGGAGCAACCCAGAATGAAAAAGTCCTTTGCAGCAATGGCTGGCATCACGTGACCGCGCCATCGGGTGAGATACGTAATGGCGAGTGCTGCGGCGACGCCACCGAGGATAGATACCACGGTGTAGAGCCTGCTAGGGATGAACCATCCCAGTGACGCCACTACAGGCCTTCGATAATGCAATTTCAGAATTAGGTACAGCGCTGTGGCTAGGAATGCCGTGATCAACGTCTCGAGGGCGGTGCTGGGAGCGAGCAATTGGGACGAATCTAAAAGATGTAAGCGGACAGAGAGGCGAACGACCGCATCGAGGGCAATGGCGACGAACAGGAATGCTCCGATATCTTCGTAGGTCCAAAACGCATCTTGCACTGGCGACCGCTGATCAGCTCCTGCGCCCCTTACCCAATGCGTCAATTTGCGGCTAAAGGACATCGCGCATTTCGAGAAACCGGGCCCGCACGTTCTCCCACGACGGGTATGGCCCGTAGCACAGCATTCGGCATTGGGCTTCATACTCGGGACCAATGCGGGCCGCCAAATCATGGGGAGGGAAAAGCGCGTCACTGTGCGCGAAACTCATGCCCTCCGGAAAGAAGTAACTCCTGGGAAAGTGCGTGCGGCTGATTTCATCGTAGTCGGCTTTGATCGCGGCATACTCTGCGGAGCGGAGCATGGCCTGGACTTCGGGATGTCCGGACAATTGGAACAGGTCATAGTAGTGCCGCGCGTAGCTGCCCAGGGGCTGACGGTCGCGTTTCAGGAGTTCGACTTTGCCGTGGATTGCGAACATCTTCTCGACGAATGTTCGCCGAAAATGCAAAAGGCGCAAAACGAAGGGAGTTTCATCTTCGGTGCCGAGTGACAGCTTGTTCTCCTCGAAGTATTGACCCAGGTAGGATCGCAATTCGACAACAATCGACGGCTCGCGGCCGCTGGCCGTACCTGCTTCGAGAAGAACCCGGTTCGCAACTTCGCCCGGCCCGCCGAATTTCTGCCTGTAGGAAAATCTGTCATTGCGGCCAAATCCACCGATGGTCTGGCTTTCTTCTTGAACGAATGCCAGCGCGGGATGCCCGCCCACAGCATCACGGAGCGTCTTCAATTCCCGGTCAATCGCGTTCTTTCCCAGAGGCGGCTGAAATGCTCTGGGATCGAGGAAGATGTCAATGTCCTCGGAGAAACGCTCGATCAGGTTCCATCCCTTCGCAAGGCTCGTGCCACCTTTGAAGATAACTTTGTCGCCGCTCGTTCGAGCGATAACGCGGAGCGCCTCGGTCACGTAATAGTCTTTCTCGATGATCGCCGGACGGAGTTTGCGCTGACGGAAGTGTTCGCTGGCTCGCAGGATCGCTTGCTCGAAATCGGGATGCTCAAACAGTCGCAAGGCTAACGTTTCTCCTTGGCTTGCCAGGCCGTGGCATTAGGCAGGGCTTTGAGCGCCCCGAACTCGAACCGGGAGAGCGGATTTAAAGACGTTCGCAGATGCTGCAAGTGAGCGCGACTCGTGCCCAGTTGCTCGGCAAGGGCGCCGAGCATCGCCCGAACACGTGGAGGTTCGGAATCTGCAACTCTCAAAAGTCGGCTCAAGCGCCCCCGTTCCGACAAAATCGCCAACAGCTTGCGGACGGTTTCTTCTGGGGAAAATTCGCTGAATTTTGCTCCGTGCCGTAAGAAATCCAGGAAAGCGGCATCCGTTTCCGAGAGAGTAGCCCAAGCTTCCGGTCGTCGCGTATGAATAAGCGTGTCATCCCCGACCAACTTGCGTGGCAGGCTGAGGGCACTGGTAGCGAGCTCTCCCTGTTTTGGCATCTGGGTGGTGAATCCCAACAGGTTTGCGGCTGCCAGCCCCGAAGGAAACAATGCCTTGCGTTGCGATGCCAGGTTGCGAATGGAAGCCGGGTTGGGCTTGCTCTTGCCGAAAGCTGTTTCGCGATTTCGGTAGTAAATACCTTTGCTGAGCCGCTCAATCAACCCTTCCCGAGTCAGGCGCGAAAGGGCCTGCGCGACCGCGAGGAACGGCAGGTCGCGAAAATCTTGTAGCCGCCACAGGCGTTCTCCGCCGCGTTCGATTCGTTGCCGGACCGATGGCATGACATGCGGCGGTCGGGCGGAAGTTTGGGCGGTCATGGCCATGATTTGAATATGGAGCTTCTCGGGTATTGTGTCAAGTTTTATAGCAGTAAAACTTGACAACTCGTAACCCTTCCAGAGCTCGATCATAAAGTCAACTGCCGTCTGTTCAACAACTTACGAAGCACGAAGTGATGTCCGCAAGGGGCCCGTTCGTCTTCTTCAGCCGGCCGAGTGCAGGAATCTGAACTCCGGAACCACCCGAAACGGCACCTCCGGCTGGCGCGCAACTTCGCCCATCTGCTCAACTAGGTCGGGCGAGGAGTTTCCCAGGAATTTCGCAGCTTCGTGGATGTGAGGCACTCGATCGGGTTCGAGACCCATGAGCCGCGCACACGTTGCATCGGCGGCTACCGGATCGTCAGCCAGAACAACACAGCCAAGCCATCTGGGAGACCCGTTCAGTGGGCCGTTGCCCTCCATGCACATAATGGCATCCGCGATTACGAAATGGGTGGGAACCGTGGCGCACAAGTCGAGGATCGATTCCTGGATGCCATGCCAATGGAGGATATTCTTCGGCCAGCCGTACTTGTTGCCCGGAACCACCCCGAACATATTCTTCATGCTCAACGTGACCCCGGACCAGTGGTGTGTTTTTACCTTGGGCATAGAAACCAGAAGATCCGCGCCGAATATCGTCCTCGGGAGCCAGAGCCGCTGGAGGCCGCTGTAGTCTGCCGACAAATTGACCGACATTAGCTCATCGCGGTTCAGATCGACAAAGCGGATTTGATTCTCGCGAAGCAACGACTCATAGCCACTCTCGTAAAGCCCCAATTGCGTGTCTCGTTGGTGTCCCGGCCCCTCGGCAACGATGACTTCTTTTGCTCCAAGCCCGCGGAAGCATTCAGCCGCGGCGACAACCAAAATGGGGTGCGTGTTGATCGCATTGCCGGGAATGGAATCGACGAGGTTGGGTTTAAGCACAACCGTCTTGCCCTTTACGTCGAGGCGAAATAGCTGTAATCCGAGGCGGAGGGAAACCTGAATGCTTTGCACGTAATCTTCGATACGGAGAATAGCGACGCGCGACCGTCTCGGCCTGCAGTCCTTGCAATATCGCGGCAATAAGAATGGAACCGAAACAGAAGCCCCGGCAGCGACCGCGCCAGTTCCAATCAGGAGGTCCCTTCGACTGATCGTCATGGAGCGATTCCAAAGCGAGCGAGAGTTCGTGGAGGATGGAGCGCGAGACAGCTGACTGCAAGCGTGCCGTTGTCCTCGACCTTCTTTAGCCCGGGCCAGCCAGACAGCCTTCGCACCAGAGGATCGATCGGGCGTTGGTGCGCGGCAAGTGCGAGGATGGACCACGCAAGACTCCGGGGAGCACTGAGTCTCGGGGCGATGCAGGCGAGCCAGTCGACACTCGCTGTCACAACCGGCTCTCGCGCGTAGGAGGGCAACGCAATCAAAGCGATGGCGGTGTCGTCTGGATGGGGAGCCATCGGATATCCGTAAACTATGCCATTGCCGGCATTCCACCCGCCGCCTGGACAGCAGCGGTCAAGCAGCATCTGAATTCCAAGCTCGACCCGGTGCTTGCTGACTTCGGAACTCTTGGTACCGGGTTGAGTAAGTGCGAGGATGGCCAAGGCTGTCGGCACAACCCAGCTGTTCGTGTCTGGTATCCACGGCCAGCCAAACTTATCCGGATCAAAGCGGACGTGCCGGTCTGTGGTGCGGAACTTCCACTTCCAGAACCAGTTCGATTCTTTTCCTGCCGAGCGGATCAACCATTCGCGGCCGTGCAATCGTTGACCAGAAGCTTCAGCTACAGAGCGCAGGGCAATGAGGACAAGAGACGTCGTCCATGAGCCCAGATGATCATCGCCGACAAATGCTGGCCAGCTCCCATTCGGATTTTGCACATTCAGAAGAAAGGTTGTCGCCTGATCGCCGACCAGACCTGAATCAGAAGCAAGCGCGAGATGAGCCAGGGCACTTGCTTCGACTGAGGACTGCAAGCAGGACGAAAGAGCGGGCCATCCGCCGTTCGGCAATTGCCTGGTCGCGAGCGTCGCGCAGAGGTCTTCAGACACAAAACCGCTCGTCATGCGATGGTTTGTAAGGCTGATCGCACTCGCTGTCAAACCTCGGCACTGACGCTAATCTGGGAACGCTGCGATGCTTCCCAACAACGGCCGAAACACTCAGAGATAGCGGCTCGCTCGGGTGACACTGGCCTTTGATAAGCCGACCGGACCGATCACTACCCAATCTGCGTACGGTGGCAAATTTTCAACGTGTTGTTTCCTCCCGCAGCACTCGTCGTGAAACGGACTGAGGTCACCACCTGCTCTGCGTACGATCAATAAGATCCAAGCAGAAGGTGGGGGGAATTTCGTGCGCGCTTGTCCGGTGGGAAGTCTCCACTCAATTTGCCTACGCTCACAAATTTCTTTGTAGATCGCACAGGTAAACACAGCCGCTCTCACAGAGAGAAGAAAGCCACCACCCAGCGTGCAAACGGAAAAAGAGCGGGCCTCTTCGAGTGCGTGCGTATTCTCGGGCCTGATTTCCTGATGTTCAACGACGAACGGATTCCTGCCCAGTCGGTTTTTCACCTCTGACGCGAGCATGTCCGAAGGAAACGCAATTCGATCCGGTGTAATCTTCGCGGCCGAGGGCAGGAACTGTGTTCTCTTCGGCCAAAGAGCTCTCCGAGAAACTCCGGACGGCACGCTACATCATCGATCCAGTCACACTTTCGGTCGTTTACCTGGCGGCCCGGATGAAGAAGCCTCTTCTCATCGAGGGACCTCCGGGATGCGGCAAGACAGAACTTGCCTACGCCATTGCCGAAGCTGCCGGCACCGTTGTAGAGCGATTGCAGTGCTACGTCGGAATCTCCGAGGAGAAAGCGATCGGGAAGTTCGACGAAGCACTGCAGAAACTCTTTCTGGAGACTCAATCCGAAAGTCTGAAGAAAGACTGGAACGAAGTGCGTCAGCGGCTCCACACTCTCGACTTCTTTGCCGAAGGGCCGCTGGTTCGCGCGTTGCGCCACAAGGATCGCCCGTGCGTCCTGCTCGTCGATGAACTCGACAAAGTCGATCAGGGTTTTGAGTCTGATGCTTCCACCAATCTGTTTATCTGGACAGCATCGCAACGGCTGAATTATGAACTGGAGCCTGCCGGCGACGTCGCGGCCATGGACTTCGCAGTCGACCAGATGCCCTTCGCACAACCGAAGCCTGCGAGCGTGACTCCTCCGCCACAGCCTTCTCCTACGGAGATCCTCCTGGCGGGAAAGCCGGTAAGGCTTGAGTCTTCGAGGCCGTCGCGAAAGCCAGTCGAAGTTACGATCCGCGATCTATACGAGGGAGACGGACGCGTGTTGGTGCGTTATGCCGTTCGCAATCGCGGCAATCACGTCTACGACGTCAGCACACCGCAGGTGTATGAGCTCACGGGCGTTCATTACTCTCAATCTCTCTACACGCTCGTGGATGCCCAGCTCGGGGACCAGGAAGCCGCACGCGTAACGGCAAAAGGGCAAACTCCAGTTCCGGTCCTCGAGGGGCACATCCAAGCTGAGCACCTGGCGCCGGGGGCAGAATCTCTGGGCGTGGTCGCCCTCCATCTTCCATCGAGCACCGAGCCAACGATATTGCGATTTCAATTCGCAAACGACGACAAACAACAAATCGGGGCATTGCTGGTGCGATGAGCCATGGAACGCATCACTTCGAAGGACGTTGATCGGATGTTACGGCAGTGCCTCAGTCGGCGCTCGGATCTCGGGGTCTGGAACACAGTGGCGGAGAAAATTCTCGAACCGGAAAATCCTTTCGGACAGGGAGAAAGAGAAAGAGAAAGAGAAAGAAGAACACCGCAGCGCTGGTTCGTGCTTTTGCTGGTGAGTTTGTTTGCCGCCGTCATTGCTTTTGTGTATTTCAACTTCTGGAACTAGCGAGCCGTTGGGAACTGTGCTACGCAAGATTGAAAATGCGATCTTCTTCCTGGCGATGCTGCTGGCCATCGTTCTCGAAGCAGGAATTGTCTACTGGATTTCTAAACATCCTGCTAGCCCACCCGCTTCGTTCAGCCTGGCCGGCGAATGGACTGGAATTGCCTTGCCACAAGGTTGGCTGTTTGGCGCTCTTCTGGTGCTCGCCTATCGGTTAACCACGATATGCATCGAACCTCTGAATTGTGCTCACATCGAAGCCCGGCATAATCGACAAGCCTTCTTGCGCCTGTGGCGCTGGACGATTGCCCTCATTGGCTTGCAAGGGCTCGTGCTCTTCGTCGGTCGCTCGGTTGCGTCATGATTCGAGACAACTATGCCGACCGTCACCACCACCCGCCTCTTATCGAGAGCGCCGAAATCCTGATCGCCGCTGTCATCATGTTCTCCTGCTGGTTCGGGTGGTACGCAGGGCGAGAGCGGTACTATCTGACAACACGTCAACTCGCAGAATTCAGCACCTACCTTATTATCGCTGCTTTTTCCGTCGCGTCGACAATAACGCTCTTGGTCAGCCGCCGCTCCCGCAGAGAGAAACAATGGCCCCATCCGCCGTTGGCGATCTCCCGGAAGCGCGACGAAAAGATCAGCCGGAAAGCATGGAATCAGAATTCAGTCGTTCTGGGATATGACATCCACGGTCAGCCGTGGTATTGGCCAGACCGTGTGCGAGTGATGCAAGCCATCGTGCTGGGCATGACCGGAACGGGCAAGACAACTCTGCTGCGCAACATCATTTCCCAGGATCTCACTCGCATTGTTGGCACTCCCGATGAGCCGCACCGGATCCCAATGGTCATCTTTGACGGAAAAGGCGATCTGGAGTTCTTTCAGGATCTGCTGCCTCACGTGCATCGTGCCGGCCGGCTCCATCAGCTTCGACTGCTGAACCCCGCACGTCCCGACCTTTCGGTCCGTTACAACCCATTTCAATGCTCGGACGACGAGTACATGCCGGTTGTAGCGATGATCTTCGGTTCTTTCAATTTACGAAAGGAATTTTTCGCGAAGCACCAGCTCAACTACCTGGCAGACATCGTTCGTGTGCTCTTCTACACCGGCTTGAAATTCAACTTCTACGACGTGCTCGTCATGGCCATGGACGAGCGGGTGATGAAGGAGCAGGTTGAGACTGCCCGCAAACGCATTGGCATGGATTCGTCGCTTCCCACGCAGCGCCGGCTGAATTTCGAAATGTCTGTGAAGAACCTTTACACCTCGCTTCGGGATCGGGAGCGCGTGCAAAAAATTCAGGGCTTGCTCAACGAGTGCATGACCTTCCTCGACGATCAACTGAGCGTCCTCACTGGTCCGTACGAGCAATTGTTGTCGATCGACGACGTGATCGACCAGGAACTTATTCTGGTGGTCTCGCTCAATATCAACAAGAATCCGGAACCCATGCGGTCCCTGGGCAAGATGATCTTGCAAAACCTGCAATTGGTCATTGGCAAGCGGTACGAGAGCGAGCAGCACAGGCTGCGCAGCAATCGCCCGATGCTCAGCGTTGTGCTGGACGAATTTGCCCCATTCGGCTACCGCAATTTTGCGCAAATCCTGCAGACTGCCCGTGGCACCAATACCGCGTTTCTGTTCTCCATGCAGGCCCTGCCTCAACTCATGCAGGTCGACCGTGGATTCAAGGAGGATGTCTCCTCAGCGCCCAATACGACCATGATTCTTCGCACCCGGGACGAGGAGACGGCACGATATTTCGAACGGGCATCTGCGGAACATTATGTCGTCCGCCGCAGTGTATCCATGCATCGCTCGAAGCTGTTTGGCTATGAGAAGTATGAGCAAACCGAACGGGCGGTGGATCGCGAGGAGAAGGAAACCCGGGCTCTCGACGAACATATCAAGAACCTGCCGAAGGCGCAGATGGAAATCCTGATGACGGATGACGCGCGGGGAACGTTGCACGGTTTGCTGCATGTTCGGGCACCCGAAGATGTCCGCATTCCGCACTTCACTCCTCAGTTATATCCCACGCTCCGTCAGCCGCGCGAAGACTCGGCGGGCGCGAATCTGCGCTTCAAGTCGCCCGAGCTCGTGCCAGTTGGCCGCCGCAGGCGGGCAGGAGGCTGGTTGTGAGCCGGAGTGTCATAGTCTGTGCTCTCCTAGTCGTGTTCATACTGGCGGCCGCATCCTGCTCGCCCAGGACAGCGCTACTCTCGGACCCCTTGCCCTCAAAGGCACGGGCAGACGACGCCGCACTTCGTGCTCAGTCGCCTCATCAACGCCAGGACACGTGGTACGAGTTCATGCTGAAGCAGTTCAACCCGGACAATACCGACTACGGCCGATGGGTTGAGCAGGAGCGCCGCAACCTTTTCGAACTTCTCCTCAAGAATCCGTACTTCCTGTACAGCTTCCCGATCACGATTGCATTGCTCCTGGTGGCCACGGCATGTGCAAAGCAGTGGGTCGATCACCGGCGTGCGATGTGGATTACGGCCGAGATGATGGCAGATCTCTACAACCAGGATGCGTATTCCCGCAAGATCGCTCAGGAAGCAATTGAGCGCTTCAACCAGCACATCGAGCGCTGTAACCGTGTCATCGAGCAAGGGGAAGCGAACGCAGGTGCGGCCGCAGGTAACAGCGAGACCGAGCAGCTACGCACCGAGTTGATGCGGGTTGCCGAAGAAAGGGATCGGGCAATAAGAGATCGGGATGTTGCCCGAGAGGAACTGCGCCGCAAATCCGAGGTCTTGGCCGACATGTCTGTTCGCCTGGACGCAGCCACGACCAAAGCTGGCGCGGCAGGCACGGCAAAAACGTTATCGGATGTACGCGGCGCCGATGCCAGGTTGGTAACTCACATCAACAATCTGCAGGAGCAATTGTATTCAGAGCGAAATAGCAATCGCAGGTTGAGAGGCGGATAGAAAGTGCGGGTCGTAGTCATGGGCTTCGGCAGTGTGTGGCGCCACCGTTTGGGAAAGGGCGATGCGCGTTGTTGTCCAACTAGCCCCGTGTACTACAACACCACCGGAGTCCTTGTGCATGGCAACGTTCGACAGAGACCGCAGATTTGTGGATATGCGCGATTCGATACCATTGGCGGCTTCGATCCTAACCACCCTTCGAGAATGATTGGGCGCGTATTCGAGTGCGCCGAACCGGCGGTCTGGATGCGCTCCAACAAGCTTCTATTCAAGCGCATTCTCAATACAGGTGAGCGCTCAGATCGTTTTCTGATTGCCACCAATTCCCAAGCAGTCGGTCAACTGGCGGTTGGTGAACAAGAGTGGCGTTCCGGCGATGTGTGGCTTCTTTCGTTCAGCGAATGCGGCGGAGAACAGGAGTCCATGTTGCTGATGTCGATTGGCCAGTGGGTACGCACAAGTCTTGGCCTCTATGTACTGGAACCATGCGGGAGAAGAGATTCGCTGGCACGGCTGGTGCTCCAGACCGGACGTGAGGAGATTTAGAGGGATGCGCTACTGGAAAGGTTCTATCGTCTTGAGTCCTACGCGCGACCAGCCGTTGTTACGAGAGGTTGCGCGCTCGGCATTCATCACCCACAACCAATTATTCGAGTCACTGAAACTCGACTACTGTGCCTCGTCCCGAAAAGCCTTCAACAACCGCGTCCTACGATTGGTGACTCATGGCCTTCTCGTCCGCCGTGAAGGGCTCATCGGCAGTCGCGAAGTCGTCTATTCCGTCTCGTCTTCCGGTGCCTCGGCATTGGGAGGAAGTTTAGTTGATTCGTCTGGCAAAGCCGGCTCATCGGGTCTTCTGATGCTACGTCACTGTCTCGATCTGAACGAGATCCATCTTGCGCTGAAGCGGAGCGGATCGCTGGTTTACTGGATGCCGGAGACGGAAATTCGATCCCGAAGTGACCTGACTCCTTACGGCTATTGGAAATACTACGATGCGGTCGTGGTAGTGCGGCTCGCCGGGCAGGACTGCAAGTTCGCGTTGGAGTATGAACGCACTCCGAAGGCGGCCCGACAGTACGTAGCCATCCGCGAGAGGATCGAGCAGGAGACAGCAATTCGACATTTTCTGTATCTGGTGCCGAATCACGACTTCATGTGGTTCATTGCAGAGAAACTGTCCCAGTGCAGGCGCGCAGTATGCATCGGACTATTTCAGGACTTCCTCGAACAAACCTTAGCGTTACCCGTGCGGCGAAGCGGAAGCCCAGCCACGCTCACGCTTGCATCTGTTCTTGCGCCCGGAAAAGAGGCGCAACATTCAGGCGAACTCTTCTCTGGTGTTGCCGTGTGATTGTGGTGTCATTGCCGTGTTATTGCAGGGCCGGCTGGCG
The DNA here is from genome assembly GCA_963772045.1 of uncultured Acidobacteriaceae bacterium. GTDB lineage: Bacteria > Acidobacteriota > Terriglobia > Terriglobales > Acidobacteriaceae > Sulfotelmatobacter. Next base: position 56,245 of record CAVYWC010000003.1, on the reverse strand, counting down.
CGCAACATCCGACGATTGAAGGACATATCCGAAGACTAAAGCGGAGCGGCGGGAAGGTTGACATACTATGGATCGACTCGGACGAGCCTCATCCGGGTGAATCTGTCCACTCGAAGGAGATGTGCTCGGGGGAGAGCGCTTGCAAGAATGCTTGTGCATCGAAGATTTCACCCGGTGCTGCCACACCAGTGGCACGCGTCTCTCCAGCGAGGATGCGCTCTGCGGCCTCGACGACAATCGGAGCAGTGACCGCGTAGATATCGCGTCCCGCAACCAGGGCGCGGCGGACTTTTTTTCCCCTATGGACCTTTGCTTCCATCACAAATGTTTGTGTTGAACGACCTCTGTCGTCAGCTGGCGTCGGCGGGGGCGTACTGGGATTGTGCAAATCATCGAGTGGTGCGAGATTGATGTAGGCGTGAATCTCCGGAACCGACAGGTGCCGGGAAATGACGATGGTCTCAGCTAGAGGCAAGGCGATTAGCTCTTGCTTCCCAAAGGGAGCGGGAAAAGTCCATTGCAGTTTCGGCGGCGGATCGACAATGGGCGACAGTCTGTTGTTTGAAAACACCAAACGGCGGGCCGTGTTGCGCTCACCAGTGAGCCGCGTTCCCCGCGTTGGCCTCCAGCTGTCAAGCGCCATTGCAATCTGGACTTCATCTGCCGTGGGCCAGTTCCGCATGGCAGCCGTGGCCAGGAGATCTCCGAGCGCACCGTAAAATGCGACGGACGGCATAATCAAAACGCCCGCTGTCCGCGCCGCATCGGAGAATTTCTCAAAGGCAGCGAGCGCGACCGCCTGTTCCGCAGTCACATCCAAATAGTGAATTCGGGCCCGAAGCGCTGCCTCCATGAGTGGCGCCGCCGTATCAAGAAACGGCCCCGCACAGTTTATTACCAGCGAGCCACCCAGCAGGGTTTGGTCGAGTGAAGCAGGATCATCGATAGAGCCAACACGGATTTCAAATGCCGGATGAGCCCTCTGGAGCGCGAAGAGTTTCTCTGAATCTCGACCGGCGAGAACGGCCGCCATGCCACGTCGCGCCAATTCGGAGACGACGAAGCGACCGGTGTGACCCGATGCACCGAACACAACGATCCTGTGAGCCTTGGCGGATGAGGAAGAATTTGTGTTTGGCATAGACGCACTTGTCGGAGGCTCTATTTTGGTCTTTGCTCATGCGCGCGTGCGAACATGGCATTCAATTCAACGAAAGGTAGGCTCGCCTCAAGAGATGTATACGTACCCTGCTCAACGAGTTCACGCGCGGCTCGTTTTGCCGCTGCTAGCGCCGCCTGAGCGATCCATGGGCCGACACTTACTCGAGCCACTCCGATCTCGCCTAACTGCTTTGCGCTTGGCGCTCCCGGCATTGCCATTATGTTCAGAGGTCCTTCGATGGCCTTGACCAGTTCTCGAACCGTGTTGATATCGACGACGCCCGGCACAAACACACAATCCGCGCCTGCGCGCCGGTACAGCCGTGCGCGCTCCACGGTAGCGGCGAACCGCGTTTTCGGGTCACCGACCTCGAACAGATATACATCCGTCCGCGCGTTGATCAGCAGGTCGCCACCCGCGGAGGTTGCGCTTTGTCGCGCAACTCGAATACGTTCCGCCTGTTCCTCGGGAGCCAGCAGCATCTGTCCTTCCCGGCCAGGCGAGTCCTCAAGATTGATTCCCGCGACACCCATTGAAATCAGTGCCTGTACAGTGGCGGTAACGTCCTTTCCGGAACCGCTGCCATACGCGCTCTCCATGTCGGCGCTGACCGGAACTCTGACGCTCTCGAGAATATTGCCGATCACCTGCAGCATCTCTTCGCGCCTTAGCCGCTGACCATCCGCGCGGCCGAAGGACCAAGAAACACCGGCGCTCGTGGTTGCAACAGCCCCCGCTCCCGCCGCTTCGATGACGCGTGCGCTGGCCGCATCCCAGGCGTTCGGGAGTATCAGGGGGCGTCTCGCGTGCAAATGACGAAAATGAGCAACTGTTTCGGGTTGATTCATGTGTCGTCTCCACCAAGATGAAGTGAACGGCTCACTCAACTGCTCCGCTCGACCGACTGCCAGTGCTCTCGCAGTTCTTTGTTGAACTCGCGCCACCGCTCTTCGGGAAAGAAGATCCTGGCGCCCTTAAACTCCACGCGACGCCTCGTTCCTGGGATGTTCTCGGCCAGCCAGTGTGACCATTTCACATCGAAATACACATCATCTGTTGCCCAGGCAATTAGCGTTGGCGCTTTCAGGGCCTTGAGCCGGCCTTCGACGGCGAGTGTGTGCTTGTTGTCGAACGCTCCCAGAAACCGTTGGAGATCCCGTATTCGTTGCTCCGACTTCACGAACGGCCGCAGATATGCTTCGATGTCTTCGTCGTTCAATCGTGCAGGATCCTCATAGGCAGGACCCAGAGCGTCCGGCGAGCGATAAATGCTCTTGTCTGCCAGCATCGCCTCAAGCGTCCGGCGTAACCCGCCATTCGCCGCCATTTCGAGAAACGGTTTGAATGCTTCGGGTGGCCAATTGTCGTGGGCGTCGCAGTCTGTGAGCGTGAGGCTGCGAACCCGCCCCGGATAGAGAGCCGCAAAAATCTGACAAATGCCTCCACCGCTATCGTTGCCCACGAGATCGGCTTGATCGATCTTGAGCGCATCAAGAAACTGCTTGAGCATCTCGGCATTAGTGGTGACGGAAACGTCCTGGTCCGGTGCGATTTCTGTCTCACCGTGGGCAAGCAAATCCACGGCGATACACCGCCGGATGTCGGACAACTCCGCCAACTGGTTGCGCCAGAGGTGGCCATTGAGGAGTACGCCATGCACGAATAGGGCCACCGGTCCGCGGCCTTGTTCCAAATAGCTGATGCGTCCGGATGGAGTCTTAACTTGTTTCCGTTCTGCGGCTGGTTTGTTCCGTTCCATGAATTAACCTCTCTTTGCCGTTGTGGAAGCATCGGCTTCCCTCAGTTTCTGAGCGCAATCCTCACAGCAGACCTCGACTGTTTTTCCGCCGATCTTGACCTGAATGACGTCGGTGTCCAGCTTGCAATCGCAGGCTGCGCAAGTTCTTTCCGCCATGACTTCTCTCCCATCCCGAAACTCGGGTGAGACCAGTAAGCCACGCACCCGCGCGTGAGCGCTGTCAGAATCTTTAGCGATTTTGGTGGGCTGGCAAGTTAGCGATGGAGCGAAGAGCGTTTGAATTGCGATGGGGAGCATCCGTAGAGCTGGCGGAATGCAGAGCTGAAGTGGCTGTGACTGGAGAAGCCAAGATCGAGAGCGAGAGTGGTCAAGTCGTCGTAGCGTGCTAGAAGGTCCAATCCGCGCGCCAGTCGGAGTCGCAATTGGTAACGATAAAGAGGCATCCCCTCGACTTGTTGGAAAACCTGAGTGAGGTACACGGGGGAAACCCGCAGTTCGCCGGCGATCGCAGCCAAAGTCCAGCGTCGCGCGAGGTCGCTCGACAGCACGAGCTTGGCCCGATCTACCAATTTCTGGCGGCCAATCGTTGCACCCGGCGCATGCGAGGTGCGCGGCCCAAGAGTCCGGCGTACCAAAGTCAATGCTAGAACCTCAGCTTCCAGGGATTCCGCGACCTTTTGGTGCAGGCCATGCCGAAGAAGCGCCACAAGGGCCTGGGCGCGGGCATCGATCCGTAAACGTCGCCGACGGAATCGAATTCCGGAGCTTCGATGCAAAATGTCGAGCGGCGCCAGTTCGTGCAACTGGGGTTCCTCGATAACCAGCGTGAGACTGCCATCGCCGCCAGCGACAGGATGGCTGACCCGGTAACCCTCATGGGCATTGAAAAAGAGCACCTGGTTGGCTTCCGCCACGGCCTGATCATGTCCGACATGGTGCACATACACACCGCGGTACGGGAATATCAGCTGTGTCGAGGTCGTCGACTCCTCCGGGCTCATTGACCGGCAGCTGCCTTGGCATTTCGTATCTCGGATCGTAACGGTAGCGGACGTGAGTAGCGAATACACCGTGAATTCCGGCACGCTGCGAGGATTGTGATCTTCCGTCATGAGATCAAGACCTTTGATGCCCCCACATGTCCGTCGGACGCAGCCAGTTGGCGAGTTCGGACCCTGACCGAAGATCGAACCGGGTTCGAACCAATGCCATTCCAGTTGTCTTTCCAAGTTTGGCGGGGACTCTCGCCAGAAAGGAGAACCTATGTTCGGTCATATGAAAGCACAGCCTATTCTTGCGGTACCGACGGTCTCGACTGAACCCGCGGTCGCTGCTTTACTCGCAATCACGGAGAACGCTCAACCCGTACGCTGGATCGAATTTCCAACCTCACTTTTGCTGCTCGTATCGGTCCAAGCCGATCCGGAATCGGGAGCCTTTTACGTCTTGGATCGCAGGACTGGCACCTGGTTCTGGATTGACTTCGACGACCAGCAGTACGGCGGCTACAGCACCAGTGACTTCGACCTTCTCGTTCACGAATACGACTTCCTGAGCTTGGTGGAGCGCCCAGGTCTGCTCCGGGCGACTCCGGGGTGGCTCTTGGAGCCACGGAAATCGGCTGAAATGGGTGGCTGCCTGTAAAGGAACGATTTGCCGCCGCCGTTTGACGAAAATTCGATGCCGACGTATCTACACATAGCGCGCGAGCGGTGCGCTTGTGGAAAGGAGGAGAATCGTGAAGCGCAGAGTGAGTGCAACCCCCTCGCTGGTGAAGACTTACCTCGATCTGTTCGTCAATCGCCGCGCTTATACCCTCCAATCCATGCGGCCGAATCCGGAGAGCGGCCGTCATTATTACTACCGCCCCAAGGAGCGCGAAACGGGCGCTCCATTGCTGTTGAGCGAGAAAACGATCAGCGACCACCTGGAGGGAAAGCTCACTATAGGTCTCTACGCCATCAACCCTCTGAACCAACGGTGCAAGTGGGTCGCGATTGATGCCGACTACGCGAACTCCATGGATGACCTGATCAAGCTGCAGTACCAATTGACCGAGGATGGTGTGGAATCCGCACTCGAGATGAGTAAAAGGGGAGGCCACCTCTGGATCTTTCTTGCGGTCCCGCTGCTCGCGAGAAAGTGCCGCGTTTACATCTACGACTTGGCACAGAAGTTGGGCGTGCCGGTAAAGGGATCTGGTCTGGCTGAGGGGATCGAGGTGTTTCCCAAGCATGACGAGATCCAAGAGGGAGCGTTTGGCAACGCAATACGTGGACCGCTCGGCATCCATCGGGGAGCAAAACGTCGCTTCTGGTTTTACGGCGCCGATTACACCCTGGAATCGCAGATCGAATTTCTCACCCGGCTGCGCAAAGTGACGGAAGAACAACTGGACCAGTTCACGGCCGGAAAAGAGCTTCCACCCAACATTGCAAAGGTCCGACCGGAAACCGAAGCTCTGAACGCACCCGAGACTCGGAGAAGCCGGCGTGGATTTTGCATCCTCGACTATGTGACTGAGACCAGAGTTGTGGGGCGAAACTACGTGGCTCGCTGTCCGTCGTGTGCGCTCGCCGGTCGCGATCGCGGCCGGGACAACCTGGCAATTCTGGTCTCGAATCCCCGGTTCTATCAGTGCTGGGCGGGTTGTTCCAAGGAAAACATTCGGGCGGCGCTGGGGTGTCCTATCCCCGTCCGGCAAACCATATAAGAAGGAGGCGATGCCCGATGCACAAACAGAAGTTTACCGGAATAGCGGGCCTGCCCCTGCCACGGCGGGCGGTGAGAGTACTACGGGAGCGAGGAATCTTCGCACACGCAATCGTGAGCGTCGAACACCAGCATTTGGCAGAACGTTATGTACTACGGGGCCTCGAATCGGGAGGCTCGACCGGAGATATTGGCCGCTACGTGACATTCGCAGGAACCGACGGCCTGCCGCTCGAATGTTTCCATCCCGTTGAATCCATCGCCGTGAACGGGTTGCATGCGATCGTCATTGTCCCCGAAGTAGTCAGGGTGGACATCCTACGAAAAGACCGTACATATGAACTGCTGATCACCGGGCACCGGCCAGGTTCAGCAGAGAACGGGACCCGCCCTCGGCTCGAAACGGAGATTCTCTTTCGCGGTGTTCACGGGCGCCTTGAACTGGAGCTGTCCAGGGGAGATAAGGCCCAGGCGGGCAAGGTCATCCCTTCGTTCTATACCTTTTCCGGAGAGCCGTTGACGATCCCTGAGAAATTCACGGCCGTGATACGGGCTGCCACGCACGGTGTGAACTGCATCGGTTGCGCTCATTCACATTATCTGCGCAAATCAAGTGCCCACCAATTCACCGACGCTTCGAGCACTCGTCCCGGGTCGGCGATCGAAGTTCAGTCGGCCTAAACGAAGAAGAGTGTTTCGACGAGAGTCTTTGAGGAGCAACATGCAACAGCGGACAAAAGAAATCTTATTAATGATTTGCCTTTTCCTGTTCCTGCTCGTTGTTCTTGGAGGCGGCCTGCACCTAAGCCCATCCGGCGCGTTGCTTGCGGCCGTGACAGGGACTCCTCTCATCGTTCACCTGTTCAACGTGTGGAGCCGCAGACCTTGTGAAGGCGCTCCTTCGTCGCATCGGATCATGACGTTACATGCTCGGGATGCTTCGTCTGCCGAAGGGGCGAATCTAGTGCGCCGCTAGACCCGAGCTTCGTCCCGAGCGCGCGCAACATTGAGGTTCAGTTGTGTCGTTCATGGGTTTAGGGGAACAATCGCATCTCACAACTCCAGTCCCGAGACACGAACGTTTTACTCCGCTGATTCCAACCCTGTCTGATCTGGCCTTTCTGCTCCCCATTCTCGTTCTGTTCTGGTCCACAACCGGCGTGGGTTGGCTGCTGACCGATTCCGATACTGGCTGGCACATTCGCACTGGGGAAATCATATTGCAGAACGGCCGCGTTCCGGCCGTCGACTCGTTTTCGTTCACAATGAGCGGCCAGCCTTGGATTGCGTGGGAATGGCTCTCGGACGTAGTCATGGCGCTCGCCCACCACATAGGGGGTTTAGCCGGTGTGGTCTGGGTTGCGATGCTCTTGCTAGGGATGACCTCGGCCGTCGTTTACAAAGAGGCAGTGGCGGAAAGCGGTCAGCGCCTGATCGCAATTTCTCTGACATGGTTGGCTATGTCGGCAAGCACGATTCACTGGCTTGCCCGGCCACATCTTGTGACTCCTCTCATGGCCGCGGTGTTCTGCCGGGTCCTCAACTCTGTCGAGAAAAAGCAAAATCCGGCCAGACTGTGGAGCTTGCCTTTACTGACGATCCTTTGGGCAAATCTGCATGGCGGGTTTTTCGTAGGGATCGCACTGATAGGTACGTACGCTGTGGGAGCCGGCGCGGAAGAACTTCTTCTCGGCTCAAGCGAAAACCTGTGGGTTCGAGCGCGAAAGTATCTACTCGCTGCGGCAGCGTGTGCTCTGGGTAGCCTCGTCAATCCGTATGGCTATCGTCTCCATATTCATGTCGCCCAATATCTGGGAACGTCCTTTTACTTTGCTCAGATTAGCGAATTCCAATCGATTGACTTTCACTCGTTCACAGCCGCCTATTTCGAAACTCTGTTGATCTTGGCGATCGCGGCCGCCGTGGGCACCTCCACTCGCGAAGATTGACTCACGCGCTTCTGCTGCTGAGTTGGTCGCATCTTGCCCTGTTCTCGGCAAGGAACATTCCGATCTTCGCGGTCGTCGCTGTCCCCAGCATCAGTGTGGCAATGCGTGAATGGCTAGACAGCGAAATGCCCTCGTTTAGATTCAAGGAAACTCTGCGCGAGTTCGAGAGGGGTGTCCAGTCGATCAGCGAGCTGTGCCAAAGCAAAGGCCGGCATCTCGCGCCCTGTTTCGCCGTCCTGGTGTTTGCCGCGCTTCTCACCCATCCCGGCCACGCGAAGGTCTTGCGAGCCGAGTTCGACAAGAGTCGTTTCCCCGTGGATGCGGCAGTCTTTCTTTCGCAACAACATTTGGTTTCGCCCATAAGGCTGTACACAAGTTGGCAGTGGGGCGGATATCTGATCTACCGTCTGTGGCCTTCGCTACGGGTCTTCGATGACGGCCGGACGGATTTCTATGGACCTGATTTTGTGAACGAGGGACTTCGGGCATGGGATGCGGATCCTGACTGGAGCAGGGTTCTCGACCGCTACAAAGTAAACGCAGCACTGCTTCCGGTTGATTCAGCTTTGGCAAGCGTTATGAGGGAAAGAGATGATTGGAAGCCTGTCTACCAGGACGGCGTCGCCGTGCTTTTCGCCAAAGTGGAAGCGGGGAAAGAGATCTGCCACTGCGGAGGGCCATATGTCGGGAACTAGCGAGATTAAGGTGGTTGATGCCAAGCAAGTCGTCGCGAATGCGAGCCCTGAAACGACCGATCGCAATGCAAACGGTTCCAATGAGCCGGCTAAGAACAACGGGAGTTATCCGGCAATCCGGCGGCGCCTTCCCGACGAGCGACACAGCCTGACTCATCACTTTTCGATCGGCGGGCAGGAAGGATACGTCACCGTAGGCCTCTACGAAGACGGTGCTCCGGGAGAGATGTTCATCAGAATGGCGAAAGAAGGATCGACGGTCTCCGGGCTCATGGACTCGTTCGCCACCGCGGTGTCGCTCGCTTTGCAATACGGTGTTCCCTTGAAGGTTCTCTGTGACAAATTCAGCCACACGCGATTTGAGCCAAGCGGATGGTCGGGCAATCCCAAGATCGGTTACGCCAAGTCCCTCATGGATTACTTGTTTCGCTGGCTCGAACTTCGATTCCTGAAGGGCGAGCAAGGAATCCTTTTCGAACTGTCGAACGGGAAACAGCCGCACACTGAGGCCAGCAATGCATCGAAGGCTCTCAGCGAGATCGTCAATCTGGGGGATGCACCGACCTGCCAGTTCTGCGGCTCCTTGATGGTTAGAAACGGCTCCTGTTATCGCTGCATGGAGTGCGGCGGCACAAGCGGCTGCTCGTAGAAGAAGCACGCTGGCAGACAGGATGGCTTCCGACATTTACGGATCTGTGGAACTCTCTGCGATATTGGCAGAGCCACGGACAGGGACTGGGCACTCATCGATCCTACTCACGCCATCTCCCGATCGAGTGCCCGTCCCGGCGCTTTTCGCTACTGGATTTCCAGGTCCCAAACAGCAAATTAACGCGAGTTCAAAGGAGGAACGAACTTGTTTGTCGAACTGATGCCATTGCTCAAGCAACGCACGCTGCTGATCACGGTGGCGCGAGTTGACGAAAGGTTGAAAGTAAACGTGATTCCCGTGAAAGCGAAGGAAGGGGAAGACGAGGCTCTTACCACGCCCCTCAGCTACACAGGATCCCCAGAGGAACTGGACAGAGAGCTTGGCCAGCATCTCGCCGGCTACGTTGACTCGTATCTCGCGCTCGGAAGCACATTGGCGGAAGCCAAGGCCGAGATGGACGCGGCGGCCAAAGCCGCGCGGCAGAGGGCAAAGACCGCGCAACAGACCTCAAAACCCGATACAGGCACCAGGAAAGAGGAGAGTGCAACACCAGTCGCTGCACCGACGGATAGCACGCCGAGTCTCTTTCCTGCACAAACCCAAACTGAGAAACCTGGCACAGAGACGAGTGCGCCCGAAAGGACTACGCCATGATCGACGCGAAACCGTTATCTCGCAGCTTCACCTACAACGGTGTCAAACTTCCGGATCCAGATCCGAGAATGACGGCGGAAGAGGTGAAGACACTCTACAGCCATCAATATCCCGAATTAGCAACGGCTACAATTACCGGACCAGAGGCATCCGGAGAGCAGATGCAGTACAGCTTCGTGAGAGCTATAGGGACGAAGGGGTAGCAGCAAAGCCGGCTGGCATCAGATCCGCAAAAATAAATTGATCGCGCACCACGGTCTCCCCCAGCAAAACCGGAATTTCCTGACTCAGCATCGGGCCTGCATAGACGAAGGAATGAAACTCGCCCTTCTCTCCGCATGGATCGACTCCAGTTGGCAAGTCAGCTTGGAATTTTTCGTCAAACTCTCGTCCCAGAAATCGAGCATCGAGTTGTTGTGTGTCCACACACGTCAGCCTCGCTCGCATTCCGGCTGCGATCATTTCGTTCGCTAATTGGCGGGTGGGCTGCCCCCAAAGCGGGAATATCGGCTCAAGGCCAGTGCCCTTGAGCTGTCTCTCACGGTACGCGCGTACATCTTCGAGAAAAAGATCGCCAAATGCGACCCCTTCGATTCCCTGGGCGAGCGCTTTGGCACACGTTTCGGCCATAAGGTTTTCGTACTGTTCGTTGGAACACGGCCAAGGGAGGCCCACGTCCCAGAGCGGCAACCCGGCTAGGGCCGCCTGCTGCTCCACCAGTTCCCGGCGGACCGCGTGCATCGCCACCCGATCGGCGGCTTCATTAAAGGTGGTGAGCAGTCCCGCGATCTCATAACCCACATGCCGGCGCAGCACGTGGAGAGTCCATGCGCTGTCTTTCCCACTGCTCCAGGACAATAGAATTCGCTTCATCGCTGTAGTCAGCCTTTCGGATGCGCACTGGAAAAAAGTGGCTTCCGTTCCAAGCAAACTCTGCAAACTATGACTCGGATTACGAAAACACGGTTGCGTTCCGATTCGCAAGGGCTTCTTGTTTTGGAGGAGCTGCGGTCGCTCACGCAGGAAAGAAAATGGCAGCGCCAGAGTGTACTCGGGAGATTTATCGAATGTCGCGAGCTGCAAATGTGCTCTGCGCTCCTAGCGAAGGCGGTAGACGAATGTTCGCACTGGCACGGCGGAAGACGTCTCCTCCCTCCAGGAGGTTCTCTGCCTCCGATCTGATGGCCCATCGCAGTGAGATCGGTCTGCCTCTGCTAGATGAAGTCAGCGCTGAGCAACACCTTGTTGCGGATGACCGCGAAGCAATCCGATTGGCTGAGATTCTAGTAAGAAGTGGAGTCGCAATCACAGAGGACTGGGCGCGAAGCGAGCGAAACCCTATCAAATACCTACAGTTGACCCTTCAGCGATGGGTCAGCATTCACGGCGGGGCTGCAATCGACCGCAGATTTGACCTGGACCTCACGCTCAGCGACCGGCTGATTGATTACTCGGATGAGCGCGCCCCTGAAGGCACACTTTATCTGATTGTCGATCCAGAGAGTGCGGCATTCGTGCTGTTGAGCCCGACCATTGAAAGGCTGGCGCAGGCGCATCCGCGGCTGCCCTCAACATTTTTTCACCACTTTGTAGGAGCGCTGAATCAATGGGTACGGGTGTACGACTACCGGGATGCCGACGAGCGCGTCGATATGCTCCGCCAGTGGTACGAGGGCGAGGAGGACGCGGATCAATATGAATTGCCGGACGTCGGAGGGTGTACTCCGAAATCTCTGAAAGAGACACCGCTCAGCGTCAAAGGGCTGAGGACATTGCGCGAGACGATAGTTGACCAGCAGGTGAACGTCCTGATCGAGAGCTTGCTTGGTTTGTGTCTCACGTCGCAGAAGACGAAACGACCCGAGTTCACCGATGAAATGGGAGAGCAACTCGTGGACTCGAATCCTCCACTACCGTGTCTTCTGGCGGCTTTCTCCCAAGCTGACGCGGTCGTTGGCTGTTTTGACGACGAAGGGCAAACCGCGATGGAGGTGACGCCGCAGCCGAATCTGATCATCCCGCTCAAGCTCTCCGAACCCGTCAGTATTGGCAAGGCATTCCGAACTCTTGGGGTTGCATGCGAAACGCTTGCCGCCGCAAGCCGGCTGATTGATCTCATGCCTGGAAATGACGACGGCGTGATTGCTCGCAAGGAGTGAGTCATGGACGTGCATGTCCGTATCGGGGACAACCGTATCTTTGCCCTCAAGCAGGCTGTGCTCTTGTACCAGGAGGGCAATCGGGCCTTCGCTACGTTGCACGAAGTCAAGAGCCGGCCTGACGGGCCGCCGTATTTGTGCGCGGGCCAGTCGGTGACGACGGGATTTCTTGAAGTGCTGGCCAAAGGCCTTGGCGCAAGCATGGCCGCCGAAATCCTGCCGGCGAACGTGGTGGCCAGAACACCGGAGCTGATCGCCTGGTGGAGTCCCGCGCAACGCCGCTTGATATTTTTCGGGGGTGAGAGCGCGGAGGCAGCCAAGCTGAACGGCAACCTATATCCCCATCCACCGCTGGTATTCATGATTTGTGGGCGCGAACTATTTGTCCGCGCTCTCGCCGAAAACCGTCGCCCGAATGCTGATACGCCTTTGCGGAATGCGCCCTACTGGAACACCGATGCGCAAGGTAGGGTATGCCTGGGCAGTATGCGAGTTCCCGAGGAGGTAAGCGGGAGTACGATCGCGGCGTGGGAAGCCGAATATTTCGCGAGTGAATTCACGCATCCTAGCGGCGCGGTAAGACTGACGACTCACGCCGGTGGTTTTCTCGGACTGTGGTCCACTTTGGCGAAACGCAAGTATTTTCCTTTGAAATGTCTCGTCGAATCAAGACAGACGCTGGGGGAGTTTATTGAGGCTGCTCACATTCATTGAAACGGAATCGCGTAGCTCCGGGCGGGCCAAATCGTGGCTTCTCAGCTTCTGGATTGCCGAGAACACAAGCAAACCTTAGTAAAGCCCAGGTAACAGCCGCCACGTCCGCGCGCAATATGCCTCGTACTCTGGCCCAAAGTGCTCACGTAGCAGCTGCTCCTCGGCGCGAATCCGGGCCACCAGCGGCACTAGGAGTGTCGCAGTCAGAATCACGCCCACGACGGAGCGAAATGCGAGCACCCATCCGAGAGACGAGATAAGCAATCCGAGGTAGCTGGGGTTCCGGATTGTGCTGTAAACCCCGCGCGTCTCGAGCCGATGCCCCGCCTGAATTGCCACCAGCCCGCTGAACCGATTCCTCAGCACGTACACGGGCACAATGCGCAGCACGCCTCCCGCCGCGCACAACACCACGCCCATCCAGCGCAGTCGATCGCCATCCAATGTCCAAAATCCCACGCGGTCGGTGTAGGCCGAAGAATACGCCATCATGAGCGCGATCACGCTAATGGCAACCAGTACCCAGCGGTTGCTTCGATCCTCTTTCTCGCCGGTGCTTATGCCACCGCCCGAAGGAATAGCCAGAGCGGCCAGCCCCACTGTCACCCATGCCAGTGCGCGAAGCGCTGGATGAGCAAAGAATGCGTGCCATCCACCCCACCCGGCAATCGCCAGTCCGAACTGAATCACGATCGAGACAATTCCAGTAATCAGAACCTTGACGCTGCTCATGGCTGTCTCATGGCACGATCTGCAACCTCATCTTAGCGCCGCGCGGGCAGCCATCACCAGGCAAGCACGCCACGTCGCGACGGATCTTTCAGCTCGTCCTTGCTGGATCATGGTGTTTGAGTCTTTGACGAGCTGCAGTTGAATAACAAAGGAATCGCGAACGCATCCAGACACAGCTTCCTGGACGCACAGGGTTGGACATACGTCTGAGCTAACCGCGCCAGCCAGCCAGTACTAACAATCAAAAGTGAACGGTCACTCCGATGGAATCTCATCAGCTCCACCCAGAGTTGCTCAGGCGCAAGGTGCGTGTCTTGATTGTTGGCTGTGGCGGCAACGGCAGTGCCATTGCCGCCGGACTGCCGTATTTACACCAGGCATTGCTCGTGTACGGGCACCCGGAAGGCTTGCACGTCACATTATTGGATCCAGACATCATCACTCCGGCAAACTGTGTGCGACAGCCGTTCAGTCGATCCGAAATCGGACTGTATAAATCAGTCGTTCTCGCAAACCGCGTTAACCTGTTTTGGGGACTCGACTGGGAAGGAATTCCGGAACGTCTCGACGGCAAAGGGAAGCTAACCGGTGTCGATATCGTGATCGGCTGTGTCGACACGCGGGCCGCGCGGGCGGCCATTGCAAAGTGCGTAGACGACTGGAGCGAGGTCGATTATTGGTTGGACGTGGGCAACAATGCCGACACCGGCCAATTTGTAATCGGAGAGCCTTTGAACCGGAGGAACCGCCGAAAAAAACTTCGATTACGGACAATCTCCGAGCTCTTCCCGGAAGTGATCCAAGGCGAGCTCGATCGAAATAACGAACCGAGCTGCAGCGCGGCCGAAGCTCTCGAGCGACAAGAACCATTCGTTAATCCCACGCTAGCCAATCATGCACTGTCAATGCTCGCTCGTCTGTTCCGATACGGAACAATTTCCTATCACGGCGGTTTCCTCAGCCTGTCTTCGTTATCCGGCCTGCAGGCACTTCGTATTGATCCCAAATACTGGCAAGGACTCCGCATGAAGGCGCGGCGTGGAGGAACGCGGAGACACGACCGTGCGGGATCAGCAGAAGTCTTCGTCCACACGGAGCACGTCTAAGTTTTCGTTGATATTTCGACGAAAGAGGATCAAGCGATGGAAGGCACAGCGCAGAATCATGGGCAAAACCTCGAACCAGAACAAGCGGCGGCCAAAGCAACGCTCCTGGCGGAATGCGACAAACTCGCCGCTGGCGGAGTCACGTTTGTGGCAGTGCACTTCGATGGCTACGGCGATGATGGTGCAACCGAAGAAGTGAAGTGTTATGACAGCGCATGGTACGCCTGGGGCGAGCACGAGCCGGTCAATTACGACGCTTCACACCTGCAGGAACACCTCGAAGCTCTGGTGCCGTTCGGATATGAGAACGACTGCGGTGGTTTTGGAGATGTCGTTCTCGACGTTCACGCGAGGAAGATAACGGTTGAGCGCAACGATCGTTTTGAGGACTACGCGACCACCACGTATGAGGTCTAGAGATATGGCTCACCCACTCAAGCATGCCGAGAGCAGTGCGAGAACGTTCGGCGGAAAAGCGGAAGACTACCTGCCGATTCACATTTGGTTTGACGAGTCGAAGGCTTTCTTTCCGGACTTCCGCCACCGAGCGCTGCGACATCATGCTGAGGGTATTTTCCTGGCCGAGAAGCTGTTTGGCGTGACCATCGTGAACAGCGACGGAAAACGAATCCCCGTCCGGTATATCGGGGAACAGCATGTTCGGGAAGATCTTGGCCGTATTCCTACAGTCCAAGATTGGCTGTTGGAGATTAAGCCGCAGCGTTGGATGTACGGCCAGGGCGCGAACAGTGAAGCATTGCGAATTGGGGAGGTGCTCACATGACCGGCCCAAATGGCCACACACAGGACACTGGTACGTGCACACCTGCCGCATTCCCAACGGCGTCAGTCATGCCGCCGTTGCCCCAGTTCTCACCGGACAAGGTCAAAGAGTTGGTAGCAGCGCTAGAGGCGCCCTTCGACGCTTCGGAGATCGAATGGCGGGTGATGAACACCACGAAGAACGGGCAACCGATCCGGGGCCAAGTGGTTCCGTATGCCGACCAGAGAGCGTACACGGATCGTCTGAACACGCTGTTCACTCCAGCCGGATGGACCCGCAGATACAGCATCCATACAAGCGCCAATTTCGAGCGCAGCAAAGATCAGAAGATTGTGGCCAAGGTGCTGGTCACCTGTGAGCTGACGATCTTCGGCCTGGGCTCGCATTCCGCCACCGGAGAAGAATGGGCAGACAATGACAACGCCGGGACGAGTGCGGAAGCGCAGGCATTCAAGCGGACCTGTAGCTGTTTCGGTCTCGGCCGCTACCTTTACTACTTCGAAGGTACGTGGGTTGACTTGGACGAACGAAAGCGTCCGAGGAGTGTTCCCGCACTGCCCAAGTGGGCGACACCCGAAGGCTGGGCCCAGGGTCTTCGGCCGAACGTCTCAAGCAAATCAAACGGTGTGCGCGGCGGAGCAAAGATACACGGTGGTGGTTCCGAAGCTGCGGCGTTGGCGAAAGCAATCGAGGGCCTGTCGGAACAGCTCGGCCGCGGGCTCTACCGCGGGCTGTTGCGCGACCTGGCCAAGGTCTGGAACCCGCGGGAGATCCAAGAGATTCCGTTGCTCCAGAAAGTGCTGGAGCACATGCGATCAGCAGAACGTGGACTGCGACGCGTGGAAGCCGCTCTCAACAAGACAGGTCCGGAAGCTCTCGTCCCCATCCTCAGGACAGTGGGGCTCAGTTCGCTTGAGCGCGTCGATAATCTCGAAACTCTGAAGCGGATCGTCTTAGAGCTGGAACGGGCCGCCGAAAGCCACTTCTGACATCAAATCCCTCCGCACTTTAAAGGGAATCTCGACTCCAGTAGGCGTCCGTTCTCTCCTTTCACGCGTCACGCTGCCCACCTGATCTTCACCAGTGAGAAATGAGGATAGCCATGAGAATTCGTGTGACCACACGAGCCGAACTATTTGAGAAACGCAAGCAGGAGCACATCGAACGCGGCTACCGAGTTGAGGATGAACGGCCGACTCCGGTGAACGGTTTCTGCTCGTTCACTGCGGTGCGGGAACCATCTGTTTCTGACGGGTTATCGAATCTCGTAGCGGAAGCCGTGAATGGAAAACACAGCGCTCGGGAAGATTGGTGAGGTGCTCGATGTCGCTCAAAATCCGGTTTCGTTTCGACGGAAGGTGTACCCGTCATCCTCGCTACGACCCCAAGCGCGATGGGCGCCCCTCCGACGGGAAATGTGCAGGATGTGAATCTCTCTATGTCATCCATCTCTACGTCAAGATCGCGAAGCGGAGAGCCGAGGGCGCAAATCTCGTTGTGGTTCGAGCTTCGACTGATCGCGGCGAACAGCACGGGATTGAGGGACAGCCAACCTCTGAAACTGGAGCTGAATCATGAACTCCCTACCGACAATTCCGCTTTTCCCCTTGGGCCGCCTGGTCGCGACGCCGGGCGCACTTGCCCTGTTGGAACAGACCAACAAATCACCCTTGGAATTCTTGTCGAGACATCTTCGCGGCGACTGGGGAGATCTCGATCAGGCAGACAAGACTGAAAACGAGTTGAGCCTGAAGTACGGGTTCCGCCTGCTGAGCAGCTACCAGGTGACGGACACAGAAAAGATCTGGATCATCACCGAAGCAGACCGGTCTGTGACCACATTACTCCTGCCGGCCGACTACTAGGCAGTGAATGTCTGCGCATCACGGGGCAATCCCTTTCAAGTTATGGCGCATGATGGGGCGGGAGGGCTGGCGGCGAGCAACCGCCCTGAATCCGAGACGCCTGAACGTGGAAGCTGTCCCTGTGAACACGTTCGACGTACTGCCGGGTTGCGCAGTGTCGACTGGATAGGCTTCGAGCGCCGGCGCATCGGCACGCTTCGCGGCTTTCAACGCCTCGACGATCAGAGCGGTCATAACGCCTCTCCTGCGGTACCGTCGGCGAATATAGAAACACGAGACGGCCCAAGCCGGGACGCCGTCGACAGGTTCGAGAGCTTGCTTCCGGTTGAGCCAGGTCAAGTCCTGTCGCGGAGTCAGCTGACACCAACCAATGGGGACCTCGCCGTCAAAAGCCAACAAGCCCGGCGGTGGACCTTGCTTCACGATTCTGCGGAATGCGCTCTTGTTCTTCTCTCGCGGCCGCTTGTGATATTCGGGGCCGATTCTCCAATACATGCACCAGCACCCATTGCAGGCGCCGCTCTTGCCGAAAAGAGCCTCAAGGGCGGGCCACAGAGATGGCGCAAGTGGCCGGATGGTGAGCTTCATTGTGCCTACGTTGTCGTGCTAGCGCAAAATCTGGAAAGACAATCCCGGTCTCGTGCTAGCTTGCTTGCCGACCATGTTACGAAAGACTTCTCGTTGCCCCTTCTTTGATTTTCCCGTCTGTTGATCTTCCCGTCTGAGCCGTTCTCACCTGGCATTTTCAGTTTTCCTTCCTTCCGTCTCCAACCAAGAAGAGGTTCTCCGTGCGTCCTCATGGCAAAACAAAATTAGGATTCTTCCCGCTCCCGTTGGCTGAGGCCGAGCGCCTACGGAATTACCTGGCGTTCTCAGACGAGTTTTCCGCGCTCGATCCCTGCGTGGGCGATGGGGTCGCTTTTGCCCATTTGCTTGACGGTGCCCCGGCACACCACTACGGAATCGAGATCGATGCCTACCGGGCAGAGCAGGCAAGGAACTTGGGGATCGAAACTCTGCAGGCAAACGCGATGGACGTCCGGTGTCCAGCGGAGACGGTGTCATTGCTGTACCTGAATCCTCCCTATGATTGGGAGGCCGGTTCCACGAACAACCAAAGACTCGAAGCTGTTTTTCTGGACCACATCTATCGCTGGCTCAAGCCGGGTGGCGTCCTGCTCTTTGTCATTCCGCTGCCGCGGCTGGCGAAGTGCGCAAGGCTGCTGAGTGAGGAGTTTCAAGATCTGCGCGTTTTCAGGTTGACCGAATCGGCATGTCTTCCATTCAAGCAGATCGTTGTGCTCGGAACGCGCCGCAAACGACACACAAGACTCATGGATTCGGCGCTGCTCGAGTGTGTGCGCTGGCTTGAAGGGCTGGCGCTCAAACCGGATCTGGAACCGGTTACGAAGAGCGCGGATTTTCGGTATGTAGTGCCACGCTCGGAACCGCTCGTCATGACGCACATCGGCGTCCCTCTGGACGAGGTCGAGGACCTGCTGCTCGATTCCGCAGCCTACCGCCAGGCGAGTCGAATCCTTCTTCCCAAACAGCGAGATGTCCGGGGCCGCCCGCTCACGCCGCTCCACGGTGGACATGTGGGGCTATTGTGCACGGCAGGAATGCTCAACGGCGTGTTCGGTGAGGGAGAAGATCGCCACATCTCTCACTGGCGCTCGGTCAAGTTCACTGATCATTGGGAAGAAGAGGAAGAGGACGGTACAAAGATTCTGCATGATCGCGAGCGGTTCTCGCACGAGCTGACCCTGGTCTTCGCCAACGGCAAGACCCAGGTCCTCACCCATGAAAAGCAGGAGGCGAAATGAAAAATGCCCACCTTCGCTTCGGCTGGCTCATGTATGTAAAAACAACGGAGAAAACCACCACCAGCATCAAGCTACACCTCGACCGTTTCATCGGCGAGATGTTGCCGGATCCTCCCCGGCAAGCCAAGGCCCACTTGATCTCCGTCATCGGCGGCGATACCCAGATCTCGGCCATCAGCGCTGCCATTTCGATAGGAGACCGGTTCATGGTGGAAGGTCCTCGCGTTCCATCCACCCGAGTATGCCTGGAGAGAAATGCCCAATGCTTCAAAGGTTCCATACAGGTTTCCGGGCGAAAGAAACCGTTGCGTCACCTCATTGGAGTGTCGGAGGAATTCGCCTCGGCAAGCATGTCGGCGAATTGCGGAAGAACGCTGCTGGCCGGTTCCGACCGTCCATTCGTGTGGGCTTCGATCGCACAGATCTACGGGATACCCGGCGTGCCCGAGTGGGCCAGCTGGTTTCACGAAGAACTGAAGACACATCATGCCGTGATCGATGCCCTTGGCATCGGATGTGACCCGGTGATCGTTAAAGGAACAAAAGAGGAGTTTCTCGATTGGCTCAGCTGGGGCGTCGAAAGCGGTGCGATTCATTTCCCAACCGAACCTGGTCCAGTTCACTGGCCAGGTAAGACTCTGACGGACATCTTCCTGCGCCAAGCGTGAGTCTCGATGTTACACAGTTGCCTTGGCCGGTCTCGCTGTTGTTTCTCCTGGGTCTGCCTCGAAGGTGACATCGAGGTGAGCGCCGTCTGTCAGCGCTACCGTCCCGCCGTCAACGCCAATCAGGGTGTTCTCAATTCTAATTTCGCGAAACAGTTCATCTGCGGTCTCGATCAGAATTTCTACCTTCTCCGGTTGTGAGGGGTGGGCGGACTTGAAAATATTTTTCACGGTGGCAGGGACCGTCCTCCACGGCTTCTTTCTTTGCCATTCACGATGGTGGGGAGAACGTCCAAACCGACCAGCTTTGCGTTCCACGAGGTTGCTCAGCTCGCTCAGGAGTGTGACGTATCTGTCGTAGTTCTTTTCTTCTTGAATTCGAATACTCAGCGCATTCATCTGTGTGCGCTCTTCTGCTGTCATTTTTGAACCCTTAAAGGAAAGTGTGATTTCGGGCTGCCGCTATTCGAGCACTATAGCTTGACCTTTTCGCACAGTCAAAGTCGGCAACTGTCTAAGTCAGCACTGCCAACTTCTCTAGAGAATAACCACACACAGTTGCATATGTCCCGGTTCCGCCGTGCAAGAAAACGGGATAGCCCACCGTGTTAGTAGCGTCGTCATAAGGCGCTGTCTGGGGGATTCCTTCCATGAACCAGAAGAAGTTGACCGACATCTACAGTTACCTGCGTGCGAATGCCAATTTGTTGGGAGAACGCATCCTCGCACAATTTCCAGCACTCCACCAGGCTCATGATGCGCTGTCTCCCCGCATCGAAGGGTTAAAGCGACGGCCCTTTCCCGCGCAAGCGATTGCGATCATGGGGCTGGCCAAGCGCTGGCAGAAGGCCAGAACCGGCATGGTGGTCGCCGAATGCGGCACTGGCAAGACGCTGATATCGCTTGGCGCCATTCACGTCCACAGCGAAGGCAAGCGTTTCACGGCACTCGCGATGGTTCCTCCACATCTGGTCGAAAAGTGGGCGCGCGAGGCATTCCTCACCTTGCCCGGAGTACGCGTTTTCTTCATCGATGACCTTCGGAACGGCGGCGATGAGAACAAATTTCATGGAGTGAACGAAGTGCGGTTGAAGCAGGGTCGCGTTGTCCGGGAAGGGTTACGAACGACATTGAGTGACTTGCGTTTGCGAAAGGATTCTCCGAACTCCCGCAAACGATGGCTATCTCTGTGTGGAAGGCCGTCTCTGTTCATCGTCGGCCGTGAGCGGGCAAAACTTGGCTATTTCTGGCGGCATGCTTATGAAGTGCCTCGCTCCGGTCCATACCTCGGTTTCGCCGTTAATTGCGATACAGGGAAGCCCGTGTTCATAAACGAAAGCCGCCTGACGGTCGCCGACTTCGAGAAGGTGAAGATCGCCGAAACGATCGATACCCGAGGCGACAAATCCTGCCGGCCGTTTCATAGTCCGCTATGGCAGGCCGATTCGGACAAAATCTGCCGCATGGCGCCCATCGAGTTCATCGGACGCTACATGCCGGGATGGTTTGACTACGCGGTGTGCGACGAAATTCATCAGCTGGCCGGCGACACGGCACAAGGCAATGCTCTGGGAACGCTGTCCTCGTCGACGGATCGGATCGTCGGCCTCACGGGAACGCTTCTGGGCGGCTATGCGGACGATTTGTTCAACACGCTGTTTCGCCTCGAAGCAGCAGGAATGAAGGAGCACGGATACGAGTGGGGTACCACCGGTAGAAGCGCATTCATGCAGGATTATGGAGTGCTTGAAACCATCACCAAGGTGGAGCCGGAGAATAATCGCTGCTCCAAGGCAAAGACCACGAGCCTGGTCCGGCGCAAGCCGGGAGCTTCTCCTCTGCTCTTTGGAGAGTTCCTGATGCAGTTGTGCGCCTTCGTATTCCTCGAAGACATCTCCGGCGAACTGCCCCCCTACGAAGAAAATTACGTCAGCCTGGCGATGGATCCGCTCTTGATGTCGGCCTATCGCGAACTGGAAGACGCCATCCGGAAAGCTCTGAAGGAGCACAGGGGGAATCGATCGGTCATGAGCACGATGTTCAATACGCTGCTGCTCTATCCCGATCACCCCTATGGACTCGGAACTCTCTATGGCAAGGAATTCGATGAGGAACTGAAGCGCAACGTTCGCTTCGTGGTCGCCGAGACGCGGGATCTGCCGGAAGAGCAGTTGTATTCCAAAGAACGACGACTGATTGAGGAAATCAAGAAGGAACTCGGTGAGGGCCGCCGGTGCCAGGTATTCGCGGTGTACACGCAGAAACATGATGTGACCGCACGGCTCGAGAGGGTTTTGAGTAACGAAGGTATCCGGACGGCAGTACTGCGCGCCAGCGTAGACACCTCAAAACGTGAAGCCTGGTACACACGGCAGATCAAGGAAGGCGTGCAGGTGGTCCTCTCGCATCCCAAGCTGGTCGAAACCGGTTTGGATCTGCTCGATTTTCCGACCATCATCTTCTACGAGTCCGGGTATTCGCTGCATACGTTGCGTCAGGCGAGCCGGCGCTCCTGGCGCATTGGCCAAAGGCGGCCGGTTCGGGTGAAGTTTCTTTGTTATGAAGGGACGATGCAGACCGCGTGTTTGCGTTTGATGGGAAAGAAGCTCCTCGTAGCTCTTACCATGGAGGGCAAGTTCGCCGGCGAGGGACTTCAGTCGATCGACGAAGATGATGACATGCTATCGGCGATGGCCAGAGAGCTTGTTGAGAGAAATGGCGTCGGGGAGTCCGCCGATGCTGTATGGAAGGCACTCAACTCGGAACATCAGAAGCTATTTCCGGGAGCGTCCGAACCGGCGGAGGAAGTCGCAGTGCCGGAATTATCCGGTAACTTGCTTCAGAGCGACTCGGGCGCTCGTGTGCTAGTCCAGGAACTGATCGATTCGAGTTCGGTCGTCATCTTTGGACAGAGACCCGGATCGGGCAGGAGACCCCGCAGAAAACCATCGCTCCCCGAGCAGGCTTCACTGTTCGGATGAGTGTTGCCGCGCTCTCAGTCACGTTTCGGAATGCACCGCCTTACAGTGCACATCAAACTGGGCCTGCAGCGACTTCTGATACTCTTCGCGGTTCGGGCGATGACCAGCACCCTGCGCCTTGAACGACACCGTTAGGCACTGCGTGCAGTGCGCCTCTACCGGAATATCAGCCAGCCACTTCGTAACGCGCAGAGTCGGCTTCTTCATTGCCTTTCCTTTCCATCAAAAGAATAACGGACCCCTCTTAGGGCCTCGTGAGTTTACTCACGTCCGCCCATGTGTTGCTCGCGCGCACCATGATCTGGCTTCGACTTCTGAGATTTTGCAGTTCATTTCACCCAAAAAAGGAGGAAACAGCAGTATGTCAGAAACAAGTACGCTCATTGGCTATAGCGGCCGAACGATTGGCCGTGAAGAACTGGCGCTGGTGCCAACACCACCGGCGACCGAAACGCACCGTCCGATCCCCCATCACGAGATCATCGGTGCATTGATCGAAACTCTCGGGTTTCGCCACATCGGAGTGGTCCACGACGAATATGCCGTCTCGCCGGATGGGATGAAGATGTTCGGAGTCCTTGATCTCGCAACCGAAATGAACGGTTGCCGCTTTTCCATCGGCTTGCGCAACTCGCACGACAAGAGCATGCGTTTGGCGATGACCTGCGGCTATCGCGTGTTCGTGTGCTCCAACATGGCGTTCTCGGGAGACTTTACTCCGGTACTGGCGAAACACTCGAAGTCGTTTTCGTTGATCGATTGCGTTTCGGTCGGGGTTGACCGCATGCAGCGCAACTTCGAGCCCATGCGCAAGCAGTTGGAAGCTTGGCAGGGAAGCGAACTTACCGACGTCACCGCAAAGGTCGTCATCTACGAGGCGTTCGTCGAGGGCAAACTCGAAGCTCCGAAACACCTCGCCCGGACCGTACATGATCTCTACTTCGAACCGAAGTATGAAGAGTTCCGGTCGCGCACGATCTGGAGCCTCTCGAACGCCTTCACGTCGGCGTTCAAGGAATTGGAACCGATCCCTCAGTTCAAAGCGACCGCGAAATTAGGCGAGTTCTTGGAGGCTCGATTCTCGCAATCGTTCTAGGCTCGTTGGCGGTACCGGCCGGACCGCCGCTCTGTCACGCCCTTTCGCCAGTTCCCTGCGAACCATCACTTGACACACGCCCGTTGACCGGGACGAACGTGAAGTCCACCCATGCTACGAACCAACACTGCTCATTCGTCACTTCACTGGGAGATCGGCGAGCCAGCCCACGATCAGGTTCAGCGCCGAAGGCGAGATGGTTTCTTCGATGTCGTTATACTCATTGGGAGCGCCCGTCGTTGCGTCCTGCATGAGATGATTTTTACCCGGCAGCAGTACCAAGACCGAGCTAGGATTCCTTCTCAGTGCGTCGCTGGCCGCCATCGCATTGTCCTTGCCCGGGACCTGAACGTCTAGTGACCCGTATACAGCCAGCACAGGTATCTTGAGCCGCGCCAGCGTGGGTGCTGGATCATAGGCGAGGAAGTACCGCTCCCAGACGCTGGTGTCGTTGCTCGCTAAGGCTTCGGCCTCGTTCTGATCGACAATGTGCTTTTTGATCCCTTCTCCAACGAGGCTTTCAGCGACCTTATGCGCCTCAGCGATGGAAGGAGCTGCAACGATCGCCTTATATAGCTGCTGATCGAAGAGCTTGCGGCGCTCGATGTAGTCCTGTGGTGCACCGTATGCTGCTGCAGTCATCGCCGACTGTTCCGCAAATAGTTTGTCGCCGCGCAGTGCAGGACCAGCGATCATTACCACGAAGGAAACATTGTTGTCCGATGCGGCGACCATCGGAGCGATGATCCCGCCTTCGGAGTGCCCCAGAATCCCAATTTGTTTGGAGTTGACCTTTGGCTGTTCTCGCAGCCACGTGACTGCCGCATCGGCGTCGGATGCAAAGTCCGCGGTCGTTGCCGCATCATAGTCGCCGGTTGAACCTCCAACGCCGCGCTTATCATAGCGAAGAACCGCGAATCCCCGGCGGCTAAGGGCGTCCGCCAGCACGAGAAACACCTTGTGGCCCCAGACATCCTCGTCTCGTGTGTTGTGGCCTGTGCCCGAGACGAGTACGACAGCGGGAAAAGAATCTCCGCCCAATGGCATGGTCAGCGTACCCGCCAGCCGGTTATGAGCCACCCGATTGTCGAATTGAACGTCGATCTGCTGGTACGGCAGCGGGCCTGCCGAGATCGCTTCCTCCTGTGGCCGCTTGTGAACTGCAGGTGCCATGTCGGCTGTGGTCGCGCGCTTGAGGGTGAGCGGATAGATCTGCTGAACTGTCAGGTTGCCGATCCAGGCGTGTTCCATCACATCCCATTCAGCGTCATAGCTAAGGTTAAGCTTCTTCACAGAGAAGTGCAGATGAGTGCCATCGGACACCACCTGATCGAACACGGTCTGATTGCCACTCGGATTAGTTAGATATCCGCTGTATCCAGAGTCCGTATTGCTGACGTGAACGCGAACCTTAAAGCCACTGCTTAGCTGACCGACCCAGTCTCCGGTTGGCACCTCGGCCGAGGCCCCAGTAGCAAAGGCGAGAACGGAAGCCAATATGGAGTACAACAAGACGAATCTCGAATTCATAGGCCCTGGAGTCATACCTCTACGATACGATATCGTTTGCTGCGAGGTTCCTGCAGAACATTCCTATAGGCATCCGAGCGCAACCCAGCTTGGCCCGGACAGTCAAAATTCGTGGACTTGGAAACATTATCTCCGGCGCGTTTACGCCGGTGCTGGCGGAGCACTCGAAGTCGTTTTCATTGATTGATTGCTTCTCAGTTGGCGTCGACCAGATGCAGAGGAATTTCGAGCCGATGAAAAGGCACGTCGAAGATTGGCAACGCAGTGAACTCACCGATGTTCCAGCAAAGGTGGTGATCTACGAGGCGTTCGTCGAAGGCAAGCTGGAGGCTCCAAAGCATCTGGCGCACCGTGCACGATCTGTACTTCGAACCGAAGTACGTGGATTTTCGGCCGCGAACGATCTGGAGCCTTTCCAACGCCTTCACCTCGGCATTCAAGGCATTGGAGCCGATCCCGCCGTTCAAGGCGACAGCCAAGCTCGGAGAGTTTCTGGAGATTCGATTCTCGCAGACTTTCTAACTAATGAAGGCGGTGCCGGCCGGGCCGCCGATCTCAAGCCTGAGCCTCCATTAAAGTTTTCCTGCGGCCCCACGCACCGCGGTCAAAGGTAACTTAACCACCAGTCTTTGCGCCTCTGCTTCAGCTTTGCGAACCAGCAGCAGGGGACGTACAGCATCGCTACCGTCAAGAGCCACATCGTGTAAATGAAGCAGAGGCCGTGACCATAGCTCTCCGGGGTGTTGTTCATCCAAAAGCTGCCGTACCAAAGCCAGGGGGTTGGAGCTTTCGACAAATGCTAAACTCGCTCTGTCGCCAACCCCCATTTCGTTTCACTCCTTCACGTCTCCACTCTTCAGTTTTCTCTCCAACTCTCCGATGAACTTTTCCAAGTCGGCCTTTCTCCCCATATCGTCGGTTGTTCGGGCCATCATGCCACGCAATGCCAATATGTGTGCAGTCAACAAAGCTTTCTCCGCCGGGACCTGTACGTCCGGCTTTACACCCACTCCTTCATAGTCGTCATGGGTGACTGCACTCGTGCCCCGATTGAAGGGAATCTCCGCGATAAAGTGCGTGCTCAGGCGGTACGGCTTCGTCCCGTGAGCTCCTCCTCCCGTAACTTCTCCCACCACCTTGGCGCGTCCCAATGCCTGCATGTCGTACGCAAACGCCTCCGGCGCGGAAAACGTGTCATGGCTGGTCAAAATGTATAAATCCTTATCGGCCAAGCTCGGGCCCGGAACAACCGGCATTGTCCAGAACTGTCGAGTCGTATTCTCCGCGCGGTTATATGAATCCGCGATGTGCGTCGGTTCCTTGAAGAAGTAACTTTCGAGCTGCAGCAGATCCATGCCGCCGTGATTTTCTCGGAAATCCAGAATCACCGCCTCAGTGTGTAACAAAAAACCAGCCGCCCCCGCGAGTGTGTCGCGTACGTAGTCGTCCGGATAAAATCCATCGATCTGCAGTAATCCGATTCCACCGGCCAGGCACTCCACTTTGCGGTACTCGAAATTTCGCCGTTCGCCCGCCAGGCGAAATCTGCGGATATCTTCCGCCGACGGCTGGTCCATGCGACCCTCAGGCACCGGCTTCGCCGAGTAATCCACTCCAAGATGATGATCGTGGCTCACGGCCTGAAGATCATTTGTCAATGCCTTCGCGAATTTTTCGCGATCGGTAATCGAGTCATATTCATGCTGGGCTTGGTGCTCGCGAATTGCCTGCACAATCTTTCTTGCCATATCTGGCAGGACGTAATCCGACTCTAGATTTCTCACCAGCGTATCGATCGCCTCCGCACGCTCTGCCTGAGATACTCGCCTGTTTATTCCGCTGTCTCCGCTTTGAGTCCTTTGCGCGAGGGTCGCGGACGCCGCAAGAACGCAAGCTAGCACCGCCACCACGAAAATCAGCTTCACCCTTGGCCTAAGTCCCATGGTAGTCTCCCTGTTGGCTTTCTGGATTTCGATATTTCCCGGTCGCGACAGACCGTGGGAACTGGTCTGTTTCGTATCTGCTGAGCCTAGCAGAACATACCGCCCGGCTCTTGCCACTACTAAGCGTTCTTGTTATTAATTAGCGCCTTTTGAAGCGCTTTTCGCTCGCGCATGGCGCAGTCGGAACTCCGACGGGGTGACCCCCATCAAGCGGCTGAAGGTGCGTGTGAAGTGGGCGTGTTCGGAAAAACCAAGGCTATAAGCAATTTCGCACACAGTCTCGCAGCCATTGAGCATTCTTTGCGCTCCGATTTCGACGCGACGCCGGCGCAAGAAATCCCAGAGAGGCTCACCGTAGTAACGCTTGAACTGTCGCGAAAGGTGGACCGGATGCATGCCAGCCGAGGCTGCAAGGCCGCGCAATGTGAATCTGCCGCAAGGGTTTTCGGAGAGTTGCTCGTGAAGTTGTCTTAGCCAGCGCGGCGGATACGCACCTTCTTTGCGCATGCTTTCTCGGACGAGCTCCGCCCCGAGAGCGTAGCTCAAACCTTCTATTGCCAGAGGCGCTGCGGTGTCCTTCTGTTGTGCTTGCACGTAGAGATCGGCCGCGAGGCGACCCATTTGTGGGCCTACACTAACGAATGGATCTCTTCGGAGTTGCCCACATTCACGGACGAGATTCAGCCACGTTTCCGACACTTCAACAATGACGCACGAAGTCTCAGTCGAAGAAAATCGATCGCTGTGCTTCTGTCCAGCTGGCCGGAATAGAACCTGTCTTGCCTTTAACTGAAAGACCCGAGTGCCGAAAGCCTCCGCATACGCGCCCGTCTGAATCCACACAAAGCAGGCCTTCTCATGGGCGTGAATTGCCAGCCGTGCATCCGGCGCATAGCGTAAGTGCACCAAGGAGATCCCGCCGGCGTGCTCTTGCAAGGTTATCTTACCTAGATGCGGAGAATTCGGGGTCACGCTGTTCCTCCTCCACGTTTAGTTCCAGCAGCATCCGATCCATTAGACAATGAAACGCGCCCTCGGTCCACGACGTGGGAGTTTGCACGTCAGGCATGATCGAGGCAGAGACCTCCACCCCGCTAACGCGAATCGTCTCGCGGGTGACGGACTACCTCTGAACTCACTCGGTGGGAGAAGGGATTTTGGGGGGGGCGGAGACTTGCCGGAGACCGAACTTGGAAACATTGTCCCAGGCGCGTTTACTCCGGTGCTCGCGAAACACTCGAAGTCATTCTCGCTCATCGACTGCATCTCGGTTGGCGTCGATCGGATGCAGAGGAACTTCGAACCGATGCGCAAACAGGTCGAGGCATGGCAGAGAAGTGAATTGACCGACGTTACCGCCAAAGTTGTGATCTACGAAGCATTCATAGAGGGCAAACTCGAAGCTCCAAAGCACCTGGCTCGCACGGTACATGACCTCTACTTCGAGCCGAAGTACGAGGAATTTCGCTCACGAACGATCTGGAGTCTCTCCAACGCGTTTACGTCGGCGTTCAAGGAACTGGATCCCATCCCGCAGTTCAGGGCAACGGCGAAGCTCGGAGAGTTTCTTGAGGCCCGATTCTCGCAAGCTTTTTGAGGAAGCATGGCGGTGCCGGCCGGACCGCCGATCCTTATTATTGTTACCCCTTTTGCCCGACAGGCGTTGTGGGGAGGCATACGCTCCAGCCTTTTCCACTGAAGTTCCAATAGTCCGTCTATGGTCAGTCTCCGGATGGCCGACCAACCGAGAACTGAACCGCGTCCCCCGTTAAGGATCCGGGCTTCGGATCACATCGGCTCGAAACAGTCTTGTTAATCGGGGACCTGAGAGCAGTTATGGCCCTCGTCATGCACCGACTCTGCTTCGGTGCTTTGTACTTCGAATCCATTTGCATCGTAGTCGAACTCCGGTAAACGTTCATGCCAGGGTCCGACTAAAAATCGGTGGACAGTCTGAGTCCTTTCCAGGCTCTCGCTTCTTCTAATCGTGCAAGGTCGTTCTTCTCCGTCCCGTTATACGCATCGCTGCCGAGCAACAGTCGCAACGGAGGTTTCTGTTCCTGCGTCAGCCGAACGATCGCTTGAGCCGCCTTCTTCGGGTCTCCGGGCTGCTTACCGTTATAGGCGCGCTGAAACCTGGCCGTTGCTCCAACAGTCGAGTCGTATTCGGGATGCCCTTCGCTCAGCTTGGTGGAACTGCCGGCGAAGTCAGTGCGGAAGCCACCCGGCTCGATGATCGTGACCTTGATGCCTAGCGGTGCCACTTCGCGCGACAAAACTTCGGAGAAACCTTCTACGCCCCATTTCGCCGCCGAATAAGGCCCGCGCCCTGGGGATCCGATCCTTCCGCCCATCGAGGAAAACTGAACGAAATGGCCCGCCTTCCTTTCGCGAAAGTACGGGAGAGCTGCCTTCGTCACGATGATTGTCCCGAAGAGATTGGTTTCTATCTGTGCGCGGAAATCCGACATCGGCGTATCTTCGACGGACGAGAGATTGCCATATCCTGCATTGTTGATAACAACGTCCAGCGAGCCAAACGCATCGATTGCCGTCTTCACCGCACCCGCAGCCGACGACTCGTCGGTCACGTCCAGCTCGAAGAGCTTCACCTGGTCACCGTAGCGCTCCGATAGTTCACGCAGTGACTCAATGTCGCGAGCTGTCGCCAACACCTTATTGCCCGCCAAAAGGCCCGCTTCGACAATTGCGCGACCCAGACCGCGAGAACTACCTGTGACTAACCATACTTGCGCCATTCAATCCTCCTATTTGCGAAGTCCGAGCTACTTCGAGACCGCACGTGCTGCCGGAAATACTGTACAGCAAGAAATTACGATAGCGCGTCCTGCCGAACGACGAGCAAACCGGAAACTATCGGGGTAAAGATGAGAACGGGAGATCCAGGCGTTGCCGGCAAGAGATCTCCCGCTATGGCGTTTTTTGATTTGAGCAGCTTACGCATACAGCGCCAGGTTGCTGCTGTTTGCATGCTCTTGAACTTCTTCCGACTCAGCGTCCTTGCCTTTGAGGTAGCGAGCGTCACGTCTAGTGACTCGTGCCCAGTAGGTGCAAAGCATTATCCTCGACGAATGATGATCGACTTTGAAACCGCCCTACCTCCATGTGAGTCTAAGTAGGGAGAGTTTCGTTTCGGGAGCTGCAGATGACAAGTAACACTTCCACCGCCCTTATCACTGGAGGAACGAGCGGAATCGGTCGCGCGACAGCCAAGAAATTGGCGCAGCTCGGTATCTATGTTTTGGTTGTGGGACGTAATGCGGAGCGCGGTAAGGATACAGTCGACGAAATTCGCGCAGCAGCAGGCAAAGCGGATTTTATTTCTTCGGATCTTCGAGATGCAGCCAGTGCACGCGACGCGGCGAAAAGGGCGATCGAATTCGGAAATGGCCACGTCGATATTCTGATTAACAATGCTGGGATCTATCCGTTCGGGCCCACACATGAAATGACCGAAGAACAGTTTGACCGTGTTTTTTCAATCAATGTGAAAGTGCCGTATTTCCTAGTCGCGGAACTTGCTCCACTGATGGCGAAGAGAGGCAAAGGCGCGATCGTAAATCTGTCGACCATGGCCGCAGATTACGGAGCGCCGGGGATGAGCCTCTACGGTTCGAGCAAGGCCGCTATCAATCTGTTGACGAAAACTTGGGCCGCTGAATATGGACCGAGCGGCGTTCGCGTGAATGCGGTGAGCCCTGGGCCCACGCGCACGGAAGGTACGGATGCGATGGGCGAGGGTTTGGAGCAGCTTGCTGCTCAGGGACCGGCGGGACGTCCAGCTACAGCCGACGAGATAGCGGAGGCAATTGTCTTCTTGGCGACAGATCGCGCAAGTTTCATCTACGGCGCAAAGCTTGCCGTAGATGGAGGGCGAACCGCGATCTGAAGTAAAATTGCGAAATCCACTTCTCTAAAGTTTTCAATCTTCAGTTCCGAGCCGCAGGAGGGGAACCGCAATGGCTGGTCTTCAGGAACGACTGGATGAATTTAAAAAATCATTTGAATCCGGGGCTCCGCCATACAACGCGCCGCACGAAGTGATCGAAACCATGCATCGCGCGACAGCCGAGCTCACGGCCACAGGAATTGAAGGGCGAGCGTTGACGGTTGGGGACCGTGCTCCCAATTTCACCATATTCAATCAGGATCACGTACACGTAGACTCGGCCGATCTCCTCCGCCAGGGGCCGCTGGTCGTCAGCTTCTTCCGAGGGCACTGGTGACCCTACTGCAATATGGAGCTGGAGGCTCTACAGCAGATCCATTCCGAGGTGCGAGCGCTGGGTGCAGGGATTGTTGTAATCACTCCTGAGCTCGAACGGTATACGCGGGCTCTGCACAAAAAGCTGAACCTGTCGTTCGATATTCTGACGGATCTTCACCTGAAGGTCGCGGAGCAGTTTCGGCTCGTTTTCACACTGCCCGATTATTTGCGCGACCTTTACAAGTCCTTTGGAAGCACGCTGGACAGATTTAATGATGAACCGGAATATCGGTTGCCGATGCCTGCACGCTACATCATCGATAAAGCTGGCACGATCCGCGCAGCCAATGTAAACGCGGATTACACGATTCGTCCAGAGCCTTCCGAAACGCTAAGGCAATTGCGGACGCTGAGTGCGGCCGCGGCACACTAGCAAGAACGATTTACGGCCAGGGCAACACAGAAAGGAGAATACGATGCAATTTCAGAGTGACTATTTCAATGCTTATCACAACCTAAAGCTGACACGAGATGACAAAGGCGTGCTGGTTGCTGAAGTCCACACCAACGGCGGGCCGCACATTATGACCGCGCAATCTCACACGGAATTTGTCGATGGGTTCTACCGGATTTCGCAAGATCGCGCGAACAAGATCGTAATCCTTACGGGCGCCGGTGGGGAATTCATTACTGACGTCGACTGGTCCTCCTTCGGTAACGCCGCCGATCCCGGCGTCTGGAGCCAGGTTCACGATGAAGGTGTTCAGGCTTTGGAAAACATAGCCAACATACGCGTCCCAGTCATCGCGGCAATCGAGGGACGTGCCCACGTGCATTCAGACTACGCGCTACTTGCCAGTGTAATTGTGGCGGCAGATGGCGCGACTTTCGAGGATGTGGCCCACTTCTCCCAGGGTGTTGCGCCCGGCGACGGAATTTTCACCACCTGGAGTTATCGCGCGGGAGCAGGACGAGCGGAGGCGTTCCTGCTGAATCCACAACCGCTGCCGGCGCATACTGCACACGAATGGGGAGTCGTAGCCGAAGTTGTGCCGAACGGTAAGGCACTCACCCGGGCGCGGGAGTTGGCCGAGCTGTACCTGAAGGCCCCGGAAGTGACACGCCGCAACACCCGCATCCACTTCATTCAACCGTTGAAGGAGCGCATCGTGCGAGAAGTTGGCTACGGATTGTCGCTCGAAGGAGCGTCGGCGGCCGACCTCGTCAAATCAATGCGAGCCAAGGGTGAATCTGTCGCTCGGAGAGAAAAAGTCGCATGACGACCACGGGGAGTACCTCAACCGGCCGGGGGGCGATCAGCGATGGTCGTCCCTACCGCGGCAAGTATCGAGCGACGAGACCGGGAGATTTCGGTTAGAAATCTCCCGTGCTGATTTTCTTAGGTTTTAGGCGTACAGCGGCAAGTTGCTGCTGTTCGCGTGCTCCTGCGCTTCTTTCGACTCGGCATCCTTGCCTTTGAGGTAGGCGAGCGTCACGTCCAGCGATTCGTGACCGAGGCGGATTCGGGTGGTGTTTGGAGTCCGAGCCACTTCGAGACCGCACGTGCTGCCGGAAATACTGTAGAGGAAGAAATTACGATAGCGCGTCCTGCCGAACGACGGGCAATCCAGAAATTGAGTCACCGGGAACTGGGCAAGGAAGGACGTGTTGCTCTCCCTCGCATATCCGGTTCCCGACGAACCATCCTTCTTGCGAGATCATTCTTGACCATTGGCTGGAATCGAGTCTGTGATTTGCGACATGGCCTTCGAGACCCCTTAGGAGACGGCCCCTCCAACTGGCGCGGATGGCAGTGCTCCTCCAGTACAGATGTCTCACACCAATACTCTGGCGATCAACTGGTGCTCAACCCACTGAAAATCCGAGAACTCTGAGATTTCTGCAGGGAAGCCAGAATGCGCTACTGCTGATCCACTAACGGCTTGAACCCGAGAATCTCGTGAAGTTGCGGCGGTCGCATCAACCGGTCGCGGCAGGTGCTTTCTATGCACCTGCTGCCTTGGCCTTCTGGCGAACCAATTCGGCTTCAGCCTCCAACCAATCATCGAGTTCGCGTCCATCTTCCCTGCCGCGTTGCTCATATCGTTCGTAGGCGCGGATGCGGATTTTGAGCCTCAAGTTCTTTGGAACTTTCGGCGACCTGGGCTGTGATCTTGGGTTTACTGGGCGGTTTCAGCGCATGTTTCACTGCACCCTCCTGACTTGACGCTGCTCTCGTCGCGACCCCTTTTCCCACACCCCGTACTAGTCGTCACGCGCTCTCTCTCGCCGAGACGGCGTAAAAGGCTGATGGGCGCGTTTCGACTTCGTCACCACCGCAGTGTGGACATAGGACCTTGCCTTCTTCGTATTCGGCGGGTGTCAAAGTCTTCGAGAAGGGCAACTCACAAGCGCGGCACAAGAATTCGTAGTGGGGCATATAAACCTCCCCGGCATTACTGTGTCCACATTTTAGTCCGGTCGCCCGTGCCCTTCAACCTGCGCCGTACTACTATTATACGAAACGGACACGCCGCAATAATCTTTGACAGGGTGTAGGGAAAAAAGCTTGCGCTAGCCTATCAGCGAACCTACATGGCTCTTCTCAGCACGTAGATGACCCACGGAGATATCCTCGTTTCGTTCACCCACGAGAAAGGCTCGTCACCTTCGGCGAGCGGCCTGAACTTGGAAACCGTCTTCAGACCTACCGCTCGGTACACCTCTTGATAACATTCATCTGTGCAAAGGATATCTTCCACCGGTCTTTTGTCCTCGTGGTCCTTCACCACAATGCGCACAACATCGCCGCTGCGTGCGACTGCGTTCATTGGGAAGTTTTTGGTCGTGAACGAAGCCCATTCACGCGTGTAAATTTCCGGAGACGAGACGACGTTGACGAGGGTCCCGGTCGGTCGGAGAAGTGTTCTGAGGTCGGAGAATATCCGGGTTTTCGTTGCGCCTGGGATATTGTCGAACGTGAAGAGAGAAACGATCACATCAAAAGTTTCCGGGGTGAACTCAGTCAGATCGTCCCCAGGCACAATGTGGTAATCGCCCGACGGATCGGCGGCGCGCGCCATCCGCAGCATGTCCTCGGAGATGTCGACGCCGCTAACCTTAAAGCCAAGCTCACGCAGAAACCGCGTTGACCTCCCGGTGCCACAACCGAAATCCAGCGCCTTCGTACCCGTGACATGGTTTGAAATAATCGCCGGAAGGTCGCGGTACGCGAGGTAGTACGTATTCGCGAACTCAAGCGTGGCGTAAGCGCCGGCGCGGCTGCCATCCTCGTAGCAGTTAGCGAAGTCCATCCTCAGCCTTTCTCTCAACTCTTGGGGTTCTCGTCGTGGACGCCGCCGCGATCGTCTTCTCTGGTTCGGTTTTGCGCCACCAATCAGGCTGCCTGTTTACAAGCGCTGAATGTCAACGTGGAGCCAGATAGTTCTGGCTGGAAGTCCCTGAAGCCTGAAGCGGTTAAGTACTGCTCCATCTCCGAGAGTTCAAATACATGAAGGCCATGATTCGTGAGGCTCCACTCGCGCACTCGTGCAAACTTTAGGATGCCACCACGACCCGCGGCGAAGGTGAAGACGGAAAGAATCGCTGATGGCTTCATGACGCGAGCCATCTCGCGCAGAGCGGTTACGGTATCGGCGAAGAGATGAAGCGATCCACAACAGAGTACGGCGTCGAAAACGCGATCTTCGAATGGTAAGGCCTCCACTCTTGCGCGGGCAAAGTGCATGTTGGCCGTGCCTTCCCCTGCGACGTATGCCGCGCCTTGCCGAAGCATCCCCATGGAGACGTCGATTCCGAACACCTCCTTGGAGGGTGACGCAATCCGTCGCCCGTAGGTTCCGGGGCCGCAGGCGATATCCAGCACGCGGCCTTTGGTCGATTGGACTTTCTGAGACACCGTAGCGATCAACTGCGCAAGAGATGGACTTTGAAATCCACCGTGGACGTTTAGAACGATCGGATACCACAACTTCGATTCGTAAATGTGTGCCATCCGGTCGATGAAGCGCATTCTCCTTAATACGGGGTCCGCACTTCGGGACAGTTCTTCCCCGATGAAGTCGGGGATACCCGCGTTGATTGGGTAGGCTCGGGAACAGGAAGGACAGCGGAGCGAACCCTCCTCTTGGCGCAAGGGATGCTTGCATATAGGGCACGCGTAGATTCCGAGTTCGCTTGCTTCGGATGTGTCAACAGCCGTTTTGAGCCTCCTGAGTGCGATGACGGAGGTGAGTCAGCAAAGCCGCGTGGGCGCCTGCCGAACTTGTCCTGTCAGGGGGCATTGCGAGAAGTAGCATTCGCCGCCAGATTCTTGTTTATCATCTGCAGGATCGACAAGGGAATCCGCAGCCTCCTCGCAATTCCTGATTTTCGCGAAATCGCTTCAATGGCAAAACCGTTTTCGTCCGAAAGCGGATTGGAGGTCAAATCGAACTCCTCTCCGTACATCCGTATCCGATTGCGGTGTGCGTAGCCGAGCGTCTTGAGTCTTTCACAGAGTTCAATATCTCTACTACTTTGGACCGCCATAAATCCCCTATCTGACTCATTGAGCCGTTCTACGTTTTCCCCTCGATTGATCATCGCCCAGTCCTGAGATCGCTCATTTCTACCTGTTTGCGCGCCAACAGTCAGTGACGAGAAACACCGAGCTGCAGACCTCTTGTCGCGGCCCACAAACCGCCATTTCTTCTTGTCACTCCGACACGTGATTCTGCTCACTGCACCCACTCTGGTACCCGATAAGCTCAACTCATCGATTTCCTGTGACCGAAATGACTCGGAAGAGGCTTGCCATTTTCATCATCGTGCTGGTATTGGCTGCATTGGTCTACTCCAGCTATCACCACGACATAGAAGTAGCACGGATCCACAGCTCTTCAGGCAGCAAGATCGCCAATACTCCCTGTGGCATGATCGAATACGCGGACGTGGGGACCGGACCTGTCATTCTTGCGATTCACGGCGCCGGCGGCGGTTTCGACCAGAGCTTGGACCTCGCACGCGACTTCCTCGGAGCTGGATTCCGGGTGGTCGCGCCTTCGCGATTCGGCTATCTCCGTACGCCCATGCCGGCGGACGCATCGCCTATGGCGCAAGCCGACGCCCACGCCTGCCTGCTGGATGCGCTGAACCTGCAGAAGGTCGTTGTCATCGGCGGATCCATGGGCGCACCATCGGCGATGCAGCTTTGCATCCGACATCCGGAGCGCTGCTCAGCGCTCGTTCTGCTGTTCCCGATCGCCTTTGCACCGCGCCCGGCCAATGAGCCGCCGCCACAACCTTCGGTACTTGCTAAGTTCCTGATGAACACCACTCTGAGGTCTGATTTCGCTTTCTGGTCGACCTCGAAACTTTCGCGCGATACCGTGATGAAGACAATCGGCGCCACGCCGCCCGCCGACTTCAAGAATGCCGCACCGGAGGAGCAAGCACGTGTTCTCGCGGTGCTCCGAAATATCGAGCCGATTAGCCAGCGTGAGAAGGGACTGAGAAACGACGCCGCGGTTGCCCCTTCAGTTCCGCGTTATGACCTGGAGCAGATCACAGTGCCGACCCTTGTGATCAGCGCCGAAGACGACTTGTTCGGGACCTTTGAGGGCGGACGCTACACCGCAGAACACATTCCCGGCGCTCGTTTCGTTGGTTATCCGACAGGTGGACATCTCTTAGTGGGGCATGGAACTGACGTCAGGCGAGAATTAGCTGAGTTCCTGAGACTTCATAGCACCACACCCGCTCCGTGCAAGTAGGAGACAAGAAAGACGAAAGTGCAATTGCAGAGATGCGGTAGCTCAGTGCAAAGGTTTGCCTCTTCCTTGCGACGGGTTCGGCCGCGCGGTGGGAGAGGCTATCGAAGCCTTGCGGAACTCGTCGCCGTGGAATCCGTAGTGCGGATTGCAAACGAGGTGAATCAGGAAAGCCGTTGCCGCGGCAAAAAAGCGGAATACGAATGCGGACGGGTATGCGTTGCAGCATGTCTTTCATGTTCGTTGCTGGCTACTCGAGTTAGATCCTCTTCTAACGCTCTGCCAGCCTTTTGCGGGCACTGAACACCAGGACAGAGCCGTAGCCGTGGGGGCGAAAATCCTCAAAGCCTGCTTTAGCCACATAGCGCCCGAGATCAGCGACACTGTCGATGTGACCGCCTCCTCTCTCGGCGCGGTCGCGTATCGATTTGTATTTCATGAGGCCCGAGTTGCTGACGGCAAAGCACATCACCGCCAATCGCGCTCCGGCTTTCATGGTGCGGTTAATCTCGCGCAATGCCAAGCCTGTATCGGAGAAGTGGTTCAACGACCCTGCGCAGATGGCAGCGTCGAACAGACCGGGTTGGAACGGAAGCGCCTCGACCTTGGCCCGGGCGAAGTGAACGTTGGGAATACAGTCCCGCTCGACGTAACGGGCGCCTCGCCGCAGCATGCTGATGGAGGCATCAATGCCGTAAACGGTCCTTGACCCCGAAGCGATGCGACGTCCGTAGGTCCCCGGACCGCATGCCACGTCCAGGATGACACCGTCCTGCGATCCCACAATACCAGAGACGTCTCGTGCCAGCTCTTTCAAAGACGTGCTGTGCCAGCCGCCAAACAGGTTGCACACTGGCGGGTATATATATTTCTCGTAACTGTACGCGGCAAAATCAAGGAGGGTGGAAGAGTCCCACTTGCCAAGCATGCGTAGGGATCGGTTACTGTTCTCTTCGAGCTTTTCCACGATGAAGTCGGGAATCCCGTCGCGGATTGGGTAGCTTACCGCACAGGCACGGCAGTCGAGACTCCCCGGCCCTAGCTCCAACTCCCGCTTGCATGTAGGGCATACGTAAATGCCATAGGGCTGCGAACTGATTGCGTACTCTTTTTCCGGAGCGACGATTTCGTGATCGATTGATGTAGTTGCCATTTTGCCCTCCGTAGAACTCACGATCGGCTTTCGCCTCATGGCAGGGCTTGGATATCAGATGGGAACGTGCTCATCGAGAGGCGACGACTAGTATCTACGCAACCAGGACAGAAAGTCAGTGACCGAAATCACCCTGCAAGACAGCATTTGTGCATCCCGCAGGGCTGCCAGGACACCACGTTCTCACCTTCCACTTTCTGAGTTCGGTCGTTTAGTGTGATCCAGGTCACCGACCATCCCCAAACTTTCCGTTCCAATGCAAGCGAGCGCAATACGGAAGAGGAATTCGTGACTCTGCCACGTTTCGTCGCTCGAAACATTCTGCGTAACAAGCGGCGTAGCTTGCTCACCGCCCTCAGCTTGGCGTTTTCGTTTCTGTACTCATCTTCATGATCTCAACCTGGCGCAGCTTCTACGTCGAGCAGTGGACGGCGAACGGCGCGCTGCGCCTCGTATGCCGCCACCGGGTTTCGCTGTTTCTCTCACTCCCAAGCTATTACGCGGAGAAGATCCGCGCGTTGCCCGGAGTCGTGAGTGTCGTGGGGATGAACTCCTTTGACGGGATATATAAAACCGGCCAGGGGAAAGAAAACTTCGGGCAGTTTGGCACCGATCCCAGCATTTTTGTAGATCTGTACCAAGACATAGAACTGCCTCCGAATCAAGCTGAAGCGTGGAAGCAGGATCGCGCTGGTGCCATCGCCAGCGTCGACTTGGCGCGCAAGCTCGGGTGGAAAATCGGGGACCGGATCATCTTGCAAGGCGTGCGCTATCCCATCGACATCGAATTGAACCTTCGGGGAATCTACCGTTCGTCCATGCCCAGCGGGCCCCTATTTTTCAACTGGGATTGCGTGGAGCAGAGCCTGCATCGAGGCAAGTACCAAGTGCTCCTGATTCGCGCCGACTCACCGCAGCACATTGGATCTATCGCGACTGCAGTCGACAATCTGTTCCGCAACGCGCCCGAACCCACCCGAACGGAAGCGGAAAAGGCTTTCAATCTGCACATCATTGAGGGGCTGGGCAATGTGAAACAGTTCATCGTAAGCATTTGCCTTGCCGTGCTCTTTGCCATGGTTCTGGTGTCGGCGAATGCGATCGCCATGTCGATCCGCGAGCGCACGCGCGAGGTTGCTGTACTGCGCTCTCTGGGGTTCACGCCTCGTATATTGTTATCGCTACTGATGGGCGAGTCGGTTGGCCTCTGCGTCGTCGCATGGCTGCTCGGGTCGATCGCCGCGTTCGCTTTTGTTTTTGCCCTCGTGCACACCGCTGGCGGCGAAGGTTTTCAGATGCTTTTGAAACTCAAGTGGCCGACAGAGTTGTTCTGTTTAATTGTCGCGGTTATGGTCGGCTGCCTCAGCGCGGCTTTTCCGGCGCACCGCGTCTCGCACACACCGATCGTAGAGGGCCTGCGACACATCGGGTAATTGCGCGAAGAGCCGCAAGCATAAGGCCCCGTCTACTTGTGGAAGGTATCATGAACAGCACTGAACCCGGCCGGTGGACCCTGTGGCTCAGCTTCCCGCTCGCTGTCATCCTTGCGATTGCTTCTTCCGGAGGACTCTTCCTTCGGTCTACCTATGCAGATGAGACACGGAAGCAAGCCGCCCTGAGCATCGGAAACGACGCGGGGAACCTGGCGCTCATCGTGCCCATCTTGGTGATGGCGGCTATCCTGGTTCTTCGCGGCTCGTGTGCGGCGCGACTGGTGTGGATGGGGACCCTCGCCTACCTTGTCTACGATTTCCTCGGTTACGCACTCGCGCTTCATTTCAACTCGATGTTCCTGGCCTACTGCGGCGTTCTAGGGCTCAGTTTCTATGCCCTCGCGGGAAGTCTCATGGCGCTGCCGACTGCGGAGGCTGCCCGCCGCTACGGTCCGCGCACTCCGGTGAAAACCACCGGCATTGTGCTCCTGCTGATGGGCGCGGTCACCGTCTCTCACTGGTTGTCGGGGATCATTCCTGCCCTGCTTGCGGGCGCAGTGCCGCAAGCCGTGTGCGAGTCCGGCCTCTTGACGGAGGCGGTGGCGGTGCTGGACCTGGCCTTCGGAGCGCCGGCCTGTACGATTGTCGGGGTCCTGCTGCTGCGCCGCAAGCCGCTGGGCTTCGTTCTCGGCCCCACTGTGCTGACGTTCCTCGTTCTCAGCAGCCTCGCGCTTGCTCCGATGGGAATTGAGATGGCCCGGCGCGGTTTTGAAGCGGGGCGCGCCTTGTGTGTGATCGGCCTCGGGATTGCGGCAGGCAGCGCCATCCTGCTGGCTCTCTCATTACGGAAAAGCAAAGCGACGTTACAACCGGCTTGAACATGCGAATCGCCGTCGCAATCATCCCCCACCCTCTTTCGCACTCACAGAGCGGCCGTGAGGCGCGGGCACGGCGTGAGCTGTATCTCATGCAAGCGTATCCAGTCGCTGCCACGATCAGCCACTTTTCATGCGCTCCCATCTGTTTTGCCATGCCCTAGCTGAAGCAGCCTTTTGCCAACCAGGAAGTACCAACTCATCATGGCGAGCCCGGCCACAACGGCAAGCACCATTCCCCAAAAAGGCAACGTCCGGAATAGGGTCAGAATTGTCTCAACGGAGATAAGCAGTACATTTCCGAGAATTCCTGCGTAAGCAGTCGTTTTGCTGAAGACCTTGCCTCTCAGCATGACTGCGGAGATTGCCAGGCAGGCAAATTCCACGAGGGGAAGGCCAGCACGGCTTTGTCCCTCAGCCAGCATCGTCTGTCCTGCCGCGGCCAATAGAGATCTCTGCGCATCTGTCGTGGCACTTGCGTATTGACCGCTAAGGAGAAGCATGGGGAGGGCCCTGCTGCCGGCGAGGTAGACTGCGAATCCCACGAAGAAAAGAATGGTGCTCAAAGCTGCGTACGCTTCGTGGTCTCGTCGGATGGCGGAATAGATGGCGAGAACGGTTGGGGCTAGTAGGACTACTCCAATGAGGTTGAGGAAACCGAGGTTGCGGAGCCCGAGAAACCAATGGGTCTGGAAGAGTCTGAACCAGTCGACCACAGTTATTGTCCCCTGCGTCGCACTTTCCACACCCGGGATGTAACTAATGGCAACTTCGGCTAGCGGAAGCAAGAACACAATCAGGACGGTGATTCCCCCGACTTGGCAGAGACTTTTCCAGCCGGAATGTACCGGGTCAATAAGCTGAGGTTCCGACAGTGACACTCATTCCTCCCTGCGCACAGAAAAGTGTGACTCTGCAAGAATCACACTTACGTCTGGGAGACGCTCGGGCCCTCGCCGTCCCTAATTCTGGGAATAATTATGAAGTAGAGAGCCTCACCTACCTGTCACGGACCCGAGCAAGTCTGCGTGGCATGAGTCGCTGGCAAGAGCCTTGAGCGCCTGGGCGATGGCGCTGGCCCAAGCCTCGACGTCGTTCCAGTCGCGGAAGTCGCCCACTGGGAAAATCGCGCTGTCACGATTCACCGGCAGCTTCAACAAAAGCCGGTGCGTGAAACCTAACTTTTTTGGGTCCATTACGCCGAAAAAGACCCGGTGGTCCCGGGGCCTGATGGTCTCATTAAACTCCGCGATCTCCTTCGGTTCGGTAACGGTGCGCTTGTCCCTGCCTTGAGCGTCTTTAGTCTCGGTGCCCAACGGGCCGCTGCTGAACAGCCAGACTGGCCGGGCTGCGAGGGCATTCCGGTTGCGCCGGACAAAGTCGGTTGCGGACTTCATCCAGCGAAAGTAGTAAACGGCGATTCCGACTACAGCGGCGTCGTGGCCCGCCGGATCATCGGCATGATTTGCGGCCTCCACACTGGCCTCCAGGCTCTGTTGGCGTAGCGTGGCCGCGATGCGCTCGGCGATTTCCTGTGTAGCTCCGTATCGGCTTGCGTAAACAACGAGGACTCGCATTCGCATGACCTCCCACGCTCTTCGTGAATGGTGAAACATGGCCGCTATCTTTCTTGTGACGCAGCACCCGGAGGCACGATGGCAGGATATGCGTCGGCGCTACTCTGCGCGGTGATGTCCGTCACAGTATCTGCAGCCGTGCTGCTCTTCGTAGTGTGTGTCATCCTGCAATTTCATTATCATGACCCAATTCCGTGGTACATCTGGGTGCTTGCTCTGATCGCGCAGTTTGTCGCGTTCGGCGAGCCTGCGATGCGATCAGCTGCTGCGAAAAAGAACTGAATTTAGACCGGTTGTTCGCAGGTGCGTCATGGCAAGTGACGATGCCAGAATCCTCGTGATCGGCGCCGGAGTGAACGGCTCTGTTCAATGAGGAAAAGGTTCTTCGCCAAGGACTGCCCGGCTAGTCCGAATATTGCCTCCACACTCGCTTTCGACTGGTGCCTTACCTCTGGTGACTGACATTTTGCCTAAAGCATGTCGATAAGATAAGAGTTATGTCTTCCTGCTCTCCAGTGGAATGAAGTTCTGATCCTCCACTCCCCTTACAGCGAAAGTCAAAATTCCGCGACAAACATTGATCGGGTACGGCGGATAGGTCAGTTTTTCGTGACCCGGAAAGAGGCATGGCTGGACAAAGCAAACCATCAGGCTGCAGCCGTCGAGAACCAGCGATACTTTTAACTCCGACGCTTCACGCCTCAGCTCAGCATGACGTTCTGAATCTCGGCAGCTGCTCTAGTCGAAGTGGCGGGAGGCGTCCCACTCCTTGGTGAGATCGTGGTCGAGTTTGCGACAGTGGTAGATGGGCTTTTCCCAGTCGGGACGCGCCCACTGGACCTTGGGATCGGCGACCAGCGTGACCGAGGCGCAGTGACGCTGCAGGTACCCGCGGTCGACGTCGAGGGTGATGACGCTTTCGCCAGTGTAGCCTCTGCTTCCCCAATACCAGTAGGAGTGGTGACTGCAGATCGCCTTGGGCAATCCCAGTGCAGGCCCGAAGTGATCGATTGCTCCGGCTTGTCCGTAGAAGCTCCCGTAGATCGCCGTCTTCTGGCGTTCTTCCGCGGGAAGAGCGTTGTAGTAGCGCGCTACAGCTTCGGCGCGCTCCTTCCATCCGAAGCAACTGCTGTAGTAGTCAGGGACAGCGGAGTGCGCGTTCTCTTCGGATTCAGTTCGGTGCAGCACCATCACTTGGTAGTAGCGCGCGAAGGCATCGATCGAGAAGACGGGAACGAAGGTCGGCAACATGAGTGCAGAGAGGGCGCAGGCGGCGATGACATACGCGGCGACCAAGCGGCGGCTCCATGTGTTGGCGAACCAGCGTTCGGCAGCGACGGCTCCGGCAGTGAGCATAGCTGGATAGGCGGGCGTGACGAGGTAGTCCTTGGCGTGGAGCGTGTACATCAGCAGCATGTAGGCAATAAACGTCCAGCCGAGGGCTCGGAAGCGCTTCATTGGCGAAGTGAAGAAGAACACGGCGCCGGCAATGACGAAGGCGGAACTCAGAACGTTGACGAGCAGCGCCTGTGCGTAGAGGAACTGAAGCAGTGGAAGAATGACGTTGTGGTGATGGTGCTGAAGCTCCACGAATGGGAAGTGACGATGTACCTGCCACAAGATGTTGGGCAAAGTGATCGCGAGAGCGATGGCTGCTCCGCCCCAGAACCAACGATTGAGGAAGCACCTCCTCCATGCTGACATTAGCGTCCCGACCACGAGTGCGGCGAGGTAGAACGCGAGGCTGTACTTGTGCATCAGCGCAATGCCGACGACTGCTCCGAAGGCGAGCCAAAGGCGCGGGTTCGAGGTCTTCTCGATGCGGACGAGAAGCAGCACTGCGGCGGTCCACAGCGGCATATCGAGGGCATTGGTGCTGAGGACGTGTCCGAAGGCGAGAGCGACGGGAGCAATCGCTGTCAGTACAGCGGCAGTGATGACGGCGCGTCGCCCACCGCCAAGCTCGCACGCGAGTCGCGCTACGAGAGGCACGGTGGCTGCCGCGGCCAGCGCGGGATAGAGGTGAACGGCAGTCAGCGATGTGCCGAGCGTGTGCATGACGATCCAGGTGAGCCACGGAAGGAGCGGTGGAAGATCAACGTAGCCCCACGCGGGATGCTCGGCGCAGGCGAGGAAGTAAAGTTCGTCGGCATGGAATGCGTAGCGACCCGCAAAGCACATGAGAAGCACGTAGACGAGTGCAGCGAGCAGCGCCGGGAGCCCGAGGCTGAGGGTCCGATCCTTGGTTAGCGATGCTGTAGGGGGCATTGAGGCCTTGCCGTCAGGAGTGCTGTTCTAGAGTGGAATCTTCTTTTTCAGATTCGATTCACACCTGTGCCCGACTTTCCAAGCATATTGGCGTCTGGCGAGGGATGCTGTGATGTAAAGCACAGGAATTAGCGTGCTGCCGCTCACTGACTTGCTCTTGCTGCTGTGCTAGGGGTCGGCGTCGACCTGAACAAGTCCCTTAGGAGGAGATTATGTTGGGAGGTCTGCTGTTGGTGGTGTGTGTCATCTTGCAATTTCATTATCATGACCCGATTCCCTGGTACATCTGGGTGCTTGCCCTGATCGCGCAGTTTGTCGCGTTCGGCGAGCCTGCGATGCGA
This sequence comes from uncultured Acidobacteriaceae bacterium, assembly GCA_963772045.1. Classification (GTDB taxonomy): domain Bacteria; phylum Acidobacteriota; class Terriglobia; order Terriglobales; family Acidobacteriaceae; genus Sulfotelmatobacter. Next base: position 11,615 of record CAVYWC010000003.1, on the reverse strand, counting down.
TCAGCCGCTGCGAAAAAGAACTGAATTGCCGAAGTTGCGCAAAGGTGCATTTATGGCAGGTGACAATGCCAGAATCCTAGTGATCGGTGCTGGGGTGAACGGCTCCGTCATCGCCGAAAGACTGTTCGAGCGCAGCGTGGACGTGACTGTGCTGGCGCGCGGCAAGCGGCTCGCAGAGATTCAAAGCAACGGGATCGTGATCGAGAACCCGTTTAGCCGAAAGCGGAGAGTTGCCAAGGTTAGAGTCATCGGCGAACTGGCGCCCGGCGATATCTACGACTACGTCCTCGTCGTCGTGCGCCGCAATCAGGTCGGCGGATTGCTGCCCACGCTTGCCGCGAACACCTCGCCCAACGTCTTTATGAGTAACAATCTCAACGGTCCCGCGGAGATCGTTGCAGCATTGGGCCCGCAGCGGCCGATGCTCGGATTCGTTTTTGCGGGGGGCAAGCGCGACGGGGATATCATCCGGGCGATCGGCCCATTCGATCATTCGCTGATGCGGACGCCCTTCGGGGAAATCGACGGAACGGTCACTCCGCGGCTGAAGAGACTCGTCGCTCTGTTCAATCGAGCCGGTCTCAGGGCCAAGGTCTCAACTAACGTCGTCGATTATCTCGCCACACACGCCGCCGGAGTGGCAGCGATCACGCCGCTGGCCATCAAGTTCCGGAACGACTTCAAGGCGGCGGCCCATTCGCCCCACGACCTGAAGCTGGCCGCTGCAGCCATGCGCGAGACCATTCCAGTGCTGAAGGCGCTGGGGCACAAGATCGTGCCCGCCGGCCAACAGATCCTCGCCATGATGCCGGTGTTCGTGCTGGTATTCCTGCTTCGTCTGATGTGCAACTCCAAGTTCGGCGAAGTCGGCGCAGCCTGGCACGCGCAGCAGGCGCCGGACGAGTTGATGGCGCTGGCCGACGATCTTCGCGCAGCGGTCATCCGGTCCGGCGTTCCGGCCCCGGCCATCAGAAGGGTGTTAGACATAAAGTAGAGCTCCTCTGGTGGCTTTGGGTGAAACCGCTGGTGTATTCAAACTAATCAGGCGTGACGCCGGATAGAACTCGGGATCGTTTTCCCGCCCAGCCAACGTGAAAGACCGATCCACAGAATTGCCAGCAGCAGAACGGAGAGCCAGCTCCCCTCCGGCCCAGCGCTTCCGCCTGTGAATTGACGGACGTCACCGCTAAGGTGGTCATCTATGAGGCGTCTGTCGAGGGCAGACTCGAAGCTGCCAAACACATCGCCTCGCCCGGACCGTGCATGATCTGTACTTCGAACCGAAGTACGAGGAATTCCAGCCGCGAACGATCTGTGGAGTCTTTCCAATGGGTTAACGTCAGCTTTCTAGGAACTGGAGCCCATTCTTCAGCGTCAATGGGATGACGCGCCGCTCTATGGGTCGCTCCCATCCGTCGTACGAATTGAAAGCACCCGGCAGCGAGGGAATGCGATCGACTGTCCTATATCAGCAGCTATATCAATCAATTAGAAGGTTTTCAACAGGTCTGCCGCAGAATTCTCTTGACACCCATGAACGCCGAGCAGTAAATTAACGATGTTAAGTTAACATCGTTAAGTGAGCGATCGTTGTTCCGGAGAAACGCCATGGGAGTCAAAGAAAGGCGCGAACGGGAGAAGTCAGAAACCCGAGAAAAGATTCTCGACGCGGCTCGCGAGTTGTTCATCAGCGAAGGCTACGAGGGCGTCTCGATGCGCAAAGTGGCTGAGAAGATCGAATACTCGCCAACTGCCATCTACGTCCACTTTGCTGACAAGAATGAGCTTTTTCACGAACTCTGTCACCAGGACTACGCACGGCTGGCCGAGGTCTTTCAAAGTTCGGTGATGTTGTCTGACCCGATCGAGCGGCTGAAGCAGATCGGCAAGATCTATGTCGATTTCGGCACGCGTTATCCCAATCACTACAAATTCATGTTCATGACGCCGCATCCGGCGCTTGAGCCTCGCGAAGACGATGAAGAGATCCGTGGAAATCCCGAAGCAGATGCCTATGCCTTTCTGAAGTGGGCGGTGCAGCAGGCGATTGATGCGCGATGCTTCCACGAGGAACTGAAAGACCCGGAGATCATTTCACAGACGTTGTGGGCCGCGGTGCATGGCGTGATTTCGCTGCATATTGCTAAGTGCAAGGATGCTTGGGTGCAGTGGCGTCCGCTAGCGGAGCGCACGCAGATGATGCTCGACGTGACGTTGCGCGGGATGATGCGGGGGAGATCTCCACTTGTGGCAAAACCGGCCGGGAATGAGGCACCCAGTCTTTGCAAGCAGGAGGACCGGTAACCATGCCTCCGCTGGCGCAAAGAAATCTGTTTCACGACAAGGTTCGGCTGGCGGTCACGCTCACCGGCATCGTCTTTTCGGTCGTACTGATTGTGGTGCAGCTGGGATTGTTTCTCGGTTTCACGGCAGCGACGTCGAACCTGATCGACCATTCCGGCGCGGATTTGTGGATCACCTCGAAAAATGTGCCCTACGTCGAGCAGGGAGTTGCCTTCAGCGAACGCAAGCTGAACCAGGTGCGCGCCGTGCCGGGCGTGGGCGACGCGCAGAAGATCATCGCGCACTGGACACAGTGGAAGCGCCACGACGGCAGGGAGGAGTCGGTGCAGATTGTGGGCATCAACGTCGACGACCCGCTGGAGCGGCCGTGGAACTTGGTCGAAGGACGCGTGGAGGATTTGAAATCCCCCGACGCGGTGATTCTTGACGAACTCTACAAACAGAAGCTCGGTGTGACCCGTGTCGGCCAAGTGTTTGAGATCGGCGGCTATCGCGCGCGGGTCGTGGGGTTCACACGTGGCATCCGCTCGTTCACGACTTCACCTTACGTTTTTACGTCGTTCAAGAATGCTCAGGACTATACGGCCACGCGCGAGGATCAGACGCTGTTCATCCTGGTGAAAGTCGCGCCCGGCGCGGATCTCGGGCGGGTGCGCCGCGATCTGCTCGATCGCGTGAAAGATGTCGAGGTCTTCACCACGGCGCAGTTCAGCCGCATGACGACTTCTTACTGGATGTTCACCACAGGCGCGGGTGTAGCCGTGCTGATTGCGGCGGTGCTGGGATTGGTGGTCGGATTCGTCGTAGTGGCGCAGACGATCTACGCCACGACCATGGATCACATCCGCGAATACGGAACGCTCAAAGCGATGGGCGCGCCCAACAGCTATGTTTACAAAGTCATCATGCAGCAGGCGGCGATCAGCGCAGTGATCGGCTATGTGCTGGGAATGATCGTCAGCGTGTTCGTGGTGCATGGCAGCGAGAAGGGCGGAGCGGCGATTCTGATGCCGCCGTCGATGGCCGCGGGCATGTTTTTTCTGACCCTGCTGATGTGCATTGGGGCCGCGCTGGTGTCGATCAACAAAGTCACACGCATCGATCCGGCGATGGTGTTCAAGGGGTGAAGATCTGTTGTCATTTCCGACGAACGAAGCGGGGAATCTGCTTCTCGTCGCGAGGAGAAAAGAGATTCTTCGTCTACGCTCCTCGGAAATGCAGGAATGAAATAGGAGAAGTGAACGATGCAGTCCGCAATCGCAGTTCGTGAGTTGACCAAGAAGTACGATGAAGGCGCGTCGGGCACGCTGGCGCTGCGCGGTGTGAATCTCGATGTGCATTCCGGCGAACTGCTCATGCTGATGGGGCCTTCGGGCAGCGGCAAGACGACGCTGCTCTCCATCATGGGATGCATTCTCACTGCGACTTCGGGCAGCGTGCGTATTGCGGATAAGGAAGTGGTCGGCTTGCCGGAAAAAGACTTGCCTGCGCTGCGATTGGCCAATATCGGTTTCGTGTTTCAGGGATTCAATCTCTTCCCCACGCTGAGCGCTGGTGAAAATGTCGAGCTGATGCTCGATCTGAAAGGGAATTCCGCGGCGCAGGTCAAGAAGCGTGCGCAGGAACTGCTCGAGCAAGTCGGACTCGCTGAAAAGTTCGACAGTTTTCCCGCCGACCTGAGCGGCGGGCAGAAACAGCGGGTGGCGATTGCGCGGGCACTGGCGGGCGATCCGGGAATCATTCTGGCCGACGAGCCCACGGCTGCTCTTGATTCCCATACCGGCCACACGGTGATGGAGATGATGAGCAAACTCGCGCATCAGCGCGGGCGCGCGGTTGTGATCGTGACGCACGACTCGCGCGTGCTGCACTTTGCAGATCGCATCGTGAAGATCGAAGACGGCGCGATCACCACAGAGAATGAACCGCAAATCCTGCCGTCCGGCTGGTTGGCACAGAGTGTTTCCCAGGCTGCGGTGAGCCTGGCCTGATCGTACACGAACCACTTGGGAAGTTTTGCGCGCGAACCGCATTACGATTGGAGATGTTTTATGAGTAGCAAATTCTCGATTCAAGATTTGCTGAGAAGTCGCATTGCATGGGGAGTCGGACTGGGCGTTTTCCTGCTGACCGGGTCGTTGATGATTGCCTCACGCCGTGCGCACGAATCCACGGCAGCGAGTGCAACGGTTTCCAGTCACGAGCCCGAGCTGATCGCCGGGCCGGGCCGCGTCGAGCCATATTCGGAGGATATCAAGATCGGCTCCGAGCTGAGCGGACGGCTGAAGTCGGTCAACGTCGAAGAGGGAGACGCGATCCATCGCGACGAAGTTTTGGCGGAACTGGAGAACGCCGATTATCGCGCGGAGGTCGAGTCCGCGCGTGCGAATGTTGTGGCCAAAGAGGCTACACTGCGCAAAGTGATCAATGGAGCGCGGCATCAGGAGCGCGCGGAGGCGTGGTCGTCGGTCGATGAAGCCAAGGCGGTGATGGAAAACGCGCAGTCGGAGTTGCATCGTCGCCAGGAATTGTTCAAGGCTGGCGTAGTGCCGCGCGAGGAACTGGATCGCTACGCGAGCGACGCCGACGTCGCCAAAGCAAAATATAATGCCGCGGTCGAGCAGCGCGCACTGGTGGATGATCACGCCCGCGAAGAAGATCAATCGCTGGCCGAAGCCGATGTGAAGCTGGCCGAGGCCCAACTCGAAGAAGCAGAGGCGCGTTACGAAAAGACATTCATTCGCTCGCCGATCGATGGCATCGTGCTGCGCAAGCATCATCGCAGTGGAGAGAGTGTCTCGAATTCTTCGACCACGCCGGATCCGGTCTTGACCATCGGCGATCGCAAAACGTTGCGCGTGCGTGTCGATGTCGATGAAACCGATGTGAGCAAAGTGCGCGTCGGGCAGCGCGCCTACGTCACCGCCGACGCCTACGGCACACAGAAATTCTGGGGACACGTGGTGCGTATTGGCCAACAGCTTGGACCGAAAAATGTCCGCACCGACGAGCCGACAGAAAAGGTCGACACCAAAATTCTGGAAACATTGGTCGAACTCGATTCAGGTTCGCAACTGCCCGACGGTCTTCGGGTCGATGCTTATATCGTCCCTGAGAGCGGTGAACTGGCCGACAACCGCTAACTCCAATCTGATTTCACAACTACGGAGCCGGAGGATCTTATGACACGCGAAGCGCGCATCATGGCGGGAGTTATTCTGATTACCGTTCCCACGATTCAGTACGGCGGATACTTTCTGCTGACGCAGCTTGTCGATCGCGCCAGCGGTTACATGCAGAATCCGCTGCGGCAGAATTTCTTTCGCGCCGGCCACGCGCATGCGGGCGTGATCGTCCTGCTCTCTCTGATTTGCCAGTTGCTCGCCGACGGCGCCGCGCTTCCCACGCCTCTTCTGTGGATAGCGCGCGTTGGCGTGCCCGCGGCGGCGATCCTGATTCCTGCCGGCTTCTTCTTCTCCATGCTTTCCCCTTCAGCCACCCAGCCGAATGGGTTCATCTCGCTGATTTACGCCGGTGCCGCGGTGCTGGCCGCATCGGTCGTCACGCTGGGCATTGGATTGCTGCGCGCGGCACTTATATGACGCGGTCCATCCTTCTGCGAGCGCCAACGGGATTGGCATACTGGCCGCGGCGTTGTCTCCACGTGTAGTTTCCGACGCCTTGATCCAAACAAGCGCGATCGGGCTGTGCGACAAAAGGAAAGCGGCCGCTAGAAGTCTGAAGGCTCTGGCGGACTAAGATTTAATTCTCCTGGAGAACAAGCAATCCAGAAATTGAGTCACTGGGAGCCGGCAGGCGGCTTCAGGATCCTTAAGAATCACGTCACTGGAACTTGGAAACGTTGTCCCAGGCGTGTCCACGCCGGTGCTCGCGAAGCACTCGAAATCGTTCTCTTTGATCAATTGCATTTCTGTGGGAGTCGATCGCATGCAGCGAAACTTCGAGCCGATGCGAAAGCAGGTCGAAGCATGGCAGAGAAGCGAGCTGACGGACGTGACGGCAAAGGTGGTCATCTACGAAGCGTTCGTGGAAGGCAAACTGGAGGCACCAAAGCACCTTGCGCGAATCGTGCATGACCTCTACTTCGAGCCGCAGTACGAGGAATTCAGGCCGCGTACAATCTGGAGCCTATCGAATGCTTTCACATCCGCGTTCAAGAAACCGGAGCCGATCCCCCAATTCAAATCGACTGCGAAGCTGGGAGAGTTCTTGGAATCTCGGTTCTCGCAGTCGTTCTAGTTAGGGCAGTACCGGCCGGACCGCCCGTATTCGTATTCTCCTCTTTTGCCGGCAGGCGTTACGCGCAGGCGGAGCCTTTCCGGATCATTGATTTCCCAGAAGAACGTTTCAAGTCAGTCTCCGGATGGCCGATTATTCAGTCGATCGGGTGCGTGCCGGGCGGCTCCAGCAGACGAATTACTGAGCGGTCTCGGTTGACTGCCTGAGAGGGTCACAGTAGGCTGGCGACAGAGTTACCTCAGATTCTTGAAAGATGAGGTCGCTTTGACCAACCGGCTCTCGCTGCCCCGCCCCGCACTGATCGCGCTCGCCGCGGTCTTCGCAGGCGTAACGTTCTTCTACGCCGCCGTGTGGATGTATTACGTCCGTCACCAGGCTCCAAACAATCCTGTAGAGCTGGGTTTTAACTTCAAACACCAGGAACAGTACGATCCGGCGACCCACAGCGTCGCCGTGGACGATGTCGTGCCGGGGAGTCCGGCGGAGCGTGCAGGCTTGCGCCCCGGCGACCGCATTGTCGCAGTGAACGGCCGGCAGCTCACAACCTCTGCGCCCTACGACCAGACTTGGACGCACAGTCGTCCCGGCGACTCAGTGGAACTTTTGATCGAGCGGCCCAGCGAGCCCCGTCGGCTCAGCCTGCACGGGGTCTTTCGCGCGCCCGTCCAATCCAGCGCCCCTGAAAGTCTGGCCCGCAGCTCTGCCCATCAGATTATGAGCTCGTTCCCGGTGCTTTTTCTGGTAATCGGCTTCGCCGTCCTTTTCCTGCGTCCTGATGACCGCTACGCCTGGCTGCTTGCGCTGATGTTCACCGGCTTCATCGCAGCCGCCGGTCTCGGCAACTCTTACGCTCCCGCGCCGCTGGTACTGCGCCGCTTCGTCTTCGCGTTTCGCTCCATTTTCTTTGGGTTGCTCCCTGCGGTGTTCTACATTTTCTTTGCGCTGTTTCCGGCGCGTTCTCCTCTGGAACGACGTGCGCCTTGGCTGAAGTGGGGCGGCCTCGCTCTGGGCGTCTGCACGGCCCTGCCCGGCATCCCGACCGGCGATCCGCGTTGGCCGGCTTTGGTGCCGGAAGTGTTTGGGACACACCGGGCGGATGTCATGCTCCTCTGCCTGCGCTATGTCCTCTACGCTCTCGGCATGGTGTCATTGGGATGGAACAGGCTGGCATCCTCCAGTCCTCCCGAAGTGCGGCGGAAGTCGCGGATCATCCTGTTGGGCACCGTTGTCGGCTTCCTCCCCATCATCCTCGAACGCGCCGCGACCGACTTGTTCGGCTTCGAGCCATCGTTCTGGCTCGATACTGCAGTGGTCCTGATCTTGATCCTCTATCCCTTGTCGTTCGCCTATGCTGTCGTGAAAGACCGCGTACTGGAGATCCCAGTGCTGCTCAAACGCAGCGCCCGGTACGTGCTGGTGCAGCGCGGGTTCCTGGTGTTGCTGCTGGCCGCCGCGGCGATCGCGATCTGGTTGTTCGCGCGGATTTCCGCACGGTTCTTTTCCGCGGGGTCGAATCTCGGAATGGCGTCGAGTGCCGTTTTTGGGATTCTCCTGGTCTGGGTATCTGCGCCGATGGTGCGGCGCGGAACTGAGCGTATCGACCGCGCTTTCTTTCGCAGCGCCTACGATGCGCGTCATATCCTGGACGATCTAGTCGCCAAAACTCGTACCGTTCAGACACGGGAAATGCTCGTTCATCTGCTGGCCGACCACATTCGCCAAGCGTTGCAGCCAGCTACGCTTGTGGTTTATCTCGCGGACCCCGCAAACCACCTGATGCCCGTCGGTGGACCGGCTTCTCCAGAATTGCAGCCTCTGCCGCGCGACTTGCCGCTACTCATGGAGCTAGCCCGCCAAGGACAACCGTGGGAAGTGTTGTCCGGCTCCGACGATACTCGCGCCCTCTCGCTGCTGGCGCCGCTGGGTCCCGAGTGTTTGGTGCCGATGTCGGGGCGCGATGGCGAACTGCTCGGCCTACTGGCGCTGGGCCCACGCCTTTCCGAGGAGCCGTTCTCCGGTGAGGACAAGCGATTGCTGGCAACAGTAGCAGGCCAGGCAGGGGTCGCGCTGGAAAACATCAGTCTCGCGGAGAAGATGGCGGAACGGCTCGAACATGAACGCCGCGCCGCCCACGAGATGGAGATCGCACGACAGGTACAGAGTAAACTCCTGCCCCAGAGGGTACCGCCCCTCGTCACGCTCGATTATGCGGGTGCTTGCATTCAGGCGCGCGCGGTGGGTGGCGACTACTTCGACTTCCTCGATCTCGGCCAGGGACGCGTTGGCTTTGTGCTCGCCGATATCGCTGGCAAGGGCATTTCCGCCGCTCTGCTCATGGCAAACCTGCAAGCCCATCTGCGCAGCCAGTCCGCGCTACTCTTGCAGGACTTTCCACGCGCGCTGTGCTCAGTAAACCGCATGTTTTATGAATCCACCGAGCCGAGCAACTACGCCACGTTATTCCTCGGCATCTATGATGACACCTCGCGTTGCCTGCGCTACGCCAACTGCGGACACAATCCGCCGCTGCTGCTGCGTGGCAAGAACGTGGAGCGCCTGCGCGCCACAGTCACGGTTCTCGGATTGTTCGAGAAGTGGGAGTGTCAAGTCGCTGAAGCACAGCTTCTCCCAGGCGACGTCCTCATTATCTACACCGACGGCATAGTCGAGGCCATGAACGCAGACCAGGAGGAATTCGGCGAGGCTGCCCTTGTGCGGATCCTCCGAGAGGGACAGCACCTGGACGCTCGTGATCTCCTCGCCGCCGTCATCGCCGCCGTGCAGCAGTTCAGCGGCGGCGAACAGAGCGACGATCTGACGCTACTAGTGGCCCAGGTCCGCTGATCTCATCCGGCCCGAACTACTCCGGTGGGGTCACGGGCAAGCCGGAAGTTGGGCATCGAGAGCGATGCCTCTCCAGGACGTAGGCCAATGGGAAATCCAAATATTAGCTGGATCCGAATGTGCAAACATTGTCCCAGGTGCGTTGACCGTGTGAACGCAAAAGATAATTTGGGCCAGTATTGGGCTCGGGCGGTTCGTGGCTTGGGCGAACTCCATGGTTCGGATCGGGCGAAGAGGTCGGCAGGGGGATGGAATGGCCGATTGTGATGTTGTCACTGCTCACGAGGATCTCATGCACCAGCAATCGTACGACTCTCTGACGCTCTGCCACTTCCAGGACGTTGCCTCTGGCGCGCAGTCGTGCGCGGAACTGGGCGAGGGTTTCCACCAAGCGCAAGTTACGGGTTGGGTCGACAGCCGTCATTTCCAGCGATTGCAGCTCCGCTTCGTTTGCCCGCTGCTGTTTGCGCAGTTCCGGCATGCGGCAGCGGAGCTCTTCTAACGTGATCAGGTCCTCCTGGTGCCCGGTCAGCAGCCGCTCCATACTCTTGGTCAGGCGCGCTTGGTCGCGACGGAGCGCGTCTTCGCGCCGCTTTAGAGGGTCAGTGGTTTGGGCTGCGTGCAGCCGGCGATCTAACTCCGCCTGCAGCAAGCTGGGATCTTCCAGCAGCCGCATAATCTCCTGCCACACTACCGCATCGAGCTGCTCCTGAGGAATCGGCTTGTTGTCGCAAACCGCGCCCTTCAGATGTCGGTAGCCATCCCGTCCTAAGCAGCGATAGTAGTAGATCGTGCGCTGGGAAGTTCGCGTGGAAGCTCGGTAGAGTCCATAACCGCAACGCTGACACACCAACAGTCCCTGCAATAAAGAGGGTTCGATCGTACGTCGAGGAGAGAACCTCTTATTTTTCTCGAATTGCGCTTGCGCCAGAGCGAAGGTTGCTTCGCTGACCAAAGCGGGTACAGGGATTTCGATCCACTCCGGACGAGGCCGTTCGCGAAACGAACTGTCACGGCTGCACACTCCACGCTGACGCAAGCGGCGTGTGATTCGCTGACGCGGACGAAGCTCGGTTTTGCCATAGAAAGCGTGGCCCGCGTAAGCCGGGTTATGCAGCATCCTCCAAAGGGTTGTGCGTTCCCATCGGCTCTCTCGCGTCCGCGTGGGCACCTCGCGTTGATTGAGTAAGCCTGAGATGGCGCCCAGGCTGAGACCTTGCCGCGTGTAGGCATCGAAGGTGAGACGCACCACCTCGGCCTCGGATTCCACCACTTCGTAGTAGGCCGCCGAAGTATCAGTCTTCTTCACGTAGCGATAGCCGTAGGGGGCGCCCGACAGCACATTGATCGAACCTTGCTGCGCGCGGTGCCGCTTGCCCCCGGCGAGAACGCTCGGCAATCTGTGCCCGTTCGTATTCCGCAATCATCCCTTAGCGGGCCAACTCTTCGGCCAACAGCACTTGATAGGCATATTTCCGACTCAAGCGGTCTGGGGAGTAGATCAGAACGGTTTGGATCTCACCCGCCGCCGCGAGGTCCCGCAATGCCTCCAAGCCAGGACGGACCAAGGTGGCCCCACTATAGCCATCATCCTGGAACTGCCACTCGGACGGGACCAGGTATCCGTTGGTCTCGGCGAATTGCATCAACGCCGCTCCCTGGCTGGCAATGGTGTGGTTCTCCTTTTGCCGATCGGAGGACACACGGGCGTAGAGGGCGGCAGGCTTGTTCATTCACCACCTCCTGGCAGCTTGCCGGCTGCGGGCTTGGAGCAATCGACCAGCACCGGTCCGATGCGAGCAGTTCGTAGGCCTGAGCCAACTTGTCCGGCAATAATCGGTCGAAGTGGTATTCCACATGGACGGTTCGCGACGGACTGCGCGTCCGATCAGCCACGACCTCCCCCACGGTGCAAGACCGCCGAGAAAGCGCGGCTGGCGATCTCGCTCAAGGTCAATCCGGTCGCAGTGGCGTAGCTGCGGAGTCGCCCCACGAGACGGCGCGAAAGCTTGACGGTGAAGGATACTTTGACATCGCCGACCGGGACGGGGTGCTTGAGTCGCTGTGCTTGCTCGAGGTAGCGATAGGCCTGGCGCTCGGAGATGGAGCAATCCCGGGCCAGTCTCTGGGCAGCCTCGGGCCAATGCGGATACCGCTGCAGAAGGGTACGGGCCAAGTTGAGCCGTTTGGCCTTTTGGATATGGCTG
>CAVYWC010000002.1:0-188816 GCA_963772045.1 uncultured Acidobacteriaceae bacterium | reverse complement strand
AGGCCGGGCTAGACGACGGGGACGGCTTAGAAAAGCTCAATGTAGGTGGGAACCTACGACCATTTTGGATGGTAGCAGTCGTGTTCTCAGGTGTCAAAGCGGTGAATATCCTCGACCTTGCTCGAGTCTTTCAGAATCCTCCTAGCGTCGCATGCCGGAAATACAGGACAAGGCCCGCTGTCTTGGTCCACGGCCCGGTGCGTATCCGAGCGCTAAAGGCCGCCGTTTTTGCGGCTCTCTGCACGGCTTAAAGCCGCGCCTTTCAAATCGGTTCCAGATCATGTCGCGAAGTTGCGGGACACAGCACTAGTGAGTCCGTTTTCGCGAGCGTGAGCACGCTCACAAACGCTGGTTTATGGGTCGGGCTATTATGGATTGGCATTCCCGGCTGGATTCAGCAGATCACGCATGGCCCTGCCCCGCATTACCGAGCCGATTCTCGACGCCGAGGAGCGTTTCGAAGGATTCGAAAATCTCATGCCGTTTCGAGTCCAGAACATCCTTCTGGTCTCAAGCCTCTATGATTCGTTCATTTTGCGCGAAGACGGGCGGCTGAACGAACTGCTCATTGATGAATCTCTAGAATTGAACCTGTGGCAGATTCCCGGCCTCACTCACGTTTCAAGTTGCGGGGAAGCGATCGATCTCGTGAAATCGAATCCGCAACTGAATCTGATCGTGACGAACCTCACCGTCGGCAATACTGACGCCGCGCAACTTGCCCGCGAGGTTCGGCGCGCGGGGCTGGACGTGCCGGTGGTGGTGCTGGCTTACGATTATCGCGAGATCAAGAACTTTGTTGCCCGCAATCCGGTTACCAACATTGATCGCATATTTCTTTGGCAAGGCAATGCGCGCATTCTGATCGCGATCGTCAAGTACATCGAAGACAAGCGCAATGTACTGCATGACACGCGCGCTATGGGTGTGCCGGTCTTGCTGGTGGTCGAGGACAACATTCGATACTACTCGTCGTTTTTGCCGGTCATCTACACGGAATTGATCAAGCAGTCGCGGCGCGTCATTCAGGAAGGCATCAACGTCGCGCATAAGCTAGTGCGCCTGCAGGCGCGGCCGAAGATCCTGCTGGCGTCGAACTTTGAAGAGGCGGCGCAGCTGGTGCAGGAATATCGCGACTACACATTCGGACTGGTATCGGACGTCGAATTTCCGCGCGACGGAAACCTGAGTCCCGAAGCCGGATTCGACCTGGCCCGCATGGTGAAAACCCTTACTCCGGATGTTCCCGTTGTGTTGCAGACCAGCCGAACCGAGTTTCGTCCCAGGGCGCAAGCGGAAGGCTACGCGTTCCTCAGGAAACGCTCGCCCACGCTGCTGAAAGATCTGAGACGCATTCTCACCGACTCCTTCGGATTCGGGGACTTTGTGTTCCGCATGCCCGATCAGCGCGAAGTCGGACGCGCGAAGGATTTGAACGAACTGGAGGAGATGCTGGAAAAACTGCCCTCCAACAGCCTGGTGTATCACGCCCAGCGGAACCATTTTTCGCACTGGTTGATGGCGCGCACTGAATTTGCCCTGGCCGCGAAACTCAGGCCCCGCAAGGTTTCGGACTTCAACGGCCCCGAACATCTGCGCCGGGATTTGATTGACTCGATCAACGATTATCGCCGCGAGCAGAGTGAGGTGCTGATCGGCGATTTTAAGGCCGAGACCTTCAAGCCTTCCGAATCGAGTTTCCTGAGAGTCGGCTCGGGTTCGCTGGGGGGTAAGGCGCGCGGCCTCGCTTTTGTGCGCCACCTGCTCCGTACTCGCCGCATCACTCGCCGCTTTCCTGGAGTACGCATTGCGGTACCGCCGGCTGTAGTTCTCGCAACGGATATCTTCGACCAGTTTCTGGCCGAGAACAATCTGAGCGATTTCGCGCTGCATTGCGATGATGACACGGAAATCCAGCAGCGTTTCCTCGAGTCGCCACTGCCCGTCTCGCTGCAGGAAAATCTGCGGGCTTTTCTTGAAGAGGTGCATTATCCGCTGGCGGTGCGGTCGTCGAGTTTGCTGGAAGACTCGCAATACCAGCCATTTACCGGCGTTTACGAAACGTTCATGTTGGGAAACCAGAGTGCCGATCCCCAGGTGCGGATCGCGGAACTATCGGAGGCAATCAAGCGCGTCTATGCGTCGACTTTCAGCCAGCACGCCAAGGCATACGTCCGCGCCACGCCGTATCGCTTGGAAGAAGAAAAAATGGCGGTAATTCTGCAGCAAGTCGTCGGCACCATGCACGGGCCGCGTTTCTATCCTGATTTTTCAGGCGTTGTAAGGTCGCACAATTTCTATCCCGTTTCGCCGATGACCTTTGCGGATGGGATTGCCGCGGTCGCTCTCGGGCTGGGACGAACCGTGGTCGATGGCGGCAAGTGCCTGATGTTTTGTCCACGCTATCCCCGGAATCTGCTGCAGTTTTCCTCCGTAGAAGACATTCTTGCCAACACGCAGACCGAATTCTGTGCTCTGGAACTGGATGGAAATCCTCACGGCAGCATGTCGGGACATCTGCGGGAGGCACGCTTTGGCCTCGACATCGCTGAGGCCGACGGCACTCTGGATGCGATCGCTTCCACATATTCCGCGGACAATCACGCCGTTTACGATGGATTGAGCCGAACCGGGGCTCGCGTCGTGACATTCGCTCCGATGCTCAAACATGAAGTGTTTCCTCTGGCGGTTATTCTCGAAGCACTGGTGCGAAACGGCGAGGATGCTCTGGGCAATCCCGTTGAAGTTGAATTTGCCGTTCGTCTGCCGCGTGATACCGAACCAGCAGAATTCGGGTTTCTTCAGATCCGGCCGCTGACTCTTTCGCGCGATCACCAAGACCTGACGATCGGCGATGTTGATCCGACGCAACTGATTTGCCAGAGCACCCAAGTCCTGGGCAATGGGCGAATCGAAAATGTACACGATATCGTGGTCGTCGATTCGCACCGCTTCGAGCGCAGCCGCAGCCAGGAAGTTGCCCGGGCCGTCGCACACTTCAATGCCGTACTGGCGGGAGAGAATCGCCCATACTTGCTGGTCGGAGTCGGCCGCTGGGGATCGAATGACCCGTGGCTTGGCATTCCTGTCGAGTGGGATGAGATCTCAGGCGCGCGTGCCATCGTGGAAGCTGGGTTCCGCGACTTCCGCGTCACGCCGTCACAAGGCAGTCACTTCTTTCAGAATCTCACTGCGTTTCAGGTCGGATATCTCACCGTGAATCCCGATGCCGGAGAAGGCTCGGTCGATTGGCAATGGTTGGCGGAACAGCCCGCGGTCGATGAGCAGGGGTGTGTGCGTCACCTGCGCTTTTCGCAACCACTCCGTGTGATCATGAACAGCCGCAACAGCCAGGGCGTGATCTTCAAACCGGAAGGGAACTAGACCGTGACGTTACCGGATCACGTGGATGCGGGCGCGCAATTTCAAAGACTTCCACGATCGGTCCGCTGTATAGACCGGTGCGTCTAGCAAAATCGCGAGTGCCAGGCAGGCCCTATCGCCAAGCGAGAGGCCGATAGCCCGAGTTTGCGCAATCAGGCTTCCCGCGAGTTTGGCATGCTCGGCGCTGAATGGAACAATTTCGCTGACCCCACTGATTGCGTCTTCCCACGCTTCTTCCGGGTTCCAACCCGAAGTAGCCAGCTTGCTCTGAACCTCGGTCAAGTTCACAGTGCTGACCGCGGCATCGGCGAGCGATTCTGGTGTGAGGACGTCCGAACCCTTCTCCTGGTGAATGACAGCCAGCAGCACCGATGCATCCAAAACGATCTTACTCACGTTTTGCTGCCTCGCGTCTTTCGGCGATCAGTTCGTCAACCAGCGAAACACCAGGCTTCACGTATCTTTGGGCGCGGCGTTGGGCGCGCTGAATCCGCGCTTTCATCGTCGTGATCCGCAATTCATCGTCTTCGACGCGCAACATGACTTGATCTCCCGCCCGGATGCCAAGCGCCTTGCGGAACGCCGCAGGAATAACCAGTCGCCCGTTTTCATTCACCTTCAGGCGGACTTCTTCTGTCATGCCATTACCTCCATATATTGTCAATTATAGCAATAATGGCAAAAGTCTAAAATATGACATTATAAGTATATCTGGTAATTGTGCGGGATGACCTTCGGAACGTCCCCGCACAGTCCTCTGTGATTGAAATCACAGCCCCTCCCATGCCCCTCCGAACACAATGAATCTCGTCGTCGATTTGCTTTTTTCACTGGGGGAGCGCACCTGTGTTCAAAATCATTCAAGCTGAATTCCTTGCGCCGGGTATCAAACGCTTCGTCATTGAAGCTCCTCGCATTTCCCGCAAACAAAAGCCGGGGCAGTTCGTCATTCTCCGGATCTACGAAGAAGGCGAGCGTATTCCAGTCACTATCGAGAATTCCGATCCCGATCGCGGCACCATCAACATTGTCGTGCAAGCGGCGGGTAAGACCACGCACTTGCTGAATTCGCTCAATACGGGCGACAGCATTCTCGATGTGGTTGGGCCGCTGGGCAAGCCTTCGGAAATCGCGAATTACGGGACGGTCGTGATCATCGGCGGCGGAGTGGGCACGGCCATGGCCTACCCGACAGCCGTGGCGCTCAAGCAAGCCGGCAATCGAGTGCTCGCGATCGTGGGCGCACGCAACAAAGAACTCGTCATCTTGGAGTCGGAGATGCGCGCGGTCAGCGATGCACTCATGATCACGACCGATGACGGCAGCTATGCCGATAAGGGCTTCGTCACCGACAAGCTTCGCCAGCTTATCCAGAACGGCACGCGCATCGATCTGGTCGTAGCAGTGGGACCGATCGTGATGATGAAAGCCATCGCCGAACTTACGCGCAAAGAAAATATCCACACGGTGGTCAGCCTGAATCCGATCATGATCGACGGAACGGGCATGTGCGGCGGATGCCGCGTGATGATCGACGGCAAGAGCGAGTTCGCCTGCGTCGATGGGCCGGAATTCGATGCGCACCGGGTGAACTTCGAAATTCTGGTTCAGCGCAATGCCATGTACCGGGATGCCGAACAGCAGTCGATGGCCGATTACAAGCGCGCCGCCGGCCCATCGAACCAAGACGAGCACGCATGCGCTGCTGTGAGCAAGAGCGCCCCGGCAGTCCAGCCCGTGGGAGAGACACGATGAGCCCAAGTACAAAGAAATCGCTGAACCCTGTTCCGATCAAAGAACGGATGAAAGTTCCGCGCCAGCTCATGCCCGAGCAACCGGCGGAGCAACGGGCCCACAATTTTGAGGAAGTAAATCTGGGATACAGTCCTGAACTGGCGCGCCAGGAAGCGCAGCGTTGCCTGGAATGCGCCAAGCCGACTTGCACTGATAATTGCCCAGTCGGGGTGAAGGTGAAGGAATTTGTCGAGCTAATCGTAGCTGGGGAGTTCCTGGCCGCGGCAGCGAAAATCCGTGAAGACAACGTCCTTCCCGCCGTTACGGGCCGGGTCTGCCCACAGGAAGATCACTGCGAAGGCAAGTGCCTGCTGTCGAAAAAAGTGAAGCCGCTGGGCATCGGATATCTCGAGCGGTTCGTTGCCGATTACGAAAAGCGCATGGGAACGCATGTGCTGCCCAACATCCCGCCCACCGGGAAGAAAGTTGCGGTCGTGGGCAGCGGGCCATCCGGACTCACAGTTGCGGGCGATCTGATCCAGAGAGGGCATAAGGTGCGCGTTTTCGAAGCGTTGCACGAACTTGGGGGCGTGCTGGTCTACGGCATTCCGGAGTTTCGCCTTCCCAAGCAGATCATCCGCGAACAGCTCGATTACATGCGCGAAATGGGCGTCGAGTTCGAAACCGACGTGGTTGTGGGGCGCACTGTCACTATCGACGAACTGATGGAAGAAGAAGGTTATGATGCGGTCTACATCGGAACTGGCGCCGGCCTGCCGCAATTCATGAATATCCCCGGCGAACATTTCAACGGCGTGTATTCGGCGAATGAATTTCTGACCCGCATTAATCTGATGAAGGCCTACAAATTTCCGACCTACGATGAACCGATGCTCGATCTGCATGGCAAGAGTGTCGCGGTGATTGGGGGAGGAAATACTGCCCTCGATGCCATCCGCTCTGCGCTGCGACTGGGCGCAGCCAAGGCCTATGTGATTTATCGGCGCAGCGATGCGGAAATGCCAGCCCGTGCCGAAGAAGCCCACCATGCCCGGCAGGAGGGAATCGACTTCCAGATGCTGACCGCCCCGGTGGAATTTATCGCCGACAGTAAGGGCTGGCTGACTGCGGCTCGTTGCGTCCGCATGGAACTCGGCGAACCCGATGCATCGGGCAGGCGGCGTCCCGTGCCCATGGCGGGATCGGAATTTGATCTGCCCTTGTCGGTGGCAGTCATTGCCATTGGAACCAGCGCCAATCCGATTGTGCAAAGCACAACTCCGGGGCTGGGCACAAATAAGCGTGGTTACATTCAGGCCGATGAAACAACGCAGAAAACCACGCGTAAGGGAGTCTTCGCCGGAGGCGATATTGTCACCGGCAGCGCGACGGTCATTCTGGCAATGGGCGCAGGCCGACGCGCCGCCAAATCCATTCATGAATACCTGACCACCGGGGATTGGTAGACTTCAGGGTTCCCAGTATCCATGGTTTAGTCATGCCGAAGGCCCACGCTGTGTCCAGCGGGCCGAAGGATCTCAGCAGCACCCATAATGGGCCGTACTCACACGAAGCTAATCTCGAAACACGTATCGGTCTTTCTCCATATCCAGGGAATCCGCGCCATCCAGTACTTACGATGGATCGTCTCGCAGCCACGCGCAAATTCCTGCGGCGGAAGAA
Organism: uncultured Acidobacteriaceae bacterium; assembly: GCA_963772045.1. Classification (GTDB taxonomy): domain Bacteria; phylum Acidobacteriota; class Terriglobia; order Terriglobales; family Acidobacteriaceae; genus Sulfotelmatobacter. Next base: position 182,015 of record CAVYWC010000002.1, on the reverse strand, counting down.
TGCGCGCTGTCGCGGGGAATTCCGGCCCAGTCACGCGGCCGCGAATTGTGCAGGGCGCCACCGTCACCTTCGGATTATTCCGAATGCGTTTCGTTTTACCCATGTCACTGCGTGTCATTACGTAGAGCTTGCCCCGTTCGTCTCCGAACCAGACTGGGGTCGCGACGCCGACTCCATTTTTCCGAAATGTCTTCAGGGAAATGTAATTTTGATTCGCGATGGCGGCGGAAATCTGGCTCGGCATGAGTGCTATCTTATTCACTTTTGAGCGCAGTACACGGGCGAAACGAGCTTACCCCCGGCTGATTTCTTGGATTCGTGCACCCTTATCGCAAGGGAGTTGACACCGGCGGCTGTCTCTTCTGGCTCGTAGAACAGCACCCCCGATTGCTCAGCTCCGGTCATCTGTGTTACAAGCCTGAACATGCGGAAATGGATGCGCGATCGCCTGCAGCGCCGCAAGAAGAAAACCACCGATGAAGCCGGTCAGCCTTCGCCTTCATCTGCACCGGCTCCTTTGCAGCCAGCCTATTTCGAGGCAGGCGAAGATAGAAAGGAAGTCGAAGCGGAAGCCGCCCCGGAACCATCTGGCGAAAACGATGCTGCAAAATCCGAAGCAGGACCTGTACCAGCGGAGGCGGAAGGCTCGGAGCAGGTCGCCGCAAAAGTAACCGGCAGTGCCGCTGCGCAGCGTGGACGTAGTCGCCGTCGCCGCGGAGGGCGAGGTCGTGGAGGAACCGGTCGCGAACAGGCAGTTGCGCAGGCTTTCACTCCTGCAGCGGTGAAAGGCATCGTCCCCGCATCGCCGGTGGAAACAGCCCCAGAAACGGACGAAGAAACTCAACCGGAGATTGAGCCTGGGCCGGAAACTCCGGCACCGGCAGTGCGAGCGCCAGTTGCTTCCGCAATCCCCGCCGCCCCCCCGCGTCCGCCGAAGGGCATTGTCGTGCTTGCCATTGGGCTGCCTGGATCGGGCAAGAGCACGTGGTTCAAGCGGCACAATGTCGCGCCGCTCTCGAGCGATATGGTGCGGTCGTTATTGTTCGACGACGTCCGCGAACAGCGTTTTCAGGATCTCGTGTTTTCCAACCTGCGATCCATGCTGAAAGCACGCCTGATTGCGCGCCGTCCCATGAACTATGTGGATGCGACCAATCTGACTCCGCAGGAGCGCCAGCACTGGATCAAACTCGCGAAAGACTTTAACTACGAAGTGCACGCGGTTTTCTTCGATGTGCCGCTGGAGGTCTGCATCGAGCGGCATCAGCGGCGCGAACGCGTCGTGCCCGACGATGTCATGCGGCGCATGGCTGCCAAGCTGAAGCCGCCGACGTTCGACGAAGGGTTCGCGAAAATCACCGTGGTGCGCGTTAAGAAGAAGAGCGAATAATCGGTAGGCAGATTTCTGGGTTCGGCCGCTTCGAGGACGAAATTGCTATAGTCGCGTAATAGCGGCCGCGCAAAATAATCCCCAAAAAGAACAAAGGACGCCCGCAGGCGTCCTCGCAATCGGAAAAACACCCGTTCAGGCAGCCGCGGTTTGCGACAGCCCCATGCTGCGGCGAACGGAAGTGAGAACGATCTCGACGTCGTCCACTGGGCAGACGTCGCTGGCACCGGCTTCGAGCGCGGCCATCCACATCTCCTCATCGGGAACGCGATGAGTACAGACGATGGGCAGCGCAGGAAAGTCCTGATGCAGACTTTGCACGTCGGTCATCCGGGAGCCCTCGATGTTGAGAACCACCGCTTGAGGATAATTCTTGGCGAGCCGTTCCCGGAGTTCCTCTCGGGAGCAGGTGAGATGGACTGAGAAGTGAGGGCGCAATCCTCCGGCCAGGGACTGAGCCAGCTTCGGGTCAGTTTCCAGAACTACTACACTGTGACCCATAAATCCCCCGATCTTCGACCGTCGTCAACGGCGGACGTGAACGCTTAACTGGGCTGCGGGGTGCCTGGAAAAAGCACAATCCACAGACAATTCGACTTACGAGCCGGCGCCCAAACGAAGGCAACGCCTTAGCGGCGGGCTGGCGCTTTTTCCGGCGACGGCTCGAACGGCTCGGCCTGGAGCTTTCCGTTTTTCTTCAGCAGAATCTCCACTTTCCCTTCCGCTTGTTCCAACTCTTTCCGGCAGGTGGAAGAGAGCTGCATGCCTTCTTCAAAGAGAGCCAGAGACTGCTCTAAAGGGACATCTCCCTTTTCCAGTTCCTGAACAATTTTCTCCAGTCGCTGGAGGCACTCTTCAAACTTTGGCAACGGGGTTTTGCTCCGTCTCTTATTCTAATGCAACTATTCCGGCGGGATGTCCAGTGTTTTTTCGCAACGACGCAGAAATTAATCGAATAGTAACTCCCGCTTTGGGAAGTCATGCCGAAGTGGCTTTGTCGTTGCCGCCCAGGGCCTCTAGAACATCGACCGCCGAGCTATAGCGCCCCATAGGAGCGCTGATTTGGGCTCCCTGGACCATCTGCTTCGCCGCAATCAGCATTTCGCGCGCGATGGCAACTCCCTCGGCTCTCGCAGCCTCAGGGTTCTGCGCCCGGGCCATACGTTCCAAGATCGAATCCGGCACGGAGACTCGCAGTTCGTTCTTCATGAACTCAGCGTTCCTGACGCTCACGAGCGGCCAGATCCCGGCGACGACCGGAATGCGGCAATGCTCGATGCGGCGCAGAAAGTTCTCGAGCAACCGGAGATCGAAGACGGGTTGGGTAACCGCATATTCCGCCCCGGCTTGAACTTTGTACTCGAAGCGGCGAATTTCTTCGTCCAGATCGGTGAGGCCCGGGTTAGCGCCTACGCCGACCACGAATCCGGTGCCCGTCCCGATCGGGTTCCCGCCGAGATCGAGGCCGCGGTTGAGGTTGTGGACGATGTTGACCAATCCAATCGCGTCGACGTCGAAAACAGCCGTGGCGTCGGGATAATTGCCCATCTTCGGCGGATCACCGGTGATGCAAATGAGATTGCGGATTCCGACCGCATCCGCTCCCAGCAAATCGCTCTGAATGCCCAGCACATTCCGGTCGCGGCAGGTGTAATGCAGGATGGCCTCAATGCCAACGTCGCGCTGAATCAGAAGCGACAAGGCCTGGTTGCTCATGCGGGCGGAGGCTCGCGGGCTGTCGGGGATGTTCACGGCATCGACGCCGACCGACTTCAGAAAGCGCGCGCCTTCCACTTCTTTGCCGATATCCGTTCCCTTGGGAGGAACGATCTCGACCATCGTCAGGAATTCACCACGGGCCAGCTTGGAACCGATCAGCGAACGTTTTTCGAGAGTCACGGCCGCAACCGCGGTCGGAGCGTGACTCGACGTGGCATGAACTGTCGCGCTTTTACCGCGCGCTTCTCCAACCCGCAACGCACCTTTCATCTTTCGGATATGGTCGGGCGTGGTTCCACAGCAGCCGCCTACCACGCGAACTCCCGCGGCAACGAATTTACGGGCGTAGCTCGCCATGTATTCCGGAGAGCACAAATAAATGTTTCTGCCATCGACCGAGCGCGGGATACCGGCGTTTGGTTGCGCCGCAAGGGGCAGAGAAGTGACGGCACGCACGCGCTCCATCGCCTCCAGCATTGCGACCGGGCCGACGCTGCAATTGCACCCGATGACCTCGGCGCCCCACTCCGCCAATTTCGGCGCAAAGGTCTCAGGGTCGGAACCGTCCAGGCAGTTTCCGTCTTCATCGATCGTAACCTGGGCCACGATGGGCAACGAAGCGTTCACATCGCGCGCCGCCACGATCGCCTGATGTATCTCTTCCAGATACCCGAAGGTCTCAAGAATGAGAAGATCGACCCCGCCCTCAACCAAGGCAGCAATCTGTTGGCGGAAGGATGCGCGCGCTTCCTCGAACGAGGTTTTTCCCAGAGGCTCAATTCTGGTGCCCAGCGGGCCAACCGATCCTGCAACCCACACATCGAAGCTCTTACAGGCTTCACGGGCCAGTCGAGCTCCGGCACGGTTGATTTCAGCGACTTTGTCCGCTAGGCTGTGTCGAGCCAAACGCAACGAGTTCGCTCCGAACGTGTTGGTTTCAATGATTTCCGCGCCCGCCTGCAGATACTCGTGATGAATGCCGCGAATCAGGTCGGGCTGAGAAAGGTTGAGTTCGTCATACGAGCGGTTGATGAAGACACCCTTGGCGTAGAGCAGCGTTCCCATGGCGCCATCGCAGAGCACGGGGGATTGCTTCACGCGGGTAACGAAGTCGGCCGGCATATGTTCCGTAAGGATATCAGTACGGATCTTGTTTTCGCGCACTCAACCCAGACGTGATCCCATCCGGAGCGAGACGGAATCAAATTGGCAAACTTTGCGGAAGCCTTCGGTCTGGCGCACTTGTATTCGGTGCGTCTGTTATAATCCAGCATTTCACGGTTAAATCTTGTGCTTTCATGTCCTTAGGAGCCTACTGTTTGAAGAAAAAAGTGGTCGCGCTGGGATTAGTGATCTGGGCCGTCATGATTTGTCTGGCGTGTGGAAACAAAGCTGGTACTGGCACGCCCAGCAATTACATCAATCGCGTCCTGGTCTCACAGGAGGTCACCTCCACTTCCACCTTCGGTGGCCTGGTGCTCATCAATGGAAACAACGATACGTTACCGAGGGGCTCGGAGATCAGCGCCGGGACTTCGCCCGGCCTCATGGCGATCACTCCCGCGCGAAACATCGTGGCCGCCTTCGACTCCAGCAGCAATTCCGTTTATGCAGTAAATACGACGACCGAGAAATCCATCGGACAAGTCCATCTTCTGGGACCGACCAACAGCATGGTGCTGCCCACCTCGAACGCGGTCGGATACGCCGCATCTCCGAGCGCCAATATTCCGGGATATTCTCTGCTCGGCGCCGTCGAGGTAATGAATCTGTCTTCCGGCGGACTGGTGACCTCCATTGCGGTAAGCAACGCGCAGACCGTGGTTTCGAATAACACCGGCAGCCAGGTTCTCGTCTTCAGCAATGACTCAAACTCCGTCACGCTGCTTAATCCTGCGGACGCCTTACCGCCGGTGGACTTGAGCTGCTTTCCCAACTTGAATCCCAATCCGCCGTCGAACCCGCCGGTGTGCACCATCATCAACGGCTTCGATCGTCCGGTTTACGCGGTGGTGAGCGGAAGCACTGCCTATATTTTGAATTGCGGCGCGGAATGCGGCGGAACGCAGGCCAGCGTGCAGACTCTGGATTTGAATTCGCTCGCCGTGGGCACGCCCGTTCCGGTGAATGGAGCAACGTGGGCATATCTCAGCGGCACTAACCTTTACGTTGCTGGAACGGGAACTCCCACCGGGCCGCTATGCTCATCGCTGACCAACGCGGTGAACGCGAAAACGGCCGCGACTTACTGTGGCACGCTCGACATCGTCAACCTGACCACCATGACCGATCCGTATTTCAATAATCCTGCGGCCGAGATTGCGATCCCTGATGGCTATCACTTTCGCATGGATATGAGCACCAATGGCCAGCTTTTTGTGGGATCCAGAGATTGTACGAATGTCGGAAACGTCAATAACCCGGCCGGGGAAGTGCGGGGATGCCTGGCCATTCTTAACACGAACACTGGCGCGATGGTCATCCCTCCCGACAACGGCGACGTGACCGGATTGCAGAGTATTACTTCGCGTGACGTCGAATATGTCGCCGAAGATGGCAACCTGCGCGTCTACGACACGACCATAGACGCACTGCTGATCAACGTCGATTACCTGCCACTGGGGACGATTCCCGTGATCGGCTACGTGTACGACATCAAAGCCATTGACTTCTTCTAGATTGTTTCAGGCCTGCATAGTCCCAGAGGCATTCGTCCGGGCCCGCATACCAGGTTCACCAGTTCGCGGTGAACTAGGTCCCGTTGGTCCCATTCCCCGCGACTACTGTAGGGGCTCCAGCACCAGCCTGTGCTTCAAATGAGCCTGCACGGCCTTCTCTGTGAACGGAAGTGCGAAGGTTGTTCCCTGATACCATGCTTTCCACTGATCCATGTAATACGGGCTCAAGAAGTTTCCGCCTTGTCCCGTCACTGTATTTAACGTGGACTCGTCCCAATCGGCCAAATTTGCGGTGAATCTCTCCGACGGCCCGTGATGCGGCGTGACTGCTTTGACCGTGTATCCGCTGCCCGACTGTTCTTCTACTCCTGGTCCGGACCAGTGCCTGAGCAACGGAATTTCGCCAAGAATGGGATGTTGAATGCTGACGGCATTGACGGTGCCCCAATCCCAAGCAGCGAGATCTTTCGGAGCTTCGGGCTGGCTCACCGCCGCATCCACAGCAGCGGCCAGAAGATCGTCATAGGTCGCATATTTCTCCGGTAGCCAGCGCCGGGGTCGGTGCAGCAGAACGCTTTCCAGCCACACGGACCGCATTTCCCATTGGTAGGTTTTCCAACTTAGCACTTTCAGATCCGTTTCGCGGGAATCGTTCGCGGGCTCCGCACCCAGTTTAGGTTCGAGCAGCAAGCGCATCAACTGGCGCACCGACGCTTCCACAATAGTAGGCGCGGCCGAAGACGACAGCATGCGCCCATCCCAATTGCGCAAGAGATCTGCAGCCTGTCTCGCTCGCGCGGAGGCATTCGAGGCATGATCGATGGCGTAGACGAATCGTTCTGCTGCGAACTGATCCGGCTCAGAATGCACATCGGTCTGAAGGGCCAGCATATCAGTCGCGGAAAATTGCCGTCCCGACTCGAGCACGTGATAGATCCGCGCCGTGCGCCAGGGAGCTTCCCACTCCACGCTGATGGAATACGGATAGCTGTCCGAAGTGATTCTCCCATTCGCCGTAGCGACGATGCCGGAAGGCGGGTTGTAAATGCTGGGCAGTTTTTCAAATGGAACGTACGAAACCCACTCATGCGCGTTGTCGGCGCCGCTGACCGGAAAACTGCCATCTCCGTCAGCGCGGATCGGAACCTTCCCGGTCGCCTGATACCCGATGTTGCCCTCCACGTCGGCGTACACAACATTCTGACCGGGTGCGTCGAACCCCGAAAACGCCTGACGGAAGTCCTGCCAATTCTGCGCCGAATCGACATCGAAAATCGGCATACGCAAGCCGTCGTACAGCGTCCAACGCAGCGCCAGCGGCCGCGTCTCGCCCGGTACTAATTCTGTGATGATGGGTCCATGCCGGGTGATCTTCACATCGATGGTCACATCCGGCTTGCCCTTCACGGGAATTACTTCCCTGCGATGCTCGGGTTGAGCCCAGCCAGTTGGCGTTTGATATTCACCCTGGCCATTGAAGTTCTCGATGTATACATCAGTCACGGTCGGACCAATGTTCGTAAATCCCCAGGCGATCCGCCGATTGTGTCCGACGATCACGTAGGGCATGCCGGGCAGCGTCACTCCCACCACCTCGAAGTCTCCCGCACGCAGATGGGCTTCGTACCACAAGTTCGGCATCTGATGGCCAAGATGCATATCATTCGACAGCAGAGGCTTGCCCGTGACCGTGTGCGCACCGGAGATGACCCAGTCGTTCGATCCGTTCACGGCCTGATCTTCGTTTTGTGTGAGATCTTGTGCGGGATCTCGTATCAAGTCCGGCTGTGCCGGGGCCGGCCGTGGCCGTCCCGGGCGAAGGCTGAACTGTGTGATTACATTGTCCGGAACCGAATCTTCGTCGCTGTCATCGTCGTCGTCCGAATCTTTGGTAGTTTGCGGCTGCGAGAGCTCCTCGCGCATGACGGTCGGCGGCCGATCGTGCCAAGAACGATTCACGTACAAATCGGCGGTCAATTCGGGTCCCAGCTGGGCCAGGATTTTTTCCCGTGCTAGCGCGTCATAAAAGTAGTGATAGTTCAGATCCTTGACCATCTGATTGGCAATCACAATCGAGTCTCCCGGCAACCATGGCTTGGGCGCATAATGCAGGATCCGAAATTCGATAGGAAGCCGGCCGGCATGCGTCGCAATGAATGCATTTACACCCCGAGCATAGTCGGCAAAGAATTGTTGATCGCGCGGAGTTGCCGTCTGTAGCGATTTCCTGGCAGCTGCTCGAAGCCCGAGGATTCGCTGCTCGCGATCCGATTTCAACAACTTTTCGCCGAAGATTTCCGATAACTCCCCGCCTGCGAAGCGGCGCATCACATCCATCTGCCAGAGGCGATCCTGCGCCGTGACGTATCCCTGGGCGAAGAAAAGATCCTCCAGACTGCCGGCTTCAATGGTGGGAACACCGTGATTGTCTCGGGTCACAGTGACGGGCGCAGCAAGACCGGCCACCTGCAGGAGGCCATCCAGTTGAGGCAGAGCGGAATGAGCGATGGAATAGGCCCAGACCAGCGCCCCCACGCAAACTGCAAGCAAACATGCCGCAGCCCACACGAACAGGCGCACGACGATGGAACGTCTTTTGGGTGGGGATACGACTTGTGCCGGGAAACTCATGGGAACCTTTGATTCTATTCCAAGCAGAGAACTTCCTCAGTCCTGGAGATCATGTCCCACCGCCGGCCGGGGGCACTGAGGTTCGCGAAGGAGATCGTTCCAAACCAGATCTCCGTGCGTGGCGCCGCCATCAATTCACGGCAGCGGTGTTCTGAAGTGAATTTCGTTTTCAAGATGGCGAAATGCTATCCTGACCCGTTACTGCTTTACTCCCCATGCTGCAGAAGCGCATCGACGATCAACCCATTCTCTCGCGGCAAATGGTGCGCGAAGCCGAGGGCATCCTTCATCAGCACTTGAAGCGCGTCGGCCTCAAACAGACCGCTCAGCGCGACACCATCCTGCGGACATTTCTGGAGACGCGGGACCACCTCTCGACCGACGAATTGCACCGTCTGGTTCAGAAGAAAGACGCTGGGATCGGCTACACTACGGTTTATCGCACACTCAAGCTGCTCGCCGATTGCGGCTTGGCCAGCGAAGTCGCCTTTCACGATGGCGTTTCGCGTTACGAGCACCAGTACAATCGCCGCAGTCATCATCACATGGTTTGTACCGAATGCGGCAGTTCGGTCGAGTTCTTTTCCCAGGAGGTGGGCCAACTGGAAAAGGAAATCGGCCGTAAATATCACTATCTCACCACCCGACATACCTTTCAGATCTACGGTATCTGTGAAGAATGCCGCGGGAAGCACGAAGCGATCCGAAGTTAATGCCGTAGGTTCACGGAATGCCCGAATTGAGTTCGCCTGTGTTGTCCTGTCCCGAGTGCGCGGCCGAAATGCCCGCCTCCGCCGGCTATTGCCCCGGATGTGGACGGCCCATGCAAACGGCGCCGAAGGCGGAAGGGAGGGTAGGAGTCCTACCCAGAAGTATTGCCGGAGGGCTGGCCTACCTCACATTTATTCCGGCAATCATTTTTTTGACGCTCGATCCTTATCGCCATGACCGCTTCGTGCGCTTTCATTCCATCCAATGCCTGCTGCTGTGGGCTGCGGGACTGGTGATTGGCCTCGCACTAAGACTACTGGCGATGGTTCTATTCTTAATTCCGGTGGTTGGAATTCTGCTTGTCTCTATACTCTCGGTGCTCACCGGACTGGCTGTTTTTTTTCTTTGGCTTGTGCTCATAGTCAAAGCTTTGCAAGGCGAAACCTTCAAACTCGGCGTGCTGGGCGCCCTGGCCGAGCACTATTCAGCGCCGCTTTGAACGCGAAAATCCTCCATTGATTGTGATAGAACTTGTCCGCCAGAACCGAATCTGAGATTTCCTGTCTTGACTTTCTTCGGGTAAGCTGTCAATCCTATTAGCTTTTACTTTGATGGTCGGGCAAGCTCGCCGGATTTATCTGGGGACAGCGCACATGACCGGGACTGAGGAATTGCTTGCGAGTACGAGTGTTCTATCACGATAAGTGTTTCGACGGCGCGTCATCGGCGGCGCTGTTTGCGCGCTTCTACCGCGAGCGCATTCGCAACGACGTCGACTTTGTTTTCACTGGCCTGGTGCATCGAGCCGGCGCCCTGTTCGATGAAGACCAGTTCGATGGGGACGAGAATGCCATCGTCGACTTCAAATATTCCAGTTCGCCAAGAATTAACTGGTGGTTCGATCATCACCAGAGCGCGTTTCTTTCGCCGGCCGATGCCGAACATTTCGAGCGCGACCAGAGCAATCGCAAGTTCTATGATCCCGATTTCAAGTCGTGTACCAGTTTCATCGCCATGATCGGCAAAGAGCGATTCGGCTTTGATCCCTCGCCCGTAGCCGATCTGGTGTACTGGACCGATGTGATCGACGGAGCCCTTTATCCGGACGCCAAAACCGCGGTGGATATGGAAGCTCCCGCCATGAAGCTAACAATGGTGATTGAATCCGCGCCCGATCACGGCTTTGTGCCGAACCTGATCCCGCTGCTAGCCGAGAAACCGTTGGCGCAGATTCTCCAAGAACCTTTTGTCGCGCCTCTGCTACCGCCTCTACTGAAGCGGCATGAACTTTCCATCGGAATCTTGAAAGAACGCACCGAATGCAAGGACGGGACGATCTTCTTCGACGTCACCGACCACGATCTCGAGGGTTATAACAAATTCGTCCCTTATTACCTGCATCCCGAATCGGTATACAGCGTGGGACTCAGTAAGAGCAGCTTTCGCGTGAAGGTCTCGGTGGGATCGAATCCGTGGGCCCCGCGGGAGCCGGAAGTGAACCTGGCCAAAATTTGCGAGCGCTACGGCGGAGGCGGACATGCCCGAGTCGGCGCCATTTCATTCCCCGTCGATCAGCGCGCCGCAGCCATTCGAGCCTCGCAGGAAATTGTCGCGGAGCTGCGAGCTGCCATTCGCCAGAAAAGACCTATACTGCCGGCTCCGTAGATTCTGCCTCAGCCAGGCGATCAGCGAATCGGGCTTCCGCTGGCGAGGCACGACTCTGCTTTGCCGTCTTCAGAAGATCGAACAACTCCTGATTGATCGGCGCAAAAAGCCTTGCCTCCAGAGCCAGGCTCACTGGGTGCGGCGGTGAGAAAGAACTTTGTCGCGGGTGTCGCCAGGCATCCCGAAAGTTTGAAGACGTAGCCGTACTTTCTTCCGCTCGCCAGCCCGCTGCTGATCAGCATGGCTTGCTGCGGTCCAGGTTCTCCGCCGCCAAATCCGTCGAGACTGGAGAGCGTGCACGTATATCCGACATTGGGATAGGTGTTCGCATAAGTAACCTCGGCCGTGACAATCGTATGGATCGCGTTCACGACGAGCCGCTCGGAGGCTTCGCTGCCGACGACTTGGCTTGCTGTCATCACCGGGCTGGCCGTCTGCGTCGAAGGACTGCTTGTGAATCCAGGCTGGGAGTGGATTTCTGGTTTCATTTGCATCTTTTCGGTGATGGCCTTCAGCAAATCCGGATCGGCCAGGGGCAGGTGAATCGTGACGGATATCTCGTTGAGAGTCCAAAGCTGCGCTTCTTTTTTCATCGCGAAGGTGACGATCGGCATGAAGGGAGTGCGTTGGGCTTGCCCGTCTTTATAAGTGCGAAATGAGACCTCGATGTCGTCCTGTTCGCCGCGGGGAGAATCGCGTTCTACGACCATTTCAAACTTGTTGCCAGTTTTCGGGTCTTTTCCTGCGAGCATCACCGGCCCCGTTTCGAACGTCTGGATATTCTGCGCCTGGGTCTGAACCTGACTCATCATGGCGGAGTACTGATGAAATGCTGTGAGGGCTCCCGATTTCTCGATCGCGGTGCGAGTCACTTCGGGAAGGTGTTCCCAGAAAGTGCCCTTCGTCTTGCTGAAGAGCATTTCCATCAAGGCCTGTCGGGCGGTTTGAGGCGAAGCGGAACTCTGTTGAGCCCAGGAATGATTCGCCCAGAGAGTTAAAAGGGACAAACAAACGATAACTTTGCGCATAGCGATCCTCACCCCGAATCGTGACACGGGCGAGGGGGAGTCTCCAGTTACACAGGTAAGTAACAGTGGCACTGCGGGTATCAGATGCACCAGCCCGGGTGTGCTGACTGGGATAGCGTGATACCCTGCCAATGTAAGCTCGTCTTCATGCGCCTGCACGGAACCAAGCCTGATCGTCATCGCCGCCAGCGGCGTATGCTTCGAGCCGTAGCCTCTTTCGAATTCCTCAAAGGCGTTTTTGTGCTGTTCATGGGAGTTCTGGCGCTTGCCTTGGTACACAAGGATGTGTGGCTGCTTGCGCAAACCCTGCTTGCCGCTTTTCACGTCAACAGCGACCGGAGATCGGCGCAGATTTTCCTGAATTTCGCTGACAACATCACGGACCAGCGTCTGTGGGCTGCCGCCCGCATCGCCTTCGCCTACGCGGCGTTGCGCTTTGCCGAAGGTTACGGGCTCTGGCACGAACGTACTTGGGCGGAATGGGTGGCGCTGGTCTCTGGAGCGCTGCTGATGCCGATGGAGATCCGCGAACTATTCCGCGGAGTGACCTGGATCCGTGGCGCCATGTTCCTGGGAAATGTTGCGGTCATTCTCTATATGCTCTACATTATCCGTGCCAATCGCCGCGAAAGGGAACACGCCGCCTCTGCCTGAGCTGCTTAGAGCTTTCCCACCCTCCAATTACAGTAAATCCCTCTAGTAACACGCGGATGGGAGGTGAATAATTATGCTAAGGACTGGAGGCTCGTGTGCGTCCAAGCTACCTGATTGCTTTGATTCTCGTTCTGTCTGGCATCGCAGTCGCGCAACAGCAGGAGACGGATTTTCCCGTAGGCCCTCAGTACCTGATTACGCAACCGTCCCCAACGATCCTGCAACCCATTGCAACTCCATCTCTGGAGCCGTGGCAGCCGTCTGGCGTCGTTTCTCCGGAGACCGGAGTAGCCGGACCGGTGACCATCACCATGCCGGCCTATCTCCCGTGGGTCTATTGGGGATACGAACCGCCCGCGGCGGTTGAAACGGTTCCTAAACCGGTGCCGGCGTCGGTGCCCAATGGCTTACCGCAGAATTACATCGATTTGGGCGTCAGCGCGATCGCTACCTCTACGTGGATGAACGAGCACGATTATGGAATGTCGCTGGCGCAAGTGGCCCACTACTGGAAGGCGCACCACCTCCATGCCGCCCACGTGTATACGAACCAGGATATCGAGCGTCTGAACGGGCTATAGGATCAGGCCTCACTCTTTCTCCTGCTGACCGAAGCGGACGACTATTTGTTTGCTAGGAGTGGCGTGCTGTCGATCTACGACCGCTGAGGTATCCATAGTCCTGATCGATGTCTGCGATCCAGGGCATCGAAAAAATCGATTCATGGCTGACCCAATTTCGTTGACTGGGGTTCCTGCTGCCCGTATGCTCGATGGGATGTTATCTCGTCACCACCACCACCATCATCACCATCACGCATATCGCGTGTGGGCGGGGGTGTAGTTGAGATAGACCAGCACTCATAGAAACCCGGCCCGCTGACGCGATGAGCTTCAGCGGGCTTTTTGTTTCTGCGAAAGGAAATACGTTATGCGTTTAGATCTCGATTTCGACAAAATGGGCGGGCTCCTCCCGGCAATTGTTCAGGACTCGGAAGACGGAGCCATTCTGATGCTCGGTTTCATGAACCCTCAAGCCGTAGAAAAGACATTGAAGGAAGGGTATGTGACGTTTTTCAGCCGCACCCGCAACCAGCTTTGGACGAAGGGGGAAAGCTCCGGCAATCGCCTGCGCGTGGTCTCCGCGCATACCGACTGCGATCGCGACACGCTCCTCCTGCGCGTACGGGTCGAGGGAGCGGGAGTGGTCTGTCATCGTGGAACGCGCTCCTGCTTCACGGAGCCGGTTGCTCTATCCAGTCCCGCCTCAGCCGTGGCCGAAACGGAGGCGCGATGAAGCTGCTGATTGGCATTCCTAAAGGCAGCCTGCAGGAGGCAACGCTGGGGCTGTTCGCCCGCGCCGGCCTTCCCGCCTACACCAACGGACGCTCATACCACGCCAGCACGTCCGACCCGGAGATCGACTGCATGTTGATCCGTGCGCAGGAAATGGCTCGCTACGTCGAACATGGCGCGATCGATGCCGGTTTGACCGGGCTCGATTGGGTAATCGAGAGCGGTTTGCAGGTCGCGACCGTCACCGATCTGATTTACGCCAAGCGCAGTCGGGGCAAAGTTCGTTGGGTGCTGGCTGTGCCGGAAAATTCCGCCTTTCAGCGCGCCGAAGATCTTTCTGGCCGGATCATTGCCACGGAACTGGTGAATGTCACTCGCAATTATTTCAGTCAAAAAAAAGTAGATGTACGCGTGGAATTTTCCTGGGGAGCAACCGAAGTAAAGCCTCCCATGCTTGCCGACGCGATCGTCGAGGTCACGGAAACCGGCAGTTCATTGAAAGCGAATCGCCTTCGGGTTCTGGAGACGGTTCTGGAATCGAACACGCAATTGATTGCGAATAAGGCTGCCTACGCGGACTGCGACAAGAAGCGGAAGATCGACAATCTCGCGCTCATGCTGCGCGGAGCCATGGAAGCGCAAGATCGCGTCGGACTGATGCTGAACGTGCGCAGGGAAAATCTTGCCGGCGTGCTCGGAGTCTTGCCCGCATTACAGAAGCCCACGATCTCGCACCTGAGCGATGAAGACTGGCTGGCCGTCAACACGGTTATTGATGAGTCCGCCGCCTGGGAAGTGATTCCGCGACTGAAAGCAGCGAAGGCCGAAGGCATTGTTGAGTATCCGCTGAATAAGGTTGTCCTATGATGCGGATCCTTTCTGGGCGCGCGGCGAAGGCGAATGTCGAGCGCCTTGCTTCTCGCGGATCACAGTTGAGCGCCCTGGAGCCGCGTGTGCGGCGCGTGGTCAACGACGTTCGCACTCACGGAGACGCCGCACTGCTCAGGTACGCGGAGCGTTGGGACGGTTTAGCTTACGGGCAATCTGTGAAAGTCTCCTCCGCCGAACTGGAGGAAGCGTTGCGCGCTTTGCCGCCGCAGTTGAGAAAGTCGCTTCGCCAGGCTGCCGCCAACATTCGCCAATTCTGCGAATGGCAAAAGCCCAAGACTTGGACGCACACTCGAAAGGGAATTGCTCTGGGCCAGATGATTCGGCCACTGGAGTCGGTCGGCTGTTACGTGCCCGGCGGCCGATATCCGCTCGTGTCTACGGTGCTGATGACAGTCATTCCGGCTCAGGTCGCGGGAGTGAACAGGGTTGTTGTCGTTTCGCCGAATCCTTCACCGGAAGTGATGGCAGCAGCCACCATGCTTGGCATACATGAGTTCTATCGCGTGGGGGGCGCGCAGGCCATTGCCGCCCTTGCTTACGGAACGGAAACGATTCCGCGCGTGGACAAGATCGTTGGACCGGGAAATGCCTACGTCACGGCCGCGAAAAAACTGATCGCGTTTGACTGCGCCATCGATTTTCTGGCCGGTCCGACGGAGGCCGTCGTTCTCAGCGATTCCGGCGGCGACGAATACATCGCCGCAGACTTAGTTGCGCAGGCCGAGCATGATCCCGACGCGCTCGCTGTCTTCATCACGACGTCGCGCACACTGGCGCAATCCGTGGCCGAGAGCGTGAGCGGGCTGGCAAAGGGCAATCCGACGGCATTGCGTGCGCTCCAGCGCCGGGGCGTGATTCTCATCGCGGAATCGCGGACGCAGGCGCGGGAATGGTCAAATCGCATTGCTCCCGAGCACATCACAGTCGCGAAAGCAGACGTGCCCTTCATCCAGCACGCAGGATCGGTTTTCGTGGGCGACTACTCGCCGCAATCGGCGGGCGATTACGCGTCCGGCCCAAACCATGTCTTGCCGACGGCAGGGCAAGCGCGTTATCGCGGCGGGTTGAGCGTGCTCGATTTCGTGAAGATCATCACTGTCCAAAATCTTTCTGCATTGGGCTTACGCCGGATCGCCCCCGCCATCGAGTGCCTCGCCGAAACCGAGGGCCTGTCGGCGCATGCGCAATCCGTTCGCGTGAGGTGCGCTCGTGATTAATCCACGTGCTGCTGTGCGCAACATTCCGCAATACCATCCTCCGTTAGCCGGGCGCGACGGCTTGCGCCTCGACTTCAACGAAAACACTGTGGGATGCTCGCCGCGGGTGTTGGCTCGCTTACGGCAGCTCACCGCCGATGACCTGTCACGTTATCCGGAACGGGAAGCCATCGAGGCTCGCGTCGCCGAATTTCTCCAGGTTACTCGTTCGGAATTGCTGCTGACCAATGGCGTAGATGAGGCCATTCATTTGCTCTGCCAGACTTATCTGGATCCCGGAGATGAAGCGCTGGTCGTCGTTCCGACGTACTCCATGTACCGCATCTACCTGACCGCTGTCGGTGCGGATGTCATCAGCGTAGCCTCGCAGAAAGATTTCGAGTTTCCCACCGCTGGGGTACTGAATCACATCACCGCACGTACGCGTTTGATAGCGATTGCGAATCCGAACAATCCCACAGGAACCGTAGTCTCCCGCGAGGACCTGCTGCGGATCGTGCGCACCGCTCCCAATGCCGCGGTGCTGATCGACGAAGCTTACTTCGAGTTCTACGGAGAAACGGTCCTTGATCAATGTCGCGCGATCGAGAATCTCTTCGTCGTGCGCACATTTTCAAAGGCATACGGATTAGCAGGATTACGGATCGGCGTGCTCGTCGGTCCATCCGACCAGATGCCCCTGCTCCGGCGCGTCTGTTCTCCTTACAACGTGAATGCAGTGGCGCTGGCTTGCCTTCCTGAGGCGCTCGCCGATCAATGCTACGTTCAACAATATGTCAGCGAGGCGATCGAGGGACGAACGCGCCTGGAGCATGCGCTCGAAACCAGCGGGATACAGTTCTGGCCCAGTCAGGCGAATTTTGTTCTGGCGCGAGTCGGTTCTAACGCTCAGGATTCCGCGGCTTTCGTGGAACAGATGCACGCTCACGGGATTCTGGTTCGCGATCGCTCGAACGATGCGGGGTGCGCGGGTTGCGTGCGCATCACGCTTGGTTCGCGCGAGCATACGTCCCGGCTGCTGCATGCATTGCAGCACACATTAGAACGTCTGCCGATGACTGAGGGAGCGCGTCGATGAGAAAAGGCAGCATCCATCGCGTGACCAAAGAGACGCAGATTCATCTCTCGCTCACGCTCGAAGGCCGCGGACGCTACCAGATTTCGACCGGCATCCGCTTCTTCGATCACATGTTGGAACTATTCGCGCATCATGGCGGGTTCGATCTGAAACTCAAGGCCCACGGCGATCTCGACGTGGATCAACATCACACCGTGGAAGATGTCGGCATCGTGCTCGGGCAAGCATTTGAGAAGGCTCTCGGCAGCAAACGGGGCATTCTGCGCGCCGGGTATTTCCTTATGCCGATGGACGAAACCATGGGCGTGGCTGCCGTTGATTTCTGCGGACGCACCGCTTGCGTGGTCGATACCAAGGTTCGGACACGGCTTGTCGGCGATTTGCAATCGGAACTCGTGTCCGATTTCTTTGAAGGTTTTGCCCGTGGCGCGCACGCTAATGTTCACGCCCGCGTGCTCTATGGACGATCGAACCACCACAAGATCGAAGCGCTATTCAAAGCTTTCGCTCGGGCGCTGCGCGCAGCTTGCTGGCGCGATCCGCAGATGGTCCGTCTTTTGCCCAGCACCAAGGGGGTTCTGTGATGATCGCAATCGTCGATTACGGTGCCGGCAATCTCACGTCTGTGAAGAAAGCGCTGGACTGGCTGGGTCACACATCCGTGATCACATCGGATCCTGCACAGGTGGAGCATGCCGCCAGAATAATCCTGCCTGGGGTCGGTCATTTTTCCTCGACAGCGGCTCTGGCCCGGCTTGGCCTGCAGAAAGCAATCGAAAGCACAATCGCTCGCAGCGTCCCGTTTCTGGGCATCTGTGTGGGCATGCAGTGGATGTTCGAAGGGAGCGTGGAATCTCCTGAGACGCGTGGTCTCGGTCTGTTGCGCGGAGCGTGTGAGCGCTTTCCCTCGAACGTCAAATCACCACACGTGGGCTGGAACCGAATTCAGCCTGCAGCTTCGTCGCATCTATTTCGCAGCTTGCCCTGCTCGTTCGTCTACTTCACGCATTCCTTCCGAGCCCCAGTTGGTCAAGCCACGACGGCCTGTTGCGACTATGGGGGCAAGTTTTCGGCCGCAGTAGAAAAGCACAACGCCTTCGGGGTGCAATTTCATCCTGAGAAGTCAGGAGAATTCGGACTACAGCTGCTTGGGAAGTTTTGCGCTATCTAGATCTTGCAGGGTTATGCTCACCAAACGCATTATCGCTTGCCTAGACGTGGACGCCGGACGCGTGGTGAAGGGTGTGCAGTTTGAAGACCTGCGCGATGCCGGAGATCCCGCCGAATTGGCCAAGGCGCACAGTGACTCCGGCGCCGATGAGATTGTTTTGCTCGACATCTCAGCCGCGCATCAGCGCCGCGCGACTTTGCTCGATACGGTTCGCCGGGCGGCGCAACAACTGTTCATTCCATTTACGGTGGGAGGCGGGATTCGCACTCTGGAAGAAGCGAGTGCGGTATTCGCTGCCGGCGCGGATAAGATCAGCATCAACTCGGCAGCAATTGCGAATCCCTCTTTGATCACGCAGATCGCCGAGCGTTTCGGATCGCAAGCAGTGTTGGTCGCCATAGATGCCAAACGTGGCAAGGCTCCTGAAGCATGGGAAGCCTTCACCCAGGGCGGTCGGCGCTCATCCGGGCGCGATGCCCTCGATTGGGCTCGAGAAGCCGAATCGCGCGGCGCGGGCGAAATCCTGCTGACCTCGATGGATCGCGATGGCACAGCCGCGGGTTTTGACTGTGAGCTGACGAAAGCTGTCAGCGACGCGGTTCGCATTCCGGTGATCGCTTCAGGCGGCGCGGGCAGCGCGGAACATTTTGTCGACGTTTTCCGCCGGGGCCACGCTGACGCGGCGCTTGCTGCCTCCATCTTCCACTACGGATTTCATCGCATCGGCGACTTGAAGCAGCAGTTGGCCGATCACGGAATTCCCATGAGGTGGCCGTGCTGATTCCATCGATTGATCTCATGGGCGGAAAGATCGTGCAACTGGTGCAGGGCAGCCGCAAGGCTCTCGAGTTCGATGATTTCAAAACCTGGGTCAACCGTTTCTCGAAATATCCGCTCGTACAGTTGATTGATCTCGATGCTGCCATGGGAACGGGCAGCAACGCCGCTCTCGTCCGCGAATTGGCGACCCAACTTCCATGCCAGGTAGGAGGGGGCATCCGTTCGATCGAAGCGGCGGAAGCCACTCTCAATTTGGGCGCGCGACGTGTGATCTTTGGCTCGTCCCTCATTCGCCATGGAGCGCCTGACGTCAGTTTTGCCCAGGAAGCCGCCGGGCGTTTCGGCCCGGAAAAACTGGTTTTTGCTGCAGATTGCCGCACGGGCCACGTCGCGATCAAGGGCTGGCAGGAAGCCACCGCCATTACCGCTGCGGAACTAATGAATCAACTCGAGCCTTTCTGCAGCGCGTTTCTCTATACGCACATTGATACCGAGGGACTGCTGCAGGGAATTCCCCTCGACGTGATACGGCATCTGCGCCGGGTAACATCGCGACAACTCATCGCCGCAGGCGGCATTCGCAGCAGGGAAGAGATCGACGAACTCCAGTCCATCGGGGTCGACGCTGTTGTCGGCATGGCTATTTATCAGGGGTTGCTCGCGGTCTGATTTTCCGGATTTTGTTTCGGATCGTCGGCATGCCTCGTCCCGCTGCAGTCCGGCTTCTTGTCCCGCAGCGTGTACCTGCATGCACTCCGTTGCAGCCAGCGGAATGTTCTGATCTTGACTATTGCTGGAAAGTGCGAGAGGCTGTGCGCCGTTGCTCGGTACGCCATGGACACAACCAATCCCACCATCGGTACCCTCATCGACTTGGCGGAGCGCGGGGACGGCGCTTCGGCGGGCAAGCTGTTTACTCTCCTGTATAAGGAACTGCATCGACTGGCGAAGCGCCAGCTCGCTCGTCAAGGCGATGTAAGCATCAGCGCTACAACCCTCATCCACGAGGCCTATCTCGATATGGCAGCCCAGGAGGGCCGATCCTTTCCCGACCAGGGCCGCTTCATGGCTTATGCCGCACGGGTGATGCGCGGACTCATCATCGATCACGTTCGGAACAGGCTGGCCATCAAACGGGGTGGGCAGTTCGAACTCACATCTCTGACGACCAATGCTGGAGATGTTGCCAGCGACGATCGGGAACTGATGCGAATCAGCCAGGCTCTTGACGATCTGTCTCACGTGGACGGTTCCTTATCTCGGATTGTGGATTTGAAGTTTTTCTGCGGATTTTCCTTCGCCGAAATCGCCGACATGCTAGGTTCGTCCGAGCGTACGGTCCAGAGGAAATGGGAAAAGGCACGCATTTACTTACATCGCAGCTTGCAGGCGGATGTTTTCTGAGAAGTCGATGTCGCCACTCACTCCCGATCAATGGCAGCAAGTAAGCCCCTATCTCGACGAGGCTCTCGAGATTCCCGCGGAGCAGCGCGATGCATGGTTGTCTTCTATTGGCGAAAAGGATGCAAAGCTGGCGGCGACACTTCGTTCGCTGTTGGATGAGCAGCGACAGCTAAAGCAAGAGCACTTTCTTGAGACCTCGCCGGTACACCCCACGGAATGCCTTGTCGGCCAGAAGCTCGGGCCCTACACTTTGGTCTCGCAAATCGGTCAGGGCGGGATGGGAAGCGTGTGGCTGGCCCAACGCAGCGACGGCAGATTCGACCGTCAAGCCGCCGTCAAATTCCTCAACATTGCTCTGGCCGGCCGCGCGACGGAAGAACGCTTCAAACGCGAAGGTAGCATTCTAGGTCGACTGACCCATCCGCATATCGCAGAACTACTCGACGCCGGCATTTCTGGTGACGGAACGCCTTATCTCATTCTCGAATACGTGGACGGCGTGGCCATCGACCAGTATTGCGATGAACACAAGCTCGACGTGAACGCGCGCATCCGGCTTTTCCTTGATGTACTGAGCGCGGTTGCCGAGGCGCATGCCAATCTAATCGTTCATCGGGATATTAAGCCTTCCAACGTGCTCGTCCGCCACGACGGCCAAGTCAAATTGTTGGATTTCGGTATCGCCAAGCTGCTGGCCCAAGAAAGCGATGCTACTTCGGCCACCATGCTCACCATGGAAGGCGGAGGTGCGCTGACTCCGCGCTTTGCGGCCCCGGAGCAAGTAACAGGTGGAAATGTAACCACTGCAACTGACGTTTACACTCTGGGCGTGCTGCTATATCTTCTCTTAACCGGAGAACATCCCACCGGTGGGCGTGTACATTCTCCAGCCGAACTGCTAAAGGCAATTGTTGAAATCGAGGCTCCCCGGGCGTCGAGCACAGTATCGCCTCGAAATGCTGCGGCGCACAATCGTAGTGTCACGACGGAAAGACTCTGCCGACAGTTACGTGGAGATCTGGACACGATTCTGGGCAAAGCTCTGAAGAAGAGTCCCCAGGAACGGTACGCCTCGGTTAGCGTGTTCGCAGACGATCTGAAGAGGTACCTCAATGATGAACCCATCAGCGTGAGGCCGGATACGTTCGCGTATCGCGCCGCCAAGTTTCTGCGGCGTAACCGCGCGATGGTGAGCCTTACGACGATCGCCATGGCACTCGTGATCGGGAGCCTTTCCGCGGGATTGTTGATTGCCAACCGCGAGAGGAAGATTGCAGAACAACGATTTGCCCAAGTGCGACAGCTGGCCAATAAATTCATCGCTCTCGACAATGACATTCGAGGCTTGCCGGGTTCGACGAAGATCAGAATGCACATGGTTTCGGATTCGCTGCAATATTTGACTTCACTGGGCAGCCACGTTCATGGCGACCAGGACCTCGCGCTCGACATCGCCTACGCCTACGTACGGGTTGCGCATGCACAAGGCGATCCCACGTCGCCCAATCTTGGCCAGTTTGCGGAAGCGGAAACAAGTCTTCAAAAAGCAGAGAGTTTTGTCGACTCGGTATTGGCGGTTGATCCCACGAACCGAAGAGGATTGAATATCGCAGCCACGATTGCGCACGATCGCATGGCCTTAGCGGATGAGCAGGATCGAAAAGAAGACATGGTGTCTTGGGCCGACAAGGCCTCGGAACGAGTCGAGCGCTTTATGAAGTTGGGCAATATCGATCCCAATGATGTTTACGGCATGGGATACTTCGAGCAGAATATCGCTTATACCTACGACGATGCCCGACGCTTCGAGAGTGCCTTACGCGCCAGTCAACGCGCGCTCAGTATTATCCAACCGGTTGCATCAGCCCATCGAGTCCATGGCAGCATACTTGGCGCAATGACCATCGCGCAGTGGCAGACCGGAGATCTTGACGGGGCCCTGCGGACATCTCAGCAGGCGGTCGAATTGCAGGAGAGACAAGCCGCCAGTGGACATGCGGCTTTGCGTGTGAATCTTGCCAATGCTCTCTACACCGAGGGAATGATTCTGGGAAAGCAGAATGCCGAACCGAGTCTTGGCCGGACTCGGGATGCACTCGTGGTGTTGCACAGAGCAATGGACATTGGCGAGGAGCTGGCGAAAATGGACCCCATTGACTATCTCAGTCGCCGTACCGTCGCCAGTTCCGGTCTGGAGATCGGCAATATCTTGCGCCATGAACAGCCCGGAAAAGCTTTGTCGGTCTACGACAAGGCGCTTGCACGCATACGAGAGGCTAAGACCAGCATCAGCACGCAGCTGTCTGCTGCCGACTTGCTGGCCGCCTCCTCTTACCCTGTGCGATGGATTGGCCGGAACGAAGAGGCCAACCGCCGCATCGCCGAAGCGTTTCAATTGCTGCGCGACGCTCACCAATATCCCGCCCACTCAATTGAACCAATGAGTAGAGCCGATCATGTGACGAGGGCCGAGGCCGATGCCTATGCCGAAACCGGACAGACCGCCAAAGCCATCGTGGCTTACCAGGAACTGCTCGTGAACCTCATGGCATCGAAGCCCGACCTGCGGAATGATCTGAGAGATGCCACATGCATTTCGCGCACCTGGACAGCCCTGGCCAACCTCCTCCGGAAGGCCGGTCGCATTGACGAGGCGAAGCGCCTTGAAGAGCAGAGAGCGGACCTTTGGAACCATTGGGATAGCAAGCTTCCCAATGCACAATTTCTTCTTGGGCAATCGTTGAGCCAGATCTCCCCAAACCGAAGTATCTTTGCGGGAGTACGGCGTTAGAAGAAGCTAAGCGCGTGCGTTTTTTGTTGCACGGGAACGCCTTTCTGTATGGCCCCATAAAATATTTTTAAGGGCTGTCGCCTTTTTCCGTCCATTTCCGATTTCCTAAATAGACAGGGAGCTTTCGCGACTGGGGGATGCTCCTTGCGCTCCAAGTCACGAGCCTGTGCCTGGGGCTTACCACCTTTTTCCGGGGAGCAACAGCGAAGTCTGAGCGGGAGGCAGTATGAAGCGATTGCTCGCACTGATATACGGCGTAAACGTGTACATCCTCTTCTTCGCGACATTTCTGTATGCAATCGGCTTTGTAGGTGGGATTGCCGTGCCGACCGCCGGACATTTGCTGTTCTCCGTAGCCACGACGGGTTACATCCTGCTCGGGATCTGTTTCGAAGAACGGTACCTCATCCGAACCTACGGCAGTGCGTATCTGGATTACCGTCGGCAGGTTCCGATGCTGATTCCGATCGCGAAGCAATACATAAGAAAGCCCAGCACGGCGGTCGATGCACGACAAAAAATCTGAGCATAATCGCGCAAATAAATGACGAGCCGAAAGACTTAAGAATCGAGAAGCGGAGGACGCATGTCCCAGAAGACGCAAAACGAAAGGTCTGTTCCAAAATCACGCAAGTTGATTTCATGGTGCTGGCCCCGCCAACCCCGCCAACGAATCGTGGTCTGTGTTCTCGCGCTCGTTATCCTGGGCACAGGTACTTCGATCGCCGACAACTATCTTCCGAACCTCTTTCCCTTTCTTGATCTCACTGGCTTCTCCGCAACCCACAGCACGACCGGCTCGGTCGACATCAGTGGACCATTTTTTCAGACCCTCGGAACGAACGGCCGGAGTTGTGGAACGTGTCATGCCCCCAGCGACGGTTTCGGCCTGAGCGCAGTTGATGCGCAATTCCGTTATTTCATCACCCGGGGAAAGGACCCGCTATTCGCCCAGATCGACGGCGCCACTTGCCCGACCGGACCAATCAACAATAGCCTCACCCTGAATAATGGCCTTATCCGGATTGGCATCCAGGTGCCACCCAACACAACCGACTCGAATTCGCCGCAATTCACCATCGCTGCCGCGGAGGATCCCTATGGTTGCGCTCTGACCACGAACAGTCAAGGCCAGCAGACCGCTTCCATATACAGGCGGCCTTTGCCCACTACAAACCTCGGCTTCCTGAGCGCAGTTATGTTCGATGGCCGGGAGTCATTCGTTTACCCGCTGAATAGTCAGCAGACGTTTTCTGCGAATCTGAACGCCGACCTCACGCAGCAGGCAATCGACGCAACCTTGACCCATGCCCAGGCAGTGCAGGCTCCGACCGCGACGCAACTCGGCCAGATCGTTGGCTTCGAACTGGCACTCAACTCCGCGCAGTTATATGACTTTTCCGCCGGAAACCTCTACGGGCAGAAAGGTTCTTTCGGCGGACCGCAGTTCCTGCCGAGCCAGCAATACTATCCCGGTATGAACGACTCACTGGGTGGCGATCCCAACGGACAGAAATTCAACCCGAACGTGTTCACCCTTTACAATTCATGGCAGAATTCGCGCGATCCGCAACAGGCATCGATTGCCCGCGGAGAACAGATTTTCGACACGCAGACACTGACCATCAGCGATGTTCCGGGTTTGACGACGGGCACCCAGCAGATCGCCGGCACTTGCACGACCTGTCATGACACTCCGAACGTCGGCGATCACTCATTTCCTTTGCCCCTTGACATCGGCACCGGCCACTCTCTGCAATACGAAACCGACCCCAACATCATGGCAGGCCTGCAACAATTGCAGCAGCCTGCGCTGCCAGTTTTCGGACTAGTGTGTACGCAAGGCCCAGAAGCAGGGCAGACGTTCTATACCACCGATCCCGGGAAAGCGCTGATCTCCGGACAATGTAGTGATATCAGCCGCATCAAAGGTCCGATCCTTCGTGGACTCGCTTCGCGCCCGCCCTACTTCCATAATGGCGCTGCCGCGAATCTTTCCCAAGTCGTGAATTTCTACAACAAACGATTCCAGATCGGACTTACGCTACAGCAGATGCAGGATCTGATCAGTTTTCTGCAGACCCTCTAGGTCTGAGCTCTTCAGCTCATTTGCGCTGGGTGAATGTGTCAAAAATGATCGGATCGGAAACAAACCAGATCGGCAGTCGGAGGGATTGGTTTTGCTCGAAGCGCGCGCCAAGACAATATGCGATTTATCTCGTCGCGCATTTTCAGCTGCTATGGTCTGCTGTTGTCGGGTGAGACGATCCGGCCATATTCGGAGCTGCGACCAAAGCGATCGAACGTCTGATACGCTGCCTCCGAGATACTGCTGATCGCGTTTTCACCCGCCCGCTCGTTTCTCAGATACGTTGTCATCACACAAATCACATAAGGACGGTTCGAGGCAAATACGATTCCAGAGTCGTTGCGAACCGCCTCCAGTTCTCCCGGTTTGTTGGCCACGCGGACGTCATCCGGCAGGGATCGAGGAAGAAAGCTTTCCTTGTGCGTTGACAACATTTTCAGGAAATCTTCCGTCATCTCCTTGTTCAGCACCTTCCCGCGGTATATATCCTCGAGCAAGGTCATCATCTCGCGAGGCGTAGAAACATTCTCGCGGCCCTCGCTGGCAGCTTTCACGTCCATCATCTTGCGGCGGAGCAGGGTATGACTGAGCCCCAGGCTCACCATGAGGTCGTCGATGTTCTTCATGCCCAGGCGATCGATGAGCACGTTGGTTGCGGAATTATCACTGACTGCCACCATCATCGTGGCAAGGTCGCGATTGGTGATGCGTGTTACGCCAGGGGTGAGCCCGCCCATGATATCGCTGTCTGCCACCAGGTCTGAGCTTTGCACGGTGTACAGTTCCCCAAGCTTGTTCTTTTCCCGCCCCGCCTCTTGCGCTTGGCGATAGAGCTCCGCCAGCACGGCAATCTTGATTGAACTAGCCTGTGGGAACACATCATCGGCGTGCAAAAAAAATGTCTGTCCGCTGGTTAAATCGAGAATGGCTACTCCGACCACGCCGTCGAGGTTGCTATCGATGTCGCCGATTCGCGCGGCAAGCTTTTGCCACAACACTGCCTGCATCTGGTTCTCAGTTTGTTGCGGAGCCGGAACCGCCTGTGCGATGGCGCAGCTAACCATCAAGACTACGCAGATTGCGCGTGTCAGGATGCCAATCCAGCTCCAACGGCTGGTTTGAATGGTCATTATCTTCTTGTTCTCCAATGCTCTTGGGCTCGCTCGCCAGGACTGTCGGTCGAACATTGCGCTTGCGTACTTATGCGAGGTACAACCCGGAGTCTTATTCTCGCACCGAAAGTAGTTTTGTTAGCCTTACACTCGCTGTTACTTTTGTTGCATTATGCATGTTGTAAGATGAACCCGTGCTTCTGTCAATGGCACGCCAAGACTTCTGGTCGGTCATGGATATTCGCCAAACGGGCTTTCCGGTTATGAAGAATACGCATTCGAGAAACGGTCGCGGAGACCACACTCCGAGTTTCGCGGAACGAATCGAGCGTCTGAGCAAGAAGCGGCGCGAACTAATCCGTCCCATTCAGGAGCATCCTCGCGACTATGTTCTGCTTCCGATTCGTGACGTCGCCCGCAAGTTGGGAACGGATCCGGCAACCGTTCTGCGAATCGTCCGCGGTCTCGGCTTTGACGGCTATAGAAAATTCAAGTCGTATCTGCATGAATTGTCGATCGCAAGCGCAACCTCACTGGAAGGCATGCGAATTCACACAGCCCGAGACCCCAGCATTCTCTCGCACGGCCACAAGGCACTGGAACAGGATATTCACAACCTTCACGCGCTGCGCAATACCCTCGATATGAAACGCGTGGCTGCGCTGGCGAAAAGGATTCATGGAGCGCGACGAATCCTCGTCCTGGGCGGCGATCTGGCCGTCAGTCTGGTGGACTTTCTGGCCTACCGTTTGACCGTACTCGGCTTTCCTGTTTCTACCGCAACGACGCCGGGGCAGTGCGCAAACGCAACCCGAAATTGCGGCAGACAAGATCTGGTGATCGCGATCAGTTTTGGGCGAGGGCTGCGGCAGACAGTTGAGGGCGTGCAACAAGCGCACGCCAACGGCTCGTATTGTGTGGGCATCACCGACACCTTCATTTCTCCGGTCGCCCGTTTCGCCGACGAGTGCTTTCTTACGCCCGTCGAGGCGTACTTGAGCAGTTCCTACACTGCTCCCATGACCTTTCTCGACGTTCTGCTCACTATTTGTGCGCACCAGCACAGAGCCCGAACCGTTCGCATTCTGAAGAAAGCGGATTACGAACAGCGCCACGGTTTTCGCTGGTATTCCGAGTAGGTATCCCAGACCCTTCCGTCATGTAAACAGTACCCGTTCCGCTTCTTACCGGGGCAGGGAATCCTACAAAGAAACAAATGTTGCACATTGAGAAAGATGTTCTTGACACTTGTCACGATTCCTCTGTATATAGGGCGGTTGGAACAACATGGGAGGGACTATGCGACGACTCTCGCGATTCGCTATTTTCGGCTTGATCAGTCTGTGCGCCTCTATCGGCTGGGGACAGGCAACCACTTCTCTTCGCGGCACAGTGACTGACCCCTCCGGTTCCGCAATTCACGGAGCACGCGTCACGATTGTTAACTCCAGCACCAACTTCAGCCGCCAAACGGAAAGTACCGGCGACGGCAGCTATGTTTTCGTTGAAGTGCTTCCCGGTACCTATAACTTGACGGTGGAAGCGCCAGGGTTCAGCAGACTCGAGGAAAAAGGCGTGGAGTTGCGCGTGGAATTGCCCGCCACGGTCAACCTCCAACTGAAGGTGGGCGCGGCCCAGGAAACGGTCTCCGTTACTGCCGAGGTGCCTCCGCTGAATACTACGGATGCCAGCGTCGGGAACACGATGGGCACGAGCGAGATCGAGGGCCTCCCGCTTGATCACGAGAACACGGTGCTTCTGCTCAGTCTG
This sequence comes from uncultured Acidobacteriaceae bacterium, assembly GCA_963772045.1. Lineage (GTDB taxonomy): Bacteria > Acidobacteriota > Terriglobia > Terriglobales > Acidobacteriaceae > Sulfotelmatobacter. The sequence continues at coordinate 153,941 of CAVYWC010000002.1, read as the reverse complement.
CAGCCGGGTGTCACGCTGACCAGTGACAACGAAAGTTACCTGACGAGCTCTTACGACACGCGCGCCGGCATGGTCAACGGGGAGCGCAGCGATCAAAACAACATCTCGCTCGATGGCGTCAGCAACAACGCCGAGTTTGAGGGTTACGCTTTCGATGGCATATTGCCGACCACGCCGTTCTCGGTAGAGGAATTCCGGGTCACGACTTCCAACTCCGACGCGAGCCAGGGGCGGTCTTCGGGAGCCCAGATTGCCATGGTCACCAAGGGTGGCACGAATCAGTTCCACGGCTCGCTCTACGAGTTCAATCGCAACGGCATGGGCGAAGCCAACGACTGGTTCATTAAAGAGTCCCAGGTGAGTACCGACCTGCCCAACAAACCGGAACAACTGGTGTGGAACAACTATGGCGGGACCATAGGCGGCCCAATTTTGAAGAACAGGCTGTTCTTCTTCTTCAACTACGAAGGCCACCGGCAGAACGTGGGAGAAAGCGCAGTGCAGGAGATCCCCGGCCCGCTGCTACAAGACGGAATCATCCAATACCAATGTGCCAACGCATCGGCATGTACCGGCATGAACGTCACCGGAGCCAGCGGCAAGATCTATCCCATACAAGCTGGTTATTACGGGCTGGGCCCAACGGAGCTCGCGGCCATGGATCCGCTGGGTATCGGTCCGAGCCAGGGAGCGCTCGCGTATTTCAATACTTACCCCACTGCCAACGACCCCAGCTACGGCGACTATCCGAACTTCGAAGGCTACCGCTTTGCCGCGCCGACAACGAGGCGCGAGAACTGGATGATCGGCCGTCTCGACTACAAGATTACGCAAAACGGCAATCACTCCCTTTTTTTCCGCGGCACCGCCGTCGATTCTCACTTCAATAATCCTCCGTTTCTTCCCGGCAGGCCGCCAGAGAGCACAACTCTCAGCCTGGCGAAGGGCTTCGTTGCCGGTTACACCAGCGTCTGGGGACCACATCTTGTCAACAATTTCCGCTACGGCCTGACCCGCGACAGCACCGGTAACGGCGGCGACTCCAACCAGCCTTGGGTGGAGATGCGTGATCTAAGCCAGGACATTGCCTATTCCTATGGCGACACCTCCCCGGTGCACAACATTGTCGATACAGTTGATTTCACCAAAGGGTCACACACCTTCCAATTCGGCCTCAACTTTTTGCTCTCGCGACTGAATACTTACAATTACGGCTCCGTTTTCAGCGATACGCTTACCAATGCCGATTGGATTTCCCCGGGAGGCTTTGCCAACTTAAACAGCCCTCTCAACCCGGCATGTATCGCTCAAAGCGGTTCGACCTGCACGCCCGCTGATACCTTCCCCGCCGTCAGCAGTTCATTCAACCACACCTACGACTTTCCCTTGGCCGCATTGATGGGACTTGAAAGCGAAGTCGATGGCGTTTTCAACTACGACGTAGCCACTACGGTTTACACCGGAGGAGTAACCTCCACGCAAGGAACCACGCATCCCCAGAATCTGCCAATCCTTCGTCACTGGGCGGTTGACGATTACAACCTGTTTTTCCAGGACAGCTGGAAAGTGAGGCGCGACCTCACGGTCACTTATGGTTTGAATTATCAGCTCATGACCCCGATGACGGAGACAGATGGACAGGAGGTCGCACCGACCGTAAACATGGGCGCGTGGTTCAACCAGCGCCAGGCATCCATGCTAGCCGGCATTCCGGACAATCAAGTTAATGGCGGCGCGCTCGTTGGTTTCGGCCCTGCGGGTTCGCCATATGGCAAGGCCGGTTTGTATGGTGCCCAGACCAAGAACTTTGCACCGCGGGTGGGCATCGCCTTTACGCCGCAAGCGGATTCGGGATTCCTGAACAAACTCTTTGGAGTGGGCCAGACTTCGATTCGCGCCGGCGCCGGCATGTACTACCAGAACTTCGGTCCCGAACTCGCCCAGTACTACAGCTCATCGGGCGAGTACGGACTTTCTAGCGTGGTCAGCAACCCCGCCCAAAGTGTGACGGTGTCTACCTCACCTCGTCTCGGCGGTACCTTGGCCGATATGAACTCGATTCCGCTCGCAACGTTGGGCAATCTGATCCCTGCTGCCACCATCAGTTTTCCGCAGGCCCCTCCGGCAGGCTCCCTTGCGATCACAAGCGGCATCGATCAATCGCTCAAAACTCCCTACTCGTACGCGTTAGACCTCTCCGTGCAACGGCAGTTGCCGGGCAAGATGACCCTCGACGTGGCCTATGTCGGCCACTTAGCTCATCGCCTGCTGGTGCTGGATGACGTTGCTGCACCCTTGAACCTGGTTGATCCGAAATCCGGGATCAGTTACTTCCAGGCGGCGCGCCAATTATCAAGTTTGGGACGCCAGAACACTCCGGACAGCGCCATTAATGCCTCGACGATTGGGCCCACCGCCCAGTACTGGCAAAACATGATGCAGCCAGCATCTAGCTATACCCTCTGCTCGACCGGCGCCACGACCACCAACATGCTCGAGGCCGTCTACGATGTGTTCGGGCCCAATTGCACCCTGTACAACGAAACCTCCGCGATCTACCTGATCGACGTCGCCGGTTTCCCGGTGACTCCCAACACCGGCTTGTTCAGTTATTACAACAGCCAGTACTCCTCTCTTTGGGACTGGCGCTCGATTGCCTGGTCGAACTACAACGCTCTCCAGGTCACCCTCAGCAAGCAGATGTCCCACGGTTTGATGTTCCGGCTTAACTACACCTATGCGAAGTCTTTGGATGTTGAGTCCATGGCGGAACGCGGCGTCCATTACCTGACCGATAGCGTGATCAATCCCTGGAGCCCACGTCAAATGTATGGCCCAAGCGACAGCGATCTGAGGCATCAGGTCAACGGCTACTGGATCTATCAGTTGCCCTTTGGCAAAGGCAGGGCCCTTGCCGGGAACGCCAGCAAATTGGCGGACGGCATCATTGGCGGCTGGCAGATTGGCGGAACGACTCGTTGGACCTCCGGCTTCCCGGACAGTGTCTTTCAAGGATACGTCTGGCCGACAAACTGGGATGAAATGGGGTGGTCCGACCTGACCGGTTCACCCATCGGAAGCGGGACGACCCGTGGCAACGGAACAAACGGAATTCCCGCCGGAAGCGTCAGCATCTTCAAGAACCCCAATTGCGTTTCAGGCAATAGCGCGCCTTGTGCCCGAAACGCATTCGGTTATGCCTATCCGGGAGAGAGCGGCGTTCGCAACCCGGTTCGTGGCGACGGTTTCACTTCTACGGACATGAATCTCTCAAAACGGTTCAAGATTACCGAGCGGCAGAGCTTCGAACTGCGTTGGAGCGTCTTTAATGCGTTTAACAACGTCAAGTTTGACGCTTACAGCATGCAGGACGAGTGGGATGTGCCCACTACGTTCGGAAATTACTCTCAAACGCTGACTCAGCCGCGCAGAATGGAGTTCGCGGGAATCTATCGCTTCTGATGCAGCAGGATTACTTACCTCGAGGACCCGGCTTACCGAAGCCGGGTCCTTACTTTGATGTGGTAGCCCTGAGCGGGCCGGCTTGCTTCGGGCCACTCGATTTCGTCACGGGCAGCTACTTCCACATTTTGCAATCTCCTAAGAGAAATTGGCACTGCGTTCGCAAATTCGCAGCAGCCACAATCGGAATGTCGCCATGCGCTACATGCAGAGTCGTCTTGCGTCCGTAATCACGTTCTGCTTTGCACTTTTATTATCCTTTTCCTCTGCCGCGGGTCCAGCGGCTCCCAGCGAGTATTCGGTCGTAACCGTACCGGTTGCAAACATGTATTCGTCGGGCAGCACCAACGTGGACGTTGTTTCTCAGGCGATCTTCGGGACCAACGTAACCGTGCTCGAACTTCGCGGAGATTGGGCACACGTGCGTACGCCAGACCAGTACACCGGCTGGATGCAGGTCTCGCAGTTGCTGAAGCTGAAAGATGGGCGTGCGTATGCTTCGCAGAGTCCAGCCATGCAGGTTGAGAGCCTCTTCGCCAATCTCTATCGCGAGACCGATGTCACTTTGCACCAGCCCCTGCTAACCGTTCCCTTCGAAACGCGCCTCGAACTGGTTAGCGAGCAGGCGCAGGATGAAGGCCGTTGGTTGCAGGTGCGGTTGCCGGACGGCCGCGAGGCATGGATCCAGTCGGGAGATGTTACCCAGGATCCGAAAGCGCTGACGATCGATGATTCGATCACCCTGGGCAAGCGATTCCTGGGCCTGCCTTATTTGTGGGGTGGACGATCGAGTTACGGTTACGACTGTTCTGGCTTTACGCAAATGCTGGTTCGCAGCCGTGGCATCAACATGCCACGCGATGCCGACCTGCAGGCCGCCTGGGATGGAATGGAAATCATCGATCGAAAGGATCTGCGTGCGGGTGATCTGCTGTTTTTTGGACGAAGTGCCGACAAGATCACGCACACCGCGATGTTCATCGGCGACGGACAATTCATTCAGGCCACAACACACGGGCGTCCGGTAATTCAAATCAGCCGTCTCGACGACCAGCCCTGGACGCGGCTTCTGGTTGCGTGCCGGAGGGTAAAATGAATCGCAGAGACTGTCTCAGGGTGGGTGCATCACTGAGTGTAGCCAGCATGTTCCCGGGTCTTTCCTCGCCTCCGGCTTTCTCCTTGGGGCCATCGGAATGCCACTGGGAAACCAGCATTACACGTTTGAAACTTCGCCATACCTGGACGACGACCATGTCCTCCAGCGCATATCGCGATACCATTCAGGCCCGTCTCACCAGAGATGGCGTTACTGGGATTGGCGAAGGCGCGCCGATCGTCCGCTATCACGAAAATGCAGCGGACGGGAAAGCGGCAATCGACGCCATCGCATCCTTTCTCGAGACAGCAGATCCTTGGTGTTATGAAAAGGTGATGTCCGAGATTTCCGCGAGGATGCCGGGACAGTTCGCGGCCAAGGCAGCGCTCGATATCGCCTTGATAGATTGGTTTGGAAAAAAGAGCAATCTTCCTTTGTATCGAATGCTGGGCCTCGATCCCGCCGACACTCCAATCACAACTTTTTCCATCGGCATCGACACTCCGGAAACTACACGGCAGAAAGTCATGGAAGCCGAGCCATTCCCCGTCCTGAAGATCAAGGTCGGTTTGAACACGGATGAGGCAACCATTGCCGCCGTGCGCAGCGTCACTAAGAAACCGCTGCGGGTTGACGCCAACGAGGGTTGGAAAGATAAAGAAGAAGCCGTTCGCAAAATCAATTGGCTGGAAACACAAGGAGTGGAATTCGTTGAACAACCGATGCCCGCTGACATGGTCGAAGAAACGCGCTGGGTCAGAAGCCATGTGCATCTGCCGATCATCGCCGATGAGGCAGCCGTCAACGCCGCCGCACTGCCGAAACTCGTGGGTGCTTACGACGGCGTCAACGTGAAACTCGACAAGTGCGGTGGCATACAGCAGTCACTGCGGATGATCTATGTCGCCAAATCTCTGGGGATGAGAACCATGCTCGGCTGCATGGTTTCCAGTTCGGTCAGTGTTACAGCCGCAGCGCATCTGTCACCACTGGTCGATTACGCAGACCTCGATGGGAATCTGTTGATTGCGAATGATCCCTTTCGCGGCGTTACCGTACATGAGGGCAAGCTGACCCTCCCTGATGGCCCCGGTTTAGGATTGCAGCCAGCCTGATCCAGCCGACCACATTGTCTTAACTGCGCGTGCGGTCCGGCGGACGCATACTTGTACCCACAGGTCGCCCTGCCGGCAACGGTGCGGAAATCGATGTCCAAGCCTGACCGCCCCTTGATTCCGGACAGACACGGGACAGCCGGAAAGCGTACACCGTAAATCGTTGAAACTGGGGGCCCCGGGCAGAGTCGAACTGCCGACCAACGGTTTAGGAAACCGCTGCTCTATCCATCTGAGCTACGGGGCCAAAGAGTGACTCTTGTACGCCATTATCGCACGCCGTTCCAGCTATCCGACGGCACGGTAGTGTCCTCAGCGGGTTAGAACACTACGGTCGCGCCACGCAAGCGCCCGCAGGCTAGCGAAGCGGCAAGTCCCCTCCGACAATCACGCTTGCTTCCACCATAGGGCAATGCTTCCTACACGACTGACTGCAACAACCACCTCCTCAGAAGTTCACATCAGACTCAGGTCGTTTATGGCGCTAGCTGCATTGCGCAGCAACTTCGGCTCGGGACGCAATTCGTGTGCGCGTCAGCCTTTTCATTAACCAAGTTCAATTTAGCCCAGATGGAGTGGGACCTGTTCCGCCATGCCGCAGTTCTTCCCACGCACCGCGAATGCGATTTTCAGGCTGTCGTTATTCGGCATTACCGCATTCGTGGTCCTGGCGGCTGGGATCGGATTCGAAATCGTGCGCTCTCCCTATGAAATGGTGCAGGAAGTTCCGCATCCGCAGCCGGTTCCGTTCAGTCATAAGCATCACGTCGGCGGACTGGGAATCGACTGCCGGTATTGCCACACGACCGTCGAAGAGTCCTGGTTCGCCAATATTCCTCCGACAAAAACCTGCATGAATTGCCACTCCCAGATGTGGGCGGTTGCGCCGGTGCTCGAGCCTGTGCGCGAAAGTTACCGAACCGGCAAATCGATTGAATGGACGCAGGTCTACGATCTGCCGCAGTTTGTCTATTTCAACCACAGTATCCACGTGAATAAAGGCATCGGTTGCGCCACTTGCCACGGCCGAGTCGACAAGATGCCGCTGACTTGGCAAGCCGTGCCCCTCACCATGCAGTGGTGTCTTGGTTGTCATTGGCATCCGGAAAAATATGTTCGCCCCAAGGACCAGGTTTTCAACATGGCCTACGTTGCGCCGCCCAACCAGATTGAGTTGGGAAAAAAATTGGTCAAGGAGTATCACATCCAGCGGCTCGGCAGCTGCTCGACCTGTCACCGATGAACGACACATCTGGAAATCCAAACTTCGTTCCACTCGCCACTTTGACCGGAAAGGCCTCCGAGAAGCGCTACTGGCGCAGCCTGGAAGAACTCGCCGGAACAGCGGAATTCGTTGAGATGCTGCACGGGGAATTCCCGCCCCACGCTGACGAAATGCCGGATGACCGCAGCCGCCGCCGTTTTCTGCAGCTCGCCGCCGCCTCCATGGGCCTGGCCGGTCTCACCGCCTGTACCAGGCCGCCCATGGAAAAGCTTCTGCCGTACGTAAGGCAGCCGGAGAACGCCGAACCGGGCATTCCCATGTATTTTGCGACCGCCGTTCCGGTCGCCGGTCTTGCGCAAGGAGTACTGGTCGAAAGTCACCTCGGACGGCCCACAAAAATCGAAGGCAATCCCGAACACCCGGCAAGCATGGGAGGAACCTCCGTTCAATCGCAAGCCAGCGTTCTCGACCTCTACGATCCGGACCGCGCCAAGCAGATTAACCATCTCGGCGGCTGGGAGAGCTGGGAGGATTTTCTGGTCGCGCTCAATAAAATCCTTACACCCATTCGCGCACGCCGCGGCGCAGGATTTCACATTCTTACTGACACCATCATCTCGCCAACTCTCGGCGCGCACATCGCAACCCTGCTGAATCAATTCCCAGATGCGCAGTGGCATCAATACGACGCTGCCGGGGCGCATTCGGCCCGTGCCGGTTCGCAAATCGCTTTCGGCCGGCCGATCAATACTTATTACAAACTCGACCAAGCCTCGGTCATTCTTGCGCTCGACTCCGATTTCCTCGCCTGCAGTCAGACGTCCAGCCGCTTGGCCCATGATTACGCGCATCGCCGAACCCACGGCGACCGCACGGATATGAATCGGCTGTATTCAGTGGAAAGTGCCCTGACCGCGACCGGCGGCAAGGCCGATCACCGAATGCCACTGCGCTATAGCGAGATCGAACTGTTTGCGCGCGATCTGGCTGCGGCTGTCGGAGTGCAGGGAATCACCGCTTCCGGTACTGGAATTCAAGCCGACTGGATCGCCGCGCTGTCCCGCGATCTCATGGCACATCGCGGCGACTGCGCCATTATCCCCGGACACCATCAATCTCCGGCCCTCCACGCCCTGGCGCATGCCATCAATGCGACCCTGGCCAACGTGGGCCAGACGGTGATCTATACCGATCCTCTCGAAGTGCAGCCGATTGACCAGATCGCATCTTTGCGCTCCCTCGTCGACACCATGGATGCGGGAGCCGTGGACTTGTTATTGGTTCTGGATGGCAATCCTGTCTTCAACGCGCCCATTGATTTTGATTTTGTGTCGCGTCTGCAAAAAATCAAAACTTCAATCCACGCCAGCCTGCAAGAGAATGAGACGTCGGTGAAATGCGACTGGCAGATCCCGGCGTCGCATTTCCTCGAGCACTGGGACGATGCCCGCGCATTTGATGGGACCATCACGATTCTTCAGCCGTTGATCAATCCACTTTACGATTCCCGCTCTCACCTGGAACTCCTCGATGCCGTTCTCTATCCGCCCGGGCGTCCCAGCTATGACATCGTTCGCGCCTATTGGAAAGGGAAGTCCGGAGCCAGTGATTTCGAACCGTGGTGGCGTAAGTCTGTCCATGATGGATTGATCGCGGGCTCGGCGTTGCCGCCCATTCAGCCCGCCCTGAGAGCCGATTGGATGACTTCGCTGTCGCCGCCCCCGACGCAAACCACAGGACAAAGCTCAAATCCCAACTCGGATCAGAGCTCAACTGAACTGTCCGTTCGCGAGCTCGTTTTTCGTCCCGATCCCTGGCTCTACGACGGCCGCTTTGCCAACAACACCTGGCTGCAGGAACTCCCCCAGCCCATGACGAAGTTGACATGGGACAACGCCGTCCATTTAAGTCCCGCGACAGCGGATCGCCTGCACTTGGTAACCCACAGTCGTGTGCAGCTCGAATATGGCGGGAAGTGGGTCGAAGGAGCGGTTTGGGTTACGCCCGGTCAAGCCGATGACACCGTCGTTTTGCACCTTGGCTGGGGACACACGCACGTGGGCCGAGCCGCCGATGGTGCTGGTTTCGATGTTTACCCGCTGCGCCGTTCCGATGCGCTGTGGTTCGCTTCCGGGGTCAAAATCCGCAGCCTCGGCGAGAAGTTTCCTCTCGCCACCACGCAGATGCAGCAGACGATGGAGGGCCGCCCGCTCGTGCTCGCTGAGAATGTCGACTACTACAAGCGGAACCCGAAGTTTGCCCAGCAGGAATCTCCTGCGCCGCCGAAAGATCTCACTCTCTATCCCATATGGAATTATCCCGGCTATGCCTGGGGCATGTCGATCGATCTCACCCGCTGCGTGAACTGCAATGCATGCGTGATTGCCTGCCAGGCGGAAAACAACATCCCGGTCGTCGGCAAAGGGCAGGTGTTGACCCATCGAGCCATGCACTGGTTGCGCATCGATGTTTATTACGAAGGCGACTGGAGCAATCCCCAGGCGTTTTACCAGCCTGTGCCGTGCATGCAGTGCGAAGACGCGCCCTGCGAACTGGTCTGTCCTGTGCAGGCCACCAATCACAGCGCCGATGGCTTGAACGACATGGTCTACAACCGCTGCGTCGGCACACGCTATTGCTCCAACAACTGTCCCTACAAGGTTCGCCGCTTCAACTTCATGTTGTTTGAGGATTGGACGACGGAATCGATCAAGCTGCAACGCAACCCCGATGTGACCATTCGCAGCCGCGGCGTGATGGAGAAATGTACGTACTGCGTGCAGCGCATCCGCGAAGCCGAAATCCGCGCCCAGGTCCAAGATCGCTATGTGATCGATGGCGAACTCCAGACCGCATGCCAGCAGGCGTGTCCGACAAAGGCGATCGTCTTCGGCGATATCAATAACAAGAACAATCACGTCGCCAAACTGAAGTCCCTTGACTTGAACTACGCATTATTGGCGGAGCTGAATACGCGCCCGCGCACCACGTATCTAGCGGAATTGCGCAACCCGAATCCGGAATTGAACTCGCAGAAGCCTGAATCAAAGTCATGAGTATCGTCGAGCAACAACGGGGAATGCGGCGCTCGCTCCAGCCTGGAGCGCGTCCGCCCATCATCGAGGGTCCGATTTCTCTCGGCGCGCTCACCGATCAAGTCACGTCGGTCGTACTCACTCGACCTACGCCACTGCCGTGGATCGTGGTATTTGCTCTCGGCCTGCTGCTGGTTTCCGTCCTTCTCATTGCGCTGTCGTACCTCTTTTACCAGGGCATAGGAATCTTCGGAACTCAGATCCCTGTTGCGTGGGCCTTCCCCATTACCAATTTTGTCTGGTGGATCGGAATCGGGCACGCCGGAACATTGATCTCAGCGATCTTGCTGTTGCTGAATCAGCGTTGGCGAAATTCCATCAATCGCTTTGCCGAAGCGATGACGATCTTCGCCGTTATGTGCGCCGGGCTCATGCCGCTCGCACACCTCGGCCGCCCCTGGATTTTCTATTGGCTGCTTCCGTACCCGAACACCATGCACGTGCAGCCGCAATTTCGCAGCCCGCTGGTCTGGGACGTTTTTGCCGTCTCTACTTATTTCACGGTCTCTCTGCTGTTCTGGTATCTGGGAATGATTCCGGATCTCGCCAGCCTGCGCGATCGCGCAAAAAAAAGACTAGCCAAGGGATTCTATGGCGTGTTGTCCCTGGGATGGCGTGGGGCATCACGGCACTGGCGTTTTCATGAAATGGCTTCGCTCTTGCTGGCTGGTCTGGCTACACCTCTGGTTCTCTCTGTCCACACCGTGGTGAGCTTCGATTTCACCATCGCCATTTTGCCGGGATGGCACTCCACCATTTTCCCGCCTTATTTTGTCGATGGCGCAATTTACTCCGGCTTTGCCATGGTGTTGATGCTTGCCATCCCGCTGCGCCGCATTTACGGACTCGAAAATCTGATCACCGAGCGTCACCTCAACAACTGCGCCAAAATCATGCTTGCGACTGGCCTCATTCTCGCCTACGCCTATGCCATTGAACCTTTCACCGCATGGTACGGAGGAGATCGGTACGAGATGGCGATGGTGCATTACCGCGTGGTAGGGCCTGAATCGTGGACCTACTACGTAACCCTCGTCTGCAATATCTTGATCCCTCAACTTCTGTGGTTCCGCAAGTTCCGCGTCGAACCGAAACGCCTGTTCTTCGTTTCTGCCGTAATTCTCTACGGCATGTGGATGGAGCGTTTCATGATCATCGTGACCTCGCTGCATCGAGATTTCTTGCCCTCCGCATGGGCGAATTTCGTCGCAACGCGCTGGGACCTTGCACTGTTGTTCGGGTCCGTGGGTCTATTCCTTGTCTGCTTCCTCCTGTTCGTTCGCTTCCTGCCCATGATTCCAATGTTTGAATTGCGCGGGCTGTTGCCCCGTTTAAAGCCGGCCGGAGGTACGGAAAAGTGAAGCGCCCAGTTTATGGGTGTGTCGCCGAATTCGAAAATGCAGACACGCTGATTGAAGCCGTCCGCCGCGCCCGCGAAGTCGGCTATCGCAAACTCGAAGCCTACACGCCATATGCCATCGAAGAAATGGAAGAGCTGATACCCATGCGGAATCCGCTTCCTGCGATCGTCCTTTTTTCCGGATTGCTGGGAACGGCCACAGCGTGGGCGATGCAAAGTGGTATCGCTATCTGGGACTATCCCATTAACGTCGGGGGCCGGCCTCTTTACAGCTGGCCGGCATTCGTTCCCATTACGTTCGAGTTGACAGTGTTATTCGCGGCTTCCGCAGCTTTTTTCGCCGCGCTGTGGTTGAGCGGATTTCCGCGCATCCATCATCCTGTTTTCAATGTCACGGAATTTGCGCGCGTGAGCGACGACCGCTTTTTTCTCTGCATTGAAGCGCGTGATTTCAAGTTCTCGTCCCAAGACACATTTCAGTTTCTTTCGAGCCTCAATCCGATCCGAGTTTTGGAGATTGAAAAGGAATAGCAGCGAATGAAGTTCGGTTCACATTCTCGCTGGAGTACGCTGGCGACCGGGCTGGTTGCGATCTCGCTCATCTCCGCTTGCCGCCGCGACATGCAGGTGCAGCCAAAATATGTTGCACTCTCACCCAGCAGTTTCTTCGTCGACGGCCGCAGTGCCCGGCCCATCCCCGCGCACACGATCGCGCGCGGACATCTCAACGATGACGATGCATTCCACACGGGCGCGGTGAAGGGAGTTTTTCTCGCTACGTTTCCTAGGCCTATTACTCATCAGCTACTCGAGCGTGGCCAGCAGCGCTTCAACATTTTCTGCACTCCCTGCCACGGCCCGCTCGGAGATGGGGACGGAATGGTCGCCCGCCGCGGATTCAAAGTTCCAGCGAACCTCCACAACGACCGCTTGCGTCATGCTCCTCCGGGATACCTTTTCCAGGTCATAAGCAACGGATACGGCGCCATGCCCGATTATGACAACCAGATCCATGTTGCTGACCGATGGGCCATCATCGCCTACATTCGCGCCCTGCAACTCAGCCAGAACGCAACCGTCGCGGATGTGCCTCCGCAAGAGCGAAAAACACTGGGATTGCCATGAGTACCTCCGACGTAACGCCTGAACTCGAACGCTCTCTGAATCGCTGGCAGAAGCCTGCCCTGATCGTTGGCGGGATCTTCTTTTTCGCTTCCATCATCGGCGGAATCTTCAGCCCCAATCAATTCTTCCGTTCCTACCTCTTCTCCTATCTCTTTTGGATAGGCCTTGCTCTCGGGTCGATGGCGCTCGTCATGCTACAGTACCTCACGGGTGGCGCCTGGGGAGTGGTCACGCGGCGCATCTTCGAAGCTGCCACCCGAACTTTGCCGCTTCTCGCTCTTCTGTTCATCCCGATCCTCATCGGCATTCCGCGGTTGTACAACTGGGCCCATCCGAAGATTGTCCAGGCCGATGACGTTCTCCGTCATCGCAGCTTCTACATGAATCCCACGGGATTCATTCTTCGTTCCATTTTTTATTTCGCGCTCTGGCTGACATTCGCATATTTCCTGAACCGTTGGTCCCGGGAAGAAGATGACAGCGGCGCTCGGCAGGTATGGCTGCAGCGGCTGAGCGCGCCCGGTCTAATTCTTTACGTCTTCACGGCCACATTCGCCTCCATCGATTGGGCGGAATCCCTCGCCGATCACTGGTTTTCGACCATGTGGGGATTTCTCTTCGTGGCCAGCCAGGGCCTGATCGCCATGTCGTTCGCCATCATTGTCCTTGCCATTCTTTCTCGTCGCCGGCCGCTGTCGGGCGTCATCAACTCCTCTCACTTTCACGCTCTCGGCAAACTCTTGCTGATGTTCGTCATGCTCTGGGCATATTTCCAGTTTTCCCAGTTGCTGATCGTGTGGTCCGGCGACTTGACTCACGAAATTCCCTGGTACATGCCGCGTTTCGCCACGACCTGGCGCGCGCTCAGCATCGTGCTCATCTACGGGCAATTCGTGATTCCTTTTGTGCTGCTTTTGTCGCGGCCTTTGAAACAAAATCCCTGGGCCCTGTCAACCGTTGCCTTGATCTTGCTCAGCATGCGCTTCGTCGATTTGTTCTGGATCGTCATGCCCGAGTTCTACAAAGGATTTCGCGTGCACTGGCTGAACTTTTCGCTTCCCATTGCGCTGGGTGGAATCTGGCTCGCCGCGTTCCTCTGGCAACTGAAGAAACGCCCATTACTGCCGCTGGGCGATCCCGCTCTCGAGGAGGCTGTGCACTATGAAGGCAGATAATTCCAGGTCCTTGTGGGCTCGCCTGTTTGTGGATGGCTTGTGGAGCTCGGCCGCCGTCGTTTCGGTTATCGACTTTCTGCTGGGACGCCGCAGCGCAGAGAGGACGCTTATTCATCCCGATGTTCGCTTCGAAGAATCTGACATCAATGCTCGCTACGTCGTGTTCGCCGGAATCGCCGTGCTCCTGTTCAGCTATCTCTGCATCGGGATCATTTACTTTTTCTTCGAAACTCTGGCGCATCAGCATACGAAGGAAAGTCCGCCGCCGCTGCCGGTCACCGCGCAGTCGCTGCACGGAGTCTATCTGCCGCCAGAGCCGCGACTGCAGAAAGATCCCCAACTCGACCTGCAGGAATACATGGCCGCCCAAAACGCGAAGCTGAATAGCTATGGCTGGGTCAACGAGCAAGCCGGAGTGGTTTCTATTCCGATTGACCGGGCCATGGATCTAATCGTCCAGCGTGGAATTCCTCCGGAGAAAGCCCCGCCCGGGAACATGTTCTATCGGCCACAAGTGGGCAGCCTCGAAACCGGGTTGGCCGGGAAAGTCGAGCCAGAGCCGCAATGAAATACGCAATTCTCTTATTTGTTTTCGCAACCTTGAGCGTCGCGCAACAACCCGCGCGGAAATCGCCCTTCGCCGGCATTGGCATTGACCAGAGACTCGATGCCACGATCCCGCTCAACATCGTCTTTCGCGACGAGCAGGGAAGGCTCGTGCCCCTAAGAGATTTCTTTCATACTCGCCCAGTTTTGCTCGTTCCCGTGTACTACGAATGCCCCATGCTGTGCAGCCAGGTGCTCAGCGGAATGGTCGCCGGTTTGCGCCCGCTTTCCATTTCCCCGGGAAAAGATTTCGATATCGTTTCCATCAGCTTTAATCCCGCCGACACTCCCGCCGACGCCGCCAAAGACCGCGATCTCTATAGCCACCGTTATTCCACTCGCGACGGCACGGCGGGCTGGCATTTCTTGACCGGCTCCGATGCCTCCATTCACGCCGTGATGGACGCCCTTGGCTATCATTACCGCTACGACCCGGCCACAAAAACATTCGTTCACGCTAGCGGGATCATGGTCCTCACGCCAGAGGGCAAGATTGCGCGCTATCTCTATGGCGTTGACTACGAGCCCAAAGATCTCGAGCTGAGCCTGGTTGAGGCCTCCCACGGCAAGGTTGGAGACTTGGCGGACCAGATCCTTTTGTTTTGCTGTCACTACGATGCCTCGACCGGAAGATACACCGCGACTGTGCTGAATGTGGTGCGCCTCTGCGGAGTGCTCATGATTCTGATCCTGGGCACTGTGCTCGGACTGTTCTGGCGTTTCGATCTTCGCTATCACCGCGCGAAGGCTCAGGAGGCGCGATTCCGATGAGTCTCGTCGCGCTCTTCCTGCAAGGCTCGGTTACGCATGAATACGACGCGCTTTTCTGGTCGATCATCGCACTCTGCTCCATCGTCGCAATCGCTATCGCGTCGTTCCTGATTTATTGCGCATGGCACTATCGCCGTCGAGATCCCGACGAAATTCCGCCGCAGATCCGGATGAACATTCCCGTCGAAGTGACCTGGATCGCTCTGCCCTCCATCCTCTTCATCGCCATGTTCGTCTACGGCAGCAAGTTGTACTTCGATATCGAGCGTCCCCCTGACAATGCCGAAGACGTTTATGTCGTCGCTAAGCAGTGGATGTGGAAACTGCAGCACCTCGGCGGCCAGCGCGAAATCAACACGCTGCACGTGCCCGTCGGACGCGCCATCCGCATGAATATGATCTCGGCCGACGTGATTCACAGCTTTTACGTTCCAGCATTTCGCATCAAGCAAGACGTCTTACCCGGCCGCTACACCACCATCTGGTTCCGCGCCGTGCGGCCCGGAACCTATCACCTGTTTTGCGCAGAATATTGCGGCACCGAACACTCGCAGATGATCGGCTGGGTTTATGCCATGGAGCCGAGAGATTATCAGCTGTGGCTGGAGCAAGGCGCTGCCGAGGGATCTCTGGCTTCCACCGGGGAAAAACTCTTCCACCAGTTCGGATGCAGCAATTGCCATCATTTCGACGGCCACGGCCCGGGACCAAGCCTCATGGGTCTCTATCGTCACGCGGTTCAGACCGAAGACGGAAGAATCGTCATCGCCGACGAAAGCTATATCCGCGGCAAGATTCTGAATCCATCCGCGAAAGTTCCGCAAGGATTCAAGTCGACGGTCATGCCGACATTCAAAGGCCAGCTCACGGAAGATGAAATCACAGAACTCATCGCCTACATCAAGGCCATCGGGCCACGCCCGGGAACTGAGTTTCCCTCCGGGCCGGGAGAACAGATGGGCGATTACGGCGGCGTTTCACCCGATCTTTCTGAGCCTCCTACTCCACCAATCAAGACCCCAAATCCGGGAGGAGTTCACTGATGGCAACGCAAACTTTACCCGAGTTGCAGACCACGAATTACTTGAACCAGAAGACGGGACTCATGTCCTGGTTCTTCACCACCGATCACAAACGCATCGGTCTGCTCTATGTTGCCTCGATTACGTTCTTCTTTTTCTTTGGTGGACTTTTCGCCGTCATGATGCGCCTGCAGTTGCTCTCGCCCACGGGTTTTCTTGTAAGTCATGAAACCTACAACAAGCTGTTCACCATGCACGGCATCATCATGGTGTGGTTCTTTTTAATCCCGTCGATTCCCAACACCATCGGAAACTTCGTTCTTCCCATGGCCATCGGCGCCAAAGATCTGGCCTTCCCCAAACTGAATCTCCTCAGTTGGTACATCTTCATGCTGGGCGGCTTGGTCACTCTTTACGCGATCACCCGAGGAGGCGTCGACACCGGTTGGACCTTCTACACGCCGTTCAGCACGATGTATTCGACGACTTATGTCATCGGAGCTGCCGTCGGCATCCTGATCTCTGGATTTTCTTCCATCCTCACCGGATTGAACTTCATCGCCACCGTTCATCGCATGCGCGCACCCGGTATGACTTGGTTCAAGATGCCGATCTTCGTATGGTCCATGTATGCCACGAGCGTGATCCTTGTGCTGGCGACGCCTGTTCTTGCCATCACGCTGGCGATGGTCGCAGTTGAACGCGTGTTTCGCGTAGGAATTTTCGATCCTGCGCTCGGTGGTGATCCTCTCTTGTTCCAACATATGTTCTGGTTTTACTCGCATCCCGCGGTCTACATCATGATTCTTCCCGCCATGGCCGTGGTCAGTGAGATCATTCCCGCGTTTTCGCGCAAGCCGCTGTTTGGCTACACCGCCGTCGCTTTCTCCAGCATGGCCATCGCGATCATCGGATTCCTGGTCTGGGGACATCATATGTTCGTGGCGGGAATTTCTGTGTACTCGGCCATGACGTTTTCACTCCTCAGTTATGCCGTCGCCGTTCCCTCCGCCATCAAGGTTTTCAACTGGACAACGACCCTCTACAAGGGATCGATCGATATGAAGGCGCCGCTGCTTTATGCCATCGGCTTCATCGCCCTGTTCACCATCGGCGGCATGACTGGACTCATGCTCGCCGCCATCGGCCTCGACGTCCACGTCACCGACACCTACTTCGTTATCGCGCACTTTCACTACATCATGGTCGGAGGCTCGGTGATGGCCTTCCTCGGCGGCATTCATTATTGGTGGCCGAAAATCAGCGGCAGAATGTACCCCGAGTTTCTGGCGCAACTTTGCGCTATCACCGTCTTTCTCGGCTTCAATCTCACGTTTTTCCCGCAATTCATTCTGGGATATCTGGGAATGCCTCGCCGCTACGCATCGTATCCTCCCGAATTTCAGGTGCTGAACGTCCTGTCCACTGCCGGTGCCTCGATTCTCGCCGTGGGATATCTGGTGCCTCTCATCTATTTGACCTGGTCCTGGAAGTATGGCGAAAAAGCGCCGGCCAATCCCTGGCGGGCCACCGGTTTGGAATGGAAAACGTCTTCGCCTCCACCCACTCACAACTTCGAGGAAACTCCCGTCGTGACTTGGGACGCCTACGACTATGAGGCGCAAAAGGAGGAACTGCACCTTGGCTGATCCCGTTGAACTTGCACTTCGCGAACAGTTCCACGATCCGGCGCAGCAACGCGAGACTTCCACGGTCGGCATGTGGGTGTTTCTCATCACCGAAATCATGTTGTTTGGCGGACTGTTTACCGGCTTTGCCGTCTACCGCCTCGGGCATCCCATTGCCTTCGATCTGGGCAGCGCGCAGATGGATTTTCACCTGGGAGCGATCAACACGGCCGTGCTGATTTGCAGCAGCTTCGCCATGGCGCTTGCCGTCTACAACGTCGAGCGTGGACGCAAGCTGCGCCTCGCCGGCTTTCTGGTGCTCACGATCGTCCTGGGACTCGTTTTTCTCGGCATCAAGTTCGACGAATATTACCTGCACTATCTCGATCACAAGGCGCCGGGCATTTCCTTTTACCAGCCGGGCCCGCAGGCCCCTTACATCGAAATGTTCTATGTCTTCTACTACGTCATGACCGGCCTGCATGCCATCCACATGATCGTCGGCATCGGTTTGCTCAGCGTGCTTGTGCTGCGCACCGGCCTCGGTTCGTTCTCCAAGGACTATCACACGCCGGTCGTTATCACCGGCCTGTATTGGCACTTTGTCGATACTATCTGGGTTTTTCTCTTTGCGATTTTCTACCTTCCGGGGGCACACATGCGATGAGTCAGCCAACTGTTTCCCTGAAGACTTACACATTCACCTGGCTTGCTCTGCTGGGATTAACGCTGCTCACCAGCCTGATCGGCCTGATCGACCTGGGCGTGTTCAACCTCGTCACCGCCGTGCTGATCGCCGCGATTAAAGCTTCCCTCATTGCGACTTTCTTCATGCACGCGTTTTACGAATCGAAGTTGGTGCGCGTCGTACTGGCTGGCGGAATCATCTGGTTTCTGATTCTTATCTCCCTGACCCTGGGCGACTATCTCACTCGCGGATTACTTCCATTTCCCGGAAAATGAAATCATCGAGCAAAACTTAAAGGCTGCCCTCCTGCGAAGGTGCCGTGCGCGAAGCAAACGGCCTGTAGTCGAAGAGCCTGCCCCGAGCGAAGCTCAGGGCGACCGCATGTCGGGCCACCACCAAGGCCTATCAAGGAGTTTCCATCACAGCCCTCACGCAGCGTTCCGATCAGCTCTTCGTGCCTCGGGAGATTTGAGTTCTTCTTCCTCATAGTAAATACGCCAGCGCCGCCAGAAAATCTGCAAGGCTGCCGCCAGTGGAATCGAAAGGTAGACACCCACGAATCCGGCAATCTCGCCGCCGGCCAGCACGGCGAAGATCACGCCCAGAGGATGCAGTCTCACGCTCCGGTGCATCAATGATGGCGAGTTGACGTAGTCCTGCACTACGCGCCAGGCTCCAAAAAATAACACCAGCAGCCAGATGTAATGAAATCCCGTGAGATAGGCGACCGCCAGCACAGTGATCGCGCCCACCAAAGGTCCGATGATCGGAATGAATTCGAGAATGCCGGCAAACACGCCCAGTATGACGCCGTACTGTACTCCCGAGAGACCGAGCACTAACGTATACGCGACAAGCGACAGCCCGGCCAGAATCAACTGCGCCCGGATGTAATGCGCCGCCATGTCATTGATGTCCTTCAAAGTGCTGCGAAGGAACAGGCGGGCCTTGGGCGTCATTACCGCGCCCTTTAAGAAGCTATCGGCCATCTGCTTTCCTGCTTTGAGGAAGAACACCGCGAGAATCGGAATCAGAGCCAGCCAGAAGGCGTTGGCAAACAGGGCTCCGGCCCTGACTCCTACCTCCTGAACGAAGTTCAGGATTTCGCGTCGATGCTGTCGCATGAAGTGTTCGATCCGGATCTGGGTCTCGTAACTCCACCCGCGATTGGCGGCGATTTCATGGACAATTTTTCCAGAACCTATTCTGTCGATGAGCGAAGGGGCTGCCGCGACGAACTGTCGGCCTTCGGTCGCTATGTAGGGTCCGGCGCCAAGGGCAATCGCCGCACAAATGAGCGCCAGCATCAGATAGACCTCGGCGATGGCGATGCCGCGCGAGCCGCGTGAAAATTTGTGGTGATTCTGCAGCCAGGTGACAATGGGCTCAAACACGTAGGCGAAAAAAATAGCGAAGATGAAGGCAACAATGGTGTCCCGCGCGCCCCATACGAACCCGGCCAGGACAATGAAAATGGCGATGGTCCTTACTGCCGCGGTGGTGCGCTGGTCCAGAATCGGCACATCGCTCGGATGCCCAACCGGAACTGCCGGTTGTAGGGCGAACCCGTATCAGGCCGCCATATCTCGCGAATCCTCCCCCATGCCGGAGTGAATTTGCAGGAAACGCAGGATCTGCTGCCGGGAGAAGATTCCCAGCAGTTTTCCGTCCGAGACTACGGCCAGCTGGTTCAGATTTTCGCGGCTCATCATTTCCAAAGCCTTGAGCGCCGGCGTGTCAGGCGAAACCGTGCGCAAATTGCTCAAAGGCCGCATGATGCTCTGCACGCTAGTGTGGTCCCAGTTCTCGCGACTCACTCGCCTGACGTCATTGGCGGTCACAATGCCACCCACGTGGTTGTTTTGATTCACCACAAAGCAGCGGCTACTGCTGTGCAGCAGATAGTGATCGACGAAGTCCCGCAAACTCAGATAACCCTCCACCTGCACGCAGTTGCTTTCCATTATCTCGGACACCCGGTGATCCCGTAGTCCCGACATCACTCCCACTTGCGCGTAACTACTGCGAGAGGCCTCCAGCAAGAACCAGCCAATGAAAGCCAGCCACAATCCGCCGAAGTTCCCATGCATAAAGAATTGGAACAGGCCATAAAGAATGAACAGGAACGCTACAACTTCCCCTGTCTTGGCTGCGATGCGCGTCGATTTGTCCGGCTTTCCGGTAATCCACCAGACGATCGCCCGGAACACCCGGCCGCCATCCAGCGGAAAGCCCGGAATCATGTTGAAGACCGCCAGCAGTACGTTGATATATCCCAGCCACAGCAGCACCGCTGTCAACGGTGTCATGGGCTCGCGCCCGGGCGCCCATCCCAGGCTCCGTACGATGCCCAGAAGAACAAATCCAATCACCAGGCTGGTGAGCGGGCCGACGATTGCAATCCAAAATTCCGCACTGGCGCTGGTGGCTTCCGTCTCGATCTGTGACACTCCGCCCAGGGCGAAAAGCGTAATCGCGCGCACCTTCAGGCCGCGCGATTTGGCTACCAGAGAGTGCGCCAATTCGTGTAGCAGCAGAGTAATGAAGAAAAGAACCGAAGTTGCAATCGAGATCCCCCACACCACGCCTTCACTCCAACTCGGCCGAACGGAGTGAAAATGCGCAGCCAGCGAAAACGCGATCAGGAAAGCAATAATGAACCAGCTGAAATGCAGGCCGATTTCGATTCCGGCGATACGCCCAAGCTTGATATTGGATCGCATATCCCCACCCGCTCATGGTTGTAAATACTCAGAGTTATAGATGCTCTTAAGACGGGGAAAGGTCTCAGAAAGTTCCGGGGACGCCGGATAGCGTCGTTCGAGATCTTCTAGCGGCGGGTGAACGCTCCTGAGAACAGGTACCCGAAGATAAAGCCGGCGGATGAGGCCACCGCCGATACGCGCGTGAAGTTCCGGTGAATGATGTTCGCAGCAGTGAATTGCCGCCGCGTCTCGTCAACTTTGGACATCAATTCCAGCGCTGTCTGATGGATGCGCTCCCGCTGCTGCGAAGCCTGCAGTTCCAGATGTTCCATGGGTGCAGCGCTCATAAGATATTTTTCGCCTCCCGTTGCAGCCAAACCTTGTCGTTATGCAAAACCTGAATCGTCTTGCGCGGCATCACGCCCTTCGCGCTCAACTGCTGTTTCGCCACCAAAGCGGCAATTCCGCCGAATATCGACCACAGCAGGGCCATGATCAGAAAAGTGAAAAACCAGCGGTAGTCATTTCCTACGAAGGCCACCGACACTAGTCCGGCCAGCGCGAAAGAAAACAGAATGAAGGCTACGCTCAGGAACAACATTGCGATCGCAACCAGAGGCAGCGCCGCTTTCATGGCGCGCGCCTTTTCCTCCAATTCAAGCCGCAACAGTTCGATTCGGGTTTTCGTGAACTCCTCAAATTCGTCCTTGATCTCCGCCAGAATGTCGGCCATGCTCCGGCCATTCGCCAGATTCGGATTTGCGTTCATGAGCGACCTGACCTCCATAGGCGCAGAGTCATCCCGAGCACAAACGCAGAGCCGGCGATGATTCCCAGTAGCGCCAGCGGGCGTTCATCTTTCATCTTCCGCGTTTCATTCCGCAGTTTTCTGATCGCCCATTCCGAGGCCAGCTTAGATTCGTGACATGCGGAGCTAAGGAATTGCTGAGTCCTGATTCTGGCAATCGCCACCCGGTCTGCGATCGAATCTGGCCTCGAAGGTAATCCGTATGTTAATGAATCCTCCGCCGGATCTGCAGACGGCAGGAGTGGTTCGGTTGGTATTTCCATGGCACTCAAGAGGGACTTCTCCTGCAGGGTAGGATGCGGCCGTGTTGGCACGTGTTGTCGCGAAAGCGGCTAGTGGTAAAGGCAAGCCATCGAATCGGCACGAACCTTCGGGGCTTGTCATCCCGGCCAGGCAATTAGGTTGGCAGAGACGATCCAATCGCGCATGGAGGGACCTGCCTTTAACAAAACTTCACTCCTGATCCCGTTCCTCTTCCAGCGAAAGCGGCCGCACTTGATCAACTCCTGCCGCCATTACCAGCAACCCAACCGGCACGTACAGGCTGCGCGCGCTCCAATGCAGGCTCATCCAGGTTCCGGCCAACGATCCAAGCGCGTAACAAAGCCAGATCCCAAACATGAAGCCTGCGGTGCGCGCCGAGACATTCTGGCCCGAGCGGCGCAGCAATTCTCCCCAACCAACCTGCCGGCGCCATTCATCGTGAATCCAGAAGAACCATTGGGAAATCGACTGCGCCAGCTTGTTCAGCATGCCCGTGACGAATGTGGTGTGGATGGTAAGAGCGCCGATGCGGGTCAGAGTCGCCGTCTGCATTCCCATGGCTGCCGCCAGCAACGCCAGCATCCAGCAAATTGTGCCCAGCTTCTCCGGGTGATCGGTGACTTCGGCCGGCGCCGCCCACACCACAATTAGAATGAGCGTTGCTTCAATAAGGAGTGAGATCGTCGCCACGCTCTTTATGTTTCTACGTGCGCCTGCCTCAATGATTGACCGGCCGGCGATTGAGCCAACGACAAAACTTGCTAGGGCGGTTCCGGCTCTCGCCCCCTGGTCCCAGTTGCCGATCACCAGATTGTGCCCGAGATGCACCGTGTCGCCCGTCATATGGGCAACGAACACGCGGTACACAGCGATGTAGCCGATGATGTCGACCATGCCGGCTGCGAACGTCAGCCAAAGAGCGACCACTGATTTCGCTCTCGCTCGCGGAGTCTGCGGCACCTCTGTCATACATTCCTTATCTGCGCAATAAAGTACGCGCAGCGAGCTCTGCGCAATCAGATGTTCGCAACGAGGTCTACGCAAGGAGCCCGAGAGGGGGCAGATCGCGCGCTTTACGGCGGCGCCGGACCCTCTACCACTTCGACGAGGTCGCCTGGCACGATCCACTTGGAAAACGCAGCCTGCACCTGTTCCGCCGACAATGCTTTGTACTTCTCAGCTGCCCGGATCGGCTCATCCAGAGGCAATCCCATCACACTTCGGGCAAGCAGACCGTCCGCAATGCTCGATTCACTCGCTTGCCCCAGAGGAATTTCCCGCAGCAGCATCGCGACCGCTTGCTGCATTTCTCCAGCGCTGGGTGGACTCGTCCGCATCGCGTCGAGATCCTGAATGACCAATGCCCGCGCCTTGAGCACGTTGATCGGATCGGCTCCGTAGGAAACGCTGAAGGTTGTCCGGGTGCGTCCGGCGTCGATTTCCTCGGAAACGGTGTAGACGTATCCGGCCTTTTCCCGCAGGTCGCGATACAAGCGCGTGGCATAGAAGCCGCCGCCCAGAATGTGATTCGCCAGTTGCAGCGGATAATAATCCGGATCGAATCGGTTCATGGGCACCGCTTCCGCCAGAGTTACTTCGTCCTGCAGTCGCGTCGGGTCGGGAACGCGGTTATCCGCCGC
Organism: uncultured Acidobacteriaceae bacterium; assembly: GCA_963772045.1. Lineage (GTDB taxonomy): Bacteria > Acidobacteriota > Terriglobia > Terriglobales > Acidobacteriaceae > Sulfotelmatobacter. Next base: position 130,156 of record CAVYWC010000002.1, on the reverse strand, counting down.
CTTGTTCCGCGGAACTGGCGGAAGATCCACGTCCGGCTTTGGACCGTCCGATTTCCAATTTCCGAACCAGCGCGTCACTTCGGTTTTCGCCTCATCCGGAGTAACGTCGCCAATAATCACAATGGTCGTCAGATCCGGCCGGAAGGCTCGGCTGTAATAGCTCTTGACGTTTTCGAGCTTCAATCCAGAAACTTTCTCCGGCGTAGGCTCACGAAGCTCCGGATCTTTCGCAGGCAATAATCCCGCCAACAGTGCGCGATGGGTGTGGTAGTCCGGACTTTGCAGTTCGCCCGCCACGGCATCGGCTGTCTGCTGCCGCACCACATCAAATGCCTTGTTGGGTAACGCGGGCTGCAATTCGTTTTCTGCGAGTAACTGCATCCCGCGGTCGAAGTATGTCTTCAACACCTGTAGCGAGAATGTATCCCCGGCGCTCTCATTTGCGGCAATATCGTCGAGCGCTTTCTGGAATGCAATCCGATCCAGCGTAGTCGTTCCGTACGAGAACAATCCGTTGAGAACTGAGGCGACGCCTTCCTGATCCGGCGGTGTTTCCAGGTCGGGCTGGTGCCGGATTTCACCCGCGACCGTTACCGTCGGACTCAGTTTCTCGGTCTCGACGATCAGCCGAATGCCGTTGGGAAGCGTGCTCTCGACTGGATGCAAATCCCACTTGGGCACAGGCACCGATTCCGTCAACGACTGCGCCCACGGCGGAAGCGCAACCGGCTTGGTCGCTGTGGGAGTAACTTTTTCCGTTCCGCCAAATCCCTTGCCCTCGATCGGTTTGCCGCTCGGCTCAGGTACCAGCGTCCCCACAACGGAATTCTGCGTTACCAGAAAGTCGTGGGCCACGCGATTGACGTCTGCGAGTGTCACCCGTCGGATTGCCTCCACGTCCTGCTCCGGCGACTCGCGATGCTCGGCGGCCAGCGCTTCTGACCATAGTGAAGCCAACCCGGGAATCGAATTACGCTCGAACTCAAACGAAGCCACCTCGCTGCGCTTCGAAGCCTCCACGAGATCGGCGGGGACGCCGTTCTTCACATATCCGGCAATCACCGATTGCAGCGATTGCTCGATAGTCGCGGCATTTCCAGTAGTCGGAATCACGGCATACGCAAACGCAACCCCCGCCTTCGGATACGTTTCCCCGGTTTCAAACCCGGCATCGAGCGCCTTTCCGGCCGGAACAAGTCCGTAGATATCGCCACGCTGGCTGGCCAGGACATCGGTCAACACCCGGCTGGCCGCGCAATCAGGGCTGTCCGTTCCCGGCATGCGAAAACCAATAATGCTGATGATGTAGGGATAATCGCTCGGCAACTTGATGTGCTGTGACTTCACCGGCTGCAGATGAACTTCCGGCCGCGGAGGAATCTTCTTCTTCGGGATGTCGCCGTACAGTTCTTTTATGCTTGCGATCGTCTTCTGCGGATCGACCTGCCCCGTGATGATCAAAATCGCATTGTTCGGCGCATACCAGGTTTCCTCAAACTGTTTCAGCATCGCGCCGGTCGTTTTATCGAACGACTCCCGGGTGCCCAGAGGATCATGCTCGTACGGCGTACCCGCAAACATGTCGTTGTCCATCCGCACCAGAAACTTGTAAGTCGGACTCGACAGATCGCGCGATACTTCCTGCTCGATCGCTCCTCGCTCTTCCGCCCATTGTTCCTGTGTGTCGGCAATGTTACGCATGCAATCGGCATCGGCATGAAGAGCAATGTCTAGGTCCTTCGCCGGAACCGTCTCGAAATATTGCGTGATGTTCTGCTGCGTATCGGCGTTGTTATCGCCGCCGAGCTGGGCGAAGATGGCCGCAATCTGATCGGCCGAAAGATCGGAGCATCCCCGGAACGCCATGTGCTCCTGCGCGTGCGCCATTCCCGGAAAGCCTGGGGGCGTTTCATCTCCGCCCGCCAGATAATTTTCCTGGACTGTGACGACTGGGGCCAGATCGTTCCGCACAATTACCACCCGCAGGCCATTGTCGAGCGTGTAGCGAGTCACATCCGGGGAAGAATTTGAAACCGTCGAGCTCTTTGTCCCAGAGTCCTGGGACCAGCCCGGCGTCGCCAATAATACGCACACGCACAGCACAGATTGCATAAGACGATTGCAGAAACCTGAGCTCATGATCAAACCTTCTTCGCCGAGATCTATCCGGGAGTAACTAATCCCTGATGCGGCGGGACAGTCGATAGTTGCTGGAAGATGTCAGCGGCTGGTCTGAAAGCGATATCCTCAAAGAACATCCGCCGGGAGGAATGATCGCACTTCGTTATCGCGAATGTGCAAATCCTGGCCGCTGTGAAAAATCCTGCATCTTGACAAGCTCGCGAAGTAAGGACACAATTGGCGGCGCTTAGGGAGTTGTGTTGTGGGTTGGCTCCCAAAGTCCCCCCCCAATAGCAGAGTGAACCTGTCGTCACCCCAATGGCGATGGAATGTGTCAAACGTTCCGTTAAACGTATTCGTTGAGACACTCAGTCTAGCCAAACAGTAGTTTTCCCGGGCCCTGAAATTTAGCGAACAGTGTGTTCCTCGCACAGGACTGCCGCGCCTTGCGCCGGCTCACCTGAACCGCGGAACGCGCTTTAGCACCACTATGCGGTCAAGGAGGAACCATGCAGTATGGTTTTTTGCGTGTGACGCGACTTCTTAGCCTTGCAGTTCTCTTTCTGTCCGCTGTCTGCAGTCTCACAGCGACGAACTTTACCCGAGCGTTTAACGGTCATTACCAGCTCAGCGATATCGTCCAAGACGGCGATCAGGTGCAAGTGACTATGACGCTGACCCTTGCGAATGCCGGCAAGACGACGGTCAATGGCGGCATTGTCGCCGTTCTAACTTCGGAGCCTGTGCCGGTTTTGATCGGATCGTTCAGCCCGATCAAGACCTTGCCTCCCAAAGGCCAGGTCACGCTCACTCAGCGGTTAACCGTTTCGGCGGCCGAATACAAGAACTGGCAAAGCGGAAATGCGCCCAGGCTCCAATTCCTTGTGAGCAACGGAACTAGCGCGGTTGCGGCTGACATCGAGGCTTATCGCATGCTGCCGCGAAATGCGCCGCTGAATTAGCGGCTTCAGACGCGGCACCCTATGCTTTGGAGGCCGTTTGCTTCCAGGCGGGAACGAGGCCGGGTCGAGACCCTCCGGTCGCTTGAGACCCGAGCTGGATTTTCGAGCCGAGAACAAGATTTTCATCGACGAAAAAAGAGGAGCGCCTGTGAAGACACTCATTAGATTTGCGTTTTGCGTGGTAGCCGCTTGCAGCCTGATCTCTTTGGCCGCGGCTCAGGATGTAATTAATACGGTCATCGGTGGCGGCCCAAACGGGCTTCCTGGCAAAAACGCCAACATGTACCAGCCGTATCAGGAAGCCATCGACGCGTCAGGAAACGTCTACGTCGCTTCCTATCAGCTTTCGCGCGTTTTTAAGATTAGTACCACCGGAGTCGAGACCGTTATTGCCGGCAATGGCCTTTTTGGATACGCCGGCGACAGTGGGCCCGGGAACAAGGCTGAACTCAATGCGCCCGAGGGCGTTGCCGTAGATGCAGCAAGCCCGCCCAACGTCTACATCGCGGATTCCAACAACTGCCTGGTGCGAAAGGTTAACCAGACTACCGGCATCATCACGACCGTCGCCGGGTTTATAAATTCCTCCGGCAATCCCCAATGCGGTTACTCCGGCGATGGCGGAGCCGCCGATAAGGCCGAGTTGTACGTCCCTACTGGGGTGGCCGTGAACCCTGCCACGACTGATCTGTATATCGCCGACTACGACAACGGCATTGTTCGCAAAGTTGCTGGTGGCGTGCCCACGGGAACAATCTCGACCGTCGCAGGAACTCCTCAGCAGAACTGCCAAGGCAGCGCGCCCTTTGGCGATGGCGGAGCGGCTACTTCGGCGCACTTGTGCTATCCCGACGCCGTCAGTCTCGATACGGCAAGTCCAGTCAATTTATATATCAGCGAGCAGCAGCAGCACTGCGACGTGCGTGAAGTCGTCGGCTCCAGCAAAGACATCTACCAGCTGGCCGGCAGCTACACCGCAGGCTGCACCTACAACGGCGACGGCATTAATGCTGTCGGCGCAGCGTTGAACCAACCCTGGCAAACGCACGTTTCGATTAGCGGCTCGACGACCACCATACAAGTCGCCGATTACTACAACGACCGAGTCCGCCAATTCACGCTGACCTATTCTTCCGGCGTACCGAAGCCCGGCAACATTTCCAGCATCGCAGGCAAGGGCCAGTACGGCTGGTGCAACGATGACGGCGGGGCCGCACTTAGCGCCTGCATGGCCCCAGTCGGCCTCGTGTACGACTCCAGCGGCAACTTCTACATCGGTGACTACGGCGCCAATCGTGTTCGCAAGGTCACGAAAAGCACGGGTTTCATCAGCACTATCGACGGATGGGGCGTGGGAACGACAAACTACGTTAACTATTCCGATCCCGTCGGGATCTCCGACATCGTCGGCGCTACTCCATCCCTGTACTATCCGACCGCCGTCTATGCTGATCCCGCCTCCACCAAGGTCTATGTCGGTGGCTACCAGGGAAACGCAGTGTATCAATGGGACAGCGCAAAAAATGAGATCTCCGGTTTCGCCGGCAGCGGTGTTTACGGATTCGGCGGCGATGGCGATCCCGCGAGCTCTGCGGCAGCGGAGTTCGCCTATCCTCTCGGTATGGGTGAGGACAGCAGTGGCAATATCTATATTGCCGACCTCAACAACTGTGCGATCCGCGAAGTGGAAGAGGCTTCCGGAAACATCACCACGGTCGTTGGCGGCTCGTCCGGTGCACTGAAAGGTTGTGGCTATGTCAATTCCAGCGGAGTGGACTCACAGATCGACGGGCCCTACGGGGTCGCCTTCGATTCGGCCAACAACATGTACATCGCCGACTACGACAACTGTGCCATCCGGAAACTGACGAAGTCCAGCGGTGTGGTCAGCACGTTTGCCGGAATCGGTCCACCCTCCAGTTGCGGATACTCCGGAGACGGCGGGCCCGCGACCAAGGCGCAGATCTACTACCCACTTTCGATCGCTCTCGACGGCGCGGGCAATGTCTATTTCTCGGAAACGCAGGGCACCAACACCTGCCGTATCCGCGAGGTCGTCGCGGCGACGGGAATCATTCAGACCGTGGTGGGAGACGGCGCATGTGGATACTCCGGAGACGGAGCCGCCACTGGCAACTCGATCTATTCGGGCTGTGTCACTGCCGATGTGAATGGAAACCTGTTCCTTTCCGACTACTATAATCAGCTCTTGCGCTGGGTCACTCCTTCTGGGCAGATGGTTACCTTCGCCGGTACTTACAGTACCGCTTCATTCACCGGCGACGGCGGCCCTGCCTTGAAGGCAACTCTTTACTATCCCTCCGGCATAGCCCGCGACAGCGCGGGCAACACCTACGTTGCCGATGAGTATAACCACCGCGTTCGGCAGATCACGCCTTTCGCGGGCTATGGGCTCTCCATCGCGAGCCTGTCCTTCGAAACCCAGCCGGCGGGTACGGTCAGCGACTTCCAACCAATCACCGTTAGCGCGATTGGACCCACCACGATCAGCGCGATCACCCCGACCGCTGGATTCAGTGAAATCGATGACTGTGTCGGGCAGAGCCTTACAACCAACCAGACATGCGAGATCGACGTTTACTTCCAACCTACGGCTGCGGGGAAAACCACGGGCAGTCTCTCCATCACCTCCAACGCGTTCCTGGCGGGAAATCCCAGCAAAGTCACTTTGACCGGAACCGCCTCGGGACTCACCCTCACCGGCCCCGAAGCCTTTGGCGCCGTGCCGCTGAAGAACCCGTTGGCGCAAACTTTGACCCTGAACAACAGCGGCGCCGCGGTCACATTGTCGAAGATTTATCTAACCTCAGTGACGGCATTCACGATCACCGGAGGCACCTGCCCGGCCACCGGTGGGGCGCTCGCCAGTAAAGCGAGTTGCACCATCATCGTGACCTTCGATCCGCAGACCGTCGCCAGTTTCAAGAGTACTCTCGTGGTCGCCAGCAACGATCCTGCCAGCCCGCTGCTTGCGCAAGTAACAGGAGCGGGCACCGAAGTGAAGCTCTCCGCTCCATCGATTCCTTTCGGGTCGATCTCCTTCGGCACAACTTCAACCTTCGACCTGACGCTCTCCAACGTGGGCACAACCGCTTATACGTTGGCGGAGGCAATCTCCGGCGCCGGCTTCTCCATTTCGAGCACCGGAAAGACCTGCACTGCCAGTCTCGGTGCGGGAGCCAGTTGCGTGCTGCCGGTGGAATACGATCCAACGGCGGTCGGCACCAACAGCGGCACACTCACCCTGACCACCAACGGCGGTTCGAGTCCGGTCATTCCGCTGAGCGGTACCTGCACTACCGATGTGTCGGTGTCGCCAACCGCCCTGCCTTTCGGTACCGTCACTCATGCGACCGCAAAGGTCCTCGACGTCACGGTTAAGAATGTGGGAACGATTGCATCGCTGACCGTTAAAACATCGATTTCAGGGACGGGCTCCGCGGCGTTCTCGGTCTTAACCACGGGCAACACCTGCAGCTCGGGGGTTGCACCGGGGAAGACCTGCACGTTGCCCGTCCAGTTCGACGATGCAACGACAGGGTCATACTCAGCCACGCTCACCATAACCACAAACGGCGGGCAAAACCCACCCGTGAGCTTGAGTGGAACTGCGGATTAAGCTACCTTCGGCTCCTCAACCACTCGACCGCCGGATCAATCCGGCGGTCTTTTTTTTGCGTAACACTGATCATGTGTCCCGGGACGGTTCGTATAGGCCGGGACGGCTCGTGTAGGCCCGGACGCCCTCGTCCGCGCCCTGTCTTCGAGGACCTTATCATGAGGGTGCCCCCATCCTCGTCTCGCCGGGTGTTGGGCGAGACAGGGTGGGGATTTTGACGTTTGTAGGATCACGCTTGCCCAATGCTTTCAAAACGTGCGTGAGATCTCACTATAAAAGCGCCACGTGCCCTACCGTTTCGGGCTCAGATCATCCAGCGCAAGGTTGAGCTCCAGCACATTGACCCGCGGCTCGCCCAGCAATCCCAGTTCGCGCTGGGCTGTGTACTTCTGCACGAACTCGCGCACGGTCGCTTCCGGAATTCCACGTGCCTTCGCCACTCGCGGAATCTGAAACTCCGCATTCGCCGGGGAAATATCCGGATCAAGCCCCGAAGCCGAACTCGTAACCATATCCACCGGAATCGGGTGCCCGGGATTCTCCTGCTGAAGCGCAGCCACATCGCTCTTCACACGATCAATCAGCTTCTGATTCGTCGGTCCTAACTGGCTGCCGTTCGAATTCGTCGCATCATAACCATTTCCCGCCGCCGATGGCCGCGGATGAAAATAGCCCGCTCCGCTAAACGGCTCGGCAATAATCCGCGATCCGACCGCTGCCCCATCGCGCAGGATGATCTGCCCGTCCGCTTTATCTCGGAACAACATATGCGCCAGGCCAGTGATGACCAAGGGATAGATCAGACCCAACAGGATCGTCATGGCAATTGTCATCAGAAACGCTGTAGTCAGATTCTTCTTCATAAACTCATTCATAAACTGACGCAGTCCTCGTTCGTAAAACTGCTCCCTCACACGTGGCCTTACCGGTTGTCCTACTTTTTCCGCGCCTTTTGCGGGAGGGTGGGGCCCTTGCGGAGCCCCGTTCTCAGGCGAACCTCGCGGCGGTAATCAGCACATCGATCAGCTTGATGCCCACAAACGGCGCAATCAGCCCTCCCACGCCGTAGATAAATAGATTGCGTCGCAGCAAGGCCTCCGCATTCATGGCGCGATATTTCACTCCCCGCAGCGCCAGCGGAATCAGCGCAATGATGATCAGCGCGTTAAAGATCACGGCCGAAAGCACCGCGGATTCCGGAGTTTTTAAATGCATGATGTTCAGCGCATTCAGCACCGGGAAGGTTCCAGCGAACATTGCGGGAATAATCGCGAAATATTTGGCCACGTCGTTAGCGATGGAAAACGTGGTCAGCGCGCCGCGGGTCATCAGCAACTGCTTGCCGATTTCTACGACTTCAATCAGCTTCGTGGGATTGGAGTCGAGATCCACCATGTTCCCGGCTTCTTTCGCGGCTTGCGTTCCGGTATTCATCGCGACGCCGACGTCGGCCTGCGCCAGCGCCGGAGCATCGTTGGTGCCGTCGCCGGTCATGGCAACCAGCTTGCCGCCGGCTTGCTCACTGCGAATCAGCTTCAGCTTGTCTTCGGGCGTGGCTTGCGCCAGAAAATCGTCGACTCCGGCTTCGCGCGCAATCGCCGCCGCGGTCAGTGGATTGTCGCCGGTAATCATCACGGTGCGAATTCCCATCTCGCGCAGCTGCGCAAAACGATCGCGGATTCCGCCCTTCACAACATCTTTCAGGTGGATCACGCCGACCGGTCTGTGGTTTTCCGCAACCACCAGCGGCGTTCCGCCCGAAGATGCGATCTTTTCTATGGTCGCGCGCACTTCCGCCGGCATCGTGCCATTGCCGTTCTGCTCCACATAGCGGGTGATCGCGTCTGCGGCGCCTTTGCGAATCTCGCACCCGTCGAGGTTCACGCCCGACATGCGGGTCTGCGCCGTAAATGGAATGAACTGCGCTTCATGACTGGCCAGTTCGCGTCCGCGTAATTGATATTTCTCCTTGGCCAGCACCACAATCGAGCGTCCCTCCGGCGTTTCATCCGCCAGCGAGGAAAGTTGCGCCGCATCCGCCATCTGCCGTTCCGTCACTCCCGGGGCGGGCAGAAATTCCGTAGCCTGCCGGTTGCCGAAGGTGATGGTTCCGGTTTTGTCGAGCAGCAACGTGTTTACGTCTCCCGCAGCCTCGACCGCGCGGCCGGACATCGCCAGCACGTTGTGCTGCACCAACCGATCCATGCCTGCGATTCCAATCGCCGAGAGCAATCCGCCAATCGTCGTAGGAATCAAGCACACCAGCAGAGAAACCAGCACGAACACGGTCTGTGGAGATCCTGAATAGATGGCAAACGGCTGCAGGGTCACCACCGCGAGCAGAAAGATAATTGTCAATCCAGCCAGCAGGATGTTGAGCGCGATCTCGTTGGGTGTTTTCTGCCGCGACGCCCCTTCCACCAGCGCGATCATGCGATCCAAAAAAGTTTCGCCCGGATTCGACGTGATCTTCACCTGGATGTGATCGCTCAAAACGCGCGTGCCACCGGTCACGGCCGAGCGGTCGCCGCCCGCTTCGCGAATGACCGGAGCCGACTCCCCGGTAATTGCCGACTCGTCGACCGAAGCCACGCCGTCTACGATCTCGCCATCGCCCGGAATCAGTTCGCCGGCCGAGACCGACACCATATCTCCCACGCGCAACTTAGCACTGGGAATCTCTTCGATCTTGCCGTCGCACGTGTAGCGCTTCGCGACGGTCTCGGTGCGAGCCTTCCGCAACGTGTCCGCCTGCGCTTTTCCGCGGCCTTCGGCCATGGCTTCGGCGAAATTGGCAAACAACACTGTGAACCACAGCCACAGCGTGATCTGCAGATTGAAGCCGAACGCCGCGTGCGGATGCAGCACCAGCAGCACCGTCGTAATCACGCTCCCGATCTCGACCACGAACATGACCGGATTGCCCATCATGTTGCGCGGATTAAGCTTCAGCACCGAACTCCAGGCTGCGCTGCGAACAAGTTTCAGGTCCCAAACCGATTTGCGATGGCTCGACATAGTTAGAAAGTCTTTCCAATATTCATGAGCAGGTGTTCGAGAATTGGCCCCAGACTCAGGGCAGGGAAAAACGTCAGCGCGCCCAGAATCAGGATCACGCTAATGAGCAAAAACGTAAACAGCGGAGTCGTCACCGGAAACGTTCCCACCGACGGCGGTACATATTTTTTCTGCGCCAGATTTCCCGCAATCGCCAGCATCGGGATAATCATGAAGAAACGTCCCAGCAGCATCGTGACGCCCGTGGCGCCGTCGTACCAGAGCGTGTTGGCCGTCAGCCCGCCGAATGCCGACCCGTTATTTCCCGCCGAGGAAACGAATGCGTAGAGAATTTCCGTCAACCCATGCGGCCCGGGATTCGAGATGCTCGAAATCCCAAACCCTTTCACCACGGAAATTCCTGTCAGACACAGAATGATCAGCGGGAAGACCAGCGATACCAGCATCGCCATCTTCACGTCGTAGGCTTCAATTTTTTTCCCCAGATATTCCGGCGTTCGCCCGACCATCAGACCTGCGATAAATACCGCGAGCACAATGTAGACGAGAATTCCATACATGCCCGATCCCACGCCGCCGAAAATCACTTCGCTCAGCATGATGTTGACCAGCGGCACCATCCCGCCCAGCGGCGTGTAGGAATCGAACCAGCTGTTGATCGCGCCGCAACTGGCATCGGTCGTAACCGTGCCAAAAAGCGCCGAATCCGAGATTCCAAAACGGACTTCTTTCCCCTCCATGTTTCCGCCCGGCTGCAAATGTCTGCCCTGTTGCTGCTCCACAGCCGCCCGAAACAGTGGATTGCCTCTGGCTTCGGCCCAATACATGACGGTGACTCCACAGAGAAACAGAATCGCCATCGCCGACCAGACCGCCCATCCGTGCGCGACCGAGCCAGTCATCCGGCCGAGGGTGTAGGTTAGCCCCGCGCCAATCGTGAAAATGCAGAACATCTCGAACATATTGGTGAGCGGCGAAGGATTCTCAAACGGATGCGCGCTGTTGGCATTAAAGAATCCGCCGCCGTTGGTACCAAATTCCTTGATGATCTCCTGCGACGCGACCGGCCCCTGCGCAATCGTCTGCGTCGTCACCGTATCCATGACCGGCTTGCCGCTGGCGTCGACTACCGGTTTTCCATCGGCTCCGACGCGCTGCACCTGCTGCGGCTCGACCAGTTTTACCGTGTCGTACGGATGCAGGTTCTGCACCACTCCCTGGGAAACCAGAAACAGGGCGCCGATAACGCAGAAGGGAAGCAACACCCACAAACAGCAGCGGGTGAAATCGACCCAGAAATTTCCCAGAGTCTGCATCTGCCGACGCGCAATGCCACGGATGAAGGCAATCGCCAGCACAATCCCCGTCGCCGCCGACGCGAAGTTGTGAAACGCGAGCCCGGCCATCTGCGTGAAATAGCTCATCGTGGTCTCGCCCGAATACGCCTGCCAGTTCGTATTCGTGGTGAACGACGCGGCTGTATTGAACGCCACATGCTCCGGGGTCACGCCCATAAAGTGCTGCGGATTGAACGGCAGCCAAAGCTGAATCCGCTGGATCAGATAAAGCACCAGCATCGACACCACGCTGAACAGGAGCATGGCCGTGGCATATTCCGTCCAGCGCATCTCGTGCTTCTCGTTGACGCCGGTCACGCGATAGATCATGCGTTCCGCCGGCCTGAGCACCGGATCGAGAAACGTGCGCTCCCGCTCGAACACGCGCGCCATGAAGATTCCCATCGGTTTCGTGACTGCAAAGATGAGCGCGAGAAACACGAAAATCTGCAGCCAGCCATTCATTGTCATCTCAGAATTTCTCCGGACGCAGCAGCGCGTAGAACAGATACACCGCCGTCAGCGCGCTGATAATGAGCATGCTTATCGATTGATGATCCATGTCTCAGTCGCCTTCCTATTTCACGCGATCGCAGAAGTGCACATAAGCGATCGATAACGCGAAAAACGCAACCGTTACTCCCACCCAAAGCACATCTTGCATAGGTTATCTCCACTTCTAAACCCAGAATCTAACCTCACCGCCTGATTCAAACGGAACTCGTTGCTCAACACATCGTAGGACCGCAGCAGATTCACGCGCTCGACTGGATCGTTGAAATTGTATTCGTAATACGTGTCCAAACTGAGGTTAATCGTCGTACTGTGCAAATAGTCGCGGACCTTGCGATCCTCGGAACTGAAGCAGCGGGGCCATCCGATTAGGAAAGCCCTCGAGGAAGGGATGCGTGATCGCAATCGAATTCATTCCGTCTCGGCTCTTATGCCAAATCTCTGCCTTAACTTTTCTGTATCCACTACGATCAGTTGCTGTCGTCGTCGTATTGGACTTACTCTCCCCAGCTTGAACTGCCCTCGACACATCTTCCTTGCGCTGCGCAGGCGCCATCCTTCTTGAACCAGTGCGTACAGCACACGCAGCAGAAACAGGACCGCTCCTGCGCAGAGCAACACAATCGCGATTCGCGCGCCGTCCGGCAAAGGCATGTGCAAGGGTGAAGGGTGAAGCTCCCACGAGGATTTCACTACGGCGGGCATAAGACTGCAATCAAGAGTTCGTAAGGATTTCGTAAGGATTTTGAGTTGCGCGTGGAGTTTGAAGCAGGCGAATAACGTGCGTTCGGGAAATTTCTGCTTGAAGTCTTATTCTTCCCAATCCACCGAATACACATCCTGGGTGCCGGTATCGCGAAGCAGCAGCGGGGAGTCGTCGGGTGTCAAGGCGAGCGCTGCGCCGTATCGGCCAGTCGTGGTGAGGTTCGCCAGATCCGCGACTTCCTCCTCTTTGTGGTCGCTGATGCGAATTCGAACCACCGCATTCTTGCCGCTGAAATCGAGAAGGTAAATGAACTGGCCGTCATGCGACCAGCACAGCCAGCCCAACGAACCGCTTCCCACGGCCGTCCACTTCTGCGTCGAAAAATCAAACAGCAGAATGGTCTTGGAGTCCGCCGAAAATGCCGAGAGGTAATGTCCGTCGGGCGACCAGCGTGGAGAATACAACCCAGCCGAACCGGGCACGTCCGAAACTTTCCTGCTTGCCAGATCGAGAATGTGAATCGCCGACGAAGGATCATTCGATTCGCCGGCAAAAATGATCTTGCTTCCCTCCGGCGACCAATTGGGATCGAGTTGCTGCGACCGGTCCTCCGGCAGAAGCAAAGAAGGAGTTCCACCATCGGGGGAGACTTCATACATCCTGGCAGTCTTGTCGGCGGTCACCCCGAATTCAAAAAAGATGATCTTCTTGCCATCCGGCGACCACCGCGGCAGCACCGGATACGCCGGCGGATTGGTCAATTGCAAGCGCTGGCTACCATCCACCTTGCTGCGCCACAACGTCCCGTCACGATACGAAACGTACGCCACCCACTGACCGTCTTTGGAAAAATCAATATATTCCGCGGAAATGCCGCCGAGAAATGGCAGAAACTGCTTCGACTTCGCGTCGTAGCGCGTCAGCTCGCCGCGATACGCGCGGCCAATCAGAAACAGCTTCTTGCCATCTTTGCTGGGAAGCGGCGAAGACAAAGAAAGCGGGCTCGACGTCAGCTGGATCGGCTTCGCATCCGACTGGAACAATCGACCGCTCTTGGGCAGAGCCCAGATCTGGCTGTCGGATTGAAACACGAAGAATTTTCCATCCGGCGTCCAGCGCCCGCAGCATTCATTCGGGGGAGTATGCCAGCCCGCAAGCAACCGATGTAGACCCGTACCATCCGCCGCGACTTCCCATTCCATCTGCTGGTCGGTGGTTCCGGCGGTTTCCGAAGAGTCAAAGCGCAAATGACGGCCATCCGGCGACCAAGTCACATGCAGGATGTCGCCCCCAACTTCGGCCAGCTTGTGCGGCTCGGAGCCGTCGGCCTTCGCCACGAAAAGATCGCGCAGGTTGGTAAAGGCAAGCCACTTGCCGTCGGGAGACCAGGCCCCGGTTTCCGCGATCAGATCGCCCATTTTGCGCGGCGAACCTCCAAGAATCGGAACACTCCACACTGGTCCTTTGGGCGGCGATCCCTGTCCATTCACCGCGAGGATCTCCGAACCGTTGGGCGAGAGGTCCACGGGAGATATGTCGAGCGACGGCAGACCCGGCAGCGTCATCGCTTCACCGCCAGCCACCGACATCTGCGCCACGCCATGGGAGGCAAGGCTTCCCGCCCCTACCTCGCCGAGACTGAGATAGACCCTGGCGCCGTCTGTCCCGATCAGCGATTTCGGGTGGCCATCATGCGTGAGCTGCACATAGTTCGCGACGTGCGGCGGGGGCGGAGGTTGCAGCAACAGATAAGCGGAACCGGCGAGGAGCGCGACCATCACCACCGCGGCAAGTAGATAGACAATATTCACTGGCCGCGGCTCCTCTTTCGGAACCTGGTGAAAGCCGCTGGGCGTGAACGTGCTTGGGTCCGCTAGGGCTTCCAGGGCAAACGCAAGATCGGACGCCGACTGGAAGCGCTGCTCCGCATTTTTTTCCAGACAACGGCGCACGACTCGCTCAACCCCGGGGGGAGTATCCGGCGAAAGCTGCGACATCGAAGGCGGTTCCTCGTTCAGAATCGCCGTGATCGTGTCGGCGTCGGTCGATTTCTGAAACGAGCGCTTGCCCATGACCATCTCGTAGAGAATGGCACCGAATGCGAAGATATCGGTGCGATGGTCGGTAGCCAGCCCGCGAACCTGTTCTGGCGACATGTAGCCCACCGTGCCAATGGCCACCCCCGGCAGAGTCAGCGTGGGAGCCTGGCTGATACTGGAATCTTTCTTCTCCGCCATCTTGGCGAGGCCGAAATCGAGAATCTTGACGCGTCCTTCTTTGGTGACGAACAGATTGTCGGGTTTCAGGTCGCGATGAACGATCCCTTTGTCGTGAGCCGCGGCCAATCCTTCGGCGATCTGGATTCCATAGTCGAGAGCTTTTCGTAGTGGCAGCGGGCCGCGCCGGATCGTCTCGGCCAGAGTTTTGCCCTCCAGCAACTCGGAAACCAGATACGGCACGCCCTCATAATTGCCCATCTGATAGACAACGAGAATGTTGGGATGATTGAGAGCGGCTGCCGCCTTGGCTTCCTGCTCGAATCGCAGCAGCCGGTCGCGCGAGGAAGACACCAGGTCGGGCAGCACCTTGATGGCGACTTCACGGTCCAGCAGGATGTCCCGCGCGCGATATACCTCGCCCATGCTGCCTGCGCCAACGGGAGAGAGAATCTGGTATTGGCTCAGGATGGTGCCGGGGGTCAGGGGCATGGACGCCGCCATTATAGACGCGGGGGCGAGTTAGGGAAGAACTTAAATGCTGTAACTGTAGCCGCGTCCGCGTTCGCCCGGAGCGCGTGTGCCTGCGAATGACACAACTTATCTAGCGTAATCGTTCCGGACTACCTGGCCGCCTTTCATGACGAACTTTACGCGCTCGAGAATGGTGACGTCTTTCACGGGATCGCCATCGACGGCGATGACGTCGCCCCAGGCGCCGGGCTCCAGCATCCCGAGCTTGCCGGACCAACCCAGCAGATCGGCGGCGTTCAGAGTCGAGGCCTGAATGGCCTGGAGCGGAGTCAGTCCGAGCCTGACCATGACTGCGAATTCATGGGCGTTCAAGCCATGCGGATAAACGGCGGCATCGGTTCCGAAAGCCACTTTCACACCGGACGCGAATGCGTGCGCAATATTTTTTCGCGCCGCGGGAATTACCTCGCGCGCTTTGGCGAGCAAAGGCGGCGGCATATGCGTCTGCGCGGCGTTCTCGAGCATCCAGTCCCCGAGATAGAGGGTCGGAACCAGATAGGTTCCGTGCTCTTTCATCAGAGCGATGCCGGCATCATCGACATAGGAGCCATGCTCGATGGAATCGACTCCGGCTTCAACCGCCCAGCGGATGCCCTCGGCTCCGTGAGCGTGAGCGGCGACTTTGCGCCCCAGGCGATGGGCATCGGCAACGATGGCTTTCATCTCTTCCAGCGTGTATTGCGAACTTTGAGGATTATCGCCGAGAGAGAGCACCCCACCGGTGGCGCAAATTTTGATGAGGTCCGCTCCGTACTTAATGTTTTCGCGGACTTTGTGCTGAACCTCGGCAATTCCGTCCGCCACGCCATCCCCAACCGCGTGATATTCCGGGGGCAGCATATCGTTATCGCAATGTCCGCCGGTGATGCCGATCAGCGGCCCGCTCACCAGCATTCTTGGACCGGGCACATCTCCGGCATTGATGGCGTCGCGCAGGGCGACATCGGTGAATCCATCGGCGCCGACGTTGCGCACGGTCGTGAATCCGGCGTCGAGCGTCACACGCGCATTCTTGGCGCCGATCAGAGCTTCGCGCGGAATGGAAATGGCCAGCCGCTCGTATCCGAATTTGGGATCCATGGTGAGATGGGTATGCGCGTCAATCAGTCCCGGCAGCACGGTCGCGTCCGGCAGATCGATGCGCACTGCACCGGCGGGAGCGTTGGCCTGCGCAGACGGCCCGACGCTTGTGATTTTGCCGCTCTCGATGACAAGCGTCTGATCGGAAAGCAGCTTGCCGGTTCTTACGTCAAGCAAGTGCCCAGCATGCAGAACGACGGCCTGCGGAACGGATTGCGTGAAAGACGGGATAGCGAAAAGTACGAGAGCAAACAGTGCCGAAGCGATTCTTCTCATGGACGTCCTGGGATGTTTGGATTCAGGGAAGGTAAAGATATCCCTTGCAAGGCGAAATGGGCAACGGCAAATTGTGGCAAGAACGTGGATCAGATGGCCCAGCCGGCCGCCCCTGCATACGCTGCGCAGTGGGTGGTGTCCTAAATTCACTAGACCAAAAAGGGAACGAAGGAAACCAGCGTTTGCATTCTTCGTGTTCCTTCGTGCCCTTAGTGGTCAATTACGACACTACGCTGCAGCTATAGCCGGGCAGAAATGCATCTCAGGAATTGCCGCGTAACGGATGCTACACGCGGGTCCGTTCCAGCACAGCGGATTCTGCAGGAACGGCGGTTGCCGCTGCTGGGGCATTGGCGACATTCGCCGAAACGACGGCTTCCGACTGCGCTTGCATGATCGGCCGCTTGATGGTGAAGCGTTGAATCTTAATTTCGCCCCGCGCGTAGACGGCGAGCAGCGCCTTCACCGCTTCCGGATCCAGCCGCTTTCCGGCGAGATTGCGGATGATCTGCAACGCCTGGTCGGGCGTGTGTGCCTGCTGATACGGGCGATTCGTGGTCAGCGCGTCGAAGGTATCCGCTACCGCGATGACCCGCGCCAGCAAGGGAATCTGCTCACCTTGCAATCCATAAGGATATCCGCGTCCATCCAGCGCCTCGTGGTGCAGTTCAATACCGGGGAGCATTTCGGCCAGTTGCGTGACTGGACGCAGAATATTCGCGCCCTTGGTCGTATGCGTTTTCATGACCTCGAATTCTTCTTCGGTCAGGGCGCCCGGCTTTTTCAGAATGTGATCCTCGATGCCGATCTTGCCCACGTCATGCAGCTGCGCGGAAATCTGCAAAGTCTCAAGAAATGTACTGTCGAGCTTCATCTCTTTCGCGATCAGAAGCGAGTAGCGCGTCACGCGGTCGGAGTGGCCGCGGGTGTACGGATCTTTTTCGTCGACCGCGCCCGCCAGCATCTGGATCGAGCCCATGAACAGAGCGCGGTTCTCTTCGGCCGCGCGTTTCAAATCTTCGACAAAGCGTTCAAGTTCTTCCGACATGGTATTGAAAGTTTGCGCCAGTTCGCCGATCTCGGTCCGGCTCCAGAGATGGACTCGTTGCGAGAAATCGCCTTTGGCCAGAGCGCGGCTGGAATGCGTGAGCACTTCCAGAGGATTGGTGATGCGGCGCGCAGCGAAGATGCTCACGCCGATGCTCAACAGCACTGCCAGCATGGCGAGCAGCCGCGCCGTGCGCTGCATGTCATAAACGCTGCGGTAAGCCTCGCGCTGCGGTTTCTGCACCACAACCGCCCAATCCAGCGAAGCCACCGGGCTGAAGGTCCCGAGCATTTCTATACGCTCCGAGCCGCTCTTGACCGTGAACTCTTTGGTGGCCGCCAACACTGCACGATTGCCGCCATCGACGAAATTTTTGACGATTTCCAGGTTCGTCATTTCCTGTCCAGTGGCGAACTCTGGGCCACCTGCGGCCACCAATCGGCCTTGGGCATCGACCACGTAAGGAGTCAGACCGCCACCGCTGATCTCGCGCAAGCGGCGAATCAAAAATTCAAGATCCACGACCGCACCGATCATCCCCAGAAATCTTTGCCCATACATCACGGGGGAACTGACCAGAAACACGGTTCTTGCCGACTTGCCTTCGCCGACGACGAGCGCCTGTCCGTTGTAAACGCGTCCGTCGCGCGCCGCGGCGTAGGCTCGCTCCAGTTCGCGCTGCAGGAACGCATCGGACGCAATGCGTCCTGCGGAAATTCCCTTCGCGTCTGAATTCAGCAACGTCGCGTAAGCGATTTCATCCGACGAAGAAACGAAATTTTCCAGCAGCGCGCGCAATTCCGGAGCCTGGATATTTCTCTCGCCGATATCCCCACCGCTGGTTACCTGGATGGCCGAAGACAGGTTGTCGAGCATCACCCGCAGCGACCGCTCATGCTGCGACAGATCGTCGGCCAGCGACCGGGTCACCGTATTCTGCAGCAACATCTCGTTGGTCTTCAGGCGGTCGCGGTTGATGGCCACCACCTGAGTGGAATAGAAGTACATGGGGACGATGCTGATCACCAGAAGCACACCGAGAATGACGTACAGAATCGGAATGCGCGTGTGGCTGGAAGTGGTGGAAGACAAAGCTTTCCCTTTAGTCAGACCGCTGGCACGACTGGCAGAAGCGGCGGTCTGTTTCGAGGCATCCTCAAAATTCTATCGGGGAAACAGGAGGGGGCGCGAAATCCCGGCTTTTCCATCATTACGAAAGTACCTGTGCAAGGGTACGTCTGGTGCGGGATTTGCCAAGCTGGCTTCCATCACGGATGCGTCATCCCGAAGCCTCGCGTTCTACCAGCGAGGCGAGGGATCTCACGCGCATCGAATCCGGTGGGGCGGGAGATCCTTCGCGCCGCCTGAAGAGCAGCTACGCTCAGGATGACAGATCGTTCTGTCTCGGGTCGCCTCTGTGGTAAATGCGGCTTTTAGCACGGGCTTACACTCTGCTCTCGCTCTTTCCGCTGCGCGTCATTAATTCGTGGATGGCCTCGCGCGGAGATTTCCCCTCATGAAGGATGGAATGCATCTGCCGGGTGATCGGCATTTCGACGCCGCGGGAATGCGCCAGGCCGACTGCTGCCGTGGTCGTGAAGATTCCTTCCGCAACCATGCCGTGCATGCCGGTAATGATCTCCGGCAACTTGCGCCCACGGCCGAGTTCCACGCCCACGCTGCGATTGCGCGACAGTCCTCCGGTGCAGGTGAGCACCAGGTCGCCGAGGCCGGCGAGTCCGGCCATAGTTTCGGCACGGCCGCCGCAGGCTACGACCAACCGTGTCATTTCGGCCAGACCGCGCGTGATGAGCGCCGCGACCGAGTTGTGACCCAGGCCCAGGCCGTCACAAATGCCGGCCGCGATGGCGACAATATTTTTGAGCGCGCCGCCCAATTCAACACCGATCACGTCGCTGTTGGTATAGACGCGGAACGCGGGATCGCTGAAGTCCTGCTGCACGGTTCGGAGCAGGGTTTCGTTTTCCGAAGCGATCGTAATCGCCGTAGGATCGCCGCGGGCCACTTCCTGAGCAAACGATGGACCGCTGAGCGCGCCGACACATGTAGCGACAGCCGCCCTCGGCTGTCCGGGCGAGCGAAGCTTGCCTGCTTCGGACACTGATAGATTCGCGAGCACGTCCGCGATCACTTCGGTCATCCGTTGCAGCGAGCCTTCTTCCAAACCTTTGGTCGCGCTGACAATCAGAGTTTCGGGTGAGATCAGCGGCCGCATTCGCGTAAACAACTCGCGACAATGCTGCGAGGGCATGACGCTCACGAGGACTTGCGCCCCGGCAAGGGCGATTGCGAGATCCGTCGTGGCTGTGACGGTGTTCGGAATTTCACGTCCGGGCAGAAATCGCTCGTTGATTCGTCTTTGCGTGATTGATTCGCAAACGTCCAGCTCGTGCGCCCATAAGCGCACATGGTTCGTGCCTTTGCGTCCGAGAACGATGGCAAGTCCCGTGCCCCAAGCTCCTCCGCCGATGACTGCAATGTCGCTCACGAATTTCCCGTCCTTGCCGGAGGCGCGGAATTGTGCACTTTAGGTTTCGATCCGAAACGATTTTCGGTTCCAGCCAGCAATCGGCGAATGTTCGCATGATGCTTCGCGATGATCAGAGCCGATGCCAGCGCCATCAACGCGAGTGCGGGTCGGGATCGACCATATTCACCAAAGATCCGGACGAAAACCGGAAAGCTCGCTACTGCCAGGATCGATCCCAGAGAAACAAATCGAAAAACCGCAACCACGCCTACGAACACGACAGCCGCCACCAGCACGGCCTTTGGCGCAATCACTGCAAACGAACCCAGCCCGGTCGCAACCCCTTTGCCTCCGCGAAATTTCAGCCAGACGGGGAACATGTGGCCCACGACCGCGAACAAGGCGGCCAGCGCGACAAGAAAATACCCTTGGGTTTCCCGATTAACTTCATACGAGGGGGCACGTGAAATATAACTTGCCAATAGCACCGCCGCCGATCCCTTGAGTGCGTCGAGCACGAGCGTAATCACGCCGAGTGCGGGAGATTTCCGCGAAACATTGGTGGCGCCGATGTTCCCGCTTCCGCTCTTCCGTACATCTTCGCCGCGAAAAATGCGCACGAGAAGATAACCGAAGGGAATCGATCCCAGCAGGTAACTCGAGCTTGCGATCAATAGGATGGGTAACATCGAATCGGAATAAAAGCTATCTCATGGTGAGGGAAGAAGTAAAACGGGTTGTGTAGCAGTCGACGCACCTTGCACCCTGAGCGACGCCGAAGGGTCCGCGGTTGCCCGTGAAGCGCCGCAATGACGGCATTCGGCTGCGAGGACAATTACGGGAGCTGCCCCGCGCTTAGCTTCGCTCCGCGGGGCGGAGGAATGCCTCCGCCCCTACACTCGCAATTCGAATCGCTCCAGCTTCGTATACGTCGAACCTTTGGGTGAGAGTTGGCTTCGATACAAAAAGAACTCGCGGGCGGTCATGATTCCAAACTCCGGCGCTGGCAGGACGGCAAGTTTTTCCTGCAGCCGTTGAAACACGCCATTAGGACGATCGCCTTTCATACGACGCGGCGCACCCGATACTCCGCCGGCACGCGCCAGCGTCAGATGCGGACTGAAGTCGCGTACTTCTTTCGGAATGCCGAGCGCGACGGTTTTCTCATCGATGATGGCAGCGAGCGACGCCAACTCCGGCCCCGCTTCCATGCCAATCCAAAACACGCGCGCGGATTTCGCCGTAGGAAAGAATCCATAGCCGCGAAAATGAATTTCCATAGCACCGGCGCGGATCATTGCTAATACCTGCTTCATCCGGTCCACCGCGCCTTCCGGTTGTTCGCCGATGAATTTTAAAGTCACGTGCAATGATTCCGGCTTTACCCAGCGCGCGTCCGACGCGAACCCTTCCACGCCTTCCATAAAGCGAGCGATGCGTTCGCGGATACTGTCGTCGAGATCGAGCGCGATGAAAAGACGCATAAGCTTCTAAAGTGGCCCGCCCGAGGGCAGTCTGCCCCAAGCGGTGTGCCCCATTTCTCGCCGCAGTTGCGAGAAGTGGGAATTCCGAAACCTGAGTGACCCGCATCACTGTGCGAGCGTGGGCCACAACGCGACAATCAAGTCTACCGAGAGTTCGAAGGAACTCAAATTATGCTTCTGAAGATTCTTGCCGGCGGTGCGATCTTCTTTTTCTTCGGTTGAGTAATCGCCGTGCTCCAGGGCTGGAGCAAAAGCACAACCTTACAACGGATGAGCGGCGTGGTATTCATGCTGATTTTCGGCATCGCCGCCGTTTGGGGTGCGCGCGTATTGGGATTCTTCCGCCACGTTCCGAGGTAGTGTTGCTCTGGTGTTCCAAAACTCTTCGCGTGGGGTCATCCTCAGCGGAGCCGCTTTTCCGGCGGAGTGAAGGATCTCCCTGCACACGAGCCTGCTGAGCGGGAGATCCCTCGGTCCGCTGGAAAAAGCGCGGACCGTCGGGATGACGCCATCGCTAAAAGGGAATGGGTCAGCGTCTAGCCAATTCCCAGTTCCTTCGCCAGCGCCTTCCACTTCGAATCCACCAGCGCCTTGGTCTTTGCGTCCATCACGATCTCATCGGGCCATGGCCGCGTGAAACCTTCGCTCGCCCACTTGCGCGTGGCGTCGATGCCCATCTTCGATCCGTAATCCGGCATCCGCGACGAGTGATCGAGGGAGTCGACTGGGCCCAGGGTGAATTGTACGTCGCGCTCCGGATCGATATTGTTCAGCGCCTTCAGTGTCACGTCGGCGAGGTCCTGCACGTCAACGTCTTCGTCCACGACAATGATGCACTTCGTGAACATGGCCTGACCAAGCGACCACACAGCGTTCATCACCTTGCGTGCCTGCCCTGGATACGATTTCTTGATCGAGACGATCATCAGGTTGTGAAACACGCCTTCGATCGGCATGTTGATGTCGACGAGTTCCGGAATGCCCAGCTTCATCAGCGGCAGAAAAATTCGTTCCACCGCCTTGCCCATGTAAGCGTCTTCCTGCGGCGGCTTGCCCACAAGCGTGGCAGCATAAATCGGGTGCTTGCGATGCGTGATGCAGGTGACATGGAAAACGGGATAGAGATCTTCAAGTGAGTAGAAGCCGGTATGGTCGCCGAAGGGACCTTCCGTACGGAGTTCGTCAAGGTTGATGTAGCCTTCGAGAACAATTTCGCTCGACGCCGGAACTTCGAGATCGACGGTTTCACATTTCACCAGATCGACGGGCGCACCGCGCAGGAATCCGGCAACCAGATATTCCTCAATATCCGGCGGTGCGGGTACGATCGCAGAAAATGTGACCGCCGGGTCGGTGCCGATTGCCACCGCGACTTCCATCTTGCCGGAGGGCCGATCGCCCTCAGCTAAAACACTCCCGCCCGAACTTCTCGCCATGATATCGACGGCAGCCGATCTCCCACCTTTGCCAAAACCGGGCAAAGATGTGGCATCCCCAGAATTCGCAGTCTCGACATGGCCAGCGGCCATGCGCATGCGTTCGCGGGCGTGTTCGGCGGCGACTTTCTGGCGCTGCCAGTGCATTCCCGTTGTACGCTCGTCAAACACCTGCATGCGATACATCCCGACATTGCGCTTGCCCGATCGCGGATCGCGCGTGACCACGCAGGGCAGCGTGATGAAACGTCCGCCATCCTTCGGCCAACACTGCAGGATCGGAAAGTCGAGTAGCGAGAACTGGTCGCGCTTGATCACTTCTTTACAGGGGCCGGTCAAAACCGTGCGCGGGAAAAATTTTCCCGCTTCGGTCAGCAGCGGCAGCATCTTCAGCTTATCGAGAAAACCTTGCGGAGACTTTACATCCATGAACATGCGAATGCGGCCGGCGACTTCGTCGAGCGATTTCACGTCGAGAGCGAGCTTCATTCGCGCTTCGGATCCGAATTGGTTGATCAGAAGTTGCGATCCGGGATGGCCTTTGAGATTCTGAAAGAGCAGGGCCGGACCGCCAGGCGCTAGCGTGGCACCGGTTTGTGTGGTGCGGGCACTCCTGCCCGCGACATCATGGCCAGCGAGATGCATCTTTGAAACGCGGTCGGTGATTTCGGCAATTTCAAGAATCGGGCCAGCTTCAGTCTGGATGCGTTTCAGTTCGCCGGCGCGTTCGAGCGCGGCGATCCACTGGCGGAGGTCGTCGAAGGGCAAAGTTTTCCTCTCGGTGAGACGCACGATTATAAGGGATTCGCCAACGAGGCCGAACTGTCCGTGGAGCTTTTCCCGGTCTCGCAAGGGCGGTAAGATCCAGCTCACTCGCCTCCTGCTGGTTGAGATATCTCGTCGGCTTTGCGCCCTTCGAAGTCGCTAAGGGTCCCCCGAAGGAGTCGAAAGTCAAGTCCACGAACGTTTCCTCGATGCACTTAATATGGGGCAGCCTGGCCGCAGGAGGCTGATTCCAATGGCTTTGCAACTTTTAAGCTATGCGCAAAGAATAGCTTGTATCATGCTGTACACAAGCAACTTAGATACAGCGGTTAAATCGGTTTAACTCGTCGATGCAGCGATCAGAAGTTCCGGTGAAGCTGCGCTCCACCCATGTCACGATCCTGGCTCCAGTGTTCCCAAAGGCTCGGGATGAGGCATTTCTCAACCGACCCGGATCGTCCAGCACACTCCGTCATCCTCGGGCGCAACGAATGGTTTTTCACCAAGTCTGTGATCCTAATCACACGACTTCGTGAGTATTTCCGTTTACCCTAGTCCTCGACAGGCGAGAGAATGGTCCCGGCTTGAATCTTTGGATTGAGCCCAGGACCCGCGAGTTGGGGTAAACTCAGGGATTCCTGGACAGTAAGAGTTTAGAAGGCCTATGTCACTGCTTTGGCTGCGCTTCGCTCTGGCTTGCTATCTCGTCGGACTGGTCTACGCCTTCGTGGCGCTGAGCCGCACGAGCGACCTGTTCAGCCGCATCGCGCTGCACGCCGCCAGCCTGGGCATGGTCTTCCATTTCGTTTCCCTGGTCGAAGTCTTCCTGTCGGGCCACGTCGTCTGGGCCTCGGTACACAATGGCGAATCACTGCTGGCATTTCTGTCGATGACGTTCTTCATGGTCATCTACGCCATTTATCAGACCACCTCGCCGGGAGTCGTTGTCTTCCCGGTCGTATTTTTCCTGACCTTCGTGGCGGCCATCGGCGAACAGCCGGTGCTGCTGACCCAATTCGTCTCGCATAAGGGATGGCTGGTCGCGCACATCATCCTGATCTTTACCGGATATGCCGCCCTGGTGCTGAGTTTCGGAGCCAGCCTGCTTTATCTGCTGCAGGAGCGGCGCCTCAAATCGAAGAAACCGACCAGCCTGATTTCGTTTCTGCCCGCACTCGATGTGATCGATCAGATCGGTTATCGTTCGCTGTTGCTGGGCTTCCCCTTCATGACGCTCGGTCTCATTACCGGTTCGGTGGTGGCTTTGACGACCTACGGGCGCATTGACTTTCTGGATCCTAAGATTCTGCTGTCACTGCTGATGTGGATTGTTTACATGGTGATGGTATTCACGCGCTGGAACTCCGGCTGGCGCGGACGCCGGGCCGCAGTTCTGGCAACCGTTACCGTGGTGGCCGCGCTGGCCGCATGGGCGGCTAATTATTTTTCGGCGATGCACAGGTTTGCCTCATGAGATTTCAGCTCATCGGCGTGAATCACAAAAGCGCACCGCTCGAGATCCGCGAGCGACTGGCCATTGGCGAAAAGCACCTGCCCGATGTCTGCCGGGATCTCACGGCGTATCCGGGAATCGAAGAGGGGATGGTCATTTCGACCTGCAACCGGGTCGAGGTGATCACGCACACGGTGAACGGTTCGGCCGACCTGCGCGGATTTCTGCACAATTATTTTCACGTCGAGCCCGATGAACTCGATCCGCACCTCTATGAATTTCGATCGAAAGACGCGGTGCGGCATGTCTTCCGCGTGGCCTCAAGCCTGGATTCAATGGTCGTGGGCGAAGCGCAGATTTTAGGGCAAGTAAAAGAGGCCTACGCGACGGCGCGCGCGGTCGGCGCGGTGCGCGGGCAACTGGATCAGCTCTTCAGCCGCGCGTTCGCCGTGGCCAAACGCGTGCGCACGGAGACGGCGGTGGGATCGTCGTCGGTTTCGATTGCCTCGGTCGCGGTCGAGCTCGCCAAAAAGATTTTCGGCACACTGCAAGGAAAAAACGTGTTCATCGTGGGCGCCGGCAAGATGAGCGAACTGGCCGCGCGTCATCTGATGGCACACGGCTGCGGTTCGATTTTCGTTGCGAATCGAACTTACGACCGCGCGATCGGGCTGGCGCAGAAATTCAACGGACAGGCCATCCGGTTCGAAGATCTGTATGACACCTGCGACCGCGCCGATATCGTCATCACCTCCACGGGCGCGCCGCATGCGATCTTCCGCCGCGAGCATGGCGAGCAGTTCCTTTCGCGCCGCAAGAACCGTCCGATGTTCTTCATCGACATTGCGGTACCGCGCGACGTTTCACCGGACATGGCGAAGCTCGACGGCATTTTCACCTACGACATCGACGATTTGCAGCAGGCTGTGTCGAGCCACGTTTCCGATCGCCGAAAAGAGGCTGAGCTCGCCGAAGCGATCATTGCCAGCGAGGTCGAACGCTTCGAAGCGCGCTTGCACACGCTTGACGTGGTGCCCACGATTGTCAGCTTGCAGGATCACCTGGAAACGATTCGCCAGGCGGAGATCGATCGCGTCCGCGGACGCATGGGTCAACTTACGCCCGAGCAGGAAATCGCGATTGAAGCGCTCACGCGGGGCATCATCAATAAAGTGATGCACACGCCGATTACGACACTGAAATCGGCGGCGCGCGAATCGGAGGCGACGACGATCGTCGATGTGGTGCGGCGGCTGTTCAATCTGCAGAGCAAGGCGGCGCAGCCGACTGCGCCAGAGCTCGGCGAGAAAGTTGTTGTAAATGCAGAAGTCGGGACGCGGCAGTGATGGAAAAAGACGCCAATGAGAACAGTCCTTGCTTTGATTCGCGGTATCCTCTCGGGTCTTGTGGGGTGGTTCCTTTTTCGCTACCCAACGCAGATTGGTGACTTCATTTTTGGGAAAGATCCGGGCCAGTGGCGTCCAATGCGATTTTTTAAGTTTTTTGGAATCGCACTCATGTGCTTGGCTGGAATTTCAGCGCTCTTGGCGTTGATGCGTCTCTGAAAATTTCTGTCCTTACACGAATGGGAAATAATCTGCTCGCCGGTAATCGAAAACTTCGCATCGGCTCACGCGGCTCGCAGCTTGCGCTGTGGCAGGCCAACCACATTTCCGCGCTGCTGCGCGAACGGGGAAATGAAGTTGAGATCGAAGTCATTCATACCACCGGCGACAAGATCACCGATGTCCCATTAGCGATGGTCGGTGCCAGGGGCGGATTTGGAAAGGGAGTGTTCACCAAAGAGATTGAAGAAGCGCTCGCCGCGGGGCGCGTCGATCTGGCCGTGCATTCGCTGAAAGATTTGCCCACAGAACTTCCCAAAGGATTTGAAATCGCGGCGATCACGAAGAGGGAAGACCCGCGCGACGCGTTCTGCTCGCGCAAATATTCGAAGATCGAAGACCTGCCGCAACGTGCGCGCGTGGGCACGTCAAGCCTGCGACGGCAGGCGCAACTGAAGGCGATTCGTCCCGATCTCGAAATTCACCCGCTGCGCGGCAACGTCGATACGCGGCTGCGCAAGCTGGAGCAGGGGGAATACGATGCGATCATTCTCGCTTCGGCGGGGTTGCGGCGGCTGGGCAAAACGGAATTGATCCGGCAAATCATTGCCGCAGAAATCATGTGTCCGGCAGCAGGGCAGGGAGCGCTGGGAATAGAAATCCGCGAAGGGGATGAGAGGATTCGCGAACTGCTGAAGTTCCTGGACGATGCCGCGGCCCGCGCCGCGACGACCTGCGAGCGCGCTCTGCTGAACAGCCTCGGCGGAGGATGCCAGGTGCCGATTGGAGCATTTGCGGAAGTGCGGGGAAACTCCCCACTTCTGGCAAAAGCGGCCAGAAGCGGGGCACCCGACCGGGATCGGATACCCCGGCTGCACCTGGAATCGATCGTCGCCGACCCTGATGGGTCGAAAGTCCTGCGCGATTCGCGCGACGGGGACGATCCGGAAGAACTTGGCAACGCCGCCGGCGCGGCGCTGCTGGCCCGTGGCGGCGATGCTATTCTCGAAGCGGTCTATAGACGGGGATTAGCCGTCGCTCAGCAGCCATAGCGCACCGGCGTAATCTTGGACGGCGATGGATTCACATAACCAGCTGGTTTTCATGAGACTCAGCCGAATAAGTTTTGTATTAGTACTGGCGGGCGCGTGCCTAACCTCAGCTCGAGCGCAGTCCGCGAACGCCGTCAGATGGGTGACGGAGAAAGAAAGCTCTACACTCTGGGCCACGATTCGCACTAACTTCCACGATGAACTGCAGCCGGACGATCCTGTAAAGGTCGCTCCGGTCGTGGCGTATTCCTACAAGTACATTTACCGAGTCGCAACCTATGGGAAGTCAGATCTTGTGATCGTCGGCCATCTTGAGACCCGACACAGCAAATATCCCGGCTACTATTCGGCGTTTAACTATGACGTTGCATCGAATGTTCGAACGGCAATAAAGGGAGCGGAAGTTTTCTCGGAGTTCAAATTCGTTAATTTTGTGCGCTTGGGCCCAACATCGCCATCGGACATTGTGTTCACATGGATGACCTGTACGGAATGCGAAGCTTCTCAAATCCTGAGCTCCTTCCACTTCGACGCGGACACGCGCGAGTGGGTTCTGCGAGGCTGGCAGGCCAATAGGGATATTTGGTGGACCAGCGAAGCCGGGCCAGTGATTTGGGCCGACATTTCTGCCAGCGATACGATTTCGTTTGTCTGCTTGTACGGTTTCGTTAAAAACAATGGCGCCGTTTTCTACGGTATTCGGTGCCGCGAAGTCGCTGAGCCGGACGGAGGTAAAAGGACGACGACTGACATCACTGCGCGGTACAGCTTTGGTGGTGGCGAATCCAAGCTCGAAATTCTCAAAGGAGATAGCAGGAAGAAGTTACTGGCTGACCTGTGCCAGCAGTCTCCCCGGAATAAACTGTGCATAACCAATCATTAGGAACAGATGACTCATAGCGTGCTGCTGAAATTCCTTGGTGGCTCGAATCGCTCGCGTCTTCGTCCCTGGATCAATCTGTGGCCGCCCTTTCTTGGCGCAGGCATCCGCCTCCTGCATATCTCGCCCGACATGAAATCTATCGACGTCGAAATGAAGCTGCGCTGGTGGAATGCTAACTACGTCGGCACGCACTTCGGCGGATCGCTCTTTGCCATGACCGACGCTTTCTATATGCTCATGCTCATGGCGAATCTGGGCAACGATTACATCGTTTGGGACAAAGCGGCGAGCATTCGCTATCGCAAGCCCGGGCGCGGCACGGTGCGTGCCGAGTTTCGCCTGAGTGATGCCGCGCTCGACGAAATTCGCGAGAAGCTGAGGACCTTGCCAAAGTATGAGCTGGCCTTCAAGGTGGAAGTGAAAGACGAGCAGGGAACTGTGATCGCCGAAGTCGAGAAGATGCTGCACGTGCGCAGGAAGGATTCGTTGCAGAACAATTCGCCGCGTAACGATCCGGCAGTCGAGTAGCCAGCATTGAAGCAGCCGCGCAACGGCGAAAGAGTAAAGCCCACGGCGTAAGCCGTGGGAATGTCCAGAAAAATGGTGTCAAGCCCCAAAGGGGCGAAGGACTTCACTCGTGTACATTCCTGAACATTTCCGAGTGCGCGAGCTGGAAACGGCGATCGCGTTCATGCGTGCGAATCCCTTTGCCATTCTGACTTCGAGTTCCCCGGAAGGCCCGTTTGCCACGCACCTTCCGCTGGCTATTCATCAAAACGGAGAGCAGGTGGTGCTTCGCGGTCATGTGGCCAGGGCGAATCCGCACTGGCAATATCTGGAAAGCCAGCCGCAGGCTTTGGCGATTTTTCATGGCCCGCACGCGTATGTATCGACCTCGAACTACACCCTGCGGGAGAACGTTCCCACCTGGAATTACGGAGCCGTACACGCCTATGGGGAGGCGCGGGTATTGCCGGAGCCGGGACAACTGCTCACGATTCTCGACGACCTAATCAGCACGTTCGAAGCGCGGTATGCCGAGCAATGGGCAGAGTTGAGCGAAGAGTATCGTCAGCGCATGCTGAGCCATATTGTGGGATTTGAAATCGCCGTCACCGAGATCGAAGCGAAATTCAAACTCAGCCAGAATCGAACGAAGCAGGAGCAGGAGAACGTGATCGCATCGTTGAGTGGGTCTAACGACACGGCGATTTCGGGCACGGCACAGTTGATGCGAGAGCAAGGGCTGGGAATGAAGAAGGATCGCGAGTGAATTTGTACGACGGCAGTGAAGAAGCAGCGCCTGAAGGCGCGACCTGCTTGCGAATCCGATGGCACGCATGAATGCGTGCCCCGATACGGCTGGGTCAGGACGTACTTGAGACGCGTTCCCGGCTGGGTGAAGGCGTACCTGGTACGAGTCCGACGCGCTGGGCTCGAAATTTCATGGACACGAACAACGACTCGAGTTCTGATCGGCGGCTGGCGGGTGTTCGCGTGCTAGTGGGCCGCGCGCGCCATCAGGCGGGCGCGCTGTCGACGGAACTGCGCAAGCTGGGCGCAGAGGTGATCGAGATTCCATTTATCGAAATCCGTAAACCCCGCTCGTTTCGATCGCTCGATTCCGCGTTGAAAGATCTATCCAGTTATGAGTGGCTGATTCTGACCAGTGTGAACGGCGTCGAGGCGATGTGGGAGCGAATGAAGAAGCTGAGATTGACGAGAGCTTCAATCAGTGACCTCAACATCGCCGCCATCGGTCCAGCGACGAAAAAGGCGATGGAGCAGCGCGGGATGAAGATCGACGTCGTGCCCAGGGAGTACGTGGCTGAATCTGTGGTGCGCAGCCTGCGCAGAAAGGTCAACGGCAAACGCGTGCTGCTGGTGCGCGCGAAAGTGGCGCGCGATGTGATTCCGCGCGAACTGGGCAGAGCTGGGGCGCATGTCGATGTCGTGGAAGCTTACGAAACGGTCGTTCCCGAGACGTCGCGGCGGAGATTGAAGGCAGTGCTAAGGAATCCTAGGCGGCGTCCGCAGGTGGTGACGTTTACGAGTTCCTCGACGGTGAGAAATTTTGTAGAGTTGCTCAATTCCAGTACAGCAAAAGCTCGCGGACGAGAGCGTCCGCGCCACACCGACTTGGACGGAATTCGGATGGCGTCGATTGGGCCGGTAACTTCCGCGACGTTGCGAGAATTTGGATTGTCGGTTGATATCAAGGCCAAAGAATTCACGATCCCCGGACTGGTTGCCGCGATCGCGAGAAGCTCGGCAGCAGAGAGACCATGAATTTGTGGAGGAGAACTTTAGTGGCTGCGGCCATGAGTTGCGAATACTCGGTCACTTTGGGACTGCTCTTCGCTGTCGTCCTGTCCGAAAATCACTCGCCGAAAGACCTATTGCTGCCGGGTGTCATTCCGGTTGCTCTGCTCGGCAGCGCCGTGGTGGCACTTGCGATGACACCAGTGGGAATCTGGTCCGTGAGAACGGGAGCGAGGAACCTGCGGCTGTACGGGCCGATTCTCTGGGCTGCACTGGCCGCTCACATAATTTTCGCGATACCGCGAGCCGGCCACTATGGTCCTTACGGTTTGCTCTTTTTGGCCGTTGTCGGCCTGGTTGGGCTTGGGTTCATCCCCGCGAGATGAGCAGAATCGCAGTGAAGGCGAAGCTTCGCTCCGCAGGACAGCCGAGGGCGGCTGTCCCTACACAGCGTTATTCCGTCAGCGAGCAAGCACAATCGGCCGGCACGACATGCGCCAGCAGGAAGTCGCCGACGCGCTTGTAGGCGTCGATCTGATTTTCGACGCGGGCGAAGCCGTGGCCTTCGTTATCGTAAATCTTGTACTCTGCCGTACCGCCGCGCTTTTTCACCGCATCGACAACTTGAAGCGTCTCTTCTTTCGGGCAGCGCGGATCGTGTCCACCCGCGAGCAGCAGCAGCGGCGCTTTGATCTGATCGATGTAGTTGATCGGCGAGCGCTCTTCGTACAACGCTTTGTTTTTGACTGGATCGCCCATGGTCGCGAGATCGGACTGCTGCAGTACCGGATCTTCGTGCTCGATTTCGGTGAACCAGTTGACGAACGGCACGATCGGCACGCCCGCGGCCCACAGATCGGGAGCCTTGGTCACGGCCATCATGGTGAGATATCCGCCATAGCTGCCGCCCACGACGGCAATTTTTTTCGGATCGAGATGGCCGGTCTGCTTGATGAAGTCGACGCCGGCGAGCACATCCTGCAGATCGCCGCCGCCCATGTCGAACAGATTCGCCCGCTGAAATTCCTTGCCAGAGCCGGTCGAGCCACGATAGTTGGGCGCGAGCACCATGTATCCCTGATTCACCGCGTACTGAATGAAGCGATTGAACGAGTTCATGCTCTGCGACGCCGGCCCGCCGTGAATGTAGACGATGGCCGCATTCTGGCCGTTGCGCGCCATGTTGAAGGGAACATAGAGGAACGCGGAGATCGTCCACTTACCATCGCGGCTGGGATAATGCACGAGGTAAGGCTCGACCATATCTTCGGAACGAACGCCGCCGACTAGCGATTCTGTGATCTGCTGCGATTTGCCCGTCGCGAGGTGATAGACCCAGAGATCGCCGGGAGCGGTCGGGCCGTTGTGGTGATAGAGGAGGCGCTGGCCATCGGGCGAAAACGCGGAGTGACCGCCGGCCGGATTGTTTACGCCTTTGGGAATCGGCAGGGAAGTGGATTTTCCGCTCGCGAGGTCGTGCAGATAAATATCTTCGTCGCCGTCGACGTTGGCGGTGAAAGTGATGCGCTTGCCGTCAGGAGAGAATTCACTGGCGCGAATTTCCCATTTCTCTTGAGTGAGCCACTTGATCTTTTTTGCGGCGATGTCGAGCAGGCCGACGTTGTCGTATCCGTTGGCAGCGTTTGATGTCAGCAGAACGTGCTTACCGTCGGGCGAAATGGCATCGGCAAAATAAAGCTGCTCGTCGTCGTGCGGCGTCAGCAGCGCGCTCTGGGCTGAAGCAACATCCGCGATGAAGATATTCGAATCCGTGCCCTTCGCTTGCTCCTGCGTGTACACGATGGATTTCCCATCTTTCGACCAGATCGGATTCACATTGCGCTTGTCTTGCGGCGTATTGGTGGTGATGTGCTTCACTTCGCGCATGATCATGTCGTAGACATCGATCTCATAGGCGGCGGAGGTTTTGGGTTTGACCAAGTAAGCCAAGTAGCGGCCGTCAGGGGACCAGGTCGGATCCATCTCGGCGATCTCGCGTGTCTGCGTCAGGTTCACGACTTTGCCCGTCTTTGGAGAGACAAGAAAGATGTCCCAAAGCTCGTCGCCGTCATAATCGGACTGGTAGGCGATCCACTTTCCATCCGGAGACCACGCGGGAGCGGTCTGGCGCTGATCGCTGACCGTGAGCTGCACCGGAAATCCACCTTCCGCCGGGACGAGCCAGAGATTGTTGCGTCCGCTCATGTTGGAGATGAAGGCAATCTGCTTGCCGTCGGGCGACCACGTCGGACGGCCGATCTGGCGCGTCATGTAGAGTTTCTCGATGGTCAGGCTGCGGGGCTCGACCTGAGCGCTAGGCTTCGATGAGATTTTCTTGGGGTCGGTAATAGCCTGTGGTGCGGCCAGGGTTTGAGCGTAGGAATCGGCAATCATGGTGCTCATAAAGGCAACGATAACAAACAATGTATGCAGGCGCATGGCGTGGGACCGCAAATTGAGATAGAAGAGAAAGTTTAGCAAGGATGCTCGTGGGCAGTCACATCGTTGAAACCGGAGTCATGCATGACCTCTCGCAATCTTTTCCTGATCGGCAGCCTGCTGTTCATCACCATTCTCGCGTTCTCACAGCAACACTCGCCCGCGCATACGTTCGGTACTCAAGGCGACCACTTTGTTCTCGACGGCAAGCGGTTCCAAATCATCTCCGGTGAAATGCACTACGCCCGCATTCCGCGCGAGTATTGGCGCGACCGTCTGAAGAAAGCGCGAGCCATGGGGCTGAACACGGTCTCAACTTACGTTTTCTGGAACGCGCATGAGCCCAAGCCGGGCGTCTACGATTTCAGTGGCTCGCTCGATGCGGCGGCTTTCATTCGCATGGCGCAGGAGGAGGGGCTGTATGTGATCCTGCGGCCGGGACCGTATTCCTGCGCCGAGTGGGACCTGGGCGGGTTTCCGGCGTGGCTGCTGGCTGATCCGAATATCGTTCTGCGCAGTAGGGATGAAAAATTTCTGGGACCGGCCGAGCGCTGGATAGAACGACTCGGGCAGGAACTGGCTCCGCTGCAACTTGCGCGCGGTGGCCCCGTTCTTGCCGTACAAGTCGAAAACGAGTACGGCTCGTTCGGGAACGATGAGGAATATTTGCGGCGCATTCGCGATGCCCTGAAAAGCGCCGGTTTCACCGACGCGCTTCTTTTCACCGCCGATGGCGGTGACGAACTCAAGGCGGGCACGCTGCCGGACGTCCACGCTGCCATCAATTTCGGTCCGGGAGACGCAAAACAGGAGATCCCCAAGCTGCAGAAGTTTCGGCCCGGCAGCCCGATCCTGAACAGCGAGTATTGGGATGGATGGTTCGATCACTGGGGCAGCCATCACCAGACCACCGATGCCCAGCAGCAGGCGCAAGAGATCGACTGGATGCTGAGCCAGGGATATTCGATCAACCTTTACATGTTCCACGGCGGAACGAGTTTTGGTTTCATGAGCGGCGCGAACTGGGATCACAAAACGTATGAGCCCGACGTGACCAGCTACGACTATGACGCGCCGGTGAGCGAGTCTGGTGAGCTGACCAAGAAGTTCTTCGCTTTCCGCGAGGTTATCCGGAAACATCGGCCCGGCGTGGCGATCCCGGATCCACCAGCGCCGTTGCCGGCGATCGAGACTCCTGAATTGCAGCTCGACAAAACTGCGGGGCTCTGGGACTTGGTCCGCGGCCGCGCTTTCGGCGAGGAAAAGTCTGTCGAGCGGCCGCGCAATATGGAAGCCTTTGGGCAGTCGTATGGGTACATCCTGTACCGAACCACGCTGCCGTCCTCAGCCGATGGCGATTTAGTTTTGCCAGCGCTGCGCAGTTATGCCCGCGTCTATCTCAACCGGAAACTCGTAGGCACGGTCGATCGAAGAGAGAGGCAGGACCGCATCAACCTGCATGCCAAGCCGAACGACGAACTTGAAATTCTGGTTGAAGGGACAGGACGCATTAATTTCAGCATCGAGCTGCGGAACGAGCGGCAGGGTATAAACGGAGCGGTGACGCTCGCCGGGCGCGAGATCACGGGTTGGCGTGTGCTGCCCTTGCCGATGGACGATGTATCCACTCTCCTACTCGGACCTG
The DNA here is from genome assembly GCA_963772045.1 of uncultured Acidobacteriaceae bacterium. Lineage (GTDB taxonomy): Bacteria > Acidobacteriota > Terriglobia > Terriglobales > Acidobacteriaceae > Sulfotelmatobacter. Next base: position 95,230 of record CAVYWC010000002.1, on the reverse strand, counting down.
CCGAGCCCGCGAAGGCCGCGATTGGACCAGCCTTTTACCAGGGCCACTTCGATCTGCAAACTCTCGGCGACACTTTTCTCGATACACGGGGATGGGGCAAGGGCGCAGCATGGATCAACGGCCATGCGCTGGGGCGCTTCTGGAATATTGGCCCGCAGCAAACGTTGTATGTCCCTGCTCCGTGGCTTAAAAAAGGAAGCAATGCAATTGTGATCTTCACGCTGGGTGGCGGAAACCAACCGCGCATGCGCGGGCTGCGATCCCCTATTTTGGATCAGTTGGAAACGGAGTAATCGAGAACAGCACGGCTATTGGGCGTTTTTGTGTACGTCGACCGTGCTCCAGGTCTTGTCGGCGGCGTGGCAAAGATTTTCCAGTGGGCAATCCACGCATTTCGGTTTACGCGCGTAGCACAGCCTGCGGCCATGCCAGATGATCTGGTGCGAGAACAAAATCCATTTCTCGCGCGGGATGATCTTCATCAGATCCTGTTCGATTTTCTGTGGATCGTTTTCCTTCGTCAGTTCCAGCCGGCGCGAGATGCGGTGCACGTGCGTATCGACGACCACGCCATCGGCTATTTTGAACCACGTTCCGAGCACGACGTTCGCGGTCTTGCGCGCCACCCCGGGCAGCGTGAGCAAGTCCTGCATGTTGTCGGGAACCTGGCCGCCGAAGTCGGAGACGATCCTCCTGGCCGCGCCAACGACCGATTTCGATTTGTTGCGGAAGAATCCGGTGGAGCGCACGTCCGGCTCGAGTTGTTCGGGAGTGATGGCGGCAAAGGCTTCGACCGTCGGATATTTGCGAAAGAGTTCCGGCGTGACCCGGTTGACGTTCACGTCGGTCGACTGTGCCGAGAGAATGGTCGCGACCAGAAGCTCCCAGGCGCTCGAATGCGTCAATGCGCAAGTGACATCAGGATAGGTCTGATCGAGCCGCTTCAGAATTTCCGCAACACGCTCGGGAGCGGTGGGGTTGTATCGCTTACTTCCCCGCGTGGCGCGGACACTCATGTCCGCGCGGGGGCGTTGAAACTTTTTCGGAAGGTTCGGCTTGGGATTTGCTTTTTTGCCTCCCGGCACAATCCCACGCACCACGCGATCCTGGCGTCCGGTGCGGGCAGGTTTTCGGGGAGTGATTCCGCGCGGCATGGGTATCGTTTTTCCTTGCGGGAATCATAACAAGTGCCCACCGGAGATGGCGAATCGAGGTTGCCCGTTCGGGAATTGAGAGCGCGACTCGCCGTGGATTTACTTGGCGTTCTCGGCGATCTCTGCGGTGAAAAGGGTTAACCGCCGACATCGCAAGCAAAGCGCGGACAGGAGTGTCCGCAGCCACAGGGAGCATTTGGACGTTGTCCCACAGTAACCTCTCTCGCAATTGACTCGCTCGGTGTGCCTCGCTACTCTGAATCCAGCGAGTCCGCTAAACCATGGCCGTAAATTCCATTCAACTCGGGCAAGTCTGGCGCAGCGATGTCGACGGCCAGGACTATCTGGTCACCAAGGTTTACAACGAAGTGTTTTCTCAGTATGCAATGCTGCGCGTCGCCGGAATCACCGCTCCTGACGCGGCTACCGTGCGCGTGAAGGTTGCCAAGACTCCTCAGGGCGCAACCCTTCCCGGGTATGCGTTCACGCAGGAAGGCTCGTTCTAGAACCAGGGATCAGTGGCCAGAGATCAGGGACCAGCCACTCAGTGTCTCGGATTCTCGTCTGCGCTGGTTTTCAATTTCCGCTAAACTGGAATCGTTCTCAGATGGAGTCGAACTAGCGGAACCCTGACCTCTGCTCCCTGACCCCCGTTCCTAAATGACTGAAAAAATCCTGGCTGTCATATTTGTGTTCATCAAGTCTGTCATTGCCGCGACCGGCTATGGCGGCATTGTCTTGCTGATGGCGATCGAGTCGGCGTGCATTCCGCTGCCCTCGGAATTAATCATGCCCTTCGGCGGATATCTGGCGTTTGAGGGAACATTCAAACTGTTCTGGCTGGCGACGGCGGGCGCGATCGGCTGCAATCTCGGGTCGCTGGTCGCGTATGAGATCGGCTGCTACGGCGGGCGTCCGTTGGTCGCGCGTTACGGCCATTGGATTCTGATGTCGCACCGTGAACTCGATTGGGCCGACCATTTCTTTGCGCGCTGGGGATACTTGGCCGTATTCATAGCCCGCTTGCTGCCGGTGATCCGCACGTTTATTGCGTTGCCGGCTGGCGTGGCCCGCATGCCGCGCGGGCGCTTTCATATCTATACGTTTCTGGGATCGTGGCCGTGGTGCTTCGCACTGGCCTGGTTTGGGATGAAGCTGGGACAGAACTGGCGCGAGTTAGGGAAATACTTCCACAGGTTCGATGCGGTAATTCTCATTGTGCTCGTGGTCGGAGCTGTGTGGTTTGTCTGGAATCACTGGCAGAACCGGATCGGTGGGCAGGGGGCAGAGGTCAGGGGAGAATAATCATGCGGATTCGTGGTTCCTTAGTTGTCGTCCCGAGCCGCTCAGCTTTCAGCGAGGGACCCACGTGATCTGCTGGCACCAGCAAACTGCATAGGTCCTTCGGCCCGCAGAAAACGTGGACCTCAGGATGATAGATCTCGATGAATCGCAAAATAACAGCGGACCGCCCGTGGAGGAATCAAGCGGCCCGCGCCAGCTGTGACAATCTGCCAGCGGCCGTCGCGTTTCATGAGCACATCCATGTAGATGTACTCGGCCGGGAAGCGCTGGCCCTCCTGCTCAACGTCATCCTCTTCCGAGCCGTGGACGATCGCCACGTCGTCGCGCAGCAGGCGTGCGCGGCGGCCGGTCGACATCATCGACAGGAATCGAACTTTGCCGGATGTGAGCTTCTCGATCAGATCCCGCCGCGTCGAGCTCACGCCCGATTCGTCGTATTGTACGTAGTCTTCGGCGCAGATGCGTTCGAGTTCGCCGACGTTCGCGCTCATCAGGGCGCGATCACCGTGTTCGAAGAGTTTCAGAATTTGTTGTTCGTCGTTCATCACGCAACCTTTCAATGCCCAAACTTGTTGTCATCCTGAGCGAGGCCAAGGACCTGTGCAATCCCCAGCCAGTTGCACAGGTCCTTCGGCGCCAAGAGCTCGCCTCAGGATGACAAGCGCCTCTCCGACTTTCGGTATGAACCCAGCCCCTACGGACCGCATCCTTGATGCTACTGGCGCGATGGTGTACAAGCGAAGCACTCAGAAAAGGAGAAACTCGTGCCCACTCTTCGCCGAAATCTATCCCTCCTATCGCTCGCAATCACGTTGTTCGCCATCGCCCTGCCGGTTTTTTCTTACGCTCAATCGGCCACGTCATCCGACCGGCCCTTCGTGGTGGAGTACTACTACAAGACAAAATGGGGACACGCGGACGAATTTCTGAAGCTGTTCAAGAAAAATCACTATCCCATGCTCAAGAAAGAAGTTGAGATGGGACGCCTGCTCAAAGTGTGGATGGATCAGCCGCGGTATCACACGACCGAAGACGGCCGCTGGGATTACCGGGTCACCATCGTTTTCAAGAATGCGACGGTTGCCAACGAGCCGTTCGATGAGCCTGCGCTCCAGAAGCAGTTATATCCGGATCAGGAAACGTTCCAGCGCGAGGAGCAACGGCGCTTCGAGGTCCTGGATGCGCATTGGGATCTGCCGGTCAAGCTTGTGGACCTCGACGCCAAGCCGTGACCAGCAGTTTCACCACGGAGACACGGGAGTCACAGAGAACGCAAATTCGCAAAACAAAATGCGCTTAGAGTCGCATGTCGGTCTGGCAAAGTGAGAGCAGAAGAATCTCTATAGTTTCTCTCCGTGTCTCTGCGCCTCCGTGGTGAAAAACGGTTTGACCCGGACCTTATCTGCAGTTGATGCGTGAAGCTGCGAATCGGATATAAATTCTTCGCTAACGTCGCGGCGGGATTTCTTTATCGCTATGATCGAAATTTGCAATTAGACACTGCTGTGAGCCATCCGCTACGTTGGCTCATGGACTATATAAATTCGGTTGAGGATTCACATGTTGACGTGCTGCATGAAATGGGCGTCCGCCTGGGTATGGCCGACGGATTTCATGAAGTGTTGAGCCGCGTGGTGGAGTTTGCTTCCGCCCTGGTGAAATGCGACTCCTGCCTGGTTTACGTTCTGGAAGACGACGAACTGGTTTTGCGAGCGTCAAAAAATCCCCATCCGGAAGTGGTCGATCGTTTGAAGTTGCGGGTGGGGCAGGGAATTACCGGATGGGTGGCTGAGCATCACGAGCCGGTGGCGATCCCCGAGAAAGCCGCGTATGATCCGCGCTTTCAATTTTTCCACGAATTGCAGGAAGACAGTTACGAAGCGTTTCTTTCCGTCCCACTGACGTGCCGCGGACGCGTTGTGGGAGTGATCAATCTGCAGCATCGCGAACGTCATAGCTATCGCCGGCGGGAAATCCGCATGATCTCGACCATCGGATTTCTCGTGGGAGCCGAGATTGAGATGGCGCGCCTCGAAGAAGCCAACTCAACCCTTACCGAACAATTACAAACCCGCAAGGTGGTGGAGCGCGCCAAGGGCATTCTGCAACGCGATCTGGGATTGGACGAAGAGCAGGCCTATCTCATGCTGCAGCGCCAGAGCCGGCAGAAACGGCGTCCGATGAAGCAAATCGCGGAAGCCATTATCCTGAGCGACGAAGTGCGGGGAAGCTCGCCGACGCCGGCATCATAATGTATCCACGGACGTGTTGTGTGGCCGCGGACGCACTCGTCCGGGGTCGTGAGCGAAGAGTGCAATGAAGGCGGCCGACGGCTAACGCCCCGCTGAAACGGTTGGGCGGTCACGCGTCGCTTGTGCTGCGCGGGGCGGACGAAGGCGTCCGCCCCTACGCGGCCCGTTCTCAACTACCGGCCCGACGCCGTGTATCCGCTCCAGGCCCGGGCGATCTCCTTCTTCGCGGTTTGCGGAGGTGGGGAGAAGTGTAGCGTGATGCCGGCATCCGGCAGCGTGATAGCGCTGACGTAGCTCTGTGGGGCGATCCCGTGCAGAACGAGCGCGCTCGTATCCGAAGGCGCGCTCTCCTCAGTGTCTCTGACCAGGAACATGAACCCGGCATACGGACTGTCGACTTTGGTCAGGATGAGCACGCCGCCCATGGAGCCCTTGAAGGTGAACTGATACAGACCGGCTGGGACTGAAGCCTTTTCCCAGAGGACGGAATGCGTCAGCATGAAGTGGCCGCGCGATTCCTGCGCGGAAGCGAGCACCGGAGCCACGCTGAGTGAAGTCAGCGCCAGCAAGCCGGCGTGCATGAATTTGCGAAGTGAAATCACGGAATCTCCTGTGCTGTCCGCCGACAGAGCGGCGGACAAGTCTGAAGAGCACACCTTGTGCGCTCCCATGTCTCACAAAAACGGCGAGACGTGGGGTATCCCCATGGGGGCTCAAGCTTTAGTGGAGATCAACGAGGTCAGAGGATTTGCGCTGCCGCACACTTAGCAGACAGGCAAACATCGGCTTCGCGGGACCGGCTGCATAGTCGGTGGCGAAGTAAGTGGATTTTGGCCCAAATTCGTAGGGGAGTCCAACGCAAAGAAGTGATGGCACGGATCGGACGAGTGTCTTTCCATAACAATTCGATGTACAATTCTGACCGACTTATATCCCGCGAAAGCCCCCTACCAGTCAACTCTCCCAGGCTTTCCGCAAGGAGTTCCCTTATGAAACTGCATCTCCCATGGGTTCCATTGGTACTTTCTGCTGTTGTGTTGGGCGCAGTCACGCCGGGCATGGCGCAAACCGATAATGGCAAAGTCGCCCTCCATGTCACGCCCAAGCAGGCTTACGTATGGGTCGACGGACGCGCGATCAGCGAAGCCAGCAAGCATCACTCGTTAACTTTGCCGGCCGGCGATCACAAGATCGTTCTGGCGAATTACGGATACGCTCCAGAAACGCGTAATGTCACGATCGTTTCCGGCAAGACGCAGGGTCTCGATGTTACTCTCCAACCTATTTCGGGAAACATTTCCGGTCCGTTCGGCGCCATGACCATTGAAGGCGCGGATCGCGATGCGGTTTTGCTCAATGGAAAGACTCCCGACTATTTTGTGGGCCACGGCGATGAGTTCAATCACGACTGGTGGTGGAAGCAGGAATTGGTGGTTCCTCCCGGCACGTATCAGGTAACAGTACAGAGTGGCGACAAAGACTCTTGGACGGGGTCGGTGGAGGTTGCCGCGAACAAGCGCGTGGTGATTGATGTTCCGAAAGGTGTGCGCAAGACTGTGGATTGGCCGCGCGGATCCAAGCTGACATCGATTCCGCGATTCACCGCAGGCACAGCCAGCGCGACCGTTGCCGTTGCCAAGCCCACGGCGCAGCTTTCGTCGACCGTGGCGCAAGTGAACTGCGGCGACTCGTCGCAGCTCAAATGGACCACCACCGACGCGCCGGGTATACAGATCAGCAATGTGGGCCCAGTCGCGGCGAGTGGCGATCAGAGCGTTCAGCCTAAGCAGAACACTACATACGAGCTGACGGCCACCGGTCCGGGAGGCACGGCTACATCGACTGCGACCGTAAATGTCAACACCGCGGTGCAGGCGAATCTGCAGCTTGCACCCGCGGAAGTTCATTATCGGAAGATCGGCGACAAGGTGGTGCAGGACGACGGCTCCGCACTGAGCTGGTCGGCGTCCAATGCCTCGAACGTTTCCATCGATCCACTGGGAACGGTCGATGCCAACGGCAATCGCCCCCTGCAGATCACTCCAAAGCAGACAACTCCCGGCACGATCAATGAAACCGTGAACTACACGCTCACCGCGACAAACGGCTGCGGCGGGACGGAAACGCGCACGGCAGCGCTCCACATTACCGGCACGATCGAAAATCCGGAGCTGGCTCTCGCGCGCAGCGTCTATTTCCCAACGAACCGTCCGCACAATCTGAAACACGATGCAGCTTTGCTGCCCAGCGAGCAGGACGCTCTGAAGACGCTGGCCGATTCGTTCAAGGCTTATCTCACCGCGGTGCCGGATGCGCATCTGGTGCTCGGAGGCCACGCGGATAAGCGCGGCCCGGCCAGCTACAATCAGGCGCTTTCCGAGAGACGTGCTGAACTTGCCAAGCATTTTCTGGTGGAGCAGGGAATTCCGGAGGCGAATCTTGAAACGAAAGCCTACGGCAAAGAACAAAACCTGACGGTCGATCAGGTGAAACAGCTGCTCGAGCAGAATCCGAATCTGAACGCGGAGGAGCGGCAAAAAGCTCTGGCTAAGATTCGGACCGTGGTTCTGGCCAACAATCGCCGCGTGGATATCACGCTGAGCAAGACCGGGCAGGAATCGGCGAGGCAGTATCCGTTTAATTCGCCGGATTACAAGGCGTTGGTCGATCGCGGCAAGCCGCTCGAAGCCAAGGTGCTCGAGAACGCCGGCGAGAAGGAAAAGATAAAGAACTAGGCAAGCTTCCTTCCGCTATCAAATTGCCCACTCAAGCCAAGGACAGCTTGAGTGGGCTATCCTTCCGACAGCGCCGAATCGCAAACCGTGGGCGAACCACCCCCGGGTTGCCTACTCGTGCGCGCAAGTTACATGGTTGTTCCAGTCGACGAATGGGCCTTGCGGATTATCGCGCTGGCAGGACCGATTACGCCAATTCACTCGAGCGCTGCCTGCTACCATAGCTCCATGTTTAATTTTGGAAAGCCGAAAACGGTTGGCGACTGGATCGTTCACATCGCGGGGGCCATCGTCGCGATATTCCTTATTTGGTGGATGCTTCGGGTTTACGTGCTGTGAATGTACTCGAAACCCACAGCTTTGGGAATGAATTATGGTGTTTCAACAGCAACTCCGACGGAATATGATTGACGCTCATAAGCCTTTTGAGTCCTTTAACACTCTGAACCGTAGCGGGGACGATCGCGTACTTGAACGTCAGTCGGTCCGTAAGGTGTTCTTGTGGCTCTTGGCATCACTGTTCCTACTCGGAGCGAACGCTTCACTCGCAATCCACCAAGCGTTTCGCCTCCACCGTTTCGACTGGTCAAATATTCCTGTGATCGCTGTTCTCGGGATAATCTGCTTCCGCTACGCCCGGATCATTTACCGGCATCTCGGAGGCTAGCGACGGCCGCCGATTTCGGCTTGTCTATTCGTTCTCATATCAACTGACGCCTTAGCGTTCACAGACACCCGCGTCTAGAAGGTGGCCGCTTTCGGCTCGATGAAGGACTACGCTCTTGAAGCGTCGTTTTCCTCCTTCCGGTGCATACCTTTGCAGTCTCTACTCGCCTTGTGAGAAGATGGCCAGTTCCAGAATACGGTGACGGTGGCTAGCCACCGTCACCAATTGTCGTCACCAGGAAAGGACTCATTCATGTATCAAAAACGCCCGGGAGTGTTTATGGCGGATTGGTGGGATGCGGATGGACGGCGTCATCGCAAGCAGTTCTCATCTTCACAGGCGGCACGCGAGCATGAGCATCGCGAGACTGCACTCGCGCACGCCGAACGCGCCAGCCGCGAGCTCAAGCTGGCCAGCCGGAGTGGTGGCAGCAAACGGCGTCCAGCGGAGACCATAAGCGGCACCATGGAACCAGCCAAAGGCAAACTCGGCGTCATGATCCCGGGCATGGGCGCGGTGGCCACAACCTTCGTCGCCGGAGTGGAGGCAATTCGTAAAGGATTGGCGAAGCCCATTGGCTCCCTTACCCAGATGGGAACGGTCCGGCTGGGCAAGCGGACGCAGGGACGCTCTCCGAAGATCAAGGAGTTCGTTCCGCTGGCCGGGCTCGACGATCTGGTCTTCACCGGCTGGGACATTTTCGAAGACAACATGTACGAGTCGGCTTCGAATGCCGGCGTGCTCGATTATCGGCTGCTCGAACAGCTGAAACCGTTTCTCTCTTCGATTACGCCGCGGCCTGCGGTTTTCGATCACAACTACGTGAAGAAGATCGACGGGCCTAACGTGAAAAAGGGGAAGTCGAAGATGGACCTGGCGGAACAGTTGCGCGCGGACATCCGCGACTTCAAGAAATCGAGCGGTGCAACTCGTCTGATCACGATGTGGTGCGGATCGACGGAGTCTTACATCGAGCCGACCGAAGCGCATCAGTCGCTGAAGGCGTTTGAGAAGGCGCTGCGCGAGAATGACGAGATGATCGCGCCTTCCATGATGTACGCCTACGCTTCGCTCATGGAGGGCGTACCCTTCGCCAATGGCGCGCCAAATCTGACGGTCGATCTTCCCGTCATGCTGGAGCTGTCGCGCAAGAACGAAGCGCCCATCTGCGGCAAGGATTTCAAGACTGGCCAGACGCTGATGAAGACCGTGCTGGCTCCGGCCTTCAAGGCGCGATTGCTCGGGTTGAACGGCTGGTACTCGACGAACATTCTAGGCAATCGAGACGGGGAAGTGCTCGACGATCCCGGATCGTTCAAGACCAAGGAAGAATCAAAGCTGGGTGTGCTGGAACACATTCTGCAGCCCGGTTTATACCCCGAGCTGTACGGAAATATTTTTCACAAGGTTCGGATTAACTATTATCCCCCACGTGGAGATAACAAAGAGGGTTGGGACAACATCGATATCTTCGGATGGCTGGGCTATCCGATGCAGATCAAAGTCGACTTTCTCTGCCGCGACTCAATTCTGGCCGCGCCGATCGTGCTCGATCTGGTGCTGTTCCTCGACTTGGCGCATCGTTGCTCGGAGCTGCGCGGGCTGGGCATCCAGGAATGGTTAAGCTTTTACTTTAAGTCGCCGATGACTGTGCCCGGGCTCTATCCTGAGCACGACCTGTTCATCCAGTTGATGAAGTTGAAAAATACCCTGCGGCATTTGAAGGGCGAAGAACTGATCACGCACCTGGGGCTGGAGTACTACGACTAGCAGACCGTCTCTGAGGGAGTAAACGGGGGATTTTCCTCAGGGGATGAAGCCCGGGTTCTTGGCACGGTTTAGGGGCACAACTGAAACCGTACCCTGCCCGAAAACAATTGGTTAGTGAATGAATTTATAATCGAGGATCGACGCCGCCAGTACGGTATGTCCTTCTTCTTCGGGCTCTGGAAGGCCCTTGCCGCGAATGACGCGTCCCTGACAGACGACGTTGCTGTTTTTCTGCCCGGAGATTTCCTCCGGCATCTCGAACACCATCTCGATCAGCGCATTCACCGGCAGGGGTTGCGGACCGGCGAATAAGACGCCGCTCTGGCTGATGTTTTCGATGATGCCTTCATACCAGGTGCTGGTCTTGTTGACGCGATAGCGCAGCGGGATATCGAGTTTCAGCCGGCGCGCGCGCGGCACCCACGACGGGCGTTTTTCGCGCGTGTGGCTGCGCCGAATGCCGGTCTCCGGCTTATGCTCCACACGCTCGGTACGGCGCATGGTCGCCCAGTCGTATGTATATTCGGCGGCGCACAGCAGGCAGATTTGGTAGTAATTTCCGTCAGCGCCACGACGGGGCCAGGAGAACTCGTGAGAGCAGCGCCCTAGCATAAGCACATCCATGAATTTTTGCGGCATGGTGGATTACTTCCGGGTTAATGAAGCCTCGGACGCAACGCCATCATCGCGCGAAGGTGAGGCTTTGGGTAGGTTACTTTCGTGCATGTAGGCAACACACACAGCTAGGTTCGATGTCCAACATATCGTTCTCCGTGGCAAGTGCGCCAGAAGCGGGCTGTAATCCTGAGCGAAGCGAAAGATCCCATGCCCACACTCTATCCCTGGCGTGGCGAGGAATTTTCATTCGATCCTATCGGCCAGCATTCACATAGGGCAGCAACTGGCGATCAAGTCTCCTCCGCAAATTCCTCGATAAGTCGGCTCCTGCTTCCACTAGCACGGGATTCTTCACTTTGCTCAGAATGACAATTGCAATAGGGGCGCGTGTATGATCCCCGCATGCATCCCACCGCCGATCTCGCCGCCTTCATTCTGGCCGGCGGCAAGAGCACGCGCATGGGCACCGACAAAGCTTTTGTGGCTCTGAACGAACGTACGCTGCTCTGCCGCGCGCTTGCTCTGGCGCGCTCGGTCACGCCCGATGTTCGGATCATCGGCGATCCCGGCAAATTCGCTGAATTCGCTCCAGTGATCGAAGACATTTTTCGCGGCTGCGGACCGCTCGGCGGAATTCATGCCGCTCTGCGCGCGTCTTCGACTGACCTGAATCTCGTGCTTGCCGTCGACATGCCGTTTCTTTCCACGGATCTGCTTCGGTATCTAATCGAGTGCGCCCGAGATTCCCCGGCAACCGTCACAGTTCCGCGCTGCGGGGCGCGCAACCAGCCTCTCTGCGCCGTTTATCGTCGGGCCTTCGCAGACACCACTGAGCACGCCCTCCAACAGGGCCGGTACAAGATTGACGCGCTATTCGCCACCGAATCCACATACGCGATCGATGAAGATGACTTGAAAGGGAAGGGCTTCTTCGCGGAAATGTTCCGCAATCTGAATACGCCGGAGGAACTGGCCGAGGCGCGTTCCCTCAGCGGCTGAAGTCCCGCGGGCCCGGTTGCGCTCCGCGGGGCGGGCGAGTGCGTCCGCCCTTACATGAGCCTGCCCTTTTCCCTTTGAGCGTTCGATCTGGCCGTGTTAGACTCCCGACTCCCCCACAATTCAGCTATCCATTTCGGGTCTCACACTGGAGGTCTCGGCGATGGCTTCATTGTCTCAAAGCGTCCCGGCGCGCGTACCGAAGCTGGTCGCACGTCCGAATCGATGGCTGGAAGACTATTTCTATTTCGTGATGTCGCTGCTGATTGCCGCGATTGTGGTGACCGGCTTCAGCCGCACGGTTAACCAGAACCTGTTCCATGCCGCGATCCCGCGGCCATTTCTGCTTTGGATTCATGGCGCTGCATTTTCGAGTTGGGTGGCGTTTTACATTCTGCAGTCCGCGCTGGTCCGCACCCATAACGTGAAAGTACATCGCAAGCTCGGTTGGATCGGCGCGGGGCTTGGCGCTGTCATGGTTCCTCTGGGATTCACCATTGCGATCATCATGGGACGTTTCGATTCGCGGCAGCTGCACCAGTCCAATCCCACATTTCTGAGCATTCCGTTCTATGACATGATCGCCTTTGGGGCACTGCTTTCACTCGCCATCTACTGGCGCAGAAAACCCTATCTGCACCGCCCCCTGCTCTTCATGGCCACATGCTGTCTGCTCGACGCTCCCATCGGCCGCTCCGACTTCCTTTTCTATCACTATCTTTTTTATCCCTGTCTCGATCTTGTGATGCTGTTCGGCGTGGTTCGCGATCTGATGATCCATCGGCGCGTTGCTGCCGTTTACCGCTACGCGCTGCCCATACTGATTGCTGGCCAGGCATTCGCTGTTTACCTATGGCACGGCAGCCCGACATGGTGGCTCAGGATGACGCAGACGATCCTCGGGTAGACCTCTCTCGCCTGATTGGGCCGAAGCCGGATATGAGATCGCAGGTTATGATGGAAGGACAGCCATCCGCTGTTCATGCCCGAAGAGTCCAAACCCGCGCCTTACATCGAGTTTCGCGAAGTCTCCAAAGCCTTCGGCGACAATGTGGTGCTCGATGGCGTGAGCTTCAATGTCAAGGCGGGGGAGACCGTCTGCATTCTGGGACGTAGCGGCGTGGGCAAATCCGTCTCTCTGCACGAGATCATGGGATTTCTCAAGCCCGATTCCGGCCGGGTCATCGTCGCCGGCCAGGACATTACGGACTACACAGAAGACCAACTCGAGCTCATCCGCAAAAAAGTTACGATGGTCTTCCAGAATGGCGCGCTGTTCGATTCGCTCTCCGTCGGCGAAAACGTCGCCTTCCCGCTGCGCGAATCCCGCGAACTCTCGGAAGAACAGATTTATCAGATCGTCGACGGCCTGCTGCAGATGGTCGGCGTGCAAGAAATGCGCGACCTGCTGCCCTCCGATCTCTCGACCGGGATGAAACGTTCGGTGGCCATCGCGCGTGCCTTGGCGGCGCGGCCGGAATGTGTCCTCTACGATGAGCCGACGACCATGGTCGATCCGCTGATGGCTCAACTATTGGGCGATCTCATCAAGCGGCTCAAGGTCCAGCTGAATCTCACCAGCATTGTCGTAACCCATGACATGCGTCTGGCCCAGAAACTGGCGGAGCGTGTTGTTTTTCTGTATGAGGCCAAAGCGATCTTTTTCGGGACGTACGCGGAGATGGAAAAAGACCGGCATCCGATTATTCAGGAGTTTCTGGAGTTGGATGAACTGAAAATCGAAGGGTGAGAGCAGTTGCCGGTTGCCAGTGAGGTTCGCGACCGCGGAGCTTCGCTCCGCCGGACGGCCCCTTCGGCACGCTTCGCTTGCTCAGGGCAGGCTCAAAAGCGGCGGCTGTCCCTACACGAACCTTGCCATCCTCGAGATACCGACTTTTCTGGGTACTGGGTACTGGCAACTGGGTCCAGATTTTAAAACCCCTGCTCCACTAATTCCTCGATCGTGAGCGAATTTTCTGACGAGTCGCGCTTCATCATTTTTTCGACATACTTGGCGATGAGATCGGCTTCCAGATTCACCGGATCACCGGGCTTGAGGGAGTGCAGATTCGTGATGTCCACGGTATGGGGAATAATGGCAATCGTGCACCGATCTTGTTCCAGCTTGGCCACGGTCAAGCTGATGCCCTCAATCGAAATCGATCCTTTGTAGACGGTGTACTTCTGGACATCTTCAGGCAGTTCAATGTGCAACCACCAGTTGTCTGAATTCTCGATGCGCTCCAAAACAATCAGCTTTCCGACACCATCCACATGACCCTGGACGATGTGCCCGCCAAAGCGGCCGTCCGCCTTCATAGGCAGTTCGAGATTGACGAGAGCGCCTTCGTGGATGCGAGAAAATGAAGTTCGCACCCAGGTTTCTGGAGCTAGATCGGCGCAGAACGATCCCGGCTTGATGTCGAGCGCCGTGAGGCAAACGCCGCTCACGGAAACGCTGTTGCCGGTTCCCAGTTCTTTCGGGGTTTGTCCGGCGGCAATCGTGATCCGACGATTTTCTCCACGCTCTTCGATACGACTGATGCGCCCGACTTCTTCGACGATACCAGTGAACATGAGGCCCCTCCGCTATGAACCGAACATCATAATTCACCACGGAGGCACAGAGACACGGAGAAACAATCAATATCTTTTCAGTGCCTCCGCGGTGGAATCTGGGTTTACTCTGCGTAGGGATCCCGCAAATATCCCTCGATCGCGAAGTCGTCGCCGAAAAAATGGGTTTGAACTTTTGCCAGCCGAATTGGAGCTTCAACTCCGCTTCGCGCTGCGAATGGAATCGCGCTCCCTCCCAGAATCGTCGGCGCGTAATATAGGAAGACCTTATCGACTGCGCCCGAATCCAGAGCGGCGCCGTTCACGGTCGATCCACCTTCAATCATGACCGAGGTGATCTCGAGCCGTGCCAGGCGGCGCAAGACCGAATACAAATCAAGACGTTCGTCAGCTCTCCCAGAAACCGTCTCGACGCGCACGCCCATTTGCTCGAGCTTGGCTCGCTTCTCGCGTGAGGGCTTCTCACTTGTGGATGAGCAGAACACCAGCAGGTCATTCGTCCGCACGTCGGCGGTGCTCTGGACGAGCCGGGAATCGAGGGACAACCGCAGATGCGAATCGAGGATCACGCGCGATAGAGGACGCCGGCGCGGCCGCCCGCTGCGATCGGTGAGCAGTGGATCATCCGCCAGCACAGTACCAATCCCCACCACAATCGCATCGTGCTCATGACGTAATTCCTGCACGTGTGCGCGCGCCAACTCGCCGGTGATCCAGGTTCCGCGATATCCGCCGGGTCTTGACCAGCTGGATTGCTCTACTTCCTGATCGGGTTTCTGGTCTCGTGCTGGCGCAATCTTCGCGTCCAGCGTCATCGCCGACTTCAATGTCACGAATGGCAAGCCGCTGCGAATATAGCGCGCGAATGCTTCGTTCAGTTTTTTCGCTTCGCCTTCGAGACCTCCCACTTCGACCTGCACGCCAGCGCTGCGCAGCTGTTCGAACCCACGTCCGCTGACCTTCGGATTCGGATCGGGCATGGATGCAACAACTCGGCGGATTCCCGCTGCGATGAGAGCGTCGGTGCAAGGAGGAGTGCGTCCCTGATGGGCATGCGGTTCGAGATTGATGTAGAGGGTTCCGCCACGAGCCTTTGCGCCCGCAGCTTCGAGAGCGAGAATCTCTGCGTGCTTCATGCCCGCATAGGTGTATGTGCCTTCGCCGACAACATTTCCCTGTGCGTCCGTAATCACCGCGCCAACATACGGATTGGGCGACGCCAGACCGATGCCGGCGCGCGCTAACTGCAGAGCGCGGCGAAGAAATTGCACGTCCCGAGAATCAATCGGCATTCAGCGTGAATGTAACACGGAGATGGGCATGCCTGGACGCTGATGAACCCGACGGACGAGAGCGTCCGCCCCTACATTCTCTATTCAAATAACGAATCGACAAATTCTTTGGCGTCGAACGGCAACAGATCGCCGGCCTTTTCGCCAACTCCGACAAATCGCACCGGAAGCCCAAGTTCGCGGGAGATCGCAACCACCACGCCACCCTTGGCCGTGCCATCGAGCTTGGTCAAGACAATGCCGGTCACGCCGGCCGACTCGGTGAACATGCGCGCCTGCTGCAACCCATTCTGACCCGTGGTCGCGTCCATCACCAGCAGAGTTTCATGCGGAGCTCCTGGAATGATGCGTTGCGCCGTGCGCCGCATCTTGGACAACTCCTCCATCAGGCTAGACTTGGTGTGCAGACGGCCAGCGGTATCCACGATGACGTAATCGGTGTGCCGCGCCGTGGCTGCCTGCAGCGAATCGAACAGCACCGCGGAAGGATCTCCGCCCGGCTTCGTCTTGATCACTTCCGTGCCGGTGCGCTGTCCCCAGATTTCGAGTTGCTCGATGGCCGCCGCGCGGAACGTGTCAGCGGCGCACAGCAGTACGTTTTTCCCTTGCGACCGAAACACCTGTGACAGTTTTCCGATGGTCGTCGTCTTGCCCGTACCGTTCACGCCCACCACCAGAATTACTTCCGGTGTGCCCTCGACTTTTTGCACCGGCGTCGAGTTGGCCCGGTTCAGAATCGCCAGGATTTCTTCTTTCAGCAGGCGCTTGAGTTCTGCGACATTTCCGATTTGCTTGCGATCGGCTTTCTCCCGCAGCTTGCTCAGCACTTCCTGAGTTGTGGTTGTGCCTAAGTCGGCGGCGATCAGCGTGGCTTCCAGGTCGTCCAGCGTGTTGTGGTCGATCTCTTTGCCGAACGAGACGACCTCGTCGATGCGATCGGCCAGATTCTCGCGCGTCCGCGTGACCGCCTGCTTCATGCGGTCTAAAAAACTCGGCTTTTGTTCTTCCTCAAGACTGCCAAATAATGTCTGAATCATAAAAATGTCAGCCTTGATTATAGAAGGGAAGTGGTAAACGGCGCCGGTGCCGCGTCCTTGTCGCGTTTCGTGCGACAGGGGGGAAGTTGAAGTCGCAGCTTGCGGCTGCGTTCTACACAACGGCTCCGGCGCGACTGATAGCGCAGCGACTCAAACTCGAACAAGAGGGACTAAACACGCAGGGCGGCAGTTAAGCCGCCCTTAAACTCAGCCAGCAGAAACGCCTGGTTCGCACCTACAAATTGAGTGTCCCGCTACGAACGCGTCAAGTCAAGCTGAAACAGCAAACACGTAGATAACTTTGGGGAGCGGCTCCGGTGAGACTCGAACTCACGACCTCTAAGGTGCGAACCTAGTGCTCTATCCAGGCTGAGCTACGGGGCCAATTGTCTGACATCCCACCCAGAACCCGGGTCACACCTAACCGTTTCGGGTTTCACAACAGCTTCCCCGCGCTATTGTCGCTAACGCGCGCGCTCAGCACTTCGGCACACACGAAATTCTCTGGCTGTGGCTTCCCGATCTGGGAATTCTAGAGAGCGCTTTTGGGATAGGTTTATACTCCTTCATATGTCTGGGGTTCGCGAACAAGCCGTGCCAAACGGGCCGCGAAAGACTTTTTACCTCGAAACCTTCGGCTGCCAGATGAACGTCCACGATTCGGAAAAGGTCGTGGGAACGCTGGTGCAGCAGGGATATCGGCAGGTCGAAACAGTCGAACAAGCCGATCTGATCCTCTATAACACCTGTTCCATCCGCGACAAGGCCGAGCAGAAGGTCTTTCATCGTCTCGCCGATTACAAGAAGCTGCAGGCGCAGGGCAAGAAGTTCGGCGTGCTGGGCTGCGTGGCGCAGCAGGAGGGCGAGAAAATCTTTGAGCGCGCGCCGCATGTCTCGCTGGTCTGCGGATCGGCTTCGTATCGGAACCTGCCAGAGATGCTGGTGCAGTTGGAAGAGGACATTGCTTTCCACCCAAGCCGCAAAGAACGCGGCTTGAATGGGGCACCCTCGGTCGGTAATGCTCGGGACTCGCGGCTCGGGGCTCAGGACTTGGTTCGCATCACCGGCCTGGACGATCGCCAGACCGACCAATGCTTCGAAACGGAATTTGCCGCTCGCACCAATCCCCATCGTGGATACATCACGATTATCGAAGGCTGCGACAAGTTCTGCGCCTACTGCGTGGTGCCGTTCACACGCGGCAAGGAGCGCAGCCGCACGTCGGAATCGGTGCTCGCGGAAGCCCGCCAGATGGCCGATCTTGGCTACACGGAAATTCAGCTGCTCGGGCAGAATGTGAATTCCTACAAAGATCAGGCAGGGAAGCGCTCTTTCGCCGAATTGCTGGTTGCCGTCGGCGAAGTCCGGGGCATCCGGCGCGTACGGTTTACCACCTCGCATCCGCGGGATTTCGGGCCTGACATTGTGCAAGCGATGGATGCCGTTCCTGCGCTCTGCGACCACGTTCATTTGCCCGTGCAGAGCGGGTCCACTCGCGTTCTTGACGCCATGCAGCGGCTCTATACGCGGGAGCAATATCTGGAGCGCATCGCGTGGATCAGGGCCGCCAAGCGCGACATCGCGATCACTACCGACGCGATCGTCGGCTTCCCCGGAGAGACGGAGTCGGACTTTGAGCAGACGCTGACTTTGCTCGACGAGGTTGGCTACGACGGAGTGTTTTCGTTCAAGTATTCTCCTCGACCGAACACGCCGGCGCTGAATTTACAGGACGCCATTTCTGACCAGGAGAAAGCTCATCGGCTGGAAGGCTTGATGTCGAAGCAGCGAGAGATCCAGATTGCCAGAAATAAGAGATACATAGGAACAACCTGCGAGGTAATGGTTGAGGGTCACAACCAGGCGCGCGGCCAGTGGGTCGGACGGACTTCTCAGAACAAGACGCTAAACTTTACCGCTCCGGGAGCCACAATGCTCCCCGCGGGCAGCTACGTTTCGGTGCTGGTCACGGGAAGTTTCCCGAACAGTCTTGTCGGCGAACTTCTGGTCAGCGAACACATGAAGCTTTCCCGACATCCAAGCAGTGAACGCGGTTCGAACGTGGAACGTGTTGCGCAAATTGCAGATTGATATAAGAGCGACAGGGAGAATTCGATGGAAGTAGAAATGACCATTCGCGGCCTTTTGATGGATCCCGTAACCCAGATGCCGATTGTGATTCTGAAAGATGTCGGGGGCGATTCGGTGCTGCCGATCTGGGTGGGAGTGTACGAGGCCAACGCGATTGCGTTGGAGATGGAGAAGGTCTCGACGCCGCGTCCGATGACTCATGACCTCATCAAGAACGTCCTCACTGGGCTGGAGACGCAGGTTCACAAAGTTGTCGTGACCGAATTGCGTGAAGACACCTTCTATGCCGTGATTTGGCTGGACCGCGGGGGCGAGGCCATCAGCATCGATTCACGGCCTTCGGATGCGCTTGCCTTGGCGCTGCGGATGGATTGCCCGATCTTCGTCGACGACCTGGTTCTGAAGACCTCAAAGCAGGCCACCAGCGCCAATGACCGCCTCCCCGACGAACTACGGAAATGGCTCGAAGGCTTGAACGACGAGGATCTGGGAAAGTACAAGATGTGATATCTCCATGAGAGGACCAGACCAGTAAGGGGCGACGCAGCGCGGGTTCATGTGCGACTGATTGAATAGCCCCAAAAGCGCGTGGGCTTCGCCGGCCAACTTTACATAATACCTGTTATCGGACATTGCGTACATTCTGCGAGCCTGCAGCGGCGCTACAAGCCGATACGGCCACTGTCGTTTGCATGCCAGTCTGGCGCGGTTCGGCGATGGTGTACTTCATCAGGCAGAACAAGGCGCGCACTCCGTCTCGCCAACCGATCTTTTTCCCATCCTCGTAGGTGCGTCCCCAATAGCTGATGCCGACCTCGTAAATGCGCAATCCGCGCTTGGCGATCTTGACCGTGATCTCGGGCTCGAATCCGAAACGGTCTTCTTCGATCGGAATGGACTGAATGACCTCGCGGCGAAATACCTTGTAGCAGGTTTCCATGTCGGAGAGGTTGATGTTGGTCAAGGCGTTCGACATCAGAGTCAGGATCCAGTTGCCGACCGAGTGCCAGAAATATAGTACGCGGTGCGGGCCGCCGCCGAGGAAACGGGATCCGTAGACGACGTCGGCTTTGCCTTCGATCAGGGGCCGCAGCAGCATTGGATATTCCGCCGGATCGTACTCCAAGTCGGCATCCTGGATGACGACAAAGTCTCCGGTCGCCTCCTGGATGCCCCGGCGCAAAGCAGCGCCTTTGCCCATATTTTTCGGCTGCAACAGGACTCGGATCCGACGGTACTGGCCTGCCAGTTCGGCCAGGATTTCACGGGAGGCGTCGGTCGAGCCATCATCGACGCACAATAGTTCTACCTCGAGCGGAACCGCGAGCACACGAGTAATGACTTCGCGCAGCGTGGCTTGCTCGTTGTAGACCGGGATCACGACCGAGAGCTGCATGTTATGGAAACAGTAATCACGGGGGGCCCGTAGGTCAAGATAACCATGGAATGGGTCGTGTCCTAACTTCTTTAGACCACTAAGGACACGAAGGAACACGAAGGATGCAAACGATGGTTGCCTTCGTGCCTTTGTGGTTAATTAGGGCACCACCGTGGAATGGCTCCCGCAGTTCGCCGGCACTCCGCTTCCCTTGCGGAATCCCTTCCGGCGCATCCCGGCTCGTGGTAGTTTCTAGACGCTCATTTACGGGGGCGAACATGCGTTACTTTGTGATTGCTTTGATCTTCGTCGAGCTGGCCGGAAGCATCCGAACTGCATCTGCGCAGGAAGGGTCGTCAGACGGTCCCTCCAATGAAAAAGCGCAAAAGACCTACAAGGAAGCCCTTCAGTTATTGCACGAGCGCCGCACCGATTTTGCGTTAGACAGTTTCAAGAAAGCCGACAAGCAGGATGGCGATCATTGTGTGGCCTGTCAGCGACAGATGATCAAATATGGAGTTCAACTGGAAGATTGGAAAACGGCGGAAACTGCCGGTCAGGAAATGATTTCCGAAGCACAAGATCAGAGAGAGACTGCCCGGAGGCATTATCAGCTAGCTATCGTGTTCTTCGACGAGGGGCAAGCCAAGAATAAGCAAGACATCTTCGGCCGGTGTCACGATGAAATGACGAAAGCCCTGGCCACGGCCCCAAACTTTCCCGACGCGGTTTATATCGACGGGCGCGCGCTTGCCCACATGCATCAGGATGGCGCCGCGCAAGCGCGCTTCGAGCAGTACGTGAAAATGATTCCGACCGATACTCCAGACCGGCAACGGGCGGAGCGCTATATCGAAGATCCGGACTTGGCGCGGGCGCGCTTGGCCCCTCCCTTTGCCGTGACCACCCTTGATGGCAGGCGAATTTCGCTGGATGATCTGACCGGCAAAGTCGTGTTGATCGATTTCTGGGCCACATGGTGCGGTCCCTGCCGCGAGGCCCTGCCCCACGTCCGCGATATCGCGCGAAAGTTTCAGGGACAGCCACTCGTTGTCCTAAGTGTCAGCGTGGATTCGGACGAGAATAAATGGAAGGAATTCGTAGCCAAGAATGAAATGACCTGGCCGCAGTATTTCGACCGAGGTTTTACCGGCCCCGTCGCAAAACTCTTTGGAGTACAAGCGATCCCGCATACATTCACCATTGATTCCGACGGCGTGTTGCAGGACGAGCACATCGGCGATGCCGCCATTGAAGGCAAGCTGAAGAAACTGCTCAAGCGGGCCCAGGAAAAGGAAGAGAAGCGCGAGAAGCCCTCGGCAAGAGTGGAGTGACCGCGCCGAAGATCGGGGTGCAAGAATGCGGGGTCGCGACCCCTCTTGATCAGGGTTCGCGGGATTCATGGTCGTCCGCCCGCGGCCCTTCCCTGCTGCCGGCGGACCGTTTAAGTTCCGGTTCCTACCGTGTGATCCTAATCACAGGACATTGTGAGTCCCCGGATTGACGCTGTTGTGCGGCGAAGACTATCCTTTAAAGTTGAAATTGAAATTCATTTTCAAGATGGCGACACGCCCTGCCCGGGCTGAAGCCCTGTGCTTAGAAAGCGGGCCGGCACAGCGCTGCAAGCGTCGAGACGCCCCGGAATAACCGTTTCACTGACAACCGTTTCACGAAGGATTGGACCGATTCCATGCTTCAGGCTTTCATCATCACGCTGCGTGAGGGGGTTGAGGCGGCACTGATTGTCGGCATCACGCTCGCGTATCTGAACAAGATTGGCCGTACCGAGTTGAAAAAGACGGTCTATGCCGCGCTGGTGGCGGCGTTTTTGGGCAGCATTGGCGTGGCCATCGCGATCTCGCGCACCCATCTGAACGAAGATACCTTCGAAGGCTGGATCATGCTGGTCGCCGCGTTTTTTGTCGTCACCATGGTGGTCTTCATGATGAAGACGGGGCGCAAGCTCAAGGGCGAGATCGAGGGCAAGGTCGGGCTGTTGGCGGGCAACGATGCTTGGTTTGGTCTGTTCGCCTTTATCTTCCTGATGGTGCTGCGCGAGGGCGCCGAAACCGTGCTGATGCTGGCCGCGGTCTCGCTTAACTCCACGGAACTGCTGAGCTTTCTGGGCACGCTGCTGGGCGTGATCGCTGCCATTGCGTTTGGGGTGATGTTCGTCAAAGGCAGCGTGAAGATCAATCTGCAGAAATTCTTCCGCGTGACTACGGCGATCATGTTTCTGGTGGCGGCGCAGTTACTGATCTCCGGACTACATGAACTTTCCGAGAGCGGCGTAATTGCCTCATCGAAACGCGAGATGGCGATCATTGGGCCGATCGTCAGCAACGACTGGTTTTTCTTCGTAACCATTTTCGCTCTGGCCGCGTTGATGGTGCTGTTCGATGCCAAGCGGCGGCAGCCGATCCCGGAGTTGACTTCGCCGGCAGAACGCCGTAAGGCGTTGTGGACGGCGCGGCGCGAACGACTCTGGATGGCTTCGGTCTACACGTTTTCATTCATCTTTATCGCGCTGGTGACGGCAGAGTTCGTTTACACCAAGAACGTGAGTGCGCTGTCGCCGGCCACGGAAGTGACCTTCGTTAATGGTCGAGTGTCGATTCCCTTGTCGAAGGTTTCTGACGGCGACCTGCATCGCTTCCAGGCGAGCGAAAACGGCACGCAAGTCCGTTTTTTTCTGTATCAGCGCCCGGATGGAAAAATTGCCACCGTGTTTGATGCGTGCCAGATTTGCGGGCCGGTCGGATTCTACAAGAGCGGCAACGGCGTGGTATGCAAGAACTGTGCGGCACCGATTAATCCGCAGTCGGTGGGCACGGCGGGAGGATGCAATCCCATACCTCTGAAAGCCACGCAAATCGCCGATGCCATCATCATTCAAGAAGCGGACATTGCGGCGGGCGCCAGCGTGTTCGCCCGGAAATAGCCCATGTTCCTGCGCCTCGTCTACGAATCGTTCCGGCGGCAGAAACGGCGAAAGCTGCTGGCGGGAGTGGCGATTACCCTGGGCGTAACGGTCACTACGGCGATGATCGCAGTGGCCACTGACATCGGCGACAAAATCAATCGCGAGCTTCGCCAGATTGGCGCAAACCTCGTGGTGACTCCTCAGGAAGACTCGCTCGACGTCGAAATTGGTGGCGTAAATCTGAAGCCCCCGAGCGATGGCGCGTTCCTCAATGAAGCTGATCTTCCGAAAATTCTCGGAACTTTCTGGCACAACAACATCACAGCATTCACGCCCATGCTTCCGGTCAACGTAGCGATCGAAAAGGATGGGTCCCGGAAGGAAGCCACTCTGGAGGGAACATACTTCGCGAAGCGGCTTTCCTACGGCACCGATGAACTCACGACCGGCGTGCGGACAACCTATCCGTTGTGGAAGATTTCCGGATCATGGCCGGATGATAGTTCCAGCGATGTGTTGCTGGGCGACCGGCTCGCGGATCGATTGGACGCGAAAACCGGAGATCGACTTTCCATTGCCGGACGCGAGCTGCGCGTCAGTGGAATTCTTTCGACTGGCACCGACGAAGATGACCAGATTGTCGCGCCACTCGTGTTGGCCCAGGAAATTCTCGGCAAGCCCGGCGTGGTGCGGCGCGTGTATGTGAGTGCGTTAACCAAACCGGAAGACGCCTTCGGCCGGCGCGATCCGAAAAGCATGTCGGGAGCAATTTACGATCGCTGGTATTGCACGCCCTATCCGGCTGCGATTGCCCTGCAATTGACAGAGGCGATTCCGCATTCGCGCGCGGAGCAGATTCGGCAAGTGGCGCAGAATGAAGGCGCGGTGCTGACGCGAATCGAAGGATTGATTTTCCTGATCACGCTGGCAGCGCTGTTTGCCTCGGCGCTCGCGGTATCGGCGGCGATGGCCACTACCATTTTCGAGCGGCGCGCTGAAGTCGGATTGATGAAGGCGCTGGGCGCCGGCAAGCTGGCCGTGGCTTCTATATTTTTTGCCGAGGCCACCCTGCTGGCGGTCATTGGCGGAATCGTTGGATTCGGCACGGGCGCCCTGTTGGCGCATCAGATTGGACGGTCCATTTTCAATTCGGAGATTTCGATCGAGCCTGTGTTGTTACCTGTGATCCTGGCCATTGCGGTGATTGTGACATTTGCCGGGAGCGCCATGGCGATCCGGCGGGCGGTGGAGTTGGATCCGGTGTTTGCGCTGCGAGGGGAACTGTGAGCGCGCCGATCTCAGATCCGGCGAAGGAACTGGCGGCGAGCCGGGCCAAGGCTTCGCACACATCGATGCTGCTGCGCATGCTGTTCCGGGCGGCAATTCTGCGTCGCGGACGCGCGCTTTCAGCGCTTTTCGCCATGGTGGTTGCAGCCGCGGTCGCAACCGCCATGCTGAATCTGTATGTCGACGTGCAGGCAAAGTTGCGTACGGAGTTTCGCAACTATGGCGCCAACATCATTCTCGTCGGCAGGAACGGCACTTCTCTGCCCCTGGACGCACTGGCGCACGTCGATTCCATTGTGGCGGGACATGGATTCTCCGCGCCCTTTGCCATGATCGTGGCGCGAACCAGCGATGGTCAACCGATTGTCGTCGCCGGAACGGATTTCTTCCGAGTGCGGCGACTGGATCGCTGGTGGAAGGTGAGTCAGTGGCCTGGAGAATCGTCGCCGAACCCCTCGTCCCCTGAAAGTCAAAATCCCCGCCCTGTCGCAAAAAACGCGACAAGGACGGGGCACCCCGATTCGGGATCACACTCCGCGCTGGTTGGAGTACGCGCTTTGCCGATCGTCGCGCCAAAGAATGAGCCGTTTGATTTGAGCTTTCAGGGACGAACGATTCGCGTCACGCCTGTGGGCAGTGTTCAGACTGGCGCTACGGAAGACAGCCGCGTCTATCTTTTATTGTCGGATTTTGTGGCTTGGACCGGTGTGCAGCCGGAGACGGTTGAGGTCGCGGCCACCGGATCCCCACAGGAGATTAACGCGATCATGACACAACTCGAGCGCGAGATTCCGGCGGCCGAAGTGCGGCCGGTGCGGCAAATCATGGAAGGCGAGGCTCGCGTGCTGGGCAAAACTCGGGCCACGCTACTCGCGGCCGCCGCGCTGATCATTTTGACCGCGGCGCTGTGCGTGCTTTCGACTCTGATGGGATGGGTCTTCGACCGGCGGCGGGATTTTGCCATCATGAAGGCGCTGGGCGCATCCGGACGATTGCTGAATGGATTTTTTGCCGCCGAGGCTGCGGCTTTGGGCGCGACCGGCGCCCTGATTGGTTTCTTATTTGGTATCGGTATCGCGGCCTGGATCGGGCGCGTCAACTTTCATGCCGCAGTGATGCCACGTTTCAGTGTTTTGCCCATCATCCTGGCTGGTAGCATGGCGGTGACGCTGCTTTCGGCGATTCTCCCGATCTCACTGCTGCGGCGGGTACAGCCGGCGGTGATTCTGAGGGGAGAGTGAAATGATTGAGATCAAGGATGTCACCAAGCTTTATCCCGCCAAGCAGTCAGGGAACGGCGCGAACGGTTCTGCCAAGGAGAACGGCGCGATTCACGCTCTCGACCATATTTCCTTGCACGTCACGAAGGGTGAATGGCTTTCGATCATGGGCCCTTCGGGATCGGGAAAATCGAGTTTGGTCAACCTGATCGGATGCCTCGATCAGCCGACTTCTGGCGAGATCTGGATCGACGGACAAAATGTCGCCGGCATTTCTGGCGCGGAACTAAACCGCGTGCGCGCGGAAAAAATTGGCTTCATCTTTCAGCAGTTTCATCTGATTCCCTTCCTCAGCGCGGTCGAGAACGTGATGCTGGCGCAGTATTTTCACAGCATGACCGATGAGAAAGAAGCGACGGAAGCCTTGGAACGCGTTGGTTTGGCGGACCGGGTGCGGCACCTTCCCTCGCAACTTTCCGGTGGCGAGCAGCAGCGGGTGTGCATTGCCCGGGCGCTCATCAATGATCCGCGAATCATTCTGGCCGACGAGCCTACCGGCAATCTGGACGCGCAGAATGAAGAAATCGTTTTGCGCCTCCTGCGGGAATTTCATCAGCAGGGACGCACCATTGTCATGGTCACGCATGATCCGGTTGTGGCGCGCCTCGCAGATCGGCGCATCGAACTCCATCACGGCAAGATCGCGTCGCAGGAAGTTTTCTCCATGGCCGACGAAGAGCAACTCGACGAGGTTCTCGAAGAAATGTGGGTGCTCGAGGAGCATGGGGAGATCGCCGAAGTGGAGCGCATGGAAGTGCACGGAGCGTTGCCGGTCAGCCTGGCGATCGAGAAGATGATTGGGCTGGGGCTGGTCGTGGCCGCCCCGCATCCTCCGCAGGCGCACGATCACAAGCCATTTGTGAATCCCTGCCACGACGCGCTGAAGCCGGTATCGGCTTCGGTGGGCGACGGCACCATGATTGTCGAACTGACACCACGCGGGCGCGACCGCGCCGGCGGCATCATTCGCAGGCACCGCCTCGCCGAGCGTCTATTCACTGATAGCCTGGCGATGGACAGTGAAACTGAAATCGAACAACAAGCTTGCAAGTTTGAGCATATCCTGTCGCCGGAAGCGACGGATAAGATTTGCGCGTTTCTGGGACATCCGCGGACATGCCCACACGGCGCGCCGATTCCGCCCGGTCCCTGCTGCGCACGCAATCTGCACCCGGTAGTGCAGGCTGCGCGAGAAATCGCTCGAACTTAGTCTTTCTGTGACCTCTGTCGGCCCTGGCCTCGTTTCAGGCGGACTTCTCCACAGGAAGACCAGCTTCCATCCAGCCCTGTTTCCCCCCCGGATAGTGCGCCACGTGCTTGTAACCCATGGCCGCCAATTCACGGGCGGCGTATGCACTGGCGTGTCAATGCGTGTTCGAGCAATAGGTCACAATCTCGGCGTGCTTGTTGGGCAACAACTTCGGAGCGAGTTCCTTGATCTGGTCAGGCGGGATGTTCAATGCACCGGGGATATGCGCTTCGCGGTAGCGTTCCGGCGCGAGGGTTTCGACGACGGTAATTTTTTCCTTTCGATCCAATTTGCTCTTGAGGTCGTGCGTGGAAATTGTTTCATCCATAGATCATCTCCTGGCGGGTGTTTCGATGCGGAGGCAGTCCGTCTCGATTCGGCAAATTGGCCTCGCGCTTCGACGCAGGGCGCGGACGAAGGTTAGGCCAGCTTCGAGTCGTTTGATCCTGCCCCGATTTAGTCCCCGAAGCGGGCGGCGGCGCGAGCCTTGGCTTTGGCCGCTTCCTCTTCACGATTACGCGGAGCGCCACTGGTCTCGAGCGAATGCAGCAGGCGGGATGAAATGGATGCAACGTCCTCAACTGCCGCGAAGAAGGCGGTCTCATTGGCTTTCGAGGGCTTGTTGAAGCCGGTGATCTTGCGAACGAACTGCAGTGAGGCGGCTCGGATTTCTTCTGGCGTGACCGGCGGGTCGAAGTTGAAGAGGGTTTTGATATTTCTACACATGACAATCCTCAATTAGATTATGTCCGATACGGGGCACTTTTTTCCATCCCGCACCAAATCGAGGAACGCGCGATGGACTCGCGTGTCTTCGGAAAGTTCAGGATGAAAAGTCGCTGCCATGGCGCTTCCTTGCCGAACCGCGACGGGATCGCCGCTTTCGGTCGCTAGAACCTCCACGCCTTCCCCTACGCGGACGATTTTCGGCGCGCGGATAAAAACCATTTCCAGCGGGGAGCCATGATCGTTCGGGGCGCTGGGAGGCAGTTCGGCGATAAATTTGCCTTCCCGGATGGAGCTGTCGATCTGGCGTCCATAGGCGTTGCGGCGGACGCGAATGTTGAGCGCGCCCAGACCGGCCTGCGGTGGATTCTCAACTTCCTGGGCAAGCAGGATCGCGCCCGCACAAGTGCCAAACGTTGGCCGGAGGCGCACGAACTGCTTGAGTTTCTCAAATCCGGCCTCGCCGAGGAGTTTGAGAAATGTACCCGACTCGCCGCCGGGGATCACCAGGCCATCGATCTCATCCAGTTGTTCGGGCTTCCTGACGAGCACAACTTCAGCCCCCAGCTCTTGGAGCCGGCGACGGTGGGCGTCGAAATCGCCCTGCAGGGCAAGCACGCCGATCTTCATTGCGGAAAGAAACCCTCGAGAGAGCACAGAACAGCGGTTTCAGCTCACCTCGCTACTACTGATTCTATCGGATTCGTGGGTTACGCCCGCACTCTGGATTTTCGCTACGCGCCCTTTACATCTGCAAAAACTGCTGCCAGCATCTAAACTGTTCGAGACGCCCACCCGGCGTTTGACGATTCCCCAATTCTTGGAGTTGACTATGAGGCGCACTTCCCTGCTGATTTCCACGCTCCTCGTTCTCCTGCTGGTTGGGACAGGTTGTTCTGGCAGGCCCGATGACGCCAAGATCTCGGCTGAAATTCAAACCCGGTTCAGCCAGGATTCCGGCTTGTCCGCCAAGCAACTTGGAGTCCAGTCCGCCAATGGCGTGGTAACCCTAAGCGGGGCGGTCGACAATGAAGCGCAACGCGATGCCGCAAGCCACCAGGCGGCTTCCGTAGAAGGGGTCAGAGAAGTTGTAAACAACTTGCAGGTGGGGACGGTCCCGGCCACGGCAGCGCCGAGCGAAATCGCCGCGTCGCAGGCGCGGCCGAGTGCTGGCAAGAAACGGCGCAAGAGGCATGCAGAGGATGAGTCCGCCAACGCGGCGAGTTCCTCCAATAACTCCGATGGCGATCAAACTACGGCAAGCAATCAGCCTCCAGCCGACACACCACCGGCGCAACCCACTACGGTCGACACCCCTCCACCGCTCCTGCCGCCACCGCCGCCCAGAAGGTACATCATCGATCAGGGCACACAAATCTCGGTGCGCCTGATCGATCCCATTGACAGTGAGAAAAACCAGGCGGGAGACACAATCCGTGCCACGCTTAACGCGCCCCTCACTTCGGATGGAGAAGAAGCGGTTCCGGCCGGAGTCGAGCTTACCGGGCATCTTGTGGACGTCAAGAGTGCGAGCAAGTTTGCGGGACAATCGATAGTTGCGATGCAGCTCGATCGCCTCTCCTATGGCGGCAAGACCTACAGTTTGCAGACCGACCAGTACAAGAAGCAGGGCGCTTCGCGCGGCAAGAATACGGCCGAAAAAGTTGGTGGAGGCGCGGTCATCGGCAGCATCATTGGAGCGCTGGCCGGGGGCGGCAAAGGCGCGGCCATCGGTGCGGCGGCAGGCGCGGGAGTGGGCGGTGGCGCGCAAGCGGCATCGAAGAGCCAGCAAATCAAGCTGCCTTCAGAAACCGTGCTGAACTTCACGCTGCAGGCGCCCGTTACGGTGCAACAGGCGGTAAATGCCGATGCCAATCGGCCGAAACTGAGCAGTTCGCAATAACTCGCGATGCTCTCGATCACCGCTGTTCTGCACACTAGAAACGACGCCGCGCGGCTGGGGCGATGCCTGGAGACGCTGCATCCGTGCAACGAGATTCTAGTCATCGACCACAATTCGACGGACGCGACCACGCACCTGGCGCGTGAGTACGGGGCAACAATTGTACGCCCCCGATCCGACGCTGATGCCGGGCTCGCACTGGGAGGTTCGCGGCTGATCTCCACGGAATGGATCTTTTGTATCGATCCCCGGGAATCGCTAACGGAGGGGCTCGCTGCGAGCCTGTTCGAGTGGAAATTGGATGGGTTTCGCGGGGCACAAGCGCGAGCTTTGGCAGTCTTCCTCCTGCAAGAAAAGGCTGACGGCTGGATCGAGAATCCTGTCGCAGAAACACGGCTCGTTCCTGCGACCTGGGATCGATGGAATGGCCGATTTCCAGTAAGCGAACCCTCCCATTCCACGCTCGAGGGCAGACTCCTGCGGTTTGCATTCCCCTAAGCACGCTCACGGCACACTGGCAAATCGCTTCTGCAAATTGAGCTGGCGAATTGCGTCCGTATTTAATCTCGGTGGTGCAGTCTGGTCACCGCTACCCGAATCTCACCATCATTGACTCGCCCTGAGGCAGGTGGGACAATTCTCGACACTATGAAGTACTTCCCACGCACGCTCCTGTTTGGATTCAGCTGCTTTGTGCTCACACTCGCTGCCGCTCTCGCGCAGGGCGGCGGAGGCGTTGGCGGGGCAGCGACATCGATGAGCAACATTCCTATGAAGGGGACTGCTGGGATTGAGCCAGTCATGGTTTCTGTGGTCAACGAGAAAATGGCCAATCTGGATCGACCGGCAACAGTGAAGGTGTACAACGAGGTCACAAAGCAGGTCGAGTGGCAGACGTCCAAATCGTCAGAAATCAGGTTTGAAGATCTAGGGCCAGGAAAGTACGCCATCGAAGTAAGTGCGATGGGATATCTCACGGCCCGAAAGGACGTTCAGCTGATTGGAGAAAGCCGCCCGGTGCACGTCCAGGTGGTGCTGAAGACCGATCCCGATGCGGTTGCGCTGGATGCGGCCGATGCGTCCCTGCCGCCCAAGGCCAGTAAGGAAGTCGAAAAGGGGATTTCGGATCTGACATCGGAAAAGGTCAAGGACGCACAGAAACATCTGGAAAACGCGTGCAAATTGGCGCCCGATAGCGCTCGGACGAATTTTCTTCTCGGTTATGCGTATTTTCAGCAGAACGATTGGGATCATGCTCAGGAGTCACTAACGAAAGCGGTAACCCTCGATCCCAAGGACGTGCAGGCGCTGAACGTACTTGGACGGTTGCATTTAGCCCGCCACGATTTCGCCGGAGCAAAAACTACTCTGGAGCAGGCCTTGGCCGTTTCTCCCGATAATCCAACGGCTCACGGGTTGTTGGGGGATGCCTATTTGAACCTGGGAGATTATAAAAAGGCGCTCGCTGAGACTGATCTCGCGCTCCAGAAAGGCGCAAGCCGAGCGACGAATGTGGAGATCGTGCGGGGAGAGGCGCTGGCAGACATGGGCCGGAATGACGAGGCGATACAGGCGCTGAATGAGTACCTGCAAGCGGCTCCCGACTCGTCCGCGGGACCACAAGTGCGGCAGTTGATCGCGGGGATCGAGCAACGCCGTGGGAGCGCGCAGAGTACCCCACCGACGAAAGACAACAAGTGATGCGCAGCATTCGTGCCAGTCACAGGCGGGGGTGATTCCGGTCACAGTGTGACCCCAATCCGGCTCCTAGACTTCCCTGTTGTGGCAGTTCTGGCCTGTTAAGGCCGTAGGAGGAAGTATGCGTGTAATGAAATTCATCAGTCTGGCGGCAATCGTAATGCTGTTCTCAGCGTTCGGCATGGCGCAGGACGCCCCGGCTCAGACTTCGCCGGCAATCCAACATGTTCCCATCACCAACGTGCCGTCGAATTCCGGCAAAGCGATGTACAACGGCTACTGCGCCGTGTGTCATGGAACGGACGGCAAAGGCAATGGCCCGGCAGCTTCAGCCCTGAAAGTTCAGCCAACCGATCTGACGCTGCTGGCTCAGAAAAATGGTGGAAAGTATCCTTCGGCCCATGTTGCATCGGTCATTCGGGGCCAAGCCAAGCTGCCATCTCACGGCACCGAGGACATGCCGATCTGGGGACCGCTGTTTTCGAGTATCAGCCAGGGTCACCAAGCTCAGGTGCAGCAGAGGACCGCGAATCTGGTGGCCTATATCGAGACGCTGCAGGCGAAGTAGGAAGTCCTATCGCCGCGGAACTCAAGGTTACACTCTACTCCGGGGCCGAAATTCCATAGCCCCGGGAGTTCTTGCAACTTTCGATCTCTCGCCGAGATCGGCTTACAATCGCGGGCAATCCCTGGTACATCTGGCCAGCCCTGGAGTCAGAGCCTTGCGCACTACGCATTGGCCGCTCGGGCAGTGACTTCGGTACCTTAGTCCTACGCCCAATCCCCGACTTATAATCCACTTAGATCGAAGAACCTAGCGATCGAAATCAGGGAAGCGGCAGGCTGCGCGTCTGATGGAGGTTACCGGAACGCTCCGACGCGTGCACCTACGCCAGAGCATCGATCAAAGTGGATCCCTCTATCGCATCGGCGATTTTCGCCCTCGGGCTTTTATTTGGGAGCTTCTTGAACGTGTGTATTCACCGCTTGCCTTTGGGATTGTCGGTGGTTGCCCCACGCTCGGCGTGTCCGAATTGCAAGCGGATGATCGCTTTCTATGACAATGTCCCGGTCCTGAGCTGGCTCATTCTCGGCGGACGCTGCCGCCATTGCAAGACGCCGATTTCGCCGCGCTACTTCGTCGTCGAACTTCTTACGGCCGCTCTTTTCCTTCTCTGCTACGCGCATTTCGGCTTCACGTTTTCGACGCTCAAATACTGCGTTTTTTCGTTTCTGTTGCTCGGCTTGATTTTCACCGACGCTGAAACCAAGCTGTTGCCCGACAAGTTAACCCTGCCGGGGCTGGTGCTGGGTCTGATTTTCAGCTGGTTCGTGCCCGTGAACGATCTGGCGTCGCAATTTCTGCCCTGGGTGGTGAATCTGCCCTGGCGCGCCGATGCCTCTCTAAGGATTCTCTCGTTGCTCGATTCCCTGCTGGGCGCAGCCGCTGGAGCTTCTTTCATCTACGGGGCAGGGGCGATCTATCTGCACTGGCGCGGCGCGGAGGGCATGGGATTCGGCGACGTAAAGTTGATGGCGATGGTGGGCGCGTTTCTGGGTTTGAAGCTGACCGTGCTCACAATTTTCACGGCTTCGGTAGCTGGTTCGCTGTTCGGATTGGCGACTGTCTTGATCGTCTGGCTGAAGCGGACGCAGCGCTTTAGAAACAGGCTCCCGAATGCGCAGGCAGCACGGCGCAGAGGCTGGCAATCGGCGCAGATGGTCTATCGCTATTACCAGATGCCGTTTGGAGTTTTTTTGGGCAGCATGGCGCTGCTCGCTTTCCTTTTCGGCAATCAGGTTCTTCGCTGGTATGGGAGGCTCTGGTGAAGCTCTTGACCAACCCAATGCTGTTACATTCCGCAGTGGTTCTGTTCTGCTCCACGTTTGCCTTTCTGCTGGGAATAATGTTCATGCGCCTGCTCCGCAAGAGCATCCAGGAAGAGGCCGACATTTCCTCGGACTCGCCTACCCTCGAAGCGCTTCCGCTGCATGTCTATAACACGGTCATCCGGCAATTGAAGCAACAACAGGATGAGTTGAAGGTGCAGGGGCAGGCCGAGCAGCAGAAGTTCCGGGCCAGTGAGAATTTCAATCAGGTAGTGCTCGCCAATCTCTCCTGCGGAGTTCTGAGCGTGGGAAAGAACGGTTTGATTAAAACCAGCAACTCGGCGGCGAAACAGATTCTTGGTTTCGCGTCCCCGATTGGGATGAGCGTGAAAGACATCTTTCGCGAAGCAGTACTGGCGAATGAATCACCGGTGTCCAACGCCACGACCGAGATCATTCCCGAGCCTGCGCCCGTTGCCGATGAGTTCGACTGTGCGCTTCTGGACGGCTGCGGATGCCGCGAGATTCAAGCCGAGTACCAGTCCCCGAGCGGTGAGCGACGTTCCCTATCGATTACGATTGCTCCCGTGCCTGGGTCCGACGGCACGATGAGGGGCGCGGCCTGCTTGATCCATGACATCAGCGAACTCAGCAGGTTGCGGCATCAATTCACCGAAGGGGATTCGCATAAGTCCTCGACGGAAAGGCCGGCTCAGACCAATGCCGCGAGTGCAGGAGCATGAACTTGGCTGAGATTCCGGTAAGCGAAGAAATCGGCTGGAGAAACAGATAGATAGACAGACCCGGAGATCTAACAGAAGGATGAAATTATGAAAAGAATCGCAAGCATGACGATGGGATTGTTACTGTGCCTCGGAGTGATCACGCTGCAGATGGCCGCGCAGAGTCAGGCACAATCGGGCAGTCAGTCTGGCTCTTCCACGACGTCTTCGGGTAGCTCGCTCGGCGACTACGCGCGGCAGATTCGAAAGAACTCCCCCGCGACTGCCAAGCCGAAGGTATTCGATAACGACAATCTGCCGAAAGACGATAAGCTTTCGATCGTTGGTCCCGCCCCGGCCGCCGGCGACAACTCGTCGCAAACCAAAACCGACGATTCCGCCAACGCGGCCTCGAGTGCTTCCGAGAACAAGAATCCGATCGAAACAAAAACTTCGGAACAGGACCAGGCTAACGAACAGGCGGCAATGAAGCAGTGGGAAGATAAGATGGCCGCGCAAAAAGACGCGATTGATTTGCTGGCCCGCGAACTCGACGTGCTGCAACGCGAATATCAGCTGCGCGCGGCCGCGTTCTATGCCGATGCTGGCAACCGGCTGCGCAATCAGGGGGACTGGGACATACAGGACGCCAAATATAAGCAGCAAATCGCCGACAAGCAGAAACAACTCGAGGAGGCCAAGCAGAAGCTCGACGACTTGCAAGAGGGAGCCCGCAAGGCGGGTGTGCCTTCGAGTGTCACCGAACCGTAAAATTCATCCTTACGACCATACCGGAACCGAGTGAGATATCCGCGTCTGGACTGGATCTCTTCCATCCCAGCGCTTCAGAGACCCAAAATCTGCCTCCTGCAGCTTTGCGGACAATAGCTGACGGTTCTGCTAAGCGTACGCGTTATTCCGAAGCGTTACTCCGAACCCGCGGGGAGGCTCGCGTCCGCATGAACAATCGATCTGGCCTCCCAATTCTGGCATGCATCTTTGCGTTTGCTATGGCCTTTGCTGCCACTCCCCGCGCGGACGGACCCGACGTTCTGCTTTCCACCATGCAGGCCGAACTGCAACTAGCCCAGGCTAATCTCGGAAAGCTCGACCCTGCCCCCTACCTTCTTAGCTACTCGGTGTATGACGAAAGCATGGCCGTTGCCTTGGGCAGCCAGGGCAGTCTGGTCAATTCCACTCGGGCTCGCGTGCGCTCTGCCGAGTGACTATGCGGATCGGAACCGCTGCCACAATTGAAGCAACTCACCATCGACGAACCGGTGGATGACTTTTCCCACGCCGATGCGATGCAATCGATCGAACCGCTGGCTACACTTGAATTCGATTCTCAGCCCCGGACCAGGATGCTCGAGGACGCCACGGACGTTACAAAAGCGATCCTCAGATCGAAAGCTTCGAATCGAATCTCAAATTCGAAGCAAGTCAACGAATATTTCTTCAATTCCGAAGGCACAGTCCTGCGCAGCGGGCGAAATCTCTATCAGATGCATCTCTCTTGCAGCACGCAAGCACCCGACGCAATGAGTCTGGAACTTAACCACGGTTTTGTCAGATCGAACATCAAAGAATTACCGTCCGCCGCCGAGTTCGAAGATCGCGCCAGGAAGCTAGCCGGACGCTTAGGCGACCTGCACAACGCGCCGGTTGTGGATGAAGAGTATCGCGGACCGATGTGGCTTTCCGCCCGCGCTTCCACCAGCGTGTTTGCCGACCTGGTTGGTGAGAACGTTCTGGGGCGCTGTCCGGAACTCGGCAAGAACGCCCTCACCACGGGGGCCTTTGCCACAAGTTATAAAAGTCGTGTCCTGCCGGACTCTCGCTCCGTGGTGTCCGACCCGACCATGTCGTCCTATCAGGGCCAGTCGTTATTGGGTCACCACGAGATTGACGACGAAGGCGTTCCCGCGCAGCGCGTGTCGCTCATTGAAAAAGGAATACTGCTGAACTACCTGATCGGGCGCGAGCCCATCCGGGACTTCCCTCGATCGAATGGTCACGGCCGAGCTCCGCTGCCGGGAATCGCTCCCAGGCTGGCGGGATCTGCGCTTCCTCACAACAGCAACTTGATCGTTACTTCATCGGAGCCTTTGGACCAAGACGCTCTCAAAACCAAGTCCGTGGATCTTTGCCGCCAGCGCGACTTTCCCTACTGCTACCGCGTCGAGACTTTTGGTCCGAAGCTTATTCCTCGACTGCTGTACAGAGTCTGGGCCAAGGCGGGCGTAATGCTCTTCGACTCGGAGCGACATGCGGCAGATCCCTATACTCCCTTTTTCCAGTCAGAGTCGCTACCGCTCTTCAGACGAATGGTGAGCGAGCCATCGGAGTTGGTCCGCTCGTGGCACGCCCAGCGGACAGGACGCCGCACACCCTTGACCTCCAATTCCGCGCGCAGTTTGATCTGCTTCCCGTCCATGCCTTTCGGAAGAATCAGCGAGCACTGACGCATGTGGCCGGCGTATGGCTGGCCTGCATCGAGATTGCCGCCGATCTTTATGCCGCCGTCCAGAGTCTCGGCATAAACACCTAACACTCCGGGGACTCCCGCCACTCCGTCGTTTGCGATCCCTACGATCAGTTCCATCGTGTCGTAACGTTTTCTTTGCCAGATCAGAGACGGCCGCACGCGATAGCCAAGCCTGCGTTCCATCGCATGGAGCGAATCAGGATATTTCTCGTAATAACGGCGAATATTATCAGCTTCTGTCCATAGCGCGAAGTAGTTCGTGCCGATATCCAGTGCGTGAAATCCAGCGCACTCGCGATACGGCAAATCAAGAGGACCGCCGATCTTGTGAGGGTAATCGTCCTTCGCCTGCGCTTCATCATCCGCTCCCACGAATGCCAGCATCGAACCGGGCAGCTTGCTCAGACAATCCTTTTCTTCTGCCGCGAACTCCGGCAGCACGTAATGGCGATTCTCGCCGTCTTCCATCACGATGGCGCACCACGGAGGGCGATGACTTAGTTCCTCAATCTGAATCGGCTCATCCATGATGAGGCTATCGGAGCGCAGCCAGCACCCGGCACGAACCGCGATATCTTGCACCTGGCGGTTGCCGACATTGCTGATGTCCGGTTGAGTGTTTACGGCGAGCGGAGTCTTTTTCCAGTTTTCCAGCTGGAGCTTCGTCATCTGGACGAAGGTGTGCTCAGCAGTCAGGTAATCGGGAAATGGACTTGGGATATCGTTCGTGTGACCCTCTCCCCAAAAACCGTACATCATCAAGTCCATGAACTCCAGGTTCGGGTGGCCATCGAAGCGGGCCGCGAGCAGCTCATTCAAATCAGCAAAAGCTTTTTGAAATTCCGGATGGTCGTAACGCGGCTCATAGAAATCAAAGCTGGTGTGGTGTTCCTTCGATCTGTGGCCGATGTTGACGATCGGAACTTTTTCGCGCACGAAGTCGGGCAGCGCGAGCTTCTCGGGCTGGATATTCGGACTAGACAATTGAATTCGGAAGCCTACACCCAGGTTGTGACGCTTCGCGGCATCGAACGTCGCATCCCAGACGGGCGAAAGTTGCAGCTTCCCGGGGCCTGCATGCACATCCCGCCAATCGCAACGAATATAGAGCACATCCACGAAGGGCAGAGCGGCCATCTTTTCTACTGCCTGCTCCAGAGTATCTTTGCCGCACTGTACCGACAGCGCTGGACCGTTTTCCTCCCAGGTGTATCCGACTAATCCGGTGCCGAAATTCCGGATGTGATTGCGCGAAGGCTGTGTCACAAAAATCGTGAACCAGCCTTCATCCTGGCTGATACCGAATGGTCCCTGGTCCAGACGATTTCTTACAGTCGGGCAACCGAAGTTATAACCTTCCCACAGATGATCAGGAACATCGGCGAGCATCCGCCTCGGTGCGAGACTGCTTGCACCTGCCACGATTGCTCCTGTCTTTAAGAAGTCCCGTCTACGCATAGTGGATCTCCTTAGATTCCCGTTTGTGTAGCACCTAGGCGCCCTGATGAAGGTTTGGCCGCAACGTAAGCGAGCCGTCGTCGTTCAGTTTCTGATGACAGGCCCATCGCACGGGATAGCGCATTCCTTTGACCTCGAGCTCCGCTCGAAGCTTCAAACCCTGCCATTTCGTTCCTTGCGGCAGCACAAACTGCGCCTGGCGCACCTTTCCGGGCAAGGGATATCCCGCGTCCAGGCAGCCGCTCTTGAGCGCTTTTCCGTCCTCGCTTTCGACTGTCACGCGCAACACCCCCGGAACACCCGCGATGCCGTCGTTGGCGAAGCCGATGATCACCCCGAGATAGCCCTGGTCCTCGTAGCTCCATGTAAATGATGGCCGGACGCGGTAGCCAACTCGGCGATTGATGCGGTCGAACCACGCCGGCGACGCCTGGTAATAGTCCACCAGATTTTGCGCATTGATGTGATGGAAGCTCCAAAGCGACCAGTAATTTGCTCCGATGTCCATTACATGGGCGATGATGTTTTCAGCGGGAGTGATTCCTTCGTGCGTGGCGGCCGCGTCCGGAATCTTGCCGGGAAGTGGTCCCTCAAGCACCGCCGCGATCCAGGGTGGACGGTTGCTGAGCGCTTCAATCTG
Source organism: uncultured Acidobacteriaceae bacterium (assembly GCA_963772045.1). Classification (GTDB taxonomy): domain Bacteria; phylum Acidobacteriota; class Terriglobia; order Terriglobales; family Acidobacteriaceae; genus Sulfotelmatobacter. The sequence goes on along the minus strand of CAVYWC010000002.1, from coordinate 57,154 downwards.
CTCATTCTCGATGAAAATCGTGTCGCTGCGAATCCAATTGTTGCTGCGAACACTGCGATCGAGAAGCTCCGAGTTGCCAACCCGGCTGAAGTCGGGTTGAGTATTCGTCAACAGGGGAGTTTTCGTGAAGTGCTCGAGCTGAACTTCGAGCATGTGGATCCAGGTCCGCTCGGCGGTTTGATAATCGGGAAAAGGATTGTTGGCGAAGGGCCAGGTGTGGCCTTCGCCCCAAAATCCATACATGAAGGTGTCGATGAATTCAATCTGAGGATTGCCGTTGAATTCTGCCGCGAGCAGCCCGACCAGTTCACCAAACGCCTGCTGGAAAAAAGGATCATCAAAGCGGGGCTGATACCGCGCGTGCGGATTCCGTAGATATCGTTCCGCGGCACGCTGGTCCTCCTTATCGCTCGAGTTCATCACTAAATCGACTTTAGGTACGTTGTTGAGAACAAAATCGGGGAGGGCCGCATCGCGGGTGTAGTCAGGCGCGCTCATTTGCACGCGCAGTCCGACACGCTTGTTGTTTTTCTTGGCTAAATCAAAGACGAGTTTTATGTAGTCGGGGAATTCGAGGCGCCCGGGCCGTGGCTGAACTTCGCGCCAAGTCGGCCGTATGTAGAGTTGCTGTCCTAGGGGAAACTTCACCAGGTCCTCGATGGCTTGAGAAATGTTGTCCGCCTTGATTTCCTCCGTGCCCATATCCGCCGTGATGTAGGTGATCAAACCTTTTCCATAGTTCGGCACGACTTCTTCAGATGGAGTTGTCGTCATCACCACGTCGTCCGTAGGGATGACGGCGCAGGGCGGATATTGTGGGAAGGGCCCCTGGTCGAGACGATCCGTCACAGCAGGCCCGGAACCAAAGTCGTATTTCCCCCAGTTGTGATCAGGCACGAAGGCGTGCGCTTTGCCAGTTCCAAGTTCTGCAGCGACCGCCAGTGCGACACTGCTTTTCAGAAAGTCTCTGCGTTGCATCGAAATATCCTCCATACTGCTCTTCTGCTACTCAGCCGCACCGCGCCACCGGTTGCGTGGTGCCAGCCACAGCAACACCAATGGGCGCTTCGTTTCCCAGGGAAACTGGAGACACCGTCCCTGGGAAGCAAACGGCTAGAACTCTAACTTCAGGGCAAACTGAATCTGGCGCTGCGGTATTACTGTGGATGTGATTACACCTGCGGCGCCAGGGCCATCGGTGATGAACGCGTCCGGCTGAGAGAAAACGGGATGGTTGAAGGCATTGAAGAATTCCGCACGAAACTCCAGGTGAAACTGCTCGGTGAGCTGGAAGAATTTGCGGGCGGACAGGTCTGCGGTCTTCTCCCCTGGACCTTCCAGAATGTTCTTTCCGGCATCGCCGAAGCAATTACACGTCGGCGTCGGAAAGTCGTTTGTGTTAAACCACAACATCCAGCTGCGGTTGGGCAGGCTGCCATTGCCAATGCGATCGGTACGCAGCAGTCCTTGAGAACCGGTATTGGTAGGATCGTAGCCCATTTCCGGGGAGAAGAAAAAACCAGAACGAAAGTTGATGATTCCTCCGAGATGCCATCCTCCCAGAATCGCGTCCGCTACTCCGCCCTGGTTCAGGACCTTCTGGCCTTTTCCGACAGGCAGGGCGTAATCCACACTTGTGACCCAGCGCTCTCGGTTATCGAAGTCTGAAGGTCCCTTCTCCGCGGCCAGATTGTAGCTATTTTGCGGATAGGGCGAATTGCAACAGATCTCCGGCTGATCGTTGATGCTCTTGCTGAAGGTAAACGCGCTCAAGAAATAGAGCCCATGCGAGGTCTTCTTCTCCGCTTTGAGTTGAAAGGCGTGATAAGTGGAGTTCCCGCGATTCTCGATGGAAGCGAATCCAGCATATTGGGGGTAGGGTCGCGCACTTTGATCAAACGTCGGTCCCGGAGTTGGAATCTGGTTGCGATCTACTAGAGCCTGCAGGTGAGTCCCTTTTGTGCCCACATACGCGGGAGTAATCAGAATGTTGGCGGGCAGTTGGTACTCGAGATCGAGGTTCCACTCGTCATAGACGGCGGTATGCAGGCGCCAATCCTCGCTCGTAACACCGGAGAATGCGTTGGCTGGATTCAGCGGTGGAAATCCGGCATCAAGCGTAATCGCAGTTGACTCTCCCAGGTTCACTCCATCGCTCGTGAAGGTGGGCTCGAAAAAGAACGGCAGATTGTAGGCCAATTGATAAGGGTCGCCGGTGCGGGTTTCATAAAAGGTGAAGAATCGCCCATATCCCGCGCGCACAACAAAGGGGCGGGATGAGAACGGGCTGTAGGAAAATCCGATGCGTGGCGCGAAGTCGTCTTTGTCGGGCGTCGCGAGCTTTGAGGGGTAGCCTGGCGTGCCGGCAGGAATGATTTGTCCCGTGGTGTAGTCGAAATTGCTTTCCTGATTATTGGCCGTATAAAGCGGGGTGGCGTAATCGTACCGCAGCCCAAGATCGAGGGTCAGACTTGGCAAGGCTTTGTAGGTATCCTCGACAAATGCCCCGTAAATGTGCTGGCGATCGTGGAAGTATGTAACTGTCGAAATCTTTGCGGTAATGGGAAGGCCGAGCAGCATGTCGGCGATCGCGTTGCCGCTGCCAGCGGGGTTGCCAGCATCAACGGCGGTGAATTGACCACTGAACGAGATATTGCCACGGGGTTGGGCGATCTGCAGCATGTTGAACTGCTCAAAGGCGAATTGTGGTCCTACCTTGAGAAAGTGCTTTCCGTGCACGTAACTCAGCGTGTTGTTAATCTGGATGTCCTGGCTGATGCTCTTGGTAGGCGTGTAGGTCGGCTCACCGAGCCCCGCATATCCGCTGGGCCCGAACCACGCCAGTCCATTGATCGATGGATTATTGGGGACGCCGGGGAATTGCAAGCCTGCCGGTGGATAGTTCTGGCCATAGGAAGGAGAGTTGGCAATGTAGTGGATACGGTTCAATCCAATACGGAGCGCATTCACCAGGTGTGCGTTGATCGTATCGGTGGCGCCGACGACGAAACCGCGTGTGTCTAACGGCTGATTGCCAGTGTTGTAACCTCCTCCGTCAGCGATGCCTGAGAACACCGGAGCTTGGAAACGCGACACCTGGCTTAGGGAGAACCGCTCAAAAAGCTGCAGCTTCGAGGTGACGTTTTCATCAACCCGCGCATCCATTTGATCCACTTGGTCGGTACCCCGCGCATTCACAGAATAGTTGTTGCCTCCGGGGGTCGTGACCGTGGGATAGAGAGCTGCATAATCGAGGCCCAGTTGACTCATGCCGCCGGGAATGATGTTGGCCTGCCCGGAAATCGGGTTGTTGTTGCAATCGAAACCAAAACCTTGCCGCACTATCACACCATTTACGGTGCATGTGCTCGCTGGGTTGTAAATCTCGTTCTGCCAGACTGGGCGGCCAGCCGCATCCGTACCGGATTGCGCGCCCGGGGTGAAAATGTCACTGAAATTCCCTATCGCCTCCGCCGGCGTTGGTACGGTAGCGAAATCAAGCGTTGCCGAGTGGATCCGCGTGCCTTCATAATCCAGGAAGAAAAAAACTTTCTCCTTCACGATCGGGCCGCCCAACGTCGCTCCGAACTGATTTTGCTTGTAAGGCGCCTTGGGCTGAGCAGAGCCAAAACCATATTGTGCGGAATCCAAGGCGTCATTGCGCAGGAACTCCCAGGCGCTGCCGTGGATTTTGTTTGTCCCCGACTTGGTGGTGGCGTTGATGACGGCGCCGCCGGTTCGCCCAAACTCTGCCGAGTAATTCGAGGTCTGAATCTTGAATTCCGCAATCGCGTCAACACTGCTCAATATCGAAACGTCGGCGTTATCGTTGGAGTTGTTGTCGACGCCATCCAGCAGAAAGTTGTTGTTTGTTCCTCGAACTCCATTGACCGCAAAACTTCCGCCCGCATTGCCGTTGGTCGGCGAGCTGCCTCCGTTTACCGGCCCTTCAATGACCTTGGCGACCCCCGAGGTGAGGGCGGCGAGGTCCGTGTAGCGCCGCCCGTTAAGAGGCATTTGCTCGATTTGCTGCGCGCTGACTACGTCGCCCAAAGATGCACTCTCGGTCTCGAGTAGCGGAGCCGCTCCGCTGACTTCCATCGTTTCCGAAACCGAACCGACTTGGAGAGTGAAGTCAAGCTTGATGCTCTGCTGCACATCGAGCACTATATCTTTGCGTATCTCGCCGCGGAAACCTTTGCTCTCGACAGAAACAGAGTATCTGCCAATATGCAGCGGAGTAATCACGTAGTTGCCGTCCGATCCGGTTTTTACGGCGGCACTCACTCCGGTGTCCATGTTGGTCGCCGTCACGGTTACGCCGGGAAGGACGGCGCCACTGCTGTCTTTGACAGCTCCAACCAAATTGCCGGTATCGACTTGCGCCAACGTGAAGCTTGCCGCGCCGATCAGAAGAGCTACGACTAGGACACTGTTCTTCATGACAGATTCTCCTTTCCTGCGCACGACGCCCGAGTTATAGCTGCGAGCCGTGACAGGACTTTCCACCCCTCCAAACCGTAAGGACCATCGTTGACCGCGTTTCCGCACGAATCTCAATCCGCACCGGAACAAAATTCTGGCTTTCGATTCATTTCGGATTTGCTTTCCTTTTATATCTTTTTGTCTCCCGTTGTCCAGAAAAAAGAAGCTTTCGATATCATTTGAAACATCACACTGCCAGATTCAGCTGCCGGGCCGCGTTCTCGACATAGACCTTGCGCAGAATACCCTCCGGCAGATTGATGCCGTAGATGCGCCACCGCCCTTGGGGAGGAATCTTCGCCGGAGCGTAATCGAAGTACTCGTCTTCCGTCTCCAGAAATCGATAGTAGATTTCATACAGTTGGTCGTCGAAGACCTGCTGGGGATAGTTGTTCGCGTGCGGCGTGGCGTCGGTGCCGAACAGGATACGGTCCTGGTAGCGGTCGAAGAATTTGCGAGCGGTGCGCGGCTGCCTGCCCAGTTCCCCGATACGCGCAGCAATGTCCACGGACATGTTGGGAAACCGGTCCAGATTCTCCGAGACATTGGCTAGGTTTTCCGCGAAGTTGCCTACGTGCAGCACGATGAACCGAGTTTTCGGATGCCTGGCTAGGACGCGGTTACGGGCTTCGAGCAATTGCGCGTTGCTCGGAAAATCGCGGCCATAAAAAGACCAGTCCGGATGATTATTCAGCTCTTCATAGCGCTCATTGAAGCGATCCGTCGGAGTGAAAAAGGCAATCGGATCGGAGACGTGAATGGCTACCGGAATGTTGAGCTGGCCGCACGCGTCCCACATGGGATCGAACCTCGAATCGTCAATCTTCACGAGTTCGCCTGAGGTAAGATTCTCGCGAAGGTAGAGGCCCAGAGTCTTCAGGATTTTCAGGCCACGCGCTCCCTGGCTGTGCGCTTGCTCGATTGCCTGCGCCTGGATCTGCGGATAATTCGGTTCCTTCCAGCGCTCGTAGCAAGGTTCAGTGAGGGTGTAGAAGCGCCCAGGAAATGCGCGATCGTACTTGGCAATGACTTCCTGCAGCCCTTGGCCGTAGCCGCCGGTCAGATTCACCATGGCGCGGATGTTCTTACGATCCATAATCGCCAGAAGCTCCTCCGGCGTACCCAAGTACTTGCGCTCGGCTGCGAGCGCCACTCCTTTCTCCGATTTCGCCGAAGCTGTGATGTGGGTGTGAATGTCGATTAGCGGGAACCTGGCGCGTTCCACGTGTGACTCGTGCACCTGCAGCATGCTGGTGGGGATGAATTCCGAAAGGCCTAGAGACCGTTTGCGGGCTTCCGGTTCTTTTTCAGTGCTGGCGGCGAGCACATGGCCGGAGTGAGCAATTACCCCCGCCATCGCTCCGGCTCCGCATAACCATTGTCGGCGATTGACCATGTTTACACCTGCCTGCCTGGATTTTTGAAACGACGATAATAGAATACTTTCGATAGGAAACGAAAGATATGGTAATCTGACCTGCCAAAGGGGTCGGCGCGGAATCCGCGCAGTTCGCGCGCAATCGTCACCTCGATTTTCAGTGTGAAGAGCCAGGTTCCGGAATGATCGCTGCAATGCAATTCGACTGGATCACATGGTCCGTCTTTGCCGTCGGCGCGGCAATGCTCCTCTATTGGTGCGTGCAAACTGTGAGGGAGTTCGCGGACCTTTTCCGAAGACGAATGAAACAGACAAATGACAAGAAATGACCGACTACACATTCACTGAGATTCAGTCTCAACCAGAGGTATGGCAGCGAACCCTGGAACTCTGCGAGCAGCAGGAACACCCAAAGATTAAGGAATGGATTCGCAGCGCGTACCCGGTGCTGACGGGATGTGGCAGTTCCTTCTATCTTTGCCTCAGTGCCGCGGCTATCTATACGCAGCTGACTCGTCGTCGAGCGCTGGGTGTTTCCGCTTCTGAAATTTGCACTTTTCCCAACGCAATCTTCTCCGATCGCGAGAACTACTCGTTGCTGGCCGTCTCGCGAAATGGAAAGTCGGCGGAAACCATAGGCGCCGCACGCTGGTTCATCGACTCGCAGCCTGCCAAACCGATTGCCCTTTCCACCGTAACGACAAGCCCCTTGCTCGAAGTCGCTGAGCCCGGAATGCTGCTTACCGTCGCTGCGGAGCGAAGCCGCTACATGACGCGCTCGTTTACCGCTGGCCTGCTCGCGCTCCAGTTTCTGTTCGCATCCAGCACGCATCAGGACGAACTGCTGAATGAATTGCGCAAGCTCCCTGACATTTGTCGGCGAGTGATTGAGAATTGCCGCAGCCTGGTTAAGTCCATTGCCGAGGAAAAGCACTTCGGCGATTACGTTGCCCTTGGCCAGGGACCCTTTTACGGCCTCGCAGCCGAGTCAATGCTGAAGGTCAAGGAAATGGTGAAAGCGCCGGCCGAGGCCCATCCGTCGCTGGAAGTCATGCACGGTCCCAACTACTTACTCAGCAATAAGACCTTCGCAACCTTGCTTCATGCAGAGAGCTCCCGAAGCTACGAAACGGCGCTCCTGGAGAGGATGAAAGCTACTGGAGCGTCGAGGTTCGTCATTTGCGAGAAGGCCTCCAGCGAAATACGCGAAAAAGCTGATTTCTTATTCGAGCTAGATTCCGGATTGTCTGAGTCGGCGCGCCTGATCCTGGCGATGCCGGTAATGCAGCTTTTCGCCTTCTACCGGGCGCGCGCCACGGGGAATCCTCTCGAGTAGGTCGCAAGCGGCGCGATCAGGAGTGGCATGGATATCGTAGTGGTCGGCGACATTAATGCAGATCTCATTCTGACCGGCCTGCCGGCCCTGCCGGCGTTCCGAGAATTGAAGTACGCCAAGGGGATGAAATTCACCTTGGGAGGTTCCTCCGCTATCTTTGCCTACAACATTGCACGCCTGGGCACGGCTGCCGGATTTGTGGGCAAGGTTGGGAAAGATCACGTAGGCGATTTCCTCCTCGAGACCCTGTCAAGCGCAGGCGTCGATACATCTCACGTGGTTCGAGACATGACGCTTCCCACTGGAATTTGTGTCTCGATGTCGTTCCCTGAGGATTACGCCATGGTCAGTTATCCCGGAATTCGGGAGAGCTTCGTTCTCGAAGAGATCGATCTCGACTATGTGAAGCGTGCGCGTCATCTTCATCTTTCTAGTTTTTATTTACAGCCCGCATTGCAGCGTGGCTGCCTGGAACTGTTTCGATTCGCACGAGCGGAAGGACTTACCACGTCTCTCGATCCCGATCATGATCCACACGAACAGTGGAACAGCGGCGTGCAGCAACTGCTCCGTGAGGTTGACCTGTTCTTGCCCAATGAGACGGAAGCGCTGAGGATTTCGAAAACTCAAGACCTGACCTCCGCCGCCAAATTCTGTGACAGCTTCGGACACACGACCGTCATCAAACGCGGCCGAGACGGCGCATCGGTGATTCGTGCGGGCCAGATCGTCTCGGCTCCCGCGTTCAACATCCAGCCTGTCGACTCGACGGGTGCAGGCGACAGCTTCAATGCCGGTTTCATCTTCCAGTGCCTCCATCATGCGCCACTGGAAAAGTGCATCTCCTGGGGAAACGCTTGCGGTGCCCTTTCAACAAGGGCTTTGGGAGGAATCGACGGATTCCCGACTTCCGCTGAAGTTGAGCAGTTTATTGTGAACCGAGGGCACGAGACAGCCGTGTCGGCCGAGCGACCGATTTTCGCATGAAGGCAATTGACTACTTAACGCTGGCGGCTTTCCTCATCGGCGTATTCTGGCTGGGCTCGCGCTTGTATAAATGGATCGGCGACCCCGATGATTTCTACCTCGCCGGCCGCCAACTCACTCCTTTCATTCTTGCCGCGAGCCTGACCACCGCCAATATCAGTCTGTTCAGTTTGATTGGGGTGAGCGGCACCGCGTATCAGAGCGGCATTTCCATTATCTGGCTGACCTGGACGGGAAATATGGCGCTGGTCTTCAGTGGACTGTATATCATCCCGTTTTTGCGCCGCTTGCGCATCCGTACCGTCCCGGAGTTTCTCGAGATGCGCTACAGTCCTGGCGTTCGCAGCATGATAGGAGTGCTCTGGGTCTTTCGCCTGACGTTCTGGATCAGCGTCGTTCTTTACGCCGGAGTCATGGCGGCACAACAGCTGACCGGTATCCACTCCTTTGTGCTCTGGATTCTTGTCTTCTCTGTGATCGTCATCGTCTACACCATGGCAGGCGGAATGTGGTCGATTGTGCTGACCAACAATCTCGGCTTTCTGCTCGTCATGGTCAGCGTTCTGACCGTCCTCCCCATTTCCATGAGAGCTGTGGGATGGTGGCCCGGCCTTGCCGCCCACTTGCCTCCACAACACCTGGAGTTCGTGCTGCAATCCGGCAAATACAACTGGAAATTCATTCTGGCCATTCTGCTTCTTGGTTTGCAGTGGGCGTCGCTCGATCAAGGACTCTTGCAATCTGCTTTCTCGGCCCGTGATCCACGCGTGGTTTCGAAAGGAATGATCCTCTCCGCTCTCATGATCACTCCCTTCGCCTTTCTCTGGATCACCCCCGGACTGGCCGCAAGAGTTCTTTATCCGGGGCTTCCGAAAGGTGAATTAGCAGTCCCAACACTCATCGTGCATTTACTGCCTTCCGGAGCCTTGGGACTGGTGATTTGCGGTTTCATGGCTTCCGGATTCTCGACCATCGGTTCCAATCTGGGCGCAGTAGCGACCGTTATCACGAACGATATTTATGGCCGCTTCATAAAAAGAGACGCATCCTCCAAGCAACTGCTCGTTGCGGTGCGGGCCGCGACTCTGATCGCCGGCGTCCTGATGATCGCAATCACCTGCCTGATTCCATATCTTGGCGGCGCGGTTGATGCCTATCTTACGATCATCAGCATCCTGGACATGCCGTTGTTCGTGATCGCGATCGTCTACGGATTGCTGTGGAAGAAGGCTAACTGGCGAGGCGCCATGGCGGCATACGTTGCGGGGGCCATAGCCGGCGCGACCCTGCGCTTCGGTCTGCATTTTGACGTCGCTCTCGTCACGCTTATTAGCGGTGGTGTGGCGCTGCTCGTCTGTCCGGTCGTCAGCCTTCTCACCATAAGCGACACCGAATCGATCTCAACCATTTCCGCTTCATTCACGGCTCAGGGAAAAATGACTCCGGAAAAAGAAACAGCCGAATCTTCCTCTTCGCAAACGACAATGCCCGCCATGACCAGCCTGGGGACTTGGATCCTCGCTATCGGGTTTCTGGTCTTCCTGGCAGGAGTATTGATGGGAAACCAGTCGGCCACTCATGCCTCGGCTGTAGCGATCATTGGTATGCTGATCTACTTCGCGGGAGGCGCCTTGCGGGCGAAGCTCGCATGAACAGGCCGCCCAGTTCACAGCAATACAAAATATGGCATGACGAATGAAACAGAACATGGCTAGTGACGAACAACGCGACAACGCGAAAGAAAAATACGAGGATGCGGTAACTCGACTCCGCAACGTACTTCGTGGCAATCGTGAGACGCGAAGAGGCGGCGCCTATGCCGTCTGCTCCGCTCATCCGGCAGTGATCGAAGCTGCCATCCAGCAATCGCTGGCCGATGGATCGCTTCTCCATATCGAGTCCACATCAAACCAAGTGAATCAGTTTGGCGGATACTCGAACTTGACGCCGAGCCAGTTTGCGCAATGGATATACTCGGCGGCAAAGAATGCCGGCCTGCCTGCGGAGCGCGTATTGCTCGGCGGCGATCACCTTGGGCCCTATCCTTGGCGAGACGAACCATCGTCGGCGGCCATGCAGAAAGCCTGCAAACTGGTGCGCGATTGTGTAGCTGCGGGATACCAAAAGATCCATCTCGACTCGAGCATGGCGTGCGCCGACGACACTAAGCCCGCAATCTCGGAGCGAACCATTGCCGATCGAGCCGCAATACTCTGTCAGGCAGCGGAAGAGGCGCATCGCGAATTGCCGTCAGGCTCGCCGCCAGCGGTATACGTCATCGGAACCGAAGTCCCTACGCCCGGTGGAGAATCGCAAGATACCGGCGAACTCGCCGTCACCAAAGCTGAGGACGTCCAGCGCACACTGAAAGTATTCCGTTTCGCGTTTCGAGAACTCGATCTCGAATCAGCGTGGGAACGGGTAATTGCGCTGGTTGTCCAGCCAGGAGTTGAGTTCGGATCCAATTCGGTGATCAACTACGATCGCCTCAAAGCGGGTTCCCTGTCTGATTCCCTTTCCTCCCACCCTGCGATCATCTTCGAAGCACATTCTACGGATTATCAATTGCCTCAAGCCTTGATCCAGATGGTGGAGGATCATTTCGCGATTTTGAAAGTAGGTCCCTGGCTGACCTTCGCCTTTCGCGAAGCAATCTTGGCACTGAGCGCCATAGAACGCGAGTTGTTCGACAACACAGCGCGACGGATCTCAGAAGTCCGCGAAGCCCTCGACGCAGCTATGCTGCGCGATCCCGCCCACTGGCGCTCACACTATCACGGCAACGAAGATGAGATTCGCCGCGACCGAATCTACAGCTTCAGTGATCGTTGCCGATACTACTGGAACCAGTTCTCAGTCCAGGAAGAACTCGCGCGTCTGCTCGACAATCTTCGGACAACTTCAATTCCACATACCATCATCAGCCAGTACCTACCCCTGGAATATGAGGCAATCCGCTCCGGAGAATTGCAACCTTCGCCCGAGTCCATGATTCAGCATCACATTCGGCGAGTACTTCGGGTGTACGCGGCTTCCACTGCTGTGTAGTCTTTTGACGAAGTCTCCTTCGATAACACTGCCCCGGTTCCGCTAGTGTCAGTTACGGCGCCAGCAGTGGATGCCTGGATGACCATCGGCGGAGTATGGTGAATGGATTCGGGCTGCAGGTGCGGATGGAGGCGGCAAAGGAAGAAGGTATGCCGGAAAGTTCGCGCAGCGTGATGAATCCGGTGCGCTCTATGTTACTTCTCTTTCTGCAGCCCTTGCAGTCGCATTTGCGCCAGGCGGTATGTCGATGTGGGGACCTCGAGCGCGTTCTTAGGCTTTGGGACCCGCTTGTAGTCGGCGATGGCAGCGTCCCGCTCGCCGTATTGTTCGGCGATGCGGCCAAATGCATACCAATAGTTCTCATCCGGCTCATCCAGATTGAGGATGTCCATGGCTTGGATGAGGACTTCACGAGCCTCTTTCACCTTGCCAACCTCCGCGTAAATACAGCCCAGTGTGTGCAGGAAGCTGGCATTGTTGGTGCCCAACTGGGTCGCCCTGAGTGCGTCTTCCAGGTCGGCTTGCTGGACATTCCCGGTGAAGAGAGATGACCAGGCCGAGTTGTTCAAATCCACAGGCTGGGGCTGTCCGGAGGCAATAATGTTGTGCCAAAACGCGTGTTCCTTGACGTAGTCTCCGCGAACCTGCGCGTTGAAGGCCAGCGCGCGCATGGCTTCCATATCGTCCGGAAGTCGTTGCAATCGCTTCCGGGCGAGGGTGTCGGCCTGGTCGATTCGCCCGAGAGCGCGCAGTCCAAATTCCTGCGTGGTGAAGATTGCTTCCGACTCAGGGTGCTCGCTGGCGAGGTCGGAGGCAATAGCGAGTCCCTTTTCGTAATCTTCGAGGATGTTGTAGCTCCGGACCAGGGCGAGTTTGAGGTTTACTTTGTCTTCGTCGCGGGATGCAGACTTGAGAGCGTCTTCGAGGATGGGGATGCTGGTTGGAGCTGTGGACTTATCAAAGACGAGAACGGCAGCAGCGGCGACTTTCATGTAGGTCGCGTCGGCATTCTGTCCTTTTGTCCATAAGCGTGGAAAGGCGGCGTTCATGAAAGGATCGTCGCCGCCCAGAAGATGCCAATCCTCGCGTAACCAGTCGAGGAGAGCGCGGGCGCCGGTAAGGTCGCCGACCGCAAGGCGATCTAAGATCTCCAGACCGACGCTCGCGCTAAAACGGGTAGAACCAAGCACCTTGTACTGGCCGTCTTCTTTGACGATATAGCGGGCGCTCTTGTAGGTGGCCGACGGCCATAGCGTCACTTTGTATCCGGTAACGTCGTTTCCCTGAACCTTGGGCTGGGCGCGCGTCAGAGAAAGATCAGCCCCTACGTCGGGGAAATCGCCGTTGCGAGCTTTCTGGATCGTGGTTCGTTTTTGGTCTTTGATCAACCAATCCAACACGTCGGGATCGGTCAAGACCTTAACACCATTGCGGCTGGCGATGGAGCGCAAGCGATCGGCAGTAAGTCCGGGATCAGAGGTAAGGACCTCGAACCGCAGAGCGACGCCAGAGGGATCGTCGGGGAATTTGATCTCCTCGCGGGGCAGCGTCTTGCGGTAGAGGGAAACGTAGGCGGCCGTTTCTGAGGCGGTGTCCCCCGACTCGCCCTCTTCCTTGAGATCCGCGCCTAGAGAGTACTTGCGAAGATTGATGAGCATCTGCCCCGCGGTGGAGGCAATCTGCTTGAAATCTTGCTCCTGTCCAGTGCGTTTTCGGATCTCGGTGATGGCAGCCGCGGAGCCGTTGAGCGCGGCTTCGCAAGCGACGATGAGGGGGACGGGCGGGGCATTGAGACCTTCGGCAATCTTGCGCGCCTCGGCAAACTGGCCGTCGTAGAAAAGAACATAGGCAATGTTATTTTGCATGCCGAATTCGTTCAGTTTTTCGGGCGTGAGCTTACGGTACTCGACCAGAGCATCCTTGAGGCGCGCCCCGGGGCCGTAGCGCAGCCCCCAGTGGTTATGTTCCAGCAGAAGAGCCAGATTGGCGATGTTGCGCTTGTCCTCAGGATCGAGGGCGATGGCGGCGCGATGGGCAGCCTCGGCGCCGGCATAGTCGCTGCCCGGACGGTAGGCGCGGCCGACATCGTCATATTCGAGGATGTCCGCGAGTATTTTCCCGGCGAGCGCTGAATTGGGCTCAAGTTTGACTGCCGCGTGGGCTTCGGCGCGGGCGGAATCCCCCAGTCCCGCAGTCAGAAAAGCTTTTGCCAATTGGAGGTGATGAATGGCCTCCTTGGGATGAAGCGCAATGAGATCGCGGTATGATTTCACGGCTTCGGAAATTTTGCCTTCGGCCAGCAGGGCTTGAGTGATGGGCTTGAAATAAATGAGAATGGGCGGTCCATCGAGCACCTGCACGACCTTGTCGCGGAGTTCCCGGCTCTCGCCAGCCGTCAGTCTGCGCTTCACGGTATCGAACCGAAAGGTCGCCTGAACCACGCCTTCCGAGCCGACGGAGAACTGCTCGCTGAGTTTCGCCGGCCCCAAAGAGAGGTCCACATTTTGCGGCAGAGGTTCGGGACGAAAGCCGACCGGCGGAGTGATCGTGTAGTACCACTCGGTTACGTATGCCTGGGGAAGAAGATAATCTGAAGAACGTGGCTTCTCGGTCTTTTTGCCTGCCGCTTTGTCGCCGGTGTCGCTTTCTTTTTCCGCCAGCCGCAGGTCTTCGGGCAGACGGCTGAATAGCCCCTCAAAGCGGACGGCGGCGGCAGCATTGTCGAGATCCGTGATTCCGCGACGGGCGCGGTTACTCTCGAGAACCAACTCGAACTGCCGCGACAAATCGTAAGGATCGGAACGATCCATGCTGTCAAGCTTCTCCGCCAAATACTGGCCTTTCACATAGTTTGTTAGTTCTTCCTTCGCGTTCTTACTTTCCTTGTCAACATAGGCCCGGCGGTACGAAGATTCCGTACTCCCGTGAGGCTGTGACCTCTCGACAATGCGTGCCGGGCCGTTTTCAGCTAAGAAAATTTCCCGTTTTTCTATAAGCGCGTTGTCGGTGGAAGTCGCCACCGAAGTCAAGGTCAGCCCGGTGCTCTCCGGACGCGCGATCAGCGCGAGGCGGCCCTGATCGTAATTGGGCAGTTCACCGAGGCGCGCATATTCGTCGGTAGAGTCAATCCAGAGATCCGGAGGACCCGGCACATAAACGATCGCGTGATCGAACATCCCGAGCCCGGGAAGGTCGGCGGACACCTCCTCACGGTTCTCTACATTGAGCAACGCGACATAGGCAGGAATGTGCGCCGTGCGAAGCATCGCCACCAGAAGAGCGGCCTTGTCTTTGCAGTCTCCGTACTTACGAGTCAAGGTTTCGTTCGGAGAACGGGGTACGATCGTTGCCTCGGCGAATTCAACCCCGGTGTAGCGGACTTCCTGTCCGAGATATTGAAGGATCGCAGAGATTTTCTGCTCACGGGATTTCTGCATTGCCGCAATTTGGTTGACCAGGGACGTTAGATTCGAAGAAGCCAGTTGCGCGTCGATAATATTGAAGTACTGCTCCCCAACCTGGTGCCAGGACACTCCAGTGGAGAAGGTGACGCTGGAATAGGCGGGGATATCGCTGGGCAAATTGGGTGGTACTTCTTCCACCGCCTTGCTGGGACCAGCTTCGAAAACAAGGTGTACACGGCCGTCAGCTTCTGTGCGCCGAGGCTTGAGGTCCGGCAGCAAGCGGATGTCGTAGCGAATCGGCATCGCAGCAGGCGCGTCGACAACGAGGCGACTGTGCTCGATGGGCATGTATCCGCTGAAGTAGAACCTCTCAACCATAGCTCCCGCAAAAAAGGGAGCATTCTGTCTGGTAACCTGTTCTTCCTCGACAACCGAGCCTGGAGCCACCGCCGGCAGGGGAGCACGAACGACACGGCGATCGCCAAAAACGTCGTCTGTGGTCTCTTTCACCGGCGCGTCCCCGATGGTGTTTGGATCGAGCGTATGGGCAGTCGCATCAGTGATGACTCGAGCCCGCAGCGTCGGGCGCTCTTCATGCCAAGGCTCCCAGTTGGCTTCGATGTCAGCCCATTGGGCGGCTCCTTTCTGCGTGAGGACTTTGTACAGGTAATACCGGGTATGGGTGGCCTTTCCATCGGCGTCAAAGAACACACGCTCCTCGTTCTCGATGAACAGCACGTCTACGCCCGGAGGTGCCGCGACTGTCGACGCGGTCTGATACAGCGTCGCAGGATCGGTTGAGAAATGTTCAGCATCAGCAGGTGGACCGCCGGCCAAGAGCTGGCCCTTTGCTATGTCTCCATTGCCTGCTGCTCTAAGGGATTCGGTGACTTCGGCGTCTGAATTGTCACCAGCGGCGAGACTAAGCAAGACCGTCCCGAGTAGCAAGACGGCGGCAAGATGACAAAGGGGAAAGGGGCAGAGTCGCAGCTTCACGCCTTGCATTCTGCACCTTTAAAGCGCGGCCCGGCTGTGAGCAGGGTCACCGGCGCGTTGGTTGGTAATATATCCCGATTCACTTACTAAGGGCTTTCGAGCCGGAGGTTTCCGCCAGGTTCGGCTGCTCAGTTCTCGGGCAAGGATGCTCGGGCGAAACGTTCTGTGCCCCGCAACGTTGACACCCCGGAGAAAGACAACAAGAGATGCCCTGCAATTCAAACTGGTCACAGCTACTCGTGTCGCAAGGCCTCGATCGGATCGAGACGCGAGGCGCGGAAGGCCGGTACCATCCCGCTGATGAGTCCGACAGCGCCAAGAATTAGCGTGGAAGCGATCAACGTGGCCGGAGCAATAATCAGACGGATGTCGCCCGCTTCCCCATTCTTGGCGAACGCGCTGTAAAAGGTTAGCCTGCCCACGGAAAGTGCGACGACATAAGCCAGAACCATTCCCAGGACACCACCGATGAATGTAATCGTCAGAGCTTCGGCGAGAAACTGCAGCAGAATGTAGCGTCGCTGCGCGCCCAGCGCTTTTTGCACGCCGATCTCCCGCGTCCGCTGCGTAACTGAAACCAGCATGATGTTCATCAACCCGACTCCGCCAATGCCCAAGGTAAGCGTGCCGATGAATCCCATCAGGATCTTCAGGCCGAGCGTGATGATCTGGAACTGATGCAGCTGCGTCATCAGGTTGAACACTCTCACCGCTTCCCGGTCGGCCTGATTGAATTTGTGCTGCGTCGACATAATCGCGCGAACCGCTGGTTCGATTCGTTGAAATTCCGGGGTCTCGAAGTTGAACCAGATCGTATCGAGGTAATGCGTGTCCTTTAAATCGCTCATGGTGGTGAAAGGAATGTAGACGACGCGGTTGATATCGTCGTTCCCTTCCTGCATTTTGGCGTTCAAAATACCGACCACTTCGAAGCTGAGACCATCGAGCCGGATGTATTCCCCGAGCGCGTTGCGTCCAGAAAACAGCTTTTCCTTGGCCTCGGAACCAATGACCGCGACCCGGCCGCGCTGCACCTGGTCTTCTAGATTGTAAAAACGACCCTGAGCCAGCTTGAGGGAGCGGATCGAATAGACGTTGGGATCATTCCCGCTCACCGTAAAGGTGAAATCCCTATTGTCGTATTGAACGTTGGCCTGCTTCTCGACGTTGGGGGTGATATGAGTAATCTGCGGAAGGTTGGTCGTGAGGGCCTCGACATCATCCTGCGTAAAGCGGATTTGGACTCCTGATTTCTGACCGCCGGCCTGCAGCGAAGTTTTTCCCGGCACAACGATGACGAGTTTGGTGCCGAAGTTGGCGAAGATGTTGGCGCAGGCCTGACCGAAACCGTCCCCATAAGCCAGCAGCATGACCACGGTTGCAATGCCCCAGGCCATCCCGAGCATAGTAAGGGCGGTGCGGCGCCGGTTGTGGCGCATCGCAGCATAGGCTTCCCGGAGTAAATCCTTGAACATCGCGTTACTCCTGCCGGAGCGCTTCCACCGGCTGCAGCATCGCGGCCTTGCGCGCGGGATACAGACCTGCAACAACCCCAGCCAACGTCAAACAGCCAATCGCCAGCATTGCCGACATGGGCACTAATTTGGGGGGATCAAATCCTTGCGGCCCCTGGATGCCTCCCATCGCCGCCATTAACCCGCCCGCAAATACCAGGCCGATCAATCCGCTTCCCAGCGTGAGCAGCAAGCCTTCCAGAAAGAAATGAAACAGTATGTTGCGGTTGGTCGCGCCCAATGCCTTGCGCAGTCCAATCTCCTGCGTGCGCTCGCTCACCGCCACCAGCATGATATTGATCACGCCAATCGCGCCCAGAGCCAGCGTGACCACGCCCACCGCTCCCAGAAACATGTTCATGACATCAAAAATGGTTCCGACCATCTTGGATTCCTGAATGGAATCCCACTCGTCGAAAGCGTTTTGATCGTTGGCATCGAAACCGTGATTACGGCCAACGATCTTGTGAACCTCTTCTCGCGCCAGCACGTGATCCGCCGTCACTAACGGCTGATATTCGATGAAGGAAATGGAGTTCTCATGGTTTTCTCCTTTGATCGGGAAGTTCGCGGCCATGACCTGAAACGGGATGTAGCCGCGCGAGTTCAGCCACGTGTTATCGCCGCGGCCCAGATGCGGCGTGCTGCCCACCACTTCAAACCGGATACCGTTCAGAAGGATGAATGAGCCCACCGAAGGGCGCCCGGGAAACAGCGTCTTCAGTAGCTCATTCCCCAGTACGATCACATTTCTCCTCTGCTCTCCATCTAGTTGATTGAGCCAGCGCCCTTCCTTCAGGGGAAGATAACTGATCTCGTTCAGCTGCGGCTCTGTGCCCAGAATCTCCCCACTGCCGGTGGCAAACTCGCTCACCTCGTGCAGATCCTCGCGCGAAATCACTGGGCAGGCATTACGGACGTATCCGGCTTGCTTGATGTCGAGGTAATCCCGATAGGTGAGCAGGTAAGAACGCGCAGAACTCATGTCGCCCATGACGGCTGGCGCTCGTCCCGGAAAAAGAAACATGATGTTTTTGCCAAACTCTGCCATTTCACGCTTGTTACCTGAGCGGAAGCCTTCGCCAACGCCTACCAGTAACAATAGAGATCCCACCCCCCAGGCGATACCGAACATGGTGAGAAATGAGCGCAGCTTATGCGCCCAAAGATTGCGAAAGATTTGTACGAAGATGTCCAACACCGTCCGCATCATCGCCTTAGCCCGTACCCTTCGATGTTAGATGCAAGTTGTTTACAAGAAAAGGAGATCGATCAAAAAACGATTATGCTGCCACTGGGCTTTCCGAAGTCGCTGGAGAGGCGGCCGCATCGTTTTGGGGCTTCAGCGAGCCTACAACACCAATCATAGAAAAGTACGTCGATCGGCCCTGGAAAGTTCCTCACCCGGTCGAGGCATCGTGCCTCCGTCGGCCAGCCAATGTAACCCGCTCCGGTCGTCATGGGAACTCACTCGAAAGGAAGCAGCATCGGCACAATTCCCGCACGATCGAAGGGCCCTCCTAAGCCAGAAGGCCCTGAGTATTTGAAATCATGGTGCGCCCTGAGAGATTCGAACTCCCGACCTTCTGGTTCGTAGCCTTCCACCTTGCCTGAGTCTCAGCGGATACTAAAAAGTGCTACCGTATCTTTTCCCTTGACTTCAATAGGTTACAGGCATACCTTCTGTGTATGGGGGTATCGGAAAGTATGCCACAAGATACCAAAACGGTAGCAAACGGTAGCAAACTGGTAGCAAAACAGGAACCGCGGAAATTTCCTTTTACTGCCGACCGTATCAAGAAACTGCCCTGCCCGGACTCGGGACGCTCCTACTTTTACGACTCCAAAGTTCGCGGGCTGGCGCTTGCGATCACTCCGAAAAACAAGCGCAGTTACATTCTCTATCGCAAGGTTGCGACTCGTCCCATGCGCTTCATGATTGGCGACGTGGCGGATTTCAGTGTCGAGCAAGCCCGCGCCGAAGCGGACAAGCTAAACGCTGGCATCGCGCGCGGCGAGAATCCGCAGGTAGAAAAGCGGCGCATTCGCGAGGAAAACACGCTCGCGGAACTGTTCACGAAATACATCGAGGAATACGCGACTCCGTTCTGCAAAGCGAAAACTGTTCGCAACTATCGCAGCATTTACGCTCGGCATCTTGGAGCGCTGGCCTATCGGAAGATCAGCGACATTAAACCCGCTGACGTGGCGCGGCTCCATTCCCGCATCGGGCGAACGCATCGGTTCGCGGCGAATCGCACAATCGAGCTAATTAGCAGCATGTACGGCAAGGCGCGGGAACTGTGGGGTTTCAGTGGGTCGAATCCAGCAAGCGAGATAAAGGCATTTCGCGAAGAACCACGCGTCCGGTATATGGACGAAACGGAACTGCGATTGTTTCTCCGCGCCTTGGCTGCCGAAGAAAACACTACGATCCGCGATTTTATTTTGTTGCTCCTGCTCACGGGCTGCAGGCGCGGAGCATTGCAAGCTATGAAATTCGCGGAAGTCAATTTCGCTCGCGCGACGTGGACGATTCCGCCGGAGCGAAGCAAGAACGGGCGAGCCGTAGAAGTGGCGTTGACCGAGCGCGCGATGCAGATTCTTGAAGCGCGCAGAGAGACAGTCAAGAAGGGCGAGTTTGTTTTTCCGGGCGCGGGCAAGACGAAACATCTTGTCGAGCCTAAGAGCGCATGGAAGCGGCTCACGCAACGCATGGGCGAAATCGAGCAAGCCGATTGGCTCAAGGCTCACAAGGGCAAGACGGCGGCAGATTTCAGCGCGCAATGCACTTCCAATTTTTCCAGTCTACGGCTGCACGATGTTCGTCACACGTTTGCGTCGTGGCAGGTTGCGGGCGGAACGTCCCTGCCGATTGTTGGCCGGAGTCTGGGTCACATGATGGGCTCGAAGGCAACTCAGGTTTACTCGCATCTGAGTTTGGATCCGGTTCGCCAGTCGATAGAGCGCGCACAGCAAGCCATGTTCGCAGTGGCAGAGCCCGCGCTGCTAGGTACGGGGGATGGGCGATGAACACTCCTGCAGGACGTAAGTCCATCTATCGGCATATCTACCTGGCTAGGAAACTGGAAAAGAAACTGCTCGCTCTGCCGCAAGAGAAAGTTGCCAAGCTGCTAAACCGCGCCGAAAGCATGGAACGCGGGCGCGGCGCGCCACAAAAGAAAGCCAAGCGCCAGCTGGCGGAAGAAACCTTAGGCGGCCGGCGCGATGCTAAGGCACTAGCGCGGGCTGCTCGCAAGATTGGCTCGGATCGCCACTCGTTACAAGAATTCCTTCGCCGCGCTCCTAAGCCGCGATAAACAACCATTCACCCTCTGAGTAAGTGAACCCTTGCTGACTCTAGCAAGGGTTTCTTTTTGCCTGTAAGTCGCCAAAATATTCGACTGATTATTTTGGCGGAATCGTTAGCATGGGAACGCATTTCCCTTGACGGCCCTACGTATCCTATTCGATATTCACGAGTAAGAGAGGGGATGATCGAAATGAGTCAGATACCGAAAAGGTTCGATGAGCGAGAAGCAGCGGAATATCTGGGACTCGCGCACATCACCGTCAAGAAATTGCGACTGGCGCGGCGCGGACCTTCACATTTTCGTCTTGGTAAAAGAGTCGTTTATTCCGAGCAAGATCTGTCTGAGTGGATGAATCGCAGGCGGGTCGAAACATCGGAGCAACCTGTTAGTGCCTAAGAGTAACTCGCTGCGCGGACTGCGTAGCCAAACCTTCACCTGTTGAAGCCGCGCCGGACTGGCGTTTCAGGTTTCCGGGGAAGCTGAAAGACAGATTCCTAAGAATCTGGCAGTCACTAATTCAATTCCCAAGGAATAGGAAATCCGTTCAAAAACGACGAAGCGGCCAAGGGCGCTCACAGTTCCCCAAGGCCGCTCTGGATGGTTTCCGAGGACCAACCTAATGCCCAACCTAGCCTGTTTTCCTTCGCCGGTCAACTCCGTCCCAAACTCCAATGGATTTTCCCTCGAACTGCAACCCCATGAACGCAGAATCCTCAAACTGGTTTCGCTGGGCTGCAATGACCGCGAAATCGGAGCTGCGGTCCGCATGACTCCTAAGAGCATTTCCAATTTGCTCGACAGGCTGCGCGCTCGATTCGGCTGCGCGAACCGCTGCGCGTTGGTTGCTGTCGCAATTCGTCAACAGCTGATCGAAGGCGAGGTGAGCCGATGAAAACCATCACCAAGCCGCGATTAGTCGGATCGACCTTCTTGTTAGTCACCGATAGCGACGGCGAGCCCCAGCTGCTGAATTTGTCAGCCATCGTCCAAGTGCAATACGGCTGGCAGAAGTCGCTTATCGTTTTCTCGGACGATTCGAGTTTGGAAATTCAAGACAGTTTTGAAGATGTACTTGAAGCGATAGAAAAAGAAAGCAAACGATAAAAAGACAAAAAATGACACTCGCCGACCATTCCGCCCTTCTACTCTTCGTCTCCGACCCGAGGCACAGGGGTAGAAGCTACCTAACGTCACACGAACCGCAGGCACAGGGAGCGGGCTCCTACAGCCGCTCCTGATTTTCCGAAAGGATCAGATGGTTACTAAAGCCACAAAGAAGGATGAGCGACGGGCGAGCAACATCCTTTCGAGAGAACCAAAGGACGAGCGCCTAATGGGGTACTTCAAATTGGATCAGACCGTTGCTCCGTGGATCAAGCCGTGCATCCGGCCAGTGACAACAGAGCTATGGCGCGCGTGCAAAGTCATTGACACCGATACGCCCGAAGATCGAGCACAGCGCGCATTCCGGTATCTGGGATGGATTGAGACGAGCGCCGAAGCAGAGCGCACCTCCGATTTGATTCGGCTGAAAGAAATCGCGGATCAAGCGCGCATGGCGCTGGGCGAAGTTCCGTCCGTGATTCCGAAAAACGGCTTTAAGGATCTCGAACATATCGAGTATCCCGAGACGATCAGCGCGAGCGAAATCAGAGAGAGGCTGACAGCCGATATGCAGCGTAGGAACCTGCTCGAACTCTTCGCCGCGGCTCAGAGTCTCAAGAAAGGTCAACTCCAATGAGCGTGACAGCCGAAGAATTCGCCGCATTAGCCCGAGTCGTGGCTGAGTCGCAAACCGCGCACGATAAAGCGGAGAAGGAAGTCCCGCAACCCACGCTGACGGCGGAGGAAATTGCCGAGGTACTGGTTACGACCGAGAGTAAGCGATCCAAGAAAGAAAAAAAGATCGTTCCCTTCGTCAACATCAAGGATGTTATCAATAAGCTGGACACAACGGCTAACGGGACTATTCAGAGCAACTTAAAAAATGCGATCCGGCTTCTGAGATATCATCCCGCGTGGAATTGTCCCGAGGTTCTGTACTTTGATAGCTTCGCGCTTGAAATACGCACTAAGAATTCTCCGCCGTGGGGCGCTAACCCGGGAATCTGGACTGATGTCGATGACATTCGGACTTCGGATTGGATGCAAAGTCTCGGGGTAAACGTAAACAAGAGCATTGCTCGCGATGCCGTGACCCTAATCGCGCAGGATTCCGCCGTTCATCCGGTACAGAGTTATCTCAAGGGGCTGGCTTGGGACCACAAGCCGCGGATAGATACCTGGCTGACTGACTTTCTGGGAGTCGAGGACAGCACACTCACGCGCGCGCTTGGAAAGGCTTGGCTGACGGGAGCGGTAACGCGGATCTTTCGGCCGGGAGCCCAGATGGATTATTGCCTGTCGCTACAGGGCCGGCAAGGTATCGGAAAAAGTACGGCTCTGCGAATTCTGGCCAGTGATGCTTGGTTCAGTGATCACGTTTCGAGTTTGCAAGACAAAGATTCCCGACTGGAATTACTCGGCAAGTGGATTATCGAATTATCCGAGCTCGGGCCCGTGCGCCGATCCGATAACGAACGAGTGAAGCAATTCCTGTCGGCTCGATATGATTATGTCCGCCCGCCGTACGCGCTTCGTTGCGTGAGCATTCCGCGGCAAGTCACATTCGCGGCATCCTTCAACGATTGGCAGCCTTTCAGCGACGTAACAGGCGCAAGGCGATTTTGGCCGGTCAGCTGTCAACGGATCAAACTTCGAGCGTTGGAAGCTTCTAGGCCGCAACTGTGGGCAGAAGCTTATCTGGCATACAAGGCAGGAGCGCCGTGCTATCTGAATTCCGATGAACTGAACAAAGCGGTCACACAGGAGCAAGCCGATAGAATGCAGAGTGACCCGTGGGACGCGCAGGTATTGCGTTGGTGTGACAAGCCACACAAAACAGGTTCAAGTGAAACCTTGCTGTCGGAGCCGGGACGTGTCAGCGTTCCAGAGATCCTATTGCACTGCATCGGCAAG
The DNA here is from genome assembly GCA_963772045.1 of uncultured Acidobacteriaceae bacterium. Taxonomy (GTDB): domain Bacteria; phylum Acidobacteriota; class Terriglobia; order Terriglobales; family Acidobacteriaceae; genus Sulfotelmatobacter. Next base: position 33,674 of record CAVYWC010000002.1, on the reverse strand, counting down.
CCTCTGAAGGACTGGGATCGCAAGGAAGAAATTCGAATCGCGCATATCCTCACGCGAGCCGGATGGATCAGGAAACGGATTCGACTTGATGGGCCAAAGAACAATGGGCGCTATTTCTACGTCCGCGAGGATTAGCTTTGGCAGCCCAGCCAAAAGCTGTTCCTATTCGTGTTCCTATCTGTTCCCATTGTCTGTTCCTATTCTTAAGTACTTTGTTTTGTATCTGTTCCTATCTGTTCCTATTCTTTGTACATACATACGACAAGAGACAGGTTATTACTCTCTATAAGTGTTGGGATGCGATTTTAAATAGGAACAATGGGAACACGTTGATTACACAAGCTTTAAGAATAGGAACAGGGATAGGAACAGGATAGGAACGGGGATGGGAACAGAAGGCGCGACAGAGAAACGAGGCACTACCGACCATTGCCTAAAAATACGGTCTTAGTGGGAAATTTTCTCATTAGGAAGGCCAAAGTGGGAAATGATGACGATTTTGGCCGGTCCGCCCGCGGTGATTTTTGGCGTCAATACCATCTGATATGTACGGAAATGTACTGATGCTGCGGTGTGGACATTGCGCTCCGAGCTGTGTTTGTCGGACGCGCGCCACTGGTTTCAACCCAGACGGTCTACAGCCGTAACGCGCTGATACTGCGCTGCTTAGATAGGGCGCATGGCTCACTGTGCTACCTGCCTGCTACCGCGGAGGGTCCAAACAGCCCAGATCAGCCGCTCTTGCTGGCCGCGCCCCATGTCAGAGCCCAGATCAGCCCGGATCGCCGCACAGCGCTCCCCTGGCGAGCGGCGCGGGCCATTTCTCGCGTCCTCTATTGGGGCCCCGTTCCAAAGCATGCTTTCAAGGGTGGAGTAGGGCACCCTTGGGGTATCCATCCTGAGCGCTGAGCGGGGCCAAGCCCCCACAGCACACAGCCCGCATAGTTCACTATCGCCACTTAGTAAGGATGGACTTTCCCTCTCGCGCCCTGTCCCCCTCCGCGTTACTCTCCGGACATGGGAACCGACCAACAGACCAACGGACCGCACTTAGACCCTCTTCCGTCAGGTGTTAGTGCGGTCTCAAGACTGGCATTGCTTCGCCGGTTGCAGCGATTGGCTGGCAAAGCTGGCTTGAAAGTGCGCCGTGTCCGAGGGCTAGATTTCAAGCTCAAGGGTTATGAGTGGGAACTCGTCGACAGCGAGGGGAACGTCTTTTTCAAGGGTGACTTAGTTGCCGATGAGGCAGCCTACAGGCTCGGGTTGCTCAAGCCGGGAGAGGTTCTGTGTCTCTAAGTGACCTGCAGTTCTGCCGCATGCTGGAAGAGAACGCAAAGAAGCTGCAGGCCGACCGCCTTGTCCGCGAACAGGAAGAATTGAACAAGGTTCGATATCACCTCTACTCGCTGCGGAATCGGTCGGGCGATATCAAGCGCTGCGCGGTCCTGCTACACGAAGATGTAGTCGCTGCATGCAACGCGCGGCTGGCCGTCGAATACAAGGAAGTCGCAGAGCCCCGATACCGCAAGGCGTTCGATATCGAATTTTCGGAATGGCAGGACCTTCGCCGTCACAACATGCGTCACGGCTACATCGTTCCCGAGATGCCGCGGATCGAGGATTACGAATTCTTCTGGTGCATGGATTCCGACCAGTCAAGAAACGAGATGCTTGTTCCCTGGCGTGACTGGCCAGAGGCTTGGAAGCGGAAGAGGCCATGAACTTCGTCAGCACTCTTATCGTGTCCGAAGTAGCCAAGGCTGAAATCCTGTTCCAGCAATCTCGGCCAGCCTACAAGCCTACACAGGAAAACGCTCTCAAGATGTTTGTCTACATGACCGAACATCACATGATGTTCGATGAGGCTGAAAGCTTCGCAAAAGCATTCGAAGCACTCTCTCAGGAAGGAGCCCTAGAGCTATGGAAGGATCGGACCTACGCCAATTCTACAAAAGCCCGCATGACCTCGACTTAGTTTCTCAGGCCACAATGACCGAGACTGATTCGGACTTCGAAAAACAATGGTCCGAACTCGAAAAGGCTGATGGATTTCTGGACCGGATCCGCGGCAAGAAGCGCGAGCAGTCAAGCGAAGCAATCGAGGTGAATTGTGATTGAAGACTTTCTGATTATCGAAGCCCGCGCACGGGCGAAGGCGCGCAGCCGATTCCCTTCCGCGATCACGCGCAGCCAAACATCAGGCAGCGCATCGGAGCCCATTCGACCGACTCAGCCGAGCGCGGCGCAGGTTGCCACGATGACAGCGAGCGAATTGCGAGCGCACTACCAGCGCACGGGCCAGTGGGTAAGCAGAGCGGACATGCCCGCACTGGAGCGCTCGAAGTATCTGGACTTTGCAGCACAGCGCGAGCACTACGGAAGGCGCGACTAAGAAAACTTTTAGGGAGGGATTTAAGAATGGCAACACAAACAGCGAACGGACTAACGATACAGACTCCAGCAATCGCGGACGCGACAACCTACGTTCGCACGGTATCGAAATTCTTTCTGCAGGCTCACCCGGAATTTTTGCCCTGTGAACGAAACATGAATCAGGTTCTCGATTACATGCGGGAGAACGGGCTCGTTTATAACGCGGAGAACTTGGAAGCAGCCTATCAGCATGTCAAGGATGACTTGATGCCAGCTATGAACGAACTCAGGCTAGAGGAAAAGTCTCCGGCAGAAGTGAAAAAGATTTACGAGAAATACGGCACTCCACGGTATGAGTTTGGAAAGCTCATCGGCTACGACCTGCCGAAAGAATGGCTCGACAGGCCGCGCACCAATGGCGCTCAGACTCCGCGTAATACCTGGGAGAGTAACAGCAGTCCGATCCCTAAGAGTGTGATGGATGAAAAGATTGCATCGGGATCGAAGCTGAGCAAGAAGGAATTTGCCCTGTTGACCTCGAAGCAGTATGTGGCATTCATCAGCGCGAACGGCGGAGAAATTCCGTCATACCTAAAATGATTCCCTCTCAGGCTCAAACTCAAGATCCAACGTTAGCGGCGCAGCAAGTCCTTTCGGGGGCCGATCAGGATCAGCCGCAACCCCAGCCCCAGCCCGCGGCTCAGCCGATGAACGCGACTACGGCAGACGTTGCCAATCAGTCCGCGAATCAAACTAGCGGCGATGTAATGCAGGGCCAAGGCTCGGTTGCTCCCACGCGCCAAGCTCCGCCCGCTCCTCAGCCACAACCGCCCGCGCATCGTTCGCTCATGGGAGATATTCTGCACGCGGTTGGCGAAATTTTGGGCGGACCTTCGACTACTCGGCAAGTCAATCCACAGACGGGACAGATTGAAACCGTTCCACTGAGTCGAGAACAGCGCATTGCGAACCAGATTGGAGTTTTCGCCAGAGGCGCAGCCGCGGGAGCCGCACAACACGGACCTGCAGCAATCGGTAAAGCGGCGCTCGCTGGCGTTCAGGAGCAACAGGAATTCCAGCAACAGGCTACTGAAAATCTGCAGCAGCAGGAGCGTTTGACTCAACAGCAGTTAATGAACCGCGCCACTATCGCAGCGCAAAATAATGAATACCTTTTATCGCTGCGCAGATTTGATCTGGAGTCGAACGAATTCAAACAGAAGTTGATTGACTCGAATAACGCTCTTGCCGTCCAACTCCATGATGCCGGAGCCGTGGCCATTCCCATGATAGTCAACGGCAAAGATGTAAACGGCACTTCGGATGAAGCTTCAATTATGAACTGGGTTGCGGCGCATCCTAAGCCAGCGCGAGGGTATGACTACCTTCCGCTGTTCTCTCTCGACTCCAGCGGGAAGATGGTTCACACCGTCATGCAATTTCCTCATGACGCACTGAACGACATGGTTACTATTCCCGTTCAACAGGCCAGAGACTTAGGAATTCCGGTTCCTGCTACACAGGGAGACACAGTAGACATACGGCTTGGACAGGCGATTGCAGCCAGAAGCGCCATGCTGAAGGACATGAATACTCAAAGCGAAATTGATGTCCACGGTCAGCAAATGAAGACTTCCAAGACCGAAGCAACCAAGAATATTGCCGAAGCGAACCTTGCCAACTCGAAGGCCAACAAAAACGCGCAGATCAGCCCGGGCAACATGCTAGTGGGCAGTATGCCCGATGGTTCCCAGGTAGCAGGCACAGCGGACGAATTACAGCGGGCCGGGGCCAGCGGGATTATGAAGTTAGACGCCGACAATGCCAAGAAAACCATTATCGCTCGCCAGCTAATTGCTCCTGGCGGACTGTTTCAGCAGGTTAACGCTGACCTTCGCCAGTTAGACGCACAGGGAAAAATCGGAGTCGTGGCTTCGCGCTGGAATGACTTTATGAGCGGCAAGGTGGGCTCGGGTCCGGAATTCGCGGCTCTCAGGACGCACATGGGCTTGTTGGCAACCGCGCTGATGCAAGCCCATGTTGGGGCGCGCGGATCCAATGAAATGCTGGAGCATTTCAAATCACTCGCCGATTACCGGATCGCAGACGCTAAAACGCTGCGCTCGGCTCTGGGCGCGGAATACGGTTACGTGCAAGAGAAAGCAATGCTGCCGAAGGCTCCGCTTCCGGCACCTGTGGCGCAATAATGGCAACTCCACAAAACTCGACAGCGGCAACCGCGCCAGACACGAATCCGTTTGATGCGCCGCTCGACTCTGAGGGAGCGAATCCGACTCCTGCAGTACAGCCACAGCGTACCGCTCCAGCTCAGATCAGCACGAATCCGTTTAGTGTTCCCCTGCAATCGGAGCAAGCGCCAGCAAGCCTTGGACTTGGACCCTCGGGGCAGCCGAATCCCCGAAATGTATATCAGGCCGCGCCAGAGGAGCAGACGCCGCAAGGATCAGCCGCGGCGCTTGCCAGCAGAGAGGCGCAGTATCCCATTCTCACGGGCATCGGCAAGGGCGCGGAATCTCTGCTCGCGCCAGTCCTGCGTCCGGTTGATGCAGTCGTGAACCTGGTCAAAACATCTCTTCCGTTCGAATTGCACGAAGATTTCAAGCGAGTCGTTCCCATCGTCAATGCCTATGAGAATTCCCGCGCGCAAGGCAAGGGCATCTTGGATTCCCTCTCAGCCGCGAATCAGGTAGCGGGCAAGCAGAGCGCCGCACGGCAAGCGCTCGATGACGCGATCATGCAATATAAAAAGGCTCCCACGGAAACCACTGCCAAGTGGCTCACGCAAGCCGCGGGCACTGTGGCACTGATAGCAGCGGGCGGCGCAAGTGGCACATCCGAAGAAACTCCGGAACTCGCTGCCGGAACCGAGGAAGCAGAAGCCGCGCCAACCGCAGCCGCGAAGCCGGGGATTGTTCAGCAGATCGTAAAGGGCAAAAACGTTGCCCAGCCGCAGGCACAAGCGGCATTACGCGAAGCGGGCTCCAGTGTCACTCCCACGGTTGCGCCTGCCAGCTTGCGCGAATCACTAACGGCTCCCATCAACACAATGGAAGATTCGGCCAGTTCCCTTTACTCACAGATCGATGACGCCAGCGGCACGAATTTCAAGACATTAGCGGACAGGCTACGCCGGACAAATGCTGCGATCCGCGCCAGTGTGGACGATGCCGAGGAAGCGCGGCTCGAAGCGCGGCGCTCGAACATTCAAGACAGCATCGACGATGCGAAGCAGACGGCACTCGCAAAGGGCGTAGATCCGGACATATTGAATCAGGCCGATGCGCAGTTTAAGCGAATGTCCGCGCTAACCGATCTACAGGCGAAGGTTTTCAAGAATCCCAGCGTCATCTCTGGCAACGTCGCGCACGGTACAGAGGAAACCGTCAACGTTGATAACGCGATTAAAGCGCTGCAGAAGCTACAGGACGATGACAGCTACGGCGCGCCACGGTTGGAGCAAGCGCTCGGCAAGCAAGGCGCGAAACAGCTACTCGATTCGCTCTATGATGCGCAGCGCCAAGGCGTCCGCGCGGTAAGGGCGCGATGGATAGCGGGCATCATTGGCGGCGCGGTCGCAACGGGCGCGGCAGGGAGAAAAGTTTTAGGAGCAGCAACAGCAATAGCAGCACAGTGAAAAGGAGAATTTCAAAATGCCAAACGTACCCAAAGCAATGAACCTGAAACCGGGAGCAGTTGTGCGGACTCCGCCAGTTCCGGGCGGGCCGCCTATCACTGCCTCGCCTGGCGATGTCGTCGTAAACGGCTCCGCGGGCTGGCACATAATCACCGGCAGCGGTCCGGTCAATGTCCCGGTCGGCGGATGGCCCGCGGGCCAGAGCAGCGATCAATACCACTGGTCGACAGGCGCGTCCTACAGCGGCATGGGCGTGCCGCAACCAGCAGGCTCGACTTTCGATCAGATAGCAAGCGGAGTCGGCTCGGACGGCCGCGCAGCATCGAGCGATGGCACAATCGGCGGGGCTCCGGGCGTCGTCAGTGGCGGAGTCAGCGGCCAAGCCACAAGCGGAGCCGCGAACACGGGCGGCGGCGGCGGATCGCCTAGCCGCGCTTACTGACGTGAGTACCTACACGGGGCCGCCTTTCGTCGTGGTAGGGGATAGCTGGCCTAACTTTTTGGTTGCCTCTCCCGGCGATTGGGGCGCGCAGCCTATAGTTCAATTCGCGGCTGGCCTAGAGATTGTTCAAGGAACAATTGTTGTCAGCGGTTGGAGCGGAGTAACTGGCGTTGTTCTAATAGATAACGAAATCATTCCGTCTGACGGCGGTGGTCCGCCAGTGGTGGTTAGCAAGCCTTACGTTTCCGATCTGCCGGGAAAAGGTTATCACGTGGCCACGACTGCTCAGACTCTGGGCGCAACTGAGCCAACAATCGATGAAAGTACAGATCAGCTTCATTTCAGTTTGGGGCCGCAGTGAAAAGAGGACCGCGGAGAGAATGCGAGCGCCGTGGGCCATGGACACCTCAACTGTGCCTCTGGCTCGTGGCCGCGCTCTCTCTGGCGCTGTGGTTGCGTGGTTAAGTTTGAGAGCGAAGTAAGGAAACGAGAGTGACTCATTATGCCAGAAGTGCCCGCGCTACGTGATAATCCTGAGACGCTTAGATTCGGCCTCCATAGCCGTCAAGATGCGCTCGACCTTGCCAAACAGGTTGTCGAGGACGGGGATAATCGGCTTTTTGGAAACCAATGGAACGTTTTGAAAAGCTACGAAGGGATGGAAATCGAATTGGTATTGGAATTGAGTCCCGGGTCCGAAGGTAAGAATCTCCATCTCGTTTTTAGCGCAATCCCAAATTGGAGTCTCTGGAACCGACAGGGATCCTTCGGTCGCGCTCACATCTCGTCGAAGCACAGGGAGAATGCCAGCAGCGAGCGGAATCACGATTTTGTGTTTATCGGCATTACAAATCTCATTAAGCAGCCACAACAAATCATCCCCTCCGAGGTAAGGCTGGAACCCGCAAAACAGAGATTGGATTTCTTTCGGCAGATCTTTGGAGCGTCCAAGAGCATTTCCCATTTGGTGAACACTTCCAGCGAACGGGAACGAAGTGAATTTTGGATCAGTCTTTCCGGAAGCTACAGCAATCGCGAAAGCGGCAGTGTCGAGAGCACTACGAAGGTTCCCAACCAAGTCCCCCAAGACATTGCCAATGGTCTCAGGGAGTGGTTCGGTGAGTTTAAGCTTAAGAACCTTAAATCCGGGCCGGTTCGGATCGTCCTCGGTAATCTCTTTGTAGGGATTGAGATCGACGAACGCTTTAACTCTCTTTTCAAGGTCGGCAAAGTGTTCCTTAGCCCTCGCGATCTTGCTACGCGAACTTGCGAAAGTGTCTGACATAAAAAGGAAAGCCCGGATGTCGGTCCGGGCCTGATGTTGCGGCGAATCCTCTCTCTACGCGAAACAATCTATCGCGGAGAGTGCCTCATGTCAAAGCCTGAAATCGGAGACAGCGTTTCGGAAACAATCGAGCAAATCGCGTACAAACGTTATGCGGCTTGGTGCCAGTCGGTCGGTATCCCGCCCGCACCTTGGCAATCGTGGGCCAAGTCCACAGCTGGAAAGACCCTCTACGCGGCACCTGAAACGGAAAAGAGCCGACGCCAATACACACGGGAGCGCGGGCGGGCTGAAATCGAGCGGGCAATTTCAGCGCTGTAAGCGGCACAACAAGATCAATGAAGAAGCCATTTGTTCATCGGGAGCCACCTGTTAACGAGCCGACCTATTGCGTTGGGTCCCGTGCTAACGAAAAACTGAGCTGGAGGCCAATTCACGATTCCAGTGTTAGGCCAAATCTGAATGAGGGTCGAATTCCAAGGACCGTCGATGGCTTTAATGCGGGGGAAGTTTTCCTCAGTGTATTCGGCCCCTGTATGAACGGTCATGCTTTGAATGACCAAGTGTCCAAAGATGAAAGTGGTTATGCAGCCGTGAGCAGCTTTCGGGACTTCGTTTATCGTAAACCAGCCCAGACCAGCTCTCGTAAAAAGCTCATGCCTGAAGAAGCGACCAAGCCAGATCGCGGTTAGGGGCGGGACTTCTTTGTGCGTTCTTAGACGCTCGCATGAGACGTGGGCGTAACATAACTCATTCCTCCGCCTAGAGGCGGCGTCGAACATCATGGCCGTTTTAACCGTCCATCGAGCTAATGCGTTTTGATCGCTCTCGGATAGGCTTATCGCTAGATCAGCAATCAGCGGCGACATTATCGGCTTTGTTTCGTTCTCCAGATTGCTCATCCACCCATGATTACAGCCTGCACATACGACTTTTGCCTTTCTCACTGGAGTGAGGATCTCTGCATCAGGAACTCCAACCATCTTGTGCAAGAACGGCCCGACATTCCCTATCTTCTCTAGCAGCCACACGGGATAAATGTCTTCGCGGCTCTTTGCTTGATTGGGGCAGAAGGCGCATTGTCTAGCCATTCGAGGGCTCGGGCAGTGGATATTTTCCGGGCTTGCCCAGTCCGGTGAATGTCAGTTCTGGCAGGCTCCGCGGATCCTCACACGGTTCTCCCTGAAATGGAAAGGTTCCTGCTTCCCAAAGCTCGAAGGCGGGCGGCGTGAAGTAATACTCATGGATGGTTCCCGCCTGGCCATGCGAGGGCATAACCTGTCTCGAATACAAAGCGGCTCCCTCAGGAGCGGCCATCGAGAATTTCGTACTGAATGCCCCTTCTACTGCTTTCGCCCTGCTCCCTCTCTCAATTGGAGAACCGGCCGGCCCGATGGTCACTTTGTACCAACCCATCGATTCACGCCCTCTGGAATCCCTCTCCGGTAGCAAACTGGTAGCACAGCGGACCCGGAAAGTGTTAAAAGTGGTGCGCCCTGAGAGATTCGAACTCCCGACCTTCTGGTTCGTAGCCAGACGCTCTATCCAACTGAGCTAAGGGCGCGGATGTGGCCGAAGGAGAAGCCGCGGCAAGGACTACTCGAGAATTATAGCGGAAGGCGAGCGGAATCGACGACTCAATTTCTTCATAGGCGGTTATGTGCGAACACCGGATCCGACGCAACACTCAGTGTAGACACTGCAGCGGTCGACGATCGCCCACGTCGGGGGGCAATACCGGCTCGGGAGACAAAACCCCTCTGGAAAACGGCTCAGGCCGTTTGCAACCGGAAACGCGCAGCTAGCAGCCCCAGTCCGCCTCTCCCGGCTTGGCGAAATACTGACGATGCGCACTTTCCTGGACGGGCGCCGCCGCCAGTTCCAACAGCGTAAGGCGCGCCGCCGCAACCATCAGCTTTCGTTCACTCTGTGGAGTCCGGTCCCACGAAGATGCTGCCTGCATTTCGCGCTCACAATCGAAATCGTGCGCCAAAGCTCCGCGGTAATGATGAAAAAGTTTCGCCAGTTCTTCCGCTGAGACATCCTGAATCGACCACATATGGATTAGCCCCTTTCGAGAGGCTGGGCCGCCTCTCGCACACAGTCATTGGACGATCAGCGCCGTAAGGATTGAATAAAGAGTTCGTAGAATGTTCGTAAGAACAATGTTCATAAAAAACGAAGACTGTCGATCACTGGATTTACGGTCTTACTCTCGTGCGAAGAAAACGAAGCGTGCGCCCGGCCGAAAGACTGCGCGAGCACGCGCCCTGGCCAATATCCTCTTCGGTCCCACAAAAAAACATCCGGAATCGTATGATTCCGGATGTTTGCTGAAACAAACTTTTAGCCGCAAATTAGAGGCCGCGATCAGCTGACCTTTCGTCGCGTGACTTCCTCATGCCTGGTGACTTCCTCATGCTGAGGTGACGATGGCACCTTCCACTGGTTCAGTTGTTTTTCCGCTTCCTCGCGTGCGATGCCGTATCGTTCCTGAATCTTGCCGACTAGGCGGTCGCGGTGACCGTCGATGGCAGTGAGATCATCGTCCGTTAGTTTTGCCCACTGTTGCTTTACGGAGCCCTTGAACTGGTTCCACTTACCTCGCATTTCGTCTGAATTCATCAGTCATCTCCTCGTCTATTTTGTTTTATTTGCTTATCCGACGAAATGGCCTCTAGATCTAGAGCAACTACCCCGCCGTACAGCCAACACCTGATTGCTGGCGGGGTCCTATAGCGCTAGCGTTCAAAAGCGCGGCCTGCGCAACCATCGATGAAGCCCTTATCTGACCGGGAGTCCGGTATGCACAACGCGACATTCGTCAATCTCGCCGAGGCACATTTGTGCAGCGACTGTGAGGCGGTGGGCAATTCGGCCATCCGTTGCCCGCGTTGTCAGTCGGAAGCGTTGATTGCCATTACTCGGGCAATCCGACGCCATCGTGACAGCATTCGCCTCGTGTGCGTCCCGCTGGACGAACAAGCCGCCTGAGGGCCGCGCGCCCCACACGACAATGCTTAGATACTGCTTCCCCTTCGTCCCAGGTGCGTGATCAACATGATCACGAACAGAACCAGGAAGATGAAAAAGAGGATTTTCGCGATTCCGGCGGCCGCGATCGCAATTCCACCGAAGCCGAACACCGCCGCGATAATCGCCACAATCAGGAATAGCAAAGCCCAATAAAGCATCGTGCCTCCTTAAGTTTTTGTAACCGATCTCCCATTCCAGCGATGAAGGTCTCTTCCCCGGTCCTGCCACGGATTTGTAAGGCGAGAAGCAGGAACCGAACCGAAGCTCGATTCCTGCTTGACAGGAGGGCGTGTTGGAAGAGCTTTCATCTCCTGCAAGATATCCTTTGCGAAATGCGTCGGCCATCCCGCGCCATCTGTACTTTGGGTGAGAATTGCTTGTAACTGCAACAGAGTCCCGTGGGGGATTGAAGCCGGTATTTTCAAGCACTTGATTAGGAGTCCCCGTGCGGTCGCCTCCCCGGCTCTCAGGTTTCCCGCCGCTTCCGTCCCCTATGCAGCGTATGTACAAGCCGACCGTCTTGTGGGACCAATATATTTGAGAGTTCCGAATCGAGGATGCATGTGGCCGTCACACCAGCCAGAAAAACGATTCCTCCTCAGCCCGCCGACCCTTCCGCCGCGTCCTCCGCTCCAAGCGCGGCCAATCTGATTCCGCCGAACGCGACATGGGAAGAGTTGAAGATCGCGGCCTGCGGCTGCAAAGCCTGCGATCTGTGGAAACTCGGCACGCAGACCGTTTTCGGCAAAGGATCAGCAACCGCCACAGTCATGCTGGTGGGCGAACAACCAGGCGATCAAGAGGACCGAGTTGGACGTCCTTTTGTCGGTCCGGCCGGCCGTGTCCTCGATCATGCTCTCGCGCAAGCCGGCATCAATCGCTCTGAAGTCTACGTCACCAATGTTGTCAAGCACTTCAAGTGGGCTGCGGCAGAACGCGGTAAGCGCCGCATTCATAAGAAGCCGCGCTACTCGGAGATCCAGGCTTGTCGGCCATGGCTTGATGCGGAACTGGAAACCGTGAAGCCGCAGGTTTTGGTCTGCCTGGGTGCGAGCGCGGCCCAGTCGTTGCTGGGCAAAGACTTCCGCGTCACCCGGCAACGCGGGCAATGGGTCGGCTCAAAGCTTGCTCCTTACGTGATGGCGACGGTGCATCCGTCGTCAGTCTTGCGATCGCAAGACGAAGACTCCCGCCATTTTCAGATGCAGGCATTCATTGACGACTTAAAGAAGGTCAGCGAGCGGCTGAAGAATGCGCCAAGAAGGCCAGCCAAGAGAGGACGCGCAGCGTAACTTTCGCCGTAACTTACAAGCGCTGGGAAGGCCTGGCCCGTGTCAATTTTCTTTGCTGTACCGCCGCCCGCCCGCCACTTTCACCTTAGTAATTTGAAGATTCCGAGCCGGAGCCCCATCATGAGCAGACCATGTCAATTGTGCCGAAAACGCGGCGCTGGATCCGGCTTCCCGTGGACATGCCGGTGAAGGTCCTCACTTCCAAAGGATTTTCCAGCACGATCGTTGATGGCCGCGGCACTGAACTGAGCCAGGGCGGCATGGAACTGTATGCCGGCATCCTGCTCAATCCCGGCGACCTGCTGGAAATCGAGTTTGGCGTGCCCATCCATTCCCGGTTGACGGCTGTGGTTCGTTCGCGCAACGGCTTCTGTTTCGGCCTGGAATTCGTGACCCCGCTTTCTTCCTAAACAGCTTCGATTCCGCTTCGTTTTTCACCCGTGGCAAATCCCGCACCCGTAGCAATCCGGCGAAATTTGTTCTAGCATCCTATCCGCGTTGTTCTGGGGTGCGGCTATGTATTTCGAACAGTTCTATCTGGGATGTTTGGCGCATGCGTCTTACCTCCTAGCTTCGGAAGGCGTGGCGGTTGTCGTCGATCCGCAGCGTGACGTCGATCTATACCTCAAAGCTGCGGCTCAACACGGGTTCACCATCCGTCACGTCTTTGAAACCCATCTGCACGCGGATTTCGTCTCCGGACACAGAGAGTTGTCCGCCCGCACCGGCGCGCAGATCTACATAGGAGCGCAGGCCGCGGCCAGATTCCCCCACGTGGCTGTGCACGATGGCTTTGAACTGAAATTTGGAAGCGCCTGCATTCGCGTCCTGGAGACTCCCGGACATACCCTCGAAAGCATTTGCCTCCTGGTCATGAAGGAAGAGAAGTCTCCCTTGCCGTGGTGCGTTCTAACCGGCGATACGTTATTTATCGGCGATGTCGGGCGTCCGGATCTCTCGCCGTCAAACACCCCCACGGAGCTTGCCGGCATGCTTTACGACAGCCTGCGCCAGAAATTACTAACGCTCCCCGATCACGTATTCGTCTATCCGGCGCATGGAGCCGGCTCTCTCTGCGGAAGAAACATGCGCGCCGAGCGATCCTCGACCATCGGAACCGAACGCCTCACCAACTATGCCCTGCAGTTTCCGAGCAAGCAGGAATTCGTGAGCGCTCTCACCAGCAATTTTCCCGCTCGTCCGGAATACTTTACGCAAGATGCGGAACTGAACCGCTCCGGTGCTCCCGCTCTTTCCGAACTTGAGCCCTTACAGCCGATCTCACCATCGCAGTTGAAAAGCCTGCTCGATCAAGGCGAAATCGCAGTCGACGTTCGTTCGGGAGACGAGTTCGCGACGGGCCACGTTCCTGGGTCGGTGGATATAGCTCTGTCAGGCCAGTTCGCATCCTGGGCTGCAACGCTGCTCGGCCTCGCATCGCGTCCAGTTTTGATTGCCTCCTCGGATGAACAGCTGCAGGAAGCGAGAATCCGCTTGGCGCGCGTTGGCATTGAAACGCTTCAGGGATATCTGCAAGGTAGCCTGCCGGCATGGAAAGACGCCGGGTTCGATCTAACCACAATCTCGCAGATCGGAGTTGGCGAGTTGAAGTCGCAATTGTTATCGGACCGTCTGCAGGTGCTGGACGTGCGCCGCGCGGCGGAATGGGACGCCGGCCACATTGCGAATGCAATCTGGTGGCCGCTCGATAATTTCAGAGTCTCACCGCCCGAAATCGACCGCAGCGAGTTCGTCGCGGTTCACTGCAAGTCCGGCTATCGCAGTATGATCGCCTGCAGCTTTCTCCAGCGCGCTGGCTTCCGCAACGTCGTGAATGTAATCGAGGGCTTCGACGCTTGGCAGCGCGAGAATTTTCCGGCCGTATGCGCCGTCAGCGGCTAATCCGCACCTCTCGGAGTGTCGTCACCATGAGCGAAGATGCCGTTCGCGAAGCGCTCGTCATCGCAATTGAAAGATCTCTACGCCAATGAAGCCGCCCTGTTCAGTCAGCCGCGAATCACGCTCATCATTGCTCCTGCGATATCATTTCAATTGCACGAAATCCAGATCCAAAACGGAATAAGGCTGATGAATCCTGAAAAGCTCGCCGAAAAGTACCGCGTCGACCATGGGAAGAAGTTCAATCTGAAAGATTATGACCCCGCCGATACCGGCCACTGGCGCTCCAAGGAGCAGGCGGACGAGGCCTTACAGCAGGGTATTGCGCGCTTGTCGGAGATGCAGGACAAACTTTACGCCCAGGATCGCTGGGCCGTTCTTATCGTCCTTCAGGCCATGGACGCGGCCGGCAAAGACGGACTCATCAAGCACGTGATGAGTGGCGTCAATCCGGAGGGTTGCGACGTTCATTCCTTCAAAGCGCCTTCAGCGGAGGAGTTGCAACACGACTTTCTCTGGCGCACCACCGTTGCCCTGCCCGAGCGCGGCCGCATCGGAATTTTCAATCGTTCTTACTATGAAGAAGTGCTGGTCGTGCGGGTTCATCCCGAATTTCTTGAAAACGAGAAGATGCCTCCCTCGCTCTGCGGGAAAAGTATCTGGCAGGAGCGATTCGAAGATATTCACTCCTTCGAGCGGCACCTGACCAGAAACGGAACCGTCGTTCGTAAGTTCTTTCTGCATCTTTCCAAAAAAGAGCAGAAGAAACGCTTTCTCGCTCGCCTGGACGAACCGGAGAAAAACTGGAAATTTTCCGCCGCCGACATCCGTGAACGCCAATACTGGGACGATTACCAGAACGCCTACGAAGACATGATCCGCAACACGGCCGCGAAACACGCTCCCTGGTACGTTGTGCCCGCAGATAATAAGTGGTTCACGCGGCTGGTGGTTTCTACGGTCATCGTGCAGACCCTGGGGTCGCTCAATCTCGGCTATCCCAAGGTCGACGACTCCAAGCGGAAAGAACTAGAAGCCGCCAAGAAGCTGCTGTTGAAGCATTAATCGACGATTCTTGTGTAGCGACGGACGCAGTCGTCCGCCCTGCGGAGCACAGCTCCGCATTGTCGCGATTGGCCACCTTTGTCGCGGTGCACTTTATTGCGACAGTTGCGGAGCACAATTCCTCCGCATGCCGCGTACTTTGGGAACCCTCGCCACACCAGATTACTTCCTATTACTTCCGTGCCAGTGCTATGGCACTGTTGTGCCGTTGTTCCACTCCTGCCTCGTTGCTATTGTGCCGATAGAGTCTCATGAGGTTCCTCCCCTGAAGGATCAAACGAGCCGATCCGAATTGTGGGGGTGCGTATGCGACTAATGTATTTCTGCTATGCGGCAGTTGGCTTCGCGGTGGCCCGCTGGATCTTCAAGCGGGAGGCGGTGCCGGTCGTAGATCCCGTCACGCGGCTGCGAGCGAAAGGCCTCTTGTAGATTTGGCCGTTAAGGGTTTTGGGCGCGCGCCCCGTTGCGCTACCATTTCGTCTGCGCGCGCCCAGTTCCCTCTCCACCTCGCTCCGCGGACTCGCCTGAGATCGGCCCCATTCGAACTGTGCCCCGCCAGAGGTTACTCTCGTCACTTCTGCCTCTCTGCCCTTCGTAACTAGAATCGCCTTAGTGGGTTTGCCTCGAACGCATCCGTTCCACAGGCACGCCCTATTGCAATCTGTCCCACGGACGATCTTTCCAGGTGAGGTTCAGGTGTTCCCGATTGCCCATTCGCGCCCTTCATTCGCCCTGGCGCTGACGCTGACGCTCGTGGCCTGCCTTGCCATGAGATCATTCGCCCAAGACGCGCCTTCGCCGGATGACCCCAACGACCCTCCCCTGGGCGACATCGCCCGCAACCTGCGCCAACAAACTCTTCCGCCTCAAACCGTCATCGACAACGACAATCTCTCGCAAGTCATGGATCAGGCGGAGAGCCATGAGACCTCCAAATCCGTCCTGAAATTCCTCATGGGTGGAAGCGGAAAGGGGTTCCAGATTTCCGCTCCCGATGTGACTTGCAGTCTCTCGTTTACCGCCAGCACAAAGGCTCTGCTCTCGGATCAATACGCACAGATGGACCTGCCGGCGTTTGAACTCGTCAAACTTACCGGCCCGGCGACGATGGAAGGAGATGCTCTCCTTGTGTCTCTCTTCAATGGCACAGACTGGCACGTGAGCGAAGTGGACGTCGCCCTGACAGTGGTGAAGAAAAACGACCCCGCCGTCAGCACTGAAAGTGCAATGACGCCAGGAGAAGGTCCTTCCCAGCAGATTGTTCAAATTCCCCAATCTGATGTGAGCCCGGATGCGGTTCGGCCCGAGAAGAAGCAGGATCAGACACTCATTTACAAGATGCGTGCCGCTGCGCCGCCTCTCAGTGCAACCACGTTCAGCGCTCCGCTTGGCATAGAATTAGCCCCCGGACAAGAGTGGCACTGGGCCATCGTGCAGGCGAAAGGCTATCCGCCTCAGAGTCGCCTCGCTTCCACAGACAAGAGTTCCTCCGCCGATGCTCCGATCCCCATTCCAACGCCGCCGCAATCGTCAGCACCGAGAATTTCTCTCAATCCGTCTCCAGTCGCATTCACGCAGCCGCAGGAACCCCAGACTAAGTGAGAGCCGATTGAATGCAGGTGGGTATCCCGATGCCTGCGCTGGGCGCGCAGTCGAAGACTCTCGCGGCCTTTAGCGAGAAGTGGAAAGCAAGGACATTCACTTCCCTTGCTGTTTCAACACTACGGTGTTTCGTTCATCCGTATTGATGATCCGATAGAACTTTTTGAGCTCATCGGCGCGCGCCACTGGAACACTGAGCTCCTTGATCTCGAAGGTCCGGCTGTAATGAATCGAATTGTCCTGCACTTCAGTCCGGGCGTGATAGCTGGCGAAGCCGTCGTCGACATCGACCGCCGGCGGCATATCGTCGACCACAAACCCCTCCGGGATCGCGATGTCGAACGTGTCACTATCGCGCACCGGCGCATCGAATTCGATCGGAAATTTGCGCGGCTCTTTAGTTTCGAGAAAACCCTCGGCTTTGACGCCCACCACGCGCGGCCGAACCAGCAGCAACCCGCCAACATCTTTGGCGTAGTTCGGCGCGTCAAACGAGTATTTGAAACCGAAGGGCCGATCCGTGTGGTCGAGATCAATCAGGCTGGCCTGGGTAATCTGATACGTCGACAAAGATCCCGACAACAGATCCTCGATGGGCTTTATCCGCTCTTTATTGTTCGTGAGGCTGTTCAGGCGCATGCGCTCCACCCAGGCCCGATCTCCCAATCGTGTTTCCCTCACCTGGCCTTTCAGAACCCCCGCCGCATCCAGCGTGAATGTTCCCGTGCGGGCAATGCCGTTCATTGTCGAGGCTTGCTGCGGCAATTGAACAAGCTCCCCGCCCTCCGGTGTAACCAGAAGTCCGTAATTTGCCTGCAGGTAACCGCCGATCTGCCCAAACGGGGTCATTTCATTCGTCGGATCAAAGTAAAGAAGCGTGCCCAGCCCCGGACGCTGCACCGTTGCAATCAAAGATGGATCATTTACGCCAGCCGGCAGCTTGACCGCAAGAACCATGTGGTCAAAGGAGAATGCATTCGCCGGGGTTGCCGCAGTGACCGCACCGCGCTCGTGATTGATGAGCAAGTAGTACGAATCAATCCCGATCTGGCTCAGCATCGAACTCATCAACGTCGCTTTGTCCTTGCAATCTCCGTAACGCTTCGTGAAAATCTCTGCGGCCGAATGGGGCTGGTAGCCTCCCATCCCCAGCTCGATCGCCACGTAGCGGATATCGTGCTGCACAAACTGAGCCAGCGCCTGCATCTTTTTCAGCGGCGTCGCGGCCGATCCCGTCAAGGCAGCAACTTGCTGTCTGATCTCCGGCGAAGCGTCTCGCCGCTTCTCGATTAGCCCGCTATACCAACTGCCCATTTCCTGCCAGCTTGTGAAAACCTTTCCCGAAGCTCCGGCCTGGGGAAAATATGCCACGATCATCTGCCCCGAAACCCCGTCGGAGGGCGGCATTTCCGGTTCGTCGCGGATCGCGCCGATGTCGCTCAAACTCCACTGCAGTAGCCCTCCCGCCTCGGTCGGCTTCACTTCGGCATGATTCAGCCAGTAGGACTTGTAGGCCCAGCCCACCGGCAGTTGTAGCGAGAAATGGCTTTCGCGCACGGGAATTTCACGCTGAAACTCCCATTCGTCCTGCAGTACCAACGGCTGTTCTTCCTCTTCGTATTCGTAGCCGATCACATTGCCCGGATCCGGAGCCGGGATTCTCAGCATTTTTACTCTGAGATCCGTTATCAGGTCCGCACCTTCAATCTTGGGCACGCCCGCTTCGATCGCGTCCCTGTCTTTCACTTCATAATCTTTGCCTTGGGCAGGGATGCACCATCCGTGAAACTTATTGACCTTTTGGCCGTTATGAAACGGAACCCATGCCTCTCCATACTCCCGCCCGCTCGGTCTCAGAATCTTGTACGCCTCGCGGACTTGAACCTTGATTTTGTCCGAGGATTGCACCATCACGTTCCGCTCCTCATACATCAGCACGGCTTCGGTCTTCTCATCGTGAGCGGGCACCGGAGCCGAGGCGGCCGCATGCATCCATGCTGGCGCGTCGGCGGCACGGACCGATTGCGGCGCCCACGCACACAAAAATGCGCACAGGAAAAGCGCGGCCAGCCGTTCCTTACCTGCTGGCGCTGGTCGCGATCGGTTGCAAGATGACCTGTTCTTCATCCGTAGCCCTCACCATCTGATAGAAGCTGCGCAAGGCGGCATAATATTTCTGATCGAGAAGCAGAACATCCAGATCGAACGTCCGTTTCACGTGCAGCGTCCCTTTGTCATTCTCCGCCTGCATGGTGTAGCCGAGCACGTGCCCCACCTGATTTTGCGGCTTAGGCAAGCTTGCAACCTGCCATCCCAAGGGCAAATCCACACTCACGTCATCGTCGCGTTCGAAGGGAAAGCTGAAGTAGATTGGGTGCACTCGCTCGGAATGATCGAAGATATGTTTTTCGGGAGCGCTGAATAATCCCACTGTAAATAGCGCGCGCCTTCCCGCCGCCGCCACCCAGCCCGGGATTTTGACATTGAACTCCGCCACCAGATCACCAGAACTCTTCCAATCCGGCTGGTTTGTCAGGTCAACGTCGCAGGCGGCAGGAATCCATCCCTTCGCTTCATCTTCCAGATATTTCTTGCGCGCCGCCTCATCCGCCAGGTGCTCTTCGATTCGCCTCTCTGCGCCTTCGAGTCCCGTGTAGGTGACGGCGATCTTGCCTTCCAGGTCTCCGCCCTCCTCAAATTTCAGTTGCGCCTTGCGCCGGATTGCCGAGTCAGCGCTGGGCGGCAGAGTCGTCTGCACCCACGAACCGCCCTCCTTGTCGAGCTTCAGCCCGGTAACTCCGGTTTCGACCCACGGCAGCATGCCAAAGGGAATAAATGCCGCGCCGGGATCGAAATATGTGTCCTGGCCGTTGAGCTTCACCAGAACCACGTTCTCGTCCAGCCGCCGGCCGTCCATCGTTTGCGGACTGAAAAAATAGTTGGCTCGATCCGCTACCCACACACCGGACGCATCGAAGCCCGCGGCCCGCGCCATCCCTAAGAATAGCCATGTCAGCTGTACTCCATCACCGTATTGCTTCTTCCAGAGGTCTTCAACGTTGCTCGGGGATTTTTCTTTTTCGCGTTTCTGCTCCTGCTCGCTTTTCTCCACTTCATACGAGGTATTCCGTATCTGCTGCACCCGAGCGTAAATCTTTCTCAGCTTCACCTCGGGCGTATCGCTGGGACCCACGATCTGCGATACCGCCTGCTCCATCGCATTCTTCTTTCCGATGAAGCCTTCCAACTGCCCATTGAGTTTCTTTCCCCGTTTTTTCCAATAAACCTGCTGCTCCTTCTCGAAGATATCTTCGCTGTAGATGAAATCTACGCGCGATTTCAGTTCATTCTCCGGTGGCATGTAGTCTTCGGTCTGAAATGCCGGAATATCGTGCGCCTCAAGAGTGATCACATGGTTGCCCGCTTGAGCCGGCTGCGCTGTGCCCGGCGGCAGCGTATTCCACGTCCAACGCAAATTGAGTGGAGGATTATCGCCCGCGTAAGGTTTCAGCGAGAATTTAGCGTAGCGCGTGAACAGTTCATCGCTGAGGATCCAATGCGAGCCGTAGCCGATGTACTGGTCACTCATATCGATCGTGTAGTAATACTCGAGAATGCTGCCCACTTGCACGTTTTGCAGCGTGAAAGTCTTGGCCAGGTACTTCAAACCACGCGCCTTGACGATCTGCTTGTCGAAGACCTGTCCGCCGAAGTTCACGATCGAGCCATCCGGCTCGATGGTGCGGGCGTGAATGTTCGCGACATTCCCTTGCTCCTTCACAAATGGCACTTCAATGTCCGCGTACTTTCGGCCTTCTTCGGTCAGAATCTTGACCCGGAAATACACATCCTCATGGGCCACCAGGGCCGTATCGTCGCGGTCGACTTCGCGAAACAGAATCACCGCCATCGCACCCGGTGCCTTGGGCTCGCTGGTCATCTTCAGTTCATCGGGAGAGACCGGCTGAAATCCAACCGAGGCCTTGGCCAGATTTGAAAAGCTGATACTTATCGCAAGCAGCGTAAACAGGGAAAAATTCCGGCAGAGTAAAAGACGAAGACTTGACATGGCGCAGTTCACCTGTGAGAACTTTCCGGCCGCGTAGTTTTGCAGCCGCCTCCCATCTGCGAGATCGCAGTCTGAAAAGAAAGAAGTCGAGACCGCACCGTGGCGAAAGTGAGCCCCGCAATCGTGGCAGGCGAGAATATCTCCGCCGTCCCCGCCTGTCAAGAAATTCCACTGACCGGGAGAGGCCAGTTTAGAATTTCGCCCATTTTGGCCTGGTGTTGTGTTTCGCAACTTCGCGACATAATCTCAGATCAGGTTTTGAAAGGCCGCGGCTCCAGCCGCTGCGAATACGCATCCGCTCTTCCCAGCCGCAGAGCGGCGTAAGGATAAAGCCCACGGCGTCAGCCGTGGGTAGAGAATGGGAAAACGCCCGAGCCCCAAAGGGAACGAAAGAATTGGTGGCAACCGACTCCATCGGGTCGCCTGAAATCACCCCTCTAAGCCTTTCCAACCCCGAATCGAAATCACTAGCAAAACGCGTGCTAGACTAAACTCAGATCTCTGAAAACTGAGACCAACCCCGATGAAATTCGGTGTCATCATCTTTCCCGGTTCCAATTGCGATCACGATGCGTTCTGGACCATTCAACACGTGGCCAAGCAGCCAGTCACATTTCTCTGGCATGAGTCGCACGACCTGCAGAATTGCGATGCCATCATCGTGCCCGGAGGCTTTGCTTACGGCGACTACCTCCGCACCGGCGCCATCGCCAAGTTTTCGCCGGTCATGGAGTCGGTCCGCAAGTTCGCCGCCAGCGGCGGACTCGTCCTCGGCATCTGCAACGGCTTCCAAATCCTCTGCGAGTCTGGATTACTTCCCGGCGCACTGATGCGCAATGTCGGACTGAAGTACGTTTGCAAGCCGGTGCAAGTACGGGTGGAAAATACCGAAACGCCGTTCACCCATGGCTGTGCCCAGGGAGAAGTGCTGACCATCCCCATCGGTCACATGGAAGGAAACTATTACTGCGATTCTTCGACTCTCGAAGAATTGCGGCGCGATAATCGCGTGGTCTTCCGCTATTGCTCGCGCTCCGGCGAGATCACTTCCCTGGCCAATCCGAACGGCTCTTTGGAGAACATTGCCGGCATCTGCAGCCCCGGCCGCAATGTCCTGGGCATGATGCCGCACCCCGAACGCTCCGCCGAACCGGAGTTGGGCTGTACCGATGGTCTCAAGATTTTTGATTCCATGGTCGGAGTTCTGGCAGCCCGATAGCCCGCTCGTATTGCCAGCGCGACAGCGTAGACGCCGCATTCCCTCGGCGTGCTATACTGAGAGTTCGCCTGCACCCTTACCGAGGCTATCCAGTGATCTCCTCTGAAGGCGAATCCTGCGCCATCCAAAGCTCTTTAAAGATGAATATTTAGACACGAGGTCGATCTATGTCCGGTCACTCAAAATGGGCGACAATCAAGCATAAGAAGGGCGCGCTCGACGCCAAGCGCGGCAAGATCTTTACCAGACTCATTAAGGAAATCAGCATCGCCGCCAAGAATGGCGGCGGTGATCCCGATTCCAATCCACGCCTGCGCGGCGCTATCGTAGCCGCTAAAGCCGAGAACATGCCCGCGGACAATATCAAGCGGGCGATTCAGCGCGGCACTGGCGAATTACCCGGTGCGACCTACGAAGAATTCTCGCTCGAAGGTTACGGACCGGGTGGTGTGGCCATCCTGCTCGACATCAACACCGACAACCGCAATCGCACGGTCAGCGAAATTCGCCACGTGTTCGGCAAGAACGGCGGCAACATGGCCGAAGCCGGTGCGGTTTCCTGGATGTTCCACAAGAAGGGGGACATCATCGTTCCCAAGAGCTCCGCAAAAGAAGATGATCTGATGAACATCGTTCTCGAGTCCGGGGGTGAAGACCTGAACGACGACGGCGACAATTGGGAGATCGTGACCGAACCCAGCGCTTATGAGAGCGTGCTCGAAGCCGTGAAGAAAGCCGGCATCGAGCCCGCATCCTCCAGCGTAGCGTTTGTTCCGCAGAACTATATCAAGCTGGAAGGCGCGGCCGCGAACACCATGATTCGTCTGATGGAAGCCCTCGAAGATCACGACGACGTGCAGAACGTGCATGCCAATTTCGACATCGATCAAAAATTGTTAGAAGAAGTTGCGGGTTAGTTTCTGCTCGAACAGATCATCAAGCCGCCCTTATGAGGGCGGCTGTTTTTGTTCCCGATAACGCTCTGCAGCCTTTACCGCGTAGAAGTTTTCAACATGTTCGTGGAAAATTCTGTGGAAAAGGGGCACAGTATCGTTGTAAGTGATTCAGCGAGAGATGCTTCAGCATTTTGCACTGGAGCGGGTGCTGGCACTTTCGGGGTAGTACTTCTAACTCAGCTCGTGTGAAAATCAGGCTCGACAAATTGCTGCTTGATCGCGGACTGGCTACGTCCCGCGAACGCGCACAGGCTTTGATCCTCTCTGGAAAAGTTCTTGTCAACAATCAGAAATCCGAAAAAGCCGGAGCCCAGGTGGCGGAGGACTCCTCGATCCGCTTGGTGGGAGAGGATCTCCGCTACGTCAGCCGCGGCGGTTTGAAGCTGGAACGTGCGCTGGATCATTGGCAAATCGACGTGTCTGGAAAACTCTGCCTCGACGTCGGCGCGTCTACCGGAGGCTTTACCGACTGCCTGTTGCAACATGGCGCGCAGCGAGTTATCGCGATCGATACCGGGTATGGGCAGATGGATTTCAAGCTTCGCCAAGACCCTCGCGTGCGTTTACTGGAAAAGACCAACGCGCGATACCTGACGCGTCAGGCTCTGGGAGACCTCGCCGACTTCATCGCGATGGATGTTTCCTTCATCTCGGCCACACTCGTCCTTCCATCTGTCATTCCCGCCGCATTTCCTGAAGTGCCTGTCGCACGCCGCGGACGACAGCTTGTCGTGCTGATCAAGCCTCAGTTCGAGGCAGGCCGGGAACACGTGGGGAAAGGCGGAATCGTTCGCGACGAAGGAGCCCAACAGATGGCCGTCGACAAAGTACGATCCGCATTGAGCGGTCTGGGTGCGGCTCACACCGATGTGATCGACTCACCCATCCTCGGGGCGAAAGGCAATCGCGAATTCCTGTTACACGGCGTGTTCTAGCCCACCGATCCCGGGCCAATCTGCGGTGGGGTCCTCGAGTTCTGTACAATCTTTCTTTCACTATGCCCAGTGCGCACGCGTCTCTCCAAAAAACTGCTGCCATCATCTCCCGTCCCGACCGTCCCAATGTGGGGGAAGTCATGCCCGGACTTTTGTCCTGGCTCGCCGGCCACGGCTACCGCGTGATTGTTGACGAGCAGTCGGCCCAATATGCGAATGGCCTGGAAGTTGTGCCGCGGCCGCACATGGCGGCGAGACTGATTGACCTGGTCGTCGTTCTGGGAGGCGATGGCACGCTGCTCTCCGCCGCCAGAGCCACCGCTCCCATCGATGTTCCCCTGCTTGGCGTGAATCTGGGATCTCTCGGATTCCTGACGGAAGTGCCTCTGCCTTCGCTCTATCCCATGCTCGAAGCCATCGTTCAAGGTCGTGCCCAGATCGAACAGCGTTCGCTCATGGAATGCCAACTGTTGCGGGACGACAAAGTACTGAATAGCTACTATATTTTCAA
The DNA here is from genome assembly GCA_963772045.1 of uncultured Acidobacteriaceae bacterium. Lineage (GTDB taxonomy): Bacteria > Acidobacteriota > Terriglobia > Terriglobales > Acidobacteriaceae > Sulfotelmatobacter. The sequence continues at coordinate 9,335 of CAVYWC010000002.1, read as the reverse complement.
CGATGCTGTCGTGAACAAAACCGCGCTGGCGCGTCTCAATACCTACGAACTGTTCATCGACAAAGTGTTTGTCTCGAGCTATCGAGCCGATGGCATGATTATCGCCACGCCCACCGGGTCGACGGCCTATTCGCTCTCAGCCGGCGGACCAGTGCTCATGCCCAGCGTGCACGCATTCGTGATTACTCCCGTCGCGCCGCATTCCTTGACGCATCGACCGCTGGTTGTCCCCGACTCAGTGGAAATCGAAATTCTGCTGCGCAGCGGAGAGGAACTCGCATACCTTAGTCTCGACGGCCAGCCCGGGCTCGATTTATGTGACGGCGATCGGGTGCGCTGTCGCCGCTCCGAACATCAGGTCAGCTTGATTCGCACGGGAACGGATTTCTTTCAGGTGCTGCGCACCAAGCTCAAATGGGGTGAACGGGAGAATTCATAGATCCGCTTTACCGCCGAGATTTCTGATGGGCCGTAAGAAGAAGAGAAAAAAGCGAGAAGCAGAACGTTTAGGCTTCATTTCGCAGCAGGTCTGAAAGTTTCTCTCGCCGCCGAACGAGCTTCACCGACTTTCCTGAAACCAGCACTTCCGCTGCGCGCGGGCGCGTATTGTAGTTCGACGCGAGAACCATGCCATAGGCTCCGACGTCGAGAACGGCAAGCAGATCGCCTTCTTGGACCATCGGCAGTTCGCGACCGCGCGCTAGAAAGTCTCCGGTCTCGCATATCGGACCGACCACGTCCACGATCTCCCGTGGTGCCCCGGCGTCAAAGCGAACCGGGACAATCTCGTGATACGCCCCGTAGAACGCCGGGCGGATCAGATCGTTCATGGCAGCATCGACCACAACAAATTTTTTCCCGTTATTCTCCTTCCGATAAATCACGGAAGTGATCAGGGCTCCAGCCGGCCCCAGAATCGCGCGGCCTGGCTCCAGCAGCAAGCGTACCGTCAGGTCGCGCAAAGGTGCCGCAATGGCTCGAGCGTAGGCGGCAACGCTTTCCGAGAATTCAGCCCCATTCGCCGTTTCGTACCCGATTCCCAAGCCTCCACCGGCATCGATGTACTCTACCTCATGGCCGTCGCTGCGTAAGGAGCGCACCAACTCCGCCACACGGGTCATCGCTTCGCCGAAGGGAGCAACGTCGGTAATCTGCGATCCAATGTGGACGCTGACTCCGCGCACTTTCACGTACGCCAAACTTCCTGCCTTCGCGTAGAGTGCCTGCGCCTCCCGGATGGGAATTCCGAACTTGTGCTGATGCAGTCCGGTTGAAATGTAGGGATGGGTCTCGGCCGCAACATCGGGATTCACCCGCAGCGCCACCGGGGCGGTTTTTCGCACTCGCTGGGCGCACTCGGCCAGCGTCGCCAACTCTGATTCGCTCTCCACATTGAAGAGCAGGATTCCGGCTTTTAGCGCTGCCGTTAATTCTGCGCGTGTCTTCCCGACTCCGGAAAACACCACATTTTTCGCTGCTTTTCGATCCGCCACCAATACTCGATCGAGTTCGCCGCCCGAGACCACATCAAATCCGCACCCCAGTCTTGCCAGCAGCCGAAGAATGCTGATATTCGAATTGGCTTTGATGGAGTAACAGATGGTATGCGGCAGATCGCGAAAAGCGGCATCGAACGCTCGATAGCGCTCGCGAATCGCCGTAGCTGAGTAAACATACAGCGGCGTGCCAAAGCGCTGGGCCAATTTCGACAATGGAACTTGGTCGCAATGCAAAACATTTTGCGCGCCCCGCTTCTCGCCGAATTTGCGAGGAGTGGGAACGCGCGGTTGCACGCCCTTGATTTTTCTAAACAGAAACCCCGGCTGGCGTTCTGCCGGAACCTCACTCCCGGATTTCATTTTTTCCTTGGGGAACTCTGCGGGTTTCGTACCCGAATCGCGACCACCGTCTGGTCGTCGAACGTTTCTACGCCCGCCGAATGCTCCGCGGCGGCTTCGAACAGAGAAGTCACCACGCAGTCCGCAGATTTGTGGGCGCAATCGGCAACAATCTTTTCCACTCGGCCGCGTCCGAATAGCTCGCCTTTGCGGTTGCGGGCATCGAGAATTCCGTCGCTGAAGAAAACGAACATGTCCCCAGGCTTCATGCGAAACTTGAACTCGTCGTACTCGGCCTCATCAAACAGTCCGAGCGGCAGACCGATCGCTTCCACGACTTCGATTTTCCCGTTCTGCACATGCAATGGGCGGGGCAATCCGGAGTTCGCGATCGTCAAAGTCCGCTGCGCATCGTCCCACACCGCGTAAATAATCGAAACAAATTGGGCCTCGATGCGTCGTTCTGCCAGGGATAAATTCACCGCGGAAAGCATCTCCGCTGGAGATGGCTCAATGGGAGCATGTGACCGCAGAATCCCGCTGACCAGCGCCGCATAGATGGCTGCCGGTGCGCCCTTTCCGCTGACATCGCCCACCACCAGCGCCAGCCGCGACATCGAGTAGGGGATGAAGTCGTACAGGTCGCCGCCAATGGTGCGTGCGGGGACGAACTTCGCCGCCACATCCAGATGAGCGAGCTTCGGCCGCCCCTGCGGCAAGAGCCGCATCTGCAGTTCCCGTGCCAGCGAAAGATCCCGCTCCAGCCGTCGCTCCTGCCGTCCGATCTCTTCATAGAGCCGAGCATTTTCAATCGCAATCGCAATCTGCGCGGCCAGCGTAGTCATGGTGCGCTGATGTTCTTCGGTAAAAAATCCGCGCCGCGTATGCTCCAGATCGAGCACCCCGATGACCTTGTTCTTGTAAATGAGCGGCACGGCCAATTCGGAACGAGTCTCGGGATTGGTCTGGAGATACCTCGGATCCTTGCTGACGTCGGGCACTAGAACGGCCAGTTTACTCTCGGCCGCAGCTCCCACCAGACCGTGGCCGAGCGGGATCTCATGCTTCAGGTGAATGTTTTCCTTGAAGCGCAGCGAGAATCGATGCTGCAGCTTCTGCCCCGTCGCATCGAGCAGGAGGATGCTGAACATCTGATAGTCGATCAGCTTCTGCACCAGTTCCGCAATGCGCCCCAGCAATTCGTCGAGATTCAGAATGGAAGTCAGCTCGCGCGCAATTTCATTCAGCAGCAGAAGAATGCGCGCCTGTTTCGTGGTGCGAGTGTACAGTTGCGCATTTTCAATTCCCGCAGCCACGCGGGATGCCACCAGGGTTAGCATGCGGCTGTGTTCTTCGGTGAAGGAGCCTGGCTCCCGCGCTTCAACATCGATCACCCCGATCACCCGATTTTTCGTAATCAGCGGCACCGCCAGTTCGGAACGCACATTGGGCACGGCGGGAATATAGCGCGGGTCCTTCGTGACATCATCGATCAGAACTGCCTGTCGCGATTGCGCGGCCTGCCCCGTGACACCCTCGCCAACTTTGATTCGGCTGCGTTCGGCAATCTCAGGGGGATAGCCGATCTGAAATCGAAAACGCAATTCCTGTGTCTTCTCATTCAGCAAGAGTATGGCAAAAATTTCATAATCGATGACTTTGCGCACCAGCTCTGCAACCCGGCGCACCGTCGTATCCAGATCGAGCGACGTAGCGAGTACGTCGGCGACGTCCAGCAGCATCGACTCAATCGGTTGTGAGAGAAGAGAGCCCATCGTTCATATGATAGCAGCCGTATTTTTCACCGCCCGGAACGCGGCGGCACCGGCAATGTCCGAAGATCCCCCGTTACTCCCGGGGGACAACGCAAATGTCCGCGAGATTGCGGTAACGTTCCGCGTAATCCAGCCCATAGCCCACCACGAATTCGTCAGGAATCTTAAAGCCTACGTAATCCCCTTCCAGCGGGAGCTTCCGTCTGGAAGGCTTGTCCAGCAGCGCAGCGATCTTTAGACTCCGCGGCTGGTGCGCCAACAGCAGTTTCTTCAAAAAAGTCAGGGTAAGGCCCGTGTCGAGAATGTCTTCGACCACGATCACATTCTTGTCTTTCATCGACTGATCGACATCTTTGGTCAATTTCACTTCCCCCGTCGAATCCCACCCGCTCTGCAATTCCTGCGTCGGGGTCGGTCGGTTGCCGTAACTGGAAACGCCGATGAAATCGAAAGTCGCATCGAGCTTCACTTGTCGCGCCAGATCCGACAGAAAAATCGCGGCGCCCTTGAGAACTCCAACGAAGATGATCGATTGGCCCGCGAAGTCCTTCGTGATCTCGGCGCCCAACTCCCCGACGCGTTTGGCAATCTCATCTTGTCTGATCAGTACTTTGAGATTGGTCATGGCGTTTCATATTAAACTAGCGGGAGCAAAGAAAGCACTGAGCCATCAGGGTTCGGCACCGGCAGCCGGAAGGCTGATGCGTTATCCGACGCTGACTGCTGACGGCTTAGAACGAGAGGTTGTGGCAATGAATTTGAACGGCACAAAGCTTACCTGGCTCGGACATGCCACGTTTCGCATCGAGACTCCAGCCGGTAAAACCATCATCATCGATCCCTGGATCATGGGCAATCCCATGTGTCCAGAATCCGAGAAGACCGTCAAGAAAGTCGATGTTCTGCTCTGCACGCATGGTCACGGTGATCATATCGGCGACGCAGTCGAGATCATCAAGCAGCACAATCCCGTGGTCGTCGGTATCCCCGAACTGGCGCGCTGGCTGGGCAAGAAAGGCGCCAAACAAGTTGCCGAGATGAATAAAGGCGGCACGCAAACCGTTGGCGATATCAAAATCACCATGGTCCACGCCGATCACTCTTGCGGCATTCAGGATGGAGACGAACTCATCTACGGCGGCGAAGCCTGCGGCTACGTCGTCGAATTCTCCAATGGCGTCAAAATCTATCACGCGGGCGATACCAATGTGTTCGGCGACATGGCGATCATTCGTGACCTCTACGCCCCCGAAATCGTCATGCTGCCCATAGGCGACCACTACACCATGGGTCCGCGTGAAGCCGCGTATGCGTGTAAGCTGTTGCAGCCGAAAATCCTCATCCCCATGCACTTTGGAACTTTCCCGGCGCTAACCGGACGCCCTAGCCAGGTGCAAAAATTAGTTCCCGAGGTGGATGTCATGGAGATGAAGCCGGGCTCGACTGTTGCCGGCGAGCTGCATTTGACCCATGTTTGAGATCCACAGAGAGATAGAGACGACGAAACAAGAGATCAAGAAAGAGAGAAAGAGAGAAAGAGAACCGCGTGACCCAAAGCAAGAGCAAGAAGCACTCTCCCGCCAGCTGGAGACATTACAACTGTACGACTGCCGGGCCCGTCGACGACTACCTCTACTCCATGCTGCCCAAGCGCGATCCGGTGCTCGCGGAGATGGAGGACTATGCCACACAGCATAGCGTTCCGATCGTAGGCCCGGCCGTGGCGCGCGTGCTGCAGCAACTGGCGTTAATCATTCAAGCCCGAACCGTGTTCGAACTGGGTTCGGCAATCGGATATTCCACGATCTGGTGGGCCCAGGCCGTGGGAGAGAAAGGTCGCGTCATCTACACCGACGGCGATCGCAAGAATGCCGAACGTGCCCGCGGATACTTCCAACGCGCCGGCGTTTCCGACCGGATCACGCTCCATACCGGCGACGCATTGGAGTTCTTGTCGGAGCAGAAACAGCAGTTCGACATCATCTTCTGCGATGTCGACAAAGAAGATTATCCCCGCGTTCTGCGGTTGGTTTCACCGCGCCTTCGCAAAGGCGGGTTGTTCATTACCGATAACGTGCTGTGGAGCGGACGCGTCGCGAAAGGCCCGATCGATGCAACCACCAAAGCGATTCTCGAGTTCAATCGTAAACTTTACGATTCTGCGGAGTTCTACACCACGATCCTGCCGGTTCGGGATGGCCTGGCTGTGGCCCTGAAGAAGTAAGACCGCCGGGGGCGAAAGCCAGTACAAGAGAACGAACCGCTGACCGCACGGTATACGGACGCGCGCTCAGACGAGACGATCCCAGCACCAGAAAAATTCCTTGACCTCGTGCGATTCAAAAGGGAGACCAGTCCAATGATGGTGTGGGTGAAATTGTGGGTGGGCTTGAGTGGAAGCGCCATTCACCAACTTCTTCGGAATGAATGGCGGGGACGACGGGACTCGAACCCGCGGCCTCTGCCGTGACCGGGCGACAACGCAGTGTAACTGATTGAAATCAAACGGTGTCGGCGGACACTGTCCGGTACTTAGTGGTAGCGGGAGGCACCTCTTATCGTCCCCCTAACGTCCCCGGATTCTTGCGTCTTCTACCTACTCATCTTCTCCCGAGGCTAAAAATATCGCTCGCAGCAGCAAGGGCCCGTGGGGCGTTAGTCTGTTCGACAACCGCAAGGCCGCCAAGATGAAGGCAGTATCGCGCAAACCAGGCGGCACAATCGATACGGGGAATCCCAGCGCTTGTTGCAATCAGCCAGGTGGAAGCGCTTCCAAATCTTCGCGGCGAAACGCGGAACTCCCGGAACGTCGCAACCTAAGTCCTCTACAATGGAGCGCACGTTTGGATGAGCAAAGCCGATCCGGACTCCTGATCTCGCAAGCCAGGCCAGAGTGTGACGTCCGGCTTCGTCAATTTCCACCACTTCGCCCAAGTCGAGAATTGCCTTTCGATCATTGAGTCTGCTTCGAACTTCCGCCCAGCGTTCGTTAAGCGAAGACGTTGTCTCCTTCGTGAGCTTCCCTTCCAACCGCAGCTTCACAGAGGTTGCTTCTTCGAAAACCACGATTCGCAGCATGATCTGCGACCTCTTATGTGGAATACCCTGAGAGCGAGCACTGACCGATTTATTTCTTAGCGAGCGACAGGTGCTCACCCCTACCAATCGGTAAAGGGGACAAAAACGGAAAGCAGAAGTAGCGAGCGGTACCACTCCGAACAGGCCCCGCCAGCGCACGTTTCCATTGAGCACAAACGACACACTGAAAAGAGCTATACCGGCAACGACGCGTGCAAACGCGATCTGCACCACCGACATGTGTTCCCATGGTTCCCTCCATCGTCAATTCAGTGGTTCACAAGACAATGAAGCTTGGCCCACAGTTTTTCAGGCTGACCGCAGTCCCAACTTCTTCAGCAAGAACATGGCCGGGCACCAGTTGGTTAGGCCAGACTGGAGAAGATTCAATCCGACGAATGCCGTGAAGAGATACCAATAGGAACTGACCCAGTATCCCAGGGCCAGCGACAGCAGGATGAAGAATCCTGCCATCAATCGAAGTCCGCGTTCGACCGTCATACGTTTACCTCCTGTAAGTGAGATTCCGTAACTCGTGGTTTTGGGTGGTTGCGGCGTTCGCTCATGTAATAGAGAACCGGCACCGCCATCCGCGAGAGAACTGTGGAGGCAACCTCACCCGCCATCAATGAGAGCGCAAGCCCCTGGAAGATGGGATCGAAGAGAATAACGCTCGCTCCGACAACTACCGCGGCTGCAGTCAGCAACATGGGCCGGAAGCGTACAGCCCCTGCATCCACGACAGCTTCTTCCAGCGCCATCCCTTGAGAGCGGCGCAGCTCGATGAAGTCAACCAGGATGATCGAATTGCGCACGATAATGCCGGCGCCAGCGATGAAGCCGATCATCGATGTCGCGGTAAAAAACGCACCCATCATGGCATGCGCCGGCAAGATTCCGACCAGAGTTAGCGGAATCGGAGCCATGATAACCAGAGGCGTTTTGAAGCTCTTGAACCAGCCGACCACCAGCACATAAATAAGGACCAGGACGGCGGCGAAAGCCAGTCCCAAATCGCGAAAGACTTCGACCGTGATGTGCCATTCGCCATCCCATTTCATCGAATAGCGGTCCGTTCGTTCAGGCAAAGTGGTGCCCTTGTACTGTTTGACGGCATAACCATCCGGCAGTTTGATTTTGTTGATCGCATCGCTCATCTTGCCGATGGCATAGACCGGGCTTTCTTCTTCGCCAGCGACATCACCGGTGACGTAAACCACCGGCAGCAGATTCTTGCGATAGACGCTGGTGTCGATTGTGCCCTGTTGCAGATCGGTGACTTCCTGCAGCGCAATCTGGCCTCCGGAGGGAGTGGGCAGCTTCAGATTCGAGAGATCCTGAATGCTGGAGCGATCAGGTCGCGACAACCGCACTTGTATAGGAACGTCCTCTCGCGACTGCGGGTCGTGCAACAGACCGGCATCAGCACCGCCGAGCCCGATCTGCAAAGTACGAGTCACGTCTGCCGCGGAAATTCCGTGGAGAGACGCCTTGTCAAGATCGACCTTGAGGTCGTACTTGGTTTGCGGATCTTCGACGTACCAGTCCACGTCCACAACGCCTCGAGTTTGTTGGAATACTTTCTTGATCTCCGCGGCAAGCTGGATTTGCCCCTTGTAATCGGGCCCATAGACTTCGGCGACCAGGGTTTCGAGAACCGGCGGACCTGGCGGTACTTCGGCGACTTTGATGCGAGCTCCGAACGGCGCTGCGATCTTGTCCAAATCAGGCCGCAGCCGGCGCGCGATTTCGTGACTTTGCGCTTTGCGATCGTGACGGGAAAGGAGATTTACCTGAATGTCCGCCTGATTCGGCTGGCGGCGAAGGAAGTAGTGCCGTACCAGACCGTTGAAGTTGTAAGGACCCGATGTGCCCGAGTAAATCTGATAGTTGGTGACTTCCGGTTGCTGGCCGAGATAATTTCCCAAGGCCTGTGCGACGCGCGTGGTTTGTTCCAGGGGCGTACCGTCGGGCATATCGATGATGACCTGAAACTCGCTCTTGTTATCAAAGGGCAGCATCTTTACGCGCACCCACTTCAGCGGAACGAACGCGACGGCTGCAAGGAGCAGCACGACCACGGTTCCCAGGAACAGCCAGCGCCTTCTAGCGTTAAGAATCAGCGGGTTCATGATTCGGCGATAAAAGCGCGTGGTCCAACCCTCCGCTTCGTCATGATCGTGGCCGCCACCCCCCGCGTAGTGCCGCAAGAGTCGCAGCGCCGCCCATGGGGAAACGACGAATGCAACCATTAAGGAAAACACCATCGCCGCGGATGCGCCGACCGGAATCGGCCGCATGTATGGCCCCATAAGGCCACGCACAAAAGCCATCGGCAGAATCGCACCGATGACGGCAAAGGTCGCCAAGATCGTGGGATTACCCACTTCATCGACAGCTTCCACCGCAACATCGACTAGCGAGCGTCCACGGCTGCCGGGCAAGCGGAAATGTCGGACGATGTTTTCAACGACCACAATGGCGTCGTCAACCAAGATGCCGATGGAAAAAATCAGCGCAAACAACGTTACCCGGTTGAGCGTGTACCCGAAGAGATAGAAGATCGCTAGAGTCATGGCCAAAGTGACCGGGACGGCCAGCAGCACAACACCTGACTCGCGCCAACCGAGGGCGAGAGCGATAA
>CAVYWC010000001.1:0-820561 GCA_963772045.1 uncultured Acidobacteriaceae bacterium | reverse complement strand
CGACATCCATGTAAGTCTTCTGTCAAGGAAAAACACACGTGGCCAGGCGCGCTCGCGAGAGCGCGCACTTCCGGATCAAGATCTTTAGCTCGCATCTAGTGCCTCTCGGCTGTGGTCCCTGCCTTCGCAGAACCGGACATCCATTTGCTGCCTCGGGCCGGCGAGGGCCTTCGCAGAAGATTGAGTTGGTGTTCTCTGCCAGTCCCGAAACAGTCAGTGGGGAGCCTAAGGAAAGTTTAGATTTCCGTCGCTCACTCGGTCAGGGCGGGACCTGGCAGCCTGCGCGCTTTACGATCTTGAGATTTTCCTTTCGTTGCGGTTTTTATGCCGCAATGCCGGCGAGACCGCGTACCGGTTCAAAGTCTCGCTGCTCGCGATCTACAACCATGAGATATGCAACCAACTTGCGAGCTACGGCGAGTGTTGCACAGTTGGCATTCCCCTTCTGCCGTGCGTTTTCATATACCAAAGCCAGATCGGGATTCCGCCTTGGGGCCAACTTGGCCGCTTCGACGAGCACCCGCTGGATATGTTTGTTTCGCTGCTTCGAAATCGGAGTACGGGCTACTTTATCGGCGGATCGTTTTTCGTCTCCGCAAAGCCCGCAGTAACTGATGGCCTGTCGGATCGATCGAAAACGTGAAATGTCCCCCATCTCCAATGCCCAGCTCAGTGCTGTGACCTTGCCAACGGCAGGAATCGTCTGCAGCCGCCGTACTCTTTCTGCCAGCAGCGGATCGCGTTGGAGCGAGCGGATGATGGCTCCTTCCGTCCTTTGCAATCGCGTTATCGACTCCCGGCTCAACTGCAACAGCGGACGGATACTCGCGCTCACTGCATCGGCGTTCGCTAGCAACTCCGGAAAATAGCCTACTTTGTGCAATCGCTGTTTGTTGTGGCTCACTCCAGTTTCCATTAGCAAGCCGGACACGCGATTCTTCATCTGCACCATTTGCCGCACCAGCAGATGCCGGTACCGGAGGGTTCGTCGCCGTTCTCGAATCTCGGTTGCCGCCATGTAGCACTCTGGAAGGAAATCGCAGCGCAGGCAATCAGCGATCTTGCCAGCATCGATACTGTCATTCTTCTTTTTTGCTGCCGCGATCGCCCGCAACATGAGGGGATGAGCGACCTTCGCCGCGGCAGCGTGTGGCTTCAGATGATCATAGATCCAGCCCGTGAAGATGGTCGCCTCCATGGCTACTGTCCATGGCTGCGGTAGAGTCTTGATCCAGATGTCGAGTTCCCAACGAGTCGCGCCGACCTTCCCTTCCTGGCAAATGCGGCCGCTCACATCTTTGACACAGTAGCTGATTGTCTTTTTGTGTACATCCAGTCCGATGTAATACATATGTCCTTCGAGGAGCCTCCGTGGTTGTGGTCTGAATCAACGTGGCCGTTGAGTTCAGCTCTTTCTACACCACGTGCTCCTCTTGGACTTAGCATTCAAACAGTCAGTCGTAATCGACGGAATAAACCGCTGCCGTGACAGCGTAGCGTGACTTGGTTTTCCAACAACCTACAGCTGCTGCGGAACGCGGGAAACAGACGGGCAGGGGGTAACGTCCTCCGCCCTGGGGGCTGTTTTTCGAAAGTGACACGAAAGGTGAAAGGAAGGTATAACGATTAGGGAATCGTTCCTATTTTCGATCTAACACAAAGAAAACAGATGCCTGTACATGGAGCAGACTAACGCATGCAGTGGATAGCTCCATCGGAAAAAGACACCGCTAACAACACGCTCGAAAAACGCCTTTGGGACGCCGCAGACCAGTTCCGCGCCAACTCCGGCCTCACCGCAGCGCAATACTCCCAGCCGGTCCTCGGTCTCATCTTTCTGCGCTTTGCAGAAGTTCGATTTGCTATACAGCGCGCCAAGCTGGATAAAACCTCCGCCTCGTCTAGACGCGGCTCGCGCCTGGAAGACCCCGGCGCGTATCACGCTGACGGAGTGCTTTACCTCACACCGGACGCCCGTTTCGACCATCTCCTGGCGTTGCCGGAAGCCGCCGACGTGGGAAAAGCGGTGAACGACGCGATGCGCGACATCGAGAAGCACAATGTGCAGCTCGCCGGTGTCCTGCCCAAGACCTACAACCTTTTCACCAGTACGCTCCTCAAGGAACTGCTGAAAAAGGTCTCTGAGATTCCCTCTACGCTCGATTACGACGCGTTCGGTCGGATCTACGAATATTTTCTGGGCGAATTCGCCATGACCGAAGGGCAGGGGGGAGGCGAATTTTACACCCCGTCTGCCATCGTCCGCCTCCTCACCGAAGTGATCGAACCGTACCACGGTCGCATCCTTGATCCCGCGTGCGGTTCCGGAGGCATGTTCGTCTCATCCGCGCGGTTCGTCTCCGAGCACAAGAAAAACCCATCCTCGGAACTATCCATTCACGGCGTCGAGAAGACTGATGAAACCGGCCGCCTGTGCCGGATGAACCTCGCAGTTCACGGACTGGAAGGCGAAATCCGTCACGGCGGGAACGTCAACAGCTACTACGACGACCCACACGAAGCGACCGGCAAGTTCGACTTCGTTCTCGCCAATCCGCCATTCAACGTCAACGCTGTGGACAAGGAACGCCTGAAAGACTCTGTTGGCCCCCGCCGACGCTTCCCTTTCGGGCTTCCGCGCACCGACAATGGCAATTACATCTGGATTCAGATTTTCTATTCCGCGTTGAACGACAAAGGCCGTGCCGGTTTCGTCATGGCCAACTCAGCCGCAGACGCCCGAAGTTCCGAACAGGATCTCCGTCGCCAACTCATCGAAGCCCGCGCGGTGGACGTAATGGTTTCCGTGGGGCCGAATCTGTTTTATACCGTGACGCTGCCTTGCACTTTGTGGTTCTTCGACAGAGGCAAGGCAAAAACGCCTCGCGCCAACACAGTGCTATTCATTGATGCGCGCCACATTTACCGGCAGATCGACCGCGCGCACCGAGAATGGTCACCCGCGCAAATTGGATTCCTTGCCAACATCGTTCGCCTCTATCGCGGCGAGGAACCGGACTTCACTATAGGCGGTGATGGTGCCAAGGCAAAAGTGGAGGACATTTTCGGGAAGAAGCCGAAATTTACCGACGTTCTTGGCCTCTGCAAAGCTGCAACGCTGAAGGAAATTGAAGCGCAAGGCTGGTCGCTTAACCCTGGCAGGTATGTGGGAGTGGCGCCGGGCGAGGAAGTTAGCGACGAGGACTTCAAAGAACGTTTTGAATTGATGAACGAGGAACTCGAAACCTTGAACGCACAGGCACGCGAACTTGAGCAAACCATCGCCCGTAATGTCGCCGAGATCCTAGAATGATTCCGCAACATCGTAGACCGGGTTGGAAGTACTGGGAAGTCGCAGATCTTCTCCGCGACGGGATACTCGACATTGGCGACGGTTATCGTGCCAAGAACTCAGAACTGGGCGAGACCGGCCTCCCGTTCGCCAGGGCAGGCAATCTGAACGAGGGACTTCACTTCGAGGAAGCCGACATATTAAGCGAGGCGAGCGTCCGGTTAGCCGGGGAGAAGATATCTAGACCGGGCGACATTACGTTCACTTCCAAAGGCACCTTCGGGCGATTTGCCATCGTCCGCAAGGACACGCCGCAGTTCGTGTATTCGCCGCAGCTCTGCTACTGGCGTGTTAAGTGCGAGGGAATTGTTGACCGCACATTCCTCTACTACTGGATACAAGGCGAAGATTCGATGAACCAGTTAAACGAGGTTAAGGGCCTGACGGACATGGCGGACTACGTCAGCCTGACCAATCAGCGGAAGATGTGGCTTTCTGCCCCTCCAATTCCGGAGCAGCAACGGATAGCGAGCATTCTGTCCGCCTACGACGAAATAGTGGTGAACAATCGGCGGCGCATCCGGATATTGGAAGATATGGCGCGTTCACTTTACCGCGAGTGGTTCGTCAACTTCCGCCTCCCCGGCCGCGAGAAACTAAGGTGCGTGGCGTCTTCCATTGGCAATATTCCCTTGGGTTGGAAGGTGACATCACTAAAGGAGGTAACGACGAAAATCGGTAGTGGGGCCACGCCGCGGGGTGGCAAAGAAGCTTATGAGACTTCAGGAACGAGCTTGATCCGAAGCCTCAATATTTACGACTACGAGTTCGAGTTTTCTCATTTAGCTTTTATCAATGACGAACAGGCCGCGCAGCTCGACAATGTAGTAGTAGAAGAATGTGACGTGCTTCTGAACATCACTGGAGCTTCAGTCGCCCGATGTGCCATGGTGCCTTCTTACATTTTGCCCGCGCGAGTGAATCAGCATGTTGCCATCGTGCGTGCGAATCCTGAATGTATGAGTCCCTATTACCTCCTAGATGCCATCAACAATGACCAAAACAAACAAAAACTCCTCGGGCTCGCACAAGGTGGTGCTACACGGGAAGCTCTTACAAAGGACACAATTTCCAACTTTTTGATTCTGCTCCCGCCGCGAGAGCTGGTCCTTAAGTACGGTGAAGTTGCGGGACCATTGCACGCCCAGAGAGAGACTCTCAAACGCCAAATCCAAAACCTTCGCAAGACACGTGATTTGCTGTTGCCGCGCTTGCTTTCGGGTCAGTTAAAAGTGGAGACAAACTGACCATGCCCCACGCTTACACCGAAGACCAACTCGTCGAGCAACCCGCCATCGGGTTGTTTGCGGAGCTTGGCTGGCAGACGGTGTCGGCTTCCGAGGAGACGTTCGGCGCAGGCGGCACGCTCGGGCGCGAGACAAAGGGCGAAGTGGTGTTGCTGTCCCGGCTGCGTGCAGCGCTGGAACAACTAAATCCCACACTGCCACCAGAGGCGATTTCCACTGCAATAGATGAATTGACCCGTGATCGGTCAGCCACGCTGATTGCTGGGGCAAACCGTGAAGTCTATTCGCTGTTAAAGGAAGGGATCAGCGTTTCCCTCCCGGATCGCGAACACGGCGGCCAGAAGACCGAGCGGTTGCGGGTAATTGACTGGCAGAACCCGGAAGCCAATGATTTCCTCCTCGTCAGCCAGTTCAGTGTCACCGGCGCACTCTACACCTGCCGTCCGGACTTGGTGGGCTTTATCAACGGCCTGCCGCTCGTGGTTATCGAGCTGAAAAAACCGGGTGTGCCAGCGCGCGCGGCATTCGACGAAAACCTGACGCACTACAAGCAGGAAATCCCCGCGCTGTTCTGGTTCAATGCGCTACTCATTGCCTCCAACGGCACGGACAGCCGTGTCGGCTCTCTCACGGCGGATTGGGAGCGATTGTTCGAGTGGAAGCGCATCGAGCGTGAGGACGAACCCCGCCGCGTGTCGCTGGAAGTGATGCTTCGCGGCACCTGCGATAAAGCGCGGCTGCTAGATCTGGTGGAGAACTTCACCCTCTTCTCCGAACACAAGGCCGGGCTGGTCAAGATCATCGGCCAGAATCACCAGTACCTCGGCGTGAACAACGCCATCGCCGCGATGCTGATAGCCCGCGAGTCCGGCCACGGACGTGGCGGCGTGTTCTGGCAGACCCAGGGCAGCGGCAAGAGTTTTTCGATGGTGTTCTTCGCCCAGAAGATTCTGCGAAGAGTGCCGGGCAACTGGACCTTTGTGGTTGTGACCGACCGCGTGGAACTGGACGACCAGATTGCCAAGACATTCAAGTCGAGCGGTGCGGTGAGCGAGGCCGAAGGCGATCAGTGCCACGCTGAGAGCGCCGCGCACTTGCGTGAGTTATTGCGCGGAAATCACCGCTATGTCTTCACGCTCATCCACAAATTCCAAACCCCGGAGCTGCTGTGCGACCGGCCTGACGTGATTGTGCTCACGGACGAAGCGCACCGCAGTCAATACGACACCCTGGCGCTCAACATGCGCGCTGCGTTGCCGAAGGCGCTGTTCGTCGCCTTCACCGGCACGCCGCTCATCGCTGGCGAGGAACGGACGAAAGATATTTTCGGGGATTACGTTTCGATCTACGACTTCCAGCAGTCGGTCGAGGACGGGGCGACCGTCCCGCTCTTTTACGAGAACCGCACCCCCGAGCTGCAGCTGGTCAATCCTGACCTCAATGAGGACATTTATAACCTCATCGAAGCAGCGCAACTGGATTCCGAACAGGAAACAAAGCTCGAACGCGAGTTGGGCAGGCAATACCACATCCTGACGCGAGACGACCGCCTGGAGACGGTCGCTCAGGACATCGTAAGGAATTTCCTGGGGCGCGGTTTCATCGGCAAAGCAATGGTCGTGTCCATTGACAAGGCCACCGCCTTGAAAATGTACGACAAGGTCCGGAAGTATTGGGCACAGGAAACAAGCCGGGCGCAGAAGGAACTATCCCGCCACGACCTGACCGATGCGGAGACTCAGTCGCTTGCGGAGACTCAGTCGCTGCTCGCGCGATTAGAACTGCTCCAAACGACGGACATGGCGCTGATCGTATCGCCGGGGCAGAACGAAGTCGCACAGATGCAGGCGCAACTTCTCGACATCGTGCCACACCGCCAGCGGATGAACAACGAGGCCCTGGACGAGAAGTTCAAAGACCCGAACGACCCGCTCCGGCTTGTTTTCCTGTGTGCCATGTGGCTCACGGGCTTTGACGCGCCGAGCTGTTCCACCGTGTATCTCGACAAGCCGATGCGCAATCACACGCTGATGCAGACCATCGCGCGTGCAAACCGCGTTTTCCCCGGCAAGCACAACGGCGTGATCGTGGATTATGCGAACGTCTTCGCCTCCCTCGAAAAAGCCCTTGCCATTTATGGCGCGGGCAAAGGCGGCAAGACGCCGGTAAAGGACAAGAAGGAGCTTGTCGTTGCTTTGCGACAATCCGTGGACGCGGCAACGCTTTTTTGCGCCAGCAAAGGCGTCGTGTTGGCTTCCATCGAGCAACTTCCCGCCGGTGATATGAAGCGACTCGCACGGATTGACGATGCGGTGGACGCGCTGATCTCCCCGGACCCGCTTCGGCGGGAGTATCTCGGCCATGAGCGGCTCGTTGGCACGCTTTATAACGCGGTCAAGCCCGACCCGACGGCACTGGAGTTTGCCAGCGTCGTCGCCTGCCTTGTATCCATAGCAGGAGCGATCCGCGCCAAGCTCAACCCCAATCCGGCAGATATTTCCGGTGTGATGGGCGACATCGGCAAATTGCTGGATGCCTCCATCACGGATGTTGCGATGCCATCCAAACCCGCGCCGGTGATGGATTTATCGAAAATCGATTTTGAGGCACTAGGCAAGCGGTTCAAGCAGTCCAAGCACAAGAACACCGATCTGGAAGTGCTCAAAGCCGCCATCCGCGCCCAAATTGAAAAGCTGGTCCGCCTCAACAATACCAGAGCGGACTTTCAGGAGAAGTTCGAGGAACTCATCGAGTCCTACAACGCCGGGAGCCGGAACATTGAAGATTTGTTCAATGAACTCCTAGCGTTAAGCCGCACACTGAGCGAAGAAGAACATCGGCATGTCCGCGAACACATGACCGAGGAAGAATTGGTGGTTTTCGACATCCTGACCCGTCCCGCTCCGGAGTTGAGCACAGAGGAACGCGTCGAGGTGAAGAAAGTGGCAAAACAGCTATTGGAGCGCTTGAAAGAACTGCTCGTTCTCGACTGGCGAAAACGTCAATCAGCCCGCGCGCGTGTCGAAGATGCTATCAAAGACGCGCTCGATGCAGGGTTGCCCCGTGCCTACTCAACCGACCTTTACAAACAGAAATGCTCGGCCGTATTTGAACATTTTTATGAGAGCTATCCCGAGAGGGACGCTAATATCTACATCTAGGTCGCAAGCCACTTCGCATAAGCCCGCACGTCAATCATCGGCACGGTACCGCTCATTTGCAGGCGGGCAATTAACTCCAGAAGAAACGCGGTTGCGGGCTTTCCTTGGGTTTTTACAGCGTTACATCCTTTTTCGTCACACCCGAAAATGCCATGCGCAGCAACGCAACCAAGATCGAGACGCCGCTCGTCATCTTGCTTCAGCGCATCCAGTAAAGGCTGACCCATCGCCGGATTCCACTCGCTCTCAAACGTCAGCAATCCTCCCAGAATGTAGGGCAGAGGCTTCGGCGGAAACACTCCTCCCGCGTGCGGAATAGGAAGGCTTGTTCTCATCAGTTTCCGAACGCTCTGGACCTTATCCTGCGCGTACTTAACCAGCGTGGCATTGATGACCTGTTTTGCCTCAAAAACCGCGTATACGCTTTCCGCCGGCACAACCACCTGTCCCTGGAACTTGAAGATGAACGGAGAATACTGCCGGTCGAAAATCACGACATCAATCTGCTCGCTGAAATTTCCCTCGCTGTCCACGACATGAGCTTTCGCGGACTGGTAGCGCTTCGGCAGATAATTCTCGAACAGCTCGAGCCAGACTTGCTCGCTCGCATCGCCCTTGGTGCCCGGATGACCAAACGACTTACGCGCAATGGCCAGACGCTGCTCGATGTCATCGTGCAGCCCCGCCAGCAATTGAGAGAGGGACCAGTTATTCATGCGTCTTCAGTCCTTACGACCTACGTCAGGACTCATGTCCCTGACTTTCCTTGAATGGTGGCGTAGGTGGGTGCTTTTCAACCACCTCTTTGGCCAGCTCGAAAGTGATAGCACTCGACGGATAGGCCGCAAGCAAAAGGCCAGGCAGAAATCGCTGGGCTAAATCCGAGTAGGTATAACCATATGAGCGGCCGTGCGTGGCTCCCGTTGCGACGACCAGCGAGTGAATCTGCTGCGCGCTGAAGCCCAGCTCCTCCAGCACCGGCTTGAGGAAAGCCGCCCGCTGCGTCTCATTCGGCCGTTTGAACGTAAACGTCACCGCCGCCCGGCGACGAACCGCCGGATCAAGCGCTTCAAGCCGGTTCGTGCACATCACCACGATAGCGGGCAGGTTGCCGGTTGCGAGATCGTCCACGCCGCGAATCAGCGCGTTCACTCCTGCACGATCTTCATGATGCATCTGGCCAAGTTCACGGGATTGCGCCAGCGCATCCGCTTCATCGATCAAGAGAACGATTCCGGAATGGTGTTTGCTTCCGCGTCCCGCCCCCCGCTTCGCCGCCTGCTTGACTTCCGCGAACGCCGCCGACAGAAGGCTGGTCATTTCGCCGACAGCCCCGGTGCCGCGCGCATTGAGACTCAGCGCGTAGAGCGTAACCCCGATTCCGGCTTCGCGCGCGACGGCATCGCCAAAGGTTTCAGCCAGTATCGTCTTTCCTGTTCCCACGTCTCCGGCAAAAATGAACAGGGGAGGCCGATCCCGGAAAAAATCGACAATCCTGATTTTCTGGCGGTGATGCTTGTTGCTCCATGCTGTGAGACTCTCCGGGTCAAGCAGAAGCCGCGCTTCCTTCAGGAGCCGCTCCTTCATTTCATCGAGGCCGACAAGGGCACCGAACCGTCTGGCGGCAGCCGGGTCCGGATATTCGCGAACCTCTTCGAAGATGCCTGCTTTATTGTCCATCAGGCTACCGGCTGAAAAGTCTGGCGGTTCAGGCCGCATCCGCCGGAGAAATAATTACGATCCGATGTCCAGTGGCCCGCGCCATCGGAAGGCGGCTCGCCGCCTGTCCTCTGGAGAGGCAATCCAGCCTCGAAGCGCGCTTGTTCCGCAGATGTCAGATTGAAGAAGCGGGCATTCTGAGTCAGGAAATTGAAGAACGTTGCGCCCGTGATGTCCACATACGGCACCACCTTGCCAGGACGATCATCGGTTGTGAGCAGCCCGTTCGCATCGACTTTGTAGCGCCAGGACACGATGCGCTTTCCATCCTTCTTGTAGCCGAATTCGTATTCCTTGAGGTAACCGGCATTCAGATATTGCGCAAGCTCCTCCGCGTAGTCACGGATTGATGTCTCCGTGGGCTTCCCATAATACTGCGCGCAAAGATGCATATCGGCGGCCGCTTTCGACGCCAGATATCGCGCGTGAACAATGGTGAATGTCGCAGTTTTCGTAACGCTGAAAGTCATGGCTCTATCCCCGGAATGAAGGTCCCAACACGTCCTGCCAGCACTCAATCGCTCTTCCCCGCGTCGTGGCGAACCGGGCTTCCGATATCGCCTCCAGCGCGTCCTGAGCGGCACTCACAATTTTCTCCCTGTGGTTCTCGTCGTAAACAGCCGCTACATTGTTCGTCTCATTGACGGGATCGAATATTTCCATCGGCTTCCCCGTCGGGGCGGGCAGCTTTGACGCGGGGTAGTAGTCGGTGAAGGAAATCCGCGTTTTGAGCCGGGACTTCACGATGTAACCGAATGCCTTCTCCAGCGCGACCGTGTAGTCCGCCATGCTGACGCCGCTGTCAGCCAGGTGAGCAACAATCATCTCGGTCATGAAGGATTTAAGCCTGAATTCCTCGTCCTTGCTTTTCTGCAGTCTGACCCACCATTTCACGAGCCGGATCACCTGGGCGAAGTCATCCTTCTGCTGTGCCTTGCGCTTGCGGATGAAGGCCAGATGCAGCGGAATGCTGGTAAGAACCGGCTTGCCGCCGTCGAACGCGAACAGATATCCCCTGTCATCAGGATCGCCCTTGTACTGCACCGGGACGACATCGACGCTCAGGCCGCTGACCGCGTACTTGATGCACACCGAGTGCTTGTTGACGGTAATCTGATCCGGCTTCATCTGCGGGTACGCTTCGCGCAGGCGTTCCGCCAGCCAGTTGAGCAGTTCCGGTTCCGCAGTGGGAGTCTTCTCCGCCTTGACGTAAAACGCCACGTCCACGTCGTTGAGCGTTTTCAGCGCCGTTCCTTTGGCGAGGCTGCCGGAGAGCAGTGTCTTGATGAGGCCGTAGTCGGGGTGATCGGACGCGTAGGTGTCCAGCTTCTCGCGCAGCCGCCGAACCTGCTCACGAAATTCGGCCGCGTCTTCACGGCTGAGGTTGACCGATTCGGCCGCGAAGTCGGCGATGTCGGCATGCGTGATCGCCGACTCAGAGAAGGGACCGTCCAGTTTGCGCAGCTCAAGCGTATTCATCGGCCGCTCCCATCGCGGGGAGAATCCTTCACCAGCTTCGAAAGCGATTCTCCGCCGGAGCGCTCCCTTACAGTGTCGAGCCGCGCGTCACTGCGGATACCGGCCGCAAAATCCTGCCCGTAGGTTTTTCTCAGAGTCTTGATGAGAGTGTCGCCGCGCTTCTGGCGGATTTCGCCGTTTTCGTCGCGACACCGTTGATCGAGGCCGTTGTTGCAGTGATTCTTACTCTTGGCCATGACTATTTCTCCACGGAACCCCAAAGGGGGTATCGTCCTAGAGTAACACATAAAGTCCATACTGCAAGCATAGCATCTTAGACATTATTAATAACCTGTCATTATTATTGACATCCGCAGCGCATACCGATACAGTTACGCCCGTGAAGGAATCATGAATAATCCCGATGTGTTCTACAGGCAGGTTGGTGAGAATATCCGTGCGAAGCGCAAGGAGCGGGGATTGTCGCAGGAGGGACTTGCCAAGGCCATCGGTCTGAAAAGACCGTCAATGAGCAATATTGAAAAAGGACGGCAAAACATTCTGCTGCATACATTTTGCGACATCGTCGAGACCCTGGGGACAACCACGGATGCCCTGTTTCCCCAGCGAAGCATACCCGAGCCGCAAAAGATGCCTGATTTGACGAGCTACTCCCCACAGGTCAGAGAATTTGTTGAGGCGGCTATCAAACCAGCGGAGAAGGAGGAAAGCCATGGCAATCAGAAGACGTAAGATCGAGTCACTCATTGAAGAGATTCTCGCTACGTACCAGATAGAGCAGGCCCCGGTTCCGGTGGAACAAATCGCCAAGGCAAAAGGAGCAAGAATTTTCTATCAGTCGCTCGAAGACAATGTTTCCGGCTTTTTGTACCGCGACACTGCCCAGGCAGTCATCGGCGTCAACACGCACCACGCTCCGGTTCGTCAGAATTTCACAATGGCACACGAACTCGGGCATTTTCTTCTTCACGACCAGGAACAACTCCACATCGATCGTGAATTTCGCGTCAGACTCCGGGATGATGTCTCCAGTCAGGGGACGGACGAGGCCGAGCGCGAAGCCAATTTCTTCGCAGCTTCGTTGTTAATTCCGAAGCGCTTTCTGGAAAAAGACCTAGCGAGCGAGCAATTTGTCGATATGTTCGACGATTACCTGGTGACCGATCTCGCCCGCAAATACGGCGTGAGCACCCAGGCGCTCGCAATTCGAATGCAAACTCTCGGCTATATTCAAGAATTAAGTTAGCGAACGAGTTGTCGCATCCTGCCGCGTTGCCTCCGCCCACCATCTCCGCAAAATCCATTCCCCAATCTCGCCGTCCACCCCAATGTTGCGCAACGCATTCGCGCCTATCTCGACGCGGCTGTCCACGCCGACGATCTCGTCGGGCCGATGTTCCGCCCGTTAAGTCACAATCGCAAGGGACAGGAATCCCGGAGGCACATGGACCCCGACGCCATCGACCGGGTGCTGCGTAAGCATGCAACGGCGATAGGGCTCGGACGGGGATATTCGGCGCATTCGATGCGGGCCACATTTATTACGACAGCGCTGGAAAACGGCGCAACCCTCGACGACGTGCAGCGCGCCGCTGGCCACGCCGAGCCCGGCACCACCAAGGTGTACGACCGGCGGGGGTATAACCCGGAAAAGTCCGCATCCTTTTTATGCTACATACTAAAGGATAGGCCCCCTATCAGTCCGGAGGTCCGACATGGCAGGCATTGATCCGCTCAAGCGCATTACGCTGCTTTATCATTTCACGGACCGCCGCAATCTTCCGTCCATCCGGGAGCATGGCGGTCTGTATCCCATGACGAAGCTCAAGAAAAAGAAGATTGAAGTGCCCGCGCCCGGCGGCAACGAATGGAGTCAGGACGCTGACGGAATGAAGGGGATGGATGGTTATGTGCACTTGTGTTTCCGTAACAATCATCCAATGGAGTATCTCGCCCGCCAGGATGGCCGGATAGCCGACACGATTTTTCTGCAAATCCATCCCGATGTGCTGACCTGGGATGACGTTTTGTTTACGGACGACGTGGCAAACAAGGCTGGAGTGGAAACCCGTACCATCGCGGAAGCGCGGAAGATCATCGACTTCGAAGTGCTGTACACCCGGACCAATTGGTCGGACCCGGAGATTCAGGCCCGGCTTAAGCAGGCGGAAAAGTACGAAATACTTGTGCCGAAGAAAATTCCACTCGACCTGATAAGGAACCTCCCGAATGGCTGAGCGCCCCGTTTTCATACCTGTGTCGGGAAGTCAGGAACTGGTGAAGGAGATTTTCTTCAATCTGACCTGGAATCCCGGCTTTGCGCCCGTGCAGAAAAAGAAGAACGTCACCGCGTTACACGAGGCGGCTGCCCGATCCGGGTGGACTACGCTCCTTGAGATCTCATCGAAATCAGAACAAAAACTGGGCCAGCACCTGAGCGCCTTCCATCTCAAAGTCAGAGCAGAGAACGTCGGCGAGATAAAGCTTGAGTGCGCGTTTCAGGGGAGCAAGGTTTTTGAAAAGGGCGGCCCGTACACCGACCTTTACCTCGTCGATCCGAAGGACGCGAAGCGCGATCCGCGCCTTCAGGAATCCGGCCGCCTTACAGGCTTCCGGTTTAACGACTTTTCCTTCCCGCTGGAGCCCAAGACGATTTTCTACGACTGGCTCTACATAAATGCGATCTATCCCCATCGCGAATGGCTTGAGCGTCTCTATAAGTACGCAGGTTTCACGGACATTGAATTCAATCCGAGCAAGTCGATTAATTGTCAGGCGCGTTCCTGTGCCTTGTTCGTGTCGCTGATGAAGAACAGTCTGCTTCATCAAGCGGTTGCTTCGCCGGAGGTATTTACGAACCTAATCTCGCAGTATGACTACCACCCGCAGCTGAGAACCGTAAACGGTCAAGACGCACTTCTCTAAGTGGTCGCAACTTTGTCGCGCCGATAACAGAATTTATCAGACAGAACAATCATGAAGGACAAAGGCGATTAGAATCGCTCCAAATCCCTCGTCGCTATCCAGAATTTATGCTTTGGACGGTGAGCTACCCGCTAGATATAACATTTACTAGCGAAATGATTACACGCGATGAAATAGAAGCAAAAGGACTGGAATTCGGCATCCACGTCGCCGACGTTCAGCGGGACTATGTATTTGGCTGGTTTCTTCTTGGGGTTTATACCGCGACAACCCTGAAAGATGCTCTCATCCTTAAGGGCGGCAATTGCTTTCGCAAAGCATACTTCCCCAACACAAGGTTTTCCCATGATCTCGACTTTTCCACAACAGCAGGCGTTGATGAAGCGGCGGTCATGGCGGAGTTCAACAAAGCATGCCGGTTCGTCCAGGAGCAGGCGAGCGTTGTCTTCGACTACGATCGCAGTCAGATCCGTGTTCAGGGTCAGTTGGACGAGAAACGGCGAGTCTTCGATGTTCGAGTATATTTCAAGGATTTTTATGGGAACGCGGACCACATCACCATCCGCCTGAGTATTGATATTACGGAATTCGACAAGATCTATCTCCTGCCCCAGTTCCGCCACATTATTCATCCATATTCCGACCAGTCCATGTGCGCCGGAGAAATCCGATGCCTGAAGCTGGAAGAAATGATTGCAAACAAGCTGAAATGCCTGTTGCAGCGCCGCCACGTGCCGGACGTGTACGACCTTGTTTATTCCACCTTCATTAACCGGGACATCGCTGTGAACCGTCAGGAGGTCCTAACGACTTTCTTACGCAAAACAATTTACGAAAGAAGTCCGGGAGTTGCTCGCCAGCTGTTGCTTGACCTACCGCTCTCAGCCCTCAAAACGGCATGGAGCAAGTACATCGTCGCCCCAGTACAGGGGCTGTTGGATTTCGATGACGCTATCCAGCGCTTCCAGTCGATTATCAATGAATTCTTTGCGGCGTATCCGAGCACAAGTAGAGCCGCCTTCGCGTTCTTTCCCTCACACTTGCGCACACCGATCATGCAGGCAGGTGCTGAGCGTCGCCTCGTACGCCTGACATACGATGGCGTGCGACGCGACATTGAGCCATATTCGCTGGTATACAAGCAACGGAGCGATGGCCACCGGGAGGAGTATTTATACGTTTACGACCGTACGGGAGGCCGGACTTCAGGGCCTGGGATCAAATCCCTCTTCAACTATAAGATTCAAGATCTGCAAGTGCTCGACGAGACTTTTGAACCTCGCCACCTGATCAACCTAGCAAAGGCCGGTGAGTTTACGGGGCAGAATTATTTTGGCAAACCATTTGGATCTGGCCGAGGTATGGGGGTTCGGAGCCACGCGACCTTGCGTCACGGATGGCGCTACACGGTCCAGTGCGGGTATTGCTCGCGAACATTCAAACGGATGCGTCGCGACACCACGCTTAAGCCGCATAAAGATGGGTACGGCAACAACTGCTTCGGTCGTCGTGGCATGATTATCGATCAACAACTGGTCTGATGCAGCGATTCTCTTTCCGCCGAAACACGTTAAGCAACTGTCTTCAAACTCGATAATGTATTTTATCGAGTTAGGAATCAAGCCTCCAAAATCACTGCCAAGCGAACCGTTGCCGAACTGCAACAGCGCATCCGGACTTCCATCAGTGCTCCTTAAGGCCAAGCCTCAACAGAAGGGCTGCGAGCAAGATTGCGAAAACGAGTTTGATGATCTCCTTTGTAGCCTCATCGCGCAGGATGGAACGAATAGTTTCCCAAGTCGTCGGCTCTATACCTCTTGTGAGCGGAGGGCACGGAGGGCCGAATGGATTGCCAGGGCCTCCCGGCGATCCCGGATCTGCTGGAGAAAAAGGCAAACCCGGCAAGTGCCTACCGCAATGATCGTTGATTCTTGCTGAACGCTCTCCCAGGCGCAATACGGAACAGGCGCTTCCGCTGGTCAGCGCGTTTGGGCCTGAGGGAAATGCCGGCATCAGCCGCCCGACGCCGGATCATGCGGTAGGCATGCGGTTGGGTCATGGACCATTCCGACAATTCGCCCGTGTGCCAGTTGGCCATTCATGCTCCCTATTGCCCGATAGTCAATGATGACGTCCTCTATCATTCACGATCCAGACGGACTTTAGTGTCGCCTTGTGAGTATCTGAATCTGAAATCTGGCACACAACAAGCGCACAGCTAGCTTTGAATCGTCAGGGTTCCCACGCGGACGAGAGAGTGTGTGGCTGATCGGCCGTCAGTCAACCATCCTGGTTGACCCCTTGTCCCCGTTACACCACCAATGGGTTGCGCGAATGTTGTCTGGATGGTCATCTCTCCACGCTCCGCCCATCCCTTTTGGATCCTGATGGTCGGGCACGATGTCGTTATAGTCGGTGAACTCTTCGTGGCAGATGGCGCATTTCTTGTCCTGATCGACGATCTTCCGGTTCAACAGTTTCCGCATCTCCGCCGGTGACCTTAATTCCCGATACCCCCGCGGGTGATGCGGATCTTCAACGCGCCGCACTCCCAGTCTCATCAATCCGCGTTCTTTCCGGATCTGCTCACGGCCACAGCAAAAGCGTGATCTATGGATCGGGCAATACTCATTTCGGCGCAGCCTCATAGGCTACCTCCTTTGGCAACGTGCGAATCTGCCGCAGATGGGGGAGTCGGAATGGACATTCGCCACTGCCGCGAGTCTGGTGGGGCGCTTTTCAGACTGATACAAAAGGCGAGCCTGCGGGAGTTTCTCTGCTGCTTTTGCTAGACAGCTATTCCAGGTGTGGACGCTTCTGAGCGCGAAAGGAATGTTTTCAGAGAGTAATGTACCGCGCCGTTTGAACGAAACCTCGACTGCTTTCTGCAGAGCCTTCATCTCGAACTTCCTGTCGTGCGCTGCACCTTCGACCTTTGATTTTCGGGGGGCTATTGTGCGAACCTGAGGCGAAATCGCACTTCCTAGCCAAGTGCGGCCTCACTATTCAAGGCATGTTTCCTGGCAAGGTTGAAGTGTGCCGGTTTGAAATCGTGCAGGCGGAGAGACGTATATGGTTCTTTCCTTAGCGGACGCTGTCGCAATCTTCAATAAGTGGAAGGAGGACTCCGCCGAGGTCCTCGTGGTCATAGAAAGCCCATTTCAGCAGTCCCGGCGGGGCATCCTTGAGCAAGGGATTGATTGGGCCTTGGGGCTGCAAGGCCAGGTGTCGGTGGCCTCAATCGATCCCACCAAAAAAGGAAAGAAGGCTGGCACGGTTGTCTTGCAAGCGCCGGCCGGAAATCTCTCCCTGAGTATTGGTCTTTGCACCTTTGTGTACGAAGAACCACGGGAAGCGAAGCCAGTTGTGCGAGCAGAAGCTGAGGATACGACAGTTTCAGCGCTCTCAGTGTTCTTTCCGTCAAACGAGGTCTTTGTATTCTACGAATTACGCGAACCGATTGGGACAGAGAGCCTTCCTGGTTGGAGTACGATTTGAGCCGGAACCTGGGGGCTACCAATGATCCGATTCATGAGACTCGTCAGTACTCTTCCGGCAAAAGCAGCGTGGTAGCGGACCGGTCAGCCTCAGTGATGATCCATAGCTTTTCACCGGCATTCGTCTGGTAGCTGCTCAACAATCGAAACCCATGAGCAATGCTGTACTGATTCTCTGCCACGTCGGTTGGCTCCAGTTCGCCCCAGTCCCCGCTTGCATGACGGGCCAAGAAACATGTAGGCGCCTGCTGCGCTCTCTCCAGCGCCGCTAGCGCCCCGGGTGTAGCCACAATTTGCCCAAGTGGAAACAATGAAAACATGACAATGACTCCTCTCTTCTCCCCATGCGGACGAGCGTCGCCCGCATGGGGCGTGTAAGGCAGAAGTGAGTTACTTTTTCTTGGAAAAGGAGCGATGGAGACCGCCCTGCGGGCTAGAACGACTGCGAGAACCGGGCTTCCAGGAATTCGCCCAGCTTGGCCGTCGCCCGGAACTGCGGGATCGGATCCAGTTCCTTGAGTGCCGACGTGAACGCATTGGAGAGACTCCAGATCGTGCGCGGCCGGAATTCCTCGTACTTCGGCTCGAAGTAAAGGTCATGCACGTTGCGGGCGAGGTGCTTTGGGGCTTCCAGTCTCCCCTCGACGAATGCCTCGTAGATGACCACCTTGGCGGTAACGTCGGTCAGTTCACTTCTTTGCCAGCCTTCCACCTGCTTGCGCATGGGCTCGAAGTTCCGCTGCATGCGATCAACGCCAACGGAGATGCAGTCGATCAGCGAAAACGACTTCGAGTGTTTGGCGAGTACGGGAGTGAAGTCCCCTGCGAACGCCATATTTGAGCACACGAACACGCGATAGCCGCAGGTCATCGCCAGGCGCATGCTCTTGTCGTGGGAGTTGCGCAGCCCGATGGAGAAGCGGCATCCTTCCATTTCGGTTGCGAGATCGAGAACGCCGAAGGCCTTCATGCCGTCCGGCGATACCGCGTATTCGTCGTGAACCACTCCGATGTGGCGAAAGCCCAGCGTCTCGATGAGGGCTTGCACAATCTCGTGATGCGGGATCGGACGGTGCGTTTCTGTTGCCGCCGGTGTTGGCACTAGCGTTAGTTCTTCGCGGCCAATGGTCCGGCCGCTATAACCGATGAGCGTACTAGTTTCTGACATACTTCTTCCTCCTTGTTGATTTGAAACGTCGATTTGGAACAAACTTCTTGAGCTGCGCAATCGGCGACAGGTGCGAATACTGCCGAATTACTGGCGAGGGTTGGGCGATTCTGCAGAGGAGATTTCCCTCATGACTGGCGAGGACCGCGGGGCGACTGACGCCGAGTATTTTGGGTCAACTGAAGCCGAATAATGAGGGCTGTTCCGGGACAGCTACCCGCACGCGCCGCCGCTTCGCTGACAAGAATTGCTGTCGCTGTCCGAATACCACGAGGGGCGCATGATCCATGGCTCCTTCCACAAGAATCGCGGCGTCAGACTCAGTTTCCAGAAGAACACCTGGCAGTTCGACGGATGAGCCGGCATCGTTACAACGCGCAGTGGTCGGGAACAGCTTCTGATGTTCTAAGTTGAGGGCTTTCCAAACCGAGTCGGCAGTTTCACCAATACCGTTCCTCTCGACCAATTCCCGCGCCATCGCCGAGAGCATGTCATCGTCTTCATCGATGCTCTGCAATCCTTCGCCGGCGAACTTACCTTCCATAGTGAGAGCCACGAGGAGCTTCTTCCCCATCAGGCGAAGACAGGAGGTTTGCATCGTCCCTTCGTAGCAGAGAAACTTCACTCGTACGGGACGTCGCTGTCCGATCCGCCACGAGCGGCGACTGGCTTGCCGCAGGGTATGCAGCGAATATCCTGACTCGTAGAACAGGATGGTCGGAAAGTCCAGCAAATCCAATCCGGTTTCGACCAGCTTGGGGTGGCAGATGACAACCTGCACTCCCTCTTTGATTTGTCTCTCGTACCAAGCTTCCCGCTTGGATGTGTCTACGCTGGCACGCAGGACTGCCGTGCGGATTCCTTCGTCACTCAGGATTCGTTGAATTCGTGCGGTGACGTCATGCTTCTGTGTGTACACGGCGAACACCTGGCAGCGGCGGCCCTCTGCCAGCTCTTTCTTGATTTCTTCGACCAATCTGCGTTCCTTGGAATAAACGCATTCTTCGGGGAGATCACGAGGCTCTGCGATGACAAATCGAACCTTGCGCTTGAGTTCAGGATCGAACTCGGTGCCGTACAGGGTTCCTATCCCGTAGGGGTGATCGGGGTACACCAGGAGCGTGTTGAGCATGGTGCTCAGCACTGACCGGTTGCCCCGGTGCGCCTTCAGCGCTCTCCGAATCTCATCTTCCAGTTCGGAGTACGCCTCGCGCATCGGCGCATCCATCGGAACACTCAGGTAGGTTTCTTCGTAGGGCGGGAGTTCTCCGGAAATGTCCTCCAGGAACACAAAGGCGCACAGCTGCATCAGAAATTCGCCAAATAAAAGAGGTGACGCTCCCGGCTTGCGGCGCACCGTGCTCGTGGTCTTCGATTTGGAACATGCGTTGTTCGCAGGTTCTACCTTAGTGATCGTCTCCAGAACGCCGTAATCCTGAATGAAGGAACTGCGTCCTGTAGTGCCCCATTCGTAGCCGTGCTCCTTCATCCTTCTCGCTTCGAGACGGAACAGAGTGTTGAACAGGTCGTCGGCATAGCCGCCCAGCAACGTGCCGGTCAAGCCAACGATTCGGTCGGTACACGAGGCCAGCGTGCCCAAGGCATTGCCTTGCGCCGTGTCGCCCGCAAGCTGGTGGATTTCGTCGCAAATGGCATAGTCAAACCAGCCCGGCATGTAGCGCCCGATGAATTCGACCGGCGCCATGCGCCGGATCTTCTCCGGATCGGCCTGCCACATCGCACTGTGCACCCGGCGGCACGACCTCTCCCCACAGGACTCAATGGTTTCGGCAATCTTGAACTTCTCGAAGTCGGCAACGGTCAGCCGGCCGTCATCAACCATCACGGGTTTCCCCGTATCTGCATTGACCACGCAGCCCAGATAAGGGCCCGAACGAGGGATCACATAAGCGTGGCGCCAAAAGTACCCCAGCTTGGCGCGCTCACGCCCGACGATGAACAGCGCTGGTCGCGCGCATAAAGACATCCACCGTTCACGGGAACTCGCAGACTGTTTCCGAAGTCGCATGTCGCTGAGCGTGGTGTGCAAGCCATCCCGCACGACCCGGCCTTGCTTCAGCCGCACTTCATTGACGCCGTGCGGACTGTTCCCGTTACCGCCGTTCCGCAAGTCATCGATCAGGAACACGCGAATTCCCGGAATGGTCAGGAATGCTTCACGCGCCCACTTCTCGACCAGGTGCGGAGGAACCATGGCCAGAGCGTTAAACGGATGCCCGTCGCTGTGAACGTGAATCGCTCCCAGCGAAATCAGGGTCTTGCCGGTTCCGCATTCGGCGACGACCATGGCGGTCCTCGCCAGATCCCAGCGTTTTACAACGCCCATGAGGGCAATCGTCTGCGCCGGAAACGGTCGGCGCAGAAGCCTGTCAATTCGTGGGGAAATCGGGGCGTCGAACGGATGCAAAGCTGGGTATTCCTGAAGGATGCGTTCTCCCAGCATGGTGGCGTGGGCACGCATGTAGTCGTAGATGGTGGCAAGCTCGGGCATGGAAATCCTCAGACACAGCAGGAAGAAGCTAGGAAGGGTTAAGCGCTGGAAGGTAGAAAGGATGGGGTTCTAGTTGTCGGCAGGCAGAACGATCTGCTTCAGTTCCAGGCTCGGCCAGTGGATTGAACCGCTATATGCGGGAAAGCGAATGTCGCCACCCCACAAGCCATCACCGAGCCAGGAAAGAAATTGCTCTTTGTTCCCTTTGACAAGCACAGGATTACATCCCAGCCCCAGCATCGGAACGACCGCTTTGCGCTTTTCGAGTTGCCGCAGAAACCACTCGGCCCAATCTGGAATTCCTGGGATGCCGTGAATCTGCGCCAGTGACGACCACACGAAGGACGCTTCGGAGTCCGCTAAGAGGGTTCGATCCGTTCCTGATAACGTGCCACTGGCGGCAAACTCCTCGGAAACTCCGATGAGATGACGTAGAGGCTTCTTGCGACCGGGAAGTTGCAGCGACCCTTTGTAGCACTGCGGGTTGCGTTCCAGGCAAACGCGAATCGGCGGCACGCCCGGACCTTCCACCATGAAACGCTCTCCCATGGAAATAGCCGCAGAAACGGCCGCAATCTGTGTGTCGCCTCCGATCACGGAGATTAAGTGGGCCTTCGCCTGTCGCGGAGGGTCGGGCAAGACCTCCCCGATGAAGCGGTCCAGGCGCAGCCTGATATTTGTAACGGCTTTCTCTGTGGTTTTTACGTAGGTAAGCCAACCGAAGCGAAGGTGTGCGTTTTTCACGGCGATTCCTTCTTTTCGTGGGTGAGAATTTGGGTCTCGCCGTCGGCGAAGACCAGCGTGAGTTCGTGGGAAAACCTCTCCCGGTCATGCAGGATCTTGGTGCCGTCTTCCTCCTGCTCTTCCCAGTGATCGGTAAACTTCACCGACCGCCAGTGGGCGATGTGACGATCTTTTCCTTCGCCGAACACCCCATTGAGCATTCCAGCGGTACACAGCAACCCGACATGCCCACCATGCAGCGGCGTAAGCGGCCGGCCTCGAACGTCCCGTTGTTTGGGGAGGAGCACGCGGCTGGCCTGGCGGTAGGCCGATGACTCTGGCAGCAGGTCTTCCACCGCATCCAATGGAATACCCGCATTACTGAGAACTACGGGGCCTGAGTCGGGAATCTCGTAGCGGCTCGTAGGCGAATCGCCCAGGGCCTCAAGATCGGCTTTAGTCGCCAGCATCTCCAGCCAGCGCACGCCTTCCAGTAGCGCGGAGTCTTGGATGTGCTGGTGTCGCTTGCGCCGCACGCCCAAGACTGCAACCTGCTGGTACTGGACGCTGGCGGGTTCGGTCAATCTGTACACGGCGAGATCGGTAAAGTGTTCGCTCAACATCTTCGCGCACGGTCTCAATTGTGGCTGCGGAATGACGAACACAAGAACGCCGCCGGGCTTCAGCCAGCGATAGGTGTGCTGCAGAAACACCAACTCTAGTCTTTGGTTATTCGTCTGGCCGGTCTCAAAGTCATACGGAGGATTCAGATAGAGGAGGGACAACGTTTCTGCCGGACACCGCACATCTGAGGTGTTTGCGTGCAGCGTATCGATGCCCAGGCTGGCTGCCTGCTCGGCTCGGTGGGAGTCAATTTCAATCCCGTAGCGTCTGGCCTGCGTTCCTTCGAGCAAATGCGCAAAAGCCACGCCATCTCCTACGCACGGATCGAGCGCAGAGAACTCCAGGGGGAAGGCGAGGCAATTTCGAAGGCGCTCGGCTTCCGCGACGAGCAGTGGGTAGAATCCTAACTTCACTTTTCCGTGTGGCCTCATTGTGCACCTGCCGAATGTCGTGATTGTGGGAAGGAGGGAAAAGAACAAGGACGGAAAAGAGTGAAGATGACTGAGGTTAGGATCTAACGATTTCGGGCCAGTTCGGAAAGGGATTCCGACAGGAATTGCGAAAGCCGCTGATGAGTTTGCGAATCATGGAACGGCGAGCATAGAGCGTTTCTACCAACCGATTCAGGCCGTCCTTATCCCATTCGTACCACTCCTCCGGAATATCGGCCGCAAGCTGCCAAATCTGATTCGCATCCATCCGCTCTGCCCGGCTCAGGGCGGGTTCGAACGCATCCCATCCCCGAACACCCTGGTAAACGCAATTATTGGCATACACTCCCCTTAACGGGAAGTCGGGGAAAGTCCATTCGCCGGCATTGAAGCAATATCCTTGGTCAATGAACGTTGCGGTGTATCGCTCGCTTCGGGCCTTTTCGTGCCAGAAGATTGCCTGCCGCCCATCGCTGTTGCACGTCCACTTGTCGAGCACGAGAACTCGCGCGAAGTCGGCGATATTGAGCACTTTCTCGAGCAGAGGGTCAGGCAAGTAATCGAGCGTTAGGCCAGCAGTCTGAGAATCGCGGTATCGCGATCCCAGTTGTCTGCCACTCCGACAAGGAATTCTTCTGCCGGCCAAGTCGATTCGTAGATCCTCTGTGTGGTCAATCAGCCAGTCACATACTTCAATCGCTTCTACCGTTGGCATTGGCAGGCCCAGTGCCAGGCCTAGCCTCGTAGCCAGCATTTCGTTCGCAAGCACTCGGATGTGTTGAGGATTGTTCTGGAACTTGGTTACGTAGAACGCGCCATCGGATGCCCGCAGCAGATGGGATTGCGCTCCGCCTCGAAGTCTGCGCAGGTGTTGGACGGCCGAGATGCACGGAGTCACACGCACCTCCCGGATTTGGAATTTGGAGAGAAATAAACGAGCAGGGACTTTCGAGACGCGTTGAGGAGGGGAAAGAAAGAGAGTGTGCCGGGGAGCCTTTCCGATTGCTAGGACATCGCAGCGGTTCGTATGGGGCTAGTTATTGCTTTGACCGTTCCTCTTTGATGGCATCGATCCACAGTTGGAGCGTAAGGTCTTCGCGCTCTGGATTGCCCAGCTGCCAGCGCAGTTCCTTCTGATATCGATCTTTAAGAACTTCCAGTTCAAGCGGGACGGTTCGCGCAAGATGCAGCACATCGTCTCGGTCACGTTGGATGTTGCGTTCCAGCTTCGACAAGGCAAGGTCGTAGGGATCGAGGGCTAAGAGCCGAAGATGTTGGAAGGTTCCCGGAAATATCTCCGTGAGCCGATCTTCGTAGTCTTCGGGTACATGCGCGACGCCAACGTGGTCGAGATAGATCTTGTATTTCTTGTGTAGCAAACCACCCCGCATACCGAGTTCTAGCATGGCCCGGCCAGCATCCCGCGGAGCGATTTCCAGAACGTCCAGGTCTCCCGTTGGCCGTGAAAATCCGTACACCGTAGTGACGACGAACCCTCCCATGCAATCCAGCCGAACTTCCTCGTGCACCGCCGAATCCAATTCGCCCAAGAACGAGAGCCATGGTTCCGGAATGCTTTCATTCGGATGCGTAGGCAAGGTGTTCTCCCTTCATGTCGGTCAGGAGATTCCAGTGGGCCGCAGAGGCCGAGCGATGCTCTCGCAGCCATGCTCTCTCAGCTTGAGTCATCGAGTCGTGGCAGAAGGTATCTTCGCGCGCAAGCCGGGCTCTTTCCAGAACCTCCAAACACGACCGAAGCTTTCTAGCCCGCTCGCTCTCCTTCCTCCCCACTGACACTTCACTCGCCAGAGAGACAGCAAATCCCAATCGGTTTTGCCGGTTATGGACCTTGGCATTGCGAACCAGCCAATCCCAGTCCATATCAACGTAGGTCATAGCCAACCATGGCAAGCCCTCAGCAACACGGGCGTCAAGGTTTGGTTCGTTCAGCGCCTCCAGCAAGACCCCCGCGGGGTTCCGTCGTCTCCTACTTCGAAGATAGGAGAATCCGGGATAACCGAGCGCCCCGAGTTCCGCGCTGAAATCCCGCTTGTGCGAAGACACGGGCATTGCCACTTCCTCGGATCGTAACGGCAACGCTGTAGCCGGTAGATTCAGCACCTTGAGAGCCTTGTGCACGAATCGTTCCGACAGGGGACGGTGCCCCTTCTCCATCATCGACAAGTAGGCTTGGGTGACATCAAGCGCCAGGGCAGCTTGCTCTTGAGTCCACTGCTTCCCTAATCGCGCCTCTTTCAATAGGTTCCCGACCATAGTGATCCTTACTTCGCTCCATCCCTAATATAACATAATATTGTTATAGTAAGGAACACCCTGTATCCCCGGTACTTCGTATTACAAGGATGGCTCTTTATCATTGACAGACAGAAGTTGCGGTGTCCGCGACCGAGGCCGCGGAATTACGTTCAGTGGGTGCTTTCAGCTGCTCTTTCCAATTCGTGCACGACTCTCTTGAGAGTCTCCAGATTGTTCACTTGGGCAAGCGAATTGAGTCGCAAGGAGCGGAGAATCGGAATTAGAGCTTCGGGTCCAACTTTGTTCAAAGCAGCCTCTAGTCGCCGCAGGCCACGTCCCGCTGACTGCATTTGCGCCAATACCTTGCGCAGAATATTCGCATCGCGAATCTGGGTTGGATCCCAGACTCTTGCCCCGGTCCTCAATAGCCCGCGATACAGGCGCCAGCCTAGCGGTTCTGCCATCTCCCGGATCTGACGGACGAGCGCGTTTGCGTCCTCGGTGCTTACATCTCGCCCATCTGGCGCGGGCTTGGGGTTGGACGACGCGCTTTTCGTTTCCTGGCCGGGTCTCAATCCCTCCCGCCAGCCCTGCGGAGTTGCCCAGCCAAACAGCCGCGGAATGTTCTTCGGTCGCTTTCGCTCGTCAAGATCAACCCATGCTCCTGTGAAGTAGTACAGATAACGGCCGAGCCCAAAGCAGGAGCAGGCGCGCTTGAATGCCTGCGCCTCGGCCGCCGTGCCAGCGTTATCGTTGTCCGCCCACTCCTCCCCGGTGGCTGAGTGTGAACCAAGTCCAAAGATCGTGAGTTCGCAGGTAACGAGCACTTTGGCTACGATCCTTTTGTCCTTGGCCCGCTCAAAGTTTGCGCTGGTATGGACTGTGTACCTGCGTGTCCAACCGGCTGGAGTGAGCAGTGCGTTGAGACGATCGGTGTAGGCCCGCTGGTCAGCATAGGGGATCACCTGGCCGCGAACGGGCTGCTGATTCTGAGTTGTGTTGGTCACCCGCCATTCGATCTGCGCGGGATCAAAAGGCACTTCCAGTGCCGCTACCAGTTCCGCGACCCGTTCCGCTGACTGCGGAGAAGTGATAGGCACTTCTAAGGCAGTCGGCGGACCAGTCATAGGCCCACCATTCTCGTGTGCGTGACCATTTGCGGCGCTCATAACAGGGCCTCCCTGGTTGCTGACGTTTCTTCGTCCAGATGCTGGCCGTACATCCATCGTTGTGGGGTAATCTGCAGGAGCCAATCCTGGGCTGTGGGAATCCGACCCAGGTCTTCCTTGACGTGCTGTTCTCCCACATGGCGCACGGGAACTTGCGTTCCAGCGCTGTTCACGATGGCCACACCAAACACCTTCTCGGCCAGAAAAATGCCCTCGGCATGGTGGCGAAGGGCTCGGTGACGGAAGTCCGCAAGGAATGCTTTCGACTCATCAAACCAACTATGAATCGGGAGATAGTCTTCCGGCTTCCCACCGAACTTCCTCGCGCTGTTCTGTGCGTGTTTGAGTGGATGCGCCATATCTACACCTCGTACGTGGACGTCGTGTAGTCTTCAAATCGGTCGTTGCGCTCGACCGTCAATTTGCGCGCGCTGACGTCGAGGACGACATCTCCGAAACCACCGCAATCGTTCTCATATCCGAACGGTACGAGAGCTTCGAAGTGTGCCTGCAGATGTGAACCATCATGCTTGACAGGCTCGCGCTCGCCCCACGCATACGACTCGCCGTCATAGCACTTCACCTCTTCGGTGGTTCCGTCATCGCCGTAACCGTCAAAGTGAACCGCCACGAAGGTGACTCCCGCTGCGGCTAGTCTGTCGCACTCCGCCAAGAGGGCGGCCTTGGCCATGGCTTGTTCTGGCTCAAGTGCTTCGCCATTGTTCTGTTGCGTCTGCTCCATCGCACGATCCTTTCCAGGAAGTGTTGATACTGTTTCAGGCTTGATCTATCCCAGGAGATGAAGGCGAAAATCTCGACAATGAAAAGCAATAAACGAACTACCTGATTCAGGGTCAGGAGGTCTATTTATGACCCGTTTTGAAAAAGTAGTTCTCGTCTTAATGCTTTTGCAGGTTGCCTTGCAGGTTCTTTCGCTGTTTTGCAGGTAGGTTCGGTATAGAGTCGCGAAACGTGTTCGTCCTTTTTGCGGTCGCGGGCTGGAGTAGCGATTCGCGCGCAACTATTCAGTTTCTACGCGCACGTCGCCAAACTTTCGAAAGTCCTGATCAAAGGTCGAGACTGGTACGTTCTTAGCCACCGCAGTGGCGGCGATCAGGCAGTCGACAAAATGAGCCTTCATTCCCTTATAGCGGTTCAGAGCGTCCAGGTGGACCGTTACCTCATCGATCTCGACACCGGGACTGGAGATCAAGCCTCCGAGTGCGGAGGCGATAGCCGCGCGTGGGTGCCGGTAAAAAGACTCAAGCACAAACACACACTCTGCCAGAACGACCGGCAATACCACGATAACCACATCGCCCCGATCGCAGGCATCGAACAGCTTGCCGGCTGCTCGTGCATGTTTGTCGTGGTCCTGTACCAGATAGCGGACAATCAGATTCGTGTCGACAAGTCTTTGCTTGCTCACCGGGTGCCCTCACGATGCGCTGCCTCGGCGGCGGCCTCGCGGATCTCAGCGAAAGACATCCCCTTTCCCTTATTGCTGGCGAGCGCGCCCTTGAGCGACCGAATGCCGGGATGCACACGAATGGTAGCCCGGTCTCCCGCCACTTCGTATTCCAACTTGTCGCCTGGTTTAATTCTCAAAGCCTTTCGAATTTTCTCGGGAATGGTCGTTTGTCCCTTACTCGTCACCGTGGAATGCAGCATCGTTATGTCCTTACCTCACAGAATGTCATTACCTACATTCTAGCCCTTACTTGTTTCGGGTGGCAAGGCTAGGCAGGGGTAGGAGCCTTCCAGTCCTTATCTCGCTGAGGCAACAGACTTTACCAGCACGGGTTTTGGCTTCAGAGGTTCTCTGGAAAGACGGCCTCTGATGCGGAACCGTTTCCAATGCTTGGGATCAACACGTAATGCCTGAACGCTAGGTAACGAGGACAGGCTGACGAATCCTCCGTGAGAAAAGATCGTTCCGTAGCGAAACAATCGTGCGAGCAGTGCGAGTGCGTGATTGGCCAATGTCGGATTGACGAACGGTTCCTGCCGATCCAGAGCCTCTGCTGCGCTGCAACTGGGGAGACCATCTCCGTCCAGTTCGGTTTGAATAACTTCAGGGAAGAGCTCCGACACTGTGCGAAGCCGCAGTGCGCGCCGCCGGTTCCTTCGATTCAGCGGCTCTCCCAGCACGAATTGACCGCTATCGGCGTTATTCCCTAAGTCCAGCCAGTAGTCGACCTCGCTCCATTCTTCAGCGCACTTGGCGATTGCGGCTCGTGCCGCCCGTGTGTCGACGCAGCCAATCACGATGTCAACACCATCCAGCCTGCGTTTCGTATCAAGGTGCTCGGGAATCCCGGCCCAGTCCAGGCCCCAAAACAGATTCAGCCGGTTGGCGAGGACGACAGATTTGTAGAGCCCTATTTCAGACCGACTGAATGGTTGCCGTACACAGTTCGTTGGAGAGATCACGTCTGCGTCCACCAAAGTGACGTGGAGGCCTTCCGGGTGGCCGTATGCGAGGAGGGCCTGATGCAGGTACGGCAGCCCGGCCGCCATCGCACTCCCGTTACCGCCACAGCCCACCACCAGCACACGTACCTTGTGCTTCAGCAACTCTGGATGAATATGGTGTGCTTCCATGGCTTCATGGTTCCCCGCGTTTCTGCACAAACTCCTGCAGCGTTTGGTTCGCATCGGCAAGAAACTTGACTGGAAACCGGCGATCTCGCCCTGCCAAACTTGACCAGAGTCCGAGAAAGCCGCCCGGGTAGGCGGTCAGATGGACAGCACCACTTGGATGAGTGAATTCGCTGGCAAAATATGCATCCTCCCAAACCGATAGAGAGCCGGCGCTTACTTCTTCCGGAACGCGCATGCTTCCGAGACAAACGCGTCCATGCGTGTCGGTGTTCCAGTAGGGAGCATTCTTGAGACGTGTATCTGCCGTCGGCCGCCGATTCTCCCCCAATGCCCGCACAAGTAATTCCCGGCCGCAAACCATGAACACCAATGCAGGATGCGGATACATTCGGCCGTTCAACTCCGTAGTGTCTCTGTTGCCGTCACCGAAGAACAGCAGGCGATGTTTCTCCGGAGTCCACCAAACGATCAGCTCCGGCGTCCTTGACAGAATGTTGGCTGGCAACACCTCCGGCGCCAGGCTCGCTCCCAGCCCTCTTGCCAGCCTCTCCAGAAAACCGGTGGTGACCGACTGGCCGGCACCCAAATACGGCGCACCCTCGTGCAGACTCTTCACCTCATGCAGAGTTGCAAAAGTTGTGCTCCCATCCTGATACAGCAGCACAGCCTGTTTAAGCGTGAAAATCCGGTTGTCTCCAATCCGTACATGGGAAGTCATGGTTATTTCTCACGTCCAATCACTCCGTCGTCGTTCCCCGGCATCAGGTCGATCAGTCGACCCGCGGCGGCCAACGTCTCACACACCACGCCGAGCGTCCGGAAGCCTTGGCGCACGCTAGCTGGTTCCGTGAGCTTGAGCGGAATGATGAGGTTTGGTTGCGGTGTCGTCTCCAATGCGGTCTCGGCCTCATCGTCAAAACAGCCGGCGACGGCATCGCCCGGCGAGAAGACCGCCAGCAAACACGGCAGAGGCGGGTTGCTGTCCATGAGCTGCTCACCCATCTCCTCCGTAAACTCCGGCCGTTTGGCTCGTCTTGAGATCCGGCAGAGATCCAGTAAGCCATCGACCAGGTCTCTGGTTTCGTCGCGCCGTATCGTGTCGCCTATCGCCCTGACACTTTGCAGGCTCAGAGGGCGATCCTTCAGGCACTGCGGGACGCATCCCTCTACATCGGGTACCTCGTATTGCTCAGCATTCGCCTCACCCTCGTACCACTCGAGAAGCATTTCGACCCGTTCTTCAGCATCGTGGTAGTCGTACACGCGTACCCATCGATTGAGTGACCCCACGAAATGTGTGAAGAATGTTGCGGGGAGGCGCGGATGTATCTTTTCCAGGAGCTCTAGAGTCGGCTTTAGCACCGCGAACGCCGCGGCCTCCGGATCGACGATCAGGTAGAGCGTTTCCCGCGGTCCGCGTTCGTCCGAGTAGTCCACCAACCGGTCGCTGAGGCTTACGTCGAGATCAAAGCGGCGGTCGATGGTAGCCCCGCCATGATTGCAGATCCACCGCTGGAGAGTCAGCGACGCGTACTTGGTGGGATCCCTTCCGCTTTGACTCCAGTCTTCGACTGCTCCAATACCCAATGTCACGAGGATCTCTGCCAGCCTGATCGTTTCCCGATCATCCGTCAGAAACCGTTGCTCAACGGGCACCTCGTTCAGCCGCGGCAGTACCACGCCACACTCTGGTGCCATCAATTGCTCGGCGGTAAGGACCCTCCGGGAGGTGGAAGTGCTCGCCCACGGTGCCATCGCGAACATTGTTCGATCGCTTTTCCCAACAAGGCTGAGCACTCCTGCAGTTCCTGACATTGCAAGAACCTCCCCAGCACAGTGTGGTTCCGCGAGCTACGATCCTCGGATAACTCTTTCAGTTCTTGTAGAACCGTTCTTCTCCCGCTATCTCTCGGGCACATCCTTCGGTTGGCACCAGTTGTTTTCATATTCTGCTGCGATGGGGCAGTGAAGGACTTGGCTTGGCTGGAACCGCACTGCGGACCACTTTCCACAGAAACTACGGAACCGTTCGCCCGGATCAATTACGCTCTGGGCAGCCTGTCCTGTATCGGCTACAATTTGCGCGGAGAATTCCGATGATGACGAATCCAGCCTTCGCTATCAAACTTGAAGTAAGTCAATTGGTCGAACTGCAAATCGAAACTCTCAGGCAAGAGTCGGCTTTGACATCCGCTGAACTTCTGGACTACCACATGCGCGCCGAGAAGATTAAGATCCTGTACCAAGAGCTGGACCGGATTGGAAGAAGGCGCGTTGAACTGCCATGGCGTAGGGCGTCCTAACGCCACTCGCTTTGGTAGTCGACGATGTTGTTGTTGGCGTTCCGCTCTCGTGGGTTACCCCTTCGTCCCAATCGCGCGAACGAAGCTGTACTGCAGGTTTTCGCCGGAGGCCTCGGGCCCCGTGATCGCGGCTGTGGCCAGCTCGGGGTACTGGTTGCTGTAGATGGCTTTCACTTCTTCAGCTGTCAACCTCGGATCAGGGTCCGGAAGCTTCACGCCGTTGTACGAAAAACTGCGGGACATCACTTTTGCTTCAATCATGACGTGGCATTTCTCCCTTCTTAGCTGCCCGCCTGTGCCGGCGGATCTCCAGTTTGCTGTTGCGGACCGAATAGACTGGGCGTTGTTTCTGTTGTGGTCGGCGTGGCGGCTGGAGTGTCTTGCTTGGACGTGGTCTGGTCAGACTTTGGTGTCTGCTGAGTTGCTTTCGCTCTTTGACGAGCGGCCTTCGCCGCCGCATCCATTTCCGCCTTCGCTTCGACCAGGGTGCTCCCGAGTTGCACGTGTGAATCCACGTAGCTGGCCAGATGTTTGCCCAGTTCCGCATCCAATTCCTCAGGCGATCCCGTGTAGCTTAGCGGCGTGGTTAGTGCCTGATCTTCTGAGTCCTTGGCCTTTGTGGGGATCACGTTCACTTTCAGTTTTCCCTCAATCAGCGCGACCGTGATCAACACCGTTCGCTCTTTTAACATTGGCATCAATTCGATAAACACGTTTTCCTCCTTCCTCTTTAGTCTGGTTTCAAGAACTGCAAGCGAGGGACTCACTACGGGTACGCGTGGTTCCGATGGAGACAGTGGCAGCGGTGCCGGGCCGAATGTCTCTAATGCTTCTTTTCGGAAGGAGACGACCGGCGTGGCTGAGTGGTGGAATCGACCGTAGGGCAAGTGCGAGCGAGCCACTTCTCGATGCCTTCACGGCTTCGCTGGTCTCCGAAATAGCAAAGGCCGACCAGTTCCTCGCCGGCCTCGGCGACTAGCCGGATTAGCTGCTCGCTGTTGACGGAATGGACCGGATAGGATGGCCCGGCGCGGAGCGCAAAACCGCGCGGCGGAATCGCAGGGATCAGCAGGAAATTCGATCTCAATGTGCTGTCTTCGGCGTCCCAGTTCGAGAAGGAAGCACGGCACCACAACATTTGAAACGTGCACGATTTCCTCCACACGCGCATCTTCGG
The DNA here is from genome assembly GCA_963772045.1 of uncultured Acidobacteriaceae bacterium. Taxonomy (GTDB): domain Bacteria; phylum Acidobacteriota; class Terriglobia; order Terriglobales; family Acidobacteriaceae; genus Sulfotelmatobacter. Next base: position 788,214 of record CAVYWC010000001.1, on the reverse strand, counting down.
CTGGAATCCCTCTTAGGCCGGCAAAGAGTTCAGCGATCAGGCGAGCCCTGGTCCGCTCGCCCCATGAGTCCGGCTGCACCGCGAGCTCGAGGATTTGCTCGTGCAGCGGGGCCAGGAATCGGGCGAAACCTGCCTGCCGCAGGTTCTCGACGAAGACAGGAGAACGGTCCAGCAGATGCTCACATTGTGCAAAGACTCGCGCGGCCTCTTCCGGTCCGATGCGGGGGATTTTCTGTCTATTCCGTCCGCGATTTCCGGTTTCGGTATCAGGCATATTGGTCCCTCTTTCCCGGCGACCTGGGTGGTTCCGGGTTGTGCGGCCACGAGAGCTGCCCGAGTTGTGGACGGCACATTATAAAGGACAACAGATTTGTGGATTTTGTGGACTGCGCTACGATTCCGACAATGCAACCGTGCGCAGGGGCAGAACAACCCGCGAAGCCTGAGATTGGCATCTTGGAAAGACTGGCAGGATGAGCGAAACAGATGTAGTCAACTCCCAGACAGGATTTTGTCGCACCTTTCTTCCAACAGTCGTGCCAGGATCTCCGAATCGTGGGCGGCATCTACGGGGTCGCGACACAAAGCGGAACGAAGCGCCGTTTTAAGCCAAAAAGAAGCGGCAGGGTCGGCAAGAACCTCATCAATGCTGGGTAGGTCGCCTGCTGTAGGGCCGTTGCTCATCCAAGACTCCTCACGCCGCTCCGCTCGCAACTGCATCGACGCTCGCGCTCCGCTCGTCGGTTACATCAAGAACGTTGGGATTCTCCGTCCGGTCCGGGGCGATCAGCTTAGGTCCGAGCAAATGACAATGACGGCAGCCGAGGCAGCACACGGCAGATGTGATTCGAGTGGCAGCATCCTGGAAGTCGTTTGGCAAACAACACGTTCCCCCGCCCGAGTGTAGAAAACCGGACAGACGGTGCCGCGGAACGCGGCGTCCTTTCCCCACAGCTCCATCTCCAGGCCGCCCCTGCGGCCATAAAAGAGGATCGAGCTTTCTAGCCGTGGCCTCTGGCTATCCCTCGATTTTGCCAGTTGGTGCCGGGTAATGAGCAGATCGTAGGTCCGCTCTATCCGAAGCATTTGCACCCGGATCAGTACTGGCGCGACCACGATCGCGTGCACGCCGTTTACGCCAATGCTGTCCACGCGCTGAAGCCAGGGCAATGCGTTGCCTTGTTCATCTACGAAGCTCGCATACGCGCCAACCTCCGCGACCGCCCCGCCTGATTCGACTCCACGAAGCACGTACTTCTTTGCCAGGTGTTGATGCTCGATTGATACCGAGGGCTGGCAGTAGATGCCGGCAGTCCGCAGACACTTCAACGTGATCGGTGGGAGCCGCAGTCCCTGTCGTGCCAGGATTTCGGTCTCCAACTCGCCTATTGTGCGTCGTGAGCTGAGATTCCATATTCAACCTGCCTCCTGACTCGAATCGGGTGTCCCAACGCCGCTGCGGATCATCTCCTTGGTGCATCCGGCCCAGCACTTGTACTTGCGCGGATCCGAAACTGAAATGGCCAAATTGTCGCCGCTGCGATCACGTCCATGGTCCGCGCATGAGGGACAACGTGCCCAGTAGTTCCCGCCACGCTTGGACGTCGGCCGGACGTGATCGAGAATGCGGAACTGTGGGCGCGTCGGATCGTATGGCGGCAACTCAACTCTTGGCTTGGGACGAAACTCTTCCGGCATTTCGAGTCCATCGATGAACCCGCCCATTTCGGTCTCCGTGATCTTTCGCAGGCGCTCCAGGTAGTCCAGTTGCGCTTCGAGCCGGTAGTCTGCACCATAGAACCAGTAGCGCCTTTCGGTAGCACGATGGATTCCGAGCGGCCCCCGAATAGCATTGCCGAATTCGTCAGGGCCGAGTTGATCCTGGCGCGGAAATACCTCGATTCCTTCCGCCAGACCAGAGCCGCCTTTTACCGGCACTTTCAAGCGACGGGCCAGGTTGTAGATGTAGATCCGGCAGTGCCTTGCAAGCAATGGCTTGTCCGCGAAGATCCAGAGGTGAGCACCGCGGCGGGACTTTTCGAGCGCCGCCTCAACTCCATCCTGACGCAGCTCCCATTGCAACTTCAGAAGATCCTCCAGCGCATTCTCATAGTCGGCGTCAATTGCCACCCACTTGGAGCGCTGCGTCTTCGGATTCAGCGCGTAGACGCCAATGGTCAGCTGACCGTTCAAATGCTCGCAAATGGTCTGGAGCGACAAGCGCCGATCCTGCTTCGGGCGATAGTAGTAATGCTTCCCGTTCGCGCCCGGTTTGTGAGATTGCAGGGTGTAGGCCAGGCGATTTACGAACAATGCAAAATACCGCTCTGCCATTTCCGCGCTCGCTTGGCCTACTCCTTTCATAAAGTCCCCTCTCTAAGCTCGCCGTCACGCCATCCCAGGTTTCCCAACGGCCCTCCGGAGAAGCGCCGGATGTGCCGTCCACGAGACGAGGTTGTACTCCGTGACAAGTTCATCGAACTCTGCCGCGGTGAGGCTGTCGTCACGTCCTTCGTCGAAGACCACAAAGTAGAAGACTTGCAGCTCGCGGTCGTACAGGTAAATGGCACCGGACGCGGGATTGTCTGGCACACTCTGCAGCAACAAAACGCCTTTCGGCATTTCAATCCAGCGAGAAGCCACCCCCTCGCCGAGGGTGATAAAGACTTTCATCACGTGTTCGACATTGGCCTCCTTGCGCAGGCCAATGTCCTCTGCGGTAAACAGCGGTTCAAAACTTACTGCTCCTCTGCTTTGAGACATCATGTGCTCCTCCTTAGTTGATCTGACTTGCCCTGCTGTCCACGAACAGCCACGCCAGAAAGTGACAGACCCGAAGTGCACTCCTTCCGTCGAGTTCTGCATTTGAAAGCCGGACAAAGAACTGTAGTTATCGTCGAGGGAGGGTGCGATGTGGACAGTATGTGGACTTTCAACAACCACACATGCGGACAACAAAGAAGCCGCCAACTCGCGGGGAAGCGAGTTCAGTTTGCTGCGCAGATTTGCGCGGCGCTGTGCGGCTCGATTCGTCAATTGTCTGTCGGGATGAAGCTGGAATTGCCGAGCCGACTGGCGTACTTGTATCCATTCGCGTGGCGATTGGCTTGCCAATGGAGAGCACTTAGCCGAGCAGCATTCCGTGGAAGAGTTTGTGCAAGTTCCGGTCTCGACCGAGACGCAGGGTCGATTATTCTTCTGCGGGCAGCGTGACTGACCGCGGAACCAGAGGGCAAACGTGACTACAGGGCTGGTGATGAGCTTCAAGTCATGTGTACAGGGATGTTCCAGAAGGCTGAAATACAGGGGGGAGTCAGAACCCAAGTCATTGACCGGAAGCATGTTACTTACCCCCCAAAAAGGTCAATTTCGCGGCGAGCGCGCGGCGCGAACAAGGCGTGAACAAGGCGCCGGTGAGGCAAAGGTGACGCGGCACTGTGTTACCCGGTTCTCGATTCATTGCAGCAGGTCCCTAAACCTGGCGCTCGCCGCATTCCGCCCGGTCATGACTGGTGTGTCGAGCAGTTCTTTCGCGAAGTCTCTGGCGTTGGCAAACGCCAGGGATCTGTTGACGGGCTGCAGTTCATGGACGAGATGGAGCAGAACCTCGACGCCCGAAGTCAGGTACAAGATGCATCCGATCTGACGCTCAGTCTGAAGCGCCATCCGAATGCGGTCGTACTCTCGGAAGCTTTTCAGAGTGCGTTCATACTCCAGGGCAAAACGCGCGGTCTTGTCGCCAACCCACACGTCGACAATGGCGTCGTAGTCCTTCCGATAGGGCGTCGGCGAAATGGTGTTGAAGGATGCGATTTCGACCTCCGACTGCCATCCCGCCAGCAGGTTCGCCTGGGCCAATGCCAGCTGAATTCGATTCAGTTCCAGCGAATGGAACGCCTGCGAAACATGCGGGAGATGTTCGGAATTGGAGTGCAGGACACTGGTGAACTGGCCGTGGTGTTCGAGCAGGGCAATCCCGCCTCGAGCGATCCGGTAGACGGCCGAGCCTGCCCCGTAAACGTCGCGGCAGAGATCCAATTGACCGTACTTGACGAGCCGCTTTACGCGCCAGTTGAAGCTGTTCCGGCAATGGTCAACCCCGCCGAACTTCATGAACTCAAACAGCTGATCATGGCTCACGAAGCGGGAATTGCGCACTTGGCGCAACAGAGGAATGTCGCGTTCCTCGCTGATGACCAAGCTGCCTTTGGCGTATCGCATGATCCATTCCCTTCAGTTCAGCGCCGCGTCTTCGAGCAGTTCCAGTGAAGCGCCATGGAGCAGATTTGGCGCAACCCTGAGTTGCCAGATGCCGAGTGTGCTTCGGACCCAATCGCCGGCTTTCATGAGCAACATTGCTTCCTGTCTTTCACCGATATGGCTCACGGCGATAGGGGTCAGAGACTCTGATTTCCAGTCAGAAGCTTCGAAGCTAAGGGCGCCGAACCTGCCGCTCGATACAACCAAAAGGAAGTAATCGGGCCGGCACGATTGTGCGACTTTCCGTCGAAACAACACTCGATTGCCGCCGCGTGCAAAGACAAGATCGGTGCATTCAAACACCTCCCCGACAGCCCGGTTCGGGAACTGTGGGTTGAAGTCTCCGACGCCGTTGAACCGGATCAAGCCAGGAACGATCCAGTAGCGCCTCATCTTGCTTCCGCAGCGCACACCCGTGGAATTGAAGTAGGCCGCATGTTTCGTGTACCGGTAACGGTCTTGCGGATCACGGCCGAACCGCGCCCACCAGTTACTGCCGAATTCCAGGATCTTGACCAACATCATTGAGGTACTCCATCAGTTCGCGATTGATGTCTTTCATGGCGCGAATGCGATCCGGCACTGGAAGCTTGGAAACATTTCTAACCCTCTCGACAATGGACGGCGGAATGTCCATCTTTTGCTGCGAGAAGTACTGGCAGAGATCGGCAAAGCGCGTGCTTTCTTCTGCGAATTCCTTTTGCTCAGCAGGCAACGAATTCAGCCGTTGTTGGTACTCGTTACGGTCGTCAAGCGGGCCCGACTCGCCGCCCGGCTCGAACTTGTCGAGCGCGCCGGACTTTGGCTTCGACCGGTTCTCCTTTTCGTCTTTCGACATCTCTTTGTGAACTCCTTCTTCATTTCTGTGTGACGACCTACACCCCTTTCAGACTGCGGTTCCTCTGTTGTTCCTCTTGGAGCCGCCGGTCTGACTCGTTCAGCTGACGGCGCAAGAGTTTGGCCTCATCCTGGGACCGGCCAAGCTGCTGCTCCAGCGAATTGACCTTCATGATCAGCTCTACGTCGGGTTTGAAGAGTCCGATTTGGTTTGCGGGCTGGTTTGCGGGCCGTGTTGCGGTCGCTGCGCTCGCAGAACGGTCGGCTGCTGATGTGGCATTGCCATTCTTTGGTGTCGCTACTTGGCTGGCCTGTATGCTGGATGTCCGGCTGCGAACGGTCTGTGGTGCAGGACGGTCCTGCGCTTCTCCAGGGGAAGCTTGGGAACGGAGCGCGGATTCTCGGAGCGCGGTTAACGCCTCCATCAAGCCGCGATTCCTGCTGGTGGCCTCCTCCACCTGAGCATTTGCTCGCGAGAGGGCGTGCTCGTGTTGTGCGAGCATCTCCGCCGCGGTCCATTCCCGGCAGGTTTGCACTCTGTGCTGATACACAATGATGACGAACAGGCACGCCAGCAGCCCTAATGCAACCAAGTTCGACCAGAAGTAGCCGTTCCTCATGGTTTCTTCGAGCAGCATTTTGCGGCCCTCATCAAGACACTGCCCGTAGTCTTTGTCGGCAGGATTGATGCGCTTCAGGGCGAAATCGACGAAGCCATCCTTTTGCCTTGGAGACTGCGCTTGAGCCGGCAGGATCGTAGCCCGAACGGCGCGCCTGGGCGAAGCAAAGCGATGGCAGCATGGCCAAGAAGAGGCCGGCAACGACAATCCGGGATGGACGGCTCACATCCATGTCAAACGGCCAGTGCGCGTGGCCAAGCGGCCATTGCGACGAACAACTTCGGGGTCCTTGAAGCGCAGGTTCGCGCCTTCAGTGTGAGAAACTGCGTGGAGCCTGGGATAAATTCTCGGCTCAAGTCCCGGGAACCGGTATTGGCGCGGCACTCGGACATGCAGATGGGAATGGAGTGTCCCGAGCCGGTTCTCGGTCATCAGGATCTCCATCTGGCCGACGGGCAGGTTCTTGATGTGCTCGTCCTGCGCCCGGGTGTCCTTGATGTCGGTTTCACTGCCGAATCCAACGGGCTCGTACTTGTCTTCAAACACCCCGGTGCGCTGGACGGTCAAGGTGCGCCGCTTCTGCGGAACGCGCGCCGATGCCTTCAGGAAATACTGCGCCGTCTCCTCATCCTTCGTGCGCAATAGCATGTTCGTATTCGGCGCCGAGGACACGTCATCTCTGAAGCCGCGACCCACGGTCAGAAGCTGCGGTAGCGCCTGCAGGGCGAACAGGAATGCGGTGTTGGTGCCGCGCGCCGTCTGCAGGATCTGGGCAAAGTTCGAATAAGCAAAGGGCGCAAACTCGTCGAGGATGACGCTGACCATCGGCCGGTTCTCGCGTCGGCGCTCCTGCTCGTTCTCGTAACGCTTGCCAATCATCAATTGCATGTTCTGCAGCAGCATCCGGCCAAGGGCCGTGACCGCTTTTGAGTTCTTGTTGGTGTTCAGCGAAACGAACAGAATCAGTTCCTGGTCAATGACTTCGTCGAGCGACAGCATCTCATCGTAGGCGCCAGTGATGATGGAGAGTTCGTCCTGGAGAAAAGTCATCAGCTGGTTTAATAGGCCCTGGATCTTGGTGATTCGCTCGCGGTCTTGCAGGGACTGCAGCAACATCTTCGCTGACATCTCGAAGTTCAGGCGGCGCTGATTGCTGACGCCCTCAAGCGTCTGAATTCTGGCACGGGCAATCGCAATCTGTTCCCGCTGGACCGACCGGGTCAAGCGCCATCACCATCACGTCGTAGAAGTTGTAACGCTTGCCGGTGTAGGTCAGAACGCGCGAGATGTCGGTCAGATAGTTGCCCTGATGGCCGCGGAAGAAATCTTCCTTCCTGATCGAACGATTCGAACACGAGATTTGAATGCTCTTCGTACAGTCCAGCGTCACTGAAGAAGGGGTTATAGCGCACTGAGATTTCTGGCCGCGATGGGCTGAGCACTTTCAACTGGTGCATCCGGCCCGAGGCTTCGATGGCCGGCAGAAGATCGGAGAGAAACTCCTGGTCTCCCTTGCCATCAAAGATCAACATGGGAATGCGGTGCTGGTCTTCGGCGGGTCCGAGCACTCGGAACAGGTCCTGGGTAATGATGTTCTTCAGAAGCGTGGTCTTGCCGGAACCAGTTGCGCCGAGCACCACCGACTGCATCACCCGCGTCGCGTCCGGCCAGAACCAGGGCTTGCCATGCACGTCATAGCCGAGGACGATTGCGTTCTGTGCGAACGCGGCCTCGACGGCCTCGCGGTCTTTCGCTTGGCTTATATATAAAGGAGGATGAGGCCAGTTTGCCTCCCGCCGGCGCCGCAGGGTGAGCAGATACCAGGCGAGGGAGATGCCAGCAACCAAGGCAAAGAACGCATAGAGGCAACCTTCCAGCAGTTGCACCGAGCGCACGTGAAAACGGTTTACCAGGATGTAGGAGCCGCCAGCAAGCAAGATGACTGCAACGATGGCCAGGGCAACGGCAATGCTCTCTTCCTGGTTACGATGGAAGGCGCGGCGGCCCAACCGATATTCATTTTCTGCAGTCATGATTGAACAAAACTGAGGAGCAAGAACGTGCCTAAGGCAAGCGCAAGAACCAAGGTTAGAAGGAGCAAAATCGGATTTACGCGGAAACGGCCGTGCTCGTCTCGCGGCTTCAGAGGGTCCTCCACGAATCTCAGCAATGCATCACAAAATCGCTCCTTCGGGTTCTGCATATAGCAGTCAATCAGGCGATCATGCATCTCGCCGAGTTGTGCATTCGCTTTCATCTCAGAGCACGACGGTCGCTTTTACCCCATCGCCAAACACCAACTGCACGACTGCCGGTGATTTCAAACCCTGCCGAATGGAAACCACTCCTTGTGTAGTCTCTCCCGGGTGAAGATCGTCGGCCTCAGCTTCGGCATGAGCGACAGGCAGGGCGAGTTCCTTCGTACCGCCTAGCTCTTCGAGCATGGCTCGGTCGAGCTGGGTGTGGGCTAGGCTCGCCAACGAAATGGGCGAGTCGTCTGTCTGTAGTTGGTAAGCCCCTGGCGTATTTACGCGATAGAAAAGATTGCTGTTGTTCTCAATCGTGTAATGGATATAGACAGTGCTCGGCGTGCGAAACACCTGCTCCACGCGCAGACTCACCTGGTTTTTCGCCGCACGTGCGCGAGTGTGTTTAATCTCCTCGGCCCCCAGGAGCGCGCGGGTCAGCACCACGTCAGCAGACTGATTTGTCTCGGGTTCCACGGCGGGCTTTGGAGGCGGGGCGGGAGCCGGTGGAGCATTATCGATCGCAAAATTCATGTTCTTTACTTCTTGGGTGATTTCAAGCTCATAAGCAAAGCGCCGGGAAGCCGTCCAAACGAACAGATCCGTCGCTGCCCCTGATTTCACGGGCTTGACGAAGACCTTGTTCGACTCTCGCTCGATCTGAAAGTCCGAACTGCCAGCGGCCGCCATCGTGACCGGCTCGTGAAATTCCAGAACCGTCAGGTGGTTCAGGGCGGTCGCAACGTGGACGACGGCGTTCGGGCTGGGAGGGCCTGACTGCTGGGATAATGCGGCGATAGCACAAAGGCTATATATAAGGATGAGCGAAACAGGTCTTTTCATAATTCCTTCTTAGGCCCTGAGCGGAATCCGAAAGGATTCCGCTCAAAGCGGTTGCTGCCTCACATGACCCAGGGCACATCACTCGCATCCTCATCGCTGAAAGTGCTGGGAAGAAACTCCACAGCTTCATCGACAATTGCAGCCGGTATTGCGCGTTCGGCTGCGATGTCTGTTTCAGCGCAAGATTCGCTTGAAGGTTGTGCTTGGGCCTGCTCGGGTTTGTCGTCGTCGAGGAGGACCTTTCCATCCCTGTACTTGAACAAGAATGTGTGTTTCTGTCCTCCTCCCTTGAGTGGATCAACCAGGAAAGTTCGGCCGGAAGAGTCGGTACGAACGAGTCCCTCGTAAAGCCTGGGGACGTGCACGCGAACCGGCTTGCCTCCCGTGCGCTCCGCCAGCTTCAGGATCAGTTCCTGAGGAAAGGCAAGAAAGAGAATCGAGCCGCTTGAGCGCTCACCGTTGCACACCACGCGGTTAAGCGCCTGCAGCCAGCCCATGCGGTTCTCTGCCTTGTTCTGCGCCCAGATGCGGATGTAGGCCAAGACGGCCTTCATCTCGTATTTGCCACGTTCCTCGTCACAACGGCATGTGCCGCGTGCCTGGTTCATGGCGAACAGCTTCTGTCGCCGCAGTTCCTTGTCGGAGCTCTGACGTACCGTGTCCCACTCGGCCTTTGTCTTCTCCAGTTGTTGTTTGAGTTGTTCTCGCCTCTCGGCGATCTTGCCGACCATCGCGGCATAGACCCGATTGATGAAACGGCAGTCTTCCAGCATCTCGCGGGTGACCTGTTCGCCCACCACGAGCGCCTTGAATGCCTCAATCGGGGCCTTGTTGATCAGCAAGTCTTCGATCTGCTTGCGAACATGGTTATAGAGGTGGCCGACGCGGTCGGTCTTCTCCACCTCCAGATGGAGTGGTAAATCAGAGCACCGGCGTTCGTTCTTGTAACGGAGCCAGGGCGCCTGACGTATCTGCTGGCGTATTTCGGCGACCAGTTTGAGATCGGGCTGGACTTGCCATTTGAGGCTGTCGAGCGCGTTCTGAAGTTCTTTGGCCAATTGCGCAGCCAGTTCTTCCTGGCCTACTGCGCGGCAGGAGGTCATCAGGTCGGTGATCGAGCCGATGTGATTTCCTCGGGCCTTCATGGCCACGTGCTCCAGATTGAACCAGGGGTCTCTAGCCTTGTTGGCCTTGTTTTTCCCCTGTTGCTGTCCGAGGCCTCGGGAGAACCGGTCCTTTACAAACCGCGGGAACCGGTCCTCTTCGACCACGCAAATCCAGTCGAAATCAAAGTCACCGCCGTTCTTCTTTGCCGTCTCGGAATGGAGAACATACGTGCCCTCCAATCGCAGTTGCTGCGTAACCAGGTCACGAAGCTCTGTCTCGATCAGAGCGCACTCCTGGCGGCAAAGATCCTTATCGAGCTGCGCGATGATCTCCTCGTCGGAGAGATTTACGAAGGGGAGAAGATCGTCAACCATGCGTATGGGGTAGCGGACACAAAAGCCCCGTTTCGAAGCCAATGTGACGATGGCCTTGTGCTCGGGAATCCAATCGGATCCGCAAAACACTTCGCCATCTTTAAGGAAGAGATAACCGTCGTCCATCAAAGCAAATGCCGGAAGACGGAAACCTCCACCGGTCGCTGCCTTGAACGCCCAGCGCGCAAGGAGTTTGTTGAGTTGATTGTTGACGTAAGGATGACGGACGATTTCGCCGCTGGCATCGGCCAAGAGCAGTCCTTCAACGACCCGGAATTCTTCGTTGGTGTCCTGCTCAAGTCCATCCGGCAAAGACCTATCCGGATGGTGCCCGAGGATTTCGAGGAGATCCTCGTAGCGGCCTTCGCCTACCGCCTCACTCAGCTTGGCCACCTGCTTCATCGCCTGTGGTAAAATTTCCAGCTGAATTGAGTCTTCAGGAGCATGTTCTACGAGCGTGTAACTGGACTCAAACTCGAGCTGGCGGGAGACTTCGCGAATTCCGACCACGACGTCGCCGCGAAATCTTCTGCCCGGCCCGAAGATCGAATACACCACCGCCGGTATCTTCAGCCCTGGTTTGACCGCGCTATCCGGCAGAACAAAGTCCGCTTCCAGCGCATCGGCAACATCATCCTCCATGATTTTGAATGCGCCTTTCGCCTGGGTATCGGCGAAGGCCATGCGGAACTGATAGAAGCGCCCTTCCGCGAGACGTTTCCGGGCAACTTCCCGTTTCGCGTCCTCAAGAAGAGCTGATTGTTGATGCCGGTCCAGGTCTTCGTCGCTTGCCTTTCCGTGCCGCTCGCGGCGAAGCCGGTCAATCTGGATCGACAGGATTTCGCGATCATGCTTTTCTTTGAGACGCTGGAACACCGATCGCCTGATCCAGCCACGGCAGTCATTCGTTCCCAATTTGCGATCGGGAACGATGAGCACTCGTGCCTCGGGTTCCTCCATCATCACCTTGCAGGGCGAGACGAGAATTCCGAAGTAGACGATCGCCGCTTGCGGCCAATGTTGAAACCGCTCGGCGATGGCCCGGCTGTGCTCCTGGTCCACAAAGTAGAACTTGCCCTTCTTTGCAGACCCGCTAGCGCCCACTAATTTGTAGTGAACGCCGTTCCAGACGAGCCGGGCCAAGGCGTTCTCGACCTGTGCTTCTTCGTAATCGTCGAGAGGCCCGGCCGGCACGTTCACGCTCGCTACTTTGATTCCCGGATAGAGGACGCTAAGCAGCGTGTTCTGGAACGGATCAAGATCGTGCAACCGCGGCGTGACCCGTCCGTTGCGGTCGATCTCAAGGTTCTGAAGCTGATCGGCCCGAATTCTGTAATTGTTCGTCGTAGTATTCTTCGTCATTTTTGTTCTCCTTGAACTGTTCGTTCCGGGAGGCCGGAAAGAGTCAAGGAGTTTGCGTGACCGCAAGCTTTCTCGCTCTAGTCTGGCCCCCATTTAGGGTTCGCTCGGCCAGGCCTTCAAGTGAAAAAGCCCCGGTCAGCACATTTCCCCACATAAAGCCGCGGGGCGCTCAAAGGACCAACACCAATGCTTGGTCATCTGAGAACTCTTCGTGCTGATCTTTTCGAACTAACTTTGAGTCGGCTTCTGGACGACAGCCTGTTTCACGATCACAGGACTACCGCCACTCATTACTCCGGAGCCGCTTTCCATGTCGTCAACGTATAGAACGGCTGGCCGTTCTTGAACGCTTCGATTAACGCTTCACCTTCACTCGCCATTTCCTGGCCTAACTCCGGCTTGGCCGGAGAAGACCCTGATTTGGGGAGAAAGTAACGAAGATTTGGGTCACTACCATTACGGTGCCTGCGGCGCGCATTTGTGCCACCAACGCTTGTGGTCGCTGGCATCGCAGAGCTGTCTGGCGTTTTGGTTTCCATGTTTCCAACTCCTCTGATCCGTCTCACTGCGGGCTATTCAGCCCGGCCTGCTGCAGCACCCAATCGCGTTTTTCGCCTTCGATCGCGCGCTCCCAATACTCTCCCACCAGCAGACCGCTGGGGTTCTGCTCCGACCGTTTCTCGACGAGCAGCCTTACGTGGAATTCGCTGACCACCTTGTCGATGGTCTCGTTGTGGTCGTGAATGTGATGGACTTCTTTGACCCCGAATGCCGTATAAGTGAGTGGATCTTCCTTCGAGACCTCAAGCGAACGCATCTGAAATTCCGACGTTGTTTGATCGTCCTGAATCTTTCCAATGAAGTCATCCTTCTGCATCCCTGTGTATGCGGTGCGGCGTAGATTGGCGGTCATCATGTTCAGGCTGTCGGCCCAGTTGCGGCTCACATTCGTGGGTGAAAAGTTCAGGTAGCGTTCCAGGAACAAGCGCACGAAAGCCCGCTTCTCAAATTCGGTCGGCTCCGATCCCGGGCCCTGCGTCACCGAAATGGAGGGTTTGTTTACGCCCAAGATCGTCGCCAGGCCGTGTTCATCCACACGAATGACCGTGGGAGGCTGCAGGCGGACATAGACGGCGAAGGCGAGCGCCAGCATCGTTGTCGGAACGCACAGGAATGCCAGAACCATCGCCCGGTTGGCGTACGCACGCAACTCGCCGTCGTGCTCGTAATAGCGGGCGTAGCGAAGTTTTTCCGGCGAATCGGTTTCTTTCGATGGGTTTTTCTTTTTCAACCACATGTTCGTGTACCTTCTCAGTGTTCAACGACAATCAATCACGTCGGCCGAACAAACTTCCAAAGAACTTTCCGATATAGAAAAAGATCAGCGTGATGATGCTGTACGGCCGGAACCTCGTCCCTTGCGGCTCCCAGATTGGTGGCTGCCTCCACATAGAAACCTCCTCTGCCAGAGCTAGTTGTTATCGGCATTGTTCCTTCCCGCGGCTCTTCCGAGCGCCCTCCCCACGTTAAAACTGACGACCTGAGTCACAGAATGGGGTCGATAGCTGGACCCAGGTCGGCCACTACTGCCTGACATGGCAGCGGCAAGATCTCGTTTGCCGGAACTTTCGTGGCTGCTTGCGTTCGATGCTGGCACCGCTGGGCTACTGTCGCTCTTCATCGCGCTCGCAACTCCGGAGCGGATGAAATCGGGCATCGAGGGAGCCGGTGGCGCTGTGGACGACGCCAGAACGGTAGACGTGGACGAAGCGCCCACGCCGCCCGACGCCGTGGCACCAGCCGAACCCGAACTCGCTCCTGCCGCAAAGCCGCTGACTCCAGCGATGGCGGCCCCAGCTGCAACCCCGCCGGCTCTCACCAGTGCAAAGACGGTTGACCCAACATCGCCCGAGATGATCCTTTTCGCGATGAAGGGAATCAGCGCGATGGCTAGGGCGTAAAAGATGCTGACCAGCCCTAGGATGATCGAGTCCCCAGCCCCCTTCAGAAAACCAAGGAACCCGTTGCCAAGGATGTTGTTCACTTGGTTGACCTGAATGGCAGTAATGAGTGCGCCGAACACGGCGTAGAGAATTCCCCAGGCATTCCAGATCATCACGTTGACGGCATACGACTTCCCCAGCTGGCCGACCCCCGGGATGGGAATGAGCGCGAGCACCAACGGGCCAACCACGTAGAGGATTGCGCCAAACAAGGTGTAAAAGAAACAGAACACGATCATCGCGAGGGCATAGAGAAGGTAAGCAACCACGAGCAGAACCACTGTGATCGTGGCCGCTGCATCGCCCGTGATGATGTCCGTGAGCGTCAAGGAGGGGTTATTGGCGAACTGTTGTTGGAGTTGTCCCATCCAGCTCTGAAACATGTCTCCCGCACCGGAGCTGCTGCCAATGGAATTTGCGATCGTGTTGAACGAGCCGTTGACCCCGCGAAACACGATTGCCCAGTTGGAAACGATCATGGCTACCACCAGATACTTGATCGCCGTTCCAGCCAGCGCCTGGAGATCGCCGCCGCGAAACGCCGCCTGATAGAGGCCAATCAGGAAGCCGATCAGCAGGATCGCGAATGCGATGTTCGTGACCGTCGAGATGATCGCAGTCCCGTCGATCCCGGCTAGCGCCGTGTTTAATAGTTGCTGGAAATAAAACACGGCTACTGAACCCCCGGTTGCAAGACCTGGTTGCCCGTAGACTGAAGTGTCGCTGCATGAGAAGCGCTGAACTTGAGCTGACCGCTAGAGTTCGCCAACTCGATTGAGCGCACTCGCACCAGTTCTGCCATCGCGGATTGCGTGTATGCGTTGGCCCTCACTAGCCATGCCGCGGTCTCGGCTTCCAAAATCGTGGAACTGCCGGGCGCGGCGGTTTGCAATTGCTGATTGATCTGTTCGGCTGCTTGAAGCTCCAGGTTGGCCAGGGCATCGATTTCGACCGCCTTCTTCATGGCGGCTTGTGCTTCCGCGTCGGTCATATCGACCATGTTCCGAACCGGTTGGGGGGCGTTCGCCGGCGGCATCACAGTGCCATATAGGGTCGAGTAGTTGCTTGTGATCTGGGGAATTGCGCCCGGATTGCCTGAGAGCAGGCTCTGTTCGAGCAGTTGCGGCGTCGGCAGCGTCGCGCTGGATATCGGCAGCTGGAATAACTGGCGCATCTGGACGAATTGGCTTTGAAATTGGACGGCCATGTTTCTGGCCTGACTGATCGCGGCCATCGGAAACACCACTTGCTGCTCAAAATTTGCCGATTGCTGTTGACTTTGCTGGATAGACCCCAGCGGCATAGCCACGGAGTTTCTGAGCAGTCCCGAGATTGTGTTGAGCCCGATCTGCATCATGGCGCAGCACGGATCAAGCCCAAGCTGGCTGCGGGCCTTGCTGGGCAGCAGCGCGACTACGATAGCCAAGCCAAATACCGCGGCCACGGCGGTCCGGAGGATCTTCCAAAGACGAGAGAGTGTAGGCAATTTCATTTTTCGAACTCCTTATGGATGACCTAGAACTTGCTGGATCTGGTTCTGCAGAGTTTGTGTCGCCACGGATCTCTGCTTGAGCAGAGCATTCTGGTGCGCCAGTTTCGTTGCTTCCTGGCGCAGTTGAGCAGCAAGCATCTTCGCAAGCTGCGCCTGAGTTTCCAGATCCGCGACGCGTGCCTGGGCGGTCACCATGGACGCCGATCCGGGAGCCGCAGTCATCGCCTGCTGTTCGAGAGAATCGGCGAGAGTCAGCATCCCCTGAGTCGTTTGGTCGGAGACCATGGAAGTCTTTAGCGAATCCATTGCCATTGCATCGTCGATGTCCATGAGGTTGCGCTGCACCGGTTGGGCAATTCCAGACAGCGCAACCGGCTGGTAGACCTGCGCGTACAGCGAAGGGATCTGTCCGATGGACCCTGACTGGGCGCCTCGGAACATCGACTCCAGTTGCATGGGAAGAGCAAGGGTCGCGCTGTTGTTCTTGAGGCCTTCAATCTGAGACATCAAGCCGGTGTAGTGCGCCCGCGTTGAACTGACAAACGATCTCGTCTGGTTGATCAGGGCCAAAGGCCAGATGATCTCCTGGCGAAAATTGTTCACCGCCGCACTCACCTTCCGCATTTCGCTCAACGCTCCGCCAATCGGACCTTGGAGAGTGCTGGTGATGGTGTGAAAGAGGGACAGAATGTCTCCTATTCCGTCAGCTCGCGTGGTCGACGGAATCAAGCACAGGGTGACCACTAATGCAAACAGCCATCGCCTGCTGCGACTTAATTTGTGTTGAAAGTTGCGAAGGAACTGCAAAGTTTTCATCTTCATATGCGTGTACCTCTTGCGACTTCTCCTGAGATTTCTTCCGGAAGTGGATCAACATCAGCGAGGCCTCCCGGGAACCTCTCGGCCAGCTCGCGATAGGCTTCGATCAAAGGCGTGGCTTTCCTCTGCTCCAGCCACCGATTTAGCCACCATGTCCGGTACACACGTTCCCGCGAATACGTCGTCATGATCCAGTAGTCGACCGTTGTCGGTGACATACGAATTGTGTGCGTGGTGTCGGCTTTCTCGCCAATCACGATGAGCGCATCGGCGCTTTTGCCCTTGATGGGAGCGCTGAAATGCTTGATCTGGTTCAGAGCGGTCTCGTTTAGGTGCAGGTGCTCCCGCAGTGCGGTCATGTCTCCGGGTTGCTGCCCGATGATCTTGGTGGTCGAGTTCTTTACGATGCCCGCCCCGTGCGGTCTGGGCTTCGATTCGGTCCCGACAAAATCTTCCGCCGTTTGGCTCATTCCCCACACGCTGGCATTACGTTTGCGCGCCGTACGAAACAGTTGGACCACTTCGGGAGCCAGGACCGGAGAATCCAGCAGGAACCAGCACTCATCAAGAACCGTGATACTGCGCCTGCCCGCCTTGCCGGCTGCCCGTTGCGCGGTGGCGTGAGCAATGAGAAGGCTCATTGCCGTTTCGAGGCGCCGATCGTCGCTCAATTGCTCCACATTGAAAAATAACCAGGGATTCTCCAGTGAGATCGTTGTGGGACGGTCGAACAACTTCGAATACACTCCCTTCTCGCCGGTCCAGCTGCGCAGCTTGATCGCCGCCAGGTGGGCTTCGTCCATCACCCGTTGATTCTTTTCCTCGTCACGCCACTGCGAGAGTTCGTCGCGCAGGTCGGAGAAGGTTGGAATGGGAATCGAGGGCCGGATTGCCGCCCTTTTATAAGTCCGAAGAATGGCCTCCGTGATGAGGTTGTCAAGAAGTTGCGTGTCTTCGGCCCCGCCCTCGCCGAGCATGTGGCGCGTAAGATTTTTCAGAAACGCCACCTGATCCTTGCTCGGCTCTCTTTCTCCTTCTGGCAGATCCCACGGGTTAATCGTTTGTTCGCTATCGAGCGACATGGTGATCATCCGCCCGCCCATCAACTCGACCAGTGGACGATAAGAGTCGCCGCGCTCGAGGATCGAAATCAGCGGGTTGCTTCTGGCGGCCATCAGAAGAAACTGCTGCACCATGACGGTCTTTCCGCCGCCAGTTTTCGCCATCACCAGCATGTTCGCGTCGCTCAAGCCTGGATCGAAGGGCGAGAAAGGAATGAGCTGGCGGTACGGAGTTTCCAGCAGGAACAGTGGTGACCGGGGTGTTCCGCGCCAAGGTGTCTCTACCGGCACAAGATCCGCCGCATTCGAGGTGAGCAAGTCCTGGTCTCTCTTGTCCGGTTCCGCCATTGCCGGAAGTGAACTAAAAAACAGGCGCTTCTTCGCCAACGACTCAGCCACCGCCTTCGCGCCGTTCATGCGGGAAATCGCGTAGAGAAGCTGTTGGCGCTGGTTGTCGATGGCTCGCTCTGATTGCTCCAGTTCCGCGGTCGTGATGGCCGGGCGTGAAGTGCGCGTTCCGATGACCAGGCTCAGCTTGGCCGTTTTAACCGAACTCGAGATGATGTCCTGTTGCACCCTGACCAGTTGGGACTCGGCAACCTGCGCTTCCACGTTTGTCCGAAATCCACCGTTCGAGTCCCGCTGCACGGCCTGCATCTTGCGTAAGCGGCTCTTGTAGCCTTTGAGCACTTTCGCCTGGTCAGGAATCGCGATGTGCGCATTGACAATGAGCGGAAAATCAAGACCTACCAGCTCTCTGAGGATTCCGGGAAAAGTGGCATCCGGAAGTTCTTTCAGGCTTACGAAGGAATAGAGGATTCCACCGACATTGAGATAGGAGTCCGTTTCATCAGCAATACTCGTGTCAACGATCTGCTCCCGTGCGCTCCTGTATTCCAGTTGCTCTTCACCACGCCTGTACGGCCGACGATCCGGCGACAGGGGATTGAGAGCTCGTTTTGCTTCAAGAAACAGATCCTCGTCGGTCATCCGGCTTGCGCCGAGTTCTGCCGCTTCGAGGGTCGTTTCGAGGCCACGCAGCAGACTCTCGAATTCTGCCAGCAGCTGCTGATGTTCCTGCTGACTTCGCTCAATGCACTTCCGCGCCGATAAGCTGAAGGGTTTGCCCGTCGGCTTGAGCGGTTTACCGGCAATACGGCGATGAACGACCGGGTCCCAGATGAAGTACGCGTGCAAGAGAGGCCGCATGTAGTGGCCATTCGCCTCTTTGATTCGCCATCGTTCGACGCGCACCTCGTCGAGTGCAATGACTTCCAAGCGTTCCGATTGCTGCGCTTCGGCATAACGCTCAAGCAGATCTCCGATATCCTCCACTACTTCGTAGCGGAACTGTACCCTCATGCTCTGCTCCGGCAGAGAGCGAAGGAGCGCCTCCAGCATCAACTTCCCCCGGTCTCGGCCTTCGTCGCTCGCGAAATACGACGCCAGACCTTTCAACTCGTAACCCGCAACAAAGGCACCATTTGTCCGGACGACAATGTTGTCCAGGTAGTCGCGGACCGGCAGTTGTTCGCACAATGCCGGATCGTGGAGTTTCCGTTCGTGTTGTTCAAGAGTTACCGGCACTGCTATTCCTCCCTCAGATACGCTGACCGGATTTCGCGGTCGCGTGCAATCGCGCAGTAGGCATGAGGTTTCATGTACCAGCAAGCAAGATCGCGAACGTAGCCCCGCGGCTTGCCATACTTGAAGGCCATCAGCACTGGCACCATGAGCAGTGGCACCCCGTACTGGAGGACAATGCTCATTGGCATTCCCGCGATCTCACCTCCCACGAAATGACCAACCACGTTCATGATGGCTGCCGCACCTAGCACGATGAACAGGTCCTCCAATTCCAGAAGCATGAATGTCACTCTCGTCTGTAAATTGCGATTCACGGGTGTCACCTGCAATGGCATCGCCTACTCCCTAGCGCACTCCGGCCGTTCCGTGTTGAATCCAGAACTCCCCTAAGCGCAACAGCCCTGACAGTCCGAAACAGCACATCGCTGCGACTAGGTTGCGCACCCAGGCTTCACCGATCGTCATGCGTTCGAGCAATCCCGCAAAGTGCACGACCGCGAGCACAACCTGGCCGGCTCCGTACAGCGGCAGAAGAACGTTCCCAACCCAGTTCACTAGCGTCAGAATTGAAATCCAGTAGCGGTCCGGGTTGTTCCACGCTGCTTGGTTGCTGAAGGACTCCATGACGCGCAACAACCCTGAGCACATCAGGGAAGCCAGTGCCGCATAGCCGAGGTGTTGATACGGGTGCCCCTTACTGAAGCGGTAAATCGCGGCGGCGGCGAACAGACCTGCCATGGTCGGCATGATGACGTTGCCCAGCCAGTTCGTCAGGTTGAGCAACCCGTTTGAAAGATTCACAGGATCACCTCCAATCCTCATCATCCGGCCATGGCCTGGACCAGCTTCCAAATGGCCGAAACACTCAAGAACGCAAGACCTGACCCCACCAGCGGCATGAATGGCCGATGGCGCGCGTAATTGAAAATCGCACCCACAATTGCCAATCCCGCTGCTTCCGGCAGGATCGTTCCAGCGAGAAAATTCCAGGCCGCGGTCAGCATGTCCGTGGTTGCGAACTCCGACCCGCTATTCCAACTCTGAAAAAGCTGGACTGTGCCGGACGCAGACAGCAGAAAAATAGCGGAGACGATGGACCCGAGCGGGCTGTACCCCTCCGCCGCATCGAGCGCCGCTTTCAGGACGCAGAAAGCCGCGAGCACGGGAGTCAATCGGGCAACCACGACGTTCGAAACAAACCCGCTGAAGCTGGTCTGCAAACTCGCGACCCACGAACTGCTGATGCCTCCGCCTTGCGCAGGCATGGCGATACCCTGCGCCGCGAACCAGGAAAGCAATTGCGGAAGCGTCAAGAAAATTACCGACCAGAGGGCCCATCTTTGGAACCTGCCGCCCGCCTGAAAGTTCACGCCCCCTTCCTGGCGCAATGCGATTCCAGCAAGCACCATCGTGCAGATGGCAGCGGGAACTGCCATGTCGAATAGCAGTGTCAACAGATCGACGATGATTTGGGGTAGCGTCATTGCCTGAGAACTCCGCAGTGAGCGTTCTTACTGCACGCCCGCTGTACCGTTCTGAATCCAGAACTCGATGAGGCGAGTGAGTCCTGAGATCACCAGCAATCCGGCCGCTGTCACCGCCCAGCGCGCGACACCTCGTCCTTGGGAATAAGAAATGACTGCCATGACCACCGCCAGCGCCGCTCCAACAGGAGAGATCACATTGCCAACCCAGTTCACGAGATTGAGAACCGTTCCTTCAGGTTGGGCCGCGGTTTGACCTTGGACAGCTTGGCCCGTCTGTGGCGACTGCCCAAGGTTTTGGGCGTTGGACACTAAGGGAGAAAACTGGAGCGAACAAATCATCAGCAGATAGACAAGAACACAACTGCGGCTTGCGTTTCTCCGATCAGGCAATCTCATATGCTCCTCTTTCGCGATCACGCGTGAGTTTGACTTCCGCGTTGCATGCGGGAACATAAGGGCATTTCAGATTTCGGACAAATCAGGATGGCTGTTTGGTCTGCTTTCAGAACCGTGTCGCGGGCTTGCAGCCTACAGAATCGGTGTTTCGAACCTTCGAGAGTCTTGCGACGCCCATTGATTTCAAAGGGCGAGGGTCGCAGTCGGCGCGCGGGAGCAGAAGAGTTGTGGGATGAACAAATGTTTGAGTTTGGTGCAT
Organism: uncultured Acidobacteriaceae bacterium; assembly: GCA_963772045.1. Lineage (GTDB taxonomy): Bacteria > Acidobacteriota > Terriglobia > Terriglobales > Acidobacteriaceae > Sulfotelmatobacter. The sequence continues at coordinate 767,461 of CAVYWC010000001.1, read as the reverse complement.
CGCACAAGCCGGTAGTGTGCTATGGGGTGAGAACCAACATCCGCGAGGGCCAACGATTCCCGGAACTACTCAATTGACGGACACAGCGCATTAATCAGTACTAATGCGACGCACGAACCGATAACTTCCGGCTTGTACGTGACACGACCAGAAATCTCGACCAGCTACTCCGGTTGTGAGTGCCGTAATGTCAGCGTTAGTCGCGATTGCTTCTAGCTTCTGCTTTTGGTTTTCGGCTTATGTGAGCGCTCTTGATTATTGCCGGATCGGTTCAAATGCTCAGGAATTCCGGTGATAAGGCCTTGATAATCCGTGAGGCGTTCGCCGATGATGACCACACCCTTGGAGGTGATTTCATATTCGCGGATATCCTTGCTATGGTTGCCACCGCGCATCTTGATAACCACCATGATCTTGCGAAGCTGGCCGTCGATACATACGTACCGAAGCCGGATAATGTCATCGGTGAGAAAGGAAATCGAGTAGGTACTGAACGGGAATTCCGTGAAAGACTCATTAACCTCAACCGTACTTAGAATCGTCACCCCGACTCCCGTCAACGCAGTTATCATCCGGTAGAGCGATTCGCGAAAGTCCGCGCGGAAGCCGGGTGCCAGCGCCATCTCAAAGCCCGCCAGCGAATCAATCACCAGGCGTTTGGCGCCAATCTTCTGGACCGCGTCGAGAATCTCGTGCATGGTTTCGTCCACCGAGAGGTCCAGCGGACGGAGGTAGAGAATTTCGAGTTTCTTCTCTTTTCGTGGCGTCTTTAAATCCAGACCGAAGCTGCTGGCCCGCTCCGCATACTCTTGCGGTCGTTCTTCAAAGACCACAACAATTCCCGGATCCCCCTGACGTATGCCCTCAGCAATGAATTGGGTTGCCAAGACCGATTTTCCCGTTCCCGAAGCCCCTGCCACCAGGACACTGTCTCCCTCGGGAATGCCGCCCCCGAGCATCTTGTCCAATTCCGGAATACCGATGGAAAGGCGCCGTGTGCTGGGGATCTTCCTTGTTTGTCCGGCCAGCCCAAGAGTACGCGAAAAGGCTTGCAGCCCAGCATTAGTAATACGGAAGGTGTGCAGTCCGGGCACGGACGCCTGCCCGCGCAGTTTCACGATCTGGAGTTTCCGCACAATGGAACTTCGCTCCGACGTTTGGTAAAGCCAAAAGAGGCCATCGGAGACGGTGAATACGGGATTGTCTCGGATTTCACCTTCGACATATTCCCCGACCAGAAAAGTCGTAGATTGCCAACTGGTCAGGAGCAGGGCTAACCGTTGAATGAAAGCCTGCAACTCGACTTCGGTTGTACCGCCGAGCGCCTTCCGCACCACGGTGCGAAAGGAGTCCACTACCACGACGCCGGGGCTTGCCTTCTCAACCTCTTTCGTAATCTCCTCTAGGACCGCATCTAAATCCTTCTCCAACACAACCTGGCTCAAGTTGATAAAGCGAACGGCAGTGTTTAACTTGGCCTGGTCGAAGAACGTGTATTGTTGCTGGTAGCGCAGCATTTTGATGGCGGGTTCGCCGAGGATGGTGAAATAGAGCGCCGGGCGCTCCGGCGTCGCGTTGGCGAACACGACTTGGTGCGCCAACGTGGTCTTACCGCTTCCCGGGGCGCCCGCGATGATATTGAAAGAAAATTCCGGGATACCGCCGCCCAGGATTTCATCGAGGCCCGGTACCCCGGTCGGCAGTTTTCTTATTATCACTCTATCTTGTGCGCTCAAGCATCCCTCTCTTCTCGGAAACGCGGCCGTCGAAGGCGGCCTCCGGCCACACATCCTGAACCAACCGCAACGTCAAACCCTCGCCAATGAAAGTGAGGAGCAGCCCGATTAACTGGGCAATGAGAATGGCGCCTCCGTCCCTGGCTTGTTCCTTTTCAGTTTGCGACGCAAGCTCGTCTAGACCTTTTAAGGAGCCATCCGCCGCGACCTGTACCGCGCCAAGATTGGGAGCTTCCGCCCTGGCCAGCGTCAGAGCACGAGAAAGGAGCGAGCGAAAGCCGGCAACTCCCGCGAGTGTAATCAGGGGCCGGCGCAGCTTCGCACAGACTCGAAAAGCCGCGGACTCCGCTGGCTCGGAGTTCTTGCCCGCAACGGCTTCGTAAGCAAGAAGGCGTTGGGCCAAATGTCGCGACTCTGGAAGACTCACGATTTCCTTTTCCATGCAGGGCGCGAACTCTGTACTCAATTCGGCTTGGGGCTTTTAATTGCCGCCACTACCGCCAATACGGTCGCCGTGTTTAGAACGTTTCCCGAGATAGTCCTCAGCGCCTCTGTGACGGGCGGGTATTGCTCCGCCAGTCTTTCGAGACGCGCACTGACGCCTTGAAGATCATCGACTTCATTGACGATCGCTTCAAAGCCGATGGGCATACCGCTCTTCGAGAGGAACTTAAAGTCTGGAAGAATTTCAGATGTCACGAGCTGCAAGGTCATAGCTTCGCCAACAACTCGGACAAGCAGCCCGAGTAGCTGGGTAATGAGAATTATTCCTGCCTCCCGAGCTTGGTCCGCGTCGACTTGCGGCCGAAGCTCGTCTAGACCCTGTAAGGATCCATCCGCCGCGACCTGTACCGCGCTAAGACTGGGAGCTTCCGCTCTGGCCAGCGTCAGAGCACGAGAAAGCAGCGAGCGAAAACCGGCAACTCCCGCGAGTGCACATAGAGGTTGGCGCAAAGTCTCGCAGACGCGAAAGGCCGCGAATTGCGTCGGCTCGGAGGTTTTGCCCGCAGCGTTTTGGTAAGCGAGAAGGCGCTGGGCCAAGTCTCGCGTCTGTGGGGGGAGCATCATTTCCGTTCCGTTACCATCCAAAATTCCCGTGACAACTGGACGTGAAAGTTCAGCCTAATGTTACGCGTTTGGGAGTCGCTCGGAAAGGGGCTGCGCCTGCTTCATCGGCGTTCGTGCGCTCTGTGCCCGCCCTGGATCATTGTCTAGCCGCTGTTCCGCAATTGGGATGACGCGGCCCGCTAGTCGTGGAGAACGATGTTGAGAAGTGAACTGTGAACCTGTAGCCCGCCTTCTGGACCCCCGGCGTAGTCAATGAATCCCAACTTCCTGAACCGATTCATGAAAAAACTAACCCGGGACCGAGTGGTGCCCACCATCTCTGCCAGCGTTTCTTGACTGATCCTCGGAATCACGGATTCAGGAATCCCTTCCTTGCCAAAACGAGCGAGCATAAGAAGGACACGGGCTAACCTTTTCTCGCTGGAATTAAACAGTTGGTCAACCAGATCCTCTTCGTATCGGATGTTCCGGGTCAATAAATACGCGACGAACAAATCGGAAAGGGTGTTTTCCCGGTGAAGCGTATCCACCATAGCCTTTTTCTCAATTCTCAGAACAGCGCAATCTGTCATTGCGGTTGCAGTGCCCATGCGGAGAGGTTGACCTGCAAGCGAACCTTCGCCGAAGAAGCTCCCGTCACTTAATATGCCGATTGTGGCTTCCTTGCCCTCCTTGGAGACAACGGTGAGTCTTACCTTGCCTGTCTGCAGATAGAACACTGCGTCCGCAGGATCCCCTTGCGCGAAGACAGTTTGCTTCTTCGGGAAGAGCACAGCCTTCCTGCCCTCTCCGATGGTGGCGAGGAATGCCTGGGCATCGAACTCGCGGCTGTTTTTAGGGGCTGGGGGTGGACGCGTAGAATTCCGCGTCCGTTGCGATTTCTGTTCAATCGGCGACGGGACGGCGATTTTCGTTGAAACTTTGGATTCGCGAGGCGAAGCCATGGGCACACCTCCGCTCATTCCACGTTCAAGCACAGTATACCCCCTCTTGCGCTGGCCCGGCATCGCATTATTGAGGGCGTCATGGACGTTTTTTCCTTGAAAGCAACCGTGAGCGGGTTGTCCTCGATGGAGGGCACCTCGGGGCATGGCGACGGGCGTTTGCTGCCCAACAGGATATCTAGCACGCGGTGAACCGTCTGGACTGCCGTGAGGACGTGACTCTCCGTCCGGCCGAGAGAGGATAGACCGAGAAGAGCAAGCTGAGATTGCAACTGACGGACATCATGCCGGCGCAGCGCAAGATAATGGGCAAGATTTCGAGCGCTTCGGCGATGCGCTTTATGAAGCTCCAACGGCCGTTTGAGAAGAGAACGCTCCAGCTCAAGCATTTCCGAGTAAAGCCACGCCAGTTCCCCCAGAGAGCCGCTCAAGAACGGATTTATCAAGGTTTCCATGGAGGGTGAACACCAGGCCAGGATATAGAAGCGGAAAAAACGATCTTACGCTTCACATGTTGCTGCCACATGAAAGCGGGTCTAGGGTCTACTGAGATTACATTTTGACGCTGCGGTCGACGGAGTACGTTCGCGATATTGCTCGATAGAGACGTCCCGACACGGGCGGCGGCGAGCAATGCCCGTCTGACATTATCGGGGTGTTCAATTTTGACCAGACAGACGTTCTGTGCTTGCTTAAATTTGTGATGGTCGAAGTGTATTTCCACTCGCTTAGGTCATCTGGGTTTGTTGTCTCTCGCGTCTTATTCCCGTCGGCAACGTCGAGCCAAATTCAGATATCTAGAGGAGATGTGGCCATGGACTCCCCCATTGTGTTGTGCATCGACGACCGTCCACAAGCGCTCGAGTTTCGCAAAGCGACTTTAGAATCTCGTGGTTATTGCGTCAAAACCGCGTCGAGCGACTCCACCGCGATAAAGAAGTTAGAGGAGACGTCCGCCTCGGCAGTTCTACTAGAGTACAAACACGAAGGCATGGACGCGGAGGCCATAGCCTGCCATATCAAGCGACGGTTTCCCAGCCTGCCGATCATCCTGCTATCAGCGTACTCCGAGATGCCAGAGCGAATTCTGTGGTTGGTGGATGAGTATGTGATGAAGAGCGAACTGCCGGAACGGCTGGTGCCGATCATCGACCGAGTAACGCACCCACAACGTTCTGACCAACAATGTCAGCGTAGCGGCGCGGCGGCCTAAAGGGCTCCATTCGCCGCGGCTCGATTGGGTATGACCAGACTTAGAAATATTTCTTTGAAAAGGAGCGAAGACAATGACCACTGAACCCACGTCGAAATCTCAAAGCGCAAAACACCCTGCAGTCCTTAAGTTAATGGGCGGTGCGCCATTTTCTCAGCGGCTGCAACAGGTATACGACACCCTTGCCCGCCGTGCTTACGAATTGTTCGAAAGCCGCGGACGTCAGGATGGCCAAGATTTGGAAGACTGGTTCCGTGCCGAGTCCGAGTTACTGAACGCGATGCCGGTGAAGATCACCGAAGCTGACGATCAAGTGATCGTCCGCGCTGAGGTGCCGGGTCTCAGCGACCAGGACATTGAAGTGCGAGTTGCGCCTCATCGTCTCATCATCACCGGAAAGCGGGAACAGATTCGTGATCACGAAAAGCGGAAGACTCACAGCGAGACAAGTTCCTGTGAGGTCGTTCGCATGCTTGATCTCTCGGAGGAGATCGATCCGGATGAAGTAACAGCTACGGTGCAAAACGGGACGCTTGAAGTAGTGCTGCCGAAGGCACACCCTGGCAAGAATATTCCGGATGGAGTCAAAGCGGCGTAGTGCGCAATGTTATGACGTTGCACGACAAAAGGGTGAGGAAGACTGTTGCCTTGGCGGAGCCGAAGCGATGTAAACGTCTGTCGGATAGAATGGCAGTTGGGATTATGGTGATCACTGAAATGACCCAGAAGGAGTGTGGCGCGTTTCTGGCCAGCGCTTCGCTCGGAAGACTCGGCTGCTCGTTCGATAATCAGTCGTACGTGGTGCCGATATATTTTGTGTACGAGCCTAACTATATTTACGTCCTCTCAACCTTCGGGCAAAAGACGGAATGGATGCGAGCGAATCCCAAAGTTTGTCTGGAAGTTGACGAAATCACGAACCAGTCCCAGTGGATGAGCGTGATTGCCAGTGGTCGCTACCAGGAATTGCCCGAGCCCCAATATACCGCCGAGCGGGAACATGCGCGGAGCCTGTTAGGGAAGCGCTACCGGTGGTGGCAAAACGCATTGGGTGAGCGTCAGCTAAGACTGGGCGACGACTTGATTACTCCGCTCTTCTTCCGCATCCACATTGATTCGATGACGGGCCTTCGTGCCATCGGCGAATCCGCCGAATGTGGCAAAGCGTCGCTGGAATAGACATCTCCAGCGGGGCATCGGTGTTCGTGTTCAACTTCTGCACAAGTTAACTGCGACAATGATCGTCTTCCTATTGTAGACCGAAGATAGTAGAGATCTTCGTATGCATTTTTCATTCCCACACACTACCGCAACGGACCGGGGGCATCCTCACACTATAAGTGTGAAACTGCGCGACATGAACCAACTCTTCAATTCGATGGACCCTTCTCCGTTCATTGAAAAAGATCTCGACGACGACGCGGAAGAATTCATCGTAAGCTGGGCCCAAGAATTCTCCCCTAACGCTCCGCTCAAATTGCGCATTTACTTGGACCAGTGGCCGTCCGAAGACCCCAAAGAATTGATCAGGACGGCCGTCCACAACCACTTCGCTCACCGGGCCCAAATTACTGACTTGGAGTTCAAGCGGCTCCTGAGACAAGGCCGAACCAGTCTTTTCATCGGGCTGCTGTTCTTGGCTGGGTGTCTAATTCTCAGCAAGATGTTGTTAGGTCATGAGGCGGGCACTTGGGCTGCCGTCGTGCGGGAGAGCCTTACGATTGCCGGATGGGTCGCCATGTGGCGACCGATGCAGATCTATCTTTACGATTGGTGGCCTCTGCTGCGACGGAGCCGGATTTATGCCAAGCTAAGCCACATGCCCGTGGAACTCGTCCAAAAAAGCAAGAGTTGAGTAGAAGATTTCACGCGAAGACGAGGTGCTCTTAACTGGCTTTGTGTGCGCGGACTGCATCCCTACCCGAGACAACCGTTTCCGGAGCGACGCGGGTATCGCGCCGATAACGGCCAGCATCATTGCATACTCAGCAATGTCTTGGCCTTCCTCCTGCGACCAGAGGTTGCGGAGAAGATGAGCCATGTTCACACCCCCGGTGAAGGGCAAATTTATTGCAGATCGGACGACACGGCGATCACGTCATGCATGGCAACTTGATCTGAACGGCTTGTGCCGCATATTCGGTCACCGTAAAATCGCACGCATGGAGTCCTTCCAGCTTCACCAGACGCGACCGTGTTATGTGATCGCAAAGGCTGTGAACAAGTGGCGGACTACTTTGAAGTAGACGATCGCGGTCAAGAATACCGGGTTTGCGCTTCGCACACCTACAGCAAGACGCATGCTTCGTGGCTGCCGACGCGGAAACCAAGTCCTGATCTTCCTTTCCGAAGCCGACCTGCCGCTTGAACCGTTGACGGCACCCCTGCACATGGCAACTTGCAAGGTACGTTGGCAAGAACAAACAAACGAAAGCGCCCCAGACTCAATCGAGTCGGTGGGGCGCTATCGTTGAACAGCCCTCCCCCGAAAACTGCTCAATCACAGGCTAGTGTTCTTCGCTGTCGTGCGGAATGGCTCCAACGTGCTATCGGCGGGCGCTGGGACCAGTTCCAGAGCCATGATGGGTATTACTTCAGAACTTGCGTTGCCTGCGCGGCACGGGATGGTAAGGCGAGAGGACTCGCGGGGGTGGCACGCAGCAAGCAACGAACTGTCGGGGCTCCGAGACGATCTGACAAAATCATTCACAAGCCTGAGAGCGAACCAAAAGTGCCGACATTTGAGTCCCCGCGACGGAACGAGTCCCTCCCGGGCTAGCGAAAGTTCACGGACGGGCGTTCTAAGCGGTCTTCCTCTGCTCCGGCTTCAACGAAGTAGGCTGACTTGCAACAACTTCGCTGGGCTCGGAATCGAAGACCGCCATTACCTCATGATCCCCATGGTTGAGCGAACGTGGCTGCGCCCGCCAGTTCAACTCTTCCAGCCGCTCTCGCATCGCATCCCCATGCGTTTCGTGAACATTACAACGTTCACAGTCTGGGCTGTGGAGTCTCAGGAGGGACAACAGGGAGCATTTCATGTTCAAAACCCACCTCGCGAGTCCCGTTCGATTTCCTACGAATTCCGCCTCGACAAGGGATTGTAGTTGATCAGTTGATCCGCTCCGTTCCCAGTACATATAAAGGGCAATTGCAGCGATTTCAGGCTTTCCCGAGCGGTTGCCGCCCCATTTGACCATTGCTGTGCTTAAGTTGGATATTGAGACGGAATGGACGCTGAACAGAGCATTGCTGAAATCGAGCGACTGGAGCGCATCTTCGCGGTGGCCGACACTAGACCGCTGAGCGCAAGCGACCTCGCGGCTGCGGATCGGCGACATGACGAGCAGCAAGCCAGTAGCCCGTGGTTCCGCCTGTGGCAGCGGTATGGCATCTGTTGCCGAGCCAAGTCCCCGGTGCTTCGACTAGGGGAATTGGAGAGCTAGACCTCCGAACCAGCAAGAATGTTCACCTCTTCTCTACCTTCGAATCGGACGATTGCGTTCACTGCATGCAGTAATCCAGGATTACAACGTCAACCGAGTACTTCGAGGCTAGTGGGGCGAAGATGGTTTGCTTTTTTGGAAAGAGGATGGCCTTCCTGCCTTCGCTGATAGTGTCGAGGAACACTTGGGCGTCGAACTCGCGGCCGTTCTTGGGGGTGGACGCGTAGAATTCCCGTGCGTTGAGATCTCTGTTCAATCGGCGCCGGGACGGCGATTTTCGTTGAACCTTTGGATTCGCGAGGCGAAGCCACGGGCGCGCCTTCGCCCATTCCACATTCAAGCACGTTATACCCCCTCTTGCGCTGGCCCGGCATCGCTTGCGATCCCATGTAGATCACGGGACTCGGCAATTGCCTTTTGCGTGAGCCTGCCTCGGCGGAAGCAACCGACATACGATCCCATCGAACCTTCACAGATGAGAACCACTCTGTCTACTGCGGTTGGTTGATGGCTGTGGGTTGGTTCAGCTCTTGCTGCAACTGCAATAACTGGCGCAGTTGCTCAACATTGGCGGAGTTGGATGTAGGAACGCCCCGCCCACTTGGTTGCAGGGAAGTCTGATTAGCCTTGGGTGTCTGCTCGAGGACCACATAGATCGGAGTATCCGCTGAAATGGTCACGACGATGTGCTGGGTGATTGCTAATCGGGAAACCTCCTCATCTCCCGCCTCTCCGACGTTGTTGCTGACGCGCTCCCGCATTAGGTCCGACTCGCTCAGCGGCTGGTTCAGACTGCCTTGTCCCACCAACATCGCGCCGGCCTGCCCGATTCCTGACAGCGATCTGACCAAGACGTTCTTTCCCGTGTTCTTCCCCTCAACTTTTCCTTTGAGCGGCCGCAAGTCTAAATCCGTGGCGGCCGCCTCGATGGGAACGACAGCGCCATCCGGCATCAGCAGAGAATCGAACTGGATGTCAACGTAACCTGAACGATCTCCGTTACGGATGTGTCCAACCGCTTTTGCTCCGACAGGGACAACAATCTCTCCGTCCCGCTCATAGTTGTACTCGATCACCGCCAGGACAGGTGTTCGCACAGCCGTACTAGCCGCTGACTCCAGACGGGCACGCAATCGCGTGCCCGAGGCCAGACCTAATCCCAGTTCCGGCCCTGAATTATTGATATCCCGGGCCTGAGTGCTAGCTGAGCTAGCAGAGACGTTTCGCACGTAGATCAACGAAGCCTTCTCCATGGCCTCGCGCTCTGCTTTACCCAAGTCTGGAGCCTCGGCACCGCCGGTGCTGGAGCCTGCCTGATAGGGTGGCGCTTGCCATGCCTGCTGCTCTCCGAAAGGTGGTATCGATCCCAAAGTTCCCGCCGCGCCCGGCCCCGACGCCCTCGCCGCCGACTTGGTTGCAGTTCGCTGTAGATCTCGTTCGTTGAGGAACCCTTCGTGAGATTCTTTTGTGACGGGTCGGCCAGAATCGGTGACCGGAAACAGGCTCTTGTCGATGCTTGCGTTGCCGTTCTCCAAAGCCAAGTCATCACCAGCAGTGGTACCGCGACTCTTCACTTTCTGCGGAGCGCCTTGATGGGGCATAGAGGTAGCAACGAAGATCAGCAGGGCGATGACGATCGCTCCGGCTCCAATGATTACAAAACGGTTCTGTTGGATCTGCTGCTTGGCTCTCTGTTTGGCTCTTGTCGCGACCTCAGGCAGTGGGGTGGACGCAGGCGCAGGGGGAAGTAGGACATCGTTGAGGACTTCATCTCTTGCTGGCTCCTGAATCGCTCCGGCGTTGCCGTTGTCGCTGTGTCCGTTGGGACGAGTCACTTTGCACCTCCCGAGACCGGAGCCACAAACGCAATCGGAGCCAGCACAGGACGATCGACTTCTTCTGCCTGCGCCACCGCAAGCAGGAGCCTTTCGCTGGACTCCTTGAAAGTGGGGCGATCGAACACGACGATGCCATCAGCTCTAGCCCCGGGTGCGAGCCTGCGCGAGGTGATCCAATAATCTTTGATCGCCACAGGCTCAGCCTTAATCGCTTTTCGATGCTTGCCTTTTGATGTCCCGGCAAGCTGTATTTGCGGCGGTAGCACTTCAATGGTCCGGGCAGACGAGTTCAAAACGGCGAACGGCACGGCCATCTGTTGCTCCTTCTCTAGCGCCTGCCCTACCGCGACCTGCAGCTGCTTTCCTTCCCAGTGAGGATTCTCAATCCTTTCTGCCCTGAGCAAATCCTGCTTTTGGCTGCCAGTCTTCTCCTGGGGGGTGCTGGTTGGCTGACTCTCTGTCGCGGCGGTCTTTGTTTCGCCGACCACAAAGATGGGATGAGTCGACGCAATTAGAAAGCTGCGGGGGCGCTCACAATAGAGGACGTAGTCCACGGGTTCACTACGGTCTGCCTTGCCTTGGTTCACCAGGCTCAGCGAGATCTCATGGCCCCCTTTCGTCGTGATCAGGGCGTTTGTTTCCGCAGGTTTCGCGCTGGTTGCTTTGAAAAATACCAACTGCGGCTCAGCATCGGAGTGTTCAGCCTTAAAGGATCCCGGATCCCCCAGCACGACCGAACTCACCTCTTCGAGCACTCGCACCGAACTGACATATCCAGGCCGGAGATGCAAGACCACAACCTGTTCCGGGTCAACACTCAAGCTCACGATTCGCGCCTGCGGAAGCTCAGTTTGCGCAAAAGTGATGTGTGGCAGCAGAAGCCCGATCGTTATCAGATGCACCAAACTCAAACAAATTTTCATCTCACATCTCTTTCCGAACTCGTGTTCGTAGTTCTTGGATTGATTCTCGTTTCGCGAAGGTAAGCTGTTCTGATCCTTGCTACATAGGTGACTACATCGGGATTACGATAGGCGAGGGTTCGTCTGCCGATTACGTCTTCGCCGGCATAATAAGCGGCGACCACAAGCCTCAGATCGTCGTGAAACAGTCGCATCAACCACGCGAGATAGCGGACGCCTCCGGAAATGTTCTGTTCGAGATTGCAGCGGTCTCTTATTCCCAGCCACCGGGCCGTCGCAGGCATCAACTGCATCAGCCCTACCGCGCCTTTCGGTGAGGCCACGCATGGTTGCCAGTTCGACTCGCGCTCGACAATCGCACGCACGAGCGCGATCGGTACCTTGTAGTGGTGCGCGTAGGATGCGACGTAGTACTCAGCTTCAACACGAGCCTGCGACTTCGGCGATTGTGCCCAGCAAATCGAAAATGCCAAAAGCACTTGCGCGAAGATGAGTGCTGCCCTCATGCCGCTATCCCTCGAAGCGCCTCGGCGCTGTATTGCTGGGCGTCAAAGATCAAGCTGGCGAACCCATCCCGCAAGAGAAGTTTGCGTCGATCCGCCTCGGTCTTAGCCAGCAAAGGCAGGAGAATGTCTCTCATTTCCGGTGTAATTTGTTCACTTCCTAGAACTTTGAGTGCCTGGGCGAGATCCAGAATTTCCGAGACTGAGGGCGGTTTCTCCATGCTCCAGCCACGCAGAGCCTTAGCGAGTCCCGCCATACCGGCGTGAAATTCGTGCGTGGAATCAGGCGTTCGCAACGCCACAATCTCTGCTTCTCGCTCCGCAGTGGGGTGTTCAACACGAAGATAGAAGCTGCGCCGGCGCAGGGGATCGCCGATGCGCCTCTCTTCGTTCGATGTCAACACGACGAAGGGAATGCTTCTGGCTTTGATGGTGCCCAGCTTCGGAATGCTCAACTGCCACACGCTTAGCAATTCGAGCAACAAGGCCTCAAACGCGTGGTCTACCTTGTCCAGTTCGTCGATCAGCAGGACACAAGGCCTTTCGCATTGCAACGCGCGCAGAAGTGGGCCGGCGCCAAAAAATTGCTGGCCGTGGAGTTCGGTCCGGAGGGACTCCCAGTCGACATTGCTGGACTTGGCCTTTAACTCGACGCAAAGCCTTTGCAGTGGCTCATCGAATTTCCCAATTGCTTTCTCTTCGTCGATGCCTTCGTAACACTGCAGGCGCTCGACACTCGTGTTTGCAGCTTCGGCAACCGCATATGCGAGTTGCGTCTTGCCGCTGCCGGCGGGGCCTTCGAGCAGCAGTGGCTTTTGGAGTCTCGCCGCTAGGTACACCGTCGTCGTGGCAATCGTATCGGCGATGTAGCCGCTTCCTCGTAGCCGCTGCACAAGCTGTTCCAGGGACGAAAACATGCTCCACTCCTCACCCGCGACCATCTGGTCAACCATGATTGGTGAAGAAATTAAGTCGAATCGGAATTTCGGTCAAATCAGAGTTGGCAGGAGTTCGCAAAACGGTTTTCGGACCTCTTCTGTTCTCCGCCAATGTGATGGGATGGAGTGAAAAAGAACGCCGTAGCCAAGAAGGGTTGAGTTCTGTTTGACCGAATTAGGGAAATGACTTAAAAGGCATTCCAGTCATGCAACCTCAATGAGGTGCATATTGGCAGGTGCCGCAATGTCGAACTCGCAATCAAGATCAGGCTTGCGTCTGCTCCAAAGCTCGGGAGAAAATCCGGGCAAATTTGAATCTATTCCAGACACCAGTCCAGCCCATGGCAACTTCACCATCGAATCTGACACTCCTCCGCGAACTGTCGGCCGCAGCCCTTCGAGGGATCCTCTCCTCACCGCCGAGGAGGTCGCTGAGAGGTTAAATGTGACGAAGGACTGGGTTTGGGACCATTCGTCACGCAAAGCTCCACATCTCCCTGTTATCCGTATGGGCGACGGGACTCTACGTTATCGGGCCAGCAGAATAGAGGAGTTCATCGACGAGCGGGAACGTCTCAGCAACCTGCGTCGCAGACGCGGGTAAAATAGGGGCAGGCCCAATTGTTCCCGCCACAGAAATTGAGGAATGATGGGTACATCAAGTCAGAGGGGGTACCTTACCCCTCGCGGCAGGAAATGGTACGGGTATTTTCGCAAGAACGTAAATGACCCGACGACGGCCGAGCAGAAGACCGTCAGGGTCGCGGTGATTCTCGGGCCAAGATCACAGATGAAGAGATCAGAAGCTCGGGAGGCACTGGAACGTGAAATCACTAAACAGAACGGGCAGACGGGCGATGCTGGCAAGGTGATGAACGACGGCTCTGTGAGCTTCGGCTGGTTCGTTCGCAATCGCTTTTTGCCCCTGAAAGAGGCCAACTGGAAGGAAGAAACCTGCAAGGTGAAAAAACTGCTTATCCAAAAGGACCTTATCGATCCATTCGACAAGGTTCCGCTGGAGAATTTCGACAAGTTCACCCTACAGGTCCACCTGAACAATTTGGCGCAAACGAGATCCAAGGACAGAGTGCTTCAGATGAGAGCGTACTTGCGGGACATCTTTGTTGAGGCCGTTGATCAGGACTTCCTCTCGAAGGATCCGGCTCGCAAGGTTAGAGTTCCAACCCAACTACGCGAGACCGACAAAACAACGCTGAGCTGGGAACAACTCCGAAAAGCGCTTTCCCGCTTGGATCTTCGAGATCGGGTCCTGTTGGAACTCGACATGACGAATGCCCTCCGTCCCAGCGAACTGTTTGCGCTCAGGTGGAAATGCTTCAACCTCGTAGAATCCACCATGAGCGTGAGCGAAACCGCCTACATGGGCAAGATTCGCCCGTGGGGCAAAACCCGAAAGAGTCTAGGGGTTATTCATATCCCGAAGAGTCTTGCGGCCGATCTCTTGCGATGGAAACGGCAGTGTCCTGATCCAACGCCGAAAGCGTACATTTTCCCGGACAAGGACGGCGACTTTATGGACACCGGCAACTATCGCAAGCGCGTGTTGCACAAGCTCGCGGCAGAACTGGAACTCCCAAAGCTGACCTTCCAGGTCATACGGCGCACAATTGCGACGCTGGCCCAAAAGAAAGGTACGGTGAAGGACGTGCAAGGCGTGCTCCGGCACTCTCGCGCTGCAACCACGACGGATGTTTACATGCAGGAGATTCCGAAGAGCGTGCAGGCGACGGTCGATTCCATCAATTCGGAGTTGAGGAAGAAATCAAAGTCTGTTCGTGAGCGGAAACCAACCGTGGGCAACGAGCGGCTGACCGCTTCTCAATTTAGAAGAAGTCAGAGCGTTTTGACACCAAATGACACCAAACTGAAAACGGGCGTATCCGTAAGTACTTGAAAATATGGTGGACCTGGTCGGGATCGAACCGACGACCTCTTCCATGCCATGGAAGCGCGCTCCCAGCTGCGCCACAGGCCCACGTACGGGGACACTCGTAGTTCTCTTGTGGATGACGTCAAATATTCTCGCTGAGCGCGGGGAGATAGTCAACGCGGGGGACGTCTCGACCACAGAGGGCACGAACGGGCACAGAGCCACGGGGCAGTCGAGCTGTGCTCGACCCGACTGCCGAGGGCGGCTGTCGCTACGTGCGGAAATAAACAAGTATGGCCCGTACGGGTTAGAGAAGCTGGAGATCCCTCGGCCGCTGGTAAGAGCGCGGGCCTTCGGGATGACGCAGGGCGATCGAAATGACGTACGGCGATGGGGATGACGCGGGGCGATGGTAGATCTCTCACTCCGGCAGCTGGAGCGCGCCATTTTCTGCGATTGAAAAGAAGGGATTCCAGGCCACTTCCCACAGGAATCCGTCAGGATCGGAGAAGTATCCGGAATAGCCGCCCCAGAACGCTTCCTGCGCAGGTTTCAAAATAGCTGCGCCGACTTTTTGAGCCTCCGCGAGAACGGCATCGACTTCTTCGCGGGTGCCGGCGTTGTAGGCGAGGGTGAATCCTGGGAAGGCGTAGCCTTCGGGAGCTACGTTGGCATCCTTGGCAAGTGCAGCGCGCGGATAAAGAGCCAGGGCCATGCCGCCGGCTTGAAAGAAAACGATTTCAGCGGAGCTGGCGCTGGATCGGCGCCATCCCAGGCGTTCGTAGAATTCGCGGCTGCGGGTGAGATCGGCGACTCCCAGGGTAACGATGCTGATCCGTGGCTCCATGGCGATGCTCCGTGTGGCTAATTTAGCACTGGATTCCGGGATGCCGCTTGCTTGGTTGAAAAGCTTTGGTACGGAGAGGCCGCGGAGTTAGTCGTGGGGTGCGCTGGGAAGGGCTAGCGATTGGCGGGGGTCGATGCGGACCATTCATTTTTTCTTCGAATTTCTTCCGTTTCTTCCACAGGGGTTTTCTGGCATAATTGATCGTGCACCCCACCTGCACAAATTTCCAAATAAAATTTAGAGCGAGGAAGAGATGCCAGCGAAGTACATCTTTGTGACCGGCGGAGTTGTGTCTTCACTCGGCAAGGGATTGGCCGCGGCTTCAATCGGCTGTCTGCTGGAGAGCCGGGGAATGAAAGTCAATCTGATGAAGTTCGATCCCTACCTGAATGTCGATCCGGGGACGATGTCGCCGTTTCAGCACGGCGAAGTTTTTGTCACCGACGACGGCGCTGAGACGGATCTCGATCTCGGTCACTATGAGCGCTTCACGCATGCCCGGCTTTCTCGCGATAACAACTGGACGACGGGGCGGATCTACGAACAGATCATCGCCAAAGAACGGCGGGGCGACTATCTGGGGAAAACGGTGCAGGTGATTCCGCATGTGACCAATGAGATCAAAGCGGCGATGAAAAAGGTCGCGCAGGATGTTGACATCGTAATCGTCGAGATCGGCGGCACTGTCGGCGATATCGAGTCGCTGCCGTTTATGGAAGCGATCCGGCAGATGCGGCAGGAACTGGGGCGCGAGCACACGTTGTTTGTGCATGTGACGCTGGTTCCGTTCATCGCCGCGGCGCAGGAATTGAAAACCAAGCCGACGCAGCACTCGGTGAAAGAACTGTTGAGCATTGGAATTCAGCCCGACATTTTGTTGTGCCGCACGGACCGGTTTTTGTCGAAGGAGATCAAGTCGAAGATTGCGCTGTTCTGCAACGTGGCGGAAGAAGCGGTCATTGCGGCGAAAGACGTGGCCTCGGTCTACGAAGTGCCGCTGACCTTCGCGAATGAGAATGTGGACACGCTGGCGCTGAAGTATTTGCACATGGAGGCGAAGGATCGTGAGTTGTCGAAGTGGGAGGACATTGTCCATCGCGTGTACAACCCGAAGGACACGGTCACGATTGGAATTGTCGGGAAGTACGTGGAGTATGAAGATTCGTACAAGTCACTGAAGGAAGCGTTGGTGCATGGCGCGCTCGCGCACAATTTGAAATTGCAATTGAACTGGATTGAAGCCGAAGGCTTGGAAACCGGCGATTCGAGCTATGAGTCGCAGTTGGAGGGTTACGACGGAATTCTGGTGCCGGGAGGATTCGGTAAGCGCGGCATTGAAGGAATGCTGATTGCGATCCGATACGCGCGCGAGAAAAAAGTTCCGTATTTCGGGATTTGCTTGGGAATGCAGACGGCGTGCGTTGAATTTGCGCGCAATGTTGTGGGGTTGGAAGATGCGAACTCGAGTGAGTTCGATCCGGCGACGCCGCACCGCGTGATCTACAAATTGCGCGAACTGCGAGGAGTTGAAGAACTCGGTGGGACGATGCGGCTGGGCGCTTGGACTTGCAAGATCGAGCCGGGCACATTAGCGCACAGGATTTATGGCGCGCTCGAAATCAGCGAGCGGCATCGCCATCGGTATGAATTCAATCGCGAATATGAAGAGCCATTGACCGCTGCGGGACTGAAGATTTCTGGAGCGACACCGGATGGGACTTACGTGGAGATGGTCGAGTTGCCGGATCATCCGCATTTTATTGGCTGCCAGTTCCATCCCGAGTTCAAATCGAAGCCGCTGGAGCCGCATCCGCTGTTCTCGTCGTTTATCGGCGCGGCTTATGAGTACGGCCTGAAGCGGAGGGCGGAGAAAGATACGGCTGAGGTGGAGATGTTTCACCGGCCGGAACGGGTGGCGCGGCGGTAGTTTTCGTTTTACCACGGAGACACCAAAGACACGGAGAAATCCATTTTTGTTTTTCCGTGCCTCCGTGGTGATATAGCATTGAATTTCTGCATACCTCTTTCCAAGTCGGCGATGTACGGATCGGCTCGGGCGAGCTGTTTCTGATTGCCGGGCCATGCGTCATTGAAAGCGAAGAGCACGCTATCCGTATGGCAGAGATCATTAAGGGAGTCGCGCGGTCGCTGGAATTTCCGTTCATCTTCAAAGCCAGCTACGACAAGGCGAATCGCACGTCCATTCGCAGTTATCGCGGGCCTGGGCTGAAAGAGGGCCTGCGCATTCTCAAAAAAATTAAAGATGAGTTGCAGTTGCCCGTTCTCACCGACGTGCACGAGACTGCGGACGTCGCCAAAGTGGCGGAAGTTGTCGATATATTGCAGATCCCGGCATTTTTGAGCCGGCAGACCGATCTGGTTGTGGCCGCGGCGTTGAGCGGGCGCGCGGTCAACATCAAGAAAGGTCAGTTCGTTGCTCCGTGGGACATTCGCCATGCGGTCGAGAAGTGCCGCAATGCCGGAAACACGCAGGTGTTTGTGACCGAGCGCGGGTCGAGTTTCGGCTATAACAACCTCGTCGTCGATATGCGATCGCTCGGGATCATGCGCAAGTTTGCTCCTGTCGTTTTCGACGCGACTCATTCGGTGCAATTGCCTTCTTCACAGTCAGACGACCAAGGTCCGGCGGTGAGCGGCGGACAGCCGGAATTTATTCCGATGTTGGCGCGGGCGGCCGTGGCTGCTGGAGTCGATGGCGTGTTCATGGAAGTGCATGACAATCCGAAGGAAGCCAAGTCGGACGGAGCAAACGCGCTGGAGTCGACCAAGCTGCGAGGAGTGTTGAAAGAATTGTTAGCCATCAAGAAGGCGATGGCGGAAGTTCATTCGACGCCGTAGACCCGATTTTCATTCCGCGACGAGAAGTCCCCGCCCTGTCTCCGCAAAAATCGCGGAGACAAGGACGGGGCACCCTCACGGGAGCATTCTCATCGAGGCATTGCGGAGAAAATGCCTCGATGATTTAACAACGATCTCCCAACAACCCAGGGTCTCACCAATACTTGAACGTCAGGTTGTCGAGATAGACGTTGTACGGCGTTTGCGCGCTGTTGCCGTCCATCTGGTAGTTGACGGTGACTCCATACCATGAGGTCGAGGTCGGAACGTACGTCGCATTCAGATTGTATTGTTGACCGTTCAGCGTGATCGACTGATAGAGCAGTTGATCGTTCGACGTGCGCTGCACCTGAATCACGAGATGATTCCAGTCGTTGCTCTTGGGATAGCAGGGAACGCCTGTCGCAACCCAATGTCCGGCTTGATTGTCCCAGATATCCCACTCGTTACCGCCTGCCACGCGGCATTCGTGTCCCCAAGTGAATGAGAGTCCGCTGGTGAACTGATTGATGTCGAACTCAACCGCCTGTGAAGCGTTCAAATTGGTTCCATAGAAATAGACGTCGTAGACGAAATTGTGCAGCGTGGGAATGAGCGTTTTGTTTGTGTCGGGCAGACCTTGAGAGGACTGCACGCCGATCAGATGATTGTTGAACAAAGCGTCGCCATAAGGACTGCCTTGCTCCAGGCCGAATTCCGTAGAGTCGCCGCTTAAGGATGGCGAATCGATGCCCTGTGTCATCCGGAACGAAGTGTTATCGCATGGAGAAGGAGAGCAGTCGACGAAAGTTGGCGCGCGCTGTGCGTACTGGCCCCAGCCGCTGCTGCGCTGCAGATTCGAGAACGACTTTTCTCCGCTACCGCTCGTACTGCCGCTGCCGCCTGAAACTGAAATAGTCACCGGCGTCGTGGATGCTCCGCCGCATTCGTCCCACTCTTCAACGACGGCGGTGTAACTGCCAGGACTCAGAGCGAGGCTGGTGTTCAAACTCGCGCCCTGCGCGGCATAGGCGAGCTTCCCCGGCGCGGTGTAGATGCCCATGGAACCGACGCCTTTGGAGCACGAAGACGTTGCGGTCGCAGAAAATGGAACGGGCGAGGAATTGGTGCTGTTGTTGGCGGGCGAGGTGACATGAACCTGCGTCTGACTTGTCGAGGAACTGCCGACGTTGATGCTGATGGGAGTTTTGGCAGCGCCGCCGCACTTGTCCCACTCCTGGACAACGGTGTTGTAAGTGCCGGGATTAAGAGTCAAAGTCGTCTTCAGGGCCGCACCGTTGGCTACGTAGGCGAGCACGCCGGGCGCGGTGTAGATCCCCATGGACGCGACACCTTGGGCGCACGAGGAACTCGCGGTCGCGGCGAAAGTGACGGGATCGGAAACCTTGCTGTCGTTTGCGGGCGAGGTGACTTGAACACCTACTTCGCTCGACACGGTGATGGTGATGGGAGTCGTAGTCGCGCCGCCGCAGTTATCCCACTCTTCGACGACGGTGTTGTACGTTCCCGGGCTCAGGTTGAGATTGGTATTAAGGCTGCTCCCCTGGGTGGTATAAGCCAATTCGCTATTCGCGGTATAAATGCCCATCGATGCTACGCCCTTGCCGCAAGTGGATGAGGTGGCCGAGGCCGTGTAGTGCACAGGGGATTGGACGGTCGCTCCATTCGTCGGGGCGCTTACGGAGACTCCGGCGAATGCCGCCGGAACAGCCACGCTTGCGAGACACACGAGCAGGCAGACACACTTCTGCATAGGATCATCTCCTAGTTTTGTTTTGACTTGCTGGCTTACTGATAGCGGCGGTCGGATGCCTCAACACAAAGAGCAAGAACACCGCACGCTATGCTGACGATTGGCCATCCACGGAACCGGAACGCCGCAAGAACAACGCAAGGGAATGCAGGAGCGGAGACTGCATGGGAAACCCAGCGGACCGTTAGCAGCGCCTGATGAAAACTGGTTCAGACTTGATGAACAGTCGGAGCATATCAAAGCGCTGCGGCTGTTCCTAGCAGAAAGGCAAGAGACAACACTCAAAGGTTGTAGTCCCGATCACGGAATGAACGAAGCAGAGAATCCGATCGCGCAGGTGTTCCCGCAGGATTGCGGCAGCGTAGTGTGTTGACTGACGATGGAGCCTTAAGCGTCCCGATGAAATTCGCGGATCACTTCAATCGCGCCTGCAATATTGCGATTGAACTCTTCCAGATCTGCGGCGGGAATCCAATACTCCCGGTGGCCTGAATTGCCGACTATGTGGATTTCGTATCGGCCTAGGAATTCAGCCCGAATTTCAAACCTCAGCACGTATCCTTCGTATCCCGATGATTCGTCTTTCGTGTTCCAATCTCGCGCAATTTGAACTGCGTACTCTTCAGTGAGCACGGGATAGAAGAAGGGCTGGCCTGGCAGGCGTGGCGGAAAGCAGCGGAAACTGCCAGCGCGAATGAGTTGCAGTTCCTTGAAGCCGACGGGGCGGTAGAGGGTTGTCAGCGCATCCAACACCAAGAGGTCAGTTCTCCATCACCTTCAGCTCCGGACTGACAAGCAAACGCGCTTCGGTCGCACTTTGCACGTCCTCGAGTGTAAGCCCGGGAGCGATTTCCTCGAGCACCAAACCTTTTTTGGTCACGCGAATGTATGCCATTTCGGTGGCAATCGTGTCGACCACGTTGACACCGGTGAGCGGCAGGGTGCATTTCTTCAGGATCTTCGGTGCTCCCTCACGTGTAGTGTGCTCCATGACGACCACCACCCGCCGCGCGCCTGCGACTAGGTCCATGGCGCCGCCCATTCCTTTGACCATTTTCCCCGGGATCATCCAGTTCGCGAGGCTGCCGGTTTCATCCACTTCCATCGCGCCCAGCACGCTCAAATCGATATGGCCACCGCGGATCATGGCAAACGACTCGGCACTCGAGAAAAAAGACGTGCCTGGCATTTCACTCACGGTCTCTTTGCCGGCATTGATCAGATCGGGATCTTCCTGGCCTTCGATTGGATACGGCCCCAGACCGAGCATTCCATTCTCGGATTGGAGCGTAACCTCGATTCCCGGGGGAACGTGATTGGCGATCAGCGTCGGCATCCCGATACCAAGATTCACGTAGAAACCGTCGCGCAGTTCATGGGCAATCCGCTTCACAATGCGCTCGCGCTTGTCGAGATCCTTCGCAGGTTTGGTCATAGTGAGTCGTTAGTCGTGAGTCGTAAGTCCTGAGCCCTGAGTCTTCCTGAGTCGTCGGGCCGTCGCCCGGCGCTTGCTACCCCGTACTCGTTACTTTTCGCACCGTGCGTCTTTCAATTCTCCGTTCGTAGAGTTCGCCTCGAAAAATGCGCTTCACATAAATCGAGGGGGTATGAATCTGATCCGGAGCCAGTTCGCCGGCTTCGACGAGGTGCTCGACTTCAGCGATGGTGATTTTCGCAGCGGTCGCCATCATCGGATTGAAATTCCGCGCCGTCTTGCGATAAATCAGATTCCCTTGCCGGTCGCCCTTCCAGGCTTTCACGAACGCGAAATCAGCTTTCAGGCCTCGTTCCATGACATAGGTGCGGCCCTCAAATTCGCGAGTTTCCTTTCCCTCGGCGACCACCGTTCCTACACCGGTCGGCGTATAGAAAGCCGGGATTCCCGCGCCGCCGGCCCGAATGCGCTCAGCGAAGGTACCCTGCGGAGTCAAATCAAGTTTGATTGTTCCACTGAGCACCATCTCTTCGAGCAATTTATTCTCTCCAACATAGCTGCCAATGTGGTGCACGATCTGACCGGCGGCCAGCAATAGGCCATTGCCGACACCATCCACACCGACATTGTTGCTGATCGTCCTCAGATTCTTGGTGCCGCGGCGCACCAGCGCGCGAATCAGGTTTTCCGGCATGCCGCACAGGCCGAAGCCGCCAATCATGATGGTTGCGCCGTCAAAGACGTCGCGAATCGCATCGTCCGCATTGATCACCACTTTATTCATCGCGGCAGCATTTTATAGGAAGTTCTCGGGAATGACCCAGTGGCTATTATAAAATGTGGACTGTCTCTGCTTTTTCGTGTAGAGCATTCCCCTGGCAATCGGATGATCCCTCAGCTTAGACCGCAGTTCGCATTACTCCGGGTTTCAAAGCTCGCCGTCATCCTGGCCGTCGTGCTCTCGTCTTTTTTGGCGGCGGCCCAAAATGGCGTGGGGGAATTGCGGGGCACAGTTCAGGACGAGACAGGCAAGCCGATCGCGTCTGCAACCGTCATTTTGCAAGCCAATGGCGAGACTCAATTTCGGAACGCTCAGACCGATCGTAGTGGGCGATTTAATTTTCAAGCTCTGCGCGAGGGGTTCTATTCGCTGCGGGTCTCGGCGGATGGATTTGATAGCGCGAACATCGCATCAGTTTCCGTTAGCGCAAGAGCCAGACTCGCCGTCCGGCTCGTAGCGGCCACGACGAACGCGTCCAGCCCCAGTTCGAAGATGGCTCCTCAATTCTTCGACGAACCGCAATTCACAGTTTCCGGCGTGACGGATACTACCGAAGTCGGCGGTCACGCTTCCGGGCCATTTTTTCGCAATCGCGATGCCGTGGAGAAAGACGTCGCGTCTCTCGCCGCAGCCGCTCCCGGATCGGGCTCTCCACCTTCGGGTCGCGCGTCCAATGAGAAAGCTCTACGGGATGCGGTCGAGCGCAATCCGGCAGATTTTGCGGCGAACCACGAGTTGGGCAGGACGCTCGTGGCCGAAGGCAGAGCGCAGGACGCGATTCCTTACCTTGAGCACGCGAAGCAACTCAATCCCGGCGACTATCAGAACAAGTGTGATCTAGCGCTGGCGTATGCGAATGCCGGGGAGTACGCGGTCGCGCGCGCGCAATTCCAAAGCCTGCTGGCAAAGCGCGAGACCGCGGAAGCTCATTATCTGCTTGCGGGCGTAGATGAAAAACTTGGGGATTCTCTCGCGGCGGTCCATGAATATCAGCGGGCGGCGGAACTCGATCCCACCGAAACCAACATTTTTGATTGGGGATCGGAACTCCTGCTGCATCACGCGGAGGATCCTGCCGTCGAGGTGTTTAGCCATGGCAATCGCTTATTCCCGCGTTCCACGCGCATGCTCATTGGACTGGGAGCGGCCGAATTCTCCGCCGGTTCTTCCGAACGCGCGGTCAAGCGGCTCTGCGAAGCATCCGATCTAAATCCAGGCGATCCACTTCCCTATGTTTTTCTGGGAAAAATTCAACGCAGCGAAAACACTGTTTCACCCGAAGTGATCGAGCGCTTGCATCGTTTTCTGAAGTTGCAGACGAATAACCCGCAAGCAAATTATTCGTACGCCGTCGCCGTATGGAAGCAAAATCAGCCGACCCCAGAACCTCATGTCAGCGCGCAGGTCGAGTCTTTGCTGAAGAACGCGGTTCGCCTCGATCCGAAGTTCGCCGAGGCGTACCTGCAACTCGGGGTGGTCCACGCCTATCAGAAAAATTCGGCGGCAGCGATTTCCGATTTCCAACACGCGATCGAGAACCGGCCGGACCTGCAGGAAGCGCACTATCGGCTGGCGCAGGCGTATCGTGCCGCCGGCAATCTTGAGCAGGCCAAGGCCGAGATTAAAGTTTACGAACAATGGGCGCAGCATTCTGCCGAGCAGACCGAACGCGAGCACCACGAGATCAAGCAGTTCGTTTACAGCCTGCAGGACAAGCCTCCGAACCCAATCCAATAGCCGCCCCCACAAGAATCCGGGTTTCTCTTGCCCCAGGCGAATAATTTGTGTATAGTCCCGCACCGTGGATGCTGTGGGATCAACCTGGTCCCTAAAACTCGATTCCCCCTGCGAGGAACCAATGTCGGAAACAAGAGACGATAATTTCGCCAGCCGTGCTGCCACCTATTTTGTTTTCGTGTTTCTCATTGCGGCCATCATCGAGACCATGCTGGCAAGTTTGGTGAAGTAGAATTCCGGCTTTCAGGCGCTCTCGGTTAGCAAACGCGAATCCACTTCGAAGCGACTGCATCTGCGTCCTGCGGTTATGTCGGCGCACATCTGCGTGCGTGTGTGTTAAACTCTCTCCTTCAAACTGAGATCAGCCGCAGCGTTAAACGCCCGATCCGCACATGCTTCTTTCCAAAGAATATGTGAATTATCTAGCCCGCGAAGTCACGAAGAGACTCATTGCCGGCAAGGTCATCGAGACGAAGTCCGTGCCCGCGGTCACTGAGCGCGTGCATGCCGCACTGTTCGACGAACTTTCGCTGGAAGATCGCATCAACGATGAAGTGCGCGTGATTCTCGAAGCGTACTCCGAGGAGATGCGTAGAAGCGGCGCCAACTATCAGGAAATGTTCCGCAAGGTGAAGACTGAACTCGTGCGCAAATACAAGGCGGTGCTGTGAGACTGAGCCGCGACAAAGTCAACGTGCTGGCCCGCGCCGTCAGCGATGCTCTGAAGGAGATGGACGAAGTCGAGTTCATCGAAGACCCGAATACCATCCGCCAGGAAACGCGCAAATTTCTCGAAGACCTGCTCAATCAGGAAGAGAAAATCGACCAATCCGCCCGGCAGAAAATCGAAAGCCAGAAACGCACCATCCTCGAAGGCTCCCAGGAGTGGGACATTCTTTACCGGAAGTATTACAACGAGGAAGTCAAGAAACTCGGCGTGTAGTTCGCGCCTGGATTTTCGCCGGGACTCCCTGCAGAATTTAATGGCTCTAGCCCAGCTGGCCGCAACCGGATGGTCGCGGACGTCTCTACCGGTGCGTCGAACTGTAGCCGACGGCTGCGCCACTGCCGCCGATGTTCACCAGCGACGCGGCTCGCTCCAGCTTGTAATGACCGGTCTTGTGAAAGAAGTAGCTGAGACCGACGGTTCCGGCGGCTTCTCCGGCGAAGTTGAGAGCCAGTCCT
Source organism: uncultured Acidobacteriaceae bacterium (assembly GCA_963772045.1). Lineage (GTDB taxonomy): Bacteria > Acidobacteriota > Terriglobia > Terriglobales > Acidobacteriaceae > Sulfotelmatobacter. Next base: position 742,364 of record CAVYWC010000001.1, on the reverse strand, counting down.
GCCGTGGAGTGTCCAAACAGGCGCACGATGGGATTCAATTCCTTGCCGCCGTTGCTCTGAAGATTGGCGCGAGTGACGGCGAAATCCGCGCTGTCGATCGCCGCCGATCCGGTAAACAGAGCGATGTTCCACTTATCGAAAAACCTGTGCGGACGCTCCGGCACGGCTTGGGATGGAGTTGTCATCACAGTCGATGCAATCGCGGGTGCGGGCTCCCCTGAGGAGTTGAGGCTCGACGAGGAGTTCTTCGCCGCAACCACGACAGATGGGAACCCGACGGCCGTGAGCGAAGAAACAGAGGCCAAGACGGGCTCTGCCGATGACGCCGAAGGCCTCGGCGCGTCCGGCGGTGCTGACTGAGCCAGCAGAACGGGCGCAGCGGTCATCAACAATGCGAAGCTTGCGGAGAGGATCGACTCGCGAAGCTGGTCGGATGTCATAAGTGCTCGCCGGTTCGGCGTAGCACATCCAGCTGGCGCAATTGCGACGCCAGCTCGGGAACATTAGAACTCCGCTAAAGATCTGGGGAGGATTGACTTAGCTGGTTCCTGTACTTCGGAATCACAAGTAACTGTGCAGACTTTTGCAGTTGCCGAACCCAAGCATTACCGCTCACCGGGGCAAAACCCGCGATCAGAGCTGAAAGCGCCTCGTCCGAACCAGTGCCAGATTCCCATGCCTTACTTCTTGTAAACGACACCGTCTTTCATGACGAAGCTGACATTCTGGACGACCGAAATGTCACGTAGCGGATCGCCCTCGACCGCGATGACGTCGGCCAGGTAGCCGGGCTCGAGCTGGCCAATCTGGCCTTCCCAGGCAAGCAGCTTCGCACCGTGGATGAGATCCGCCTGAAACACGGCTGCGGGAGACATGCCGTACTCAACCATCAGTGCGAGTTCCTGAGCCTGCGTGCCGTGTGGAAACGGGCCAACGTCGGAACCGACGGCCATCGGAACTCCGGCCGTGACCTGCCTTTTGAAATCCTGAATTTTTAGGTCGAGCATTTCGTGCTCACGCGCCGCTGCCGCCGGTGTGGGCGCGTGGTCGGCAAAATATTTGAAGATGGTGAAGGTCGGCACGGCGAAGATTTGTTTTTCTTTCATCAGCCGAATGGTTTCGTCTCCGAGTTGGTTGGCGTGATCGATCGAGGCTACGCCGGCTTGCGCGGCGAAGAGCGTGCCCGGCTCTCCGGTGGCGTGCACGCCGACGCGCGTGCCCACACGCGCAGCTTCTTTCACTGCGGCTTCCAGTTGCGGCTCGGTGTACTGATAAGGAGTAGAGAACTTGCCGTTTTTCACCGAGTCGTGGCCGGTCTCGTAAATCTTGGTGAAATCCGCGCCTTCTTTGTATTGCTCGCGCATCACGGCGATCAATTCGTCGGAATTGTTGGCGTAATCCGCATTGGGCAGAACGTGTTGTGCCGGGTTGTAGCCGATGGCGTCTTCGTGCCCGCCAAGAATGTTGATGGCGTTGCCACTGATGCGCAGGCGCGGACCGGGAATTTCTCCCGAGTTGATGGCGTTGCGAACAGCGGTATCGGCCGATCCCGCGCCCTCGGTACCCATGTCGCGCTCGGCGGTGAATCCGGCCATCAGGTCGGCGCGAGCGGCCAGCGTGGCCGTGATGGTGCGCTGCGGCACCGATTCCTGAACCGTCTGCAAATCTTCTGCGCCGGGATGCAGGAAAAGATGCACATGGGCATCAATCAAGCCGGGCATCAGAGTGCGGTCGCCGAGGTCGATCACTTCCGCACCGGCAGGATGCTTGACCGACGAGCCGACTTCCACGATGCGCTCACCTTGAATCAGAATTTCGGCCGGCGAGACAAGACGAGCGTTTTTGACGTCGAGCATGTGCGCCGCATGGAGGACGATTGGATGCGCGGTTGCGGGATTGGCCTGCGCCTGCGCGGAGGTCTGCATGAAAAGTGACGCGAACAGCGGGAGCGTGGCGAAAAGAAAATTTCGGCGGTTCATATTGCCGCGATAGTAGGCGAGAGAAGGTTCGCGGGTCAATGAGTGTTAAGGCCTGGTTACGTCAATAATCAACCGCTTCGTCCTGCCTTCCCGTAATGAACTGGTAGACTTGCAGCCTGAGCAGGGGATCAGTGAATGAACTAGAACAGCAGGCCAGCGGTACCCTTCAGCCTAGCGCCAGAACCGGATGGCGCATTGCCGATGCTGCCATCGTGGGTGTCGTCGGATATGCAGCCTCGGTGCTTTTTCTGCTGCTGAGCATGTTCGCGGTGTACTCGATCCCTTCTGTCCACTCGTTTCTCCAATTTTATCGGGTCGACTCTGGGGTCTACGTTTTGGCCGGAGTCGTTGGTGAAATCGGGTTTGGCGGCCCACTCGTGATGTGGTTCGTCCGCAGGCGGAAGTTCGCCAGTTTGGCACAGAGTATTTATTGGGAATGCAGCAACAGAGTCTTAGGTTGGGCATTCCTAGCTGGTTTTGTGTCCGGAATCGCGTATTCCCTTGCGAAAAGTATGCTAGCTGGTCGCGGTTATCAGGCCCAACCAGTAGAGTACATCGCAGCTTTCGTTGTGCTTGCCGGACTTGCACAACCCGCTGTGGAGGAGATTTACTTTCGGGGCATACTCTTCGCGGCGCTTGCACGCAGATTCGGAGACATTCCAAGCATTGCAGCGGTTACTCTCTTGTTCTGTATTGCTCATCCGCAACATTGGTTTACGGTAATACCGGCCGCCGTATTGCTGGGAGCAATGCGGCTTTACACAGGCTCAGTGAAAGCCTGTTTCGCGTGCCATGCGGCGTACAACCTGTCCCTAGTTCTATTAATGCTCCCGATCAAAAACTGATTCTCAAAATTCCATTAGGGGTAGTTGTTGAAACATCTCGATTACACTCATTGACGATTCCGGCACATGGCCATGGTTATAAAGGCCAGCGTTCCGTGATCTGAATCACAGAATTCCGTAGCGTTCATCACACCCGCTTCGCCCCGAACCAGAGAAACTCTAATCAACCTATGACTGAGCTCGCCATCCTGACTAATCGCAAGCGGGCGTTGATCGCGCTGATTCATTCCGTCGTGTTTCTCGGAGTGGCGATGCACGGGTTCCTGTCTCCCAAACTTGGCATTGTGCACGGCTTCGCCTCCAACGCCGACTACGTTCTGGCGATGATCTACATGACTGTCACTGCGGTGCTCGCGTGGCTGGTGAGCATTTCCGGCGGCTGGCGCGAGCGATTTTATTTCGCGCTTTGCACCTGCAGCGCGAGCTTCGGTCTGCTGCGCATGATTTTTGGCGACGCGAGCATGCCGGTCGCGCAGTACATGCGGGTTACGATGCTGGCGTCGGCAGTCGCGGTGGGCACGTGGATACTGCGGTCATTCGCGGCTGGGGTGGCTGAGGGCGCCGTTTCCGATTGAAGTTCGTTCAGCTTTCAAAAGGCCGCTATAAGCCGCGCCTTTTCAAAACACCGCCAGTCCAGGTTCTTTGCCGCAGGCCGAAGGTGTGCCCTTTCAAATCGGATAGACGTCACGCCGGAACTTGTCTTGAGCTCAGCAGAGGTGTCGGAGCAATTCTGCCGTTTCCCTGTAAAATTGAATTACCGACCCGGAGCCACTTTCTCATTGTCTTTTCTTGACCAACTGAATCCGCAACAGCGTGAGGCTGTCGAAACCACCGAAGGGCCGGTGCTGATCCTCGCCGGCGCGGGCAGTGGGAAGACGCGCGTCATCACCTACCGCATTGCTCATCTCATCGAGAACAAGGGCGTGATGCCAGAATCGATTCTGGCCATGACCTTCACCAACAAGGCCGCGGCCGAGATGGGCGAGCGCGTCGAAAAGCTCGTCGGCGGATTGAGCATCGCCAAGCCGGTAATCTCAACTTTTCATTCTTTCTGCGTGCGCGTGCTGCGCCGGGATATCGAAGCGCTGCGGATTCCGTCGACCACGCCCGGACAGCCGCCGATCGGACTGACGAAAAAGTTCGTCATCTACGACGAGTCCGATCAGCAATCCGTGGTGAAGTCGATCATGAAGCGGCTGGGAGTCGACGACAAGCAGCTCACGCCGCGCACGGTGCTTTCGCGGATTTCGTGGGCCAAGAATCACATGCTCGATCCGCAGGAATTGTATTTGCAGTCGGCGGACCCCAAGGCCGAACGGGTCGCGCACTTGTACGAGGAGTATAGAAAAGAATTGCGCAAGGCGAACGCGCTCGATTTCGATGATCTGCTGCTCGAAGCGGTGCGGCTGCTCAAGACGGTCGCGTCCGTGCGCGAATACTACAACCGCCTCTTTCAATATCTGCTGATCGATGAATATCAGGACACGAATCGTCCGCAGTACGAACTCATGCGGATGCTGGCGGGCGAGCGGCATAACGTGTGCGCGGTCGGAGATGAAGACCAGTCGATCTATTCCTGGCGCGGCGCCGACATCCGCAACATTCTCGAATTCGAGCAGGATTTTCCCGAGGCCAAGATCATCCGCCTGGAACAGAACTATCGTTCTACCCAGAATATTTTGCAGGCTGCTTCGGCCGTGGTCGCAAACAACGTTCGTCGCAAAGGCAAGAATCTCTGGACCTCGCGGCAGGGTGGAACGAAGATCGGATACTACGAAGCACCCGACGGAGAAAATGAGGCTCTGTTTGCCGCGGATTGGATCGCGCGCTATGTGCGCGAAGCGATCGAACGCGGTGAGGAGCCGCGGACTGCGGTACTGTATCGTACAAATTCGCAGTCGCGGCTGTTTGAAGAAGCCATGCGTCGGTACGGATTGAAATATCACGTGGTCGGCGGATTTTCGTTTTACGAGCGCGCCGAGATCAAAGACATGATCTCGTATTTGAAAGTCATTCAGAATCCGGACGATTCGATTTCGCTGCTGCGCGTCATCAACACGCCCGCGCGCGGCATCGGCAAGGGCACGATCGACACGCTCGAGCATATTGCGCTTGAACCCGGCTTGTCATTGTGGGGAGCGATCGGCGAAGCGGTGCAACGGCAGCTTGTGCCTCCGCGGGCTTTGGCTTCGCTCAGGAGTTTCCAGCAGTTGATTGAAGATGCGCAGGCCATGCTGGCCGGAACGTTCGCCGAAGAACTGAGTGAAACCGCCGGGGCTACTCCTGCGCAATCTCCGGAATCAGTAGAAAACATGTGGGGACAGCCGCCCTCGGCTGTCCAGCGGGGCGAAGGTCCGCAGCCTCTTCCTGAGCGCGAGGATGCTACGGCGTTCGATCCAGCAGAGTTTGGAAACTTCGCATTCGATTTCGGAGCCAACGAAACGAGCCAAGGCTTGCAGAATAACGCCTTGCAAGAAAACACAACGTCCCTCGACTACGCTCGCGTTGACAACACGGAGAATACGTTTCCCCTCGACTCGGCTGGGGATGACAAGGGGGAGAGTACGTTTCCCGCTCCCACGGTCAACACCGCCGAAATCCTGAAATTCCTCATCGATCGGACCGGCTACATCAAGCTGCTGGAGGAAGAAGACACCCCGGAAGCCTATTCGCGGATTGAAAACCTGCGCGAATTGGTGAATGCCGCCATGGACTCGCGGGACCGCGCCGAGACGCTCGACCAGTTTCTCGACCATGCGGCTTTGATCGCCGATGCGGATGACTACGACCAACGCGCCCAGATCACGCTGATGAGCCTGCATGCGGCCAAGGGGCTCGAGTTCCCACTGGTTTTTCTCAGCGGCCTCGAGGAAGGATTGTTTCCGCACTCGCGCACCATGCTCGTGCCCGACGACATCGAAGAAGAACGGCGGCTGTGTTATGTGGGCATGACACGGGCTATGGATCAGCTCGTGCTCACGCGTGCAGTGTACCGGCGCCGCTACGGCAGCGATCTGCCGGAAGCGAGCGTGCCCTCACGGTTTTTAGAGGAAGTTCCCGGGCCGCTGTTGGAGGAACTGGGGACAACCCGTGCTCGTGTAGGGCGGACACTCTTGTCCGCCAAGTCGCGGAGCGACGAAACGGTTTCCACGCACTATTCTTATGAGGACGAAGACCAGAGTGCGGCCTGGCACTCCGGTAATGGCGGCCGCGACCATCCGCCAGTTTCGAAAACGGCCGGGAGCAGTCGCCTCTACAACTCCATCGACAACATTGCCGAGTTCTTCGCCAGCCGCGGCAAGAAGTTTACGATCTCGAAAACTCCGGTCGAAGAGCCTGCCGGCAAGCGCGGATTCCGTCCTGGACAGCGAGTCCGCCATCCCAAATATGGCGAAGGAACGGTGTATCAGCGGGAAGGAGAAGGCGAAGAAGCCAAGATTACGGTACAATTTCCACGCTTCGGATTGAAGAAGCTGGTCGAGAAGTATGCCCAGCTGGAGCGAGCCTGAGTTTGTTCGGCATCGTGGATATCATCGTTCTGGTCTTGGTTCGACGTCACCATTGCAACCGGTGCGGGACGGTTTTTTGGGCTGCGCCTCCACATGCAGGGACGGATATAGCTGTCGGCCGGGAATCCTACCTGTGCGTATGTGGTCAGAAGTATGAGACCGGCCGACGTGAATGGTCACACCTGAATAGTGAGGAGAGGCGGACGTACTTGCGGTCTGGACTTTTCATGATTCCATTGGTGACTACTGCTTTGGGAGCGACTGGCGGATATTTTCTCAAGTGGCATGAGCCCTATTGGTTCATGTCGGTATTTATAGCGTTCCTGGGGCTGTTGAGCGGCATTATCTGTTCTGCTGCGCTGCTGCTCATCAGAGGGATACCGGTTTTAGTGTCGTTGCGCTTGTATGAGGTACAGCCAACGGACCCTAAGCAATATGACGAGCTAGCGCATTAGTAGAAACAACGGCCTGAGACCTTGCCCGCACAGGTCTAGGCCGTCAACTTCATCATCAGGGGGAATTCATTTCGTTCATGGCAAATACATCGACGCTAAGCAGAGAAGACCGTAAGAAAGCCAAACGCACAGCGCGCAAGAAGCGCAAAGTGGAACATCCGCTCAAAGCACGCGATTATCCGCGTGGATCGAAGAAGCCCAAGGTCAAGAAGATGGTTCGCGGTCAGGCGAAACGGTAGGCGAACCCTTGGCGCTCAGCATTTAGTATTTTCCACCCTTCGAAGATCGCGAAGGGTGGGGCGCCCGGTTGGCTGATTGCTGAGAGTCGCAGGCAGGAGACCAAAACCGCTTGTCCCAAAAATCGAGCGAGCCCGGCACCGTCGTGCAACCATCCACCAATCAGCTTTTTTGCTGCAAGTCAATCGACAAGCTGATCTCGGAGTCGGAAGAGCCGGGTCATCGACTGCAGAAGACGCTTGGGCCGTGGTCGCTCACCGCGCTGGGCATCGGCGCCATCATCGGCTCGGGAATTTTCATCCTTACCGGAACCGCCGCCGCCGGCGAATATTTTCAGGCGCCGTCGATTCTGCATGCGCAGGCGCTCGACGTAATCGTCAATTTCCTGCGAACCGGCAGCACAGCGGGAGCGCTCATGCACGGACGCCCGCCCGCCGGGCCATCGATTGCGCTTTCCTTTTTGCTGGTCGCGGTCGCCTGCAGCTTTGCCGGATTGTGCTACGCCGAACTGGCGTCGATGATCCCCATCGCCGGCAGCGCTTATACGTATTCCTACGCCACGCTGGGCGAAATATTTGCCTGGATTATCGGCTGGGACCTCATCCTCGAATACGCCGTCTCGAACGTCGCGGTCGCGGTTGGCTTTGCCGGCTATACGAAAGCGCAACTGGCGGTGTTCGGCATCAACTTGCCGGACCGATGGGCCGGCCCGGTCTGGGCCGGCGGGCAATGGACGGGCGCTTATTTCAATCTCCCCGGCTTCCTCATTGTTTTTATCCTCACGCTGTTGCTGGTGCGCGGCGTAAAGGAATCGGCCGAGACCAACAACATCATGGTGATCGTGAAAATCGGCGCCATCCTGACCTTCCTGGTCGTCGGTGGAATGCTGGTGAAGCCCGCCAATTGGGTGCCCTTCGCGCCTTCCGGTTTCGCCGGAATCGTCACGGGTGGCGCCATCGTTTTCTTCACCTATATCGGATTCGATTCGGTCTCCACTGCCGCCGAGGAAGCGCGCAATCCGCAAAAGGATTTGCCCTTCGGCATCATCATGTCGCTCGTGGTCTGCACGCTGCTCTATGTCGGCGTTGCCGTCGTGCTGCTGGGCATGATGAAGTACACAACTTTCGTCTCCGGTGCCGCCGCCGAAGCGCCCGTGGCCTACGCCATGAAATATCTGGGTGTGCACCCTCTGTTCCGCTCGGTGATCGTGATCGGAGCCCTTACGGGCATGATCTCTTCGTTGCTGGTATTTCAATACGGACAAGCACGCATCTGGTACGCCATGTCCCGCGACGGCTTGCTGCCCAAGCTGTTCTCCGCGGTGCACCCGATATATAAGACGCCGTACTGGTCCACATGGATCGCCTGTTTTGCCGTAGGAATCCCCGCCGGCCTCGTGGACATCGGAGATGCCGCCGACCTGGCCAACATCGGGACGCTGTTTGCCTTCGTCCTGGTTTCGCTGGGAGTGATCGTTCTCCGTCGCAAACAACCCGATCGCAAGCGGGCATTCCGTGTTCCTTTTGTGCCTTGGTTCCCGCTGATTTCGATCATGTTGTGCGGCGGCCTGATGTTCGGGCTCACCGTCATTACCTGGCTGCGCTTTGTGATCTGGCTCGGGTTAGGCCTTCTGATTTATTTCTCCTACAGCCGCCATCGCAGCGAGTTTGCCAACAAGTAGCATGACTGACAGGACCTCCAAAATGAAAACATGCATCATTTCTCTAGCTGCCTTCTTCCTCGCGGCGTCGATTCTTTTCGCTCAGACCTCGACGCAAAAACACACGACCGTGCCAAACACCAGAACTCCCACGAAGGTCACGGGTGACGGCATCAAAACCGCCTCCGGCCTGCAGTATTGGGACATCAAGGTCGGCACCGGCCAGGTCGCCAAAGACGGAGACCACGTGAAGGTTCACTACACCGGCTGGCTAACCTCGGGCAAGAAGTTTGACAGTTCCGTCGACGCTCACACGCCCTTCGATTTCAGGCTGGGGAAAGGCGACGTCATCAAAGGATGGGACGAGGGCATCGCCGGCATGAAAGTGGGAGGCAAGCGCCAGCTGCGCATTCCGCCAGATCTCGCGTATGGGGCAGCTGGATACAAACCGGTGATCCCACCCAACGCTACCTTGATTTTTGATGTGCAGTTGCTCGCGATCCTGCCCAAGTAGTCAAGCGCGCACATGAATCGGCCGCGGCGCGGCTTCGCCGTTACTCTCGGGCGTCATACTGAGCGTAGCCGCTTTTCCGGCGAGGTGAAGAGCCTGCCCTGAGCGCAGTCGAAGGGATCTCCCATTAAACGGGCCTTCGCGCATAAGCCAAACTGCACCACGACCCACGAATCCGTGCACACGCGCCAAGCCTGTTGCCTTCGGCGCCGATCACCGAAATTCTGTAGGTGGAAACTAAGCGGGAGCTTGGTTTTTCCGGTAGTGAAACTTACGCTTTCACGACTTTGCCGCTGCGCAGGCAGGAGGTGCAGACGCGGATGCGTTTGCCCTGTCCGTTCACCTTGGCGTGCACTGGGCGCAGATTGATGTTCCAGCGCCGCTTGGTCACGTTGTGAGCGTGGCTGATGTGGTTTCCCGCTTGCGGCTTTTTGCCGCAGATATCACATTGTTGGGCCATGACTGAATCCTTTAGAGGTATATCCCTAATCCTTTATTCTACAGGACGAAAGCTCATCCCGCCACTGCCCCTCTCGCAGCCCCATCTCATGCGATACTGAATTCATGCAGTCCCCGCTTCCATCGGCCACTGCGGCCACCGATCCCAAGTCCGTGAAGGTCAACCTCACGACCGGCACGGGTGTCGATATCGAATGGAACGACGGCCACGTGTCGCATTACAGTTTTGTCTACCTGCGCGATGCCTGCCCGTGTGCGATGTGCGAGGACGAGCGTGGGAAATCCGGCCGCAAGTATGGCGAAGCGCCGAAGTTGGCCCCCGGCACATTGCCCATGTTCAAGCCGACGGCCAAACCACTCTCCGCCGAGGGCGTGGGCAAGTATGCCATCAAGTTCTCCTGGAACGACGACCACGACCTCGGAATTTATTCCTGGCGCTTCCTGCGCGAAATTTGTCCGTGCGCAGAGTGCAAAGCAGCGGCATCGGGTAAGTAGGTCTCCGGCTTTCAGCCGCGTACGTCTGCATCCCTGAGATTGTCCTGCATTCCCAAAGAGTGAAAAGCGTTCAGAAAAGAAAAAGCCCGGCAGTTGCCTGCCGGGCTTGGATCGTCACCACTCGTATGGCGACTTGAGCGAGGTGGATCCTCGGCTAGAGTCTAGGAGAGGAAGAATTCTTTGGTCAGGACGGCCCAATCTTCATCGGGCATGTGCGCGGTGAGATCGTCGACCGCAACTCCGCCATCCTGAGCCAGTGCTCCGGCGGCCAGCGGCATTCTGGCTTGCAGCCTCATCGCGGAAGCTTCGGTCCACAGCCGGGCGAGTTCTCCGCCAAGCAGGTTGCGGAAGTTAATCTTGGCATCGGGCGCCTGTACCTTCAGCAGCCAGCCTTCGCCGTAGGGATCTTTGCGCGCCAGTTCCGGGTTCTTGGCAACACTTTCGTTTACGTCGGTCACTGTGCCTTCGATCGGCGAAACCATATCGACGGATTTGCCATCGCGGAAAATCGTCCAGATCTTCTGTCCCTGGCGGACCCAGCGGCCGCGCTGCGGCAACGCGATGCTTTCGATCTTGCCGACCAGCTTGGATGCGAAGTCGTCCATACCCACGCGGACCATATCCTGACTCTCACTCAACGCCCAGGTATGGCCGCCGTGATAGCGAATATTTTCGGGAACCTGGAAGCCCGCGACCATCGCCGGAACCAGGCCGGGAGCCCTCTCCTGTGCAACTGCGCGAACCACCACCGGTTGTTTGGCCAATTTCTCACCGCGTGCATAATCAATCATCAGAAAGATTGCGAACGTCAGCAGTACCAGAATGACTGTCATAAATCGCCTCGCTCGGAGCGCCCTTCACTTCTGAGCTGCTCGCACTTTTACTAAGGGCAATCCGCAAGCCAAACGCAATTGTGATCGCGGGAACTCGTAACAACGTCCGTATATATCTGAAAACAAATAAGGATAGTTCATGGCGAGACGAACTCTCGCTTATGCCTGAAGAAAAACTCAACACCCTACCCGATGAAGATCACAACAGGATGTTTAGTAGCTTTTCGCGGAATTTAAACCCAAATTGAACGCAACCAGCTTGATTTGAATGGGTTGGGAGGCTGATGTAGTCCACAACAGCCGTTGATGTGAAAAGCAATACTCCTCGGATCTTCCACGTGCTGAAAATTCCTATTGACCGACATCACGCGCGACGGTGATGCGAGTCACGGCCTAGTTGCCCCTAATTGTTGAGAATCTACCCTGTCTGAAGCTGCTGAATTTCGCGACAGCCTCCGTCTGATGAGGTAAGCAGCTTGCCACTTGGTCCGATGATCGCATGTATTACCGCGGTAATCGCTCCTTTGTTACTTCGTTCAGCTCAGGCGTCGGTCGAAAGGATTTCCGGACGTTATTGGTTCGCTGGAACCAGTGTGTCCGGGAGACACATTTCATGAGCAAAGCACTTTTATATGACTCCACCATCTGCATCGGCTGTCGGCAATGCGAACAAGCCTGTGCCGGCCAAAATAAGCTTCCTTACAACGAAAGCATAGCCGCTGAAGAACAGCAGTCCGCTCACAAACTGACCTGCATCGTGACGCGCGGCGATAAGTTCATGCGCCGGCTCTGCATGAACTGTGAGGAACCCACCTGTGCTTCGGTGTGCCCGGTGGGCGCGCTGCAAAAAACCGCGCTTGGACCGGTCACCTACGATCCGTCGAAATGCATGGGTTGCCGCTATTGCATGGTCGCGTGCCCGTTCAGCGTTCCGAAATATGAGTGGGGCAAGCTGTTTCCGAAGGTGCAGAAATGCACCATGTGTCCGGATCGCGTTTCCGCCGGCAAGCAGACTGCATGCGCCGAAATTTGCCCCACTGGGGCGACCAAGTTTGGCGAGCGCGATGACCTCGTTGCCGAAGCGCAACAGCGCATCCACGACAATCCCGGTAAATACGTGAACCACATCTACGGATTGGACGAAGTCGGCGGCACGTCGGTGTTGCTCCTGTCGGCAGTGCCGTTCGAGACTTTTGGCTACCGCACAGGACTGTCGAAAGATCCGATGCCCATGCTCACCTACCGTGTTCTGTCGCGCATTCCCGATTTCGTTCCTCTGGGCGGAATGGCGCTGGGAGGCATCTGGTGGATCACCCACCGCCGCCAGGAAGTCGCGCTGGCTGAAGGCGACAAGCCCGCAGCGCAAAAGAAAGATGACACCAAGATTGGGAGGAAGCCATGAAGCTCTCTTCGACCCCATTTCGCGCCACGGGATTCCGCTTCACATTCTGGAAACTGGTCCTTTTCTTCCTGCTGGCCGCCGGGCTGTATGCGACCTTTATTCGATTCACGCAGGGACTGGGCGCATCGACAAACCTGAGCGACAAGTTTCCCTGGGGCATCTGGATCAGTTTCGACGTCCTCTGTGGCGTCATGCTGGCCGCCGGCGGATTCACTCTTACGGCCACGGTGCACATTTTCAACCTCGAGCGCATGCACTCGATCATCCGGCCAACCATTCTGACCGCGTTTCTAGGCTACATCCTGGTTTGCGTCGCGCTCATGTACGACTTGGGCAAGCCCTACAACATATGGCATCCGCTGATCATGCGGAATCCGCACTCAGTGATGTTCGAAGTGGCTTATTGCGTGATGCTCTATACCGCCGTCCTCGCCCTGGAGTTCTCGCCCATCGTGCTCGAGCGCTTCAACATGCAGAAGCCGCTGAAGTTCGTAAAATCGATTCTGATCCCGCTGGTGATTCTGGGCGTGATCCTCTCTACCCTGCATCAGTCATCGCTAGGAACGCTGTACCTGATCATGCCGGAAAAGCTGCATCCATTCTGGTATAGCCCGTTGCTGCCGGTTTTCTTTTTCCTGTCGGCCATCGCGGTAGGACTGGCAATGACGATCTTTGAATCGTCGCAGAGTGCAAAACATTTCGGACTGCAGTTGGAATTGCCGGTATTGCAGGAACTCGGCCGCGTACTGGTCGTGGTGCTGTGGCTGTATGCGATTTTGCGCTTTGAAGACCTCGCCCACCGGGGCGTGCTGTCACTCATGGTGCGGCCGGGATACGAAATGTACCTCTTCTGGCTGGAGCTCACACTGGCGCTGATTCTGCCTCTCATCTTGCTCTCCCAACGCAAAGTGCGCTCGAGCCCGACTGGACTCTACTGGTCCGCAGTGCTGGTGATTCTCGGCTTCATCACCAACCGGATGAACGTCAGCATCACCGGCTTTGAAGGTTCCACCGGGGTTCGCTACTTCCCCAAATGGAGCGAGTTGGCGGTGACCGGAATGATTATCGCTTCAGGATTCGCGCTGTTCGGGCTGGCTGTGAAGTATCTCCCAATCTTCCCGAAGGAGCATGCCGTCGCGGAGGCCGAGTTAAGCACTGCGTTTACCGATGCAACACCGGTGCTGGAGAATGCCGGAGACTGAACCAATTCGCGGCCGCTCGTACCGGCTAAGGCATAGCCTCAGCGCCAAGCTGAACCTTCTACTGCTTGGCGCCATGGTGGTGATCTTTGCGCTGCTCGGCTATGTCAATGTCCGCCTGCATCGCCAGGACCTGGAACAGAACACTCTTCTCAGCGCCGAGCGCATCAGCGACGTGATCAAGCAAAGCACCACGGACTACATGCTGCGCAATGATCGCGAGGGACTTTACCGCACCATACAAACCATCGCGAGCCAGCCGGGGATGGAGAAGATCCGGATTTTCGACCGCGACGGCACGATTACGTATACGACCGACCCGGCGGAACTGAATCATGTCGTCGATAAGACAGGTGAGGCCTGCTACGCCTGCCACGCGCAGTCGCAACCTCTGGCCAAGCTGAATCGTCCCGACCGCTTTCGCATTTACCGGAACGCGTCCGGCACTCGCGTGCTGGGCATTATTGCTCCCATCGAGAACCGCCCGGCCTGCTCAAACGCCGCCTGCCACGCCCATCCCCCGGAACAGCAGATTCTGGGCGTAATCGACACCAATCTCTCGCTCGCGCGCGCCGACGTGCAGCTGGCCGAGAGCAGTCGCCGCATGATTTTGTACACCGGGTGCGCCTTATTGCTGATCGTCGGCGTGAGTTGGTTCCTTATCTGGCGCGTCGTCGGAGAGCCGGTGAGAGCCTTGGACCGCGGTACTCAACGCTTAGCCGCCGGGGAGCTCGGCTATCAGATCGAGGAGCGCTCGCAAGATGAAATCGGCGAATTGGCGGACTCATTTAATCAAATGAGCCGGCAGTTGCAAGTGGAGCGCAACCAGAATCTGGCTTGGACGCACACGCTGGAAGAACGAGTGGAACAAAAAAGCGGCGAACTCAGGCGGGCTCATGAGCATGCGCTGCATACCGAAAAGATGGCTTCCATCGGGAAGATGGCCGCCGTGCTGGCGCACGAGATCAACAATCCTCTCTCCGGAATCCTGACCTACTCCAAGCTGTTGCGCAAGTGGACGGAGCGCGAGTGGACCTCCGGTCCGGAGACCGGACCAGCCCCGGACGCAGGAGAGACGCGCCATCAGGAGATTCGCGACGCGCTCGATCTGATCGCCAGCGAAAGCCGCCGCTGCGGCGACCTCGTCAAAAACCTTCTCATGTTTTCTCGCACCACCCCGATGAACCTGCAACCTACCGATCTGAATCAGGTGATCGATCGTTCCTTGCGCCTGGTACAGCATCAACTCGATCTGGCCGGCGTTCATGTGGACCTGCAACTCCAGTCCGATTTGCCCCTGGTGCACTGTGATGCGGCGCAGATCGAGCAAGTCCTGCTGGCGCTGATCATGAATGCGATGGACGCCATGTCGCAGGGCGGAAACTTGTGGCTGACCACCCGCCTCGATCACCAGACCAGCCAAATTCTGATCGTTGTGCGCGATGACGGAAGCGGCATCCCCCTTGATATTTTGCCGCGCATTTTCGAGCCTTTCCTCACCACAAAAGAAACGGGCCGCGGCGTGGGCCTGGGACTGGCCATCAGCCGCAGCATTCTTGAGCGGCATAGTGGAACCATCGAAGTGCAATCGGAACCGGGGCGGGGAACAACCTTCACATTAACGCTGCCCGCGGAGTCCGGCGCCGAAGCGCGCAAACCCGCGCCCGAGGCGCAGAAGGAAATCGTAACCACCGCCGGGAGGTGATCAACGTGGAAACGCAAGGCAAATTACTGATTGTCGACGATGAGCTGAGCGTCCGCGATTCGCTGGGCAAGTGGTTTCGCGAGGAAGGCTATGAAATTGGCACGGCCGAGAGCGCCAGCGACGCCCTTACCCGCATGGCCGAGAACAAATGGGACCTGGCGCTGCTCGACATAAAGATGCGTGGAACGGACGGCATCGAATTGCAGCGCCGTCTGCACGAGTTGGACCCGAATCTCATTGTCATCATGATGACGGGCTATGCTTCGGTCGAGACCGCAGTCATGGCATTGAAGAATGGCGCCTACGACTACGTCAGCAAGCCGCTTGATCCCGATGAGATTGCGCATCTGGTCAAGAAGGCGCTGGCCCACAAACGCGCCGAGCAGGAAAATATCCGCTTGCGCGAAACCGTTGCCGAAGCCACCAACCCCGGTGATCTGGTTGGACAAAGCCCTGCCATGCGCAGGGTGTTTGATGCCATTGAGACCGTCGCTCCGACCGATGCCAACGTTCTGATCACCGGCGAAAGCGGCACGGGAAAAGAACTGGTCGTGCGTGCCATTCATGCCGGCAGCATGCGACGTTTCCATCCCCTGGTCGCGATTCACTGTGGCGCGCTCACCGAGACTCTGCTCGAAAGCGAATTATTCGGACATGAAAAAGGCGCGTTTACTGGAGCGCAATATCGCAAGAAGGGAAAATTTGAGATCGCGGAGGGCGGAACCATTTTCCTCGACGAAATCGGGGACATCAGCCTGAAAACCCAGACCGACCTGCTGCGCGTGCTGCAGGAGCATGAGATTACACGCGTGGGCGGAAATCAGGTCATCAAAGTCGATTTTCGCTGCGTCGCGGCCACCAACAAAAATCTAGAGAACATGATTGAGGAAGGGACCTTCCGTCCGGATTTGTTCTATAGGCTGAACGTATTTCGTATCGAATTGCCGCCTCTGCGCGAACGGAGAGAAGACATTCCGCCGCTGGTCGAACATTTCGTGCGAAAATTCTCGCTCGCCATGAACAAGCACATCACCCGCATCAGTCCCGCGGCCATGAATGAACTGCAGCAGCAACCCTGGATGGGCAACGTCCGCGAACTTGAGAATGCAGTTGAACGTGCCATGGTGGTGGCCCAGGAGCCGGAAATCCGCGAGCAGGACTTCATCTTCAAGACGCAGGCTCCGCCCATGGCCGGCAAATCCCTGGACGATATCGAGCGCGTCCACATTCTGCGCATTCTGGAAGAGTGCAGCGGAAATCAGAGCCGCGCTGCCGAGGTGCTGGGCATCGATCGCGTGACCCTTCATCACAAGCTCAAGCGTTACGGCTGGAGCCGCACTCCCGTCGAAGTGCGATAAATCGAAGTACGATAAAACGAAGTGCGATGACGCTGTGGGCGCGAACAAACGGGGATTGTGGTCCGCCATGAATCTGGTGCGCTTGCTTCCGGTGGGAAAAGTGCAGACCTCGGTGCTGGAAGACCTGCGCCTCGGCATCTCGAAGCGTCTCAAGGTTCAGTGCGAGATCTCTGCCACTGAACTCGATCCCGCCCTCTGTTATCACCCGGAGCGCCAGCAGTTTCACTCCTCGGAAATCCTGCAGACGATGGCAACCATCACTCGCCCCGGGGATTGCCATCTGCTCGGGGTGACCGGCGTTGACTTATATATTCCAATCCTGAAATACGTTTTCGGGGAAGCCCAACTGGGAGGCCCGTGCGCCCTGGTTTCCTTTCATCGGCTACGGCAGGAATTCTACGGTCTTGATCGCGACGACGCGCTTTTCGCCGAACGCCTGCTCAAAGAGTGCATCCACGAACTCGGCCACACGCTCGAGCTGCGTCACTGTCAGGACTACCGCTGCGCCATGGCCTCCGCTCACGCCGTCGAGTGGATCGACTTGCGCGAAGGTTCCCTGTGCCAGAACTGTCAATCGCAGGTCGATTCTAGCCGCTGGCCCGGAATGCTGAGATCGATCTACAAAGCTCTGCGGCCGTAGTACACTTTTCGCTATGCTGGGAAAACGCTTTTTCTTCTCTATCCTGATTCTTTTTCTCATAAGCGCTGGCCTGCTTTGCGGCCAGACCGCTGCCTCGAAAGCCGGAGTGCAACAAACGCCATTCGGCACTATCGATGGGAGGTCGATCACCTTGTACACGCTCACCAACTCTCACGGTATGGAAGTTCAGGCCATGAATTACGGCGGCATCATCGTGTCGATTCGCGTTCCGGGCCGTAGCGGCCAGTTGGCCGATGTGGTACTCGGCCATGACACACTGGAAGGCTATCGGCCGAACCCTCCCTACTTTGGCGCGATTGTCGGACGCTATGCCAACCGCATCGCCAACGGCACCTTCACGCTGGATGGCAAAACCTACACGCTGCCCAAGAACGATGGCCCCAATACTCTGCACGGCGGCACGACGCGAACTTTCGACAAGGTTGTCTGGGATGCGGAGCCGCTAAAGGACAGGACCGGCCTGGCTTTCAGCTATTTCAGTAAAGATGGCGATGACGGGTTTCCCGGCAATTTGAGGGTGAAAGTCACGTACACGCTGACCAACGCCAACGCACTTGAGATCGATGACGAGGCGACCACCGACAAGGCCACGCCCATCAATGTGAGCCAGCACAGCTATTTCAACCTCGCCGGCGCAGGCAATGGCGACATTCTGAATCACGAGATCATGATCAACGCCGACCGCTTCACGCCCGTGGACAAGAATCTCATTCCGACGGGTGAGCTTCGCCCGGTGAAAGATACCCCTCTTGATTTCACGACCTCAACGCGAATTGGAGCTCGCATCGACCAGAACTACGAACAACTTGTTCTGGCCCACGGCTACGACCATAACTTCGTGATCAATCGCAAAGGAGCGGGTCTTGTGCTCGCAGCGCGCGTGTACGAACCTTCGACCGGACGCGTGCTCGAAGTCTCGACCACGCAGCCGGCAGTTCAGTTCTACACGGGAAACTTTCTCGACGGCACGATTACGGGAAAGGAAGGCCACGTCTATCAGCGGCGTTACGGATTCTGCCTTGAAACGCAACACTTCCCGGATTCGCCGAACCATCCGTCTTTCCCGAACACAATTCTGCGACCGGGTGAAACATTCCAACAGAAGACGGTATTCAAGTTTTCGGCGAAATAAATGGCGGTCATTTCGCGGAGGAGACCTTACTGGTCGGTCGTGAAATTAGATCCTTTGAAAGGACTCGGCTTCAGCCGAGCCGTAACACACGCCGAGTCATAACACTCGCGTCAACGGGGGAGCCCCGGCGGAGGACCGGGCTGATGGAAGAACGTCTGCTGGAAGAACCCTGGTGGAAGAGCTGCCCTTCAGGGCCGCGTCATCGTGCGGCAAGTCAGTTGGGCTTTAGCCCCGAGGGAAAATGACTTATCCATCGTGAGATGGCTTCGAAATGGCTTCGAGTAATCCAGCGACTCTCTACACCATCGGGCACTCCACGCGCACGTTCGAAGAACTGATTGCGGCGCTGCAGGCGCATGAGATCTCCACTCTTGTCGATATCCGCGCCTTCCCCATGTCGCGCCGGCTGCCGCAGTTTAATCGCGACTCGCTGGAGAAGAGTCTGCCCGCCGCTGGTATTCGATATACTTGGATGAAACCGCTCGGCGGATATCGCAAGAAAATTCTCGCAGAGTCGCCTAACGTTGCGCTCCGAAACGACAGCTTCCGAAACTATGCCGATTACATGCGCACGCCGAAGTTCGAGCAGGCGATGACCGATTTGATCGTCTTGGCCGAGAGCTCGCGCACGGCCTATATGTGCGCCGAGCGTGTATATTTCCGCTGCCATCGTATGCTGGTTTCCGATTGGCTGGTTGCGCACGGACATAACGTGCTCCACATCGATGCGGAGGGGCCAGTCAAGCCACATCGACTCACTCCAGAGGCGCGTATGATCGACGGGCAATTGATTTATCGTGGAGATCGCCTCTTGTAGAGATCACAGGGGCTAAAGTCGGATTATTCCTGAACGCTAACGCGGCCCTGAAGGGCCGCTCTTCCACAGGAACCGCAACGGGCAGGATAGCGTTCCAGGTCGCTGGACAACGCAAATGATCGTGGGCACAGGCATCGACATCGCCGAAGTTCCCCGCATCGCTCAATCCATCGAGCGCTTCGGAGCACGCTTTCTGGAACGCTTGTTTACACCGGCCGAGGTGCAATATTGTGATTCGAAGGCGAATCGCTCGGAGCGTTACGCGGCGCGCTTTGCGGCCAAAGAAGCGGCCATGAAAGCTCTGGGCACCGGATGGAATCATGGCGTCCGCTGGGTCGATTGCGAGGTGGCCCGCATGCCCGGAGGCCGTCCGACCATGGTTTTTCATGGCAAAGCCGCAGAATTCGCGGCGAAACTCGGTGTCAGGAACACCGCGTTATCGCTGACCCACACCAAGGATCAGGCGATGGCGCAGGTGATTCTAGAGAGCTGATCGATTTGCCGAGCAGAAGTTGTTCCAGGGCGCACATTGGCCCACGCGCGGCTTGTGCGGTGCTGCTAATATCCCATGCTATAATTCTTTATTCCCAGTCGCTTAGCCCACGGAGGACTGTATCGATAAACGTTTTATCCGCACCAACGATCGTATTCGGGCCCGCGAAATCCGCGTAATTGACGACGAAGGCCAGCTGCTAGGCATCATGCCGCCTTACGAAGCGCTCAAGAAAGCCCGCGAAAAAAATTTAGACCTGGTTGAGATTTCGCCCAGCGCGCAGCCTCCCGTATGCCGCATCATGGATTACGGGAAGTATCTCTACCAACAGGAAAAGAAAGAGCGCGAAGCCAAGAAGCACCAGAAGACGATTACCGTAAAAGAGGTCAAGTTCCGCATCAACGTGGACGACCACGATTACGAGACCAAGAAAAATCACGTTCTGCGCTTTCTGGGCGAGGGCGACAAAGTGAAGGCGACGATTTTCTTCCGCGGACGCGAAATGACGCGCACCGGGCTCGGCCGCCAGATTCTCGAGCGCCTGATCAAGGACGTGGAACCGCACAGCATCGTGGAGTTTCGTCCGCGGCAGGAAGGCAACACGCTGCACGCGATTCTGGCGCCGAAGAAAGTCGAACCGCCGAAGAAAGCGGAAAAGCCGCGGCCCGCGCCCAGTGCAGCGGCACCGGCTCCGCCACAGGCGCAAGTCGCAAAGCCGGCGTCGTAAGCTTGCATCGCAACGTAATTTGTCATTCCGAGCGTAGCGAGGAATCTGTTTCTCTCCGCTCCTCTGACATGTAACGAAAACTGACGGCTGAGAGCTGTCAGCTCTTTTGAGGACCTATGCCGAAATTGAAAACGCACAAAGGCGCCGCCAAGCGCTTCAAGAAAACTGCGACAGGAAAAGTGAAGCGCGGACACGCAAAACTGCGCCACATCCTGACGTCGAAGGACACGAAACAGAAACGGAAACTGCGCCACGGTGCCCTGGTGAGCGATGGTGATCTCGCCAAGGTTCTGCGCATGATTCCGTATCAGTGAGAGATCAGGGATCACGGGCTAGGGATCAGGAGTCAGCCAACGAGCACTGTTTTTGCTGACCTCTGGTCCCTGGCCCCTGAAAGGCGTGTGAAGAGGTCGAGTCCGCCGCACGGCGAGTGCTCCTTACCTCCAGCCGCCGTTAACCGGAAGAAAAAAGGAGAATAGCAATGCCTCGTGTAAAACGCGGTACGAAACGCCGCCAGAAACGCAAAAAGATACTCGACCGCGCCAGCGGTTATTTCCTTACAAAATCCAAACTCTACCGCTCGGCCAAGGAAGCCGTCGAACGCGGATTGAAATTTGCCTACTCGGGACGCAAGCAGCGCAAGCGGCAGTTCCGTTCGCTCTGGATCGTCCGCATCGGCGCCGCCGCGAAGCTGAATGGGATGAGCTATAACCAATTCATCCACGGGCTGAAAAAGGCAGGCGTGGAACTCGACCGCAAGATTCTGGCGGACCTGGCGGTGAACGACGCCGCCGGATTTGCCAACCTGGCCCAGCAAGCGAAATCGGCGATCAGCGCAGCCTGATGTCCTAGACTCGCTCTTCGATTGTCATCCTGAGCGGAGCAAGCCGATTCGCGAAGCGAGTCGGTTTGCGCAGTCGAAGGACCCCTATCTGTTCAACATTCATACGATTTTCGCCGGGAATTCTCACTACGGCGCTTGATTTAAAAGTGGCTTATACCGTTCCCAAACTGACGGATTATTCGCCGGCGGCCCTGGAGAAAGCAGCGGCAGAATGCATTGCCGCATGCGAACAGGAGTCCTCTGCCATTCGCAGCGACGCGGATCTGAAATCCTTTCGCAATCGCTGGCTCGCGCGCAAGAACGGCATTCTCACCCAAATCAACGACGTCTGGTTGAAAAGCGCGCCGAAAGAAGCAAAACGCGAAGCCGGGATTCAGGTCAACGCGCTCAAGACGAGAATCACCCAAATTGTTGAACGAGCGCGGGTTGACGCGAGAGTCGCCGTTTCTGGAGTACAGGTGCGATTTGCGGCGGGCACTGCTACTCCCGTTTCCTCTACGGACTTCGACATCTCCCTCCCCGGCATTCGCCGACCGATCGGTGCCGAGCATCCCATTATCAAAACTCGAAACGAGATCGTTGGCGTATTCGAGAAGCTCGGATATTCCGTCGCCGAAGGTCCTGTCATCGAAACGGATTACTACAATTTCGAAGCGCTGAACTTTCCTCCGAATCATCCGGCGCGCGACACACAGGACACGCTCTTTATCGCGGGTCAGCAGTCGAAGCCGCAGCGCGAACGCCTCCTGCTGCGTACCCACACGTCGCCGGTGCAGATTCGCACCATGGAAAAAATGCGGCCGCCGATTCGCATTGTGATTCCCGGAAAGGTTCATCGCAATGACCCTCCGGATGCGAGTCATTCGCCCATGTTTCACCAGATCGAAGGGCTCGCGGTCGACACCAACATCACCTTCGGCGATCTCAAGGGCACGCTCGATCACGCCATGAAAGCGCTCTTCGGATCATCGGTGAAGACGCACTTCCGTCCGTCATTCTTTCCGTTCACCGAACCCAGCGCGGAGTTGTACGTGACGTGCTTCATCTGCGGCGGAAGCGGCAAGCGCGGGCCGGACAACGCGCCCTGCCGCCCGTGCAAGCAGACGGGATGGATCGAAGTTCTGGGCTGCGGCATGGTCGATCCGAATGTGTTCGAGTTCGTGAAAGACAACGGCTACGATCCGAAAAAAGTTTCCGGATTCGCCTTCGGTATGGGCGTGGATCGTCTCGCGCTGCTGAAGTACGGCGTGGACGACATTCAGTTGTTCTTTCAGGGCGATGTGCGGTTTTTGCAGCAGTTTGGGTGAAGACAGGCTCCTCAGCATCAACACTTGGCTTTTGGCATGAACCCAGCATTCGTAGGGAGTGGCTGTGACCTTGCTCGAACTCGACAACACGTTACCCAACGGCTTTCACGATTCTGAGCTCAGAGGGCTTTCGATTGATTACGCGCGCCGAATCGTTCGGTTAGACATGTCGCTAAAGGTTGGTGATCCGAACGGCTCTCGCCAGCAGCGGGATGACATTCGCGATGCCCAAGTCGAGTTATCCGCTGCTGTCTTCTTCGTGATCGACCCTCCAGGTTCGGCCGCAGGATATAACTTCGACTCGCCCGGCGAAGTCTGGATTGGAGATGGCTACAAGACTCGGTCCATTCCAGAATTTACGAAGACGATAGACAAACAATTGCCGGATGCGGCTCCCGCGGAAGCGTTCCTGCATAGCTTCTTCGTTCACGATTGGAGCTCGTACATACACATAGCCGCGAGGGACTGCACAATGAAGTGGGTTGGAGTTGCGCGACATTACGGGGGACGGCGCCAGGTCTTTTATCCGGGAGAAACGATCGACTTATAAATGAAACTTTCTGCCAATTGGATTCGCGATTACGTTGATGTCACCGTCGACGACCGCCAGCTCGCCGAAGATCTGACGGATGTTGGGCTCGGTGTCGAAGGCGTTGAAGGTTCGGGAGTTGACACTGTCTTCGAAATGGAGATCGGAACGAATCGCCCCGATGCCATGAACCATTACGGCACCGCGCGCGAGGCTGCGGCGATCTATGACTTGCCGCTGAAACAGCCTACAGCTCTCAGCCATCAGCCGTCAGTTAAACCCAACATTTCCTTCCCCATCACCGTGGAAGAACCGAATCTCTGCCCGCGTTTCACTGCTCGCGTGATTCGCAACACGAGCATCGTCTCTTCGCCGGAGAAGATCGCTCATCGGCTGCAATTGCTCGATCAGCGGCCAATCTCGAATGCCGTTGATGCCACGAATTACGTTCTCTGGGAGATCGGCAAACCCACGCATGTCTTCGACGCCGACCTGCTCGAAGGCGGGCGGATTATCGTCCGCAAGGCGCGCGAAGGTGAAGTCCTGAAGACTCTCGACGGCGTGGTCCGCAAGCTCACAACTGAAGATCTCGTCGTCTGTGACGCCAAGAAGCCTGTTGGACTCGCCGGAGTCATGGGCGGCTACGACACGATGATTACCGAGAAGACGCGTAATATCGTGATCGAGTCGGCGTGGTGGGATCCGCTGATTGTGCGCAAAATGTCGCGCCGCCATGGCATCCACACCGACGCGTCGCACCGCTTCGAGCGCGGCGCCGATTTCGAATCGACGATTCTTTCCTGCGACTTGGTCGCTCAAATGATCGTGAACTCTGGCGGAGGCGAACTCGCCGGTGATGTCGTCGACGTCGTCTCCAAGAAGATGGATCAGGCTCCGGTGTTGCTGCACGTTTCCGAAGTGCATCGCATTCTCGGCGGCGGACTCGATGCCGGGCAGATTTTTCGTCTGCTGAAGCGTTTGGGATTCACGCTGGTTCCTGAAGGCCAGGGCGATGCGCAATTCTGGGTGCACATTCCCAGTTGGCGTCTCGATGTCGAGCGCGAGATCGACGTCATCGAGGAAATCGCGCGCCTGCACGGCTACGATAAGTTCGCGAACACACTGCCCAGCTACAGTGGCGCGGTCATCGAGTCGCCGCATGCGGCTATGGACGCGGCTTTTCGCGAACGAGCGCTGGCGCTTGGATATAACGAGGCGCTCTCGCTGACTTTCGTCTCCGACTCTGACGTAAGAGATCTTTCGTCGCTCTCGCCGGAAACAAAGGTTCTGGAACTGGAAAATCCGCTCAGCGAAGAAGCCAGCGTGATGCGCACGTCGCTAGTTCCGGGCATGCTCGACATGCTCGCGTGGAATCTGAATCGTGACGTGCCCGACGCGCGCCTGTTTGAAATGGGCAGCATCTATCTGTCACGGGACGGTGAACGCGAGGAACCAAAACGCGCCTGCCTGGGCGCGAACGCGGATGCGGTGCGCGAATCCTTGCCCCTCGGCGGTGCTTTAGATGTGAGCCAGGGCGAACAAGGCGCCGCGGCCGAAGCCTTTCGCGGCTTCAAGGGCGATGTCGAGAACTTGCTGGCGCTATTCGCAGACGATGTAACGTACGAACGCGCGACTGCCGAATATTTTCATCCGGGGCGTTCCGCCCGCGCCGTTATCAATCGTGCTCCCGTGGCTCAATTCGGGCAAATTTATCTCGAAGTGGAGCAGGCACGCAAGTTGCGCCAGCACGTTTTCCTTGCGGAATTCGATCTCGATCGCTTGTACGCCTTGGGGTTGAAGCCGGTGAAGTTCCGCCCGCTGCCGAAATTTCCCGCAGTCGAGCGTGATTTCTCATTCATCTTCGCCGACGCCGTCACGTTCGAGGAAATGACAAAAGCGGTAGACGCGCTGCACATTGCCGAATTGCGCGCATTCGGCCCCGCAGAAATTTTCCGCGGCACATCGATCGAGGCCGGCAAATATTCAATCTTGCTGCGCGCTCGCTTTCAGTCTTCCGAGCGAACCTTGCGGGACGACGAAATCGCGCAGTGGTCCTCGCAGATAGTTTCTGCGCTAAAGTACCTCGGCGGCGTGCAGAGAGCTTAGATGAGATTCGCATTAGGGCACGACTTCAGTCGTGCCGAAGAACGAACTAATAAAGTTGGGACTTTAGGCCTGAGGGCCGCAGCCCTACCGCGCGGCGGCCGCATCGAAAAGGCTGAGCAGTTCGATCTTCTTCTCCGGTGGCAGGAACGATGCTTCAAACGAATTCCGCGCCAGTTCCCGCAGATGCTCATCGGTGAATCCAAAATTTTCCTGCGCGATCTGGTATTCGCGCGAGAGCGTAGTCTTAAACAACGCCGGATCGTCCGTGTTCAGAATGATCATCATGCCCTGATCGAAGTAGCTTTTCACCGGATGCTCAGCGATGTTCTTGCAAACTCCAGTGCGTAAATTGCTCGTCAAGCAGATTTCCACTGGGATCTGCCGGTACGCCAGTTCCTCGATCAGGTCGGCATCCTGCGCCGCCGTGAGCCCATGCCCAATGCGTTCCGCGTGCAGATTAAGAGCGCCCCAAATCGATTCCGGTCCCGCCGTCTCGCCCGCATGCGCCGTCAGCCGCAGACCGTTATCTTCCGCGTACAGGTAAACACCGCGAAACAGTTCCGGCGGACCTTTTACTTCATCGCCCCCAATGCCCACTCCCACCACATTGCGTTCTTTGTAACGCACCGCGAGCTCAAAGACCTGCTGCGCCCCTTCCACGCCGAAGTGCCGCGTCGCGTCGAAAATCCATAGCAGCGAACCGCCGAAATCGCGTGCGCCACGCGCCCGGCCGCGCTCCAGCCCCTCAAAAATTGCCGCGAAATCCTGCTTGCGATATAGGCACACACCCACCGCCACGTACACTTCGGCGTGCAGCACATTATCTTCTTTCAGCCGCTGCATCAGCCGATACGTGGCCAGTTCGTAGTCATCCGGCCCGCGCAAGTGCGCGCTCAATTCCTTAAATGCCATTAGGAAGCCTTGAAAGTCGCCGTGCCGATACAGCGCTTCGGTCTCGGCCAGAGTCGCCCGGTCTCCATGCTGCAGCCGCAACTCGTGGAGCGTTACCGGATCGACCGCGCCCTCCAGATGCAAATGCAACTCCGCCTTGGGAAGGTGACGAATGAATTCGCCCGGCGGGCTCTCCGGAGCAGCTGCCATGATTTCAAATTGTAGATTGGAGCTTGTGGATTTGCGAGCGCACCGATATGAACTGGCTCAGCGCAAGAGAATTTTCGGGCGGAAAAAGCTGGCCCGGGAACCGCTACTGAGCTGCCCTCAACTCAATTGTGGTCAGGTTGCGCACGCACCGCGCCGGCCGCTTGTCTTCCGTCACCACCAGCTTTAAGGGGCCGGAATGTGCGTCCAGCGGCTTGCCGTTCATCGAGTCGGCCACAAGAACTTCTCCCGGATGAAAGCTCGGATCGATCTCTCCCAACGCCAGCACGGCCTTGTATCCGTCCGATCCGACCGCAACCACATAATTTGCCAGCGCGTGGCCGTGCAGGTCCTTGCCCAGCGGCGCATCCACTTTGTCCAATAAATCCGACAGCCGTACTCCGGAGTAGGTTTCGTCCGCATTCGTGTGCGGATTGTGGACTGTAACATTGATATGTGGCATCGCCTTCATAGCATCCAGCTTTAGCGTGACAGGAGCATGATCTTTGGAGATCAATTCGAGCCCGTCAACAACCGCGACAGGCGTCGCGGTGCTCTGTCCTGAGAGGGAACAGGCTGTCAAGAGTGCGAGACAAACCGAAGCGAATTGAACTTTCTTCAGTTGCATGCCAAGAGCATAAACCGCACGCCGGGGCCCTGTCAGCCCACCGGCCCACAGCAAAGCTAAAATTATGTTAGGGACATCGAGATGACTTTGAAAGCAGAAGAACTCGTCAAGCATGCGGCGGCCGCCGCCGGCTTCGACCTCTGCGGCATCGCTCCCGCAGCCGATGCTCGCGAACTCGAGTACTTTCCCGAATGGATCGCCAACGGCCACGCCGGCGAAATGCAATACATGAAATCACGCGACCAGCGCGGCGAACTCAAACGCGCCTCGCTCGCCCGCGTCGCTCCTTGGGCTCGAAGCGTGATCGTATGCGCGATCAATTACAACACTTTGCAGCCCTACTCCACTCAAGTAAGCGATCCCGACCGTGGATGGATTTCGCGTTACGCATGGAGCCGCGAGGATTATCACGATGCCGTTCTGCGCCGCCTGAAGCAGGTCGAACAAGCGCTACATAAAGCTGTGTGGGGCGGGCACTCCTGCCCGCCGAATTTGACCACCCGCGCCTACGTCGATACCGGCCCGATCGTCGAGCGCGTCTACGCCAAATATGCGGGCGTGGGCTGGATCGGCAAGAATACCTGCATCATCAATCAGCAAAAAGGTTCATGGCTGTTCCTTGGCGTAATCCTCACGTCGCTCGAACTCCCGCCTGATTTGCCCGCGCCCGACCGCTGCGGTACGTGCACGCGCTGCATCGAGGCCTGCCCCACCAACGCCATTCTCGCGCCTTACCAGCTCGACTCCAACAAGTGCATTTCCTATCTCACCATCGAAAAACGCGGATCCATTCCGGAAGAACTTCGCCCCGGCATGGGACACCACATTTTCGGCTGCGACATCTGTCAGGACGTCTGCCCCTGGAATCGGAACGCTCCAGCGACATCTGCGCCCGAGTTTCAGCCGCGTCCCGGCCTGATGAATCCCGCTCTGGCGTGGCTGGCCGAAATGACGGAGAAGGAATTTCGGGAAACTTTCCGCGGATCGCCCGTTCGACGTACCAAGCGATCCGGCCTGCGGCGTAATGCTGCCATCGCCATGGGCAATAGCGGCAATCAGGATTTTCTGCCGATCCTCGAAGCCCTCGCCGAAGGTAGAAATAACGACAACGATGAAGACGAATCCGTCGCCGAATGCGCCCGCTGGGCAAGAGAACGCCTAAGCAGTCGCCAGGAATAGTGCAAATCTAAGCACGCCCCCCGATCCCGCACCGACCCCGCCACCTCGCGTCCGGTCGAATACACGCTTTGCCGTATCCACGATCGGGTACTAATCCCCGCTGGACCTCCGTAACTGTTTTCTCCGATTCACAGCAACTAAACTTCCGCTAAGGGGTTCTAATTACAGCGGGTTACGCTTATCTTTGTAGGAGTGAGAATGCTGCGAATGCTCCCGTCGATTGGCTCATTATTGGCTAAGCTGGCGCTCGTTTTGCTGGCATATTCGACGTGTGCCGGTGCTTCCGCCACTCTTCTTCTGGAAGAACCCTACGGCGCTTTAGGCTTTTTCACGGCGACCGGTCACGCTGCCGTTTATCTTTCCGGGGTCTGCGCCGAAACTCCCGTTGTTCTGCGCCCCTGCCTGCCGGGTGAAACGGGCATAGTCATCAGCCGGTACGACGGAATCGGCCACTACGACTGGGTTGCCATTCCCCTGGTCCCATATCTCTATGCGGTAGATCGCCCCGAGGACGTGCCCCTGTTCGCCGATGCGAAGATGGCTTCTTTTTTGCGCGATCGCTATCGCCGCAACTATCTGGAGGCCGTCGCTCCGGATGCCAAAAATGGCGGGACGCCCGGCGGCAACTGGTACGAACTGATCGGCTCATCCTACGATCGCACCATCTACGGATTCCAGATCGAAACCACTCCCGAGCAGGACGCCGCGCTCATTCGCAAGCTGAACGCCGCTCCGAATCATTCGCACTTCCATACCGTGTCCCGCAACTGTGCCGACTTCGCAAAAGACATCATCAACTTTTATTATCCGAAAACGCTGCATCGCAGCATCGTTGCCGACATCGGCATCACCACTCCCAAGCAGATGGCCAAGATGATGGTCAAGTTCAACCAGCGCCATCCGGACGTAGAGTATTCGCACTTTATCATCGCGCAAGTACCTGGAAGCACTCCGCGCAGTTCTGCCGTCCACGGAGTGGTCGAATCATTTTTGAAATCGAAGAAGTACATCGTACCCAGCGCGTTCGCCAGCCCGATTTTTGCCGGATGCGTCTTCGTGGTTTATGAAGGGGACGGTGCCGGACGATTCCAGCCCGCTCGCGGTGCTCTTATCCTCGACTCCGACGGCGATCTTGAGAAGCCCATCGACTACGAAGATCTCAGGGCATTTCAGCTGGAACTGAAAGATCTTCTGGCCTCCGAATATCCCGTGAGCAACGGCAAGAATGTGGAGAAGGATTGGAGCCGGCTCCAGGCCAAGTCTAAGGTCAGTTTTGACGACCTAGGCCGGCCGGTCCTCGAATCTGAAGAGAATGGCCAGTTCTTCCGCATTGGCCTCTCCGCCGAAAACGTGCTGGACGGCGCCGCGCCTTCCTCGCTGGTTCGCGAACTGCTCGAAGCCCGTCTGCAGTCGGAGTTGCGGCCCAAGCCTGCCCGCGAGATTTCCGAAGACGAAGTCACCCGTGACTGGGACCTGCTGCAGCGTACGACTCCTGCGGCCGATTCGTCTTTGACCGCGCGCGCGGCGCAGCACGCCGACAACAGCCACGGCAACCAGCAGTAAGTCTGCTCCGTGTGGCGCGGAAAATGTGGCGCGGGCACGCCTGCCCGCGAAAACTAGCACATCTTACAGCAGGTTTCTCTATAGATGTGCCTGGCGCGACTTGGATTTGAAAGGGCGCGGCTTTCAGCCGCTTCGGCTCTCCCCGGCTATCTTCTTTTCCTCGACGGTTTGGAACTGTTCTTTTGCCTTCTTGGCCGCCTCTTGGCCTCAAACACGCGCGCGAAAATTCTGTCCACATTCTTCAGTTGCCGCGGCAGATCGAAGGCATACTCAATCTGCTTTCGCGGCAGGTGATCGGTGATCTCCCGATCCGACAGCACCAGCTGGTGGAAATCCAATCCTTCTTTCCATGCGCGCATGGCGTGGCTTTGCACCAGCCGGTAGGCGTCTTCGCGGCTCACTCCGTGTTCCACCAGATCGAGCAGCAACTGTCCGCTGAAAATCAGGCCGCGCGTAGATTCCAGATTCGCGCGCATGCGCTCGGGATACACAAACATCGTGTCGATCAGGGTGGCTGTCTTCGTGAGCATGTAATCGATCAGCGTCGTCGAGTCCGGCAGAATGACGCGTTCCACCGATGAGTGCGAAATATCGCGCTCGTGCCACAAGGCCACGTTTTCAAAGCCCGCCTGCGCGTTGCTTCGCACCACCCGCGCCAATCCGCTGATCTGCTCGGCCGTAACCGGATTGCGTTTGTGCGGCATGGCCGACGATCCTTTCTGCTTCTCGCTGAAGAATTCCTCAGCCTCGCGGACCTCGGTTCTCTGCAGGTGCCGGATTTCCGTCGCAATTTTGTCCAACGTCGATGCCATCACCGCCAGCGTCGCCAGATACTGCGCATGACGATCGCGCTGGATCACCTGCGATGAAACCACCGCCGCCTTCAATCCCAGACGCTCGCAAATCTTCTCTTCCAGTTCCGGCGTGAGGTGAGCGAAGATCCCCACCGCTCCCGAAAACTTGCCCACCCGCAGGTCTTCCGCCGCCGCCAGAAAGCGCGCGATATTTCGTTGCGTTTCCGAATACCAGTTCGCGATTTTGAATCCGAAAGTGATCGGTTCGGCATGAATGCCGTGCGTGCGCCCGATCATGGGAGTGTCTTTGAATTCCCATGCGCGGCGCTCCAATACGTCCGCCAGACGCTGCAAGTCTTGTGCGATAACCGACGACGCTTGCCGGATCAGCAGCGCCTGCGCCGTATCTACCACGTCATTCGATGTCAATCCATAGTGAAACCAGCGCGCATGCGGGCCTACGATCTCCGCCACGGCGGTAGTAAACGCAATCACGTCATGCCGCACTTCGGCTTCGATCTCGTGAATGCGTTCCACGCGAAAATCGGCTCGCTCGCGGATTGCCTTCGCTGCCTCTTTCGGCACCAGTCCGGCCTCGGCCAACGTTTCGGTCGCGGCCACTTCCACCGCCAGCCAGGTGCGGAAGCGGTTTTCATCGCTCCAGATGCGGGCCATTTCGGCCCGGGTGTAGCGCGGGATCACGGTTCAGGGCTCCTTGCTTTGAATTCGGACAGAGGATTCTAAATGGATGGAGGCAAACAGGCCAGTCGGTCAGGCTAAGGTCGACCCACCCTTCCCGCGTTTTGTGCGGGGGCTTGGGACGCTTTTGCAATGCGGCCTCCGGCCGGACGAGTACCTACTCATGCAACCCATCCGCTCCCGCCCGTAGTGCCTCAGTTTGAAATGTGACTGACCTGTATCCCACGGAAGGGCATGATACCGAGCGTAGCCGCTTTTCAGGCGGAGCGATCTCCGGCGGAACCGGCTTGGCGCGAGCCAGACTGCGCCCTACCCGCGCGGCAACTTCCGTTCTATATCGCTTCACGATATAATTTCTTGTTTTTCCGGGCACCGGAAGATTTCCCATGAAGAGGCTGACCCTGTCGGACTATCAGGCTCTAGCCGAGTTTCGGCATCAGATTCGCAAGTATCTGCACTTCAGCGAACAAGCTGTACAAGCCGCCGGTTTGGAACGCGGCCAGTATCAACTCCTGCTGGCCATCAAGGGCATGCCTGGGGGAGTGCGCCCCCGCATCCGCGAACTGGCCGACCGTATGCAGGTTCAGCATCACAGCGCGGTGGAATTGATTAACCGTCTGGAGGGTGGCGGCTACGTCACTCGCGAGCGCGCTCAGGATGATCGCCGCGAGGTCCTGCTCTCCCTCACCTCCAAAGGCGAGCGTGTCATCGCCGAGCTCGCGCTGCACCATCACGCCGAATTACGAAGCGCCGCTCCGACTTTGGTTGCCGCTCTGCGAAAAGTCATGCGCAGTGGGAAGAATGGACTCCGAAAGCAGCGGTCCCAGGCGAAGCCCGCCGCTCCCCAGAGTAGAGATCGCCTAAAGAGCGATCGCGTCAAGAACGTCATATAGATTTCGGAAAGCCGCTGTTTTTGCAGCAGGCGAGTGAATGCCTTGCTTGTGGAACCTGGACGTAATCTGATCACAAAAACCGCCGAATTACGAAAGCGACGCAAATTGTTACTTTCGTAGCCTCAAATTGGCCAACGCTCCCCTGCCATAACGCTATCCGCCTCAAATGGCTTCAGCTAGAGCTCACCCTTCGCTGAGAACAAAGCAATTACGAAGGTTACCGTTGTTCTCGCAGTGGATCTTTGTTTGGGCAGAGGAATGCACTACTTATTACCGATTCAAAGACCAGAACTCAAAATCGAAGATACATGGGGAGAGAACAGATGCGTAAACAGAAGGGTTTTTCACTGATCGAACTGCTGATCGTGGTGGCTATCATCCTGATCATCGCAGCGATCGCAATTCCAAACTTGCTGCGCGCCCGCATGGCGGCCAATGAGTCGTCGGCTGTCGGCTCCATCCGTACCGTCACCACCGCGGAAGTCACTTACCAAATGGCATATCCGACCGCCGGATATGCGACAACGTTGCTCGACCTGGGTGGCGCGCTGAGTGCGGGCTGCACAGCGTCTGAGACCACTGCCTGCTTGATTGACTCCGTGCTGGCCAACAACGGCAACCCCGCGGCCACGGGAAAGAGCGGTTATTCGTTCACGAGCGGAACCGGCACAGTCAGCGGTACCTTGAACATTGGCTACACGGTGCTTGCCATCCCGCTTCAGATCAACCAGACGGGCGTGCGCGCTTTCTGCGCCGAGGAAGATGCCGTGGTTCGCGTCGATCCATTGGGCGTTTGCTCCAATGTCGAAGCGACCATCCCCACATTCAACGCTCTGAATCAGTAATTCAATTTGGCGAAGTGCCTGGGGGAGGGTACAAGCCAGATGGCTGGAAGAAGAGCAGCGAAGGCAACTTCGCTGCTCTTTATTTTTTAGTGTGAAGTTCGCGCCGAACATTCCGGCTCGTCGCGAGTGTCACAGTGCTTCCACCGGCATTTCCGAAGCGCGGCCGCGGCTTTTCAAGATCAGATACACCACGGGGCCAAGCGCCATGGCGACAGCACCACCGATCATTCCGAACCGATCGCTTCCCAGCAGCGCGACGATCGCCATCAGCACCGGCGCGACGACTACGTACAGCAGTCCCGCGCGTCCACCCGGAACCGTGAACGTCCTCTTCAGATCCGGCCGGCTCTTTCGCAACTTCCATCCCGAGAGCACGGTCAACACCGTCGTCGCCGACCTCAACCAGATATAGACCGAAATCAGCTGTCCCAGACTCTGCCACGCCAGCAGAGCGTAAATCACCGCCGAAGCGACAATCGCCAGCCACGGCGTGCCGTACCGCGCATGTCTGCGGGTCAGTGCGTGCGGCAGATATTTATCCTCCGCCATGGCGAACGGCATGCGCGTGGTCGTCAGGATCGTGCTATTCAACAGCGCCACGCTTCCCAGCATCGCCGCCACGGTCATCCACGTTCCCAGCCACGCATGTCCGTGAAAGGTTCCGCCGATGATCCTGGCCGCGTCCGAAAAAAATCCCGCATGCCACTGTTCCCAATTCCCGGCTGACGCCAAGCCCGCAAGTGCCGGCAGGAAATACGCCGCCATCGATAACGGCACCACGATCGCCAGCGCCCGTGGATACGCCCGCTGCGGATTCTCCACTTCCTCCGCCACCGTCGAGAGTTGCTCGTAGCCCGAGTACAGCCACAATCCCAACGCCAATCCCACGCCGAAAACTTTGAACGTTCCCTGATGCGGCACCACCCACGGTGTGAACGGGTCATAGCGCCAATGCGTCAGTCCCATCACGATCATGACCGCGACCGGAACCAGAATGAAAAGCTCAAGCGCGGTCGCGACCTGTCCCACGGCCTGGATGCCGCGGACATTCACCCACGTCAGCACGGCGATCAGCGCGACAGAAATCAGATAGTGCTCCCACCATGTCATGCGCGGAAGGTAATACACGACATAATCGGTGAACAGGACGGCATAAATCCCGCCCAGCAGAAACGATGCCGACCAGTTCCACCAGCCCGCGAGGAATCCCCAGAAATCGCCGAACGCCGCGCGCGTCCAGCGATAAAAGCCGCCCTCGACCGGCATAATGGTGGTCAGCTCCGCCGACACCAGCGACACCGGGATGCACCAGAAAAACGGCAGCACCAGCAGATAGATGAGCGTGATTCCCGGCCCCGAAGTCGTAACCATGTCTTCGAGCCCGAACGGCCCCCCCGTCGTGTACGAGAACATCACGAAGACGAGATAGAACAATCCCGCCTTGCGCAGGGTGCAAGTTTTGGGCATGGTTGGCGCGTCGATCGTGTTCAATGAATTTTTCGTGGAAGGAATTGTAGACGATAAGTTCGCGATTTGGAGTGGCTTTAGTCTTAGCCTTTCTCTCAAACAATTTCGCTAAACAGCGGTCAGGGCTTGCAGCTACCGCTGCTCCAACGCAGGTCGTTACTGCCACTGAACTCTCGCGGCACGATAACGACAGCTCTAAACTTCATCCACTCAACTGTCTCGGGTGAGCCAGCAGACTCGTAATCAACAGGGGTGATTGCCAACGTTCCTCTTGCGATATCTTTCAAAGCGGCCAAATACTTGGTCGTAGCATTTTCCGGCTGAGATGACTTATAGGGCCAGAGCGCATCTTCCGCCAGCTTTGACATGCGCTCGTAGTCCGCGCTTGATAATAGGAAACTAATTTCGTGGGAGTACGACAGCTGTTGCTTCACCGACTCGCCGTATCCAGTTCCCATGTACTGGGAGTTTCCGAAGCGCAGCGGCGGATTGACCGGGTAGGCCCAGTCGTCGGTAGCTCTATTTTGTGGCGATACGACAACCGTCCAACCCCATTTATCCCTAAGGGGGTTGAGATGAAATACCAGTCCATTGCCCAGCGGTGTTGCAAAGGAATCCGCGGCTTTTATAGTCCCCTGAAAACTCGCTCGCAGGCAGGATTGCGCGAGCGCATTGATGCTCATCAGCACAAAAACCGCGAGCGCAACCATAAGGCGCATCGAGCCATTCTAACTCTACGCCGCCAGCGTCCCACTCAGTGCGCCTTCCAGTTCCAGCAGCTTGCGCTTGATGTCGAGCCCGCCGCCGTAGCCGCATAGCGTTCCGTCTGACGCGATCACGCGATGGCACGGCACCACAATCGCAACCGGATTCCGATTATTGGCCATCCCGACGGCGCGGCAAGCCTGAGGCTTCTTGATGGCGCGCGCGATGTCGGCATACGTGCGCGTCTCGCCGTAGGGAATTTCAAGCAGCGCATGCCAGCAGGCCCGCTGAAATTCGGTTCCGCGCAGGTCCAGAGGAAACGTGAACTGCTTCCTTACGCCGGCAAAATATTCCTCGAGCTCGCCGAGGTAGGCCTGCATCTCCTGTTCCTCGAATCGAACGGCATTCTCGTTGGCTCTGCGTGAACGAGCGATGCCCACGCCGTTTTCTGATCGTATGTCTCTCGGATTCGGCCGGATCGTCTGCTGTCCCGGCAATCGCGCATCGAACTCCAGCGCAACCAATCCCTTCTCCGACGCCGCCAGAAACAGCGCCCCGACCGGGGAATCAAATGTCATGCAGCGAAGAATTTCCATTTCTCTCACCAGCGTTGGTTCGTATCTTTAGACGCCGCAGGGTGCCCCACCCTACGCGATTTTCGTAGGATGGGGATTTTGGAAGAAAAATCCATGCACCTTCAGGCGCTGCCGCGCCCACAACGATACCATGCATGTTAACCGCAGGCATTGACACAAACACCCGCTTTGCCCGACATTGTTGTCGGTAACGTTATCGGTAACCTAGCCCACACCTTGAAGCGAGCCATCCTGATCGCCGTTGCCGTGGCGCTGGCACCCGCGCTGGTCCTGAGCCTTGCCGTCCGCGCCACATCAGAATGGCAGACCATCGGGCAGACCCCAACCGGGGACACGGTTGCCATCAGCTCGCTGCGTGTGCTCAAGAAAAATCTGCGCGTCGCTCTCGTCCGCGTCGACTACAAACATCCCGCCGCGCTTCCGCAGGGCGGATCTTTTCTACAACTCCGTGCCCGCGTTCACTTCAATTGCAGTACCGGCGCCGCGTCTCCCACGACCGAATGGTTTTACTCCCGCGACCGCAACGGACGCTTCGTCGTCACCCACAAGGCCACGCACGACACCCAGTTCGGCCAGGGTGCAGAAGGCAGCTTCGCCGATCTACTCAACAAAGGCGTCTGCAGCCAGACCAGGTAGCGATTCTTCACTCCTCTGTGCGCCCTGGTGCCCTCTGTGGTGAAGTTCCCGCGCCCTCTGTGGTGAAGAACTCCGGCAAGCGGAATACAATCGTCCGATTCTAGATTTCAATCCGGAACACATGGCGGTTTTGCACAACCCCTGCACCTCCGTAACCCGGCGACCACTTCCATGCGTCGCGCTTTCGGCTTATGCTGGAAATGAAAATCTCCCGGGAGCACCCCGATTCCGACCCACCTGGCCATGGATTCTCTTCGGTTGTATGGATTGATTGCTGCCAGCGGCATGGGTCTGCTCGCCGCCTACCTGCTGCTCCGCCGCAAGCGCAAGAGTGACGACGATCTGGAACGCGAGCGCCGCGCCTGGCTCGAAACCTCAGGCCGCATCACCGACGGCACCGTGATCGACGTTCAGGAACTCCCCCTGCAGACCACTCCCCGCAGCGCGGTCATGCTGATTTACAAATACGACGTCGCCGGCGTTTCCTATGAGTGCTCACAGGATGTCACCTACCTGCGCCACTGGATCAATCTTCACTCCTGCCGTCTTGGCCTGCACACTTCGGTGAAATACGATCCCCAGAACCCCGGCAACTCTCTCGTCGTCTCAGAAAACTGGATGGGCCTGCGGCAGTAAGCAAAATTGGAAGGACCCGCTGCAATAATGTAGTTCCAGCAATGTCATCCTGAGCGAAGCCGCCCTTCAGGCGTAGCGAAGGATCTCCCGGCAACCTAACCTCACCATAATCGAGAATACGGCCTTCAGCCCCACCGCGAACTCACTGCCAGTCCAGCCGCATGGCCGTATTGTGCTTGTCAAACGAAATCTGCAGGGTTTTATCTTCGCCGCCCGCGAAATTGCCGAAGACCGTCTTGGAAAGATCGACGGTATGATCCTCAGTCTGCGCCCGGAAGCGCAGTTCGTGTTTGCCGGCTGGAACCTTGATCGTTTCCGATTCCGCGCCCCGCACATCGTTGAACACCACCAGCCGCTTCTGTGTTCCGCCGTGCAGCGGACGCGTCAACAACAGTGTACCGTCCAGCCAGACCATCAGCGTCGCTTCTTTGAACTGATGCCGTATCTCCAACTCCACCGTCGACGATGGCGCGACCACTTCTTTCGCCCGACGTGGGCTCGTGCTCTCGCTTCTGACTGACGTCTTGGCCGAGGCCGCATGCACAACCGCAGGCCGTGGCACGACCGTCGCTGCAGGCGCATCCACGTCGCCCGCCGCTTTGATCGGAATTGCCGGCTCCCCTTCTTCTGCAACGCTCTGCGTCGCATGCGCAACCAGCCGGTCGGCCGCCGTCGTCGCCCCTGCGTGCGATAGCACCAGCAACTTCGACTGCAGACCAATGATCAGCAATACGGCGACGCTGGCCAGGCCAATCGCAATGTCTTTCGCATGCCCCTTCAATAATCTCGTGCGGATCATCTTTCCCGCATAAGCCAGTCCCACCGCGGGATACCCGCTCAGCGGCGGAATCGCCGTTCCAGTTCGACTCCGCGCCCCGAGATTGGTGAACGACGTCGTCGTTCCCGGCAGCCGCATGGTTCGCAATTGCGCCAGATCGTCGGCCAATTCCGCTCCCCGCTGATAACGCTGAGCCGGATCCTTCGCCATGGCCCGCGCAATGACTGCATCGAGATCCCGTGGCAGATTGAGATCCAGCGCGCTCGCCGGAACCGGTTCGCGATTCGCTACTTTAAAGCAAACGGTGGTCGCGCTATCTCCCTGAAACGGAGAATGCCCGGTCACCATGGCATACAGAATTACGCCCAAAGAAAACAAGTCCGACCGACCGTCCGCACCTTCGCCCGTCAATTGCTCCGGAGCCATGTAAGCCGGCGTTCCCAGCAGCCGGCCGGGCAGCGTGAAGTGCGCCAGATTAAGCTTGGCGATGCCGAAGTCGGCAATCTTCGCATGCCCGTCTTCCGTGATCATGATGTTGCCCGGCTTGATGTCGCGATGGGTCACGCCCTGCTCATGCGCGTAGTCGAGCGCTCTCGCTACTTCTTCCGCGATCTGCAGCGCCCGCGCCAGCGGCAACTTGTGCTCCCGCGCCAGAACCCGGTTCAGTGCTTCTCCCGCGACATATTCGAGGACAATGTACGGGTCGCCGCTCCCCTCATCCTCGCCCACATCAAACACCGCAACGATTCCCGGATGATGCAACCTTCCCGCGGCCTGCGCTTCGTTCAGGAAACGCATGCGAAATTCTTTCTCCGCTTCCGGATCATGTCCGCGCATCGAGACCGTCTTCACCGCGACCAGACGATCGATCTGCGGATCGCGCGCCTTGTACACCACGCCCATCGCTCCGCGGCCCAATTCGTTCTGAACCTCGTAGCGTCCAAATCGTTTTGTCGCAGACTGTTCCATGGCCGGATTCCGCGCCATCCATCGCGCGCAGTTCGAGGCTCGCCTGGTCGCCGTCATTCTGCCGCGCAGAGTCGATCGGACACACCGCGGCGCATCGTCACTCGAGTGGGGAGTTCCTCATATCTTATCGCCGCTCCAGCCCAGTTCCCGCACCCAGAGCGCGGTTCGCCATTACCGGGGTAATGCTGGTGAGGTGACCATGTCGATGAAGTTATCGATTAAGGAAGTCTCATGTGGCCTTGTCTTGAGAGAGCGCGGCTTCCAGGCGCGCCGCGAAGGACCATTTCGTTCTCCCGCCGGGCTTCAGAGTCTGTGTGAGAACTCGGATTCCAGATCCGAGTGGAACCGAAACCGCTCTTGAGCCGCGAAGCGGCGACTGAATGCAGCCCACGGCGCAAGCCGTGGGTGGACAAGGGGGAAATAAACAAGCCCCGAAGGGGCGATAGAGCAGTTCGCGCACAGACTCTTCAGCCGGCGCCAATGCCGCTCATGCAGCCCGCCTCTAGAAATGAAATGATATCCGCAGCGGTCGAATTGGTATGACGTCAGGCTGATTCGTAGGGTTTGGGGTGGGAATCCGGAGTCTGAAACTCGAGGTCGGTTTTTACTGGCCCCTGACCCCTGGTCCTAGCTGCCCGGCTCAAATCCGCCGCTATTGGCGACTGTCATGCGCAGATACTTGTAGGGATTCACCGGGGTATCGTTGATGCGGACTTCGTAGTGCAGGTGCGGGCCAGTCGAGCGGCCGCTCGTGCCGACATATCCAATCACATCGCCGCGATGGACTTGCTGCCCCACAGTCACGGCAAACCCGGAAAGATGTCCATAGCGCGTGCTGATGCCGTTTCCGTGACTGATCTGAATCGCGCGGCCGTATCCGCCCATCAGATCGGTAAAGGTCACCACGCCATCCGCTGGAGCAACAATCGCCGTGCCATACGGGCTGCTGATATCCACGCCGCTATGAAACGCGCCCTCCCCGTTGAACGGATCAATTCGCTCGCCGAAGCTGGCCGTCACCTGGCCATCCACCGGCCACAAGTTCGGGGCTGAATTGGCCTTGAACCAATCCGCCGTCGTCGCGTTGCGCGTCAGCCCCAGCGTCAAGCCGACCATCGTCGCACCCGTGAGTGCGGAAGTCCGCAGCAGGTGCAACTGGTTGAGCGATGAGTTCACTTCCGAATCATCCACGTGATCCGCTGAAGCCGTCACCAGCGTGGGCTGCGTCTTCAATCCATAAAGCGCTGAAACTTCCCCGGCAATCGACCCCAGCGACGCCACCTGCACATCGCGCTCTTTCGCCACCTGTTCCAGCCGCGAGTAGTTGGTCTTGAGCTGATCTTTTTCTTGGCGCAGTTCGTTGTAGCGGGAAACCTTCAACAGCATGCGCGTATAAGAGCTGGCAATTCCGGTCAGGCT
This sequence comes from uncultured Acidobacteriaceae bacterium, assembly GCA_963772045.1. Classification (GTDB taxonomy): domain Bacteria; phylum Acidobacteriota; class Terriglobia; order Terriglobales; family Acidobacteriaceae; genus Sulfotelmatobacter. The sequence goes on along the minus strand of CAVYWC010000001.1, from coordinate 702,196 downwards.
GAGGAATCCAATCGCCGCACCCACAACAAAAATATAGAGATAATGCACCGGGATCGAGATCTTACGGAGTTGTCCGTCGTCCCCGCGCGCGACAAAAAGAATGTAAAAGCGTTTCTGCAAATCGCTCCTCAAATTGCTGATTCATCAGGTCCAGACTCACAGGCGAGTATTCTGAGGGTGCAGAGCGCCTGTTCGGACTTCCTGACTTCGCTTCGGGCTGCGTCCCATCTTGGGAATGGAATACTTTCGCGCCCAACCTTCCGGAGCCTGAGGCTTCTCGCTAACTGCAATCCTTAGCACTTGCAGCAGTTAGGCTCAATACTTTGTGTGAATGACTGGTTAACGGTAACAAACTGGATTCCCCCTGTCAACGAGCAACCGGTCGATTTGGCATTACGGAAGGGGCGTAACCACGAGTCACCATAGGACAGGTTACCGCTGACACTTGTTCCCACCCCTCCGACGCAGAGAAATCGGCGGTTGTGCACGGCCATCCGCAGCGGGTATGCAGGGACAGCTGTCCTCGGCTGTCCAGTCGAGCGAAGCTCGCGAGCAACCAGCGATGCGGGCTTTCCAGCATGCGGCCTACAGCGCAACGGATGTCCCTGTGCTGTGTCCCCCGTGGTGTAGTTCTGTTCAGCGCTGTCCAGGCTTCGACTCTCGCCCATTGCTTCGCATATATTTGTCTCGACCCATGCTTCCCGAGAAAGCGCTGATCGCCCAGATCCGCCGCATGGCCCAATCTGCCGGCCCTGTTCGCAGATCGAATGTCCTCGCGGGAATAGGAGACGACTGCGCTGTCCTGCGTTCGCGGCCCGGGCAAGATTCTCTGGTCACCACCGATTTTTCCCTTGAAGGCATTCATTTTCGCCGCGACTGGCATTCGCCCGAATCCGTCGGCCACCGCTGCCTCACCCGCGGACTCAGCGACATTGCCGCCATGGGCGGCGAACCGATCGCCGCATTTCTCTCGCTCGCTGTTCCCCGCGATCTGTCGGAGGCGTGGGTGTCCCGCTTCATGCACGGCCTGATCCGCCTCGCCGAAAAACACAGAGTCACGCTAGCCGGAGGCGACACCGCCGAATCTCCCACCGGCGTCCTCGCCGACATTGTCGTCGTCGGGAGCGTGCCCAAAGGCAAAGCCATTCTCCGCTCCGGTGCCCACCCCGGCGATCGCATCTACGTCAGCGGAGAACAGGGCGGCTCAGCCGCCGCCGTCGTTCAATTTGAAGGCTTATGTCATCCTGAGCGGAACCGTTCTTCAGGCGCAGCGAAGGATCTCCCGCGCCACGGAAGCATCCGGGATGGAAAAAACGTGTCTCCCGAGGGTGCCCTGCCCTTGTCGCGCTCTGTGCGACAGGGCGGGGATTTTGACTTTCCTATGTCGGGGAAAAAGAAGCCCACTCCCCGCACCTACCCGTGTCACTTCTATCCCGAACCGCGCCTCGAACTCGGACGCATCCTGCGCGAGAAACGTCTCGCCAGCTCGATGATCGACACCAGCGACGGACTCTCCACCGACCTCTCCCACATCTGCGAAGAAAGTAAAGTCGGCGCGGAAATCGCGGCAGAACTCATCCCCCGCGCGCGCATCGGCAAGCCCGGCCAAGAAGTCCCTCTCGAACTCGCCCTCCACGGCGGAGAAGATTACGAACTGCTTTTCACCGCTCCAGCCCAGAAGCGCATCCCGTCGCAGATCGCAGGAGTCCCGCTTACATACATCGGCGTCATCACGCGCTCGCATTCACCCGCAATCTTTCTTCGCGATGCCGAAGGCCTTTCCCACCTCGTCCCCCGCGGCTGGGAACACTTCCGCCCGTAAACGAAATGTGTAGGGACAGCCGCCGGGCCCCAGCACGCCCGGTTTTGGCGTAATGAGGAGACGCGCCCTCGGCTGAGCGGCCGACCGACGTTCAGCGGAATCCCGACATGTTCGCAATGCAAAACTGCCGGACAGGAGCCGTTCGTGGAACAGCGGCCCATCGTGCAGGAGCAGCCCACAGTGGAAGAGCGGCCCTTTAGAGCCACGTAAGTCATCTCGACCCAATCGGGGCTTCAGCCCCTGTGCTGCCGTTCGCCACGGTGCTCTCGCAGTTAAATGATTCAGCCCCCTGATTACTTCCGTTACCCTTGGTAACCTTCCCCAACGTGATCTTCCCCGCTAGATTCGCTTTATGTCTTCCAGCAAACTGATTCTCGCCCCATTGTTATTCGTGCTCGTCGTGGCCGCCTCCGCCGAAAAGAAGGCGCCGCCTCCGCCGCCCGCCCCGGCTCATGCGCCCGTGCCCGCCGCCACCGACGATCTCATCCACAAGCAGTTCGGCGACAACTGTTCACTTCTCGCCGGACCGCCGCAGTTCGTCGGCGATCTCGATGGCGACGGCATCGACGACCTCGTCGTAGCCGCGCGTTGCAAAAATCCCATGGCCGACCGCAACGAATACAACTTCGTCGTCATCGACCCTTACGACACCTACATGGGCTTCGGCAACGTGAAAGTCACATCGACCTTTGCCTCGGACGAACCCGAGCGTCGCGGCGTCGTTCTGCTCATCATTCATGGCTCCGGCAAAGACGCCTGGCGCGCCGATACTCCCAAAGACAAGTTTCTGCTCATTAACCTGCCCTTCAAATCTCTCGCCGTAAAGAAACTGAACCTCAGAAAGCGCACCACTCTCGGCATCTACATGGAAGAGACCGGTGAAGGAGAGAACATGTCTTCCGTCATCTTCTGGGACGGCAAACACTACCGCTATCAGTCCCTCGGCTCAACCATGGAGTAAGGGATCGTACAAGCCGTGTCAGAAACGGATTTGAAAAGGGCACGGCTCTATAAAATCCGTGCGAGAACTCGGATTCCGCATCCGAGTGGAAAAGAACTGGTTTTTTGAGCCGCGTAGCGGCTTAAGAATGCAGCCCACGGCGCTAGCCGTGGGAGGAAAGTGGAAGATAGAGAAGCCCCGAAGGGGCGACAGAGCAGTACTCCCAGACGCTGTTATAGCCGTGCCGCATTAGACTCTCAGCCGCATTCAACCCTCGACTGATGAAGATGAACCGGTGCCCGAGGCTAGCGCCCCAGAGGTTCACCTGATCATAGCCCGGCGTTTCCAGCGCCGGGAAAACCGTGCCCGAAATCACCCACACAAAACTGCTGAACCGCCAAGCCTCAATCGCGCACGTACGGAAACTCTTCCGTTCCCACGCGCCCCACATTGGCTTCCGCAAATTCGCACGCGCGGTCCAAAGCACTCTGCAACTCCGCTGTATACCTTTCCAGATCCTCCTCGCTGGCCTCGCCCGGCACGCGAATCAATGTCGAGCAGCGCAGCAACACCCGCGAAAACGGCATAGGAATCATCATCCGGTCCCAGCTATTCAGCACCCAGCCCTTATCGACCGCCGCATGAAAGGCGCTCAGCGCCACGCCTGACGATCGCGCCAGTGCCACCGGTCCCGGCTTCACTTTATGCCTCGGACCCCGAGGGCCATCCAGCGTAAACGCGACCGTCCAGCCGTCTTCCAGGGCGCGACGCAGCCCCAGCAGCGCCCTGACCGCGTTGCGGCTCGACGATCCCTTCACCGCAACGAATCCAAACCTGTGGATAATCCGCCCCATGTACTCGCCGTCATAACTATTGCTGCTCATGACGCGGATGCCGTTTCCGCGAAACAGATACGTCGCCGGGATGATGCATGAGTGCCAGAACGATCCGATCAGCGGACGCTGCCCCAGCGTCTGCTGCGAGTCATCTTCGCGCGACATACACACTCGCAACGTCGGCCCAATCAGCCGGATCAACCAGTATCCAACGAAGATGATGAACCGCAGCACGATCCGCTGCCGCAGCGTGTATTTCTGCGTATCCCACGCCGGTTGCGGGGTCGTGATCGTCTCAGAAGCGTCCACTTCAGCCACGAGCCTATTGTAATGGGACGGTCCAGAAGGGAAGGGCTGTTCACCGCCGAGTTCGCAAAGCTGAGAGGGTGTCATCCCGAGCGGAGCCGCTTTTCGGGCGGAGCGAAGGATCTCCCGCTCAACTGGCTTAGCTGCGGCGAGGTTCCTCGCCTCGGGCAAAGTGTATGGCTTCGGGATAACCGTGCTTCGATTGAGCCGCGGGCAGAGCTCAGTTCTCCAGATACGACTCCACCCAGCGCTTCACCGTCTGCCGGCGCTGGTCCTTCAGGTCGAACTTCACTCCAAACGATTTCGGCTTGCGCCAGCTCACGTTTCCCTTCAGCACCACCCTCGGCATCGTCATCAGCGCAAACGAAACTTCCACGCTGGTCCCGCTCGAGAAGTCTTCCGGACTCTTCACCGACATCCCGCCGGTACTCATCTCGATGCTCGACGCGACCACGCGCCGTCCATCGCCGATCACCAGCACTTCCGTCATGATCGGAATCCGCGCGTAGCGCCGGAACTCATGCAGCACCAGCACCCGCGTCGCTCGGATCAGCTTCAGCGCCGCCGGCCTCTCCAGCGGCTCCGTGAACATGGCATTGATCCCATACTTCGAATACCGCATCGCCTCCTGCGCATTCCCGCCCACGCCATAAATCACGCAGTGGCTGTTCGAGCGCGACGCCCGGGCCGCTTCCATCACGGTGTCGGCGCCATCGCCCAACCCCAGCACGCAGGCCTCGAACTTCTCTTTCGCCAGCCGCTCGGCCGCATCGCCATTCAGCGACACGGTTTCGATATTGAACTGGCGAAAGCATTCGGTTAGCAACTCGCGGTAGGGATCTTGCAATCCCACTACCGCGGTGCGGGCAACCGCCTTGCGCGTGTAGGGAGCGATGGTGAGCGAAGTGGGGGAGGAAAAAGTGTGGTCCATAATCTTGGGGATGACTCCACTTTCCGAATCCCTATTCTGTCCCAACCGTTGCCCCTGAAAAGGGCACAAAGGACCCTCCACAAGCCGTGTTCCACGGGCCATCCGGAGGCGCGTAGCTGGCCATCGGACCGGTGTTCTTGCGGACATCCGGGCCATGTCCAAAAACCCGCCGCAGTGTGCGTCTGAGTTCCGTGATCATTATTGATTGCGATGTGTCGAGGGTGCCCCATCCTTGTCGCGCTTTGTGCGACAGGGTGGGGACTTTGACTTTGATCCGATGACTAAATTTCGAGGGTCAGGGTGGGGATCTTGACTTTGGACCGGTGGCCTTCAAGCCCGGTTTTGGCTTGAGTGGGGTAGTGGTGCGGACGATGAACTCCTAACTCTCTTCGCTCGCGTCGCCGAAACCCATCCTCCGCCTCACACAATCCATACTCGCCCGCACCCGCTCCAACGCATTCCCAGGCAATTTCCGGACTGGCTCGACAGCAACCGCCCCAACGGTCTCCTCGGGAATTTCCGCCGCCACCCGCAACAACTTCCACGCCTCCCGATACTTCTCGTACTTTGCTTCTCCGCTCCCCTCGGTGCACAACGAAATCGATTTCAGCCCGCGTATTTCCTTCGCCGGAATGATGTACCACGCATCTTCCGGAATCACATACGCCGCCAGAAAATCGAACGCTCCCACGCGATACGCCTTGTGACTGCTGCACGTTGAGCAGATATATCCCTTCCCGCTCTCCAGCTTCGTGATCGTGCTCTTCACCTGCACCGCCGCAAACTTTCCCGGACGCCCCACCACGCAATCAAAGCTCCTCGAATCTCCCCACGGCTTCGACACCGGCAATCCCTGTTCTCCCGCCCGCGCCACAAACACCGACTCCGCCCACTCCCCGCGCTCTTTCTTGTCTTTAATAATCTTCGTCTTCCGCGTTTTCATCCTCCGTCAACTCCATTTCCTCTCCGCCCCAACCGCAGAAATAAGTGAGAGTGGGTGTCCCATCCTAAACTCGCGCAGTTTGCGAGTTTAGGGTGGGGATTTTCTCAGGTTCGCACCCGCACAGCCCACGCCGATTGTCATCCTGAGCAAGCGCTCTTCGCGCAGCGAAGGACCCGTCCGCCCCAGGACATTGCGTCATCCCGAAGCCTCGCGCTTTTTCCAGCGAGGCGAGGGATCTCGCGTCCAGTGACCCTTCTCTCATTGGAACTTTTCTGAAATTCTCAGGCAAGCAAACTTGAACAAAATCTTCCCCCATTCCCAAATCGGGAATGCAAGTGTGGCGCGGGCACTCCTGCCCGCGAGAAACTGGGAAGGGCACGGCTTTAGGTTTGAGCCTGGGCGGGTGGCCCAGCCTTCAAACGCCCGCGCTAAATATAAAGTGGGTGCCCCACTCTTCGCGTTCTAAGCGAAGGGTGGGTACGATGCAGCTTGCGGCGCCGTGCCTGACCTCGGGGAAAATCTCATGCTACAGACAGAATCGTACCCGCCCTTGCAAAAAACCCAAGGACGGGGCACCCGTCGTCTCGGAACGGGAAGACAACCCAAAGCGCGGGCCACCCGCCCGTTAAGCCTCGGCCACTAATAAGGAGCATTATGGATATAGGAGCGGCGCACGATTATGATGCGCTGTGGGAGGAACCATGTCAGCAAAACTCCAATTGTCCTACCCCGGAATTTTACAACTGTTCGGGGGCCATGCCGTGAAGCAGCGAACGGAGTCCCGGCAATTTTTAGCGTGGTTCCTCGAAAATTACTATCGCCTTGAAGAAGGGGAGATTGACGACTGCATCTGTGACGGCAACTACGACAAGGGAGTGGATGGAATATATGTGAATGAACAGTTGGCCCAAATCGACGTGTTTCAAGGACGCATCGTAAAGGGCGCGAAGACCCAAGGCGATGTTAGCCTCAAAGAGTTTATGGGAACGGTTAGCCAGTTTCAGAGCGCCAAATCAGTGAAGAACATGCAGGCGACCACCAAGAATTCAGAACTGGCGGGCCTGCTACAAGAACAGGACATTGCAAAGAAGGTTGCGGAAGGATACGAAGTGCGCGGCATCTTCCTGACGAATGCCAAGCGAGACCAAAATGCGATCGACTTCCTTAAAGCTAACCACAGTCTCATTCTCTACGATGAACTAGAGCTACAAAAGTCCTACGTTCCGATAAACAAAACGGAACCGATAGCGGCTGACATTAGCTTCGACGTGTCTAGTGTCCCGACGATGGACTATCCGATGGGTTCGCTGCGAATGCTTATTGCACCTCTCGCGGCGGAGGAACTCGTGCAAATGCAGGGCATCTCTAACGGCGAACTCTTCGCCTGGAACGTTCGTCAGTGGCTAAAGAAAACAAAAGTGAACAAAGACATTGAACTCAGTATCAGACGGCAAGACGAACACAAATATTTTCCAGCGTTTCACAACGGCCTTACTGTTCTCTGCAAGCACCTTGAACTTAAGAAAGACAAAATCACTGTCTCCGGCTATGCGGTCGTGAATGGTTGCCAAAGCCTGACGGGCCTATACGAGAACAAGAAACGGCTTTCGTCCGACCTGAGAATTCTGACAAAGTTTATCCAAGTATCGCCGGAGACGCCGCTGGCCCTAAAGATAACCGACCACACCAACAATCAGAACGGCACAACGGCGAGGGATTTACAATCCAATAACCCCATCCAGACGCGTTTACAGCAAGAAATAAATTCGGGCAAGTTCCGCTATCGCATCAAGCGTGGCGAACACCCCGATTGGGACTCAGACAAAGTTATCGAAAACGAGTTAGCAGCGAGAATTCTGCTTGCTTTCGATGTTAAGCAGCCGTGGTCATGCCATCAAAGCTACAAATTGTTTGACGAATTGCACTCGGACATCTTCGGACGCCCAGAGGTCGATGGACTTAGAGTCACCACGATTTATAACGTCTATCGACTCGTGATCGGCAAGTTGAATCTGCTCGAAAATCAGCTATTTGCTCGCTACACCATCACGCGATTTCTCGTGCTCTACCTTCTGCGCGAAACGCTGGAAAAAGACCCTAAAGGGAAAGAGTTTTGTTTGCGACCAGCACCGTTTCTTAAGTCAAGTGGAAGGCGTAAGCGCTTGGAAGATGAGACCGACTCGCGTTCCGAATTCAGAAGTTCGACACCGTACTTAGGCGGACGGGTGGCCCAGCCTTTAAACGCCCACGCTAGATATAGAGTGGGTGCCCCACTCTTCGCGCGGGTGGCCCATTCAAGCCCGGTTTTGGCTTGAGCGGGGAAGTTCTGCGGCTAAAAAGCGAAAGCCCCGAGAGTCACCCCGGGGCCTCCGCACTTCCCCCGCAGACTACCCAACCAGATGCGGCGCCACCACGTCAATGAACTCCCGCGCTGTGATCACCTTGGTATTTTTCCAGAACCTCGGAAAGTGCCGCAGATTGCCGGTCACGAGATAGTCGGCGCGGGCCGCGTCGGCGCATTCGAGGAATTTGTTGTCATCCGCATCTTTGGCGGCGTGCACGGCGCGCCTCGGACGAACCATGCGAGCTCGGTTCCTGATCAGTTGAAGGAACTGCTGGCGCAGTCCTTTGCGGATGCGGAATTCAGGGCGCGCGAGAACTTCGCGGTATTCGTGCAAAATTGCGTCGCTCACGTAGAGCCGCGCGGGTTTGGTGATGGAAACGACAAAGACGGTTCGCGGAAGTCCCTCCGGCTTGAGCGCAGCCGAGACAAGGATGTTCGTGTCGAGCACGATCCGCAGCGGGATCATGAACGGCCGGGTCGGCGACTGCGGGTGGCGCGAATAATCCGGTCAATCTCGCGAGAACTCATCGTGTGCGTGCCTTTGCGACGTGATTCCTGCCCGAGAATTGTCAGCACCTCGGGCTCAGGGGCTGCCAGTCGCACGTAGTCGCGGATGCTCAGGAGCACAGCTTTCGGTGTGCCTCGCTTTTCGATGATCAGCGAGCGGCGCTCGTCGGCTACACGGCGGAGAAGCTTGCCGAAATTGGCGCGGGCATGCAGTGCGGAGACCACGATGTCGGTGTTTTGGTCCGTTCTCAGCATGAACTCTCCAGTTCGTACAAATGAACTGTACAGTTGGGGTTGCACGAAGTCAACGTTACTGAGGGCAAGTAGAAAGGCTCGGCCGGGTGCCCCATTCTGGCCGCGCTTTTTGCAGCTAGGGTGGGGATTTTGACTTTTCATCGTCCAAAGAAAATCCCCACCCAAGCAGAGCTTGGGTGGGGCACCCTCGAATGAGTCTTAGTCCCTCACTCCATCCATAAAGGCTCTGAGTTTCCGCGAGCGCGATGGATGCCGCAGCTTGCGCAGCGCTTTGGCTTCGATCTGGCGGATGCGTTCGCGCGTGACTGCGAAGCTCTGCCCGACTTCTTCCAGCGTGTGCTCGCTGCCATCTTCCAGGCCGAACCGCATCTTGATGACTTTCTCCTCGCGCGGAGTCAGCGTGCGCAGGACCTGTCCCGTCTGGTCCTTCAGATTCACGTTGATCACCGCCTCGGCCGGAGACACTACGCCACGGTCTTCGATGAAGTCGCCCAGGTGCGAATCTTCCTCTTCGCCAATCGGCGTTTCGAGGGAGATCGGTTCCTGCGCGATCTTGAGCACCTTGCGCACTTTTGCGACTGGAATGTCCATGCGCTTGGCTATCTCTTCTGACGTGGGCTCGCGACCGAGTTCCTGCACCAGTTGCCGCGAGGTGCGGATCAGCTTGTTGATGGTTTCGATCATGTGCACCGGGATGCGGATCGTTCGCGCCTGATCGGCAATCGCGCGGGTGATGGCCTGGCGAATCCACCACGTGGCGTACGTCGAAAATTTGTAGCCACGGCGGTATTCGAATTTGTCGACGGCCTTCATCAGTCCGATGTTGCCTTCCTGAATCAGGTCGAGGAATTGCAGGCCGCGGTTGGTGTATTTTTTCGCGATCGAAACGACGAGGCGCAGGTTGGCCTCGATCAGCTCGCGCTTGGCCTGCTCGGCGTCCATGTCGCCCTGGATGATCTCGCGCTGCGTGCGCTTGAGCTCCGGGAACGAGACGCCGGTTTCGAGTTCGAGCTTTTCGATTTCGCCGCGAATCGCGCGCGACTGCCGCTTGTATTCCTTCTTCTGCTCTTCGCTGCGGGTGGCGTCGGCCTTGCGCTCGAGATTCAGCCCCTGCCGGTCGAGCGAACGCATGCCGTCGACGGTTTTGTTGACGCGTTCGATCAGCCGCTTGCGCTCGGCATTGGTGAATCCGAGCTTGCGCACCGCCATCGACACGGCCACGATCGCGCGCGCCAGCTTGCGCCGCGTCCGGCGATGATCGCGGGGATGCTTTTTCTGTGAGAGCTCGCGGTACTTTTCTTCGAGGACGTTGGCCTTCTTGTACAGCTTGGCCATGTCATCGATTTTTCCCGTGAACTCGTTGAGGCGGTTCTGCAGGATCTCGTCGGTGATCTCTTCTTCGTCGAAGGTGACCACTTCCTTGATCGAGCGGACGTTCTTTTTCAGATCCTCGCCCAAAGTGAGCAGTTCGCCGATCACGATGGGGGACCGTGAAAGCGCCTTCAGAACGCGGATCTGGCCGCGTTCGATGCGCTTGGCGATTTCCACTTCGCCTTCGCGCGTCAATAGCGGGACGGTTCCCATCTCGCGCAGATACATGCGGACGGGATCATTGGTTTTTTCCAGAGCGCCGGGCGTCAGATCGAGCTCGACGTCCTCGCCTTCTTCAATGTCTTCGAATTTTTTATCGAGCGCCGCGGAAGGCAGTTTGGGGCCTTCCAGCACGTCGATGCCTTGCGTACCAATGGTGGTCAGCAGATCGTCAAGGTCTTCGGGACTGTGCACGTCATGCGGTATGAGGTCGTTGACCTGGTCATACGTGAGATATCCCTTTTCTTTTCCTGTGTCGATCAGCTTTTTAATATCATCGTACTTGTCGTCAAGAGCCAAGAGATGTCCTCAAAAAGCCAAATTCGCGCACTGCAGGTGCGCTAGTGCATTCCTGAAAGGTGGGAATCTGGGGTAATGCGGGATTGTGCAGCTAGCACAAACTTACAGAGTTTAGCATGAAGCTGCTGTCGAGTCTATCGAGGTCCCGACCGATCTCCCCCGGAGCCGCCTTTAACTGCAATTGCCCTCTATGTTTAGATGGTTACAGATGTGTATTCGTTTCAAGCTGTTTTTCGGAGCTTTGTGGCTCCCGGGTTATGTCAGGGGCTAAAGCCCGCAACAAACGCCAAGTTGGGCGGCACCGCTGAAGCATGCCTCCCCAGATATATGGCTTTCCCATGTCTCGCGAAAGCGGCGAGACACGGGGCACCCCAAGTTCATGCGCAAAGCGATCGTCAAGATCCCCACCCTTCCGCAAAAACGCGGGAAGGATGGGGACCCGTGTGTCCATCCCGCGCACAAACCTTCACGCTCGCTGCGCTCGCGGGGCGGACGAATGCGTCCGTACTTACGCAAGCTAGGCGATACGCGACACGCCTGAGCTGCCCGGATCGCGCAGAGCGCGGCTGACCTGCTCCAATTCGGCCAACAGGGCCTTCAAACGATCTTTATCGGAAGCAAGCCCCGGCGCCGTAAGTTCCTGCTGGATCTGTTCCTGACGGCGGCGCAGATGAATGCGGCGCAATGCGCGGACGGCAGCTTCCAGGATCTCAGCTGTGAGTTCCTCTTCTTCTTTCAGCAGAATCGAGGCCAGCAACCGGCGATCGCTTTCGCCGGCCGGCACATCCAGAACGTCGGCAGTTGCGGAGCTTGCGTTGAGCAATGATTCGGCGAGCGATTCGGTGGCCAAGCCGCGGTGGAGGCCTTCATTTTCCAATACGTACGCGGCCTGACGGGCGGGATCAAATTCTTCTTCAGCGCCGTCGCGCAGCGAGACACGCTCTTCGTGGGGATGAATCTGACGGCCCGAAGCCAAGGCTCGGACCAGAATTTTTTCTGCGTCGGTGACTTGGGCCTCGGCGGGAGCCTTTACGGCGGAAGTCGAGCGCGTGCCGGCGGCATGACGCAATTCCTGCCTTAGTACTGAGGAATCGATGGCAAGCTTTTGCGCGATTTCGTGGGCGAGTTCGTCTCGCACAATGCGGCTGGGAATGCGCTGAATATGCGGCAAGAGATAGTTGATGGCTTTGACTTTGCTGTCAGCGTTGCGTGGCGGGAATTGAGCTCGGGCGCGCTCGATCAGATAATCGAAATATTTCTGGGAATGCCCGAGAGCCTGCTCGTAGGCATCCTTGCCCTTGCGGCGGATGAACAGATCGGGATCGAATCCCTGTTCGAGGGTCAGGACCTTGATTTGAAATTCTTCCTCCACGAGCAGACCGAGGGTGCGCTCGGTGGCTTTCGCTCCTGCGGTATCGGGATCGAAGTTCACGACCACATTCTTGCTGAAACGGCCGAGCAAGTTGGCTTGCAACTCGGTGAAGGCGGTGCCGGAACTGGCGATCACATTGTGAAATCCGGCGGCAAAGACAGAGATGCAATCCATCTGGCCTTCGACGAGGATGGCGTAGTTCAAGGCGCGAATGGCCTCTTTGGCCAGATCGAGGTTGAACAGCACTTTGCCTTTGGAATAGATTGGGGTCTCGGGGGAGTTGAGATATTTCGGGCCGGATTTTTCGTCGGTCGAGAGAGTGCGTCCGGTGAAAGCGATGACTTTCCCGGACTCGCTGGATATCGGGAACATGACGCGGTTGCGAAATTTGGAATACATGGCTAACGAGTCGCGAGTCCTGAGCTGCGAGTCCTGGGTCCCGAGTCCCGAGTCGCGAGCGGCAATCGTTGGTCCCTTCGCTTCGCTCGGGGCAGGCTGAGAGCGGTTGTTGGTCGTGGGTGCGGCGGAGTCAACACCCCCGCCCTGTCCGTCCACAGAAAGGACGGACAAGGACGGGGCCCCCGCAGTTTCTTTCCACGAGAACAGGCCGCTTTCTCGGAGGAGCTGTTCGCTGAACTCGCTTTTCAGGCGATCGCGCAGGAGGAATCCGGAATCGGGGGCGTAGCCGATGCGGAATTTCGCGATGGTTGTGTCGTCGAGTCCGCGGCTCTTCAAATATTCGCGAGCGCGGGCCCCTTCGGGACGGCGCAGGCATTCCTGAAAGAATGCTACGGCGCGTTCGTGGACATCGAGCAACTGGCCGCGCAGGCGCGCTTCTTTAGCTTCGCCCTCCGTGGCGTAAGTTGCTTTCGGCAGCGGGATGCCGAGTTTTTGCGCGACCAGACGGACGGCCTCGGGAAAGCTGATGTTTTCGATCTTCTGGACGAACGAGAAGACGTCGCCCTTTTCCTGGCAGCCGAAGCAGTAATAGTACTGACGCGTGGCGTGGACGGAGAACGAGGGCGTCTTTTCTTTGTGGAAGGGACAAAGTCCGGAATAGTTCTGGGCCCCAGCTTTTTTCAGCTTGATGTAGTCGCCGACGATGCGGACGATATCCGCCTGCTGCTTGAGGGTGTATGCGAAATCGCCGGGGTTGGCCATTATTGCTTATGCGGACAAGAGACAGGCGTCTATCGTATTGCGCGCGCGCGATTTCATCTCGTTGCCATCCTGAGGAGTGTGTGGTTTGCGGTCCGAAGGCCCTGTGTACCTGCCGAGCTCATTCGTGGTGCCGCGGGCAAAATACATAGGTCCTTCGGCGGGCAAGACCGCCCGCCTCAGGAGACAACTAATTGTGCAGCAGAAGGTGTGTGGATTGAATATAGCTGAGGCGAATTGTTGTGGAGAAGCTGTGGGAAAAAGGAGTTAGCGGTTGATGGGAGGGGGAAAATCCGCCCTCGTTACTTCTGCATTCACATCGGTGGAACAAAGCGATAGCCGATCCATGGCTCCGTCAGTAGATACTTCGGATGGTGAGCATCCTCTTCAATCTTATTTCTTAACTGATTTACAAACACTCGCAGATACTGGACTTCGTCGCCATAGTCCGGTCCCCACACCGCCTGCAACATCCGGCGATGGGAGAGAACCTGTCCCGCATGGGAGACCATGTAGCGAAGCAGTTCGTACTGTTTCGGCGTCAGCCGTTCTTCTCGATCGGCGCTCATGACGCGGTGCCTGTCAAAATCAATCGAGACAGAGTGCAGCACCAGAACTCGGGGCGCACCATCGGCCCTTACCGCTTTTCTGCTGATTGCCTGGATCGCGGTGAGCAATGCCTGAAGTCCGCAAGGCTTGCGCAAACAATCATCGGCTCCGGCTTGGCGCACGACTGCTTTATCAGCGTCAGAATCTGCTGTTGAGAGAGCGACAATGGGAGTATCCCAGATGGCTCGAATCGCCCGGCAGGTTGCGATTCCATCCAGACCAGGAAGATTAAGATCGAGCAACACACAATCGCAGAGCTGGTTGGTTAGTTTCTGTAACGCCTCCTCACCGGAACACGCTTCCAGTATCTGGTAACGACTCGCAAGAAGAGATCGAACCACGCGTCGCGCATGAGGGTCGCTATCGACCAACAGAATCGTGTAGTTCTGCATGGGACTTCCTTGGGGGTATTTGCTGCGTGCCATGCCGAGCGCTGAGGAGTGCGCTCCGGAGATGTGACTCTCCCAAAAAGTAGACAAATTATACCATTGGGTGCCCTCATGCCAACAGGCTGCATCCAGAGTTATCCCTCACTCTGAGGAACCCTTCTCGGAGACGAAAATACTCGCAATGTTTGCTCACCGCTTTCAAACCGGACAAAGTTGACGTGTCGGAAGTTGACGCTTGCTGTAGAGGAGTCGCGTTGTAGCGTGTGATCAGTGCCTTACATGAGCGCTCGGAGGCAGCGAGCGTACCGACAGGTTAATTGACTACCAGTATGCTCCGCGGTGGGGAGCTAGAGGGACAAGATGACTCCTGCGCATAAATATTGGACCCAGTGGGTAGTTGTCGGCGCTATTGTCCTTGGGGCTTTTCAAACGGCAAATGCGCTTCCGGCGTTTGCGCGGAAGTATGGCTTGCGCTGTTCGGCGTGCCATGAGTCGTGGCCGATGCTGAATTACTTCGGCCAGAAATTCAAGGACAACGGCTATCAGCTGATGAATGACCGGGATTCGCCGATCTGGCAGAATCCGGGGTACTGGCCGGTGACCTTCCGCATTACGCCCATCTGGCACCGGGTCAGCACGCAAAACGTTTTGGTGGACAGCTATGCCGGTGGCGCCCCGACGGGAACCACTAGCAGCCAGAACATCGAGAGCTCAGGATTCGATCTCAGCGGTCTGGACTTCCATACCGGCGGCACGCTGGAGAAGAACTTCTCGTTCTATGTGCTCCCATCCTCCGATCCGACGGCTTCATTTCACTTCGAAACCGTAATGGCGCGACTGGATAACTTGTTCGGCAGTCCCTGGCTCAACCTGAAGTTGGGCAAATTCGAACTGGACAATCTGCTGTCGGAAAAGCGCATTCTGACGCTGACGGGGAATGGCGGAATCTATCAGCTCTACCACTTCATCCCCGCCGGGGATGGCAACATTTTCGGTCAGATGGGCGACAACCAGCTGGGCGTGGAATTGATGGGACACTCGGCCAATGACCGGACGCGGTATTCGGCTTCGCTGCTCAGTTCGAGCGACGGCAACGTGGGGCTCACGATCGGAGCAAACTCCTATACCGGCTTCTTCACGGCGAGTCAGGCTTTCGATGCGGGCAGGCTGGGAGTGGAACGGATCGGCGGCTACGCCATGATCGGCGAGGCAGCCACTTTTTTCCAAACGGCCGGTTCGGTGCCCCTCCCAGGATCGGGAATCAGCAACAAAGGTTTCAGCCGCGAAGGTTTTGTGGGCCAGTTCTATTTCGGCCCGCACGTCGATGTGCAGGTGGTGACCCAGCATGGGTCGGATAACGCCTGGTTCGGACAGGGCTACGGAAACGCGGTCAACACGGATGGGAATGGAGGTGTCCTGTGCAGCGGAGCGGCGGGCACCCCGGGCTGTCCAGCCAATAATTTTCCGGGGACGGTGTTGCCGGTGGGAGCCCAGGCTCCGAGTTGGAATGGAGTGCTGATCGAGCCGCATTATGTTTACAGTCCGCAACTGATCTTCCTTGGACGCTACGAAACCATTCACATGTCGCAACAGGCCAACGGGCCGGGATACGCGGCCGGATTCACCGGACAAAATGGCCTGACGGGACCGCAGGCTTCTAATTTTGGCAACGTCTCCGACTACACCCTGGCCATGCGCTACAACCCGTTCATGACCAGCCGGGCTGGCTTTGCCTGGCACAACGAGTGGAATTGGATGCACCAGCTCGGAACCGGACCAATGCTCGGCCTGAGCAGTCCCAACGCAACTTACACCGAATTCCTGACTGGATTTGACTTCGACTTCTGAGGGATAGCAATGAGCTCAAGACGCTTGCGAGCCGTACTCGTCATGGTTTGTCTTGCATCGCCCTGCGTCGTCCTGGCGCAGGTTACCGAGTATCAGCAGGAACAGTGGCTGAACACGCCTGCTGCGGCCAGCCATATCGGCAATATTACCGGCGACGCGCACTCCGACCGCGTGAAATACGATTATCGCCGCTACTGTGTGGGGTGTCACGGCGATCTCGGCGATGGGAACGGAGAAAATGCGATTTGGTTTGAGCCGCCACTGTACCCAAAACCTCGCGACTTTCAACTAGCAGTGTTCGAATGCCGCTCCACGCCTACCGGGACTTTGCCCATCGACCACGACCTTTTCGACACAATCGCTCGCGGAATGGATCGATCCAACATGCCGCCTTGGAATACCTTCACCGATCAGCAGCGTGCCGATTTGGTGGCTTGGATCAAGCACTACTCTCCGCGCTGGCAAACGGAGAAACCGGGAACCCCGATCACGATTCCGTCAGAGCCTGAGATTACACCGGAAAAAGTCAAGGCCGGCCAGGAGGTCTACGCGCGCGTACAGTGCTGGAAGTGCCATGGAGTTACGGGCAAAGCAAACGGGCCGTCGGCTTCGACTCTCACCGACGATCTAGGCCACCCCATACTCCCCTACAATTTCTCTACGGGAGCACGCCCGAAGTGCGGCAGTACAGACAGAGATCTGTATCGCATTTTCATGACCGGCCTCGACGGAACCCCTATGCCATCGTTCGCTGACAACATAAAGCCGGATGAGGCTTGGGAGTTGGTGTTTTTCCTGCGAACTCTGCAACCTAACAACGAATACAACAAGAAAGAAAAAGCGATCGCGAAGGAACTCAATCTCAAGCCGCTGAATGCAATGCAGCTGTCGCAATGACTAGACGCGATTTAGGAGAAAGTAAATGACCGCCAAGCAAGGACATACGTTGGAAGCAACCGCGTTGGTCATCACGCTGGTGTGCATGGCATCGACAATGACACAACATAAGGTAAGTGCCGCCGGCGAAGGATCTATTACCGGCACTGTGAAGTTAGACGGCGCAGCTCCGCATATGCGCGGCATTGACATGTCGAAAGATCCCTGGTGCGTGAAGCAGCACGCCAACAGCCCAGCTCACCTTGAGACTGTAGTCGTAGGTTCCAATAACGGCCTAGAGAATGTAGTCCTATACATTTCGCAAGGTTTGAGTGCGAGCGAAGCCAGCCAGAAGAGTTCCGCGGTTCCGGTATTCGACCAGAAGAACTGCATGTATACCCCCCATGTACTGGCCATGGATGCCGGGGAAGATTTTAAGGTGATTACGAGCGATCAGACGACGCACAACATTCACCCCGAACCCAACCCCATGACGGGAAATATCCCATGGAATCGCTCTCAGCCTCCCGGGGCTCCGCCAATCATTCAAAGCTGGAAGGCGGAAGAGGTTGCCATTCCGGTGAAGTGTAACATTCACCCGTGGATGCATGGCTGGTTTGTAGTTGTGAAGGGTCCGTACGCGACAACGGATGATAGTGGCAACTACACGATCCATAATGTGCCTCCAGGAAGCTACACGGTGACGGCGTGGCAGGAAACGTACGGCAAGCAAACTCAAAAAGTGAGTGTTAGTGCTGGAGAAGCTAAGTTGGACTTTACCTTCAAGGCGTCTACCGGACACATGGGGTACTGAGAATAACCCTTTCGTGCCGCTTGCCGAGGCTCAGACGCCGGTCACTTAGCGAACCCGTGGCGATTGATACATGACCTCGCTGAGGGAGAGAGGCAGATTAATGGCAAAGCTTCTGGCTGTGACGATTCTAGTTATTGCGGGCCTCTCCGCTGTGCCTATCCTCCGGCATACCTGGGACCCACCGGCCGACATATCTCATGAAGGTCCTGCTATCGATCACCAGATAGATGAAACCATGAAAGAGGCAGGAATCTGCTTCCTGGCCGGGCAGGTCGTACTTGCGGGAATGATATGGGCTTACGCCGGCCGCGGCCGCGAACATAAGATTGGCAAGTTGCCAGGCGGCGCGCTTGGAATGGTGATCCTTGCATTCCTGATCGTAGGCACCGAGGTAATCATACTTGGCGCCGTCAGCAGCAAGGTCTGGGCGCAAGTCTACTTTGCCCCGCTCAAGCCGGGTGCCATCCCTATACAAGTTCAAGCCCAACAATTCGCGTTCTATTTTCGTTACCCCGGCCCTGATGGAGTGTTCGGCCCAATTCACCCAGATCTCATCAACGACGCGACTGAGAATTTCTATGGTCTAGATACTGACCGAGACCCAGCATCGAGAGATGACATTGTCACGGCGGAAATGGCAATCCCGGTAAATCACGAGATACAACTGATGATGCACTCGAGGGACCTTTCGCATTCCTTTTACGTTCCCGCGCTCCGCATTCAGCAGGACTTTGTGCCGGGGTTGGATTTGTCCATTCATTTCACTGCCACCACGATTGGCAGGTATGAGATCGTTTGTACTCAGCTTTGTGGCCTGGGCCATTACAACATGAAGGCTTATCTCGACGTTATGTCGGAATCGGACTACAACGACTGGCTGAAGAAAGAAGCCGCTCTGCAGTAAAGGTTTTTGTTATCGGCAGAACATTGACTGGAGCCGGTGAGGTCAGAACATCATGCATGATGCGCGCGCGCACGCAACAGAGCACCATGGTCCCCCGCAGAGCTTTATCCGGAAATACATCTTCAGTACGGACCACAAAGTCATTGGTAAGCAGTACTATGCGCTAGGGTTAGTCGCAGTGTTCGTCGGTATGATCCTTTCCTGGATCATGCGCCTTCATCTCGGTTGGACAGACATGCACATTGCTGGCATGGGCTGGCTCTCACCGAACGGCGCCCCCGGCGGGGTGTTGACGCCTGAATATTATTTACAGCTCATGACCATGCACGGAACGATCATGGTCTTTTTCGTACTTACAGTTGCCCCATTTGCCGCTTTCGGCAACTTCTTCTTGCCTATTCAGGTCGGCGCGGAAGATATGCCATTTCCGCATATCAACATGATGTCGTTCTGGGTTACATTGGTCGCCTTCTGTATTCTCGTCTCATCATTCTTCTTCAGCGATGGGCCAGCATTGTCGGGCTGGACTGCCTATGCCCCTCTTAGCGCGGTTGGCGCAGTAGCGGGACCGGGCCAGGGTGTAGGGCAAGTCCTCTGGGCTTCCTCCATTGCCGTCTTTTGTGTTGGCCAGTTACTAGGGTCGCTAAATTTCATTCCTACGACTCTCGATATGAGAGCGAAAGGCATGAGCTTGTCTCGCCTGCCGCTGACTGTGTGGGCATGGTTCATAACCTCGTGCATGGGACTGACGGCGTTCGCAGTCTTGATGCCCGCCTGCATCCTCCTGATCCTGGACCATGTGGCGGGCACGAGCTTCTTTATTGCTTCGAATCTAGTAGTCAGTGGTCAGTTACAACCTCATGCCGGTGGTTCCACACTGCTGTGGCAGCACTTATTCTGGTTTTTTGGTCATCCAGAGGTATACATCGCCATCGTACCGGCCATGGGGATCGTGTCGCATGTGTTGGTCACGTTCATGCGCCGCCCACTACTCAGCTATAAGGTGGTGATCGGCAGTATGTTATCGTTAGCGTTCTTAAGTTATATGGTGTACGGGCATCATATGTTTGTCAGCGGAATGAATCCTGTATCATCCTTAGTGTTTTCCTTTCCTACGTTGATTATTACAATACCGTCGACCGTCCTGGTCTTAGTCTGGCTGGGAAGCCTTTATAAGTCCAGACTGCGAATAACCACACCGTCGCTGTTCGCCCTGGGCTTCATTTCCATGTTTATTACAGGAGGTGTTAGCGGTTTTTTTCTGGCTCAGCCTCCGATCGACATCATGGTACACGCGACGTATTTCGTGGTTGGTCACTTTCATTTTGTGATGGCAGTGGCCGCGATCTTTGGAATATTCGCCGGAACGTACTTCTGGTTTCCGAAGATGTTCGGCAGGATGATGAGTGAACGACTTGGAAAACTGCACTTCTGGCTTACCTTCGTTGGAGTGTACTGTATTTTCATGCCATTTCACTATCTAGGGCTGGCCGGAAATGTGCGGCGCTACCAGGCATTCGTAGATGATTACACAGTCAATTTGATCCCGGTTCATCGCTTCGCAACGGTTGCGGCACTTTTTACCGGCGCCGTGCAACTAATATTTCTCTACAATTTGATGCACAGCCGTTTCTGGGGTGAGAAGGCCACGGACAATCCATGGGAATCCACGTCCCTCGAGTGGTCCACGTCTTCGCCGCCTCCGTACGATAACTTTGGCGGCCGCCATCCCGTGATCTATCACGATCCGTACCAGTTTGGTGTGCAGAGCGCGACTGGGGCCGACTACATCATGCAGGATTCTCCGGAAGAAGAACGGACGGAGCCGGCGCAAAGCAACGGGTGAGCCGGAAGCACATCCTAAAGCACAAACAGGACCGACTTAATATGGGCGCAATCATTCAGGACACGGTAAAAGCGAGTTACCCTCGGACGCCGAGACGAACTGGAAGCCAAGGACCAGGAGGCTTGATCCCAGACGGCGAAAGCCTGTTGTCCTTGCGGGAGAACGCACCGCCGCCGGGTAGCACGGCTATCTGGGTGGGGATCGCGACCATCGTCATGATGTTCGCAGCACTGACAAGCGCCATGGTTGTGCGGCAAGGCGCGAGTACGGACTGGCATCATTTCGATCTTCCGACGATCTTATATTTCAATACTCTCATCCTCTTAAGTAGCAGCGTCACACTGGAGATGTTCGCGCGGGGGTTCAAATGTGGCTATTCAGGCCTTATGCGCGACGGGACTACGTCGGCTCTGTGGTTGTACATCACTCTCGCACTCGGATGTCTGTTTGTCATAGGACAATATGCCGCCTGGCACCAACTCAGCAGCGAGGGACTGTATTTAGCGAGCAACCCTAGTCACTCATTTTTTTATGTACTGACAGGAGCTCACGTTCTCCATGTCCTGGGTGGGATCGGGGGGCTCATCTACATCAGTAGCAAGTTCAAGCGCTCTAAGTTGCAACGCAGTACCTTAAGTGTCGCAACCAAATACTGGCATTTTATGGATCTGCTCTGGTTGTATTTGCTAGGCCTGCTTTGGATGAAACTATAGCGTTAATAGATCGGGGATTGGAGGAGTCGTGAGCGAAGGGGATATGGTTGTTGGGCAGCACTCACATGAACTGATGGAGCCCTCTCCCTTGGCCGTACCTTCCAAGAAATTGGC
Source organism: uncultured Acidobacteriaceae bacterium (assembly GCA_963772045.1). GTDB lineage: Bacteria > Acidobacteriota > Terriglobia > Terriglobales > Acidobacteriaceae > Sulfotelmatobacter. Next base: position 680,779 of record CAVYWC010000001.1, on the reverse strand, counting down.
GATCTGGTTATTCATTATCGCCGATGGCATGACCTTCGCAGCTGTTCTGATAGCCTACGGTTTTCTACGCAATGCAAGCACCCACTGGCCGAGACCATTTCACAGCTCGATCAATGCGGCCATAATGACATTTATCCTGATAAGCAGTAGTCTTATGATGCTACTCGCGGTACGCTCTGCGAGGCTCGGTCAGCGAGGCGCTGCGGTGCGATGGACCCTCCTCACCGCACTCGCGGGAGTCATATTCGCTATCCTGCACGTTCGAGAATGGCTAGAACTTGTCGGGGAGGGGATGACGCTTTGGAAAAACCCCTGGGGCGATCCCATTTTTGGAGCGACCTTTTATGGGGTTACCGGTCTCCACTTACTACACGTGACTGGAGGAATTCTGGTTCTGGTTGGGGTGGCGCTGGCCTATAAAAAGGGTCGTTACACTGCCGATCACATCGAAACAGTGGGTCTGTATTGGCATTTTGTCGATCTAGTGTGGATGTACGTAGTGCCGCTGATTTACTTAATGAACCTGGCTCACTAGCAGGAAGCGCGAAGGAGTAACCGTGGACATCGCACCGCAAGACCGAACCACAGAAACGCGAACCGTCGGCAGATACGTACTAGTGTACTTCTGTATTCTGATCATCGCAGCCCTTAATTTCATGGTAGCTTACTCGAACCTCTCGGGATACGAGATGCTACTTCGAATGCTGCCTCTGGCCACTCTTGAGGCAATTTTAGCTGTTCTTTTCTTCATGCATTTGTGGGCCGAGAATCGTTGGTTCGTCATTTCCGTTGTAGTCGTCACATTGTTTGTGCTAGTTAGCTTACAGTACTCATGGACGGATAGCTTCCGGCTGCTCAGCTGCGGAGGCAAATGCTCCTGATCCTCAAGTGCCATCGTCGCTGCGGCGTAGCCTTGCGCATCGGCTTGATGCTGGCGTTTACGGCGCTTGGGGCAGTGTCGGCGTCTGCCCAAGGCTGCGCCCTGTGCTATACCCAGGCGGCAGCATCGGGAAGCAGGATGATCCGTGCCCTGTGGGCTGGCATTGGCATCCTCGTTTTTCCGCCCATGGTGTTGTCAGTCTTCCTCACAGTGCTAACCTACCGCAAACGCAGTCGGTTTCGGTGCGCCGATCCTGAGGTGATTCATGCGAGTTCCGATTCGCCACCGAATCCTTCGCGCCATTTGAACGTGCAAAGCAGCTCTTTCGCCAAGGTTACTCACACCTAAGACCATGACAGCAGAACTGACGACAGTGCGTAGAGTGGGGTTGACTTCCATTGGGAGGAAGATGGTCGATTATTGCATTCTCACCAAACCCGAGGTCAACCTTCTCATTTTGATCGCTACGTCGGCCGGATACATTCTCGGAAGTGAAGCCCAAGTTGATTGGTCGCGGCTCGCTCAAACACTGGTAGGAACATTGTTAGTTGCCAGTGGGACTGCGACCTTAAACCAGTTTATGGAACGGGTTCACGATGGGGAGATGCGACGGACGCATAATCGTCCCGTGCCAAGTGGACGCGTACGGCCACGAGAGGCTATGCTTTTCGGCCTCACTCTGAGCATTTGCGGTGTGGCATACCTGGCTGCCGTGATGAATCCTTACGTCGCAGGCCTGGCTGCGTTCACGCTGATATCTTATCTGTTGATCTATACACCGCTTAAACGCGCGACGTGTTTGTGTACCTATGTGGGTGCCATCCCAGGTGCAACACCTATCCTGATTGGATGGTATGCTGCGGGGCGAGCAATCAACGGCGAGGCGATATCGCTGTTTCTTGTTCTTCTTGTGTGGCAGTTCCCCCATTTCTTAGCTATTGCGTTGATGTATCGAGAAGACTACGAGCGCGCCTCCTGCCGAATGCTTCCTGCTTTTGATACAGACGGAGTGTTTACCAGGGTACAGATTGTGTGCTTCACGATAGCTCTCGGAATCTTGACGGTCTGGCTATCCTTTCATGGAAGATCGCTGCTCGCAACGCTTATGATGGGCGGCCTGGGAGGAATGCTATTGTACTATGGGCTAAAGTTAGCGTACGACAGATCACGGGCTGCGGCCGGTCATCTGCTTCGCGCGACGATCATTTATTTGCCCGCCGTATTCATGATACTTGTGTACTTAAAATCGACATCTCACCTGTGACATGTTGAAGGAGAAATAAGGCCCGAGAAGCGCGCCTTGAGCCACGTGAGTTGAAAGCTTACGGATTCGCCCATCAGGCTGTCCGGGTCAACGTCATATGGTTCAAGATCAAGGTTATCTCCTCGGCCGCACATCCGAGTAATAGATTGACTCGCGCCCGATGTCACTGACGGATTCCTTGCAGTAATAATCAACATTGGTTGCGGCGCTCGTGCAAACCCAAGCGAATTTCGTTTAAAGAACTTCAAGACAAACGGATTGTCATCCCAATTAGCGATCCGCTGTTGAGAGACCGGCGCGTTGGTTTGTTTTGCGTCGAGATCACAGGTTGTGGCGACTTGGCGATATTGAGCGAGTGCAGAAGGCGCAAAAACACGTTCGGCGTTAAAGTCCGGGTAGATGGTCTGCATCCCATAAACCAGGAACAGGAGACCATCTGGTTGTTGGGGCGACGATTCAATGGTGGCTTTTAGATCGAGGGTAGGAGCAATAGCAATACTACCAAGGTATCCAGAGTCTGGGTAATGGCTCTCTTGTTCGCCAAGTATAAGAGCCGCTAGTCCGCCTTCACGTTCTCCAGCGGCGACCCATCTCGGGCCTAACTGAGGTACTGCTCTCCGCGCTGCTTTCACTGCATTGATGACGTCAGTCGCGTTGGATTGCGAGTCTAAAGCTGCATTTCGGGACGGCGTACCCAAGCCGGCGTAGTCTGTGGCTACTACGGCATAGCCCATGCTGACGTACATGCTGAGAAACGCGGCACCGTATAGACCCTTCATTAAAGAGGGAGCACAACTCCTCGCGGCGCCGATGAATGGGTGTGCCCAGGCAATTATGGGCCATCCGCCTACAGGTTCTCTGCCTTGCGGTACCAGGACGACCCCGGAGGCCGCGACGTCCTGACCGATCGCATTAACGGAATGATAGAGCGTGCGAAGGGCGGAGACATTGTATGGAAGCGCATAGTCGTCAGACGGTTCCGCTCGAATGAGATCGCCGGGTCTGCCGTGGGGGAGAGGATCTGGAACGTTGTAGAAGTTCTCCGACGCAGCCTGCCCTTGGAAAGGGACTAAAGCATAAGGGGAATAAGCATTACTTCGCATACTGCGCTCGGAGGAAGCGACGCTGTTCAACCTCGAAGCGCAAATCGTTGTAACCGCAAGTGTCGCGATAGTCGCTAACCGTCGATTAAGCATTTGATTCGGGGTGCGGTTGGGTTAAGTTCTACAGTGCCATGTGTTACAGCACGGTCCGCGATAAGCAAGCGTCAAATTGCGCCAAGGTGTTTCGCTATTTCTCCGCTGTGTTTGCACAGGTATTTTATTTTCCGTTTATGAGTTTTTTATAAATCTTGAATAGACTTTGAATCACTGGTTCAGCCATCAGACCTCTGGTCTGTCTCCTCAGATGGCGATATCTCATCCGCTGGGTGTTACACGGGGTTCGGCCAAAACACTAACTGATCGGAGAGATGAAGATGGAAACAGAATCGCTACTCAATTCCTGGAAGGAAATCGCGATCTACATGGGGAGAAGTGAAAGAACTGTTCAGCGATGGGAGAAACGGTTTGGGCTTCCTGTCCGCCGACCGGCAGGCCGGTCGCGGAGTGCAGTGATTGCGTTGCCATCAGAACTCCAGGCGTGGTTTCGAAGCGTGCCGTCCGCTGGTCTCGAAGTGAACAAAGAAGTTTACACAACTCGGGACCGATCATCTGGAGCCATGGCTCCGAAGCCGACGCTACTTTGCATTGACAATCATCCCGAGGGACTTGCAGTGCGCAAGGCGTTGCTTGAGGCGGTCGGGTACACCGTCCTGACCGCGCCCAGCGGCAGATCGGGATTGAAACTCTTCGAGAAGAACCGTGTTGACCTGGTGGTATTGGATCACTCGATGCCGGATCTGGACGGTGAGACGATCGCTCACTTATTGCATGAGTGCAATCCGAGAATTCCAATCCTTCTTCTTTCAGGAGCAATCAAGAACATCCCCGGACGTCTTCTCAAAGTCGTCGACACCTTTGTACAAAAGGGACAACCGGTGGGGGTACTGCTATCTGTAGTGAGTCAACTATGCGCAGGCGGCTTCAGTGATTCGGAGGATGAGAAGACTGGAGTGTCTTGTGCGTACGAGAGCAACGAAGCGGCTTAAAGAACTCGGCGTGCAAGCGAGATGAGCGAATCAAGGTCGCCACGCTTAACCACCTCATCCACGTATTGTGGGGGATTGTTGTGCCATTCGGAGGGGTCTTCGACGGTAAGGAAAATGGAAGTGGCGGCATGAATATGGCTGATGTACTCGGGGATATTTTCCAGATCAACTTCAAGGAACTCTGAATCCAGGATGATGATATTGGGTCGGTATTCCGCCGTTATTGACAAACACTCCGCCGCTGAGCGAGCGCATACGATGTGGAATCCTTCGGCCCGGAATCTCTGCGTAAGATCTCCGAGTCGTTCGCCAGACGAGTCTGCGCACAGGATACGATCACCTCGAAGTGCCAACATGAACCGACGTGACCTCCGTCGCGATGGGTCGGCTAGAGATTGTCGTTTGCTAGGGTGTTGGTTCTGCGGAGCCGGGCTGATGCGAGTCGAACTCTGTCGCCGCGATTAAATTACTCCGGTTTACCCTCTGCGCAAGCGTCAACTACCGACAGCTTCACAGTAGTTTTGTCTAAGTTGATGAACTTGCAATCAGCTATGTAGCCGAGTGAAGCGCCTGCGAATCCGCAGTGGAAAGTTATCTGCATTCAGCTGGATATTTACATTCAGCCATATATTAACTTCGCAGTTAACAGTATTTGCCTGTAGGCCTTTCGAATTCGCCCTTGGAAACAATCTGAAGATCTGCTAACCCGAGTTACCCTTTACATCGCTGTGTCATCTCTCTACTGGGTAGACAGGACGCGGCGAAAATCTTGAGTGGAAAAATGCCTTCCAATTGGGGTATTCGCAGTAAACGTTCAGAGAGGTCGTTCGATGGATTGGGCGGGAGCTGATGTACTGGAAAACGAATGCGTATGCGGGACCCTGCGGAGAGCCGCGCGAGCTGCAAGTCAGTTTTATGACCTCGTATTGCAACCCTCAGGCTTGAAAGCGACCCAATTCTTCGCTCTGAAGAGCATCGCCGAGGCCGGCGAGATTGCTCAGTGGAAGTTCTCACGAGAGAATGCCGTTGCCGTAGAAACCTTGTCTCGACGCTTTGCGGCGCTTCGCAAAAAGGGCCTGGTTACCTCACGAGTCGGCGGGAATCACGGTGAGCGGATCTACAGTCTAACCGAGCAAGGGAAAGAAGCCCTGAACAGGGCCTTGCCGTACTGGGAGCGTGCGCAAAGTCGTCTTCGTCAGACGCTGGGGGATTCGGAGTTGCGCACTTTATTGCAGGTTTGCGAAAGAGTCGTTGAGGCCGCTCAGAAAGCCGAGCAGCTGCGAGCGATCAATTCGGGGGCGCATCACGAGGCGAAAGACGGGGTCTCGCAGCATTCCGAAAGAGCCGATTCGATTGCGTCTTGACTAGGTCAAGAACGCCAAATAGCCCCCGGCACGGGAGAAGCAGCATAGAACGTTCGTGACGTGGACCTGACCACGAGTAATGCACCAAGCCCCTCGACAGCACGCTATCTTTGTCTCTTTCCCAACGGGAGCGCCAACTCCCCGCGGCACCACAGCCCAGCGGCGTACCGTTCCTTCCTGAAATCCAGATGCTCCATCGATTTCTCAGATAGCCACATGGCAGGCATGCTCGTTCCCGTAAAATTCCGCACACGTGCCGAGAAATGTTCCCGGATAATCGGCCGCAGCCACATTTCATTGGAGTGCCCGGGAATCATGTCCATCTTGTGGCTGAGTTCCGGAATCCGGAAATCGTGAATTACGTCGGCAGATTCCAGGCGCATCAACAATTGCTGACCGGCAGGAAGGTGATACTCGTTGGCGGTTGTGAATCCTGCCCTGGGATATTGAATTTCCCACCAGAACTGATGCGCGATCGCGACTATATCGGGCGGTGGATCGTTCCCATCGGCGTCGGTTGTCGGGGGATCGGAATTTGCCATCGCGATCACGGTCATGACCAAAATTCCGATCAACAAAGAAAACGGCAGCATCGTCCAGACAAGTTCCAGTTTGACGTTGCCGGAATTTTGAGTCGGAACGCCAGATTCGGCGCGATGGCGAAAACGGATCGACGCAACCACCACCAATCCCGTCACCAGGATCAGAATTGCGGACATGATGATGGGCACCACGATCGTGAGGTGAACAAATCGGTTGGTCCAACGCCGAATGAGCCTAAAGGGTGGAACTTGCGTGCATACTTACGCTCGGTTCGTGGGCGTTTTAGAAGTGTTGATTGAGAATTTGAGACAGCGCTTTCGATGAACTCAGGCCGGGAGAAGGTTGCGGGTCGCTCAGTAGCGCGGGTTGCAATAGCAGCGCGCAGGATCCGCTAATTCGTGAACCAAAGTTCTAGTGAAGGGATGGGGGCGTAGGGGTGCGTCGCACTATGACTCTTGAGGAACGATACGTACTTCTATGCCCGCTCTAATCGCGCTACCGTCCGTTCGTTGACGACGTTACCGGTATTCAAGGTGGACGCTGGCTCAAAGAGCATCACCCAGCATTCTTCTTCCGCAACCGGACGATGCTCCAGGCCGCGGGGAATCACGATGAACTCCCCTTCATTGATCCATTCGTGGCGCTCGCGGGAATCATTCGCTATGCTCATTTCCCGATACTCCATGCGAAAGCGCCCTTTCACGACGAGGAACATTTCATCTTCGTGATCATGGTGATGCCAAACGAACGGGCTGTCGAACTTCACCAGCTTGATCATCTGTCCGTTGAGTTCGGCGGCGACGAGAGGCTTGTAGAATTCCGGTATTTTCGCGAATTTCTCGGCGATGTTGATTTTTTGCATAAGCAGTCGTCGGACACATTTCAGCTCTCGCACCGGGTTGGATGGATTTTCTCTTTGGTAGTTGCAGGAAATTCAGACACTACGAGCACCCGGGTGGGAACGGCGCGACAAATAGCGCCGCCAGCTCGCGCCCGTGGCGGATTGAGTTCAAGCTCGGGCCCTAGAATGCCGGTGCTTCCTGGGTTATGGATGGATGGTGAAGCGTGACTCGGAGGCCGCGCTGCTCATTTACACGCAACGTCGCAGGCCAGTCCACCGCATCTGCGCTGATCACTCCACTTCCACCGGATACAAGCGCGTAGGTAAGCCGATTGTCCTGATATCCATAGCCGCTGACGGCCAGCACCGTTCCCGTGTTCAACACGAATAGCGGCATCCCCGGCGGAGTCACGAGATTCGAGGCCACATCGTCATACTTTGCCAAAGAAAGCTGCACGCCCGCGGAAGGTCCAACCGAACTGCGAACCACAAACTGAGGGCGTGCGCTGTCCGGCTGCGCGCTGTCGAATGACTCGTTCTGCGGATGCCCGAAAAAATGCCAGTCCGGGCCAAAGGTCTGCGCAAGTTCAGGGATCTGCACGTCATCCATCAGCCGCAAACTCAGTACAGTTTCGCCCTTCAGCGCCGGACGCGGTCCGCGAGCCGGCAGCATGATCACTTTCCACGGCCAGAGCGGAGGAATCATCCATTCGACCACATCGCGCGTGGCATGCCCCTTGCCGTCGATCTTGCCTTCCTTGTCGACTTTATAGCCGCGGGTGGCGATAACCTTGGATTCCAAGGGAAGGTCGCCTGCCGGAACGCCAATTCGATCAAAACTCAGTTGCAGATATCCCTTGCCCCAGAAGTGGCCGGGATCTTTAGCCGCCTCGAGATGCCCAACCAGATAACTTCCACGAGGAAAGGCCTGCTGGCCGAAAACAGTCACTCCACGGAGATGGCACAGCACCGGATCGCCGACTGCAACCGTCTTCGACGACAAATTCGGTTCATTGAGAGTGCATTGCAAAAGAGTACCGGCGGGCACGACCACGTCGCGAGCGCTGGCGAAAACGGTGAGAGCGAAGAGACATACGGGCACGGCGCACCAGTGAGACTTCATACGTCACCTCAGTCGCACGCCCCATAATCCCGCGAACCGGGGGATGGTCCGGCAGGGAATTCGCGCATCTTGTCACAGGTTGAACCCGGGGTCAATCAGGAAGTTTCCGTTCCCAGCACATTTCGCTTTGCGCCCCGGGCGGGGATTGCGCGAGATTCAAGGAACATATTGAAAACGGCGGATGATCACCGACTGGCTCGTTGCCGGTAAGGCTTTGAAGGCCCAGAGATTCATGCCTACAGGGATCGGCTGCTGCGGAACGTCGGCCTTCGACGATGTGTAAGTCTCGGTCTTCAGAACATCTCTCGCCGTGCTGATCGGCTGATCTCCGCTCATCAGAGTGAAGACGATGCTCGCGGAACTCCATACCATGCGGGCGGTGGTGAGATTCGCTCCCTTGTCGACTTTGAAATTGAGTTCATAACTCGGATTACCGTGCTCGCGGTGAACCGGAGGGTAGACGGTGAAATCGGCGTTACAGACGCAGGTCTTATTCCACTGGGAAAACTCAATGTCGATCTCATTGGTTGCATCTTTGCCGATTCCATGGGTCGGGCCGTAGGGGAAGAGTCCCAAGACAGTATGGGGATCCATGTTCCACACGTCGCCCTGCACCAGCCACTGGTAAGTTCCGAATCCCAGATTATCGAGAGTGAACAGCTCGGCCGCGGTCCAGGTTCCGGCCTTCTTGTTTATGCTGAGGTGCAAAAAGCCGTCTGCGTCAACAGAGACATTGCGGGGATCGCCCGGCGCAACGCCCGCCATGCGTCCATTGGTGATTTTCCAGTCGCGGCCTTGCCAGTGGATTTGACTCTGGGCGGAGGAAAAACAAGCGAGTGTCAGTATGAGGGCGGGGATAGTAATCGCTGATTTGCCTTTGTTCATGGGAAGGGTCTCAGCTGGAAAATTTTAAACGATCTGCGCGGCGAAGATACGGAGGCTTGTGGCGAGAAGCGCGCAATGGGACGGCTGGTACTCAGGCAGGAGTTGAAAAGGACCGATGCCGCGGACGCGTGCTTGAAGGCGTAAAATTGCACAGCATGAGCGTCGTCATCGCTGCTGCAATTCTCATAACTTCATCCGCTTTGGCGCAGACCCAATGGAAACGGGTCGAAACCCTCCGTTATGACTGGGCTGCAGCGGGCAAGCCCGCAACTTTCATCCTCGAGATTCCCTCTAGCTATGACGGTGGCGGCGAATTCACGCGCGTTCGGATCTTAACGCCAGGCCATCCTGAGTTCGTTCTTTTAGATGAAGACGGCCTCACGAATTTGAAGGACACTTGCGAATATAAAAAGAAAGTTGGGCTGTGCAAGAAACCGAACCTCGCTTCATCTGACCGGCTGTTTTTTTCTCGTCTTCCGTCCGGGCGCACTCTCCTTTTTGTGTTTGGCTGGGCCTACGCGAGCTCTCCTGGCAGTTTCCACGCACTGGCCCTCGACAGCAAAGGAATGCCTCACGAGATTCTTTCCTTAAAGGAGTTCGATCTCGACGACATGATTGACGTAGACGGCGACGGCATTCCTGAATTTGTCGGAAAGAAATGCTTCAGTCAGGAATGGGGAAATCACCTTCTGACGTACGACCCGTACTCCGTTTACAAACTTCCGTCGTCACCGAGCGAGGCTGCGACATATTCTCTCGACCTCTCAAAGCTGTACAACCTGAAAAACTATTATGGCTGGGCGGGAAGGGATTGCAGAGAGGACGTTGCCGTGGTGCTCCACCCGCCTCACGGGGGAAATCCGATCATCGCCGCCTCCAAAGAAGCCGAGCGGATATCAGCCGGAAAGTAGAAAACAAAAGCCGCCAGCTTTTGGCTGACGGCCTGAAAATCCTGCCGAGTTTCGCTCGGCTGGACAGCCGAGGGCGGCTGTCCCTACACATCCGTCACGAGTTTTCGTACAACAGCACGCCTTCCGCCTTTTCCGAATCCACCGGGCGGTAGAAGAGCTTGTTGTCTTCGAGGAAGACCTCGATGAACGCCGGACGCGTGGTGATCGTGCCCTGAATCAGCGCTTCCGACAGCGGGTCTTCAATGTACTTCTGCAATGCTCGCCGCAGCGGACGAGCGCCGTAGCTGCGGTCGGTGAGCGTCTGGTTGAGTATCCACTTCTTCGCGTCATCGGCTACCGTGACCGTGATCGATTTCTGCGCCAGGTTCTGGTTGAGCTGAGTAACCATGAGCTCGAGAATCTGGATCAGATCGGTCTCGCTCAGCGCGTTGAAGATGATGATCTCGTCCAACCGGTTCAGGAACTCGGGATTGAAGGTGCGCTTGACTTCGTTTTTCACGAGGTCTTCGACCTTCTCCGAGATCATGTCTTCTTTGGTCGATTGGAAGCCGAGGCCCTCGCGTCTTTGCAAGTGCCGTGCTCCAATATTCGACGTCATGATAATGATCGTGTTCTTGAAGTCGACCGTGTTGCCAAGACCGTCGGTTAATTGTCCGTCTTCAAAAACCTGCAGCAGAATGTTGAAGACATCTGGATGCGCCTTCTCGATTTCATCGAGCAGGACCACGCTGTAAGGCGCGCGTTTCACACGTTCTGTAAGCTGGCCGCCCTCTTCGTAGCCGACATATCCCGGAGGCGAGCCGATCAGCTTCGAAACTGAGTGCTTCTCCATGAATTCCGACATGTCGAAGCGAACCAGAGCTTTCTCTGTGCCAAACATGAATTGCGCCAGCGTGCGGGCAACTTCGGTCTTGCCGACGCCAGTCGGTCCAAGGAACAGGAACGAGCCGATGGGCCGGTTCGGGTTCTTCAGGCCGGCACGCGAACGGCGGATCGCCCGAGCCAATGCGCTGATGGATTTATCCTGCGAGATGATGCGCTTGTGCAGTTCTTCTTCGATGCGCAGCAGCTTTTGCGTTTCTTCTTCTTTGATCGAGGTGATGGGCACGCCGGTCCACCGCGAGACGACATCTTCGATGTCCTCGCGGTTGACCACTCCGGTTGAAGATTCGTCGAGATGGTATTTCTCGCGCAGGGCGCGCAGGTTCTCGCGCTCCTTGCGCTCTTCGTCGGAGTAAAAACGCGCCTTCTCGAATTCGTGATTCGCAATGGCATTCTCCATGCGATGCACGATGAACTTGATCCGCTTCTGCACTTCCGTGATCTCTTCCGGCAAGGAAGTCTGGCGCAGCTTCACGCGCGCCCCCGCTTCATCGACCAGATCGATGGCCTTGTCTGGCAGGAAACGATCGGGAATGTAGCGGTTCGAATGCGAAACGGCGAAATTGATCGCGTCGTCAGTGTAAGTGACAGCGTGGAACTTCTCGTAGCGGTCCTTGATTCCGAACAGAATCTTGACCGCATCCGCTTCGTTCGGAGGCGGAACTTTCACCGCCTGGAAGCGTCGCTCGAGCGAACGATCCTTTTCAATCGATTTGCGATATTCGCCAGGAGTCGTCGCCCCGATGCACTGAATTTCGCCGCGTGATAATGCTGGCTTGAGAATGTTGGCGGCGTCGAGCGAACCCTCCGCCGATCCAGCCCCAACCAGGGTATGCAGCTCGTCGATGAAGATGATGGAATTCTGCGATTCCATCAATTCCTTCATGATCGTCTTCAAGCGCTCTTCAAACTGGCCGCGATATTTGGTTCCCGCGACGATCAAAGAAAGATCGAGCGCGAGAATTCTCTTATCTGCAAGGAATGACGGAACTTCACCGTCAGCGATGCGCTGCGCCAGTCCCTCGACAATGGCGGTCTTGCCCACACCCGGTTCGCCGATCAGCACTGGATTATTCTTGGTGCGGCGGCAGAGAATCTGGATGACGCGGTCCACTTCGCCCTCACGCCCGACGAGCGGGTCAAGTTGGCTGTCCATCGCGGCCTGGGTCAAATCGCGCGAGAATTCCGCCAGCAGCGAACTTTCACGCTGCCGCTGCGGTTGCGCTTTCTCCTGCGTGGTTCGCGCCAGTTCTTCGCGGATGGTCGACAGCCGCAGCCCGCGCTCGTGCAAAATCTCGGCGGCAAAGCACTTTTCTTCCCGCAGCAACCCCAACAACAAATGCTCTGTCCCAATGTGACGATGCGACAGTCGCTCGGCTTCTTCTGCCGCATAGGCCAGCACGCGCTTGCACTCATTGCTCAGCGGCAAGTCCACCGAGGTCGACACCTTCTCTCGGATCGTCGTATGTCCTTCAATTTGCTTGCGGATCGACTCCACCGAGGCATGCGAGCGCAGAAAACGATTGGTCAGGGCTTTATCTTCGCGCAGCAGTCCGAGAAGCAGATGCTCAGTTTCGATGTAGGGCGACCCGAACTGGCTGGCCTCGTAGCGTGCGAAGAAGATCACGCGCCTGGCTTTTTCCGTATAGCGTTCAAACATAATTGCCCTTCCCCTTGAAAATGCCGGCCGGGAAGAACCTGACCTGCCCGACCTACCCAAATCAACCTGGTCGTTCCAATCGTTATGAGTACATTATGCAATCAAAGGGCCCCGAAACCAAACAAAGAACCTCTTCTAACCCTTTTATCGCGTTACCGAAGGAACCCTGCCCCTGTTCCCCCGGGTCGATCTGCGAAAACTGTCCTTCATTTGCACTTTCTCGCACTAATCTTGCTCTCTCGCTTCCCCTCTTGTCATCACGCCGGCAACGACTCCGGCGAAATCTCCTCCGCCAACCCGCGTTGCAACCGCAGGACCCGATGGCAGCGGCGCGCGAACGATAAGTTGTGCGTTGCGATTACGGAGGTGAGTTGGTGTTCGCCGTGTAGCCGGGAGATCAGGGTGAAAACCGCTTCCGCTGTCTTTCCATCCAGATCGCCTGTAGGCTCATCCGCGAGCAAAAGCTTTGGACCGGTGATCAAGGCCCGAGCCAAAGCGACTCGCTGCTGTTCTCCACCCGACAGCTCGCCTGAGCGGTGATGAACCCGTTTCTCGAGTCCGACCTCGATCAGCCAGCGCAGAGCTTCCGGTTCGACCTGTTGCCAGGTCTGCCCCCGCAACAACAGCGGCATGGCGACGTTTTCCACGGCCGTGAATTCGGGCAGCAAATAATGAAACTGCCACACGAAGCCTGTTTCACGATTGCGAAAGTCCGCGGCTTGGTCTGGCGACAACGAATTCAGGTGCAAGTTGGCGCAGTATACGTCACCGGCAGAAGCGCGATCAAGAGCGCTCAGGATATGCAACAAGGTACTCTTGCCGGCCCCTGATTCGCCGACGACCGCCAGCATCTCGCCCTGCTTCACCGCGAACGACAAATTCTCAAATAACACCAGGTCCGACTCGCCCGACCGAAAAACCTTCTTCAGTCCCTCAACACGCAGCATCTCGGCATTTTAGATGCACAGGGCGTAAGTTTCGTTCCAAACCGGCATTTTTCCGGATCGTCTGCCGGGACGCGGAGGGAATGGATACCGGCTAGACCCTTAGGGTGCGCTCTCATCCCGCTTTGGGACGTTCCACAGGACAATGTGCAAATTCGCCTTTTATTCGCTTCCCAATGAATGTATAATCCGGCCAGCTTAAATCTTATACTGCACTCTAAGGAGCGATCATGGCGGACGAGCGGGGCAAAGCGATCGATCTCGCGGTTTCACAAATTGAAAAGCAGTTCGGCAAAGGTTCCATCATGCGCTTGGGATCGAAAGAGGCCATCGTCCCGATTGCGGTGATTTCGACGGGCTCGATCTCGTTCGATTCCGCTCTGGGTGTCGGCGGATTTCCTCGCGGACGCGTGGTTGAAGTCTTCGGGCCGGAGTCTTCCGGCAAAACCACCATCACTCTACAGGTGATCGCTGAGGCGCAGAAAGTGGGCGGAATGGCCGCGTTCGTCGATGCGGAGCACGCGCTCGATCCCGGTTACGCGAAGAAATTGGGCGTCGATGTCGACAACCTTCTCGTCTCGCAGCCTGATTATGGCGAACAGGCGCTCGAAATTACGGAAGCGCTGGTGCGGTCGAACGCCATCGATGTGCTGGTGGTCGATTCCGTCGCCGCTCTTGTGCCCAAGGCTGAACTCGATGGCGAAATGGGTGATAGCCACATGGGACTGCAGGCGCGGCTCATGTCGCAGGCGCTTCGCAAACTAACCGGCACGGTCTCAAAATCGCGCACTTGTTTGATCTTCATCAATCAGATTCGCGAGAAGATCGGTGTCATGTTCGGCAACCCGGAAACCACCACCGGTGGACGCGCTCTGAAATTCTATTCTTCCGTCCGCATCGACATTCGCCGCATCGCCGCTATCAAAGAGGGCGATATCGTCACCGGATCGCGGACCAAGGTAAAGGTAGTCAAGAACAAGGTCGCAGCTCCGTTCCGTGAGGCCGAATTCGACATCCTTTATGGGGAGGGCATTTCGCGCGAAGGCGACCTGCTCGATCTCGCGGTGAACAATAATATTCTCGAAAAGTCCGGCTCGTGGTTCAGCTACAAGAGCGAGCGTATCGGTCAGGGACGGGAGAATGCCCGCCAGTTCCTCAAAGACAATAAAGACGTCATGGCTAAGCTCGAGCTGGAAGTTCGCAAGACGCTCGGATTGCCAACGCCGCAGGCGCAAGCTACCGGCGCTGCTGCGCAAGGAGCGCCTTCAACTGCCCGCGTGACTACGATGCCGAGTTCTGCGCCAGAACCCGTAAAAGTACCGGTCGCGGCGAAACGCTAAACACGGTTTTGGTTGCCAAGGGCGCGGCTATGAGCTTTACGCCGCGCCCTTCCCTTGACATCGCAGACGGCTCCTTCTTCAATTGATTGCCATCCTTGACTCGCCCGCATAGAATCTCCTAGTCGCTTACCCAGACATACGTTCCGAGAAGCGCAGTCCACGCGAGGCAGGCTTGAATAAGGGCAGGGCCATCTATCCGGGTTCGTTCGATCCGCCAACCAACGGGCATCTCGATCTCATTGAGCGGGGCGCCAAAATTTTTGAGGAACTCGTGGTGGCCATCCTGCGCAACTCGGAAAAGAGCCCGATGTTCAGCGTCGCCGAGCGGGCGGATATGCTGCGGCAGCTGACCGCGGATCTGCCAAACGTGCGCATCGACACCTTCGATGGCCTGATGGTCGAGTATGCAAAGTCGAATGACGCGATGTGCGTATTGCGCGGGATTCGCGCCATCAGCGACTACGAGTATGAACTGCAGATGGCGCTGATGAATCGCAAACTGGAGCCGACGCTGGAAACGGTATTCATGATGCCTGCCGACAAGTATTCGTACGTCAGTTCACGACTGGTCCGCGAGGTTGCCCAGGCGGGCGGTCCGGTGAAAGGCCTTGTTCCAGAAATCGTCGAACAGAAACTGCGCGAAAAACTCGATCCGGCCTATAAGCTGCAACCGGAGTTGATCGAAGTCCCAAGGAAAAGGAAAAGAAAAGCATGACCACGGCCGTCACCGAAGCATTACGCCTGACCGACCGCATCAACCGCATCGAACCGTCCGCCACCATGGCGGTCGTGGCCGAGGCTGACAAACTCCGGTCGCAAGGCATCGATGTCGTCGATTTCGGAGCGGGCGAGCCACATTTTTCCACCCCGCAGCATATTAAAGAGGCAGCCATTGCCGCAATTCAAGGCAACTTCACCAAGTATACGGCCGTTGCCGGCACGGTGGAGTTACGCGATGCCATCGCGCATCGTCACAATGTCGATTTCGATTCCGACTACCGCCGCGAAGAAGTGATCGCCTCCGTCGGAGGCAAGCAGGCCCTGTTCAACGCAATTCAAGTTTTAGTGGATCACGGCGACGAAGTGATCCTGCCAGTGCCGTACTGGGTTTCGTTCAAGGACATCGTGCGCTACGCGGGCGGAGATTGCGTCCTGCTTGAGGCCGACGAAGCTCAGGGATTTCGCGTTACCGCCGAGATGGTCGCCAGACTCATCACGCCGCGAACCAAGGCCATCATTCTCAATTCGCCGTCGAATCCTTCGGGCGCGGTTATGAGCCCGGAAGACATGACCGAAGTCATCCGCTTGGCCCACCAGCGTGGCATCTGGGTGCTGTCGGACGAGTGCTATGTCTACCTGAATTACACCGGAAAGAGCTTCTCGGTGGGTGCGTTGCGCGAATACAAGGAGCGAATGGTGTTGCTGGGTTCGCTCTCAAAGACCTACGCCATGACTGGATGGCGGCTCGGGTATGCATTGGCGGCGACCGCGGTCACGAGCGCGATGGCGAAGCTGCAGAGTCAATCCACGTCGAACCCGACTTCGATTGTCCAGAAAGCTGCTGTCGCGGCTCTCAAGGGGCCGCAAGAGTGCGTCGAGCAAATGCGCCGCGAGTACATCCAGCTTCGTGACCACGTGGTAAAAGGGCTACGTTCCATTCCCGGCGTAACTTGCACCATGCCGGAGGGCGCGTTCTATGCCTACCCGAACATTTCGTCCTTCTTCGGACGCAGCGGGTTGAAATCGGCGTCCGATGTGGCTGGGCGGCTCCTGCGCGAAGTGCACGTCGCTGCTGTGCCGGGCGAGGGCTTTGGAACCAGCGAGCACATCCGCGTTTCCTACGCCACGTCAAAGGCAGAGCTGGATCGTGGTTTGGAGCGCATGCGCAAGTTCTTCGCCGCTCTATAGGTCCCGGCACACCGGCTCCCGGCTGATTTCCAGGCTGGATGGTGGCGCTTATTGGCGCTTGTCGCTGTTGGCTGCCATACATAAGGTTTGTCCCTCAGCGATATACATTTTTCGCTCCAGGGGCAATCTTGTGTCTGAGTCCTCTTACAAACCCGCTCGTTTCTGGCGTCTCGTCGCGGAAGAACTCTCGCAGGAAAACGATCCTAAGCGAGTTCTTGAATTGAGCCACGAACTGAACCAAGCTCTAAGAGAACAGGAATTTCGTACTCCGGCTGACCGCCAGAATTCCCCGTAACCAACCTCTGCGCCCTACGTTCGGCGAAGAGATTCACCCTGAGTAGTTTTGCTCACCTCTAAGAATCAAAAAACAATCCGCAGTGCGCTTACGGCTGGAGTTGGTATCCGGATTTCAGTTCGCAGCGGTAGAGTCTGGTTTGGTCCCGGCTAACCTCGTCGGTGCAGGTTGCCCAGCTCAAAATGAGGTCAGGGCCGAGGGGGAAGATGATATTTTCCCCGGCCAAGTCGGCCTGCAGGCTGAGGCCCTCTGCATCCGCCGGCAACGTGAAATCGAGCGTCGGGCCGAACACTGCGGGGTAAGACTCGTGCTCCGCCTGGGCTACAAGAAAGTGATTTACTTCCGCTTCGACCAGAAACGTCGTTGTATCGGACCAGTTCAGGACCTTGGCGGTGAGCGTCGGTCCGCCCTTGGAGAAGTTATCCGATTCGACCTTCGTGAACGGGCAGGGTCCGGCAATGCAGGAGAGGCGCGCATTGTGAAATTCGTTGCCCGGACCGGCGGCCAGAGTGAGCGTGCCGATACTGGCTTTCCATCTACCGTCTGGTGAACAGACTGGGCCGCGGTTGCAAGGAATATTGGCGGTGTTCACGACCTCGAAGGTCTTCACGGCACTGCCAATATCGATCGACCGCAGAGTTTTAAACGAATAGTGAACCACGACGTTCCCGATCTTGACCGAAGGTTTGCCAGAGTCGCCGCGTGGTTTTGGGACGATCGGCTGCATATGGGCTATATACAGCTTGTCCGCCGCAACCTCATGCAGATCGAGCGGTTGATAGCCAGCGCGACGGAAGGTGAGCGTGATCGGCTCACCTCGCCGAACCTTCTTCAGCAATCTCAAGGAGAAAAAACCCGACGAGTTCGATTGGGTAGGAGCCAGAGCCAGACCGTCAGCCACTCGAATTTCGGCATTCGAGATCGGCACTTCTTTTCGGAAGTCGGGGCTCTGAACTGTGACCGCGCCAGTGATTGTCAGCGGATGCCGGCGGAAGTGCACGAACAGCAGGGACGCGCCAAATCCCAGAACTGCCGCCAACAGAAGCTGGAGAACGATTGCTGTGGTTCTTTGCATCGGAGAACCAAAATATTCTACGGGAGATTCCAGCTGAACGGCGCGCCGATACGCCGAAAAGACCCAGAATCGTTTAAGATTTATAGCATCCAACCATGAGCAGGTTTAATTCTCGAAGGTATTCCCGCCGGGACTTTGCGCGGCAGATGTTGGGGCTTCTGGGAGGTCTTCCCCTGGCGACAGGGGCGATTTCCGGACAGGTAAAAAAACCAAATCAGCATGCTCCCAAAAAAATGCAGAGTCTGGGCCTGGTTTCACCCGAGGACGATCAGTTCCTCGAAGAACTGGAGCGTGCCACATTCCAGTACTTTTGGGACCAGGGCAGTCCAAAAACCGGGCTGGTCAAAGATCGCTGCAACACTCGCACGGCTGACAACGGCATCGTCGCGAGTATTGCGGCCACCGGTTTCGGCCTGACCGCGCTCTGCATCGGAGACAAACGAGGCTATGTTTCACGAGCGGCCGCTCTCGAGCGGGTGCGGGCTGCGTTGCAGTCATTGTGGGGAAGGCTGCCCAATCACCGCGGATTCTTTTATCACTGGGCGAACGTAAACACCGGCGAGCGAGTGTGGGACGCGGAGGTGTCGTCGGTCGACACCGCTATTCTGCTCTGTGGCGTGCTGGCGTGCCGGGAACATTTTTGGGTCGAAGACGTTCAGGAACTCGCGGACGACGTTTTCGATCGCGTGGAGTGGACCTGGCTTTCAGAAGATACGGCCTTGCTCACTCACGGGTGGACGCCGGAGGTGGGTTTCTTGCCCTATCGCTGGGATTACTACAGCGAGCTGATGATGATGTACCTGCTGGGACTCGGCTCCGACACATACCCCTTGCACAGTGAGGCGTGGGCAGCGTGGAAGCGGTTGACTTTCGACTATGAAGGCCAGCGCTACATCGGTTCGTTCGCTCCATTATTTGTCCACCAGTATTCGCAGGCGTGGTTCGATTTCCGGGGCAAGCGCGACAAGTTCGCCGATTATTTCCAGAACTCGGTGATTGCAACCCAAGTGCATCGCCAGTTCTGTATCGAGTTGGGTAAGCAGTTTCCCGACTATACTCCAGACATGTGGGGTATTACGGCGTCGGATTCAATGTACGGCTACGTAGCCTGGGGAGGACCGCCCGAAACCGGACCGATTGACGGCACGATCGTTCCCGCCGCTTCGGCGGGCTCGCTGCCCTTTCTCCCGCACGATGTCATGCGCGTGTTGAGAAATATCCGGCAGCAATATCCGCAGGCGTGGAGCAAATATGGGTTTGTCGACGCCTTCAATCCCCTGAAGAAGTGGTATGACCCGGACGTAATCGGCATCGACCTGGGGATTACGCTGCTGATGGCGGAAAATGTCCGCACCGGATTTGTCTGGGAAACTTTCATGAAAAGCGAGATCGCCCAGCGTGGGATGGCGCGCGCCGGATTCAAAAAGTACGCGCCAGCCAAAACGAGCCTGGCATCGCTGGGTCCACGCTTGTGAGTAACTTTCTTTCTCGGCAATGAATTATTTGCCGCGGGTGCAGGAATTGAACAACAACAAATCGAATTCGTGGGAACGATTCATTTCATCCTTCCCCAGCTTCCCGCTTCCCTGTAAGCTGCTAATTTAAAGGTATATACCGGCATATGGGGTTCTGACGGCAACCGCGTCCAAAGTGGCCGCCGGCTCGTCTAAATCAAATCTGTAGTTTCGGAACTCGACGTGATGTTGTCCATCATGCGGAGTTTCGAGTGCGACCAGGCTGACTTGCTAACCCTGCGTAGTCTTTTGGCATCTTTCAGATGCACAGTTCTTCAGGAGCTGGATGGCCCAGGAACAGAGTTTTTGGAGTGGATGGCAGGAGCGTCTCACAGCGCTCCGGAACGTCCCACCCGTCCTGAAAATCGTCTGGGAATCGGGCCGCGTCGTCGTCACCCTGGGGCTCGTCTTCCGCCTCGTTTCAGCTCTCGTTCCCGTGGCTGCTACATGGATCGCAGCCCGAATCGTCGATATTGTTCGGACGATTCTCAATCACCAGCCGGTCCCAAAGCTCCTTTGGTGGCTGGTGGCTGCAGAATTTGCGGTCGCGCTCTTCAGCGCGCTGGTTGCGCGTGGCATCGACTATTTGGACGCGCTCTTAGCGGACAAATACACCCGTCACGTCAGCATTCGGGTAATGAAACACGCGGCGAGCCTGGATCTCATCGCGTACGAGGACCCGGTTTTCTACGACCGCCTCGAACGGGCCAGAGTGCAGGCCACCGATCGGCTGGGAATGATCCAATCGATCGGACGCTTGGTGCAGCAGGTCGTCACCGCCGGTTCGTTCTCGATTGCCATCCTCATCTTCTCGCCGTGGCTGTTGCTGCTGCTGATTATCGGAATTCTGCCTGCATTTATTGGGGAAAGTCATTTCGCGTTTCTGGGATACGCCAAGAATTTCCGCCAGACGCCGGTCAAACGGGAACTCGATTATCTGCGGGTGCTTGGTGGAAGCCGCGAGGCAGCCAAAGAGCTTAAGCTGTTTGGATTGAGGAAGTTCCTGATTGATCGCTTCACCCGCCTTTCGGACGAAATTTATGACCAGGATGTGAGTCTCGCTCGCCGTCGCCTTATTGCCGGGGCTTTCCTGTCGATGATCGGTACAGCCGGCTATTACGGCGCTTACGTATACATCATCTGGCGTACCATCGGCGGCGCGATTGGCTTCGGCAGGATGGTCTTCTTGACCGGCGCTATCATGCAGGCGAGCACGAGCATTCAACAGATATTTTCGACGCTTTCGAGTATTGCGGATCAAGCGCTGTTCCTGACCGATCTGCTGGCGTTTTTCGACATGCGGGCGACGATTCGTTCCAAGCCCCATGCCTTGCCGGCGCCGCGTCCCATCGTCCGCGGATTCGAGTTCCGCAACGTCTCCTTCCGGTATCCGGGGAACGAGCGGCTGGTGCTGAATGGTTTGAATCTGTGGTTGCATCCGCACGAGAGAGTCGCTTTGATCGGAGAAAACGGCGAAGGCAAAACCACGCTGGTGAAGCTGCTCACGCGCCTCTACGATCCGACCGAGGGCCAGATTCTGCTCGATGGCGTGGACCTCCGCGAATACGATCTGGACGATCTGTACAACGAGATTGGCGTCATCTTTCAGGATTTCATGCGCTATGAAATGACGGCGCGGGAGAACATTGCGGTAGGAAAAATTGAGGAACTGAATAATCTGGATCGGCTGAAATCCGCGGCGGAGAAAAGCATGGCGGATGACGTCATTCGAAGATTGCCGGGGCAGTATCAGCAGCAGCTCGGACGCCGGTTCGAGAATGGCATAGACCTTTCCGGAGGCGAGTGGCAGAAACTAGCCCTGGCGCGAGCTTACCTGCGCGACGCGCAAATGCTGATCCTCGACGAACCTACGGCTGCGCTCGATGCCCGCAGCGAGTTTGAAGTCTTTCAGCGCTTCGCTGAACTGACGCAAGGTAAGGCCGCATTATTCATTTCGCATCGCTTCTCGACCGTGCGCATGGCGGACCGCATCGTGGTCATGGAAAAGGGACGCATTACAGAGGATGGCGACCACGATCACCTGTTCCGTCTGGGCGGGCGGTACGCCGAAATGTTTGAACTGCAGGCCGCAAACTATCGCTGAAGATCAGGAAAAGCCATACATGCCGAGAAACACCCATTTCGAGATCGTCAGCGCGGATCAGGAGCAACTCCCTGAGTCCCATGCTTCCCCCCGCGATACACAAATCCTGCAGAACAAAGCGTCGCATCTGGCCGAAAGCTTAGGCTGGCTGCCGAATATCCCTTCCTCGGGCGTATTTCCGGAACGCAGCGCCGCCGTGACGCGTGCTTTCGGGCCAGTCTTCTCGGCATTAAAGCACGCCCCAAGAAAATCGGCGGTTAACGAAGACTTTCGCTGGCTGTGCGACGGTGAGCGATTGATCGATACGGAGCTGCAGAACACTGTCAGTGTTCTGGGATCGCGAGCCGACATTCCCCACGTTCGAACCGCCGAAGGAGCCGTCACTCCCAGGACATTGGCTCTCGCCGAAGGATATCTGGAAGCAGTTTCCTGCGAGTTCAACGAACAGGAGTTCGTTGCCTACGTCGAGGCCTTCCAGGAAACCGCGGTCCTGCAATCGCTCGAATTGCGTATGCTAGTTCCGGCCATGAAGCTGGTGCTTCTGGAGCAGATTGGCAGGTTAGGAAGACGCGTGATCGGCGATCCGGCCGAACCAGTACAGAATCTCGGAAATTGCATACGTAGCTTGCAGGAAGTCGGGCACACGCATTGGAAGGACATCCTCGAATCTCTGATTGTGATCGACCGGATTCTGCGCAAGGATCCGGCGGGCACGTATCCGCAGATGGACGCGGAAAGCCGGGAGTTTTATCGGAAAAAGCTGAGCAAGATAGCGGAACATTCCGACTTTCCCGAAGTGAGGGTTGCGGAGCGGGCGGTTGCCCTTGCCCAGGACGCGAGCCGGCGCAAATACTCGAATCCGCGAATCGCAGCGCGCGAATCGCACGTCGGCTATTACCTCGTGGATAAAGGTTCGCGACTGCTGGAAAGAGAAGTCGGCTATCACGCTCCCTTGTGGCCGAGGACGCAACGGCTGCTGAAAGACCATCCCGATGAGTTCTATCTGGTCGGTATTGCAATTGTGACGCTGGCAATTACGTCGGCTGCCGTCCTGTTCCTCACCGATTCGCACAGCTCGCTTGGGATCATCCTGCTTTCGCTATTGATTCTGTTGCTGCCAAGTTCGCAGAGCGCCGTGCAACTCATGCAATACCTGGTCACGCTTATATTGCCGGCCGAGATCCTTCCCAAGCTCGATTTGGAAGATGGAGTTCCAACCGACTGCGTAACCATGGTCGCGGTGCCCAGCTTGCTGTTGAATGAAGAACAGGTGCGGGAGTTGGTGGAGAATCTGGAAGTACGATTCCTGGGAAATCACGATCCCAACATTCACTTTGCGTTGCTGACCGATCTGCCGGACTCGCGGGAGCCAGCGCGGGAAGATAGTCCGCTAGTCCCGTTCTGCGCAGATTTGATCCAGAAACTGAACGATAAATATGCGCCGCGGGACATGGGTTCCTTCTTTCTGTTTCATCGCCATCGCGTATACAACCCGCGCGAAAGAGCCTGGATGGGATGGGAGCGAAAGCGCGGCAAGCTGCTGGACTTCAATAAGCTGCTGCGCGGTCAGTTTGACAGTTTTCCGGTAAAAGTCGGCAATCTTGCCGTGCTCCCGAGCGTCCGTTTTGTGATCACGCTCGATTCCGACACGGAACTGCCGCGCGGTTCGGCTCGGCGCATGATCGGAACGCTCGCCCATCCCCTCAACCGGGCAATCGTCGAGCCCGTAAAGAACATCGTGGTCGCCGGATACGGGATATTGCAGCCCCGCGTCGGAGTAAGCGTGCAGAGCACGGCGCGCTCGCGCCTGGCTGCGATCTTCGCTGGCGAGACGGGTTTCGACGTCTACACCCGTGCGGTATCAGACGCTTATCAAGACCTCTACGCGGAAGGAAGCTTCACCGGCAAAGGAATCTACGAAGTGGAGGTGATGCACAGCGTGCTGGACAAGCGCTTCCCGCGAAACTCTCTCTTGAGTCACGATTTGATTGAGGGCGCGTATGCGCGTGCGGGGCTGGTGAGCGATATCGAAGTGATTGAAGATTATCCCTCGCACTACAGCGCTTACAACCGGCGCAAACACCGCTGGCTGCGCGGTGATTGGCAGATTACGGCCTGGTTGTTCCCGCAGGTGCCGTCGGAATCCGGCGACCTTGTCCCCAACCCGATTTCGCTGCTTTCGCGGTGGAAGATTTTCGACAATCTGCGGCGCAGTCTGGTCGAACCCGCCACGCTGTTGCTCCTTCTCGCTGCCTGGTTTGTCTTCAACAATGATCCATGGCAGTGGACCGCCGCTGCCCTGGTCATACTTTTCCTTCCGACCGCTCTCCAGTTTGCTGTGGACATGGTGCGGGCCCTCGCGCACTTGAGTTGGAACGCAATGAAGGGCTCCCTTACCGGACTCTACACGGCCAGCATCAACGTGCTGTTTACCCTGATTTTCCTTCCGCACCAGACTCTTCTTGCTCTGGACGCAGTCGGGCGCACGTTGACTCGCCGCTTCGTTACGCAGAGACGGCTATTGGAATGGGAAACGGCGGCTGAGGCAGAACTGTTGCGTCGGCGCCGCGGTCCGGTGGATATTTATCTGACCTGGATGCCGCTACTGGCAATTGCACTCGGCGTGCTGGTATGGGAACTGAGTCCACGAGTGGTGCCGGCGGCATTGCCGATTCTGGCGCTGTGGGCGAGCAGTAAATGGGTCGCATCCTGGCTGAATCAGCCGCCGGTGTCAGCGCACGCTAACATCGCCGCCAAGGATCAGCGCTTCCTTCGTCGTACCGCGCTGCTGACCTGGCGCTATTTTCATGAGTTGAGCACGGCCGAGCATCATTGGCTCATCCCCGACAACATTCAGGAGCAACCGCCGGCGGTTGCCGCGCGCGTTTCTCCCACCAATCTCGGCATGCTTTTGAATGCGCGACAAGCCGCATGCGAATTCGGATACCTGACTCCGTCTGAATTTGCCAAGCTGACCCTGTTTACGTTTGACACCATCGCGGAGCTCCAGAAGTTCCGAGGACACCTGTTGAATTGGTACGACACGCGGACGCTCGAGCCTCTGGTTCCCCGCTTTGTGTCTTCGGTCGACAGCGGAAATTTGCTTGCTTCTCTCTGGACCTTGCAGCAGGGATGCCTCGAGAAATTGCGCCGGCCGGTGCTGCAACCGGCATTGGCCGAAGGATTCCTCGATCACCTGGGAATTTTGGCCGACGCACGACTGCTGCGGCGAAAAGTAGTTTCGAAGTTCGAGAATCAGCATAGAACCGATAAATGGTTGAGCTCAATCCTCGAATTGCCCGAGGATATGTTCAGCCCCTCCAGTCCAACTACGTCGAAAGGCGAAAAAACTTCGCAGTCAGAGTGGTGTCTCGAGGAATCTCGACAGCGGCTGCGTAGCATTCGCGAAGCTGTCACAGAATATGCGCCCTGGTTCTTGCCGAAATTCTCGAGCTTTCGCAGCGATCCCGCGCTGAACGCTCAACAACTCGACACGATCCCGTTGGAGCAACTGCCCGAATTCATCGACAAACTCATTATTCGCGTGGATTGGGCCGCCCACTCCGGCGCGGAGGAACAACGGGAACTCTCCGCGCGCTTTCGCGAACAGCTTCTCGCCGCCAAAGCCAATGCTTTGCGATTAATTGCAGAATTGCGAAAGCTCGCTCTGGACGCAGGAACGCTGGCCGATGGCATGGATTTCACCTTCATGGTGAACCCGCGCCGCAAGCTGGTTTCGGTGGGATTCAACGTGGAGAAGAGCCGCCTCGAACCCGCCTGCTACGACTTGCTCGCTAGCGAGTCGCGCACGGCGGCTTTCGTGGCCATTGCGAAAGAAGATATCCTGCAGGAGACCTGGTTCCTGTTGGGCCGCGCCCACACGCTCGACGACGGGCGTCCGGTGCTGCTTTCGTGGAGCGGAACTTCTTTCGAGTACCTGATGCCGTCGCTGTGGATGCGATCATTCCCCAATACTCTGCTGGAGCGCTCGCGCGCCGGCTCAGTGCGATCGCAACAACGCTATGGCGACCGTAAGGGAATTCCATGGGGAATTTCCGAGTCATCGTACGCCAAGCTCGATGATGCGGGAGTGTATGGTTACTACGCCTTCGGACTTCCGCATCTGGCGCTGCACAAAAGCGAAGTCGAGGCCCTGGTGATTTCACCCTATTCGACGCTGCTGGCTTTGGGAGTCGATCCGGAAGCGGGTCTGCACAACTTACGCAGGATGCAGAAACTCGGTTGGCTGGGCGCGTATGGCTTCTACGAATCGGTGGATTTCAGCGCCGCCCGGCGCAGATTCTGGCGCAATTCCCCACAGATCGTCCACTGCTGGATGGCCCATCACCAGGGGATGAGCCTGCTGGCGCTTACGAATTTTCTGCACGATAACGCGGTGCAGAAGTGGTTCCACGCCGAACCCCGTGTGCAGGCCAGCGAACTGTTGCTGCATGAAAAACCGGTGGCGTATGTGCAGGAAACGCCGCGGCGACTCGCCGTGGCATAGGACGAAAAACCTGTAAAATTAGGAATGCTTCGCCTTTTGGCTGGTTTGCGAGCCCTTGCGCTCCTTGTGCTCATCACCCTTCCTGCTGCTTACGCGCAGACGGCAACCGAAAACATAACCGTCGACATGAATGCCCCCTCGCATCCGTTTCTACATTTCTGGGAACAGATGTTCGGGTCGGGCCGAGCGATTCTGAGCCTGCGCGCCAGTTATCGCCAGGACTTGCGCCAAGTCAAGGAGATAACCGATTTCCAATACGTCCGCTTCCACGCAATTCTCAACGACGAGGTCGGAGTTTATAAAGAGGACGCAAAGGGAAATCCTATTTATAACTTCTCTTACGTCGATCAGATCTATGATGGATTACTCGCAAACGGAGTCAAACCGTTTGTCGAGCTTAGTTTCATGCCCTACCAACTCGCGGCAGCGCCCACTTTGCAGTCTTTCTGGTACAAGCCAAATGTATCTCCACCGAAAGACTGGAATAAATGGGATGGCCTGATTATTGCCTTGGTCCAACACTTAGTAAGTCGCTATGGGATCGATGAGGTTACGAGCTGGTATTTCGAAGTGTGGAATGAACCCAACATTGATTTCTGGGCTGGAACGCCGAAGCAGTCATCCTACTGGGAGCTATATGATCATACCGCGCGAGATATCAAGCATGTAAGTCCGCGTCTGCGTGTGGGCGGACCGGCCACGGCGCAGGCGGCTTGGGTTGGCGATATGATTCACCACTGCGCGCAGAATCACGTACCCCTCGATTTCGTCTCGACGCATGTCTATGGCAACGACCTGGCGAAAGATGTATTTGGCACGGATGAAAATATTTCGCGCGCGGATATGGTTTGCCGGGTGGTGAAGAAAGTTCATGACGAGATCGACAACTCGACCATGCCGCATGTTCCCCTGATCTGGAGCGAATTCAACGCCAGTTACAAAAACGAGCCCGACGTTACCGATTCGGCCTACATGGGGCCCTGGCTGGGAAACACAATTCGGCAGTGCGATGGGTTAGTCGACATGATGTCGTACTGGACATTCTCCGATGTATTTGAAGAGCAAGGGGTGGTTCAAACGCCTTTCTATGGCGGCTTCGGGCTGATTGCAGAAGATGACATTCCCAAGCCGGTGTTCAACGCAGTTGAAATTCTGCATAAGCTCGGGGATGAGCGAATTCAAGTGGGCTCGGACTCAGCGCTACTTACTCGCGCCAAAGACGGCAGTTACGTTCTCGCGCTATGGAACTATGCTCCGCCAGAGGAAGGCGCACACGCGGAGAATGTGAGCGTTAGTTTCAAGAACGCACAGTTGACGACAGCGACGATCTGGCGCGTCGACAGCGATCACGGGGATGCCTATCGCATGTTCAAGCAGATGGGCGAGCCGAGTTATCCGACGCCGCAACAGATTAAGGAACTCCGCATGGCAGGCGAACTTGCCGCTCCGGAGATCGAGAGTCTAACCGGGAACCACCTTACAGTTGAGATTCCGGCGCACGGCTTGCTGGTTGTGCAGCTAAGGTAAGGTGCTGCTCATAAGCACGAATTGCCGCGAGGCCATGCGATTCGTGAGTTCGCGCAACTAATTCAAGAACAAAACGCGCGACTCTAACCTGCAATGGCAGAGCCGCGCGAATCTCCTAACTCAAACTATTTCATAAGTGGTTTTTGCTGCTTCTTCTTGGCCGCTCGCGCCCGTGCGACCGCCTTCATCATGGCGAGATGCCGAGGGGCTACATCGGCGGTAGAACTTGGCGAGCCCTGCTGCTCGATCAATCCCAGGGAAACATCACTACTGTCAATACCAAGCGCTAGCGAGTTTGCGCTGTCCACGCCGTAGTAGAGGGCGCCCTCATTACCGCCATTGAAGTCTAAAACTACCTGACCGCTGGTATAGTTACTGCTGCTGCCGAGGCCGTAACTGTTGGTCGTAATCCCGAAGTCGTTGTAGTTAATCGTGCCAGACAGGTTCGAGCTAGTGGTATTAAACTGAGCGATCTGATCGAGTTCAGTTGCATTGGCTATATCCGCCCCCGTCAAGTTCATCGCATAACCCTGGGTCGTAACAATACCCGCCGGCGAGTTTTGCGCGATCGCCGCACCGGCAGTGATCAATGCATCCAATCCGCTGTCCACCTCCATCATCAAAACCCCTCCGCTGGAGGGGTAGGCAGCGAAATTCGTGCCCCCTGCAAATCCGGAGAGAGCTACCTGGAACCGTCCGTTCGTGTTTCCGCTCGGGTTGAGTCCGAACGTACCCGTAAAGGGGTATGGCGTAGTTGTGTTGTTGTCGATAGTGCCATTCGCGTTGACGTCCTCGGCGCCACTGCTGAGCATGGAGCTGCCGTCAGATAAAACGGTGCCGCCAACTGCTAATGAGGCCGCGTTCTGGCCGCTCGTGAGTTCCGGTATGTCGAGGCTCGCCATAGTAAAGGAGAGGGTTCCTGCGGGGATGGTCGCACTGGGCTGGCTGAAAAGGTCGCCAACCAGAACCGCCTTTCCGTCATTTTCAATGAGCTTTAGGTGCGTGGCATCGATTGCGTAGACGTCGAAGGAAAGGTTTCCAACGCTTGAGTTGAGAGTCGCGGCTCCAGGGGTGGTTCCTGAGCCCGCCGTGACCGACCCCGTCAGGCTCAGCCCTGTAGCAGGAGTGCCATCGTCATTAAAGTCCATCAACCCGCCGGTAATGGCTCCGGAGGAGCTCAACGCGAAAGAGCCCACGGCGGCGAGAGGGTTTGTTGTAGTCACGTCGCCGCCCGAGAGGCTGAACGCATACGAAGAATTCGAAAGCGTGACCGGGCTGGGCTGAAGGTCGATTGTGCCGCTGCCGGCTCCGATCTGATCGTATTCGCTGATCAACCCATGGGCCGCGTCGGTGAGAACAAACACGAATTGGATTTGAATGGGACTGGTTTCAGTTTGCGGGATGTTTAGCGTCATGGTGCCAATGCCATTTGCATTCACCTTGTAGCTGCTCCCGCTGGCGCTGATTGCAACCGGCCCGCTTGGACCAGACGTGTCCGCGAGATCGACGGTTCCAGCCGAGATCGTGCCAGCACTGCAACCGCAAGCGGTTATTGCTCCCACGACGGAATATGCGCCCAAGGTCCCCGACGCTGTTCCATCATTGCCAGCGATCGAGAACGTATAGGTCCCGTTGAAATCCGTGTTGCTGAAGCCGCCGGAAGGCGGTGGCACGTTATTATTCGTGCCTCCTCCGCAGGCAACGAGAAATGCGAGTCCAACGACGGAGAGGGCGGGCGGAACGAAACGATTGAGCAGCGACATGAAATCCCCCTTACAGAAAACTATGGCCTGTCCTCAAAAACTGTTGCCACAACGAGCGTAGCACGATACTGTGGCCGGTGAATTGAACCCGAACCTAGACAATAAGTAGTGCGGCGGGAAGAAAAAACTCTCCGCATTCAACGATAAGGATGTACATAGCCCGGTTATGGATGCACAAGCGCGATTATGGATGTACTTCCGCTTCCTCTGCGGCAAGCTTTCGTAAAGAACTGTCAAACGGAGCCTGCGCGATTCCCTTTTCCGTGATGATCGCCGTCACGTACCGCGCCGGTGTGACGTCGAACGCGGGATTTTCAATCGAGACTCCAACGGGAACCATCTGCTTGCCGGCGATATGCGTCACTTCTTTGGGGTTACGCTGCTCGATGGGAATCCGGCTGCCATCGGGACAAGCAAGATCGACTGTGGAAATCGGCGCCGCGACGTAGAACGGTATGCGATGCTCCTTGGCGAGCACGGCGACCGTGTAGGTTCCGATCTTATTGGCAACATCGCCATTCGCTGCAATGCGATCGGCGCCGACGACAATGGCTTTGATCTTGCCCTGCTGCATCATCGCTCCCGCCATGTTGTCGGAGATCACTGTGGTCGGGATCCCGTCCTTCATCAGTTCCCACGCGGTCAGGCGCGATCCTTGCAGAAATGGACGAGTCTCGTCGGCGTAGACGTGAATTTGTTTGCCTTGCTCCACGGCGGCACGGATCACGCCCAGCGCCGTACCGTATCCGGCGGTGGCCAGAGCGCCGGCGTTGCAGTGCGTAAGCACTCCACCGGAAGCGGGCATGAGCGTGGCGCCGTGCTTTCCCATGGCTTGATTGGCGGCGATATCTTCGGCGTGCATGCGCTGCGCTTCTTCAATCAGTCCCTGCTTGATGTGCGGAATGGGACGGATGCGGATGCGTTCAAATTTTTCCTGTATGCGTCGGATGGCCCAGAAGAGATTGACCGCCGTGGGACGGGTCTTACCGATGACGTCGCAGATCTGATCGAAATCGCGTTTCAGATCGCCGGTGGATTCGGCTTTGGAATTATTGACTCCGAGAGCAATACCCATCGCGGCGGCGACGCCGATGGCGGGTGCTCCG
Source organism: uncultured Acidobacteriaceae bacterium (assembly GCA_963772045.1). GTDB lineage: Bacteria > Acidobacteriota > Terriglobia > Terriglobales > Acidobacteriaceae > Sulfotelmatobacter. The sequence goes on along the minus strand of CAVYWC010000001.1, from coordinate 650,194 downwards.
CGGACGACCATGTTGCGAATCGCATCAGCGACCTGCTCATGCGTCTTGCAGGTGACGTACGTTTCTTCGGTCGGCAGCTTCGTCTGATCGAGAAAGCGCACGCCTTGATCGGTCCATTCGAGGGTTTGGATCATGAGCTAGTCGCGAGTCCTGAGTCGTTAGCTTTTACTGTTTGCGGTGCACGCGCCATATGTTCTTTCCGCACGTCGGTCGCGGTGAAGATTGAAACGAACGGCGCCGGGGCTGCGGCTTTCTCGACATTAGCGCGGCCTTTCGCTTCTTCGCGTTCGACGAGACACACGGCGCCGGCAATTTCGAATCCAAATTCGCGTGCGGCTTCGATGGCCTGGATGGTTGACGCGCCCGTCGTACATACATCATCGACGATCACGACGCGGGCGCCCTTGTGTCGGAATCCTTCGATGCGCTGTCCCGTGCCGTGCTGCTTGTCGCTTTTGCGGACTAGAAATCCGCTGAGCTCGCCACTCACAACCGAGACCGCAACTACGATCGGATCGGCGCCCATGGTCAATCCGCCGATGGCTTGCGGTTGCCATCCGCGGCGACTAATCTCGTCAAGGAAGACTTCGCCAGTCAGGCGCGAGCCTTTCGCGTCAAGCGTGGTCGTGCGGCAGTCAATGTAGTAATCGCTCGTGCCTCCGGAGGACAGCTTGAACTCGCCCAGCCGAAACGATTTCTCGGCCAGAAGAGTCAGCAACCGTTGCCGTGAGGAATACATGAAAAACTACGATAACACGGTGCGGACGACCGCGGCGCCGCTGGCATCCTGGGTGAGTGATAACCACGACCGCTGACGCGATTCGTTGGTCGCGAATCTGGCGGGCCTATCGATGCGCCCTCCACTCATCGCCGACGAAGTCGATGCGCTCACTTGCCGCATCCGGCGCGGAGTTCGCGTCTGAGCCGGCCGCCGCAATTGCGTGTTACTCTGATCATTCGGGCTGAGAGCCCCGTTCCAGATAATCTGATTCGAGGTATGACATTGCAGAGTTGGCGCAAGGTTTTCCCTTTCACTGTCGCTTTGTTTCTTTCCGTATTCGTGGTTTGCAGTCTTACACCCACTGCTTTGGCCGATGGCACGCGTACCTGGGAGCAGTCGCGATTCGACGATCTGTCGAAGGGAACCGCGACCGGAGTAGCGATCCGCAGCGTCGGCGGCCTCGAACTGGCTCCAGCGTTCAGGATGCTCTATGCGACGCCCTCTACTTACATCTGGGCCGCTGCTGCCGATGATCAAGGGAACGTGTATGCCGCAACCGGAGCGCCGGCGCGGGTTTACCGAATTACTCCCGACGGCAAGGCGACGATTATCTTCGAGCCGCAAGAGTTGCAGGTGCAGACGTTGGTAGTCGCACCCGACGGCGTGATCTACGCCGCAACCGCGCCAGACGGCAAAGTTTACAAGCTAGAGCACAAGGCGGGAGGGAAGTCTACAACCGGCAACCAAAAGGTCGCAAACCAGAATTCCGCGAAAGAGAAATCCAATGATGCGGGCAAGCCCGCGGTCGATCCCTCGTGGAGTTCTTCTATTTATTTCGCGCCGGGAACGAAATATATATGGGATCTGGCTCTGGATAAGTCAGGGGACCTGTTCATTGCGACGGGCGATCACGGCGAAATCTACAAAGTAACTGCGAAGGGCGATCATTCGCTGTTTTTCAAGAGCGATGAAACCCATATTCGCGTGCTGGCGCTGGATGCACAAGGCAACCTGCTGGCCGGGACGGATGGAAGCGGTCTGGTGTATCGCATTTCTCCCGCGGGCGAAGGCTTTGTGCTTTACAGCGCGCCCAAGAAAGAGATCACTGCGCTGGCGCTTGATCGTGAGGGCAACATCTACGCGGCGGGAGTGGGTGAGAAGAAGGGCGGCCCGAGCGCCTCGCTAGGCAGCAACTCAACCATGATCGCGATGCCGGCAGCCACGCCGATCATGGCCGGGCCGCAGGCTCCTGGACTTACGATCACTCCGGCGCCGAGCCTAACCTCGGTCGCGCAATTTCCCTTCCCTGGCGGGGGCACCACGGGCGGGGCCGATGTGTATCGCATCGCCACCGATGGATCTCCGTCGACGCTGTGGAGTTCGCATGACGATCTCGTGTATGCGCTCGCGTTCGATTCGCGGGGGCAGTTGCTGGCGGGAACCGGAAACCGAGGGCACGTGTTCGCCGTCACCGGTCCAGATCAGTTTTCTGATTTACTGAAAGCACCGGCCTCACAGATTACCAGCTTCGCGAAGGCGCCGGGCGGCGGCCTCTACGCCGCGAGCAGCAACCTTGGCAAAATCTTCTTGTTAGGACCCGGACCCGAAACTGAGGGCTCTTACGAGAGCGATGTGTTCGACGCGAAAATTTTCTCGCGCTGGGGCCGGGCAGATTTTCGCGGAACGGGAAATGTCGACTTGCTGGCGCGCAGCGGCAACGTGGATAATCCCGATCGAAACTGGAGTCCATGGAAGAAAGTCGATCTAAGCGGAAATAACGAGACCGGAGTTCCTCCCGCCCGTTACGCCCAGTGGAAGGCCGTGTTGCACGCGGCAGGTGCCAAACCGGTGGTCGACAGCGTTACGCTTTACTACCTTCCTAAAAATGTTGCGCCGGTGATTGAGGATGTGTCGGTGCAGGTCGGTGTCCGGTATCAGCCGATCAAGCAAGCTGGACTCACTTTGGGCACCGATGTGAGTGGATCATCGGGAACGCATTTTGAATCTCCGGTACCCAGCTCGCACGACCGGGACGCGATCGGGGTGAAGTGGAATGCGCAAGATGAGAACGATGATCAACTCGTCTATTCGCTCTACTATCGCGGAGACGGCGAGAGGCGCTGGCTTTTGCTGAAGGGCGACATCACCGACAAGGCGTACTCGTTTGATGCCAGCCTGCTTCCTGATGGCGGCTACGAGGTAAAGGTCGTCGCTTCCGACGCGCCATCCCACTCCCCAGGCGACGCTCTCACGGCGGAAAGAGTGAGTCGGCGGTTTGAAGTGGATACCACGCCTCCGCAGATTCAGAATCTGACCGCCGCAGTCGAGGGTCCGCAGATTCATGTGCGTTTTCGCGCCGAAGACGGTTTTTCGACTATCAAGCGCGCGGAATACTCGGTTGATGCCGGCGATTGGAAATATGTCGAGCCGGTCGGACAATTGTCCGACGCCAAGACCGAGAATTACGATTTCAAAATTCCCTTGCAAAGTCCCGATGATGAGGCGCCCGAACACGTGGTCGTAGTGCGCGTGTACGACAAATACGACAACATGGACGCGGCCAAGACTGTACTGCACGGGAAATAGTCGATACAGAATCTGCTTCATGCGTGGGATCTTAAGTATTGCCGAGCAAGCCAGAGTTATCCTGCCGCGAGATAGACGTAACGCAGGATAAACAACGCCGTGAGAATCCAGATCACGACGCTTACGTCCCGAAATTTACCGGCTGCGACTTTCACCAGCGTGTAGGAGATCACTCCGAGGCTGAGGCCCGTAGCAATGCTGAAGGTCAGCGGCGTTGCCAGCAGGGTTACGAATGCAGGAATGGCTTCGGTGAAATCGGACCACTGCACCCGCGCGATCGACTCGGTCATCAGTGCTCCGACCAGCACGAGCGCGGGCGCCGTCGCGTAACCAGGAATCGCGCTGGCCACCGGTGCACAAAATGCCGCCAGCAGGAAAAATGCCGCTACGAAGACATTGCTGAGCCCGGTTTTGGCTCCCGCCGCAACTCCCGCCGCGCTCTCAATGTAACTGGTCACGGTGGAGGTGCCGGTGAGCGCTCCGAAAATGCTGCCGATTGCATCGGAAACGAGGGCGCGGCCCACGCGAGGGATTTTGCCGTCTACGACAAACCCACCCTGCTCGCAGACTCCGACCAGCGTTCCGACGTTATCGAAAAGGTCAACAAACAGAAAAATAAAAATGATCTCCAGCAGGCCCAGATGCAGCGCGCCGCGCAAGTCAAGTTGCAGAAATGTTGCCGCCGGATGAGGCAGCGAGAAGAAGGCGGATGGCCAGACCGCCATTCCGCGAAAGATCCCGAGAATCGTGGTGGCAACGATGCCGATCAGAATCGCGCCGGTAAGCTTCCGCGCCATCAGGACCAGCATGATGGCCAGACCGATGCAGGCCAGTTGCGTTTCGTGATTTGCAAACGTCCCTAGCCCGACAAAAGTGGCCGGATTCGCCACCACGATTTTTGCATTGCGCAATCCGATGAACGCGATGAACATGCCGATTCCGCCGGCCGTCGAATGTTTCAGACAGTCTGGAATCCCATTGACGATCTGTTCGCGGATCCCGGTCGCGGTCAAAAGCAGAAATATGCAGCCGGAAAAAAAGATCACGCCCAGCGCCGTGCGCCACGGCACGTGCATGCCCAGACATACGACATAGGTGAAATAAGCGTTCAAAGACATGCCCGGCGCGAGCGCGATGGGATAGTTGGCATACAGGCCCATCACCAGCGTGGCGACAGCAGCAGCGATACAGGTGGCGAATAAAACGCCATCCACCGCCATGCCCGTTTCCGACAACATCTTCGGATTCACGGCGATAATGTAGGCCATGGTGAGAAACGTTGTCAGCCCGCCTACAAATTCGCTGCGAACGTTCGTATGGTTTTCGCGAAGTTGGAAAAAACGGTCAATCGCCCCTCGCTTCACAGTCGCGGGCGATGATGTGGTGCTGGAGGACATGGCGTTTGGAAACGAAGCGGACATTCTACGGCATTACCTGGGAATTTCGACGAAATACGAGCATCGGAATTCCTGATCGGCAAGCAGAAAATTACTGCTGGATAAAATGATCTGCCCCGCGAAGTTTTAGGACCGTGAACTGGAATCCATGGCAGCCACGGTGGCGCTGTCGAAGCTCGATACTTTGATCTCGTCCAGCGGACCGGCATGGCGAAGTTCTGGGAACAGCCAAGCCCATACCGCGATCACGACAAGCGTCCCAACCCCTCCTAATACCACCGCTGGGACGGTTCCAAACCACTGGGCCGTAACGCCAGATTCGAATTGGCCGAACTCGTTCGAGGTCCCGATAAAGATCATGTCCACTGCGGTAACCCGCCCGCGCATTTCATCCGGAGTGGCGAGTTGCGTGAGCGTCGCGCGAATGATGACGCTGACCATATCGCTGGCCCCGAGCAGGACCAGCGCAATGAGCGAGATCGTGAGACTGCGCGACAGGCCGAAGAGGATGGTGAAAGCTCCAAATCCGGCTACCGCCCAAAGAAGTGTCGGACCGGATCGCCCGCGCAACGGGCGATGCGCCAGCAACAGAGCCATGAGCGTGGCGCCGACTCCGGGTGCAGTGCGAAGCAGACCGAGTCCCCACGGTCCGGTACGCAGGATTTCTCGGGCATAAACCGGAAGCAGAGCGACGGCTCCCCCGAGCAGAACTGCAAACAGATCCAACGAAATCGCTCCCAGAATTAGCTTGCGGCCCCAGATAAAATGCAGGCCGGCAAACACGCTTTTCAGCGTCATACTGCGTGGCGAAGTCAGTTGACGCGGGCGGGCTTGAAACTGTGGATGGATGCGGAAAGTAGAAACGGTCGCGCCAACCGCAATCACCGCTGCAAGTATGTAAACCGCCGATGGTCCGCGCGCCGCGGCGTAGAGAATGCCCCCGAACGACGGGCCCAGAATCGTGGCCGCCTGAAAAATCGTTGCGTTCCAGGCTACCGCGTTGGGGAAATCTTTTTCCGGAACCAGCTGCGGCAGAATCGAACGGCTGGCCGTGCTGTTGAACGACCTCACAACGCCGATGAGAACGAGAACGATGTAAATTGGCCCTACAGAATGCAAAGGCCGGTGGGTGAGCGCCAGCAGCAAGGCGAAGCAAATGCCAAAACCACCATAGCAGGTCGAAAGCACGTGGCGGCGCGGATAATGATCGGACGCATGGCCAGAAACCGGAAACAGCAAAATGGCGGGTAGAAACTGCGCCAGCCCCACGTACCCGAGATCGAGGGGACGCTTGCTGATCTCATAAACTTGCCAGCCGACCGCGACTGCCTGCATTTCAACGGCAGCCACGATCAGGAAGCGCGCGATCTCAAAGATCACGAACGCCGGGTGGGCGAAGGCGGCGCGTCCGGCTTTGGCGTCGGGCGGGGCGGGCATGAACTTCTAATCTGACACGAATGCGACGAGAAGACGCAAGCAGTTCTGAGAAATACAATCTGCTTGAAAGGAAATACAATTTTTACAAAAAAAAATGGAGCCATCAGGCTTTTCCGGCCGCGCTCGAGTTTGCCGGCTGCGAGGAGACTTCGACGCGATTCCTGCCCTTCTTTTTCGCCTCGTATAGACTGACATCGGCTTCCCGTAGGAACTCGGAGACGGAGCAGTCGCGGTTGGCTGACGTTGCCGTAACCCCCATGCTCACCGTAGCCGAAGCGCTGCCGAACGGCGTCTGGATGGGATCTTTGCCGACGCGGTCGCGGATCGCATCCGCACGCCGCGCTCCGTTTTCCAGGTTGCAGCCGGGCAGGATGATCAGGAATTCTTCGCCTCCGTAGCGCCCGACAATGTCATAAGGCCGCAGATCGAGTTTCAAGCGCCGCGCTACTTCCTTCAGCACTTCGTCTCCGGCCGCGTGCCCCAAGCTGTCATTCACGCGTTTGAAGTGATCAATATCGGCGAGAATCACCGATGCGGGTTTCTCCTCGCGTCCCCCGCGGGCGAACTCGCGCTCCAGTGCAGCCAGAATCTCCGACCGGTTCAGCAGGTTGGTCAAAAAATCGTGGGTCGCGGCGAACCGTAAAGATTGCTGTAGATCGAGGATTCTCTTCGCGACCAATATACGCGATCGCAATTCGGTGGGATCGACTGGCTTGGAAAGATAGTCGTCAGCTCCCGCCTCCATCGCGGTAATGCGGTCTTTCTTGTGAGTCTTGGCCGTGAGCATGATCGTGTAAACATAATGTCCCTGAGCGAGTTTGCGGATGCGCCGGAGAACGTCAATGCCGTCGAGACCGGGTAGCAGCCAATCCAGCAATGCCAGATCTGGCGGATTCGGCGCCTCCAGCACTTTGATCGCTTCCGTACCGCTACCCACCGCCTGATACTCGAATCCCCAGTCGGTGAGAAAAGCGCCGAGCTTTCGCCGTTCGATATACGAATCTTCGACTACCAGGATTTTCATGGCTACCCGCTCGGATGTTGGCAGGGGAGACCGGGTACTTGCAAGTTACGGTCAGAGCACGAAAGGACATGCCTCGCAGAAAAGGCGCGCTCAGGCAATTACCGGCGCATTGGAAATTCCCGCGGTACCGAACACGCGGCGGTAGCGTTCAATCTCAGACGGCGGACCCAAAGCTTTGCAATAGTTGTCGGAAAGCTTCACCGCGGGACGACCCTCTACCGTAGAGACCTTGCAGATCAGGCTGATCGGATCGAAACCGTCTCCCGCATTGGGATTGCAGCCGCGAAAATCATTGGTCAGCAGCGTTCCCCAGCCGGCGCTGAAGCGAATACGGCGCTCTGGTGTCCATTTCTTCCGATCATAAAAATCCTCCGCACTGCGAAAATCGAGTGGTTTCAAACCCTGCGCCATCGCTCCCGCGAAGTACGCGTGCAGTCCCAGAATGATGTCCACGTCCAGCGTATCGGAACAAACCAGCAGCTTCTCGCGCGGATTACAGCCGCGCCCTTCCAGCCAGCGGATATATTCATCTCCCGCGATAAACGGATCCTTGCTGTCGGCGCGTTGCCCCGTCCACTGCTCAATCCACTGCGGAGCACCGGCGAGAAACTGGGTTGTCCCAAACGTGTCCGGCAACATCACGCGCAGTGCGCCCTCGTACGTCTGCTGCCACATTTCGAGAACTTTATATTGGGATTCCTTCAAGGCTTCGTCGTCCGGCGCGAGCGCGGCCATGACCATGGCGAGTTCGTGGGCATTGGTGCCGATCGCCTCCAGGTCGTGCTTATGCGCGAGGAACGCGTTGGAAGTGCCAATAAAGCTGCGCCCCAGATTGGCCGCCATCGCGACGACCACATATTCCTGCCAGAGAAAGCTGTGGCGGCGGCGTGTCCCAAAATCGGCTACGCTGAGCCCAGGCACACCCCGCAGGCGCTCGATCTTGCTCCACAATTTTGTCTTGGCGCGAGCGTACAAAATGTCCAGGCCGAATTCGCTCAACGTCTTGAGATGCGCCCGGGTCTTGAGTTCATCGAGGATGGCGAGCGCGTACAGCTCCCACATCGTAGTCTCGGTCCACGGCCCGTCGAAGGTCAGGTGAATCTGCCCGTCTTGAACCGAGAGGTGATAGTCGGACAAGCGGAAGTCGTTCTCCAGCCACTCCAGGAATGCCGGCTCGAAAATTCCCCGCCGGCCATGGAACGTGTTGCCCGCCAGCCACACCAATTCCGATTTTCGAAAACGCAAGCCGCGCACGTGCTGCAGCTGCACCTTCAGTTCTTCAATGTGAATGGTGTCGGCGATGCGCACGGCAGAATGCCGGTTCAAAAGCGAGAACTCTACCCGCGTCTTCGGAAAATGCTTCCAGATGAACTGCAGCATCAGCAGCTTGTAAAAGTCGGTGTCGAGCAGCGAACGGACGACCGGATCCAGTTCCCAGTTGTGGTTGTGCGCGCGCTCGGCAAGGTTGATGATCATTGCTTCAGCGTTAGCCGTGGGGAATAGTTTAATCTAGCCGAGGTTTCCCTTGACTATGAGAGATGTCATCGCTGTGATTCCTGCGCGTCTGGCTTCGACCCGCCTGCCCCGCAAAATGCTGCGGGAGATTGCTGGCAAGCCCTTGATTGGCTTGGTCTATGAGGCGGTGCGTTCGGCAACTCTGCTGGCCGATGTGATCGTCGCAACCGATTCCGACGAAATCCTGCAAGCGTGTCGCGAGAACGGCTGGAAGGCAGAAATGACTTCGCCCCACCACCGCAGCGGAACAGAGAGAGTGCACGAGATCGCGACCCGGAAGCTCGCCGAAGTCTACATCAACGTGCAGGGCGACGAGCCCATGATCCGCGGCGAGCACATCGCAAAATTACTTGAAATCATGGGGAATCCCGAAGCTGAGGTGGGAACCCTCAAGACTCCCGCGGCGGAAGAGGACATTGCGAATCCCAATGCGGTGAAGGTTGTCACCGATCCAGACGGACGAGCTTTATATTTTTCACGGGCCACGATCCCCTTCGATCGCGACGGCGTTCGGCCCCGTTATTTCAAGCATCTTGGGATCTACGCGTATCGCCGCCCCGCTCTGGAGCGGTTTGTGAAATTGCCGGAATCGCCGCTGGAAGAAAGCGAGCGGCTCGAGCAGCTTCGCTTCCTGGAAAACGGCATTCCTATCTATGTGGGCGAGACTCCCCACGATAGCATCGGCGTCGATACTGAATCCGATTTGCGCCGGGTCACTGAAATTCTGCAAAAACGCGGATAGAAGACCAGGCCGAGCAAGCCGGGCAGGTCGGTTGCTCAGACCTGCGGATGCGCGCTCTGCGAGCGTCCCCAATCTTGCGCAGCCTTGAGACGCCGCGAAATGGACGGATGAGAGTGAAATAACCACTCGACCAGTTTGGAAGGTGTCCGCTCAGCAAGGTTCTGGTCGGCCAGCTTGTTCATGGAAGAAATGAACGGCTCAATGCTGGAAATCGACTCGAACGCGTACCGATCCGCCTGCCGCTCGTTGAACCGCGAGTACGCGTTGAGTGCCGGCATAAGGACGAACGAAACCAGCGTCGCGACCAGCGCCAGCAGCGGCAAATCGGCGAAATCGGAAATCTGCACAAAATCGAACAGACGATGATCGACGGCATAATGCAGCGCCCAGTTGGCTGCCCAGAAGCCAAACAGCGTAATGGCCGCTTGCACGAAAATGCTCTTCAGAATATGCCGGTGAACATGATGGCCCAGTTCGTGAGCCAGGACGGCCTCGATCTCGTCGGCCGTGTAGTTATCGAGCAAAGTGTCGGCGAGAATAATCCGGCGGGTTACCCCGAGTCCAGTCAGAGCGGCATTGGCTTTCTTCGTTTTTTCGGAAAGCTTCCAGCGATATACGCCGCGTACGCGCGTTCCGGCTCGCTCGCTCAGCACAATGAGCCGCCGCCGCAGATCTTCGTTTTCAAGCGGTTCAAACTTGTAGAAGATGGGAAAAAGTACCACGGGCGCCAGTTGCGCCAGCAGAATAAAGAGCACCATGAACAGAGCCCAAGCCAGCAGCCACCAGTTCTGCGGCCATTGCCTCATCGTGAAATACAACAATTCGACAACAACGCTGCCCATCAACAGTCCGATGAGAAAGCCCTTCACCTCGTCCCAGACCCACGACCGGAATCTTTGTGTGGAAAGCTTGTAGCGACGTTCCAACCGGAATCCGTAGATGTCGAATCCCACGCCCAGAGCCTTGCTGATCAGCAAGAGCAGCAACAGATACATGAAGACCGACAGAGAGTAGCTCTGAAAACCCATGCGGTAGGCGATGTCGCGCAGCCATCCCGACCATCCCGTGACCAGCAGAACAATTAAGAACGCGAATCCGACGACGAAGTCGGAAATACCCAGCCAGCGCCGGATTCGGTTATAGCGGCGCGCTTCGGGGGAATCGACTGTAATCGAATCGTCGACCATCAATGAGAAAAAGAGATGCACTACCAGAAGTATCGCATTATTTGGGTCGGATTCACACGGTCATAAGACCGCAGCAACCGGGATTTCTTGCCAACCTACCGGTCCCTAACAAAACTCTCGCCCGCAGCAAGCAGCTCCCGAACCAAGTCCGGCGAAGACGCTTCAGTGTAGAGGCGCAACAGCGGTTCGGTTCCTGACACACGAAACAAGAGCCAGGCTTCGGCGCCTTTTCCGTTGGTCGGCGCGTCCAGGAAAAACTTCACGCCATCCATCTGTTCTTTTCGCAGTACGCGATACCGCCCCAAAGCATTCGTGCTATCCGCGCGGGCGCGCTGAATTGCGCTCTGCTTCACATCTTCCGCAATGTGAAGATCGCGCCGGCCGTAATAGTGCGACCCGAAATCCCGCTGCAGTTCGGCCACAAGGTGTCCCAGCGTTTTCCCTTCTTCCGCCATTACGTTGGCCAGCAGCAAACAATTGAGAATGCCGTCGCGCTCCGGCAAGAAGCGCGAGTAGCCGATTCCGCCGGATTCCTCGCCGCCAATTAAAATCTCGTGCTCCATCATCAGATCCGCGACGTACTTGAATCCGATACAAGTTTCATGCAGTGTGCGGCCATGCTTGGCCGCGATGCGATCGATCATGCGCGTCGTGTTGAACGCGCGCACCACGTCTCCCGGCCACTTCTTGCGTTCCAGCAGCCAGCGCAGAATCACGCAATAGATCTTGTGGGAGTCGACAAAGCTGCCATCCTCCGCAGCCGCGCCGATGCGGTCCGCATCGCCGTCGGTGGCCAGGCCCGCATCGCATTTTTTCCGGACAACCGTTTCTTGCAGCATCGCCGTGTGTGGTTCGATGGGCTCGGGATTGATGCCGGGAAACAGTGGATTGAGCTCCTGACGGATGGCAATGTGCGCCACTCCGTGTTCGGCGAAGATACCCGTTAGAACGCCCCGTCCGGAGCCGTACATCGCGTCGACCGCGAATTTGAATCTGGTTTTCGCGATCAGGTCCATGTCGACGAACCGGCACACAGCTTCGACATACGGCTTTTTCAGATCGACTTCCTCGATCGCAGCTTCAGCGCCCTTGGGCATGGCGCCCGCCGCCATCTCGTCTTCAATCCTCTTCATGATCGCCGGAGTGGCCGATCCTCCGAAGTTGCCCTTGAACTTCACTCCATTCCAGTTCCATGGATTGTGGCTGGATGTGATCATCACTCCGCCGCTAGCGCCCAGTGTTTTCACCGCGTAGGAGACGGCGGGCGTCGGCGTGTAATCGTTGGCCAGCTTGACGGGAATTCCGGCCTCGGCAATGACTTCGGCTGCGACCTGGGCGGCGCGCGGGGACGCAAATCGTGCATCATAGCCCACGATCACGCCGCGTTTAGCAACTTCATACTTGAGAACATAAGAGGCGATCGCGCCGGCAACCCGCCGCACATTATCGAACGTGAAATCGTCAGCGATGATGCCGCGCCAACCGTCAGTGCCGAATTTGATGGTTTGCATGATTGCGTTTCCGTAGTAATGACCCGCGTTCAGGTAAGCCTGTTCAGGTAAGCAAATTCTTGGCGATCCTGACGCATGATCCAGCCCTGGTCATTGCTTCTTCATACCAGGCTTTTTCATACGAGTTTGCGCAAATTCTTTTGGTCCAGATGCTTGACCACTTTTCCCACGTCTTGCGCGTGTTCCCGTGTCGTAATCAGCAGCGCATCGGCAGTCTCCACCACAACCAGGTCGCTGACCCCAACCGCGGCGACGAACTTTCCCGGGGCATAAACATAGTTACGTTGCGCATTCAGCAGAAATGTACCAGAAGCGGCGACCACATTGCCTTCTGGAGGGTTGCTTCTCGCCGTTTGGTGCTCATGCAAAGCTGTCCACGAGCCAAGATCGTTCCACCCGAAGTCCGCGGGAAGGCAGAAAATGTTTGACGCCTGTTCACCCTTCGCCGACCGCGGCTCGAGCACCGCGTAATCGATACTGATGTTCTCGCATCTGGGATATAGCTTGCGAAATGTGACAGAGAATTTCGGCGTGCCCACAGTTGAGGCGATCTCTTCGAGCAGAAGTGCCGTGTTGGGCAGGTGATCGCGCAACGCATCGGCCAGTGTGCGCGCACTCCACACAAACATTCCGCTGTTCCAATAATAATTCCCGGCAGCGAGGAATCCCGCCGCCTTGCTGGCGTCCGGCTTCTCCGTAAAGCGGCGCACTCGCAGCGCCGAACCGCTGGATGGACTCCCAGCTTCGATGTAGCCATATCCCGTTTCGGCGCGATTCGGTCGAATGCCGAGCACCACAATGTTTGGACCAACTGCCGCGATCTCGACCGCTTGCTCCAGCGTTTCACGATAACGTTTTTCGTCCCCAATAACATGGTCGGAGGGAAACATGCCGATCACGGCGTCAGGATCTCGCTGAAGCAAAAGGAAAGCAGCAAGTCCGATCGCAGGAGCAGTATTTCTCCCCGCAGGCTCGGCTAGAACCTGATTCCTCGGGATTTTCGGGAGTTGTTTCAGAATGGCGGGTCGCAGGTCTTCATTGGTGATGATCCAGATCCGCCGGGCTGGAGCCATCGGCAAAAGACGTGCCACCGTTTGCTGAATCATGGTCTGCTTGCCGTCGAGGGCGAGCAATTGCTTGGCTCGCTTCTTGCGGCTCAGCGGCCAAAAACGCGTGCCGCGCCCTCCGGCCAGAATTACGGGATAGAAGTTGGAATTGTTCGCCACGCTTGCTTTCTACGCCAGTGATTTCATTTTGAAGAATTCAGATGCAGATTTCACTCGGCAGACTAGCCGGCATCTTACGCCCCGCACGCCACGCCCCTACAAAATCCGAATCAGAAATCTGCACCGGGAAACCCTCCTCAGATTCTCGTTTCCGGCTCTGGCAGTAGTGTTCCCGGTACGTATGCGCGCAGAAACTCTACCGACCACTGCGGACGCACCCCGAAGCTTCCCACGCATGCGGGAACGACCACAGCATCGCCCTTGGCCAGAGTCACCGACCCGATGTCACTCACCTCAATCGCGCCGCAACCCTCCACCGCGACCAGAATGTGCGCGGAACTGCGACCCGAAGCGTCGTGCGTCGAGAGCTGTAACGGTTCTTTCGCTTCAAACTTGTCCACCGCGAAGTACGGCGCCGCAATCAGCGGCTCATGCCGGTTTTTCCCTCCGCCAATCAGCACCGGGGCCGCGCGCACAACTTTACCAGAGTGCACCTTTTCCTTGACCGCTGCCATGCCCTCCTTCAGATGCAACTCACGCGGACGGCCATAATCGTAAAGGCGATAGGTTGTATCGGACTGCTGTTGTGTCTCCACAATTACTGAACCAGGCCCGAGCGTATGCACGGTTCCTCCGGCGACATAAATCATGTCGCCGGTGTAGACGTTGATCCAGTTCAGCAGATCTTCAGCCCGTTGCTGGTGAATGGCTTCTTGCAACTGGCGTACTGTCACGCCCGGTTTCAAGCCCAGTCCAATCTGTGCGCCCGGCTGTGCATGGGCGACGTACCAGCACTCAGTTTTCCCCCACGGCTGCCCCATGCGTTGCGCCTGCTCGTCATCGGGATGAACCTGAACCGAAAGTTTTTCATGCGGGAAAAGAAACTTCAGCAGTAACGGGAACCGCGCCCCATCGCGCGCCGCCTCACCAACCAACTCGCGCTGGTATTGCGAACTTAATTGCGCCAGGGTTTTCCCTGCCAACAACCCATTGCCCACCTTGCAATCGTCCCCGCTCAACCAGGCTTCACCAATTTTCGTCTCGAACTTGTGATTGGGATAGATGGGCGACAAGTCCGTTGTGCCCCACGGGCGCGGGTCGAACCCAGGCACCATCAGGAGTGGATAGAGTTCGCTCATACTATACACATGCTGCAGCAGACGGCCACGAGCGGAATCCATAGCATACTAAACCTGCAATCGAAAAGTGCCGTCCCTCGGCAATCCACGCTTTGCCAAAGGCGGTGTTCCCTTTTCTTTCGCGGACCTGTCATTCTTCAAGGCCCAGCGAATTGCGGCACGGACTCTCAGGCACATCTATAATTCCATTTTCGCCATGAACATTAAGCCCACTAGTAGATTTTGCGCCGGGACCGAGTTGCGTAAATTCCGGGCCCAACGAGGCCATCGCGTTGAGATTTGAACTTTTTGTGGCTTCGCGGTATTTGCGGGCAAAGCGAAGGCAGGCCTTCATCGGCATCATCACCGGGATCTCGATTCTCGGGGTCGCGGCCGGGGTCGCTTCGCTCGTCGTCGCGCTGGCCATCAATAACGGCTTTCGCCAGGATTTGCAGGATCGTCTTCTGGGATCAACTTCGAATATAAGCTTGGAGCGCATCAATGACGATGGTATTCAGGATTGGCCCGCACTCATCACCCGACTGGAGAAACAACCGCATGTCGTCGCGGCCGCTCCCGCCATCTTCGAGCAAGTCCTGATTTCGCGCGGACCTCGTGCGCGCGGCGCGGTGTTGAAAGGAATGATTCCACACTACGAACGCAAAGTCAGCGACCTGCTCAATACCATCGTCGAGGGATCCGCAGTCCCACTCGCCGAGAACGCGTCCAATGCAGAGCCGAGTCTTCCCAATCCGCACACGACCGAAGCCAATAAGGCCGAACCGTCTCCCGATGATCTCGCTGGCGTAGAAGAACGCGTAGCGGCTATGCCGCCAATTGTTCTCGGCAAGGATATGGCCGATGGCCTGGGCGCACAGGTTGGTTCGGTCGTGCTTGTAACCAGCCCGCAAGGTGAACTCACTCCCTACGGCATGGTCCCGAAATACAACCGTTTCCGAGTCGTAGGAATCTTCAACTCCGGGTTTTTTGACTACGACTCGGGCTGGGCCTTCATTCGTCTCGCGGACGCCCAGAGGCTGTTCGGCCTCGGCGATCTCATCTCTGTGATCGAATTCAAAATCGACGACATCTACCAGGCCGAATCGGTTTCGCGCGAATTGGAAGACGCCGCCGGCACCGGCTTTATGACCTCGAACTGGATGGAACAGAACAAGGCCCTGTTCCGCGCTCTGCGCATGGAGCGCCTGGTCACCTTCATCACCATCGGCCTTATTGTTTTCGTCGCCGCGCTCAACATTCTCATCAGCCTGATCATGATGGTGATGGAAAAAACGAAAGACATCGCGGTGCTGATGTCGATGGGCACGCGCAAGGCGCAAGTGCGCAACGTTTTTATCTCCCAGGGGGTGCTGATCGGTGTGATTGGAACTGCGATTGGTCTGGCTATCGGTTATGCCATTTCCTATGCCGGCGCCCACTACCACATCATTTCGCTGTCGCCAGAGGTCTACTCGATCGACTATGTTCCGTTCGCGCCACGAGCGATCGACGGCCTGATCGTTGCTGCGGTTGCAATCGGAATTTCGTTTATCGCGACGCTCTATCCCTCATGGTCAGCCTCCCGCATTCTCCCGGCCGAAGCCCTGCGCTACGAGTAGCGTTAAGTGGCGCGGATCGTGTGGCGCGGGCACTCTTGCCCGCGGAAAGATAGGAATCACCTCGGAAGGCGAAAGCCTGTCAAGTGCTCTTTCACCTCTGCAGCAAGTCCACCGGCGCCGTGACGTCGTGCACTCGAAAATACTTCGCCAACGCCGGATACTTCCTCGCCACGGCTTCATACATCGCATACGCGACATTGCGGTAGGAAATATGTCCCGCCGGCGTGGTTCGCAATTCAGAAATGTAAACCACCTCGGCAAAATCCATCTTGAACAATGCCCGCTTGCGGAATGCCAGCGGAATCGCGTATTGCGAATTCTCTTCCGCCTCAGGATCATCGCGTTTCGCCAACGTCTCCACGCACGACTGCACCCTGCGCATCGCCGCATCAAATCTGCCGCGCACGCCGGCATCTTCGAAATCCAGAAGCATCTCGTATCCATGCCGCGTCGTCGCTGCTTGCATGACCTGAATGCAGCGACGATGCCGGTGCAGGTCGCGGAATCCGCCCGTATCCATGAGAATGTCGAAGCGGAACTGCTGCCCTGCCCGGAAAGCCCGCAGCATCTCATCGTAACGGCCGCGATGCCGCAGTCCCAGATCGATGATTTCGCGGCGCCGGCGCTCGCCCGCAACCTGGACTGCCTGCCGAATCTGCCGGTACGAATGATGCGAATGCTCATAGAGCAGCGTGGTTGCAATCTCAACTTCGAGCGGTTCCTCATCCAGCAGGTCGACGATGGCTTTCGATGGTGCCAGTTGTTCATGCGCCATCAGTTCTCGTGCCGCCTGGCGCAACTCCCGCCGCGTTTCTATCTCATAGGAATTCGGGTCCGCATATTTCACCAGCGTGGGAGCGACCCGCACCTCACGCAATAACTCTTGGTCCGCCCGCGCTCCCAACTCCGGATTCACCGCGCGAATCTGCTCCACCAGTTCCCGCAAGGAATCTGCATTTACGTTGTAGGCCGCGCCAATCGCCGCTTTCTTCAAGGACTCGCCCAACTGCCGCACTTCTTTATGCGTGTGCGAGAGCAGATGCGCCACTTGCGTTTCCAGCGTGCGCGCATTCACGATCTCGCCCAGAGAAGTATTCGTCGCCAGCGGCAGCAAATATCGCGTGATGTCGAACGCCCGCGCTTTCAGTGTCCGCTCATACGCCTCTTGCTTCATATCCGCGGGCTTCGGCGTGATGCTGATCAGATACTCCGCCATGTGCGCCGAGAGCGCTTCATATTCTGCGAACAAAAAATCCAGCGTCTCGCGATAGATCTTCCGCGCTTCCTCGTCGTTGCCGAAATCCGGCGTAAAGTACCCGCTCTTCTTGAAATCCTGATAGCGCGTCGAGCGTTCCTGCCCATCCCAGCGTTGTTCGTCGGCCAACTCGATCGCCGCCAGAATCGAAAGCCTCTCGACGGCAAGCGCGATATGCGCCAGATCGGCAATCGAACGATGCCCGTACTGAAAGTAAAATGTGTTTAGAAATTTTTCTGCCTTTTGCGAACTGATCTCGCGCAGCGACTCCTTCATCGACAGCGCCGACCGCGAATATTTCGCCATCGCGTACGCCTGAATCTCCGGCTCGACCCCAAACACGGCGAAAACTTCGGTCGAGGGCTCGGTCGATTGTGCGCGCACGCCCTGGCGCGCGTTCTCGGATGTCGTACCTGGGTCGGCCGCCCGCAGAGGCGATCGATGTCCGGCAGAGTCCTTTTCTGAAGTTGCGTTCTTGTCAGGCTTCGGCATCATCAGCACATTAGCGGAGTGAGACATAAGAGTGCTCGCATGTTACTCGGCGGCATTGTGGAATAGCAACGCTAACGAGAAAGGTACCCAGCTTAGAGGATCGCTCGAACACTGGCTGACGGGGCGCTAGCGCAGATCGCCGCGTATAATTCGGCATTCTGCAGAATCATCAACCATTGGGAGAAATTTCATGTCCCTCAACGGCCATGTGGCTTTCATCACCGGAGCGTCGCAAGGCATCGGACGCATCTGCGCCCTCCGCCTCGCCAAACACGGCGCGAGCGTCGCCGCCGCGGCGCGCAATCAGGAAAAGCTGAATGAACTTGTCGCCGAAATCACTTCCGCTGGCGGCCACGCCGCGGCTTTCGCACTCGATGTTGCCGACGAAGAACAAGTCAAGTCCGCGGTCAAGGCCGCCATTGCGCAATTCGGCAAAATTGACATTCTTGTGAACAATGCCGGCATCACCCGCGACCAACTCGTCATGCGCATGAAGCGCGCCGATTGGGACGCCGTCCTGCAAACCAATCTCACCTCAGCCTACCTCTGCATCCAGCAGGTCATCGGCTCCATGCTGAAGCAGCGCTGGGGGCGCATCATCAATATCACCAGCGTCTTCGGACAGATGGGCCAGGCGGGCCAGGCCAATTATGCCGCTTCGAAAGCCGGATTGATCGGCCTCACCATGGCGATCGCCCGGGAGGTCGGCTCGCGCAACATTACTTGTAACGCCATCGCTCCCGGATTCATCGAAACCGCCATGACCGCTACCCTCGGTGACGATTTCAAGCAGAATGCCGTCAAGCAGATTCCGTTAGGACGAGTGGGAACGCCAGACGACGTCGCTGGCGCGGTCGCTTTCCTTGCGTCCGATGACGCCTCCTACATCACGGGCCACGTCCTGAGCGTCAATGGCGGCATGCTGATGGGATAAGTTGGTCATCTTCCAGCGCCACGGAAGCGGCAACAAGGCGATGAACATCAACTCGAAAGAGATCGTGAAGTCCCCGGTGTCCCCCGTGCCCTCTGTGGTGAAGATTTTCCCAGCTGAATCCCCGGAAAACATCGCCCAGGCCCGCGAACTCTTTCTCGAATACGCGCATTCCCTCGATTTCAGCCTGTGCTTCCAAAACTTCGACAGAGAACTCGCAACCCTTCCGGGCGCGTATGCTCCGCCAGAGGGCCGACTCCTGCTTGCAGAATTCGAGTCACAACTTGCCGGGTGCGTCGCCCTTCGCAAGATTGACGCACCAATCTGCGAAATGAAGCGCCTTTATGTTCGCCCGCAATTCCGCGGCAAACGACTTGGCCGCGCTCTGGCCCAGAGCATCATCGCCGAAGCTCGTCACATCGGATATGCGCGCATGCGCCTCGACACGGTCGAGTCGGTCATGAAAGATGCGGTCGCCATGTATCGCAAACTCGGCTTCTGCGAAATCCCGCCTTACTGCTCGAATCCCATCGCCGGCGCACTCTATATGGAACTGCAGTTGTAATTTATTCTATTTTTCGGCAACAATATTGCTCCAACCCGCGCAGGAGACAATTCCACATGACTCGAACTCTCGCATTCACCTCAGTGATTCTGCTGTTCGCATGCGCCTGCTTTGCCAGTGATGCGAAGACCGTCTCGTATAAAAGCGGCGACGAAACCGTTCAAGGCGTGCTTTACACGCCTTCCGGCCACGGACCATTTCCCGCGCTCATCGTGATTCATGAGTGGTGGGGATTGAACGATTGGGTTAAAGAACAAGCCTCGAAGCTTTCGGACCAGGGCTACGTCACTCTGGCCATCGATCTCTATCGCGGCAAAGTCGCAACCACTCCCGAGGAGGCGCACGAAATTATGCGCGGCGTCCCCGAAGACCGCGCCAAACGTGATCTTCACGCCGCATTCGACTTTCTGTCCTCGCAGCCGAACGTGAGGAAAGACCGCATTGGCGCGATTGGATGGTGCATGGGCGGAGGCTACTCACTTGATGTCGCGCTGCAGGAACCCACTCTCGCCGCCGATGTCATCAACTATGGCCATCTCGCCACTGATCCTGACGCGCTCAAGAGAATCAACGCTCCGATACTCGGATTATTCGGAGCGCAAGATCGCGGCATCACTCCCACTGACGTGCACGCTTTTCAGCACACTATGGAGGGACTCGGCAAGAAGATCGAGATTAACATTTACGACGATGCCGGCCACGCCTTCGAAAATCCCAATAATAAAGACGGCTATCGTCCCGCGGATGCGGCGAATGCATGGAATCGCACCGTCACATTTCTCGCAGCCACGCTCAAGAAATAGTGCTCGCAGCCGCACCGCTGAAATAAGGGCGTAGTCGGTCAGTTTGCTTGTCATCCTGAGCAAGCCGATCTTGCGCAGCGAAGGATCTGGGCGATCCGCGCGAAGCGTCGCAGATTTCGCGACGCAGTACCGCGCGTTGGGATCGGCTTCAATTTTAAAACTGGCCCACTCCCGGCTCTGGGAGCCGGTTTCGCCGCTTTGTCAATTTCTTGTACGCTGTATAAATTAACCCTTGTCAACATTTTAATTCACGCTGGCGCCTTCGCATTCCGATATGGCACGAAGGTACATGGCATAGCACAAATTTCCCACTTGCCAGAAGGTGCCGCTGTGGTTACTATGAGCCTTCCTGCATGCTCCCCACCATGAACATCGGCGAGACGATCCGCAACTACCGCCTTCAAAAAGGGATGTCCCAGGGCGATATCGAGAAGCGAACCGGTCTGTTGCGCTGCTACCTATCTCGTGTGGAAAACGGCCATACCATCCCCTCGCTCGACACGCTCTCAAAAATTGCCGGCGCTATGGAGCTCCCGCTCTCTCAATTCTTCGCCGAGCCCGGTCATAACAACGGTTCCAAGGGACTTCCCCAGCTCTCCGATGACGAAGTCCGATTCCTCAGCCAGATCCGCCGCTACGCCACCAACCTGAACGACAGCGATCGCAAGCTGGTGCTGGCCATGGTCCGGAAGATGGCGTCCAATTCTGCAAGATAGCGCGACTACGCTTTGCAATCCCCCTAGCACTTACTTTCGTACATTCCCTTTGGTGAGCAACAGGCACCTCGCCCCATCCCTGTTCTCTCAATAAACTGTGCGTGGAGACCTGCGTGACCACCGACGAGGAACTGAACGTTCTTGATACGCAGCTGCGCCGGCTGAAGATCGAGTACGAAATTTATTTCAGCAATCCCACCAAGAAGCCTCCCACGGATATCGAGTGGAAGGTGGTCGCGCTGTTGCGCAAGTTTTCCGACGGCGGACGCATGAATTTCTCGCAGCGTTTCCGTTACAACGAAATGGCGCAACGCTACGCCATTTACAGCGACCTGTGGCGCAAAAAATCCCGCATCCGGGAGGAAGGCTATCGTCGCCCGCAAGACGCGCTGCTCTCGGTGCAGGGAGTTCGTTCCAGCGAAGAGGATCTGAAACCACACCATCCCAAAGCTTATGGCGTGAGCCGCGCCGTGGCCGCGGCTGCAGCCGCCTCGCAACCCTTCACCCTGCACGCCGTCGATCCCAGCGAGCGTGAGCAGGTCGAGCGTCTCTATAACACTCTTATCGCTGCCAAGAAAAAGGCGGGAGAGAGCGTCAGCGGAAACATCGACTCGTTCGCGGCATTCGTGCAGAAGAAGACCAAGGAAATCCGCAAGCAATATCATTGCGAAGCCGTCGAATACTCCGTCGAAATCACCGCCGGCCACGTCAAGCTGAAAGCCAAAGCGAAAACCTAGTCCGGCCTTCGGACATCTGCAGTTCCCTTATCCTTATTCGTCCGGGTTCCTCACATCTCGATGAGTTGCCCCATCCTCACTTTCGCGCCTCTGCGAAAGAGGGTGGGGATTTTGAAAAGCTCGCGAACAAGTCGCTTGATATCGAGGCGACCTCCGGATTGCTGATAAACTTTTTTGTCATCATCACTTCGGATCAGATTGAGGCTCGTGAATGTCCAACCACCAGATCCACCGTGCCATCCTTTCCGTCACCGATAAAACGGGCCTTGTCGATTTCGCCCGCAAACTCGCGGCTCTCGACACCGAACTCATTTCAACTGGCGGCACGGCCAAACTTCTTCGTGACTCCGGCATCGCGGTCAAAGACATTTCCGAACTCACCGGATTCCCCGAGATGCTCGACGGCCGTGTGAAAACTCTCCATCCCAAAGTGCATGGCGGAATTCTGCATCGCCGCGAAGATCCCAGCCACGTCGCCGCCATTGCCGAACACGGCATCGCGCCCATCGACATGGTCGTCGTGAATCTCTATGCGTTCGAAAAAACCGCGGCCAAGCCGGATGTGAAATTCGACGAACTCATCGAAAACATCGACATTGGTGGCCCCTCGATGATCCGTTCCGCTGCCAAGAATTGTCGCGACGTCGCCATCGTCACTTCTCCCTCCGATTACGACGCGATCGCCGAAGAGCTTAAACAAGGACACGTCGAGCTCTCGCTAGCCACCAAGTGGCGTCTCGCTCAAAAAGCTTTCGCCCTCACTGCCGCTTACGATTCCGCCATCGCCTCCACGCTCGAGCGCATCAGTTCCGATTCCGTCCACCCGCAAGCTCAACCCGAAGCATTTCCACCCACGTTGCGTCTTTCTTTTCAGAAGGTGCTCGACCTGCGCTACGGCGAAAATCCTCATCAGAAAGCGGCGATGTATTCCGACGGTTCCGGCGCGGGCGTGGCCAATGCGCGGCAACTACAAGGCAAAGAGCTCTCGTATAACAACATTGTCGATTTGCAAGCCGCCTGGGACGTCGCCCAGGAATTTGATCCCGCTCAGCCTTTCTGCGCGATCATGAAACATACGAACCCGTGCGGGGCAGCCACGGGCAAGACGCTCGCCGAGGCTTACCAACGCGCTTTGGAATGCGATCCCGTGTCCGCTTTCGGAGGGGTTATCGGGGTAAATCGTCCGCTCGACGCCGAGGCCGCCGAGCAGATGCATAAACTATTTCTCGAAGTGATCGCTGCGCCGGCTTTCGACCAAGCCGCCAAGGCGAAGTTCGCTTCCAAGAAGAATCTGCGCCTGGTCGAAGTGAGTCCTGCGAATCAGAAATGGATTCTGAAAAATGTTTCCGGCGGGATGCTTGTGCAGGATGCTGATGTGCGGCCATTAAAGGATGCTGACTTGAAGGTGGTCACCAAACGTCCTCCTACTGCCGAGGAAACCCGCGCATTGCTTTTTGCCTGGAAGGTTTGCAAACACGTCAAATCAAATGCCATCGTTTATGCGCGGGATGGCCAGACCGTCGGCATCGGCGCGGGCCAGATGAGCCGCGTCGATGCGGCGAGATTCGGCGCGATGAAAGCCCAACTCCCTCTCCATGGTACGGTGGCGGCTTCCGACGCTTTCTTCCCATTTCCCGACGGCGTCGAAGAAATTGCCAAGGCCGGAGCCACCGCGATTATCCAGCCGGGAGGCTCGCAGCGCGATGCCGAGGTCATTGAAGCCGCAGATCGTCTTGGGATGGCCATGCTCTTCACCGGAGTGCGCCACTTCCGTCACTGAGCACCACGCGGATTCTTAATCCCGAATCAACCTAAGCGCTCTCTAGCAGCTTGCGGAAAAACTCATAGATGGCCCATGTTTTGAAAGGGTGCGGCTTCCAGCCGCGCCGTAAGCCGTGCAAAATCATTGGCGGCTTTAGCCGCCGAGTGACCTCTCGGTCCCAGAAAAGAGTCTTTCCGCACCGTGCTAGGCAGGTGGCTGGTTATTTTCCGGTTGTGTCCGCAATTGCACCCGCATCTTCATTCCATATTTCGGCCGCAGGGTGATGAGTGGCTGGGGCTCGACTGGATGTCCCGGAATCAGACTCAGCTTCCATTTTTGCCCGAGTGTAGCTAACAGGAGCACGCCCTCCATCCAGGCAAGAGATTCTCCAATGCATTGCCGCACGCCCGCACCGAATGGAAAGTAGGTGAACTTTTGCCGGCGCATTTTCTCTTCGGTCGTAAAGCGCTCCGGATTGAAGCGCAAGGGATCCGGAAAAAACCGCGCATCGCGATGCAGGATGAACTGGCTGGTCAGCACCGTCGTCTTGGCCGGAAGAAAAAACTCACCCAGATGAAAATCGTGCAGCGCGTAGCGTCCCATGGCCCACGCTGGAGGGTAGAGCCGCATCGCTTCAGCGAGCGCCATCTCGACATACCGCAAACGCGGCAGGTCATCATAGGTCGGCAAATGCCCCCGCAATTCGCGGTCTATTTCTTCGTGGAAATGACGCTCGCATTGCGGATTCTCTGAAAGCAGGTACCAGGTCCACGCCAGTGCATTGGCCACGGTTTCGTAACCGGCGAGAAAAATCGTGATGACCTGGTCGCGGAGCGATCGTTCAGATTCTGCACTTCTATCCGGAGAAGCCGCCAGCATGAGATCGAGCAAGCTGTCCCGGCCCGATTTCTCTCGCCGATGCGCTCCGATCATGCGATGCACAACCGCGTCGATTCGCTTTCGCGCCCTCACGAACGCCGCCAGGCCCGGCGGTCGAACATGCACCAGCCACTCGGCCGCCGGCAGCATCACCAAAAAATTGTAAAGCCCCATGATCCGATTGATGGCATCCGCGAGTTCGTCCACCTCGTTGCGAAGATCTGTGGCAAAAAGCGTTTCCGCGACGATGTTGAGTGTCAGATGCGTCATCTCGATCGAGATGTCGCGTTGCTCGCCATCCCGCCAGCTCTCGCGCGTGCGCGCGGCCTCGCGCACCATCAGGTCCGCGTACGCCGGAATTCGTTGCCGGTGAAACGCCGGCTGCGCCACCTGCCGCTGCATGCGGTGTTCGGCGCCCTCGCTGGTGATCATGCCCTGGCCGAGCAGCATCTTCGAGCGTCGCACCGTGCGCTCTTTCGTGAAATTATCGTTCTGCACAATCAGCACTTCGCGGATGTAGTCCGGATGGTTCAGAAAAACAATGTGATTCCATCCGATCTTGTAATGCGCGATGTCGCCGTATCTCTCGGCAAGATGTTGAAACAGAGTGATCGGATTCGCAGGACGGAAGCGCCGCCACGCAAACCACAGAAGATTCCGCTCAAACCCGGGCGGGAAGCGGTATTCCGCGGCCCTGGAGGAAGAGCTGCGCATTTCGTTTTGAGCCGCCGTTCCCATCGAATGCCAGTCTACGTCACCGCGGAAAACTCAGGTTTGCTGCGCTCGTGTAGCCCCAAACGCATTCGTCCGGGGTTGCGCGCCTGGCGTGATGGCGCCATTCTATCTGAACGCCTTCAAAGCTTCCGTGATAGCTGCCCTTGCCACTCAACGGCAGTTGGTATTCGTTCTTCCCCCAGTGCGTCTGCTGACTTCAAACGTGAGCCTACCGTTTCGCGGTTTCCCTCTTCTGCAGAGCATCCAACTCGGCCAGAACCTCGGCGCTGTGGTTCGCCGGATCGACGCTCATGTATTCCTTCGCGATCCTTCCCTCAGGGTCGATCACAAACGTATGCCGCGAGGCGAACTTAACCACTCCCAGATTCGTGAGTGAACCGTAGGACTCACTCACCGTGTGGTCAGCGTCAGACAGCAATTTAAAACTCAGCCCGTCCTTGACGCAGAACTTCTTATGCGAGTCCACGCTGTCCACACTCACCCCGAGCACCACCGCATTCCGCTCCGCGTATTTCGGCTGGTCCACCTGAAAAGTGTGCGCCTCCCGCGAGCAACCAGGAGTTTGATCTTTGGGATAGAAATAAAGCACGACCCACTTGCCCCGATAATCCTTCAGGCTGACCAGCGAACCCTCCTGTGAGGGCAGAGTGAAATCGGGTGCGGCCCCGCCTGCCACGGGGGCTTTCGATCGCGATAACAGCCGCGGCACCAGCACGATCAGGGCCACCACAACGATTACCAACAGCAAGATCCTCAACATACAAAGACCTCCGCCTTCTTGAGGATTTTATCGAACTATGGTCGCGCAAAGGATCGTCGCCGCAAAGATGAACTCCGATCTGGATTTCATGCGGCTCGAACGCCCGTCAGAGCCAAATCCTGAAACAAATCCTTTCGTAATCGGAACCCGGTCGGTTCGCTCAGCAAAATTCTTCACATTTCTTTATGATGATGAATTATCCATTGCATGGGGGAATTCACAGACGTGGCTCAGACGGAAACTAACGGCCAGGAAGTGCTCGAAACCAGGGAATGGGTTGATTCGCTCGACTATGTCCTCGAAAAGGGCGGCCCCAACCGCGCCGGACGCCTATTGCAACAGCTCGCCTTGCACGCCCGCCGCGAAGCCGGAGTCAATCTTCCTTTTTCCGCGACGACTCCCTACCAGAACACGATCCCTTCGCGCCAGCAGGCTCCATTTCCCGGCAGTCAGGAAATGGAACGCCGCATCAAAAGCCTGGTTCGCTGGAACGCGCTGGCCATGGTCGTCCGCGCCAACAAAATTCAAGAAGGAATTGGCGGCCATATCTCGACGTTCGCTTCGGCCGCTACGCTGTATGAAGTCGCCTTCAACCATTTTCTGCGCGCACAGACGGAAACCGGCGATCGCGATGTGGTCTATTTCCAGGGCCATGCCGCGCCCGGCATGTATGCCCGAGCCTATCTCGAAGGGCGCATCGCCAAAGAAAAGCTGCAGAATTTCCGCCGCGAACTGAAGCCGGGCGGGGGACTGAGTTCTTACCCGCATCCCTGGCTCATGCCCGATTTCTGGGAATTTCCTACGGTTTCCATGGGTTTGGGTCCCATCCAGTCGATCTATCACGCGCGCTTCATCAAGTATCTCGAGAATCGCGGACTCAAACAGACCACCGGTGGCAAAGTCTGGGCGTTTCTCGGTGACGGCGAAATGGACGAGCCCGAGTCGCTCGGGTCCATTACGCTCGCCTCCCGCGAAAAGCTCGACAATCTCATCTTTGTTGTCAACTGTAACCTGCAGCGGCTGGATGGCCCGGTGCGGGGGAACGGAAAGATTATTCAGGAACTGGAAGCGATTTTCCGCGGCGCGGGATGGAACGTCATCAAGGTGATCTGGGGCTCCGATTGGGACAGTCTCATCCAGAATGATCGCGATGGCCTGCTGGTACGGCGTCTGGGCGAGATCAGCGACGGGCAATATCAGAAATATTTTGTCGAGAGCGGCGCCTACTTTCGCCAGAACCTTTTCGGCAGCGATCCCCGCCTGCTGAAAATGGTCGAGCACCTTTCGGACGAACAACTGGCGCGCATGCGGTTGGGCGGGCATGATCCGATAAAAGTTCACGCCGCCTATCGCGCTGCGGTCGATCATACCGGCTCCCCCACGATCATTCTTGCCAAAACCATCAAGGGCTACGGCCTCGGCGAAGCCGGCGAAGGCAAGAACATCACCCACCAGCAGAAAAAGCTGAACGACGAAGAACTGGAGATGTTCCGCTCGCGCTTCGGTATTCCCATTCCCGATGGTGAATTGCACGACGCGCCCTTCTATCGTCCTTCCGACGACAGCCCCGAAATTAAATACATGCAGGCTCGCCGCCAGCAGTTGGGCGGATACATGCCGCAGCGGAAACTCCGCGCTTCCCCGCTCAAACCGTTCCCTGATTCGCATTTCGAGGAGTTTCACAAAGGCACCGACGGCCGCGAAGTCTCGACGACCATGGTCTTCGTGCGGCTGCTCTCAAAGTTGCTGCGCGATCCCGAACTCGGCAAGTTCATCGTTCCCATCGTCCCCGACGAAGCTCGTACCTTTGGTATGGAAGCTTTATTCAGGCAGGTGGGAATTTATTCAAGCGTCGGCCAGAACTACGAACCGGTCGACATGGACACGCTCCTTTACTACAAGGAAGCGAAAAACGGGCAGATTCTCGAAGAAGGCATCACCGAGTCCGGTTCCATGTGCTCTTTCATCGCAGCCGGCACGGCGTACGCGAATCACGGGATCAATACGATTCCATTTTTCATCTACTACTCGATGTTTGGATTTCAGCGCATCGGAGATCTGATCTGGGCTGCCGCCGATATGCGCTGCCGCGGTTTCCTCATCGGTGGCACTGCTGGCCGCACCACGCTCGCCGGCGAAGGCCTGCAGCATCAAGACGGTCACAGCCACGTGCTTGCCCTGCCCGTGCCGAATCTGCTCGCCTACGATCCGGCATTCGCCTACGAGATCGCCATCATTATCCAGGATGGCATCAAGCGCATGTACGTCGATCAGGAATCCATTTTTTATTACCTGACCGTCACCAACGAGCCTTTGCCCATGCCCGAAATGCCCGCCGAACCCAACGTTCGCGAGGGCGTGCTGAAAGGCCTTTATCGTTTCAAGGCATCGCAGAATAAAGATGCCAGACTGCGCGCGCAACTGTTGGGCAGCGGCACGATCATGTTCGAAATACTCAAGGCGCAGAAGATTCTGGAAGAAAAATACGGTGTTGCCGCTGACGTGTGGAGCGTGACCAGCTACAAGCAGCTTTATCGCGACGCCAATGATTGCGAGCGTTGGAACCTGCTGCATCCGGCCGAGCCAGCGAAAGTTCCCTACGTCACGGCTACTCTGAAAGATGCGCCCGGGCCGTTTATTGCCGCATCCGATTATATGAAGGTCTTGCCTGAGAGCATCTCGAAATGGGTGCCCGGGCAGTTGGTCTCTCTCGGCACCGATGGATTCGGCCGCAGCGAGAGCCGCTCCGCACTGCGCGACTTCTTTGAAGTCGATGCCAAGCACATTGTGCTGGCCACCTTGGGCGCTCTCCTGCGCGAGCAGAAAATCGGCGCCGACATTGTGCAGCGTGCGGTACAGGAACTGGGCATTCGTCCGGAGAAAGCGAACCCGGCAATTAGTTGAAACGAAAGCTCGCCGTGCCTTTGCCAGCAGGCCTGAGGGCTGCAAGAGCGACACGTAAGGGTGCAAGGGTTGCGTAGGACTGCAAGAGCTTCGTATCAGGGCATGCCTTCAGGCATGCCGTCGCATTCGCAAACGAGAGCGCCTTCAGGCGCTGTGGTACTAACGAAATACAGCGAGGACAGAGAGCGCTTTGATCGAATTCAAACTTCCCGAGTTGGGCGAAAACATCGACCAAGGAGATCTGGTGCGCCTCATGGTAGCGCCCGGTGCCAATGTCAGTCCGGGCCAGTCGGTCATGGAACTCGAGACCGACAAAGCCGTGGTCGAAGTGCCTTCTTCGGTGGGCGGCACCGTGCAAGAAGTGCGCGTGAAGGAAGGCGAGAAGATCAAAGTCGGCCAGGTGATTTTCACCGTCGACGGAGCCGATGCCAGAGAGGCGGAAGCAGTTAAAACCGCTTCTGCTGCCTCCGGTCAAGCCGCCGCGGCTGAATCCGCGCCCGTTCTCAGCGAGAATCCGTCGCTTCCGCCTCCGCGCAGCGATGTACCCTCGCCCGCAGAACCGTCCGCGCCAATGAAATCGACTGTATCGCAGGCACCGGCGCCGAGTGCCTGTGCTGCCGCCGCGAGCGAGTTCAAACTCCCCGAACTCGGCGAAAACATTTCCCAGGGCGACCTGGTGCGCTTGATGATCGCGCCCGGCACGAAGGTTTCCGAAGGCCAGCCGGTAATGGAACTTGAAACCGACAAAGCCGTGGTCGAAGTCCCGTCATCGGTAAGCGGCGTAGTGGACGAAGTCAAAGTGAAAGAAGGCGAGAAGGTCAAGGTAGGTCAGGTGATCTTTACTTTGGAAGGCGGAGCGCCAGCACAGCCCGAACCCTCTCGCGCCCGCAACGCGCCGGTAGAACACGTTTCCGGACAGCATGGCGCCCGTCTAGCTTTCCAAGCCGCGATCCGCGCCGAAGGGAAAACGGAAGAGCAGGCCCTGCCTCCCGATCAACCGCAGCTGTCACCGCAAGTCTTCTCCATGCCAGTGCAACTCGGCAAAGTGGCCGGCACCGAGCATCGACAGCCCATCCCGGCCGCTCCAAGCGTGCGGCGACTCGCGCGCGAAGTCGGCATCGACATTTACGACGTGAAAGGCACCGGCCCCGGCGGACGCATCAGCGAAGATGACGTCAAGGCGCATGCCAAGGCGCTGCTCGTGGCCGTAACAGCCGCGCAAGTGCAGCCGCGCGCGGGTCACTTCGTGACTCCCCGGCTTCCCGATTTTTCCAGGTGGGGCAAGATCGAGCGCGTCTCCATGCGCGGGGTTCGTCGCAAGACGGCCGAACATCTTGCCGAATCCTGGAACACGATTCCACACGTCACCCAACATGATCGCGCCGACATTACCGAACTCGAGCAACTGCGCGCCCGCTTCGCGCCCAAAGCGGAGGAATCCGGTGGAAAGATGACTCTCACCGCCATCGCCCTTAAAGTCTGCTCCGCCGCGCTCAAAGTCTTTCCGCAATTCAACGCCTCGATCGATATCGAAAAAGAAGAAATCATCTACAAGCAATACATCCACATCGGGGTTGCGGCCGATACGGATCGCGGCCTGCTCGTCCCGGTCATTCGCGATGTGGATAAAAAGAACATCGTTGAGCTGGCAGTCGAACTGGCACAGCTTTCCGGGAAGGCCCGCGACAAGAAACTGACGCCTGCCGATATGGAAGGCGGCACATTCACGATCACGAATCTGGGAGGCATCGGCGGGGTCGGATTTACTCCGATCGTCAATCATCCCGAGGTCGCAATCCTCGGCATCTCCCGGTCTCGCATCGAGCCGGAGTGGATCAACAATAAATTCGAGCCGCGCCTGATCCTCCCGCTGTCGCTGTCCTACGACCATCGGCTGATCGATGGAGCGGACGCAGCCCGCTTCCTGCGCTGGATCGCGGAAGCCTTCGAGCAGCCGTTTTTGCTGTCGGTACAGGGATAATCCTAGTGATTTCTGGGGCACGATAATGTCCGGAACAGACGAGAGGTTTTACGTTTACGTGTACATAGACCCGCGCAACTTTAAACCTTTCTATTACGGTAAGGGCCAGGGCTCCAGGCAATTTTCACACCTGTTAGACAGGACAGAGGGCGACAAGACTGCGAAGATTAGCGAGATCCGCAGGGAGGGACTGGAGCCGATAATACGTGTCGTGGCTAAGGGTCTCACCGAAGATCAGGCGCTGCTGGTTGAGAAAACATTGATTTGGAGTTCCCCCGGGTGGCTGGCCAATGTGGCCACTGGAAGCTTTAGCAGTAACTTCCGGCCCCCCAATACGCTGCATCGAAGGCTTCCGGATTTCGATTACCCAAACCAAGTGCAGTATTTCAACGTTGGAGATGGCGAACACCGGTCTTGGGAAGACAACGTTAATTACGGATACCTGGGGGCAGGGCAAGGGAAAGCCTTCCGGAATGCCATAAGCGGCCTGCACCCTGGAGACATCGTAGTTGCTCGTATGAATAAAGTAGGTTACGTCGGCATCGGGCGCGTAATGTCGGAAGCG
Source organism: uncultured Acidobacteriaceae bacterium (assembly GCA_963772045.1). GTDB lineage: Bacteria > Acidobacteriota > Terriglobia > Terriglobales > Acidobacteriaceae > Sulfotelmatobacter. Next base: position 619,026 of record CAVYWC010000001.1, on the reverse strand, counting down.
ACCCCGGCGAGGGACTTCCGAGCGCCTCGCTACGCGATGTGTGAACCAGCTCGTGGAAAGCTGCTAATCGAACTAGGACTTAGAACCGCCGTTGCCGACAATCTAGACAGCGACGACCTCTGCGAATATATGGTCGCGGTGAAGTGGATCAAGACGGTGGACCGGAATACCAAACACTGGAAGAAGAACGCGGGCCTCTTTGCGCAGAGAGGTACGACCCGCGCCAGTCTTGTCAACCAGCAAAAAACGATCGATTACGTTCAGCGGTGCTTTGGAGTCAACATCGAAGAACTGGCAAACGAAAAAGTAGAAAATGTACTTTCAGAATGAATAACTGAAAATGTCAGACTCACTCAATCTCCGCCTAGCCGTCATCGGCGCCGGTCCCGGCGGATACGCAGCCGCATTTCTCGCCGCGGACCTGGGAATGAACGTCACCCTCATCGATCCGGAACTGAATCCCGGCGGCGTCTGCCTCTACCGCGGATGCATTCCGTCAAAAGCTTTGCTGCACGTCGCCAAGCTGATCGACGAATCCCATGAATCCAAAAACTGGGGCATCGAATTCGCCGCGCCGAAAATTGATCTCGCCCGTCTCCGCTCCTGGAAGGAAGGCGTAGTCAAGAAACTCACCGGCGGACTCGGCATTCTTTCCAAACAGCGCAAAGTGCGCTACATCCAGGGTCGCGCGGCGTTTGAGAATTCCACTACGCTCCAAGTCGCAAAGTCTGATGGATCATCCGAGTCGCTCAGCTTCGACCGCATCATCATCGCCACCGGCTCACGTCCGGCGATTGTTCCTGCGCTGAAGCTCGACACGCCTCGCATGATGGATTCAACCGCAGCGCTCAATCTCGAGGACATTCCCGGCACGCTCCTCGTGGTCGGCGGCGGATACATCGGTTTAGAACTCGGCTCGGTCTACGCCGCACTCGGCACGCGCGTCACGGTCGTCGAAGTGCTCTCGGGATTGCTCCCCGGCGCCGATCGCGATCTGGTCGCACCGCTGCACAAGCGGCTCGAAAAAATGTTCGATGCGATTTTCCTGAACACAACTGTCGCCTCGGTCAGAGATGTCGGCAACGGCATCCGCGCCACACTCAAAGGCCAGGACGGCAAGGCGCAGGAGAAAGTTTTCGACCGCGTTCTGGTTTCCGTCGGACGCAAGCCCAACTCCGAAATCTCCGGCCTCGAAAAAACTCAGGTCAAAGTCGGCCCGCGCGGATTTATCCAAGTCAACGAGCAACTGCAGACCGACGATCCCGCCATCTACGCTATCGGCGACGTGGTCGGTGAGCCCATGCTCGCGCACAAGGCTTCGCACGAAGGCCGAACGGCCGTCGAAGCCATTGCTGGACATAAAGTTGCCTTCGAGCCCAACGCCATTCCCGCCGTCGTTTTCACCGATCCCGAAGTCGCGTGGGCCGGACTCACCGAAACCCAGGCACAGAAGGAAAATCGCGAGGTCACAGTCGCAAAATTCCCCTGGGCCGCCTCCGGCCGCGCCGTCACGCTCGATCGTCCCGAGGGGCTGACCAAGCTCATCATTGATCCAAAAACTGAGCGTGTCCTTGGCGTCGGCATTGTCGGTGTCAGCGCCGGAGAAATGATCGCCGAAGGTGTGCTCGCCATCGAAATGGCTGCGCTCGCCGGGGATGTTGCGCTGACCATCCATCCCCATCCCACGCTTTCAGAAACGGTGATGGAATCGGCCGAGATCTTTTACGGCACCAGCACGCACATCTATCGCCCGAAGCGCGGATAGACAAGCCGACCTGGAGTAAAATCGTCGCTGATTCGCAGCTCGTTTAGGGACGGCCGCGCTCGGCCGTCCGTGGAGTGAAGCTCCGCTGCTTGTTTTCTACTTTTGCAGCACTCGAACCATGTATCTCCGCAAAACCATTCTCGCCGCCTTTCTCGCATGCATCGCGCTTCTCGATCAGCAGTCCGTCGCGCAAGTTCCCTCAATTTCAACTCAGCCGGCCTCGGCCCCGGCTGCCACTCCCTCCGATCCCCTGAATCGCACCACTCCCTCCGGCTGCGTGCTCGGATTTCTGCAGGCCGCGCAATCCGGCGACTTTGGCATCGCTGCCCAGTATCTCCAGATGAGCAACGCGCGCCGCCAATCTGACGGTGAGCAGGTCGCAACCGAACTGAAAGCCGTGATGGACGCTGCCTTCGTCGGCAAGGTCGGAAGCTTCACCCAGGCGGAGGGTATTCCCCAAGAAGGCGTGCCCCTCAATCACCAGAAGATCGGCACCATGACCTACGGCGATGTGGAAGTCGACCTCGACGTGGTGCGCATTTCCGATCCCAACGCGGGCAAGATCTGGCTGATCTCCGCCGAAACACTGGAGCGCGTACCGGAACTCTACGATGAGGTCCAGGCACGTCGGGTCGAACACAAACTTCCCAGCTTTTTGGTCAAACATGAGATCGCCGGAATGCCGCTCTGGCAGTGGGTTGGGCTACTCCTCGCGATTCCGGTAGCCGCCGCTCTCAGTTGGCTGGTTCTCGCCATCCTGGGCATCCCGGTGCGTTGGTGGGCACGTCGCCATGGCGGGGATACCACGAGTTGGCACTCGGCTCATGCGCCTTTGTGGTTGCTGGTAGGGACACTCGCCGATCGCGGGCTGGTCGGCTATATTGGCATGCCACTTCTGCAGCGCCATTACTACAACCAGGCGCTCTCCATTTCGTTCATCATCTGTGGCACCTGGATCTTGTGGCGCTTCGTTCGCTGGTCGCTGAACCGCGTGCGCCTGCGTGCGCTGGCCCGCGGACATGCCGGTACCGGCTCGCTCATCCTTCTGGGCGGGCGCATCATCAAATTCGGCATTTTTCTTCTCGGCATCTTTGCCGTCTTAGGCAGCTTCGGTTTCAACATGAGCACCGCTCTCGCCGGACTCGGCATCGGCGGCCTGGCCATCGGTTTCGGTGCACAACAAACCATCGCCAATCTCTTCGGCGGAGTTTCTGTTTTAGGGGACGAAGTCATCCGCGTGGGCGACGTCTGCCGTTTCGGCGATCGTACCGGAACCATCGAAGATATTGGCCTGCGCTCCACACAAGTACGCACCGATGAACGTACCCTGCTGTCGATTCCTAACGGCACGGTTGCCAGCATCAATCTCGAAAATCTCAGCCGCCGCGACAAAATTTTGTTCACCACAAAACTCGGACTCAGCTCCGACAGCAAGCCCGATCACGTCCGCTACGTCCTCGCCGAGATTCGACACCTGCTCGCGACGCATCCGCAGATCGAGAGCAAGGCTGTGCGTGTGCGGCTCACCGACGTCGCCGGAACATCTCTTACGATTGAAGTGTTCTCGTACGTGCTCACGCGCGATTACAACGAATATGCGGCCGTCCGTGAAGATCTCCTGCTGCGCATGATGGATATCGTCGAGGAATCCGGCAGCGGCTTGGCCACTCCCTCGCAGACGCTTTACCTCGCCAAAGACGGAGCAGAAAAAGAAAAGGCCGAGACGCTAGTCAAGAAGCTTACCCCATCCCCCGATTCCAAAAGCATGTAGGCACAGCCGCTCCCGGCGGAGTAAAGCTCCGCTCAGCATGTGTCAAGAAGTCCAGATTTGCGACGGTGCCAATCGCAGCGCGGACGCTGCTGATCATAACGTGGAAGAGCGGCGCCGCGCCACAGCGACTTCTCAAAAATGATTTTTGAGTCGCGTAGCGGCATAAGAATGCAGCCCACGGCGCAAAGCCGCGGGTGGAAAAGGGAAAATAAACAAGCCCCGAAGGGGCGACAGACCAGTTCTCACCTACACTCTTTAGCCCTCTGGGTCCATCTTTCCGCCGCCCATGTCAACACCAAGTGCGTCGGAACATACACGCACAGTGGCACTACGGTGAAATAAAGCAACAAATACGCCCACCCCGCAATCGCGTGCTGCTGGTGGAAGAACAAGCCACGCGCCCAATTCACATCGTACTGTGGACGCCAGAAGTAGTTGATCGGCACCACCACCCACATCATCAGCGTCTGCAACTTCCATCCCCGCGGATCATAGCCAACCCGCCAGATCGCCCAAACCAGCAGCGGCGGAGTCACGACATGAAACAGGCTGAGCAAGCGAACCGCAATCGCCAGGTGTGGATCGAACATGTAATCCACGCCCCCAAAACTGTGCTGAGGCGCGAACAGCGCTCCAATCAGATCGACAATGTAGGTCGTCTGAAAAACCAGCAATCCACACGCCGCCCAGGAAAAAAGCAGCGGACTTTCCAGCCACAGCGCTATCCCGATCAGCACATTTCCGATATCGCAAAAGAATAGAAAGTTCTGCGCTCCATATTGCTGCCAGTACACAGGAGCCCATGCCATCAGCCAGACCGTCCAGCCGATCTTGAGCCACAGCGGAATGCGCTTCGCGCCCATGGACTTGCAGGCCTTATTGTATGGAGTTCTCAGTGCCGAGTGCTCATTTGCGAAAAGACCCATCGACCAACTGACCCCTGACCCTCACCCAACCTCTGACCCTGACCCGCCGCAAATTACTGCCGTAACTTGCTGGCACTTACACCTGTACCTACGATGTCTTTGGTATGGCCTACGAAGCTCTTCTCTTCTGTCCCGACGAAAAAACTGCTCGCACGGTGACGCAGGTTTTGGCCGAACTGGAGTTCGGCGTCGAACCCTGTACCGAGCCCTTTGCGGCGGTCAAGAAGCTGATGAGCCAGCATTTCGACGCCATCGTGGTCGACTGCGATAACGAGCAGAACGCCACGTTACTTTTCAAAAGTGCGCGCAATTCGACGTCAAACCAGGCCTCGCTTGCGGTAGCCATTGTGGAGGGTCAGGCCGGGGTGGCCAAGGCTTTCAGAATCGGAGCCAACCTCGTCCTGACCAAGCCCATCAATGTAGAACAATCAAAAGGAACTCTACGCGTCGCCCGCGGACTGTTGCGCAAAGGCGAACCGGGAAAACCCGCCGCAGCGCCGCAATCGTCGGCCGCCGCGGCACCGGGCGTAGCCCCAGCAACCTCTGCCGCAGCTCCTGCAAGTCCTGCAAAACCATTAGCTACAAGGCCGCTCTCCGCCACGAAACCGGCAGTTCCGGCCGTCTCTGCCACGCGTCCACCATTGCCAGTAAGACCGCCTCTGAGTCCAGCCGCGCGTCCCACAATTCCCGCAGCACCTGCGAAGCCGACGACCAGCCCGGCTCCCGCCATTGCCGCAAGCACCGAGAATGTTGCCGCGGTCACGCCTGCCGCGCCAATCGCGGCTTCGGTCACTACTCCAGCGTTCGCGCCGAGCACGCCCGCTGCCAAGCCCGCATCTGTCGCCAGCGCCAGGATCTACACCAGTTTGAGCAGCGGAGCTGCCAGCGCGCCCGCTCCAGCTCGCGAACCTGAACTTTCCAGTCCAGAACTTGCAGCATCTGCTCCGGAGATCAAGCCCGGCACATCAGAACAGCCGGTAAAGAAATCTGCGGAACCGTCGGAAGCAATCCAAATCGCGGCTCCCAGGGCTGAGGCTCCAACGACGTTCACATTCGGTGGCGCCAATGTTGCCGAGCCGTCTGCCGGAGCTGGCAAAAAAGCGATTCTGGGCATCGTCGCCGCTATCGTGCTTGCCGTCGGCGCCTACGCCGGCTGGACCTACTTCCAGAGCCACAACAGCCAATCGCCGGCCAAGACGACGCTACCGGCTGCGATCACTCCGAAGCCGCAATCTGCTTCGAAACCCGTAGCCCCGGAATCTGAAGCGGCATCATCTGTCTCGCGCCCGGAGTCCAAGGAGCTTGAGAGCACGCCACCTTCCACGAGCGACGCAGAATCCGATGAGTCACTCGCCGAGAAACCGGCTCATCCGTCCAAGAACTTGTCCAAACCGTCTGCTTCGCCTGCCGTCAAGAATCCGCCCGCAGCCGACGCGGAGAATGCCGCGCCTCTAGTCGTCAAGCGGGGTTCGGAGCCAGCGGTTCACTCGTCGCCGGTTGCGCCAGACGCTACTGCACCGAGCGTGATCGGAATCGGCGCGCCCTCTTCCACTGGAGCGCTTTCCAGCATTGTCGGCGATGAGAAAACCGCCAAACCCGTCCTCCAGGCAATGAAGATTTCCCAAGGCGTCGCCCAGGGATTGATCATCAAGAGGGTTGCCCCCGAATATCCCAGGAACGCTTTGTTGATGCACATTGAAGGCGCGGTCGAACTGGCCGCGACCATCTCGAAAGATGGAGCCATTACCGACGTCAAAGTCCTCAAGGGAGATCCCCAACTCAGCCACGCCGCCCTCCAGGCCGTCAAGCAATGGAAGTACAAACCCTACTTGCTCAATGGCGAGCCCGTCGAAATCCAGACCCAGATCACCGTCAACTTCGATCTGCCGCGCTAGCCGAACTCGAATTCCAAATATCAAAGGATCGCGGCTGCCCCTCGCCTGCCGCGTCTTGTGCGACACAGCCTGCCCTGAGGGCAGTTGAAGGAGTGGGACACTTCGGAAAACCGACAGAGGCGTTTGAGTGGAATCGCCTTCCCTGAGAAAACTGGTCGGAGTAAAGCGTTTTTCCACGGAACTCCTGCATCCAAGTCTGCGTAACCTGTCCCGGCGACTCCCTGTCCCTGCACGTCTGTCTACAACTCGGAGGTCTCATCTTGTTCAACAAGTGTGTCCTGCTCTTGCTCTTCGGGCTGCTTTTGACCTCGCTCCTCGCCGCTCAGCATGTCGCTGTCCGTCCCACTCCGCCACTCGATGCCGGCGAGCAGGAGACTATCCGTCAGATTGTGGATCTGGAACGCCAGACCAAAGAAGCCAGCCTGCACCGCGATGCTGATTTCTGTGAGCGCACACTGGCCGATGACTATGTCGGCGTTACTCCCTTGGGAGGGATCGCCACCAAGCAGGACGTGGTCCGCGCCCGCAAAAGCGGACAGCTCCGCTACGACACCATCGACATCACCGAGATGGTCGTCCGCATCTACGGAGACACCGCCATCGTCACCGCCCGAGCCGACGTCAAAGGCCATCAACTCGGCGAGGACTTCAGCGGTCCCTATCGTTACACCCGCGTGTGGATCCACCGCGCCGGCCATTGGGAAACGGTAAGCTACCAGGCCACCGTCACGCAGTGATCTAGTGTTATGTCCCGCAGATTCGCGACATAATCTCGGACCGATTTGAGCGGGCGCGGCTTCAACCGTGCCGCGCATGCACCTAAACAGTTGCGGCGTTAGCCGCCGGTTCCGAGAGATGATCCCCGTCCCGGCCACCTTAATGCCCCGTGTGGTACGGATGCCCCTTCAGAATCGTGCACCCGCGATAGACCTGCTCCAACAGAACTACTCGCGCCAACTCATGCGCCAGCGTCATTTTCCCCAGGGAGATGCTGTGCTGCGCCGCGGCTTTCGCAACCTCGCTGAATCCGTCCGTGCCGCCCACCGCAAACACCAGCGGCAGAGGATTGCGATCCTGATATTCGCGCAGAAAGTTGGCGAACTGTTCTGAAGAATATTCCCGGCCCCGTGAATCCACTACGACCAGCGTGGCCTTCGACTCGTTCTTCGCTCCCGGCCCGCGCCCGCAGAGCGCCAACACAGCCGCCTCGTCGCGCAGGGATTTTCCTTCTACGGCGACATAACGAGAAATCCGCTTCAGGTACTCATCGGTCAGCGCCTGAATGGCGGACTCTTTCGTCTTCCCGATCCAGATAATTTTGATTTTCATGCGAAACAGCGATGCCGAGATGGCCGATCGAACAGCCCGGCCCCTCAACTCACAGGCGCCGCTACGCCGTTCTCCGCGCGCGCTTCTTCGCGGCGGACGTTCTCGCTCCACTCTTCCGCTTTTTTCCAGCCGCCTTCAGGTCCGACGGTTGCAGCTTGCGCGCCGATTTCCACAGCCGCTCCAGATCGTAAAACTTGCGCGCCTTCTCCGAAAATACGTGGACCACGAAATCGACGTAGTCGATCAGCACCCACTCCGCCTGCTTGTAGCCTTCCACATGCGTCGGATGCAGGCCCGCCCCCTTCAGCCGCATCTCCACTTCATCGGAAATGGCCTGAACCTGCCGTGGATTCGTCCCGCTGCACAGCACAAAAAAATCGGTGAACGCTCCCGACCCTTTTTCCATTTCGAGGATGCTGAGTTCTTCGGCCTTTTTATCAAGGCAGGCTTGGATGGCGGCGGAAACCTGTTTCTTCAGATCGCTCTTTTTCATTCCTTATTTGGTCGCCCAGTGAAGTCGGCGCAAATTTATTGTACCCGAGCTTCGACTTCGATCTTTTTCACGAAGGTTAATTCCATTGGCTGGCGGGTGCCCCACCCGGATCCAGCCCTGAGCGCAGTCGAAGGCGGGTTTTCGTAGGTGGGGATTTTTTCACTTCGAGGAACTGGGGTGCCCCATGTCTCGCCGCTTTTGCGAGACATGGGAAACCACACATCCGGGAACGGCAAAGCTCTAGCTGGATTTCTTGGCTTCTGCGGCAGCCCGTTGCCGCAGCTTCGCCATCGTTGCCGCGGAAGGATCTTTTCGTTTCCCGCTCTTATTCCGCCGCTTGGTTTTCGTCGAATAATGATTTTGAGCCACGTAGATTTCTCCTTGGTGATTTTGGATTTGAATGTGGTGATCCTGATTTAAACCACGACCGCTTCTTTATATTCCCCAAACACACGCCGCATCGCGTCAGAAATTTCTCCTACGGTCGCGAGCGCTTCGACCGCCGCAATAATCCGTGGCATCAAGTTCGCTCCCGACCGCGCCCCATCTTCCACTTCGTTCAGCGCAGCCTTCCACGGTCCGGCATCCCGCTTGGCGCGTAAGGCCCTTACGCGCTCCACTTGCTTCGGCTCCAGTTCCGGATCGATGCGTTGAATCGGGATCGCCCGCTCCTGTTCCACCTCGAAGCGATTCACGCCCACGACAATCGCTTCCTCTTCGTCGACTTGCTGCTGATATTCATACGCCGCGTTCTGAATTTCCTGCTGCACGAATCCGCGCTCGATCGCCTTCAGCATCCCGCCCAGCACTTCGATCTTGCCCAGATATTCCGCCGCCCGTTTTTCCATCTCATTCGTCAGCGACTCGACATAATACGATCCGGCCAGCGGATCGATCGTCTGCGGTGCTCCAGATTCGTAAGCGATAATCTGCTGTGTGCGCAGCGCAATCCGCGCCGCCTGCTCCGTCGGCAGCGCCAGCGCTTCGTCATAGGAATTCGTGTGCAGCGATTGTGTCCCGCCCAGCACCGCCGCCAGCGCCTGAATCGCCGTGCGGACAATATTATTTTCCGGCTGTTGCGCCGTCAGTGTCGAACCCGCCGTCTGCGTATGGAAGCGCAACATCCACGCCCTCGGATTCTTGGCCTTGAAATGCTCGCGCATAATGCGCGCCCACATACGCCGCGCCGCGCGGAATTTCGCAACCTCCTCCAGAAAATTGCTGTGCGCATTGAAGAAGAACGACAGCCGGGGAGCAAATTTATCCACCTCCAGCCCCGCCTTGATCGCCGCCTCCACATACGCCATGCCGTTGGCCAGCGTGAACGCCACTTCCTGCACCGCAGTCGATCCCGCTTCCCGCATGTGGTAGCCGGAAATCGAAATCGTGTTCCACTCCGGCAGGTTCTCGTTCGCCCAGGCAAACATGTCCGTGATGATTCGCATCGCCTCTCGCGGCGGATAAATGTACGTCCCGCGCGCGATATATTCCTTCAGCACATCATTCTGTACTGTGCCCGATAATTTGCGAATGTCGGCTCCCTGCCGCCGCGCCACGGCCACATACAGCGCCAGCAGAATCGACGCCGTCGCATTGATGGTCATCGATGTGGAAATCTTCGTCAGCTCGATTCCATCGAACAGCCGCTCCATATCTTCGATCGAATCGATCGCAACCCCGACCTTTCCCACTTCTCCCGCGGCCAGCGGATGATCCGAATCCATGCCAATCTGCGTCGGCAGATCGAACGCGACCGACAATCCCGTGGTTCCATTCGCCAGCAGGTATTTGTAGCGCTTGTTCGACTCTTCGGCGTCGCCCATGCCGGCGTATTGCCGCATGGTCCACAACCGTCCGCGATACATGGTGGCCTGCACACCCCGCGTAAACGGATATTCCCCCGGATACCCGACCTCGCTCTCGTAATCCGAACCCTTAACATCGGCCGGCGTGTAAAGAGGATTCACCCGAATATGCGACGATGTCTCAATCTCGCGCGAAGCTCCCGAACGGCTTGTCGGCTTGGAATTCATCATAAGGATTCGCGCTGCGGGTGCCCCGTCCTTGTCGCGTTTTGTGCGACAGGGCGGGGACCTTGACCTACGACCAGCGCGGATCCCCCACTCCAAACGCTGCGTGAGGTGGGACCTTGGCTCTCGCCCTGGCTACTGTTTTCTCCATACCCTCAAGAAAGAACTCACTCCGAACCATCCAAACGTCAGCGTGAACGCAACCGCAGCCAACAAACGCCCGGCGCTCGCCTGCCCCCCGTGGTATTTCGTGCACTCGCGCACAAAGCCGAACGCGCCAAATCCTGCCATGGCCAGAAAAACCGTTCCCATGACCTCCAGCCAAAGCTGATGGGCCACGCGGCCAAACGTTCCGAGTGTCGTCCCGATCGCCCTCTTCGCCGCACGAATCGTCCGATTCCGTCCCGCCTGCTGGCCGGCCACTCGCGCCACCACTCCGACTTTTTGCCAGCTCGATACTTTGCTCACGCTCTCGATTTTAACAGCCTGCGGCGCTACAATGGCGCAACCACCGCCAAGGCGAACCGTTCCCTGCGCCACGGCATCTAAGGAGCGAGGGGGAAAATGTGGATCCGCAACTGAAGCAACTGATGAAAGAACTCGGTGACGCCATCAACGAATCCCTCTCCGATTCGGAGCAGATTTCGGAAGTCGTCGCCCGCATCAAAGACGGCGGATACGACATTTTTCTGGTCCTCGAAGCCACCATCGGCGTCAGTAAGCAAGGCGAGAAACCTTCCGACAAGACCTCGCTCATCACCACCATGTCGACCAATCCAGAATTCAAAGTCAGCGACCAGGATTTGAAATTTCTGAAATCCCTCCGCATCAAAATCGAGGAAGAAAAGAAAGATTAGCCCGGTTCGACCCGGAGCATCTCCGCCTCCTGGTACGGCCCTTGGCACCCTTGAATGTCGTGGGAAGTGCGTCATCCCGAACGCCCGCGTTTTCACCGGCGGGCGGAGGGATTTCCCAAGCAACAAAAGTTTCGGGGACGGGGAGATCCCCGCATCCCTGATGCAAGCAGCTTCGCACGGGCCTTGAAAGGGCGCGGCTTCCAGCCGCGCCGCAAGTCCGGCAAAATGACTCGCGGCTTTAGCCGCTGAGGGCGCCCGCCCCTGTGCTACCATCTAGAGTTTTCTTTTGGCATGCTGCCGTGCTAAAAGGGAGATTCCGGGCGCATCCTTGACGCTCCCACGGAATATCTGAGGGCCGTTATGAAAGACACTCTCGGGGTGCTTCTGGCAGGCGGCGCCGGAGAGCGCCTCTATCCTCTCACTCGCGATCGCGCCAAGCCCGCCGTGACCTTCGGCGGCATCTATCGCATCATCGACGTTACCCTCTCCAACTGCCTCAATTCGGATCTTCGCCGCGTCTACATCCTCACCCAATACAAGGCCCTGTCCCTCAACCGTCACATCCGCGAAGGATGGAACATTCTCGCTCGCGAAGTCGGCGAATTCATCGAGGTCCTCCCGCCCATGCGGCGGGTCAGCGATAACTGGTATCAGGGCACCGCCGACGCCGTTTATCAGAACATTTACTCCATCGGCTCCGAGCAGCCCAAGCACGTTCTCATTCTTTCCGGCGACCACATCTACAAGATGGATTACGGCAAGATGATGAAGCAGCATCAGGATTCCGCTGCCGACATCACCCTCGCCACCATCCAGATCGATCCCTCTCAGACCTATCAGTTCGGCGTCGTCGATGTCGACAAAGACGGCCGCATCAATGGCTTCGAAGAAAAACCCAAGCTGACGCAGTTACGCTCGCCCATCAATCCAGAAAAAGTCGCGGCATCCATGGGCGTTTACATCTTCAATGCCGACGTCCTCATCCCCGTCCTCCTCAAAGACGCCGAAGATCCCAAATCCACCCACGATTTTGGCAAAGACATTCTGCCCAGGATGGTCGACGACTACCGCGTCTATGCCTACGACTTCGTCGACGAGAACAAGAAGGAAGCTTTGTATTGGCGCGACGTTGGCACGATCGAGGCTTACTACGAAGCCAATATGGACATCGTCTCCGTCTCGCCGATTTTCAACCTCTACGATGAACAGTGGCCCATCCGCACCCATCAGCGCCAATATCCCCCGGCCAAATTCGTCTTCGCCGAAACCGGCCGCACTGGCACCGCCCTCGACTCCATCGTTTCCAATGGATGCATCGTCTCCGGCGGCAGCGTTAAAAATTGCGTTCTCTCGCCCGATGTCCGCGTCAACTCTTATTCCGAAGTTGACGAGAGCATTCTCTTCTCCCACGTCAGCATCGGACGCCACTGCCGCATCCGCCGTTCCATCATCGATCGTGATGTCCATCTTCCCGAAGGCACCACCATCGGCTTCGACGCCGACGCCGACCGCCAGCGCTATTTCGTCACCGAAAGCGGCATCACCGTCGTCACCCGCGATTACTCGCTCTTCGAAAACCCCGTCACCGTCGACTACTTCACCAGCGAATAGACCATTCTGTCTGGACTTTGGGGGCATGAGCTCCAACGCCGAGGGTGCGCCATCCTTCCCGCGTTCTGTGCCACTCAAGCGAGGGTGCGCCATCCTTCCCGCGCTTTTTGCGGGAGGGTGGGGATTTGACGGGGTTGCCTTTTTCGGAAATCGCGGCTCGCACTTGCCGTAAGCGGTTCGTATCGGAGCATCGCTTCAGCGATGCCGTTGCGGACGCACACCCGATTCCTATCCGCCCACCGCTCCAGCACTGCCCTTCTGACACCCACCCGATTCGTATCAGGACAAAGCCTCTAGCCGTGCCCCAAGCGCGTCGCACCAACCAGCCCACCGCAAGCGCGGAGCACGTGGAAGAGCGGCCCTTTCGGGCCACGTTGCCAACATCTTCCGATGGGCTTTAGCCCCGCCAACCAGGAATCAAAGATCCGCATGCGCTCTTCTACTTTGGAGCGATCTCTTTGATGGCCGCAACCGGATGCATCTCCAGACAGCCAAGAAACCCGCAACGCGATTGGCGAGACTCCCAATGCCGATCGATAACCAGGCTCCCGGTCGCCTCGATTCGCTTGCCATCCAGATGTTTGTCCGCCCCAGCCAGATTCTTGAACTGTATCGAGCGGCCGCCGGTGTCCACCACAACCGGAGAGTCATTGAATAAAACTCTGTCCTCTTCTCGCTTCTGCCACCCGCGAAAGACCGTGTTTCCGGCGCGATCCCGGGCATAGGCCACCATTTCAACGTGAATTTCCTTCGGAGCCCGCGGTGGATTTCCAATTTCTTCTTGCAATCTCTTCTGCGACTCCTCGTCCAGTTGTAAACAAAACGTTATGTCCGCGTCGCGTTCCTCAACCACGGAATCTGGCTGAACCGTTCCAGAAAGCGCAATCGACAGGGAGATTGGCTGGAGCCGTTTCAACGGATGATTCTCTTCCGCGATATCGCTCACCGCCGCCAACCTTCTCTTGAGTTCTGCGGTTGTTTCCGTATCTGGAATTTTCTGGCTTACTCCGCTGTCGCACCACGGCCGGCTTTGTGCCCGAGCACTCGTGCACGCCGTGACGACAATCAGCGAGAACAGCGCAGCGAAGAAGTGCCTAGCTATTAATGTCATCTCGGCCCCCGCCAGCCTTGCTCAGCGAAACACAAAGGTGCGCTCGACCGTGGAAGTTGAGTGCAATGGCGATGGCGATTTTGCAACCGTTGACCCGATACTGCCATACAGTATTGGCCTACTGAGTCCAGCCAAACAATTCGCGATACTTTTTAAGGTGCCCATGGAGTAGTACGGTGGGCTGGCGGTACTCAGACTCCACGTAAACGTGACGATGGGAACCCGTTTCGGGTGCACTGTTCCGGCCTGCAGGTTCCAGCATTTCTCCGGAGTAAGCAGCAGACTCAAGAGCACAATGAAGAGCGCCGTTGTGATCCCATTCTTCACCAAGTTGCTTTTTGACCTACTTACTCCGGTTGCACCACGACAAAAGTTGTGTTTCCGCCTCGGTTGATCAGCAATACCACGGCCTGTGCACCCGCCGCGCGGATCTGGTGATCGTACTCGGCGACCGAGTCGACCGGATGCCGATTCACCTGCTCGATTACATCACCTCGCTGTAGGTCCGCGTCCGCCGCCGGTGACCCGTCGGGCACCTGTGTCACGACCACTCCCTTCACGTCGGAGCCCAACCCCAACTGCTGTCGAATATCAGAATTGAGTTCGTCCACCTGGACGCCGTGCATGGGACTATTTTCCGTCGAACTTTCAGCGTCCTTGCCGGCCGCTTTACCCGATGGAGCCTCGCCTAGAGTAAGTGTGACATCGCGAGTTTGTCCACTGCGAAGAACTTTCAGATGCACAGTCGTTCCCGGCGCCATGGTTCCAACTTTCAAGCGCAAATCATTCGGCCCGACGACAGGTTGTCCATCGATCTCGGTGATGACATCCCCTCGTTGCAACCCGGCTTTTGCGCCCGGACTATTCGGCTCAACGTTTCCAACCAGTGCTCCCTTCTCCGCGGGAACATTAAATGCCTTCGCCAGATCGGGTGTAACTTCCTGTATCCCCACTCCGATATAACCGCGCACCACCTTCCCATGCTTGAGAATCTGATCCATGACGTATTTCGCCATGTTGATCGGGATTGCGAAACCGATTCCCTGATTGCCTCCAGAGCCTCCCGAAAGAATGGCGGTGTTAATCCCAATCACTTGGCCGAGCGCGTTGATAAGCGCGCCGCCTGAGTTTCCAGGATTGATGGCTGCGTCCGTCTGAATGAAATCTTCGTAGTCCTCGATATCAAGGCCGTTTCTACCGGTGGCGCTGATGATGCCCATGGTCGCAGTTTCGCCCACTCCAAACGGATTGCCAATCGCGAAAGCGTAATCGCCGACGTGCAGTTTCGAAGAATCGCCGAGCGTCACAGTGGGCAAACCCGTAGCAGAAATCTTGACCAGAGCAACGTCAGTTTTCGGATCAGCGCCAATGACTTTGCCCGGAAACTCGCGCTTGTCGGGCAGCATTACTTTAATTTCGGTTGCTTTATCAATCACGTGATTATTCGTCAGAATGTAGCCGTCGGCGCTGATGATAACGCCAGACCCCAAGCCCTGCTCTCTCTCTTGCCGGGGTGCACTCGGCTGCTGCCCGCCAAAGAACTGCTGAAAGAAGGGATTACTGAAAAACTGATTTTGCGGAACTCTTACAATGCGTGAAGACGCGATGCTGACCACAGCCGGGAGCACCGGTTTCAACACGTTGGCGAAGCCCATCGATGTGCTCGCGTCGCTTGCCGCACCCTCAGCACGGCCGACAAACACAGGCACGATGCTTCCGTGTCCTACTGGCGGTCCAGCCCAAGTTCGCGCAAATAGACCAAGAACCCCTCCAACCACGAACATGATTGCCAGGGAAACGATAACTGCCGAACGTCGTAACTGCATCGTTCCTACGCCCATCACCGATCTCCTCGTCAAGCTCGCCTAGCTGGTGACTTGAGCCATGCTGAATTCCGCTTGGTGAACACAGGCATCCCAACGCTGGCATTGCCCAAAGCTAAGTTGCTTGGCTGGAAGATTTCGTTGCCTGGGATTGCGGGCGAACTGCACAGAAAGGACCTGGTTGCAAATGCGAGCGTGGAGTGCACACCGACAAACCACGAAGTTACTTCAAAACCGCTTCGGACCTGACCCGATTATGCCGTGCTCTCTCCCGCGTCGGCGAGAAGTGAAGGGAATAGATGATGCCCAAGACCAGCAAAATACCACCCCACCAGATGTTGGCGTGCAAGTTGAATAGTACGACCTTATCTTGAGGCGGATACACAAGCTCGTAAATTCCTCGGCCGAATATCAGCGCGCCATTTACAAGTAGCGACACGCCGATGAAGAACCAGATCGAAAGCGATCCACCGGATTTCATGCTTCCCCTCTACCAGAAGATAATTTGTAAGACGACAAAAGCAATCGCAACCACGATGCCCCAGAATACGGGACTGTGGAACATGGAGGCGTGCTCCTCTTTCGGAATCGGCGTCAGGCCGTAAACCAAGTCAGTCAACTCGGCTTCGGGCTTGGGTTTTGTCAGCATGCTGACCACGACTGTGACTCCGACGCATATCAGCCAACTCCACAGCGCACGAAACATATTCTGCGCCTGATCTTGTGCCTGCGACGACAAAGCCACGTACCGGACTGCGTGCGGATCGATTTTTACCCACCCGTACATGCCGACTGAAGACAAGGTTCCGGCAAACAATCCCCAGAAGCCCCCCGCCGGAGTCGCTCGTTTCCACAGCATCCCTAGGATCACCGTGCCAAATAGTGGAGCAATGAAGAAACTGAATAGCGCCTGCACGTAATCCATGATGCTCTGCGCGTTCATCACCAGGTAGGCGGTTCCGATGCTGACTGCAACTCCCAGCAGCGTGCACCAACGCCCCATGGTTACCTTGGTCCGATCTGATGCGTTCTTGTTGATCAGCGCGCCGTAGATGTCATAGGTCCAAACCGTAGCGAAGGCACTTACGTTACCCGCCATTCCCGACATGAAACCCGCAATCAGCGCCGTGACCCCAAGACCCAGCAGACCCGGTCCGCAATAACGCGCCAGCATGAGAGGCAAAACCTCGTCGTAGCTATGCAGGCCTTGGGCTCGCCCAGCATCGGACCAGGCCAGATCACCGGGAACAAGTCGTAGAAGACTGCCCGTATGCGGATCGCGCAACAGGGCCAGACCGAGCAGACCGGGAAGAATCACAATGAACGGCACCATCATCTTGAAACCCGCACCGATAATGGGAGCGAGCTTGGCGGAACGTAGATCTTTTGCCGCGAGAACACGCTGAACCACTAGAAAATCCGTGGTCCAGTAACCCATGGCAATGACAGCACCGAGTCCGAACACGATCCCAATCCAGTTGATGCCCATCGGATTCGCGGAGAAAGTCCCCAGCGTCGACCAGAGATGAGTGTAGGAACCGGGATTCGGAACATTCTGCTCGGTAAGATTCTTAAGAATCTTCGCCTGCAGTCCGCTCCAGCCGCCCGCCTCCACCAAGCCAAGGATCGGAATCAGCAAGGCTCCAGCCCAGATCAGAAAAAACTGCAGCACTTCATTAAAGATGGCCGAGCGCAATCCTCCCAGCGCCACGTACACCGCAACCGTGATCGATGAAACCCAGATGCTGAAGTGAATGTCCCATCCCAGGACGACCCGCATCACCACAGCCATCGCGTACATGTTGATGCCGCTCATCAATACGGTCATCACGGCAAACGAAATCGAAGACAGCGCCTGGGTGCCCGGCCCGAAGCGTAGCTTCAGATATCCAGGAACGGAGTGTGTCTTGCAGATGTGGTAGAAGGGCATCATCACCAATGCCAGAAACAGCATGGCGGGAACCGCGCCGATCCAGTACCAGTGGGCGGCAAGAATGCCGTATTTGTAGGCGTTTCCCGCCCATCCCATCAACTCCAGCGATCCCAGATTGGCGGAGAGGAACGCCAAACCCGCTACCCACGCCGTCATCTCCCGCCCGGCCATGAAGAAGTCTTCGCCCGTGTTGGCTTGCTCTTTCAGGTACAACCCAATGGCCAGCACCAGGACGAAATAGAAGATGATGATGACGAGATCGACTGGCGAAAGATGTACAAGCGTGGAGGAACTCGCGAACAGCAGAGCGGGAATCACTATGATTTGACCTGTAGGAGACCTGGATTGGGATCGCTTTTCTGGAACCGTTTCACCAGACAACTATGCGGCACGCCGGAACCTGCGAGCCGCGTCCGAGCTACTGCGCCACCGCCAACGTTTACGTTCAAGGACATAAACGATCTCTCTTTTCCTGAGATTCCAGTGTGGCTGGGCCCTTCCAGTCGGCCCATTTAACCGGACAGCGCCGGCTTTGTCAAAGATTCCCTTGCAGCCTCGGATACGAGCCGGTTGTACCATGGTTGTCGTGCATGCCTTGGCACAGTGCGTTCTCGGCCACATTCGCCATCATGAACTGCTGAAGGCTGGGGATCGCGTCGGAGTGGCCGTTTCTGGCGGGAGCGATTCAGTTGCGCTCTTTCGCTTGCTGCTGGGATTGCGCTTCGAACTCGGCATTGTCCTCTCTGTCGTCCATTTCAATCACAAGCTGCGCGGGGCAGAGTCGGACGCGGATGAAGAATTCGTCCGCAATCTGGCACGGAAACATGATCTGGAGTTCTATGTCGACCGCGACGACGTGGCCGCCCACGCGCGCGAGGCGCATGTCAGCCTCGAAACGGCCGCACGAGAGTTGCGATACGAATTTTTCCGGTATCTGCTCGGGCAAGACTCAGAGGGTGACGCAACGCTTTCAGTGGGGCACTTAAGGGAGGAGGGAAGTGAGATTTCCGCCCCGGAGTCAGTTGCGAGGGGCGGCTCCGAAGATTCAGGCACGCGAGTCGTTCCCAAACTCGACAAGATCGCAACTGGCCACACTCTCGATGATCAGGCCGAAACCGTGCTCATGCGCGTGATTCGCGGGGCGGGGATGCGAGGCTTGGCCGCTATCTACCCGCGCATCGAAGTGAACAATGAGAACGGGGAACTGTGCGGCGAGATCATTCGCCCCTTGCTCGAGATCCGTCGGTGCGAGCTGCAAAGTTATCTCAAAGACATTGACCAGAGCTGGCGAGAAGATTCGACCAATGCGGATCATCACTTTACGCGAAATCGTGTTCGCAAGCTTCTGGTCCCGCTGCTGGAAAAAGAATTCAATCCGAGCATTGCCGAGAATCTCGCGGAGTTGGCGTCGATTGCGCGTGAAGAAGAAGACTTCTGGGAGAACGAAGTTGCCGGGTGGATGGGCACGGCCGTGCACTGGTCCGAGCCCGAGTGGGCGCGAACCGTGAGTTCAAGCCTCATTCAGATTGCTCCGGCGAACGTCGCCCGCCCCGCGCCCGGCTCAGCTCTCCAGGCAAAAATCGATTCCGCCCCCTCGCTGGTCATGAACGCCTCTGTGGATCGCTTATGGTTTCTTGGCGAGCCCGTTGCCGTGCAGCGCAGGCTGGTCCGAGCGATTGCCGAACACGCTGGCATTCCGCTAGATTTCAAGAATGTGGATGAGATCGTCCGTTTCGCGGCAGAGAGCGGCCTGTCGGGAAAAGAACTTGTTCTGCCCCTGGGTTGGAAACTCCTCCGTGAACCCAGCCAACTGCTCTTCCTGACTCCCGACTTGCGCGCGCAACCTCCGTCTCCGGACTACGAATACGTGCTGCCACTCCCCGGACGAGTGGTCGTTCCAGAGCTCGGTTCAACCCTCGAGGCGCAGATGATTACTCCTGCCAGTCAATCGTCGGACGAACTTGATCCTCTGCTCGATGCCGAGTCTCTCACGGGATCCCTAATCGTGCGAAATTGGCGTCCCGGCGACCGGTTTTGGCCAGCCCACACGAAATCGCCGAAGAAAATCAAAGAACTCCTGAACGAACTCCATCCACCCCACACAGCGCGTTCGACCTGGCCGGTACTCGTTTCGGCCGACCAGATTGTATGGGTTCGGGGATTGCCGGTCTCTTCCAGGCATCGGGCCAAGCCGGGTCAAACGGCCATTCTGCTTATGGAAAAGCCTCTGGCGGATACTCCGGAGTAGTAGACTTACACATTATTCTGGCAGTCAAGCTTCAGAAAGGCGCCGACTGTGGAGCGATTCCGCCAAGTCATCACCACCGACCAGATCCAGAAACGAGTGAAGGAACTGGGGCGGCAGATTTCGGACGACTACAAAGGTCAGACCGTGCAGGTGCTCGCAGTGCTCGAGAATGCCTTCATGTTCCTGGCGGATTTGGTGCGGGCGCTGGACGTGCCGGTCGTCTGCCAGTTCATCAAGCCGAAATACAGCCGAGCGCAAAGCGGCGCCGCGCAGGACGTCATGGAGATTTTCTTCAGCCATGAACCAGAGATTCGCGGACAACATGTCCTGCTGGTCGAAGGGCTGGTGCATTCGGGCGTGACCACCGACTTTCTCATGAGCGACTTGCGGGCGCGCGGTGCCGCCTCAGTCAAGCTGGTTACACTGCTTGACCGTCAGGCGGCGAGACGTGTTCCCTTGCAACCTGATTATTTCGGGTTCCTCGTAGACGAGGCCTTCCTGGTCGGATACGGCCTGGGTGCGCCCCAGCAGACCAACCGGAACCTTCCCTACGTGACGACCAACAGCTAGCGACAAGGGCGCTATGACTTCCACTCTCCGAACCTTCGTATTCTGGATTGTGATTGTTATCGCGGCGGCCTTGCTCTGGCAGTCTGTGCGGTCCAGTCCCACCCATACGCAAAGTCCAGAGGTCAACTATTCCACCTTCATATCGAAAGCGCAGTGTGGGGAAATCGCCCGCGTAAACATCACCGGCACTCGGATTGACGGGGAATATCGCAATGGCCAAGGGACATTCCATGTGATCGGACCGAGCGACCCGGCTGCTTTCTTGGGAGTTCTTCAGGATAAAGGCGTGGAAATTCAGTTCCGGGATGCGCCGTCCGAAAACACGCCCCTCCGGATGCTGGGCACATGGGCACCGCTGGTGCTGCTGGCCGCTCTGTGGCTCTTCATGGTTCGCCAAATGCGGCGAAAGAACCCGCCAGGCGATCCGACGGGAGGCGTCCTCGATGGCTCGATTGGCCCACGTTGAGCTATAGGCAATCCGGTATGTCCCTGTGACTTCGGTCATTCACAGAAGAAAACCCGTTTTCTTTGCGGAAAAGGTAAAATAGTGAGTTGGATTCGGTTGATCCCAAAAGCGATCTACTGGCATCTAATCTCCAGATGTTTTCAGGCGGATCACCGCCATGTGGAGCTAGGAGTTTCTAGGTGAACTCAACGGTAAAAACAGTGCTGTTTTGGCTGCTGATCGTAGTCTCAGCAGTGTTGCTGTGGGAAGTGGTCAAAGGCGCTCGCGACGGACAAAAGGATCAGGATCTCAGTTCCAATCAGTTCATTAGTGATGTGGATCAGGGCAAGATCCATGAACTGACCGTCAACGGGATGGAAGTGCGCGGCAAATTGTCCGATCAATCTGCGTTCCATACAACCATGCCGACGAACTACTTTACGCCCGAGATGCTCAACAATCTGCAGAGCAAGGGCGTAACCATCAATTTCCGCGACGTGAACAGCGGCAGCTTGCCGCTGCAATTGCTGGGCACATGGGCGCCGCTCATCCTGCTGGGCGCGCTGTGGTTTTTCATGATCCGGCAAATGCAAACCGGCGGAAACAAGGCGTTATCGTTCGGAAAGAGCCGCGCTCGCCTGCTCTCGATGCAGCAGAAGAAGGTCACGTTCAAAGATGTGGCCGGTGTCGATGAGGCCAAGGAGGAGCTGCGCGAGATTATCGAATTCCTGCGCGAAGCGCAGAAATTTCAGAAGCTCGGTGGACGCATCCCCAAGGGCGTGTTGCTCGTTGGGCCTCCGGGAACGGGCAAAACGTTGCTGGCTCGGGCCGTTGCCGGCGAAGCCAACGTTCCCTTCTTTTCGATTTCCGGTTCCGACTTCGTCGAAATGTTCGTGGGCGTAGGCGCCAGCCGCGTGCGCGATCTGTTCGAGCAGGGCAAGAAGAATGCGCCTTGCATCATCTTCATTGACGAAATCGACGCCGTGGGACGTCATCGCGGCGCCGGTTTGGGTGGCGGCCATGATGAGCGCGAGCAGACTTTGAATCAGTTGCTGGTCGAAATGGACGGCTTCGAATCGAACGAAGGCGTCATTCTCATGGCGGCCACCAACCGTCCGGACGTGCTTGATCCAGCACTCCTTCGGCCTGGCCGATTTGATCGGCGCGTAGTGGTGAGCCGTCCTGATGTGCGCGGGCGCGAGGAAATCCTGCGCGTGCACACACGCAAAATTCCTATGGCGGAAGATGTCGATCTCTCTGTGCTGGCTCGGGGAACTCCGGGATTCTCCGGCGCCGACCTCGCCAATATGGTCAACGAAGCCGCATTGGCAGCGGCCCGCCAGAATCGCAAAGCCGTGCTGCAATACGATTTCGAGGTGGCCAAAGACAAAGTTCTGATGGGAGTGGAGCGCAAATCGCTGCTTCTCTCGGACGCGGAAAAGCGGAACACGGCGTATCACGAGGCCGGCCACGCGCTGGTCGCGGCCAAGATGCCGAATTCCGATCCGCTGCATAAAGTCACCATCATTCCACGCGGTATGGCGTTGGGCGTTACCATGCAGCTTCCCACCGACGACCGGCACAATTACTACAAGAACTATCTCGAAACTGAGATCGCCATTCTGATGGGTGGACGAATCGCGGAAGAGCTGTTCCTGAATTGCATGTCGACCGGCGCCGGCAACGACATTGAACGAGCCACGGACATGGCGCGCAAGATGGTCTGCGAGTGGGGCATGAGCGACCTCGGTCCGCTCACTTTCGGCAAGAAGGAAGAACAAATCTTCCTGGGGCGGGAGATCGCGCAACATCGCGATTACAGCGAAGACACGGCCATCAAGATTGATCAGGAAGTCCGCAAGCTGGTCAATAACGGCTACAACACGGCGAAGAAAGTCATTTCCGACAATCGCGAAACGCTGGAAAAGATTGCGCGAGCGCTGATCGAAAGGGAAGTGCTCGACGCCAACGAGATCAAGATGCTGGTCGAAGGCAAGGAACTGCCTCCGATGCCGCCTCCTCCGTCGAAGCCGGATGATGGCGTGCAGCACGTGATCAAGCCCGAACTCCAACCCGGACGCGCCAAAGGCGGCGAGCGGCCGGCAACGGCGTAAGAACCTTTCAGGAAAACTTTCGAGGGCGGCTTCAAAAAGCCGTCCTTTTTCTTTGCCTTAGCGTGCACCCGGGAGCTTGCGTGTAAGCGCCTGCTTTCAGGAAGCCCGAATCCCGAAGAAATCACTTCTTTACGCCATTTTCCTCTTTGTCGCCATCGAACTGTTTCACAGCGGTGAACTCGCCGTTATCGTTTTTCGAGAACTCGAACCGAGTGGGCCACGGCTTAGAGAAGAACTTCGTCTCCGACTCAGGAAAAACTGGGAGCGTACTGCCGTCGTCAGACTCCACTAGCAGATGATTGCCTTCGGGCACCATCTTCAGGCTGTAATCCGGAAATTGGTACGTCCCTGCATACCGTGACAGAACTTGCTTGGGCAGAGGGATTTCTTTGTGTACGGACGGCGTCGGAGGTGTTTCTCCGAGTGCGACTGCTGCAAGTGCCTTATTCATCTCGCCTGTGACGGTGCCATTCAGATTTGCCAAAACGATGACCGCCAATTCGTCTTCTGGATAGTAAGCCACCTGCGCGTTATAACCGATGTTGTTGCCGTCATAGTCGATCAAGAGGCGACCTCCGACATGACGCACATATAGGCCGCAGGCATAATCGTTCTTGAATGGAGTGGTCATCTTGCGCAGCGAGGCGGGCGCAAGCAACTTTCCGCCGAAAAGCCCGTTCTCCCACCGGAGCATGTCTTCGGTTGTGGAATAGATACCGCCCGATGCCAAGCTCGCTCCACTGAAGTTCGGTCGCTCTGCATTCTCCATCCCGTCAGCTCCGGGCCAATATCCGGACGCGCGGTGCGGAATGATGGCTACAATGGGGCTCACTCCCGAATCGTTCATACCGAGCGGCTTGAAGATATTTTCGGTAAGAAAATCCGGATAAGATTGCCCGCTGATCTTCTCCACCAGATACCCGAGCACCATATAGCTTTCGTTGGTGTAATCCCAATTGTCACCGGGTTGAAAGGCCAGTGGCTCGTCGCGAAAGACCAGTCGATCTGGAGGTCCCGGCTCATATTTCGCCGCGTCGCCCGCGATGCCGGATGTCATCGTCAGCAGGTTATAGATTGTGATTTTGTCCCATGCTGCCGGCGCATCTGGCAGATATTTTTTGACGGGGTCTGCCGTCTTCAGCTTTCCCCGCTCTTCCAAAACCAAAATCGAAGCTGCGGTGAATTGTTTCGTCACTGAAGCGATATTGAATCTGCTCGTGGACGAGTTTGGTATGTTCCACTCTGCGTCCGCCCAGCCGTAGCTTTTGCTAAATAGCACCTTGCCGTGTTGCGCCACCAGTACGCTGCCCATGAACATCCGCGCGTCGATATACGGCTGCACAAGCTTGTCCATGCGCTCTACAGTCGTTTGAGCGGTGCACGTGCCCACTAAGAGTGCAAGCGCAAGCGGCCAAAATCCCGCTCGAAAATTGCGCTTGAGTAGCCCACTAAGTGCGCTGTATTGGGAATTCATCGGACGAAATATACTCCCATCAGCGTCACTTGCCGAAAAATTGCGTTTACGCTCAAATTCCCTTGGCGGTCTGAGCCTGCTTTCCCCCCGAAAACAGACAGATGACTGTGTCGATTCCGCGCCTCAGTCGCGCCCAAAAACATGTCATTTTGTGGTATAATTTCTTAAGTCGTACTTGGTCCTAAGTGTTAGAGATTTCAATAACTTGAAGTCTCTTCCCGAAGTTATTTCGAGCGCTGGATCGGGGCGGAATCCCAGCCAATATCGGGGCGCAGATTTTCAGGTGTTAGTTCATACCGGTTCAGACCGGAACTCGCCAGGTTCGCGGAGCCGAATGGCCACCAAAGAGATCAATACACCAGTCACGGACAGCAAGCCGAAAAACGGAAAAATTACGCCGATCCCTACCACAAATGGCGGCGCCAACGGCGGCGGGTCTCATGAATACAATGCCGATTCCATCAAAGTTCTCGGCGGCATGGAAGCCGTGCGCAAACGTCCCGCGATGTACATCGGATCGACGGGCGAGCTCGGCCTGCATCATCTCGTGTATGAAGTCGTCGACAATTCCGTCGACGAAGCGCTGGCGGGATACGCGACAAAAATCGAAGTCACCATTCACATCGACAATTCGATTACGGTCGTCGACGACGGCCGCGGCATTCCTGTGGATGACATGGAAATCGACGGCGAGAAAGTTTCCGCGGCGCAGGTCGTTATGACCAAACTGCATGCCGGCGGCAAATTCGATTCCTCCTCCTACAAAGTTTCCGGCGGATTGCACGGCGTCGGCGTCTCCTGCGTCAACGCGCTCAGCGAAGAACTCGATCTCGAAATCTGGCGCGATGGAGCCACCTGGCAGCAGACATATTCGAAGGGCGACCCGACCAGCAAGCTGAAGAAGACCGGTGTGGCCAAAGTGAAGACTGGAACCAAGGTCAAATTTTTGCCCGATCGCAGTATCTTCACAGTCACCGAATATAACTACGACACGCTGGCGCAGCGGCTGCGCGAACTCGCGTTCCTGAACAAAGGATTGCTGATCACTCTGCGGGATGAGCGCACCACCGATCCCAAGTCGGGCGAGCCCAAGCACACCGACTTCAAATACAACGGCGGCATCGCCGAGTTCATTAAGCACCTGAATCGCGGTAAACAAGTGCTGCATGACAAGCCCATTTATATGGAGGACGACCGCAATGGCGTCCACATGGAAATTGGGCTGCAGTACAACGACGCGTACTCCGAGACAATTTTCAGTTTTGCCAACAACATCAATACGGTCGATGGCGGAACGCACTTGTCCGGATTCCGTACGGCCCTGACCCGCACCATTAACTACGCGGGGCAGCAGATGGGCCTCTTCAAGGACGTGAAAGAGAACTTGACCGGCGACGATGTGCGCGAAGGTCTGGTCGCAGTCATCAGCGTGAAGCTGCCGCAACCACAATTTGAAGGGCAGACCAAGGGCAAGCTGAATTCCGATATCGCCGGCACGGTCACGCAATTCGTGAACGAGCGCCTGGGTGCGTTCTTCGAGCAGAACTCGACCGTCGCCAAAAAGATCATCAATAAAGCGGTCGATGCGGCTCGGGCGCGTGAAGCTGCCCGGAAAGCTCGCGATCTCACGCGGCGCAAAGGCGCGCTCGATTCCGGCGGATTGCCGGGTAAACTCGCAGACTGCTCCGAGCGTGATCCAAACCGCTGCGAATTGTTTCTGGTCGAGGGCGAGTCGGCAGGCGGCACGGCGAAACAAGGCCGCGATCGCCGCTTCCAGGCGATTCTGCCACTCAAAGGGAAAATTCTTAACGTAGAGAAGGCGCGTTACGACAAGATGCTGGCCCACGAAGAAATCCGCGCCATGATCACGGCGCTCGGAACTGGCATCGCGAAAGAGGATTTCGATCCCACCAAACTGCGTTACGGCAAGATCATTCTGATGACCGACGCCGACGTGGACGGAAGCCACATCCGCACGTTGCTGCTGACGTTCTTCTTCCGCCACATGCAGGACTTGATTAAGCGTGGCAACGTGTTCATCGCGCAGCCGCCGCTCTACTCGATCAAAAAAGGCAAGTCGCAGCAATACATCAAAAATGACGACGAGTTCGACAAAGTCATGCTGAAGCGTGCGGCCGATGGCCTGGTGGTGCGCTATGGTGAGGGCGCGGCGAAACTCGAAGGCTCAGCCCTGTCAAAATTCATGAGCGTGCTGCGCGAGTATCTGGGATACTTCGACAAAGTTGATAAGCGTTTGCGCGATGAGAGCGTCACCGGGCTCCTCTCGAAACTGGATCTTTCCAAGAAAGTGGATTTCGAAGGTGACAAAAAAGAAGCCCCGAAGAGGCTGGAAAAACTGGAGAAAGAACTCAAAAAGCTGCAGAAGGACCGCGGTTTCAAAAGTGTCGACTCGCGATTCGACGAAACCCACAATCTGTGGGAAGTTGCGTTTATCAGCTCGCATGGCGCCGAACACGTCATCAACTGGGAACTGGCGTCAACTCCTGAGTGCCGGCAGATGATTGCGAAGTACAAGCAGATCGAACCCTACATGCAGCCTCCGTTCGTGGTGGAGGCCGTCGTAAAATCCGCTCCTTCCAATGGCGGCGGTGAAGTGGAAGACGGCGACGCCGAAAAGACCGACGAAAAGAAAATCGCCAAGCCTGTAGCCAGGAAAAAGATCGACATCGAACCGGTGGAAAAAACCAACGCACGCGATCTGTTCGATTTCGTAAAAAAAGAAGGTGGCCGCGGCTACGATGTGCAACGCTACAAAGGGTTAGGTGAAATGACGGCTCCCCAGCTTTGGGAAACGACCATGGATCCTGAACGGCGCACGCTGCTCTCGGTGAGGCTCGAAGACATTGCGGAGTGCGAAACCATCTTCACCACGCTCATGGGCGAAGACGTCGAGGCCCGGCGGAAGTTCATCGAGGACAACGCGCTGGATGTGAAGAATCTGGATATCTAACTTCTTCTAGGCGGATTCACGCGGATTTGTACATACGAGGAGAAACTCAGAGCAGCTTCGGCTGCTCTTTGCTTTTGAGGACCGGAAATCCCGCTGGAAGATTTTCGAGTATCTACTTCAGCCCTTCCACCAGATACAAATCCGCCAGCATGCGGTGATAGCCAAACACGCAGGTCTTCGCGTCCGGCGTCATCAGGATCGGGCCGATGTTCTCCACGCCCGCAGGATCGTAGGGCATGAGTTCCTTCCACAGCGTGCGCTTTCCAGTTTCGATATCCAGATGATAAACACGGGCGGGAAGCTCGCCGGGCTGGTAGATATACAGCGCATGTCCGTCGGTGTTGAAGGTGATGGGCAACTCGCCGGGATTCAATCCCGGAATCAGTTTCGGGTCGCCCCCCGCCGTGGGATACAAATATCCTCTCTTGTCGGGGCCAATGGCGGCAATTCCCTGCGAGTCTGGCGAAATGGCGAATGACGTAGCGTTTACGCCTTCTTGAGAAATCGCCTTTGATTTCCCCGTCGGCAAATCGTAGACGTAGAAGCGCACTCCTTTGCCGGGCTCGTCGGCGGCAAACAGAATCCGTTTGCCATCCGGAAACCAATGCGCCCAACTGTGATTGATGTTGTCTTTGGTCAGGTCTTTCGCTTCGCCCGCGCCGGTCGGAAGAAGCTTGAACTGAGAAGGCGACTCCTGACTCTGCGCGATGGCCCACTTGCCATCGGGTGACAAAGACACCGCGCCACCTTCGCCCAGAAGAACCGCCGGCGAACCGTCGGTCTTGCGAATGTACACGGCGTAAGTGAGCCCGCTCGACTTCGAATAATCCAGGGCTCCGCCACCGCCTTCTTCGTCGAAGAGCAGCGTCTTTCCATCAGCTGACAAGTCTGCGGGATAGGTGTAGTCGAGCCAGGAAAGTTCGTGCTGCTTGGGATCGTTGGCGAACAGGCCGAGCAACTCGCGGCGCCAATCGGCGCGGACGAGAAGCACGCGCCCGTCCTTGGCAATGTCGAGCAGCATCAGTGCGCCGGGCAGGCGCGCCACGATGCGCTCTTTGCCATCGAGCGACGTCGCATACAGGGTGCGATCCGTGCCCGACTTACTGGCCGTAAACCAAATCTCTTTGCCGTCGGGAGACCAGGCCAATCCCTGAATCGTAAACCACTGCGCCGAAAGCAGCTTCTTGTTGCCAGCCATATCGACGACGGCCAGCGAGCCGCTGTCGTCGCCCTGCAGAGGATGATCCGCGAAGGCAATGAGGTCGCCCTTCGGAGAAACGCGCGGATGCCCAATCCATCCGCCAGTCTGGTAGAGCGGTTTGTCGATGGGATATTCGAGACGATTCTGTCCGCCAAAATCGCGAACTACCGCGAGTTGGTTCCCGTCCGGAGACCAGTCGGCCCATTGCACCTGGTCCAGCACTTCGCGCGGTGCCCCTCCGGAAAGCGGCGCCCGCGCCAGCGTTCCCATGCTCACCCAAGCCCCAACCGCTTTGCTGTTCAGCAGCACAGCCATTTCGGCAGTCGACGACACCGACATGAGCTGCGTGTGACTCAGGCCCATGGAGCGCGACTCCGGAGCTTCCGGACGCGCCGTAAACACGTCGGTTGGATTTCCCTGCCACGCCGCGCTGTAAAGAATGGTCTGTCCATCCGGAGCGAAGCGCGCCGAACGGATGCTTCCACGCCGGAACGTCAATTGTCGATACAAAGGGGGCTGATACGGCGCCGGAGTAAACAGTAGCTTGCCGCCATAAAGCCCGAGCGCTGCCGCGATCAGCACGGCGAGAACCAGCACATAAGCTCCAGCAGATCGCTTGGCTTTCGTTTGTGGTGCCGCGACAACCGCGATTGGCACGCTTCCGGAGGAGACCGGCTGCACTGGTTCGGCGCTAACCGAGGTTCGCGATGAATCGATGGTCCGTTTCAGCCGCTTGAGATCGGCGCGCAACTCAGCTGCACTCTGACAGCGCAAGTCCTGATCTTTTTCGAGCAATTTCGTAATAATCTCTTCCAGCTTGGCTGGAAGCTCCACATTCAGGCGAGCCGGAGGCGAGGGAGCGCGATTCAGGATTGCTTCGGTGATTACAGCCGAGGTTTCCCCACGAAACGGGAGAACGCTTGTCGCCATCTCGTAGAGCACAACGCCGAAAGAAAACAGATCAGTGCGGCCATCGAGGTCCTTGCCGCGCAACTGCTCTGGGGACATGTACGAAACAGTTCCGACAGCCGTGCCGGGGCTGGTCAGATCGAGGCTGGATGCGTCGGCAATAGTCTGCGACTCGCCACTGGTCGGTTTGGCCATGCGCGAAATCTTGGCCAGTCCGAAATCAAGAACCTTGGCATGCCCGCGGTCGCTCACAAAGATATTCGCCGGCTTGATGTCACGATGCACAATGCCCTTGGCGTGCGCGGCATCGAGAGCGTCAGCCACTTCGATCGAAACCGTGAGCAGCAGGTCCATATCCAAGGGCTTGGTGTGGATCAGGTGCTTCAGCGTCTGGCCGGTGAGGCACTCCATCACAATGAACAGGTGCCCTTCATGCTCGCCGATTTCGTGAATGGTGCAGATGTTGGGATGGTTCAGCGACGAAGCAGCGCGGGCTTCACGGCGGAAGCGTTCCAGGGCCTGTGGGTCCGCCGACAAATCGTCGGGAAGAAATTTCAGGGCGACGAAGCGGCCGAGCAGCGTGTCCTCAGCTTTGTAAACGACACCCATGCCGCCGCCGCCGAGCAATTCTGTAATCCGATAATGAGAGACGGTTTGGCCGAGCATGGACAGTTTTGGGGTAAGTTTTGGTCCTCGGGGGAAAGGCCGGATCATCTTAGGGTGGGAGGGCGGTTGGCGTCAACGGTTCTGATTCGTGGGCGGTGTCTCAATTTGAATGGGGACACCACCGCTTCGTGGTGGTCATCCCGATGCCCCGCGCCTTCACGAGCAGGGTGAGGGATCTCCCGTTCAACGGGATCCTACGCGCGTGAGATCCTTCTGCTCGCCGGTAAGCGGGCCTGGGTGCCCCATGCTGGCCGCTGCTAGAAGTGGGGATTTTTCTGCCCGGATGCCGCGATTACAAGTTTTGGGCAGGCCTCTCGGTCCCGATGTCCGGTTTCTCGCCGCGCAATACCCGCGAGATGCCCCGCACGACGCGGCGCATGGGGAGTTCGCCACTCGCGTCCACAAAGAAGATTTCTCCAGCGCGGCTGCCGCGATAGTACCAGCGCTTGAGCAGCGCAATGTGCTCCATGGTTTCAAGCGCTGCTCCTTCTTTTGAAGGAAGCCTGGATTCGAGCCCTTGCTGCACTCGCGATTCCATGGATTGCGACTTCATGTGGTCGGGCGGCTGAATGGAAAATACCGTTGGACCGGAGATTCGGCCGCAGTCGATGCGAAAAAATGCGACACAATCGGCAACCGGGCTGGCCTGAATCATCAGTCCCGAAAGACGATCGAGGCGCTGAACGATTTCCGGCAATTGGCCCACTACTGGTTTCAGTTTCTCCAGGCGCACGTGGATCGCCGCGGCCTCTTCAAAAGCAAGATTGTCGGAGGCATTTTCCCGCTCAGTTCCCAGTTCGCGCACAAGCGTATCCCCGCCCGACTCGAAGTAAGCCTGCACGCGGTTGACTTCCGCTGCATAATCCTGGTCGGTGCATCCTTTGAAGCACGGCGCCAGGCACATCTTCATCTCCGAATAAATACAACCCGGAAACTTCGGATCGGGATGCAGATCATCGACGCAGCGCCGCATCTTGAAGAAATCGAGCGAGTCGTTCATGAACTTCTCTGCGGCCACTCGCGAAACAAACGGGCCATAGTAGACTGCTTGGCCGTGGAACTTTCCCAGACGCGTGGTCACCGAAGCGCGGGGATACTCGTTTTCCAAATGCAGCTTGATGAACGGCGCAAACCGAAAGCGAAGCCGCTTCGCATATGTTTTCGGAAACGTACTCCGCTGGAGTTTGTAGAGCAGAAAGCCGGATTCGAAATCGGAGCCGGTTAGCGTGTATTCGATGGAGCGGACGCGATCGCGCAGGTTCAGCTTCTTCGTTCTCTCGCTGACGGGGCCGAGGAGCCGCTGAATCCGGCGCCGCAGATTGGCCGTCTTGCTGACGTAGGGCTCGGCCTTCGCTTCTTCTCCGCGCAGAAGGAAGACGGCCGGCGCGGCGGCCAATGCGGCAAAGATTTCCGCATCCCGCTCCGGCGCGAATTCAAGCCGCTCTGTCAGCACAATTTGATTCTAGAGGGATTTCACCACGGAGGCACCGAGCCAGGGAGAAATTCGCGAATGGAGAGACCCCCTGAGATCCCTGCCCGGTCACAACAGCACAGGGATTCCGGGATGACCGCCTGTCTCCGGCGGGAAGTCACCGAAAGCTTGCGCTTTTGACTCGTTCTCGGTAATCCTGCCCTTCCATGATAACGATGCGGCACATTTCGTGGAGGCGCGACCGCATGCTATTGCCGATCCGGCCGCCTAGAGTCTCTTGCTCCGACGCGTACTTGGCTGCTTCCGGGCTTGTGGATCTTAGGTTGCCCGGTTGCTCGCGCTCGGGGAGGTTGCGGTAGTTCGTCGTGATGATCGTAGTACGGTTGTCGTTGTAGCGAGTATTAAGGATTAGACTCACGGTGTCCCACACCCACTCGGTGGGTCTAACGGCGCCCAGTTCGTCCAACACCAAAACCTCAGTTTCAAATACAGGCCGAAGCACGTCTAGTTCTGTCGTTTTCACAGAATCGTTGTACGAGTTCTGGATTTGCTTGAGCAGTTCCCGATAATCGTAGAAGAGGCAGGCAATACCCTTGCCAAGCATTAACTCCTTAATCATTCCGACCGCCAAATGAGTTTTTCCCACCCCAATCGTGCCGATCAAGAGCAGGCCAGTCTTGTCAATGGGATACTCTTCCACAAATTTGCAGGCTGCCATGCGAGCCGGCGCCAGCGAGCGATACTGACCATCGAATTCGTAGTTGCTTAATTCGCAATGCTCATACCGCCGTGGGATGCGAGCCGATTCCACGAGCGATTGCGCGCGCTGGCGCAACTGGCAGTCGCAGCGCGTGACGCGGCGCTCGGTTTTTCCCGAACCAGTTGCCAGACCATCGACCGCTTTCCAGCCCGTACCGGCACACAGTGGGCAAATCTCTGTCGGAGCCTTGATCACCTTAATTCAATCCTACCGGAAATGAATTCCATTTCGACTTTGCACCCTCCGGCGCAGGTTCCGCAAGCGGGAAAGTCCCGGCGGCTGTGTACATCCTGTGAACGGGGGCACTGGCTTGTGGATGCCGTAGGAAATCACACCATCCGCGCCCGAAACCCCCGCCGTCAGGCTCAGTTCAGACTCAGGACGTTCGAAACGGGCTTCCCGTGCGGATTTTCACAGTTGACAATCTGCCTGGAGAGAGGAGAATACAGAACGGTCAGGTTTCCCAACTCAGCCATAGCCAAAGGCCTCCCGGTTCAGGCTGGGACTAAAAAGAGACCTGTGAGGAGAGACTATGAATAAAGCCGATCTGGTCGACAAGATCGCAGGTGCTTGTGAAATCAGTAAAGCGCAAGCTACGACTGCCATCGACACAGCCGTGGACAGCGTTACCGCCGCCCTCCGCAAAGGAGATCGAGTGGCATTGATAGGTTTCGGCACGTTCTCCGTGTCGCAAAGAAAAGCGCGGAACGGTCGCAATCCGCAGACCGGCGCAACTATCAAAATCGCCGCTCGCAAAGTCGCGAAGTTTACCCCCGGGGCCGAACTCAAGAAAGCTGTCAACAAAAAGTAGCCAGGAGTTTTTGTCACGAACGGCAGGGGGTCGGCCCTGCCGTTTTTCTTTTGGATTCATTGCCTCGTCGAACACGGCTCCGAGGTCATCCTGAACGTCGCCGTTTTTCAGGCGAAGTGAAGAGCCTGCCCTGAGCGAAGTCGAAGGGATCTCCCGCTGAACCGGCATGGCGCGTCAGCCAAACTGCACTATCCGGAAAAGGAATAACTCAGTCCATCGCGATCCGTCGCGGTTAAAATTGAGTGTTCCCGATGGAATGCTCGCGAAGAGGCGTCATCTCTATGGAAATCACCAACCGAAGACGATCGTGTATTTTCGCAATCTCAATTTTCTTTCTCTGCTCGTTGCTGGCTGCTTCCCAGACCTCTACGAAGGCCGCCGACTCCGGGACGCACCCATGGTGGCAGCACGCCGTTTTCTACGAGATCTATCCGCGCAGTTTCGCCGACAGCAACAACGACGGCATCGGCGATCTCAACGGGATCGCGTCGAAGCTCGACTATTTGAAAGAACTCGGCGTCGATGCGATCTGGATCTCGCCCTGTTTTCCGTCGCCTCAGGTCGACTTCGGCTATGACGTTTCCGATTACGAAAACATCGATCCCATGTATGGAACGCTCTCCGATTTCGATCGGCTCGAGAGCAAGGCCGGCAAACATGGCATTCATATCATCCTCGATTTTGTGCTCAATCACACCTCCGATCAGCATCCATGGTTCCTGGATTCCCGGTCTTCGCGAACTTCGGCGCATCGCGACTGGTACATCTGGCGCGACGGCCGTGGGCCCGGTCACCCCCCCAATAACTGGGTTTCGGATTTCGGCGGCTCGGCCTGGAAATTCGATACCAAGACCAAGCAGTACTACTACCATTTTTTCACTCCCCAACAACCGGACCTCAACTGGCGCAATCCGGCAGTGAAGGACGCGATGTTTGACGTGACTCGCTTCTGGTATAAGCGCGGAGTCGCCGGATTTCGTCTGGATGCCGTCGATACCCTGTTCGAGGATCCCAATCTTCACGATAATCCCGTACTGCCCGGAAAGAATGCATTCGGCGATCCACACGAAGAGAACAAGTACAACGACAATCTTCCCGAAGTGCACGACGTGTTGCGCGGCTTGCGCCAAGTAGCCGATGGATACAATGCGGTGCTCATTGGCGAAACCTGGACCGACAACATTACCGAATTGAACCGTTATTACGGTCATGGCAATAATGAGTTGCAATTGCCCATGGATTTTCTTTTCACCATGGTCGACAAACTCTCGCCGGCGGAGTTCCGCAAGCAGATTGCCTCGGTCAATTCGGCCTCGGGATGGCCGACATTCGTGATCAGCAATCATGACATTGCTCGTTCCTATGATCGTTATGGCGATGGCAAGCACAACGATCAGATCGCAAAATTGATGGCCGGTTTGTATCTGACTCTGCGCGGAACGCCGATCCTGTATTACGGTGAAGAAATCGGAATGAAGACCAGTCCCCCCACCCGCAGGGAAGAGGTTCAAGATCCACTCGGTCGCATGGGATGGCCCAAAGAAAAAGGACGCGATGGCGAGCGCACTCCTATGCAGTGGAACGAGAGCGTCAATGCGGGCTTCTCTGAGGCGAAGCCGTGGCTTCCGGTGCCTCCGACCTACAAGACGCACAATGTCGCCGATGAATCGAAAGATCCGAACTCTGTGCTGTCGTTCTACAAAAAAGTTCTCGCCCTGCGGCACAGTAATGAAGCTTTGCTGGACGGCAGCTATGTTCCACTGAATGAAAACGACCAGAACGTTCTTTCCTACTTGCGTTCGTACAAGAACCATGTGGTCCTTGTCGCCTTGAACATGTCAGGAGTCGAACGGAAGGCAAGCTTTGACTTGCGCAGCCAGGGATTTTCGTCAGCCAACACTCTGATCGCCACGGGAACGTCGTCAGCCGACGGGAACGTCGTGACCTTGGAGCCGTTCGGCGTTTTCATCGGAGAACTCGTGAAGTAGTACCGAAGACGATTCCCCGCTCAGAATTGTCGCACTCCCCACGGCTCCACCTGTGACCTCGTCGATGGCATTGACGTATGCCAACCGCAGGAAGTTTGAGATCGGATTGTGAGGTTTAGAATAAAGACGGAGAAATTGTGCACGAACTGTCGATCGCGATGGGCATCGTCGATGCGGCCTTGGAAGAGGCGCGGCAGCGCCGTGTCCACGTGACTGCCGTGCATCTTCGGCTGGGCGCGCTCTCTGGCGTGGTCAAGGATGCTTTGCTTTTTTCCTACGAGGTCGCTTGTCAGGATACTCCGCTGGAAGGATCGCATTTGATCGTCGAAGACGTGCCGGTACTCGTTTTCTGCCCGCAGTGTAACAAGCCGCAAACGTTGGCCTCCGTGCAATTGTTCACCTGTCCCGAGTGCGGTGCTCCGACGGGAAACATTCTTCAGGGCAAGGAACTCGAAGTATTCGCGCTGGAAGTTGAAGATGACGTTCCGGACTTGAAGGAACTTGAGACGCCGCAACAGCGTAGCGATGAGGTAAAGCGATGAGCGAACCACGTCTGGTTGAAGTACGCCGCAATGTCTTGAAGCAGAACGACGTGATTGCACGAGCGTTGCGGGAACAGTTCCGCGAAGCAGGAGTCTTCGTGGTGAGCCTGGTTTCCAGTCCGGGTTCGGGCAAGACCACGTTTCTCGAACGTACATTGACCGAACTGCAGCCGCGCTATCGAGTGGCCGCACTGGTTGGTGATCTGGCCACGGAAAATGATGCCCTCCGGTTGGCGCGAAGCAAGGCTCCCGTCAGGCAGATCACGACGGGGACTCTTTGTCATCTGGAAGCTGCGATGGTGCAGAACGCGCTTGCGGGCTGGGATCTGCGCAACTTGGATTTTCTCTTTATCGAGAATGTGGGCAACCTCGTCTGTCCTTCGTCTTATGATCTTGGCGAAAACATGCGGCTGGTGCTGATGTCGGTGACCGAGGGAGAAGACAAACCTCTGAAATATCCGACTATCTTCAATAGCGCCGATATCGCGGTGGTCACGAAGAACGATCTCTCGTCGGCAGTCGAGTTTGATTGGAGTGCCGCGGAGAAGAGCATTCAATCCGTGCGCCCGGGAATGAAGGTTCTCCGCCTGTCCGCCAAAACCGGCGAAGGCATGAGTGAGTACCTCGAGTTTCTGACCAAGCAGCTTGCCGAATACAGAGCCGTCGCGCAGACTTGACGTTGGAGTTTCTGAGTGGCTCTTCGTCCACTTGCGGCCACCCTCCAGAAACGATTTTCTACATCCTGAAATTCCTTGCAGCAAACGAAGAAAAGCGCCAATCACTCTATCTGCGATGCTATGATGGCGGCACCTCCCGGACATTCTAGGGATTCCGGTACCGAACTCATGGCGATCATAGCCCCGAATACTCCGGCCACAACTACTGCACCCGCTCCGAATCAAAGCTACGGCGCGCCCCTGGCGACCGTCACCACCTTGTTCTTCATGTGGGGGTTCCTGACCTGCCTCAACGACATTTTGGTTCCACATCTCAAGCCGATTTTCGATTTGAATTACACGCGGGTAATGCTGATTCAGTTTGCATTTTTCGGGGCCTATTTCGTCTTCTCCATTCCTTCCGCAAAGATCATTGACTGGATCGGATATCAGCGCTCGATGGTGGTTGGACTGCTCACCATGGGCGTGGGAGCGTTCCTCTTTGTGCCGGCGGCCAGCGTTCCATCTTATGGGTTTTTTCTCGGCGCGCTCATCGTTCTCGCCGCGGGCATCACTTGCCTGCAGGTCGCGGCAAACCCTTACGTCACTATTCTGGGAAAACCTGAGAACGCCTCGAGCCGGCTCAATCTGACGCAGGCCTTCAACTCACTGGGAACTTTTTTAGCTCCATTTTTTGGCAGTCTCTTCATTCTCAGCGCTGCGCCGAAAACCATGGACGAAATCCGCGCTCTGGCGCCGCAGGCCCTGCAAGCTTATCGCCTGCACGAAGCAGCAACGGTCAAGACGCCGTATGTAGGGTTGGGTGTAGCACTCGTTGTTCTCGCGATCGCGATCGGAAGCTTCAAGCTGCCTAAAATCGAACACGCGCAACACAAGGTCGGCGAGAAAGTGAACGATTCGATCTGGAAACATCCCAATCTGATCTTCGGCGCAATCGCCATTTTCGTATACGTCGGCGCCGAGGTTTCCATCGGCAGTTTTCTCGTGAATTATTTCCACGAGCCTAATATCGGAGCTCTATCGGAAAAGTTGGCAGCCAGTTTTGTCGCATTCTACTGGGGCGGCGCCATGCTCGGCCGATTTATCGGATCGAGTTTCTTGAGCGGCGCTAAGACTCGGTACATGGGCTTGGCGGCAGCCGTTAGCGTGGCTCTGATTCTCTTGTCGTATCCGATAGCAGGAACCCTTCCCCCTGGATATCAGCAGTCCGTGCCCAATCTCACCTTCTTGGCGTGGTTAGTGGTTGCCGGTAGGCCCTTGTTCGTGTTGGTGGCGATAGCCTCGGCGCTGATCGCGCTGGCTGCCGCGATGCGAGGGGGACAGGTCACAGCAAAAACGGGATTGCTGCTTGCGCTTTGCGCCGTTTCGACGAGCATCTTGGTCGCGATTTCGATGCTTGCCTCCGGTCATCTCGCGATGTGGAGCATTATCTTGGTGGGTTTCTTCAATTCGATCATGTTCCCGAGTATCTTTACTCTCGGAGTAGCAGAGCTCGGCCCCCTCACCGGCGACGGTTCTGGAATTATGATCATGGCCATTGTCGGGGGAGCCATCCTGCCGGTTGCGCAAGGCGCGATTGCCGATCACATCGGCATACATCACGCATTCTTCCTGCCGGTGATCTGCTACATCTACATTCTCTTTTTCGCGCTGAGCGGATCGAAACCAAACAGCGAGCGTTACGCGAAGGCATGACACTGTTTTCCCAATCCTTCGCGGAAACGTTTACGGACCGGCCCGGGGCGGCCATCGCTGGCGCGCAGCTTTTGGAAGTGATATAAGAGGCCTCGGATAACGTTATGGAGCGTTCAAAAGCACCTAGAACATCATGACCCCGATCAAGAGGTCTGCCCAGAAACCCGGCGTTATCACGCTGAAAGCCGTGGCGGACTATTTAGGGCTTACCCCCGGAACAGTTTCCGCCGTTCTCAACAACGCGCCCTCGGCGCGATCGATTCCGCAGGAAACCAAAAACCGAATCCAAGCCGCGGCCAAGCATCTCAACTATCGGCCCAATTTCTTCGCCCGCACTCTTCGCAACAAACGCACGTATACGATCGGCGTGATTGCCGAAGAAATCGGCGACTCTTACGGATCGGCCGTGATCAGCGGCATTGAACTAGAACTGAGAAAGAGCAACTATTTTTTTCTCACCGTGGCTCACCGCCATGAGACGCAACTCCTTAGCCGGTACTCGCAGATTCTCTCCGAGCGCGGAGTCGAAGGAATCATCACGGTCGATACACAGGTGCAAGAGGAGCCGACGCTGCCCACGGTTGCCGTCGCCGGCCACAGAAAATTGCCAGGTGTCACCAACATCGTTCTCGATCACCACAGGGCCGCAGTTCTGGCATTAAGTCACTTAAAGAGTCTCAATCACGAGCGCATCGCCTTCATGAAAGGTAGTCCGTTGAGTTCCGACTCCGAGGAGCGTTGGGCGAGTATCTGCCGAGTGGCCGGCCAGATTGGCATCAAGATCGATCCTGAGTTGGTCCTGCAGATTGACCGCGAAGACGCCACTCCGATGCTCGGGTATCCCCTCGTGAAGCGATTGCTGGAGCGCAAGCTGCCATTTACCGCGCTATTCGCCTACAACGATATTTCTGCTATCGGTACGATCCGTGCTCTGCAGGAAGAGGGGTTCCGTATTCCTCAGGATGTGTCAGTTATGGGTTTTGACGATATTCCGGGAGTCGCTTTTTACATGCCCAGTCTGACGACGGTGCGGCAGCCATTGGTTCACATGGGCGAGGTGGCAGCGCAGAGCCTGCTGGAGCGGATCGAGAACAAAAAAGAATTTCCCGCAGAAATTGCCATTCAGCCTGAATTGGTCGTGCGCGAATCGACTGGACCAGCCCCGGACTAATCGCAATTCCTGTTGTGCCGTCCACGCGTGTCTTTCATGCCCCGTTCCCACACCGCGCCTACGGCTACCTCCACAAAGTCGCTGATCCTAGCCGTCAATGCTTCATTCGTTCCCGTCGGCATCGTAACCGTGCTTCTCAGTCCAATGTTGCCGACGCTTTCGGCGCGGTGGGCGCTCGACTACGCTCAGGCGGGCACGCTGTTTACGGCGCAATTTCTGGCTTCTACGCTGGCTGTGAGCCTATCCGGGGTGCTGGTGGCGCGTTATGGATTCCGTTTTGCAATGAACGCTGGCCTACTGGTGATTGCGGTCAGTACGGCTATGCTGCTCGGCGGTTCGCGAACTTTGGGTATCGCGTGCATCGCCGGCTACGGCGCAGGCGCCGGGCTTGCCGTCCCGGCCGCCAATCTGCTGGTTGCGGGCCTGCATCCGAACCGGCGCAGTTCCGCATTGAACGTGCTGAATTTCGCCTGGAGTGCCGGGGCGGTGTCATGCCCATTTCTGGTTGCTGCGGCTGAGAAAGCGCATCATCTGCCATCGCTGCTGGAATCCATAGCGGGGTTCTCCTTCCTCGGCATGATCTGGATCGGGTTCACGCCGCTTCCCTTGACCGGAGCTGCCACAACCAAGGTCGCCGCCACAACAACCGTTGCAGACCCCAAAAAGTTCAGAGTGAATTGGCGGCAGCGTTCTGTCCCAGTGCTCTTGGCATTATTTTTTCTCTACGTCGGAACAGAAAATGCTTTTGGAGGATGGCTGGCATCCTACGCAACCAGCCTGAAGACCATGCCGGCAGGCATTGCGGTGATGACTCCGTCGTTTTTCTATGGCTCGTTGACGGTGGGCAGGCTTTTCGCCGCGCCTCTGTTGGGAAAGCTCAACGAAGTCCGACTGGCAAAGATCGGCCTGTTACTCGCGTGCGTGGGCATGGTGGGCCTCACGCGATCGCATCAGTTGATCGGAATTGCCATGAGCACAAGTGCGGCCGGGCTGGGGCTTTCGAGCGTATATCCGATTACGATTTCATTCCTGTCTCGCGAGTTTGGCGCAGCGGCCGCGCGCGTCGGATCCCTCGCCTTCATGATGTCGAATCTTGGAGGCGCTTGCCTGCCTTGGCTTGTCGGACTGTGCTCAACTCATTTCGGTACGCTCAGCGCCGGTCTGATCGTCCCTCTTATCGGGAGCGTTGCCATGTACGTTCTGTATTTGCCCGCCTGGCGATCGACACCGCCGGAAGCGATTTAGAACTCTGCGCTCGTCTCACAAATTCTTGGGGATGGGTACGGCTTCAGAGTTTGTGGGAAAACACACATGAGGTGCCCGATGCGAGTGGAGTGCCCCATGTCTCGCCGGTTTTGCGAGACATGGGAAACGGCACATCTCGAAAGCGCATACCTTTAGTCGTGCCGCAAGGGCCGCTATCGGCGCGGCTTTAGCCGCTAAGGCCCCAAACTTCAGCACCCCACTTACGCGCCAAGCATCCGCGCCGCCAGGCGTGAGAGCCTTACGATCCGATAAAGCGGAAATAAGCACGGCGGCAGCCGAACCAACTTCCATTCACTCGGCCCAGGCGTGAACGCGAGGCGCGTCAGAAAACGTAAGCGATTGGACGATCGCTCGCGCAACCGCATCATCAGGCGAAAATATGAGAGCGACTCTACGTTGAATCCAGACTCGCTGAGGATGTGCTGCTGCACCTCCGACACCAGCTCTAGATCCGGTTCCGCATCTCCAAACCAGCTCCGTGCTTTCTCCGGAATCGTAGCCCCGAGCAGGCGATTCCCCAAAAGCATCGAGACCCGCACGATACGCACGATTCCCAGATCTCTGGCCTGGGCCGCAATCCAATCCCAATCCAAAGATGGCAAGCTCATCAGCCGCGCGACGTCGCAAATCCAGATCAGCCGCCCCCAGACATGCTTCGCACCATGCACCGAGAGAATCAGCAGCAAGTCCGCAGGAGATGGCGTCTTCATGATTCGACCGGCGACTTCGACTTCGACGGTTCGCTCGAAGCATCCGTCCATATCGAAATCGACGGCATAAAACCTCGGCTGAATCGCCCACTGTACTTCGAGAACATTGCGTCCCGCCGGTCCATCGAACACAGATTCGTATCCCGATTTCAAATAGGCACGCTCCTGCTCTCGTGAGAGCCGCCCATGCGGCGCGTAGCCGAGTTTCGCTAGCGCATCCTCGACCCGGCCTAATTCGTCCTGACGCACCAGCAAGTCGATGTCCCCCGACTGTCGGAGCCCAATGTCTCCGTAGAGAGACTCTGCCAGCGCTGGGCCTTTGTAGGGCATAACCTCGAGATCGCACTCGGCGAGATGACGAACAATGCGAATCAGTTCGCGCGATAGAAGCAAGCTTTTGTGCAGATTCGTCCGATAGCTCCGTTCCAGGAGACACATTTCTTCCCCGGGAACTGCGTCGCGGACACCTTGCAGCGCCTGATAGAGCAGCGGCTGCACTCCCTGCCGTTCGGCCAAAGCAAACAAACTGTGCCAGCGAACAGGTTTCAGCAAACTCGCTTGCAGTCGAACGTGTTGTGCGTCGAAAAGAATCGTCGAACAGGCAGTGAGTAGAGCGGACCAATCAGGATCTAATTCGGCAGGAATCCCTGACATGATTTCAGCAGACCGGCTCAGGCGGGTTATGCCGAAGCCTCAACCATCGCGGGCACAGCCCGGATCTGCACCAGATTGCTCGCAGCGCGTCCCTTCGCCAGCATGTTCGCCGATGGCAGCCCAGTCCTCGCGAATGACTTTTCGCAATCCTGCGATGAGGGACCGCGCATGTTTCCTTCCATGAACGCCAGACCCGGGCAGCGCGTGCAGTTCGAAACGTGGCTGCAATGGCTGCACGTGGAAAGATCTTTAAGCCGGATCGAACGCACTTCATTCATCTGATCCGAGTGCCGCCAGATATCGACAAACCGTTGCCGCCGCACATTGCCGGTGGGAAGCGGAAATTGCACGCACGGGTAGACATCGCCATAAGGCGAAACATAGCAGGCCGTGTGCCCAGCGCTGCAGGGCATCGCTTCCAATTCGTCTTCGCCGGCCGGAGCCGGAATCGCACAGAACTCCTCTACGTTTCCAACAAGTTCTTGGTCTCGAAATACCTCTTGCAGCCGAGTGCCCGTAATCCCGAGGCTCAACGGCGCACGGCTGCCGTCCAT
The DNA here is from genome assembly GCA_963772045.1 of uncultured Acidobacteriaceae bacterium. Taxonomy (GTDB): domain Bacteria; phylum Acidobacteriota; class Terriglobia; order Terriglobales; family Acidobacteriaceae; genus Sulfotelmatobacter. The sequence continues at coordinate 576,624 of CAVYWC010000001.1, read as the reverse complement.
CATGGGGGTAATCGTCGGATCGATGGTGCATTCCACGCCCAGTTCCGCAGCCAGGGCACGCAAGCCAGGATAATCGTGCAGGTTCTGGGTCATCAGTACATTGGCCATGATGACCTTCAGGCCCTGCGATTGGAGAAAGCGGATCGCATCCAAAGACCGCTTCAGCGAGCCCGGAAGCAGAGTGATACCGTCGTGAACCTCTGCGCGATGCGAATAAATGCTGATCTGAATCGACTCGATGGTAAGTTCTTTGAGGCGCTTGGCCTCACGCTCGCGAATCAGCACCGCATTGGTTTTGAGTTTCACGCAAAATAAGAGCTGGCGGGCATATTCGAGGATTTCGAAAAAATCCTTGCGCACAAAAATTTCGCCGCCGCTCAAAGTCAAAATAAAAACACCGGCATCGGCCATCTCATCGAGCAGGTGCTTGATTTCAGCGGTGGTCATCTCGCCATGGTCATCGTGGTCGAGATAACAATGCACGCAGCGCTCATTGCACCGATAGGTGAGATCAAGTTGCACATTGAGTGGGATGTTCAGCCGTAGCGCCTTCGCTGTCATTTCCTCGAGAAGTTCGCTCATCGGCTTCCTCCCGAACTTCGGGGCACGATCGGCTGATTCGAGACTTGCAGGATTTCATGAGCGGCCAGATCTCGCGCCAAAGCCTCGGCGTCCTGCAACGCCACAGAACGGTCGATGTCGAATTCCGCACAGATCTTGCGGTCCACAATTTCGTCCAGCGGAGTCGAACCGTCGGCAGCTTGCCATAGGATCGTCGCGGTCTTGTTGAGCGTAAACAGAGTCGAGTCGCGGCCCGACATGATCATCATTTCCCCGTCAAGACTCCGAGCCGCCACTCGCGGATCGCGCGCCACATAAAGTTTGCTCATCCTATCAACTCCCAAACGCGCGAATCGGGCACAAACGTCAATCGCGAAACCGGTACCCGGCTCACGAAAGCGAACGCGCAATGAAACGCAGCCCGCACCAGTTCCTCATCCTCCGCGAAAAAGAGCATGTTCGCTAGAATCGCTCGCGCGCCTTCGCCCGCTGGTATTGGTTCAATTCGATTCTCCGGACCTTGCCCGAGCAAATACAGAGCTTGGATCGGGGCGGACACATTCTCGCCGACTTTCGCCAATTCGCCCGCGAAAGGAGTTCCAAAAGCAACGTAGCCATCGTCGCTCTTTCGGATATACGAGACTTCGTCAGTGAGCAAGGTGACGTCCGAAGGTGCGAGCCGCGAAATCGTCGTTTTACCCGCGCCGGAAACCCCCGCAAACAAGAATGCACGGTCTTTGCGAATGGCGCTGGCCGAGTGCAACAGAAATCCGTCCTGCCGGGCGAGCACAAGCGTATGCACAATACGCAGTACCGAATCGATCGAGTACGGATTGGCGGACTGTCGAATCCAGCCGCGCCGTAATGCTGGTTCCCACTCGGCTGAGAAATCGCCGCGAGTCAGCTTCCAGCGCCCGGCTTCCTGTGTGACTCGCACATCGGCATCGGGATCCGTTCCCCCTGGCTGAACCACTTCGACGTCAAATTCGATCTCGGCTGGTTTGGCACCTCCAACAAATCCAACGTAACGCCGTTCGAGCATGCCGAGAAACTTCGGATCGGTCGTGTTTACGCGCACAGGCACTCCCCCGACCTCAATGATGACCGAAAGTGTTTCGAGTTCAGAGGCTAGTTCTGGCAAGGACCGACTCGATGGTTCAAATTTACGAACTCTGCAGCATTCCATGTACAGTAACTACAACGCGGGCCGCAGCCTCCGAGTGTCGGACCAATGCAGCCACAGAGCGCTTGGCCACATCGATTTTTCGACTCGGCTCGATACATTTTCCATTGCGCAGAATCGAGACCACCCTGCCCAGTAGTTCACGATTCAACACCGGAGGATCCAGCTGCGCCATGGCGTCGCCGCGCGTCTGAATGCTCTGCTCCGCGGCGTTTTTGGCCACAACCCGATGAACGAAAAACCGGCGATCACGCGCGAACAGAACAATGTCACCCGGGTCAATCGTGTCGCTCGTGGTCTGCTCGATCATTAGCGTATCTCCCGGCCACAGCATCGGGAACATGCTCCATCCCGTCACACCCAGTCGCAAGCTTCCGGAGGAACGCAATACTTCGCTGGCAAGTTCGCATTGCAAAGCGTGTGCATCGTTGAAGCTCGGCTCCCGCTTTGTCATGAGAGCTTGTGGTTATGCCTGCAGGTAAATTCTGTGCCGCTGATCTTGCCGCAGGAGAGAGCTGTCGTCACAAAGACCGGCTCGTAGCGGAATGACGGTTTTTCGTAAGGCTTCTTAGGAGCTTCTTCCGTGCGTGGTCGTTCCGAAGATGAATCGTTCATAGTCATAGGAGGAACCCTGTCGGTGCTGATCATTTTAATCCGGATTGCGACGCTTGTATCGCACATCCGCCCGTACCGCCGGATGTCGTGCATGTCTGCGGTGTCAGTGTCGAGAAATAGATCTGCGATGCACCCGCTTGCGTGGCCGAGCTTGCTACGTTATCCAGGATAATTCCACTCACGCCTCCAGCTGAACTTAGAGACTGAACCGGCCAAGCTCCGGCATTGATCCAATGCACGCTACCATCGGTTGTAATCGTTCCTCCGGCGTTCGACGGCCATGTCGGTTGCGTGGTACCGGAAGTCCCCGCTTTTGACACGATCTCGACATTCCCACTACCATCAAGGATACGCGTTCGTATCGTGTACGCCTTCCTGGCCGTCCATGCTGATGGGGCAACAATGCCGGTGGCTCCATTCGGGTTTCCCTGATTGAGCCAAGTGACGGTGCCGTCCGTCGTCTGTGCGTCAATCGCGTTCGGCCAAGTTGGGACAATCGTCCCCGAAGAAGTGCCCGCCGTAATCACAACATTGATGAAGTTGAGATTGTTCGCTCCGCGGTGAACCAGAATCTCCTGACCCACGGCGTACGCAGTGGAAGCCGTCCACGGCATATCCACCATGCTGATAGCGCATCCGCCCGTGCAACTTGAGGGAGTTCCATTGCTGACCACCCCAGAGAAAGCCCACTCCTCCGGGCCGTGCACACCGTTGGGATTGTAGACATCGGTCACAGGAGAACACGGAACTGCGGCTGAGGTCAGGGTTCCGACCACTGAGGAGCTACTTACTGCCCCATTCGCCACTGCGACCCGATACAGAATGGGGTCTGTGCCGGTAGAGCCGCAAATATACATATCTCCCGTGCCGTTCACCGAATTCTGATAGACGCTGTCGAAGTCTCCCTCATACAGAGGAGTCCCTCCCGACGCACTGCCCGTACCGATTTGGGCTTCCGCCGACGCCGTGGGGAAGGTGCCAATCTTGAAAACGTAGACCCCGGCGCACCCTCCGGTGCAAGTGCCGGTGTTGTCATTGGAAGAAAAGGCATAAACCAGTCCGGCCGTTGAGTCCACGATCGGAGCTGCAACGATTCCCGCACCATGATCCAGTCTTGCCGATGCCGTAACAACGCCGGCCGGACTAACACTGTACAGATATCCACCCGTGTCAGAGACAAAAATGTTGTCGGACTGAAAATCGTAGATCGGGCTGGTGAGAGCGGTCGGAGTCGTGGTGTTGAGTTGTAACGGGAACCCGCCTGAAGTTACTTCGGCCGGATTGCCGCGAAACACACCGCTGATCTTGAAAAGCCAGCTCGATGCTCCCCCCACATAAAGAATGTCATGAGTGTAGTCGGGAAAAACGGATGAAGTCGTGTCATTGATTCCCACCGACGAACTGTTTTCCAGAGGGACAGTCGTCATGCAGGGTGCGGTGCAGGTTCGATATGCGGCGTTTGTCACCGTCGTCAGAGCTGCTGGCGCACCAGCGCTGCCGCCCGATGCCGCGTACGTCAGCAGCACAAGGCTCGCGACAGTTCCATTGGTCTGCACGAACGCGATTTGCGTTCCATCACCGGAGATGGCTGGCGAAGTAAGAACTTGTCCCCCCGTGTTGTAAGCCCAATATACGGACGGGCTAGCCGCGCAGCCGGAGTACACGTTGTCATACGCGATAATGCTGGCCTGATTCGCCGCGCCGGTGGCTTCTGTGTTGAACACAACGTAATCAGTGCAACTCGCACTTGTAACCCGGAAGGAGTATTTTGCGGGATAGTTTCCGGCCCCGGTGGTCGCAGTCGTTCCCATATCCTCAGACCAGAAGCCGGTGTTACTGGTGCCGATCCGCCGCACCCGACTCGAAAAATCGGATTCTTCTTCGGGAGTAATCACGAGTGCCCGCTGAACTTTCCGCCGGTACCATTGCTGCCAGTAGCGGGGATCCTGTGCGATGCGCTGCATCTGTTCCATCGTCGCGGGCTGAGAAAAGATGACGTGACGATGCGTCCAGTCCGTCGGCAAACCTTCCGCCGCCGGTTTCGCCGCGTGCAGCACCAGGAACCACCCTGCCGCCATCACGCCCAATAACGCACACGCAAATCGAACCACGCTTCCTGCCTTGCCTTTCATTCGCTGCTCCTCATGAGCTTTGCTGTCGCCCTTGCTTTCCATAATTTGCAAAGCGCAGAACTTTCCCGGAATTTTCGCCAACGTCCTTCTCGCTCGCATTGCGCAAATGCAATTTTCGACACTGCTCAATTCGCAGGCTGGTTGTTGCGTCTTCGATTCGGCTGGATTGGCGGAATTTTACTCTTCCTTCGCTCCGTGCGCAATGAAAGTTACGCTAGGCGCATTAAACACTTTTTCAATGCCCAGATTCGCAGAATCCACGGCGCCTCACCGTAAAATGAACTGGCTGGCGCATTCGGAATTCGCGAAAACACTCTACTTTCGATCGCAGATGGTAAAGTGCCAGTGGGAACATAAGGAGGATTGCGACTAACTTGGACGGACACGACAAGACCACAGCGGTGGAGCAGGAAATCAGGGGTCTGCAGGTCAACAACGTACTCACGCTGGAAGAGATCGGAACCTTAGTCGCCGAAGGCGGCCAGCCCGCCGAGACTCTGACCAACGTCGTCGGCCTCATTGCCAAGCGATTCCGGACAGATGTCTGTTCCGCTTACTTGCTCGAACCGGACCGTGCCAACCTTGTGCTCGCTGCGACCGTCGGCCTTCGCCGCGAGTGCATTGGCGTTCTCCGCATGGCGGTCAGTGAGGGCCTCACCGGACTTGTCGCCGAACAGGTCCGCCCCGTCGCCGTCAGCCAGGTCAAGCATCATCCGCGATTCAAATACTTCAAGGAAGCCGGCGAAGAGGCTTATCAATCATTCCTGGGTGTTCCTTTGGTCGACCGCGGCGTCTTGCAAGGCGTCCTCGTTGTTCAGACCATCGAAGCCCGCGTTTTCAGCGAAGATGAAATTCGCATGCTGGCCGAAGCTGCCATGCAGGTCGCGCCGATCGTAAGCGAGGCGCGTACTCTTGATCGTTTTATCGCCCCCCTGCAGGAGCGACTCTGGGCCATCGCTCGCAATCTCTGGTGGAGTTGGGACCACAACTCCTCCAGCGTATTCCGCGATCTGGACCCGGCTCGCTGGAGCGATCTAAACCACAATCCGGTTGCCCTTCTGAACGAGCTTCCGCTGGCGCAGTTGGAGTCGCGCGCTGCGCAGATCATGCTTCACAGCCGCGTGAATTATGCCTACCGTAGGCTTCTCGAATATCTTGAAGAGGACCGTACCTGGGGTACCCGCCATGCCGGTGTTCTGCGCCCGCATCCCGTCGCTTATTTTTCTGCCGAGTTTGGCCTGCACGAGTCCTTGCCGGTCTACTCCGGCGGCCTCGGCGTTCTCGCCGGCGATCACATCAAGAGCGCGTCTGATCTGGATATTCCCCTCGTCGGCATTGGATTGTTCTATGGTCAAGGCTATTTCCGCCAGCGTCTCGATCTCAGCGGTTGGCAGCGCGAAGAGTACCTTGAGACCGACACCAATCAGCTTCCCATGGAAGTGGCGATTGGAACCGATGGCCGGCCAGTTGTCGTCGAGATCGAAACTCGTAGCGGCCGTCTCCAGGCCAAGGTCTGGCGCGTCAAGGTCGGACGCCGCGATCTGCTGCTCCTCGATTCGGATGTGGAAGGGAATGCTCCCGAGGATCGCGAACTCACCTCGCGCCTCTACGGTGGAGATTTGCGCATCCGCATTCGCCAGGAATTGCTGCTAGGGGTTGGCGGCTTGCGCGCTCTGAAAGCGCTCGGCATCTCTCCCGGCGTGCTTCATTTGAATGAAGGTCACAGTGCCTTCGCGGTGCTGGAAGCGGTCCGCATGCGCATGGAGGAAGAAGGCATCGCTTTCGATGCCGCTGTTCCGCGCGTCTCCCGCGAGGTCGTCTTCACCACCCACACTCCAGTTCCCGCGGGCCACGACCGCTTCGACACGAACCTGGTCGAGGAGCACATTGGACCACTCCGCGAAGCCATCGGCCTCACCCAGGACAGTCTGCTCGGGCTGGGCCGCGAAAATCCCAGCAATCAGGATGAGCTTTTTTGTATGACCGTATTGGCCCTGCGCCTTTCCCAGCGTGCCAATGCGGTCTCGGCTCTGCATGCGGAAGTCTCGCGCGCCATGTGGACCGGGCTGTTTCGTGGCAAACCCGAAGACGAAGTTCCCATCGGCCACATCACCAACGGCGTCCACGTCCCCTCATGGCTCGCCCCGCAGATGTTTCGCCTTTATGACCGCCATCTCGGCTCAGGCTGGCAGCAGCACAGCAGCGAGGCCAAAATCTGGGAGGGAATTGAGAATGTGGATGACGGCGAACTCTGGGAAACGCACCTCAATTTAAAGTCGCAGTTGCTGGAGTTCGTCCGCAAACGCGCCGTCGAACAAGCCGCCCGCCGCGGAGAACCGCGCGATGTGCTGCGCCGCCTCGATCGCGTGCTCAGTCCGGACGCTCTCACCATCGGGTTTGCCCGCCGCTTCGCGACTTACAAGCGCGCCAACCTGATCCTCAAGGACATCGAAAAGATCGCCTCGATGGTGAACGACCCGAAACGCCCGGTCCAATTTGTTTTTGCCGGCAAGGCTCACCCTCTCGATGAACCCGGCAAGCGCGTGCTGCAGCAGATTGCCGAATTGATGCGCGATCTTAAGTTCCACGACAAGTTCGTCTTTGTCGAAGACTACGACATCAACGTCGGCCGCCATTTTGTCCAGGGCGTTGACGTGTGGCTCAACAATCCGCGCCGTCCCCAGGAAGCTTCCGGCACGAGTGGGCAGAAAGTTGTGCTCAATGGCGGCTTGAATCTTTCCATTCTCGACGGCTGGTGGGCCGAGGCTTACGACGGCATGAACGGCTTCGCCATTGGAACCGGAAGAACCCATTCCAACCTCGCCATCCACGATGCTCGCGACGGAGAAGACTTGCTGCGCACTCTCCGCGAAGAAGTCGTTCCTCTTTACTATCAGCGCGATCGCGACGGCCTGCCGCGTGGCTGGATCAAACGCATGAAACGCGCCATCCGCACTCTGGGCTGGCGTTTCAGTGCCGACCGCATGGTGATGGACTACACCTCGAAATGCTACGTTCCCGCCGCCGGAGGCACTTCCAGCGAGATGCGATCCAATTCATGACGCGATTGAATGCATAGACTGGGTTTAGCGGAGGGGACGGCTTGTCTGGGATGCAGAGCTTCGTATCAGGCTACGCCTTTAGGCGTAGCGTAGCTTCCGCCAAGATGAATCGCCTTCAGGCGCGGGGCAGATTCGAACGGAACTCCACGATCCGCGTTCAGCTCCGAACGCCAAGTCCCTGGCCGCTTTTCCACACCCAGGTCACCACGGGAGTCATATCCGACGGAAGGGCCTCAGCATAATCTGGGACGAGCAAAACTGTGCGGATTCCTAGACGTGACCCTGTCCCGGTGGCGTAGTTCTGTTTCCTTGACTCTGCTCGTAATTCTGCCCGTGTACCTGTTTGCCGATGACTCCGGCGCCCGCGCCATTCTCCGCAGCAGCGGAGGCGTTCTGGTCAACAAGAGTACGGTCCCCCAATCCGTCGCCCTGTTCCCACAAGATGAAATTGAAACCCAGGCGAACGCAACCGCCAGAATCGATTACACGGGCTCTTCGGCCGACATCAGTCCGGAAAGCGTGATCAAAGTCGAAACCGGCGAAATCGTCCTCGAACACGGCAGCGTAATCGTAACCACCTTTAAGCAATTTCGTGTGCGTTCCGGATGCGTGCTGGCCACGCCCGTCGTTGCAGAGAAAACCGTCTACACAGTCACGAATACGAACAGCAGGGTAAGAGTCCAGGCGGACACAAATGATGTGAACCTGGATTCGCGTTCCGACCTCAAACGCGCCAATCGGCCTGAATCCTCCGGACACGAGATCGTGCATCAGAGCGAAGAAAAATCACGCGATGAACACTGTGGCGCCGGCAATATTCGGACGTCACCAGTAGAAACAGCCGGCCCTATTCTGAATTCTCCCTGGGTAGTAGGAACCGCGTCTGCCGTGATCGTAGGAGGCGTTGTATGTGTTCTGGTCTGCCTGGACAAGAATCCCGTGAGCCCCTCCAGCTTTAACCAATAACGGGAGACCGCGATTCGCGGATCGTCGCTGCTCATGTAGGGACAGCCGCCCCGGCTGTCTAGCTGGGCAAAGCCCAGCCGGGTGTTGCCTCGTAGTAACCTATGCCCATGAAGAGACGGTGGTGTCTGACAGAGGCAGATCTGAGAGAGGTTCCTGACAAGGAACTCGGCCAGAAAGTCATCCGCTCGATTCTGGATTTTGTCGGTGGAATTGGGTTCCGGCGAGGACGACTACGAGCTAGCACGTCAGACCCCGAAGTCCGCCCAATTCTTCTGGGCCATGCGGCTCCTGGAATCGGAGGTCAACAATGGCGGCTTCGAGCAGTATTTCTGGAACTCCTCTTGCACGCTGGCTGACGTCGCCCTCGAAGCCTACAAAGCTATCCGCGCGCCGAGATATCTTGAATTCCTTCAAAGGGCGATGGCCTTAGCGGGTGAAAAGTCGTGGCAGTTGAGGCGGTCCGAGTTCGGCGGAAACTGGCGGACATATAAGAGAGCCTGCCCGCCCGCACTGGATGCTTTGGACGACGAATTCTATGAGGAGAAGGCCGGGGACCCAGATTCGGGCGGCTCTGATGAGAACTTGTACAAGCTGAAAGTAGAGTACATTAGGCAGAACTCACACGAGCTCTGCGACTCCTGAGGTCCCCAAAAACCCTACAGCCCCGCGCACGCGACCATGCTAAAACTACGGCTGCGATTCACCCCTAGGGAGAAATTGAATGATCTTATGGTTTTCGATCCCAAGGCACCGCCGTCCGACCGTGAAGGTTTTATGGAATGGTACAAACGACAGGTGCAATGGCGTGAGGAGCACGGCTACGATGACCCGAAAGTCTCGACGGAGGAGTTACGAGCTTGGTTTCTGGATATGATCGGCCAATATCCCGCAATGAACGGTCCTTACGCCTCGGACGATATCGATAATCCCAAGGTCACCGATTACAGCATCGGGAAATCCGCCATTTATGCAGCCTTCGCATCTTACATGGGCTAATCTAAAGCCGGACTCTTCTCCTTAATCAGCTTCCCAATCTTCTCCACGAACTCCGCCGCGAGCATATCTTCCGTCTTCTCTTTCCCCCGCGTGCGCACGTTCACCCTTCCCACCTCGGCTTCTTTATCTCCGACGACGAGCAGGAACGGAACTTTCTGCAGCGCATGCTCGCGAATCTTCGCATTCATCTTTTCATTGCGCGCATCGACCTCTACGCGCACGCCGATCGCCTTCAGCTGATCCGCTACTTTCCGGGCATATTCCGCGTGCCGCTCGCTAATCGGAATCATCACCACCTGCACCGGCGACAGCCATACCGGAAAAGCTCCCGCATAGTGTTCGATCAGCACACCGAAGAATCGCTCAATCGATCCATAGAGCGCGCGATGCACCATGACCGGCTGCTTGCGCGATCCATCTTCCGCAACATATTCCAATCCAAACCGCGCCGGAAGGTTGAAATCGAACTGTATGGTCGAAAGCTGCCACAGGCGCCTGATCGCATCCACCAGCTTGATATCGATCTTCGGCCCGTAAAATGCCGCTTCGCCCGGAATCGTCTTATATTCGATGTTGCGGGCCTTCAGAACTTTTTCCAGCGATTGCGTCGCATGGTTCCACTGCTCTTCGCTCCCGACGAAGTTCTTCCGGTCTTCCGGAGCCCACGTCGAAAGCTCAGTCTGAAACTTGTCGAATCCGAAGTCTTTCAAAGTGTCCGAAGCAAATTCCAGGCAAGCCGCGATCTCGCCCTCGATCTGCTCCGGCGTGCAAAAAATATGTGCGTCATCTTGCGTGAATCCGCGCACGCGCAATAGGCCATGCATCACGCCCGACCGCTCATATCGATAAACGGTCCCCAGTTCTCCCAACCGCACCGGCAAATCGCGATACGACTTGAGCCCGTCTCGATAAATCAGAATGTGGCCCGGACAATTCATTGGCTTCAGCCGATACTCGGCGTCGTCGAGTTCCATCGCGTCAAACATATTCTGCGAGTAATAGCCCTCGTGCCCCGAGGTCTGCCACAGCTGGCGGCGCATCACGTGCGGCGTATAGACCAGCGAATATCCACGCTTGAGGTACTGATCGCGCATCCAGTCTTCCATTTCTTTGCGGATGATTCCGCCCTTGGGATGCCAGAAGATCAGCCCCGGCCCGGCCAGTTCCTGAATCGAGAACAAGTCGAGCTGCTTGCCCAGCACGCGATGATCGCGCTTCTTGGCCTCTTCCACCTGTTTGAGATGGTCTTCGAGTTCTTTTTTCGAAAAAAACGACGTTCCATAAATTCGCTGCAGTTGCGGATTCTTCTCGTCCCCCAGCCAATACGCTCCGGCAATATTGAGTAGCTTGAACGCCTTGATTTTTCCGGTGGACGGAATATGCGGCCCGCGGCAGAAATCCGTGAACTTGCCGGTGCGGTAAATCGAGATCTTTTCATCGGGCTTGGTGAATTGCTCGATGAAGTGGCACTTCATGAAATCGCCTTCTTTTTTGAACTCCGCCAGTCCCTGATCGCGGGGCAAAAATTCGCGCGCATACGGAATGTTCTGCTGCACGAGTTCCTGCATCTTCTTTTCGATCTTTTCCAGGTCCTCGGGCGTGAACGGCGTCTCGCGATAAAAGTCGTAGAAAAATCCGCTGTCGGTCGCGGGACCGTGGCCCAGCTTCGTCTCCGGAAAAAGCTCGAGCACCGCCGCAGCCAGCAGATGCGCTGACGAATGCCGGTACACCGGCAACGCCTCCGGATCTTTCTCCGTCAGAATGCGCAGCTGCGTATCTCTTTCGAGCGGCCGGGTCAGATCGATCAGCGCGCCACCAGCCTCGCCCGCCTGATCGCCGTTCGAAGATATCTTGGCCACCAGCGCCGCATCCGCCAGCCGGGGACTGATCGACTTTGCTACATCAAGCCCCGTCGTGCCCTTGGGAAATTCCTTGTTGCTTCCATCCGGAAGATGTATGTGAATGTTCTCTGCCATAAGAATGGAACCTGCACAGAAACTCAAACTTTCAGTTTAGAGAGCATTGCAGGCAGGGTCAATCGCGCCATGGGGAACCTGATACCCGAAGGATCTTGGGTCCGGACCGCACTTGATGGACGGGTGGCCCAGAGTTCCGGGTCTTTCGCTTCCCAACCCGAAACTGAGGGTGCCGTTTCTCGCGAGAGCGGATATTGATGCTGCCGATACCATAAGGACTTGCTACGTCCAGCGGCTTTCCTGGCACCCATCGGGGATGCAGGTGACCGCAGGCTGGAGCAGGATTTCGTTTCGCGACTGTGTGGCATGACCCGTTGCTAACGCGAAAAACTCGCGGCATGCGTTTGTGTTCCGGCGTTTGCAAAGAACGTAAGGACGGGGCACCCGAGGCGATGCCAGCGTCAGCAACTCATCGGCTGGGCCACCCGCCCAAGACAGAATTTTTCTGCAGAAATCGGCCCCGGGATCTTCGGGGTGCGACTCTTTGTGCGTTCTGCCGGATGGCTGCTTCGCGGCAGCGCTGTGGCGAACTCTCAGCCCGATCGTTTCTACTGCGGCTGCAGGACTTCGTCCACCACCACTTTGCCGCCGCGGTCCGCGGTGATGACCTTGTGCACCGGCGCATAGCCCGTCATTGTAATGTCAATCTCGTAATTCCCCGGATCGAGCGCGACTTCCAGCGGCGAACTCTTTTCCATGATGTGCTCATTGATCGCCACCTGTGCGCCCTTGGGCTGCGTGTGGATGCTCACCACCGCCTGTCCAGCCTGCGCCTTTCCACCGAAGAAGCGCGACATCTTGCCGACGGTTCGAATGTCGTCGACGTTGCCCAGCGGCCGCAGTGTCGGAGCAAAGTTGTAAGTCTGGCCGAGCACGAACTGCGCGTTCATGGTCTCGTCGATATAACCCATTTTCCGCGCCAGCACCACGTGCTGGCCCTTGTTTACGCTGACTTGGCCCGGGGTCTTCGTGCCGGAGTCGCGTCCATCAATATAGATGCTTGCACCCGTGGGATTACTGTTGACGACCAGCGTGGCCACGAGTTGCGACAAGTGGACCACGACCGTGGCGCGACTTGCTGCAACGATGTTCACCGATCGCGTGTCGGCGTTATAACCCGGTTTACTCACACTGATCGTGTGTTGCCCAGGCGTGAGGTTGGTGAGCGCAAACGGAGTGACATAACTTGCGTCGGTGCGGCCGTCAATCTGCACCTGCGCGCCTTGCGGAGTTGAGTCCAGAGCAAGTTGTCCAGGAATGATCACCGCCGTCGGAGGAGCGGACTTCCTTTTCGCGGCCCGCGCTCGCTCGGCGCGGCTCGATCTCTCCACCGGAACTGCCGCTTCGGTGGCCTCTTCCGTCGGAGCTGGAGTTACATCTTGCGGTTGTGGCGCAGGCGCCGCAGATTGGGTTTCGGTGGGCTGCGCCGGAGCCTCAGTCACCGTAGCCGCTCGTCCAGCGGTCGCATCGTCATCGGAGTTCTGCTGGTGAACGTAGATCGTGATCCCAATGCCGATCGCCAGGATCAGCGCAGCCGCGCCACCCAGGGCATAAAACATCAGCTTGGGGGGAACGCTCTTGATCTCTTTCAGCGCCTTTTCCGCCACTTCACGGGTTTGAACCTTAGGCTTCTCGTCGCGCTTGATGGTGCCCGAAAAGGCGGTTGGCTTCGCCGGCGCAGCCGGTTCCGGCTGAAACACCGGAGGCGGTGGCGGCGGGGGGATATAAACTTCCTTCAGCGGAGGCAGTTCCGCGATATCGGAGAAGCTTGTGCTGGCCCCAGTTTGTGCGCCCCCCGTCATCATCGGATCGACGGCGATCTTGGGCTGTTCGCCTTGCGGTTCGAAAGGTTCGACTTCCGGCTCATCGACCGCCGCGCTCGACATGTAGGGCGCGGGCGGCTCGGCCTCTCCCATCATGGGATCGGTGCTGAAGGAACTTGAAGTGGAGAACTCTGGCTGGATCTCAGGCGTCGTGGGCGACGCGTTGCTGCTGGCGGCAGCGGCTCTTGCTTTCATGGCGGGACTAACTTCCGAGCGCGCGGCCACGGTCGCGCTCTTTGCGGATCTGTCGGTGGTCGTGGGCTTTGCCGCCGTTGAATTCGCTTGTGGACGCGTGGCCGGCGCCGATTTTGGCAATCCCGGACCCGGAGACGCAACCGCAGGACGTGCCGCGGGTGGTGTCGCTGCGCCTACAAACTTCGATTGCGCTGCCGCGTTGACAGGGCCTGCAACCGCAGCTTTGGCTGGCGCAGGTTTCTTTGCCGCCTGCGGCCGTGATTCCTTGCATTTTTCCAGATCGTCGAGTAATGCTCTCCCGCTTGCATAGCGCTGCCGCGGATCCTTGGCCAGGGTTTTCATGATGAGATCGCTGAGCAGAGGATTCACCTTCGCGTTGAGCTGGATCGGAGGCGCAGGAGTGCTCTCGACTACGCATTGCCGCAAAGACTGGATATCATCACCATCAAAGGCTTTGCGCTCGGTCACCATTTCATAGAAAATCGCGCCCAGGCTGAACAGATTGGACCGGGCGTCCATCGGCTGCCCTTGTACCTGTTCCGGCGACATGTAATAGAGCGCGGGCGGAAGTCCCTCGGTCACATACTGCAGGAAATTGCCAACGCTCGACAGACCATACGCCAGAATCTTTACCGTTCCGTCCCAGCCGCACATGATCTTGGCCGGTTCCAGACTGTAATGAACGATCTGGTGCGAAGCGGCGTGATCCAGACCGCTGCATAGCTGGCGCCCGATGTCGAGCAGGTCCCAGATGGAAAATCCTTCTTTGCGCGCCAGCATCGTGGCAATGCTGTTGCCCTGCACGTATTCCATGGCGGCGCAGAACAGCCCGTCGATTTCACCCGCTCCGAACACAGGAGTGATGTTCGGACTGCTCAGAATCTTTGTCTTTTCCGCTTCGGTCACGAGCGCAGATTCCAGCTCTGCCGCGCCGTCGCCGAACGCGCTCAACTGAATCGTTTTCAGTGCAACCGTCTGTGCGGTTTCGGGGTCGTTCGCCTTGTACACCGTGCCGGTAGACGATTTCGCCAACTCACTGAGAATCTCGAAGGGGCCGATTTTCGTGGACATTTCTCCTGCTCCATTGCCTGGTAAAGCGTTCGCGCCGCCGCGAACCTTCGACCGGCGGAGACCCGGGGGGATAGGGTGCCGTTAGCATATCGCTGTGTCTGTATATGTTCGAGTTACCAAGGTAAGCGGAGCCTTAGAGTCGGGGGCCGGGAAACCCGCCGCGACATTTCTCCTGGGGACGGCACGAGGCAAGGTCTTCGCTGTCGGTGGCCCGGCTAAAGCCTTGAGCGGAACCCGGACCGAATGGCCAGCTTTTCGCCAAACGTAACTTCCGGGTTCTCGCAGCGGTTGTAACTGTAACGGAAATCCTGGTGTGACATTTGTCATCCGGGCCGGATGACGATCTCCACTTGTGGCGGAAAGCAGAAATTGCAACGATTGGAATCAGTTGCGATGCGGAGTGAGGATTTTTGCCGCGAGCAAAGCCAACTCGGACCGGTTGCCGAACGCGGAGACTGTCGACTATTCTGGAAAAGCTGGGACGCTCCGGAGTTCTGCCCTCATTGCCGCACCTTCCTGAGGTTTGCTGATGACTTTGACCAGGTTCGTCGCAAAGAACGCGTTTCGCAACAAGCGCCGCAGCCTTCTCACGGTCTTGAGCATCGGTTTTTCTCTGCTTCTGCTTACCTTCATGATGACGCTTTGGCACGCTTTCGCGTTGGAGGACGGCAGCGCGGAATCGGCGCAGCGGTTGGTGGTGCGGCATCGCGTATCGCTCACTTTTACGCTGCCCATGTATTACCGGGACAAGATTCGAGCGATTCCGGGCGTGGTGGCCGTGGTTCCAAATTCCTGGTTCAATGGAATTTATAAGGATCAAAAGCCGGAGAATTTTTTCGCCCGCTTTGGCACCGATCCGGATGAATTCTTCAAGGTATTCCGCGATCTCAAGATGCCGGAGGATCAGATCAAAGCCTGGCAGCGGGATCGCCAGGGTGCGATCGTGTCGGATTCTCTGGCCAAGAAGTATGGCTGGAAGCTCGGCGATCGCATTGTGATTCAGGGTGACATTTATCCCGTGAACCTCGAGCTGTACGTTCGCGGGATCTATCATGCTGATCCTGATCCCAAATCGCTCTACTTCAATGCGAAGTACGTGGAGGAAGCGGTTCCATTCTTCAAAGGACAGGCGGGCACATTCGACATTCTGGCGGACGATCCCGCGGATGTGAGCAAGATCGCCGCTGCCGTCGATGATATGTTCCGCAATTCGCCGCAGCCAACCAAGACGGAAAGCGAAAGGGCATTCGGGCTCGAATTCGTGGCCATGATGGGCAATGTGAAGGCATTCATTCTCAGCATCTGTGGGGCAGTGCTGTTCGCGACGTTGCTGGTTTCCGCCAATACGATTGCCATGTCGATCCGCGAGCGTACCCGCGAAGTCGCCGTGCTCAAGACCCTGGGATTCACTAAACGTTGTGTCCTGGGACTCTTTGTAGGTGAAGCTGTGGCCCTATCGATCGTAGGAGGTTTGATTGGCACTGGGCTCGGCCGAGCCATGGTTTTTGGCTTTGAGCACGCGCCGCAGATGACGTTCTTTCCGCTAAGAATGACGCCGGCGATCTGGCTGCTGGCCTTAGCGGTCTCGGCGCTGGTTGGGCTGTTGAGTGCGGCGATTCCTTCTTATCATGCTTCGCAGGTGAATATTGTGGATGGGCTGCGCCACATTGGTTGAGATTCTTAGGACGACCTTATGACATTGGGAAGTTTTGTCGTGCGCAACGCGTTTCGCAACAAGCGCCGCAGCCTGTTGACCGTGTTCAGCATCAGCTTTTCCCTCTTGTTGCTGACGCTGATGATCTGCATCTGGCGCGCATTCTATGTGGATCAGGTCGCGCCCGAAGCCTCACGCCGCTTGATCATTCGCGACCGTGTGTCGCTGGCATTTTTTCTGCCCGCGTTTTATCGCGACAAGATTCGCGCTATTCCTGGCGTGACAGCCATTGCCCCGATGACCTGGTTTGGTGGACGATACATCGACGATCGTCCTGAGCATTTCTTCGCGCAGTCGGCTACCGATCCGGACGAATATCTGAAAGTCGCGTCCGACAAGATCGTTCCGCCGGATCAGTTGAAAGCCTGGCAGCAGGACCGCGCCGGAGCCCTAGTCGACGTAACGCTGGCTGACAAGTATCACTGGAAGATCGGCGACAAGATCACGCTGCAGGGAACGATTTTCCCGGTGAATCCGGAATTGACTATTCGCGCCATTTATCATCGCGATCCGCCGCAGAATGCTCTGTACTTCAACACCAAGTATTTGGAAGAAGCAGTGCCCTGGATGAAAGGGCAAGCCGGATGGTATGCGGCGCAGATTGATTCGGCCGATGACGTGGCGCGCGTGTCGAAGGAAATCGATGACATGTTCCGGAATTCGCCGCTGCAGACGAAGACCGAGAGCGAAAAAGCATTTCTGCTTGGATTCGTGGCGTCGCTAGGCAACGTGAAGGCATTCATCCTCGGCATCTGCGGCGCGGTGGCATTCGCTATCATGCTGGTTTCGGCAAACACCATGGCGATGTCGGTACGCAGCCGCACCCGCGAAGTCGCAGTGTTGAAGACTCTCGGTTTTACTCGCCGGCGTGTGCTCTCGATTTTCATCAGTGAAGCGGTGGCGCTGGCGGTTTCCGGGGGAGTACTCGGAATTCTGATCGCGATCCCGGTGATCGGTATGATGACTCATCGCTTCATTGGGTTGGGCATTCCGCTGGATATGAAAATCAAATTGCCGACGGCGATGTTGGCTCTAATGGTGTCGCTGCTGCTGGGATTAATCAGCGGGTATCTGCCCGCGCATCGTGCGGCGCGCATGAACATCGTGGACGCGCTGCGGCATATTGGATAACGATCGCGCGAGTGCGAGCAAGTTTTGAAGGGGCGCGGCTTTCAGCCCGCCGGTGCGGGTCAGGAGTAGGCCGCCCTTCAGGCCCTGAGGTTCAATTTTACTCGGCAGCTAAAGCCGGTGCGATTTTGCTGGGCCTTATGGCACGGCTTGAAGCCGTACCCTTTTAAAGAAGCGCGGGTAGAGAGTCACTATGGCGATACCGATTAAATACAACATTCGCAATTTAGTCCTGCGCAAGGGTCTCACGTTGATGACGGCCCTCGGCATCGCGCTCACCGTAACCACCGCGATTTTCCTGATGGCGCTAGTGGCGGGACTCGATCGCGCTTTCGTCAGCAGCGGCAGCCCATTGAATGTGCTGGTGCTGCGCAAGGGTTCCGAGTCGGAGTTGACCGGAGGCTTCGATGCGTCGCTTTTTCCCACGCTCAAGACTCTGCCCGGCATCGCTAAAGATAGTCATGGCGAACCGATGGCTTCGGGCGAGTGGAATGTCGTGATCGTGCTGCCGCGCCGCGACGGCACCGGTGAAGTCAATGTCACGGTGAGGGGCATGATGCCGGACGGCCTCGAGATGCGCCAGTTGCCCGACAGGCCCGGAGGTCCGCCCAAGGTAAAACTGGCGGAAGGGCGCTGGTTCGAGCCCGGACAGCGCGAAGTGGTCGTGAGCAAGTCGATCCGCGAGCGCTTTTCGCATGCCAATATCGGCGATACGATCGAATTCGGCAAAGGATCGTGGAAAGTTGTGGGCGTGTTCGACGCAGGTGGTTCGGCCTACGAGTCGGAAATATGGGGCGATGTGAACCAGATGGCGTCGGACTTCGACCGCCAGGGAGGATTTTCGTCCGCCTACTTGCGAGCGACCGATCCCATTGCGGCCGACGCATTGACCAAACGAGTCGCCGACGACCAGCGTCTGAAACTGGATGGCGTCCTTGAGACGGATTACTACGCCAAGCAGACGAGTTCGGGAGCCCCGATCAAAGTCATTGGTTTTGTTGTCGCCATTATCATGGCGATTGGATCAATCTTCGCAGCCATGAATACGATGTATGCGGCGGTCGCGTATCGCGGACGCGAAATTGCGACCCTGCGCGTCATGGGGTTTTCGCGGCCATCGATCTTGACTTCATTCGTGCTGGAGTCTCTGCTCCTGGCTTTGCTGGGCGCGTTTGTGGGGATCCTGCTGATGCTGCCCTTTAACGGGATGCAGACCGGCACATCGAATGCTGTGACGTTCAGCGAAGTGGTGTTCGCATTGCGCATTACTCCGCAGGTCGCGATGAACGCGATCGTGTTTGCATTGATCATGGGATTTGTCGGAGGCTTGGCGCCGGCGTGGCATGCCTCGCGGCAAAACATTTTGAATGCGCTGCGAGGATAATAATCGCAGCTGCGCGCATTCGAGGAGCGAGATATCCCTCGCCTCGTTGGTAAAAGCGCGAGACTTCAGGAGGACGGAATCCTGAAAGGACTTTCGGGGCATTAAGTTGTAGCTAAACGCATGGGAATTGATACCAAGCACGACGATCTGCAAAGCCTGCGCATTGACCGCACGCAACGCAGCGACAACGGGGGGGACGCTCCCGGCTGGGTGCGCCGCTACATCCTGGGCGGAATCGCAGTGGTCGTCGTTCTGGGATTATCCGCTCTGGCGTATCGCACGTTTTCGTCCGCAACGCCGGAAGTGGAAGTCGTTCGTGCGGCCGCGGTTACCAACGGAAATGAGGAAGGGGCGATTGTGCTTTCCGCCACCGGGTACATCGTGGCCCATCACACCATCAATGTGAATTCGAAGGTCACGGGTCGCTTGGCCTGGATCGGCGTGGAAAAGGGCGACAAGGTCAAGGAAGGCCAGGTGCTGGTGCGGCTGGAGGATGAAGAGTTCCGCGCCTCGTATGAGCAAGCCAAAGGGGCGGTCGAGAACGCGCGAGCGTACCTCGAAGAGCTGCAGCATGGTTCTCGACTGGAGGAAATTCAGGAAGCACAACACAATCTCGATGAAGCCCGCGCCACGCTGGCCAATGACAAGCTCACGCTCGATCGAACCAAAGAACTGGCGGCCGGGGGCGTGGATTCCAAGCAGCAACTGGACGATGCGACGGCGAAATTCCAGGCCGATCAGGAAAAAGCGGACTCGCTCGCGAAGGCCTTTGAATTGGCGAAGATTGGTCCGCGGCCGGAGGAGATCGCGCGCGCTCAAGGAGCGCTGGTACAGGCGGAAGGTCAGCTCGACTACGCTAAGTCACAGCTTGATGCCACCGTCATCCGCGCGCCTGTGACCGGAACCATTCTCGACCGTACCGCCGAAAAAGGGGAACTGATCACGGCGCAGTTCGCTAGCGCCGCAGCGGGCGGCCCGCAAGGTTCCGTGGTTTCGCTTGCGGACCTAAATGATCTGCAGGTGGAACTCGACATCGCGCAGGCCGATTTCGCGCGGCTTTTTCCGGGACAGAAAGCGCAGGTGACCACGGATGTGTATCCCGACAAGGTTTATGACGGGGGCATCGCGCAGATTTCGCCGGAAGCCAACCGCCAGAAGGCAACGGTGCAGGTTAAGGTGCAGGTGCTGAATCCGGGCAGGTATCCCGGCATTGAATTGCGGCCGGAAGAAAATGCGACGGTAAAATTCCTGGCCAATGAAACGCCAAGAACGGCGAAAGCGTCGGCGGGAGTGTTTGTGCCGTCCACGGCGATTCGCGACCACGACGGAAAAAAGATCGTCCTGATCGCCTTCAACGGTAAGGCGGTCGCGCGGGAAATTCATATCGTGAGTGAGCGCAGCGACGGAGCGCTGGTTGACGGTCTGGTCGGCGGCGAGGATGTCATCACCACCGCGCCATCGACATTGAAAGACGGAGACAAAATCAAAATTAAGGGGCAATCATGAGTACAATTGCACAACCGAACGTAGCTACCTCCACGAAAGTCGTACAGGTACGCGGCGTCAGCAAGATCTTCAAACGCGACGCCTTCGAAGTGAAGGCGCTCGACGATGTCTCCATCGACATCGGGAAGGGCGAGTTCCTGGCGCTGATGGGGCCCTCCGGATCGGGCAAGACGACGCTGCTGAACATGATTGCTGCGATCGATCGTCCCACAGCAGGCGAATTGCTCGTGCAAGGGCAAGATATTTTCCGCTTCGGCGATTCCCAGATTGCACACTGGCGCAACGAACACATCGGCTACGTGTTTCAAACCTTTAATCTGATCCCAGTTCTCACCGCGTTTGAAAATGTCGAGTTGCCCTTGCTATTGACCAAGCTCAACGCGCAGCAGCGCCGTGACCACGTTTTGACCGCACTCAAATTGGTCGGCCTGGAAGACCGGGTGCATCACCTGCCCAAGCAGCTCTCTGGAGGACAGGAGCAACGCGTGGCCATCGCCCGCGCCATCGTCAGCGATCCGACTCTTTTGCTGGCGGATGAGCCTACCGGCGATCTCGACAGCCACTCCGCCACGGAAGTGCTGGAAATCCTGAAACGGCTGAATGAGGATTTTCAAAAGACGATTGTTATGGTCACGCATGACCCGCATGCGGCCTCGTACGCGCATGTGACTCGCCATCTGGAAAAAGGGATGCTGCTGCCTTCGGCCTAATTGCGTATTTCACGCGGCGTCAGAGAGGAACCTCAAAAGCGACTTCTCTTGAACCGGTTTCCTCCCGTGACTCAGTGCCTGCGTGGAGAGTGTATTTTCATCGACGTTCTCTTCTGGAAATCACCACATTAGAAAATCTTAGGCCACCTTCAATCCACGACTTCCTTCAAGAAAAAGCACCGCGGTTCCGATAGTAACTACAGACGGAGCCGTTCGTTGATAACCGCTGCCAAACCCGCGCTGTCGCGCTTGCCTTTGCGCGTGCTGCTGGTGGGAGAGAAGGAGGAAGATTTTTTTCTCATGCGCGACATCTTGAATGGGGCGCGCAAAACCCTGGCTACGGAACTGGACCACGCGCATTCGCTCGAAGAAGCGGAAGCCATGCTGCACGAGAGACCTTACGGTCTGATTTTGTTCGAGCACGCCACGGGAGACGCGCACGTCGTCAATTTCCTGTCGAAATTCCTGCATGGCGGGCGCTCGATTCCTTACATCGTGCTTACCGAAGATGCGAATGAGCAGACCATCGCGGACGCGATCGGGGCGAAGCGGTGGAATTGCCTGACCAAATCGCAAATGGATGGAGCGACTCTGATCCGCACCATTCAGAGCACGCTGGAGATGCACGTTCTGGAGCAGGGACAACGTACGGCCGAAGAATCGCTGCGCAAGCTTTCTCTTGCGGTGGAACAGTCTCCCGACATGGTCATCGTTGCCAATCAAACTGGGATGATCGAGTATGTAAATCCGGCATTCGAATCGTTGACTGGATACAGTCGTGACGAAGTGCGCGGCCGCAGCCCCAGCATTCTGAAATCGGGCGAGCAAGACCCCGACGTTTACCAGGAACTGTGGCGGACGATTCTACAGGGGAGTGTTTTCCGCGGGATTCTGGTCAATCGCAAGAAGAATGGCGAACTGTACCACGTGGAACAGAGTATCTGCCCGGTGCACGATGCCTACGGAAACATCACGCACTTCATTGCAACGGGACGCGATCTGACCGAGCGGGTTCGCCTGGAAGCGCAATTAACCCAGGCGCAGAAAATGAATGCTGTTGGCCGGCTAGCCGGCGGAGTCGCTCACGATTTCAACAATCTTCTGACCATTATCACGAGCTACTCCGAGATGGCGCTGGACGAGATCGCTTCTGGCAGTGCTCTCGCGAGCAAGATTCAGGAAGTTCTTCTTGCAGCGCGGCGAGCGGCCGAGTTAACCCGTCAATTGTTGGCCTTTAGCCGGAAACAACCGCGCGCATTACGGCTGGCGGATCTGAACGAAGTCATTCGGACAATTTCCAAGACGCTGCCTCGCTTGATCGGCGAGGATATCGAGTTCAGCTTCGAGCCGGGACTAGGGCTAGGTCGCGTGCGTATCGACCCGGTTCAGATCGAGCAGGTCTTGATGAATCTTGCCTGCAACGCCCGCGATGCCATGCCGCAAGGCGGACACTTTCAGATCGAAACTTCTAACGTGGTGCTTGACGACCAATACGTGGACGCGAAGAAATCCGATATTCCGGTGGGCCGCTACGCGCTGATATGCGTGAGTGATGACGGGGAAGGAATTCCGCCGGAACATCTGCCCCACATCTTCGAGCCCTTTTACACCACGAAGATTTCGGGACAGGGCACTGGGCTCGGCCTGGCAACTGTCTATGGAATCGTTAAGCAGAACAAAGGTTTCCTTTGGGCCTATAGCGAACCACGCAAGGGTACCGTGTTCAAGATCTATCTGCCGTGCATTGGAGGTCACGCCGCCATGGTAGAAACTGCAGAGCAGGAGGTTCAACCTGCGGCGCGCGGCACCGAAACGATTCTGGTTGTCGAAGACGAGCCTGCCGTTCGCAATGCGACCACAGAGTTTCTTCGCTGCCAGGGGTACAACATTCTCGAGGCCAAAGATGGGCTGGAGGCGCTGGCGGTTGCGAGAGGACACGATGCACCGATCCATCTCGTGCTGACCGATGTTGTCATGCCGAATATGAGCGGGGGCGAACTGGCGGATCAGATTCGGCGATTGCGGCCTGAAATTAAGTTGCTGTTTGTTTCCGGGTATGCGGGCCGAACCGTCCTCGACCACAAAGTGTTCGAGCTGCACAACAACTTTCTACAAAAGCCCTATACTCTGAAACAACTCGCGGGCAAAATTCGCAGAGAGTTGGAAAATAACTCGGACTCAGTTTGACTTGCCTGCATGTTCGACCGAACGGAAAGTTAGCTCTTCCCGGCCTGCTTCTTCTCCACCTTCGCCCATGTGTCTTTCAGCGCCACAGTTCGGTTGAATACCAGCGCTCCGGGTTGCGAGTCAGGATCCGCGCAGAAGTATCCCAGGCGCTCGAATTGATACCGGCTGCCTGCAGCCGCGCTCGCCAGCGAAGGCTCGAGCTTGGCATCGGCGATCACTTCGAGTGAGTTCGGGTTCAGATTTGCCGTGAAGTCCTGCCCCTCAGGGACGTCCGCTGGATTCGGATTTGTGAACAGGCTTTCGTAAATTCGCACTTCGGCAGTAATCGCGTGTGCGGCCGAAACCCAATGGATCGTCGACTTCACCTTGCGTCCATCCGGAGCATTGCCGCCACGCGTTGCCGGATCGTACGTGCAATGGACTTCGATGATTTGCCCCCGATCGTCTTTCACCACGCTCTTCGCGGTAATGAAATATCCATAGCGCAGGCGCACTTCCCTCCCCGGCGACAGACGAAAATATTTTGGCGGAGGCACTTCGCGAAAATCATCCTGCTCAATGTACAGTTCGCGCGAGAACGGCACCTTGCGCGAGCCCGCAGTCTGATCTTCCGGATTATTTTGCGCGTCCATCTCCTCGACCTGACCTACCGGATAGTTATCAATGACAACCTTTAGCGGACGCAGCACGCCCATTACGCGCGGAGCACGCTTGTTCAGATCCTCACGCACGAAGTGTTCGAGCATGGCCAGTTCAACGATTCCGTTGGTGCGGGACACGCCAACGGCGGCAACGAAGTTGCGGATCGCTTCCGGTGTGTATCCGCGGCGACGCAGGCCGCCCAGCGTTGGCATGCGTGGATCGTCCCAGCCGCGCACGCGGCCTTCTTCGACCAAACGCCGCAACAGCCGTTTACTCATGATCGTGTAAGTCAGGCTGAGGCGGTCGAACTCGATCTGCTGCGAGGGAAAGATCCCAAGCTGCTCGATGAACCAGTTGTAGAGCGGCTGATGATCGGCGAATTCCAGCGAGCACATCGAGTGCGTGACTTTCTCTAGCGAATCCGACTGGCCGTGGGCGAAATCGTACATGGGATAGATCGGCCACTTGTTTCCGGTACGGTGATGCTCCGCATGCAGGATGCGATACATGACCGGGTCGCGCATGTTCAAGTTCGGCGAAGCCATGTCGATTTTCGCCCGCAGCACTCGCGAGCCATCAGGAAACTCGCCCGCGCGCATGCGCTCAAATAAATTCAGATTCTCTTCAACCGGGCGATTGCGGTAGGGACTGTCTTTCCCGGGCTCGGTCAGCGTGCCCCGATGTTTGCGAATCTCTTCGGCAGACAGATCGTCAATGTACGCCCTGCCGTCTCTAATCAGCTTGCTCGCCCACTCATAGAGCTGGTCGAAATAATCGGACGCGTAAAAAAGGCCGTCCCAGTGGAAGCCGAGCCACTGCACATCTTCTTTGATGGCATCGACGTACTCGACATCTTCTTTTTCGGGATTGGTGTCGTCGAAGCGCAGATTGGTCTTGCCGCCGAATTCCTCCGCGAGCCCGAAGTCGATGCA
The DNA here is from genome assembly GCA_963772045.1 of uncultured Acidobacteriaceae bacterium. Taxonomy (GTDB): domain Bacteria; phylum Acidobacteriota; class Terriglobia; order Terriglobales; family Acidobacteriaceae; genus Sulfotelmatobacter. The sequence continues at coordinate 551,841 of CAVYWC010000001.1, read as the reverse complement.
GATGGCTTTGGCGTGGCCAATGTGCAGATAGCCGTTGGGTTCAGGAGGGAAGCGGGTCTGCACACGTCCGTTGTACTTGTTGGTCTTGAGGTCTTCGACCATTTTGTCGCGCAGAAAGTTCGACGGACGCGACTCTGGAGCGGTATTCGCGCCCGTTTCCGCTTCGGCTGTTGAGGGAGTCATAGCTTTGATCTTATCGCAAAGAACTGGCCATGGACTGAAGGACGGCATGCCCCTGCATGCTGTTTCCCGAACTGAGAGGCCAGCCAGTTGCCAAATGGGTGTGAACACAATTCGCCATTATGAAGAGAATGAATTCTCACGAGTTCGTTCGGAGGACGGGGGCAACTGTGGGTACACTCGCCCGCCGTGAGGTGGAGCGGTATAGTTAGCGTGTCCACGTGGGCTGCATATTCCGCGCGAAAGACAAACGAGGGATCGCCATGGCAACCGGGTACACCGCTGGCAGGATGGTCGCTCACACGATGGTGACCACGCAGTTTGAACTCGATAACTTCCGGGTCGTCCGCACTCTGGGGGTCGTGCGCGGGATTGTGGTGCGTTCGCGCTCTATCTTCGGAACGATTGGAGCCGGGTTGCAGACGCTGGTCGGCGGCAATATTACTCTGCTCACCAATCTTTGCGAGAAGACGCGACAGGAAGCATTCGACCTGATGCTGCAGCATGCCGCCGAACTCGGCGCGAACGCGGTTGTGTGTGCCCGCTACGACGCGACTGAAATTATGCAGGGAGTGACCGAGGTGCTCTCCTACGGCACCGCTGTCGTCGTCGAACCGATGAAGTAGTTGGCGCGCGTCCTACGCGGATTCTTTATAGAGGAATCCGGCGACCAATGCGGCGAGAATCGCGCCTACCCACATTTCCAGCATCCAGCCAAATGGAAGACCGCGCCCCGCGGCCAGCCACGTTGCCTGCGCAAAGTTCAGCGGAAATCCCGCCACGAATCCCACCCAGAAGCCGACCCGCAGCGCGGTCTGCGGTCCCGGGCCGAGCGTCTGCCGCGTCCACGCATAAAGATGCGCCAGCACAATCGCCAGCACAAACAGAATCACGATCCACTGTGCAGTGAAGAAGGAATAGCGGGGAGCCTTGAGAAACACTCCTGCGTTTTGGGCGGCCACATAGCGTGCATTGCCGACGACGAAATCGTTCACCACGAAACTCCACACCGACCACACCACGCCGCCCGCCAATCCGCCGAGCCAGATACGACCTTTGTTGAGTGACATAGGGAAACCTCCGTCGATCGATTGCAAACCTAAATCAGAGTGAATCTGCGCGGCAGTGTACACCCAATTGGGAGCAAGCGCGCATGCCTGGGAAAGTTTGGTGGTGTCCTGAATTCAGTAAACCACTAAGGACACGAAAGCACTCGAAGGATGCAAACGCTGGTTTCCTTCGTGTGCCTTCGTGCCCTTTGTGGTTAATTAGGATACTACCGAAGGTTTCAAAGACTATTAGCGGAGCAGTAACGGGAGCTTTTGCTGTCGTCAGCAAAAGTCTGCTGCATCCGGCGGCGAATGAACAGCGCGTCCGCAATTGCACCCAGAACGTCGAATCCTACTTCGTAGTCGACGATATCGCGGATGCGTGTGCCCGTAGTTCCATCGCGAACCTCAGCCGCAAATTCATGGCGGTGATGCCAGCGCTTGAAGGGGCCTCGTTCCTGCACGTCGGCGAAGTGATGGTTCCATTCAAATTCGGTGATGCGCGAGATCCACTGGGCCCGAAGCGGCAGGAGAGGGAACACGCGAAACGAAGTCACGATGGTCGAGCCAGCGCCGGCGGCGGCGGATCGTGAAGGTCCCGTCGAGAAGCGGCAGCGCGGGCACGCGATTCAGGGTCACCAGCTTCGTTGCCATTGCCGCAGGCATGATTCGCGGCAAGTTTTCAGGATTGCAGAAGAATTCGAACACGCACGGCAGCGGAAAGGAAACCCACTGCTCGAATTCAAGATGCTCTGACATGCCGCTATGGAGCTGCACTCGTGAGATCCCACGCTCCTTCTCTCTTCCCATCGCCGACAATTTTGCACAACAAACTGCCACGCCGAGAGAGGACGTCAAGAAAAATCGTAGCGAAAGAATAGCGAAGGAACCAGTTTCGTAAACCCAACAGCTTGTAGTTCCCCGGAAAGTTAACCACAAGGCGTCGTAGTTTCCCGAGTCAGAGAAACTGGGAGTCGTCAGCCTTGAAGTTTCTTCTTGACAATAAACGACTTACAGCTAAGATGTGGGAGAAAGTGGTTAAAAGTGGAACCATCGACGGGGTTCGTGGGACTCAGGAGCTGAAATCGAGGAGCCGGTGGGAAGCCGACCCAAAAGTACGAAAAACAGCCCGAATCGCTCGAGATTGACCCCAATTTGCGCAGTCTTAACCTCCCTCGTTGCTGTCCTAGAGCTCAATCATGTTTCGCGGCAATCATCCAACCCGGGTCGACGAGAAAGGCCGTCTCAAGATCCCGGCCGAGTTCAAGCGGGTGATCGACGAGAAGTATGGGACGCAATTCTACATCACGAGCGTGGATGGGAAGGTTGCCGAAGTTTATCCCTTCGAAGAGTGGGAGCGGATCGAACAGAAGCTGGCCGGGCTGTCGAACTACAACCCCACCAAGAAAAAGTTTCTGGATCGCGTGAATTATTGGGGCCAGCAGGTCGAGATGGACGGACAGGGCCGGCTGCTGATGCCGCAGCTGTTGCGGGAAGCGGCCGACATCAAGGGCGAAGTCGCGGTAACGGGCAACTTGAATCGTTTGCTGGTACGCAATCTGGAAGCGTACCGCAGAGAGATCACAGAGCAACCGTTTACGCCTGAGGATGAGAAAACGCTCGACGAACTGGGCATCTAAGCAGCCCGCATATGGGCGAGAGTTCAACAGACGCCCCCCAGGGGGGTGGACGTGGGCAAGTTGGACACGTTCCGGTTCTTTTAAAAGAAGCGATCGACTTTTTAGCCGTGCGGCGTGGTGGGACCTATATCGACGCCACGGCGGGCCTGGGCGGGCACAGTCACGAAATCGCAAAACGCCTCGGCGCACGGGGACATTTGATTGGGCTCGATAAAGATCCTCAGGCGCTGGAAATCGCGCGCAGAACGCTGCAGCCGTCGTCATCCCGAGCGGAGATGGAAGACTCGCCAAGCGAGTCGTCCGCCGGAGTCGAGGGATCTGCTGTTGCGGATTGGCCGGAGATTACGTTGTTGCATCGCTCGTTCGCGGAGATTGCGAAGGGCGAACCAGCAGCGACGATCGATGGGATTCTCGCCGACCTTGGCGTGAGCAGTCTGCAACTCGACAATGCCGCGCGCGGATTCAGTTTTCAGGCGGAAGGACCGCTCGACATGCGGATGGACCCGCGGTCGGAGCGTACCGCCGAACAAGTGGTAAACCACCTCGACGAGCGACAGCTTGCCGATGTGATTTACGAATTCGGAGAGGAAAGGAGGTCGCGGAGAATCGCCAGAGCCATTTGCCGGTCGCGGCCGATACAAACTACCGCACAACTTGCGGATGTCATATCAGCCGCGGCCCGGCCAATGAACCAGGCCGAACGTAGGATTCATCCCGCGACCAGAACTTTTCAGGCTCTTCGAATCTTCGTAAACCGCGAACTGGACGATCTGAAGGCGCTGCTGGAAGTGGCGCCGCGGATTCTGAAGCCAGGCGGAAGGATTGTGGTGATCAGTTTTCACTCGCTGGAAGACCGCATCGTAAAGGATGCCTTCCGCGAGGGCGCGATGAAAGACAAGTACTACCGGATTCTGACCAAGAAGCCGGTAACGGCATCGCAGGAAGAGAGTGATCGCAATCCTCGGGCACGGAGCGCGAAATTGCGGGCCGCGGAACGAATCGGGTAGCGACGGGCGCCTCGCAGGCCAGAGCGAAGCTTGGCCACGCGAGGCAAAGTTTAGTTCCGGAAAACCTGCCGGAGCTCCCGGCATAGCTGTAATGGCGGTGCCGGGTCAAGAGTTCAGGTTGAAAGCCAAGCGGACGTGAGATCCGCTGGCACGATGAGACTGAGAGCTGACGGCTGATAGCTGGCAGCTGCTTTTAGGGTTCCGTGGTAGGAATCCAATGTGAGGTTGGCGGGAATGCACACGGGCACAGTGATTAGGGATTTGATGGCAGCGGTGGATCGCGCGGAGCGGCGGGCCGAAGAAAGACAAATGGCCGAGGAAAGGGAACTGCACGCGATTTTTGCGATGGAGGTCCCGATCACGGATCAAGACGGAATTCTCATGGGGGCAGCATAAATGGCGGCAGCGGCGGCAACATTTCGAGGAGCCTACGTGGCGGAAGGTCGGCGCCCATTTTGGACGGGAACGCCGGAAATTTATTTCTCCAAGGCCATCGACAATTCACGTCTGGTCAAAATCGAAGATCCGCGCCGCAATCGCGAGATGAAATATTTCGGGACAGCGCTGGCCTGTCTCTTCCTGCTCGTGTTCACTTATGCCTGGCAGCATTTTAAGGCCATCGAATATGGCTACCGGATCGAGTCGGCCAAGCGCGAACTGAGTAACCTGACCGAGATGAATCACGCTCTGCGCCTGGAAGATGCCTCACTGCGCGATCCGGAACGAATCGATGTCTTGGCGCGCCGCATGGGACTGGTTCCCCCGGAACCGGGACAAGTCATCCGCATGGATACTTCTTCAAGCCAGGGCGCAGGACCGGTAATGGCCAGCGCGGCGCCGGTGATGGTGATCGAGGGCCAGTAACGGTTTATGTTGGGATAGCGGCCCTCGGCTGTCCGTCGAGCGCAGCTCGAGAGCATTTTGGATGGCGGCCTAACGCTTGAGGCCGCCATGCTTGTCTGAGCGTACTGATTTTGCTTTTGTCATCTTGGGCGAAGCGAGGGACCTGTGCACTTTGCCGGGATCAAAGAATGCATAGGTCCTTCGGCTCGCAAAAACCGCGAGCGTCAGGATGACAAGCCGTAGAGTGTCAATGGCCGGTTCCGAATCCACTCTCGCCCGCAATTCCCGCCTCTACCTCCTGGGGATCATGCTCGTTTTCTGGTGCGCGCTGATCTGTGCTCGCCTGGTTTATCTGCAGATCTTCTGCTACGGATCATTCGTCAAGCAGGCGGAACACCAGCAGCAGCGGGCGATTCCACTGGCGGCGAAGCGCGGCGTCATCTATGACCGCTATGGACGAGAACTGTCGATGTCGGTGCTCGTGGATTCTGCTTTCGCTGTTCCCACCGAGGTCAAGGATCTCCCCACGGCAGTTTCGTTAATCTCCCGCATCACCGGCGAAGACGCGAACGTCGTGCTCGCCGATTGCCGCGCCCACAAGACGTTCTGTTGGGTGGCGCGCAAAGCCGATGATGAAACCATCGAGCGTATTAAGTCGCTCAATCTGCAAGGCATTCACTTTGAGAAAGAGCCCAAGCGTTTTTATCCCGCGCGCGATCTCGCAGCCCAGGTACTCGGGTCGGTCGGAATGGAGGATACCGGGCAGAGCGGCATCGAGCATGAATTCGATGACGAATTGCGCGGACGTCCGGGAAAGATGTTCATCTCGGTCGATGCGCGCCGGCAGTGGTTTTCTGACGTCGAAACACAGCCAGAGCCAGGCGAAAACATTGTCCTGACCATCGATAAAAACATTCAGTACATCGCGGAGAAAGAACTGGATCAGGCGATGCACGACACGCAGGCGATTGCCGGGACGGTCATCGTAGAAAACCCGCACACCGGCGAGATTCTGGCGCTGGCCAATCGCCCGACGTTCAATCCCAATTCGCGCAAGCAGATCACTCCCGCGGCGCTCACTGATCGCGCGGTGAGCGATATCTACGAGCCCGGATCGACTTTCAAACTGGTCACAATATCGGCCGCGCTGGAAGAGAAACTCACGAATCCCGATGAAGTGTTCGACTGTCAGATGGGATCGATCGTCTACAACGGTATGCGCATTCGCGACTCCAGGCCGCACGGATTGTTGCCGGTATGGGGCGTGCTCGCGGAATCGAGTGATGTGGGTGCCATCAAGATTGCGCTTCGCCTCGGGGACCAACGCTTCTACAAATACATTCGCGCCTACGGGTTTGGCCAGCAAACCGGCATCGAGCTCCCGGGAGAAACACGTGGCCTGACCAAGCCCCCGAGCCGCTGGTCGAAAGTCTCAATCGCGGCCATCTCGATGGGACAGGAGATTGGTATTTCCCCGCTCCAACTTACGGGTCTGATTTCAACTTTCGCCAATGATGGCGTCTGGGTCGCACCGCGCATCGTGGCGGGAACAGTTCCGCCACAGGGAGGACTTCAGACGGTAGCGTTTCACCCCGGGCCTTCGCATCGCGTGATTTCGTCGCTTACCGCAGCCGAAATGCGAGCGATGATGCAGAAAGTTGTTCTGGAAGGCACGGGCCGCAAGGCGATTCTCGAAGGGTACTCGTCTGCGGGAAAGACCGGAACCGCGCAGAAAGTTGATCCCGCGACGGGGGCATATTCGAAAACGAAATATGTCGGCTCTTTCGCCGGATTCGCGCCGGTCAACAATCCGCAGATCGTGGTCGCGGTCATTCTGGATTCAGCCGTCGGTCTGCACCAGGGCGGACAGGTTTCGGCTCCGGTATTCCGCCGTATCGCGCAGCAGGTCCTCGAATATCTGCATGTCCCCCATGATTTGCCGCTCGCTCCGCAGCATCAATTGCTTCTGGCGCGTGGGAAAAATCGGGGCCTAAAAGATTCCGACCTGGAGGAAGGAACACCCGATCATCCGGGCGAACCGCTGGAGACAGCGGACGCCGACGGCCCTTCTGCGGCTGGAAAATCGTCTGTTGTGGCGGGGATGACGCGTGAGCACAATTCGAGAGTGGCCTTGGCGGCCGCCAGTGGGAGTGGGCAAGTGGTGCGGGCCGCGATGAAAGAAGCGCTGTCCCAAGCAGCAGATACACCCGTCCAAACTCGTTCTGCAAAATCCTCCGATCCCACGGAGCCACTGGACGCAAAGCTTCCGGCAACCGCAACTGTCGTGCTCGACGTTGAGCCTGGGGGCATCGAAGTGCCGTCTTTCACCGGAAAAACCGTGCGCAGAGCCCTAGAAGCCGCTCAGGATGCTGGCTTAGAGCTGGAAGTCCTCGGAAGCGGCGTGGCCCGTCAGCAGGTACCCGCTGCTGGAACGCATGTGCCAGCCGGAACTAGAGTATCAGTCCAGTTCGGGCCGTAAATGCCAATTCACCGCCGCGCGCGCCGAGTGCGCCGAAAGAAGATAGGCTTCTTTTCCTCGGGTAAGGTGCTTCCGGTTTGACCCACCGAAAAACCGCGTGTTACGGTAATCAGTCACATCGCTACAGACCAGCCGCTGCTCCTTAGATTGAGGTCTCGTTTTGTCCGCTGCTGAGGCATCTACTCCCGAAAATCCCGTCGTGGCTACGATCCGAAAAACTGCGCTGAACGCCGTCCATCGCAAGATGGGCGCGAAGATGGTGGAGTTTAATGGGTGGGAGATGCCAGTCGAATATCCCTCCGTGATCGGCGGGGGAATCATCAACGAGCACATGGCGGTGCGCACTGGCGTCGGTATCTTCGACGTTAGCCACATGGGAGATATTCGACTTGCTGGTCCGCAAGCGCTTGCCGCCGTGCAACATATTTCCATGAACGACGCGTCGCGGCTGGCGATCGGGCAGGCGCAGTATTCCGCGCTGCTCTATCCGAACGGCACGTTCGTTGACGATGTGATCGTTCACCGTCTCGGAAAAGACGAATATCTGCTCGTCATCAACGCCGGCACGAGAGAAAAAGATTTCAGTTGGGTGCGCGACAACACGCGCCGGTTTGACTGCGCGGTCGAGAATCTGTCGGACGACTTCACGCAGATCGCGATTCAAGGGCCCAAGGCAGTCGACTTGCTGCAGAAGCTGACCGACGCAGACCTGAGTGCAGTGAAGTTCTATTGGGTCACTCGCGGGCGGCTGTGCGGTCTGAATAATACCTTGATCGGTCGCACTGGCTATACGGCCGAGGATGGATTCGAAATCTACGTTCCTTCGGATGAAGAAACCAGTGCACGTGTGTGGTATGAGATCGTGCAAGCTGGCAAGGAATTCGGAGTCGTCCCTTGCGGCCTGGGCGCGCGGAATACGCTGCGCCTCGAGGGCAAGCTTCCGCTCTACGGGCATGAGATTTCCGATACGATAAACGTCTGGGAAGCCGGTCTCGACCGCTTCTGCAAGATGGAGAAGCCGGAATTCATCGGCCGGGAAGCATTGGAGAGGGCGAAAGCCGCGGGCATCAAGCGAACGCTGGTCGGATTGGAGATGAGGGAACGTGGCATCGCGCGCGACGGATACAAGGTGCTCGACTCGCAAGGCCGTGCGATCGGGTATGTGACCAGCGGGTCGCCGGCGCCATCCTTGAAGAAGAACATCGCGCTCGCGTACGTGCCCCTGGAATTTTCGGATGTGGGTATCGCGGTGAAGGTAGAAATTCGTGGCCAAGCGGCAGGAGCGGTTGTCGTGCCTACGCCGTTTTACAGGCGGCCGAAGAGAGCGTGACCACAGAGGTCGCAGAGGAACACAGGGTTTTTGCTGCAAGCGAGGAGCTAGACGCTTTTATGCCTTATCCGACAGATCGCAAATACACCAAAGAGCATGAGTGGATTCAGGTCAACGGCACGTCTGCAACCGTCGGCATCACCGACTATGCTCAGCAATCCCTCGGCGACATCGTGTTTGTGGAGGCGCCGAAGGTCGGGGCAGAACTTACCGCCGGCAAAACCTTTGGCACGGTCGAATCGGTGAAAGCTGTTTCAGACTTGTTTGCTCCGGCCACAGGGACCGTGACCGAAGTGAATGATGATTTGGCGACATCGCCGGAAAAAGTGAATAAAGATCCGTACGGCTCGTGGATGGTCAAGATGAAGCTGAAAAATCTGAGCGAGCTCAATGCCCTGCTTTCAGCTGCGGATTACGAGAAATTCGTGGCCGAAGAGGGCTCTCATTGATGCCCAGGCGCAGATTCTCGCTTGCGGATTTAATTGCGAGATCGTCAGCCATGTGGAGAGGGGAACTCTGAGCTCTCAGGCTGACAATCCGAGTCGCCGTTCCCCGCTTGTTGCCCTCACAATCGAAAGCGGCCTGGAGAACATCTATATAACTTTCTATGCGCTATTTACCTAAATCTCCTGCGGACCGCGAAGCCATGCTCAAGACGATTGGCCTGCGCTCGGTGGATGACCTGTTTGCTCCTATTCCGGCGGAATATCGCCTGAACCGCGACCTCAACATTCCGCGCCAGATGGCGGAATCGGAGATTGTCGACTGGTTTCGCCAGCGGTCCCGCGAAAACGGCGATGGTTATACAAGTTTTCTCGGCGCGGGCGCGTATTTTCACTATCGGCCCGTCATTATTGACTCTTTGATTTCGCGCGGTGAGTTTCTCACGGCCTATACCCCTTATCAGGCTGAGATCTCGCAAGGGACGCTGCAATCGATCTTCGAATTTCAAACCATGATTTGTGAACTGACCGGCATGGAGGTAGCCAATGCCTCCATGTACGACGGTTCCACAGCTGCCGCCGAAGCCGTGATGATGGCGGTTCGCCTGACCGGACGCCGTTCGGTCGTGGTCGCGCGCAGCTTGCATCCGGAGTATCGCGAAGTGCTCGCCACGTACGCGACGCATCAGGGGATGCCGTTGTCGCTGGCTGGGTACGGCGACGACGGCCGCGTGAATCTGAAAGAACTCGGGAGCCTGATTACCCCGGACACCGCCTGCGTGCTGGTGCAATCTCCGAATTTCTTCGGCACGATCGAAGACATCGATGCGATCGCCGAACTCGCGCACAAGCATGGCGCGATGCTCGTCGTTTCGATTGCAGAGGCAGTTTCGCTGGGAATCGTCGAACCGCCGCGCCAAGCCGATATTATCGCCATGGAAGCGCAATCGTTCGGAGTGCCCCTGGGATTCGGCGGCCCTTACTGCGGCGTCATTGCTACGCGCGAAAAAAATGTCCGTCAAATGCCCGGCCGTTTGGCAGGCCAGACCGTCGACAAACAAGGCCGCCGCGGATTCGTTCTTGCGCTGGCCACGCGCGAGCAGCACATCCGGCGCGAGAAGGCTACTTCGAACATCTGCACGAATCAGGCGCTGGTGGCCTTGATGGTCAACATCTTCATGACTGTCTACGGGAAAGTGGGACTCAAAGAACTGGCGAAGCAGAATCTGGCCAAAACTGTGTATGCGGCGTCGACATTCGCCAAGCACGGTGAAATCTTGTTTGGCGGAGTTCCACGATTCAACGAATTTGTGGTCCGCACGAGCGAAGATCCCAAGGCAATTAATGGTCGATTGCTGGGACACAAAATTGTTGGCGGCCTGCCACTGGCCAAATTCTATCCGGAGCTGGGCAATGCTGCTCTATGGTGCTGCACGGAAATGACCACGCGCTCGGCAATCGATACCGCTGCGGGCCTGATCGCCGAAAGTGAACGGTCGGTGCGGTCGGCGAAAGAAGAAGCCGAGGAGGTGGCGCGATGAAGAACTTAATCAAAAAAGCGACGCGTCACGTCAATCAAAACGAGGGATTGATCTTCGAGAAATCCTCGCCGGGGAAAGCGGCATGGAAGCTGCCACCGCTGGATGTGCCCGAAGTTGACACCGCAGAGGTGCTCGGTTCGGCGGAACGGAAAGATCTCGGCCACATGCCCGAAGTGAGCGAGATCGAGATCATCCGCCACTTCACACGCCTTTCCACCTGGAATTATGCCATCGATCTCGGCATGTACCCGCTCGGCTCGTGCACTATGAAATACAACCCGCGGGTGAACGAAGCGGTGGCGCGCGTCGAGGGAATCGCGAACGGCCATCCCTATCAGCCCGAAAAGATCTCGCAGGGCGCACTGCAAATCATCAAGACACTCAGCGAATGCCTGATCGAAATTACAGGCCTCGATGCGATCACGCTGCAACCCGCGGCTGGAGCCCACGGCGAACTGACCGGCTTGCTGATGATTCGCGCTTATCACAAATCACAAGGGAAGCCGCGGAAGAAGATTTTGATCCCGGATTCGGCGCATGGGACGAATCCGGCGACGGCAGCGATGGTGGGATACGCAGTCGAAAATTTGAAATCCGATTCGCGGGGCATGGTCGATGTCGCTTCGCTCGAAGCGCAGATGAACGAAGATGTCGCCGCGCTGATGCTGACCAATCCCAACACGCTCGGGGTATTCGAGCAGCAGATCCACAAAATTGCCGACGTGATGCATGCCAAAGGGGGCCTCCTCTACATGGATGGCGCGAACATGAACGCGCTCGTCGGCAAAGTGCGCCCCGGCGATTTCGGCGTCGACCTGATGCACCTGAACCTGCACAAGACTTTTTCGACGCCCCACGGCGGCGGGGGGCCCGGTTCAGGTCCCGTCGCTGTCCGCAAGATTCTGGAGCCGTTTCTGCCCAAGCCGGTCGTAGTTACTAATACAGACGGAACTCTCGGCTTCGACTATGACCGTCCGCAGTCCGTCGGCCGCGTACGCGCCTTCTACGGCAACTTCGGCATGTTCGTTCGTGCACTCGCCTACGTTCAGGCGAACGGCCCCGACGGCCTGCGCCAGACGACAGAAGACGCAGTGCTGAATGCCAACTATATTCGCAAGGGAATCGAGGGCACGTACGATCTGCCTTACTCCACACCAACCATGCATGAAGTCGTTTTCAGCGACAAACTGCAGGCGAAAAAAGGCGTGCGTACCATGGACATCGCCAAGCGACTGATCGATTACGGATTCCATCCCTACACGACCGCTTTTCCGCTGATCGTTCCGGGCGCGCTGATGATCGAGCCGACCGAGAGCGAGTCGAAAGAGGAAATGGATCTATTCATCGACGCGATGAAATCGATTGCGGAAGAAGTCGAGGAAGATCCGCAAACTGTGCTTGACGCGCCACATTCCACGCGAGTTTCACGTCTCGATGAAACCGCCGCGGCACGGAAGCCCGTGCTGCGCTGGAAGCCGAATGTGTAGGGGCGGACGCATCCGTCCACCCCGAGTCGCAGAGCGACGAGTTAACGCGCCGCCGGTCGCGTAGACCTTCTTAGCTCTTTCTCGGGCTCACGGCAAAGAACGCCGCCGCCTCCTGCTCCACGTTTTTACTTCCGCAATGCGGGCACTTCGGAGCTTCCTTATCGTGCTCGGTCAGGGTAAGAATGGTTTCGAAGGGCTTATGACAATCGAGGCAAACGTAATCGTAGACGGGCATGGTGACCTCCCGTGGAAAGCCGATAAGAAATTGTACGCCTCTTCGCAACTTGCGAGGATGGGCCTGATCGTTCAACAGCAAACGCCAAGTCATTCGACTACGATGCCGTCCCCATTGCGGACGGCATCTTCGCTCAAGATGAATCAGTTTATTTGGCCGCAATATCCACTGAGGCGCGCGTGGTGTCCCATGTCATTTGCATGACGCAGCCATTCGCCGACTTCTCGTAGGAAATCGTGAAGGTTTCCATGGGCGAGGATACCTTCGACACCTTCATCTCAACTCGCGCCAATTCATCGCTTTCGTACTTATATGGAATTCCCCACTCGCCGGTTTTCTTGTTGATGATGAGCGTCCACTTGTTGGGATCGGGAATCGTAAAGATCGTGTAGCTGCCGGCCGGCACGGTTTTGCCGCCGATTTCCACTTCGCCGGTGGTAACCAACGTTGTCGCTTCGTTCGCGCCCGTGCGCCAGACTTTTCCGTAGGGAACGAGATCGCCGAAAATCTTGCGTCCCTTCATGCGCGGGCTCGAGTAATCGGTCGTAATCGTTTTGCCTACGCCAAGATCGCACGTGGCCTTTTCCGCTGGACTCGGGCGCGATTTGCCGCCGCCCATCTGCGCGAACGCAAGCGTAGCAAACAGAAATAAGAATGGGACAAAAGCGATTCTCTTTTGCATGGTCTCTCCTTTGAATATCCACTTCGACAGAGAAGGCTTGGACGCGGGCAACAGAATTTCGGTAGCGCCTGCCATTATGCTCCTCGCGCGGCGGCAGTTACAATCGGGGCATGCCGGTTTTCGACGAAAAGCAGGAAGAACTGGAACACTACGAAACCATGATGGGCGTGCCGCGCGGGCGACTCGCCGTCACCATGGACCTGATCACCGACGCGATGTCGCTCGTCGGGCAGCACGGCGTCTATTGCCAAAGTCAGCGCTGGCCGGGCAAACCGGTCATGGACATCCAGATCGTAATGAAGAGCCTGACCGACGCGAAAGAGCTGATCCAGAGCGTGATGGAAGAGCTAAAAAGTAAGGGCTGACAAGAAGATGCCGCACCTGACTTTACTCATCCTGCTGTTTGGCGGAAGCACATGCTCCTCCCTCGTCCCCATGTTCATGGTCTTTGCGATGATCGGGGAAGTCAACCGAAGGAGAGACGAACGCTCACAGATTTCGTACTTTCATTATTCATGGGTTCGGGGTCTTCCAAGAGTACAGGGAACTCCACCCGAAAGGTGTATATGCAACGACCCTGCTCCTCGCTATCGGGCTGACCTGTGCTTCCTTCGTAGCTTTTGCCTACCTGCTCTTCAGAGTTCTTCCGAAGTATGTGCTCCCATCCCGTTGAGTTCTCCTGTCGGAATAGAGCATTTGGGCGAGTTAAGGCCGCACCGTCACCATCGCCACACCATGCGGTACGACCTGCGCTGAAAACTCCCCGGTAAATTTCCCAAGATCTTTGTGCTGCCATAAATCGCGCACAGACGCGCTCAGGTGCTCGGGATATCCGATCTCTTCCCACTTCACTGCAACCTTCTGCTCGCTCTCGCTGCGATTCAGCAGCACGACCGCGCGGCTGCCATCTCTTAGCTGTTTCGCCCAGACCTCGAGATCGCCATTCTTGGCGACACGTTCGCCTTCGCGGCCGAGCGGATCCTGATCGATCGCGATCACTTCTTTGTTCGTCAGAATGTCGTGAATTTCGGGACGCATGCTGCGCAGATCGTTACCCGCGATCAGCGGCGCCGCGAGAATCGCCCACAAGCTGAAGTGCGAACGATATTCCGTGTCGGTCATGCCTCCGTTGCCGACTTCGAGCATGTCCGGATCATTCCAGTGTCCCGGCCCCGCGTAGGAGTAAATTTCCGCTTGCTGATCAAGAATGGAAAGCACGCTGTTGGAACAGCAGCCGCCGTCTGGCCATTTTTGCCTTCCTGCCCAGTGATCGGTGATGTCGTCGGTTGTGCGCCACAGATTACCGCCCACTTCTTTGCCCCAAAGCCAGGGCTGATGAGATCCCCACTCGCAGATGCTTAGAACGATCGGCCGGGCACTGGCATCGAGCGCCTTGCGGATGTTGGCATACGAAGCCCTCGCATCCTGCGTCGTCGTGTTGCACCAGTCGTATTTCAGATAATCCACGCCCCACGAAGCGTATTGCAGGGCGTCCTGATATTCGTGGCCGAGTCCGCCTGGACGCCCCGCGCACGTTTTCGAGCCTGCGTCGGAGTACACGCCAAACTTCAGTCCGAGTGAATGAATGTAATCTCCGACCGCCTTCATGCCGTGCGAAAAGCGCTGCGGATCCGGCACGATATTCGCGTTCGCATCGCGGCTCACTTGCCAGCAGTCATCGATGTTGACATAGACGTAACCGGCATCTTTCATGCCCGACTTGACCACCGCGTCGGCCATGCCCTTGATCATGTCTTCGCTGACATTGCAGCCGAATTTGTTCCAGGAGTTCCAACCCATGGGCGGGGTCGACGCGAGATTCGCGGAAACGGAGTGAGTGTCCTGTGCAGACAAATTCGTGACAGCCAGGGCCGCGCATAGGATGCCAATCGCGAATATCACATGCCTGATTTTCATGCCCACGTTTTACCAGAACTGTGTGAACTTTGGTAGTTGGCAACAGTTTCGATTTAGAATCCCTGGGTGGAATTGACAGCTCCGAGAGCTCTGTGGTTTTAATGCGGCTCAGAGTGTGGAATCTATTGCAGGAGGAGTCATGCGGCAGTATGCGAGATTGCTGGCAATGGCAATGCTCTTTCCCGTTTTCCTGACGAACCACTCAGCTTTATCGCAACCTGCCTCCCTGGGGATCTTTGAAGCACATTCCGATGTCGGCACCGTGCTGAACGCCGGTTCGGTCCAATACGATCCCGCGAAGAAGACGTACACCATCGCTGGAAGCGGCGAGAACATGTGGTCAACCGCCGATGCATTTCAATTTGCTTGGAGGAAGATGTCCGGAGATGTGACGCTGAGGGCGGATATCTCTTTTCTGACGACAACCGGCAACGAGCACAAAAAAGCTGTGCTGATGTTTCGCCAGAATCTTGATGGCGATTCCGTCTATGCCGATGTCGCTCTCCATGCAAGCGGACTCACAGCCCTGCAATTTCGTGACGAAAAAGGCGCAGTCACGCGTGAGATTCAGGCGGACGTGACCGCTCCCCAGCGCCTGCAGATCGCAAAACGTGGCGATTACGTTTACATGTCGGTTTCAAAAAATGGCGCCGCGCCGCAAATAGCCGGCGGCTGGCTTCGCATTCCTTTGTCCGGCGACTTCTACGTCGGACTAGGTGTCTGCTCGCATGACAAGGACGTCATCGAAAAAGCTGTGTTCTCGAATGTCGAATTGAAACAGCCTTCGGCAACTGTGTCAGGGCAGCCCACACTTTACAGCACGCTGGAAACGGTTGCGCCCGACTCTACCGATCGCCGTGTGGTTTATCTCGCACCAGAACACTTCGAAGCTCCGAACTGGACGCGTGACGGCACCGCGTTCCTTTTCAATCGCGAGGGCCACATCGTGCGCCTTCCCGTGGCCGGAGGCCAGCCGCAAGTCATCGATACGGGCCTCGCTACCCGCTGCAACAACGATCATGGCATCTCGCCCGACGGGACGGAACTGGCCATCAGCGACAATTCCCAGGGAGATCATGAGTCGCTCGTCTACATTGTGCCGATTGCAGGAGGCGCTCCGCGCCGCGTCACCGAGAACTCTCCCTCGTACTGGCACGGCTGGTCGCCAGATGGGAAAACTCTGGCCTTCGTTGGCGGCCGGAATGGCGAGTTCGACATTTATACGCTTCCTGCCGAGAGGCGACCGGGAGAGCCGGCAGCACAGGAGACGAAGCTTACCACCGCCAAGGGACTCGACGATGGCCCGGAATATTCACCTGACGGCAAGTACATTTACTTCAACTCTGAGCGAACCGGCCACATGCAGATCTGGCGCATGAGGGCGGACGGCAGCGATCAGGAGCAAGTTTTCTCCGACGACCTCAACAACTGGTTCCCGCATATTTCGCCCGACGGTCGATGGATGGTTTTCCTGACTTACGCTGCCGACGTGACCGGACATCCTCCGAACAAAGACGTGATGCTGCGCCTCATGTCGCTGGCAGACAAAAAGATCACGGTGCTCGCGAAATTGTTCGGAGGACAGGGAACGATCAACGTTCCATCTTGGGCACCCGACAGCCAGCACCTGGCATTCGTGAGCTATATGCTGGTCCCGCCGGAGGCTGCGGCAGGAGCGAACCTCAACTAGCGCTTGCCGCCGCAGACCGCGCTTGGGACGCCAACTCCGGTGGGGTGGAACTCTGCCCCGATACGATGGATTGTAAGAGCCGGTGCCAGAGAAAAACTGAAGGAGCGATTGTGCCCACAATCATCGTCCAGGGCAGCACGGGCGAGATCCAGAAAACCTTGGCAGCGAAGCTCAACAAACTGAGCCAGACTAACGTGGCGAATGTACCGAAAAGAAAGGCCACGCGACGCGGACCGCTAGCGAATGGCACAGAATATGAGCACAGAGCCTGGACCATCAATGAGAATGGGAAAGCGACGACGAGATCAATACAGTAGTGTTCCCCGGTCCCTAAAGTTGCCAGCACCGTAAACCAAACAAAAGCCAGAGCGATGGCGCGGATCCATGGCGACAGTCCTTTCGAGTTCCACCATATAAGCAAGACCCACGTCATGTGCAGTGACGGAATGGCATTGCGGGCGCCGGCGATAACAACAGGCACAATCGCCAAACGCATGGCATCGGCCGTGGATAGAGGATGGAACGGAAACGCCGCGCCAAACAGATGAACCGGTCCGCACGCCGGCATGACGTTGTAGAAGATCACACCGATCGGTCCTGTTACCAGAAAGGCGATCATCACCGCCGGAGCGTCGAACTTTCCTGCCCGGAGTTTCGCCGCATACACGAGGGCGAGCGGCAGGGGCAGCGCAATGTAGAACAGCAAGCAGATGGCGCGCAGCCAGGGGAACGCCCACAGCAACTGGCCGGCCAGGAAACTCGTCGGCACACGCAAGCTGCTGTCGAAGGAATACAAAAACAGATCGAATGTCTTGGGATGGAGCCGTTCCGTAAAATCGAGGAGGCTGCTCGCCATCCATTCACTGGCAACGAACAGCACCACGGGCACGAATCCATAGAGCAATCGCTTGCGATTTTTCCCATCTGCCCAGACGGCGCGTGTGCCGAGAAGCGCAAATGCCGACAGCCCGACAAACGAGAAACCGGCCATGAACATGGGCTTGAATCCCATGACGCGGTAGTCGAGCAGAGCCAGCAAAAGCGCTCCGGCAATCACCCAGAGCAAGTCCAGCCAGCGGCGCTGAAGTATTCCGAGAACGATGAGCGCGCTAAACAGGGCGAGCGACAGATACGCCGATGCCATGGTTGACAAATAGAAATCGGCATTCAACGCGAGGCTCAGAACTGCGGCAACCAGAAGCGCCGTTAACCCAACCCTGAGAGGATTGCCCTTGCCGCGCCAGTTTGTCAGGGATGCGCTCACGTTCGTAGTCCTTCCCAGAACGCCTGCAATCGCGATTCGAATCTCTGATCGTTCCGATTCTTCGGTTGCAGGGGAAAGACTTAACGTAAATGACCGATGTCAGATAGGAGAAGTTACGCCGGTAATAAGTCTGGGGAAGAGTTGGGTCACTCTAGTGGCTGACGTCAATGCCGAAGAATGCCCCAGGGAAAAAGTTCTGTCATCCTGAGCGGCAGGTTTTGCCGCGAAGGACCTCCTGCAGTTTGCTGGCGCTGGCAGACTGCATAGGTCCTTCGCTTCGCTCAGGATGACAACGAAATTGAGGCCGAACACTTGACTGGCGCGCCGGCTTACGCCAGGGTATATTTCCCGCGCTCGATCATTCTCTGTGCGATCTGCTGGCGTAGTTCAATCGTATTGAACGGTTCGTGCTTCGCCAGACGCCGCAGGATCGCAAGCTGCGTGCGCAGCATGTCTCCATCGGCAACGGCTGCGATCACTTTGCGAGCCGCTGATTCAATTTTCTCCATCGCTTGCGCCATGTAAACTCGCGTCATCGCAATCGGCAGAGCCGCCGCTGATTCGCCCTTGGTTTCTGCGATCTTTTGCGCCCGTAGTACCGCCGATTCCATCGCGTAAGTTTCGATCGTCATGTCGGCGATGGCGCCCATGATCTCCTGCTGATCCTGGATCGCCTGCATATACTTTTGCGTGGCCGCCCCCGCCGCGAACAATCCAAGCTTCTTCGCTTGCGAGACAAGTTTTCGTTCGTCAGCCAGAACGCCCTCCAACTCGTCCCCATTCGATGGCCCAGACAGCACTTCATCCATCAATTTCTTGATGGCTGGCATAAGCGGCAACTGGCCGGTCATGGCGCGTTTCAACAAGAAGCCGGTAATAATCAGACGGTTGATTTCGTTGGTGCCTTCGAAGATGCGATTGATGCGCGCGTCACGGTACGCGCGCTCCGCCGGATACTCCTCGACGAAACCGTAGCCCGCATAAATCTGCACGGTCTCATCGACCACGTAGTCGATCATCTCCGAGCCCCACACTTTGATGATCGAGCACTCCACGGCATATTCCTCAATCGCCTTAAGCGTCTGCTTCGCGGCGTCGGCAGCGGATTTATCGACCTCGCTCAGAGCGCTGTCCATCAATCCGACTGTGCGATACACAAGCGACTCGCCGACATAAAGCAGCGTCGCCATGTTGGCGATCTTTTCGCGCACGAGTCCGAAATCGGCAATGACTTTGCCGAACGCTTTACGTTGTTTGGCATAGCCAATCGCGTTTTCCACTGACACGCGACCACCACCCACACACATCGCGCCGAGTTTAAAGCGCCCGACATTCAGGATGTTGAAAGCGATCAGATGTCCCTTGCCGATTTCGCCGAGCAGATTTTCAACCGGAACTTTGCAGTCATTCAAGATGATGGGGCAAGTCGACGATCCACGAATGCCCATCTTGTGTTCTTCGGCGCCAACCGAGAAGCCGGGGAAGGTTCGCTCGACCAGAAATGCCGAAAACTTTTCGCCATCGACTTTCGCGAAAACCGTGAACAAGTCGGCGAATCCGGCATTGGTGATCCACATTTTTTCGCCGTTCAAGATGTAGTGCTTGCCGTCCGCGGAAAGCTGAGCCCGCGCGCGGCAATTCATTGCGTCCGATCCGGAAGTCGACTCCGACAACGCATATGCGCCTGCGATCTCTCCGGAAGCCAGCCGCGGCAGGTATTTCTTTTTTTGCTCTTCCGTGCCGAAGTAAACGATGGGCAGCACGCCAATTCCAGTGTGGGCGCCCCAGGTGGTCGCAAAACCTGCGTACTTCGCGATGTGGTCCGCAATCACTGCGGCCGTGACTTTGTCCATCTCCAGGCCGCCGTACGCTTCCGGGATCTCTACCGAACTCAGTCCCAGTTCGCCCGCCTTCTTGAGCAGATCGCGGGTAATCGAAAAATCCTTATGTTCGATCTTTTCAGTGTTTGGAAGGATCTCATTGACGGCGAACTCTTCCGCTGTTTGGCCGATCAGTTGATGCTGCTCCGAGAAATCCTCGGGAGTGAAAACTTCCTCCGGCTGCCGCGATTCCAGCAGGAAACTGCCGCCGGGAATCCGAGTTTTTGGAATTGCCGTGGTCGTTGCCATATTCTTTCCTCCTCTGAGAACGATCGCCCCCGTTCGGGAAGCGTTCGAAGCTTCTTCATTCTAAGGCGACGGGACGGATAACGATAGCGCGGGAACCCTCGAGCCTCAAAGGGTTTGCCGATGTCCCCAAAGCACGATCAGTGGTCGAGGGAGGCGCCGGAAGCTGTGCGAACAACCTGGCGCCCGGGACAAGAAGAACTACCAAGAGGTCCGTATAAGTTTGCGTTTGCATATCTCCCGCTGATGGCTGAACTCATAGCGCGGAAAAATTGAGGTGCTCGAGCTCTTTGTGGTTACACGTTCTCGAAAATTCCGGCAGCGCCCATGCCGCCGCCGACGCACATCGTGACCATACCGTAACGCGCGTTGCGGCGCTTCATCTCGCGAATGATGCACGCCGTCAGCTTGGCTCCCGTGCATCCCAGCGGATGCCCGAGCGCAATCGCTCCGCCATTCGGATTCACCTTCTCCAGATCGAGTCCGCCTTCTCGGATCACTGCCAGCGACTGCGCCGCGAATGCCTCGTTCAATTCGATCACGTCGATGTCCGACAATTTCAGTCCTGCCATCTTCAGCGCCTTCGGAATCGCGAACACCGGCCCCAGGCCCATTTCCTCAGGCTTATATCCGGCAGTTGCGAAGGAAACATAGCGAGCGAGAGGCTTGATCCCCAGCGCTGAGGCGCGCTCGGCCGACATTACGACGGACGCCGCTGCCCCGTCCGACATCTGCGATGAGTTCCCCGCGGTCACCGTGCCACGCGCGTGGAATGCTGGTTTCAATGCGTGCAGGGCTTCGAGTGAAGTGTCGGCGCGCGGGCCTTCGTCGACTTTGAAAATAATCTCCTGCCGCTTCGGCTTCGATCCGTTTGGAGTGCTGAAACTCACCGGCACGGGCACAACTTCGTCATCAAACCTTCCGGCCTGAATCGCGGCCAGCGCTTTTTGATGGCTGCGCAGCGAGAACTCGTCGGCCGCTTCGCGAGTAATGTTGAAACGTTGGGCCAGTCGCTCGGCGGTCAGTCCCATCGAAAGATACGCGTCTGGATAATGATTCACCAGCCAGGGATTCGGCGAGACTTTGTTGCCGCCCATCGGAATCATCGACATCGACTCCGTACCGCCGGCCACGATTACCTCCGCGCCCCCAGCCATGATGCGTTCGGCGGCCATCGCAATCGACTGCAGTCCCGAAGAGCAGAATCGATTGATGGTCAGAGCCGAGACTTCGATCGGCAGCCCTGCCCGCAGCGAGGCGATGCGCGCCACGTTCATTCCCTGCTCGGCCTCCGGCATGGCGCAGCCGATGATCACGTCTTCAATTTCCTTCGGATCAAGCTGTGGCACGCGGTCCAGCGCTCCTTTGATCGCCACGGCCGCCAGTTCATCCGGACGAGTCGCGCGCAGCGTACCTTTGAAAGCGCGTCCCACGGGCGTGCGAACGGAAGAAGCAATCACAACTTCACGCATACAATTTCTCTCTTTCTGCCTTTCTTAGATGCCCATGCGCTCACGCCAGCTTCAAGGCAGCTTTACTTTGCCGGCGCGAAGAAAAAATAATCCGCCCTGTACTTGCTCTGCGTTTCATCGCCTTTATGCGACGGGTCGCAACCGTAGTCCGGAGGCATGCCCCCCTTGGTGTATACGCGTTGAATCTTCGTCACGTTCGCGAGCACGCCCTTTCCGGAGTTGCTGGTAACGTCCACCAGCAGCCATGGAATCGATTCCGAATCGAGCGAGTCCACGTGCGCCACCGCTTTCCCAGTCGCCTCGCTGCCGTCTTTCAGCTTCCACGTGGGCCCGGCGGAATGCTCGCCGATGACTTTGTCTTTTCGGTCTTTCAATTCGGCCGTGGGAGCTTTGAGCGTCCATAAGAACTTGCCATTCGCATCGGCTGCACAGGTATAGATCTGCGATCCGGAACCGCGAGCGAACAGAACAGGTTCGAGTCCGGACGGAACCGCGATCGCATCAGGCACATCCGGAGCCGATTCCTTCGCCGGCGCGTCTTGCTGCGAGTTCTTTTGCGCGCTCGCCACAGCCAGGAGCAACAAACTGGCAAGCAGGATGCCGCCAGGTGACCAGACAAAATCTCTATGCTGCCGCATGCTTAATTCCTCAGTGTCTTTCCCGTCTTCAGCGTGTACTGAATTCTTTCCCGCGTTTTCCTCTCGCCGCAAAGCGATTTGAATCCCTCCCGCTCCAGATCGAGGATGTACTGCTCGCTCACGGCTGTCCCGGGCGTAACGTTTCCGCCGCATAAGACCTCCGCGATCTTTCCGCCCAGCTTTACTTCGTAATCGGTGATGAAATCTCCCTGCCGCATGAGATAGGCGCCCATCTTCAAGGCGGCCAGAAGATTTTCTCCGGGCGCAGGTATGTCGGTGCGCGGCACTGGAGGCTCATATCCCGCGCAGACCAGCTCGAGGGCCCGCGTCTTGGCATCGGAAAGCACGCGCTCGCGATTCATCGTGATGCCATCGGCAGCGTTCAGAAATCCCAAGCCGCGCGCCTCATGGGCCGAGGTTGCGACCTTCGCGGTGGCGATCGTCTCAAACGTTTTCTTCATCGCTTGCAGCATTTCAACCGAGCCGGCCAGCGCGTCCCCGGATGTTTTTTCCCGCCCAGCCGCCGCGCTGTCGACCGCCCGCAACAGCATTTCTTTGCAGCCACCGCCGCCGGGAAGCAATCCAACTCCAACTTCCACCAGCCCGGTGTAAAGCTCGGCGTGGGGCTGGCGCGCCGCCGCGTGCAGCGAAATTTCGGTTCCCCCGCCTAGGCATAGGCCAAACGGGGCCGAAACCACGGGCTTGGACGAGAATTTAACCGCCTGCGTCATCCCCTGAAATTGCCGAATGGCAAGATCGACGTCGTCCCACTCTTCTTCCTGCACGCTCATCAGCAGCAGCATGAGATTCGCGCCGACAGAAAAATTTGTCGCGTCATTGGCAATCACGAACGCGTCAAACGCATCGCCTGGCCCTCCCGGCTTCAGCGACTGCGTGATCAGGCTGATGATGTCGGCACCGAGCGCATTCATCTTCGAATGGAACTCGATGCAAGCCACACCATCCCCCAGATCGACCAGAGATGCTCCCGAATTCTTCTTCACCACGCCGTTCGATTTCTTCGCAACCGCCACCGACCAGACACCATTCGGTACTTCGACCGGGCGCCACGATGCGCTACCGAGATTCCAATATTTGCGGCCCGATGCCGCTTTCGGATCGTCGCTGTACCAGGACTTCTGCTCCGCCGCGAGCAACTTCTCGACATTCGCCGCGACCGGTTTGCCTTCCTTTTTCATGCGAGCGACTGTGGTCTCAATACCCGCCGCGTCCCAAAGTTCAAACGGGCCCAGTTCCCAGTTGAATCCCAGCTTCATGGCGCGATCGATTTCGACGATGGAATCGGAAATTTCGGGCACGCGGTTCGCCGAATAGGTCCATAGATCCGAGAGCGAGGCCCAGAGGAACGCTCCGGCTTTGTCGCCCTTTGCCGGACCACCGCCCTCTAAGCCCAACAGCATACGCAGGCGCGCTCCCGTGTCTTCGATATTTTTCGCCATATCGAGCGCTGGAAATTTTGGTCTTTGTCGCGGATGGTACTCCAGCGTCTTCCAATTGAGTGCCATACGCTCATCTTCTTTGCTTGCGCCGCCCTTGACCTTCTTATAAAACCCGCCCTTGGTCTTGTCGCCCAGCCATTTCCGTTGCAGCATCTGGCCGAAGAATTCTGGCAGCCGCAAATCACTGCGCTCGTCGTGCACATTGTGCGTCATGTTGCCGACGACGTGGCCGAGAATGTCGAGCCCAACCAGATCGATGGTGCGAAATGTCGCCGATTTCGGCCATCCGACGGCTTGCCCTGTGAGCGCGTCGATTTCTTCAATCGAGAGGTCCATCTCCTGCATGAGCCGGATGACGTTCAGAACAGAAAATGTTCCGATACGATTGGCAATGAAGTTCGGCGTATCTTTCGCCAGCACAACGCCCTTGCCCAGGCGCACGTCGCAAAAATGCGAAACGGCATCCATCAGGGCGTGATCGGCTTCTGGTGTGGGAATCAGTTCCAGCAGCCGCATATAGCGTGGTGGATTAAAAAAATGTGTTCCAAACCAGGCGCGCCGGAAATCTTCCGAGAATCCTTCCGCGATTTTTCCGACTGGCAATCCGCTTGTATTCGTGGTGATGATCGTTCCCGGCCTGCGCACCACTTCCACTTTCTTCAGCAGCGCTCGCTTGATCTCAAGATTTTCGACGACCGCTTCGATGATCCAGTCGACATCGGCGAGCCTCTTCAGGTCGTCGTCAAAGTTGCCGACAGTCACCAGTCGAGCTAAACCTGGTTCCATAAAAGCCGCTGGCTTCGATTTCTTGGCAGCTTCCAAACCGGCCGCGGCGATCTTATTGCGCGCCGGCGCATCCGCATCCGGAGGCACAATGTCCAGCAAGTAACTCTGAACACCGGCATTGGCGAAATGTGCTGCGATGCGGGCGCCCATGGTTCCGGCGCCAAGAATTGCGACTTTATGAATGCCTTTCATGGGTTGCCTCGCTCGACCGTTCTGACCTCAGAAGAGGCGCAAATGAAGTGAAATTTACAATTTGCGAGAATAGCACCGAATCATTGTGCGACTTGCGGCCCGACTATCTTAAGCGCGGCCCGCTCAACCTGACTAGGACTGCAATCACAGCTCCGGATGCTCCGCGAGATACTCCAGCGCTTTGCGTGCCATCTGTTTTTCGCCCTGATACGCCAGCAGCCTGGGCGCGTCCTCCAGTCGCACCCACAGGGCGCGCGCGACTTCAATCCGCATGTCGTCGCTGATGGTGTCGATCTTTCCTGACTTATAGCGAAACAGGTAAAAGCTGACGATTTTGAACACGTGCTCGCGATCTCCCCACGACCGCACATAAATGTACTTAATATCTGCTAGCTTCACGATCGGCTCCACCGAAATTCCGGTCTCCTCACGCACTTCCCGCACTGCCGCCTCCAGAGCCTTCTCGCCGGGATCGACCAGGCCCTTCGGGAGACAAAGCACGGCCTTGGCCTTGCCGCGGGCAACCCTCTTCTTGTCGTCTGCAACAACCGGAGAATCAGCCGGCTCGATGGCAGCAATCCACCACCCTTCTTCCTGCTTGCGGAGGACCACACCTCCGGCCGAGATTTCACGAATCATAACTTCGCAAAAATAGCAGGATTACGGGATTTTCGTCATCTTTCTACATGCCCGCGGGTAACCGGTTACTGCGCGTTACCCCGCGTGGCACGCCCGTGCCCTTACGACTCCAGCGTCCAATATGGCATCTTACAAACAGGTGGGGTTCAGTCATCCGGCCGTGGTTGCCGGGGATGTGGGGTTCCGCTGTGAAGAATCTGGGGAAATTCATCCGGTCGGTGCAAGCCTTCGGGCGGGAGTTTTCCCGCAAAACGGTTCCAGAGCCGCGTACCTCGTGTACTCCCGCGATAGGGCTCGCCCTCGGCGGCGGATTTGCCCGCGGGATCGCTCATATCGGGGTTCTCAAAGTACTCGAAGAAGAAGGAATCCCGGTTCGCCTGATCGCCGGCACCAGCGTGGGGGCGCTAATCGGCGCTTGTTACTGTGGAGGTCTCTCGGTCGCAGAGCTGCAGCAGATCGCCCGCAACACCCGCTTCACTTCGCTTGCTCGTTGGACTCTCTCGCGCTACGGCTTCGCTTCCAACGATCGCATGATCACTTTCTTGACCCGGGTCTTGAAAGTGCGAACTTTCGAGGAAATGCGCATTCCTCTCGGCGTCACGGCGACTGACTTCAACACCGGCGAAGGTGTCGTCTTCCACTCCGGCGAAATTATCGACCCGGTGCGCGCCAGTTGCGCGTATCCCGGCATGTTCTTGCCTGTCCACATCCGCGGGCGCTATCTCGTCGACGGCATGCTGTCCTATCCAGTGCCCACACAGCCGCTGCGGGAAATGGGAGCCGATCGCGTGCTCGCCGTTCATCTCAAGGGAACCTGGGCAAGTGGCGGACCGCCTCGCCATCTGTTCGCCGTCATCGGTCAGTCTTTTGCCATCGCGCAGGACGCGATGGCCGCGATCTGGAAGCAAGCCGCCGACCTGGTGGTTGAACCGGATGTCGCAGGCTTCGATTATGACGACTTCAAGCGTTGTGATGAATTGATCCGCGTCGGCGAACAGGCCATGCGAAAAGCTCTGCCTCAGGTCCGCCAATGGCTGGAAGCTCCGGTTCCTGCGACCGCGATTACCCCGAAACGACCACGCGCACAGCAGGTCTCACCCATGCCGGCAGACTGATCAGCATTCAATAGACCGATCACTTCAACGGGTGATCCAGATCACACAGTGCTGTGCGGAAAATAACCCAAACTGACCTTTGCGGCCCCATTTTGGGGGATCCGGCGTTCCGGAGGTTCTGCCCTAAGTTATTGAAATATCGAGACATGTCGGCGACTTGCGCGCTCGTCTTCCCCCTGCTCCCAATTGGTTCGTCGATTGCCATTAACCCTACGTGGGCAGCAATCAAGTGGCTTCGAAAAGAAAGCCTTCTGCCCCAAGGGGGTTGGCGATGCGTGCACCTTACGGTCTGAACATTCTCGATAATTGCCTTACTTGCCCGAGCCGGCAAGACCATATCTTCTGCAATCTTTCGCTGCAAGCCGGCCAGCGCCTGAACGACATCAAGTCCACCGCGGTCTATCCGAAGGGCGCCATGCTCTTCATTGAAGGCCAGCAACCGCGAGGTGTCTTCGTTCTGTGTACCGGCAAGGTCAAGCTATCCACGACCTCGCGCGAGGGTAAGACGATCATCACCAAGATCTCTGATTCTGGCGATGTTCTTGGCCTCAACGCCGTCATATCCAACTATCCGTATGAAGTCACCGCCGAAATGATGGAACCCGGCCAGGCCAACTTCATTCCCCGCGATTCGTTGCTGCAGATGCTCAGAGAATTCCCCGAAGCGGCTCTGCGGGTGGGGCAGCAGTTGAGCCGCAACTACTACACGGCCTACGAAGAGATTCGCACGCTCGGCCTGGCAGCTTCACCGTCGGAGAAGTTCGCCAAGCTGTTGCTCTCCTGGTCAACCAAGGGTGCGCAAACTGATGGTTCCAGCCAGCTTCGGCTCACGCTGACTCACGAAGAAATTGGAGAAATCATCGGGACCACCCGCGAAACGGTCAGCCGCCTGTTCTCGGAATTCCGCAAAAAACAGCTGGTGCAGCTCAAAGGCGCCACTCTCCTGATCCGCAGCCGCCCGGCTCTGGAAAAAATCGTTCAGTCTTGATGGTGGGATCATCACCCCGACGGGCATCGTGATTCACGATGTCCGCCTTTACTTTTGTTGGGGGATAGAACTGCTCCTTCACGAAGTAAGAACCGCGACCTCTTGCTGGGTCCGTTTATTTCGCGAGTTCATTCGCTTCCTCCTGAATTCTTTTCCACGCGCGCTCCAGGTGCTGCCGCTTCGTGTTCGTCTGCCCGACGCACAGCCGTAGCGTGAGCTTGCCATTCAATTTCGCGTGCGTGAGAAATAAATCCCCACTGCGATTCAGCCGATCCATGATTTTCTGGTTGGACGCATCTCCGCCCTTATGGCGGAAGCAAACCAGATTCAGCGGAACCGGAGCGGCCAGCTCAAATCGATCATCGTTCCGCACCCAATTGGCAAATTCCTGCGCCAGCCGCACATGCTCCCGAATGTGATGCTGCAATCCCTCGACGCCATAATGCCGAATCACAAACCACAACTTTAGCGAGCGAAACCGGCGGCCCAGTTGAATGTGCCAATCGCGGTAATCAATGACCGCTCCCGATTCCGTCGCCTGATTTCGCAGATACTCTGGCAGAATGCTGAGCGTCTGGATCAGCGCCTTGCGGTCCGCGACCCAGAAGCAGTTGCAATCGAAGTTCGTAAACATCCATTTATGCGGATTGAAGTTGTAGCTGTCGGCCAGTTCCAATCCGCTTTGCAGATGCCGAAACTCCGGACACAGCATCGCCGTCCCCGACATCGCCGCGTCCACATGCAGCCAGATGTTGTGTTCCCGGCAAACCTTCCCGATCTCGGCAATGGGATCCATCGCGTTCGAAGAAGTCGTCCCTACCGTCGCGCACACAAAACAGGGAGTCAGCCCAGCGCGTTCATCCGCCTCGATCTGCCGAGCCAGCGCGTCTGGACGCATCGCGAAATTCTCATCCACTTCGACGAGCCGTAGATTTTCCGTGCCAATGCCGGAAATCATCGCGGCCTTTTCCAGCGACGAATGAGTCTGCGTCGACACGTACGCAACCAGCCTTCCATTTACCCCTTTTTTATTGCTGGAACCATAGGTCGCGCGCTCGCGCCCCACCAGCAACGCGCAGAGAGCCGCGCTCGAAGCCGTATCTTGAATGACTCCTCCGCCGCTGCTCGATGAAAGAAATTTCCCCGGCAGTTCGAGCATCCCCACCAGCCAGTCCATGACATGCGTTTCCAGTTCTGTGCACGCTGGGCTGGTTGACCACAACATCCCCTGCACACCCAATCCCGACGAAACCAGATCGCCTAGAATCCCCGGCCCCGAAGCGTTGCATGGAAAGTAGCCGAAAAAATTCGGAGACTGCCAGTGCGTCACGCCAGGCAGAATCAGATGCTCAACATCCTTGAAAATCGTGTCGAAAGCCTCCCCGTTTGCTGGAGGATCCTTTGGCAGAGCGCCCCGGATCTCCCCCGGTTTTACCTGCGACAGCACAGGAAACGATTCGATGCGGGAGTGGTAATCGGCGATCCAGTCCACCACGGCATGACCGTAGCGGCGGAATTCGTCGGGCGTCATATGAAACGATTTCTCGTCTGATTTCATTTTTTCTGGAGATCCCCGATGACGCTCTTTCCCTGCTGATTCAGCTTTTCCCCTGGGGTATTCAGCACAGCTTTCACCGCCAAAATGAAACCGAGCGTGTGCGCCATTCCGGCGTGCCAGGGAGCCGAGCACGACATTTGCGGAGTGTGATCGGGGATAACAACGCCGTCAAAATGATTGTGCGCGAGAATCGAGAGAATGCGCACCATGTCGACGTCACCTTCATCGATGAACGTTTCGCGATAGTGCGGCACCTTGCCCACCACATTGCGCAAGTGAATGTAGGCGATTCTCTCTTGCCGGCTGTATTGATCGACGGCCTGGTAAACGTCTCCTTCGCTCATTTCGGCAATCGTTCCCACGCAAAGCTCCAAAGCATTGCTGGGACTCGGAACCGAGTCGAGCAGGCGTTGATACATGTGGGGCTGGTAGACCAGACGCGGTTGGCCGCGCATGGTCGGCATGGGCGGATCGTCAGGGTGCGCAGCCAGTCGCACGCCAGATTGCTCCGCAACCGGAATCACATCTTCCAGAAATCGCTGCAAACGCCGCCACAACTCTTCGTGAGAAATCGGAGGCAGCTTGCCCGGAGCCGCATCCTGATCGAAGATCATGTTCCAAACGACGCCATTCGGCAGCGGTTCCTCGTCCGCCGGTCCATCCATTCCCACGATGACTGCTCCTCCACGGCCGCAGCGCATGGTGACTCGTCCGCAGACGCCGGCGATGCTGAAGTTGTACCCGAGCACGGGAATTTCTGCTTCTCCCATGTGGCGAATGATCGTCTTCACGTTTTCAATGTGCCGCGGCCGCTGCGTTCCATCCAGAAGAATTTCATGCCAGTGCGCCGGATCGAGATTTTCAATGCCAGCGAGAATCAGCCCCGCATCTTCGATTTCCTGGCGCAGCTGTTTCAGTTCCGCAACCGTCCAAAGCTTTTCCGGATCGCCCGCAACTCCCCAGGGCTGATATTTGCTGCCGGTGGGCTGATTCTGTCGGGGATTGTTCGCGCCCTGCTTGAAATAATCCACCAGATGGACGATGACATGCGTACATCCAGCCTGACGCGCGAAGTCGTAATATTCGTGCGTCAACATGTGCCGGTACAAACCCAACCCCACCTTCATAAGCGCTTTCCGATTCTTCTCGTTTCGTCAGACTTAGGTTTCATCCGTGGTGATTCTTTGCCTCGAAACATTCCGACGATGAGAACCACCACTCATTTTTCTTTCAGAACGATCAATTCCAACCCTCGAGGCGGCAGAGGATTCGATATCTTTAGTTTCCCATCCCGGCCCATTTTTTCTTCCACCAGCGCGAGATTCTGAGTGTCTGTGAGACGGAAGCGTTTCATAGAAAACGCCGCGTTCCCCCAGGGAAGGTGATCGATCGTGAGCGAGTATCCGGCGTTATTTTCGTAATGGATATCAGTTCGCCGCGGCAGGAACTTGAACGACGCAAAGTCCACATTCAATGCCGACAACACCGCTTGCACGGCGGCCGGAGGAGGCATTGCGTGCGGTTTATAGCCAGCCGGAATTTCGTAATTGCTGATCAGCACGTGCACTTCTTTTTTGTCGGCGGACCGTCCTGCCAGGGCCGCAAAACCAAACGTGTCACCGCCAGTGACATTCAGTCGCTCGGGCGTGTCGAGCATCGCGGCCATCGCTTTGTATGCGTGAGCAGTTTTGTAGTACTTGCTGTGCGCGCTGAACAGGCCCATCCAGGTCGCATCCCCACGGTAAAACTCGGCATGATCAATCGCGGAATCCTGCAGATAAATCATGACCGCGCCGATATACGACGCATTCTCGGCACCCCGCAGAATCTTCTTTTCCACGTCGGTAAAGTCGGCGCTTAGATTCCATTCCGAAAGAATGCTTTCCGCCTTGGGAAATCCTTCGGCATCGAGCAGGCTTCGAATTTCCTTTCCAATCCTGACGGCGTCATACGGATCCGCAGAGCCGTCGGCATAGGTATGCCAGGAATAAAAATCCAGTGGCACCTTGTGAGCCGCGCAATAATCCATGAAACCTTCGCGCCATGCATCTGGATTCGTCGGAATCGCCTTGGCATCGCCGCCCACTTTTAGCGACGGGTCCAGCGATTTCAGCGTCAGTGCGGTTTTCGCATATAGGGAATAAAACTGTTCCGGCGTTCCTGACCAGAACGTTTCGGGTTCATTCCAGAACTCCCAGTAGCGAATATGGTCGTGAAATCCATGCGCCCAGCCCTGGTTGTAGTGCATGGCAATGTGTTTGACGATATCTGCAAACTTGTCGAAATCCGCCGGAGGATTGCGGTTTGCGCCCCAACTTCGCCCGATCCGGTAGTAAACCTCGGCGCCTGTTTCTTGAATAGCCTGGATCACATGGTCCGACGGCCCAAAGCGATAGCTTTCCGGTTTTTCGGGATCGGCGCTCCAGTTGGGAAAAATTATGCCCGCATTTCCCGCGACCACAAGCTTGGCCCTCGCTTCGTTGTCTGGGACGAGCCACGCCAGCAACGGATCGTCCACCGCGAAGTGGGAGTCGATTTCCGTGGGTCCCATGAAATCATGGGTACGCACGAAATCAATTCGCAGGTCTTTGTACTCTTGAACCAGGTTCGGAAGTCCCACCATGACCGGCGTGGGCTGTCCGTTCACACCCTGGAACGAACGAATATGCCCGGTCACCGCGCCGGCATCTACATGAAGAGTGCGAGATTGAGCTCCGGCGAAAGCAGCGAGCGAAGCCACGACCGCAAAGCTGCATACAATGCGCGAACAGAAAGAAGTTCGTCCGCTCATGGCTTAGCCTCAGCCATAGGGCTAAATGCATCCACCAGCGACACTACTTTCAATGCTTGCTTCAATTGATCGAGCCCGGCTTTGCTTTGAATCGTAATCTCGACCGGCTGGTTCGGGATCAAGTCGAAATAATTATCCGAAAGTTGAACGTCCATATTTCCGAACGTCACATACACGCTCCGAGCCAGCACTTTCGAGGTTAGGCGAAGCCGGTAAGTGGTTCCATCCGGGCTCAGTTCCGTCTCGATCTGCGCCGCCGGCAGCTGTATTTGTTTTGTGGGGACGAAATAGAGAAGATTGCTCGAAACTGCTTTGCCGTCCACGAGCAGATCAGTCACCGCGAAGATCTTCGCCGCGTCCATACCATTTGCATCCACGAACTCCGATAACGAACGCTGCACATAAATCTTGCTCGAGAGCCCCGGAATCTGGATGGCCTGCGTGTTGTCGCTCACCGTCGCGCCCGCCAACGTCATCAATCGCACACGGAGTTGAGCGCTAGTAGGAGTGGTTTTGTCCGAAACCACATAGATGTTGAAGTTCCCATCTTCAAGATGGGGAGAGACCAGCAGTGGCGCATAAAAGCGCCGTGCATAATACTGCAGCGCCTTCCAGCGCCCAAAGTAGTCGATGCTCGACCATGACGCCACCGGCCAGCAATCATTTAGTTGCCAGAAAATCGACCCCATACTGCGCGGGCGGTTCCGGCGAAGATGTTCCGCGCCGATCTTGATCCCTTCTGCCTGCAGCACCTGGCTCGCGTACAGAAACGATGCGAAGTCCTTCGGCTGGGCGTAGTCCTTCAGCATGTAGTCCTGAATGATCGAGTTGCCTTCATTGTTCTTCTGATGGGCGAGCATGACCGGCGTAAAGATACTCGTGCGGTCCTCCGGAAGAGTGAACGCTTCGATCGTGGCCATCTCCGGAAAAGACTGGAATCCGTACTCCGTCATGAATCGGGGATTGTGCTTCTCATATTCAGTGAAGGGAACTCGCCCGTGCCACACACTCCAGTCGTGGAAGTCGCCGGACTGAAACTCAGGCGAGATCTCTTCGTAATCTGAACTGGGTGAACTGGGCCAGTACGGCGTTTCTGGGGCCAGCCGGGCCACCACGCGATTCAGAATGCCGCTGAAAACCGTGAGATAGTCCTGCCACATCTGCATGCGCGCCGCTGTGCTCAGCAGATCCCGGTCTTTCCAGTGAAAAGCTTCTTCGGTTTCATTGTTGCCGCAGAAAATGATAATGCTCGGATGATCGCGCAGCCGCCGAACCTGGTACTCGGCTTCCCTCTCCACATTCTGCTTCCAGGCGTAGGTTCCGGGCTGCCAGTCATTGCCGAACATGAAATCCTGCCAGACCATAATGCCAAGTTCGTCGCAGAGATCGTAGAACTCGTCCGTCTCGTAATATCCGCCGCCCCAATGGCGGATCATGTTCATATTGGCGTCGCGCGCGGATTCGAGAATACGCCGGTAATCCGCCGTAGTGACGCGATTCGGAAAACTGTCGAACGGAATGACGTCCGCTCCTTTCCCGAATACAGGAATGCCATTGATGATGAACTCAAACGACCGTCCCCATTGATCGAGATCGCGGCGCAAAACGACCGACCGCAAGCCGGTGCGAACGACTCCTTGATCCTCGACCGTTTTGCCAATCTTCAGTTGAACATCGAATTCATATCGCGGCTGGGCCCCATAACCCGCCGGATACCACAGATCGGGATTTTCGATCTGCAAGGGGAATTCGAAATGATTGATCCCGGCATGCACCATGACATCCTGCGAGAGCGATAATTTCTTACCCTTTTCGCCGTAGTCGAGCGTCAGTTTGCCGGACACATCTTTCTCCGCATCGGGAGCCCCCGTGATTTCCACCTGCGCAACGATATGAGCGACCTGCGCTGTGATATCGCGCTGCGCCACGTGCAGGTTCGATATCAGCGCGTCGTTCCATGCTTCCAGCTTTGCCGGACGCCAGATGCCGCTGGTTACAAATCTCGGGCCCCAATCCCATCCATATTCGTACGCCGCTTTGCGAATGTATGTTTTCTCTTCCGTATGCGTGTA
This sequence comes from uncultured Acidobacteriaceae bacterium, assembly GCA_963772045.1. Lineage (GTDB taxonomy): Bacteria > Acidobacteriota > Terriglobia > Terriglobales > Acidobacteriaceae > Sulfotelmatobacter. The sequence goes on along the minus strand of CAVYWC010000001.1, from coordinate 518,217 downwards.
CTCCCGCCACTTGTCGGAAGCCGCCACCATCTCAGCGGTCTTGATTGGCGAAGGAAAAACCACACGCAACTGATTCGCGCCGGAGCGCAGGCACGCTTTCACATCAATCCGCCACTCGCGGAACATGTTGTTCGGAGTACGGGACGTCGGGTCGGCATCCGGGAAAAACAGCTGCTTATCGTTCAGATAAATCAGCGCGTAAGCGTCCAGGCCCTCAAAAACGAGCTCGACATTCTTGTGACCGAGCAACGCCGGACTCGCCTGAACTGTGGTGCGGTACTCCCAGCTCGCGTCCTCAATCCATTGCAGCTTGGCCTCGTTATCGCGATAAAACGGATCGGGGATCAGCTTGTTGAGTAACAGGTCGAGATGGACATCTCCCGGAACCTGCGCCGGCCGCCACGTCGTCTCGGCGCCACCAGCCTCCGGGATCTGCCGAAACTCCCAGCCCGAGTCCAACTGGACGATCTGTTTTTGGGAGGGTGATTGCGCCGGCAAGGATGCCGCAAAGAACATGACACACAGCAGATTAGTGAAAAATGTAGCTGATCTCGACATGGAGGACCCCAAGGGAAAATTTGCTAGCGCTGGAGCGGAGCATGAAAAGTCTCGGACCCGACATCCTAAATCTCGGCGCCTGCAAATGGGAAGCAAAGTGATTGCAATCACACATTGTTTTTCGATTTGTTGTGATTCCGGTCACGCCCGAGCGTGCCATCCCACACGGTTTGCCCTCCCTTTTGCCGCTAGCATCACGCCATGGCTACTCTCTCGACTACGCCTCTGCCTCGGACTTCAATCAGGAATGCGCCGGGCACTGCTTCTCAATTGCGCCCGCTCCAGGTCACCTGGGAAACCACGCGAGTGTGTGACTGGAAGGCCACGCCCACCCGAATGGCACGCCTGCGCCGGGATAAGGAAGAGTTCTCTACCGCCGAAGCCTTTCACTTGATTCAGCAAGTTGCCGACCTGCATGTGCCTGTGCTCGCGATGACCGGCGGCGATCCACTGGTGCGCCAGGATCTCTTTCCGATTGTCGAATTCGCCGCACAGCGCTCCGTGCGCACTTCGCTCACTTTGGTTCCAACCCCGCTGCTCACAGCAGAAGTGATTGCGGATTTAAAAGCCTGCGGGCTCATGCGGGCCTCGTTCTGGCTGCACGGCTCGACTCCTCTGCTGCACGACGGCTATACAGGGGTCCGCGGATCTCATCAGCGCACCATCGAGATCATCGGATGCTGCCATGAAGTTGGCCTGCCCGTGCAGATCCACACAGTATTCGCGAAGAGGAATTTTCACGATGTCGATCCTATGATCGAGCTTCTCACCCGCCTGGACGTGAACCTATGGAATGTTTTCTTCCTGGTGCCTGCCGGGGGTGATCAAATCGGTGAACTGCTCAACGCGGAACAGCACGAGCAAGTCTTCGCCAAGCTCTATGCCGGATCGAAACGGGTACAGTTTCAGATCAAAACGTCCGAGGGTCAGCACTATCAGCGTTATGTCATGCAGCAGAAAATGCGCGAATCGCGCGGGCACTCGAGCCAATCCGACTTTCTTCCGCGGCCGCCCAAAGGCCTGAATGACAGCCGAGGATTCGTCTTTGTGAACTATCGCGGCGAAGTCTTCCCCAGCCGCTATCTGCCGATATCGGCGGGCAACCTCACGACACAGTCGCTGACAGAGTTGTTCCGCGAATCCCCTTTGTTCGCCTCTCTGCGCGACTGTTCCAGATTGAAGGGCAAATGCCGAGCCTGCGCGGTTCGCCATGTTTGCGGCGGATCGCGGGCCCGTGCCTACGCGGTCACCGGCGATTTATTTGCGGAAGAGCCTTGCTGTGCGCATGCGCTCTAAGGACCATCAGCGGCAGAAGTAACTACCTGCATTCTTCCGTCGACTGAACCCTCATGGTTGGATCTTCTAAGCAAATACCACGTGCGCGAGATCACTCATCCGTGTGATTCGGATGACAATCGGGATCTTGCGGTTTCGATTCTGATCGAACTCGGGAGTCCGTGTTCCACAAAGAAGATGGCTCCTCACCGTGCAAACAGTGAGGAGCCATAGGTTAACGGCAATGCAACTGTTCCCTACTGCTGAGGAGGATTCGATGCACCGGAACCCTGCCCTTGTCCTTGCCCCTGGCCATGTCCCTGCCAGTGTTCATGCCGAGTTTGCATCTCATCAAACTTCTTCTGCTGATCGGGCGTCAACAGCGCGCGAATCTGGTCATTCGAGGTCTTGTGAATGTCCATCATTTTCGAGTGGCGATCCTCCTGCGAAAGAGAAGTATCGGAGCGCAGGCTCTCCATTTGGGACTGCTGCGTTTTCAGAATGTCCAGAACCTTCGGCTGCTGATCGGAAGTCAGATTCAGGTGCTTGGTCAGCATCTCAGTCTGACTCGCGGGATCCATGTGCCGATGACCATGCTCCGGCGCTTGCGCGGACTGCTCTTGATTGTTGCCGTTATCCTGAGCGACGGCCAGCGGCGTAACCGCATAGGTGAACGCGGCAAGACTCAGGGCAAGAAAACAATGTTTCAACATAACTTCTCCTCCTCGTGTTTTGCGGACTGACGGTTATGAACCTGATTATCCGCCCGGAGTTTTGGAAATTCGCCCGGTTTTACGAATCTTTACTGAAATTCTACGGACGCTTACCAATTTTGGGGGCGAGGGATTGAGGGCCGGCCTCCTGGATCGAAAAAAATGCCCGCTGCGCAAATTCAGTTTTCCCCGAGCGGACAAGAGACAAAATTTTACGGTGTTAAGGACGCGAAGCCGCTATCATCCGGTCACGAAGGTAAAAGGTGTCGAGCGCGCGACTATCGTCGAGTAGGTTGACGGGCAGGTGTGCTTTTTCCTGCCTCTTTTTTGCCCTGTTCGCATTGGAATGTTCGCTTGCGCAAACCAGCCCCGCACCCAGCCCGCCGGCGCAAATTCCAAGTGGTCCGGCACAGCCGGTCGAGACTCAGCCGGCCCAGGCTCAGCCCGCAACCTTGCCATCGAATCAGGCGTCGGTTGGAACTATTCACGGCCTGGTGAAGTCGGGCAACATGCCGATTCCCGGCGCGGACGTCTCGATTTCGCTCGCGTCGTCCGACACAAGAGTTTCCACCTGGACCGACGTGGACGGCACTTACTCGGCTAGCGTGCCAGCCTCTGGTTCTTACACCGTGCGGGTGCGGATGATCGCGTTTGCGAACAGCACCCAGGAGGTTGTGGTCGACGCGTCTCACCAGAACGTTCCCGTCAATTTTGAGCTGATTCTGCTCTCGCGCGCCCACGAAGCGACTCCTGAGCAGCGTCGGCCCGGCGCTCAGGCTACGAACCAGCGCGCTTCCAATCAGCGTGGATTCCAGAACCTGTCGATCTTGCAAAGCATGACGCAGGATTCAGCAGGCAATGGACTCAGCGACGTCGTGCCCTCGGGAATGCCGGTTCCAGGCATCGATCCAAACAGTGCGACCGAGTCGGTTGCCGTCACCGGCAATACTTCCAACCCGTTCAACTCGATGAGCGGCGACGAACTGCAACAGCGCATCAATGACGCTCGCGCGCAAGGCGGCGGATTTGGAGCACCCGGCGGCTTTGGTGGACCGGGAGGAGGTGGTTTTGGCGGGGGCGGCGGTCGCGGAGGCGGAGGCCCCATGATGATCACGGGCCGGCGCGGCTTCGACATCAATCATCCGCATGGATCGCTTTATTACGGAATCGGCGACTCCGCTCTGAATGCCGCGCCTTATGCGCTGGTCGGCGAACCCGCAACTAATCCTTCCTACCAGCAGAATAGTTTTGGCGGATCGATCGGGGGCCCGCTCAATATCCCCAAGTTTTATCATGGTGGCGCGAAGACATTTTTCTTTGCCAATTACAACGGCCGCCGCGGAGAGAATCCGTTTGAAGATTTCTCAACGGTGCCGACCTTGCTCGAGCGGCAAGGGAATTTTTCTCAGACGACCTATCCCGGACAAGGGAGCCAGCCGGACGTACAGCTTTTCATCCCCACGACTGCATCCTGTCAGTCGCCTCCCGTCGGGCCGACCAATACCATTCCGGTAAATTGCATCAGCCCGGTCGCGCAGAACTTACTCCCTTACATTCCTGAGCCCAATCTGCCAGGCACTTTTCAAAATTTCGAGTTCATCACCGCGACGCACAACGCCAGCGATGATCTCAACGTTCGGGTGAACCATTCTTTCGGTGCGGCACCCGCGTTCGGACGCCGCGGCGGTGGAGGAGGCCGCAACCGGTCGCGCAACAATCTGACCTTCGGCCTGCACTATCACGGATCGAGCTTCAACATTACAAATCCGTTTCCCAGCGTCGGCGGCAGCACCAACGTCCAAGCCTGGGACGTGCCCATCGGCTACATCAAGAGTATCGGCAAGTTGACCAACAGTCTTCGTTTCGACTTCAACCGCAGCCGCACGCACACGCAAAATCTATATGCCTTCAACGACGACATCGCTTCTGCGGTTGGAATTACCGGCGTCTCGACCAATCCCTTCGATTGGGGCCTGCCCAGTCTCTCGTTTACGAATTTTGGCAGCCTGAGCGATACCAATCCGCAGCTTCTGCGTGATCAGACCTACACATTTTCCGACTACGTGGTGTGGACTCACGGCAAGCACAGCGTCCGCTGGGGTGGCGATTTCCGGCGCGTGCAACTCAATACCGAAGCCAGCAACAACGCCCGTGGATCGTTCATCTTCACCGGGCTGAACACTTCGCAACTCAACGCGCAAGGGCAACAGATTACCGACACGGGCTACGACTTCGCCGATTTCCTGCTCGGCTTGCCGCAGCAGACGTCCGTGCAATTCGGGCAGGACAATTACCACTTCCACGGGGATTACTGGGATCTGTACGTACAGGACGAATGGAAGCTGCGAGGCAATTTCACGCTTAATGCCGGTCTGCGCTACGAATATGTTTCGCCCTTTACCGAATCGCACAATCGGATTGCGAATCTCGATCTCTCGCCCGGAGTACTGAGTCTGACCGCGGGCACGCCGGAAGTGGCCGTGGTCACGCCGGGAGAATCTGGTCCTTACAGCGGGAGCTTACCGGCAACGCTGGTGCGTCCGGATCGCAAAGGGTTTGCTCCCCGCGTAGGTTTCGCCTGGAAGCCGTTAAAAAACACGGTTGTTCGCGGCGGATACGGCATTAACTACAACACGGGCGCATATCAAGGGATCGCGCAGCAGTTGGCCTTCCAGCCGCCGTTCTCGACGGCTGCAACTAACATTCAGTCGGATACGTGCGGTCTTACTCTGGAGAACGGGTTTCCGGCTTGCTCCACGACCGGCATCACCAACAGCTTCGCCGTCAATCCGAATTACAGATTCGGTTACGTGCAGATTCGCAATCTCGACATTCAGCAGCAGATTCGCCCCACGCTGCTCGTGAACCTCGACTACACGGGGACCAAAGGCACGAATCTCGACATTCTCGAAGCGCCCAATCGCATCCTGACTGCAAACGGCAGCGAGGTTCGTATTCAGGGCGTGCAGGCCTTCACTTACGAAAATTCGATTGGCGATCTTGAAGCGAATGCGGCATCAGTTCGCGTGCGCAAGCGCTTGTCTCAGGGATTTTCCATCGGCGGAATTTATACTTTCTCCAAATCCATTGACGACGCCTCTTCGATCGGCGCTGGGGCGACTTCCGCCGGGGGTGGTGCGGGATTGGGCGCCGGTGGCACAGGAACCATGGGGCGCGGCGCCAGCGGCGCTACGGCATCAGCGGGCAGCGGCGCCAATAGCGTGGCCCAGAACCCGTTTGATATTTCCGCGGAGCGCGGGCTCTCCAGCTTCAACCAGACCCACCGATTTACTGCGGATTACCTGTTGGAACTGCCCTTCGGGCATGATAAACGCTGGCTCAGCGGCAATGGGCCGCTGCGCGCCGTCTTCGGCGACTGGCAGTGGAGCGGAGACTGGACCATCGCGTCCGGCCTGCCCTTTACGCCCCGCTATGTGGGCAATGCCAGCGAAGTCAATGGTGGAACCAACGGAACTCTGCGGCCCAATCTGGTTGCGGGAGAATCGATTCATCTGTCGCATCCCACCATCGGCGAATGGTTCAATACGCAAGCCTTTTCGGCTCCATCGATCGGTGAGTACGGCGATGCGCGACGTAACAGCATCATCGGCCCGGGAACCGAAGTTTTCGATACGGCGTTCACCAAGGTGATTCCGCTGAAAGAGTCGCGCACACTGGAGTTTCGCGCGCAGGCCACGAACATTTTCAACATTCCCAACTGGAGTTCGATCGATACCTCGGTGACGTCGCCCACATTCGGCCGCGTCACCGGCATCGGCGCGATGCGGCAGATCACGATGACGGCCCGGTTCCGGTTTTGAGAGCAAGAATGACCCTAGCGACCACAAAGGACACGAAGGTGCACGAAGGCAAGACCTATGCTCGCCCGCGTCCTTCACTTTTTCCGGCGCTGGCCGTCGTGAACGAGGCGCTGGCAGTTGTTTTGTGCTTGGCGCTCTTGTGTTCATCTTTGCCGGCACAGCAAACGCAGTCGTCGGATTACACCTTTCGTGTCCAGTCGGAGCTCGTCCTGGTGAATGTGACCGTGAAGGACAAGAGCGGAAATCTGGTCCGCGGTCTCAAGCCGGAAAACTTCACCATCTTCGAAGATAACAAGCCGCAAAAAGTCGCTACCTTCGACGTGGAAGACATCGACGCGGTGGCGAATCAGGCGGTCGCACAGACAAATCCGCTGGCCAATGCGCCGACCGAGCAGGAGTCCACGCCGAGCGCAGTAGCGCCAGCTTCTAGTGCGGAGAATCCTTTCAAGGACCGGCGTCTGATCATTCTCTTTTTCGATCTCTCGGCCATGGAGCCCGACGAAATCGATCGCGCAATTACTTCCGCCGAACACTACGTCGATACGCAGATGGCCCCGGCCGATCTGGTTTCGATCGTTTCGCTGGGAAGTTCGTTGCTGGTCAATCAGGATTTCACCGCCGATCGCGATTTGCTGAAGAAGCAGCTCGAGGCTTTCGGCGAAGGCAGCGGCCAAGGTTACGAAGAAGGCACCACGGGCACGACCGAAGGCACTCCCGATGCCGGCCAGCCCTTCACGGCCGACGACACGGAATACAACATCTTCAACACCGACCGGCGGCTGGAAGCGCTGCGTTCGGTGGCGGAAAAGCTTTCTCATCTGCAGCAGAAAAAATCGCTGATTTATTTTTCCAGCGGCATGGATCGAACCGGCATCGAAAATCAGTCCGAGCTGCGGGCGGCTACCAACGCGGCCGTGCGGTCCAACATGGCCATCTACACCATGGACCTGCGTGGGCTGCAGGCGCTCGTGCCCGGCGGCGAAGCGCAGACCGCAAGCCTGCGCGGAACGTCGGCCTACTCCGGGCAAGCCACGATCAGCGCCCTGAATTCCAATTTCACCACGCAGGAAACCCTGGTCACTCTCGCCAGCGATACCGGAGGCCGCGCGTTTCTCGACGCCAACGATTTCACCCAGGTTTTCAAGGGAGTGCAGCAGGACACCTCCTCGTACTATCTGCTCGGCTATCGCAGCACAAATCCGGCGAGGGACGGTCGTTATCGCCGCATCGCGGTGAAAGTAAATCTGCCCGGCGTGAAGATCGAATATCGCCGTGGTTATTACGCTCCGGCCGATTACCGGCATTCCACGAAAGAAGACAAAGAGCTTCAGCTCGAGCAAGAACTCGCTTCAGAACTCCCGACGACCGACCTGCCCCTATATCTGAGTACCGCATATTTCCGGCTGGAGCCGAATAAATTTCTGATCCCGATCTCGTTGGCTGTGCCGGGATCGGAGATTCCATTTGTTCACAGCAGCGATCGCGACAAGGCGACGCTCGATGTCATCGGCATGGTCCTGGACAGCGAGAAGCATCCGGTTACGCGAATTCGCGACACGGTCAAGCTGGCCATCGATACCTCATCGGAAGTTCGCAAGAAGAACGTGCAATACGATACCGAGTTGAGTCTTCCTCCCGGCAAATATCACCTGAAGTTTGTGGTGCGCGAGAATCAGACGGGCCGCATGGGATCGTTCGAAACCGATCTGCTCGTTCCCGATCTCAAATCGCAGCCCATGAAGATCAGTTCCATCGTGCTCGCCAGCCAGGTGCAGCCCGCCAGGAAAACTTCGACGGCGAACCCTTTGGTTCGCGACGGTTCAGAGATTATTCCCAACGTGACCCACGTTTTTTCGGCGAACCAGCACTTGCGACTTTATTACGAGGTGTACGATCCCGGCCATTCGGCGGCGCAATCTGCGGAAGGGAAATCCGATAAGGGCGGCATCCACCTGCTCAGCAACGTTTCTTTCTTCCGCGGCAAGGCGAAAGTGTTCGAGAGTTCGCTGGTCGACCTTACCGAGTTGAACGCCCGCGACCGCAAAGCCGCCATCTTCCAACTCGATCTGCCGCTCACCCCGCTGAAGCCCGGCTTTTATACTTGCCAGGTGAATGTGATCGACGATGCCGCCGGCGTCTTTGCGTTTCCGCGCGTTGCGCTCCTGATTCGTCCGCCGACCACGATTGCCTCGCGCTAGAGATTGTCTATGCAGGACGATCCGGGTAAATCGCTTTGGGAAAGCGCAAGTGGATGAGCGCTGCACAAAGAATGATAATTACAAACGAAAAGATGCTGCCTTCCGGTCCGGCCACACCTCCGGTCAACCAACTTGGTCCGTGAACCGAACTGTTCAAGAATCGCCCGGAGCCGAGCAGACCACTATCGGGCGTGCCATAGAAAAACGTTTCGGCCCAATCCCAGGCAGCGTGGAATCCGATAGCAAACCACAGAGTGCCGGTGCGGCGAATCATCAGGCAAAAAAGTAGGCCGATCGCGACCACTTGCAGAATTCCAAGCACGTTCTCTCCGTGATTCCCCAAATGTGCGGCCCCGAATGCGATCGAGAGAAGGATCGCCGCCGGCCAGAAGCGTATCCGCCGCGACACGATGAATAGCAGGTAACCGCGAAAGGCCAGTTCTTCGTTCACGGCTACGGCAAGAAAGGCTGCACCCCAGCCCAGAGCCGAGCGAAATACCGCATTTCCCGCCAGCGCGGTGGAATCGATGCGGAAGTGACCCGACACACTCAGGATCAGCAGGATCGCCGACAACATGGCGAAACCCCAGATCGTGCCCTCCCAAAAGTTTGTTCCGAATGCTTGACGAACAGGAAGCCCGTAATCATCCAGCGGGCGCTTCTCCATTCGCGAGACGATCCAGGTCGCCAGCCAAACGAAGAACGCCGCGACCGCTTTGAACGGCAACTCCTTCCGCACCGACATTACGGATTCGTGAGTTCCTACCAAGTGCAACGCAAATCCAATTGCGATCGGAACGAGGAAGGCGATCACGGTCCACAACAACAGCCGGATACGATCCGCGCGGGCCCATGGCGCTCTGCCGTGTGGGTTGGATGCGATTGGAGTTTCCATGACCAAGAGCTTACCTCACTGTAGTCGACAGGATCATTGCAGCGATTTTGCGTCGGGAGACGGCGATGGCCGGTAACCCTCTGAAAACTAGGCAAATTCGATTCTTGACATACATTGCAAATTGCAATATACATATAGCGATATGAGATGCAAACGAAAGCCGGAATGAAGCTGGGAGAAAAAATCCGTTATCTGCGCGAGGTGGAAGGATCGCTGCGCGGTCTGGGTCGTCCGATGACGCAGTTGGAGATTGTTCGCGCGATCCGCAAGGAGTTGGGCGGCGCCGAAAAAGGCGCCGAGAAAAAGACCATCAGCCAGTCGTATCTGTCGCAGATCGAGAACGGTTCGCGGCCGCACATGACGCAGTCTTCTCGTGCGTTGCTGGCAAAGTTTTTCAAAGTGCACCCCGGGTTTCTGGTGGATGATCCCGAGGGCTACCACACGGAGCTGACTTCGGATCTGCGCACGACGGAAGGGCAGATCGATGTGTGGCTGTTGCAAGGGTCGGAGCGATTTGCGAACGACCACGAGATCAGCAATGTGCTGATCAAAGCTGCACGCGAAAAAGACACGCGGCGTTGCTTGCTGCTCCTGGGCGCGATTCTCGATACGCCGGGATTGGCCGAACGCCTTCTGGAAGCGCTGCGGCCTGAATTGACGGTGGGTGGCAAACATTCCCGCTCAGGAATTGCGGAAGGGAGGCGAATCCGATGACCGCGACGAGACTGGATTGGTCCGATTTTTATCTGATCTGTTTCGCAGTCGGCTTCTGCTTCAGTTTTTTTTCATTCGTGTTCGGAGGCGCGCGCTTTGGTCGCCTGCATCTGCCGCACTTTCACGGGCACGTTCCGCAGGCGCCGGTGGCGCATGGTGCGGTGATGCATGGTCCGGTAGCCAGTGGGCCCGCCGCTCAAGCTGCGCTTGCAACTCACGGACCGGCTGCGGCCCAGGTGGGTGATGCCAAGGTTGCCCGGGGCGGCAGCGTGTCGCCTTTTAACCCGCCATCCCTCGCGGCTTTTCTTGCGTGGTTCGGGGGAACGGGATATCTGCTTACAAGATTTTCTTCTGTTTGGGTTGGGCTGGGACTGATGGCTTCCGTGATCAGCGGCGTCGTCGGTGGAGGAATCATTTTCGTGTTCCTGAGCCGCGTGCTGATCTCGAACGAAGAGAACATGGATCCGGCCGATTACGAAATGGTGGGCGTTCTGGGAAAGCTGACGGTCCCCATTCGCGCCGGAGGTGGGACGGGTGAGTTGTTGTATTCGCAGATGGGAACGCGCCGCGTCTGCGGAGCGCGCAGCGAAGATGGCAGCGCTATCCGGAAGGGCACAGAGGTTGTGGTTACGCGCTACGAAAAGGGAATCGCGTATGTGCAGTTGTGGAGTGAGATGTCGGGAGAGGGCGAGGTTAGCGTTGAAACTCCCGCGTCTCGCAAAGACGGCCAGGCGTAGGGCCCCCGCAGCTAGGAGATGCAATGACTCGCGACTGGTACAAAACGTTGGTTTTGCTAATGTGGCTGGCACTGCCGCTCACAGCGCTGAATTACTGGCGGGCCTGGGATCAATTACCCGCGCGCATGGCGGTGCACTTCGACGCGAACTGGCAGCCGAACGGCTACACCTCGCGAGAAGGTGCGCTGGAGCTGGGACTTGGGATTTTGGTGGTCATGCTTGTGTTGTGCACGGTGGCAGCGTTAGTGTCTCGTGCCCTTAGACCGATTAAGGCATGGCCGACGCTGATACTTTCTTACGCGATCTTGGGGTTTTTGTGCTACGGGAATAATTCCATCATCGAGTTCAACCTGAAAGCGCAGTCACCGCAATCGGAGTACGTGGGGCCGACCGGGAAAGCCAAAAACCCCACTCTAACCGCGAAGAGCGCGGTTAGAGTGGGGCACCCCACGATGTCTAAACTGCAATCGTAATGGGAGGGCGTTATGTTCAGCGGGATTTCGAATGTAGTGGTGATTTGGATTTTCGTCGGGCTGGGAGTGATGGTCATCCTGTTCCTGATGAGCGGAATGGCCAGGCTCTATCGCAAAGCTGGGCCGCACGAGGCACTCATCGTGTACGGTCTGGGCGGAACGCGCGTGGTGAAAGGCCACGGCACGCTCGTGCTGCCCATGGTGCAGGTCTGCCGCGAGCTGTCGCTCGAACTGATGTCGTTCGACGTGGCTCCGCAGCAGGATCTGTACACCAAGCAAGGCGTGGCCGTGACGGTCGAGGCGGTCGCGCAGATCAAAGTGAAATCCGACACAGAATCGATCTTGACGGCCTCGGAGCAGTTTCTGACAAAGAGCGATGACGAGCGGCAAGGATTGATTCGTCTGGTAATGGAAGGTCACTTGCGCGGCATCATCGGGCAGCTGACCGTGGAAGAAATCGTCAAGCAGCCGGAGATGGTTTCCGACCGCATGCGCGGCACCTGCGCCGATGACATGAACAAGATGGGATTGGAAGTCATCTCGTTCACCATCAAAGAAGTTCGTGACAAGAACGAGTACATCACGAACATGGGTCGTCCGGACGTGGCGCGTATCAAGCGCGACGCGGACGTAGCCGCCGCCGAAGCCGATCGTGACACGGCGATCAAGCGTGCTTTGGCGCAACGGGAATCGGCTGTGGCCAAGGCGCAGGCCGATCAGGAGCGCGTTCTGGCCGAAACGTTGTCGATGGCCAAACAGGCCGAGGCGCAACGCGATCTTGAAGTGAAGAGAGCGCAGTACCTCGAAGTCACGAAGCGGCAGCAGGCGCAAGCCGACAAGGCGTATGACATCCAGACCAACATCATGCAGCAGCAGGTGATCGCTGAGCAGGTGAAGGTGCAGCAAGTCGAAAAAGAGCAGCAAGTGAAGGTCCAGGAAGCGGAAATCAATCGCCGCGAGAAAGAGTTGATCGCGACCGTACTCAAGCAGGCTGAGATCGAGCGTCAGCGGATTGAGACGCTCGCGGCCGCCGAAAAGAACCGTTTGATGGCGGAAGCGGAAGGACAAGCATCTGCCATTCGTCAGCAAGGTGAAGCCGAAGCCGAGATCATCTTTAAGAAAGGTGAGGCCGAGGCGAAGGCGATGAACGTGAAGGCCGAGGCTTATCAGGAATACAACCAGGCTGCCGTGATCGACAAACTGTTTACCGGACTGCCGGACATCGTGAAAGCCCTGGCCAGTCCGTTGGCCAACGTCGACAAGATCACGATCGTTTCCACCGGGAACGGCGATGCCGCGGGCATGAACAAGATCACCGGCGACATCACCAAGATGGCGGCGCAAGTTCCGGCATTGTTCGAGACGCTTTCGGGCATGCCGCTCTCAGATTTGCTGGGCAAGGTGCGGCAAATCGGCGATAACGCTCCGAAGCCGCCACTGGTGGGCGCGAGTGGAAATGGAGACAGTAAGTAGAGTGCGCGTGCGGGGAAGAGAATCCCACGTCTCGCAAAGTCGGCGAGACGTGGGGCGCCCTCGGTTGTGTAGCGACGGACGCCTTCGTCCGCCGCGAGCGAAGCGAGTCGCATTATGGAGTTGATTATGAATCGCACGAAGTACACGGGATTGGGTCTCGCGCTGGGTGCCGCGTTCGGCACGGCGTTTGGAGTGATGGCCGGCCACGTAGGCGCATGGCTGGCCATTGGAGTCGCAATCGGCATGCTGCTGGGCGCCTCGGTCCGGCGAAAGGAGCCGCACTGTCCGCAGTGCGCCGCCATGCACAGGATGCATGCGACAAAATCTGACAGCTGAAATTTAAAAGGGGGTTCGTTATGGCATTACTGGAAAGAGTTTCGACGTTGGTTCGAGCAAATCTGAACGATCTGATCGACAAAGCGGAAGAGCCGGAAAAGATGATCAAGCAGGTCATCCTCGACATGCAGAATCAGCTTCTGCAGGTGAAGACGCAGGTCGCGATCGCGATCGCGGATGAGCACCTGCTGGAAAAGAAGCAGAAAGAAAATGCGGACAAAGTCACAGAATGGATGCGCAAAGCCGAACTTGCCGTCGACAAAAAAGAAGATGACCTGGCGCGCGCGTCCCTGCAACGCGTAGAAAGCTATCGCGAATTGAGCGAGAACTTCGCGCAGCAGGTCACGGATCAAAAAGCGCAAGTCGAGAATCTGAAATCTGCCCTACGGCAACTGGAGCAAAAGCTTGCCGAGGCGCAAGGGAAGGCGGACTTGCTGATCGCGCAGCATCGCCGTGCCCGCGCCGTGGGCAAAGCCAGCGACGCGCGCTTTGCGGTCAATGACAACTCGAAAGCCGCGACTTTCGATCGCATGAAACGCAAGGTAGCGAGATCGGAGGCGATCAGCCAGGCAAAATCGGAAGTCGCCGCGGAGAATATCGACGACCGTTTGGCCGCGCTTGAAAAAGAGGACCGCATCGAGCAGTTGCTGGCTGACTTGAAGACGAAGCGGGGAGTGGTCGCGAGCTGAGCTGGTGTGTCGTCGCACGCCGATGTGGTGAGTGGAGCTTTGCTCCGCCGGACAACCGAGGGTGGCTGTCCCTACGGGAGCCACCCCGGACGAATGCGTCCGGGGCTACACATCCCCAGGTGCTATCGGCAGATGAAGTTCTGCACGAGTTGCTTGCCGCCGTCGGTGAGGACACTTTCGGGATGGAACTGCACGCCTTCGACCGGATGTTGGCGATGGCGCAGGCCCATGATGGTGCGGCTGCCGTCTTTCTCTGTGGCCCAGGCGCTGACTTCGAGTTCGGCGGGAAGATCTTCTTCCTGCACGATCAGCGAGTGATAGCGCGTTGCGGTCATGGGCTGAGGAAGTCCCTGAAAAATTGTTTTGTTATCGTGCAGGACCGCGCTGGTTTTTCCGTGCATGAGGTGAGGCGCGCGGACCACTTTGGCTCCAAAGGCCTCGCCGATCGCCTGATGTCCGAGGCAAACGCCCAGGATCGGTATCTTCCCCGCAAGCTGACGAATCAACTCGATGCTGATGCCGGCCTCTCGGGGCGTGCAGGGCCCGGGAGAGATGACGATGCGTTCCGGCCGCATCTTCTCCACTTGCGCCACCGTGATCTGATCATTGCGACGCACCTCAATTTCTGCGCCCAATTCTCCGATGTACTGAACCAGGTTGTAAGTGAACGAATCGTAGTTGTCGAGAACGAAAATCAAAAATCGGACCTCAGCGATCAGATTACACCGAAACAGCAGGAGTCAGGGGCGAGAGACTGGGGTTAGGGGTCAGGGATCAGGGGCCAGAAAATCTAAGACGTTCAAAGCTGACCCTGATTCCTAATCGCTGAACCTTGCACCCTGCACCCTCCCTTTACCCTGAATGGGCCATTGCTATGACCCATGCGGGGGATTGACCGCAGGAAGCTTTGCGCTGCATGCTTACCCTAGAAGCGAGTCCCTGCGCTATTTTTGGAGAGTCATCGATGTCTGAGTCTCAGCAGGAGAAGCGCGCGGCACGGCGCTTTCCACTGCACCTGCCTGTCGCCGTCAATCACGGCGAGAACGCTCAAGTTCATGATGTCGGCCAGCTTCGTGATGTCAGCGCTCGTGGTATTTGTTTCTATGTGCAATCGTCGATTGCGCAAGGTTCGGCTATCGGATTCACGCTTACGCTTCCACCCGAAATCACCCTGACCGAGAGCATCCGCGTGCAGTGCAAAGGTCGCGTCGTGCGGGTGGAAGACTCGCGCCCGGACGGACAAATGGCTGTGGCTGCCGTCATCGAAGAGTACGAATTCCTGCCCGAAGCGTAAGCGCGGGCCGGGAACTTCGGACTTTGAACTTCAAATCCTCAAACCATCGAGCTTCGGATCTCCGGTCGGTCCTACGTCCTACCGACGCCTTCTCTCCCGTCGTGCCGAAGTGATATGGTTCCACTAAGCATCCGATCAGGGGAGTCGTTTGGAGCGCATTCTCAAGCGCAGGTGGATCGTTGTCTTTGTGGCGTTGCTCGCCGGTGGCTTGTCTGCGCAAAATTTCGGGCCACCACCAACCATCAAGAGCATTCGCATCGTGCACGAGAACGGCGCTCCGGCGGTCGAGATTCTCAGCCAGGGCGGCCCGCTATTTCCCGACATTCAACTGATACCGTCGCCTCCGCGGCTGGTCATCGACATTTTCAACTCGCGCCTCGGCCTGCAGCAGAAACGCATTCCGGTTCAGAAAGACAACATACTGGCTCTCCGCGTCAACCAACACGAACAAAAGCCGCCCATGACGCGCATCGTGCTCGATCTGCAAGCGCCATACGCTTTCAGTTGGGACAGTGTAGGCAATCGTCTGATGGTCCGCCTCAAGCCCGGGGACGACCCGAATGTAGCCAGGAGATTTTCCGTACAGTCGCAAGCTGAGGCGAAGGTTTCGCTCAGTTCGGCTCCGGCAGTGATTCCGGTTGCCAATGTCTTCGGCAGCAAGATCGTTGCGGCGGCCGGTCTCGCTCCCGGCTCGTCGGTGACCGCGGGCAGCGATACGGCCGTGCTCCAAATGACGCATGGAGAAGTTCGCGTATGTCCTCGCACGACGGTCTCGGTCACGCCGGGGAGGAACAGGCGGGACACCATGCTGGGCATGAGCACCGGTGCGATCGAGGCGCATTATTCGCTCGATAGCTCGGCCGATTCGGTCATCACGCCCGACTTCCGCATTCTTTTTGGCGGACCTGGCGAATTTCATTTCGCCATCAGTGCCGATTCGCAAGGCAACACGTGCGTTCGTGCGCTGAAGGGGAATACGGCATCGGCTGCTGTCTCGGAAGTCGTGGGCGACCGCGTCTATCATGTCAAGCCGACCGAGCAGGTGGTGTTTCACTCCGGACAGATCGACAAAGTGGATGCGAACATTCCCTTGGAGTGTGGATGTCCGGCGCCTCCGAGCATCGAACAGACCGAAACCACGACAGAGATTGCAACCGCGAAGATGCCGGAGAAAGCGGATCTCGGCGGCACTGCGGCCGAAACTGCATCGAGCGGCGGAGATTTGCCTGCCGGTTCGGCGACGGCAAGCACGCTTACGAATGGGCCGGAATCGCGGCCGCTTCCACTGTCGAAACCGGACCTGGCCCGAGTAGACCTCGATGCGCCTCTAGTTTTCACGGCGAAAAACCGCTCACCCAGCGTGCCGCCGCCTCCGCTCGAAGCGACGCGAGAATTGCCCATGCAAGATTCTTCCGCGCGTCCGGTTCGTCTGGATACGATCGTCGAAGCTCCGCGGCCATCCCGAAACGCGCGCACCAAGGCCGCACGCCATGGCTTCTTCCATCGGCTCAAGGGATTGATTGTGACCATCTTCGGATGAGCCCCAGGAATGAGCCCAGGCACGAAACCCACAGAATGAAAAGCCAGGCTGAAGAACTTAGATTTTTTTCACCGCGCGCCGGATCGGCTCGATGTTTTCTTTGGTGGCTTCGCGGAGATCCTCGGCCAGATCAGCCGCCATGCTGACCCCGCGGCTGGCCGCGTCGCGCACCGCGCCGCCGGCCTCGCGCACGCGGTCCTTGGCGTCATCCGCCCAATCACCGAGAGATTCTCTGGCTTCGTCGTAGCCGCGCTGAAGATCTTTGCGGAACTGTTTGCCAGTTTTGGGAGCGAGGAGCAGGGCGGCCAGGGCTCCAGCTCCCGCTCCAATAATGAAGAAAGTGATTGCGGTCGCGGTTGTGCTGATGCCTTCGGAAGATTCATAACGTCCGATGCGCATAAAAAAATTCCTCTTTCCGCCGGGTTCGTTGACCCGTACAAAGTTTTTGCAATCGTGGCCTTGTGAAGATTCTAGTCCAACTCAACGCCTCGAATGGGTTCAATCAGCAACCAATATCCAGCCGACCGGATGGAAATGGGAGGTTTGTGTCCTAAATCCACTCAACCACTAAGGACACGAAGGAACACGAAGGACGCAGACGCGCCTTCGCGCCCTTTGCGGTTAATTAGGAGACCACTCGATAGGACCGCTTGTTCCTTTCGCGAGCAGCTACGTGTAAAATAAGTCTTTGGCCGATCATCCCTTGTAAACGGATGCGGAATCAGTGGCTTACCCCGCCTTCCGTCGGCTCCACAAATCGCAATCGTACAGGAGAATTTTCAAGCGATGTCGATCCCTGCCACCCAGCTTCGTCCCGGCATGATCATCAAGCACAACAATGATCTGCACTCTGTTTTCTCGGTCGAACACCGCACGCCCGGCAATCTGCGGGCCTTCATTCAAGCGAAGCTGCGCAATCTGCGCACCGGCGCTATGTTCGAGCACCGCTTCCGCTCGCCTGATCCCATCGAGAAGGTCAACGTGGACGAAGTCGAAATGCAGTTCCTTTACGCCGACGGCGACAGCTACTATTTCATGGACACGACCAACTACGAGCAGACTTACCTGACCAAAGATATTCTGGGAGACGCGGTCGAATATCTGATCCCCAACCTCGAGATCAAAGTGGAGTTTTTTGACGGCAAGGCAGTGGGGATCGAGTTGCCGCAAACCGTCGTCCTGACCGTAATTGAGACTGAGCCCGGACTGAAGAGCGCAACCGCATCCAGCGTGACCAAGGCGGCGAAGACCGAGACTGGTTTGGTTGTCCAGGTGCCGCCGTTCATCAATGAAGGCGAAAAGATCAAAGTGGATACATCGGAAGGCGCGTATTTGTCCAGAGCATAGCCTTCTCATTTGTCCTCCTGAGCGGAGGGAAAACGTCGCGAAGCGACGTTTGCCGGAGTCGAAGGATCCCTTGCAATTTGATCTCAGCACCGGCATATCGAGGAGTTTCCAGCACACGATCAAGCAGTTTCTAGGGAACTCCTCGCAGCGTTTCATCCTGGCGCATACGGACACGGGGTCCTTCGACTCCGCATCAGCTTCGCTTCGCAAAGCTGATACTCCGCTCAGGACGACAAAAGACTGAGCCAAGATGGCAGGGTGACTGAGAATGACTTCGGCTGAAAAACCGATGCAGGCCCGTCGTTTTCTCGTCCGCGGACGCGTGCAGGGGGTCGGCTTTCGCTGGTTCGTCGAGCGCGAAGCGCACATGCTGGGAATTGCCGGATGGGTGCGCAACAACCACGATGGCAGCGTGGAAGTGCTGGCGCAGGGAACCCGCGATCAGCTTCTCGGGCTGCACTCGCGACTGCGCGAAGGACCCCGCGCCGCCCGCGTGGATGCAGTGGAAGTGTCGGACGCGACTCCGGTCGCCGGAATCAATTCATTTCGCATTGAAGGAGCATGGTAAGTGTCGCCTGTCGAGGTCATGAACGCCGAACAATTGAAGAAGCTCATCCGCGAGGTGCCCGATTTTCCCAAGCCGGGGATTCTCTTCTACGACATCACCACGCTGCTCAAAGACAAGGTCGGCTTCGCGGCCTTGATCGACCGACTCTCGCAGCACTATCTCGATCAGCAAATTGATCTGGTGCTGGGGATGGAAGCGCGAGGATTTATCTTTGCACCGGCACTGGCATATAGGCTGGGTGCCGGATTTGTTCCAGTTCGCAAAGTCGGCAAACTCCCGGCGGCTACCGTCAAGTTCGACTATGCCCTCGAATATGGCACGAACTCTCTGGAAATGCACAAAGATGCCATCGTGCCCGGCCAGCGGGTTTTGATCGTGGATGACCTGCTCGCGACTGGAGGCACCGCGGAGGCTACGGCGAAGCTGGCTTCTTCGTTGGGGGCCAAGATCGCAGGCCTGGCCTTTGTGGTCGAACTCGATTTCCTGAAGGGCCGGGAGAAGCTGAAACAATACGACGTAATGTCCCTACTGCACTACGACAAGTAGCGCATGCGACGGCTGTGGCCCGTTCAATCCTGGACTATCTCAAATAATGGTTGATAAGCAGTCCCACCCCGGTCCAAAAGGCGCCGCTGGTTGCTATAACGAGGGTGATTCCCAGAATGGTCCAGCGGTTGAGGGGATGACCTAGCACGGGCTCATCGAATTCCGGGTCATACTCGACCCAGGATCGCAACAATTGCGTGTCCAATGAGTTGTCACCGGTTGAGGTTTGTGGGACTTCTTCTGTCCGCGGAAGTCGGTTGCGGACGATAATGTGAGGAAACAGACGGGGGGATCTGTTGTTCACGAAGTGGCTCCTTCGACAAAATCCTTATTGCATTCCAGCTTCCATTTTGCCGTGCAAGCAAAGTTATTGAAAAATCTCGGATCGTTCCCGTCGGAGCCGTGGTTTCCACAGGTTGAATGGGTGGAAAACCACACGAACCGAGAACGTAAATAGAGAATTTTTACCCTGACCCTAGGAGTTTGTATCAATTCTGTGGGTCATTCGTCCAGCTCTACATCGCTCCCGGCATCTGCCGGCAGTATGACCCTGCCCTCACTTTTCTTGTAGTGATAGTTTCGATTCTTTGGACAAGTAACCTTTCCGCCGAAACCAGTCGTCCATCGCCTCAGCGAGTTCGTTGAGGGGGACGTTCGTTCCTATTTCCATCTCGCCGTCCGCAGTCGGAAGGGTGTCGTCGAAGACGCTGGCATTGGTGAAATTGCGCATAGAAAAGCTGTCGAGCCACTTCAGCGGGCAGGGAAGTCTCTGACTATCGTGTTCATACTCGACGCGAATCTTGCGGGCGAACATTCAATGATTTAATCACACGCTTTAATCACACGCTTGCAGGTCGTGCGCCCGGCGACTCGACTTAGCTGGCTGCATTTCGCCTACAATGTCGGATCGTCGTTTTCTAGAAAGGAACCGCATGATTATCGGTTTCATGTGGTGGATTGTCGTTGGTTTAGTAGCCGGTTGGACGGCGGGCAAGATCATGAAGGGAAAAGGCTACGGCGTACTCATGGATATCTGTCTCGGAATCGTGGGTGCCGTCGTAGGTGGACTTCTACTGGGACTGGTCGGCATTCACGGCGAAGGCGTGATTGGAAGTATTATCGTAGCGATTGCCGGTGCCGTTTTCGTCGTCTGGTTGTCGCGCAAGCTGTCGAAAGCTTGACCAGAGCTTTCTAGCCGAAGAAGTTGCCGGCGCAAGCGGCCGTCTTTTGACGGAACCGGTCTTTGACTGAACCTGCCCTTGGATTCTATTTTCGTCCCTGCGGCTTCGGAGCGGCGGCCTTGACCTCAGGTGGCGCGTCGAAATTCTGGAAATTTCTCGCGAAACGGTTGCGTAGATCTTCGGCGGCTTTGTCGTAGGCAGCTTTATCGGGCCAGGCGTTGCGGGGATTCAGAATCTGCGGAGGAACACCCCGGCAAGTTTTCGGGATCGCAAATCCGAACGCAGGCTCGATCTCGAATTCTTCGCGGATCAGTTCGCCTTCCACGGCAGAATCGACCATGGCGCGGGTATAAGGAATATCCATACGTTTGCCCACGCCGTACGGACCACCTTGCCAGCCGGTGTTGACCAGCCAGCATTGCGCGTTGTGCTCACGCAGGCGACGGCCCAGCATCTCGGCATAGGTTTTTGGTGGAAGCGGCAAGAAGGGCGAACCGAAGCAGGTTGAGAAAGTCGCCGTAGGCTCCTTCACTCCAGCTTCGGTCCCGGCAACTTTCGCGGTGTAACCGGAGAGGAAGTGATACATGGCCTGTTCCGGGGTTAGCCGCGAGATCGGCGGCAAGACTCCGAAAGCATCCGCGGTGAGAAATACTACGTTTTTTGGATGCCCACCAATGCCCGGAATCACCGCGTTCTCGATGAAATCCACGGGATAAGCGGCCCGTGTATTCTCGGTTTTGCCGTCGTCGTTATAGTCGGGGACGTGCGTGTGCGAATCGAGGGTGACGTTCTCGAGTACGCATCCAAAGCGGAGAGCGCTCCAGATTTGCGGTTCATTTTTCTTGGAGAGCTTGATGCACTTGGCGTAGCACCCGCCTTCGAAATTGAAAATGCCGTCGGCGCTCCAGCCGTGCTCGTCATCGCCGATCAAGTCGCGGGAAGGATCGGCAGAAAGAGTTGTCTTGCC
This sequence comes from uncultured Acidobacteriaceae bacterium, assembly GCA_963772045.1. GTDB lineage: Bacteria > Acidobacteriota > Terriglobia > Terriglobales > Acidobacteriaceae > Sulfotelmatobacter. Next base: position 496,892 of record CAVYWC010000001.1, on the reverse strand, counting down.
CGTCCCCGACAGTCCGAAAAATAACGCACTCACGCCATTGTGGCCAACATTGGCGGAGCAGTGCATGGGGAATACGTTTCGCGGCGGGAGCAGGAAGTTCATCACGCTGAAGATAGACTTCTTCATCTCTCCCGCGTAGGAGGTCCCGCCAATCAAGACGGTGCGGCGGGTGAAATTGAGCAGGATAAAAACTTCCGAGTTTGTGCCGTCGCGCCGGGGATCAGCCCTGAACTCGGGTGCCGCAATGACCGTAAATTCCGGACGATGATGCCGCAGTTCCTGCGCGGTGGGACGAAGGAACAACTGGCGCACAAAAAGATTGTGCCAGGCATACTCAGTGACGATTCGGACCGGAAGGCGATACGCGGGATCGGCACCGCAGAAAAGATCCTGAACAAAGAGATCGCGTCCACGTAAATGCTCGACCACGCGCGTGTACAGTCCATCGAAGCGCTCCGGATCGAAGGGCGCATTCCCCGCTCCCCAATTCACGGTGTGCGCGGTCGTCTCGTCGCGGACGATGAACTTATCCTTTGGAGACCGGCCCGTGCGATTCGTATACCCGACCAACGCGCCATTCGCGGCCAGCTTGGCTTCATCACGGCGAATGGCATGTTCCACCAAGACCGCCGGAGAGAGATTAAAGTGCGTTCTGCCTTCACTCAGCAACTCGGCGACGTCGCTGATGTGGACTGTGGTGGCCATAGCGATCTCCTCAAAAACGGCAATAAGCGGGGCAGGGCAAAAGGCATATATTCTGCCTCAAAAACTGCCTCTTGCCAAGGAACAGGATCACACGCTGAGATGCATGGCGTCCACCCGTGACGGTGCGGATTTCTTCCGCGAGCATGGCAGGAAGGAACCTGAGCGACGAAAAAGCGTAGAGATTTACCAGCAACCCAATTGACGTCGTGGTTTCCGGCTAATCCGAGGTTTTGTATTCGCAGGCTGTGCGGCAGGGTTCGCAATACATGAGGCCATCGGCGCAGATGCGGATATCAATCGCCGACTGGCAGAGACAGCAGAATTTTTCACACTCGCAGCTGTCCTCCGGGCGCTCGCATTGCGCACAACGATATTTTGCCGTACCGGTTTCGGTACTCATGAAGTCAATGTAGCGCGCAGCATGTCTGGGTCAAAGTCACCGAGGTAACAGCGAAGTAGGGGCAGGGGCCGGAGGTCGGAGATCAGGGACCAGGGACCAGGGGCCAGGGACCAGAAGTCAGAGCCTGCCCTCTCGGGGTTGACCCGCGAGCCCTGACCGCTGACCCGTGACCTATATAATTTCCAGCAATGACTCTTCTGCAACTGCTGGACGGTGCTGAGGTTCTCTCGGTGAGCGGGAATCCATCCGTCAGCGGGATTGAGTACGATTCGCGCCGGGTGAAGCCGGGCACCGCGTTCGTCGCTATGCGCGGCGAAAGTTCCGATGGCAATCGCTTCATTGATCAGGCAATCCAGGCCGGAGCCGTCGCCATCATCACCGATTCGCCTTCTGAAGAGCCTCGCCCCGGCTTGGGCTGGGTGGTTGTGCCGAACGGCCGTCGTGCCCTGGCCCGCATGAGCGCGAACTTCTACAAACACCCGGCTGAGCGGATCGCGATCACGGGAATCACGGGAACCAACGGGAAGAGCACAACCGCATTCCTGATTGAAGCGATCTTTTCTGCTGCCGGCCACAAGAGCGCTTTAATCGGGACGATCGAGTATCACGTCGCCGGCCGCGTTTATCCCGCGCCGCACACCACGCCGGAAGCTCTTGAACTCAACCGCTTTTTGAATGAAGCCCTGGCGAACGGAGCGACCGAAGCGGTCATGGAAGTTTCGTCGCACGCTCTGGCCCAGCAGCGCGTCTTCGGAGTCCCTTTCGATGTCGCGGTATTCACGAATCTCACGCGCGATCACCTCGACTTTCACAAAACCATGGACGAATATTTCGCCGCCAAACGCGCGCTGTTCGAGGGAGTCGGCACCGATCCTCCGCGCGCCGCGGTGACCAATCTAGACGATGAATACGGCGCGAAACTGGCGCCCTTCAGCCGCAAGCGCAGCTCTCTGGTGCTGACCTATGGGTGGGATCGAGGCGATTTTCATTGCGAGAACCCGGACATCACTCCACGCGGTACGCGCCTCGATTTGATTACTCCGGAAGAGAAACTTCCCGTATTTTCACCGCTGATCGGGCGCGTGAATGTTTACAACGTTCTGGCCGCGGCGGCGGCTTGCTACGCGCGCAAGTGTGACTCCAAGGCGATTCTCCAAGGGATCGAATCACTGACGCATGTGCCGGGAAGATTTGAACGCGTCGACTGCGGACAGCGCTTCACGGTCGTCGTAGATTATGCCCATACCGATGACGCGTTGCGGAATCTCACGGCGCTGGCTCGCGATTTCGTCGCGCGCGGAGGAGAACATGCGAGGGTGATTACACTGTTCGGCTGCGGAGGCGATCGCGATCGAGCCAAGCGTCCGTTGATGGGCGAAGCCGCGGGCCGGGGCAGCGATTATGTCGTCCTCACTTCTGACAATCCGCGCAGCGAAGACCGCCTGGCCATTATTAATGATGCCGTCGTCGGGCTGCAGAGAACCGGGACGAAGTACACGGTCGAGCCGGATCGCCGCAAAGCGATCGCCTTGGCAATCAGCGAGGCTCGCCCCGGAGATATCGTCCTACTCGCAGGTAAGGGACACGAAAAAGTTCAGGTGAGCCGCGACGGATCGCTCCCGTTTGATGACGTCGAAGTCGCGCGAGCCGCACTTCGAGCCGCCGGATACGAATGCCAATCGGCTAATCTCGCCCAACCAGGTGGGGCCACAGGGACACAGGGATGAAGCTGCTGCTCTCGAAGATTGCGCAGTTTATTTCCGCCACGGGAGTATTTCCCGTCGACGAAGTGGCGCAGGGCTATTCCATCGACTCGCGCACTGTGCGCGCCGGCGAAGTGTTCTTTGCGGTGAAAGGCGACAGGCTGGACGGCCACGACTACGTCGAGTCAGCGCTCGAAAGAAGTGCTGCAGCTGCAATCGTACGTCGTGATCAACTCGATCGTTTCCCTTCAAAAGCCCGTCTGCTCGCGGTCGATGACACGTTGACTGCTCTGCAGACACTCGCGACCTGTGTGCGCAAGCTCTGGGGCAAGCCTTTAGTTGGCATTACCGGCTCCATGGGAAAGACGACGACCAAAGAAGCGATTGCACACGTACTCGCCGCGCGCTCCCGTGTTCTAAAGTCCGAGGGTAATTTTAATAATCATTTCGGATTGCCCTTGATGCTCTTGAAACTGGAACCAGAGCACGATGTCGCGGTGATTGAAATGGGCATGTCGCATGCCGGCGAGATTCGCGCGCTGGCCAAGATTGCGCAACCGGGAACCGGCGTGGTGACGAATGTGGCTCCCGTGCATCTGGAGTTTTTCGACTCGCTGGCCGGCATCGCACGGGCGAAGTATGAGCTGATCGAATCTCTTCCGGCTACCGGCACTGCCGTGCTCAATGCGGACGATGAATACGTTTCGCAGTTCGGCCGCGAATTTCCCGGCAACGTCATTCTGTATGGAACAGGCGCAACCGCCGACGTCCGCGCCGAGTCTATTGAATCCTGCGGGACGGCGGGCTCGAAATTCGGCATTGTTACCAGCAGCGGCTCCGCTCGTGCCGTCCTGCCGCTGCTCGGAGAGCACAACATTCTGAACGCGCTGGCAGCTGTTTCCGTGGCGCTGGCGCATGGTCTCAGTCTGAATGAAGCGGTTGATGCGATCGGAACTCTGGCCGCCACCGATAAACGCGGCCAGGTTCTCCAGTTGGGTAACATCACGGTCCTGAACGATTGCTACAATTCCAATCCGAAGGCGCTTCATGCCATGATCGACACATTGGCTTCGATGAGCGCGACGCGGCGCATTGCGGTGATTGGAGCGATGCTGGAACTTGGACCAACCGGCGAACAATTACATCGCCAGGCTGGAGCGCACATCGCGAAGCAGAAAATCGATGTGCTGCTGGGAGTGCGTGGTGCGGCGCAAGCGATGGTCGAGTCAGCGCGAGAGGCCGGGATGCAGGCCGAGTTCGTGGAAACGTCCGAGGAGGCTGGAGCATGGCTGGCCCGCGAAACCCGCGACGGCGATGTGGTTCTGCTGAAGGCGTCGCGCGGCGTAAAGCTGGAAAAGGCGCTCGAGATCTGGAAAGTGCGGGACGCTGTCCGGGCTGATTGACTATTTGACTTTTTCACCACAGAGGCACAGAGACACAGAGGAAAAGGGAGGCGAAGGATCGGCCGCTGAATTGCTTTCCGGCTGGGGGTGAGCTTCTCTGTGACTCCGTGTCTCCGTGGTGACGACCGAGAACGACGGAGGCTCATTGCTCTACTGGCTGTTATTTCTAAAACTGCAACATTATGTCGCGCCCTTTCGAATTTTTCGCTACGTCACGTTCCGCACAGCGTTCGCCAGCCTCACTGCTCTTTTTACCGCGTTAATCGTGGGCCCGGTGGTCATCGGACGCTTGCGTGACTTTCAGATCGGACAATACATTCGCGAAGAAGGCCCGAAAGCTCACCAGAAAAAAGCCGGCACACCGACCATGGGGGGATTGCTGATCGTGATCGCGATCGTAGTTCCTACTCTGCTCTGGGCCGATCTCAGCAACCGGTTTATCTGGATTGCGATTTTTTCCACGTGCGCCTACGCGGCCATCGGATTCGCCGACGACTACACCAAGGTCGCGCAGCGACGCAACCTCGGCCTCACCGCGCGGGCGAAGCTGGGACTGCAGATCGCCACCGCCATCGTGGTGGCCTCCATGTTGATCGCCATGCAGGCCTACGGCCTGTATTCGACGCGGCTGATCGTACCCTTCTTCAAGCAGTTTCATCCCGACCTGGTCGTGCAGAACCTGGAGCATGCACCGCACCTGTGGTTCCTGGCGTTCTTGCCCTTCATTGGGTTCGTGGCGCTGGTCATTGTAGGATCAAGTAACGCCGTGAACCTGACCGACGGCCTCGATGGCCTTGCCATTGGCTGCACGGTCATTGCCGCAGGGGCGTTGACCGTGCTGACGTACGTCAGCGGCCATGCGACTTTCGCTACTTATCTCGAATTGCAGCGCATGCCACAGGTCGCGGAATTAACGGTTTTTTGCGGCGCCATGGTCGGGTCGGCGATCGGATTTCTCTGGTACAACGCGCATCCAGCGGAAATTTTCATGGGCGATGTCGGCTCGCTCGCGCTCGGCGGCGCCATCGGCACGGTCGCAGTCATCATCAAGCAGGAATTGCTGCTGCCGTTTATCGGCGGCGTTTTTGTCATCGAAGCTCTGTCCGTAATGCTGCAAGTGGGCTCATACAAGCTGCGCAAGAAGCGCATTTTCAAAATGGCGCCCATTCATCATCATTTCGAATTGCTGGGCTGGTCCGAATCGAAGATTATTGTGCGCTTCTGGATTGCGTCGCTGGTGTTCGCGCTGTTTGCGCTGACGACGCTGAAATTAAGATAAAACTTCATACCCACGGATTTACACGGATCGAGGCGGATTTCTTTTTTGATAATCTTGTACCCGTGCCAACCGACGTAGATCCGTGGCTAGGAAGTTCGAAAATGGATCTGTGATGGAATTGAACGGAAAGAAGGTTCTGGTCGTTGGGCTGGGCAAATCGGGCGTGGCCTCGGCTCTGTTCTTGAAGGCGCGCGGGGCGCGCGTTACTGTTTCCGACACCAAGAGCGGAGACGAACTGCGCAACGAGATCCCTGTCCTGCTTGATCACGGCATCACGGTCGAAACCGGCGGTCACGGCGAGCGAACGTTTCGCGGACAGGATTTGATCGTAGTCAGTCCGGGCGTTCCCGTTGATGCGCCACCGCTCGTGCAAGCGCGGGGGCTAGGTGAGTGCGTGATTGGGGAGATCGAGTTGGCGGCGCAGTTTTTGCCTGGGCCAATTGTCGCCATCACAGGATCGAACGGCAAGACCACTACGACCACGCTGGCCGGGGAAATCATGTCGGCGTCGGGATTCCCGGTCCTGGTCGGGGGCAACATCGGCACCCCGGCCATCGCGTTCGCGGGACGCGCCAAAGCTGACACCGTGATCGTGCTGGAGGTTTCAAGTTTTCAGCTGGAGACGATTCAGACGTTCCGGCCTAAAGTCTCCGTCGTACTCAATGTCACGCCCGACCATCTCGATCGCCATCGCACGTTCGAGGTTTACGTAAACGCGAAGGCACGTGTGTTTGAGAACCAGCAGGGAAGCGATTTTGCAGTTCTGAACGCCGACGACGCAACTTGCGTTGCCATGGCTGCGCGCACGCGTGCGCAGGTTTTCTGGTTCAGCCGGCAGAAAGAGGTCGAGAAGGGAGCATGGGTGCGCGAAGGCAAAATCGTCTTCCGCAATTCGGACGAGCAGCGTGAAATCCTGCAGGTCTCCGAGATTCCGCTGAAGGGCGCGCACAATCTGGAAAACGTTCTCGCGGCGGTTTGCGCGGGCATGCTGATGGGATGCGCGCCAGCTAAAATTCGCGATGCGGTGCGGAACTTTCGGGCCGTCGAGCACCGGCTGGAATTCGTGGCGACGATCGGCGGCGTTGATTACTACAACGACTCGAAAGCCACGAATGTGGATGCGACAATCAAGGCACTCGAATCATTTCCGGCGAATATTCACCTGATTTTGGGAGGCAAGGACAAGGGCAGTGACTATAGCGTCCTGAACGATCTGCTGCGCAAGCGCGTGAAGCGCGTTTACACCATTGGAGCGGCGGCAGCCAAAATCGAATCACAAATTGTGTCTTCCAAAGACGGCGGCCCGGAAGTCGTCCATTCGCAAACGCTGGAGAATGCGATCCGCAGCGCTCACGCCGCCGCGAAAGCTGGTGACATTGTTCTGCTCGCTCCGGCCTGCGCCAGCTTCGATCAGTTCAAGAGCTACGAGCATCGCGGGAAGGTGTTCAAAGAGATCGTGAAGAGACTTGATGGGGCTCGCCTTGACATCTGATTACAAAGGTGCTTTATATCGGGTCGGATCCTCGATGGGCCAGGGCCGTCTGAGCCTGGGAAGCATCTATATCGTGTAGTATTTTTCTAGGGTGGGTGATCGATGGATACCAGCTCTTGGCTTCCGTTTGCGGCGCCTCAGTCGGTGAAAGCCGCCGTTGCTAACCTTGCGTCGCTTGACGCCAAGCAGCTTGGCGCGCTGGGCGACGTACTTGCGAGCTTGGATGCTCCAATCAACAGGCGCAAAATCAGGGCTATTAGCGAGCGCGCCCGGCAAAGACTGGGGCGGCTAACGGACGACGAGTGGGAGAACGTAGTTGGGCTGTCGCTTCAGCTCGTTAGCAATTCGGAGTTCATGGAACTCCTAGACGGATTACAAGCCGTCGACGAGACACGACGCGAGGAGCTCACGAGAGCCGTCGGCGTGCTTCGCTCAAATAAGGCGCTAGAGAGGGTAGTTGCGGTTGACAAGGTCCTCGACCGAGGTCCCCGCCTCCGACACCTAAGCTGCTCGTGTGACGTTCGTGTGCATTTCGCGGACACACAAAGCACCGGGGCGGATGCCGCCGCCGTAACGCAGGAGGAGTTTAGGCTTCCAATCGTGATCGTCCGCATGAGGGTCGACGAACTTCCGCAGTACGTCTACTTTCAAGCGTCGGCGAGCGAACTGAAGGACCATATCTCCACATTGCAGAGGGCCTACGATCAGCTCCGCTGTTTGGGTGAGAAGGAAGGAGCATAGGATTTATGAGCGTGCCTGCGGGATACGACACCGTTGGGGCTCTAAAGGCCTTGGGCGCAGGCGCGTACGCCGGGCGCTACGACATCGTTGCTGGCATCGGAGACGACGATGATGTCGACGCTAAACAGAGCTTTAAATATCTACCTGCGGCGACGCTCGTTCTTGGCAGAGCCGGGCGAGCTAGCTTGTGCCCGCCGATGAACGAGTTGTTCGACGAAGCGTTGGCCGAACCCTCGCAGACGAGGGCCAGTGCTCTCGAGCTCGAAAGGCACAATGCGGAGCTGTGCCGATTCGTTGCAGGGCACGCACCTTACAAGCAGTTTCTGAGGATGGGCTTGGCCTTCCTGCTCTTTTTCTCGGCTATATTAACGATTCAGTCGTTTTCCGGGCTGTGGCTAATAGCTCCGCTGCTCGCGTGGCTGGGAATCGGCCTGAGCGCGTCCACGGTCTTGCTGTCCTGGCTCGCCCGGTTAGACTGGAAGGACTGGCGATCACGGGAGAGGCGCTGAGTTGAACGAACTCAGGCCTTTCATCTCGCAGTTCGTGCGATTCCTTCCACCGTTAATCTTCCTGATCGCGGCCATGCTTCTCCTTAGGGAAGTGCGCCACAGCGTTGGAGAATTCTGGGAGCTGATCCGTGTCGCCTGGAGCGACGAGTGGCGCGGCAGGGAGCGCGCAGCCAAGTGTAATCGCGGTGGAACAATCATCGTTTTCACAGTAACGCTCATTATCTTCCTCACGCAAGAGGCCCACGCACTGCTCGGGGGTGAACGTCAGGGCCCGGCCCTCGTAATTTCGCTCTTCATTTCAGGGGTGGCCTTTCTTTTGATAAGCCTGCTCACCTTAGCGAATCTTGAGAAGCAGAAGATGCTCCTCGATCGTCGTCGTCGGACCCGCCCTCGTCGGCGCAATTCGTGAGGGTGGTCCCGAACGACACTGGAACCAAAACAAGCAACAATCCGCCACGAATGGGCTAGCCATACTAATCTCGCTCCGTGGTGAAATAAGTGTCCCATGGCGAAACGGGTCAGCGTCGATCGGTGGCTGTTCACGGTTACCATGCTGCTGGTTTTCGTTGGGCTGGTGATGGTTTTTTCCGCGTCGGCCGTGATGGCGCGGGAGCGTTTCGGCTCGGAGTATGCGTTCCTCTCCAAGCAGCTCCTGTGGGCGGTTGCCGGACTTCTGGCTATGGTCGTCACCATGCGCGTGGATTACCGCCGCTACAAGCATCCCGCACTGGTTTTTTCGCTGATGGGTATTACGACCCTGCTGCTGATTTCCGTCTTCTTCCTCGATCGCTCGCACAACACCCATCGCTGGATTCACGCCGGCGGATTTTCCTTTCAGCCCTCCGAACTGGCCAAGCCAGTGCTCATTCTTTTTCTCGCCTATTTCCTCGAGAATCGCGCCAAGACGATCGATGACGTCCGCAACACGCTGGTTCCGGCGGCTGCGCCGGTGCTGGTATTTCTCGGACTGATTGTTCTGCAGCCCGATCTCGGCACTGCCATCGCCTGCGCCAGCATCGCGGCCTGCATTCTTTACGTGGCCGGCATGCGCGTGCGTTATTTCGGATACGCCTTCGCGGCCTCGCTGCTCCCGCTCTATTTTCTGATCTTTCATGTTGCGTTCCGGCGCGACCGCATTCTGGCATTCCTGAATCCGTACGCAGATCGGCAAAGAGCAGGATTCCACATCATTCAGTCGCTGATCGCCGTTGGCACGGGCGGGGTGACCGGGGTTGGATTGATGGAGGGCAAGCAAAAGCTCTTCTATCTTCCCGAGCCCCACACGGATTTCATCTTCGCCGTGACGGCAGAAGAACTTGGGCTGTTGGGCGCGATATTCGTCGTGAGCTTGTTTGCGATCTTTTTGTGGCGCGGCATGCGCGTTTCCTGGCGCACGAACGATCTGTTCGGTCGCTATCTCGCTGTCGGAATCACGAGTATGGTCGTGCTGCAGGCCTTCATCAACATGAGCGTTGTGCTGGGCATGATGCCCACCAAAGGCATTCCGCTGCCGCTGGTGTCCTATGGCGGGTCTTCATTGTTTGTGACACTGGCGTGCGTCGGCGTGCTGCTCAATATCACCAAGCAGGCGGAGTAGTGTTTCTCGGGCGATTGAATCGTTGAGCCCATGAGTCATTCCGCGCGTTTGACGTCTTTCCGAATCCAGTCCAGGATTCTGCCGAAGCGGTACTCCTGACGGGCAAGCGATCCTTCGATGAACCGGTATCCCTCGTCGGCCGCCACGTCCAAATAATAACCATCGCGCCGTAAGAAGACGTCAGCCGCAGTGAAGGCAATTCGCTCGTTCCCATCAATAAAGCCGTGATTCATGGCCAATGACTCCATCAGGGCAGCAGCTTCTTCCTCCAGTGATTCGTAGTAGCCGGTCTGCGGACGGAAGACCGCGGCTTCGACAGCACCCGCGTCGCGCACACCATGCGCCCCACCAAACAGCTCGATCAGGCGATGCTGCATGTGGTAGACCTCAGCCACAGTGAGGTATTCGCGCATTTATTTGGCTAACCGCTCGAGCAGTTCACGGTTGCGGGCCACGGATTGCCCGAAGGCGTCCATTACTTCCCGGCGCACCAGGTGTTGCGAGGGCACCACATTGTGCAGGTAGAAGCGCAGCGCCTGCTCCAACACATAACGCTTAGTCTGTCCGTTGCGTTCGGCTGTCTGGACGAGTTCGTCGTATAGCATGGCGTCAATTTCGGGGGTAAATTTCTTGGTTGTGGCCATAATCCAATTCTAAATTGATCATATTGCTTTGTATGGATTAATCAAGATAAATCAAGAGAGTAGAAAAGCCGGAAAAGAAACTAGGTTATATTCACTGAATGCGGGCGATCCTGGCGGGCGGAGGCACAGGCGGACACGTCATCCCCGCCCTCGCCATTGCCAACGAACTCAAGAAATCCTATGCAGCCGAAATTCTCTTCATCGGCACGGCGCGTGGCATCGAGAACCGGCTCGTGCCCGCCGCCGGATATCCGCTGCAATTGGTCCGGGTCGGCGCGCTGAAGAATGTCAGCCTTGTCACTCGCGCGAAGACGGCGTTCGATCTGCCGGGCGCAGTCTGGGATGCCGGCCGCATGCTGAATGAGTTTGCCCCGGATGTTGTCATCGGCGTCGGCGGATACGCCTCCGGCCCGGCTATGCTCTCCGCCGTAATAAAGCACATTCCAACGCTGGCCTTCGAGCCGAACGTCGTGCCGGGATTCGCGAATTGGATTGTCGCGAAGCTCGTTTCTGCGGCGGCGGTGCACTTCGAAGAGACTGCGAAATATTTTCGTCACGCGAAAGTCACTGGCGTTCCGGTGCGGCACGCGTTTTTTGAGATTCCGCCCAAGCGCGGAGGCACTCCAACTCTTCTTGTCTTTGGAGGAAGCCAGGGAGCCCATGCGATTAATGAAGCGATGAACCGCTGCCTGCGCGTTCTGGCGCGCGAAGCGCCTGGAATTCACGTCATCCATCAGACGGGCGAGCGTGACTATAATGATGTCTTGGCGGCGTATCAGAAGTTGGCAAACGAGTCGGCTGTTGGGCAGCCCGGCCTGACCTTCGAAGTTTTCAAGTTCATCGAGGAAATGCCGGCGGCTTTCGCGCGCGCCGATCTCGTGGTTTGCCGCTCCGGAGCGAGCACGGTTGCGGAAATCGCGGCCGCCGGGAAGCCGGCGATTTTTGTTCCGTTTCCGCGTGCAGCCGACGATCATCAGCGCATCAATGCCGAGGCGCTGGCGCGGCACGGGGCTGCGGTGGTTGTGGAAGAATCGAAGCTCGAAGGCGTCTGGCTGGCAGAGACGATCGCCGTGTTGCTGCAGGATTCGCACCGGCTGCGGCATATGAACGAAGCAGCGCGGGCACTGGCCCATCCAAACGCAGCGAGCGACATTGCGGGGATGGCGGCGAAGCTCGCAGGAATCGAACAGAGTAGTGCTCAGGGGTCAGGGATCGGGGGCCAGTAAAAACTCAGCGCCTGACCTCTGGCCCCTAACGCCTAGCCCCTGTTTTTTATGTTTGCCAAAATACAACGCATTCATTTCGTAGGAATTGGCGGCATCGGCATGAGCGGCATCGCCGAAGTTCTTCTCAATCTTGGCTACAAAGTTTCCGGATCCGACTTGAAGAGTTCCCAGGTGACGCAGCGACTAGCCAGCCTGGGCGCGTCGATTTTCGAAGGCCATCGCGCGGAAAATATCGCCGGTGCGGAAGTCGTGGTTACGAGTTCAGCAATCGCGATTGCGAATCCCGAAGTCACCGAGGCGCACCGACTGCACATTCCCGTGATTCAGCGGGCGGAGATGCTGGCCGAGTTGATGCGCCTGAAGTACGGCATCGCGATCGCGGGCATGCATGGCAAAACGACCACGACTTCGATGGTCGCGGCCGTTCTCGCGGCGGGCGGTCTAGATCCTACAGTGGTGGTTGGCGGACGCGTCGACGCTATGGGCTCGAACGCGCGGTTGGGAAAATCGCAATATCTTGTCGCCGAGGCCGACGAGAGCGACCGCAGCTTTCTCAAATTAACTCCAATACTTTCCGTCGTCACCAACATCGACCGCGAGCATATGGATTGCTATCGCAACATGCGCGATGTAAAGAAGACGTTTATCGAATTCATGGATCGCGTGCCCTTTTATGGAATGATCGTCGCTTGTAACGACGATTCGTTGCTGCGAAAGTTACTGCCGGAGGTACAGCGGAGGACGGTGACGTATGGAACCCGGCGCGGCTCGGATTTTTGGATCAAAATCCCCACCCTAACCGCAAAAAGCGCGGTTAGACTGGGGCTCCCAAATACGGAAAATCCAACTCTGCGCCCTGTCGCACAAAACGCGACAAGGACGGGGCACCCGTCGGATGGGGTTGATCGCCCTCTGATTCGATTTCACGTCCGTTATCACGAACAGGATCTTGGGGAATTCACGCTGCATGTACCCGGACTGCACAACGTGCTGAACGCTACCGCAGCGATTGCGGTCGGAATGGGACTCGACATCGGTGTCGAAGCGATTCGCACCGCGCTCGATCAATTCCGCGGGGTCGATCGCCGCTTTCAGTTGCGCGGCCGCGTTGCGGGCGTGAGCGTCATCGACGACTACGGACATCATCCGACCGAGATCAAAGCCACACTCGCCGCCGCGCGCCAGTGCGGGTTCGGCAAGATCCACGTCCTCTTCCAGCCGCACCGCTTTACGCGCACCCGCGATCTGATAGACGAATTCACCACCGCCTTCGCCGATGCCGATTCACTTTTCGTGCTCGATATTTACGCCGCCAGCGAGCAGCAGATTGAAGGGATTACAGGAGAAGTCCTTGCCCGGCGGATTCGAGAGAAAAGTGGCAGGACTGTCGAATATGTGAGTTCGTTTGCCGATGCCGTAGCCGCCGCCACTGCCACAGCGCAGGATGGCGACATGATCCTCACCCTCGGCGCAGGCAGCGTCTCGCAGTTGGGACCGATGCTCCTGGAAAAGCTGAAGGAACGAGAGGCCGTGGGAGTCCGCGGTTGAGTGGCGAATCTGTGTCGTAAGGAAGCTCTGATTAATCTCCCTCAGCGGCTAAAGCCGCTTTCTCAAGGTGCTGATTCTACGGACGGCCTCGAAGGCCGTCCCTTTCAAAACATGACTTAACCAGAGTTTTCTCGAGGGGGGCCTGGTGATTCCACATCGATTCGCACGCGCAATGTTCGTAAAAGCAATGTTCGCAAGCGCAACTCTTCTATTGTCCCTTTCCGCAGCTTGCCTCGCGCAGCAAGCCTCGTCTCAGCCGGCTGCGAAACCCGTGCCGACCGAGGGTGACTACATTGCCCACGATTTCCACTTCAAGTCAGGTGAGACTTTGCCCGAACTCCGCCTGCGCTACCTCACTTTCGGCAAGCCCGTGAAAGATGCATCCGGAAAAGTGACGAACGCCGTACTGATTCTGCACGGCACGGGTGGTTCGGGCCGGCAATTCCTGGCGCCGCAATTTGCCGACGTGCTTTTCGGTCGCGGACAACTGCTCGACGCAACCCGCTATTTCATCGTTCTGCCTGACAACATCGGCCACGGGAAATCGAGCAAGCCGAGCGACGGCATGCGGGCGCACTTTCCCCAATACGATTACGACGACATGGTGGCAGCACAACACGAGTTGCTCGAAAAGGGCCTGGGCGTGAAACATTTGCGGCTCGTCATGGGCACGTCGATGGGATGCATGCACTCCTGGGTCTGGGGCGAGACCTATCCCGAATTCATGGACGCCCTCATGCCCCTCGCGTGCTTACCCGTGCAGATCGCCGGGCGCAACCGCCTGTGGCGCAAAATGATCATCGACGGCATCCGCGACGATCCAGAGTGGAAGAACGGCGACTACACGACCGAACCGCGGTCGGCGCTCGAAATTTCTGCCGACTTTTTGCTGATCGCGGGCAGCGCGCCACTCGTGATGCAGAAAAATCTTCCTACGCGCGACGCCGCTGACAAGTTTCTTGAGAACTCCATGAAGCGGATTACTTCTATGTTGGACGCCAATGACTTGCTTTATGCCGTGAGTGCATCTCGCAATTACGATCCGTCGTCGAAGCTGGAAACCATCAAGGCGCCGGTGATGTTCGTGAACTCGGCCGACGACTTCATCAATCCGCCGGAGTTGGGGATTGCCGAGCAGGAGATCAAGCGCGTGCCGCGCGGGAAATTCGTGCTGATTCCCACCTCTGACCAGACGCATGGCCATGGGACGCACACATGGGCAGCAGTGTGGCAACAGTATCTGAAGGAATTGCTGGAGGAATCGGAGGTCCGATGAAATCCCTGACCATATTTACTTGGATTGTTTTATTCTCTGGGCTCGGCGCAGCCGCGCCGGATCCGTATCAGTCCCTTACTCCGGCGGAAAAGGCACTGCTAAAGCCGCAAATCGAGAGATGGATTCACGACCAAATAAAACACAACTGGTCCGACATGTGGGAAATACAGGACCAAACCCCCGCGCTCAAGAATGACCTGCTGCTCGGACGCAAAGATGCCCCTGATATGGAGCGTAACGAATACATGCAAGCCATGAGAGATACCATCGGAAGCGGGTACCCGGAAATAAGAGCGTTCCGGTTGACCGAGATTGACAAAGAGGCCGACGGCTTCCAAGTCGTCGGATGTGCCAAGCTGCAGCGAGAGGAGTGGAAGAAGATAACAATCCAGTACGTCCACGTGAGAGTTGTGAACGGGAAGGTCCTCTTCGGGCTGTATGAAGGCAGCGGCGAAGAATGTCGGCTCTAGGCGGCCTGGCCCGCGGCTGCCCACCCTTCGCGGTTTTCCGAAAGGTGGGAGCCACGAATGTATCTTTGGGTTTCGGTCGACCAAGCAACGCGTCGGCGTCCGTCTATCCCACCCAACGAAAGTCGCGTTGGGTGGGGCATCCGCGTTCGTGGGAGTGCCTGGGAAAATCAAAATCCAAAGCGGAGTGCGGCTCCAGCGTTCGTGATTCCCGCCCTTGCAAAAAAACGCAAGGACGGGGCACCCACTCCCTTGCTGGCATTGGCAAACTCGAAAGGCAGGCCGTTCCCCCCCCGGAACTTCCCGCCCATCCCCTGCGTATCTTCTCTTGCTAACGCTTTTCCGCCGTCCTCGTCTATTGCCATATAAGGACTTACGGTTATGAAAACGACACAAGCATGGGGATGGCTGGCCGCTGGGGTGCTGGCCGCAGGTTTGAATGCCGCTTATCACGATGGCGGTTTGGAATGGGCTCACCGCATCGCAGATCGCGTACAGCACGGTTCGGCTGCGGTTGTGGCACTGGCGGGCGGCCGGGCGGATCAATTTGTGGCCGAGGCCGCGCTGTTGAGCGCGCGCAACGATACTGACCGCGAAAATGAAACAGGGTCGTTCTCCGATGCGACCCTCGCCAATGCTCAGTACGGCGTCGCGCGGGCTGAGGGAGTGTATGCCCGAGCCGAGGCCATCGCTGCCCGCGAGCAGGCTCATATGGCTCGGATTCAGACCGAGCGCACCCGCATCGATGAGCGCCTCGCCGCTCACAGGGCGTGCGTACACATTGCGGTCGCGCAGGTCCGTCCGGTCGCGTTCCCGTCGATGTCGATGTCGATGCAAATTCCCGGGGTGAACATTCCGCAGATCACCGTTCCGCAGATCACCATTCCGCGAATTGAGATTCCGCAGGTAAATCTCGGACCGGCGTGCCGGCGTGTCCCCGTCAGCGTTCCGGAGGTGCCGCAGTTCAACGTTCCCATGGCCTTTTCCACTAGCCGGAAATCTACGCCGGATTCGGAAGCGCTGTTCTCAACGGAATAAGCGGGACTCACGCGACGGCTGTTCCTACCTGTTCCATTTCCAATGGATTGACCACGCGGCCATACCTGGCCGCTCTTCCACGGCCAACGTCCGCGCCGATCGTGTATTTGATCGAGGCTCCTACCAGGATCACATTCCCCAGGATTTCATAGAAAACCCTGAGCTGGATTTCGGAATCTCTCTTCACAGCGTTCTGGCACTTTTCTGCAAGGTGATTCCGGCCCAAGTGAACAAACTCTCCGCGCTGGCGCTGTGCGTTGGTCTGCCGTTGTTCCTTGCAGGTTGCGGAGGAGGTGCGAATTATCAGTTGCCGCAGGCGCCTTCGCCGACCAAGGCTCCGCCGGTCCCGCAGCAGAGCGGAACGGTCGCGATCTCTCCGCAATATGCTGCTCTTTCGCCTGGACAGAGCGCGATGTTTGCCGCGCAGACACGCGGTGGCGCCTCTGTCGAGTGGATGGTCAACAACATTCCCGAAGGAAATGCTTCCGTTGGAACCATCGACAGCCGAGGCAATTACACGGCCCCGAAGGTTTCGTTGGGGGCAAACTTCGTCATCAGCGCGGCTCTGGCGGGATCGCCACAGCAGAATTACGCGACGGCTGTGGTGGCAGTGATCGGGCCGGGGCAGCTCACGCCCACGCCCAATCCGCAGGTCGTCGCGTATTCCATCTATCTGCCCGCTCCGGGCAATGTGTTGGTGCAATTCGGGCCGAACAATCTCGAGACTTCATCGCAGCCTACGCCTTCGGATTTTGGTGGAATGGTGCACGTGTATGTGGCGGGAATGTATGGGCATACGGCGTATCGCATGCATGCTGTCGTACAGCTTGCGAATGGAACTACGTTCTCGGATAGCGATCACGTCTTTAAGACGGGCGGGCCGTTTCGAAGCTCGCTGGTGCAGGCTACGAGTTCCGGAAAGCCGCAGCCGGGTATCGAATTATTCGATACCGTCATTCCGCCGAATCCGGCGCAGTTGTTCGCCGCAGATCTGCACGGAAACGTGCTGTGGACGTATCACTACGAGGGTTCGCAATATGATGCGATGCAGGCAGCCAAGCTGCTGCCCAACGGAGATTTTCTGCTTCTTATCTCCTTCGCGTCTTCGATCTCGCCGTCGCAGTTCACCAAGCTTCCTTCCAACACAATTGACGTGATCCGCGAAGTTGATCTGGCGGGCAACACCGTTCGGGAACTGACCATCGCCCAGTTCGCGCTATCTCTGAAGGCACTGGGCTACAACTTCGCGCTGCAGGGATTTCATCATGACGTGTTGCCCTTGGCCAATGGGCACATCATGGTGCTCGCCGATTTTCGGGTACCGTACGAAAATTTACCGGGATATCCCGGCACGTCGTCGGTGCTGGGAGATCTTCTGGTGGATGTCGACCAGAATTTCCATCCGGTGTGGATATGGAACGCCTTTGACCATCTGGATGTGAACCGTCATCCGATGAACTTCCCGGACTGGACCCACGGCAACGCGCTTCTCTATTCGACCGACGATCACAATCTGCTGTTTTCGATGCGCCATCAGAATTGGATCATCAAAATCGATTATCGTGACGGGCAGGGCACGGGCGACATTTTGTGGCGGCTGGGGCCGGGCGGCGACTTCCAGTTGCTGGGAGGAACCGATCCCACTGATTGGTTCTATGCTCAGCATGGACCGAATTACCTCACGCCGAACACCACGGGCGTTTTCCAACTCGGCGTGATGGACAACGGAGATGATCGTCAGTTCCCTCCGGGTGTGACGTGCAATTCGGCGGGCCAGCCTCCGTGTCAATATTCGACCGCGCAGGTTTTGCAGATCGACGAGAGCGCGATGACGGCGACGCTGCTGTCGCACTATACCCCGCCGGCGAGCTTTTACAGCTTTTTCGGCGGCAACGTCGATCTGCTGGCGAATGGCGACATCGAAGCGGATTTCTGTGCTGTGAAAACGGGAGCGATCGTGCAGGAGTTGAATGAATCTGGCGGCGCAACCCAGGTGGTATGGCAGGCGGTAACGCCCGGCGACAGCCAGTATCACGCATACCGGATGCCGAGTTTATATCCGGGCGTGCAGTGGTGAGGCAGGGGAAGGTTCAATGCGAGCCCCCCAAACTGGCCTAACCCAGGACGACCTAACCGATTCGCTCTTTGGAATCTTTGGGATCGCCACTGGATGGCCACGGGAACTGCCACTTCCACACGTGCTTGACTACATACGGCAGGTGTCCCGTCATCCCGATGAACGCTACGAATGCTAGGGGCAGGTCCACCGGACGAAAGTTGTAAGTCGGCAATGTGTGTCTAACGACAACGTACGCGAGAGACCAACCGACAAAGGAGCCGAGGAAGTTTAGCCACCACTGATGCTTTCGCAGCGCCGGACTCTTTGCAATTCTGTCCTTGTCCTGCTCGCTAACTTCGAGCGCCTCCGGAGCATTATTCCCGTACCATGCGCTGAAAATCAGTGCGAGAATCAAAAAGGCGATTTTCGCGGCGAGCCTGAGGTAGCACATAGTTTCCAATCTACTGCTTCGTCACTGCCGAGTACATCAGCGCGGGCTAGAGCTGTTGTGTCCACATCGGCCTCGCTTATTTCAGCGTGACCAGCTTATCCACCAGTTCCGAATAATCTTTCTTCTCGATCCCATGCACTTGTTTGTTGTATTCGTCCACTTTCGACGAGTAATTCATCGAGCAGAATTTCGGGCCGCACATCGAGCAGAACGCCGCTTCTTTGTAAAAGTCGTCGGGGAGGGTTTCGTCGTGCATGGAGCGGGCGGTTTCGGGATCGAGTGAGAGCGCGAACTGTTTCTCCCAATCGAATTTGTAGCGAGCGTAGCTGAGGGCGTCGTCGCGGTCGCGAGCGCCAGGACGTGCGCGCGCAATATCGGCCGCGTGCGCTGAAATCTTGTAGGCGATGATGCCGTCTTTCACGTCTTTTTCGTTGGGCAGCCCGAGATGCTCTTTGGGCGTAACGTAGCAGAGCATGGCCGCGCCGTACCATCCGATCATGGCTGCGCCGATCGCCGATGTGATGTGGTCGTAGCCCGGCGCGATGTCGGTGACGAGTGGGCCGAGCGTGTAGAACGGTGCTTCGTAGCAGTATTCGATCTCCTTATCGACCTGCTCCTTGATCTTGTCCATGGAGACGTGGCCGGGGCCTTCGATCATGACCTGCACGTCATGTCCCCATGCTTTCTTCGTGAGTTCGCCGAGAGTGCGGAGTTCGGCGAATTGGGCTTCATCGCTTGCATCGGCAACGCAGCCGGGACGCAGGCCATCGCCGAGAGAGAAGCTGACGTCGTACTTTTTGAAGATCTTGATGATGTCGTCGAAGTGCTCGTAGAGGAAATTCTGCTTATGGTTGTGGGCCATCCACTGCGCGAGAATGGCGCCGCCGCGGCTGACGATGCCGGTGATGCGCTTCGAGATCAGCGGGAGATATTGAATAAGCACGCCGGCGTGTATGGTCATGTAGTCCACGCCCTGCGCGGCTTGCTCTTCGATCACTTCCAGCATGACTCCTGCATTCAGATCTTCCACGCGCTTGACGCGCGCGATCGCTTCGTAAATTGGCACGGTGCCGATCGGGACCGGCGAGTGGCGCAGAATCGCTTCGCGAATTTCATGGATGTTTCCGCCGGTGGAGAGATCCATGACCGTGTCGGCTCCATAATGCACGGCCGTGTGGAGCTTCTTCAGTTCTTCATTGATCTCAGAAGTCACGGCGGAATTGCCGATGTTGGCGTTGATCTTGCACAGCGAGGCCACGCCGATCGCCATGGGTTCGAGTTCGGGATGGTTGATGTTGGCAGGGATAATCATGCGTCCACGGGCGACTTCGTCGCGCACCAGTTCGGGCGCAAGCTTCTCTTTATGCGCGATGAACCCTATTTCCCCGGTAATTACGCCCCGGCGGGCATAGTGCATCTGCGAGAAATTGCCGTCGGTGTTCGATTGCCTGCGATGGGAGATCCACTCGGCGCGGGGTTTGGGTACGACATAGCCGTTGCCATTACTGCCATTTCCGGAAGTCATAGGAGGGTCCTCGAAAGCTGTCCGAACTTCGATTATACCCGTCACCGAGAAAGGCATTGTTCTGGAACCCCAGAGCTACCGATTCGCTACAGCGACTGCGAAGATTCGAGGGTGCATCCAAAATTCTTGCGCCAAACGCGCAAGGACTTTGAGCATCTTAGTGGGGCACCGGCTGAAGCCGGGCGTTTTTCTGGCACGAATTCTTCGGAGGATGATCATGGCGCATTACGGAACTTTGGGCGACTATCGATTCAATGACACGCAGGAAGCGGCAAGTGACATTCGCGGCGCAAAAGTGTACGGACCGAAAGACGAAGAGCTAGGCAAAATTGATGATGTGATCTTTGATCGTGCCAGCGGCGCGATCGTGTATGTCGTGGTCGACACGGGCGGATGGCTTTCGAGCAACAAGTTCATCGTGCCGCCCCGGGAAATTCGGCCGTCGGTTCAGCACGAGCACGATTTCCGAGTGAATCTCACCAAACAGCAGATTGAGAACCTGCCCGCATATGATGGGAAGGTGCTGACTTCGCAAGACAAGTGGGAAGAGTATGAGCAATGGTATCGATCGAAGTGGGAGGCAGATCCGATCATGCACCGTTTAGCGACGGACCGGAACATTACTCCGACCACGAAGCAGCAGGTTGGTGCGGGCTCGGGGATAATCCCGGGAAGCAAAGAAGATCCGCAGAGGTCGCAACCCGAGCCGTCCCTTGAAGAACTGGATAACGAGACCGAACTAACGCCGCTTCACCCAGAAGTGGACTTGGAGCCGTCGCCTAACATGCCATCGTACCGCTGGAGCACGTTTGAAGACACTCTGCGGCGGCGGCGCGACGAAGTGCTGCAGGAGTCGATCGATAACGTGAAGAGGGCGGACCGGGAAAATCAGCTTGTGCACGAGGAAGAGCGAAAAAAAGCAAGTTAGAGTCGATTCCTGTTCGATCCGGCCTTCAGGAAGCCAAAATCCCCACCCTCTCGTAAACAACGCGACCAGGGTGGGGCACCCTTTACTCCGGTTGCTGAAGAGCAAGGTGCGGCATAGAATTCTCCGTCGCACGAACAAAGGAGAATTCTAGCCATGCGTCTGCCGCGTTTCGTGTTGGGGAGTTTGTTGCTGAGTACGATTGGTGCATTCCCGCAAACCGTGCCGAATCCGAAGCCCGGAGCCGGATTCAGCATCGACAACATTGATAAGACACTTGATCCGTGCGTCGACTTCTATCAGTACGCCTGCGGCAACTGGATCAAGAATTCGGAGATCCCCGCCGACCGTCCATCGTGGCAGAGCTTTTCACAGCTCGATGAGAGCAATATGGAAATCGAGCGACAGATTCTGGAGAAAGCCGCGACGGGGGGCGCGGGCCGCAAGCCCATCGATCAGAAGATTGGAGACATGTATGGCTCGTGCATGGACGAGAAGAGGGTCGATTCTGAAGGAATCGCTCCACTTAAACCGGAAATGGCGCGGATTGCAGCCGTGAAAGACAAGCGCGCGCTGATCGATGAGATTGGCCGCTTGCATCGGATGGGCGCGGGCGCGCTGTTCAACTTCTACTCGAATTCCGATCTGCACAATGCCGACGCGGTGATCGCCTATATCGACCAGGGTGGCCTCTCGCTGCCCGATCGCGACTATTACGTGAAAGACGATCCCGACAAGGTCGAGATGCGTAAGCATCTGGTCGAGTACGCGACGGAAGTATTCAAGCTGTCCGGGCAAACTCCGCAACAGGCAGCTCATTCGGCCGATGACGTTCTCGTGGTGGAGACGCTGCTGGCGGCAGATTCTATGGATCGTACCAAGCGCCGGGATCCGAAGAACCGGGATCACAGGATGACGCGGCAAGAAGCTGAGGCCCTGGCGCCGGAGTTCTATCTCAATCGATATTTCACTGCCGTGGGCGCGCCGAGTTTTACGGAGATCAACGTCACCAATCCCGATTTCTTCCGGCAAGTGAACAACGTCCTGGCTGCAGTGCCGCTGGAGGCGCTCAAGACTTATGCGACATGGCACTTGCTCAATACATCCGCCCCGTGGCTTTCTGAACCGTTTGTGCAAGCGAATTTCAAAATGCGGCAGGCGCTAACTGGGCAGAAAGAGATTCAGGACCGGTGGAAACGCTGCGTGCATCTGGTCGATCACTCGCTAGGCGAGGCTTTGGGCCAGCGCTACGTGGAAGAGACATTTGGCCCCGACCAGAAGCAGCGCATGCTCAAGATGGTCGATGTGCTGGAAGAGTCGCTCGATCAGGACATCCAGGGGCTGTCCTGGATGGGCGAGGACACAAAGAAGCAGGCCAAGGTGAAACTCGAGGCAATCCGCAACAAGATCGGATATCCGGATGTATGGCGCGACTACAGCTCGGTTGTAATCAAGCCCCACGATCTGCTCGGGAATGTGCAGCGAGCGGATGAATTCGAATCGAAGCGCGAGATGGCAAAGATCGGCAAGCCGCTCGACCGCAAAGAATGGGGCATGACGCCGCCGACGGTGAATGCCTATTACAGCCCCTCGTATAACGAGATCGTGTTTCCGGCGGGCATTCTGCAGCCTCCGTTTTTCGATAAGAACATGGATGATGCCGTGAACTTCGGCGGCATCGGTCTGGTGATTGGCCACGAGCTCACTCATGGCTTCGACGATCAGGGGCGCAAGTTCGATCCGCACGGAAATCTTCACGACTGGTGGACGGAACAGGACGGCAAGGAATTCGACAAGCGGGTCAGCTGCGTGGCCGATGAATATTCAGGATTCACGGCCGTGGACAATTTGAAGCTCAATGGCCGCCTGACCCTCGGAGAGAACACCGCTGACAACGGCGGGGCTCGCATCGCGCTCGCCGCGCTTGAACGTTTGATCGCCGAGGACAAGACCGGGAAAGAAGGCGAGAGCATTGACGGCTTCACGCCCGAGCAGCGCTTCTTCCTGGGATTTGCGCGCGTGTGGTGCGAAAAGCAGCGGCCCGAGTTCTTGCGCATGCAGGTCAGCACGAATCCGCATTCCCCGGGAAGGTATCGCGTGAACGGCGTCGTCCAGAACATGCCAGAGTTCCAGAAAGCCTGGGGATGCAAAGCCGGACAGCCCATGGTCTCGGAGAATGCTTGCCACGTTTGGTGAGTATCAATCCGAAATGAGTTAGATCAAAATCCCCACCCAGTCGCAAGGGCGCGACAAGGGTGGGGCACCCGATTTACGGAATGGACAGAAAACTTTCGCTCCGAGCGAACGGCAGCTATCGATCACTCGTGCGACTTGGGCGAACGGCAGCAGGTTTTCCACCTGCACTGAGACCACTTTCTCAGTCTTACCTTGAAGAACTTGCGCTAGCGCGTTCCCCAGTTGGCTCATCGAGATCACCTGGTTGCTTATTCTCACCGCGGGGCTCGACTGCGCAGAGCTGCGCAAGTGAATGACCGTTGATTCTGCAGTGGGTGCGCCGAGCATCACTTCGAGTCCTTCAGGAGGAATGAGTTTTCCTGGCGCAGAGGACTCATGCTGATCCGTAAGAAGCACCACTGAATCGAACCCGTCCGCGCGTGCGGCATGCAACGCTTTTTCCGCATACGAAAGCGGCGCGCGACCGTCGACTTTGACGTAGAGGTTCGCGTCGCGACGTCGCGGCGTGGTCGTCATTTCTTCGGTCAACTGCTCGGCCGTAACCGGTTTGACCCCGAAGAAAAGACGGCCATCCGCAGTGATGGCAATGATCCATGCATCTTCGTTATCGGCAGCCGGGAAAGCGACTGCGTTGCTTGTGGGCGCCAACTGCACGCTGATACCTTGCCGCAAAGCCGGCGATTGCGCAGACGCCGAAGTTAACACGATTGGGATGGTTAGAGCGCACAGACACACAACTAGTAAGTACCTCATAGGAGCTGTTCCTTTCGATCTATTCCGGCAAAATTGTCAGGGTTTCGCTCCGCCGATGGCGGCGGTCGCGAGCGTGCCGCCGAGGCCCATAGTTTCGACCGCGGACGATGGCACGATGATCATCGATCCGCGTTCTTTGATGGCTTCGTACAACATGTTCATCGCGCGTAGATGCAGCGCGGTGGGATTGTTCTGATATGTCTCCGCCGCTTGCGCGAACTTCTCTGCGATTTCGGTTTCTGCCTGGCCCAAAATGATGCGCGCCTGCCGTTCGCGTTCGGCTTGCGCCTGGCGCGACATGGCGTCTTCGAGGGCCTGCGGAATTCTTACGTCGCGAATCTCGACGGAGTGAACCGTAATTCCCCACGGATTGGTCTTCTCATCGAGGATGCGCTGCAATTCGCGTCCGAGCGTCTCGCGCTCGGTGACCATTTGTGCGAGTTCATGGCGGCCGATCGATTCGCGCAGCGCGGTCTGGGCGCTGAGGGTGATGGCTTCCAGGAAGTTCTCAACTTCGAGGATGCATTTTTCCGCGTTCCAGACCATCCAGAAGACGATGGCATCGACGTTGACGGGGACGGTATCGCGCGTGAGCGTGGACTCGGCCGAAACGCTCGACACGCGAACTCGCTGATCGACGTACTGGCTGATCGTGTCGATCACTGGCACGATGTGACAGAATCCCGGGCCGCGCAGCCCGACATAACGGCCGAGACGCAGCACAGCGACCTTCTCCCACTGTCGTACGATCTTTATGGCGAAGAGAAAGTAGATGCCGACCAGCGCTCCGGAAACGGCTGGCCAGGGTTGATGCATGGAGAGAGATACGGCAATTCCCGCGAGCAGACAGACCGCAAACAATAGCAGTGCGACGCTGTTCGGTTCGTAGGCATGGATTCTCGACATGATAACTATCTCCTTTGCGCGGGAGCCGGCAGGAGTTCCCGCAGCCGTTGGATCAAATCTTCCACGGTGAATCCGGAGGCTCCGGCGCGAGCGGCGGATTCTCCTGCGATCTGGCTGAGCTGGCGATCGCGCTCAGCCGATTTCTTCTCCAGCTTCTTGTCGCTGATAAACGTTCCCGTGCCCTGGTGCGTTTGCAGCAGGCCGGTGAGTTCCAGTTCGCGATAGGCGCGCATGACGGTGTTGGGGTTGATGGCCAGATCGACGGCGAGCTGGCGGACGGTCGGCAACTGATCGCCAGCCGCGAGGGAACCCGAGGCCATTCCTGCGCGCACCTGATCGATAAGCTGGCGATATACGGGAACGCCGGTGTGCAGGTCGAGGGCGAACTGGAAAGCAGCGGCGCCGTGGTTTCGTCCCATGCGTATCAGTGTACTAGAGTGTTAGTACAGTATGTCAATGTATTTTTTTAAATGTCTTAAGCTTCTCTCGAGGGCAAGTTTGGGATGGACTACGAGCAATACTGCGAGAACGTGCGGCGCTGGTGGCCTCGGCCGAGGGGATGGGTCCAACCCCAAGGCCAGGGTTAGGAGCTAGCGTTTAGCGCCCTGAAACCCTCTTCTTCGTTGTTCGCTGTACCGCGCCAGCGCGTCGAGGATGATGGGGTGAGCGTCTGCAGAGGGGAGGATGTCGTCGACCTCGACGGCCTTGCCTTCTAACAGCTTGTAGTCCTGAAAAAAGCGGCGCAGCATGAGAAGCCGGTGCGGAGGCATATCGGCGGCCTCGTGATAGGAATTGAATTCCGGATCTTGCGTCGCGATGGCGATGACCTTGTGATCTTTCTTGCCAGTGTCGATCATGGTCATCAGGCCGATCGCGCGCGCATGAATGATGGTCAGTGGCACCACGGCTTCCTGGCAAAACACCAGCACGTCGAGCGGGTCGTCGTCTTCGGCGAGAGTCTGCGGGATGAAACCGTAATTCGCCGGATAATATACGGCCGAGTACAGCACGCGGTCGAGACGGATCAGGCCGCTGGCTTTGTCGAGTTCATATTTGACGCTGGAGCCGAATGGGATTTCGATGACGCAGTCGAACTCGTAGGGAAGCTTATCGCCGGGAGTAACGTCGTGCCAGGGATGGATCATAGGAAATTACATACACTCTTGCGGTCGATTCATTGTAATAGACACGAACCTTGATTCTGCTCGCCACCACGCGTAAAGTTTGAGATTGAGTTCTGGGTCTTTGGGGGTTCGCGATGTCCAGCCAGGCTAAGATTTATCTGAAATTCGGCGGTGCAACTGCGGTCATTTTCCTTCTGCTCGGGTATCTGGCTTATACCGGCGTGCAAGACAGCAAGAGCTATTACGTCACCATCAAAGAACTGCACAAGATGGGCGACAGCGCGTATACGAAGCGGTTGCGCGTAGCGGGTAACGTGCTGCCCGGATCAATCAAGCGCACGGGAACGCACGTGCAGTTTGTTCTGGTGGAACAAGATCAGAATCTTTCGGTCGATTACACCGGAACGGAAGCGCCGCCGGACACCTTCAAAGACAACTCGCAAGCGCTGGCGGACGGCAGCTTCGGCCATGATGGCGTGTTTCATGCCAAGCAACTGCAGGCCAAGTGCGCGTCCAAATATGCTCCGCAACAACAGCCCGGCGCGCCCGCGAATCCGACGCAGGTTGCGCCCGCAAAGAGCGTGACCTAGACCGGAGTGACGAAGTCCAGGGTGACCAAGGCCTTGGTCTGTGCACGAAGCAGAGCAGTCCAGTACACTCGTGCGTAGATCAAGTTGTCATCGATTCTCATATCTCGTGTGTCCGAGCCCACCCAGATAGGCGTCACGATTCGTAATCTCGTCAAGCAGTTCGGACGCTTCGCCGCATTGCGCGGCGTGAGCGCGGAATTCGAAGCGGGACGACTCCACGCCATCCTTGGCGATAACGGAGCGGGGAAGACGACGCTGCTGCGCGCGCTGGCCGGATTGGCGCATCCCACGCGCGGAGAGATTTTGATCTTCGGCAAGACTCCCAAGCTTGCCTGCCGGGATATCGGCTACATGGCACATCCATCCCTGCTCTATGACGAGATGAGCGGAATGGAGAACCTCCGCTATTTCGCCGGTCTGTACGGGATTGTGGGAGACGCGCGCTGCCAAGAAGTGATTCGCGCCGTCGGGCTGGATCCGGCATTGACACGGCCGGTTGGCCAGTATTCGCAAGGCATGCGGCAGAGAATGTCGTTGGCGCGGGCGATTCTGCACGATCCGAAACTTTTGCTGCTCGACGAGCCGTTTTCCAACGTAGATGTGCACTCCGGCCGTGAAATGGTCGGATTACTCAAAACTATGCGGGACGGAGGCAAAACGATTTTTGTGGTGACCCATCAGGCCGCGTTGCTAGAGGGCGCCGCGGACGAATTTGTATGGATGCAGGCCGGGCAGATCGTCGATCGGACGCACAGTGCTCTGAGTTTCGATGGGCAGGACCGGGCTCCGGCGAGGGTGCTATGAACGAAGCTCCCGTATCGCTGTGGTCGGTCATGACGGCGACCCTGAAGAAAGATATTCGCCTGGAGTGGCGCTCGAAAGACGCTCTGAATTCCATGCTTTTTTTCTCTTTGTTGGTGGTTGTGATCTTCAGTTTTTCGTTCGATCCTCTGGCGGAAGAATCGCGCCGGATCGTGGGCGGGCTGGTCTGGGTCGCATTCTTATTTGCCGCGGTTGTCGCACTGAATCAGACGTGGGCGCGCGAATTGCGGAATCAGGTGCTGGATGCGTATCGGGTTTCTCCGGCTCCGGCGAATGCATTGTTTGTGGCGAAAGTGCTGGGGAATTTCATTTTCGTCATCGTGCTGGAAGCGCTGATGACTCCGCTCTTCGTTATTTTCTATAACCTGCACGTGCTTGGTCCGGCTTGGCAGTTGCTGCCGATAGCGCTGCTGGGAACGTGGGCGCTGGTGGTGAATGGGACGTTTTTTGCGGCGATGTCACTGCGCACGCGCAATCGCGAGCTGATGCTACCCCTGCTGCTGTTTCCGATCTCCATTCCCGCTGTGCTGGGGATGGTGGCCGGAACGACGGCTGTGCTCACGGGAGACAATCCAGCGCATTTTTATATCGTGTTGCTTCTCACCTACGATGTAGTGTTTACTACTGCATATCTCGGACTTTTCGAGACGATTCTGCACGCCGAGTAATCAAGCTGATTTTGAAGTAATCGAATTGAAGTGGTGATGAAACGCGGCTTTCTAATTCTTTCCGTTCTGACGGCAATCCTACTGGCTTACGCCACTTACCAGGCGCTGGTCGTCGCTCCCACGGATGCGTTGCAGGGCAATGTTTACCGGATCATTTATTACCACGTGCCTTCGGCCTGGACGGCGTTTCTGCTTTTCTTCATCAATTTCGTTGCGTCGGTGCAATATCTGGCGCGGGCGAAACCATCGGCGCAAACCGCTGCGAAATGGATCGTGATCGGAATTGGCGTCGCGGGCGCGATTGCGGCATTTCTGCCGCCGGTGCAGCAACAGCTGACCTCGATCGGGATGCGGCCCAGCGCCCTGGCAACTACAGTCCTCATGCTTCCGATCTTCTACTTTTTGCTGGGCAGGTGGTTTCGCGGAGAGCGGCTCGACATGCTGGCGGTGACGAGCGCAGAGGTCGGCGTCGTATTCTGCACAATCGTGCTGGTGACCGGGCCCATCTGGGCGCGGCCTGTCTGGGGCATCTGGTGGGCGCCGGGTGACATTCGTCTGACTTCCACGCTGGTTCTGTGGCTGATTTACGTCAGCTATCTTTTGCTGCGGCGATTTTCGAACAGTGCGCAGACGCAGTTGCTGGCGGCAGCGCTGGCCGTTTCGGGTGCTTTGGACGTCCCCCTCGTCTATTTCTCGATTTGGTTTTTCCGCACCCAGCACCCGCAGCCGGTCATTGGCGGTGGCGGATCGATGGACCCGCGCATGCTGCACACATTGCTGCTAAGTTGGATGGCTTTCCTCTGCTTCGCGTTTCTGGTCTGCTGGTCGCGCTTCCGCTTGGAAGTTTTGCGGCGGGAAGTCGAGGAAGCGTATGCCATGGAATCGCTGGGGGAGCCGGTGGCTGTGGGCGCGAGCCCGAGCCTGCCGCTGAAACGAAGCACGCCATGAATTCAATGAAATTTCTGCTCGCAGCCTACATCGCAACCTGGGTGATTCACGGGGCATATCTCGGCACTTTGGTGCGGCGATTTGGGCGATTGAAGAAAGAGTTCGCCGAGTTGCAGCGAAACCGTAAAGGGGCGAGTTCCTAGCCTCTCCTCCCCGGCAAGGTCGATAATCCGCGGGTTCTCGCATTCCCGCCACTTCATCCCGGTATCGCATTCGAATGTTCGATTGCGCCGTGTTCCAGCTCTCATTGTCTTAATGCGCCTACTGGTTTCACTCCTTTCTACGGCACGCTGAAGTCGTACCCTGATACGAATCCCCGGGAAAAGTCAGGTCTTTCCCGCAATCCTTTTTTGCAGTTCCGGAGCCGGGATCCGCCCGAATCCACGGAGGGGCGCGCACCCAAAGCTGGTTGTGTTGGAGTGATTTATGTCGTGTCACGATACTTTACAAACGGTTGGGACAACCCGATCCGCTCATCAAACATTCCCAAACACTAGGAGATCGAAAAGTGGATCAGAGAAGGAGGATCACCATGAAAGTTCGCAGTATGCTAGCCATGTTCTTTGGCGTAGCTCTGGCGTTGATGGCATTTCTGCCCGCCGCACACGCCGATCAATGGAACGAAATGACAAAGCTTAAGTTTGATGAACCGGTGCAGATTCCAGGTCACGAGGTTCTGCCGGCCGGGAACTACTGGTTTGTTTTGGCGAATTCCTCGTCGGACCGGAACATCGTAAACGTGTTCAGCAGCAACTGGAAGCATGAGTACGCAACCCTTCTTACCGTGCCGACCATCCGGATGCAACCGACGAAAGATACGGTGGTGAAGTTTGCTGAGCGCCCGCACGACCAACCACCTGCGCTGTTGAAGTGGTATTACCCGGGTCGGCAGACCGGACAGGAGTTCGTGTATTCGGCGAAAAATGAGCGCCAGTTCAAGCGCGATGTTCAGGAGAATGTGCTGGCCGAACCCTTCGCAAGCCGCTAGAGAGTGCGACGCACCGAGGCGGTTCCTAATCTCCTCCGCTCTGAGATGAAACACGAGGCGGGGTCGCGGCCAGGTTGAAAGTGACCGTGACCCTGCCGCCGTGTGGAGAAATCTGGCTCATACCGTAATAGTCTTCCGAAATTTCGGTTGGAACGATGACCCGCGGCTCGGCAGAAACGGCCGTTCCAGTGCAGACCGGGCCATCGTAATCGACGAAATTTTCCGGATTCGCGCACTCCTCGTTCTCAACCACAACCGGCCAATCGGAATTCACGATTGTGGACGTGAGTCCCGGAAAGTGGTCCTCGCCAACTTGCAATGACGCGGTCACAGAGAACTTGCGGTGCGCCTGCGTGTCAGGGGCTGCAACCACGAGCGTAGCAGGCCCGATCATGGTGCTGACTGCAGGCTCTCCGTAGGTTGGTCCAGCGTACGCTTCGCTCCAGGCAACCGTCGGGTCGCGGCGAATCTGCCGCACCGTCAACTCACCAAGCATCTGAAGTTCGCCCTGGTTCGATACCACGGTTCGGCTCGATCGAAACAACAGTTCTGTCTCCGCGGCAGAACCGGCAGGACGCCCGTTCGTCAGCCTGCCATTCGGGCCAGCGGGGCCACCGGCTTCAGACGGATAAACGATTAAATGGACTTCGCTCCTCGCGGGCTCCGCGCGATCAAACGTGATCGCACCACTCACCCGAGCGACGGCGACGTCGAATACCTCGGGAGTCGCCGCCGAGCCTATATAGAACCTCGCCGTCGAGCGATCGGAGTCGAAGTTCCCAGTCGCTGCTTCGCGGGGCGAATCCGCATCGGCTGAGTTGAGCACTGATGTTCCCGCTGGCGCTTTGCTAGCGATTGCTGCAGCTTGAAGTCGGGTGGCGTGGCCAACTTGCGCATGCATCATTCCGCAGGTTGCCAGGATGGTGAGACCGACCATCGCTTTCATGATTTCACCTCCATTTTGTTTGTGGGGGAGAGCCTGGACGCACAGATTGGAATGACTTCCCCTGCGGCTCGCCATACAGGATTCACCTTAGGATTCAGAGAAAAAGCCCTAGAGCCGGGTTCCTGCCTTTGTCGGGAAATCCGATTTTTCCGTTGGGAATCCCTACATCGCATTGGTCGAATTCGATGCTAAGTCATTGAAAATGCTATATGGCCCCCGGCTTGCTTTCTCCAATGCGGAACTGTTTTCCGAGTGGCAAGGAGGCCACAGAACATGTCGAGTCAAGATTGGACATTCTGGCTCATGATGACCAACTACGCTCTGGCGCTGGTCACAGTGATCGCGGTGGTTCTGGTTGCCGGTGCCGTGAGTTGGGACTTGATCGTGAAGAAAGCGCATCACGTGCACACGATCGAAAGCGTGGAGGCGGATTGGGAGCACATGCTTCGAAGCCCCCATAGCTTCTCAGTTCCGGGCCTGGGCCTGACGATGGCCGATGGCGGCGAAAAGCTGGAAGAGCCGAAAGCCGCAGACGCAGAAGAAAAGAAGGAGTAAGCCATGTCTTGCCCATTCCTGAAAGAAGGGCGCGCACGATATTGCCACGCGGCTCCGGTCCGCAAGCTGATCCTGGACGGTCCGGGAGTGTCTGGCGGAGGCCGCTGTACTTCGCCGGAATTCGTGAAATGCGAATTGGTCGGCAAAGATGAGCCCCAGCAAGATCGGTGCCCGCACCTGGAAGAGATTCGCGTGCAATACTGCGGAGTCTCTTCGGTGACCAAGCTGGTGCCGTTCAGCGACTCGCAGATCTCCAGCTGTGTGAGCAACGGCTACCGTTATTGCGACTCGTATCTGACGCTGGCACGGCCGCATACCTCGTCAGCCGCGTCGACTCTTCTCTACGCTCCAAATCATTTCTGGTTGGACGTGGAGGACTCCGGCCTGTGCCATGTCGGAGTGGACAACTTTCTCAGCGACGTGGCCGGGAGCGTTGACGGGGTGACGTTTGTGACCCTGCGCGGCACGCATTGCCCGGCTCTGGCGCTCACGATTCACGGCGTCGAGTGGCCGATCAGTTTTCCGAATCCGATCATGATTCAGAAAGTGAATACGCGCGTGCGCAGCGATCCGGCACGGCTGGCGTCCGATCCTTACGGCGCGGGCTGGCTGTTCGAAGGCTGGGAACTGCCCGGGCGGACCAGAGCCGGCCTGGTCTCTGGGGAGCAGGCTGCAGCCTGGCAGGCGGAAGAACGCGAGCGCCTGGCGGACGAAATTCACGAATTGCAGCCGGTAGCGTGTGATGGAGGCGTGCCGGTGAACGGCGTTGCCCAGTTGCTTCCTCGGGAAAACCTGGTTTGTGTGTTGCAGCACTACTTTTCCCGGCGGGACTGGACTGTGGAGGAATGATCATGTCGCGCAACTCGCTTGTTTTCGGATTCGGACTCGCCGTCGCCCTCATCGCCGGATGGGTCGTGTTTCCGCGAGCGCTGTATGTGAAACAGCAGCAGCCGATCGAGTTTCGCCACAAGACGCATGCGGAGAAATCAGGCATCACGGATTGTGCGCAATGTCATGCCTTTCGCGATGACGGCGAATTTGCGGGACTGCCTGCCAATGACACTTGTGCCGGGTGTCACTCCGATCGCATTGGAACGAGCGTCGCCGAGGCCACGCTGGTTGACCGCTACATCAAGACGGGTCGGGAAACTCCCTGGCTGGTGTACTCGCGGCAGCCAGCCAACGTCTGGTTCTCTCATTCCGTGCATATGCGGCGGGCCAATCTGACTTGCGCAGACTGCCATGGCGGTTACGGCGAGTCGGATCAGGTGCGCGTCTACGAAGTGAATCGCATCAGCGGATACAGCCGCGATATCTGGGGGCACTCGATGTCACGTCTGCGGCGCGCGCCGGGAGACGGAATGAAGATGAGCGACTGCGAAGATTGTCATCGCAACCGAAAGGTCGAGGTGGGATGCCTCGGCTGTCACCAATGAAGGTGGAATAATGAAAGTTACGCGACGAGACTTGTTTGTGTGGGGTGCCGGGGCAGCGGCCGGGCTGGTGTTCACTCCCGTGCCCTGGAAGCTGCTGGATGATGTTTCCATCTGGTCCCAGAACTGGCCATGGATTCCGCAACCCACGCGCGGTCCCATCGAAGTGAAGCAGTCGTTTTGCACGCTGTGCCCGCAGGGCTGTGGGTTGAAAGTGAAATTGGCTGGAGGCTCGCCGGTCGGTGTTGCGGGAGTGAGCGCGAATCCGATTACGGGAGGGGCGTTGTGTCCGCTGGCTTTTGCAGCCCATCAGCTCAATTGGCATCCGCAGCGGCTGCGCACGGTCCGGCATAAGGCAGTCAATTCTTCCTGGGGCGAAGCACGGGCGGCATTTGCCAAGGCGTGCAGTGAAGGACCGGTTGTCATTATCGATAGCCAGCCTGGACGTGCGTCTTCATCGATCTTGGAGAGCTTCGCAGAAAAGCAAGAAGGCAGCTACCAACTGGCGACCAGCCCGGAGACGCGCGCGCTCACGCCGTACGAATCCTGGAGCGGGGTACCTGCTGCCTCTCTTGGATACGATCTTGAAAACGCGCGAACCATCGTGAGTTTCGGCGCGCCGCTGCTTGATGGCTGGAGTATACCCGGCCGGTTCACTCGCTTGTGGGCGGAGCGAGCCGCCGGTAGAAGCGATCCCCAACTGCGGCTGATCCAGGTGGAAGATTCTCTCTCGCGCACGGCTACGCGGGCGTGGCAATGGATCAACGTTCGCACCGGCTCAGACAGCGCACTGGCTACCGGACTGGCGCGAGTGTTGATCGAAGAGCATCTCGTTCCTGCGCGCGTTCCGCTGCCCAGCCTCGCGGTTTCCGATACCGCCGCAGAAACTGGTCTGAGTGAGAATTCGATTCGTGAACTGGCCCGCACGATCATCGAGCAAGCGCCAGTTGTGGCGATCGCGAGCGATCACGATCCGGAAATCGCGGCCCTGAACGTTGTGCTCGCGGCGGTCGGATCACGCGGCGGGATCGTGCGTAAATCAAAGCACGCCAAGAAACATGTTTCGGCGGAGGATGCCATTCCCAATGCTCGCGCCGTGTTGATCGATTCCTCTGTACCTTGGAATTTTAGACCGCAGCCCGACGCAGAAATCTTCCGCTTTGCGGCCTGGGATGGCGGATCCAGCGAGTCCGATTGGTTATTGCCTGCGCCGGCGTTTCTGGAAGAACTGACCGATATTGCGACACCGCCTACTTCAGCAGTTGAAATCTTTGCCGTGGCGCAGCAGCTAATTCAGCCCGCGGTGGACGTCGAAAGCGCCGCTCAATTCCTCGCAAGCATCGATCGGTCTTTGCCGAGCCCAGAGAAAGTTATTCACGCACGCTGCGCCGATCTCTTTCATCAACGCACAGGAACCGTGTACGGGCGGGAACCCACGCCTGTCGCGAAGTTCGACTCTGTTCCGAAGCTTGAAGCAGAGCTGTGGAAAGGAGCGATGTGGGTCGATGATCCGCCGTCGCCGGAGACCTTGCGATGCGAGTTAAAGGAATGGCCCTCGGCGACGGCGGCCGAAGCTGCTCAGAAATGGGACGCAACATGGATAGTCCCCGTGCTGCCTTCACTGGCGACCAAGCTCTATCGCGAATCGAGCCTGCGCGAATCGCCCGACAGGAGGACTGTATGAGCGCGCGCTACGGCATGGTGATCGATCTGGACCGTTGCACTGGCTGCGGCGCCTGCATGATGGCGTGTGCCGCGGAAAACAACGTGCCATCACTGCCCCAGGCTAGCGCGCGCACGGGCATCACGCCCATGCTGGTCCGCAAAGTTTCCAACGGTATGCAGGGCAGCAATCAGCGTGAAGCGTTCATTCCCATCCTGTGCATGCACTGCGAATACGAGACGCCTTGCGTCAGAGTATGTCCGCAGCAGGCGGTTGAAGTCGACAAGGCCACCGGGATTGTCATGCAGATGCCGCAGCGTTGCCTGGGATGCCGATATTGCATGACGGCGTGTCCCTATCACGCACGCTATTTCAACTGGTGGGATCCCGCATGGCCGAAGGGGATGGAGGCGAGTCTGAATCCCGGAGTCGCCGTAAGAATGCGCGGTGTGGTCGAGAAGTGCAATCTGTGCCATGCCCGCTTGCATAGCGCGATGGAAAAAGCCGCGGCAGCCGGGAAGCGCGAAATCGATCCGGCGGATTATATTCCTGCGTGTGTGGAAGCGTGCCCGACGAAGGCGATCACCTTCGGCAATTTGGCCGATGCGAATGATCCCGTCACGCAGGAATCGCATTCTCCCGACGCATTCCGTTTGCTCGAACGCATCGGCACCCAACCCAAGATTTATTACAAATCGAAGGAGGCATGGGTGAAAGCGCTGGCGGAGCCGAACTCAGGGCCGAGCGCGGAGGTCAAACATGTCTAGCGCCGTTCTTACCGATAGCCGATGGATCGCTCGCGGCGCCGAGCGAACTTCGCTGTCGCGATTTCTGGCCTGGCTTGCACCATGGTCCGCCTTGCTCGCGCTTGGTGTCTACGCCGCCTTTCTTTGCCTGTATCGCGGATTGAATCAGACCAACATGGACAACCGCTTCGCCTTCGGCCTCTGGATTTTTTTAGATCTCGGTATCATTGCTCTGGGCGCTGGTGCGTTCTTCACCGGATTTCTCGTCTATATCCTGAAGCGGGCGGAACTCCGGCCGATCCTCAACACCGCGGTCGTCGTGGGGTTCATCTGCTACAGCGGCGCGGTTGCGATCCTGATGATCGATGTCGGCCAGCCGCTGCGGGCATGGTTCACTTTCTGGCATCCGAATACCCATTCGATGCTGACCGAAGTGACGTTCTGCATCTCGTGTTATCTGCTGGTCTTATGCCTGGAATACATTCCCATTCTGCTGCGCAATCGGCAATTACGAAAGGTGCCGTCGTTCCTGGTCTTTGAACATCAACTCCATAATCTCGTGCCCGTGCTGGCCGGAATCGGAACGTTTCTTTCCTTCTTCCATCAGGGATCGCTCGGCGGACTTTATGGAGTGCTGCGCGGACGGCCCTTCGCGTTTCGCCACGGATTTTTCATTTGGCCTTCTACATTTTTCCTGTTCATTCTGTCGGCGATCGCAACCGGTCCAAGCTTTCTAATGCTGGTGACAGCCGCAGTCGAGACAGTCACGGGCAAGCGGCTGGTTCCGCAGGAAGTGTTCCGTCGACTCGGTTTCATCTCCGGCGTTCTGCTCGGAATCTATGTCGCAGCGAAGTCCATCGACACGCTGGTTTGGTTGAACTTCACCTCCCCGGCAGAAGGCTTCGCGCCCTGGACGTATTACATTCACAAGCCCTTTGGCACGCCCGTGCTGTTTGCCGAGATTGTGCTGTTCGGGCTCGTTCCGGCTTTTCTGTTGCTGTATCGAAAAACCGCGGCCAGGCGGGGATGGTTGCTGAGCGCGGCGGCTCTGGCCTGCGCCGGAGTCTTGATGAACCGCTTCGTCCTGACGGTGCAGACGTTGGCGCTGCCCACACTACCCTTCGATGAATTTCTGACCTACACTCCGAGCTGGCAAGAGGTCGCGAGCTTTGGCGGAGTGATCGCATATGGAGTGATCGTGTATTCCTTGTCGTACCGGTATCTGCCGATGTTTGCGCAGGCCAAAGGAGAAAACGCGCATGTTCCCGGGAATTGATGGATTTCACTGGACCTCCGGCCACATCATTTTTCTGTGCCTGTTCTTCGTGGTGGTGCTGGCGATTGCAACCACGGTGCTTTCCGCCGCGATGCGCACCGTCCGCGATTTCCGCGATCATCGCGCCACCGATTTTTGCTGGCATGCGGATTTCGACGACCTGCCCGCGACCGATCGGCGCTGCCGCCATGAATTAGCAGGGCGCGTGATTTCGCGAACCTGCGACAACGCCTTCGACTGCCGGCATTGCGAACAGTACTCCGAATTCGCGGTGTTGCCCGCGCGCGGAATTGTGCATGACCTCGGACTCAACTACGCCAACGACCGCTTCTATCATCGTGGGCATACGTGGGTGAAGCCGGGAGAAGACGGAACCGTGACAGTCGGGCTGGATGAATTCGCGGATCATATCATTGGAACCCCGGATTCCTTCAAACTGCCGGAGATTGGCCGCGAGTTCGACCTCAATCAGACCGCGTGGCGGATGAAGAAAAATGGAAATGAGATTTCCGTGCGAGCGCCGATTGAAGGCACGGTGGTTGCCGTCGGAGGCCCAAAAGACGGTTGGTATTTAAAATTGCGGCCGCGACTGGATGTGCGCGATCCGGCGACCCTGCGGCATCTTCTGCGCGGTCCGGAAGTCTACGGCTGGCTCTCTCGCGAACTGGAGCGGCTGCAGCTTCAACTGCGCGCGCCGGATGCTATGCCAACCCTTGCCGATGGCGGCATGCTGATGCCCGATCTGATGGATGCCATTCCGCAGGCCGACTGGAATACCGCACTGGCGGATACATTCCTGCGAGTCTGATCTTTGGATAGGCGCTCTGTGCGAGCCTCAGTGCGTGATCTCGTAGCGTTTCAACTTGTCGTAGAGTGTCGATCGATCGATGCCTAACGCCGCAGACGCTTCCTTCACATTTCCATGCTTCCGCTCGAGCGCGGCCACGATCGCCCGGCGTTCGAGTTCTCCGAGCGGAAGATCGGGGACTTCCCAGTTCTGAGCCGACACTGCGTCGTGCTGCAGCCAGGAGAAGTCCTGCTCTTCGAGCATGCCATTACGGCAGGTGACGATCGCCCGCTCGATCACGTTTTCCAGTTCGCGAACATTGCCCGGCCAATCATAGGCGATCAGCAGCTTCAAAGCGGCCGCCGAGATTCCACTGATGTCTCGATTCAGCTCCGAAGAAATTCGTTGCGCGAAGTGTTCCGCCAGCAGCGGAATATCTTCGCGGCGCTCGCGCAGCGGCGGAAGCTTGATCTCAATGACATTCAGGCGATAATACAAATCCTCGCGGAAGCGGCCCTGCTGTACTTCTTCGGCCAGATTCCGGTTGGTGGCCGCGATCACACGCACCTCCACTTCAACTTCCTGATTCCCACCGACACGGTAGAAACGTCGCTCTTGTAAGACGCGCAGCAGATCGGCCTGCAACTTCGGGGAAATGTCGCCGA
Organism: uncultured Acidobacteriaceae bacterium; assembly: GCA_963772045.1. Taxonomy (GTDB): domain Bacteria; phylum Acidobacteriota; class Terriglobia; order Terriglobales; family Acidobacteriaceae; genus Sulfotelmatobacter. The sequence goes on along the minus strand of CAVYWC010000001.1, from coordinate 458,838 downwards.
TCTCATCGAGAAAGATTGTGCCCCCATCGGCGAGTTCAAATTTGCCTTTGGCTTGCGCGGCAGCTCCTGTGAACGCGCCCTTTTCGTACCCGAATAATTCGCTTTCTAGCAAGGTTTCCGTGAGGGCTGCGCAACTGACGGTGATGAACGGTTTCTCCGCGCGATTACCGGAGAAATGCACCGCGCGCGCGACCAGTTCTTTCCCGGTTCCACTCTCGCCCCGGATGAGCACCGTGCTCCGCAGGCTGGCGATCTCTTGCGTGAGCCCAAGAATTTCCTGCATACGCGGATTTTTGGTGATGATGTCGTGCTGGCGATACTGGCGCGTCAACTTCTTACGCAGGATCGCATTTTCGCTTTGCAGTTTTTTGAGCTTGAGAATGCGCGAGACCAGCATCGAGATTTCCTGCGGATTGCAGGGTTTCACAATGTATTCCTGCGCGCCTTCTTTCATCGCCTGAATGGCCGTGTCGACGGTGGCGTAGGCCGTGATAATGATGACGGACGCTTCCGGGCGATTGCGGCGGATTTCCATCATGGTCTCGATCCCGTCCATGCCGCCGGGCATCTTCAAATCGATGAAGCAGACGGCGTAGTCCGAGGCTTTCGCCAATTCAATCGCTCGTTGCCCGTTGGGCGCGGTGTCGACGCGATATCCGTCCTCCCGCAGCCACGCCGCCATCGATTCGCACATCACGTCTTCGTCGTCCACCACCAGGATCGGCCAATTCTTCTTCATACTTCCGCCTCCAGCGAGGAAAAGCGTTCGACCAACTGCATTCCGCAGCGCTCGCAATATCTCTGTTCCTTCGTGTCCACCAGACCAATGTGCGTGGCCAGACTCATCACGCACTTGGGTTCGCTGCAATGAACCAGTCCGAAGGTATGTCCTAATTCGTGCAAAACTTCTTTCACCATGCGCTCGCGCAAGGCTTGATCGTCAGCCGGAAGGCCGTAGAACTGCTGATGCAGCCGACATAACGAAACTACTGCGACGCGGCCATCCAGCTGCGCTTGTCCGAAGAGAAAACTCAGCATGGGGATGGCCAGGTCAACATCGGTTACGCCAAGAATCCGATGGGCATCATGAGGCGCACTTTGGGCCAGCATTTTCATCATCGCAACGGATTCATACTGCTTTCGCTTCGGGTCATACGCTCCTTCCGGAATCGGTAATCCAGGCAATCGGCGGATCGGCAGCGGATACCACTCGGACGCCGCGTTTTCGATCCAATCCATCACCTGCTCGGGTACGCTGCCGATCGCGACGAGGTAGAGCGCGTTCACACCGCATGTACCTGCGCTTCGCTGGGAACGCTCTCCGTTTTCCGGGACTTCAACGGAAGCGTGACGTTGAACGTTGTGCCGACGTTGCGCTTGCTAATCACTTCGACATCGCCATCGTGTGCCTTCACGATTCCGTATAGAACGGCAAGTCCCAGCCCGACTCCTTTGGCGTCGGCTTTAGTGGTAAAGAATGGATCGAAAATCTTCGAGAGATTCTCGGGAGCGATGCCTTCGCCAGTATCCTCGACCGAGAGTTCGACCTCCTCTGCATTCGCCAGACGGGTACGAACCGTAAGCGTTCCGCCCCCTTTCGCCTTCATGGCTTCACCGGCGTTCAACACGAGGTTCAGAATCACTTGCTGAACCTGCGAAGAGTCACACTCGATTTGGGGCAGACTTTCCTGCAAATCCAATACAAGTTGCGCACTCATCAATTTCAGCTTGTGATCGGCCAAGCCCAGTGTGGTGCGGACGAGTTTGTTCAGATCGGCGGGCGCATGTTGCGGCTTGGAGCGGCGCGAAAACGACAGCAGGTCGGACACAATGCGCCCCACGCGGGCGGTTTCCGCGGAGATCAAGCCCAGGTATTTGCGAAACTCGGCTTCGCGTCCCGGCGGATATGCGCCACTGGCCATGAGCCGTTCCAGCAGCATGGAAAGATTCAGCACGCCGGACACCGGATTATTGATTTCATGCGCGACGCTGGCGGCGAGCTGGCCGAGTGAGGCGAGACGGTCGGCTTGCACGAGCTTGCGTTGCGCGGTTTGCAACTGTTTTGTACGCTCTTCCACCTTGCTCTCGAGCGTCTGCTGCATCTCATTCAATTGGTCGACCGCGAGTTTCAGACGCTCGCGCATCCGGTTGAAGGAGTCCACCAGTTCGTCGAGTTCCTGTGTACGGTGGGTGATCTCGATGTTGCGGTCCAGTTCCATCGCGCTTACAGCCTTGGTGCCTTGAATCAGTTCCTGGATGGGAGTGGCCACGAATTGCCGCGTAAACAAGATCACAAACGCTGCTCCGATGACGATTTCAAATAACGCCCAGAGGATGGTCTCGAATGTGATCGTTTGCGTCTGTTTCTGGACGGGATCGAGGCGCAGCGCAACATCCACCACGCCGAGCACTTTGGTCGACGCGCGGTGGGCATGACAACTGGCATTGCTGCAGGAGGGCTCGTTATAGATCGGCGCCACCATGTTGATGGTTTTCACGCCGTCCGGAGACGTAGCGTAGCGAACCCGCGAATCCTCCGTCGGCCTCTGGGGCATCGGTCCCCTGCTGTGACATTGCGCACAGACTTCGTTCGACATGCTGGTCGGGGATGGTTCTTCTCGCGCATCAGTCGAGAAAACCAGCCGTCCCTCGCGGTTGAACATCCGAATGCGATCCACTCCCTGCTTGTCGGCGATCACGCGCATAATCTCGTAGGCGGCCTTGCGGTCGTCGTCGAGCATGGCGTGCCAGGTCGCGCTGGTGATGCTGCGCGAGAGTTGGTCGGCACCGAGGATCATGGTTCCCAACAGTTGCTTTTTCTGGGTGCGCAGATTGAGATATCCGCTGGCCGCGCTGATGGCAACGATTAGGATCGTCAGCGACAGGATCAGTTTTGGGCCGAGTCTTCGAGGCATTGGAGTTCCTGCCGTGGTGTTGCAAATCCCTTGGCGGACAAAGAAATTCCGCCTGGGGAAACTCCCCAAGTCAGCCTAATTTGAGGTGATCGGACCCACAGTGATTCTCGGCGCGCTCGCCCGTGATTCTGGTCACTCGGTCCCAGCATAAAAGCTAGTCACCTACACTGCGATATGCGATGATGTCCGGTCTGTTGCGGCAGGCAAACCTATGAAGCTAAACGCATTTCTAATCCGAAGCACGATTGTGGCTGCACTCGGCGGTTTGCTGTTCGGATTCGACACCGCGGTAATCTCAGGCACAACCAGCAGTCTCACGGTCGTGTATCGGCTGACAGCAGGGCTGCTTGGAGTGACCGTTTCGGCAGCGCTGGTTGGCACGATTCTGGGAGCGATGCTGGCCAGCGTTCCCGGCGACAAATACGGCCGTCGCGACAGCCTGCGGGTGATGGCCGTGCTTTACATCCTGTCAGCTCTGGGCTGCGCCTTCGCCTGGAATTGGGATGCGTTGGTCTTTTTCCGTTTTGTCGGAGGCCTCGGCATCGGAGGATCCTCGGTTCTTGGCCCCATGTACATCGCAGAAATTGCCCCGGCGAGTTGGCGAGGCAGGCTCGTCGGAGTCTTTCAATTCGATGTGGTTGCTGGAATTCTGCTGGCCTATTTCTCCAACTACATCGTCGGAACGTTTCACTTCGCGATCGACCTGGAGTGGCGCTGGAAGCTGGGCATCGCTGCAGCCCCGGCAGTGTTGTTTCTGCTCTTACTCTTTTTCATTCCGCGAAGTCCGCGATGGCTGGTCAAGAAGCAGCGGCTCGATGAGGCGCGAGAAGTTCTCCGGTTGACCGGCGAAAAAGATTACGAGCGCGATCTGCGCGAGATCATCGAATCGATTGACGCCGAGCATGGGCACGCCGACGAGCCGCTCTTCTCCCGCAAGTACGCCCTGCCGATTTTTCTCGCCGTCAGCATTGGTTTCTTCAACCAGCTTTCCGGTATCAACGCGATTCTCTATTACTTGAATGACATTTTCGCTTTTGCGGGTTACAGCAAGATGTCTGGGGATTTGCAGGCCGTGCTGGTGGGATTCACGAATCTGGTCTTCACGGTTATTGCCATGTCGGTGATCGACAAGATGGGCCGCAAAAAGCTGCTGCTGATCGGGGCCGTAGGAACTGCGGCTTGCCTCGCCGGAGTAGCGGCTATTTTCTCGATGAACCGTCATCAGAATCTGCTGGTGTGGTTGCTGGTCGGGTTCATCGCAAGCTTCGCCTTTTCGCAGGGATCGGTCATCTGGGTTTACCTTAGCGAAGTATTTCCCAATCGCGTTCGCGCTAAGGGGCAAAGCCTGGGAAGTCTCTCCCATTGGCTGATGAATGCGGCGATTTCATTCGCTTTTCCGACACTGGCGGCCTGGTCCAAGTCGATTCCCTTCATGTTCTTTGCCGCGATGATGGTGCTGCAGTTTTTCGTCGTTCTTTTTGTGTACCCCGAAACATCAGGCGTGACATTGGAAGAAATGCAAAAGCGAATGGGAGTTGACAAGGGTGTTCACGTCTAATTCTTTGAGCGTTGGATCTCGTGCGGGTGCCCCATCCTTGTCCTCCGGTTTTTGGAGGGCAGGGTGGGGATTTTAGCCTTGAATAAGGGAAAGGGAACATCATCACGAAAAGAGTGATGGACTCTCAGGCCATTCCGAATGCTCGACCTACTCGCGGGTGAGCGGATAGCCCTTCTCGCGCCAGCCGCGAATGCCGCCATCCATGGAAATCACATTGGTGTAGCCCATTTTCTGCAGATTGTCGGCGGCGAGTGCCGAGCGATAACCGCCGCCGCAATAAAGAACCATTTCGGTCTTGAGATCGGGAACCCGCGCTTCGATATCGCGCTCGATCACACCCTTGCCTAGATGAATCGCTTCTGGCAAGTGATCTTTGGCGAATTCGCTCTCCTCGCGCACGTCAACCAGCAGAAATTTGTCGCCGCGATCCATGCGGGCTTTGACTTTGTCAACATCAGTTTCGCGGACGCGTTTTCGTGCGTCATCGACTATCTTCAGAAATCTCGGAGGATGCTGGTGAGCCATGGGAAACGCTCCTTAAATTGTTTATGGATCACATGGTAACAATTTGGCGACCGCGCATGCATTACTCAAGTCCGCTCCGAACGGCGCTCTCCTTTAGACCGCAGAAAGATCCCGACAGGGGCCCTCGTATCCGCTGTGCGCGATCTCTCACTCCGCTGAGAAAATACGGCTTCGGGACGACTCAATGGATTCCTTGCTGAAGTACCATGAACCTGTGCAGCGAGCAGCGGATCGCAAAATCGGCATGGCACGGGCGCTCTCAAAGCTCGGACATTGCTCGCGCTCGAAAGCCGCCGAGTTGATTCGCGCAGGACGCGTGCTGCTCAATGGAGATGTACGGCGCGATCCCGAGGCTCCGGTCAAGATGGAACGCGATCGGATTTCGGTTGACGATCGCGACGTTGGCGCTCAAGAGAAGATTTATCTAATGATGAACAAGCCCAGGGGGCTAGTCACAACAGCGTCCGACGAGAAAGGGCGAGAAACTGTTTACAGTCTTCTGCGCACTTCCGCGGAACCCATTCCTTGGGTCGCTCCAGTCGGCCGGCTCGATAAAGCCAGCGAAGGCCTGCTTCTGCTGACGAATGATTCCGAGTGGGCCGCGCGCATTGCGGCTCCAGAAACGCATCTGGAAAAAACATACCATGTGCACATCGGAGCGTTGGCCGACGAGAAGCTATTAGCCTCGATCGCTCATGGATTCAAGCCCGAAAATGGGGAATGGCTAAGGGCCCGCCGAGTTCGATTGCTCCGCTCGGGCGAGAAAAACTGCTGGCTTGAAATTGTGCTGGACAAAGGCAAGAACCGGCACATTCGCCGCATGCTCGAGGCGCTTGGAGTTGAAGTGCTCAGGCTCATACGCGTAGTAATCGGTCCGCTCGAATTAGGACAGCTCGCCAAGGGGTCCTTTCGTGCGCTAACGGAGGAAGAAAAGCGATCGATGGATCGCTCGCTGATGCGGACCAGCCAGAGGCGCGAAAGGCTGATGCCATGAACGATCTCACCTTTCTGCCAGCCGTCGAGATGGCGCACCAGGTCGGGAACAAGAAGTTGTCGCCGGTGGAGCTCGCCAAAGCCCATCTCGCCAAGATTGAGCGGCTGAATCCGAAATTGAATGCGTTTGTGCAGGTCGATACCGAACGGGCGCTCCGCGAAGCACGTGCGGCAGAAGTCGGCGTGATGAACGAACAAGCTCTCGGCCCGCTGCATGGTGTTCCTATCAGCATCAAGAGTTGTCTAGAAGTAGAGGGATTCCGCTGGGAGTCGGGAAGCCGTCTCCGGGCCGGCATCCTTGCGACGCGAGATGCGCCTCTGGTCTCGCGCTTGCGCCACGCGGGCGCGATTATTCTCGGTGTCACAAACACTCCAGAACTCCTGATGGCGTGGGAGACGGACAATCTCCTGTATGGCCGAACGAACAGCCCATGGGGCCTCGACCGCACGCCCGGCGGCTCCAGCGGCGGAGAGGCTGCGGCGATCGCGTCGGGTATGTCTGCCGGTGGCGTGGGCAGCGATGGTGGCGGGTCGATTCGCGTGCCCGCGCACTTCAGTGGCATCTGCGGACTTAAGCCGACGCCCGGGCGCATCCCCTCCACCGGCCACTACCCGCCATCCGGCGGGCCATTTGCACTGATTGGGGCGGTCGGTCCCATGGCGCGCACGGTCGCCGATTTGAAGCTACTGTTCGAAATCATGCAAGGGCCCGATGACGGAGATGCGTGTGCTGCTCCCGTGCCGGTGCGTTGGCCGACTCAGGCCGAGATCAGGAGTCTCCGCATCGGATATTTCGAAGATGACGGCCGGACCCCGATCACGCCCGAAACTCGCGCGGTCGTGCAACGTGCTGCCGATGTGTTGCGTTCTGCCGGATTTCAAGTCGAACCGTTTCGCCCCGAAGGCCTCGAGGAAGCGCGCGAGCTGTGGAAGAAGTTCTTTGTGAAGGTTGCGGGAATGCTGATCGCGCCTATGTTCCGTGGACGTGAACAGGACGAGAGCCCGATCCTGCACCAATTTCTTCAGTGGTCCGCTGTTGAACCAGACCTCACTGGCGACTCGCTGTTGCAAGCGTGGATAGGCCGAGACGTGGTGCGCGCGAACTTCCTTGCTCAAATGGAGCAGTATCCCGTTCTATTGTGTCCAGCTGCGGCGATTCCGGCGTTTCGCCACGGCGAACGCAGCTGGCAGATTGATGGCAAAATGGTCGACTACCTTGATGCATGGAGTTACACCGAGTGGTTCAATCTGCTGGGAAATCCTGGCGCCGTTGTTCCCGTGAGCCATTCACAGGAGGGTCTGCCGATTGGAGTCCAAATCGTCGGAAGGCCGTGGCAGGAAGAACAGGTGCTGGCCATTGCTGCTGTCGTGGAGGCAGAGTGCGGAGCGTGGCGGCCTCCGCCGATCTCCTAGCTTGTGCAAAAGCGCTGCCCGAGCGTCGCTCCAATAGTATTTTTTTGTTATTCCCACCCGGGCGGTCTCTGCATATCTTTGGGAACGCGAATGTGGCCACTGTGGGGTCGCGGTCGCGTGAAATTCCATCCGCGTAAATGCACATGAAAGATTCTGAGGGATTCGCCGTTCCGGCGCTGCGCTGGCTCGTCGTACTTCTCGCCGCATCAGCGGCCTATCTCTATGCCTACCCGCAGCCGAATATTTTCTACGCGTGTATGGTGCTGCTGCACGCCTTCGTCGGGGCGCTGGCGACGATCTTTCTCCTGCCTCTGCTGCTTCGTCTGCTACGGACCGGAAGTTTTTCTTCGCGTGCGGGCTGGCTGCTAGTCGCCATCGGAGGGGTCGCTGGGCTGGTTCTCATCAAGACGGGAACATCGCGACCGGAGTGGACGAAGCTGTATATCCACATCGTCGTTTCTTTGGCGGGATTCGGCTTGCTCGTCGCAGGATGGTTTGGTGCTCGTAAAGCTTCTCAGACCGGCTCTGAACCCACCGTCGCAGATTCCGCTCTGCGAGTGGCTTTGTGCCTCGCTGTTCTCGCGACACTCGGCTTCGGCGCCAACTACGTGCGCGGACGCTGGAACAGCAGCAATCGCATCGAAAACCCCACCATGCCGCCGGAGAGCATGAATGGCGAAGGCGATGGGCCACGGGGCCCATTTTTCCCGAGCTCGGCCCAGGTCTACGGACATCAGAAAATTCCCAGCAAGTTCTTCATGGAATCCGACTCGTGCAAGCGCTGCCATGAGGACATCTACAACCAGTGGTACAGTTCGGCGCACCATTTTTCGTCTTTCAACAATCAGTGGTATCGCAAATCGATCGAGTATATGCAGGATACGATTGGGACCCGGCCCTCGAAGTGGTGCGGCGGTTGCCACGATCCGGCACTTCTGTATTCCGGTTTGATGGATACGCCCATCAAGCAGATCGTGCATCGGCCGGAAGCCCAGGCCGGCCTGGGCTGCATGATGTGCCACTCGATCGCGCACGTGAAAAGCACGATGGGCCAGGCGGATTTCTATCTGGAATATCCCAAGCTTCACGAGCTGGCAGCAACCAAAAATCCCGTGATGCGCGCGATTCACGATTTCGTGATCAAGTTGAATCCCGAGCCCCACCGGCGTGTCTTCCTCAAGCCATTCATGCGCGATCAGACAGCAGAATTCTGCTCCACCTGCCACAAAGTGCACCTCGATGTTCCCGTCAACGATTACCGTTGGCTACGCGGATTCAACGAATACGACAACTGGCAAGCGAGCGGTGTTTCCGGCCAGGGTGCGCGATCGTTCTACTATCCTGCCAAGCCGTTGCAGTGCGCCGATTGCCATATGCCGGCGGAACGCTCGAAGGATTTCGGAAACATCAATGGCTTCGTGCACTCGCACCGTTTCCCTGCCGCGAACACCGCCGTCCCTACGGCCAATGAAGATGCGGCACAACTGAAGCTCACGGAAGATTTCCTGAAGAGCGGGATCGTCAGCGTTGACATCTTTGCGATATCACCTGAACCATCTCCGCCGAAATCTGGGGCGAGTTTGCAATCCGAGCTGTCTACGACTTTCGCCGTTGGAGAAGAGGCGGAAACCAAGATTCCAGCCGAGAGCACGGCCGAAGCCGTTCCGGTGACCGCGCCATTGAACCAGGTGCAGCCTCCACTTCGGCGCGGCGAAACGGTGCGAGTTGATGTTGTCGTGCGCACCAAGAAGGTTGGCCATTTCTTCCCCGGCGGCACGGTCGATGCCTACGATACCTGGCTCGAACTCAAGGGCACCGATGACAAGGGCCAGACGATTTTCTGGAGCGGCATGGTCGAGGACAACGGTCACGGTCCCGTGGAGAAGGGCGCGCACTTCTACCGTTCGTTACAGATCGATGCGCACGGGAATCCCATCAACAAACGGAATGCCTGGGCCACGCGGGCCGTGGTGTATGTGCGTCTGATCCCACCGGGAGCGGCTGACACCGTGCATTACCGCATGTTCATTCCTAAAAATGCGGGAAGTAAGATCACCCTGCACGCGCGGCTGTGCTATAGAAAGTTCTCGTGGTTCAACACGCAATACGCCTTCGCTGGCGTGCCTGACTTTTCCAAGCTGAATGCTGTCGCGAGCAGCTACGACGATCGTCCAGCTTTATTCACCGCGTCGCTGGCGGGCGTTTCTGCGAAAGAAGAAAAGATTCCCGATCTCCCCATCGTGGCTCTCGCCGAAGATGAGGTTACATTGCCCGTGGTTGCGCATAATGTCACGCTGCCCGGACCGAAGACCCTCGCTCGCAAGGATGAATGGCAGCGTTGGAACGACTACGGCATCGGCCTGTTCCTGCAGGGTGATTTGAAAAGCGCCGCCGCCGCGTTCCAGAAAGTCACCGAAGCGGATCCGAATAACCCGGACGGATGGGTAAACATTGGCAGGTGCGCTGTGCAGGAAGGCGATATGCAGCGCGCACGCATAGTGCTCGAGAAAGCGCTTGCTCTAAGCCCGAATCTTGGCCGCGCAAACTTTTTTTATGCCAAGGTTCTCCGGGCGGACGGCAACTACAATGCTGCTGCGGCGCGTCTACGCATGGTGCTGAAGCAGTATCCACGCGATCGCGTCGCTCTCAATGATTTAGGACGAATTCTCTTCCTGCAGCGCAAGTACGACGAAGCGGTGAAAGTTTTGCAGGCAGTGCTCGCGGTCGATCCCGAGGATTTGCAGGCCCACTACAACCTGATGCTCTGTTATAGCGGCCTGGGAAACCAGAAGCTCGCGAAAGAACATGAGGACCGCTACATGCGATTCAAGGCCGACGAGGCTTCGCAGACGATCACTGGCCCGTATCGTCGACTTCATCCTGAAGACAACAACGAGCGCCAGGCGGTCCACGAGCATGTATCGGTGCCGCTGCCGATCTTGGGAAAAATACCCGCCCGGCTCGCGCATGCGGCTCTCACCGCCGAAAGCGCCGGGGGTTCCAAGTAGATGCCACAGACAAAAACAGGTATCACCACCGAGACCCGGAGGCACAGAGCGAAGCAAGCATTCTTCTGCTCCGTTCTTCTCTGTGTCTCTGTGTCTCTGTGGTTAAGCTCGACTTCCCTCAGCTCAGCGCAGACCATCCACTTCCGCGATATCACATCTCAAGCCGGAATTCACTTCACGCACAACAGCGGGGCCTTTGGAAAGAAGTGGCTCCCCGAAACCATGGGCCCAGGCTGCGCGTTCATCGACTATGACAACGATGGCTATCCCGACATTCTTCTGATCAACGGCGAAGGTTTTCCCGGACATCCGCATGGCGGCGCGACCACGCTGAAGCTCTATCACAATAATCATGATGGAACTTTCACCGACGTAACTCGCCGTGCTGGACTCGCGATCCCGATGTATGGATTTGGCGTGGCCGTTGGCGATTACGACAACGACGGTTTTGATGACATCTTCGTATCCGCGCTCGGCCAGAGCCGTTTATTTCACAACAACGGCAACGGTACTTTTACAGATGTGACTAAGTCCGCGGGCCTGTGGGGTCCAAACGAATTTTCCACCGGCGCCGCGTGGGTCGATTACGATCGCGACGGCAAGCTCGATCTGGTCGTCGCCAATTACGTCCAGTGGACCGAGCAAACGGATCTCTATTGCACGATCGACGGCTCACACAAATCGTATTGCACGCCGGAGTCGTACAAAGGCGCGTCCGTCAGGCTCTGGCACAATCTCGGCAACGGCAAGTTCGAAGACGCGACCAAGAAAGCCGGGCTCAACGATCCAACCTCAAAGAGTCTGGGAATTGCGATCGTCGACTACGACGATGACGGCTGGCCTGATATTCTGATTGCGAATGACACGGAGCCGAATAAGCTCTACTTGAATCAACGAAACGGAACTTTCCAGGAACGCGGCATTCCGGCCGGGATCGGTTTCAGCGAAGATGGAGTTGCGCGCGCCGGCATGGGTGTCGATGCGGCCGACTATGATCGCAGCGGCCATCCCAGCGTGCTGATTACGAATTTCGCCAATCAGATGGTTTCGCTCTATCACAACGAGGGCAACGGCTTGTTCGTCGACGAAGCGCCGCAGTCTGAAATCGGCCGCGCCACTCTGGTCACGCTCGGTTTCGGATGTTTCTTTTTCGACTACGACAATGACGGCTGGCCCGACATCTTCGTCGCCGACGGCCATATTGAGGATGAGATTGAGCGTGTGCAGAAACGCGTGAGCTATGCCGAGCCGCCGCATCTGTTTCACAATCTCGGCGGCGGAAAGTTTACGGAAGTCACCGAACAGATGGGCAAAGCCTTCGCCATGCCAAAAGTGGCGCGGGGCGCGGCTTATGCGGACGTCGACAATGACGGTTTCCTCGACATTCTTCTCACGACCAATGGCGGCCCGGCTCACTTGTTTCACAACGAAGGCGGAACGAATCACAGCCTGCGCATCAAACTGATCGGAACGAAGTCGAATCGCGACGGAATCGGCTCCGTGGTACGCGTGAGGGCGGGAAACGACAAACAATGGAAGATGCTGCGCTCCGGCTCCAGCTATCTTTCCCAGAGCGAACTCGTGCTAACGTTCGGGCTGGGCGCACATCCCACGGCCGATGCGATTGAAATCCAGTGGCCCAGCGGTCAACTGGACAAGCTTTCGAATGTGAACGCGGGACAGACGGTCACAGTACAAGAAGCGAAGGGGATCGTGAGTGCGCGTCCGTTCGTCGGGTCGAGGCCTCATGCAGCTCAGTCCAGCCTGGCGAAGAAATAGGCATGAATTCCCCTGTGTTCCTCCGGGCCCTCTGTGGTTAAATCTCTAAATCAGATGAATCTGAGAATCTTTGCTATCTTCTGCGCCGCGGTACTGGCCGCGTTTGGCTTGCTTGCGCCCACATCATCCAATCCCCTGGACGCCGCGCGCCTGAACAATCTCGGCTGCGCCTACATGAATCAGCAGCTTTTTGAAAAGGGGCTGAAAGAGTTTCAGCAGGCTGAAGCGGCCGATCCCAAACTTGTCATCGCGCGCCTGAACGAGGGGATCGCGCTCGTCAATCTGCAGAAGGTGGACGACGCCAAATCCGCCCTCGAAGACGCTCTCAAGCAGGATCCCAAGCTTCCAAACGCCTGGTACAACCTGGGCCTGCTGGCCAAGAACTCCGGAGACGCGAACGAATCGATTGTCGATTTCAAGCGCGTGACCGAAATCGATCCCAACGACGCCGATGCCTGGTATTTCCTCGGTACGGCCTACGTGCAGGCTAAGCAGTTTCCGCAGGCGATTGAATCTTTCGATCAAGCGCTCAAAATCAATCCGCTGCATGCCTCGGCGCAGTTCGGATTGTCGCGCGCCTATCAGCAATCTGGCGACACCAACGACGCCCGCGAGCACCTCAAGCGCTTCCAATACATCACGCAAAACAAATACGGATCGCCCATGAGCCTTGCCTACGGCGACCAAGGCCAATACTCACGCACAGTCGAATCCCCGCAATCGCAATTGAAGCCCCCGCCGCAGATCAAGGTGCAGTTCGTGGATGTGACGAAGGAGGCGGGGCTGATCTCCAGCCCAAGGCGCGGGATCGACCTAGTCAAGGACGTAGGTCCTGGACCGGGTGCTTGCTTTCTCGATTACGACAACGACGGGAAGATTGACCTGTTTGTCGCCGACAACGGCTCGCAGGGCGGAATGTCCCTCTATCACAACGCGGGCAGCGGCAAGTTCGAAGATGTCACTGAAGCAGCGGGCCTTGGTTCTGGAGCTCGCGCAGAGGGGTGCACAAGCGGTGATTACGACAACGACGGCTATCCAGACCTTATTCTATCCGTGAACAACCGACTTAGACTGCTCCACAATCTGAAGAATAGCAGTTTTCAGGATACGAGTGAGTTTGCAGGGATAAAGCCTTCCGCGGCTTCTGAGGAAGGGGTTGTCCTCGTCGACTATGATCACGACGGCGATTTGGATCTCTATGGAAACCGCTTATGGCGTAACAACGGAAATGGGACGTTCTCTGATGAAACCGAAAACGGGGGTTTTCCTGGGAACGGATATTCTTCGAATGCAATTGGCACTGACTACAACAACGACCGAGCTATCGATGTAGTCGTCACGGGCGGGCATGCGGGAACAGTCGCCGGCGTTCCTACCTTTCCACCCTCCTTTTTTGAAAATCCGCGGGAGGGAAAATTCGTTCAGCGAGCGCTGATCTTTCCTCTGTCGCCGACGCGCGGCGTGGTGGCTCTCGATTTCGACCGCGACGGCTGGATGGATTTGGCGTTCACGCATGATGGTCCGCCCGGCCTCACTCTCTGGCGCAACAATCACGGCCAATCCTTCGAGCAAGTGAAGCTCCCCGAGACCAAATGGGCCCGTGCTTATGGCCTCGCTGCCTTCGATTACGACAACGACGGCTGGGTTGATCTGGTGGCCGTTGGCGAGACGAAAGACGGCAAGGGCGAGATCAAGCTGTTCCGCAATCTTGGCCCCGGCGGGTTCAAAGACGTTACAGCTGATGTCGGCCTCGACAAGATTCATCTTGAAAGCCCGCGCGCGATCATTACCGGCGATTACGATAACGACGGCGCAGTCGATCTGCTCATCACGCAGAATCACGGGCCGGCGGTGCTGCTGCGCAACGTTGTCCTGCCAAATCCGGGCGGAAATCAGAATCACTGGCTGCGGCTGGCGTTGAAGGGGCTTGCCGATAACAAATCCGCGATCGGCACGAAGGTTGAAGTCTTCGCCGGAGGTACCCGGCAAAAATTTGAGATCTACGGATCGAACGGATATCTCGGCCAGAATTCTCCCTATCTCACGGTCGGACTCGGCCAGTCTACCCAAGCCGATGTCGTCCGCATGCTGTGGCCGACTGGCGTCTTGCAAGACGAAATCAACGTCGCCGGCGACAAGCAGCAGAATCTCCTGGAGATTGATCGCCGTGGCAGTTCCTGTCCGACTCTGTTCGCGTGGAATGGCAAGAGCTACGAATTTGTTGCCGACATGCTCGGCGCGGGCGTCGTCGGACACTGGGTCGGTCCGGGACAGCGCGACACTCCGCGTCCGGTGGAGTGGATCAAGATCGATCGGGACATGATTCGGGCGAAGGAAGATTCCCACGTCTCGCAAAACCAGCGAGACATGGGGCACCCCACTACTGCAAAACCACGTCCGGTGAAGGGTGCCCCACTTCTCGCCGATGTTGCGAGAAGTGGGAGTAACGGGACGCTCAGTTTCCGTTTTATGGAGCCTTTAGAGGAAGCGGTCTATCTGGATCAGGTGCGATTGCTCGCGGTCGATCATCCCGCGAACATCGACGTATATCCTAATGAGTATTTTGCCTCGAATCCTCCCTATCCACCGTTCAAAGTCGTTGTGAGCCGCGATGCGCGTCCTCCTGCGGGTGCTTGGGATGGTCACGGGCAGAATGTTCTGCCCGACCTGCTCGCGCATCGTTATATTGGCGATTTCGCATTGACGCAATTTCTCGGATTCGCCAAGCCCCACACCCTCACTCTCGATCTCGGCGAGGCATACAACGGCGGCCCGCTCTGGTTACTGATGCATGGAGAGGTCGAATATTTCTCGGCCAATAGCATGTACGCCGCGTCGCAAGCCGGAATCACCGCGATCTCGCCCTACGTGGAAGCACAAGACGCAGGCGGCAAATGGAAACGTGTGGTCGACGATATGGGCTTCCCGGCTGGCGGCCCGCGGACGATGACCGCCGATCTAACCGGAAAACTGCCGCACGGCACGCGAAAGATCCGCATCGCAACGAATTTACAGGTTTATTGGGACAGCATTCTGATCGACCGCACGCCGCAATCCACTGCACGCGAGATCCCTCGCCCGGCCGGTGAAAGCGCCAGGCTTCGGGATGACGCAGAAGTGAAGGCGCCCAGCGCCGAATATCGGCTCAGAAGCATCCCGCTCGTCCGTGCCGATCTTGAATATCACGGGTATCCATTGAAGATCGAGGGCACGCCACCGGGGAATGTGAATTACATCTACGAGCGGGCCAGTGCCACCGGCCCATATACGCGTCCCATGGGAAACTACACGCGCTATGGCGACGTGTTGCCTCTGCTCACCGCGACCGACGACAAGTTAGCCGTTTTCGGATCGGGCGATGAAGTGCGTCTTGACTTCGATCCCTCCACTCTTCCTGCGCTTCCACCCGGCTGGGTGCGCGATTATTTCTTCGCCGCCAACGGCTACGAAAAAGACATGGACTTCTACGCCGCTGACGGCAACTACGTTGTGCCGCTTCCATTCCTGAGCATGGGAGATTATCCCTACGGTCCGCCCAAGGCATTTCCGCTCGACGATGAACACCTGAAGTATCTGCTCGAATACAACACGCGTCATATGTCGGGAAATGAGCAGCGCGGGTACGCGTTTGATTACGGAGTGAAGTGAACGAAGGGCGGGGCTCTGGGATCAGAGTTCAGTTTCTCGTGCGCCTGACCCCGGACTTTTGGCCCCGAGCCCTGGCGATAAAGAATCGTTTTAATAATTGACAATTTCGCCCCTCCCATACTCCAATAGCGGTTCCCATGGAAACTTCAACCGCCGCTCCAGCCGCACCGCGCCTGCGCCGCACGCTCACTCTTTGGGATCTGATTCTCTACGGCATCATCGTCATTCAGCCGGTCGCGCCGATGTCTGTGTTCGGCGTGCTGAGCGATCGCGGCCACGGACATGTGGTCACAGCCATTCTCATCGCGATGGTCGCGATGCTGTTCACCGGCATCAGCTATGGTCGCATGGCACGTGCGTATCCGAGTGCCGGCTCGGCTTTTACCTATGTGGCCCAGGAAATCAATCCGGGCATCGGTTTTGTGACCGGGTGGTCCATGGTCATGGATTACATGCTCAATCCGCTCATCTGCACCGTGTGGTGCGCGGGACAGGCGCATCAATTCGCCCCGGGAGTGCCAGCGTGGACTTGGAAGGTCTTTTTTGCTGTGGTCTTTACATTGCTCAATATTCGAGGCGTAAAGACTTCGGCGCGGATTAACGCGGTTATGGCTATGCTGATGGGAATGGTTGTGGTCGCGATCTTCGTGGCCGGAGCGCGATACATCTTCGGCGCTCCGCAGGGGACGATTTCATATCTCACCCCATTCTACGATCCGCATACGTTCAGCTGGGGCAATCTGATGGGATGCACGTCCATTGCGGTTCTTACGTATATCGGATTCGACGGGATCTCGACTCTGTCGGAAGAGGCAGAAAATCCGCGGCGAAATATTCTGTTTGCCACGGTGCTTACGTGCCTGGTGATCGGGGCACTCTCGGCCGCGGAGGTTTATGTCGCGCAGCTGATCTGGCCCGCCAGTCAGCCGTTTCCGGATGTGAACACAGCTTACTCCTACGTCGCGGGCCGAACGTGGATGCCGCTGTTCTCGGTAGTCGGCTTCACCTTACTGCTGGCAAACTTCGGCTCCGGATTCGGGTCGCAGTTGGGCGCGGCTCGTCTGCTCTATGGCATGGGACGAAGCAACGCGCTGCCCAAGTCGTTTTTTGGCGTTGTTGATCGGAAGAGTCGCGTGCCGCGTAATAGCGTGATCTTCGTGGGAGCGGTGGCGCTGATCGGCGCTTTTGTGCTCGAGATCGTTGCCGGCTATCGGACGTATTCGCTGGGTTCCACAGCGCTGACATGGAACACGTTCAAGCAGATCATGAACGGCGGAGAAGCCTATGGGCTGGGCGCAGAAATGCTCAACTTCGGCGCGCTCATCGCCTTTATGGGCGTGAATGTCGCGGCGCTGCTGCGCTATTACGTGCGCGCCGAGGAGAAGAAACTGACCTACTTGGTGCCGCCGGTCCTTGGATTCCTCATCTGCCTCGCATTGTGGGTGAACCTCAGCCGTCCTGCAATGATTGTGGGATCGATCTGGATGGCGGCGGGAATTCTGTTTGGCGCGATCAAGACCAAAGGCTTCCGTGGGGGCTTGATCAATTTCGAATTGCCCCCAGAGGAGGAGTAAGTTTTAGACATGCTCGGCTCCGCGAACATCGTGGCCTTCGTTTCGATCACTGATGGAGCGAAAGCCAGAGAATTTTATGAAGGCAAGCTCGGTCTCCGCTTTGTCAAGGATGACGGATTCGCGGTCGTTTTCGAGTCCAATAACACTAGGCTGCGCGCCGTCAAAATGAAGGAAGTTAAACCGGCGCAATTCACGGTGCTGGGGTGGGAAGTGAAACCAATCGAGCAAGCCGTGACTTCGCTCCGTGCTCGTGGAGTCCACTTCGAAACCTTCGGATTTTTCAAGCAGGACGAACTCGGAATCTGGACTGCGCCTTTTGGCGACAAAGTGGCATGGTTCAAAGATCCGGATGGAAATATCCTGTCCGTTTCAGAACACGTTTAGCGAACCGCGATCGTTGTCATCCTGAGCATAACTGGGCAACTCTGCGGTGAAGAACTCGCGGCTCCGGAGTCGAATTGTGGACTTGAATCACTCCGCGTTCCACCCGCTGACTTCCACCACGGGCTTCGCCGATCCCAGTTCTTTAGCGCGATACGTCGCCGTGATCTCCCGTTTTTCCCCCGGCAGCAGAGAAAGGTAATTGTCTTCCCACAACACCGGGAGAATCTCTTCGCCCTTCGGCCCTTTGTCGACTTTCAGCCGCACAAAGAATGCGAGACTCTTGCTGGGATTTACCAGAGTCACACGCGTGACCGCATCCTCGCCATGCATTTCTGTACGGCTCGATTCGGTGAGCCTCACCTTAGGTAGCTCCGAAATCGACGTGTAATCCGCGTACGAAGCAGTCGGCGTCACCCACCAAGTGGTTTTCGCCCAATCGAGGGTCTCAGGCTTGGTCGAGAGCCAGTAGAAATTCGAGCCTACGAGTTTACCGCTCGCGTCTTCGAGTCGTAGCAGCAGAAAATAGGTCGGGCTTAGACCATCAATCTCAGGCAGTGTGAAAACTTTCGCGGTGCTATCGGCGGGAGCATCGACGTTGTTTTCTTGCGAGAACTTCTCGGTCATGTCGAGGTTGTAAACCTTGCTCGTAAGCTTGAGACCTTTGGCGTCTATGTACTGACTGCTGACCAGCCAGACGGAATGGTCGTCATAGCCATAGATCGGATGTAGAGCCTCCATGGCGCGCTTGGCGCCGAAATAGCCGCCGCCGGGACGCAAATAATAGTCGTACAAGTGCCAAATCATCGAAGGCCAGGCGTTGTTCAGCATCCACTGAATGACGCCGGTCGACTCATACTTGTTTCGGCTATACGCCTCGTACATGGCGCGCACGCCTTCATAAGTCTGCATCTGCGACTTGATCGCGAAGTCGTCGACGTTGTCGGATTTGCCATAGCGCTCCGCCAGGGCCTGGCTGAAGACGTTGATGGTTTTAAATTCACCCCCGCCGGCGTGGTAGTTCCAAACTTCGTCCACAGGCCAGACGTGATCTTTGCCGACCATCTCGCGAATGCTCTCGATCGGCGGTACTGCCGGTCCCATGCTGGTTTCGGTGTTGAAGCCATAGCCTCCGCCGCAACCTCCGGGATTGCACAGCTTGCGTCCCGGCTGACCCTGTGGAGTGTCGACCTGCCAATAACTGGGCGCGATGTATTCGTAGGGCCCACTCATTTTGACGCCGTTTTCTCCGGTCACGCTCGTCGCTTTGCCAGTCGCCGAAGACAGTGTGGGATTCGGCCAGAGCAGATCTTTTTCCACGTCGAGATACATCTGCTCTACGTCCGGCGGCGGAGGATTGTCGCTTCCGTTCAGCCACATCAAGAGGCTGGGATGACCGCGCAGCCGATAAATCTGGTCCCGTAGCGAATCCTTGGCAATGTCGAAATCTTCAGGCTTCCAGCGTGTCCAGCGCTCCCAGAACGAGCAGCAGCACCAACCGGCCATGACCAGCGTGCCTCGTTTGTCGGCCAGATTGAAAAACTCCGCGGTTTCCAGCTTCCCTTCCAGGCGGATCGTGTTCAGCCCCATGTCGCGCACATAACGGAACTGGTCATGCAGGCGCTGTGAATCCTCCCGCTGCAGCATATCGGGCGTCCAGCCGCCGCCGCGAATCAGAATGTTCTTGCCGTTAATGTGAAGCTGCCGCGCGCCAATCGAGTTGAAATCGGAAGTGATCTCGCGAATTCCGAATTCGGTCTGCGACCGATCGCTCACACCACCATTAACCTCGAACTCTATAGTCAGGGGATAAAGATTCGGTTTCCCCATCTGCGCTGGCCACCACAGCCGCGGATTGTTGAAGATGAGCTGGTTGAATTTGTCCGGCATGAAGGTCACATCTTTCGTTTCGTTAGGACCGAGTTCGACCTCCTGTTCGAAATTGACATTCTCGATGTTGCCTTTAAGAGTGCCCTTTACGGCCTTATCCGTGCTGTTCTTCACCTGCGCAGTAACGGTCAATTCGGCGCGATCGTTGCTAGGCGAATTAACTTTGGAAACAACCGTTGGATAGCGCAGCGCGACCGGCCCGCTGCTGGTCAGATAAACGTCCCGCCACAATCCCATATTCTTGTCGGGCGGAGCGGGATTCCAATCGACGAACGTGATCGCGAGATCGTGATCAGTGGGTGAGAAAACCTGTACGGCGAGCACATTCTCCGTGCCGGTCTTTACCGCATCCGTAACATTGAATTCATAGGTGCGCCACGCCCCCGCCACGCTGTCGGAATTCGCGATCTGTTTTCCGTTGAGCCAGATATTCGCCCGGTAGTTGATGCCGTCAAACTTCAACCACACCGTTTTGCCCTTGTATGAGGCCGGCACGTCAAACGACTTGCGATACCACCATGACACGGCGTAAGGGCTGTCTGGCGCCATCGGAATGTTCGAGAAGTTCCCGCCGATGGGATACGTCACCCCGGGAAAGTCGCGCAGGTTCATGGCGAAGAACGGATCCGGCAGAGTTCTATCTTTCACCAGCGCCGCGACGACGGTCGTCGGAACAGTCGCGTGATGCCATCCCTGTGGCGTGAACTTCGCCGTCGAAATGACTTCGCCCTTGGCGTCGACTTTTGCCGAAGTCTGCAGGGTCCAACCTTCGTGCAGCGCGATCGTGTTTTCTGCCGCAGAAACGGCGGCTTTCTTGTTCTCTTGCGCAACCACTGACGGCGCGAAGCTGAGTACACAAAGAAAGCCGAGTACACAAGCCAAAGTGATTATGACTGCGAACCGATTCCCTGATTTCATAGGGCTCCTATGCATGGCCATTCCGGGATGCCGCCGACGACGAAATAACGTCCGCAGAATGGATAACACGCCTTATTAACACGTTTCAATAGCTGATTTCGAATCGGGGAACAACGCAGGTCGTGGCGGGAAGTCATCGCACTCGCGGCTTGGACAGTCGTCCTGACCTCCCGCACAGAACCGGTCCCTGGCTTATAATAAAGTTTCCGGTTTTTCCTCACTGGAGTTAACAACAACATGATCCGATTTTTGCAGACCCCTGGGCCAATCAAGAAGTTTGTCCTTGGGGGCATCTTGATAGTGATCAGCTTGGCGATGCTGGTTTACCTGATTCCGAGCAGCGGAAATCAGAGTTTCGGCGATCCCAACGCCCATATCATTGCTCAGGTGGATGGCCAGAGCATTACCGCGGACGAAGTCCACCAGACGGCGGAGCAGATGCTGCAACAGCAGATGCCGCAGGGCGGTCCCAATGCGAACATGCTTTTGCCATTTTTCGCCCAGCGCGCGGCCGAACAACTAATTACTCGCCAAGCTTTGCTGATCGAGGCCCATCGCATGGGTCTGCGCGTCACTCCAGAGGAAATCAGAGACGAACTGCAGCACGGCCGCTATGCCGCCTATTTCTTCCCCGGCGGCAACTTCATTGGACAGCAGGAATACGAGATGCGCCTGCAGCAGGCCGGTATGACTACCGAGAAATTCGAGAGCTCGGTCGGAGACGACATCCTTCTCACCAAGCTTCAGGCTCTCGTTTCCGGAACCGCGACTGTCAGTGAGTCTGAGATCAACGATCAGTTCATCAAACAGAATTCAAAGGTCAAGTTCGATTACGCGGTGTTGAAACAGGATGACATCAAGAAAGGTCTGCATCCGACCGACCAGGAACTGAAAGCTTTTTACGATAGCCATAAAGCGAGCTACGCCAATTCCATTCCAGAGAAGCGGAAGGTCAAGTATGCGGTTCTGGATTACAGCAAAGCCGAAGCGGGAGTTCACATTACGGAGGCAGAACTCCGCGACTACTACGATCAGCATCGCGAAGAATACCGCGTTCCCGAGCAGGTGAAAGTCAGCCACATTCTGATCAAAACTCCTCTGCCTGGCCCGGACGGCAAGGTCGATGAAAAGGGCGTTGCCGAGGCGCAGCGCCGGGCCGACGACCTGCTGAATCAGATCAAGCACGGCGCCAATTTTGAGGAGTTGGCGAAGAAGTATTCGGAAGATCCCGGCAGCGCCAAGAACGATGGATCGCTGGGGTGGATTGGCCGGGGCCAGACAGTTCCGGAATTTGAAAAAGTCGCCTTCTCTCTGCCCAAAGGGCAGATCAGTGGGGTGGTGAAGAGCAGCTATGGATTCCATATTATCCGCGTCGATGACAAGCACGACGCAGAACTGAAGCCACTGGATCAGGTCAAGAGCGAGATTGAGCCGATTTTGAAGCGTCAGAAAGCTCAGCAGATTGCGCAGACCGAAGCCGAGAACATGCTGAAGCAGGCGCACACGCAGGGTCTGGATGCAGCGGCCGCGGCGCAAGGCGTCCCGGCGATCACCTCGGACTTTTTCTCGCGCAAAGATGTACTGCCCGGCCTTGGTCCGGCTCCGCAGTTCATGGACGCCGTGTTTATCGAAGCCGACAAGGCTCCGCCTGATATGGCCTCGTCCTCGCAGGGAATCGTCGTGTTTCAGTTGCTCGCAGTCGAGCCACCGGGAACTCCGACCTTTGAACAGATTCGCACCAAGGTAGAGGACGAATTCAAAAACGAGCGCTCCAGTGTTTTGCTGTCGCAAAAGACGCAGGAGCTTTCCGATCGTGCCAAAGCCGAGCACGATCTGAAGCGCGCGGCGAAGGAACTTGGCGCAGCCATGAAGACCAGCGACTACGTACTGCCCGACGGCCAGGTGCCGGATATCGGTTCGATGACCGGGCAAGCCGCGGTCGCCTTTACCATGAAGCCGGGAGAGATCAGCGGGCCGATTCTCAGCGGGGCCGACGGCGCGGTTCTGGAAGTGCTCGACAATCAGAAGCCCTCGGAAGCCGATTTCGCCGCCAAGCGCGATGAGATTCGCGACCAACTGCTGCAATCCAAGCAGCAGGAACTGTTCGGCCTTTTCGTCTCCAATCTGCGCGATCAAATGGAGAAGTCCGGCAAGATCAAGATCAATCAGGAAGAGCTGAAGACCCTGACCCGCTCCGGAACCGAGGAAGGAATGTAACCGCGCTCGTCATGTCCTTCCCGCGCGCCGCCGGAATTCTATTGCACCCCACGTCGCTGCCCGCCCGCGGCGGAATCGGCGATTTTGGGCCGGCCGCCTATCGTTTCGCCGATTTTCTCGCTTCCGCCAGTCAGGGACTTTGGCAGGTTCTCCCCCTGGGTCCGCTCGGCTATGGCAACTCCCCGTATTCCTCGACTTCGGCGTTCGCCGGTAATCCCCTGCTGATCAGCCTGGATCGTCTGGCTGAGCACAAATGGATCGATCACGAGAAACTCGCCCCCTTGGGCGCTCCGTGCAATGGCGCTGCAATTCCGTCAGTCAACTACGATCAGGTTTTCGCGCAGAGGATGCCGCTTCTGTTTGAGGCAGCAAGAAACTTCTTGCGCTCGGGATCGAGTGATGCACTTTCCCGGTTTCAGAATTTTCAAACGGAAAATTCCTGGTGGCTGGATGATTTCGTACTGTTTGACGCGCTTCGCGCCAAGTGGAAACTGCAAAGCTGGCACCAGTGGCCGCACGACCTGGCCCATCGCGAGCCGTCTGCGATACAGAAAGCGCGCGAGCAACTCGCAGATGACATTCAAATCCGCAGTGCGCTCCAGTTTGCCTTTTACGAGCAGTGGCGCGCTCTACGCCGGTATTGCGCCGAACGTGCGATCCGCATTGTTGGCGACCTCGCGATTTTTGTGAACTACGACAGCGCCGACGTTTGGACGCGTCCCGGTCTGTTTCGCCTGAACGACGATCTGGAGCCGGAAGTCGTCTCCGGCGTGCCCCCTGATTTCTTCAGCAAGACCGGCCAGCGTTGGGGAAATCCGCTCTACCGCTGGGACGTGATGAAGTCACGCGGTTATCAATGGTGGATTCAGCGGCTGCGCTGGGCCACCCAAAATTGCGACTACATCCGTCTCGACCACTTCCGCGGATTCGATCAGTTCTGGGAGATTCCGGCCAGCGAAGAAACCGCTGTGAATGGCCGCTGGGTCGATGGTCCTCGCGACGACTTGTTTTTGAAAATCCGTGAGGCCCTGGGCGGGCTGCCTTTCTTCGCGGAGGATCTCGGCTACATCACTCCCGCAGTCCACGCCTTGCGCGATCGCCTGCAGATCCCAGGCATGGCCGTGCTGCAATTTGGTTTCGGCGATACGGGCGCGCATATGTACCTGCCGCATCGCGCCGCCGGCAAGGTCATCTACACGGGTACGCACGACAACGATACGGTCGTGGGATGGTGGAACTCGGGCGCTGCCGAGCACGAGCGCCGCAACGCGGAAGCCTATCTGGGGCGCTGTGATGACGGTATCCACTGGGCATTCATTCGCGGCGCTATCTGCTCGCCAGCGAGTTTGAGCATTGTTCCGCTTCAAGACGTCCTGGGGCTGGGCAGTGAAGCGCGCATGAACATCCCCAGCGTCAACGGCGACAATTGGCGCTGGCGCTTCGACCAGGATTGGTTGCGCCCTGAATTGTCGGGAAAGCTGGCTTTGCTCGCTGAGTTGAGCGACCGCCTCCCCGAGCCCATCGCGCCCCTGCCGGACGGCGACTTCGTAGCCTGATCCCTCCCGCGTGTTCCATGTGAACGAACTGTCACGGGCCGCTTTGTGCTTTCTCGCCGATCGTGTATAGAGATACGTGGAGTCCATGTGATCGACGCGATCATCGAAGCCGTCGGAATCGAAAAGTCGTATCCGCAACCGGATGGCACGCGGATTCAAGTTGTCGGCACGACCAATCTGGTCATCGAGGCCGGAAAGATCGTCGCTCTGCTCGGTCCCTCCGGCTGTGGAAAATCGACGCTGCTTCGCATGCTCACAGGCCTTTCGCAACCCTCGGCTGGATCCCTCCTCTGGCATGGCAAGCCGCTCGAGGGTCAAATGCCCAACGTCGCCATCGTCTTTCAGAGCTTCGCGCTCTTTCCCTGGCTCACCGTTCTCGAAAATGTCGAGGCTCCGCTGGAAGCCCGCAGCGTTCCCGTCGTGGAGCGTCGCAAACGCGCGCTGCGCACCCTCGATACCGTCGGTCTCGACGGTTTTGAAACGGCCTATCCCAAAGAACTCTCCGGCGGCATGAAGCAGCGCGTCGGCTTTGCGCGTGCTCTGGTTGTCGAACCGGAGGTCCTGTTCATGGACGAGCCCTTCTCCGCGCTCGACGTACTCACCGCCGAAAACCTTCGCGGCGAACTGCTGGAACTCTGGCTGAACAAAAAAATGCCGACCAGCGCGATTTTCATCGTCACTCACAACATCGAAGAGGCGGTCATGCTGGCCGATCGCGTGATGGTCCTGGGACGCAATCCGGCGCGCCTTCGATCGGACTTCAACATTCGCCTCACTCAGCCCCGCGATCGCAAATCCTCGCGCTTCGTCGAACTCGTCGACTACATCTACAAAGTAATGACTGAGCCCGAGATCGAGCATGCCCTGCCCGACGCTGAAGCAACGGCGGAAATCATCGTCCCCCCGGGCGGCATAACCAAAGAAGCGATCAAGAAGCAACAGGCGCCGGTGCGCACCGCGAGATATCAAATGTTGCCCCATGCCCGCGTCGGCGGGATCGCAGGCCTGCTCGAACTTCTGCATGACCGGGGCGGCCGCGAGGACTTGTTCCGCCTGGCCGAAGAACTTGTCATGGATGTCGAAGATCTCCTGCCGATTCTCGAAGCCTGCGTGCTGCTCGGTTTCGCGTGGCTGAAAGAAGGAGACGTGCAGATGACCCCGCAAGGCTCAGCCTTCGCCGAAGCCGACATCCAGCAGCGCAAGATTTTGTTTCGGCAAGCTGTGCTCGATCATGTGACCATCCTCAAGCAAATCGATAGCATTCTGAAGCGCAAGTCCGATCACTCGATTGCTGACGAATTCTTCCACGACATCCTCGACGAGCACTTCGCCGAAGACGAAGTGCAGCGCCAGTTCGAAACCGCCATGAACTGGGGCCGCTACGCCGAAATCTTTGACTATGATCGCGAGACGGGACGGCTGATTCAGTCGGAACCTCCAACCCATCCGGAAGCGCCCGCGGCCGAGCATCAAAACTCCGCGCCCGTTCCGAAATCCTGAGAACGCAGCCAGTATGACTCACACACGGAAATCCGCCGGCCTGCGAGGATTCTCAGCCTACCACCTCTGGGCCCAGATTCCTTCGTTCGAGATCTCGTTCTTGCCCGATCTCCTCATGTTTGCGGCGGCCCTTGCGTTTTTCTACGGCGTCCTCGTTGTCGGGCGCACCTGGCTCGGCCCCTTCGCGCCTGAGGTCGAAATTTCTCGCAGCCCATGGGCTTTGCCTGCCTACGCGGGATATTCGCTGTTGCGCATCACCATCGCCTACGTTCTGAGTCTCGCCTTCACGCTGGTCTATGGATATATTGCGGCCTACAACGCGCGCGCTGAGCGCTACATGATTCCGCTGCTCGACGTGTTGCAGTCAATCCCCGTCCTCAGTTTTCTTCCCGGAGTCATGCTGGCCATGGTGGCGCTTTTTCCGGGCAGGCAACTCGGTGTGGAAGCCGGCGCAATTCTGCTGATATTCACCGGCCAGGTCTGGAACATGGCTTTCAGCTTTTACGCTTCGCTGAAGAATATTCCCAGCGAGATGCGTGAAGCTGCGAAAGTGTATGGCTTTAGCTGGTGGCAGCGTTTCATTCAGATGGAATTGCCATTCTCCGCCATCGGCCTGGTGTGGAATTCGATGATGTCCGTTGCCGGCGGCTGGTTTTTCTTAATGGCGTGCGAGATGTTCGTGCTTGGTTCGCGCGACTTCCGCCTGCCCGGCCTGGGTTCCTACTTGCAAACCGCGGCCAGCGCCGGCGACACGCCTTCTATCGTTTGGGGAATCGCCACCATGATCGCGGTGATCGTTTTGCTTGATCAATTCGTGTGGCGTCCCGTGATTGCGTGGACCGAGAAATTCAAAGTCGAGCAGGTGGAAAGCACTGATGTTCCGCGTTCCTGGGTGCTGAATATCATTCGCCACTCTCCTGGATTGGCAACCCTGCGCAAGAGAACCGTGATACCGCTCAGCGAACGATTGCTGCTACATTTCGCGCGCTCCCAGTCGACCGAAAAATCTGAGCAGCAGTCCGAGTGGAAAATCTGGATGGCTCGATTGCTCGCCATGGCGCTGCTTGCGGGCATGGGTTATGGCGTGGTTCGTGTTGCCATAACTCTCAGCGGTCTGCAGAAAGCGGAATTGCATGAGGCCGGCATCGGACTGCTGGCAACCTTCCTGCGAGTAAATCTGGCGCTGTTGATTGGTGCGCTCTGGACCATTCCTGCCGGCGTTGCCATCGGATTCAACCCGCGTCTGGCGCGGATCGCCCAGCCGCTGGCGCAAATTGCGGCATCCGTTCCAGCGACTGCGCTTTTTCCCGTCGTACTCCTCCTACTGATTCGCGTTGGCGGAGGACTCGGTACCGGCTCTATCGTCCTGCTTCTTCTGGGCACGCAGTGGTACATCCTGTTCAACGTCATTGCCGGAGCGATGGCGATTCCAACTGATCTCAAAGAGTGCTGCTCCGTTTTCCGCGTTCAAGGTCTCCAGCGCTGGAGAAAACTGATTCTGCCTGGAATCTTTCCCTATCTCGTCACCGGACTCATCACCGCTTCCGGCGGCGCCTGGAATGCTAGCATCATCGCCGAATACTTTCACTTCAAAGGTCACATCTACACCACCACCGGCTTGGGTGCAACTATCTCGCAAGCCACCGACGCGGGTAACTTCGATCTTCTTCTTGCCGCCACCATGATGATGGCCGCCACGGTCGTGACCATCAATCGTCTCCTGTGGCGTCGCCTTTACCGGCTCGCCGGAACTCGCTTCCGCCTCGACATGTAAAACCTACGGTGGCTTCTTATCCGAACGTGAGCGCTTACCTCCTGGTTACTTTCGATGTGATTTCATCAGCTTTTAACTTGTGCTTCATCCTGCCGCAAACGGAACAGGCTACAACGTAAAAAGAATGCCGATGCATGGGTCGCATGCGGGTCAGACACGCGAGCCAGTGTTATCGCGTGTCGCAAGCTTCCCTGGACTTGCCGCGAAATTTTCCCCCGTAGACAAAGTTCGCGACCTCTATCGCCGGGTGCAACAGGCTTCCGACGGATTCAAACTTGAAAATCTGCTCGCGGCCATGCGCATCCGCCTGCGGATTGATCCCGCGGATCAGGCTCGCATTCCCGCAACCGGTCCGGTAGTTGTAGTCGCCAATCATCCCTACGGCGTACTGGACGGCGCGATCCTCACCGTTCTGCTGACCCGTGTCCGGCCCGACGTCAAGGTTCTCGCGAACCTCCTTCTCGGCGACATCCCCGAACTCGCGGAGCACTGCATTTTTGTCGATCCGTTCCAGACCGACCGCTCTGTCGAATGTAATCGGCGTGCTGTTCGCGAAGCTCTTTCCTGGCTGCAGAAGGGTGGCATGCTTGCGATCTTCCCTGCCGGAGAAGTTTCCCATCTGCACATGCCGGCGGCGCAAGTCGTCGATCCCGAATGGAACGACACTGCCGTCCGCCTTACGCGTCGCAGCGGGGCTTCCGCTCTTCCGGTTTATTTCTGTGGACACAACGGCGTCGGATTTCAGCTCCTCGGCATGATTCATCCCAGACTACGCACGGTTTTTCTGTTGCAGTCTTTGTTGCAGCAGGAAGGAAAGACAGTCGAGGTGCGCATTGGCAGCGAAATCCGTAACGACTCAATCGCGGCAATCGAACGGGATCGAGAAGCCATCGAGTACCTGCGCTGGCGGACTTACTTGCTTGCTCGGCGAAAAAAGGCAGAACGCGTGTGGCCGCACGCCTTGCAGTCGCGCTTCGCTTTCAAACTGCCAGAGCACATCGCGGCCGCCGTGGATCCCGCAGAACTCGCGGAAGAAATCGCCAGCCTGCCTCCGGAACGTTGCCTGATCGAAAATGGCGAGATGGCCGTTCATCTGGGCACAGCCCTTGAAACTCCAAAACTGTTGCAAGAGATTGGACGCGTTCGCGAAGTTACCTTCCGCCAGGTCGGCGAAGGCACAGGCAAGAAAGTGGACCTTGATCGATTCGACGACTATTACTGGCACCTGCTCCTCTGGCACAAATCGAAACGCGAACTGGTAGGCGCGTACCGTGTAGGCAATACGGCCGACATCCTTGTCACCCACGGGCCCGCCGGACTCTATACCAGCACGCTCTTCCGCTATGATGAGCGCATCTTTGAGAAACTGGGTCCAGCGCTTGAGCTGGGACGCTCCTTCGTTCGTCCGGAATATCAGCGTCAATATGCACCGCTCCTGCTGCTGTGGAAGGGTATTGCCCGTCTCATCGCACTCCATCCCGAGACTGCCGTCCTGTTTGGAGCGGTCAGCATCAGCAATGAGTACAGTAAATCGTCTCGCGAGATGATTTATCGTTTTTTCGAGGCGCGCATGCAGGAAGACGAGTTCGCCGGCCTGGTCGAACCGCGCCGGCCCTTTCGCCCCGGGCTGCTTCAACGCTGGGACTGCCGCGGCATGTGTGAGGCGATTCGCGATCTCGAGCAACTCTCGCAGCCCATCACAGACCTCGAGCCCGACGGCAAGGGCCTTCCCATTCTTCTGCGACAGTACGCCAAGGCTGGAGGCAGGCTGCTCGGCTTCAATGTGGACCGTAAGTTTTCCAATGTCTTGGATGGATTGATCCTCGTCGATCTTCGCCAGACCGAGCCGGCGATCCTGGATCGCTACATGGGACGCGAAGCCGCAACCAGATTCCGCCAATCCCATCCTGCTGCGCGATAGCCGCTCTATTCTGCTCTGGATCGCGATTCCGCCCTTGAGGGTGCCCCACCTTTGTCCCGCTGTGTTTGGCGAGTCAGGGTGGGGATTTTTGATTTCCCATCAGACGAAGGGAATTCGCGCGAGAATCGCGTAAGCTAAAATACACACTGATCGTGACGACTCGAACCAAGACCACAGGCCTCCGCTACTGGATGCTGCGCGTCCTCCACGAATGCGACCGCGTCGGCGTCGGATTCAACGCCGATCCGGTTCACGATTTACGTGTGGCGCTGCGCCGATGCCGATCGATGGCCGACGGCATGATGGCCATGGATCCTGACCCCGCCTGGAAAAACATGAAAAAGGCCGGGAAACGGCTCTTCCAGGGCTTGGGCCAACTGCGCGATACCCAGATCATGATGGATTGGATCGAAAAGCTCGCGCCCACGGTTTCAGGCGTGGCGCGGGCAGGCGAAGCGCGGGCACTCCTGCCCGCGTCCCTGGAAGAGAACGACAATGCAAGTCAGCCCCAGCACTCTCCGTCTTCGTCCAGCACCCTAGTCGAGTCAGCACAAGATCCGGCGAGAGCGCTGCTTGGCATTCTCTGTCAGCGGGAAAGCGATCAGATACGCTCCGCAAAAACTGAACTTGACCAATTCGATCGCAAACAATGGCGCCAATGGAGCAAAAACCTGCCCCTTCGCGCGGCTCGCATTCGGCCGGAAAGCCCTCTATTCAAGCATCTCGCACTGGAGCGCTGGATGGCAGCACGCGAATTGCACAACCGCGCCCTGCGCAACCGTTCTCAGGTCGCGCTGCACACGCTGCGCATCGGAATTAAGCGCTTTCGCTACATTGTCGAGAACTTTCTGCCTGTCGAGCATAAGCTCTGGAGCAACGACCTGAAGCATATGCAGGATTTGCTCGGCGAGGTGCACGATTTTGACGTGCTCTGGGCGACAGCGCTGTCGTGCCACATTTTTCCTGATGCCGAATCTTGCAAAGCCTGGCATGAACGAATCGTCGAGGAGCGAACGAAGCGGATCGACGAATATCGGCAAAGGATGGTTGGGCCAGGTTCGCTATGGAATGTCTGGCGGGCGGGCCTGCCGCAGGGCAAACGCATTCCGCAGATCGCCACACAGCGGATGAAGCTGTGGGCGAAGGCGCTCGATCCGGATTTCGCCCACTCGGAGCGCGTGGCCCGGCTCGCCCTCGAACTCTACGATGGGCTTGACGCTGCGGGATTACTCGGATTGTCGTCAGAAGCGTTGCATGGCAACAGTGCGGGCCCGCGCTCCGCACTCTACATCGCCGCACTGCTCCATAACGTAGGCAAGTCGAAAGGCAACAAGGGAGAGCACAAGGAATCGCAGGAATTGATTAAGGCGCATGCGACCCCATTAGGTTGGGACGCCGACACACAGCAGCAAGCGGCGGTGATTGCCCGCTTCCATGCAGGAGCGCTGCCGGTACGCAGCCACAAGGCGTTACGCGACCTTCTGCCGGATCAGCAGAACACCATCATCCGGCTGGCAGCAATTCTTCGCTTAGCAAACGCATTCGATGCCGAGCATGATGGATACATACGGCGCGTGAAAATCGAAGATCCAAAGCCACAGTTGCGCGTAAGTTCCTTAAGCAGCGGTCAAAACGGTCGAAGCGCTCGAAACGGTTTCCGATCGAAGGCAGCGCCGCTAGCGCAAAATGAAGCTGTGGTGATCGCAGCGGAAGGATACGTTCAGAATAGTCCCACGGCGCAACGTATCGCGGCCGAGCGATACTTGCTGGAGACGGTGTTGAGACGGCCGGTATTGGTGAAGGCGGTGAGCCCGAAATCGGATTCAGTGGTGTCCTGAATCCACACGAAGGAACACGAAGGATGCAAACACTGGTTTCCTTCGTGCGCCTTCGTGCCCTTTGTGGTTGATTGGGACACTACCTCGGATCCCATTCGTTTGCGTTCGCCTGCAGGTGTTCCTGCTCTTGGCAACTGACGCGAGAAGCGGGATCCCCGGAAGCCTCCCCGTCACTTCCGCCCGACGTCACAATGCGGTACAACGTCATCGTCCCTATGACTCACGCGCATTTGGTCGAAAAAGCCGTGCGATGGCTGCGCTGGTATCGCTGCGGTGTGGTGCTGTCGGAACAGGCTTGCGTCAGCGGCGAGATGCCCGACGCGATCGGCTGGAAGCAGGAGTGCCATTCCGTGCTGGTGGAGTGCAAAATCACACGAGCCGATTTTCTGGCGGATCGCGCCAAGCCCTTTCGGCAGAAACCGGAAAAGGGAGTCGGCAGCGAAAGATTTTATCTGACCCCACCCGCACTGATAGAAACGCTGGAGCTACCTGCAGGCTGGGGACTGTTGGAACTCCGCCGCGGACGAGTTGAGATGGCGCATCCATCCGCGAAAAATCTGCGAACCGCGACCGGATTCCGCTATGAAATGAACCTGCTGCTGGCCAGCTTGCGACGCGTCGAAGTTCGCATTGAGCCCCAGAGCATCACCGACTTTCTGAAATGGAAGAATCGCATGGCCGAGTACAACCGCGGTGCGCTCCCCGAAGGATTGGCGGCCGCAGAGGAGAACGTTTTCCTCGATCCCGAAGTCCCCAACGAGAACTCGCCGACAAATGGTTTTGGGAACGGGGTCAAAGCTCCCGGCGTCCTTCCATAGCCTTCAGCATTGTAATTTCGTCGGTGTATTCGATGTCGCTGCCGACCGGAATTCCCATCGCAATGCGCGTAACCTTCACCCCCGCGCGGCGGAGTTGCTGTGAGAGATAAACCGCCGTCGCTTCGCCTTCGACCGTGGGATTCGTGGCGACAATCACCTCATCGACATTTCCGGACTCCACGCGCGAGATGAGGTTGAGAATGCGCAACTGCTCGGGACCAACGCCATGGAGCGGCGAAATCGCTCCGTGCAGAACGTGGAATACGCCGTTGTAATGCTTGGTTTTTTCGATGGCGGCAATGTTGGTGGGCTCTTCCACCACGCAGACCAGCCGCTGGTTGCGTGTCGCACTCGTGCAATAAATACAAGGATCCACATCAGTGATGTTGTTGCACACCGAGCACAGCCGAAGATTAGCTTTCACGTCGCGGACGGCCGTCGCGAGAGCTTCGGCATCTTCATCGCTCGATCGCAGAATGTAAAACGCCAGTCGCTGCGCGCTTTTCGCACCAACGCCGGGAAGCTTTTTCAGCTCATCGATCAGGCGCGACATCGGCTCGGCAAATTTAGGCATAGAGTATCGAGTCGCTAAACGATTGTGGGATTGAGCGATTCCCGCCTCGCGTCGTCACAAGGCGCAAAAAATATCGATCGCTCAACGATTACATTCCCGGAATTCCCAGTCCCCCGAGCATACCCCCAACGGTGGATTGCATCTGCCCATCGACCTTTCGCGCGGCTTCATTCACCGCCGCGAGAATCAGGTCCTGCAGCATCTCGACATCCCCGGATTTCACGGCTTCCGGATCAATCTTGAGGCTGAGCAGTTGCTTGCGGCCATCCATTTTGGCGGTCACGGTGCCTCCGCCAGAACTGGCTTCCACAATCGTCTCCTGCATTTTTTTCTGCAGGGACTCGTACTGCGCTCGCGCTTTCGTCATCAGGTCTTGCAGGTTGAATCCGCCCATAACACCTCATGTTTCAAGGTTCGAGTTTCGAAGCTTAAGAATCGCTAGCTCGTGCCAAAGGTAGCTCTCGCCAAACCTCGAAACGGCTTGAACTTTCCTCATCTCTTCTCACGATAATCGATCACCGTCCGAATCTCGGCCCCGAATTTTTCGCGCATCCGCTGCACAATCGGATCCTGCTCCGCGCGTCCGCGCCCACCTGGGCCGGGCGCAAATTGGCCTCCGCCGTTGCGCTTGTTGTTGCTCGCTGTGACTTCGGCCCCGGGAACCACGCGCAATTTCACGGCGCGACCAAGCACTCCGCTTGCGGCAGCGATTGCAATTCGCTTGGCGTCCGGCCCAAGTGACATATCAACGACAGTCTGCGATTCTGAAACTTTGATGACCACTTCATTTCCCTGCACGCTCCATTCGCCGGCCGAAAGCATGGAGACCAGGATGCGCTGATTATTGTCCGAGAGCGCTTGCAGAACCCCGGTTTGCAGAACGCCGGATTGCAGCTTTTCGATCCCGCCCGGTCTCGGAGAAGAAATATCGGCGCTGTCCGCCACTACCTCTACATCAGGTTTCGCCTCGGGTGGTGCCGTCGCGGAAGGCGCGGCCGTAACGTAGTTCGCGACATTGCTGCGTTCTGGCGCGGCAGAGCCCAGAATTACCGGCTGGCTGGATGCGGTCACAATAGTTGGCCCTGGCATAGCAGCCGGCGCAGGGTCTTCCTGCCGCGGGTTGCCTTTGCGGGCGGAATCGGCGGCAAACGGCGAAACAAAATTCGGACGTGCCGTAGGCGGCTCGGGACGGCGAGGCTCGGAGTGTCGCATTTCGCCAGCAGTGGCGTTGCCGACGATCGTGGGCCGCGGACCGCTTCTTGGGGCGGTCGAACTCTGCGCACCTGCAACTTCGCTGAGCAACTGTTCGATCGGAAGCAGTCTTTGGGCGTGCGCCATCTTGAGTAATCCGAGTTCGAGATGAAACCGCTGCTCCTGCTTGTAGCCAAGTTCGCCATGTGTGCGCAGCATGATTTGCAGATGGCGCGTGAGATCTTCTTCGCTGAACAGTTCGGCGATGCGGGCAACGCGAGCCCGTTCTTCGCTGGAAATCTGCAGCAGCGCAGAGTCCGAGCCCGCAACTTTTGCGACCGTAGCATTCCGCAGGAAGCGCACCATCTGGCGCGCAAAATGCGTCGGACTATGACCTTCGCTAATCAGATGGTCGACCTGCGCTAGAACCTCGTTGCTATTGCCTTCCGAAACCGCTCGCATAACTTCTTCCAGGACGTGCGCGGGAGCGGCGCCCACCAGATTTCGCACGGACTCGGCGGTTAGCTTGCCGCTCGATGAGGCGATGGCCTGATCGAGAATCGAGAGCGCGTCGCGCATCGAGCCATCGCCAGCCTCGGCGAGCAGCGCGAGAGCGTCATCATCCGCCTTGATTTTTTCGCGCGTGACCAGATCGCGCAACTGGCCGACGATCGCGTCAAACTTCACCGCGCGAAAACTGAAATGCTGGCAACGCGAGCGGATGGTTTGGGGAATGTCTTCCGGTTGCGTGGTGGCCAGCATGAAGACAATGTGGTCCGGTGGTTCCTCCAATGTCTTCAGCAGCGCGTTGAACGCCGCATCGGTGATCTGATGGGCTTCGTCGAGGATATAAATCTTGAATCTGTCGCGCGCGGGACGATAACGCGCAGCTTCGCGCAGTTCGCGGATCTCATCGATGCCACGATTGGTGGCGGCATCGATTTCGATCACGTCGACAGAATTGCCCGCGCGAATCTCCACGCAGGAGTCGCACACGCCGCAGGGCTCGGGAACCGGCTTGTCTTTCGACCGGCAGTTCAGCGCCATGGCCAGAATTCGCGCCACGGTTGTCTTTCCGATCCCCCGATGTCCGCTGAAGATATAGCCGTGAGCCGTTCGTCCCTGTTCGATCGCGTTTTGCAGCGTGCGGGTGACGTGCTCCTGTCCGATCACCTCGGAGAATTTCTGCGGACGGTATTTGCGCGCCAGAACGGTATAACTCATGAGCCGAAGTCTCGATTATACGAGATACGCAGGAAGCAGTCGTGGAAAGCCGCCCCAAAAACCGGGAAGGGCACGACTTCAGTCGTGCCGCCAAGTCGCAAAAATAGGCACGCGCTTTAGCGCCTGAGGTGCCCGAATGCCGCTTGCGCCTATGCTTGCGCCCGCGATAGGCTGGAGCAGCGAGTTACTTGAACCTTAGCTGACGAACGCCGAGCCCGACGGGAGGGTCTCTATGCAATTGAAGCTTTCAAAAAAGACGGTAGACGGAATTCTGGTGATCGCGTGCAGCGGACGAATCGTCTTTGGCGAGGAATCGTCGCTGCTGCGCGAGGAAGTCAAAATCGCGATTCACGATGGCGTGAAGCGCATCGTACTGAATCTTGCCGATGTGAACTACATCGATTCCGGCGGGCTGGGAACCTTGGTCGCGCTGCATACAACCGCGCACAACGCCGGAGCCACCATCAAGCTGGCCAATCTGACGAAGCGGGTCGGAGATCTGCTGCAGGTCACCAAACTGCTCACGGTGTTCGACGTTCACAACTCCGAGTACGAAGCCCTCGAATCGTTCCGCAAGGAAGCAGTCGCGTAAGCGGAGCACGGCACGTGTAGGCCCGGACGCATTCGTCCGGGCGGGTTTGAGGTTTGTCCGCATATAATCCGGTATTTTGAAACCAAAGCGCCAGAAGCGAACAACCCGCAAAGCAAGCCCGAATCTGCGCCCGCGAATCGAGCGAGCCATCCGTGCAATCCCACGCGGGAAGGTTTCAACTTACGGCGCTGTCGCCCGAGCCGCGGGCTTTCCGGGCGCTGCGCGACAAGTCGCCGCCATTCTCCGCCATGGCTTTGGATTGCCCTGGCAGCGCGTGCTCGGCGCTGGGGGTGAGATCAAACTGCGCGGCGATTCTGCCATAGAGCAGCGCTTCCGTTTGGAAGCGGAAGGCGTGCGCTTTCGCGGCAAAAAGGTGGATATGAAGGCCTACGAATGGAAGTTTCGTAGAGAGAAAGCTCCTACTTAGGAGTCGCGCATGTCTACGGCTCGCGAGATCACATTCGAGGGACTAACGGCGCAA
This sequence comes from uncultured Acidobacteriaceae bacterium, assembly GCA_963772045.1. Classification (GTDB taxonomy): domain Bacteria; phylum Acidobacteriota; class Terriglobia; order Terriglobales; family Acidobacteriaceae; genus Sulfotelmatobacter. Next base: position 422,550 of record CAVYWC010000001.1, on the reverse strand, counting down.
GAGATCCTTAATCTGCCACCGCGCGACATCGAACAACTGATCCTGATTGGCGAGCCGCTTGTATTCAGGATAGGGTCGGCGACGATTCTAGGATCCTTCAAAAGAACCGCAGGGAAGCTGATCGTCGAGCTAGCACAAATTGAAGGCGGTGGTGAAGGAGTGTTGGTGTCGATTGCCTCGCTCACGAAACGATACGCCGCGCTGAATGCGCTCACAGAAATTGAGTGGATCGTGCACGCGGTTTCGTGTGCCAAACCCAATCTCAAGCTCCGGCGCGTGCTCGAGCGTCGGGGTTTTGCGGTCGAGCATATTTCGGGAATCGGGCAAGCCTACCACCTCATCAAGCCCGTCTGAAACCGAGGATTACGTCGTTTTAAACTGCTCGTCGATTTCCACCTGATACCCCGTGACCAGCTTATTGGTTTCGTTCGCCATTCCGACGACGGCCATTAATTCCTTGAATATCGCGTCGCTCATCCCTTTCTTCTGCGCGGAGACGGTGTGCGACGCAATGCAATAATTACACTGGTTGGTGACGCTGACGGCGATATAGATCATCTCTTTTGTCAGCGAATCCAGAGCGCCGGGAGCCATGATCTGCTTGATCGATTCCCATGTCCGCTTCAGCGTCGCGGGATCATTCGCGAGGGCCTTCCAGAAATTATTGATCCAGTCCGTCTTGCGCGTGGCCATGATGTCGTCATAGACGGCACGCACTTCCGGGTTGGCGTCCTTGTATTCGATGAGGCCGAGAGTGGACATGAATTCTCCGTTTTATCGGGGTTCGTTGTAGTAATCGGCGACTTCCGACCGTACGGATCGCCAACTCTGCCAAAAGCTATAAGCCGTCCCGGCACAACCGGCGAACAGCGACAACACGACGCAAGCGACCCAAATCAAATACTTTCCTTGCTCCCAATACTTGTGCAGGGAATGGCCGGCGAGGAATGGGACGACGGCTGCGACGCTGACGACTAGCGCAATACCCAACACGACAGTGCGTCTCTGCCATTTCCGAAGACACAATTCCCAATCTTTGACATATTTGTCATGATCGCTGGTGTCTGTTCGGTTTCGATGTTTCATATTGACCCGCCACCGTAATCGTTCTTAGGCAGAGCAAATACTCATCCCGGCAGTTCACCATTGATCAACCGCTCCAGCGCCGCCGCCGGAATGCGCACTCCTACATAGAATTGCCCAAACAGCGCATAAACGGCGCTGACTTCGTCGAAGCGCATTTCGTAGATCAGCTTTTTGAAAACCAGGGGATCGTCGGCAAACAGATCGACACCCCACTCCCAATCATCGAAGCCGATCGAGCCGGTAATGATCTGCCTCACTTCTCCCGCATAACGTCGGCCGACGAGTCCGTGTTCGTTCATCTGCCGCGCCCGTTCTCCGATGGGCAGCGTATACCAGTTTTTCTCTTCCCCGCGCCGCCGATCCATAGGATAGAAACAGGCATACCGGTTCCCCGGAATTTCCGGAAAAAGCCGCGGATGCATGGCTTCTTTGTGCCGGTTCAGCTTGCATTCGATCTCCGCTTTCCATTGCTCCGAATGCGGTTCAATCCCTTGCTCCATGAGTTCCTTGTAAATCTTTACCGTCGACTCATAGAGCCCAAGTTCGATGATCGATAGATACGACGTCGTGGGTTCGAGATAATCGCTGAGCCGCAGGTTCGCGAGCGCAAGTTCTGCCTGGTTGAGATCGGCAAATGAGTTGCGGAAGTGGATTAGCATCAAATCGCCCTTGTGTCCAATCAGCGAGAAAAGTGCGGACTGCCCCGCCGAGTTCTTCTCCATCGCGGAAAGCGCGGCCGAAGCTTCCTGGGCGATCGCGGATCTTTCCCCCTGCGGCAATTCGCGCCAGGCGGAGCGGCGAAAGCGCATCATCTGGTGAAGGACGCTATAGCCCTCCGTCGTGAGTGGGACGGCGGGAATCTCCGTCGCTGCTTGTGGCCGGGGATGGTGAGCGGTGGTCATAGGAGCCTCTCTTGAGCGCGCGGGTGACTATGGCGCGGGCACTCCTGCCCGCGATTGCCTGCTGTTGCAATCTGATATTGTACGCGGAACGCCGCAAGCCGCGTGTCTGCGATATAAAGAGTCTGCGATATAAATACGTGTATGAAAACAACGCCACTCATATTTGCCGTAATCCTCTCGCTATCCGCTTCCCCGCAGGCGCAGGGCAAGCGGCTGTGGGTGCTCCATGCCGCAGGAGACATGATCGAATATGATCCGTCGACATTCGCCGTGAAACAAACCATCAAGCTTCCAGCGGATGCGACACAGTCGCCCGCGAGCATCGAACTGAACCGCATGGGGCAGATTCTTTTCGCGCCGGCTCTATCGCTCCCGCTGCTCGATAGCGATCTCACTTCGCCGCACAAGCTTTGGTTTTGGAATGGCCATGCCGCGGTGACGATGGATATGGGCGTGAAACACGACGTCGGCGAGACGGGATCGAACCAGTTGGTCACCGAGATGGCCCCGGCAGTCTTGCTCGCAGCCGATGGCGGGCATCTGTATTGGTTTGCGAATGAAGAGCGGCGTTTGCAGCGCGAAGGCGTCGATCTTACGGTGACGACAACCTGGCAGGCTTGGCGGACAGATTTAGATGGCGCTGGACCCGAAGATCTTGCCAGCGTGAAATTCCCGGAGTGCCGCTGTCCGACGGGGGATTGCGAAGAAAGTTGTCCAGTCGGCATGGTGTGGGCTCCGGCCAACGGGATGGGAGATTTTTTTCTGATGACGCAGTTTGTGGCGGGAAAAGATCAGCCTGCGTACAAGGCGAGCGTGGAATATCGCCAACAGGGCGGGAAATGGCTAGCCACTCCGCTCTCTGAGCCTTTGCGGCGAGTCTTGGATGCGAACCCGAATGGGGACGCGATCGTTGAAGCGATCCCTGATACTGGTTGTTGCGGCTGGGCGAACCAGAGCGACGATCAGACCATCGTTCGCTCAAATGGAAAGATGCAGACGGTTTTTGATGAGCTGGCGACCTACAAAAATACAGATTACGACGTGAGTTTCTATACTTCGAACGCGCGCCTGTCGCCAGACGAGAATTCGGTTGCCATGACGATCATCGCGACGGCCCAGGTCAACCAGCCGATTCAGTTGGCAGAGCAAGGACAGGCAAATCCGGAAGAATCGAAACAGATTCGCAAAGCACTGGGGGAATTGCCGGCCGTAGAAGTGAAGTCGGTTGAGGATGCTCCACGAAAACTCGCGTTCGTCCCCCATGCCGTGCTGGTCGGATGGATCAGCGAGAAAGAATTGCTGATCTTGGAAGATCATCTGCTTGTGCTTTACAACCCAGGAACAGGCGCGAGGAGGAAATCGAACCTGCGCGTAGAAGATGCCGCTTCTGTCTTTCTCCGGTAGTTGCACTCCGCTAGTTGCGCTCTGCTAGTTGAGTTGCGTTCTTATTTTTTCACTTCCGTCATTTCCTTCACCGCCGGTTTCAGCAGCAAATCCTGGTAATCGAAGCTGAAATCCGCCAGAGGCGAGACGGCGGCCATCTTTGCACTGTCGATAGAGCCATCCGATTTCAGCGAAAACGTGATGAACGCGTCTTCGATGGTGTGCACGCGCCAATGGGCCTTGAAAGTGTCGTACTGCCAGTGCTCGAGATCGCCGATCATCGTCGGCGTCTGGTCGAAGGTAATCACCAGGCCTCCGTTCTCATAGCGAATGGTGATCGGACCGTACCACGCGTCGTTGTAGATCCCGGCATACTTCTCGAGCGGAAGCGAAGGTTTGGATTGTGTGTCCCGGCTGGCCTCGGCTTTTCTCATGGCTTCAGCGGCATCTTTTTCTTCCTTGTCTTCCACCGTTTTGAAGGCCGCGACCCAGTCCGTGGGCGGCAGGTGAAAGTAGGAGTCCAGCACGTGATAAAGAATTGAATCGAACGCGCCGTCTTCCTCTGCGTTGGTCAGAACGACCACTCCCAGATTCTCTTCCGGCACCAGCATGACGCGCGATACGAATCCGCCGACTCCACCAGTGTGGCCGACGAGTTTGCGTCCGCGATAATCGCGCAATCCCCAGCCCAGCGCATAGTCCGCGAAATTCGCTTTGAGTCCGGCGAGAGCTGCCGGCGGATCATTTATGGGAAGAATAGTCTGCGGCGACCACATCTCTTTCGAGCGCTGCGGGCTGAAGAGTTGCCCTTCGCGGTCGGCGAACTTGCCACGGTTCAGCTGCAATTGCACCCACTTTGCCATATCGGCAGCGCAGGTATGAATAGACCCGGCCGGCCCGACATTATCGAGCGCTTCGAATGGAATGACCTGCAGCTTGTCATCGACTCGCGAATGTGGGTAAGCGTAATCATCGCCAGGTTTGAAACTCGTGTTCGTGACCGTCGAATGCTTCATGCCCAGAGGTGTGAAAATGCGCTGGCGAATGTAGTCGTCCCACGAAATGCCCGTGACCGCCGGAATGATTTGCCCCGCCGTCATGTACAGCAGGTTGTCATAGGCATAGTGACTGCGGAAACTGGACTTCGGCTTCATGAAGCGCAATTTGTAGATGATGTCGTTGCGCGTGTAAGTCGATTGCGGCCAGAACAGCAGATCGCCTTCGCCCAGTCCCATTCCGCTGCGGTGCGTGAGCAGATCGCGGATAGTCATTTCATGCGAAACGTAAGGATCGTACATAACGAAGCCGGGAAGACGCTGGTAGACAGGGTCGTCCCAGGAGAGCTTGCCGGCATCGACCAGCGTGGCCAGAGCGGCGGTGGTAAAAGCCTTGGTGTTGGAGCCGATCGCAAACATCGTGAATTCGTCGACCGGAGTAGGATCGCCCAATTTGCGCACACCGTAGCCTTTCGCCACGACGACCTTGCCGTCTCTTACGATCGCAACTGCCATGCCGGGGACGTCAAAGGTCTTCATGGAATCCGCGACGTAGGAATCCAGATCGGCGGGCGCAGCCGTGGAATCCGACCCCTGCGCCCAGGAAAGATTCCCGCTCAGGAAAATAGCGGACAACAAAATAATGAAACTGAAAAGGAAGCTTAGTCGAGCTTTTGCCATACCTGTCTCCCGCTCGCACGCGTGCGAGAATTGCAACCGGAGATTAAAACACAGACTGACGAATTCTCCGAGCAGCAATGCGAGCTCGTTTCAAAAATAGATTTGGGAAGGGCACGGCTTCTAGCCGTGCCGCTAGTTCTACCCCCATTCACGCGGCTCTAGCCGCTGAGGGAAGGACGTCAGATCGTGCGAAACCCCATTTTTGAAACACGCTCACAATTTAATTTTCAGCGGGAACAATGGCTGCCAGCGGCCATCGATGAGGGCTTTTTCTCGCAGCCAGAGAACCTGCAGGTCATCACTCCGGCGTGGCTTGATTTTCAAACGCTAGAGACGCCCGGGACGCCTTTGCGATACTAGGGAATCATGGTTTCGAGGAATTTCATTTTCTGGGAAGTGGATGTGCAGAGAGATTTCGTGCTGCCTGGTGGAAAGCTATACGTTCCGGGAGCGGAAAAGCTGCTGCCAAACATCCGCCGGCTGACGGATGCGGCACGGCAAGGGAACGTATTTCTTGTATCCCACGGAGATTTTCATGCACCGAATGACCCTGAGTTCAATATCTTTCCACCGCACTGCATCAAAGGAGCGCCGGGGTCGGAGCTTGTCCCGGAAGCTCTGACGGATAAGATTCTGCGACTGCCCAACGAATCAGAAGCCACGCTCCCCGAAGATCTGGCTACGTATCAGCAAATCTTGCTCGAGAAGCAAACCCTCGATATTTTCCAGAGCCGCCACGCGGATGCCCTGGTCGAGCGTTTGGGAACTCACGCCGAGTTCGTGGTGTTTGGAGTGGTTACGGAATACTGCGTCAGTTTCGCCGCGAAAGGTCTGTTGCAACGCGCCAGGCGCGTCGCCATCGTGCAGGATGCGATCGAAACGCTCGATAGAGAAGCCGGTCAGAAAGCTCTTGCCGAGCTGCAACAGCTTGGCGCAAAACTTACTTCGACCGATCAGGCTCTTAGCGCCCTGCATCACTAAGAGCCTGTCGGATAACTTCCTAGTGATGGTCGTGGTCGTGGTCACCATGATTGTGCCGCCAGGTCCAATATTGTTTTTGCTCACCAGGAGGAAGCTTGCGGAAATCGCGGTTGGGATCATGGTGGTTCTCAACGGCCCATTGATGGTAGTACCCCGCCTCATCGCCATTCCACACGTGATAATCCGTGTAGTAGGGATCGTAGACGCGATAATAGTGGTGCTCGCACCCGATTCCCGCCATTGAGCCGGCCAGCGCCAGACCCAGAAGCAACACACTCCACCTGCTCGAACGACGCTCCATAGTTATCCTCCACTCGAATCTAAACACAGTTGGACCCAAGAAGTTCTGCGATTCTGGAACTGCCGACCCATTACTTGGAACCCAACAAATATCTGCTGCGCACGGCCGCGGCAGGTTCTCCAGCAGTCGTGCGCACAATTCTGATGCGGAATCGATCAGCAGAGGTTACGTGGCTCGGGAGTAGTTATAGTGGACGGTGAATGTATTCAGGGTGACTCTTCACATCCGGGCTCTATAGTTCTTGAATTCAGCCCAGTGCGCCACTACAGAAAAGCCTGTATTCATAACGCAGCGACGCGCCGCTAAAGTCGCCCTGTCCGGCGCGGCTACTTGGGCATTTCTATGTTTTCCCGGTCGAGCAGCAGGGTGGGACTCAAGATGCAACTGATTCCGTCTCCACCGCACATTAGGGTCCGTCCCACTCGGCACTGAAATTATTACGGCGCCGATCTACAGTATCTTTCGATTCGACCGATTGTTGCCGTGGCATCTCATAAAGTGAAATGGGCCGGTTCGTGGTCCCGATTCCGATCGAGCAGTTGGCAGACAGGGAGGAAAGGTCATGCCAAATATTGGCCAAATCGCGTGGCGACAAAGTACCCAAGCGAACGTTAAAGGTGCATGTCCGCATTGTGGTAGTGCTCAGCGACACGAACCCTGGTGCGTCACTACCAATGCCAGCGTGCATTATGCCTATGCCATTGTCCTGGCTTCCAGCTTGCTCACTCCCGGAGACGCACTGATCCTGCACTCCCTCGGAGTGATTTGGTAGGTCTCAAGCCCACTGCTTTGCTCCATCCGCAATCAGTCTCCATATGCCTGTCGATGAAAGGGCGGCATTGCGCGTCGCGACGAAGCTTCCTGCGGGGCCGCGCAACGAAAACGGCCCGAGTCCTTTGCAAGACTGCGTGCCGTTTTTTCCGTGCTTCGACAGCGTGACTCTATTGCCCCGCTGCGTTCGCTACCTTAGCCTCGCCGGTATATTTGCCGACCGTGGCCAGGAATGGCTCGCTGGCTGACGGCGGTTGTATTTTCCCGGCCAGGATTCGCGCGAACGGGATGTCGCTTCCATACAGTGCGCGCGTGTCGCCTTTATCCTGAGTAATCGATGAGCCGCTGAGCTCGATCCCGGCGAAAAGCCCTTTGGCTCTCGAGTAGGTAATGACTTCCGCTTTCATCTTCCAATCCGTATCGGCACCAGCATTGCGCCCGACCGGACCAGCCGCCGCCGACGCGGTCGCTCCAATCTTGAATTTATCGGCCAGCAGATGCTGCATGCCCTGATCGTTGGTCACGATCATCACCAGATCTACCGATTGTCCGCCGAGCTGCAGTCCCCAGCTGCCTCCCGTGATTTCAATGGGAGCAGGAGCGCTCCAGCCATTGTCGGCCCGGCAGGTAACAATGCCCTTGCCATGGGTCCCGCCGAATCCGAAAGCAACTTTCAGCATCGAGGGAATCACGGCGACGCACTTGGCATCTTGCATCAGCTTATCCGGAATTGCTTTGTCCGGAGTCGCCATGATTTCGTTCAAAACTTTCGCGGAGTTATCAATGCGCTTGTCGATGTCGGCCTTGTCCGCGGCTTGTGCTCGCGTGACGAAGCCGGAAAATCCAACCAGCAACAAAAGCAACGTTCCCAGGCTAAGGGTGCGCCGCAAAAATGTATAAGTCATAGGCAAAGCTCCTTTTGGCGGCTTCTAAGCCGCAATACCCGACATTAGTCGCCTATGACGCAAAACCGCTATCCGGTCTGAGCTGTAAACAGTCCCCTCGCTCCGCTCACCCGTAGTAAGAGAAAGCTACAGCGGATACCTGAGATAGCAAACCCCTTAGATGAAATCTCATTCCGTTATTTTGCTTGCGCGGTCCAAATGCCCACAGTTGCATCCCGTGCTAGCGCGATGCTCCTTCCCAACATGCCCTGCCCCGTGAATAGGATGGCGTGCATGGAGCCGTGGATTCGATCGCATGGAACGGATCGCATGGAACGGAACGCGTGGAACGGAACGCGTGAATGAAACGCGTGGAAGAGCGGCCCTTCAGGGCGTTAAGATCCCGTACGATTTACGCCCTTCAGGACTGGTGGCTTTCGAGTTTCCAATTTCCACCGTGGCGTTCTCCACCTTGGAGGTCCGCCGAACTTGCCTGACAAACTATTTCGGGACCAGTCGATCTCTAGCGGCTGCTCTGAGGCGCATTCAAACGAAAAACGATGCTCGCCGTGACACGCAGATTATTTTGCAGCTGCACCGTTTCCGCGGAGTTCACGAACGCGGTGCGAAGATAGTCGGCATTCATGCGAAACGCGAACGGCCCAAACATCGTACGTTCCACGCCGGCCCCGGCTCCGTAAGACGGTCGCGCCACCCATCCGTGCAAGTAGTACGACGGCCCACTCACCGGCACTGCGCTATCCACCAGCCCGGCGCCTCCCAGCGCACGTAGCGAAATGCGGGTTTCGCCGTGAGTATACGGATAAAATATCGGACCCGCCAGCGCGCTCAGAACATAGCTATCGTGTCCGGTTCCGAACACATTCGAAGTGCGGACGTAACTGGAATCGACGATCGCGCCCCAATGGCGGTTAAAATCCATTCCGGCGTTGGCGTCCACACCGTTGAGGTTCACGTTCCCTGCTCCCGGAAGTTGCATCGCCAGGTAACTGTATCCGATGCTCGCGTCAAAAGACGGGCCCGAAGCCGCGGCTGGTGGGCCAGACTGCAGCCGAGACTGCGCCAACACGGGAGTCACTAAACTGGCGAGCAGTAGGAATCTGCTCGCAACAAAGATTCTGCTGGTATTTTTGGGGAAGGTCATGGCACTCCATGATCCGCAGGCGAGATTCGAATTAGCGCTTTCACGATAAGCGGCCTCGGGGTAAGGCGAAACGTCTCCGCCGCCGCTGTCCTTTGGTAACAAAAAGTCGGTGACCGTTGAACCGGCGCGGGGGCTCGGGTTGACAGTTCCTTCGCGGAAGAGCACACTCGCCGATTCCCACCTTGACGGCCACGAACATGCGTGTTCCGCCCCGGTGCCGGGTTGTGAAGAGTCGAGGAAAGGAACTTCTCAAGAAATCATGTCTCCGAACAGCAAGAAAATGACGATGGCAGTAATCGTGGGCAATCGCGGATTTTTCCCGGACCATCTGGCCAAGAGCGGCCGCGAAGAAATGATCCAGGCGCTGGCCAGGGCCGGAATGGATTGCATTGTGCTCGGCCCCGAAGACAGTAAACACGGTGCGGTCGAAACTTATGAAGAAGCCAAACGCTGTGCCGCCCTTTTCCAGACGAACCGAGAGTGTATCGACGGCGTAATCGTGACCCTGCCCAATTTCGGCGATGAGCGCGCCATCGCCGATACTCTGCGCCTCGCGCATCTCGATGTTCCCGTCCTGGTCCAGGCGACTCCCGATACGCCCGCGAAGATGACCATCGCTTCCCGGCGCGACAGCTTTTGTGGCAAGATGTCGGCCTGCAACAACCTCAGGCAGTACGGCGTTCCTTATTCCCTCACGCGTTTGCACACCGTCAGCCCCGACTCCAAGGAATTCGACCAGGACCTCGTCTGGTTCGCCGCAGTCTGCAGAATCGTAAACGGATTTCGCAACCTGCGCATCGGCAGCATCGGAGCCCGCCCGTCCGCCTTCAACACCGTGCGTTACAGCGAGAAACTGCTCGAGGCGTCCGGCATCACGGTTGAGACCGTCGACTTGTCGGAGATTCTTGGCCGCATCGCCCGCCTGAAAGATGACGACACCGGAGTGCAGAACAAGCTGGCAGAAATCCGCAAATATGTGACCACGACCAGCGTCCCCGATTCCGCCTTGGTCAAGATGGCGAAGCTGGGCAATGTCATCGAGCATTGGATGAAATCCACCGACGTGAAAGTCACCGCCGTGCAGTGTTGGACCGCCATGGAAGAATACTTCGGCGTCGTCCCCTGCACCATCATGAGCATGATGAGCAACGACTTGCTTCCCGCGGCCTGCGAAGTCGACGTCTGCGGCACGCTCAGCATGCACGCTCTTGCCTTGGCCTCCGGCACGCCGAGCGCGTTGCTCGATTGGAACAACAATTACGGCGACGATCCAGACAAGGCAGTGTGTTTCCATTGCAGCAACTTACCCAAGCACTTCTTTCAAGATGTGCGCATGGATTTCCAGGAGATCATTGCCGGCACGGTCGGGAAAGAGAACACCTTTGGGACGGTTGTTGGTCGTGTCAAACCCGGCGCCATGAGCTTCGCCCGCTTTTCCACGGACGACACGGCCGGTGTGATGCGCGGTTACGTCGGCGAGGGTTCTTTCACCAACGATCCTCTGAATACGTTTGGCGGCGCGGGCGTAGTCCAAATCCCGCACATGCAGAAGCTACTGCACTACATCTGCGAAAACGGTTTCGAACATCACGTCGCCGCAAATTTCTCCAGCACCGCCGCCGCAACCCACGAAGCCGCCGTCCGATATCTCGGCTGGCAGATGTACTGGCACGGTCACTAGACTTCATCGCGCCACGGCCTGATAAATGATGGGGTGCCGCATGGCCTGCCCTGAGCTGAGTCGAAGGGTCTCGCCGCCTTTGCGAGACATGGGAAACAACACATCCGGGAAGGATGTGGCTTCAAGCCATGGTTGGGAAATGCGCCCGCAAATGATAACTGGCTACCGGCCCGGCCGGCATCCTCCATCACGGCGCTTCAGCCACGAAGCGGCGCAAGAATATAGCCGTGGCGCAAGCCATGGGTTAAGGAGCGGGGGAAAAAGAGCCCCGCACGGGCGTAAGAAGGGTCCACCGATTGCCCCAGGTTTTCCACAGCTCGCAAGCACAACTTTGTGACGGACAACCTTGACTCAGAAACCCAGGTATGGAAACTAGGAACGTGCCCAGTTTCCCAACCAACGAACCAACTGTCATCCCGACCGGATATTCCCTTTCCGCTAGGGAGGGGGAATCGAAGTGGAGGGACCTTCTGTTCCGCCACCTACCCCCCTAAGTCCTTATTCCATAATATTTTGCGTGTAACTCCTTAGAACTCAAAGATTTGGCCGGATCTCGACCGGATTGTGATCCGTAAGTCGTTGAAAAAAGGTATTTTATAGAAAACATATTTAAAAAATTAATTCTGTACTCCAGGCCCATAGTGGAACATCCGCCACCCCCGACAACCGTCCTCCTTCAGCCCATCTGGGAGCGCGTCTTCCGCCGCTCTCCCATCGGAATGAACGAGGACTTCTTCGAACTTGGTGGCGACGCCAGGCTCGCCACGGAGTTATTCGCAGAGATTCGATCCAATCTCGCCCCAGAACTTCCTCCCGCTGCCATCTGCACCGCGTCAACCATCGCCAAGCTGGCCGCGTCGCTTGACGCTGCGAAGCCCTGCCTACCTGCGTTCTTGCTGAAGGATGGCCCAGACCAGGCTCCCGTTTTCATGTTTCACGGCATTGGCAGCAGCGTCATCGATCTGGTTCCACTCGCGCGCCGCATGCAATCAGCACAGCCGATCTACGGTCTCGAGGCGAGAGGGAATGATGGCAAGCAAGAGCCGTTCGAGCGCGTTGAGGAAATGGCAGACTTCTTCTTGCCGGTGATTCGCGAGATCCAGCCGCGTGGTCCGTATTTCCTCATTGGCTACTCATTTGGCGGTCTGGTCGCCTTCGAGATCGCACGCAGGCTCAGGGCCGAAGCAGACGAGATCGGCTTGCTTGCGATGCTAGATTCGTACCCGGATCGTCACCATCTTCCTATCGCACAGCACGTGCGCCTCCTGCTGCGGGCCGCCGGGAATCGCTTGAGCCACCAGAAGAGTTCAGGCCAACCCCCAAATGTCGGGCCTGGCGGGCAACTCAGACCAATCGGCGATCGCGTTGAAACCCGAAATTCCCTCGCTCTCGCAATGCAACGCGTGAAGGATGCGCAATATCGCGCGCTGCGGAATTACCGTCCAGTCTTCTACGACGGCTCAGTGAAGTTCGTGCGCGCCGCCGTTCCAACCCGTTTTCCCGCCGATCCGGTTCCCGTGTGGTCGCCTCTGGTGAGCACGCTTCAAGTTGACGCCGTTGCCGGCGGACACCTTGGCATGCTCACGACCAGCGTCGATCAACTCGCATCATTGCTCGACAAATATGTCGCGAACGCCATGCCCCGCACGTCGATCGAGCACGACAAGCCAAGCATGGTGCAGAGCCGGAATCCCGACCCACACTGACGCCTTGGAAGGGACGGCTTTCAAGGCCGTCCGCGACGTCAGCCATACTGGACTCGGTTCTAGCCGCTGAGGGCGCTGATCAGATCTCTCTAACGCGCACCAGCTTTCGTCTCGCCGACGCTTGGACCCTCCTGTCCTGCGCGGTGCCCAAGGTGCTCATAGTTCAGGATCGCGTTGAATACCAGCCCGTAGGTCCCGATCGTCTCTCCGCGATAAATGGGGTTGTTGGCGAACAGCAGCACGTTGCCTCGTCCCATATGCGCATCGACTACGATCGCGTGTTCCGCAATGGACGACGCCTTATCCAGCAAGCCATCCAGCAAGAGCGTCTTGCTATCGGAGAACCGCAAGATCACGTCAGGCCGAAGTTGAACCGGAATCACCTGCGGGTTGTTGCGGGTATCCTCCTCATCCAAATGCTTGGCTTCCCATGGCTGCTGCTTGATCAGCGGTTCGGCCTCCGCGATCTTTCGTCCCTGTGGTTCATCGCCATCGTCAACACTGCCTCGGCCCGTGGCCCGATGCGCATACGGATCACTAAACGCCTCTGCCGGATCGGTGAGCGAGCGAAAGCCACCGCGTCCCAGCGTGTTGCTGATGTTGAACGCCATCCCACCAGCGCTGATCACTGGAACTCCGCTTCCATAGCCAAAAGCCACGGGGCTGTCACGGTCGACGAAGACGGTATTGAGCACCGTGCCGTCCACCCGCGCCTCTCCCCGTGGAGCGATGCTGACCCCGGGCGCGAGACCCATGTCGATCGCGAATTGAGCAGTGTCTTCGCAAGTGATCAGCAGACCGCCGTCTTCCACGAACTTCTTCAAGTGCGCCAGCCCCTCATATCCCAGTCCGGGCCGGACATCCGGTGTGCTGTCGATCCGACCCAGATTCGGCGTCAAATCCGACTTCTGCCACGGCATGGGATTGATCCACATAGGGATGCCGTTCAGAACTTGTTGTGCCGACGCAAAGCCCACCGGAGCGAACACGATCACGTCGTACTTGGACCGCAGATCCGATTCGCGGGCTGCAGTCTGCGTGCTGATGTAGTCGAACGGCACGCCCGCCGCATCGAACGCCTGACGCCACCAGCCTTCCCGCTGCGTGGCGAGCCATGTATGCAGCAAGGCAATGCGCGGAGCAGTGACGGGATGCAGCGGAACGGAAGGTTCTGCATCCAGTCGCGATGCGTCGAGCGACAACTCATGGAGAACTCCGGAGATGCTGCTGTCGACCGCGCCGCGAATGAGCAGTGAGCCGGCGCCGAAGTGTTTCCCGGTCGCATCAAAGGGCTTCTCAGCGACTTTAATGGTTGCACCCTTGAGTTTGAAGGCAATTGAGAGAAGGGAAGTCTGTCCCGTATTCTCGATGGCAAACACGCTGCCCGACCCTGAGACTTTTCCCACGAGCGAAGCTGGATCTTCCAGCATCGTCATTTTGGATTTCAGGATCACAGGATCGGGCACGCGCACAACTTTCACATTGAACAGGTGAGTGAACGACCATCCCGTATCGTCATAGGGATGCTTTTGCGGATCGCTGGCAGCCCAGAACTGCCGGTCCAGCAGCGCGTCGGCAATGCGGGAGTACGGTTGATCCATGCGGATCACGACGCTGCCGGCCGCGAATGTTTCCTGCTTTGGTTTCTCTCCGCGTTTTTCCGCCGGGACGGAGCATGCCGCCGCTTCCGCCAATTGCGATATCTCGACGTGCTGGCGCTTCAAGACTTTGAGCAACTCGACCTGGCGATTTGTCTCGGCTGGATTGGCAGGAATCACATACGCCGCCGGTCCTTCCAGAGACGGCTTCGCGATCGAACGCTTGCTCTTCACGTAGAAGTTCTCCAGAAAGTGGCGCGTGTTCTGCGAGAAGTAGTAGATCGTCGAAAGAAGAGCCGTCTCTTCGTAGTTGTTGTTGTCGCGTTGCGACCAGTTCACCACCGGCAGCGGCGGATTCTGCCGGTACCATGTGCGCGAATACTCCTCGGGTGAAAGGATGCGCTTCTCCGTATCGGCGCCGCCGTTGCCAAACGTTTCATACAGACGGCTGATGCCATTGTGCATGCTCGCCAGGAACATCAGGTATCCGGGACTCCACGTGTCGAAGTCGCCGTGAGTAAAGACCCCGGGCATTCCGAAGCTCATCATCTGCGCGACATTGTTCGCCCCGAGTTCGGCCCATTCATCCGCCAGCGTGGGATCGACCCATGCATTGTAAGGTCCGTCCCCGCCTGTATTGTCGTAAAGGAACGGTACGGACTCGTGCAGATCGTGCAACACTTGCGCATGCCAGCCCAAATATGTGTCGAGAACATTGCGGGTCAGGTTGAGCGTCATCGCCATCGCGTCGCGATTGTTGTCGTGGGCGACGTAGTGACCCCAGTACAGCAGGTGCGGCCAATCCTGCCCCGGATGTGCCTTGTGCCATTTGTAGAGATCGACCATGCGGTCACGGCCGTCGACTTCAACAACCGGTGTGATGAGCACGATCATGTGCGAGCGGATGTATTGGATGTAGGGCGAATCGTCAACCGCTAGGCGATATGCGAGTTCCATTAACGCGGTGGGAGCGCCGGTCTCAGGGGAATGAATCGTGCCGGTGATGTAATACACGGGCCAGGATTGGTCCAGAAGTACACGGGCCTTGGAGTCGTCGAGGCCGATCGTGCGCGAATCCGCAAGCTGAGCCAGCCGCGCGTCATTTGCTTTCGCTCCGGCAAGCAGCTTGGCATCCGCGATCGCAGCCACGATCATTTCCCGTCCTTCTTCACTATGGCCGATGGTGAAGACTTTCACGCGCGAGCTGCTCGCCGCCAACAGCCGAAAATACTTGTACACATCTTCCGCGTAAGGCAGCATGTCGGGCGCGCCGGGAAACGTCGCCCAGTACCTTCGCCGGAGTCGGCACCGTCTTGGACGCAGGCAGATAATCGACCAGCGGCGAGATGAAAGAAGGATCGGTGGTGTATTTGTGAATCTTCTCCGTGTAGTCCGAATCGACTGGCTGATGCGGATCACGGGCGAAGGTTGAATTCAACTGCTGCGAAAACAGCGGCGCGGCGCAGAACAAGGACAAGAGGGCGAGAGTCAGAGCCAGTCCGGAGCGGGTCATTGTGCCTCATTTACCGTTCAATTTCAGTGCGCGAAGATTTTACACAAGGACTTTCCGGTAGGAAGACAAAATCTGATCTTCCGAGGAGATGTATCAAGCAAGCCCCTGACCAGGACTTATCGGCCCATGGGAAAGCGAACACCCAGTGCAGCACTGAAAGAGAAAGCCCGCATTTCTGCGGGCTTGAATTCAGTTTGCCGGATCCTTTTTCGGAGGGCCGTCTTTCAAACTTCCCGGCGCTCGTGCGGCTCCCTGTTGGACCGAAAGATCGGCGGCGTCGCTTTCACCGATGCTTGATAAAGTTGCCGCTTTGCAGTTCGCTTACCGCTTGCTTCAACTCTTCTTGCGTGTTCATGACAATCGGACCGTACCAGGCCACGGGCTCTTCCAGCGGTTTCCCCGAGACGAGCAGGAACCGGATGCCCTCATTTCCCGCTTGGACCACGATCTCATCCCCGCGATCGAAAAGCACGAGCGAGTGATTGCTCACGTCGTACTTTGGATCTGCGTTCGGGTTGACAGCGGATTCGGTCAACACGGCTCGTGGATCTGAAGAATCGCGGAACGTGCCCGAACCGGCAAAGACGTAAGCGAAAGCATTGCGCGTCGTTTCCACTTTGAGCCGTTTACGCTGGTTCGGTGCTACCGAGATATCGAGGTAGCTGGGATCGGCTGCGACTCCTTCCACCGGGCCGCGTTTGCCCCAGAACTCGCCGCAGATGACGCGCACGCGAGTTCCATCATCGTCTGTGATCTCGGGGATCGCGCTGGACGGAATGTCCTGATAGCGCGGGTCCGTCATCTTCAGCGACGAGGGCAGGTTCGCCCATAGCTGAAATCCGTGCATGCGACCCTGAGGATCGCCCTTAGGCATCTCTTGGTGCAGGATGCCGCTACCTGCCGTCATCCACTGCACGTCGCCGGCAGTCATCTTCCCCTTGTTGCCCAGGCTATCGCCGTGCTCGACCGAACCGGCCAGCACGTATGTGATCGTCTCGATCCCGCGATGCGGATGCCAGGGAAATCCCGCCAGGTAGTCGGCAGGATTTTCGTTACGGAAATCATCCAGTAGCAGAAATGGATCGAATTCCTTCGTTTTACCGAAGCCGAAGGCGCGCTGCAGTTTTACTCCCGCGCCTTCCATGGTTGGCTTCGGTTGAATTATCTGTCTTACAGGTCGGAGTGACATAGGTTCCTCTCTTCCGCCGCACAGGCCGTTAGAGGTGTGCTGCGAGCGAATTGATTCAGGCTTTCACGAACTGAACGTCGAGCGTAATCGTCACCTCGTCTCCCACGAGAATGCCGCCGGTTTCGAGCGCCGCGTTCCAGGTCAGGCCAAAGTCCTTGCGGTTGATCTTGGTGGTTGCGGACACGGCTACTCTCGTATTGCCCCAAGGGTCCTTGGCGGGCAGGGTCGGACCTTCCACCGCGAACACCACTTTGCGCGCGACTCCCCGGATGGTCAGATCGCCTTCGACCGACAGTTCGCCATCGCGAACCAGGCTGACTTCGGTGGACTTGAACGAGAGCGTGGGAAATTTCTCCACGTGGAAAAAGTCCGCACTCTTCAGGTGTGCGTCGCGCTGTTCATCGCGCGTCTGGATCGAAGCAGCCTCGATCGAGGCCTCGATGCGCGAGTCTGCCAGGTTGGATTCGTCAAGGATTAGTTTTCCCGATACCTTGGGGAATTGCCCCTTTACGTTGGAAATCATCATGTGCTTCACTTTGAACTCGGCCACCGAGTGAGTCGGGTCGATATTCCAGATGGTGGTGGACGTTTGCGGGGTAGTCAGTGTGGTCATGGTAAAAGCCTCTTTTCAACACTATTTGATGTGTTAGAACGACATTCGTTGCAACAGATATAATGGCAAAATTAAACGGCCTCGCGCCGGCACAGGTGCAACAGTTCAATTAGATCCCGCTGGCGCTTCCGCCCAAGGTGACCCAATCGACGGATATGGCCTTCCCGCACCGGCAGATCGAGGCGGGACAGCGCCCCGAGTCCTTCCGGGGTAATTCGCGTCAAAACCATTCTCCGGTCTTTGGTTTCGCGGCACCGTGAGATGAGTCCGCGCTTTTCCAGTCGATCCAGCAGTCGAGTCACGTCCGGGTCCCGCGTGATCATACGATTCGCGATCTCACCGCAGGGGATGTCTTCGCCCGCCCCGCGCAGGATTCGCAGCACGTTGTATTGCGTAAGGGAAAGACCCTCCCTCTTGAGCACTTGAACCACGGCGCGCGAGAGTATGTCGGTCGTACGCAGCAACTCCAGAAAGGCATCCTCTTCAAGAGAGCGTATTGTCGCGCCTTTGCTGCGGGAATGTGTTTTGACGCTCACAAATCAAGTTTACTCGTTATAACGAATATTGTCAAGACGAGTAGCTTTGGGGGGGGCGATTGTCGAGTTTGCCAGCCATCAAGACGTCGTGAGCGTGCTTTTTCGTTCGAGATGAATGCGATCTGCAAGGTCGGCACGACCTGCGCGTAGGCTCCCAAACACCTTAGACCTTTCTATCAGCGATCTGTCTGAGGAACGATCTGCCTGAAGAACGATACGTCGTATAGATTGGTTGGGATATCATGGGCGCCCAGAAAGCTACGGTTAGCACGTCAACTCTCGACCTTCGGAACAATGGCGTTGCAAAACTAATTCAGCGATACGGATCAACTCCGTCCCGGAAAACAACAGTCTTGTTCATCTTCATCCTGATCGTAATTTCGTTTGGCGCCGCATCCGGCTATGCCCAGAACAATTACGAAATCCAGGTTTATGGAGCGGATACAGTCGCTCCCAAGTCGACGATGGTTGAGTTGCACAGCAACTTTACGATCGAGGGCTCAAAGCCTTTGCCTGGTTCTGATCTTGCTGAAGGGGGGCTTTACCCCACGAATCACGCCGAGCATGAGACAGTGGAAATTACCACAGGGATCAATGACTGGTCGGAAGTGGGATTCTATATCTTCACGTCGGCGCGAAGCGGGCAGGGATGGCAGTGGGTCGGCGATCATATCCGTCCTCGCGTGCGCGCTCCCGATCGCTGGCACTGGCCTGTGGGCGCGAGCCTTTCGCTGGAGTTTGGCTACCAACGCCGTGTCTTCTCGACAGATAACTGGACTCTGGAAGTGCGGCCGATTATCGATAAGCAAATCGGACGGTGGTATCTGGCTACCAATCTTGCTCTGGATCGCTCCTTCCACGGGCAGAGCGTACCGTTGGGCGTTACGTTCGCTCCCGCCGGGAAGGTCAGCTACGATTTCACACGGGTGGTTTCGGCCGGGCTGGAATACTATGCCGATTACGGCGAGTTCGTCGATCCGGCTACGCTGCACAACCAGCAGCAGCAGATTTTTGTGGTTTCCGACCTGAACGTTTCTCCGAAGTGGGAGATCAACTTTGGCATCGGTGTCGGCCCTACTTCGGCGACGGATCATCTGATCGTGAAAATGATTCTCGGCAGGCGTTTCGACTGGACCCATCACCGAGCGGGGACTTCCAGCAGCATGCGATGAAAAACCAAGCCAGCCGCCGGGAATTTGTGCGTGCGATGACCGCGGGAATCGTGTCTGCTGCCTACGCGCCGAAGTTGTTAGCATCTGGACAAAGCCAAGCTGACTATCGGCTGGAAATCTCGTCGCTGCGCCTCGAGATTGCACCGGGGAAAACCATTGAGACGATCGCCTACAACGAAATGGTGCCGGGCCCGCTGATTCGCTGGCCTGAGAACAAGACGATTCGGATTCAGGTGACGAATCGAACGAAGGTGCCCGAAATCGTGCACTGGCATGGGTTATTCAATCCGTCAGAGATGGATGGAGCGATGGAGGAGGGGTCACCAATGATCGCGCCAGGAGCAAGCTTGCTTTACGAGTTCACGCCACGGCCCGCGGGATTCCGCTGGTATCACACGCATACATTCGCTGGGCACGATCTCAAGCGTGCGCTGTACTCGGGACAATTCGGATGCTTCTATGTGGAACCGAAAGCGAACCGCGGAGATTACGATCAGGAAATCTTTCTCTCAATCCACGATTGGAATGCCCACATGGGCGGAGGTGGGGATGCATCGATGGAGGCGGTCTACGACTACGGAACCATTAATGACCACATGTTAGGGCATAGCGATCCAATTCGTGTGGTTGAGAAACAGCGGGTGCTGATTCATCTGCTGAATGCAAGTGCGACGCTCACGCACTGGATTGCTCTCTCCGGGCATTCCCTGCAGGTAATCGCGATGGATGGAAATCCGGTGCCGAAACCGGCAAGTGTCTCGTCGGTTCGTCTGGCTCCGGCCGAGCGCGTCGACTTGGTCGTGGAAATGAACCGTCCGGGCGTGTGGGTCATGGGCGAGACTCGCAAGGAGTTGCGCGGATCGGGCCTCGGCGTGGTGGTGGAGTATGCGAGTCAACGCGGCCCAGCAAAATGGATCGATCCACCGGAAACGATTTGGGACTATGCGCGGTTCGCCGATGGGGTTGCAAAAGCGCCACAGTCGGACGCGGAAATTCCTCTGGTTTTCCAGTCAAAGTTTGCCGGGCACGGCGACTTCGATCGCTGGACCATCAACGGGAAGTTGTTTCCACACACCGATGCCATACCGCTCCAGCAGGGAAAGCGCTACCGGCTGCTGATGATGAACCGAAGCGCGGATCCGCACCCCATTCACCTGCACCGGCATACGTTTGAGGTGACGAATCTGGGCGGCAAGGCGCTTTCCGGTTTGCTCAAGGACGTCCTGCTGATCGAACCGGGGACAACGTGGGTAGATTTCACTGCGGACAATCCGGGGTCGACGCTATTCCATTGCCACCAGCAAAATCACATGGACTTTGGGTTCATGACGCTCTTTGCGTACCGGTAACCGGACATGAAGTTAATTAGTCCATCGAATTCGCTCACGCCAATACGGGCTTCTGCGCCGGCGAAGCAGAGAGGGGTAACTCCACGCGAAATAGACTGCCGTGGCCGGGCCGGCTTTCCACAGAGATGGAGCCGTGGTGTTGGGTGACAATCCATTTAGCAATCGCGAGGCCGAGGCCGGCTCCTCCTTGCTGGCGGCTTCGAGCCTTGTCTATTCGATAGAACCGCTCGAAGATCTTCGTTTGTTTGTCCTCAGGGATTCCCGGCCCGGAATCTTGGACAGTAATCAGCACCGATTCAGCTTGTTTTCCAATCGACAATACGACGCTACCTAAGGACGAAGTGTACTTAAACGCGTTGTCGAGCAGGAGATCGGCCAATCTTCGCAGTGCGGTTGCATCGCCTAAGACGAAGAAATTCTCAGGCGGGATAGTGGTGGAGAACTGCAGATTCCGGATTTGAGCTACTTGTTGCCAGCGATCCTTTACCGCTTGCATGGTTTCCGCGAGATTGATGGGTCGCATGTGCAGCGTTTCTCGGCCAGAGTCGGCGCGCGCTAAAGAGAGGAGTTCTTCCACGAGTTCTGTCGTGCGTTCCGCTTCGAGCAGGATATTGCGCAAGGATTCCTTATATTCGGCTTCGCCGCGCGACCGGCGTAATGCGAGCTCCGCTTCCGTGCGGATCAGAGCAATCGGCGTCCGCAATTCGTGGGATGCGTCGGCGGTGAACTGCGTGACTCGCAGGAATGCATTTTCAATGCGATCGAGCATTTCGTTCAGTGTGTCCGACAAACGCTGCAGTTCGTCCCCTGTGGTCAGCTTGGGAAGGCGACTGTCAAGATTGACGCCGGTAATATTGTGGGCCTTGCGTACTAGCTCATCCACCGGAGATAAAGCTCGCCGGCTCAGCCAATATCCTCCTCCGGCGGCTACGAGAAACAGAAGTGGCGCAAACATTAATAAGTATGTGCGAAATAATGCAAGGGTTTCCACCTCATCGTCCATCGGGATCCCCGTGGTTGCGGTGTAGACATGTCCGTTTGCGCTCAAGCGTTGGACTGTGAAGCGGAATGGACGGCTCGCGATCCAGCGGGTGCGGAAGACAGGCTTTGCGAACTGGCCCTGCGATACCAGAGACACTGGGTGCGCCTGGAGAAAAGCCGAACGATAAAGCAGCGCGCCATTCTCGGCATATAGCTCGAGGTAATCCCCGGAATGCTCAAGTAAATAAGCTTCGCCTACTTCTTCCTGCAGCTTGGCTATGGATGCATTTTTCTTTTGCGCCTCCATGAAATTTTTCAGATCTTCGATTTGCCCGCCCAGATTGTCATCGACGAGATCGTAAAGATGACTGCGCAAGAGGAGCCACATTCCGCCGCCAAAGGTGATCTGGGCCACGGTAAAGATGGCCACGTACCAGAGCGTAAGCCGGACGCCGATCGAAAGTCGTTTCATCAGTTTCTTTGCCCGGCGACATCGCAGCGGATCATATAGCCCACTCCACGCACGGTGTGAATCAACTTTGGGCGGCCTTGAGGATCAACTTTCGCCCGCAGCAGGTGCATGAATGCTTCGAGGGTGTTCTCTTCGATTTCACGGTCGAATCCCCAGACGGCTTCGATCAGCGCTCGCCGTGAAACCACCTTGCCGGCTCGGTAAATCAACCGTTCGAGCAGACTGTATTCCGTGCGGGTCAAGGAAATGCGCTGCTCGCCGCGAAGTACTTCGCGGTTGGCAGGATCGAGAACCAGGTCTCCAACGCGCAGGCTCGCGTCCTCCGCCGCGGCGGCACGCCGCTTCACGGCGCGGAGACGCGCCACTAGTTCATCGAAGGAGAACGGCTTGGTCATGTAATCGTCTGCACCGAGATCAAGTCCCTTAACGACATCGGGGACGGAATCACGCGCCGTCAACATCAGAATGGGAGTGCGAACCCTTTTGGCGCGCAGCCGCTTGGCCAATTCATATCCACTCAGCCGGGGCAGCATGAGGTCCAGGATGATGACGTCAAAGTCGTGGTCCCTTGCGAGTTCGAGACCCTCGGCTCCGTCGAGCGCGCAAGTTGTATTGTGACCCTCCTCGTTCAATCCCTTGCGCAGGAGGTCAGCCATGCGGGTTTCGTCTTCAACGATCAGCAGGTTCATAACGCTCACGGCATGCGAACTAGTTTTCCTAGTTTAAAGCGGGGAACCCCGACCCTTACAGAACCTGAAGAAATATTAACGTGGCTTTCATTTGCGAGTCACACTTTCGCTCTACGATTCAATGTCATCTCGATCAGCGCACACATCAGAGGGCCACATTGCGCAGCTTGAATGGCGGGCTGCCGGCCGGCGTATATCTCACACGCTGAAGGAGCAACATCATGAACTTGCATCACCTCCGCTCAATGTTATCCTTCTTGCTACCCGTCGCCGTCGCACTCACCATTTTCGCCGTAATACCTGGGGCCTCGGCTCAGGTGGATCGCGCCGTGCTGGAAGGTACAGTCATGGATCCATCCGGGAGGGTGATCGTTGGCGCAACTTTGAAAGTAGTTGCAGTCGACACGGGATTGTCGCAAGAGCAACCGACCAACTCGAAAGGATATTACCGGTTTCCAGGTCTTGCATTGGGTCGCTACACAGTCACGGTAGCGAGTCCCGGTTTTCAGACTAAAGCCGTCGACGACGTAATCCTTCGAGTGGGGCAAACGCGCACTTTGGACGTGCAGCTTGCTGTAGGAACCAGCAAGGAGGAAGTCGAAGTGAATGCGTCGCTCGGCCCTGCGGATCGCAGTTCTGCCGAAGCAGCCACGGTAATTGACACGAATCAGATCGAAAGTCTCCCCAATAACGGACGGGATTGGGCAAGTTTCACGCTCCTAGCGCCATTTGCACAAGATGACGGCGGCGGCGATCAACGCACGATCCGCTTCGCGGGACGCGCTCGCGACGACAACAATTTTCAGATCGATGGTGTCGATGCCGGGGGCATTCAGGAACAGGCGCAGAAATCACAAACCCGCCTGCAGATTTCCCAGGACGCAATCGAGGAATACCGTGTCAACAGCGCATTGTATGACGCCGAATACGGCACCCAGGCAGGCGGCCAAATCGATGTCGTAACCAAGCACGGCACAAACGACTGGCACGGCGGTGTGTTTGGCTACTTGCGAAACTCAGCCTTTGACGCTCGGAATTTTAACGATTTCAATGTTCTCGGACTTCCCGCGATCCCGCCTTTCCGCTACGGACAATATGGCATGTCGTTGGGCGGCCCGGTGAAGAAGGATAGGCTTTTCTTCTTCATAAATTATGAGGGACTTCGGCAATACGGTGCCACGACCAACCAGCTCGAAGTACCTACGGCGGCTATTGCGCGAGGTACTCTGTTGGGAGGAGACGGCGTGAACCTGAATCCAGGCGGATCACCTCAGATGTGCTCCATCCTTCAAGCTTTTCCGTGGCGCGCCTCTACGGGTTCTATCGGAAGTTGCACTCCTCTGCACGTTTACCCCGACACGGCTTTTTCGGCTAACCTGCCGGATGCCGACCTGCTTACCGCCCCCGCTCCAACCACCGTTCACGAAGACACGTGGCTTGTGAGAATGGACTACCCGATAAATGGCAACACCATGCTATACGGCAGTGTCCATCGAGATATCAGCTTAGTTAGCGCCACGAATGGCAGCAGCTCCCTTCCGTACGACCTGATACAGACCATCAATCATCCTGCGGGGTACTATATTGCTCTGCAGAACACTATTTCGCCTCGTCTGCTGAATGAAGCCAAGGTTTATGTCAATCGTGCACCCTTCATCAATCCGCAGATTCCACCTTTGCCCTATTCGGTGGTCACGAATGACTGGGTTACGATCAATAACAATCAGGCGGATCACGAGGTCGGTACCACTTACGGGATCGTCGACAACCTCACCTTTGTGCATGGCCGCAATACGTTCAAAACAGGAATGGAGATTCGCCGAGTTCGACTGAATCAAGGGCTGACGGCCGGTAACACTCTTTCCTTTGCGGATGGTCAGAGCCCACTGAATCCAGGTTTTGAGAGCGCGAACCTTTACGGTATCTCCTACACCGATACGTGGTGTTGCCACAAGCTACGGCGGATGTTCTATATGCCCTATTTCCAGGATGAGTGGAAAGTAACTCCCACCCTTACGCTGAACCTGGGCTTGCGCTGGGAGTACTATGGCGTGGCGCACGAAGCCGACAATCGCACGACGGTCTTCGATGTTAGCCAATTCCATGGAGTCTGCTTCGGCTCGGCGTCCACGTGGCGGCTTAGTCTGCCCACTCCGATTCCGACTCCCACCGACACTGCCCCTTGTCCGACGAACCCATCGCTTTACAACCCTGACTACAGAAACGTTGATCCTCGCATCAGTTTTGCCTGGGCGCCGGAGATGTTTCATGGGAAGACGGTCATTCGTTCGGGGTTTGGAATCTATCACGGCGCGGCGCAGAACGATGATCTGAACGCAGGACTGGAAAGCGACCGCTATACTGCGTTTGCAAACTACGATCCATCTGGCCCTGGCACACCGCTGTTGCCCCAATATCAGCAAGTAAACCCCGACCTTAGCAGCTTGCCCATACAGCCACAGCAGCAACCTCGTGCACTGCAGCGACATGGACGCCGCGACCTTTACGCCGAGACCTGGGGACTCACTGCCGATCACGAACTACCATCTAATTTCCTGCTTTCGGCACAGTATCTGGGGTCGCGAGGAGTTCGCCTGTTTTCGCGTGGAGGGGTCAACTTCTGCAGTACGCCGCCGCAGGGAACGAATGCTGCTGGCAATCCCAATTGCACCCGCCCGCTTGACCAGTATTACCAGAATGCTCCCGGAGGGGATCCCTACGGTTCCGTCGATTACAAATCCGACATTGGATCCAGCACATACAACGCGCTTCTGCTTAGCCTGGAGCGGCGCTTTTCCAGTGGCTTATCGTTCCAGAGCCGTTACACGTGGTCGCATTCTATTAACGACGGATCGGTTGGGGGCGGGGAGTCGAACGGGCCGGAGAACGTGAATTGCCTGCCCTGCGATAAGGGCCCTAGCGTTTTCGATGTTCGCAATAACGTAACGGTAAACACCGTTTACGAACTGCCGTTCGGCCCCGGCAAACCTTTCGTGAATGGTGGGGGGTGGCTAGGCAAGGTTGTCGGTGGATGGCAGATGAGCAGTATCGGTCTCTGGCACACGGGTCACCCCCTCACAATCACCATGAATATCTCGCCCTCGCAGTTGCCGGATGGAAATGATCAGACTACGCAGAGGCCCGACCTTGTTCCTGGAGTTCCATTATTTCTGCCAGGCGGGGTGCAGAACCACACTCTCCCCATCAATCCTGCTGCCTTCGCCCCTCCCCCGCTTGATCCCACTGGAGTGGCCGACGCCAGTGGAAATTGCGTTAACACCTGCGGGCTGGTAAGCCGTTTTGGCAGCGCTCCCAACGGATTGATCCGAGCATTGAACACTTGGCAGATCGACTTAGCTTTGATGAAAGAAACCAAGTTGACGGAGCGCGTCACAATGGAGTTTGGTGCGCAGGCGTTCAACATCTTCAACCACGTTCAATTTGGCGACCCGAATCCTAACAACTTGGCCTTCAACTATACCCAAGCGACGGATAGTTCTGGGAACCCGATACTCAACAGCTGGATACTCTCGCCGCAAGCCAGCCTCGGGTTGATCGACACCACGGTCAACTACAACAACAACAACGACAATGCGGCCTCACCGAACACCGGGACGGGGTTGCCGCGGCAGATCCAGTTGATGCTTCGCTTCGACTTCTGATTCTGCGAATTTCGTTTTCAGAGAAATTTCAGGCACGCCCTCTAGGGTTTCTGCCGAGGAGTAATTCATGCGCCTTCGTACTTTGCTGCCAGTATTGGTGTTGTCCCTGGGCTGGGCCTTGCTTCCCAGTTGCTCTTCAGCTCAAGCTGGTTACGCCGTGGTGAAGAAGATACCGATTGCTGGTCAGGGGAGCTTTGACTATCTCACCGTTGATGAGGCGGCGCGCCGCTTATATGTGTCGCATGGCACGCAGGTGGAAGTGCTCGATATCGACTCGCTCAGTCTTGTCGGGAACGTAGCTAAGACTCCGGGCGTGCATGGGATCGCGATTGCCCCTGAATCCGGTCGTGGATTCGTCAGTAACGGCAAGAGTTCGACGGTTACGATTTTTGAACTTAAGACCCTGAAGCCCATCACCGAGGTTGGGACCGGCGAGAAGCCTGACGCCATCATCTACGATCCCGCGACCTCGCGTGTGTTCGCTTTTAACGGCGACGGTAACAGCGCGACTGCCATTGACGCTGCTAGCGGCAAAGACGCCGGTACGGTCGATCTTGGCGGCGGACCTGAATTCGCTGCCGCTGATGGCAACGGTTTCGTGTTTAATAATCTCGAAGATCAGAGCCAGGTCGTCAAGATTAATTCCCGCACTTTGAAAGTCGAACAGCGCTGGCCGACCTCGCCCTGTTCTTCTCCAAGCAGCATGGCCATGGACCGGGCAAACCGGCGCCTTTTTATCGGCTGTCGCAGTAAGGTGATGGCCGTGATGAATGCAGATACAGGCAAGGTCATTGCGACGCTGCCTATCGGCGATCATGTCGACGCGACGGCATTCGATCCTGAGACCAGGCTGATCTTCAACTCCAATGGCGAAGGCACGATCACCGTCATTCGTCAGGAGAGCCCCGACAACTATTCTGTCGTGGAGACTGTAAAAACCCTGCCGCGGGCCAAGACGATGGCGCTGGATCCTAAGACTCACAGGTTGTTCCTCTCCACGGCGGAAAACGGGCAGTTTGAAGTGCTGGTGGTGGGAAGATAAGCTTTCCGATCGCTCCCTCAAATGGCGTCTGCGCGGCGGTTCGATAATCTCCTTTGTCTACAGCGTGCAACGTCCTTTTCAGGATTCTTCGGATGTTCTGGAAGAAGTCATTCCAGGGTTCTGCCCGGCGACACACAAAACTCACGTGTCAGACTCGTCGAGCGTGTAGTGTATTCACGAAAGCAATTGCCTGAAAGGACGGCACTTCGAACCTCGATGAATGGCGCAGAAAGTCTGATTCGAACTTTGGTGGACGCCGACCTGACCACGTGTTTTGCGAATCCGGGGACGTCGGAGATTCATATCGTTCAAGCTCTGGACCGCATTGCTGAAATGCGTTGCGTCCTGGGGCTGTTTGAAGGAGTCGCGACCGGCGCGGCGGATGGATATGCGCGCATGGCAGGCAAGCCGGCATGCACGCTGCTGCATCTTGGGCCCGGTCTCGGCAACGGGCTGGCGAACCTGCACAACGCCAGTCGCGCCCATGTGCCGATCGTAAATGTTGTTGGGCAGCATGCGACCTATCATCTGCAGCACGATCCGCCGCTGGCCTCTGACATCGAGGGGATTGCGCGACCCTATTCGAAATGGCTCCGAACGAGTACGTCTGCCGCCGAAATCGGCACTGATGCCGCCAGCGCCGTAATCGCTGCTCGAACTGCTCCAGGACAAATTGCGACGTTAATTGTTCCTGCCGATCTCGCTTGGAGTGATGGGGGCTCGGTTGCAGCATTACCCACGCCGCCTCGAGCGCCAATGCCCTCTGCGAAATCGATCGAGCGCGCGGCTTCGATGCTGCGTTCCGGTCTGCGGACAGGGATTCTCATTTCAGGGAATGGTTTGTACGGTGCGGGGCTTATCGCCGCTGGACGTATCACAACGGCGACAAAAGCCAAACTCTTCGCCCCCTACCCGGTTACGAGGCTCGAGCGCGGAGCGGGCCTGCCGGTGGTAGAGCGGGTAGCTTACGTCCTGGAACAGGGAATCGAGCAGTTCAAAGAACTTCGTCAGCTGATCCTGATCGGCGCATCGGCTCCGGTTGCATATTTCGCGTATCCCGGCAAGAAGAGCGTTTTCACTGCGCCGGAATGTGAAATCCACATGCTTGCAGCTGCGAGTGAGGACCTCGTCGGAACGCTGGAAGCTCTTGCGGAAGCAGTATCGGCGGGTGGTGCGCAAGCTTCGGTCCAGAAGAGCGAGCAGCCAGTTTTGCTGCAGGGCAATACCACATTGCCTGGCCTCGCGTCGGTTGTCGGCGCCGTTCTTCCTGAGAATGCGATCGTGGTCGACGAATCGATGACTTCAGGACGAGGAATGATGGCGGCAAGCAAGGGATCGCCTCGACACGATTGGTTAGGCAATACGGGCGGATCGATCGGAATTGCGTTGCCCTTAGCTGTGGGAGCGGCGATCGCCTGTCCACACCGCCGTGTTCTGTGCCTGACCGCGGATGGCAGCGCGATGTACACATTGCAGGCGCTTTGGACGATGGCGCGCGAAGGACTAAACGTCACCACGGTCGTGTTTGCGAATCGCGATTACGCGGTGCTCAAGCGGGAGTTTTCTTACCTGGGAGCGGGGAATCCCGGTCGGAGAGCATCGAACATGTTTGAGATCGGACGACCCGATCTCGACTGGGTCGAACTCGGCAAGGGAATGGGGGTGCCGGGGAAACGAGTGACATCCTTGGAGGAATTCGCGAAGGCGTTACAGGATGGATTCAAGGCCAGCGGTCCTACGTTGATCGAGGTGCCGTTGTAAGCGCTTGAAGTGAGGTCTCGTCGGCAAGCATCTTTGCCAACTCGCCTTTGACGATTTTCCCGGTCGGGGTAGCGGGCATGGCTTGGAGCACAACGATTCGCGATGGCCATTTATAAGTCGCGAGCCGTTTGGCGGCATATTCTTGCAGTTCGCGAGTCGTGACGGAAATCTCGGGCATCAACTGGACGAAGGCTACGATCTCCTCGTCGCCGCTCACCGCCCGCCCCAGCACGGCTGACTGTGCCACGGCAGGATGACTGTTGAGCACAGCTTCCACTTCCGCCGGATAGACGTTGAAGCCGGAGCGGATGATCAAATCCTTCGTGCGTCCGACCAGGAACAGGTTCCCGTCCACCATGCGGCCGAGATCTCGGCTGTTGAACCAACCCTCCGTGTTAACGGCAGCGGCGGTTTCTTCGGGCGCGCGATAGTAGCCTTTCATGATGTTGGGACCGCGGATCCAGATCTCACCAACTTCTCCCTCCGGGACCGTTTGACCGTTGCTCCCCGTCACTTTGATCTCAACTCCGGGAAGCGCGGGGCCTACCGATGTATCCGTGCGCGGAGCCTCAACCCTCGTCTGAGCGATGTTGGGAGCGCATTCTGTGATTCCGTAACCATGGTGCAGGGGGAGACCGAACAGACTTTCAACCGCCGATTTTGTTGCTGCATCCAGAGGCGCGCCAGAGCAGGAAATGATGCGCAGGGCAGGGAAGTGGAGCGATTCCGTTCTTTTCATCTTCGCATAACGCAAGAACTGCCCGAACATCGCCGGCACGCCGAGCATGATCGTGATGCGCTCGCGATCGAGGGCAACGCGTGCGGTCATGGGATCGAAGCGAGAGGTCAGATACACAGTCGCTCCGCGCATAAGAGTGCCTAAGAGAATGATGGAAAGACCCACGACATGCGAGAGAGGAAGAGCGCAATACAGGCGGTCCTCGGGCGTCATCGACCGGATCTTCGCGGCCCCAGCTCCCGTAAATAGCACGTTGCGATGCGTCAACATCACGCCCTTGGGACGCCCCGTCGTTCCCGAGGTGTAGACGAGCGCGGCAACTCGGTTGGCGATGTCGGGATCAACTGCCTCCGGTTCGACATCCTCATGCAAAGGACCCAGAGCTACGCTTCCGAGGCCAGTCGGATCGTCCGCAACGGCTCCATCTCTCTTGGCGTGCGCGGAGGTGTGGGACGACGTTCCCGCGTAGACGATGCGACGAGCCCCCGAGTGCTCGCGAATGGTCTCGATCTCGCGTTCTGAGAGTTGCGCGTTGACGGGCACGGGCCACGCATGAATACCGGCCACAGCAAATAATAGGGCCGCAAAGGAGCGGCAGTTCTCGCCGACGATCATGACTCGATCGCCGGGGCGAACTCCGACCCGAGAAAGCCATGCTTGGGTTTCTGCGATTACGGCAGCCAGTTGCGCGTAAGTCCATGAACCAGAGGATTCGATTAAGGCAGGGTGATCCGGGGAATTCTGCGCCCAAGGCTTGATGACATCGTTGATGTGAGCCGGGAGGGCAGCCAGAATCTCGGATGCGTCGTTTTCAGTCACAGGTCAGTGTAGGGCACGGATGCTAGATTGCAGATCGTTTTTCGCGGAGGTCGCTATAAGCGGCTGTCATGGCCGAAAACACTGAGGTCATCGCCTTCTCCGCTGTGAGATGGCGCAACCAGTTGCGATAAATCAAGACCGCCGAAGAATGCCACGTCCGTTGCAAGCCCTTGGCTACCGCCTCTGGGAAGAACTGCATGATCTCCTCGCGCCGGTCCGCGAGCACTTGCTCCTGGAACCTTTTGAGAACTTCAGTGGCTTCGCGATCGAAGTATCCATATGGCATGGTCGGATACGTTTCCCGCTCGGATCGGAGAAACCTCTTGATGTCCCTTCGGTATTCCTTGAACAGAGTTTCGGAGCTGTATTCCGGGTGTCCCTGAAAAGCTAAGAAGAGGCTGTGCCGTATTTTCTTCGTGAAGACATCAACTCCAGCCTGCGGAGAACTGGTAAGCACGTTGTATCCGGCTGCGGTTAGTTCGTTTTCCTTTACCTCGTTCCATCGCGAATGTGGGAAGCACAAAGATCCCAGTACATCGTTGATCAGCAGGTGATCGGATTTCCTTGCCGACTCAAACACGCCGAATTGCTTGTCCGGAAGCCTGTGTCGGGGAATACCGTCAAAGTGTAAGACGCTGGCATGCGCCGCGAGGCAAGATAAGATGGTTGAACTCGTGTTGCGGGACGCCCAATCGAAAACCTCCGCCAGCAAGCTCCAGTAGGGTTCATTTCGGAGATCCGGATGGCGCGGTTCGGTGCCGGTGATGATGACGCCATCGAGCGGAGCCTTCCAGAGATCGTCGAATTCGAAATAGAAACTATTGAGATGCCGCTCGCCGCGATCGGTTCGGGGAACGCCGGTGAGCGAGTAGAGGCGCAGGTACACGGGAATCGCTTCCGATGCGACATCGAGCAGTTCGAAAAATTGCAGTTCGGTGTCTTCCAAGGCCGGGTCTGGCATGTTATTGATCAGGGCGAGATGGAGGCCGCCGGAAAGCTTGCGTCGATGGTCAATCGACACTACGTCCCGCGACTTTGCCCTTTCCATCCAGTGGCTCGGAACTCGGCCTTCTATGATCAACGGCATTTGAAATCTCCCCAGTTGGCCCTTTGCTGCAGGTTCGCAAACTTCACTTCGTCGTCGCTTCTAATGCTTGAGCAAGATCCTCGAGAATGTCATCAATATGCTCGATTCCCACGCTCAAACGAAGCATCTCGGGGGTGACGCCCACTTTGGCCTGTTCTTCCGGTGTCAATTGCCGGTGTGTGGTCGATGCGGGATGGCAAGACAGAGACTTTGCGTCCCCCATGTTGACCATGCGTTTGAACAAGCGTAGCGCGTTAAAGCACTTCTTGCCAGCTTCAAATCCGCCCTTTACGCCGAACGTGAGGAGCGAGCAGCGCTTGTCTCCCAAATACTTCTGGGCCATGGGATACAGTGGATTGTCAGGAAATCCCGCATAATTCACCCACCCCACCCGCGGATGGCCGCGCAGGAACTCCGCGACTTTCCTTGCATTCTCCACGTGACGTTCTACGCGAAGTGCGAGAGTCTCGACCCCCTGCAGGAATAAGAACCCGTTAAAGGGCGACAGAGTCGCGCCCGTATTCCGCTGGCACACCGTGCGACAGCGTGCGACAAAAGCAGCGTCGCCGAATTGATCAACGTAGACCACGCCGTGATAAGCGATCTCCGGGCGATTGAACATGTAGAAGCGTTCCGGATATTTCCGCCAGGGAAACTTACCGCCGTCGACAATCATTCCGCCGATGCTGGTGCCATGCCCTCCCATGAACTTCGTCATGGAATGCACGACCACGTCGGCTCCATATTCGATCGGCCGCAGCAGAACGGGAGTAGCCACCGTGTTATCCACGACTAGCGGAACCCCATGCTTGTGGGCAACTTTGGCGAGTTCCTCGATATCGGCGACATTGCCTGCGGGATTGCCGACACTCTCGCAGTAAACCGCGCGGGTGTTTTCGTCGATCAGTTTCTCGATGTCACTCGGGCTGTCGGTTTTTGCAAAATGCGTACAAATCCCACGTTTGGGGAAGATGTGGGCCAATAGCGTGTAGCTGGCGCCATAAAGTTGCGGAGTGGAAACAATGTTGTTGCCGTTTTCGGCGATATTGATCAGCGCGTATTCGATCGCCGCCATGCCCGAGCTGACGCTCAGGGCTTCGACTCCACCTTCCAGCGCAGCCACGCGCTTTTCAAGGACAGTGTTGGTGGGGTTGCCGATCCGGGTATAGATGTTTCCCGGCACTTCGAGATTGAACAGCGCAGCCCCGTGCTCAGCGCTGTCGAATTCGAACGCGACAGTCTGGTAGATCGGCACCGCCACCGCTTTGGTGGTGGGGTCGCCCTCGTATCCGACGTGGATTGCGATCGTTTCTGGTTTCATTCGATCAGCAAAATATTATGAACCGAATGCGAGGGCTCGTCTCGTTTCGCCGCAAGCCTGGGGTTTCACTTCGCCGTAGTCATCAGACCCGCAGCGGGATCAGAAACCGTTTCATGCAACAGCGATTTCGAAAGCGCTCGACTGACCGTGCGCGCGGCAAATTCGGCGCCGTAGGCGAAACGCATGACGGGGCCGAAGCTGTTGGCGGCAGAAACGCCGACGAAATAAAGGCCCGGCACTGAGGACTCAAAGTCCGACGAGAGTACGGGCGTTTGTTCGACCGCACTGATCTTGGAGCGAATGTCGGAGCTCAGGAATTTCAGACTGTCGACCTGCACTTTGTAGCCGGTTGCCGCGATTACGTGGTCGGTCGAAATGTTTTTCGTCGCGCCATCCTCACCCCGGAGGCGAAGCACGACCTGGTTGGCTTGCACCTCAGCCGCTTCGATCGTACAACCGAGCGAAAGCGGTACTTTGCCCATCACTTTGTCTCGGATGAACCAACCACCGGAGGGTCCCAGTGTCCGTTTCACGATTTCCAGGCGAAGATTCTCGGGCAAGCGGTGAAACACTGCGGGAGCATTGGCATAGAAGCTCGAGCGCCATCCCGGCCCAAGACCTGTCTGCGGTTTCTGAACTCTTTGCCACAGGGAGCGCGGTTGTCCGGTGGGCTTGCCGTGGAACTTCAGAGAGCTACGCCGCGCCACCAGCTGAACATTCACTCCGGCCTCGTGAAGGATACCGGCCCAGTCGAGCGCCGAAGCTCCGGCGCCGACAACGACAACGTTACGGCCGCTGAAGACTTTGGCGTCATTGTAACGTGCGCTGTGCGAGAGGAATTCTGCCGAGAGCCCCGTCAGCACTTCGGGTACATACTCGAAATGCGTGATTCCAACGGCGAGTACGACGCGATGGGCCATGAGCACTTCGCCGTCATCCATGCGAAGCTTGTAGCCCTGTGGAACCTGTTCGAGGGCAACCACCATCTTGTCTTCAAGTTCCGGTACCATGCGTTGCTTGAACGCGAGGCCGTATTCGCAGAACGTTTCAAGTTGAACCGGGACCCCCGTATCGGCGTACGGGATGCCACGTTCGGCGCAGAACGTTTGCAGCGTGAATTGACCCCTGGGGTCGTAGATATTGGAGGCGAAGCCGTCCGACTTCAGGCACATGCCTTTAGGCATGTGCGCTCGCCAGCTATCCATAGGCCGGCCGAAAATGCGGAAGGAAACTCCAGAATGGCGCAAATACGCCGCAAGCGACAGTCCATAGGGACCCGCACCCACGATGACAGTGTTGAGCATAGGATATTTTGTCGCGCGATTGCTCGAAAATTAGAGCAGATACGACCGGGGGAAGAATTGGGGGAAAAACTTCAAGGATCATACCATGAGCGGCGTGCACCGCAATAGAGAAACTCGGCGAATCACGCTTCTGCAGGAGTGAACGAATAAGACTTTCAATATCAATAACGTGCAGGCGAAGCCGTACCGGCTAGATGCTTTCGACTCTAGACGCCCCGTGGATTTTGAAGAAGCGGAATGCTGGCCGAATTACGCCCAATGTGCCGCGGGCACTCCTGGCCGCAGAGTTCTACACGTAGCTGGGTTTACTTCAATCCTTCGACCATATAGAGATCGGAAAGGGTGCGAATGTACCCGTAAACATAAGCCTTCCCGCCATCGGCGATCTGGATGCGGCGAATGCTGTCGATGCCGGCGGAATCGCTGGGAACCAACTCCTTCCAAAGTTTTCGATGGCCGGTAGACAATTCCAGTTCAAACACCCGAGCCGGAATCTCACCGAAGCGGTAGACATAGAGCGAACGGCCATCGCTGGTCCAACCGGTAACCATTTCACTCGGCTCCGTGCCATGAACCGGTATTGGATCGCCGCCTGCTGTGGGATACAGATAGATTTTGCCGTCCGGACCAACGCTGGCCACGGTATCGCCGTTCGGCGAAAGCGCCAGGGATGGATCCACGCCCTCGGGGCTGATCGGACGGGGCTTGTTGTCGTCAGGAGACTCGACAAAAAAGCGCGGGCCATGCCCGGGTTCACTCCCGGAGAAAACTACAGTCTTGCCGTCGGGGAGCCAGCGTCCCCAGAGATGATTGATCGAGTCCTGAAAAAGAGTTTTGGATTCTCCTACTCCGGTGGGGAACAGCAACAAAGGAGCTGGAGGGGCATTGGGACGAACCAGCGCCCACTTCTGGTCGGGTGACAATGCGACGCCGTTGCCTTCGCTGAGACGTATCGCCGGACTGCCGTCTGTCTTGCGGAGGTAAACGCCGTATCTGGGCCCTCCACCCTCGCCAGCTTCACTGAAGAGCATCATGCGTCCGTCTGAACTGATATCGCTGGGCACGGACCAGTCGAGCCAAGAGAGATCTCGTTCCTTGGATTCGCCGGGCGCGAGCCCAATGACGCCAGCGCGGTCATTGCCGCGGGTCAGAAGAACGTTGCCGTCATGTCCGACATCAAGCAGCGTCAGTTCGCCTGGAACCCGTGCCAGCAAGCGAACACTACCTGCCAGATCCACGGCATACAGAGAACGATCTCCACCGGTTCGTGTGGCCGTAAACCAGATCTCGTTCCCGGCGGGCGACCAGGCAACGCCCTGAATGCTGTCCCATCCACTGCAGAGGATCTTTTTCTTGCCGGCAGAGTCCATGATCGCGACTGCACCGCCATCATCCCCGAGCACCGGATGATCGATGAAGGCAATCGTTCCTTTCGGAGACATTCTGATGTTGCCGATCCATCCGTCGGCCTCGTAAAGCAGCTGGCCGGGCGGATATTCAAGACGATGGCGACCTCCCTGCTCGCGAACGACTGCCAGCGTGCTTCCGTCAGGCGACCAATCGGCCCACTCCACATTTTCCAGGATTTCACGGGGCGCGCCACCAACCAGGGGAACGCGGGCTAGAGTTCCGGCATAGAGAAAGCCCGCAATGGGATGGCTCTGCAGCGAGAGCGCCATCTCTCCGTTGACAGAAATGGCCAGGATATCCGCACCGGCTGGTTCCAGTTCGTGCGATTCGGGACTCTCCGGGCGGGTTGTGAAAAGTTGCAGCGGCTTGCCTTCCCAGGCAGCGCTGTAAATCATGGTCTTGCCATCCGGCGCAAAGCGAGCCGCACGGACCATTCCCCGGCGGAAGGTAAGCGGGTGGTAGACCGGAAGGGCCGTCGTGCTCGGCTTGCGCAACAGAAATGCTCCAATTGCGAAGCCAACCATAAGCGCGACCAAAGCCACGACCGCAGTGATTGAGGGTCTCCACGAGCTTTTAACCTGGGCGGTTGCGTTTGCTGCAACCGCCGGCGTCGGAGATTCGGGCGAAATCGGTACTGCTCCGGAAGTGCTGAGACGCACGCGAGATGTATCGAGATCCCGCTTGATGCGCTTCAGATCTCCACGCAATTCCGCCGCGGTTTGATAGCGCAAATCTCGATCCTTCTCCAGAGATTTGGAGATGAGTTCGTCGAGCCGAACCGGCATTCCAGGATTGATCGTGATAGCGGGTGGCGGGGTCCGGTTCAAAATCGACTCGAAGACAACTCCGCTGCTGCTTCCCTGAAAAGCCAGTTTGCCCGTAGCCATCTCATAGAGGACGGCGCCGAAAGAAAAGAGATCAGTGCGGGGATCAAGTTCGTCGGCGCGAACCTGCTCAGGCGACATGTAGGTGGCCGTGCCCAGCGTGGAGCCGGGACTGGTCATCTGCGGCGTGGCATTGGTGACGGTGTGTTCGTTGTATTCGGAAGCCAGCTTGGCCAGGCCGAAATCGAGAAGCTTCGCTTGTCCGCGTTTGGTAACGAAAATATTGGCCGGTTTGATGTCGCGGTGGATGATGCC
This sequence comes from uncultured Acidobacteriaceae bacterium, assembly GCA_963772045.1. GTDB lineage: Bacteria > Acidobacteriota > Terriglobia > Terriglobales > Acidobacteriaceae > Sulfotelmatobacter. The sequence continues at coordinate 385,618 of CAVYWC010000001.1, read as the reverse complement.
TTTGCTGTGCGCCGCATCCAGAGCATCGGCAATCTCGGTGGCTAATCCTAAGAGGGTGTCATTTTCCAGGGGACGTCCTGCGATTCGATGCTTGAGCGTGACTCCATCCAGAAATTCCATCGCGATGAAGGCATGCCCGTCTTGCTCCCCGATATCGTGAATGATGCAGATATTGGGATGGTTTAACGCCGAAGCGGCCTGCGCCTCCCGCTGAAATCGAGACAGGGCTTGTGGATTGCGAGCCACTTCATCGGGCAAGAACTTAAGGGCCACGAAGCGATGAAGCCGCGTGTCTTCGGCCTTATAAACGACTCCCATGCCGCCGCCGCCAAGCTGTTCAAGAATGCGGTAGTGCGAGATGGTTTGGCCAATCATGAGAGAGAACGCTCGGACAGGCTGCCATCTTATGGATGGTGCAGCGGGAAATCAAGCCTGGTGTCTCCGGAAACAACTTCAAAAACGTCGATACAGAAATTCCTTGAACTTTGAGGGCAGAAGACTGTTCATAGATTTCACCATGCAAGGAAAAACCGGCGAGCGATGCCCGCCGGCTGCGCAATCGAGGAAAGACTACTGGCTGATTGCCACTCCATTGAAAGAAGCGACACCGATCGGATTTGAAGTCGCGGCAAGGGACAGATCGCCGTACCGGTCGATCGCAAAAACGGCGATCCGACCACCGCTGCCGTCTGCCGCCGTGTAAATCACTGCGAGCCATTTGCCGTCGCGAGAAACTGTGATGTCGGTAGGCACACCCCGCAAGGGCACGGACTTGTAAAATGTTCCGCCATGCGAGTCGCTGAAGAATATGGAGACAGCCTGCCCCGGGCTGTTGCCCGAATACCAGATGTTTCCAGGCCCCTTTGCCAGCCAGCAGGGAGCGTTGCTGGGATATGCCGGCTGCGGTCCCAGTACCGGAAACACGTTTATGTTTTTGTCGACGAGAGCAAAGCTGTAGGAACTGTGGGCGGGATTAAATCCCAGAACATCTCCCCAGAACGCAGCCCCTAATGGAGTATTGTTTGCGTCGCCTGGGAGCGCGACCGTTGAACTGGTTCCACTGAGCGCCCCTTGGTCCGATAGCGGCAATTGAAGCACGGACCCAGATTTGAGTGTGACGGCGGCCCAACTGCGTCCCGCGACGATTTGTCCAGAGGATGAATCGGTGAGTGAAACGATGCCTCCGTCAACGTATCCCCACGGCCAGGCATGGCTTTCAGCGCAATTCGCGCCCACGACGAAGGCGTGAGTGGGCGTGAGCGCGACCGAATCTGGTTGCACACAATTGGGCGCCAGCTTAATTGTGCCGGCGATCCGAATCGAGTCATCCTCTCGCACCAACTGAGTCAGATTGTTGGAGCCGTAGTTTACGACCGCGCCGAACTCATCTCGGAATTGCACGGCCCCAGCGTTCCCGCTCGCACCTCCTTTGCCACCGGTGGGTAGTGCTTTCACAAAGGTTAAGGAGGGCGCTTCCGCCACATTGAGTTTGAACACCGCGACTGCATTGCCAGTAGGATCGTTCGTGCTGGTCAGCACGAAGACGTCATGTTTTTGGTCAGCTGCCGTTGCCGACACGACCGCCAGGAACATCAGCGCCAGCATTCCGCTGACGCGAAACACATTCGTTTTCACGGTTTCTCCTTCCGGTTTCTATTCGGATTTCGAATCGGGATCTGCGCCCATACGTGGGCGGTGCGCATGGGATGCGCGACCAAAGAGGAAGTTACGAGGGACCCTGCGTTTCGTTATCTATCCCTGTGCACGTCTTTCGCGTCCACATCGGATCGGGGAAAAAGTGAAGGTCGCGATGAGTTGCGGAGATGCTTCTGCACCCGTTGGACGAGAATTCCCGCGTTGAGGCATCATCGCGCCGACCTGGTTCAAGCGACGGGGTCCCCGTGTACCTCCAGACTTTTTCTCTCCACTCCGGCGAATTCCGGAAGAGGTAGTCTTCCGGTCCAATTCGCCCAGCCCCAGAAGATCGCAGTGGTTGAACTCAGGACACCGGCCACAGTTCCGATGATTCGTGGACTGTAATGCGTGGAAGCGATACCGGCTCCCATCATGGAGATCATCATCATGGCCCAGGTTAGCGTCTCCATGGTGGCGAAGACCCTGCCACGATATTGATTCGAGACTATGCGCAGCAGGTACGAATAGTTCAGGACGGAATTGATGGCGATCGCCGTTCGGGAAAGGATAATAAATACAAGAGCCAGGTCGAATCGCCGCATTTGGCTGAAGAGCACATAAGCGCCACCGTGCACGATGTAATTCACAAAAACCAGCCGTTTGTAAGTCGAAAATGACAACCGCGGACCCAGCCAGTTTGCCATGGCACCCCCAATCAACAAACCGACTCCGGCACATCCCCAAATGACGCCGATCCCTGCAGCCCCGCCGTTGAAGACAACATCGCCGAAAAGGGTGAACAAAATTTGCGCAGCACCTCCTCCCGTCGCCCAACCGACTGCCAGCAGCGAGATTGCGAGAACTAACGGGACCGAGCGCATGTAGCGCAATCCCTCTCGGTACTCACGCCACGGGCGGACCACGTCGGCCTCGGTTAAATCCTTAGCCGACGAACTGAAGGCTTTACCTTTGGGCGGACGCAAATTCCAGATTGCCCACGCAGAGAAAACGAAGGAGAGAGCGTTGAAGACAAAGGCCCACTTGTAACCGATGGCGACAACGGTTGCGCCTAAGAATGTGCCGACTGTCAGGGTGGTCCATTGCGTGGTTTGGGTCAGTGAATTGGCGGTGTGAAGTTCCTCGGGGCTGGCGATAGTGGGCAGAATCGCAGAGCGCCCGGCAGTAAAAAACGGCGAGGCCACCATCAGCAGCGCGCTAAACAGGTAAAGCAACCAACTCGCCTTATGCACCAGAGCAAGAATGAATCCAAGCGCAACTACGGCGCGCACGAGATCGCTGGATATCATGATCAGCTTGCGGTCAAAGCGATCAAGCAGTACGCCGGCGAGAGGGCCCACGGTGACGGCAGGGACCGCCCGCGCTAGCATTACGCCGGTGACCACCAGGCCCGAGCCCGTCAGCGTCATGGCCAGCGAGAAAACGGCGATATTGTTGAACTGATCGCCAATCTCGCTTACGACTTGCCCCATCCACGTGTAGCGATAGTTGCGGTTCTGGCGGAGAAGTTCAAAGAATGGATGCATTGGTCCGGGAATCGTCGGCTTTGGCGGAGGTCAGGCGGCTCAGAAATCGTAAGACGCAAAGACCGTGAATGCCGAAGAAAATTCTAGCATTTTGAGTCTTTGGTGCTCGTCATAAGGAACTCTTAGTGTCTGCGCGACAGAAGATTCGTCGCTGTGGAACGGTGGAAAGAATTTCGTGCAGGGCGGGAGAGTTCAGTCCGGGAAAGAGGAAAGGCTGCGACTTTGGTTATGCTCTAGCTGCCAGCTCTTGCGAGGGAGCCAGCTGCATGGACGCACGCACCGTCGCAGCCCTTGATGTGACCGCTGCTTTCGCAGCTCAAACCCCAACTGCTCCTCGCAGAGTCAGTCGGTTTTTTCGGGTTTGGTTGCCCCTCGGGTCACCCCGCGGAGCAGATCACTCAGCCTACTTCGGATTGACAAATTTCACTTCGTCAAACCTTTCAGCCGTCGACGCCATGCAAGTTAAATAATTGCAGAACTGGTGTCAACGTAAATTTTGGCGTGAAAACAAATATCTGTGGATGCAGGTGTGGAAAAGCCAAGGAAAAACCGGCCTGTCTGTTGATACCAAGGCCGAACAGCGGGCTTCTCGAGTTCGCAAAGATGCTCGGCGGCTCGCATTGTCGCTGCGTTCCAAATGCACCGCAGGATTGTGCCAGCTTTCCTAGCGAAGCCCCAACGCTCTCAGAGTCGCTTGATCCAGCGTGGCTTTGCCGTTCTGTTTTGTGACTACGCCAAAACTCCCGGAATAGTCCCACATGGCCCAGCCGATGTTATGGCGCTCTAGCGAGGTGCGGACGTCATTGATCCACGCGACGCGGTCTTGTGGATCGGCGCCATAGCGAAACACTCCGAATTCGTTGCAGATCAGCGGGACGTGATTCTGCCTGGCCCAATCCGCGGCTTGATTGATTTCGGCTTCGATGCGCGAGGCGTTCCAGTGATCGTGGCCATAACGGATGACGTACAGGCGGTCCAGAGCCTCAGGAACGCCGGTTGCAACCTGGGCGGCGTTTTCCGGCGAGGAAGGATACTGCAAGCCTTTCACCCACCGCCAGTAATATGCGCCCCATGTCGCACTCTGATGCGTGAAGATGTGGGGCTCGTAAAAATGAAAGACGTAAATCACATTGGGATCGCGGAGGGGTTCGAGGAAGAGCATGTCGTCATCGTTGTCCCAGTTCGCACCAGTGGCAACGATCGTATGCGCGGGAGCGGTTTGCCGAATTGCCGTGGCGAGCTTGGCTTCCACGCCGTACCAGCGATATGGATCACGCATCTCTGGCTCGTTGAGAATTTCGAAGAAAATACGGTCAGGATCCCACGACGAATAATGCCGGGCGACGGCGCGCCAGTAGTCGGCAAAGCGCTCGACGAATTCGTCGTCTTTCAGACGCGCCTTGAAATCGGAATCGGGATGCACGTCAAGTTCAACGGCTAGCCCAGCATCAAGGATCATTTTCATCGCGGCATCGAGATATCCGAAGTATCCGGAGCCATGGTCCTGGCGGAGCATGGCGTCCATCATGGGCTGGGGATTGATGCTGAGCCGCACGTGATCGAACCCGGCCGACTTGATCAGTACGATGTCCCGGGCTGTCGTCCAGGTTTCGAAATGTTCTTTGGTGTATCCCTTGGGATCGTAGACCTGCGCAAACCATTCGCTCAGATTGATGCCGTGGCGGAGGTGAGCGAGACGAGATGCGGGAACGGAGGTCAGAGGCGCGGTTTGAGCGAAAGAGACAGACGAGAGAAGAAGAAAAAACGCAATCGATTTGGAAGTCATGGACGATCCCGGGGGAAAAAGCTAATGTCTGGCGATGAAAGTCAGAAAGCAGGTTTCTCGACTTCGCAAAGATGCTCTCAAGCTCGCATCTTCGCTGTGCTCGAAATGACAGACGTCTTACCTGCTCAAAGCTGCGCTTGAGGTGAAAAATGCTTTACGCGCTAAGAACCGGCAATGAGCGAATTCTCTTTTTCGTGGCTGCGTAAATCGCATTGCAGAGAGCTGGGGCGATCGGAGGGACCGAGGGCTCTCCGATTCCGCTGGGCGACTCGAGGCTGGGGACGGCGTAGACCTCGACCGCGGGCGTTTCGTTCATGCGGAGCGGAGCGTAGTCGTCGAAGTTACTCTGCACGATCCGCCCTTTCTCGATCGTGATTTTTGCCCGCAGCGCATTCGCCAGTCCGTAGACGATCCCGCCCTGAATCTGTTGTTCGAGAATGGTGGGATTCACCACCTGCCCGCAGTCGACGGCGGCGACCACGCGATGCACGCGAGGCTGATCATTCTCCATGGAGATCTCGACCACTTCCGCCATGTAGGAAGCGAAACAGCCGAAGCAGGCAACGCCGCGATAGCGGCCGGGGGGAAGCGGTCTATCCCATCCTGATTTTTCCGCGGCAAGCTGGACCACACCGCGCATACGGGCCGTGTGCCAGGTGTTCGTCAGGTAGAGAAGGTCCTGATCTTTCGCCAGCAGGTGCAACCGGAATTGCAGCGGATCTTTTCCCGCGGCGACTGAGAGTTCGTCGATAAAGCTCTCGAGTGCGAACGCCGCTTGCAGCGCGTAGACCGATCGCATCCAGCCGAGCGGCACGGGAGTTTCGGTCATGACATATTCGATCGAGTAATTAGGAATTCCGTAGACCGGGCCGGCTTCATCGGGCAAATCGGGATCGATATTGCCGGGCGTGGGCTGACCTTTTTGACCGCTGATGGAGGGGGCGATGATGCGATGGGTGAGGGCGATGGGAAATCCGGAGCCGTCGAGCGTGGCGCTGAGCTGATGCAAACTCGCCGGACGGTACGTCGACGAGCGCATGTCATCTTCGCGCGTCCAGATGACTTTCACAGGAGCGCTGATCGCCTTCGATACCAGAGCGGCCTCGACCGCGTAGTCGTGCTCGAGACGCCGGCCGAAGCCACCACCCATCAGCGTGACATTCACTTTCACTTGATCGGGGTCGAGTCCGACGGCCTGCGCCACGGAATCGCGGCAATCCTGCGGGACCTGCGTGGGCGCCCATAATTCACACTTCGAACCCTGGTAATGCGCTGTGCAGTTGCCCGGTTCCATGGGGGCATGCGCCATGAAGGGCAGAGAATATTCCGCAGTCATATGCCGGCCGCTGGCTTTCGCGGGATCGCCGGCCAAATACAGGCTGGCACCTTTTTTCGATGTTGCCTGCTTCAAGGAGGCGACCACGTCCGCCGTGTTCAGGTTTTTATTCGGGCCTTCATCCCAAGTTATGTTCAGGACTCGGCGGCCTTCCATCGCACCCCAGACGGAATCAGCGACCACTGCGACGGCGGAGTCGCCGATCTTGCCGACGTAACTCACTCCGGCGATTTTCTTCGAATCTTTGTCATCGTAACTGGAAACCTTTCCGCCGATGATTGGGCAACGGGAAAGCACGGCAAGCTTCATCCCGGGGAGGCGATAATCGATGCCAAAAGTAGCTTCGCCTTTGACCTTGGCGGGAGAATCTATGCGCGGCAGTCGCTGTCCGACAATTTTGTAATCCTTCGCTTGCTTCAGAGGAACGTCGGTCGGGATAGGCAGGGTTGCGGCTTTGCTGACGAGTTCGCCGTAGCTGAAACTGCGGCCGGAAGCTGCGTGCTTGATGTGTCCAGTCTCGGCGGTGCATGCGGATCGCGAAACGCCCCAAGTCAACGCCGCGGAGGAAATCAACATCTCGCGGGCTTGTGCGCCGGCCTTGCGCATGGGATCCCAGGTTGTGCGTATGCTGGCGCTGCCGCCCGTAGACTGATCGCCGAAGAGCGTGCTGGCTCCGGCCTGTTCGATTTCAATCTGCTTCCAGTCGGCTTCCAATTCTTCGGCGAGGATCATGGGCAACGCGGTGCGAACGCCCTGTCCCATCTCGGAGCGAGCGACAACGATCGTGACTTTATTGTCAGGAGCGATGCGCAAGTACGCGTTGGGCGAAAAAGATTTTGTGTGCGATCCGCTACCGTGGGGAAGATAGAAGCCTATGACCAGTCCCGCTCCAGCGGCGACTCCAGAGCTGATGAATTCGCGCCTCGAAATGGGGCTCATGGCGTGGCTCCCGTTGCGGCTGCGCGGTGAATGGCCTTGCGAATCCGTTCATAGGTTCCGCAGCGGCAAAGATTGCCATTCATCGCTTCGTTGATTTGAACATCGGTGGGATTCGGCGTCTTGGCCAACAAGGCCGCGGCTGACATAATCTGCCCCGTCTGGCAGTAACCGCATTGCGGAACCTCTTCAGCAATCCAGGCCTGCTGGAGCACATGCAGTCCGTTAATTCCGATTCCTTCGATAGTGGTGATGTTTTTGCCCGCAGCTTCCGAAACTGGCGTCGAGCAGGAGCGAACGGCGGCGCCATCGAGGTGCACGGTGCAGGCGCCGCATAATCCGGCGCCGCAGCCGAATTTTGTGCCCGTGAGTTCGAGAGTGTCGCGCAGTACCCATAGGAGCGGGGTTTCTGGAGGAACACTCACTTTCTTTTCACTGCCGTTTACGCGGAGTGTGATGTCGGCCATGTTGGTTCGAGGACTGCAGAATGGAACATGGTATCAGGGGCAGGGCGCAAAGGGCAGGGCTCAAAAGCCAGGGGCCAGGGGCCAGGAGCCAGGGGTCAGGAGCCAGGGGTCAGTTGCGATCAGATCATGCTATTTCAGTTGAGCGAGTTTCTGTGTGGCTAACTGGCCGGCCTCGTTGGCTGGATTTTCTTTTTTGATCTGCTCGTAGAGCCGTTTGGCATCGAGCGGCTGATTGGAGTTCTGATAAAGTGCCGCCAATTGCATCTGCGCCGAAACTTTGCTCACGGTCACCGTTGGCTTGTTGATGAGTTCCTGATAGAGCGCGACCGCTTCTTTGGTTCGGTTGGTCTCGCTATAAAGAGCGGCCAGAGCGAACTTGGCGAGCGCCAAGACATCCCGTGGTCCGGAGGACGCGACGGCTTGGAAGTCCTTTTCCGCCGCGCTGCTGTCACCCATGTTCGACGCTGTCACACCGAGGAGATAACGGGCCATGTCGGCGGTGCGAGTGTGCGGATAGCGGTCGACAATCGCCTGCAGTTGTTTCTGCGCCGCCTGATTGCGCTCTTTTGCCGAGGTGAAGCTAGGGAAGTCGGGTTGCGCGGGAGTACCGGGTGTGCGCAGCGGGGTATCCATGGTGCGAACGGCCTGGGTCAGATCGAAGCTTGCTTTCTGATCCTCCTGCCCGAGGTAGTACCAGCCGCCGACGCCTACGGCCAAGAGGATTGCAACCGCAATTCCGGAGATGATCAGCGTGTTTCGATGTTCGACGCTCCAGTGGGCAGTCTTCTCGGCGGCGCCGATAGTCGCACGGCTAAATGCATCTTGCTTAAGTTGATGGCGGGCTTTTGCGCGCACGGATTCCCTTCAGTTGGCTAGCAGATGGCTGGGTAACACAGCAGTTTAACAGGGTGAAAACAAGGCGTCAAAAGAACGCGGCCGGACGCGGCTGCGCCAAAACGTGCACGAAAGGCTCCGGGCCAGAGTATCATCGCCCTTGATGATCCGGCTTCCGTTCGTGTGCGCGTTGATATTATGCCTCGTTCAGGAGGCGATTCCGCAAACTGAAAACCTGAGACCATCCTTTAGCGACTATCCGGTCCGCCAGATTCTGTAGGGGAAAACCTGCCCCACCGATTCTGAACAAAGATCAGCTCATGTTCCGTTCAGTAATTCGCCGCGGAGCAAATAGGACTGCCCAGTTCGCAGGCCATTACACCGTGCCGATGTGGGGGTGCGGAACGGGGTGCATTGCCTTCATTATCGTTGATTCAATTACCGGCCATGTGTATAACGGGCACGCCGTAAGCAGTTTGCCTGACCAACGGGTCGAAGAATACAAGCTATCGAGCACTTCTCCCGTGGTGTTCAATGTCGACAGCGAGCTGCTGAAAATCAACGGTTGCCCCACTGAACATGAGTGTGCCCTTTACGACTGCAGAATCGTCGCGGGTAAAGGGCTAAAACTGATACGCGAAGAACGACTGCCACAAAAGTACCAGCCGAAATAAAAGCCGATTATTGGAGCGCAGTCCAATCTTTGGCAAAATTTCGACTATCTGCTACTCTGCTCTGCGTTTCCGAACACGCTTCAAAAGAGGCATAAATGCGATCGTCCAAATCCGTAGTTTCCATTGCAACCGTCCTATTGCTGGTGAGCTTTAATGCCGCTGCCGCCCAGAAAAAATCCAAAGACACCAAGACGGAAGAAACCAGCAAACCTTCCTATGAGCTTCCCCAGCCGGCGACCGAGACTCTCGACTTGACGATGTATCAGCGCATCCGCGAAGAGGGGCTGAATCATTCGCACGTCATGGAGTATGCCTCGGGACTGATGGATGGCATTGGGCCGCGGCTGACGGGGTCACCCAATCTGAAGCGTGCCAATGAATGGACGCGCGCCCAGCTTGCCGCCATGGGATGCAGCAACGCTCATCTGGAAGATTGGGGCGAGTTTGGCATGGGATGGCGCCAACTCAATACATGGGTGCGCATGTCGGCGCCGGATACCGCCGTGTTTATTGCGCAGGCCTTGCCCTGGTCGCCTTCCACCCACGGGCCGGTGAGCGGCGGAGCGGTATGGATGACTGCGAAAAATGAAAAAGATCTGGAGCAGTACAAAGGCAAGCTGGCGGGCAAAATCGTTTTCTTCGGCGACATGCGCGAAGTGAAACCAGTCGATAAGCCTCTTTTCGAGCGCGACGACGATGCCAGACTCAAAGAGATCGAGGAGTATCCCGTCCGCGTCGGTGGGAATGCAGATCGTTTCGAAGAGTTCGTCAAACGCCTTGAATTTCGCGAAAGGGTCGGCAAGTTTTTCGCCGAGGAACATGTGGCGGGAGTGGTTGTTCCCAGCCGCGACGGACGAAATAACGGCGGGGCCGGTGGCACGATCTTTGACGATAGCGGTAGTGGGTTTGGGTGGTTTATCTATCAACGCGAGCACGCTGCGCAAGTTCCTATTGTTGTCACGGCCATTGAAAACTACGGGCGGGTTTATCGGCTGTTGAAAGCGAACGTGCCAGTGGCGGTAGAGATGGACGTGGAAGCGGAGTTTACGGGCGATCACGAGCACGGCTTCGATACCATTGCCGAAATTCCCGGCACCGATCCCAAGCTGAAAGATGAAGTCGTGATGGTCGGCGGACATCTCGATTCGTGGGCCTCTGCGACCGGGGCTACGGATAATGGGGCCGGGACCGTGGTTGCAATGGAAGTGATGCGGATTCTGAACGCCCTGCATGTGCAGCCGCGCCGCACCATTCGCGTGGGATTGTGGACCGGAGAAGAAGAGGGAGAATTCGGCTCGGCCGGATACGTGAAACAGCACTTCGGTTACGCGCCGCTGTCAACCGCGCCCGACCAGCTGGCATTGCCAGACTGGCTGCGCAAGGCTGCTGGGCCCCTCGAACTCAAACCGGAGCAGCAGAAGATTTCTGGCTACTTCAATCTCGACAACGGCACGGGAAAAATCCGCGGTATTTATCTGCAGGAGAATGCCGCTGTCGGTCCGATCTTCGCGCAATGGATGGAACCGCTGAAAGACCTGGGCGTCACCACGATCACCATGAGAAACACCGGTGGCACCGATCACGAGTCGTTTGACGCAGTCGGGATTCCCGGGTTCCAGTTCATTCAGGACATGCTCGATTACGGCTCGCGCACGCATCATTCGAACATGGACACGTATGAGCGCCTGCAACCGGAAGATCTCGCCCAGGCTGCGACGGTAGAAGCAATCTTCGTCTACAACACGGCGATGCGCGATCAGATGCTGCCGCGCAAGCCGTTGCCGCATCCGGAACTGGAAGAGCAGCGTAAGGCTCCGCTGAAAGACGTCATGCCCGGGGCTGAGGCAGGAGCGCCGGGGAACTGACGACGGAAGGGGATGCGCCAGTCAAGTGAGGATGTCGGTGATTCGAGGAGGATTATTTTGGATTTGTTAGGAGCCGCAGTGCGGTCGTTGCCTTCGGGATTGCGCGGCTATGGCCGAGACTGGTTTGAGACGCGATTCCGGGGAACGCCTCGCGGTATGCTCAATTACCGGGCAGCAGAACTGAAGCTCGATCTCGATTTTGTGCTCTCGCACTACCGCGTGGACCATGCCGATGTCTCCTATCTGCAGATCGGGGCGTTCGACGGTGTTGAGGGAGATCCCGTTTACCCGCTGATCGCAAGACATAAGCTGCGAGGGATTCTCCTGGAACCGCAGAAGGATGCGTTTGCTAGCCTCAAGGAGAATTACGCTCGATTTAGAGGTTTCCATCTGATCAACGCCGCGATCGCTGCCCACGATGGGGAGTCCACGCTCTATCGCATCAAATCCGAGGCGACTGGCCCGCCGTGGCTTCATCAGCTCGCTAGTTTCGACATAAACGTGATTCGACGTCATGCGCACATGGTGCCGAACCTCGAGTCGATGATCGAAACCGAAAAAGTGCGGTGCATGACTTTTTCAACGTTGTTCCACACGGTGGGCAAGCAAACAGTTGACGTGCTGCAAGTGGATGCGGAAGGCTTTGACGGGGAAATTTTGCGTCTCTTTGACGTAGCCAGACGTCGTCCGGCGATCGTTCGTTTTGAGCATAAGCATCTCGCTGCGAGTGAGCACGGCGAGATCGTGGCGATGCTTGTGCGAGAAGGATACCGCCTTTCCGCTTGCGGAAACGATACACTCGCGTACCGCTTCTGATTCCAGGATGAGAGCTCCGAGTTCGGGCCCCGATGTTGACCGTCATTTCTTTAAAATGTCTTGTGCACGTAGTAAATAAAATCTTTCGCGTCTGACCACGCCAGGAAAGCCCACGATGCCGAGACATCCCGATCCCGATCTTGAAGAACGCATTCTGAATGCGGCACAGAAAATCTGGAAGCGTGGGGGCGAAAAAGCGCTCACGATGCGCACGGTGGCTCGTGCGGCGCGCACCAATACTCCGGCAGTTTACCGGCGATTCAAGAATCGTGAGGATCTGCTGCGCGGACTGCTTCTCCGCATCGCGACGCGCATTCGAGCGGAATTTGATGCGGAACAGACGATTGAGAGTATGTCTGAAACGTATGTGGACTCGGCACTGCGCGATCCCCATGAGTACAACTTGTTCTATTCGCATGCGCGATCGCTCACGGGATCGAAAGGGTCGGCGCGCCCCCTTCGCGAGACTCGGCCGAATTTTGCTTTTCTTGAGCAACTGATGGCGCAGCGCCTCGGTGGCGAGCCAGAGGATCATTCGCAATTGGCACTCGCGGTTTGGGCAATCTTGCACGGGACTTCCATGCTGCTGCTTTGCGAAGCGATTCCTGAAGCTTACTCTCAGGAATTGCGCCAAGCGTGCCGAACGGCCATTCGAGCCATGCTCGAGAAAGCGTCGTCGTTCCGCGGCGGCAAGTGAGTCATCTCTAGGTCTGGGGCAATCGAGTTCATGTGAGTATTGCCGGGCACGGTCTGCTAATCTCTCCCTCCATTCTGCCGATAACACTGACAAAGCACCGTTATGACGAAGATTCTCCTGGTTGACGACAGCAAATTCCTCCGCCTTGCCACGGAGCGTGCCTTGGCTCGCGCCGGTTATGAGGTCAGCACCGCGACCGACGGGGAGGAGGCGCTGGAGATGGCGCGGGACCAGCATCCGGACCTGATTCTGTTGGACATGCTGTTGCCCAAGATTTCGGGGCCGGAAGTTTTGAAGCTGCTGAAAAAAGAGGCGCAGACGGCAGACATTCCCGTCGTGGTGCTCACCGGGCTTTCGCACAAGAATGCGGGCCGCCTGCAGCACGATGGTGCTTTCGGCTATCTGGAAAAATCCGAACTCGGTTTGGATAAAGGCTGCGACGCTCTGCTGGCAGCAGTGGCAGAGATCTTCGGCGAACTATCTGTGCGAGCATCGAAACCCTCCCGAACACCCAAAGAAACGCCCAGGAAACTCCAATAAGAGCCATTACACCGGCCCGAACAGGCCAGAAAACCGGCATGTCTCCCGAAAAAAGCGTGTCGAAAGACTCAGCGTTACGACCGAACTCTGAGTACACCCGGGGAATGCCCGTTTCGTTCAGGGCTATGTAGGTGTACACAAAGGAATTAGGGAGGTGGAACTCTACAGCTCGCCGCGGAGTCTATACAACTAAAGGTCGCGCCGTGCTACGGGGCGCAAGTTCGGATTAGCAGAAATGACTCCGCAAGTGGGGTGGAAAGATCCTATAATTATCGGCAGATAATGAGCGCTAGGGGCAACCACCTTGAGTGATCTGGCGAGTGCAATAGGAGTACGGTCGCAGGAAGAATCGGCGATCGTCGCTGAACTGAAGGCCGGTTCAGAGGCAGCCTACGTCTGGCTGATTGGCGAATTTCAGCAGCCGGTGTATGGGCTGGTTTACCGCATCATCAATGATCCGGCGGACGCGGCGGATACGACGCAGGACGTTTTCTTGAAGGTGTTTCGCGGGATGAAGCACTTTCACGCCGAGTCGAGCCTCAAGACATGGATTTATAGAATCGCCTTGCACGAGGCAGCCAATCGCAAGCGCTGGTGGTTTCGGCACAAGGCGCACGAGACTTCGATTGAGCCGGACGAGTCCGAAGGATGCGGTCTGTCTGACGCTGCAATTGAGGCAGCTCTCGCCGATCGCGCGGATTCTCCGTTTGAAAACGTGGCGCACGGCGAGGTGAAGCGACGGGTCGAACAGGAACTGCAGAGTCTTCCTGAGCCCTATCGCACCACGCTGATTTTGCGCGATCTGGAAGATATGTCATACGAAGAGATTGCCGACGTGTTGGAGATCTCGCTGGGAACGGTGAAATCCCGGCTCACGCGTGGCAGAGAAGCATTGCGGCAACGGCTGACGCCGTATGTCCGCGAAGTCGGAAATGAACTGGGGTTGGCCGCTCCGGCGGAAGAATCGGAAGCGCGTCCACAGGTTGCTGGCGGGGGTAGAAAGGCTGAGGTGATGTCATGACGGGCACAGCGAAGAACGTGGGAATGATGTGCCCCCGGGCCAAGCGATTGTTCTCGCCGTATCTCGATGGCCGATTGACGGGAACCGAGATGCTGGCACTGCAAAATCATCTGCAGCAATGTGTGAAGTGCAACGAACGCTACGAATCACTGCGCCGAACCCAGCAGTTGCTCATGAGCGTGGGCCGTCCGAAAGCTCCCGAGGATCTGGGTTTGCGATTGCGCGTAGCCATTTCGCGCGAAGTAGCCGCCGCCAATCGGCCTCCCTTTGAAGGATTGCTGGTGCGCCTGGAGAATTCTTTGCGCGCGCACATGGTTCCGGCTACTGCCGGATTCTTAAGTGCGTTGCTGATTTTCGGTGTGGCCATGGTTTACTTCGTCGCACCGTCTTCGCTGCGGGCCAATAATGACGTGCCCTTGGTCATGGTCAATACCGGCCCCGAGTTGCAGCAGACCCCGCTCGGCATCACGCTCGACACTATCAACGCGGATTCGCTGGTAGTTGAGGCTTACGTCGACGCGAACGGCCGCGTGCAGGACTATCGCATTCTTTCTGACACCGATGGTGCGAAGGACGTGCTGCCTGAAGTAAAGCGGATGTTGATCTTCACCACGTTCCGTCCGGCGCTCTCGATGGGCCGGCCCACCGCAAGTCGAGCGGTGCTATCGTTCTCCAAGATCAGCGTTAGAGGATAGCTCGGGGTGGCGCGGGCACTCCCGCCCGCGGATTTTGGGTCTAGGAATGAAAGCCGCCGTTTATGCGGCTTTTGTTATTTAGGGTCGAGCTGTAGCGCCGCCGGCTTTTCGCGGACAGGAGTGTCCGCGCCACGCAGGTTACCTACCCCTTTCACTGATGGCGGTGGCGCGTCGTTGCGGCTTGTCCTATCATTGTCTGCGGGTTGCAAATCGACTCAGGGTGACCTTCCCTGGTGGGTGTCGAGTGGGCGAATTCGGCGATAAATTCCGCAAAGCGCGCGAAAAGAAAGGGATCTCCCTTGATGACGTCTCGAACGTCACCAAGATCAGCTCGCGCATGCTGCAGGCGATCGAAGGAGAACGCTTCGATCAGCTTCCCGGCGGAGTCTTCAATAAGGGATTTATTCGCGCCTACGCTCGTCATGTCGGCCTCAATGATGAAGATGCGGTGAACGAATACCTGGCGTGCCTGCGGCAGGCCCAAATCGACGCACAGGCGGTGTGGGAGCCGAGCGCCGCTTCGGGCAAGGACAAGCGACCGCGGGTCGAAGCTCACCAGATCGCCGCAAATCAAGCGGTGGCGGGCCAGGTGAGCCGGCCCGGCAGCAAATCGGAAACCGCGCAGGAGCAGAGTGGGGGGCAAGTTGAGGAGTTGCCCGATCTGCAACTGCCGCGCGTCGAACATGTCCGGCGTGCGCGCCGCGAGTACTCGCAACGTGGCAAGGCTCTTCCCTGGAGGCCGGTTGTGATCACCCTGCTTTTGCTGATCACAGCGGGCGTAGTGTGGCAGCGTCACGTGCGGCACGCGCGCGCCGAAGGTAAAGGAATTACTGCTGTGGCTGTATCAGAGTCTGCGCCTCAGCTCGTCCAGGCTTCTGGTTCAGGGTCTGATGCGATTCAGGCGAGTCCTTCGAGTACTGAGGTTTCGCGGACCGAACCCGGCAAGGTAAACGGACGCGGCGCGGGAACTCGCCCCAGCAACGCAGCAGCTAAGCCTGCCGTTAACCCGGATGACGAGGACGAGAGCGCGTCGAGTTCGGACGCCGCTAATACCCCGCCCGTACCCAAGTCGCCGGCGCGTTTCACTCTCGTGATTCATGCCGATGAAAATTCCTGGATTTCCGTTACAGCCGACGGACAGCCCGTCAGCCACGAAACTCTGATCGCACCGGCGGACACTTCCATTCGGGCGAATCGTGAGATTGTCGCCCACATTGGCAACGCGGCTGGTGTGAGCTTTATCTGGAACGGGCAGGAAATTCAGCCGCAGGGTGCAGAAGCGGAAGTGAAAACATTCGTTTTTGACACCAACGGAATGCGCGCGCTCGCCGCGCCTCAGAATCCGACTCAACCTCAGTAACAGACGGGATAGTCGAAATTAAAGCCGCCGAACGAGCTGCGGCTTCAAATCCTAGTGCTGATTCTCGCCTTCCTTGTACATGTACTTTATCGCAGGCTTGTAGATCATCAGGTTGGGCTCGCCCGCGTCGCGGTTTACCTTGATGCAGTTCCTGTCATACCACTCGATGATGCCGCGCACTTCTTCGCCATCCCGCAGCACGATGACCATCTGCGTTCTGGCTTGCATCTGCTTCTGATAATAAAAATTCTCGGCGTTGGTTTGCTCCGGAGGCGTAAGTTTCTTTCCCGCGCTGGCCATAGCACGGTCCGCACGCTCTATACGATCATGGCGGTCGGGGCGGTCGGGGCGCTCGCGCCGTTCCTGCACTGGCGCCGAAATCGCTGCGTGATTGCCATGATTTTCCATACGGGGCAGGATGGGCCGGATCAACTTTCGATTGGCGAAGTTTTCTCGTTCACTGGTTAAGTCGGACGGAACAGTGTCTATGAATTCCTTCATGGTGGCGCCTCAGGTGCACGCATTCGCGCGACAATCTCCGCGATATGACCCTGGAATGAATCAACGAAGGCGTGAAAATTTCATTAACCGTACCACAGGAATCTCTTCCGTGACAATGATCATGGTCACGCCGGCGAATAGTGTGACAAATCTTGCACACCTATAAGATACCAACTTGTCTCAGTGCGAACCGCAACCGAGAGCTGTGTCAGGTTTTTGTCAGGTCCATTCCGCGACGTTCTTTGCCAATTCCGGTGACCGCGGCTACGAGACTCGCGACGACCAGAACGGTCCAAGCCAGCACCGGTGGATATCGTCCTCCAAACCGCGTTTCGACCAACTTGGCCTGAATCACCGCATTCCTTGACGACAAAAGATTTCCCAGTTGGTATGCAAATCCCGGCAGCGTGCCCCGCACCGATGCCGGCGAAAGTTCGTTCAGGTGCGCCGGAATCACTCCCCAAGCTCCCTGCACCATGAATTGCATGAGGAATCCGCCCAGAGCGAGCATCGGTACACTATGCGAATAGGCCCATAGCGGGATCACGGGGATCGCCAGCAGCGCTGCAATGACGATCGCACGCCTGCGGCCGATTCGTTCTGACCACGTGCCGAACAAGATCCCGCCCAGCAGAGCGCCGACGTTGTAGATGATGACTATGACGCTTGTGGTTCCAGGGCTGAAGTGCAGGTTTCTTTGCAGAAATGTCGGATATAGATCCTGGGTGCCGTGGCTGAAGGAATTGAAAGCGAACATCAGTACTACTAGAAATCCAAAGATGCCGAGATGAGTCACTATATCCCGTCCCAATCGGCTCTCGGCCTTGCGCGCGACGCGCCCCTGCAGCCAGGCAGGAGATTCCTCCACTTTCAAGAGCATGTAGATGACGAGACCTGACGGGATCGCTCCCATCACAAACATGCCACGCCAGCCGAAAATCGGAAACAGGGTTCCATAGACCACCGCCGCCATGAGATAACCGATGACATAACCCTCTTGCAACAAGCCGGAGAAAAATCCGCGGCCTTCGACCGGCAGAGTTTCGAATGCAAAAGCGGCACCCACGCCCCATTCGCCGCCCATGCCAATTCCGAATAGCGCGCGAGTGATCAGAAAAATCTTGAGCGTGGGCGCGAAGGCCGAAGCCAGCTCAAACACTGAGTACGTGATGATGTTGAGCATCAGGGTGATTCGGCGCCCGTACTTGTCGGCCATCATGCCGAACAGAAGCGCGCCCACCGGGCGCATAGCGAGGGTCCAGAAGATCGCTTCGCTGATAGTGGAAACTTTCTCATGGAACTGCGTGGCCAGAGCATTTACACAGAGGACCAGAATGAAAAAATCGAAGGCATCCAGCGTCCAGCCCAGAAAACACGCGAAGAACGTATTCCGCTGGACGGGCGTCAGCCTGCGAAAATGTGCGATGAATTCCATGTTTTCGCCCGCGGGATTGTCGGTATCGAACTGCTCGCCTTCTGCGCTTGTCCTTTCTGCGTAGGACAGCGGATGCTAGCATAAGCTTTCAACGCGCCCAACTTCACAGCTTCTTCTATGCCCGAACTCGATCTTCCACAGCGCCAGGCCACCGACACGCTCATGCTTACGGGCTTCTGGTATCGCGCCTTGCCCGCTGATCGTGTTGGCCGAAATCAACTCTGCAAAGCGACGCTGCTTGAAATCCCACTCGTTATCGGCCGCGATCGCCAGGGACAACCGTTTGCATTGCGCGATTCCTGTCCGCATCGTGGAATGCCGTTAAACGGCGGGAAATTTGATGGAGAAAATCTGGAATGCCCGTACCACGGATGGCAATTCGATGTGCACAACGGACAATGCCAGTTGATCTCGTCGCTCACCCACGATCAAACGCTGAGAGTCGACCGAATTTATGCCGGCAGTTATCCGTGCCAAGAGCAGGATGATTTTATTTGGGCATACATTCCGGATCCCGGGCCGCCCGGCGCGGGTTTCACAGCGCCACCTGAGGCGCCCGACGCCGCGCCGCAGATCGAAAAGTTCAGCGACAAATACAAGTTGGCATACTTGCAGGCCGAGATGCCGGTCAGCATTGACCACGGAATCATCGGACTGATGGACCCGGCCCACGGTCCGTTCGTGCATCAAGCCTGGTGGTGGCGCTCGCGCCACAGCATCCATGAGAAGCAGAAACATTTCGAGCCGATTCCCAACGGATTCCGCATGAGCGCGCATACGCCCAGCTCCAATTCCGCGCCCTACAAGCTTCTGAGGCTCTACGCCGATGCCGAGTCGATCACTACGACGATTGATTTCGTGCTGCCGAATATCCGGACGGAAACGATTCGAGCGGGGAAATATTGGTTTTCGAGTCTCACCACGGTTACGCCGATTCGCAGCAATCAGTGCCGCATCGATGTGGTTGCGGCGTGGAATATTTTCCGCTGGATGCCGTTTGGCGCCGGATTGCTGAAGTTCGTATTCGCAAAATTCGTGGAGCAGGATCGGCGCACGATGGAAATGCAGGCCGAAGGGTTGAAGCACAATCCACACCTGATGCTGATCGACGATGCGGACCGTCCTGCCAAGTGGTATTTCCAGCTGAAAGCCGCGTATCTCGAAGCCAAACGCACCGGCACTCCGATGCAGCACCCGATGTCCGGCCCAGTCACGCTGAAGTGGAGAAGCTAACAGTTGTGGTAACGCTGCTCCGTTGTTGGGGCAGAGGCAGATGCGTTGCTGCCCTTTCGAGCCGGGGATCCGGGCTGCGAGCAAAATGCAGGGGTCCTTCGCTGCGCTCAGGATGACACCGCGATTTTTACCGGGCCGCAACTTATGTTGAGCGCTCAAGATGTTGCTTGAGCTTTTGTTTGACCGCGGCCCACTCCGAAGCGAGGATGGAATAGCGCGCGGAGTCGCGAGCGATGTAGTCGGCGGCCATGCGGTGGGCGCGGAGAATCCCTTCAAACTGCCCTCCGATGCGCTCAATCGCGGCGCGCGAACGCTGGTTGCGAACATCCGTATGCAGGCAGACGCGCCAGACCTGCCAGACCTCGAACGCGTGCGTGAGCATGCCCAGCTTGGCTTCCGTGTTAACCGAAGTGCGAATGGCTGAGCGCGCCAGCCAGGTGTAGCCGATCTCGCAGGCATCGGGAGTTGTGCGGCCATGTAAGACGTGTCCCGCGGGCCAGGCCCAGAACTCCAGGTTGAAAAAACGCGTCGAGCCGATGACCGCGCCGTCGCTGACACGCATAATGGCGAAAGGAATGGCAGTTCCGGCATCTCGTGCCGCCAATGCGGTCTGGACGTAGAGTGTCGTCTCCGGTACACCTAGGGGGACGGGACTCCAGCGATACAATTCCGGATCGGTGGCGGATGCCGCGGCTAGACCCTCAACGTGACGAGGGTCCAACGGTTCCAGGCGAATGTGGTTGCCTTGCAGGGTAGGACTCTCCATAGGCATGGATTCAGCATAATGCGGATCCCATCCTCGATGTCCAGGGGTCAATCTTGATGGAGACGCCTGGACCGCGTCCCGCCGAGGCTTTGGCAACTGGCTGCGCGAGTAATTTTGGACTGTGCAGACAGGAATATCCGCGCCACACGTCTGCCTAATAGAACAGATACTTGCGCCACTTGTCATCGGAGCGACCCATGAGGCGCATGATGTGGCGGCTGGTATGCAGGTTGAAGGCGCGAGGCTCGCGCATCAGCTTCATGCCGGCCTCACCGGGAAACTGGTTGCCCTTGCGACGATTGCAAGAGTGACAGCAGGCGACAAGATTCTCCCACGTGGAGGAACCTCCGCGGGAGCGCGGAATGACGTGGTCGAGCGTCAGCTCACTCGAAGGCAGCAAGGTACCGCAATACTGGCAGGTATTACGGTCGCGGAGAAGTATGTTCTTTCGCGAGAGCGCGCGGCTCTGATGTGGAATGCGACGATATTCAAGCAGCCGGATCACCGAAGGCAAACGCATGGCCACGCGAGCCGAGTGCAGGAAGTGTCCATTTTCTTCCTCGGTCATGGCTACGCCTTTGAGCACGAGCACCAGGGCGCGGCGTGCGGCACAGACGTTGATCGGCTCGTAAGACGCGTTCAGCACGAGAACGGGGGCGAGCAGGGCATGGCCGTCCCCGGGACGGCGCGGGGCCACGGGCGAGTACAGATTTCCCGCATGCCGGGCGTTTGCGTCGTGTTCTGTTCTGTGCGACATAAAATCAAGTTTCCGGTTTTCAAGGGTGCAAAGGTTTCACATTCCCGCTGTCTCGAAACTTTGAAACGTGAAACTTTGAAACCTCGAAACCTTGAAACCTTGAAACCTTGAAACCTTGAAACCTTGAAACCTTGAAACCTTGAAACCTTGAAACCTTGAAACCTTGCCCTTTAGCTTCCGACGGCAGTTGCCATTGCCGTCTGGTCCATCTCTTCGGGCGCAATCTCAGCGTACTTAGATGCCAGCTTGAGCGTGCGCGCCACCGTGGCGACCCAGACCTGAACGGCTCCGGCGCGGCGTAAAACCTTGGCACATTCTGTCACCGTTGTTCCGGTGGTATAGACATCATCCACGAGAAGGATTTCGCGGCCAGTGACTTCCGCGGCACGCGTGACCGCGAAGGCGCCACGCAGATTTTCTCGCCGCTGATGGCTGGTGAGGCCGATCTGCGTCTGGGTGTCCCGAGTGCGCGCCAGAATGTCAGTTCTGAGCTCGGGCGGGCTGTTCGCTAAGATCTTCAGCGCAGACCGCGAAATCAATTCCGCCTGATTGAATCCGCGCTGATGGCGTTTGCCCTTGTAAAGTGGAACCGGAACCAGCAGAACCGGCGCCTCGGTGAACGCGGGCTGTAAACGAGCGATGGCCTCGCCCAGCATGCTTCCGAGAACCGCGGCCGCCGGCCGCACGGCGTTGTACTTCAGTAAGTGAATCAGTTCGCGCAGCTCGTCGTCATAGCTGCCGTACGCGACGGCGCGCGCAAACGGGCGCTTTACCCGGCGGCACGCCGGGCAGCGGATCAGTCCATCCTCGTCGGGCTCGACGTAGGTGGAAAGCACGCAGTCACCGCAGATCGAACAGAGCTTGCCGCGGATCGGAACGATCCCCTCGCGGCACTCCGGGCATACCGGCAGACGGGAGATATTCAATAAAGGCTTGCCGCAGATTCGGCAATCGGAAGGGAACAGAACAGAAAACAGGCTCTCGGCAAGCCGGTTTCTCCAACCAAGGGCTTTTCGAGAGCGGATATGAGGCACAGAACTGAGCGACAAGTTCTGTCTTAGAACAATAGGCCGCTCCGCCACTCCAGCACTGGCCACGCTAGCCCGGATTCGGTCCTCGCTACTGCTGAAGACGGCCTCCTCGCACTCTCGCGGACAACTACCACCGCAGTCGAATCTTCTCAAGTATAGCGACGACAGGCTGCCCTAAGCAACGTTGCTGTGGGACGCGCCATTCTGCTTGGTGGACGTGATCTTGGCAGGCTCCGGCATGCGGTCGCGGACTGGGGTGAAAATCAGACGGTAATCGCGCCGGAAACATTCCCCGCACCGGACCGGTTGCAGAAGGAACAACGGCAGAAGATAGCGTTCGGCAAAGCCACGGCGGCGGGAGCGAAACCCTACGTCGCTACCGCAATCGCGGCAATAGTACGGTGGAAACATGGCCCGCTCGGGAGGGTCGCTCACATTGCACCTCAGACTGGTTGACTCGGACTTAATGGGGACCACGAAGGGCGAGTGACCTCTATTCTACTCTGAACGTGACGCCCACGGGCGCACTGGGGAGGACATGCGTTTCAAAATGAGACTCCGGTCAGCGATCCGAAGATCTCAGGAAAATCTGATATCGCCAACGCTCAGGGATTGTCGGACAACTGGCAGTTGTTGCCGTAAGTAAACGAATGCAACGTCAGTCCGGAGTCCTCGGGTTCGAATGAAACCAGGTGCGCAGTGAAGGCCGGACTTCGAACGACGTAATACATTCGTGCTTCACGGACGTCGAGGTAGGGGCCTTTAGCATCGAATTTCACGTCGGCGCCGGCGTCGTTTTTGCGCAGCGGACCACCATCTTCGACAAGATCGACCCGCACCTGTTTCGCGCCGGAAAGACTGAGGACCGCGTACATGGATCGGGCGTGGTAACGTACTTCGGCTCCGCCCGAATGACCTTCGGACGTTACGCCGTCGTGCTCGACGCGCCAGCGGCCTTCGAGCATGACGGCACCGTCGGCGGGAGAATGAGGGGGAACAAAGTCGGCAGTGTCCCCGATACGATGATCGTCCATATCGTCAACCGCCCCGCGTCCGTAGAGTTGGCCGACAAAGGTTTCTTGCGTAGTGACTCCACAGTCGGGTCGAAAGTCATTCTCGTCCGGGTCCAGAGCGATTTTCGCAACTTCCGGATGATCGGGGGCCAGCAAATCGTGGATCTTTTGCTCCATCACGCGATTATTAGTTTCGCCGAAGACGCTCAGAACGATGGTGCCCTTTTGATCGATCAGGAACCGGTCGGGCCATCCCTGTGCTCCATAGGCTTTCCAGGTTGTACCTTGCTGATCGGCGACAACCGGCCAGGGCAAACGAAAACGCTTGGCGGCGTCGCGAACGTTGTTCACATCGAAGCCGATGTTGAACTCGCCGAAATGCACGCCGATCACGTCAAAGCCGTAGGAATGATATTTTCCGTACCAGCTCTTGAGCACCCCGAAATCGCGGATGCAGTTGATGCAGGTGTATTCCCAAAAATCGATCAGCACAACATGGCCGTGATAATCGGCGATGTGATGTGGAACGGGCGCGCCCTGGTCGAGCCACACATCGCCTGCTCCGAAATCGGGCGCACGCCGCACCGTCTGATCAACCTGCTCTGAGATCGCACGGCAAGTCCAGAACATTAGGAAAACCAGAAGCATCGACCGTAATTTGTGCATAGCAACACACTCTGCAAATTAGAGGTTGGCGATTTTTTTGTTCCATAGGATGCTATCGCGCGCATTCTCGGTACTCACAAATTTTGCGGGATTCGGTCTGCTGGCTTCATCTTCACCGCAGCACTTGTCAGCCGCCGGGGCGCCGTGCTAAGGTGCGCCGTTCCAAAGTTTGTTCCCATTTCGCGTTTCGCTGTTCATTGTGTTCTCGGCCACATTTCGCATAAGCTTCAGGCAAGACAAATGAATCATCCCCGCGCCCTAAAAGGATTCCGTCCATGAGCACTCCCGTGAGCGAACTTCCGACGAATAAAAAACACGTGCCCTACGTTCCGGAAACGATGCAGATGAAGGAATTCACCTTCCGCGCCTTGCTGCTCGGGCTGGTGATGACCGCGATTCTCGGCGCGGCTAATGCCTACCTCGGGCTGAAGGCAGGAATGACCATCGCGGCCACGTATCCGGCAGCGGTCATCGGCATGGCGATCTTACGCCTGATGAAAGGCTCGCTGCTCGAAGAAAACATCGCGCGGACCGTGGGGTCGATCGGCGAGTCGATGGCGGCTGGCGCGGTCTTCACCATTCCGGCGTTTGTGATGTCGGGATTGTGGGTTGGGATGGTCCCAGAACACCCGGGAGTGAAGGAATCCTTCTGGCGGTTCCTCATCGACTGTTTGCGCTCCCCCTACTACTTCAAATCCGTCGCACTGATGGTCATTGGCGGAACACTGGGAATCCTATTCGTCACGCTGCTGCGGCGGGTCATGGTCGAAGATCCCGAGCTTCCCTATCCGGAATCGGTCGCCGCTTCAGAGATCCACAAGGCCGGCCAGCAGGGCTCGAAAGCGGCCAAGATTCTGTTCGCCAACATGGGGTTCGGGGGATTCATTTATCTGTTGGGCGCGGTCAATGTCTTCAGCGCGAGCAACACTCTGCACGTAAGAATCAGCGATCTGGGAAAGAAGCTGCTGCTGCGGACCGGCACAAACCCGAATGTCGCCACCACGATTACGGGCGGCGCGACGCTGTTCAGCGCGCCAGATATCAGCCCGGCGTATCTTGGCGTCGGATACATCATCGGCCCGCGACTTGCTGCGTTGAATTTCGCGGGTGGAGTGCTCGCCTGGGGATTGCTGGTTCCGCTCCTCACCTTCACGATCGGTCCATATATTCAGGCACAGCAGCCGGCCGGTCACGCGATTGACTGGACTCTACTTGCCGGTGCGATCTACTACTCGATTGTCCGTCCGATTGCGGTCGGCGGCATGCTCGTGGGCGCGACCTATACGCTGTTCAAGATGCGCAAGCAGCTTGCCGTCGGTATGGGACGCGCGGTTTCAGACCTGAAAAAATCTGCCGCGGCCCATGCGGCCACCAGCCGAGTTGATCGCGATCTGCCCGCGAAAGCGGTTTTTGCCGGCATAGGGCTCGTATTCCTCGCCATGATCGCGCTTTATTACTACTTCCTTAGCGCAGCGGGGAACCTGACCAGTTCGAAGATCATTGCGGGAGCTCTGGTCGCCGCGGGCGTGATGGTCATCATCGGGTTCTTTTTCGCTGCGGTCTCGGGCAATCTCGTCGGACTGATCGGATCGTCCAACAACCCGGTTTCCGGACTTACGCTTTGCACCCTGCTCATTGCCGCGCTGCTGATGGTGGCGCTGGGAGTCTCGGGCACGGGCGGAGTCGCGGCCGTGCTCGGAGTGGCAGCCGTGGTTTGTGTTTCTTCAGCCGTGGCGGGCGAAATGTTGCAGGACTTGAAAGTGGGTCACATTCTTGGTGGAACTCCTTCGAAAATGCAGGTTGGAGATTTGTTCGGAATCGTCGTGGCCTCGTTCGTGTTATTCATTCCTCTGGCGGTTCTGGATAAGGCCTATCACTTCGGCAGCAACGCTCTGCCTGCCCCGCAAGCCGGATTGATGGCCATGCTGTCGAAAGGCATTGTCGGCGGAGATATGGCATGGCCGCTGGTCGTGGTAGGAATTCTGCTCGGCATTTCGATGATCATGATCGAAGTCAAGAGTGTGATGCTGTTCTCGGTCGGGATGTATCTGCCGCTGGGAACCACCTTCGCGATATTTCTGGGCGGAATCATTCGCTGGGTCACAGACAAGTTGCGCGACCGGCGAGGCTTCAACGATGCGCAAAAGGCGCGAGTCGACAACGCCGGCGTACTGACCGCGTCCGGTCTAATCGCCGGCGAAGCTTTATGCGGATTGATCATTGCCGGCCTCGTTGGCTCCGGCAAAGACGTGGCGCTGGTTCAGTGGAATCGGGGAGCGCCTCCGATCTGGGCGGCACTCATCGCATTGGCGGTATTGATAATCGCGATGATCCGCGTACCACTGGCGAACGCGGGCAGTCCCGACGAACCCGCTCCGCCGACAGCGATCATGTGAGGACTGGCCGTGCAGGGAGAACGGCGCGCATTAATCTCGGTGGCTTTATCCCAAACGAAGTGGAGGGATCTCGACACGTGTGGCGCGGATGGTTCCGTCCGCGGAGAGTCACGAATCCAATGTAGGGACAGCCGCCCTCGGCTGTCCGGCGGAGCGAAGCTCCGCAACAAGGCAGGCACGCGTGAGCGGCCACATGCAAATGTCCATCGCAGAAAGCATAGCCGCAGTGCGCGAGCGCATCGAGACTGCGGCGCGGCGGGCCGGACGCCCATCCTCCGAAGTGGCGCTGATGGGCGTAAGCAAAACGCATCCGCCAGAACTGATTCGCGAGGCCTACGCGGCAGGACTGCGCCTGTTCGGCGAAAATCGCGTGCAGGAATTTGCGGGGAAAGCACCTTCGTTGATGGCTATGACTGGAGCCGAGTGGCATATGATCGGCCACTTGCAAACGAATAAGGCCGCGAAGGCCGCGGAACTGTTTGCCGCCGTCGACTCAGTCGATTCCGTGAAGCTGGCTCAGAAACTCGACGCGGAGGCTCGAGAGCTGAACAAGAAGCTCCCGGTCCTGATTGAAATCAATGTGGGCGGCGAAGCGGCGAAGAGTGGTGTGGCTCCGGATTCTCAAGAGCTAGAAAACCTGCTTCAGTCTGCCGCTCGATTCGAAGCCCTCGAATTTCGCGGACTGATGACTGTGCCTCCGTTCACGGATGATCCGGAGGCGGCGCGTCCGTTCTTTCGCAAGATGCGGGAGGTGCGCGACGCGATTGCCGTCCGCAATCTCCCGGCCATCAACGTCGACGTGCTTTCGATGGGCATGTCCCACGATTTCGAAGTCGCGATCGAAGAGGGCTCGACGTGCGTGCGCGTGGGCACGGCAATTTTCGGTGAGCGAAAGAAGGATTAACCACGGAGCACTGAGGCAGGCAGAGATCTTGCCTTGTCATCCTGAGCGGCGCATCTTGCGACGAAGGAGCCATGCATCTTGCCGCTTTCCCGGCATATTGCATACGTCCTTCGCTTCGCTCAGGATAAAAAAGCTTTTTCAAACAAAAATGATCGCGATTCGAGACAGCGATAATGGCGTTAGCTTTGCCGTGAAAGTTCATCCGCGCGCGAGGAAGAACGCGATCACCGGCGAATTCGGCGACGCGCTGAAAATCTCTCTCACCGCCCCACCCATCGACAGCCGCGCCAACGAGGCCTGCATTGTGTTTCTCGCAGAACTTTTGAACGTGGCGCGATCTTCCATTACGATTACCTCCGGCCAGAGCAGCCGAAATAAAGTGCTTCGAGTGGCGGGAATCTCTGCCGGCGAACTGCGGAAGCGGCTCGGCGTTTGACCCGGCTCCTTCGATTCGTCACGACTGAAGAAACGCGTACACCACCCAGGACGCCACTACATGGAAACGCAGCAAGCCAAGTTGACTTTTTCTCAACGTCTGCATGAGATTCGCACCGGCTTCGAGCGGCCGTTCTGGGTCGCTAACATCACAGAGATATTCGAGCGGCTCGCCTACTACGGCGCCTTTGCTTCGCTCGCCCTTTATTTGCAGGAAAAACTGAACTTCTCCACCGAGCAGACCGGAACCCTGACCGGCATCTTCGGCGGCATGGTCTGGTTCCTGGCAATTTTCGGAGGAGCGGCGGCCGATCGGCTCGGCTTCCGGCGCGCACTTTCACTGGCTTACCTCATTCTCGGCGTTGCCTACTTTCTGATTGGCTCGATTGCCGCGCCGTGGCTTGCGCCCGTGCGCAATGCTGTACCTCCGGGCCTTTTTGTTGGCGTCATTTTGATGCTTCCTGCCCTGGGCGTGGCGCTGGTCAAGCCGTGTGTAGCCGGCACGACCGCACGCGCTTCCAAAGAGAACGTACGCTCGATCGGCTATTCGATCTACTACACGATGGTTAACATCGGCGGCGCTGCTGGCCCCTTCTACGCTTCGTGGGCGCATCGCCATCTCGGCGTGGAGAACGTCTATCGTCTAGGCGCGCTTGCGGTCTTTGCCATGTTTTTTGTAGTCCTTTTTTTCTTTCGCGAGCCGCGCCAAGCCGGTGACGCGCCTCCGCCATCGATTGCACAAGTCGCGCGGAACTTCTGCATCGTGGTGGGGAATTATCGTCTGGTGCTGCCCGTGCTGCTCTTGGCATTGCTGTTGCGCGTCGCCATGTGGGTGCGGCCGGGGTGGGCGGTGCCTTGGTGGGGTTGGGCAGCCATGGCGGCGCTGGTTCTCGCTGGCATCAGCCGCTTCATGTGGTTCCTCGTGATCTTTACCGGATACTGGATTGTTTTCTGGCAGCAGTACATCAGCTTGCCCCGTTTCATCCACGCCTACATCAACCCTACCGCCGATGTGGAGATGATCCTTGTGACCGACGGGCTGACCGTGATCTGCCTGACGCTCGTGGTCGGGTTTCTCACGCAGAAGATTCGTCCCTTTCCAGCGGTGATTCTGGGAACCGTCATTACTTCCGTTTCCTGGGTGATCCTCGCACTGCGACCGACCGTCTGGGGCGCGGTACTCTCCATCTTCGTGCTGGCTCTCGGCGAGATCACGCAAGCGCCGCGCTATTACGACTACATTTCGCGCCTGGCGCCCGCCGAGCAGCAAGGCACGTACATGGGATTTGCCTTTCTTCCCATCGGAATCGGATCGTTGATTGGAGGCACGTTCGGCGGAGCGGTCGTCCACCATTTTGGAGAGGTGCAGCATCGCCCGGCGATGATCTGGTGGGCCTTCACCTCCGTGGGGCTAGTCACCACGCTGCTGCTTTGGATCTATGACCGATGGGTGCGAACAGAAACGTCCGAAACGAAATGACGCGCAAACGAATTAGCAGTTTGCGAAATGACTCAAGTGGCGTGCCGCATGTCTCTGCGTCGTTGCCAGACATGGGACGGAATCCGGGACGGCGCGAGGTTATGTCGCCTCACCGCGGTTCAAGCGATTTGGGCATTGCGCCCGCCGAAGTCGCCGCGCAGATTCGGGCGACGCTCAAAAGCGGGGGTTCAGCCGAGCATGCCGCCGGCGTGCAATGGTTCTTCAAAGAAGAAATCAAGTCTCATGGATGGTATACGGCCGATCTGCGGCGAGCGATGCGGCGCTGCCGGCGCGACATTCTGCGCCAGCAAGATTTTGATTTTCTGGTCAAGGTCGCGGATGAACTGTTCTCAGGGTCGGTTCTCGAAGAAAAAGTCGCCGCCGTGTTTCTGCTCGAGGATTTGCACGGGCGATGCGGCGATCGCGAATTTCGCTTATTCGAGAAATGGCTCGATCGCATCTCCATCTGGTCCGATCACGATGCGCTTGTGCACGATCTGATTGCCCCGATGCTTGTTGCGGAACCGAAGCGCGCCAGAAGCGTCTTTCGCTGGGCAAAGTCGAAAAATCGCTGGCACCGGCGGGCAGCTTCAGTCGCCCTGATTCGCGGGGCGCGCGCGAAAATGTTTTTCCCGGATATCGTGAAGCTCTCGAATTGTCTGCTGCCCGATCGAGACGACATGGTGCAGAAGGGATCAGCCTGGCTGCTGCGGGAGACGGCAAAGTTCGATCCCAAGCGCACGGTGCGGTATCTGATGAAAATCCGCACACGGGCGCCCCGGCTCGTACTACGGACAGCATGCGAAACGCTGCCACTGGCAGCGAAGAAGAAAATCCTGGCAGCGTAGATGACTCTTCCCGGTTGGTACTGTCTTAAACACTGTTAAGACACCGCCTCCCGGTTCCCCCATTCGCCGAAAATCCTTCCCCTTGTTTACAATAGAAGTTTGCCCATGAACCTCGCCGCCATCCAGTCTGCTCTGCGCGAACGAAATATCGACGCCTGGCTGTTCTACGACCATCATCATCGCGATCCGATTGCCTATCGTGTTCTGGGTGTGCCCGCGAGCCTGATGGTAACGCGGCGCTGGTTCTATCTGATTCCGGCTGAGGGCGAGCCGGTCAAACTGGTGCATAAGATCGAAGCCGGACACCTCGATTCTCTGCCCGGGAAAAAATATCAGTATTCGGGCTGGCAGGAATTGTTCGATCAGCTGAAGGCGATTCTGGCCGAGCATCGCGATCTGGCCATGCAATATTCGCCGAATAACAGTGTGTTCACGATTTCGCTCGTCGATGCCGGTACGGTCGATTTGCTGCGCGGGTTAGGCAAGAACATCGTTAGCTCGGCCGATCTGGTGGCTCAATTTGAATCGACATGGTCGGAAGAGCAGATCCAGTCGCACTTTGCGGCTCGCGACGCCATCGATTCCATTGTGGCCGAGGCCTTCAAAGAAATCGGCCGGCGAGTGCGCGACGGCGGAACGACCGAGCACGAGATTCAAAACTGGTATGTGGAGGCGTTTGGCCGTGAGAATCTACTGACGGATGATCCGCCGATTATCGCTGTGAATGCGAATGCCGGAAACCCGCACTACGAGCCGAATGCCAGCCGTCCGGTACCGATTCGCGAGGGCGACCTGGTTCTGATGGACGTTTGGGGCAAAAAAAATACTCAGGCTGCGGTGTATTACGACATCACCTGGATGGGATTTGTGGGTGCGGCTGCGTCTGAACGCATGCGCGAGGTTTTTCAGATTGTGCGCGACGCGCGCGATGCCGGGGTGAAAACCGTTCTCGACGCGATCAACTCCGGGCAGCGCCTCTCCGGATGGCAGGTCGATCGCGCCACCCGCGGACACATTCAAAAAGCGGGATACGGGCAATATTTCATTCATCGCACCGGACATTCGATTGGAACGGACGTGCATTCGAACGGCGCCAACATGGATGATCTGGAAATCCACGACGAGAGGCAGATTCTGCCGAATTCCTGCTTCTCGATCGAGCCGGGGATTTATCTGCCGGAGTTTGGCGTGCGCAGCGAAGTCAACGTGCTGGTGCGGGAGAAATCGGCGGAAGTGACGGGAAAAATTCAACGCGAGATTGTGACGATTTAGCATGGCGAATTCGACGACCGAAAAAGCAAAAATAACGCAAGCCGAACCCATCAGCGCGATGGCGGTGCTCGCTCCGGCGGTGGGTTGGTTCATCCCTGGCGGCGGACACATGATTCAGAAGCGCTGGATTCGCGGCGCGCTGCTGTTCATTTCCATTGTGACGCTGTTCCTGCTCGGACTGGGCATGCAGGGCCGCATCTACAAGGCAAATGGCGGGGACATTCTCGACATGCTGGGATTTGTGGGCGACCTGGGCGCGGGCGCGCTTTACATTCTGACGCTCGCCATGGATTGGGGACAGAATGCGGTCGCCTTTGCGGTTGCCGATTACGGCACCAAATTCATGATCGTCGCGGGATTGCTCAATTTCATCGCGGTCGCTGACGCGTATCACATTGCGATTGGAAAAAAACAATGAAGCAGTTGCCAGTTGCCAGTAGCCAGTTGCCAGTTAAACCTTTCGCCGTGGGAGGGATGCGGTGACGATCACACTCACCCATTTCAGCGCCGCGGCGGTCTTCGCCTTCTTTGCTTCGATCGTATTCGGGATCACGCATCGCGACACCGCGCGCGAGATGATCCGCTACGGGATGTATTGCTTCGCCATGTTTCTGGGCGGAGTGATCGTGGCCGGCTGGGCCATGTGGCTGATACGTAGATAGTCCTCTTCACCCCTCCCACACGAACGCGTCGAACACTCGCTTATTGTCGAAGTGCATGCGCTTGTAGAGCGCTACCGCTTTGGTGTTGGCTTCGGTTACGGTAAGCGAGAGCATCGAGAAATTCCTTTTTCGCAGGGCCGCCGCGGTGGTAGCCATCAGAGATTCGCCGATCCGCCGCGAGCGATAGTCTGGCAGAACGCAGACCTGCGTGACGTGGCCGACGTCGCTGCGCACCCGCGAGCAGAGGATCAGGCCGATCAGCGTCCGCGTCCGGCGGTCAACAGCGACGAACGACGAGCCGGGATCAAAAATGCCACATCCGGGAAAACGAACGATGTTATTCAGGAAGCGCAACGAGCCGCTGAGCGCGTGGTATTGGTCGTTGATCTGGGCGTCGACGTGACCGCGGTAAGAAGCGGTAATCACCGCAGCGGATGGCTGGTAATCGGCCTCGGTCCAGGAGCGGATTTCGACTTCCGGATGCAGCGGAATCTGCTCCGGCGAGGAGTTCGCAAAGGGCAGAACCATGAAAAGCCGCGGATAGCGCTGGAATCCGGTCTCTTGAAACGGTCGCGAGACGGCGTTGGCATCATGCGCCAGCAACTGCGCTTCCACGCGATGAATGCCCGGCGACTGCTGCAGCGTCTCGATGACGTGCGTGAGAATGCGGAGTTCGACCTGGCGCGAATCGGGTAAACGTCCGCCGTTCGCCACAAAGAGGTCCCCAATGACGCCTTTGCTGCCTTCGTAGACGAAAAACGAATAGCCAAACACCCGGCCGCGATCGACGGCGGCATAGCCTGGCAGGATTTTCGCGTCGACATAGCGAAGAATCATCTCGGCCGAGCCGGAATAGTCCCAGGAGAGCAGGCGAGACCAAACCTGCATCTCGTCGTCCAGCAACGGGCGCAGGTCGACGGCAGAAAAATGCCTGAGATCCAGAATCTCCAAAAAGGGCTCCTGCAGCGGCAGCCGAAAGGTTCCCACCCAACGCTTAGGATCGGCCACCCACCGCAAAAATCCGAGTGTAGTGAATTCGCGGAGGAGAAGGCAAACAGGGCGAACAACGGAGTACACGGGCCGCGCGATCGAGAACGAGTAACGTATTCGATCGCACGGGTTGGTGTGATATGCGTCACCGGCGAAAGCGCTGCGCTCTATTCGCGGCCGTACTTGTTGAGCTTTCGGAGCCTCTAAACTCAGCAGCGACAATTGCTTGCGAGCCTCGTGTGTCCGCGATCACATCGTGCTTCTCCTCACTTAATTCTGTGATCGTGGTCACACCGTACTGCTGTTCGTCCGACGGATAATCACGTCCTACTTTGAATGCTTGGAGTGATCGTACTCCTGGGTTGGGGGACCAAGTGGCAAAAGGACGGGTTTCGATCGTGGTAGAGCGCTGCAAAGCCTGCGGCTTCTGTGTGGAGTTCTGTCCCACCCACGTGCTGGCGCTCTCTTCTGCTTTCAATTCGAAGGGATATCATCCGCCGCACGTGGTGCATCCGGAAAAATGCAGCGGGTGCGACTTGTGCGGCATGTACTGCCCCGATTTCGCGATCTACGGAGCGAGAGTCCCGGGCGAGAAAAAACAGGGAGCTGACGTGAAAACCGACGGAGGTGAGAAATGAAAGCCGATCTGCATGGAGTGCTGACCGGCACTCATTTCATTGATGGCGACCATGCCTGCTGCGAGGGTGCGCTGGCCGCAGGCGCGAGATTCGCCTCGGGATATCCGATCACCCCGTCGACCGAGGTGGTCGAGAGATTCGCGTCGCGTGTTCCCACTGTCGGCGGCAGCTTCATTCAGATGGAGGACGAACTGGCGGCGTCGATCACGCTGCAAGGCGCGGTCTGGGGCGGGGCAAAAGCCTTCACCGTGACCTCTGGCCCTGGCTTCTCGCTGATGATGGAGCACATCGGGTACGCCGTGATGACGGAAACCCCCTGCGTATTCGTGGACGTGCAGCGCGGCGGGCCATCGACTGGATTGCCTACGCTTCCGGCGCAGGCCGACATGATGCAGGCGCGCTGGGGATCGCATGGCGACTACGAGATCATTGCCCTGTGCCCGAACTCTCCGCAGGAATGTTTTGACCTCACGATCAAGGCCTTCAATTTGGCCGAGGAATTTCGCGTGCCGGTCATGTTCATGATGGACGAAGTGGTCGGACACATGACGGAAAAAGTTGTGATCCCTCCGGCCGATCAAATCGAGGTCACGCCGCGCAAGCATACGCACAAATCGATCGAAGACTACCTGCCGTACGCGACCAACGGCGACATGGTGCCGGAGATGGCCCATGCCGGTGAAGGCTATAAGTTTCACGTCACCGGATTGACCCACGATGAGCGCGGCTATCCCAACATGACGCCGCAGACGCAGGACAAACTCGTGAAGCGGTTGCAGAACAAAATCCGCTCGGCTTCCGATCGTATCTGCCTGTTTGAAGAGGACCGGGTAGACGGTGCCGATGTGGTTGTCGTTTCCTATGGCATCACTTCGCGCGTGGCCCAGCGGGCCATCGATATGGCGCGGGATCGTGGATTGCGAGTCGGAAAACTCCGACTGATTACCGCGTGGCCCTTCCCGGAAAACAAAATTGCTGAACTGGCGTCGCAGGTCAAAGCCTTCGTCGTGCCGGAACTGAATCTTGGACAGATGGTGCGCGAAGTGGAACGCGCTGCCGGCGGCCTCGCCAAGACCGTTGCCGTGCCGCATGCCGGAGGCGGAGTGCACAATCCGGATGAAATTCTGAATGCCATCGTGGAGGCAAGCCGATGCTGAAGATTCTCGACGAGAACGTGAATCCTGTAGAACGATTTCTGCGTAGCGATCGCATGCCCCATATCTGGTGCCCAGGGTGCGGCATCGGCACGACCGTCAACTCATTTGCCCGCGCACTGATCGATTCGAAAATCGATCTTGAATCACTGGCGCTGGTATCGGGCATCGGATGCACCGGGCGCGTCGCAGGATACGTGAAGCTCGACTCGTTCCACACCACACATGGGCGAGCGATTCCGTTCGCCACGGGCCTGAAGCTGGCAAATCCCAAGCTGAACGTTGTGGTGTACTCGGGCGATGGCGATCTTTCTGCGATCGGCGGGAACCATCTGATTCACGCGGCACGGCGCAACATCGATCTGAAGGTCATCTGCGTGAACAATCTCATTTATGCCATGACGGGCGGCCAGACAGCGCCAACGACTCCTGGCCACGCGACTACCTCGACCAATCCTTACGGGACATTTGAACCGGCGTTTAATCTGCCGCATCTCGTGGAGGCTGCTGGCGCCGTGTACGTTGCGCGCTGGACGACTTTCCACGTGCGCCAACTGGCGCGCTCGATCAGCGAAGCCTTCCAGAAAAAGGGCTTCTCGTTTATCGAAGTCATTTCCCCCTGTCCCACGCTTTATCAACGGCGCAACAAGATGGGCGACGGCCTCGACACCATGAAGTACTACAAAGAAAAGAGCAAAGTGAAGAACGGCGCGCCTACCAGCGAAGTCGGGCTCACGCTCAACGGCGAAATCGCCGTGGGCAAGTTCGTCGATCGTGACCGTCCCGACTATCAATCGATGATGCGGGCGCAGTACGTGGAGACGCTGGGTGATCGCTACCTCGGAGACGAATTGGAAACGGAGTGTCTATGCGGGTAACCGAAATTCGAATCGCAGGATTTGGGGGCCAGGGAGTAATCCTCTCGGCCATCGTGCTGGGCAAGGCGGCGTCGATTTACGAAAACGGCTTCGCCACCATGACACAGAACTTCGGTCCGGAGGCGCGCGGCGGCGCGTGCAGCGCCCAGTTGGTCGTATCGGACTCGCCGGTGCTGTATCCCTACACCACGCAGCCCGACATCATGGTCATCATGTCGCAGGAGGCCTACAACCGCTTCGCGCCCGAACTCAAGCCTGGCGGCCTGCTGATCGTTGAAGAAGATCTGGTGCGCGTCGACGATCTGAAAGGCGATCCCAGGGTCTACGCGATTCCCGCGACGCGCTTCGCCGAAGAACTGGGCAAGCGCATGGTGCTGAATTCGGTGATGGTTGGATTCTTCACCGCAGTGACAAAACTTCTCAGCGCGGACGCGGTGCGCAAAGCCGTGGCCGATTCCGTCCCTCCGAGCTTTCGCGATCTGAATCTCAAAGCGTTCGATAAGGGATACGAGTATGGAGTGGAAGTTCTCGCCACCGGTCCGTCGCGACCGCACTGGGAAGCGCTGGCGGTCAGCGAGGAGTGAGAGTGTCGGTGAGACGATGGCGGCACTCATTGATCGTTCGTCTCAGTTCCCACCGGTCAACCCGTCGGGCACCAAGGCCTACGAGCACGAAAATCGCGGCGCCGAGGGCGACCACCATGACGCGAGACGGAATCCAAGGCTCTTCGTCCAGGAGAAGATAGATCGTCAGCCAGGCGGCTAGTAGCAATACTGCGCCAATAAACAATAGGGAGCGATCCCACCAAGGCCTAACAGGCTTTACCCCTGCCCAGCTCAGAAGCCAAACCACAGGATGCCTGTTCAAGGCGAGAACTGAGGCATTGTCCGGATCAGCCTGAAGATCGTTGCCATGCGCAGTTTTCGCGAGTTCACAGAGACGTTCGTAGACTAGATCTCGTGGAATGAGTAGCGCAGTCTCCGGATCCGCCGATTATGGGAACACGGAACGCAGGGGTAGATCCTCGAGTAACGAGGCCTGTTCTTCGCTCAGGGGTTCGCCCGAGCGAGTTGCCTCCTCCTTCACACGCCGGATCACGAATTGCAAAGCCGCATCCAAATCAGCTGTCGAATCCATGAACATAATCCCGTCGGGCTAGTGAGTCCGAGCCGCCGATCCCACCCAATAATAATCCACATTTTGCGGGGCGTAGTATCCCAGGAACGTCACACGGCGGCCAGCGGTCAGCTCATCTACGTTCTTCTTCCATGCCGGTGGGGCGACCAGTAGATGCTCGCCTGCGGGAACTTCGCCCGAGTCATATCGCGCGACGGTCTGATTGCGATAGAAAGCGAGGCCATATTCTAGTTCGCGCGATGTTCCGCAAACCGCGACCGGCAACGGGTGTGTCTCGATTTCGGCAAGTTCCGCGGCGAGTGGGCGTGCCGACATTTTCAGATCGATAGATCTCGATCCGAATCGCAGTACAAACGCAACGACCAGCACCACCGGCACCAGCGTGACGAAGCGCAGCATCCGCAATCCCATGCGGCTCATGAGCGTGAGGGCAATCCCCATGCAAATCACCAACGCAATCGCCATGGAGATAAAAAGAGGCTTCCCCAAAGGCCAATGTTTTTCGCTGACGAGATAGGCAATCATCAGTGCGGGCACGATCGGCGCCGCCGCGACGATCGCATGCAGAATGGCAAGCGACTTCGAGATGGGTTCTTTGCCCTCGAGATGCTGCCGGAGGTAGTCCGCCAGCAATACCGCGCCGGCCGGAATGGCGGGAAGAATGTAGCCGGGAAGTTTCGATTGCGAGAAAGAGAAGAAGATCACAGGAACGATCAGCCAGCAGCAGGCGAACAGATCCAATTGCATCTCAAGGTCGGCTTCTGGTGAAACCGCTTTGTGTTCTTCCCACCAGGCCCGCACCGGCGCGGCATACGCCGCAATGACGAATGCGAGCCAAGGCACGAGAGCTGCCGCTGTTACGGGAAGGTAATACCAGAAAGGCTCGCGGTGATGATAGAGATTGCTTGAGAAGCGTTCGAGATTGTGTTTGAGGATAAATTCACGGAAGAATTGCGGATTGCGTAGATCGACGGCGATATACCACGGCAATGCGGCCGCGAGAAAAAGCAAGATTCCAGGCCACCACAAAGGCCTTACGATCAATCGGAATTCTCGAGTTGCAATCGCAAACAGCACGATGATCGCCGCGGCCAGAAAAGGTGCGACCGGGCCTTTGGCGAGAGTTCCCAGTCCCATGAACACATAGAACAGCGCAAGGTAGGCTCGCCTTCCGCTCTCGCGCCAGGCCCACCAGGCCAGCATGCCAACTCCAAATGTCGCG
Organism: uncultured Acidobacteriaceae bacterium; assembly: GCA_963772045.1. GTDB lineage: Bacteria > Acidobacteriota > Terriglobia > Terriglobales > Acidobacteriaceae > Sulfotelmatobacter. The sequence goes on along the minus strand of CAVYWC010000001.1, from coordinate 347,994 downwards.
GCGAGCGGCATGTCGGTGGAAGCCGCCCGGGCATAGCCGATGATTCCGGCGCAAGAGGCCGTGATCAGTGCTGCATCGATTTCGACGCCACGGCGAAACCGACGAAAGAAAAGATAAACCGCGATGACCAGCAGCGTTGCATCCAGCGCCCCGGGCACGCGCGCCGCCACGTCGCTGACGCCGAGCACGGAATAAGCGGCCATCGCCTGCCAGTAATAGAGCGGCGGCTTTTCCAGCCACGGTTGCCCGTTGAGAACGGGCGTGACCCAGTCGCGGCGATCGAGCATCTCGCGCGCCACCTGCGCGTAACGTGACTCGTCGGCGCCGATCAGGCCGAAGGCTCCTAATCCGTAGAAAAAAAGAAAGGCGCAAAATCCGGCGAGCAGCAAGGCATCCGTGCGGGTGCGGAGGGTCATTAGGAATGATGATTATAGAAGCACTGTTTCGGGGTGGCTGCAATTTCCTTCAGGGGTAGTGAATTACCTGAGTGACCGCCAAGGGCATGAGGTTTCACGAAGGAGTTGCAGCGCACAGTGAGCTCTTATTGATCTCCTTCGTGAACCTTCGTGTGTCCTTACTGGTAATCCAGACTATTGTACGGAAGGTCCGCCCCGAAGCTGAAAGATGACTTGCCGGACGGCGTCGGCCAGCGGGCCGTCGAGCGAGCATCCGCTGGCGCACTCGTGTCCGCCGCCGCCGAAGCACTCGGCAACGCGAGCCACGTCGATCTTTCCTTTGCTGCGCAGGCTCACCCGGTAACGGCCGTCCGGCAGTTCACGCAAGAATGCCGCCGCTTCGACTCCGCCGATGGAGAGCACATAATTCACCAGGCCTTCGCAGTCTTCTTCTTTCGCTTCGCACCGGTCCATCTGCTTCTGCGTGACCCAGAAATAGCCGATGTGGCCCTCGACACTCAGACTGCGCAGAGCCTCGCCCAGCAAGCGAAGTTTCGCGATAGAATGCGCGAAATAAATTCCGCGGGCGCAAAGTGCCGGGTCGGCGCCGGCCAGCACAAGCTCGCGAGCCAGAGCAAACGTATTTTCATTTGTGCCCTGGAACATGAACGAGCCCGTGTCCGTCATCAGCGCCGTGTAAAGGCAGGTCGCAATTTCCGGAGAGAATTTCACGCCCGCCTGGCGCGCCAGACGAAACACCATTTCCGCGGTCGCGACAGCGTGCGGATCAATCCAGTTGACGTGCGCAAAAGGACGTCCGCTGACGTGATGGTCGATGCTGATAAGAAAACGATCCTCCAAACCTTCCAGCCGGGTGCGATGAATGCTGTCACACTCCAGAATGATAGCCGCCTCGTAACCGTCCATCACGCGACTGGACTGCACGACCTGATCGGCAAACGGCAGCGAACGATAAATGCGCGGGACTCCGTCGTGCAGAACGACATCGGCATGTTTGCCCATGGCGCGCAGAACCTGGCAGCAGGCCAGCGCCGATCCGACCGCGTCGCCATCAGGACGGGCGTGCGAGGTCAGCACGAAGCGCTCGTGCTGTCCGATTTGGCGGAGAACATCTTCGAGCATGTCACTGTTTCGCATCACGTTCGTTGCGACTCTTGCTCTTTCGTTTTGTCCGGTCTAATAACTGTTCGACCCTGGCTTTTGTTTGTTCGGAGCGGTCGAGCCGGAACAACAATTCTGGCGCGCGCCGCAACCGCAAGCGATCTGCGATTTCGTGCCGGATGTAAGCTCTGGCGGCGTCGAGTCCTTCCAGGCTGCGCTCGGCGTCTTCGTCATCGCCTTCGACATCGACCAGAACCTGCGCGGAGCGGCCATCATCGGCCATCCGCACACTGGTCACGCTAACCAGACCGATGCGCGGATCGCCGAGTTCGCCCTCGACGAGCGTCTCGATCTCCTCACGCAGGGCTTCGCCCAGCCGTCCGCGATGATGTTTGACTGCACGTTTCTCCACAACTCACCTTCGGTAAAAACGCAAGAGAATATCACAAAAAATGTGCGCGCGTGTTGCGCTAAGGTGCGCCAGGCTCACACATATTTTGGCGCAGATCCGACGCCGTCCGGTAAGTACGGCGGTAACAAGATGTTAGGCGGCGCTCAGTTGACAACTCGCCTTGGCGGATCAGCTTACAATTTTCGTGCCCCCGTGCGGGGCCATTATGGCAGGAAGATATTTCTCGTTCCTGATCCGGATAATTTCGCCTTTCGGACTTTTTGTTCTCGTCCTCGCAACGTTGAGCTGTGGTCCTAGCGGGCCGCCGCCCGCGCTGAAGATCGTGAACGTAACTGATCTTGGCGCGATCCCGACGAACCCGGTCATTCTGGGCCGGGATGGAGCGCTAAGCGCCGTATTTCAAGGTTATTCCGTTTGGCTGTACAGCGATACCTTCCTGACACGTCCCAACGCGGAGGGGCGAACTTTGATCAGCGACTCCTGGTCCTACACTGCCGACCTCAATGCGCAAGGTGGAATTAGCGGCTTTCAAGATCGCCTGGATTCCTCCGGCGGGCCATCCATGATTCTTGTCGAAACGCCAGCGGAATATGCGTTCAATCAGACTCACAATGGCAATCCGTGCCAGGTACAGCCCTGTGGCGCGCGCTGGGCGTTATGGCCTTCGTCGATGGTTACCGATGCTGCCGACAATCAAGCTCTGGTGTTTTACATGCTGATTTCTTCTCTGCCAGGAAACTTCAACTTTCACACCGTGGGAAACTCCGTCGCGGTTGATCTGATGTTCACGCAGGATCAGCCAAGCTTCGGATCTGCCTCTCTGATCTCTGCTGGAACGCTCTACATCTATGGCTGCGGCGTACCGACGAACAGCGCGGATAAAGGCTGCAAGCTGGCGAAAGTCGATCCTGAGAACGTGCTCAATCGCGGCGCGTGGGCCTTCTATGCCGGGAACGAGAATTGGTCTTCCCGGCTCAGCGACGCGATTTCGGTGATTCCAGACGCCAACATTCTCAGCGTCTCGTGGAACGATTACTTGCAGGAATACGTCGCGATCTACAGTCAATTGCTGTCGAACAACGTGGCGATGCGGACCGCACCGAACCCGGAGGGCCCTTGGTCGGATGAGGGAACAGCATTTGTGGCAATGCCGCCAACATCGGGGAACGTCTACGACGCGCGGTCGCATTCTGAATACGATCTCAACGGCGGGCAGACGGTTTTCGTGACCTACTCGCGGTCAACCGGAGCGTTCACGAGTGAAGTGAGGCTGGTCTCGCTCCAACTGCAGCAGCCCTGAGCGCCGCTAGAAATATTCAACAAATGAATCCGCCACATCGGCCCCGTGATTGTTGGCGATGCGTGTGGCCTGGCGCTCGACTTTTTTCATCAGCCCATCGAGATAGTCGCGCGAATCGGAGACGCTGACCACCCCGATCGTCGCGCGATTCCAAAGCCCCGTGGAATCCAATTCGGCGACGGAAACGTTAAAACTAGCGCGCAGCCGGTCTTTCAGGCTGCGCACCACCTGCCGCCGATCTTTCAACGATTGGGCCGCTTCGATGTGGAGTTCGAGGGTAAGAAAAGCAATCATGCAGGAATCAGGGGTAAGGGGCTAGGAGTCAGCAAAACTGGCCCCTGAGCCCTGACCCCTGTCTTATGCAATTACTTCGGCCGCGATGCGCTCTGTCACGAATGCTTCGATCACATCTCCAACTTTGACATCGCCGTAGTTCGCGATCGAGATGCCACACTCCATGCCGTTGTGGACTTCCCGGGCATCGTCTTTGAAGCGGCGAAGGGATGCGACCTTGCCTTTGAAGACAACCACGTTGTCGCGCAGCAGGCGCACTTCAGAATCGCGCTTGATGATGCCATCGCTGACGCGGCATCCGGCGACCATGCCGACTTTCGGGATACGGAAGGTTTCGAGCACTTCCGCGCGGCCCTGGTAGGTTTCCTTGATCGTCGGTTCGAGCAGGCCAGTCATAGCGCGCTTGATCTCGTCCTGCAGTTCGTAAATGATCGAGTGCAGGCGGATATCGACTTTTTCCTGGTCCGCAAGTTCCTGCGCCTTGCGCTCGGGGCGCACGTTGAAGCCGATGATGATCGCGTTCGAAGCCGAAGCCAGCAGCACATCGGTTTCGGTGATCGCGCCCACGCCAGAGCGCAGAAGTTTCAAGCGCACTTTGTCGTTCGAGAGCTTCGCCAGCAGGTCGGTCAGCACTTCGACCGAACCTTGCACGTCGCCCTTGAGGATGATGTTCAGTTCCTTCGTGCCGGCCGTCTTGATCTGCTCGGCCAGGCCTTCCAGCGACACGCGGGAACTCTTGGCCAGCGTGGCTTCTCGGGCTTTCTGCTCGCGATATTCGGAAATGCCCCGGGCTTTGTCTCGATCGGCGACAACTACGAATTGATCGCCGGCCTGCGGCAGACCTTCCATGCCCAGAATCTCGACGGGGGTCGACGGTGGCGCGGATTCGAGGGCAGCCCCGCGATCATCAAACATGGCGCGGACTTTTCCGTACACATTGCCCACCACGAAATTGTCGCTGGCGTTTAGCGTGCCGTTTTCCACGAGAACCGTTGCCACAGGTCCCCGGCCGCGATCGAGCTTGGCTTCGAGAACCACGCCCGAAGCCGCACGCTCGGGATTCGCCTTGAGTTCGGCGAGATCGGCCACCAGGCAGATCATTTCCAGAAGCAGATTCAGATTCGTTTTCTTCTTGGCAGAAACATCGACGAAAACGGTCTTGCCGCCCCAATTTTCCGGCATCAAGCCGCGATCGGCGAGTTGTTTCTTCACCCGATCGGGCAAGGCTTCGGGCTTGTCGATCTTGTTGACCGCAACAATGATCGGAACTTCCGCGGCGTGCGCGTGATCGATCGCCTCCAACGTTTGCGGCATCACACCGTCATCGGCGGCCACGACGAGCACGACGATATCCGTCGCTTTCGCGCCGCGAGAGCGCATACGCGTAAACGCTTCATGCCCTGGCGTATCGAGAAACACGATTTCGCGCCCGAACGCGGGAGACTCTACATCCGTGATGCGAACTTTGTACGCGCCGATGTGCTGCGTGATTCCGCCAGCTTCACCTCCGGCAACGTTCGTCAGCCGGATCGCGTCGAGCAACGTGGTCTTGCCATGATCGACGTGGCCCATGATGGTGACCACCGGCGGACGTGGCACGGCTTCCGACGCGCTTTCGTCGGTCGCCGCGGCTGAGTCCGTGTCTTTTGCCGCTTGTTCTTCGAACGTGATGACGTTTGTGTCGGCGCCGAAGAAACGCGCGATCTCACTGGCCAATTCGGCGTCAAGGGTTTGGTTGATGGTCGCAAAAACGCCGCGCGCCAACAGACGGGAAATCAGATCTTTCGCGCGAACCCCGAGTTTCTCGGCGAGATCCTTAACGCTGATTCCTTCCGTGATCGTGATGTTGCGCGTGATGGGCGCAGGCTCGTTCGACACCACCATGCGTGGCGGCGGAACGTAGCCCTTCATTGGGCCTTCTTTCACACCTCGCGGAACGTAGCGCTGACCTGGTCGCCGTGCGGGCGCGCCAGGACGGCTGCCGGGACGAGCTGGTCCGGGTGGAGGCAATCCAGGTCCGACGCCAAGCGGCCGACTTCCGGCAGGCGCTGAACGCGTGGGATGCATCGGCCGGCGTTCGCCCGGTCGTAGCGGCGGACGCGGAGCACCAACTCCACCCGCCGCGGGCGGTCGGCGCTGAAAAATCGGTTGACCCGGAATCGGTCGTCCCGGTGCCGGGCGGGCGCTGGCGGGAGCAGTGGATAGTCCTATCGGCACACCTGGACGCGGCGGCGGAGCTTTGTACACAGGCCGCGGTCCGGTTTGCGGCACGATCATTCGCGGGGCTGGCGGCTGTGGCGCAGCCGGAGGAGCGGCCGGACGCGGCGGCGCCGGCGTGGAAACGGGCCCGGAAGCTGTGATTGCCGGAGTCGTCGGCGCAGGTGGAGCAACCACTGCCGCTGGAGCCGGTGGCGTAATCCGCGGCCCAGGAGCAGAAACCGGCGGTGCGACTGGCTGCGTCTCAGCCGGAGCAGCGGGCTTTTCCGCCACGGCCGGTGCCGTTGCTGCCGGACGTGGCGCAACGATGGGTTTCTCTGCCGCAGGGGCGATCGCCGCCGGAGACGGCGGAGGAGCGGCTGGCTTTGCCGCGGGAACCGCGACTGCTGGTTTCACCGCCACGGGCGGAACTGCAATCGGTCGAGGCGGAGCAGGCGCGGCAGGGCGCGCCGGAGCCGCTGGATGCGCAACCGCTTCCTTCTGCTGCGTGATCGCTTTCAGCACATCTCCGGGACGGGAAATGTGCGAGAGATCAATCTTGGTCTTGATTTCTTGCTCACCGCGCGGTGCGTGGGCAGTCCTGCCCGATTGCGCGTGGCTTTCCGATACACCACGAATGTGCGCCCGCACTTTTTCTGCTTCATGTTCTTCGAGGGAACTGGAGTGAGTCTTCTTCTCCGTGACTCCGACAATCGGGAGCACATCAAGAATGGCCTTGCTTTTAACTTCCAGCTCTCTTGCGAGATCGTTGATTCGAACCTTACTCATCCGCCCTTTCCTGTGCTCCGCGTTGTGACTAGGTCTTCATTGCGTCCTCACGGAGTCAGCTCTTTTGCACTCGCATGTGATAGCCATGCCCGGTGCCACTATTCGGTAGTTTCCGGAGCCGGCTGATGTTCCGGCTCGGCTTGCGGTTCTGCTGCCGCCGGCTGAACCTCGTCAGCCACTGCGGCCTGTCCGTTATCTGATTCATCCACGGATGTTTCCGTCGCGGTCTCAGCCGCGGGTTCTTCCGCGGTAGGTGCCGCGCTCTCCGAAGTTTCCGTCGAGACTTCTCCTTCAGTCGCGACCGCTTCGCCAGATTCGAGGCTGGCGAAATAATTATTCACGGCGAGGCTGATCTTTTCCACGGTCTTTGGTCCGATGCCTTCGATCGCCTCAAGCTGCTCTGGAGTCATGTCGGCGAGGGCTTCCACCGTTGTCACACCGGCCGCGGTGAGCTTCTCGACTACGCCCTCGCCCAAACCAGGAACGATTTCCAGTGGCGTCGTGATCTGCGGAGTCATGGCAGACATTTGCTGCTCGACTTCCTGACGCTTCTCTTCTTCGCTCTTGATGTCGATCTTCCAGCCCAGCAACTTGGCTGCCAGGCGGACATTCTGGCCCTTCTTGCCGATAGCGAGCGAGAGTTGGCTGTCGTCGACCACGACCTCCAAGTGTTTTTCGCCCGAGTCAACCACCGTCACCCGGCTGACCTTGGCCGGTTGCAGTGCTTTTTCGGCGAAGGTGACCGCGTCCTCGTGGTACTCGATGATATCGATCTTTTCTCCGCGCAGTTCGCGGATGATCGACTGCACGCGCATGCCTTTCATGCCAACGCATGCGCCGACCGCATCGACGTCTTTGTCCTTCGACATGACGGCGATCTTTGTCCGTTCGCCGGCTTCGCGCGCGATCGCGCGAATTACTACGGTTCCGTCGTAAATCTCAGGCACTTCGGTCTGGAACAGATGCTGGACTAAATCCGGCGCGGCCCGCGAAACCACCACTCCCGGACCTTTGCTCGCGCGTTCGACGCGGGCAATCACGACCCGCACACGCTCGCCGATCGCGAACGACTCCAGCCGCGACTGCTCTTTGCGCGGCATGCGCGCTTCGGCCTTGCCGATGTCGAAGATCACATCGGGGCCTTCGATCCGTTTGACCGTCGCGTTGACGATCTCGGCGACGCGTCCGATGTATTCGTTGTAAACCGTGTCGCGCTCGGCCTCTCGTACCTTCTGGAAGATCACCTGCTTCGCCAGTTGCGCCGCGATGCGGCCGAGAATCCCCTCGGTGACTTTCGGAATCTGCAGCTCCCCGCCAACTTCCAGCGAGGGATCGATCTTGCGCGCGTCTTCTACAGTGATCTGCAGATTCGGATCTTCGACCTGTTCCGGAGTTTCGACTACAGTCTTCACCGCGAATGCGTTGATCTTGCCGGTTTCCTTGTCTAGCTTGGCGCGCAGATTTTCCTGTGACTTGTAGTATTTGCGCGTGGCCATGACGATGGCGTCTTCCACCGCGCTGACTACAATCTGCGGATCAATGCCCTTTTCCCGGCTCAGTGCGTCGATCGTGTTGTATAGCTCGCTAGCCATAAAAATCAGTTCTCAGTTGCCACTGCCCGGTTGCCAGTTGCTTGTCATCCCGAGCAAGCGCAGTTTGCGCCGCGAGCGATCCGATCGAGCCGCGCGAAGCATCGCGCTCTTTGCGACGCAACAATCGCGCGTTCGGCTCGCATCCTTATTCCGCATCCCGCATCGCGCAACTAAATCTCCGGTACCAGATTCGCCTTCTCTACGTTGGCGAATTCAATCTCGATCTTCTTCCCTGCGTCTGCGCCCATTTTCTTGCGTGACTTGTGACTGGCCACGCTTAAATCCAAAGTCAAACGGCCATCCTGAAAACTTTCCAGCCGGCCTTCAAAGTTCCGGTTAGTATTCACCGGCTGTTTCGTCGTGAGCTTGATGCGGCTGCCGACGAACCGTGCAAAATCCGCAAGCTTCGTCAGCTTACGATCCAGGCCCGGAGACGAAACTTCCAGGGTGTACGAGCCGCCCGGCATCGCATCTTCGACGTCGAGAATCGTGCCAAATTCGCGGCTGAACTTCGCACAGTCTTCGTGTGTTACTCCTGCGAGCGGATCTTTTCCCGCCCCGGCTTTATCCAGGAACACGCGCAGCATGCGCGCGCTGCCTCCGCCCAAAAACTCGACCTCGACGACTTCGAGGCCGCTGGAGGCGGCGACGCGCTCTGCAATCTCCCGTACCCGTTCGACGGCAAGCGCCATAGAACCATTTAGTTACAGGCGATGGCCAGCACAAGCGAGGGCTCCAACTAAAAAGTGGGCTTGCGCCCACTGGTGTGCTTCGCCAAATGCCGGTACACAGCAGTTCCAGTCACTTAATATACGCCCGTCAAGGGAAAAAAGACAAACGCTGCGAGACGCCGGGGATGGCGGGTCAGAGAATGCTCAATCCTAATATTCCGGCCTCTCAATGTTATAGATCACAAGTCGCAGGAATTATGGTAGGTGCCAGCAGTGGCCGGGTAGCGGTTGACGTGTGCGGCAAAACGCCGTACACTTGTGCCTTGAGGTCAGCGATGGCAAATGCAGCGACACGACGCGAGCGTCTTGACGCTCGTCTTACCCGCGAAGAGAAGGAGATGATCGAAACCGCGGCCGGTTTGCGCGGCACTTCATCCTCCGACTTCGTCAGGATGGCCGTCAAAGAGGCGGCGCTTCGCACCATTCGCGAACACGAACTCCTGACCCTGGGTGAAAAATCGCGAAAAGTCTTTGTTGAAGCCCTTCTCAATCCGCCCAAGCCGAATGAAAAAGCCATCGCCGCCGCCCGCCGCCTCCAGCAGGAGATTCGATAAATTGACGGACCTGCCTGGTCCAGGAAAACCGAAATTCAGATTCGAGCCGCTCGATAAATCTAAGCACGATCGGGCGGCTTTTTCGTGCGAACACGAGGCTCTGAATCGATACGTCAAGGAGCAGGCCGGTCAGGAAATCAAGAAGCGGGTAGCAGCCGTCTATGTGCTTACCCCCGATGGCCGGACAATCGCAGGCTATTACACGCTTTCGCAGTATTCGATTGACGCTGGGGAATTATCTGCCGAGATGGCAAAAAGGTTGCGGGTCCCAAGATACGACAACCTTCCGGCAACATTGCTTGGACGACTGGCCCGGAGCACGGAATTTAAGGGATCTGGTATCGGAGAGCTTTTGCTGATGGACGCTCTGAAGAGAACGCTGAATCACAGTAAGAATATTGCTTCACTCGCGGTTGTTGTCGACGCAAAGGATCAGAAGGCGCGGGCATTCTATGAGGCGTATGGATTTATCGATGTGCCCGATCATCCGAGTCGCCTTTTCATTCCGATGCAAACCATTGCGGAACTCTTTCGCGAAGCGGCATACGAGAATCGAGAGGAAGAAACTTGATAAGCCTCTTGCCGTCCTCATCTCCATTTGCCCAATCTTCCCCGCGTCTCTACAATGAAATTTCACCCACTTCGCTGGGGGAATCCCGAACAACATGATTCATTTTCCCGTCCCCGAAGCTCTTACTTTCGACGACGTTCTTCTGCTGCCTTCGCGTTCCGACGTGATTCCGGCGCAGGCCAGCACGCAGACACACCTTACGCGCAATATCCTGCTGAACATTCCCATCGTCAGCGCTGCCATGGACACGGTGACCGAATCGCACATGGCGATCGCGCTGGCGCAGCAGGGTGGACTCGGCATTATTCATCGCAACCTGAGCATTGAAGACCAGGCCAACGAAGTCGACAAAGTGAAGCGCTCGGAAAGCGGCATGATTGTTGACCCGGTCACGATGCATCCGACGGACCGAGTCAGCGATGCACTCGAGGTCATGCGCAAGTACAAGATTTCTGGCGTTCCGATCACAGAGGACGGCAAGCTGGTCGGCATTCTCACCAATCGCGATCTGCGCTTTGAAACGCGATTCGATATCCCCATCGACAGCGTGATGACCAAGAAAAACCTGGTCACCGTGCCTGTTGGAACGACGCTCGAGGACGCCGAAAAGATTCTGCATCAGCATCGCATTGAAAAGTTGCTCGTCGTCGATGACAAGTACAACCTGAAGGGCCTGATTACCGTTAAGGACATTCAGAAGAAGCTGAAATATCCCAACGCGGCGAAAGATTCGCAGGGGCGCTTGCGGGTGGGCGCGGCCATCGGCGCAACTGGCGATTTTCTGGAGCGTGCGCAAGAGTTGGCAGAAGCGAAAGTGGACGTTCTCGCGATTGACAGTGCGCACGGGCATTCGTCCAAAGTTCTGGACGCCGTCAAAACCGTCAAATCGAAGCTGCCGCAGGTGGAATTGCTGGCCGGAAACGTCGCGACCTTTGACGGTGCTTGCGAACTCACGCGCGCCGGGGCGGATGGAATTAAAGTTGGTATCGGTCCTGGCTCAATTTGTACGACTCGCGTTGTTACCGGCGCCGGTGTTCCGCAGATTACAGCGATTGCCGAAGCCTATCGCGCGACAAAAGATGCCGGCGTGCCCATCATCGCCGATGGCGGCATCAAGTATTCTGGTGACATCACCAAGGCCCTGGCTGCCGGAGCGAGCGCGGTCATGATCGGATCGCTCTTTGCCGGCACAGACGAAAGTCCTGGCGAGTTAATTCTCTATCAAGGCCGCTCGTTTAAGTCTTATCGCGGCATGGGATCGCTCGGCGCCATGGCGCAAGGTTCGAGCGAGCGTTATTTCCAGAGCATGGACGGCGAATCTTCCGCTTCTGCTTCCGACCGCGAGTCCAATCGCCTGGATAAACTCGTTCCCGAAGGCATCGAAGGCCGCGTGCCCTACCGCGGCTCGGTGGCCATGATCGTCTATCAGATGGTCGGCGGATTGAAGTCCGGCATGGGATATTGCGGCTGCTCGACCATCTCCGAACTTTTGCAGAAAACGCGATTCGTCCGTATCAGCGGCGCGGGACTGCGCGAGAGCCATGTGCACGATGTCATGATCACGCGCGAGGCGCCGAACTATGCCATGGAGTAGCGGACACCGCGGCAGACTGGTTTTCCTGCCCGCGTGAACGATCGGCACGAAGTACTCAAAGCCTGGCTCGCCGCTGCTCTTTGGCTGATCGTGATTGCCATCGAATCGACCGCGTGGCTCTCCGCGCATAACACTGGCCGCATTCTCTATCCCATTCTGCATTATCTTTTTGGATTGAACTGGGATCAGTTTGATGGATGGCATTTTTTTATCCGCAAAGGCGGCCACGTCTTCGGTTACGGACTGCTGAGTTTCTTCCTGTTCCGCGCCTGGAGAGAGACTCTGGCTGTGGGTGCAGCTTTCCGAAATCCCAGATGGACCTTGCGTTGGTCCAGCATCGCCGTGGTGGGAACCGCGCTCGTAGCCAGCCTCGACGAGTGGCATCAGAGCTTCATTCCCTCGCGCACCGGACGCTGGCAAGATGTCGTGCTCGACACTTGCGCAGGAGTTGGCGCGCAGTTTGTAGTTTTCCTCTTCTACCGAACTCGCTCGTGATGCGGCGACAAATTCAGCCACTACCCCTTCGTCGGTAGGTGGGTCTTTATGATACAGACCCACTACCCCTTCGTCCGGTACTGTCCTAATTTGCGCCTATTCGCGGTCTGAAGTGGCATCGAACTTGCGTCTCGCGTCGCTCTTGACTCTCATGCTCTAATTGAAAGTGTATGACTCCACAAAGTGCATTACGAGTGGATTTCAAGGAGATCAAAGAAATTCGTATCACATGCGCTGAGTGCTCGGCGGAGATTGTGATTCCAATTACACGAAAGATTATTAGGGCGCTGGATTGCCCCGGATGCAATAAACGGCTTTGGGATGATGGGCAGCAGGGGAATGTTTTTCGAGCGGTAGCACGGATTCAGGAGTCCTTGCAAATTGGAGCGGACTGCAATACGCGGGGCTTACGCTCGGGTTTAATCTGCCATGTCTCTCTGGTTTGAAATAGCGCTGGTCATCTTCCTCGCCATGATTGTGATTGCACTCATCGGCATCCGGGATGCTGTCGAGAATGCGGTTCGGCAAATGGTCCAAATCAACGAAAAGTTAGATGAACTGTGCGGAGCGGAGCGAGATCGTAAGAGAGCACTTCGGATCGCTGCCGAACCAAGTGAGTGGGACAGGGTAACAAAATAGAAAAGCCCGGATTCCCGTCCGGGCCTTTCCTTGCTACTTGAATGTTGGTAGTGCGCCGCTGCGCAACGACCTGTAATCCAAACTTACAGGTGATCGCTGTGGCGCGTCAAGAAGAAGCTACTTCCAAGCAGAAGGAAAAGGCTGCATGTGTCCGTATGGACACTTCACGTTTCCCTTCCATTGAGCGGTCTCCTTTTGCAAAGCTTCTTCGCTGGTATCGAAACTCCTCACTGCGATTATTTCTATCGGAGATTCGCAACCTAACTCATCGCATGGAATTGACACGTGAAATACGTGCTGTAGAGCGCGGACGCGGTAAGGACTCAATCCGTCAGTGGAGGGACCAATCTCTAATTCCATTGGCCTATAAAGGCGCTTACATGCTTCACATGCAACAAATGGAAGTTCGCCACCCGTTTCTATCCATTTTTGATTGGCTGCTTCTGAGCCGATCATGGAAGGCTGGATTGGAGTACGGAATCCACATCGGCAAATTGCAAATTCAAGAGCGATCATGTGATCAATTCTCCCAAGTCCCAGATACGGGAACTGATACCGGCAGCCATAGCGGGCGTCACGCGCAAAGATGAATGCACGCGGCAGAAATTGTAGTATGCAAAATGCAAAGCGCAAGCGGCTTTTAGGCTCATCAGCCGCTTCGAAAAAGCGTTCGTCAACCGTGTAAAACGTCTCATACACATGCGCATCGTGAGGTTCTGGCGCTCTACGTAACTGGTAGAAATGTGTTTCGGATCGGGCCGTCCGTCTCTCACTTTGGAGATAACCTCCACGATCGGGCTTGGGGAGTATTTCTCATTTCCGGCGTGGACTTCACTTGAATACAGTTTGATAAGCTGCGCGAAGTCCACAGTCCCCGCGAATACGTCCTCGACTCCGCGTTCGTAAAAATGGTAACCGTCAGTAGTTAACTGGAATCTGGTGTCGGCAACTCGCTTCTGCAAGTCCAGCAGAAAGCGATAGGTGGTTTCCCGCGTTCGTTTTCCCACGATGTAGGACGCAATCAGCTTCGTCTCGGCGTCCATCGCCACGAAAACCCATTGATCACCAAACTCGGCAGGATCATCTTCGCCTACGTGCCTGTTCTTTTTGCCAACATACGTCCAGATTTCATCGGCTTCCACGTAATGAACGTGCACATTGCGAATCTGGGCCTCTAGTAATTCTTAGCAGTGTGCGCCTACGGCAACCAATAGACGGCAGATCGTGTCACGGTGTACGCCAGTCATGCGCTCAGTCGAGCGGACGCTATTACCTTCGAGTAACGAGGAAATTACGGCGAGTTTCTTTTCCAGCGGAAGTGCGTTCATTTTGTCCTTGCCTTTCTGGTGAAGGCAAGCCAAAATGAGTTTGAGGAATTGGCATTTCGGCTTGCCGAATTGTCAGTTTTGAGAGCCGCTTGAGATTCCAGTCTCAGCGGCTTTCGTTTATTTGCACTGTTTATTTGGTGGAGGCGGCATCGGCCTTCCTTTCCTTATCCGGCCATTCATCAGGCCATCCCAACTCACCAGCAGCCCACTTGAACTGCCGAATAATCTTGAATGTCCTAGTTTTAATTTTTCCGCTCCATGTAACAGTTACCGTGTACAGATGATCGGGAGAAATGCCCAAACGTTTCATCTGTTTCGATAGCCCGCTCAACACGCCAGCGAATGCAACTTCTGAATCGAGCCGCAATTTCTTGACTATTTCTTCGCTCGTGAGTTCAGTATTCTCGGAAATCAGCCGAATAAAGCGACGTTGTAGGTCGCCAGAGTTATTGAGAAGATCAGTCACGGCATCAGGCGTCCAAACCTTAGCCGCTTCAGGATGGGAGTCTTCTTCCCCAAACCACGCTCCGGAATCAAAGTCTGCTTGGTCTTGTGCTTCTAGTTTCGCACGCAGTTCCAGTGCTTCCTCGACCGTATCAGCCCTCCACTCCTTACCGCGATGTGAGAATTGAATGCCCATTAAGCGCGTTCCCAAGTACCGTAAGGCACAATATGCGATACCTTCAGGTATATTGCAATAGCTTTTTTGGTCGTTACCGGAGCGTTTCATTTCTCACCTCCGGCTTGTTCTTAGTTGTGGATTTTGAAATTAGGACAGTACCCTTCGTCCCCTTGGTGGTCAACCTTACTTCTGCGCTGCTAAACTGAGGGGTTTGGGAAAGTGACTCCGATCGTATCCGGTTGGAGTTCTGCGAGAAGATCAATGCTAAAGCCGGGAGATATTGCCATTGTCAGCGGGGCACGAACGCCCTTTGGGCGTTATTGCGGCAAGCTTAAGGATTTCACCGCCCAGGAATTGGGCGCAGTTGCGGCCAAAGGAGCGATCGAGCGCGCAGGCATCGATCCGAAGGAATTCGATCATGTTGTGATGGGCAACGCGCAGCAGACTTCCGGCGACGCTCTCTACGGCGCGCGCCACGTGGGACTGCGAGCGGGCATTCCGATTGAGACGCCAGCGCTGACGGTGAATCGGCTGTGCGGTTCGGGGATGCAAGCCATTGTGAGCGCGGCGCAGATGATCCAGACCGACGAGGCGAAGATCGTGCTTGCGGGTGGAATGGAAGCGATGTCGCAGGCGCCATTCGTGATTCGCGGCCGCGACGGATTCACGCTTTCTCCCGGCGGCAAGCTGGAGGATTCGCTGATGGTCGCGCTGCTCGATTCCTATTGCGGCTCTTACATGGCGAACACTGCCGAGTTGTACGGATCGCAACAGGGCATCACGCGCGAGATGCAGGATGAGTTCGCGCTGCGCTCGCAGAAGTGCGCCGACGACGCCTACAAGTCAGGACGTTTGCAGGAAGAGCTTGTGCCCGTTCCGCTGAGGAATCACAAAGGCGAGCAAACCGGCGAGTCGCTGACGGAAGATGACCATCGGCGTCCGCAAACGACGATGGAAGGGCTGGCAAAGCTGCGTCCGGCGTTTGGAAAGAATGGGACGGTGACGGCTGGAAACGCCAGCGGAATTGTGGATGGTGGCGCTGCCGTGGTCGTGATGTCACTCGACGAAGTGCGCAAGCGCAACATGGAACCGCTGGGGAGAATTGTGAGCTGGGGCGTCGCGGGCGTGGATCCGAAAGTGATGGGGTGCGGTCCGGTGCCGGCAACGAAGATCGCGCTGCAGAAGGCTGGGCTGTCGCTGGATTACATCGATCTGATCGAAGTAAATGAAGCGTTCGCGGCGCAGTATCTGGCGGTTGAAAAAGAGTTGGGCCTCGATCGCGAGAAGGTAAATGTAAACGGTGGAGCGATCGCACTGGGACATCCGCTGGGCGCGACCGGCACGCGGCTGGTCATCACGCTGTTGTATGAATTGCATCGGCGGAAGAAGAAGTACGGCCTGGCGACGGCGTGCATCGGCGGCGGCCAAGGGATTGCGATGGTGGTGGAGAGCATGAGCTAGAGCTTAGGATCATGCACCACAAAGGACACGAAGGCCCAGCAAGGACTTCGTGTCCTTCGTGGTTTGCACGGGGAATCATATGGAAATCAGGAAAGTTGGCGTACTCGGTTGCGGACTGATGGGTTCTGGCATCGCGCAGGTTTGCGCGATGGCTGGATTCGACGTCTCCGTGCTCGAAGTTGAGCAGAAGTTTCTCGATAAAGGATTCGCCGGGATCGAGAAATCTTTGGCGAAATTTGCCGAGCGGCCGGTCGAAAAGGGCGGGATTACCGCTCAACAGAAGGGCGCGGCACGTGTTCGGCTCAAGGGGACGACGAATAAATCCGATCTTGCCGATTGCGACATCGTGATTGAAGCGATTATCGAGAGCGTTCCGCAGAAAAAGGAAATGTATTCCGCCCTCGACGGAATTGTAAAAAATAATGCCATCTTCGCCTCGAATACCTCCTCGATCTCGGTCACGGAACTGATGACGGCGACCAAGCGGCCGGAGCGGTTTATCGGGCTGCACTTTTTTAATCCCGTGCCGCTGATGAAGCTGGTCGAGGTCGTGCGCACGATCGCCACGGCCGATGACGTATATCAAACCGCTTACGAGTTCGGAAAGAAGCTCGGCAAAGTTCCGGTGCGCACGTCCGACAAAACGGGATTCATCGTGAATCGGCTGCTGGTGCCGTATCTACTCGACGCCGTCCGCGCGTACGAAGAGGGCGTGGGGTCGATTGAAGACATCGACAACGCGATGAAGCTGGGCTGCGGATACCCCATGGGGCCGTTTACGCTGCTCGATTTCGTCGGACTCGACACCACGTACTACATCACGCACGTGATGTATGACGAGTTCAAAGAGCGGCGGTTCGCGTCGCCTCCGCTGCTGAAGCGGCTGGTCATGGCAGGATGGTACGGGCGCAAAACGGGCCGCGGGTTTTATGATTACTCCGACCCGGAGAAGCCAAAGGCACAAAAACTTTAGCCACGGATTCGCACGGATGAACGCGGGAAAGGGAGGGACTGCCAATGCGACGACCGGGAGTCTGGCGAGGCACCGTGAAGTTCTCGGTGGTGGTACTAGCACTTTGTGTGGTGGCACGTCCGAGTTTACTTCGAGGTCAGACTACGAAGGGAAAGGCAGCGATGTCAGTCCGACCTGGCGACACACCTTACACCCCTACGAAGTTGGAGTGGGCAGCTCTCGATCTACAAGCGAGCTACGGGACAGCGTGGTCTAGAGAAGACCCAGTTGCAAAAGCCTATGTCGCCGCGAACGATGGGAAGACCGTCCGCTGCATTCTGCAATATCTCCCTAGTATTCCGGCGCAGGATGTGAAGGCGGCACGGGAGGTGGCGCAGGTGCTCTTCGATAGGTATGCGGCAGGCCGCGGCTGGAACTGGCTTCGCATCCAGTTTGAGGAGATGCCCCTTCCCGAGCCACATTGAAAACATACTGATCGGACTTGGAGAGTGACATGGTTACAAAATACGTTGGCGTGTTCTGCTCAAACAACAAATGTGGTCATTTCATACAATTGAGTTCGCATCAGACCGATCGTCCAGACGTGTTTGGCACGGATGTTGATCCCACCACCACAGATAGGGGAGTCCAGTGTCCCGCGTGCGGATCGACCTGCCACTACGTGCGCACCGACGTTGCCCATTCGGAATCGCCTGATGGCAGCGATCCAGTGTTTCAGAAGCAACCGGCCACCCACGCCTTGGGCAAGAACTCGCTTGGTGGCACAAGTGATTTTCAACGGGCACCGGATCGTTCGCCTCGCTCAGGATGACAAGGGCTTGCTTCATCCGTATTGATCCGTGTTGATCCGTGGCAGACTGAATTTATGAACTTCGAAAACATCATCCTCGAAAAGAAAAACGCCATCGCATACGTCACCGTGAACCGGCCGAACGTGCTCAATGCACTGAACATGGCCACAATGGAAGAACTGCGGGCCGCGTTTCACGACATCAAGAACGACAAGGCAATCCGTGTCGTGATCCTGACTGGCGCGGGCGAGAAGGCGTTCATTGCCGGCGCCGATATCAGCGAACTAGCGAAGCATGACGCTGTCAGCGGCAAGGAATACACGCATCGCGGGCAGTCAGTGCTGAATCTCATCGAGAATCTTGGCAAGCCGGTGATTGCGTGCATCAACGGATTCGCGCTCGGCGGCGGATGTGAAATTGCCATGGCCTGCACCATGCGCCTCGCGAGCGAGAATGCGAAGCTCGGCCAGCCGGAGGTGAAGCTTGGGATCATCCCCGGCTATGGCGGCACGCAGCGGCTGCCGCGCCTGGTCGGCAAAGGCATCGCGATGCAGATGGTGCTCGCTGGAGAGATGATCACGGCGCAGGAGGCGCATCGCATCGGGCTGGTGAATCAAGTCACTGCGCCTGCTGATCTGATTCCGCGAGCGGAAGCGATTGCGGCGAAGATCATCGCGAACGCTCCGCTGGCGGTGCAGTACGCGATGGAGGCCGTTAATAAAGGCATGGAGATGACGCTGGCCGAGGGACTGTACCTCGAGGCGACGCTATTCGGCGTTTGCTGCGCGACCGAAGACAAGGCCGAGGGGACGACGGCATTTCTGGAGAAACGTGCGGCGCAGTTCAAGGGCAAATAAATTTACACGGATAAATCTCTTTCACGACAGAGGCACAGAGACACGGAGACCAACCCCGAAATGAAATGGGTGGTGATCACAGCTCGGACGAAGAGTGCGAAGGACTTTGCGCTCTTGACCAGAATGCTCCGCGCGTTGGGGCTCGGGGCAGACGAGGTTGAGGAGTATAAGAACTACCGCATTCAAATGTTTCGCCCGGAGCATTCGATCCTTGAGATCGTGACTCGGGATAGTCGAAGGAGCGACCCCGACCTCGATCTGACTATTTCCGATCCCGACTCGGCGGTCGAAATTATCAGGAAGATGGGGCTCGAAATCGTCGATGACCATTCTGGTCCCGACCCAAAACACACAGGGCGGCATTTCGACGTACGGTTTCCCGGCGGGACTGTTGTTCGATTTACCGGAATTCGGTCGCCCGTCCCGGAGCCGGCTTACCGGAGTCACTTCGAGGGAAATTTAAGCCCGATCGGCAAAAGGTTCGCAATCGTTGTCGCACGATTCAATTCCTTCATTACTGAGCGGCTGCTGGCCGGAGCTGTCGACGGCCTGTTGCGCTGCGGGGCTGATCGTAACAACGGATACGAGGTCGTGCGCGTCCCCGGATCGTTCGAGATCCCTTCCGCGGCTCGCACACTAGCGCTCACAAAGAAATACGATGCCATCATCTGCCTTGGATGCCTTCTCCGCGGCGACACTGCGCATTACGATGTGATCGTCAATGAAGTCACGCGGGGCATCGGTCAATCGGCGCAGGAAACTGGCGTCCCGCACGCATTCGGTGTTCTCACTTGCGACACTCTGGAGCAGGCCATTGATCGCGCCGGATTGAAGATGGGCAATAAAGGATTCGAAGCGGCGCTGGCCGCGGTGGAGATGGCGTCGCTGAATGAAGGGATCAGAGGTCAGGGATCAGGGGTCAGCAAACCAGCCTCTCAGCCCTCAGCTGTCAGCAAAGTGCAGATTCCTCGCTCTGCTCGGAATGACAAAGCTCGCTCTGCGCGGAAGGACAAGGAATTGAAAGCCTACAAACTTCCCGCGAAAAAATCTCACAAGCGCGCGAAGAAATCCAGGTAGCCGATCCACTCAACTAGCCGATCGTTGCAGTACACTGGCAACTGACCACTGGCAACTGAAATACGCGGGCTTTGCCCGCGGGACGGACGAAGGCGTCCGTCGCTACACAGAACATGGGCACACGGCGCAAATCACGGGAACTGGCTCTACAGATGCTCTTCCAGTCGGATATGGGCAAGCAGGATGCCGAACAGGTTCGGCGCACGTTCTGGTCGGAACATGGAACAGCGAGCGCCGAGGTGCGCGGCTTCGCCGACGATTTATTTCGTGTCGCTATGGACCGCGTCGCAGAGATTGACGGGCTGATCGAGAAGCACGCTGAGCACTGGCGCATGGAACGCATGGCCGCGGTCGATCGCAACCTGCTGCGTGCCGCCGTTGCCGAACTGATTGCCTACCCGGATACTCCACGGGCCGTGGTGATCAATGAAGCGCTGGAAATTGCGCGAAAGTTCTCCAGTCCCGAGTCCGTGCATTTCGTGAATGGCGTGCTCGACAGCGTGGGAAAAGAACTGGAGCGGACGGCGTAAAGGCTAGTAATCCGTTCTTCCGGGCCAATTAGCGAGTTACGCTCGCGCCCGGACGAATGCGTCCGTGCCTACACACTTCTCGTCACGGTCTTACCGCCATCAGATCGAAATTGCACGGGCCGCCTGCAGGCGTGAAGGTGCAATATGGGTTGTAGTAGTCCGGCAGATTGGGGAACGGGATATCAAGAATATCGCTGCCGCCCAGTAATGTCGTGATCACGTGCAGATAGCCGTCGCTCCCTGCGACCGCGATCGTACCTGCATCGGCCGACATGCCAGCCTGCACTGGAAGAGCGTTGTTCGCCAGCTGGATGCCAGTGGTCGAGCCGGTCGCAAAACTGTAGACCAATACACTGGAACTTTCACTGGCTAGGACGTACATCTGGCTGCCGTCCGGGGACATAAAGAAATTCAGTGGATGGATCGGTCCCTGCCCCAGGTTCAAGGATTGAACTGTGTGGCTCACAAACATGGGGCAGAGTGACGATCCGGGCGTAGCGATGGTTGCCTCCGGAATTCCTGTGAAGGTTGCGGTGATGTAGTCGAACTTTCCTCCGCTCTCGAGCGCGATGAAATGCGTTCCGTCGGGCAATGCCCTAAACGAAATCGGAGTTGCGGAAAGTGGAATGACTTGAGGAGTGAACAAGGGCGACGCGCTCGTCGCAGCCTGATTGTTGCACGTGTTCAAAACGCTGACTGCCGGACCAGCCCCGGCAAGCGACGACTCTACAATATATGCGAACGCTCCGTTGCTGGAGAATGTCACCGAGTTCACGGTCGTAGCGGGGGATAGGGGAATCGTCTGTAAGCCCACCAAGGTCGAGTACACGTACAGGTTTGGGTTGCCGTTGGCGTCCAGGCCATAAATAAACGCCTTCAATCCATCTGGAGAAAATCCGGCAGCACTTGCACTTTGAATGGCAAAGGCGGTTACTGCGGGTGAACTGGCCGTCGCGGTGTTGACCACGAAAACCTGATTAGGAGTTCGAGTCGTGTCCGAAAACACGGCCAGACTTCCATTGTTCGAGATCGCCAGGATATTTCCAGTCACTGTCCCGATCGATCCAAAGGCACTTGAAGAACCAAGGCTCGCCGGGTTGATGGAAAAAGCGGCTAGCGGACCGCCCATATACGCCTTATCGCCCGCGAGGTCGAACAGCAGGGACGTGGGTGAAGCAGGTAGAGGGGTTTCGTTCCCGGCGACTGCCTTGTTCGTTGAAGGATTGTAGATGGCCGTCGTGCAGTCGATGGGATTGACAAACGCGCAATCAGTGCTCGTCGCCAGCACGGAAGCAGCGCTTGTGGCCCCGGTTACGAGAGCGGAGATGGAAACCGGACCCGGCGTTGGCGGCTGACCGGAGAGGTCTGGCGGCGAGGAGTAGACGGGAACCGGGATGAACTGGGTGCAACTGGGCAGTCCGAAGAAGCTGGAGCAAGCGGCCAGAGCACTAGGAGTCGCCAAAGATGGCGGAATGTACGGATACCCGACGTTGCATGTGGGAGGCGAACAGGAAGCCGTGATGGCTGCGGCTCCCGGCAGCGGCGTGGTGACGGTGCACGACAGTGTACATCCGGTGGGCACGCCGACCACGGCCGGCTGGGACGAAACCCATGTCAGCGGGATCTTGCTCAGAATGACAGGAGTATCGGATCCCACGAGCGACGTGTCTCCCATAACGTCGGCTACAACCGCGGTTAGCGTCTCTGATGTCCCCTTGGTGGCAACAAAGCTCGTCTGACCCGTCAACTGAGAGCCTTGCCCGACTTCCAGCAGGATGTTCTGGATTGGACAGGTCTCGAAGAAATCGAGAACCGGCGAGAGCGTCCCGGAGGTGTTGGTGTATTGCGGCTGCTGGAACGAGCTGCTGGTCACACCGCTGGCGGTAGCGTAGATCTGTGTGATCCCCGGCGTTAGTGCCGTGGCCGTCGCCTGGTTGGTAGGAACGTCGTAAGTGAAGTTGCTGATAATCGGAGTCAGGGTCACGACGCTGGTGTTATTCGCGCTCCAAGTGAAAGGGCCGATTGTGCCGGTAATGTCAGTGCCTTGGCTCAAAGCCTGGGCTTGGACAGTCATCGTCTGCCCCTGCGAGAGGCAGGGCTCCTGGACGTATTCGTTTAGAGGCAGGATTCCGCTGACCACAATCTGATCAATCGGCTGATGCACAAATACGTATGTGGGCCTACTGGACTGGTTGAGCGCGGATGCAGTGACTTGGGCGACTCCAATTCCCCCCGGGGTGCAAACCGAGTAGCTGATATCCCAACGGCCGGCACACGCCACACCTGTAGGGGAGACATTCACGATGTTCGTATCACTGGAAGTATAGGTGAAAGTTGCAGAAACGTTGTTGCCAGTGCCGTTCTGAGCTGAAGCTGTAAACGTAATCGTGCTGCCCAACTGGAGAGAAGTACTGAAAGAGGGAACCAGTGTGATTTTGGCCGGATAAGGCGACACTCCTGCAGGTTTGTGCCCGCCACAGCCGGTGATTGCGAACAGAATGAGAACTGCCACTGCCAGTCGGTACTCGTTACAACGCAACCTTCCCATGCACCCTCTTCCAATTACGGGCCGCGTTTGTCGCAGATTCGAACGCGAGCCGCCCAAGATGATTTGGAAAACTTGTAGTGTAGAAGCTGCCGCCAGAATCAGCAAGTTGAGGCTTCTTATGGGACAGTTCGACAGCCTTGCCTCCGGCCCGGTTGCCGAGGGCAAGCTACGCTGAGGGCAAGCTAGGAACTAGCGAAGCGGCAGCCTGCAGCTGAACTTCTGAGCGCGGCGAAGAATCTCCATCGTATCTCGCCCCTCAGATCAATTCCTCCGGGAATCGAAACGACAGCAACCGCCCGCCATGACCAACTGCCCGGGTGAATCGGCCGTGAGAAATCCTAACCCCACCCGCAAAATCTGTTCGATTACCCTTTCGAATCGCCCCACTTGCTCACCGGGGGCTGTCGGTTCTCGGCGTAACGTCCCCTGAGAGCCTGTGATGCGAAATCATGAGTTGACGATGTGTGAATGGACTTGTATATTAAGAAGGTTCCGCGAGTTCATCTAGGCTTGCTGTACATTGTGGGAACGTTGTTGGGTGTGTCTTTCGGTCTCACAATAAAGCTTTTGAAAAACACATTTCCGAACGTGCGTTGTGTTTCGGAGATTTCCTCGCTGAAACGTGCCTGCGGTGCCTGCCGCCCTTATGCGGAAGGATATGCAGAGCAAGGCTGACGAAACGGAGCGCCCCCGGAATTTTGGCCGGGTGCCACCGTCGGCAGCGAAAGTCTGAATCGGAATCCAGCATCTCTCCGGCAGTTGCTTGCGCGGTGAGAAGTAATGACCGGCTTTGTGCTGGTCATGCCTGCGGTTGCGCATATTAGCTTTGAGTGAAGTGCGTGCGGCAGAGGCTTGTGCCCGCTGCGCGGCTAAGGAGTGGCAAACAGTGCCTACTTTTAATCAATTGGTGGCCCAGGGTCGGAAGCGTCCGCGGTACAAGACGGCGAGTCCGGCGCTGCAAGGATGTCCGCAGAAACGCGGCGTGTGCACCCGCGTGTACACGCAGACGCCGAAGAAGCCGAATTCGGCGCTGCGCAAGGTTGCTCGGGTTCGTCTGACGAATGGAATTGAAGTGACGACGTATATCCCCGGGGTCGGGCACAATCTGCAGGAGCACTCCATTGTGCTGATCCGGGGTGGCCGCGTGAAGGACCTGCCGGGCGTGCGCTATCACGTGATTCGCGGGACGCTCGACGCAGTGGGCGTGGCCAATCGCCAGCAGGGCCGCTCGAAGTACGGAGCGAAGAGGGCGAAAAAGGGATAAGAGACAATGCCTCGTAAAGGACATATCGCAAAGCGGACCGTTCCAGCCGATGCCGTGTACAGCTCGGATCTGGTGACGAAGTTCATCAACTCAATGATGTGGCAGGGGAAGCGTTCGACCGCCGAGAACATCTTCTACGAATCGCTGACCAAGCTGGAGTCCAAGGGCGGCGATGAAGCGCTGAAGCTGTTCAAGAAGGCGGTCGAGAACACGAAACCCTTGCTCGAAGTGAAGACGCGGCGCGTCGGAGGCGCGAACTATCAGGTGCCTGTGGAAGTCAACGCTGACCGCAGAACGTCGCTCGCGATCCGCTGGATCATCAGTTATGCGCGGGCTCGTGGCGAAAAGGGGATGGTCGATAAGCTGAGCAATGAGTTGCTCGATGCCGCCAATAGTCGCGGCGCCGCGATCAAGAAGAAGGAAGATGTGCACCGCATGGCGGAAGCGAACAAGGCCTTTGCCCATTATCGGTGGTGATAGGGAAGCGCGCCAAGCGCGCGATTTAGCAATCTCGCAAAAAGCGCGAGATTGATCGCGCGGCGCGCCCAGATCCCTCGCGAGACAAAAAGCGTCTCGCTCAGGATGACAGAATTCAGATTTTGAGCCCGGAAAGAGATTAGGTCGTGCCAAGAACAGTCCCATTAGAGCGTTGCAGGAATATCGGCATCATGGCGCACATCGATGCCGGTAAGACCACTACGACGGAGCGCATCCTGTTTTATACGGGACGGACGCACCGCATCGGGGAGGTCCACGAAGGCACTGCGACTATGGACTGGATGGAACAGGAGCAGGAGCGCGGCATCACGATTACGTCCGCCGCCACGACCTGCACCTGGCGCGACATTCGCATTAACATCATCGATACTCCCGGCCACGTTGATTTCACCGCCGAGGTCGAACGCTCGCTGCGCGTGCTCGACGGCGCGGTCGCGGTGTTTGATGCGGTTCATGGCGTGCAGCCGCAGTCGGAAAAGGTTTGGCGGCAAGCCGACAAGTACGGTGTTCCCAGAATTTGTTTTATCAACAAGATCGATAAGATGGGCGCCGATTTCGAGCATGCCGTCGACACCATCCGCAAGCGCCTCAGTGCCAAGCCCGTCGCCATTCAAATTCCCATCGGTCAGGAAGATAAGTTCAAAGGCGTGGTCGATCTGATCAATATGAACGCGGTTGTGTGGCAAGACGACACGATTGGCGCCGAATACCTGACGGAAGAAATTCCTGCCGAGCTGAAAAAGAAAGCGGAAGCGTTCCACGCGCAGTTGGTCGAGAGTATTGCCGAGAATGATGACGAGATCCTGCACAAGTTTCTGGAAGGCGAAGAGATCACGCCCGACGAACTCCGCGCATCGCTGCGTAAATCGACCATCGCGCTGAAAGTTTTCCCAGTGGTTGTGGGGACGGCGTTCAAGAACAAAGGCGTGCAGCCGCTGCTCGATGCGGTCGTCGATTATCTGCCTTCGCCGCTCGATGTGGGCGAAACCCACGGCAAGAATCCTGATAATGGCCAGCCGGTCACGCGCAAGCCCGACGACAAAGAGCCGTTCTCGGCACTGGCGTTCAAAATCATGGCCGATCCGTTTGTTGGCCAGCTCACATTTATCCGCGTTTATTCCGGACATCTGAAAACTGGCGATTCCGTCTTGAACGTTCGCACCGGCAAGACCGAGCGCATTGGCCGTCTGCTGAAAATGCACGCCAACAAGCGTGAGGAGATCACGGAGATCTTGGCCGGTGACATTTGCGCGGCAGTTGGCCTGCGCAATGTGGGCACTGGCGATACGATCTGCAATGAAGCGCACCCCATCGCGCTCGAGTCGATTGAATTTGCGACTCCGGTCATTTCAGTTGCGGTTGAACCGAAAACCAAGGCCGATCAGGAAAAGATGGGCATGGCGCTCGGCCGCCTCGCCCAAGAAGATCCGACTTTCAAAGTTCACACCGATCCCGACAGCGGACAAACCATCATCAGTGGCATGGGCGAGTTGCATCTGGAAATCATCGTCGACCGCATGATGCGCGAGTACAAAGTTGAAGCGAATGTCGGCAAGCCGCAGGTCGCATATCGCGAGACCATCCGCAGGCACTCCGAAGCCGAAGGCAAATACATCCGGCAAACGGGCGGACGCGGCCAGTACGGGCATGCCAAGATTTATCTTGACCCGCAACCACCGGGTACTGGGTACGAGTTCGTCAACGAGATCGTTGGCGGTTCGGTGCCCAAGGAATTCATCAAGCCGATCGATCAGGGCATTCAGGAAGCGCTCGAAGGCGGAGTGCTCGCCGGCTATCCGATGGTCGATGTGAAGGCGACGCTCTATGACGGCAGCTATCACGACGTCGATTCGAATGAAATGGCGTTCAAGATTGCCGGATCGATGGCGTTCAAAGAGGCGGCGCGCAAGGCGTCTCCAGTGTTGCTGGAGCCAGTGATGGCGGTCGAAGTGGTGACGCCGGAAGACTATGCCGGAACGATCATGGGTGATCTGAGTTCGCGGCGCGGGCGCATTGAGGGCATGGAGCATCGTGCCGGCTCGCAAGTCATCAAGGCGATCGTGCCGCTGGCGGAAATGTTTGGCTATGCGACCCACATGCGTTCGTCCACGCAGGGTCGCGCGGAATACTCGATGCACTTTGCCCGTTATGAGGAGGCTCCGCGATCGGTCGCGGAGGAAATCATCGCCAAGGTGCAGGGAACGACGAAATAGATCGGACGTATTTTTGAAATTTGTAGAAATGAACGATGCGGTCGATCCACGGATCGAGTTGGCGAAGGCGCTGCGGGAATTGGCGGATGGTTCAACCGAGGTGGACCTGAGGAATGCGTTATCGAGATCGTATTACTCGATTTTTCACGCTGCGAATGTGCTCCTTGGGAAGGTGAGCCATAGCGACATCGCAAAGAGGCTCGGAAGCGTTGATTCGGAACTTGAGGCGCGGGTGGAGAAGCTGCAACAGTTGCGCTCGCAAGCGGACTATGACCCGAGCTTTGTGGAGAGGGAGTTTAAGGGAAACTTGGAAAACTTCAGATTGGACGTCAGGCGGCAAGTTGACGAAGGGCTTTCGGTGTTCACTCGCATTCTTCGTGAGATTGAGCGTAAAGCAAGGAGCTAAGGGTCTTGTTTATGGCGGGAACTGATTTACAAGCGCAACTAGAGGGGCGGCTGGATCAGGCTGGGCTACTTGGCTATCTCGACAAAGGCGAGTCGCGTTTTATTCAACTGGGCGACAATTTCTTTGTGGAGCTTGTCGCGAGCGATAGTACCAAGTTGCCTGACTTTGGTCGTATTGCAGAAGCTGTGCGGTCAGAGAACCCGAGGATCAAGGCGTTGGTAAGGGCACATTGGGAAGTCGAGGAGGTAGGGGATCCAAGACAGGCTTTCGACATCCCCGGCACGGGTGCGCCGCGCCTTGCTGTGCAATATCCGGTTCGGCTTAAATCTGGCCAAGGCGCGATGCAGGTTTGGGTTGAGGTGACGACACTCGCAACCATGACGTTTAAAGCACAGAAGTTAGACGAGAGAGCTATCGTTCGTGAGCTTGTCGAAGATCAACTCTCAAAAGGTGGGGCTAGTTATTGGGACCCACAAAAATCTCCGCAGCTTGAGATTAATGGCAGCATGGCCGAATACATCGCGAGTAGGAAGTCGCTGTCAACGCAGTAAGAATGAGCTAAGGTTTATCGAGGACAGCAATGGCGAAAGAAAAATTTGAACGGAATAAGCCGCACTGCAATGTGGGAACGATTGGTCATATCGATCATGGCAAGACCACGTTGACGGCGGCGATCACGAAGGTGCTGCAGAAGCACAATCCGAAAATTGTGTTCCGGTCGTTTGATTCGATCGACAATGCGCCGGAAGAAAAGGCGCGTGGGATCACGATCGCGACGGCGCACGTGGAGTATGAGACGGCGAACCGGCACTACGCGCACGTGGACTGCCCGGGCCACGCCGATTACATCAAGAACATGATCACGGGTGCGGCGCAGATGGATGGTGCGATCTTAGTTGTGGCGGCGACGGACGGTCCGATGCCACAAACGCGCGAGCATGTGCTGCTGGCCCGCCAGGTCGGTGTGCCTTATATCGTTGTGGCTTTGAACAAGTGCGACGCGGTGGATGATCCCGAGCTGCTGGATCTGGTGGAACTGGAAGTGCGCGAGCTGCTGAAGAGCTACAAGTTTCCCGGGGATGACGTGCCGGTGATTCGTCTGTCGGCTCTAGGCGCGCTGAATGGTGAAGAGAAGTGGGAGAAGCAGATTGATGCGCTGATGGAAGCGGTGGACAAGAGCGTGCCGCAGCCGGCGCGCGAACTGGATAAGCCGTTTCTGATGCCGATCGAAGATATTTTCTCGATCTCGGGGCGGGGCACGGTGGTGACGGGCCGAATCGAGCGCGGCAAAGTGAAAGTGGGCGAGGAAGTGGAAATTGTCGGCTTCCGGGACACGCGCAAGACGGTGGTGACGGGCGTGGAGATGTTCAAGAAGCAGCTGGATGAAGGGCAGGCGGGCGACAATGCCGGGTTGCTGCTGCGCGGCATTGGCAAGGATGATGTGGAGCGCGGCATGGTGCTGGCCAAGCCGGGATCGATCACGCCGCACACCAAGTTCAAGGCCGAGGTCTACATTCTGACCAAAGAAGAAGGTGGGCGGCATACGCCGTTTTTCAAGGGATATCGTCCGCAGTTTTATTTGAGGACGACGGACGTGACGGGTGTGGCGGAGTTGCCGGCGGGCACGGAGATGGTGATGCCGGGAGACAACGTCAGCCTGGTGATCGAGTTGATCACGCCGGTGGCGATGGAGAAAGGCCTGCGCTTCGCGATCCGCGAAGGCGGACACACGGTAGGCGCGGGCACGATTGCGGAAATTATTCAGTAGAAGATGTGTGGTAAGGGATGTGTTGCGCGGACACTCCTGTCTGCGCTGCATGCAGCAGGAAATGATGCCGAACGCGGGCAAGAGTGGCCCGCGCCAGACGAGCAAATGATCTTTCCTTCCGGAATGCCGGAGGGGGTTAGAGAGATAAAACGGTGATTGGAAAAGAAAGAATTCGGATCCGGTTGAAAGCCTACGACTATCGCATCCTGGATCAGTCGACGGGGGAAATTGTGGACACGGCGCGGCGCACGGGCGCGCAGATTGCCGGGCCCATTCCTCTGCCCACGATGAAGAATAAGTACTGTGTGCTGCGTTCGCCGCACGTGGATAAAAAATCGCGGGAGCAGTTTGAGATCCGCACGCACAAGCGTCTGCTCGACATTCTCGAGCCCACGCAGCAGACGGTCGATGCATTGATGAAGCTCGATCTGCCTGCGGGCGTGGATGTGGAGATCAAGGCATTCGGGAAGGAACATAAATAAGCTGTCAGCTCTCAGCCTGCAGCTTTCGGCCGCGGAGGTTGAGCATGCAGAAGTGCCCGAAGTGCGGTTACAGCGAAGGTAGAGATTGGCCGTACCTGCTGCTGATGCTGGCTTTCTTCTTAGTCGTCTTAGTGGCCGGGATCTCAGGCGTACCGAAGAGGGTTGAGTTAAGTATTGCTATCGCGGAATGTTTTTGTTTGTGGCAAGCATTATTTGGAGATCAGCAAGGCAGGACAAGAACCGGGCTGAGCATATGAAGCTGCATCCGCGAACGGGTGCGACCGGGTAAGATTTGAAGGCTTTTCCCAGCCAATAAGTGCTGAAAACGGCCCAAGCTGGATGGAGATGGGAAGATGGCAACGAAAATAACAGGCATCCTCGGCAAGAAAGTCGGCATGACGCAACTGTTTGACTCGAGGGGGGACGTTCGCCCGGTCACGGTGTTGCAGGCTGGCCCGTGCGTGGTGACGCAGCATAAGTCGGCAGCGAAAGACGGTTATGAGTCAGCTCAGATCGGCCTGGTCGAGTTTGTGAAGGAATCGCGGCTTACTAAGGGTGAGCGCGGACATCTGGCGAAGAATAATTTGCCGCCGGTGAAATTTCTGCGCGAAGTTCCGCTGGAAGCTGAAGCCGGGACTGATGGCAACGGTGCAGTCAAGGTCGGCGATCGCGTGCTGGTTGAGATCTTCGATGGCGAGAAGTTTGTCGACATCGTCGGAGTCAGCAAGGGGCGCGGCTTTCAGGGCGTGGTGAAGCGGCATCATTTCGGGGGTGGTCCCAAGTCTCATGGTTCGATGTTCCAGATCACTGGATCGATTGGATCGTCTGCGTTCCCCTCGCGCGTGTTTAAAGGCATGCGCATGTCAGGACACATGGGAAATGCGCAGGTGACGATGCGCAACCTGCGCGTGCTCGGGGTTGATAAGGACGAGAATCTGCTGGTAGTCGAAGGCAGCGTGCCCGGGCCGCAGGGCGGATACATCGTGATTACGAAGGCGAAGAAGCCACCGAGAGAGCGTCGCGGATTCGCCGGCGCGGCGACGGTCGATCCGTTGAAGGCGGCGAAGAGAGCGGCGAAGAAGGCGTAATTCAGGGATCAGTGGCCAGGGGCCAGTGGTCAGAAATGCAAAGACATGGCGACGATTGACATACACAATTTGGCCGGCGAGAAGGTGGGAACACTTGATCTCGCCGATGAAGTTTTCGGCGCGGTCAACGAAGACCTGCTGTGGGAAGCGGTGAAGCATTATCGCGCTTCGCAACGAGCCGGAACGCATAAGACCAAGGCTCGGTGGGAAGTTTCCGGGTCGGGCAAGAAGCTCTGGAAGCAGAAGGGTACGGGCCGCGCGCGTATCGGATCAATCCGGTCTCCGCTGTGGCGACACGGCGGCACGGTACACGGTCCGCAACCGCGCTCCTACGATTACACTTTCCCACGCAAGAAACTGCTGGGGGCGCTGCGTTCCGCGCTGGCGTCGAAGTTCGCCGATGGCAAGCTGATCGTGGTGAATGCGTTTGACGTGAAGGAGCCGAAGACCAAGGAGTTCCGCAAGGCACTCGATGCACTGAAGGTTGACTCCACAGTACTGATCGTCGAATCGGCGAAGGACAACCACAACCTGGAGTTGAGCGCGCGGAACATTGATGGTCTCGAACTGGTTCGCGGCAACGAAGTGCATCCCTATCATCTGCTGCGTCATGAACGGGTGATCTTCTCGCATCCGGCGATCGAGAAGCTGCAACTTTCGCTGACCAAGTCGGTTTCGAAGAAGCAGCGCAAAACTGGTGAGAACGAAGGCGTGAAGAAGGCCTCCAGCGCGCCGCGCCGGCGGACGAAACATGAGAAAGCGGCGGAGGTGGCCTAAGGCCAGATAAATATGAAATCCGCATACCAGATTATTCGCCGTCCGGTCATTACCGAGAAGGGCCTGGCGATCAAGGAAAACCAAAACACTCTGGTGTTCCAGGTCGCGCCTAAGGCGACGAAGACGGAAATCAAAGAAGCCGTGCAGACGATTTTCAAAGTGAAAGTGCATTCCGTCCGCACCGCGACGTATCCAGGAAAAGAACGGCGCCGCGGGAAATTTGCTGGCTACCGCCCCGATTGGAAAAAAGCGTACGTGCGGCTGCGTTCTGGCGAGAAGATGCCGGAGTACGCACAGAATTTGTAAGAGGGAAGTTGGTGGTTCGCTGAATCTGCCTACGACCCGCGACCAGCAGGAAACGAGACAAGACGAAGAGCTGATTTATGGCGATTAAAACCTACAGACCGACGACGCAGACGTTGCGCTTTCGCACGACCATCGTCAATGACGATATCACGACGAAGAATCCGCACAAGCCGCTGCTCGAGCCGAAGCAGCGGACCGGCGGACGTCGCAATTCGGGCGACATTACGATCTGGCATCGTGGCGGCGGGCACAAGCGCAAGCTGCGCATCATTGATTTCAAGCGCGATAAGACCGGAGTCCCGGCGACGGTCGCGACCATCGAGTACGATCCGAACCGTTCCTCGCGCATTGCGCTGCTGGCCTATGCCGACGGGGAGAAGCGTTACATCCTGCAGCCGGAAGGGTTGAAGGTTGGACAAAAAGTTGTCAGTGGTCCCGAGGCGGACATTCTGGTGGGCAATGCTCTTCCGTTGCGTAATATTCCCCCTGGCACGGTGATCCACAACCTCGAACTCAAGCCGGGCAAAGGCGGGCAGATGGTGCGCTCGGCGGGGGGATCGGCGCAATTGGTTGCGAAGGAAGAAGAATATGCGCTGGTGAAGCTGCCTTCGGGCGAAACCCGCAAGATTTCGCAGGATTGCATGGCGACGATTGGCCAGGTCGGAAATCTCGATCACGAAAACGTCACCATCGGCAAAGCGGGAAAGACGCGCTGGCTGGGACGGCGTCCGGTGAACCGTGGAGTCTCGATGAACCCGGTCGATCATCCGCATGGCGGCGGCGAAGGCAAAACGTCCGGCGGGCGGCATCCGGTAACGCCGTGGGGACAGCCGACGCGCGGATACAAGACGCGTAACAACAAACGCACCGATAAGTTCATTGTGAGCCGTCGGAGCAAGTAAGGCGGCGAGCAGAACCGTGATTCCTCGCTGCGCTCGGAATGACAAATCTGTTGCTGGGAAATGGCAACTGAGAACTGAGAGCTGATTTTTATGGCACGTTCAACGAAGAAAGGCGCGTTCGTCGATGGCTACCTGCAGACGCGGGTCGAGCAGATGAATTCGCGAAACGAGAAAAAAGTGCTGCGTACTTGGTCGCGGCGATCGACCGTGGTTCCCGAGATGGTCGGACATACGATCGCGGTGCACAACGGCAAAAAATTCATTCCGGTGTACGTCACCGAAAACATGGTGGGCCACAAATTGGGCGAATTTAGCTTCACGCGCCAGTTCAAAGGCCACTCCATGAAGGCGCCCACCGAAACGGCGGCGAAACCAGCTGGCATTCCCGGCGGACCGGGCGCTCCGGTTCCGGCCGCGGGCGCTGCGGCGCCGGCGGCACCGAAGGCATAGCGAATGTCTCACGCCTCGCGAAATCGGCGGGACATGGGGCAGCTGAAGAGTTGAGATACGACTATGGAATTTCGAGCTGAAACTCGTTACCTGCGCGTCTCGCCACAAAAGGCGCGGCTGGTGTTGGACCTGATCCGAGGGCGCCGTGTCGAAGAGGCGCGCAACACGCTGATGTTTACCAAGAAGCGCGTCGCGTCGCATGTCGGCAAGCTGCTGCAATCGGCGCTCGACAACGCGAACTTTCTCGCGACCGAGAAGGGTCTCGATGTCGAGATCGACAATCTATATGTGAAGCACGCAGTGGCCAACGATGGTCCGCGGATGAAGCGCATTCGCCCGGCGCCGCAAGGGCGCGCGTATAGATATCAGCGGCGCATTTCGCACATCGAGTTGGTGCTCGCGGAGCGTGGGAAGAATGGCGAAGCCGTTGCTCATGTTGTGGGTGAAGAGGCCGCTCCGGCTCCGAAGGCAAAGCGGAGAGCTCCTGCGGCGAAGAAAGCTGCGGGCAAGAAAAAGGCTGCGGCGAAATAGATTTGAGTACGCGGGCGAATTGCCCGCGCCACACGAGTTTTGGTTTAGGAGAAGCAATGGGACAAAAAGTCCATCCGTATGGTTTTCGGCTCGGCTACACCAAGCCTTGGAAGTCGCGCTGGTTTGCCGAGCGGGATTACGACAAACAGCTGCATGAAGATGTCAAGCTGAAAGCCGAGCTGAAGGAAAAACTCAAATCGGCTGGCGTGAGCTCGATCGAGATCGAGCGCCCGGGGAACAAACTGCGCATCATCATCAAGACGGCGCGGCCGGGCATCATCATCGGTCGGAAGGGCGCGGAGATCGACAAGCTGAAAGCTGAACTGCAGAAGCGCACGGCCGGCAAGGACGTGTTTGTTGATATTCAGGAAGTGCACAAGCCCGAGCTCGACGCGCAGTTGGTTTCGGAATCGATCGCGCTGCAACTGGAAAAGCGGGTTGGCTTTCGCCGCGCTATGCGCAAGGCAGTCGATTCGGCGCTGCGTTTCGGATGCAAAGGAATTAAAGTTCGTGTCAGTGGTCGCTTGAACGGGAATGAAATCGCGCGCTCGGAATGGTATCTGCAAGGGCGCTTGCCGCTGCACACGTTGCGCGCGGATATCGATTACGGGTTCAGCGAGGCGCGCACGACCTACGGCGTCATCGGTGTGAAGTGCTGGGTATACAAGGGCGAGATCCTGCAGCAGAAAAAACGTGAACCGCAGACAGCGACTGCAGGTGGATTTTAAGACGGTGAGCGAATCGCGCGATGTTTGCGTGGCAAGAGATGCAACGCTTCGCGCAGTTCACCCCGGTCCTTCGCGAGACAGAAGCGTCTCGCTCAGGATGATAAGAGAGAGCTGATTCTATGTTGATGCCAAAGAAAGTAAAGTACCGCAAGCAACAGCGCGGGCGCATGACCGGCAAAGCCTGGCGCGGGTCCGAACTGGCTTTCGGCGACTACGGGTTGAAGGTGCTTGAACCGGGATGGATTACCGACCGCCAGATCGAGGCCAGCCGCGTGGCCATGACGCGTTTTGTGAAGCGCGGCGGCAAGATTTGGATTCGACTTTTTCCGGACAAGCCGGTCACGAAGAAACCGGCCGAAACCCGTATGGGAAAGGGGAAGGGCGCGCCAGATCACTGGGTTGCGGTCGTCCGTCCCGGAAAGATTTTGTTTGAGATGGAGGGGGTCACGCATCAGGACGCGAGTGAGGCATTGCGCCTGGCGTCGCACAAACTGCCCCTGCGCACCACAATGGTGAAGCGCGAATCGGTGCAGTAGAGTTTGGTTGTGATTGGGAACTGAATTATGAAGGCAGAAAAAGTAAGAAACTTGACTGACGAAGAGTTGCGGCATCAGGAGCGCGATCTTGCGGATCAGCTCTTCAAGCTGAAATTTCAGCTGAACATGGGGCAGACCGAGAGTCTCAAGAAGATCCGCGGTTTGCGCAAAGACATCGCGCGCGTGAAGACGATCCTGGGCGAGCGGACGCGGATGGCTGCAACGGAGAAACGATAATGGCGGACACAAAGACATCAACGCCGGCAACCGAGCGTGCGCAGGGCCGACGCAAAGAAGTGGTGGGAGAAGTCGTCTCCAGCCGCATGCACAAGACCATCGTGGTGCAAGTCACGCGCAAGAAATCGCATCCGTTTTATGGGCGCGTGATCGCGCGGCACAAGAAGTTCTATGCGCACGACGAAAAAAACGAAGCGCATGTTGGCGACTTTGTGCGCATCGAAGAGACCCGTCCGCTTTCGAAACTGAAGCGCTGGAAACTGAAAGACATTATTCGTAAAACTGCGCTGTTGCCGGAAGCTCCGGTGGATGCGGCGAGCTAGATTAAAGGGAAGCGCGCCAGACGTGCGTACTTCGCAATCTCGCCCAAGAAGTGCGAGATTGATCGCGCGGCGCGCCTAGATCCTTCGCGAGACAAAAAACTCGTTCAGGATGACAAGGGAAATCAGGAGAAATGTCATGGCTGTGATGATGAGAACGATGCTGGAGGTCGCGGACAATTCCGGCGCCCGCAAGCTGCAGATGATTCTGCCGCTCGGCGGCTCGACCGGATTGAATGCCGGGCTGGGCGACGTGATCACGGCTGCGGTGAAAGAATCGTCCCCCGAGGGGCAGGTACAAAAAGGCAAGGTTGTGAAGGCCGTCATTGTGAGGACGCGCAAAGAGCATCGCCGGCGCGACGGCACCTACATCCGCTTCGATCAGAACGCAGCGGTGCTGATTAACGAAGCGGGCGAGCCGGTCGGCACGCGCGTATTCGGTCCGGTGGCGCGCGAGCTTCGGGAGAAGAAGTTTTTGAAGATTGTTTCGCTGGCACCGGAAGTGATCTAGAAGAGCCGTTGTCAGTGGTTGACCGGCTCACTACAAGCGACTAACGAGGGTCGCGAGAGACGAAACTGAGAATCGATATGGAAACCGCAACTACGGCACACAAAAGAGTGGACATCCGGCGGAACGACACCGTGAAGGTGATCACCGGACGCGACAAGGGGAAGGAAGGACGCGTACTGCGCGTATTTCCCAACGACGCCAAGATTCTGGTCGAACACGTGATGATGGTGAAAAAGCACGTACGCCCGAACCCGCAGCGCAACATCAAGGGCGGTATCGCCGAGCAGGAGAGCCGCATCGCGATCTCGAACGTACAACTGGTTTGCGGCAGTTGTGGGCCGGTGCGCATCGGGCACGAAGTTCGCGGCGATCGCAAGGTGCGCGTCTGCAAGAAGTGTGGAACGACGTTAGACAAGTAAATTCTCACGAACCGGTAACCACTCCGAAACCGTGAGAGGAAGTTGAAACGAATGGCAAAAGAGAAAAAAGGACAGAAAGAAGCACCGCAGGAGCACAAAGTTCCCGAGCAGGCGCGGCACAGCGCGAAGGAACGTCCGCGGTTGCGGGCGAGATTCGAGAAGGAAGTTGCTCCGACGTTGCTGAAAGAACTCGAGCTGAAGAACGTGATGGCGGTTCCGCGGCTGAACAAAATTATCGTGAACATGGGCGTGGGCGAAGCCACCCAGAACGCGAAGGTTCTCGATCCGGCCGTGAACGAACTGGGCCAGATCACCGGGCAGAAACCGGTGGTCACCCGCGCGAAGAAATCGATCGCGGCGTTCAAGGTGCGCGCCGGGCAATCGATCGGAGCGATGGTGACGCTGCGTGGGGACCGGATGTATGAATTCTTTGATCGGCTAGTGAATATCGTACTGCCGCGGGTGCGAGACTTTCGCGGGGTTTCGACAAAATCGTTCGATGGGCGCGGCAACTTCACCCTGGGCTTGCACGATCAGTTGATTTTTCCGGAGATCTCGTACGAGAAGGTTGACAAACTGAAAGGCATGAATGTCACCATCGTGACCACGGCGGCTAACGATAACCAGGCACGTACGTTGCTGAAGCATCTGGGCATGCCGTTTCGAGCATAAGACAAGATTTTAGAGTTTCAATTTCGACAAAGGATTGGAATGGCGACTACAGCAAAAAGAGTGAAAGACGGGGTTGGTTTACACCAGGAAAAAGCGAAGAAACCCAAGTTTTCGACGCGCCGGCACAACCGCTGCAAGTTTTGCGGACGTCCGCGCGGATTCCTGCGCAAGTTCGGCATTTGCCGGCTGTGTTTCCGGCAACTCGCGCTCCGGGGAGAGATTCCGGGGGTTTCGAAGTCGTCGTGGTAAGGGCGTTGTTGGCCATCGCTCGTTGGTCGTTCGCAAGCGGCAAACGACTAAGGACTAACGACTGAAGACAAGTTGCTGCAGGTTCTCCGCCACGGCGGAGCGAACGGGTAACGAAGGAGAAGCAAAAGATGAGGTTGACCGATCCGGTCGCAGATATGCTGACGCGAGTGCGAAATGCGCTCCAGGCTAGGCACCAGAAAGTGGATATCCCGGCTTCACGGCTGAAAGTGGAGATCGCCCGCATTCTGAAAGAAGAGGGCTACATCTCCAACTACAAGGCCACGGAAGAAGAAGGTCACAAAGTTATTCGGGTTTACCTCAAGTACGGCGCCCACAATGAGGCGGCGATTTCGAAGGCCGAGCGTGTTTCCCGGCCCGGCTGCCGCGTATACGTGCGCCGAACCGAGATTCCGCGCGTGCTCGGGGGGATGGGAATTAACATCCTGACCACGCCGCGAGGGGTTATGACCGGTCGCCAGGCCCGCAAAGAAGGGGTGGGGGGCGAGTTGCTGTGCCAGATTTGGTAGGAGAGTCCCGAGTCGTGGGTCGCGAGCCTCGAGGAAAAGCCTAAAAGCTTGCTCGGAGCCCACAGCTCATAGCTCACGGCTGGAAAGCTTATGTCACGAATTGGAAAAAAGCCGATCGCGATTCCCAAGGGAGTTACGGTCAAAATTGAAGGCAATACGGTGGCCGTGCAGGGGCCGAAGGGCAAGTTGGACACGCCGCTTCCTCTTGGCATCAAGGTCGAGCAGCGCGATGGACACATTGTGGCCATCCGCGAAAACGATTCGCAGTCGGCCGTGCATGGACTGGCCCGCGCCCTGGTCAACAACGCTGTAGAGGGAGTGACCAAGGGCTGGACGCGCGAACTGGAAATCGTTGGCATCGGCTATCGCGCCGAGATGAAGGGTAAGCTGACGGTTGTGTTCAACCTGGGCTATTCGCATCCGATCGAGTATCCGCTCCCAACCGGAGTGGATGCGGTCGTCGATCCGAAACAGACAAAAATCACGCTGACCGGCATCGACCGGCAGAAGGTCGGACAAGTCGCCGCGGAAATGCGGTCGTTGCGTCCGCCTGACCCCTACAAGAACAAAGGTGTGCGTTATGCCGGCGAGCGCCTGAAGAAGAAGGTTGGGAAGACCGGAGCGAAATAACGGTCGTTAGCCGCTGGCCCGGCCAGCGAAACGAAAAACGAGCAAGGGTAGGTTTTATGCTGAGTCGAATTGGTAAAAACGAAAAACGCGGATACGTGCACGAGCGGATCCGCAAAAAGCTGCAAGGGACGGCAGAACGTCCGCGGCTGAACGTATACCGGTCTCTGAATCATATCTACGTGCAAGTGATCGACGATTTGACGGGTAAGACGCTGGTCTCGGCCAGTTCCGCCGAGGGCAAGAAAGAAGGCCGTCGCACCGGCGGAAACGTCGCTGCCGCGAAAGATGTGGGTAAGGCCATCGCGGAACGCGCCAAAGCCAAGGGCGTGACGAAAGTTGTGTTCGACCGCGGCGGATATATTTATCACGGGCGCGTCAAGGCCCTGGCCGACGCGGCGCGGGAAGCTGGACTGCAATTTTGAAGGACAGCTCTCAGCTGTCGGCTCTCGGTTGTATGCGAGGGCGACGCGCTAAGAGCTGAAAGCTGATAGCTGAAAGCTGGTTTAGAGAATGCCAACTGTCATTAGGAAACTCGATGCGGGCTCATTTCAATTAAAAGACCAGGTGGTCTCGATCAATCGCGTGACCAAGGTCGTCAAAGGCGGCAAGAACCTTTCCTTCGCGGCGCTGGTCGTGGTCGGAGATCCCTCGGCCGCGGTTGTCGGCTATGGATCGGGCAAGGCGAAAGAGGTTCCGCAGGCCATTCGCAAGGGAATCGAATCGGCGAAGAAGAATCTGGTCAAGGTGAATCTGACGCAGACCTCGATTCCACATCTTGTGCTGGGCCGCTACGGCTCAGGCAGGGTGCTGCTCAAGCCCGCTCCGGAAGGCACTGGAGTGATTGCCGGAGGCGCCGTGCGCGCCGTCATGACTTCAGCGGGCGTGCAGAATGTGCTGACGAAATCGATCGGCACGACAAATCCTCACAACGTCATTAAGGCAACGTTTGATGCCTTGAAGCAGTTGAAGAGCAGGGAAAGCGTCGCGACCCTGCGCGGGAAAACGGCAGAAGAACTGTAGCGCGGTGGAAATGGAAAACTGGAGCGCCGTGGAAGAGCGGCTTGGGCCGCGTAGATCGGGCTCTTGCGCTTGGGGCCTTAGCCCCTGAGGTTTTGAGTAATGGCGAAGAAAACAAATTCGGGCAGCGGAACGATTCACCTGAAATGGGTGCGGTCCGCGATTTGTGCCCCAACCAAACAGAAACTAGTGATCAAGGGGCTGGGATTCACTCGCTTGAACCAGGTCATCGAGCGCCCTGACACGCAGGCGATTCGTGGCATGGTTGCGAAAGTTCCGCACATGGTCGAGGTTGTGAACTAACAGCAGGTTTCAAGGTTTCAGAGTTTCAACGTTTAAAAGTGAACGGCGCGAGACCTTGAAGCACTGAAACATTGAAACTGGATTTCCTATGAACTTATCCAATATTCACGCACCGAAGAAGGCGACGGAAGGCCGCAAGCGCGTCGGCCGCGGCATGGGGTCGGGGATGGGCAAGACGTCAACCCGCGGCCACAAAGGCCAGCGGTCGCGCAGCGGTTCGCGCATGATCCGCGGATTTGAAGGCGGCCAGATGCCGCTGCATCGCCGCATGCCCAAGCGCGGCTTCACGAACATTTTCCGCAAGGAATTCAACATCGTGAGCCTGGAAAGGCTGGCGGGGCTCGGCGAGACCACCATTAATCCCGATGTGCTGCGCAAAGCGGGTATCATTAAGACTAAGCTTCCGGTCAAGATTCTGGGCGACGGAGAAGTGAACTCCGCCCTGACCGTGAGCGCGCACAAGTTTTCCAAATCAGCTCAGGAAAAGATCACCAAGGCGGGCGGCAAAGTTGAGGTTCTGCAGTAATGTTTGAGAAGCTGGCAAATATTTTTCGTATTCCCGATCTGCGCAAGCGGATCATCTTCACGCTGGCAATGCTGTTCGTGTATCGCCTGGGCGGCCACTTGCCCACGCCCGGTGTGAAGTGGGAGCAGCTCGAGCATTTCTTTGATATGAATCGCGGATCCTTTCTGGGATTCGTCGATTTGTTTTCTGGCGGCCAGTTGCGCCGGATGACAATTTTCGCCCTGGGCATCATGCCCTACATCACCGCCTCGATCATCCTGCAGTTGCTCACGGTGGTTTATGAGCCGCTAGCCAAGTTGCAGAAGGAAGGCGAACTCGGGCGCAAGAAGATCACGCAGTGGACGCGTTATATTACGGTCATTCTGAGCGCGATTCAGTCGTTCGGAATCGCGATCGGCTTGGAGAAGTCGGGCGACTTCGTTATCAATCCCGGACCCAGCTTCCTGCTCATGACCATGCTGACTCTCACCGCGGGCAGCGTCTTCATCATGTGGCTGGGTGAACAGATCACTGACCGCGGCGTGGGCAATGGCATGTCGCTGCTGATTTTCGCCGGCATTGTTGTCGGGCTGCCGCGCGGCGTGGGAGACCTTGTCGAAAAAGCCAAAAACGCGACCTGGG
This sequence comes from uncultured Acidobacteriaceae bacterium, assembly GCA_963772045.1. Lineage (GTDB taxonomy): Bacteria > Acidobacteriota > Terriglobia > Terriglobales > Acidobacteriaceae > Sulfotelmatobacter. Next base: position 307,142 of record CAVYWC010000001.1, on the reverse strand, counting down.
GAGCGATGACCTTCCCGTTGATGGTTTTGCTGGTCGCCTTCATGCTTGCGGTTGTAGGGTTCATCGTGTATGTGGAACGCAGCGAGCGTCGAATACCGGTGCAATATGCGAAGCGCGTGGTTGGACGCAAAGTCATGGGCGGGCAGTCAACCCATCTTCCGCTGCGGGTCAACGCCGGCGGCGTCATGCCCGTGATCTTCGCATCTTCGATTCTCACGCTCCCGCAGACGATTGGCTACGGATTGCGTAACAATCGCTATTTCGGCGACATGATCCGCTGGCTGGGCTGGGGCGAACCGCTCTACACCCTGTTGTACGCGGTGGGCATCATTTTCTTCGCGTATTTCTATGTCTCGATCGTGTTCAACCCGAGCGAAGTTGCGGATAACATGCGGAAGTATGGCGGGTTCATCCCCGGTATTCGTCCGGGTAAGCGCACGGCAGATTTTATCAACGAAGTGCTCACGCGCATTACGCTGGTCGGCGCCCTGTATCTCATTATCATCTCGTTCATACCGGAATGGATGATTGCCGGTATTCACCTCAATCACCTGTATGGACCGATCGGGCGGTTCTTCGACAGCTTACCGACCTGGGTCACAAACGGGTTGGGTGTGAACTTTTATTTTGGCGGAACGTCGCTGCTGATCGTGGTGGGCGTGGCCATGGATACGGTCACACAGATTGAGGCGCAATTGATTATGCGCCATTACGACGGATTCTCCCCGCGCAGCGGACGGGTTCGCGGCCGCCGTATCTGGTAGGGAAGCGCGCCAGACGTGCGATTTAAGCAGTCTCGCAAAAGGCGCGAGATTGATCGCGAGGCACGGGCAGGTCCTTCGCGAGACAGAAAGAGTCTCGCTCAGGATGACAAAGATTTTTGTGGGGGTTGCTGCACCTCGGCGGAAGTCCTGGGACGCCGGGATACTGAGGTCGGGAGGCTTTTGGCCAAACGATGGCGCAGGAAACCTCATGTGCGGTTGGACCCATTGTGCTGCTCGGGCCACCGGGTGCGGGTAAGGGCACTCAGGCGAAGCGCATCATGGAGCATTACGGTATTCCCCAGATATCGACTGGGGATCTGCTCCGCGAGAACGTCAATCTAGGCACAGAACTGGGCCTCGTAGCCAAGGCGGTGATGGCTCGAGGCGAATTGGTTTGCGACGATCTGGTCTGCAACATGGTTCGGCAGCGTTTGTTGCGGCCTGACACGAAGTGTGGTTACGTACTCGATGGATTCCCCCGGACTGCGGCCCAGGCTGGGTGGCTCGATGCGCTGCTCGACCATGAGCTCTTTGACAATTCACGTCCGACACGGGCTTGGCCAATTGTGATCAGCCTCGATGTCGACTATAATCAATTACTGCTTCGGATTACTGGACGACGTTCTTGTCCTACCTGCGGAAAGATCTATAACGTCCACTTCCAGCCGCCCCGCGTAGACGAACTCTGCGATATCGACGGGACGAAGCTTGTGATCCGTAATGACGACCGGCTGGAAGTGATTCAGCCTCGCTTGGCGGCATACCAGGAGCAAACTCGTCCTGTGGTGGATTACTACGGACGGACAGGCCGTCTGATTTCTGTTGATGGCGACCGGCCGATGGATGAGGTCACGAAGCAGATTTTTCGTATTATCGAGGAACATCACGCTTAGCGATGGCAATCGTCTGTAAATCGCCGGCTGAGATTGAAAAGATGCGGCACAGCGGCCACATCGTTCGCCAGGTCCTCGATCACGTTCGCTCGCTGGTTGCACCAAGGGTCACCACCATGGACCTGGAGCGTGCCGCGGAAAACAAGATCAAGGAACTCGGTGCCAAGCCCGCTTTCAAGGGGTACTACGATTATCCCTGCGTGTTGTGCACGTCAGTGAACGACGAGATTGTTCATGGCATCCCGTCGGAGAAGCGGGTCTTAAGAGAAGGCGACATCGTTTCGATCGATTGCGGCGCGGTGCTGGACGGCTACTACGGCGATGCCGCTATTACGGTACCGGTTGGCAGCGGCGTAAAGCCGGAGTTGCAGAAACTTCTGGAAGTCACGGAAGCTTCGCTTTATCGCGGCATTGAGCAGGCGCGGATCGGCAATTCAGTTGGCGATGTCGGGGCTGCGGTGCAGGAGCACGTGGAAGCTGCCGGGTTCAGCGTGGTGCGCGAGTTCGTCGGACACGGCATTGGCACTCGGTTGCATGAAGAGCCGCAGGTTCCGAATTTTGGTAGTCGTGGACATGGAGCTCGATTGCGCGAAGGTATGGTGATCGCCATCGAGCCGATGGTGAATTACGGCAAGCCGGACGCGAAGGTTCTGGGCGACAAGTGGACCGCAGTCACCGTCGACGGCAGCTTCAGCGCCCACTTCGAGCACTGTGTGGCAGTGACGAAAGAAGGTCCAGTCATTTTGACGCAATAAGACGCGCCTGGTCATTCGCTAAACGCCAGGAGCCAACAGCCAAAAGTAAGGGGTGCATGAGCAGAGAAGACGCGATTGAAGTTGAGGCGTCTTGCGGGCGTGAGCGAAGCGGAAGCCCGCAGCCGAAATCCCGAGCGATGTTTGCGAGGGATCTCCGATCGATAAGACCGTAAGGAGCGAATGAGTAAAGAAGACGCGATTGAAGTGATGGCGGTGGTTCTCGAGCCCCTGCCGAACGCCATGTTCCGGGTGGAGTTGGAAAATAAGCACCAGGTTCTGGCTCATGTTTCGGGAAAGATGCGCAAGAACTTCATTCGCATCCTGCCGGGCGACAAGGTCGCAGTCGAGCTTTCGCCCTACGACCTGAATCGCGGACGAATCGTGTATCGCTACAAATAATTTTCGCTCCCGCAAGAGTTTTACCGCAGAGCATACAGGGGAGCACAGAGGAATTCGGGCATTATGAAGGTACGGGCATCAGTCAAAAAGATTTGTGATAAGTGCAAGATCATCCACCGCAAGGGCGTGGTGCGGGTGATCTGCGTCAACTCGAAACACAAACAGCGCCAGGGATAATCTGGCGCGGGTGGCGCAGCGCTTTAGGGCTGCGAATCCTGAGCAACTTGATTGCGGCTTTAGCCGCTGAGGTCAATCAACAATGGCACGTATCGCAGGCGTGGATCTTCCCCGCCAAAAACGTATCAACATCGCGCTGACCTACATTTACGGGATCGGCAATCCGCGCGCGGGCCGCATCCTCGATGAAGCCAAGGTCGACGCGATGAAAAAAGTTCAGGACCTCAGCGAAGAAGAGGTCAACCGCATTCGTACGGTGATTGAAGGTGAAGGCCTGGTCGAAGGCGATCTGCGCAAGGAAGTTTCGATGAACATCAAGCGTCTCATCGAAATCGGTTCCTACCGTGGATTCCGTCATCGCCGCAACTTGCCGGTTCGCGGACAGCGCACGCACACCAATGCCCGTACCCGCAAGGGGCCGCGAAAGGGCACCGTCGCGCAGAAGAAGAAGGCAACAGCGAAAACCTAGAAGCGGTCGTCGGTCATTGGCTGTTGGTCGTTAGCCAGAACCGATCAGAAGATGATTCACTAACGACTAGCGACTCGCGACTAAGGACTACTTATGGCGAAACCAGCAGCAGCGGGCGGCGCAGCCGCCGCACCGGATAAAAAGGGCAAGAAGAAAACCTTCAAGAAGAAGGAACGCAAGCATGTGCCGCATGGACTCGCGTACGTGCAAGCGTCTTTCAATAACACGATCGTGACCATTTCCGACATGAACGGCAACGTCTTGTCATGGAAGAGTTCAGGATCGCTCGGGTTCCGCGGATCGCGCAAGGGCACGCCCTTTGCCGCGCAGCAGGCGGCAATGAACGCCGCCAACATGGCACGCGATCACGGAGTGCGCAGCGTCGACGTGCGGGTGAGCGGACCAGGTTCGGGCCGCGAATCAGCCGTGCGCGCGCTGGCAGCGGCGGGAATTGAAGTGCGTTCGATCCGCGATGCTACGCCGATCCCGCACAATGGCTGCCGTCCGCCAAAAAGGCGCAGAGTCTAATCAAGAGGTTAGGGGCCAGAGGTCAGGGATCTGCACCACAAGACTGAACCTTGACCCTAGCCCCTGACCACGGAATTTGGTCCGGGAGGAAGGGTGAAGCCAAGCCCGTAAACCGGTCATCTAAAGGAGAAGAAAATTGGCCAGATACACCGATGCAGTATGCCGTCTATGCCGCCGCGAGGGCATGAAGTTGTTCCTCAAAGGGGCAAAATGCTTCAGCGATAAGTGTCCGATCGAGAAGCGCAACTTTGCTCCCGGACAACATGGGAAGGATCGCAAGGCCAAGATCGTAGGATATGGCCTGCAGTTGCGCGAGAAGCAGAAAGCCAAGCGCATCTATTTCACGCAGGAAGGCCAGTTCCGCAATTATTTCGAGAAGGCCGCGCGTTCCAGGGGTGTAACCGGCGAGAAATTGCTGCAACAGTTGGAGCGCCGTCTGGACAACGTGGTTTATCGCATGGGATTCGCCCAATCCCGACGTCAAGCACGCCAGTTAGTGCGCCACGGACACGTTGCCGTCGATAACCGCAAGGTCAATATTCCTTCGTATGAAGTGAGCGCGGGTGAAGAAGTTTCGATCCGCGAAAACTCGAAGAAACTGACGGTGCTCGAATTGGCGAAGGAATTCGCTAGCCACGGCACGCAGCCGATTTGGCTCGAAATCGACCGCGACAATTACAAAGGACGCGTGCTGAATTTGCCCAAGCGCGAAGATATTCAGTTGCCCGTGAATGAGCAGCTGATTGTCGAGTTGTACAGCAAGTAATTCGTTAACCACGAAGGCACACGAAGTCGTTCGTGGTTCTTGGTCTTTGCCCATTTTTTCGCACCAGAACAGCCCTCTGAGGCGCTCGACCGGAATCGGGCTTTTCCGGGATGCCTCAGTCGAGCCACATGGTCGAAGGAGAGAAACACAATGCTCTGGAAAGGTTTTCAGAAACCGAAACGTCTCGCAGTTGACACTTCCACCCTCACCGACAAGTACGGAACCTTCTGGGCGCAGCCCTTTGAGCGCGGATTCGGCACGACCATCGGCAACGCTCTTCGTCGTGTCCTGCTGAGTTCGATTGAAGGCGCGGCCGTTACTGCGGTGAAGATGGAAGGGGTACTGCACGAATTCCAGTCGATCCCCGGCGTAGTCGAGGACGCGACCGACATCATCCTCAACCTGAAGCAAATTCCATTCAAACTCGCTGGAGATGCGCCGAAGGCCATCTACCTGCGGGCGGATCAGCCTGGGGTCGTGACCAGCGGCATGATCGAAGCCGATGGCGACGTCGAAGTGCTCGATAAAGACGTTTACATCGCGACGGTCAGCGAAGGCGGCAAGCTCGACATGGAAATGCGACTCAAGCGCGGACGTGGTTATGTTTCCGCCGACAAGAATTTCGATGAAGACCTCGGCATCGGATTCATCCCGATCGATTCCGTCCATTCGCCCGTGCGCAAGTGCAATTACACGGTTGAAGCCGCGCGTCTCGGCCAGATCACCGATTACGACAAGCTCACCCTCGAAGTCTGGACCAACGGCTCCATCACGCCAGCCGACTCGATCGGCCTGGCGGCGAAGCTGCTGAAGGACCACATGAACATCTTCATCAACTTCGAGGAAGAGATCGAAACCGGAACGTCGGCTTCGGATGATCGCAAGCCGGAGATTCACAATGAGAATCTGAATCGTTCCGTGGAGGAACTCGAGCTTTCGGTCCGCAGCTACAACTGCCTGAAGAACGCCAACATTCAGACCATCGGAGAACTCGTGCAGAAGACCGAAGCCGAAATGCTGAAGACGAAGAATTTCGGCCGCAAGTCGCTGAACGAGATCAAAGAGATTCTTTCGTCGATGGGACTGAGTCTCGGCATGAAGATTGACGAGCACGGCAATGCTGTGCCCGGACCGACGTCGAACGTACCGTTGCCCGCGTCCGCCTACGGACCGGACGACCAACTGTGATGGGAAGAATTGTCATCCTGAACGAGGCGTTTTTAGCCGAGTGAAGGATCTGAGCGTCCCGATTGGCGCGCGCGCGAAAGCGAGCAACAACGCGCCAAAAGGACGCATCCGCTGAGCCCTGAGGTTTGAAATGCGTCACAAAGTTGCAGGCTACAAACTCGGACGAAACACCGCGCACCGGCGCTCGCTGCTGCGCAATCTGGTCACTTCGGTGATTGTGGAAGAGCGCATCGAGACGACAGTTCCCAAGGCGAAAGCCGCGCGTCCGCTGGTCGAAAAAATGATCACGCTCGGCAAAAAGGGCGATCTTGCCGCTCGCCGTCTTGCCGCCGCATATCTCATGACCGACGAAGCCGTGGTCAAATTGTTCGACACGGTGGGTCCTCGCTTCGGAGATCGAAGCGGCGGATACACGCGCATCATCCGCACCGGGTGGAATAAGGGCGACGGTGCCGATCGCGCCTTCCTCGAACTGCTCGGCAGCGAAAAGGTTCTCGACGAAAAGCGCGAGAAGCGCGCCGAAGCTCGCGCCAAAAAGGCCGCCGAAGCCAAGAAAGCGATGGAAGAGGCCGAAGCCCAGGCGCAGATTGAGAAAGAATCGGCCCCGGCCGAAGGCGGAGAAAAGAAAGAATAATTCGGCGCGCACGGTGGGCGCACACCGTGGAAGAGCGGCGCTTAAGCGCCGCATTCAGCGCAAAATGGAATCGAGGCTTTAGCCCGCTAGGCACGGCGTTTTGCCGTGCCTTTTCTCTTGAATGGGTGTACACTCCCGCTGCCATTCCGATAACGCGCCTATGCCGAGTGACCCGGAGCGTGTAAAGCGGCTTTCCATAGCAGGCTCTTTCTGCTTGTTTGACCGGAGGCTTCGTTCAAGCGGCAGCGGGATCTTGATTTGGGGCCTCCTGAATGTCTCCATAGGCGGCTTTGCGTTGGCCGCGCACAACTATTGGGGCCTTGGGAGCCTTTCCCTTGGGCTCGTGCTGGTTGCGGCGGGAGCATATGAGCGTGGCGTCCGTGATCCGAAGGTCATCATCGTCTCCGCGGCGACGTTAGGAATGCTAGCGCTGTGGAATTTCGCGCTCATCGCCCTTGCGGCGATGGGCGTCATTAGATTGACTCTCGGCGGCAAAACTCTCTATTGGGCCATCGCGCAGGCGGGGGGCGCCTTTGCCACTTGGAAGACTTACAGCGTCTACAAGGAACTCCGGGACGGGGCAGATGCACAAACAGTCGAGCAGGTCCGCGAATACATCGACGAACTTAAGAAGTCCAAGCCAGAACAGAGCTTGGACTTGATTGAGTTCGATGTCAACGCCGGATTCGTGCGCGGTACAGAGCGCTACCGGCTGAAACCGGTCGAGGACCTGTATATGACGGCTCAGTACCGTGTGCAGATGGGCAGAATGCTGCTACAGAACGTGGCCTTTGTCCCCCGCAGGGAAGTGAGCGTCACCCCCGAAGGAACGAAATGGATGAGCAAGAAAATGAAAGCCAGCGTGCGGCTTGGACCAGTCACTCTGCCCAAGGTCACGATCACACCGGATATGGCTGGGCGGATCGATCCCTCCGTTACCGCTAGCGCATTTGTAACCGCCTGAGAGCCGCACTTCTCCGGGTCTCGAAACTTTGAAGCCTCCCCACCCGTACATGTCCCTCCGTGTCTCCCGGCGGTAATCTTGTCGTTACTGGTGCGGTCTCCTTAAACTTCCCTAATGGCTTTCACCAAGACCCAGATCGGCATCGCCGTCGGTGCCGGATCACTGCTGGTACTTGTCTTTCTCGGCTATCTCTGGTGGTTGAACAATCAGCCGCCGGTGCTGGAGCGTTCGGAGGATCACGATCCGCTCACCGGCCTGCCGCTCGAGATCAAGCTGAATCCGCTGCGCGACCGCTCCACGGAACGCGCCGCGAATAAATTTCTCCGCGAGATGCGTGACGGCCAGTGCGACGAACTGCTCAGCAAATGGGAGCACGATTACCACAAGCACTATGCCCGCTACATCTGCAAGACGGAAGCGCAGCATCCGCTGATTTCGTGGCAGTTGGCGGACTGGGAAAATGCGCCGCCGTTTGTAATTCTTCACTATCGCGCCAAGCGCCTCAGCAACGCGGGCCCGACACAGTCCGGAATCGATCAGGATCTTTTCACGCTCACCATGGCACATGAGGGCGGCGACTGGGACGTCACTAAGTACGACGCCATGTACTGAACAGCAGGGGCCCGAGGCCAGATCAGTGATCAGGGATCCGATTTTGCGGCATCATCCGACATCACGGGATCGACACTGTTCGCAATCTTCACTGCCTCGGTCGACGATGGCTTGAACAACGCCGGTTAAAACTGTACCTGCCTCGTCTTGTTCCTCCGTGTCTCCGGGTCTCGTGGTAAAACCGTTTAATGTTCGCTTCGCCGAAGACTTCCCAAGGTTCCACTGCCCGGAACATCTATGCGTTCGGTATCACGTCATTCTTCAATGACACGGCGACTGAAATGGCCTACTGGGTGTTGCCGGCGTTCCTGATTTCGCTGGGCGCGGGTCCAGCGCAACTGGGAATCATTGAAGGGATCGCCGAGAGCGTTGCATCATTTGCGAAGCTCTTCTCCGGTTACCTGGCTGATCACCTGAACCGCCGCAAGCCTCTCGTGGTTGCCGGGTATGCCGTGGCCAACGCGGTCAAGCCTGTACTTGCCGTCACAACCGCATGGTGGCAGATTCTACTGATTCGCTTCGCTGATCGCTCGGCGAAAGGCGTGCGGGGCGCACCGCGCGATGTGATGGTCGCCGAATCCGTGGGAAAAGAGCGCCTGGGTTCTGCCTATGGACTCATTCAATCGCTCGATTCCGCTGGAGCTGTTGCTGGTCCAGTCGCTGCGCTGGTCCTGCTCTCGCACTACGGCATTCGCACAGTGTTCTGGGCTGCCGCGGTCCCAGGAGCACTCTGCGTGCTGGTTGCGGTGCTCGGTATTCGGGAGACTAAACGCGCGCCCCGTGATGCTCAAAGCAAGATCGCAAAGGCGTCGCTTGTCACACCAAAAGCCATACCAGCAAAGAAAGACTTGCCCGCGGCATTCTACTTCGTGCTGGTCGCGGTGACTTTGTTTTCGCTGGGCAATTCCAGCGACATGTTTCTCGTGATGCGGGCGCAGAGCACAGGAATCCGCGTCGCACTTGCGCCGCTGCTCGGCCTTATCTTCAACGTCACCTACACTCTCGGCTCCTGGCCCGCCGGATGGCTCAGCGACCGTTTTTCCCGCCGCGGTCTTTCAAGAAAATGGATCGCTGCTGCCGGGCACTTCGTCTTCGCTGCCGTTTACGCCGTTTTCGGTCGCGCGCCTTCCACGCTTGCCATCTGGATCGCCATGGCTGTGTACGGCATCTACTATGCACTTACGCAACCGGTGTTGAAGGCGCTTGTGGTGGAAACGGTGCTAGAGGAAGTGCGCGGCCGCGCGCTGGGTGTGTACTTTTTCGTGACCAGCGTGGCCACACTCGCCGCTAGCCTCATCATGGGACAACTTTGGAAACATTACGGCGCGACCGTTCCTTTCTACCTTTCGGCGACTTTGGCGGGAATCTCGGGTCTGATGCTGCTGGTTAGTTCGATCGAGAAACAAAACGGGGTCTGATCGAACGATTATTTACGCGACGGCGCTCGCCGCCAGCGCTGGTCCGAGCGCCATGACTTTTCCCACACCATGAGCCATGGCCTGGGTAAGTGCGTGTTCGGCGCGATTGATGATTTCCGTCACGACATCCACCGGATCGTATTCCGTACGAATCACGGCCTCGGCTAGGCCTGCGGAGAACGCAGCCTGCGCTCCGGGTTGCGTATCATCTTTTGCCGGATAGCGAACGTCGGCAATAATCTTTCGCAGTTTTTCCACCGCCAGCATGGCTTCGCGCTCGGCGGTCTCGCCCAGGAGAATCGCGATCGTGGTCGTGTCATAGCGAAACGCCAGATCGTTCGATCGAATATTCGCGGCAAACATCTGCCCCACACGCTCCATCACTGCCATTACTTCCGCTTCGCCATGTTCCTTGATCAGCGCACCGCTCCTGCCAAACTGCATGAGAAGCAACGAAAGAGGAGTCGAGTTCTGGATGGCGCGCTTACTTTCGGCCAGCAAAAGGTCGATGTACGACGCCCGCTTCAACAGCCCCGATTTCTCATCCGTGACCGAAAGATTTTTGACCAGCCGCCGCAACCCGGCGTTGTTCAGCGCAATCACCATCTGATCGGCGACCGTTTTCAGCACCACGACGTCCGCCTGCTGCCACGTCCGCGGTTTGTTCTGGATCAGCACCAGCAGCCCGGCCGTTTCTTCCCCATCAACCAGGGGAATTGCCAATATGGATGCAGCACCCAAGTCGGAGACAGCTTTCTCTGCTGCTTGCAACGCCGGTGCGCTCGCCGTGTCGGCAATTGCCAATGGTTCCTGCCCGTCGACCGCCCCATGTAAACATGAAATTAGCTCGGCGATGCTGGAGGAGGTTGCTTTTTTGGCGCCTTCCGCAAAAGCTTCGTCTACCGCTGTTGGCGGCAGGCCGGGTTTGCCCATCGCCGCTATGCACCGAGTGGATTGCCAATGCGCTCCGATTTCTTTGACCGCGCTCGCCAGAACTGCCTGTGCTGTGCTCTGGTGATATAGCTTTCGCGTAATCTCCGCAACACGGGTGAAACTGCGGACGTCGCTCGCTGGATCAGCCGCAGGTGGTGCCGGGGAAGCGGCTGCTGTGGGCGCGGGTGCCGCGGCAGGAGGCAAAGGAGCCGCGCCGGCATATCGCGGAGTCACTCCGGCTGAAAGATAAAGCCGCTGCAGATCTTCGTTCCGTTCTTCCTCTCGCGGGAACAGTTCTTGAATCCTCTGCAGGCGCTCGACTGCTTTGTTCCGCATTCCGTACTGGACAAGGATTTCGGCCTGCAACATCAGATCCTGCAAGGTCGACGCACCCAGAGTTCGTTGATCCACTTGCACCGGCTCGTCGGTGGGCTTGTTCACCGAGCTAAACCGTGAAGAAATAACTTTGAAGCGGCCGTCCTCGACTTTTCCCTTCAGCATGTCAAGGCGCTTCAAGTGGCCGGGTTCATACGGATCGACCTCGGCTGCACGGTCCAGGCACTCCGCAGCTTTGCCGAACTCCCCCGTGCTGCAATACAAATCGAAAAGCTTGAGCAACGTCTGGCAGTAATCGTTCTCCCGGTTGGAAGAGTTGTAAAGCTCGCTGAGGAATTCGAGCATCTGCACCGAGGCGCGATGCCCGCCCGTGAGTTCCTCGATGATGGCGGTGAATTGCCGTCGTTCGCCGCGCCGGCGCTGAAATTGTTCGAGCTTGCGGGCCAGAGCGACGGCCGCATCGTCCTGCTCGAGGTCCAGAAAACTTCCAATGAGTGAGGTCACCTGCTGCACTCGTCCCGGATTCGCCTCAAACAGTTGCCACACCAGCGGCTCAGCTTCGGCGAAACGGCCGGCCGCAAGCAGGGCGCCCGCATAGGCCTCGCGCAACTCTGGCGTCGCCTGTCCGGAGTTCACCTGCGGTTCGAGAATGAAAATTGCCGCGCCGATCTGACCCTGCGCTAACAACGTTTGCCCATAGGAGAGGGCGATCGCTTGATCGGAAGAATCTTCCTGATAAGCGCGCTCATACCACTGCGACGCGTCGGTGCCATCGGCTTCGGCTAGTTGTGCGAGTCGCTGGAACGCTCCCGCCGCCGCCTTATGATTGCCCATTTCCGAGGCGAGCTCAGCCACGCGCAGGTAGTTAGCCTGGGTTGGTTCGAGCTCCACAATACGCTGCAGGATTTCAGATAACTCCTGCTTTTTGTCCAGCTTGGCGAGGTCGGTGAGAGCGGCTTCGTAGGTTCCAACTGCCAGTTTCCTGTTGGAGCCTTCCAGCAACTGCCCAAAGCGATACTTTTGCTGCCAGGTGGGACTTCCGTGCCGAACCAACTTCTTGTAGGTAAGACTGGCCCTGGTAGCGTCTCCGGTGCTGACCTGGCGCTCGAATAATTCGCCCAGCAGTCGAACTGCGTCTGCATTCCGGCTCAAGGAAAGGGAGAGATCCGCGGCCAACTGTCGCACTACGTCGTTTTCCGGATCGTCCCTGAGAACCAGCAGATATTCTTCCAGCGCCTCGGCGGTCTTGCCTTTCTGCAGCAACTTCTCCGCACGCTCGATGCGTTTGGCCAACTCCGCCCGGTCTAGTCGTTTTGTGAGTTCAGGCATGGGGAAAAAAGCGCGCGAAACCCTGTCTCGATTCTAGGAGCGGGTAGTGCAGGCAGCAATGCGGTACCGCCCGTCTGCGATTACGAAGGTCATTAAGGGCGGAACTGCGCGGTCCAGATCACACAGAGACCTTGACGCACCGCGTGTCGCGCAGGTATGTGAGCTAGCGAGAAACTGACCGCAGCCCCTGATCTCTAGCCCCTGACCCCTGATCCCAGACGCCTGACCTGCTTATTGCGACCATTGCCTGTCGCCGCGCGTAATCCCGCGTCGCCCGTTGCTACACTGAAGGTGAACATGCCTTCGCGCTACGCACAATGGATGTATGACTGGGAACATCGGCTGACCGCCGTTGATAATAACCGCGTCGTGCGTCCGCTGGAGTGGGGTACGGAGTGGGCGCGTGATTGGCCCTGCCGGAATGGTTTTCGCCCGGGCCACGCGCCGGAGAATCCAGAGAAATTCTTCATCGATTACAACCGCCGCATCGTCGCGTCGAGTGATGAGTTTTTTTCCTATGCACGTCCGACCGATTTTCGTTCGCAGCGGAGGGAAGTACAGGTTTTCTCGACCCGGGAAGTTCGTGATCCAAAGTTGGAAGCAAAGGTAAAGGGCACGTTTGGGGAATTTCTGCGATTCACCTCACCGGTTCACACTCCGTATCCGGAAAACAATCTGGTGAATGCGCGCTGGTTTCCGGTGCAAGGGCGTCGCGCCATTGTGCTTCTCCCGCACTGGAATGCCGATGGAATCGCGTACAGCAGCCTTTGCCGGGTGCTGAATCTGCTCGGAATTTCAGTTCTGCGGATGAGTATGCCGTATCACGATATCCGCATGCCCGCCGAGATTGGCCGCGCCGACTACGCCGTTTCGGCCAATATTGGCCGCACCCTCGATGCCGCGCGGCAAGGCGTGGTCGATATCCGCTGCTGCTTCGATTGGCTGGAAGAAAACGGTTACAACCAGCTTGGGATCGTGGGCACGAGTTTGGGATCATGCTATGCGTTTTTGGCGGCTGCGCACGACCCGCGCATTCGAGTGGCTGCCTTCAATCACGCCTCGACCTACTTTGCGGATGTCGTATGGCACGGACAGTCCACGCGGCATATCCGGCAGGGAATTGAGCAGAAAATTGACCTGGAGCAGCTGCGCCAGGTCTGGATGGCGATCAGTCCCATGGCCTATTTTGAGCAGTTTTCGCGCTGGCCGAAAAAGTCGCTGATCATCTATGCCAAATATGACCTGACATTCCTGCCGGAGTTTTCACGGCAAGCCGTAGAGGAATTTGCGCGGCATGGCTGCGATCATAAAGTTGTGGCATTACCTTGCGGTCACTACACGACAGGCGAAACGCCTTACAAATACATGGATGGATGGCATCTGGCCTCGTTCCTGCGAACGGCCTTCTGAGACGCCGTCAGCTCCCACCGGCAGTATAGCTAACCCCGCGGAGTTGCCGAGGGGAATGCTGATTCCAGAGGATTGCGCTCACGTAGAATTGTGTCGCATGGAACTTCCGCCCACAATCGAGCCCGCAGGCGTTCTTGAGCTCCGCCGCGGTGATTTTCTCATCAGCACCGACCGAGCCCGGCTGGACCTCGGCCTAATTCACGATTTTCCGACGAATTTGCTATTGGGCCAAAGGGATTTCCAAAGACTTGGTCCCGCGATCGATCGAGCATTCCCTGTGCTTCGGGATTTATGATGAATCGAACGTCGGATTCCCAGGTCTCGCAAAACCAGCGAGACCTGGGCCATCCCCGGCTGCGCAGGTCGGTTTCGCCCGGGTGGTCAGCGATTTCGCGACTGTGGCGTACCTGGGTGATGTGTTTGTGCTGGAATCGCATCGGGGGCGTGGATTGAGTAAGTGGATGATGGAGTGCATCACGCGGCATCCCGCGCTGCAGGGATTGAGGCGCTGGATTCTGCTGACTCGCGACGCTCATGATCTTTACGCGAAATTCGGATTCACACGTCTAAAGTCACCCGAACGGTACATGGAATTGCACCGCCCGGATGTTTATGAGATGAGGGACACCTATGAAGAACTCTGCGATGTACCGCCCGCTATACGAGAACGATCCACAGGTTGCCGCAGCGATTGACAGCGAAACCCGTCGCCAACACGAGGGTCTTGAACTCATCGCTTCGGAGAACTTTGTGAGCGAAGCTGTGCTTGAGGCGGCTGGGTCAGTATTCACGAACAAGTATGCCGAGGGCTATCCCGGCAAGCGCTACTACGGTGGGTGCGTATTTGCCGATGTTGTCGAAAACCTGGCGCGCGATCGCGCCAAGCAGCTATTCGGCGCCGAGCATGCCAACGTGCAACCCCATGCCGGATCGCAGGCCAACATGGAGGCCTACGCGGCCGTTTTGCAGCCGGGCGACACCATTCTTGGGCTGAACCTGGCGCATGGCGGACACCTCACGCACGGTCATCATCTGAACTTTTCTGGCAAGACGTACAAGATCGTTCCCTATGGTGTAACCAGAGAGACGGAGACGATCGACTACGACGAACTTGAGAAACTCGCGGAAAAGGAGCGTCCGAAACTGATCATTGGCGGAGGAAGCGCGTACCCGCGAATCATCGATTTTACCCGTATGCGTCAGATTGCTGACAAAGTCGGCGCACTTTACCTCGTCGACATGGCGCATTTTGCGGGCCTGGTCGCCGGCGGAGTCCATCCCTCGCCCGTCCCGCACGCGCACATTGTGACTTCGACTACGCATAAAACGCTGCGCGGTCCCCGGGCCGGAATGATTCTTTCCAAGGCTGAATTCGCGCAGGCGATCGACAAAGTCGTGTTCCCCGGCATGCAGGGGGGGCCGCTGGTGCACATCATCGCCGCGAAGGCTGTCTGCTTCCACGAAGCGATGCAGCCCGAATTCCGCGAATATACGCGGCAGATCATTGCGAATGCGAAAGTGCTGGCACAGTCTCTGGCAGACGAAGGCTTCCGGATCATCTCGAGTGGGACCGATACGCATCTGATGCTTGTCGATGTCTTCTCCAAAGGAATGCTGGGCAGCGAAGCGGAGAAGGCTCTGGGCGAGGCCGGAATTACTGTGAATAAAAATGCGATCCCCTTCGACACGAACCCTCCGCTGAAGCCAAGCGGCATCCGCATTGGAACACCCGCCTTGACCACGCGCGGAATGAAGGAATCCGAGATGCGGCAGATCGGGCACTGGATCGCCGAAGGGCTGCTGCATCGCTCCGATGCGGCTGTGCTGGCGAAAGTCCGAAAGGATGTGCTGGAGCTTTGCGATGCGTTTCCGCTCTATGCCGAACGGCGGGCGAGAGCGCAAGCGGAAGTGCGCGCGTGAAGCTATGACGTCGGACGAAGCCCGTCACGCGGTCAGAGGGCATCAACTACGCGGCCTATCGCGAGATGGATTCGTGGCTTTACGACTCCGATAGGAATCGCTTCTGGGGTTCTGAACACTACAACTCGGGTCGCTGGGTTGTTAATAGCCCTTGGGCAGAAGGCGATTTCGAGGAGAAGATGGCATCGCTACTCACATGGGCCAACGTTCTCAACCGTTAGGTCCCTTCATTTGCAGAAGCTCAGAGGATGCTGGAGCGCGAGGACTCAATAATCGGCCGGGTCATCCGACGTGCCAATCGCTAGCCGGAGGTTGTCCTCTGTGGTTAAATGCCATCGGTGAAGATCGCGATTGACATTCGCCGGATGAGCGAATTCGGCGTCGGGACCTACATCCGTAATATCGTGCGAAACCTCGGCCGGCTTGACCGGGAGAATGCATACTTCCTCATCGGATCGCCCGCGAAAGTGCAGGAAATCGACGGCCTGCCGGCCAACTTTCAGACGATTGCACTGACCACTCCTGAGCGCTCGCTGCAGGGTTATCGCGAGTTCCGCATGACATTGAAGCGCAAGGGATGCGATTTGGCGCATATCCCCAATCTGTTTTCCGTTCCGCGCGCGCTGCCCTGCCCCTATGTCATGACCGTGCACGACATGCTCGATCACATGTCGCGAGCCCACGAGCAGAGCGGATTCTGGCGCAGCCTGCATTTCCAGCTTACCCGCAGCGTGCTCTCGGGTGCGGCACGGATTTTCGCGGTTTCGAACTTTACGAAAACGGAAATTGAAAAGCTGTTTGAAATTCCTTCCGATCGCATTGAAGTCGTGTACAACGCAATCGACGAGCGCTTTCTGCACGGCCACGCGAACGCCGCCGATCGCGAGTTGATTGCCCAGCGCTATCAGGTCACGTATCCATTTTTGCTGTATGCGGGCCGCATCAGTCCTCACAAGAACGTCGTTCGCATGATCGAGGCGTTTTCGGCTCTGAAGACGGAACTGGAACGCAGCGGATCCTATCCGGATTTGAAGCTGATCATCATCGGAGATGACCTGTCCGGCAATCCCGATCTGCGGCGTACTGTAATTCGCAGCGGCGTCCAAAACGACGTGCGATTCCTGGGATTTGTCCCGATTGATGTGTTGCGGATTTTCTACGACGAAGCCAAGATATTCGTGTTCCCATCGCTCTATGAAGGCTTCGGGCTGCCGCCGCTGGAGGCGATGGCACACGGGACTCCGGTTGTGACATCGAACGTATCGTCGTTGCCGGAAGTGGTTGGAAAGGCGGCGGTGCTGGTTAATCCGGAGAACGTGTTTGAGATTATGCGGGCGCTGCACCGCGTTCTCACGGATGGGGCGCTGCGCGAACGCTTACGGGAACGCGGATATCAGCAGGTGGCAAAGTTCTCCTGGGAAGCGTCGGTGCGGCGCATTGTGGAGGTGTACGGCGAAACCTGTAACAGCGGTCGGCGCCCACGCGGTCACGAATCCGCAGCCGTTTGATGCCGACCCGGCCTGCCCACGCCGATATGTTCCGTGGATTGCTGCTTCCAGGTCCTTGGTCGCAGGAGACAAGATTCTACTTCACAAGCGGCTGGCCGGGCGAGGCGATCGAGAGCTTGTGCAATTTGGCCGTGAGGCGGGAACGGTCGGCGTCAGTTTTTGCAGCAGTCAAGCGCTTGCGCAATTGGGCAACTTTTTCTTTACGGGTGCGGCGGCGGCGAATCTCCGGCCGACGGCTGGGTGCGGACATGGGATAACTCCTGAGGATCGTGAATTCTGGCTGGCAGTTCAATGGGCAAAGATCGCAAAGCATCGGCGAGTCTTTTCCATTTGAACTGAAAGCCAATGCATCCATTCAATCCAAGACTGGGGAAACTGTCAAACATGTTAACCGGCAGAAATCCTGAGGCGTACCGTGCAGACAGGAACGAGCATCCAATTGAGTGGTGAGGTGCTTGCCATGAAGAGCATTTCGCAAGTAGTGCTGCTGATTGTGATCGTGACGTTGTCGACTGTGTCGCACGGGGAACCGTCACAAACGGTCATTCCAGCCGGAACAGTTCTGCCCGTGCAACTCAACTCAACCGTGAAGTCGAACAAGGCGCGGCCCGGCGAGCGCATCAGTGCCAGAGTTATGCAGGATGTGCCCCTGCCCAGAGGCGCGCGCATTCCGCGTGGCGCAACCGTGATCGGACATGTCGTCACAGCCAGACCGGCGAGCGCGACGGATCCAGCCGAGATCTCACTTCGCTTTGAAGCGGTAGCGATGAAGAAACAACGGGTGCCCGTCACGACACATTTGCGGGCAATGGCTTCTATGATGGCAGTGTCGGAGGCGCAGGTTCCGGAGTCTGGTCCCGACCGCGGAACTCCTTCCTACATTTGGACCACCGATCTGATTGGAGGCGAAGTCAACTACCACGGTGGTGGATTTATCACCCAAGGCGATCAGATCGTGGGGCATTCTACCGCAGATGGCGTGATGGTTCGGGCGAACGCGATTCCGGGCGCGCGCTGCCGCAACGACAAAGATCGGTTGCAAGCCTTTTGGGTGTTCTCGTCCTTTGCCTGCGGAGTGTATGACTATGGCGACCTGTCATTGATTCACGCAGGTCGAACCGAGCCGCGGGGGCAATTCACGGTACAAGCCGCTAAAGGCAATGTGACCTTGCGTTCTGGCAGCGGAATGCTGCTGCGAGTCCAGTGAGTGAATTCTCGCCAGCAATCAGAATCGCACGACGATGCCTGTCGTCAGGCGTGCGTCGCCTTGCGTGCTCGAGAAGAAGCTTGTCCGCAGATAATCGCCTTGGAATCGCCAGGCCAGGATGCGCAAGAGTTTATAGTCCAGGCTGCCGCCGATGGCGGTGGCGAACGACGTACTCGATCCTGCAGAATGCCAGTTGATGTGTCCCGCGCCGATCAGGGCCTCGGCAAACGGGCGAAACTTCGAGACCGAAATCGATACGCGAGGTCCAAAGAGATAGTGTTCCTCGCTTGCGCTGTAATTCCCTGGTGTCGGCACCGGGCAAGGCAGAGAGCACACGGGTTGAACGGGCTCAGGGAAGGTCGGCGACCCATAGTAGCTGCTGAAGTCAGCGGCGATCCCAATAAAGGGCAGGACCTTCCCTTCCACCGTCGCTTCCCAGCCGTTCATGCCCGCGCGGCCGAGTGAGGAGACGTCCGTATTCATGTATGAATATCCGAAGAACACATTGCCAGATGTGGGAATCTGAGCCAGCGCCAATCCGCTCAGCAACAATATTGAAGATACGATAACCGCGACTTCCCGCATGATTTCTCCGATTCGTTCCTGGCTAACCCGGTTAAGCCCGAAAATTTTTAGATGATCGTAAGGGGAATGTGGTTACCCCCGCGCGCGAGGGTACCAGGTGTTCTAGCCGATCATGCGCGATTGACGAAAGTGGAGGGTCAGAATCGCCAGACTATTCCAGTCGAGGCGCGGAAGTCGTTCTGGTTCGCGCTGAGATAATGGCTGAACATGTAATCTCCCTGCACGCGCCAGGAAAAGTTGCGGATCGAGAGTTTGTAGTCCGCCCCGCCACCCAAGTCCACGAGGTATTGATTGGTGACGAAACCGGCGGAATTGTTGTGCCGTAGACCAGCCATTGCGTCCACAAACGGGCGCCATTTGCCGTAATTCGTGCTCAGGCGCGCACCACCCAGGACGTTGTACAAGTTTATGTTGGTGCGATAAAAACCACTCCCGTCAATCACAAACCCGAGATGGGGGTGATTGGAAAAAACGAAATCCTCGACGGAGCCGTTCCAACCACGGTAACTCTGTCGCACGACAACGTTGGTCAGTGAACCGTAAGAAACGCCGGCATAGACGTTTCCGGAGGGAAGCAGTTGCGCCGACATGGGAATGGAGAACAGAAGAAAGGCCACGAATGCGAGCACCGCGGCGGCGAGTCTCGACACGAATTATTTCCTCCCCGGCGGAAAGGCCGGCAAAAACCTCAATCTTATCAACGAAGTCCGTTAGATGCAGTGTACCGGATGGCCAAGATGTCCCGCTGAACAAAATTTCTTGTTGACTCTCTTTTCCTGTCCCGCGGGCTCCGCACCGCGCCCCATCAAAATTTATCAGATTTTCATGGTGCCGAAAGGCATCGACCCGCGTCTATGTATACCATGCAGACAATAAATGCGGGTTGCCAACCATGGGCGCAGCCGGTGGGGCCGGCTGCCTTTAGACTAGAAAAGGAGCCGGAGTTGAAGCTCAGTTTAGAAACTGTGAATTGTGGTGATGTTTTCATCGTGCACTGTGAAGGGCGCATCGTTTATCGCGATGAAGCGGCGGCCCTGTCGCGTGTTGTGGGTGAGATTTTACAGAACGCGAACAAGCTCGTGCTCGATTTGAGCGGTGTGACTGCTATGGACAGCGCTGGGATCGGGGAGTTGGCGCTGCTTCAAACGTGGGCGCAGAAAAGAAATGTGGCGTTCAAGTGTGCCGAGCCGAATTTGCTGGTCAGGAACCTGCTGGAGCTGACAAACCTGGAGTCGGTGCTCGACGTCCGTCCTACTCTTGCCGCGGCGCTGGAGTCGTTCCGCGAAGACCAGGTCTGCGCGGACTGTTAACTTGCCAAAACATGTTGTGGAGAAAGGAGCAAAGGTTCTTTGCTCCTTTTTTTAGGTTGGGGTTGTGGGGCCTAACTTTCGCGGTGGAAGCGATAGCGTCCCTTTTGTTCGTGAGCGACCGCTTCCGCCACTTTGAGAAAGGCTCGTGCCGCGTGCGACAGGTTCGCGTCGCGGCGGTAGATGAGACGCAGCTTGCGTTTCAGTTGCAGTTCGCGGACGGGAATTCTCACTAGTTCTCCGCGAGCAAGTTCAGTTTCGACGCTTATTTCGGGGACGAAAGCGACTCCGTTTCCCATCGCCACAAACTGCTTGATGGCCTGCAACGTGGGCAGCTCCAGATCCATGTGCAGGGGAGTTTTATGCGCCTTGAATTGCTGAATCACTTTTTCGCGGTACGGCGATGACACGATGTGAGCCACGAAAGACTCCGCGCCCAGTTGCCGGATACTGATCTCCGACGCCGATGCCAGAGGATGCTTAGGGGGAGCGACGAAGACAAGTTCGTCCAGATATACGACAACCGAGTGCAATGCCGGGTCCTGCGGTTCGTACGAAAGCACTCCGAATTCGACGCTGTAGCGCAGAACCTCATCAGGAATGCGGCTTCCTAAAGTGCGCTCGACGGTTATCCTGATCATGGGATGGAGCCGGCGAAATTCTGCCAGCACGCGGAGCAGATAAAGCGTGGTAAATTCGTTTGCGGCGATGACCAACTTGCCTTTTTGCAGTTCGCGCAGTTCGGTGAGGGACTCAGCCGCCTCGGCGCGCAGGTTAATGAGCTTCTCGGCGTACTCATGGAGCACTTTGCCCGCATCGGTAAGCACCCCGTCGCGCGACGAACGGTCAAACAGAGCCTCGCCCAATTCCTGCTCCAGTTTATGGATGGTCTGGCTGACCGCCGACTGTGTGCGGTAGAGTTTCTCCGCAGCGCGTGAGAAGCGGCGCTCGCGTGCCACGGCGAGGAAGACTTCGAGTTGAGAAAGTTCCATTGGGATCTTTAATAAAATCGGACTAGTTCATTAGTAATTCTGATTATATCGAAAGTGTTAATGATCCATGAAGAATTATAAGTTTTTCTTCTGTGCCGGTTGTGGTTAGGATAAGAACTCCAACTTGTCTTGAGGTAGAGCGATGAGCGCAGAGCGGCCCCGCATCAGAATCTTCGATACGACGCTGCGTGACGGCGAGCAATCGCCGGGCTGCAGCATGAATCAGCAGGAGAAACTGCGCCTCGCCCATCAGATCGACCGACTCGGAGTCGATGTGATCGAAGCCGGTTTTCCGATTGCTTCGGACGGCGATTTTGAATCGGTCCAAGCGATTGCGGCCGTCGTGCGCCGGCCGATTATTGCCGGCTTAGCTCGCGCCTGCCAAACCGACATCGAGCGTGCGTGGCAAGCTTTGCAAGATGCGGCGCGGCCGCGGATTCATGTGTTCCTGGCTACCTCCGACATACACCTGCAATACAAACTGAGGATCACGCGTGACCAGTGCCTGGCGCAGGCGCGCGAGGCAGTGCGATTCGCGAAGTCGCTCTGCGAGGATGTGGAGTTTTCGCCCGAGGACGCAACCCGCACCGATCCAGATTTCCTTTGCCGCGTGCTCGAGGCCGCTGTTGAAGCTGGCGCGACCACGCTGAATATTCCTGACACTGTGGGCTACGCCGTTCCTTGGGAGTTTGGAGCGCTGATTCAGACAATCCGCGACCGCGTTAGAGGAATCGAAAGCGTAACCATTTCCGCCCACTGCCATAACGATCTTGGTATGGCCGTGGCGAATGCACTTGCGGCAGTGGCCGCCGGCGCGCGGCAGGTGGAGTGCACGATCAATGGCATTGGGGAGCGGGCCGGGAATGCTTCGCTGGAAGAGATTGTCATGGCCATGCGCGTGCGTCCCGATCAGTATCCGTACGAAAGCGGCGTCGCCAGTGAGCAGATTTTCGCAGCCAGTCAAATGCTGAGTGAGATCACCGGGGTTCCGGTGCAGCCGAATAAGGCGATCACTGGGCGCAATGCATTCGCTCATGAGGCGGGCATTCATCAGGATGGCATGCTGAAGAATCCGCTGACCTACGAAATCATGACGCCACGGTCGGTCGGCGTGCCCGATTCCAAGCTGGTTCTGGGCAAACACTCCGGACGACATGCGTTGGGTATCCGCTGCGAACAGCTCGGTTATCAATTCGATCGCCGCACTCTCGACGAAGTCTACCGCCGCTTTGTGCGCCTGGCCGACAAGATCAAGCACGTCGAAGATCATCACCTGCTCGAACTCATCCGCGACACGCATAAGCCGTCGACTTCGGCGACGCCGCTGATTGAGCCCATCCCCTCTGCGATGGCGGCTGCAGCTAGCATTTCGACGGAAGAGCGGGTGTCGACTCCGGAGCCTGTGAAGCCGTTCCCTGTGGATACGCGGACGAACGCATTTGGAGTGCCGCTGCCCGTCGCTTCGGAAGGCCAGCACGAACAAACGCAACAGGAAGACTATCTGTGGGGCGTGTAGGGACTGAATCATTGAGGGATTGAATCATTCAGCCATTGTCCGAGGACGCTCACGGGTCGAGTTACAGTTACCAAACCACAAAATCTCTCGATCTCTCAACAAACCATGCTGCTGAAAATCACGGTTCTCCCTGGCGATGGCATTGGCCCTGAAGTCACCGACCAGGCAGTTCTCGTCTTGCAATCTGTTGCCGATGCGTTCGGGCATCAAGTCCAACTTCAGCAGAAACTGATTGGCGGAGCTGCGCTGACCGCGTGCGGCGATCCATTGCCGCAGGATTCGATCGCAGCCTGCCTGGCATCTTCGGCCGTGTTGCTGGGCGCGGTCGGAAGCCCGGCCTTCGATCACAATCCGGGCCATCTGCGGCCCGAAGTGGGGTTGCTGCGCGTACGCCGGGAACTGGGCGCGTACGCGAACTTGCGTCCAGCAGTTTTCTTTGCTGCACTTGAGGATTGCTCTGCGCTCCGGCCAGAAATCGTCCGGGGCACCGACATTATGATCGTCCGCGAATTGCTCGGCGGAGCCTATTTTGGCCAGCCGCGTTCGATCGAAGGAGCTCCCGGCGCACGCGTTGCGGTCAACACCATGCGCTACGGCGAAGATGAAATCGAGCGCATCGCGCGTGTGGCGTTTGATCTGGCCATGAAGCGGCGGCGCAAGGTGCTCTCCGTTGACAAAGCGAACGTGCTCGAATGTTCGCGGCTCTGGCGCGAGGTGGTAACGCGCGTGGCTACAAGCTATCCCGAGGTGAAACTCGGCCATCAATACATCGATTCGGCGGCGATGCTGCTGGTGCAGCGACCGACGGAATTCGATGTGATCCTCACCGAGAACATGTTTGGCGACATTCTCTCCGATCAGGCTGGCGGGGTAGTCGGATCGCTCGGGCTGTTGGCTTCGGCGAGTATCGGAGGGCCGGTCGGCCTTTATGAGCCGGTACATGGCTCGGCGCCTGATATTGCGGGCAAGGGGATCGCGGATCCGCTGGGTGCAATCCTGAGCGTCGCCATGATGCTGCGGCATTCCTTCCATCTGGAGCGCGAAGCTGCATGTGTTGAGAACGCGGTTTCAGCGGCATTATCCCAGGGTGCGCGCACCGCGGATCTGGCAGGAAATGGACACGCCGCAATCTCGACGGCCGATATGGGCCGTAAAGTGATTGCCGCTGTGAAAGCGATCTGGGATGCGGACTCACCGCAGGCCAAAACGTCAGCATAGCGGGTGAATATCTGGGCTCTACTCGACCCTGTTGAGGACCGTGAGTTGTCCCGCCAAAGCGTCCTCGCGATGTTCCATAAACAAGATGTCTCCGTCGGCTGAAAGGGACCACCGGTCGCAGAGATACATCTCCGTGCTACCGATCTGCAGCCGCAATTCAAGCATGAGTTCGTTTCCTTGCCATCGTGCGCTGCCGCGAACCGCTTTCCCTTCAGAAAGGTCTGTCCGGCTTCCCCGTCCGTAGAGCACTGAAGGACGGCGCTGTCCTTACTCCCATCGAGTCTCGTAACTGAGATCTGTTCGCGCAACTGCGGATCGGTGTGCTCGATCCTCACTGAGACGTCTTGCGGCGAAGGACCGACAAACCTGCTCTCGGCGAGATTTGCCTTCCAGGTGCCAGTGAAGTTGACGCTCATAGGCCTGTCAGTGCGGGACTGTAGTTCAATGCCGACTGCGGCCGCTGATCGCCTTGGCCGGTCCCGCTGCCGCTGGTGTGGATGCGTCGTATTTTCCTTTCAGATCGTTCCACCGAATGTGCAGCATCTCCAGAAACATGCGCGAGCCGTCAATCAGCGGATGGATGCGCGTTCCGCCGCTGTGTCCCCAGGCGACCGGGATCTCTTCGACTCTGAATCCGAATTTCCTCGCAAGAAATAAGATTTCCGGATCGAATCCCCAGCGCTCGATTTTCTGTAGCGGAAAAATAAACTGCACCGCCCGCTGTTTGAATGCTTTAAAGCCGCATTGCGTGTCTTTGAATCGCAATCCGAGAGTGATGCGGAGGAGAAGATTGAAAATTCTCCCGAAAAGCTGGCGATGCAGAGGCTGGCGCTGCGTCTGAGTCTCGGCGCGCAGCCAGCGCGAGCCAACGGCGATGTCCGCGCCTGCTTCGAGGGCTGCAATCAGTTTGGCCGATTCTTCAATGGGCGAGGAGAGATCGGCGTCGCTGAAAAGCACGATTCGACCCCGAGCATGAAGCATACCGTTGCGAACGCTGTATCCCTTGCCACGGTTACCGGGGTTCTCCACCACGTGCAACCGTGCATACTTGGCCGCGAACTCACGGGCGATTTCCGCAGTGTTGTCCCGGGAGCCGTCGTTGACAACGATCACCTCCGCACTCCATCCGCGGTCCTGCACATAGGCGATCACCTTTTCTAAAGTTCCGCCCAGGCGTGCGCTTTCGTTATACGCGGGAATGACGATGCTGTAAGCGGGGTCCAAGAAAGGCTCATTCTGAGCCCACAATTCCTGATAGAAAGCTTCGGCCATAGTGATTCCGAGCTTAGGATGCAGAAATATGGGGCTGCGTCATTGTACGTTTGCC
Source organism: uncultured Acidobacteriaceae bacterium (assembly GCA_963772045.1). Taxonomy (GTDB): domain Bacteria; phylum Acidobacteriota; class Terriglobia; order Terriglobales; family Acidobacteriaceae; genus Sulfotelmatobacter. Next base: position 281,987 of record CAVYWC010000001.1, on the reverse strand, counting down.
CGTGGTTTTTGGCGAAAAAACCGGGATACAAATAAGTTGAATACCGGAGACGCCCGGCCCATGAGCGGTCATGCTACCTGACGTTGCTGCTCCAGCATGGCAAAATATTCGGCAACCAGTTCGGCATCCCACAGGCCTCGGCGCGCCTCTTCCCGCATGGTCTGTGCCGCTTGGTCATGGCTCAATGCAGGTTTGTAGGAACGAGCCGTTCGCAGGGCGTCGTACACGTCCACTACCTGCAGAATGCGCGGAAGCACGGGGATACTCGAAGCCACTAATCCGTCGGGATAGCCAGATCCGTCCGAATGTTCATGATGATGCCGGATGATGGGTAGTACCAGCCGGAGCGAACGTAGCGGCTTGCAAATGTTCTCGCCGGTAATGGGATGCAGCTTCATCACACTCCACTCTTCCGGCGTGAGGTCGCTGCCTTTCTTCAGGATATCGTCGGGCACAGCGATCTTGCCCAGATCATGCAGGTATCCGCCGCGGCGTAGCGCCAGGACGGAATCCTCATCCATTCCGAGATGGCGGCCGAGGTCAGCCGCGCGCACCGAAAGGCGTTCACAGTGACCCTCGGTATAAGGATCACGGCCTTCCACGATCAGGCCCAGTGTGCACAGAACGGAGTCGGCCGTCTCCAGTTCGTCGGTGAATTCCTTCAGGCGCAGCAGGGACTTCACGCGCGCGATCAGTTCTTCCGCGAGGACAGGTTTGTTGAGGAAATCGTCCGCACCGGCCTCAATCCCGCGCACCTTGTCATTGCTGTCGCTGAGACCCGTAATCAGGACGAACGGGATCAGCCGCGTGACGGGATCTTCCTTCAGCGTGCGGCAGAGGTCATAGCCGGACTTGCCGGGCATCATCACGTCCGACAAAATCAGGTCGGGCGCGTGGCGGCGTACTTCAGCTTCCGCCTGTTCGGCACTGGAAGCCGTAATCACGTCGTAGCCCCGGATGGCGAGCAACTGGCTCATCAGCCCGGCGACACTGGGTTGATCGTCGACCACTAGGATTCTCGGAGCACGACGCCGTGGAAGAAGGTCACCCATTCTGGATTAAGAAGCCCCATTCCGATCAAAAGTTGTCCTCCCCTGCCGGATGGCTGAGAGAACCGCAAGAGGTCAGACTTCCTGCGAAGTTCATCCTAGACTAAAGATTCTACCGCCATTGTGACCCGTTATGCCGCTAGAAGGCAATTTTTCGGAAATCGGGTAGTGTCCTAATTAACCACAAAGGGCGTATGGCGCGAAGGAAACCAGCGTGTGCATTCTCCGTGTTCCTTCGTGCTCCTAGTGGTTTAGTGAATTTAGGACGCTACCAGAAGTCGACTGCATTCAGAAGAAAGCGCAATTCCCAATTCGAAACTCATATTCCTTCGCATGTGATCGCAAACCTTGCCTCGCGATTCTCTTTCTGCCTAATCTCAAGACATGCAATGGCAGATGCCGCTCCTATGGGCAGGATTGGTGTCCATTACGTTTTCGTCCCAAGTGTCGAAAGCCGCCAAGGTTCACGTGATCGCGTTTGGTAAGCCGATCTCGGTGCAATGGTTTCCGGGGACCGGCTCGGAACGCGAAAAACCGCTGTCGCTCAAGGTGCGAGCTTTGGTGGTGGATGACAGGGTGAAAGAATTTGCGCTCGGGCCGGCCCACGAAATTACCGACCGTTTGTTCGTGGTGCGGCGAGCGTTCCGGGTCAATGACAGCCTTCCAGAGGAGACGGCACCGCGATGGCAATGGCAGCGCGGAGGGTGGTTGATCGTCGATCGCATAACTGGTCGGATTTCCGCGATCAATCTGCCGGAATTCGATCCGTTCTATTCCGCGGCGAGTTGGTACAGGGATTATGTGGCCTACTGCGGACTGGCGGATGACGGGAAAAAGATTGATGCCACGGTGGCTCAGATCGGGCGTCGCAAGCTTGTGCTGAAGAAGCAGATCTCGAATGTTGGCATAAAGGACGATGCCGCTCCTGACGCCGCATGTTCGACACCAGTGTGGCAGCGGAATCCAACTCGAGTTAGTTTTGAAGCCGCGGGAGCAGAGAAGCAAACGTTCGCGATTCGCGGGCAGGTCGCGGACGTCGTGAATGACGCCGAGGATGGGGAGCAAGAATCGAAGTAGTTTAGGAGGCCTAAGGTCCGAGGTCGGATTTTCAGTCTCCTGCTGTTTCTACGGCGGGCAGTTCCTCTGCCACGGTTTTCTCCTTAACTTTTGCGCTGGTCACGAGAATAACCGACAGCACGACGACAGCGCTTCCCGCGAGGATGAAACCATCCACCTTTTCGTGGAGAATGAGCCAGCCCAGAATAACCGCGATGACGGGATTTACGTAGGCATAGGTCGACACCTTCGATGTTGGCACGTGCTTGAGCAACCATATGTAGGACGTGTAGCCAATCCAGGAACCACATACCACCAGATAAGCAACAGCGCTTAGGCCTCGCCCGGTCCAGGTCACGCGGGAGAAATCTCCATGGAACAGTGCGACAAGAAAAGTGGCGGCGGCGGCGCCCGTGATTTGCCATCCCGTGGCGCTGAAAACGTCCATGCCCGCCTGCCAGCGCTTGGAAAGAACGGAGCCCAGAGCCCAGCTGAATGATCCTCCGAGAAGACTCGCAGATGCCCAGAATTCGCGATGACCGAGAGCCCCCGCCTGCAGTTGCGGCCAAAACAAGATGAAAAGTCCGACCACCCCAAGCGTGAGCCCGACCTTGCCGCGTCCGGAGATGTGATGGTCTCCGAGGAGGAGGGAATCGAGCACGAGAAACCACAACGGGGTAATGGAGATGATGAGCGCGGCCAAGCCGGTTGAGACGGAAAGTTCGGCGTAGGAAAGTGTGAGGTTCCCACCCATGAGTAACAGGAGACCGACGACACAGGCCAGCGCGATTTGCCGCGGAGAATAGAAAATCTTATGGCCCGTTGCCGCACAGACGGCCAGGATGACTGTGCCTGCGATGGAGTAGCGCAGGGCGCACATCACCGGCGGGGGAATGGTTTGCACGGCGATGTCGATGGCAAGATACGTTGAACCCCAAAACAGATAGACCAAGCCGAAGGCAAGAATCACCATCCAGCGGCGTGGGGCGTCAGAGGAGCGCATGTTTTAGGAGGATAGCAGGACGGCTCTGGTCATTAGGATTAGACGGTTCTGCGGCGTGTCCGATGCGAAATCTTGCTGCCGAATCGAATTCGTGATGTCACTCTTCGTAAGGGACAGTCGTTACCAAAGGGGGTTCCGGCGGGTGTGAGTTCCAGCTATAATCAATCAGCGATGTGGCACGGTTACGACGGTGTGGTTTTCGATGCTGCGCAGAGATTCCAACTCGCGTGTTGTGGGTTCGCACTTGCCCGAGTGCTGGCTGCACTGCCTGGTGTGCCCGCGCCGCTACCGGGCTAATCTGCCATCGCGGCTTCGTCCTAGCCTCTTCGGCAGCGATTAATTACTTCCTCGCCTGATTCGCCTCGGACATTTTCTTCACAACCGGCACGCTTGAATCAGAGCTGCACCCGAGGTCCGACTCACAGACAAATGGGCCACTAACCGGTGGCCAATCCGGAGGAAGCCATGACCGTCGAGACTATGAACATGAATAAAACCGCAAATCCGACAAGCGGCCGCACTACGATCGGACCTAGGATCAAGACTGCCCTGCCCGGGCCCAACGCTAAGCGCGTGCTCGAGGGCGATCAGCAGTACATTTCGCCGTCCTATACCCGCTCTTATCCGCTGGTAGCGAAGAGTGGACGCGGCATTGTCGTCACCGATGTTGACGGCAATGAATTTTTGGATTTTTCCGCCGGCATCGCGGTGACTTCGACCGGCCATTGCCATCCCGACGTCGTCGCTGCCATTCAGAAGCAGGCCGGCGAATTGATCCACATGTCGGGGACGGACTTCTACTACGAAAACATGGTCGAACTGGGCGCGCGCTTGTCGAAGATCGCTCCCATGCCCGCGCCGCACCGCGTGTACTACGGCAACTCGGGAGCGGAGGCGATCGAGTGCGCGCTCAAACTGGCGCGCTATCACACCAAGCGGCAGAACGTGATTGCGTTTTTCGGCGCGTTTCACGGACGCACGATGGGAGCTCTCTCGCTCACGGCGTCGAAGCCGCAGCAGCGCCGGAGATTTTCGCCGCTGGTGCCCGGAGTCACACACGTTCGCTACCCGGATATCTATCGTGGCTGTTTGGGCGGAGCGCAAGAGGCGGACAAGTTCGCATTGGGGTGTGCCCGGTTCATTGAAGAGAAGCTTTTCAAGACGACGCTCCCTCCAGAAGAAGTCGCGGCGATTTTCGTCGAACCAATTCAGGGCGAAGGCGGTTATGTCGTCGCTCCGACTATTTTTATGCAGGAACTGCGCCGTATCTGCGACCGGCACGGCATTCTGCTGGTGGTCGATGAAGTCCAGAGCGGGATCGCGCGGACCGGAAAGTGGTGGGCCGTCGAGCACACCGGAGTCGAGCCGGATATGGTCTGCATCGCGAAAGGCATCGCTTCCGGCATGCCGCTGGGCGTTATGCTGACCCGCGCCGAGATCATGGACTGGGTACCCGGTTCGCACGCATCCACATTCGGCGGGAATCCGGTGGCAATTGCGGCGGCGCTGGCGACCTTAGACGTGATCGAGAAAGAGCACCTGCTCGAGAACTCGGCCTCTGTCGGTAACTACATGCTGAAGCGGATGGCGGACTGGCCTTCTCGGTTGAAGCTGGTTGGAGATGTGCGTGGCCGCGGTTTGATGATCGGCGTCGACATCGTCAAGGATAAACAGACCAAGGAATATGGCAACGTGGAGCGCGACCGGATTGTCGAGATGGCGTTCGAGCACGGCATATTGTTCCTGGGCTGCGGGCCGAGCACGGTCCGAATCTGTCCGGCGTTGGTGGTCACGAAAGAGCAGGCTGATGTTGCGCTCGATGTGCTGGAAAACTGCATCCGAACCGTCGGCGCCTGAACCCGAATTGGTCGGCTGGCGTGCTCTTGTTTTATAAATGGAAGACTACACGCCGGCCGGGAACCATTTCGATGGACTGGAACTCGCGACGCATTACGGCCATTCTGGAAAACGCGCTAGTCGAAGACCGGGCTACGCGCGATGCCACCAGCTATGCCTGTGTGGATCCGAATCAGCGCGCTTCAGCGACAATTCTCGCGAAGCAGGAATGCATCCTTGCAGGAATTGGCTGCGTGGCACGCATTCTGGACGTGTTTGCCGCGCTCGATGGCGCGGTCACGTCCCACTACGAAGTGACCACCCATCCCGAAATCTTCGATGGAGTGCGCCTGCACCCCGGGCAATCGGTTGCAGTGATTCGCCATAATGCCCGCGTGATTCTTTCCTGCGAACGCGTGATATTGAATTTTCTGCAGCGGATGAGCGGCATCGCTACTTTCACTCGCAAGTTTGTGGAAGCGGTTAGCGGCACACGGGCGCGCATTCTGGACACCCGTAAAACGGCGCCCGGTTTGCGTGTCATCGACAAGTACGCCGTGCGTTGCGGCGGAGGACAGAACCATCGGCTGGACCTTTCCGACGGCGTTCTCATCAAGAACAACCACATCGCGCTTGCCGGAAGCATTGCCGAAGCCCTGGAGAGAGCGCACCGCAACCGGCGGGGTTCGCAACCCATCGAGATTGAAGTCCGCAGCCTGGAAGAACTGGAACAGGCTTTGACGCATGGCGCCGAAGCCGTGCTTCTCGACAATATGTTTCCCGAGGATGTGAAGCGAGCGGTCGAGCGTTGTTCGCAATTGACCAAGCAAAACGGCAAGCCGATCCCGATCGAGTGTTCCGGTGGGATTCGACTGGAAAATGTCAGGGCCTACGCCGAGGCCGGTGTGGATTTCATCTCGGTCGGCTTGCTGACTCATTCCACTCATGCGGTGGATATGAGCCTGCGCGTTGTGGCGGCGTGATCTCGAATTCGCGCAATCACTCCTTTGTGCCCAGATCATTGTCGTTTGTCTGGGATTCGCGCATAATCTCCCCATCAGCGTAGGCAAAACAAGTCGCCGCCGCGGGGTGCTGAGCCAAGCAACTCCAGGAACTCCGCTCGCGCTGCAGCAGGAGTCAACCGACGTTCGCTTGGGCCGCATCGTGCGATTGCTGATGGAGCATGCAATGGTGGTGGTGAGTGGAACGAAGATTGCGCAAGAGATTGCGTGCAGCCGCTCAGAAGTGTGGCGTTTAATCGAACAACTGCGCAGCCTTGGGGTCGATGTGGCCGGGCATCCAGCGACGGGCTATCAACTGCGGTCAGTTCCCGATCTGTTGCTGCCGGAGATTCTTCGACCTCTGCTGCGAGGCACGATCTTCGATTCAGAGCTGCATCATTTCTATAAAATCGGATCGACGAATACTACGGCGATGAAGGCTGCTGCCGAAGGAGCGCCCGAAGGCAGCGTTTTTCTGACGGAAGAACAGACCGCGGGGCGCGGCCGCGGATCGAATACATGGCAATCGCTGCGCTCGACAGGAATTTATTGTTCAGCGATTCTGCGGCCCGCGCTGCCGCCATCTGACGTCCTAGTGCTGTCGCTGGCCACCGGACTTGCGGTTCAGGCTGCCATTCGGCAAATCCATCCCGACGTAAATGCGGATCTGAAGTGGCCCAACGATGTGCTGATCAACGGAAAAAAGGTCTGCGGCATTCTCACCGAGATGAATGCTGAGGCCACAAGAGTGCGCTATATCGTTGTTGGAATCGGCGTCAATGTGAACCAGACTACGTTTCCCGACGAACTGGGTGCCGTGTCGCTTTGCCAGGTCACCGGCAGCGAGTGGTCTCGAGTCGAGTTGGTGGCGGCCTTGCTAAGATCACTGGATCGCGAATACCTAGAAATCGTGCAAAGTCGGAGTGCGCGAGATGCGATTCTGCTTCGGTTCGCAGAGAACTCTTCCTGGATCCGCGGGAAAGCCGTTCGCATCGAGGAAAACGGCGGGTCGGTTCAGGGCGTTACCGAAGGCCTCGATGAACGCGGATTTTTGCAGGTAAGAACTGCGAGTGGAATACAAACTGTTTTGAGTGGGACTGTGCGTGCAAAATGAAAAGGCAGTCAGCTTCATGGTAGTCCCGGTTCTCTTATCGCTGAATTCTAATCGCTGAATGCAAATGGCGGATGCTGATGGCGGGTGATTCGATGCTTTTTGTGCTGGATGTCGGGAACACGAACACGGTTCTTGGGGTTTTTGGCCGGGCAGCGTTATCTCGCGCCGGCGACGAAACAGACGAGGCTCCCCACTATGACCAGCTCTTAGCCAATTGGCGCGTGGCGACCTCGCGAACCAGCACGGTCGACGAATACGGAGTGCTATTTCGGAATCTGTTCTCCATGGCGGATTTGGAGGCCAAAGGGATTCACGGCATTGTGATTTCTTCTGTCGTCCCGCCTCTGGATCCTGTGCTGCGTCAGGTTTGCGAACGCTATTTCAATCTGCGTCCGCTGTTCATCGAGCCCGGAGTCAAGACCGGCATGCCGGTGCAATACGACAATCCCGCGGAAGTGGGAGCGGATCGTATTGTGAATGCTGTCGCAGCTTATGAAAAATATGGCGGGCCTTGCGTGATCGTCGATTTCGGCACAGCGACTACGTTCGACTGCATTTCAGGCAAAGGTGAATACCTTGGAGGAGTGATCTGTCCGGGGATCGGGATCTCGGCCGATGCGTTGTTTGAAAAAACAGCTCGCTTGCCACGCGTGGAAATCCGGAAACCAGCGAGGGTGATTGGAACCAACACCGTGGGCAGTCTACAATCCGGCCTTTACTACGGATATCTCGGATTGGTGGACGGCATTTTAGAACTTCTGGCCAACGAACTCGGTCTCGAGACGCGGGTGGTCGCAACCGGCGGCCTGGGTCCGATGATCGGGACCGGATCGAAATACATCAAGCAGGTTGATGATTTTCTTACGCTGGAAGGTTTGCGGATCATTTGGGAGCGGAATGCGCGCCGTGAGCCGGGAGCAAGAACTTCGGCAAAACATGCCGATAAGCCGGCTACAGAGTCGGCTCGGAAGAAGTCAGCCGAGCCGGGATCACCTCAACGACAGCGAGAAAATGGCCGTGGTGCCACGCCTGTTTCTGCTCCGCGATCGTCACGCTGACCCGCCGTGGAAAACTACTTTAACTACTTCACGGAGATCGAGGAACATTATCTCCGCCGACGGGGCGGAGGATTGCTGTTGTCGACTCTCGATTGGGCGCTGATTGAAACCTGGCGGGATGCAGGCATTCCGCTGGAAGCTGCGCTGCGCGGGATTGACGCGGCATTTGATCGATACGATCAGCGGCCATCCAAAACGAAAAAAGTTAACAGCCTTGCGTACTGCTCGCAAACGGTACTTTCCGCAGCGGAAGACATGAAGGAAGCCGCGGTAGGCGCGGCCGGTGAACCGCAGCCTTCGACGCGGACCCAGACTCGAGGTCTTGATCCGGAGACTATTGCTTCTTTTCTGCGCCGCAATGCAGAGTTGCTGGATGCGGCTGAATTTTCTGAAGGGGTCGGAATTTCCATCCGGGCGATTGCACAGCAAGCGGCCCAAAGCTTGCGCGAATTGGCGGAGGAAATCGAGAGGAACTCGCCCGCACGGCTGGAAGATGTGGAACGGCGCCTGACGGTGCTGGAGGAAAAGCTCTTCGCCGCATTGCTCACTGCAACTAGGGATGAGGAGCTCGTGACTGTCCGAGCGGAAGCGGACCGCGATCTTGCTCCCTACCGCCGCAAAATGTCCGCTGCGCAGATCGAGCAATTGCATAGGCAGTACGTGCACAAGCGCCTGCTCGAAAAATACAAGCTGCCGCGACTTAGCCTGTTCTACATGTGACCGCACCGTGATTCACAGATTCGATGCACTTATCATCGGCGGGGGCGCTGCTGGCTTGATGTGCGCGATCGAAGCTGGTAAGCGCGGCAAGCGTGTAGCGGTACTCGAACGCGCGGAGAAATTGGGCAAGAAAATCCTGATTTCCGGCGGTGGGCGCTGTAATTTCACGAATATTCACTGCGTGCCGGAAAACTTCATTTCCTCAAATCCGCATTTTGCCAAGTCGGCGCTCGCCCGTTACACTCCCGCGGATTTCATCTCGCTGGTTGAAAAACATCGCATCCCGTATCACGGGAAAACTCTGGGACAATTGTTTTGCGACTGTTCCGCGCGAGACATCTTGAACATGCTGGAAGAGGAATGTCGAGCTGCGGAAGTAAGCATTGTTCTGCAGGCGAAGATTGAGGAAGTGATCCGCACCACCGAGTTTGCGGTGAGAACTGCCAGCACTAAGTTTCGCGCCCCGGTGCTGGTGGTAGCGACCGGGGGACTCTCCATCCCAAAGGTCGGAGCAACCTCTTTCGGTTACGACTTAGCACGTCAGTTTGGAATCAGGACTCGGGATCCCCGGCCGGGGCTTGTGCCTCTGGTTTTTTCTTCAGAGGATCGAGATCATTATTGCGATCTCGCGGGTGTGGCGGCGGATGTGCTGGTTTCCTGTGAAGGCCAAGTCTTCCGCGAAAAAATGCTTATCACGCACCGGGGCCTCAGTGGGCCGGCCATCCTGCAGATTTCGTCTTATTGCGGCGACTCGAAGCCCGTTGTGATTGATCTTGCCCCCGGCCGGGAACTGGTTTCTATCTTCCACGATGCGAAAGTCCCCAGAAATCCCTCAATGCTGCGGACAGAACTGCGCAAAGTCTTGGCAAACCGGCTCGCCGATCGCTGGCTCGATCTGCACATGCCCGATTCCTGGACGAACACAGCCCTCGCCGAATTCGAAGAGCATGTTCATGCCTGGAGAGTCATTCCTGCCGGCACCGAAGGATACGAAAAGGCCGAAGTGACCGCGGGAGGGGTCGAGACTGACGAACTTTCTGCCAAAAGCATGGAGTGCCACAAAGTGCCGGGATTGTTTTTCATCGGCGAAGTGGTGGACGTGACCGGCCAGCTTGGAGGATTCAATTTCCAATGGGCTTGGGCTTCGGGTGCAGCGGCCGGCCGAGCGCTTTAGAATGGGAGCGCTAATCATGACATTGTCGATCTCAAGATCATCCGCGATAACAGTGGTCGTGATTGGACTCGTGTCCGGAGCGGTTGCCGGCGTTGAGACCGTCGAGATGCAGAAAGTTCAGGTGGTGAGATCGGTCTCGGGTGTCGTAAATGACCCTGCCGGAGTGCCGATCGAAGGCGCAGTGGTCGCTGAGTTGGTGGGTGACGGCGGCAGGGTGGTCAGAACTGTTCAGACAGACGAGAATGGGTACTTTAGCTTGCCCCCAGAACGTAACCAGAGAATCTATTTGATCAGAATCTCGAGGAATGGGTTCAATCCTCTGATTGTTCATGTCAAGACCACCAGATGGACGAAAAAGACACTAAAGCTTCGTCTCGAAATCGGCACCTGAATCCTTGGCGGATCAAAGCTCTTGCTCCTCACGATAGAAAAGCTGATTTACGGCGGCGATGGACTGGCGCGCCTTCCTGGGAGTGAATCTGCGTCTGAGAAACATGGGCGCGGCAAGGCGATATTCCTTCCATTTGTGCTCGAAGGCGAGAAGGTCGACGCGCACCTGACCGAGCAGAAGCCGGGGTTTGCGCGCGCCACGGCGGATCGGATTGTCGAGTCATCGTCACAGCGCGTGCAGCCCGGCTGTCCATACTTTACCGGTTGTGGTGGGTGTCATTACCAGCACGCCGACTACGAACATCAGCTCCAGATCAAGCAAGCGATTCTGCGCGAGACATTATTGCGAACCGCCAAGGTCGATTTGGAATGTCCGATTCAAGTCCATGCGTCGCCGCCATGGAACTATCGCAACAGGTCGCGGCTGCAGATCCGGACTCGACCGGACTTCGTTCTGGGATACTTCAAGCCGGGTTCGCATGAGGTACTCGCAGTCGAGGAATGTCCCATCAGTTCGCCGCTGATTAACCGCACAATTTTTGCACTGTGGCAGATTGGTCGCGCCGGAAAGGTGCCCGATGGAGTGCAGGAGATTGAGCTCTTCGCCGACGGGAATGACACGAAACTCCTCATTGAACTGGTTTGCTCAGAGGTGGCGCGACGGTCTGCGATCCGAGCATTTGCCGAAGGCCTTCGAGAGGCGGCATCGGAGATATTGGGCGTGGTCGTGTTTCAGCAGAAAGCGTCGGGCAAATTCTCTCCAGCCGACCTGATTTCTGTGGGTGAGCGTTCTTTCACCTATGAGACAGGTAGCGGCGCCTACCGTGTGAGTGTAGGTTCGTTCTTTCAAACGAATCGCTATCTAATCGACGAACTGGTGAGCAGCGTGAGCGGCGGCCGATCCGGCGAGTTGGCCTTGGACCTATATGCCGGGGTCGGATTGTTTTCCACAGCTCTGGCCCGTGATTTTCGTCACATCGTTTCTGTTGAGTTGTCACAGACTTCCACAGGGGACCTTGCCTACAATTTGCCCTCGAATGGAGAATTGGTCCAGGAGACAGCGGAGCAATACCTGGCCCGTTTGGATAATTCGGGGCGGGTTGGGAAGGGCGAAGACCTCCCTCATACTTTTCATAAGCCCGACCTTGCGGTGGTGGACCCGCCCCGAACCGGCATGGGAGAACCTGTGGCGCGCCTACTGGCCAGCCTGGATGCGCCACAGATTGTTTATGTGTCGTGCGACCCGGCGACCTTGGCGCGGGATGTCAAGGTCCTGCTTGCCGCACGATATCGCATCGTGCAGGCGCACCTGGTGGATATGTTTCCGCAGACGTATCACATCGAAAGCGTGCTGGTGTTACAGCGATAGTTGGAACGCGAGCGCAAAAGCGTCCTGGGATTCTGAAAGATATCCACCTGCCAAAATGCGCTAACGAGCTAGATGTTGGTCCATTCTCAGTGATTTCCGATGACCTTGCCCGGTGCTGCGCCACCGTTTTCGACCTACCGTCTAAAATTTCCGCGCGAACCTCTGTTATGGGCAGCCGTAGCGTACGCCTTGGGCGTCATCGCTGGCGTGTACTTGTGGCGGCCTGCGGCGTGGTGGGTCGTGGCAGCGATCGCTTTTATCGGCGCGGCTGCTTACTTTGGATCGCGTCGCTCAGGCTTGGGGTGGGCTTTGGCGTTGGCGGCATTTTTTCTGAGTGGCGCTTTTCACGCGCAAGTTCGCGGTGCCGCAACTCGGCTGGACACAAGCATTCAGCACTATGCGAACCGCGAGGAACTGCAAGTTGTCGGTCACATCGTCCGCGATGGCCGCACGCAGGCTGCGGGGTGGCAAGAAGTCAGACAATCGGTTGATGTCGAAGCCGAGCAGATCACCACTGACACCGGAGAAACCGTCCCGGTACATTCGCGGATACGGCTGAGCATTTACAGTGCGCACCCGAAGAATGCTACGTACGACGACGCCGAACCGCTCGCGACCAATCCTGCCATGCATGTTTTTCAATATGGCGAGCGCATTCGGTTCTCAGGGAAACTGAAACGGCCGCGAAATTTTCGCAATCCAGGAGCATTCGATTATCAAGGCTACCTGGCGGACCATGGCATCGCCGCGCTGGGTTCGGCCAAGCTCGCAGATGTTGAACTTCTTCCCGGATGCACCGGCGACAAGTTAGATTTCTGGCGCAGCCGTCTGCATAGGGGCGTGGTCCGCGAGGTGCACGAACTCTGGCCACCGCGTCAGGCCGCTTTGATCGACGCCATGGTGATCGGGGAAGAAGCGTTCATTGACCGAGATACGCGTGCGGATTTTCAGCGCTCCGGGACTTACCACGTTCTGGTCGTGTCGGGAATGAATGTCACCATCCTGGCATTTGTGGTTTTTTGGACGCTGCACCGGCTGCGATTCAGCGATCTGCCGGCCACGCTGCTCACGGTGGCGTTTTGCGTCGCTTACGCTTTGATCACCGAAGTGGGCGCGCCTGTCTGGCGCGCAACACTGATGTGCGCCGTCTACCTGGGCACGCGTTTGCTGTACCGCGACCGGGCCATGTTGAACGCCCTGGGTGCTGCGGCATTGGGATTGCTGGTCTTCGACCCGAGTCAGCTTTTGGCGGCCAGTTTCCAGATGACGTTCCTGTGTGTGCTGATCGTTTCCGCGATCGGTATACCCATTCTGCAACGCAGCTCGCAGCGCTACAGGCTTGCTCTGGGGAATTGGGATTCGCCCGGCTACGCCGCTTATCTTCCACCGCGCGTAACGCAATTTCGCCTGGATTTACAAATGATCAGCGCACGAGTTGCGCGCTTCATTGGCGAAAAGTGGTCGCGGCGACTGATCCAATCGGCGGCCCGTTCTTGCCTCCGGGCTTGGGAATTGCTGTTCATTTCGGCGTTAATGCAAATGGGATTGGCGCTTCCGATGGCCTACTACTTCCATCGCGCAACGACGATCGGCGTGCCGGCGAATATCCTCGTGGTGCCCCTTACGCAGTTGATGATGCCTGCGGCGGTCAGCGCATTGCTTCTGGGATCCGTTTCTACTTGGTTGGCGAAAATTCCGGTGTTGCTGGCGTCATTCGCCGTGGAATGCATGGTTGGAGGGGTGCACGGGTTGGGTACGCTGCGGATGGCAGACTTGCGTGTGCCGATGCCCTCGGCTGCGATGATTGCTTTCGCCGCATGTGCTCTGTTGTTGGCCATGTGGGCCGCGAGAAAACGCACAGCCCTTGTAGCCTGTGGCATCGGCGCCGTTTTTTCCGCGTCAATTGCGCTGGCTTTTATTCCTGCCGCTCCGCAAATTCGGCCCGGCATCCTGGAGTTAACTTCGATCGATGTTGGTGAGGGAGATTCCGAGCTATTGGTGACTCCCGATGGGCATATGTTGCTGATCGACGCCGGAGGCCCGATCGGGCCGGGTGGTTCGCAACTCGACTTTGGCGAAGATGTGGTTTCTCCGTACCTGTGGTCCCGCGGGATTTCGCGTCTGGACGTGGTCGCGATCACTCACGGTCACTCCGACCACATCGGAGGAATGATCGCGGTCCTGAGAAATTTTCGTCCTAAGGAGTTATGGGTTGGTCTATTGCCCCCGAGCTTCGCGTTAGAGAACGTGATTGCAACTGCACACGCTCTCGGAGTAAAAGTCGTGCGCCGATGGGAGGGAGACGAGATCGAGTTTGGCGCGACCCACATCAGCGTTCTCTTTCCGCCTCGAGACTGGCCGTCGGGCAGCAAGCCAGAAAACAACGATTCGCTTGTGCTGCGCGTCAGTTATCTGCAGTCTTCAGTTTTGCTGGAAGGGGATGCCGAGAAACAGGTCGAGCGCCGGATCGCTGCCTTGCATCATCCCACGGCCAGCCTGTTAAAGGTAGGGCATCACGGCAGCGACAATGCAACTACGCCGGAGTTGGTCGCGTCCGCCCGACCGCAGTTTGCCATCATTTCTGTGGGGATGGGCAATTCTTTTCATCTGCCCAAGATGCAAACTCTCGCCCGGCTGGCCGAGGCCGGAACTCGCGTCTATCGGACGGACCTGGATGGAGCCGTAACTTTTGATCTGGACGGCAAATCAGTCAAGACTTCTGTGGCGGCTCTTCAATGATTTCAATTTCAGCAGTCTCGTCATCATCGTCGCTCGTGGGCCGCCTATAGTCTTCAATGAGCTTGCGCGCGGCGTCTGCATCTTCTTCCCGCACCAGGATAATCATGCCGCCGAGTCCTGGAAAGGTGTCTTGCACCATCGAGGCAGCCGTCAGGTCGCTGTCAATGCCCGCAGAATCCAGCAATCCCTTCACAACCAGGGCTTCAGACTCGTTTTCAGAATCGAAAACCTTTGTCAGCTTCTCATTGGGATTCGGTTGCGGTCGCCTTTCGCCGGAGGAACGCGCGGGATCTGGCATGTGATCTCCAATTCTGAATCGCACCAAATGTATCGACGATTCTGAAATTACGATTCTACTTGTTTCCAAGGCCGTACTGCGACTGCTAATTGGGTTCTCTGCTTCCTCATGCTTTGCAGGAGAACGACGGTAGCCCGTATCCGAATCAGCACCTTCAGGTAGTTCCTTTCCCCCATGATTCAGGCACAATGCGGTAACCATTGCGCAACGTAGGGGCGCATCGCATCATCCAAACTTTGGGGACAAAAGGGCACTTATGAATTTTCCTCAGCAGACCAGGCAGGGTCAGGTATTTCCATTGACACAAAATGAGCGCGACGAGGAAGCGCGCAAAATCCGCCGTTTGCAACTGATGATCAGCATGGTGATGTCAGTCATCAGTCAGGATCCCAATTTGACCGTCGAAGAAGCGTCCGAGTTAGCAGCAGGCGCGAAACGCGCCGCGCTGGCGATGTTTCCGGATAAGGAACTGGCCTACGATTTGCTCTACAAACCTCGACTCCAGCGGCTCATGCGAGAGCGGTTCCACCTGCAGTAGTACCTTTGATCAGCTCGTCTGAGCAGAGAAATTGCTGCTGCTTCCAATAAGAACGAACTCAGTCTTGCGGGAATTCGAACGTTCAAGAAAGCGCTGGAACCTTGCTCAGGTTCCAGCGCGGCGACGGAGCGGCCGTGTTGGGGGAGGGACTACGCCGACATTTGCCGACGCTGCGGGCGGTTGTCGCGGATACTGGAGACCCCACGGCGAACGTTCAACCAGCCATTGTCCTGCAGCAGGCGGAACAGATCGTAGGAATAGGGGATTTCGCCGGTGATGATCTCCTCTTTCCCCTGATCGTCGATTACGGAGAAAGCAACTTGCACGGGCTCATCCGATGAGTTTTGTTTTGTGAAATGAACGAGTTTTACGTTGAGAGTTTCTTGCTCTTGTGACTGAACTGGCATTTTTCCTCTCTGTAACCCCTTGTTGGGATTGATCTTCCAATTGTATCGGCACAGCAGGCCGCGTCAACTGCAGGGGAGAATAAATCTGTGGAATATATCGCGACACGATATATTTTTCCTACGGGATCTACCGTAGTAATCAGAAGAGGGCTTGTTGTTGCAGATTGAGGAACTCTCGCCAGGACACCGTCGAGAGAACACACTGGCTGCCTCCGGGCGCACGATCCCTCATGATAAAGTCCTCGGCGAGGATGTTGTTGCAATGGACGTAGCCCGGCCAGTTTGCCTCGTTAGCCGGATCCTTCAGGAACAGATCGTAGGTCGAAAGATTGAGACCTGGAAAAACCTCAACGCCCAAAACAGCTATGCCTGCTCGCGTACAACCCCGCAGTATCTGCGCAGCACTCTCCAGCTTGAAAATGAGTTCCCCGTTATCCAACTTACGCACGACGACATCTGCTATGCCCGGAACCGCTTCGAAATCGCTCATTGCCAGTCCATGTACTACTGAATCGTCACTGTTCTACTCGTCGGCGACAGGATTCTTCAAGGTTCCCACGCCTTCGACGGTGACTTCGACTGTATCTCCCGCAACCAGCGAGCCGACGCCTGAGGGCGTTCCACTCGGAATCAGATCCCCAGGAAACAGTGTCATCACCTGCGCAATGTGGCGAATGACGATATCCAACGGGAAAATCAAGTCCCGGGTATTGCCGCGCTGGCGAACATCGCCATTGATGCGGGTTTCAACTCCGATGCCGGCCCAGGGGTCGATCTCATCCGTGACAATCGGGCCGACGGGACAAAACGTGTCGAAGCCTTTGGCGCGGCTCCATTGGCCGTCCTTGTTTTGCAGGTCCCGCGCGGTAACGTCGTTTACACACGTGTATCCCAGAATAAACTGGCGAATGTCGGAATCAGCCGCTGGTCGATAGCAGGTCTTGCCGATCACCAGGCCCAATTCTCCTTCGTAGTCGACGCGCTCGGAAATTTTTGGCCGTCGAACTGTCCCGCCGGGCGCTAAGAGGGCCGAGGTCGCTTTCAGGAAGATCAGAGGCTCTTTGGGCACCTCATGACCGAGTTCGGCGGCGTGTTCGCGGTAATTGCGGCCAATGCAAACGATTTTCGACGGCTGCAGCGGAGGCAGAAGTATGGCATCCTGCAGCGGGATCGCTTCAATACGTCGCGTGCGGAGGCTTTCCATGTCGCCGTCGGCCTCTTGTGGGGGCGTGACCAGAATACGCACGATCGCGTCGACCCCGGCAATGGATTCAACCAATCCATAATGTGCTTGGCCATTCAACTGGAATCGGCAATATCTCATAGCAATTATCTAAGCACATTTGGCGCGATTTGAGCTTAGATCGATGGGACCAAATTGTTGGCGGAAACCGATGGTGGACCAGGCAAGATTTGCACTTGCATCTTCGGACTGCGATTGTGGTCGCTATCCAACGTGTTCTTTACACCACCGGCCCATGAATCTGTGTGGTCTTAATCGACGTGTTCGCCTTCGGAGAAGCCTGGCTCCGCTGGAGGCAGAACGTCGCGTTCTCCGGCGATCCAGACGTAGAGTGTGGGTAGTAGAAAAATGCTCATCACCAGCGCCGCCATTAAACCGCCGACAATAACGATGGCAAACGGGCGCTGCGAGTCGGAACCAATGGCGTGCGACATAGCAGCCGGAAGCAAGCCCAGAGTTGCGACCAGCATCGTCATCATGATGGGGCGTAGACGTAGGACGGCTCCTTCGACGGCCGCGTCTTCCACCGTGTAACGCCGGACGCGCAACTGGTTGATGTATTCCAGCATGATGACGCCAGTCTGTACGCAAACGCCGAACAAGGCAAGAAACCCGACGCCGGAGGAAACGCTGAAGTTTGTACCCGTAATGAGCAGAGCTAGCAAGCCGCCAATCGGAGCGATCGCGATGTTCGCCATAATAAGCATCGCCCATTTGAATGATTTGAACATCGTATAAAGGATGATGAAGATGATCAGGATCGTGATGGGCAGCACGATCAGCAGACGCGCGTTGGCCCGCTTCTGACTGGCGTATTCCCCCTCCCATTTCAGGTGATAACCGGTAGGCAGCTTCATCTGTGCGTTTACTCTTCGAATCGCTTCCTCAACCGTGCTGCCGAGGTCACGGCCGCGGACACTGTACTTAATCGCGATATAGCGCTGATTTCCTTCACGATAGATTTCTGAGCCCCCATCCATCGTCTGAATATTGCAGAGTTGTGCGAGAGAAACCCGTTCACCCGTGGGGGACAGAAGACGAATCTTCTCGATCGCTTCGCGGGTATCGCGATATTGGGGAAGGTACCGGAGCGTGAGATCGTACCGCGCTTCGCCGCGCAGAACTTGAGTCAGCGCATTACCGCCGACGGCGGTCTGTATGGCGTCTTGCACGTCGGAGATATTGATCTGATAACGATCTGCGGCCTGACGGTTTACCGTTACGTTGAGGTTCGGCTGGCCAAGCACGCGGAACACTCCCAGATCCTCAATGCCCGGAATCGTTCGCATGATGCCGACGATCTGATCGGCCTTGTCTTCCAGAGTGTGCAGATCGTCACCAAAGACTTTGGTGGCAAGTTCACCCTTTACGCCGCTGACCGCTTCCTCCATGTTGTCTTCGATAGGCTGGGAGAAACCCCAGACCGCGCCAGGAATTTTGTCGAGTTCGTGCTGCATGGCGGCGATCAATTCGTCTTTGTCCTGGTGAAAAATCGGCCTCCATTGCCCCTTGGGTTTTAAATCGACGAAGTATTCCGTATTGAAAAATCCCGTTGTATCTGTTCCGTCGTCAGGACGCCCGACCTGGCTGGTGCACTGCGGGACCTCAGGAAAGGAACACAGCATGATCCGTGCTTGATTCGCGACACGGATGCCCTCGTCCGGTCCGGTGCTGGGCGCGAGCGTGCCTCGAACCCAAAGCGCACCTTCGTCCAGATGAGGCAGGAACTCTGAGCCGATAGCGCCGCTGAAAGTAAGAAAGGCACCCAGTGCTACGCCTGCAACCGCTATGCCTACCGTGACGGTGCGATGGCGAATCGCCCAGCGAACGGCAGTCCGGTAACGAGCGATGAGGAATGTCAGGACGGGGTTATGCCATTCCTTTGCGCCTTTCACAAAGGCGAAGCTGCCCAGCACGGGCGCGATCAGCATAGAAAAGATCAGAGCGCCCAGCAGCGCAAACGCGACCGTCCATGCCATCGGCTGAAACAGGCGGCCCTCGACTCGCTGCAAGGTGAAGATCGGCAGGTAAGCGGTGATGATAATGGCGATCGCGTAGAAAACGGGTCGCTGCACTTCGTGGACAGCTTCGCCGATTCGTTCGGTGGGCGTCTCGGTGGGATGCGCGAAGCTCATATGACGAACGATGTTTTCGATCATCACGACCGCGCCGTCCACGACCATACCGAAATCCAGCGCCCCGAGCGACAGCAGATTTGCGGGAACCTGCTTCAGATCCAGGCAAATCGACGCGAATAGCAGCGAGAAGGGGATGGTCGCGGCAACGATCAATGCGCCGCGCACGTTGCCGAGAAACAGAAACAGTATGATCGAGACCAGGATCATTCCTTCTGTCAGGTTATGCAGCACTGTGTGGCTGGTGAAGTGAACCAGATCGCTACGGTCAATGAAAGGAACGATTTTCACGCCCGGCGGCAGGATGTGGTCGTTCATCTCCTGAATTTTCTCGTGAAGCGCCTTGAGGGCGGGATCGGCGGCGGCACCTTTTCGCAGCAGGACGATACCCGAGACTACATCGTCATTGTCGATGATTTTTCCATCTTCCTGATGGAACGCACGGGCAAATTGCCCAAGCCGAATCTTCGGTCCCTGTTCCACCACGGCAATATCTTTGATCCGCAGCGGTGTGCCATTCTTGGCAAAGACGACGGACTGCTCAATGTCGTGGATATGATCAACCAACCCGACTTCGCGAACGTTGATCTGCTGCAAGCCTTCTTGAATGAAGCTTCCGCCTGCATTCGCATTGCTGTTGGTCAGTTGCTGTTCGATTTGCGAAAGGCTGAGCCCGTAAGCCACGAGTTTGTTGGGGTCGAGACGTACCTGGTATTCGCGAGTGGGACCGCCAAAGCTGGCAACGTCCACGATATCGGGAACGGACTTGAGATTTTTTTCGACGACCCAGTCTTCGAGGGATTTCAATTCCATTGGATCGTAGGCAGGATTTGTGCTGTGCAAAGTGAAGAAATAAATCTGGCCGACTGGGCTCCAGTCTGTCCCCATTTGCGGCTGCACGTTCGGCGGGAGCGTGACTTGGCTTAAGCGTTCTAGCACACGCTCGCGATTCCAGGCATTGTCAGTTCCATCTTCAAAAATGAGCTTCAGATCGGAGAGACCGAACAGCGAGAACGACCGCAGATGCACGACTCCGGGAATGCCGTTCATCACGGTCTCGAGCGGAATGGTGACCTGCTGTTCGATTTGCTCGGCAGAAATTCCCGGCCACTGCGTAATCACTTCGACATAATTGTCGGCCACGTCCGGGTAGGCTTCGATCGGCAGATTGTGGAACGAGATAATGCCCCAGACAAACAGCACTCCGCCCAGCCCCAAAACGAGCAGGCGATTGGCGAGGGCGAAGTCTACGACGCGGCGAATCATTGGCTAGTCCAGTTCCGCACTCGGCAGACAGATTGACACTGCACGCGAGATCCTTCGACGCGCTGGCGAATACGCGCGTCTTCGGGATGACGCAGCAGCTTTTGTAATTCGCGAAAATTCATTGCTCCACCGTGCTCTGAAGGTCAAGGGCGTTCGAGACTACCTTGTCCCCAGGCTTAATGCCGGACACAACTTCTTGTTGATTACTCGGAAGCATAGTTCCCGTAACAACCTCCAGCCGTTTGAAATGGCCATCGCCCAGAGGCTCGTAGACCCACTCGCGGTCGTGCAAGTGCAAGACGGCACCCGCCGGAACGGAGGCGTGGGTTTCGGGTTTTTTCCCGTAGAACGTGGCCGTCACGAACATTCCAACCCGCATGATTCCTGGGTTCGCCACCTCAATGCGGATTTTCGCGGTGCGAATACTGGGATCGAGGATTGGCAGAATATTGTCGATGCGTCCCTTGAAAACCTGATTGGGATACCCGGCCAGACGAATATCGGTGGATTGGCCGACTTGCACGGCATCGAGATCGTTTTCGTACACGTCGCACATGACCCAGACATAAGAAAGATTCGAAATGGTGAACGGGTTCGGCCCGGCCAGGCCCTGAACCCCCGAAGCATTGGTTACCTGCTGATCGGTAATCACACCGGAAATCGGGGCAGCGATATCGACAATGCCCGAGGGGTGATCTTTGTTGATCCCGAGAAGGCGCAGTTGCTCGGTGGCGGCACTCAGATCGGCCTGCGCATCGTCTTCTGTGTCCTGGGCGATCTCGAGCGCGCTCTTGGCGACCGCGCCCTTGTCATAGAGCGTCTGCGCGCGATCGAGTTGAATGCGGGCTAAACGCTCATCATTCTGCGCTTTCAAGTATGTTTGATAGGCGCCCGAGACATCATTGCTCTGAACTTTCAGGAGCAGTTGGCCTTTCTGCACAACGTCACCAAGCTTGGCCTTAATTTCCACGACGCGCCCGGATGCCAGCGAAACCACAGGCACCGCGCGAGCGATATCGGGCTGCACGACTCCCGTGACATTCAATGCAGAGACCGACTGATAAGGCACTGCGGTCGCCAACGGAAAAAGATTGGGGTGGTCCACCGTGAAGTTTTGCGGATTGAATTCCGGCACGACCTGAGTAGGGGGCGGAGCTTCTTCCTGCGGGTTGGCTTTTCCGCTCGTGCAGGCAGAGATCAGAAGGATCAAAGACAAGCACAGGCTTATCGGAAGGATGGAACTGCAACGATGCATTCTCATTGGATCACCTCGCGCCCTACCGCCTCATTCAGTTGAGCCGCGGCTGTGAGATACGCGCCGATCAGATTCACGTAGTTCAATTCCACCGCGCGGTAGTCGCTCTCGGCGTTCAGAAAATCGATGAGCGCCGCGCCGCCGTGCTGATACGAGAAATAGACGGTATCGCGAACGTGTACGGCCTCAGCCAGATATTTCGCCTTGTACGGGTTCAGCAGGTTGATATTGCTTTGCACGAGCGCATAGGCGGAATCCACATCGCTATAAACTTGCGTTTCCACGCCCTGCCGCAGCTTTTCCTGGCGATTGATATCAATTTGTGTGCGCAGTTTTTCGCCTTGATTCCTATCGAAGATGCGCAGCGGAATGCTGACGCTCGCTCCCAGGGTGTTGAAGGCATCAGCATTGTTGAACGATCCGTTATGTGTGTACCAAAGCCCGACCGTGGGATCGGTCGATCCGTTGGCTTCGGCCAGTTCATAGCTGGTTTTCGCCTGTTCCACGGAGAGAACGGCCGCGCGAAGATCAGGCCTGGCATCCAGCGCATCTTTTTGGTAGTCGGCGAGCGAAAGCAGTTCCTGGTTGAAGTCGAACGGCCCCTCGACATCGAAACTGTCGACCGGACTGTGCTCGTTGAGCAAGGCCAGCAGGTTGATCTTTGTCGTCCGCAGATTGACCAGCGCAGTCTGCAGATCGGATTCGTACTGCAAGCGTTGCAGTTCCAGCCGGTCGAGATCAATTTCAGCGATATCTCCTGCTTGGTAACGATCCCGGCTGATCTTCAGAATGTGGTCGTAATAGTCGAGATTCGTCTCTGCCAGGTGCAGAACCGCTTTCGCCTGAAGCACGCCGAGAAAGGCGTTCCGCAGGTTGAAAAGCAGCGTTCTTTCCATATCGGATTGTTGGGCGACCCCGATTGCCGTACCTTCTTTGGCTACTTCGAAGCGCAGGCCGCGCTTGTGGCGCCGCTCGAACAGCTGACTGACTGCTGGAGAAACAAATGTGCCCGCAAAGGGAGCCCAAACACCGTGGTACGGGACGATCTGGGTGCCGTCGGCGGTTACCGTGAACTGCGGATTGGGCCGAAGATTCGCCGTAATCTGTTCCGCCCTCAATTCGTCAATATTTAGCTCGCCTGCTAGTAGGGTCGTGTTATTCAGTTCGAACTTGTCCTTGACCGTGTCCCAAGTCCAGGTCTGGGTCGATGATGGCAGTACCTGCGGAGGCAGCTGCGCGGCCGCTGTGCCGCTGGCTGCCGCGAGCAAGATCAAACACCGCCAAAACATGTTTTGCATCAGGTGCTCCCTGATCGATTCTGTCGAATTCCTGAGTTAATCCCGCGTCGAGGGCAGTTAGCTTTCAGCTCAACTCAAGCTGTGAGTATCTGGCCTCGCACGTAAAGATTGCGTAAATTAGAGAGAGCGCGCGGCTGGAATTCCGATCAGATCGATCGTTAAATGTGATCTATCGGACGCAATTCCTCGACCGCACTATGCGACGGAATGTGCGGGAGGCGCGCGGCCGGTGGAGAGGGGCATTGCCGCCGCGGGAATGATTGAAATCTGCTCGGGAGACAGCTCTCCGAACCCCGCCATGACCATCGATGCGGCTATTTCGCCCAGGAGCGCGGGAGGATTTTGCAGCCGAGTTTGCGGAACCGGGCTTCTTTCATTTCCGCCTGCTCGTATGCTCCGCTTGCTGGTCGGAGATTCTTCCATCTCGGCGCGCATGGCGTGCAGATCATCGGTGGCTGAAATGACCGGGAAGAGCAAGACTAACGCGCAGCCCAAAGCCAGCAGGCACTGCAACGAGGTAGAACCGTGCCTGCGGCTGACCGGAGTCGAGTTCCGCCACAATCGGTAAGCCGGTATAGCCAACAACAGCCACGCGAGATTGAGCAGAAGTTCCATGAAAAAGACAAACGCCCGGACTTTTGCGGTCGGAACTCGCTAGTTTTTCAGAAATTCCGAACTTAAGTCAATGTGACTTCCGTGTCTGGTGATGTCTGAAATCACATTTAGAACACTGCCCCGTGTCCAACCTGGCGACGGAAAGGTCGTAAGGCAATGTGATTCGGAGGAGAGCCGGCGAGATGTCCACTGGATCTGATTACGGACCGACCGCGACCTGCAATGGACGCGTTTGCAATTGCTCGCGGTAAATCAGTTTTTTGGGGGCGACCTCGCCGACGGCGTCGACGTAGACGACATAGGTCCCGCGTGCCAGAGTATCGCCAAAGGGCAGTTCCTGCCCGACCGTGCCTCTGCGCAAATTGAAGTGCTGATAGCCAATCGCGGTCGCTCGCCCATTCGGTGCCACGGCCAAAACGACGAAGGTCAGATCCATGTCGTCGGACGTCGTGTTCGAAACTTCCACACTTCCGTCGATGCGATTGCCGTCGACATGTGCAACGGACTTCCACTTGAGTTCGAGAGCCGAATGCACCAGAATGACGAAATCCTTTTGCGCACGTTGGTCGCTGCCGTCGCGAACTGAAACGGTGAAATGAAACTCGCCGCCCCGCTGCGCAGCGCCGTGCAGCAAACCATTCGGATCAAGTTTGATGCCTGGCGGCAGCGCACCTTTTTCCACACGCCAGTGCAGTGGCGGAGCACCGCCGGCAGTCACCAGCCGAACCTCGTAGTTTGCCAGCGGACTGGTTGCCGGGAGTTCCGAACCGTTGACAATGATCAGACCCGCATCTTGCGCGGCTTGTGCCGCCGCTTCTTGCCCTCGGAGTCCGGTCCCAGCGTTCGCGGAGGAACACAAGTCAGGGGCCGCGATAGCGCAAACGCACATCGCGAGAACACAACAGCCAATCCGGCGCATCCAGTCTTTTCCGTCCATGCCATCGCCTTCGTTTGAACGCTTCCCGAGTTGCTGACAATCGCTCCGAAGAACGCACGCTAGGGTGATTCTTGCGACGTCGTTCTTTCCATCGTATTCTTCGCGAGCCTTGTTAGGATGCATTTATGGGGAGGAGAATGTCATGGCAAAAGAAACGGGCCTGGTACAGATCTCGAGCAATTACTCGCTAGAAGAGACTGTCCAACGGCTGCAGGCAGCATTTGCCCAAAAAGGGCTCCAGATCTTCACGGTTATCGACCACAGCGGGCAGGCAGCAAAGGTTGGCCTCGCCATGCCACCGACAAAGGTCATCGTGTTTGGGAGTCCGAAGGGTGGAACGCCCCTCATGCTGGCAGCTCCCAGTCTCGCTATCGACCTTCCGTTAAAGGCGCTCGTGGCCGAGGACACTACAGGTAAAGTCTCGGTGACCTACAACAGTCCGGAATACTTGCGGGAGCGGCATCGAGTTCCCGCCGACCTGATGAAGAATATTGCGGGAGCGGGAGCAATCATCGAAAAAGCTGTGGAATAATGCTCGCCGGAGCGTTTGTGGCGCCGAGCGAAAACTCCAACCCAAATCGTGCCCGCGATCACCTGGCCAACGAGCGAACCTTTCTGGCCTGGGTGCGAACCGGAGCTGCGATTGTGGTCTTTGGATTCGCGATCGGACGTTTCTCGATCGCAATCAGGCAATTGACCGCCTTTTTGGGACATCCGGTGCGCACGATGGGGATCTCCGTATGGATGGGCGCGAGTGCCATTATCACGGGAGTTTTGCTGGTCATTGCGGGGCTGATTCGCTATCGCAGAACGCGGGTCCAGCTGGATGCGGGAACATTTCAGCCGGCTGGATTTGTACTCGATTTGGTAACGATTTTGACCGTGGTGTTCGGTCTGGCGTTGGCCGCATACTTAGTTTACATAGAGAAAAGCTTGCGCTAAAGCGTTGACCGAGGAGTGGCCGCTCACATGGGGAGACCGGACGAGAGAATGGCGAATGATCAGGAAAAAGAAGCGGCGGCGCGGGCCGGTCTGCGGTTCATTCGAGACGGGCAAGTGGTCGGCCTGGGGTCAGGATCGACTGCGACGCACTTCATTAAGCTGCTAGGCGAAGAGGTGAAGAAAGGACTTCACATCACGGGAATTCCAACGTCTGTACGATCGCGAGAGCTCGCGCAAAGCTTAGGCATTCCGCTCACCACACTGGATGAGTGCCAGGAGATCGCCGTGACGGTCGACGGAGCGGATGAGTTTGATCCCCATTTGCGTCTCGTCAAAGGGGGAGGCGGCGCGCTGTTGCGAGAGAAGATTGTGGCCTCGGCAACACGGCAGTTGGTGATTGTGGCCGATGCGTCGAAGCAGGTACCGAAGCTGGGGAAGTTTCCGCTGCCGGTGGAGGTTATTCGGTTCGCGCAGGCTCTCATCGCCAAGCGCATTACGGCTCTAGGCGCTAACGTACAACTGCGAACCGAGCCCGACGGCAGGCCCTACTTGACCGATGAGAATAACTACATTCTCGACTGTAGCTTCGGTGAGATCCGCGATCCAGAGGCGTTGGCAAGACGCTTGAGTGACATGCCAGGGGTGGTGGAGCACGGATTGTTCATCGGAATGGCCAGTTTAGTTTTGCTGGCAGATGGCAGTGAAGTTCGCGAGTTGTGGCGCTGATTGGACGGAGGGAAGCGGACACATGGCGGCAGGAGCACAGGCGCGGGGATGGCAGGGCCAGTCGCGAAGGCGAATGCCGCGATTTCACCTGCACGCGCCACTTGACGTTACAGTGCTGCGCTCCGGCATTCCGGAGGAGTTGCCAGGACGTTCCTTGAACATTTGCGAACGCGGCCTTGCGGCAATCGTCGCGGGCGAGGTCGCCCCAGGCGAAATTGTAGGGGTTGAATTGCGCCTGCCCTTGTCCTCGGATTCTTTGCGCACACGGGCCAAAGTGCGCTACCAGGACAATCTTCGCTGTGGGCTTGAGTTCCTCGGTTTGTCCGCCCAGCAGCGCGCCGCGATTGGCGAGTGGGCCAAACGAACCAAAGCCGACGCCGAAGCTGAACCGGCTGATGCTACGGCGTCGGGAAAAAATCGAATCGACACCGAAAAAGAGGAACAAATCCCGCCCAGGAGCAAGGTGCCCATTCCTCCCAAGGGGAAGCGGATCCTGGCGCGGTCGGCCGTATTGCTGATTCTGATTTTGGGCGCAATTTTCTGGTGGAAATGGAACCATGGTTGGAAAGAACTGGAATCTGGACTGAGAGGCCAAGAAACATCATCCCAACTTGCGAACGTACAAGTTCCACCCGATGTGATGCAGAAATTGCTGATTCACCGAGTTGAGCCGCTATATCCGCCGGAAGCGAAGAAGCAAGGTTTGCAGGGAGTAATTGCCCTGGATGTTGTTATAGGCAGAGACGGATCGGTGGTGAGCATGCGGGCCTTGAATGGACCCGAGATCCTGGCTCGCGCCGCCATGGATGCGCTTCGCTGGTGGCGCTTTGATCCCTATCGCCTCAATGGGGAGCCCGCGGTTGTGGAAACAACTCTCGCCGTGGAGTTCAAGCGCTGAAGCCTGTGATTGTGGCGCGCCTTCAGAGCCGCGGTTTACGCAGGGCGTGCAGTACGACAATTCCGCTGATACCAAAACACGTCACGGCGCCGAGAGCGACGCTCACGGAACTCCTCGTGGTTAAGTGAAGTCTATCGGCAAAAATCGCAGCCACGGAGAAAACGAGTCCGAGTACGTTCAGCCAGAACGGAGCGCGAATCGGCGGACCGGTGTCCCGCCGAAGGCGGAGTTGCAATAGAAGCGCAGCCAGCCCGATCGCAGCTACCACCACCAGAGCTAAAGGACTGAAGAACGCGTTTCGGCTGGTGTAGATCACCACCAGAGCAAGGGCCAATAACAGCAACCCGGCGCCGAAAATGGTCCAGCGTCGCGGACTGCCGACACGGATCGAGTTGGAAGTCGCTTCTGACAAGGGAATCCGTCCAAGTTATACAGGGGTTGCAGAACGTTTTCAAACACGGGAGCGGTATTACGGATCACACGAAATCCGAATCCACAGTTATTTGGTCATCAGTTTATCCTGGCTACGGCTGGTCCTTGCCGCCGTTCGAAGAGCCGGCGAGGACGTGTCCGCCGCCCGCAAGCCACTCGGCCTGATGCGGATCCCCATTGTTCAGTGCATACAGCACCAACTCCACGCGGGTCGAGATTCCGAGTTTCTCAAAGATTCGAAAGAGATATTTCTTTATCGTGTGCTCGCTGAGATTGAGTTCCCGCGCAATGTGGCGATTCGGCAATCCCTCAGCGACCAATGCCACGACCTGTTCTTCTCGAGGCGTCAGGATGGGCCGACCGACCGAGTTCAGCACACGCAGCGACGGCACTTCGGAAATCAGATCGAGCAGGCAGTTCATTTGCTCGGTATTGATCCACACCTGCCCGGCGGCCACTCGCACCAGACACTTACAAAGCAGGCGCAGATTGGAGTCCGTAATCGTGAAGACGCCCCGTGCGCCGGAACGAAAAGCGCTTACGACCAGGTCCCGGTTCCAGACGTCAAGCAGAAGCAACTTCGGAATGTCAGGATGGCAGACATGAAAACCACGCAAGGTCGTTACCAGTTCGCCGGCGTTGGCCTGCGAACCTAGCGAGAGAACCACAATCCCAGCAGCCTTGCGGGTGACAGACTCGAGAATGGAAGCCGAGTCCATCTGGCATGTCGAGATTTGAAATTCTGCTCTGCGGCGCAATGCGCTGCTCAACAGTTCCACCTCCATGCGGTTGGAGTCAGCAATGAGCACACTGATGCTGTCGGAACTG
Source organism: uncultured Acidobacteriaceae bacterium (assembly GCA_963772045.1). Lineage (GTDB taxonomy): Bacteria > Acidobacteriota > Terriglobia > Terriglobales > Acidobacteriaceae > Sulfotelmatobacter. The sequence continues at coordinate 253,660 of CAVYWC010000001.1, read as the reverse complement.
GCGGCGGACGAGTAGCGCATAACACTCGCTCCCAACCTGCGGGAGTAATGCGGCCATTCTAGGAAGTGCGGGCGATCTTTCACAAGCGACAGGGTCACAAAATTCTAGCGACGCTTTCAAAATGGGAATTCGAAAATCCGAGCACCGCACACTAGATCCGACCCATTTTGGTTGTGGAAATCTCTCCCCGGCTAAGGGACGTGCACTCTGGCAGCCAACCTTTTCTGACCATACTGTCGCGCCTTGTCTCTCCACAGTTCCGGTTTGGGAGTTCTCGCACCTTGGCCATGTGGAAACGTGTGATACGGCGAACATGCAAGTCCTCTTTGGTAGGTACCGCATCGGTGGATACGCGGTAAGCCTGCTTTCTGGTGACCGCGCTCACAAGTTCTTCATAACCTCATAATTTCGTATCACAATTTGCCGACGCCCAACTTGACACCAAGCTACACGTTCGTGCACGGAACTTCCCAAGTCTTGTTCATCCCGGAATGTGCGCTTAACTTTCGCAATGAAAGAAACGGCGGCACAGATTGACGCCCCAGGGCAACTGTCGAGTGCCGGCGAACAATGAAACGCGTTTTCCCATTGATCGAGTTCCTCGCAGTGGTGGTCTTGAGTCTGCACACTTGTTCGGCCGCCTTCGCACAGGGAGAGAACAACGACCTCGCGCAAGCAAACGAGACTTCCCGATCCGGCTTAACCGGGGCTGGAGCGGGCGGTGATGCAACGGCCGCAAATGCCGGGCGAGCGGATGGCCTTGGAAACCCTTTACTCGGAGGAAAGCGCCATCCGCTCTATCGGTTACGAGCAAGTGATGTGCTGGAGATCAGCTTTACGGTCGCTCCCGAATTCAATCAGACCCTCACCGTGCAGCCGGATGGCTGCGTCATGCTGAAAGATGCCGGCATGCTGCTGGTCGAGGGGTTGAACCTGAATGAATTCCGCACCTCCGTCGAGATGGCCTACCAGGGGTATTTGCACGATCCGGAAGTCGCCGTTGCGCTGAAAGACTTCGAGAAGCCTTACTTCATCGTGGGCGGGGAAGTCGGACACCCCGGCAAATACGAACTGGGCTCGGATATCACCGTGGCCGAGGCCGTGCAAATCGCGGGAGGAATGACGACACAAGCAAAACACTCGCAAGTCGTGCTTTTCCGCCGAGTGAACGATGAGTTGGTGGAGACTCGGTTGCTCAATTTGAAGCAGATGCTGAAGCAGCGACGATTGAAAGAAGATGAACGCCTTCAGGCGGGCGACATGATCTTCGTCCCGCAGAACACGATCTCGAAGATCGAGCGCTTCCTGACCCGACCGTCGATGAGTATGTATATGGACCCCACACAATTTTGAATGCTCTCTCACAGCGATGCCAAACGAAGATGCAATCCGCAGACAGAGCGAGGCGCCGACGTTACGCGAACTGGCAATGGTCCTGTTTCGGCAGCGAGGCGCTTTCCTTTGCCTCTCTGGCATGGTGTTGGCCGCAGCACTGTTTTACCTCGTCGCTGGCGCCAGATACCAGGCGCACATGAAAATCCTGGTCCGACCGGGGAGAGCCGATGCCCCGGTCAGTGCGCAGGAGAATGCGCCGCTCGATCTTACGCGATTGGCAATCACCGAGGAAGATCTTAATTCCGAGGTGGAGCTCCTGCGAGACGATGAAGTTCTGCGCAAAGTCGTGGAAGAAAACGGCCTCGGCGGGCGGGACTGGTTGCACCTCCTGCGTCTCGGTGAGGGCAAGGATCAGCGTGTCGAGCGCGCCGCAAGGCGGCTGGCAAAAAAGCTGAAAGTCGAGTCCCTCAAGAAGACCAACCTGATCGCAGTCAGCTATCCCTCCGAGAACCCTCAGCTCGCATCCAGAGTACTGCGCTCTGTAGCTGACGCTTATCTGGCGAAGCATATGGTTGTGCACCGGCCGGGTGGCGAAGTCCGCTTTTTCGAACAGCAGACTCGCGAATCGCGTCTGCAACTGGAACAGGCGAAATACAAGCTACTGCAATTTACTCAAAGCCATGGGGTAGTGGAGGCGTCCCAAGAGCGCGACCTCACGCTGCAAAAACTCAGCGACCTAGACGCGGCCTGCCGACAGACGAAGATCGAGCTTGCGGAAACCCGGCAGCGTGTAGCGGAACTGGAAGCACAGTTAGCCGTGCTACCCGAACGCACCACAACTCAGGTGCATACAGCCGACAATCCCGAACTGCTGCGATCCCTGAAGTCGAGCCTGCTCGAGTTGCAGCTGAAGCGGACCCAACTGCTGACCAAATTCGTCCCGGCCCATCGTCTGGTTCAGGAGGTCGATCAGCAAATCGCGCAGGCCCGGGCTGCGATTGCCGCGGAAACATTAGCTCCGCTACGAGACGAGACGACCGACAAGAATGCCCACTATGAATGGGCGAAATCTGAGTTAGAGCGGGCTCGTGTCCAAAAGAAGGGCCTGGAGGCGCGGGCGGCCACTGCTGCCGAACAGGAATCCGCTTACCGCGCCGTGGCGCAGAAATTCGGCGAGGACGCGATCACGCAGGATGATCTGCAGAATACGGAAAAAGCCGCCGAAGAGAACTATCTGCTCTACCTGAAGAAGCAGGAAGAGGCGCGTATGGCCGATGCACTTGACCAGCGCGGCATCGTTAATGTTGCCATTGCCGAGGAACCAGTCGCTCCCGCATTGCCGGTGTGGTCAACTTGGGCCGTGCTGGCCATGGGATTGGCTGCGGCCGGTGTGGCAGGAACCGGAGCGGCCTTTGCGGCCGATTATCTGGATCCAGCCTTACGTACTCCGGATGAGGTCGTCGCTTATCTCAATGCGCCTGTTCTGGCGTCCTTTCCCCGCGAAAGGGAACCGAGGTTGCTCGCATGAGTCAAGTTGCGGCTAGCACGGGATTGTTTGCGTCTTCTATTCCCAATAAGGAGCTGGGCCGCCCCCAGGAAGTGAGGCGGCCGCATCCGGGCACCAATTGGTGGGAAGGAACTTTCGCAAACGAGCAGGTGCGAGGATTGGTGCGCCAACTGTTCCTCTCCGAAGATGAAAAGCACTCGCAGCATATCCTCTTCAGCGCCATAGACCGGGAAACCGATGCCGGTTGCGTTTGCCGGCTTGTGGGGGAAGCCTTGGCTCAGGAGAATGTTGGCGATGTTGCGGTTTTCGGACGTTCTCCGCAGCTTTGTCCAGCACATGGCGTGTCTTCGGAAACGAGACGAGACGATCACAGCCGCGAGACTGCGCCGCTCCGGCAGGCTAGTTCTCATGTCGCCGAGAATCTCTGGGTTCTACGGCACAACTTAGGGGACCGCCTTTCGATCACTACGAAATTGCACTCCGCTATTTGTGACCTGAGGCGTGAGTTTGAGTACTCAATCATCGAGGGTCCTGTTGCAGACTCGCACGAAGCTTTGACGATGGCCCAGATGGTAGATGGTGTTGTCTTGGTGCTATCCGCTCGCCATACGCGCCGTGCAACTGCTCTGACAGCTAAGCGCGCCCTCGAATCGGCTCATGCGCGGATTCTGGGAACCGTGCTTATCGACAGAGTCTTTCCAATCCCTGAGAACATTTACCGTCGTTTGTAGGCTGGAAATGAACGAATCTGTAAGTAGTTCTTTGGAAATCAATCCGGGCCCATGAACTCGAAGTGATCAACAATGTCTTTTCTCTCCGCGCATCCCAACGATCCTCCGCACAGAACGGTATTCGCGCGGCTTATCCCTGGCGAGACAGCGATAGCTAGTCCCGGTGCGCGAAAGCGGCCAGCCTCGGTAAGAAGGTTCGAATCAGAAAAAATATGGCAAATGGCCGATTCTTCGGCACCGGCACCAGCTGAAAATAAATGGACTTTTCTGCTGCCTCCCCCGCTGCAAAGCCGCCATACATCCTCATGGGTGGGATCGGTGAAAGCCGATTTCGCACTGGTGACGCTGGACTGGCTTCTCTTGGGTGCGCTGCTCGTGCCGATGCGAATGCTTTTCCCGCATACACGTGTTTTCACATATGCGGCTGGGGCTCCCTCTTTTCTGCTTGGAGTTGCAGTCTTGCAGGGCGCATTGATCACACTCATTGGGTACAGCGGGGGACTCTACCTCACCGGTCATGAACGCACACAGGCCAAAACCCTGGCCAACGCAGTTTTTTGGTCTACTGTAATTTTGGCGCTGGTTTTTCCAATGCAAGGCGCTTCTGTGGAAAAAACTGGATTGTTCATCGCGGCGGGTGCGCTCCACCTTGGCATGTTGCGGGCGTGGAGATCCCAGATGTTTTTTCAGGAAAGACGATCGGAAGAGTGTGAGGATGCGCGAAATGTGTTGATCGTGGGAGCAGGCGCAGTTGGCCGCCGTCTGGCTTCTTCCATCCGCAGTTTGTCTGGAGGAGCCCGAAACGTCTGTGGGTTTCTGGACGATGACCAACCTCTAGGCAACGGTATCATCGGTCGGATCAGTGACCTGGCAGCATTAGCGCGGACCGCGTTCATCGACGAGGTCATTCTGGCTGCTCCGTGCGATCGTGCCGTAACGCACCACGTTCTATTGGAGGCGCGACGATTGCGGCTCGACGTTGAGATCGTTCCCGAACTGTTTGGCTGTACGCCCGCCGCGGTAGCCGTGGAAAGCGTGGGCGACCTGCCCATGATCTGTCTGCATGCGGAGCGATTGCCCGCGACAAGCCTCGGTTGCCAGCGACTGTTGGATGTTATCGGAGCAGCATTCGCGATGATTGTCCTCGCGCCTCTGCTGGCTGCGATTGCGGCATTGATCAAACTTGATTCACCCGGGCCGGTTTTGTATTCCGCCCGACGCGCCGGGCGCAAGGGAATGCCGTTTCGCTGCCTGAAGTTCCGGACGATGGTCAGCAACGCCGACGAACTCAAGGAGCTGCTTCGGCAGAGCAATCAGAGGTCGGGCCCATTTTTCAAAATCGCCGCCGACCCTCGCATCACCGGCATCGGCCGTTTCTTGAGGCGATACAGCCTTGACGAACTGCCACAGCTTTGGAATGTCCTCCAGGGTGAGATGAGTCTGGTGGGGCCAAGACCGCACCCCATGGACGATTTCGCCGGCTATCTCACCGAGCACCTGGCTCGGCTGGATATGACGCCGGGAATCACCGGACTTTGGCAGGTCACCGCGCGCCGCGACCCCTCCTTCCAGCGCGGTATGGAACTGGACCGGGAATACATCCAGAAATGGAGTTTGGGGCTGGATCTACAGATCCTCATCAAGACCTTCTCGGCTGTTGTGCGAGGAGGAGGCGACTGATGAAGGCACTCGCATCCAGCTTGGCCGAACGAGATTGGAACCGACTGGACATTCCCGCCCAAGCGATCAAAGTGGCCTTGCGCCCATTGCAGGGCTTAATGATGGCGCCTTCCCTATTGTTCATGGCCGCACTGATAGCGATGTTGTTGCGGCATCCCGATGTGCAATTCTACGAGATTGATCGCATCGCGTTTGGTCTGCTTGTGGCAGGAGTGATCGGCAGAACCATCTTGCAGCGCCGCAGTCTCGTTGTCGTCACACGAGCAAGCTGGCCTATGCTCTGTCTGACGCTAGTGGTGCTGGGCAGCCTCATCGGCCAGCCATTCGATCATGAAGCCTGGAGTTTGCTGGCTGCGAAATTCGTTGTGCCATTCACGTTATTTCATCTGGCTCACCTCGTTTTCACCGAAGAACGGGAGTTCCGGCAGTTTGAGATGTTTTCTGTGATCGTTCTGGCCTACCTGAGCTTCACGTCTATTGCGTTTCTGGTCGGCGCAAAGTCACTGATATTTCCGAAGTTCATTCTGGACGAGAGCCTTGGGTTTCATGCCGACCGGGCCCGCGGACCGTTACTCCAGGCGGTGGCAAATGGCGTTTCCCTGAACATGCTGGGCATATTGGTGTTTCACAGCTACCGGCGGGGAAGCATTCGCGGCCCGAGGACCTTGCTCGTACTGGCATCCGTGCCGCTCGCGATTCTGGCTACGATGACGCGCGCCGTGTGGCTTGCTTTTGCCGCGACGATCTTTCTCCTTCTATGGCAATGCAGGAACCGCGCCTTATGGCGCGCTGGCATCATGCTTGCCCTGGTCGGCGGAGTGGGGATCGCAGCCCTATTGAGTTCGAGCCAACTCGGCGAGTCTCTCACTGAGCGGATCCAAGAGCGTGGCCCAATCGATTACCGCGAGGCTGTTTACAGGGGCGCCTGGCGAATGTTCCTGCAACATCCTCTTGCCGGATGGGGCTTCCACCAGATGCCCGCGGAGTTGCCGCGATACGTGAGCGGCTACGACGAAAAAACTCTTTACCCGCACAACACTTTCCTCGAACTCCTTGTCGAACACGGAATAGTTGGCCTTGCGCTGTATGTGTGGCTGATGTGGGAACTCTGGCGGCTGCGGCGCCCAGACATTCCATTCGGGGAAAGAAAAGGATTTCTCGATTCGCAATTCCACAACCTGTGGCCGATTCTGCTGATCGTCTACTGGATGAATGCCGCCGTCGTCGTGATGAGCTATCAGTTTGTCAACGGCCTGCTTTTCACGATCGCGGGCATGCTCTCGGCGCAGCGCCGGCGAGCGGAGATATTGAGCCAGTGCTGACCGTTGCCTATCTCGCGAATCTCTTCCCTTCTCCCGTTGAACCTTATGTGTCGGACGAAATTGAAGAACTCCGGAACAGGGGTATACGAGTCATAGCAGGGACCGTGCGGAAGCCAATCTCCTGGGAATCCGGCATCGCGCCAGAGATCACCTTGCAAACGGTCTCGCCGATGGTCCTGATGCCGGCACTTTGGCTCTGTATCCAGAAACGGAGACAAATTCGAGACTTGATCTGGCGCATTGTCTTCCGCGGAAGTGAAAGCCCGCTGCAACGTGTAAAGGCTTTGCTGCACACCTAGCTCGGAGCCTGCTACGCGGTATTGCTCGCCGAGCACAGGGTTGACCATATCCATGTACATCACGGGTATTTTGGATCATGGATCGCGATGGTGGCCGCGCGGCTGCTGCATGTCGGTTTCAGCCTGACACTGCACGGTTCGGACTTGCTGGAGCATGCTGCGTATCTCGATGTAAAGCTGGACGACTGCCGCTTCTGTCTGACCATCTCGGAGTTCAATCGCCGCTACATCGTCGAACACTATCCGGACGTGGGGCCAGAGAAGATTCTGATCTCGCGGCTCGGAGTTCGGTTACCCGAGTTAAGTGCTCTGGGCGGATGCAGAACGCGATCCAGCAGCACATTGAAGCTGCTCTCAGTGGGCCGCATGCAGGTCGTAAAAAATCATGCTTTTCTGATACATGCCTGTGCTCAGCTCGCAAGCCAAGGAGTCGATTTCGAGTGCTCGATCGCAGGCGACGGGCCCGAGCGCAGCAGATTGACGGCGCTGATCCAAGATTGTGGCGTCAGAGACCGCGTTGAACTGCTCGGACACGTGCCGCGCCAGCGAATGGATGCACTCTACGACACCGCCGATGTCGTCGTGTTAACCAGCCATAGCGAAGGCATCCCATTGGTGCTCATGGAAGCCATGGCGCGAGGAAAAATTGTGCTCGCGCCCGCGATCACGGGTGTTCCAGAACTTGTGCTTCCGGGTAAAACTGGGTTCCTGTATCAACCCGGCTCGCTCTCAGATTTAGTCGCCCGATTGCTCTTTCTTCGTTTGCTCCTGCAGGTCGAGCACCGCACTCAACCTCGCCATCTCGTTTCGGCGGCCCGGCCATTGGACTGGATGCGGTACGCGGCCCAGGTGCAAGTCCTTCACAATTTCAATCGCACCAAGAATCTGAAATCGTTCACCGACTTATTCCTAACGTGGATCACGCCGCTGGTTGAGACCTTCCCCCATGCGAATCTTATATTGCAACAAATATAACTACGCCTTCAGCGGCACGGAAGTATACCTATTCGAACTTATGGACCTGATGCGTGCTCAGGGTCATGAGGTCGCATTGTTCTCCATGGCCGATGCGCGCGGAAAGCCCACGCCGTTCGACCGGCATTTCGTTACTCACATCGATTTCAAAGAAAACTCCGCGTGGTGGCAAAAAGTCGGCCGGGCTTCGCGTGCGGTCTATTCACGCGAGGCCCGCAGACGAATCCGCCACATGATTGAAGAATTTCGTCCTGACGTTGCGCATGTGCGGAACATTTATCACCACTTGACTCCATCCATATTGTGGGAATTGAAGGCGCATAACATCCCTGTCATCTATCACCTGAATGATTTCAAGGTGCTTTGTCCCAGTTACAACCTCGTGGCGCTGGGCAATGCCTGCGAGGCGTGCAAAGGAGGAGCATTTTGGCGCGCCTTGAAACCTAGGTGCTATCCGGGGGTGGGCGCGCGCATGATGCTCGCGCTGGAGGCCTACGTTCACCGTTGGTTGAAAACATATCGGAAATGCGTGGACTTATTCCTGGCCCCCAGCCAGTTTGTACGCGATAAGTTTGTTGAGCATGGATGGGACGCAGGCAAGTTCGAAGTCCTGCCGCATTTTCAGGAAATTCAACCGTATCAATCTCCACCACCTGAGGGCGCGCCTGTGTTGTACGTTGGCCGGCTGTCGGCGGAAAAAGGTGTCGAAGATTTGCTGCGGGCGATGCAGCAACTTCCAGACCAGCAATTAGTAATTGCGGGCGACGGCCCCGAGCGTGAGAACCTGCAGCAGTTCGCAGCTTCGCTGCACTTGGTAAGGGCGAAGTTCGTAGGTCAGGTCGGCCCGGCGGAACGCGACTCGCAGATCTCGAACTCGCAGTTCACGATTTTTCCTTCCCATGCCTACGAGACTTTCGGTAAAACCATCCTCGAGTCCTACGCCCAGAGGCGTCCAGTCGTTGCATCAGACTTGGGTTCCCGCCGAGAACTCGTTCATCAGGGCGAGACCGGACTCTTATATCCGGTGGGCGATGTGAATGCCCTTACGACGGCAATCCGAACCCTCACAAGCCAAACCGAACTCGCAGAAAAAATGGGCCGTGCGGGATTGGAACTTGTCCGACGGCGGTATACGCCGGAAGCTCATTCCCGAAAAATCCTTGCTTTGTACGAGCGACTGATCACAGCCAGGGCCAAGCGCGAGAGTGAACCCGTTCCGACCACGCAGGATCCGCCTTGGCGTCGTCCGCCTCATCCATTTCCCGACCCCAGAACGCCTTCTCAATTGGCAAAGCCGGGAGCCAAAGCGCTGCGCGTAGCCTTCATTGGTGGGCGGGGCGTAATTTCCAAATATAGCGGCATCGAAACCTACTACGAAGAAGTTGGCAGGCGGCTGGCGGAGCGCGGACATCAAGTCAGTATCTATTGCCGGACCTATTTCACAGCGCCGCAGGGGAACGATTACAACGGCATTCGCCTGGTGCGGTTGCCCACGATCCGCTCCAAACACCTCGAAACCGTGGTGCACACTCTGTTGAGTACAGCGCATGCGCTAACCCAAGGTTATGACATCGTCCACTACCACGCGCTAGGGCCAGCGCTGTTTTCGTGGATTCCGCGAATCATCGGAACGAAGACGGCAGTAACGGTGCAAGGTCTCGATTGGCAAAGAAAAAAGTGGGGAAGTCTCGCTCAGGCGGTGCTGCGGTTGGGAGAGAGTGCTTCCGTCAAACTTCCAGATGCAACTATGGTTGTGTCGCAAGCTCTCCGCGCCAGATACCGGGAGACGCGTCGAGCAGAGACGTTCTACATCCCGAATGGCGGTTTGCTGCGCGATCGGCGTCAGCCGCGGGCTATCCTTGACTGGGGGCTCGATCCGGGTCAGTACATTCTGTTTCTGGGAAGATTCTCCCCCGAAAAGGGCTGCCACCTGCTAGTCGAGGCTTTCGAGAGGTTGCAAACTGACGCCAAACTCGTCATGGCGGGCGCATCGAGCTACTGTGATGAGTACAGTCAAAATCTACGCAGCCACGCCTGCGATCGCATCCGCATGCTGGATTGGGTGTCGGGCGAGACCCTCGATGAACTTCTCACGAACGCGATGATTTTTGTCTTGCCGTCCGATCTCGAAGGCTTGTCGCTGGCCCTGCTCGATGCCATGGGATCCGGGCTTTGCGTGCTGACCAGTGACGTTCCGGAAAATCGGGAAGTAGTTGACGGAGCCGGCTTTACCTTCAAGCGCGGGGACTCGGCCGACCTCTCGCAGAGGCTCAATTTCTTGATTGCGAATCCTGCGGTGCGCGAAGCCGCCGGAAAAGCAGCCAAGCGGCGTATTCGCGAGCAATACCTGTGGGACGAGGTCGTCGCGAATATCGAAGCGGTCTATTTCGATGTTCTAGGTTACAAGCAACCTCACATTGCACAGAAAAAACCAATGGTGAGCATACCAGCCGATCAGGACGTCATGATAATCGGGCGGCGAGCCGGCTAGAACCTCCCGCGGCTGTCTTAATCTGAAGAGATTTGGGCCAACCCCGATCTGCGCCCATAGGACGGGCTTCGCCCGTTCTTTTTTATTACAATCAAGCGACAGTTTGGGCGGCGGGATCATGGCTGCGCAACTCTTCTTTCCATGCGAGACACGATACTGGTCACGGGCGGTGCGGGATTTATCGGCTCCAACTTCATTCGGCAGAGGATGGAGGAAGACTCGTGCGCCATTGTGAATCTCGACAAACTGACGTATGCGGGGAACCTGCACAACTTGGAGAGCGTGGCGGAGAATCCACGCTACGAATTCGTCCACGGCGACATTGGCGATGTGCAACTGGTTCGGCAGTTGCTCGAGAGGCATCGGCCTGCGGCAATCGTCCATTTCGCGGCCGAGAGCCATGTGGACCGTTCTATTCGCGGCCCTGCCGATTTCATTACGACTAACATTGACGGAACATTCGCTCTGCTGGAAGAAACTCGAGCCTACTGGACCGACCTGCCCGAGGCCCACAGGATGCGATTCCGTTTTTTACATGTTTCGACGGATGAAGTGTATGGATCGCTCGACCCTGGCGATCCGCCATTCACCGAAAACACGCCCTATGCGCCCAATAGCCCGTATGCCGCATCCAAAGCGGCTTCGGATCATCTGGTGCGCGCGTATCACCACACCTACGGCTTGCCCACACTGACCACGAATTGCTCGAACAATTACGGACGTTTTCAATTTCCTGAGAAGCTGATTCCGTTGATGATTCTGAACGCAAGAGACGGAAAGCCGCTACCTGTTTATGGTGATGGGAAAAATGTTCGGGACTGGCTCTATGTGGAAGATCACTGCACGGCAATTGCAACGGTATTGCGTAAGGGAAGGCCAGGCGAGACTTACAACATTGGCGGATGGAATGAGAAGCCGAACATCGAAATCGTTCAGACGATCTGCGATCTAGTGGATGAAATGGCGCCACACCAGTCGGGATCACGGCGCAAATTGATCACATTTGTGAAGGATCGTCCGGGGCATGATCGTCGCTATGCCATGGATGCGCGCAAAATCGAGCGCGAACTGGGCTGGCGGCCGAAGGAAACATTCGAGACCGGTATTCGCAAGACCGTTCGCTGGTATCTCGAGCATGAAGATTGGGTGCGCGATGTGACCAGCGGCAGCTATAGGCAGTGGATTGCGACACACTATTCGGTTTAGATCGGCGCGACCTCGCGACAGCACGAACTTATGAGCACACAATACAAAGGCATCATCCTTGCAGGAGGCTCGGGCACTCGGCTCTATCCGGTGACGCAGGCGATGGGCAAGAGCCTGCTGCCGGTGTACAACAAGCCCATGATCTACTACCCGCTGTGCACCCTCATGCTGGCGGGCATCCGCGAGATCCTTGTCATCTCCACGCCCGAAGACGTGCCTCGGTTTGAAGCTTTGTTGCGAAATGGGAGCCAGTACGGAATCCTTCTGCGGTACTGCGCACAGCCCAAGCCAGAAGGCATTGCCCAGGCATTTTTGTTGGGAGCAAGCTTCATTGCTGGCAGCCCGTGCGCGCTGGTGCTGGGCGATAATATTTTCTATGGGCACGATCTGGCGAAGGATCTGCGCGAAGCAGCGCAGAAACATCGTGGAGCACGCGTCTTTGCGTATCCGGTGCACGATCCGGAAAGATATGGAGTCGTCGAGTTCGATGGGCAGGGTCGTGCGCTCAGCATCGAAGAAAAGCCCGCGCAGCCCAAGTCGCGATACGCAGTAACGGGGCTTTACTTCTACGACTCGCAAGTTGTGGACATTGCCAGGTCGCTCAAACCGAGCCCACGCGGGGAACTTGAGATTACCGACGTCAACCAAGCGTATTTGAAAAATGGTCAACTGAAAGTGATCGTGATGGGACGCGGCATGGCTTGGCTCGATACCGGAACGCACGAATCGCTCATGGACGCCGCGCTATACATTCAGGCCATTGAAAAACGGCAAGGACTGATGGTGGCTTGTCCGGAGGAGATAGCCTATCGCTCCGGCTACATTACGGCAGAGCACGTCGAACGAGTGGGAACTGCCATGAAGAACAGCGGTTATGGAGCCTATTTGCTGCAACTGCTGAAAGAACGAGTTTTTTGAATGCTCACGGTTCCGGCTAGCCCTGCAATGAACACATTCAAGAAAATCCCGACCGCGTTGCCGGGGGTGTTCATCGTCGAACCGCGCGTGTTCGGGGACGAGCGCGGATTCTTTCTCGAGACCTTCAACCAGCGTGCCATGCGGGAGTTGGGAATCGACGAGCAGTTTGTACAGGATAATCATTCCTGTTCATCGCGCAACGTGCTGCGCGGGTTGCATTATCAGGTCCAACAGACACAAGGGAAACTCGTGCGCGCCGTTGAAGGAGAAATTCTTGACGTTGCCGTCGATCTGCGCCGCAGTTCGCCGGCGTTTGGACGATGGGAGGCGGTGCGGCTATCCGGCGACAACAACCGCATGCTCTGGATTCCGCGCGGCTTCGCCCACGGCTTTCGCGTGCTATCGGAAAAAGCTCACGTCTTGTACAAGGCCACGGATTACTACGCGCCCGAACATGAGCGCACGCTGGCCTGGAATGATCTCGATCTCAAGATTGATTGGGAACTTCAGGGCGATCCGATTGTCTCGGCGAAAGATCAGCGGGGGGCCAGTCTGGCGAATGCGGAAACGTTCGGATAATCAGGATATCGAAAGATGAGAGTAATGGTTCTTGGCGCCTCGGGACTTCTGGGGCAGGTGCTAATGCGGGAATGGAGCGGAGATGAAGTGATCGGGCTAAACTCCCACGACGTCGACATTCGCGACAGGAATAAAATCTGCGAAAAAGTGGAAGGCATTCGTCCGGATTGGGTTGTTCTTGCGGCAGCTTACACGAATGTCGACGGCTGCGAGAGCAATCAACAGCTGGCGTTGGAAGTGAATCGAGACGGAGCCGTGAACGTGGCCGAAGCCGCGAAGATAGTTGGAGCGAAGCTAGTTTTCATCAGTTCTGATTATGTCTTCGATGGGAAGAAGAGTTTTCCTTACGAGACGAATGATCCGCGCAGGCCACTCGGAGTGTATGGGCGATCAAAGGCCGAGGCAGAGATCCGTTTGCAGGAAGTGCTGCCGGACTGTTGCATTGCGCGTACCTCCTGGTTGTTCGGAATGGGCGGCAAATGTTTTCCCGATACGATTCTGAAATTAGCCGCAATGCGCCCCGCCCTCGACGTCGTAAATGATCAGCGCGGTTCTCCAACCTACTCAATCGACTTGGCCCGCGCGATTATGCAGTTATGCCGTAAAGACGCTCGTGGCATCGTTCACGTGACCAATGCTGGAAATTGCTCCTGGTTCGAATTCGCCCGCGAAATTGTGAAGGTTGCCGGCTTGCCGACCGAAGTCCATCCCGTCAGCACGCAACAGATGCCCCGACGGGCGCCGCGTCCAACGTACTCAGTTTTGTCTCCGGATAGCCTTCAGCGCCTGGGAATTACCATGCCTGCTTGGCATGACGCTCTGGCCAGATATCTGCTTGAACGAAACAGCTGAACGCCGGCGCGGGACGTTGCTTCGCCTCTTGCGGGACTGTTACGATTCAACTGAGTCGTCGTGAAGTCCATCCTCAACTACATCGATGGGCAGTTCGTGCGTGGCAAGCGCGAGTTCCCCGACATCAATCCGGCCGATGGTAGCGTGATCGCACACGTTTCAGAAGCCGATCAGTCTTTGGTCGATGACGCCGTAAGCGCCGCGCGCAAAGCATTGCGCGGTGAGTGGTCGCGCTTGGGTGCGCGCGAACGCGCTGCGCACTTGCATCGTGTGGCGGATGCAATCGAAGCGCGATTCGACTGCTTCGTTGCCGCCGAGGTCGCTGATACCGGCAAACCCGTAAGTCTGGCTTCGAAGTTAGATGTGCCCCGGGCTGCCGCGAATTTCCGTGCGTTCGCAGACCTGATCAACGGCGCTGTGGTCGAATCCTTTCAGACCGAGGCTGCGGATGGAAAAAACGCGTTGAACTACGCTGTACGCAAGCCGCTCGGCGTGGTGGGAGTGATTGTGCCCTGGAACCTGCCGTTGCTGTTGCTTACTTGGAAAGTTGCACCGGCTTTGGCCTGCGGCAATACTGTCGTCGTTAAACCTTCCGAAGAGACACCCGCTACCGCAACGCTGCTGGCCGATGTGATAAAGGCCGCCGGTATCCCGGACGGGGTTCTCAACGTCGTGCACGGATTCGGGCCCGGGTCGGCAGGGGAGTTCCTGACTCTGCACGGCGATGTGAATGCGGTCACTTTCACGGGAGAATCCCAAACTGGCGCCACCATAATGAAGGCAGTTGCGCCGACATTGAAGCCGGTGTCATTCGAACTCGGCGGAAAGAATGCAGCCATTGTTTTCGCGGACTGCGACTTTGAAGAAGCAGTGAATGGTGTCGCCGAATCTGTCTTCTTCAATACCGGTCAAGTCTGCTTGTGCGCGGAGCGACTCTACATCGAGCGTGCGATTTTCGACCGTTTTGTTCAGGCCCTGAAACACAAGGCGGAAACTCTTAAAGTGAGCTCTCCGTTGGAGCGCACGACTGATCTCGGTCCGTTGATTTCTCAAAGCCATCGCGAGAAAGTGCTCTCCTATTACGATCTCGCCCGCGAGGAGGGAGCGACGCTGATCAGCGGCGGCGGCATTCCCCGATTTGACAATCCGCTCGATCAGGGGTTCTATATTCAACCGACGATCTATGTTGGTCTGCCTGAAACCGCTCGCTCGGTAAAGGAAGAGATATTCGGCCCTGTCTGTCATGTTTCGCCCTTTGATTCGGAGGACGAGGCCATTGCGATGGGAAATGACACGAAGTATGGACTCGCGGCCTCGATCTGGACATCGAATCTGAAACGTGGCCACCGTGTTGCGCAACAGATGAACGTTGGCATCACCTGGGTGAATTGCTGGTTTTTGCGTGATCTGCGAACTGCGTTCGGTGGTGTAGGGTTGTCGGGAATTGGACGCGAGGGAGGCATGCACTCGCTCAATTTCTATTCGGAACTGAATAACGTATGCATTCGGCTGTGACGTTATCGGACAGCCGTCCGCACCATGGGGAAAATCGAAAGCAGAATTGTTGAGGGAAAGGCGCAGCCGCGCGGAAAGTATCCGCACATAAAGCGTGCTGGCGATTTCCTGATCGTTTCCGGAACCAGTGCTCGTCGTGCCGACAATACGATCGCCGGAGCCCAAGTGGACGCGGATGGGGCCACCCGTCTGGACATCCTTGAACAGACCAGAGGCGTCATCGAGAATATTCGCGATATTCTGGCGAGCGCCGACGCGAATCTCAATGAGGTAGTCGAGATAACGACTTACCTGGTCAACATGAACGATTTCGCCGGGTACAACGAAGTGTATGGCCAATATTTCGGTTATGACGGGCCAGCGCGGACCACGGTGGCAGTGCACCAGTTGCCGCATCCCCATTTGTTGATCGAGATCCGGGCCGTCGCCTACAAGCCGGAAACATAGGAGTCAGCATGCCCTCCATTAAGGATTTGAAGGCTTTCAATTTTCAGCGTTGGATTGACGAGAATAAGCAAAAGCTCAAGCCGCCGGTGGGAAATGCGCAGGTGTGGGAAGACGGAGAAATGATGGTGACAGTTGTCGGTGGGCCCAACCACCGCCGCGATTACCACGACGACCCTACGGAAGAATTTTTCTATCAACTCAAAGGAAATATCTTTCTGCGAGTCATGGAGACTCCGGGCAAACCGGCACGGGAAATTCCCATTAACGAAGGCGAGATTTTTTTGTTACCCAAGCACATGCGCCACTCTCCTCAGCGTCCTCATGCGGGCAGCATTGGGGTGGTCGTTGAAATGCCGCGTCCGGAAGGCGCTTTGGATGGCTTCGAGTGGTATTGCCTCAATTGCCATCAACTCGTACATCGGGCAGAAGTGAAACTGAAAAGCATCGTGCGTGATTTGCCGCCGTTATTTGAGCAGTTCTACAGCGACGCGAATCTGCGCAAGTGCAAACATTGCGGCAAGATTCACCCCGGCAAAAACTGAAATGCAAGTCATCGATATCCACAATCATTTTTTCCCGCGCCACTGGCCCGATCTGGCCGAGCGCTACGGCACTCCTGATTGGCCGTGGATCAAGCATACAGGCGATGGTCAAGCCGAGATCATGGTCGGCAATCGTTTCTTCCGCCGGATCGACTCGGCTTGTTGGGATCCAGAAGTGCGGCTCAGCCAGATGGATCGCGATGGAATTGATGTGCAGGTGATGTCGGCAACACCGGTATTGTTTGCCTACGATCGTCCCGTCGAACATGCGCTGGATTGCTCGAAGTTGTTCAATGACGCCGCGCTCGAGATGTGCGCCAAAGTCAATGGCAGATTGAAATCGCTGTGCCAGGTTCCGCTTCAGGATATCGACGCCGCTTGCCAGGAACTCAGCCGATGCATGCGCGCCGGGCATCTCGGCGTGCAAATCGGAAATCATGTCGGGGAGAAAAATCTTGACGATCCCGGTATTGTGACCTTCTTGCATCACTGTGCCGACCAGGGCGCGGCCGTGTTAATCCATCCATGGGACATGTTTGCGCCACAGCGTATGCCGAAGTACATGACGCCTTGGACCGTGGGCATGCCCGCCGAGACGCAGCTTGGAATCGTCGCAATGATTCTCGGCAGCGCGTTCGACAAGTTGCCGCAAAATTTGCGAGTTTGTTTCGCTCATGGCGGAGGCAGCTTCACGTTCCTGCTGGGCCGATTGGAAAATGCCTGGCAGCATCATCCTGCGGCGCGCGGAGATTGTGAGTTGCCCCCGAGCCAGTACTTGAAACGCTTCTACGTAGATTCTGCCGTGTTCGATGAACATGCTTTGCAGTTTCTCGTCACAAGGATGGGCGCCGAGCGCGTCCTGCTTGGTTCGGATTATCCTTTTCCCCTCGGCGAGCATCCCGTGGGAGGGCTCATTCGCTCTAGCCATTTGGCACCGTCGATGAAGGCGCAGTTGCTGGGCGGGAATGCGTCGGAGTTCCTCGGGTTCGAAACTGCGAAAGCACCAAAGAATGCCCCCACAGAACAGAGTCATCAGGGCGAGCAACTCACGTACAGTTCGTACCTGCAAATTCCGGAGTTGCTGAAGCTGCAGCATCCCCAGTCCGTTCCTCCGCACCACGACGAACTGCTGTTCATCATCGTCCATCAGACATACGAATTGTGGTTCAAGGAACTTCTGCACGATTTGGATGCGGTCGTCAGCAATCTGCGAAAAGCGGGGGTGAATCCCAAGTCACACGATGAGGTCTACGAGGCGGCACGGTTGCTCCGCCGTTGCACGGAAATCACGCGGGTTCTGATCGAACAATTTACGATTCTCGAAACCATGCTGCCCACACACTTTCTCGCTTTCCGCGGCAAGCTGCAGCCGGCCAGCGGATTTCAATCCGAACAGTTCCGCGAACTCGAATTTCTGTGTGGTTTGAAAGACGAGAAGATGCTCCGCTATCACCGTCCCACTCGGGAAGCACACGCCCTGCTGGAACGGCGTCTCCGCGAGCCCTCTTTGCACGATGTCTTCTTCGGCGCATTGCAGGCGATGGGGAAACTGCAGTCGGAAGAGAATTCGACAGAGCACCAGCGATTTGAGGCACGAGCTCGCGCGATTCTCGCACTGTACCGTGACGAACGCAATAATCGCGACTGGATCGATGTCTGCGAACGCCTGACGGAATTTGACGAACTGATTGTGAGCTGGCGTCTCCGACACATTCAGCTGGTCGAACGCACGATCGGCGTCAGGATGGGAACGGGTGGAACGGCGGGTTCTTCGTACCTGAAACTGACGCTGGATAAGAAGTTTTTCCCAGAACTATGGGAGGCAAGAACGTTGCTTACGGAGTAGCTCCGGAATCCCGCAGCCTCAGCGTCCATCGGCATTCGCCATGAACTCTCGTCGCGAAATGATCACCCTTGTTGGTGCTGGCCTTACTGGGCCGTTATTGGCCCTTGGTTTGGTCAAGCGCGGTTTCGACGTCCAGATCTACGAGCGGCGCCCCGACATGCGTCGCGTGCAAATAAGTGGCGGCCGGTCGATCAACCTGGCGCTCTCGACTCGCGGCATTCACGCTCTTTCACAAGCCGGTCTGTGGAACGATATGCGCAAGACCGTCATCCCCATGCAAGGCCGGATGATGCATTCGATTGCCTCTGAACTCGCCTTTCAGCCCTATGGAAAAAATGAAGCCGAGGTGATCCATTCCATATCGCGTGCCGACTTGAACATCGCACTGCTGAACGTGGCCGAAGCGCAGGGCGTACGCATATCATTTCAGCAACGCTGCACTGGCATTGATTTGCAAACTGGAAGCGTCACTATCCGCGACGAACCGAGCGGCGAAATGCGAACCGTCAAGACCGGCGTGGTCATTGGGTGCGACGGCTCCGCCTCGGCCCTCCGTAACACGATGCTGAAACTTCCGCGCTTTAGTTACTCGCAGCAATATCTCGACTACGGCTACAAGGAATTGACGATCCTAAGCGCAGCCGGCGGAAAACACGCGCTGGAGACCAATGCTCTCCACATTTGGCCGCGTGGAAATTTCATGCTTATCGCCCTGCCCAATATCGATGGAACCTTTGCCTGCATTCTGTTCTTGCCCTTTGACGGTCCGGATGGCTTCGCGCAGCTTACTTCTCCGTCCCCGGTGATGGGATTCTTTCGGTCAAATTTTCCGGATGCAGTGCCGCTGATGCCGAATTTCCCAGAGAATTTCTTTGCGAATCCGACCGGCACGATGGTCACTGTCAAATGTTCTCCCTGGCATATCGATGGTCGCACCCTTTTGCTTGGGGATGCCGCGCATGCGATTGTCCCATTTTTTGGCCAGGGGATTAACTGCGGGTTCGAAGATTGTACCTGTCTCCTTGAACTGCTGGATCGATACGGAGCACAGTGGGAGCGAGTTTTCGCCGAATTCGAACGTGCGCGCAAGATCAACACCGATGCCATCGCGGATCTTGCGGTGGACAACTTTATCGAGATGCGGGATCGTGTTGCCGATCCTCGATTTCTGTTTCGCAAAAAAGTTGAACTCGCACTGGAAACGAAATATCCGCGTCTGTTTGTTCCTAAATATGCCATGGTCACGTTTCATCGGATCCCGTACTCGGTCGCGACGGCGCGCGGCATCGTCCAAGACCGAATGCTGGCGGAATTGTGTGGTGGCATCGATCGAGTCGAAGACCTCGATTGGAGCAAGGCGGAGCGGTTGATTCGCAATGAACTCGCGCCTCTGGAGTCCGCATCGTGAACGGCGGCGCGTTTCAGTTGGGACGAGAGTTCGCGACGGCGATGGATGAACGCGACCCTCTGGCCCACTTCCGTCAGCGCTTCTGCTTTCCTAAGACGAAAAACGGGGAGGATTGCGTTTATTTGTGCGGTCATTCCCTCGGACTACAGCCCAAGACAGCGCAAGCCCACGTCGAACAGGAGTTGCGGGATTGGGCCGAACTCGCCGTCGAGGGACATCTGCACGCCCGTAATCCCTGGCTGACGTATCACCGCATGCTGAGCGAGCAAACTGCCTCTCTCGTCGGAGCCCAACCGGGAGAAGTCGTGGTCATGAATTCGCTCACCGTGAACCTGCAGCTCATGATGGTCTCGTTTTATCGACCCACGAAAACTCGGCACAAAATCCTGGTCGAGCGTGGAGCATTTCCTTCCGATCAGTACGCCGTGAAATCTCAAATTCGTTTTCACGGTTACGATCCTGAGTCGTCTCTGCTGGAACTCGCTCCCCGTGCCGGCGAGTCTTGCATGCGAGATGAAGACATCGAATCGCTGATCGATCGTGAAGGCGAATCGATTGCACTCATCCTGCTTGGCGGCGTGAACTATGCGACCGGTCAGGCCTTCGACATGACAGGAATCACCAATGCCGGGCACAAAAAGAGATGCAGTGTCGGATTCGACCTAGCGCATGCCGCGGGAAATCTGCGCCTACATCTACATGATTGGAGGCCGGATTTTGCGGTGTGGTGCAGCTATAAGTACCTCAATGGAGGCCCCGGTTGTGTCGCCGGATGTTTCGTGCATGAGCGCCATGCCCACTCGTGGGAGTTGCCGCGCTTCGCCGGTTGGTGGGGACATGATGAGGCAACTCGTTTTCAGATGAATCCCGATTTTCATCCCATGGCGGGAGCGGAGGGCTGGCAAGTGAGCAATCCTCCGATAATGGCCTTGGCGCCGTTGCGAGCCTCGATGGAGATCTTCGCCGAAGCCGGAATGGACCCTCTCCGCGCCAAGAGCGAGTCGCTGACCGGGTACATGGAATTTCTCTTGCGCCAGCACGCGTCGCCGCATTTTTGCATCGTCACGCCGCCCGAACCGCAGCGCAGAGGCGCCCAGCTTTCGCTTCGGATTCGCCATCGTGGCCGCGAGATTTGCGACAAACTGGCCGCCGAAGGAGTCATCGGCGACTGGCGCGAACCCGATACGTTCAGAGTGGCCCCCGCTCCTTTATACAATTCATATCTTGATGTTTACAGCTTCACCCATCGCTTCATGGCTGCGCTCGGGGATGACGGTCCGGGCTCGCAGGGGTTACTTCGGTAACGGTTGCCAAGCCGGATGCCCACCATACAATCTCCACGTGGGGACTTCTCCGCTCGAATCGGGACGCCGATGGACCGTCGCGGTGTGCACACTCATGTGCGCCCACGTACTCATCTCGATTCTTGCCACCCGCGGGTTCGCCCTAGCCGCATTTGGCGACATCCTGCAAAACGGCATACTGTTTTGCGCGGTGCTGGCAGTTAGCCTGAACATTGCAAAAACATCAGGCAAAGGAAGGCTCTTCTGGACACTCATCGCGTTAGGGCTGGGGATGTGGCTCGTCTCGCAGCTGATGTGGACCTACGTTGAAGTCTGGCAGCAACACGCAACACCAAATCCATTCGTCGGAGACGTAATCCTTTTCCTTCATATTGTTCCGATGATGGCCGCCGTCGCCATTCAACCGCATACACAGCAGAACGACCGCGGTATTCGTGCCGGTACGCTCGACTTTGCGCTGCTCCTCATCTGGTGGCTGTTTCTCTATCTCTTCTTTGTGATCCCGTGGCAGTACGTGCAGCCTAACGAAGCGGTGTACGGCAGAAGCTTCGACGTCCTCTACGTCTGCGAGGAACTGGTGCTTGCTGCTGGGCTGATTCTCGTTTGGCGGCAGAGCCAGGGGGTTTGGCGGAGCATTTACTTTCAGCTACTAGGAGCGACTCTGCTGTATTGCGTTGCATCGCTTGTCGCCAGCGAGGCGATTGACCTGCACGTCTACTTCACGGGCAGCCTTTTCGACGTGCCCCTCGTCGTGTCCATGGCGTGGTTCGTTCGGATCGGCTACTTGCGGCAGCAGGACGGCAGTGAAAAACCAGTCGATGAGCGCTACGGGCGCGGCTATGGAATCTGGAAAGCACGTTTGGCTATGGTCGCCGTTTTCCTCACACCCATGATGCTCGCCTGGGCCCAATTGGGGGACGCTCCTCAGCGCGTGCGCAGGTATCGCCTCCTGCTCACTGTGGCCGTCATGATCATCATGGGGGGATTGGTTTTCCTGAAACAGCATCTGCTTGACCGGGAACTGCTGAACTTACTAAGACTGTCGCGCCAGAACCTGGAAGAAATGTCGAGACTGAAAGACGAACTCGAGAATAAAGAACATTCCCTCAGATGGCACAGCCTGGAACTGCAGCGCAAGAACTTGGAGCTCCAGCAGATTTCCTTTACCGATTCACTCACCGGAGTTTGGAACCGAAGATATCTGGAAGAAATCCTGACGGCTGAAGCCGAGCAGGTTCTCCGCAATTATCAGCGGGCGCGCGGCAGCGACATCCGAAAAATGGACCATCGCGACCTCGTGTTCATCATGGTCGACATGGATTTTTTCAAAGAAGTTAACGATCTGCACGGCCATCCGGCCGGAGATCGTCTGCTGCAACTCGTCGCTCAGAGGCTCTCGACCGTAGTCCGTAAATCCGACGTGCTGGTGCGCTGGGGAGGAGAAGAATTTCTCATCATGAGCCGCTCGACCGATCCCAGCGGCACGCCGGCGTTTTGCAAACGCGTTTTGGAAATCATATCGTCGGAGGCCTTCGATCTCGGGCACGGAATCATGGTGCGAAAAACCTGCTCCATCGGCTGGGCGGCTTATCCCTGGTGTCGCGACGCCTATGAGGCACTATGTGCGGAGGAATCGATTGCGCTGGCCGATGCGGCTCTGTATCGCGCCAAATCGCTAGGCAGAAATCAGGGGATCGGAATTGTCGCGTCAGGCGCGGCTGGCCAGGATCTGTCAGTGATCGACCTGGCGTCAGTTCGCGAGATCAATTCTCCGCTTGCCCGCTCGATCAGCACCCAGTTTTCCAGCCAGCCGCTGGAGTCCGACCCAGAACTGCACAGGGCTGCGTCGCTGGAGAAGTAGACCTCTAGCTCTGCGGATCGTCCCACCGCTGATTCTTCGTTCCGAATCTGCGCCGAAGCTTGACCGATCGATGTACGTTGACTACATTGAGATGCCGGTTTCATCCCAGTTTGAGGCGCTAATTCATGAATACGAAGATCACATCCCAAAAGGGCAGCTCGCGGAAAACTGGCCTTCGCCAGAAAGCGCAGTTAATGTCCGCTTCAGAGATTGAGCGTACGCTGGTTCGGCTCGCTTACGAAATCGTCGAAAAAAATGGTGGCATAGACGGTCTGGGACTGGTAGGAATCCGCCGCCGCGGCGTCCCTCTCGCCGAACGGCTGGGAAAGATCATCACCCGCATTGAGAACGCGAAAGTGCCGGTGGGAACCCTCGACATCACGTTTTATCGCGACGACCTTTCCACCCTCGGTCCCAAGCCGGTTGTCCAGGAAAAAGAGATTGGATTTGAGATCGAGGACATGAATATCGTTCTCGTGGATGACGTCCTCTTCACCGGCCGCACGACGCGTGCCGCGCTCGATGCTCTTTTCTCCCAGGGCAGGCCTCGCCGCGTGCAGCTTTGTGTGCTGATTGACCGTGGCCACCGCGAGATTCCGGTGGAAGCGACTTACATCGGCCGCAACGTTCAGACCACCATGAACGAGGTGATTGAAGTCAAACTGACCGAGATCGATGGCGCTGAGAAAGTTCTGCTCATGGAAAAATGAAGAGCACTTTCCCTTCGCCACGAAAAATATAGCTCTGTCCCGCACGTAACATCCGAAGCTCGACGAAATCGTCTCTCCGAGAACCTGCCCTGCCACGGATAATCAGAGTAGAATGCTGGGAACGTTTTCTCTCCTGATGCCCAAACTTGAAGATGCCGAGCGATTCTCTGCCGAGTGTTCGCGGCCGACTCTACCGGTCGCGGTGATCATCGCCGCGCGCAATGAGGCCCGTAATCTGCCGCGCTGCCTTAAGTCGCTGCGTGGCGTTGGTGAAGTCTATGTGATCGACTCGCAAAGTACCGACGCTACGGTCGACATCGCCGAGTCCTACGGTGCGCACGCCGTGCAATTTCAGTATCGCGGCGGCTGGCCCAAGAAACGCCAGTGGGCTATGGAATCCCTTCCCATCTCCTGCGATTGGATCTTTCTGCTGGATGCCGACGAGATAATGACGCCGGAACTCGAACAGGAGATTCGCTCCGCGATTCAGAGCTCGGTCGTGGATGGCTATTACATCTCACTACGCATGCATTTTCTCGGTCACGTTCTCCGCCACGGCGATGCGAGCTTCTGGAAACTTGTGCTCTTTCGCCGCGGTAAAGGACGCTACGAGTGTCGCTTCCGCGATCAGGACGGTTCGATGGCAGACATGGAAGTGCACGAGCATATCATCGTAGACGGATCGACCGC
This sequence comes from uncultured Acidobacteriaceae bacterium, assembly GCA_963772045.1. GTDB lineage: Bacteria > Acidobacteriota > Terriglobia > Terriglobales > Acidobacteriaceae > Sulfotelmatobacter. The sequence goes on along the minus strand of CAVYWC010000001.1, from coordinate 229,442 downwards.
ACGGCTCCGCAGTCCGCTCATTCACAACAATGTGGAATCGCTTGCGCGCTACATTCAAAAGCACAACGAGTACTCCAACTGGGAAGCGCGCGTCCTGCTGCAGGGCGATCAAAACGCTTTGGAACTTCCCCCCTCGTTGCTGGGCACCCAAGCCCAGCGCCGTCGCTGGATCAAGAAAAAAATATATGCGTTGCCCGGGTCGCCAATTCTGCTCTTCTTTTACCGCTATCTGTTACGTCTCGGATTTTTGGATGGCGTTCCGGGCCTGATTTATTGCGGCTTCCAGGCGGTGCAGATGTTCCACACCAAGAGCAAAATCTATGAACTGAAGTCGGAGCTCCAGCAAAAAGTCGCAAAGGGGAACTGATCGGAAATGTGCGGCATTAGCGGCGTGGCAAATTGTGGCGATCGGGAAACGTTAACCCGAATGACTCACATCCAGGCGCATCGCGGGCCTGACGATGCCGGACTATGGGACCGACGATTTCCTGACGGCTCCTATGTCGGCCTCGGCAGCCGTCGCCTCGCGATTCTTGACTTGTCCCCGGACGGCCACATGCCGATGTGCAACGAAGATGGTACCGTCTGGATCACGTATAACGGAGAGATTTATAACTTCGCTGAACTTCGTTGCGAGCTCGAAAACAAAGGCCACCGATTCGCCTCCCACACCGATACCGAAGTCATCGTTCACTTGTACGAACAAGAGGGGCCTGATTGCGTACGCCGACTGAATGGGATGTTTGCGTTCGCGATTTGCGATCTCCGTTCCACGACTCCGACTTTGTTCCTTGCCCGCGATCATTTCGGTATCAAACCGTTCTATTACTTTCATGACGTGCAGAGATTTGCTTTCGCATCGGAGATCAAGGCTCTTCTGCAAGTTCCCGGAATCGAAGCGGAACTCGATCCTGAATCGCTCCACCAGTATTTGACGTTCTTGTGGGTGCCCGATCCAAAAACGATGTTCCGCCATATCCTGAAGCTACCCGCCGGGCACTATGCGACTTTTTCGAGGGGCGACTTTAGGCTGACGCAGTACTGGGATCTCACCTTTCCTCCTGCAGGTCATGTCTGTACGCGATCCGAAGCCGACCTTGCTAGCGAGGTGCGCGAACGTTTCCGCAAATCCGTCGAAGCGCAAATGATCAGCGACGTACCAATCGGCGCGTTCTTGAGCGCAGGACTCGACTCTTCGAGCATCGTTGCCATGATGGCTCGGGCGACGAACCAGCCAGTTCGAACCTATACGATCACCTTCCCGGCAAAGTATCGCGTTGGAGAAACTACGCTCGATGATCCTGAAGTTCCCACGCGACTGGCGCGGCACTTGGGCTGCGAGAACCAGCGTATTGTGGTCGATCCCGACGTAACCGATCTGTTGCCCCGCCTGGTCTGGCACATGGATGAACCTACGGCGGATCCGGCGATCATTACGGCTTACCTGGTTTGCCGTGAGGCGCGCGAGCAGGCTACAGTTCTTCTTTCCGGCGTTGGCGGCGATGAACTTTTCACCGGATACAGAAAACATATTGCCCACCGTTGGGCCGAGCTCTACCGCAAGCTACCGCTTTCTGCGCGAAGGACGGCGGAGCATACGCTCGCGTTATTGCCAAGTTTGCGTGGCACAGCGATGAAGGGAAGGCTCCGGCTTGCCAAGAAGATGGCGCGTAGTGCATCGCTGGAGGCGGTGGACCGGTTCATTACCAACTGCACCTACCTCGATGAAAGTCAGAAAGCAGAGCTCTACTCAGGGGACTTCGCGGCGGACCTTGATTCGTATGATCCCACCTGCATCCACCGCTCTGCCTTTGCCCGAGTCAGCGATGCGGATTTTCTGCACCAGATGCTCTACTTGGATACGAAGATTTTTATGACCACTCTCAATCTCGCGTATAACGACAAGATGAGCATGGCGTCGTCGGTCGAGGTTCGAGTTCCTTTTCTGGATCGCGAATTGTCGGAGTTTGTCGCCTGGAATATTCCGCCGGATTTGAAACTGAAAGGAAGTTTTCGGCCCACGACAAAATACATTCTCCGACAAGCGATGCGAGACATTCTGCCGCGGGAAGTATTGCAACAGCCGAAGGCGGGATTCGCGGCTCCAGTAGACTATTGGCTGGCTCACGATTTAAAGGAGATGGTGGACGATCTGCTTGCGCCTTCAGAGATTCGCAAACGTGGTTTGTTTCGACCCAAGGTAGTGCGACGTTTTGTCGACGAACACCGCACAGGACAACAGGATTGGTCGATGCAGTTGTGGCAATTTCTCACGATGGAACTATGGATGGAATCTTTTCTGGACGGCGGAGGGAGAAAATTCGAATCCGAACATGCACCACCGGTCCAAGTTGCGACTGGTTAACTGACGGATTGTATAAATAACGCCAGTCTGAACGGCTGATCTCATTGCCGCGGTAATTCTAGAGACAAAGATGCTGATTCTGGGCCTCAACATGTTTCATGCCGACGCCTCTGCGGCGCTCGTGCTCGATGGAGAAGTCAAATTCGCCATAGCCGAGGAGCGTCTCAATCGCCGCAAGCATTTTGGTGGATTCCCCGCGCTCGCGATCAAAGCCTGCATGGACGCAGTTGGCGCAAAGATCTCCGACATCGACCATGTCGCCGTTGGTCAGGACAGCGACGCGAATCTTGCAAAAAAGGTTCAATACGCCCTCGCCAATCCTACGAAAATCCTCAACTTCATTCGCCTCCGCCAGCGCAAGGAAGCTATGCGGGACCTGCACACGTTGCTGGCAAACGCGCTTGCTGTGGATTCCGCGCAACTCAGATTTCAAGAGCATCACCTCGAACATCACATCGCGCACATCGCCAGCGCCTATTACTGTTCCCCCTGGGAGAAGGCGGCCGGCTTCAGTTATGACGGGTCTGGCGATTTCGTTTCGACCATGGATGCGCGCTGCGAAGGCGATCACATCGAGGTTCTCAATCGCGTATTCCTTCCGCATTCGCTGGGCAGTCTTTACACGATGATCTGCGAATTCATCGGTTACACGCAGTACGGCGACGAGGGCAAAGTCATGGGTCTCGCGCCCTACGGTCGAGATACGTATTGTCATGAAGTGAGCAAAATTGTCAAATTGGAAGACGCCGGTTTCCACCTCGATCTTAGTTACTTCGAGCCTCTGGGCAGTAATCAGGGAATGCAGGTTCTCTCTGATGGGACCGTGCGTCTGGCTCGTCATTACTCCGATCGCATGGTGAGGCTACACGGCGAACCGCGCCAGCCGCATACCGAAATCACGCAGCGCGATATGGATCTGGCGTTCGCTGTGCAACACCGTTTTGAAGAAGTTTTCTTTCATTTGCTGAATCATCTTCACGAGCAAGTTCCACTCGAACATTTGGCGCTAGCCGGGGGGTGTGCGCTCAATAGCGTGGCGAACGGGAAGATTTTCGATCGCACACCCTTTCGGCAGACCTACATTCAACCTGCTGCCGGGGATGAGGGCCTGGCCATCGGTGCGGCGCTGCATACTTATCACTCTGTGCTACGACAACCCCGGCGCCACGAACTGGAGAGTTCATACCTTGGCCCGGAGTATTCCGACTCGCGCATCCAAGCCGCGCTGCGTAATGCTGGATTGGAGTATCAACATACCGATCGCGCCGCCTTACTCGATGCCGTCGCCGAAGAAATTGCGGCTGGAAATGTCGTGGGGTGGTTTCAAGGCCGGATGGAGTGGGGGCCACGTGCCCTCGGCAATCGGTCGATCATCGCCCATCCCGGTTTACCCGACATGAAAGATGTTCTCAATGCGCGCATCAAGCACCGCGAATGGTTCCGGCCCTTTGCTCCATCAATTCTCGCCGAATATCAGTACGAGTATTTCGAACGCAACCATCCGTCGCCATTCATGCTGCATGTGTACAAAATTCGCCCGGAGAAGCGCAAAGCTTTATGCGCTGTAAACCACGTCGACGACACGGGACGCCTGCAGACTATAACGCGACAAGAAAATCCCATGTACTACGATCTGATTTCGGCTTTCCATCGCAAGACAGGCATTCCTGTCGTTTTGAACACCAGTTTCAACGAGAACGAGCCGATCGTCTGCACACCCGAAGAGGCCGTCGATTGTTTTCAGCGCACACGTATGGACGTACTGGCTATTGGTCCATTTCTGGTTCTGAAGAATCCGGCCGAGAGGGAGCAACAGCTCACTGCATCGTCCGTACGGAAAATTGGAGAAGGGGAAAGCGTTCCGAGATAAGTATCGTTCACCCGGGCTCAGTATACGAAGAACGCCGTGCTGGCAACTGCAAGTCCAATCACGCTAAGCACGATCCCAAAATCCCAAAATAATCTTCTGCCAGACAGCAAAGTAATGGAAGTAATCACCAGGCCCACTTCGAGGAAAACCTCGGCCAAGTCGAAGCGGTCCGCACGATTTCGTTCGATCGCAACTTCGGCCTCCAGTTCGTGCGCCTGATCTTCGATGCCCTTCTGTTCATCTTTGTAGCGGGAAGCTTCCTGCGAATACTTATCCCGCAACCTGACAAGCGTCGCCTGATCCGTGGTAGGGGATACCGATGTCAGATCGGTAAAAAGTTCGTCAGTGTGTCGCCGGATGTTCTTGGCCTGGTAATACGCCCACTGATCGGAGGATTTCGCCTGAAGTACAACTTCTTCGGTGTGGGCGCGATGGCCAAGCAGGGAAACCACGGCGACCAGCACGGCCAATACCGCCATGGTTACCGAGACGGGAGCCAAGCGCCGGTCTTCTTTCGCATGCTCTGCGTGTTCCTGTAATTCGGTCAGTTCTTCGGAGCTCATTTCCTGTCCCTCACTCTTTCGCTTTATTTTGGACTGGAAAAGATTACCTTGTCTTTCAGTCCACGGCTATCTCTTGGGAGTTACTGGAGCCTCAACCGCGGAGTGCGGGCAGCGCTTGCGCCGGCTTGAGTTCGGCGCTACGATTCGCCTGCTGACTGCAAACAGGCTGGCATCCGCCGCACAACGGGCCCTCCAGTTCTGGTGTTTGCAGCCGTTGGAGGTGGAATCCATGAAACGATCGTCTGCTTTGGCCTTCCTGATTGCGGTATTCCTGGTTGCGTTTCTGGTGCGTGCTGCAACTGCGCAAGTCGATCACATCGTAATCGCTGCTGGTACGGACGAAGATCACGCACTGCAGACGATCTCCAACGAGCAAGATGCGCAGAAAAAACTCGCAATGTATGAGGATTTCGTGCAGAAGTTTTCCTCCAATGCTGCGGCAGTGGCCTACGGCAATTGGCAGATTGCGCAGGCCTATCAATCGAGCGGCGAACTCCAGAAAGCGCTCGAATTCGGCGACAAAGCCTTGGCCGCATCCCCTCATAATCTTGACATTCTCGTCTCGCAAGCGAATATAGCTGCGCAGGCGAAAAACGATGCCAGTCTGATGGATTATGCTGCACGCGGCGGCGAAGTCTGCCAATCGGTCGCCAAGCAAGCCAAGCCCGAAGGCATGAGCGATGTAGATTTTGCCCGCAAAGTGACTGAGGAAAAGGAGGCGATTCAGAGCAATTGCGACTTTCTGGAAAGCTCCGGCCTTAACGCCATCTCCGGCGAGAGTGATGCCAAAATTCGCATGACTGACATTGAGAAGTTTACGGCCGCATTCCCCAATTCCAAGTATCAGGAGACCGTTTCCAACCTTGCCCTGGAGTCATTGAGCCAACTGAATGACAACGCTCGCCTGGTGGCGTATGGAGAAAAAATACTGACCTCCGATCCCAACTCGTTGCCAGCGCTCCTGCTGCTGGCCAATTTTTACGCGAACGACTCCCAACCGGGAAGCGCTGCGAAGGGGATCACGTACTCACAGAAGGCCATCGAGGTGGCGAAAGCTGACGCTCCGGACGCGGATAAATCGAGAAAAATTTCCGCAGGTGTGGCCCATAACACCATCGGCTGGGCTTACCTGAAAGAAAACAAAACGTCCGCTGCCATTCCTGAACTGAAAGCTGCCTCGGCCCTGCTCAAGGGACAAGACGACCAGCAATATGCGCGTGCGCTTTACGGGCTTGGCTTCGCTTATGGCAAAATGGACAAGCTGACTGACGCTCGCGAGGTTCTCAGCGAAGCGGTGAAAATCCCCAGTCCTTTGCAATCGATGTCGCAGGATTTATTGACAAAGGTAAATAGTGCCCGCGCCAAAGGGAAATGACTCAGGGCTGATCGTGGATTGCCTAAAAGATCAGTTGGGCGGAACCTGCCACGATCCATCCCTGATACAGCTTGATCTGCTGAGATACATCACCCCGGGTGATTAGGGAGGCCTGACTTGTCACGGCTGCGTTTTGAGCAGGTCTTCGGAGAGCAGTTGTGCTTTCCACGCCAGAGTACGCGCTTGGTCAAGATCTCCAGCGGAGGTTGCAGCTTTTGATTGGTCCATGAATTGGCGCACTTGCTTGATCATGTCCCGCTGGTTGGGATTGAGCTGTGCCGCTTCCATCTTCTTGAGATTGGCTTCGGTGGTTTCGAGCATCTTGTTCGCGGTGTTCCGTTCGTCAGACGCTTGCGGACCTGCCGCGCCCCCCACAAGCTCAATGCCAGGTTCCGACGTGCTCCCTTGACGCACGATGACTTTCGTCGGCGGGCAGCGGGAACTGCTTGCAGCGTCGGACTTGTTGTGCGACGTCGCCGCATCGGGTGTCTTATCCGCCGAAGCGCCTTTCGACGCTGCACTCTGCGGTGCGGCACTATTGCAGTTAGCCGGGGCTCTCTTTTTCCCCTTGCTCGGTTTCTTCACAGCATTATTCGGACTGGATGAAGGCTGCGGCGAACTGGCTGAGTTCTCCGTTGTGCTTGCAGAATTCTGTGTCTGTTTTGTGGGCGCAGCCTGCTGACCGGGAGCCGATTGATTGTGCGCTTTAATGGTACGTGCTGGCGCCGCGCATCCAACGCTGGGGGATACGCTCACCACGCCAATCAGCAACACCAAGGCCAGACTCATAGACGAGTGCCAGGAGTATTAAGAGTCACAGGTCGATTTTACGCCGTTCCCGCTCGCACATGCGCCCGGATGCGCGAAAACGCGCCACATTAAGCTCGACGTTGCGAGCTTGTTTCTGCGACGAACTCCCGCTGACTCTGCTCATTCGTCTCTGCGGCGGGAATGTGAAACCGGAACGTCGTTCCACTGCCTTCGGTCGATTGGAAATCTACCGAGCCGTAGTGCCATTGCAAAATCTGGTAGGTCTGCGCCAGGCCTATGCCGCTTCCGTCTTTCTTCGTCGTGTAGTAGAGCTCAAAGATCTTGTCCTGTACTTCCTGTGGTATGCCTCCACCCTGGTCGCTCACTTCGGCGACAATGGCGTTATCTTCGCGTCGAGCCGCAATGGTAAGCGTTCCACCCTCTGGCATCGATTGCACTCCATTGATCACGACGTTGAGCAAGGCCTGCTTCATCAGGTCCACATCCACTTTGACGATTAGCAGTTCAGCCGCTCGCTGCCGTTCGATGGTAACGCCGTGCTGTTCAGCATCCGGGGCAGCAAGTTGGGCGACGTCATCGAGCAACCGCCGGACGTCGACGGTTTCGAGGTGAAGATTACGAGGACGCGTGAAATCCACGAGCGTTTGCACCACGCGATCCAGGCGGTGAATCTCACTCTCAATGATATCCATGTGGCGGCGCGTGTCAGGTTCTTCTTGCGCGAGCTTGTTCTGCAGAAGCTGCAAGTGCAACACGATCGCATTAATCGGGTTCTTCACCTCGTGAGCGACACCGCGGGTTAAGCGGCCGCTGGCCGAAAGCCGCCGCGACATTTCGATCTCATCTCCGATCCGCTGCACCGATTCGGTATCGCGCATAATCAGCAGGGCGCCGATCTGCGAATTCTTCTCTTGCACGAAGTCGAGAGAAACCTGAATCTGCTTTCCGCCGGCCGATTCAAACTCACGCTGGGAGATGGGTCGCCGTCGCTCAAAGGCGTCCAGCAGCGCGGTTCCGAGCTTTGCATTGCGATCGAAAAGCTCATCCACGCTGCGCCCCAGCAATTCCGATCTCGGACGTCCCAGGAAAGCCTCTACCGGGGCGCTGACGAGAACCACGCGGGAATCGCGGGCAAAGAGCATCAGACCGTCCTGCAGCTTCGACATGAGTTGATCGACGTTATCCTTCAGTGCGGAAAAAATCTCTTTACTGTCGCGTATCTGGCGCCCCAGGTTCGCAATTTTCAACGTCACTAGACCGTATTCGTCGTGGCGAGAAGAATCGGAGGTGAGTTCGCCGCTATCCTCGCCCGCCATGCTATCGAGGTTGCGGCTAATCTCCTTCAGTGGCCCCAGCGCGAGGTTCGAAATGCCGGCCGAAAGAATCAGGGAGGCGAAGATGGCCGCAATCGAAAAATACAGCGAATGCATGATCTTCAAGTTGATCTCGCGCTCCAGGAAAACCGGGGAAACGCCGATCCGGACACTCCCAAAGGGTTCGCCGCGCAGATGAAGATCGTAGCTGACGTCGTAGACGGAAGGGGGACCGTAAATAATCCGAAGCTGTTGGGGAAAACGCGCGCTGAGAACCTGCTGGAAGTCCGGGCGTGGCGGAACGAACTTGCCGACCATATTGGCATCGGTATGAAGCAAGGCTTTCCCGTCGGGGCCGACAATGGCCGCATCCATAACAAATATCCAACTCCCTCGCGCCGACTGCAGCATATTGTTGAGGTCGACATCGGTTTGCAGATACTCCGCAATCGCACGCCTGACCGCAGCGGGATCGTTCGTATCGATACGCGTGCTGCTGAAATCCGGAGGGTCGTTCACCACAGCGTAGGCAAGCTGACGGGTGAGTTGGTTCGCAGTTTCATCCGCGTTATCAATACGTAACCGCAGAATCTGGGAGATGTAGAGATAAGAAAACGCAGACACCATCAGTGTCACCATGCAGGTGATGGTCAGAACGATGATGGTTTTTCTGCGCACCATAGAAGTGGCGATTCGCTCGACCGGGAGCGCGCCTGATGTCCGTTAGCCGACAGGAGCTTCCTCTTTGCCGGCCTGTCCCTCGGGGGCGGCGCTACCGTACTCCTTCAATTTGTTGTGCAACGTTTTCAGGCTGATGCCCAAGATTTCCGCAGCGCGCGTTTTATTGTTGCTCGTGGCCTCAAGCGTCTTGAGGATCAACATCTTTTCGGCTTCTTCGACGGTCGTTCCCACCCCCAGCCGAACTGCATCTGGATCATTCGCCGCAGTGCGAAGTGGAGCCTGCCCAAAGCCCGGAGGGAGATGTTTAGTCTCAATCACGCCGGCATCGCACACGATTACCGCGCGCTCAATCGTATTGCGCAGCTCGCGAACGTTTCCCGGCCATGAATAACTATTGAACTGGTTCAGCACCGCTTCACTGACGGCACCAACTTTGCGCCCATGTTTTTCACTCATCTCTGTCAGCAGCAGTTCAACCAGAGCGGGAATGTCCTCCTTGTGTTCGCGAAGTGGAGGCATGTGGATATTGAAAACGTTCAGGCGGTAATACAGATCACTGCGCAACTCCCCGCGGGCCACGGCTTCGTCGGGAACTTTGTTGGTCGCCGCCAGCACGCGCACATCTACGCGAGTTTCCACTTTGCTGCCCAGACGCCGCAGCTTCCGATCTTCCAGCACGCGCAGTAGCTTGGCCTGGGTCCCCACCGGCATCTCGCCGATTTCATCGAGCAGCAACGTACCCCCCTCGGCCAGTTCGAAGCAGCCCGTGCGGCGTTCTAGAGCGCCCGTGAATGCTCCTTTTTCATGTCCGAAGATTTCGCTTTCCATCAGCGTCTCAGGAATGGCGGCGCAGTTAATGGCAACGAACGGGCGATCCTTGCGCGAACTGAGTTCATGGATGGTTCGCGCCACGAGTTCTTTTCCCGTGCCACTGGCTCCCGTAATCAGGACGGAGGCCGTGCTGGGCGCAACCAACTCAATCAGCCGGAAAATCTCCTGCATCTTGCGCGAGGCGCCGTTGAGCTGTCCCAGGGAGCCCGTATCCCGTAAGCGTCGCCGCGTCGCCTCCAGTTCCGCACGCGTGCCGAGGAGTGCAGAAGCGTTTCCCAGAATCGTTCGCAGGCGGCTGGTGTCTATGGGCTTGGTGATGTAGTCATAGGCGCCAATTCGCATGGCCTGTACCGCGCTGTCAATGGTTCCTTGAGCGGTCACAACCACGACGGCAACTGCCTGAGCCTGGTCGGCCATGTGGCCGATCAGTTCCATCCCGCCCATGCGGGGCATCTTGAGGTCGGTGACCACGATCGAGGGAGACCATTGGACAGCCTTCTCCAGCCCCTCCACGCCGTCACAGGCTGTCTCTACCCGATATCCCCACGAGGACACGAGTTCGGCCAGGCCGGAGCGTTCATTCTCCTCATCTTCGACAATTAGGACTTTCTCGTGATTCATCTCTTTTGAACGGATCGGGAACCAGGAGCTGTTGCAGCCTGATCGTTGTGCTGCAACCTGTATGTTTTACGATACGCGGCAATGTTCCCTTACCGCAAGGTCTGGCAGGCCGCGCAGGTCCTGCCAATCGGCAGTGCGTTCAACCCCTCCTGCGCAAAACTTGGTGACAATGCTTGATCCTATTGCTTTCGCTTTAAGCTTTCGTACGATATTATTTTGGGTTCCCTGGGAGCCTTAGATCGACCCGAGATTTCTCCCCAAACGACGTTGGCCTCCGACGGAATGGTGTGCATGTGGAGGGATACTATGTCATTTTACGGCAATTCAAGCCCAAGCCGCCCCGTATGGGCGGCCTTGCTCTCGATTTTGTCTGTGCTGTTGATTTCTACGTCAGCCATCGCTCAGAGCGAATCGACCCCGAAGTGGGATCTGTTTGTCGGCTATCAGTGGTTGCATCCAGGAATTACGGTTCCTGCCCCATTCGGAAACGCAAGTAGCCCGAGTCAGTATTCGGTTCCGGACATGTCAGCAGGATTTGGCACAGCTTTGACGTATAACCTTGATTCGCATTGGGGTGGCGAACTTGATTTCGGCCATAACTGGGGCAGCAGCAATTATGAAACTACCATCTCGGGTGGCCCACGGTTCATGGTGCGCACTGAGTACGCGCATTACTTCCTGCACAGCCTTCTCAGCTATAACCGGCTCTCCGTCAATGGCTTAAACACGGGCCAGAACGGCATCGGATTGATCCTCGGCGGGGGGATGGATCTGCCCATTACCCAGAAATTTTCCTGGCGCGTCTTCGAGGCAGATTATGTCTGGGACCGGCACAATTACGCGGACGATGCGGGGCCTCAGTTTCCTGATCTGCGGCGTCCTTCTGCGGAAGGCGTCCGCTTGCGCACTGGTGTTGTGATCGCTTGGGGCGGTGCGCCGGTGCTGATACCTTCGGCCTCATGCACGGTGCAGCCTACAGAAGTCATGGTCGGCGAGCCCATCAACGCTACGGTTTCGGCGAGTAACTTCAATCCCAAGCACGCTGTTTCGTACAGCTGGAGCGGCACTGGAGGTCAAGTTACGGGAAAGGACACCGCCGTGACTATCGATACCGCGAATGCCACACCGGGCACCTATACCGTCACGGCACACGTGAACGATCCCAAAGAAAAGAAGAACAACGAGGCTAGCTGCTCCGCGAGTTACACGGTGAAGCCATTGCCCCCCAAGAATCCGCCTACAATGTCAATATCGGCGAGCCCAGCCGAATTGGTTACCGGAGGAACTGCGAATCTCACAGCTTCCTGTACCAGCCCGGATAACGTTTCCACTTCCGTAGCGAATTGGACGTCGAGCGCAGGAACAGTTTCCGGCAGCAGGTCTTCTGCAACTTTGAACACGACCGGAATTCCTGCCGGCACCGTGACCGTGACCGCAACCTGCACCGATTCGCGCGGTCTGACGGCACCAGCCTCTACTCAAATCACCTTGGAGAATCCTCCTCCGCCGCCCGTCAACAAGGCTCTGGAGGCGCGCTTGGCGCTGCACAGCGTTTACTTCCCCACTAACCTGCCGCCAGCAAGCGACCCGAATGCTGGTCTGATCGCAAGTCAGCGTCACACTCTCGAAACCCTCGCTACCGACTTCAAGACCTACCTTGAGTCCAAGCCGGATGCCCACCTTGTCTTGGAAGGTCACGCTGACATGCGCGGCTCTGACGCCTTTAATCAGGCTCTCTCAGAGCGTCGCGTGGCTCGCGTAAAGAGCTTCCTCGTCGAGCTGGGAGTTCCTGAGTCTGACATTGAGACCCAGGCTTACGGGAAGCAGCGCAATTTGACCACTGCCGAAGTGAAGGATTCGATCGAAAACAATCCTGAACTGACGACGGAAGAGCGCAAACGAGAGTTGGCCCGGATCGCAGTCATCAGATTGGCCAGTAATCGCAGAGTCGACATTACGTTGAAATCAGCAGGGCAGAGTGAGACCTCCGTGCGCCAGTTCCCGTTCAACTCAGCGGACGCTCTGACCTTGATCGGCGGTAGAGAAAGCGAAATGAAGAAGGCGCGGAAGCCTGCTGCCAGGAAGCCGATGAAAAAACCGGCGAAGAACCCTTAGTTTCGGGCACTTCATCATAACGGCCGATCGCGGAGAGCACTCCTGCTCTCCGCTTTTTTAAGAGGCGCTCCATTCTGACGTGTATCCGGGGGCTTGCTGTGGAAAAATCTACATTATCGCCTGAAAGTGCCATCGCCAAGGTATTGATTCAGCGACATCATGTCTGGTACTTGAGTTGCCACTTTTGCTTCTCAAACGGCGCGGCGAGGATGAAGTCGGATGAGGATAGTTGGCAGGCTACATTCGCGAATGCTCATACCGTTGCTGCTTTCCTTCTGCTGCGTCGGATGTGCCCGACCCTCTGGCAATAGCGACGCCGCCACACATGTCGGCCACTCGGTCCCATTTCGGGGGGTCTCCGGCGATATGGATGTTGCTTCCGCTCCATCTTTGGCAGTCCCAGGAAACGCTTCAGCGCCTCGCGAGGTACCCTTCCATACCCCAATCGTGCCTTCCGGTACGCTGCTCAGCGTTCGCCTGAACGATGCGATCTCCTCAGACAGCCGTGAAGAGAGCAAGATCTTTACCGCAGCTCTGGATGAACCTGTCGTGATTGATGGAAAAACCGTTCTCTCGCGCGGTACCAACGTCGCCGGACGGGTCGAATCCGCAGAACGTGCCAGCCCAGACGATCGCCGCGGCTACATCCGCTTGATGCTGAACTCGATCGATCTTGGCGGCAGAGATCTGTCTGTGAGTACCTCGAGTCTGTTCGCGAAGGGTAACCTTGGCGGACATCCCGGTCAGGCACAGGCAGGATCCAAGACCGTCCGACTGGAACAAGGGCGGCGTCTCACATTTCGCTTGACCGAGCCGCTCTACCTGGGCAGCCAAGTTGCGATCTCCCGCCGCTGACATAACGATATTGGCAGCTTGGGACGCGCTCAGTAATGCTCTCCACGCAATTCCTTCCGAGTTTTCCACAGAATATTTTCCCGTTTTAGTGACACATGTCCTAAGAGAGCACAGGCCTGTTTTTCTATAGTGGCCGAAGTGGGACCGCGAATGGCGTGGTCAAGCGATCTCCATTCCTATTTTGGGAAACTGCGATCGCATGCGAACCGAGACGTGGCACCAGTTGTCCGGCCCACTTTATCCAAAATGAGCGCTGCTGCTGAAATACCCTGCAGGTTTAACGTTTCTGATCCGAGCCCACATCCCTGGTTCTCGAGTGCCCCGCTATGGTTCGCCCAATTGGACGCGCGAGGCAATCTGACAGCGCTTAATCCCGCCTTGCGCCGTGTCCTTGACCAGTCTATTGAGACGAAATTCCCCCGACTCACGGATCTGATCGACCCAGATCTCAAAGCCGATTGCGAACGCCTCATCCAGGAGATGTTCGAGGGCAAGCGCCAGAGCTTTCAGTTTGAGAGCAGCAGTCGTCTTTCTAGCGTCCGATTTGTGCGCTGGACGGTCTGGCGGGTATCAGTCTGGAGCAAAGACCCCTATGCATTAATTCTGGCCGAAGAGGTGGCACAAGAGTTTAAAGATGGTACAGAGAATGAAGATCGGCTCCGGCAGACAATGAGACTGGAAGCGGTCGGCCGCCTGGCTGCCGGGATTGTACACGACTTCAACAATGTGCTCACCGGGGTCTTGTTGTACTGCGATCTCCTGCTGGCAAGTCTGCAGGGCCACGAATCCCGCAAGTACGCAGAAGAAATTCGAACCGCCGCGATTCAAGCCGCGGGAGTCGTGCGTCAGCTGCTGAATGTTGCACGGCCGGGAAGTTCTGAGCCACGGTTGCTGTCGCTGAACGAAGTTATCGAGTCCCTTATCGGACTGCTGTCTCGCCTTATTGGACAGAATATCCGTCTCAACCTTTGCCTTAACCCCAAATTGGGCTTAATACGCTTCGACTGCACGCAAGCCCAACAGATTCTTCTCAACCTGGTTCTCAACGCTCGCGACGCCATGCCCAACGGTGGTCGCATCGACGTTGAAACCTCGAACTGCAGCATTCAAATTGTTGGCGAGGATTCTTCACTCTACTGGGGCAACAGGCGACTGCCCTGCGTTCTTCTGGCAGTCGCCGACGATGGAAGCGGCATGGATACAGCTACTCGCTCCCATCTGTTCAAGCCATTTTTTACTACAAAAGGCAGCAAGGGCACTGGTCTTGGTTTGGCGGGCGTTTACGACATTGTGACCGCCAATGGCGGATTGATTCACGTCGATACTGCTCCCGGAAGCGGAACGCGCGTCACTGTCTTGTTGCCGCTCGCCGGCGAATCCGGCGCAAACCTCGACAACACGCAACCGGAAGCTCGGGAAGACAATCGGGAGCTACTACCACTTACGGAAGAGGCATGAACCCAATGACTTCAACAGCGTTAAGTCCGCTCGCCGCGGTGCCGCAACTGGCGCCGGCAAACTTTCTCAACCTTCTCATCGTCGACGACGAAAGATCGATCCGCGAAGCTTGTCGCGAAGTGGCCCAGTCTCTCGGCTTCACAGGCTATGTCGCCGATTCTGCAGAGCACGCGTATCGCCTGCTCGAGAGCCATTCCTTCGACGCGGTCTTGCTGGATTTGCATTTGCCAGGCTCAGGGGGCCTGGACGCCCTTCGGCGAATAAAAGAACGGCGTCCGGACGCCATCGTTATTGTTGTGACCGGGTACGGAACCGTGCAATCGGCGGTTCAAGCGATGAAGAACGGCGCTTACGACTACGTAACCAAACCCTTTAGCGTCGATGAGTTGAAACTGCTGCTGGAGCGCGTAGCTGCTCATTTGAAGCTGAAGTCAGAAAATCGCCTGTTGCGTGAGAAGGTCAAATCCAAGCAGGGATTCGGCGGCATTGTCGGTCGCGCGCCCGAAATGGAGCGACTGTATCGAATCATTGCCAAGGCCGCCAACAGCGTGCATCCGGTTCTGATTCTTGGTGAAAGCGGTACGGGCAAGGAGATCGTGGCCCGCTCAATCCATTACACCGGCCCGTTCCGTGACAAGCCCTTTATCCCTGTCGACTGCGGATCGCTGGTTCCCACTTTGATCGAAAGTGAGCTCTTCGGTTACGTCAAGGGTGCCTTTACGGGCGCGAATCAATCGAAAGACGGATTAATGGCTATGGCGGAGGGCGGAACCATTTTCCTGGATGAAGTCGGCGAACTCCCGGTGGACCTGCAAGCCAAAATGCTGCGAGCTATTCAGGAAAAGGAAATTCGCCCCGTCGGCAGCACTCGCCGGATCCCAATCAACGTGCGCATTCTTGCTGCCACCAATCGCGATCTGGAGCAAGCCGTCATGCAGGGCGCCTTCCGGCGCGATCTGTATTTCCGTCTCAACGTGCTCAGCCTTCGCATTCCGCCTCTGCGCGAACGCCGGCAAGATATTCCATTGCTGATTGCCCACTTCATGGAACGCATGGTTCGGACCTCCGGGCAGGAGAAGATGCTCAGTGACGACGCTCTAAAGGCTTTGCTGGCTTACGATTGGCCGGGAAATGTTCGAGAGCTCGAAAACTGCCTGGAGCGAGCCTATGCCTTCACCAGCGGACCGCTGATCCATTGCGCTGACCTGCCTCGCGAAATCGCCAAGCTGCCCTATCTTGATAATTCCAATGGAAACGGCAACGGTCATGGGAATGAGGAGACGAATGGACCTGCAAAGATTATTCCGATCGCGGAGTTGGAAAAGCAGACCATCCTTAACGCCATCGTCGAACTGAACGGCGATAAGCTGCGAGCCGCTCGATTGCTGGGCATCGGCAAGACTACGCTGTACCGAAAACTGAAAGACTACGCCCTGCAAAGCTAGTTGCGATGTTTTGGTGCGGAGTGTAGCCAGTTTCCGATTCTGAACTGGACGCTGAAGAGAAGTTCCCGAATGAGTTTCGTGTGCTGGCCCAAACTGCGCAAGTCTCGTAGTTTCAGGCTCGCAGAGTTGGAGAGATACGTGCAACTTACAGGCGCATGATTCTACTCATCACACCCTCAGAGCGAGGCCAACAGTGCGCGGATTTTCTGCAAGGCGCAACCGGCGAGCAGACGCAGTGGGCCAAAGACTTGCAAGGTGCAGTTCAGCACTTGCGCGAACAAACCTACTCGGCAGTTGTCATCGACCAGTTCTTGTTAGAGACAGAGCCAGAACAGGGCGAACAGCTTATCGAACATGTTGGCACGGCATTTCCAGTACACATCAATTTTGCAGTTACCGGAATGGAGCGCCTGCTGCGGGAAGTGCGTTCGGCCCTGCACCGCCGGAAGCGCGAGGAGTCCGCCGCCCGGCGCTCCGTCGCGGAACAGATGCGCTGCGAAATGCGTGAGACACTCACGGCTTTGCTTCTTTCCTGTGAACTAGCCATGTCCGTGCCTGGGTTGCCGGTCCCGGCTGCTGAGAGAATTCGGTCGATTGATACGCTTGCCCGCGAATTGCGGCTGCGGCTCCAGGTGAACTGAAAGCCGTATGCCTCGTTTTGTCGTCGCAAAACCCTGGGCAGTGATTTCTCCGTCCTCGCGCACCTTTCGCCCAAGAATTTTCTGACATGAGGGCTTCCCTCCCACTAGAATGGTGCCGTTAGGCCGTCAACGCACCCTGCTCCTGCGTTCAGCCGTCCGACCGGAGGTTCTGTGCACGTTCTGCTGACTGGGGACACACTTTCGGGATCGTGGGTCTACACGCGCGAGTTGGTCACCGGGCTGGTGACTCGCGGCGTCCGTGTCACTCTTGTCAGCTTCGGCGACATTCCTCTTCCCCCACAGACTTCATGGATGGATCACCTGCACGGTCTTGATTACCATCCCACCGCATTTCACCTTGAATGGATGCAGGATGCAGAAGAGGATCGGGCGGAAGCATCGGCGTTCCTCATGTCGTTGGCCCAGGAAATGCGTCCCGACGTGCTTCACCTTCACCAATTTTCCTATGGCAATCTTCCGGTAGCGATCCCGAGAGTTGTAATGGCGTATGGAGACCTGTTGACTTGGCGAGATGCCGTGCCCGATGAGCATCCCTCATTGCACGCGGCTGAGCGCCGTGCCCGGGCCCGCTACCGCGACATGGTTCTTCGAGGTATAGCGTGCGCAGATGCCGTGGTTGCTCCATCCGCGTGGATGCTGAACTCCATCTCTGCCGCGTACACCCGTCCGCGGCGAGCCGAAGTCATCTATCCGGGACGTAACCCGATCTTTTTTAACCCATACGTCAGCAAAGATGACTGTGTTCTTGCCGTCGGGCGTCTGGTCGATGCCAGCCGGCAGCTTTCGCTCCTGACCCAGCATGCGCACCCGCTGCCAGTCTGCATTGTAGGAAGCGAGCAAACGGTGGCGGCGCCTCTCACTCCCATCCGCGCTGACGTGAAGGTCGCGACCGATGAGACTTCGGTGGCCATTCGCGGCCCCCAAACCGAGGCGCAACTCCGTGCTCTTTACAGCCGCGCTGCCATTTACGCGGCCACTTCCCGCTACGAACCCCTGGGTATGCCGGTCCTCGAAGCGGCCTTCTCCCGCTGCGCGATCGTAGCCAACGATATTCCCAGCTATCGCGAAGTCTGGGGCGATACCGCTCTTTACTTCCGGACCAACGATGCGTCCAGCCTCGCCGCCAGTATTCGCCTGCTCAATGACGACCGGACCATGCGCCGCGCCTACGCTGAACTCGCCTACGCTCGTGCTCGCGAACGCTTCACCACCAAGCGCATGATCGATGAGCATCTGCATTTGTATCGCAGCCTGAGTTCGGTGCGCACGGCTGCGGCGTAAGCACTGTCGATCGGCCTCCTCGTTCCCACAAAGCCGTGCCATCGTGGTATCTTCTATGCTTACTAGAAACCAGTAAGGTTTGGAGGGAACATTTCCATGGCGCAAGTGAAAATTACTGTCCGGCCCAACGGCCCGTTCCGTGTGGAAGCGCCCGAAGGTACTGTCGAACTGGTGGATGCGAATGGCACCCCGTATGACCTCACCGGCAAACCGGCGTTCTCCCTGTGCCGCTGCGGCGGTTCGATCAACAAACCATTCTGCGATGGAACGCACAGCCGCATTGGTTTTCAAGGTGCGGAACTTGCCGTGAAGAAAGCGGACGAAGGAAAGCCGACACCGTAAGCCGGGGAGATAATCGTGCGCGATTCACACGACCGAGAGTTGGGGATGTACCGCAAAATCACACGGCGCGATTTCATCAATGGCGTCGCGGTCACTGCCGGCGCGGCGATCATGCCGTGGCATCTCTTTGCGGAGGACGCGGCTGATCCACAGAAGTCGCCGAATTATTATCCGCCGGCAAAAACTGGCATGCGCGGCAGCCATCCCGGATCATTCGAGGCTGCTCACAGCCTGCGCGACGGTACTTTTTGGGAGACGGCCGGCAAGCCCGTCGACACCAGAGAAACCTACGACCTCATTGTCGTCGGCGGTGGCATCAGCGGACTGGCCGCGGCGCATTTCTACCGCAAAGCGGCCGGCGAAAAATCGCGCATTCTCATCCTCGACAATCACGACGACTTTGGCGGCCACGCCAAGCGCAACGAATTTCGTGTCAACAATGCTTTTCGCCTCGGATTTGGTGGAACATTTTCCATCGAAAGTCCCGCTCCATACAGCGCGGTCGCAAAAGGAGTCATCGAGGAACTCGGAATCGATGTTCCGTCCTATTCGAAATATTTCGACAAGAATCTTTATCGCTCATCCGGCCTTTATCCGAAGATTTTCTTTGACAAGGAAACCTTCGGCGCAGACAGACTCGTGACCAATCCCAGTCCACACTGGGGCGACGATGCGGAAGACCCTGAGCGCTCATCCGCAGCTTTGCTTAAGAAATTCGTTTCAGAGGCTCCTCCGATTGCCGATCAGGCCCAACATGATCTGCAGCGCCTATACCAGGAGCCTTCTGATTACTTACCCGGCCTGACTTCGGATGAAAAGAAGGCCAAGCTGGCGCGCATGAGCTATGCCAGTTTTCTGCGAGACCTGGCGCGCGTTCACGAAGATGTCATCAAAATGCAGCAGGCGCTTCCTCACCCGCTGTTCGGTGTCGGCATCGATGCCGTGTCGGCACAAGATGCCTGGGGATTGGGTTTTGCCGGTTTTGCTGGCCTGAAACTCGATCCTGCCCCCGGGAGGGGGATGAATCGCGACGCGATTCCGAACGAAGAAGCCGAGAAATACTTTTTCCATTTCCCCGACGGCAATGCGTCCATTGCCCGCCTGCTCGTTCGCAAATTGATTCCCGAAGCGATGCCCGGCAATGCCATGGCCGACGTGATCCTGGCCAAGGCGAACTACGCGAAACTGGAAGGCTCATCTTTGCCTATCCAGATCCGTCTGAACAGTACGGCCGTCCGTGTAAAGCACATCGGCAATCCCGCGAGTGCGACAGAAGTCGAAGTCAGCTACGCTCGCGGCGGCAAAGTCTACACGGCGAGGACCAAGCATTCCATTCTCGCCTGCTGGCACGTGGTCATTCCTTACATCTGCCAGGAAATTCCCGAGCAGCAAAAGCAGGCGCTAGCCTCCGCCCAGAAAGTTCCTTTGCTTTACACCAATGTCGCTCTGCGCAACTGGAGTTCGTTCCAGAAGATGGGCGTGAATTCCGTCTACGCTCCCGGCATGTACCACACATTCGTCAACCTCGATTTACCGGTGAGCATCGGGGGATACGAATGCGCGCGTAAGCCCGAACAGCCGATTGTTATTCATATGATG
Source organism: uncultured Acidobacteriaceae bacterium (assembly GCA_963772045.1). Lineage (GTDB taxonomy): Bacteria > Acidobacteriota > Terriglobia > Terriglobales > Acidobacteriaceae > Sulfotelmatobacter. Next base: position 209,295 of record CAVYWC010000001.1, on the reverse strand, counting down.
AAGGCGGCCTGCCATCCTGGATTGCCGGCCCGCGAGCAGCACAGCATGGGACGCATGGAGCTTTACACCACGACGTTCGAAACGATGGAGCGCAACATCCGCGACCAACTGGCGCGCACACTCGGACCCGGTGGTTTTGATCCTGCCCGCGACATTGCGGCCATCACCGTGAATCGCTGGCCGCATGGCTACGCTTACGAATACAACTCCCTCTGGGATCCCTTCTGGCTGGAAGGCGGTATCACACCATGTGAAATCGCGCGCAAGCCGTTCGGCCGGATTGCCATCGCCAACGCCGATGCCGGCGCCTACGCCTACACAGATGAAGCAATCAATCAGGCTTGGCGTGCGGTGGGAGAGATTACGAGGAACGCTTAACTGGTCTGCAAGACATTTCAATTTGTCCCGTCAGACGGCGCTGGAACAATTGGGACCCTCGCCAACTTTGCACCTCAAGGAAACTTCCCGCCACCGCTAGAGCGACTATCGCGATTACGGCCAGGCGGCGGAGCGGACGATCCCGTTGCGGAGCCAGTTTGGCAATTAAGGCGCCGAGAATGAGTCCGGTTCCAAGGCCTCCGAAGTGCGCGGCATTGTCGACGCCCGACATCACGGTTCCGAAGAAAATGTTGAAGGCCGCAAACACCAGCAGACTTCGTAGCGTGCCCTTAATCGCGATGCTCGGCAGGCTGAACTCTCCCAAATAGAATGATGCGATCAGTGCGCCCGCCAGTCCGAAGATTGCACCCGACGCACCAACGCTGGCTACAAAGGGATTCCATGCCACACTGGCGACTCCGGCCCCTACGCCGGTGATGAGATAAATGCCGGCATAGGTCCACGGGCCATAAAGCATTTCGCACAGCGCCCCCAAATCCCACAGGCACCACATATTGAACCCAATGTGCAGAATGCCGCCATGCACAAACATATATGTGAACAGTCGCCACCACTGTCCATAGATCGTGTAGGGCCCGATATTGGCGCCCCAGGGCCTGAGATCAAGACCCGAGAAATCGACAACGGAGCCTGAGGCCAGCGCCATCGCCAGATAAACGGCGACATTTGCCCCCAAGAGAACTTGTGTGAGCGTAATTCCAGATTCGCGCTGTCGCACCCAGGGAGCGGCCATGACAGGCTGTGGCGCATCGTCGACGCTTTCGCCGCGCTGCGCGGCTTCGTGCTGGGCGCACCACTGGCATATCTTTTTCCCGAAGGTCAGGCCCGGCAGTTTCCGGCCACATTGAACGCAATTCGCCATGAACTTCTTTAGAGTACCAATGTCAGGCTGAATTCTGAAAGCGCGCAGTCGTAGCTACAGGTCACTCATAAATTGGTGAGGAACGGCTAGGATTCAGTGAATCGTCTTTGTCTTTCGCGACATGTAGTCCATCAGCAGGTATTGGCCGAGGGTGTAAGGAGTCGTGAAGTAGGCCTTGCCGCGGCACATGGCGGTCACTTTCTGCACGAACTGCACCAGCCCATAATCGGACGCCAGCATGAATGTATTGATCAGTACGCCCGCGCGCTTGCACTTCGAGACTTCTTCCAGAGTCTGGCTGACGACCAGCGGGTCCAGTCCGAACGCATTCTTATAAATGCGTCCATCCTCGAGGGTCAGCGCCGACGGCTTTCCATCGGTGATCATCACGATCTGCTTCATGTCCTTTCGCTGCCGCTGCAAGACACGCTGCGCCATCCGCAAACCCTCGCGCGTATTCGTGTAATAAGGCCCGACCTTCACCCGCGCCAATTGCGACAGCGGGACTTCCTCCGCCGAGTCATGAAATAGAACCAAAGAAAGCGAATCCCCCGGATATTGTGTCCGTATCAGATGCGACAGCGCCATGGCTACTTTCTTTGCCGGGGTAAAACGATCCTCGCCGTACAGGATCATCGAGTGCGAACAGTCGAGCATCAACACGGTCGCGCAAGACGACTGGTATTCACACTGATGCACCTGCAGATCGGAGTATTCGATATTCAGAGGCAGCTTCAACCCTTCGCGCTGGATCGCGTTCGAGAGCGTTGCCGTGATGTCGAGATTGAGTGTGTCGCCGAACTCGTAGGTCTTAGAAGACCCGCTAGCCTCGATCCCGGTCGCAAGGTCGCGCGTGTCGTGGCGTCCAAAACTCGACTTCCCAAGTGAGCCGAGCAGGTTGCGCAGTGATTTGAATCCAAGAAAATCCAGGCTCTTGTCGGTGATTTCGAACCTGGCCTGCTGCGCCTCTCCGGTCTGTCCGCCAACGCTCGACTGGCGCGCCAGATCAGGAGGCTGGTCGACAGAAATGTAATCTTCCTGCTGCATGCGCTGGATAAGTTTCTCGATCAGCTCGTCGAGCTTGCCCTCCATCTGCATGCGCTCGATCTGCTCGCGCAGATCGTCATCGAATAACTCACCGTCTAGAAGCGCCTGCTCGATGGCTTGCTTCAGTTGCTCAAGCGTCTGATCTCCCTCCGGCATTTCATACCACATCGAGTCACGATAGCCGCTTTGCAGCAGATAATCCGACAGAGCGTTGAGCAAGTCTTCCAAGCTCATCTCGCTCGCCGGATCCGGCACGTACTTGGAATAACGGATTCTCTTCATGGCTGCGTCGTTGGTCGTCGGTTGCTGGTCGTCGGCGAGGAGCCGTTTCCGGACGCTTCTTTGTTGTTATGCAGAGTCCTCCAGAGTTTCGCACATGCAAAGAATAGGAACGTGTAGAAGAAGAGATTGCTCAACAGGCCGGGAACGAGCCACATCCAGGTAGGGAACTCTCGCAAATAAATTCCGAATCGAGCGCAGACCGCGTTGACGACGATAAGTCCCGGCCATCCGATCGCCGCCGCGGCAACGCTGAAACTAAGGATCGCGACGAACCCGGCAATCGCCATCAAGGCCAGTGCAGCCGCGAAAGATCGCGATAGTAAGCTCACGTTTCTAATAAGCACCAAATTGTCCCAATGCCGACGACGGCTCTAATTAAACTGCCTTCTCTGTCGATAAGGCCGCTCGTCAGCGTCGAACGACTTCTCGCGCGCAGGCTCAGGCTTCTTCTCTCCCGCCTTGAAGACCCGCTCCTCGCTGCGCCCGATTCGCTTGTGAGCGTGCAGGCCCTCCAAGATAAACTCGGCCGCCGAAACCTGCTGTTCCGGGCTCTCTTTCTGCGACACTCCGAGCGGGCCCAACTTCTCGACCAGTCCCTGGATCTCCTTCAGGTTTTCCAGCGCCTCCAGCGCAGGAACCGAATCCGACAACTGAATCTCGCCGCCCAGGTCGAACCACTGCACGATCTGCTGCATGTTGGCGCCGGTGTAATACTCGTCATACGTCTTCGCGATCGCGGTGCGAATCAGTTCGCGGCTCACGTGATCGGCGCCCTTCATCTCGCCTTCGTATTCGAGTTCTAGCTTTCCCGTGATCGCGGGTAGTGCGGCATAGACATCGCTGATCCGCGGCACTACCAGCTTTTCCTGGTTACGGATCGCCCGCCGCTCCGCATTCGAGATCACATTTTCCATCGCGCTGATGGGCAGCCGCTGGCTCACTCCTGAGCGTTTGTCGATTTTCTTGTCTTCCCGCGCCGCAAAGGCCACGCGCTCGATCACTTCCTGCACATAATTGGGCAAATCCAGAGGATGTGCGTTGCGTCGCGTCCATGCTTCCTGCGCAGTGATGGCAATTCCTTCCTCCACCGTCGCCGGATAATGCGTCCGAATCTCCGATCCGATACGGTCCTTCAGAGGCGTAATAATCTTCCCTCGCGCCGTGTAATCTTCCGGATTCGCGCTGAACACCAGCGCAACATCGAGCGGCAGCCGAATCGGATATCCCTTAATTTGAACATCCCCTTCCTGCATGATGTTGAACAGGCCCACCTGAATTTTCCCGGCGAGGTCTGGCAGTTCGTTGATGGCGAAAATGCCGCGGTTGGCGCGGGGCAGCAAACCGTAATGCACGGTCAACTCGCTCGACAGTTCATGACCACCACGCGCTGCTTTGATCGGATCGATGTCACCAATCAGATCCGCGATGGTGACATCCGGAGTCGCGAGTTTCTCGACATACCGGTCATCCCGCGAAAGATAAGCGACGGGCGCATCTTCTCCGAGACGCTTAACCTCTTCACGGCAACGCCGGCAGATTGGAGTATAGGGATTGTCGTGAACCTCGCATCCCGCCAGATACGGCATGTGCGGATCCAGTAGCGAAGTCAAGGCCCGAAGAATGCGGCTTTTGGCCTGCCCGCGCAGCCCGAGCAAAATAAAATTGTGCCGCGAAAGGATCGCGTTAACGATCTGCGGCACGACCGTGTCGTCGTAACCGACAATGCCCGGAAACACCGACTGATCCCCCTGCTTGCAGAGGCGGGCAATCAAATTCTCGCGCAGTTCATCTTTGACGCGGCGCGTACGCAAACGTTCTTCGGAAAAAACGCTTCGGCGCAGATCTCCGAGAGTGCGCGGAAGACTCATGAGAGGAACCCCCACAAAACGAACCAACTTTGTCCCGATTATACTCGCGCCGCCGGAAGCGTGTTTTCCGCAGTGCACGTGCCACTTCAGCGCGCGTGACCGTTGCCGCCCGCTTTTTCTCTCGCGCGCGCCGCGCGGCGCAGACCGGGAAGAATGCCTTCCAGATATGTCGCTAATTCGTGGATCCGTTCCCGCTCCGACAGCGTGGATAGCAGCTTCTGCTTGAAATCCAGATCGAGGGGCAGGGATCCCGCAAGTTGAAAAGAAAGAGTGCCCTGTTCCGCAGAAAATGCGTTGGGCGTTGCTCCGGCCAGCGACAATATTTCTTTGTGCGCCTGTATAGCCCGTTCTTTCTCGACGCTCGTCGTGTCGGCCGGCTCATCCGGAATCAGTAAGATCTCGCCACGCAGAAAAGAACGTTCCCGATCGAGGCGCAGCACCTCAAAGCGCTGCCTTCCATGAGCGATAAGGTCCAGACGCCCATCCGAATATTCTTTCGTGATTTTCGTGATTTCCACGGTGCAACCGATTTCCGCAATGCCCTGCTCGAGCGCGCGAATCACCCCAAACTCCAACTTGTTTGCCAGGCACTCCGCAATCATCTCCTTGTAGCGCGGTTCAAAGATGTGCAGCGGCAGGTCAGTGCCGGGAAACAACACAATGTCGAGGGGAAACAGGGGCAGCAGCGTCACTTCATCTCCCAAGAAGCTTTTGCGCCGCTCGATTGTACGCCTCGGCAGGTTCGCCATCTTGACTTGCCGCGCGCCTGCGCATACAACCCGAGCATGGAATTGCAAGGGAAAGTCGTCGTTGTCACCGGGGCTTCCATGGGTATCGGCGAAGCTATCGCCAAGCTTTTCGTCGATCAGGGAGCAAATGTGGTTCTGCTCTCTCGTGATGCTGCGCGCGCCGAGGCCGCTCGCAACCGCGTCGGACATGCTGAACGCACCGTCGCTCTCGCCTGTGATGTTCGCTACCCTGAAGAAATCGACCGCGTCATCACGCTCACCTTGCATCATTTTCAGCGCGTTGATGTTTGGATCAACAATGCCGGACATGGCTTGCTCGATTCGGTTTCGCAGATGGATATGAGCGCATGCCACGAGATGTTCGAAACGAATTTCTTCGGCGTTGTCTCCGCCATGCAAGCCGCGATTCACGTCATGCGCCAGCAGGGCGGCGGGACAGTTATCAACATTTCCAGTGTCGCTGGGCACATCCCGTTGCCTTTTCACGCATCGTATAGCGCGACCAAGTTCGCGCTCCATGCGATCGGAAAAGCTGCGCGTCTAGAGCTCCAGAAAGATGGCATCCACGTGCTTACAGTTTGTCCCGGATATGTGCGTACAGATTTCGGCAAGAACGCCGTTCGGGGGAGGGAATTGAAGCAAGTGCGTCCACAGGCGGTTCGCGGCATCAGTGTGGAACGAGTGGCCCGCGCCACGCTCCATGGATACCGCAAGCAGAAGCGCGAAGTAATTGTCCCCTGGACTATGCACATTCCGGTGAAGCTTTATCAGCTATTTCCAGGACTGGTTGAGTGGGCGATGACTCGTATGGCGGGTTGATCAACTGCTGGCTAGTTCCCCCAGCAGAGCTTCCATTTCCGATTGCGCGTGCAGATTTCCCGTGCGTCGTGCCGAAGCGATTCCATCCTGCAGCATCTTTTTTGCCTCACCGGCACGCTCCGCGCGCACCAGCGTCTGCGCCGCCATGAAGTACCCGGCTGTGTAATCCGGGTTGCTCTCTAGCAAAATCGAGAACTCCGCCAAGGCTCGATCCAGGTCGCCTTGGTTCGAGTACTCCATTGCGAGACCGTAACGCGCGAATGCGTCCTTCGGATGTTCGGTCAAAATCTCATTCAATGCTGCGATGCGGTCCATAGAGTTCGAACTTTCCTGTCACGAGATTATACAAACTCACGAGAAAGCTGGTCACAGCCGACATAACTAATTACAATGGCCGCTCCACCATCCTGAAAATTTCCGAGGAACAATTGGCCTGCCCGTATTTCATGCCGCTGGAGAGATTGGAAAACGGAAGCTGGCCGCATCCCGCTCGCCTTCCTTTAGGTGGCGGATGGACGGGGCACTGCACCGCCCCCCAACATGAGAATCAAACTCCTCCGCAGCACATCATCGAGGCCTTCTGCAATCTTGGCTACGCCAGCGGTTGCGCGTGGGCGCCCGAAGAGCGGCCCTGGGACGCGGTTCGGTTTGCACTCTCCGCCCCTCAAAAAGCAGGCGGGCGAGATAAGCGGTTGGCCGAAAATCGTTCTCATGTGATTCGTCTGGTTTACATCTGCGAACGCAATCACCTTCCCGTCGAACGCGGGGAACTGGAATTCGATCTCCAGAAATCGATGTGGCTCAAGCTTCACCCCGATGCGTGCCTGCAAACCATGGCGGAATGCTTTCTGAAATCTCAGATAAAAAAATGACAGAAAGGGAAGCCGCACCACGGCTGAATGAAATTATGACCGACGACGCGCTCGCCCCACGACCGGTTCGCGATTCGCAATCCGAGATGGCCGAAATCGTGCTGCCCAATGACGCCAATCCGCTCACCGCCTTGCTCGGCGGCCGGCTGATGCATTGGATCGACCTTGCCGGCGCCATGGCGGCACACCGTCACTCGCGCAATTACGCCGTGACCGCCTCCGTCGACCACATCGACTTTCTGGTTCCCGTGCGCGTCGGAGATCTCGTCATTCTGCGCTCGTCGGTGAACCGCGTCTTTACCACGTCCATGGAGGTGGGCGTTAAGGTCTTCGTCGAGAACTATATTGCTGATTCGGCCCAGCACGTCGCCTCTGCCTATCTCACCTTCGTGGCGATCGACAGCAACGGCAACCACTTGAAAGTCCCTGCCGTTATTCCGGAAACAGACGAACAGCATCGCCGCTACGATGATGCCGGCCGACGCCGCGCATTTCGCCGTTCTGAACTGGATCGACGTAAAGTGCGCTGAAAGCAGGAGTTGTGAAATCGGCAGCGATTCGCGGAACCTTCCGCGAGTGCTCCGGTGGCCGATCGGTTGTACCCTCGTCCGGCGGATTGCGCGAGAATTTACGGAATCACAACCTCGATCGGGCTGGAATAGCCGCTCTCCTGGCCGCTGGAATTCACTGCAGTGGCAGCATAATAGTAGGTTCCGCTCGAAACCGTCGTGTCGGTGTAGGTCGTATTCCGGTCAAGGCTGGGGTTTACTTTCGCATAAGAGCCTTTCGCCGTTCCCCGATATACGTTGTATCCAACGACCGAGGAGGAACTCGCGTTCCAGGACAAGCTGACGCTGTACTTAGGCTCGACGCCACTCCCGGTTGCGGACACCGTCGCAGTCGCGTCGGAAGCATTGCTGGTGACGGTCACTTCCGCGGTGGCTGCTCCACTCTGAGTGGGCGAAAAAACGACCTTGAACTCCGTGCTCTGGCCCAGCGCGAGAGTCAGCGGGAAGGACGCACCTGAAATCGCGAATTGAGAGTTGTTGCTGGAAGCCGAGGATACCGTAACGTTTCCTCCGCTCGCACTGACCGTGGCGGATTGAGCACCGCTGCTCCCTACATTCACGTTGCCGAAGGTTAACGTGGCTGGGGAGATGCTGAGTTGTCCGACACTGGTCGTCGTGCCTGTTCCTGTGACCGGAATGTTCAGGCCTGGCCCGAGAAGAAAAACACTTCCACTCGTTGCCCCTGCCGTTTCTGGATTGAAAGTAATCTGTAGTGTCATGCTCTGGGTAGGGGTGATCGTCACTGGAAGGTTCAGACCTGTTACAAAAAAAGCATTACCTTCAACCAGTACGCCGCTGACTTTTTCTGGGCAGGACTTGCAACTAACAACCACCACATGAGAAACATCCGTCCCCATCAGTATGTTCCCAAACGACAAACTCGATGGCGAAGAGGTAAGGGCTTGAGCCTTTACACCATAGCCTTCGAGTGAAAGGTGAAGATTGGAGTCCGACAAGTCGCTCGTGAAACTTACGTTGCCGGTAGTGGAGCCCATCTCAGTAGGTGCGAACTTTACGCTTAGACTTGCGCTCTCGCCCGGCGACAGAACCACGGGCAGTTTAATTCCAGTCACTTGAAACTCAGAGTCGCTGACCATGATCGCTGATATCGTCGCGGTGGTTTCTCCCCTATTGGTCACGACAACTGGCTGTGTTGTCGATTGGCCAACTCCAACCTGTCCAAAGTTGATGACAGACGGCGAGCAAGCCAACGGTTGGGTTGCCGCTCGCGTGTTCGACGGCAGCATAAGTAACGGAACGAGCCAGCATGTTCTGAGAATCTCGTACCGAGACAGACGATGGGGACGGGACTGAAAGACTCGCATCCCATAAGTTTTAAGTCTGCTGAGCCCGGCGTGAAGATGCTGTTAGGACATGTTTGTACAGAATTGTACCGGTTTCGGCATGATATCGAGGAGGCACCTGCGCGACATTGGCCCAGGGCTTACGAACAGCCGCCCGGCTATAACGGCGCCGCTTTATCAGCCGGTTCACTTCTCGGCTGGAATCCAATACTGAGATTCGGTCGAGACATCACCTGTCCAGAAATTGGTTTCAAGTTGAGCTCGCGCCGGGTATGTAGCGAATTCGTCCCCGTACTGCTTGTTTTTCCGTATCGAGAAGAAGATCGTAAAAGCCAGCGTGGGAAACGCCCGGGATAGTATTCGCGACATGGCTCCCGGAAAAGGATAGAACTGTGCGCCGCGAAACTGTGCGAGTCGGTATCCTTCCGGAAAGCACGCGCTCAGGAATGCAAGAGTATCGCTCTTCGAAAAAGGCCTCACGTGCGCGGAACAGACCTTGTGCTGCGTGGGATGTCTTCCAATCGCAAGCAGAAACCGATTATGCAACGAACAGATATTCGGAACTCCGAAGAGAAAGTGTCCGCCGATCTTGAGACAGCGCGTGACTTCGTGGAATATCCAGAAGATCTCCTTCGTGTGCTCCAGCACCTGGTTGGCAATGATCAGATCGGCCTGCCCGTCCGCCAGCGGCAGCGCATCGCGCTCAATGTTCTTGACATGGATTATGTCTGCTTTTCCTGTGAGAGATTGCGCGTACTCGTAGCCGCCCTCGATTGCGATCAATTGAGCCCTCGGATGAAGCCGCCTGACAATGTTCAGGTCTCTTCCCGATCCCGCGCCCAGATCGACAACGACATCTAAATCCCTCAATCCAGCCACCAGGCTTTCCACCACGTGCGGCCCATACGTCTCCCGCTGGTCGGTGAAGCGGCCGAGGGGGTGCGATCCGCCTCGACTGCCGTAAAGTGATTTCGGTGTTCCGTTCATCTTCATGTCAATTTTAGATTCCGCCCGCATCATGGGCGGCTACGCTTCCTCACGAAGTAGTAGCACGAACTCAAACCCAATTCAGATGCGGAGCACCTTCGCAGGGTTATTCGACGATTTCACCGGTAGTCGCCGAAGGGCGGAAGAATCTTCTCGGCCGAAAAAATCTTTCGACCGAGATGCAGAACCACGAAAAAGCATAGATTCCGGCCAAGATGTACAAACCCGAAAACCCCGCCGAAACCGCCAAAGTCGTAGCCACGCCCACCAGCATGGTGGACGCAAATGCCTTCATCATGGAAGGCTGCCCGCAAGATAATGCGCGCTTCACGTCGCTGTCGACCCGGCGTAGGATGATTCCCAGCATCAATCCAATCGCGATCGCGCCGGGCAATCCAAAGTTGAAGAAGCCTTCCCCGAAAACTCCAGGACGCAAGCCCGGATGTACCTCGGGATCAAAGCCCGCCGTCGCAGCCGTCATTGCGCCCAAGCTCCAGGTGTCACGAAAATGCGAAGCGAACCGCGGCACAAACGATAGAGCAGCCGCCAAATACGTCTTGCCTCCCCAAAAAACATGGTTCCATGCCGAATAAACCCACGCGAAATCGCGCAAATCCGAGAACGTATTCCCATAGAAGACAAGATCGACGAAAGTTCCGAAGAACCCGGCGAGAGAATAGGATCCGGCCCGCAAACTTCCTAGGTAGAACCCCGCAATCAGGATCGTCCCCATGAGTCCCGCGATTCTCAACAGGGTGATCTTGTCGCGCAGTTTCACGAAATAACACAGCAGAATGCTCATATAGATCGCCAGCAGGTTCCCGCGCGCTCCAAAGAACACCAGCCCGAATGTCAAGCTCATCGTGCACAACAGAAGAATTCTTTCCTTGGTATCGATGTAGCGAGCCAGGCAGTGCGAGGCGATGACGATCGAGTAGTTGGAAATAATAAGTGCGACCGGGCGTAACGTGGGATTCTCGAACGTATAAGCGCGAAGATCGAAGGCGAAACCATTCGCGGAAAAATAAAGCGTCAAAATCACAAACTGCAGTAGCAGACACACTCCCGCCTGAAACTCCAGAACAGCGCGCGACGACATCAGCATCATGGAACAACGGGGCACAATATCCAGAACTCGAGCTGTTGCTTTACGAAATCCCAGCCCTGTGCTAAGCCGCCAGAGCTTGCTGCCAACAAGGATTGCGAAATATCCAAGCAGGGTGATCAAGAAAACCGTTGGCACTGCGGCGACAACCGCATCGAGGTCCCTGCCCAAAACGATGACGTTCAGTCCGCTTCTGGCGAAAGGAAGCATGATCATGTTGGGGAAAACACAGAACAGAAATAATTCTGCGTGCCAAAAGTCGATTCGGTAACCTCGACGATAGCAATTGCGATAGTACGAGATCGCATACAGCGCGATCGCGACAAGATCCAATGCGTAGAGCAGATCCGAGGACATACTCGATCTCATCATCGTATCTGGGGCGCTCCGGCATGCTTCTGCTGATATTCCTGAACGCCCTGCCAAACGCTGCGGCAACGGGAGAACTCAAACCGGAACACACGGCGCGCAAAACGAATACCCAGGAAAACCGTTGACGCCAGAACCGGAGCCGGAGAGTGCAATTTCAATACCCGCAGCAGTGATGCCGTATCCAAACGGTCAAGCCAGATCATGTTCCGGCGTGTGCTCGCACTTACCTTATGTAGCACGCAGGAATCGGGAGCAGCGGCGATGCGCCACCCTTTCTTGCGCAAGCGTAGACAGAACTCGGTGTCCTCCCAGTACACAAAGAATCCCTCATCCAACAGGCCGGCATCCTCCAGCGCGCTTCGCGCAATCAGCATGCTGGTGCCGTTTAGACTGTCAAACCAGTTGTCCTCGCGCGGTACTCGACTCAGCCCCGAATAGCCGATCCACAGGTTTACGCGCGATCCGGCCCAGGCCTGCACCTTCGACGGCGCGTCGGCGTAATAGCAGACGGATGCAACCGCTCCAATTCGATCGTCCGCACTCGCTTTTGCCACCAAAGCAGAAAGCGCGTCTGGAGCCGGTTTCGTATCGTTGTTGAGCAGCCAAATGTAATCCGCGCCACGGCGGAGCGCATGGCGGATGCCGACATTGTTTCCGCCCGCAAAGCCGAGATTCTGCCCATTTCGCAGCAGAAGCACGTCGGGATAAGCAACTTTTATCCTCGAAATCGAATCATCTATTGAGCCGTTATCGACAACCACGATGGTCAGGTTCCGGTAGGTACAGACTCTGAGTGCGGTCAGGCATTCAATGGTGTGATCGGCACCATTCCAGTTCAGCACGACGCACCACACCTGAGGATCGGAGATCACCACGAGCATGCCTCCGCGCCTCGGATTGAAAACGCAGAACTTGGCCCTTCGTATCTTGAGCAAGTTTTCGTTATTCCACAGAAATGATGCCCCTCACCATCTCCGTCGCGATGTGCACGTTCAACGGAGAATGCTTTCTCGCCGCTCAACTGGAGAGCATCGCCACGCAAGAGCGGCTTCCGGACGAACTCGTGGTGTGTGATGACCGCTCTTCGGATCGCACGATCACGATCCTTCAGCGTTTCGCGCGGCAGGTTTCGTTTCCCGTTCGAATCGAGATCAACACAGAAAATCTCGGATCCACCAGGAATTTCGAGGAATGTATCTCGTTGTGTCAGGGAACGATCGTCGCGCTGGCTGATCAAGACGACATCTGGTATCGCCACAAGCTTCGACGAATCGACGAATCTTTTCAAAAATCCAGTGACGTTGTGGCGGCGTTCAGCGATGCCGATGTCGTCGACGATCGTGCGCGTCCCCTCGGGCTGAACTTGTGGACAACCTTCGGATTCGACTCTGCCCGGCAGAAAGGATTCGCGAACGGTCGCGCCTCGGCGATTCTTTGCAATCATCCCATGGTTACCGGCGCGACCATGGCGTTTCGCAGGAATTGCTTCGATGCCATGCTTCCGATTCCATCGAAACAATTCCACGATGCCTGGATATCTTTTCTGCTCACTACCTGCGGCCGATTTGAAGTCATTCCAGAACCGCTCATGCAATATCGTCGACACCAGCAGCAACAGGTTGGTCCAGGAGCCGGGTCGTTGCTCCTCTGGCAGCAAATTGCCGAGGTGACTAGAAAGGGAAGGCAACGCAGATTCGAGCAGATCGACCGATTTCAGGAGCTTTATACCGTACTCAACCAGCGCGTCCAGAGTTTTCCCCATGCGGAGCCGGCGAAGAGAGAAATTGAAGGTAAGCTCGCTCATCTTGCTCATCGAGCGCATCTTCCAAAACCGAGAATCGCACGCGTTTTCGGAGTTCTCCATGAGACCGTTACCGGTGCCTATTGGCATTACTCCAACGGTTGGAAAAGCATTGCCAAAGACCTCGTCCTTCCCTGATGAACTATGCTGCCGCGCGGTCCTGAGCGATCTTCGGGGCAATCAAGATTCCCAACCCATAGCTCTCTCTGAAGTTGTAGAAGTCTTTTCCCATCTCTCGCGCAATGTCAATCACTGCTCTCCTGACCGCTGGAAAGCTTAGAGTGTCATGGAACAGAACGCATTGTGCGTGCTTCGCGCTCCACAATCCGCATTTCAATGTATCCGCGTAAGTGTGAACGATATCGACGTGGATCAAATCGTAGAAATTCTTATCTTTCGCGATCCAGTCACGGTAATCGCTGCGCACCAGCCTGATATTGTTGAAGTCAGCCAGGCGCTTGCCCGTCTCCTTGAAGATGTCGCTCTTATTCAGCGTATGTTTATCGCCCACAAATGTGTCCACACCGACAACAGAATCGAAGAAGCAAGAGAGAGCTGCGGTCGAGTACCCATGTTCGACACCGAACTCGAGACACTTTTTTGTGCCGATCCGAAATCGCTGAATCATGTCGCCCAACACGCTTTCTATGCCTTTCCACGCGGTTGCTGGTTCCAGGATTCGCGGCGGTAACGCGCGGTGCTGTGGAACATACGGCACCACCGGAATTCCGGGAGAGACCAATTCGCGAGCCAGCGATTTCCAATATCCAATTTCTGCAATTCCGTAGTACATATCGAGCTTCATATCAAAGTTCTCTTCGTCTCGGTCGCACTTCACTCACGCCCTTGCCATTAACACCCGCCAACGTCCTACGATGTTCTTCACATCCACCCGTTCACTCTTTCCGAGCACTCCAAACCACGCAATCAGGAGAGTGATCGAGCCCCAGACAAGCGCCAAAGAAGGGTCGAGCAGCAGGGAATGATCCGTTGTCCAAAGCAAAATCAGCAGCAGAGAAGGTAAGACGATCAGCGCCGGATGCAGCAGGCCGCGCTGAAACAATCGTAAGCGAGTAATTGCAAGCGTCCGACGAGTGAGGTGCATCGTGATCGCAAAATGCAGTGTCACACTTACAAATGAGCCGATGAGAGTTCCCATCGCGACCCCAATTGCGCCGTAACGGCCTGCCAGGTAGATACTACTGCCAAGATTTACGAGCGCCTCGGAAATGGCCGTCGCGACCGCGGCTGCCTGCTGGCCGGTTGCCGAAATCATCGTCGCGTACGGAGCACACAGACTGCGGACAATGTTTGCGGCAATCAGAATTTGCAAGTACAGGAGCGCGTGTGTGGCGTATGTAGTCCCCACCCAGAGCCGCAAAACTGGGAATCCATAAACCATCAGCGGCAAGCCGGTCAAAAGCAGAATCGTCGTGGAATACCGCGTAATCCGTACCAAGAAATCGCCCATCTCGGTGGGCGATAGCTGCGTGCTCAGTGCAGACGATGCTGGCATCAGCGGCCCCAGCATCGATGACACGATCAGTAACATAAAATTGGTCGGCAGCGTCGCAATGGCGTAGTAGGCGGTCTGGCCATAGTCGTAATGGCCCACGATCGTGATGTCGAGCCCGGTAACGCAGAGCATCCCAATTGTCCAAATCGACTGCAATGAACAAAATCGGGCGACAGTCTTCAATACTCGAAATTCGACGAGGCCAATCGAGAGCGGAACGTGCGACGCCTTCTTCCACCACGCCAGCACTTGCAGAAATCCCGCCGCGACGTTGACCGCCGCAACCGCCAGTCCCACGCTTACCAGATTTCCGTGAAGAGCGACGACGGCAATCACAACCGCCACAAATGAGGCCCGGCTCACAATCGTCACAGTGGTAGGAATCCAGTAGCGCTGAAGCCCAAGAAAAACTGCGGAGTACACCGCGCAGACCAGGCTGAACGAAAGTGAGGATCCAACCAGAAGCAGGCCGATTCGAACCTGGTGATAAAGATTCGCAGGCATCGCGGCAAATAGCTTGGGAACCTGCCATGCTAGAAGAAATGTGAGACCGAGTCCCAACGTTCCCGCCATGATCATCAGAGCGAAGCCCGCGCTGGCATGGCGGCCAGCTCCAGCGTGATCGCCGAGGGCATCGTATTCCGCCACGAATTTCGAAACGCCGGTCTGGATTCCCAGATCCAGATAGGAAACGCAGGCACCGAGCTGGAGGATGAGGACCCACGCGCCGTACATCGCGACTGACAGGTGATGAGTTAGGTAGGCCGGAAGCAGCAGCGTGACCAATGACACCGCGGCGGCGCGTGCCAAGTTGGCCGCGACGTTGCTGAAAATCGTTGTCGTGAAGCTGCTCGAGTTCTCTCGCGCCGAGCCTGTCTCAGCGCGAATCGTCGTCGAGCCGTTTCTCACGTCTTCCACTCTCATGCTTCACGCCGCTGACTTCTTTGCGATACGCACCGGCTTGCGTCGCGTATAGATCAACCCGGCGGCAATGCCCAGGAATTGCGCAACCGACCGCGCAGCTAACAGGATGGGAGACAAAAGCGCGATGCTTCTCTCTTTGTGCATCGCGCGTGCCATAAACGGCAGTGTGCTCACAAAGAAAGCAACCGCGACAACCGCACACAGTGGCACCGGTGGGTGTTCAATCAGGTCGACCACCGCAGCCATTACCAGCGCGGGCCCAAAGAGCAGTTGCAGCTTCATCAGCTGCGGTGTGTGACTGTCCTTCAGAGCCTTCTCCGGATTCTTCCGCAGAGCCAACACACGCCAGAACGCAAACTTATATTTTTTCTTCAGATACTCCCTCAGTGTCTTCGGATGCGAGTGGTAAACCACAGCCTCCGGCACAAATGTCAACTTCCACCCGCGCGCCGACATGCGATAGGAAAGTTCGGCATCCTCCGCGCAAGCCAGCGGGAATTCCGTGTCGAACCCGTTCATCTGCAAAAAACGATCCCGGCGAAACGCGGCGGAATACGTATCGACGAAATCGATGGAATCGAAACCTGCCATCATGCGATAACGGTCCTCGTATTCGATCTGCACAAAACGCGCAATCAATTCTTTTTGCCGCGTGCGGTACACCCCCTTTGCTCCCGCGATCTGCGGATTCGCGAATGGCTTGAGCATCGCCTCCAGCCAGCCCGACGCGGGGGCGCAGTCATCGTCGGTGAAAACAATAATTTCTCCACTGGCCTCAAACGCTCCGCGATTGCGAGCGGTAGCCGGACCCGCGTTCGCCTGATGGATGAGGCGTACCCCGCGATAGCGCCGCACGACCTCGCTGGTGTTGTCAGTCGACCCATCGTTGACGACCAGAATCTCGGCATTGCACGGTTCTGCCTGAATCTGAAGTGCGTCGAGGCAATTCGCGATGCGAGAGCTGGCATCGAACGCTGGCACGATGACTGACACGGATCGAGACTTGCGGTCGGTATACATATCTGATTTCGGCTGGCGACGACCGCCTGACAATGACCGGCAAGCGGCGACCGCACCAGGCTCTTGACTGCATTCACGATTGGACGAAGAGAGCTGGCATACACCATCAGCTCTCGATTGTCCGATCAGCGCGCCTAGGTACTTAATTCCGCACTGGGTCTTTGTCTTGGCGCGCCGCGCACCGGTGTGTCACCCGATGGATCGCTCTTCTCATGCCCGCTGCCACGAAGCAAATATTTGGAGAGCGTCAGGAATCCCTTCAGGTTCCGCTGCAATTCCCGCCAGTCGCGCAGAGATTGTTTGAGCTTGTAAACCAGATAGGGCGGACTGAGGTAGAAGCTTCGCCGGGCCCGGTCGCAAAAACTGACCAGTTGCTCATGCGTAATGTTGGGAAGATTCACAACGCTATTGTGCAGGCCATCCTTGGTCAGCCACGCGCTCCAGTCTTCGATTTGAATGTACTGCCGTTGTTTTGCTTCCTCGTACGCCGTAGTCCCGGGATAGACCATGATGGGGAAAAACTGCGCCGTGTCAGGCCGAAGTTTCTTCGCGAATCGCAAAGTTCGCTCCATGCTCTCGGGAGTCTCGTTCAGATTGCCTACCATGAAGCAGCCATGGACCATGATGCCCGCCTCACGGCAGCGCCGCACAAAACGGAACGCCTCTTCGTGATATTTAGCATCGCGGCGGGCGTCATTGTTTTTCTTCATGCCGTGAATCACTTCCACGTCGCCGCTTTCAAATCCCACACAAAATAGCCTAGCTCCGGCTTGATGCAACGTCGAAAGCAACTTGCCTTCAGCCCCGATATCCGCCCGGCAGTTCGCGTCGAATGGCAGCTTGTTACCGCGTCGGATGAGTTCTCTTGCCAGTTCCATCGTCCGCGGCTTGCTGATGATGAATGTGTCGTCCTCCAGCATGACGGTTTTGATTTCCGGCATTTCGCGGGAGACGAACTCAAATTCGTCTGCTATGTTCCCCACGGATCGGTAGCGCATCTTGTGCCCGCTGAAGGTCTGCGGATAAACGCAGAACGAGCAGTGATAAGGGCAGCCGCGGCTGGTATCGAAAACTACCAATGGCCAAAGCGAGTGCCCATAAAAATAATCCGGAGTATGCAGAAACTGTTTGTAGACCTCGCTGACGAAAGGCAACTCGTCCAGGTTTTCGATCGGCGCGCGTGGCGCATTGCTGATGACCTCGCCCGTATCTTTCCGGCGCCAAACCAAACCCTGTATGTTCGCAAGATCCGCCCCACAAGCTTTTGCCTCCAGCCAATCGCGTACCGTGTATTCGTACTCGCGAACAGCTACTGCTTCCAGAGCGGAAGATAGCGCGAGCGTCTCCCGCGGGAGTGAGGACACATGCCGCCCAACCATCAGAACGTGCAGAGACGGTCTTGCCGCGACCAGAGTTTCGATGACGCTGATATCGTTCAGAATGCTCGGAGTCGAAGTGTCGCAAACCAACGCTTCTATATTCTTCGCCTGAATGCGATGCAAAACCTCGGCTACGGAAACATTGGAGGCGGGCGCATCCACCAGATCCACATTGTGGCGACTTTTGATGGCGACGCCTGTCGCGGTCGCCAACCACTTCGGGTAGTAAAGAGTTCCACTTTTTGTGACTGCTGGACTGCGCTGCTCACGGGAGAAACGAGGATGAAACGGTGGATTCAAGAACAAAACGCGCATAGCTTTCGGTACCGGGCTCCCTGAATTGAGTTGGTTAGATGCAATGGCGCCAGAGTTGGGCCAAGCTGAGCCCATGAAAAAACAAGCATCGAAAAAATGATTTTGCCGGCAACCCTTTCGCGGCAGACAGCAACTCCGGCTTTCCCATTCGACACAGAAGGTAAGTTGCTCAAGTCTTCTTAGGGGTTGACTGCCACAGTCCCTTTAAAACTCGCAGCCGGCGGCGATTTTCCGGCAACTCCGCAGCGATTTTGAAGCGTCGTCGCAGCGAGAGCCAAACCAGCGATAGCAGGAAGGAAAAAATCGCAGCGCCGAGCACAATGAGCAGACGTGGAGGGAACGATTTCCTGTCCGGAGGTACTGCCGCATCTACCACCTGAACAATCGAGCCCTCTCTCGCTTCATCGAGCTTGGCAATCTCGTATTCCTTTGCCAGCAGTTCGTAGACATTCTCCTGATACTTCAGATCGCGATATCGCCGCAGATATTCCATTCCGGCTTCCGTGACTCGGCCCTTGGAGAGATTGATATCCGATCCCGGGTCCCGATCAGATCCGGCAACTTTCTGCAGTTGTGCTTGCAGTGCCGCAAGTTCCTGCTTGGCGAGAATCAATTCCGGATTATCCTCGGCGGCGAAAGATCGCATGCCTTCAATTTGCACCTGTTTGGCCGAGACCTGCGCTCGCAATACCGCTGCCGATTCGATCAAGGCCCGCGCTTGGCTATCCATCTGCAGAACGCCGGTCGACTGCTGCACCTGCGTCATGGCATTCTCAGCAGCCGTAAGGTTCTGTTTTGTCTGCTGCAATTGCTGCTCGAAAAATAACCGTCTCCGCGCCGCTTCCGTGATGGCCAGCGACGCAGAGAGCTTTCGGAACTCGTCCACGTACCCATTGGCCAGTTCTGCCGCCCGCTTTGGGTCGGGGTCTTCCACCGACAGCCGGATCAATCCATCCTTCGCACCGGCGAGAACCGTGGTTCGGTGTTCCAGGTCTTTCCGGGTATCACTCATGCGCTTGTCGTGGTACTCCTGCATCAATCCGAAGCGTCGGATGATTCCGTCTTCCACGGTGCGGCTTTTCAGTAAAGCCACATACATGTCCGCGGGATTCTTCAGACTAAGACCTCCGCCCGCCAGCGAGGCCAGCGATCCCAACGAACCGAGCGCTCCGTTACCAAGTTGCCCTAATAGGGACGCACCCAAAGATGTGTTCTGCGCCGGAGGAAGCAGCACAGTCTTTCCCTCATATCGAACCGGCAGCAAAAACGCGACCACGGTTGCAACCGCCGCCCCCGCCGCCACAAAACGCAAAATAACGCGGCGGTTTTCCAGGTAAACGATCAAGTGGTCTAAGAGAGAAATGTCGCTCTCGTCCGCGAAAGGTTCCGCGACCTCTTTGCGCACTGGTTGGGGACGGAGTTCGCTCTGCATCATGGTTCTCGCGCCAGCCTTAAAGACCTTGACCTCAGAAATCACTTCAACATTGATGGGGACTAAATCTGCCCGGCCAATCGCCAGCGGTTGTTCACCGGACTGAATTTTGTGCTAGGTTAAAAATAACTCTTCAAAAGCAGTACCCAACTCCTCAAAATAGTTCCCCCATTTGATATCGGGTTGCATCTCATGCACCCGGGACTGCAATCCACTCTGCTCCTGATCAGTAGGAGATGTAATGAAAGGCTGCGAAGTTGTAGTCGACTCGCCGAAAATGCGACCTGAGTTCGCGAAACGCCTTATAGCTTTACCTTTTGTGCTCATTTTCGTCCTCGGCGCAAGTCTGACTCTTTCCGCGCAAGCTACCGATCCTTCCCACGATTCGGCAACAGAGAACCAGGATTCTGCCGACCCTTCCATTCCGC
This sequence comes from uncultured Acidobacteriaceae bacterium, assembly GCA_963772045.1. Classification (GTDB taxonomy): domain Bacteria; phylum Acidobacteriota; class Terriglobia; order Terriglobales; family Acidobacteriaceae; genus Sulfotelmatobacter. The sequence goes on along the minus strand of CAVYWC010000001.1, from coordinate 189,245 downwards.
CGGTCGTTTTAAAGTCCCTGCCGCGCAATCTGTTCATCGATCAGAAGAATCTCGTCACCGCCCCGTTTCACCTGACCTATTCGCATTGGCAATGGACCGTCCCCATTGGCTTCGCCACGGCTGCTTTGTTGGCCACCGACGCCGCCGTCGAACGCCATGTTCCTACAAATCCCAAGACGGTTTCCCACGCCGTGACATTTTCCAATGCCGGAGTTGGCGCAATGGCGGGCATCGGCGCCGGAATGTATCTCTGGGGATATGCCACCAATCGCGATCAACCACGAGAAATCGGCCTTCTTGCGGGTGAAGCCGCGATTGACGCGCTGATCGACACCGAAGCCCTCAAATACGCGTTCGGCCGCGAACGTCCCTTTACCGGCGATGGCCGTGGGCGCTTTTTCCAGGGAGGAGTCTCTTTTCCGTCCGAGCATGCTTCCATCAGTTGGGCGATTGCCAGCGTGATCGCGCACGAGTATCCCGGTTTTTTGACCCAGACCCTTGCTTACGGTGCCGCGACTGCCATCGGCGCGGCGCGCATCATTGGACATCAGCACTTTGCCACCGACGTCATTGTTGGCAGTGCGCTGGGCTGGTATTTGGGACGGCAGGCTTTCCTTACCCACTCCCGTTATAGCCACGCGGAGATGGCACGTTGGGGCACCTTCGCCAGAGACGACAGCGAAGATCCTTCCCGTCAGCCGCGCAACATGGGCTCGCCTTATGTTCCCTTGGATTCCTGGATCTATCCCGCCATCGAACGCCTAAGTGCACTCGGATACATTCACACTAGCTTTGCGGACATGCGTCCCTGGACCCGCATGGATTGCGCCCGCCAGATCAAAGAAGCTTCCGACGCGATTGCTGATGACGAGACGCCTCAGCCTCAGGCAGCGCAACTGAACAATCTGTTGCGTAACGAGTTTTCCAGCGAGATCGCCTTGTTGGCAGGTGGGCTCAATGAAGACGTCCGGATCGAGTCCGTTTACACCCGCGGGATGGAGATCGTAAACAAGCCGCTGACGGATGGTTACCACTTCGCTCAAACAATCATGAACGATTACGGCAGGCCAATCCAGGAGGGCTTCAATGATGTCTCTGGCGTATCCGGCTGGGGGAATCTCGGTCCCTTCACGGTCTATGTCCGCGGTGAATACCAGCACTCGCCATTCGCGCCAGCCTTGCCTCTATCGGCTCGAACGGCCATATCCCAGGAAGATTTCGCTCATAGTGCTGTCACCCCACCGTTTCCAGTTCCGCCCGACACTCCGACGCCGGACTTGAATCAGGGACGATTTCTCGACGCCTACGTTGGGCTGAATCTTGATAACTGGCAACTCTCCTACGGAAATCAGAGCCTATGGTGGGGACCCTCCGCGGGCGGTCCGCTCATGTTCAGCGATAACGCTCAGCCGGTTCGTATGTTTCGGATTAACCGCGTCGTTCCTTTTACCTTGCCCAGTTTCCTGAGTGTGCTCGGTCCCATGCGGATCGAAGCCTTCCTTGGGCAGTATTCGGGCAATGAATTCGTCTATTCACCATCTGGACTCGTGGGCCAGTACGGCGTCTCGTTGAGCAACCAGCCCATCGTTCATGGCGAGAGAATCAGCTTCAAACCAACCTCGAACTGGGAGATCGGTCTCTCCCGCACCACCGACTACGGTGGCCCTGGCTATCCGGTAACGCTACACACAATGTTGCGCAGCCTCTTTTCCACGGGAAACACACTCGGCGGCAACCCTAACAAGCCCGGTTCGCGCCGCTCTGGTTTGGATTTCAGCTATCGCCTTCCCGGCCTTCGTAACGTGGTGACCTTCTACGGCGAGGGCATGGCCGAGCATAATGAAATTACGCCACTGATTGGTCCCGACGTCGGTGCATGGCTCGGCGGACTCTACTTTCCCAGAATTCCAAAAGTTCCGAGACTCGACCTCCGCCTGGAAGGCGGCTACACCGACCCGGTGAATCCTTTGCCCGATGTCGTGTACGGCGCCTTCTATTGGGACGGAACCTGGCTGAGCGGCTTTCAGAACAACCGACACCTGCTGGGCAGTTGGATCGGCCGCCAAGGGCAGGGCCTTCAGGGGTGGTCGACCTATTGGCTCAATCCGCACAACAAGTTGCAATTCGGGTTTCGCCATCAGAAGGACAGCATCGTGTTCGTCCCCGGAGGCGGATCGTTAACCGATGCCAATGTGCGCGCCGAGTTCTGGCCGAATTCTTCCGTAGGCCTTTCCGCCTGGACACAATATGAGCGCTGGCGTTTTCCGGCAATTCAGCCCAACCCGTCAAAAAATATGACCGTGGCGATCGGCATTTTGCTCCAGCCCAAGCGGTTCTTTTAAACACCAAAACAGCCATATTTAATTGTCAATACAGCAAGCGAGATTTCTACGTTCGTTATTGGCCATTGGTACATGTCTGGTCGGTATTCTGGCTGGGTGCGAAACTCGGCTAAGTGCCGCAAAATCTGTCAGATAAGATAACTCTATACTGCGCTGTAGACCACTCGCGCAAATCCCCGTTTCTTTCTGTTGTACTTTCGAAATTCTCGGTATGTACCTCAGATATCTACCCGAATCCGCGTCCTAACCTGACACTGGTTGGGATGAGCCGTCCCCCGGTCCAGAAAGTTGTGGCCACCCGACACACGGTTTCTTCGCCGACTCTGGCAAGAACAGCGGCCGCCAAGGTCCGCTCAAACCACCCTGCAACCGTTGTCGCGATTGCATTGCTGGTTCTTGCGGGCTTCAGTTTTCTGACTGGGTGTCAGGGCGTGAGCGCCGGCGGTCCTCCGAATCAGCAGACGTCAACCCTCTCGCTAAGTGTGGGTTCGCTACAATTCGGGAACGTCTCCGCTGGAACCCGCAAGAACATGACAGTGGACGCGACCAACTCAGGGCCCGCGTCCGTCAGCGTCAGCGCTGTTTCGTTTTCCAGTCAGTATTTTTCTCTGCTCTCGCCCAGTATTCCCACAACCATCGCGGCCGGGCAGAGTATACCGATCAGCGTTGCCTTCGCCCCGAATGCGGCCGGAAATTTTACTGCGACCGTGACGATCTCCAGCAACGCGACCAACACTTCCAGCACACTTTCTCTTTCCGGAACCGGGACATCGACGCCCGTCGGCGATCTTGGCTCGAGTCCCGGCAGTGAGTCTTTCGGCAGCGTTACGCTCGGCTCCCAGCAGTCTCAAACCTTTACTCTCACGAACAGTGGCTCGGCCAGTGTTGACATCTCACAGGTGCAAATCACGGGTACAGGTTTTCAACTGAGTGGGATCACAACTCCTCTAACCCTGGGTTCTTCCCAGAGCACGACCTTTAAGGTTGTGTTCGCGCCGCAGGCCGCAGGAGCTGCGAGCGGCAGTGTGACCATTACCTCAGACGCCTCAGATCCTTCGCTGACGGTCGGCTTGTCCGGAACTGGCGTGACGCCCGGATATCTGACCCCCAGTCCGGCTAGTCTCGGCTTCGGAACGGTCACTGTGGGCAATAATTCGTCGCTCTTAGAAACGGTGACCAACACCGGTGACTCGAGCGCCACGATTTCTCAGATCGCGATCAGCGGAACTGGATTCAGCTTGAGCGGTGCCACCACACCGATAACCCTGGGCGCCGGCCAAGGCACGAGCTTCCATGTGGTCTTCACTCCCACTTCTGCGGCAAGCGCAGCTGGCGACGTTGTAGTGACATCGACCGCGTCCGATCCGTCGTTAACCATTGCACTTTCCGGAACAGGAACTTCGGCCGCCGGACAGCTCGCCGTTTCTCCGGCTACCCTCCCTCTGGGAAGCGTGGTCGTTGGAACTAGCGGATCGGCATCGGGAAGTTTGACTGCCAGCGGAGCCAGTGTGACTGTCACGTCCGCAGGCACGAATAATTCCGCCTTCGCCTTCAGCGGCCTGACCTTGCCAGCCACCATTCCCGCCGGCCAGAGCGCTCCCTTCACAATTACATTCACTCCGCAAAGCACGGGAGCAGCCAGCGCAACGCTCACCTTCGCCAGCAATGCGCAGAATTCACCCACAACCGAAGCTCTGACCGGTACTGGCACTGCGGCTCCGGTCCACGACGTCGCTCTTTCCTGGGATGCCAGCACTTCTCAGAATATTTCGGGCTACAACGTCTATCGCGCCGTCTACACCAACTCGGCTTGCGGGTCGTTCTCCAAGATCAACCCATCGTTGAATGCGAGCACGCTGTATACCGACAGCGTGGTCGTCGACGGAACGTCCTACTGTTACGCAACCACCGCCGTCAATTCGAGCAATGAAGAAAGCAGCTACTCCAACATCGTCCCCAACGTCCAGATTCCCGCCCCGTAGCCTTGTCATCCTGAGCCGCGTCCTTTGCGGCGAAGGACCTATGCAACTTGCCGGCAGCACTCCAACTCTTGGTTTTTCCGCGTCCCTCTCTAAACTGTCGTGAGCAGTTCCCGCACCCGCCCGCAAGTGTGGACCCAGGGAAACAGCGCAGCTCGCACGAGTCCCTTCTCGCGCAAATCCCCCCGCAAACCTTCATCCTCCACAACGCGCTCGATCGCATGCGAGATGTCTTCCACGCACGTGGGATCGACCAGCATCGCGGCGTCCCCGGCAAGCTCCGGCATAGCGGTGACCTTCGAAGTCACGACCGGAGTGCCGCACGCCATCGCCTCCAATATCGGTAGTCCGAATCCTTCATAAAGCGATGGAAAGACTAAAGCCCTCGCACCGCGGTAAAGCGCAGGCAACTTCGCCTCCGCAACCGTCCCCACAAATGTGACTCTCTCGGAAACTTGCTGCCGGTTGATCCACCGCATCAGGCTCTGCTCCGGATCACCGGTGAATGCCAGATGCATCCTCGCGTCGAGGCGAGCGTTCGCGAAGGCCTCCACAATGCGAAACTCGTTTTTGTGTTTCTTTCGATTGCTCACGCAGAGAAGATAAGAAAATAGCGGAGCATCTCGATCCCCCGCAGGACGGTAAGCGGTGTCAACGCCGCAGCCAACATTAAATACGTTTTCCTCGCGCACGCCGGCCCATTCGATGATTTGCCTCCGCGTGAACTCCGAAACCGTCAAGATTTTCGCGGCGTTTTTGCAGGCGCGCCTGAGGATCGTCGCGTAATAGATCCGAATCGCCGGGCTGCTGTTTTCCGGACAATAAATGTGGCTAAGGTCGTGAATTGTGAACACGAATGGCGAACGGCAGAACAATGGAGTGTTGTATCCCGGCGAGAAAAACACATCCGTTCCATTCAGTTTCGTAAGCGCTCGCGTCAGTCGCCAGGAATCCAGTGGCGCGGCTGGATTCGATTTCAGCCGCACCGGGGCGTACTCGAGTTCCCCAAGTACGTGCCGCGCAAAGCGGCCAATGCCGTGATTTCCCAGCCAGCGCTGATCGGCGTACAGCATCGAATTCGATCTTTGCTTGTATTCTAGGGAGCAATAATTGCGAGCGCGGCCGCAGTGATCGCCAGTTGCGAAGCGATCTGTGTCCAGTCGCGCAGGCCGCGAACGAAAGCTCCAGTCGGAAGCTTGTAGGGCACAACCACCTCATCGCCGGGGTAAAGATGAATCCGTTCAAACTTCGCCCCCGTGAAAACTCCATTCACATTGTTCGCAGCCACCACCACTCCGTTCGCGCGCAACACGAAAGCGTGGCGCAGATCTGACTGCGGTTTCCCCTTGCCGGCAATTTCCAGGTAGTCGCCCGTGGTGTTGTGTGTTTCGAAAATGAAAGATCCCGGGTTATAGACATCGCCGACCACGGCCACCGTTGAAGGCGTATGCGGAATCATCAGATGATCGCCGTCTTCCATCACCAGGTCCGGAAAATCCGAGATGTCTTTGTCTTTCGGCCGCACTGCCAGCGCAACCCGCCCGCTGGCTCGGGTGCTGCGCAATTGCTCAATGATTGCTTCCTGTGCTGCCATCATTTGCGGCAAGTCGCCTGGACTCGCCGACGCAGCCACCGACATGGCTGATTGCCGGATCTGTACCTCCATCGTGTGAGCCAGTTCGTCCAGACTCTTCTGCTGATCCACTCGCGCCGATTCGCGGGTGAACTGCGCTCCATACACATACGCGTTCGGAGTCAGCCCGCCGGCGCGTCGCAAAATCGAGCGCATCGTCTCGTTAGTTTCCAGCTTGTACACCCCCGGCCGCATGACCTCGCCTTCCACAATCACATATTGCGACTGGTCCGCTTGCGGAACATTAATTTCCCGCTGCGAGAAGATAGTGACGATGTCTCCCGGCTCCAATTCCAGATTGCTGCCCTCATCTTTTTCAATAATCGCCTTCCGCGGGCTCATCCAGATCAGCTTCGAAGAAAGATCCTTCGGATTTACCCGCTGGATGATGGCGTAATCCCAGTTGATTTCCGGAGCATAGCTGCGCACGTCGTCCACCACATCCTTAACCCGATTCCGGTTACGGCTTTCAAGAGACGTTTGGGACGGCTGCTGATTCATCGGTGACACGCCCGCAGTTGTCGTCATCCCATTCGCAGGCATCTGCTGATTCTGAGTGTAGAAGGCTCCGGCGTTCGCCCCATTGGTTCCCGCTTCGGCTGGATAATTATTCTCTTCGGCCGTATTTGTGGCGCCCATATTCGCGTTCTGATTCTGCATCATTCCGTTCTGCTGCAATCCGTTCTGCGTTGTGCCATTGGCGAGGTTCGTGTTTGCCCGTGATTCGTAAAGTGGCTGATCCCGCGTCTTTGTTTCCTTTCGCAACGGGTATTCTGTCTCGCTTCCGGTGACGGTCTCCGCCCGATCGCGCCAGTAATCCCGAGTCAGCAGTGCCTGTGGGTCTGGAATGAGGTCGCGTATGCGCATGCCCGGTTTCCACGGATAGCGCCCGGGATTGGCTACGTTTCCGCGCAGCGTCACAGTGTCGACGAAGCGCGGCACAATGGAAAACACGCGAACAATGTCACCGTCTTTCAGTGGCTCTGCGCGGGATTGGTCGTCATAGGGAAACTCCAGCGTTTTTCGCGCCTCGTGATCCACAATGCGATCGACCGTGATTTTGTTCGTATCCGCAACCGTGCTCAGATTGCCCGCAATCTCGATCAAATCCTCGAGCCTGGAGTTTTCCGTCATCTCGTAAATGGCCGGCGCATTCACCGATCCCGAGATCGCCACCAGCGGCCCTACATGCGGAATGTAGAGCACGTCCCCCGATTCGAGCCGCACGTCTTTCGATTTATCTCCGTGGATCAGCAGGTCGTACAAATCGAAGTGAGCGATGATCTTTCCGTCTCGTCGAACCTGAATGTCTCGCAGCGAGCCATGCGGCGAAGGACCGCCGCACGCAAAGATCGCATTGACCAGACTGCTCAAAGCACTAATCGTGTACGTTCCCGGATAGCGGGTGTCTCCGACCACCAGCACTTGAATCGTGCGCAGTCGTCCCATGCTCGCGATCAGACTGAAATTCTTAAATATCTTGGACACTTCGCCCTTCAGATAGGGCTCGAGTTCGCCATAGTGCACTCCGGCAACGGAAATTTCTCCGACCCGTGGAATGTAAATCTGTCCCGATCGATCCACGATAGTGCGTAGGTTGGCCTCCACCTGGCCCCAAATCGAGATTTGCAATTCGTCGCCCGGTCCAATCACGTAATCACTCGGCACCTGCATCAGATCCACTGGCGAGAATGTGCTTGGCGGCTGCATGAACAAAGATTGCCCGAACAATGGCAGTGGATGTCCCACCGAATCGGCCACCATCTGTTCGAACTCCGTCTCCGGACGCACAGCGGTCGATGACCTCGCCACCTGCGAGGGATTCTGCGGGGGCGAACCCGGAGACGGCGGTTGGTTCGCCCCCGGAAGTGGCGTCAGAACCGGCGTCCGAATGGGCGCGGCGGCATTTTGACTGCCTTGGGATCGCTGGCTCTGCCCCGCACACTGAGCCGTCCCTGCCATGGTCGGATCGGAACAATCCGGCGCGGTATTACCTTGCTGCGTCGAATCCTGAGAAAAAACATCACTGACCGATTGTGAAAAGGCCGTGCCTGCACCCAAAACAATGAACAAAACCAACAGCCTAGTCTTTCGCATTATGCACCCGTAGTTGTGCACTGCCTTCTGGATCTCGGGTCCAACAAAGCTCCCTGTTTTCATTTGTTTACGAATCTATTTTGCGGGTAATGATCCGCCCTAGCCGTTTACGCCGATATTTCACTGTTCCGGTATCCGCATTTGGATGACATATCCACGCAACCTGCTGCCGTCAATCTGCAACTAAATATTTAGTTACTTTTCGAAAACTCAGCCGTCTAACTGCTTAAGACAGGGAGGCCAGGTGCCGCGCAGACCGTCCGAGACTCTGACCGATGCCGAATTACGCATCATGAAGGTGCTCTGGCTCAAGGGCTCAGGCACCGTCCAATCAGTTCTCGAAGCCCTAGCCGAAGCGCCTGCGCTAGCCTACAACTCCGTCTTAACGACAATCCGAGTCTTGGAGCGAAAAGGCTACGTGGAGCACGCGAAAGACGGTCGCGCCCACGTTTACGCTCCGCTGGTCGGACGGAAAGAGGCCACGCGTTCGGAGATCCGGCATTTGGCTGGCCGGTTCTTCAAGAATTCTCACGAGCAACTGGTCCTGAACATTCTTGAGGAACGCGGCATCGACGCCGAAGAACTCGATCGTCTGCGCGAGATGCTGGACCGAAGCGAAAACGACCGAAGCGACGGCGACGGGAGCGACTCGAAATGATGCTGCCTGAGCTACAAAATCTGGCGCAGATCGCGGTTTCCCGGGTCCTGAATTCTCTTCCCGAGGGCATCCTGATCGCGGGCTTCGCTTGGCTTCTGCTTCGCTTCTTGCCTCGCGAGAATTCCGGAACCCGCTTTGCCGTTTGGTTCATGGCCATGCTGACCGTGGCCGGAATTCCTTTCATCCCCGCGCTCGGCGAGACACATTCTCTCGTTACGCAGAATGGCGCTCAGTCTTTGTTGACGCTCTCCGATCATTGGGCTGTCGTCCTGTTTTCCATCTGGCTCCTCGGAGTCGCCGTCGGAATCACGCATTTGGCGATCGGAATCTGCCGCCTGCGTAGTCTCCGCAGCGGTTGCAGAGTGATCGGCCCCTCGGATCTTCCTCCGGCATTGCAAAAGATTGCAGAAGAATTCTCGTCGTCGCGCTCTGTCATGCTTGCGACCTCGGACAAGCTGGCAGTTCCCTCCGCGATCGGATTCTTCCAGCCGATGATCGTGATCCCACAGTGGGCCCTGCACGAACTCTCTCCCGAAGAGTTCCGCATCATCTTACTTCATGAGTTTGCACACCTCCATCGCCGCGACGACTGGACCAATCTGTTCCAAAAAGCAGTGCGGGCATTTTTTATTTTCCATCCGGTGATTTGGTGGATCGAACGCCAACTTTCGCTGGAACGCGAAATGGCTTGCGACGACCATGTGCTGGCCGAGACCGGCAATCCTCGCGGATACGCGAAATGTCTGGTCGCCCTGCTCGAACGGAATTTCGCGCGCCGAGCCTGGGCCATGGTGCAAGCCGCTGTCCACCGCGCGGACGAAGCTCGGCGGCGCCTCTCGCGCATTCTTGACGCGAATCGGACGAACGTCAGAAGTTTCGGAAAACCCGCGCTAGGCTTGGCCGGAATTCTCTCGTTGTTGTGCCTGGCGATCGTCCCTCACGCGCCCCAGCTTGTGGCTTTCACCCCGAACGCAGCTGAAGCTCATGCCTCGGCCGCTCCGATTTTCAATAATGCGCGTTTCGGATCCGCGTCGGTGATCCCGGCCGCTCTCCACGTGAGCACGTTGCCTCAAGCGCAACCGCAGCCACGCCTGCTGACTCGTCTGGACCAGCGCCGGGCAGACAGTCCGCGACCGATCCCGGCGAAAGCAAAACTGACCGCGATGGTTCCACGCGTGGTGAAGGCGAAAGCGACCCAGCGTGTCATCCCAGCCGAGGCCATTTTGGTGATTCGCACGACCGAACAAATCGGACCCTATGCCTGGATTTCGAGAGTCACGGTATGGCGTTTGACCTATGCGCCAAGCCGCGCGCAGAGAACGCCCGTGGCCAAGACCACGTAGAAATTTTTTTGAGATTGACAACTAATTTCTTAGTTGCAATGCACCATCAATGGAGGAGAAGGACAACATGAAAGACTGGAAGAACCAACTGACTCGGCGCTTGCTCGTGCCGGTGATCGCAATCGCTATCGTCGGCTCGCTCGGCGCCTATGAGTTCACCAAACCGGCGAGGGCCGCGGCCATGGCTCCCGCTGCCGCCCCACTCGATACCAACAGTGTTTCCGAACTCTTAACTCTCGATCACGAGATGGAAACTCTGGCAGCTCGCGTCACTCCTGCTGTCGTGAACATCACCGTGACCACAAAACCAACCGCGCAACCCGCCGATAATGACTCCGATTCCGGTTCCCCCATGGAACAATTCTTTGCTCCTTTTGGCGGAAATCCGTTCGGCGGAAGTCCGTCTGGTCATCAATTCCGCATGCCTCGTCAGCCTGAGGAGCAGGTTGAGCGCGGCCTGGGCAGCGGAGTGATCATCTCGCCCGATGGCTACATCGTCACCAACAACCACGTCGTCGAGGGCGCGGGCGACATTCGCGTCATGATGAGCAACCACGAGGTTCTTCCGGCCAAACTGATCGGCACCGATCCGCTCACCGATCTCGCGGTCATCAAGATCAAAGGTGAAAACCTGCCCAGCGTGCCTTGGGGCGATTCCGCAAAGCTGCGTCCCGGACAGACTGTGCTCGCTTTCGGCAATCCCTACGGATTTCAATTCACCGTAACCCGCGGCATCGTCAGCGCCTTGAATCGTCCGAATCCCGATCCCACCGATCGGCGCAAGCCTGGCGAATTCATTCAGACCGACGCTGCCATCAATCCCGGCAACTCAGGCGGCGCGCTGGTCGATGCGCGCGGCGAAGTCATTGGGATCAACACGTTCCTGATCTCTTCCAACGGATCTTTTTCCGGCATGGGCTTCGCCATTCCGGCCCAGATCGCGCAGCCCACGGTCGAAACTCTGATTCGTGACGGCAAAGTCTCGCACGGATTCATTGGTATCGGCATCTCCGACGTGACTCCCGACAACGCGAAGTTCTTCGACATGAGCAACCCAACCGGAGCGGTCGTGACTCAGGTCGATCCCAATTCACCCGGAGCCAAAGCCGGAATCAAAGTCGGAGACGTCATTACCAAGCTCGACGGCAAGACCGTCACCGATGCCGGCGAACTGCAGATGGAAGTCGGCCAGCAACATCCCGGCGAAACCATCCATCTCGAGATCGCGCGCGACGGCAAAGGTATGAACATCCCCGTTACGCTGGAGTCTATGAACAATCCCGGTGCCAGCTCTGCCGCGAACGGCGAACATGGCAAAGGCCGCTGGGGACTGAGCCTTGGTGATCTGAGCCAGGATGCCCGCGACCAGATGCAGGTCCCGAGCACGGTTCACGGCGCGGCTGTGGAAGGTGTACAACCGGGCAGCCCGGCCGATAACGCCGGCCTGCAGCGCGGAGACGTCATCATGGAAGTGAATCGGCATGCCGAACAGTCTGCCGATGATGTCGCCCACGCCCTCTCCAGCATTCCGAACGGCCAGGACGCTCTGGTGCTGGTATGGTCAAACGGCGGCAACTCGTTCCGCGTGTTGCATCCAGCTGAGTAACAAGTGCGTGTAGCCGCGGACGCCCTCGTCCGCGGTTGCGCGCGAAGCTCGCAATGGGTCACTCTGACGCTTAGGTAACGACCCCCAATTGTCACCCAACCAAGCCGCAGGATTGGCAGCCGCCAATTCTGCGGCCCTGTTTTATGCAGGACAACGTTTGATGTAGGGACAGCCGTCCCCGGCTGTCCAGCGGACCGAAGCTCCCGTTCATTCCCCCCTGTGTTCCCCCGTGTCATCTGTGGTGAGGCTTTAATGAATCCACCACAAAACCACCCTAATGTTCTACTTCGCCTTGAAACTGAAGTCGGCGGTGACCGGTTTCCCAGCCGCAACTGTCACGGTTTTCGTTTGCGTCCCGTAGGTTTCATGCCACGCGGTCAGGGTGTAAGTGCCGGGAGGCACGTCATCGAGTGAGAACGATCCGTTCGTATCACTCACTCCATTGGGCCCTTTGACCACCGCAATATAACCGCGCATCCAGGGATGGACGTTGCATTTCACCGGAATTGCGACTTCTTCGGCCTTCCAGGTCACATCGATCGGAGCTCCGCCCGGCAATTCCGACTTATTGAACTGGAGGTTGCCTCCGCCCGGATTCGGCGCCGGATGGATGTTGTGCATCGTCTTATCGTCATTCATTATTTTCATGGGCTGGCCCGGATTCAAAGCCACCACGTGGGGCACATATTGGCAGCCCTTCTGCTCAAACGTGACCGGCTTGGCAGACGGCGGCACATCTCCGCTCAGTCCCTGCGAAATGTAAATCACAACATTCGCCAATCCGCCGTTTGTGCCAACCACTACGTTTTCCAGCACCGCCGGCGCCCCGCCGCGCGTCTGCGCGCAACTGGGATCTTTCGACATGTCGATTGGCTTTTGATGGGGAGCTTGTCCTTCCAGCTTGATGGTTCCCGTGATCTGGCCCGCGCTGGAAGCGCTCGCAGCCGGTCTTGATCTCAGCATCGCGAGCGTGGCCAACAAAAGCACAACCACAATGGCGGCAATTCTCTTTGAAGTTTTCATCGCTGATACCCTCCGTGATCCTGGGACGATTCTCGATCCGACGCACACATCCCCAATCTCGCACAGCTTGGAGTCGCATCGCGGGTCAGTCAGTGACCTCGCTCACGAATGGATGTGACTCAACAACGAGATAGCCCACCGCGGAAGGAACGGCAGGGGTTTTGAGCGCTGTCCGTCTGGACTTCCTCAACTAAGAGCTACAATCTTGTCGCGGATTGCGTATTGAGCCATCGTCGCAGGCGAGAAGCTTCAATCTAGCGAAGGACAAAGGGACTGGGACTATGTCCATCCCAATGAGCACGTCTGTTCTAGCCTCGAGCGGCGCTGCCTGGCGGTTGGTGGGAGGGCTGTTGTTAACGTCGGTCGTCATAATGGTAAGCGTTCACCAAGATCGGAGGCTGCGAGTCTGGATGGGCCTTGTTTTTGGGTTCTTCATGGCCATCGCGTTCGGCATCTCCGCTCTGGTTACGGCCATTCGCGGGAATCTCCGGGGTGGTGCTGCGATCTGCGCTGTGGTTCTTTGCTTCGAAATTTTCCTGATCCTACGCTGGTCGCTGGGAAGAAGTTCGATGTAGGCAAAGAGACACGTACCGCTTCCGACCCTTTTGCCAGAACTGGGTCTTTTATCGTAACGTACGACATCGGGCGAGATGCCCCGCTGCGCACCAATGCGCACTCGGAGGGACGCATGCCGGCACCTGCATCCACAACCACCTGGACCTATTTCGAAGACAAATGGCACGAGGGCAACATCGGGATCATGGGGCCGCGAACGCATGCTGCCTGGCTGTGCTCCATTGTTTTTGACGGAGCCCGCGCCTTCGAGGGCGTTACTCCCGACCTCGAACTGCATTGCGCCCGCGTCAATGATTCGGCAAAGAAGCTGTTTCTGAAACCGGTCGTTTCGCTTGAAACGTGGGTAAGATTCGCGCACGAAGGAATTCAGCGCTTCCCCAAGGATGCCGCCCTCTACATCCGCCCCATGTACTGGGCGGAAAAAGAGGGATCATGGGTTCAGGCCCACGATCCGGAGTCGACCCGCTGGTGCCTTTCGATTTATGAAGCGCCCATGCGCGAGCCGAAGGGCTTCTCGGTCACGTTGTCTCCTTTTCGCCGGCCCACGCTCGAAACCATGCCCGTCGATGCAAAGGCTGGTTGCCTCTATCCCAACAACGCCCGCGCCCTGTTCGAAGTGCAGGCCAGAGGTTTCGACAACGCGCTGGTCTGCGACATGCTGGGCAACGTCGCCGAATTTGCGACCTCGAACGTGTTCATGGCAAAAAACGGCGTCGTGTATACGCCCATCCCGAATGGAACGTTCCTGGCCGGAATTACCCGCAAGCGCGTGATCGGACTTCTTCGCGACGCCGGCGTGACGGTAATAGAGAAGGTCATGACCTACAACGAATTCCAAGAAGCCGACGAGATCTTTTCGACGGGAAATTACTCGAAAGTCACTCCCGCCACCCGCATCGAAAACCGCTCCTTGCCCTTCGGTCCTATGTATCGCCAGGCGCGCGAGCTCTACTGGAAGTTCGCGCATTCGAAGTCCCCGTCCCCGGAACCACAGAACCATACGCCGGCGGTAATAGATTCCTAGTAGGACCGGACGAGGTTGTGAATCCCGGACGCCCCGTCTGGGCTGGCGAGCGAAGCTCGCCACAGGCTCATGTAGGGACAGCCGCCCTCGGCTGTCCGGCGGAGCGTAGCTCCGCGGCTATCCCGCTGCCGCACTCTCCACCTTGAAAACCGCGTCCACTACCGCCGTGATTTCGTCCATGGCTCCGTCAATGTCCATCGTAAGCCGCGCCAGATCCATTTTGGCAAGTGCAGGATGGCTTTCAACTAACATCGACCACGCCTCGTCCCCCGCAAGCTCGATACCGATTGCTTCGTAATATCCATAACCAAGATCGCGTAACCGGCAGAGCAGATCACTGAGATGAACCAGCGCCACCAGTGGCCGCGCGGACGTCGCCTTGGCCGCATCGTGATGAAATTCGATCACAGCGATCACGTCGGAAGAAAATTTCCACTGCTGCGCGAGGATCGTCCCGCTCTGACAGTGGTTGAAGCCCAGATATTCCTGCTCGCTTTCGTGCAGCCGGATTCGTCGCTCCCGCGCGTTCTCTACCGCGCGGCGAAATTCTTCCGTGCAGGTCACGGTGTTGACCAGAATTCCCAGATCGTGCAGCAACCCGGCCAGATAAGCTTTCTCCGGGTCGGGGTATCCGATCAGCCGCGCCATCCGGCTGCTGACCAGGGCGCAGCCCAGGCAATGCCGCCAGAAAGTCAGCGCATCGAGGGCCCATTTTTCGTTAGGCACGATCCGGTTCAAACAGCAACCCAGCAGGATCGCTTCCACTCGCTTGATCCCTAAGGCCAGTACCGCACTGCGAACCGTCTCGGTATTCCGCCGGCCGAACAGAGGTGAATTAGCCATGCGCAGGCATTGCGCCGCAATCGTCGAATCATAAGAGACCAGCTCCACAACTTTTTCTAAATTGACCTGATCGGGATCGCGGCGCAAGAGTTCGGCCAGCGGCTGCACGATCGCCGGTACCGTCGGCATCGCTTCCAGCGCTTGAATTCGCGGGCGAATTTCCTCGAGTGACTTCATCGTTTGCCTCCGACAGCGTAGCCCACCGGCGGCTTCCAGTAGCCGATTGCCCCAGGAAAATGCACCAGATGAAAGCGGTCGTCGACCTGATAGAGCGATTCGGCGTGACCCAGGAACAGATAACCGCCGGGCAAGAGATTGGCATAAAAGTGCTGCATGACTTTGCGTTTCGACGCGAGATCGAAATAAATCAGCACGTTGCAGCAGAAGATCAAGTCCATGCCCTTCAGGAATGTCATCTTGCTGTCGTCGTTGAGATTGACGCGATCGAAGCGGATCAGCGCTTTCAATTCGTCGCGGGCTTGCAGCCGGTTTGCGTCGCAGGGTTTGAAATATTTCTTGCGTAGCAGGTCCGACGTGCTGCGCAGGGCATATTCACCGTAAATTCCGGCCTTGGCGGCAGCTAGAGAATTGTCGTTCAGATCGGTCGCGAGAATGTCTAAGGCCCAGCCCGAAAGCAGCCTTTCTTTTTCTTCCAGAAGAAACATGGCCAGCGTATGCGGCTCTTCGCCGGTGGAGCATCCGGCGCTCCACAGATGCAGGCGCTTGAAGCCGAGCGCGGTTTTGGCCGCGATGATTTGTGGAAGAATCACGCTGCGCAGCGCTTCCAGCTGCTGCGGGCTGCGAAACATGTAGGTCTCGCCAATAGTGATTTCGTTCAGCAGAAGACGCAATTCGGCTTCGCGGTTGCCGCGCGCCGTCAGATGCTCCACATATTCCGACGGCGTAGCCGCCTTGACCACATTCATGCGGCGGCCGCAGCGGGAAGCCAGCAGATAAAGCTTCTCCTCGGGATGGTAGATGCCGGAGATCTGATAGATCAGATCGCGGATCTTGAGATACGCGGGATCCTTGAGATCCTGCGTGTCAGCGATGACGGCGGCTTTGGCGGTCGCAATTTCCACGGATATCGATTCGCTTTCCTTCTCAGACGTGTGTTGCCGAGATGGCGCTCACGCGCTTTCTGCTAGCGTCGACGCGCCTTAGGATCTCCGCGCTGATTTCTGTGAGCGGGCAGATCTTATCGGCTAATCCGGAACTGACGACCGCGCCCGGCATTCCCCACACCACTGAAGAAGGTTCGTCCTGCACCAGAATTTCGCCTCCGGCCTCGCGAATGTGCGCTGCCCCGCGCGCCCCATCCGAGCCCATGCCGGTCATGACCACCGCCAGCACGTTCGGGCCATAGGTCTGCGCTACGGAGCGGAATAAGACGTCGACCGCAGGGCGGCAGGAATTTTCAGCAGATTCCTGGTTGAGATTCAGCGCCACGTGTGCGCCTCTCCGACTGACGGTCATGTGATAATCCCCGCGCGCAATCCAAACCTGTCCCGCTTCGAGCGCCTTGCCGGCTTCGGCCTCTTTAACCGAAAGCCTGGACTGCGCATTCAGGCGCTCGGCCAGCAGACGCGTAAACAACGGCGGCATGTGCTGCACGACTACCGCCGGAATGGGAAAATCTTGGGGAAGCCGCGGGATAACTTCTGCCAGAGCGTTCGGCCCTCCGGTCGAAGTTCCAATGGCGAGAATCTCAATTCTTCGGTCAATGAATTTTTTCTTTGCCGCTACTGATACCGGCGAAACGACGGGCATGCAGCGGCGTCCAAGACAAATGATCTTTGCCAGCAGTTCGCGCCGCACCTGCTCCATCGCCTCGGCCAGGCTCGGGCTGTTCGTCGGCTTGGTCATGTAATCCGACGCGCCCAGCGACAGCGCTTCGAGCGTGATCGCCGCCCCCTGCTCGGTCAGCGTGCTGAACATGATGACCGGCAGCTTGGGATAGAGCCTGCGTATCTCGGCCAGTGTCTGGATGCCGTTGAGCCCGGGCATTTCGATGTCGAGCGTGATGACGTCCGGATTAAGCTGCGGAATTTTGGCCAGCGCTATCGCGCCATTGGAAGCGGTGCCCGCTACCTGCACCTCCACACTCGATGCCAAGGCGTCGGACAGCAACTTGCGGACTACCACGGAATCGTCGACAACGAGAACTCGAACTGGAAGCATAGGCCCTGAGCAGGGATGCCGCGCGTGTGGGCGCGGCATCCGTCATGGTTAATCAGATCGGTTGATCAGTTCGCACGCGAGCTGCTTACTGCTTGTTCAGCCGCTGTACCAGATCGCGCAAGTCGGTCGACATCTTGGTCAGAGCTTGTGCCGCTTTGAGCGAATCGTTGGCCCCCTGCGTCGTGCTCTTGGCCGCATCGGCCACGCCGCTGATGTTCTTGGTGATCTCGCCCGATCCTTTGGCGGCTTCCCCTACGTTGCGCGCCATCTCGTTAGTGGTGGCGTTCTGTTCTTCCACCGCCGTCGCGATCGTGTTGGCGATATCGTTAACCTGCTTGATCACGCCGCTGATCTGGCCGATAGCGCCTACGGCATTTTTCGTGTCGCCCTGGATGGCTTCGATCTTGCGGCTGATGTCTTCTGTCGCTTTGGCTGTCTGCTTGGCCAGTTCTTTGACCTCGTTGGCCACGACCGCGAAGCCTTTGCCGGCTTCGCCGGCGCGGGCCGCTTCGATGGTGGCGTTGAGGGCGAGCAGGTTGGTCTGCTGCGCGATCGAAGTGATGACCTTGATGACCTGGCCGATCTCGGTGGAGGAATCGCCCAGCTTGCTGACAACCTGGTTCGTGTCATCGGCGACCTTCACTGCGCCAATCGCGACCTTGGCCGACTCGTGGGCGTTTTTGGCGATCTCCTTGATGCTCGCGCTCATCTCTTCACTGCCCGTGGCCACGGTTTGCAGGTTGCGGTTGACTTGTTCGGAACTGGCCGACACGACGTTGGCCTGCGCCGACGTTTCTTCCGCATTCGCGCTCATCTGCTGGCTGGTTGCGGTCAGTTCCTCGGAAGCGCTGGCCAGAGACTGGGAAATCTTTTCAATTTCCTGCGCGGTCTTGACCCGGGCGGTGACGTCGGTGGCAAACTTCACGACTTTGAAGGGCTTGCCGTTGAGATTGAGAATGGGGTTGTACGAAGCCTGGATCCAGACTTCCCGTCCGCCCTTGCCGATGCGCTTGAATTCGTCGGCAACGTATTCGCCACGATTCAGCTTGGCCCAGAATTCCTTGTAATCGGCGGTGCGGCGGTAGTCTTCGTCGACGAACAGGCTGTGATGCTTGCCTTTGATCTCGGCCAAGGTGTAGCCGAGGGCATTCAGGAAGTTGTCATTGGCCCCGAGGACGACGCCCTCCATGGTGAATTCAATCACGGCTTGCGATTTGCCAATCGCCGCGATCTGCCCGGCGTAGTCACCGTTCTTGACTTTTTGCCCGGTCACATCGGTGGCGTACTTCACCACTTTGAAGGGCTTGCCGTTCAAATCGAGAATGGGATTGTAGGAGGCCTGAATCCAGACCTCCTTGCCACCCTTGCCGATACGCTTGAATTCGTCGGCAACGTACTCGCCGCGATTCAGCTTGGCCCAGAATTCCTTGTAGTCGGCGCTGCGGCGGTATTCTTCATCGACGAACAGGCTGTGATGCTTGCCTTTGATTTCAGCGAGGGTGTAGCCGAGGGCGTTCAGGAAGTTGTCGTTGGCGGTGAGGACGATTCCATCCATGCTGAACTCGATAACGGCCTGCGATTTGTGGATGGCGGCGATCTGGCCCCGCAGATCGATTTCCAGCGCCTTTTGCTCGGTGATCTCCTGGAAGTGGTTCAGGACCTTGTGCGGACGGCCGGTCGTGTCAAGCAGCGGGTAATACGAGCATCGAATCCAGATTTCTTTGCCCTGCTTGGTCACCCGTTTCGCTTCGGCGACACAAGGTTCGCCTTGTCTCAGCTTCTTCCATAAGCTTTTCGAGGAAGCCTCATACTCAGGGTCGCGGCGAGTAGCCTCATCCACAAACATGTCGGCATGTTTGCCCTTGATCTCATCGACCGTGTATCCCACGATTTTGAGGAAGTTTTCATTGGCTCCGAGGATCGTGCCCTCCATGTCGTATACAAGCGATGCCTGAGCCTTGTTGGCGGCAGTAACTTGCGCCTCATGCTCGGCGGCTGCGAGCTTTTTCTGCGTAACGTCAGTGGCGAACTGCAGAACTCGAGAGGTCGCGCCGTGGGCGTCGAGCACCGGGTAGTATGTGCATTCGAGCCACACTACGTGGCCCCCCTTGCGCACGCGCTTGTACTCGGAGGTTTGCGAAGCTCCATGGCCGAGCTGCGCCCACAGCTCTCGATGCTCCGCGCTCTCCCGTTCGCTTTCCTCCACAAATATGCTGTCTTTCCGGCCTCGGACCTCTTCCAGGGTGTAGCCCATGAGTTTCAGGAACAGCTCGTTGGCCTTCAGAATGGTGCCATCGGCTTCAAACTCGACATAGGGCCGGAATTTGGTGAACGACTCTATCTTGCGTGCGTTCTCGACCGCGCTTTCATCCAGCTGTGCTTTCCTTGCTGCGCCCGTTGCTGCCATTTTCAGTTGCTCCTTTTCGCGGCTGTGCCGGCAAATTTGATCTGCGATGCGGATGTGTTGCTTGAAGACCCCTACTGGACGCTCTTTTCCTGGCCAATCGGAGCGGCAACCGCGCGCTCGGCGTCGAGCACCAGCATGAGCCGCTCCTGCAGTTTGTAGACTCCGCGCACCAGGTCGCGGCTTGGTCCCTCAAGCGTTTCCGGGGGAGCTTCGAAGTTTTCCTCTTCCGGTTCGAGCACGTCGCCAATTTCATCGACCAGAAAACTGACGGCTCCGTCGTCGGTGCGCACCACGACATTCATCGGAAGCTGCGACTGAGCCCGTTCTTCCATGCCAAAGCGGCGGCGCAGATCGACCGCCATCACGATCTGGCCGCGCAGGTTGATCAGCCCGCGAATGACGGCGGGTACCAGAGGCACGCGCGTCATTTCCTGGTAGCGGATCACCTCCTGCACCTGCTGCACGGGGACGCCGAAGAACTGGTCTTTCAGAAAAAATGTGCAGAACTGCTGTTTGTTGGCCACGACTTGTTCCTCTTCCATCCAGCAAGAACTACGGCTGAATCCCGGCCAGAAGCTGGCTGCGAGTAGCGGCCGCGATCAGGCCGCGGACGTCCAGAATGTCGGTCACCCGCTTCTGAATCACGGCCGATCCCATCACTCCTTCGCGGCCGCTCTGGCGCTGCATGACGAACGATTCCTCCACGATGTCGAGGATGCGATCCACCACCAGTCCCACGCTGCGGCCTTTGTCGGAATAAACCACCACGTGCAAAGATTCCTGTGCCTTTCCCGCCGTCTTCGCTCGCTTGCTTTCCAGCACTTCGGAAACCCGGACCAGTGGCATGATCTGGCTGCGATACTGCACGACTTCCTGATCGGCAGCCCTCTCGACGGTTTCGGGAGCGAACTCTTCCAGGCGTGCCACCAGGGAAAGATCGACGGCCATGCGTCCGCCTTCTCCGTACTGGAACAGCAGGACTGCGTTGCTTTTGCTCTGCTCCGTCGCCGCGCGGGCTCCCGCAGCATCTTTCTCCACTGCGGCGTCACGGATTTCGCTCACCACGTTGGCGCGTTGGGCCAAACCGAGCACGTCGAGAATCAATGCCACCCTCCCGTCGCCCATGATTGTGGCCCCAGCGTAGGTGTTGATGATCTTCAATTGCTTGCTCAGCGGCTTGACCACGATCTCTTCCGTGTCGTTGATTTCATCCACCACCAGGCCGAACTGACGCTCATCGGCACGCAGCACGACGATGTTGACGCTCTGCGTGTCGGCGTCAGAACTTTCTCCCGCTGCCGTGGTGGGAATTTGGTCGACGGCAGCTGCCGTGTTTTTGCAATCCCCGCCCACCCCAAGTTCGCTGTTCAGATAAACCAGCGGGAGCAGCTGTCCGCGCAGCCGGTGCACGGGCGCGCCATTGACTTGCTCGATACCCTTGCGCAACTGCTCGCCTTCCAGGCGCACCAGTTCGAGCAGGCTGACCTGCGGGATGGCATAGCGGTCTCCGGCGGTGGTGACCATCAGCGCGGGAATGATTGCCAGGGTCAGCGGAATCTTCATGCGCACGGTCGAACCGTGTCCCGGCCTGGACTGCACATCGACGGTGCCGCCGATTTTTTCGATGTTGGTTTTCACTACGTCCATGCCCACGCCGCGCCCCGAAACGTTGGTGACTCTTTCCGACGTGGAAAGCCCCGGCAAGAAGATCAGGTTGGCCAGCTCGCGCTCCGTCATGCGCGTGGCCTGATCGGCGGTGATCAAGCCCTTCTGCCGGGCCTTGTTGCGGATCTTTTCGTAATTCAGACCCGCCCCGTCATCGCTGATCTCAATGTTGACTTGTCCGCCCTCGTGAAAAGCGCGCAAAAAAAGCAGACCTTCCGGACCTTTTCCCGCCGCTCGCCTCACCTCCGGAGTCTCCACTCCATGATCCACCGCGTTTCGCACCAGATGGGTCAGAGGATCTTTGATGGCCTCGATGATGGTCTTATCGAGTTCCGTCTCTTTGCCCTCCATCTCGATGCGCACCTGTTTGTTGCAGGCCAGGGCCAGATCGCGCACGATACGGGGAAATTTGCTCCAGATGTTTCCGATGGGCTGCATGCGCGTTTTCATCACGCTTTCCTGCAGTTCGGTGGTGAGCAGGTTCAGGCGCTGGCTGGTACCGAGCAACTCGCTGTCTTCGGTGGAGTTGGTGTACTGCACGATCTGATTGCGCAGCAGAACCAGCTCTCCGACGCGGTTCATCAGCCGATCCAGCTGTCCGACGTCGACGCGAATGGTGCTGTCGCTGGCGCTCTGGCCGCGCGCCTGTTGCTGCGTGTTCAGCGCATCCACTACATCCTGCGGCTTCACCACACCCTTTTCCACCAGGATCTCGCCCACGTGCCGGGGATCGCCAGCATTCTGCTGCTCTAGCGCCTCTCCCACATCGCTGGGTTTCACTTTGCCTTCTTCCACCAGGATGTCACCCACGTTCGGTACTGACGGGGACGCAGCGGCGGTCCTTGGGGGATCCGGCTTCTTCTGCGCCGCTTCGGTTCGCGCTGCTGCAGTCTGTGCTTTGCCCTCCAACAGGACGTTCAGCGTGGCGATCAGTTCCTGATCATTCCTCGCGCCTTCGTTCCCGCAGTTCTCAATGCTCGCCAGCATCTGGCGGACGGCATCGACCGTGGAAAGCAACGCCGTCGTGATCTCGGGAGTCAGTCCCAGCAACCCATCCCGCAGACGGGTCAGCAGATTCTCCGCTGCGTGCGCGACCGATTCCAGTTGATTGAAAGCCAGGAAACCCGAGGTCCCCTTAAGAGTGTGAATCGTGCGGAAAATGCTCGCCAGGGTCTCGCGGTTTGCCGGATCCTTCTCCAGAGCGATCAGATCCCGATCCAGCCGGTCCAGATTTTCGTAACTCTCAACCAGGAATTCTTTAATGATCTCTGTATCGCCCATCAAATCACCTTACTCAGCGTTCAAGCCCGATCGTTTGCCGGAATCCAGATCGCACACCGCAGTTCTCGGTTGCGCCAATCCAATACGCCCGCCGAGGCTCGTGCTCTTTCATCGGCAAGGCTTCGCCGTACTTCAATGCATTCTTCTACTCGATTCAAACCTCAGCTCGGCAGGCGCGCCACGACCATGCTGAGAGGGCTCTAATGCTTCTCGCCGCCCGCGTTTTCCATGTGCAGATACGCTTCCGAAGGCAATGGCTTAGGAATTACGGAATGACGTGGCTCGCCCCCGGTAGAGTTGTCCCCCGCGTTCTCTGAAGCATTGCCTCGCCCGCCACCGCGCGCATTACAATAGCCGCGTGCAACAGACCTGGCGCTGGTTCGGAACCCAAGATCCCGTCTCGCTCGACCACATCAAGCAGGCAGGCGCTACCGGTATCGTCACTGCCTTACACCACATCTATGGCGGCGAGGCCTGGCCCATCAACGAAGTCCTCAAGCGCAGAGCCCAGATCGAAGCTGCCGGATTGACCTGGTCCGTCGTGGAGAGCATCCCCATACACAATTCCATCAAGCTGCGGAGAGGGCCATTCCATCATTTCACCGATGCCTGGAAGGATTCACTCCGGGCAATCGCGCAGGCGGGCATAAAGGTCGTCTGCTACAACTTCATGCCTGTCCTCGACTGGACGCGCACCGACCTACGCTGGCAACTCTCCAGCACCGGCTACACGCTGCGCTTTGATGTCACGGATTTCGCTGCTTACGATCTGTTCCTTCTCCGCCGCCCGCGCGCTGAGCACGACTACCCGGAAGACCGAATCGCATCCGCCCGCACGCGTTATAACCAGATGTCGCCGGCGCGGCGCGATGAATTGGAGCAGACGATCGTTGCCGGATTGCCCGGCGGAGAAGGATCCTACGACCGCGCCAGCTTACAAACTCTGATTGCCGAATACCAAGGCATGAAGCCAGGCGATCTGCGCGCGAACCTGATCTCTTTCCTGACGGAGGTCGTTCCGGTCGCCGAGGAACTCGGCATGCGTCTCGCCATTCATCCCGATGATCCTCCATGGTCGCTGTTCGGTTTGCCCCGCGTGGTCTCAACCGCCCAAGATGCGCGTGCGATCCTGGCAGGTGTCGATTCTGAGGCGAATGGCCTGACTTTCTGCGTCGGATCCTACGGCGCCCGCGCCGACAACGATCTGCTCGGCATGGTGAACGAATTCGCGCAGCACATTCATTTTGTTCATCTCCGGCAAGTGATGCGTGAGCCCGACGGATCGTTCTATGAGGCCGAGCATCTCAACGGCAGCTCGGAGATGGTGGGAGCGATCTGTAACGTCTTACGGGAAGAAGCGCGTCGCAAGAAGCAGAATCGGCCAGACCAGGAAATTCCCATGCGGCCGGATCACGGTCACCTGCTCGCCGACGACATCTCGCGACCAACCAACCCCGGCTACTCGCTGGTCGGCAGGCTCAAGGGCCTGGCTGAACTGCGCGGCGTAGTTCAGGGGCTGAAGTACGCCCATCCGGAGTTGGGCGGCTGAATGAATTGCCAACCTGCGGACGCCATACGACGGATGGACTGCCCTCACCGTTCACGATAGTCTGCCGAAATACACTCTCGTTTTGTAGTCGAATGCCACATGCTCCGACTCGGCGTACTGCTCAAAGAGTCGCTTCAAGTCAGCCAGCATCGGCCGATGCTGAGGATGCTCCGGCCCGGGTGCATACGAAGACGACAGCAATCGTCCCTCGAGCCCTGCGTAATCAAACTCCTGTCGCACCGCGAACACGCGTTCCTGAAACGGTTGGGGACCGAAGAATTCGTTGACCGCCTCCGTCGTCCGTTCATGCCGCACATCTTTATAATCCGTGCCGAATTTCAGCAACAACTCTTCGTAGTTGCGCAGAAAGACCGTCCCCTCGATCGCTCGCTCGTTCCACAGCAGCACCAGCCATCCGCCGGGCTTGAGAATTCGCGCAAACTCCCGCCGTGCTCGCTCGCGATCGAACCAATGTGCCGCTTGCGCCGCAGTTACGAACTCAACGCTTCTATCCGGCAGAGTGGTCGCCTCAGCCGTTCCGCCAACGCTCGTGAATCGCAGAAACTCCGCCAGCAGACGCTCTCCCGCTTCCCGCATCTCCGCATTAGGCTCGACGCCAATCACCGCATTCCCGTTTTCTAACAGCATCCGCGTCCAGATTCCCGTGCCCGAGGCGACGTCTGCAATCACGTGCGCCGCCTTCAACCCGCACTCATCTTTCAGAACCCGCAACGCCTGCGCGGGATATCCCGGCCGGCAGCGCACATAGTTCTCCACCCGATCGGAAAACCGGCTTGTCGAATTCGAGGCTGGCATATCAAGCTCCTGCGCTTAGAATTGGAACTGCGAATCACCAGAGCGCGTTTCAACAGCCTGTTCCAAAAATATGCCTGGAAAGGGCGCCTTCCAGACGCGCCGGGCAGGGAGCCGATAGAAACGTGGCTTAGCCCTTGAGGGCCACTTCAGCACTCGACAGAAGCATTTCTTAAAAACGTATAGCCCCATCCGTCATCCCGAAGCCCCGCGCTCTTACCACCGGGCCGAGGGATCTCCCGAGCCACATACCCCGATCTTAATCGTAGATCGAACCCCGGCGACCTTTTCAACTTGCCAATAAACCCATTCTAACGGCAGGATGGAACGTTATCTTTGCCAGCGCCATGCGCATCGTCATAAAAGTCGGAACCAGCCTCATCGCTCCCGGCGGGCAGATCGATATCCAGCTTCTGCGGGGTCTGGTCGATCAGTTCGATCTCTCGCACAACGAATACCTGATCGTCACTTCCGGCGCAATTGCTGCCGGCATGTCCGGTCTCTCGTTAGGCAAGCGCCCCACCGACGTTCCCCGCATGCAGGCCTGCGCCGCCGTCGGACAAAGCCGGCTCATGCACACCTACGAGCGCCTGTTCTTTGGCAAGAAAGTGGTCGCGCAGCTTTTGCTCTCCAGCGACGATTTCACCTCGCCCGCCCGCTACCACAATCTGCAGAACGCTCTGGCACAGTTGCTCGCGCTCGGCGTCGTTCCCATCATCAACGAGAATGACAGCGTCTCGATACGCGAACTCGAAGGCGCCTTCGGCGACAACGACGAACTTAGCTCTCTGCTCGCCACCGCGGTGCATGCCGACTGGCTCCTGCTGCTCACCAATGTCGATGGATTCCTGGTCCCCAACGGCCGCAAGAAGCCGCGCATCCAGCGTGTCATTCGTAAGATCACTCCTGTCCTCGAAGCGCAATGCAAATGCACGAGTTCTTTGGGACGCGGTGGCATGCTCTCGAAACTGCGCGCCGCCAAGTTGGCCAGCGAAGCCGGCGTTCATGTCGCCATCGTCAATGGACGCCATCCGCAAGCCATCCCGCTTGCCCTGGGCCGCGAGATCGGAACCTACTTCCCGCCGGCTTAGCGTTCGCGAAAATCTGCTGTCTCGCGAATCAGAGATTAGAATCTGGAAAGCGATGGCTGCTCCCTCCATCATGACCGCGTCGACACACCAGAAGCTTCTGCGCGCCCGCGCCGCTTCTGCCCAACTCGTACTGCTCTCGACCGAAGCTAAGAACGCAATCCTGCTCGGCATCGCGAATGCAATCGAAGCCCGCGAAGCGGAAATTCTCGCAGCCAATCATGGAGACGTCGAACAATCCGCCCTCGAAGGCGCAATGCGCGACCGTCTATTACTCACGTCCGAACGTATTAAAGAAATGTCTCGCGCCGTCCGCGAAGTAGCCGCCTTGCCCGATCCGATCGGTGAAACGCTCGCCGACTGGACCCGCCCCAACGGCCTGCACATCCGCAAAGTCCGTGTGCCGCTCGGAGTCCTCGGCATCATCTACGAATCTCGCCCTAACGTGACCGTCGATACTGCGGGGCTCGCCCTGAAAACGGGCAACGCCATCGTGCTGCGCGGCGGCAAGGAAGCCGCACAAACCAATCAGCGGCTGGTCGAAATCATGTCCGCCGTCCGCGGCCTGCCCCAAGGCGCGATCGAACTGCTCGATTCCTCCTCGCGCCAATCCGTCCACGAACTGATTCAGGCCCGCGGTTCAGTCGACGTCATCATTCCGCGCGGCGGTGCTGGACTGATCAACTTCGTGGCCGAGAATTCAGTTGTGCCCGTAATAGAAACGGGAGCAGGGAACTGCCACATCTTCGTCGACGAATCCGCCGATCTCGACATGGCCGACCGCATCGTCCTTAATGCCAAGACGCAGCGGCCGTCCGTCTGCAACGCCGCGGAGAAGCTGTTGGTCCATGAAGGAATTGCGGCGGCGTACATCCCTCGCATTGTTCAGAACTTGATCGTGGCCGGAGTCGAACTCCGCGGTGACGCCAGAACTCTCACGCTGGCGGCAGGGCTGCCCGTCGCACCGGCCACCGAACCAGACTGGTATGAAGAATATCTTCGCCTCTGTCTCGCAATTGCAGTCGTGGCGAATGTCGAGGAAGCCGTTGCGCATATAAACAAGTATTCGACCAGGCATTCCGATTCGATCATCACGCGCAACGAAGCCAATGCCCATAAGTTCCTGCGCGAGGTCGATTCCGCCGCGGTCTACTGGAACGCTTCTACGCGCTTCACCGACGGGGGAGAATTCGGCTTCGGCGCCGAAATGGGCATCAGCACGCAGAAACTCCACTGCCGTGGACCCTTTGCGCTGGCGGAACTGACTTCCTCGAAATACGAAATCGTGGGTACCGGACAAACACGCACCTAGCCGCTGGTGTTGTTCTGTCTTTACTCTCCGGCGTTATCCTGAACGGAGCCGTTTTTCAGGCGAAGTGAAGGATCTCCCGCTAAAGCCGCCTTCGCGCGTGAGCCAAACTGCACCATCACCGCGTAGCCGCCGATCCAACCAGCACTCCATCAGCTGTGCTACCTTAACTGTTTCCGTTCCGGGAGCCCCATGAAACCGTTTTCCATTGCGCTTCTTTCCTTCATCCTCTTGCTTTCAAGTTCGACGCCGGCCGCGAAGAACGCGCAGCTTTCCACCCCCATCTTCGGTTTTCGTGACAGCGCCCGCGAACTCGCCACCGAATCCCGATTCCTCGCCGTCCCCGATGCTAAGCTCGCGGAAACCCACCTCCGCATCCTGACCCAGGCTCCGCACATGGCCGGGACCCCTGAAGATAAAGCCACCGCCGACTATGTCGCCCAGAAATTCCGCGAAGCGGGTCTTGACACCGAAATCGACGAATACAAAGTGTGGATCAACTATCCCGCCAGCATCAGCGTCGACATGACCGCACCCGCCGGCATCACCATGCACGGCCCCACCCGCGAGCATGTTTCGAACGATCCCTTTCAAGATGATCCCCGCGTGGTTATGCCCTTCAGCAGCATGTCGCCTTCGGGCGATGTCGAAGCCGATATTGTCTACGCCAATTACGGCACGCCCGAGGACTTCGACAAGCTCGAAAGGCTGAAGATCGACGTCCGCGGCAAGATCATTCTTGTCCGCTACGGCCAAAATTTTCGCGGAGTGAAAGTCTTCGTCGCGCAGCAGCACGGAGCGGCTGGTGTGATCATCTACTCCGATCCCGCGGACGATGGTTGGCGCCGCGGCGACAAGTATCCCGACGGCCCCTGGCGTCCCGACACCGGCGTGCAGCGCGGTTCCGTCGGATACATGTTCGAATTCCCCGGCGACCCCACCACGCCCGGCATCGCCTCCGTCCCGTCGCTTCCGGAATCGCAACGCATCTCTCCGCAGCAATCCGCGCAGTTGCCGAAAATTCCCGTCACGCCGCTCTCCTATCACGACGCGTGGCCCATCCTGCAGCATCTCGCCGGCCCCGAATCGCCCCGCGAGTGGCAGGGCGCGCTGCCTTTTACCTACCATGTCGGCCCCGGACCAAGCCGCGTGAAATTGCATCTCGTTCAGGATTATCAATTCCGCACGCTCTGGGACGTCATCGGCCGCATCCCCGGCAGCGAATCGCCCAATCAGTTGGTCGTCGCCGGCAATCATCGCGATGCCTGGGTCTACGGTGCCGTCGATCCAAACAGCGGTACCGCGGCAATGCTCGAATCCGTCCACGGCATGGGCGATTTGCTGCATTCCGGCTGGAAACCGAAGCGCACCCTGATTTTCTGCAGTTGGGATGGCGAAGAAGAAGGACTCATGGGATCGACCGAGTGGGCGGAGCAGCATGCGTCGGAACTCGCCAACGCTGGCGCCTATTTCAACGTGGACGTCGCGGTCTCGGGCCCGAAGTTCGGCGCCTCAGCCGTACCCAGCCTCAAACAATTTGTCCGCGAAGTCACCAAAGCCGTGCCCAGCCCGAAGGGCGGCACTGTCTACCAGGCCTGGCAGCAGGCATCGCAGCCCGAAGCTCCTTCGACGCAGTCGCCCAGCGAGTCGGTTTCCGACAATCGTCGCAAACCTGCCGCCCCGCTCGAAAACGACGTCCCTGTCGGAGACTTAGGCAGCGGTTCCGACTACACCGCATTCCTGCAACATCTCGGTGTGCCCTCGGCCGACGTGAGTTCCAGCGGCTCTTACGGCGTCTATCATTCCACCTTTGACGACTTCACGTGGTTCAAGAAATTCGCTGACCCGGATTTCGTTTACGAGCAGGAAATGGCTCGCGTCTTCGGTCTGGAAGCCTTGCGTATGGCGGACGCCGAAGTCCTGCCCTACGACTATGAACAATACGGCAAGGAAGTCGAAGCCTACCTCGACGCCGCCCGCAAGCGAGCCGAAACCAAACTCGGCGCGCAGGCGCTCGACTTTGGCCCGGTCAACAACGCCGCGCATCATTTCGAGACCGCCGGAGCGAAAATCCTGACCAAACAGAAGAATCCTCCGGCCAATGTCGAGCGTCTCAACCAGGCGTTGCTCGCTGCCGAACGCGCTTTGCTCACTCCCAACGGCCTCCCCCATCGTCCCTGGTATCGTCACGCTATTTATGCTCCCGGCGAATACACCGGATACGCCGCCGTTGTGATTCCCGGGGTCAATGAATCTCTCGACCAGGGCGACGCCGTCCGCGCCCGCGAAGAACTCGCTGTCCTGGCGGCCGCGCTCGACCGCGCTGCAAAAACCCTCGAAAGTTATCGCTGAATATGTCCTCTACCCACGAACTCGGTCACCTCTTGCGCACGCTGCCCGAATCCGCGGCGGCGACCTTTCTCGCCCTGTTTCCCATCGTCAATCCCTTCGGCGGGGTCCCCATCTTCTTCACCATGACTTCCGCGTGGAACGCCGAGGACCGCAAGCGCACCGCCTTCAAGACCGGCGTGTGGGTATTCCTGATTCTCATTACCTTTCTATTCTTCGGACGTTTCGTTCTGCATTTCTTTGGAATCTCTCTTCCCGTCCTCAAAATCGCTGGTGGATTGATCGTCGCCAACACGGCTTGGGGCATGGTCACGTCGACCGCTCGCATGACCGCCGCAGAAAGTCATGAAGCCGAAAGCAAAGAAGATATTTCTCTGACTCCACTCGCCATGCCTCTGCTCTCCGGCCCCGGCGCGATCGGCGTCGTCATGGCCCTCGCCGCCAACGTCGACAACTGGTGGGCCTACATTGGTATGGTCATCGGCATCGCAGCCATCGCCTTGAGCGTGATCCTTTTCTTTTACCTGGGAGGCCCGCTAGTCCGCCGCCTCGGCCCCAACGCCGTCGGCGCGATCAACCGCATCTTCGGATTCCTCATCCTCGCCATCGCCGTCCAACTAGTCTGGGATGGCATAGCCGACTTCAACACCTGAAGCAGTGCGGCGCAGACAGTGTGGCGCTGGTCGTGTGGCGCATGAACTCCAGCCCGCGAACTCCCAACCGCGAAAGCATTCAGGTGGCGTGGTGTCATCCTGAACGTAGCCGTTCTTCAG
This sequence comes from uncultured Acidobacteriaceae bacterium, assembly GCA_963772045.1. Classification (GTDB taxonomy): domain Bacteria; phylum Acidobacteriota; class Terriglobia; order Terriglobales; family Acidobacteriaceae; genus Sulfotelmatobacter. Next base: position 158,706 of record CAVYWC010000001.1, on the reverse strand, counting down.
GCGAAGTGAAGGATCTCCCGCTGCACCGGCCTGGCGCGCAAGCCAAAGCACAACGACGACTCCTTCAATTGACTTCCCCGGCCGACGGGCGTAGGGTCAAATCAGGCAACGCTCCCACACACAAGTTCCTCGCTTTAACGTTCCACCTCTTTAGGAGTTCAGTATGAATACCGTCCTCCCCCCGCTCCTGAATCACACCGATTGGAGGCCTCTCTACAGGGCCGCCATTCTGGAAACCAACAAGAGTGTTCTTCCGACGATGGTTTCGGAAGCAGAGCAAGCTGTACTAGCGCGTGGAAGAGAAATCTTTTATGGTCCTTACGCGAGCCCAGAAGAAAAGGAAGCCTTAGAAGACGCGCTCTACGCCTTGCGTGCATACAGAACGGCTTGGCAACACACCGAGGCTGCATAACAGTATCAGGAAGCCCTCTCTGCGGTTCGGAAGAGAGGGCCATTCTTTTGCCAGAATGTGTTTCAAAAATATGCCAGAACGTTTTTCAAAAATATGTTTTGAAAGGGCGCGGCTTCAGCCACGCCGACCCCGAGCCATTGAGAATAGGGGCTCTGGGAAAAAGGAGTGGGATGAAGCAAGGATATTGGCAGCCCCGAAGGGGGCGGAATATGTTAGCCCGGTGCGTAAACCCTGGGAAAAGTGGGCGTCCGAACAAGTCCCGTAGGGACGGCACATGTTCCTCCGGGTTCCCAAAGAAATCCGGACTGAGTAGTCGTGGTTCGAATCGACCAGAACGGCGGTTTGTCGTGTCACGTCAGGCCCAGGTCTCTTGAGAAGAGCCCGAAAGCGCGGCAGAGGACGAAGAAGAAGGACCGGGCTGAGGTGTTAGCACACAGAGGGAATCTATCCGGGCAAATTCAACATCTTTGCCAGCGTGCCGCCCATAATCATTCTGCGCGTCTGCAGTGGGACGTCGCAGGCGTCAAACATGGCCTGATACTGGCGCACCACCGACTCGATGTCACCGACCTTCACGTCAGAACCGAACACAATCTTGATGTAGGCGCTGGGATTGTTATTCGGCGTATCCGTTCCCTCATCGCTTCCAGACCACCAGAAGATATTGCGGAAATCACTCAGGCGCCCGCGCATCTTGGTCAGCGTCGAGCCGCTGAGATCGAAGAATACATTGGGATTCCAGCGGGCGATCTCCGCTGCCCACTCGTATTCCGGATTCCCACAGTGAGCTCCCAACACGGTAATCTTCGGAAACCGGCGCGCAATTTCCTCCAAATGGATGGAACGCATCCTACCGGACGCCACGTCCTCGGGTTCGTCGAACTTCGCCCGCAAAACGATGCCGGTATGGAAAAGCACGATCAAGGCATAACGGTTCGCCAGTTCGTATACCGGGAAATAGGAGGGATCATTGAAAGGCCTTTTGACAAACTCCAGTTCGCCCAAACCGCGATAGCCCAGGGAGTGGAATTCTTCGACCTGCTGCACAGCATCTTGGGCGTCGAGATCAACATAGCCGAATGGAACAATCTCACGGGGATGTTGCCGAGCCGCCTCCGCCACTACTTTCCGGGAGGAAAATGGGGTCAAGACGCAGGCAGTAAGGTTGATCGAGCCGCACAGCTTCAACAGATCGCTGATGAAATTAGGATTGGCCTCATCGAAATGTACGTGCATGTCAACCATGCGATCGGCCGGTGGCGAGGATACAGGCGGCTGGCTCACGGCGGTTGCGAGTGCATTCTTCCCGCTTCCCTTCCACGGCAGAGAACTGACAGCGACGGTGCTCGCGGCACCCAGGAATTTTCGGCGCGAGATAGGGTTCCGCATTGTCGTGCTCCGTTTCGTCAGTGGAGTGAACCAACAATCCTACCCGCCTAAATGGCGTCTGTCTCGCCCGATTATGAGTTGGGTATGCAAATCCGCATCTCCCGTGCAGCGAATGATCCTGAAACTGACAAGGAGTTTGCCAAGCAGACCGAGCCGAGGTGGAGGGTCGCTTAAGACAAGCCCTCGACTCATTTGTGTTCCTGAAATAGGGGTTCGATGTTGATGGGCGAGAAATCCGATTTCACTCATCTTGCCAGAGGCAGAACGTCTCGCCCCTCGCTGAGCCTGTTAATGCCGCTCGAGCTTTTGGACCCTGCCGGGGGTTGCCCCACCCTTGTCCCTGCGCCTTTTGCAGGGACAGGGTGGGGCCTCGTCTCCGCGGCGTCCAAATCCGGCATCAATTCTTCAATGACAACCCATCACTCACAACTCGGCTACGTTCACATCGGCACTTCCGGATGGCATTACAGCCACTGGCGCGGGCCGTTTTATCCGACCGATCTCGCGCCCGGCAGAATGCTGCGTTGGTATGCCGACAGCTTCGATACGGTCGAGATCAACAACAGCTTCTATCGTCTGCCCACCACGGCCGCGCTCGAAACCTGGTGCCGCGAAACCCCCGAGCAGTTTTGTTTTGCCGTCAAGGCCAGCCGCTACATCACGCACAATCTGAAGCTGAAGAATCCAGAGCAGGCCAACGAAAACTTCCTCTCGCAGATCGAAATCCTGGGCAAGCGGCTGGGCCCAATCCTGTTTCAATTGCCTCCAGGATGGAAGCTGAACCTCGATCGGCTCGAGGAATTCCTTCGCGTGCTGCCCAAAACGCATCGCTACACGTTTGAGTTTCGCAATCCTACGTGGCAGGTTCGCGAAGTCTACGAAACCTTGCGGCGTCATGGGGCCGCGTTGTGCATCCACGAGATTGCCGGATTTCAATGCCCGATCGAAGTCACCGCAGACTTCACTTACATTCGTCTGCACGGACCGGGAAAGGAGTATCAGGGAGATTACAGTCAGAGCACGCTTCGGACTTGGGCGCAGCGAATCGAGCGCTGGCATATGGAACTGGCTCACGTCTTCCTATATTTCGACAACGATCAGTCAGGGTTCGCGGCCAAGAATGCGCTGGAGCTGAAGCGGATGGTCGAAAGCAAGGAGGAGCGAAGATCCGTGGCGTAAACGTGTGGCACGCACGTGTGGCGCGGACACTCTTGTCCGCGCGCTCCACGCCATCATTTCCCTTCCAGCGTAATGTCCCCCACTCCCACATGGGCGCGCAATTCGTACTTACCGTCCCCGCGATATTTGAGCGTCTTACCCAACCAGCCGCTGGTCTCGCCATAGCCGTCGCTGTTGACGGTTCCAATGCCGGTGCTGGCGCGCACCACGTGATAGGTGGAGTGCTCGTGCAAGACGCGAATGTCGCCGACCCCGAGTTCAAGATCTTTGTCGCCTTCCACGTCTTCGACCGTAACGTCACCAACTTTTGCGTGGACGTCGAGATTTGTGTTCGGCGGCACTTCGAGTTCAACCTCGAACTGCGTATTCGAACTCGGCGCGTGGAACTCAAGCGTGGCGTCGGAGCCGTGAACGTCAAAATCGACGGAGAAATGTTTCAGATTCTGCTCGTGGCGCGACTTGATCGTGTAGCGCAGGCTGATCTTCTGGGCATCACCGCGTACCACGTGCACATCGCCCACGCTCATATGCACATGCAGCGTGCCCCCGGGGGAAAACTCGCGGGCGTCAGTGTGAGTCTCTTCGTAATTCCAGTCGGAAAGGTCACGCGCCGCACAAAACGGGACCAGCACCAGGCACACTAAGACAGCTTTTTGTAGGCGGCGGAGAGGCAATCGAGACTGGCGTAGCATAGCAATCCCTCCTCAGGAGTAGACATGCCTGTTAAACATACGTAATCGCGTGCCCCGGGGTTCCGAAAGAACTCCGCGTTTTATAGTCCTTATTTCATCTTTCCAACGACGATCGGCGGCAGGCTCGCGCCTTCCAGTTGCTGGTTCAGTGGCGGCAGGCGTTTGGTCTTGAAGTCGTTCCATGTCGCCAGCGCTCCCTTCATCGCCGCGCTGGATTGATGGTAAAGCTCGAGCGCCTGCGCGGGTATGGCACGATCGCTGCTCTCGACCACTCGCAGCGCGGCAGACAGGCCGCTGCTGGCTTCCTCCATGCCCATCTTGCCTGACGGCGAATCCTTGAGCATTGCCTCAAGTTCGGCGGAGGCAATACCGGCGCTCGCCTTCAGATCTGCGCGCTCCTGCAGCTTCGGCTGCAGGTCCGTGAGCTGCTTCTGCACAGAATGAATCGCCGCCAGCGCCTCTCGAGCTTCCAGGGCTTGGGCGAAAATCTCGCGGCCGACCCTGACCTGTTCTTCCAGTTCGCGCGGTGTGGTCGTCGAGCGCGGATCCATGCTGATGTGCAACCCCTGCGTCGAAGTTTTGCCATCAACGGTCAGCCGGATTTCGTATTCTCCCGGCGCGGCGCGCGGCCCACGCGGTGTGGCATAGTCCTCGTCCTCTCCGCTGGACGCCGCGAGTTCGGCGCCCCACGCGAGATTCCAGACGAACCGGTGCATCCCGGCGGACTTATCGAGAATCTGCGGCTTGGCCAACCAGCGTTCCGCAATTGGCACCGGGGAAGGGCTTGCCTGGCGCGCGGAATCGGACGAAAAACTGCGCACCAGAGCTTTCTGGGCGTCGAAGATTTCGAGCTTCACGTGTTCCGCAGGCTTGTCCAGGAAGTAATCGAGGATCGCGCCGTTCGGCGGATTTTCCGCCGTCGGTTCTTCCGGCGGCAGCGGAGTCCCGAGGAAGCCAGAGTTATCCACGCGCACCGCCGTTGCCGGACGATAGAGCCACGCGCCAGCTTCACGCACCTCATTCTGGTGCACGTCCGGCGCCTGCCGCAGAGGCGTGAGGTTGTCGAGGATCCAGAACGATCGCCCATGTGTCGCAATCACCAGATCGTCGCCGTGAATGACGATATCCCGCACCGAGGTGACTGGCAGATTCAGTTGCAACGATTGCCAATGGTCGCCGTCATCAAACGAAACGTAGATGCCGAATTCGGTGCCGGCGAAGAGCAGGCCTCTGCGATCCGGATCTTCCCGGACAACCCGCAAAAACGCTGGAGCATGAATACCTTCGGCGATCGGCTGCCAACTTTCGCCATAATCACGCGTGCGATAGAGGTAAGGGCTCCGATCGTCGAGCCGGTGGCGGTCGACTGCCGCGTAAGCTTCGGCGGGATTGAAATGGGAGGCCCCTATGAAGGAAATCTTCGACCACTCGCTGACGCCTTTCGGCGTGACATCTTTCCAGGTCTTCCCGCCATCGCGCGTGACATGAATCAGTCCAGTGTCGCTGCCCGCCCAGATCAATCCAGCATCTAGCGGCGAAGGAGCGATGGTAAAGACCACACCGTATCCACGCTGCTTCGCGTTCTGAACCGAGAGCGGAGCTTCATTCTTTTTGCTCGCACTCGCTTGTGCTCCGGTGAGGTCCGGACTGATCGTCTGCCAATGGAGGCCGCCATCGCTAGTTTTCATCACGTACTGCGTGCCCAGGTAGAGGTTTGTCTTATCCTGCGGAGAGTAGACGAGCACGGGCGTCCACGGATCGCGATATTTTCGTTCTGCGATCGAGTTACCCCATGAGGACAGCGGCCAGGGCGTGATGTCCTGACTCAACGATGTGCGCAGATCGAAGCGCGAAACGCTGCCGTAGGTTCCGCTGAAGTAAAGAATGTTTTGGTCCTTGGGATCGGGCGCGATGTATCCGCTCTCGCTGCCGTCGACGGGAGCCCAGTCTCGGGGCGTGATCTGGCCATGATCGGTCCGGCTGCGGACGGCCGCGCTGCCACTATCCTGCTGCGCGCCGTACACGGTGTAGGGAAATCGGTTGTCCGTGATCACGTGGTAGAGCTGCGCCGTGGGCTGGTTGTACCACGTGCTCCAGGTCTTGCCGCGATCCACGCTGATCGTGGTGCCTTGATCGGTGGCGAGAATCATGCGCCTGGAATCTTGGGGATCGACCCAGATCTGGTGATAATCGTCTCCTCCCGGTGCGCCGCGCACTATCGAAATCGTCTGCCCGCCATCTTCAGAGCGATACAGCGCAACGTTTGGCACGTAGAAGACGTCAGGGTTCTGCGGATTGATCGTGATGTTGCCGAAGTACCAGGCACGGCTGGTGAGCCGCGGATCGGAATTCTTCCGTGCCCATGTGTCGCCGCCGTCATCGGAGCGGTAGAGCCCCGATTTTTTGCCGTCGTCAATGAGCGCATAGACGCGTTTGCCGTCTGCGAAGACCACGACGGCCGGGCGTCCCCAATCGCCATCGGGAAGACCGGAGGCAGTAAGGCGCGACCAGGATTTGCCGCCATCCTCGGAGCGAAAGATCCCGCTGCCCGGAGCGTCGATGGGCGCGTAGGTGCTCCATGGCGGACGGTGCGTCCTCCAGGTTGCGGCGAAAATAATGTTGGGATGATCGGTTGCGATCGCTAGATCGGCGATGCCGGCTTCGGGGCCCTGATCGAGAACTTTGGTCCAATGTGCGCCCGCGTCGCTGGATTTGAAAACGCCGCGTTCATCATTCGGACCGTAGGCGTGCCCGAGCGCGCCGACGTAGACGATGTCTGCATTTTGCGGATCGACGAGAATGCGGCTGATCTGGCGAGTATCGCGCAGGCCGATGTTCTGCCAGGTCTTGCCGCCGTCGGCCGAACGATAAACGCCTTCGCCGGAGGCCAGATCGGAGCGGATATCGGATTCTCCGGTGCCCGCGTAGAGGATCTTTGGATCCGACGGCGCAACGGCAATCGCACCGATGGACGCGACTGGCTGATTGTCGAAGATGGGCGTCCATGTCACGCCAGCGTTGGTGGTCTTCCAGACGCCGCCATCGACCGCGCCGAAGTAAAAAGTATTGGGATCGCCCGGGACACCGGCAGCGGCAACCGCACGTCCGCCGCGAAACGGTCCGATCATCCGCCACTTTATTCCGCTGAAAAGATCAGGAGAAACGGACTGCGCCCAAAGCGGAGTCAGAGTGAAACCAACGATAGTTAGAAGAACTGAAGTGAGCCTACGAAAGTGGTGCTTGTTCATGTTGGAATCACAACATTGTAACGAATGCGGGCAAATAGGCTACCAAAGTGTTCACCACGCTGTGGGCACAAGGGCCCATCCGGGATGAGAGTTTTCTTGCTGAGAGAGTAGATCTTCGTTAGATCGTGTTGGGTGGGCCGGGCAGAGCTGGGGGATGGTCTTGGTTCGCATCCTCCGCGTTCGGAATCTGTTTCCACTTGCGGTAAACATTGGCTACGGCGAGCGTCCAGAAGGGAACCAGATCAGCGCCGGGGATGAGCTTCGCGGCGAAGCTCGGCAGGAATTCCCAATGCCATCCCAGCAGGCGCACCAGCACGATACCCACGGCGACATCGAGCAGGTCATCCGCCGGCGAGAGAGCGCCTTCCGCAAAAAGCGGGAAAACGACAATCTGCAACGCGTCCGCCGCCATGGCAAGAATCATGCCGGTCCGAAAGCGCGAGCGCGTGGAGAGCGAACTTAGCTCATCGGACATAACGGTCCCCAGCCTGGTTACGGTACCCGGGTTTTCGGGACGACCAACCACGCATAGTATGCTCTTGTCCAGCGTACACCGGCTAAGTCTTCCGATGAGGATGCGTGCGCTCAGCTTGTGTGGGCCGCGTTGTGTGGACTGGATTCTGTGGAACCGGGTCTCTGACCCGGTTCGTCCCAAGGGAGGGAATCGCAAGCCTTCAAAAATGTCAGATGATCTCAACCGCGCTGTCGTCTGGAAGAATCTGCCGCTCGATGGCAGAGATTACTGCGGTCTCTGGCACGTGAGCGACGGCTGGCTGCTGAAGGGGACGGTCATCGGCGTCCTCAAGGATCAACGGCCCGTCCTGGCCAGCTACGAAGTGTACTGCGATGAGAACTGGCTGACCCATCGCGTCCAGGTCGAGCGCACCATCGGCAGCGAGGTGAAGGCGCTCAACTTGAACGTCGAGAGCCGTGGAATCTGGCGGAGTTCTGGCCAGGAATTACCGGTGCTGACCGGTTGTGACGATGTCGACCTGGCCTTAACCGCGGCGACCAACACGATCGTGATCCGGCATCTGAATTTGGAAGTTGGCAGCAGCGCGTCCATCATCGTGGCCTGGGTGAAGTTCCCGGATCTTACGGTGCAACCGCTTTCACAACGCTATACACGGCTGCGAACGGATACGTACCGCTGCGCAAGCAACACCGGCTTCGCGGCCGACATTACCGTGGACGATCTCGGCCTGGTGATTTCCTATCCCGGCGCGTGGGAACGGATGGCGGCGCAATAAGCTTAAGTGGAACCGAACATTAAGAGGTGAAGCAGATATGAAGATCAATCCCACGGTGAAGAAGCTTGGATTGAAGCCCGGGATGCGGGCGCTGGTAGTTGGGGCGCCGGACGGTTATGTGGACTCGCTGGCGCCCTTGCCGGAAAACGTGGCCATCTCGCAAGCGGCCGCCGGAGCGCATCAGTTTGTTCAACTTTTCGCGGCCACAAGATCCGAGATTGAGAAACGTGCGAAGAAAGTGCTGCAGGCGTCAGCTCCCGGTGCGCTGGTCTGGATTACTTATCCAAAAAAGACTTCAGGCGTGAAAAGCGATCTCAGCCGCGAGGTGGTCTGGGCAGCGATGGAAGGAACGGGCTGGCGTCCAGTGAGTCAGATCGCGATCGACGAGGTCTGGTCGGCTTTGCGGTTTCGTCCGGCTGCGGACGTGAATTCGCGCAAATAGAATCAACTTCCGGTCGCGTCGCAGCACATTTAGAGTTTTCCAAATTCACCGCGGTGCAGGCCTTGGCCTATGGCGCGCACCCGATTGTCATAACTTGTAGAATCGAATCCTGGGGATTAGAAGGTTCATCTAAAGCAACGAATTTCACGTACTTCCTTGCGAGGATATCTATGCGCGCGCACGCCAGCAGCATCTCCGTCGCAGTACTTGTTCCAGTTGCATTCGCGATTCTTTCCGTTGCCAGTTTGCATGCGGTCGACAAAAACTTTCATGACGCGCCGGACTCGGCCAAGAATCTGAAAAATCCTTACACGGGCCAGACGCAGGCGGTTCAAGCCGGCAAGACACTCTACGGGCGAAATTGTCTCGCGTGCCATGGCAAGTCTGGGCAGGGCACGGGCAATATTCCGTCTCTGGTCGACGGCGATTTGGAAGGCGTGCCGCAGGGCGATGTGTTCTGGTTCATCACCAAGGGCGACAAAGACAATGGCATGCCATCGTGGGCGCAGCTGCCGGAAAAGGACCGGTGGGAGATCGTCACCTACGTAGAGACGATGGGGCCCGGGCCACAGGGCAGCTCCGAACCGAGCGCGCCTCCAGCGGCTCCGCCCGCGGCCATGACGTCGACCCTCAAGGCGCCGCCTCCGCAAGCTCCGTTTACCGATTTCCGTTATGAGTGGCCGAGCATCAAGCGCAAGATTACGACCAAGGACTTTCCTGCTCCCTATGCGACTTCGTCGGCGGAAAATGGTCCGGATGTCGTCGCACGTCCCGAGAAAGCGTGGCCGGTGACGCTTCCCGGATTCAACGTCGATTTATATGCGGCAGGATTGGATAATCCGCGTCTGCTGCGCACCGCGCCCAACGGCGACATTTTTCTGGCGGAAAGTCGCTCCGGACGCATTCGCGTGTTTCGCGGCATGACCAGCGACGGCAAGCCAGAGCAGAGTTCGGTGTTTGCCGAAGGCCTGAAGGATCCGTATGGAATTGCCTTCTATCCTCCTGGACCGGATCCGCAGTGGGTTTACATCGGGAGTACGGGCGAGGTGGTCAGATTTCCTTATCACAACGGCGATCTGCGCGCGAGCGGACCGCCGGAGCACATTGCCGATCTGCCTGCCGGCGGCGGACACTGGACCCGCGCCCTCGACTTCTCTCTGGATGGCAAGCGCATGTTCGTTGCGGTCGGTTCGGCGTCGAACGATGACGATACCGACACGCATCCCGCCGAGCACAATCGCGCCGACATTCTGGTGTGCAATGCGGGCAACTGCATATTGAGTGTTTACGCGTACGGCATTCGCAACGCGGGAGGCGGGATTCGAGTGAATCCGCAAACCGGCGAGCTGTGGTGCTCGGTGAATGAGCGCGACGCGCTCGGCGACAATCTCGTGCCCGACTACATCACGCACGTGCAGGAGGGTGGATTCTACGGCTGGCCGTGGTGGTACATGGGACCGAATCAGGATCCGCGGCAGAAAGGGAAACATCCGGAGTTGAAAGATAAGGTGCTTACGCCCGATGTGCTGTTGCAACCGCATAACGCGTCGCTGGAAATCACGTTCTACGATGGCAAACAATTTCCTTCTGAATATAAGGGAGATATTTTTGCCTCCGAGCATGGATCGTGGAACCGGTCGGTGCGCGCGGGTTATGAAGTGATTCGTGTCCCGCTGCATCAGACCGGACACGCCACCGGAGAGTATGAGGATTTCGTCACCGGCTTCGTGCTGCCGAATGGCGATGTATGGGGAAGGCCGGTGGGAACGACAGTCGCTCCGGACGGCTCGCTGCTGGTAAGCGATGACGGGTCGAACTCGATCTGGAGAGTGAGTTATACGGGGAAATAAGAAACATCAATTCTATTTGCCTCCGAGTAGGTGCGAGTTCTCGTGAAGGCCCGACGGAAGTTCGAATAACGACGGACTGAGAGGCGAGTCGGATAGCTCTTCGACAGTTTCCGTTATTGCGATGATTCGGTCGCGGCCATTCTCGCCATCCGCGATTTTGTGCGTTAGGGTCCTCTTGACGGCGAGGCCGGCGGGAAGCGGGCCTGTGTGGTGGAAAGAGGCGACCTGAGGCAGCATTACTAAACCTGTCCCAACTACATATAAGGGATCAGTGCGCGCATAATCCGGAGCGCAGTTATTGTCGGGGAGTTCATGGTCGATGTACCACCCGTCGATCGTTTCTTTGCCTCCAGTATCATCCTTGTCAGGCGAGCGCCTGTTAGTGGTTATTAGGTGTCTCGCTAAGTAGCCAAAGAACGTCTTTCGCTCGCCGGTGTCCACCGTTTTGCTCTCGATTTGGATTGCGTTCTGAGGATTTTTCTGGAGGTAGTCGTCGATCTGCTGGACGGGCCAGAATTTTACAACTTTGTAGGTTCGATACTCGTGTGCATCGAGGTCGATGAGAAAACCCGTTCTTGTGTCACAGTTGGCGATGCTCGATATGGAGGCCGGTATGCTGTCTTTCCTCCTCATCGATCCTTTTCGATAATGTATCTCGAGGAGATCGCTGGTCCACGTTCGGTGGGGGTGCCGTGTCTGTTATGAGGGTATGGGTCTTTACGGTAGTGTCAGCGTGGCAGAGGATGGGAGATACGAGAAGGATGGGTATCAGGAGTTTCCACATGTAGAAGAGTTTAGTTCTCAGTGGATGCAGTGCAAGGGTACGTGAGTCACGAGTTTCAGTGGAAGTCGTGCGAGGCGGTTTCGGCTTTTGTAACAAAGAGCGGCTGCACGCGTTCGGCGCGGACCGAGATCACGTTGTCCTGATTCTGCAGGATGCCTTCGATGGCGAGGAATCGCTCGCTGGTCAAGAGCAGACGATTCTCGTGAAATAAATCCGGACGAATGATCGCATTCGCGACTCCGGTTTCATCTTCCAGACTTAAAAATACAAATCCTTTGGCGGTGCCCGGACGCTGGCGGGTGATGACGCAGCCTCCGATTCGCAGGCGTTTGCCAGTAGGAAGTTCCCGCAGTTCCGATGCGCGGCGAATGCCCATGGCCGTGAGCCATTGGCGGCGATAGGCCATGGGATGAGGGCCGACGGTCAGGCCTGTGCCGTGGAAGTCGGCGACAAGGCGCTCTTCGTGATTCATGGGCGCGAGCGGCGAGGGAGCGTCGGCTTCGGCGTGCTGTTCGAGCAGTGGCCCGGCATGGCGCACTGCGCGTTCGACTTGCCAGAGGGCATCGCGGCGGTGGAGTGAGTTGCGAGTTGCGAGTTGCGAGTCGCGAGCAAAACTGCAGTTGCCAGTATCCAGTACCCAATTCCCAGTGAAGTCGTTTGTCGTTTGTCGTTGGTCGCTAGGGAACCCCATAACTCTGTCATTCCGACCCCCGAGCGAATGCGAAGGGCGGAGGAATCTCGGTACTCGGTACCCGGTACTCGGCACTGAAGTACTGGCAACTGAGTTGAGCGCGCCGATAGCCGCAAGTGTGGTGAGTTCGTCTTTGCGTAATTCGGGGACGCGGCGGGTGAGATCGTGAATGGAAGTGAATGGCGCGCGAGTACGTTCGCGCAGCAGAGACTGCGCCGCTTCCTCGCGCAGTCCACGAACGTAACGCAGGCCCATGCGTAGTGCCGGCGACCCGCCGGCATCATCAGTATCGTCCTTCCGGGACTGGTTCCAAACTTCTCCGGCGAGTTGAGAGTTGCTCGATACTCGGTACTCGGTACTCGGTACCGATTTACCGGGTGCCGGGTACTGGGTACTGGCAACTAATTCGACAGTGCAATTCCACTCCGAGTGCGTCACATCGACAGGCAGGAGTTTTAATCCATGGCGCTGCGCGTCTTTGACGATGGTCGCCGAAGAATAAAATCCCATCGGCTGATTGTTCAAAAGCGCGGCGGTGAACGCGGCCAGGTAATGGCATTTCAAATAGGCACTGGCGTAAGCGATTAAGGCGAAGCTGGCAGCGTGGGATTCGGGAAATCCGTAGAGCGCGAATGACGTGATCGAGAGAATAATTTCTTCCTGCGCCTTTGGAGAAATTCCGTTGGCAGTCATTCCCGCGCGCAGCTTGGCTTCAATTTCTTTCATGCGTGCTTGTGAGCGTTTGAATCCCATGGCGCGGCGGAGCTCTTCAGCTTCGCCTCCGGTGAAGTTGGCGGCAATCATCGCGATGCGCAGCAGTTGCTCCTGAAATAGCGGCACGCCCATGGTGCGTTTGAGCACCGGTTCAAGCGAAGGATGCGGATAGCTGACTTCTTGCCGTCCCTGACGTCGCTCTAAAAACGGATTCACCATCTGCCCGACGATCGGTCCGGGGCGAATGATTGCGACCTGCACCACGATGTCGTAAAACTTTTTCGGACGCAGGCGCGGCAGGCACGACATCTGTGCGCGGCTTTCCACCTGAAACATGCCTACCGTGTCGGCCTGCTGCAGAGTCGAATAAACCGGTTCGTCATTCTGCGGAAGATGCGCGAGATCGACTTCTTCGCGATAGTGCTCGCGAATGAATTCGATGGAATCTTTGAGCACGGCCATCATGCCCAGACCGAGCAGATCGACTTTGATGATGCCCATGTCGGCGCAATCTTCTTTGTCCCACTGCACAACGACGCGGCCCGACATGGACGCAGGTTCGAGCGGGACCACGGAATCGAGTTGTCCCTGGCAGATAACCATGCCGCCGGAGTGCTGGCCGAGATGGCGCGGCATGTCCTGTACGGCGAGACAGAGTTCGTAATACTTGCGCAGGCGCGGATGGGTGAGGTCGAGGCCGGCATCGCGGAAGCGCCGGTCGAGTGCGTCGTTTTCGTCGCGAAATTCCCAGGTCGCGACCGCGGCGGAAATTTTCTGGAGCGTTTCCGGATCGAATCCGAGCGCCTTGCCCATTTCACGGGCGGCCATGCGATTGCGGTAAGTGATGACGTTGGCCGTCATGGCCGCGCCGCGCTCGCCATATTTTTTGTAAAGATACTGAATGACTTTTTCGCGCTCGTCGCCCGAAGGCAGGTCGAGATCGATGTCGGGCCATTCGCCGCGCTCTTCGGAGAGAAATCGCTCAAAGAGAAGTTCCATACTGACGGCGTCGACGGCGGTGATGCCGAGCGAGTAGCAGACGGCGCTGTTGGCGGCCGATCCGCGGCCTTGCGCGAGAATGTTTTGCTCGCGGCAGTAGCGGACGATATCCCAGACGATGAGGAAGTACCCGGCGAGCCCGAGTTTCTCGATGAGTTTCAGCTCTTTTTCGATTTGCGTGCGGGCTTTGGCTTGCAGGTCGGGCGGTTTGCGGCCGTAGCGTTCGCGAAATCCTTCCCAGGATTTTTGGTGCAGGAAAGAATTCATGGTCTCACCTTCGGGCACGGGGTAGCGCGGAAATTCATAGCCGAGTTTGTCGAGGGTGAATTCCAGCCGGTTGGAAAGCTCGACTGTGTTGCTGATCGCTTCGGGCAGGTCAGAGAAGAGTTGCTGCATCTCTTCGGAAGATTTCAGAAAACGCTCGGAGTTGCGGGTGAGCAGGCGCCCGGCGGTCGAAAGCGTGCGGTGATGGCGAAGCGCGGTGAAGGCATCGCATAGTTCGCACGATTTGGCGGCGGCATAATTCACGCCGTTGGTCGCGAGCAGCGGCAGATGGAAGGAGCGGGCGAGATCGATGGCGGCACGGTTGCGGGATTCTTCTTCGCGATGGAAGTGGCGCTGCAGTTCAACGTAGACATTCTTGTGTCCGAAAATGCCGATGAGTTGATCGAGTTGCTTTTGAGCTTTAATAATGCCGACCCGCGCGAGAGTTGCCGCGAGCGGGCCTTCGTGGCCGCCGGTGAGGCAGATTAAACCTTCCGCATACTCTTCGAGTTCTTGCGCGGTGACCGCGCCATCGCCTTTTTTCGCGCGCAACTTCATCTTGGTGATCAGGCGGCAGAGATTCTGGTAGCCGGTGCGGCTGGCGACTAATAGCGGAACACGAAATTCACCACGGAGACACGGAGACACGGAGGAATTCTTCGAATCTTTACTTTTGATTTCCGACTTTTGATTTGATTTCTCCGAGCCGGCGCCTGCCCTGAGCGAAGCCGAAGGCTGCCTCGGTGGTGAGAAAGAAATTTCCGCTCCGATATGTGCCTTGATCTTGGCTTTGCCGGCGGCGAGATGGAAGCGCGGCGCGCCGTAGACGCCGTCGGTGTCGAGTAGCGCTATGGCCGGCATGCCGAATTGCGCACACGTCGCCACTAATTCCTCGGGCACAGACGCGCCTTCGAGGAAGCTGAAAGCGGAACGGGCGTGAAGTTCGATGTACATCTAGTTGCCGGTACCCAGTCACACATTCACCACAGAGGCACAGAGACACAGAGAAATTCCCTCGTTTTGTTTTTCTCTGTGCCTCTGTGTCTCCGTGGTAAAAACAACTCGATCAGTCATATGTACCTTCCACAAACCATCCGCCGCCGAGCCGGTCGTGCACGAGGCGATAAAGCGCGATGGATGCGCCGTTGTACGCGGCATCATTTTGCAGAGCGATGTCCCACTCGTCGCGGGACCAAGCCTCGTGCTCCCACCAATCGCCGGAAAAGCGCCAGGGGCCGGCCTTCCAGAGCACATTGCCCTGGACTTCTTTTTTCTTTAGACATATCACACGTGTAGGCTGTCCGTTTCCCAACGTGACATTCACCCGCAGCGGTGGACGGAAACGGCGCAGCGCGGTGACGACGGATTTTTCTTCGACAGAATCGCCAAGGAGCGCATCAGATTTATTTTTGCGTTGAAGTTTTTTCGCATCCTCTGCTGCAAAACGACACATGCGAAATCTCTCCGGACGATGGGTGTCGAGCAACTCAATGGTTCCGACTCTGTTTTCGCCGACCATGCCGCCAATGCGGGCGAGCGTGAGTTCGAGCTTTTCTGGTTCGGGCGACGGAGGCAGAAACAATCCGGCTTGCGCCGATCGCGGACGAACCGGTTCGGCGGCAAGATGAATTTTCAGAATGGGCGCGCCCGGGGGATGCGCGTTTAAATCCAGTTGCAGCAGCTTGAGAAAAAGTTTGGGATCGAGCATGGGAAGCGGCAGAGAAAGCTTGCGGACGAATTTGGTTTGACGATGCGAGGGAACTTCGCTTTGGCGGACTCCGTTCTGTCGAGAATCCTTGCCAGACGATAAAAAGTCAAAATCCCCACCCTGCCGCACAAAACGCGACAAGGGTGGGGTACCCTCAGGATTTTCATTATCGTCACTTTCGCTTGGAATGCCTGGATTTTCAAATTCGTCGTTGATGCCGGTGAGGTTTGAGAGTTCCAGCGTGAGCCGCAGTTCCTGCGTCGCCAGCGCGTGCGTGCCCAGCCGGGCGCAGATCTGTTCCAGCAGACGATTCAGCAGAAACGCCAGCGGTTCCAGCAAAACAATGGGATGCTCCAACTCGATAGCTTCTTCGAACACGAGGGGCTCTTCTACGGGAACCAGCGTGCGCGAAGCCGAGCCGCGCGCCAGTTGCTGCAGGTAGAGACCTTGCTGTCCGAGACGCTCGCTCAATGCCACTGCCGGCAGCGCAGCCAGCGCGCGCAGTTCGCGAATGCCCCAGCGCTCGAGCGTTTCGAGGAGATCCGACTCGTTGATGTTTTCCGGATGATCTGGGAAAGTACCCGCCCTACGAACGCCGCGTGGGGCGGGGCACTCAGATTTTTGTTGGTTGAGGCACTCACTTCCAAATTCATTCGCAAACAAAACGTCTAGAGGCAAAGAACTCAACATCTCTGCCTCTTTTCCTTCAGGAATCACGGTTACGCCGCAAAATCCGCGGGCAGCAATCACGGAGGCATCGGGATTACTGGCGACGGCAACATTTGCGATGAGTCCGAGTGCGGCAGTGCGATTCGCCAGGGCGCGTGCAATTTCCGGCAACGAGCCGAACAGGGATTCCATTCCAGCAAGGTCCACGAGAGCCGTGTCCCCGGCCGCGTCTTCCACGCACGGTGAGAATGACTGAGCGCAATCGAGCAACGCCGCGTGCGCAGCGGATTCCTGCAGCGCCGAGCGCGGACGCAGAGAGAGTTCGGAGCAAAGTTCGGCTTGCGCTTTGGTCATGCCCGGGGAAATTCCCCTTCGGCGCGCCTCTTCATTGACGGCGATAATTTGTTCCAGTGGAGCTTTACCTTCGAAGATGGCGAGCGCACGGGCGCGCAGTTCCGGTTCGGCGCGCAAGGCGGCCGCGACGGGAAAATTCGGAACGTAGATACAGGCGAACATGAAACAGTACCCAGTTGTCAGTACCCGGTTTTTTATCCCGCCCACGCGGTTTTTGTGGCGAATGCGACCGAATACGCAGGTTTGCGATCCAGACGTGAGCGAGTCAGTTCCACAGTGATTTCCAATCCAGTGAGCAAATGGGAATGAGAAGGCTTCGAACTAGGTACTGGGTACTGAGTACCGGGTACTCCGAGTTGCAGAAGCAGCGACGAACAACTGCCTGCGATCGGTCGCGGCTCGATGACCAGCAGGATCGTAGGCGTGTGTTCGATGACGCGTCGGAAACGAAACCACGTGGTCAGCGGAATGCGCCGTGCCGACTCAACCGGCACGTCGGCAAGATCGAGCGCGATCAGGCCAAAGCCTCCACTTTCCAGAAGAAGATCAGTGGCACCGAGGACCTGTTCGAGACGGTGTTCGGATTCTTTTTTGCTAAGTGATCTTGGACTTTTTTCAAAAAAGCTTTTCTCTGCGTCGGAGCCTGCACTGAACGAAGCCGAAGAGTGTCTCCGTGGTGAATTGTTTTTGGGTGCAGATTCCCCGCAACGCACCCACAGCAAGCGATCGAGGTCCACGCCAGCCACAGCGGCAGACAGAGGATCCAAAGCGTCACCGGCATCGATCAGCACGCAGCATTCAGCGCGGCGAGTGGAGGCGGCGAGGGTGGCGAGCAGCACGCTCGTTCGTCCAGAAGAAGCGGGGCCGCAGATTTCTGTAACACATCCGCGGGGCAGGCCCCCAGTCAGGGCGTCAATGGCGGCGATGCCGCTGGAAACCATCTCAGGCGCGGGACGGATCGCGAGGCGGGACGCTGGAGTGATATCGGCGGGAGGAAATCTTTGATTTGTGAACGCTGATTGAAGATGCTCATGTAGCGGCAGCCGCCCTCGACTGTCGTACCGGGCAACGCCCGGCAGTTGATGCGCTGCATACATTGCTGTCGAGCTTGGCTCGACCGGACAGCCGACGGCAGCTGTCCCTACACGAACATCAACGTCATCAAAAATAAAAAAGCGGCTCTGGGCCGCCGAAGTGGAAATCACCGCGGAAGACATAAATACCTCGTAAATTTCAGGGAGCGCCGGGGGCTAGCTTTCGGGCTGGAGTCCCCGGAGGCGGATCGGCTTTAGTTTCGCTTTTTATTCGCCTATGAATATTCTGCGGGATAGTGGGCCGCTTGTCAAGAGAGTTTATGGGAGTTTCTGCTCTCTTAAGACTATTCTCATCCTTCGGGGGCAATCCATCAGAGAGAAGCCGAATGGCCCGCAAATACCAATTTTCCGCGCTGTTACCGATCATCGAATTTTGTATTGCAACAGCCTTCGGAGGAGTCGGACTCAGGCAGAGGTATGCACTTCTAAGCCGTCCATTATTCCAAGATCAAACTCTATTGGACACTACTGCACGTTTTCACATCTGGCCTTGGCCCTACAAATTCGCAGTAATCGCAAATCTGCCGGCCTTTTTCGCAGGCTCCATCACATCCGCTCCCTTGCAGCTCAAATGGCCTGCTTTTCCGGAATATCTTGAAGCTCTCTTCGTTTTGATATTCGTTCCTTTTCTTTGGTATTGGATCGGTCGGCGATTCGACCGGCGCTGGCAGATTGTGGACAAGATGCCTTGGGCCATCCTTGCTGCTTTTACACTGCTTTGCCTCGCCGGGGCATCCCTGCACATTGGTTACACGGGATTCCTGCCGTATGGTTTTGTGGTCTGGGTCATTGCTGTTCTCCTACTAACTCGCAGCACATACACGTGCTCTGGTATTCCCAGAAAAAAAACACATGACGTTGGCTTTTGCTTACGTCCGCTGATAGTGTCCGTCCAACTGCAACAGCATCTCGGGACCACGTGTGTTCGATTGGGGTTCCATCAATTTTCACAATTCAGCGCTGATCTTCAGCGCTGATCTACCTATGGCCAGATTAGCCGCAAAGGAGATCAACATGCCCAGGATTTCCCTCCTGAAGATTGCCTTGCTCATTTTCGTTGCCACCCTCTGCTCGTCGACTCTTAGCCACGCCCAGACCGCGACCGGCGAAACGCTCATGCTCAACCTGCCACGCGCCAGCCAGCATGCGCTCGTCACCCAGCGCATCGGGATTACCGACATCACCATCAACTATCATCGGCCGCTGGTGAACGGACGCCAGATCTTCGGTAAAGTCGTCCCTTACGGAGAAGTCTGGCGCGCCGGCGCGAACGAGAATACTACGATCAAATTCACCGATCCGGTCACCATCGAAGGCCACGCGCTCGATAAAGGAATCTACGGCCTGCACATGATTCCCGGCGAAAACGAGTGGACGGTAATCTTCTCCAAGACTTCGACCGCCTGGGGAAGCTTCAGCTACAAGCAGGACGAAGACGCGCTGCGCGTAACCGTGAAGCCGCAGCCGAGCGAGTTTCACAATGCGCTGGCCTACGATTTTGACGACGTGAGCCCCAACTCGACGGTTGTGACCCTGCGCTGGGACAAAGTGGCCGTGCCGTTCAAAGTCGGTGTCGACGTGAATGCGATCGTGACGGCGAGCATCCACCAGCAGATCTACGGATTGAATCAGTATTACTGGGAAGGCTGGGATGATGCGGCCGGATATTTCCTGGCCAACAAGATCGATCTCGACGAAGCGCTGAAGTATGAAGATAAGTCGATCCAGGCAGAAGAGCGCTATGACAATCTGATGAGCAAGTCGCACATTCTCGAAGCCCTGGGACGTCCGCAGGATGCCGCTGTTTTCCGCGCCAAGGCGCTCGACATGGCGAACGCGCAGCAGCTTTATTTCTATGCCCGGCAGTTGCAGGCAGATAAGAAGCAGGAGGAAGCCCTGGCCCTTTATCGTTCCACGGCGAAGAAGTTTCCCGACTATTGGACCACGCACGTGGGTTTAGCGCGCGTTTACAGTGCTCAGGGAGATTTCGACAATGCGGCGAAAGAAGTAAAGCTATCGTTGATGACCGTGCCGGATGCCAACAACAAGTCCAGGCTGGAGGGCTACTTGAAGAAGCTGGAGGCCAGGCAGGATATGAATGAGTAGAACAGAACCCGAGGGTGCCCCGTCCTTGCGCCGCCGTTTGTTGGCGGGACAGGGCGGGGATTTTTGACTTTCTCCGTGTCCTCAGTCTTGGAAGGGACAATGAAAATCCCCACCCCACAAACACCGCGTAGGATGGGGCACCCTCAACGTTCAATCTTCACGAACCAATTTCGATTAGCGGCCGCCGTGACCACCCATCCCGCCGCCGAAACCGCCTCCATGGAAACCGCCTCCTCCATGGAATCCGCCGAATCCACCACCGTGGAATCCGCCGACGCCTCCACCATGGAAAGATCCGACGTTACCGCCATGAAATCCGGCTCCATTGAACGCGTGGACTGCGTTGCCATGGAAGCCATGACCGATGGCCAGCCCCCGTGATCCGTTAAAATGGTGAAATCCGCCGCCGACAAATGGCGCCCGGTATGCCCAGTATGGAGAATAGAATCCCCAGCCAAACGGGTTGTAGAGATAGCCGTCCCAGGGCATGAACGTGAACCCGTCAAACCACGGGTCCCAGTACCACCCTGCGCCCCAACCCCATCCGCCGCCCCAGAATCCCGGTCCATACCATCCATTCGCGTAATACTCTTGCGCGGTGTTGATGTTGGCCTCCGAGAGATACTCGGACCTCAGGCTGCTCCAGCGATACAGGTCATCGCTATTGGCAACTTCTTTTTTGTTGAAATCGTTCGCCTTGAGTTTTCCTGTAGTCTCGAGCGCGAGTTCATGTCCGCCTTTCACCTCAATTCGGTGATCGCCAACAAACACATCGGCTTTGCCGTCCCACACGCGAACGGTGCGATTCACGTCATCGAAGTCATACAAGCCCGTCTTTAGCACGCGCGTATTCGCGCCCGGCTGCCTCACCACGATGTTGTTCTCGGGATAGATCTGATCGACCTCGAGCATCGCCTCGCCCTGGTCCAGCGCGACCTGCGTATTCGTAAGACTGGTCGAAACCATCCGCGCCGAACTGTTGTCCCCAAGCCGCAAGTACACGCCTGGAGTCAGCAGGATCTCAGCTTTTCCTTTTTCGGTTGTCAGCACCTGTCCGTCGTGGAGGTTGGCGGTGCCAACCGATTTCACTCCCAGCGCCTGGTCCCCGATTGCGGCCTGTCCTTCTACATAGTTAAGCGTGCCCGGCATTGCTGTGTGTCTGTCCGTAGTAGTGTCACCCCACGCGGGCAGAGACAGAAGCGCCGCCAGAATGATACTTGCAGCTGCCGTGCTCCATCTTGCCAGCCTCATAAGATTTGTTCCTCCTGAGCCTTCTTCCAATTCATTGATCTATTCCATTGGATGATCAGGTGCGCAGGCGAGATGCGTGGCCAAGACCCCATCCCACAAAGACTTAGCTCCGAGTCATGGTCGAGTGCAGTGGTATTTGCCGAATATAGGGAGATTGCCTTATTGAAGCGTGGCATCGATCGCGACACACTCCACTTACGCGGCCACTTCTCTACACACGAAGCTTGTGCATCCCATCGGTGTGCAAGCAGCGAACAACTACATTTGGAGGATGTATGCGAAAAGTATTGTTATTTTCAGTGCTGCTGCTTGGAGCCTCATGGATGGCGGCACAAACTTCAACCGGAACAGGACAGGCTGGTTCGGGCCAGAACAGTGGCTACGGCCAGACATCGTCGGCAGCGGGCCAGAGCACCGGTGCGCAGAAAACCGTCACTGGTTGTCTCAGCCAGGCCAATGGAAAATATATGCTCACCGACAACAAGGGAATGAGCTATGAGTTGACGGGCGACTCCGACAGACTTGCCGACCACGTTGGCCATGAGATCAAGGTTACCGGGACAGAAAGTACAGCGTCGGGAACGGCCAGCGGCGATATGGGTCAGAACGCATCGCCTACGCTGGAAGTGGCTTCGTTCAAGCATATATCGAAAACCTGCAAAACTGGTATGTCGCACTAAGAAGGCGATAGAGGCGAACTCTAAATAAGTCGGGCCGAATTTCTGCCAGAGTGAGCTCCACTCCGGCCGAACTGAGGAGAATGATATGAGAGCTACGCTGCTTGCGTTCGTTCTGTTGCTGGGTTGTTCGTGGATGGTTGCTCAAAATCCCGCGGCTCCCGACCAGGAAGGAAACAGCCATCAGACTTACCCTGCAGGTTCGGAGCAGACGGTTACCGGCTGTTTGAGCCAATCCAACGGGGAGTACGTGTTGACCAGCAAAGACGGCATGATGTACCACCTTTCTCGCGACTCCTCGAAGCTGGCGGGCCCTGTCGGCCACGAGATAAGGGTCACCGGAATGGTTGTCGCGAAATCGGGCTCCAACGGCACCCAGGAAGCGGGAGGAGCGAACGGTGGATCCGTCGAGACGCTGCGGGTGAACTCCTTCAAGCACATCTCGAAAATGTGCTCCCAGGGCGAAAGCGGGATGTCGAAGTGAATCTCTGACACTGAGCTTTTGTGCAAGATCAGCCCAGCCGCGAGCTGGGCCTTTTTTTGGCGACCGGAGTCGTTGGCTGAACAGCGCTGCGGGACTACTGAGGTCAGGACTACTGCTGCTCTTTCAGACTGGGAATCGCCTGCAGCTGCACGCTCTTGTGATCGCCCTCCGCTACGCTCACTGGCCTGGCCTGCTGTTCGTAGTTCTTCAGGAAATCGGGATCGTAGTAAGCGTCGCTTTCCACACTCTCCCATGCAAACAGCGAATACTGCCCCGGCACGATTCCGCGCAGCGAGAAACGCCCGTATTGGTCGCTCACCGTTTTGTGGAAGCGATCTGTCTGGGAACGGAGGCTACTTTCAGGAGCCGCAACAATGACCGCATCCGTCACCGGCTCACCGTTAGAATCGGTGACCATGCCGTCGACAGACCCCCCACTGGTACCGACGGTTACGTCAAGCACCATCATCCCGCCTTGCACGTCGAGCGATGTGTCGTCGCTGGCGCGTCCGCCGGCAGTGACAGATTTCACAAACCAATCGCCATGGCTGGTCCGCTCCTCGCCAAGGCGAACGGAATAGTTTCCGGGCGGAACGTTCGTCCATTGAAAACTTCCATCGCTTGTGACGCGCGCCAGGGGAGAGAAACCGTTTCCGATACTGAGAGTCATGAGCGCCTCGTTTTCGCCATCCGTCGGATGAAGCTCAACAAGTATCTGACTGGGATTGAAGCGAGCGCTATCAGCTTTTCCCTCGAGGTGCAAACGGCCTCGAATTGTCGCTCCAGTTTGCGCAGCAAGACGGACTCCCTCGACACTATTGGAGCCAACCTGCAACGATTGGCGGGCCATCATGGGCACCGGAGCGCCCTCGATGGTGGCAAGGATGGTGTACGTCCCCGGAGAAACATCGCGAATTACAAAGCTGCCGTCTCGGTGCATCTCCGCACCATTGAACGCAACGTTGAAGTCGTTCGACTGCAGCACGATCATCGCCGAACTCCGCGGCGGCAGATTTGTCACCGCGCCGCGGATGCTGAGGGTAGGTGCCGGAGCTAGAGAAAAATCCGCGAGAAAATCATCCTCGGCATGCAATTGAATCGGACTGGCTTGGCTGCGATCGAGGGTTCCGGGATAAAACGTCGTCTGATACGAAGTCGAAGGCTTCTCCACACTGACGGGTTTGCCTTGTGCGGAATCTGCGGAATCCAGCAAGCTCTTGAAATCCGGCGGAGGATTCACCGACACGTAGTAGCTGCCCGCCGCCAGCCCAGCGATCCGATATTCCCCCAGATCGTTGGTACGCTCCGATCCCACTTGCTGCCAGTGGCTGCGGCCGGGGGCGAAACTGCGGCGCAGCACCGAGACTTCGGCGTTCTGTAAAGGATCGCCATCTTCGTCGGTCACGCGTCCACTTACCACGGCGGCAGCCGCGAAGCGAATCTGAATGTCTTTCAGTTCCTGTCCGGCCGCCAGACTGAGAATGCGGCCGGTACTGCGGCCTCCGTGTTCCGCGCTCTCGACGTATCCCGTGCGCTCGGCAAACAGATGATAGCGGCCGGTCGCGACCCCCTCGATGCGGAAGCTGCCGTCCAAGCCTGAGACAGCGGTGTAATTTCCTCCCTGTTGTTGATCATCGGCGATTAATTCGATGACAGCTTTTTTCACCGGCTCGCTGCCCGGATCTTTGATCACGATGCCTTCGATCGTCGCGCGCGCCCCAGGTTTCGCTCCAGTTCCAGAACTTTGAGCGATAGCCCCGAGCCCCAGCAGAACGACCAACAAGCTAATGGAAAACGATTTCATGAATATCCTGGGAGGCTGGGGGGAACTCTACCCGCAGTGGGGACCTGTCAAAGCGGCCTCGTCCCGGATAGCCTCCCGCCCAGGATGCCGGGCGGATGCGGTTCCGGTGGCTACTTATAGATCAGGATAGCAAGGCCTGAGGAATTGACAAGCCAACCTTCGGGCGGAGTAATTAGACTTACGAGACGGCGGTTTCAGCGGAACAAGTCTAGACTTGGGGGGCGACACACCTGGAGGGTGCATCGCATGAAAAGCGTTTTCATGTTCTTGATTCTGATTGTATTTGCGACCCTGGCCCGCGCTCAGGATATTACCGGCGACTGGCAGGGATCTCTCAATACCGGAGCGGGACAACTGCGTCTCGTGCTGCACATCTCCACAGCTCCGAATGGCGCGCTCCAAGCCACGCTCGACAGCGTGGGCCAGGGCGCCAATGGCATTCCGGTCAGTTCGATCACGCTGCAAGGTTCCGATCTGAATTTAGATGTCGCCGCGGTACATGGTACTTATGACGGACGGATCCAGCCAGATGGGAAGACTATCAAGGGCACGTGGACGCAAGGCAGGCCGTTGCCGCTCGACTTCACGCGTGCGACCGCGCCCATTAAGACGGAGCACAAACCGGCCACGCCTTCCGATATCGACGGCACGTGGATGGGAACTCTCTACCCCGGAACGATGAAGCTGCGGGTCGTCTTTCACATGGTCAATACGGAAGACGGACTTACCGCAACCATGGATAGTCCCGATCAGGGCGCAAAGGGATTGCCAACAACTTCCGTCACGCGCGACGGATCCACGCTGAAGATCGAAGCGAAGTCCATCGGTGGCAGCTTCGAAGGAAAAATCGCGACCGATCTTTCGTCGATTGATGGTAAGTGGACGCAGGGCGGCAGCACGCTGCCGCTGCTATTAAAGCGAGTCAAAGATCAGGCAGAGCTTGAGCCTCCGAAGCGTCCGCAAAATCCGGTGAAGCCGTATCCGTATCGCTCAGAGGATGTTACCTATGAGAACAAAGTTCAGAACGTTACGCTGGCCGCGACGATCACGATTCCTCCCGGCAAGGGACCGTTTCCCGCAGTCGTGCTGATCACCGGTTCCGGTCCGCAGGATCGCGACGAGACCCTGCTGGGTCACAAGCCGTTCTTGGTTTTGTCCGACTATCTCACGCGCCACGGCATCGTCGTACTGCGCGCCGATGATCGCGGCGTAGGGAAGTCCACTGGTGTGTTTGGGACCGCGACCACCGCCGATTTCGCGACCGATACGAAAGCCGGCATCGCCTATCTGAAAACCCGCGCAGAAGTGGATCCGCGCAAGATCGGCCTCATCGGGCACAGCGAAGGCGCAGTCATCGCGCCCATGATCGCCGCGCGCGACGAGCGTGTCGCCTTCATCGTGATGATGGCGGGAACTGGCGTTCCCGGCGATCAGGTGCTGGTGGCGCAAAGCGAAGCGATTGAGATTGCCAGCGGGAAGTCACCGGAGGAAGCGGCGAAAGATGCAACTAAAGAACGGGAGATGGTCAATCTGGTCGAAGCCGATAAAGATCAAGCCGACGTGGAAAAGAAGCTGCGGGACAAGATGACCGGTGAAGTTCCCGAGGCGCAGATCGGGATGGAAATCGAGCAACTCACCTCTTCATGGTTCCGATATTTCCTGACCTATGATCCCGCGACCGCCCTGCGCAAAGTGACGTGTCCAGTGCTGGTGCTCAATGGCTCGCTGGATAAGCAGGTTTTGCCGGATCAGAATCTCCCCGCGATCCGCAAAGCGCTGGGAGAAGCTGGCAACGAGCATTTTGAGATTGACGAACTGCAAGGACTGAATCATTTATTTCAGGCCGCAAGAACTGGTTCACCGCTTGAGTACGCGCAGATTGAAGAGACCATGTCTCCGGTCGCGCTGCAGAAGATTGCGGACTGGATCAACAAACAGTAGTGTGCGCGGACAGATGTGGGGTGGTCCCTTGTTCGCAAAACTGGCTCTTGCGGCGCTCTCACAGACTTTCTTTCAGGAATCCTTGCGGTAGAGCAGGTTGCGCATGGCTTCGCGGCGAGCGGCATTTGCGCCCTTATCGGTCTTCAAGGGATCTGCAGATTTTGCGCCGGTCGAATCGTCTTCGCTGCACGACGGACAATGGTTGGCAAAGCCCGGCTTTCCCGGCTTGAGTTCGAATTCCTCTCCGCAGACGACGCATTTCTTGATGGGGAAATTCATTTCTTAATTATATTTCGCGGACGAACTGCGGGAATGCATGAGGCGCGGCAAGCCGGGCCGGAGCCTTCCAGCAATGGGGTCGCGCTCACGACGGAGTGTGACTGAGATCACAGCGCAAGCGAGTGCCACGTGTGATCGTAGGCACGCTCTTAAGCGTCTTTCAGGATGGCGACCATGTCCCTCTCCCACTGGGTTTACGCTCCGGTTATCTTCTACGCCTGCATGGGCCTGTTTTTCTTGCGCCAGAGCCTGCGACCAAGCTGCCGCGTTTGCGAGTACCGGCATCGTTGTCCGAACCGGTTGCGCGGCACCGAGCGGTTTTATAAGCTGCCGGTCTGCGTGCGCAGAGCCGTTACGCCAAATTCGTCGAATGGTTAACAACACGTTCAAGTTCCGTTTGTTGACGCCATCGTGAAGCTGCTATTGGGCGTTGAGGCACGCGCTTGCCGGAATTTCTCCATCAGGGCATTCAACGGCGCTAGGTCGATATCCTCCAATATGTAGACGTTGCTTAGAAATTTAATCATCAGCAGGGCGCAGTCAGCGAGCACTTTGTAAGCCACCTGCGGCGAGTGCTCTATGACGTCCAGGGACGTGGACAGGACGCCGCCATGTGCAAATTCGTTTACGTATTCTTCGGTCTTCTCCACAAGTTCGGCAAATTGCCCTGACATGAATTTCCTGCGCTTCGACAGCGCTGCATCAAGCTTCGCGGCACGCTTGCGTACTGATCCTACTTCCTTGCCCTTCGTTCTCATGGAAACAAGGCGCTCAAATTCGGAATCGTCCGCCGCATAGCCCAAGTAAAGTCCGTTGATTACCGCATCTGCGACACTCTTCTGCAGTGCGAATGCGGCCGAAAGATGCTTGTTTTCGACGAGTACGACTATCCCGGACACCAACGCGCCGCAACGAACAAAGTAGAAATACATCAGCTGCTGGCGCTTCGTTTGTATGGACTTGGCGTGGCTACGCCCGAGGTCTGTCAATGATTGCACGAGGTCGCGATACCGCTGGATTTTCTCCTGATTGATGGCTTCGACCATTCAATTCAGAAAATACTGCCGATACAGTGTGTCCCGCTGGGCCGGACGGAAACCGGCATCTCGGATGATGCGGCGCAATTCTTCTTCCGTCGTGCAATTGGTTACACCCGCGGCGCGGACCACGTTTTCTTCGAGCATCACTGAGCCGACGTCGTTGCCCCCGAAGCGCAGGCCCATCTGGCAGACTTTCAATCCTTGCGTGACCCAACTGGATTGCACATTCAAAAAGTTCGAAAGATACAAGCGCGCGATCGCCAGCACTTTGAGATATTCCACCGCCGTGGCTTCGTCCCAATGCCGCCCGCCGAGCGCGGTATTTGCCGGCTGAAAGCTCCACGGGATGAACGCGGTGAACCCGCCGGTTTCTTCCTGCAGATCATAGAGCTGCTGAAAATGATTGATACGGTGTTCGTAATTTTCGCCCACACCAAACATCATGGTCGCGGTGGTGCGCATGCCGATCTGATGTGCGGTGCGATGCACGTTGATCCAGTCGTCGGTCAGGCATTTCAGCCGTGCGATCTTGTAACGCACTTCATCGTCGAGAATCTCCGCACCGCCGCCGGGAATGGAATCAAGCCCGGCATCTTGCAGGCGGAGAATCGTGTCGCGAATCGTTAGCCCGCTGTATTCCGCAATCGCAATGATCTCTGACGCGGAGTAGCAGTGCAGATGAACTTGCGGGAAGCGCTCTTTAATCCCGCGCAGCATCTTTTCGTGCCAATCGATTTTCAGGTCGGGATGCAGACCTCCCTGCATGAGCACGCCCGTTCCGCCGAGTTCGACGGTCTCGCGAATCTTGTCGTAGATCGTGTCGAAATCGAGGATGTAGCCTTCCTTGGCCATTGCGCCCTTCAGCGGACGATAGAAGGCGCAGAAGGTGCAGTACTCGGTGCAGAAGTTGGTGTAATTGATGTTGCGGTCGATGATGTAAGTGACCACGCCTTCCGGATGCAGGCTGCGACGCACTGCGTCGGCTTCCATCCCGATGCCGATCAGGTCATCGGACTCGAACATCTCCAGAGCTTGCGCTTTCGTCAGGGACATGGGAGATCAGGGAACCAGTTCAATTCTAATGGAGGCCGGAGGATCACTCCAACAGGCAACTCACCTGCGCGAAGCGTGAGGGCCTCGCGGCGTAGAGTTGGAACCCTGCAGTTCTTCGAGAAAATCGCGTTGCCCTGGGTTTCGCCGTTCGACGAGGAAGGCTATGTTTTCGATGCCCTGAGAGCGGACGGCGTCAAGCACCAGCTTGACCGTGCCGTATCTGGCGCGCATATCTGCTCGAATGTAAACCTTCCGCTCCGCCCCCCGACCGACTCCGTCGCGGATCGCCGTTTGTAACTGGTCAAGTTTGACGCGATCATGGCCCATCCAGATGACACCGTCGCGGGTGATGCTGACTTCTAGGGCGTCCTCCCGAAGCGCATTTGCCATCGGCACCGCGTGATAAACGTAAGCCAGATCTGCGCTCGGGCCCATGTAATGGATCACAATGCTGGCGGGGAGCAGGAACATTGCCACTAGCGCGAGCGTCACCGCCGCAAATGCCGTCACGTCGATCCGGCAGATCAAGTCTCGCAACGAACTCGGGCGACGACGCATGGGACTTGCCTCGCGCCCATTGTCGCCCTCTTGAAGTCAAGCTGAAAGATCACCGTTGTAATCGGCACAAAACTGCAAATTCCCATCCTCCACGTTTTCCACAATCTCCCTCGCCGCTTCGTGACGCATGTCCTTGCGCTCCACAGCCTGCCAACGCGATCATCCCGGAGGCGAATCGTCCGGAGAGACTTTGACGGGACTCAACCATCCCGGCGTAAGTCCCTGCGGCTCAGGATTTTGCCTGCAATTTGTTGCAGCCCAGAGATAAAATCGGATTCCTAGTTTAAGTTGATGATCCTAAGAGATCGAAGGGGGAGGGGGATGCTCCGGAATCGCAAGCTATTCCCAAAGTGAAAAAGATCGCTCAGGGGCTGAAGCGCTCATCGCAAAGTTGCCTTAGCGGCCCTGAAGGGTCGCTCTTCCAGGGTGGGTAAATTCCGTAGAACATTAGCGCTGGGCGGGTGCCCGAGCGGGTCAGTGCCCTGTGGTTACTTGTCGGTGGTCCTGTTTCGCGGTGCAATTGGCTTGGGGGACCCCTATGAGTCGACTGTTCGGCTTCCTCAGTGTTGTCATTGTGCTGGCCATTGGCATGTACATCTATTCCCAGCAGGTGCAGAGCTCTTCGGCTCCGCTGGGGGCCAACAGCCCGAAAGCGGCTATCAACATCACGGGCGTGAAGAGCGATCTGATCAGCATTGCGACCGCCGAGCGCCGGTACTTCGCCAGCGAGGGGAAATACGCATCGCTGGATGAACTGATCACGACGAACTACATTACCGTTGCCCGGCAGCGTCCTCCTTATACCTACGAGGTCGAGACCAGCTCCGGTGGGTTTCGCGTAGTTGCCACTCGTTCCGGCGAAGATGCCTCAGGTACGCCCTCTCAGATTTCAGTCGACGACGCCATGGAGTTCCAAACGTCCCAATAGCCGGGTCGCTCCTTGAAAAATCCCGACATCGGGGAGGCCTGACCGTCTTTGAACATTGCGGTCGGCGTCCGAGGTGCCCACCTTTCGAAAATCGCCCTTCGACTCCGCTCAGGGCTGGCTCCAGGTGGGGCAGCGGGTTACGTGCGGCGTTCTGATACCATAGCCCTCATCTGTTTTCCTTCTTCTTGCGATGGGGGTTCTCATGTCCCGCTGGAGTCGAGCATTCACGCTGTTGCTGTTGCCAGTTGTTTGCGCCGCCACGTTGGGCGCGAATAGCAGGTCCAAGTCAAAGGCGGCGCAGGATGCGGCGAATGATCCTCGGCTGGCGGGGGCATTCCGTCGTCCCGCGAACGATGGCTGGACCTACGTTCATCTCGCCGGTACTCCCGCGCAGATCGGCTTTCAGCAGGGGTATCTGCTGGCTCCGGAGATCGAAGACACGCTGAAAGCGGAAATGCTCCTGCTGACGCATGACGAAAAGAAAGACTGGCAATTCTTCCGCGATGCGGCTCAGAACATGATGTGGCCGCACATCGAGGCGGAATATCGCGAAGAAATGCAGGGGATTGATGATGGCGCGAATGCCGCGGGCGTGAAGCTCGATTTGTGGGATGTGGTCGCGTTGAATGGGGCGGAGGAGTGGAGCTACTACGTCCAGCAATACGATAAAGAGCATGGCGTGAAGGCAGCGGTATTGCCAGCGGCGGGCGATCATTGCAGCGCATTTGTGGCTACCGGCAGCTATACGAAGGATGGACGGGTAGTGATCGCGCACAATAACTGGTCGTCTTATCTGGACGGGTCGCGCTGGACGATCATGCTCGATGTCGCGCCGGCGAATGGTTTTCACTTCATCATGGATGCGCTGCCGGGATTCATCCATAGCGGCGACGATTTCGGGATCAACTCGGCGGGAATCGTGATTACGGAGACGACCATCAGCGGATTCTCCGGGTACGATCCGAACGGGATCCCGGAGTTTGTGCGCGCGCGTAAGGCAATGCAGTATTCGCAGTCGATCGACGATTTCGCCCGCATAATGAAAGACGGCAATAACGGCGGGTACGCCAATGACTGGCTGGTGGCCGACATCAACCGCAACGAGATCGCCAGCCTCGAGTTGGGATTGAAGAACGTCACGCTGGAACGCAAGACGGGCGGCTATTTTGTGAGTTCGAACTTCCCGATCAGCGAAAAGTTGACGCGGGAAGAGACGAACTTCAATGTCAGCGATCCCAGCCTCAGCGGGAACGCGCGGCACGTCCGGTGGGAGCAGTTGATGGCGCAGTACAAAGGCAACATCGATCTGGCCGCGGCAGAAAAGTTCGAGAGCGATCACTACGATACCTACGAGAAAAAAGTGGATCCGGACGAACGGACACTTTGCGGACACGTCGATCTTTCGCCGCGCGGGTCGGCGTCGTGGGAACCGCCGTTTGGCACCGCGGGCGCGGTGCAGAACAAAGCCACGACCGCGGCCATGGCGGCGAAGATGCAACTGGTCGCGGCTGCCGGGCATGCCTGTGGGCTGGATTTCAAAGCGGCGGCCCATCTGCAGGCTCATCCGGAATTCAACTGGGAAAAGGACCTGCTGAGGGACATGGACTCGCGTCCGTGGACGGAGTTTGAAGCGACGAAGTAGCCGGGCCGAGCGAATTCGAATCGGGTCCCAGGGCACCAAGCCATCTACTTTCGCTGGTGTTCCGGTCGCGATAATCTAATTAATCTAACGTACGGAGAAAGACTTGCGCTTCCTCGATCGTCTACAGCCTCTGGCACTGCTGGTTCTGCGTCTCGCGCTTGGCATTATCATGGTCGCGCACGGGTATACGAAGGTTTTCGGAGGCTTGCACCATCACGCGCAGTTCGTGGCGAGCCTAGGATTACCCGCCTGGCTGGGCTATGTCTCGTCGTTTACCGAATTCGTGGGCGGATTGCTTCTCATCCTCGGTTTTTTGACCCGGCCGGCGGCGTTGGCGATTTGCATTGATCTCGCCGTCGCAATCTGGAAAGTTCATTGGAAAAACGGGCTGATGGGTGGGTTGGATCACCCCGGCTATCAGTTTCCCCTGGCGCTGGCGACGATTGCGTTTGCCCTGATCTTCTTCGGGGCCGGCGCGATCGCGGTGGATCATATTTTCGGCGGCAGAAGCGGGGGCGGTTTTTCTTCCAAACGTTAGGAAGTTGAAGCGCAACTTATTGCCTCGACCCGGGTTTACGGGCCGTGGTTCCGCGCATTTGCCGTGATCGGGGAAGATCGATACAAAGTGGGTCGTCTCCCGATAGACTTTGAAATTACACTCCGGCAAATTATGATGTACGCTGGCGCTCGGACTTGCATCTAACGCCTCTAGCTTCAGAAGAATCTTTTTCGGCTTTGCACGAAACACATAGGAGGTTCCTTTGAGAAAGCTTGCGTTCCTCGCGAGTGCTGTTTCGTTTTTGTTTCTTGCCAGTTTCGCATCCGCCCAGCAGGGCGATGCCATGATCGGTTTTGGAACCATCACCTCGCCGAGCAACAGTAGTTGCGGCAATTACGGCAATAACGGAAACTTCGTCTGTCCGGAAAAGGGCGGCTTGTATATAAACCTCGGTGGGGACGTGATCTTCCATCAGCGTTTGGGCGCGGCTTTTGACGCCGCCTGGCGTGGCGGACAGGGCAACTACCAGAGCAGCGGCCAGCCCTACCGGCCTCTTCTCTTCGACTTCAATGGCGTATACCAGCCCAATATCAGCAAGAAGGTGGGCGCAGACATTTTCGGCGGCGTTGGATGGCAGAGCACCCGGTTCTACGGGTACACATACAATACGAGTTGCATCTACTTTGGCGCTTGCTATACCAGCACCAACCATTTCCTGATCGATGCGGGCGCTGGGGTGCGCTACTACTTCTGGCACGCCATGTTCATCCGCCCGGAGGTGCATTACTACTATATTGTCGGCAACACGGATACTTTCAGTACGAACAACATAATCCGCGTGGGAGCGTCGATCGGGTACACGATCGGCGGCCCGGATCACTAGACTGCAGCGAGGCATGGGGTCGGAACTGGTGTCGTCCCTGCGGGACTCGCCCAGACGTGGCGCTTTCCCAAGGCTGGCGACCTGGGCTGAAGAATGTCGCCCCTTCGGGACTGAAAGCGCTACGCGCGAATTTATGACGACGCCTTTACAGGCGTCGTTTGCTTTTCTTGCGCTCTCGGAGGCACGAACCCTTTCCCGGGACCATTCTGCGCTCAGCCGCCTTTCAGGGGGAGCGAAGAATCTCTCGCGCTGTGGATCGTCGGCTCGGGAGATCCCTTACCTCGCTCGTAAGAGCGCGAGGCTTCGGGATGACCCATGGGCTCTATGAGCATGGCTCCATCGTGCCCGTGTTTAATGCGATTCCTGGCTGTGTAAAAGGAATAATTTTTTATCTATCACCGTCCGAGAATTGTCGCTATATTGGAGAGGCTCAGCGATTCCTGACGACAACCTGATTTGATGGCGCGGAAATCGAGCCCCACCATCTTGCAGGAGGAGTTATACGCGTCCCCGCGCGCCGCGCGTTCCTATGACCACGCGGCTTATGACGATTCGGCGGATGCGGAGTCGTCGCGTGAGAAACTGGACGACGCACGTCTGGTTGATCTCGACGCGGATCAGGAATCTCCCTTTCTTCGGGCCCAGAAGCGTATCTCCGCCCGCCGCAATTCCCTCCCGAAAAAGACCGCGCATGGATTGCTTTGGGCGACCGCGGCCGTTGCCATTGCAGGCGCGAGCGCGATTGCGCTGGGCGGTGTCTACGGCTATAGCGAACACTCCTGGCGATTCCGGCTGAACTCGAGCGATGACATTGAAGTCATTGGTACGCAGAACGTGACCCGCGGCCAGGTCATGGAAGTCATGGGTGGCGACATCGGCCGCAATATCTTCTTCATTCCCCTGCGCCAGCAAAAAGAACAGTTGGAGCAGATTCCGTGGGTGGAGTCGGCGAGCGTGATGCGCTTTGTGCCCAACCGGCTGCGCGTCGAGATTCACGAGCGGACGCCGGTGGCGTTCGCCCGCGTGGGGTCGCACATCTCGCTTATCGACGCGGGCGGCACGTTAATGGAATTGCCCCACAATCACAAGTATTCTTTTCCGGTGATCGTCGGAATGAATGCTGGCGAGCCGCTTTCCACGCGCGCTCCGCGCATGAAGGCTTACAACGAGCTGATCGGAGAATTGGATGCGGAGGGAGCGCATTACTCGCAGGACCTCAGCGAAGTCGATCTGTCGGATCTCGACGACCTGAAGGTGCGGGTCAATGATCCAGGCGGGGACGTGCTGCTCGAACTGGGGTCATCGGATTATCTGAAGCGCTACAAGATTTACGTGACGCACGCCCGCGAATGGCGCCTGCAATTTCAGAAGTTGGAGTCGGTCAATCTTCGTTACGACAACCAGGTCATTGTCAATCCGGAGATGGAGGCGAGGCAGAAGACGCCCGCCTTGACGGCTACGGCGGCGAAGGCTGCGGCAGCCGCCGGGGTGAGGCCGGCGGCGCTGGTCAGCAAAATCGGACCACGCGATCGAGCCGTTCCCAAGCCGGCTTTTGAATTGTCGTCGCAGACGCTGAATCCGAAAGCGGCTGCAAAGAAGAAGCCGGCGCCCAATGGTAGAGCGAAGAAAGCAAAAGCAAAGAAAACCACCTCCAAAAAACATGAGCCGGCGGCCGTGAAGAGAGCTGCGGCGAGACCGGCTGCTACGAAGTCGTCCGTAGCGGCATTGAACAGAGCGGAAGCGCCAAGAAGCGGCGCGGGCACGGCATCGCATTCCGCGACGCCGGTGGGGAAGTCTCCGAAGCCGAGTCCGGGCATCGTGAAGCAAGCAGCCAATGGGGGCACAAGTTAATTTCAGAAGGTTGGTCAGGAACTCATAAACGCATGGTGAATCAGCAGGGAAGTTTCTTAACGGCGATCGATGTCGGGAGTTCGAAAACCTGTGCGCTGATGGCGGAGGTCAGCGAGCATGGCTTGCGCTATCGCGGGCATGGAGTGGCCGAGTCACGCGGTTCGCGTAAGGGCGTGATCGTGGAACTCGATAAGGCGGTCGCGTCGATACAGAAAGCAGTGGAAGCTGCGGAAAATAGTGCGGGGGCCGCAATCGAGCACGCCATTCTCGGAATTGGCGGGGCGCATGTGCGCGGCCTGAATACGCATGGCGGCATCAGTCTGGGCACGCGTCCACGGGAGATCGGGCGCGATGAGATCAAGCAGGCGGTGGAACGCGCGCGCGCCATTCCGCTGCCCGCGGATCGCGAAATTCTGCATCTGCTGCCGCAGGAATTTATTCTCGACGATCAAGCCGGAGTGCATGATCCGCTGGGCATGATGGCGGCGCGGCTGGAAGTACGCGTGCACATGGTTACGGCTGCGACCAGCGCCACCCAGAATGTCATCACCGCCGTGAACCGGGCCGGAGTGCATGTAGACGATACCGTGTTTGAGCCGCTGGGCGCGGCCGATTCTGTCTTGCGCGCCGATGAGCGCGAACTCGGGGTATGCCTGGCTGATATCGGAGCGGGATCGACTGAGCTGATTGTCTTTCAGCAGGGCGCGGTGGCTCATACCGGAGTCGTTCCTGTTGGCGGGGATCATTTCACCAGCGATCTGTCGGTGGGATTGTGTACGCCGCTCTCCGAGGCCGAGAAGATTAAGAAAGTTTATGGGAATGCGATCGTGACGCTCATTCCGGAGGGTAATGAAGTGGAAGTTCCTTCGGTGGGAGACCGTCCTTCGCGGCTTTTGCCGCAGCGGCTGGTGGCGGAAATTCTCGAGCCCCGCGCCCGCGAACTCTTCGAAATGATGCGCGACATGTTGCGCCAGAGCGGAATGTATGACGCGTGCATCGCCGGCATTGTGCTCACGGGAGGCGCGTCGCGTCTGCCGGGAATTTTCGATGTGGCGGAATCGGCGCTGCGGCGGGCGGTGCGTTTGTCGTGGCCGGCACCACTGGCGAAAATGCCGTCGACTTTATCGGAGCCGGAGTTCGCGACCGTGCTGGGCATGATCAATTACGGCCAGCGTGCCCGCATCGCCCGCGGTTTGCAGGAAAGTCGCTGGGGAACGAGATTGAAAGCTATGTTGGTGGGAGCGTAATGAAACCACAAAGGACACGAAGTCACACGAAGGAACTCTTAAAAGGATTTTTTCTTCGTGACCTTCGCGCCCTTCGTGGTTGACGGATTTTGCATTTCAAATCAGGTGGCCAAAAAATGACAAACGATTCAAGCATTCGCATCAGCTTCAACGAAGAGCCCAAGAACGACGCGAAGATCAAAGTCATCGGCGTAGGCGGAGGCGGCGGGAATGCCGTGAATCGCATGATCGACGCCGGGGTGGAAGGCATTGAATTCATCGTCGCCAACACCGATCTGCAGGCGCTGCGCATGTCGCATGCGCCGGTGAAACTGCAGCTTGGGGTGAAGCTGACCAACGGACTGGGAGCGGGTGCGAATCCGGAGGTCGGGCGCAAAGCCGCGCTCGAAGATTCCGACAAAATTATTGAAGCGCTGGAAGGCGCCGACATGGTTTTTGTGACCACCGGACTGGGCGGAGGCACGGGAACCGGCGCGGCTCCGATTATCGCCTCGCTTGCCAGCGAGATGGGCGCCCTGACGGTGGCCGTGGTGACCAAGCCATTTTCCTTCGAAGGCAAACGCCGCATGCAGCAGGCCGAGCGCGGCATCTCCGAACTGATGGAATCCGTGGACACGACGATTGTCATCCCCAACGAGAAACTGCTGGCCGTGGCGGAAGACGCCGGCTTCTTCGAATCGTTCCGCATTGCCGACGACATTCTTCGGCAAGGCGTGCAGGGGATTTCCGACATCATTACGATTCCCGGGATCATCAACCGCGACTTTGCCGATGTGAAGACGATCATGTCGGGCATGGGATACGCGGTTATGGGAACGGCGTCGGCGTGTGGTGCGAAACGTACCGTCGAAGCGGCGCAGCGCGCGATTGCGTCGCCGCTGCTCGAAGCCGGAGCGATCGACGGGGCGCGCGGCATTTTGATCAACATTACCGGCGCTTCCTCTTTGAAGCTGTCGGAAGTGCAGCAGGCCTGCTCCATCATTCAGAGCGCGGCGCACGAAGATGCGAACATTATTTTCGGTGCGGTGCTGGACGAGAAAATGAAAGATGCGGTGAAGATTACCGTGATTGCCACTGGATTTCGAGAGATTCCCAGCGGGCGTCATCTGCATCAGCAAAGGTCGAATTCGTTCGCGGCGGCTCACGACAATGCCATGGAGTTTCCAGAAGTCTCGGATTCCTCCGAATCTATGATGGATGTGCCGGAGCACATCATGTCTGGTTCCGATTCGGAGCCGAGGGGGCTTGAGGGCGTTCCTGCGGCGATGGTGGAGGTTTCCGGTCGAGAGATCGCTGCGGTCCCACTCGACAATTCTTCGCTGGACATGATGCGCGCCGGAGTACTTACCAGTATGCCGGGGAATTTCGAGCAGGATGATTTGGATGTTCCGGCATTCTTACGCAAGCGGAACGAGGTGATGTGAGATCCTCTTGGAGTTTTTTTGTGACCTTAATTCCGAACTTGCGACGACTGTCTCCCAACTGCCGGCCATGGGCCACCTAAGACGCCCAACGTCCGTGTGCAAAGCATTTCAACCTGGGAAGTACCTTTCCAGTAACTTGGTAATGCATTACCGAAAGAGTTAGAACTGACGTAACACCCGCGTATGTTCTTGTTCCGAAGTGGCTTAAAGCAAAATTAATGTTGCATCGCAGCTGAACTTTGTCATTGCCAGAATTTATCTAAGTCTCGTACGATCAAGAAGTTGAGACATAATGGGTTGCGGTTACTGCCCGCTGGCCCGCTTCGTGCATCCAACGCAGTTAGCTTTCTCGGGGAGTGGTCAAAAGATGTTGAAGGTACTTCGTTTTTTCCTGGGATTTGTCGCTCTTTTTTGCTTCGCGGGTGCGAGTTATGCCGCGCACATCAATACCCACACGACTGCGAAAGCGAAAACACAGAAAGTCAATGAAGCTCCCCACACGCGCCGGCGCATTCATCACCTGGCACGGAGCCGCAGCGCGCATCTGACGACCGCCTCGGCGAGAGTTCGGCGGCGGCGCTATTACGAACGCTTCTACATGAGCTCGTTTGCCGAAGATATCGGCATGGGCGATGTTACGGGCGGGGAAGATCCGGTGGTGCGGCAGGCCGCGCTGGATGCGCTGGGCAATATGAATGGCACCGTGGTGGCGATCGAGCCCACCAGCGGACGCATTCTGGCCATGGTCAACCAGAGGCTGGCCCTCTCCAGTGGCGCGCAGCCGTGCTCGACCATCAAACTATCGGTCGCGCTGGCCGCGCTCAGCGAAGGGCTGATCTCGAAAGAGACACGGGTTTCCCTCGGCGGCCAGTACCGCATGAATCTGACGACGGCGCTGGCGCATTCCAATAACGCGTATTTTGAAGCGGTCGGCCGCAAGCTGGGATTCGAAAAAGTCGCCTATTACGCCCATGAATACGGACTGGGTGAACTTGCCGGCTATGAAATTCCTGGCGAACAGCTGGGGACGTATCCCGAGGAAGTGATACCGGAAAAGCTGGGCGGCGTGGGCAAGATGTGCTCGTTCGGCGAAGGCATTTCGATGACCCCGCTGCAACTGGGCGCGATGGTTTCGGCGATCGCCAACGGTGGCACACTGTATTACCTGCAGCATCCGACCACTCCCGAACAAGTGGCTGACTTTCAGCCGCGCATCAAGCGGCAGCTCGACATCGCTCCGCTGATCCCTGAAATCTCTGACGGCATGGCCGGAGCGGTGCAGTACGGCACGGCCCGCAGCTTGCGCCTGAACTTTAACGAAGAAGAGATTCTGGGCAAGACCGGAACCTGCTCGCACGATGGCACCCGGTTCGGATGGTTCGCTTCCTACGCCAACACGAGTGTAGGACGCATCGTGGTCGTGGTTTTCCTGGAAGGTGGACGTCCGACATTCGGTCCCAAGGCAGCGGAAATTGCCGGCCGCATGTATCGGGACATGTATGATCACAACTTCTTTATTGCCGGACACGGGCCGGAAGCGGTCGACATGAAAACGGTCAGCACCCCGCAATAGTTCCGCACAGTTCTGCATGACAGAGACGCAGGCAGCCTGCGTCATCTTTTTCTTCCCAGCTTCATTTCGAATCTCATTTCAGACTTCGTCTCTAAGCACTGATCCAGTCAAAGGACATTGAGCGTCTACTCCCGGTCGCTACTCGGTTAACTCCAGGGAACGAAGACGCGGGCAGGAGTGCCCGCGCCACACACGCGCCGGAACGCCTTAGTAACTTCTAATGATGTTTGCGGCCCAAATTGCCGATATTCCCGTCAGCGGATCGTGTGCATTCCCAGTCCGGATTGTGTACGGCACATGGTGAGACGCCGGTCTGGTCGCAAACTCATTATGCTTCATGGCGCTCACGACTACGTGTTGGCGGCCGGTTGCCTCCTCATGCTGCTGGGGGTGATTGCTGCCCTGGCGCGCACAATCGTGATGCAGAAAGCCGTAGTTATCGCCGCGCACGATGCGGAGAGTCAATTTCGAACCCTGGCCGAAGCGATTCCGCAGATTGTGTGGACGACGGATGTGGAGGGCCGTACTACCTATATCAGCCGGCGCTGGTATGAAATGACGGGAATGCCTGTGGAGGGCAGCCTGGGCAGCGGTTGGATGGAGGCGGTTCATCCCGACGATCGCGCCATCTGCCAGCAGAAATGGAAGCGCTGCGTCGCGACCGGAGAGACGTTTGAAATTGAATATCGCTTACGCGATGCCGCCAAGGAGTTTCGCTGGTATCTCGACCGCGCCGTGCCCCTGCGCGATGATTCTGGCGCGATTCTCAAATGGTTTGGGACGTGCACGGACATCGATGATCAGATGCACACGCAACAGTTGCTGGAAGAGCAAGTGAGGCAGCACACCGCTGCTCTGGTCGCAGCCAACGCACGATTGCAGCAGGAATCGATTCGCGACGCACTGACCGGCCTCTATAACCGGCGCTATCTGGAAGAGACGATGGAACGGGAAACGCGGCGCGCGGTGCGCGCGGAGCACCAGCTGGGCGTCATCATGCTCGATCTGGATCACTTCAAGAACTTCAATGACCTCTACGGGCACGACGCCGGGGACGCGGTCTTGCGTGAGACGGCGGCCTTTCTGCTGAAAAGCGTTCGCGCCGAGGACATCGTCTGCCGCTATGGCGGGGAAGAGTTTCTCGTCATTCTTCCCATGGCGGATTTGAAAACGGCGTGCGCTCGCGCCGAACGCATCTGTTCGAAGCTGCATGAACTCCACGTGCTCCACCGCGGGCAGAAGCTGGGGAAAATTACCATTTCGGCGGGAGTGGCGGCGCTTCCGGTCCATGGAGCTTTGCCCGAACAGTTGTTCAAAGCGGCGGATGCGGCGCTCTATTGTGCGAAAAGGCAAGGCAGAGACCGCGTGGCCAGCGCGGAGGCGACGCAACCCCCGATTCATCTCTTGCAAGGATTCGAATCAGAGCGAGCAGATTTGGATTAGGGATAACACATGACCACAGGGGACACGGAGGAACACAGGGAAAAACCAGCTGCAGACTTCCCGGTGCTCCTCTGTGTCCCCTGTGGTTGGAACTGCTTAGCTGCGCTGCTCGCGGCGCTTATTCTCGTCGCTGGCGATCACTCCGTCTTTGATGTGGATCACGCGGTGGGCGTACTCGGCGATGTCGCCTTCGTGCGTGACTAGAATGATGGTGTTGCCCTCGGACTGCAGGCGATCGAACAGGGCCATAATCTCAAGCCCGGTTTGTGAATCCAAATTCCCCGTGGGCTCGTCCGCTAGGATGATGGAAGGATTGTTCACCAGGGCGCGCGCAATCGCCACGCGCTGTCTTTGTCCGCCCGACAGTTCGTTGGGTTTGTGGCTCATGCGGGATTCCATGCCCACGGCGGCCAGCGCTTTTCGCGCCCGCTCCATGCGCTCTTCCGTGGGAATGCCGGCGTAAATCAAGGGCAATTCGACGTTGTGCAAGGCGGTCGCCCGGGCCAGCAGATTGAAGGTCTGGAACACGAATCCAATTTCCTTATTGCGGATTCGG
Organism: uncultured Acidobacteriaceae bacterium; assembly: GCA_963772045.1. GTDB lineage: Bacteria > Acidobacteriota > Terriglobia > Terriglobales > Acidobacteriaceae > Sulfotelmatobacter. The sequence goes on along the minus strand of CAVYWC010000001.1, from coordinate 117,728 downwards.
GCCAGTTCGTCGTCATCGAGTTCGCTGACCAGTTGGCCGTTCAGCCAGTACTTGCCCTGGGAGGGAGTGTCGAGGCAGCCGATCAGATTCATCAAGGTCGATTTCCCGGATCCCGACGGCCCCATGATCGCGACGTATTCATTGCGCTGAATGCGCAGATTGATGCCGCGCAGGGCATGGACCTGCTGTTCGGAGCCCATGTCGTAGGTCTTCCAGAGATCCTCCGAGGCGATCATGCATGAGTCGGGACTTCCGGTTGCCTCCGTGCCGGGCATCTTGATGACTTCTGCCGTTACCATGTTTCTCTCCTGTTTTCGCCGAGTTGAGCGAGTCGCGCAATTCCCTTCGCCGTCTAAAGTCGCCGCTGATTTGCTCTTGTTACGGCGCGGCCAAAAGCCGCGTCCTTTCCAATACGATCAAAATCCTGTACGAGGGGATCGAACCCATCCTAGAACGCGAGACGCCTTCAGGTTTAGACGCGCCGATCCTTTCAACGTTAGGGCTCAAAGTTATGACGATTCCTCGTCTTCTTTCTTGGGCACTGAGTTGTCGATTTTGACGCTGCTCCCGGGCTTGAGCGAGCGCAAAATCTTGTAACTTCCGGTGATCACCTCGTCACCCGGCTTCAAGCCATCGAGCACTTCGATGTCGGTGGTACCCATGATTCCGGTCGCAACCGGAAAGAACATCGCCTTCTTGTTGCGAATGACGAACACGCCTTGCACTTCGTCATCTTTCTTTTTGGATGCCACATCGGCGGCCGCAGGTGCGGCGGCATGCACCGATCCCGGAGGATTATTTTGCGCCTCGATTTGCGCTTTCGTGCGCAGGGTCAGGGACTGAATTGGCACTGCCAGAGCATTGGTCCGCGTGGCAGTTGTGATCTTGGCGGTGGTGGAGAGTCCCGGACGCAGATCGTCGGGCGGATCGGTCAGCGTGACCACCACTTTGAAATCTTTGGCTTCGTCGGTGGCGCTGGTCTGCTGGGAAGTGGAAACTCCGCTGGAGCGGACGATCGCGTTATCCCCGATTTCCGTCACGTTTCCGTGGAAAACTTTTTTGGGGATGGCATCGATCGCGATTTCCGCAGGCTGGCCCAGGCGCACATTGACGATGTCAGTCTCGTCGACTTTTACTTCGGCGGTGATGACGGACATATCGGCGATGGTCATGAGCGTGCTGCCCAACGCATTCTGAATTCCGATCACCACGGATTCGCCTTCCCGCACCGGAAGATTTGTGACCACGCCGTCATAGGGCGCGGTGTAGCTGGTTTTCTGCAGAACGTCAGTCACGCGGACCAAGTTCGCTTTCGCCTGCGTCACGTGCTTATCGGCGGAGTCATTTTGCGCTTTGGCTTGCGCCACCCGTGCCTGCGCCTGCACCAATCCAGCACTGGCGGTGGCCCAGGCGTCGCGGCGGCTGTCGAAATCGGATTTCGCAATCAGACCATCTTCAAACAAACTTTGCGCACGATCCCAATCGAGCTGGTTGCGATCGTAATCGGCCTGCGCACGCTCGAGATCAGCCTTTGACGTTTTCAAGCCTGCGTCCGCGGCAACGGCGTCGGTCTCGGCGGCTTGCAGAGCGGCCTGGTTGGCATTCACATCGGCCGCCGATTGCACATTTTCGAGTTGCACCAGCAATTGGCCTTTCCTGACCTTGTCGCCTTCTTTCACATACAGGTGCGTGATCTTGCCGAAGGCGTTGGCGCCCACGTTCACATAAGTCTTGGGCCGGATCTCGCCCGAAGCGCTCACTACCGTTGCCAGGTCTTCCCGCTGCACCTTGCCGGTTTGCACAGTGACTACGTTTTTGCTGCTCTGGTGAACGGTGAAGGCGACAATCAGCGCGAGCACTACTGCGATACCCGCGCCGATTGCGATTTTCTTCCAGCTCTTCATGGTTACAATCACCCGCCCGATGATGGTTGGTGTCAGGAGACCGATCCGCAGGCGTCCGAGCACAAATCAGGCCCGGGCGAGGTGATTCACCTACACATCTGATACGGTCCTCGATTCGAGAAAGTTCCCGATCCGGAGGTCAGAAGTGCGCCGAGGCCGATGCTACGGAGACTTGCGAATACAACGAGACGTGGCAATTATAGCCGGATTGCGAGCGTCTCCATAGTGACGGATTCGGGCCTGAATTCATGAATGACTCTGGACGTCAGATCGCACCCCGGAGAGCATCGGGGAGCGCAGGGATCTTGACCCGTTCTCTCGGAAAAACAACTGTTTACGCCGGACAACTCGGGCGCTTTTGGCCGCTTCCAAGTGAGCAAGCCGAGTTCCGTTTAATGGCTTCTGTGGGCAAGACTTAGCCTTGCTTTGGGCGGGTACACGGCCTAAAATAAGAGAGCATTTGTTCTTTGGCAGGAGTCCCTTCTATGTCCCGGGTTGCTTCGTATCGGACTTTGCTTTCCCTATTCGTGTGTCTGGGTTTGGCTTCCTTTGCCGTGGCTCAAGACAACTCCACCACGAGTTCGCAAACTTCCCAAGATCAGAGTGCCGCGGACAGTTCTGCCAAAGATGCGGCAAGTTCTCCGCAGTCTCAGGGCTCACAGGACCCGCTGAAGCGTCCCATCGATAACAAGAAGAAGCGGCAGCAGATGAAGGATTACTCCAAAGAAATCAAGGGCCCTTACAAGAAATGGCTGGATGAGGACGTGGTGTACATCATCACGCCGGAAGAGCGAGCGGCTTTTAAGCAGCTTTCGAACGATGAAGAGCGCGACAACTTTATTGAGAACTTCTGGCAGCGTCGCGATCCCACGCCGGATACGGAAGAGAACGAGTTTAAGGAAGAGCACTACCGCCGAATCGCCTATGCGAACGAACATTTCGCGGCCGGCGTGCCGGGATGGAAGACGGATCGCGGCCGCATCTACATCGTGTACGGCCCGGCTGACGAAGTCGATTCGCATCCTTCGGGTGGTACGTACGAGCGCCCCATGGAAGAAGGTGGCGGCGAGACCTCGACCTTCCCCTTTGAGCAGTGGCGCTATCGTTATCTCGAAGGCATCGGGCAGGAAGTCATCATTGAATTCGTTGACACCTGCATGTGCGGCGAATATCACATGACCATAGATCGCTCGGAAAAAGATGCGTTGCTCATGACCCCGAATGCCGGTTTGACTCTTTATGAACAAATGGGGATGGCCAACAAGACGTCGCGGTTCAACGGTGGCTTGGAGCGTCTCGGCATGGGCCCGATGAGCAGCATGGAGAATGCGAAGGAATTTGATCGTCTCGAACAGTTCGCGAAACTGCAGCAGGCGCCGCCAGTGAAATTTGCGGATCTGACAGAAGAGGTCAACACGAAAGTCATTCTCAACCCAATGCCGTTCGATGTTCGGGCGGACTTCGTGAAAGTCACCGATGACACGGTGCTGGTGCCCGTGACCATCCAGATGAAGAACCGCGACATCACGTTCGTGAATAAGGACGGCGTGCAGCGCGGCACGGTCAACATTTTCGGACGGCTGACTACGCTGACCGGCAAAGTTGTGCAGACGTTCGAAGACACGGTGCAGGTGGATGTGCCGGCGGAATTGCTGCCGCGCACCGAGGAGAACGCTTCGGTTTACTGGAAGGCGGTTCCGCTGCGCCCGGGCCGCTACAAGCTGTACGTTGCGGTGAAAGACGTGAATGGCGATCGCAAAGGAATCTGGAGCCGCAGCGTTGTGGTGCCGGATTATTCCGACGACAAGCTGGCGAGCTCGAGTCTGATTCTTGCCGATCAAATGCAGCCGGTTCCTACCAAGGACATTGGCACGGGCAGCTTTGTAATTGGCACCATGAAGGTTCGGCCCCGCGTTCCGCCCGCTGACGGCAAGCCCGCCGTGTTCAACCGAGAAAAAGATCAGAAAGTAAACTTCTGGATGCAGGTCTATAATCTTGGCGTCGACGAGAAGACGCACAAGCCTTCGGCGACGTTCGAGTACGACATCGTCAACCTGGCCACCAACAAAGCGGTGGTACAGAAGACCGAGTCCACGGACACCATGGGCAATGTCGGCGAACAGGTAACCTTGCAGAAATCGATCCAGGCGGCGGTCCTGCCGCCGGGTACGTACAAGGTCGAGATCAAAGTAAACGACAACGTTTCGAAGCAGACCGTTGATCCGTCTGCGGTGTTTCAAGTAGAGTAACTCCCGGCGATTTTCCCCAGGGGTGGGGTAGTAGGTGTGAAGCTGCGCCAGTTCACAACTTGGGCGATCGTGTTGGCGTTCTCGCTGCCCGCGTGCGCGGCCGAGCGCATGGGAACAATTTCGGGATATGTGCGCAATGCAACCGGCGATCCGCAGATGGGCGCGGTGATTCAAATTCTGGGCGCGGCCGATCACACGCTCACCGTTTTCAGCGATGGCGCGGGTTACTATACCGCAAGCGGATTGCTTCCCGGCCTCTACAGTCTGAAAGTCAGCGCTCCATTATTTCTGCCCACTTCGCGCGAAAGAATTGGAATCCACGCCGGCGCCAGCATTCACGTCAATTTCACTTTGAATAGTCTGTTGGACTTGATGCAACTTGGGCCCGCGCGCGCCGTCCCCGATGATGATGACTGGAAGTGGACGTTGCGTTCGGTCGCCAACCGGCCGATTCTTCGTGCGGTCAACGATCCCGCCGGCAGCGGGGGAAAAAATGCCGAAAAACAGGACCATGAACTCACCGGAAGCCTGGCGTTTGTTGCCGGTTCGACGGCGGAAGGTTACGGCTCGGGGTCGGGTATGAGCACCGCGTTCGACCTGGAGCGCCCGGTTCTCGCGGATGGACATGTGGCCTTTACCGGCGACCTGGGGTATGGGGAAATGTCCGCCCCGGCGAGCCTGCGCGTCCTTCTCTCGAATCCCATGCCCGACGGCTCGGTGCCTTCGCTTGCCATCACTGCGCGGCGCTTTGCTCCCTCCGACCCGAACCTGCACAATGCGGCGTTGCAGTCTGTCGGCGTCTCGGCTAGCGACGATCTGGTTTTCGATGATGTGTTGGAGCTCAAGTTCGGCAGCGAACTGCAGAGCATCCAGTTTATGGGGCAGATGACGGCCTTTCGCCCGTACGCGTCCGCCGATTTTCACTTCTCGCCCAATACCGTGCTCAGCTACCAGTACTCGACTTCGCGCCCCGAGTTCGAAAAGGGGTTGGGACCTGCGGTGGACGGATTCACGTCTACCGACCCTCGCCTGACAGTCGCTGCCTTCTCTCCTCAACTCGAGCATGCGCATCATCAGGAGTTGAGCCTCTCGCGCCGGATCGGCAAGACCAATCTGCAGGTTGCGGCTTATTATGACCGGATCTCTGATGCCGCTCTGACTGGCGCCGGCGAGGTGACGGCTGCCGGCGGATTCCTGTTGCCCGACGTTGCTTCCGGAACTTTCAGCTACGACGGCGGCAACATGGAGACTCCCGGGATGCGCGCGGTGCTGCAACGCAAGTTCTCTTCTGATCTGACCGCGACCCTCGACTATGCCTACGGGGGCGCGTTGAATCTGGACCGCGCCGATGTGCCTCTCGAGAATGCGCAGCAGTGGATCAGCATGCAAAGGCGGCAGGCTGTGGCCGCGCAATTCAGCGGCACGATTCATCACACGCACACGCAGTGGGTTACTTCCTATCGCTGGATCAATGGCCCGGCGCTTACTCCGGTGGATCTGTTCAACTCTTCCCCGGGACAGAGTGATGCGTTCCTGAACCTGATCGTCCGGCAGCCGATCCCGAGCATGGGATTTCTGCCCGCCCGGATGGAAGTTTTGATTGATCTGCGCAACCTGCTGGCGCAGGGATACGTCCCCGTCTTGGCCCAGGACGGACATACCGTCTATCTCGTGCAGTCCGCGCGCGCCATCCGCGGCGGCCTGGCGTTCTCGTTCTAAGAAGAGGGATCAGGGGTTAGGGGTCAGTTTCTGACCTCTGACCCTTGCTCCCCTATGGCTAATCTTGCAGAAATATTGTGCCCGGACTCGCTTGCGAAGAAGTCTGGATCACATGTGCAGAAGGCGCCTCAAAGGGGAAACTCCGTAAGCCGCAGTTATGATTGCTCCCGCGGCGACGCCGGTCAGCACGCCTTTCCATTTGTAGCTGAGTGGTGCGAAGATCGCCGCTGCGGCCGCCGCAGACCCGATCGCAAACCGTATTTTTTCTTCAGTCCCATTCATCCTAAACTCCTTCACAGTCATCCTCCAGTTGCGGTGAATTCTTAGACTACCCATTCGGGATAATCCGAGTCAGGGTTCGTGACCGGCTCGGATGTCAAGGCAGGCATAAGGCTAAGACTTCCGCTACGTAATGAGGTTGAGATGATGGCTTCCGTTGTGGGGTTTACTCCTAACGTGGCCAGAGGCCTTTCGCCCATTGGGAATTGGGCCGATCCCGTTCGATGAGTGTAATCGAGAGTGGGTGTTGAAAAAGTCACTGAGATTAGCGGGTGAGATTTAGCGAAAGCATGTTAGAAGGACACATGCTTCGCTGGATTTCTGTTGTCGGAGGCCTGCTGATCATGATGGGGCAACATGACCGCTCTGAAGCGTTGTTCTACTATTTCCGGCTGGAAGATCAAATTCCGGAAACTCACCTGCTGCGCCTGATCGACAAGCACATCAGTTTTGAGTTTGTACGGCAGCAATTGAAGGGCAGCTACAGCGAGACCGGGCGGCCGTCGATCGATCCCGAGTTGTTGCTGCGCATGCTGCTGATCGGCTATCTGTACGGCATCACCAGCGAGCGCAAGCTGGTAGAAGAACTGGGCATGCATCTGGCGTGGCGCTGGTTCACCGGCCTGGGGTTGGATCAGGAGATTCCGCATCACTCCACGTTCTCTAAGAACCGACACGGACGGTTTCAGGAATCGAAGCTGTTCGAGGAGATGTTTGCGCATATCGTGCGCCAGTGTGTGGAAGTGGGATTGGTGCAAGGTAAGCACCTCTCGGTCGATGGCAGTTTTGTAGAAGCCAATGCAGCGAAGGAGAGCCGGATCCCACGCGAGCAGTTGGCGGAAGCCGCGCAGGTGAACCAAACCGTGCGCCAGTACTTGGTCGAGCTGGAGCAGCAGAATCCCAGCGCAGAGCCGGTGCATAAGCAAGACCAGGTATCGACCACCGATCCCGATTCTACGTATGCCACCAAAGGTGGCACACCGGCGCGGCTGGGATACTACGACAACTATCTGGTCGATAATCACAGTTGTGTGATCGTGGGAGTGCAAGCTACGGCAGCGCGCATGAGTCAGGAAACAGTTGCCGCACAAGACATGCTCACCCGTTTCAGTGAGTGCCAAGGGGGAGGACCGGAATCGCTAGCCGCTGACACGACGTATGGGAACGGGGAGTTCCTACAGTGGCTAGCGGATCGCAACATCACTCCGTACATGCGGACCCGCGACAGTATCCACAGAAAGAGGAGCCCGTTCTTCGCTCCCGATCGCTTCACTTATGAACCGGAACATGATCGCTATATCTGCCCGGCGGGCCAGCCGCTGAACTATGGTGGTCGAAGCCATCGCAATCACGCCTGGACTTACATCGGCACACCCAAACGGTGTGGCCCGTGTCCGCTCCGACCACAATGCACCAGTGCGGCATTCCGTTGCCTGGTCATTCATCAGCACGAACCGGCACGGCAACGCGCACGCGAACTCGTCGACACACCGGGGTTCGTGAAGGCACAACGGCAGAGAAAGAAAGTGCAAGCGCTGTTTGCAGAACTGAAGAATCAGATCGGGCTGCGTCGCCTACGCCTGCGACGATTGAAGTTCGTACGGGAGCAGTTCTACTTGGCGGCAGCAGCGCAGAATATCAAGCGCCTGGTTCGCTTCCTCTGCAAACCGACAGAACCGCTGGCAGTCAGCGCTTAGAAAGAAAAAGAAGAAATCCCCCCTTCCTAAACCCTAAGACATAGTCGCAGTCACAGAGTTTTTCAACACCCACGAGATATTACGCCAACCGGGCAAGGAGAGCGTTGACGCACTCCGCCCAGCGGATGAACAATTGTTGTCATGCGAGCCTTGCAATGCGTGTTTTTGGTTGCTGCGATAGCAATTCCTTCTGCGGGAAAAGACACTTCAGGAATCGCATATGCCTACTGCCCGTCAGGACACAATCCTATTCCGCCGATTACGGCGTATTCGAATCCGACCATGTCTATTCCAACCGGTATCCTCAACTGTGGAGACAAAGTGGCGGTGCTCGTACGCAAAGGATCTTGGGTCAGAATTGCGTCGACCGATGGCGAGGGATATGTCCCCATGACGATGCTATCGCAGCGGAGTGATCGATTCGTCTCTATCAATGTTCCTCTTGCTGCGGCTTCGTTTCTTCCCGAAGCCAGAATGCCAGAGCCGGGAACAGGCATCTATCCGCCCCGGGTTATTTCCAGTCCAAGTCCTGAATACACTCAGGCTGCTCTGAAGGCGGGCATCCACGGTTTCGTAATTTTGAAGCTGACCATCAGCGCGGATGGAAACCCCCACGATATAGTTGTGGTGAAAGGGCTTGGTTATGGACTGGACGAGAACGCCATAAGAGTGGTTCAGTCATGGAAGTTTAAGCCTGCTATGCAGCATGGCGTTCCAGTTGACTTCAAGGGGGCTGTAGAAGTCGATTTCCCTGCAGAGAGCAAGTAGCGTAGTGCCTTACCAGGCGATTTGACTCAAAACCCCAGCCGGGGATTCTGAGTGCTAACAGGATTTTTCGTCAGTCACTCCCGTGCCAGTGACTCTAACGATGGCAGGAGTTGGTCCGGATGCACATAGTATCCGGCCACGGAGCGCGCTCCCATCGCGGTACTTGCGGCCTTCTAAGCCTCGCAAATTTGACAGTTGACGAAACGCTGCAAGTGCCGGGCATTCAGGCGACACTTTCAACCCAACGTTGATTTGCGCACGATACGGTATGTCCGAGATAATCGAGCGAAGGAGCAGAACATGAAACAGAGCATGACAGCCGTGTTGATTCTGGCATCGGTAACAATGATTTTTGCACAGGACTGGTACCACGATCGCGACGAGCGCTACCGCGGCGACCAATGGCGGCCCCACGTGTTCTCTTATGTCAGGCAAGATCTTGACCATATCTGGAGCGCTCGAAACGCGAGCGAAAAAGAAAATGCGCGTCTTGACAGGACCAGGCAGGAGCTCACCAAAATGCAGGCCGACCTCGATCAAGGCCGTTTCGACAACGGTCTTCTGAACGATGCCATTGATTCGCTCAGAAAGTCGGCTAACGACCAACGTCTGGCTCCTCGCGATCGAGATGTGCTGAACGATGATGTCAGCCGGCTCCACGATTACCAGCTCAATCATAATCACTGGACTCGCTAGTTGACGTCGGGTTCCCCGATTCTCAGATCAAGGTCGGCGAAGCGTACCCGTCTGAGGAAACACGAGTGGTTCCGCTTTTTTGTGCAGCACGGAAAGCCGTAGAAACAGCCGGGAAACAGAGTCCCGACGGGGAGAGGTCGCGTAGTTGGTGGGCACCTAACTTTTGGACACCCGTTCTCCGCAGGCGGCAATGTTCACCGCAACCTTGACTCAGGATTTCCATCCGTCATACTGACTGCAACGATGAGCAAAATGCGATCGAGCTGTCCGGACCGCGAGCTAAGTGCCTGCAGCTCAGTACTTTGCCCGTAAGCTATTGCAGCCCACAGATTAAATCGCATTATGGGGCAGGTTAGTGATTTTAAGACATCGAGGGGCGGGTACACCCTGCCGTTCCCCGTTCGGTAAACTCCGTCCCAAAACCGGAAAAATCCTAATTCGTAGTCCAGATCACCGCCCCTCAGGTCTCAGGCCTCTCCTTGTGTTCGGCCGTCCAACTCCCTTTCGTCACCTCGTTTCCCGATTACGCCGATGTTACCGTAGCTGCAGTCCCCTCCCCAAGATAGCTCTTGTTCCGGAGACCCCGATGCGCCCTTTTATCTCTTTGAAGACTTTGGCGTTTGTGGCAGTCATCGCTTGTCTGGCTGCGCCTGCTTCGGCGCATCACCTGAAGAAAGCTCCGACGACCGCCTTGCCCGTGACCACGTCGTCGCCGAAAGCTCGGGCTCTGTACGCAAAGGGCATGGCCGACTACGAAAATCTTTACCTCGAGCGCTGCAATGATGACTGGCGTGCGGCCGTGATCGAGGATCCCAATTTTGGTCTGGCTTGGGCCTGGATCGCCTTCAACAGCGGCAACCCGCAGGAGGTGAACGAAGCTCGTGCGCGGGCCGTGGAAGTCGCGCCGAAACTCACGCCCGGCGAACAGCTGATGATCGCGTGGATCTCGAAAGTGCAGCAAGGCGACTTCATTGGCGGGATCTCCGCCATGAATGACATGCTGGAGCTTTATCCGAAAGACAAGCATCTGTTGTATCTCGTGGCCAACTGGTTGATGGGAGAAGAGGGAAACGAACAGGCGGAATCGCTGTTGAAGCGGGCGTTGGCGATCGACAAGAATTTTCCCGCGGCGCTGAATGATCTGGCTTACGTGGACGCGCGCAACCGGAGATTCTCCCAGGCGCTCGCGGCCATGGATCGATATGTCGTTCTACTTCCCAACGAACCGAATCCACAGGATTCCTACGGCGAGCTTCTGCGCATGGCCGGGAATTTTGAGGGTGCGCTCACGCACTATCGCGCGGCACTCGAGCTTGATCCGGATTTCATCACCTCGCAGGTCGGGCTCGGAGATACTTATGCGCTCATGGGAAATGAAGAGCAGGCGCGGATCGAATATGACAAGGCCATTCGTTTTGCCCACAACGAGGCGGATCGCTTGGATTACAGCATGCAGAGGGCGATGACCTGGGTTCGCGATGGGAAATATGCGGAGGCCGATAAGGAATTCCTCGAGATCGCGCAAACCGCCCATGCCAAGGGGCAAGACTTGCAGGAGTCTCGTGCGTATCGCCACATGGCGGAATATCAGGCGGAGGACCAAGCCGCGCTCAAGGATCTGAAGCTTGCCGAAGATTCTCTGCGCCATCAGGCCACCATCAGCGCTTCTGATCGTGACGAAGAGATGTCGCGCATTCTGCGCAGCCGGGTGGTACGCGAGTCGCATTCCGGAAACCAGCAGTTGGCCGATCAGTCTCTGCATCGGCTCGAAACGCTAGCCAGCGGCAGCCGCAACCGGGTGATCCAAAGCTCCTATGAAGGCGCGGCCGGCACGCTTCTAATGGACCAGAAGAAATACGACGACGCGATTGCCCATCTGGAGGAAGATCAGAACAATCCGTTCACCATGCAGTTGCTGGTGCAGGCCTATTACCAGACCATGCAGAGTGACAAGCTGCACGACATGGAAGCGAAACTGCGCGGCACGAATGTTCCCACGATGGAGCAGGCCTTAGTCGTTCCGGCTGTTCTCGCCCAGAGACCGCAGATTTAAGTGCGGCGCGACCGCCCGTTTCCCAGCCCGGTCCGGTGAACCTTGGGAAGCTCTCGCCTGCGGCTCAGCCTTAGTGTAAAGTAGTCGCACTTCGGCCTATGGATCTGGACAGCGAGCGCCGCGCTGGTACCCGAATCACGACTCGCATTCCTACGCGTGTTCGGACGCCCTGTGGTGTGGACATCAACGCCCATACGCGCGATGTCAGCGCGAACGGCGTTTACCTGTTCACCAAGTCCCGCCTCGAGAAGGGCACGGAGGTCGAATTGGTGTTGATCCTGCCCCCGGAACTAACATCGGGGGAGAAGTACTGGGTCTGCTGCCAGGCGACGATCGTGCGGGTGGAAGAAGCTGGGTTGGAAATCGGCTTGGCGGCGCAGATCCGGCGCATGGACATCCTGCCAGAAGTCGCCGTGTGAGGGAGTGCCGGCATGCCAGACACGCATCCACGGGACTCTAACAACCCTCAATTTAGCGCGTCGGATTGAGGAAGATAGCCGCCGAAAATTTCCCGAAACGTGGTCAGGGTTCTAAAACGTTTGTGTTTTTTTGGCCGAAAATTCATAGAAAATGCTTCCCATTGCATCGAGGACGGTGCAATAATGAGCGGCCCTACAATTGCTCTGCTAATTTTCAGGTTCCGGGTGAGCCAGGTATGCTGATCGAAAAACTCGCGGCCGGCGTGGTGCAAGTGCAGACGCCGATCGGTCCGCGCTATGTGATGCCTTCTTTTCTGCAACGCGTGTATTTGCTCTGGATGTTCCGCAACTTCCCAATTCTTCCGCACGCCGTTCTTTCTTCGCGGCAGCAACGCCTGATTGACCGGATGTGCAGCGAGCAGAGCTTCGCTTCGATCGCCTATACGGATGCGCTCGAGGAAGCGCCGGTGATCGGTACCGTGGAACACCGGCCACCGATTGCTGCGCAGCATTTGCCTCCGCGGCGTCCCGCGGCAAGCGAAGGACCGTTGCCAACAGAGGTCCGTCAGCAACTCTAGTCACGGCCCGTCCGCCCGCGAAACAATTCTGACCTGAACCACTTCGCTCGCACACAGGCAAGCTGGCTATGCAATCTGGATTGTGTTGCAGGATCGCTACCACGTTTAGAACTTCGAAGTAACCGTATCAAAATCAATGCACCGTCGGAGCGAAGCTGACCGCCAGTTTGAAGCTGACGAGCCGGCGATGTGAGTTGTTGAACGGCGGGAACGAAGCTGAGACGGAACGCACGCGAAGCACAGAGTTGCCACTCGGCGAACGAACTAGCTCGCGGGGATTGCGAGCTTGCTGAAATTGCCTGGTCAGCTCGCAATGTCGCGGCGATTTCGTTGAATGCTATAATCCTCGTTCAATCCTTACCGAAACCCACCCGGGCGCGTAGCTCAATTGGCAGAGCAACTGACTCTTAATCGTAGAAATCGCCAGTGTTTACGAGGGTTTTCAACACTTTGCGTCTCTGTCCGTTAGGCTCTGACACGGTCTTTTTCGATGCCGCAGTGAGAGTTTGGTGAGAGTTTTTTTTTTTTTGGGTCCTCCAGCACACTACGGTGCCATTGGTTTGGGCAGAGCAAGGCAGTAGAATTTGGACAGCATCAAGAGCGAGTCGTCCAAGCGATGACTCCACCAACCGAGGGGTTCACAGACTTCCACGGTGGTCGGCACTAGCCAGATGCGGGGCGTAAGCCCAAAGGAGACTCAGTGAAATCATCGCAACAGAAAGCGTCTGCTCCAGATGTTCTTGTTCACAACGAGGGAACTGTCTTCCTCTTCAACCCATTGACTGCGAGAGCGAAGGAATGGATTGACGACAATGTGGAGACAGAACCGCATCAGTGGTTCGGGACAACGCTAGTGGTCGAGCACCGTTATGCATGGGGACTGGCGCAGGGCATGAAGGATGAAGGGTTGGTGCTGCGATGAAACGACTCGGCGGGACAACGGGAGAGGTTTTCAATGCGACGGCGCAGCGGCTCGTGCATTACGGCTGCTCGGAAGCGCAGGCTTACGCCTTGGCTCAGGTCATCCGGCTCGACCGTGAAACGCCGGATGCGACCGTCGAAGAAGCAGTCATCAACGCTCTGGTTGCTGCTAAGACAGCAGTCGATGGGGTGCCAGAGATTGAATACCTCGGTGGACAACGCCGGGACATACTGAGATTGGAGGCGCGATGACCCGCATCAATAAGCAGAGCAGTCCGCTGACCGATGTGATGGAGTATTACGACGCGGAGATGACGCGGGAAGAGTATGTCGCGACGAATTATCTCGGCACAGTGCCGGACACGATTCCGGCGGATGTTGAAGACGGCTGGCCGGAGCAATTCCGGCGTGCGACCCTGTTGGAAGCTCTGGCCCCATCACAGATTCAGTAGCTGTTGGTCGGAACACTGGTTATTTGCGGAGTTTCTTCTCGTACTTCCAAAGAAGGTCACTCTGCACAGCGGACGGGCTTCCCGACCCTGAACGGGCTTCTGAGAGCAAGTACCTTCCGAAGGGCCGCAGATGCTTTTCGGACGTGATATAAAGCAAAACCCGTTCGAACGTCGTCCGGTCTTGAACAGTTCGAAATAGATAGCTGATAGGCCAACTATACGCGACGTACTTGCTTACCAAGAGTCGACGCAAGCGCTCGCAAACATCCCAGTCATACCCCGGCCCAAGAACAGGAAGAGAATCTCGTAAAATGCTCCACGTGGTCGAGTCTATGGGACGAAATCGAGGGAACGGTGAGGGCGGGTTGTTCAAGATGAAGGGGAGTGACAACTGGTATGCACAGTACTATCAGGACGGTCGGCAGATTCGAGTCTCGACGAAGACGACCGTCAAAGCTGAGGCACTTCAGGAACTCCGTCGATTGATGGGAGACCGCGACAACGGGAGGACGCCCGAATCAGAACGGCGGAAACTCCGCTATGCCGACCTCAGGGCCGTGTTGATTGATTCCTACGTCGCGCAAGGTAACAAGTCTCTGAAGTCGAAGGCCGACGGCTCCGAGAGCATTGTCGGGTTGGGCGCACTGGACTCGTTTTTCGGATTCAAGCGGGAGACTGTTGATGGTAAGCAGGTCGTCACCGACAAAGGGACGCCTGTCTCACAGATAACGACTGATGCAGCACGCCGATTCGTTCGTCAACGTCGTGATGAAGGTGCTGGCAATGCGATGATTAACCGGAGCCTCGCCGCTCTCCGACGTATGCTCCGATTGGCGAAGCGTGACGGGAAAATTCACGACGTGCCTTACATCGAATTTCAGAAAGAGCCGCCTGCACGCAAAGGTTTCTTGGAGCGTGACAAATTCGACGAACTCGTCAACCTGTTGCCGACGCATCTCAAGCCGCTGGTCACCTTCTTGTACTACTGCGGAACTCGAATCGGGGAGACGTTGCAGATTGAATGGAGTCAGGTCAATCTCGACGCTCGTGAAATTCAGTTGGAGCCAGAGCAGACCAAGACGAGCGAAGCCCGTATACTGCCGTTGCCGAGTGTTCTCTGTGACATGTTGGCTGAGGTCGAGCCGAAGACTGGCCGCGTGTTCAGCGGAACGAATCTGCGGAAAGAGTGGATGACGGCTTGTGCGTCGTGCGGGTTAGGCACTAAAATCGTTGAGGGTAAGCCATACCCGTTCTACAAGGGCTTGACACTGCACGACCTCAGACGCTCCGCAGTTCGCAACCTTCGCAACGCGGGAGTTCCTGAAAACGTGGCTATGAAAATCAGCGGTCACAAAACGCGGAGTGTGTTCGAGCGGTATAACATCGTCTCGACCGAAGACGTTCGCGATGCGATGCGGCGTGTAGAGACCGCGTCGTTGACTGCTGGCAAGGCGACGGCTTCGGCGAAGACGATTGACGCCGGGACTCGCAAGCCTGTCCGTAGTGAGAGTTTGGTGAGAGTCGCCTCTCACCGTCCTCGTAAATCCACGCAACTTGTTGAATCTAAATAGATGGGCGCGTAGCTCAATTGGCAGAGCAACTGACTCTTAATCAGTAGGTTGTAGGTTCGATTCCTACCGCGCTCACCATCTTTATCAACAACTTCCGGTTGGTTGCCATCCATCCCTCTCGACCACTGTGGCTGTTTTTGTGGCTGTGACTACATCACGTACTTCTGCTGGTTCAGTCGATCAATGACCACTTTGATCTGAGACGTCTCGGGGTGGAGATAGCCCATTGTGGTGTCCAGGCTCTCGTGCCCCATGACTTCTTTGACCAGTCCCGGATTCCTCGTCTCCGCCATTGCCACCGTGCCAAATGTGTGGCGCGCGCAGTACAGCTTCAAGGCATCTGGGATTCCGAGCTTTCGAGCGAGCTTTCGGAACGTGTGCTCGATCCCGCTCAGTCCGATGTGACCTGATGCAGACTTCTTGGAGGGAAAGACCCAGCCCTCCCTTTGCCCCAACTGTTCCAGCTGAATGTTCCTGAGCAGAGCGATGACACGGTCGCTCAACGGCACTAGCCGGCGAGCTTTGCGTGTTTTGCCCTTCGGGTTGAAATAAAAAGCGCTGTCCCAGTTGATATGCTCCAAGCGCATTCTGATGACTTCCCCGTTTCTCAAGCCAGAATCCAGCATGATGATCAACACGTCCTTCAGCGGTCGGGGACACGATGCCAAGAGTTGTCTTTCGTCGTCCAAAGTCACCATGCGATCCCTGGGAAAGACTTTGAGCGACTTAATTCTTGGCACTTCACGAATCAGCTTCCAGTCGCGGGCCTTGCCCAACATCCGGCGCAACGTCCGGATAGCGCAATTCCTGCTGTGAGGCGACTCGTGAAATTTCGTGGTCTCAACATCATCCGACGTGATTTGATCCATCCGCATACCGCAAAGCGCGGATTGCAGAATCAAACGACGACCGTTCTTGTAGTCGTTCTTGGTTTTCTGTTCAAGCGTAGTCTTGTCGAGCCATTCCAAGAATTGTTTGGCGAAATCTTGAATCAGCGGTGCTCGCTTCGGCTGCAACGATTCTCCCGACTCCGCAGCGACCCTCGCTTTAGCTTCGATTCGCTCCGCTTGTTTCTTGTTCTTGGTTTTGGTGCTGCCTCGGTACCGCCTCCCGTTCACGTAGAAGAGGTAGTACCAGACATCACCCCGTAGGTAGATAGGTTTGTCGCCGCCAAGTTTGAGCACGATACCGCCCGCCCGGTTGACGGCTACGTCGCGCCCCAGCTTCACACGCACGCAGTTATCTTCAACTTGACCGAGCGGGCAGACGGAGAGACTCGCGCCCTGCAGGAACGAGAATTGCGATTTGGCCGCAACTGATCTCGCCGCGATACCTTCTCTTTCTCTGCCCTATTGACCTGGCCCGTTCGGAGGCGTGGCGCCGCCTCAGGAGCGGGAAGGTGTCCACTGAGACCAAGCTACCTATTGCGCTGAAATCGCAGTGAGCGTCGTATGAACAGCCCTGGAACGCACTCGCAGCTGCGCGACGACGATCGCGTGTGTTAGCAAATAGAAGGGCACAAGTACCGTGGGCACCAAGGACAGCGGCAGGTACTGCATCGCCTGCGACCCCACACCGGCGTGGATCAGCTGCAGCGGGCTGCCCGCCGCCGAAGTAATGCCGAGCCCAACGGCCACAACGAGGTCAAGCGTTCCAAAGGCGTTCCATCCCGCGATCGTGCGCGCCGACGGCTCTTTAGAACGGGCAATGCGCAGCGCAAGCGGAATGGCCAGCGCGCCAGTGATCATGTCCCCCAAACCTGCAAAGAATGGAAATGGCCCATTCAAGCTCCCTGCGATGAAGTCCAGCAGAAAGAGGGCACCGAGGATGCGCATCGCATTCAAGCCGACGAGCAGTTGCAGCGGAATTCCGAGTAGGGTGGCGCGCACCTTTTCGCTGCTCAACGCGAGCACGCCGGCCGTCAGCAGCGGCACGGCGAACGGAACGCCGATCAGCGGCACGGGAAGGTTCGGCGAGAACGCCAGCCGGCCGGATGCGCCGAGGAACACCGCCAAGCCTACCCATCCGCCGCCAACGGCCGCAATCACGAGGCGGCGGGTGAACGAACCGGAAAGCGCGAGCGTCATTGCAACCAGATCGACCGCGATGACAGCCATTGTGATGATCGAGCTGGCCAGATCTAACGGAATCATTGAATGAGACATCGAAGTTCTCCTTTCAGAACCATAGGATGATAGATGTAATCCTATAGATTCGGATTTTGTCCGTCGCTGGAAAAGTGGATTTGAGCCTTGGGATGACTACCGGCATCCTATAATCGGTCATGCGCTACAAGCCGGAACATAAAGCGGAAATCCATCGGCAAATTGTGAAGGAAGCCTCCAGACGCGTCCGTGCCCAAGGGTTGCAGGGTGCGGCCGTTTCAACCGTTATGCAGGACTCTGGTCTGACCCACGGCGGGTTTTACAAGCATTTCGGGAGCAAGGACGATCTCCTGGTGGAGTCGTTGCGCGAGGGCTTCGCGGAGATCGCCGGCATCCTCGCTCGCGCGGCCGAACAGGAGCGGCCTGACCAGGCGTGGAAAGCCATTGTGAAAACCTATTTGCGCCCGGAAATGTGCGATCATCCCGAGCGCGGCTGTCCGCTGCCGGCTCTTGCGCCCGAATTAGCGCGGGCCGATCCGGCGATGAAGGCTCAGATTGTTGCGGAACTTGTGAAGTACAGAGACCGCATGCTGCCGTTTATGCCTGGCCGGCGCGCCGCGGACAAAGAGCGGGCATTCTTTGCCATCTTTTCAACCATGATGGGGGCAACGGCGCTCAGCCGCATCCTTCCTGCTCAGGCGCGAGCTCGGGTGCTTGCGAGCACTCGTGATTTTCTTTTGCGCAGCTTTTGATCATCCATGGGCAGCCTCAGAACCTTCGCCCCAGCTTTCCCCTTACTTAATCGATTACTTGCGGCTTGCACTAAAAGGGCATAATAGGTCCTCGTAAACGGGCTCTGGTTCATCAACCCCTTACGGCGTCCGGTTCTTGAAAGCTGGCGCGCAACCGACTTTTGGCTACCTCTAGGATCTCGGTGAGTGCCTTGGCGTTATGCACTCACCAAGGTCCGCCGATTCAGAGTGCCGACATTGCTGTGCAGAATCGAGGATTAACGAGAGAAATGAACGGAAACAATTACTTTCAATCTCATCTTTCCAGAAGAGAATCGACCACTTCCCGCGCCAGGATCACAAATTGAGAAAACCGACCTAAGCTAGCCTTCACGCGGCCATTTCGGAGGCCCACGCCAGTGCTTGCGTGTCGATATACTCCCGGATGTCTGTCAATTTGCCATTTCGAACGGTAATGGCGAAGACCCAATGGTCCTCGAAAGTCCTATTCGTGGCTTTGATCCTCCCCGTAGCGAAGCCGATGACCAGAACCCGGTCTCCCTGCGCTATGAACTCGGGGGGCTTTGGGTACGAAGTTTCCACCGTTTCGCTAGCCTTCCGAAGTAAATTCTCCAATCCCGCGTGCCCGCGGTGCGTGCCGGCCAGCGGCCAGTCCTCGCCCGGAATAGTCCACTCAATATCTTCGGCAGACAACGCCAGCAAACTCTGCTTATCGCGGCGGCCGAGTGCCGCAAGAAAACTCTTCACAATCTGGATATTCTCTTGTGTGCTCATCGAAATCTCTCCTCTTCTCTTATAGCGGTGGTGTCCGATCTAATCGGACGTTTTGGAATCGTAGTTCTCGGGCGACCGTCACGTTGATGTTTTTTGCGGGCGAGGGCTTGGACTATCTTGCCGAATCCTAAAATCGCATAACTCATGCTACTTCTCCAATCCGTGTTGACGTTGATTCGCTGGCCTTCAGCCGCGCGGATTATGCAATCCGATGTGTCGCGACCTTCGCGTAGACGTTCCGCCGTGAACGACTTCGCGCTACCGGAAGGTCAGCCACTCACCGAGATCCGCCGATTTCAGATGGCCGACATGCCGCCGTCGACGTTCAACTCCACCCCATTCACGAAGCTCGAATCGTCTGAAGCAAGAAACAGCGCGGCCGTCGCGATTTCCTCAGGTTGACCCATCTTTCCCCGGGGGATTAAGGATTCAAACATCTCCTTCGCCTCCTTGGTGAGAACTTGGTCCTGCATCGGCGTGGCGATCGGCCCCGGGCCCAGCACGTTCACCCGGATATTCCTGCCCTTCAGTTCGTTTAGCCACGTGCGTGCGAAGGAGCGCAATGCCGCCTTGCTCGCCGCATACACGCCGAAACCAGGAAAACCCATCACCGAAGCGACTGATCCGGTCATGATGATCGATCCACCATCGTTGAACAGGGGCAACGCCTTCTGAACCGTAAACAGCGTGCCACGCGTATTCAGGCCGAATTCCTTATCGAAGTGCTGCTCGGTAATCTCGCCGAGTTTGACGGCTTCGCCCGTGCCAGCGCTCGCGAACAAGATGTCAATCTTGTCCTTTTCCCGCTTGACTGTATCGAACAGGCGGTCGAGGTCGTCGAGATTTGCCGCGTCACCGCGCACGCCGGTCACGTTCCTGCCGATCAGCTTGACGGCCTCATCGAGCTGCTCCTGCCTCCTACCCGTGATGAAAACGTAGGCGCCCTCTTCAACGAAGCGCTTGGCGCTCGCCAGCGCCATGCCGCTTGATCCTCCCGTGATAACTGCGACCTTACCCTCAAGCTTTTTCATATTTGCTCCCTTCCGTAGATGCTTAGCATCAGTACAGTTGAGTAGATTTCCTTGGCGATGGACGAGAACTGCTCGGGAGTCCTAATCTTTTGTCTATTCGTCCAAAAGAGGGAGGCTACGTTGGACCCGATCACTGACATCTTCAGAACGATGCACGTAACCGCTTTCGGTCAGCACAGGCTCGAAGCTACAGCCCCGTGGGGCCTGGTACAGGAGAAACAGACCGAAGAAGAAGTCACGCCTTCCGGCAAAAAGATCACACCACCAGATTTGGCGCACTTTGCGATGCTTTCTCGCGGCAACTGCTGGCTGAGTGTGGAAGGAATTCCGGAGCCGATTCCCCTCACCGGGGGTGATTGCTTTTTGCTGGCCCGCGGAACTTCGATTGTTTTGCGCGACAGCCCGCGAACACGTCCGAGGTGGAGTTTCCGCGAGATTGCGGCCATGGCCAACAGCAATGTCGCTCATTATGGAGGTGGTGGCGCACCGACGACAATCGTCTGTGGGTCCTTGAGTTTCGATCGCGCCAGCCTGAAGCCGATCACTCAGTTATTGCCGAGCTTCATTCTGATTAAGGCCGATCAGGCACGCACGCTTGCTCTTCACAGCACAATGCAAGCGCTGGCGTCAGAAATGGCAGAACAAGAGCCGGGATCTGAAGTAGTCGCGAATCGGCTAGCCGAAGTTCTGTTCATCCAAATACTCCGGGCGCATATCGCGTCGGAACCGGAACGTAACAGAGGATGGCTTCGTGCGATTTTCGATCCTCAAATGGGCACTGCCCTGAGCGCCATTCACGACAGAGTGAATACACCCTGGACGGTCGAATCCCTGGCCGAAGCGGCGGGTATGTCTCGCTCCGCATTCGCCGCACGTTTTAAAGAGCTACTCGGACAAACACCACTGGAATATGTAACCGAGTGGCGGATGCAGAAGGCGATGCAGTTACTACAACAGCGTGACAAAAAGCTCATAGACGTCGCTCGGTCGGTCGGTTACGAGTCCGACGCTGCGTTCAGTAAGGCGTTCAAGCGAGTTGTCGGGGCCAACAACTCCAGCATGCGACCTCAGAACGATTGACATGTCGCCAAGAGGGACGATGGCTTCAACGAGTAGAGCTATGCGTACCGACCGCGTGTCCGTGGTCAGCATCGGATGCAGGCGGCTTAAGACCAAATGATCCAGGAGAAACAAGCTAGAAACAACCGATCACAATGATCGCCACAGCCATTGAGAGCAGCTAGAGAAAGCGGGATAGCGTTGTGCATAAAATCTCTCATTATTGGAAAATCTAGCGGTCACTCAGGGCGAACGAAGCGTTCGCCGGTCTCCCCGATCCCCATCAGAGCCCTTCGAAACCGCATGTCAAATCCAGCGCGCGGCTGCTGCGCCGCTGTCGTCAGGGCGTGTGTTCAAGGCGATGGCCGCTTGCGGCGCGGCGCGGTGGATGGCGTTGACCACCGCTTCGAATACGCCCAAGCGGCAAGGTGGCAAGCGCACGCCCGCGCCGATCACGACGCAGTCATAGCGGTCACTGGCCAGGCAATGCTCTACCGTCGTCGCCGCAGTATCGTCAGGGTTGATGAAGCAGTTTTCCGCAAGCCAGCCCCGCCCGGACATATCGGCGAGCGCGAGCCTTGTTCCAGCGTGGATCTTCTCTGCGTTCATACCCGGCGGCAACGCCGGATCCGAAAAGTCCACCGTCGCAGGATCGAAGCCGACCAAGAGAACCCTTCTCATTCATCACCTCCGAAAACACAACCCAGGGCGCTGACGCAAACCAGACGGCGCACTCCGTTGCGCGTCATCGCCGTGACCAGGGCTGCCTGTTGCGACGGTTAGCAGGCTGACCTCGCGGAACGGGCTCAGGCCGCTTTCGCCTTGACGGCCTTGTGAGCAGCCGCAAACACATCGCGTGCGGACGTCGTACCCGCTACGTGCTCCGCACCCGTGATTCCGAGGTCCATCCATCCCGCGTTCACGGCCTCATACATTTCTTCGGCGGGTCCGGTGTGGCCCTTCGGGACGCCGAACTGCTCGAACGCTTCCGCCCACCCTGCACGCGGCACGACAAACGCTTTTACATCGTGTTTTAGGACTTGACCCAATTGTTCCGCCACTTCATCCGCGCTTACCATCGAACCGAGCTCGACAACGCGATGCCCTGACCACGCCGGCCCGGTCAGAAGCTTTGCTACCTCTGCGCCGATGTCGTTTGTCGCAACCATTGCTGATTTCCGGTTTGTAGGATTGTAGAAGACCGGTAGTGTTCCGCCTTGGGCGGCCTGTAAGCCGAAAAGAAAGTTTTCGAAAAAGCCGCCTGCGCGCACAAATGCGACCGGAGAAGGCAGGCTGCGAAAACCTTGCTCAAAAAGCGATAAGGACATGATGATCCCCAACCCGCTGGTTCTATTCGCGCCCATCGACGAAAGCGCTACCACCCGCGGCGGCACTACCTCGGTCAGCGCCTCGACATAGTTCGCAATCACGTCTTTTGCTTCTCTGTAATCAGGCGAGGGTGCCCATACAGTCGGCAACATAACAAACGCACCCTCAACACCTTTGAGCGCCGCCGCGATGGTTGTCGCATCGTTCCAGTCTCCATCCACCAACTCCACGCCTTGGTCTGCCCACTCCGTCGCTTTCTCGCCCTTGCGCACAAGTGCTCGCACCTGTTTGCCCTGCTTCAGCAGATGCCGCGCGGTGGCGCCTCCAACGTGTCCAGTAATGCCCATGACTAAATACATGCTCGTTTCCTCCTTGTTGTTTTGCAGCGATACGGCCAGTAGGCTTTTTTCGACACGCTACGGTAACCGTATCTGTGCTACGCCGGGAAACCCAGAGGCTTGCACCAATCGTGACTCGCTGGGTGCCCGGCTTTTTTCCGAGCAAGACCACGGGAAGGGAGGACGTCCGCCCTGCATGCCGCCTCTTAGCAGCACTTCTTCTAGGTGACGGGAGCAGCTTTGGCTGCGGGCGGCAGGAAGAGAAGCTGACTAACGCTACCACATCGCGTGACGTTCGGATGTACAGGGTTCAGTGTATGAGAGGCGGCTTGGTGCGAATCAATACCGCTAAATGGGCTTGTCGGAAGTTTGCGCCGCGCCGCCCTTGCAGGTCCAAACTGCTTTTAGCTAGCGCTTATGGGCGAACCCGCCCCCCGCGCGTTAGCTGCATCGCAGGAGATCGTCGTTCTGGGCAAACATCAGCCCACCGTCGAACCGGCGAGCACTGATTACAGTTTGCGAGATTAGCAACTCGCGCAGACGTCGTGGGCATTGGCGCGGAATCGGGCCAACCTACGCCGCGAGGATGTCAACTGCCGCTGAAAAGAAGGTGCGAGCATAGTCCTGCGATCTCGACCAGGCCACCAACATTTGCAGCAATCTGCTTTTCATGCCAATCGATACCTCGTCCATCGAAGTGGCGCTCAATCTGTGGAGTTCGACTCGGGGTTCGTCGCGATTCGGCGGTCTGCCTGGGGTCTGGGCGCAGCGGGCGGGTTGAGGCGCTCGCGGTCGAGGGCGTCGGCGAGCTCGCGGGCGAGTTCGAGGAGACGGTTGGAGTCGGTCTCGCGTGTGAGTTCTTCGGCGATGAGTGTCCAATGGCGGATTGGGGGTGGCGGGCCGTTGTGCATGTGCCCCTCGTGGCGCTGGGCCTGTGCGCCGTCAGGCTCTTCGCGGAGCCAGGGAGACCTGTCGGCCTCGTGAGTGTAGCAGCGGGGCGGGGCGTCGCAAGAGGGAAGGTGCAATGTGGCGCACCTTGGCGCTTCCATTTTGGGCGCAATGGAAATATTTCGCCAGCTACACGTCACGGCCCTATCGCGGTTCCGAGCACGCAGACCTAACCAACGAAAACGACAGAAGAGACCCAGCCCTACAGCCTCCGGTATTGCTTGGAGCGGCCCGACGCATTTTGGCGCTTGTTCCTTTGCGTTTCGATCTGTTGAACTTGGGCCCTTCGGCGCAGTTGGTGTATAGGGATAGTCCTCATTGGTGCTGTCCAAGAGTTGGAAGTCTGCGGTAGTAGCCATGATTGCAGTCTCGTTAGAAAGAGGCCAAACCTTGACCATGGAATGGTCACCACAGCGTCGTAAAACCGACAAGATTATTCGATGTCCTTATTGTGTGGAGGACCGGACGTTTAAAGCAATGTTACGGCACTCGAGCGGCGACTGGTTCGTCTGCAATGTGTGCGGCCATCTGTCTCTTCCATCGGAGCCATGCTTCCAATGTACGTGCGGGAAGTGCGTCGCGCTAAAGACAATGCAAGAGGGTCTCAGTCCCAGGTTGAGCGGTTTCAAGCGTGACAAGCGTTAGAACCTCCTGCCTTTTCTGGGCATTCTGCACCGGGTGGCGGGATCTCGCCGCATGTTCGCCACTTCAGCGGTGTGACTCGTTTTGGCGGAGTTGCGCTACCACCCGCCCTCTGGGCGCGATTTGGCGCTTCTGCATTTTTCCCCCTTGTGGCTACCATTGATTCGCATGAGTCTCCATGGCGGCAGTTCAGTTTCAAAACCCGCTATGGTCAAAGAAGTCGAGGGTCTTTTGGACAATCTCAGCTCCCAGCCTATACAGGCTCGTTTCTGCAAATGCTGCGGTTCCAAAATGACCACCGTCGATACCGTCTTCTTCTTCTCTAGGGGGAACGAAGCTGGAGAATTGGGCTGCCGGTTTGCCCAAGGTGTTCCGAAGGATCGGACCTGACAGCGTCTCATCTCACACGCACCGTAGTGCAGACGTCCGTGGGAGTTTCAGGAGCGACTCGACTCTGGGGACGAGGTGGCTTGCGGCTTTTTCTTTGGAGATGACCTCAGTCGCGCCAGCGGCAATGGCTACTTTGGCGAATGCTTCGTCTACAAACATCGTGAACATGATGATCGGAATCTCAGGAACTCTCTTCTTGAACAATGGGGCGGCCTCAAGGCCATTCATCACCGGCATCGAATAGTCCAATACGATCAGGTCCGGCCGCAACGCTCAGCCATCTCCAAGCCCTGAGCGCCATTTTCTGCCTCCGTACACACAAATCCAGAAGCCTCAAAGAGGACGCGCAGACTTTTTCGTAGCGCTCTGTTATCGTCGACCACGAAAATCGACTTAGCTCTGGGATTCACTGTCGGCCCCTTGGAACACGCACGATCATCTGCTCACAAGAGACCGTCGCCTGACTAGGCGCGGCGGAGGGTTGTAATAGATAAAGGAATCCTACACGTTTACTTCTAGGTGCACACTACCGTCTGGCCCGTATGTCGTCCGAAGAGCCGTCGCAGACCGGGGTTGCCTAAGTGTGGAGTTGCGACCTTCCGCGAATGCTGAGCATCCTTTGTGCGGCTCCTCACATTGGGCTGTGACATGCTTCGCATATCGATCTATACCATCGTCCAATAGATTCCTCTCGTGGGCTCTGGCTTAATGGCTTCTGCATGAGGAAACGATTCCGAGCCTGCTTGCCATTGGCAAGTCAAGAAAATGAGAGGTAACACAATGTCAGCCGCGACAACCTACGAACTAAACGATGCAGCGACCGTCGGAGCTTCATTCATCGGCGATGAAGAGGCAACCCTCCTGGCATCAGCCAGAGCGGGTGACTCGGCAGCGTTTGAGTGCCTTGTGATGCCGCACTGGGACGCTCTCCTTCGGGTTACCCAACGGGTTCTTCGCAATCGCGAAGACGCGGAGGACGCCGTTCAAACCGCATTGCTCGATGCCTTCCGCAATCTGCACGGCTTCCATGGTCGTGCGCGATTCTCCTCCTGGCTCACTCGCATCGCCATGAACGCGGCCCTGATGCGCCTGGGCATGAACTGGCGAAAAAGGGAGACATCGCTGGATGAGGTACCCGAAACGGGTGAGGTTCGTGCCAGATTTCATTTGGTGGAAACGAGGCCGAACCCCGAGCAGGCGTACTTGTCAAAGGAGGGTCGAGTTCTGCTTGAAAAAGGAATTAAGAAATTGACACCACTCTATGGTGAGGTCCTGCATCTGCGCAACGTGGAACAGTTGTCGGCCAGGGAAACAGCAAGAGTTTTGCAGTTGCCGGTGGGGACAGTAAAGGCGAGGTTACATCGAGGACGCGCCAAATTAGCGCGACATGTGCGGTCGATCGTCACGCGCGGGCGGAATCGCGGAAGCGTCGGGAGCTAAACGCGCTGGAACGCTCGTGCAGCGAGAAGCATTTGACGCGTAGTGATGATATTCGAATGCTCCTTCGATCTGAGTCCACGTTCAGTGCTGTGATCGGGCCGACGTTCACAGCCCACAGCCATCCTTCTCATCAAGCTTCTAACCCACCTCGCCCGCAGTTCAGCAGCAATCTACTCGCCCGGGGTGTACAGTTCGGGGACGAAAGTCTGCTCCTGGATCGGCGGTCTCACGTACTTGGTTTTGTCGAGAGGCGGCAGCTTGAGGCGTTCTGGAGTCGTATCCCGGTACGGGATCAGTGACAGCAAGTGGCGAATGACGTTGAGCCGGGCGCATTTCTTGTTCTCGGCGTTCACCACATACCAGGGTGCCTGCTTGATATCAGTCACGGCAAACATCTCGTCTTTCGCCCGGGAGTATTCCGCCCAACGCCGCCGAGATTCGAGATCCATCGGACTCAGTTTCCAGCGCTTCGTCGGATCGTTCATACGGTCCTGAAAGCGGCGTTCCTGTTCCTCGTCGCTCACTGAGAACCAATATTTGATGAGAAAGATGCCCGCGCGCACAAGCATCCGTTCAAATTCCGGACAGCTGTGCAAGAACTCCACATACTCTGCCTCAGCGCAGAAACCCATGACGTGCTCAACGCCGGCGCGGTTATACCAGCTACGGTCAAACAGCACCATCTCGCCCGCCGCAGGCAG
Organism: uncultured Acidobacteriaceae bacterium; assembly: GCA_963772045.1. GTDB lineage: Bacteria > Acidobacteriota > Terriglobia > Terriglobales > Acidobacteriaceae > Sulfotelmatobacter. The sequence goes on along the minus strand of CAVYWC010000001.1, from coordinate 90,913 downwards.
GTGCTCCACATAGCGCTGGAAGTACCACTGAGTTTTCTCCCGCTCCGTCGGCGTCCCTAACGCTACCACGCGGCATATGCGGGGATTGAGCGTCTGACTGATCCGCTGGATCGCGCCTCCCTTGCCTGCGGCATCGCGCCCTTCAAACAGGATCACAACCTTGAGGCCATCGTGCCGAATCCACTCATGGAGCTTGACCAGTTCAATCTGCAACCGTCCCAGTTCATCGTCGTAGTCACAATCCGTACCCAGGCGTAGCGGTTTGGCCGCTTTGCCGCTAACCGGAGGCAAGTCCGCTTTCTTCGACGATCGGCCCCCACTCTCTCCTCGTACGGTTTCTGAAGTGGAAGGGCTATCCTTGGCAATCTTCATAACTGATCCCCTATGGCGAATCTCTTTTTGACTTCAACTTGACTCAGCCCGACGCGCAACTGCTTGGTCACTCAATGGTACGGCAAAACACATCAGCTGCGCCGCAGAGTGCCCATCGGAAACTCTCAGAGAACCAAAGAGGGAAGGCGACCAGGCGGGGGCCTCGCCTTTAGCGGCGAGGACTGCAGTGCCATCGGTCACTACCTAGTGTGCGTAGCTGCACACGATATTGCGGGCCTGCGGGAGATTCAGGAGATTCGCCGGCCCAAGCCCACAACTAGCCCCGGCGCTCCTGCGGGTAGCTGAAGAAGATGGTCGCGATGAAATATCACAATGGCGTCGAGCCTTTCGGGGCACGTTGTATCTTGCTCAGTAGCTCTCTTGACTGCGAAACAGTTCCCTCGTATTTTTCCGCTTCTTCTCGCGGGCAGAGAATAATGATGCAGCCGAGATGCGCAATCCTGATACGCTTATGGCTGCGCCGGAATGTACCTGGCGAGGTTGAGTGGAATCGTATTCGATTTGCGGCACGCTACCTCACTGTCTTTCACAATCTTCTGTTTTAGGGATAACCATTGTTTATGGGATGGCGAATTACTTCATGCCTGTTTGCCTGCCTCTTGAGTTGCGGATTGCGCGCGCAGGTTACGCAGAATTTTCCAAAGGCACAAATCTCAAACGGTCTGATTCATGCGGAAATCATGCTTCCTGACGCGCAAAACGGTTCGTACCGCAGCACCCGGTTTGACTGGTCCGGAATCATTTCAAGCCTGCAATACCAGGGACATGAATATTTCGGGCAATGGTATGAACATCACGATCCGAAGATTCACGATGCGATCACCGGACCAGTGGAGGAATTTCGCGCCAGCGAAAAAGACAGCGGCCTGGACTATGAACAAACAAAACCCGGCGGGGCCTTTGTGAGAATTGGCGTGGGCATGGTCCGCAAACCTGACGAGAAAGACTATCGCGCTTACACCACCTACGACATTGTGGAGCCGGCAAAGTGGAGGGTGCGCCGGCACAAGGATCGAATCGAGTTCACGCAGCAATTGCGCGCTGACGACGGATACGCCTATCTCTACAGCAAAACTCTACGGCTGGTGAAAGGGAAGCCCGAACTCTTAATCGAACATTCACTGAAAAATACCGGAAGCAAAGTAATCGAGACCACGCAGTACAATCACAATTTCTTTGTCATTGACCACGAGGTCGTTGGTCCGGACGTCCACCTCAAGTTCGTGTTCACTCCGACATTTGCCCGGGACTTGTCTGGGCGCGCTGAAGTGCATGGTCAGAAAATTGTCTTCCCCCGGGAACTTACAGATAAGGGCGTTTTCACGGAACTGGAGGGGTCTGGCACCGACGTGAAAGACTACGATTTTCGTATCGAAAACGTGAAGACGGGCGCCGGGGTGCACATCACCGGCGATCAGCCGCTGCTGAAAGTCAACTTCTGGGCTATTCGTACCGTGGCCGTGGCCGAACCCTACATTCGCGTCCACGTTGAGCCGGGCCAGGAAATGCACTGGATGGTTCGCTACGACTTCTACACCATGCCTCCGTCAACCAAGACTGAGGCCCGCGACTAAGTACTCGAAGGGAAGCTATTTTTTCTGCTGAACTTCAATCCCACCGATCCAGACCGAATCGATCTTGCGCGTGTTCCGGATGTCGTCGAGCGGGTTGGCATCTAATATGACAAAGTCGGCCCACTTGCCTTTTTCCAGCGTTCCGGCTTGCTGGCTAATGTTCACCGCTTGGGCCGCTCCACTGGTTGCGGATACGAGTGCTTGCATGGGAGTAAGACCGGCCTTGGTCTCGTACTCCAGTTCGAGGTGCTCGAAGTAGCCTTGGAATCGACCGGGCCCGCCACCACTGTCGGTGCCCATGGCAATCACGATGCCAGCGTCGGAAAGTGTTTTGAGATTATGCATGGCGATCGGCAGATGATCTTTGAACCACTGCGCGCCACGGTCATTCCGCACAGACTCTTGATGCTTGGGATCTTCCATTCTCGCGATTTCTGCCGGATCCGCCTCCTTCAGGAAAAATGGATCGCTAAAAAAGGCCGGCGTTTCCGAGTACGCGAAGACCGCAACCTCCCGGGTGAGAGTGGGTGAGTAGAAAGCGTGATGCTCTTTCATGAGCTGGATGAATTCGTCGTCGACCTCGCGGTCGCGGACACTGTGGGCAATGTAATTGACGCCAGCCCTTAGCACGCCTTTGGCGTCGTCCAGTAGAACGACGTGCGCTGCGGTGTGATATCCACTCTTCTCAGCCTCATCAATCACGGCTTGATACACGGCGGGACTCATTTTTGGACGCGCGCCGAGGAAATCGTCCACGCGTACTTTGACGATGTCCGGTTTGTTGAGGATGAGTTCGTCGACGCTGCGGCGGGCCTGTTCCGGAGTGGTGACCGCAACCGCTCCGGGGATTGCGCTTGAATCCTGTATTGGTCCGGCAACATACAAATGCGGAACCGTCCCCGGCGGCGCGCTTGCACACTGCTGGCGCAAAGCAAATTCCTTGTCTCCGCCTAAGCTCAAAACAGTGGTAATGCCGTCGAGCAGGTAATACCCCAGTTGCACGGGATCGTTGACGTGGCCATGTGCATTAATCAGGCCGGGAATGATCGTCTTTCCCGCGGCGTCGATGCGGGTCACCCCGGCTGGTAGTTTCACTCGTTTACCGACCGCTTCAATCCGCCCACCGCGGATAAAGAGAGTGCCGTTTTCGATGGGCGATCGGCCGCTGCCGTCAATGATGCGCGCCCCTACCCACGCTTTGCCTGGGTCTGGTTTGGATGGAGGGTTTGGATGTTGCGCGGCGCAGAAACCGCAAGTACTAACAGCCAAAGCGATCAGCGCTACGCGGGTGGGTTTGGGGAATTTCATGGTATCTCCGATAGGTAATATTATAAGATGACAAATGAATTTTCCTTAAAGAAGTCCTTCCAGGAGATTCTCCATGCGAAAACCTGTCCTGCGGCTTGCCATCGTGATTTCCGCGACATCGCTTCGTGCCGCTGATCCGGCTGGTTTCGGTCTTTGGAAAGGTGCCTCGGTCAAGAGTTCAGCTGCAGAGTTGTCCCATAAGATCGACGATCAGAAATTTTCCTGGCAAGGTCTGGGCACCTACGCCGATCATCTGATCGGCATCTCGCATCGCGATGACGGCAGCGCCGAACTTCACGAGACTCAGACCGACATCATGATCGTCCATTCCGGGAAGGCTGCGCTGATCGTGGGTGGAACCATGGTCGCACCCAGGACGGTGAAACCGAATGAAGTGCGGGAAACGTCGATTGAAGGCGGAGAGAAGAAGGAACTAGGCCCGGGAGACATCGTCCACATTCCTTCGAATATTCCTCACCAGCTATTGATTCCAGCCGGCACCAAGTTTACGTACCTGGTGATCAAGGTGGATAACAAGTAAGGAAGGAGTCCTCAGACTGGGGTTTCGGTTTTCTGAGTCGACATTTGCGCGGCCATCGGGATGTGCGACGGCGCATGTTCTTCCTCTTCGATAATGTGGGCGTTGCGTTCCGCCGCCTTGAGGTGCAATAGCATGGCCCGCCGCGCTTTTTCAGGATTGTTTTCGCGGATGGCGCGATAAATCGCCCAGTGCTGCCGCAGTCCTGCCTCCGGCACTCCCGGCATTTCGTTGGTCCGGCGGCTCACTTCAGCCAGCGGCTGGGAGATCGCTTCCAAAACCATAATCGCAAGCGGGTTTCTGGTGGCCGCGGCCAGGGCTTTGTGAAATCGAATGTTGGCGTTATTGATTGCTTCATGAAAGCGGAGATCAGCGTTGGGCGTGCTGCGGTCCATCTCGAGCGCGGCTTCTTGCTCCGCGAGAATTCCGCGCATAACGGCCCAGTCCGCCTCAGTCGCTTTTTCAGCCGCCAACGCGACCAATCCCGACTCCAACACCTTGCGGAATTCGATCAGCGATTCTGCCTGTTGCATAAACGCTGACGTAGAGAGATATTCTGCGTTGATCAAGGCTACCGGGGAGGGTTCCAGGACGACGGCGCCGATTTTGGGCTTAACGCTGATGAGCTGCAGCGACTCCAGAGACTTGATGGCTTCGCGGACGCAGGTCCTGCTGACCGAAAGCTCTTCGACCAACTGCTTCTCGGTCGGGAGTCGTTCCCCAGGCTTTACGTGACCTTTTTTGATGATGTCGAGGATATAAGTGATGACCTGTGCGGTGATGGTCTGTCTTCGAATCAAGCCAATATCCTCTAGGATCACTCGCGACCCGGTTTTACCCTTATATGATTATATATTATGTTTTGTTCGTTTCTGCACTGAAACAAAGCTGGGAGCAAGGAACAGAGGGCCTACCTTAGGGCTTCCGCGCGAAAATCGCATCCAGCGGACAGCCGGTTGTATGACCGCGTACGTCGACGAAGCCAACATCCTCAAGTAGTCGCCGATACTCGGCGACGGAGCGCTCCCTGCCTTCCGTGCAGACCAGCATATTGAGTGATTGCAGCTGAGCGGAAGCTGGGCCCGTCTTATCGTCGCGCAGTAATTTCTCGGCCAGAAGAATTCCACCGGATGGGGGCAGACGGCGGTAGATTTTGGTGAGCAGGGTTTTGATCTTTTCCTCCGGCCAGTCGTGAAGAATGCGGCCCAAGGCAAACAGGTCCGCCTCCGGTAGTTCGTCCAGGAAAAAGTCTCCCGCTAAGATGCTCACACGGTTCGCTGCGCTAGATTGGCTGGCGTGCCGCCGTGCGGTTTCGATCACCTCAGGCAAATCGAACACGATGGCTTGCAGCTCCGGATATGCCTGACAGGCAGCGATCGCGAGGTGGCCCGTGCCTCCCCCTAGATCCACCATCCGGCGAAAGTTAGAGAGGTTGAAGGCAGTTACGACCTGGGGAGAGCTGAGCACGCCCAGGCCATGCATTCCGTGCAGAAAGGTCTGTTTGGCTTCGGGCGTGCGGAAGAAATGATCGAAGATCGAGCCCTCGTTCCCGAACGCCTGGGTCCAACGAGGAGTGCCTTGGCGAATCGCATCTTCAAGGTGAGTCCATAGCGCAAACAAAACATCGTTGGAATAGAGAATGTATCCGGCGAGCGAACACGGGCTTGAGCGGCACAGATAAGCGCTGGCTATCGGCTCGTTTACGTATGCACCGTCCTGGCGCCGCAAGAGGTTGAGGCCGACGCATGTGTTCAGGAGTCGCTCCAGTGGCTCGGTTTGTGCGCCCAGTTTGATTGCCAGATGATGTGCAGTCGCGGGAGAGCCTTCGAGCGCATCGAAGACACCGAGCGAAACGGCCGCGAACATCGCCTTGGAGCGACGAAAACCTTCGATTAGCTGCAGAACGGGAGCAGACTCGGGAAGATCCATTTCAAATCGTCATGGTGGCGACGTCGCCACATCTATTTCCACGCGTACTTGCTGAGCCACCGGTTCCGGGTTCGTGACTTTCCCCAGGCCGGTATTTGTTTTGGCTCTTTCGATGCTGTATCCCAGGCGTTTCAGAATGGGCGCGACCACCGACTCGTCGCCATTTTCGTCGCAACGAGTTCCCACGCCCAAGGCTACGACGGTATCGAGTTCCTGCTCAAGATCGTGCACTAACCTCACGATCTCCTCCACGCGAGCGACCGGCACCTTGACCTCTACGATCGCCGAGAGCACTTTCTCGTTCAAAATATCTTCTCTCAGCGTTCCCGTAGAAACGTCGCTCATCAGAAGAGTCATGGGATTTTTCTTTTCGAAGGGGACATTGGCGCGGGCCAGTGCCTGCGTGACCTTCTGAATATCGCGGAACCACACACCGACGCCCGGCCTGCCAAACTCAATCGTAAAACCGGCCTCACCGGCTTTCACCCGTTGGGTGACATCGTTAGTTTTGACTTCTTCCGTACCGCGGCCCTGCACTCCGGTGGATTCGTGGGTTGCTCTGGGATCGGAAAATGCGCGGCGCACGACCCGCGGCCAGACTAACTGTTCCGGTTCAAAAGCAGAGGTGGGGCAGATGTCCGGCTCGGGATCAAAACGCAGGCGCGCGAGTTGCAGGAGCTTGCGCACGGTGCGTACGAATGTGGGATTCATGCGCTCCCGGCTCAGTCCGTAGTAGCAGGCATAACACTCGACACACTCGTCCCGATCCACGGTGGCGCGGTTGGTCGCGGGGTCCACATAGATGGCGCCCATGGGGCACACATAGGTGCAGTTCCCGCAGGCGACACACTTATCGGGATTGATTTTCATGTACTTCTCCCACCATCGCACCACACAGGTCGAGCCCCAAATAGATCATATAATATCACAAGTGTGATCACCTGGACCCGACCAGCGCGACGGAAGGTTCGGCAGCAATCTTCGTTTCGGCGTCGATGCCTAGGCTCAGCGCCGCACCCGCCACACAGAGCCCGGAGCATACCAGAAAGGGCAGATTCCAGCCATTGAGCTTTACCAGGTAAGCCAGAAAAATCGGGGAAACCGCACTGCCCAGATTTCCAAACATATTCATGACGGAGGCTATCGACCCGGCATAGTCGCCGCCGATATCGAGTGGAATGGCCCAGGACACGCCGACCGTGAGCTCCAGTCCCAGGACGGCGACGCAGGAGTAGAGCACGGAAGCAACGGAATGGTTGGTCAAGGTCGCGGGCACAATAAAAACCGCGGCGAGAAGGAAACCGGCGAGCGCGACCCCACGGCGAGCAGCCTTAAGGTTCCTAAAGCGTTTGGCGCAGCGATCTGAAATCGAGCCCCCCAAAAGGTCTCCGGCGGCGCCGGCTAGCAGCGGCAAACTGGCGTAGAAGCCCATCTGGGTGAGATTGAAGCCGCGATGATCGTTCAGATATTTCGGAAACCAATCCAGGTAGATATCAATGCTGTATCCATAACAGAAGTACATCAGCGAGAGCGTCCAGATCGAGGGGCTAAGAAGAATCAATCGCCAGGGCACAGCTCGCGCGCTGGCGTGGCGAACCCCAACCGAGTTTTCAATGAGACGGCGCTCCGCCGGATTGATATAGCGATGCTCGGCGGGAATATCGCGATAGTACCAGTACCATGCCACTGCCCAGAACAGTCCGAGAATGCCGAACAGGACAAATGGAACTCGCCATCCGAATCGGACCATGAGGAGCACGACGAGCGCCGGCGTCAAAGCCGCACCCACGCGAGACGCCGCGTGGGTGACGCCCTGGGCGAAGCCGCGCTCCGTGGGTAATATCCAGGCGGAAAGGGAGCGTGTGGCGATGGGAAATGCTCCGGCTTCACCCATGCCGAAAAAAAATCGGCATACCGCCATCGAGACTGCGCTCCAAGCAAATGCAGTCAGCGAAGTGAAGGCCGACCACCATAGGACAACCAAGGCCAGCGCGCGCCGGCCCCCGATCCGATCGCCCAGCCAGCCACCGGGTATTTGAAAGAGGGCGTATCCCCATCGGAAGGTAGCGAAGATCCATCCGATCGTGATCATGGAAAAGCCCAGATCCTTCTGGATCACAGGCACCGCGGACGCAAGATTCACGCGGTCCATGTAAGTGATCATGTAAGCGCCGACCACGAAAGCCAACACCGCAAAGCGGGTGTGAGTCGGGCGAGGTGTTGCGGAGGCTTCCATGGTCAGATGCCGAGTCCAATCGAGGCCGATTTATTTCCGCGATCTTCCCGCGGTGGTGCCGAGAAATTTGCCGTCGGAAACCGGCCGATCAGGGTAGAGCAAACGCCACATAGACACTGCCGGAGGAAGCCTTCGGATCTTTTCCTCCTCCCGCAGTGAAAACTACATATTGCTTTCCATCGATCATATAGGTTGCCGGGGTTGCGACGGCGGCGTGGGGAAGAACGGTCGACCAAAGCAGCTTTCCAGTGCGGCTATCGAAGGCGCGGGCCTTCCTGTCGAAAATCGTTGCCCCGATGAACAAGACGTCACCGGCGGTGACAATGGGTCCGCCATAGTTTTCCGACCCCGTGTTGGTCATTCCCTTTGCCGCCAATTCCGGATACTCTCCCAGCGGAACCTCCCAGAGATATTGACCGGTATTGAGATCGATTGCGTTGAGAGTGCCCCAGGGTGGAGTGATAGCAGGATAACCGTCGGGATCGAGAAAATCGCGCGAGCCGGTGATGCGATATTTCATCGGCGCGCCTTCGGCGGTGCTCGAATATATGGCGTCGTGATCCGGATCGACGTCAGCTGCTTTCGGGGATGTCGAGAGGAACGTCAGCAAGGCATCGAGTTCTGCGGCGGTCAATCCGGAGAAGGATGGCATCGGGCCCTTGCCTTGGCGGATGCGGTCGCGGATTTGCTGGCTGGAAAGCCGCTGTTCAACATCGACCAAGTTCGGAACTGACGGAGGTTTTCCCTCAAGCAGCCGCCCATGGCAGGCAGCACACTTGCTTTCGTACAGGGCGGCTCCGGTGGAAGCGGAGTTCAGTGCGGAAGCCGGTTGTGTATCGGCCTTCAGCTTGGGGTCTTGGTCGCTCGTCACAAATTTCAGGAGTTCCCGCAGATAATCGCCCTGAAGATTGGGGAATGCGGGCATTCGACCTTTGCCTCGCAGAATGGTGTCTTCGATTTCGGACTGAGTCAGACGCTTTCCCACATTGACGAGTGAAGGATAGGTGGGCGGAGAGCCCGACCGGTCATCGTTGTGACAAACGCTGCACTGGTTGTGATAGGTTCTCTCGCCGGTGCTGCGGGCGGGCTTGTTCTCGGTCAATGCGATGACGCAAGCCGCCTCGTTGGAGTTGATGTAAATGATGCCATGTCTGGGATCGACCGCCGGTCCACCCCATTCCGCCCCGCCCAGAAAGCACGGGAACACCACAGTCTCTTTATCCAAAGCGGTGGGGACGAACTGGCCCGCACTCAGATATGTGCTGAATTCCTTCTCCGCCCAGGCGTGGGCCTCGGGAGTTCGGTCGGTCAGTATTTGTTCAGTCAAGACCTGGCGCGCAAACGGTTCGGGAGCGAGTGGAACGGGTTGTGTGGGCGAAGTGACTTCTCCAGGAATCTGGCTTGCCGGGAAATGGCGCTCTTCGATGGGGAACAATGGTTTGCCCGTGGTCCTGTCAAAGAGGAATAAGAATCCCTGTTTGGTCGTCTCGGCGACAGCATCAACACGGCGGCCGTCCCGATTCACGGTTACCAGAGCGGGCGGAGAAGGGAAGTCGCGATCCCAGATGTCGTGGTGCACGCCCTGGAAATGCCAGATGCGCTTTCCGGTCTGCGCATTCAGCGCAATCAAGCAATCCCCGAAAAGATCGTTGCCCACGCGATCGGCGCCGTAGAAATCGAACACTGGCGATCCTGTCGGGACATAGACGATGCCGCGCTTTTCATCGAGGGCCATGCCTGCCCAATTGTTCGCGGCGCCCGCATCTTTCCAGGCGTCTCTCGGCCAGGTTTCGTATCCAAATTCGCCGGGATGAGGAATTGTGTGAAATCGCCAGCGCAGGGCTCCGGTCCGAACATCGAACGCCCGGATGTCCCCGGGAGGCGACGGATGCGTTTCGGGATTCCGTCCGCCGACAATGATCAGATCTTTGTAGACAATGCCCGGACTGGTCATGGCTACCGATTGCAACCGGTAGTCGCCTCGCAGATCCTTCCGCAAATCAATCCTGCCGTTTTCCGCGAAGTCTGGGATGGGCTTGCCTGTGCGCGCGTCCAGGGCATACAGGAAATTCGTTGTCGGGGCGAAGATTCGGCTTTCGCGTCCGTCGGTCCAATAGGTGAGGCCGCGCACCGGATTTTTTCCCTTAATCCCGGAATCAAACTTCCAAATCAGCCTGCCGGTCGCCGCATCCAGCGCCATCACTTTCTGAGTTGCTGTGTATGCGTAAAGAACTGTGCCGACGATAATCGGACTTGTTTCCAGCCCGCCTTCTTCGCCTGCGTCATAGGTCCATGCCACGCGAAGACGGTGCACATTTTTCCGATTGATTTGAGAAAGGCTGGAGTAGTGATCGGCGGCTGCTTGTCCGCCATAGACTGGCCAGTCCTGCGATTTTCGCTTTGCCGGAGTACCGGCCGAAGCACTGGATTGGGACCATGCGCCGCAGGGCGCGACGATTGCCAGTCCCAAGAAAACACATGAAGCGCGCCAGTTGCAATGCGACATCGACAAATGTTCCCTGCGGTTTCCGGACGCAACTCGCCCGTTTTTCTTATGCGAGGGTGAATTTCAACTCACCCAACTTCTGATGATTCGCCCTATTCGCGACCGCGCTGCGCCAACATCAACGCGTATTCCGGCAAAACACGTGGGCTACAGACTTCGCTAAAACTCCAACCGACCCTTAATGCTTTCAATTTGCTTTTCGTCAATGCCCGGCACTTTGGCCAGATCGGCCAGCGTCTTGAAATCACCATGCTGCCGCCGGTAAGCAACAATGGTATCGGCATCCTTTGCCGAGAGGTCAAGCCCAGAGGCCAACTGCGCGGCCGTCGCCCGGTTTACGTTTACTGGATGCGGCGGACTATGATCTGCTGACGGCTGAGCCGTTTTTGCGACCGGCGGAAAATTCTTGCTCAGGTAGGTGACGAGTGTCTCGACTTCGTCGTCATCGACATCGGCTCCCCGTGAGACCATCTGATCGACGAGATTAGACCACTGCTCTGGCGTGGCGCGTTTCGAAGTGACGACCTTCAGAGTGTGGCATCCGACGCAGGCACGCTCGACGATCGCCTTCCCATCTCCCGCAGGTAATTGAGTCCTATTTTGAAAGGCAGTGATGAAACAAAGAAAGATTAGCGAGCCCATCACAGGAAACATAATATCATAATGCGAATGTCACCGGATCCCCTCCTTTCGATTCGTGACCCGCACAAAACCGCCTCTCCGGCACTGAAGTCTGCCGAAGTTCATGGCACTGTCGTCACAGGGAAACGAAGCCGCGCCTTGCTCCCAAGAATTGATTTGAGATCCAAAGCGAGCTCGTCCAGCCCAGCCTGCGGCGGCGTTTTGCCGCTCACAATCTCGGAGAGCCGCGGCACCATCGCGTCCGTCATCTGCGGCGATTCGGGAAAGGTTGGCTTTCCTTCAGCAACTGGCAAAGCGTCTAGGAATGCGGAAGTATAGGGCAGTTCTTTCACCTTCACGTTTTCGTACGTGGACTTTCTCAGCGAGGCGCCGCCGTGTATGGTCTGTTCTACCTGAACTTCCGCTGACATCGCGAATTCCAGAAACCGGTACGATTCCGTGGCGTGTTTCGACTCTGTCGGAATCAGGTAGGTTAAGCCCTCGAGTTGACTGAACGGTTTTTTCGAGTTTGATGGAATCCGCGTGTAGCCGATCTTTCCCGCGACTTTGGAAACAGCGGGATCTTCGAGGTATGGCGCCTGATCGCTCCACAACAGGCCCATAAAGACTCGTTCCTGTTGCAGGGCAGACTGGGCTTCGTTCCAGCCAAAATGCAGCGTATGGGGCGGGCTGAACCGGATCAATTTCAGATACTGAGTGGTCGCCGCCACATTTTGCGGCGAATTGATCACGATGTCGCCATACTCCCACGGATGCTTCGAATCCAGAATGTTTCCGCCAAACGAATAAACCAGGTTCAGCCACTCATACCAGAGGGCAAGTCCCTGTTTGCCCTGAATGTAGGTGCCATAGAAATGCTGGTCAGGGCGGGTGAAGAACTCTGCCACTTGGTTGTATTCCGGCCAAGTCTTGGGAACAGCCAGCTTTCTGTGATAACGAGACTTGAACTCGCGCTGGTTGACGGGATTGTTCAGCAGGTCCTTGCGGTAGCAGAGATAGGTTGTCAGGCCGGTAAAGGGATAACCGTAAATGCGGCCCGCGTAGGAACTGAGCTCGCGCCACCAATTTGCAAACAGCTGCTGCTTTGGCACGAAGCTAGCGTCGTGGATTGCGGGATCCGTGAGAAAAGAATCAATGGCCCGTACCTGACCTTTCTGAACCAGCGAGCCCAGCAGACGGTGTCGCACCACAATGACGTCCAATCCTTCTTCGCCGGAAGACGGGCCACGATCGAGATCGCTCATGATGTCGCGATCAAGTTCGTGCAGCACTTGCACGTGGATTCCAGTTTTCTGTTCGAAAGCTGCAATCGTCCCCGTCCTGGTGAGGGAATTCAGGAACCACTCATCTCCGGCCAGGCGGATGGTTACTGGCTGTCCTGGAGCAGCTCTAGCCCGTAAAGGCATACCGACACAAAGCACCAACGCGATCAGCAGTGTCCCTCGATGCATATGCCCAGCGGAACGGATGTTGCGGAGTGGAGTCATCTGTCGACCACGCTGCTGCGTGGCTAACTCTCGCGCGAATTACTTCTTGATCGAAGAGCCTGCGAACCACAGGAACTTGACCGGAGTGTCTCCGGTGTTGATGTTGGAATGCGTCATCAATCGATCCGGACGGATCATATAGGCCATTCCCGGATGCTGCACGCGCAGTTCTGTTCCCAGGAAAGCCAGACTATCTCCTTCAATCGCCGCCCAGATCTCCTCCTGCCCTGCATTGTGCGGATGCGGTTCGCCCATAGTCATCGGATTTATCGTCACGGTGATGACGTCACCAATGGTTGCCAAGCCGTCAGTTCTGGAGAACAGATCTCTGACGATGTGCGCCCAATGTCCGGAGGCGCCCGGGAGAGTGTAGGGAGAAGCAACCATCGGTGTTCTGACTGCAACTCTTCTCTCGTCGATCGCCAGCATCTGCTTCACAGGAACGAAATTCTCCGGAGTCGGTTCGCTGATCACGTACATCGTGAGATCGTCATTGCCCGTGTTCTTCATGACAAATTCCAGATTCGCAGGAATGAAGATGGCAATGTCCTTATGCAGAGCAACGGTTTTTTCGCCAGCGGTGATTTCGCCGCTGCCGCCGACGACATAGAAAACATTCTGCTCGTGGTTCAATGTGGTTGGGACGGTAGAGTCCTCGGGAACCAGCCGGCCGAAGGCCAGATAATTGGACGCCTGAAGGATTGCACCCGGTTGCGGAGGAGCGTAATTATCGCCGCGAGTGAGAATGTCGCGCAGCACCAGCGAGCCGTAGGCATGACGAGGCAGGGAATCTCGCCAGTCCCCGATGAACATATCGATCCTGCGATCCTCGACATCTCGGTCCGGTTCGTAGCGCACATCTCCCGGGCCATCGAAACTGTTTCCTCCCGCACTGGGAGTCTTGACGGGCGGTTTCGTCGGCGGCACCGTTTGTGACATTAGCGGCCAGGCGACGATTACGAACAGCAGGATCAGGAAACTGGAATTGGTGCGGGATAGGGGAAAACTTCTGCGCAGTCGGTTCATGTCGATTCCTCAGAATAACCATCACCGGCTGCGCCATCGCGAAGCTGCCTGCGCAGACCGATTTCGTCCGGAGAACTCTGTGCCTAACGTGCGGCCGCCCAAGCCAGTCCATCCGCACCGGCGCCGGCGTCGATCAACTTTTCCAGCTTCCAATCTGAAATGCGAATCACCGCAACTTTCGCTCCCTGATCGATTGAAACATAGGCGGTCTTGTTGTCGGGAGCGATCAGAACTTCCTGCGGCCTTACCGGAAGATCAATCGTGTGTGCGACTTTCAAGGTGGTGAGATCGATCACGCCGAGTTGATGGACGAGCGGAAGAGCGATCAGAAGCCACTTTCCATCCGCGGTCACGGCCGACCCGTAGCCTAGGCCAGGCATCGGCACCCATGCTTTAATTTTGTTGGTGGCTGTATCAATGACGGCGAGTTGAGGCTTGGTGACGTCGGAAGTGAAAGCCATGCTGTCGTCGGGGGAGAGCGAAATACGCTGCACGTGCCCCGAAACCGGGATGATCGTGATCACGCGCCGCGCATCGAGATCAAGCACGGAGACAGTTCCCGGCCCAACGTTTGCCGTGTAGGCGCGGCGTCCATCGCGAGTAATGGCGAACATGTGCGATTCGGGTTGACCGGTCGGGACTGCGCCTACAATCTTCAAAGTTGCGGGATCGATGATCGTGATCGACTGATTGAGTTCGGTCGAGACGTACAACAGTCCATTTTCCGGACCGAGTACCGGGAGATGCGGGCGCACACCCTTTCCAAAATCGACATTGCCCACTACTTTCCTTGCGGCCAAGTCGATGACCACAAGATTGCTGCCGTCCGTGCCCGGTTGGCCAACGCCGGAATTTCCGTAGATAGGGACATAAGCCAAGCGTCCGTCGCGGGAGGCGACGATTTCGTGGCCCGTGACTCCGCCCTCCAGGATCTCGGCGATCTGGCGTCCCGCCACCGGATCGACAATGCCGATGGCATTGTCACCTTTGTTGGCGACTAGCAAGAAGCCGGCGCTGCCAGGCTTGTCGGCCGATCGGGCGGGACCGGCAAAGCAGAGGAAGGTTAAAGCAAGCAAGCAGAGCCACGGGTGCGGTGGACGCATAGCGAAACCCTCCATCGGTGCGGTTCGAAAAAGCAGGATGCGGACATCACGTCAGGCTCGCAAAGGAGCAGAGGGCAATCATAGTATCATAAGTTGTTAGATGACGTGGGCGTCCGGGAGCAAATCTTGACAGCTAGGCTATTTATACTATCATATCAGCCATGAAAAATCGACTTTTCGTTCTCCCTCTCGTTTTCCTCGCTCTCTCGCTCGCGGCTTACGCTGCCGGCATACCCGCCGGTGGTTTTGCCGGAACGTGGACGGCG
Source organism: uncultured Acidobacteriaceae bacterium (assembly GCA_963772045.1). Taxonomy (GTDB): domain Bacteria; phylum Acidobacteriota; class Terriglobia; order Terriglobales; family Acidobacteriaceae; genus Sulfotelmatobacter. Next base: position 75,905 of record CAVYWC010000001.1, on the reverse strand, counting down.
AACTTTTCCAAATCCAAATTCCCCGGGCCTCCGCCCAAGGTGGATATGTGCACGATTGATCCCGATGGAACCGTGACCGTGAACGAAACCAATTCCGAGGGCAAGAGCACAACCTGGCATTACACCCCGATCGATGGAAAACCGGTGCAGGTGATCGGCAGGGACAACGTGACGGTAACAGTCCACCGGGTAAATGCTCATACGAACGTGCACACGTGGGACATGAACGGCAGACCTGCAAAGAGTAAGTCGGTTCTCTCGAAGGATGGGAAAACCACGGTCTTCACCATGGACGGGACTGATAAGGATGGAAAGCCATTTCATGAATTAGTCGTGTACGACAAGCAATAGGATTCACGGATCGTCCTTCCCCAGTCGCTTGAAGTAGTTTGAACTACGGCAGAGTGAACGCGATCACAGAGTCACCTGCCGTAGTGTCATAGAAACTGCCGCCTGTGGCCACGAGAGCCACGTACTGCTTGCCATCCTTTCCCTGGTAGGTCATGGGCACGGTGTAGGATCCGGTTTCGAGTTTGGCCTCCCACAGTACCTTGCCAGTCGCAGCGTCGAATGCGCGGAATCGCTGATCGTTGGTGGCTGCGATGAATAGAAGTCCGCCGGCATTTGTGATCGAACCTCCGAAGTTGAGCGTCCCCGTGCCATGGATGCCCTTCGCTTCGAGTTCTTCGACAACGCCAAATGGAACTTTCCAGGCGACGTCTCCGGTGTTGACGTTGATCGCCCAAAGTTCTCCCCATGGAGGCTGCTGGCACGGCCAGAACTTGTCATTGTTCCAGAAACGCGCGTACATCCCCCAGGGACTGGTTCGCTCGTACGCTGGATCCGTGGCATCCTCGTTCTTCACAATCTTGCCCACGTCGGCGATGTTCACGGTATTGACGAAGAGATATCCCAAGTCGGGGTTATACGACATGCCCGGCCAGTTCGTGGTACCGAGGGTTCCGGGGAATACGATCGTGAGCTTCGATCCATAGTGAGTGTAAGGGCCCCCGCTGTTCATTCCTCCTTCGGTTGCCATGAGATCGGTACAGACTTTCTTCTGCTCAGGAGTGACCGTGGCGATTTCATCGGGGCTGAAGCTGTGCCTGCCGAGTGGAGGCGGCTTTATCGGGAAGGGCTGAGTAGGAAATCCCTGTTCGCCGGGAACGTCGCTGGGCGGCACCGGGCGCTCTTCGACTCCGAAGATCGGATCTCCCGTGCGCCGGTCGAGAATGAACATCAACCCCGCTTTCCCAATCACCGCAACTGCTGGGATCTTTACTCCCTTCCGCTCCACATCGAACAACACGGGGGAGGATTCCAGATCGTAATCCCAAGTGTCGTGATGAACGGTCTGGAAGTACCACACGAGCTTTCCGGTATCGGCGTTGACAGCCACCAGTGAATTGCCGAAAAGATCTTTTCCTTTTCTGTCAGCGCCGTAAAAGTCGGAACTAGGCGAGCCAAAGGGAAGGAACAAAAGGCCTCTTTGCAAGTCGATGCTCATGAGGCCCCACACATTGGTTCCGGAGCGGTCTTTCCACGCCGTATCCGGCCACGTATCGTTCCCCACCTCTCCGGGATGCGGTACAGAGTGGAAACGCCATACTTGCTTGCCGGTTCGCACGTCCCAGGCGCGAACGTCGCCAGAGGCACCGGTACCCGGCGCTTCTTGCACTTGACCGCCGTTGATCGCCAGGTCTTTGTAGATAGTGATGGGAGAGGTCACGTCAAACTGAGCGTGGGGAATCCCGTTCTGCACATCGGTTTTGATATCGATGGAACCGTCGACTCCAAAGCCATCTGTAGGTTTGCCTGTCGCTGCATTAATGGAGACGAGCCGTCCGTCGGAAGTGCCGAAAATAATTGCGGCGGGAGTGGTGCTGTCGCCGGCCCAATAGGCGACGGCTCTCCTGGCGGCCTGTCCGTGAGTCAGTTTGTACGACCATAATTCCTTGCCAGTCTCTGGTTCCAAGGCGATCACAGTGCCAAACGGTGTCGGCAGGTACATAACGCCTTTAACAACGATGGGAGTAGCTTGAGATGAACGTCTTCCGCCTCCGCGGCTGGGAGCCCCCGCAACGCGCGATTGCGGTCCATCTTTCTTCATGTGGTAGGTCCATGCTCGCACCAGCGTCTGCACGTTTTGTTTATTGATCTGCTTGAGCGGTGAATATCGTGTGCTCGAGTAATCATGGCCGAACATCGGCCAATCCGATTGGCACCAGGCAGGAACGATGGAAAAACTGAGCAGAACGGCCGCGAGCAAGCGAAGTCTCAACCTTTTATCTCCCAGGGATAAGCTCATGGCGCCACAGCGGCCTTGCGCTCACTCTATTTTTTTGCGCGCTTCCTCCAGAATGCGTTGAGCGCGTGCGGGGTTGAATACGCCGCAGGAACAAAATCGAGCCAGATATGTGACCGCCTGGTCCGGGGTCCTGCGACCTTCTTTCACCCAATCGATCATCTTTTTGGCCAAGCTGGTTGAAATCATTCCGTGGCCGCACATGGTTGTAATCTTGAGTAATTGGGTGTTCGGCAGCTTCTCGGTTGCGCCTTCAAATCCCAGCGAGTAGCCAACGCTGTGGCGCGTGATACCGGCATAGCGGCAACATTGTTGCGCGCGCTCGACCGAGGTCGAGATATTGATGGATAGACCCAGATTGGCGGCCACGACAAGCTTGAGGAATTTCTCCGCCGCTTCCTGATTATCGAAGATCGCAGCTACGGATGCGGGTTCGTTGATGCCATCGATCACGGCACGGAAGTCCGGTTTCATATCGCGATGCCAGTTCGATAACGTGGTCAGATGTTGAGAGGGCCGGAGCGCGCCGCCATGGGCGGGATCGCCCATGTTAACCGGACCAAAAGGGAGCGCCATTTCCAGAAATGCTTTCAGCTTCGGTATGCTGCCGACGTCGTTATTCCCGTTGCTGGGGCTGGCGAATACGATGTAGTCGTCGTAAAAGCTTTCTGAATCGCCGTAGCGATGGAGAGTGTTTGTCATCGAATTTTACCGGTCGACTGCATCGTGTTGGTCTCCGTTCAGCCATAACTCGGCGCTTGCCGCGGGCTTATTTTCGCGCGTAGCTTACGAGCCAGATTGAACCGGACGCGTCGTCACTCACCAGCAAAGAACCATCGGGAGCGACCGTTACTCCTACCGGGCGTCCCCAAACACTTTGATCGTCAATTACAAAACCGGTCAGAAAATCTTCATACGTCCCGCTGGCGTGCCCGGTCTGATGGAGAGGCACGCGGATCACTTCATAACCTGCCCGCGGAGATCGATTCCACGATCCGTGTTCCGCGGCAAAGATGTCATCCCGGTACTCCGCTGGAAACTGCTTGCCTTCGTAGAAAGTCATTTGCAGCGAAGCATTATGCGGCTGCAAGATCACGTCGGGCGTGATGACTTTGTCTTTCAAATCAGGCCTTTTCCCCGCGAATCGTGGATCCTGGTGGCCGCCCATATACCACCAGGGCCAGCCATAGAATCCTCCTGCTTGCACGTGAGTGATGTAGTCGGGAACCAGATCATTCCCCAAACCGTCACGTTCATTCACGGAGCACCACAACTCGCCCGTCTTGGGATGAAACGCGATGCCGACAGGATTGCGGATACCGTACGCATAGACTCGCACACCCGAACCGTCGGGGTTGTATTCGAGAATGTCGGCTCGATGCTGCTCTTCGGGCCCGTCATTCACGTTTTCCTGAGATCCAACCGAGACATACATCTTTTTGCCATCGGGAGAAAATTGAATGTCCCGCGAACGATGGTGACCTCCGCTGGGCAGATCGTCCAGGTGGTCGGGCGGTCCATTGCTGGTCATATCGCCATTGTGATAGGGAAACCGAACTACCGCATCCATGTCGGCAACGTAGACCCAGTGAGGATCTGGACCGGGAGGATAGAAAGCGATGCCGAAAGGCGTGTTCAAACCGGTGGCGAAGACTTGCACCTGTTCCGGCTTATGGTCGGGCGAGATGCCGCGGAATACCTTGATATCACCGGCGCTGGTTTCCGCGAGGAAAATGTCGCCGTTGGGTGCCACGCGCATCAGACGCGGATTGTGCAGGCCGGTCGCGTAGAGATCGACCTTGAAACCCGCCGGCGCCTTGGGCCAGGCATCTGGCGGGCGCGCCACAATCTTGGGACCGTTCGTGGCGGACTCAGTCGCGTAGGGTTCGGGCAGATCCTGCACTGTTATGTGGTGAACCGTGCCGGGCTGCTCGAAACGGTAATCGGTGAAAGGCGGCTTGGGTGGAGGTGCATTCGACGCCACAGCTGTACCGGCGGCGGGTAGATCAGCCTGCCTACCGCTATTTGATTTGAGGGATTTGATGTAAGTGATGACTTCCCAGCGCTGCTGTTCTGGCAGCGATGCCCATGAGGGCATGCCGTTGTTGAGATCGCCCTTGGTGATGTACCAGAAGATGGCTCCATCTGGTGCTGCCTGTACAGGACCGCTGGCCAGTGAGGGAACATTGGCCATTCCTGCGCCGGCTGGACCATGGCAAGTGGCGCAACCCTGGGCAAAGGTGGTTTTGCCGGCTGCGGCGGCATGCGTCTGTCCTGCGTACGGATTGTGGACGCTCGCGGCGGACGGAGGTGCCTTGTGAAATGAAACATCTTGAGCCTGGCCGAGGGTTATCCATGCGCACAGAGCGAAGGCAAGGGCCGACAGGAGATGCCAAGAACGAAGAGGGAAGCGTTTTTTCATTGAGATCATCCGCAACGAGATGGTTTTCGCGCGTTCCGGAGGATGGATCATTATATTATATGATGAATACGGAAAGCTACGGCCGTTCGCGAAATTTCTCATGCCTCTAGCTTCCGGCAGGAGCGAACTTCAGGCAGACTGGCGTATCCACCTTGATTTCCTTGCCGGTCGGCGTGAGTCGTCCGGTTTTGCTGTCGACCCGGAAAAGGACGATGTTGTTTGTCAGTTGGTTTGCGGCCAGCAGGAAGTTGCCGGTGGGATCAATGTCAAAGTTTCGAGGCATGGTCCCTCCGCTCAACACCTGCTCGATGGGAGTCAAGGTGCCGTCTTTGGGATCAATCGAGAAGACTCCGATCGTATCCGGCCCCCGCACCGTTTCGCCCTGGGTGCGGCGGTTCGACTCATAGAGAAATTTTCCGCTGGGGTGTACTTCAATCTCTGCGCTGTGATTCCCGCCAAAAAAATCGTGAGGGACGGTGTGCAGGCGCTGGACGGGGGTCAGCTTCCCGCGTGACGGATCCCACGAGAAGACGTCGACCATTCCACCCATCTCCGTGAGTTGGTATCCGAATCGTCCTGACGGATCGAAGGTGAAATGCCGCGGACCGGCTCCGGGGTAAACGGTGACGAAAGGCGCATTGGCCGGCGAAAGCTCGCCGGTCGCGACGTCAAATTTGAAGATGAGGATTTTGTCCATGCCGAGGTCACTGACGATGGCATAGCGATTATCAGGCGAGACTACGGCAGAATGCGTATGCGGCTCGGTTTGGATGGAGGGGTCGACGCTGCTACCTACATCCTGCATGAATGACGTCAACTCGCCCAGTGAACCATCGTCGCGGACACGCACCACGGACGTGCTTCCGCTCCCGAAATTGGACATCAGCACGTATTTTCCAGTCTTGTCCATGGAAATGAAGCACGTGCTTGTTCCGCTGGCGGGCACCGTATTCAGCAGATGCAAGTGTCCGGTCGCGGGATCGATGGCGAAGGCGCTGACATAGGACGAATGATCGAACGGCGGTCCCAACGAATAAGGATCTTCGCTAATCGCGTAGAGAAATTTGTGGTTGGGCGAAATAGTCAGGAATGAGGGATTGATCATTTTCGCCGCGAGTTCCGGGTCACTCAACTCACCCGTCGCCGCATGGAACCGGCTGACATAGATTCCCTGACTGTGGCTTTCCCCGACGCCGTAGGTGCGGCTGTGATGCACGTACCTGAACCCCGTGTAGGTGCCGACATAGAGAAAGTAATCACCGCTCTGAGCTCGGGCAGATGGGCCCAGAAGCCCCGCCAGTGAGACGGAAATAAATAAGAGCGCTATATTTCGAATAAGTTTCATGCTTCGAATATTCATGAACATGCGAGACTCCCCAGCCGCTCCGTCAAGCTTCCCATGGTGCGGTTGAATAAACGCCTGCCAGTTCACTTCTGGGCGGGTACAAACTTGATGCACACCGGTACATCGATCTTGAGCACGGTGCTGGTGGGCGTGAGCCGTCCAGTGTTGCTGTCGACGTGAAACACCGTGACGGTCCCGCTCAGTTCATTGCCGGAAAACAGATAGGAGCCGGTGGGATCAATGGCGAAGTTTCGCGGCATCGTACCGCCCGGCGAAACCTGCTCCACTTCAGAGAGCATGCCGGTGCCAGGATCAATCGCGAAAACACCGATCGTATCTGGTCCGAACAAATTGACTCCGCGAGACCGGCGATTGGACTCGTAAAGAAATTTTCCGTTGGGATGGATCTCGATCTCAGCGCTGTCATTGGAACCGACGAAATCGGATTTCAGGGTCTTCGCATCCTGCACCTTGGTCAGAGTGCCGTCGGCAGCGTTCCAAGCCAAAACCGTGACGATGCCGCTCATCTCCTTCAGAGAGTAGCCGTACTTGCCCTCAGAATCGAAAACAAAATGGCGCGGGCCGCCGCCGGACTCCATTTGCACAAAGGGTGGGTCGTGGGGCGAGAGTTTTCCCGTAGCGTCGTCGAATTTATAAATGAACACCTTGTCGAGCCCGAGGTCGGAAACAATCGCATAACGCTTATCCGGCGAAATATCGATGGAATGCGGATGAGCTCGCGACTGGAACGACGGATCTTTTCCGCGTCCGACATGCTTCATAAAAGCTGTCTGATCGCCGAGCGAGCCGTCATCGTTGATGTGCAACACGCTCACGCTGCTGCTGCCAAAGTTCGCCAGCAGCGCGTAATGTCCCGACTTGTCGATCGAGATATAGCAGGTGCTGGTTCCCCCCGTGGGCCGGGTGTTGAGTAAGCGCAGCGTGCCGCTTGTGGGGTCGATCGCGAATGCACTCACAAAGGATTCGTGGTCGAAATCCGGTCCCAGCGAAAGAGGATCCTCAATGACGGCATATAAGAACCGATGGTTGGGATGAACCGCCAGAAATGACGGATTGACGATCTGTGCGGCCAACTCCGGGTGGCTGACTTCACCTGTGGCGGGGTTGAAGCGGCTGACGTAAATCCCTTTGCTGTGACTTCCGCCTGCTGGCAGACCTTCGTTCATATAAGTGAAGCCGGTGTAAGTTCCGAAATAGACGAAATAAGCCCCGTCCGGCGCTGGCGAACCAAATGCAAGCGGAAGCGACAGCACGGTCGACAGGAAGAAAACGAAAAAATACTTTTTCATGTTTGTTCTCATAACCGAAGGAATGCTATGACAGCATACGATTATTTACTTGCGTGCCGGTGGCGGAGTTACAGCATGAGTATAGTTGTCACCGTCGGGGAACTTCGCAAAGTACAGAAATCTTACCGGCTTATCCCCCGCATTGATATTGGAGTGCGTCGTGATTGCATCGGGTGGCAGCATATACGCCATGCCAGGTTTTTGGATGCGCAATTCCGATCCCATCATCAGCAGGCTGTCACCTTCGATCGCTGCCCAGATTTCTTCCTGTCCCGGACGATGAGGGTGGGGCTCGCCCAAAGTGAGCGGGTTGATGGTCACCGTGATCACGCTCTGTTCGGTGGCCAGTCCGTCGGTGGGTGCGAACAATTCTTTCACAATATGTGCCCAATGACCCGAGGCTCCGCCGACAATATAGGGATCGTTCTCTGCGGGGGTCCGCCGTCGCGCCGAGGCTTCATCCTTCACCAGCATGTCTGCTCTGGGATGAAATTCGTTTGGAGTCGGCTCATTGATGACATACATGGTGAGCGCTTCTGCGCCCGTGGATTTCATGACGAACTCGAGTCCGGCGGGCATGAAGACCGCGACATCTCTGCGCAAGTTGGCGTTCTTCCCGCCCGCGGTAATCTCGCCCTCACCTCCCAGAATGTAGTAGACCTCCTGCTGTCGAACCAGCAGGGAAGGCGTGGTTGAGGCGCCGCTGGGCAAACGTCCGTAGGCGAAGAAATTCGCGTAATGCAGCACCGCGCCTTTTTCCGGAGGAGCAAAATTGTCGCCGCGAGTAAGAATATCGCGCAGTACCAGCGAGCCGTGTTCGAAGCGTGGAAGCGATCCCTGCCAGTCGCTGATGAACATATCGATACGGCGATCGTGCACCGCACGGTCGGGATACTTCACGAACTCCGGCCCAGGGTAGGAATTGATTCCATTGATGGCGTTTTTTGTCCCGCTGCTCGGCAGTTGGTCTTGCGCTGCCCCCAAAGAACAGAACGCCAATGAGAACGCCGACGCGATCAAAAAAACTAGCATGCAACGCTGCATAGCGAAGTCTCTTCCCCGATCGTGTTTGATCTACTTCGTGTTTGATCTACTTCGTGTTCGATCTACTTCGTGTTCGATCTACTTCGTTTTCGATCTACTTCGTTTTCGATCTACTTCGTTTTCCATCTACTTCCTGGTGTCGTGAGGATGGTAGCGGGCGAAATAGAGAAAGCTGACTTGCGTATCTTCGTTCTGGTTAATGTTGCAGTGGGGCGTCTTGTTATCGGGAATGTGATAGAACGACATTCCCGGTGTTTGCCGCCGCAGTTCATTGCTGACGAAGGCGATACTGGTGCCTTGTAGTGCGGTCCAGACTTCCTCGATGTCATCATGATCGACGACGTGCGGCCGACCCATGGTCAGAGGATCGAGGGCGACTAGCACGACAGTTTCCAACGTGCCCAGACCGTCGCTAGTCACAAATAGCGGTTTGTTGATGTGAGCCCAGTGGCTATCGCTCTCGGCAATGGGAATCTTGTTTCCATCTCTCACCAGCATTTCAGAATTCGGCCGGAAACCTGGAGGCGTGGGTTCACGGATCAAATACATCGCCAGAGGTTCGTCCCCGGTATTCTTGATGGTGAACTCCAAATTCGCGGGCATCAACACGGCTACATTACGGAACAGATCCGCAGTCTGTCCGCCGGCGCTGGCCGTGCCATGACCGGATGCGACAAAATAAATCTCCTGTTCCGCGTTGAGGCGCGTAGGCTTGGTGGACGCGTGCGGAGCGAGCGTCGCATAGCTATAGCCGTTAATGAAGCGGAGCACGGCGCCTTTCGTCGTCGGATTCTGCGGATCGCCGCGGGTATAGATGTCGCGCTCTTCCAGCGATCCATGCGTGATGTGCGGAGTCGCGTCGTGCCAGTCGCTGAAGTAAAGATTTATGCGAGCGCCGGTCGCTTGTGCCTGGACCAGCGGCATGAAGCAAAGAAAGAAAATTGTGGATGCGAGAATTCGTCTGACCATCAAACCATCTCCTTGTTTAGGCATGTTCCGTTTGGACATGCCCCAATTTGCCGGGAACGAAACCCGCGAGGCAGGGAAGAGGTGGGGGTCGAAAGCGGGGTTGAATGCGGGCCGGCAGTCTTGCGGAATGCTTGCCCGTTCAGGATCATTCCCATTCATGGTAGGGTTGCGGCTGATGAGTTCATTGTCCGTCGAGCGGGGATTATACTATCATATGCCGAAAGCGAACCGAAAAAGAAGATCCAATACGGCTCGCCTTGAATTTTGGAGAGAGTAAATCCCAGGAGAAATCATGAGACTGATTCGATTTGGCGAACGGGGGAAAGAGAAGCCGGGCCTGCAATTGAAAGATGGCAGCCGTATCGACGTCTCCGGGTTCGGCGCCGACTACGATGAAGCATTTTTCGAGAGCGACGGAATCGCCCGGCTTGCGTCTTGGCTAACCAAGAACGAGTCATCGGCTCCAAAAATTGCTGCATCTGTGCGTTTGGGATCCGCCGTCTGCCGGCCCAGCAAGATCGTTTGTATTGGCCTGAATTACCGTGATCACGCGGCCGAGACGAAAGCCGAAGCTCCGAAAGAACCGGTTCTTTTCTTCAAGGCCAGCACTTCGCTGGTTGGTCCCAACGATCCTCTGGTGCGGCCGCGAAACTCGACGAAAGTGGACTGGGAAGTGGAACTTGCGGTTGTCATCGGCAAGCGGGCGTCATACGTGTCCAAGGAAAAAGCTCTCGATCAAGTTGCCGGCTTTGCGCTGCATAATGACTACTCCGAACGCCAGTTTCAACTGGAGCGCGGTGGGCAGTGGGTGAAGGGAAAGAGTGCGGATAGTTTCGCTCCGTTAGGTCCATTTCTCGCAACGGTCGACGAGCTTCCTAATTTCGGCAAGCTGAAAATGTGGCTCAAGGTCAATGGGCAGCTGCGGCAGAACAGCTCCACCGCGAATATGATCTTTGACGTTGCAACCTTGGTTTCTTACGTGAGCCAATTCATGACCTTACTTCCCGGCGATATCATTAGCACGGGAACGCCCGCGGGCGTGGGCATGGGAATGAACCCACCAAGTTTTCTGAAGGCGGGCGATGTCGTAGAACTCGGCATTGAAGGTCTCGGGGAATCCCGTCAAGAAGTGAAAGATTATCAATAATCATGTTGCTCCAGTATCGTTCGCGCTTACTCGTGATTCAAGTTGGCGAGAGTAGCCGCATGCTTCCGCGAAGCTTCCTGCGCGTGGTTGGGCCTGCGAACGCGCCCGGTGTTCGAGGATGACAAATCGAGGCTCCGGCAATGTGCGCTGGTTTCTGATCTCATGGCTTTTCGTCCTCAGTGGCGTTGCCTTTCTGGATCGGGTGAACATCTCGATCGCGGGAGGATCTCTCGCCGCTGCCTACCACTTGAGCAATGTCCGGCTGGGCTGGGTCTTCAGTGCATTCCTGATTGGATATGCGGTCTTCCAGACGCCCGGCGGAAGACTGGCGGATCGCCTGGGACCGCGACGTGTGCTTGCCGGTGGAGTCCTGTGGTGGGGAATCTTTACTGCCATGACTGCATTGGTGCCATCCGGCATTCGCGGGGCAGCGCTCCTGTTAATTTCCATCCGCTTCCTGCTGGGAGCCGGTGAAGCGGTGATGTATCCCGCCTCGAATCAGTTTGTCGCTCGCTGGATCCCGACTGCGGAACGCGGGCTGGCCAACGGCTGGATTTTCGCGGGAGTCGGCGCGGGAGCTGGCTTGTCTCCACCGCTGATCACCTATGTCATGCTGCATTACGGCTGGCGATCGTCTTTCTGGCTGTGCGCCGCGATCGGGATCATTGTGGGTTTCGTGTGGTTCGTCATCGCGCGAGACTCACCAACGGAACACTCGCGTGTTTCCACCTCGGAACGCGAGTACATTGTCGCTCACCTTTCGACCGAAGTCTCGGAAAAGCCGGGAGGCAAGCTAATCCCGTGGTCAACTGTCTTGAAGAGCAAAGAGGTGCTGGCGATCACGATCAGCTATTTCAGCTTCGGATATGCAGCGTGGATCTTTTTTAGCTGGTTCTACATCTATCTTGCCCAGGTTCGCGGTCTGAATCTGAAAGCCAGCGCGTTTTACGCCATGCTCCCTTTCCTGGCGATGGCAGCATGTTGCCCGCTGGGTGGAATGGTCAGCGACCGGCTTACACGCCGATACGGTTCCCGGATTGGCCGTTGCTATCTCGCGTCCATTGTCATTGTGATGGCCGCGGTCTTTCTCGCGGTGGGGGCGGAAGTTCACAGTGCGCGGTTGGCGAGTATTGTGCTCGCGGGCGGAGCCGGCGCCCTTTATCTCTCCCAGAGTTCGTTCTGGTCGGTAACCGCGGATATCTCCGGATCGTCTCCCGGCTCGGTCTCTGGACTAATGAATATGGGTGGCCAGATTGGCGGTGCGGTGACTGCCTCGCTCACACCTGCCATTGCCGGCCGCTTCGGCTGGGAGGCTTCATTTCTGGTTGCTGCTGGATTGTGCGTCACCGGCGCATTGGCGTGGCTGTTCGTTGATCCCAAAAACGTGCTTGTGCCGCCCCTTGGCTACAACGCCGACACGATCGCGGGCGTAATTGGCCCTTCTACAGCGAGCGCGAAAACGCATTAAACCACCGACCGTTCTTGTGCTAACCAGCGCGCCTTGATTTAAACGCGAAATACACCGGTATCCCCAGCAGAACGATGACAAGCCCTGGAATGGTGGTCGATGCCCGATACACAAACAGCACCGCTAAGATCACGAGGGCGCTGATCAGATAAAGCATTGGGACCCAAGGATAGCCAAATGCCCTATACGGTCGCTCCGCGTTCGGCCGGAGTCTTCTCAGTCGGAATATCCCCGCAATCGTGAGAATGTAAAAAATGAGCGCAGCCGAGATGATGTAATCCAGCAGGTTACTGTAAAGATTTCCGTAAGTCCCGGTTGCCGGCTGAAAGGTTCGAACCATCAACAATACAGCGGACCAGAGAGCCTGCATGATCAATGCAGGGCCGGGAACATCGGCGCGGTTCAGAACCGAAGCGCGTTTGAAAAAAAGGCCATCCAACGACATGGCGTAGTAGGCGCGCGCGCCCGATAATATCAAGGCATTCATGCAGCCAAAGGCCGCAATCATGATGGCGATCGCAATCAATTTCGGTCCGATGGATGGAAAGATGGCTCCGAACATGGTAGATGCGACTCGATCAGCCTTCGCATGCGCGATTTCGTTGAACGGAAGAACCACCAGATAAGCGAAATTGGCGCAAAGATACAGACCGATGACGATTATGCTGCCTAGCGCGAGCGATAAGGGCACATTGCGAGCCGGATCGCGGACTTCCCCAGCAGTGAATGTAATGTTGTTCCATGCGTCCGCCGCATAGAGCGCCCCGATCTGTGCCGTGCAAAGCGCGACCAGCAGTTCCATGGCGGTTACTCCGGAAAGACCATGTGCCGAAGAGATTCCCGCGGGAGTCCAGGCGTTGGCGAAATTCGCCTTCACGACCGCAAACTTCCAGCCCACCAGCAGACCAATCCCAATCACGGCTAGCAGCGAACCAATTTTCATCGACGTAAAAATATTCTGTACTGCTTTTCCATATTTCAGTCCCTTGAAGTTTGCCCAAGTTAAGAATGAAATGACCACGAGCGCGACCAACTGAGCGGTGGACAGAGAAATCGCGTAGGTTGGAAGAATGTGAATGGGACGAATGATGTAGTTGTTCTCGGCGATTTGCGGCCACAACACACCGAGATAACGCGAGAATCCAACGGATGAAGCTGCGATCGTTCCGGTTTGAATCACCAGAAACAAAGTCCATCCGTACAAGAACCCCCAGAGCGGCGAAAAAGCTTCGCGCAGGTAAACGTACTGGCCGCCGGCTTGCGGCATCATGGCCGCCAACTCTCCATAAGAGAGAGCGGCCGCAATGGTCAGAATTCCGGCGATGACCCACGCCAGCAGCAGCCAGCCGCTGCTTCCCACTTCGCGCGCCATCTCCCCAGCCACGATAAAAATTCCGGACCCGATCATCGAGCCCGCCACGATCATGGTCGAATCGAACAATCCGAGGCTTCGATGCAACTCTCGACGCGGTACTTCCACTTGCGGGCTGGCTACTGTTGTCAAGATGTCCCCTATGACTCTTGTGTGGAGTGAAATGGGAAGAGTCTACACGAGCTATCAAATCCCCAGCTTCTAGTCTGCGTGCGGTGCGGCGATAACTTAGATCGGACGAAGAAGGGATCAGCGAAATGCGCGTCGAAGTGATGGCATTTTTCCTAGTTCTTATCCCCGGGTCGGGCCTGACCAGGGAAGTCCAACCCGCTCGACAACTTCCCTGAACCCGGAAGAATGATGGAGTGCATCAAACCTTGGATCCTGAGTCAACGTGAAGAGCTTCATGTTTCGTTCCCGGCACGCGCGGTTGAGCCAGACGAGCATTTGATGGGACTCGCCCAAAGCGGCGTACGTTGCCGCGATGTCATAGGAGGGCATGCATTGGCGGGACGAAGTGCTCTCTAGCTCATGCAAAATCTCGCGTGCCGAGGTGGTATCGCCAGAAACCGCATGGGCGTGTGCCATCATCGCCTTCACGCAATGATTTCCTTCCGCCAAACGCGAACTGGTCTCAAACTCCAGCAACGCCGCCTTGAAGTCGCCCTTTTGTTCCAACGCCTGCGCCATGTACATGTGGGCCCAGACAAACTGCGGATCTAATTCAAGTGCACTTTGATAATGACGGATGGCTTCATCAAACTGGTGAGCCAAATGAGAGGTCACTCCGGCCCAGACGAGAGTGATGATCGACACTGGGTTTATCTCCAGAGCTTGCATGATCGCCGTGTGAGCGGCCTGGTGCTGGCCGCGGGCCGCAAGCAAGTTGGCATACCAGTGGTAGCCCAGTGCGTAATCCGGATTGCACTGGATGGAGCGGCGGTATTCGCGATCGGCAGCTTGCCAGTCGCGGTCAAAGTGTAGAAACACATCCGCAAGCGAAGCATGGGCTTCGGCCGAGTTGGGATCGAGTTCGATGGCTTTCTGTGCCGCCCGCCGCGCAGCCGGCATCACTTCCGACGGAGAAGCGATCTCATAGAACGAAAGAAGAGTGAGAGAGTCCGCCAGTCCCGAATACGGCAACGCGAACTGGGGATCTTCGCGCATCGCAGATTCAAAGCAGTCGATCGCTTTCCGCAGACCTCTTTCGCTGCGCTGATTCCAAAAATACCTGCCCTTCAGGTATGCATCGCGGGCCCCGGATCTTAGCTGGTGAGAAGTCGCGGGAGCTGCCTTTATGGGCGCGTCAGCAAGGCTTCCTGGATCGCGTGTTTGCGTGACTTGACGCTGCCAAGCGTCAATTTCCGAGCGGAACGCAAAAACGCTGCCCAGCCGTTTGTGAAAGTGGCGATGCACCGGCAGGCCTTCCTGCTTCTCCCACAGTTGGACGGTGCGCACTTCCCTGCGCAAATAAACGGCAATTTCCTTCCACGAATCTAAGCGGTCCGTGCTGGTCGAGAATGCCGTGGACGACTCAATGCCGGAGTTCGCAGCGATTGGATTCTTCGTCATGTTGGATACTTGCAGCGGAAGCGCCCTCGGGACCGCAGATCAGTGTCCCCGGCCAGGTAACGTCCCTTTTGGTGACCGGAGAAGCAAACCCCAGAAATCGAAAGGCGTGGAATTACTCTCTTGGACTCCGCACTTTACCCCGCAAGCAACTGCGTTATTGCGGGAAGACTACACCGGCGCCGCAACCACAATCAACCCGATTCTTCGAGCTGGGATCGGTTCTCAAACTGTACGACCCGCCGCGTGTTGAGCTGTGCGGTAAGCTCTTGCAGCGCGAGACATAACGGTTCTTTCGTACTATTTCGCTTGTCCGGCTTCTGCGATCAGATTTATTTATGGTGGGTTTCTTGCCTCGTGCGTTAATACAAGGCGCCCTCCGAGACGGCTTAGCATTCGCGCGCTGGATCAGATAGCGTTCGGAGGAGCGAGTTTTCAGCGTCCCCGGTCGAACAAGGAGGGCTGGTGTCCGGAAATGGATCCGAAACGTCATCATCGCAGCCATCTGCATGGTTTGATTACGCAAGCAGCTCCGAATTCATGGAGAGAGTGCGTTCCGGTATGCCGCCGGTCATCATCTGTGTCGCTTGCAATGGCGGGATTCAAGGCAAGGAAGCGAATGAGTTCATTCCCGAAACGGCCGAGGAAATTGCGGAGTCGGTGCACGCTGCCTACGAAGCCGGCGCGGCTATGGTTCATATTCACGCGCGAGATCCGAAGCAACTGACGCAGGGCGCGCGTGATACCGAAACCTGGCGTGACGTTCTGCGAATGGTGCGCCAATCTTGCCCCGAAATCATTATCAACGCGACGACTGGAGCCGGGCCGGGAATGACCATGGCAGAGCGTTCTGCATGTCTGGCCGCCGGTCCCGAGGTTGCGTCGCTCAATCTGGCTCCCGATATGAGCAGGTTCAAACTCAAGGAGCGGCCTGCTCCCTTGCCTTTTCCTCGCCCGGCTCTGGAAATCGATGAATGTATCCCGTTCACGTATGGTCAGATTCACGAATTTGCTGCGGAAATGAAGCAGCGGGGAATCAAGCCTGAACTCGAGCTCTACCATCCCGGCTGCGCTTGGGTTGTGAACTACCTGATCGAGAATGATCTGATAAAAAAACCCTACTGGATGCAAACGGTCATGGGTTATCAGACCGGCAGCTTCCCGACGGTCGAGAACGTCATTCAACTCTTGAAGGAACTTCCTGAAGGAGCCTTGTGGCTGTGCTCAGCGATTGGTCCGTTTCAACTGCCGTTGACTACGCTCGCTGCCCTGATGGGCGGACACGTTCGAGTTGGGTTGGAAGACAACGTTTACTATGCGCGCGGGAAAAAAGCCAAAAGCAATGCGGAGTTAGTGCAGCGCGCAGTGCGGATCGCCCATGAACTCAACCGGTCCGTCGCGACTCCGGCCCAGGCTCGGAGCATGTTAGGCCTGCGTTCGCAGCCGACTCAATACGAGTCGTCATCTGCTTTGAGCGACGTTGATCGCTAGTGGGCTGCTGCACCAGTGCTCCGCGAAGGCAAAGCAAAGGCGACATACGCACCGGGTATTGGCGTCTGCACTGCGGCATGGCCTGGGACGTCGTGCGTGTACGTGGTCGCCTGAGCAGCAGCGCAGAACACAACATACTCACGTCCATCAATCTGGTAAACAGCCGGCATTCCTTCCAGCCCCGATCCCACCTCCGCTTCCCAAAGTACCTTTCCGGTGGCAGAGTCAAGGGCACGCACCTTGCGGTCGCGGGTGCCGGTGAATATGAGCCCGCCGGCAGTCACTACGGGGCCCACCTTCGGGAAATGCGAACCCGTACTCTTAAATCCCTTCGAGGCCAATTCCGGAACTTCGCCTAGCGGCTTCTGCCATTTGATAATTCCTTGGTTGAGGTCGTAGGCGGTCAGCGTTGTCCATGGCGGAGCGATGGCCGGTAATCCACTTTTCGTAAATATGAAACCGAAACCGCTTCGGTATCGAAGTTTGTCCGGGGGGAGGGAAGCCACGTTTGGAGGGCTTGCAGCGCCTGGGCTGCTAGTAGCTGGCGCGCGCTCCGGATGCTGAAGATACGTGAGGACCGATTGCAGTTCTGCCTCTGAGAGTTTGGAGAAGGCCGGCATGGGACCGCGCCCGCGTCTCACCACTTGTCGGATCTGATCCTCATCCAGTCTGGCAGCAACATCGACGAGCGATGGAGTTGCGGGAGGCTGACCTGACAAATCGGCGCCATGACACATTCGGCAACGCGCTTGATAAAGAGTGCGGCCGCGTTCTTCTGGAGAACTTCCTTCCGGCACGCTATCCTCGTAACTCAGCTCGAGCTTCAACAGCGAAGGCAGATCCTTGGAGACGACGAATAAAGTGCCGTGCGACGGATCGACGGCCGCGCCCTGGAAATTCGCTCCTCCATTGTTTCCTGGCATTTCGATAGTACCGGTCACGCCGGGCGGCGTGAAAAGACCCTCATTGCGAGCAGCTTCAATCGTCTTGCGAAGCTGTTCGCGCTCCTCCGGTTCGAGGAACGGACTTAAATCCTTGACCTTGAAGCTCTGACGGGCGAACGGCGGCGGTTTGGTTGGAAATGGCTGCGTTGGCCAGGTCGACTCTCCCGGCATATTCGATCGTGGTACGGAACGCTCTTCGATCGGCCACAAGGGCTCACCCGTTTCGCGATTGAATACCCATACGAAACCTTCTTTTCCGACCTGTGCGACAACATCGAGCTTCTTGCCGTTGTGGCGGACGCTCAGAAGCATGGGGGCGGTGCCATTGTCGTAGTCCCAAATGTCGTGATGCACCATTTGGAAATACCAGATCAGCTTTCCATTGCGTGCGTTGAGTGCAAGCAAGCAGTCGCCAAACAGATTCGATCCGGTTCGATCAGCGCCGTAAAAGTTGTACTTCGGGCTGGCCGTGGGAACGAAGACCATGCCGCGTTTCTGATCCAAAGAGAGTCCACTCCAGGCATTCGCTCCGCCGACTGTCTTCCATGCCTCTTTCGGCCATGTGTCGTAGCCGAGTTCTCCAGGATGCGGTACGGTATGAAAACTCCACACCAGGTGCCCGGTGCGGACATCGTAAGCGCGAATGTCGCCGGGGCCAGATTCGTATTCCTCGTTGGTAGCTGAACCCAGGATCAGGAGGTTCTCGAAAATCCTTCCGGGGGTTGTCGATTGAACCAGAGTAAGCCTTTCCGGTTCACGCCCCAGTCCCGCTCGCAGATCGACTCGGCCGTGTTCGCCGAAATCTGGGATCGATTGCCCCGTTCGCGCGTCGACCTCCTGCAGAAAGTTGTCGACTGCGAATACTAGCCGTCGTTCGGAACGATCTGAACTTTCCCAATAGTTGATTCCACGATTCGTCACCAGCTTGCTCTTGGCGCCGGTGGGATGAGCCCATAATTGACGTCCGGTTGCGGCATCGAGGGCCACGATGGAGTTATTCCGGGCCAGGACATACATAGTCCTATCGACCACGATGGGGTTGAACAAGTATTTGTTTCCATCTCCCGTGGAGTAACTCCATGCCACTTGCAATTGATTCACGTTGGAGCGATTGATCTGGGTCAGCGCCGAATACTGCGCGCCGTCCGCAGCTCCGGCATAGTCGCTCCAGTCGTTGTGTGCGAGAGCAGTAGGCCTGGGAGAACCGGTAGCCTGATTGGGCATTGCCGCTTGCGAGGGCATCAACGGGAACAAACCCAGCAGCACGCCAGAGACCGCCAGAAAAGCCATTGCCATCTTGTGCATCGCGTGCCTGCCCCTCTGAGTAGGTCGAGCGCCCTTGGCGAGTCGCGCTACAGTAACAGAACTGACGCTCCCTTGTTAGCTTTTCCTCGCCTGCCAAACTAAGCCTCAAATCTTGCTGGGGCGCTCCCTAGCATGGAAATATCATATTATATGCCTGCTGGGGTGGTATTAAAACCTAGTCGGTGGCGAAGGATTCTCGCTGCCGCTACGAGAAGCACGGGTGCGCCGGGGGTCGGAACCGCGGTAGGTCCGCCCAACGCATTTCTGGGAATTGTGCAAATGGCGGGCCGCCCGGCCTAGATTGCAAGCGTTTGATTTTTGGGCTCGCGCCTGGAGTTTCGCACTATTTCGCTTGTGGGATTGTTAAAACCCAGTATTCTTCGCAACATTACCTAATTTTGCTTGTCAGTATTACTATTATTGTAGTATGAATGGCTGACACTCCGTAACTTGGGGAGGGTTCAATGGAACTTCGTCGTTTCCGTTGCGTTTGTCTTTGCTTGGGCATGCTTCTCGGCACCATGCAATTGTTTGCCGATGTAACGGGATCCATAACCGGTTACGTCCGTGACAAATCCGGCGCGGTGCTTGCGGGTGCGTCGGTCAGCATTCTCCAAACAGACACGGGGTACACACGCACGGCCACGACCGACGCGGCCGGCGAGTACAGCTTCCTTGCATTGCCTCCCGGGCGCTATAAGCTGACCGCTTCGCTCGACAGATTCCAACGCGGGGTCATTGACAACGTCAACCTCAATGTCAATGACGCGCTGCATTTGGACTTCTCGCTGCAGGTTGGCAGCGTGGTCGAGTCCATATCGGTTGAGGCCGACGCCCTGCAGATTCAGACTGAGAGCACGCAACTGGGAACGACGATTCAGTCGAATCAGATTCTGGCCATGCCGCTTAATGGCCGCTCCTATATCGATTTGCTGTCGCTTCAGGCAGGTGTGTCTCCTTCCAATACCAATGGCAACTTCAGCGATCGTGGACCGGCATCCGGCCTCTACTCCTCGTCGGGAAACGTCTCGACCGATGGCCAGCCCGAGTATGCGAACGCCTTCCTCGTGAATGGTGCCGAGGTCAACGAGACGAAGAACATGGGAGCCGGCCTGATTCCGAATGCCGACTCCATCGCGGAATTTCGCCTCTTGACGAACAGCTTCAGCGCCGAGTATGGCAAGTTTACCGGCGCCGTGATGAACACAGTCACCAAATCCGGAACGAACACCTTTCATGGCGACGTCTTCGAGTTCTATCGCAATCAGGGGATGGACGCTTTTAGTTGGTTCAGCCCCACTAAGCCCGAGCTAAAACGGCACCAGTTCGGTGGCGTCATCGGTGGCCCGATTGTGAAGGATAAGCTGTTTTTCTTCACTGACTATCAGCAAACGCGTCAGGTCGCAGGGGCCAGCACTGGAATCCTGACACTGATGAGTAACGACGAGCGGAACGGAATTTTTGCCGACAGCATCCTCGACACCCCGGTTCAAGGCAGCGCGTGGGCTACGACCCTGATGAGTCGCGGCGGTGGAACCATCACTCCAGGGGTCACGCTTTACAACCAACTGGGTACGGCGACCACTACGAACGACAGCAACGGCGCCACGGTTCCCGCCCACAACATTTCGGCCTACATCGACCCCGTCACCAGCTTGACCATGCAATTCATTCCTACGGCCAATCTGCCCGGCGGTTTTGAGTACGCTGATTCGAGTCACGTCGGCAGTATTGTCGATACCAACATGTCTCAGCGGATCGACTTCAACAATCGGAGGACCGGAGACTGGGGCTTCTACTACCATTACGACGATTCCACCGCAATCAATCCCATCTATCAGCAGGAGTATCAGGGCAGGACCAACGTGCCCGGATTCCCCAACACCGAGCCTTCGCGCAACCAACTGTTCACGGTGAGCAACACTAAGACTCTTGGAAGTTCTGTCGTGAACACGGTGCGGCTCCAGTTGTTCCGTACCGCAGTGCACACGGCCCAGCCGTCTTCCAGTTCCAGCATTTCCTCCTACTCTCAGTATGGTTTCAACACCGACCCCGCGACTGGAGGTCTGATCAACACCGGAACGGCGGGATACCCGTCTTCCTTGCCGATGCTTCTCTTCAATACTTTTGCCGTCGGCAATAACTGGCTGAACCTGTACCAGCCCGACACAACGTACGGAATTGCCGACACATTCAGCAAGATCGTGGGGCCGCACTCGATCACTTTCGGGGGTGACTTCCGCTATTACCAGTTGAATGTCAGGAACGAATGCGGGTCGAACGGATATTTCCAATTCAGCGGCAACGAAACGAGCTCCGATGTTTCCGATTACTACATCGGCGCGCCCGGGTCGTTCGTGCAATGCTCGATCCAGTTGCTCGACAATCGCACCCGCTATCTGGGGATCTTCGCCCAGGATTCATGGAAGGTTAAGCCGAACCTGACGTTGAATTACGGCCTGCGTTGGGATATCGCACGGCCATGGAGTGACCGCTATGGCCGCCTCACAACGCCAGTTCCGGGTGAGCAGTCCGTCAAGTTTCCTGATTCGCCTGCGGGCAACGTGGTTCCAGGAGATCCGGGAGTTCCCAGCACCATCTCTCCCACGCAATACAACAATTTTGGTCCTCGAATCGGCATCGCCTACTCACCGTCGGGCGGAATCTGGGGTGAGAACAAAACCAGTATCCGTGCGGCGTACGGTATTTACTATCTGGGCGCTGCGGATCAGGGCAACTTCGGAATCATCGGAGACGCTCCCTGGGGCCTTTATTGGGCGTCACCGCAGCCAACTGAATTTGCCAGCCCATACATTACTCGTGCCGACGGGGTGTCGCAGGGACAGCACTTTCCCTTTACTTTCCCAACCGGCCCTGGACCGTTCCCGAATTTCCAATTCGGATCGCTCATGCCTCTTTACGTACCGGGATACTACAACCATAACCAGACGCAAATGGCGGAACACTATAACGTGACCATCCAGCGCCAGCTCGATAAAGCGACTGTTCTGACGGTAGGTTATGTGGGGACACAGGGGCACCACATCCAGCGGGGCATTCCGTTGCTTTGGGGGAGTGCGGCGCTTTGCCAGTCTCTGGCAGGATGCGGGCCTGGTGGTGAAGGTGGAGTGTACTCGCAAGGCGGCCAGACGTATTACGGTACTCTCGTGGGTGCAATCGATAACCAAGCGATCAGCGCGAACTACACTAATTCGAATGGAGGTCCGGTTGTGGCCTTTGCGCAGGCCACATGGAATCAGAATTCCGGAAACTCCAACTACAACTCGTTGCAGGTTTCCGCGGAGCACCATGCGGGCGATCTGGTATTCCTCGTCAGTTATACGTACGCCCACTCGCTCGATAGTTACTCTGCTTCTTACGATCCTCTCGATGCGACTCGCGCCTATGGCCCGTCAACGTTCGATATGCGGCATAACCTTGTCATGAGCTACAACTGGGAGCTTCCGTTTGCGAAAGCGTTCGGCAACCGTCGTATTACCACTGGCTGGCACCTTACGGGAATCACGCGTTTCAACAGCGGCACACCCATAAGCCTGCTGAGCGGCGGTGATTTCGCTCTGACCAACCTGGGACTCGACTATCCAACTCAAATCGGTCCCATCCAGAAATTGAATCCACGCAATGCTGGGAATCTCTACTTCAACCCTTCTGCGTTCGCGAGTGGCCTGAGCTGTGGGTACGAGGTTTGTGGAGTTCAGGGCAGCGCGAAGCAGTACGGCTTTAGTGGACCCGGTGCCATCAACACCGATGCCGGGCTTGAAAAAGACACAAAGCTGACCGAGCGAACATCTCTGTATTTCCGAGTGGAGATGTTCAATGTCTTTAATCATGCCAATTTCCTTTCCAGTGGCGTGACCGGCAATGCCAACGCAGGAATCGGGGCATTTGGTCAGGCAACCACGGTGGCACCCGGACGTATCGGTCAGGTAAGCGCGAAGATCATCTTCTAGATCAGTCGCTGGCATGAAGAAACTCACGGGATGCAGACCATCGCATCCCGGTTTTGCTTTCCAGGTGATGGCCACGCGATAGGCCACCTGGTCGATTCGGTATGACTGGAGAATGCGATGGGTGGGAATGGCAAGGTGAGGGTCGGAATCATCGGGTCACAATTTCAGGCCGATATCCACGCCTGCGCTTTCAAGATTGCGCCGGAAGAGGCGGAGGTTGTGGCGGTAGCTTCACCCAGTCCAGCCAGGGAACGCCGCCGCTTTGGCCAAGAAGTACGGTATCGCTCGCGTCTCCACCGACTATCGGACGACGTTAGAGGAAAGCGACATCGAAATGGTCACCATCGCCGCCCCCAACCATCTGCACGCGCAAATCGCAATGATTCGGCCCGCAAGGGAAAGCACATCGTGTGTGAAAACCGTTGGCGATGACCATCGCAGAAGGCGAACAGATGCTGGCGGCCGCACGCCAGCACGGAGTTTTGCTGATGTACGCGGAAGAGCTCTTCTTTGCTCCGAAATGGAAAGCCAAGGAAATGACAGATGCCGGTGCATTCGGCAGACGATGACTGGCGGATCATTTGTCGCCTGAAACGAGCCCTGGGCGTCGAGTGCATCTGGTCAAGCAGAGCGAAAAACATTTCGGCCGGCACAGCCCCTGGTTTTGGGACGCGGACCGGTCCGGAGGCGGCGCATTCATGGATCTGGGTTGCCACGGGATCGCCTTCTGTTACTGGTTTCTGGGACGTTCCGCGATCAAATCTGTCTACTGTCAGATGGGCACGTTTGTTCACGCCGATAAGACCCAGTTCGAAGATGAATCTCTCTGTATCCTTAACTTCGCCAATGGCTGTATCGGACTCGTGGAAAACAGCTGGGCCCGGCGTGGCGGGATGGATGATCGCATTGAAGTGTATGGTGATGCCGGGGTCACGTACGGAAATCTCCATATGGGCAATGCGCTCCCTACTTATGGCGAGAACGGATACGGTTATGCCGTCGAGAAGGCGCCAACCACTACGGGCTGGAGTTATTCCGTTTTCGACGAGCTGTGGGATTACGGTATCCCGCAGGAAATGGCACACTTCGCACGGTGCGTTCGTGGAAAGGAAATACCGTTGGCAACGGGGGAAGATGGACTCGTCGTTTTAGAGGCCTTCTACGCTGGGTATGCGTCGTCTGCATCTCTGAAGTGACGAACATTCTGGGACCGGGATAGCCGATCAAATCCCAGCCCGCAAAGTTCGCGTTGCCGCCATAAAAGGATCTCCGAACATGCCTTCCAAGGTGTGCCGGCGAACGAGTTCGAAAAAGACCGCACTGTTGCCGTAGTCGCCGATTGTCGTGTTCTTTTCAAAGTCAGATAGAACCATATCCTGTTCAGTGGTCCCTAACGCCGCGAAGGATTTTGCCCCGATTGACATCGCGTGGGCATCGAGCGCCGTCAGGCCTGGGCTATACGCCTTTCTCAGAGACTGATAAGCATCCCCCAGCGCTGATTCTATGTAGCGGGCGCAACCTGCTTCGAGCGCCCCTGGTCCGTCCGGACCCACTGGAATGATCCGTGAAACTACGGCATCGAAGCACTGCCGCTCGGTGGCTGATAGAACATTGCTCGGAGACGGCGTTCGAGCGAATATCAGCGCGGAGCCTGGAACAAAAGCGCACGCTATCGTGGCTACAGTGCCGGTGAGCAGATCACGGCGGCTGACAGACTGGCGGGCCTTGCAAAAACTGCGGCAATCTTTCTCGCATCATTCGATTCGATTGCCATTTCATCACCTTCATCGAGAACAGATCGCAGGGGCCTAAGGATCTAAGTTCTGGAGAAATGGTCCTGAAAAACGTGAATCATCATATCATCATGTAATTATTCCTCGAGGAACAAATCTGGTCATCTATGGAACCGATATGAAGCATTCAAATCGGCATAAGCCGATCGGACCAGTGGGAGGAATTGGTCGAGAGCAAGAGCGTGTTAACATGGCATCCCTGCTCATCGCGGGATAGTTTCCTAATAATTTGCCTCAAGTGGCCCAGAGTATCGCACCAAAAAGGTTCACAACCCGAAAACTTGCGCTGTTCATTTTGCCGGCGCTGCTGGTGTCGTTGCCAATCATGCTGTCAAACGGACCAGAGGGCGCGACATTGAGCATTTTGTCATTAGTCCTTCTGTTCTTCTTCCCCGGTTATCTGCTGTTGAGCCTGGTAAGCGACCTCCCGGAGGATTTACGCTTACTTTTGAGCTTCATCGTCGGAATCGCCGGCATCGTGACCGGTTTCGACATTTTTGCTCGCGCCTCCCTCACCACTTATTTCTTCTACTTCCTCGCGGTGCTTTCAGTTGCAGGAATCATTCTGATGGTCATTCGCTGCAAAGGCTGGCGCGCGGCTGAGATTGCCAGCAGTACAGGTTACGAAACCGTGCTGGCAGGCTGTGCGGCAGCGCTAGGAATTGGACCATTCCTGTGGAGAAGCGGAAGGTTTTCGCAGAGCGAGTTCGTCTTTTATGGTCCTGCTGGAAAGGATCCTTTATTCCATGTGACTCTTTTGCAGCGACTGTTAGTGCACATTCCGCCCGATAACTTTATCGTGTCTGGTTTCCGGGCCCCTGTGTATCACTATTTTGATGACCTTACGCTTGCCCTGGTTTTGCGTGCACAGCAAGCATGGCATCTCGCAAGCAAGAATCTGTTTGATCTCTATTTCCGGAGCTACCCGGTGCTCCTGTATTTTCTGGTGGGTGCGTTGGCGTATCGCGTGGGAAAGCAACTGGCGGGTACCAAGCGTGGTGGGATGCTAGGTGTCCTTCTGCTTCTCGGCGGCGGAGGGATGGGCTGGTTCTTAGGTGTGTTGCAAACTGTTTCCCACGCGGCACATCCCGCAGCTCTGCGCGAGTCGCTATTCTCTACGTGGACTGCATGGGATGGGGTGGATTCGATTCTACCTCTGGTTCATCGTCCCGCGCATTACCACGGTCTGCTGCTCTCATTGGCCGCCATCACGATTCTGTTGCGGCCCGGTGTGTCTCGTCGTGACTGGGCCTTGGCCGGATTGTTGTTGGGGCTGATGAGCGGATTCAATTTCACTCTCGCTGCAACCTTCGGTGGAATGGCGGTCTTGGGTGCGGTGGTGCTTGTATTGAGGCGTGAGCGATCCGAAGCTGCTGAACTTTTCTGGCTTGCGCTGTTCCTGCTTATCGGCAGCTTGCCGGTTTTGTCAGAAATGTTGTTGTCGGGTTTTCACAACAACGCGGCGGGATTCCCTTTCAGGGGACCGAACCTGGAGTTTCCTGTCACATTGTGGGGCACGGAACTGGTTCACGTCTTGCCGATGAAGCTTGTCCCATGGGCTGCATTGATTGTGCTCCCGATCTTCGCGTTCGGGGTGAAGCTTTTCGGTCTCCCGGCGTTGGGCCGTCTTGATCTTGGGGAGGGGAACCGTCGTAGCCTTGCCCTGCTTCTCGTGCTCGTGTTCGTCGTATCGTTCGTGGTAGGCGTCTTCTTCCCTTACAACGCATTCGGTGGCGCGGCGGTTATTTTTATTCAGCCAACGATATGGATCCTCGCGCTATTCTGCATTCGTCCGCTCGACGCGTGGTTCGGGCGCACCCGCAAAACCTGGTATGCGACCGCGGTTTGGTGCGTGCTAGGTCTGACTTGGGTGCAAGCGCTCGTTTCTTTTAACTTCGCGCGAAAAGCTGAATTTGATCACGAGACCGCTCGAGCTTTCCGGGACATTCATGCCGCGGCCGGAAGCGAGGACGTCGTCGCCTACCTGCCAAGCGACTTGACCGAACGCCCGATCCTTGGCCGTACCAGCGAGTCTACCGATTTCGCCGTCATGGCGATGACCGGGCTTGACGGCTACTTTTCCAGCCAGGGCTACTCCACCTTCTTTGCCGTGCCCGGTATTAAAGGAGCGACTCCTGCCAACATCGTCGCGCAAGCTGAACAGGTATATGAGCAAAGAGTGGCAGATGTGAATTCGTTTCTTCGAGGAGAGATCAAACCAGACGCGCGTGCGCGGCTTGAAAACGATCATGTGCGGTGGATTGTGGTTTCGGGTGAGTCCTTGCACAAGATCTCGGGCGCGATAAAGCCTTGGCGGACGACCCCTGAAATCGTGGTCTATCGACTGGAGTGATGCAATCGGCTGGGCGGCCGGCAAGAAGATCGGCCGCAATTTTCCACAAGATTTGCTCAGCCATCCACGGTGGCCGACACAGGTCGATTGTGATAGATTGGCGCCACTCAACTTCTTCCACAAGGAAACGATTTGCCCTCGTTTGCCCAACAGGCGGCGTCGTTTGCGACGTCCAACGCGACTGTTTTACAGGGGGGCTACGATCCGGTCTTTTTCGACCGACTGGCTCGTATCGAGGATGAGCATTTCTGGTTTCGTGCCCGCAATCGTCTCATTTTTCAGTTGACCCGAGGGGGCGCCCGCGAGTTGAAGTCCTTATTGGTGATCGCGCGCAAACCGGCATGAATTCATCGCACACGGCCGCGCTGAAGGAGAACGTTCGAGAATCCAGAATGCTGCGATCCCTTCGTTCACTACTAGAGCTTCCATCGGCTTACAACCTGTGGTGGAAAGCGGTTGGTGGACCTTCGACGGCGAAAACTCTCGTTTCCGAATACATCCGACCAGAAGCCGGTAGCCGAATTCTCGAGATCGGCTGCGGGCCGGGAAACATTGCGGAATATCTGCAGCAGTCCGAATACGTGGGTTTCGACATAAGTTCCAGGTACGTCAAGATGGCCAGAAAGCGATTTCCGCGTGCGCAATTCGTTTGTGAGCGGGTGGAAAAATTCTCGCTGGCGGAACAGCAAAGTTTTGATTCCGTGCTGGGCATCGGGATCGTGCATCACCTGGATGACCTTGAGGCCACGCAGTTATTTCAAATCGCTCATGACGCGCTGAAGCCAGGTGGCAAGCTGATTACCTTGGACGGCGTGTGGACAGAGCCGCAGTCTGCGGCTGCGCGATGGTTTCTGGCCAGGGATCGGGGAAAGTTTGTGAGAAACGAACTGGAATACGTTCGGCTTGCTTCGGCAGTGTTTGCGAACGTCAAACCAACGGTTCGTCAGGATCTGTTACGGATCCCCTACACACATCTGATTCTGGAATGCGTTCGCTCCTGAACGTTTCAGCGTGAGTTTGCCTTAGGAATGAGGGCATTTGTCCATGCAGAACATTCGCGAGTTCGCGAGAGAAAGTCAGGCGCCGTCCCGGCGTATTTCTGTGATTATCCCCGTCTATCGCAGCGAGGCGATGTTGCCTGAACTGGTCCGGCGACTCGAATCCATGCTGACGGCGATTGCCGACGAATTTGAAGTCATTCTGGTGAACGATTGCAGTCCTGATCACAGCTGGGAGGTCATCTGTGAACTCGCCCAGCAGTACTCCTGGATTCGTGCCACTAATCTGATGCGCAACTATGGCCAGCACAATGCACTGTTGTGCGGTATTCGCATGGCCCGCTATGACGCCATCGTCACCATCGATGATGATCTGCAACATCCACCCGAGGAGATTCCGAAACTGCTTGCCGAGCTAGACAAAGGCTTCGACGTAGTGTACGGGACTCCGGAACGCGAGGAACACAGTCTGTTCCGGAATATTGCTTCTGTCACGACGAAGATGGCGTTGCAGAACGTAATGGGCGCGGAGATCGCGCGCCGCGTGTCCGCTTTTCGAGCTTTCCGGCACGAGGTGACGGCGGCCTTCACTCACTACGACGGCTACTTTGTTTCTATCGACGTTTTGCTGACGTGGGGAAGCAACCGTTTTTCGGCTATTCCCGTTCGTCATCAGGCGCGCGCGGGGGGTATATCGGGCTATACCTTTCGCAAACTGTTGACCCACGCCATGAACATGATGACCGGATTCACCACCATGCCGCTGCAGATTGCAAGCTGGGTGGGATTCGGATTTACGATTCTCTCTCTCATTATGTTCGTTTATGTGCTAGCGAGATATTTCCTCAACGGCAATCCAGTGCCGGGATTCCCGTTTTTAGCCTCGATCATCGGATTATTCGCAGGAGCTCAATTGTTCGCCTTGGGCATCATCGGCGAGTATCTGGCTCGAATGCATTTCCGTACCATGCAGAAACCTGCCTACGTAGTGCGAGAATCTACGGCGGAAAATGAAAGCAAGAAATCAGGAGCTGGTGCGGCGTGACAGCCCGATTGAGTAACGCACAGATTTACGACTTCTGGAGCCGGCAGGCCGCCGAACACCTACAATCCCCGGCCGCATCCTGGTCGGATTTTCGCGTCATTGAAATGGAAATCGAGCAGATCAGCAAGCATCTGATCGACGGGGATCGTATTCTGGACGTTGGCTGCGCCAATGGTTTTTCCAGCGTTCAATTC
Source organism: uncultured Acidobacteriaceae bacterium (assembly GCA_963772045.1). Classification (GTDB taxonomy): domain Bacteria; phylum Acidobacteriota; class Terriglobia; order Terriglobales; family Acidobacteriaceae; genus Sulfotelmatobacter. The sequence continues at coordinate 46,860 of CAVYWC010000001.1, read as the reverse complement.
GCCGCTCGCCGGGAGATCAAACTTCGCGGGCTCGACTACATTCCTCAGATGATCGATCAAGCTCGGGAACGCGTGAAACAGTCCGGTTCAACGCTCCGCGGTTCCGTCGAGTTCGACGTGGGAGACATCACGCAGCTTGCCGAAGCGGACTCTTCTTACGACAAGGTCGTCGTTATTCGCGTTCTGATTAATCTGGGAAACTGGGAGCGGCAACGTCGTGGGCTACAAGAATGTGTTCGTGTCCTTCGTTCTGGCGGCATGCTCCTGCTTTCAGAAGCTACGCTGCAAGGCTGGGCAAGGCTCAACCGCTTGCGTGCGGAATGGGGCCTGCCCGAAATCGCCATTCCGCCATTCAATGAGTATCTAGATCAAGAGAAAGTCATTGCGGAACTTTCCGGCAAGGTGCGGCTGGTTGAGATTTCGAATTTTGCAAGCACGTATTACGTGGGCACGCGAGTGTTGAAGCCTCTTCTCCGTCAAGCCACGAATGCTCCCATCGATGTCGCGGATCCGGCCTCCGAATGGAATCGATGGTTCTCGACCCTGCCAGCAGCGGGTGACTACGGAACCCAGAAACTACTCATTTTTGAGAAGCTATGACCTATTCGATCCCCTTCAATCGACCTTGTCTGGCGGGCAATGAGTACAACTACATCGCGCAGGCGATCGCCAACGGGCACGCCTCCGGTGACGGGCCTTTCACGCGCAAGTGCCACGAACTTCTGGAAAGCCAGTTAGGGGTTCTGCGGGCGTTGCTCACAACGTCCTGCACGCATGCGCTGGAGTTGGCCGCACTCCTGCTGAACTGTGGCGCTGACGACGAGATCATCGTCCCGTCTTATACGTTCGTTTCCACCGCCAATGCCTTCGCGCTGCGTGGATCGCGAATCGTGTTCTGCGATATCCGTCCCGACACCCTCAACCTGGATGAGAATTATCTGGAGTCGCTGATAACTGAGAAGACGAAAGCTGTCGTGCCCGTGCACTATGCCGGCGTCCCTTGCGCCATGGACCGGATCATGGAGATTTGCCGGCGCAACGGAATTTCCGTCGTTGAAGATAATGCACACGCCTTGTTTGCACGCTTTCGGGGCAGGTATACCGGTACCTTCGGCAGCCTCGCCGCCCAGAGCTTCCACGAGACCAAGAATTTTACCTGCGGCGAAGGCGGTGCACTGATCATCAACGATCCGGAGTTCGTGGAACGCGCCATCATCATTCGCGAAAAGGGCACGAACCGCAACCAGTTCTTCCGGGGCATGGTGGACAAGTACACCTGGAAGGATATCGGGTCCAGTTATTTGCCTTCCGATCTGCTGGCGGCCTTTTTGTATGCACAACTCGAGGCGCGCGAAGTGATCCAGAAAAAGCGGCGGAGAATCTGGAATTTCTACGACCAGCATCTGCGCGACTGGGCGCAAGAGGTGGGTGCTCGGTTGCCCACAGTACCCGCCGATTGTGAGCAGGCCTATCACATGTTCTACGCAGTACTGCCCTCGAGCGATTACCGGGACGAAATTATCTCTCACCTAAAGGCGAACGGTATTCTCTCCGTATTTCACTATGTGCCCCTGCATCTTTCGGTTGCGGGAAAGAAATTTGCCGCGCGTGAATCGCATTGCCCGGTTACTGAAGAGGTGAGCGCCCGGCTGCTGCGCTTGCCGTTTTACACGGATATAACTCCGCATGAGCAGGGTCGGGTTGTGGCTGCGGTAACTAGCTACCGGCGACGGCAAACGATGATAGCCGTGTAAATGCCATTTGAAAGAGTGGTCCGCGAGGAATGTCGCCGCGAGCTGGAGAGCACTTCCCACTCGCCCGTTACAAAGATAAATCCACCACAAACCAGCCGCATCTAAACTTTTCTGGAGGTTCCTTTGAATAAGAATACGAATGAAATCTCGGCCGCGGCTGCGGGAAACGTTTTTCTGGGACAGGAACTTTCTGTCCATCGTCTTGGCTTTGGAGCGATGCGCCTTACCGGTGAAGGCATATGGGGGCCTCCGAAAGACCGTAAAGCGGCTCTTGCGGTTTTGCGGCGTGCGGTCGAATTGGAAGTCAATTTTATTGATACTGCAGATTCGTATGGCCCCAATGTGAACGAGGAATTGATTGCGGAAGCTCTCTTTCCGTATCCCAAGGGATTGGTGATCGCGACCAAGGGCGGTTGGAATCGTCCCGCTCCCGCCCAATGGACTCACGATGCAACTCCCGCTCACCTGAGGAAAGCGGTGGAAGGTAGCCTTAAGAGACTGAAGCTCGATCGCATTGACCTGTATCAGTTGCACCACCCGGATCCGGTCGTCTCCTTGGAAGCTTCGCTGCAGACCTTGGCGCAGTTGCGAACCGAAGGGACGATTCGACTGATTGGGTTATCGAACGTTACTCGCGAGCACATCGAGCGCGCCCGTAAGATTGTTCCCATCGTCTCGGTGCAGAACCGCTACAGTTTTGCCGATCGGGAGTGGGACTACGTGGTGGACTATTGCGAGAAGAATGCGATTGCTTTCATTCCATGGTTTCCGCTGGGAGCGGGCCGAGTTGCCGGTGAGGTGCTCAACCAGATCGCGCAGGCGCGTCAGGCTAGCTCGAAGCAAGTGGCCTTAGCGTGGCTCTTGCGCCGGTCGAAAGTAATGCTGCCGATTCCAGGCACGAGTTCAATCGAGCACCTCGAGGAAAATATTGCAGCGGCTTCACTGCAGCTGAATCAGGAGGAATACGAAAGACTGGCTGAGGTTCCAGAGCTAGTCGGTTCACGGTAAGGATGAGACTGAACAATGTCAGAGCATGATCTCGTTTTGTTCAACGGCATGGTTCGGGTTTCAGCGCGCGGCTCGAAGCCCGCACCTTTGCTCCTGTGAACGCGTATGCCGCAATAAAAACATACGCCGCCAATGGAATAACATATGCCGGAGCGATGCTGTGGCGGGCCTCGGCAATTAGACCCATGAGGGGCGTGAGCACCGCGCCTCCCACGATGGCCATTACAAGCAAGGATCCGGCGATTTTTGTGTTTGGTCCCAACCCCTTCAAGCCGAGGGCAAAGATCGTCGGGAACATGAGGGACATAAAGAAACTGGTCGCGAAAACCGCGCACAGCCCAGCCCAGCCTGGGTGCAGAATTCCAAAAGTGAGCAGAAAAACGTTTACAACTGCGTAGGCTGCTAGAAGCCTTCTGGGTTCTATAAATCTCATGAGCCAGGCAGAGCTGAAACGTCCGATGCCAAATGCAGCCAGCGTGCCAGTCAGGAAGTATCCCGCAACTTTCTCCGGTTGGTGAGTGAATTCCTGAACGTACGCAATGAAATAGCTCCAGGTGCCGACTTGCGCGCCGACGTACATGAACTGCGCGAACACGGCCATGACAAAATGGGGATAGTGTGAGAGCTCGCGAAAATGCCCGCGGTCCCCACCTGCCTCGTGCTCGCTCTGTATGCTGGGGAATCTTGTGCACAGAATCAGGACAGCCCAGAAGATCGCGATTACACTCAGCACCAGGTACGGTTTGACTACTCGCATGGTTTCCGATCGGAGATAAGCATCGTACAGGTGATGGGCCTTCATCGCCTCAATCCCCTGAGGATCAAGTTCGACTCCAGAAAAGATGAACACGGTGCCCATCAGAACGCCGGCAATCGCACCTAGTGGATTGAAAGCTTGTGAGAAGTTCAAGCGACGTTCAGAACTTGCGGGATCACCGAGTTGCGCGATGAACGGATTCGACGCAGTTTCAAGGAATGAGAGTCCACTGGCGATCACGAACAGGGCAAATAAGAAAAATCCATACCGGCCGATAATCGCGGCCGGCCAGAACAAGAAAGTTCCGAGGCCAAATAGCAGCAAGCCAATCACAAACCCAGCTTTGTATCCGAGCCTGCGCATAAGTATTGCGGCTGGCATCGCGAGCAGGAAATATCCTAGATAGAAAGCCGACTGAACCAATCCAGCTTGGAAACGCGAGATCGCGAAGGACTTCATGAACTGGCGGATCAGCACGTCATTAAGGTTGTTCGGAATACCCCAAAGGAAGAAGAGCGCCGTCACCAGGATGAAAGGCAGCAGGTGCCCTGATGGAAACATTGGTGCGTGCTTGGCTTTGCCGGCAGCGAGCACGCTATTTTCATTTGAGAGATGCACAGGAAAATGGTCCTTACACTAGGATTTGCTTGCACGTCCGGGGTGCAGTTGCAGCTCACTATTTCGCGCCAGTGATGCTGTCATTCAGAGACTCGAGCAGCTTGCTATTGGTCTGCAGCGCCCGATCGAGGATCGCAGCCTGCTGCCTGGCTGTGGACCAGTCTTGTTTTTCGACCGCCTCCGTGAGGCCTGGCAACTCCAGATGCGCGTAAGTAAACCGGGCGCCGTAAAGGATGTGCTTGAACCAGGAGCGTCCTGGGATGCCCTCGGGATTGATCCAGTTGCGCTCAACCTGCATCATTCCACGATTCACAGTCTCGGCGAGCTGCGAGTCGATCTTGCCTGACGTGAGCATGCGGCTCGCGGATTCATTCAGACGCTGGCCTTCTGCTTCGAAAACGTCGATATCTTTTCTTATTCCAGTAAGATCGAGCGCTCCCATGCCCTTGCCCTGGGTCAGTTCGTTCACAAATTGACGAATATTGCTGGCGTAAGCTGCAAAATCGAAGGGCAAGAGATCGGCATTGGACAAGCGCAGCGCCGTCACTCCCCATAGCTGTGACATCAACGTGTGATAGCGAAAGTCGGGATCGCCGAAGTGGTTCATCCAAAAGACATCGTCATAGGCGGAATGGTAAACGCCGTAGTCTCCGTCAAACTCCAGCCCCAGGACGGGGACGCCAATGAAGTTGAGAAAAACGGTATGATCCGAACCGCTGCCAATGCGGGTGTCCGCGAGAGTTCCGTCGACCATGCCTGAGTCGTTCATTTGACCGGTTCGTTTGCCTTCCTCTTTCTCGTGTGCCGCGGTTGCTTTCCAGGCGTCGTACAGAGATTTGCCAGAGGGATCCTGCAAACTGTGGGTGGTCTCGACCAGCATCGGTGCGAGGGAGGCCACGGCTTGACCGTGAAAGTTGGGGCCGGAAGTCGCTTCGTCCACGTTAATGTAAGCGATGGCTTTGGCTCGAAGTTCGTCAGCAAATTGCTCGCCCCATTCGGTGGAACCAGTGAGTCCGATTTCTTCTCCGTCCCAACTGCAGACGATAATGGTACGACGCGGGCGTATGCCTTGTTTTACAAGTTGCCCAAGGGCTCGCGTCATTTCCATCATAGACGCGGTGCCGCTTGAAGGATCCACTCCGCCGAAAACCCATGCGTCTCGATGATTGCCGAGGACGACCCATTCATCCGGCAACTGAGCGCCTCGGATTCGAGCCTCGACGACATAGTAAGGTTGGATATGATTGTCCATTTCGATCTTGAGATGGACTTTCACGCGCTCGCCCCCGAGGCGATATTGGAACGGCAGCCCACCCTGCCAATCGGCGGGGGCAACGGGACCATCCATATTTTCCAGGAGAGGTTTCGCGTCGTGCCAGGAAAGCGGCAGCCCCATGATCTTGGGAGCCGACTGTGCTTGTTCAATCGGAATTCGCTTTGCGCCTGGCACGGATGCCCATCCCGGAGTCAGCGGATCGCCGGGGACTATGAAGTCATATGTGATCGCACCGTGTTGAATGTAGTACTCGGGTGCCCACGGGCCATTGGGGTCGACTTTTCCTCGTTTGTAACCATCGTCGGAGGGATCACTATAGACAAGAATTGCGGCCGCACCTTCACGTTGCGCCGTGAGCGCCTTGAACCCGCGATAGCTATAAGGGTTCGAATAGCGGACGAGCACGATCTTGCCCTTTACGCTGATGCCGTTCCTGCGGAGCAACTCATAGTCCTCCGGATTGCCGCTGTGGGCATAGACGACCGGCGCAACGACCTCGCCCGAGATGGACATGCCAAACCACGAACCGCTGATCTCAGAGCTTTTTGAGTCCCGATCGCCGGGCAGCGGGGCCTCACGTAGAGTGGCTTGATAGTGCGTCGGCGTAATCATTTCGAGCGACGCACTCTTCGGATTCGTTCCGTAAACGTCATAGCGCCGGATCACAACGTCTTCCAGACCCTGTTTGCGCCACTCGCCAGCGATGTAATATGCCAGTTCGTTGTTGCGCTTAGATCCGGCAAGATGCGGCTCGGCAGTGAAAATACGAAGCTGCCGGCGTTCCTCTTTCGGCGACGGGATGAATTTGAATTTGGTTTCGATCTCTGTTTCGCGAGATCTTGAGGATGGAGTGAAGCCAATCATCGAGGTCTGCCCGTGGGCCATTAGGCTCGCCCAGAGGATCATTGCGATCATGACGGAGCATAACGGCGCCATCAGACAGAGAGAAGATCCATTCCGCAGCTTTGGATTTTTCGTCGGAAGTTCGGATGACGCCATGATTGCCGTTCCGTAGTATATGCTTCCGCTGGAGTGTAAAGGGTTCAACCCATGCCCATGCAAGCATGGGCACACGGAGAAAAGCGATTCGCCAAGTACGACGGTTTCGATGGTGCTTCTCGGAGGCCGCTTTGACGAGGATAGCGTCTAGCCTTCTGTTGGTCCTCTGTTTTCTACCTGTGCCCCAGGCCCTTGGCCAAAAGGATTTGAGTCTGGTCCAGTTGAGAGAGGCGTTTGCACATCCACCCGACGACTCGCGGATCATGGTGCGCTGGTGGTGGTTTGGGCCAGCGGTCACAAAGGCCGAAATTCAACGGGAGCTTGAACAAATGAAGTCAGCCGGTATTGGAGGAGTGGAGATTGCTACCTTGTATCCGCTCGCCTTGGATGATCCGGAAACAGGTTTTCACAACCTGGCTTATCTTTCGGACGCACATATTGATGCCTTGCGTTTTGCTGCCGGCGAAGCGAGAAAGCTAGGACTGCGTGTTGATGTGACTTTGGGAAGTGGTTGGCCCTTCGGCGGACCACATATTCCAATCACCCAAGCGCCGGGACGAATGCGAGTCGAAGCGATTGCCATCTCGCCCGGGAATCAGTCGATTGCGATACCTAGCCTCGTGACCGGCGAGGAGTTGGTTGCTGTCTTCTGGGTACCAAGTTTTGGAAATACATTGGACTGCAGGGAAGCGAAGCAAATTCCGACGCCAGTGATCAAAAATTCACGGCTGCAGATTCCGGCGGAGTTGAAAGGTCCTTACAGCGCAGTCTTCTTTATTTCCAGCCGCACTGGAATGACGGTAAAGCGAGCAGCCGTTGGGGCAGAGGGTTTTGTTCTCGACCATTACGATCAGAGTGCCATTGAAACCCACCTCCACGCGGTCGGGGACCGTCTGATGGAAGCGTTTCCTGATCATCCGCCGTACGCAGTTTTCAGCGACAGCCTGGAAGACGAAGGGTCGGATTGGACGGCAGATCTTCTGCAGCAATTCCGTCAAAGGCGTGGGTATGACCTCACTCCCTACTTACCGGCACTGATTGCGGATATTGGCCCGGAGGCGCCGGCAATTCGGCACGATTGGGGAAAGACCCTCACTGAACTTGCCAACGAGCGCTATCTCGCGCCGCTGCACACTTGGGCAAAGGAACATCACACACTTTTTCGGTCGCAGAGTTACGGGTCTCCACCTGTGACGCTCTCCAGCAACCAATATGAGGACCTTCCGGAAGGAGAAGGGAAAGGAACTCTGTTGATGTGGCGTCAGTTTTCCGATACACGCTGGGCAGCATCGGCGGGTCACCTTTTCGGCAGGCCCATCATCTCGTCGGAGACGTGGACTTGGCTGCACTCGCCGGCATTTCGGGCAACTCCGCTTGATATGAAAGCGGAAGCCGATCTGCACTTTCTGCAGGGCATCAACCAACTGGTGGGGCACGGCTGGCCTTACTCGCGGGAAATGGCGGGAGAGCCAGGGTGGCGCATGTACGCAGCCGGAGCCTTCAATGCTCATAATCCTTGGTGGTTCGTGATGCCGGATCTGGCCGGATATCTGCAGCGAGTCAGCTTCGCATTACGGCAGGGAAAACCGGCGAACGATATTGCGCTACTTCTGCCGAACGATGATGCCTGGGCCAGTTTCACAGTCACCGCTGATTCATCAGCGTCAGTTAGCACAAAGGGTGGACTCAATACCCATGACGAGAACGTCAGCATTGACGAATCTGTGGGAAAACTGCTGGGGACCGATGTCATCCCACAGATTCTCGATGCAGGATTTAACCTCGACTTCATCGATGCCGATGCGATCGATGCTCTTGGCCTTTCTTATCCCGTGCTGGTTATGCCCGGCATCGAGCGGCTTCCGCTCGCGACCTACCGGAAAATCGAGCAGTACACGAAGCGCGGGGGGATCGTCATTGCCACGCGGCGCCTGCCTTCTGAGGCGCCGGGACTGCTGAACGCTGCGACAGAGACGCAAGAGATCCAAGAAATCTCTCAGCGTCTGTTCCGTGAAAGTGGCGCCTTAGGTCACTTCGTAGAAGACGAGAGTCAATTGGGGACCGTTGCGGCGCAACTCTACAAGCCAGACGTCATTTTTTCGCCAAAGGCTCCGGAAGTAGGGTTCATTCGCCGAAAACTGAACGTGGGCGATCTGTACTTCATCGCGAACGCGTCCAATCGTCTGATCAACGTGCTCGCGCGCTTTCGTGAAACCGCGAAATACGCGGAGTGGTGGGATCCGTTTACAGGGCAGATCACGCCCGTCGAGGACACAGCAAAGATTCAGGTGTCGCTGCAACCTTACGAATCGCGTTTAGTCCTTTTCTCGAACTCCGCTGTTCACCGGGAGCGAGTCACCTCGACTCGAGACGCTTCTTCGAAAGTCATCGATTTGTCCTCTGATTGGGATTTAACCTTCACTGGCTCCAATCAGACGACTCACATGGCAACTCTCCATTCGTGGAGTCAAGATGAACCGTTCAAATATTATTCCGGGCATGTCGTCTACGAAAAAATGATCGAATTGCCGGAGGATGTGGTCTCGGGTTCTGCTCTGATTCTCGATTTCGGGGAAGGTACGGCGGTGGATAAGACCGATCCCTTGCCTACTTTCAATATGCGCGCTTATCTGGACGGACCGGTGCGGGAAGCGGCCGAAGTCTATGTGAATGGTAAGCAAGCAGGAGTGGTATGGCATCCGCCGTACACCATTGATGTGACCGCATTCCTGAAAGTGGGCAGAAACCAACTCCGTATCATGGTTGGAAATACGGCGATCAACTCGCTGGCGGGCAGCGCTCTTCCCGACTATCGCCTTCTGAACGATCGCTATGGAGAACGATTCGTGCCACAGGATATGAACAACCTGCAACCGCTGCCCTCGGGCCTTCTCGGTGGCGTTCGACTGAGGGTGATGCCACGTTCGGAAAAATTGCCACATCCCGCAATTGGGTCCAGTTACTGAATTCAGGAACGCGAAGAGTTGCTGGAAGTTCCGCAGGCTCCTCAGCGTAGATACGCCTCCGGTAACCCTCCGTCTACCGGAATGACGTGTCCGGTCGTCTTGCCACTGAGGTCTCCCGCCAGCCACACGATCGCATTCGCACAATCTTGGGGAAGAATCGGACGCTTGGTCAAAGTGCGCTGAGCATAGAAGTCAGCCAGCTTGTCGCGCAATTCTTCAGTGGATTCGTCCTCTGAGAATCCGATCTCATATTTCTGCAGGGACTGCATGACTCGATTGCGTAGAAACATTGTGGATCCCGCAACCACAGTTGCCGGGGCAATCCCATTCACTCGCACGTGAGGACTCAACTTGATCGCCAGCTCGCGGATGAGATGATTCAAAGCCGCCTTGCTGGTGTCGTAAGCTTCGCTGCTTTTCTTGGGGACGACGGCATTCGCAGAACTCGTCAGTATCATCGTGGCGGGCAACCCCTGATCTTTGAATACCCGTTCGGTTTGGCGCGCGAGAAGATAGTTGCCGGTTAGATTCACTTGAAAGGTTTTGGCCCATTCTGCTTCCGAAAGTTCTCCGTCTCCCGCGGGGATTGGATAGATGGCCCCAGTATTTACGACGATGTCAATTCCCCCAAATTTCGAAATCGTGAATGTGACCGCGGCGGCCAAGGACTCGGATGAACTGAGATCAACAGATGTCGCGGCGACAAATTCCGTGGAAGAAATCACCCCAACCTCGTCAGCTACTTTGCACGCTCCCGTGTGATCAAAATCAGCAACAACCACGTGCGCTCCCTTCCGTGCGAGTAACAGCGCGACTGAGCGGCCGATTCCACTAGCTCCGCCGATGACTAATGCAATCTTGCGGCTCAGTTCCGCTTCCGCCGGCATGCGCTGTAATTTCGCTTCTTCCAGGGTCCAGTACTCGATTCGAAACGCCTCGGACCTGGGCAAGGCAACGTAGTTGTGAAAATGAGTGAACTGTTTGGATTGCTCCGGGGTTCGCGCCTGCGGAAGAGGATGCGAGACTTCGCCATCTTCCAGAGCATTGGCTCCTGCCATTACATGTATGGCGTTGATGAAGAATTCAGCCGTAATCCGGGCTTCTTTTTTGTTCTTGCCGAATCCAAAGAGACCCAATCCTGGTACCACGACGACTGAAGGATTGGAATCGCGAAGCTTGGGAGAATCGCTCGTTGCCCATTCTTCGTAGTACTTCTCGTAAGCCGCGCGATAGCCAGCGACCCCGTTATGAATGCGGTCTCTGAGAACCTCCACATTCTCGTTTCGTGGATCCCAATCGAGGAACCAGGGACAGACACGAGTCCGCAAGAAATGGTCGGGACAACTGGTCCCAAGAGAACTCAGCTCTTTTGCCCACTTTGATCCAGCGAAGGCTAGGGCATCGTGATCGTCCATGTAGTGCGCCACGACTCGACGGTTCGAAGAGACCGCTCCGCGCAACGTCGGAAGAATCTGGGTGGCAACCACATTGCGATCGGACGCGGGGGAGTGCTCCACCCCACCAAACAAAGAGCCTTTCTTCGCCTGGTGCGTGAAGATGAACCCACCCATCTGGTCGATCGTGTGGATGCTGTTCAGATAGCATTCTCGTTGTGTCATGCCCCAGGTGAACAGGCCGTGGCCTCCCAGGATCAGGCCTTCCACGCCGGGGTTGTCTTTCACTGCGCGCTCGATCAGGAGTGCGAGTTCAAACCCTGGACGCTGCCAAGGTACCCATACGATCTTGCGATCGAATTCCTTATTGAATTGGTCCAGCTTGCGTTTGCCATTAGCGCTGGCGGCCAGAGCAATCGCCCAGTCAGGATGCAGATGATCGACATACAAAAAAGGCAGGAATGCATGTAGGGGAGTATCGATGGAGGCAGCGACCCGATTCTCGCCGAATGCGGAAAGCGGGTAGTAGCGCACCATCTCATCTTCGTATTTCTCGCCGCGATACAGTTCTTTCAGGTGCTCGAGCAGATCCAGATAAAGAAGAGCAAAGCCTGATTCGGTGATCGAACCGATGTCGCCGCCGCTGCCTTTCACCGCCAGTACGCGAACGGGTTTTCCCGTGAATGGATCGGGGAGTTCAATCTTCGAACTTGTGTTTCCACCGCCGAAATTGGTGATGCGCAGGTCTGCGCCCAGCAAGTTCGAGCGATACCGCAATAAGGCCAACTGATTCTCCCCCAATTTATGGGCGAGGTCGTCGTTCCAAAGATCCTTCAGGTACGTCGTTTCTTCAGTTTTAGGCATAAATCATCTCGCAGTACTGTTCAAACCGTTCCGCCTGCCGCTCCCATCGTTCGGTCGCAACCGGTTCAAATACATCGATGGGGAAAGATCGATCCACGATCGCGCGGACTTCTTGAATCGATGTGGCTTCACCCGTTGCCAGAAGTTGAATCCCGATATTGCCAAGAGCGGTTGCCTCGGCGGGCCCGGCGAGCACTTTTCTTCCTGTTGCGTCTGCCGTGAATTGATTCAGTAGCCGGTTCTTCGAGCCTCCGCCAATCACTCGGATCTGCTCGATCCTGTTTCCGCAAAGTTGTTCTAAGCTATGCAAAACTACGCGATATTTCATGACGAGGCTCTCTAGAATACAGCGAGCGTATGAACCAGGATTATTCGGCGCGGGCTGATGGGTTTTCCGACAAAACTCAGCAATTGCGGCGGGCATATCTGCGGCACGCAAGAACGACTCGTGATCCGGGTCGACGAGATGAGAAAAGGCTGGTTGCTGGTTTGCCATCTCCATAAGGTCCCGATAGTCGTAGCAGTGTCCTTGCACCGTCCAACACTGGCGGCAGCACTGCATCATCCATAATCCCATCACATTCTTGAGCAACCGCGTCGTGCCGTTCACACCGCCTTCGTTTGTGAAATTCAGGCGCAGCGACTCCGGAGTGATGACTGGCGCATCGAGTTCAGTGCCCACCAGAGACCAGGTCCCGGAGCTGAGAAATGCGGTCTCGTTGCGCGCGGAAATCGCAGCCACCGCTGACCCGGTGTCATGACATGCCGGCGCAATGACAGGGGTTCCAGACAAGCAGGTGTTGTGCGCAATCTCCGGCTGCAACGTTCCCAGGATCGAACCGGGCTCAACGATCGGAGCGGGTAGTTCGGGTCGAAGCTCAAGCCTCTCCATCAACTCCAAGGCCCAAGTTCGATGGACGGGATCCACTAATTGTGTGGTGGTCGCATTGGTGAATTCACAAACGGCATTTCCTGTCAGCCAATAATTGAAGAGATCGGGGATCGTAAGCATCTGCCTGGCTGCCGCCACAATTGTGGGCGTATCCCGTTTGGCGGCAAAGATCTGGTAAATCGTGTTGATTGGCATAAACTGAATACCAGTCGTGCGGTAAATCTCTTCTTTGGGGATCTTGCCGAAAACTTGCTCCATCGCACCCTTGGTACGCCCGTCGCGATAATGGTACGGATTCTGAAGAAGTTCTCCGCTTTCGCCGAGCAACGCGTAATCCACGCCCCACGCGTCTACTCCAATCCCTGCCAAGCGATATGTTTCGAGATGGCCCAGGGCCTTTCGCATCTCCAACCAGAGCCTAGGTGCATCCCAGTGCAGCGATCCTCCGTAGACTACGGGTTCGTTTTGAAAACGATGTAGCTCCTCAGTCGTAAGGATTCCCGACTGCAGATGGGCCAGAACCGTACGCCCGCTCTCCGCGCCAAGATCGAACGCAAGATAAGTCTTGGTGGCGGGATTAGGCATAGGAGGAAACGTTTTGTGAATTCCTGGCGGCACGCTCTTTTGTGATGCGCTCAAGATAACCGCTCTGGCGGAACGCTTCCATTGGGGATTGAGGCAAGTCCTTCGAATGCCTCCAGTCCTGGATCGCAGACCGGACGTCGGTTGCGAAGGCATCTTGCAACAGAGATTCTGCCTGGACCAGATCGCAGTTTTTCTGTGCTTCAGCCAGCTCCTTCCGGTCCACTAATGCCGCCTTGGCGTATAGCTGCTGCGCCATGGTCACGGTCTGGATCATGGCTTCAATTTTTCCTTTCAGATTATGGCTTTGGTCCACCATGTAGGCGATGTCAGCCTGCTTTCCGCTCTCCCACTCGAAGAAGAGAATTTCGTGAAAAATCCGGAATACCTGATACGGATCAATGGAACCCAATGTCAGGTCGTCATCGGCATAACGGCGATCGTTGAAGTGAAAACCTCCAAGCATGTCCTCGGAGAGGAGCCAGGCGACGATTTGCTCGATATTTTGCGCGGCATAGTGGTGACCGGTGTCGACCAGTACTCTTGCCTGTGGTCCTGCTGCCCGCGCCAGAAGCAACGCCATCCCCCAGTCTGCGATATCGGTGTGATAGAACGCGGGTTCAAAGGGCTTGTACTCGACAAGCATGCGCTGTTCTGGCGACAACGCGCTGTGGGACTCTTGCAATGCGTCTTTGAACCATTCCTTGCGTTGCCGAATGTTTGCGGTGCCGGGATAATTTGAGCCATCCGCGAACCAGAAGGAAACGTCGCGGCTTCGCAAGCGCTGCGCGATTTCGATACTATCCTTGGCGTGCTGCAATGCGTGCTCGCGAATTGACGGATCAGGATTGCCGAACGACCCGTATTTATATTTCTGGTCTTGGAAAAGATTTGGATTAATAGAGCCGGGAGAAACGCCATATTTGGCGGAAAGCTTCTTGATGTCATCCGCACTGCCTACACCATCCGGGCAGTCCCACAGTACGTGTAGGGCTAGAGTTGGGCACACACCAGTCAGTAGATGTACCTGGCCTGCATCGCTGAATTTCTCCTCAGTCGTTGTTGCAGCCGCGGGCTGAATGAACTTTCCGAAACGAGTGCCGGTATTGGCGAAGCCCCAGGATGGAAGTTCAATGCGAAATGTTTCAAGCGCAGCAAAAATCTTGTCACTCGTTCCTGGCTCCATGCAAACCTCCTTAGGGATGGAGATTACACTCGTTCGATGCTGCGGTCACGAAGTTCTTAGCGAAATGGATTTTGTTGCACTGCAAATAAATCTTAGACGCATTGGCCTATCTACGAAGTGCCTTTGCGGACAACCAGCTGTTTGGCGAAATCAACAATGCCGCTACAATCACGGGGCGTCCAACATCAATGTACACGGGAAGGCCGCGAATTTTGCGACATCCCGCGTGGGCAGACTCCGTTCAAGGACCTCAGCGGCCGTCGAAAGGTTAGGGGACATGATATTCCGCGCTCTCATATCAATGATGGCAGTGATTCTGCTGCTTTCGCCCGCAGGCGCGAGCGGAGGCAGAGCAAAACAGACCTCGACGGAGAACGAATTCGAACCTATTTTCAGGAGCCTGGCTGACAGCCGATCACCGGGAGCGACCATCCTGATTCGCGAAAACGGGCGAGTGTTGTTTGAACGCGGGTACGGACTCAGGGATCTACGAACTCAAACTCGCATCGATTCGCATACGAATTTCCGTTTGGCGTCGTGCACGAAGCAATTTACAGCGATGGCGATCATGCTGCTGGTGCACGACGGAAAATTGCGTTACGACGAGCACCTGACAGATGTTTTCCCGGAGTTTCCGGGTTATGGGAATGCGATCACGATCCGCAATCTGCTGAACCACACCTCAGGCCTACCGGATTATGAATCCCTGATGGATGAAACCGCAAATGGTTCACGCCAGTGGACCGAGAACCGGCAAATTCATGATGCTGAGGTGCTGCGTCTGCTCGAAATGCAGAAGCACGGAAAGTTTTCTCCGGGTACGCGATGGTCCTACAGCAACTCAGGCTACGTTGTTCTGGGCTTGGTCGTGGCCAAAGTTTCGGGGGTGCCGTTTGAAGACTTTCTTCGTGATCGAATTTTCGTCCCGACGGGAATGAATCATACCCTGGCCTACGTGAGGGGAAAGAACGAGGTCCCGGATCGCGCATACGGCTACTCGAAAGAGGATAAGGAGTTTGTGGAGACCGACCAAAGCGCAACTTCGGCGACACTAGGGGATGGCGGAGTTTATTCGAACATCGAAGACTTGGGGAGGTGGGATGACGCTCTGGCGCGTCACACGCTGCTTGCTGCAACCGAAATGCAGCCTGCGCTCGTGCCGGTAAAGCTGGCCGATGGATCACTGCCAAGCTGGTCGGGCGATCCGGGCGACTCGAATCCGCAAGCAGGCAAGCCGGTTTCCTATGGATTTGGATGGTTTTTGGACAACTATCATGGATATCAGCGTATGTGGCACTACGGAGAAACCACCGGTTTTAGAACTGCAATTAGTCGCTTCGCTAAACCGAAGTTGACGGTGATTATGTTGAGCAACAGGGCGGACGTAAATCCCGAGTTATTCGTGTCAAAAGTAGCGGATTTGTATTTCAGCCACCATCCCTAGGATCTAGAACTTAGAATTCTCGATTTCGCCCGTGGCGCTATTCTCCAATAACTGATAGTCGCACTGAAATGAGAGTGACTAATGGGAATCGTTTTAATATAATTCCGCGCGCGGTAGGGTACGCACAGCGAGAGCGCGGTTCTCAAATCGAACCATCGGCTTTCCCCGTGCGGCAAGGTAGATCAAGGCTGGAGCGGGCTCCCAGAGTTCGCCATACTGACGATGAAAATCGAGAATGCGCTCATAGACCTTCTTGAGTCCGACCGTATCGGCATACCACATCGGCCCGCCGTGATGGGCTGGGAACCCGTAGCCGTTCACATAGATGATGTCGATATCTACTGCTCGGGACGCCATTCCTTCTTCGAGGATGCGTGCCCCTTCATTCACCAGGGCATAGATGCAGCGCTCGACAATCTCTTGCGATGAGATGTTGCGTTGAGGAATGCCGGCTTCGATTGACCACTTGCGAACCAGTTCGCTAGCTTCGGGATCGGGCACGGGGCGCCGGTTCTCATCGTACTTGTACCATCCGGCGCCGGTCTTCTGACCATACCGCCCCAATTCGCAGAGGCGATCGCCTACGATAGGCTGCCGTACGCCCGGCTTTTCCAGATGCCGATACTCTTTGCGGATGCGCCATCCGACATCAAGGCCGGCCAAGTCGCCCGTCGCCAATGGCCCCAATGCCATACCGAAGTCGTAAAGGGCTTGATCTACAGCCTGAGGACTCGCTCCTTCTTCGACCAGAAAGACGGCTTCGCGGCTGTAGGGAAGGAACATGCGGTTGCCGACGAAGCCTCGACAATTGCCGACGAGAACGCCGACCTTGCCGAGCTTTTTCGAGAGCTGCATACAAGTCGCGATCACTTCTTTGCTGGTCCGTTTGCCGCGGACGATTTCGAGAAGGCGCATGACATTCGCCGGGCTGAAGAAATGAGTTCCGATCACAGATTCAGGTCGAGATGTGGCAGAAGCGATCTCGTCAATGTTGAGGGTCGACGTGTTACTCGCCAGAATCGCTCCCTTTTTGCATACACGATCTAATTGAATGAACACTTCTTTCTTGAGCGCCATGCCTTCGAAGACAGCTTCGACGACCATGTCCACTATGGCGAAGTCGTCATAGGTGAGGGTCGGTTGAATCAGTTTCAGGCGTTCGTCGACAAATCGCTGAGTGAAACGGCCGCGCTTCACAGAACTGTCATAGTTCTTCTGAATTGTGGATAGACCGCGATCCAGCGCAGGTTGGTCGGAGTCTTTGAGTAATACGGGAATGCCGGCATTGGCGAATACCATCGCGATGCCGCCCCCCATGGTTCCGGCGCCGACGACGGCTATGGAACTGATGGGGATAATCGGCGTTTCTTTTGGTGCGTCGGGAATCTTGGCGACTTCGCGCTCACCGAAAAAAATGTGGATCAGAGCTTTGGATTGATCGGAGAAGAGGCACCCGCGAAACAGTTTCTGTTCTACCTGGCAGCCCTCTTCGAACGGCAACTTGGTGGCGGCTTCCACGGCGTCGATGGCTGCAATCGGTGCCGGCATTCCGCGTTGCCTAGAGCGAGCCCGTTCCCGAGCGGCGGTGAAGAGTGGTGCATTCGGTTCAGACATGCCGAGTTTTTCATTCCGCTCGCGAGTTTTTGGCGCGAGTTTTCCGGCGATTTTCCGCGCGAATGCCACAGCTCCCGCCAGCAGATCGCCTTCGATGAGACGATCAACAAGTCCGAGTCTCAGCGCCTCCTGAGCGCTGATCGGATTGCCTTCAGCGCACAACTCAATGGCTGTCGCTACACCAACGAGACGCGGCAAGCGTTGCGTGCCGCCGGCTCCGGGAATAATCCCGAGTTTTACTTCGGGTTGGCCAAGCTGGGCATTTGGAACGGCCACGCGGTAGTGGCCAGCCATCGCCAATTCCAGGCCGCCTCCGAAGGCGCTGCCGTGAATGGCGACCACCAAGGGCTTGCCGTTCTCTATCTGCAGCAGAAGCGGAAGCAGTCCTGGCCCAGGCGCAGTTTTTCCGGAAGTGATTTTGCCGAACTCTCTTATGTCTGCCCCGGCAATGAAAGTACGACCCGCACCAATCAGCACTGCAGCGTCGATGGAGTCGTCGTCGCCCACCTGCTCAACGGCGTTAGCAATCCCTTGCGCCACGGACGGGCTTAAAGCATTTACCGGCGGATTATTAATCGTAATGATTGCGATTTCGTTATCGCGCGTAATTTGAACTAGATCATCCATAGAATGAACTTTCTTTAGATGTGCTCTTGCTTACGTCTTAACTCGCACCTTGCGGCCGTTTCATTGATGGGCAGTTCCGCAGGGAGTATGAAGCTTCGTCGAATACGGTTCGCGCAGCCGTTTTTTCAGGACCTTTCCGGTTGCGGTCTTGGGCAAACTCTCAACGAATTCGATGGAATGCGGGCATTTGTAGTGAGCGATACAAGATCGGCAAAATTCGAGCAATTCAGCCTCGCTGACACTCGATCCGGGTTTGGCAACGACCAGTGCCTTCGGCACTTCTCCCCATTGTTCGTCGGGGATTGGAATGACCGCAGCTTCGTAAACCGCGGGATGCGCAAGAATCGCCTTCTCAACTTCGAGCGATGAAATGTTTTCGCCGCCACTGACAATAATGTCCTTCATGCGGTCCACGATCAGGATGTTTCCATCTCCGTCGATTGTGGCCATGTCTCCGGTGTGAAACCAGCCGCCGCGCATGGCATACGCGGTCTCGACCGGTTGATGCCAGTACCCTGCATGACACCGTCACCACGCGCAACGATTTCGCCCATGGTGCTTGCGCCGGGAGTAACATCTTCTCCGCTCTCGTCCACAACGCGAAGTTCCACCCCGGGGATCGCGTAACCAGTCATGGCCTGCATCACGTAGCGCGCGTCACCTTCGAGTTGCACACCCGGCCTTATTCTCGCGGTCGAGAGGACGGGGGCAGTTTCGGTCAGGCCATATCCAGAAAAGGTTTCGCAGCCAAATGCTTGCTCGACCTGGCGTATCAGAGTCGGCGAAGATGCGGCCCCTCCAATGGAAATCCATTGCACACTGCTCGAGTCATACTTTTGCCGGTCGGGTGAACTTACCAGCGCGGCGGCCATAATCGGTACAAGGCTCAGCGAGTCTACCCGTTCTCGTTCGATCCACTGGAAGACTTCCGCACAGGTAAAGCGCGGAAGCATGATGTGTCGGCCTCCGACCAGCGTGACGGAATGTGCGGTGCCCCAGCCGTTGGCGTGAAATAAAGGGATCGTGTGTAACTGAACCGCGTCAGCCTTGGTGCGAAACGTGATGCAGACAGAGAGCGCGTGAAGGTAAACATTTCTGTGACTAAGCATCACTCCCTTGGGATTCGCGCTCGTCCCGCTCGTGTAGAAAAGTTCCGCCAGAGAGTTCTCATCGATCCGCGTAATGTCTGGCCGATAAGGAGATGCGCCTGCCAGCATGTCTTCATAGTTCGTCGGTGCATGCCACGGATCCTTCGGCGCAGCGTCGAGCACAAAGAAATTCTGAATGGAGGGTACGTTTTGTCGAAAGGAGTCGACGAGCGGAACGAATTCTTGCTGCAGAAAAAGCAGTTTTGCCCCGGCATCGTTCAGAATGTGCGCCAGTTCATTCGGGGCGAGCCGAATATTCAATGGCAACAGAACCGCGCCGGCTTGCAGAACACCGTAATAGGCTTCGAGAAGACGATGGCAATTCAAGCTGAGAAATGCGACGCGGTCTCCTGCCTTCACTCCTGCGTCGCGCAAAGCACCGGCCAGACGGCTGGCACGCTCAGCGAGTTCCGAGTACGTGAATCTCTGCTCTCCGCAGACCACTGCGTTCTTGCCCGGGAATTGCTGCTCGGCATAGCGCAGAAATCGTAATGGCGTGAGCGGAATGTTCATGGTCTATGTCCTGTTACCAGGCTGACTGACCTCCGTCGACGACGAGAACGTGACCCGTGACATAGTTCGAGGCATCTGACGCGAGAAAGACCGCCGCTCCTTTCAAATCGTGTTCACTACCAAAACGTCGCGCAGGGATGTGAGAGAGAAAAAGGTCTTCGTGGCGTTCGAGAACCCGATTCGACATGTGGGTGGGAAACCAGCCCGGCGCGATCGCGTTGACTTGAATGTTGTGAGCCGCCCATTTGCAGGCCAAGTCTTTGGTGAAGCTGATGACCCCTCCCTTGCTTGCGTGATATCCAATGGCGGGAAGTTCGGCCGGAGCGCCACCCAACCCAGCCACGGAGGCAATATTGATGATTCTTCCCCGACCCTGGCGAATCATGATTCTGCCCACAGCTTGTGCGCAGAGAAAAGTTCCGGTGAGATTAGTCTCGATGACTCTGTTCCAATCCTTAAGTTTCATCTCCTCGACAGGAGCGCCCCAGGAGATGCCGGCGTTATTAATCAGGATATCGATGCGTCCGAATTGAGAGAGCGTTGCCTCGACTAACTCTTGAACGCTGGCTTGGCTCGTAACATCGCAGGCAAGCGAGATGGCTTTGATGCCGAGTTGCTGTAACTCCACAGCAGCTTGCTGGCAGCGCTCGGCCTTGCGCGCACACAGCACCAGGTTCGCGCCCATTTCGGCCAGACCTTCAGCCATTTGCCGGCCGAGTCCGATGGATCCTCCCGTAACGATGGCAACACGTCCCGTGAGATCAAAAAGCTGCTTCACGGTCACGATGGAATCCCGCGTAGTGCTTGCCTCCTTCAAGGTGAATTGGTCTCCTTGCCAGAGAGTGAATCGACTAAATTGCTTCCGTCCACGCCTTGCGCTTGAACATCGTTTCCAGAGCTTCCACCATGCTGTTCGAGAAACTGTAGGATCGCGTCGTGGGCCGCTGTCGGCTGATCAGTCTGGAAGATGTGACTGGCGTGCGGAATGATGACAAGCTTCGCACCGGGTATGCGATCCGCGATTATGTTGGCATTGCCTGCGGGCACGAGTCGATCGCTCTCTCCGTGGATGACCAGCGTAGGGACGCGAATCTCTGGCAGGCGGCTGTAACCTTCCCAGGCAAGAATTCCTTGCAATTGTGAGTGGTACGCCTCTGGCCGCGGAAACCATGCCCGGCGGAGTCGCAGATCCTCTTCGATCCGTTCACGGGGTGTCGCCGGATCATAAATGAACGGGACGGCCGCTTCTGCCGCCCGGTCAGGGCTCATTTCGCTGCGCGTCTTCAGCATCTGCGTCGCTTCCGGATCGCATCGGACTGCAGTCGGCCCGCCTGCTCCGGTGCAGCCCAGAATGAGCGCCCGCACTCGTTCTGGATATTGCAGCGCGAACTCCTGTGCGATCATACCGCTTATCGAAACGCCGAATACGTGTGCACTCTGCACCTCGGCTGCATCGAGAACAGCCGCGGCGTCGGATGCCATCAGCGGGATCGGATATGGTCCGGCGGGAATGTCGCTGCGCCCCATTCCGCGATTGTCCAAAGCGATGGTTCGGTATTGCTCTGCCAGAAGCGGGCGAGTCCGATGCCACATATGAGCTGTATATGCCAATCCCATGATGAGCAAGATCGGTTCGCCATGACCTTGTTCATCCCAGTAGATTTTGGCCCTTTGGTTCTCAACGAAGGGCATGTTGCTCCCAAGCCTCAGTGGTCTCAAGAAAAAGATACAGTCTCATGTTGCAGCCGACCGAACGCTGGCCAGTAATTGTGTGCCGGAATGCCTAGAAGCTGAAGCGCAAACCAAGTTGAATCTCACGCATGGGCAAAGCCGACGTGAAAGCCAGAGGTGTGCTCGGTGTAGCTATGCCTCCACTCGCAAGTGCCGTACCGGGGCGGATGCCATGCACGTTGAAAGTTGCGAAACCCGGCGTCAAGCCAAAGAGTGGGTTCACCTCGTTGTTCACACTGGCAAAATTGGTTCGGTTTGCGATGTTAAATCCCTCGGCGGTGAATTGCACGTTCGCCTTCTCGCCGATTTTATGCAGCCAGGTCAAACGGCCGTCAAAGTCCACGTAATTAGGGCCGAGACCAGTGTCGCGCGGAGCGCCAATGGGACGCTCATTGGTCGTGTGATTGTCACCATTGACTTCGCCGCCGGCGAGCAGATTGAAGGGATGTCCGCTGTGATAACTGACAATCGGAGAAAACTGAAAGCCGGACAAAAGTTTCTGTTTCCAGGGACTGTCGAAAACCCCGGCCATGACCACTTTGTGCCGCTCATCAAATTCAGAAAGACTGCGATCGAGGTTTATGTTCGTCGGGTCCTGCGGCCCGTAGTCGCTGTTGAAGTCCGTCGAGATGTCGGTTGCTTTGCTGTATGTGTAATTTCCAAACAGGGTGAAATGATCGCTGAAGCGTTTTTTCACCTCCAAAATGCCGCCCTCATAAAGGGCATAGGCCTCGGAACTGTACTGATTATTCTGGACGATCAGCGGATTCACGAAACAAGCGGCGGGATTCGCGCAGGGGGATAGGCCATTCGGGAACTCCGTGCCGCCGAGCGGATCGGATAAACTCGGGTTGCCCGGTGTACCTCCGTTCCAGTTGCGGTAGTAAACCGTCCGGCCGTTAGCCAGCGTTACGGTGCTGAATGGTGCCGGGAGCAGGTTGGTATCGATCGCAATCGGTAGTCTTTGGGTGTGAGTATAAATTCCGCTTGCTGAAATAGAGAACCCCGGAGCGATGGCACGCTCGATTCCAAACGAAGCCTGCTGCGCAATCGGAGGACGATAGCCCGGTTGATTCACGAAGAGAACTTGCAATGGCGAGACAGGACCGCTATTGGCAACGTCGATGCCAACGCCACTGGCGCCAAAATTCGACACTGCGCCCGGTGTAATGCAGGCTGCGTTGCCAGGCGCGGGCGTCGTGCACTGAATCAATCCCTCGGCAAAGAGCGTTTGGAAAATTGTCGCCGCCCCCGCTGTCGGCGGGAGTCCCGGAGCCAGAGATGGAACTCCCGCGGCGTCCGCATAGATAGAAATTTCCCTATTGCAAGGACTGGAACCGGTGGCGGGTACGAGCGGCACGCTGAACTGCGACATACCGCACGTCGCGGTCAAGTTTGCTACCTGATTCGGTCCTGCGCCGTTCTCGACCGCTGACTTATTTCCGTTCACAGCTCCCAGGCTTAGGTCCACGGCGGGAATCTGCTCATCGATAGGGCCATAGAAAATGCCGTACCCTCCACGGATTACCGTCTTGTGATCCTTGAATGGATCCCACGCAAACGACACACGCGGTGCGAAGTCTTTCTTATAAGTTGTCAAGGGAAGGAATTGCGAGTCCAGTTCATAGCGGAGTCCGTAATTGAGCGTGAAACTCGGCGCGATCTTCCAGGAGTCCTGTCCGTAGATGCCTGTGAGTGGCCGTGTGTAGTACGGGTAAGTGGGGTTACCAAATCCTTGCTGGTAGAACTCAGGAATCCCGAACGATGTTAACTGCAATGAGGTCAGACTGGAAAGCAGTGGGGTCAACAAGAGGCCCGGAAGAGGCCCGAAAACAAAGCGGCCGGGGAAAAACGTATGCGATTCAGTATGGTTGCCGCGCAAGATCTCATCGACACCGACTTCGATGGTGTGACGGCCGTGAATCATCGTGAGATTGTCTGCAAACTCGTAGCGGCGCAGGATGCTGATGTTTGGCAGAAAGATATTGCTTCCCAAATTGTTGATGAATCCAGGAATCTGCAATCCCACTTCGCCGGGCTCATTCGGAATCACCCGGAAGCTGTTGTAATCCCACTGCGCGCGCGCCTCATTTTGTAAAGAAGCGCTGAACTGGTGATACCAGGAGGCCTGAAGGTTGTTGTCGTAGTTATGAATCGAACTCCCTGCCGAGAAAGCAGTCAGGGATTGAACATCAGGAGATTCCTCCAAGTCGTGTCCATAACGATAAGTGAGCGACAACTCGTTCTTCGTGTTGAAGCGGTGATCCAGGCGTCCAGAGGCGAGATACTCGCGCGTGGTATAGGGAAAAACTCCGCCGCCGGTCTCAAACTGATTCAGTAAGAAGGCATCTACAGGACTTGTGGCTGGGTCGATGGTCAACACTCCGTTCAGGATTGCAGCGCATTCCGCTGCAGGCACGTTGGTTGTCGGGTTTGGAGCCGGTAAGCCAAGTTCCTGCGCAACTGCAGCCCCAACCGGACCGCTGAGACAGGGAACCGCATTACCGCCGGTCAAGCTCCCAAGAACCGCATCCTGCGCAAGGGTCGGACGAAAAACATTTGTATCCGTCAGGATTGGAACCGCATTCTGAGCATTCTGCCGAAGACCTTCGAACGCCGCAAAGATAAACGTTTTGTCCTTCTTTACAGGAAGGCCGATAGCGCCCCCATACTGCTGCCGGCTCAAAGTATCTTTAATTGGCGAGCCCACGGAATCGGGGGCTGCCGGGTTAAAGGTTGCGCCAACCGGCAACGCCTGACTGAACGCAAACGGGTCGCGAGCATCCATCGCATCATTGCGGAAAAATCCATACAGGGTGCCGTGTGTTTTGTTCGTGCCCGACTTGGTCACAATATTGATGGAACCACCCGTAGCTGCTCCCAGGTCCGTAGCGTAGTTGCTGCGATTAATCTGAAATTCCTGCACTGCATCTTGACTGACGGTGAGACGCACGCCGCCGGTATCGTCTCCCGTTTCGCCGCCGTCCACCGTAATGCTGTTTCCTCGCCCGTTGCTGCCATAGAACGAGAGCCCGCTTTGCGGTGTCTGTTTCACTCTGTAATCCTGATCATCCGCCAGGCGTGTGGAATCAGAGACGCCAGGGGCGAGTAAGGTGAAGGTCAAGTAATCGCGGCGATCAATCGGCAGATCAGCGATGTACTGCTGGCTAATTCGGTCGGCTTGGCTCCCTCGTTCGGTTTCCACCGTAGGCGGCTCGGACATGACTTCAACAACTGTGGCAACCTGTGACGGCCTCATATGGAAATCCGCAACGACCGTTTGCCCGATGGCAAGTGCGACGTCTTTGCGAATTTCGGTCGCAAAGCCCGCAGCCGCGGCGCTCACCTCATAGTTCGAGGGAGATAGTCCCGTGATCCGGTACTGACCCGCTGCATCGGTGACAACATCACGCTTCAGGCCGGTCTGCGTGTCGAGGATGCTTACGGTTACCCGCGGCATCACGGCGCCAGTGGAGTCAACAACGGTTCCGGTGATGGCACCTGACGAGCCCACTCCCTGCGCCTCGGCAAAACCAGTTGTAAACAAAACGCACGCAAACAGACACACTAATGGCTTCATTCGGATTCTCCTCAATCGTTCAGATACATCGCCGCAGGGAATTTGAGTTTCTGCATCTTGCCAACTCTCCCAAGGGCGCATGTGTGCCGGGGTCGTCCAGAAATGGCTTAGCTGCTGGTGTTGCTTAACTGAGGGCTGCACATTCGGAAAACCTATATCTATGAGTCCGCGACTTCCTGTAGAACTCCGATCAATCGGTTCAAGATCTGAGGATTTGTGAGCTCCCCTCCCATCGGGCCAGCTCGAATTGTGATAGCAAATATCACATAAGAGTCACTAACGTCAAGAAAGAATGAGAATGCGCTGCTTTCAGACTGGGCAGCAAAGCCATAGCCCTCGCCTAGATGTTATTGGGGAGTGAGCACAATCCGGCCCGTAGCCCGACCGCGACGCAACTCGTCCAAAGCCTCGTTGACACGAGGCAGGGGGCGGGTTTCCACCTGGCAATGCAGTTTTCCGGCAGCAGCCAGCGCCAATACTTCTTTCATATCTTGTCGCGTTCCGACGGCAGTAGCCTGAATGTTGATTTCTTTGGCCGCCATCAGAATCGGCGGAAAGCAGATATTCTCGCCAGGCAATCCCACCACGAGAAGAGTGCCGCTCGGCCGCAGACAATAGAAGGCCGTGTCGTAGGCCGCCTTCGCGCCGGCGCTGACCAGGGACACGTGAACACCGTCTTTGCGGCGTAGTTCTTTGACAACGTCGGTCTTGACGGCGTTTAGCGTGCTCCTGGCGCCCAAGGCGCTGGCAAGTTCGAGCTTCGCGTCGGAAATGTCGATGGCGGTTACTTCTGCTCCAAAGTGTTTCCCGAGCTGCACTGCAAGGTGTCCCAACCCTCCGATTCCGAACACCGCCAGGCGTCGTCCAGCTAAAGGCCCGGCTTTTCGCAACGATCGATACACAGTGAGTCCTGCGCAGAAAAGCGGAGCGGCGTCGATTGAGGAAAGGCCATTTGGAACCTTCAACACGTGGGACGCTGGCGCCTTCACAAATTCAGCATACCCGCCATCGACAGTGACCCCAGTGATTTTCTGGCTAGAGCAGAGATTTTCGTTCCCTGCCCGGCAGAATTCGCACTGTCCGCAACTCCAGTGAATCCACGGCAGGCCGGCTTGATCGCCGATTCGGAGTTCGTGCACATCGCTACCGACCTCTACCACGCGGCCAGTAATTTCGTGCCCCAGAATCAAGGGTTGTTTGACGATGGGGGCGATCTGCGTCCAATCGCCATCCGCCACGTGCACGTCCGAGTGGCACGTCCCGCATGCCTCGACTTGAATCAATACTTCGTCAGCGCCGGCTAGGGGTCGCGGCACGTCCTCGATTGACAGGGGCTGCCTGAACTGGCGCAATACGGCGGCTTTCATGCTTCGCCCCCCGGAATAGAACCAGACAACGACAGCCTGAAGACGAATCCTCTACGGCCTGACCCCGCGCAGAAAAAACTCCACCGCGCTGTCAACGCGTTCGGTGAGTTTATGCGGCCCGGTGAGGTCGACCGTCCACTGTCGAACCACGGTATGGTAGAGAGCTTCCATGAATTCGGCCAGATGGACGACCGGAAATGCGCTCGTAATTTCGCCGCGTTTCTGGCCCTGAGCCAGGATCTCACGCAGCAGTCCCGCCACAATGCACTCAGCACCGCGTACTTCCGGAGAACGCACCGCATCCATCGCGCCCGATAACACGACTGCCTGCCACAGAGGACGATCGGCTTCCGCTGTGCACGCCAGCGAATGATAAAGCCTTCGCAATCGGTCGGCGGTACTGGCTTTGGTGGACAGTTCCGACCTGAGGTGTTCCGCGATGCACTCGAAGCCGCGCTGGCCCACGTCCCTCAGAACCGCGTC
Source organism: uncultured Acidobacteriaceae bacterium (assembly GCA_963772045.1). Taxonomy (GTDB): domain Bacteria; phylum Acidobacteriota; class Terriglobia; order Terriglobales; family Acidobacteriaceae; genus Sulfotelmatobacter. The sequence goes on along the minus strand of CAVYWC010000001.1, from coordinate 20,057 downwards.
TTTGCTGGGGAAATATCGAAAGAATGTTGGCTGGCTGATTTCCAGAATCTTTACAATGTCGTCAACGCGCGTCTTTTCGTAGCCATGTTTTCGGAATAACCGAACCGCCGTCTCAACAATCTGTTGCCGCAATCGCGCTTTCTTTCGTTCCCGCAGCCCAGGGATCTCCTGGATCGATGTTGGTCTACTTCTTTTCATCAGGTTCTTGTGATTTCTGGATCGACGTACTGACGCAGCCTGAAGCTGGGGCATACTTTTCTCCTGGTATTAAGACCTGTGCGCTCGCGAGGGATGGACTCGAATCCTGGCTGCGATATTAGCAAAAGATGAGGATATCTCCTCTGCAGAATGCAGAACATCGCAATCAGTTTTTTACATTCGATACTTTGCATTCGATCTGGAGTTGACGTTAGCTACTAATATCTGATATAGACTAACACAATTTCGTGAATCTCCGGAGTCCGTGATCACCCCGAGACCATGATGGCAGACTCTATTCTGTGGGCCTTAATGCTTCTAACCGGGGGGAGACCATGGCACCTGGCATAGCGACTCCTGTTCGCGCACGTGGCGGCACGTTTCTGATTGAAGGTCGCGGACCGGACGAGATTCTTACCGCCGAAGATCTCACGGACGAACATCTCGCCATTGCCCGGACAGTCGACCAGTTCTGGGCGCACGAAGTGGACCCGAATCTCGAAGCCATTCGCCAGCAGAAGGCCGGCTTGGCCTTGAGCATCATGCGCAAATCGGCGGAACTCGGCCTTACAGCGATCGCGATTCCTGAAAGATTCGGTGGCATGGAGATGGACCTGTCCTCCGTGATGATTGCGAGCGAGCACCTCGCTCGCGATGGATCTTACGGATCCTGGCCGTCCGCCCACACAGGAATCGGCACGCTTCCGGTCCTGTTTTTCGGTACCGAAAAACAGAAACAAAGATATCTTCCTCGACTGGCCACCGCTGAGTTGCTGGCTGCCTATGCTCTCACCGAGCCTTTGGCCGGTTCCGATGCTCTTGCGGTTCGGACCCGCGCAGATCTTAGCGCAGACGGCAAATACTACGTCCTGAACGGGCAGAAGATGTGGATTACAAACGGAGGCTCCGCCGACCTGTTTACCGTCTTCGCGAAAGTTGGAGGGGAGAAGTTCACCGCCTTTTTGGTGGAACGCAGTTTTGGCGGCGTGAGTAGCGGGGCAGAAGAGCACAAGATGGGGATGAAAGGCAGTTCGACGACCGCGGTTTTTTTTGATAATGTGCAGGTTCCGGTCGAGAATGTTTTGGGCGAAGTCGGGCGGGGGCATGTCATTGCGTTCAATATCCTCAACCTTGGGAGATTAAAGCTGGGTGCGGGCGCGCTTGGCAGCGCAAAAGATGTGCTTGCTGTCTGCCTGAAGTACGCCAAAGGACGAAAAGCCTTCGGTACCACGATCTCGCAGTTTGGCGCGATTCAGCACAAGTTGGCTGAGATGGCAATTCGTACCTACGCCGTCGAGTCCATGGTGTGGCGCGTAGTCGGACTCATCGAGAACCAGCTACAGCTCTCTGCAAATGAGCGCTCCCCCCAAGGAGCCAGCGAACTTAAGGCCGTTGAGGAGTACGCTGCGGAGTGCTCGATCATCAAGGTCTACGCCTCAGAAATGCTCGATTACGTTGTCGACGAAGGAGTGCAAATCCACGGTGGCTATGGCTACCATCAGGATTATGCCGTAGAGAGAGCTTATCGTGACTCACGGATCAATCGCATCTTCGAGGGTACGAATGAAATCAATCGTCTTCTGATTACAGGCATGCTCCTGAAACGCGCGGCCCGTGGTCAACTGGCGCTGATGTCCACTGTTCAGCACGTATTGAACGCGAGTGCGAAAGAAACGGCTGACTCGCTAGACCCAGAGCCAGACAACGATGAAGAACTGCGTCTGGTGAGGAACGCGAAGAAGGTCGCGCTCTTGACGATTGGAATTGCGCATCAGAGATACCGCGAAGAATTGGAAAAGCAGCAAGAAATCGTAATGAACATTTCCGACATCATCATGGAGGCTTTTGCGATGGAATCGACCTTGCTGCGGTCGCGTAAGCTGGCGGGATCGGGGAGGGGAACGAACGCCGCTGAAATGAGTTCCGTCTTCCTTCGAGAAGCCATGGATCGAGTAGAAATCTCTGCCCGAAATGTACTCGGCGCCTGCGCAGAGGGTAAAGCCCTGCAGGACAATACGGCATCCCTGCGGCGGCTCGCGAACTATGATCTGCTTGATTCAATTCAATTGAGGCGGAACATTGCCGGTCGATTCCTGGTGGCAGGATCCTACGCGGTCTAAGATTCTTTACTCTGAGAGTGTCCACTGCCGCAACTTGCTGCAATTTGCCTATGGCAGTCTGCTGCGCACAGATTCTGAATCCATTGTCGTCCTGCAGGAAACGAGGCCATAGTAGAAATCCCATCGCGTCAGCGTCAGGTCCAACGTCAGAACGGCCCTTTTCGGGGATACCGGTTCAAAAGCCCGCACATGCGTTCGGCGTCGCCGTCACGCAAGAGAATCGTGGATCCCGATTTGATAAAGCCTGTGATTGTTATCACTGTTCGGTGTGCTCCCAACCCCGGTGAATTCTCTTCAAAAGGGTTAAACCTTTATTAAGAGATTAAGAGCGAGCGGCTCTTCAGGAGAAGTGTCTATGCAAACGCTGCCGCCTGCAGTCCTTCCCACCGAAGAACAAGTGTTTCTCGACAAGGTGATCAGCAGCCGTCGAGGACGTCCTGGAGCCCTGCTCGGCATCCTGGAAGCGGCGCAGGAAAGAAATCCCTACAAATATCTTCCCATGGACGTCCTGCGCTACGTTGCGGCCAAGACCGATGTGCCCCTGGCGCGCATTTACAGCGTCGCGAGTTTCTACGCTCTGTTCAATCTGGAACCGCAAGGAGAGAACACAATCTGTATTTGCCGCGGCACAGCTTGTCATACTCGCGGTTCGCGCAATTTGTTGGAGGCTGCCCGTCTCGACTTGGGACTGGGCATTGAGGACGCCGAGAGCGACGGGAACGAAGCGGACAAAGTGCTGGTCACTACTTCCGATCACCAGTTCACTGTGCGCACCGTAGCCTGCTTTGGACAATGCGCGATGGCACCCGTGGTCGAGGTCAACCATCGCATCTGCGGACATGCGAGTGAGCGCACTCTGCAGCGTGAGATCGAGACCATTCGAGCAGGAGAGTAGGCAATGCCTCGAATTCAGGATATTGGAGCGTTTAACACGGTGCGAGAAGCCGGGTTGGCCAAACTGGTTCCGGCAGTTCCTCGCGTGGCGGTCGGAATGGGAACGTGCGGCCGCGGAAACGGCGCGGAGGGAATCTATCACGCCTTTGCGCAGGCGATGGAACATAGCGGTGCGGATGTTGTGCTGGTTCCGGTGGGCTGCTTTGGAGCCTGCTTTCGGGAACCGCTGATCAACGTGCGTCTCCCGGGAAATCCTCTGGTGATATTAGGGCGAGTGCAGGCCAGTGATGCCGCGCGTGTGCTGCATGACCTCACCGCCGGCCGTCTCAGCCCGGATTTCATTTACTGCAAGATCGAAGAATGGGACCACATTACCGGACATGTGCGCTACGGCCAGGGTTATCCCGAGGTGCCCACGTGGAGCGATGTAACTTTCTTCAAGGGTCAAAAGAAAGTCGTTCTGCGGAATTGCGGGATCATCAATCCTGACGACATTGAGGAGTACATTGCGGTCGGCGGTTACCAGGCGCTCTACAAAGTCCTGATCGATGCCAACCCGGGCAGCGTGATTGAGCAAATCAAGGCTGCGAAGCTGCGGGGCCGCGGCGGCGCGGGCTTTTTCACCGGCAACAAATGGGAGTTCATGGTCAAGGCGAAAGCCGAGCCAAAGTACATCATTTGCAATGGCGATGAAGGTGATCCCGGCGCCTACATGAACCGCAACGAGATTGAGAGTGATCCGCATTCGCTGCTGGAAGGGATGATTATTGGCGGCTACGTCATGGGGGCGACCGAAGGAATTATCTATGTGCGCGCCGAGTATCCGCTGGCGATTCATCGTCTAAGTCGCGCGCTGGAACAGGCGCGCGAATATGGGTTGGTGGGAGAGAACATCCTCGGCCGCGGATTCAACTTCAATATCGAGATTGTTGAAGGAGCAGGAGCTTTTGTTTGCGGCGAAGAAACTGCGCTGATCGCGTCGCTGGAAGGAGAAGCGGGACGACCGAGGCCTCGTCCCCCGTTTCCCGCACAGAAAGGACTCTGGGGCAAACCCACGAATATCAACAATGTTGAGACCTGGTACAACATCGCGCCTATCGTGATGCGCGGCCCGGCCTGGTTCACAGAAACGGGAAGCCCAAAAAGTCCCGGCACAAAAGTTTTTTCCTTGGTGGGCAAAATAAAAAATACAGGCCTTGTCGAAATGCCTCTCGGGACTCCGCTCAAAACTTTTATCTACGACATTGGAGAGGGTGGAGCGGAGGGGCGACAAATCAAGGCGGTTCAGACCGGGGGGCCTTCGGGAGGCTGCATACCGCAAGAAATGTTCGACACGGCAGTGGACTACGAAAACCTGGCTCAGCTGGGCTCAATCATGGGATCGGGCGGCATGGTCGTGATGGACGAAGACAATTGCATGGTCGATGTCGCCCGCTACTTCATAGAGTTCACGCACTCGGAATCGTGCGGAAAATGCATTCCGTGCCGAGTGGGCCTGAATAAATGTTTGCGCATTCTGAACCGCATCACGGAAGGCGCGGCCAACGCGCACCACCTTGAAATTCTCGACGAACTGAGCCGCTACATCCGCGACTGTTCGTTGTGCGGCTTGGGACAGACCGCTCCCAATCCCGTGTTGACCACGCTGCGCCACTTCCGCAACGAATTCGAAGATCACATTCTTGCGCAACGTTGTACCGCCGGAGTCTGCCAGGAACTGGCGCTGTCCCCGTGCGAGAACAGCTGCCCGTTGCACATGAATATTCCCCGGTTCTTGCAACTTTACAAAGAGAACCGTGTCGATGAAGCGTTTCTTTCTGTGATTCTCGACAATCCTCTTCCATCCACGACTGGGCGAGTGTGTCAGCATCCCTGCGACAGCCGCTGCCGAAGACAGACTCTCGATCAGGCAGTGAACATGCGAGAGGTGCACCGTTGCATTGCCGACTCGCTTTACGAGTCGGATAAGTATGAGCCCATGGTGCAAGCGATTTCGACGCTCAAGCTGGATGCCACCGGACGCAAGATCGCGGTGGTGGGCGCAGGACCAGCCGGTCTTACCGCAGCGTTTTATCTCGCCATGCTGGGCCACGATGTCACCGTCTATGACAGCAAATCAGAAGCTGGTGGAATGCTGCGTTTTGTCTTGCCGGAGTATCGACTGCCGAAGTCAATTTTGCATCGGGAAATTGAATTGATCGAACGGCTGGGAGTGAATTTCGTCTTCAACACTCGAGTCGGCGTCGACGTGGCCTTGAATGATCTCGATGAACACTTCGACGCGATTTTTCTATCGATCGGCACCTGGAAAGAGTCGTGGTTGTATCAATCGGGAACTGAACTGAAAGGCGTGTATCCGGCTTTGATTTTTCTGGAGTCCGTTGCCGCCGGGCAGGGAGTGAATCTGGGACGGCGGGTAGCAATTATCGGTGGTGGCAACGCCGCCATCGATTCCGCGCGTACGGCTCTGCGCAAAGGCTGCGAGGTAACAGTCTTCTACCGGCGCGAACGCAAAGACATGCCGGCGATCGAAGAAGAAACTCGTGCTGCCCGTGATGAAGGAGCCAAGTTTGTATTCCTGGCCGCTCCTCATCGCGTAATCGGCGATGCGAAGAGCAACGTTCGCGCAATCGAAATCGTAAAAACACGGCTAGGCGAATATGACTCTTCGGGCCGCCGGAAACCAGTTGCGACGGACGAAATTCAGCGCTTCGAATGTGACTCCGTAATCTTCGCGGTTGGCGAAAGCGTGGATTTGGATTTCGCCAAAGCCTCAGGTCTTGTCCTCAAAGAGAGCGGAACTGTCGAGGTGAACCGGTTCACGTTAGAAACGAGCCGTCCGCGATTTTTTGCCGGAGGAGACCTGGTGACTGGCGCTTCGAACGTCTCGAATGCAATGGCTTTCGGCAAGCAGGCGGCGCGCGGCATCGATCTGCAGCTGATGGAGGCAGATCGCTGGCAGCGGCTTTATCCGGCATTCGAATACGATCGGACACCGCCGGAGGAGCCGAGTCCAAGCCCGCGCCATTCCGGACATCCCCTCGCGGTGTCAGCCCGCGTGCGCTCGTATGACGAGGTTGTGGCGGGTCTGAGCCAGGAGGAAGCCCTCGATGAAACCTGCCGCTGCCTGCGCTGCGACGTCAAAGCAGTCAACGTGAGCTGAGGAAGTGCGCGGAGAGGAGCGAATTTTGCCGCAAAAGAAGCTATCAATCCGAATCGACGGAGAGTTGATCAGCGCGCTGGACGGCCAAACCATCCTACAGGCGGCCCGGGACAACAATAAGTACATTCCTACACTTTGCGCACTGGACGGCCTGACGGCCGTGGGCGCATGTCGCATCTGTCTGGTCGAAGTTTCAGGTAGCGAGCGTTTATTCCCCGCCTGCACCACTCCGATTCAGGAGGGCATGTCGGTGACGACGAATTCGCCGAAGCTGACTCGATATCGGCGAATCTCGCTCGAATTGCTGCTGATCGAGCGAAACCACGTTTGTGCGGTATGCGTCTCCAATCGACATTGCGAGCTGCAATCGATGGCTACCGCCCTGGGCATCAGCACGGTGGGATTAGCATATAACTTTCCCAAGCTTGCGATCGACATGTCGCACCCGCGCTTCGTGCTCGATCACAATCGCTGCATCCTCTGCACCCGCTGCGTGCGCGTCTGCGCCGAACTCGAAGGCGCCCACGTTTGGGAGTTAAGTTCGCGCGGCATTCATGCCCGCATCGTCAGCGAACTCAACGAAAGATGGGGCCAAGTCACTAGTTGCACCAGTTGTGGCAAATGCGTGCAGGCCTGCCCGACGGGGGCGTTGGCGGAAAAAGGCCGTGCGGTGGAAGAGATGACAAAGAACATCGACGCTGTGACGTCGCTGGTACACCGCAGAGGGGTGCAGGTATGAAGAAGGTAAAAGTGGCCACGGTCTGGCTCGATGGCTGTTCCGGCTGCCACATGTCGTTGCTTGACATGGACACGGCCATCATCTCTCTCAGCCGCAAGATCGAGTTGGTTTACGGCCCTCTGGTCGACGCCCAGGAATTTCCAGAAGATGTGACCGTCACTCTAGTCGAGGGAGCGGTCAGTTCACGCGATGATCTGCAGAAAATTCAGAAGATCCGCCAGCGTACGCAGATTTTAATCTCCATGGGCGATTGCGCGGTCACGGGCAATGTTCCCGGCCTACGCAACTCGATCCCGGTGCAGAAACTTTTGCAGCGCGTTTATGTCGATGGGGCGGATGACAAAAAACTCATTCCTTCCGATGGTGTACCGCCATTACTCAAGCAGGCACGGCCGGTGCGGGAATTCGTCAAAGTCGATATCTGTTTGCCCGGTTGCCCGCCCCCATCGAAGGCGATTCTCGGCGTTATCAACGACCTGCTGGATGGCAAGAAGCCAGACGCCAACCTCAAGGTGAAGTTTGGGTAAGGAGTGAGCGATGAAGCGCATCACAATCGAGCCCGTAAGCCGCATTGAAGGCCATGCCAGAATTGACATCGCGCTCGATGAGCAGGGGCATGTCGCGGGCACGGAATTCCATGTCACGCAAGTGCGCGGGTTCGAGAAGTTCACCGAAGGACGTCCGTTTTACGAGATGCCGGGCCTCACGGCCCGCATCTGTGGAATTTGCCCGATCAGTCATCTGCTGGCCTCATCGAAGGCGTGCGACGCGATCATGGCCGTGCGCATCCCGCCAGCGGCGAAAAAACTGCGCCAGCTTGTGCACTTTGCTCAGATCGTGCAATCGCACGCGCTAAGTTTTTTCTATCTCTCCGCGCCAGACTTTCTTCTTGGCATGGATTCTGACGCCGCCTCGCGCAACGTTCTAGGAGTCATCGCCGCCAACCCGGAACTTGCCCGCGACGGCATTGAACTTCGCAAGTTCGGGCTCTTGATTGTCGAAGGCCTCGCGCAGGAGCGCGTTCACCCGTCATGGATCGTTCCCGGTGGCGTGGCCGCGCCGCTCGCTAGCGCAGTCCGCGACCGCATTCTTTCTGAGTTGCCGGCAGCCCATGCCATTGCTGAGCGTACCTTGCGATTCTTCAAAGGAGCGCTCGACAAGTACAAGGAAGAGATCGAATTCTTCGGCTCTGTTCCCACCATGTATGCGGGCATGGTCGATCGCAAGGGAAACCTCGAATTCTACGATGGTGCTCTGCGTTTCCGGAGTGCGACAGGCGAAGTCATCGAAGACGAAATCGCCGCTGAAGATTATGCACAGTGGATCGGCGAAGCCAGTCTTCGCGAATCTTATCTAAAGGCGCCATACTTCAAGCCGCAAGGATTTCCTGCGGGTGTTTATCGTGTCGGACCACTCGCAAGGCTGAATAGCGCCGATCAGTGCGGCACTTTCAACGCCGATGGCGAATTTAAAGAATTTCATCAGCGCTTCGGGACCGTCGTCCATAGCGCATTCCTCTACCATTACGCGCGGCTGATCGAGATCGTCTACGCGTTGGAGAGCATCGAAGCGCTGCTCGCGGACTCAGATATTCTCGACCTGCACGTGCGTGCGACTGCCGGGGTAAACGCTCTCGAAGGCGTGGGCATGATCGAAGCTCCCCGGGGAACTCTCATCCACCACTACAGAGTGAACGAAGAAGGCGCGATTACCTGGGCCAACCTGATCGTGGCCACGGGCCACAATAATCTTGCCATCGGCCGTAGCATCCAGCAGGTGAGCGAACATTTTATCGATGGCACGAAGCTCAACGAAGGCATGCTGAACCGCGTCTCGGCCGTAGTTCGTGCCTACGATCCTTGCCTCAGCTGCTCAACCCATGCCACAGGCCAGTTGGCCATGCGCATCCGACTGCTCGATTCCGACGGGAAGTTGCTTGACCAATTGACGACAGACTGAAGTCTAAGCTTCTCGTAGTGCGTTATTGTCTGCTTCCGTCTGAAATAACTTCCGACTGCAGGTCCAGACCATATTCGGCGCACGATAACCGTAATCTCTGCCGGGATTTAGACTTACCATGGATCAGCAAACCCAATCTGAACTCGTCCTACAGGGGAATCACGCAATGATCTTTCGTCGTGTCGTCATGCTAGCTGCGGTGCTTTTTCCGCCATCTTTGCTTGGGCAGTTACCAACGCAAACGATTAGTGGCTGGCAGATGCAAGACTATGCAAAGGTAGCAGCAGCCGCTCCGATCATTTCGACGGCTGGTTTTCACCCACAAGGTTGGTTTGCCGCGACAGTCCCCGGGACCGTGCTTACTACGCTGGTGAACAACGGTGTTTATCCGGAGCCGTTATACGGCGAAAACATGCGTGCCATTCCGGAAAGCCTGAACAAAACCAGGTATTGGTATCGCACAACTTTTACCGTGCCGAAAGCCTACAAGGGACGATATATCTGGCTCCATTTCGCCGGCATCAACTACACGGCAGAAGTGTGGGTCAACGGGCAAGAAGCCGGGACCATGCGCGGCGCGTTCATACGGAGTGACTTCGATGTTTCCGCGTTGGTGAAGCCGGGGCGTCCCGCCGTGCTAGCCGTGCTGGTCTCGCCGCAGCCTCATCCCGGCGTCCCGCACGAGCATACTCTTGCTCTCGGGCTAGGCCAGAACGGCGGCGAGACTGCCATCGATGGCCCCACGTTCCTGTCCACGATCGGCTGGGACTGGCTTCCAGCGGTTCGCGATCGTGACACTGGAATTTGGCTTCCGGTCACGATGGATGCAACGGGGTCGGTTCTGGTGCAAGATCCATTTATCACTGCGGATTTATCCGCATCGTACGAAACTGCCGATCTTCATGTTTCTGCTACATTGCAGAACAAGTCATCTAAACCAGTCAGCGGTACACTGACGGGCACAATTCAGTTGCAGAACGCGCAAGGGCATGAGATCACGTTTAAAAGATCCTTAACGATTGCGCCGAACGGCACCGACGCAGTCGCGCTGGACAGCCAATCCACTCCGGAGCTGCACCTTTCCGATCCCAAGCTGTGGTGGCCGAACGGTTATGGCCCGCAGAATCTGTACACGCTCACACTGCGCTTCGATGTAGGAGCGAAGTCCTCGGATACTACGACTCAGCAATTTGGCATTCGCAAGATCGAGTACCAGGTTGCCGACTCCGAGAACCTCACGCTGTCTGTGAATGGAGTTCGCGTCATGGCGCGCGGCGGAAACTGGGGCCTGGATGAGGCAATGAAGCGAGAGACGCGAGAACGGCTCGACGCGCAGTTTCACATGCACGCACTGGCCAACCTGAACATCATCCGCAACTGGGTAGGACAGAGCACGAGTCCTGATTTCTACGACATGGCCGACAAGTATGGAATCCTGCTGTGGGATGAGTTCTTTCAGCCCAATCCGAATGATGGCCCCGATGTGACGGATATTCCCACTTATCTTGCCAACGTGACCGATAAGGTGGTTCGCTACCGCAATCATCCTGCGATCGCGGTCTGGTGCGCCCGCAACGAGGGCTATCCCCCCAAAGAACTGGACGACACGTTGAAGGCGCTTATGGCCCGACTCGATCCCACGCGACTGTATCAATCAAACTCGGCTGATGGCCGCGGCGTTTCCTCTCATGGACCCTACTATTGGCGTTCGCCGCGCTTCTTCTATGCGTTTAACGAAAGCTTCAAGACCGAGACTGGCTCGGTTTCGATTCCGACCATCGAATCCATCCAGGGAATGATGCCGCAGAAGGATTGGGAAACGATCAATGACGACTGGGCCCAACACGACATGGCTGCTGGCGCACAACGAGGCAACGAGTTCCCAAAGTCATTGGCAGAGCGCTACGGGCACATTCGGAATCTTGCCGATTTTGTCCGTAAAGGCCAACTTGCTACTTACGAGGCTTTCCGCGCTATGTATGAAGGACGAAACGCGCAGATGTTCAAGACCACCACGGGCGTAATCACCTGGATGAGTAACCCCGCCCAGCCCAGCTTCGTCTGGCAGCTATACCACTACGACCTCGAGCCCAATGCTGCCTTGTACGCTGTCAAGAAGGCTTCAGAAACAGTGCACGTGCAGTTTAACGAGGAGAATCGCGGCATCGAGGTGGTCAACAATCGTCCTGGAGCGTTGAACTCGCTCAACGTTGAGGTACAAATCTACCGTTTTGACGGCACGCTCGACTCGCACGAGACCTATCCCGTCACACAGGTTCCCCCGAGCAGCACGATCAAGGCGGCGCAGATCGAGGTGGGTGCGCGCATTACTCCGCTCTACTTCATCAAGCTCAATCTCACCGATGCCAACGGAAACCTGCTCTCCACAAATTTCTACTGGCAACATGTGGCTCAAGATCAGTTCGACGGTCTAATGAGTCTACCCACCGTGATGCTCGATGCCGAAGCCAGCGCTCGCACCGAGGGCGACCAAACTGTGGTGACCGTTAGTCTGCACAACAACACCAATCATGTCGCCCTGCTTTCGCACCTGCAGCTTCATCAAAAGAAGAGTGGACGGCGCGTTCTGCCAGTTTTTTACTCGGACAACTATATTTCACTCGTGCCCAGCGAATCCTCTACTGTCACAATCGAAGTGGCAACGAAGGACTTGCAGAGTGACCTGCCACTCGTCGAACTCGATGGATACAACGTAGATGTGAAGCCTGTCGAGGGTCCAGTGTCAGTCGTGGCCAATGTCAATGCCCAGCCCTCCCACTGGCCGGAATCCGACATCGTTCCTGACAAAAGATAAGTAGGATAGCCGACGTTCTGACTCGACGTTTTGACTCGTGGGTGCAGACTGCGCCATTTCCTGAACCGGTCTTGCAACTACAGATGGATGACGAACGCAGGTACCATTAACAGCGTTCAGGAGTAGCGCACATGACCGAGCATGATGCTAGAAAGCACTTATCTTGCAAGCTGATTGTCCCTGCGGTTTTCTGCTGCCTGTTGATTCCATCGTTCACGGTGGAAGGGCAGACGTCCTCGCGGCACGTTCCGCTAGGAATCGTTTCGGATTGGACGCATCATCATGCCCTCTACCCGGAATCGACGAATGCCTCCGTGATGGCTCGATTCCAAAACGACCCGCGGTGGGTGCAGAATTGGTATCTTCGCCATCGGGAGAGATGGTGGCCGGGGCACCACCCAGAACGCCCGAACGCACGCGATCGCAGAGACTGGAGCGTGCCTTTGGGGACAACCAACTTTGGGCCTCAGTTCAACGGCGCTTTTACCTTCGCGATCGGCCCCGACACGGGTTACGGCAACCTCAACACAACAGACCAAGGCGATGGTTCCTTACTGGCCATCTCCGGTACCCTGACTGTGACCGGTGGCCAGGACGTCGGAACCTACCTGCTTTACCCTGGCGGCCCAGGTCAGACAACGAGCCCAAGCGGATTTTTCTTGTACGATAATCTTGTCTTTCCTTCTACCGACCCCGGGATTGATAACAACGGGTTTCTCTTCGCTACGGCCAGTGATTTTGAGGTCAATATCTTCAGCAATGGTCCGGATAGTTACCAGTTTTATGACAATAGCGGCTATAACAACGTAGGAACGTCTCTCAACTTGAACTACGCTCCCGGCGGCGGCCAGACCTTCCCCGCCAAGTATGTGTTTGACGTGACAGCGGCTCCGAGTTGTACGAACGACTTTGTGGTAATCGGTATCCCTGCGAGTCCCGCGTCGGGCGGTCAAGCGAACATTCTTGGAATGAACAATCTTTATAGCAACTCTACTTCGACCGGTTACTGCCCCGGTACCGGGCCGAATGTGATGTTCGCCTACGCTTCCGGCAGTGGACAGGTGCCAGATTCGGTTGTCCTCTCGCAGAGCGGGCAGCAGGTTGCGTACGTGGAAAACCTTTCTGGCAGCTCCTACTTCCACGTCTTGACGATGGGAACGACGGGAACAAACGGGACGAATGCAACGGCGGCCGTGGTGCCAGGCAGCGCTGGGGGAAATAACGCCGTGGATCAAACGGTGCTGCTTTCGCCCGATGGCGGCACCACGAATCAGAGCTCCACTAGTTCCGCTTATGTTGTTTACACAGCGAATGACGCCAACGATGTGGCCTATGTGACCACTTACAGCGCAGCCGGAACCGGATCCGGCTACGTTTATAAAATTGACAATGTGTTCAACGGCAGTGCACCAACGATTGTTTGGAGTGTCCCCATCAATGCGATTCCGTCAACTCCCATTTACGACCAGGTATCGAATAAGGTTTTCTTCACGGATAGCAACGGTCGTATCGATTATGTGCTGGACTCGGGTTCCCCGTCGGTTGTTTATGGCTCGGTAGTAGCGAGTGGCACGACTTCCGAGAATGCAGTCATCGTCGATAGCACCAACCAAATGGTTTATTCTTTTTTCAACTCCAACGGGACGAATGCCATGGTGGTGCAGGCTCCCACAACTTTGGCGAGTACAGTTTCCGCGCCGGTGGGCACGGCGAACACTACCTATACTGGCCCGTATCTTCCAGACTTTAACAATGCCTGGTACACCGGGACGGGAACTCCGAAAATGTACGTCGCCGGAACGGGAACTGGTACTCTTCCAACTCTTTACAGCATCGGATTCGACGGCAGCGGCGTTATGAATAGCAGTGCCGATGCGACAACCGCGGCCCTCGCCACCGGCACTGCGGACTCGTCCCCGCTGACAGCGTTTTACAACGCGTCGCTGCAGCAGGATTTCCTTTTCGTAGGTGTCACAGATAATTGCATCGCTACTGGCCAAGGCGGAACCTCGGGCTGCGTGATGAGCTTGGACATAACTAATGGTTTTCCAACTGTGAATGCCAGTACCGCCGCGCTGCCCGCGGCTGGAGGCGCAAGCGGCATCATCTTCGATAACGACAGCGATGTTGCAGAAGGTTCCAGCATTTACTACGCGACTGCGTCTGGGGCGACACTGGTCAAAGCCACGCAGTCGGGACTGAACTGATAAGCCGCACATTTTCGCGAATTATCTTCTGAGGCGATGTGCTTTTGGTCGAGCAAACCCGCGCCATAATCGGGTTGGGGGGGGAATCACACAGGCTTTTCCAACGAAATAGGCGATCGCGCGATCATCCGCGATAATGAACCGGAATGATGCGTTACACGCGGAGGTCAGAGCACATGTCCATAGAACGTCGGAGTTTCTTCAGATCCATCGCAGGCGCCGGTTTGATCGCCATGACCGGGCCCCGCCTGATGGCACAAGAACAAGCAGCTAAGGCCACACGTGCGATGCCGTTGCCCCGCATTAAAGACATCAGCGTAATTGAATGCGAGCCCAATGGGGTTCGGCTCACGGTGGTTAAGATCACCACCGACCAGGACGGCCTGTACGGCTATGGTTGCGCGACGTTCACGCAACGCGCCGATCTCGTAAGACCGGCAGTCGAAAAATATCTGAAGCCTTTCTTACTGAACAAGACCACGGACCGTATCGAAGATATCTGGCAGTCCTGTTACGACAGTTCCTATTGGAAGAACGGCCCGGTGCTGAACAACGCCATCAGTGGGATCGATCAGGCGCTTTGGGATATCAAGGGTCGCCAGGCGGGAATGCCTGTCTATCAGCTTGCCGGCGGCAAATGCCGAGAAGCGGCAGATATCTACGTACACATCGATGGCATTGAGATTCCAGAGGTAATCGATAAAGCGAAAGGTTATATGAACCAGGGCTTCCGAAACCTGCGCGTCCAGGTCGGAGTTCCGGGGATGGCCGGTTATGGTGCGCAACACAGTGGAACAGCCCCGAGAGCCTTGCATGACAAACCGGTTTTCGAGCCAGCCTACTACATGCGTCGAGCACTCACGCTACTGGAAGCATGTCGTAAGGAATTAGGAGACGAAATCGAACTGCTGCACGACATGCATGAACGGTTATTGCCGAACCAGGCGGTGCAGTTCTGCAAAGACGCCGAAAAGTTCAACATGTTCTTTCTCGAGGATCCGCTCTCTCCGGAAGATCTTGGGTACTTCCGGCAGATCCGGCAGAATTGCGCGACGCCGATCGCGATGGGCGAATTGTTTAACAACCCCCACGAATGGGAGCCGTTGATTTCAGAACGATTGATCGACTACATCCGAGTTCATCTCTCGCAGGTAGGCGGATTCAGTCCGGCGCGAAAGATCGCCATCCTTGCGGAGCAGTTTGGCGTGAGAACGGCATGGCACGGTCCGGGCGATGTTTCTCCCATCGGCCACATGGCTAACGTCACCCTCGACCTCGTCAGCTACAACTTCGGCATCCAGGAATACTCACCTTTCAATGAGCGGACGCGCGAAATATTCCACGGCTGTCCTGAAATGAGAGACGGATACCTATGGGTAAGTGAGCAGCCAGGATGGGGTATTGAGATAGACGAGAAAGCAGCCGCTAAGGCGCCCTTTAGCTCCGGGCAGAACAACCTGAATGGCGGCTGGGGAGAGATACGTCGACGCGACGGCACTGTAATCAAGCAGTGAGTTTTTCTTATTTTCATTGACTCTAGGCAAGGGAGTGGTCAACCACCGGCCGATTGTCGTTAAGGAAAAGTGTCCGTAACCCGCATCCTGCAGCGCTCATCCGGATGTCCAAAAGCTGAAAAACGTCGTGCTGAAAACCTCTATTCGGATGTCCTAATTACTTTTTAAGGTCGACCGCCTGCCGGTTTGCGGCTCGTACTTCGGAAACCTACCTCAATAGCTTCCACACCGCCAAACTGCTGATGAGCCGTCCCCCCGGTTTACGCAGTCAAGGAATCCAGGGTCGCGGTTCTTTGGCTGACTATGCGAAAAGCTGGGCCGCGACAAGTCTGTGGCAAAGATCTCTGGCGGGCAGCGGGCGCATTTCTTCTTCTGGCGGGCCTCGTTTTGTTGGTCGGTTGCCAGGGTGTGAGCGCCGGTGGCTCTTCCACATCACAGCAAACCAGCACGCTTTCGGTGGCAAGCTTTAGTCTGGCTTTCGGCAGTGTTGCTGCAGGCAGCAGCAAGACGATGCCGCTGACGGTTTCGAACTCCGGGCCTGCATCGGTCACAGTTACCGGCATTGCGATCTCCACCCAGTATTTCTCTGTGACCGCTCCTAGCGTTCCGCTTACGCTCGCCGCAGGGCAGAGCACTCCCATCAATATCAAGTTCACTCCGAATGCGGCAGGAGCTTTTAGCGGCACCGCAGCCATTACAAGCGACGCTTCAAACGCTGTCACGGATGTTTCGCTTGCGGGAACAGCAACCGCCTCTCCCGGTCAGCTTGCGCCCAATCCGGCCAGTTTCGTCTTTAGCAATGTGCTGGTGGGCGCCCAGCAATCGCAGACAGTAACACTGACTAACGCAGGTGGATCGAGCGTCAACATTTCCAGCGCTTCTGTCAGTGGTACAGGATTTCAGCTCAGTGGAATTACCACTCCGTTGACCCTCAACGCTTCCCAGAGCACCAGTTTTGCGGTGACTTTCGCACCTCAGACGAGTGGGAACGCGAGTGGAGCTGTAACGATCACCTCGGACGGTTCCAATCCCACGCTCACCATGGCGTTGTCCGGTACAGGAATTTCACCGGGTGACTTGTCACCAAGTCTGATCAGCGAGGCCTTTGGGACCGTGACGGTGGGAAACAAGCAGACCTTGTCAGAGACGGTGACTAACACGGGCGGAACAAGCGTCACGATCTCTCAGGTTGGGATCAGCGGGACTGGATTCAGCCTGAGCGGGATCGCGGCTCCAGTCACGCTGACGTCTGGGCAGAGCGCGAGTTTCAATGTTGCCTTCACGCCCACTTCGGCGGGAAGTGCGAGCGGCGCGGTGACGATTACCTCGAACGCGACCAATCCTACGCTGAGTATTGCATTGTCGGGAACGGGAGTGGCGCCAGGTAGTTTGGGGTCGAATCCGACCAGTCTCAGCTTCGGCAGCGTGACGGTGGGGAGCAACCAGTCGCTCTCGGAGACGGTGACTAATACGGGCGGAACAAGCGTCACGATCTCTCAGGTTGGGATCAGCGGGACTGGATTCAGCCTGAGCGGGATCGCGGCTCCAGTGACGCTGACGTCTGGGCAGAGCGCGAGTTTCAATGTTGCCTTCACGCCCACTTCGGCGGGCAGTGCGAGCGGCGCGGTGACGATTACCTCGAACGCGACCAATCCTACGCTGAGTATTGCATTGTCGGGAACGGGAGTGGCGCCAGGTAGTTTGGGGTCGAATCCGACCAGTCTCAGCTTCGGCAGCGTGACGGTGGGGAGCAACCAGTCGCTCTCGGAGACGGTGACTAACACGGGCGGAACAAGCGTCACGATTTCTCAGGTTGGGATCAGCGGGACTGGATTCAGCCTGAGCGGGATCGCGGCTCCAGTGACGCTGACGCCTGGGCAGAGCGCGAGTTTCAATGTTGCCTTCACGCCCACTTCGGCGGGAAGTGCGAGCGGCGCGGTGACGATTACCTCGAACGCGACCAATCCTACGCTGAGTATTGCATTGTCGGGAACGGGAGTGGCGCCAGGTAGTTTGGGGTCGAATCCGACCAGTCTCAGCTTCGGCAGCGTGACGGTGGGGAGCAACCAGTCGCTCTCAGAGACGGTGACTAATACGGGCGGAACAAGCGTCACGATCTCTCAGGTTGGGATCAGCGGGACTGGATTCAGCCTGAGCGGGATCGCGGCTCCAGTGACGCTGACGTCTGGGCAGAGCGCGAGTTTCAATGTTGCCTTCACGCCCACCTCGGCGGGCAGTGCGAGCGGCGCGGTGACGATTACCTCGAACGCGACCAATCCTACGCTGAGTATTGCATTGTCGGGAACGGGAGTGGCGCCAGGTAGTTTGGGGTCGAATCCGACCAGTCTCAGCTTCGGCAGCGTGACGGTGGGGAGCAACCAGTCGCTCTCAGAGACGGTGACTAATACGGGCGGAACAAGCGTCACGATCTCTCAGGTTGGGATCAGCGGGACTGGATTCAGCCTGAGCGGGATCGCGGCTCCAGTCACGCTGACGTCTGGGCAGAGCGCGAGTTTCAATGTTGCCTTCACGCCCACTTCGGCGGGCAGTGCGAGCGGCGCGGTGACGATTACCTCGAACGCGACCAATCCTACGCTGAGTATTGCATTGTCGGGAACGGGAGTGGCGCCAGGTAGTTTGGGGTCGAATCCGACCAGTCTCAGCTTCGGCAGCGTGACGGTGGGGAGCAACCAGTCGCTCTCGGAGACGGTGACTAATACGGGCGGAACAAGCGTCACGATCTCTCAGGTTGGGATCAGCGGGACTGGATTCAGCCTGAGCGGGATCGCGGCTCCAGTGACGCTGACGGCTGGGCAGAGCGCGAGCTTCAATGTTGCCTTCACGCCCACCTCGGCGGGCAGTGCGAGCGGCGCGGTGACGATTACCTCGAACGCGACCAATCCTACGCTGAGTATTGCATTGTCGGGAACGGGAGTGGCGCCAGGTAGTTTGGGGTCGAATCCGACCAGTCTCAGCTTCGGCAGCGTGACGGTGGGGAGCAACCAGTCGCTCTCAGAGACGGTGACTAACACGGGCGGAACAAGCGTCACGATCTCTCAGGTTGGGATCAGCGGGACTGGATTCAGCCTGAGCGGGATCGCGGCTCCAGTGACGCTGACGTCTGGGCAGAGCGCGAGTTTCAATGTTGCCTTCACGCCCACTTCGGCGGGAAGTGCGAGCGGCGCGGTGACGATTACCTCGAACGCGACCAATCCTACGCTGAGTATTGCATTGTCGGGAACGGGAGTGGCGCCAGGTAGTTTGGGGTCGAATCCGACCAGTCTCAGCTTCGGCAGCGTGACGGTGGGGAGCAACCAGTCGCTCTCGGAGACGGTGACTAATACGGGCGGAACAAGCGTCACGATTTCTCAGGTTGGGATCAGCGGGACTGGATTCAGCCTGAGCGGGATCGCGGCTCCAGTCACGCTGACGTCTGGGCAGAGCGCGAGTTTCAATGTTGCCTTCACGCCCACTTCGGCGGGAAGTGCGAGCGGCGCGGTGACGATTACCTCGAACGCGACCAATCCTACGCTGAGTATTGCATTGTCGGGAACGGGAGTGGCGCCAGGTAGTTTGGGGTCGAATCCGACCAGTCTCAGCTTCGGCAGCGTGACGGTGGGGAGCAACCAGTCGCTCTCAGAGACGGTGACTAATACGGGCGGAACAAGCGTCACGATCTCTCAGGTTGGGATCAGCGGGACTGGATTCAGCCTGAGCGGGATCGCGGCTCCAGTGACGCTGACGTCTGGGCAGAGCGCGAGTTTCAATGTTGCCTTCACGCCCACCTCGGCGGGCAGTGCGAGCGGCGCGGTGACGATTACCTCGAACGCGACCAATCCTACGCTGAGTATTGCATTGTCGGGAACGGGAGTGGCGCCAGGTAGTTTGGGGTCGAATCCGACCAGTCTCAGCTTCGGCAGCGTGACGGTGGGGAGCAACCAGTCGCTCTCAGAGACGGTGACTAATACGGGCGGAACAAGCGTCACGATCTCTCAGGTTGGGATCAGCGGGACTGGATTCAGCCTGAGCGGGATCGCGGCTCCAGTCACGCTGACGTCTGGGCAGAGCGCGAGTTTCAATGTTGCCTTCACGCCCACTTCGGCGGGCAGTGCGAGCGGCGCGGTGACGATTACCTCGAACGCGACCAATCCTACGCTGAGTATTGCATTGTCGGGAACGGGAGTGGCGCCAGGTAGTTTGGGGTCGAATCCGACCAGTCTCAGCTTCGGCAGCGTGACGGTGGGGAGCAACCAGTCGCTCTCGGAGACGGTGACTAATACGGGCGGAACAAGCGTCACGATCTCTCAGGTTGGGATCAGCGGGACTGGATTCAGCCTGAGCGGGATCGCGGCTCCAGTGACGCTGACGTCTGGGCAGAGCGCGAGTTTCAATGTTGCCTTCACGCCCACCTCGGCGGGCAGTGCGAGCGGCGCGGTGACGATTACCTC